>NZ_JBLYNU010000001.1:0-10314 GCF_049310145.1 Endozoicomonas sp. ALD068
AAAACAGAGAATAGTGCAGAACCTGACGACACCGCTAAGTTTGACGACGATGGGTCTTGGCTGATTGTCAGTAACCTACCCATGCTTAAAAAGACGACAAATTTATTTTATAGAACGGCTAGGCAGGTCAATTTCTCAATTCCGGACTACACTGCACGGTGCGATTTTTAAGCATTTAAAGTCCTCTGACCACGCCGGTGAAAAGACAATTATCAAAACCCTTTTGAAAACCATGTAAATCAATCTATCAGGTATTATCATGCCAGCTATACCCAAGAAGATTCATTTTGCTATTGTCGGTCCTGCTGAAGATTGGGAATTTATTTGCGTGAAAGTATGGGCCTGGGCGAACAAGAACCATGATATCTATGTATGGGCTCCCAAAGCCTTGATATACAAAAGAATTCTATATTTGTTGCTGTATTCTGAGAGAATACAACAAAGGATTGAAACAGATTATCCCGCTGATATTGCGTGGTTGAGGCGTAGTATCTGGCAAAAAATCGATGCTTTTATGGGTGAAAACGATGACATAGAAAGATTGGATATAATGAAAGCCGATTTTTCAGACAGTGTAAAGAGGTTGTTTACCACCCAATGGAATAAAACCAACAATGTATTAAATCAAATTCGAAGAACCATTGGCATGAATAATGTTGTAGGAGATACTTCTGATTTTGAACGACAACACAGTGAATATATCAAGTACACCTTAAGCCTTAAAAAGCCTTTGATAACCGAAAGAGCTATAGGGATTTACCATAAAAACTCTTATGGAGGGGTATATATAGGCTGCTGTTTTCCGAGATAAGCAATAACGCTATCGAAAAAGATGACCCCGGTGATATTGCTCGGCTGAAAGACAGCATCTGGCAAAAAATTGATAACTTTATGGGAGAAAGCAGTGAAATAGAAGAATTAAATATAATGGAATCTGATCTTCCATATAGTGTAAAGAAGGAATTTGTCATCCAATTAGCTGAAATTCAATAAATAATTCTTTAGATAAAATTAAAAATTTAATCAGCAACGCTATTGTTCATAAAAAGCTGAAAAACCTAGATCAAGAATATAAAAATTTTATCAGATACAGTTTAGGCTTTACTAACAGTTTAATCATCGAAAGATTTATCGGGCTGAGTCAAAAATTCGTACTGAGAGGGGTATATATTGATAAAGGACTACTACCGGAAATGAACAGTCACCCCTTTCTAAAAAGAAGCAGTTCCCTTGATCCTATATCGGGGACGGCAGTGACTTCTGAGAAGGAAAAGCAGCTCGAAAGTGCCAAGCTACATGCTCTTTTTAAAAAAATGTTTTCAGATGGAACTATTTCAGATCCCAGCCCTTATTTTGAGAGATACGGTACAACCCTGTCGAGAGAAGAAATCACTCGAATTCAAGGTATCGTAGCAGAAAGCAGTATTAGTGATTTATTCCATAGTCTGCCGAAATATGACTTAAAGGAGTATAGCCGTAATAAATTATTCTTCAGTAAGAAAGTAAATTTTGAATATGATACTCCCACTATAGCTCTTGATGATTCAATCCAGCCCCTGATGGTGGCCTCTCGCCAAGGACACCCAACAATCAAACTACTACTTGATGAAATCTGTTTACTTCATGAGACTGTAGAAAATTTAAAAAAATCATCACTAAGAAAAAAAGAAATCACATTAAAGATAAGGAAGGCTATTCATAAATTCTATATGGAAAGAAAAGTTATTATCTCTGATAATGACATCGATAAAATTGCAACCATATCAACTGATCTTCGGCATGATATCGACAAATTTAACTGCATCATTACTGCAAAATTAGGTTATGATGCTTTTGAAAGATTAATAAATCTTGAAAAACCAAAAGACATCAAAATCATTCCAATTAACTACTTCATAGCGAATAATCTCTTTTATAACAGAAGTTTTAGAAACCTTGGTTTTAACTCGTCACCAACAAGTGGTCAGAAATCATATGAAAGATTAATAATCGTTCATTATTCAGATAAAAACATAGAAGGCATAAGCGATTCTTTAATACATTGCTTTAAACTTTATAATAAGTACCGCACTGAAAAAAACAGCGTCTTATACAATGCTGTTGATTCAAATCAAATAGAAACAATAACACTTCAAAAAGTGTCAGGAGTAACGCTCAAAAATATTGGCGAAGACACTAAAGTCATCATGACTGGAAGCCTTCATTTCTATAATAGCGACTTGAATCTATATGATACTTTCTATTACAAGCGCTTAATGTTAAAGCTATCAGCGGTTTTGGGAACGTTGATCCCAAAAAATACCAGAGTACAAACCATAAAATTCTTTTTTGATAACTCTGCACAAGGCATTGAAGATTCTGAGGGTGTACTAAATACCAGCCAGAAAAATTATATTGTACCTGAAGTTTTAAGGAACTTGGCCAAACAAGGTATCTATGCAAACTCAGCTGTTGCGATTCGAGGATTCTTGTCAGCAGGTGATCCTCACGGGCCGTCAACCTCGAAAAATGCCCCCTATCCAGATCTCAACCGCATTGTTTTTACCCTTGACCGTAGCGGCGCCGTGACATACCGAGCCAAGTTCGGGTTGGCCTCCTTTGACCTCGAAAATGAGTTTATCGATAAGACAAGCAAAGAGGATCCGAACGATGACAAACTCACAAAAGAATTTACCGAAGCTCTACTCAAAGGAGAGTTTGCTGATGCCAAACTCAACGATGATTTGGTCAAAGTCGTAATCGAAGACAGGCCTACCTTTGCCGGACTCGAAGATGAGTTGTCTAAAGCCATAGGCGAAGATGAGCCTGGGGATCGAAGAAAAAATGCTGAAAATTACACATTTCACTTTGAGTTCAAAACCGCGATCTTTCATGGATTAAAGGAACACCCACAAACTGAAAAAGCCACTTTCGCCACTTTGGTTGCAGGAGAAACTATTCGTTTGGCAGACACACTTAGCCTTGCACTAAGTTCTCACACATACACTCAGTGGCTTGAGCGCTACGCACTGCGTTTCAGCGCGCCTGATCAGATAGATCAGCTTGAGCAGGCAATGGCCAATTTCCATAGCAACGAAGAAAAGACCAGAGCCTTCGAAACCCTCAAACGTCGGATACAGGTCAAGGCATTCGATATCTACACTCTCGATCCTAAATCGATACTGGGTGCCGCCGAACTTAACAAGGAATACAAAAATGATTTCGCCAACATCAAGCTTCTCACAGGCTTGGCTACAGATGCCTTGTGACAGGCCTCGAAGATCAGCCGGTGCATGAGCAGCTGCGATGCTCGACGCAAAAACCTGGAGTATGCCCTCCGGTTACTTTCCGGCTTCAAAACCCAGCTCCGTCTTGGCAACGACAGGAAAAAAACGGATATCGCCCTGATCAAACCCGCCAACGAAGATGAGCGCTGGCTGCAGAATTTTTTCACCCGGTTTCGTCGCCTGGAAGGCAAGGACGCATTGGCTCACGCCCGGGGCATGCACTCGGTCATTGCCCTGGACGAAGATTCGTTTACCCGCGCTCAACAGCAGATAAAAGACGGCACCCTGAGTGGTCAGCCCCTGTTGCTGAAAGCTACCCCCGCTGCCGGTTATGTGCTGCTCACACCCGATGGCCGGGTTCAGTCGGCCATCGCCGGGGGAGACGGCAACCGCGTCACCGTTCTCGGTCGGCCAGCCAGACTGATTGCCCATGCTTTGACGACACTGGTCGACTTTACCCCGGACCGCTACATCGCCACCCTGACCGTCAGCGATCTTGCCAGCAGCAACCAGTCCCGCGGAATCACAGCCCTGAACGCCCTGAAAACCTTTATGACCCGCTCGCCCACCCATGGCAAACCCCTGGTCGGCAAGCTGATTGTCGAACCCAGAAGTGGCAGCCCCGGGTTTTCAAACGACTGGTGAAAGATATCCAGCATCTGATGCCGAAGGACCGCCCGGCGATTGGCAGCCTTGTGCTGCGCTCCCCGGGCACCGGACAACCGGAGTACCGGTTGCTTCCCGGCGAAAAGACTGTGCTGAGGTCGCCCCGGCCATCGGATTCAAATCCCCCCGCTCCGCTATTTGCCGCCCAGCCACCTTTCGGTTCCGGTGCTGCCCCGGACTGAAGACAGCCTCTCAAGTGTGGCCTCTGAACGAGCCGAATTCAGGCAGCGGCTGCTGGAGTTCGATACCGCCACAGGGGACATTAAAACCCGGCACTCACTCGCCGACAGCATGGCTCCCCAACTGGATACCCTTCGTCGGGATGGCCGTGGCTGGCGCATGGACTTTATGGAACCCGATACCCTGACCCGTAAGAACATCCGGTTTACCTCCGGTGCCTTTGATCGCTTCCGGGGCTTTCTCCAGGGGACGGGTCGTCAGGGATTCCGGGTCAAAGGAAAAAAATCTTCCACCAACGGACTGGAAAAGCTCAGGTCTTTTATAGGCCTTTACGACCTGATAGCAGGGCTTTCCCCTGTGGGACACCATTACAAAAATCCCCCGTCTCAGAATATGACGGACACCCAACAGCAGATTTATACCGGGCGCCAGACGCTTTTTTATACGGCTGTGGCATTGCAAGGGATTGAGATCATCAATCTCGGGCGACAGGGGATCAAGACAATCATCCCGGCCATCCGGTCGTCATTGCCCCCCGGTCAGAAACCACCAAAGCTACCCGATATTTCCGGGTCGGGCAAGTTGCCCGGCGGTCTGAAAAAAGTCGGCAGGCTGGGTAAAAAAGTCGGTCGTTTTGTGCCCATACTGGGTCTCGCCGTGCCGGGAGCCAGTCTCACCCTGACCCTCATTGAGTACGAGAACGAAGAGGACCCGGAAGTCAAGAAACTCATGGAATCCATGGTGACCTTTGAGTGGGTGGATACCTATGTCTCCGTCATTTCAGAGTTCCTCGGGCCAGTCGGGGCATTTATTGACGGGATCATGCACTACGTCAGGGGTATTTTTCAGGAGAACTATAAAAGGAAGTTAAAAAAGCTGGCCTACAAAAAGTTGCAGGATGCCTCGGGTGAGGCTGCCAAAATCTTTGACCTGATCCACGCCCAGCTGGACCCCAAAAGCTTCCTGGCCAACAAGCAGACCCTCAATGCCTTGATGAGCGAGGATGGCAAAAGTCTCCTGCCCCTGAACATCCGGTCTATCAACCTGGAGAACCAGACCCTGACCTACGGTGGCGTCTATTCATTTCGGCCAACCTTAATCGCCGGGAAAAAAGACGACTGGAAACAGAAAAACTGTGAGAAGATACCCTATGTACCCAAGGCTCCCCTACGGCACTGCGCCAGCCACATCAACCGGATCGAATACTCCCCGAACACATTTAATCCGATCGATTACGGCCTGGCGACATTGTGCCGGGATGAGCCGCGTTTAACCGGGTATCAATGCTCAGACGGGGTATTCCGCAACCTGGGGCAGATGAGCGATAAAAAGGTCATTTTAATGCCTTAACCCCCCCCGTGGGAGGTCAAGCTCCTCTACAGTCCCTTTGACCAGACCTCTCTGGGGAGTGCGCCAGACAGCAGTTCCCCCGGTGCGGAACTTGGGGATGCTGTCAGCGACAGCAAGCTGAAACGGTTATACCAGAAAAAAGCGAAAGACACCCGGTATCCCGAGTGCGACGGGCATGGCTCATGTGATGACATCAGCTACGACTATAAATACCCCTGCTTTGATGTTCACCCCCATACCGACAGTTTGAAATACCGTCGGTCAACCAGCAGACTGTATCTCGATAACAAGGATCACGTCGTCGTCTTTCGCGAGGTCTCATCGACATTCTCAGGACTTCTGAAGTATGACGTGTATAGTCCCAAGGGCCAACAAAACCTACGCCCTGACACCCTGTAAACGCGGTGAACACACTATCCACCTTCACCCCCAGGGGCAGACGGCCTCTACCTGGGTGTTGAACTACGACGGCAAGCTCCCCTATGCCTGCATTACTGAGCGGGATGACCAGGTACAAAACTGTCGGTCCTGGGTGAGCCTGTCCTATGAAGATAACCGGGACTTCAAGCTGGGTGAGACCCTTTTCCGATTTCCTGAACCAAGACCACACTCCTGGTATGAACAGGCTCCCTCGTATAAAGTCGTGGCCCGGGATCCCAACGCACAGTTTGAGTGGCGGCTGCTGGATCACAAAGTGATTCAGCGCTTGTACGACAATGGAGGACTGAATGACGGGCCATCAAGGGCGTCGAAACTGAACAGAATCATGAGCCGTTACACTGCGGCCAGCCGGTTCCTGCCGCTGGAGCTGAAAGACTGCGACTTCTCACCTCAGATCCGTGCACGCTGTATGGCCGGAGCGCCGAACCGGTGGACCACAACCACATCCGGGTGGTCACCCAAAATACCGAACCGGTGGGAGATGAACGGTGCCCTTGACCCACTACCCAAGAGCAATAATCGGCAGAACCCAGCCTGGTTACAGCACCAGCGGGACTGTGACCGACAGGTTAATGAGTATCTCAAGAAACCCTACCGCTGCTTCCCTGGCAAGCTGGGACTGGCCGAAGCAGACTGGGATCAGTTGGGCCGGGTCCTGCTTTGGTACGATACCCTTAAGCATCAGGAAATCCGGCTCATTGCTGCCAGCGCCGAGCTGCAACCGGTCCAGCTGCAACCGGTCCAGGGAAACCCGGCTACCGGCTACTATTTTTTTGACTCCGCCAACGGCCAGGTGTTATTTCAGAATAAAGAGGCACTGACCCGGGAAATCAGGCACTTCGATGAGTTGAGTGCCCGCTCGTTTGGCCACCATGTCTCAAAGATAGTGCCGAACAAAGATGAGTCACAATTGCTGGTATTTGATGCCCCCTATTATTACCTGTTGACGGCCAGCCCGTCCGGTCAGCTGGCTCACCAGGTGATTGCGGCAGAAACCCTGGATGGCCAGCTCAGTGTACCCCCTACCCCACCTGCAGTGGCATCTGACACAACGACATCCGACCATGGGCTGATTCCCTTGCAGGATGTCGATAGCTACGGCAGCCGCCGTCTTCTTAGAACCGGTTTTTATGACGACGCCACCCGAAGCTATATTACCTTCCTGAGCAGCCTGCTGGATGGCGACATGCCAAACAATAGAAACGACGGAAGCCGTTTACGGACGATCAATGAGCGTGTCCGCAGGGCACTGCGTGAAGAGCACCTGCCGGTCCACAAGGTGGTGGTTCGGGGCCAGACTGTTTACTACATTTTGTTCAGTCGGCACTCCGGCAAACTGTATTACTTCAGCACCGACGTGAATCGCCCCGGTGGTATCCAGCGGCTGAACTCCGGTTTCCATTTGATCCGCCCTGCAGGCGAGAAGCGAGCGCTGGAAAAGGCAGAAGTAAAGGCAAAGATAGCCAGAGTCGGCGTCTTCAGGCATGTGCAGGCGCACTCCGGCAGCCTCCTGGCCGATACCAACGGTGGCTACCGGCTGTGGATACCGGACAAGGCCTGGGATAACACCCGGGTGGTCAGCGAAAACCTGTCGGTGGAGTCAGGACCTTTTAAGAACTGGCAGGTGGAAGCCACCGGGCAGATCGTCGCCAAGTCGAACGATACCCTGAGTGTGCACCAGTTCACCCCCCAGTCTGGCCTGATGGTGGACAGCCTGAACCTGGGCAAGGTAGTCAACCTGATCTTCGCCAAACTGACCATAGAACACCCCGGTACAACCTGGACCACCACCAGTGCCCGTTTTTTCATCCGTGAGCTCAAGAGTCTGCTGCGAGACCGGCTGAATGGGGCCCGGGAGGGGTTCTCGGCCAAGGTGGGGCTGGTGCCGCTGAGACCCATCACCGCAATCATCGACCACCCCCTGTTCAGCGCGATCAGGCAACTGGACGTCTGGTACTACCCGGACAGCGACACCCTGCTGGCAGCCAACACCCGTGACCAGTTTGAAGTCATGGTGAACGACGACGGCCAACTGCTCGCCCTGTCGGACACTCGCAAAGAGGAGGCTTTCGAGTTTTTCCGACAGCCTGATCAGGGCGCCAAAGGCCATCCCTTTTGTGGTGAGGCCGCCGCCGCTTCGCTGACCGGGATGCCCAGTGAGTTCGATGACCAAATCTCCGTTCCCTGCCGTTACATGGCTAAGCGTATCGACTTGAGGGGTAGCCACCACTGGGAACACGGTGCCCGGGCGTGGCGCATCCAGACACCGACGGCCCAATACCTGGCTAACCGGGAGCATCTGGCCCTGGTGGCGCTGGACCTCAGCCTGATAGGACCCAGAAACACCACCGGCAGGCTGGTCTACTGGACCCGGCAAGATTTTAACCAGGCCATGGGATCTCTGCCAGCGGGCATACGCCAGAAGGCTGACACCGAACTGATCGCCCTCACGCTGCGCTCTGGCTATTCCCCAACCCAGGTAGCCTGGATGGATTACCAGGGCCAGAGTCCACGTAAACAGAGACTGTTGTTCGGTTTGCCTGGCAAGGAGCACGGCGTTCAGCAAGTGATTGGCAGCGTCCGGAAGTTCTCGCTCCCTCCGTCAACGAGCACGGTCGTTTATAACCGGAACAACCAGACGCTGTACCGGGTCACCCAAAAGGGTTACCAATCACTGGGCACCTTTGGCAGGGTCGCCGTGATGGCCGAGGGTCTGCTGCTGTCAGGAACCCCCGGAGCCGACAAGATCAAACTGGAAACGTTGCGGCTGGACACTTACTACCAAGAGCATCGGGTGGCCTTTGTCCGGAACGGTACCCGACAGCGGTTCGGGATCATGGTGGAGAGCCAGGGTGGGTCCGACGTGATTAAACTGGATGAGACAGACTTGTCATTTTTTGCCCGAATCCTCATCCATCCCGGCCTGGCTGAAGAAAGCATCACCAAGCACGACAGGGCACAAACCCGCATTGAACTGAATGTATCGGCCTTCCTCTTCCTTGCCTGGCGCCGGGGTCAGAACCTGGTGCTGTCCAACCGGTTTACCACCGGCGATGCCGAGATCGAGATTCAGCAGGTCTGGGCCAGACAGCACGACCAGTTCCTGCAACCCACAACGCTGGTGTTCAATGACCTTGAGCTGTCATTATCCGACCTGGCAGCACGGGTGACGGACTCAGGTCAGGGGGTCGTCCTGCCACTCACGGTGAGCAGCCTCGTCAGGAAGGAACGCCTCCGATTCATCAACGCCACAGCCAGCAACCCCCTGTACATCCAGCAGGACCAACCCGTAAAAATCGTCACCTACCAGGCGATGGACGGGATTAAACTGACACTGGAACCCCTGAACGCCACATACGTCAGACGTCAGGTGTTTATTACTGGCACAGGACAGTGGGGCTGGGAGCCGGGCAGTGTTCAGGTGAGCGGGCCGAAACCCGACAGCGGTTACCAGTCATGGCCGTTTCTGCCCTCCGTGATCAGCTCGTCCGCCGTCGGTAACAGGACAGCGAGACTCTGGGGCAATAGCCGCAGTAATATTCTGTACCTTGGCGCCGACGCCCGACAGTGGTCACTCCGTGGATGGGGCGGTCATGACCTGCTGCTGCTGGGAACCTCAGGCAACATCGCAGCACGGCCAGAAGTGCTGGCAAACCGGGGCGACCAGTGTGACAACCGGAGGCTGGATACGCCCGGCAACAGCAGCCTGTGGCAGGCCATTCTCGACTGGACGCGCCCGCTGGTCGGCGGTGTTGGCAATGACGTCTATGACCTGCGGGCGTGCAGGCCAGCCCGCACAATCGACAGCCATGGCAAGCATTATGTTCTACTGTCGTCCGGGTCTAAGGCGGATTTACGACGTTTGTCGGGTGATAACAGCACCGCACTGTTCTTTACCGACCTGACCCCGGGACAGGTGGCGTTCAGCCAGTGTAACCCGCAGGTGCAGAGCAATCTCACCCGCAGCAGCAACTTTACCCGCAGCAGCGCTTCCCTGCCATTGGAGAGCCAAACCTTCAGGATCATCAATACCGGCACTAACCAGACACTGGCACTGGTGAAACCGGAGGTGCTGGCCAGTCTGCACTTTAAAGGTGGACAAGTCAGCCTGAACCCCATGGCTATGATCAACAGGAATGACAGCAAGTTAGCCATGAACGACAGTGACGGGGGAGAGAATGAAGCCGTGACCTTTCTGAACAAAATCATTCGCAGAGGGCAACGGCTGGTGAATTACCTGTGCAGCCTGGCCGGAGGTGAGAAAAACAACATTGGGTCGGAGAGTGAGCGGCCAGTAGGAACAAGCCTGAATAATACGGAACTTTACCAGCACTACCAGCGACTGGTTCAGGACCTCAGTGCCCTGTCAGGCAATTGCAGCAGCGAGAGCCCGTCGTTTATGTCATCGGCA
>NZ_JBLYNU010000002.1:0-6395 GCF_049310145.1 Endozoicomonas sp. ALD068
GCGTTTATGTAATTCCCAAGTTCAATCTTGCTGATCAGTCCTTCACGCAGCAGAGCTATGATCTTGTTGCCACTGGCAGAATGGGTTGCGAAGTATTTCGAGAAGTCTTTCAGATCCCCGGGTTCATATTCGACGAAGTGAATGGCTCTTTTGCCCATGCCGCGTATTTCATCGTCGTATTGTTGAGCCCCGGTTTTCATCTCATTTCTGACCCTGTCTGCCAGAGCCTGGACTTGTTCAATGACATTCTGAGGCTGATCTTCTCCAGGCTCAAAAGGGAAGGGTGGGATGCTCGTTTTCAGGCTTTTGAAGACTTCTACAATACGACTGGCCTGGTTAAACGTCAGATCGTCTCCGATCAGAGCCTGCAAGCGAATTGCTGCAAATTCATCGTTAAAATCGAACGTCGCAAGGCAGGGTACTGTTTTACCGCTTTTGACTGCTGATTCAGCCAGGCCCAGTGCAGCATCCAGAGCCTGTTGCCTGAGAGGGTGCTGCTCTGTGAAGGTGTTCATATCGGCCAGAACTTTTACCTGTCTCGGCGTGAACTGGAAGGGGCCGTCGTCATTTTCGACCACTTCCTCTGCAGCCCTCAGGACTTCCTTCATTCTCTCAATGTCTGCTTTCCTGGCTCCAATCTCATCTTGCAGGTGAATCCATTCCTGAACCAGTTGATGATGCTTGCCACCTTTACCATCACGCCCACCCAGTTGCAGCTTTTTGTTTCTCAGAGCATTAATCCGGTGTTCACGGGTGTCAGAAGAGTCCGGTTTGAGGCCCGCAGTTTCTTCAGTGGCGTCAAGACTCGCTTTATGATGATCCAACAGAGCCTTTACTGCTTTTGATACGGCATCATTTGCCTGCTTCGATATTAAGCCCAGCCTCTCCATTTCGTCCATATGCAGGGTTTTAGCTTTCTGATCGATGTCGCCAGAATCGATCATCTCCTTTACTTTACGATCCAGATTCTCTTTTGCATTCCTCTGTTCAAGCCGTGCTTCCCCCAGTTTAATGTTTTTTCTGTAGTGCTCATTCAGGAATTCCACGATTTGACAGTACTTTTTCCTGTTTATAAACACTTCACCCGATACTTCATTGTCTTCGTCCTGACCATCAGAATCTGGAAAGGCTGCCAGGCTGAAAAAGTCTACAGCGCCTGCCACGGAATCGAAGTCACCCTTTATCTGGATGCTCAGACCTGTTTTGGCCTTCAGTTCATTAAGGATTTCACCCCGTCTCTCTGTATTGTATCCCCGCAGGAAGTGCCTGAAGTCCCTCAGTCGCTCCTCAGGGGTTTGTTCGTCAACAGCAGCCAGATCCAACACTATCTGAATTTGTTTCATTGCCTGATTGAGGGCCATGTTCTCTTCATTCGAGAGATCTTGTAGCTCAGCGGGACGCCCCGCAAACAATATGTGTTTGCCACGTATAGTATTCAGCCTGCGTTGAGCGGCTGCCAGTTCACTTTCAGCTTTTTGTATTGTTTGTCTGGCACTGGCCAGCTCGCGATCAAGAACATATCGGGGTTTAGGTCCCAGCCGGGCCATTTGCCAGTCAAGCTCAGCATTAATGGCTGTGATATGCTCATCAATGGTGGCAAAACCTGATTTGAGAACTTCTTCACAAAGCTGTAGGAGTTTTTGTTCAATTAAAATATTCTGGTCGTCTATGCTGGCATCATCTTTATAGGACTCAATGTTGAGTTGATGAGCGATTTCATTGTTTCTGCTTCTTCTGACATCCTCATTATCAAAGGCTTCGTCTACTTCTGCCAGTATTGCCAAAATTTTGTTTTCAAGAACATACTTGTTTTCAGACAGCTGGGCTTTTCTTCTAAGTATTACCCCCAGATCATTGGCCAGTTTAGCAACGAAAGCCGTGCCTCTTTCATTGGCCTCATCGCCTACGAACCCGTAGATGTGCAGTCTGTCCTCTACAATTTTGAGTATCTTTTTCTGTTCTATTATGGTTACTCTTTCTACTTTTTCGACATAAAAGTCAAGACTCCTCTGAAGGTCCTGGAGTTTTGTATTCCCCATTCTGCTCCAGAATGTGATGTCTTCTTTGCGGAGTGAATGCTCTATCTCATCCACCATGGCTTCTGAGACATCACCGCCGTCAAGTTTTGTTCGAACCCTGGCAAGCCTTGCTGTTTTGTCATCTTCATTATTGACTTCGATTTTGAGCATGTCTTCTACTGTTTTCAGCACCTTCAGAGCCACTTCCTCCTGCTGCTGCCTGGCTTTTTTCATACTTGCCTGAATTGCCTCAGAAATGGCGCGACGACGGTAATACACATCTTCCTGACTAATGAGGTCATCCATATCAAGGGCTTTTTCCACGTCAGACAGTTTCTCCAGTACTTCAGGCATGGCTTTGAGGTGGTCTGGTGTTCTGATGTCTTTCAGTTCTTCATCCAAATATTCAAGACTGCGGAACCTCTTATACATTGCTGTTTTCAGGGCCGGGTGTTCTTCCATCGCGCCGTCATCCAGCCTGATACGTAAAATCAGTGCCAGACCATCTTGCTCAACTTTGACGTCAGGTTCTTCCGCACAGCATTGAGCATTCAGTGCCCGGATTTTCTGAAGCAAATGTTGTTGATCTTCGTTGCGGGTATTGCCCTGGGTATTCAGTGACTGAAATCTGTCAAACAGGCTTTTTTGTTGAAGGTTCAGTATATGTTCACCTTGTAATTGAGCGTTCAGTACCTCAATTCTCCGAAGCAGGTGATCGAGTTGAACATCAATATCTGCATTGCTATCAAAATTCTGAAGGTTTAAATGTGCGGCAAGGGTTGCATAGCTGGCTTTGATTTCAGCCTCTGTTCTGGTGTTCTGGTGCTGAAGAGCCAACGGTGTTGTTTCTATAGAGTCTCCCTCAGGCTGTCCTGTTGCCGGTCCTCTTGCCGGTTCTCTTGCCAACACTGCCTGGTTGATTTCATGAATTTTTATACTGATGAGCCTGGTTTGTTTTTCCGGCGGCTGGCTATCATCCCAGTTTTCAATGCCAAGCTCTTCTGCCAGTCGGGCATTGCGGGCTTTTGTGGCTTCCGCTCTGGCATTTCGAAGTTGTTTTTCCAGCTCCGGGATTCGTTCGACTTTCTGCCGATATTCCCGTAACAGGCTTTGCCCTCTTTCCGTTGCGCCACGAAGCTCTCGAAGATCATGCTCAGCCTGATGCTTAAGCTGAAGTACTATGAGCTTTTGCTTTTCAGTGGTACTGGCTTTCCCCAACATGATCTTTAAGTGGTTGTTTACCTGGGTGAGTTTCCATTCTCTTTTCAGCTGGACTGTCAGTTTCTTTTCCCTCTCAATCAGCTGCCTGGCCATATCGCTCAGGACTTTGAAAGTAAAGCGGTCGTTGTCGTAAGAAAGATCGAGCTGTGATTCGTCGACAACGGGTACAAGACCCATAATACCCTCAACAACATTCTGATTACTCAGAAGGTCTCTCAGTTCGGGTTTGAAGCTGAAATGTTTTGTCAGTTGAATCTGCAGCCAGGTTGGCGTGATGGCAGACGAGGCGGCTCTGGATGTTTTCCAGCGGGTGAACTCAAAATCTACCGTCGTAGTTGCCCGATTCTGGCTGGCACTGGCCAATGCCTGCTGGAGATATTCGTAGAATGCAAGCGCAGATGCCGACCGTTTATCTTCGTTTGTCAGCGTCGGCGGTTGACTTTCGCTCACTTCAGCAGCGTGCCGTGCGGCAAGCTCCTCTAACACGGCCATTTGCCTGCTTCGAATAATGTGCTGATAGCTGTTGACCTTAAATCTATTAATCTTTGCTACCAATGCAGGGGCCAGGTTATTGCCCTCAGCTTCTTGCCAGAGGTTGTGGAGCTTTTCTACAAAAGCGCTATCACGGGGATTGAGCTTCTGACCACGAAAAACAATAACCTCTCCCGAAGCTTCTGCGACTTCGAGCTTTGGATAACCCGCAGGTACAGGAGAAACCTGTGCGCCATCCCCGACGTGTACAACGTAGCCGACGGGCTTGCTGTGTGCCAACAGGTCATTAAGAGCCTGCTGTTGTATATCCTTTCCGAAAACATGAACCTGGAAATAGGCAGAGGTGGCCGCTGCCAGAAGAGCCTCGTCATTGACAAACAGTGATTGACCCAGGCTATGCAGTTCAGGGGGCTGGTCGCCTGATGCGATAAGACGCATGAAGGTGCGTCCGTTTACTGCAACTTTTTCTACTTCAATGGTGGCAAGGGCGACGTAGTGGTCACTGGTGCCGAGGTTTCCTGCCATGTCATTCGCCGCTATCAGCAAGTCAGCCAGTTGATGAGGGGTGGCGATTTTCGTTAACGGCTCCATGCCAAATAGCCCGGGATGTTGTGCTTGAACAGCCTTAACTGAATCCTGATCGGTCATTCCGGCTCTGACTTCAATGAACAGTTCCTTTTCTTGAAGGTTATGGGTAAATCTGAAGACTCTCTCATCACCCACTTTCAGGACTTTGGTGTATTTCTGAGCAAGGTTATTTGCGTCTGTTTCAAACAGATCAACAGTGGCAACGCCACCATCAATATTATGAAGAACTTCTGTAAAACTTATAGTGGGAAGGTGCTGGTCCACTCTGTCTCGAACCTGATAAGGGTAGGTGGTTGTAAAGCATTTCGGTATTGGCTGCTGGTCAAGACCCGGAGTTGGTCGAACCATGACGTCACTCTGTGTATATTCGGTATGTTCATCCACCAGAATCTTGACAGATTTTGTCTGCAGCCTGCGATCGGCCAGCGCCTGTGTGCTAACAATGGAAGAGCTGATTGCAATGGCCACTGTAAGAGTTAGTACCTTGGGATGAGCATTTGTCATTCCACTACCTCAGAGCTGAGTACTTTTATTACCCTGGAAAGTGATTGCCGTACCGGGCGAGGAAGCAACTTTTAAAATCGCTCATGGTGATCTTGAGGTTTCAGATGGAAAGCTTGATTGATGGTAATTTCTCTTATCATGACCGTCTTTCTGATCATCGCCCTTTTGCCATTCGTAAAAGACTCCAAGAGTGTAGAAGTAAGGAATACTTTCTGCATGGGAGAACGACCATTTAGGCACATTCTCCCTGAAGTATTTCTCCCAGCCATTCTCAAACAGTTTCATGGTGCGATCACGGCGTTCACGGAACTGCAGGTAATTTTCATGTCGAGTCCAGCCATACAGGGTGCTGTTTGCTTTAATACGGTTTGCGTAGGCTTCATCGTTTTCATTGAAGCGTTGAGGTGTAGAAACTGTCGTACGTTTTACATAGTTATCTTGCCTTTCACCCACGCCCAGCCAGCGATTAATCTTGTCAAGACTGCGACCCAGAGGTCCACCCAGCCATTGAGTGAGCATCTTGTTGTCGTTCATAAAGAAATCGAAAGTGAGACCCGACGCCAGCGCGAACCCGAAGGTTTGGGCATAGGTAAACCCTGATATAAGACCGTGAGCGTATGCTCCGACCGTGGCTACCGGGCCCAGCACCAGACCGGCGGTGGCCGAGGCCAGGGTTTTTACTTTTTGTGGTGTCGCCCTGTGCAGCAGGGGTACTTGAACCCCTTGTCCGGAACCTATGGATTTCACTAGTTCGGGCACCAGACGAGAAATGCTGCGATACCTCTGCGGGTTGGCGTTGTACTGTCGGGCAAACAGCATAGAGCCGGTTCTCAGCAGAATGACGGAGGAAGCGGCTTTACCCAATGGCATGGCCAGCCCGCCCACTTCAGTGACTTGTTCAAGGTCGCTGTGGTAGGCATATTGCCCGGTTCGGCCAAGATCAACACCATAGCCTTCCAGCCAGTGCTGGAAAGGTGTCAGCACCCGATGCAGGTAATCCCCCCGGTTGGTCAGATCCAGAAGATAGAGGAACGACATATTTGCCAGGGACAGCGCCGCAGCCTGCCGGGCGGTACGGGTTGCCAGTAGCGGTTTGTAGCTGGAGAAGTACCAGGTGACAGCCTGTACCAGAGAGGTTGAAGGTTTGACCCAGTACTCATTGAGCTGCTGCTCAACTGCTGCGGCATGAGCCTGCATCAAGGTGCCATGGATAGCCTTGATCAGTTCTGATTCAGAGAGCCCGGCAGCATTGGCATAAGGTGTCAGGGTATCCTGAACATTGGCCAGAAACGCTGCTGTCCTGCGGCCATTGTCAAAGGCAATATCGTCAAGAACATAGTTGGCGATGACCGCTGCTGCATACTCTTTCATGCCGACAACCGACTCTTTCATAGCTGCCGGGCCAGTTGCAGTCAAAGTCACAGGAATAAAGGCACTTTGCACGAATTCATCAACACCCTTGTCGGACAGCAGCTGGATAACGGCTTTGAAGTGAGGCAGATTGACGCCGTGTTTGTCGCCAAGGAAATGCTCAAATTCGTCCACTGTCTGATAACCATCAATTCCTCTGAC
>NZ_JBLYNU010000003.1:0-6441 GCF_049310145.1 Endozoicomonas sp. ALD068
AAGTCTTCCGGTTCATGCCCAACGGAGTCTATGGCTGTTTTGCCAATGTCGCGAATTTCGTCTTGGAATTGCTGAGACCTCTATTTCCATCTCATACATGGCGTTGAGCACCATAATCTCGATTTCTTCCAGCACGTCTTTCGGGCCGATTTTCCGGGGAGGCGACGGGGGATTTCGGAAAGCTGGTCTTCAGGCTTTTAAAAACTTCCACAATCCGACCGTGCCGCTTAAACGTCAGTTTGTCTCCGGCCGGCTGCCTGCACGCGAATGGGTGCAAATTCATCGTCAAAATTGAAAACCGAAAGAAATGGTATTGTCTTATCGCTCTGCATTGCTGCTTCGTTCAGGCCAATTGCGGCTTGCAGAGCTTGTTTTTTGAGAGGGTGCCGCTGCATGAAGTCGTTCATATCGGTCAGCAATTTTGCCTGTTTCTCTGAGTACTGGATGAGACTGCGGTCATTCTTGACGGCTTCTTCGGCAACCTTCAGGACTTTTTCCATTCTCACAACGTCTGCTTTCCTGGCTTCAAGTTCAGCTTCCAGACGCATCTGACGGGACGGTTCCTCAATCAGTTGCCGAATCTTGCCGCCAGTACCATCATCACCGCCCAGTTCTAACTGTTTGTTTCTCAGGGCATTAATCCGTTGTTCATTGGTGTCAGAAGTGTCAGGTTCAAGACCCACGGCTGCTTCGGTGGCTTCAAGAAACGCGTCATGATCCGCCAGGTCCTGTTTTGCACTTAATGCAGCTTGATATTTATGATGCAGGGCTGAATCCAGCCGATCCAGATCGATTTTATCTGAGCTTGATGGGTGTCCATTGATGTTTTCATAGTCGAACATTTGCTGTTCTTTGCGAACCAGATTTTCTCGTGCAGCAACTTCTTCAGCCATTGCATTGGCTAAATCCATACTTTTCCTGTCGTGCTCATGCAGAAACTCCGTGACCTGAGCGTACATTTTTCTGGTTAAAGGCAGTTCACCCCGTACTCCATCGATTTCATCGGCTGCGGCATGAAGCGGAGTGTATGTATAGCCATTAACATGAAAAACGTAGTCAGCTTCTTGCAGCGAAGTGGGGTCGAAATGTATCCGGACGTACTGATTTGTTTTGGCTTTCAGTTTCTCAACGATTTTATCTCGTACGTCTACACTGTACCCCAGCAGGAAATTTATGATCTCCTCTGCTCGCTCTTTATTGGTTTGTTCGTCACCTGCAGACAGGCCCAGCTCGGTCTGAAGTTGTTTCATTCCCTGATTGAGAGCGATATTACCCCGGTTATGTTGGAGAAAAATATCCATGTTGCGGTCAGCCATTTCCAGCTCATTTTCAGCTTCTCTTACTGCTCGCCTGGCTCTGGCTACCTCACGATCAAGTAAGTATCGGGGTTTTGGCCCCAGTCGGGCCATTTGTCTGTCAAGCTCATTCTCAATGACTGCGACGCTCTCAGTAACGGTAGGCCGACCCACTTTGAAAATTTCTTTGCTCAGTTTTGAGAGTGTTTCTTCAATGAGATTGGTCTGATCATTCACACAGGCATTATTGTTATAGTCTTCAATGTTGAGTTGATGAGCAATTTCATTGTTAATATTTCTTGATAAATCTTCATCTTCATAGCGGTGGGATACTTTTAACCTTAATTCCGAAACTCTGGACCTTAGGGCTTGCACCTGTTTTTTTCGGCTGACATCTTTTTTTAATTCTACTTTCAGATCATCGGCCAGTTTAGCAATTAAAGCCTTGTCCCTTTTCCTGAGAGCAGCGCTTTCATAAGCGGAGATGCCCAGAATGCGCTCTAAAGCCATGAGCATCTCACTCTGCCGTCCTTTGGCTAGCTGATCTGCATCTTCGACATAAAAGGTAAGATGGGCATCAAGCAGGAGCTTCTCATGTTTACCTTTCCTTTTTTTGTAATCAGCAGGTTTGGTATCGTCTCCCCAGAGGGCATAATACTGCTGCTCGGTTATTTTTTTGATGACATTATTGTCATGAAGTTTTTTACGAACCCTGTCAAGTCGTTCCAGTTTGTTATCACCTTCACTGACCTGGATCCCGAGTATTTCTTCTGCGGTTTTCAGTGTATCCAGCGCCCCTTCCTCTGCCCGCTGCATAGCCTCGTTAAAGTATGTCTGAATTTTCTCAGAAATGGCGTTCCGACGATCATACACATCGCCCTCGCTATCGATGTCGACCATCTTCAGGGTTTTTTCCACAGCAGTGAGTTTCTGAAGTAGTTCAGGGCTGGGTTTGAGGCGGTCTGGCGTTCTGATCTCTTTCAGTTTTTTTCCAGGCGTGCAAGATTGTGGACCACCCTGAATACCGCTTTTTCCAGGACGTCCTGATTCTTTTCTACGCTGTTTTTACTCAGTTTAATACCAAGAATTTCTGCCAGAGCATTTTGTTTGGCCTCGGTGTAAGAATTATCTTTGGCCATGCAGTGTCTCAATTCTATGAAGCAGGACATCTTGTTGAATATCCATTGTCTTGATTTTCTGAAGCATGAGTTGGTCGTGAGCATTCATTTCCTCGATTTTTTGAAGCAGGTGTTCTTGCTGAGCGTCTACATCTGCATTGCTGTCAATGTCCTGAATGTTTAAATTTGCGGCGTTTGTTGCATAGCGGGCTTTGATTGCGGCTGCTTTTCCAGCTTCTATAACGGTTCTCGGAAGAAGGTGTCGCTGGACCAGAGCTTCTTGCTGTTCAAGGAACTGCAGAATGGCCTGCTGACGGGTTTCCGGGGTATCTTTGTCGTCAGAGATCAGGCCGAGATTACTTTCAAGGTTTGTCAGTCTCTGCAGAGCCTCATCGTCGGTCAGGTCTGTTCTATGCTGTATATGCTGCCGAACAGACTGAAAGCGGCAACAAGATTGTTTTTATTGTTCGGGGTCATACCGAACTGATCTTCAACGGCTGTCAGTATTGTGATTATAATTTCATAGTCAGGCTGTTCTACTGCAGCAAAGGCTGTGACCAACTCCTGGGTGATTTCATGAATTTTATTTCTGAGAAGTCTGGCTTGTTCTTCTGGTGTCTGGGTGCTGTCTCGACTATAAATACCATGTTCTGCTGCCGTTTCACGAAATATTTTTTCGTTTAGCTTGCCCAGTTTGGCATATTCTATCCGCAGCTCCTCCAGGTTGTTGTGTAACTCAAACAGCTGTCTCGCCATGTCGGTCATGACTCTGAAAGAAAACTCTTCGTCTTTGTGAGGATCGATCTGTGCTTCTTTGATATAGCCGACAACGGGTAACACTTTGCGAATATGCTGAAAAAAGTGCGGGTTCATCAGAAGATTTTTAAGTACGGGTTTGAAGCCAAAGTGTCCTAAGAGTTGCCTGTACATCCGGGTTGGCGTGATGACTAATGAAGCGACTTTGATGTGTTCTGGTGTGAACTCAAATTCATCTGATCCATATGCCTCATCTGGAGAAGCCAGCGCCAATGCCTGCAGGAGGGATTCGTAATATACAAGCGAACGCACCGCCAGTTTATCCTCGTTTGAAAGTACCGTCAGCTGATCTTTGTCAACGTCGGCATCGTGCTGTGCAACTAACTCCTCCAGCACCGCCATCTGCCTGCTTCGAATCACGAACCGGTAGTTTTTGAGCTGTACTTTGGTTAGGTTTCCGCATTTACTGCAGGGACGGGACTATTACCGTCGGCTTCTATCCAGAATTTATAGAGGTTTTCTACGAAAGCGACATCATCCGGATTCTGCATCAGACCATGAAAAACAATATTCTCCCCCGGAGCTTCTGCTATTTCCAACTTTGGATAACCCGCATGCACATGATAAACCCGTTTGGCATCCTCAGCGTCTACTATGTAGCCGACAGGTTTGTTGTGTGCCAGTAGTTCGTTCAGAGCCTCCTGTTGTAAATCCTCTTCCAGGACATGAACCTGAATATAGGCAGAGGCGGCAGCTGCCAGGAGAGCCTCATCATTGACAAAGAGTGATTGACCCAGACGGTGCAGTTCAGGGGGTTGATCGCCCGCAGCGATAAGGCGCATGAAGGTACGCCCATTCACTTCAACTTTTTCAACTTCAATGGTGGCAAGGCCAACATAGTGATCATTTGAGCCGAGGTTTCCTGCTCTTTCTGCAGCGGCTCTCAAAACTTTAGCCAGTTGCAGGTGGTTGGCGATTTTCGTTAACGGTTGTAATGATGAACTCCAAACTAATTGATCACGAGCAACCTCCACGGAATCCTGATCGGTCATTCCGCCTCTGACTTCAATGACCAGTTCCTTTTCTTCAAGGTTGTGGGTGAACCTGAAGACTCCCTCATCGCCTACTTTGAGAACTTTGATATATTTCTGAGCAACGTCATTTTCGCCTGTTTCAAACTGATCAACACTGGAAACACCATCACCAATACCATAAAGAATTTCTGTAAAACTCATAGTAGTAGAGATAAAGCCCTGACCTTCTGAAGGCTCATAAGGGTACGTGGTGGTAAAAGATTTGGGTATTGGCTGCTGGTCATCACCTAAAGTTGGCTGAACCATGACCTCACTACGAAGTTTCACAACATTTCCGCTGCCCAAAATATAGGCTTTCGTCTGCAGTTTGCGAGCAGCCAGTGCCTCTGTATTAATGATGGAAGAGCTGATCGCAATGGCCACTGCAAGGCTTAATGCATTGTGGCGGGTATTTGTCATTCTGCTACCTCAGAGCTGAGTACTTTTGTTATCTTGAAAAGTGATTGCCATACCTGGAGAGGAAGCACATTACAGCGGTTCATGACCGTCAATCGCTCATGGTTGTTCCGGCAAGCTGTTGAGTGAATTTAGTTCAAAGTGAGGAATCCGCCAGAAGCGAATTCAGTTCGCAGTGGTAAAGCTCAATGCCCGTATAATTGAGTGGTTTTTCAGGGAAGGAATGCATTCATGGCTGTAGAGGCTTCCTCAGGCGCTTCAGTCCCTGACTCGAATAAAGCACCCAGAGTGCAGGAGTAAGGAATACTTTCTGCGTGGGAAAACGACCATTTGGGCACATTCTCCCTGAAGTATTTTTCCCAGCTATTCTCGAACATCTTCATGGTGCGATCACGGCGGTCACGGAACTGCAGATAATTTTCATGTCGAGTCCAGCCATGCATCCTGTTGCCTGCTTTAACACGGTTTGTATAGGCTTCATCAGTTTCATTGAAGCGTTGAGGCGAGGCAATAGCGGTACGTTTCACAAATTCATCTTGCGTTTCCCCCATGCCTTTCCAGCGATTTATCTTGTCAAGACTGCGGCCCAGGGGTCCACCCAGCCACTGAGTGAGCATCTTGTTGTCGTTCATAAAGAAGTCGAAAGTGAGACTCGATGCCAGAGCGAATCCGAAGGTTTGAGCATAAGTGAATCCAGATATAAGGCCATGGGCGTATGCTCCGACAGTGGCTACCGGACCCAGCACCAGACCGGCTGTGACCGAGGCCAGAGTTTTTACTTTTTGCGGTGTCGCTCTGTGCAGCAAGGGTACCTGAACCCCTTGCCCGGAACCCATGGATTTCACTATTTCGGGCGTCAGACGTGAAATGCTGCGATAGCTGTGCGGGTTGGCGTTGTGCTGTCTGGCAAATAGCATAGCGCCGGTTTGCAGCAGAATGACTGATGACGCGGCCTTGCCCAACGGCATGACCATCCCGCCTACCTCAGAGACTTGTTCAATTCCACTGTGGTAGGCATATTGCCCGGTTCGGTCAAGATCAACACCATAGCGTTCCAGCCAGTGCTGGAAAGGTATGAGCATCCGGTGCAGGTAATCACCCCTGTTGGTCAGATCCAGAAGGTAGAGGAATGCCATGTTTGACAGCGACAGATCGGTAGCCTGCCAGACGGTATGGGTCGCCAGCAGGGGTTTGTAACTGGTGTAGTACCAGGTGACAGCCTGTACCAGAAAAGCTGAAGGTTTGACCCAGTAATCATTGAGCTGCCACTCAACTGCTGCGACATGAGCCAGCATCAATGTGTTATGGATTGCCTTGATCAGGTCTGATTCAGACAGGCCAGCAACATTGGCATAAGGTGTCAGGGTATCCTGAAGATTGCACAGGAAGGCTGCCGTCCTGCGGCCATTTTCAAAGGCAATATCGTCAAGAACGTAGTTGGCGATGACCGCAGCTGCATACTCTTTCATGCCGACAACAGACTCTTTCATACCCGCCGGGTCAGTGGCCGCCACGGTCACAGGATTAAAGGCAGTCTGCATGAAATCGTCAGCCCCCTCATCAGACAGTATCCCGACAACGACTTTGAAGCGAGGCACGTCGACACCGTGTTTGTAGCCAAGCAAGTGTTCAAATTCGGCCACTGTCTGATAACCATCAACACCTCTGACGGCCTTTATATAGTTCTCAAGTTCAACTTTACTGATCAAGCCTTCCCGCAGCAGAGTGATGATCTTGTCAGCACTGGCAGAATGGGTAGCGAAGTATTCTGAGAAGCTTTTC
>NZ_JBLYNU010000004.1:0-3222500 GCF_049310145.1 Endozoicomonas sp. ALD068
CGAGTTGACTCCCTTCATTCCCGGCTTCATTCCCGCGAAGGCGGGAATCCACACTGACTCACCACCAGAACCATACTGCCCGGTGCCCCCCTGGCCTTGTCATCCCCGAGAAGGCAGGGATCTACCGTTGGAGCTGGATTCCCGCCTACGCGGGAATGACGACCTCGGAGCTATACCTGATCCTGTCCAAGCTTGTCTGCAGCAAAAAAAGCAACTGCTTATAATATTACAAATCAAACGACTATGGGCCATTATGACAGGCCAAACCACGCTGGCCCGGATTTTGTCAGACCGGATCATGGTGATTGAAGCCGATCTTCTTGATCTGGAAAGGTCAGACCCAGGCACGATTCAACCGGTGCTGGTTCAAACATTGCTGGCAGAGAATGGTCAGGAACTCAGAGTTTACCGTGAGATGGTTTCTGGCAAATATTCTGGCCGACAGGCGGGTAACGGGAAAAAGAATACAACCTCCCGAAAGACCAAAGCATCAACGACCGCAACAACAGGTCAGACCGGCCAGACAAGCGGACCTTCTGCTTGTAACAGGGGAACCGGTTCGACAGGCGCCAATGGTCGTGGAGGCGATGACCCACTAAAACCCTCAGCTGAGCAGAATACCGGAAATTCAGTTGTTGTTTGTTCGAAGTGTGACAAAGCACTGAATCCACAGGAATTAGGACGTGTAGCAAATCAGACAGCAGCTTCAGCGTTGTTGTGCGACAAGTGCCTGTCGGGCATTCAAGGTAACAAAAGGGTAAGACGAATCCGGGAAGAAACAGAACCGGATTCATCAGAACCCGCTCCGAAAAAAAAGAAGGGGCCGGGTAGAAAGAGAAATAATTCAACCGCTGTTGCTGAACCAGCGGCCAAAAAAAAGAAACCGCCAGACACTCAAATTCCCGATGATCCGTTAGAAAATATAAAAGCAAATATCAAGTACGAATTAAGTCAGGAAGAGCTGGAAAAAGTGCAAACCCTGGTAGCGGTATTCAAGAAAAAAAACATCACGGTAAAAAATACTTTTTATAAGCTGTCTGGTCTTGTAGATAGAAAGTCTTTTAATGGTTTCTTCGATAATGCCATCGTTTTTTTTGGGTATCTTTCTGAAAACGTCAAAAATACAGGCATGCTGACCGGCATGCTGGGTAATAGCAAAAAACATATTCGTAGTTTTGCAGAGCGTAGCCAGGATGAACTCGAATATTTAGCGAGTTTAGATGTAGTGACTTCTTTCTCGTCCATGAATAATGGCAAAGGCGTGCCCACACATGAGCAAGTGAAAGCAATACTGGGCTGGTCTGAATGGAAAGACAAAGATGGCGAGTTCAATATCGAACTGTTCCGCTCTTTCTCGTCCATGAATAATGGCCACGGCGTACCCGAGCATGAGGCAGTGAGAGAGGTGCTGGGCTGGCCGGAATGGAAAGACAAGGATGGTGAGTTCAGTATGGAGCTGTTCCGCGCCTTCTCATCCATGAATAATAGCAAAGGCATGCTCAAACATGAGCCAGTGAAAGAGGTGCTGAGCTGGCCGGAATGGAAAGACAAGGATGGTGAGTTCAGTATGGAGCTGCTCCGCCCCTTCTCGTCTATGAATAATGGCAAAGGCATGCTCAAACATGAGCAAGTGAAAGAGGTGCTGGGCTGGCCGGAATGGAAAGACAAGGATGGCGAGTTCAGTATGGAGCTTTTCCGCTCCTTCTCATCCATGAACAATGGTAAAGGCGTGCTCAAAAAAAAGGAAGTGAAAGAGGTGCTGGGCTGGCCCGAATGGAAGGACAAGGATGGCGAGTTCAGTATGGAGTTGTTCCGCGCCTTCTCATCCATGAACAATGGTAAAGGCATGCTCAAACATGAGCAAGTGAAAGAGGTGCTGGGCTGGCCGGAATGGAAAGGCAAGGATGGCGAGTTCAGTATGGAGCTGTTCCGCACCTTCTCATCTATGAATCATGGCAAAGGCATGCTCAAACATGAGCAAGTGAAAGAGGTGCTGGGCTGGCCGGAATGGAAAGACAAGGATGGCGAGTTCAGTATGGAGCTGTTCCGCGCCTTCTCATCTATGAACAATTGCAAAGGCATGCTCAAACATGAGCAAGTGAAAGAGGTGCTGAGCTGGCCGGAATGGAAAGACAAGGATGGTGAGTTCAGTATGGAGCTGCTCCGCGCCTTCTCGTCTATGAATAACGGCAAAGGCATGCTCAAACAAAAGGAAGTGAAAGAGGTGCTGGGCTGGCCGGAATGGAAGGACAAGGATGGCGAATTCAATATGGAGCTGTTCCGCTCCTTCTCATCTATGAATCATGGCAAAGGCATGCTCAAACATGAGCAAGTGAAAGAGGTGCTGGGCTGGCCGGAATGGAAAGACAAGGATGGCGAGTTCAGTATGGAGCTGTTCCAGACCTTCCCGTCTATGAATCATGGCAAAGGCATGCTCAAACATGAGCAAGTGAAAGATGTGCTCGCTTGGCTGGAATGGAAAGACAAGGATGGCGAGTTCAGTATGGAGCTGTTCCGCGGCTTCTCGTTTATGAATAGAGGCAAAGGCATGCTCAAACAAAAGGAAGTGAAAGAGGTGTTGGGTTGGCTGGAATGGAAAGACAAGGATGGCGAGTTCAGTATGGAGCTGTTCCGCGCCTTCTCATCTATGAATTATGGCAAAGGTATGCTCAAACATGAACAAGTGAAAGAGGTGCTGGGCTGGCCAGAATGGAGAGACAAGGATGGCGAGCTCAATATGGCGCTGTTCCGCGCCTTCTCGTCTATGAATCATAGCAAAGGCATGCTCAAACATAAGCAAGTGAAAGAGGTGCTGGGCTGGCCGGAATGGAGAGACAAGGATGGCGAGCTCAATATGGCGCTGTTTCGCGCCTTCTCGTCTATGAATCATAGCAAAGGCATGCTCAAACATAAGCAAGTGAAAGAGGTGCTGGGCTGGCCGGAATGGAAAGACAGAGATGGTGTGTTCAATACGAAGTTATTACGCGCTTTCTCGTCGATGAGTCATGGTCAGGGTGTGCCCGGGCATCAGCAAGTGAAAGAGGTGCTGGGCTGGCCGGAATGGAAAGACAAGGGCGAGTTCAATATGGAGCTGTTCCGCGCCTTCTCGTCCATGAAAAATACCAAAGGCATGCTCAAACATGAAAAAGTGAAAGAGGTGCTGAGCTGGCCGGAATGGAAAGACAAGGGCGGGTTCAATATGAAGTTGTTCCGCGCTTTCTCGTCCATGAATAATGGCCGGAGCTTGCTCAAATATGAGCCTGTGAAAAAAGTGCTGGGCTGGATACGTTACCAGGGGGCACCCAGTCATCTGCTATTGCAAATTATGTCCAGACTCTGGAAATCAGAGGGGCTACCTGCTATTCAAGTGCTTCAACATCGGGAAACACAAATGAAACAGTGGCTGTCTACAGAATTTACTGAAGAACATAACAGCCCGGATAATGAGGAAAATGACGAATACAATAGCGATTCAGAGGATGAAGAAGATGACGAAAAATTCAATCGCCAGATAAAAACAGTCGCTCTTTATCTTTCCACCCCTAAGCCAGACTGGTCACTAACATGGACGGTTTTAAAAGAGTTCTGCCAATTTCATGAACAGACTAAAACGGTTCTGATGTTGGAACCATTGATAGGGCTTTTATCTTCTTCTGGAGGGAAAAGCATCAAACGCTACCTCCAGGCTAATCAACAGGATCGGCATTTTTTGTGGCGTCATTCAATGAAAACCGTGCCCTTGCGCGTATTAAATAGAGCAATGTTCCTTTGTTCTTCCGATGAAGACAGGGAGCGTTTTGTCTTTTTTGCCAAGCGGCTGAAGTCATTGCCGGATAAAAGACTATGGGAGCAGTACTCAGCCCGGTTGCAACCCTTGTCGGCGGTGCTGAAACTCGACTCTATGCAAAGGCTCTATCTGGAAATCCTGCAATCCTTAACAAAGGATCAACAGTTGCGTTTTCTGGATGCCAGCCATGCCCGGGTTGTGTTCGACCTGTTTCCATCGTTGAGCGCCCTGCAAAAACTCAGCAAAGAGCATTCTTCTCATTGGTTAAAGAAGCTGCTTGAAGCCTGCCTGCAACTAAAAAACCATGACATCACCAAAGAAGGCATCCAGATACTGTTCGAAGCACTGCTCAAAACCCATAGTCTTCTACCCTGGGATAACGATATTCCCGATCACTTTCTGTCCGGGATGCGAACAACCGACAATAACCATGTTGAGATACCTGTCTCCGGGCTTATCCAATCAGGAGAACAGTTGGCCCTGAGCTATATCGCTGTGTTGATGCAGAACCTTAATGAGATGTCTTTTACCGTCAAAGGTCAGTGGCTTGAGGTTGAAGTATCGGGTGATGATGTTCAGACCTATCGCTACCCAATGCCACAGCTGAAAATACAGAGTGAAAAAATGGCCATCAGCAACTGGTCAGAGGAACAATTCAGGACTTTTTTGAAAATCACCGGGATATCTGAACACTATTATTTGACTGCAGATCAATGGCAGAAACTGGATAACGTTCAATCCAGGCAAGCTGAAGCATGTCAGGCAGAGAATGAATTGGAACCACAAAAACAGGCGTTCGGCAGTTTATGGTTAAAGCTCAACCAGACAGAAATATTTGGCAGCGAAATACTGAATTTACTGGAGGAGTATGAGAGCGAAATGGAGCTTATGCATACAGTGACCCTCCTAAAAAAAGCCAAAATCGATACCGCTATCCACATACTGGAAGTATGGAGGCAACGGACGTGCAACAAAATAGAACAGTTAAAAAAGCAAGACCCTTTATTATCCGATGTTGATCCTGATGTTTATCAGAGTTGTCAGGAACTGGAGTTGCTTGATGAATGCGGGAGTTTTTTTTAAAAAGACTTTCGTCGTTTGATAAGGCTTCTAAAAACAAACTGTCTGCCAACTCCGTTCATGGCAAGCTTGCCAGTGCGGTGCTATAAAATCTAGCGCAAACGTGAATCATCAGGCCTAAGCCGGATGACGTACGAATTTTTTCCACTAGCGAATGGATTCACAGAAGCTGATTTTATTAGCCGGGATCTATGAGACGCTCACAACAAAAAAAAGCTGCCTGCTCGATGCTCCGATCACTGCTTGTGCTAGTGACGATGTTGTTTGGAAATTCGCTGCAGGCATTGGAATTAGTCGGCTCAAGCCCGCTACCAGCTCATTTCCTGTATTCCAATAAGTTGGCTGAACCTGAACAGCCCGATTTTCTTCGATGGCATCACAAAACTCTGGCTCCCATGTTTTTAGGCCCTGTAAGTCGCGGGCGTGGGTGCCCATATGTTATCTCAAGTGGTAGTATCTGGCTTTCAGGGGAGATATGCATTCCCACGCCGGAGCGTGGGAACGAGTTGACTTCCATCATTCCCGGCTTCATTCTCGTCATTCCCGGCTTCATTCTCGTCATTCCCGGCTTCATTCTCGTCATTCCCGGCTTCATTCTCGTCATTCCCGCGAAGGCGGGAATCCACACTGACTCACCACCAGAACCTTACTGCCCGGTGCCCCAATGGCCTTGTCATCCCCGAGAAGGCAGATATTCACCGTTGGCGCTGGATTCCCGCCTTCGCGGGAATGACGACCTCAGAGCATCCGAACGAGCTGTTGGAGTTTTGCGACACCCTCCGGAGCGTGGGAACGAGTTGTTGGAGTTTTACGTGCCCCCTGAAGTTCTGGAGAACACTTCCAGTGCGTTGATCGCCGGGGGCACCGCCGGAGGTGATGATGGCGATAAGCCACCTGACGGAAACAGCGGGAGTCCTGACCCAAAACCCCAACCTGTCCTTACCCTTATTCCAGATCCTGTCCAAACTTGTCTGCAGCAAAAAAAGCAACTGCTTATAATATTACAAATCAAACGACTATGGGCGATTATATCAGGCCAGACCACGCTGGCACGGATTTTGTCAGACCGGATCATGGTGATTGAAGCTGATCTTCTTGATCTGGAAAGGTCAGACCCTGGCACGATTCAACCGGGGCTGGTTCAGACATGGTTGGCAGAGAATGGTCAGGAACTCAGAGTTTACCGTGAGATGGTTTCTGGCAAATATTCTGGCCGACAGGCGGGTAACGGGAAAAGGAATACAACCTCCCGAAAGACCAAAGCATCAACGACCGCAACAACAGGTCAGACCGGCCAGACAAGCGGACCTTCTGCCTGTGACAGGGGAACCGGTTCGACAGGCGCCAATGGTCGTGGAGGCGATGACCCACTAAAACCCTCAGCTGAGCAGAATACCGGAAATTCAGTTGTCGTTTGTTCGAAGTGTGACAAAGCACTGAATCCACAGGAATTAGGACGTGTAGCAAATCAGACAGCAGCTTCAGCGTTGTTGTGCGACAAGTGCCTGTCGGGAATTCAAGGTAACAAAAGGGTAAGACGAATCCGGGAAGAAACAGAACCGTATTCATCAGAGCCCGCTCCGAAAAAAAAGAAGGGGCCGGGTAGAAAGAGAAATAATTCAACCGCTGTTGCTGAACCAGCGGCCAAAAAAAAGAAACCGGCTGACACTCAAATTCCAGATGATCCGTTAGAAAAAATAAAAGCAAATATCAAGTACGAATTAAGTCAGGAAGAGCTGGAAAAAGTGCAAACCCTGGTGGCGGTATTCAAGAAAAAAAACATCACTGTAAAAAACACTTTTTATAAGCTGTCTGGTTTCGTAGATAGAGATTCTTTTAATGGCTTCTTCGATAATGCCGCTGCTTTTTTTGGGCACCTTTCTGAAAACGTCAAAAATACAGGCATGCTGACCAGCATGCTGAATAATAGCAAAAAACATATCCGTAGTTTTGCAGAGCGTAATCAGGATGAACTCGAATATTTAGCGAGTTTAGAGGTAGTGACTTCTTTCTCGTCCATGAATAATAGCAAAGGCGTGCCCACACATGAACAAGTGAAAGCAATACTGGGCTGGTCTGAATGGAAAGACAAAGATGGCGAGTTCAATATCGAACTGTTCCGCTCTTTCTCGTCCATGAATAATGGCCAAGGCTTACCCAAACATGAGGAAGTGAAAGAGATGCTGGGCTGGCCGGAGTGGAAAGACAAGGATGGCGAGTTCAGTATGGAGCTGTTCCGCGTCTTCTCGTCTATGAATAGCAGCAAGGGCATGATTAAACATGAGGAAGTGAAAGAGGTACTGGGCTGGCTGGAATGGAAAGACAAGGATGGCAAGTTCAATATGGAGCTGTTCCGCTCCTTCTCATCCATGAATCATAACAAAGGCATCATCAAACATAAGCAAGTGAAAGAGGTGCTGGCCTGGTCGGAATGGAAAGGCAGGGATGGCGAGTTCAGTATTGAGCTATTCCGCTCCTTCTCATCTATGAATCATGGCAAAGGCATGATTAAACATGAGCAAGTTAAAGAGGTGCTGGGCTGGCTGGAATGGAAAGACAAGGATGGCAAGTTCAATATGGAGCTGTTCCGCTCCATCTCATCCATGAACAATAGTAAAGGCGTGCCCACACATGAGCATGTGAAAGAGGTGCTGGGCTGGCCGGAATGGAAAGACAAGGATGGCGAGTTCAATATGGAACTGTTCCGTTCCTTCTCGTCTATGAGCAATCGTAGAGGCATCCTCAAACATGAGCAATTGAAAGAGCTGCTGGGCTGGCCGGAATGGAAGGACAAGAATGGCGAGTTCAACATTGAGTATTTCCGCTCCTTCTCAACCATGAACAATGGTAAAGGCATGCTCAAACATGAGCAAGTGACAAAGATGCTGGGCTGGCCGGAATGGAAAGACAAGGATGGCGAGTTCAATATAGAGCTGTTCCGCTCCTTCTCATCCATGAGCAGTGGTAAAGGCGTGCCCACACATGAGCAAGTGAAAGAGGTGCTGGGCTGGCCGGAATGGAAAGACAAGGATGGCGAGTTCAATATCGAGCTGTTCCGCTCCTTCTCATCCATGTACAGAGGTAAAGGCATCCTCAAACATGAGCAAGTGAAAGAGGTGCTGGGCTGGCCGGAATGGAAAGACAAGGATGGCGAGTTCAATATGGAGCTGTTCCGCTCCTTCTCATCCATGAACAATGGTAAAGGCATGCTCAAACGAAAGGAAGTGAAAGAGGTGCTGAACTGGCCGGAATGGAAAAACAGGGATGGCGAGTTTAATACGAAGTTGCTCCGATCCTTTTCGTCAATGAATAGTGGCAAAGGTATGCTCAAACATGAGGAAGTGAAAGAGTTACTGGGCTGGCCGGAATGGAAGGACAAAGAAGGCGAGTTCAACATTGAGCTGTTTCGCTCCTTCTCATGCATTAACAATAGTAAAGGCGTGCCCAAAAAAAAGGAAGTGAAAGAGATTTTTGGTTGGCCTGAATGGAAGGACAAGTATGGCGAGTTCAGTATGGAGCTGTTCCGCTCCTTCTCATCCATGAATCATGGCAGAGGCATCCTCAAACATGAGCAAGTGAAAGAGGTGCTGGGCTGGCCGGAATGGAAAGACAAGAATGGCGAGTTCAGTATGGAGCTGTTGCGCTCCTTCTCATCCATGAACAACGGTAAAGGCATCCTCAAACATGAGGAAGTGAAAGAGGTGCTGGCCTGGTCGGAATGGAAAGACAGGGATGGCGAGTTCAGTATGGAGCTGTTCCGCTCCTTCTCATCCATGAACAATGGTAAAGGCATCCTCAAGCATGAGCAAGTGAAAGAGGTGCTGAGCTGGCCGGAATGGAGGGACAAGGATGGCGAGTTCAATATGGAGCTGTTCTGCGCCTTCTCGTCCATGAATAGTGGCAAAGACATGCTCAAACAAAAGGAAGTGAAAGAGATGTTGGGCTGGCCGGAATGGAAAGGCAAGAATGGCGAGTTCAATATGGAGTTGTTCCGCGCCTTTTCATCTATGAATAATAACAGAGGTATGCTCAAACATGAAAAAGTGAAAGAGGTGCTCGGCTGGCCTGAATGGAAACACAAGGGTGGCGAACTCAATATGAAGCTGTTCCGCGTTTTCTCGTCTATGAATCACGGCCAAGGCTTGCCCAAGCATGATCCTGTGAAAAAAGTGCTGGACTGGATAGGTTGCTGCGGAGCGCCCAATCACAGGCTACTGCAAATCATGTCCAGGCTCTGGGTATCAACAGGGCTACCTGCTATCAAGATGCTGCAACACTGGGAAACACAACTGAAACAGTTACTGCTTACAGAACTTACCCGAGAACACAGCAGCCCGGATAATGAAGGAGAGGATAAATACAATCGCCAGATAAAAACAGTTGCTCTTTATCTTTCCACCCCTAAGCCAGACTGGTCGCTAAAATGGAGGGTTTTAAAAGAGTTCTGCCAATTGCATAAAGAGACTAAAACGCTTCTGATGCTGGAATCATTGATAGGATTTTTATCTTCTTCTGGAGGGAAAAGCGTCAAACGCTACCTTCAGGCTAATCAACAGGATCAGCATTTTTTGTGGCGTCATTCAATAAAAGCCGTGCCTTTGCACATGTTAAATAGAGCAATGTTCCTGTGTTCTTCCGATGAAGGCAGGGAGCGTTTTGTCTATTTTGTCAAGCGGCTGAAGTCATTGCCGGATAAAAGACTATGGGAGCAGTACTCTGCCCTATTGCAACCCTTGTCGGCGGTGCTGAAACTCGACTCTATGCAAAGGTTCTATCTGGAAATCCTGCAGCCCTTAACAAAAGATGATCAGCTGCGTTTTCTGGATGCCAGCCATGCCCAGGCTGTATTTGATCTGTTTCCCTCGTTGAGTGCCCTGCAAAAACTCAGCAAAGAGCATTCTTCCCATTGGTTGAAGAAGCTGCTTGAAGCCTGCCTGCAACTAAAAACCCATGACATCACCAAAGGAGGCATCCAGATACTGTTCGAAGCACTGCTCAAAACCCATAGTCTTCTACCCTGGGATAACGATATTCCCGATCACTTTCTGTCCGGGATGCGAACAACCGACAATAACCATGTTGAGATACCTGTCTCCGGACTTATCCAATCAGGAGAACAGTTGGCCCTGAGCTATATCTCTGTGTTGATGCAGAACCTCAATAAGATGTCTTTTACCGTCAAAGGTCAGTGGCTTGAGGTTGAAGTATCGGGTGATGATGTTCAGACCTATCGCTACCCAATGCCACAGCTGAAAATACAGAGTGAAAAAATGGCCATCAGCAACTGGTCAGAGGAGCAGTTCAGGACTTTTTTGAAAATCACCGGGATATCTGAACACTATTATTTGACTGCAGATCAATGGCAGAAACTGGATAACGTTCAATCCAGGCAAGCTGAAGCATGTCAGCCAGAGAATGAATTGGAACCACAAAAACAGGCGTTTGGCAGTTTATGGTTAAAGCTCAACCAGACAGAAATTTTTGGCACCGAAATACTGAATTTACTGGAGGAGTATGAGAGCGAAATGGAGCTTATGCATACAGCGACCCTCCTTAAAAAAGCCAGAATCGATAGCGCTACCCACATACTGGAAGCATGGAGGCAACGGGCGTACAACAAAATAGAACAGTTAAAAAAGCAAGACCCTTTATTATCCGATGTTGATCCTGATGTTTATCAGAGTTGTCAGGAACTGGAGCTGCTTGATGAATGCGGGAGTATTTTTTAAAAAGACTTTCGTCGTTTGATAAGGCTTCTAAATACAAACTGTCTGCCAACTCTGTTCATAGCAAGCTTGCCAGTGCGGTGCTATAAAATCTAGCGCAAACGTGAATCATCAGGCCTAAGCCGGATGACGTACGAATTTTTTCTACTAGCAGGGATTCACAGAAGCTGATTTTATTAGCCGGGATCTATGAGACGCTCACAACAAAAAAAAGCTGCCTGCTCGATGGTTCGATCACTGCTTGTGCTAGTGACGATGTCGTTTGGGGATTCGCTGCATGCATTGGAATTAGTCGGCTCAAGCCCGCTACCAGCTCACTACCTGTATTCCAATAAGTTGACTGAACCTGGACAGCCCGATCCTCTTCGAGGGTGTCACGAGTTGACTCCCGTCATTCCCGTCATTCCCGTCATTCCCGTCATTCCCGTCATTCCCGTCATTCCCGTCATTCCCGTCATTCCCGTCATTCCCGTCATTCCCGTCATTCCCGGCTTCATTCTCGTCATTCCCGCGAAGGCGGGAATCCACACTGACTCACCACCAGAACCATACTGCCCGGTGCCCCCCTGGCCTTGTCATCCCCGAGAAGGCAGGGATCCACCGTTGGCGCTGGATTCCCGCCTTCGCTGGAATGACGACCTCAGAGCATGGGAACGAGCTGTTGGAGTTTTGCGACAGCCTCCGGAGCGTGGAAACGAGTTGTTGGAGTTTTACGCGCCCCCTAAAGTTCTGGAGAACACTTCTAATGGACTGATCGCCAGGGGCGCCGCCGGAGGAGATGATGGCGATAAGCCACCTGACGGAAACAGCGGGAGTCCTGACCCAGAACCCCAACCTGTCCTTACCCTTATTCCTGATCCTGTCCAAGCTTGTCTGCAGCAAAAAAAGCAACTGCTTATAATATTACAAATCAAACGACTATGGGCCATTATAACAGGCCAGACCACCCTGTCCCGAATTTTGTCAGACCGGATCATGGTGATTGAAGCCGATCTTCTTGATCTGGGAAGGTCAGACCCTGGCACGATTCAACCGGGGCTGGTTCAGACATGGCTGGCAGAGAATGATCAGGAACTCAGAGTTTACCGTGAGATGGTTTCTGGCAAATATTCTGGCCGACAGACGGGTAACGGGAAAAAGAATTCATCCTCCCGAACGACCAAAGCATCACCGACCGCGACAATAGTTCAGACCGGCCAGGCAAGCGGATCTGCCGCCCGTATCAGGGGAACCGGTTCGACAGGCGCCAATGGTCGTGGAGGCGATGACCCACTGAAACCCTCAGCTGGGCAGGATGCCGCACATTCGCATGTAGCTTGTTCGAAGTGTGACAAGGCATTGAATCCGCAGGAGTTAGGACGTGTAGCAAATCAGACAGCAGCTTCAGCGTTGTTGTGCGACAAGTGCCTGTCGGGCATTCAAGGTAACAAAAGGGTAAGACGAATCCGGGAAGAAGCAGAATCGAATTCACCAGAGCCCGCTCCGAAAAAAAAGAAAGGCCCGGGTAGAAAAAGAAATAATTCAACAGCTGTTGCTGAACCAGCGGCCAAAAAAAAGAAACTGCCAGACACTCAAATTCCCGATGATCCGTTAGAAAAAATAAAAGCAAATATCAAGTACGAATTAAGTCAGGAAGAGCTGAAAAAAGTGCAAACCCTGATGGTGATATTCAAGAAAAAAAACATCACTGTAAAAAAGACCTTTTATAAGCTGCTTGGTTTCGTAGATAGAGATTCTTTTAATGGTTTCTTCGATAATGCCGCCGCCTTTTTTGGGTACCTTTCTGAAAACTTCAAAAATACAGGCATGTTGACCGGCATGCTGGATAATAGCAAAAAACATATCCGTAGTTTTGCAGAGCGTAGCCAGGATGAACTCGAATATTTAGCGAGTTCAGATGTAGTGACTTCTTTCTCGTCCATGAATAATGGCAAAGGCGTGCCCACACATGAACAAGTGAAAGCAATACTGGGCTGGCCAGAATGGAAAGACAGGGATGGTGAGTTTAATACGAAGTTGTTCCGATCCTTCTCGTCTATGAATCATGCCAAAGGCATCCTCAAACATGAGCAAGTGAAAGAGGTGTTGGGCTGGCCGGAGTGGAAAGACAAGGATGGCGAGTTCAGTATGGAACTGTTCCGCGCCTTCTCATCCATGAACAGTGGTAAAGGCATGATTAAACATGAAGAAGTGAAAGAAGTGCTGGCCTGGTCGGAATGGAAAGACAAGGTTGGCGAGTTCAGTATTGAGCTATTCCGCTCCTTCTCATCCATGAACAGTGGTAAAGGCATGCTCAAACAAGAGGAAGTGAAAGCGATGTTGGGCTGGCCGGAATGGAAAGACAACGATGGCGAGTTCAGTATGGAGCTGTTCCGCGCCTTCTCATCCATGAACAATGGTAAAGGCGTGCTCAAAAAAAAGGAAGTGAAAAAGGTGCTGGGCTGGCCGGAATGGAAGGACAAGTTTGGCGAGTTCAGTATGGAGCTGTTCCGCGCCTTTTCATCCATGAATAGTGGCAAAGGCATGCTCAAACAAAAGGAAGTGAAAGCGGTGTTGGGCTGGTCGGCATGGAAGGACAAGGATGGCGAGTTCAGTATAGAGCTGTTCCGCTCCTTCTCATCTATGAATAGCAGCAAGGGCATGATTAAACATGAGGAAGTCAAGGAGGTGCTGGGCTGGCCAGAATGGAAGGACAAGGATGGCGAGTTCAGTATGGAGCTGTTCCGCTCCTTCTCGTCTATGAATAGCAGCAAGGGCATGATTAAACATGAGGAAGTCAAAGAGGTGCTGGGCTGGCCGGAATGGAAAGACAAGGATGGCGAGTTAAGCATTGAGCTGTTCCGCTCCTTCTCGTCTATGAATCATGGCAAAGGCATGCTCAAACATGAGCAAGTGAAAGAGGTGCTGGGTTGGCCGGAATGGAAAGATGAGGATGGCGAGTTCAGTATGGAGCTGTTCCGCTCCTTCTCATCCATGAACAGTGGCAAAGGCATGCTCAAACAAGAGGAAGTGAAAGAGGTGCTGAACTGGCCGGAATGGAAAGACAGGGATGGCGAGTTTAATACGAAGTTGTTCCGATCCTTCTCGTCAATGAACAATCGCAAAGGCATGCTCAAACATGAGCAAGTGAAAGAGGTGCTGGGCTGGCCGGAATGGAAGGACAAGGATGGCGAGTTCAGTATGGAGCTGTTCCGCGCCTTCTCATCCATGAACAATGGTAAAGGCGTGCTCAAAAAAAAAGAAGTGAAAGAGGTGATGGGCTGGCCGGAATGGAAGGACAAGGATGGCGAGTTCAGTATGGAGCTGTTCCGCGCCTTCTCATCTATGAATCATGGCAAAGGCATCCTAAAACAACAGGAAGTGAAAGAGGTGCTGGGCTGGCCGGAATGGAAAGACAAGTATGGCGAGTTCAACATTGAGCTGTTCCGCGCCCTCTCGTCCATGAATAGCAGCAAGGGATTGATTAAACACGAGGAAGTGAAAGAGGTGCTGGGCTGGCTGGAATGGAAAGACAAGTTTGGCGAGTTCAGTATGGAGCTGTTCCGCGCCTTCTCATCCATGAACAGTGGCAAAGGCATGCTCAAACAAAAGGAAGTGAAAGCGGTGTTGGCCTGGTCTGAATGGAAAGACAAGGGTGGCGAGTTCATTATGGATCTGTTCCGTTCCTTCTCATCCATGAACAGTGGTAAAGGCATGCTCAAACATGAGCAAGTGAAAGAGATGTTGGGTTGGCCTGAATGGAAACACAAGGATGGCGAGTTCAATATGGAACTGTTCCGCGCCTTTTCATCCATGAACAATAGAAGAGGTATGCTCAAACATGAGAGCGTGAAGGAGGTGCTCGGCTGGCCTGAATGGAAACACAAGGGTGGCGAACTCAATATGAAGCTGCTCCGCGTTTTCTCCTCTATGAATCACGGCCAAGGCTTGCCCAAACATGAGTCTGTGAAAAAAGTGCTGGACTGGATAGGTTGCCGAGGGGCGCTCAATCACAGGCTACTGCAAATAATGCTCAGGCTCCTAGTATCAGAAGGGCTGCCTGCTATCAAGATGCTGCAACACTGGGAAACACAACTGAAACAGTTACTGCTTACAGAACTTACCGGAGAACACAGCAACCCGGATAATGAAGGAGATGACGAATACAATAGCGACTCAGATGATGAAGAGGACAAATGCAGTCGCCAGATAAAAACAGTCGCTCTTTATCTTTCCACCCCTAAGCCAGACTGGTCGCTAACATGGACAGTTTTAAAACAGTTCTGCCAATACCATAAAGAGACAAAAACGGTTCTGATGCTGGAATCATTGATAGGGCTTTTATCTTCTTCTGGAGGGAAAAGCGTCAAACGTTACCTTCAGGCTAATCAACTGGATAAGCATTTTTTGTGGCGTCATTCAATGAAAGCCGTGCCTTTGCGCGTGTTAAATAGAGCAATGTTTCTGTTTTCTTCCGATGAAGACAGGGAGCGTTTTGTCTTTTTTGCCAAGCGGCTGAAGTCATTGCCGGATAAAGGACTATGGGAGCAGTACTCAGCCCGGTTGCAACCATTGTCGGCGGTGCTGAAGCTCGAATATATGCAAGGGCTCTATCTGGAAATTCTGCAACCCTTAACAAAAGATGATCAGCTGCGTTTTCTGGATACCAGCCATGCCCGGGCTGTATTCAATCTGTTTCCCTCGTTGAGCGCTTTGCAAAAACTCAGAAAAGAGCATTCTACCCATTGGTTAAGCAAGCTGCTTGAAGCCTGCCTGCAACTAACAACCCATGACATTACCAAAGAAGGCATCCAGATACTGTTCGAAGCGCTGCTCAAAACCCATAGTCTGCTACCCTGGGATAACGATATTCCCGATCACTTTCTGTCCGGGATGCGAACAACCGACAATAACCATGTTGAGATACCTGTCACTGGACTTATCCCATCAGGAGAACAGTTAGCCCTGAGCTATATTGCTGTGTTGATGCAGAACCTCAATGAGATGTCTTTCACCGTCAAAGGGCAATGGCTTGAGGTTGAACTGCCAGGAGACGGAGTTCAAAACTACCGCTTTCCAATGCCACAGCTGGAAATACAGGATGAAAAAATGGTAATCAGCAACTGGTCAGAGGAACAGTTCAGGACTGTTTTGAAAATCACCGGGATATCTGAACACTATTATTTGACTGCAGATCAATGGCAGAAACTGGATAACGTTCAATCCAGGCAAGCTGAAGCATGTCAGTCGGCGAATGAATTGGAACCACAAAAACAGGCGTTTGGCAGTTTATGGTTAAAACTGAACCAGACAGAAATTTTTGGCAGCGAAATACTGAATTTACTGGATGAGTATGAGAGCGAAATGGAGCTTATGCATACAGTGACCCTCCTTAAAAAAGCCAAAATCGATAGCGCTACCCACATACTGGAAGCATGGAGGCAACGGGCGTGCAACAAAATAGAACAGTTAAAAAAGCAAGACCCTTTATTATCCGATGTTGATCCTGATGTTTATCAGGGTTGTCAGGAACTGGAGCTGCTTGATGGGTGTGGGAGTATTTTCTAAAAAGACTTGTGTCGTCTGATAAGGCTTCTGAAAACAAACTGTCTGTCAACTCCGTTCATGGCAACCTTGCCAGTGCGGTGCTATAAAATCTAGCGCAAACGTGAATCATCAGGCCTAAGTCGGATGACGTACGAATTTTTTCCACTAGCGAATGGATTCACAGAAGCTGATTTTGTTAGCCGGGATCTATGAGACGCTCACAACAAAAAAAAACTGCCTGCTTGATGGTCCGATCACTGCTTCTGCCAGTGACGATGTTGTTTGGGAGTTCGATGCATGCATTGGAATTAGTCGGCTCAAGCCCGCTACCAGCTCATTTCCTGTATTCCAATAAGTTGGCTGAACCTGGACAGCCCGATCCTCTTCGAGGGTGTCACAAAACTATGGTTCCCCATTGGCCTTGTCATCCCCGAGAAGGCAGGGATCCACCGTTGGCGCTGGATTCCCGCTTTCGCGGAAATGACGACCTCGGAGCGTGGGAACGAGTTATTGGGCTTTTGCGACAGCCTCCGGAGCCTGGGAACGAGTTGTTAGAGTTTTACGTGCCCCCTGAAGTTCTGGAGAACACTTCTAATGGACTGATCGTCAGGGGCACCGCCGGAGGAGATGATGACGATAAGCCACCTGACAGAAACAGCGGGAGTCTTGACTCAGAGCCCCAACCTGACCTTACCCTTATTCCTGACCCTGTCCAAACTTGTCTGCAGCAAAAAAAGCAACTGCTTCCAATATTACGAATCAAACGACATTGGGCAATTATGACAGGCCAAACCACACTTGCCCGAATTTTGTCAGACCGGATCATGGTAATTGAAGCCGATCTTCTTGATCTGGAAAGCTCAGCCCCCGGCACGATGCAACCGGGGCTGGTTCAAACATGGCTGGCAGAGAATGGTCAGGAACTCAGAGTTTACCGTGAGATGGTTTCTGGCAAATATTCTGGCCGACAGACGGGCAACGGGAAAAAGAACAAATCCTCCCGAACGACCAAAGCATCAACGACCGCGACAACTGGTCAGACCGGCCAGACAAGCGGACCTTCTGCCCGTAACTTGGGAACCGGTTCGACAGGCGCCAATGGTCGTGGAGGCGATGACCCACTGAAACCCTCAGCTGAGCAGAATACCAGACATTCGCTTGTCGCTTGTTCGAGGTGTGACAAGGCATTGAATCCACAGGAATTAGGACGTGTAGCAAATCAGACGGCAGCTTCAGCGTTGTTGTGCAACAAGTGCCTGTCGGGCATTCAGGGTAACAAAAGGGTAGGGCGAATCCGGGAAGAAGCAGAACCGGATTCACCAGAGCCCGCTCCGAAAAAAAAGAAGGGCCCGGGTAGAAAGAGAAAAAATTCAACAGCTGTTGCTGAACCAGCGGCCAAAAAAAAGAAACCGCCAGACACTCAGATCCCCGATGACCCATTGGAAAAAATAAAAGCAAATATCAAGTACAAATTAAGTCAGGAAGAGCTGGAAAAAGCGCAAACCCTGATAGAGGTATTCAAGAAAAAAAACATCACTGTAAAGGACTCTTTTTATAAGCTGCTTGGTTTCGTAGAGAGAAATTCTTTTAATGGCCTCTTCGATAATGCCACCGCATTTTTTGGGCACCTTTCTGAAAACTTCAAAAATACAGGCATGCTGACCGGCATGCTACATAATAGTAAAAAACATATCCGTAGTTTTGCAGAAAGTAGCCAGAGTGAACTCGAATATTTAGCAAGTTTGGATGTTTTGACTTCCTTCTCGTCCATGAATAATACCAAAGGCGTGCCCACACATAAGGAAGTGAAAGCAATCCTGGGCTGGCCAGAATGGAAAAACAAGAATGGTGAGTTCAATATCGAACTGTTCCGCTCTTTCTCGTCCATGAATCATGGCAGAGGCTTGCCCAAACATGAGGAAGTCAAAGAGGTGCTGGGCTGGCCGGAATGGAAAGACAAAGCTGGCGAGTTCAATATGGAACTGTTCCGAGCCTTCTCGTCCATGGATAATAGCAAAGGTTTGCCCACACATAAGAAAGTGAAATTAATACTGGGCTGGCCTGAATGGAAAAACAAGAATGGCGAGTTCAATATCGAACTGTTCCGCTCTTTCTCGTCCATGAATAATGGCCATGGTGTGCCCAAACATGAGGAAGTGAAAGAGGTACTGGGCTGGCCGTTGTGGAAAGACAAGGATGGCGAGTTCAATACGTTGCTGTTCCGCGCCTTCTCGTCTATGAACCATGGCAGAGGCATGCTTGAACATGAGGAAGTGAAAGAGGTGCTGGGCTGGCCGGAGTGGAAAGACAAGGATGGCAAATTCAGTATGGAGCTGTTTCGCGCCTTCTCGTCCATGAACAGTAGCAAAGGCATGCTCAAATATAAGCAGGTGAAAGAGGTGCTGGGCTGGCCGGAATGGAAAAACAAGAATCGCGAGTTCAATACGGAGCTATTCCGCACTTTCTCATCCATGTACAACACTAGAGGCTTACCCAAACATGAGGAAGTGAAAAAGTTGCTGTCTTGGCCGGAATGGAAAGACAAGGATGGCGAGTTTAACATTGAGCTGTTCCGATCCTTCTCGTCCATGAATCATACCAGAGGCATGCTCAAACATAAGGAAGTGAAAGAGGTGCTGGGTTGGCCGGAGTGGAAAGGCAAGGATGGCGTGTTCAATATGGAGCTGTACCGCGCCTTCTCGTCCATGAACCATAGCAGAGGCATGCTCAACCATGAGGAAGTGAAAGAGGTGCTGGCCTGGCCTGAATGGAACGACAAGTATGGCTCATTCAGTATGGAGCGGCTCCGCGCCTTCTCATCCATGAACAGTAATAAAGGCATGCTCAAACATGAGGAAGTAAAAAAAGTGCTGGGTTGGCCGGAATGGAAAGACGGGGATGGAGAGTTCAATATGAAATTGTTCCGCAGCTTCTCATCCATGAATCACACCAGAGGCGTGCTCAAACATGAGGAAGTGAAAGAGGTGCTGGGCTGGCCGGAATGGAAAGACAAGGATGGCGAGTTGAATACGGAGCTGTTCTGTGCCTTCTCATCCATAAATCATGGCAGAGGCATGCTCAAACATGAGGAAGTGAAAGAGGTGCTGTCTTGGCCGGAATGGAAAGACAAGGATGACGAGTTCAGTATGGAACTGTTCCGCTCTTTCTCATCGATGTACGCCGCTGGAGGCATGCTCAAACATGATGAAGTGAGAGAGGTGCTGGGCTGGCCGGAATGGAAAGACAAGGATGGCGAGTTCAATATGAATCTATTCCGTGCCTTCTCGTCCATGAATCATAGCAGAGGCATCCTCAAACATGAGGAAGTGAAAGATGTACTGGGCTGGCCGGAATGGAAAGACAAAGATGGCGAGTTCAATATGGAACTGTTCCGCTCTTTTTCATCGATGTACACCTCTAGAGGCATGCTCAAACATAAGGAAGTGAAAGAGGTTCTGGGCTGGCCGCAATGGAAAGACAGGGATGGTGTGTTCAATATGAAGTTATTCCGCGCTTTCTCGTCCATGAATAATGGTCGGTGCGTGCCCGGGCATCAACAAGTGAAAGAGGTGCTGGGCTGGCCAGAATGGAAAGACATGGATGGTGAGTTCAGTATGGAGCTGTTTCGCGCCTTCTCATCAATGTTCAGCGCAAGAGGTTTGCCCAAACATGAGGAAGTGAAAGAGGTTCTGGGTTGGCCGGAATGGAAAGACAGAGATGGTGTGTTTGATATGAAGTTATTACGCGCTTTCTCGTCGATGAATAATGGTCGGGGTGTGCCCGGGCATCAGCAAGTGAAAGAGGTGCTGGGCTGGCCGGAATGGAAAGACAAGGCTGGCGAGTTCAATATGGAGCTGTTCCGCGCTTTCTCGTCCATGAAAAATACCAGAGGCATGCTCAAACATGAAAAAGTGAAAGAGGTGCTGAACTGGCCGGAATGGAAACACAAAGATGGCGTGTTCAATATGAAGTTGTTCCGCGCTTTCTCGTCCATGAATAATGGCCGAGGCTTGCCCAAATATGAGCCTGTGAAAAAAGTGCTGGGCTGGATACGTTACCAGGGGGCACCCAATTATCTGCTATTGCAAATTATGACCAGACTCTGGAAATCAGAGGGGCTACCTGCTACTGAAGTGCTTCAACATCAGGAAACACAAATGAAACAGTGGCTGTCTACAGAATTTACTGGAGAACATAACAGTCCGGATAATGAGGGAAATGACGAATACAATAGCGATTCAGAGGATGAAGAAGGTGACAAATACAATTGCCAGATAAAAACAGTCGCTCTTTATCTTTCCACCCCTAAGCCAGACTGGTCGCTAAAATGGACGGTTTTAAAACAGTTCTGCCAATTTCATGTACAGACTAAAACGGTTCTGATGCTGGAATCATTGATAGGGCTTTTATCTTCTTCTGGAGGGAAAAGCGTCAAACGTTACCTTCAGGCTAATCAACTGGATAAGCATTTTTTGTGGCGCCATTCAATGAAAGCCGTGCCTTTGCGCGTGTTAAATAGAGCAATGTTTCTGTTTTCTTCCGATGAAGACAGGGAGCGTTTTGTCTTTTTTGCCAAGCGGCTGAAGTCATTGCCGGATAAAGGACTATGGGAGCAGTACTCAGCCCGGTTGCAACCATTGTCGGCGGTGCTGAAGCTCGAATATATGCAAGGGCTCTATCTGGAAATTCTGCAACCCTTAACAAAAGATGATCAGCTGCGTTTTCTGGATACCAGCCATGCCCGGGCTGTATTCAATCTGTTTCCCTCGTTGAGCGCTTTGCAAAAACTCAGCAAAGAGCATTCTACCCATTGGTTAAGCAAGCTGCTTGAAGCCTGCCTGCAACTAACAACCCATGACATTACCAAAGAAGGCATCCAGATACTGTTCGAAGCGCTGCTCAAAACCCATAGTCTGCTACCCTGGGATAACGATATTCCCGATCACTTTCTGTCCGGGATGCGAACAACCGACAATAACCATGTTGAGATACCTGTCACTGGACTTATCCCATCAGGAGAACAGTTAGCCCTGAGCTATATTGCTGTGTTGATGCAGAACCTCAATGAGATGTCTTTCACCGTCAAAGGGCAATGGCTTGAGGTTGAACTGCCAGGAGACGGAGTTCAAAACTACCGCTTTCCAATGCCACAGCTGGAAATACAGGATGAAAAAATGGTAATCAGCAACTGGTCAGAGGAACAGTTCAGGACTGTTTTGAAAATCACCGAGACGTCTGAACACTATTATGTGACAGCAGACCAATGGCAAAGGCGTTTAAATTCCGATGACCCGGTATACATCCAAAGACGCAAAGCCAGACTGACCGCAAACGGAGAGCCGGGAGCAAACGGTGCTGTTGAAGCAGCCTCCTTTAATCCGCTACCTGTTCATATTCTGGCTATTCTGGACGACAAACGAGAAAAGCAGGCCTTTGCCAGTTTATGGTTAAAGCTGAACCAGACAGAAATTTTTGGCACCGAAATACTGAATTTACTGGAGGAGTACGAGAATGAAATAGAGCTTATGCATACAGTGACCCTCCTTAAAAAAGCCAAAATCGATAGCGCTACCCACATACTGGAAGTATGGAGGCAACGGGCATGCAGCAAAATAGAGCGTTTAAAAAAGCAAGACCCTTTATTATCCGATGTTGATCCTGATGTTTATCAGAGTTGTCAGGAACTGGAGTTGCTTGATGGGTGTGGGAGTATTTTCTAAAAAAGATTTGTGTCGTTCTGGCAAACTGGGCCAGAAAGCTTTCTTGGAAAGAGGTTGCCAGCACTTTCGACACAGAAATGCGCCACAGATTTTGCTGACGAGGCTGAAATTGAGGAGCTCAGGCGAATACTGAAAGGTTGAATCCGTAGGTCATGCAGTGGTTGGGCAGTCATTATCTGACCGGATTTCGGTATAACCAATGGTGTAAGTCAGGTATTTTCTTTAGAATGCAGAGCCCCAGTTCCAACAGCTTATTTGAAAAGCCGTTGATTCCATTTCGGTGATGAGGTGATTTCATGGATATCATGGATCAAATTAAAGAGCAGATTGAAACACATGACATTCTGCTCTATATGAAAGGTTCTCCCAAGCTGCCTCAGTGCGGATTTTCCTCCAAAGCTGTGCAGGTTCTGATGGCTTGTGGCGAGCAGTTCGCATTCGTAGACATTCTGGCTAACCCGGAAATTCGTGCCAACCTGCCAAAATACGCCAACTGGCCAACCTTCCCGCAGCTCTGGATTAAGGGGGAGCTGGTGGGTGGCAGCGACATTTTGATCGAGATGTACAACAGCGGCGACCTTCAGAAGATGATCAAGGCTGCTGTCGGCAAAGAGGAAGGTGCTGAATAATTTCAGCCTTCTTCAAGGTGGGGAGGACAGAATCCTCCCGCCTAGTCTTCCTCACTCTGAGAGAGCAGATAATTTTCCATTCCCATGGTTTTGATACGGTACAGATGGACTTCCAGACTATCCATATGCTCTTCTTCCGCAGCCAGAATTTTTTCCAGTAACTGGCGTGAGCCGTAATCACCCACCTTTTCACAGACATCGATGGCATCCTTCAGAGGTGGAATCGCTTTCAACTCCTGTTGCAGGTCAGCTTCCAGAATGCCTTTAACGTCTGCGGCAATGATCGGCTTTTGCATGTATTTGAAGTCAGGCATGCCTTCCAGAAAAAGAATTCGCTCAATCAACCAGTCGGCATGCCACATCTCGTCAATGGATTCCTTATATATATACTGGCCGAGTTTGTTGACTCCCCAGTTCTTTAGCATTCGTGCGTGTAGAAAGTACTGATTAATGGCAGTCAGTTCATTCATAAGTACTTGATTCAGATGATCCAGAACACCTTTTTCGCCTTGCATAACAGGGGCTCCATACAGTCATGAATTAAAGGGGGCTTTCATTCCATTAACTATTTCCAGGGACTTTTTCCAGGAACTATTTCCAGGAACTATTTCCAGGAGCTGTAGAATACTTCTCTCCAAAAAACTACAGGCACAGGAAGTATGGAGCCTCATCGGCTTCTGTCAAAGATAACTGTCTGAAAAACAATGAGAATATTTCTTATTAGCGTTATCGTTTGTGGTCGCTATCAAGTCTCAGAGGGGTATATTTTCCATCGCATGGGATGAGCGGATCACCGAAATAAATGGATTAGTCGACTTTGATAGATTTTATCTATCATTTGAAAGAGAAAATTTATAGATAATTGTGCAGGGGTTTATAGGCTAAGGCCGTTATCAGGTGTATCATGATGTCGCTTCAATGATTGCGATGACTGCAACGATTGCATGATCGCAGTGATACATACTTAACCTTGGAGATTAAATTCATGGGCGTACTGGTTGGCAAGAAAGCTCCTGACTTTACTGTTCCTGCCGTCCTGGGCAATGGCGAGATTGTTGAAGAGTTTACCCTGTCCGAGGCGATTCGTGGCAAGTTCGGTATTCTGTTCTTCTACCCACTGGACTTCACTTTCGTTTGTCCATCCGAGCTGATCGCTCTGGATCACCGCATCGATGCGTTCAAAGAGCGCAACGTTGAAGTTATCGGTGTTTCCATTGACTCTCACTTCACTCACAACGCGTGGCGTAATACGCCTGTCAGTGAAGGTGGCATCGGTCCTGTTAAGTACACTCTGGCCGCTGACATGGCTCACGACATTTGTAAAGCCTACGACGTTGAGTCTGAGGGCGGTGTCGCTTTCCGTGGTGCTTTCCTCATTGATAAGGACGGTGTTGTGCGCTCACAGATCGTTAACGATCTGCCTCTGGGTCGTAACATGGATGAGCTGGTCCGTCTGGTTGACGCTCTGCAATTCCACGAAGAGCACGGTGAAGTTTGCCCGGCTGGCTGGAGCAAAGGTGATAAGGGTATGGACGCGTCCCCTGCGGGTGTTGCCAAGTACCTGTCTGAGAGTGCTGAAGGCCTGTAATTACAGACTTCGTCATTTGATGATTGAAAAGAAAGTCGCCTGCGGGCGGCTTTTTTTTCTGTTGGTGCGTATTAGAGAACAGGCCCAGAACTTACGGGCGTTCGGCTCCTGTTTTATAGATCAGTAAGTTATTTCCAGTGCTTTTTTTCAGAAACTTTTTGAACAAAGCTGAGGAGAAGGACTTGACTCAGCCGGAAATCTCATTAATATTCGCTGCCGTTAGGTGATGACGCAAAGCATCGTCGACAACGATTCCCCGATAGCTCAGTTGGTAGAGCAAATGACTGTTAATCATTGGGTCGCTGGTTCGAGTCCAGCTCGGGGAGCCAGCTCTTTCTAATCACTTTTGATTGAAGAGTTGAATGTTTATTGAACTGCGTGTTTAATAGACGGCTTGGGTCGTTAGCTCAGTTGGTAGAGCAGTTGGCTTTTAACCAATTGGTCGTAGGTTCGAATCCTACACGACCCACCAATTTCTTCCCCGATAGCTCAGCTGGTAGAGCAAATGACTGTTAATCATTGGGTCGCTGGTTCGAGTCCAGCTCGGGGAGCCATTTTAAACTCCTTAGCAAGGGTTAGCTTTCTGGATTGCGTATTCAGAAAGTTCAGTGGGTCGTTAGCTCAGTTGGTAGAGCAGTTGGCTTTTAACCAATTGGTCGTAGGTTCGAATCCTACACGACCCACCACTTTTATTCCCCGATAGCTCAGTTGGTAGAGCAAATGACTGTTAATCATTGGGTCGCTGGTTCGAGTCCAGCTCGGGGAGCCATATTCTCACTCTCAAGCAAGAGTTTGTTTCCTGAACTGCGTGTTCATTAAGCATCAAGGGTCGTTAGCTCAGTTGGTAGAGCAGTTGGCTTTTAACCAATTGGTCGTAGGTTCGAATCCTACACGACCCACCAAATCAACAAAAAGCCGGTTCAAAGAACCGGCTTTTTGTTTTTTGCATGCTAAAAATAAATCAATGCAGCTTTAGATGGGGGCGTGTCGTTTTCCCGATAAAGTCTTTGATAATCAGGGCTCCAGTCCTCAATCGTCCAAACAGCGCTACCTGATGCATTCGGTAGAGGCTGATATAAAACATCTTGGCCATCCTGCCTTCCACCATCATATCGCCGCCTGTGATGGTTCCCATCAAATTACCTACGGCACTGAAACGACTCAGAGAGATCAGAGAACCGTAGTCTTTGTAGGTAAAGGTTAAAGGTGCCTCACCCTCCAGAACTTTTCCTGTCAGGCTCTTGGTCAGCAACTCAGCCTGCTGGTGAGCAGCCTGGGCTCTTGGAGGTATAGTGAACGGTTCGCCGTTACTGTTTGTCAGTGTGCAGCTGGCGCAGTCACCCAGTGCGTAAATGTGATCATCCAATGTAGATTGCAGGGTGGGTCTGACCACTAGCTGGTTAATTCGATTGGTTTCAAGGCCGGCGATGTCTTTCAGGAATGCTGGCGCTTTGATGCCTGCGGCCCAGATACTGAGATCGGAGTTGATAAAGTCACCGCTTTTTGTATTCAGGCCTTTGTCAGTAATTTCACTGACCAGCTGATGGGTTTGTATAACAATCCCCATTTTCTGCAGCTGTTTGTGAACACTGCTGCTGATACGAACGGGCAGGGCAGGCAGTATTCGTTCGCTGCCTTCTATGACAGTGATGTTTACTTTGTTTGGCTGAATCGCGTCCAGGCCATATCGGGCCAGTTCTATGGCTGCGTAGTGAAGTTCTGCTGCCAGTTCCACACCTGTCGCTCCGGCACCAATGATGGCGATGTTTAACTCAGGTGATTTCTCATGGGAAGCCTGGGCATGAAGGTAATGATTCAGAAGCGTTGTATGTACTCTTTCTGCTTGTTCCCGGTTGTCCAGAAACAGGCAGTGATCCACTGCACCTGGTGTATTAAAGTCGTTGGCGGTGCTGCCCAAACAGATGACCAGGTCATCGTACTCCAAGCTGCGCTCGGGAACGACCTCTTGTCCGGCTTCGTCGTTAATAGGAGCGAGGGTAATGGTTTTATTATCCCGGTCCAGACCGCACATTCTTCCGGGTAGAAAGTGGAAATGATTCCATTTGGCCTGAGCCAAATAGCTCAGCTCATCTTCAAAAGCATTCAGGGAGCCTGCGGCCACTTCATGCAAAAGGGGTTTCCAGAAATGCGTTTTTCGAACATCCACCAGGGTAATTCGGGCTTTCTTCTTCTTGCCCAGTTTTTTTCCCAGTTTGGTGGCTAATCCGAGCCCTCCGGCACCTCCTCCAACAATTACTATTTTATGCAGCTGGTCAGTCACTTCATTCTCTCTATTTTTATAAAGGAGTGTTTTGAATCAGTCTGAAATCCCCAGCTCTCTTCTTGGCTTTATGGTTAGAAAGAGCGGAAAACTGATTGAGAACACACCCTACAGCTATTCAGGCTGACTCAGCCCAGGATAAAAACGCCTATCAGACGGCTGAGAACACCAAGTATGACAATCAAAAAGCTCAGCCAGAACATCAGCTTTAAGGGTCTGAAGCGGCTGCGCTCTGTCGCATTGGTCCCAGTGCTGATAAAACGGTCAACTTTGGCCTGATCTTCAGGGTATAGACGGGTCTGGATTTTTTCCATTTGCCACTCCGTATCCTCGGTCAGCACATTAGAGTATGCTATTTAAGCAGTCAATCTGCCAATAGATAACCTGAATTTGACTGAGAAAAGCCTAAAATAATTTGAACTTGTGTACTAATTAACCAATCAATCACGGTTGACTGGGCTCAAGCTCTCGATCAATCTAGTTTAAACGGTATGAAAACTGGGCGCAGCGGGTGAAACTGTTTTTATTGGCGTTAAAAGTTCAATATTTCGAGTGGGTCGAACTATACAGGGTATTTCGTCGTTTCTCATCCCATCGCACATTCCTCAAAGCCTATCTTGGGTTGAAGCTTCGATACCTGCTGGACAGCCCTTTTCAGGTCAGTAAGCGTTTCCTGATTAAGAAAAAGTCAGATGATTTATATCTTTACGGTGAAACACCTTTAACAGTGCTTGATGATATCTGTGAAAAGTCTGGATTAACGTCCCGGGACCACGTTTTTGAATTGGGTGCAGGCAGCGGTTTTACCTCTCTCTGGATGGCTGCTTTTGCAGGTGTTCGAGTGACATCGATTGAGCAGATTCCCACGTTTTGTCTGAGACTCCGGCGTCTCAGTGGTAGAATGAAGCTGGATAAACTAACCGTTATTGAGGGGGATTATCTGGAGGCGGATCTTTCGGGGGCGACGGTCGTTTATCTTTATGCATCCAATCTGGATGATCTCACTATTCGATGCCTGACGCTGAGAATGCTGGCCCTTAAACCCGGGAGTAAAGTGATTTCTGTCAGCTATCCGCTCCAGGATTATTGCCCCATACCGGGTATTTTTGAACAGAGTGAACGCTTTTCTGCTCGCTTCCCGTGGGGGGAAGCGGATATATTTTTGCAGGTCAGAACATCTTGTGTGCAGAAGTCATGCGTTTGACGACGCTGCTGCCATAGCGAGCGATCATTTCAGGAATCGGTTTATCCGGAAATTGCTCTAATCCCACCTTGATGAAATTCCATGTCACCTGAGCTTGTTTGATCGGTTTGGCCGCATGGGCGTGGTCGCCGTATTCTTGACCCAGCCTGGACAACTTCTGTTCGAAATGTCGAGCCAGTGTTTGCAGCTGAAGCCGACCGGAAGCGCTCTTGTCTTCATTTAACTCGGAAAGAGTCAGGCTGAGATAGTGACGGGACAGGCGTTGCATGAGTAATGCCTGCTCAAGAAAATCGAGCTTTTCATTTTTGTGTGGTTTGCTGGTCAGGATTTCTTGTCTGAGAAGCAATAACTTTCTATCCAGTCTGGCCAAGGCCAGAAGCAGTGTAGTGGCCTCAGGGGGACGGGAGTGAGCGGGCAAATCAGCCATCCAGGCGGCGTGTCGGCTAATGATAGGCCATAGACTCAGGGTCGATGATAGCAACTTCGAAGTTTCCTGATCGTTGGACTTTTCCGGCAAGGCCGGGATGCTCTGGTTCAGCAGAGCCAGATTGTCCTGCATTTTCATTCTGGCGTCCTTGTTGAGAAAATCGATCTGGAGCAAGTGAATATTTTCGATCAGCTGATTCAGCAATAACTCCTGCTTCAAAAGGTGCTCTGGGGTCAGGTTGTTGTTTTTGGCAGCCGACTCTGAGGACATAGCCTGGTTCATAAAAGTCAGAAGGAAAAGCAGTGTGGTCAGTAATTGAGCTTTAGACATTGCGGGGTCCGGAAACAGTTAAATCATCCCTTATGTATCGGATATCCCGGCTGTCACTTAACCTGACAATCCAGAAGCAGCTTATCGACATTTGTAGCCCTCAAAGACAGTGAACAGCCATACTGGAAGACCTGTCAATGCTTATGAGAGCATGCAAATACGACTGTGATGTCAGTTATTGCCTTCCAGCTGTTCCTTGAGCTTGGCAGGAACTTCCTTGATCACGAGCTGATTCAGATCTTTGTTGTACACCACCTGGGTACCGAGCAGCTCGGCATCAAAGGCAATGTTAAGACCTTTGCTGCGACCGGTATACTTAACCAGTTTGGTTAGAGTGCGTTTTTCCGGAGCCATAGGTTGACTCATGTCGTAGTCGCGGGTGTTGACGAAGCGGGCAAAATCATCGGAGCCCGCTTCACTCAGATAGCCGGTAAGTTCATCCAGGGTCAGGGCATCGCCATCATCCATTTTGGTTTGGCAGAAGTCGTAGACCTGTCGGCTGACTTCCTTGTGATTTTCCAGAGAAGGCGCTTCCCTGGCGTACTCCTTTACAGCACTGACCAGTGTGTCAGCTTCTTCCTTGCTGTTACTGGTTTCATTGCAGCCCAGAGCTTCCTGAAATACATCGCTCAGACGGCGGCCACCGCGGGGACGCAGGAATGAGAGATAACGACCACTGTTCTCGTTACCCTGCCATTCGGTGATATTAATGCGGCAGGCCAGTGGCATTCTGGCTGTATCCAGATAGGCTACATCCTGAATAGCAAGATCATCTGTCACGGTTATGCTGACATTACTGGTTAGCATGCAGAGCATGAAGTATCGGGTCAGGCCCTGCTGATAATCAGCAAACAGCAGGTAGCCCCCACCCAGTGCTCCGGCCTGATCGAGCTTTTCCAGAAGCTGGTTCAGGGTATTGCGGGTCAGGGCTGTAAAGTCCATCTTTTCTGCCAGGTAATCACCCAGTTCAGTTGGGAAAGGGCTTTCGGCATCGGGGTTGAACTGGCCATACTGTTTGTCCTGTTTCTTGTTGTAAGTTTGCATCAGGTCGTCCAGCATGGCTTCCAGGGCCGGAGTGGGGGGCAGGCTGTGATTTGCCGGAACAGCAGTCAGGGAGTCACTGTCGGGGACCTGTTTCAGCTGGTGGACAATGATTTGTTGTATGGCCATAAGTTAATAGTCTTGAACGCAGTGAGGATCGTCTAACCCAAAAATTTCTTAGAGCAGGTTCGAACAAAAGTAAGCTTCGGAAGAAGCAAACCGGAGCCTGCTATGGCAAAACATACACAAGAAACCCTTCGTTTTCACCCTGTTAATGGTAAAACTGTCAGAGCTGATTTTAAGGAGATGAGTTGTCCCTCGATTTTGGCGTGCTGCAGTTTCGTAAAATAGCTATCCGAAGTGAGCTAATTCCTTGGCTCGTCGGGGTAATTCATAGCAAGCGACATCAGTCTTGTATTAACTATTTCAAACAAATATTGATTACCGCCATCTCTGTTCATGGCACGCCAGCCAGTGCGGTGCTATATATAGAGCCTTGTACAAACGGCAAAGGCCAGTCAGTGGGCCTGAGCCCTACACAGGATGATATAAGTAATAGGTTATGTTCTATTTTATTCTGTCCGTGTTCACTATCTCCCGGCGATCAGACAACCTTCATCTGAGCGGCATCGATATCAAATTGCCGCTAATATTTCTTGGCATTTCGTTTCTGGTGACACCTGTCAAAACCTTTTCCGGGCAGAGCGGGACACTCGTGTCGACGGGGTATGCCAGTACCGCTCCGGGCATTTATAATCCATCCGGTATTTCACTGCCTATCCTCTTACTCCCTCTTGCATACCATACCTACTTCAATCGTTTTTCTCATTCTGGCACCCATCAGAAAGCCGGGACTGAACCATCCTTTTGCATCGAGCCTGAAGACCCCCTCCTTGCTTACAAGTCGGGCTGCCTGCCGTTGCCAGGGGAGCTGGATATGACATTGGCCCCCGACCGGAGAGACCCGGATCAATGGACCTGGCTTTTACCCGGCAAAAGCAGGCCAGAACCCTACCCTGAACAGACACAGGTGAAGGTCGGTGATGAAGGTGTGCCAGTCCACATATCAGTCCCTGACACGAGTTTACAATGGAAGCCGGGACAACCTGTTCCCGGTCAAAATGGCGATTTCCTGCCCGGGCCTCCTGGCTCAATAGGTGGCATAACACGGGATACTAAAACGACAATCAATCTTATTCCCGGGAATTGCGATGATGAACCCTGTCTGAGCTGGGGCCTGGATGATGGAAGTGGATGGATTCTGGACCTGTCAGAAACTATTGCCCCATTATTCGAAGATACACCCCCCTGGAGTGACCAGAATCCAGCACTGATTCCGGCCAGTGGACAGGTAGCGGCCACCAGAGCGGTTGATCATAATGGTAACGTCTTTTACAGGCTGGATGAGAACAAACAGGTTCATTACATCAGTAAGGAAGAATACCAGCGGCTACTATCAATGCACTTCCAGAGCTGGCTTGAATACCTTTATCCAGAGTATTTTGGCCCCAGACTGGCTGCCGGAGGTGGCTGGCATCAGTGGCACTGGCGAATTCGTAAAGTGCCACGGGGTCCAGGAGCATCTCCTCCCTGCGAACCTCTCGAAAATTTACCTGAGGAGCCAGCAGAAAGATCTCCGGGGCCCGTCAGCCAGTCCCCTCATGGCGGCGGAGACCCTGGCGAGGGAAGCATGTCGGAACAGCAGTTTCCTGCCCCGCCCGCTCCTGCCTCGGCTCCAGCACGTAAGGCAATTTCCAGACGGCTTTTGGTTGATGAGAGTCCCAGTGATGAGTACTCCGTAGTTACAATGTCAGAAGATGAAATGGCTGGGTTACAAATTTATCGTGGAGACTCTGTCCTGCTAACCGGCAAAGTAAGAAAAACCACTATAGCTGTTGCTATATCGGATGCAAATCAGCCATCTGGCTGTATCAGGATGCACAGGGCAGTCCGTAACAACCTTAAGGTGAGGTTAGGCGATATCGTCAAAGTCTCCCACCTCCCTATGCTGCCCTATGGTAAACGAGTGGGTATATTGCCAATAAAAGATAGCCTTGAAGGTATAACCGGCAACTTGTTTGATGTGTTTTTGAAGCCATTTTTTCTAGAGGCGTACCGACCTGTCAGTAAAAACGACGTTATCCCTATAAGTGCTGGCTTGCGAACCGTTCATTTCCGGGTGATGGAGACAGACCCGGAAGGTGGGTGTATAGTTGCCCAGGACACAACTGTTCACTGTGAAGGCGAACCCGTCGAGCGGCAGGATCCGTCTTCAATTGCGGATGTTGGTTATGATGATATTGGTGGGCTCAGACCACAGATTCAAACGATACGGGAAATTATTGAGCTGCCAATGCGATACCCACAACTTTTCAATACCCTGAATGTCAGTCCTCCAAAAGGAATACTACTAAGTGGACCACCGGGGAATGGAAAAACACTGATTGCCCGGGCTGTTGCCAACGAGAGTGGCGCCTTCCTCTTTCTGATTAACGGCCCGGAGATAATGGGCAAAGTGGCAGGTGAGTCAGAATCCAATCTGAGAAGGGCTTTTGAAGAAGCTGAAAAAAACAGCCCTGCCATTATTTTTATCGATGAAATTGATTCGATAGCCCCAAAGCGTGACAAAACCCCGGGTGAAGTAGAGCGGCGCGTTGTCGGTCAGTTGCTTACCCTTATGGACGGTTTGCAGTCCAGGCGGCAGGTTATGATTCTGGCCGCCACTAACAGAGTCAATTCGATTGATCAGGCACTGCGTCGTTTTGGCCGCTTTGATAAAGAGATTCATATCGGCGTTCCTGACGAAACCGGTCGCCTGGAAATCCTTCAGGTTCATACCAGAGACAAAAAACTGTCCGACGACGTGGATTTGGAAAAGATTGCAAAAGTCTGCCATGGGTTCACCGGCGCTGACATCACGCAGCTTATCACCAATGCCGCAATGCTTTGTATAAGGGAAAAAATAGACATTAGCACCCTCGATGATGAACAGAACGTTGATGCCGAGTTGTTAGATAGTCTGGAAATCACCCAGGCTCATTTTGAAAAGGCTCTCAAATCCTCCAACCCGTCAGCTCTCAGAGAAACCTTTGTCGAGATACCCAATGTGACCTGGGAAGACATAGGCGGCATGAAGGATGTCAAAAATGAATTGCTGGAAATGGTACGCTACCCCCTTCAATGGCCCGAGCTGCTGAAGCATTTTGGTCAGAAACTGGCACGGGGTGTACTTCTCTATGGTCCCCCTGGTTGTGGCAAAACACAGTTAGCCAAAGCCTTGGCTAACGATTGCCAGGCTAACTTCATTGCCATAAGAGGGCCAGAGTTGTTGACTATGTGGTTTGGCGAATCAGAGCATAATGTACGTGACCTTTTTGACAAAGCCAGGCAGGCAGCACCCTGCATCCTGTTTTTTGATGAAATTGATTCTCTGGCGTCCTCCAGGGGATCTTCATTAGGTGACGCCAATGGCGCAAGCGATCGCGTCCTGAACCAACTGTTAATCGAGATTGATGGTATAGCTGAACGGAATAACATTTATATCATCGCCGCCACCAACAGACCCGATATTCTTGACAAAGCTCTTATGCGACCAGGCCGTTTCGACAAGCATATCTACATTCCACTGCCAGATCATGAAAGCCGATTGCATATTTTCGAAGCTGTCCTGCGTAACACCCCGATAGAGGGTGATGTTCAGTTAAAGCAGCTGGCTGACGTAACCAAGGGTTTCTCCGGAGCCGATATTAACGAAATCTGCCAGTCTGCAATACAACATGCTGTCAGGGAATACATTAGCAGTCGTAGCTCGCTGAGAGCTCAAAGTGATGCAATGGACGTTGACGAGTCCCTTGAGAGTTGCATGTTAACGCGCAGTCATTTTGAGAAAGCCATGCGCACAGCGAGGCGCAGTGTCGGGGATGGAGAAATTCGCCGTTATGAAGATTTTCACAAGCGGTCAAGTCAGGCCGGAACTGAATTCCGTTTTCGGGATACACCCCCCTCTGCATCAGTGTCATCTGGAGCAGCAGGAGTGCCACAAGGAGCAGCAAACTTATATGAAGACTATGATGACGATGACTTGTATAAATAAGCGTTCATAGTAAAAAAACCTGAAGCCGGGTGCTTCAGGTTTTTTCTGGTTGAACTTTTTGCTGTTCTCGTTGCGCCACTTTGGTTGTTCATTGCCATAATGGTACCTTCTTCCCAATCATGTTTTGGGATTCAGAATATGCTCAAGACTGTGCTTTACCAGCAAATCTAACTGATGCTGATTGGGGCTGATTCTGGCCATTAACTGAAGGCCCAGAAAGAAGCTGGTGAGCTCTCTGGCTGCTTCCGCGCTGCTCAGGCAGGGGGCAATCAGGTTTTTTTCAGTCCCCCTGAGTATCTGGGCCATTAATGCCTGTTGGATCGTGTTCACAGCCTGTCTGACCAGCTCAGCAGCCTGATCTGGCAATAGGTGCAGCTCTGTACTGGTACAGGCCAGAAAGCAGCAGTTCTGGTATTGCACGTTGCGGGGATGACGATAGCCTGCTGTCAAAAATCGGCGTAAACCTTCAAGGGGAGGCCCTGAACCGAGATACTTTTGGATTCTTAACTGCAGGTAGTGTTCAATGTAGTACTTTAAGACGTGCAGGTATAAGCCTTCTTTGTTTTTAAAATGATGATACAGGCTCCCAGGGTGCAGATCGGTAGCTTCTTCCAGCTGTCTGAGCGAAGAAGCCGAGAATCCCCGAGACCAGAAGAGAGCAAGTGCGTTATCCAGCGCCTTGTCTTTATTAAAAGAGGTATGCCTGCCCATAAGTGACATAATTTGATTTTCGAACTTCCAATGTAGCAGCAGTTTTCTGTTCCCGACAACTCCCACAATGGATTAGCACCTGTAGTGGGATATAAGCTGGAGAATACCGGAATGGCACTGACCCCGTCGAATATGGTTGAACTGGGCTCGTCTGCCCCTGATTTTAAATTGCCTGATCCTTCATCAGGACAGTCCGTCTCCCTGCAGGAAGTAAGAAAGGAGAAGGGCGTTCTGGTGATGTTTATCTGTAATCACTGCCCTTATGTGATTCACATTGAAGATGCGCTGGTAGAGTTGGGTAAGGATTATGCTGATCGAGATCTTGGCATAGTGGCTATCAGTGCTAATGATGCCAGGACCTATCCCGAGGATGCTCCTGACAAGATGGCATTAAAATCTTATCCGTTTCCCTATCTGTATGATGAAAGTCAGTCGGTGGCGAAAGCCTACGATGCGGCCTGTACACCTGATTTTTTTCTCTTTGATGCCGAACTGAGGTGTGTCTATCGTGGTCAGTTTGATCACTCTCGTCCTGGTAATGACAAGCCTGTGACCGGGGCTGATTTAAAGTCTGCCATGGACTCAGTGCTGGCGGGAGAGCGAGTAGCAGAGAATCAGAGTCCCAGTATCGGCTGTAATATTAAATGGAAGTAATACCAATCGTGCTTTCTAACTCCCCATGGGAGTTAGAAAGCACGATTGGTATAATTCAGCACTCTTCACAAGGTATTATTTTTTCTCAACCCAGAGGGTCCAGTTTCTGTATTTGGATACTTTTTCGAAGCGATCTTTCAGCGGGGCAGACAGCTTATTGATGTTGCCGTCGCGAGTGGCCAGAAAGTCCCTGCGATCCCTGTGTAATTGATCGAAGATCTCCTCTTCACTGGAGGCCAGCAGGGCCTGACCCTGGGAATAAAAGCGAGCCGAGAACGGACGCTTCATAAAGTAAATAAGGCGACCAGGCTGTTCATTAGGGTGTGTCATCATGTTGGCGATCAGGTACTTTTGTGATTTTTTACCACCGTCGTTCATCATGACCATGATAGTAGCAATCATCAACAGAGGTGTCAGGGTTGCCAGAGTGATAAGCTTACCAGAGTGGTTGGACCAGCTCTCCCCGAACAGTCGTGCAATAATCATTGCCAGGGCAGGCATCACAGGGAGCGTGTAAGTCCAGATCAGATTGGTAGTGAAAGTGAAAAACAGGGGCAGAAACAACAGCCAGCAGAGCAGGAAATAATCCCATTCAGTTAACTTGAGAGTGGGCTTCTTTTGCCAGAATTTCCAGAGTTGTCTGATGGCAACTCCGAGTAACACGAATGTCCAGGGAAAGCCTCCAGCCAGCAGGTAGCCCCAGATGGCTCCCAGAGCGTGGACATGGGCATTGCCGTATTCATCACCCTGCCAGCCGGAATCCAGATAGCGGGAAAAATGTTCGCCAATAAACATGTATTCCAGAAGACCGGGGTTGCGTATCTCGGCGCTGATATACCAGGGAAGGGCAATGGCCGCTGACAGAATAGTGCCTTTGATCCAGGGAAATTTATGCCACAGCGTTATCAATCTGCCTTTAGGAAGGCACCATAAGAAAATCGGACCACCCGCCAGAACCACTGCAGCGAGCCCTTTTGCCAGCAGTGCCAGGCCGCAACCGGCAAAAAACAAATATTGCCACCGAAGTGCTTCAGATTCGTTGTGACTCTGCCAGCCCATCCAGAAACTGCCGAGTATCAGAGTGGTCGTCAGGGTCATGACCGGGTCGGCCAGCAGGGCACCGGAAAGAACGAGAAACATGGCGGAGGTGACCAGGAACAGTACCGAAATTTTTGCCTTTTGTACCCCCATTTGAAAATGGGCCAGCTTCCAGACCAATGCCAGGGTGCCCAGACTACAAACCAGAGAAGGTAAGCGGGCGGCAAATTCATTGATTCCGAATAACTTGAAGCTTATGGCTGAAAGCCAGATAAACATGGGTGGTTTACCGAGGAACGGGACACCATAATCAAAATATGGAATGATCCAGTCATTGGTCTCGACCATCAGTCTGACGATCTCACCGTATCGGGCTTCTGAAGTATCCATCAGAGGATATAGGCCAAGGGAGAGGAGCCGGATCAGAATGGCGAACAGAATCAGAAGGTACACCCAGAGCCAGCGGGAAGAGGTTTTCAGGGAGGCGTCAGTCATTATTATTTTGCACTCTGTCTCTGGTTGCTGTGGAAATGCACAAGGTTACGAATGTTGCTATTCCATTACTTCGTATTGCTTCGGCCGATTCATTGATAGCAAACATAAAGCAAAAAAGCCTCGGACCCATGTTATTCGCATACTGAAAAAAAGCCCAGTCCCTAATTAATATCACTGGGACGCTAATCGGGACCCAAATCAGCGTAGCGCCTAATCAAAGTAGTTCATTTCGATCGGTTTCTATAATTTTTTTCGTAGACATCTCGCCCCATGGCCAGGATCTGTCGGTCGATCATGGTCTGGAAGCTGTCCAGGCAGTTTTGGTGAACCATTGGGTCTCCTGAAAACTCTCGCATAAGACATACCGTAGCCTCAATAGTAGAAAGGGCTGATTGATGAGGGGATTTGCGAATTCGGTAGCGGGACTCCAGATTTTCTGGCAGGGATATCCGTGGCAGAGACCGAAGTTGAGGGTTGAGATGAAGTATCTTTCTGGCTTTTCTCCAGGTACCGTCCAGCAGAATACAAACATCAGGCAGGCCATGGATTTTCTGATATTCAGAAGGTTGGAAAGCCTCTTCGCCCGGAAAAAGTAAGCAGCTTTTTTTGTTCTCCAGAAGGATCTTGAGGTGTGGGTTTTCGGAGAAGTCCTCTCCTGCGAGAACCTTGCAGTTCTCAATGCCCAGTCTGGCGATCCGGGCGGTATTCAGCGGATGTTTGACCTCATCGGGGTGCTGCAGGATCAGTAGTTCACAGCAGGCCTGCTCGGGTTGTAAATGCTGGCAAATGCAGAATCGAAGAGGACGCTCACAGCGCGGGCATTTGGCTCGGGCCATAAATGACATTCCTGAAAGTGAGATTGATACGGGGTAAAACGGTTCTGGATGTTTTGGGAAGACAATGCTGCCAGCAGCGCTGGGTTGAGCCTGACATCACCAGTAGTGAGCCAGAAGTTAAATCCAGTGACAAGGGTTGGATACCCCTTGAACTGGCCTCTTTGTGTTTCAGTCGAAAACGTCTTTCCTGGCCCAGACTCAGTGAGGCAATAACAGGCTGTTCTCCAAGTTCTGCCTCATCGTCAGAATGCCAGCCGTTACTGTCATTGCCATCACGATACAGGTTGAGCAGAACCGAGTTGAATGAAGAGTGACAGGTGTGTTCGACCACTTTTTTTATCGCCAGCAACACCGGTGTCCATGGCTCTGGAGTGAGTGTCAGGCCAGAGTAGCTGTAAGTCATTCCCTCATCAGCATACCAGGCTTGTAATCGAGGTAAATCCAATGTTTTTCCGAAAATTGTGATTGTATCCTGACGCCACCGGGTGCCAGACAGAAGTTGCTGGTAATAGGATTCACAATCTTGTTGTGTGATCAGATCTGGCCAGAAAGACAGCTCGGCGTCGGGAGCATGAATGTTGATTGAACGCAAATCCGTAAACTGGGAGCTGTTATCGCAGAGACATTTCAAAGATCAGCTTTTCTGCAGTACAGTCAAAGTCGAGCATCGCCTTGATCACCGTGATACCGTTTTCCTGAATGGTTTCTGACTGAATCTTGCAGTTGCCTGATCCGACTGAAAGAGCTCGCTGCTCTATCTTGTTGAACTTTTCCTGGGCAGAAACTGCCTTGTCACCACGAATTTCCACAGTAACCCAGGTATCATCGTCGCGGATCAGGGTACCGACCTCTACCGTATTGCAGGTGTTGCACTCAAAGGGGTCTTTTTCTTTCATGCTGATACCTCTTGAAAGCAAGTAAATCTACCTCATTCATCATGAGATAAACATATTACAAGATCTATGGGGATACGCCAGAAATAATAGCTGTTTCTGCGATAGCTTTTCCGTGGCCGGGCAGTTTTTTTTCTTCGAAATCCTTCTGAAATCGAGCATGTCCATGTTTTGTGTGTCCTGTACTTGTTTGTGCGTCTTGGTGCGTGTTTGTGAAGGCTTTTTTATTCGGATTTTATGGTATAGGCTCAGTAATTCTCGAAGTTGTACGTCATCAAAATGAGGGATGAAAACGGTACTTTGGTTCAAAAGTTTCCGGTATTCCTGCATCAGAACAAGGTGGTCGTGCTTTTAGCCATGAACAAAGTGCCAGAGTGAAAGCAATTTCACGGTAGAAACCCGGGAAGTTAAATCTATGACAGACAGTAAGGCGAATTTGCGTCGCAACGTGAACCTGCTGGGAACACTGTTGGGTCAGACTATAAAGGAACATCATGGCGAGGTTTTTTTCAATCGTATTGAAAGCATTCGTCAGCTTTCCAAGGCTGCAAGAGCAGGCAGTGAGGATGATCGGGAAGTTTTACTGGATCAACTGAAAAACCTTTCTGATGACGACCTGGTGCCCGTTACACGGGCGTTCAGTCATTTTCTTAATCTGGCTAACCTGGCCGAACAATATGACAGTATTGCTGTTAGCCATGGCGAAACGTTCTGTGTTCCGGATCACTTTGATGAGCTGATGGCGAGGCTCAGAAATCAGGGGTTCAGCCAGGAGCAAATCGCAGACAGTGTTGCCAGCCTTGATATGGAGCTGGTACTGACCGCTCACCCCACCGAAGTTTCCCGCAGAACCCTGATCCAGAAACATGAATCGATTTTTGAGTGTCTCAGCAAGCTGGAAAGCAGCCGTCTGAGCTTCAGGGAGCGAGCCCGTCTTGAAGACCGGCTTCGTCAATTGATAGCTCAGGCCTGGCACACTTATGAATTCAGGATGAAGCGACCATCACCTGTTGATGAAGCCAAGGGTGGATTTGCCACCATCGAGCACTCTCTATGGAATGCGGTGCCTGATTTTGTTCGTGCTATAGATGAGCGGCTCAGGGAACATACCGATATTGGTCTGCCACTGGATGCTGTACCGGTGCGCTTTTCTTCCTGGATGGGAGGAGACCGGGATGGAAATCCATTCGTCACCGCTGAGGTGACCCGGGAAGTGCTTTTATTGAGTCGCTGGATGGCTGCGGATTTGTACCTCAGGGATCTGAACCCCCTGATTGGAGAGCTCTCCATGACGGAATGCAGTGAAGAAATGAAGCAGAAACTGGGGGATTGTCGAGAGCCCTATCGGGTCGTTCTCAGACAGCTCAGAGAGCGTCTCAGAGAGGCCCGAACCTGGTGCGAATATGCACTGGTCGACAAATCCCGTTCTTCTGAAGTGCTTCTGGAGCATAAAGATCTTGTTGAGCCTCTGGAGCTTTGCTACCACTCCTTGCATGAAGTGGGTCTGGGCGTCATTGCCGATGGTCCGCTATTGGACATGATCCGTCGTGCTCACAGCTTTGGTCTCACCCTGATACGTTTGGATATTCGTCAGGAAGCGAGCCGACATACTCAGGCGATCAGTGAGTTAACCAGAGCTCTGGGGATTGGTGATTACCAGAGCTGGGATGAACAGGAAAAGCAGACCTTTTTACTGAAAGAGCTGCAGAATCCCAGGCCCATGATTCCGGTAGAATGGCAGCCTTCCGAAGATGTCGCTGAAGTCCTTGCCACCTGTCGTGCTATTGCCAGAGAAGGTCAGCAGGCATTAGGCGCATATGTCATTTCCATGGCCTACAAACCATCCGATGTCTTGTCTGTAGCGCTGTTGCTGAAAGAGTGTGGCGTTGGCTTTGCAATGCCTATTGCTCCTCTGTTTGAAACACTTGACGCGCTGGATGGTGCCAGTGAGTGTATCAGCTCTCTATTGTCATTGCCCTGGTATCGTGGTTATTGCCATGGCGGTCAGATGGTGATGATCGGTTATTCCGACTCTGCCAAGGATGCTGGCTGGATGGCAGCAGCCTGGGCTCAGTATCGGGCCATGGAAGAGGTGACGGAGGTCTGTCGTAAAAATAATGTCGGGCTGACACTGTTCCACGGTCGTGGTGGTACCATCGGTCGTGGTGGTGGCCCTGCCCATGCGGCGATTCTCTCCCAGCCACCGGGCTCGGTGAACAATAATCTGCGAGTCACTGAACAGGGAGAAATGATCCGTTTCAAGTTTGGTTTCCCTGATGTGGCCATTAACAGCCTGATGCTCTACGCAAGCGCCACGCTGGAAGCAACCCTGCTGCCCCCGCCTGTGCCAGAGCAAAGCTGGCGGGATATGATGGATCAGCTGGCCAGAGATTCCCTGCAAATATACCGGGGTATGGTCCGGGATGAGCCTGATTTTGTTCCCTATTTTCGTGCGGTGACGCCAGAACAGGAATTGGCCAAGTTACCCCTGGGTTCAAGACCTGCAAAGCGCAAGCCCAATGGTGGCGTGGAAAGTCTGCGGGCGATTCCATGGATATTCGCCTGGACCCAGATTCGTCTCATGCTGCCCACCTGGCTTGGGTGTGGTGCCGCCTTAAGAAATGCTTTGGAAAACGGCCAGAAAGAAACTCTGGAAGAGATGATCAGTCAATGGCCCTTCTTTAAGGCGCGGCTGGAAATGCTGGAGATGGTCTTTATGAAGACCGATTCGAATCTGGCTAAATACTATGAAGAGCGGTTGGTACCGACCGAGCTACAGCATCTGGGAGAAAGTCTGCGAGAGCAGCTGAAAACTGCAGTTCAGGCACTGCTGGAGCTTAAAAGCGGGGAAGAGTTGATGTCTAACCATCCTCAGAATAAGCAGGCTATCGCTTTGCGTAATCCATATACTGACCCTCTGAATGTGCTTCAGGCAGAGTTACTCTACCGCGTTCGACATTCAGAAGAAGGGAAGGTTTGTGAAAATCTGGAACAGGCCTTGATGATTACTGTTGTTGGTATTGCTGCAGGTATGCGTAATACCGGCTAACTGGCTTATTGTCAGAGTCAATGTGTTTGTCTCCTGTAACTCGTTCCAATGCTCCAGCAAAGGCAGGAGTCGCAGGAGAGTCTCCACCCGTTCAGTCTTCAATGTGGCTGACGTACAATGATATCCGGGGTGAAATTTTAAGGTTTTATTACCATGGTGCATGATATAGGATCACGGAGCACGTCAAGATAAGGTGATCGGAACAAGCATGGCTGTCGCTGCAATTATCACAGGAACGGGGCTATACACCCCGACCAGTTCTATCAGCAATGATGAGCTGGTCACGAGCTACAATACCTGGGCTCAGAAAGAGAATGACAAACACCAGCAGGCAATCGCTGCCGGTGAAAAAGACCCCCTGCCATTGAGTAACAGTGCCTTTATAGAAAAAGCTTCGGGCATTAAAAGTCGTTATGTCATGGATCGTGAAGGTGTTCTTGATCCTGGTCGTATGGTACCCCGACTTCCCGAGCGGGATAACGAAGAAATCTCCGTTCAGTGTGAAATGGCATTACATGCTGCCAGAGATGCGCTTTCCCAGGCACGAGTGAGGCCGGAAGAGGTCGACCTGGTCATTGTGGCTTGCTCCAACCTCCAAAGGGCTTATCCTGCCATTGCCGTTGAGGTGCAGTACTACTTGGGAGCATCTGGCTACGCCTACGATATGAATGTGGCCTGTTCTTCTGCGACTTTTGGTATCAAAGCGGCAACGGATGCCATTCTGTCCGGTAATGCGCAGAGGGTTCTGGTGATCAGTCCCGAGATCACTTCTGCTCATTTGAATTTCCGTGATCGGGACAGCCACTTTATTTTCGGAGATGCTTCGACAGCTGTTGTAGTTGAAGCGGAAAGTGTTGCCAGTAATGAGAAAGGCTTTGAAATTCTGGGTACCAGAGCCTGGACTCAGTTTTCCAATAATATCCGTAATAATTTTGGGTTCCTGAATCGTGCTGATGAGTCCGGTATTGGACAACCCGATAAGCTGTTTGTGCAAAACGGTCGCAAGGTTTTCAAGGAGGTCTGTCCTAAAGTGGCAGAGATCATTTCAAGTCACCTGGATGAGTTGAGACTGACGTCTGAGAAACTCTCTCGTCTTTGGCTACACCAGGCGAACCTGAGCATGAATCAGCTGATTTCACGCAGGGTATTAGGCCGTGAAGCGACTCCGGCAGAAGCGCCGGTTATTTTGGATGAGTACGCTAACACCAGTTCTGCAGGATCAATCATTGCTTTCCATAAGTATTCAGCAGATCTGGAAGCGGGTAGTTGTGGTGTTATCTGTTCTTTCGGAGCGGGTTACTCTATTGGCAGTATTGTCGTCAGAAAACGCTGAGAGCCTTTCGTTGAATAGGCGGCTGGTCGACTCCACTGCGAAATAGTGCGATGAGTGGGCAGATTTACCTATTTGTCATTACCCATTACAATAGCCTGCAATTTTTCCCGAATGCTTGCCAGTAACCGGAAATCGAAAGACGGGGTTCGGATTGTTTTCTGTTGCTGGGGCGGAGATCTGAATGACTGAGAAGGTAAGAGATCAGGACAAGACCCACTTTGGTTACAAAGATGTCAATCCTGATGATAAAGAGAAGCTGGTGGCGGGTGTTTTTCACTCAGTGGCTGATAGCTATGACGTGATGAACGACCTCATGTCGATGGGTGTACACCGGCTCTGGAAGCGTTTTACCGTAGAGCTTTCTGCGGTTCGCAAAGGTCATCAGGTTCTGGATATTGCCGGTGGTACCGGCGACCTCACAAAACAGTTTTCCCGTCTGGTGGGCGATACGGGTCGGGTCGTGCTGGCTGACATCAATGAGTCGATGCTCAGGGTTGGGCGTGATCGTTTGATTGATCAGGGCATTGTCGGGAATGTTGAGTATGTCCAGGCCAACGCCGAGTGCCTGCCATTCCCGGAAAATACGTTCGACTGCATAACTATTGCGTTTGGCCTGAGAAATGTGACCGATAAGGACGAAGCACTGCGCTCTATGTGCCGGGTCCTGAAGCCTGGTGGCCGTCTGCTGGTTCTGGAGTTCTCAAAGACTAACAATCCTTTGTTAACCAAAGTCTATGACGCTTATTCCTTCTCCCTGTTGCCGACGATGGGTAAGCTGGTGGCAGGTGACTCAGAGAGTTATCGCTACCTGGCCGAGAGTATTCGCAAGCACCCGGATCAGGAAACCCTGAAAGCCATGATGAAAGAAGCCGGTTTTGTGAATACCACCTACCACAACATGACCGGCGGCATTGTTGCCCTGCATAAAGGCATCAAACCCTGATTATCATGAAGACGGCATTTCTGGCGTTTGTGGAGAACCGGATCAATCAGCTGTTTAAGCTCGATCCCGTTACAGCCGGGGCTTTAAAGTCTCTGGACGGCAGCGTTGTTCATCTCATTGGTCTTCAGCCTGATTTTAACTGCTATGTTTTTCTGGACGCCTCAGGAGTCCGCTGTGCTGGCTGGCATGAGGGCTCTGTTGATGTCACTCTGCAGGGGCCATTAAGTAGTTTTATAACGCTTGCCGCTGATCGAGACGCTTCCTGGGATGCCATCAGAGGGCTAAATGTCTCGGGTGATCAGAAAGTTCTGGAAGCGCTGCAATCTACCCATCGAGGGATGCAGCTCGACTGGGAAACCCTGATCTGTGAGCAAGTGGGTCCAGTAGCAGGGCATTCACTGGCTGAAGGGCTGCGCTTCATAACCTCAACGCTGACAGGCTATGGAGAAACGCTTCCTGGCCAAGGGGCCGCTTATCTTCAGTACGAATTGGAGCTGGTGCCCTCAGAGTCTGAAATCGGTGCTTTCAGTCGTGAGGTTACCGCTCTGAGTGAAGCTGTGGAAAGCTTGAGCAGACGTTTGAACAAAACTTGATGGGAAAGCTGACAAGGCAGCCTCGAGCGCAGAACAGCCCCTTTGTGAGTTAAGCAAGCGAGTTGAGCAAACAAGAGTATCGCGGGAGAAAAGGGTGCTGCAGTTAACCCGTTTAATAAAAATTGTTGGGGCTATTGCCCGCTACAGGCTGGACGATCTGGTCGAGATCGACTGCCTGCCTTTTCCTGCCAGAGTTCTGATGCGACTCCTTCCCTGGCGATACTTTATCAAGAACAGCGACCCCAGAGCCGTCCGACTCAGAAAAGGGCTGGAATCCCTGGGACCTATCTTTATCAAGTTCGGCCAGATTCTGTCTACCCGTCGCGACCTGTTGCCTGAAGATATCAGTGATGAATTGGCCCGACTGCAAGATCAGGTGGCGCCTTTCCCTGCGACAGAGGCCGTAGCCATCATTGAGCGAAGCCTGCAAGCCCCGGTTTCAGAACGGTTTGACCGCTTTGATCACGAACCTATGGCTTCTGCGTCCATAGCCCAGGTGCACACTGCTCGACTGCATAGTGGAGAAGAAGTGGTGGTTAAGGTGATACGGCCTGGCATAGAGAAGGTGATCCGCAAGGATATTCGGCTGATGTACGGCTTCAGTCGTTTGCTGGTCGCGCTTGTAAGAGAAGCCAGAAGGCTCAGGCCAATAGAAGTGGTCAGGGATTACGAGAAAACGATTCTTGATGAGCTGGATCTGTTGCGGGAAGCTGCCAACGCCTCTATGTTACGCAGGAACTTTATCGACTCACAGTTACTGTTTGTTCCCCGAGTCTATTGGGATTACTGCAAACCTTCAGTGATGGTGATGGAGCGAATTTATGGTGTGCCTGTTGCTGATACAGATACCCTGAAGGCGAAGGGTACCGATATGAAAAAACTAGCGGAAAGAGGTGTTGAGATCTTTTTCACCCAGGTTTTCCGCGACCGGTTTTTCCATGCCGATATGCATCCGGGGAATATTTTTGTCGATATCTCTAACCCTTCTGAGCCAAAATATATAGGTATTGACTGTGGTATCGTCGGTACTCTGGAACCTGAAGATCAGTATTATCTGGCCTGTAATCTGCTGGCCTTTTTCAAACGGGATTATCGCAAGGTCGCCCAACTGCATGTGGATTCAGGCTGGGTTCCTTCCCATACCGTAGTAGGTGAGCTTGAAGCCGCTATTCGGACAGTCTGTGAGCCTATATTTGAACGGCCATTGAAAGATATATCGTTCGGGCATCTGTTGGTCAGATTGTTTCAGGTTGCACGAAGGTTTGAAATGGAAGTTCAGCCCCAGCTGGTTCTTTTGGAGAAAACGTTACTGAATGTCGAAGGTCTGGGCCGACAGCTTTACCCGGAACTGGATTTGTGGAATACAGCACAGCCTTATCTTGAGAAATGGATGAAGGATCAGGTCAGCCCCTGCGGAATCGGCCGCTCAGTACATGATAATATTCCCGACTGGCTGCTGAGTGCGCCTAATATGGCCAGAAATGCTCTGCACAGCGTTAAACAGTTTTCGGAGCATCAGCGAAAGCTGATGGCCATACATAATCGGGCAGACCGGCGAACCGACAAAAGCAAGTGGTTGGGTGGGGTATTGGTTGTACTGGCCGCTACTGTTCTGGTGTTCCCTGAATGGTCTGCACAGCTTCCCTGGCAGGGAGTGTTAACGGGAGGAGCCGGGGTCTGGCTCCTGATTCGATAGGATTGGAGATAAGTAGCATGAGTTGGTTGGATGACGTTCGCTGGAACAGTGATGGTTTGGTGGCCGCGACAGCCCAGGATCATCAAACCGGCAGGGTGCTGATGCAGGCCTGGATGAACCGGGAAGCCTTGGCCCTGACCGCTGAAGAACAGCAAGCAATATACTGGTCACGTTCCCGGGGCAAGCTCTGGCGTAAAGGTGAGTCATCCGGTCATGTGCAGAGACTGCATGAGCTGCGGCTGGACTGTGATGGCGATTCTGTTCTGCTGGTGGTAGAACAACTTGGTGGAATAGCCTGTCACACAGGGCGGGAATCCTGCTTCTATCGTAAGTTGACCGAGGATGGTCAATGGTTAACTACGGATGAAGTTCTGAAAAGTCCCGATGCCATCTACGGTGAAGACAAGAGCGGAAGCAGCGATAATGAATAACATCCTGGATAAGTTGGAAGCTGTGCTGGAAGAACGCCGTCAGGCCAGTCCGGGCAGCTCCTATGTTGCCAGTCTGCATGACGCAGGTATGGACAAGATCCTGAAAAAAGTCGGTGAAGAGTCGGCAGAAACGCTGATCGCAGCCAAAGCGGCAGAATTTGGCGGCAGTCTTGATGATGTGGTTTACGAAACGGCGGACCTCTGGTTTCACTCTCTGATCATGCTGTCCCACCTGGGGCTGAGCTACAGAGAAGTTCTTAAAGAGCTGGAGCGACGCTTTGGTCTGTCTGGCATAGAAGAAAAGGCCTCTAGGCAACCCTCCTGAGTGAGGAAAAACCGGATATCCGGTAGAATAGTATTGATCATACGGCTGCACTTGCAAGAGGGCAGTTGTTAATGTTTCCAGGGGATGTTGGCATAGTGGCTGGCATTTCCCGGCCAGTCTGAAAGGAGGGTGCATTATGGGGTTTGGTGGAATCAGTATCTGGCAGTTGCTCATTATCCTGCTGATTGTGGTGATGTTGTTTGGTACCAAGAAATTGAAAGGCCTGGGAAGTGACCTGGGGGGGGCCGTAAAGGGATTCAAAAAAGCGATCTCTTCTGACGAAGAACAGAAGCCCGGGCAGTCTGAGAACAGTCATCAGAAAAAAGAGACTGAAGATACTCAACGTAAATCCTGAGTCAGGTTGCAGGCCAGTTTGCCTCTTCCCTGTATCAGGACAGGATAAACTGCTTTTACGTTCAACACGTTTTTGAGATACCTTTGGAGATAAAGTGTTCGATATCGGTTTCACAGAGCTGCTTCTTATTGCTGTGATCGCTCTGGTCGTTCTGGGGCCTGAGAGGCTGCCGGGTGCGATTCGAACCACGGCCTACTGGATCGGCAAAATTAAACGCAGTTTTCAGTCTGCCAGGGAAGAGCTGGAAAAAGAACTGGATGTCGATGGCATCAAAAGACAGATTCATAACGAACAGGTTATGAAAGAGTTGGAAAAGACCCGCTCTCAGGTAGCTGAGTCGATCAAGGAGCCATTGGAGACATTAAACAAGTCCATTGAGCCTGGTACAGATCGCGATGAAAAGGACTCTGGTGGCATTAAAAACAGAGCTCAAAACGAAACTGAAGAGAAAAAAGACAAGAGCGCATGAGCGAAGATGGAGCCAACAAAGAACAGCCTCTGGTTCAGCATCTTGTTGAGCTAAGGAGTCGTTTGCTGCGCAGTTTTGCAGCTGTGCTGGTGGTATTTTTGGGGCTCTTCTATTTTTCCAACGATATTTATCGATTCGTTTCAGAGCCCCTGACGGTGCATTTACCCGAGGGTAGCACCATGATTGCCACCGAGGTAGCTTCGCCCTTTCTGGCCCCCTTCAAGCTAACCCTGTTTGTGGCTTTTTTTCTGGCGGTTCCGTATATTTTGCATCAGTTATGGGGGTTTATTGCGCCGGGTCTTTATAAGAATGAGAAACGGTTGGCTATTCCCGTACTGGTAGCCAGTGTTCTGCTTTTTTATCTGGGGATGGCCTTTGCCTATTATGTGGTCTTCCCGATTATCTTCTCTTTCTTTACTACCGTCGGACCCGAATCGGTAACGGTGATGACTGATATCAATCGATACCTCGAATTTATACTGAAATTGTTTTTTGCCTTCGGCATGGCTTTTGAAATTCCTGTAGCGACATTAATGCTCGTGTGGAGTGGTATTTCAACGGTAGAAAGCCTTTCGAAAAAACGCCCCTACGTCATCGTAGGCTGCTTTGTTATAGGTATGTTGCTGACTCCCCCTGATGTTGTTTCCCAATCCCTTCTGGCCATTCCGATGTGGTTGTTGTTTGAAACCGGTCTGTTTTTCTCCAGACTTCTCATCCGGAGAACGTCAGATTAAAGTTGGGATTTCTCTCGCTGTTGGGCTATTGTGTGATTCCTGCCACTGAAATGACTCGCCCTGCTTTGACTAAGTTGAATGGAGGGATGACATAACTTTCAGGACGCATATGGATAATCTTCAGAAGACACCGCAGGACGACAGTATTCTGCACCATCTCAGGATGGCTGCGATCAGTATTAGCAAAGCAACTTTTCTGGCACTTGGCAAAGCCCGGGCTTTCTGTCGGAGTGTCGTTGCAGTGCTGATTCCTTCCCGTCTGAAAAAAAACCTGGATCCTTTTAAACCATCTGCGTCACCTATGAAACAGCGCTCCATAACAGCTATGGAACCCCAGAGGCTGTCAGCATTACTAAAAAGCTATTCATTTCCGGAGGTGGATGCATTCAAGGACGATTTCAAACTCCGGGTTAGAGATGTTATGGATGATATCGTTGCTATTGAAGGCGATAAAGAACTGGAATTATACGAGGAAGTAAAGAGCAGCCTTCTTCAGAGAATTGATGATTGTAAATCTCTGGATGAGATGCTGGTGTTATTGAATGATGTAGTACCGAAGCCCTATCTGAAGAGGCTGTGTATGAGCTTCCTACAGATTGGGCGGGAAACCGGGGCCGATTTGGGACTGTCAGAACGGGGCCATTTATGGCTGGAATCCATGATTCAAAATGAATCGTTTGAAGGGTTAAAGGAAAATCTGTTTCAGCTATTGAAATCCGAGCTGGGTCAATCCACTGAATGGCTGGCGGAAGGTTTTAAACAATATACAGCGAAAGAGCGCAGTCTTTTGCATTCGATTCAGACGGTCGAAGATGTGCCAGAAATGGTTTCACGTCTCGATAACCACTTTGAGCATTGTGAACAATATGGTTACCTTCTGAAACTGAAAGCACTGGTGGAGCAGGCTGGATTTAAGCGGGGAGCGTTTAAGGTGCGGGCCCCGCTACTGGCTGCTGGTTATGAACTGGGTGTATTTAAAGAGACGTTTTTCCCTCATCTGGAATTGATTCATAAGAATGAAAGTGAACAAATAGACAGTCGATCCGGCCTGATAAAAAATCAAATCAGTGCCCTGGCCCTGAATGTCATGAAGGCCAGCAATATCAATGACGTATTTGAGTTGATCAAACAGGAGGCACCTTCAAAATACGCGAAAGACTTGCTGACTGCCTTCAAGGAAATCTGTGAGGAAACCGGCGATAACTTACAGCTGGATCCATCCACAAGACAGTTTCTGGAGGATCGTGAGAACTGCGCTGAAGACACCTCTTTAGATTTAAACTGGAGTCATGTGTCTCAAGACTTTGAGATGGTAGCCAAGCTGAAGGCAGGCCTGATCGGTGATATTGACACTATCATCAAGGGAATATCAGACGAATGTTATGCGAAGGCTGTTCAGGATAAGGTAGTTGAAGAGGGCGAGTCTGCCTCGTCAGAAAAAAAATACGTCTTCGTTTCATATGCCGAGGTTAACCCCGAGGATCTGCCCGATGTTAAAGCCCTGAGAGCACTCAAGGCAAAGGTAGAGCTCTGTGATTCTTATGAAGACATGATTAAAGAGTTGATCAACCACGCGCCTGAAAAATACACCAGACCTTTGTTGCATGCACTGAAAGAAATCTATGGAAAACTGAAAGAGTCTAATGAGGAACTCTCTGATTCAGAGGAAGTTTCACAAGCTCCCGATTTTGTGTCTGATAGCATACATGAAATATCTCCCCCGGTTGAGGTTGACGAATTAAAAGACTTTGAGGTGTCTTTAGATGATGCGCAAATACTCAATAAGGCTCGTGATTCCGAAAAAAAATATAATTTGAAAAACGTATCTATTGGGGATCAGTTAAAAATAACAATGTTAAAGGCGCCCAATAATTCTCAAGGGGAAGAGGTGTTAGATGATAAGCAAGATATTTTGTGTGATTTTTTATTTCAACGAGACATAAAAAAAGTTTTTAAAATAAAGATAAAAGGTAAAGAGTTTGCTATTTCCGTGCCGACGAAAAGTTATGAAGCGATGCATTGGCCTACTGTGTTAAAGGAAACACAGTTAACAGAACGACTCAGGCAGCTAGGTTTTAACACGCTCTCTTTTCATAAAACCGTTCTTGTCGAGATAGACGGTGTGACTGTTCCCGCCACAGTTATGCCTTTATTTGACGATCTTGATGGCCAGATTGCAGATCATAAAAACGCCTATGTTCTCGATTCGTTTATAGACGACATTGCTTTTATAGATCAAAGTACTGGAGAAAAGTTCAAGGCTGAAGAAATTCCTGACGAAGTGGCGTTTTGTGGTGTACTTCAACATGCTATTGAAGACGCAGGCATATTGGTGAAGAATAAAATATGTCTGGACTCTGGCTCAATTAACTATCAGATACTCGAGTCTGGTGATGTTAAGTTGTTTTTGTCCGATTTTCCAAGAGGTATAATCGAAACAAATTACACACATATGGATTTATGCAAAGCTTATGCTTCTCACTTGGTAGATGCTTTTGTTCGGTGTCTTAGAAAGCAGGATTGCATGAAATTTGAGACAGTCCATAAAAACCCAAGATTCAAGCAAAAATTAATTGAGTTGATCGATCTGGCTTCCAAGGGGGAGAGAACCCCTAGACCTCCCAGGGAGTCAAGTTGACTCCCTGCAACGGATCTTCGATAAAATTAGCCTTTCGTTAAGGGCGCTTTATCTGGAAAATGCAGGTTTCTTTTCTGACTATTGATGCTTCCCGATATGAACCTGCTGTTATTGACTCCCACCGATTTTATTTCTGAAAGCCGCGTCAGGCTGACGGGAAGATCTCTTCAGCATGTCCTGAACGTTCATCGCTCTCAAGCGGGTGACAGCATCAGAGTAGGGATGCTGGATGGAGAAATGGGTCAAGGCGTTATTGTTTCTCTGACGGATCAGGCAATGGAGTTGGATGTCTGTCTGGATCAAAAGCCTCCTGAACCTCTGCCTCTGACGATTCTGCTGGCTCTCCCGCGTCCGAAAATGCTGAAAAGAAGTCTGCAACACTTGTCGTCTCTTGGGGTTAAGAAAATCATTCTTATGAACAGTTACCGGGTCGAGAAAAGCTTTTGGCAGTCGCCCTGGCTGACAGGAGAAAAAGTCCGCGAACAGCTTATTCTGGGGCTGGAGCAGGCAAGGGACACGCAGCTCCCGGAAGTTATTCTTGAGAAGCGCTTTAAGCCTTTTGTTGAGGATCGATTGCCCGCCATTATGGACGGCAAGCGTTGTCTTGTCGCCCATCCTTCAGGCGGAGTCCCATGCCCTCATCAGGTCGATGATCAAGTGGTTCTGGCGATTGGGCCTGAAGGTGGATTTATTCCTTACGAAGTGGAAAAGCTGGAAGAGGCAGGGTTTGACCGGATTCATCTGGGCTCAAGAATTCTCCGGGTTGAAACCGCTGTCACAGCGATTACCAGTAAATTGTACGACTGAATGGTATTTTACACTGACCTGCGGTTTAGGTATGTTGTAAGAAAAGCCTTCCCGTTCGCAGAGTGAGTGTATGGATACACAAAGCGACTTTTCATTTCCAGTATTGAGCCATTGTTCAAAATCTCTGGCTTTCTTGCTTTTGTTTTTCCTCAGCGGAAAACTGACAGCCGCTGATAAAGGTGCTTTACTGGATGAGCTCTATGATGACGCTCAGCTGGAACAGCAGCTTGGTTGGGTGCTGTCCAGCATGACCATTAACCAGAAGGAATATTCACTGCCTCCGGAAGTGGTGAGTACGGTTAATCAGGTCGTCAAGGTCCGCTACAGTCCCGATCTTTTCAAATCTTCCATGGAAGCGACTCTCGATGAAGCGTTAAGTATCGGTGAATTACTGAAACTTTTGGACTGGTATAACTCGGCACTGGGTCAAAAAATTCTGCGCTTGGAAATGGAAGCCAATGATCCTCGCAATGCAGAGCGTATGCAGGCTTACATTCAAGAAAAATTATCCACTGAGTTACCTAGAACCAGTCGTGTTCGTCTGATTGAAGAATTGATGGAAACTCTGGATGCGGTTGAACTGGGTACTGAGCTGGCTGCCAGTGCGTCGGTGGGAGCCAAGCGCATACTCCATGAAGTCATGCCGATCAATGACGGACTTCCTTTAAGACCGCCTGAGGTGCTCAAGGCAAGGGAAAAGCCGATCATTCGCAAGGGGATGAACGATCATATGAGGTACGTCTATCTCTATACCTATCGAAGCTTGCCAGATAGTGAGATTCGCGACTATCTGAATTTTGCCCGAAGCTCTGCCATGCAGAATTTTCAGCGTGGTCAGATCCTGGCTATAGCCCGAATTCTTTAAGTCATCTCCTGAGGGTCCACGTCCAATGTCCAGCGAAGGTCTTTCGGTAATTTCATGGAATCCAGGTGTTTGACGGCAATATCCAATAAGCGATGCAGAGAAACACGCTGGTAACTCTGCAATAACAGCTGATAACGATAACGCCCCTGTCTTTTTTCCATAGGCGCCGGGATTGGGCCCAATACTCTGACAGAGCCTTGCTGGTGGTGGTTTAATAAAATATGCCTGAGACTTTTTAATAAATTTTCCCCCGCTGCCGCCATAGATGACTCTGTTCTGAACAGGGCCAGATAACCTTCAGGTGGCAGCTTGAGTTGTTTTCGTTCGATCATCAAGCTGTCTGCAAAGCGACTGTACGGCTGGCTGACCAGCATCTGCAAAGCGGGATGCTGAGGGTTATGAGTTTGGATAATGACATGCCCCGGTTTCTTTTCCCGGCCTGCTCTGCCAGCGACCTGAAGGATCAACTGTCCGGTTTTTTCCAGCCCTCGGAAATCGGAACTGAACAGCCCGGAATCGGCATTGATGATTGCGACCAGAGTAACATCGGGAAAATGATGGCCTTTGGCCAGCATTTGAGTTCCCAGAAGTATGCAGGGTTCGCCAGTTTGGACCCTATCCAGAATCTCTGAAAGCGCATTTTTTCGACGAGTCGAATCTCTGTCCACCCGAATCAAAGGAATAGTCGGGAATATTTGCTCCAGAATTTGTTCGCACCGTTCGGTACCCTGACCTGCAGGCTGAAGGTTTTTACTGTGGCATTTGGGGCATGACCAGGGAATAGCAGTTTGGTAATCACAGTGATGACAATGCATATGAGGTGGCGTGCGATGCAGTGTCAGATGGGCATCGCAGTGCGGGCAATCCATGACTTCACCACAATCATGGCAGATCAGGGAGGGGGCGTAGCCTCGGCGATTCAGAAAGACCATGACCTGTTCGCCCTTATCCAGAGTTGACTGCATCCTTGTTATCAGGCCCTGGGCAAAACCTTCATGGAGTATTTGCTGACGGATATCGAGTAGTTCCAGAGTCGGTGGGCGGGAATGTCCTGCCCGGCTGCTGATCTCAAGATGGCTGTAACGACCTTTCCTGGCGTTCACGAGGGTTTCCAGAGAAGGGGTGGCGGATCCCAGGACAACCGGGCAGTCTGCTATTTTTGCCCGGTATATGGCCAGATCCCGCGCGTTGTATCTGAGGGTGTCCTGCTGTTTGTATGAGTTGTCGTGCTCTTCATCAACAATAATTAATCCCAGTTTGGGTAGAGGCGTAAAAATTCCTGAGCGGGTAGCAATCAATACCCCGGCTATGGTTCGGCTGGCAGCTAGCCAGCCCTGCAAACGTTCGCCATCACTCAATCCGGAATGAAGGCAGGCCACGGGGACAGAGAACCGGCTGCGAAATCGTCTGACGGTTTGAGGCGTCAGACCGATTTCAGGAATCAGAACAAGCACCTGTTTACCGGCTTTAAGAGTAGCTTCTATGGCCTGGAGGTAGACTTCCGTTTTACCACTCCCGGTGACACCATCCAGTAAAACGGGGTGAAAAGTGAGGCATGCCAGAATGCCTTTCAAGGCGAAAGCCTGTTCAGTATTCAGGTTCAGCGGTTCCTGTCTTAGCGGGTTTGCATACTCAGTGAAATGTTGGTCAACCCGCTCAACTTCGTGTACGACAACTCGTTGTTTCTTTTGCAACTGGGTGAGAATGGTTTTACTGATACCGACTTCCCGAAGTTCTGGCTCTGACAGACCTTCAGGGTATTTTTCCAGCCATTGTAATGCCTTGAGTTGTTTGTGAGCTCTTTTCAGAGACTGGGTGATGGCTTTATCAAGCGGGGCGGTGGGGCGCCAGAGTGCTATTTTTTCCCGGGTTGCAGGTTTTCCCTGTCGGAGGGCTTTGGGCAATGCCTGAAGCAGGGTTTCTCCCAGGCTGTAGTGATAATAACTGGATGCCCATCGGCAAAGTTGCATGATGTCTCTGGGGATTAGAGGGCTCTGGTCTGGAACAGCAGAGACTTTTTTGAGCTTTTCTCTGGGATAATCGGATTCAGGTTTAATGGCTTCGATTATGCCAACCAGCTTTCTGGGTCCAAATGGAACCTGAACTCTCATACCCGGTTGCAGGTTTGCCTCACTATCCGGAGGAAGATAGTCGAACATCTGCCTCAATGGGGTGGGTATGGCGATGCTGAGATAATTATCGTCACATGAGGTCATGAGGCTACTTTTAATGGCTAATGGCGTCAGGAGCCTTCCGACAGGCTCCCGCTCAGTTTAACCTGAGTTGCGGTTCGGTTGAAATGAACGGTCAGTGAAATACCAGTATTTGCCTGACGGGGATACTTTGGTATGATTCTGCCACAATTTTCCAGGGTCACTGAATGGCAGTCTCTGGGCAGTGCATTCTATTGACTGCCCCGGTAATGACAGTTTGTGACCGTTTCGCGTGCGGTGCCCAGGCCGAGTTGCTATTAGCCAGAGACCGGGTGGCGGCACGCATTGTTTTGAGGTAGATCCCATGAAGCCGGAAATCCATCCGAATTACGAAGAAATCGAAGTTACCTGTTCCTGCGGTAACAAGATCAAGACTCGCTCTACTCTGTGCAAAGATCTGCACATTGAAGTTTGTTCAAAGTGCCACCCATTCTACACCGGCACTCAGAAAGTGATGGACACTGGCGGTCGTATCGAGCGCTTCACCAAGCGTTTTGGCAAGGTAGGTGCTCGCAAGTAAGCATTTACATGCTTGCTTTTAGCCGGACAGCCACGAATCAGAAACAGTCGTAAGCTATAGAACAGTCATGAACTTGGAATAGTGTGAGTTGAAAATACCGCTATGCTTGTTCGGAGAATGATTCTAAAGGTAGTATGATGAGCTTTTCTGACTTTGCTGGCTGTGCAAAAAAGGCGATTCGCATTTTTGCGGGCGCCTTTTTTTGTGTTTGGCAGTTTTGCCTGATCTCCCCCGCATTTGCCATTGAGACCTGCACTCAGAGTGGCCCTTCAGAAACTGTAAAGTGGGATTATATTGTTGACGGCGATTCATTGTGGTTGAAGGATGGTCGTAAAATTCGTTTCCCCTCCATCAATACACCTGAAATAGCCTATGAAAAAAAGCCGTCAGAACCCTTCGGAGATGAAGCCTCTCTGGCCCTCAAAAAGTTGCTGTCAGGAACGCAAAAAATCAGGATTCAGGTCGTTGGAAAAGACCATTATGGTCGAGTACTTGCCCATCCCTTTTTAATGGATGGTCGATCCATTGAGTCACTGCTCATTGAAAAAGGCCTGGGTTACCAACTCTTTTCTGAGGAGCTTGATACTTATCGGCAATGTCTGAAGCGGCAGGAAGCCGAAGCAAGAAAAGAGAAAGCAGGTGTTTGGTCAAAAAATCCTGTTCTGGATATCAAGGACAACGGGTTGAAACCGGGTTTCAGAGTACTCAGGGGCAAAGTCGTTGAGGTTGCGAGTTCCAAAAAGAGTGATTTCTTATGGGTGGAAATGGATGGCCCGGTGGTTATTCGTGTGCCCAAGTTTTCTGTAGATGCAGGGTGGCTAAAAGGTCTGGCAGGTCAGCGTATTGAATTCAGAGGCTGGCTGGTGGATCGCGAGGAAAAAAATAAAGGAGGACGTCGTTACAAGCGTTGGATGGTAGGTATTTACAGTCGAGATGGCGTCCAAAAACTGGAATAGTGTTCTGATGAGCATCACTTGATAGTCTGTGCTCTTTCTGTGAAAGGTATTCTGCTCATAGTTAAGGGTGGCACAAAATGTTTTGCCTGCGCTACAGACATTTCGTTACTGAGCATTAATTTGGGTATCCGGTCTGTAGATATACTTTTCTGGTCTACCGAATCCTTGTTCGACAAAGAGTGATCCTATATTCTCCACACTTAAGACCTCATATTTTCATTAGGATTAAAGTACAAGGATATGAAGCAAGCCGCCCTGGATTACCATGCTCAGCCTAAACCCGGAAAGATCTCGATTGAACTGACCAAGCCGGCGGAGACTGCCAAGGATCTGTCTCTGGCCTATAGCCCGGGCGTCGCAGAGCCAGTGCGTGAAATCGCTGCTGACTCTGAAAATGCCTACAAATACACCATGAAAGGTAATCTGGTCGCAGTGATCAGTAACGGTACTGCGATTCTTGGTCTGGGTAATCTTGGCGCGCTGGCCAGTAAGCCTGTGATGGAAGGCAAGGCTCTGCTGTTCAAACGTTTCGCCGGAATAGATTCCATTGATCTGGAAGTGGACTGCCAAAGTCCTCAGGATTTCATTGATACAGTCAGGCGGGTTGCCTGCAGTTTTGGTGGTATTAACCTTGAGGATATCAAGGCACCAGAGTGTTTTGAAATCGAGCGTCGTCTGATTGAAGAGTGCGATATTCCTATCTTCCATGATGATCAGCATGGTACTGCAATCGTTACTGCGGCAGGTATGTTGAATGCTCTTGAGATTGCCGGCAAGAAGATCGAAGAAGCCCGTCTGGTGTGTCTCGGAGCTGGTTCTGCAGCCATCTCTTGCGTCAAGTTGTTGATCAGCTGTGGCATGAATCCAGCCAATATTTTTATGCTGGACAGTAAAGGCGTTATCCACACAGGGCGTGATGACCTTAACCAGTATAAGGCTTTGTTCGCGGTTGAGACCGATTGCCGTAATCTGGACGATGCAATTAGTGGGGCTGATGCTTTTCTGGGTCTGTCTGGGCCAAACCTTTTGTCTAAGGAACAGCTGGCAAAAATGGCTGAGAATCCTATTGTGTTTGCCTGTGCCAATCCTGATCCTGAAATTCGTCCAGAGCTGGCCAAAGAAGTGCGCTCTGATGTCATTATGGCAACAGGCAGGTCTGACTATCCGAACCAGGTTAATAACGTTCTCGGCTTCCCATTCATCTTTCGTGGTGCTCTGGATGTTCGAGCCAGTCGCATCAATGAAGAGATGAAAGTAGCCGCTGTTCAGGCAATTCGTGAATTGGCCAAGGAGGCAGTTGTCCAGGAGGTTGTCGATGCCTACGAGGGGGCTGAGCTAATCTTTGGTCCGGAATATATTATTCCCAAACCGACTGATCCTCGTTTGCTGGGCTCTGTATCTGCCGCAGTGGCAAAAGCTGCTGTGGATTCTGGTGTAGCACGTCAGCCTTATCCTGCTCATTATCCTTTGAGGTCTCTGGAGGATATTTAGACCAGAGATTCAGTCGTCATAAAAAAAGCCCTCCCTGATTTCAGGCGAGGGCTTTTTTTGCTAAGTAAGCTTCTGCACCTGACTGAGTGCTAGAACAAATCCTCTGGTTTGAGTGAGCCGCTTTCTTCCAGTAAGGGAAGGCTTCCCTCGCTAAAACTCTTGGGAGTATTTTCTTTCCTGAACAGTTCGAAAATAGCTTCAGGATCGCCTTGTTTTGCCAGTTGCCCTGTTTTCGAATTAATTCGAACCGTTTCTATGCCTCCTGGCTGGGGCAGGCGTCTTACCGGTTGGTCTGCCAGAGCAGTTTTCATGTAACTGATCCAGATGGGTAGAGCGGCATTAGCTCCAAACTCCCACCGGCCCAGAGTGGAGAAGTTATCCTTGCCGACCCAGACACTGGTAAGCACATCGGGGTTAAATCCGACAAACCAGGCATCCTTGCTTTCATTTGTGGTGCCTGTTTTACCGCCAATATCGTGACGTTCAAGGACTCTTGCTCTTTTACCGGTGCCTTTCCAGATGACATCGCGCATGATGTCATTGAGGATATAGTTGACTCGGCTGTCCATAACAGACTCAGCTTCATTGACAATGTTCAGGGAGGCCGTAGGTTCGTCTCCCGTCAAGGGTGTTGAGGTTTCAGTTACTTGCTCTGAAACAAATCCCTCCTCAGGCGTCCCTACCTTACGACAGTCCCGACAGACAATAACCGGGTTGGCCTCGAATACTGTGTCATCCAGAACATCGACTTTCTGAATCAGGTAGGGCGTGACTTTGTAACCGCCATTGGCAATCGTAGCGTAGCCTGTGGTCAATTCCAGCGGTGTCATGGAAACGTTACCCAATGCCAGAGAGAGGTTTCGGGTCAGGGTCTCTTCAGGCAATCCCAGCTTCATCAGGAAGTTCACAGTTCGCTTAACACCAATTTGCCTGAGGATCCGAATCGAGACCAGGTTCCGTGAGCGATAGAGGCCTTCTCTGAGCCGCGTCGGGCCGTTGAACTTCATATTGTCATTATTCGGGCGCCAGACGCCTTCAAGTCCCTGATCAGCAAAAACAACGGGAGCATCATTGATGATGGTAGCGGCGGTCAGTCCCTTATTAAGAGCGGCCATGTAGATAAAAGGTTTGAAAGCCGACCCCGCTTGACGGATGGCTTGAGTGGCACGGTTATACATACTGTCGTAGAAATTGAAGCCGCCGACCAGAGCGAGAATAGCCCCATTTTCCGGATTCATGGAAATCAGAGAAGATTGAGCCTGGGGTTCCTGGCTCAGACGGAAGCGGCCGTCAGGCATCTTTCTTACCCAGATCAGATCACCTGCCTTCAGAATGTCAGACGCCTGTTTGGGATTATAGCCATAGGCATTAACATTGATATAAGGCTTTGCCCATTTCAGATTGTCCCAGTCAATCTGATTGGTCTTATCCTCTTTCATCAGGATTGTCACCGATTGATCTGCTACGGTGGTGACCACGGCTGGTATAAGGACACCGGTAGAATGGGTTTCTTTCAGGGTCTTTTTCCAGAAAGCCGTTGTATCTTTTTCCTGTTGAACAATAGGCTTACCATTGTCGACCTCATTCAGGTTGCTAACAGGTCCCCGGTATCCATGTCTCTCTGTATACGCAAAAAGACCATTGGCAACGGCTTCGTTAGCTGACCTTTGTAAGATACTGTCAACAGTGGTGTAAACCTTGAAACCTTCCGTGTAGGTTTCCGGGCCAAACTTCTCAATCATTTCCTGACGAACCATCTCGGCGATGTAGGGAGCTTGCAGTTCGATCTTGGGACCGTGGTAACTAGCCGTCACTGGAGCCTTAAAAGCCTCTTCATAATCAGCCTGGTTGATATAACCCAGATCATACATCCTGCCTAGAATCCAGTTTCTGCGAATCCGTGAACGTTCGGGATCATTGATCGGGTTATAACGGGAAGGAGCCTTGGGCAGGCCCGCGATCATGGCCCACTGAGCCAGATTGAGTTCATCGATCGATTTACCGTAATAAACCTGTGCCGCAGCCTCTACTCCGTAAGCGCGGTTACCCAGATAAATTTTATTAAGATAGAGTTCAAAAATTTCGTCTTTGGTCAGTTGCTGTTCAATCTGGATGGCCAGCAGAATCTCGTTGAACTTTCTGGAGAAGACCCGTTCGTGACTCAGGAAAAAGTTTTTGGCCACCTGCATGGTGATCGTGCTGCCTCCTGACTGGATTCGACCGGTTGAAGCCAGCTGCACAGCAGCTCGCATTAGACCCATGATATCGACGCCGGGGTGGTGGTAGAAACGGTCATCTTCAGCTGCCATGAAGGCTTTAATCAGGGGTTCAGGGGCGTCCGCGAAGTGTATAGGTGTGCGACGCATTTCGCCAAACTCTGCGATCAGTTTTTCGTCCTTTGAAAACACACGCAGAGGCGTCTGCAGGTGAGTATCACGCAGGGTGTCAACTGAGGGCAGCGAAGGGCTCAGATAGAGATAGGCGCTGGCTGCTATCAGGGTGATGCCGCTGACGGCTGCCAGGCCGCTCCAGAGCAGAAATTTTAAAATTTTTACCGATCGATTCATGCTTGGCTGATGTCCAGTTCTGGCTTGGGGAGGCTGACCGGGAATAGACAGTCTCCTGGCAGTTACAGGAGGGTCATTATAAAGGGAAATGTTCAATTTCCCTAGAATCCGGATCGTTAGTTAATGTAATGTTCGGTTTTATATTCGTTTATCGCGAGAATGATTCTCTATCCAGAGAGGGTTGAAGGGCGTTTTTAGCTCATGACTGTTTCAGCTCAGGGCTGTGCCGGTTGGACGATGTGTTCTGTCATCAATATCGGATAGTTATCGATACGGTTTGGGCAAAGTGGGTAAATCGACAGGCTTTGTCTTGGGTATATTGATTAAAAAGCAGCCACGGGAAGGTGCATAGCGTGATCTGTTTGAAATAAAGTGGATTCGAAAGGTTCCTTTCGTTGCGCATTTGAACGGACTGTTATTAAATAAAAATATAGGGAATTTTTATAACTAAAGCCGCCATGAGAGACAAACGTCAGGGTGTTGATGTCGATCAAACTGACGTTTCGTGGTGAAAAAAGCAGGAATCGTGTCTGTGTTTGGGCTGTTTAATAATAAAACAAGTGCTGTCCTTGGAGTGGATATCAGTTCGACCTCAGTGAAGGTGCTGGAACTGAGTCGTGGCAGTAAGGGCTACCGAATAGAAGCCTACGGTGAAGAACCTTTGCCACCCGGAGCTGTGGTTGAAAATGTCATTCAGGAGCCTGAGGCCGTCGGTGATGCTATCAGGAGAGCTGTTTCCCGCAGTCGCAGTAGTGTGAAAAATGCTGCAGTGGCTGTTTCCGGTTCAGCTGTTATCACCAAGACCATCGAAATGGATTCCTCTCTCAGTGATGAAGAGATGGAAACACAAATCACCGTAGAAGCCGATCAGTATATTCCGTACGCATTAGACGAAGTAGCTATTGATTTTGAAGTCCTTGGGTTGAAGGAAAATAACCCTGAGCGGGCTGAGGTGCTTCTCGCTGCCTGTCGTCGTGATAATGTTGAAATGCGTGAAGAGGCTCTTGGACTTGGTGGTCTCAAAGCCAAAGTGGTGGATGTCGAGGCATTTGCCATGGAAAGAGTCTACGAACTGGTCAGTGATATGCTGGAGCTTCCAGAGGAAGATCCGGTGGTTGCTATTGTTGACATTGGTGCCAGCAGTACTTCGATCAGTGTGTTGAGTAATGGTCAGACTATTTACACCCGCGAACAATTGTTTGGTGGTCGACAGCTTACTGATGAGATTCAGCGACGCTATGGCCTAAGCCCTGAAGAAGCAGAAAAGTCCAAACGTGAAGGGGGGCTTTCAGACGATTTTGAACCTGAAGTTCTGGAGCCTTTCAAAGAGGCGGTTGTGCAGCAGGTTTCACGATCCTTGCAGTTTTTCTATTCCTCCAGTCAATACAATGATGTGGATGCCATTCTTATGGCCGGAGGGACATCTTCTATTCCAGGACTGGCTGCTCTGGTTCAGGACAAACTTGGAACACAGGCATTGCTGGCCAATCCGTTTGCCAGAATGGCGCTCTCTCCAAAAGTGGATGCCAGTAAATTAACCGGCAGCGCTCCGGCTTTGATAATCGCCTGTGGATTAGCCATGAGGAGTTTTGACTAATGGCAAGGATTAACCTTCTCCCCTGGCGTGAACAACTTCGGGAAGAGCGCAAAAAACGCTTTATCGCCGCTTGGCTGATGACCATATTGGCCGGTGGCGCGATGATTTTCATGGCAGATATTTACACCGGAAATGCCATCAGTCACCAGCAAAACAGGAATCAGTACCTTCAGAATAAAATTGTTGAACTCGACAAGAGTATTGCTGAAATCAAAGGCCTCAGGGAGAAGCGAACCCAGCTTCTGGAGCGCATGGAGGTCATACAGAATTTACAGGGTAACCGCCCTATCATTGTTCGGGTGTTTGATCAGCTGGCTCGACTGATTCCTGACGGGGTGCACTTCAAGAGCCTCCAGTTTCAGGGAGACACTCTCAAGCTGGTGGGTGTCGCTGAGTCGAATAATCGTATTTCCAGCTTGATGCGTAATTTTGATTCCTCTGAGTGGTTTTCCGATCCCAATCTGACCGCTGTACGTAAGGTGACCCTTGGCGGAGAACGGATGAATGAATTTGATCTGACTGTGATTCGAACATCGCCTGAGAAAGAAGCCGGAGACGAATCATGAGTTTCGCAGATTCTTTAAAAAAACTGAATGAGCTGGATCTGGCAGAACTGGATCTGGAAAATGTCGGTGGCTGGCCATTGCCGGTCAGGGTTGTTGCCTGCGTACTGACCCTCGGGCTGGTGCTTTTTTTGGGTTATCAATTGCACTTAAGTAATCTTCAGAAAACTTACGACACTGTCATTTCAAAAGAGAAAGAGTTAAAAGATCAATTCAGAATCAAGGCTTTCCAGTCTGCGAATCTCGATGCTTACCGGCTTCAGATGGAACAGATGGAGGCTTCCTTTGGTGCTCTGGTTAAACAGTTACCGAGCGACACTGAAGTGCCCGGATTATTGGAAGATATTACTTTCACCGGTCGTGGTGCTGGTCTGACGTTTGAGACCATCAAGTTGCAGCCTGAAAAAGCCACAGAGTTTTATATTGAGCTTCCAATCAGTATCTCAGTCGGTGGTAACTACCATGATATTGGCAATTTTGTCAGTGGAGTGGCCAGTCTGTCACGAATTGTGACGCTTCATGACTTTTCTATCACGCCGGAAAAAAATGGGCAGATGCTGAAAATGGAGATTCTGGCCAGAACTTATCGCTACAACGACAGGGAGTCTCAGTAATGAAGTATTTACAAAGACTTCTGATTGTCTGTGCCGGAGGTGCGTTGTTGGGTTGTTCCGGAAACAGTGGTTTCAGTGATCTTGACCAGTATATGGCTGAGATGAAATCCAGGCCTTCCGGAAGAATTGAACCGCTGCCGACCTTTACTCCCTACGAGGCATTTACTTACAGTGCTTCTGGTTTAAGAAGTCCCTTTGAGCCGCCGGTCAAGTTGCAAGCCTCTGACCGGGCATTCAGCAGTAATGTCAAACCTGACAATGGTCGTGCCAGACAGTACCTGGAGCAGTTCGATATCGAGACCTTTGCTCTGGTGGGGTCTATCAGCAACGACGATGGGCTTTGGGGTTTGATCCGTGGTGACGACGGCATCCACCGTGTCAGGGTGGGTGATTATCTGGGTAAAAACCACGGTCGAATCACTTACATCGACGACAGTGAGCTGCGAATTATCGAAATAGTGCCTGCGGGCTCTGACGTCTGGATTGAAAGACCCAGAAGTATGAGGCTGGATCTTGGCCAACCCTGATCGTTAAACATATGTTTGCAAGGACAGTCCGATCAGTTTCGAAATGGATTTCCCGCTTTGCCGTGCATACCTCACAGATCACGTCTTTTTTTGACGTGGAGACACAAGGTGTGGCTCTCGTTACAGTGCCTGTTGAAATACTTGCTGTAATGAGAGTTCCCATGGCTGATATGACAAGGTAGGCGACATCGCTGCAGGAAACTGGATTTTTCTGATGTCATGCCGATTAGAACAACAATTCTAAAATGCTAAGTGGGTTCACTAGATGAATAATAAGCCCGTGTTGAAAGCCAGCGCAGTACGAATGCTGCTGTATATAGTGTTGGCGTGGTTGCCGCTTTCTGTCTGGGGTGTAACACTCAAGAAAATGGATGCTGGCACCTTGCCGGGTGATATCGTAGAGCTGCGGCTGATGTTCGACGGCCCTGCACCTGAGGCAAAGGGTTACACGATAGAGCAGCCTCCCAGGATTTCTTTGGATCTACCGTTCACCCGCAGTGATCTGCCCAAATATAATGAAGTTGGCTTTCAGAACACAGAGAGTGTGACCGTGCTTGAGGCTGGAGGCAGAACCCGGCTCGTTGTTAATTTGAAAACAGCTGCCGGTTTTACCACTAAAGCGGACGGTAATGTTCTCTACGTTTATGTGGGCGCAGAAGGTTCTGATACCCGTTCAGTTCTTCCAACAGTAGCCAGTTCTGGTGCGCCTCTGGCTGATCCTGCCAGCCAGGGTATTACCCATATTGATTTCCAGAGGGGGGAGGAAGGAGAGGGTAATGTTGTTATTTCGCTCGCAGATCCTAACATTCCAATGGATATGAATGAGTTGGGTGGTCGCATTCGTCTGGAGTTTCAGGGGAATGTTCTGCCAGGCAGGTTACGCAACCGTCTGGACGTCATTGATTTCGCTACTCCCGTAAAATTCATTGATGCCAAGGTCGAAGACGGGAATGCAGTGGTTGTTATCGAGCCCAAGGGTGATTATAGCTACCTTGCTTATCAGGCAGATAACACACTGACAGTCAGTGTTAAGCCGGTATCCGATAAAGATTATGGTCGTGACCGGAAAGGTCTGGCCTATAAGGGAGACAAACTGTCCCTCAATTTTCAGGATATCGAAGTGCGTGCTGTTCTTCAGTTGATTGCTGACTTTACTGATCTGAATCTGGTGGCCTCAGATACGGTCAGCGGTAATGTGACACTGCGTCTGCAGAATGTGCCCTGGGATCAGGCTCTGGATATCGTTCTCAAATCAAAAGGTCTGGACAAGCGACTTGAAGGTAATGTCCTGACTGTGGCTCCAGCCGAAGAGATTGCAGCCAGGGAACGTCAGCAACTGGAGAATGACAAGCAGATTCGTGAGTTGGCGCCTGTTTACACCGATCTGATTCAGATCAATTACGCTGATGCACAAGAGATTGCAACGGTTCTTGCCGGTGAAGGGGGAGAGACCACTCTGCTGACTGAGCGTGGTTCGGTTCAGGTTGTGGCTCGTACTAACAGTCTTCTGGTTAAGGATACTCAGGAGAAGCTGGATGAGCTGCGAGCTCTGATTCAACGTCTGGATATCCCTGTCAGACAGGTGATGATTGAGGCGAGGATTGTCAATATGGACTCCGACTATGTGCGTGATCTGGGGGTAAAGTGGGGAGGCGCGACAGACTTTGATCGTTCAGCCAATCGGGATGTAGCTATCGGTGGTCAGGGGACTCAGGCGACTATCGTCGATGGTGTGCCAACTGTCCAGTTGCCAGACAACGCTCCCTTTGTTGATTTTGGCGTGACTGGAGCAAACGCCGCAACGTTGGCGATTGGTTTTGCAACCAACAGTACTCTGCTGAACCTTGAGCTTTCAGCCATTCTGTCAGATGGTGGTGGTGAAACGGTTTCTCAGCCAAAAGTGATAACCGCTGACAAGACCAAAGCAGTGATCAAGTCAGGTAAGGAAATTCCTTACGAAGAGAAAACATCCAGTGGTGCGACCTCTGTAGCTTTCAAGGATGCCGTGCTGTCTCTCGAAGTGACTCCGCAGATCACGCCTGAGGGCAGTATTATTATGGATGTGACGGTTACCAATGACTCTCAGGGTGCTGATGCGCCTAATGGTGTTCCTACCATTAATAAGAATGAAGTGAATACTCAGGTGCTGGTCAGAGATGGTGAAACAATTGTTCTGGGTGGAGTATTTACCAGGGAGAAAAAGAAAGGGACAGTTAAGGTGCCAATGTTGGGCGATATTCCTTATGTTGGAAGATTGTTTAGAAAAGATACCTATTCAGATGACAAGGCCGAATTGATGATCTTCATTACACCTCGAGTGGTCAGCGATAATATTACCCTGCGTTAATTCCCGCATCCCGGTAGGTTCAGACCTTCCGGGATCTCTTCCAAAAAAATGCCCTATAATGGAATCCGCACTGATAGAGGAATCTTGTTATGGATGGCCGCTCCAATCACCTTTACGAATTTGACTATTACCAGTGGGTGCAGCAGCAGAAAAAACTGCTGGAAAACCGTCAGTTTGATCGGCTTGACCTGGATAATCTCATTGAGGAAGTTGAGGGTATGGGTAAGAGTGAGCCAAGGTCGCTGGAGTCTCATCTGGTGGTTTTGCTGCAGCACCTACTGAAGTACCAGTATCAGACTTATATCCTGAATCCTCAGATGCCCGAACCTAAAGTGTTTAGATCATGGTTTGGGAGTATCCGCAATGCCAGGGATGATGCTGGCAAAGTATTGCTTGCCAACCCGTCGCTGAGGCCAAGGTTGGATGGATTATTTGTCTCGGCATACAAAGAAGGCAAGAAGCGGGCAATACGAGAGATGAATGACTATCTTCCGAAACAAAAGTGGCTGACTGAGGATAGTTATCCGGAGTGTTGCCCCTGGTCGTTTGAAGAGATCATGACAGAAGATTGGCTGCCTTGAGTTGATCTCTGTATTTATCTAACAAAAAACGGGAGTGAAAGCTCCCGTTTTTTGTTGTCAGCATGACTCAGGATGCGCTAGGCTCAGCCTCACATGCAGGCAGGAAGTCAGGCTAACAAAGACAATGCCATTGAGAAATATTTATCTGGTAGGCCCTATGGGGGCCGGTAAAAGTACGATCGGGCGGATGTTGGCCAAAGAACTGGGGCTGCCATTTTTCGATTCAGATCATGAGGTTGAGGCACGCAGTGGTGCTGAGATTCCCTGGATTTTTGATGTTGAGGGCGAAGAGGGCTTTCGGCAGCGTGAAATACAGGTAATACGCGATCTCTGTTCCAGACAGGGTATTGTTCTTGCCACAGGTGGTGGGGCTGTGACCAGACTGGAAAATCGCCAGCAGCTGGGTACCAGCGGAGTGGTTGTCTTTCTCAAGGCATCAGTAGCAGCGCAATTGATCAGAACCGAGAAAGACAAGAAAAGGCCTCTGTTGCAAAGGCCTGATCGAGAGCAAGTGCTGACTCAACTGTTGAGTGACAGAGCGCCGCTCTATTCCAGTATTGCCGATATCGAGCTGGATACAGAGTTGCTATCACCCAAAGCACTGATCAGTGAAATCATCCGAACCGTTGGCAAGTTGCCATAAGCCAGGAAGAAGCCTTCGGATCATTTAATTGATGGAAGGTTTTTTAGAAAAAGAGAGAGACGTTTGATGGAAGAGTCGAACATCCTTGAACTGAATGTGGATCTGGGTGAGAGAAGTTATCCCATTTTTATCGGTTCAGGCCTTTATGCGGGTGCTGCCAGACCTCAGTTGCTCCAGCCCTATATCAAAGGACAGCAAGTAGCTGTTGTCACTAACGAAACCATTGCTCCCCTCTATCTGGATAGGGTGCGCAATCTGCTTGATGGCTTTGACCTGACAGAAGTCATTCTTCCTGATGGAGAAGCGTTCAAGAACCTTGCTACCCTTGAGAGAGTGTTTGATGGCTTGCTTGAAGCTCGTCATACCCGCAAAACCACATTGATCGCTCTGGGTGGTGGTGTGGTGGGTGATATCACAGGTTTTGCTGCCGCCGCCTACCAGCGCGGTGTTGATTTTATTCAGATTCCAACCACTCTGCTGTCCCAGGTAGATTCTTCTGTTGGCGGGAAAACCGGTGTCAATCATTCTTTGGGCAAAAATATGATTGGCGCTTTCCATCAACCCAATGTTGTCCTGATTGATACTGACTCTTTGAATACACTTCCAGAGCGTGAGTTTTCTGCTGGCGTTGCCGAAGTGATCAAGTACGGTCTGATCTGTGATGACTCCTTCTATCAGTGGCTGCAGGCAAATATTGAACGAATCATGGCAAGGGATCGGGAGGCGCTGACTTACGCGATCCACCGTTCGTGTTCTGACAAAGCACAGGTAGTGGCAAAGGATGAAAAAGAGTCCGGGCTCAGAGCTATTTTAAATCTGGGTCATACCTTTGGTCATGCCATTGAAACACATACTGGCTATGGCGAATGGTTGCATGGGGAGGCCGTTGCTGTCGGTATGGTGATGGCTGCTGAGCTCTCTTGCCGACTGGGTTGGATTGCCAGAGCAGAAGTACAGGAGGTTGTGGCTATTCTCAAGGCAGCAAATCTGCCTGTAGAGCCTCCTGAGGGTATGTCACCCGATCGCTTTGTTGAACTGATGTCCGTCGATAAGAAAGTGCTGAATGGAAAATTGAGGCTGGTGCTTTTAGAGCAGATTGGTAAAGCCATTGTGACAGAACAGTTTGACCGGGGTGTGCTTGATAAGATGCTGAGTGAGGTGTGCAGGATATAGAGCTTATTGCTTATTGTTCTTTTTATGTATTTGTGATTGAGGGGTTGGCTGTGTAAAATGGTTGGCCCCTTGTCTTTTGTGGCGAGGTTAAACGTCTGCAACTTCGACCTATTTTTCATGAAGTAGTAGTTAAGGGTATACTCTTTTTTTTGTACTCTTTTTTGAATTAAAATCCATAAAAATGAATTAATATTCTTTGGGTGTGGTTACCTCCCCGCAGCAAAGCCGTTCTGGCTCGAGCCAGGAATGCAGCCAGCATCACAGTATGAAGACCGCAGGGGGTGGGAGAGCTGCATTTTTATAGAATAAGCGCCTTGGCAAAACGAGAACAATGATCGTCTGGAAGCCTGGTCGGTAACAGAACATTCCGGCTTCCAGAGTGACAGAAGTTTCAAGGTATATAATAACTTACGATGAGAGAGTGCTTATGAAAGCAGGTCTGTATAATCCCGGGGAGTTCAGGGATAACTGTGGTTTCGGGCTTATAGCACACATGGAAGGAGAGAAAAGTCATAATCTCCTGACAACCGCGATAGAAGCGCTTACCTGCATGACGCACCGGGGTGGTATTGCCGCAGATGGAAAAACAGGCGATGGTTGTGGTTTATTAATTCAGACGCCTGACACCTTTTTCCGCACTGTTGTTAAAGAGCAACTGGGTAAAGATCTTCCAGCCAGCTACGCTGTGGGGATGCTATTCCTGAGCCAGGATGAAGCGGTAGCTGATCATGCCAGAAAAACACTTGAAGCCGAGCTGGAAAAGAAAAAACTGGTAGTGATTGGATGGCGAAAAGTACCCGTCAATAGTGACTGTCTCGGCCCTATTGCCTTAGATCAGCTACCCGTTATTGAACAGGTGTTTGTAGGGTATCAGGGTGAGTTGGAAGAAGAAGAGTTTTCAGCCCGCCTTTATATGGCACGGCGCTTCACCAACATGGCACTTGAGCAGGATCAAGACTTTTATATCTGCTCCCTGTCGACTCAGGTAGTGACCTACAAAGGTCTGATGATGCCCGTAGATCTGGCTAACTTTTATCAGGATCTGGGTGATACCAGGTTCGAAACTGCGATCTGCGTATTCCATCAGCGCTTCTCTACGAATACCATGCCTCGCTGGAAGCTGGCCCAGCCTTTCCGTCTACTGGCTCATAATGGTGAAATTAACACCATCACCGGTAACAGAAACTGGTCACAGGCTCGTCGAAACAAATTCAAATCAGAGTTGCTGCCTGATCTGGATCAGATCTATCCCCTGGTCAACCGAACCGGATCCGATTCGTCAAGCCTCGACAACATGCTTGAAATTCTGGTAACCGGCGGCGTTGACCTTTATCGGGCTATCCGAATGCTGGTTCCACCTGCCTGGCAGAATGTTGATACCATGGATCCTGGCCTCAGGGCTTTTTATGAATACAACTCCATGCACATGGAACCCTGGGATGGTCCTGCAGGTCTGGTTATTACCGACGGTCGTCGTGCGGTTTGTGCACTGGATCGTAATGGTTTGCGTCCTTCTCGCTGGGTCATTACGAAAAACGGGTTTCTGACCGTTGCTTCTGAAGTGGGGGTTTACGATTACCAGCCTGAAGATGTTGTGGCAAAAGGTCGTGTTGGTCCGGGTGAAGTTTTGGCCATTGATGTTGAGTCAGGTGAATTGCATCAGGCCCACGATATCGATGAGCAGCTGAAGACTCGACAGCCCTACAAAAAGTGGTTGAAGCAAAACTCTTATCGTATCCGTTCCCGTTTCAGGGATGAAGATCACAAGATCGAGCACCTGGATTCAGAGCTGCTGAAGGTTCATCAGAAGATGTTCTCGGTCAGCTTTGAAGAGCGTGATCAGGTGATTCGTCCCCTGGCTGAGAGTGGGCAGGAAGCTGTAGGCTCAATGGGTGACGATACACCAATGGCGGTTTTGTCAGGTCGTGTGCGTTCTGTGTATGACTTTTTCAGGCAGCAGTTTGCCCAGGTTACCAACCCACCTATCGATCCTTTGCGTGAAGCAATAGTGATGTCCCTGGAAACCTGCCTGGGACGTGAGAAAAATATATTCGAAGAGACGCCAGAGCATGCGAGCCGTGTGGTACTCAAATCGCCAGTGCTGTCGACAACCAAATTCCTGAATCTGATCAATGCTCATCATCAGCATGATGATCTTGATGTGCTTTACATCGACATCAATTACAAGCCTGAAGAAGGCTTAAGGTCCGCCATTGAGCGTATTTGTGATGAGGCAGAGCAGGCTGTGAGAGACGGCAAGGCTCTGATTCATCTGAGTGATCGTAATATCAGTGATAACAAGCTGCCGGTGCATGCAGCCATGGCTACCGGTGCTGTTCATCACAGACTGATTGATACGGGCCTGCGTTCCGATGCCAATATTCTGGTAGAAACGGCAACAGCCAGAGATTCTCATCAGTTTGCGGTACTGCTGGGCTTTGGTGCTACGGCGATTTATCCCTATTTGTCCTATGAAATTATTCATGACCAGATTCGCACCGGGGAGATTCTCGCAGACCCACTGGATGCCTACAAAGCTTACCGCAAGGGTATCGATAAAGGTCTTTTGAAGATTCTTTCCAAGATGGGAATCTCCACCATTGCTTCCTATCGTGCTGCGCAGCTGTTCGAAGCCATTGGTCTGTCTTCTGAAGTGGTTGACCTCTGTTTCAAAGGGGTTCAGAGCCGTATTGAAGGCGCCGGCTTTGAAGCTATTCAGCAAGATCAACAGTTGCTCTCAGGGACTGCCTGGAAGAAGAGAAAGCCCATTCAGCAAGGTGGTCTGCTTAAATACGTGCATGACAGTGAGTATCACGCATTCAATCCTGATGTCGTTCAGCAACTTCAAAAAGCCGTCTCTACGGGTGATTATGAAGAGTTTCGTCGTTACTCCAAACTGGTCAACGAAAGACCGGTTGCCACCCTGCGTGATCTGATGGGCCTCAAAACTGCCGATCAGGCTCTGGCTATCGATGAAGTTGAACCAGCTGCAGACATTCTCAAGCGATTCGACTCCGCTGCTATGAGTCTTGGTGCTCTGTCTCCGGAAGCCCATGAAGCCCTGGCTGAAGCGATGAACCGTCTGGGTGGTCGTTCTAACTCGGGAGAAGGGGGTGAGGATGAAGCGCGCTTTGGCACTAACCGGGTTTCCAAAATAAAGCAGATTGCTTCTGGTCGTTTTGGTGTAACGCCCCATTATCTAGTTAATGCGGATGTCTTGCAGATTAAAGTGGCGCAGGGAGCCAAGCCGGGTGAAGGGGGGCAGCTGCCGGGTGGCAAGGTGAACAAACTGATTGCCAGACTGCGTTATTCAGTACCCGGTGTGACACTGATTTCACCTCCACCGCACCATGATATTTATTCGATTGAAGATCTGGCTCAGCTGATCTTTGACTTGAAGCAGGTGAACCCGGATGCGCTGGTCTCCGTAAAACTTGTATCAGAGCCAGGTGTTGGTACCATCGCTGCCGGTGTTGCCAAGGCTTATGCTGACCTGATTACCATCTCGGGCTACGACGGTGGTACTGCTGCTAGTCCGCTGACGTCTATCAGGTATGCCGGTTCTCCCTGGGAACTGGGTCTGACAGAGGCTCATCAGGCACTTAGAGCAAACGATTTGCGTGGAAAGGTCCGTCTTCAGACAGATGGTGGTATCAAAACAGGTCTGGATGTGGTTAAAGCGGCCATTCTGGGTGCTGAAAGTTATGGTTTTGGTACAACGCCCATGGTTGCAATGGGTTGTAAGTACCTGAGAATCTGCCATCTGAATAACTGTGCAACCGGTGTTGCAACCCAGGACCAGCATCTCAGGGAAAATCACTTCATCGGTACAGTTGAGATGATCATGAACTTCTTCACTTTTGTGGCTGAAGAAGTGCGTGAATGGCTGTCAGTGCTGGGTGCTAAAAGCCTTGAAGATGTTATTGGTCGTACAGAGTTGCTGGAGCTGCTTCCCGGTGACACTGACAAGCAAAAAGGCCTCGATCTGACGCCGATTGTCCGCAACGATCTGATTCCTGAAGATAAGCCCCATACCTGTCAGGTTGAACGTAACCCTTCTTTCGACAAGGGTGAGCTGGCAGAGGTTATGGTTGAAGCCTGTCTGCCAGCCATCGAAAGTGGTGAAGGAGGTGAGTTTGAGTTCACGGTGAGCAACTGTGACCGCTCAATCGGTGCAAGATTGTCGGGTGAGATTGCCAAACGTCATGGTAATCAGGGTATGGCAGACAGTCCGGTCAAGCTGAATCTGAAAGGTACCGCTGGACAGAGCTTTGGAGTCTGGAATGCCGGTGGCCTGGATATGCGTCTGGAAGGAGATGCCAACGACTATGTGGGTAAAGGGATGACAGGCGGTAACCTGATTATCCGTCCGCCCCGGGGAAGTGCTTTCAATTCTAATGAAACCTCTATCATTGGTAACACTTCTCTTTATGGTGCCACCGGTGGTCGCCTGCTGGCCGCCGGCCGTGCCGGTGAACGTCTTGCTGTGCGGAACTCTGGTGCTACCGCTATTGTCGAAGGTGCCGGGGATCACTGTTGTGAGTACATGACAGGTGGTCTGGTCGTTGTATTGGGCGAAACAGGTCATAACTTTGGCGCCGGTATGACTGGTGGCTTTGCCTACGTATTGGATCTGAAGCGCAACTTTGTTGATCGCTACAATCACGAACTGGTGGATATTCACCGAATTGATACCGAATCCATGGAAGATTATCAGTCTCATCTGATGGGTCTTCTGGATGAATATGTAAAAGAGACAGGCAGTGAATGGGGGCGTGAACTTCAGGAGGAGTTTTACGACTATCGGGGTCGTTTCTGGCTGGTGAAGCCAAAGGCGGCCAGTTTGGACTCATTGCTGGCGAGTACACGCGGGCGTCCTGAGTAGGGCACCTGCAACCGCTTGCAAGGAAAGTCTTTAGAACAGCCGTGTGCGTTGCAGCCCTGAGCTAATAATAGGCTGCAGCAGTGGCAGCGCCACGAGCGTTATAAAAACAATCAGCGAATGAGGTCAAATCCATGTCACAATTTAACAATCGACTTAACAATCATTTTCAATTTGTCGAAGTAGGCAGAGAAGATCCGGAAAAAAAGGCTCTTCAGGTTCGCAAGAATGACTTTGTAGAGATCTATGAGTCCTACAGTGAAAAACAGGCCAAGCAGCAATCTCACCGCTGCCTTTCCTGCGGTAACCCTTATTGTGAATGGAAGTGCCCTGTTCACAACTATATTCCGGATTGGCTGAAGCTGGTTTCAGAAGGTAACTTGTTTGAAGCCGCTGAGCTTTCCCATCAGACCAACAGTTTGCCGGAAGTCTGTGGTCGTGTATGTCCCCAGGATCGACTCTGTGAGGGCGCCTGTACCCTGAATGACGGATTCGGTGCTGTAACTATTGGCGCAACTGAAAAATATATTACCGATACAGCGCTGGCTCTGGGCTGGCGCCCGGATATGTCCAAGGTGGTGTGGACCGATAAAAAAGTGGCCGTGATCGGTGCCGGTCCTGCGGGTCTGGGTTGTGCAGACGTGCTGGTCAGAAATGGTGTAAAACCTGTTGTATTTGATAAGAACCCGGAAATTGGCGGCTTGCTGACGTTTGGTATTCCTGAATTCAAGCTTGAGAAATCAGTGATGTCACGTCGTCGTGAAGTGTTTACCGAAATGGGCGTCGAATTCAGACTGAATACTGAAATCGGTAAAGATGTCCTGATGGACGATCTGATGGCAGAGTACGATGCCGTATTTATGGGTATGGGTACCTACACTTACATGAAGGGTGGGTTTCCGGGCGAAGATCTTCCCGGTGTTCATGATGCTCTGCCTTTCCTCATTTCCAGCGTGAATCGTAATCTGGGCTTTGAAAAGAAGGCATCTGATTTCATAGGCATGAAAGGAAAACGTGTTGTGGTTCTCGGTGGTGGTGACACTGCGATGGACTGTAACCGTAGTTCCATCCGTCAGGGCGCTGAGTCAGTCACATGTGCTTACCGTCGTGACGAGGAGAATATGCCCGGCTCCCGTCGTGAAGTGGCCAATGCCAGGCAGGAAGGTGTCAAGTTCCTGTTTAATCGTCAGCCTGTTGAAATTGTCGGCAATGGAAAGGTAGAAGGTGTCAAGGTCATCACCACCAAACTGGGTGAGCCTGACGAGCAGGGACGTCGTCGGCCTGAGCCGGTTCCGGGCAGTGAGGAAATACTGGCAGCCGATGCGGTACTGATTGCTTTTGGATTCCGTCCAAGTCCTGCTGACTGGTTTGAGTCCCACTCTATCAAGTTGAACGAGTGGGGAGGTGTTGTAGCGCCAGAGCAGTCCAGCTACAAGTTCCAGACTTCCAATCCTAAAATTTTTGCAGGTGGAGATATGGTCCGCGGCTCTGACCTGGTGGTTACCGCGATCTGGGAAGGCCGTCAGGCGGCTGAAGGGATCATGGACTATCTCGATGTCTGAGCTTGAAGAAAGCTTATCGGGATAGATGCTCCTGAGCGGCGGAAGATTGTCAATAAGGGGGGGAATGAGTATTCTCCCCCTTTTATTTTGTAACATCGCAGTTTCTTTTGGCCGGGCGAGGTTTTTAAATGTCTGTCCCGGCCTTCTTTAAAATTTACTGCACTGTCCCTGAATTCTGGAAACCCCATGACCGAGCTGAAAAATGACCGCTTTCTAAGGGCTCTGCTGAGAGAGCCTGTTGATGTCACCCCTGTATGGATGATGCGTCAGGCTGGACGTTATTTGCCCGAATACCGGGAGCTTAGAAGCAGGGCGGGTGATTTTATGTCGCTTTGTATGAATCCTGAAATGGCTTGCGAGGTGACCCTTCAGCCATTGGGGCGTTTTGACCTGGATGCAGCTATTCTGTTTTCGGATATCCTCACCATCCCGGATGCAATGGGTCTGGGATTGTATTTTGAGAAGGGCGAAGGCCCAAGATTTAAAAAAACCGTCCGTAAAGCGGCTGATGTTGAAGCTCTGTCTGTTACTGATCCTGAAAAGGATCTGGGTTATGTCATGGATGCAGTACGAACCATCCGCTCGGAGCTGAATGGACGTGTACCTCTGATTGGTTTTTCCGGCAGCCCATGGACACTGGCTACCTACATGGTTGAAGGGGGAACCAGTAAAGACTTTCGTCGTATCAAAGCGATGATGTTTGATCAGCCTCAGCTATTGTCTCAATTGTTAGGTGTCCTGGCTGATTCTGTGACAAGCTATCTGAACGCTCAGATTAAGGCGGGAGCTCAGGCTGTTCAAATCTTTGATACCTGGGGAGGAGCACTCTCACCAGAGTGCTACAAGGTATTTTCTCTAAAGTACATGGAAAAGATTGTTTCAGGTTTGATCAGAGAACATGAGGGTAGGAAGGTGCCCGTCATTCTGTTTACCAAAAATGGTGGTCAGTGGCTTGAATCTATGGCTGCAACGGGCACTGATGCTCTGGGTCTGGATTGGACGACAGATATTTCTGGTGCACGTCGTCGTGTAGGGGATAAAGTCGCGCTACAGGGCAATATGGATCCATCGGTTCTCTATGCATCACCAGAGCGTATAAGAGAAGAGGTGGCTAAAATTCTTGGAGATTTCGGTCCGGGTGAAGGTCATGTATTCAATCTGGGTCACGGCATTCATCAGTTTGTCGAGCCTGATAGAGCCAAAGTCTTTGTCGATGCGGTTCACGAATTATCAGCTCGATACCACCTACAATAACTGGTTGCATTCTAGCAGCCTGTCGGACTTAAGCGTCCGTAGCGAGGATTGCAAGAAATTGAGGATAAAAATCTCTGTTTCTGAGGAGAATAGCGAGCTATTTGACGAAGAAACAGAGATTTTTAGACCAATTTATTGCAACCGCAGTAGGACAGTCTTAAGTCCGACAGGCTGCTAGGTCTGATGTTATCTGACATCAGGCTGTTTTATTCTCATCTTGACGGAGTTCTTTCTCCCAATACTTGTGATAGTGTCTTCTGGAGTGTTTTGTATTCAGCCGGTTTGGTCAGGAATCTACTGATTCCCAGTCGCTCTGCACGCTGTTTTCCGGGTGGGTTTGTGGCGCCCGTGAGCATGATGATTCCCGGGATTTCTATCTGACTTTCTTCCTGAAGCCTCTCTAACATCTGGATGCCATTCATACCAGGCATATGGTGATCAAGGATGATCACGTCGAAGTCTCTTCCCAAATAGGCTTCGTTGCGTATCATTGCCAGTGCTTCCCGACCGTCTTCAGCATCCAGAGTATTGATACCCATCAGGGCACATTGTTGGGCCAGAACCTGTCTACAGGTTTTATTGTCATCAACAATGAGTGCTTTGACATTTTTGTCATAGAAAAGTGGTTGTTCATCCCGATGAATGACATCTGTTGTTTGTTCCTTATGTGGAATAGCAAACCAGATGTGCGTGCTGCCTTGGTTCATGATGCCGAAGTGTCCCGACAAGGCCTCAATTAATTGGATGGTAATGTAAAGTTGCATGCTAATGTCGGCCTGTCGTTTCGCTTCAGAGTAGCTCAGTTCATTGGTGTTCTCTGGCAGGTTCAGGACTTGTTGTCCCTGACTGTACCTGATCTGATAAAGAATGTAGCCGTCTTTACTCTGTTGTTGGCTTTTCGGCTCTGAGCCAGGTAGCTGAGAGGTCTGATTGACAGAAATCATGACTTCACTGTTTTTAATATGGCGGAAGATATGAATCAGGGTACTTTCCAAAATGAGTGATAACTGACGTGTATCTGTTTCACTGATATCCGGGACATCAGGGTGTACAAAGCTGATCAGCTCAGTATTTAGTTGTTCTGCCCGTAAACGGAATTTAAAGAGGCAGTCGTTCAGAAATTCATTGATATCGTAGGGTTTAATATCAGGGCTGGCTTCGTTTTGCTCAAGTTTCCATGCTTCAGAAAGCAGGTTAATCAGGTTGCTGAGCTCATTGCCTGCATATCTCAGGGTTTCAACATAGTTTTCCTGTTTGGGGGTCAGCTGTGTACTCTGGAGTAGTTCAGACATTCCCAGTACGCCATTCAGAGGTGTTCTCAGTTCATGACCCATTGCGTTGAAAAGATCATTATCTTTTGCCATCTGGGATTTGGGTGCCGGGCTGAGAGATGGATTCTTTGAAAGTCCTGATTCAGTTCGCAAATGCCTCTGGCTGGCAAAATAAAAGCTGAAGGCAAGAATGTTTATCGAGGTCGCTTGAAGCAGTATCCAGGTGGCAGCTATGGGGTTGTGATTGGTAACGCCCAGGATAGCCAGAGAGGTCACCAGGTGGATAATCGCATAAGGGGTGGAAAGCCAGGCAGGAATCTTCAGTGCACCGGGTACTCTGATGAACAGACTGCAATACCAGAAGACCTGAGTCGTCAGCAGGTTGATCATCAGGCTGTGTTCCAGAGATGCAAAGGTACCCGTTAAAGCAAGAATCAGTAATGATGCCGAGATGATAGAAAGTATGTTAAAGCAGTAGATAAGGTTGACATTGTTTCCCGTCAAGCTGATGCGAGCTATCTGACTGATCAGAATGGTTCCAACGATCAGTGAGGCGTTCATCATCAGGTTCTGCAGCCAACCTGCTCCGAGCTCGCTGATATTGAACAATCCCTGCCAGCTTATCAAAAACATTGAGCCCATTAAGCCGAAGCCAGCCAAGAAGATATAGGCTTTCTTGTGATAATTAAACCAGTTAATGGCATTCATAATCATTGTTGCGATAAATAGGGCTAGCAGCCAGCCAGTTTGCCAGTGTACAAATGCCTGATCACTGAGAAATGCTCTGGGAGACTTTAGATAGGCAAGTAAGCTGCCTGCGGCGGCTGCGGGTATCTCAATAAACACATCCAGTTTCTTATCTGCATAGGGCGTCAGATTATAGAGATAAATATTACTGTTTGGCTGTCGTTTATTTGGAAGTTGCTTGTAATACTTTGGGCCTGAAATATAGACATTAAGTGATACGCCGGGTGGTGGTTGAAGCCAGAGGATGGGCACAGGCTTAACGTTGACGTCCTCAGGCAGTGATATCTTGATCCAGGCCGTGCCTTTTTGGCTGGTGAAGTAGAGACTTTCTTTCTGCCAGGGAGCAAAACGAAACAGGTAATTCAGATCATTGATTTGATTCAGCTCAAGGGAGCTTTCCGGATCAATGAAAATGCTTGAGAATGGCTCGAGATTGATAGAAACCCTACCAGGCTGCTGATCAGTGACCTTTTCAGCACTGAATGCTTGTGCACCAAAGGCAGCCAGAAACAGCAGTAAGACTACATTAATCCAGAATCCAACCCTGATGGAGAGTCGTGACACTGACTCTTCACCTGAGGGTGGATGGGGGGCAATGGATAACAGGCGGTTGAATACAACTCTCATAATATTTATTGAAAATTCCATTTTTCCATTGTTGCTGAGTATACCCTAAGCTGCCCTGCGAAAAAGTGAAATTGTTGCAATTTTATATAACTTTACTTTGAAAGTTATTTTGCTTTCGGGATAACTGCTTTATGAATTTTTATTCTATTAGTCGGTGGACGTTTATTTGAGTGGGTTAAGCTGAGATCAGCTGAGGGAGCGGTCATCCTGTCCGCTCCATCTGAAAAGTATCAAGTGCTCAATGCTCTCTGGCTATGGCGCGATAGCCAATGTCAGTCCTGAAATAAGCATTATTCCACTGAATCTTTGAGCAAGCCTGGTAGGCTTTGTTCTGTGCCTCTTTAACGCTGCTGCCCAGGGCGGTGACACACAGTACGCGACCGCCATGGGTCACTATTTGTTCTCCACTGAGCTGTGTGCCGGCATGAAACACTTTGCAGTCTGTTGAGTTGGCTTCGTCAATGCCAGTGATGATGTCGCCTTTGTGGTATTTCTCAGGGTAGCCACCTGCGGCCATAACAACCCCCAGTGCTGTTCGTTCATCCCAGCGGGCTTCCACCTGATCCAGCTTAGCTGTTGCACCGGCGAGACAAAGTTCAGTGAGGCTGGATTGAAGGCGCATCATAATGGGTTGTGTTTCAGGGTCACCAAAACGACAGTTGAATTCCAGTACTTTGGGCGTGCCTTTGTCGTCAATCATCAGGCCTGCGTACAAAAAACCCTTGTAGGTGTTGCCTTCGGCGGCCATGCCTTCCACGGTGGGAATGATCACTTCCTGCATGGCGCGCTCGTGAATACGTTGAGTCACTACCGGTGCAGGAGAGTAAGCACCCATACCACCCGTGTTAGGGCCTTTGTCACCGTTATCTCTGGCCTTATGGTCCTGGCTGGTAACCAGTGGCAAAATGTTTTTACCATCAACCATAACAATAAAGCTGGCTTCTTCGCCTTGAAGGAATTCTTCAATAACCACCCGGTGCCCCGCTTCACCAAAGGCGTTGCCAGCCAGCATGTCATCAATGGCAGCAAATGCCTGCTCTTCTGTGTCAGCAAGAATGACGCCTTTGCCAGCGGCCAGTCCGTCCGCCTTTACGACAATGGGGGCACCTTTCTCGCGGACGTAGGCTTTGGCCTGATCAATGTCAGTGAAGTTTTGATAGTCAGCAGTAGGAATGTTGTGACGAGCCAGGAAGTCTTTGCTGAAAGCCTTTGAACCTTCGAGCTGAGCGGCGCCTTGTGAGGGGCCGAAGATGATGAGATTGGCTTCTTCAAAGCGGTCAACGACACCGGCCACTAAAGGGGCTTCGGGGCCAACAATGGTCAGGTCGATGTTTTCTTTAACGGTGAATTCAACCAGTTTATCGAGTTCAAGTACATCAATGCTGATGTTGGTGATTCCTGGCTCAAGAGCCGTCCCTGCGTTTCCAGGCGCTACAAAAACCTGCTCTACGTTGTTGTCCTGAGCTACTTTCCAGGCGAGCGCATGTTCGCGTCCGCCACTGCCGATGATGAGTACTTTCATAGGTTGCCTGTCCCCGGGAAGTCTGGTGGTGAATAACCAGTGTTTGTCATTGGTCGTAAAGCGAGTGAAAAAAGAGACACATTAAATGCCTCTTACCAGCGATCAGTGGCGGAAATGCCTGACGCCAGTGAATACCATGGCAATGCCAGCCTCGTTGGCAGCATCAATCACTTCCTGATCTCTCATGGAGCCGCCTGGCTGGATGACAGCGGTAACTCCGGCACTGGCGGCCGCATCAATGCCATCTCTGAATGGGAAGAAGGCGTCTGATGCCATCACAGACCCACGGACTTCCAGGTTTTCATCAGCGGCTTTGATGCCAGCAATGCGGGCACTGTATACCCGGCTCATCTGACCTGCACCAATACCAATGGTTTGATGATCTCTGGCGTAAACAATCGCGTTTGACTTAACAAATTTACCCACTTTCCAGGCGAACTGCAGGTCGCTCAGTTCTGCTTCAGTGGGAGCTCTCTCTGTCACTGATTTCAGTTCCTGAACGCTGGTTACCCTGATGTCACCGTCTTGAATCAGCAGTCCGCCATTGACTCGTTTGAAATCCAGAAAATGCCCGGCAGTTTCTGGCAGGGTGCCGCAGCACAGCAGGCGGATATTCTTTTTGTTCTGAAGAATGGTTTCTGCTTCGCCGTCGATTTCCGGCGCTATGATGACTTCTACAAACTGACGATCAATGATGGCTTTGGCAGTGACTGCATCGAGTTTTCTGTTAAAGGCTATGATGCCACCAAAGGCGGATGTAGGGTCGGTTGTGTAGGCTCTGTTATAGGCCTCCAGGATGTCGGTGCCGATGGCTACGCCACATGGATTGGCGTGTTTGACGATGACGCAGGCTGGAGCTTCAAAGGCCTTGACACACTCCAGAGCCGCATCGGTGTCAGCAATGTTATTGAAAGAGAGTGCCTTGCCCTGAATCTTTCGAGCACTGGAAACGGTACCTGCAGGAGCAGGTTCTTCTACATAGAAGGCGGCTTTCTGATGAGGGTTCTCGCCATAACGCATGTCCTGGACTTTCTTGTACTGACGGTTAAAGGTGCGAGGAAAGGCTTCTGGTTCGTCCTTGTTGCCTGTTAATGTTCCGAGGTAGTTGGCAATTGCGCCATCGTAATGAGCAGTATGTTCAAAGGCCTTTACAGCAAGGTCAAAGCGAGTCGCTGCAGAGACAGAACCATTGTTTTCATCCAGCTCAGAGAGTACCTGGGTGTAGTCTTCTGCGTTGACAACAATAGTGGTGTCCCTGTGGTTCTTGGCAGCAGCACGAACCATGGTAGGACCACCAATATCAATGTTCTCAATAGCCATCTCCAGGGTGCAATCTTCGCGGCTCACTGTCTGTTCGAAAGGGTAGAGGTTGACAACAACCAGATCGATTGGGTCGATACCGTGTTCGCTCATGACGGCTTCATCCTGACCGGAGCGACCGAGAATGCCTCCGTGAACTTTGGGGTGCAGGGTTTTGACTCTGCCGTCCATCATTTCCGGAAAGCCTGTGTAACTGGAGATTTCCACAGCGGGAATATCGTGCTCAACCAGCAGTTTGTAGGTGCCGCCCGTGGATAGGATTTCTACTGAGCGCTGGTGCAGTGCCCGGGCAAATTCAACTATGCCGGTTTTGTTTGAGACACTGATCAGGGCTCTTCGAAGAGGTGGCTGTTCGAAATCGTTTGCCATCGTTCCTTTACTCACTGAAAAATCGTTGCCTGAAAAGCTGACTGATTCTAGCTGGATTTGTCCTGCTTCGCAGCATCCGATTCTCGGGAATAGAGGGAAATACAGAAATAATGCTACCACCCCAGGCTGATATGAGGGTTATTACTGACCTGTTATTCTTCGAAAAGATACGGGATTTGTCTTTGCGCAGGTTGTAAAGGCAAGGGGGGCGCATAAAGTCGTATTCACGTCAGATGGCATAATACGACTTTAAGGCGGGGATTAGAGCAGGTCGTATTGCTTGAGTTTCTTTCTCAGTGTGCCACGGTTCAGCCCAAGCAGGACAGAGGCCCTGGTCTGGTTACCCTTGACGTAAGCCATAACCGTTTCCAGAAGGGGGGCTTCTACTTCAGAAAGGACCATCTGGTAAACATCAGTCACTTCCTGACCATCCAGATGGCTAAAGTAGTTGTTCATTGCTTTTTCAACGCTGTCGCGGAGTGTCTGTGTTTCACTCTCGATAGGGCTGGTCAATGCCTGTCCATTAACAGAGGGTTCGTCAGTAATAATATGGGATGCCGTCATGCTGCAATATCCTTGTGATGACTTAAGGTTTGAAAATACTCCAGTATGCAGTTTTCTTGTTCTTCTGCAGACTCCAGTCTGTTGAATCGTTTGCGAAGACTGGCGCCTGATGGACTGGCCTGCAAATACCAGCCAACGTGTTTTCTGGCGATGCGCACACCCTGGACTTCACCGTAAAACCCGTGAAGCGCAGCAAGGTGACCTGTTAAAATGGACTGAATCTCTTTGTTTTCGGGCGCTGGCAGGTGTTCACCCTGTTCAAGAAAGTGGTTAATCTCTCTGAATATCCAGGGTTTCCCCTGGGCTGCACGGCCCACCATAATCGCGTCTGCGCCTGTGACATCCAGTACCGTTTTTGCTTTCTCGGGAGAGGTAATATCGCCATTGGCAATCACTGGAATTTCCAGGGATTCACAAATCCGGGCAATGGTCTCGTATTCGGCCTCACCTTTGTACATACACTGACGGGTTCTGCCATGAATGGCCAGAGCGGTTATACCGCAGTCCTGTGCCATTAAGGCAATGTCGAGGCCGTTTCTGTTTTCGGGGCACCAGCCGGTACGTGTCTTGAGGGTGACCGGGATATCAACCGCCTGAACCACCGACTTCAGTATTTGCTCTACCAGTTCAGGTTCTCTCATCAGAGCAGAGCCAGCCGCTTTGTTACAGACTTTTTTGGCAGGGCAGCCCATGTTGATATCAATGATCTGGGCGCCTCGTTCCTGGTTCAGGCGAGCCGCGATGGCCATTTGCTCCGGGTCACTGCCTGCAATCTGAACAGAACGAGGTTCGAATTCTTCAGCGTGATGGTCCATTCTCAGTCGGGACTTCCGGGTGTTCCAGAGTTTTGGGTTGCTGGTCACCATTTCTGAGACGGCCATACCCGCCCCCATTCTCAAGCACAGCTGCCTGAATGGGCGGTCTGTTACTCCGGCCATAGGGGCCAGGATAACCGGGCTTTGAATAGCGTATGGACCAATCTTCAACAAGGTGATTTGCCTCAATCCAGCGTTAGTAGTGCCCAGAGTGCGATAAAACCGTCTCAAGTGATTTAAATCGCTGCTCGGAATTATGAAAAAAGCAAGAGGCTGATCTTGCGGAGTTTTCAACTATTTATTTGTACGACTTTCAGCGTCTCTGTTCAGGAGATCAGGTAGGCGTAGCCGGGTATAATACTCTGTACAATTTTTAGACGAAAGAGGGTTCTGTTGTTGGCTCTCACTGGAATAGCACTTATCTTCAGGAGCAGTTATTACCACGTAGCAGTGTCCTGTTGCGAAATATATCCTTGCCAAGGGCGTTGTATAGTGACTTTTTCGGGAAAAACCGCAAGTAATAACTTAAGTGATCTGATTGCTTTTTTGATCTGGGTCAAGCACTTATTGCAATTTCTTGAGTTGGTTTTCGAGATGCCTTCGTCGGTAAAACACCAGATAAGCAAGGTTTACAGGTTTTTTTAACTTTAATCAGCGCTGTTTGACAGGTAAAAAGCGCAATTGATAGTTGGTGGCTCCATTGCCGGGGTCAACGATTTCCATGCTGAGCCTTACGGGTTGTCCGCTGGGTATCTCTCTGGAACCGGCCAGGGCTCCGCCCAGATATTCTTTGGGGCGAAAACGTCTGCTGGCTACGGGCTGTCCGTTAATGTCACTAAATGTTAATTCAAGCCGAGGCCAGGGTTGTGGGAATGTGGCTTCATTGATAATCACTGAGTCTACAACCAGTCCTTCGCTTTGCAGAGGGTGGCTGCGGATATGCAGTTGCAGGCTCTTAATGGCGTTGATGTTTACCAATGCAGGAAGAGAGCACTTCAGGTATCGGCAACTAAAAGTATATGCTGGTCTCAATCGCGGGTCGAGTGAAAGCTGATCTCTGTTGAACCAGGCGTATTGCCCTGCAAGAGTGATAGAGAAAATCAGGATTAGAGTGAGCCAGCCAGCAATTTTCAGGGAACTTCGTCCCGGTTCTTCATCAACTTCAACGTGCTCATTGTCCAGAGTGTCAAGAAAAGAGTGGAAGGGGGCCTCTTCTTCAGAAGGTGGTTCGATAGCTTTTATTGAACTGGCTTCAGGCTTGCTGTTTTGGGCAGCATTTTGTTCTGCTGTTTTGTCGGGCTGGCTCGATTGTTTTTTATAAGGTTTGATCTGCGGCTTCATCTGGAGTGGCTTTTCTGGAGCAGCGTCTGCGGACATGTTTGATTGGGCATCAAACACCTCGAGACAGGAACCGCAACGAACGGAGCCACCGGCAGCTCGTAATTGTGCCTGGGTCACTTTAAAGGAGGTCTGGCATTTTGGGCAGCGGGTGATTCGAGAGCTGGTCATGAAGCCTGCATGGGATACTGTCTTGATTGAGTGGGGATTATTAGATCAAAGAGCTGCAAAGGATGTCTACTGTCCAAAAGATAAAATCTCCCGGACAGCAGCCTGAAATGAGCCTAGCAGCCTGTCGGACTTAAGCGTCCGTAGCGAGGATTGCAAGAAATTGAGGATAAAAATCTCTGTTTCTGAGGAGAATAGCGAGCTATTTGACGAAGAAACAGGGATTTTTAGACCAATTTATTGCAACCGCAGTAGGACAGTCTTAAGTCCGACAGGCTGCTAGGAGCCTGACCGAGAATAGGCTTATCTGTTATGATAAGCCTTAAACCAACTCTGATTATGCCAAATGTCACCACCACCAAAGTTTAAGGACAGTCCTGTTGAGTTTGATCAGCATCTGCTGTTCCCAACCAACGTTTTCGATTTGCTTCCCAAAGATCATGATTGTTTTATTTATGAAAGCATTTTTCAGAACATTAATACGTCTGAAGTCGAAAAAAAATATCACCACCTTGGTCAGCACGCATACCCTCCAAAGCTCATTGTCGCTATTCTGATCTACGCATACAGCCATGGTGTTTTCAGTTCCCGTGAGATTGAGCGACGGTGTCGACAAGACTTGGCGTTCATGTATATCTCACAAATGAACTGCCCGAATTTCAGGGTTCTTGGTGACTTTCGTAAGGATAATCTGTCGTTTTTCCATGACTGCTTCAAACAGTCAGTCAAACTGGCCATTGAACTCAAAATGGCATCACTGGGTCATATCAGCCTGGACGGCTCCAAGTTCAAAGCCAACAGCTCAAAACACAAGGCCATGAGCTACGGGAGGCTCAAAGCGAAAGAGGCAGAACTCAGTGCCGAAGTGGATGAGCTGATCAAAAAAGCCAGTCAGTGTGATCAGGAAGAAGATGACGCCTACAAAGCAACCAATGGTTACAGCATTCCTGAAGACCTCCAGTTTAAAGAAGAGCGCCTGAAAAAAATCAAAGAGGCCAAGAAAGCACTTGAAGAACGTGAAAAAGCTTTAAATCCAGACAAACCAATAGACGACAAAAAGCAGATCAGTTTTGCAGATCACGATGCCCGCGTGATGAGCAAGAAGGGGTATTGTGAGTACAGCTACAATGCTCAAATTACAGTTGATTCCGATAACCAGATCATTGTTGGCCAGCATGTCAGCCAACACGCCAACGATGTACAGGAAGTGGAGCCGGCGCTGAGGGCATTATCAGGAGCCACTGATGGCGCGGCTGTAGATAAGTGGAGTATGGATAATGGTTACTTCTCAGGGTCAAACTTACATACAGTCGAGCGACATGAGATTGATGCCTATATCGCAACCGACAAGGCGGAGAAGCCTGCCGCTGACGACCTTGAAAGCTCTGACAGGAAGTTTGTCAAAGCGGATTTTGCGTATGATTCCGAAGCTGATGTATTTATCTGTCCGGCAGGGGAAAAGCTGGTAACGAACCCGGCCAGCAAAAGCAAAAGAAAAAGCTACCGGGCAAACAAGACGGTATGCAGGGAATGCCCTTATCGTCGGAATTGCAGTGATTCAAAGAAAGAGGCTGGCAGGGTTATCCGTACCGATAAGTTTGAAAAAGCACGTCAGGCTATGAATAAGAAAATGGAGACAGCCGGTGCGAAAGCCATATATGAGCGTCGTAAAGTTATTGCGGAGCCACCATTTGGACAGATAAAAGAATCTGGTTTCCGAGGGTTCAGTCTCCGCGGCAAAGAAAAAGTTTCAGCGGAATTTTCACTGGTATGCACTGCGCATAATATCAAAAAATTTGTAAAAGCGGCTTCCACGAGGTCAATCCGTCTTGAAGATTTGAAAGAGGCTAAAAAGGCAGCATAGAGGCTGTGAGAAGGCATAAATATGCAAAAATGAGCAAAATCCCACTAATAATTGGATATTTTTTGCTCATTTTAAGATTTGGGAAAACTTCTGTTGGTCTGGTTGCGCTATTCTCGGTCAGGCTCCTAGGAGCCTGACCGAGAATAGACTGCCCTACTGCGGCGGCAGCAAATTGGTCTGAAAATCCGCTTTTGTTCGTCAAATAGCTCGCTATTCTCCTCACAAAACCGAATTTTCATCCTCAATTTTCTGCCGTCCTCGCTACGGGCGCTATTCTCGGTCAGGCTCCTAGTATCGAAAAATGCCGCGTTTTTTTAGTTGTCACTTTCGGGTTCCGGTCACCAGAATCCAGTCTTCATGGTGCATAGCAGGCTCCAGTTCGAACCATTGAGAGTAGGTGCTGACGATAATGTCTTGCTGTTCAGAAAGGATACCCGACAGAGCGATCTTCCCGCCGTTGTCGAGATAGCTCGCCAGTGTCGGTGCCAATTCTACCAGTGGGCCAGCGAGTATGTTGGCGATCACAACGTCTGCTGTATCCTTTGGAGCCTGATCCGGCAAATAAACTTTCAGTTTTTCCGGGGCGATCTTGTTCCTTTCGGCGTTATCTATAGTTGCTTCCAGTGCCTGAGGGTCAAGATCGACCCCGGTTACGGTTTTAGCACCCAGTAATAATGCTGCAATCGCCAGTATTCCAGATCCACACCCGTAATCGATAACCGACTGATTTTCTAAGCTTTCCTGTTTTTCCAGCCACTCCAGACACAGAGCTGTGGTTGGATGAGTGCCTGTTCCAAAAGCAAGACCCGGGTCAAGCATCAGGTTAATGGCATCAGGTTCCGGAATCTCTTTCCAGCTGGGGCAGACCCAGAGTTTTGTACCAAATTGCATGGGCACAAAGTGGGTCATCCATTCTCTTTCCCAATCCTTGTCTTCGACAATTTCAACCTTGTGGTCAGGAAATGGGCTTTGCTGGTATTGAGTCTGTATGTGCTCTACTACGGCGTCCATATCTTTATGGGCATCGAAGAGTCCAATGACCACGGTATGTTGCCACAGCGGGGTGCTGCCTGGCTCGGGCTCGAACAGGGGCTGATCTTTACCGTCCTGAAGGGTTACGGCACTGGCTCCGGCTTCCAGAAGCAGGTCTTCCAGTTCTTCAGCATGATCGGAAGAGGTGTCTAGTTTGATTTGTATCCAGGGCATGGGTATGGGCTTACAGATTGGGGTGAATGGCAGAATAAGTTTCCTGTCGGGTCCGTCTCATTCTAGCTGATTGAGGAAGTGGGACAAGAGTTAATAAAGTAGAAGAGGGAGGAGGCTCTCTGAAAGCAGTTTTCAGAGAGCTTTGGAAGCAGGATCAGGCATCTTCAAGCTTCTTCTCCAGATAATGGATGCTAACGCCTCCTTTCTGGAAGTTTTTGTCCTTCACCAGCTCCTGGTGCAGTGGGATATTTGTACGAATGCCATCTACAACCGCTTCATCCAATGCATTTCTCATTCTTAACAGAGCGGTTTCACGATCTGGACCATAGGTGATGATCTTGGCTATCAGTGAATCATAGTAGGGAGGAATGCTGTAGCCACTGTAAAGATGAGAATCTACCCGAACACCATTACCGCCAGGAGAGTGGAACTGGTTGACCAGACCCGGAGAAGGCATAAAGGTTTTTGGGTCTTCGGCATTGATACGACATTCAAAAGCATGGCCCTGAAGTTCAACTTCTTCCTGGGAGATGCTCAAAGGCAGACCACTGGCAATGCGAATCTGTTCTCTGACAATATCCACGCCGGAAATCATTTCTGTTACAGGGTGTTCAACCTGCACACGAGTGTTCATCTCAATGAAGTAGAACTTGCCATCTTCATACAGAAATTCGAAAGTACCTGCACCGGTATAACCAATTTCTATACAGGCCTTGGTACAGGCTGCTGCTACCGTGGCTCTGGCATCCTGATCAATGTCAGGTGCAGGCGCTTCTTCAATGACTTTCTGGTGGCGTCGCTGCAAAGAGCAGTCACGATCCCCCAGATGAATAGCATTGCCGTGGCTGTCTGACAGTACCTGGAATTCAACGTGACGAGGATTTCCCAGGAATTTCTCCAGATAGACCACGTCGTTATTGAAGGCTGCTTTGGCTTCAGACTGGGTTAAGTTGATGGCATTGAGAAGATCGGATTCGCTGTGAACGACTCGCATCCCTCGACCACCGCCACCACCTGATGCTTTGATAATGACCGGGTAACCAATGCGGCGGGCAATGTCCAGTGTGCGTTCATCATCTTCTGTGATGGGGCCGTCAGAGCCTGGAACGGTTGGAACACCGGCTTTTTTCATGGCGGCAATTGCAGATACCTTATCACCCATCAGGCGAATAACGTCTGGTTTGGGACCAATAAAGGTGAACCCGCTGCGTTCTACCTGTTCGGCAAAATCGGCATTTTCTGAGAGAAAGCCGTAGCCAGGGTGAATACCATTGGCATCAGTCACTTCTGCAGCGCTGATAATAGCCGGGATATTCAGGTAGCTTTCAGCAGGGCTGTTGGGACCAATGCAGACAGACTCGTCAGCCAGACGCACGTGCATCAGGCTTTCGTCAGCCTTGGAGTGCACGGCTACGGTCTTGATGCCGAGTTCTTTACAGGCCCGCAAGACCCGCAGGGCTATTTCGCCCCGGTTGGCGATTACGATTTTATCCAGCATGGGATCTGTCTCAGGCAATGGTGAACAAGGGCTGGTCGTATTCAACGGGCTGCCCGTTTTCAACCAGAATGGCTTCGATGGTGCCTGACTTGTCGGCCTTGATCTGGTTCATCATTTTCATGGCTTCGACAATGCAGAGAACATCACCTTCTTTAACTTGCTGCCCTAGCTCAACAAAAACCGGTGAGCTGGGTGAAGATGCTGTGTAGAAAGTACCGACCATTGGCGATTTTACATGGTGACCTGACAGCTGAGGTCTGGTTTCAGCCGCCGGGGCTGCTGCCGGAGCTTCAGGTACAGCTGCCACAGGCGCTGAAGCTGGAACTGCAGCAGGAATAACCTGAGGAGCAGCGAGTGAGGCTACCGGAGCATTCTGGGAATAACGGCTGATACGAACAGATTCTTCACCCTCGTGAATTTCCAACTCGTCAATTCCAGACTCTTCCAGCAGCTCAATGAGCTTTTTTACTTTTCGGATGTCCATCGTTAATCTCAAATGCTGTTGGACAGGGAGAAACTGCCCCGTGGTTAATAGGATGTTCATGGGTGCACTCAATCATGCAGCCCTGATTGTTTTAATGTGAAAATCATTTTATTCCCGAAAAGAGAAGAAGTGATTTTCTGCACTCGGCTTCTTAGCTTTATGAGAAGTTGGCTTTTCAGAAGAACATTCTGAATATGCAGTCAGTCACGAGTAGCCTCTATGACTTCTGACTGAGCAGGTCAATGGCATAGGCCAGACCAAACTCATAGCCTTTGGGTCCGAGTCCAGCGATTACGCCTTCTGCGACATCACTGAAATAGGAATGATGTCGGAAAGCCTCCCGTCGATGGATATTGGACAAGTGAACTTCAACAAAGGGAATGGCAACACCCAGCAGGGCATCTCTGATAGCAACACTGGTATGAGTGTAAGCCGCAGGATTAATAATGATGAAATTAACCCGTTCTTCAGAAGCTTTATGAATCCGTTCTATGAGTTCATGCTCAGCGTTGCTTTGGAAGCAACTGAGCTGGTGACCAGCCATTTGAGCCTGTTGGGTCAGAATATAATCGATTTGTTCCAGTGTGGTGGCACCATACACGCCGGGCTCTCTGGTTCCCAGCAAGTTCAGATTGGGGCCATTAAGAACAAGTATTGTTGCCATCTGTATCCTCTCATGTTGGCTTTTATTGTGCCGCAATGCATTCAAAGGGTCTAGTTCGTGCGTGTTACTGAACGTTAAAGACAGTTACCAAGCATTTCAAAGCCATATAAGCCCAGAACGATGATGTTAGATCCAGATTTATGGAGAAAGCGTCTGATTCAGTTTTTTCTGGAGTTCAGAGGAGGTAATCTCTCCCAGAGAGCGAAGTTCACTCCGCTCCTGACCATAGGTGTTGAAAAATAGCAGAGAAGGTGGGCCAAACAATTGATAATTGTTTAGCCAGATGAGTTGTTCGGGGGTGTTGGCGGTTATATCAAATTTGATGAAATGCCAGTTGCCTGGGCTGACTTTGGCAATAGCTTCAGGAAAAACGTTTCTTTCCATAACCTTGCAGGAAATGCACCAGTCTGCATAAACATCAATCATCGCGGCTTTGCCACTCTTCCTGGCCATTTCCAGCTGGGCCAAAAGCGCTTTAACCGTTGTCACTGTTTGAAAGGAATACCCTGCTGAAAGGTTTTCAGCGGGCTGGCTGTTTCTGCCAAGAGGTTGTAATGGGTCGTTCTGACCTTGAGCTGCTCCGATGATCAGCAGAGTGCCATAGATCAGGAGAACGAGGCCGAGCGCCTGAAAAAATAAAGCGGCTCCGGCTTTCTTGCTGAAGTCCATAGCGCCAAGACAGACAGCACCACCAAGTGCCAGTGTTCCCCAGAGAAAGAGCGTGAGTGGTGCTGGAATAACCCTCTCCAGCATCCAGATGGCAACGCCAAGCAGCAGGAAGCCAAAGCAGCGTTTGACATTTTCCATCCAACCGCCTGCTTTTGGTAGCAGGCTCTTGCCACCCAGACCAATCAATAGGAGTGGCAGCCCCATTCCCAGGCCAAGAGCCAGCAGGGAGAGTCCGCCAATGAGTGCGTCACCTGTTGAGCTGATGTAAATCAGTGCGCCTGCCAAGGGTGCTGAGACACACGGCGATACCACCAGGGCTGATAAAACCCCCATGACGGCTGCACCTGAAAGACTTCCTGACTTCTGAGGTTGTTTGTTCAGACGATCCCTGAGCTTTTCCGGAAGCTGGAGTTCATAAAAACCAAACATGCTCAGAGCCAGAATAACGAAGAGAATGGCAAAGGGGATCAATAGCCAGGGTGATTGAAGTTTTGCCTGCAGGTTCAGGCTCGCCCCGAAAAGCCCCATCAAAGTGCCAGCCAGAGCGAAGGTGATCGACATACTGAGCACATAAATGATGGAAAGAGTGAGCGTTCTTTTTCTACTGGCTCCCTTTGCTGCAGCGCCTACCAGCAGACTGGAGAGAATAGGAATCATCGGGAGTACACAGGGGGTGAAGGCCAGCCCCAGCCCCGCCAGTAAAAACAGCAGAAGTGTAACAGGAAGGTTCTTGTCGACAAAGGATTCCGGGATACTCTGATCCTTGCCGTCATCCGGCGCCTTTTCAGAAGACCTGACCCGATCAGTACTGGAGACATGGGGGTTTGGCAGAGTAATAGTAAGAGTCTGTGGCGGATAGCAAAGGCCCGCATCAGCACAGCCCTGAAACCTTATCTGGAATTGGGGCTCGGCTTCAGAACTCTTGACAGGAATTTTAACAGTGACATTTTTTGGAAAGACCTCCATGTCCTGTTCAAAGTTAATGTCGTACTTTTGTTTGCCTTTTGGAAATATTGGCTCACCAAGCAGGGTAGTGCTTTCATCACTGGAAAAGCTGAATCGATCCTTGTAAAGATAATGTTCTGGTGTTATCAGAAAGTGCAGGAGCAGTGTGTTGTTTTCGATCTCTGCTTCCAGCTGAAACGCCTCTTCAACTGGCAAAAATTGCTGCGTCCCGGAGCCCAGTAGTGCGCTTAAATCAGCAGAAGCACCACTGGAAAAAGCCCAGGTAAAAAGAATAATGAAAAAGGTGCTGAGGTAAGATTTTTGATTGCTTATGAATAGCTGAACCATGTAAAACCAACTGTTCCTGTTTCTGGTTCTTTAATTGTGAAGTGAAATGGCCGGGATGCAAGCTCCCGAGTCCGCTAATGGTGCTGGAGATAACATCTCCAGCACCATCAAAGGATTAATAAACCACTTATGAAAATAGTTTACTGCGTTAATTCCTTCAGCCTTTGTAGTTTGCTGCAGACTTTTTGATGACCTCAAAGGCAGCTTCTTTGCCTTCCCAGCCTTCGATCTTGACCCACTTTCCGGGTTCCAGATCTTTGTAGTTCTCGAAGAAATGCTCGATTTGCTTCAGCAGTAGTTCTGGCAGATCAGAGTATTCCTGTACATCGTTGTATAATGCAGACAGCTTCTCATGGGGGACTGCAATCAGTTTTTCGTCCTGACCACTTTCGTCTGACATGTTCAGCATGCCGACCGCACGGCAGCGGATGACTGAACCCGGAACAACAGGGTAAGGCGTCACTACCAGAACGTCCAGAGGATCACCATCGTCCGCCAGAGTCTGGGGAATGTAACCATAGTTGGCAGGGTAGAACATGGGGGTAGCCATGAAACGGTCTACCATCAGAGCATCGACATCCTTATCAATTTCATACTTGATGGGTGACGCATTGGCCGGAATTTCGATGGCAACATAGATATCTTCAGGCAGACTCTTACCTGCCGGGATATTTGCATAGCTCATGTGTATACCTTTGCCTTATTTCGATTACAGAGGTAAATGGATGGAAAGCTGGTCATTATAGAGTTCCCGAAGGGAGTTGTCTCCGTTCTGGACAAGACTTTATGAAGTATGTTCCTTTGGCAACTGGACATTGTTCGAAAAAGAGTAGAATACTGTAAGGGTCATATTGCTCCTGACTGCTCAGAATAACCGGAGAGGTTTTATGAGATCAATCAAAGTTAAAGACTGCATGACACCTCAGGTGATCACTATTCCACCAACTATGGAAGTGGTTGAGGCCATACGAATACTGCTCCACAACGATATTACGGCCGTACCGGTTGTCGATGAGAGTGGGGGCGTGGTCGGTATCCTCTCAGAAACCGACTGTCTCCAGGGAACATTGATGGGAGGGTATTTTTCCCAGGAAGGGAGTCTTGTGGGAGAAAGTATGACCCGGGAAGTCCTCACCGTATCACCCTTCGACAATATCATTACTGCGTACGAACACTTTATGAAAGCCCACGCTTTCAGGGTCCCCGTTGTTGACGACGGTGCTCTGGTCGGAATGCTCAGTCCTAAGGATGTCATGTCAGCGGTGTTGGAATTTTATGAAACACCAGCTAAACAAAAAGCTGTGTAAGTCGTCCTGCTCTCTCACCTGAAGCCTTATTTATTCTCTTTGAGTATTAAATTTTCCTGCCAAAGCGATAGTTCATCTAAGCTTTATTGAAGTACATGACGAACTTTTGGAAGAAGGTTTATGGAAGGGAGAACGACGGGAGTCGAAACTCAAACTACATCACCTGTTGATTTGGTGCCACCAGAGCATAAGACTGATGAATCGGGCCGGTTGGGTCCCAGAAATGTAACCGGAACGCCGGGAAGGAGTCTCATTGGGGGGCGTGGTTCTGAAGTTTCGAGCCCAGCGCCAGAGAGTATACACTCACGTACTGCCAGTGCCCGTAAAGATTTGCCAGCGCTGACGGATTCAACGCTGAAAGATTCCATGGAAGATGATGAAGCTTCTCAAATATTGAATTCGCTGCAAGCCTCCAGAAAGTCTTCCAGAACCAGCCCTCCCGAACTTTCCGGACTTTATGAATCATCTACAGCATCTGATCCGCACAGTGATGAAAGTGCTCAGCTTCACGAAGAACCCGGGCAAACATCTCCGGGTGAGCATGGGGACAGTCCAGCCCCTGACGCGAATGATGAATCCATTTCACCAACAGCGACTTCACCTTCTGCGCAACCCCACGTGTCTGTCAGCTCATCCGATGATCCTGATGTGCAAAGCAGAAAAGAAGCATTCAAGAATCAGCTTCAGCCCAAGCTTGGTTTTTTCGATAAACACAAAAAAGAGTCAACGGTCACTGCAGTGGGTGGTGTTCTGGTGGGCATAGGTGCACTCGCAAGCATTGCTTTTCCCCCAGCAGGACTTTGTATATACGCTTGTGGAATAATGATGTTGAGTATGGGCCTCACCGAGATCATGGCTGCTCCGGGTGATGTTCCGGTTAACCCGCCTGAACCGAAGCCTGATAAGCCTGAGCCAAAACCTGATGAGTCTAAATCCAAGCCGGTTGAAAACAATGTCGATGATGGCAAGTTCATGGCTGTTCGCAAACCCATTCTGGAAGCCCTCACTCAGGGCGATGGCCCGATTCCTGTCAGGGAAGATGGTTCTCTGGATGAAGACGAAGCCAAAAAAAGGCTAAGGAAGTTTGCTCAGCAGAGCGGGATTAATGGAGACCCCGAGGCGCTTTTAGAGCAAGTTTCTTCAGGGATGCAAGCAGGCTTGCCTCTCTCAGAAGTGATTTCAGAGGCTATTGCCGATGTATTGAGTAGAGATAAGAATTTTGATCCCCGCGATAATGAATTCAAATCGGTCACAAACGCTATTTTGAGTGCGGCAGAAGCTATGATGAATGCCACATCAGCCACTGAGAGAGAGCAGGCTCTGGCTGATTTTCTGTCGAAAATGAAAGAGATGCTGCCCAGAATGAGCGATGCTTCCCTGGGTCAGCTGATGGCCATGACCCAGGGAGCGCTGGCCAGTCCCGGCACAGAACAAGCCAGAGAAATATTGACTCATGTCCTGAAGTTGCTCGAAGCAGAAAAAGCCGAGCGTTTGTTAAAACAGCAGAGCCTGGCTGCATTTGGGGCTTCTGCAGGGGTCTCTGATGCGGTGCCAGAACCTCCTCTACCTCCTCCACCTCCTCCTGTAGCTCTTAAGTCTGGAAAACCGACAACACCTCTACAGTCCTCTGCCTCTGGAACAGGCGCTTCAGAGGCCTTTGATCCGACTATTTCACAAAATCAAGTCCACCTTCGAGTGCTTTCTTTTGAACTGGACACTTTGAACAGGGCCGATCGTCTTGGTGTCAGTGACAGAAATGACTTTCTGAACGCCGCGAAGGAGGTGCTCGAAAAACCCAGAGGAAAAAGGATCACGGGAGCAGAGTTCCTGGATGAGCTTGAAAGACATACCGGAGACAGGTTTAGTAATGTGATCGACAAAATGAGAGATAAAAATCATTTCAAATAGTTCTTAATTTATGTTGTTGATGAAATTTTCACATTGAAGTCATGTACTAAATTAATACTAATGTGATTTGCTCAGGGCGGCAGGGAGCCAATTTATGACTGATTCCACACCGGCAGTGGATAATAAGGGGGGAGTAACACTCACTGGCACGCGGGGGTCTGTTCATCTTACTGATGCCAAAAGAGACTCACTCAGAGCTGCGGGTTTCAGTGATGCACAGATTGATGCTTTATTATCACTGGCCGACCCTGATGATCAGGGGAATTCCCTGACACCCACTCACTTTTATACCGTTGATAAGTCAACACTCAACTCTCTTCAGTACTCAGGCAAACTCACGGATGCTGCGAGGCAGCTGGTCTATGTCCAGACACCCGTCTCGCTTCTGAATCAGGTCAGTAATCCGAGCAATTGGCAGGGAGATAATTATATTGGCCCGGGTGCAGCTTCTGTAAATGCCTATTTGAATGGAGAGCCTGTCGATTTTTCCAAGCCCAGTCTGGATGCCTTGGTGATGTCAGTTCTAACGGCCAGGGCGGAAATCATAGAGGTTCAACTCAGAGATCAGATTCAATCGATTCAGGACAAGAACGCCCAGTTGGAAGTAGCAAACGACTGGTTAGCCAAAGCCAAAGCTAAAAAAGCTGACGCCGGTACATCGGGCACAACAACCTTTAGTCAGGAGTACAAGGACTTTTGGGACAGCCTTGGCGCGAAGTACCAGAGTGGTACTAATCACAATTCAGCTGACTGGGAAGTTAATATCGAAGGTTTGAAGACCAAAATTGAAGCTTTGACCAGTCAATCCCAGCTGGAAACAACCAAGCTACAGCAGACTATAAATAAATATAACCAAAGCTTTGAAATGCTTTCTAACTTTGTCAACAAATACTATCAGTCACTCAGTACGATTATTCAGAACCTACGGTGAATCATGGAGGATCCCGCTGTGAATGAAGAAGCCAAGATGAATGAAGGTGAAGAACTTGATGATATGCTTCTCGAGTTCTTTGGTAAGGGCGGAACCTTCAAAGACCTCAAAAATATGAGCGATGATGCCATGGAAGCCATATACAGCGTCGCTTATAACCTTTATCAGGGGGGCAAGTACGACGAGGCGCAAAAGGTCTTTCAGTTTCTCTGTTTCTATGATCACTTCAATCGAAAATACTTTATGGGTCTCGGTGCCTGCCAGCAAATGATGAAGCAGTATGAAAATGCTATTGAAATCTTCACTTTTGCCACTGTACTGGATGCCGACGACCCCAAGCCCATGCTCTACATCGGAGACTGTCATCTGGCAATGGGTGACAACGAAAAAGCAAAAATGTCATACGAAACAGCCATTGAATGGGCTGGAAATGCGGCTGCTTTTGAGGAAGAAAAACAGAGAGCCGAAAGCATGCTGGAAAACCTGAGCAGTTAAGGGAAGAGGTGAAAGGATGTCTTCAATCGGTCAGGGGCCTGCCCCTACAGAGCAAACCGGAAATATTCATCAGGCTTCTTATAATGCTGTTGATAATGAGGAAAATCCGGTTCAGCGAGGTTTTAGTAACCAGAACAGTTACTCAAGAACGGAAGGTGGAGAAGCCCCTAAAGCACAGATCAATGCTCCAGTCCTGGATGCGCCTTCAGCAAATGCTGAGTCTGAAAAGGCTACCGCAGAAGTGTTGAAGCATCAGGAAGGGCAGGCAACAGACAAGTCGGCAAAAGGCCCGAGGTCGCCAGGTGAGGTGGTTCAGGAACACAGTAACCTTCCCATCAGAAAGCAGACAAACCATCTTCAGAGTAAGAGCAATGAACTTGAAAGTATGGGGTTCAGCAAATCCCAAATCAATGGGATGCTGGCTGTGGCTGATCCCAAAGATTCTGAAAACGCTCTTGCTCCCATGCACTCTGCCACTGCCAGATTGAAAGATATGGAGGCCCGGGGTGGCGATCCCAAGCTGAATACACTGTTTAATACTTTCGAAGATGTCATGGTTCGTTTCTCTGCCATCAAAGAAATTCCGGATGATTTGAAAGCTGAGCTGAAGAAGGATCTCGATACATTTACCAAAGCAGCTCTCAACGCTGAAAGGCCCCTTGATATAGACTCCGCTACCACGATGCTGGTTCAGATCCAGTCAAAGTTGCAGAACGAGCGACTCCGCTTTGACCAGGAAAGTATCAAGATAGGTCAGGTCGCTGCAGAGCAACGCAGTAGCAATATCATCAGCAAAATTCGTGAATCCATTGCAAAAGTCGAAGAATCGAAAAAATCCCAAAGGGTAGGGAAGATTTTCAATTATATCGCGCTGGCATTCATGGCGATTGCCACCGTCGCTTTGGCTGTTGCGGGAGTTCTTACCGGTGGTGCTTTGAGTATTGTTGCCGCGAGTCTGATGGTTGCAGCGACAGGTCTTATGATCACCATGACGGTTTCATCAGAAACCAACAACTTTATGATGAAAATTTTTGACGGCCTTGCCAGTGACGAAGACGCTGAGCAAGATACCAAAATTGGTGCGACGGTCTTTTGGGCTGTCATTATGATCGCACTTTCCGCAGGCGCAGCTGTCGCAGGTGGCTTTGCCGGTGCCGGTGGAGCCGCTGCCAGTACAGCTTCATCAAGTACCGCAGCAGGGTCTTCAACCGCTGCAACGGTGACGGCGACAGGCGCTAACACGGCTGCAACCACATCCGCTGCTGTTGCAAAAAAAATCGCGATCGTGACCAAGTTAGGACAGACAGCCCAGTTGATAGGGGGCGCCGGTCAGATTGCTTCGGGTGGTGCTGATATCGGAACCACTGTTTACAAATATCAGGCAGACATATTCAGGGCAGAAGCGCTTGAAGAAAAAGCCGAAATGGTCAGGATCCAGAAGGCCATAGATGATGCTATGGAAGGTTTGGAGAAGGCTATCCAGGAACTCCAGAATGGCTACTCCACAGCCGCCAGCATCATTAAAGCGAATCATGAAACCAAGACAACACTTGCGCGCAACCTGCGTGCCTGAGTCTCAAGGAGGTAGATTATGTCACAGGTAGGACAGACAGGCGCGTCACAGAATACGCCAGTGGACTATAGTTCCCAGACATCAGGGTCAGGTGGCACAGCGCCGCTGGATGAAGTCGGACGGGGAGATCTTGACGGCGAAAACCTTCGATATTCCCGTGAAAGCAAAAGTACCGAAGTTTTGAAAGGTCAACAGAAGAGAGCACCAGAGCTTGATAAACCCGGTGATGTCAAGCCCACCCATCTTGAAACAGCCAGTTCTGACGTCAACGATATCAGCAAGCAAACTCAGTCATCTCTTGAAAATACTCAGAAGCTGGCGGAAGGGTTGCGCACTGGTAACCTCAGCCCGGAACAGCAACAGCAACTGAAAAAAAACGCTGATCTTTTGAAAGGCAGCGCCGGTCTTATAAGTAACCTTCATGGCCATAATCTCGGAACTGCTGAGGGTAAGAGAAGTGTTCTTGCCGGAATGGGCTTCAGTCAGAGCCAGCTCGATGCCCTGATGTCACTGGCTGATCCGGATGATGCAGGCAACTCTCTGGCGTCCCTGCATGGCGGTGAATCAGCCTTACAGGGTAAAAAAGATGCTCTGAAGGCCATGGGTTTCAGTGAAAGTCAGGTGGATGCCTTGCTGTCACTGGCTGATCCGGATGATGAAGGCAATTCACTGATGTCAACTCATCAGGCCGGGTCCGGGAAAAATAAATCGGCCCTTGCCTCTCAGGGATTCAGCAATGCTCAGGCAGAACGTTTGACGGCTCTGTTGAACGGCCAGACATTTGGTACTGAACAACAGAAAGAACTACTGAAACAGATGGGGTTTAGTGATGCAGAAGCCGATGTGTTGCTGGCCACGGCCGATCCTCAATCGTTGAAAACTCAAGGTAAGCTTGCCCGATCAATAGATTCTAATCAGCTTGCTCATTTGCAAGAGATGGCAAAGGTCGCCAACGTACTATCAACAGGCAGCCCGATCGGTGACAGAGTGCTGCAACAGCTGGTGGACATTTTTACTGTGTTTGAACTCCTTCACGAGATGGGGGTTCAGGGTCGAAGAACCGCCAGAGAAACCAGGGCCGCTGAGTATGATGCAGCCAAGCAGGAAGTTTTGCACCAGGCCGAAGAAATGAGATCAGCGGCCCTCTACACTCTGATAGCAGGCACGATCAGCGGTACCATGAAAATAGGTGCAGGTATGATTGCAATTAATGGTGCACGGGGTGGTGGTTCCGCCGCTGAGAAGCAGATCAGGATGCAGTTGGCTACCCAGCAGGCTCAGATAGCGACGGGTGGGGGTGACATTGTTTCTGCGGGCGTTAACTATCACGCTTCAAAACACCAGGCATTACAGAAAGAGCATGAAGCCTACCAGAAAACCCACGAAAACTCGGCTCAGAGTGCATCTGAGTGGATGCAGTTGCAACAGGACATGGTGAAGACTGTTCAAAGTAAGATGGACGAAATTATACGAACCTGGTTCGAAACACTGAAAACCACTACACGAGGCTAAACAGAGACGTTCAATCTCTGAGGATTGCCGTCTACTGCATGCAGGAGGCATGACATGACTATTCCACTCGACAGGGCCGGTGGTGCATCAGCGCCATCGTTTCTGGAGAGTAACCAGAACGTTGCAGGCAACCAGGGAGCCAAAGGCAAGGTTGCCGGACAAACGGTTCAGGTTCGGTCTGATGCCACTTCTGCGCTGCTTGACAGTGCAGAAGAGCTTTCCATGGTCGCTGACCGCTTCAAGCAAACCAAACTCAAAGACAGAAAACTTTCCAGTGGTTCAGAACTCTCCGACAAGCTGCTTGAGCGCATCAAGAAAATACAGGCTATTCAGGAAACCCAGGCATTCAAGGATCTGGTTAACAATTTCAGTAATCAAACCAATCTCAACCCCAATCAGGTTCTCAAGCAGGCCCAGGAATTTTCGGACGACGTGCTTGAGCAATTTGCGGCACTGGATTTTGCCGCAGAATATTTTGAAGAGCAGGGAGACCAGGAAAAAGCCAATCAAATTCGTACGGCTCAGCAAAGCATCAGGGAAAAGAACCCGACACTGATCCAGGCTGGCCTCAATATCTCTGAGTCAGCAGCCGAGATGATCGAAGAGATGGGCTTTGATGTTGATGTTCGTACGGTCCGTGAAAGCTATGCCAACCTCATTGATTCAGCGAAGATGGATCATGTGCGTGATGACGGTTCACTCAAGACAACTTATCGCTATCTGGTAGAAACCTACGGAGCAGAGAATCTGGAAGGAGCTATTCAGGGACAACTTGATCTCCTTGCGACGGATTTGAACTGCACCACTCACTCCACTTCACCGGTCAGATTGAAAGTCATTATTGATGATATGAAAGGGCTGAAGATTCAGTCGGGTGTTCATGATGCCTGTTGCGAAGCTGAAGAGAGGCTGGAAAGAACATTCCCTGAAGAAAAAGTCGTTCGATTGGTGCTGATGGAAGAGATGCTCGATCTTGTCGATCAACAGTGGGTGACAGAGTCTGATTTTGAAAAATTGCCGTTAAAAATGAATCTGGAAAAACTGGAAGCTCATATTTTTGCGTTGACTTCCATCGTCGATATCGTGAGGTCCATTCCCGAAGAAGTATTTACCAATGATGAGACCAAACTGAATATGCTGTCTGCGGCAACAGACAGTCTGGATAGCAAAATTGAAGAGGAAGAGTCAGAGGCCATTGAAGAGGCTGATCTGGATGCCAAGCTGGATGATAGTTTTCTGGGTGAAGTAACCGCCTCTCTGGATTTGCCATCAAGTAAGAAAGTTGAAACGCCTTTTTTTGCTGCTGGGAAGGAACAAAAATCTCAGTAGCCACCATTGAAGACTCTACAGCTGAAAAAGGGCAGGGCGTGCCTGTGAAAGCTGTTTAGCACGAGGGAAGCAAGCTATGGATTGGCGCGATGAGGTGGTTTCGGATATCGGCCGGGGAATGGGTGTTGAGGGACTCAGTTTCGGCGTATCCGGAGTGATCAGCATGGAATTTGAATCAGAAAGGACCCTGTATCTGGAGACACAGGAAGAGGGTGTTCTGGTCTACATGGTTCAGGGATTGTCCCGATTCGATGCCTCCAAAAGTCTGGTTTACGCGCTAAAAAAGTGTCATTACACCCAGTCACTTGTGCTGCCATTGCAGGCAGGACTGAAAGGAGAAGAGGAACTGGTCTGGTTGATTTATCTCAATAATGAACAGTTCTCCCGTCCAACCGTCGAAAGTGCTATCGAAACAATAATAAGACAATCTGAGCAGCTTGCTGCTTAAGGCTCCGTAGGGTGGCAGGCTTGACCTGCTGAAAACTGTGACCAACTCAAGAGGTCTGTTATATGGCCGAAAATATTATCAACTCAAAAGGCCTGACAGAGAAAGCACTTGAATCTGCCGAAACCTTTGCCGTTCCGGAGAAAGTGGATGCAGGTGCGGCAGATAAATTTGGCAACTTGCTGTCAGGTGATGCCGATGGACAGCAGGCAATACAAGCTGCATCAGCTGTTGGTCAGCCAGAAGGGGGAGCCCTGACTCTGGGAGATAAGATTCTCAGAGGTATGCAGGGGTTAAGAGAGCATGTTGAAGCAGGTAAAGAGAATGTCGTCTCCAACCTGCAGCCTGGTGAAACCATGACCATGCAGGACATGTTTAAAACCCAGATGGCCATGACCAACCTGATGGTCACCGAGGACTACATAGGGAAGATTGTCAGTAAGAGTACCCAGACGTTTGATACTCTGCTGCGCAATCAGTAATTCCTGACGGAGTCCTGAAGCAGGTGCACAGCTGTCTGGTTATTTTGGATCCAGAAATACAGCCGGAGTCACCCGTTCATGATCAAGGGAACTGTGCACCGTACTCTGAAATACCTGGGAGTCATCTGTCTCAGCTTTCTGCTGGCCGGGTGTAAGGTTGAGCTCTACTCTGGTCTTTCTGAAAAGGAAGGCAATGATATGCTGGCTATCCTGCTGGATGGGGGCATACCTGCAGAGAAGCTCATTAATAAAGAAAAGATGGTGACCCTGATGGTGCCATCTGACGAAGTTTCACGTTCGATCAAGTTGTTGCGTGGTTATGGATATCCCAAGGAGAAGTACTCTTCCATTGGTGATATTTTTCCGAAAGATGGTCTGATCTCCTCACCCACTGAAGAGAGAGCTCGTTATACCTATTCCATGTCACAGGAGCTTTCATCAACATTATCCATGATTGATGGTGTCATCACCGCTCGTGTTCATGTGGTGTTGCCTCAGGAGCAGGATTCTCTGAGTGACGTCAATTACCCTTCATCGGCCTCTGTGTTTATCAAGTACACACCAGAGCTGGAGCTGGCGGGTTTCATTCCAAAGGTCAAAACACTGGTGTCTAACAGTATTGAAGGACTGTCCCTGGATAAAATCACGGTTTCTCTGTTTCCTGCTACCCGTATTAATCAGGGGAGCAGTGCTGCACCCAAAATGGAATCGGTATTTTTCGTTAAGGTCAATCCTTCTTCTGCAGGGGCTTTGAGAGGGGTTATCTATGGGCTCCTGTTTCTTTTGATCATGACCCTTGCTGGTTGTGGAGCACTGTATTGGATGATGTTTATGAAGAAAGGCAAGAAGAAAGTCAGGAAGACTGAATGAACACAGAGCAACCAAACCTTCAGATGGACCCTGAATTAGAACTGTTTCAGTCCATTGCTGAATTTAACCTGTACCTGGTGCGCTTTATCCATCACAGCTGGTTGCAAACCATCAAGTTATCACCATTGGTCAAACAGCTCAGAAAGGCCGGTAATGCAGATTTTCATCTGTCTCATTTTTTATTAAAAGAGTTTGATCTTAGCAACGACTTTGATTACGACTTTGATGAAAAGCACAAAAGAGTAGCGCTGGCTGACGAAGAAGCCATTACAAAACTGGCTTTTTATTTGGGTATTATTCTCAACGAAAGTGTTATTCGAAATACCCTTCGTAAGCGGGAAAGGCTGTTGCTAAAGAAAACGTTGGGTGAGGATGGGTTTCGTTTCGCGGTTAAAAAGGCGCAGTTTTTCAGTCGCATCGGAACTGATCTGGGGCCAAGTTTTTTGATTGACTGGGATCATCTCGATAGTTTTAAACGATATCTTACGCAATCCGGTTTTCAGGTGCTTGGAAGGGCTTTCTCAGAGAGTTCTCCTGCCTTTATCAAAAGGCTGGAATTAAAACTGCCTGTTTCATTTCGCGATACTATCTGGAGTTCAGACCGGAGTTCAGAGAAATCGGACCTGGATATCAATCAGTGCAAGACACTGGTCGTTAAAGTTCATAAAGAGGTGAATAGAGAATGGCGTCACCTGTTCGTCTGACTTCCGGACAGTTGACGATTGACCCGTCAGCGAAAGTCCTGAAATCACAAGATTATGCAGACTATCTTGAGTCTGAAGAAATCGTCAGCAAAGCTCGGGAGCATGCCAGAGAAATACTGGAGCAGTCTCGTCAGGCCTATGAGAAAGAAAAGCAGAGAGGTTTTGAAGAAGGTTTAGCAGAAGGTAAGGTGGATCAGGCTGAGCAGATGCTTAAGGTTGTCAGTCGAACCATAAACTATCTCTCAGAGGTGGAGAAAGCCCTGGCTGATATTCTGATGTCGGGGATTAAAAAAATAATTGGTGAATATGATCAGGAAGAACTTGCCGTAAGTCTGGTAAAAAATGCCCTACAGCATGTCAGAAATGAGAAGCAAGTCACCATACGTATCCCTCCCAGTCAATTCAAGATGGTTAAAGCAAGACTCAATGAAATACTGGGGGAATACAAAGGTGTAGGCTTTATAGATCTTGTTTCGGATGAGCGTCTGTCTACCGGTGACTGTATCATGGAGAGTGACATCGGGGTTGTTGATGCCAGTGTGGATCTGCAAATCAAGGCGCTACAAAAACGCTTTGAAAGAATTAACTCTGAAGCTGTAACCAGTATTACCAACGATCACTCCATGTTCGATGAGCCAAAATGATTGTGATTCATATATAACGCGATAACCTTCCCTGATCGTTTTTTCTCAGTCCCTGAGTCATATTCAGATACTGGCTTACCCGTATTTTTGGTGTGAATAATAATGGTTCGGACATTGTACTCCCCCTGTGAGAGTCAGTATGTGTTAAATACTCATAACTATGAGATTTGAACTGATTGTTTAAGATGTTCTTAGTGAGTATATTCAACTTATTAACTTATTAATGGGTTTGGTTGGCCACTGTCATTGCATCAGCCATAAAGAGCATTGAATAGAGCTATACTGGCTTTCAATGTGAGCATTGAAAATCCAACCATCCATCAGGCAGTAGCCAGAGATTACCCAAAAGGTTTCCTTTCTGACGATTTCACTCACCCCTGTCCGGTTTTGATGAAGGCTGCTGCCTGACTGAAAGGCCGGACCTTCAGAAGAGGTTGGCATAAAATGCAGGTCATTAAGACCGATGTTGCAATTGTAGGTGCTGGCGCTACTGGCCTTCGTGCAGCTATAGCGGTTGCAGAAAAAGACCCAAACCTGAATATCGCACTGCTTTCAAAAGTCTACCCGATGCGCAGTCACACTGTGGCAGCAGAAGGGGGGTCGGCTGGCGTTATTCAGGATCATGACTCTTTCGAGAATCACTTCAAGGATACCGTTTCGGGTGGTGACTGGCTCTGTGATCAGGATGCTGTCGATTACTTTGTTCAGAATGCTACTGAAGAAATGATTCGGCTGGAACACTGGGGATGTCCATGGAGCCGGAAACCGGATGGTAATGTTAATGTACGTCCATTTGGCGGTATGAAGATTGAGAGAACCTGGTTTGCTGCTGACAAATCCGGCTTCCACATGTTGCACACGCTTTACCAGACATCTGTCAAATATCCTGCTATTGAACGTTTTGACGAGTACTTTGCTACTGACCTGATTGTTGAAGAGGGCCGTATTCAGGGTGTGGTGGCTATTGAAGTTAAAACCGGTGAGCCGAAGGTTTTTCTGGCTAAAGCCGTGATTATGGCAACCGGTGGTTCTGGTCGTGTATTCCGCTTCAACACTAATGGTGCCATTGTGACCGGTGATGGTCATGGCATGGCTATGAGAGCGGGTGCGCCCCTGAGAGATATGGAGTTTGTTCAATATCACCCAACCGGTCTGCCCGGTTCAGGAATTCTGATGACGGAAGGATGTCGTGGTGAAGGCGGTATTCTCCTCAATAAGCATGGCTATCGCTATTTGCAGGATTACGGCCTGGGTCCGGAGACACCGGTGGGTCAGCCAAAGAACAAGTACATGGAACTGGGCCCACGTGACAAGCTCTCTCAGGCTTTCTGGAATGAGCAGCGCAAGGGCAATACCATTGAAACCCCTCTGGGTGATGCCGTACTGCTGGATCTTCGTCACCTGGGTGAAAAAACACTGATGGAGCGCCTGCCGCTGATCTGCTCACTGGCTAAAAACTATGTAGGTGTTGATCCTGTTCATCAGCCTGTCCCGGTTCGTCCTGCGGTTCATTACACCATGGGGGGGATCCGGACTGATATCAACTGTGCCGCCGATATTCCCGGCCTCTTCGCTGCGGGTGAATGTGCCAGCGTAGGTATGCATGGTGCCAACCGTCTGGGCTCAAATTCGCTGGCAGAAACGGTGGTATTCGGTGCCCTGGCGGGTGATAAAGCAGCTGGGTTTGCTCAACAGGCTGTAATGTCCAATGAGAAAAAGCTAATGGATCAGGCGAAGATGCACCTGGCCAGCATCGAAAGCCTGCGCAACGCAAAGGGTACTGAAAAAGCTTCTCACATTCGTCATGAGATGGCGAAAACTATGGAGCGTTGTTTTGGTATCTATCGAATCGGCGAAGAGATGCAGGAAGGGGTCGACAAGATTGCAGAGCTTCGTGAGCGCTTTCGTAAAGTTCGGGTTGAAGACCGCAGCAAGGCTTTCAACACTGAGCTCTTGCAGGCTTTTGAGTTGCAAAGCTCTCTCGCTGTCGCTGAAACCATGGCTGTAGGCGCCCTGAATCGCAAGGAGTCTCGTGGTGCTCACCAGCGGATTGATGGCTTCGAACACCGTGACGACGAGAAGTTCCTGAAACACACTCTGGCCTACTATAACGGTGACTCAGCTCCCCGTTTGGACTACCAGAACGTCAATATTACTCGTTATCAGCCAGAAGAGCGTGTTTACGGTGCAGCGGCTGAGAAGGGCACTGTGGCTGAAAAGAGTGCTGCGGCTTCTGATACAAAGTGACGGGAGAGCTGAAAATGAGTCACAAGACAATCAACATCGAGATTCTGAGGTACAACCCGGAAAGCGATGAGAAGCCCGTTTATGGCAAGTTTGAGGTGCCTTTCCTTGATGAGTGGTCCATGTTGGATGCCCTTGAATACATCAAGGACGAACTGGACTCTTCCCTGGCCTATCGCTGGTCTTGCCGTATGGCTGTCTGCGGTAGCTGCGGTATGGTCATTAATGGAACACCAAAGCTGGGTTGTGAGACCTTCCTGAGGGATTACAAGGGCACTATCAAGGTAGAACCTCTGGCTAACTTCCCGATTGAGCGGGATCTGGTGGTGGATGCAGAAGACTTTATCAAAAAACTGGAGTCCGTTAAGCCCTACATCATCAACGCAATGGAAAAACCGGTTGCAGAAGGTGTGAACAGACAGACACCCAAAGAGTTGAGCCTTTACAAGCAGTTCTCCAGCTGCATTAACTGCATGCTTTGCTATTCAGCCTGCCCGCAAATGGGAATTAATCCGCTGTTTACGGGCCCAGCCGTTATTGCACTGGGACACCGTTATAATCTGGATACGCGGGATGATGGTTATGATGAGCGTACCGAAGTCATTCAGGGCAAGAATGGTGTTTGGTCCTGTACCTTCGTGGGCTATTGCTCAGAGGTCTGCCCGAAGAATGTCGATCCGGCTGCTGCTATCAACCAGAACAAGTTGCAGGGTGCCCAGGACTGGGCTTTGTCTTTCCTGATGCCGCGTAAAGGAGGCAAGTGATGAGTCGTCGTCCTTATGTGCGCCCCATGAAGCGCACCTGGTATAAGGATCATCCTTTTTACCGCACCTATATGGTCAGGGAAGCAACCTCTCTGTTTGATGCGCTATACAGTATCAACCTGTTCTTCGGTATTCTTCAGCTAACCCGGGGAAAAGATGCCTGGGAGGCCTGGCTGTCTTTTCAGGCTAATCCTCTGATGATTTTGTTCACTGTTGTGACACTGGGGATGACTCTGTTTCATGCAGTCACCTTTTTTGATATGACACCACGGGTATTACCTCAGCAGATTCGCAAGATAGTGGCTGATAATGTGGTCAATAAACTGATGTATGCAGGTCTGGCAGCTGTTTCTGTCATTATTTTTGCAGCTCTAGTGCGGTTTTGAGGGAGAGAGTCATGAGTCAGAAAAGACATATTGAGCCGTTGCTCTGGAGCCTGTTTGGCGCTGGTGGCACGACAATCGCCTTCTTCTTCCCGGCTGTGATCCTGGTGATCCTGGCGGTATCTCTGGGCGTGATTCCTGCAGAAGCGCTTTCTTATGAAAGAATGTCAGGTTTCTTCCTGAATAACCTGATTGGACAGTTGGTTCTTCTGGTCGCCCTGGTGCCTTCCTACTGGGCCTGTATCCACCGGATTTACCACGGACTGCATGATTTGGGTTTTCATCCGGGGGCAGGGTTGAAAGCACTGCTTTATGGAGCCACTCTGGTTTTGAGTGTGGTGACTGTGATGCTGGTACTGGTCTGAATTAAAGAGATTTCAGATCAAGAAAAGCCGTCAGACAGTGTTTGACGGCTTTTCTTCTTTCTAAGCCCGGTTATAAAGCGGACATTTCGATGCGAATCTGACGAAGTTGCTGCTCCAGGGCCTTCTGCTGATCAGGCGTCAGCTCCCCTTCCTGTAACTTCACCCCCAGTTTGTTGATCATCTGACTTAAAGAAGAGAGGCATTCTTTTTCCGTACGCTCAACCATTTCCGGGAGAAGGTCCTGCCCAAGCCTGCTGTTATCGAGGTAGTCATGGGCCCTGACTTTGGCAATGATTCTGACCGGGTTCTCTGAAGTGCCCAGCTGAGTCATATACTCACTGATTTGTTCAAATTGCTCTGTCAATGAAACGTCTGAAACCACCAGTTTACTGACGATATCTTCAGCAGTGAGCTGGCCAGCGAAGCCGGCTAACAGTTTCATGGCTCCATCTGACTGATTTTTTGGTAAGGTTGAGATCAGTTTATTCAGTTGATTCAGGTCCTTGATGAAGCGATCCATGGACATCTGAGCACCGACTAAATCACCCTCTTTAAAAAACTCCAACATCATGCCCAGTTCTGCAGGCGCCAATTTGCCTTCCGAGGGCGTTGTTTTGATACCTCTGGAGAGAATCGACTTGTTTCCTGGTCCTGACTCTGGCTTCTCTGATGAGAGATATTTCTTCGCTTGGGCGGGATCAGCAGACGCATTGCCTTCATCGACAAGGGGTTTTTTGGGGTCAAATTGTGTCTGGGGGAGCGGTTGTCCTGAGCCATCAATTTTCGACATAGTACCATTCCGTGGTTTTTAGCAAGAAAGGACGCCTGAAAGCGAAAGCATTCTTGCTGATATCGCTGCCTGATTTGCAGGCAGAGCAGTATTGTGAGTATCTTCTGAAAGAATAGCTCTTTTTAGCGTGGAAATGCAGTATTCATTCAAGAATGAACTCCCGACTTTCCTCAATGGCAGATGAAAAGGCAGACTCTTCCATGATTGACACGTTACCCAAAGCAGAGCTTCATCTGCATATTGAAGGTACTCTGGAACCCGAACTGATGTTTTCTCTGGCTGAAAGAAATAAAATCAGCCTTCCCTACCAAAGTATCGACGACGTCCGGGATGCCTACCAGTTTTCCAATCTGCAATCCTTTCTGGATATTTACTATGCTGGCGCCCGGGTTCTTCAGACCGGGCAGGATTTCTATGATTTGACCTGGGCGTATCTTGAGCGCTGTCAAAAGGACAATGTGATCCATACCGAGATTTTCTTTGACCCACAGACCCACACCGATAGAGGTATTGCATTTGGCACTGTGTTTGAAGGCATTGATGCCGCACTTCAGGATGGCAGGAAACAGCTGGGTATCAGCAGTCACATCATTATGTGTTTTCTCCGACACTTGGGTGCCGGGGCAGCGCTGAACACGTTTGAAATGTCGAAACCCTGGCATCAGAGAATGATTGCTGTCGGTCTCGACTCTACTGAGTTGGGGAACCCTCCGGAGATGTTTGCCGAGGTCTTTGACAAAGCCAGACAGGCTGGGTTGAAGACCGTTGCTCATGCAGGAGAAGAAGGTCCGGCAGAGTACATTTGGGGGGCTTTGAAGGCACTGAAAGTATTGCGGGTTGATCATGGTGTTCGATGCCTGGATGACGAAAGTCTGGTTCAATATCTGGTTGAGAACAAAATTCCTTTGACAGTGTGTCCCCTTTCGAACGTCAAGTTGTGTGTATTTGACAGACTGTCAGACCATAATCTTAAGCAGATGCTGGACAAAGGACTCTGTGTCACTGTCAATTCTGATGATCCCTCCTATTTTGGTGGTTATATCAATGACAATTTCCGTGCTACGCAGCAAGCGTTAGGGTTGGACGATCAGTCTGTTTATCAATTGATTCGAAACAGCTTCAATGCCAGTTTTCTTGAGCGTTCAGAAAGGTCTGAGTATCTGGCTCGTCTGGACAGTCTTTATGAGGAGTTAAGTGATGACTAAAACGGTGGTGGTGACCGGAGCAAACCGGGGTCTGGGTCTTGAGTATTGCAGGCAGTTTTTGGAAAAAGGCGACAAAGTCTATGCCTGTTGTCGGGCACCGGAGTCAGCGGAAGATCTGCTGAGGTTGAAGCAGCAACACCGTGAAAAGCTGGAGACGGTGCCTCTGGATGTAACCCATCCTGCACAGAGAACGAATCTGAAGAACACGTTGCAGGGAGAGCAGATCGATATACTGGTCAATAATGCGGGCATCTACGGTCAGCGACTAAAATTCGGCGAAGTTGAGTCTGAAGAATGGCTCAAGGTCATGAAAGTCAACACTATTGCACCTCTTTTGCTGGTGCAGGAGCTGGTTGAATTCATGCCTCAGGGTTCAAAGATTGTATTGATGACTAGCAAAATGGGCAGTATCGCTGATAACACAAGCGGTGGAAGCTATATTTATCGTTCCACAAAAGCGGCATTAAATGCCGTTGGCAAGAGTATGGCGCACGATCTGTCGGATAAGGGAATCAGTGTTGCTATCTGTCACCCGGGTTGGGTTTTGACTGATATGGGTGGACCCAATGCTCTGATTGATACCCGAATCTCCATAAAAGGACTGATTGCAGTGATTGAGCGGCTTGGGCTGGAGAACAGTGGTCAGTTTTTTAACTATGATGGTGCCCTGATCCCCTGGTAATCATAAGGTTAGACACTGCTTTTACAGGCAGTGTCTATGAGTTTAATAAGTCCGTGTACTCCAGTTTCCTTTGTTCAGAACAGGCCCCATATCCCAGCCGTTGGGTGCGCCCTTCTGGTCCTCCAGTGTGACTACAATCTTCGCTTTGGAAAGCTTTTCTGCCCACCCCCTGGGTATCGTCATCTCTTTAGTGCCTGATTCAGGCAGCATTCCCAGAGAAATGGGCTCAACACCATCCATCATCAACCATAGTTCACAGGCTTTCCCTTCAGGGACGGAATCAGGCTGAACGGTCTCCATGACCAGCTTTTTACTGCCCAGAGATGCGTTGAGAATCCACCCGGGGCTTTTTTCCTGATTATTGACGACATAAACGTACTCCATACCTGTCGGGTTGACCGATTGGAAGTTCGCCAGAGCCATCAAAAGAGCCAGGGCAACAGAGGCAAAAGCGGTACCTTGCCAGAACTTCAGGCTGCTCCAGAATGATTCTTTGTTGCTGGTGGCTTTCTGAATATTTTTCCAGATATATTTTGGCGGCTTCACAGGAAGTAAAGCCTCGTTCAGAACATCCAGATGCTCTCGCCATTCATCAACTTCACGCTGAGCATCGTGGCTCACGGCCATCAATACTTCAAATTGAGCTTTTTCATCGGGCGTCAGCAAACCGAGCACATAGTCTGCTGCAGCCTGATTTCTTTCATCAGGATTGCTCAGGTCTAAGCGGTCATGCATTCCTTCAACCTCATCAGTCCACGTCGAATCCATGTTTTCACGGTGCCAATAGGAACCTCCAGCTGGTTAGAAAGATTCTGATGAGTCATTCCATCAAAATAACTGAGTTCCAGACAGCGTCTCTGGTTATCATTCAGAGTTTTCAGACAGCGGTGAACCTCTTGACTGTTCTGCCTGTCCGTCACCATTTGTTCCTGGCTGGAACTCTGGTCGACCTGCAAGTCAAGGGTTTCCGTTTCCATCTGGGGCTCTCGTTTCAGCTTTCGCAAATGGTCCAGTGCCTGATTTCTGGCAATGGTGTTCATCCAGGTCATAGGAGCAGCCTTGCTGCTGTTATAGCTGGATGATGCCTGCCAGATTTTGATATAAACCTGCTGAAGGCAGTCTTCAGCAAGCTCCCTGTCTTTCAATATACGCAGGATCACGGCAAAGAGTTTCGCCGAAGTCTGCTGGTAAAGATTTTTTAAGGCTTTTTGTTCCCCCCGGGCACACCTGGCCAAGTCTTTAGCAAGGCTCTGTGGAGAGGGTGTTGATAGTGGGGTGGAGGTCAGACTCATTCCGCACGTTCTGTTTATGGGTTAAGAGGCGTTACTCTACCGGATAAATCGCTCCCATCAAACCTCCATAAAAGACTCGTATCCTGTTTGACTGTCTTAAAACAACAAAGAGTGCATGCAACAGTGGTTCTGTAGCCTTGATCCGGGTCATCGGAATGCTTCCGGTAACATTGGCTGCTGAGATTATCCGGCAGGATCTTTCCGGTTTGAGTACAGCTCCCGTCAGACAACTGTAGTCGTGGTCTTTACAGCTTTCTGATAGCTTCAGAAACACCGCTGTAACACTCTTTGATAGCAGAAAGTAATGATTCGAACTTCTCATTTTCAGCGCGTTTGCCGACTTCTTCGAGCTCATTGGTCAGCTGTATCAGCTGGCTGGCTCCCACAATCATAGAAGAGCCTTTGATTCGGTGTGCCAGGCTGGCGATCTCTTGATGCATCTTTTTTTCAACCGCTTGATCCAGAGACCTGAGATCTTCTTCTGTGGTGTTCAGGAATTCATCCAGAAGCGTCTGCATGAGAGGAGCATCTTCCTCGGTGAGCTGTCGCAGATTCCCAAGGTCGATCAATGGATACCTCCTTTTTATCTTGATCAGTTCTGGAGAGCATTCAGAATATGTGTCGTCGATAGATGCTAAAACTTCAGGAATTTGTTCATCACGGCATGCAGAGCCTTATCGAAGAACTGAGTGTCTTCAATAATACGGATGCGCTCATTTTCTATGCCGGACTTGAGTGCATAGCCGGACATTTCGGCAACTTTCATCCCAGAGCTGTTAACAAAGGTATAGCGATGGGTGACTGCATTGATAGAGGAGAGCTTGCAACGGAAATGCTGATCCTTCTTGCCTATGAATTCAACCCATTGGCCTACAATTAGTTGCACTCCGGTATGTTCATCAAGAGTATTCTTTTCGCTGACTTCGTCATCTTCTGAAACATTATCATCGACTTCAGGGGTAAGAGCACCTAATTCAAGGTCAGAATCATCTAACCTCTTACTCTGGAGTACGATCTCTTCGGTATCCGGTTCTGGATGCACTTCTTCTGCTGTTGAATCTTCGGGGGATACAGTAATGACTTCTTCTCTGGGGAATTCACTGGGTATTGATATTAGTGCGTCCAAATCATTCATCCATTCAACTACGATAAAGGGGTCATGACTGGTTTTGTTGAGGTAGTCGAGTAACATAGTTTTCAACAGAAGCCAGTCCTGAGTTGAGACTGAGTCACGGTGATCAGTTTGTAGATTCCATAACAAAATATCCAGTGTATTGATGGCATCGAACCATGAAACGTCTGTTGATTCTGAGTGACTAAGGACACTCTCCAGAATATCAGACCAAACTTCATTAACCAGCTTTTCCATGGACTCCGGGACTGTATATTGGCGTGTAGAAATAAGATTGGAGATGATGAACTGGAGCTCGTTGTTAACCTCGCCTGTCTCAGCTTCGGGATCAATAGCCTCGGTAATGTCAACCTCTTCATGTACGGCAGATTCAGTCTGATTGGGCTCTGTCGTGGTTTGATTCTGCTCTATGGAACCCCTGATTTTAAGTAGCTTTTCGTTAAAGTTTTTATGACAAATGGAAAATATTTCAGGGTTTTCTGTGAAGTGTTTGATAATGTACTTGATGGTGTCTTCAATCAACTCGATGACTGGCTTCTCGGTTTCTGGCTCCAGTGTCGTACGCATGCCAGCCGAAGTCATGTCATTGAGCAATTCTCTTGCCGCATGGTGGCGATCGGTTAAAAAATTTTCTTCCAGCAAAGTCAGTTTTAAAACGGGAATCTGAAGTAAGCCAATCAGTTTTTTAACTTCATCCGGTAACTCATGATCGTCCAGAATAAACTCGAACAGCATGCCGACCACGTTGATAAGGTCACGGTGCCTTGGTGATAGTTTTTGTTTTACGCCTTTGTCTTTCAAAGCGCTTTTTATAGACTCTGCCAGGCTGAAGATAGAGGCATTTTGACTTGAGAGCTCTTCTTGTATAGATGTCAGGGTGCTGGCTAGCTCGACGCTGGCAAACAGACTGGCATCGCAACTCACCGTAGCATCAGGAGCCTTTGACGGAGCATTCAGGAGTCCTTCTACTCTGGAAAGCAGCCTGTTTGCCAGCTCATTTATGAATGCTTCATTCCAGATGTGGGATGAGTCTTCCGTTTTTTGACTCGTATCAGGTGCAGGCGCTTCTTGCTTATTTCGGGGAACAGCATCTCTGCTGTTCCCCGCTGATAATACTTGAATGTGTTTCGATTTTGAAAAGGGTTCATCTTCAGGTATTTCTGCAATTTTTGTAGCCGGTTTACTGATTTCAAGGCCGATAGAGTCAAGGTAATCGTCTACTTCATGCCAGAGCTCCATCACTGCAGGCTTTATCTTGACAGCAAATTGTAAAAGCAGCTCCTGGGTCAGTTCCGGTTCCAGCTGAGCGGGAAATAGTGCCTGCGCAAAACTCTCACAGATCTTCTGAGCACCGAGTGGATTATTCTCCGGCTCATAATGGATTAATCCGGACAGCCTGTTTTGAATATTGTTGAAGTATTGAAGATGGTCATTCATGCTGAGCTGTCTGGCGGCAGACTGCCACGCCAGTTTTTTCTCAAGATCGCCATTGTCAATTAATGACAACTCACCCTGGGATATGGAGGTGTTTGTATTGTCCTCTTCTTCAAAATCATGAAAATGTTTTAATACTTCCATCCGGAAGTATTCTATGATTTCACTTTCTGATCTTATCAGGTTCTGCCTGGCTTCCATGAACTGCATAATTTGAACATTGTTTTCGCCAGCCTCAGAAAGCTCTACCAGATGTTGAATCAGGTCAGTAAGAATAGGATCGACAGGGGGGAATATCCTCTTTTGGAAAGCATTAATGAGAACGGTGTTTATTTCACCGACCTGAGAGAGTTTTGCCGAACTCGGTAGCGTTACAACATTGCTCAACGTTCCTGTCATAAATCTTACTACTCCTTGTATGACAATCAGATCTGAGTTTGGCTCTGGTCCTTTTATTGAGTGGCCTGTCTAACTGGCCTGAAACAGACTCAGGTTATGCCTCAAGCCAATGCATGTAGTTATTTGTCCTATTGAAATCTATCAAAAAAAAGTAAAAGAGCTAGAGGGTTAGCCCTCTTTTAACTCTTTAGATATTTCCCGAGCTTTCTCCATAGCCTTGTTAAAGCCATTTTTGAAAAGGTTCTCCCTGATCTGCCTTTGAAGCTCTTCCGGGCTGATCATGCCGTCTTCGACTTCACTAGCCTCACCTTCTTTCATCTCTGCCTGCTTCTTGAGATTAGCAAAGCGCTCAGCCTCAGCCGCATCAATTGGCTGTACCGGCTTGGTCGGTTCAACTTGACCACGGTTGGAAGGCTGGATGGGTTCAGCGTCATGGTTTGTGATCATGGTTCTCTCCCTGGGTTGAATATTCTGATGAGCGGTTATGTCTATCCTTGCTTATATCGCCCACAAACATTCTTCATTGTAGCTAAGTGGGCTGAAAGTTTACCTGAGAGCGAAATGGAGGTTGTTCTATGGATCAAGGATTTTTATTTCCAATCTGTGTAAGAACAGGGGGGGCATACCTTAAAGCCCGCCATAGCTTCGCCGACAACTGGATTAGTTATGTTTGGAGAATGTTATGAGTGGCCAACATTTCACATTGACCATCAGTCAGAGCACATCAGACGCAGGCGATTTTGCTATCCACATGAAAGAAGAAGGCAAATCGGAGCAGCTTTTAGTACACCTTCGGTTTATGGACTTGCCCATGCTGGATGAAAAGTACCTTGATGATATCGTTGGCGTTCTGGCTCGAAAACTTGCCAAACGCGTCATTGAATGGCGTGTAGCTCCCGACCTTAACCCTGACACTATGCCCGATGCGCAGGATGAAGCAAGAGCTGTTGTTGATGCTATGTTGGATAAAATGAAAAAAAGGCAGTAACAGACCTTATGCCTCTCTTCAGTCACACAGTATTTTGCCGATTGAATACCTGATAAATTGATCATGTCAGGCTATGGATATGCGCTTTGATCTGGGTAACGGATATTGTGTTAGAAGCTTTCTTTATGGTGATGCACCATCACTTTCACGTCATGGCAACAACTGGAATGTGGCCAAGAATCTCAGGGACAGTTTTCCTCACCCCTATACGATAGAGCACGCCAGGGCATGGATTCAGCATGTGAAGGAAAATGAAGCTGATTCCCGTTTTGTGATTGATCATCAGGGGGAGGCCATCGGTGAGATCGGCTTTGTAACCCAACTGGATGTTCATCGCTTTACGGCTGAAATCGGCTACTGGTTATCTGAGTCTCACTGGGGTAAAGGGGTAATGACTCAAGCTCTCAGCCGGGTTACCCAGTATGCTATGGACGAAATGGGTCTGGTTCGCATTTATGCCGATGTTGTTGATTACAATAAGGGGTCTGGGAAAGTACTCGAAAAGTGCGGCTTCCAACTCGAAGGTGTCCTCCGAAAACATATTTTCAAAGGTGAAGATTACTTTGATCAATACGTTTACGGTCTGGTTCGCTCTGATCTTCAATAATCCTCCAGCTAACGTCCTTTAAAAGAAGATCTGTCTTCATTCCCTGACTTTCTTTTCTAAGCAGACAGCCTTTCTACTAAAGAGAATAGGCTGTCTGAGTTATCAGCATTGATCAAAGTGATATACGACCCAAAGGTTGTACTGTGATCTCTTCAGTAAGCTCCTGGTGGGACAATACGGCCAGATCATAAACTTCCAGTTCCAGAAGTTTCCTGACGTATCTGCGAATATCCATGGATGTGATCAGGACAGGCTTATGTTCAAGGTGTCCAATTTTACCCACTGTGTTTTTTACATTCTCGACAAAGCGAGCAGACTGGGACGGATCAAGGGCCAGGTAACTGCCTGCCGACGTCTGTCGGATGCCACCACGAATGGTATCTTCTACATCTTGATCAAGAAGATATACGGGCAGCATGTTTTTACCATTCGAATACTTGTAACTGATGTATCGTTTCAATGATGAGCGGACGTATTCAGTTAGCTGAACCACTTCTTTTTCTTTATGGCCCCAGACGACCAGTGCCTGGAGTATGGACCTCAGGTTTCTGATCGAGATGTCTTCTGAGACCAGTCGCTGGAATATTTCAGTGATTTTATTGACTGGTAGAAGACGCTGGACTTCCTTTATCAGCTCGCCAAATGAAGATTCCATTTTTTCCAGCAAATATCGGGTTTCCTGAATGCCAATGAACTCTTCTGCGTATTTTTTCAATACATGTGCCAGATGAAATGTCAGGATTTTAGGGGCATCCATGTAATTAACATTATTTTTTTCCAACTTCTCTTTCTGGCTTTCTTCTGCCCACAGCGTATCAAGGCTGGGTAGGAAATCTTCTTCCTGCTCATAAGGTATTTTCAGCATTTCCAGATGGTCGATGGTTTCGCGCACGAAGACATAACCCGGTCTGAAATGGCCGTTCGCCACAGGAACTTCCTGAAGCATGATGGAATAGGTGTTGTCCATCATCGAGTCATTAAAGCGAAGATGGATACCAGGGAAGGGAACCCCGAGATCCATGTATAGAGCTTTTCGAACTTTCAGAAGCTCATCGTTAAGCATCTGGGTGTTCAATGTTTCCTGAATGGAAGTCGGTACATCAATAATCAGTGGCAGGGTTTGTGTAAACTCTTCCTGTTGATCCAGTCTGGACTTGGCATCTCCGGCTGTTTCAGTCGCAGCGGCCATGGCTGGAATTCCGCCTTCGGCTTCCTGAGCCATCTCGCGGGAGGCCTTCCTCAACAGGTAATAGCCACCACCACCAATTATCAGAGCCAGCATTAGAAATATGAATGTGGGAAAACCGGGAATCAGGGCAAAGCCAAGAAGCAGAACGCCCCCAACCAGAAGCGCTTTGGGTTTATCGAGCAGCTGTCCACCAATTTCATTACCCAGATCTTTGGAGTCTTCGTTGGAGACCCTGGTGACGATAATACCGGAGGTGATGGAGATCAGCAGAGCTGGTATCTGTGAAATCAGACCATCGCCCACAGTCAGTATGGCATAAAGCTGCAATGCCTCACCTGCCGTCATATCGTTCATCATGGTACCAATGGCAACACCAGCTGTGATGTTCACAAAGATAATGATCAGACCCGCGATGGCATCACCTTTAACGAACTTCATGGCACCATCCATGGAGCCGTACATCTGACTTTCTTTCTGCACCAGTTCCCGACGTTTTTGTGCTTCTTCCATCTCGATGGAGCCGGCACGAAGGTCGGCGTCGATACTCATCTGTTTACCGGGCATACCGTCCAGTGAGAAGCGGGCACTGACTTCTGCAACCCTCTCAGAGCCCTTGGTGATGACAAGGAACTGCACAATCGTGATGATCAGGAAGATTACGATACCGACAATCAAGTTGCCGCCGACCACAAAATTACCGAAGGTATAGACGATTTCACCGGCATCAGCCTGGAGAAGTATCAGTCGGGTAGTGGTGATGGACAGTGCCAGCCTGAAAAGAGTCGTTACCAGAAGCACTGCTGGAAACGAAGAGAATTCCAGCGGAGATAACAGATAGATAGACGTCATCATCAGGATGAAAGAGAGCCCCATGTTAAGGGCAATAAGAAAGTCCACCAGAACGGTGGGCATGGGCAAAATGATGAGACTGACGATGGCTACCAGCATGACTGCCAGCATCAGGTCATTTCTTTGGCCCAGTTTATTAAGCCCTGCGACGACAGGATTCATGCTTTATGACCAGTCTGTTTGCAGGAGAGAGCAGTCTGGTCAAGCAAGAGATTATTTTACAGCAGCTTTCTTTCTCTTTTTGAGCAGTGCTCGCCCCTTGATCCATTTAATAGCCCGGGTATCCATTCCAGGCTTCGCGTACTGCAGAAAAGTATCGGCGGCCTTGATGGAATCTTCAGGTCGATCCGTTTGCAGGTAGGCGTAGCTGAGCATTCGATAAACATCGGGATTTTTGGGCTCAAATCGTCTAACGGCTTCCAACAAAGCGATCGACTTTCGTGGCTGTAGATACTCCATATAATAAGAGGCCTGAGCCAGTAACCACTGTCTTAATGGCCTATTCATGGTTTCTCCTCCCTATTGTTGCTATTAGCCTGCGACCAGAACGTTTCGTGTCATGGTCAGGTATTCCTGCAATTCTTTTGACTCTTTTAATACGGCCAGAGCTGCTTTTGCTTCGGGCCATTCTTCAGCGTGTTTACTTAGAAGGCTCATGGCCATATCCGTCATCATGTGATGTTCATCAGGGGAGAGTGAAGGAGTCTTTTCAGTCAGGCCGAGCGCGTATTTTTTTTCACGATTCTGGTAGTTACGACCCAGTTCAAGGGCTTTCCAGAGCTCGGCTGAAATACCCTTGCCGGAGGGTTTAAAAGAAGACTTGTTTTTCGGAAAATCTTTATCAATGAAATCATTATTGATGAATGAAATCCCCGAAAGACCGTTTTTAAAAGACACGTCCATAATGCACAGCCTCTATTTAGATGAATTGATTATCTTCGTTTTAGCATCGGCTGGATGACAGTAAACCGTAGCACTGGCTCTAAAACTGTGTAAATGATTAGAATTGATGGGTAATCTTGGATACACTGGTCTTATTCTGTTGTGTATTCAAAATAGTTATAAAAAAATAAAATATTAATTGTAAAAAGTTTATTTAGCCGTTAATACCTTTATTACTGGGTTGTTTAGAGGATGGGCATGGAGGCACTCTTCAAATGGGCTCAAAAAATCTAAAGCTCTGGCTGATTTTGTTGCCTGCTCTGGCTTTGTTAAGCCAAATACTTTTTGCTGGCTTGTTGTCGTCCAATTCTCAGGCGGCGGTCTGGTCTTCCGTTTCCCAATCTGACACTACTCGAAGGCATATTGTGCGCCCTGGTGAATCGCTCTTCATCATTGCTCAGAATTATGGTTTTGAGCTCCATGAGCTGGCTGAGTTGAACAATATTAGCAACCCTTCAAATCTGATGGTGGGACAAACCATATACCTTCCAGATAATTCTACCGAATATGTTGAGCCCGGGTTTCTGACAACCCGGCCAGCAGAGCCTCCGGTTCAGGCTCTGGATGCAACTGCGTTTCCTCCGTCAAGATCCAGACCTGATGAAGAGGAATATTTCAGGTTGCAGCAGTGGATGGGTGGTCAGAAACAAACGACAGGTATCGAAAATATCGACTACAACTATGTGCGAAAGGCTCCACAGCCCGAAGTCAGGGTTGGCTTTGATATTCCTCTGGAAGTTGAAGCATCATCCAGGGAACAAGATAGTTCTGAGTCTGCGGTCAAACAGATGAAAAGTATTGAGGCGGCCAGCAAGGCATTATTGGAAGAATTGGAGGAGGACGTAAAAGATTCAGACTCTCCAGCCCTGGCTGTCTTTGGAGACCGTCCTTATTCCTTCTATGGCAGTGGTGAAGATCTGCTTGAGGCATTACAGAACTTTGCTGCCAGTTACTATGTTCCAATCGTTATCTCTGAAGATGTTATAGGAGAAGTGAACGGCAAGATTGGTCCACTGACGCCCGTCGATTTTTTGGATCACATGGCTAATATTTACGGGTTTATCTGGTATTTTGATGGCCACTCACTCTACATTTACAGTGGCAGTTCAGCTGAGCAAAAGATCATCAGCCTAGAATACATGAGTACCCGGGACTTCAAGAAAACACTTAAAAAAGTGGGTGTCTGGGATGGTCGCTTTTTCTGGAAAGAACAGCCAAAAGATGGCCTGATCTATGTATCCGGACCACCAAGATACATTGAAATAGTGGGGCAAACGGCTGAGTTACTCGATGATAAAGAGGGGGAACGGCAGAAGAGTAAACTGACAGTGCGTATGTTCAGACTCAAGTACGCTTGGGCTACCGATAAAAGTTTCAATTTCAGAGGTCAGCAGATTGTTGTTCCCGGAGTAGCTAGCCTGTTAAGAAACATCGTCAGTGGAGGAGGGGTTGCCAGCGTTGAACGTAAGCCTGTTGAACCACTTGCAATGCAGCCCGCAAAGGGTGTTGTTCGCAATGGTGCACAGAATAAACAGCAGTCCCGGCAGCCCGAAGAAGCATTGAATGCCGGTGCCTATATAGAAGGGGCTTACATTAGTGCAGATCCGAGGCTGAATGCCATTATTGTCCATGATCTGGAGTCCAAGATGGTCATGTATGAAGGCCTTATTGAATCTCTGGACAAACCTTCTTCCCAGGTCGAGGTCAGCGTCTCCATTATTGATGTTAATACAGCCGACATAGAAGCGCTGGGTGTTGACTGGAACAATACCCGTGGAACGAATTCTGAAATTACTTTTGATCCGGGTTCTTCTGCCTATGCTGATGACTTCTCTTCATTTACGACTGTTCTGGGTATGAACATTGGCAGTTTTAATGCTCGACTCAGTCTATTGGAGGATGAAGGTCGAGCCAAAGTTGTTTCCAAACCTTCCATTCTTACACTGGACAATCTGGAGGCAGTCTTCGATAACAGCAGTACCTTTTATGTTCAGGTGGCCAGCCAGGAAGATGCAGAACTGTTCCCCGTTACTTCGGGAACCGTTGTTCAGGTTACCCCCAGAATTGTCAAAGAGGAGATGGGTCGTCGGATCCATATGAGTGTGAATATTCAGGATGGAGGAGATTCCAACGACCAGAACCTTTCCCTGCCCAGGGTCAGTAACAGCTCGATTAGTACACAAGCAATCGTAAACGAAAATGAAAGTTTGCTGATTGGTGGCTTCTATAAAGAAAGTCAGGATCAGAAGACGACTAAAGTTCCGGTACTTGGCGATATACCTGTTCTTGGTCGCTTGTTCCGTGCCGATAAGAAGCAAAACATCAGCCAAATGCGCCTGTTCCTGATAACCCCTCGCATTCTTGGTGCAGGAGCCTGATCTAAGGTCTTCCTGCACCCTTCCTATTTGTGTTGTTGCCCCGTTATGAGTCACCTGTATATTCGTATTTGTCCGAATTGGTAAATGTATTGGTTTTTTTTGTACTATTAAGTTCACTATAGTTTATAAGTATTCGTAAATATTCGTTTTGGGTGTGAGTGAAATGAAACAGGTGCAGACAGGGGATCTCTTTGACATCTACGTGATTGGTGGTGGTATCAATGGTGTAGGCATTGCCGTAGATGCAGCAGGCAGGGGCCTGAAAGTAGGTCTGTGCGAGAAGTCCGATCTGGCCGGTGCCACCTCATCAGCCAGCAGCAAGCTGATTCATGGTGGTCTCAGATATCTGGAGCATTATGAGTTCCGACTGGTCAGGGAAGCGCTGGCAGAGAGAGAAGTTCTGCTTAAAATGGCTCCTCACATTGCTTCTCCCATGCGCTTTTGTCTGCCTCACAGACCGCATCTGAGACCCGCCTGGATGATTCGTGCCGGGCTCTTTCTCTATGACAACCTCAGTGCCCGGTTTTCTCTGAAGGGATCAAAGTCTCTCAGGTTTGGCAAGGATTCTGCACTCAGGGAAGACTTCAGAAAAGGCTTCGAATATTCTGATGCCTGGGTAGATGATGCCCGTCTGGTCGTTCTGAATGCTATGGAGCTTCAGAGAAAAGGTGGGGAAGTTCGAACTCGCACTCAGGCATTGCATGCGGAACGAAAAGATGGCGTCTGGCATATTACTCTTCGTGACGAGATCACTGGAGAAGAGTCTATTGTTCGAAGTCGTGCCCTGCTGAATGCGGCCGGCCCTTGGGTTCAATCTTTCTTTGATGAGGGGCTGAAGCAAAGATCCCCGCGTAAAATTCGTTTGATCAAAGGCAGTCATATCATTGTTCCTCGTATTCACGAAGAGCCACGTGCTTATATTTTGCAGAACGAAGATAACCGGATTGTTTTCGTCATTCCTTATCTGGACCAATATTCATTGGTGGGTACCACCGACGTTGAGTATAAGGGTGATCCTGCTGATGTATGCTGCTCTGAAGATGAAAAACGTTATCTTTGTGATATCGTGAACAAACACTTTAAACAACAGATCTCACTGAATGACGTTGTTTGGGATTACTCTGGAGTGCGGCCACTCTGTGAAGATGAATCAGACTCTCCCCAGGCGATTACCCGTGACTACACCATGGAGCTGGAAGATCAGGACGGCAAGGCGCCGTTGCTTTCTATCTTTGGCGGTAAACTCACGACCTATCGTAAGCTGGCTGAAGCGGCTATTGGCAAACTTAAGCCTTATTTCCCTGTTATGGGTGAAAGCTGGACCAAAGCCTGTCAGCTGCCGGGCAGTGAAGGGTTCAAGAGTGTTCAGGACTGTACCGAAGAGCTTTGCAATGCTTACCCCTGGCTGCCTCCAGAGATCGCTTCCCGCTTCAGTAGAACTTATGGAAGCCTGAGTCGTCGTTTGATGGGAGAGAGTCGTTCATTGGACGATTTGGGAGAGTATTTCGGTGCCGGTCTCTATGCCGCTGAGGTTGATTATCTGATTGAGCATGAGTGGGCTTACCAGGTTGAAGATATCATCTGGCGTCGAAGCAAGCTGGGCATTGAGCTGGATAAAACCGGCAAGACCAAACTGGAAGCCTATCTTACAAAAAGGTTACCTGAACTGATTCCGGATCGATTTATCGACAAAGGCTCATTACTGAAGAAAGTCGTATAAAGTCGTGTAAAGGTGGAGACATCAGCCACCTTTCTTAAACAAAGGGGTTTATCCTGACGTTCTCTTGTGGCCTGAGGAGCGTGAAGCACCGGAAGGGATAGGGTGTTCACTGCTTCAGAGGCCCTTGGCCGACCCTTTCCGGCCTGGGGTTCATAGCCGGGAAGGAATGCGCAGAGCATTGGACATACTGGAAGAGAACCATCTGAATTATTGAGGTCATTAGTTTGATGGTTGTTACCGCTTGCCCGTAGCCATAACCCAAAACGTCTTGAACAGGATGCTAACGTCCATCTTTAGCCAGTCAGCAGGGTTGCTCAAAGACAGTGCATAGGCATGGTCATAAGCGACTCTGTTTCTCAGATCATAGAGGGTTTCGTCACAACTCAGGTTTACCTGAGCCAGTCCGGTCATTCCGGGGATAACATCATAGGTTCTTTCGGTATAAAAGGGGATGTTGTCTTCCAGCTTATGACAGATTCCAAGGCGCTCAGGTCTGGGACCGACGATGGACATATCGCCCATGAGAACATTCCAGAGTTGAGGTAATTTATCCAGACGGGTCCTGCGAAGAAAAAGACCTGCCTTGGTGACTCGGAGTTCATTCTTCGTCGTCCGGACAGGATCACTTTGGGCTTCTTTATCGACGCTCATGGTTCTGAACCGGTTCATCAGAAAGAGACAGACATAGTTTTTGCTCTGATAGCCAATACGCATCTGACGATAAAAAACCGGACCAGGACTGTCCAGTTTGATCATTAAAGCAATGAAGGGGTAAAGAGGCAGTGTAAAAATAATGCCGATCACTGCTAAGGCCAAATCCATTGCTCTTTTACCGAGAGTGGTAAGCGGGTGAACATAGGTGACTCCTTTCACGGTTCGACTCCCTTTTAGCTTCGGCTTTCATTTCATACATCGTAAATCGAGGGGGCCGGATAAACGTGCACAATCACAGAAAAGGTCTTTTCTCTTCGGGCATTAAATAGTGCATCGAGATTGACTGCTTTGACGGGCTTGTCACAGTAAGTCACGGTCAGGCCACCAATTTTAAGTCCCAGGTCCTGCGCGACTCTTACAGTGCTCTTGCCATTATGGGTGGTTTCCAGAAAGTCTTTGCGAAAGCTTTCGGTGCTGTAATCCTGATGATGATGGCGCAAAACATCGAGAGTCACATTATTGACAATTTTGCAGCGTTCAATGGCTGTTGGCAGTTCCAGAAGCCAGCGTTTGTCCAGAAAAGTCCATTCAAGCTGGTACGTAATCACGTTACTCATGAAAAAATCTCTGGCGACATTAGTTCCACGTTTGAAATTGCTCATGAATTTCCAATGCGTCCGGGTAAACTCATTACTGAAGTGATAATCCCAATCTGCTATACCATAGATTGACCCGCAACCACCGGTTTCGGTCTCTCCCTTTCGGCCCACTTTCGTTTCGGTCCGTTTGTGCATGATGGCAAATTGAGCGGCATAATCAGCCTTCAAAGTCTCTAACCTATTTCGGATTTGCCGGTCCCGACGAATCTTCTTCTTATATTCACCCAGGGTCTGAACGCCAGTTTTTAGTGCGTTCTCAATCATCCGCTCCCTTATCGACTGATCTAACTCCGGGGGCATTAGCGTTCCGAGCTGTTGTTCAAGCATCTGATGCAGTTCCAGCCGTTGGCATTCATCATGCTCGGCCAACCGGACAATCCGCCCATCTGCCGTCATGCCAAGTGCATTCAGTGACTCATCGCCAGGGTTGTCGGTCAGGTAGCGCTCAATGGCACGAGTGGTTTCTTCAGTACTTGTCGACGTCGGGTTCATTGGGGAATGTCCTTTTCCTGGAGCTAGCAGATTTGTTTTTCCAGTTTCTTAAAAATTCAGCAAATTCCTGATCCGCAAGGGGTTTGCTGTAAAAGTACCCCTGGCCTTCTGTGCAACCTGACTTGATAAGGTGTGTTTCCTGCTCTTTGTTTTCAACACCTTCGGCGATGACTTTAATGCCAAAGCTGCGACCCAGTTGAATAATGGCTTCAACGATAACGGTGTTTTCCTTATTTCCTGGTAGCCCTTCGACAAAGGATTTATCTATTTTCAATTTATCGAATGGAAACTGTTTCAGGTAACTTAATGAGGAGTAGCCTGTGCCGAAATCATCCATTGCAAGGGTAATGCCCGTTGCCTTGATGTTATTGAGCTGTTCAGAGGAAAGCTCAATATCTTCCATTATGGAGGTCTCAGTCACTTCAATTTCCAGCAACTGGGGGGGAATCTGATATTTTTTTAACAGGTATTTGATGCGATCAACGATATTTTTGTCTCTTAGCTGAATGGCAGAAAGGTTCACGGCGATTCTCAGATCATGGAACTCTGTTTTATGCCATTCATGGAGCTGTTGGCATGCCGATTCAAGCACCCAGTCACCTATAGGAATAATTTCCAGATTATCTTCTGCCATAGGGATAAACATTTCCGGTGAAATAAGTCCCTTCTCAGGATGTTTCCAACGAAGTAAAGCCTCTGCACCCACCATCCGGGAAGTTTTGAAATCAATCTGTGGTTGATACACCAGACTGAGTTCATGATGCTTCAGAGCTTCATGAAGATCCCTTTCAAGTTTCTTGCGCTGCCGGATCTCGGTATCAACGGAGGCAATATAAAATTGGTAGCGGTTCTGATTTCTGGACTTGGCCATAATCATGGCGAATTCAGCCTGCTGCAAGAGATTATCCACTTGCTGACCATCGTCAGGAAATAACGTGATACCAACAGTTCCGTTAATGGTTATCTTTTCATCATTCACTGTAATGGGGGTTGCCAGCTGTTTCAGAAGTGCCTGAGCCGTTTCAGCTGCTGTATACGGTTGGGCGATTTTAGAAAGAATGATTGCAAACTGATCCTCTCCAAGCTTACCGATGAAGCCTCTATTACCAATATGGTTTCTCAGACGATCTGCAATTTTGACCAGTGCATGCTCTGCCGCATTGAAATTGAAATGGGCATTTAGTGATTTGAAATCATCAAGGCCGAGACAGAGAATGGCAATATTGTTATCAGAGCTCCCGGGTTTATTGATCATGCTCTGCAAGTGCTTCTGCAAGGTTCTTCTGTTTGGCAGGCGGGTTAAATAGTCATACTGAGACAGTCTCATGATCTGAGCCTCAGCTTTCTGTCTCAGGTTCAGGTTTCGTTCTATTGATTCCAATAGCTGATTGGCTGTTCTAACCCAAAGACCCAGCTCATTGTTCTGATGGCCATTTGGGATGCGCAGTCTATGAGAGCCGGGAGCGTCCGGGTTAATCTGAGACAGGTTTCTGATCAAACGGTTCAGAGGTTTAGTAAGAATCAATGAATAGATCAGGTAGAGCAAGAATGCCATTGCAATAGCTCTGAAAATACCGCTGACCATTACTATCACTGAGCGCTGAATGAACTCCTGGCCATGGTGAGCCGTATCAATGGCCAAAAAGAGCTCGCCGTAATGTTCATGAACGGGTTCTTTTTTGTACAGAGGAATACGATAAATTCGAACAGGTTCAAATAGATAGTCTGAAAAATAGCGATACCCTGATTTGGAAAGGTCACGCTTTATAACAGCAAGTTCAGGTTCATTGGGTATTTTGATCGCCGCGATGTGAACTGCCTGATGCTCCATTAACCCGAAAAGAATCTCTTCGCCCATTGTGGGTTCCATTCTGTGGGCGGCCTGAATGGAGGGTTCCCTGATCATAGACAGCATTTGCCAGGCTTCCGAGTCAATGCTTTTGCTGGACTGGCGGGCATCAAAGAAAATCTGAACACAGCTGATCGAAATACCCAGCACACAGGCTGCCATTAGAACAGCTTTTAGCAATTTGGCAGATAAGCGTTGCTTAGCATCAATGCTTGTGCTGGTTTCCATATTCTTTGACTTTTTTGACGCCATCCATAGAACGTTTTCAACGACAGACTTCAACGAGGTTGGCTATGTATTAAAAAAAGAGGAAAGCAACTAGTGAGCAAACAAATGTTGGCTTAAGAGTTTTTTATTTCCTTGTGAAATTAACTATAGGAAGTTGAGAGCAGTTTACTAATACAAAATTGTAATCCTTAAACACAATTTTAATTAGCTTTTTATCAGGTAAAATAATTGTCGGAAGGTTTTTTATTTGTTTTTTCTTTAAAAAAACGATGGCAAGTTGGCAAAAGAGTATTTTGATTGGGAAGTGTTATTTTGAGCTTGTTTTGTTATTGCCAAAGGATATAGATGTGTTCATCTTTTAGGCTACGGCTTGTCTATTATGAGAATAGAACTTGTAAAAAATGTCTGGTTCTTCGCTGTTGAAAGTCAGGAGTAAAGTTAAGGAGTAGGAAGTAATGGATTACTCAATCTCGCACGCTCAGTCATATGATGTCATCTCACTGAAAGGTCAATTTAATGCTGAAACCGTTAATGGTTTAAGATCTCAACTCGATCACCTGATCAAAGATTGCTCAGGTGATTTGATTATAGACATGAGTTCTGTTGAAAAGTTTGATTCTTCTGGTATTGGTGTATTGGTCTTTCTTTATAAGCGTTTAAAAATTGAAAAAAGAAAGCTTACCTTGGTAGGTGTAAATGCTAAGACGGACGAGCTTCTGAGCATGTTACAAATTAATAAAACGATCAGGCAATTTAGTGATTTAGACGATTACTTGTCCAATCTCTAAGGAATTTTAGGACGTCGTTATCCTTTATCGATACATTTTTATTATCTGATCTATGACACCTTCTGAATTTAACTTTTGAAGAATCCTGTTGATCTTTATTCCGTGCTTTTCAGCAGACTTACTGAACATGAATGTCACAGGAACACAGTCGAATGTTTTCCCTGTCACAAACAAACCCGCGAACCGGGTTTTAATGAGGTGGCGTGCTACCATTTCGTCCATCAGTGCTGCATCATTTCGGCCTTTCTCCAGAAGCTTCAGAGCGTGCACTTCATCCCTGGAGTTGTGGCGAATCACTTCTCCGGATTGGAAGTAAGGTTCAAAAGTCTTAAAGGTATAGTTCTGCACCACCCCAAGTCGCTTTCCCTGAAGGTCGCCAGGTTGGTTTACTTCCAGTTTACTGCCTTGTAACTGCACAATGATTTCACAGTGCTCTGCAAAAGGTTCGGTAAAGTAAACTTTCCCGGAAACGCCTTCTCGCCACTGGGGGGAGCTCCAGGCTTGCAGATCCAGGCTGCCATTGCCTACCTTGTAAATGATACGGTTGAAAGGGTAGTACTCTTCCGTGAAGTCAAAGTCGCTCCGCTCGCTGATGGCTTCAAGGGTTTTCTGCACAATGCCTTTTCTTCCATCTTTCCATGAAAGAGGAGGGTAATCTGTCGGATACATCCCTGTTGAAATAGTGATCCTGTTTTGATCGGCCAGAGCGAGAGTGCTGGGTAGAAGCAGGCAGAAAGCCAAAAAATGTATGCCTGTCTTTTTTTTGTTGTTTTTTTTGTTGATAATCAGTCGCATTTCAGGTCTGGTTCTATGTCGGAGGTGTATTACCAATATCGATCGTTGGGCCCAGGTACTTGGGGCCAGTGTTTAACCAGTGAACTTCCAGGACGGCCAGAACTCTTGCAAGGATCTCTCTGGCCTTATTGCTCAGGTCACTATCGGCCCCGTCACCAGCGTTAAAAGCAATAGCATTAATTTCTTTATTCTGGGCGATATAGAGTGCCCGTTTATTGTGATAGGTCTGGGAAATTATGGTGAACGTATCAAGCCCGAAGACAAACTTTGCCCTGATAATGGAGTCCAGGGTTCGAAAACCTGCATAATCCCTGTAGATCCTTTCGGCAGGAATGCCCATTTTCAAAAGGTCCTTTCGGATGGTGCTCGGCTCATCATAATAAGGTGTTCCATTGTCGCCGCTGATCAAAATATAATCGATCTTGTCCCGGGTGTAGAGAAGATAGGCAGTCTTGAGCCTGAGAGCATAATGGTTGTTAAACCCGCCTTCACGAGAGTACTTACTGGTGCCGAGCAGAACACCGACTTTATTGTATGGAATGCTTTCTACATTGTTATAAAGCCGCGAGCTGGTTTTGGTATTGACCAGCCAGTTGGCGATAGCGATCAGGGAAATGAGTCCTATCACAGCTCCAGCAAACAAGCCAGTAACAACCTTTAGGCGGGTCGGCCTGCCCTGCATTCGGAAGTCTCCGTAAAATAAGGAATTCAGAGACAGTTAACCATAATCATCCTGCTGGTTAAAGTGTATCGGACTCTGATCGTCTCATATCCTCCAAAATAGTCTCGATTTCGATGGCAATAGACAATGAAGGCTGATCGGGTATACCCAGCGACTCCAGTGAGGGAACCTGGTTATCGCTGGCAATGGCAGACTGAAACTTTTTGACCACTTCTTCCGGAGTAGAAGCCAGAAAGGCTGCCTTTTCGCGGATCAGAAAGTTGTCTGTTCCTGGTTCAGCAATGTAAATAACAGGTTTTCCCTTATAGCGTGCCATCGTTCCAATAGAGGATTTATGGACCATAACAGCAACAGACATTTTTGTGAGAGCAGCGGTAGAATGGCGATTATTTTCCACTAATCGAACATTCCCGGTACCTCTTTCCTTAATCCAGCATCGCTCGACCTCACCACTGGTCTTAGGGTGATGGGTGACCAGAAAGGTCACGGACGGCAGCTTTCGGGTGGCTTCAATAAAGATTCTGAAATACTCTTCATAGGTGTCGTCATAACCCCCGGCGAATACCGCAACAGGCTCATTGGGACCAATGTTTAGTTCAAGGCGGACAGATCGGTTATCCGTTTGTCGGTAAATATCATCCCAAGCCTCAAGCGCCGGTTGCCCAATTACTACGTAGAGGGGATTGGGGCAAAATACAAGATCTTTGAAGCTTACTGCGGTTGCAGAAGTGGGAATATGGAATTCATCAAGCGTTCGAATTGTTTCCAGAAATGCCTGCACATATTCCTTGTTGGTAATGGGATCAAAATTATCATAGAAAGCCAGAGTGAAGCTGCCACCTTGCTTCATATGATTGAGAATCTGGGCCTGTACAGCACTGGCCATTCCGGAATAAACGATCTTAGGCCTAATACGTTTCGATAACTCAATGAGAGCGCTTTTGGGCCAGACTGTTTCCCGATTGTTCCTGAGCTGCTCTGGATCAGGTACAGAAATGGTAAGGTTGAGCGGGTGATTCCGGAAGATTTCTGCGGCCCTGCCAATCGATAAAATGCGGTAGTTAATACCTCGCTTCTTCAGGGCTTTTTCAAGCTGTTTAAAAGCATTACTTTCCCCTTGATCATAAGCGACCAAAAGAAGATCAATGTTTTCTGTTGCCAGTGCATTGGAGCTGAAAATGTTTATAAAGAAACAAACAAACAGCGCACAAAGAGAGTCTGCATAGTTTTTCATTCTGTCTCCGTTAGAATCCCCGTTACTGGTTTTATCTGCTTTTGAAACAGGGAGGCTAACAGTCTGGTACAGAATTCCGTTTAAGGAAAGGTCAGCAGCTGGTTGCTTTTTGGCCTTTCAGGGAATTATTTTCGCATCAGGAATACACCCATTTCGCGATGATGGGTATAAGGGAACTGATCAAAAAGGGCTATACGTTGCACACTATGAGTTAGGGTGATCTTTTCCAGATTCTTCTTCAGTGTGTCAGGGTTACAAGAAATGTAGACAATATTGTCGAACTTTTGAACCAGGGCTTCAGTGCCTTCATCAAGGCCAGCCCTGGGAGGATCTACCAGGATGGTGGATACGTCATAGCTGTCCAGATCAATGTCTTGCAAGCGTCTGAACAATCTCTCACGATTCATTGCCTGAGTGAACTCTTCGCTGGATAAACGGGCTATCTGAACATTCTCGATGGCATTAAGCTCAAAGTTGTCATGAGCAGAGTTCACTGATGTTTTGGATATCTCTGTTGCCAAAACTTTGTCAAAGTGATTGGCCAGGACACAAGTGAAATTGCCGTTTCCGCAATAAAGCTCGAGCAGATCCCCTTTCAGACCACTACAGACATCACTGGCCCAGCCAAGCATATGCTCATTAACTCCGGCGTTGGGTTGAGTGAAACTATTCTCGACCTGAGTGTATTGGTAGTTTTTACCCAACACATTAAGGGTTTCGACAACGTAATCCCGATCCAGGACTATTTTCTGCTTTCTGGCACGACCGATGATGCGAATATTGTGAGAAAACTGTAATTTCTCCGCCGAAGCCCTCCACTCATCATTCAGCGGTTTGTGGTAAAGCATACTGATCAGAGCCTCACCGGTCTGGGTTGTCAGAAATTCCAGCTGGAAAAGCCTTTTTCGCAGGACCTCCTGCTGCTCGATGTCTCTCATCAGCGGCATCATTAATTCATTGATACGCTTTGTGCCTGCAGGAAACTGGTCGACGTTGAAAGGCTGTCTGGTCTCAGGGTCAAACATTCGGTAGTAGCTGCGTTCTTGCTCATGCCAGATGCGAAACTCTGCCCGCATTCTGTAATGCTGAGGCCGGGATCTGAAAACTTCCAGTTCAGGAACATCAAAAGTCTTAAATTCTTCTCGGGTAAGGCTTACCTTCTCGCTCAGCTGGGCTTCGTACTTTTCAGGCTCTACTACGGCTAATGACATGATGCTCTTCGATAAATAAAAACGGCCCATATTATGGGCCGCTTTCGAAGAGATGAAAACTGGTTTTCAGTTCATTAATTGAATATCACCAGCTTAACGGTGAACAGCAGAGATAGAACAATCAGTGCACTATTAAGGTCTTTTGCACGACCACTCAGGAGTTTGATGGCGGTATAGGAGATAAAACCAAAGGCAATACCGGTTGTGATCGAGTAACTCAGAGGCATGGAAACAGCTGCAATAACCACTGGAGCAGCTTCTGTCAGATCGTCCCAGTCAATCTGGAACATACTGTGAGTCATCAAAACGGCTATGAAGATCAGAGCAGGGGCGGTTGCGTAGGCAGGCACTACGGCTGCCAGTGGCGACAGGAACAGGCATCCCAGGAACAGTATGCCAACAACCACAGCGGTCAGGCCTGTGCGACCACCCACTGAAATCCCGGCGGTACTTTCAACATAACTGGTAGTGGTTGAAGTACCCAGTCCAGCCCCTGCCATACTGGCCATGGAATCTGCCATCAGAGCTCTGCCCAGGCGAGGGAATTTACCATCTTTGTCCAGCAGGTCGCCTTTTTGCGCTACGGCAACCAATGTGCCTGAGGTATCAAAGAGGTCAACAAACAGGAAAGAGAAAATAATGCTGATCATGCCGACTTCCAATGCTCCGGCAATATCCAGTTGCAGAAATGTCGGGGCGACGCTGGGAGGCATGGAAAACACACCATTCATCTCTACTTTGCCGACTACAAGGCTGATGACGGTAATGGCCAGAATGCCAATCATGACTGAGCCGGTGACATTGCGGTAGTAAAGAGCCACAATCAGGGCGAAGCCAATGGATGCCATAATGGCGCTCCAGGAATTCATATCTCCCAGTGTTACCAGTGTGGCCGGGTCGCCAACGATAATGCCGGCATTCTGCAGAGCAATAAAGCCCAGGAAGAGCCCAATACCCGCAGCAATACCACCTCGCAAAGAGAGAGGAATGCTGTTGATAATCCACTCACGAATCTTGAAGACACTCAATGCGAAAAAGCAGACACCTGAAAGAAAAACCGCCCCCAGTGCTACCTGCCAGCTATAACCCATTTGACCTACAACGGTGAAGGCGAAGAAGGCATTGAGACCCATACCAGGAGCAAGAGCAATAGGGTAATTAGCATAAAAGCCCATGATCATACAGCCGATAGCAGCAGCCAGACAGGTAGCAACAAAAACGGCCCCCTGATCCATACCGGTGGTGGCCAGCATGCTTGGGTTTACAAAAATAATGTAAGCCATGGTCAGGAATGTAGTAATGCCTGCCAGCACTTCTGTCTTAACATCGGTGTGATGTTCTTTCAGTTTGAATAGCCGTTCTAACATGCTGAGGTTTCACTCGGGAGTAAAAACCCCCGATGATAACGATTTTTACGGTCGGTTAGAATATGGGAGTGGTATCGTTATTTTTTCGATAAATCACGGTTTATGGTGGAGATTTCTTAGGTTGATCTTTGTGGGTAAAGTGCTGTCTTGTGCTCGTTTTCTTTTATACCCCCATATCTGGTAGTCTGGATTTTTTGTGAGCAAATAATGCCCACTTTGCTGGAAGGCCCGTGACTGACGGGGTTAGTTCAGGATGATGTGAGCAATTAACAGGGTTATCCACAGAAGTTGTGGTTAAATTGATAGTGCCTGCCCTGAATATCGGATATTCGATATGGCGCAAATTTGACCAGTCTTGTCACTATATTTTGAAGTGTTTCAGGTATTTTTACGGGCGAGTTTGCAGAAACCGTATTGAATTCTCTGCTGCCGTTTCAAAAATGACAACCGAGTCGACCCCAATAGAGTCGACTCTGGTAGCGATCAGGCTACTGCTGCCAGCTTCCCTGTTTGCATTTCCTGAATTCTGGCATTGAGTTTTGCCAGGGTTTCGGCCATTTTTCTTCTTTCGTTCTCCTGACTTTCAGCACTGCGTTGTGCGCGTTGTTTTCTGTGGCGTTCAATAGCCTCACGTATGCGAAGCTCTTTCGGGCAGATGGGGTCAGCAGCAACGACCTCTGTTTCAACAATGGCTGCTGGCTCTGGCTCAGTGGTTTCTGGCGGTTGAGAGCTTTCTTCAACTGCAGGTCCAGACTGAACATCCAGTTGACTCAGGGCGTCGCTGTCACCGGCCAGGCAGGCGTCGGCAGCGGCAGTAATCGCAGCCAGCTGGGCTGTGATGTCATCGCTCATTTCAATGCTGCTCAACTGAACCATCGCATTGGCCCTGGAGCCCGCAGACTGGGTTGGTTCAGGCTTTGGCTTTTCTTTTTCGGACTGGACAACCTTGATCCCGGTTGAGTCTGGAGTCGGGCTGGGTACAGCTGGCGCAGACACAGGCTCAGCAGCTGAGTGTTGAGCGGCCTGAGCAGGCGCAGTCGAACCGGCTTCTGACTGTTGAGCAGAGTCATCATTCGCTTTATTGCCAGCATTGCCGGATTTCATGGCAAGGCTTGGAGGTGTATTGGAATCACCTTCATTGATTTCTGCAAAAATGGAGGCCAGCTCTTTTTCAATGTTGGACTTGCGCTGGCGCCGCTTCTTTTTGGGCAGGATTTTTACCGTGCTGGTCTTATAGCCTCTGAGGCTATGGGCACCAAAGAAATCGATCGCGTCCTGCTCGAGCTCAGCCAGTTCCTCACGGGACTCGGCCCTATCCCACTCCTCCACGGTAAATGCGTCTTCGCCGTGGATGCGGATTTCTCTGTAAAGCGGGTAGTCCATATCCTGGTGTGCAGCTGCCACCATTTTTTCCCACTGGCTTTCAAGGTCATTGCGAGTGGAGCCTACAAAAATTTGTTTTGTTACTTTATTAGTGACGGTGAAGATAATCAACGCTGGATGACCTTTCTACTGACGGTGACAGGCGCGCAATTATACCTGCCGATTTCCTTCTGTGTAGTGGGGATTGTGCGCTATTCAAAAACTGTTTTAAGGGATACCGGGCTGAGGTGGCATTGTAATGGTAAGAAAAGTAGGAAAATCCCGAAGCTCAGAGGGTTACTACACTTTTTTATCGGGCTGCAAAAGCGGCTGTTTTGTGGCTCTGACCGGCAGTTAGCATTTTGACAAAGAAGGGTAATCAGCTAATGTCAAAATAATTAATAAATAGAGTGGCGACAGAGATGGCAGGTAAGTGGAACTACAAAAATGGACTGGTAGTTGTTCCTGTTTCATTATGGGGATTTTTGTTCTTCGGAGCTTTTACTCTTTTATCTGTTTTCTTCGTTTTTTTTCCGCTCCTGTCCGGGGCAGATGTCTCAGACGATCATCGACCGGTTGCACATTTTGCCAATCAATTCTTCCTCCAGAAAGAGGGCGCTTCCTATTGCCTGGGGCTGGATGTTGAAGGGGATGAGTCTACTACCTGTGTGCATCAGAACCCTGAGCAGAAAAGGCTCTGTTATCCCGGAAACCGGGCAGTGATCAAACCCTGCGACGACAATAGCCCATTCCAGAAATGGTATTATGATTTCCAGAGAAAAACGATCCATTATCAGGGCTTTGCTGCCAGTATCTGTCTATCCAGAATGATAGACACTCTGGCAATGTTGCCCTGTATAGAATCGACCAGCGCCCAGATCTGGCTATTTGATGAGCAAGGCAGATTGTCGAACGCAACTGATCGACAACAGGAGAACGGATATATCGCGCTGCTTGATAAGAGTGAGGATCCTGCACCTTTATTATATCGGTATCTTGAGACGGACATGGGAGAGCGGCGCTGCTATCAGAATCTGCATACCGGACAGACCGTCTGTGAGTTTGAGCGGGAACCTCTAAATGACCAGGGGCCCGAATCCGGTGAAGAGAAAGAGGTGTCTGGGCAAGAAACGAAACCTGAAAAGCCCCTTCCACCTGAAGAGATAATGCCGCCGGAAGAAGCGCAACCTGAGGAAGAAAAAGTCCCACCTGTTTTGAGCTGGGAAGAGCGGCCTGAGAGAGCTTTCTGGGTCTCTGAGCGTTTGACAGAAGATATCCTGCTGGTGAATCAGAACCTGAGGCTTTGCCTTGGTGTTAGCGCCGCAGAAAGCTGTTTGTCCGAATCTCCTGACATGAGTAGCTGCTATTCATCGACATCCATTGAACTGGGTACTTGCGATAGCCAGAACAGCCAGGTTTGGCGCCATGACTTGTTAACCAAGCGAATCTTTAATCGTGCTGCAGGTTACCGATATTGCCTGACCTGGCTGCCGGGAAGCTTTTCACTATTACCCTGCTTTCCCGGAGGAAGTCCGTCTCAAAAGTGGTATTTTGCCCGTGGCAAGACTCCTGCATCCCCGGAAAGAGGGCGTCTGAGAACTATGTTGAACGGGGGCCTTGATCCTTATTCATACACTGAGGCATTGACGTTGCCCATCACAGTGAACGAACAGAAGAAAAAGAAACCAAAAGAGCTAAAAGTCTACTTCGAGTGGCTACTTGGCAGATGTGGCAGACATCCTGTCACTGGCGTTTGGCTGGATGACTGTCCGGTCACTCCCTGACGCTGAGATCCAGAGCCATAACAATAGCATCCTCGGCCTTATGGTCTTTGTTTGCCGGGTAGTAGTTTTTACGGCGGCCAATTTCACTGAAACCAGATTTAAGATAGAGGTTGAAGGCTTTTTTGTTGGATTCGCGCACTTCAAGAAACAGGGTTTCTGCCAATTTGGCTGAAGCATCGATGAGTTGATTCAGCATGGCAGTGCCATAGCCTCTGCCCTGCTCACTGCGAGAGACGGTCAGAATCAGCAGGCTGGCTTCTCTTGCAGCCAGCATGACGACTCCCTGGGCAACAATTCTACTCTGGTGTTCGGCTACCATGCAGAGATAACCCGAGTCGATACTGTTCATGTAGTGCTTTTGATTCCATGGATGAGGTCCGGCTTCCTGCTCGATAGCCGCCAGTTCCGGAAGATCCTGGTGAGTCATTGTTCTGAATGACAGCATATAAGTTTTCTTTATCGTGATAACTGAGGAATATCGGGCGTCTGGCATCAGCACAGGCTGCTAAGCGTAATCGATTTTCTGCTCATGAGGCGGTTATGAAGGGGTCAGCTCCCTGATTATCGGTGAAATATCCTGCCAGACTTCTGACTTCAGGGCTGGAAGTTTCATCAACTCATTAAGACCGTGAGTGACAATGAAGTATTGATTGGAGTGAAGGCCCGTCTGCAAACCTCTCAGGTCGTTGAACTGTCGGCTTGGATCTATCACAAAACGGGCTGCTGCCTGACCGAAGAGCAGAACTACTTTTCGTCTGGCCAGGCCAAACTGGTTACTGAGGTAGGCGCAAACTGCGTCGGCAGCAGCGGAGTCGTCCTGGCTCAGGTGCTCCATCAGGCCAGCATTGCCCAGTGGCCAGACGAACTCACTGAAAGGCAGAGTTTCAGACCCTGCAGGCAGTTGAATAGCGCGAAGAATATCGCTGAGTAATCGAAGGTGAAAGCGTGAAAATTGATTCAGTCCGGAGTGAGGCATTTCGGCGACTACCAGACAGTGTTCGTTGGCGGCCAGAGTGACCAGCCTGAACTTGCTGATTTCTATTGGCCGGGGTTCAGAAATAATGTTCTGTTCTACAGAGGTTGCTGGCTCCGGATCCTGTTTCGTTTCAACACGACTGGATATGCCCAGCAAATCTTTTGCTGAAGAAGCACCTGTGGCAACTTCAGAAAGTGGAGCTGAAGATGGGTGGGAAGAAACAGTTAATTGTCCGGGCTTATACGCTTCTACCGGCTCTTCCTCTGGAAAGTCAAACGCCCTGGGGGGCAATGCATTAGGCAGGATTTGGCTGGGAAACCAGGTCTGGATACCCATGGCATCGAGGTAGTGCTGCCGAGTTTGCTCGCTGATCCTGCCTTGCATGACTGTTAGAGGTTCCCTGTCTGTGGGTTGGTTTTTGGATGGTCAGCATTCAGCAGGTTCAAAGCATTGATGTAGGCTTTGGCAGAAGCGACCACAATATCGGTGTCTGCTCCGGAGCCATTGACAATGCGACCCTGCTTCTCCAGACGTACGCTGACGTCGCCCTGTGAATCAGTACCGCTGGTAATCGCGCTAACATTATACAATGCCAGACGGGCACCGGAATTAGCAATACTTTCTATGGCCTTGAAGACCGCATCAACAGGACCGTCTCCTGCACTGCGTACTTCAATCTCATCAGAGTCTACTGCAATAACCAGACGTGCTTCTGGTGTTTTACCGGTACTGGAGCCCGCTTCCAGCTCAAGCAGACGGTATTTCTCTTCTTCATTAGCGGAGCGAACATCACTGACCAGTGCCTGCAAGTCGTCATCGAAAATTTCAGATTTCTTGTCAGCCAGCACCTTGAAGCGGTTAAAGGCTTCGGTCAGTTCGTTACGATCAGCAAAAGTAATACCCAGCTCTTCCATCCGGGACTGAAAGGCGCTGCGGCCGGATAATTTACCGAGGGTCAGACGGTTAGTGTTCCAGCCAACGTCTTCAGCCTTCATGATTTCGTAGGTTTCGCGGTTTTTCAGAATGCCATCCTGGTGAATACCGGATTCGTGAGCAAAAGCATTAGCACCGACAATGGCCTTGTTGGGCTGAACCGGGAAGCCGGTGATACCGGAGACCAGACGGGACGTAGGAACGATATGCTGAGTGTTGATGCCCGTTTCGACCTTGAGTTCGTCCTGGCGGGTACGTATAGCCATAACGATTTCTTCAAGAGAGGCATTACCCGCCCTCTCTCCAAGGCCGTTGATGGTGCATTCAATCTGACGAGCACCGTTAACCACGGCTGACAGGGAGTTGGCTACTGCGAGCCCAAGGTCGTTGTGGCAATGAACCGAGAAGATGGCTTTGTCTGAATTGGGAACACGCTCAATCAGCTGGGCAATCACGTTGCCGAATTGGTGAGGCAGGGCGTAGCCAACCGTGTCCGGAATGTTAATGGTGCGGGCACCGGCATCGATAACGGCTTCAATGATACGGCACATAAAGTCGATGTCAGATCGTCCAGCGTCTTCCAGAGAGAACTCAACATCGTCAATGAGGTTGCGGGCCAGCTTAACCGAAGCCACTGCCTGTTCCAGCACCTGCTCAGGCGTCATACAAAGTTTGTGTTTCATGTGCAGCGCAGAGGTTGCAATAAAGGTATGAATACGACCTTGAGCAGCTGGTTGCACAGCTTGTGCTGCTGCTTCAATATCTTTGGGCAATGCCCTGGAAAGACTGCAGACAGTGCTGTCTTTAATGGTTTCAGCGATGCTTTTGACCGCTTCAAAATCGCCTGGGCTGGCAATGGCGAAGCCTGCCTCAATGACGTCCACCTTGAGTATTTCCAGAGATTTGGCAATCCGGACCTTCTCATCCCCGGTCATAGCAGCGCCGGGACTCTGTTCACCGTCTCTCAGGGTGGTGTCGAAAATAATAACCTGATCGTTGCTCATGGTTGCTGCTCCCGCTGTTCTTTTATCAGTTCAATGTTTTTTGACGCGCTTTTTGTGCAAAAGGTTCTATTTGTGCAAAAGGATTTTTGAAAGTGCCGACATAGAAGATGCTGCTTGCAACAGGCGGCATTTTCTGCACTTGTCAGTCGGAATTCGTACAAATGTAATCATTTTTCTGACTTTGGGGTCAGAGGGCCAGACGGCCGGGGTCGAAGGTGAAATTAAATAGTCTGCTCAAGGCAGTAGGAGTAGCAGGCGGGAAGGACGAAAGATGGACTTGGGAGTGAACACCACAGGCTCACGGGCAGCTGTTACCTGCGCATTGGTGTCGTTATCAGAGTCCCGGAAGATTTCGGGCTGTTGCTTATCGTTCGCTATAGGCATTGTAATCACGCTCAGCGTTCTGAAATCAGCGTAAGATTGTTTAATGGATTATGTGGAATGCACTATATCCTCTATAAGTCGCTTTGCCAAGCCGGTTGATCCGGTTTTCGAGACTGGATAGGATTTGTGTCGACCCTATTTTCTTTCGCCAAGGGCGCCCCGCCCATCACAGGATAGCCGGACTCATGAAAAAAATGTCACTTATTTTATTGGCCGCTCTCGCCCTGGCCGGCTGTGCCCTGAGCCCTCAGGAAGTGGATGTAACCCCCAGAATTGCTGTGGAAAAGCCAATTAAACCATTGCAGGGAACGGTCAGTGTGACCGTCTATGATGAGCGCTTGTCCCGCTCTCTTGGTCATCGTGGAGGGGTTTATTCAAATACCAACGCCATTACGACCAATGACCGCCTGACTCTGGCTATTCGCTCGGCAGTGGAGCTGGGTCTGAGAGAGATGGGGCTGACAGTTACTGAATCTGAAGATGTATCCCAGTTCCAGGTTTATCTTGATGATCTGGAGTACAAGGTACCAGAGGGCAGTTACATCACCCAGGTGGACCTGAAGGCAAAAGTCCGGGTCAGGGTTGTAAAAGGCGATCAGCGTTTCGAGGGGGTCTACTCCAGCGAAATCAGTGAGCGTGTACCCAAGGCACCCTCTGATGAAAAGAACGAAGAGCTGATCGATAAAGTGCTCAGTGATGTGCTGAGCAGAGCCTTGGCAGACCCAAGGTTGAGAGGTTTTCTGAAACAGGCCTGAGTCTTTATCATTTAATCCTGTCGATCGAACACCAGGTAGCCTGAAATCTGATGTTCTCACAGGCAGAAAAAACGCCTTGAGGAGCAGTCCCTTAGGGAATTTTTCCCTGTAATCATTGTCCAAGCATGAAGAGGTTTTTCAATCGGGCGCTATTGCAGCCTGAATGGCAACATTTTTGCGAATAACAATGATCTTCGTAGAGTCCATGGGCTTTACGATAATCTGTTTAAATGGAGAACAGATTATGTATACATTTGGTTCTGATAACGGCGCTGGCCAAACAGCGCCCCCGCTCCGTCAAGAAACTGCTGCCACTGACCAGCCGCCCAGCTATGAGAGCACGGTGCAAGCCATTAATGCAGAACAGGCACAGTTTCATTCTCGCATGGTAGCCCTTCAAGAGCAGACTGTCAGGCTGATCACAACTCAGTCGGAGGAGCACCAGTGTCGGCCAGAGCTATTTGCCAGACAACTGGCTAACTTTTTGATAGAGCGTTTTGGTTTGACAGATACGCGACTTTCACCAGCTGCCAGTGTTACCAGTAGCGCTGATAGCACCCTTCAAAACCCTACCGATCCGGATCTATGGGACTGGGATGCCTGGCAAGCAGAGCTGTATAGCCTCCCTTACTACAATCGCAATGACGAGGAAATATATTTAGTTGAAAAGGAAGAAATTCTGGGGGATGTTGAAATCAAACTCGATGTTTATTTACGTAAACCGGAGCTGTTAAATCACTTTAAACTTCTACCTTCAGTCAAAAAGAGTGTTGGCGCCTGGAATCTTTCAGTTATGAATAGTTTTTTGCAAATGAAAAATGTGATCCGTGATAAATGCTTACCACTGACACCCATCATTAAGGACTGCATCAGTAGTGGCCTGTTTCCGAGAGCATTCATTGATAAATTGCACAAAATGGCAATCCCGGGCAGCGCCAGTTAGCAAAATCGTCGTAAACCCTCGCCCAATCGAGGGTGTCGCAAAAGGTCAATTAAAACGCTTCAAGCTTCAAACCGTCATCTCCGCGAAGGCGGAGATCCACTGTTCGTGGTGGGTTCCCGCCTGCGCGGGAACGACGATCTTGATATATCCTGCTGACCATACCCTTTTGCGACACTCTCAATCGGGCGGGGATATAAGACGGGAACGCAGAGCGTTCCGCTTGCGTGTTTGTACGTAGCTGGCTTTCTCTATCGGTCTGTCCCTATGCAGGGACTCACGGTGACGAAAACCAAGCACTGTTAAAAAAAAATCCATAGCAGAGTTAACTGCTTGTTGGGCTAGAAGACTTTCGAAAGTCGTTATTGCAACGCATCGACTGGAACCGTATAGATACTCAACAAATCAAACAAAAGACCAACAAAATAACCGAGGGGCACCCGGTTACTGCTGATGGAGGCTTCTGTGTAAGTCCAGTCGCTATAGGCTGGCTGTAGCCCGTGAAGTCAGAAGCCTCGCCTGACAAGGCGGGGAGTGTCACCAAAGCAGAAAAACTCTCATGCATCTGTCGGCAAACGCCAAAGTCATTGGCTACCCAAGGCTGTTTTCTGGATTTTTTGGGTACACAGGCTACTCTGATCAGTCCAAATGAAATGATCACTTGTTGTGGGGCTGACTTAGTGCACAATTTATTTTTTGTCATAGCGATGTTTTTTTTATCAACTGAAGTAAAAACGAAAGAAATAAACAAAGCAGAGGGTTGCTACAGTGTTTTTGCTGTTCAATTGATAAGTGCATTGGCTGAAGCTCCACTGTCTTTAGCTTTTTATACCAGTCCGTCAGAATACGTGCACAAAATAAAGCTTACCGCATCTAAGGGTGTTGTTTATGAACAAGATATTGGAATTAATGATTTAGAATCCATCAGGAGATATATTACCCGAGATAGACATGGTGCGATTGTATATGCGGCCAATGCACCTGAAAAATTTATGGGTTGTTTACGGCCAGAGCCTGTTGAATTAAAGAGCATAATTGACGAATTCGATATGAGTGAAGGCCTTTATCTTTTTCGAGGTGGTCTCCTTAGTTGTATTTCGCTGGCTGCATCATTAAGTGAACGTGTGTCGGTCTATAACGAGTTTGGAGCTGATCATCTAAAATCAAATGAAAATGAGTTTATTATCATCTCTCTGGCTGCAATGTTACTTTATCAGGGAACAAAAAACAGACTGTTTTATATTTTTTCAGACAGTAATGCTCTGGCATCTTTCCTATCCGTTACTGTTAGATATTATGGGAATCAGAGTAAACAATTAGACATAAGCGATATCTCAAAAATGGTGATATTAGCTATGCCTGTTATTGTTGGAAGCTCATATGCAGGAATCAAGCATAATAACTATGTTCTAAAAACAATAATTCTTCTAACGCCGGTAATCATTGATCGCATTCTCAGTTGGCCAGTTCTATTGTATAACATATGGCAAAAACCAGATGCCGCGCAGTAGGCGCAGGCACCTGAGAAAGCGTGTCGGGCTCATCCCGTGATCAATTATGGAGCGGTTTCTCTAGCCATTGACTGACCAGCTTCGTCCAGGCAGGGTGGCTGTTCAGGCAGGGAATGAGTTCCAGGGATACACCGCCAGCTGCAATAAAGTCCTCTTTCGCTTCCATGCCAATCTCTTCAAGGGTTTCCAGACAGTCAGCCACGAATGCCGGGCAGATGACCAGAACCTTTTTGATGCCCTGTTCTGCCAGTGATTTAATGGTACTGCTGGTGGCCGGTTCCAACCATTTGTCCCGCCCCAGTTTTGATTGGAAGGCGACGGAGTATTTGTCCACCGGGATGTCGGCTTTCTCGACAAAGCAGGCGGTGGTTCTGTAAACCTGATGTCGATAGCAGGTAAGGTGAGCAGGTGATGCTTTCTGACAACAGTCCTCGGATTTCAGGCAGTGGGAACCTGTGCAGTCATCCTTACGGATGTGTCTTTCCGGAACACCGTGATAACTGAACACAATGTGATCATAATCTTTTTCCAGATACTCTTTTGCACTTTCTACCAGTGCCTCAATGTAGGCATCGTGATTATAAAACACGGGGTGAACTTTCAATGTCACCGGCAGTTTGTAGTCTTTGATGATTTCTTCCGCTTTCTCTACCACTGTCTTGACGGTTGACATGGCGTAGTGAGGGTAGAGAGGGAACAGCAGAACTTCCTTGATCTCCGGCTTGCTGGCCAGTCTGACCAGAGCGCTCTCCATGTCTGGCCTGCCATAACGCATGGCTAACTCTACTGGCATGGAAGTGAGCTTCTGGACTTCTTCATGAAGGTCTTTACTGTTGCTGATTAGAGGTGAGCCCTTCTCAGTCCAGACAGAGGCGTAGGCTCTGGCGGATTGAGCCGGTCTTTTGGGCAGGACAAACAGACTGACAATCATGCGTCTTACGAGCCAGGGCATATCGATGACATTAGCATCCATCAGAAATTCATTCAGATAGTGTCGTACATCTTGTTCATGCGGACTATCGGGCGAACCCAGATTAACCAGCAATGCTCCGGTATTTTCCATCCCTACTTCCTGCCTACCTTGTGAAATCTTTGATTGTCAGATGCGAAAAATATCCTCTATCGCACACGACTGTTTAAGGGTTTACTGCTTCAGCTAAGAGCAGAGGAGTATAACCAAACGTAAGCATAGGGGAAATGCAGCTATCAGGCTCCGGTTCAGGCGGTTTTTTGCGCCAGGGTGACACGGTCCTGACCAGACAGGTCTTGTTGTGTGCTAATGGCGGTAAAGCCATTGGACTCCAGAATGATCCGGATATCACTGCCCTGATCATAGCCGTGCTCAAACAACAACCAGCCACCCGGTTTCAGCTTCCCGAAGGCTTGTCGGCTGATGGTGCGTATATCATCAAGACCGTCTTTGCCTGCAGTCAATGCTGATCGGGGTTCAAACTGTACATCCCCCTGAGCAAGGTGCTCATCGTCTTCACGAATGTACGGCGGGTTGCTGACAATCATGTCCAATGGGTCGGATAAGGGTGAGCACCAGTCACCTTCTACAAAGGTTACATTGCCTATCTGGTTCAGGGCGGCATTTTCTTTAGCGATGGCGACTGGCCCGGACAGTCTGTCAACGCCAATCACTTGCCAGTGTGGCCTCTCGATAGCCATTGCCAGAGCAATGGCACCGCTGCCTGTGCCAAGGTCGGCAACGGTTGCCTGGTCCGAAACGGGCATAGACAAGGCGAGCTCAACCAGCCTTTCAGTGTCGGGTCTGGGAATCAGTACGGAGGGTGAAACGTTAAGCTTCAGACTCCAGAACTCTTTCTCACCCGTTATATAAGCGACAGGGGTTCCTAGTATCCGTTGTGCCAGCATGGACTCAAACTGTTCAGCCTGTTCGGGCGTCAGCTCTCTTTCGGGCCAGGTGAAAAGGTAGCTGTATGGTTTGCCCAATACATGGCAGAGCAGAACTTCGGCATCAAGACGGGCCGTGTCGCTTTGTTCTTTTCTGGCTGTATGACTATCAGTGAGGCGTTGAGTGGCCTCACTGAGGGTCTGATCAATCCTGCTCATTAGTCTACTCATCGGACAATCCTGTCAACAGGTCCGCCTGATGTTGCTGAAGGAGGGGGTTAATCACAGGGTCGAGGTCGCCCTCGATAATTTCTGGCAATTTATAAAGCGTCAGGTTGATGCGATGATCAGTGACCCGCCCCTGAGGGTAGTTATAGGTTCTGATACGCTCGGAGCGATCGCCACTGCCCACCAGACTTTTACGGGTTTCGCTGATCTCTTTGGCGGCAGCCATCTCTTGAGCATCCTGCAGTTTTGCAGAAAGCAGAGCCATGGCCTTGGCCCGGTTCTTGTGTTGTGAACGTTCGTCCTGACATTCAACCACAATACCGGTAGGCAGGTGGGTCAGTCGAATGGCCGAGTCGGTGGTGTTTACATGCTGACCACCGGCACCCGATGAACGGTAGGTGTCGACTCTAAGATCTTCCTTTTTGATCTCGATGGCTTCCTGCTCATCAGGTTCTGCCATGATGGCGACAGTACAGGCTGATGTGTGTATACGCCCCTGGGATTCTGTTTCAGGCACACGCTGGACCCGATGGGCACCGGATTCAAACTTCAGATGACCAAAAACATTATTGCCGACCACGCGGGAAATAATCTCCTTATAGCCACCGTGTTCACCGTCATTGGCACTGATGACTTCGATTTTCCAGCCACGTTTTTCAGCGAAGCGGGAATACATCCGGAACAGGTCTCCCGCGAAAATAGCAGCCTCGTCACCACCAGTACCGGCACGAATTTCCAGGAAAGTATTGTTGTTGTCCCTGGGGTCTTTGGGTAAGAGCAGTAGTTGCAGCTCCTGAGCCAGGGCTGGCAGCTTTTCTTCGCAGCTCTGAATCTCTTCCTCAGCCAGATCAGCCATTTCCGGGTCGTCTTTCATGGCCCGGGCGTCTTCCAGATCTCTCTGAATCTGGTCGTAATCCCGGTAGGCATTGACGACGGGTTCAAGTTCAGCGTATTCCTTGGAGAGTCTGCGGAACTGGTCCTGGTTACCGATGACTTGTGGGTCACTCAGTAAAGCACCGAGTTCCTCAAAGCGTTCCAGCAGGTTTTCAAGCTTGGCGCTCAGACTGTCCAGATTGGGATCTTTCATTTGGATTTAATCAATGCTTGTTTCAGGTGTGAACCTGATGGGTTATACAGGTATCCGGTGGCTTCTGGCTGAATTTCAGCCGGTAATGGCTGGCACAGCTAGGAGTGGCTCGGCTCTTTAGCGCGGTCTTCATAACGGCGATGAATGCCCAGCAGTTCTTCAGCCCATTCCAGTCGGTTGTTCTGACCTTCTGCAGCGGCTTTTTTCAATTGCACGCTGGGGGTATGCATGAGCTTGTTGGTCAGTGAACGTGCAAATTGAGTCAGAACCTGTTCCGCCGGAACACCATTGGCCAGAGAAAGCATGGCTTTTTCAAGCTCAAAATCTCTGAGTTCCTCGGTATTTTTTCGATAGCTCCTCAGCACATTCACTGCATCCAGTGAGCGCAGTTGGCTCATGAACTCAAAAGCACCGGTTTCGATCAGCAGCTCAGCTTCTTTTGCAGCATCCTGTCGCTGTTGCATATTGTCCTGAATAACGTCATGCAGGTCGTCGACGGTATACAGGAAGATGTCTGGTAGCTCAGTGACCTCGGGTTCGATATCCCGGGGAACAGCGATATCCACCATAAATATGGGGCGGTGTTTGCGTTTTTTAATCGCTCTTTCAACACTGCCTTTACCCAGAACGGGAACCGGGCTGGCCGTTGAGGAGACGACAATATCAGCGGCTGGCAACAAGTGAGGAATATCTGAAAGCAGGGCCGGCTTGCCGTCAAATTTGTCGGCCAGCAGTTTCGCCCGGCTCATGGTCCGGTTAGCGACAAAGATGTCTTTGAGGCCTTGTTGATGAAGGTGTCTGGCCACCAGTTCAATGGTTTCACCGGCACCAATCAGTAAAGCGGTGTTTTCAGAAAGGTCGGCAAAGATCTGCCTGGCCAGTGTCGTGGCTGCATAAGCGATGGAAACAGGCTGTCTACCAATAGCGGTATTGGTTCGAACTTGTTTGGCGGTAGTAAAGCAGTACTGGAACAGTCTGGAAAGCAGCGAGCCAATAGTACCGGCTTCCTGGGCCTGGGCGTAGGCTGACTTCAGCTGACCGAGAATCTGGGGTTCACCGAGAACCATGGAGTCAAGGCCGCATGCCACTCTCATTATATGGCGAACAGCGGCTTTATCGTGATGAATATAACTGTGCTCGCTAAGCAGCTTCTGATCCAGGTTGTGATACCCTGTCAACCATTCAAGCGCTCTGTGATAATCGGCGTTGCTGGCACAGTAAAGTTCTGTCCGGTTACAGGTGGACAGAATGGCCACTTCATTGGTGTGCATGAAATGACGGGCATCCTGTAGCGCCTCGGGCAGTTGCTCAGGTGAAAAAGCAACCTGCTCCCTGAGTGCGATGGGTGCAGTTCTGTGATTGATACCGGCGGTAAGATACCCCATAAAGTCCTGTTGCCTTTTCTTACGCTCTAGCCAGCCACAAGTAACCCACTGGCGAGGTACTCAGGGCTGTCTTTTTACTCTGGAGGTTCATTTATCTAATCCAGTCTCCGTGCCTTTTGACGAAAGATTGGGCTGTCTATTTGAGAGCCACTGCTATTATTGACCGTACAGTATTCTACAACACTGGACAGCAGACTGATGCCTGTGCCCTTAATTATGTTGCCCGAAGCAGATCGAAACTTCTGTTCCAGACATTCGGGTAACTGGTTTGACTTTTTGTCTGTCCATGGTTGTCTCAATACAAGTTGTTTCAATGGAAGCTGAGGGAATCCCTGTCATGCCAGGCAGATTTTTAACACCTGATAATTCGCAGTTTGTTGTCAGATCTTCGTTCAGTGCGAGGCCCCGGTGCTGTTTAAGTACTACAGTCAGCAAACAGTGATACGCTCAGGTCAGCGAAGAATCTTGATCTTCACTCTGTTTTAACAGCACCTTCTTTCGTTATGGACATTCTGGCCGATCAATTCTCCTATGGAACGGCAACAACTGCAAACCCGGATGTATCCAGTCATACCCATAGAAAAAGAGAAATATTTTGTCCGGCCTTTCTTTGCAGGCTCTGTAGTAAAATGTTTTTCACAATAATTTGCGTATGTCATGATAAAGAAGGCCACAGTTCAAAGCTGATCCATCCGGGACTGCAGAGTTCAGTGCAGAAATTATTTCCAACGGGTAAAGGCATACCATTCATGAAGAAACTTAATAGTTTCTCTATAGTGCTGACAGCCATGCTGGTATCAGGTTGTTCTTCAGTTCAATATTCATGGCAGCCCGGGGCGGCTGAATCGGTTCCTGCCCAGGTCAGTCACGAGCCGCAAGAGCCGGTAGCTTCTTTTGAACCTGATACCCTTTACGATCTGCTCGTGGCCGAATTGGGCGGGCAGCGTAAGCGTTATGATCTGGCGCTGGGATATTATCTCAAACAGGCTCATAAGACGCAGGACAAGGGGGTTGCCAAACGGGCCTATCAAATCAGTCAGGTGGTTGGGGCTCGCCAGGCATCTCTGGATGCGGCGTTACTCTGGGCCAAGCTGGATGATAAAAATGCTGCCGCATTGCAAGCTGGTGCTATTGAACTGATCAGGGCGGGTCAACTGGATCGAGCCGTTGAGCAGATGAGAGACGTTCTGGCTTTGGAAGGTGAGGCTAATTTTGATTTCCTCGCAGCCAGTGCCCTGGAGCTTCCTGAAGATGAAAGGGTGCAATTGCTGAGCACCTTTGACAGCATTCTTAAGGATTATCCCGGTCATCGGTCGCTGAAGCTGGGTAAGGCCATTTTGTTGCTTCAGGATAATCAGTTGCAAGCAGCGATCAAGATCTGTGATCAGCTTCTTGCTAAGGAGCCGGACTACGTCAAGGCTATCATACTCAAGGGTCGCATCCTCAATAAGATGGACAAAGGTGATGAGGCTGAGAAAATGCTGGCTGATGCCGTCAAAAAGTATCCGGATATTCCTCGTCTGCGTCTGATTTATGCCAGTGTACTGGTGCATCTGGATAAGCTTGGCGAGGCTCGCGAACAGTTTCAGGTGCTCCTGAATCAGTCACCCTTCGATGTTGAGATGTTGTTGTCTCTGGCTCTGATTTCACTTGAGAGCGGGATGGTGGCAGAGTCTGAAAGCTATTTTAAACAGCTATTGGCTCTGGGACAGAGAAAAAGTACCGCTCATTATTATCTGGGATGGATATCAGAACAGAAAGGGCATTATGAACAGGCCCGGAAGTCTTTTCTGAACGTGATGCCAGGTAAGGAGTTCATGATGTCACGGGTCGCGCTTATCCAGATGCTGCTCAAGCAGGGTAAAATGGCAGAGGCCCGACAGCAATTGGAAGAAGACCGCAACCGATTCCCGGTACATGCTGTTCAGCTTTATTTGCTCGAGACAGAAATTCTGGTGAATGCCGGAGAACTTGACGATGCTCTGAAGCTGTTTTCAGGCGCCGTATTGCGCTACCCCGAGAATGTTAACCTGCTCTATGGTCGGGCCATGGTGTTTGAGAAAATGGGAAGAATCAAGGATCTTGAGTCAGATCTGCGTGCCATTATCAAGTTTCAGCCCGAAAATGCGGCCGCTCTGAATGCGCTTGGCTACACCCTGGCGGATCGTACTGATCGCTTTGAAGAGGCAAGAGAGTTGATCGAGAAGGCTTATGTCCTGGATGAAGATGATCCTGCCATTATGGACAGCATGGGTTGGGTACAATATCGTCTGGGTAACTATCAGGCTGCTCTTGTTTATCTCAAAAACGCCTATGATAAGTATCCCGATCATGAGGTAGCGGCTCATCTGGGCGAGGTGCTTTGGGCCCTTGGGCGGAAAGAAGATGCACGAGCTTTGTGGGACGAGGCTTTGCAGATGACTCCGGACAGTGACGTTCTGAAAGAGACCCGAGAGCGATTGGAAAAGCAGCATAAAGAGGCCGATGCTTTAGCGGACCCCAAGGTTTCCATCGTCAAGTAAGCCTGCTGGATTATCTATCATAACGGGCCTGGCGGCCCGTTCACTCAACGCAAAAACTGGCAAGTTGTATGCAGATACCGTTTTCAACTTCATACCTGACTGACTCTTCATTAACAACAAAACTGTCTATTCTTGTGATTTTTGCCCTGCTTCTCTCTGGTTGCGCCACGGCTCCCAAACCGGAAAAAGGGCTTTCAGAAGCTCAGCGTCAGTCATTGTGGAAAGCTCATCAACAGCAGCTCTCAGAACTGGATTATTGGCACTTGACAGGGCGACTGGGGTTGAGAGTCCCTGGAGACTCCGGAACCTTATCTCTGGAATGGCAACAGAGTAAAGAGAACTATCTTATCTATCTGGATGGTCCCCTGGGACAGACAGTGGCAAAAATTAATGGTCAACCGGGCTCAGTAGAACTGGAAGCCTCAGGTAAGCGTTATCCAGGCCAGAGTCCTGAGAAATTGCTGTTTGAGCTGACCGGTTGGGATTTACCTGTCAGTCTGCTGCGATATTGGGTCATGGGGCTGCCCAGTCCTGATACCAGAGCCACTATCCGGTTAAATAATCAGGGTTATCCTGTGCTGATTACACAGCAGGGGTGGCAGGTTGAATATTTGCAGTACGAGGACTTCTCCGGAATAACCTTGCCTGTCAGGATAAAAGTCCGACAGGGTGAGGTGCAGGCAACTCTGTTTGCCAGAAGATGGCAGCTAAAATAGGCTTTCATCTTTAATTTCTCTTCTGCTATCGGGCAGAAGTTGCTTGATAGTTCATGATCGCAATTTCAGGATGGTTCGTTGATGTCGTCTTCAACTCTGGTTTTGCCTGCTCCGGCCAAGCTAAATCTTTTCTTGCACATAATCGGACGTCGAGAAGATGGTTATCATCAGCTCCAGACCGTTTTCCAGTTTTTGGATTTTGCCGATGAGCTGACCTTCGAAAATCATGACGAGTTATTACTGGATTGTAACCTTCCAGAGCTGGTCGCTGATGACAATCTCGTTCTCAAGGCTGCCCGTCTTTTACAAACTCATACAGGCTGTGAAAAAGGCGTCAGAATTACGCTCCTTAAACGTCTGCCCATGGGCGGTGGAATTGGGGGCGGCAGCTCCGATGCGGCTACAACACTCCATGGTCTGAATCTATTGTGGGGGTTGGGACTGGACGAAGACACACTGGCAGAGCTGGGACTGAAATTGGGAGCTGATGTTCCGGTATTTGTTCGGGGTCATGCTGCTTTTGCTGAGGGGGTTGGCGAGAAGCTTACTCCTGTCAGTCCTGAGGAGAATTGGTACCTGGTTCTCAAACCTGACTGCCATGTCAACACTACCGAAATGTTCCGTCATCAGGAATTGACAAGAGATACTCGTCCCATTAAAGTTTCCGCCGCATTGAACCGGCTGCATGGAAATGAGCTGACCAATGACTTTCAGCCATTGGTTCGAAGGCTTTATCCGGAAGTTGATAAATGTTTAGTGCTGTTGGATAATTCCGGAAATTCGAGCGTGGGGCAGGCCATGATGAGCGGTTCGGGTGCCTGTGTGTTTATGCCGTTTGCCAGTCGTAAAGAGGCGGAAGCGACTCTGGCAGGAATCGACTCTGACGTTGATGGTTTCGTTGCCAGTGGTGTCAATACATCTCCGCTTCACAACTCGATCAGTCAACTGCGATCATGTGTGAATTAAACTCCATTATCCCGCTTACAGTGACTGTAAATTATGTTACTGGGGTGTCGCCAAGCGGTAAGGCAGCAGGTTTTGATCCTGCCATGCGGGGGTTCGAATCCCTCCACCCCAGCCACTGTTTAGAATCCTATCTTACAGATAGCTCTCTCCACTGTTTTATGAGACGTAACGCTCAGGACAAAACATTCACCTTCGAAACATTCGATGGTAATGGTTCCAATCCAGGCAGACAAAAACAGGATGTGACGCTCATTGCTGTCGGCGATGGGCGGTCAGCTCCTTTGGTGAAGAGCTACATCCACCCACGACTACGACCAGAGCAAGGTATTTATCCGTGTCCAAAATGATGGTGTTTGCCGGCAACTCAAATCCGGAGCTGGTGCACAAGGTTGTCAATCACCTGCATATTCCCCTGGGCAAGGCCTATGTTGGCCGTTTCAGTGACGGCGAAATTGCAGTAGAAATTCAGGAAAACGTCCGTGGTCGTGATGTTTTTATCATCCAGTCCACCTGCGCCCCTACCAACGACAACCTGATGGAGTTGTTGGTTATGGCAGACGCCATGCGTCGCTCCTCTGCGGTTCGCATCACAGCGGTGCTGCCTTACTTTGGTTACGCTCGTCAGGATCGTCGTCCGCGCTCTTCCCGTGTACCAATCAGTGCCAAAGTCGTCGCTGACATGATTGCCGGAGTGGGTGTGGATCGTGTCCTGACAGTCGACCTGCACGCTGACCAGATTCAGGGCTTCTTCGACATTCCTGTGGACAACGTTTACGGTTCTCCTATTCTGCTGGATGATATGGAGCGTCAGGGTTACGAGAACCTGATGGTGGTATCACCCGATCACGGTGGTGTAGTTCGTGCCCGTGCTGTGGCCAAGCGCCTGAATACCGATCTGGCGATCATCGACAAGCGTCGCCCTGAAGCCAATAAATCTGAAGTAATGAACATTATCGGTGATGTTAGCGGCCGTACCTCTGTGCTGGTCGATGATATGGTCGACACGGCCGGTACCCTGTGCGCTGCTGCAGCTGCGCTGAAGTCCAAAGGCGCTACCAAGGTGATTGCCTACTGTACTCATCCTGTTCTGTCTGGCCGTGCTCTGGAAAATGTGGCTAACTCCGAGCTGGACGAACTGGTAGTGACCAACACGATTCCTCTGAGCCCCGCTGCCCAGGCTTTGGGTCGGATTCGCCAGCTGGATATGTCGCCTCTGCTGGCTGAGTCTGTTCGCAGAATCAGTAACGCTGAATCCATCAGTGCGATGTTCCAGTAATTTCAGGGAATTGGCAAAAGCGCTTAAGCCCTCGCCCAGGCGAGGGTGTCGCAAGGCTCCGGCGTAGGAACCCGTTCAACGGACATTCAGTGCTTCATCACGGTAGCGCAAGAATGGTTCCAGAAAAAATGCCAGCAGTCGGCGTCTACCGGTTTTCACCTCGGCAGAGACCATCATATCTACATGCAAAGGTTCATTCTGACCGTTAACATTGACAAATTGCTGGTTCAATCGGATGTATACCGGATACATCAATCCCTGCTCGCCCTGGTTCCGGGCATCTTTGGAAACCAGCTCAACTACGCCGTGTAAATAGCCAAAAAATGTATAGGGAAACGTTTCTATTTTGATATCGGCCGCCATCTGCGCCTTCACAAAACCGATGTCCTTGTTTTCCACCATAACTTCGGCCTGCAGCTCCGCTTTGTCCGGAACCAACGACATCAAAGTCACAGCCGGCTGGATCACCGAGCCGTGACCCAGCGCCGAAAACTGTTGTATCGTACCGTCTTCCGGTGCCCGGATATAACAATTCTGGTTGTGTTCCCTGGCTTTGATAATGCTGTTTTGTAGTTCAGTGATCTTATCACTGAACTCATTAAGTTTTTCCATGCGTTCATGACGAAATGCTTTTTGTCTACTTTCTTTTTCACTGACAAGCGCTGCCAGCTCTGCCTTTGCTTCATTCTGGCGACTCTGTTGGACCTGCAGCTGCTGGCTGGTATCCAGCTGTTTTTCCCTGGTGGCCAGCCACTCCAGTCGTGACGCAAGACCTTTGTCTAATAATTGCCGGGTCGCTTTTTCATTTTCCAGATGCAGGGGGTTAAGTATCTGCAGTCGGTCAATTTCGGCCTGAATCGCCATAACCTTTGCCCGACGCTGATCGATTTGCTGCACTACGGATTGATTGCTGCTCTGATAATGCTGGTAGTCATAATCCAGTAACTGTTGCTGGCGAAACCACTGGTCAGGGCTTGGCTTTCCCGAGAGCGGCAGCTTAGCCTGGCTAATCCATTGCTGCAGGTTGGGAGGTGGCGCCAGAGGCGTTTCCGTTGCCGATTCAAGCAACAATTGCAATCGCCTGACATTGAGTTGGTTTTGCAGCAACATGGCTTCAATCTGGCGAATATCAGCTTCTGGCTCGGTGGGGTTCAGCTTGATCAGTAATTGGTTTTTATAAACATGCTCACCTTCTGTGACATAGATGGTATCCACTCGGCCAGCAATCAGTGATTGTACTTCCTTGACCTTGCCCACTGGTATTATTCTGCCGTTGGCGGTAACTTCGGTGTCAATAAAGCTGAACCAGCTCCAGAGCAAAACAAAGGTCAGCAGGGCACAAATCAGCAACATCAGGACATGAGCGAACGGTGACGGTGGTGATTCGAGAATTTCAACAGCGGCCGGCAGAAACTCCAGCTCATCTTTTTTGCGCCTGACCCGAGGATGTTTTTTCTCATGGTGCAGGCTGTCTCTGATCAGCGTGAGAATGCGTCCCAATTGTTTAAACTCTTTGTGTTACATCAATTTGTGAAGACCACAGCTGGGCATAGCGTCCCTGCTGTTGAACCAGCTCATCATGGCTGCCATCTTCTTCAATAACCCCTTTTTCGATCACTATAATCCGATCACAACGACGGATAGTTGAGAGTCGATGGGCGATGATGATGACGGTGCGGCCTTTGCTGATAGCCCGCATGTTGTCCTGAATAATTTTTTCTGACTCATAATCCAGAGCCGATGTCGCTTCATCAAAAATCAGGATATTGGGCTGGGTGGCCAGTGCTCTTGCTATGGCCAGGCGTTGAAGCTGACCGCCGGACAGCCCTGCGCCGCGCTCACCCAGCTCAGAATTGTAGCCATGGGGCATTTCGATAATGAAATCATGAGCTCCGGCCAGTTGGGCTGAAGCGATGACCGACTCCATATCCAGGGTTGGATTCCCAAGAGCAATATTGTCTCGAATGGTGCCATTAAAGAGCACGCTGTCCTGAAGGACGACACCAATCTGGCGTCGGATCCAGGCTGGGTTTAATAGTGAAAGGTTGGCACCATCAATATAAACTTTGCCACTTTCTGGTATGAAGAGCCGCTGGATCAGCTTGGTCAGCGTTGACTTACCAGAGCCTGAACGGCCAGCAATGCCGATCACCTGTCCTGCAGGAATGTCCAGGTCAATGCGGTTCAGTACTGCGGGGTTTGCAGGGCTGTAGCGAAAAACAACATTCTCAAGCCTGATGGCTCCTTTCATTACCGGAGGTGAGGATTGACTTAAATGACTCTGGGGTTCGGTAGGAGCATTGATGATGTCACCGAGGCGGTCGATGGCAATGCGAAATTGCTGAAAGTCCTGCCAGAGCTGGGCTAGCCTCAGGATGGGGGCAGAAATCTGTCCTGAAATCATATTGAAGGCGATCAGTTCGCCTACCGTCATATGCCCGTGAATGACCTCCAGAGATCCTTGCCACATCAACAGAGCGGTGACCAGCTTGCTCACCAGCTGCACCGACTGACTGCCGTACATGCCGGTCACCACCGAGCGAAAAGAAGCCTGAGCAAAACCGGCCAGCTGATGTTCCCAGCGCTGGCGCATCTGGGGTTCGATGGCCATGGATTTAAGGGTCTCTACCCCGGTCAGGGTTTCGGTCAAAAATGCCTGGTTGATGGCACTGCGGTGAAACAATTCCTCGGTTCTCTGGCGCAGGCGGGGAGTAATCAAAATAGAAATGATAATATAGATCGGAATTGAGCCAATCACGATCCAGGCCAGCCGACTGGAATAGAAGAACATGACAACAATAAACAACAGGCTGAAAAACAGGTCTATGACCAGGGTGAGAGCGCTGCTGGTGAGGAAATTACGCACGTTTTCCAGCTCACGCACACGAGCCACAACCTGACCCACTGGTCGACTCTGAAAGAAAGCAACAGGAAGTTTCAGCAGGTGCCGGAATAACCGGGTACCCAGTTCAACATCAACCCGGTTGGTGGTATGTGAAAAAACATAGGTTCTCAAGCCATCCAGCATAACCTCAAACAGGGAAATAGCCAGCAGCGCTACAACCAGTACATTCAGAGTCATTTCTGCCCGGTGAACCAGCACTTTGTCCATCACCACCTGAAAAATAAGCGGTGTCAGCAGGGCGAATAGCTGCATGAAAAAAGAAGCAACCAATATGTCCCTGAACAGTTTTCGAAACTTGACGATAGCCGGTATAAACCAGCTGATATCGAAGTGTTGATTTTTGCCTGGCAGAATACTTCGATCAGTAATTAAAATGGCCTGGCCATGCCAATGACTCCAGAGTTTATCCAAAGAAACTGACTCAGGTCTCATTCCCTCCCGTTGAATCAATGCTTTGCCATCGCTGATGGCGGCAATAATGAAAAACTGCTCGTTTTTGTCTATGGCAATAAACGGGCAGTGTATTTTAGTTAATCGCTGCCGCCTGATTCTGACTTGTCTGGCTCTTAGTTTCAGTTGTTTGAAGGCCCTGAGCATCGTCAGTGGGGTCAGGTCATCTCCCTCGGGGCAGAACTCATGTTTAATGACATTAATGTCAATGGTTTTCTTCAGGTATTGCATCATCAACAAAAAGCAAAACAAGCCACTCCCGGCAGATGGCTCGGTATCGGCATCTATAGAGTCCATTGGCAATATCCTTGATCCTGATTGTGTTGCTAAACGACAGTTCAACCTGAAGATGCAATCCTCTAACACGACAGCTGCTCAGTTGAGTCTCACAGTGTAGACTTCTCCGTTGGTTCCGTTACAAATTTTTTGCAAATCACAAAAAACTGTCTTCAGAGCACAGACTGGCGTTCTTTTGCAGGCAGATTCTCATTTAAGCGTGCTACTTTATCGAATGAGCGTAAATTCCGTCGTTTGAAAGGGTGTCAACTTGAATACTGATATTGTACGTAAAGTTTCTGCCTGCTTTGCGGCTCTCGTGGGCCGCACCTGCTGTACTGTTATTTTTCTTGTTCTTGGGATGCCTTCACTCGGGCTTGGGCTGACATTGATTGACAATGTGTTGTTGCGTGAAACCTACCAGTTTGCAAATGAGACCCAATGGTTTGGTGCGCCTGCGGGCATTGCATTATTTGCCAAAAAAAACAATGTGATAGTGGTTGTTATTAATGACAGGGGGCTTTGTCTTGCGTTCCAATGTTCAGAGGATTCTGACCAGTGTGTTGTGCAAACGACGACCCAGATATCACCCAACTCAAGACAACATCGAAGTCTGGTTAAAAATAAAAACTGTTTCTATGTATCCAGCGATTCGGGTCAAGAGGGAGGAAGTATTGGCAGCTTCAGTTGGGAACAGGGGCAGCTGACCACGGGCCCTTTAGTGGCGTTTGCTGGTGTTTCATCTCTAGGGGTGAGCCCGGATGGAAAATGGCTCGCCGCTTGCTCTCTGCTCATGGGTGAGTTGCGGGTTTATCAGCAGGAAAAAAACTGTCAAACGGGATCATTCCAACGCTTTGGTGGACAAAGTCACTATCTTTTTCGCCAGGGCTGCTCCTCTGCCAGTTTCAATAAGGACAGCACGCAATTGTGTGTCAGTTGGGCGTTTGACAACCAGATAGCCTGCTTTGAGCAATTGGCTGAAGACTGGCGGCCTGTCACCATACTGACACCGGCTATTGGTGAGGTTGTTATTGACCAACCTGTAGGGGCTATCTTCGCAGATGCATACTTGTTGCTTATCCATAGGGGTGGAGAGATAGTTTTATGCCCTCCTGAGGTTGTTAATCAATTCACTGACACTGGTCCTGCTCACTATTCCTATCAGGCCCTTGGTTGTCGACTGTATTCCCATCAATGCCAAACCGCTACCGGCAAGCAGGCAACGACCCAACAGGTTTGCTCGTTAAGTGCGTGTGAGAATGCCATTTTTTCATCGGACGGGGAAGGCGTCGAGAATACCATCGAGTCAAGCTGGCCAGACTTGGGAAAACTGGATGAAATCCGGCAATACGACAATAATACTTTTTTGATTGCTGGCGAGCGGGGCTTGCACGTTGTTCGGTTTGACAATGGTAGCCTCTGTTATCAAACAACTCTGACCAGTCGCCAAGGAAGTGACGGTTGGCCAGGAAACCGAATTACCTTTGACTTCAGCAGTGGCCTGCTGGTGTTCGGCAATCGCTTTGATCGTTCCGTCCATCTCCTGAGGATTCATCAAGCGGGTCTGCCCCTTGAATCGTCTTCACCATTGCTGGTCGCTTCGATGGTGCCGCTTCTTACCACGTTGTTTAACGCTGTTGCTATTTTGCGATGTTGGTGACTCACTTTCTGTTGCAAAACGATGATGGCTCGTTATCCGTTTTTGTAGGGCGGGGAATACCTCGTATGCCGAACCTGGGATTCCCACATTGCTTATTGACTTAGTCCATAGGTGAGCCAGGATCATCAGTATCACGGCCCCTTTCGATAGAACTGCTTGCAGGGAAATCGCTAAGGGGTTTTTTATTGCCTTAAAATCAGGCACCACATGAGATCAGTGCTCTTTTGTTTTGTTATTTTTGATATCAACACCAAAGTATTTAAAATAAATTTGCAGTCCTCGTTGGTTAGGATATGTGTTTCCAGGACCCTTCGGTATTCTGAGAGCATGATGTGGAATAGTTGGCTCCCCATATCCATATGCGCGATCTACAGAGGCATCTGCAGTGGTCGTATTTGTAGCTTCAGGGTCATCTGCAGTGGTCGTATTTGTAGCTTCAGAGGCATCTGCAGTGGTTGTATTCATAACTTCAAGAGGATCTGCAGAAGTCGTATTCATAACATCAGGGGCATCTGCAGTAGTCGTATCTATAACTTCAGGAGCATCTGCAGTGGTCATATCTATAACTTCAGGGGCAGGCCAAGACAGGGATAAGCTTAAACTGGAGCCTGTATCACCTGGTGCCGGGTGCACCAGCGTTTGGGTTAATCCATTTGATTCAGGATCAAAGTGAACCATTAAACCGGCTGGCGGAGCTGGTTGATCATTGCTTTCAGGGCGATCAGAGATATTTTCTGTGTTATCGTCGGATGGATCTTCTTGATTGAGTTCATAGTTTCTCATCCTTGATCTGTAACATTTAATCAGGCCGTAACCACCCAGGCCTGCTACGCCCAACGCTGGCAACACACCAGCGAACACCCGTTTCAGTAATCGGGAGGTGTAATCAGCTGGTTTTACGCTGACCACTGTTCGTATTTGACTGAACTGCTTGTGTGGGTTAGTTGCTGTTACCGTCAGGGGCCATCTTTCTGAGAGTGCCCAACCTCCGCTCTTTTTACTCAAAGGGGTATCACTCTCTGGGTTGACCACTAAACTTTTGTTTTGCCAAATGAATGGGCAATTGCCTTCATGGCCTTCACAGTCAACCCTGACGATCAATTGAGAATAATTCTCGTTGTCTGACTGATTGGGGTCCGTCACATTCATAAGCCCTACTACGAACTGGTTATTTTCCATATTGGATTCATCGTAGTCATATTCAGGAGGGTCCTGCCATTCTGCGAATAAAGGGGGAGAGATGAGTTTCAGGGTATGGAGGCTACCTCGTCTGCCAATCACGGCTATTTTTCTGCCATCCGGGCTGGAGGCTATGCTGGTGAGTGCCTGAGGCATGTTTCGAAGGCCAATAAGTTGAGCCTCCTGAGTTTCCCACTGATCTTCCTTGTTTAAAACCACCAGATGGACGAACCGGTCGGTAGAGGCAATAAAGGCGGTGATGGAGTCACGGGGTAGTCTGGCAATGGTTACATCGTGCACTCCAAACCAGCTGTCAACTTTCTCAAGATCTTCCGGGTTGGAGACTGATTGCATCAGATGCAATTGTCCCTGGTCGTATCGAAAAATCAGCAGGGTTTGGGTTTCGGCAGCGACTACTGCAAGGAACTGTCCATCCGGTGACAGTGTCATACTAACAATGTCTTTCAGAGCCGGAATGTCTGAAGATGAAGCGAGAGTGCGATTCCGCCATTGATTCTCCTGCCAGTCTTTGTCCACTTTAATCAGCGAGCTCATCATGGCTATACCATTGTTGCCTTCCTGTATGTCATTCAGAGCTGCAATGTATGTCAGGTTTGACTGTGGCACAGGAACCACAGAGCCTGCTTTTTGAGCCAGGTATTCGGCTAACGGCTCGCTGAAGAGAGAGTCTTGCTCGGGAGGTGAAGTGGCAAGAACATCTGACCATTTTTGAACAACGTTAAGGTTATTGAAATCAACTAAAAAGCGAGATCTGGAATCAGTAGCATTATTAACAGTCAGCAGAATATGGGAAGTGTTATAGAACGAAACAGAACCCTCATAGATATTCAAGGTTTCCTCCCTGGCAGCCAGCCCGCTGGAATTCATTAATAGCAGGCGATGTTGCCGGGTTTCTTCCGCTGCAGCGGAGCTGGCAATCCATGCAATAGCAATGAACATAAGAGCAAAGATGGGGAAAGACGCCTTTGTTCTTATATTTTCAGATCTCATAATTAAAAACACTAGAGGGTCAGCGCAGACTTGATTCGTATCGCGGTCTTTTCGATAGATACGACGAGTTCGGTAGTTCATAGGCAATGCCCCCCTTAATCATGTCATCAGCCAGAAAATAAAACACATCGGCTGGCAAATTAAACCCTGTTGTACTGTAATCAATCACCAATAAGGTTGCCGTAATATCCGGATTACATAGCATCAGGCAAAGGTTCCTGGCCCTCGGGAATGATAGCAGAGATTCATATCAACCTGAGTAACTCATAAAAATAAGCCTATTGCCGTATATATTTTGTCTTATTCAGCATGGCAATCCCTATCACGAAAACGTAAAAGGGCTATCGCAAAGGGTTTTCAAAAATGTCTGGTAAGAATGCTAAACGTCCTCAAGTATCAGAGCCTGATTTCAGCCAGTTTCTGGAAATGGCCGACAACGGGCTTTCCCTGGAAGACCGCAAAACGTTTCATTACCGCAAGTTAATGGAGAGTTATAGTGTTTTCGATTCCATCCAGGAGAAAAATTCCGCTAAAGGCTGGCTGGCTGCCAGCCAGATAGAAACCTGGGCGAAGGAGTACCTGCAGCAGGAACCCTTTAAGAAAGACTGGGTAGCCTCAGTGTTATCTCCCGTTCAGGCTTTTCTCAACCGCACCCTTGAAGAACCCCCCAAAACCATTCACCTGTTATTGCTCCAGCCACTGGACAGGGTTGGCCTGGATTATTTGAAAGCCTGGATCAGGGCTAACCCCGATTATCAAATCCATCTCTGGCAGGACTACAGGGTTTCTCTGGCTTCTCTGATGCGAAAATACATCATAGAGTGGGCGCACGCCGATGTTGCCAATGCCCGGGACCTTGAGCCATTTGCCGGACAACTGATCCGTCGAATAATCGATACCCAGCGCCGTGCCGTCAGTCATGTTCTCAATAGTTTCAATAAGGGGGCTTCCATTGACCGGGCAGTGCAGAATTTTCTGGTTTCCTATACCAATGCTTCTGCCAAAGAACTGGCCGCTGAGAAGGCGCGTTTTAATCAGCAGATTCTCTATGCCAGGGAAGAGTTGAGCCGGTTAAGTGACCATGGGAATCAGGCGCACCGGGTTAACGTTCGGGATATTGCGTCACTGTGGCCAGAAGGGAACATTCTGACCAGTGATTACTTCAATGAGCTGCTGCGAGGAAATATTAACGGAGCGGAAAATCTGGCCCGTTTTCAGATCCTGTTCAGTGCGGGTGGCTTTATTGTCAGGCCAGATAGCCTGCCCGGCATCAATCGGGATTGGTTAACGGGGATTGAACTGGATGGCCTGCCAGAGGAAATGCTGGAAGCCGGTATTGTCCAGGCGATTTTGGAGAGCCATCCGGACGACTTCCCTCACCGCCTGGACAAACTCCGGCAACCGCTTCGCAGTGGCTACATTGACAGCCTCAAGCTGCTGGATGATCTCAGGCCGGGGGTTCGTCAGCAACTGCTGGCGGCAGCCAGAGAGACCCGGCAACCCTTTCGGTCAATTAACCAGACGGGTTTGATTCCCGGTACTGTTCAGGCCGGACAATCCCGTGGGCGTCTGTCCGCCAGCATGATGGCCGCCGGTAAGGAGTCGCCTGTCGCACAACGGGTGTTGGCTTTGATGGTAAAAAGGTACCGGTTTTTAGACAATGCCCTGGGGGGAGCTGAACCCTACAACTGGCAGGAGACCCGACGGTTTTATTTCAGCCAGCTGGATGCGGCGAAGGATCAGGGTTTTCCCCTGCATCTGGCCCGCATTGGTACTTACCGGTTGGGACTGCTGCGCGGGGATGAAAGCCTTAACCTGTTTCTCAATGGCGATGAGTTGCTCAGGGAGGCGATGACCGACTATATTCAATCGCTGGGCGAACAGCCCGTGCCCCCGGAGCAGCACCCGATAGGGAAACAGCTGGCCAGCTGGGGGACTTTGTCCACCGAAGAACACCTGGCTCTGGCGGTAGATCCACAGCAAAACAGCCTGTCATTTCATCTTGAAAAGAACAACAGCAAGCTGAAGCAATATGTTCTTCCCCTGGGTCAGGATGACGACATTCAGGCCATCGCCGGATTCCTCCATCGCAGTTACCCTCAGGCGACACAGCGGCTGTCAGCGCTTTCCCCGGATGCTGATCATGCCCTGGATTTTTTTACTGAGCCGCCATCATCTGGGCTGTTGGTTTTGGTTGGCCGATTGACAGCAGATGGTCGTTTATCAGGCTTTTCCGGGTCAGCCCTGGCGGCCGGTCTTGCCAGCCAATGGCTGCGTCAGTCAAGCCACCGAATAAAGATCTACTGTCTTGCCGATCCCGCATTGGGTAATGAGCGCATTGTCGGATTTTTCCGGGAGGTGCTGGCCGCCCTGCCAGAAGGGCAGGCGAGATTGAATACTCTGGAAGTGGCCCGGGAGCTGACCCAGATTGATGATCTTGGCCAGCCCTGGGTCGCTGCTGTTGATGATCGTGGAAAGTTGCTATGGCAGCAGGGGAATGGACAGCACTGGGCCTGTTACAGAACCCCCGGGGGGCACTGGAAAATCCAGTCCTCAGATTTTGCCCCGGGAGAAACGGAAGTTCTTCCACGCAATGATATTTCCCGAGCCATTGACCTCACCAGAGAGCATTATCGTAAGGTGTTGCGTGAGCTTGGATATGATAATGAAAGCGGTTATGTATTCAGTAAGTTGATAAACAAAGGCAAACTGTCTATTCAGTTGCTGCTGGATACCGTGACGGCAGATCGCAGCAGCCAGTCTGAGTACTTTTTATCATCCAGGGACATTCGCCAGATCGAAAGGGACGTCAATCTGGCATTTACCCAATTGCTTGGTTATTCCGGCTTACCGGATGACATGACTGACCGTTTCACGGTGCTGGTGTCTCTGAGTCCCTGGGTAAAAAATGGACTCTATTTTACCAACGAGGGGGTCAAGCTGGTTCTGGGTGGCAGCTTCCTGGACTCTGATCTTTCCCCGTTTCAGTCCACCGCTCTGGCAGAACTGGCTCCAGCCAGCGACCGGGGTAGCTTGATTCTCCTTCATTATTTGTCCATGGTCATTTATGAGCGACTGCAACCGGGGGCGTTCTGGAAGGATTTCAGCATCTTTCACCGCGATGCAACAGGTTGTCAGCCGCTTGGGAAGTTGACGCCTGCTCCCGACACTACCAAGGATGACACTCAGGCTGTGTCGCCTCTGGCACGCCAATCCAGACTCCATTTTGTTATTAAGGATGATGACACTCAGGCTGTGTCGCCGCTGGCACGCCAATCCAGACTCCATTTTGTTGCGGAGTCACTGGCGGCTCTTATACAAAACCAGATTTTACCTCGGGCTTCATTCTCAGCTCTGAATACGCTGCTTTACCGACAACTCCCCGGTAATGACTTAGCAGGCGATCGTCGTCTTTTTCTGTACCAGGGTTGGAGCCATCGCTTTCAAGTGATTGCCACTGCCATCAAACAGCAACAGGAAATCGCCGATTTACAAATCAGTCAGGCGAAGGCTGAAGGTTGGGGTCACAGCGGCGAGCGCGAAGTTCTGGTGAATGCTTCAGGCCAATGGTTTCAGTTGACCCGCACCCGATATTTCACCCTGCTCCAGGATTACCCGACGGGTGCCATCCTTGAATTCTCACGCCATGACCCGATAGCCGAGAGTCTCCGGCAAAGTGACAGACAGCGTCGCGCGCCCCAGGAGCCGGAACCGTCGGAAGTACGTCCGGTCTCCCTGGAGCAGTGGGCGGGAAAGCTGATCCAGGGTGACCAGGCTTTTGCAGCTTCTGGTGTACCGCAAGCCCTTTGGGAAGGATTCAGGGAAATTGCCCGGAAAAACCAGGCACTGATTGCCATCAGGCCCATTAATCCAGATGCCTCCGACCTGCTCAATCATGGTCTGGGTGACGGTATCAAAATTGCCACAAAAGGTTTAAGTGTCAAGGGCAAAAGTGCGGACTGGGGAATACAGGCGGGATTGATTCCCTTCGATTCCGCTTTGTCCAAGGTCTTTGGCAAAGGCGGTCTGGAACATCGGTCGCAGATCGAAAAGGGGGACTACCAGAATGTCCATTCAACCCACTTGCCGGGCATGGCCGCCGTTCAGCTGCAACTGGACTGGAGCGCCATTGAGCGTCGGCTGGAACAGGGCAAGCTGGGTTCGCTGACGCTACTGGAGGATGGCAGTTATCTGGCAACGGTAACTCGTTCCATTGAATCCAGTGATGGCAGAGCCGGTGAGCGCCCGGTGGTGTTTCAGTATCGTTTGACCCGGCAGTCCAATGACCTCTGGAAAGTCGAGTATAAAAGTGAAGACTATGGCATTGGGCATCCGGAATATAATGCTTTCCGTCCCCTGATGGTCATGGCTGAAGTCAATGACGATGGCTCCCGTCGATTGTTTACGGCAGACATTGACCTGTTTGCCCTGTTCAAGCGGTTGGACACATCTTCAAGCGACCTTATGACTGGCGTGAGGGAAGAGGCGGATCGAATTGGGCGGTTATCATCAGCGAACAAGGGCGCGGGTCAGTTTTCCAGCGAACTGGCCAGGGCTCGCTGGCTGTCTGCCTATCGTCGTGTTACCGAAGCATTGGGTACGCGTGAGCGACGCAGGTTTGATCCCGATAAGGGAACCTTGACTCATTTTCAGGAAAACATCATTGACCAGATCAATGAAGCGGCGGCGAAAAAGGGGTTGCCTAAAGTCTGTCACCATGGCACAGAACAGGACAACATCAAATACCCCGAGCGGGATGACAAAATTTTATTTATTGATCCTGAAGGTCGGGTTTATCAAACGGATACCTTTGAACAGGTGTCAAGTATCGAGAAGTACTACGATGTTGTGGATGGCTTCCTGACCTATCGAAATCGTTCATACAAGCGTATTGATGAAACACCAACGGAGATCAGTAACAGGCTGGGAGCCGGCAGCCGGATTAGTTTTCGTGAACGGTTTAGTCTGGCCCCGCTGTTGCAAATCCTTGAGTCGGGACAGCTCAATGAACCTGAGCGCCCAGCTATTCCAGACAAGGCTCCGGTGTTAATCATAGGAGAGGAAGAACTTTCCTATCAGAAGTTTGGTGCAGGTTATCTGACAGAAAAAATTCCGGGAGGACTGGGTATCCTTTTGTATCTGGAAGAGAGATTTGACCTTCCTGCCCGATATATCGCCGTGGAGTTTGATATTGCCGAGTATGACAGGGGGGTTCGAAATAACGATTTTCCCGCTTCACGGCTTCAGGATGATATCAGCAAAGTAACCGACTTGTTTTTGAAAGGGCGGTTAAATGACCAGCTCAGGGAATTGGGCAAAACCGCAAAAAGTATCCGCTATACCAGTGAGGAACAGGTTCGTGTCCTGGTTCATCCGGATAAACCTCTGTTTGAGAGTCATGTCGTTATCCCCGAAGGCGGCAAACCGGTTATTGAAATAGGTACAAAGGGTATTGAGAGCATACCCGATTCAACGCTTCGGGAAGCCGTTTCCGGTTTGTTTGGTTCGGCGCTGTTAAGGTCTATCCAGTTAGCAGGCAAAGATGATCTGGGGCCGGCAGGGAATATCTGGAAATACAGCAATAGCCAGTTAATGAGCCTGGGTCTCTACTATGGGTTGGATGAGAGCTTCAGGCTGGCCCCTCTGTATAATCTTCCCGACGCATCGCTTTATAGTGATTTAGTCGCCAAGGGACCAGACTATATCAGAATCCGGTCCGAACCTCATTCCGATATGTTTCGGGCGGTAAGAGCCGTTTATCAGTCTGGAAGGCTGCATGCAAGGATTGAACACATTCATAAAAATCAGGCTCGGTATTCACCGCTTGAGTTGTCTGATTTTGCCGGAGCGATTTCTGATTACTATGACACCATCAAATCACCGGATGCCCAAAAGGCATTCAGGCTGGCTCTGGGTGTCTATCGTGTCAGATGGCTGGAATCCCTGGATAAAACCAGAGCTAAATTCAAACGCCTTGACGTTGATGCTAAGCAGGATATTGCCCTCATCAAAAATCGGGCGGTCAGTAAACTGGAAGACGTGGCCGGGAAGTTGCAGCATGATGTGCGTCACTCTCTGGTCATTGACCCGGCCCTTCTTGCTGGTCTTCCGGTGTCGTCAATGGAAAAGTACCAGGACGTCATTTTGCGGCAGGCAAAGAAAGAGGTTGATTTAGGCAAAGTCCTCCACAAAAAATCCAACAGGGTAGAGCAGGCCCTGCAAAAGATCTATCAAACGCTTGAGAAAGAGGATGCCATTCATATAGCTCGGGAAAGAATGACCCGGCTGTTATCTGAATACATATTAAAGGACGATAATATTGTACCCAGCCTGATGAAAATAGGGCTTCAGAAAAATACCGTTGGTCTCAAAAAACTCTTCGACACCCTGGTGCTTAAATACGGAAATATCTTCAAAGAAACGCTCGGCTTTACCATGCCATCATTAACCCTTGAAATAGATCTTTCAGGTAATGAGGGCAAAGCAAAACCCGTTTACCATGACGGAAAGATAACCTGGTTTAGCCGCAACAAGGCCAGTAATCAAAAAGAACAGCTGGAGGCTAACAAGGCATTTTTGAATGCCATTGCTGACGGTCTGTCGCAACATGCACAACACACCCTGTCAACTCAATGGCGTGACCAGATCCCGGAAAAATTAAATATTCAGGGCGGGGTAAGAGTATTCAAGGCTGGAAATCAACTTTATGCGGTGGCTTCGACGGATAAGAGTCCTCAGCAACCGTCTGGTGACGAGTCGGTTGACTTGACCGGCAAAGGCAGTCAACCGCTGGCATTCTCTATCAGAAACCCTGAGTCCGGGCACTCTTTTTTAATACGACAGTTGCCGGAAGGTTTTTTGAAAGCTGTTCGCCCGCAAGCGGTACGGGATATCACCGCTTCACGCCCCTTAGCCATGGGGATCACTGATGTCCAGACTGAGCGAATCAGTGCGGACCTGAAGGATATTTTTCAGTCTCTGGATCATCGTTCTGACCAGAGTGGGTTGCTGGTTCGGGATTACAGGAATCTCCATGAGCTTCCCGGAACTGCTCGAATACCCGGCCAGCCGGATGAGAACGACTATACCGGCCTTTATCCTTTCAGAAGGTTGAGCCAGGATGTGGATGGTCTGGGTAATCTGGTTGTCGTCTGGGTTTCACCGGAATACCAGAAAGCTGTCGTTGATTCCGGCGGCAATGTCAGGGACGAACTGAAAAAGCTGAATACCCTGGCCAGCCGTTTTGCGGATTGTCCGGAGCCTTTTCGGCAATACTCCCGGCTGCTGTCTGCTGCTACTGATCCTAGCAAACCAGTCACTCTGGCTGAGCTGGTCCAGTCGGGATTGATGGCAGGCGACTCGCACCGTGAAGCGAAGATAGCAATCCCTCAGGAAGCAAGGCAGCTGATTGTCCTGCAGCACTCAAGCCAGAGTAGTGAAAGCCAGAGTAGTGGAAAACCACTCAATCAGGCGGTGCCCTTTGACCGGCAAGCTGCCGATGATCGTCAGGGGTCACTCAGTATTATTCACGTTGACCCCGGTTATGCCAGTGAGAGGGGCATGACCGACAACTGGTTGTCACAACATACCCGGCTGTTCTCTGAATGGACGGCTTCAGCTTTCCAGGTCGCAGGCAAGTCATCGGCTTTTCCAGAGCAACGGCGAGCAGAACAGCAGGCGCTGATCAGAAAAACGCTGGGTTTCCAGGCATTGAACCGCAAACCTTTGTCATCAGACCTGTTGCCTGTGCCCAAAACAAGTGCCCGGGGTGTCCAGTGGTTTGAGGATGTTATTCAGGGAATTTCCCTGACCAGCGAACCGGGGGAGGGTTACCAGCGGCTGCTCACGGCTGCGGTCGATACTGGCGAAACCACGAACATCCGCTTCGGATTAAAAGCTGAACCGGGTGATAACGGAGGGAAAATTATTCTGGTCGTTCCGGCCAGCCAAGTGGCTGATAAGGGCTACCAGCAGGCCAGACAGCTGCTACTCAGCAGTTTTCGCACTATAAGACTGAAGCCGTATAAATCCCTAAGCAGGGTGATTTCCGATTACAACCAGAAGCTGAAAGAGGCAACAGGGAATGATCAGTCTCCCTACCGGCTGGGAAATATCATTGGCACCGACATCGCTATACAACCTTATGAATGGCATCCGCTCAGTTATGTTCCGACCAGCTATGTAGAAACCCGTTATGAAAACCTGGCCGATTCATTTTCGGTTCTTGGCCGATTGAACACGTCATTAATACAACAGGATCTGTTGTTAAGAGCAAAAACCATTGCGACAGGATTGGCTCGTGACATCAGTGGCAAGACGCCGGGCCGTTCCCTCACTGCCTTTTTAATGCACTTTTTACTGACTGAGTACTATTTCACTCTGGAAAAAGTAAGCCCCAGAACGGATGGCCTTGGGCTTATGGTGTCGCCTACCGATGCCTTGGTGTCAGTTTTGCCAGAGAGCGATATCGAGACGATTAAAAGCTATTTGGACAAGGGAAAGCTGACGGATCTTACCGGGCAACTGTCAAAGGCGTTGGATGAACTCTCTCTGGGTCGCTTTGATCAACTGCCTGCCGGGCATTCAGTAAGGCGGAATTTTGATACGGCGGTTGCTGAGGTGTTTGACCATGCCCTCAGTCTCAGGTACCGGGATGGAAAGGTGCTCCCTGCCTTTCAGCTGGCCGTTACCCATACCGGTAGCCCCTGGCAGCCGGTGACGCCGGGAAGCGCGGAACTGGTGCTTCACAGAATGATGCCCCAGACATCGCGGCAGCCAGTCATTGGGGCTACCGCTTCGTCCGCCAATATATTGATGCAGTTTTGGGGTGAGGGCAGTCCGTTAAATCAACGCTCTGGCACCGGGATTTTGCCTGACGACTTACTGCCACAACTTTCTGCCCTGAAGGAGGGTATCAAACCGGGAAGTGGGCCGGATCAGAACCGGCTGTTTCTTGAGCAGGTTGACCGAACCTATAAGCAGCTTGCGGAATCAAAAGAAAGTTTTAGTGTTGAGCTGAGCAATGTGATTTCAGGGCTTGACCAGGAGAGCCTGGAAAGCCTGGGCAGAGAACTGCTGAGAGTGGTCAGCGCTGACCAGGACGGGGTGAATAATCGTCCGGGGATGAAAAAGCTGGCTCACAGAATGGTAAAACCCCTTGCCAAGTTTGTTGTCGGGCAACGGGCTGGCAACAGGGTGACCAGGGAATCGCTGGAACCCTTAGCCCGCCTGATGGAGCTGTCTGGTTCGCGGAGCCTGACGGTTAAGTCACAGGATAACTTAACCGTCAACAGGGTTGTTCTGCGCACAGACCTGCCACTGGGTACCATTGACTTTGCGCGGGGGGCACCAGGCCAGCCTGACACGCTGGGAATCGGGGCCCTTGACCGGTTTGGCATCAAGCCCGGAGGTGGCTACCTCATTGAGCCATCACAGGGCACCCCCTCCAGCGTCCTTGTTACGGGCAGTGCTGACGATGCCATGGTATTCCCGAAAACGCGGATTACCTGGGATTCGGGTATTTATAAAGAAAAGGCTATTTCCCTGGGGTGGTCCGGTTCGTTACAGGACGATATCAGCGCCCTGATTAAATTGAATGGTCCCGGGGAGCTGGGTGGAAAACGTCGCCTGGCCCAGTATCTGGCCCATGAGCACAGGATTGACTTAACCACTGGTCGGAACATTGAGATCGTTCTGCGCCCGGATCTGAAGCTGGAGCAAAGCCAGATTATTGCCCCGGCTGCTGACCGCCCAGGGGAGCCTCCGGTGATCGTGCGACTGGGGATGGCAGACAGAAAGCAGTTAACTGAAAAAAAGGTATTTGGCAGCACCGTCAGCCGCTTGTTCGGGTTGGCCGCCACTCATAGTTCAAAACTCGCGACGCTACCTTTCCAGAGTCAGGGCGACCCCATGAAGGCCATTCATTCTGTGGGGGAAAAATCTAAACTGTCGTCTGATTATCAGTCGGTGGTGTTGACCAATGATCAAATTCCTCCGGTAGATCAACCACCGGCCAGCCCGATTGGCAGAGTCCTGAACGATCAGATTTATGGTTCAACGGATGACCGTCGTGACATTGATCTGTCCACGAAATTACTTCTTGAAGAAGCCGTTAGAAAAGGCAACTCGGAAAAGATCACACTGGACGGGACCGGTGGCAGGCTTAAGGGGTATTTTCATCATGGCAATGGTGGCCCGGCAGCGGATAAAAAGGTCGTGCTGTTTCTCCATGGAACTCATTTATCCTGTGAAACCCAGGTCAAAACCACCTGGATGCATTACCGTAATCAGGGTATGGATCTTCTGGCGGTCAACGGACGGGGGTTTGGCAAGAGTGATGGCTCCCCCAGTATGAAAGGGCTGACGGACGATGCCTGGACCATGCTGTCGTACCTGATTAAGGATCGAAATATAGACCCCAGTCGTATTGTGATTCACGGCTATTCCATGGGAGCGGCTGTCGGAGCGCATCTGGCCAGGACGGCTGCGGTCCGGCAACAGTTGCCAGCGGGGTTTATTCTTGATCGTCCCATGGCCAGTCTTGGGGCGGCTGTCGTGGCTCATGGCCTGGGTGTTGTTCCCGGTTCTGGCCGTATGATCAACAGGCTGGCAAAACGGTTTAATATCAGAGAAAACCTGCGCAAGGTGTCCACCAAGCTGCCATTGATGTTGTTTTCAGATAACGAAAATCTGGGTACACACGCTGAAAAACTCAGAAAACAATTGCAACAGGATGGTTTTCGAGTGGTTGGTGAGGCTGCCAATGTGGAGCATGAAGACATCAACCGATTGATGGCTCGTTACAAGGACCAAATTGGTTTATTCGTTCGCTCCTCTACTGAAAACCCCAGACCTGAGAATAGAACCCCGCCTGAGCGGAAGCCTTCCTATGAGGGACCTCAGAGCCTGATTCAGGAGGTTTGGGGTGAGGAACCGCGCGATTTTGATGAGCTGGGGTCACGGATTGGCTTATTCAGTGATTTGAAGCCAACGGCCTTGCCCGATGAACAGGATAACCGCTTATACCAAACCCTGGTGGCTGAAGCACCCCATGACCTGAAAATGCTCAATGGTGACAATACCGGCTTTAAGGCTGCCCTGAACTGGCTTTTGCGAGAATATCCCTCTACCAGTGCCAGTAAAGCAGTCGGTCAGATTCTTGAATACATCAGACAACATCCCGGGGACAGCGCCATCACTGAGTGGGCCAGGTTTTTGCTGGTTCACTACGATGGGACGGCCGCCTGGGATAAGCAGAATTTCAGTGTCGCTCTCGGTAAGGAACTCTGGCAGGAACTGTCCAAGACTCAGCTGGATCAGCCTGCCCGGCAACGTATGGCTAAAATGGCTGAGTTGGCAGCGAAGGGCGAGCGCAAAGGGGACCTGGTAAAAGCGGACGGTCTGGGAGACCTTGTCGCTGACAAGTCAGGAAATCCCCATACCATCCTTGACCCCTCGGAAACAGACTTTGAGCCTGTGGTCAGAACACGATCCCGGGCGATTGTTCGCAGTGATTCGAGGAAGGATTTTTTTCTAGTCAACGGTGAGGACTACCAGCGTTCCGGCACGAAAATCATCCGTGCAGACGATGGTAAAGATTCTGTTGGCATCATCCTTTCCAAAACCTGCAAAAGAGTGGTGGGAGCTTCCTGTTCAATGCGGGTTCTGCTCTCTGACCAACCGATAGAACGGCGGGTTATTGATGTATCGCCGGACATGGTTGGAAAGGATGAATCTGCCCGGTTCCAGCTTTACCGCTATGGGGCTTTCAACGGTGAAATTTACCAGATCATCAATGAGAGTGACTCACTCATCAAGGGACGCCGGGTAGTCGGTGCGGACTCGGTGGTTGCTACTCATCGCCAGATAGAACAGAAAAAGCGCGATGGCGGCTTAGGGCGTCCCATCTCGATACCGGTCGGCTCTGTTGAGATTAAGGATATTCTGGTAGAGAAAGAAACAGGCCTGATATTTCAATGGGAAAAGGAATACGCAAAAGCCATCCAGCTGGCGGATGCTGACCCGATACTGAAACTGGAGACCGTTTCCGGCCAGAGTGTTGACCTGGTTCGAAGTGAAAGGCCTGACCGCCTCCTTCCTGATACCCCGGAATCCGCAGATATTTCTCCTTGGGTCATGGAAAAACTGAAATTCATTGAAGACGTTCAGCGACGTGTGCAGGCAGATAATGGCGAGTCTCTTCCAGCCGTTTTGCCGGGGTACGATCAACAGGCGATTAAAAAAGCGATTACGGCCAATATAAGGGAAACGCTGATCGGCTCGATTTCTGCAAAAATTCTGGATAATTTTATGCTCCCTCCCGCTTTAGCAAACGAGGCTGAGGCTAACAGGTTGGCATCACTGTTTGTGGACTCCTTGCTGGAAGGCAGTTTGCCAAAAAGAGGGGTATTGATTTCCGATATGGAACGTTTGGGATTACGTTTCGATGCAGGCGACCAAAGCAACGCAGCATTTTGGTATGGAAAACGCCGCGATCATTTGCCTGATTATAAAAAAATGGTCGAAAGGCACACAAATCAGAAAGTCGTTATTGATTTGGATTTGAATGGTTTGGCCTGGCTACATTCAATGGGTTCCGAATTTTGGAAATTAAGCAGGGGGGCGTACCCAGAAAAAACTAAAGATATGCTTTATAAGTTATTTAACAGAAATACTGCCATTACGAGCTCTTTTTATGCTGCGGGTGTTCAAGGTAGAGTTTATGTTTTTGCAGAGGGTGGGCTGAGGTACGACAATTATTTCTGGAATGGTGTGCTGCCGGTTTTGAGGGACTTGCAAAAGGAGGAAAGGGTTACCGATATTCGGGTAATGACTGACCTAACGCCGCCATCAACCGGCCAGCCGCTGGGACAGGGTTTGATCGACGGTATCACCATGAAGGCTCGTTATGGCAGCCTGAATGCTGAGTTAAAAAGCAGACTGCCCTCTGGACGGGTTTATAAAGACAATGAATTTGTCGATGTGCCGGTTAAGACCGATCTGGTTGAACGGGTATTGCGGAAAAAAATACCCTTCTATCTGCTGCGCTCAGAGCTGAATATCATTGTCGTAAAAGAGGCTGACGGGTTCAGGGTCAGCTCCTGGGCAGATGATGGGGGAGCGAGAAAAATAATTAAGGTGGATGATCCGAATGATCCGAAAAAAATATCAGCGATCCAGAATTTTATCCTGGCAAATTATGAACGATTTGATCGGCTTCCTGATCAAATCGAGCTAACCGGTAATAAGATTTTTACTATTGATGGCAATGACAGGACATCCGTTGCGCTAAAACAGGATGACCGATGGGTTTACTTAAAACAGCCCGACGGGCTCCATTCATTTGGTGTCAGGATTAATACTGGAGACGCCAGCGATGTTGTCCTGTTCGATTCCGGGCAAACCCCCGATGCTCTTTTAAAAGCAGCTGAAGCCGCCAGTGATTTTGATTCAAGAAGTGATTCAGAAAAAATATCTTACCTGGCTGTCATTGAGGAAAGTGGCGGCACGATTGGCATACTGGCCAATTCACCTGAATTTACAGACAGTGATAAGTATGATGATTTTGTTGACCGGTTCACAGACAAGCTGATTTATTATTTAAGCAATAATGAGATCGGCAAACGTTTCAATCAATACCTTCAAAACTTGACAGGGAGGCTGGCTCATCCTGAAAAGTTAAGTGACCTGGATCCCGGTCTGCCTGAGATACGTTTTCCAGAAGAACTCAAGTTAATACTGGTTCTTGAGACTCCGGAAAGCCTTGCCAAGTTGCAGTCCGGGGAAAGGAAAAGACGAGTATTACCCTTCGACCCTAAGGCTGGACAAGGCAACAAGCCGGGCGTATCTGGTTCAATTACCCGCTTGCTGGTCGACCCAACGCTGGGTAAAGCATTTGGTCAATTGAACTATAGCTACAACTTCCCCAAAGTCGCTATGGAAATAATGGCCGCGACTGCCCCTGTCGCCGGTAAAGGTATAGGCAGCAGAGGCCTGGAAGAAGTTGCCAAAGAGGTACTCAATAGCCGTGAAAACCTGAGCCCCATTGATATCAGAAACGAAATACTCCGGAATTATTACCTTTATTTTGACGATATTCCTAAATCTTTCGCGCAGGTGTATGGAGAACTAAAAGCCAAGGCCGTTATTGCTCCTGTTGCCAGGGATAACCAACCCAACCGGATTGGCTTTGAGCGAGAGTATCTCAATATACACGTCCTTAATGAACAAGATGGTTCCCTCCTGGACGCAGACAAACGAAGGAGCCTCGCCTATTCGAAATTAGGTTCTTGGGGCTACCCTCTTCTCAATATTTCAACGGATACCCATCTTGGTGGAGCGATCATTGAGGTCGTCACCGCGCCTCTGACCCTTGATCAGTATAATGAGAAAACCTACTACCGGGTTATGGCAAAGCTGAAAAAAAGCTTCAAGGCGATTCCCCAGGACGGAGCGGAGTCGGTGCAGGGATTTGTTGACCGGTTTAATAAAAGCCTGGAGTCATTAGGTGATGAGGCCGCAGATTACAAGCTTCGTCCTAATCCTTATTTTTCTGGCGATACCCCACTTGAAAACATAAGGTTCACTCGTAACGAACAACGGGAACAGTGGACTGTCAGAGACCAGGGAACATTAAATGCCAATTATCGAGCCATTGGTGACCCGTTTACCATGATGGCCGATCTTATTTATCCAGACGGCCTAAAATCAGTGCTCCCCGATTTCCTGAATGCCCAGGTCCTGGCTCATGAATACGCAAAACGCATTGATACGGGTCAGGTCACCGAGAATATAAGGTCTTTCCTTGTCCATTTGTTCTTCGAAGGACGTATCGTCCATGGAGCGCCTGATCCTAAGGAAACAAAAAAAACGAGAGTGAATTTGCTGTTCAGGTTTGGGGAAGTCGAGGCAATTACCTCCATTCTAAGTAAAAAGGAAGTCGACACACTGGATCGTTATTTTTCCCGGGAGACTATTGAAAACCTGACGGATAAGATACATCAGGATATTGTGTCGGGATTTTCCGAGGAAATAACCTTTCCAGATCTGAAAAAAACCATGCTACAGGAGCGGCTCGAAAGCGTTTTGGAAGCCATTGTGATAAGAAAGAAATATGGCGCTTTTCGGGTTCCGATTCCCTCTTCGGATATTTTAAGTAGCCGCCGTGTTTTTCCTATCGGGAAAGGCACAAGTGAGCTGATCAATATCGGAACGCTTAACCCAGGCTCCAGACTACCGATTGTGAAGACGGCTGATGGTCAACATCACGTTAAAATAGAAATCAGGCATACTCAATCGCAGATACTCTCACTGATCCGGCAATCACCGGAAAGTTCCGGCATGGCCGGCTGGCTGGCACTGATGATGAATCCCGATGCCCTGGGTACTAAGCCCGAGGCAACCCGGGACTTTATTTTAGGCCTGGCGGACACAGCGGTGAATTACAACGGGATTAATCAGGCCGATTTTTTTCATGAAATTCTGCGGGACAAAGTTGTCGGCCTGACGGATGAGCGCATCCAGCAAGTGGAAGACATTTTCATTGACCTGAGCCGGAAACAAGACCCTGGCTTTATCGGTGATGCCAGCAGGCAAGATTTGCTGGCTGAGCTGATCAAGCGCCGGGCCCGTGAGTTACACTCCGATCTGCTTTATGGTCAGCAAGATACCGGTGAACAGGTTATCAGGCTGGCGCAACTCCACGCGCTTTCTAAAACGCCTCCTGCCGGGTTTGATACTGCTGACGGGAAGACCATCGGGCTGGAATTTGATGCCCAGAGGTCCATGAGGGATTTTGAGCGGAAAGATCAGAACGGTCTGAAAACCCTGACGGTGGGTGTAAGGGACGACCTTGCCTATGACAGGGACAAGAGCAACTACCGGGTAACCTATGATGGCCCTGACCTTAATGAGATCAAAATAACAAGGGAAGCTCTCCTGCCCAAAACGATTCTGGTGATTGATAAAAACCGTTACAGGCAGGCACTGTTATCTGGAAGCCTGATCAAGCATCAGTTGCAGTTGGATATTGACGAGATTGTCCGCCAGTTTTCAGAAAGGGGGATAGCGGAAAAACTGGAGGCATTGGGCATAAAAGCCGGGGAAAACCTTGGTTTGAATGTTGGCAGGGGTATCCGCATTGAATTGATGCCAGAGTGGTCGCCGGTTGAGAGCAGGGTACTTATGTATGACCGGGATGACCCGGCCCGGCCAGTGCGAGTGCAGTTGGGAACCCTCCGAGCCCAGGGAGAGAACCTTCCTGGCCTCGTTAAAACCCTTTACCCGCTAGCCCTGGCCGCCAGTTACACTGACGGGCAACCGTCAGAACAAGCCACCACTGACCCCAGAAGAGTTCTGGTTAATACTATCTGGAATCAAAATAACCGATTTCTGGATAAGCTCGGCGATACCGTTGGCTTAACCGCTCTTTATGACCCGTTGCCGGTATTGAGGTCAACGGCAGACAGCCTTTATCACAAGATGCTGGTCGGTCAGGAACACGACTGGCAAATTCGCCCCGGCACGGTTGCTGATTTCAGGGATGTCTTTAACCGTTTACCGTCAGCAGAGCTCAGGCAGGTGTTTGCCCAGGCCTTTCAATACTTTGGTGAGATGCCGGAACAGGAGCGTGCCCGCTTTATTTTTGCGGTTACCAGTACTTATGAAGCCCTGAATCACCCGGTTAATGGCGACCGGGAAAAAGTAGACGCCTTGTTAAAAGCCATAGGTCCTGAGCATCTGACCCGAATGAAAGACTACGGGGTTTCAGGCCAGGAAAAAACGCTTATAGCCATGACAGGCGCATTGAACTCAGTGCTAAGGCAGGTCAGAGGAAATGATGGCCTGGCGCGGGTTGAATTTCCATCGTCCGGCCAGTCAGTGCTGGTTCTCGATCCTTCCGAGTTTGAATACAGTGGCAGGCAACCTCTTGAATTCGCCATCAGTCATTATGACAGTAAACAGATACAGCCTGTTTTCAGGAGTGAACCCGCCGCTTATGAGCGGCTGGGGTTTAAGCTGCTGATTGACAATGCCAATGCTGAGTTCAGGCTGGTCAGGACGGAGGCTGATTCAGGCAGTGACCGTCTGGTTTTGAACCTTGATAAAGCCGCCTTGGTACGGTCTCAGCTCAGCCCCTTTTTGCAAAACCCCCAAAATATAAAGACAACGGAAGTCGTCAATTCGGGAGAGGACCAGCGTTTCTGGTTGGTCAGGATGAAAGACAGTGGTCAGTACGGGGTTCTTCTACAAAATGCTAAAAGTGATGGCGAGCAACCGGATGTAAGCAGTGTGCCAAAGAATGTGCGGATCGTGCCTTTCGGTGAGACAACCACCGTCAGTCACATTCAGGACGCTGTAGCAATAGACAGCAAACTGAATCCCTCAACAGGGGAGCCGGAGGCAGGCCGGTTATTCACTGCTTCTGATCCGGAACTGAGGTTCATTCTCTTTCACCTTCCCCCAGGATCGGCTGACCAGGAAGCTGATCGCCTTCGGGTATTAAAAAAAATGCGTCATTCGCTGGCGCTTTTTTTCAAAAGTACCGATGAAGGAAAGGCATTAAAAAAACGCTTAACCCCATTGGTCACTGATCTGGCCCGGCCTGTTTCTTTGAGTGACCTCCCGCAGATTTCCCAGGCAGCCGGAGGAAAAGTTTCCCGCGTTATTCCCGATCAGGCCAGGGTTCTGATGACGCTGGACACCACCAGCGACCAGAATCTACGCCTTGAGCGTTACCAGGGACAAAACGGGTTTGTGACAATAAAAATAGACCCGTCAACCATCAGGCCCGGAGCTGAAGTCAGTGATAGCACCCAGCTGTTTCCCAGGCTGGCCAGTATTTTTCCTGAGCTGTTGCCTGCCAGTGGCGAGCTCAAGTATGAAAACCGCATCAGGGAGGGTCTGGGGTTGCCCGCTATTGGGCAGAAAACCTCGGACGCCATAGCCAATGGCGATGAGCAACTTGTGGTTCGAGCCATTGAGGTGGCAGAGGGACTGCGCCTGACGATTAATGAACAGGGAGCTTATGATCCATTTAAACGACGGGTTATTGTTGCTGAAATGCCTCCAGAAAAGGGTGGCAAGCCTTATGCGCGACTGGTGATGGACGCTGTCGACTCTCTGCGGTTGGAAATCAGTGATCCTGAGTCGTTTAAAGCCGTTACCGGTCTGGAAGTGGAAACGGTCAGCCAGCTGTTAACCAAAACGCTGCATGATGACCAGGCGAATGGTCGCTATCTGGTTCAAAATCTTGAGCGTGTTAACCAACAACTGGTGGAACAGACTTCAGGCAAACAGCTGCGCTTTAAAGCGGTGAACAATGAGCTGATTGAAAAAATCAAGACTTCCCTACCTGATTTTATTGATGCTGAACCAAGGTCCCCCAAAGGGTCACCGGTCAAGGATCGGGTGTTCGTCAATTTACAGTCCTGGGGAAGCCCGCTGTCTGGCCTGGATAGCCTGATGCCCAGTGACAGTAAACAACGGTTGCTTGCCAAGTGTCGTTTAGAAGCAGAGGAACTGGCGAAGAGGTATACGCCGGTTGATAGCCAGTATCGATCTTATATTAAGTCCCTGTTTACCAACTTCCTGTTTCAAAGCATTACTAAAATTGACAGACAAGTGACGTCTGATTTTCCCGCAGGGTTCATGCCCTTGACGGGTGTCAGTGATGCGGTGGCCGGCGAGTTACCGCAAAATGCAGCGATAGAGCTGAGCGAGGCACTGAATAAAAAAAGCCGTTTTGACTCTTTCACTGAGGCTATGAGATCGGCTGTGCGTCGCATCACTGATGTTGCCAATATTGATAAAAATGCTCTAAAGAAGGGTCGTCTGTTTGATAAAACCGTGTACAGCGTTTTTGCGGAAACTCTGTCGCGCAGGGTGGAAAAAGGGGAGGCGTTCCAGTTACCTGTTGAGCCCATGTCGCTAAGCCCGCGAACCAGCGGCTCTGTCATTGACCCGGTAGCCATTAACGAACAGCAACGCCAGCCATTGATAAAGAGTGGTGACCAGGTGTTTGGCATGGTGAGTGTCGATATCGAGCGAGTGGCCGCCAGGCAAAACCTTGAGTCAGAGGAAGTGGATGGATTATTGCAATTAACCCGGCAGTCGGGGATTGGTGGCTCAGATTCAGAAACTCTGGCCTTTATTAAGAATCTGGAAACGGTTTTCAGCGATGTTAGCTCTGAAGACATTACCAGAAGAATCGGTGAGCTGGGTCCCATTGATCGGAACCGACTTGGGCAGGCATTGATTGATTGGGTCAGTGATGAGCAAAAAACAGGCATTGTTGCGGATCAGAGCCAATGGCAAGCGCGTTCTAAACTGGCTGCTGAGCTGCTGAAACTTGAATTCAATGATATTGCCGGGCAGTTGGCAGCAGATGAACGCCTTGAAGACGTTCAGTGCCGGCGGGTGGACGCTTTAAGCAGGCTGACTGGTGTAGAGAAATTGTCGCTGGATGTCCGGGGAACACGGGTTAAACTGGACTTAAATCCGACTCTGACTCTGGATGCCTCCTGGGTGGATACCCGGCAAAACCGAATGGTTATTGGCACCACAAAGACACAGGGGCTGGTGGCTGTTGGTGCCTTAAAGCTTTTTAAGGAGCTGGACAAGGCGATTGGCGGAAAACATACCGATAGTCTGGTAGCTCTCGGGGTTCGAAATAATCCTGAAGGTCTCGCGATCAACGATCCGGACAGGGTCAGGGTAATGCCAGCCCGCCTGGACGTGGCGGCCAAACTGGATCGTCTGGAAACAGCCGCCGGGTTAGTAAGAGAATTGGACGCATTTGGCAGTAGTGACAGTGCAGACAGTGCGCGGTTACTGAAACAGAAAATTTCGAACAGCGTTGAATTACTGAATCAGAGAATTTCAAACAGCGTTAAATTACTGCAAACCATGTCCGGCGATGAGAGCGACTGGAATATCGGCCAGGAGCCTTTTCGCAAACGGCTTAATGCTTTTAGCAGAACACTGAACCTGCCCAAGCCGGAGCCGGATATAGCCAAGGTTATTTGTCGCAGGGCTACGGGTGAGAGCTGTGGTCGCTCTGCCATCCAAACCCTTGACAAGGTGGATGATGAGCTGGATAAAGCCCTGACCAGCAGGGAGCTGGAGTCGCTTAGACAGCAGCTGATGGCTACGGGGACTGAGGGCAAGGCGGCAGAGCTGTTGAAAACCATTAATCTCTTTGCCAACCAGAGATTTGCAGCCGTTTCAGCCATAAGCCCCGCAGATGACAGCAAACTCCAGCAGAAGGCGATGAGCAAGCTGGTGAACTTGTTGTCGACGGGTAAAGCCAGTTCTGTGGACGTAGCCATAGACAGCGTTCTGAAGATATACAGCGAGGCAGGATTTAAGGAAGACATCAGCGACTTGAGGGAGGCTATCAAGGGCAGCGACGAATTCAAGGCCATTGTCGAGTCCATGGTGGATCAAAAAGGCAGCCATGAAAGCAGTGATGCCCTGAAACAGGCTGGAGCTTTGCGGGAAAACATGATTGACCGCTGGCTCAGGAAACACAAGGTTGACCAATCCCTGACCCTGAAAAAATTTCAGAACGTTCAGGCAAAACTGTCCGCCAAGCCCTGGTTTGGCAAGGGTCAGATGGCGTTCGGTGTGGGTATGGGGATAACCGGCCTGGCCCAAAGCTCGGTGTCGCTGTACAACTTGAATAAATATCGGGACTATCTGTCACCAGAAACCTATGCCACGGGGATTGCCGGGGTGGCACTGGGATACACTGGCAGCATTTACGCTTTGTCCAGAACAGCGCACTCGGCACTGTCCAAAGCTGCCGGCTTTGCCGATGAAGGGCTGGGTCTTGCCGGTGCGGCCATTGAAAATGCGCCAAGGCTGGTAGGGAAAAGCGCCATCAAATTATCGGCGAAAACCACATCCCGGTTGGCCAGATTTGTTCCCATGGTGGGAGGCTTTGTTGCCGTGGCGGCAGGTGCGGCCGCCCTGGCTTCCAGTGTCATGGCTGCGAAGGATGCCAGTGAGGCAGGCAATAGTGCCCAGGTGGCATTTTATGCAGTGAATGCTGCACTGGACTGCATTGGTCTTGCTTTGGATGCGGTCAGTACTGTTATGGAAGCCTCGGTGATTCTGGCACCGGTTGGTTTTTTACTGGATATCATTTCCACCCTGCTTGGACTGGTTCAGACCATCATCGGTCTTTTTATCCCGCCCACCAATGCCCGTCAGGACTTTGATGCCCTGATGACGAGTAAGGCGTTTACAGACTTTATCGATAAGTTGGCCGGGGACGCAGCAGAGGAAGGCTATAGCCGATTTGCCTGGAGGGAAACGGCAGATCAGCATCTTAAAGATCGCTTTAAAACCTATGAAGTGGATTTGCGAACTTTACGACACCAGGTCGTCAGGGATCTAGAGAGCAGCGGTGAAAAAGGCATCAAAATCTGGGATATGGATGCACTGTCCAAAAAGCTGTTGGCGCGCACCACGGATAAAGACGACTATGTGGTGGCAAAAGGCGATAAAGAAGTTCATGGACTGGGGGGCGAAGATAAGATTTTCCTCGAGATGCACCAGGGGAAAGCCTTCGGTGGCGCTGGTAATGACCTGCTGGTGGGGGGAGTGTTTCAGAGTGGGGGTGCCGGTGATGACAGGCTCGTGCATACTCTCGGTAAAGTAGTTCAGGAGGGAGGGAAAGGTAACGATGAAATAAGCCCCGGTACCGGGTTTGCTGTTATTGACGGTGAGGCCGGTAAGGACACTCTGGTCTTGCCCAGCCCTGTGTTTGAGACCCATTTTAAGGGCATGTACCAGGTACAGTGCCTGAAAACTGATTTGGGGGTACGGAAGATTGATGATTTCTCAAAGCTCCAATATCACTGCGTCTTCTGCTATGAAAAAGCAACCTTTAGTTCTTCTGGTGTGGTTGCCAGGTTTAATCAGGAAGCGCTGAAAACGGGGCAGGATGGTTTCCCCTATCTGTTTGAGGTAGATCTCTCAAAACAAACGTTCACCAACCGGTTGGTTGAACTGTTAGAGCGGAAAAAGCAGGAGGGCAATGACTTCGGTATCTTGAAGGACCTGTATGGTTTGCAGAAGAAAGGTAAAGATAGCCTGCGGGTTCACGATTCAGGTATTAACTTTATCAATTATGCAGGTGACCCCACGGCCTTCCTGGTTCATAGTTATTCCAGTCTGAAAAACTGCAAAGGTAAAACTGACATATCCCGAAGTCGTTCAGGTTGCCCTGATGATGAGGATGTGGTGCCGTTCAGTGAAATTGGTACTGATATTCAACCTTTCAAAGAACTCCCTGCAAAAGAAGTTTATAAAGTGGGTGATGTTGTTATCGCCCTTCTTCGCAGAGAGGAAGTTAAGCACTGGGAAGCTAAAGAGCACAAAAAGCTTTATAAGTCCCAGTCTAAAAAAGACATCTTTGCCCTGAATGTGGATAAGCATCGTCATCATTCTTACAACAGCCTGAAGGCTGATGCAAAAGGACGAATTTATGGGGTTGTAAATGAAAAAAAAATGCCCGGTGGCGGTTGTCAGTTGCTTCATCAAAAGACCCGTTGTGCAGACAGTTCAGCATATAAAACTCTTGAAAATTGCTGTGTTTTTTATGGAGTGGCGGGCATTGATTATATTAAAGAAAACCAAGTGTACGAGGGAGCTCTGTATATACATACCAAGGGGCTCAAGGAGGAGAAGAAGGATCGTTCAATCACTATGTACTTTTTGAATGATAAAAAGGATCGCCTGATTGAGTTTAATCATACACAGTTGCTTGAATATGCCAACCTTAAATCCTTTTACGATAAGAGTAATAGCAGGCGTTACACTCACCTTAATAACCCGGTGGTTCGATTTTACGCGGGTCTTATGGATTTTATCGGAACCCAGGGGGAGGTCAAAAATATTGAAAACGTAGTTGGCAGTGCTTACAGCACCAAAATAATCGGAGATGACCAGAACAATCTGATGGTAGGTAAGAGTGGCCGTAATTTCTTCAAGGGATCATCTGGCGATGACCAGATTGTCACCGGGAGTGAGTTTGATGAAGTCTATGGCGGAGCCGGGCGGGATACCATATCTATTAAGGCCTCAGAGAAAAGCCGGAAATACGTCGACGGCGGCCCAGGTGTTGACAGGGTCTCATATGCACAAAGTAACCAGCGAGTGACCATCGACCTCACCAGAGATAAAAGTCAATTGTCGTATGGTGATGTGTATGTCAATGTCGAAATCTTTGAGGGATCAAATCACGACGATATCATGAAGGGGAATGATGAAAGCACTACCTTTATTCCCCGGGCTGGCGATAACATAGTGTATACCTACGGGGGTGATGACACCGTACTGGCTGATGGTGGAACCACGACAATGCGGTTGCATGAAGGGAGTAATAAGGTTTTCCTGAAGGCTGGGCATCATACTGTCGAGGGTGGCAAAGGCAATGATGAAATTTATTTTTCGGATACCACTCACACCCAGCATCTGATTCAGGGCGGAGGAGGCAGGGATCAGCTAATCAGTACTCTGCGGCCCATTGTTACGTTGAAATTCAAACGGCTGCCGACTTCTGTCGTTGTTCCGAGCACACAGCCAACAACGAAGTCTCCAGTGTTGTCATTCTTAGAATCTATTTTACTTGAACATTTTGTTAAACCGACATCGTTGCCCCTGACGAAATTCCAGTGCTTGGATTTTGCACCTGTCCGCCTGGTGGTGGATCTTGCGAATAATGTATTAAAGCTAAAAGTTTCAGGTGTCTACGATGCCGTCAAAGGCGAGACAAGAATAAAGCGTGAAGACAAGTTTTCCAAGGACAGCGGCTTTCAGTTGTCATTTGATTCAGCTGGGAAGCAGATAGTAAAAAAAGTAGCACTGGGTGACTTCATAAAAGGAGAGGCAACGATAAGCTGGGGAAGCATTGTTCAGGGTGTATCAATGGACTCAAGTTTGGAGTCGTTTATTTCTAGTGCCGTCGTTGATGTTGATCTGAAGTGGGCACCTGAATACAAAACAAAAGTGATCACTAAAGATGGAAAAATAACAGAGCAGGTAACGACAACGTATAAGGAAAAATGCCAGCCTACTCAATGGTCGGTCGAATTCTCAACGATTGATTCGCCATCAGTGACCATCGATTTAACCTACAAAAAAGATGGGCGCTTGCAGGTGCGAGATGTAACGACCCTGGTCGCTCAGGACGGTGATGACAGGATTACCGGAAACCCCGATGAAAATAATAGAATTATCGGGGGCAGCGGTAATAATCGTTTAATTGATATGGGCGGAGATAACCAGTTCTCTACAGGAATGGGAGATAACACCATCACCGCCGGCCTCGGATACGACACGCTTTTGTATCAGGTGACGACCCGGACCTGGCTGAAAAGTCGGCCCTTCATTCCCTACACGCTGGATGCTATTTCGGTGGATATGGCCAGCGGAAGAGTTCTTCATACATGGAAAGCCAATAACAGACAATCTCCAGACAAATCATTTTCAGATCAGTTTACCGGAATTGACCATATTGTTGGTACTGGCAATAGCGATCATTATTCCGGATCGGACGATAACGAGCAATATACCACGGGCGGTGGCGACGACACTGTGGATATGGGCGGAGGCGATGATCTGGTTATTGTTCTGGATTCCGGGCAGGAGGCGGTAAAACCCAGCCTCAATGGTGGTAACGGCATTGATACCCTGGTGTTTGAAACTCGTCAGGGCGTCTGGTTAGATCTGGAAGCGGGCAAGGCCAGGGTTGGAACCGGGGAGCTATTTCATGTCGCGGGATTTGAGCGGATCACCGGCAGTGTGAGTAGCGATACTCTTTACGGCGATGAGCTTGATAATGTTTTCACTCCCCGGGCAGGCGACAACCAGGAAGTCCATGGCAGGGAAGGCAACGATCGCTTTCTACTGTTTGAGGGAACCCACCTGGTTTCTGGCGGCAATGGCACGGATACCGTCGATTATCAGGCCCTGGTATTACCCCCCGGTACCACGGGTATTATGATTTTACAGGATTATCAGGCACTGTCAGACGGTCAGGGCGGGTTTAATGGCACCCACTGGTTTGACCCGGATTGGTCAGACTATGTCGAACAGGCCGGCTTGCCTTGTCCAAATGACGACACCCTTGGCAGGTCAGCCAATGTTTCGGTCACCTGTCGTTCAGGCTTTGTCGTTTTTCGTTATGAGGAGAGTTCGACTTTACCCAGATCGCGAGGCATCAAAGATCAGTTATACGACATTGAAAACCTGTTTGGCAGCCAGGGTGACGATGTCCTTTTCCTGACGTTGGCCGAACATTTAGCCAATGGGGCTGATGGCAATGACCGCCTGGTGGATCTATCAGAGGGAGCAACCCTGAACGGTGGCAAAGGCGATGACATACTCCATGCCAGCCTTCGTAACGATAGCCTGGGCACTACCACCGTGGGTGGGCCAGGTTCCGATGTTCATTATGGCGGCCCTGGCGATGATAAAATGATTGCGGATCAGGGTCCTGACCGGTTGATGGGCGATAAAGGCAAGGATTTTTATCTCATCGACTGGCAAGCCAGGGGCTCAGAGATTGCTGACCCGGATAATGGCAATATGCTGATGCTCAGAGGCAAAGGGGCCACCTCTAAGAATATTGGGCTGGTACTGAATGGGAATTTCAGTCAGCTGGCCTTTCAAGACCAGGGACAGTACTGGGTAAACATCACCATGGACGCTGTGCCAAGAAGGGTTCGTCCTGATGGCAGCCTGGACACCGGGCATTTTGTCGAAGCACTCCATCAGCATTTTCCTTATCTGCGCATTGAGGATACTGAAAAAGGCAACAAAACGTCTGCGGCTCCCCTGACCAAGCAAGATTTAAAGCTTTTTTATCAGGACCGGTTGATAAAGGATCCCCGTCTGGACAACATCCTGATTGCAGAGGCTGACGATCCGGTGCTTCATGCAGGCATCGGCAATGATGACCTGATGGCACTGGGCTGCCGGAAACCCAACCAGACGGAAGGAGTTTCTGGCTGCCACTACAAGCTCTTCGGTGAAGAGGGGCACGATACTTTCCTGGTTCGCAATGCGACAGCGGATGTCTACCCGGGGCCAGGCCATAACCAGCTTGCTGTGGGTGAAGGGGCCAGGGTTTTTGTCAGTTTTGATCCGGATCAATCACAAACCTTCGGGCTCTCTTTGCCATCTCCGCCAGAACAGCTCAGGTCCATTTCCTGGCAGTCCGTTGAGCCAGGGCAACTGGTCAGCCATGGCGGGCCCCTCTCTGGTGAAAATAGTGCAGGCTTCAAAAATGCACGGAAGTTAACTGAAAGAAGTCAATGGCTGGAAATACCCGGCTTATTGACGGGTGGAGCCATGACACTGTCCTTGCAGTTGCGGGTTTCTGGTCTGGATCAGGCCTTGCTTCCCATTATTTATTTTGCTGATGACGTTGGTCGTCATGGCATCAGGGTAGATAAAACGGGCCGTGATGATCTGGAACTGACCCTTTCCGACGCTGCTGCTGAAACCAGCTTTCATGGGCGGGTATCTGATTTTTTTCAGGATGGCCAGTGGCTGCATTTGGCGCTGCGGGTGAATCGTGAGGGCCTGGTGGGCATTTATAAAGATGGGAAAAACGTTTTGGAAGGCGTTAGGGTTGATGTGCCAAAACGGATGATCAGGCCCGTGAATTTTCTGGGTCGGGAAGCGCTGGCGGTGAGCACTCAGAATCCCAGTAACGCAACCTTGACCGTTGCCGGGCTGATGGTGGTCGATCATCCGATGGCTGATGAGGCCATTAGTCAGCTGGCCAAATCCCCCAGCGGAAACCTGGTGAAGCTGTCGTCTGAGTGTGATTCAGTTGAAGTGGCTCTGACTCATTATCCTGACTATCTGGAGTTGGGTGCCAGGTACTACCTTGATGGTCAGGATACGGTTCGTGACTGGCTCCAGTCTATTGAACGTTTGCCGGGTATGATTCCTGAACCGGATGGACGACAGGTCTTTGTTGCGGATAAAAACAGCAAAAAAGGGTTGTTTCAGCAGGGCGATGGTTACAGTGAGATTGTCGAGGCGCCGGGGCGCGCCGATTTGTTGGTGGTGAACGTTAATCAAGATAGTCAGGTTGTCTTTCGTAAAGAGAATGATGACCTGATGATTTATCTTTTCAAGGATGGCGAAAGCCTGAAAACGACTTCTTTGACCAGCGTTTCGGATCGGAGACGATATCAGAATTATTTTAATAGCAACCATTCGGATCGGGTTGAGCGCATTGAGCTGGATCATAGAGTTTTGCGGTTGGAAGACATTTGGTCGCTCACCCGCGATTTTCCACAACCCTCACAAATCCTCAACAAGGCAAGACTTGAGGAGGTCAGGGTGCTGGAACGCCAGGGACAGTTGCTGCTGTTCTTTGGCGGGAACCATTTTCCCCTGGGAATGACGCTGGGCCAGTTGTGGCCGGTTGTCTGGGATAATTATGAGAATGATCCGCTGGTCACATTAAGCTGCCCAACCGTTCAGCCCACCAGAGGGACAAAGGCAATATGTTCCCTGTCGGCCATGGATTGGCGCGGGTTGGCCCGGGCCTACGGACAGGTGTTGCTTTCCGGGTCAAACAAGGACATCAGTGATGAGCACTTGCTGCAGCTTAGTGCCCGTAATGTGTTTGAGAAAACAGCTGGGTTCTGCCCGTTGACTGACATTGCTGCGTCCTCGTCAGACTGTATAGTACGTCTGGGTACTCCGGGTGCTGACAAGTGGCACTCATCAGGGGAGACAGGTGCCTTTTTTGGGCTGGGCGGTGATGATCAGTTCACGGTAACGGATTTACGCTGGGGTTATCTCGGCGGCGGTGAGGGCTATGATTCGCTGGTGCTTGCCCCCAAAGTCTCCGTCGGTACGTCGTTTATTGTTAACCAACAGCACATTGTTGTGGATGGGCAGGTAAAAGGCTCAGTGTCCGGATTCGAGTCTATCCACTGGCAGGTATCCGGTTCTGGCCAATTTATCCCACCACCGGAGGTGAAACAGTTAACGGTTACCCTGGGAGATGTGCAGGTTAAAACCGGGGGCAAGCTTGAAACCATTGTCGTTGGTGACACCGGAACTGTGCGACTGCTGGATACCGGTTGGAACTCGGTGACTATCTCCTGCAAGGAAGATGGAACCGGGCTTGAGAACGTCCATTTTAACTATCCGGGCATCAAGTTGTCCGACCTGATGGTGCAAAAGTTTGAGCCAGCAACAACGTTTGAGAATATTCTGACGGGGGGACAGATGACACTGTCCTGTCTTGTCAGTCCTGGTGTGTCTGGAGATGTGTCTGGAGATGTGTCTGGATCTGCCGAGGTTGAGTTGTTTGATTTTTCTGACTTGACGGACAGCGACAAGGGGGCAATGACCCTGCTGGTCAGTCAGGGGAAGGATCTGGTTATAAGGGTATTGTCGTCTGAAGGGAAAGAACGAAGGATTGACGCCAATGACTTTTTCCCACCGGGCAAAAAAACGCACCTGCTGGTGTCCCAGAATCAGAACGATTTGATGATTTATCAAAATGGCCAGCTTATCCAGTCTGAAGTGCTTGCTCCTTTGCCCAGGGCTTTACGCAGCAGAACGCAGATTGGGGACAGTGCCAGAGGTTGGCTGGACGCGGTGGTTTTGGTGGCTGGCAGCGTTAACGCCAGAACCGCAGCTTTGCTGGCAGAAACACCCAGCGGAAAGTTGACTCGGTTAAAACGAATCGATTCCCCTGAGCTGGGTGTGGTGGTCAAAGGGGGCGGGCCAAAGACTGTCACCGTGGGTCAGCAGCGCTTAACTCTGGATCATACCGACTTTGTTGAGAACCAAAGCATGAAATCTTTGGAAAATTTTCGGAAGGATGCTGAATTAACGGAGCCAGAGGTTAGCCCCGACGCTGCGAGTTTAGTGACCACCGTCACTCCGGTACTGGCAACTTCAAAGCCTGCTGCTACTGTCGTAAATCGGCTTACTCCCACAAAAAGCACTCAGATTACTCAGCCAACACCGACTCCTACCCAATTAAAGCCAAGTGTTGAGTCTATTGAGTTTCCTGATTTTCCATTGACTGTTCTTAAACAGGAGGCGCCTGAATTACCCAAGATACCGGGGGTGGAAAATCTGCTTGTCAGGGCAAACTCCACTGAGCCTGAGTTCAAAAGGCTTGAATCCCTCCCATGTTTTTCCAGTGGCTTGCCTGCAGGCGGTGGGAAGGATTTGAGTATCAGTAATAAACGTCATTTTTCGTACAACAGGCTTCAGTGCAATGAAAGTTCGGTCGAGTTGGTTCATTATCAGCAGGCACCGCAACTGCAGGTTCCTCTGGGTGATCAATGGTCGGTATTGGGAAACTGCTCTGCGCTTTGCTTGCCTCTGGTGCCTACTGGTGCCTCTCCTATCCCGACTGTTTCTTCTTCTTTGCTCAACCAGACTGAATGCTTTTTGCCTTGTAATGTAACAGGTTTAGTATGGGATACCGAAGGGGGCAAAAATTACAATATAACCGAGTTAACACCCTTTTCTTATGGAGAAGCCATTAACTGTTACACGCCGTGCCAGGGCCCGGCGGCCGCAATGGCAACCGAGTACAATCAGACAGTTAAGGTCGATCTTGATCTTGATCCGCAACAGGTTACCTCTGGTCAGACTTTGAACGTGCTTCTTAAAGAGATCAGGGATTTTAAATGGAACAGTAAGACTGATGTTTTATTAAAGGGAGATGACCTTGATAACACCTTTGAGCTGGGCTCATCCGCCTTAAATGGGCGGGTTGAATCGGGGGCTGGGGATGACCATATAAGGCATCGGTCCCCGGGGAAAATGGTTTATCAATACGAACAATGGGGCGGCTTAGACCTTATACAAGTATTGGGAGAGGGCAATCTGGAATTGGATTTTGGCGATGTAGCTATCAATGACATCACTTTAACGGAAAGTCTTGGCGTTGTTCAAGTTGGAGTCAAATTCAAACATGAGGGTAAGGAAGTAGAAGACCTGTTTTATATCACCGGGAAATCCAAATCAGGAAAAGACAGTTTTGACCAGCCGCGCCTGACCGGTATTCGTTATAGAGATGGCAGCATTCAACAGGATGACCTGAATATTCTTATTCAGAGTATTAACCAGTTTGAAAATAAGTTTCAAACGTCGGTTTCTCCATCAATCTCACCGACTGCCACCCGGAGTGTGCCGCTGGTTTCGACTTCCTTTGCCGGGTGAGTAGTCGAACTTACGCAGGTAAGCCGAGCTGGTCAAAGAAAGCCCGGTTCCTCTCTTTTGCTGATTGCAGCAGGCGATCATAAGAAACGACTTCAATGTAAGCATTTCGAGGCTTGTTATAACCAAAGAAACCCATTCCATCATAGGTTTCGGTCAGGCTCGCCAGCTCGCATCGTTCTACCATGGTTGGGGTCAGGTCGCTAATGACGTAGACATAGCCGGGTATTTCCTGACTGTTCCTGATAGGTCTGCCTGATGTGGTTTTTACCTTACCTTCACGGATGCGCTTCAGGTAGCCAAGAGCCTGCTCAATAGGGTTTTTATCTTCTCCCTCTGAGGCATCATTCCTCATAGGTCGCTTGATCTCAACCACTGTCAGAGAGGCTAAGGGCATTGATTTTTTTTCAGAAACCAAAATGGGATTGTCGTTAATGTTCAGTGCACACAAGTCAGGCTCTTTCGTAGAGCTATCATCGGTAATGGGCATGGATCGAAGTGATTTATCGGAGGCCAGAAAATCATGGAAAGCCAGTCTTTCATCAATAAGCCAGAGGTTGCAGGCATCTGTGGAGACTTCTTCAGAGGTTTTCCGCATAGGCATAATAAGCTGATGAATCAGCTCTTCATGCACATATTTCCCGTTGTCCATTTGTCCAATATATTTCTCTAGCAAATCAAGAATCACACGTCGATGAGAGACATAGCTGGCCAGGTCTGACTTCTTAAAATCCTCTGCTTTTTTGAGGTATGCTTTCAGTTTTTTCTGATATAAATCCATGTCACTTTCAATGGCCGGATTCATTATCTCGTGACCTTCTGCCAGCAACTGGCGCTCAATATCGGAATACTGTTTATGCAACAATGTATCAAGCTCTTTATCGCTTATTCTGGGGTCAACAGAAAACTCCTGCTGATTGATCAGGTGCATTACCGGTCGGTATCTGGGGGCTTTTTCTGAGACGAACTCGTTGATTCTCTCACGACCTTTCAGGTTTTCACTCAGATAATTGCTCAGGTACTGCTTGCTTCTGGCCAGAACATGACTTTGCATATCTTTGAAACTGACTTCGACATCCTCAAGAATACCCTCTATATCATCCGCTATATCAAATGCAGTGCGCTCTGGACGAACATGGTCGTCCAGATAGTCGGATGAAACGTAGCAGGTGTAGATGAACTCACCAGCCTCATCCGATATTTTGCCAAACAGCCCCGGGATTTGATGACTAATGGGAATTTCCTGCACCAGCCTGTTAGCCGCGCAAAGGGCGAGAGAGTGCTTCTTTTTGGTCGAAGCATGAAATTTTATGTGGGTAAGCCTGAACGCATAGCCTTTTATATCGATACTTTCTTTACTGGCTTTGCTATGCATGTACTGATCAAACAAGTTTTCCAGGGCAATAGTTTCTGTCCCATCCTTTATAGTTATGCGGGGTACAGAATCTTCTCTGACAAAATACCAAAGACAATGTTCTAATAAAGCATTAGCGATGCTGGTCGCCGTTTTTGGGCAGGCATCACGATACTTTTTATCGAAGCCAGATAAGGTGAGGATAGAGAAAGGCCCTTCGCCATTCGGGTCAGGCTCAGGATCCTGAGTCTGTATCCCCTGAGCAGCAGTGAACGAGAATTGCCGCTTAACGATACCTGATGAGTTTGATTTGAAAGCACTGGTAACATCCGCTCTGTCGAATGCTTTGAGCCATAATAGACGCCCAACTCCCCGGCACCCTTTTCCTATCTTATGATCAGAGTCAAGGGTTTCAAACGATGCCATGTTTTCTTCGTTGAAGCCTATGCCATTGTCGTGAATTTCAAAGCCGACTATTTCTGAGCAGCGCTCAGAGTCGTCAAGCCCAGAGGAAGCCTGCTGACTACGTAGTATTTTTAGTGTCACAGTGCCGCCTGTGAGCAGATTATTGTTTTCTTCAAGAGCTTGCAGAGAGTTAACGACGGCTTCAAAAACCGGGAAAAGTCCATGACTCTTGAGCAGATTGGTATTCCTTAACCTTCCTGCCAGATTGGTATGCAGGCTCATAGATCGGCTCCCCAGGCAGGAAGTGCTTTCTACCAAAATTCAGCGAACTGAAGTATTCTATACAAATACCCAGAGGGCTGCTGACTTTATTATTGCTCAGCCATTGCGGAGCTTCCCTGTGCTGGTCGGAATCAAGGCTTTTTAGTTGATGGCTAGTACAGCTAAGCTCTGATATCCATACACCCCTCGTTCCCACGCAACAGAGGGTGTCGCAAAACCCGTTCCCCTCCCGCCATTTCCGGCCTCACTCCCGTCATTCCCGGCTTCATTCTCGTCATTCCCGGCTTCACTCCCGTCATTCCCGGCTTCACTCCCGTCATTCCCGCGAAGGCGGGAATCCACACTGACTCACCACCAGAACCATACTGCCCGGTGCCCCCCTGGCCTTTTCATCCGCGAGAAGGCAGAGACCCGCTGTTGGCGCTGGATTCCCGCCTTCGCGGGAATGACGACCTCAGAGTATCGGAACGAGTGGCCTGTATGGATATCAAGGCTTGGCTGCACTAGTACACGGTTTCAATGTAATTGATGGGTTCCCTCTATTAATGACACTCAAGCTCCGTTCACCCTGAGCGGAGATTGTTCACATCAAACTCATTGAAACTATGTGCTAGTTAATCAGCATCAAAGAAGCCTTTGGCCCAGTTTAACCCTTCATTGAGCAGTGGGCTTGCATGCTCTATAACTGAAAGTGTGCTGTCCAGTGCCCCGAGGTTCAACAGTTGAGAACTGAATTCAGCCTCAATAATCTCAAGGCCGTTAGTGGCGTTAGCATCATCAGTGTATATATCAGGCGTATACGCAGCAGTCAGTCGTTCGAGGCCCGCTTTGTACTGATCGGTTTTTTTGAACTCTTCATTGACAAATGTGGTGATGACTCGAGGGTCTAATGTCTTTTCACCAAATTTATTGCGCCAATCCCGATTATTGGCCAGAGAGGTCAGGCGATTCAGAATGAATTCTGTACCCTTAATAGCCTGCTCGGCCAAAGTGGTCACAACAAATCGCTCCACCCTCGGATCAAATAACAGCGGGCTCGAGAGTTCACTGAGTCCGGCTCTCAAGTCAATCAGAACCAAATCCGCCTGAAGTTGATTTCCCAGCTTTTGTAGCATATCGGTACAACGCCAGGGTTGCTCGTAGGTTCGGGCAAGGTGTTCTGGTCGGACAGAAATGTTGATTAATTGAGCCATTCCCGATTTGCTTTCACTGTGTTTTTCAATATCTGCTTCGCTATCGGAAAAGGCAGGGAGCAGGCAGTATTCAAAACCGGCTTCACTTTTTGTATAACGATCAAGCTCTTTGGCAAAAGTAGCAATCGTGGTTGACTCATCAACCGCAGGGTAGTGACTGGCTTCCAGAAACTGAATCCATGATACATCCGGTTTGTCGCTGTCTTTGAACAAATAGGTCAGCCCCGGCGCTTTAATATCAGCATCGACAAGCAACACTTTTAATTTCCCACGATTGCTTTCACGATGGTGGAAATTCACCTGAAGCGCCTTAAACCATGTCAATAATGAAGTGGTGCGGCCAACACCTCCTTTAAAGGAGTGAAAGGCTGCAAGCCTGCACTTCCCTTCGAAAGGTTCAGGGCTTTTTGGCAGTATTGACGTTGCTCCATCATAACCAAGGTCTTGCCAAAGCGGTCTTGGATGGCGTGGGTTCTGTTCTTCACAGTCCGTGATGATTTCAACATCTATCGAGCTTTGTGAGCCATAAGCCAGCTCAATTTTTCGTTCATCATGATGCCAGTTATTTCCAAATACTGTTTTTACAAAATCGAAGGCAAGGGTTTGATCGTCACCTTCAAGGTCTATTTCGATCGCTTCACTATAAGCACGGATGTCGGCTATACCCTCAGGAAAGTGTGTGAAGTTCTGAGTTTTGGATGCCAGCAGTCGTTCGGCATCCAGCCAGCTATAGAGGTTCATTAATATTGCTACTTAACCCAATGACAGATATTCTCGAGGGTTTGAGTGATATGTGTATGATCTGCCTGATTTTTAATTTTAACGCCATACCGCCAAACCTGGTTCAACTTACTCTGGTCGGTATCACGGTGAGTATTCGGTTTGCTCGTATCAAGAGATATATTCACAGGTAGCCTCAGCTTTTTTCCACAGCGAAGATGACTCAACATCTTGTTAATGTTGTGTTCAAACCCGTAATGATCGATACCCTCAGAAGTTTGATGCCTTTCACGCTTAATAATAAGTGTTTCAAGCCACACTCAACAGCGTAAAAAAGGCAAACCAGTTTGGAAGGGTTACACGATGATGGTAGGTGACGTGTCGCCTCATGGTGGCTTCTGAATGCACGATCCATTTCTCTTTGAGTAATTTCAATCTTGGACATAATGAACAAAATCCAGCCCGGCTTTGTTAGCACAAACTATGGCTGTCAATACCCCCAATCCTCATACTGCACTGGCAAGCTATTCAGCTCATCCCGATAAGACCGCCAGTTCAGCATATAATGCGTCATCAATTGCTTAAAGCGTTCATTGTAGAAGGGGTGCAAGTGCACCACCTCATGCACCACAATGTACTCCATCCTTCAGGGGCGGGTAGTTCACTGTACTTGCCAAACACCTCAAGGCTGGTGGACGGGTCAGTTCTACTTTGACTCAGCTGTTTGCATGACTGGCCCTCAGTCCTCTGTTTCTATTACCAATGCGACTACCAATGCGACTTTCAGTATCAACGCGGTTTCTACTTCATCAGCGGATACAATCCCAGCGACCAATGTTTTGGGCGTCATAGCCTCGCTGGCCATATCGTTGAATCTATAGCCTGAGCTGATTCCTCGGTTAATATCCGTCGGAAAGTGAACATTGGTTTTTACGACGATGAGGAGGCTAAAGATGAGCCCGTGTGGGCAGCTAGTTCAGCAGCTACACGGGTTAGTCTCTTTGCACGACGTTTATCACCTAATTTCTGCGCAACTCGAAAGTATGTTCAGCCCATTGGAGGGTGTCGCAAAACTTCAACAGCTCGTTCTCACGCTCTGAAGTCGTCATTCCCGCGAAGGCGGGAATCCAGCGCCAACGGTGGATCTCTGCCTTCTCGGGGATGACAAGGCCAGGGGGACACCGGGCAGTATGGTTCTGGTGGAGAGTCAGTGTGGATTCCCGCCTTCGCGGGAATGACGAGATGAAGCCGGGAATGACGAACTCAGAGCATAGGAACGAGCTGTTGGAGTTTTGCGACACCCTCATTGTTGAGGAGACAGTGGAAGCATGGTCTTGACTCGTCTCAGAGAGGTTAAGCCCAGTATAGAATTTGTGACTAAGTGATAGCCGATTGGGCGAGGGTTGACGACGATTTTGCTAAATTTCCTTTGTGTCGTTTTTTGTCTTTGGAATTTTATGGGTTTGAGGATAATTGAAAAGCACTGCCCTGATAAGTGACTATAATTTCCGCTGCGAACGAATAGTGTTAGCTCTTTCTCTTTACTCTGTTTTTGGAAGTGCGATGTTTGTTGTGTTTCCGTACCATTTCGGGAGTGTAGCTTGTGATTTCCTCTGTTTCTCGCTTTCTTATATTAGCTATAAATCTACTGAGCTATTTGTCAGTACATGCCAGCTCTGTTCTCAACACTAGACCTGATTATTTAGTCTCCTTTTCGTCGTCCTCCATCTCGGAAGTCCGACCGTCTTCTGAGAGCCTGCCCTGCCAAGGTCTTTTACTTTCCTCTGGCCATGTTGCTACTGCGCCAGCCTGCGCTAAAACCATAGCTGAACAGGTTAGTATGGGTGGTACAGTAAACCTGTTGGATAACAGCCGACAAAGCATTGGGCATCTATCCGCTATTAATACCGATGAAACAGCGAAAGGGATTCTTTCCGCTTCGCTACACCGAGCAGTAAGCCCAAATAGCTTGTTCTCTGTTACAGGGCTTGCTGCTTCTGGTAATGAACCACGGGCTTATTTCCTGCAACAGGGGGAGAGCCTTACTGTCGGGCACGCAACCGTTCGCTTAGGTGATATAGAGGTGAAACATGGGGGGCAGTTCCAACCGCTTCACTCTGATACTAACCTACCTCCTGGAAGCCCTGTTATATCAGGTGAGAAGGTGGTTTGTCTGGCTGATGGGGCTGGTGCTTGTGTCGGAAATACTCATAAACAAGCAACACATATTAGTAAGCGGTCTGCTAGAAGCAAAAGGGAGTCTAGCGGGAAAGCAACTGGTTGTACGTTCAACGGTGTCAGCTTGGGTGGCGTAGAAGTTGGCACTTGGACTTGTAGCGATTGCACAGCCTGTGGTTGCTTTGGTGAATGTAGCATTAAAGACGGCAAAGCTGGAAAATTGCAGACAAGTACATGTGTCTGTAATTCAGGTGGAACTTGCAGCGGAAAGACATGCACAGCTACTGCTGGCGCTGCTTCCTTAACAGCGGGAGTCTTTAGCCTTTTGGTTGTATCTGTGGCTGCTATTGCAGCGAGCTTTTAAAGCCATCCCTCTTTATAAAAAGCCCTGATTGGGTAAAATTGAGTTAGTTTCAGGTGTCTACGATGCTGCCAAAGGCGAGACAAAAATAAAGCGTAAAGACAAGTTTTCCAGGGACAGCGGCTTTCAGTTGTCATTTGATTTAGCTGGGAAGCAGGGAGTAAAAAAAGTGGCACTGGGTGACTTCATAAAAGGAGAAGCAACAATAAGCTGGGGAAGCATTGTTCAGGGTGTATCAATGGACTCAGATTTGGAGTCGTTTATTTCCAGTGCCGCCGTTGATGTTGAGCTGATGTGGGCACCTGAATACAAAATAAAAGTGATCACTAAAAATAAAAAAGAACAGAGCAGGTAACGACAACGTATAAGGAAAAATGCCAGCCTACTAAATGGTCGGTTGTATTCTCAACAATTAGTCCTGGGTCGCAGTGGCTGTTCTTTCGGCCTTATCAGAAGTAGTAGTCGATAATATTATCTCGCCTCAGCTATATGCCGACTGCAATGACTGATAGTAGCACCCTGATATTCCGGAGCATCAAATCATGGCCCCATGTTTAAGAAAGGTATAGCCTGCTGTTTGATATTAATGGGCGGAGTAGTAATGCACAGCTCCGAAGCGGTAGATATAGAGTGGCATCCGCCAGGATTGACGGGGGAAGGGTAGAAAGAACGATGGTCCATATAGGTCATGTTTTTATTCGGATTGACTTAACCCCTCAATTTCGCTCTTTAGTTCTTGATAATCTTCCATTATGTCTAAATCACTAAATAACTTCATAAATTCACTACTTTCATCAATTATTTTCAATTTTCTTATCAAGATAAGCTTCAACCGCTCCTCTAAATATTTGTTTTTTTGCATGTTCTGAAATGTAACATCAAGCACACCACCTGGTCCAGATATAGGATCAAGAGACATCGTAAAACTAAAACAATTAGGATGAGGATGTAAAGAAACCTTTGGTGATGCCTTTAATTGCTCAAGATATAGATCTTTTGGATCTTTTGAGTCATGTTCGGTTTCACTTGAAAGTACTGCTATCATCATTCGAATTGCTGGCTCCATTCCTGAAAACCCAGGGCTGTCAAAAGCTTTCAAAAATGTTTGATGACTGTCTGCGCCTTTATGAAATGAATTTGTAAATCCATTGTCGTAGAGTTTGATGAAGCGAGAGGCAGCTGAAAGTACCGTCGCATTCAAATTACATGAAATTGAACATATTATTAACAGTAAAATCGTATTTATGAGTCTCATAGTGAACTAATCTCATGGTTTTCTTAGTTCAAGTAAAATAGCACTGTATATTTGCAAAAACAAAAAATGAGCGAAAATTGTCAGTAAAAAGTCAGAATATCTACAAAGTTTCTAAACTAGCATATAATCCGTCGTACACAGAAGACTGCGATATGCGTTTACTGTGAGCAAATAATTTTCAGTGAACTATAACAAGCAGAACCAAAAGCTATCACTAGTTTTTCTGACTTTCTTCCAAGGTCAGAATTTTGCCCCTTGAAAGGAAAGGATATATGGCTTATATGTGTGATTTTTTTTCACCTTCTCTTAACTTTAAAATTTCATTTATTATTTCTTGAAGGTCTTCCAGCAGGTCTAATTCACTAAATAAGTTTAAAAGATCACTGCTTTCATTTATAGCTAAGCAGAGCCTGCCATTCATTTTCCCGATCAGAAGGAACCTATTAGTGCAAACCTGTTAATTCAACAGTGAAATAAAAGTTTATTGAAGCCACTATGGATCAACCGGTATTTTACCCAGGGAGTCCTTCAACATCGCCTGAACTTTTAGTCGGCCTCCTTGACATAGTGAAACCAAGCCCTTGCCGATAAGATTCTGGCAGATAGTAACGATGGGGCTCCTTAATTTTTTTGTCTTCATAGACAATTCCATATTCGATTTTATTTTCCCTGTTAAATACATAACACCCTTATGATGAACGCTGTCATTAATTTGAACATTATCGGAGAATACCCTGTTGATGATGATCTGGCTGACTCATTTTCTGATGGCAGTATCGAGCTGGATAACGAGTGGCTTGTTTTTTCCGGAGATGTCCTGCTTACTGTTATTTCTGTTTCTCCGGAATCGGAGTTAACAACCCCCATTAACCAAGTAACAAGTGCTGTTGAATTAAAAAATAGTTCAGTACCCTTTCCGGGGCATGGCGTTTGTGTTTTTTCATTAATTGTCACTGAGGTTATCGTAATATTTCCTTTATAATTTCGTAATGCATTTGGAATAACGATGTTTGTTTTTTCTGTATAGTAGCTGTCACCATCAAAATTAATCATGAATAGCTCGGCATCAGAGGTTGCCGTCCATGATAAAACAGGCTTTTTTTCGAAGTATTTTATTTCCGGGTGATAGACATGCCCAGGCACTGAATGATTGAATTTAATATTTTTAAATGCATTGCACTCAGACTCGGTGGAACTTTGAAAAGAACCTGAATCGTGCCTGTCTCTACAGCATTTAATGTTATGAAATTCGATCAAACCCTCAGGCATCAGTGTATTAATGATTAAATCACTGTAACCGGCATTAACAGAACCTTTTTGAGAGGGGGAGCAACGAGAGCAAGAATATTTTTTAACGCAAAATGCATTTGCTTTATCGCGATCGTAGCGATCGTTGCGATCGTAGCAACGACATCGACGATTGATCGAATGACCGCAGTTATAATCAGGAAATTCATAGGTTTCTGCTGCCAGCTGCTGGAAATCAGGTATGTTTTGTCGCTCATCCGTGTAACTGTAATTTAATATCGGGCATGAAACACTGCCATTATCTGTTTTCTCCAGGCATCTGTGAGTTCCATCCTTATGCCTATAAAGGGTGCGAGAGCAGTCAAAATGTGTCGTACAACCACCCGCAGCTGTTCGGGTGGTAACGGAGAATTCCGGATGCTGGTCTGTGCCACACTGTAATTTCAGAAGTATATGGTCAACTCCGGGACAAAGCCGGTTGGAACTCAATGGCGTAAGGGTTTGGGAACGGGCAGGCATTATTATCAACAGCATACAGGCATAAATCCAACCCGTATTAAATAATAATGAGCAAACAATTGATTTGTTATGTAATTTTTTCTTGACCGTTGGATATAATAAACTGTTCATTGTGCATTCGCCTTTAACGTAGCCACTCGAAGTGATCCAGTTTAATGACAGGAGCCTGCATTAAAGAATACGCTTGCTTCTTTACCATATCTTTTGCCTTCTCGTGTAAAGAAGATGGTTTTTAGCTTGATCAAACCACTTGACAGAGATCGGCTTTCTATGAAATCAAGAATTTGCAACTCGGTTTCACTGGCAGGCCTTATCAATGAATCGACTTGCCCTGGAAGATCCACTGAAATAAATCCAATATTAGCAGGATCAATCTTTTGCCATTTCAATACAGGGTTGCCTTTTTCGCCACAACTGATATTGATCCCGGTTATTGTGCTGGAAGAACTGTCCTCTATGACAAAGTTTTCGATTTTTGTCCTGCTCGAACCTGTATTTTTTTTGCAATGGAAGTTGCTCAGCGTCACAGAGCCTTCTGGCATCGTAAAATCAAAGCTGATGTGACTATGAGCAATATAATCAACCGTTTTGATGACACAGTGTCCTTTAGGGCATTTCTTTTTGGGGCAGCCCACTTCATTAGGGATAGAACAATAAGCCTGCGCATACGTGCATCTCAGACACTTATTATTTGAACAACCATCTCCAGAGACACAGCTGACTTGTGAATAGTCAGAATTAATCTTTTTCGTTTTATAAACAGGGTAATAGCGATGATCGATTGATAATGCTGCGCAATTATAACCTTCTCTTTGCATCAGGCTCACATTGCATCGGCCATCCCGACTGTTAGAGCAGTCAAAAGAAAATACGCAGTGATCACCGATTTTCAGATCGAGCTGGATCGACTCATCCAAACCGCAGTAAAGGCTGTATGAGATATTATCTCCTTTGTAGGCACTGTCCGGGAGTGTCAGCGACAAATCCTCCGCATAAGCCTGAATACAGATAAACGTTAAAAGAACACAGGCTACACCGAAAAATCTGGCGAATGAACTACCCCGAGGCAAGCCTGCGGTTATCGTGGGCCGACCGCACTCCGATGCATTAGTATGGGAGCGAGTTGAAAGGTTACGGATGTTAACGCTGAGCTGCATTGGCTTCCCCATGTCCGCTTATGGTTTTCTTTCGCGGTTAACATAGTAGCTGTCATTTACCACTCCGGCTGACATTTAGCAAAATCGTCGTAAACCTTCGCCCAATCGGGCGGAGATATAAGACGGGAACGCAGAGCGTTCCGCTTGCGTGTTTGTACGTAGCTGGCTATATTCTCTGTCGGTCTGTCCCTATGCAGGGACTCACGGTGACGAAAACCAAGCACTGTTAAAAAAAATCCATAGCAGAGTTAGCTGCTTGTTGGGCTAGAAGACTTTCGAAAGTCGTTATTGCAACGCATCGACTGGAACCGTATAGATACTCAACAAATCAAACAAAAGACCAACAAAATAACCGAGGGGCACCCGGTTACTGCTGATGGAGGCTTCTGTGTAAGTCCAGTCGCTACAGGCTGGCTGTAGCCCGTGAAGTCAGAAGCCTCGCCTGACAAGGCGGGGAGTGTCACGGAAATATCAATCCTTGTTTTCAGGTTTGCAAGCGACACCACTCGTCGCAGGGTTGTTTTACAGAGGCTATTCGCATTTTTGATGAGGATGTTGGTGACTTGCTGTAAAACCCAAACTTTTTTTTGCAATTGCCCCGATTGCCGGTATGATATGGCGCTTTTGTTAAAGCCCCCGATATCTGGTCGCAAGATATTGGGGTATTCCTCTGGAGAAAGAAAATGTCTGAAGCTATCGCTCTGAGCGCTGTTGCACGCAAGGACGTAGGGAAAGGTGCGAGCCGCCGCCTGCGTCGTGCAGAACTGGTACCTGCCGTTATTTACGGCGGTGAGCAGGAACCTGCTCAAATTACTTTGGAAGCACGTGCTATTCGTAAGGCACTGGAATCTGAATCTTTCTACTCCCAGATCGTTACCCTGGATGTAGAAGGCGCTTCCCAGCAGGTTATTCTGAAGGATCTTCAGCGTCACCCTGCAAAAGACTATGCTATGCACCTGGACTTCCTGCGCGTTGACGCTGCTCACGCGGTCACCACGCACATCCCACTGCACTTCCTGAACGAAGATAGCTGTGTCGGTGTCAAAGCCGGTGGCGCTATCACTCACGCTCGTGTTGAAGTAGAAGTTAAATGTCTGCCTGCTGATCTGCCTGAGTTCATCGAAGTCGATATGGCTAATGTCGAGCTGGGTGGTCATATTCACCTGACCGACCTGACCGTGCCTGAGGGTGTTGAACTGGTTGCTTTGCTGCAGGGCGAAGGTCATGATCTGGATGTTGCATCTGTTCAGACTACCCGTGGTGGCAAAGAAGAAGAAGCTGAAGAAGCAGCCTCTGAAGAAGAAGGCGGCGAAGAGTAATCAGCTTTTTTTATGGCCCCGCGCTGTTAACGCAGGTCAGGGCTATGGAGGATATTATGGCGAAGGATCACTCGATCAGGCTGGTTGTCGGACTCGGCAACCCCGGTGCTCAATACGATGATACTCGCCATAATGCCGGATTCTGGTATGTGGAGCAGTTAGCTCGAGCCTACGGCGTCAGCCTGCAACCCGAGAAAAAATTCTTTGGTCTGACTGCCCGCATTACCATCGCTGGAGAGGATGTCCGTCTGCTAAACCCGACCACCTTCATGAATCGCAGTGGTCAGGCGGTGGGTGCTATCAGTACCTTCTTCAAGATTCCCCCTCAATCTATTCTTGTTGTTCACGATGAGTTGGACTTGCCAGCGGGTATTGGTCGCCTGAAACAGGGCGGTGGCCACGGCGGACACAACGGCCTTCGGGACATTATTTCAGCGCTGGGAAATAACAGGGACTTTCTGCGTTTGCGTCTGGGGATTGGTCATCCGGGTCAGAGCAAGGAAGTGATTAATTATGTGCTGAACAAGCCCTCCGTGTCGGATCGACTGAAGATCGACTCGGTGATTGACGAAGCCATCCGCATCTCCCCCGAGGCCTTTAATGGTGCTCGTGCCAAGGCCGTTCAAGAGTTACATACCTTTAAAGCCTGACTTCACGATGGCCTGATATTCAGTTTCGGGATTGGCCAGTACTCTCTTCTTTCGCGAGTGCTTTCCCCCCGTTTCAAAGCCTGATCCACCAGTTTGCAGATCAGGGTATCAAAGGGTATTCCTGCATGTCTGGCACCGTCCGGAAACAGGCTGGTTGGGGTCATTCCCGGCAGGTTGTTGAGTTCTGCAAAGACTGGCTCTCCTGATTCAGGAACGATAAAGTCAGAGCGACTCAGGTCCTGACAGCCCAGAACCTGGTGTGCCTTCAGTGCAATCTGCTGAACTTTTAGATACTGCTCATCCGAGATTCTGGCGGGAGTCACATGATCACTAAGACCGGGTGTATAGCGGTGAATATAGTCATACCAGGCACCGTCTGGTGTGGTAATTTCGGTAACAGGCAGGATCTGGTAGTCATCCAGGTGGAGGATACCGGCAGTGATTTCGCGTCCGGCAACAAACTCTTCAACCAATAGTTTTTCATCCATTTGCAGGCCGACTTTCAGCTTGCTGAAAAGGTCTTCATAACCCATGGCAAACTGGATGCCAATACCGGAACCCTGACCAGGCGGCTTGATGATGACTTTATGCCCAAGGGATTCGATACAGTCGAGAGTAGCATCTTCATAGTTTTCGCTGCGATAGACGACTCTGTCTCTGGCCATTGTGATGCCGACAGGCTGAAGCAAACGTTTGGTAACCACCTTATCCAGAGAGCAGGCACTTGCCAGGGCTCCGGAACCTACGTAAGGAACGCCCATAATATCCAGAAGACCCTGCAGGCGGCCATCTTCACCATAAGGACCGTGGGCGACCGGGAAAGCAACATCAACCTGTTGGGCTACGAGTTGTTCCGGAAGGGTTTCGTCGAGCTCCAGGTGGATGGCTCTGCCATAATGTTCTTCCAGACAGGGGGTGATTCGGCTTGCGGAGAGTCTGGATACATCGGCTTCGGGAGACAGGCCGCCGCAGATGACGGCTACAGTTTTGCTTTTGTTGGGCATTCGTCTGATGGCTTTTGTTAGGGCTATGATCAGTCAAGCCTAGTACATAAGCCAAATCTGACCAGTCAGGTTAATGAATCTATTCAGACCCTTCCTCTGTCCAGTTTTACCCTGAGCCATTTAAAAAATTCCGGTGTCGCCTGTTTTAGCCAGAGATGCTGGTATTTCAGGGTCAGCTTTAGCCAGCCTTTATCGTGATACTTTCTCGCACTGGTACCCAGTCTGGTGCCACAGGAGTGGAGGAGGATCCTGTTTTGCCGGGCTTTCCAGACAAATGCATGATCTTCACCGTAGAAAGTGTCGGTGGGATAACCCTTGAGGTCGAAAAATTGTGTCCGGCTGATGCAAAACCCTTGATCACCATAGGGGCATCCCAGAATATCGGAGCGGAATCTGGCTCCCCATTCGTTGATGGATAACCAGCAAGTGTCTTTGTCGTAAAACCAGAGATCAAAGTAGAACAAGTGTCTGGGATATTGATCAATGGCATTCAGTAAGCTTTGGACATTCTCTTTGTCCAATACTGTGTCTGCATGCAGAAACCAGAGGTAATTCCCTGTGGCTTTCTCTGCGCCTGCATTGAGCTGGCAGGCACGTCCCTGTTCTGCAGTACACCAAATCCACCTGAGGTGAAGCAAAGGGCCCGGAAGCTGATCCAGTTTGGCAGGCCGCTGATCGTCGTCATAGCCAACCAGGATCACCTCGTTGCCTGCGGGAAGAAGACTTAATTGTTCAAGAAGCGTCGGCCACTGCGTCTCACCAGGGCCCAGTGGCACGATTACAGATAGGCTGGGCATAATTATCTTTGCAGCACTTCCAGCAATGCTTTCTGCTTCTGGCCAAGCTTGTTCTCAGGAGAGAGTACTGCTGATTTCAGTGCGCTCCTGCACTGGCAATAAGTGCTGTCATGAGGTGTTTCTTCCTGCTGTTTCAGATATTGCCCTAACAACGCTTTAGCCAGTGTCAGGCTTTTGCCGTATCTGGCAATGATCTGCTCAACGCTGGCGTGGGCTGAAGGGTCATCTTTCCAGCAATCGTAATCAGTGGCAATAGCGATTGTTGTGTAACAAAGCTGAGCTTCCCGTGCCAGAAACGCTTCAGGCACATTAGTCATGCCGACAACATCGCACTGAGCGGCGTTTTTCAGGAACAGACTCTCTGCACGGCTACCCAGCCTGGGACCGTCAACGCAGGCATAGGTTTTATCTGTATGCAGTCCTATTTCTGCCAGGTTAGCAGCATTGAGCAGTTGTTCTGATTGCTGATGACAGCTTGGTATTGCGGTGGAGACATGAGCGACAAGACCGTTACCAAAAAAGCTTTTTTCCCGGTGTCCTTTTACGAAGTCGAAGTACTGACTGACCAGCGATAATTCGCCCGGCGCAATCTCCTCCTGCAGACTGCCAACCGCAGAAAGGCCTATCACCCGGGTCGCACCCAGACTTTTTAATGCCCAGATGTTGGCCCGATAATTGATTTCATGAGGCAGAAGTTGGTGGCCGCTTCCATGTCTGGGCAAGAACAACAGCTTTTGTTGATTAAAAAGACCTGTTGTTATTGGACCTGAGTGAGGGCCATAAGGTGTTTCAATCGTCTGCTCATTTAATACTTCAAGTCCATCCAGGCTGTAGATGCCTGTTCCACCAATCACTGCCAGCATTGGGTTTCCTTTTCATTGTGTTTTTCATCAGACATCTGTTGGATCAGGCTGGGAAGCTGATTGACCCATGCTCTGATCTCGTCTCTTACACGACGATAGATTGTTAATGATTCTTCTTCTGTTTTCACCGATTCAGCCAGCCGGGGAGGGTCATCAAAACACTTGAGAATGATCTGCCCCTGTCTGGGTGTTGGACTTTCCGCCATCTGGCTGCGACAGGAGTTGCCAGTGCAGAGGAACAGTATCCGGGTTTTAGCCATCAAAATCTCCTGTTATTGAGCAGACAATCAGAGTTCGCTGCAGGAAGAGCCAAAAGCAAAACAGCTGTAGCAACGGTGGTGTTTCATACTGATGGTTTCACTCAGGCTCGTCCGTAAACTCTTGCCAAGGTTGTACTCAGTATCGTCATCCACCAGTGTGCAGGCGTAAACCTGCATCTGCCCGTTTTGTTTGACCATCATTTTGGAAAACGCGCACATAAACTGACGACGACTTTCTTCTGTCTGATAGCGGGTCATACAGTCTGTGCTGACGTGGGGAACATCCGGTAAAGAACCGGGAGGCAGGAAATCCGGAAAGGCCACCTGTTTCAGGTTGATGGGCAAACCGTTCAGTTCAAAAAGATCTCTGAAGGCCTGTTCAACCACTGCCGTGTTTTCGTCTTTTTCCATATGTCTGGCGACGGAGATGTTAAAGCCATTTTCATGCAGTAGTTTCAGTCCTGAAAGAGCGATGGCAAAGCTGTCTTCACCTCGTCCTGCGTCATGTTGTTCAGCGTTTGGATGATCCAGGCTGACTCTCAGGGATATGGGGTAAGGGTTACTGCTCAAACGAGTCAGCTCATCAAGCCTTTTGATCATGGGGGTCGTGCCATTAGTCAGAACCAGGCAGGGGCGATGCTGGGAGGCATAGTCCAGGATTCGGATAATGTCTTTAATGACAAAAGGCTCTCCTCCCGTAAAAGAGAATTGTTCAACCCCCAGTTCAAGTGATTCATCAATGTAGGGTTTTACTTCTGTCAGAGTCGGGGCGTCCAGCCTCTTGCTGGCCGGACTTGAACCCTCCAGACAGAAGCCGCAGGAAAGGTTGCAACGGGTTCCGGTATGAAACCAGAGTTCTTTCAGTTGATGAGGTTTGATATAACCTCTGGGGCTGCCATCAGGCGTAAAGTGCCAATCCTGGCTTTTAGTGTCTGGAGGTGTTCCTGTCAGCAACATGAGCCATCACTTCCCTTGTTTTCATGGGTGGAAGATGAGAAGGGCAGCGAGGTTCCGCAGCCATCAAAAATGCCATAATGGGTGCTGAAGTTACCAATGAACTCGAAGTGTTCACGGAATCTTGTATCGTGCAGCATTCTCCAGGTGTTACCGCAAACCGGGAAAACCTTGCCTTTGGTAATAGGGTGGTGCCCATCCAGATTGAAAGTGTTGGGATGGTGATCAATCGTGCCTTTATAGATCACAGCCTGTCCATAGTCCTCGCAATGACTTTCCAGCTCTGGCAGTTTGAACAATCGATAAGTCGCCGAGAAAAACCGGATATCACCGACCTGAGCTTCAATCTTACGGTTAGTGATAGTGACAGGTTTATCTTCCACCAGTCTGGGGTCAGTGAAACCGGCCTTTCTGGCCAGATTCAAAAAGTCATTCCAGTAGAGGGCACCGCTGAGACACTCTCCGTAAAGCACCGGATCATCGACCAGTTCAGCAGGAATGCGGCGATCAGAATAGACGTCAGAGAAGTAAAGTTCACCGCCTGGTTTCAGCAGACGCCAGGCTTCTCTCAACACTGCTTCCTTGTCCGGAGAAAGGTTGATCACGCAGTTTGAAATGATCATGTCGAAGCTGTTTTCTTCCAGGTTCAGTTGATCCAGTTTTTCAATATAGCCTTTGTGGAATTCGGTGTTGGCTTTTGCATAGCCGAATTTTTCCCGGTGGTATTCGACATGTCGGTTGGCAATCGCAAGCTGTTCGTCTGTCATGTCGACACCGACGACATAACCCTCTTCTCCGACCATTTGAGCCAGGGCATAACAGTCACGACCTGATCCGGAACCAAGGTCGAGTATTCTGGCGCCTTGCAACTGCTCAGGGCAGACCAGTCCGCAGCCATAGTAATGGCTCAGAACCTCGTCATGAATATTGGCAAGGGCACTTTTCAGGTGGCGTGGCATGGTTGCATCGGTGCAGCAGGCATTGGTCTGCAGGTCATCGCTGCCTTGCAGAGTCTTGCCATAGTAATTCTGTACTGTTTCATGCATGAGAGATTTTTCCTTGCTTGAAAATAGATTGAATATGTTTTGACAGAGCCCTTCGGGCAGGTCGATTATCACGATTCAGTTCGGGGAGCACTCCGAGCAAATCTTTTAAATGATCAACATCCTGGCCAGAAGGAGCGTAGCCGACGGATAAGCGGGATTGACGACAAAGACTCGTCAGTGACACTCCCAGAGAGCCTGTGCTCCAGGGCAGCTTTGAAAGGTCAGGCCAATGAGTTCGGTTCGCCATGATGGTGACGCCGCCATCACTGGCCTTGCTGAATACGGTGTCGTAGGTCTTGAGCTTTTGTGCTGTGTCCGAAAGGTCTTTGAGGCTGAGTGTCGGACAGTCACTGCCAATATAGATGAGGTTTTCTTTTCCCTGAAGTCTCAGCTCATTGTCGATGTGGTTCAGTCTCTCACCGAGGTTGCCAGAGCCCTGGGGTACTACCAGGTTGTCGTCGCCCTTCAGAAGCTGACTGGCCCAGTCATAGTCGCTTTCATGAGAGGGAGCAATAACTTTCTGGCCTGGCCACTCTGATAAATCTTCCAGTGCACAGGCTAGCAGGTGCTGAGCAACCGTCAGAGCCTGTTCTGTTCCCATGTCAGCAGCAAGGCGTTGTTTTCCCTGGTGTAAGGCGGGCTTTTTGCACACAAGTATCAATGTTGCCTTTTTTATCAGACTTGGTTCGTAGCTTGTCATTATTCTTTGATTTTAATTTCGCTTATGTGGTCGCAGGAGCCAGACTCCGGCCTGCTATTGCGTAACTATACTGCGGAAACAGTTGTTTGGATTCAAGGCTGCGGTTTTTTTTAAAGCTCTCTTCAGGGTTGTCTGGCTAACCTGCCGGGTGTTGTTCTGCCGGTAGGGAAAGCATTCTGCTGTGAGTCAGTATAAATCCGGAAAGAGCAGTCGGGCATAATACTGGTGTCAATTCAGGTCGGGCTTTATAATCCTGTCCCAAATTTTTATTGAATTTCCCCTGGTAACTTTTTATGGGCTTTAAATGTGGCATCGTTGGTCTGCCCAACGTCGGCAAATCAACACTGTTCAATGCTTTGACCAAGGCAGGGATTGATGCAGAGAACTTCCCTTTCTGTACTATCGAGCCAAATTCGGGTGTCGTGGCCATGCCCGATCCGCGTCTGAATAAGCTGGCTGAGATTGTTAAGCCTCAGCGTGTGTTGCCCACGACCATGGAATTTGTCGATATTGCCGGCCTGGTAGAAGGTGCCTCCAAGGGTGAAGGTCTGGGCAACAAATTCCTGGCCAATATTCGTGAGACTGATGCTATCGCCCACGTAGTACGTTGTTTTGAGAATGATAATGTTATTCATGTGGCCAATAAGATTGATCCGGCGGCGGATATCGGCATTATCAATATCGAGCTGGCCATGGCGGATCTGGAAAGCTGTGAAAAACAGCTGCAGCGAGTCACTCGTGTCGCCAAAAGCGGCGACAAGGATGCCAAGGCCCAGAAAGTCCTGCTGGAAAGAATTGTTCCCCATCTGGAAGAAGGCCACCCTGTTCGATCCATGGCAATGACCGATGAAGAGCAGAAGCTGACCAAAACATTCCATCTTCTGACGACAAAGCCCACCATGTACATTGCCAACGTCGATGAAGATGGTTTTGAAGATAACCCTTATCTGGACGTTGTTCGTGACATCGCCAGGAGCGAGGGTTCTGTCGTGGTGACAGTCTGCAACAAGCTGGAAGCTGAGATTGCTGAGCTCGAAGATGAAGAGCGGGATGAATTTCTGGCCGATCTGGGTATGGAAGAGCCAGGTCTGGATCGTGTGATCAGGGGGGGGTATGAACTTCTTGGACTGCAGACGTATTTCACTGCCGGAGTTAAAGAAGTGCGTGCCTGGACTGTGAAGATCGGTGCGACGGCGCCTCAGGCTGCAGGTGTGATTCACACTGACTTTGAGCGTGGGTTCATTCGTGCGGAAGTGACGGCTTACGATGAGTTTGTTCAGTACAACGGTGAACAGGGTGCCAAGGAAGCAGGTCGTCTGAGAGTGGAAGGCAAGGATTACATCGTCAAAGATGGCGATGTTATGCATTTCCGTTTCAATGTCTGATGCAATTGGGGCTGTCTGACCAGCCCTGTCCTTTTTAATTCCGGGTCATTAACTTCTGGAGAGTCATTGAATGTTGCCATTGACATTGCTCTTATCCAGAAAGGTATTAATAGAAGCATTAACAGTCCGTTCTGAAAAAATAATAAGGCTTTGAATAAGGCGCATGCCAGTACCCGCAGAAATACGAAACAGGGGTAGGGGTTTTCTGAAAGTTCCTAAAAAAGCCGCTTAAACAGTTGACAGGACAGCGTTAAATCCTGAAAATGCGCACCATCTTTCGGCGGCTAGGTAGCTCAGTTGGTTAGAGCACAGCACTCATAATGCTGGGGTCGGCAGTTCGAGTCTGCCCCTAGCTACCATATTCAGGAGCTTGCAGGCAGGCGACTGCTAACGTAGGGTCGAAAGTGTACACGGAATGTCCATATCCTATAAAACATTTCGTATTTGCTGGGGTGTAGCCAAGCGGTAAGGCAGCAGGTTTTGATCCTGCCATGCGGGGGTTCGAATCCCTCCACCCCAGCCATAAAAATGGCTAGGTAGCTCAGTTGGTTAGAGCACAGCACTCATAATGCTGGGGTCGGCAGTTCGAATCTGCCCCTAGCTACCATTACTGAAGGGTTTGCAAGTAAGCGAATACTAACGTAAAGTCAAAAGTATCCACGGAATGTCCACAACTTAAAAGCATTTCGTACTGTTGGGGTGTCGCCAAGCGGTAAGGCAGCAGGTTTTGATCCTGCCATGCGGGGGTTCGAATCCCTCCACCCCAGCCATTTCTCTGAAGCCCGACTGAAACAGGTTGGGCTTTTTCGTTTCAGTGACTTTTAAAACCTCAATGTGTAAGTAATACCCAACTTGATTTGATCAGGAAGGTGATCTTCGGGGGGGGCGCAGATGCTGTTCTGAGCATGAAGTTATTTGTGTGAATGTTTATCTGTTGTCATTGCGGATAGCCAGGCACTCAAAACATCAAGATAATCTCATTCGTGTTTGGATTCGATCCAATAAAAAAAGACATTTCGTCATTAAAGAAAAAACGTTTGGGTTATTTGCTGGACGACAAATACCTGACGCATCATAAAGTTGAGGCCTGTTTTGGATTTTGTATTTACTCTTGATTGGGGGTTATTGCTGTTTTTTGTTGCGATTCTGGCTGGTTTTGTTGACTCCATTGCAGGCGGCGGCGGATTGATTACAGTCCCCGCGCTTCTGGCGGTGGGGCTTTCTCCGGCACAGGCTCTGGCGACCAATAAATTACAGTCAACAGGCGGCTCTTTCTCTGCCAGTGTTTATTTTATTCGAAGAGGGTTGGTGAATCTCAGGGAAATGCGTTTTGCCATTTTCATGACCTTTGTTGGCAGTGCCGCAGGCACGATTCTGGTTCAGTTGATTGATGCTTCGGTTTTGAAGCAGATTATTCCCTTCCTGTTATTGGGTATAGCTGCTTACTTTATTCTCTCCCCCAGTGTCCGAAATACTAAAGCTTCTTCTGCCAGAATGAGCCTGACCGCTTTTGCCTGTTCAGCAGGGTTGGGAGTCGGCTTTTATGATGGCTTCTTCGGCCCGGGCACGGGCTCTTTCTTCGCCATAGCCTTTATCAGCCTCCTTGGTTATTCCCTGACAATGGCGACGGCTCATACCAAGGTTCTGAACTGTACCAGTAATGTGGCTTCCCTGCTGTTCTTTATATTGGGTGGTCAGGTTGTCTGGGCCGTAGGGGGAATCATGCTGATAGGTCAGTTCATCGGCGCCAGACTGGGATCGAGAATGGTTGTGAAGCGTGGTCAGCAGATTATTCGTCCCATGATCGTCGTTATTTCACTGGTTATGACCGGCAAACTCATGTGGGACGAATACGGACATTTGCTGTTTTGACGTTTTTTCTGCGAAAGTGACGGTTTAGCGTTATTATAGATAGTCCTGCAGGCTCCTCGCCCTGGAGTCTTATAACTGTTTGTGAAGAATAACGTCACTCAGATATTTGAATGGACAACAGCTGGCTCAATGCATTGTTTGGGGGAATCTATCTTGCCCTGATCATCGCCTTCGGAATTCACATTATTATGCAGCGCAGGCCGGTAGGCGTGACTCTGGCCTGGGTACTGTTGCTGTTCATTCTGCCGGTAGCCGGTTTTTTCTTTTACCTGCTGTTTGGCTCAAGGCGCCTTGGGAGAAGAAGGCTCCGACGTCTGGAGAGTCTGTATCCTGACTACGAACAGTGGTCTAGCCACCTTTCGAGAGTGATTACCCAGCGGCAGCTTGAGTATCCCTCCAATACTCCTCATACAGGGATCTACAAGCTGGCGGAGCAGACCCTGGGTATTCCAGTGCTGCCTTGTAGCAAGCTTCAGCTGTTTCATGAAACCGATACCATTCTTCATGGCCTGTTACAGGACATAGAGAAAGCCAGATGCAGCATTGTACTGGAGTTTTACATCTGTGAGCCCAAGGGGCGAATCAAGGTTCTGGCAGAGGCTCTGATCAGAGCTTCACGAAGGGGTGTTGACTGTATGGTAATACTTGATGCAGTGGGCAGTCGTCAGTTTCTTCGAAGTGAGTGGGCAAGACGTTTCCGTCTGGAGGGCATCAGTGTTACCGGGTCCATGCCGGTTGGTCTTTTAAGGATGCTGTTTGAGCGCCTTGATATTCGCAACCATCGCAAAATTCTCGTGATTGATGATGAAATTGCCTGGAGTGGCAGCTTTAACCTGGTCGATCCTGTTCATTTTCGTCAGAAGGCTAATGTCGGACAATGGATCGACGCCATGGTCAGGGTAGAAGGTATACCCGCACACGTTATGGCAGTGATTGCTCATTGGGATAAAGCGCTTGAAACGGGTGAAAAACATTCGTCGTTTAATGCTACCTACGAGTTTCCACCTTCCTGTCTTGACAGTTACACCGGTGCTGATGTTCACGTACTGCCATCAGGACCGGGTATCAACCGGGAAAGGCTCCATCAGGTTTTGCTTACCGCAATTTACGAAAGTAAGGAAGAGCTGCTGATATCTACACCTTATTTTGTTCCGGACGAATCATTGCTGACAGCCCTGAAGTCAGCGGCCATGAGAGGGGTGGACGTTCAGTTACTGGTTCCTCGCAGAAATGACTCCAGAATGGTTCACTATGCCAGTCGCTCCTATTACGAAGACCTGTTAAACGCAGGGGTGAAAATATTGCAGTTCAAGGGAGGATTGCTGCATACCAAGTGTGTTCTGGTGGACCGATCGACCATTCTTTTTGGTACTGTAAATCTGGATATGCGCAGCGTCTGGCTGAATTATGAAGTGACCATGATCATCTATGACAGAGCCTTCAGCCAAACCATGGCGACGCTTCTGGATCAGTACATGCAGAACTCCGAGCGTGTTCGTTTGTCTCTATGGAGCCGAAGGTCTGTCACCAGACGGTTTCTGGAGAGTCTTTTTCAGCTGTTAAGTCCTTTGTTGTGAAGTAAGTACCTAACCAGCAGGCCTGGTAGTTACTGCGTCGTTTAAGAACATCCATGTTTTGATCAATAAAGATTTTTAACTGAAACAGTTCGCCTTATTTATAGACTTCCAGCGAGTCAACAGTTATGGAGTAAAGGGTTTCAGTGTACTCTGAGTGAGTGGTCTCAACGTGCAGGGTTCCAACCAGCCAATACGGGATTAAGCCCGCTTCCTCAACTTTGATGCCTTTTTCTTTATTCTTGAATTTTACATAAATGGTCTGGTTAGGCGGTGGTGCTGGTACGTGGATGCAGGCACCCCTGGTTGGTACCAGCAACAGCTCCGTCGCTCTCTGGTTTTTGTCGAGGTTAAGTGGCACGAGGTATCCGGGTATTTTTACCGTGCGTTTGTCCAGTCTTGCAACGGGCGTCTTGCCCAGATTATCCAGATAGGCGATGACATCATCTTTGCTCATCTCTCCGGCCTGATAACTGTCAACGACTTTTTGATCCGGTGCAGGCATCAGCTCGTCCCAGGTGATCTCTATGACTTCTGCTTGGGTTGCAGGCTTTTCCACCGGCTTGGCCTGAGCGGCGACTACTGGCAGCAGAGTCAGTAGCGTCGTCAGTATCAGGGATTTTCCTGTTTTCATGATGATATCCAATTTAGACTCTTATGGTCAGGCCATCGGCAAGAGAGTTTTTGTAGGCGCGCCAGGCCGGGATTATGCCCAAAACAATGGCGCAGACAATGATCATTCCGGCCAATGACCATTCAAAGGTGCCCGGAGCACTGATGGCCAGGTGCAGCCCCAGTATCTGTTGCACAACGGGCTGAATAGCGAAAAGCAGTCCATAGAGTATAAGGAAGCCCAGAAGGGTTCCTGAAACCCCATAAACGACAGATTCAGTGATCATCAGCGTGAAGATATGGATCGGCCTTGCGCCAACTGAGCGGAGAATGGCCATCTCCCGGCGCCTTTCATTAAGAGAAGTGAGAATCGAAGTCAGCATGCCCATCAGACCTGCCAGGACCACTATGATGGAAACCGCCAGCAGTGCCTTTTCTGCGGTGCCAACCAGTTGCCAGAGCTCCTGAAGAGCAACACCGGGCAGAATGGCGGTCATGGCTTCCTGCCGGTATTCATTGACTTTCCTCTGGTATCGGAAAGCGGCAATACGGGATTTCAGGCCAACGAAATAGGCGGTAACACTGGCGGGCTGCAGATTCATGGCCTGTGCCTCTGCAGCGGACACCGAGAATGCGGCAATGGGTGGAGCACCACTTACCCAGTCGATATGCAGGGCTTCGATCCCCTCAAGAGAGATTAGAATTACTCTGTCCGTGGGCGTGCCCGTTGGCTTGAGAATGCCGGAAACCTTAAAAGGCTTATCATCGTGAGGCAGCAGACTCTTACTTTCTATGCCATGGCTCAGAACAATGCTGTCACCGACTTCATAGCCAAGGCTGGCAGCGACTTCAGATCCAAGTACAGCGTCGTATAAGGCATTGAAAGGTTGGCCCTCGGACAGTTGCAGTGATTCATCATCGCCGTATCGAAAATGACTGAACATGTCGTGGGAGGTGCCCACGACCCGATAGCCATGGTGGGAGTCACCCAGGGAAATGGGAACAGACCAGGCAACATCCGGGGCAGACGTCAGATCCTGATAAGTCTCCCAGGAGATATTGTTGGTGGCATTGCCAATGTGGAAAACAGAATACAACAGAAGATTGATAGAGCTGCTTCTGGCTCCCACAATCAAATCCGTACCTGATACGGTGTTGGTAAAGCTGTTTTTGGCTTCGACCCTGATACGTTCAACCCCCAATAGCAGGGCTACGCTGACAGCAATAGAAAATATAGTCAGCAAGGCGGTTGTTTTTCGGTTTTTAAGGCTCTTTAAAGCCAGGCTTAAAATCGACATCAGTCCACCTCTTTGACTTTGCTGGCCCGGTTAATTTCATTGAGCACAATGCTGCGATCAAATAACGATTCAAGGCTACGGTCGTGGCTGACGAATAGCAGGGTGTTGCCTACTGTTTCACATTCTGCGAACAGCAGATTGATGAAGGCTTCCCGGGTATCTGTGTCAAGTGCTGAAGTAGGCTCGTCGGCGATGATCAGATCAGGCTTGCCAATCAAAGCTCTGGCGGCGGCAACTCGCTGTTGCTGTCCGATACTCAGTTCTGTAGCGGGACGATGCAGTATGGATTCGTCCAGTTCCAGATGTTTAAGAAGACGTCTTGCTTCGTCCTGCTCATTGCCAGCAATACTGTCGAGATTGCTTTTGCGCTTTTTGGCAAAGCCCAGAGACAGAGTGACGTTCTCTATTACAGAGAGATAGGGAATCAGATTGAACATCTGGAAGATAAAGCCAATATGATCAGCACGGAAGCGATCGCGCTGCACCGGGGAAAAACGACTAATGTCGTTCCCCAGCACGTTGACCTGTCCCCGCTCCGGTGTAATGACGCCGCCGAGCAGTCCCAGTAGTGTGGTTTTGCCGGAACCCGATGGGCCGCGGACAAAGACCTTTTCGCCTCTGGATACAGTCAGTTCAGGAATATCCAGAACAGGTATTCCTGCTTTCCAGCTGAACTCAACAGCTGTGAGTTCAATAACTTGAGAGCGGGAGTCAGTCATCTTAGAAGCGAACCTCTGGCTTGCTCTTGGTCATTTCGGCAGCCATCTGACCTTTTTGGGTGAAGCCCTGAACACTTAAGGATTCGCTGCGCTCGAATGTTTCAAAGATTGAGGTGCTGATGGTGTTCAGCTGATTGGCATTGCCACATTCAAAGACGTACGTAGCTGAGATATCCATATGCCCGCTTTCGCTCTCATGCTCTTCATGGTTGTGTTCACCGTGATGGTCATCATGATGGTCATCAGAGGCATGCTCACCGTGATGATCGTGCTCATCATCATGGCCATGAGATGCGTGCTCATCGTGGTGATCATGCCTGTTATGATCTTTTTCATGATGTCCGTGATCGTCGTTATGAGCTTTTTCACGACCATGATCGTGATCAACAGAGCTTGAGGTAGCTTTGGCGCTAACCAGTTTGCAGGAAGCGGCAGGGGTCATGCTCCAGAGGCTGGCGGCTTCCAGCTTTTCCAGAGCTTCATGGAGCTGGTGGCGTTGTTTATCGGTAGTAATGGTCTCGAAGCCCAGCACATCATTGGCAGGCATTTTCAGTTCCAGGTGAATTTCAGAACCTTCGACTGCAAAGTTCAGTTCACCCTGTCCGTGAACATGGGCGTCAACGTGACGCTGCTCTCCATTTGCGGAATAAACAGTCAGGGACAGGACTCCGCAGGCAATACCGGCAGCCAGTTTAGTAAAAGTTTGCATAATGTCACTCGTAGAGGCACTTATCTGATAAATAGGTTTTCTGGTTTATTGATGACATCAGATAAAGGCCGGCGGAGCCCGGGTCAGCTTTTTGGTGGGGGTTTCCAGAGAAAAGGAGCGGGTTTTTTCTGCACTGTTGAAGGGAGCGAAGAACGAACGTTCTGCAGTAAACAGTGCGGGGGACGGAGGTGCCTGGGAAGTCAGTTGGCAGCCCGCTGAATGATGCTGATCCCCATGCCAGTGATCGGCATGATCATTCAGCGATAGTTGTTGGAGCAGATTGTGATAGCTAGAACTAAAGTCCTTAGGGGGATTATGCGTGTGACTGACGGAGTAATGGATAACCAGCAAATAAACGACAAGAATCAGACAAAATCGAAGAGGATTTGGTCTGTGTCTGTGGGCAGTGTTTATCAGGCTTATGGTTAGCATTCAGTCATGTTATCGACACATTGGTAGTAATGGTCCGAATTATTCTCTAAAGCCCTAACAAAAAGCAATACTATAAGACACAGTCATTTGCGTTTAATCGAATTGCTTGCCGTGTACTTTAAAATGAACTTTCCTGGCTAAGCTAATGTCTGTCGTCAGAGCATTGTCTTGACTAGGTTTCGACGGGTCAGCCAGGAGGTAATGAATACTGCCAGTAAATGCAGGCCGACAAAGTAGTAGAGGCCATTCACCAGCATCGAATGCCATTCATAAACATTGTGTTCAAAGCCAAAGTCGGTATCCTGCAGCCACCCGGTAAACGCAGCCAGAGCCAGGGCAATCCACATCAGCCAAACAGCAATCGCTCCCATCGGGTTGTGGCCATTTTCACCCTGCTGCCGGGTTTTCAGCTCGTGAAGGTGCAGTTTGATGCCCGAGAATGAGGGTTTGATGTCCCGAAGGCGAGCAGGTGCCGGGGCAAAAGTCACGCCGTAAAGCAGTCTGAGTCCTACCAGGGCAAGGATGACCCAGCCAGAATACGCATGGTACTCGCTGTACCCGTCAATCAGAAAATGATTACTGAAAAAGAGTAATGCAACCGTCCAGTGAATCAACTGAACGGTTCGTGGCCATTGAAACTTTTTAGACATCGAACTTTCTGTGGTATTTCTTTCTGATGTCATTGAGCTTTTTCATTCTTTGTTTGGCCAGATCCAGATCTTTATTGTCGAGAGCAGCCTGAACCCCGGCCAGTCCGGTCAGCAGTTGATCAATGCCTTTTCGGAATTCCTCAGGCGCATCAGTGTAGCCGGTCTCCCTGGCGTTTTCGGCGTGCGTACGGAATTCAGTTAGGTAGCTCTGCATGTCTTCAATGGTTTTAGCAGAGCCGGAGCGTTTGAAATTGAAGCCCATTTTTTTCATTTCAGTGTTCAGTTCATCAGAATGACCTTCGTGGCCATGGCCATGAGCTGAAGCAGGCATGGAAGCCATCAATGAAGCGGACAGTGCCAGTGGTATAAAGAGGGCTTTGGCAAGCGATTTCATATTAACTTTCCGTATAAACATTTCGCTCGGGCATCATAATGATTCTTGCAAGAAATAAGAAGGCTAGTTGTGTAAAACTTTTTGATTTAAAGGCACTGTCACTGAAGGGCATGTCATAAAATATCCGAACACTTTCAGACATTTACCGACATAAAGTTATTCTGTTTTTCTGGTTGCCAGACTACCGCCCTGATCTTTCCAGTCTTTCAGACCTCCTCTGAAGTGCATGATGTTGGTATAACCCCGAGCCGCAGCAAAATCTGCTCCGGCAAACCAGGATGTACATTGTGGACCACCACAATAAACAACTATGGGGTAGTTTTTCAGGATGGGTAGTTGGCTCTCCAGAGTGGCTCTGTCTGTCAGAGAATAGGCATCTGGCAGGTGGCCCATGGTATAGGTCTCCCCCCTGTTAGTATCAAGAAGAAACACTTCGCCAGCATCGACTGCCTTGCGCAAGTCAGGGTAAGAGATGGCGGGGTAGTGCCTGTTGTAGGCGGCGAGCCTGTCTTCCGTGGTTGCGTTTTCTGAAGCTGTCACACTGGTGCTCAGCAGGATCGCGGCGCAAGCCAGCATACGTGGGTCTCTTAACCATGAAGTGAACATGGGGGGTCTCCGGTTTACTGCTAAAGCTCAGAGTATAGATGGCCTGTCGCTAGTTGGCTCCGAAGTTCTTTAAAGCTTGGGCATAGGGTGCGGCATGATGGTGTGTTTCCAGTAGCGATAGAAAGGTGCCGCCCTCTGGTGTCACTGGATTGATCTCCAGACTTGTTTCCGAGTAAAAGTGCAGGAATCGTTCAAAGTCCTCTACTCGCAGTGCACGATAAGCACGGGTCAGAATGTGTAGGGCGCGATCTTCTCCGGCTGGTGCCTGAAGGGTAAGCAGTTCTTTGATTCGCTCATCATTCAGCACTTCACCAATGACTTTCTGTTTGTCTTTCTTCATCGTTATTCCTGATAGCTTTTGGCTGTTTGCCGGCATTGTACACGATGGATTTTAAACTTTCAGGAATCTTAATCTTGATACTTTCACCGGGATTGTCGGAAAAGTGGCGATTATGGCATTTATAGTTGCCCAAGCCCTATTCAAGTAATCTGAATTATTCCGAAATGGTATAGATTTTTTAAATAAGCGCCTCAACTTTAGATGATACTTAACTTTACAAAGGAATAGACTGAATGAATCAGAGGTAACAAGGATGTCAGCAGCAGCAGTAGGTTCAGTTGGGGGGCAAAGTCCGGTAAAAACTGGGCAGCAGGTTTCTCAGGGTATTGAAGGAGGAGCCAGAACGAAAGCCCAGAGTATGAATCGCAGTATCGAAGTGCGTAATCATCCCAATCTTCTCCCTTCATCTCCCCCGACACACGGTAGTTCACTTCAATCACTCCCATCTGACATTTCGCTGTACGAACGAAAGAGCGAAGTAGTAGAGGGTCGAAAGCACATTGAATCAAATCATTTAGAAAAAGAGCCATCAGGCTCTGTCAGCCCAGCTAAAGAAATCACCAAACCGACCTTAAAGCAAAAGGTGGTTCACATCTTTGGCGAGTTGAAGCGTTCCTTAAAGAATGAAAACTGGAAGCCTGTTCCTCAGGATCTGATCAATAGGGTTCGCAACAATGGTTTGAGAGAAGAGCTTTCCACCAGAAATGAAAAGATAGTGGAACTGGGCCAGCTGAAAGAAAGAGCCAATGCTCTGGAGAACAAGCTGGTAAGTTTTGATAAAAAGTACGCCAAGTCACTTGCGCTTTATGCGGCACCGGAAAATCCTCCCAAAAAAGGTAAGTTTCCGGCTCCGGATGGAAAAACCTACGACTTTTCCAAGGGGCAATTTTTTGGTGACAGAGTGAAGATGTTGAATGAGTTCAAAGCTGCCTTTGATAAAGATCCTGGTTTTCAGAGTTACAACTCTGATCTTGAAGAGTTAAGAAGTATAAAAGGCAATGGAGATGAGCCAGGCAAGAAAGCTGAGCTGAAAAAGGAGATCAGGGAGCTGAGTCAATCCCTGAAACCAAGGGTTGACGCAGAGGCTGGTCAGGAAACCGAGCTTCGCCTTGGAAATCTCGATGCTCAGGTAGAAACTATTCAAATGAAAACGAAAAAGGCAATTCAGCAAAAGTCCGAAGAGTATCGAACAAATATAAAAACACTGAAAGAAGCAGTAGATAGTAAAAGAAAAGAACTGGACTCCCACAGAATGGAGAATGAGTTAAGGAAGTTCAAAATCTCGGGAGTGACACGCAAGCTCGAGGGAATCGAAAGCTCCAGACAACGGTGGCTGAATAATGTTGAGAGTAATACTCAATTGAATCCACAGCAGAAACAGCAGAGCAAAGCACGAATAGAGGCGTCATTCAGTCAGAGGAAGGTGGAGCTTCAGGAAGAGTTAAAGAGCCTTAAAAGTAAGGTAAATTCTTATCAAAGCATAAAGCAAGTGCTTCAGGAAGAATATGATCGAGCCATTGAGGCCAGGGACCACGCCGCTGAGGGCAGAGGTTTCAGAGAAAGCATAAATGAAATTCTCAATGGGGAGAGTAAAGAAATAAGAAAAATTTATGAAATGCGCAAGGCATTTCCCGGGAAAATTGAACTTGATCGAGCTGCAATCAGAAAAGGTTTGCAGGGAAGAATAAGCTAAAAGGCGTTGAACCAGTCTACCACCGGGTAAACTGGTTCAGCTAACTCAATTTTCAGTGACCCTTCAAAGCAAAAATGCCGTTGGCATTTCGCCAGTAGCCCTGGTAATCCAGCCCATACCCAAAGATATAACGATCTTCAATTTCAAGACCTGAGAAATCTGCCTTGAGGCCGGGGCGAGCCTTGCGGTCGTGCAGCTTGTCAACCAGAACGGCGGTCAGAACCTTCTCGGCACCTTGTTCCTTGCAGAAGTCGACAATGGCGTCCAGAGTGTGGCCCTCGTCAAGAATGTCATCAACGATCAGAATTGTCCTGCCCTTCATGTCCTGTGAAGGGCGTACTTTCCAGTCCAGACGGCCACCGGTTAATTGATCACGGTAGCGTGTGGCGTGCACGTATGAGGCTTCCAGGGGGAACTGCAGGTGAGTGAGCAGCTTGCCGGTAATGACCATGCCACCATTCATTACACAGTAAACCAGTGGATTACTACCAGACAGTTGTTCAGTAATAGCGCTGCCCATATTTTTAATGGCGTCTTCTATCTGTTGTTCATTGTACAGGCAGTCAGCCTCGTTGAGGACTTGCTGGATATGGTCGAGATCAACAGACATGGGTTGGGAACCTCGTTGTAATAACTCGTCATTGGCTAACAACTGGCTTTCTCCGGAAACTGCCTGATGGGCAAGCAATGAATCGGGTTCCAGGCAGCGCAGACAAAAGTTGAACCGTGGAAAAAAGAGGGCAACGATACCTACATTAGATGTGAACAGCAAGTTATAGCTTACTTCGGTTTGCTGTGAGAAAAACTTATAGGTGGGTCATAAGGGCTGTGTAAAAATAAAAAGATTCAAGCCCGTCAAATGGGTAGAGTCAGTATTAAGTGGAAGGCATCGGGAGCTGACATGAGCGTACAAGAAATCAAGCACCCTCTGGTACAACACAAGCTGGGCATTTTACGCACCAGGGGTATCAGTACGAAAGGGTTTCGGACACTGGCTAATGAAGTGGGTTCGCTGCTAACTTACGAAGCGACCAAAGATTTTGAGCTGGAAGATCATGTTATTCATGGCTGGGCCGGAGACGTCACCGTCAAGCAGATCAAAGGTAAGAAAATTACTATTGTTCCCATTCTCAGAGCAGGTCTGGGTATGATGGATGGAGTGCTTGATCTGGTGCCGGGTGCCCGGGTCAGTGTCGTAGGTCTGTATCGGGATGAAGAAACCCTTGAGCCGGTTCCTTACTTCGAAAAGCTGGTTAAGGATATCGATGAGCGAATTGCTCTGGTATTAGACCCTATGCTGGCTACCGGTGGTTCCATGACGGCCACTATTGATATGCTCAAGAAAGCCGGCTGCAAGGAAATCCGCTGCCTTGTGCTGGTGGCGGCTCCGGAGGGTATAGAGAAAGTGCTTGAAGCTCATCCGGATGTCAAAATCTTTACTGCATCAGTAGATGATTGTTTGAATGACCACGGTTATATCATACCGGGTCTGGGCGATGCAGGAGATAAAATCTTCGGAACTAAATAGTGAAGGGAAAGGCTGATTATGACTGATATAAACCTGGCCGATGATGGAATGCCAGTATGGCGACAGATGTTGATGGGGGGGCAGATGCTGTTTGTCGCCTTCGGTGCTCTGGTACTGGTGCCCTTGTTGACCGGGTTGGATCCAAATGTTGCTTTCTTTACCGCTGGTATTGGTACGCTGATATTCCAGTTATGTACCAGACGGCAGGTGCCTATCTTTCTGGCCTCTTCTTTTGCCTTTATTGCGCCTATTACGTTTAGTGTTCAAAGTTGGGGCCTGCCTGCAACATTGGGCGGTATGATGGCAGCAGGGCTGTTTTATGTAGTGCTCAGCTTTATCATTCGCCTGCGGGGAAGCGGCATCCTTTATCGATTATTTCCTCCGGTAGTAGTGGGTCCGGTGATTATGGTCATTGGTCTCGGGCTGGCGTCTGTTGCCGTTGACATGGCCAGTGGTGATGCCAACTCATCGATTGATCCCAATACTTCCTTGTTGCTGGCGGGCGTCGCTCTGGTGACAACACTGGCCGTTTCCACCATGGCCGGCGGTATCTTCAAACTGATTCCGGTTATCTGTGGAATCGCTGTTGGTTATATTGCTGCGTTATTTATGGGGGTTGTGGATTTTCAGCCGGTTATTGATCGTCCATGGTTTGCTGTTCCTGCGTTTACGGCCCCGGAGTTTAACTGGAATGCCATTCTGTTCATGGTACCAGTCGCGATTGCGCCAGCTATTGAGCATATTGGCGATATGCTGGCGATCAGTTCGGTTACCGGTAAGAAGTACCTCGAAAAGCCCGGTCTGAAAAATACCCTGATGGGTGATGGTTTTGCCACTTCTGCTGCGGCCATGTTGGGTGGCCCTCCCAATACTACCTACTCAGAAGTCACCGGTGCGGTGATGCTGACAAAAGCTTTCAATCCCAAAATCATGACCTGGGCTGCAATCATGGCTGTTGCAGTGGCGTTTATCAGCAAAGTCGGTGGCTTTCTGGCTACGATTCCAACACCGGTGATGGGTGGAATCATGATGCTGTTATTCGGCTCTATTGCTGTTGTCGGTCTCAGTACCATGATCAAGGCTCAGGTGGATCTGAGCAAGCCACGCAATCTGGTGATTGTGTCAGTTGTTCTGGTGTTTGGTATTGGTGATCTGGCTTTGTCGATGGGTGGGTTCACTCTGAAAGGCGTTAGCCTTTGTGCCATTACTGCCGTTTTGCTGAATGCGATCTTGCCTCATGCCGACAGGGAAGATAAGTTTCAGTCTACAGATGCCTGATTGCAAGTGATCCTGTTACAAAACTAATTGAAACTGATCCTGTCCAGCTCGGTATTAGATTCTAACAGCATAGATTCAGCTTCATCCAGATCTTTGGCAATGTTGATGAATCTGGAGATGCCCGTCAGTTCCAGCAGTGAATGGATGGATCTTGAGACATTGCAAAGTGTGATGCTGTGAATCCGGGTCAATGAATTTCGCGTGTTGAGTAAGACTCTCAGGCCTTCGCTGCTGATGCTGAATAGCTGTGAACAGTCCAGAATCAGGTGGTGATTGCCCTCAAAGGTGGCGGCTTCGATGGCTCGGTCCAGCATTTGTGAGGTGGCAGCGTCCACTTTACCCCGAACTTCCAGCAGGGTGTAGTTGTAATGATCTTCCAGATTGATGGATAAGGCCATAGTCTTACTCCTTTAAAATGGCTGCTTTGTTGCGAGATATCCTAGGATCTGTTGGAAGCAATTGGTATAACAAGGTTGACAGCATTGCTGACAATTTCAGCTGAACAGCTTTTTTTCCGGCAGGTCTTTTCGTGGGTTAAGCTGTTCCGATGGAGCGGTAGGTTTGAGATTCGCTGGTGTCTCTGACTTATTTCCGAGCAATAAAAAAGGGGTGAACCATCACCCCTGTCTTAAATGTCCTGTCAGTCAGTTAGCCAGCACTGTAGAAAGTCGCTGACCCCGGTCCAACCGGCAGACCCATTACGAAGATCCAGATGAAGAACAACACACTCCAGCCAATCACAAAGAACATTGAGTAAGGCAACATCATGGAGATCAGAGTGCCAATACCGAGGTCTTTCTTATAACGTGAAGCAAAGGCAACGATCAGGCCAAAGTAGCTCATCATTGGCGTGATGATATTGGTGACTGAGTCACCGATACGGTAGGCGGCCTGAATGACTTCAGGCGCGTAGCCTACCAGCATCAGCATTGGCACAAAGATTGGTGCAGTAACGGCCCACTGCGCGGAAGCGGAGCCAATCATCAGGTTTACAAAACCACACATCAGGATGAAAACAACGAACAGTAGTGGGCCGGTCAGGCCGATGTTCTGAAGGAATTCCGCACCCAGTACCGCAAAGATGGTGCCGAGATTGGTCATGCCAAAGAAAGCAACAAACTGGGCAGCAAAGAACACCAGGACAATGTACATGCCCATGGTGCTCATGCTCTTGGACATGCAATCGATTACGTCTCTGTCATTCTTGACCGTGCCTACCGTTTTACCGTAGACAAAGCCGGGAATCGCAAAGAAGATCAGGATCATGGCAACAATGCCCTTAAGGAATGGAGAGCCCGCAACAGCACCCGTTTCAGGGTGTCTGAGAACGCCCCACTCGGGAACAATGGTGAGAGCCATAACACCCACCAAGACCAGTAATGCCATTCCAGCCCGTTTCAGGCCGCGTTTCTCAAGGTCGGTGACGTCTTCCATTTTGTCTTCAGAAAGATCAACGGAAGCTTCTGATTCGTTGTACTTGCCCAGACGAGGCTCAATGATCTTGTTGGTTACCCAGGTACCTACGAAGGTGATCAGGAATACACTGACCGACATGAAGTACCAGTTGGCTTCAGGACCCACGACATAAGCCGGGTCAATCATTCTGGCGGCCGTTTCTGTGATGCCGGAAAGCAGTGGATCAACAGTGCCCAGAAGCAGGTTAGCGCTATACCCCCCGGAAACACCGGCAAAAGCGGCAGCCAGACCGGCCAGAGGGTGTCTTCCCAGTGAGTGGAAGATCATGGCAGCCAGAGGAATAACAACCACGTAGCCCAGTTCAGCAGCGGTATTGGACAGAATACCGGCAAACACAACAATCATGGTTACGGTGTTGCGGGATGCCTTCATCACCAGGGAGCGAACCAGTGCACTTAGCAACCCGGAGTGTTCTGCAATAGCAACACCCATGAGAGCAACCAGTACGGTGCCCAGAGGAGCAAAGCCGGTGAAATTGGTAACCAGCCTGGTCACAATCATCCGCAGGCCATCACCTGTCAGCAGGTTGACAACATGGATCATGCCATCTGTTGCACGGCCTGCGGCTCCCTCCGGACGGGGGTCAACGACACTCAGTCCTGCCCATGAGGCGATACCACTGATAATAACAATACCCACAGCAAACAGGGCAAACAGGGTAATTGGATGGGGTAACAGGTTGCCAAGCCACTCTACAGTAGCGAGGAAACGATCAAAGGCGGTGCTATTATTTTTGCTATTATTTGCATCACCTGTTGGGAGAGTTTCGGACTGGTACGACATACTTCCGCTCCAAACAGTTTTAGTAGTTTTTTAGCCAGCATCTTTGCTTGTAGTTTTGATAGCCTGGCCATGAGTAACACTCATTCGTTAAATGCTTGTGATTGTGGTCGTTTAGCAAATGAATGCGACGGATGAGTCAGGCAAATGATCCTGACAAAAAGATAAGCTGGACTATATTCCCAGAAAATCTGGTCGGCATAATACTCTGAAACAGGATTTTTTTACAAATTTAGTTATAAGTATATAGTTTTTATTTGATTTGAATTTCATTTTAAAAGACGTTTGTCAATTAAGTTGAAAACCCTGAGTCCATGGTAAGCAGGTAACAGGGCTTGTTTAGGGAGGGATTTGACAATTAATTCTTCCGTGGCACGACTGATCGTGAGCTAAGGCATTTTTACGATGAATGATCAGAACCTGTTCACCTTCAATAGTACTTAGGATGTGGTTTTTGTAGATAAGGAGTCTGAGTATGGAGGCTGGATCCAGTCAATCTTTCACAGTCAGTCAACCTCTGAGGCCATCGGGCACGGGTAATGAGCTTCATTCAAGGGGGGTATCAGGTCGTTCTGCCACATTCAATACTCGCAATGTGACAAGGGCGGATAACCCTTCTTGTAAACTGACTGTTTACCTCGACAATGGCCACAGCTTTGTCAGGCTTGAAAACAAGGACAGAGGAGTAGACATTACCCGAGGTCTCTACCCAGCACGGTTTGTTGCATCGAAAGCTAATCTTCGTAATAAGCTGAGGCTGGAAGCTCTGTTCAATTCTGAGACTTTTCCCGTTAGTCCCTTGTTATTAAAACTATCCAAACCAGCTCCTGTGGAGGAAGTGCAAAAGCCTCGCGTTGCTCGTAATCAGTGTCCGGTGGTTGATAGTAATAATGATAAATTGAAATCCAAACTTTATCTGACCTATGCAGCGTCTTTGGGGGCAAAATTGGCGGGCAAAACACACGTAGGGCGAGCATTGGCGTTAATGGGTGTTCATAGAGTGCTTTTTTCGAAAATGCAGGGGCGCCTTTCAGATGAAACCTTCGGCTATGCCTATGAGGGGTTTGACAGTATCCCTAAAGTTACTTTCTTCATTTCTCAGCAAGAAGCATTGGCGGTGGAGAAGTATATCTCAGAGTATGACAATGCCTGTGATAAAGGAGAGGAAAGTTGTATCTTTCAAGGGATTGGGTTCAACTGTGTTGATTTTGCCCAGGAAGCTTTCTCAAAAACGGACTATTCCGGTCATTTTATTGAATATTTCACCCCTTCAATTTTGTCGCAGAGCGTGGGCATGGCAAGACTCTACGCAGTTGGCTGTCATCTTGTGGTCAAAAATCCCGCTTCGATAGCTGGAACACTGATGTTGGCGGTCGTGGTTGGCAAATACGCAGTTCCCAGGCTGAAGGAAGCTGTCAGGAGTGTTGGCAGTTGGATCTGTGGTTGGGTGTGGCCTGCACAGCAGGCAATCGCAGCGACACAGGTCGATGTGAGTGAGTTGAAGCGGCTTCATGGCAGCCTTCAATTAGCCAATTTATACTGCGAGGTATTCTGGGAAAATTATAGTGAAAGAGATGCTGAAGCCAGAAAGCTGATCAGCGATAGTGTTGATCTTCAGGCGCGTTTCGATGATCTGGAAGAGCTGATCAAAACAGAAGACTATAATGGAAGACATCAATCGTTTATTTATAAAGAGCTGAAAAATATTCAGGACGGCTTCACCGAATTCTTCAGGGAGGCTGCTGACATGAAGAACGCTCATAACAGCGGGGAGAGTTGGCATGGGCGCTGGGCATAGTAAACTTCAGACAGGGGCTCTGCCTCCCGGGCCGATGGATACCGGTGATCTTTCTCAATCCGGCGTCCTGTTTCGTGATTCGGCGACTTTCAATACTCGCAATGTGACAAGAGCAGATAACCCTTCCTGTAAACTGACTGTTTACCTCGACAATGGCCACAGCTTTGTCAGACTTGAAAACAAAGCCAGAGGCGTAGACATTGCTCGCGGTCTCTATCCTGTTTCGGCTACTCGGTGGGAAGTGATACCACAGAATGCAGAAGGTAGTCTTGATGATGATCATGAACTGGACTCCCTGTCTCATTCTGAGGCTCCCCCCGCTGATCATCGAGTACCGAGAGATGAGAAACCAGACCCTGTTGACGAAGTGCTCGAGCCTTTCGTTGATCATAATCAGTGTCCTGTGCGGGAAGTTGTTGGGGATCTTGGGCGGGTTCGCAGACTCTTACTGGCCTCTGTAGTGTCTGGAGGGGCCAAGTTGGCGGGCAGAAGATCTCAGGGAAAGGTGTCGTGTTCTGTTGGAGTTGACAGATATTCATATGAAATTCTTTCCAAAACACAGCAGGGGGTTGTGTTGGATGAAGCTATCGAATTTAAAACTTATTACCATAACGAAATTAATGATATCCCTAAAGTCACTTTCTTTATCTCTCAACAGGAAGCCATAAGAGTTGAGAAGTATATCTCAGAGTACGCCGATGCCTGTGATAAAGGAGAGGAAAGTTGTATCTATCAAGGGCTTGGGTTTAATTGTGTTGATTTTGCTCAGGAAGCTTTTTCAAAAACCGGCTATCCCGGGCATTTTATTCAATACTTTACGTCTTCCCTTCTGGACCAGCATCTGGGTGTAGCGGGACTCTACGCAGGCAGCTACCATCCTCTAGTCAAAACGGCCAAATCGATAGGTGGAACCTTGATGTTGGTGGCAATAGTGGGTAAATACGTCCCTAAATTGACGGAAGCGGTAAGAAGTGTTGGTAGCTGGATGTGTGGCTGGGTCTGGCCTGAGCAGCAGGCAGTTGCAGCGACAAAGGTGGATGTGAGTGAATTGAAGCAGCTCCATGGCAGGCTTCAATCAGCCAATTTATCCTGTGAGGCGTTTTGGGAAAGCTATGAAGCAATTGATGCTGAAGCTAAAAAGCTCATCAGCAACAGTGTTGATCTTCAGACACGTTTCGATGATCTGGAAAAGTTGATCAAAACTGAAGGTTATGATGGAAGACATCAATCGTTTATTTATAAAGAGCTGCAAAATATTCAGGATGGCTTCACCGAATTCTTCAGGAAGGCTAATAATATGAAGAGTGCCAAAAACAGCCATTAATCTCCTTCTTGTGGTTCCATTTTTTTACTAGTAGCTGAAGGCGTACGCCCCGGTCAGTAGCCCCTGATTTTCTTCTATGCTTTTTTTCGAGAGCTTCTATCCTGTAAATTTGATTTTCCAGTCAGTGAGCAAGCTTGATGAAAGAGTTCAGTGCCCTTCTGGCTTTACTTTTTGGGGTGAGTATCCTTGCAGTTGCAGGTTCGCCTTTGCCGGATGCTTCTGGAAAACGAAAAAGTATGGAATCCATTCCCGTCTACACCAGCCCTCCCACGACCTGTCCCTTGAGTGTCTCTGATCAGTGTTTGCCTCTTAAACTATTGACCTGGAATGTGAATCTGATGACTTCCTATGACTTTTTTGAGTTCCTGATGTGGTGGTTTGGTAGCCAGGACATGAACGATCCGGAAATGAGGGCGCAGGAAATTGCCCATTATATGAGCAAGAGGGATTATCACATTGTCTCGCTTCAGGAATTGGGTGATCAGTATCTCAGAGACGTCGTCAATGAGGGAATGAGGCAGGCAGGTTATTACATGACGCCTGTTTTGGGTGAAGGGTGGGAATGGCTGTTGTATGGCAGGCTATTCAATGGCGGGGTAGTGATTTATAGCAAGGCGCCGATTCTTGAGATGCGTGAATTTGTCTTTCCAATGCCGGCAGGCAACCAGGGGTGGTGTGCTGTCGGTGCCTGGTATATCAAGGTGCCAACCCAAAGTGGAAATTTGCATGTGTTTGGTCTCCATTTGCAAACGGTGCAAACTGATAGCGAAGATGAATACAAAGGTCTGATCAGGCACTACGATTATCTTGGGGAGATCAAGAGTAAATTGAATATACCCAGCCATGAAGCAGTCATTTACATGGGGGACTTTAATTCTGATGCGGGTAGAAAAGACGGAGAATCTGAAGGGGGTGAATATTTTCAAATCATGCTGGAAACCCTGTTCAGCCGCCAGGCAGCTGATTTTACCAATACCTCTTTGCCCTATTCCTTTGACATCCATAGCAATGGAATGGCCAAAGGAAAAGGTCCTCATCAGGGTACTCTGGATAATATTCTTTGTGACAGGAGAAATGTCTGTCCAGTGAGTGGTTACCTGAGAATTTTACAGGCCAATCAAACAAATACCCGATTAGGTGTGCTTTCGGATCATTATCCCGTTGAGGGTATCCTGTATTTCACTGAGGAATAAATCTTTAAGGTTCATATTCCTCTTCCCCGGAGGCTGTCGAAAAACTCTGGTTTCCACGCTTTCAGGTCCTGTAGGGCAAAGCGTGGGAAAGAGCTGTTGGAGTTTTGCGACTGCCTCCTTGGGGTGAGTTGGTTGATTGTCTCCGAATCGGAAAATAACTCTCAGGCGTCCAGCTTTTTCTTGAGAATCTGGTTAACCATACCTGGATTGGCTTTGCCTTTTGAGGCTTTCATGGCCTGACCCACGAAGAAGCCGATCATCTTGCCACGCTTTTCGGGAGGTGCAGCGCGATAGTTTTCGACTTGTTGGGCGTTGGCAGCAAGTACTTCATCAATCATGGATTCAATGGCGCCTGTATCGGTCACTTGCTTGAGACCTTTCTTCTCGATGATTTCATCCGCATCTTTGCCTTCGCTATTCCACAAGGCTTCAAAAACCTGTTTGGCGATCTTGCCAGAAATGGTGTTGTCCTTGATGCGGGCAATCAGGCCTGCCAGTGCTTCAGCAGAAACAGGGCTGTCTGAAATTGCAATGCTTTTGGCATTCAGGGACTTGGATACTTCACCCAGAACCCAGTTGGCAGCGAGTTTGGCGTCACCACTGATTTTCGCAGCGGTTTCAAAGAAAGTGGCCGTCGCCTGATCGCCTGACAGAATTTCAGCATCCACTTCGCTCAACCCCAGCTCTCTGACAAAGCGGGCTTTTTTGGTATCTGGCATTTCCGGCATTTCAGCACGGAGTTTTTTAAGACGACTGTCTTCTATCACAATCGGCAGCAGGTCCGGGCAGGGGAAATAACGGTAATCGTTGGCCTCTTCCTTGCTGCGCATGGAGCGGGCTTCGCCGGTGTCGCCGTTATAAAGACGGGTTTCCTGAATGACTTCGCCACCGTCTTCTATCAGATCGATCTGACGTTGCACTTCTTTCAGGATTGCTGCTTCCATGAACTTGAAGGAGTTCAGGTTCTTGGTTTCGGTGCGGGTACCAAGCTCTTTCTGACCCTTTGGGCGTACAGAGACGTTTACGTCAAAGCGCATGGAGCCTTGGGACATGTCACCATCGCAGATGCCGAGTGTGGTGACGATAGAGTGCAGTTTCCTGGCGAAGGCGACTGCTTCTTCGGCATTACGCATGTCGGGCTCTGTCACAATCTCAATCAGAGGTGTGCCAGCACGGTTGAGGTCGATACCGGTCATGCCGTGGTAATCTTCGTGCAGACTCTTGCCCGCATCTTCTTCCAGATGAGCGTGATGAATACGAACGGTTTTGGTCGAGCCGTCTTTCAGAGTAATCTCTATGTGACCTGCACCGACAATGGGCTTCTCCAGCTGAGTGGTCTGATAGCCTTTTGGCAGATCAGGATAGAAGTAGTTCTTACGTTCGAAAACGTTAACCTGGTTGATCTCGGCATCAATACCCAGACCAAACCTGATGGCCATGTTAATGGCTTCTTCGTTCACCACCGGCAGGACGCCCGGCAGGCCCAGATCGACCGCACAGGCCTGAGTGTTGGGCTCGGCGCCAAAAGCAGTAGAAGCTCCGGAGAAAATCTTGGTTTTGGTGGCCAGCTGAACGTGAATTTCCAGGCCGATAACGGTTTCCCATTGATCTGTTGACAGTGGCCAGTGATCAGTGGTCTGTTGACTCGGAGTTGTTTGAGACACTTTTCAAATCCTCGAAATGTAATCCGTTGTAAATTGTCTTTCAGGAGGTAAGTCTGAAGCACAATCTACCGCCCACTGTTAACCATTAACCGGGAACTGTTTATGAAAGTCGGTGGCCTGCTGGAAGCGGTGAGCAACGTTCAGCAGTCGGGACTCATCAAAGTGACGGCCAATCATCTGCAAACCTGCTGGTCGGCCACTGGCCATTCCGGCTGGTATCGACATGCCGGGCAGACCCGCCAGATTAACAGACAGGGTGTAAATATCGGACAGATACATGGCAACAGGGTCGTTGCTCTTCTCGCCAATGTTGAAGGCCGAGGTCGGAGCGTTAGGTCCCATGATAATGTCACACTGTTCAAAAGCATTTATAAAGTCATCACGGATCAGGCGACGAATCTTCTGGGCTTTTTTGTAGTAGGCATCATAGTATCCTGAAGACAGTGCGTATGTACCCACCAAAATACGACGTTTGACTTCTTCACCAAAACCTTCGCTACGGCTGCGCTTGTACATATCCATCAGGTCAACAGGATTATCACAGCGGTGACCAAAGCGGGCACCGTCAAAGCGTGACAGGTTGGAAGAAGCTTCAGCCGGTGCAATTACGTAATAAGAAGGAATGGACAGCTCCAGATTAGGCAGGCTGACTTCTTTGACCCTGGCCCCCAGCTTTTCGAATTCAGCAACGGCGTCTCGCACACATTGTTCAACTTCAGAGTCGAGGCCCGTTGAAAAATATTCTTTTGGTAAGCCAATTGTCAGACCGTCCAGAGACTCATTCAGATTGGCTGTATAATCGGGCACTTCACGATCCAGGCAGGTAGAGTCACGGTGATCGTAGCCAGCCATTACGTTCAGCATCAGGGCCGCATCTTCGGCGGTTTGTGTCATAGGGCCTGCCTGATCCAGACTGGATGCATAAGCAATCATACCGTAACGGGATACACGACCGTAGGTAGGTTTAAGGCCCGTGATACCGCAATGAGAAGCTGGCTGACGAATGGAGCCGCCAGTATCAGTGCCGGTGGCACCGGCTGCCAGTCGTGCTGCAACGCAGGCTGCAGAACCACCGGAGGAACCGCCGGGAATGGCCCGGGTATCCCAGGGGTTTTTCACAGCGCCGAAGTGACTGTTTTCGTTGGAGGAACCCATGGCGAACTCGTCCATGTTGGTTTTACCCAGCGTGACAGAGCCGACTTCCTTGAATTTTCGGGTAACCGTTGATTCATAAGGCGCTACAAAGTTGTCCAGGATTTTGGAGCCGCAGGTGGTTTTTACACCTTCTGTGCAAAACAGGTCCTTATGGGCCAGAGGAATACCCGTCAATGCCAAGGCATCGCCTGTTGCACGACGTTCGTCGGCAGCCCTGGCTTGTTTCAGTGCCAGTTCTTCGGTCACTGTTATGTAGCTGTTGTAATTGCCATCAAGCTGTTTGATTCGCTCAAGATAGAGCTGGGTCAGCTCAACACTGGACAGTTCACCGTCGGCCAGGGCGCGGCTTTGTTCTGAGAGTGATTTATCGTACATGATTCTGGGTAATCGCTTTAAAACAGGGTAAAGGGTTGAGGTTTCTGGTATCGAGCCAGCTCACTCAATCACCTTGGGAACCAGGAAGAGTCCGTCTTCAATGGCCGGTGCACAGCTCTGCAGCTGCTCGCGATTATTCTCTTCAGACACAACGTCTTCGCGCAGGCGCTGGATGGCATCCAATGGGTGAGCCATGGGTTCAACATGATTGGTATTAACTTTCTGCATCTGGTCAACCAGTTCGAGAATGCGGCTGATGGTATTGGCAGTGGTCTCTACCTGATTGTCGTCTATGGACAAGCGCGCCAAATGGGCAAGCTTCTGAATTTCAGAGGCATCAATGGCCATGGCTATCTCCGAATTCGGGCTTTAAAAAGCGGTCATACCCAGCTTTCACCTGCTTTTTGAGGCTAAGAGAGAGCTGGACGTGAAGAATAAAGGCTAAATGTATGGGCTATGAAGGTGAATCTCAAGATGCAGTCGAGATTAATTCTTGTAGACAGAAGTCATGGGTGTCGAGTCGGTCTGGGAAGAGGTGTTGAGAAGTCAGGACCAAATCGTCAGAAGCAGGTTTGAGTCGGAACCACAAAGACGAACGGACCTTTGTGGTCCCTTCAGGGTATTACGCCGCTTGCACATGGGCTTGGGCTTCGAGTTTTTCAACCAACTCAGGCTCGAGTTTCAGCTGTCTACCCAGTTCCTCAAGATAGTTTTTTTCCATAGCATTTTGTTCATCCACAACGAGAAGGGAGGCAAGATAGACCTCAGAGGCTTCTTCAGGACCGAACACTTCATTAGCTACTTCTGCCGGATCAAGAGGTTTCTTCAATTCCTGCTGTACAAATTGATTCAGTTCTTGACTGGTTCCCATTGACTCGAAGGCTTTATAGATTCTTTCTCTTTCGGCTTCATCCACGTGGCCGTCGGCTTTGGCGGCGGCAATCATCGCCATCAGAATCACCTGATTCTGCCTTTCTTCATTTTCCTGCTGCAATTCCAGATCGCTGGAGTCTTGTTGGTTATCTTCAGGCTGATTGGCCCAGCCCTTGTAGGTTTTCAGTGCTAATGCTCCCAGGGCTGCTGCACCACCCGCTTCGGCTGCTTTACCTGCCATCGTGCAGCCTTTTTTGGCGTCAAGTAGCAGAGACAAAGCACCGCCAGTCAGTGCACCTTTTCCGAAGCCAGAAAAAATAGAGCCGCCTTCTCTGCCTGATGAAGAGGTTTTCAGTTCTCCCTCAAGTTTGTGTTTACCTTCACTGATCAGGGAAGAACCTGAGCTAACAACTTGATTAAATAAACCTTTAAAATCCATAACGGCCTCCCGTTCAGATTGTGCTCATAACGGGGTTACTATACGTGTGTTCGTCTGCTTAGCATGAATAGGCGGGGTAAAGGTTTGTTAGCATCGGGTAAGGATTATCAAAATTTTAGTGTAAGCCATCACTAATGTCAGAAGTTCGGGCTTTTTTGTATGAAGTGCGCAAGGCATGTGATTTTTAATTGGAAACGAGTATAGCTCAAATAGTTCGAAAAAGGTGAGGAGCAGGTTCATGATTTTTTATTTTATTTCAAAATTATGAATGGCGGCCATTGAGAACGCAAGCTATCTGCATTAGGTTAATCTATGGTCTGTGTTGAATAGCTTAAGTGGCAATCCTCCATTTTGACCCTGAGTAACTCTTATTGGACCATACAGATTGCGGAATTGTTGCTTGCTCTGAGTACTGTGCATTGATAGAGTTTGCGGCATTTAAAGAAAGCCTTGAATCAAGGTAATACAGAAAATGCTGAAAAGGTTACGGGGTCTGTTTTCCAGCGATTTGTCAATCGACTTGGGAACGGCTAACACATTGGTCTATGTCCGCGAAAAGGGAATAGTCCTGAATGAGCCATCGGTTGTGGCCATTCGAAACTTGGGGCCACAGAAAAGCGTAGTCGCGGTAGGCGCTGATGCCAAGCGTATGCTGGGAAGAACACCAGGCAATATTACTGCCATCCGGCCCATGAAAGATGGTGTGATTGCAGACTTTGATGTCTGCGAGCGCATGCTTCAGCATTTTATTAACAAAGTGCATGAGAACAGTTTTATACAGCCCAGTCCTCGAGTACTTGTCTGTGTTCCCTGCAAGTCCACCAAAGTGGAACGCAGAGCCATTCGTGAATCCGTTCTGGGTGCTGGTGCTCGTGAAGTTTATCTGATTGAAGAGCCCATGGCAGCCGCTATTGGTGCTGGTTTGCCGGTAGAAGAAGCCAGTGGCTCCATGGTAGTCGATATTGGTGGTGGTACCACTGAAATTGCCATTATCTCTCTGAGCGGTGTTGTCTATTCCGAGTCTGTAAGAGTGGGTGGAGACCGTTTTGATGATGCGATCGTAACCTACGTTCGCCGCAACTATGGTAGCCTTATTGGCGACTCAACCGCTGAGCGCATCAAGCAAGAGATTGCTATTGCTTATGCCAGTGATGAGTTAATGGAAATCGACGTCCGTGGTCGTAATCTTGCTGAAGGTATTCCCCGCAGCTTTACCCTGAACAGCAGTGAAATTCTTGATGCCCTGCAGGAGTCCCTGAGTGCGATTGTTCAGGCGGTTAAAAGTGCACTGGAACAGTCTCCACCGGAACTGGCTTCCGACATTGCCGAGCGAGGTCTGGTGTTGACTGGTGGCGGTGCCTTGTTGCGTGACCTGGACAAACTGATCAGTGAAGAGACCGGCCTGCCCGTGCTGGTGGCTGAAGACCCGCTGACCTGCGTTGCCCGTGGCGGTGGTCGGGCTCTGGAAATGATGGACAAACATTGTATGGATTTACTGTCCACCGACTGAACGTCATTTGGGTTGCTTTCCAGCCAAACAACAGGCCAAGCGGTTTCCGCCTGGCCTGTTGTTATGAGTGAAGCCTGTATTTTTGTGAAATTAAAAGATTGAGTTCTCCGTGCAAATCACAGGAGCCAGCCATTAAATCGATATTTAGCCAGCAACAGTCTTTGGCGACACGTTTTGTCTTTTTGCTGAGTATTTGTATTGCCCTGCTGTTTGTTGATCACCGTTATGAGTACCTCTCTACTGCACGCTCCTGGTTAACAATGGCTGTTACCCCCCTGCAGTGGATCTCTGATTTGCCCTCCCGGGCTATTAGCACAGCTGATGAACTGGTGACTTCCCGAAGTGAGCTGCTTGAAGAAAATACCCGGCTGAAAGCCCGTAACCTGATTCTTGAACAAAAAGTTCAGAAGCTGGCATCTCTGACTGCCCAGAACCTACGCCTGAAGGAATTGCTGAATTCATCCGAACTTGTGGATGAGCAGGTTCTGGTGGCTGAAATCATTGGTATTGATCCGGACCCCTATGAACATATCGTGACGATCAATAAAGGTTCTACCGACGGGGTGTTCAGAGGTCAGGCCATTGTTGATGCCCACGGGGTTATGGGGCAGGTGATTGCCGTTAATCCGGTCAGTAGCCGGGTCATGCTGGTCACAGATACCGCCAGCAGGGTTCCTGTCCAGGTTAATCGCAGTGACTATCGTGCCATTGCCGTAGGCACCGGCAGTATGGATTCTGTCGAGCTGCTTCATATTTCCGACACAGTGGATATTAAGGAAGGTGACCTTTTGACCAGTTCGGGTCTGGGACAGATTTACCCGGTGGGCTACCCCTTGGGGAAAGTCAGGAAAATAGTGCGTACACCAGGGGAGGCGTTCGCCAGGATCGAGGTTCAGCTGATGGCTGAAGTCAACAGGACACGTTTTGTTCTGCTGGTCTTCCGTTCAAACGAAGACATGGAACCGAAATTGGCACCTGAGGCTAACCAGAAGGAGAGCCCATGAGTATGCAGAAAGCCAATGCTCACTGGATTGTCTGGTTTTCCGTGCTGGTTGCTTTCCTGTTGAGTATTTTACCTCTGCCAGCCTGGATCTCCATTGCCAGGCCATCCTGGGTGGCTATGGTGGTGCTTTATTGGGTCCTGGCTCTTCCAGAGCGTTTCGGATTATTTTTTGCTTTCTTCACCGGCTTGTTGATGGATGTTGTGCTGGGAACAACCTTTGGTCAGAATTCTATGGGATTGTTGCTGGTGGCTGTGATTGTGCTGGGTCTGCACCGCCGTTTGAGAATGTTCCCCTGGTGGCAGCAGGCCTTTATGGTGTTTGTGATTGTCGGTTTTTATCAGTTGCTGAATTTGTGGATTCGCAGTGCCCTGGGTAGAACGCCGCCGACCCTCTGGTATCTGGCGCCGGCCCTCACCAGCGCCGCATTTTGGCCATGGGTGTCTGCTATTTTAGGGGCACTGAGGCGAAACTTCAGAGTGACCTGATTATCATGATTTATCTTGCTTCCCAGTCGCCGCGCAGAAAGGAACTTCTCCAACAGATCGGTATTGCCTTTCAGCAGATTCATTGCGGGATTGATGAAACTCCGCTTTTGAGCGAGGCTCCTGAAGCCTATGTTACCCGAATGGCTGAAGAAAAAGCGCTGGCCGGATGGCAGCAGCTTACTCTTGACCATTTGCCAGCCAGACCTGTGCTGGCAGCTGATACATCAGTGATTCTGGGAATGAAAATACTCGGTAAACCCGAAAATGAGCCACAAGCCTGTGATATGCTGTTGTCATTAAGTGGGAATAGCCATGAGGTATTCACAGCAGTTGCGGTCACTGATGGTAATAATCTATCTGTGAGAGTATCCAGAACAGTGGTCAGAATGGCTGCTTTTGATCGGAAAGTGGCAGAAGCTTACGTCGCCACCGGTGAACCAATGGATAAGGCCGGTGCTTACGGTATCCAGGGAAAAGGAGCCGTTCTGGTAGACAGCATAACGGGAAGCTACACCGGCGTGGTGGGTTTGCCCGTTAAGGAAACCGCAGATCTGCTTCAGAATCTGGGCATTAGCCCATGGCACTCTCAGTCAGTAAAAAACTGATCAGAAAGAACCTCGGGAGACTGTTCAACAGCTTTCCTGCCAGACAAGGCTCCTTCGGTCTGGCAAATCGTTTTCAGGTATTTGTTTTGTTTTTTTAGTTTTTCTGGCAGGTCAGGATTGTCATTGAATTTTGAACCCTTCGGACTTACAGCCAAGATGGCCTTAAGTCCGAAGGGCTCTGGGAGGCTGACCAGCTCAAGGGGAAGGGAATGAGTGAAGAGATTCTGATGAATATCACGCCAATGGAATCGCGTGTGGCGCTGGTTGAAAATGGGGTACTTCAGGAAATTTACATTGAGAGAGCCTGTAGTCGAGGCATTGTCGGTAATATCTACAAGGGCAAAGTAGTCCGGGTTCTCCCCGGAATGCAGGCTGCTTTCGTGGATATCGGTCTCGAAAGGGCCGCTTTTATTCATGCCAGTGAAATTGCTCCCCGCAATGAGAGAGACAATGATGATCAATCGGAGCGACCGATTGTCGCGCTCGTTCATGAAGGTCAGTCGCTGGTTGTCCAGGTTACCAAAGATCCCCTGGGAACAAAAGGTGCCCGCCTGACCACACATATCTCTATCCCTGCCCGCTATCTGGTACTGATGCCTCATAATAATCATGTAGGCATTTCCCTGCGCATTGAAGATGGAGAAGAGCGCGAGCGTCTCAGAAAGCTGGTTGAAGAAGGCATGAGTGACGACGGGGAAGATCAGAAAGGCGGCTTTATTCTCAGAACAGCAGCAGAAGGTATTACCGAGGCAGAAGTGAAGGCCGATATTCTTTTCCTGAGAAGGCTATGGCAGACCATTGAAGAAACGGTTAAGGAAAACACGGCTCCGGCCACGATTTATGAAGACTTGCCTCTGCACTTGAGAACTATGCGTGACCTGGTGGAACCAGATATCGAGAAAATCCGAATTGATTCCAGGGAGACCTTCAATAAGGTCTCCAAGTTTGTCAAAAAACTGGTGCCCCTGGTGGATGGCAGGGTGGAATATTATCCGGGCGAGCGTCCAATTTTTGATCTGTTTGGGGTCGAAGACGAAATCAACAAGGCGCTCAGTCGCAAGGTGCAGTTGAAGTCAGGCGGCTATCTGATTATCGACCAGACTGAGGCCATGACCACGATTGATGTCAACACAGGGGCTTTCGTAGGTCATCGTAACCTCGAAGAAACTATCCTTAAGACCAATCTGGAAGCATCTGTAGCCATTGCCCGGCAGTTACGACTGCGAAACCTGGGCGGCATTATTATTATTGATTTTATCGATATGGAAGACCCGGAGCATCAGAGGCAGGTGCTGAGAACCTATGAGAGATCTCTGGAGAAAGATCACGCCAAAACCAACATCACTGGCGTGAGTGAACTGGGGCTGGTGGAAATGACCCGTAAGAGAACACGGGAGTCGCTGGAGAATGTGCTCTGTGAACCCTGTCCAACCTGTGATGGTCGTGGCACATTGAAAACAGCTGAAACAGTGTGCTATGAAATTTTCAGAGAAATTCTTCGAGCTGTTCGCGCTTATGATAGCCAGAGTTACACCGTTCTGGCATCTGAACAGGTGGTGGACCGCCTGCTGGATGAAGAGTCAAGTAATGTGGCAGATCTCGAAGAATTTATTCAAAAACCGATTCGTTTCCAGGTTGAACCCATATACAGCCAGGAACAGTTTGATGTGGTGCTGGTATAACCGGGAATAGGAACTCGTCAATGAAAAACAGATGGCCTGGTATTTTATGAGGTCAGATTCAAGACTGGTAACTTACCTCAAGTCTGCCGCTCTATGGAGCTTCCGCCTGGTCATGGCGGCCCTTCTTTTAATTGTATTGCTGGTGGCCGGGGTCCGGATTTTTATCGGATCCCTGCCCTTGTTGCAAGACTATCTGGTTGAATATCTTAACAACACGCTCGACACTTCTTTCGCTGTCGATCAGCTGGACGCCAACTGGGCTGGGGGTACTCCTACTCTCAACATCAAAGGGTTGACGCTTCAGGGCAATGCTTCTGAAGCTCCCGGTTTTGCTATCGAGCGCCTTGATCTCGAGCTGGATTTTAAAGCCAGTCTGATGAACCGGGCTCCGGTCTTTTCCTATCTGGAAGCAGAAGGTGTCACTCTGGCCATTGAGAGCGACAGTGATGGCGTGTGGTCACTCAGAGGAGTTCAATACATCCGTGACGACGGCAAGGGCTTTAACCTGCACAAAACTCTGGAGTTATTACAGCTTCAGGAACACATTGATGTCACCAATTTTTCCCTGACAATGCAGCCTTATGGCAGTGAGCCGCTGATTATTGATACCCGCTATTTTTTCTTGGTTGAAGAAGCGTCAGATCTAAAGCATCTTCAGACCAGAATTGTGACACAACAAGGGAGTCTGGAGTTCAAAGCATTGGGCAAGGGGATTGAAAGAAATGACATGACCTGGACCGGGCTTATCAAGGCCAGTGCACTGGACCTGGCTCCCTGGTCTGCGCTCTTTTCACAAGACATTCTTCAGTTGAAAGCCGCTCATTTGAAAAGCACGGAGTTGAAAACCGCACAATTGAATCTCGATGCTGAGTGGCAATATCTCGATGGTCAGTGGCAGTTGCAGGGAGATTTGAATCTGTCATCGATTGTCTACCAGAAAGATCAGCAACTGCTGCCGAATGCTGCTTTGTCGACTGAGCTTTCACTGGCGAGTAATTATCTGATTGGAAGTACAGACTGGCAGCTTGGGCTGCAAAATATGAGTCTGACGTCCGGCGAGCATCATCTTGGTCTTAACATCAAGATTCATGGCAAGAGGGAAAGAGAGCCGACTTACACGACTTCGGTTAACTCTGTTGATCTGGCAGCGCTCAAATCTTTTCTGGTCAATACTCAGCTAATGCCAGAGCTGGCTGATGAGCTGTTCACTATTCTCAACCCGGCAGGTGAGCTCGATAACATATTTGCCCAATACCACCCTGATAAGCCACTTAGGGAGCAGCTGGATCTTTCTGCGAAACTGAAAGACGTTTCAGTGGCAGCCTGGGAGGGAGCACCGTCTGCTTCAAACGTCAATGGCCATCTAAAAATGGGCATGATCAGCGGCTATTTTGACCTGGATACAGAAAATTTTACATTGGGGCTGACCAAACTGTTTCGCGATGTCTGGCACTTTGATACTGCCCAGGCAAGGCTGAGTTGGGATGTACTGGATAAGAAGAATTTCTTTCAGCTGAGTAGCGATGATATCACCATAAAAGCACCCGAGGGTAATCTCAGTGGTCGGCTGAGGCTCGATATTCCCCTGGATGGCAAGGAGCCCATTGTCATGGACCTGAATGTGGGCATGAAAAACGGTGATGCCAGCTATACGCCAAAATACCTGCCCAGCCATCTGCCAACGCTTTCAAAAGAGCTGGTCGAGTGGCTTGATTCCAGTATCAAAGGGGCCGAAATTTACCAAGGGCGCTTTACCTACGATGGTCCGCTGGAAGACACTGACGACTCTGATGCTGTGAAGTGGGGACTCTATTTCGATGTCAATAAAGCGCGTCTGGATTATGATCCTGACTGGCCAGAAGTCTATGACGCCCGGGGACAAGTGTGGTTGGATAACGACAACATCAAGATTGAATTGGCCTCAGCAAAGTTATTGGCTGCAAAGCTCAGTCATGTCCAGGCTGATCTGGCGCTGGATAAAAATCTGGATTTGAATATCTCTGGTCAGGTGGCCGCTACAGGCACGGATCTCGAAAAGCTCTTGACAGAGACCCCCATAGCTCAGCGGCTGAAGGGAGAAGCAAAGAAGTGGACGATTCGTGGAGACCTGAATGGCAGCATTCAGTTAGGGATTCCACTTGAGCGTACCATGGATACGTCAGTTGACGTAAGTATGGAAACATCGGGAGCGTATTTTGGCATAGATGCGGCGGACATCCAGATTGAAGACATTGAAGGTGTCTTGAATTTCAGTACTGAAACCGGATTGTCTGCTGAAAAAGTGAGGGGTCGCTTTCTGGGTGATGCTGTTGAGGCTCGAGTTTACACCGATATGAAGAATAAAACTGAGCCTGAAGTCCATGTCCACTGGAACGGTTCTGTTTCTGCTGAAGGACTTCAGCAATGGCTTCAGCTGGATGCTCTCAGTTTTCTCGAAGGTGCTAGTCACTACAAAGGCGAGTTAATACTGGGCGGCAAGCCTGCTGACCTTCAGTTGAAAGTGACCAGTGACATGAAAGGCATGGAAATCGAGCTTCCGGCGCCTCTAAAAGTAGCGGCTGGCCAGACAGTGCCTTTTGAACTGCGTCTTAATCAATTCACTCATCGAGGTGAACTGGATACTGCTGTTTTGGATATAGTTCTTGGCAGGACAGCACAGGCCAGAATTCAGTTTGAGAATGGCTTCAAGTATAAGTCTGCTGTCGTTCTGCTTGGCAATAAAGGTAAATTGCCGACTATGAAGCCCGATAAAATTGTACTGTCCGGGCAACTATCCAAACTTGATCTGATGCCATGGAAACGTCAGTTTGAAGGGCAGCCGGGTGACACAACAGAAAAGACTCTGGTGAGTCAGATAGAAGTCCGTCAATTGAAGATTGACCGACTCATCTGCAATAAAGAAACTCTGAATAATCTGGTGTTTAACCTGTCTCATGAAGCCCGTGGCACACGTCTTGATTTAAGCAGTGACACGATAGATGGTAGTTTGATAATACCTGAGGATCAGAAGCAACCCTACCAACTGAATTTGAAAAAGCTGCATTTTTCCCAAGATCCTGCAAAGAATGAAGCTACTGCCGGGCATAAAGGTGTATTGGCTGATATCCGGCCTTTAGATCTGCCCAATGCTAATGTCTCCATTAGCTCTCTTAAGTTAGGCAGCAGGAATCTGGGTTCAGTTGCTTTTGGTTTGAGACCCTTTCCTGATGGCAAGCGTATTGAGAATCTGAAAATCAATCTGCAGAAGATGGAGTTATCCGGAGATCTGGACTGGACCTCTATCAATGGTCAGCAAAGAACTTTTTTTAATGAGCATCTGACGGGGTCGGGAATTCAGGCTCTTCAGGAAGCTCTGGGTATCTCACCTTTTGTTTCAGCAAAGAAGACGACCATTGAGGGAAAACTGGCCTGGGATGGACCTCCGATGGGTATCAATATGGCGTCACTGACAGGTGCCGTTCGACTGAAGCTGGAAACTGGCACCCTGCAGAAGTTGGAAGGGGGAGCCGGAGCTTTGAAAATGTTCGGCATCCTGAATATGGAGGCACTGACCCGACGTCTGCGACTGGATTTTTCTGACCTCTACAAGAAAGGCATCAGTTTTGACCGTATGGACGGGGTCGTGCGGTTCAACGAAGGGCTTATCACTTTCGATAAGCCGCTTGAAATTCAGGGGCCTTCATCGAACTTCAAGATGGATGGTCACATAGACACTCTTTCCGAGAGGATGGATATGAGTCTGGTTATTACACTTCCTCTATCGTCTAATCTGCCAATACTCAGTGTTTTGCTGGGGTCTGCGCCTCAGGTGGCTGGTCTGATTTATCTGGCGGATGTGCTGGTGGGCAAACAAGTGGATCAGCTGGCCAGTATTCGCTACCGGATCAAAGGTTCTTTTGATAATCCTGAAGTGACTCTGGATCAGTTATTCTCCGGCAAAGCCCGAAAACCAAACCAGACAGAGATTCCCAAGCGGAAAAAACCCTGACTCAAAAACAGGATTAAGCAAAATGAGAATGCTTTTTCTATCTATAGGTGTGACAATCTCACTATAACGACGTCTGCCCGCTCCGAATTCATAGGGGCAGGCTATGGATAATAGCAAAGGCCTGAATAAACTATGACCGACATTCTTACACAGGCGCGAAATCATTTGCTGGCGCCGGCAAATATCGGTGACAACGAATTGGGCAGAGTACTTGACAGTATTCTCGGCCATTCGGTAGATGCTGCGGACCTCTACTTTCAGTCCACACGCCATGAAGCCTGGTCGTTGGAAGACAGTATTATCAAGGAAGGCAGCTTCAATGTAGACCGGGGTGTGGGTGTACGTGCTATCAGCGGCGAGAAAACCGGTTTTGCCTATTCCAACGAAATTATATTACCGGCCCTGGAGCAGGCTGCGGGTGCGGCTCGCAGTATTGCCCGTCAGGGGCAGGAACATCAGATTCAGGCCTGGAACCGCAGCCAGCCACTGGCTTTATATGGCATGGATAATCCTTTGGATTCTATGAGCCGTGAAGAGAAAGTGGCACTACTCAAGGCTGTTGATCAGGAAGCCAGAAAAGCGGATCCAGCGGTTAAGCAGGTGAATGTCAGCCTGGCGGGGGCCCATGAAGTGATTCTGGTGGCTGCTTCTGATGGTACACTGGCAGCAGACATTCGCCCGCTGGTTCGTATGAGTGTCAGTGTTATTGCCGAGAAAGATGGCCGTATTGAGCGAGGTTCTGCCGGTGGTGGTGGCCGTGGTGACTATCTGCAGTTTATCCGGAATGACAAAGGTTTGGGCTACGCCCGTGAAGCGGTGCGACAGGCTCTGGTGAATCTTGAGGCCGTTGCTGCTCCGGCTGGGACCATGCCAGTGGTATTGGCTCCGGGCTGGTCGGGTGTTCTCTTGCATGAAGCCGTAGGTCATGGTCTGGAAGGCGATTTTAACCGTAAGGGAAGTTCTTCCTATTCGGGTCGCATCGGTGAAAGAGTTGCTTCCCCACTGTGCACCATTGTTGATGATGGCACTCTGACAGGCCGCAGAGGTTCCCTGAATCTTGACGACGAAGGCGTACCGACCGAATCAACGGTTCTGGTTGAGAACGGTATCCTGAAAGGTTACATGCAGGACAAGCTGAATGCTCGTCTGATGGGTGTCGCTCCAACGGGTAATGGACGTCGGGAGTCTTATTCTCATCTGCCCATGCCGCGAATGACCAATACTTACATGCTGGCCGGCAAGAGCGATCCGGGTGAGATTATTACCAGTGTTGACAAAGGTATCTATGTTGCCAATATGGGCGGTGGTCAGGTTGATATTACTTCCGGCAAATTTGTATTCTCTACCAGTGAGGCTTACCTGATTGAGAATGGCAAGATCACTACCCCGGTTAAAGGCGCTACCCTCATTGGTAATGGTCCTGATGTGATGAATCAGGTCTCCATGGTTGGTAATGATCTTGAGCTGGATCCGGGCGTTGGCGTCTGCGGTAAAGACGGCCAATCTGTGCCTGTTGGCGTGGGCCAGCCTACGCTGAAGATTGATGAAATCACGGTAGGCGGAACGGCCTGATCATTATGGGAAGTGGCCGGTGAAACTGCCTAGGAGCCTGACCGAGAATAGCGCCCGTAGCGAGGACGGCAGAAAATTGAGGATGAAAATTCGGTTTTGTGAGGAGAATAGCGAGCTATTTGACGAACAAAAGCGGATTTTCAGACCAATTTGCTGCCGCCGCAGTAGGGCAGTCTATTCTCGGTCAGGCTCCTAGCAGCCTGTCGAACTTAAGCGCCCGTAGCGAGGATTGCGAGAAATTGAGGATAAAAGTTTCTGCTTCTGAGGAGAATAGCGGTGCTATTTGACGAAGAAGCAGGAATTTTTAGACCAATTTATCGCAACCGCAGTAGGGCAGACTTAAGTCCGACAGGCTGCTAGCTATCGAACTCTGTGGGCAGTTCACGATTTTCATGATGTTGCTTCAGCAAAGCGATGTCAGAAGCAATGGTTCTCCCCTGTGAAAGAGGTGGGAGTTGATCCGGTTCGAAAAAGCCGACCTCTGATATCTCGATATTGGCAGTGGGACTACCGCCCTTGAGTTCGCAGAGAAACAGCATTTTGATCAGGTGATGGGGGTTTGTGGGGTAGTAGGGATGTTTATGAACATCGCGAACAGCCACCAGCTTCCCGGCTTTGACAACATACCCTGATTCTTCCAGAGTTTCCCGTTCTGCTCCCAGGGCCGGAGACTCACAGACGTCGGCCCAGCCACCCGGCAGGGCCCAGCGACCATCAGAGCGCTCTCTCACCAGCAGGATACGACCTTCCTGAAACACCCCGGCCCGGATATCGAGCTTGGGTGTGGTGTAGCCATTCTCAGGAAGAAAAAAATGATCAACTTTTTCAATGGGAGCACCGGCGAGAAGTGCCGTCATTTCGTGGGCAATGCCCTGGAGCTGATGGTAGCGCTCCAGGTCAAAGTCGCCATCAGCATAAGTTATTCCGTTTTGGGCTATAGCGCGAATCTTTTCAGCCCAGTCTATCCATGGATTTTTCTGCATGATATTTGCCTGTCCATTGATGAATCTATTCACTCTAGTACAGTCGGCTGGAGCTGAGTATTACTTTGACAGTTCAGCTTCTACTTCCTCTTTTGTCCGACCAGATCCGAGAAGCGCAGCAAACCTTCGGCTACCGGGTGAGGACTCCAGCAGTACTTTTATGCTGATGGTCAATGGAACTGAGAGCAGCATGCCAATGGGACCCAGTAACCAGCCCCAGATCAGTAACGATAAAAAAACGACCATGGATGAAAGGCCAAGCCCTTTACCCAAAACTCTGGGCTCAAGCATGTTACCAATCAGCATGTTGATCGCGAAATAGCCTGTTGAAACAAATATCGCTTCAGAAAAACCCAGTTGCAGCAAAGTGATCAGAATACCGGGTATCGCCGCCAGTATGGAACCAATGTTTGGAATAAAGTTCAGGGCAAAAGCCAGAATGCCACCGAGCAGGTAAAAGTTAACCCCTTGTGACCATAGCATCAGAGCGACCAGCAATCCGGTGAGCAGACTGATTGCCGTCTTCAGGGCAACATAATGATTGACCGAGGCAACAAATCTTTCGAGATCTTTCAGTTGCTGGTCCGGATTGGGCATGGCGCGGACCAGCTTATTTTTTAGCAGCGGAGCCTCGGCCAGCATGAATATAACCGTCAGAAAGATCAGAAAAGCATAACTGGTGGCACTGCCCATATGACTTAGCATGGACGTTAAAAAGCCAAACAGGGACGAGGTATCCAGTGGTTCAGTGATGGATTTCAGATCCAGATTAATGTTGCGCTGTGCCAGTTTTTCACTGACCTGGTGGATCATCTCGATCGTTTGCTGCTTATACCCTGGCAGTGCTTTGGCGAACTCCTGCAAGGCGCTGCCAATGGAAGCCACAATCATCATCATAGTAATGATAAGCACCGAGACCACTAACAAAATACCCAGCACCCTGGGAATGTGCAGTCGGCTCAAGGCATTAATGGCAGGGTTAAGAAGGATCGCCAGGAAGTAGGAAAACAGCAGGAGAGAGAGTATTTCACTGCCCAGACGGATACCGGCTAGAATAATCACCAGTGAAGCAGCTGTCACTAAATAGCGGCTAATGTTCTGTATTTCGGCTGATTGCATACTTGATTCTTGCTCCTTTTGCCTATGTTCAGGATTCAAGATCTGACTCCTCTGCTTGCAAAAATTGATTGTCATCATCGTTGCCAGCCATGGAGAGTCGAAGGCGAATGCTACGCCGATCCACCTTGGCTAACTTAGTGAGTAAGCCGCCATCTTTATACTAAAATGCTTTCAGAACAGGCTCGCCTGGATGTATCGCAGATGAAGCCGCATCAAGCTTAATCCCGACAAAGGGAGCGTCGCAATGACTGTATACAGGATTTTGAGGAAACCATCAAAAATTAAGTTGTGCCTGATCTCATTGCACAGCATGCCATGGGCAATTGGGCTTGCCTTGGTATTTGTCGTGCAAATTGAAAAGTCGATCATGCACTAAAATCCTAAAGCCAGATATTTGAGGCTAAAGATGATTAAAAATATCTCATGTTTATTTTTAATATCAATAATGGCATTTGCATCTAGCATTGCCTTATCCGGTAATTGCACAATAGTGACAAAAACATATGTAGAAAGCCTTAAGAATGGTAACGAATGCAATGGCATACTGCCATTATTCAGCAACAAGGATGACTTGGTGTATTCACCTAAATATGGAGAAATTACAGCTAAACACTTATTTTGCCATAAGGATAAAGATGTGAAATATGATGTTGTCAATCAACAGCTTTTGACTGACTGCGTGTTAAATTTAACTCTGAATATTGAGGGCATTAATAGCTCATATGTTGATGTTTTTGTGCTTGATGAAAATGGTAAGATCAAATCCTTATCCATTTTTCCTGACCCATCAACATTGTGACTGATATTCACTCCCACCCTCTACGAGGGTGTTGCAAAGCTCTCTCCGGCGTGGGAACGCGTTGACTCCCGTCATTGTCGGCTTCATTCTCGTCATTCCCGCGAAGGCGGGAATCCACACTGACTCTCCACCAGAACCATACTGCCCGGTGTCCCCCTGGCCTTGTCATCCCCGAGAAGGCAGAGATCCACCGTTGGCGCTGGATTCCCGCCTTCGCGGGAATGACGACTTCAGAGCGTGAGAACGAGCTGTTGAAGTTTTGCGACATCCTCTCTACTTGGGTGGGCCTCAGGTCTTGATCCTGCTCCTTTTAGATATGCTGGAGATTCAAGACCCGATCCCGCTGCTGCTCAGGGTAAACCTGAACCCGGTCTCGGAATGAGTGGGTCCGGAAATTTAAGGGGAGCGAGTCATCAGGTGTTCAGGTAACGACTCAAAACGTGCTGTTTGAAGTGATCTGCATTCAGTGGCTCGCCAGTAGCCTTAGTATAAAGTTCATGGGTTTCCAGCTTGCTGCCCTGCTGCCAGATGTTTTCTGTCAGCCAGTTAAATACCGGCTCCAGATCACCATTAGCGATGCGACTTTCTACATCGGGTAATTGTCGTTTAACAGCAGCAAACTGCTGGGCTGCATACATGGCACCCAGAGTATAACTCGGGAAGTAACCGAAAGCGCCCATCGGCCAGTGAATGTCTTGCATGCAGCCGGTGCTGTGATTTTTGCCGGTGGATAGGCCCAGGTAAGCCTGCATTTTCTCATTCCAGATCTGGGGCAGGTCATCCACCTGCAGGTCTCCTTCGATCAATGCCTTCTCGATTTCATAACGCAGGATCACATGCATTGGATAGCTGATTTCATCGGCATCAACACGAATAAAGCCGGGCTTTACCCGGTTGTAGATCATCTCAAGATTGGTCTGGCTGAAACGTTCATCTTCCTGACCTCTTGCCAGATGTTTCACGATCAGAGGCCTTATCAGATGCAGGAACTGGGGGCTGCGGCCCAGTTGCATTTCAAAAAACAGACTCTGGCCTTCGTGGACCCCCATGGAACGATAAGAGCCCAGCGGCAGCGCCCTCAGATCTGCCGGAAGATTCTGGTTATAGCGGGCATGACCTGTCTCGTGGATGGTTCCCATCAGGGATTCAACGAAGTCTCGTTCGTTATAACGGGTTGTGAGGCGAACATCTTCCGGAACCCCTCCACAGAATGGGTGAACACTGACGTCCAGTCGGCCATGGTCGAAGTCAAAACCCAGCAGTTTCATTACATCCAGCCCGAGGGCTTTCTGGCTTTCAGCAGGGTAGTGGCCCTGACTGGCGATCAGAGAGTCATTTTTCTGTTTTTCGACAACGGTTTGCAGGGTTTCTGGCAGCCAGCTCTTGAGGTTGCTAAAAAGGGCATCCAGCTCTCTGGAGGTCATACCGGGTTCATAAAGCTCGAGCATGGCATCGTAGCTTTTGGCACCGGAAGCAGCGGAGCGGATACTGGCCTCTTCACGGGCCAGTTTGACGACTTCTTTCAGGTTTTCGGAGAAGCCTTTCCAGTCGTTTTCCGGGCGCTGGGTTCGCCAGGCATGTTCGCACTTCGAGCTGGCCAGAGACTGAGCTTTAACCAGATCTGCTGGTATGACCGAAGCCTTTCTCCAGCTGCGTTCCATTTCCCGGATAGAACTTTGTATTAACGCATCGTCAGCTTTCTCTCTGGCTTCCTGAAGCCAATGGCCAACCTGTTCTTCAGTCAGCAGTTCGTGCATCAGGCTGGAGAGTTCTGCAAGGGCTCCAGCGCGGGCCTGATTGCCCCCGGAAGGCATCATGGCTGCCTGATCCCAGCTGGCCATGGCAGACAGATGTTGAAAACGGTAAAGCTTGTTGAAACGTTCTACCAAATGGTTGTAAGCCTGGTTCATAGTTCTGGTTCCATTGTTTTGGTTATTGTAACGGTTGAATTCTGTCGAGTAGTCATCCCGGCTTTTGGCCGTTGACAGAGCGAAGCTTCATCCAGTGCAGAATGGTTATCCTATACTAGACTCCTTTTTCTGTCGGCTATTAATTACGGGTAAGATGGAGTCTGAATTTATGCCAAAGCCGTTTTTCCTGACTGTTTCAAAACCTTATTTTCACAAATATAAAGCAAAATGCTTTGTACTTTTGTGCGCTATTCTCTTTGCGACACCCTCAGTCAGCGGGCAGGCGTCTGATGAAGACCCTGCTGTTTGTCAAAAATTTCAACCACCTGAGAGCAAGTCAGGACAATTGGTCGACTGGCTGTTGCGCAATGGCTACGAAATGAAGGAGCAAGGCTGCTGGCAGACCTATATCCAATTGGGCCCCCAGGGAATGCAGGAAGCGGCCATGCACTCGCGTTTTCAGGACCGGGTTCGAATTGCTCTGGCGGTGGCTTCCATTTACTTCTATCAGGGCGATTATGACCAGTCTCGCAAAGTGGCTGAGGAAGCCAGCAACTATGCTCAGGAGCACGAAGAGTGGGATGGATACATTGCCAGCCTGGCTCATTTGTCCGGGGTGGCCAGGGCCCAGGGTCGAGACGAGGCGGCGCTTGGCTATACCAAAAAAGGCATGGGAGTGATAGAGAAACACCCGCCCGTTGACCCGTACCTTAAGGCTAAGACGCTGTATAATCTGGGTGCGTTTCTCAGTGATTCGAATAAACCTGATCTGGGTCGTGCCAGGATAGCATTGGTGAGATCTCTTGCCCTCTATCATCATCTGAAAAATCATTACGAAATCGTCCGTACACACTTGAGGTTGGCAAGAATTGATTACCTTGAAGGTCACTACGACAGTGCTCTGATTGTTATTGAATCTGTAAAAAAACTTGAAGCCCTTGCTGGGGCTGAGAGTCCACGTACCCGGATGCTAACTCACTACATGGCGGCAAAAGTTCATCATCGTCTGGAAAATTGGGACACGGCGAGAGCGGAAGTCCTGAAATCACTGGCTCTGTCTGATCGCATGAATGCCAGGGAGGATGGGAAAAGAGCAAGAGCTTTGCTGGCTGCGATTGATAATAAGACTTTCGTTAACGATTAGTGCAGCTAAGCGTTAATATCCGTACCATTTCAACTTGCTCCCATGCTGCTGCATTGGAGTGTGACCAGCTCCCCGTATGCATTCCCTCGCAGAGCATGGGAACGAGAAGATCGTGTTTAGTCATCACTGTGGCGGTTTTTCAGTTTATTATACAGAGTTTCAGAATAGGCATTTGACACCAGCTTGATATATTCATTGACGGCAATTTTTCTGAGTTCATTCGTGAACAACAAAGAACCAATAGCGGCATCCGAGATCAAAGAAGTTGTAATCTGTCTTCCTTCTTTTTTGAACTTCTCCAGTTTTTCTCTTGAGTCCCAGATGGATTTATTGACTTTCTCCCTCACGGCACCCCGACAGTTTGCTACAAACTTGCGTTCTTGCTCGGGAGTAAGAGCAGGTAAAGATACATTGCTGTACTGAATCTTTTCTGCCACCAGCTCGAGTAATTCAGAAAAGTTTTTACCACCTGGAAAAAATTGCTGCATTCCTGCCTGAGACAGGTTGAGTACAGGTGAACTCCCCATTAGCTTTACCATTTTGATCCCGTCTTCACCCTTGAATGACTCGGGTTTTCCTTTAATCCCCAACGCAAGCTCCCGGGCTGCTCTGAAAATAAGACCGGCATTGTCAGAATCACCTCCCATACTTTCAATCCAGTCTTTTACGGCTTTTTTAAAGAAGCTATGGGATATCTTCTGGCGCAAAGCAGTATGATCCTGACCGAACTGAACATCAAAGTCAGTCTGATAAGCAGTGTTAGAAACGTTCAACCGGTTTCTTCCTATTAGATAGGAACGCAGATCATTTACCAACATAATCGAATTCGATGCTTTATCGAATTGAAACACCAATGCATCACTCGTATAATCAACAGCATCATTATCAGGCTCTTGTGCAGAATCTTTCTGTGGAGGCAGCTTCAACGCATTTAATAGCAACAGAGCCTCTTTTTCGGTTATTTTGTGCGTTGCGGGGTCATACCCCTGAGAAAAAAAAGCATCAAATACCTTATTGACGTCAGCGTCAGGAAAAGCATTCTGAAGTGCAGCTTTGAAACTATCATTGATCTCAACACGCGTTGGCTCTTTATGCTTTGGCCTGAACAGTCGGCCAATCCATGACGTTTTCGGAACAATCTTACCCGATTTGGAATTATAACTAACACATTCTGTGAGATACGCTGCCTGATGCTTATCCGTCTCAGAAGAAAAAGCAGACAAAATAGCCCGGGAAAAGTGAACCGGGGCACGCTTACTTAAAACAGGTGAAGGGGGCGTGGCTACCACATCCCTTGCCAAAATACTTTTCCCCTCCAAGGTAGAACCAGGGGCTTCAGGCGATGGAGTATATCGCCGGGAATTGTCCACCGAACTGACCCGATATCCAAATATTAGTGCTTTAGCAGCCCTGCTAACCGCAGCAATACGACTCTCGCCTTGATCCAGAGTCATTCTGTAAGTATGCTTGCACCCCTCCATACGACCCATTGGCTTTTGATCCATTGGTTTATCATCTTTGTATTCACCTTATAATGCTGTATCGGCTGAAAACTCAGGTGGATTAAGTGAGTGAGACTTTCGTTAACGATTAGTGCAGCCAAGCGTTAATCTCCGTACCATTTCAACTCGCTCCCACGCTGCTGCATCGGAGTGTGACCAGCTCCCCGTATGCATTCCAACGCAAAGCGTGGGAACGAGGAGAAACGAGTAACTGCTTGAATGGTTAGAAGGTTCTGAGAGCAACAATTCTTTTTTGGACACTTGATAAACCTTGAATGTTATTCAACTGAAAAGCTTCAATGCTGTCCTGGTGTTATTCCTGAACTTTGGTCAGCTGGATACCGGCATTAATATTCCAATATCTGATTTAAATTACCTCGGCAGTAAACCAATAAACTGACCAAGCAATGGGCTCGTTTATTCTAGTCAACAAACTTTTGGTTTCTGCAATTTTTTATTAGAACAAGCCGGTTAGAAGCTTCAGCCCTGTTAGAAAAAGGCAGATGTATAAAACCTTGTAAAAAAAATCAGTAGAGATGGTTTTAACCATCTTCATTCCAAGCCAGACACCCAGAGGGCAAACAGGTAGCAACAAAGAAGACAGTAGCAGGTTATCTGGGGTGAACTCGCCAAGGGCAGCATAGGCAGGACATTTGACCAGGTTGAGAGAACCAAAAAAGATCGCCATGGTGCCTGCCAGAAATTCCTTTTTAAGCTTCAACGGCAGCATGTAAACACTCAGGGGAGGTCCCCCGGAGTGAATGCCGAAACTGGTGAAACCACTGACGGTTGACCAGAAGATACCGGACAGTGTTCCCGGCTTGCGGGGTGAGTGAAAGTAGTGACCGAACCATTGCTTCAGGCAAAACAAAATGGCAATGATACCGATCATGCCTTTGACAGCCTGTTCACTGAGGGATGCAAACACCATCAGGCCCAGCAACAGGCCGAACAGGCCAGGAAAAATAATGATCCTGAACACAGTCCAGTCCACGTGCTTCCGCCATCCCCAGACGGCGAATCCGTCCATAGCTAACAGCAGGGGCAGGAGGATTGCGGCAGCCTGAACGGGAGGCATGGATAACGACATAAGTGGCACGGCAATCATGCCCAGAGCATTGCCCATGCCTCCCTTGCCCAGCCCCGTAATAACGACCGCCGGGATAGCCGTTATAAAGAAGGGCAGCTCTGGTATGGACGACAGCGGTGCTGAAAACATGGGAAAAGTCAGGTGAGAAGTTCGATTTCGTAATCCAGCATTTTATCCTTGTTGAACAGGTAGCGACCGATAAAACTCTTTTTCTTAAGCAACAGCGGTAACCAGTAGCGGTCATCCTCCCACATTTCATCATAAGGAATATCTTTGATATGGAACCACAGGGGAATCGCCTCGTCGGTTTCTTCGGGAATACCATCGTAGTCAGAAGCGGAAAAGGCGTAGACATGAATGGAGTAGCCATCGACAAACTGGAACAGGCATTCGCCATGGAAGGTCATATTTAGCGGGGTGATTTTCAGTTCTTCCTGAACTTCACGCACTGCGCACTCCAGTGTGGTTTCACCCTCTTCAAGCCTGCCGCCGGGCCCATTGATTTTACCGGCTCCCAGTCCGCGCTTTTTACGAATTAAAAGAATATGGTCACTTTTAACGATAAACGTCAGGGTAGCAGGATCCTGCGCTTTCCAGCTTTCCCAGTCGATGTCGGACAGTGTTCTGGCGATTATGGGCTGCATGTCAGGCTTTTGCTTTGTCGATACTTCAAATTCCCAAGTATAAAGCAGTGCTGAAAAAGATGGCGGGTTAATTTTTTCTCTCTATTTAAGTTGTGACAGTGGCAGCAGTGTCAGAGTGTTGGACCTGAAAGCCCCGGTGTCAATAAAGTGGGTATTACCGAGGGTTGTAGGATCTTCGACAATGGTGTGGCCACAGATGATATGATCAACACCTTCAACCCAGTCTGTGTTTCCGGTTTGTACTTTTGTTCTCGACCACATCAATTGCCGGGTCAGTTCCGGATCGGTCTCTATATTGCGCGGATTCCATTGCTTCAATGGGTATTCTGCGTGACAGATCGCCAGTTTGTTGCCATTAGAATGTTCAACGAGTATCAGGTAGGGCAAAGTATCAACCCAGTTGGCATACTCTCGCATTTTTTTTGCAGAAACTTTAAGATGCCAGCGACCGCCATTGAGAACCCAGTCTGCCAGAATAGCTGATGACTCAGGGTTTCGGGCAATGGTCCTCAGGGTATCTTCGTGATTGCCGCAGACAGGGTGAAACCAGGGTTCATGGATCAGGGAGAGGCAACCGGGCGAATCAGGACCCCGGTCAATCAGGTCTCCAACACTGAAACAACGATCTACCTTAAAATCAAAATCCACACGCTCCAGAGTTTCGAAGAGCAAGTCGTACATGCCGTGTAGGTCGCCGATTGCGAAATCTCTTCCTGATAAGTTGGGTCCAAAGGTTTGAAGAAACATGATAGCTCCTTTGCAGTCCATTGCTTCTGGAGTTAGAAGTAGACACGGGTCGTGTTAAGTTCCTTTGAGTGTTGCCAGACCCGATTTTGGATCAATCTGTATCCCGATGGGTGCTGACCTGAGTATAACCTTCACCTGTTTGTCATTGGCCAAAACCCTGAACGACAGTGGTGTACTCTTGGGCAGTTCGCCGTTTTTTCTTGCCTCGGCAGCGGTATCCAGGGCATTAAGGTAAAAAGGCAACACCTTCTCTACTGTTTCGGCCAGATTGCTGAGAATCATAGCGTTAGCCATTAGCGCAGGTACATAAGTCGGTGTAGCGTAATCGGTGGTCTTAAGCTGAGACTGGATATGATCGACCCAGAGTTTCTTTTTTTCTTCGGGCAACTTGTTGAAAGCTTTCAGCAACTGCTTGCCTTCTTCCGGAGTAAAGAGTCTCATCATTGCAGCCAGAGCACCAAGAGCCTCGATTTCCTGAGTCGATAGCCCGCTATTGTTTGACAGGTTCAACCACCAGGCTCGCGCTGTCAGGTAGGAAGGAATGGGATTAAAACCGGGATCTTTCTGCAGCTTGTCCAGTTCTTCTTTGATCTGGTTCATTGCCCGGTAAGTGTTCTCTGTCAGGTAAAGAGAGCCTTTGGCACTGATGTGACCTCTGAAGCCGGCAATATTATCTACCCAGTAGGCATACCAGAGGTTCAGGTCCCCGGGCTTCAGTGTGCCACTGCGAAAGCCCTCTTTCAGAGTGCTGTACATATTCAATGAACCTTCGTCGTACATCATATGGCGCAGATGACTTTCCGGCAGGAACACAATGGTGAATTTACGGCCATCGGAGTGGTATTTACTGGCAACTTCTTTAGCCAGCGGGTAGATACTGGTGGCTTTTTTCGCCGTGACCGAAAGGAAACGGGTACTGTCTTCGGGGAGTTTGGTACCAAGGACTGCAGAGGCCCGCTCCCTCGCGGTCGGTGACAGGGTAACGGCGCTGATGATCGCTGCCGCAGCCAGTGTTTCGTAGGACTCCTCGTCCAGTCCACGAATGAGCGCTGATAGCTGGTTGAAGTGTTCAAGACTCAAGACCGGCTTATCCAGATCTTTCTGAGGCAGGATAAATGCATCGTAGTCCTTTTGTGTACCGGATCTCAGCAACTGCAGTGAATAAAGGCGCGACAGGGCACGAGGGACTTCCGAATGTATATTGGAGGGTAGCTGGTCCGCCGACATTTCAGGGGTGACATTGGGATTGTCCATGACCCAGCTTAGCTGCTCTATCTGGCTGCTGGTAATATTCAGATCCTTACCATAGGTGACGCTGATGTATTCTCTGATCAGGTTGACGGCTTCACTGGCCTGAGCCTGCCAGCCAGGCAGAATCAGCATTAAAATAAAAAGAGGCTTTAATAATGTTTTCATAACTGAAAGGGTAGTGGGTGAGATGCCTAAGCATAGCAACAGGCTTGGAGTTTGCTTCAGGGTTTTTGAATCCGCTTATGAAAATTCCGTCAAGAAACCTGCGTTGACTCTACCTGCAGTTTTATATGAATATTTCAGGAACAGGGCACTATTCAGGAGGGGACAGCATGGCGGACTCCAGAGAGACCATCCGATCATTGTTTGATCTGCAGGCTGAAAACTATATTCAGCAGGACAGTGTTGGCATGCTGGATCATTATGCACCAGAAGAAGAGCTGCTGTTCTGGAGCTCAGAGGGAGCCCAGATTAACGGTCATGATGCCTTGAAGTTTTGGTATGAAACCCTCTTCAACCAGTTCGAAATCCTGTCTGTTAAATACCGAATTGAGTCTGCCTGGGAGGGACCAGACCAGATTTCCTGCAGCAGTACCTGGCAGTTGGAAACCCGGCTCAGGGATGTTGAGTGGGCGGTGGTAGAACTACAGTTTCTGCGGGCGACACACGTTTTGAGACAGTACCAGGGAGCATGGAAAATAGCACATATCCACTCTTCTCCCATTGGCCAGGCCTCAGCCGATTTTCCCGCCAGCTGATGGTTCTCCAATAGCAGGTGGTTTTTCTTGTACCAGCCCCGGGGGGCACAATGGTCTAACCTTGAGTCACTGCTCTTTTTAACCTTCCTGTCTGGGACAGTGGGCTTTTCCCTGACCAACATTAGAGTGACTTATGCGGCGTTGCATTACTGCACCCAGTGAACAGTACAAACTGGCTCTGGCTGTCTCCATGGTTGCTATGCTGGAGCTTTATGGTTCCTGATCTATGCCCTGATGGCCAGTTATATCGCCGGGCATTTTTTTCCTGCCTCGGATCAGCTGACGTCCCTGCTGGGAAGTTTTGCTGCCCTTGCTGCAAGGTATTTAACCAGACCGTTGGAAGGGCTGTTTTTCGGGCACCTGGGACCTGCATACTATCTTGTGGTCATCGGCATTATCAGTCTGATGGCGGTTCTGGCTCCCTGGCCTGACTACGATATGAAAAAAAATGAATGTCTTGACACAACACTAGCGGAAAAGGGTTGAGATTGCAGAGTCAGGGATTTATGTTCGCTCATGCAGTAAAGTTTCAGATTGCCCTGTGATGAGCCCAGTCGCGCACCGACATCTCGGCTCATTGTACTCATTAGGAAGAAAAAGAGTTTCAACCATGGATAACAATGCGACGCCTGTCTCATTCAAACAAGGACCTTTGTGGGTTGCAGTTACAGTCCTGAGTCTGTTGCCCGCTTTGGCTTTTTCATCAAGCTTCTATGAACAATGCCTCCTGAAACAGGCTATGGAAGCCGATGACCAGATCACAATGGCGGAGATCAGGGCCGTTTGCAGCAAACCCTCCGAAGAAGATGCTCTGTCAGTCGTTGCAGGTGATTCCGATATGGCCCGGGAGGGAGAGAAAAGCGCTTTTGATGAGCGAGTCAGAGGGGAACGTCAGGCATTTGATAATCGTTTCGTGATTACTCCCCATCGGCCCAATTATGTGCTTCCGGTTTCCTGGAACAGCAATGTTAACAAGGCACCTTACAATGAAGTAGGTGAGGAATTGTCGTCAACTGAAATCAAGTTTCAGCTGAGTCTGAAAGCGCCTGTCTGGGAAGGTCTGTGGAATGGTTACGGTAATGTTTATGTCGCCTATACCAACACTTCCTGGTGGCAGGCCTACAACAGCAACTCGGCACCATTTCGGGAAACGAATCATGAACCGGAGGTCTTTGCAATATTCCCGGTCGATTATTCGGTATTGGGTATGGACTTGAGGGCTGTAGTGGTCGGTCTGTCTCACCAGTCTAATGGCCGGTCGGGCAATCTATCCCGAAGCTGGAATCGGGCCTACCTGAATTTCCTGCTGGAAAAGGGTGATTTTTACATGAGCTTCAAGCCCTGGTATCGAATTCCGGAACCTGAAAAAGATCCCAATAACCCGAATGATACCGAGGGGGATGATAACCCGGATATTGAAAAGTTCATGGGGCATGGTGAGCTTCATTTTGGCTATAAACTGGACGAACATCAGATTTCCATGATGCTCAGAAACAACCTTCGTTTTTCTGATAACAAAGGCGCGGTGCAACTGGGTTGGTCCTTCCCTCTTAATGACCGTTTCCGGGGTTATTTCCAATACTTTAATGGCTATGGTGAGAGCCTGATTGATTACAATGCCAGTGTAAACCGGATCAGTATGGGTGTGATGTTGACCGACTGGTTGTGACAGTGCTTCTTACAACAACTCGACTATACTGAAGCGTCAATCATCAATAGCATGGGACGCTTTCAGTATCAGTGGGGTTCATCTCTTGATAGTATCGCCATTCCTCGTGTATCTCTGTGTGGGCGCAAAACCATCCGTCGGCAAAGAAATAATAATAAGAAAGTTCAGTGAACTTAATTTCGGTTTTTGGGTCAAAGCATCACTGAAAACGCTGTATCACAAAACAATGAAATATGATTGTTCCTGATTAGAGTGACTAACGGCGCTGTTATCGGTCGGGCTTTTGAGCTATGACCTGATGAAACGTCAGCTCTGAGCAGGCAGACAAAAAAAGGAGACTGGGCAAGATGGCAAATATTATCATAGCTGTAGCAGTGACATATCTTTATCATTGCTTTTCAGGATATGTTTCAGACAATCAGACGAAAACGAATGAAACAGTTTTGGAAGTGCATCAGCCTGTAAATAATGGGGCAGGTGTAGAAACACTGTACCGAAATTCTGACTTGGAAAAAACGATCATAAAAGAGCTGATGGATTTAGAGGGTAAAACTTTGCCTGAAGACTATGAATCCAGATTGTTCAGTTTAAGTAGGGTAAATATAAAAACGAATGCACTTAATGATGGTGAACTGGATAAGGTAAATCAGATCTTTGACGCCATAAAAGGCCATATGATTGAGTTGTTCAAAGGCCGTGGTACTTTTGATCTGGAACGGGTACAAGCTGCTGATATTGAGGCTGTTTATATTTATTCTTTTAGTCACAAAGCTGCTACTCCGGAATGTCTTACATTGAACGATATTTGTCAACCCGCTAAAACCCAGCTCATAACTCAAAGCAATAATCAAGACTTAATATTGGGTGATTATAAGAACATGTTTTCAACAGAATGGATTCTTGAAAATTCAAAAGGGGGAGCAAAATATCGGGAATTAAGTCCCGGAGACTTCCTTCTTGATGTCGACTTTGCCCAAAAAAAAATATTATATGAAAATAATTCTGATTTTCTAACGGCATCCAGAATCATTGAAAAAAATGAAACATTCCCCACTATGGGTTTCAGAGCTCTATTTGTAATGTCTGATCCTGCTAAAAAAGAATTTTTTATTCAAACGACTGGAAGAAGCTACACTCACAAAATTGATGCCGAACAGCTATCAAATATGCTTAAAACCATTCCAGGAAGACAAATATCAATGCTCACAGGGTTGGCCAAAAAGCTTTATTGAAAAATAACCCTGATATTGAAAAGTTCATGGGACAGGGTGAACTTTATTTTGGCTATAAGCTGGATGAATACCAGAATTCCATGATGCTCAGAAACAACCTTTGTTTCTCTGATAACTAAGGAGCGGTGCAACGGGTCTGCTCCTTCCCTCCTAATGACTATTTCAGGGATTTTTGCCATTACCTTTATGACCATGAAGAGAACCTGATTGATTACAACGCCAGTATAAACCGGATCAGTATGGGGGTGATGTTGACCGACAGACTATAAAGTGCGTTTCACGAGGACTCGACTATACTGGAGCGTCAATCACCAATAGCATGGGACGCTTCAGTAAGTGGGGGTCACCTCTTGATAGTATTGCCATTCTTTCTATGTCCCCGTGTGGGAGCAGAACCATCGATTTATAAAGAAATAATAACCAGAGAGTTCAGTGAACCTGGTTCTGGTTTCAGGGGCAGAAGTATCACTGAAAAAAGTATCAATGAAAACGGTTCATCTCAAACCATTGGAAGTAGGGTATTCCTGATTAGCGTCATTAGGGACACTAAGTACCTAACCAGTTGGCTTCGCATATTCTGGACGGCGGCTTTTTCCATCCCTCTGCGTTCCAACTCTGGTTGCGTAGCTATGGCTACGCACCAGTCGTTGCGCCTTGAAGGATGAAAAAATCCACTCGCCAGAATATGCGAAACCAACTGGCCAGGTACTTATGATCGTTAAGGCTCCTGAAGCTATGACTTAATGAAACGCAACCTTCAAGCAGGCAGTCAATAGAGGAGACTGGAAGACATGGCGGTAAATATTCTTATAGCAGCAGCAATAGCATATCTTTATTGTAATTCAGGAAATGCACCCGACAAACGCACCAAAAAGACTGAAACAGGCTTGGAAGTGCATCGGCCTGTAGATAGAAGGACAGGCGTAGAAACACTCTATCGAGCCTCCGGAATAGAAAAAAAGATCATCAAAGAGCTGATGGATTTGGATGGAATGACTTTTCCTGAGGACTATGAGTCCAGATTATTCACTTTAAGTAGAGGGAGTATAGACACTAATGCCCTTTCTGAAGATGAGCAGGATAAGGTGAATCAAATTTTTAACGCAATAAAAAGTCACATGATTGAGTTCTTTAAAGGCAAGGATACTTTTAATCTGGAAGAAGCTCGAGGTGATGGCATTGAGGCTGTCTATATTTACTCTTTTAGTCACAAAGCCGCTACTCTGGAATGCCTTACATCAAACGATCTTTGCCAACCTGCTAATACCCAACCCATAACGTCTAATGACAAGCGCACAGCTCAAAGCAATAACGAAGATTCGATTTTTGATAATTATAAGAACATGTTTTTATCCGAATGGATCCTTGAACAGTCCAAAGCGAGCCTGAAAGGCTATCGGGAAACAGATCCCGGCTATTATCTTTCTGGGGCGGATTTTACCCAAAAAAAATCATTGTATGAAGCATGTCTTGGTTTTATAGAGGCGTCCAGAGTCGTTGAAAAAAATAAGGCATTCCCCACTGCGGGTTTCAGGGCCGTGTTTATAATGACTGATCCAGCTAAAAAAGATCTTTATATTCAAACTGCTGGAAGAAGCTACACTCACAAATTTGGTGCTGAAAGGTTATCAAATATGCTTAAAACCATTCCAGGAAAACAAATATCCATGCTCACAGGGCTGGCCAAAAAGCTTCATACAAAAAAACAACCCTGATATTGAAAGCTTTATGGGACATGGTGAGCTCCATTCAGGCTATTGCCATTCCAGACACACACTGCGCTAAAGCAAATCAAATAACTGCAAAGAAATAATAATTAGGGTGCTCAGGGGAATTTAATTGAGGTTCTGATGTCTAAAGTACTATGGGAGGCTTCAGATTATCTCAAACCGGAGGAAGAAGGTCGTTTTTAAACGGAGCTGACTGCAGAATTGAGACTCTTTCAGAATTTATCCCTGGATAGTTAAATATCTGATGCCATGACTTTCTGAAATGCGAACGCTCAGAATAGATGTATAAAATGGAGGTGGAGACATGAAACCAATTCTCGCAGGATTAGCAGTTTACTTTGCTCTACATTATTTTTCAGAGGATATTCCAGATATTCAGACTGAAACAGAAGAGCAAGTTTATCAACCTGTAAATAATGGTACAGGCATACAGTCACTCTATCGAAATTCCAACTTGGAAAAAACAATCATCAAAGGACTGAAAAATTTAGGCGGGAGAACTTTGCCTGAAGACTATGAGACCAGATTGTTCACTTTAAGTAAGGGCGATCTGGATACTGCCAGTCTCTCTGATGCTGAGTTAGGTGAATTAAATGAAGTTTTTAGCACAATCAAGAACCATGTCATTGGGCTGTACCGACGCAGCGATGAAATTGATCTGGAACTAATAAAATCTGCTGATATTGAGGCTGTCTATATTTACTCTATTAGCCACAGTGCTACCACTCTGGAATGTCTCACATGGAACGATATTTGCCAGCCTGATAGTGCCAAATACACAGAGCATAGATTAAAAGATATAACTCAATTGGGTAATAAAAACTCAGTTCTGGATGATTATATAAACATGTTTGCATTCGATTTTATTATGAAAAAAACCATAGACGAAGGTTTTTTATACAACTACTATAGTACGTCTTACATGAACCTCATTGATGAGGTAAACATTACCAAAAAACAGTTAATACAAGAAAGAATTTCTGATCTTATATCGCTCGCCAGTATCACCGATGAAGATAAAGGGTTGCCCGCTTTGGGATATAGGGCTTTATTTGTAATGACTGATACTGATAAAAAGAACCTTTATATTCTAAGTACTGACAGAAGGTACACTGGCGCTCACAATGCCGAACAGTTATCAGAGTTACTCAAAACCATTCCGGGAAAACAAATATCAAAGTTTACAGGAATCGGAAAAAGGCTTAATAAAAAAAATTAACCTTGATATTGAAAAGTTTATAGGACATGGTGAGCTTCATTCTGGCTATAAACTCTATGAACACAAAATTTTTCACGATGCTTAGAAGTAACCTTAATTTTTCTGATAACAAAAGCCCAGTTACCACTGGGCTGGTCCTTCCCTCTTAATGACCGTTTCCGCGTCTATGTCCAATACTCTAATGGCTATGATGAAAGCCTGATTGATTACAATTTCAGTCTGAACCGAAACAGCATGGGTGTGATGCTGACCGATTGGCCATAATATTGCCTTTTACAAAGAGTCGGCTACACTCCAAAGCGTCAATTGCCAATAGCGTGTGACGCTTCAATATTATCGGGGTTTATCTTTTGTCAGTATCACCACACTTCATAATTACTCAGCCATACGGAATCGAATATTTCTGGCTTATTGGGCAGGTGCTCTGCAAGGCGCAACGACGGGAACATAGCAAGCTATGTGACCAGAGTTACAACGCATCACGACTGCATGGATGCAGGAGCTAGAGCAACGCAGGAGCAGTTGCCGCGAGTCCCTGAACAATAAGTCAGAAAATATGATTTTGTATGGTTGAGTACTTATATTCCTGTGCGGAATCAAAGCCATTTACCCAAAAAGCAATAATAACCAGAGAGTTCAGTGAGCTTAATTTCAGTTTTGGGATCAAAAATTTCGGTGAAAGTTTTTATCTCAAACCAGTGGGAAGAAGGTCTTTCCCAGTGGGAATTAGTAACCGGATTCTAATCGGTCAGGCTCCCAGAGCTATCAATTAATGAAATACTCGCTTTAAGTAGGCGTTCAAAAAAGAAGGTTAAGCAGATGTTATTAAAAACGGTTGCATTAGCAGGACTGGCATATCTTTTTGGTTTTTTTTCAGAAGATGTTCCAGATACCCGGACTGAAACGACTGAAACAGGGTTGGAAGTGCAACAATCTGTTGAAAGAGGATTGGAAGCGCCTCAATCTTTTGAAACAGGTTTGGAATTGCCTCAACCAGTCAATAGAGGAACAGGCATAGAAACGCAGCTTCGAACTTCCGGCTTGGAAAAGACGATAATCAACGAGCTGATGGAGTTAGATGGGAAAACTCTGCCCGAAGACTATGAATCCAGATTATTCTCATTAAGCAGGGGGAGTATAAACACGGATGCTCTTTCTGATGATGAACTGGAGAAGTTCAATCAAATCTTTGGCGCAATAAAAGACCATATGATTGAATTGTTCAGCGATGAGTATACTGTTCGTCAGGAACTAATAAAAGCTGCTGATATTGAGTCTGTCTATGTTTATTCTTTCAGCCACAAAGCTGCAACTCTGGAATGCCTTACGTCGAACGATATTTGCCAACCTCCTAATGCTCAACACTTAATACTTAATGCCGAAAGTACAACTCAAAGCAATGATGAAGGCTCAATGTTTGATGATTACAAAAAAATGCTTTCATTCGAATGGATTCTTAAACATTCCAAAGTGGGCTTGGCAGGCTATCAGGATTCAAATTACGCGTTAACCCTTCATGGGGTAGACTTTGCCGAAAGAAAAATGTTAGAGGAAACAGCTTCTGATTTTGTAAGTCTGTCCAGAGTCATTAAAAAAAATGAAGCATTTCCCACTATGGGCTTCAGGGCTGTATTTATAATGACGGGTACCAGTAAAGAGAATGTTTATACTGTGTCTACGGGAAGAAGCTACACTCACAAATTTGATGCCGAACAGTTATCCATTATGCTTAGAACCATTCCGGGAAAAAAAATATCAATGCGCACAGGGTTGGCCAAAATGCTTAATAAAGAAAAGCAACATTGATATTCTAACTCTATAAAAGATCGTTAAATCGTTAAGACACTCACTCAAGTCACCGGGAATGATAGGCGAATTCTGGTCGGAACCGGAGATTACTCCGGTTCAACTCTGAAATGCTTTTACAACCCATCAGTTTCATATCCCGCTCCATTTCGCTGCACAGATTACCCAGAGCCTTTTCAACGCCAGCTCTTCCCGCTGCTGCCAAAGCATAAAGATACAGGCGGCCACCTGAGCAGGCTCTGGCGCCCATTGACAGAGCTTTAAGAACGTGTGTACCCCTCTGTATTCCGCCGTCGCATATCACATCAATTCGATCTCCAACGGCATCTACGATTTCTGCCAGCTGGTCAAAGGGAGAGCGTGAGCCATCCAGCTGTCGGCCACCATGGTTGGAAATCATGATGGCTGCAGCGCCAATATCTACGGCTCTGCGTGCATCTTCGACCGACATGATGCCTTTCAATACCAATGGCTTTTCCCAGTAGCGGACAATCTCTTCAGCTGCCTGCCAGTCCATACTTTGATCCAGCATGGTATTGATGTAGCTACCGATCGAAAGGGTAATGCTGGTGCCTTCGCCAACATAGTCCTGAAGCTGAGGCAGCTCAAAGCCACCATGGGACAAGTAATTCAGACCCCAGGCCGGATGACAGGTAAAACTCAGCAGACTCTTCAATGTCAGTTTGGGGGGGATGGTAAAACCGGTGACAAGATCCCTTTCCCTGTTGCCTCCCACGGCTGTATCCACCGTTAATGCCATGGCATCGAAGTTGGCTGCCTTGCATCGGTCTATCATGTTGCGGGTCAGCCCCTTATCCTTATGTACGTAAAGCTGGAACAGCTTCGGGGTTTTAATGGTTGAGGCAATCTCTTCGATGCTGGTGGTGCCCAGAGAAGAAAGGCCAAAAAGCGTGCCAAACTGTTCTGCTGCTTTTCCTACAGCCATCTCACCTTCATGATGAAAGAGGCACTGCAGTGCGGTGGGCGATAAGAAGAGAGGGATGTCCAGATCCAGCCCCATAACCCGGGTAGAGAGATCAACATGCTCTGCACCTCTCAAAACATTGGGTACCAGGTCACAGTTGGAATAGGCCTCGGTATTTCTTCGCCGTGTGGTCTCATCATCCGCAGCGCCGTCAATGTAATGAAAAATGGGGGAGGGCAACCGTCTTCGGGCGAGTTCCCGGAAGTCTCTGGTGTTGTGGCAGTGTTTCAGGCGCATGGTTTTCCACTGGCCTGTCGTCGCTGACAGTCTGTAGTTGGATCATGAAAAATATTTGGCGCTTTAGGTATAGCACCGATTTGGAGCAGATCAACAACAAACCGAAAAAATGCGTGCCGGTTTTGCATAGCTGCTGGTCAGTTCTTCTTATGATGTCAAGCAAGCTATTTCAGAGGGAGAAACTGGTATTATCCGACGTCGGCTTCATTATGGGTTTCGACACCGTCATGGTCAGTCTTTTCCAACAGTAACGCGGCAGCTGTTGCAACCTCTTCCTCTGTGCCGTTATACAGCAGCAGAAAGTTGCCGGCAGACAGAGATTTCTCGTAGCGGACAATGCTGTTTTTAGGAATCCCCATACTGGCCAGACCAGCCCCGAGAGCTGACAGCCCGCCGACAATAACCGCACCTTCAAGCCCGCCGGCAATAGCTGATACCAGCGGTCCTGCGATCACCATGGGACCAATGCCAGGAATCACAAAAAACGCAGCACCAAACAAAATACCCCACAGACCACCCCAGAAGGCACCGATCTTGCCCCAGGCTTTCATCCGGTCCCCGGTGTTGTAGTAACCTACTACGTGCTCTTCGGTATGGTAGTCATTACCAACTACTGAAATTTTCTTCATCTCAAAGCCAGCTTTTTGCAAGCTTTTAACCGCATCATCGGCCGCATTATGGGTTTTGTAGGTAGCAACGCAGGTGTTTGGCGTCTTCATTGGAGTACTCCAGGTAGAAGTTAGCGCTCTAGGAGCCTGACCGAGAATAGACTGCCCTACTGCGGCGGCAGCAAATTGGTCTGTAAATCCGCTTTTGTTCGTCAAATAGCTCGCTATTCTCCTCACAAAACCGAATTTTCATCCTCAATTTTCTGCCGTCCTCGCTACAGGCGCTATTCTCGGTCAGGCTCCTAGGAAAAATAGTTGATTCTCGGTATCCGTCAAATAGTGGTCAAATGTCCAATAGCAGTCGAATTCAGGCTTCCAGTATCGTTTATTTGCAAAAAAAAGCCAGGAGCAAGTCCTGGCAAAAAGGAGTGTTCTCAATTATTTCGCGGTGGTGGTTCTAACCCTGGTTTTCTGTCCGTTCTGGCCTTCCAGCGGGCGGTTCTTTTCAAAGTCCTGTCTCAGATACAGTTTTGGAAAAGCGTGGTTGGCAAACTCTTGTTGAGTAAAGTCACGAATGGCTTTTTTCTCACCCTTTGTCCGGGTGTGTTTGGGTTGTGCCAGCCGTTTGATTGTTTCAGGGTTAACCTTGCCGCTTTTATCCCGGGCTACAGGGGCTTTCAGGTTATCCTCATATTTTTTTCTGGCTTCGACCAGTGCGTTTTGTCTGGCCAGAAAATCTGCAGAGAGGGCTTTCTGTTGTGCCTTGGGCTTGCGTTCATTTTTGTCACCGAAAACCACCGTGCGGATGTTCTTTTGATAACGGTCAGCGACCTCTGCTCCCGGAGTATCGAGAGGGATGGTGTGAGGCTTGGCAAGAGCCGTCATGAAGGCATGGTCTGGATTTTTCTTTAACTGGCCCACTGGACGAGGAATTCGAGATGGCGCTTTCGTGGATCGCTCTTTTAAGGGCTGTTCTTTGCTGGACGGCTCTTTGATATAGGAAGTGGTGTCAGCAACGGATACCTGCCTGTCGCCAATATCCGTTTCATCCAAATCCCACTCAAAGAACATGCCGTTCTCATAGAGGTCAAGCATATTGGTTATGGAGTCTTTCGCCATGGACCCGACTGCACTGGCTCCGGAATAAAATATGGATACTGCCCTCGAAGCACCATCACACAGCCAGTTTTTGGCTTGCTTTTTGCCCTCTGAAAATGCATTGAGAGCAAATTGCAGTGTACTGCCTGTTTCAGTGTCCGGTGATTTGGTGATCATACATGAGTACATAGGCAACTCCTTTCTATCCTTGAATGCTGTTATTGATATTCAGCTTACCCTTTTTTCAAAAGCTGCTTAATGACCTTCTGGTCAGCAGAACTAACGATCTTTCTCCAGTATGTGCAGCCAAAGCAGGTATGGGCTTCTGATTGAGTACGAATGTCTGCATTAATTCAACGCTCAATCTTTTTATGATCAAGAAGCTCAAGTTCGGATACTCTTTTTCCAACACCGGGTGAACAACAAGCTAGGATGTTAATGCTCAGATACAAGGTGGAAGGTGGATGAACATTGTGAAGAACCTGGCTGTTGCAAGCCTGATTATCTTACCGGCAGTAAGCTGTCTACAGGCACAGGCTCAAACGTCAGGCTCAATTCAGCCAACAGAAATACCACCTCAATTATTCTATGAATTTGAAGTAGATCCGAACCAGCTACCGGAAATACCCACTGCTCCTGCGCCAACACATTGTCCCCCTCACAGGGCATTGAGTATTTCATGGAATAAAAACAGTACGCTCATAGCTGTGGGAATAGGTTCTGGGGATAACGATGGCGATACGAGAAAGTGTCGGCTTTCAGGAGCCCTGCAAATCTTTAATGTGAGTGCCTCAGGATACCCGAGACTCGTGCGTACCCATCACGCAACAAACTGGATAGAAAGCGTTACTTTCAGCCCCGACGGCACTCAGCTGATAGCCGGGGGGAAGGATGGCAAGGTCAAGATTTATGGAGGGATAAGCCCGTTCAGCTACCAGGACACCCTGTCCGAAGCGCTAAGAGATTTACGAACCGTTGCCATTAACCCGAACGGCACCCTGCTGGCAGCCGGGGGATATAACACAAAGATCATGCTTTATCTTAAGAACGAAACCAATCAGTTCACCTACGTGAAAACCCTGTCCCAAGCATCACGGCTTAGTAGTGTAGTAGATCTTGACTTCAACCCCATCAACAGCCAGCTGGCAGCAGCTCAACGTCACCGAATTGTAAGAACTTATCGCGGGACCAGTCCGTACAATCTTCTGAAAACCCTGTTTGATTCGTGCTGCCAGATGTTGGCTGTTGCCTACAATCCCAACGGCACCCTGCTGACATCCGGGGATATGGTAGGACAGGTCAGGTTTTATAACGGGATGAACCCGAACAACACCCTGCACACTCTATCCGTATCAGGCCAGGTATCGAGCCTTGCCTATAACCCAAGTGGTACCCGGCTGGTAGTTGGGCAGGGCAATGGCAAGGTCAGTGTTTTTGAGGGAATCATTCCGTTCTCCCATCTGCACACCCTGCCCTCCGGCAGGTCACCGACGGTTGTTTACAGCCGCGATGGCAAATGGCTGGTCACCGGGGGGGATGATGGAAAGATCATGATTTATCGGGTCGATGGTTTAAGAGCACCGACAACAGAAGCTGTTACGAAAACCCGGATAAAAGTCAGCATAGAAAACGGCACAGAAGTACATAGCTCTTCGACATTCACAGCCCTTTCGCTAGTCACATTATTAACAACGGTTCTTCAGGGGATGATATTGCAATGATGTTTTTGGACAACTTCTCTCCGACTCCGGAGAAGTCTTGTCTCTCTATTTTCGCTGTTTTCTCTCATGACCATACCGGTCTCGGACATTATCCGAAGTATTGATAGAAAGCTGGAGGAAGATGTATTCCTTTTTTCAAAAGCTGCTTAATGACCGTCTGGTTAGCAGACCTAACGATCTTTCTCCAGTATTTGCAGCCCACCGCCTGAAAGGTTATGGAAGAAGGTGTCTCCGGGAACAATATCCACCCGACAGCGGGCTTCTTCCGGCAGGCTCTTCAGTAGCAGGTCTCTGTTTTCTGCCTTTTCCAGAACGTCGGCAGAGAACTCTCCCAGGATGACAATAGGGTGTTCCGGACTCTGCCCCGGATAATATTCGCTCTGTTTGATGTTGATAATAGTGGCCAGTTGCTCAATAACCTCATGGAAAAGGTCTTTCAGTTGAGTTCGGGCCTTGTCATAGTTGCTGCGGCTCACTGCATGCTGACCGCTGAGATAATCCTGACGGTTGCCGTCGTTGTAGATCTGGCTGACCTGGTAACCCAGAGTATTGATACCTGTGCGACCCCAGCGCTTCATCATGGCATAGGGATCACCTTTGTATTTACCATATTCCTGCACATAGTCGCTGGCGAACAGGGCCTGATGGATTGGCTGTGACGCCATATAGGGAAGATAACTTTTGTTTTTGCAGGGTGCAGGGCTGAACCAGGCGTTCTGGCTGGCCTGGCCAATATTCCAGTAACCCCCCGCCATACTCAGCCATTTCGGCAATCTGGCAGACCAGGGGGTGATCTGGCCGTTTTTGACCTGGTAAGGCACCGCTATTGTGGTGGCCTGAATCAGGTCGAAATGTCTGCTGGCTTTATGGTTTCTGTGCAACCAGCTTTTGGCACTGGCGGCCATCAGGGTATGGTCGCCCACCAACTTTACGTTTTCCACCATCATCCCGTGTTCCCTGAACAGAGCCTTTGCCATACAGGTGAAGTAAGCCTCCCGATTTTGACTAACCGGGCAGTTTTTAGTCATCAGAGATCGATATTTTGAGAGCTGGCCTGGTTCAGGTGCTGGCTTTTGGCGATAGAAATCGTAGCCAGCGATACCAATAACGAGATCCGTGCTGCTGTTGGGCGCCAGCTTCGAGTGTTCCAACATGTCTTTTAATGCGCTTTCCAACAGTTTTAGTGGCGATTCGTTGAATGCGATATTGCCGGGGTCTTCGGCCAGATGAGCATCTTTGCCTGAAGATGCATAACCTGCAAAGGCAGGCGTTTCGATGCCGGTGTGAGCAACGGCCATCCGGGCGTCGAAATTGCTTACGTAGACCGTGGTGCGGTATCTGGCCGCCAGAACGGCTTCGTTGAAGCCGAAAAAGCTGAACAGTGTCAGTACGATTTGAAAGACGATCCTTGCGTGTTTGAACATGGCTACTTCCCCGTGTGAACCAATGTAGAGCTGATCGTACGAGATTCAGACAAAGGCTTGCATAACATCTCTGTCAGCAGTGCTGACGAAACCGGAAGACCTTGTAAAACTGCACTCATACGCCTCAATTCACACGTTTACTCCCCTGTTTCCGGGGCAATAAAAAAAATCAATCAACGAGGGGCTTGTCTGGAAGCTTCAGGTGAATAATACTGTATGCATGAACAGTATTTCTGTAAAAGACAAGCCCTGGCCCAGAATGATTGCGCTGGTGGATATGAATGCCTTTTTTGCCTCCATTGAGCAGCTGGATCGGCCTCAATGGCAGCAAAAGCCGGTGTGTGTCACCAATGGCCGAACAGGGACTTGCATCATTACCGCCTCCTATGAGGCCCGTGCCCGGGGCATCAAAACCGGGATGAGGTTGCGCGAGGCCAGAGGGTTGGCACCTGACCTGATCCAGGCACCTTCCCGGCCTTATCGTTATGCCCAGATTTCTTCCAGCATTATGGCAGCTCTGGAAAGCATCACCCCGGAAATAGAAGTCTTCTCGGTGGACGAGGCTTTTCTCGATCTGACCGGCTGTCAGTCGCTTTATGATTGCCCGGTGGCCGAGATAGGTCGAAGGATCAAGGCGTGCGTTTTTGAGGCTTCCGGCCTGCTCTGTTCAGTGGGGATCAGTGGTGACAAGAGCACCGCCAAGTGGGCAGCCAAGCAGCAGAAGCCGGACGGACTGACCATTGTCCACCCCTATCAGGCTCGTGAAACCCTGTCGAATGTGCTGGTTACTGACCTGTGTGGCGTAGGGTCAGGCATTGGACGTTACCTGGCTCAATACGGGGTGCATCGCTGTGGTGATATGCAGAAAGTGCCCATCAGCGTGCTGGGCAACCGTTTTGGCAATCTGGGTAAACGTATCTGGCTGATGGCCCAGGGCATGGACCCGGAGCCACTGCATAAAGAAGTGGGCGTGCCCAAGAGCATCGGGCATGGCAAGGTGATTCCGCCGAATACCCGGGATAAAACCATCCTGAGAACCTATCTGTTGCATATGTGTGAAAAGGTGGCTGCCCGCCTCAGACGTTATGACTTTGAAGCCCGTTTGTTTGCTATTGGTATGAATACGCCCGGAGGCTGGGTCAGCAAAAAGCTGAGGACGACAACCCCGACATCCGATGGCGATCAGATCATGGCACTGGCGGACTTTTTTCTGGATGTCTATTGGGATCAAGGCGAGAGAAGTCAGGGCGTGCATCAGGTACACGTTGGAGCCCTGGACCCTCAACCCAAACATAGGCAGAGAGAGCTGTTTACGGAAGAAGATGCCAAAAAAGAAAAACTGCTGGCGACTATTGATGAGGTCAACCATCGTTATGGAGAGTTCGCTCTGTGCAAGGCCCTCTTGCTGAATCGCTCGGAAATGCCCAATGTTATCTCACCGGCCTGGCGACCAGCGGGGCCCAGAAATACTTTGGAGAGTTGACTGGACGTTTGACAGGCTCAATCTCAAGACTCGTCTGAGATGCCCTGTTTTTCCTTGAGATCTTCTACCCATCGGAAGACTTCTGCCACCGGTTCAATCAAATCGCTGGGGATGTAACTGGCAATGTCTGTATCAAACAGGGCGTGAGCCAGGGGGACATTCTCCATAACGGGGATGCCTTCCTTATCGGCAATTTTCACAATAAAGCGTGCACGTCCACCGCGACCTTTAACCGTTACCACGGGCAGTGGCGTCACATCCTGTTTGTAGTGCAGGCCGATCGCCAGGTGAGTCGGGTTTTTGATCACCACGTCTGACTTCTTGGTGTTTTCTGCTTCGTTGAGAATCTCTTGGTGGATTTCTTTTCGTTTACCTTTGATTTCAGGGCTACCTTCCATCTCTTTATGTTCGCGCTTGACTTCATCCTTGGACATTTTATTTTCTTTAGTAAACTGCTGCTTCTCGAAAAGATAGTCCAGCACAGAAATCACTATGAAAGCCGCAATGGCATAGATCATCAGTTTTTTCATCAGGACCCCGACAACAGGAAGAATACAGTCACTACCACAGTAGGGGAGGTTGAACATATCAGCGAGGCTGTTTCTGATAACGAAATAAACAACGATGGAAAGAAACACAATCTTGATAACAGACTTGAAGAATTCCACCAGGTTTTTGATGGCAAAAATGCGCTTGAATCCGGCAATGGGGCTGATCTTTTTGAGGTCGGGTTTTACCGATTCACCGGCCAGCAGAAAGCCAAACTGCATGATGTTGCCTATGATGGCAGACAGCATGGATACCATGACCAGAGGTAGCAGAAGCTCAATGGATTTTTCAAGAATGCCCTGTGTGACAATCTTGAAAGCGTCCTGAAAGTTTTCGTTATAAACCGTTGCCGGGAGGATCACCATTTCCTGAATGGTCGTGAGGTAGGTGTCGCTCATAAACCAGAGGGTGCAGAACACAGCGATAATGCCAAAGGTGCTGGAGACTTCCTTGCTCTTGGCTACCTGACCTTTTTTGCGGGCGTCACGCAGCTTTTTCGGAGTGGGTTTCTCTGTCTTTTCAGCACTCATTTCCAGAGCTCTCCCAGGGTTTTAAAGACCATGGGAATGCCTTCGTCATGTTTTTTGGCCAGTTTCAGAATCGTGCTGACGTAAATCACCAGGATGGCTGCCGCGACACCGGATTTGATCGGCATGGCGAGAATAAATACGTTAAGCTGAGGGGCTGAGCGGCTGATCAAGGCGATACCAAATTCTGTGATAAACATCGCGATAACGACAGGAGCAGAAAGCCACATGGCCAGGCCAATAATCAGGTTGAACTGATTCAGGAAAAAAGTGGAGGCTTCAGGGTTCAACCTGGGATAGAAACTGAATACAGGCCATACCTCATAGCTGATGAAAAGACTTTGCAACAACAGCAGGAATAAGCCGCTGGTCATGAAAATAGCGGTAAAGGCCTGGGAGAACAAAACACCCATGGGTGAAGTTTCGGCACCGGACAGAGGGTTCAGGGCGCTGGCCATGGAAGCACCCCGCTGGTTATCAATGAAGAAACCTGCTGATTCCAGTGCCCAGAACGGGATGGTGATACAAAATCCGATAATGGCTCCGATAAACGCTTCTTTCAGGACAATTCCGGCAGTGGCATAAATGGTGATGGTGTCATCGGGTTTGTGTTCTGCCAGCATAGGATGGAGAAACAGGATCATGCAGGCGCATATGCCATTTCTCATCATGGCACCCCCCAGCATGCGCTTGTGCAGGAAAGGAATCAGAGTGAACAGGGCAACAATTCTGGGCGTGCCCATGGTAAATACATAAAACCACTCTTTTAGCTCATCTATTGGGATGACCATGACGGATTATCCGGTTAGAGGTCTGGGATTTTGTTCATGATGGCCAGAGAGTAATGATAAATCTCAATGCCCAGCCATCGGGCAGTAGCAAAGATACTGATGATGACGGCAATCAGCTTGAAGGCGAAGGGCAGGGTTTGTTCCTGGATCTGAGTCAGGGCCTGAATCAAACTGATCAGCAGACCTACGCCAGCCGCGGCAATGATAGGCGGCATGGATAAAATCAGAGTCAGCATCAGCGCCTGGGCTGTGAGCTGGATGATGTCCGAATCTACCATGTTCTTTTCCTAGCCATAACTTAATACCAGCCCCTGAATTAAACGGGTCCAGCCGTCCAGCAAGACAAACAGGAGCAATTTGAAAGGCAAGCTGATGGTCATGGGCGAAACCATCATCATACCCATGGCCAGCAGGATGTTTGAGACGATCAGATCAATGACGATGAAGGGCAAATAGAGCAAAAAGCCAATCTGGAATGCCTTGGTCAATTCCGTGATACAAAAAGAGGGCAGCAGCACAATCAAGTCATCGCCCGAGAGTTCCTGCTGGTATTTTTTTGGCCACAGAAGGCGTGCCGATTTCAGAAAGAAGTTACGCTCATTTTCGTTGGTGTTGTCTTTGAGAAATTGCTTGTAAGGGGCGCTGGCGAGCCTGACAGACTCGATCCAGGAAAGATCCTCAAAATTAATTTTTTCAGGTTCCAGCAACTCATAAGACTCATAGCCTATAGGTGCCATGATATAGAGTGTCAGGATAATGGCCAGGGCGTTCATGGCAATGTTAGGTGGAATCTGCTGGAGACCGGTGGCGTTTCTGAGAATGGAAAAAACCACCACCAGCTTCAAAAAAGAAGTGCCCATGACTGCCATGAATGGAATCAGCGCCATCAGTGCCAGTGGCACCATCAAATAAAATGGGCTGGTTAAATTCAGAATGCCGCTTTCCATGGCGGGAACCTGCTTTAATCGATGTACTGCTTAGGATTCAGTCTTACCCGTCAGCTCTGTGATCCGGGCTCCGAGTCGGCCTTCAATTTCTACCAGCTGACATCTACCAATGAGTTGGCCATTGGCTCTGATCCTGACCGGTGCTTCTATGGGGTTACTGAGCTGGAAAACATAGCCTGGCGACAGGCTTTGCAGTTCTGCGAATGTCAGTTGTTGCTCACCCACTTCGAACATCAGTGTCACTGGCAGGTCGTGAAGATCAACAGGGCCTGCAGGTGCTTGAGGAGCTTCACCTTCCGGCATAGGCTCTTCATACCCTGTGTACCCCTGGTCATAATGTTCTTCCATAGCCTGAAGCCTCTGTGAAATAGTGACCCGGGTATCCTCGAGAGTGCCCAAAAAAGCAACATTCTGTTTGATTCCTACAATCACCTCTGAGTCACTGACGTGTTTTTCCAGAAAAACAATGTCACCTTCTTCCAGGTCATTGAGTTCACTGCGATTCAGTAAGGTGCTGCCTTTTTGCAGGGTTACCCATAAAGGTATATCGGGCAGCGAGGTGGATTGATGAGGCGGAATTGACTTCAAGAGGTTCTCTATTACCTCGGAATACTCAATCTGTATAGTTGAGCGGATGTTTTCGGCTTCAAGATCCACTGCAATGAGAGGAGCGTCTGTCGGCTCTGCAGGTTTGAGATGACTGAGCGTGACAGACTGACCTAACATCTGACCCAGGAAATTAAACAGGGGGGTCAGGCTACTGGCAATAGCAGCGTCACGAAGGCTTTCGGGCAGTTTTTTAATGATTTGATGGTCGAGTTTTTTGGGTAGAAGAAAATCCAGAACCTGTCGGCCCAGGTAGAGTTTGCCGGTGTAACCCGCCAGTTCCAGATCAGCCTGCCAACTGGATGTCTGGTGACCAAGACCGGCAAGGGAGACAGTGAATTCGATAGCGTTCAGTTGAATCTGGTAGCGGGCTTTGCGATGACACAGGAGTTGCCCCAACTGAAGCTCGGTGGCTGATATTGTTTCAAACTTCAGTGGTATCGCTTCCATTCGTGTTTATCCGCTCTTTTGGGAGTCCCTGTCGGAATTAACCGCAGTAGGACAGTCTTAAGTCCGACTAGGAATCATTGTCTTCCTGATCTTCTTCACCCACGTACTCCTGTTGGGAACGACCGTCATTCTGTTCGTTGCCATCACCAGACAGGTTGATGTTGACCTGAACTTTTTCGCCCAGCTTTTCCAGATTCTTCATCAAGCTGGCTTCGTTGGCTACCAGAAAGTTGTGGGAATCTGCTGAGGAGGTATTCATGGTGACCTGCAGTTCACCAGATACTCTCTGAATGCGGATTTCCGTGCCCGGCAGAATATTGTCTTTCAGAGTAATTCGAACTTCGGCACCCTGGATAGCGTCTTTTGAAGACACCATGATTTTATCAACCAGCTTGTTGATGACTTCATTGATCTCTTTGGGGCCAGTGACCGCCTGGATGCTTTTCAATTGAGTTTCTGAGGCCTGCTGAGTTTCCCTGACCTGACCGATCACATGGTCACTGCCGTCAAGCATAGACTTCATGGCACCTTCTTCCTGACCTTTCTGACCTTCACGACCACTACCCTGATCTTTAAACTTGCCTTCCAGGGCTTCCTTGGCACTTTTTCTGCGTTCTGCCATCAGGCTTTCAAGACTTTGACCGTCTTTGGATTCCCCTTTGGCGCTTTTCGGGTCTTCCTTCTTTTTCATCTTTTTGGAAAAGTCAGAAGCCTGATCCTCAGACACCTTCTGGCTCTGATTCTGGGTAGGCTGGTTGTTGTTATTCTGCTGAACATTCTGATTAGCGTTGGTGGGCTGCATAATTGGCCTCCTTGCGATCTGTAGACCCTAGGATTTCGGGCGAACAGTAAATTCTTCCATTTCCAGGTCTTCGAGGCGAGCGGCTTCTTTTGCGGCTTCCTGGTCCTGAACTTTGGTAAACTCTTCAAACTTTTCCACAGCCTGCATGGCTTTCATATGATCTTCACGGGCCTGTTCAAGCTGCTCTTTGGCCTTCTCGACATCCTGTCTGGCTTCGTTGATGGCCTGTTCCAGCAGTACATCCTTTTCACGCATCCTGGCTACATTGGCTTTCAGCTGATCCAGTTCGTTCTGCTTTACCTCGGTATTGATAATGTTATCGTAGAGCCTTTGTTCTTCTTTACAGCGCCAGTCAATGTACTCTTCCAGTTCCTGCTCTTTGTTTTTGACTTCCAGCTGAGCCTGTTCCAAACGGTATTCACACTTACGCACCTGGTCCTGAGCAGACTTTTCACGAATCTGCTTAACCTTGAGAAGTTCGTGCAGCATTCAGATCAGACTCCAACGACGTGACGCAGCTGCTGGATGGTCGTGTCATAGTCATTGAATTCGTCGGTGCGCTGCTTCAGAAAGGTTCGTATGGCGTCTATTTTTCGCAAGGCTTCATCAGCCACCGGATCTGAACCCGGTTTGTACTCACCGACCTTAACCAGCAGTTCAATCTCATCAAACTTGGCCAGAAGTTCCCTGAGTTTGCCCGCAGCGGCTTTGTGCTCTTCCGGGGTGATGGCATTCATGACACGGCTGGCGCTGGATAGAACATCAATAGCAGGGTAATGGTTAGCGGCAGCCAGTTTTCTGGAAAGGATAATATGACCGTCCAAAATGGATCGGGTTTCATCCGCTACCGGTTCAGTCATGTCATCGCCTTCTACCAGTACTGTATAGAGCGCCGTGATTGAGCCTGTATCTGACATACCGGCACGTTCCATTAACTTGGGAAGCGTGGCAAAGACCGAAGGTGGAAAACCCCGACGGGTAGGTGGCTCACCGGCTGCCAGTCCTATTTCACGCTGGGCACGGGCAAAACGGGTGACGGAATCCATCAGCAGCAGAACTTTTTTGCCTTTGTCTCTGAAATACTCTGCGACAGCTGTGGCGGTATAGGCAGCCTTGGCTCTTTCCATGGAAGATTTATCCGAAGTGGCAACGATGATAACGGACTTCTTGACGCCCTCCGAGCCGAGATCATGCTCAATAAACTCCCTGAGTTCCCGTCCCCTTTCACCGATCAGCGCAAGCACGGTGACATCAACCTCAGCGCCTTTCACCAGCATTGAGAGCAGCGTACTCTTACCGCCACCAGCGGCTGCGAAGATACCCATACGCTGTCCTTCTCCGCAGGTCAGGACACCATCCAGAACTCTCAAGCCCAGAGGTAAGGGTTTATCAATGATCTGGCGGGTCATCGGGTCAGGGCTGTCGGCATAAACCGGATACCAGGTTTCAGGTTCCACGCCTTCGAAGGCTGCCGGATTCAGAGGGTTTCCCATACCATCAAGCACGTGACCCAGAAGATGAGAGCCAACGCCCACATGGTGAACCTTACCTGTAGGAATTACTTCTGTCGTGGAGGAGATACCCATGATTTCACCCATGGGGGAGAGTACTGTTTCGTGACCCTGAAAGCCTACCACCTCGGCATAGCTGGTTTTGTCATCGTTTGGAGTCACCAGCTCACACAACTCGCCAATCTTGACACCGGGAACCGCCGCCTTGATGATCATGCCCTGTACTTCGGTAACACGGCCACGAATATCTAATAGCCGACTGCTTTCAACCGCATTTTGAAGCGCTGAAGTGAGGTAGTTAAGTGCTTCGGCCACGATCCCTGTCTCCTCTGCCAGTCGTTGCTTTTGTCGCCCTATAGGGTTTGATCAGCTAGAAAGCAAAAGAGGGCTGAATAAGCCCTCTTTTTTGATGTGTTGATCAAGAGTCAGACCATCATGCCCATGTCTCCGGGTCCGCCAGGAGCGGTGGGAGGGGGCTTTGGGCCACTATCTTTAGGTGGGGCAGTCCCATCGCTTTCCGTATTATTCACTTCGGAGATCACCCACTCGAGCGTGTTGACGAACTTCTCCAGAGTGGATTCAAAGTTACCGTAGTCCGATGAAGCCTGCATAGAGCGAATCAGCAGAATTTCAGACTTGTCATGGTTCAGGGCGTGGAAGGCACCCTGCATACTGTGATGCTGAAGGTTGAGTGACAGGAGCTTTTCATACAGGCTGGTTTTGGCGTCGTCGTGAGCGTCCATGGGTTTTACTGAAGAAACGAATACCAGAGCTTCGTCTTCTTCCAGGTATTCCATGTTTACGATCAGGGTGTCATCAAAACAGAGACCACAGGCATCGTGTTCATTCAAGCTGAGCTCACCCAGACCGATGCTCTCTGCAAAATGCTGTATATTCTCTTCTACATTTTGCTTGTAACTCATTCGAACAGACCCTCCAATGGTTCTTAGTCAGAAACTGAAATAACGATAAGTAACTTTCAGTATATATCGCTCTTTTGTCTTGCGTTGGAGAATTCCTGATTACCTGCTCTGGGGAACTCCAAGACCCGATTAGAGTTTTTATCGGTCAAAGTGACGAACGTCTGTATACTTGTTTCAACTTTTTTTAAATATTCAGCTCATGGCAGTTTTATTCCCTGAGTAGTGAGATTCTTTTTTGGCAGATCAAAACAGTACCGATAGCCTCTGGATGCGCGAGGCCCTGAAGGAAGCAGAAAAAGCCCGGGAAAAAGACGAAGTTCCGGTCGGGGCCGTTGTGGTCAGGGGAGGCGAAATCATAGGTCGAGGGTATAACCAGCCCATCAGTGGCTGCAATCCGGTGGCCCATGCCGAGGTGCTCGCCCTGCAGGAAGCGGCTGCCACTCTCAACAACTACCGGTTGGTGGATTGTGAACTCTACGTGACTCTTGAGCCTTGCACCATGTGTGCCGGAGCAATTATCCATAGTCGGGTAAAACGAGTGATCTTTGGTGCTCTGGAGCCCAAGGCAGGGGCTCTGGTCAGTCAGAACCGGACTTTAGAGCTGCCCTATGTGAACTATCGGGTGGAAATGACTCCCGGAGTCCTTGAAGAGGAGTGCAGCGAAATCATTTCCTCTTTTTTCAGAGCCCGACGTGAGGCCAAGAAAGCAGAGAAGAGGCGCTTGAGGTTGTGCTGAGATGAAACTTTTTATTAAGAGGGACTGTCCTAGAATTAGCCTTTCATTGAAAGAGCAACCCAAATCCTGACTTTTGGGTGAACTTATCTTTGTGAATAGGAGTACATTTTGATGAAAAAACTTATTCTGGCGATCCCACTGGTTGTAGCACCTATCATGGCTGCTGCAGAAATACGAGAAATTGAACGAAAGCTATTGAGTGATTGGGACTCAAGAACCATGACAAGTTATTTTGACACAGTGTCTGAACAGTACTGTCTGCTGGTTGTTGACCCTAAACATTCGATTTTGGATTGCAAACCTATCCATAAGTTTTCAGAGCGGGCTCAAAGAAACATTCTTGGCAACATGTACGTACCAAAATCCTGCGCTGGCGAAAGTGGAGTTTCTAAAGGCTATTGTCCCAAAAACTGAATTTCAGTGTGTTAACCCGGACGGAAGAAATACTCAGTTTACATTTATCTCTGAAAGTACACTCAAGCTGCATTTTTAGCAAAATCGTCGTAAACCCTCGCCCAATCGAGGGTGTCGCAAAAGGGTATGGTCAGCAGGATATATCAAGATCGTCGTTCCCGCGCAGGCGGGAACCCACCACGAGCAGTGGATCTCCGCCTTCGCGGAGATGACGGTTTGAAGCTTGAAGCGTTTTAATTGACCTTTTGCGACACCCTCAATCGGGCGGGGATATAAGATGGGAACGCAGAGCGTTCCGGTTGAGCATTTGTGTGTAGTTGGTTATATTTTCCATCGGTCTGTCTCTATGCAGAGACTCACGGTGACGAAAATCAAGCACTGTTAACAAAAAATTAAGGCAGAGACAACTGCCCAACCGCCCTTGAAGAACCAGACGAGCCCATACCTGAGTGACCCGTTAAGGCTGCGGCAAATCAAACAAAAGACCAATAAATAACCGAGGGGCACCCGGTTACTGCTGATGGAGGCTTCTGTGTAAGTCCAGTCGCTATAGGCTGGTTGTAGCCTGTGAAGTCAGAAGCCTCGCCTGACAAGGCGGGGAGTGTCACAGATAGATGGGAACCATTGAAGGGAAAACCTGCCAAGATCCATAGATCAATCACTGGTTTCCATACCTGGGTTTCGATTATCATAGCGCCCCTGATTATCTCCCTGAGTCCAGTTGAGGACAGTTTTTAACATGCTCATTTTGCGTGGTGCTCCGGCTCTCTCGCCGTTTCGTAGCCAAAAGCTGCTTGAAACCCTGCAACACAGGATCCCCGAAATTACCGGTGTTTTTGCTGAATACCAGCACTTTGCCCGGGTCGACGAGGCATTGTCCGACCAGGAATTGAAAGTTCTGAAACAGCTGCTGACCTACGGTCCCCGGATGCAGGAAGGTGAGTGCTCAGGCACTTTGTTTCTTGTCGTACCCCGTCCAGGCACTATTTCCCCATGGTCCAGCAAAGCCACCAACATTGCTGAAAATTGTGGTCTCAGCAAGGTTCACCGTATTGAGCGCGGTTTGGCTTACTATGTGTATGCCGAAGAAGGCCTCAGTGAACACCAGAAAGAAGTGGTATCCAGCTTGATTCATGACCGCATGACCGAGGCTGTGTTGGCTGATGCCAGAGAAACAGAGCTTCTTTTTGCAGAAACCGAGCCAGCGCCCCTGACCCGTGTGGATATTCTTGAAGGCGGACGTGAGGCTCTGGTTGCCGCCAACCAGTCCCTTGGACTGGCTCTGGCAGAAGATGAAATCGATTATCTGGTCACCAGCTATGAGGGGTTGGACAGGAACCCCACTGATGTTGAGCTGATGATGTTTGCCCAGGCTAACTCCGAGCACTGCCGCCATAAGATTTTTAACGCGACCTGGACCATTGACGGTGAGCGGCAAGATCATTCTTTGTTCCAGATGATCCGTAACACCCACACTATGAGCAGTGAAGGTGTGCTCTCGGCCTATAAAGACAATGCCTCTGTTATTGAAGGCTCCAGAGCCGGGCGTTTTTTCCCGTCTCCTGAAAAGAAAGAGTACCAGTATCATCAGGAAGACATTCATATCCTGATGAAAGTGGAAACACATAACCATCCAACCGCCATCTCGCCCTGGCCCGGTGCTGCTACCGGTGCTGGTGGTGAGATCCGTGATGAAGGGGCTACCGGTCGAGGCTCCAAGCCAAAGGCGGGGCTGACCGGTTTCTCGGTATCCAATCTGAATATTCCCGGCTACAAACAGCCCTGGGAAAAAGACTACGGCAAGCCGGATCGGATCGTGACTGCCCTGGATATTATGCTGGAAGGTCCTCTGGGTGGTGCAGGCTTTAACAACGAGTTTGGTCGTCCAAACCTTTGCGGTTACTTCCGTACCTTTGAAGCCACAGCCAAAGGCTCTGCTGGCGAAGAAGTGAGGGGGTACCACAAGCCCATCATGCTGGCAGGTGGTCTGGGTAATATCCGCGCCGCTCATGTTGAGAAAGCTGATATTCCCGTTGGCGCCAAGCTGATTGTTCTGGGTGGTCCGGCCATGCAGATCGGTCTGGGGGGTGGTGCAGCCTCTTCCATGACTTCCGGTGAAGGTCAGGAAGATCTGGATTTTGCCAGCGTTCAGCGTGATAACCCCGAGATGGAGCGTCGTTGCCAGGAAGTGATTGACCAATGCTGGCAGCTGGGTGATGAAAACCCCATCGTCTTTATCCACGACGTGGGTGCGGGTGGCCTGTCCAATGCGCTGCCAGAACTGGTCAGCGATGGTGGCCGTGGTGGTCGCTTCCAGCTCAGGGATATTCTGAATGATGAGCCAGGCATGTCCCCCCTGGCGCTCTGGTGTAATGAATCCCAGGAACGTTATGTGATGGCGGTAGCTCCAGAAAATATGGAGCTGTTTGAAGCCATCTGTCAACGAGAGCGTTGTCTCTATGCCGTTGTGGGTGAGGCCACTGAAGAGCCAAACCTGTTGGTGGAAGACAGCCACTTTGATAACAAGCCAGTGGATATGCCTCTGGACGTTCTGTTGGGCAAACCTCCCCGCATGCATCGTGATGTGCAGGCAGAAACTATTCAACAGGATGCACTGGACCTTTCCGGTGTGACTCTGGAAGAAGCGTCTGAGCGAGTTCTCAAGCTGCCAACCGTCGCCAGCAAAAACTTCCTGATTACTATTGGCGACCGCTCTATTACCGGTCTGGTAGCCCGTGAGCAGATGGTTGGCCCATGGCAGGTTCCTGTTGCTGACTGTGCGGTCACCGCTACTGCTTTTGATACCTTCACGGGTGAAGCTATGTCCATGGGGGAGAGAACCCCTCTGGCTTTGGTCAATGCGCCTGCCTCAGGTCGTATGGCGATCGGTGAAGCGATTACCAACATCGCCAGCACCCGTATTGGCAAGCTGGGTGATATCAAGCTGTCGGCAAACTGGATGGCCGCTGCCGGTCATCCGGGTGAAGACGCCAGACTCTATGAAACCTGTAAAGCGGTTGGTATGGAACTCTGCCCGGAACTGGGTATTGCTATTCCTGTAGGCAAGGACTCTATGTCCATGCGCACCAGCTGGAAAGATGGCGATGTAGAAAAGAGTGTTACCTCGCCTCTGTCGCTGGTGATTTCGGCTTTTGCTCCCGTAACAGACATCCGCAAGACCGTTACGCCAGAGCTGCGCACCGATAAAGGTGAGACTGATCTGTTGCTGGTGGATCTGGGTCGTGACCAAAACCGTCTGGGTGGTTCTGCTCTGGCACAGGTTTATGGCCAGATTGGTGATGTGGCGCCTGATGTTTCTTCTGCGCAAGACCTCAAAGGGTTCTTTACTGCCATCCAGCAATGTCTGGAAGAAGACCTGCTGTTGGCTTACCACGACCGTTCAGACGGTGGTCTCTTTACCACATTGGTTGAGATGTCCTTTGCCGGTCACACCGGAATTGAGGTGAATCTGAATAAGCTGGCGGGCGATGAAGCGGCCATTATCCCGGCCCTGTTTAACGAAGAGTTGGGCGCCGTTCTGCAGGTTCGTCGTGCAGACAAAGGTAAAGTTAAGGATATTCTGGCTGGGCTGGGTCTGGCTTCCTGCGTGCATACCATTGCCTCTCTGAGACCGGATCAGCGCATCAACTTTGTCTTCAATGGCCAGCTGGTCAGTAGCGAAAGCCGGGTTAAATACCAGCGCTGGTGGGCTGAAACCAGCTATCGCATGCAGGCTCTGAGAGATAACCCTGAATGTGCCCGTCAGGAATTTGATAACCTGCTGGATGACGGCGACACAGGTTTACATGCCTCTTTGCCGTTCGACATCAATAGGGATGTTGCTGCTCCATTTATTGCCACTGGCGCCAGCAAACCTCAGGTAGCCATTCTGAGGGAGCAGGGTGTTAACGGTCATGTGGAAATGGCAGCGGCTTTTGATAAGGCTGGCTTTCAGGCAGTGGATGTTCACATGAGTGACATTCTTTCCGGTCGCCGTAACCTGACAGAATTCAAAGGATTGGTAGCCTGTGGCGGTTTCTCCTACGGTGACGTTCTGGGTGCGGGAGAAGGCTGGGCGAAATCAGTGCTGTTTAACAGCATGGCCCGTGACCAGTTTGCGGCTTTCTTTGATCGTCCGGACAGTTTTGCCCTGGGTGTCTGCAATGGTTGTCAGATGCTGTCCAATCTCCATGAATTGATTCCGGGTGCAGAGCACTGGCCACACTTTGTCCGTAATCAGTCTGAGCAGTTTGAAGCCAGAACCGTGATGGTCGAAGTCCAGCAGAACAAGTCCATTCTCTTCAGAGGTATGGAAGGTTCCAGAATGCCTATTGCGGTGGCTCACGGTGAAGGCTACGCCGAGTTCAAAAAGGCTGACCAAATCCGGAAACTGTCTGCCAGTGGTCAGTTGGCCCTCAGATACGTGGATAATCAGGGACGGGCTACCGAGCGTTACCCCTACAACCCTAACGGTTCTGCTCAGGGGATCACGGGCCTGACTTCGGCTGATGGCAGGGTGACGATTATGATGCCTCACCCGGAGAGGGTATTCAGGGCGGTTCAGAACAGCTGGTATCCGGATACCTGGGGTGAAGATTCACCTTGGATGAGAATGTTCAGGAATGCCCGGGTCTGGGTTGATTGAATGTTGGGCGAGTAGTAAAGCAATTGATTAAGCTGGGTACTCAATGAGTATCCGGCTTAATCACTAAAAATCAGTTTTTGGGACAACTATCCGAAGAGGCATCACACGCGCCAGCGCCAGATTTTGGTACATAGGCGTCGCCGAGAATGTTTCTCTGTGCTTGCTCTGAGAGTTCATGGACACTTTTGCAGTGCATAAGCGAATTATATCCACTAGAAACCTTATCTAAAACCACCAGACAATATTGTTGAGAAACTTTGTCAAAGTAGTTTTCAATGACCCTGTCGAACCACGGATCCCTAAACGTTTGCCAGTTTGTTCGTTCTACTTCTGCACCAACCATGGTAGACGCTGCAGCCAACAGGACTGCCAGAATGAATTTTTTCATAGAATTTACTCCTTCTTTAAATAGTCAAAGATCAGTTCACCAGAAAGTCAGGATTTGATTTGAATTTTTAATGAACGCTTAATTGTTAGACATTCGTTCTAATAAAGAGTTCCAGTGAGAGGCTTGAACAATGACGACTTATGCTTTTTGACTCAGATAGCAGAAAGAGTTTGAAACTCGGTTAACACAAAGTGATCGGTCATCCCGCTGACGTAATCAATCAATAATCTTGCCCGGTAATACCATTCCAGCTCATCCTGTTCTTGAGCGGAGTAACTGCTGCCAGGCAATGATTTCACTGCCCGGTGATACGCCATTTTATGTTTGCCAGAGAGGCGGTGGTAAAGACGTTGCTCGATAAAATGTCGGCTGGAATCTTTTTCAGTAAGACTGGCAAATTCTTCACGGCTCAGCTCCAGCAAAGGCTGGAAAATATCCATCAGTCCCATCAGGGCAGAGTAGCCCCTGAGTTCCGGAGTTTCTTTCTCCATGCTGGTAAAGACATAGCGAATAGCGACGGTTTTCAGGGTCTGCAGTGCCAGATGCTGGTCGGACTGGCCGTCAATCAGAGGCTCATCGAGCGTCCCGTCAAAGATCGCCTGATGCTTTTGCAGATAACGATTTGCAGCATAATCCACCAGATCTCTTACCAACCGGGTGCGCAGCCGGATAATAAATTCCTGCTTGTTGTTGCCGGCTCTCTTGACCGCAGACTCCATGATATTGGGCAAATACTCGTTATATTCAGTAAATTCCTCCCAGACTTCATAGAGACTGAAGCGAAGATCGCGGAAAGAGAGAATCCCCTTATCGACTGCATCTTCCAGATCGGCAATGCAGTAGGAAATATCGTCGGCGGCTTCCATGATATAAACCAGAGGGAAGCGACAACCTTCATTGATAGCCAGATGCTGCCAGATGTCACGGACCAGAATGGCTTCGGAAAAGAAGTAACCCGGCTTTTTCTTGCGATAGGCATCGGGTGAGCCTTTTTCGGGTCTGGGCTCATAGGGCGTACGGGTGTATTTCATAAGCGCGCCCATCTGGGAATAGGTCAGGTTTAGATCCTGAAGGTGATGAATAATTCTTAACGCCTGGGCATTGCCTTCGTAAATAGACAAGTCTGGCAGCAGGGTTGACTCCAGTAAGGCTGACCGGGCTTTCTGACCTTTGCACGCTTTTTCATAACATAGCCCGGCTTTATCCTGCATCCAGCGGCTGATAGCCGCCTCGCCAAAATGACCGAATGGAGGGTTGCCAATGTCGTGCATCAGGCAGGCCATTTCTACCAGATTTATAAAAGCCGTGTCCTGATTGTCTAATCCCAGCGATGTTAATTGGCCGCTTTCTGACAGGCGCTGCAGAATCGTCTGTGCCAGAAAACGACCGGTTTGTTGCACTTCCAGAGAGTGCGTCAGACGACTGCGAACAGCGGCATTGGTTTCCAGAGGGTAAACCTGAGTCTTTTGTTGCAGCCGACGTATGGCCGCTGACTGAATGATTCGCCCCCGGTTGCTTTCTGTTTCAGTTAACAGGTCCCGATCCGGTTCGACAGAACTGAGTCTTGGGCGAGTGCAGGTGAGTTTAGTCAGATAGTTCATGCTGATCATAGTCGGCAGGATCTGTTTGAAGGTGAGGTTTGACCTGGCTCTCTATAGGCTAAAAGCCAGCAGGTTAAGGACATAGGGTTTTAGCCAAAGGAATGAAAGGGAATATTATAGATGCTTTTCAAGCAACAGCCGTTCAAGATTGGACTAGCAGCCTGTCGGACTTAAGACTGTCCTACGCGGCAACTGCTCCTGCGTTGCTCTAGCTCCTGCATCCATGCAGTCGTGCGGCGGCAGCAAATTGGTCTAAAAATCCCTGTTTCTTCGTCAAATAGCTCTCTATTCTCCTCAGAAACAGAGATTTTTATCCTCAATTTCTTGCAATCCTCGCTACGGACGCTTAAGTCCGACAGGCTGCTAGGAGCCTGACCGAGAATAGCGCAACCAGACCAACAGAAGTTTTCCCAAATCTTAAAATGAGCAAAAAATATCCAATTATTAGTGGGATTTTGCTCATTTTTGCATATTTATGCCTTCTCACAGCCTCTATGCTGCCTTTTTAGCCTCTTTCAAATCTTCAAGACGGATTGACCTCGTGGAAGCCGCTTTTACAAATTTTTTGATATTATGCGCAGTGCATACCAGTGAAAATTCCGCTGAAACTTTTTCTTTGCCGCGGAGACTGAACCCTCGGAAACCAGATTCTTTTATCTGTCCAAATGGTGGCTCCGCAATAACTTTACGACGCTCATATATGGCTTTCGCACCGGCTGTCTCCATTTTCTTATTCATAGCCTGACGTGCTTTTTCAAACTTATCGGTACGGATAACCCTGCCAGCCTCTTTCTTTGAATCACTGCAATTCCGACGATAAGGGCATTCCCTGCATACCGTCTTGTTTGCCCGGTAGCTTTTTCTTTTGCTTTTGCTGGCCGGGTTCGTTACCAGCTTTTCCCCTGCCGGACAGATAAATACATCAGCTTCGGAATCATACGCAAAATCCGCTTTGACAAACTTCCTGTCAGAGCTTTCAAGGTCGTCAGCGGCAGGCTTCTCCGCCTTGTCGGTTGCGATATAGGCATCAATCTCATGTCGCTCGACTGTATGTAAGTTTGACCCTGAGAAGTAACCATTATCCATACTCCACTTATCTACAGCCGCGCCATCAGTGGCTCCTGATAATGCCCTCAGCGCCGGCTCCACTTCCTGTACATCGTTGGCGTGTTGGCTGACATGCTGGCCAACAATGATCTGGTTATCGGAATCAACTGTAATTTGAGCATTGTAGCTGTACTCACAATACCCCTTCTTGCTCATCACGCGGGCATCGTGATCTGCAAAACTGATCTGCTTTTTGTCGTCTATTGGTTTGTCTGGATTTAAAGCTTTTTCACGTTCTTCAAGTGCTTTCTTGGCCTCTTTGATTTTTTTCAGGCGCTCTTCTTTAAACTGGAGGTCTTCAGGAATGCTGTAACCATTGGTTGCTTTGTAGGCGTCATCTTCTTCCTGATCACACTGACTGGCTTTTTTGATCAGCTCATCCACTTCGGCACTGAGTTCTGCCTCTTTCGCTTTGAGCCTCCCGTAGCTCATGGCCTTGTGTTTTGAGCTGTTGGCTTTGAACTTGGAGCCGTCCAGGCTGATATGACCCAGTGATGCCATTTTGAGTTCAATGGCCAGTTTGACTGACTGTTTGAAGCAGTCATGGAAAAACGACAGATTATCCTTACGAAAGTCACCAAGAACCCTGAAATTCGGGCAGTTCATTTGTGAGATATACATGAACGCCAAGTCTTGTCGACACCGTCGCTCAATCTCACGGGAACTGAAAACACCATGGCTGTATGCGTAGATCAGAATAGCGACAATGAGCTTTGGAGGGTATGCGTGCTGACCAAGGTGGTGATATTTTTTTTCGACTTCAGACGTATTAATGTTCTGAAAAATGCTTTCATAAATAAAACAATCATGATCTTTGGGAAGCAAATCGAAAACGTTGGTTGGGAACAGCAGATGCTGATCAAACTCAACAGGACTGTCCTTAAACTTTGGTGGTGGTGACATTTGGCATAATCAGAGTTGGTTTAAGGCTTATCATAACAGATAAGCCTATTCTCGGTCAGGCTCCTAGAATTCTGCCGGACATCGCCCTTCAAATATCAACTGAACATATTCCCGCTCCAGATAGCCTGGCTTGCCGGTAAAATAATGCAGCAGCAGATCGTCAGCAAGCCTGCGATCTATCTCCGGGCACTTCACTTCATAGTTGAGCATAGACAGCATTTTGCAGTTAAAGTTGAATATCCAGTTCTGTACCGTACTTGATGGATGAACGGAATCAACATAAAAATGATCACTGCGGTTTTTGCAGGGGCTCGCCTTGTGACTCTCGCAGATATCTACCTGGGCATTATCAGAACAGCCTCTGAAGGTGACATCGAGACAGGGGGTTTCAGTGTCAACATCTTGCTGGCGGGCATGTTCTAACAAAATGTCAAACATTCTGTTGTAATCGAAAAACAGGAGTAACAGGTCAGGATACTGTCTTTTCAGCCGAAAAAACGCTTTCGTAGCCAATCGGTTATGATTGACGATCACCTCACGTACTTCCTGACGATCTTCTGAATTGCGCAAACAGGGGGTTTTAGTGACATCGGGAACCGTTCCCCAGAAAATGGTTCTGGCTCCATGGGCATAGAGGTTTTCAATAGCCGCTGACAGCTTGGCAACCACCAGACGATAATTCCAGTAACGGTTGAGATAATCATTAGCGCCACCGGCTAACATAAAAATCTGATCCTCAGAAAAGGGTGCATGATGTTGCACAAGGTGATTTATCTGTTCCTCGACCGAACTCAGAATAGGCTTTCCACCTCTGATGCTATTGGTGAGAAAACTGATATTGGCCAATTGACTTTCACCAAACAGAAACGACCAGAAAAAATCCGTTAACACCTCTGAAAAACCGACCACCGTACTGCCACCATGTGACTGATCGACAAACTCGGTTTTATTGGAGGTATTCAGATAAAGGGCTCTGGCAATAAGCTCTGGTGCCATCAGATCATCACAAAAACGCCCTCCATGATAATTGGCACCCGGTATGGCACCACAGAAACTGCCAAAAATAAAGCCCGGTAACATACGACCGCTCCAGGGATAAAGTGACATTTGACGTTCATTCAGTGTACCGCTACCTGTAAGGAATCGACTGTAGTTATAGAAATTACCCGAATCAACGCTACTGTCACCCACCACAAAGACATTGCTGACAGGTTGTGCCTCCTGCGAGCAAAAACGTTCGGTGAATTTGGGATAAAAAAGTTTTTCATACGCCAAACCGGGTAACGACAACAGCAGTAATACCAGACCCAGCCAACTACGAATCATATTGAAACCCTAATAGAGCAGTTACTAAAAAGCTGAGGATTATAGTGGATTACTCTCCCCGTGCGGTTGTATTAATCTTTATTTTGGCCCTGTTGCCATGCAAAAGCCGATAAAGCTACTTTAAAATCCCGGTTACCAGCTTTTTGGTAAGTTTTTCGATACTCGCTGTAGGATGTAGGAGGTTGTTAACTTACTGAGTATTGGTGGGTGTGACTGAAGTGGTAGAGAATGCCCCTGTGATCCTTTGAATCATCAACGATAAGGGGTTGTAATCCTGTGAAGTCTTAGGGTCAGTCTCGTTGGTTGAAACAGAAGAAGCAGAATCAAACTTTATTCTTTTATCATTTCCATCGATAGAAATTTCTTCAAAAGTCTCATCGAGCTGAGCGATTTGTGGCGAATCAAGTTCTATATTCCGGTCGGGAGCAATCCTGACTGCCGCATCAAAGTGTTCCAGGAGAGCCTCTGAATTGGGGGTGTGGATAAGATAAGCTGAAGACTGATGGGAGTCTGTCAGAGTTTGGGAGACGAAGAGATTAGCTTGATCGAAATTTTGCTTTAACAACAAGTGTAAAAGCATTGCTCTTTGACTTTCAGAGAGATCGGGAAATGTGTAATTGCTGTTTTGCAAAAGCATAACCAAAAGGTTAGGAGCAAAAACTACCCAGCGATTCAGGTCATAAATCTCGTGATGAGACCCATGGTGACCTTGTGTAATCACCGGGAACCAGACGCCATGTGTCGGCACGAGCAGTGCAATAAGCTGTGAATCGCCAAATTGTTGCAATCTGGCTAAATCCGATTGAGCGAAAGAGGCCGAATCAGTAATGACATTGTTATCGAGAACGGCTGGAATAACGTCAGTATCAATCCCCAATAATAACTCAAGCTCTTGCATTAGTTTTTCCTTCTCAGGATGAGCCTGAATCGTGGAAAAAATCTGTCGAAGGTTATAATCGATAGTTTGCCTTATTATTTGCTGGTTCCAGTCGCCTGCTTGTCCTGATCGCCCACTCCGGTTGAATATTTCTGCAATGGACGAGTACATACAGTTACCATCGCCATTAATTTTTATCAGTTCAAAACTGGTTTGAATCATTAACAATAAAGGGTCGTTATTTTCTAAAGTCTCACTGTCAGTCTCATTGGCTGAAACCGAAGAGACAGAACCGGACCTCATTTGTCTATTATTTTCATCGTTGGAAAGAGCTTCAAAAGCCTCATCAATCTCCATATTCTGAGGCGTGACAATGTTTACTGCTGCATCAAAGTGTTCCATGGTAGTCACTGAACCGGGGTAGTGGATAAGATACGCTGAAGCCTGATGGGAGGCTGCCAGAGTTTGAGAGATGAAGCGCTTGGCTCGATCGAATTTTTGGTTTAACAATAACTGTAAAAGTGTTGTCCTTTGACTTTCAGAGAGATCTGGAAAGGTATAATTTTCGTTTTGTAACAGCATAGTCAAAAGGTTGGGAGCAGAATCAATCCAGTATGTCAGGTCATAAAACTCTTGATAAGGTCCATCGTGACCTTGTGTAATTATCGGGAACCAGACACCCTGTGTAGGTACTAGCAAGGCAATCAACTGGGCACTGGCAAATGGTTGCAATGTGCTTGACCCAGACTGTGCGAAAGAGGCTGATTCAGTAATGACATTATCATCGAGAACCGCTGGAATAATGTCGGCATCGATCCCCAATAACAGCTCAAGCTCCTCTATCAGTATATCCTTGTCGGGGTGATTTTGAATCATGGAAAAAATCTGATGAAGGTTAAAGTCTATAATCTGTCTTATTGTTTTCTGGTTCCATTGTCCTGACGGTTCATATTTGTTGAAAATCGCTGCAATTGACGAATACATACAGTTATCATCGCCATTAATTCTTATCAGTTCAAAGCCCTCGGGGACGGGGTTATGATGAGAATAGTAGGGTTCATAAACCTGTGTTTTGGGGTATCCCTTTTCCATCTTTCTATATAATTGCCCTGCTTGTTCTCTGATGCGTTTGTCTTCAATCATACAGACTTTATGAAAAGGCCTTATCAGCGGTTCTTTTGTTTTTTTAGTGCTTCGGTTTGTATGACGTCCTTTCCCTCGTATGGGATTTTCAGTTTCATAAACTTCACCGCAATGGCAGCAGGTTTGTCTGAAACCACCTTGTCCATTTGGAACATTAATCAGAATCCTGGGAGTATTTTTTCTGAATAAAGAGATTAATTCATTAGTTTTTTCTTTACTGAAAATATCCGATTTTTGTTCTGTTTTTTTTAGAAAAGCTTGCAATGAAGCTTTTATATCTTTATTTGTTGTTCGACTTACGGTTTTTTTCAAAACACTTAAGGTGAACTTATTTAAAAAAACGTTGTTTTCGAAATTAAAACTATCCGGGTAATGTCTTGCGGAAGGGAGCAAGTGACTGAAAAAAAGTGGGATAGGGTTTTTTTTACCATCAATAATTGTACGCATGCCCTTGATAATAATCTGAAGATTTTCTAACTCGTTCTGATGAAAAACGAAATCGAAAGCCTCTTTATAAAAAGGAGTAAAGAGGGTTTTTGTAAAAAGGAAATCAACAATTTGTAACACATTAAAAGCTAAAGCAATACCTTGTTTGTTGGAAGTGTAAATGTCCTCCAGGCCAAATTGCTCTGGTTTTTTTGTAATTTTTTTGACTATACCAGAACTTCTGTCAAATTCGTTACAGGTAATTGACCTTACACAGACTTCAATAAGATAGTTTATAACAATACGATACATAACCTCTACTTTATCTGGACCATTGATTTTTGAGACGTATCTCAGACTCGGAACCAGGTGCCCAACAAAAAATCCCAAATCTTTGATGACTTTCTCATCAATATTGCCACTGATAACACACTCAAAAAAAATGTAGTTTTCCTTGGCAATTGAATAATCTTCATGACTTATAAGGAGAGACATCTGAACTCTTTGCAGCAATAATTCCAAATGGGCCTGAGAGGGCAACCAATCATCGTTCTGTGGCGTTAATAATGCTTTGGTAATAATGTTATTACCCAGGTTTGAAACGGAGGCTTTTTTGAGATTGTTTGGTATTTTAAATTTATTTCTTGATAAGTCATACATTGACAACAAAACAAATTTTTTTTCAACGTCTGACATATCATCTTTAATAGTGGGTATCCAGATATTGGCAAAACTTCCATACTGAGTTCCTCCTCTATAACGTTCTGTTGTCTTTTGTGTTTCTAAAGGAAAAATAAGCTTGTATTGATAAAACATAGTATTAGCTTTTGCCAATTTCTTTTTTACAGCTAAGTGTATTTCCCATTTTATGGGTTTAACTACCTTGCTTTTTATGGGTTTACCTATATCGTTATTTATGTGTTTGCCTTTATTAGCTGTGGTTTTGAATTGGTAGCTTTGGTTATGTTTCTCATTATACGTCAGTTGACGAGGATTTTCCGGAACATAATAGGTAACAGAACTGGCTATGGCATTTTCAAATGCTGGCCTTTCATAACCAGGAACTCTAACAATTATCGTGATGATGTTATTTTTTATTTTTCCTTCCTTTTGTTCTTTTTTATTCTTTTTTATATTTCTCTTCCTTAAATTATGTAAAACCTTTGGAAAATTATACTCATCCAGTTTTTCATTCTTATAATAAACAATAGGTTTAACATTTTCTGGTATTTTAAATCCCGACTTCTTCCTGGCCTCATTTATTAGATTGTCAAAATTTCTTATCGAAGTATAAGTGGATTCTACAATCTCAGCCTCATTGTGCATTTCAACAGGAATAAAAATATCTGTCCCTAGTGATAATGGTTTCTCTGAGTTATCTAGCTCATCATCAATAACTAAATAATCAAAATCTGGGTCTTCTCCATCTTTTATTCTTTCATTCACACTTCTTTTTATCTTGTTGTAATCCGTTTCTACATAAACAGAATTGTTGTTTTTTTTTGCCAGAGTATTAACTTCGAATATTTCATATGTGATAAGAAATTGGGTGCTTGTTAGAGACCTGATCTCTGAAAGAATACCTTCAAATTGAGGAGGTGTTAGATACCTGGTCTTTGAAAGAATACCTTCTGATCGTATATCGAAATCGGCTGTCAGAAAATTGATGGTATTTAAAATCTGCTCCTCTACAGAAAAGTTTTCAGATCCATAGCGAACACGTCCGGAAGAATGAAACCACCACCATTGATCAAAGCCTTCATAGATTTTGGGAGGCCCTTCACTGACTCTTTGAGAATTTTTATAAGTCTGCATCAGGCAAAGATTATGGCTATAAAGATAGGATACCTTTGGTGCATATTTAACATAAATGACTGGTCCTTCGTTGCCAATATTGTCGAAATAATACTCTATCCTGAAAAATGCATCTTTCCACCAACCATAAGGTGCTACAAAATCCAGTGTTACCATAAACATATTTTCTTCATTGATACTGAATTTAAATTTCTTTGGGTACCTCTTATTAAGAAAATTTTGAAGTCTATCAATAGCGATATAAATCTCTCTGGCTCTGGATGCGGAATTTCTTTTGGGTGATATTGGGTTAGGTTTGAATTTTTTTAAGGGAACTGTGTGAATTATTTTATCTCCATTCTGTAAGTTTCCTTTCCGAATAATATTGACATGGGTCAAGATGAATTCTCCATTGCGTAGCAGATGCAATGACCGGCAGTTTGGACTGCGTTGCATGTCTATTTCATATTCAGGATGGTTGACTGAATATAGCGATTGAAGATTAAAGTCTTTATTTTTTTTGGCTTTGATAATGCGCGTTATTTTTTTTGCACAATTTCGGTCTTCAAAGAACAGAGTTATCAATTCCATGTCCGCTGTGGGCGTTTGCTCAGCTCTTTCTGATAATAATCTGTCTATATAGTCTTCAACAACACGGACTGCCCTATTAATTTTATCAAGTGTTAATCGGTCTGAATTTATTATTGTTGTTTGTTTGATAGATTCTACTTTACCATAATGGATCATTGCCTGAACAAGATTAAACGTCCTTAACAGGGTGTAAGGTATGCCAAACTTGGTCGTATTATGATTAGCCTTAACCCCCATTTTCTTAGCCAATTCTCTATTTTTGCTTTTAAAAAAATTATTTCTTTTTCTTCGATTAACGCCTGACATCACTTTATCAATGTAAAATTTAGCTTGCACATACAAATTTTTTTCTTTAAGTACTCGATCAATTTCTTCGTACTCGTGAAAAGTAAGTTGTTTTAGTATACTTTTTTGATCTTCGTTTATTGCAAGAGCACTCCCTGATATAAGGTTTATTGATAAAAAGATAAGATGAATACTCTTTTTACTCAATTTGGCTAACGCAGTAAAAACCATACCTGGCGATCCTTATAATTCTCTGAAATTTGGTCTATTGAGCGACACTGGCTGAGTACTCCTCATTAAAAACTGTATCGAGTGAATAGTAGCTTGTTTTAAAATCATCTGCTTTCCTATTAATGGAACTGATGTTTAGGTGAATAGGGCCAAATGGATTACAAGACGATAACCAGCCGCTTCAATGCGGTATCTTTGTCCATTCTCTGAAGCAAACAGTGGGATTTTTCGTTCAGGTCAGGCTCATATCATAAGTACCTAACCAGTTGGTTAGTGTGTCTGATACACCATGTAGCGAGACACTGGGAAGCCGGTAAAGTTACCTCATAGTCCCGATAACCAGCTTTTATTGACACACTGTTCAGTGTACGGGGAGGTTGATAACTTACATGAAATTGGCCGGTGTGCCTGGCAAGGTAAGAAGTGCTTCAGCTCTGGTTTGAATCATTAACGATAAAGGGCTGTGGTCTTGTAGTGTCTCACTGTCTGTTTCATTGGTTGAAACTGAAGAAGCGGGATCAGGTCTCATTCTTTTGTTAATTCCATCTTGGGAAAGATCTTCAAAAGACTCAGCATTCAGATTGTTTTTTGAAGAATTAACCTCCATGTTCAGAGGCGTTTCAATCCTTACTGCTGCATCAAAGTGTTCCTGAAGAGCTTCTGAACTGGGGGAGTGGATAAGATAAGCTGAAGACTGATGGGAGTCTGTCAGAATTTGGGAGACAAAGAGCTTGGCTTCATCAAAATTTTGGCTTAATAACAATTGTAAAAGCATTGCCCTTTGACTTTCAGAGAGATCAGGAAATTCATAATATTCGTCTTGTAACAGAATAGCCACAAGATTAGGGGCAAAACTTACCCAGCGCCTCAGGTCATAAATATCGTGATGAGACCCATGCTGACCTTGTGTAATCACCGGGAACCAGACACCCTGCGTAGGCACCAGCAATGCAATTAACTGGGTATCGCCAAATTGTTGCAATCTGGCTAAGGCCGATTGCGCGAAAGAGGCTGATTCAGTAATGACATTATTATCGAGAACGGCTGGAATAACGTCGGCGTCGATCCCCAATAGTAGCTCAAGCTCTTGCATCAGTTTTTCCTTGTCAGGATGGTCCTGAATCGTGGAAAAAATCTGACGCAGGCTGTAATCCATAATCTGCCTTATTGTTTGCTGGTCCCATGCACTTGCATACCCTGGCCGGTCATTCCGGTTGAATATCTCTGCAATGGACGAGTACATACAGTTACCATCACCATTAATTTTTATCAGCTCAAAACTGGTTTGAATCATTAATAATAGGGGGTCGTAATTTTCTAAAGTCTCACTGTCAGTCTCAGTGGATGATCCCGAAGAAACAGAATCTGACCTCATTCTTTTATTATTTTCATCGATGGAAAGAGCCGCAAAAGCCTCATCAACCTCTATATTCTGGAGAGTATCAATGCTTAATGCTGCATCAAAGTGTTCCATGAGACCCACTGAACCTGGGTAATGAATAAGATAAGCTGAAGCCTTATGGAAGGCTATCAGAATTTGGGAGACGAAGAACATGGCTTGATCGAAATTCTGCTTTAACAAGAACTGTAAAAGTGTTGCCCTTTGACTTTCAGAGAGATCAGGAAAGGTATAATTTTTGTTTTGTAACAGCATAGCCAAAAGGTTAGGAGCAAAATTGACCCAGCGCTTCAAATCATAAATCTCGTGATAAGGCCCATCGTGACCTTGTGTAATCACCGGAAACCAGATACTCTGTGTCGGCACTAGCAAGGGAATAAGCTGGACATTGTCAAATGGTTGCAATCTGCCTGAATCCGAATGAGCAAATGAAGCTGAATCAGTAATAACATTGTTATCGAGTAGCGTTAGAATAACATCTGCATCGATCCCCAATAGTAGCTCAAGCTCCTGCAGCAGTTTGTTTTTGTCGGGATGACCTTGAATAATTTCAAAAATCTGACGAAGGTTATAATCCATAATCTGCCTTACCCTATGCTGATTCCATTTGCCTGCTTGTTCTGACGGTCCATTCCTGTCGAATATCTCTGCAATGGACGAGTACATACAGTTACCATCATCATTAATCCTTATCAGCTTAAAACCTTCGGGGACGGGATTATGATGAGAATAGTAGGGTTCATAAATCTGTGTTTTGGGGTATCCTTTTTCCATCTTTTTATATAATTGCCCTGCTTGTTCCCTGATGCGTTTGTCTTCAATCATGCAGGCTTTATGAAAAGGTCTTACCAGCGTCTCTTTTGCTTTTTTGGCCTTTCGGTTTGTACTGTGACCTTTACCTCTAATGGCGTTTTCAGTTTCATAAACTTCACCGCAATGGTAACAGGTTTGCCTGAAACCGCCTTGTCCATTCGGAACATTAATCAGAAGCTCTGGAGTATTTCTCCTGAATAAAGAGATTAGTTCCTCGGTTTTTTCTTTACTGAAAATCTCTGGCTTTTGTTCTTTTTTGTTTAGAAAAGCTTGCAGTGAAGCTTTTATATCTTCATTTGTTGTTCGACTTAAGAACTTTTCCAAAATACTTAAGGTAAATTTATTTAAAAAATCATTGCTTTCAAAATCAAGATCACCGGAGGAATACTTTGCTGCTGGCAATATATGACTGAAAAATAGTTGAATGCGATTTTTCTCAGCATCAATAATTTTACGCATACCCCTGATACTAAACTGTAGGCTCTCTAATTCATTCTCATAAAAAGTAATGTCAGAAGCTTCTTTATAAAAAGGATCAAAGATAGTTTTTGCAAAAAGGAAATCAACGATTTGTAATGCATTAAAAGCTACAGAAAAACCTTTTTTGTTGGAAGCGTGGATGTCTTCGATGCTAAATTGATCCGGATTTTCTATAAGTTTTCTAACTATTTCAGAACTTGCGTCAAATTCGTTAGCGGTCAGAGTCCTGACACATAGTTCAATGAGATAGTTTAAAACAATACGATAAACGACTTCTCTCTTATCTGGATAATTGATTCTGGATAGGTATCTCAAGCTTGGCACCAGTTCTCCAATAAAAAAGTCTAAATCCTTGATAACCTTCTCATCAATATTTCCACTGATGAGACTTTCAAAAAAAATATTTTTTTCCTTAGTCATTGAATAATTTTCGTGACTTATAAGGAGAGCCATCTGAACTCTTTGCAGTAATAATTCTAGACGGGGCTGATTTGGCAACCACACATCGTTATGTGGTGTTAGTAGTGCTTTGGTAATAATGTTATTCCCTAGATTTGAAACGTAGTCTTTTTTAAGATTATTTGGAATTTTAAATTTATTTCTCGATAAGTCGTACATTGACATCAAAGCAAATTTTCTTTCAACATCTGACATGTCATCACTAATAGTAGGTATCCAGACATTGGCTAAACTTCCATACTGAGCTCCCCCCCTGTAGCGTTCTGTTGTCTTTTGCTTTTCTAAAGGTAAAATAAGTTTGTAGTGGTTAAGCATAGTATTAGCTTTTGCCAATTTCTTTTTTTCAGCTAAATGTATTTCCCATTTTATGGGTTTTCCTTTCTTGGCTATGTCTTCGACTTCCTCGCTTTCGTTATGTCTGTCGTTGTACGTCAGTCGACGAAGATTATCTGGAACATAATAGTTAACCGAACTGGCTATAGCATTTTCAAACGCTAGCCTTTCATAACCAGGGACTTTAACAATCAGTGTCAGGATATTATTTCTTATCTTTCCTTCTTTTTTCTTCTTTTTTGTATTCTTGCTCCTAATGTCATATAAAACGTTTTGAAAATTATGCTCGTTCAATTCTTTATTCTTATAATAAACAGTGGGTTCAACATTTTTTGGTATTTTAAATCCCGAACACTTTCTGGTCTTATATATCAGATCATTAAAATTTTTAATCGAGGTAGAGTGAAGTTCTACAAGCTGAGCTTCACCATGCATTTCGACAGGAATAAATATATCAGTCCTTATTGATTCTGTTTTCTCTGCATTATCGAACTCATCATCCATAATTAAATAATCAAAGCTTGGATCTTTGTCTGGCTTTATTCTTTTACGTACATTTTTTTTTATCTTATTACGATCTGTTTCAACATAAACAGAGGTTTCAATATCTTTTGCCCGAGTATTAACTTTGATTATTTCTTTTGTAATCACATCCTGAGTTTTCTCTCCATCAGTATTATGTGAAAGAATACCTTCTGATCTTATATCGAAGTCAGCTGTCAGAAAGTTGATAACATTTAAAATCTGCTCTTGTACAGAAAAATTTTCCGATCCATAGCGCACATGTCCGGAACAATGATGCCACCACCACTGGTCCATGCCACCATACATTTTGGGAGGGCCGTCACTGGTTCTTTGAGAATTTTTATAAGTTTGCATCAGACAGAGAACATGTCCATAAAGATTGGATACTCTTGGTGCATATTGAACATAAATGTCTGGTCCTTCGTTGCCAATATTGTCAAAATAAAACTCTATTCTAAAAAATGCATCTTTCCACCAACCATAGGGTGCTACAAAATCCAGAGATACCTTAAACATATTTTCTTCACTGATACTGAATCTAAACTTCTTTGGATACCTCTTTTCAAGAAAGTTTTGAAGCCTATCAATAGCGATATAAATTTCTCTGGCTCTGGATGCCGAATTTCTTTTGGGTGATATTGCGCTAGGTTTGAATCTTTTAAAGCGGTATGGGTAGATTATCTTATCTCCATCTTGTAAATTTCCCTGCCGAATTATATTGACATGGGTCAAAATAAATTCTCCTTTGCGAACTAGGTGTAGTCTCTTGTCTGTAAATTCGTCTCGCAAGTGTAGCAGGTGTTTTTTATAATCTGGATGGTCTTTTGGACATATTGAATCATAATCAAAGTCTTTGTTTTTTGACCCCTTAATATTACGCGTTATTTTATGATTAAGATTTCGGTCTTCAAAAAACAGATTTACTGAATTCATATCTGTTATGGGCGTTTGCTCAGTTCTTTTTGATATTAATCTGTCTACATATTTTTCAACAGCATTAACTGCCTTATTACTTTTATCAAGTTTTGCTTTATCTATATTTGTTATTGGTGTTTGGTTGATAGAGTCTACTTTACCATAATGAATCATTGCCTGAACAAGATTAAACGTTCTTAGCAGGGTGTAAGGTATACCAAACTTGGCGGTATTATCACTAGCCTTCACCCCCACTGCCTTAGCGATTTTCCTGTTTTTTCTTTTAAAAAAAAGATTTATTTTACTTCTGTCAATAGAAGTCATCACTTGATTTATGTAATATTCAGATTGCACATACAATTTTTTTTCTCTAAGTTCTCGATCAAGTTCTTCATACTCTTGAAGGGTAAGTTGTTTTAGTATGCTTTTTTGATCTTCGTTTATTGCAAGCGCACTCGCTGAAATCAGGTTTATCGATAAAACGATAAGAGGAACACTTTTTTTATTCAATTTGGTCAACACTGTAAAAACCATACTTAGTAAGCCTTACAATATCTTGAAATTTTATCTATTGAACGTCACAGGCTGAGTATTCTTTACTGAAACCTTTAGCGAGTAAATAGTAGCTTGTTTTAAAAACATCTGCTTTGCCATTACTGGAACTCATGTTTAAGTGAATAAGAGCCTATGGATTACACGACGCTTACCTGAACCTGCGTAAAGCATCGCCCAATCGGGCGGTGATATAAGCAACAAGCCCGTGTAGGCCTTGCAGAACCGGAAGCCTTAATTATTTACAGGCGCTTATCGTTTCTGTAATATTCCTGCCATGAAAACTAAACGTGCCTACAAAGAACGATTCTACCCAACGCCGGAACAGGAAATACTTCTTGCCCAGTCGTTTGGTTGCGCCCGTTTTGTCTATAACAACACCCTCCGTTTTCGCACTGATGCCTACTACAAAGACGGGCAATCTATCTCCCATTCCGAGGCAGAAAAGCGGCTTGTGTCGCTCAAGACAGAGTTCCCATTTCTGGCAGATGTATCCAGTGTCATCCTGCAACAAACACTCAGGGATCAGCAGGAAGCCTTCAAGAACTTTTGGGCTGGCAGGGCGAAATACCCTAAGTTCAAAAAAAGACATTCAAGACAAAGTATGCGGCTGACAAAGGCTGCTTTCAGCGTTAAAAACGGCCACCTGTTTATAGCGAAAAGCAAAGAGCCTCTGAATATCTGCTGGAGCAGAGAACTGTCTTCTGAGCCTTCCAGTGTAACTATCAGCAAAGATCGGGCAGGCCGGTACTTTGTTTCTATGTTGTGCGAATTTGAAGCTAAAGCAATGCCTATTAGAAATAAGACAGTGGGCATTGATTTAGGTTTGAATGATCTGTTCATCACTTCAGACGGCGAAAAATCCGGTAATCCAAGACACACCAAACGCTACGAGCGAAAGCTCGCCTACCTTCAGCGTCAGTTGTCGAAAAAGCAGAAAGGTAGCAGCAACAGAGCTAAAGCAAAGCTCAAGGTTGCTCGCATTCATGCAAAAATTGCCGATTGCCGGATGGATGCTACTCACAAGGCATCCCGCGAATTTATAGACGAGAACCAAGGGGGCGGCCATCCGCTTGTTTGCGTAGAGTCTCTGAACGTGAAGGGTATGATTCAAAATCCAAAGCTGGCCAAGCACATAGCCGATGCAAACTGGGGAGAATTTGTCCGACAGTTGCAATACAAGGCGGAGTGGGCAGGAAGAAAGGTTGTTCAGATTGACCGGTTCTTTCCAAGCTCCAAGCGTTGCTCCGGCTGCGGGTTTGTCCATGAAAGCTTGCCGTTGTCTATTCGTGAATGGGAGTGTCCAGAGTGCCGCACTCATCACGACCGGGACATTAACGCAGCAAAGAATATCAAAACCGCCGGGCTGGCGGGGTTAGCCTGTGGAGCGACTGGAACGGGGATGGCTGCGAAAGCAACCATCTAGGGAAGGCGTGACGAAGCAGGAAGGTTCTTGGAGCGATCTAAGAACCCTCGCCCGATAGGGCGGGGAGTGTCAGCAGCCGCCTCATTGCAGCTATCTTTGTCAATTCTATGAAAGAAACAGTCGAATTTGTCGTGTAGTTTAGGCTCGTCTGGAAGGGGTGCTGAAGCGGTATGCAGCCACATAGGAAAGCCGTTAAGTTATTCGTAATCCCGATTACCGGCTTTTGGTGACAACCTCTTGAGCGGGCAGGGAGGTTGTTAACCTATAGAGTATTGGTTGGTGTGGTGTGGACTGCAAGCCTGGCTTGAATCATTAACGATAGGAGGTTATGGTCCTCTACAGTTGGTGACGAATTAAACTCCACATTTGGGGGCGTTTCAATGCTTACTGCCGCATCAAAGTGTTCCAGGAGAGCTTCTGAACTGGGAGTGTGGATAAGATAAGCTGAAGACTGATGGGAGTCTGTGAGAATTTGGGAGACGAAGAGTATGGCTTGATCAAAATTTTGGCTTAACAACAACCGTAAAAGTATCGTCTTTTCACTGTCAGAGAGATCAGGAAAATCATAATTTTTGTCTTGTAACAGAATAGCCAAAAGATTAGGAGTAAAGCTTACCCAGCGCTTCAGGTCATAAATCTCGTGATGAGAGCTTTGGTGACCTAGTGTAATCACGGGGAACCAGACACCATGAGTTGGCACTAGCAATGCAATCAGCTGGGCATCGCCAAATTGTTGTAATCTGGCTAAGTCCGATTGAGCGTAAGAAGCTGATTCAGTAATGATCTTATTATCGAGAATGGCTGGAATAACATCAGCGTCGATCCCCAACAGAAGCTCAAGCTCTTGCATCAGTTTTTCCCTGTCAGGATGGTCCTGAATCGTGGAAAAAATCTGACGAAGGTTATAATCCACAATCTGCCTTATTGTTTGCTGGTCCCATATGCCTGCTTGTCCTGACCGCCCATTCCGGTTGAATATCTCTGCGATAGACGAGTACATACAGTTACCATCACCATTAACTCTTATCAGTTCAAAACTGGTTTGAATCATTAACAATAAGGGGTCGGGATTTTCTGATGTCTCACTGTCAGTCTTATTGGCTGAAACCGAAGAAACAGTATCAGACCTCATTCTTCTATTATTTTCATCGATGGAAAGAGCTTCAAAAGTCTCTCCAACCTCGATATTCCGGGAATTTTCAATGCTTACTGCTGCATCAAAGTGTTCTATGAGAGCTACTGAACCAGGGTAGTGGATAAGATAAGCTGAAGACTGATAGGAAGCTTTCAGAATGTGGGAGACGAAGAGCTTGGCTTGATCGAAATTCTGGTTTAACAACAACTGTAAAAGTGTTGCCCTTTGACTTTCAGAGAGATCAGGAAAGGTATAATTTTCGTTTTGTAATAGCATAGCCAAAAGGTCAGGAGCAAAATTGACCCAGCGCCTCAGGTCATAAATCTCATGATAAGGCCCAGCCTGACCTTGTGTAATCACCGGGAACCAGACACCCTGTGTCGGTACTAGCAGGGTAATCAGCCGGGCAGCGCCAAATTGTTGCAATCTGTCTGATTCGGGGTGGGCGAAAGAGGCTGAATCAGTAATAACATTGTTATCGAGGATCGCTGGAATAATGCCAGCATCGATCCCCAAGAGTAGCTCAAGCTCCTGCATCAGTTTGTGTTTGTCGGGATGAGCCTGTATCGTGAAAAAAATCTCACGAAGATTATAATCCATGATCTCTCTTACTGTTTGTTGGTTCCATTGGACCGCTTGTTCTGACCATGCATGCCTGTTGAATATCTCTGCAATGGACGAGTACATAGAGTTACCATCGCCATTGATTCTTATCAGCTCAAAACCGTCGGGAACAGGGTTATAGTGATAATCAGGACCATATAGCTGTTTTTTGGGATAGCTCTTTTCCATCTCTTTAAATAATTGCCCTGCTTGCTGCCTGATGCGTCTGTCTTCTTCCATGCAGGCTCTGTGAAAAGGTCTGACGAGAGTTTCTTTTGATTTACCCGTGTTTTTGTTTTTACGACTCCCTTTCCCTCTTATAGGTTCTTCAGTTTGATACAGTTCACCACAATGGTAACAGGTTTGTACGAAACTACCTTGTTCATTCTGTGCATTAATAAAAAAATTCGGAGAATTTTTCCTGAATAAAGTGATTAATTCCTCCGTTTTTTCTTTACTGAAAATATCCGACTTTTGTCCTGTTTTTTTCAGGAAAAGTTGCAGTGAAGCTTTTATATCGTTATTTGTTGTTCGACTTAAAAATTTTTCCAAAATACTTAAGGTGAACTTATTTAAAAAAACGTTGCTTTCGAAATCAAGACCACCCGAGCAATACCTAGCGGCTGGCAACAAGTGACTGAAAAATAGTGGAATAAGATTTTTCCCACCATCAATAATTTTATGCATACTCTTGATGTTAAGCTGAAGACTTTCTAGCTCATTCTCATAAAAATAAAAATCGGAAGCCTCTTTATAAAAAGGATTAAAGAGGTTCTTTCCGAAAAGGAAATCAGCTATTTGTAATACCTTAAAAGCTACAGAAATATCTTTTTTGCTGGAATTGTGGATGTCCTCCAGGCTAAATTGCTCCGGTTTTTCTATAAGTTTTTTGACTATTTCAGAGCTTGCGTCAAATTCGTTAGAGGTCAGAGTCCTGACACAAAATTCAATGAGATAGTTTAAAACAATACGATAAATAACTTCTACTTTATCAGGATTATTCATTCTTGATACATGTCTCAGGCTTGGAGCCAGGTACCCAATAAAAAAGCCCAAATCCTTGATAACATTCTCATCAATATTTCCACTGATGAGACTTTCAAAAAAAACATTGTTTTCCTCTGCAATTGAGTAGTCCTCATTACTGAGAAGGAGAGACATTTGAACTCTTTGCAACAAAAATTCCAAATTGGCCTGAGTTGGCAACCAGACATCGTTCTGTGGCGTCAATAATGATTTGGTAATAATATTGTTGCCAAAGTTTGAAACGGAGTTTTTTTTGAGATTATTTGGAATTTTAAATTTATTTCTTGATAAATCATACATTGACATCAAAGCGAATTTCTTTTCAACGTCTGACATATCATTTCTAATAGTGGGTATCCAGACATTGGCGAAACTTCCATACTGAGCTCCTCCTCTGTAGCGTTCTGTTGTCTTTTGTGTTTCTAAAGGTAAAATAAGTTTGTATTGATAAAGCATATTATTAGCTTTTGCCAATTTCTTATTTTCAACTAGGTGTATTTCCCATTTTATGGGTTTGCCTACCTCAAATATGTAAGCTGGCTTGTGACAATCGAGCGGCTGCTGACACGGGTTTTCTGGAATATAATGCGTCAGTGAACTAGCTTTAGCATTTTCAAAAGCTCGACTTTCATAATCAGGGACTTTAACAATCATCGTCAGGGCGTTATGCTTTTTTTTGTGTTTTTTTATCATTTTTTCTTTTTTTATATATTTTTTATTCTGATTCCTTATGCCATCCCAAACCCTTTTGTAATTATTCTCATCCAGCTTTTCATTGTTATAATAAATAACGGGTTTAATATTTTTTGGTATTTTAAATTCCGACTTCCTTCTGGCTTCATATATCAGATCATCAAAATCTCTAATTGAGGTGTAATCAAATTCTACAATTTCAGCTTCAGCATGCATTTCAACTGGAATAAAAATATCTGTCCTTATTGATTCTGTATTCTTTGTGTTATCGAATTCTGCATCAAACTCGTCATCAAAAAACAAGTGATAAAAAGCCGGGTCTTCTCCATCTTTTAATCTTGTATTTACACTTTCTTTTATCTTATTATGATCTGTTTCTACATAAACAGACTTGCTGGCCATTTTTGCCTGATTATTGACTTTGATTATTTCTTCTGTAATTAAATCCTTGGTGGGCTCTCTATAGTTATTGCTAGAAAGAATACCTTCTGATCTAATATTGAAGTCAGCGATCATATAATTTATAACGTTTAAAATAAGCTCTTCTACAGTAAAAATGTCCGATCCATAGCGCACACGTCTGAAACAATTTAACCACCACCATTTGCTATAGCCGGGATTGAATCTTTCAGAATTTTTATAAATCTGCATCAGGCAAAGACTTTCACCATAAAGATTGGCTACCCTTGGTGCATATTTAACATAAACTTCTGGTCCTTCGTTGCCAATATTGTCAAAATTAAACTCTATTCTAAAAAATGCATCTTTCCACCAACCATAGGGTGCTACAAAATCCAATAAAACCTGAAAAAAATTTTGTTCATTGATACTGAGTCTAAATTTGTTTGGATACCTCTTATCAAGGAAGGTTTGAAGTCTATCTACAGCAATATAAATCTCTCTGGCTCTGGATGCGGAGTTTCTCGTGGGTGATGTTGATTTAGGTTTAAATAATCTGGATTTATCCAGGTAGATTATTTTATCGCCATCTTCTAAATTTCCCTGCCGAATTATATTGACATGGGTCAAAACAAATTCACCATTACGTAGCAGGTGCAGTTGATGATCCGGATGGTAGTCTGGATTATCTGTTAAGCGAATTAGATGATATAGATTGTTGTTTGGGTATACTGATTGAAAATTAAAGTCTTTATTTTTTTCTGTCTTAATAATACTTGTTCCTTCTTTTTGATGACTTCGGTCCTCATAGAACAGATTTACCAATCCCATATCGGTTGTGGGCGTTTGCTCAGCTCTTTCCAATAATTTGTCTACATAGTCTTCAACGACACTGGCTGCTCTATTACTTTTATGAAGCATTACTTGATCTGTATCGGCTATTCGTATTTGCTTAATAGGTTCTACTTTACCATAGTGAATCATTGCCTGAACAAGATTAAACGTCCTTAGTAGGGTATAAGGCATACCAAACTTGGTAGTATTATAACTAGCCTTAACCCCCATTTTCTTAGCTATTTCCCTGTTTTTTCTTCTAAAAAAAACATTTCTTTTTCTTCTATTAACACCTGCCATCATTTTATTAATGTAAAATTTAGCCTGCACATACAATTTTTTTTCTTTAATTTCTCGATCAAGCTCTACATACTCTTGAAGGGTCAGTTGTTTTAGTATGCTTTTTTGATCTTCGGTTATTGCCAGAGCACTCCCTGTTATCAGGTTTATTGACAACAGGATAGTCTTAATACTTTTCTTATTAAATCTGGTAAATGCGGTAAAAACCATACTAAGTAATCCTTGTAATTTCTCGAAATTTTGTCTATTGAACGTCACTGGCTGGGTACTCTTCACTAAAATCTTTAGCGAGTGAAGGGTAGCTTGTTTTAAAAGTACCTGCCTTACTATGATTGGAACTAAAGTTTATTCTTATTTGATCCTCTTTTATATCGGAGGAAACTACTCCGTCCAGGCTGATTTTTTCGAATTGGGTTCTATGATGAATCATAATTTTTACGTATAACGTTGAGTGTTCTTCATTCAGTCCATACAGTTTCAGGGTTTTTTCGGGAAATATATGACATGGTTTCAGATCAGGCTATTGTTATTCAACAAAAACATGTCCTGTCATACTGATGTGTCTCAGTGAAAATGAACTACTATATCTGTTTTATTTCAAGCCAACAGTTATATCCCATTAAAAAATTGTTGATATGAGTTGCGCTTATCGCTTGTATCACAGGAGGTCTAATACATTATGAAGCTAAAAAGCTTCCACAAAAATTCTACAGCAACAATGTGTTTAATAGCAGTAATGCTTAGTTTTATGGCATCATTTATCTGCGCTACAGAAGTCGAAATGGGTGACAGGGAGATCAACCCCGGATCTTCTTTAATCAAATGGTTTCTTGCGTTGAACAAAAGGCCATACAGCTTTATTCCCTATGACCCAAGGTTGATTTTGGCAACAATAGCCGAAGAAGGTACAGATGACTTTGCCTATGTACTGGAAGTAACCAGAGAGCTTGGTAATGATAAAGCTTTTAGCAACATTCCTGTTGAACTGATAGTGCAAAGCACTGAATCTCAAAAAAAGGAGATCTATCGTGCTTTTTCTGAAGCTTCTGATTTGAAAATTAATTGGATTTATAAAGATGAACGGCAGGAATACTTGACTGGATTAATGCAGATGGAGTATGCAAGCTTTTCCCTGTTTCTGTCTACCTGGTCAGGAATGAGAGTCCCCAAAACATCCAATTGGTTGGGAATTGGTCACTTTTCTAATATTGAGGCTATGGATAAAGGCTTGGACATTAGTATTACTGACGATTTATTGTTAACAGAAAATTATTATCAGAGTTCTGGTGTTAATAATTTTGCTAATCTGACATTGAGTCGTCGAAATAGAAGGTTCCTCTCAGACCCAGAACATTATAATCATAATGTTAATCATCCCTACTTGAAATATTCCCTTGATTCAGCTCAGGATAAATCCTGTATTGCATCGCCAAAATTTGGCTTGGGTGAACTGCACCTTGGGTTGCCTTTTAACTCTGAGTTGATCGAAAAAATTGATGATTACGAAATGTCAGTCGACAAAGCATCAACTTCGCTGCATCAAGATTTAAAGCAATTACTGCAAGATAAGCCATGGCTGGGATATGCTCTTACGGGGCATCGTGATTTGAATACTCAGGCAGAAACTATCCAGAACGTGTCGTATTATACTGCTTATTATCAAGATGAAGCCTTCTTGAAAGAGTATCTGGACATTATCAGAAGAATAGAGCCGGGTGAAATAAAAATTGTTACCCCCACTAAATCGACAATATTAAGCACGCCAGCCTTTAGGGAAATGTTGTATGAAATGGGCTTTAGCACTATACATTACAAATCAAGAGGTGGGTCTGGCATCTATTTTCAACGCATTGGCTCTGAATATAGAAAAATAACTTTTATCAATCCTGGTTTTATCGATAACGAGCGTGCTTATAATGCTCTCGCCTACTTCTCTCAGCCACTCACTCTGGTTACAGGAGATATGAGCCTGATCAAGGCCATCACAATGAATAAGATTCCTTTTTACGAATGGCATTACTTTCAAACTGATGTAAATAAGCATCTCCAATCACTCTGGAAAGGCACAGGCCTTGAGTCATTTTTTGTGAATGATTATCAGCCGGAAATAAAAGCAGCAGCACTGAACGAATTTAACCTTGATTCACCGCTTCGTCGTGAGATAAACAGGCGAATTATTAGTGCGCACAACGCCATGCCCGGTCTACTTGATGTTATATGGTTGGTCCATCGTCCCAGTCATGCACTCTGGAATCTTGATACACAGGTCAGAGAGAGATTGGAGAATGGGCAGAACGATGAATTGTTCCATGAGATCAAACAGACGGAGAGTATGGATATACGGGATATTTTGGCTACCAAAGTGCTGATTCAGCACAGTCGTGATCAGAGTACGGGCTTTAATCAATACCAGCTTGACGAATTATTCATGTTAATTCAGGATCCAAGGCTCAGAGAATACCTGATACCATTGCTAAACAAACATTAGCACTAGCAGCCTGTCGGACTTAAGCGTCCGTAGCGAGGATTGCAAGAAATTGAGGATAAAAATCTCTGTTTCTGAGGAGAATAGCGAGCTATTTGACGAAGAAACAGAGATTTTTAGACCAATTTATTGCAACCGCAGTAGGACATTCTTAAGTCCGACAGGCTGCTAGGAGCCTGACCGAGAATAGCGCAACCAGACCAACAGAAGTTTTCCCAAATCTTAAAATGAGCAAAAAATATCCAATTATTAGTGGGATTTTGCTCATTTTTGCATATTTATGCCTTCTCACAGCCTCTATGCTGCCTTTTTAGCCTCTTTCAAATCTTCAAGACGGATTGACCTCGTGGAAGCCGCTTTTACAAATTTTTTGATATTATGCGCAGTGCATACCAGTGAAAATTCCGCTGAAACTTTTTCTTTGCCGCGGAGACTGAACCCTCGGAAACCAGATTCTTTTATCTGTCCAAATGGTGGCTCCGCAATAACTTTACGACGCTCATATATGGCTTTCGCACCGGCTGTCTCCATTTTCTTATTCATAGCCTGACGTGCTTTTTCAAACTTATCGGTACGGATAACCCTGCCAGCCTCTTTCTTTGAATCACTGCAATTCCGACGATAAGGGCATTCCCTGCATACCGTCTTGTTTGCCCGGTAGCTTTTTCTTTTGCTTTTGCTGGCCGGGTTCGTTACCAGCTTTTCCCCTGCCGGACAGATAAATACATCAGCTTCGGAATCATACGCAAAATCCGCTTTGACAAACTTCCTGTCAGAGCTTTCAAGGTCGTCAGCGGCAGGCTTCTCCGCCTTGTCGGTTGCGATATAGGCATCAATCTCATGTCGCTCGACTGTATGTAAGTTTGACCCTGAAAAGTAACCATTATCCATACTCCACTTATCTACAGCCGCGCCATCAGTGGCTCCTGATAATGCCCTCAGCGCCGGCTCCACTTCCTGTACATCGTTGGCGTGTTGGCTGACATGCTGGCCAACAATGATCTGGTTATCGGAATCAACTGTAATTTGAGCATTGTAGCTGTACTCACAATACCCCTTCTTGCTCATCATGCGGGCATCGTGATCTGCAAAACTGATCTGCTTTTTGTCGTCTATTGGTTTGTCTGGATTTAAAGCTTTTTCACGTTCTTCAAGTGCTTTCTTGGCCTCTTTGATTTTTTTCAGGCGCTCTTCTTTAAACTGGAGGTCTTCAGGAATGCTGTAACCATTGGTTGCTTTGTAGGCGTCATCTTCTTCCTGATCACACTGACTGGCTTTTTTGATCAGCTCATCCACTTCGGCACTGAGTTCTGCCTCTTTCGCTTTGAGCCTCCCGTAGCTCATGGCCTTGTGTTTTGAGCTGTTGGCTTTGAACTTGGAGCCGTCCAGGCTGATATGACCCAGTGATGCCATTTTGAGTTCAATGGCCAGTTTGACTGACTGTTTGAAGCAGTCATGGAAAAACGACAGATTATCCTTACGAAAGTCACCAAGAACCCTGAAATTCGGGCAGTTCATTTGTGAGATATACATGAACGCCAAGTCTTGTCGACACCGTCGCTCAATCTCACGGGAACTGAAAACACCATGGCTGTATGCGTAGATCAGAATAGCGACAATGAGCTTTGGAGGGTATGCGTGCTGACCAAGGTGGTGATATTTTTTTTCGACTTCAGACGTATTAATGTTCTGAAAAATGCTTTCATAAATAAAACAATCATGATCTTTGGGAAGCAAATCGAAAACGTTGGTTGGGAACAGCAGATGCTGATCAAACTCAACAGGACTGTCCTTAAACTTTGGTGGTGGTGACATTTGGCATAATCAGAGTTGGTTTAAGGCTTATCATAACAGATAAGCCTATTCTCGGTCAGGCTCCTAGGAGACTCTGCCTGTCTGGTTATTCGGGGCTAACACTGGACCAGAAAGAAACTTACCCAACTGGCCAGATACTTAGGAAAAGGTCAAAGCCTTGGCCTGTCTGGTTATTCAGGGCTATGACACGGCCAGAAAGAAACTTATTATAGGCAGCTGTACCATTGATCTGATGTAACTTTTGTTGACCTGATGCGTTTAATCATTGCTGAAAAACCCAGTCTGGGCAGAGCCATAGCCGATGTTTTGCCCCGCCCCCATAAACGACAGGATGGCTACATAGAGACCGCATCCGGTGATGTCGTCACCTGGTGTATAGGCCACCTGCTGGAGTAGGTCCCTCTGCAGAAAGGCTCTATGGTATCAATTTAACCCGTGCCTATACCGTTCTTGGCAAAAAGGCAGGTTATGGTGGTTTGCTTTCTGTCGGTCGGGTACAGACTCCGGTTTTGGGCCTGGTGGTTCGAAGAGACGAAGCTATTGCCGATTTCCAACCCAAACCTTATTTCGAAGTCTTTGCCCTGCTGGTGACTGATCAGGGTGAGTGTTTTTCCGCTCTTCAGATTGATGCTGCCAAACAGTTAAGGATGAGTGCCAAGGAAGTGTTGGATGTCTGTCAAAAGCTTTCTAAGTAATCCTTTAGTACTCAACCATACGAAATCATATCTTCTGACTCATTGTTCAGACACTCGCGGCAACTGCTCCTGCGTTGCTCTAGCTCCTGCATCCATGCAGTCGTGATGCGTTGCAACTCTGGTCACATAGCTTGCTATGTTCCCGTCGTTGCGCCTTGCAGAGCACCTGCCCAATAAGCCAGAAATATTCGATTCCGTATGGCTGAGTACTTTTAATTTCTTGAAATTTTGTCTATTGAACGTCACTGGCTGGGTACTCTTTACTAAAATCTTTAGCGAGTGAAGAGTAGCTTGTTTCAAAAACATTTGCTTACCTATGATTGGAACTAAAGTTTTTTGTCATTTGTTCATCTTTTATATCTGAGGAAATTCAGGAAATACATCACATGGCTTTCAATCGGATTGATGTCATTTAAAAAATCTTCCTGTGATATTGATGTACTTCATAAAAAATGAACTACTATTTCTATCCTGTTAACGGAACTATCATACACTCTGATTGTGATTGCTACATCGAATCGATCAGGAAAGATGTCAGGTTTTAGCTTTCAGCAGAGAGGTTCTATGGTTAGGTACTTATAACAGCCTGCCTCAATACAGGCGTTGATTTCTCAATTATCTGATGCAAATAATCGTAACCCGCAAAAATTGTCGGTATCAGGTACGCTTGTTTCATAGGAGGTCTGATACATTATGCAGCTAAAAAACGTCTACAAAACTTTTACATTAATGATGATTTTGTTACTGGCTCTTTTCCTTAATTTTTTGCCATCATCGGTCTGCGCTACACAAGTCGATATGGATGACAGGGAGATCAACCTCAAATCGTCCTTAGTCAAATGGTTGCTGGCACTGAATGCAAGGCCCTATGTTTATTATCCCAATGAGCCAAAACTGATTTTGGCAACAATAGCCGAAGATGGTCTGGATGACTTTGCCTGTTTACTGGAAGTCAACAAAGAGCTTCGTCGTGATAAAGCTTTTAACAATATTCCTGTTGAATTGACTGTACAGAGCACTCAATCTCAGAAAAAAAAGCTCTACCGTGCTTTTTCTGAAGCTTCTGATCTGAAAATTAATTGGATTTTTAAGGATGAAAGGCAGGAATACGACACCAGTTCGATGCAGATGGAGTTCGGAAGTTTTACCCTCTCCCTGTCAACCTGGGCAGGAATGAGAATCCCCAGTACATCCAACTGGTTGGGAATTGGTCAGTATTCTAATATTGGTGCCGGAGGCAAGAGTTTGGCTGAGAGCTTTATTGTCAGTTTATGGCTGGTAGAAAATTTTCACCAAAGATCTGGAGTCAGTAGCCTTGAATCTATGCCTTTGAATCGTCAAACCATGAACTACATCTCGGACTTTCGGTTTGAAGGTTATGATTTGTGTCAAAATCTTACAGAGTGCTCCATTAAAACAGAACAACATAAGTTCTCTATTGCTACGCCAAGGTTTGGTCTGGGTGAACTGCACCTTGGGTTACCCTTTAACTCAGAACTGATCGAGAAAGTTGATAATTACGAAATTTCAGACGACAAAACGTCAACTTCACTGTACAAAGATTTAAAGCAATTACTGCAAGATAGGCCATGGCTGGGACTTGCTCTTACGGGTCATAGTGATTTGGATACTCAGGCAGAAGCTATTCAGAACGTGTCGTATTATACCGCTTATTACGACGATGAAGCCTTCTTGAAAGAGTATTTGGAGATTATCAGAAGGATAGATCCGGGTGACATAAAAATTGTTACCGACCTTAAATGGTCAATGTTATCAACAGAGTCCTTTAAAGAAATGCTCAGTGAACTGGGTTTTGGCAATGTTCATTACAAATCAAACAGTGCATCAAATAGCTATTGTCAGCGCACAACCTCTGAATATAAAAAAATAACGTATAGCGATTGTGACCCTACTGTCTCTGAATATAGAAAAATAACGTTTATCGATTCTGGTTTTATTGATAACGACAATGCTTACAATGCTCTGGCTTACTTCTCTCAACCATTAACCCTGGTTACAGGAGATATCAACCTGGCCAAAGCCATCACAATGAATAAGATTCCTTTTTACCAATGGCGTCATTTTCAAACTCAGGTGAACGAACATCTTCAATCACTCTGGCAAGGCACAGGCCTTGAGTCATTTTTCGTGAATGACTATCAGCCAGAAATAAAGGCAGCAGCACTGAATCAATTTAACCAGGACTCACCGCTTCGTCGTCAGACAAACAAGCAAATCATTAAGGCAAAAAACGCCATGCCTGATCTGCTGGATGTTGTATGGCTGGTCCACTGCCCCAATGCTGAAGTTTGGCGTCTCGATACACAAGTTAAGAGAAAGTTGGTACAGGGTGAGAACAATGAATTATTTGATGAAATCAAAAACACAGAAAGCAAGGATATTCGTGATATTTTGGCAACCAAGGTACTGATTCAGCACATATTCGATCAGAATACCGGTTATGATAAAGAACAGCTTGACGAATTCTTCAAGTTAATTAATGACTCAAGGCTCAGGGAGTACCTGCTATCATTGCTGAACGTATATTGAACCAACTGGCCAGATACTTGAAAAAGGCTGAAGCCTTGGGCTGTCTGCTTATTCAGGGCTATGATACGGCCAGAAAGAAACTTATTATAGGCAGCTGTACCATTGATCTGATGTAACTTTTGTTGACCTGATGCGTTTAATCATTGCTGAAAAACCCAGTCTGGGCAGAGCCATAGCCGATGTTTTGCCCCGCCCCCATAAACGACAGGATGGCTACATAGAGACCGCATCCGGTGATGTCGTCACCTGGTGTATAGGCCACCTGCTGGAGCAGGTTGAGCCTGAACAGTATGACCCTGCCTTCAAGCAATGGCGTTTTGAACATTTGCCTATTGTTCCCCAGCAGTGGCAACTGCAACCACGAAAAAACACTCGCTCCCAGTTATCGGTGATTCGTAAGCTGTTGAAAACGGCTGATGTCATTGTTCATGCCGGAGACCCGGACAGGGAAGGGCAGTTGCTGGTCGATGAAGTGTTGGATTATCTCAAACTTTCACCAACCCGCAGAAAAAGTGTCCGTCGTCTTTTAGTGAATGACTTGAACGGTCCGGCAGTTAAGAAAGCCTTCGATCGAATGCAGAGCAATTCTGATTTTGTACCTCTTTCTGTTTCCGCTCTGACACGCTCCCGTGCCGACTGGCTCTATGGTATCAATTTAACCCGTGCCTATACCGTTCTTGGCAAAAAGGCAGGTTATGGCGGTTTGCTTTCTGTCGGTCGGGTACAGACTCCGGTTTTGGGTCTGGTGGTGCGAAGGGACGAAGACATTGCCGATTTCCAACCCAAACCTTATTTTGAAGTCTTTGCCCTGCTGGTGACTGACCAGGGCGAGTGTTTCAAGGCCAAATGGCAACCCAGTGAAGCCTGCCAGCCCTGGATGGATGACGAGGGCCGTGTACTTGATCGTCGACTGGCGGAAAATGTTGTCAGCAGGATTCAGGGCAAGGAGGGGACAGTCACTAAGCTGGAGAAGAAACCTGGGAAGGAATCGCCACCGTTACCCTATTCACTTTCCGCTCTTCAGATTGATGCTGCCAAACAGTTAAGGATGAGTGCCAAGGAAGTGCTGGATGTCTGTCAAAAGCTTTATGAGCAGAAACTGGTGACTTATCCCCGATCGGATTGTCGTTATCTGCCTGTGGAGCATTTCAGGGAAGCACCGGAAGTGCTGGGCGCGATACGAAGCAATGATGAAAAACTGGCCAGTGCTGTGGACGGTGCATTACCCGACCGCAAAAGCAAAGCCTGGAATGACAGCAAAGTAAGCGCACACCACGGTATTATCCCGACCACCCGAAGAACTGATCTCTACAAAATGGGTGACCGGGAGCGCAACTTATATGGCCTCATCGCCAGACAGTATGTGGCACAGTTTTATCCGGATCACCGGTTTTTAGCTCGTAAAGTCAGTGTCACCCTGGAAGGCGGGCAATTCACGGCCAGCAGCAGGGAGGTGCAGGAAGAAGGCTGGAAAGCCATTTTTCCCCGCAAGCCGTCCGTCTCTGAGGATAAAGAGGACGGTCAGAGGTTGCCGGAATTGCACAGGGGGCAGGCACTGCTCTGCAAGGATGCGGATTTGGCAGAAAAGCAAACTCAGCCACCCAGACCTTTCACCGACGCCACTCTGCTGTCGGCCATGACCGGTATTGCCCGCTATGTTAAAGATACCGGGATCAGGAAGGTGCTCAAGGAGACCGACGGTCTGGGTACCGAAGCCACCCGGGCAGGCATTATAGAATTATTGTTCAATAGGAAATATCTTACCCGTCAGGGTAAAAACATTCATGCTACAGAGACCGGGAAAGCATTGATAAAAGCTCTGCCCGAGCCTGTCAGTCGTCCTGACATGACCGCCCGCTGGGAAGCCTCACTGAATCAGATTGTAGAGAAAAAAGGCTCTTATCAGACTTTTATGAGTGAGCTGGAACAGCATCTGGTTCAGTTGTTGCGGGAGGCCGGGCACTCTGGAACCATTAATGTACAGGGGTTGCCTCCGGTATCGCCAAACCGCTTCAAGAAGAAAACCCGGCGTAGAAAAAACTCTCCTCGAGCCTCCTGACAAAGATCCCTGAGTGTGAACGAATTCAGCGTTCCGTTTCTGCCTGGTAAGATGTTTGTCCAAGAATTTTCAGTTTCTGGCAAAGGCTGTGTTAGAGTGCCCCAGTGGTTCTTTTGATCCTACACGGGCAGATTCGTTGGGCTGACTCAGCCAACGTTTCTGGGATGGTTGACTATGAATTCGAACAGGATGATCCCCCATGTACAGAGCTTTTCTGGCCATTCTGGTTGGGTTGGGTATGACCGGACTGGCATCCGCATCGGATAATTACTCATACACCTGTGACCGCAGCAATCAGGAACGAAAGATAAGCGTCATCTATCTTCAGCGTGAATCCAGCCTGCCCTGTGAGGTCCGCTACACCAAAGGCAGTGATGAAAAGACACTCTGGAACGCCACTTACACTGAAGGCTATTGCGAAGGTCAAGCCTCAGAATTTGTGAAAAAACAGGAAGGTTGGGGTTGGAATTGCACCCTCGACCAGCCAAAAACCGGTGGCAGTCTGCCAGAAGATGCCGAAACGAGAGCGCCAGAGTCCGGCTGAATACCTGCTGATCCGGCCTTAAAGCTAACCACATTCAGGCTGGCAGCATGAATCTGAATCATGTTCGATCGCGGTAGTTAAACTTTCTGGGGTAATCAGGGTCTAAGAATTACCAGTAACTGATTCAGGAACACCTCATGCTGCCAACCCGCTTTACCCATGGGCAGGTTCTTTCTGCTCTGCTAATCCTTCTTCTGTCTGTGCAGTCGTCTCTGTCGTTTTCTTCAGAAAGTTGTCAGACAAGCGAATGCAGTGGCTTTCGAGGCTATAGGTTTCCTTTAGCAGCCCTGTTTGTCTCTGCAGTGACCTATTATGCATGGTCTGAGACGCCGGACGTTCCTTTATCCGGTGAGCATGAATCCTGCAGTATTCACCCCTTCGAACTCTGGAAGCCCAGGCTGGACAGAGAATTCTGTCAGTCCCTGGTTTCCCTGAAAGACCGCACAGAAGCGTTGGAACTATTAAGGCAAACGGGAGCTATGCAGCCTGCGACAGTGGCTTGCCATAACTGGCAAGCTGAGCTGGCAGACTATTTCAACTGGCGTTGGCCAGGAAACAACGCCAGCCAATGGCAGCAAATACCTGTAGGGGCTTTTAAGCAAGTGCTTGACATCATCGAAGAAGCTGACTTTATAGGTATTCTGGCTCGCTCTGCCTCGATCTATTCGTTGAATACGATACAGATCAACAGTCAGCAGTTTATCCTGAAAGGCTATATCAACAGTGGCTTTATTATTGTCCCTATGTTGAAAGTGGCTGAATGTTATTTTGTTCCCGAAGAAGAGCCGGTGGCTTTTGGTTTCGATGAGTGGAGTGGGCTAATCGGGGGGCGTATTCATTCCCTGTTCAAAGCCGTGAAGGGGCGTTCTCTTGGGGTCTGGGTTGCTGAGTCTCGCAAACCCTCAAGCCAGGTTGATCTTGATGCCTTGTTCTCGGAGTTTGGGCAAGTTCTGGCGAAGTTTCACCTGCGTCACAGAACTTCAAATTTCAATGGGATTTATACTCTATCCAGAGCGGTTCACCATGACCTGGATTTCAAGAATGTTTTTTATGATGAAAAGACGGGTTTCTCGCTGATTGATACCATTGGGCTTTCTATTTCAGTGCTGGAACCCTCCGAAATGATCCATGATCTGAGTCAGCTCTTTGAAGATATGAACAGAAGCAGGATATCAAAGAGAGGCTTTATCAGGGCTTACGCAAGTCAGTGGCCAGAAGAGACTCAGGCAGTTATCAAGGAGGACTTGGCAGTACTTCAATTGGCGCTGAAGTTGAGATATAGCCCGTAACGTTGGCCCTGAGCTTGTTATCGAAGCCAAAGCGGCAGTCGGGGTCTTTTGAATACACGCTGAATTACTTGGTAGATCATGAAATCGACACTTCGATCTTTCACACTCTCAAAAGCTTTCAAAAGCTTTCAAAAGTAAAAATTACTAATTTGTATCTGAATTGGGTCGGTGATTTTTATATTTAGAGTATGCCACCATGCAACCAAGAGCTGTCCAGCACATGTTTGAATAAAGGTCAGTATAATCAGGTTTTATTTGTCCTTTGTTCATATATTGCATTAAATATGCGGGGGGCTTATGAAATAGGCAATCGGCTAAAAAAAATGTTGCGATTGTGGCAATCGGGCGTCCTACTCTTGAAGGCAAGCATTTATATACAGGTCTAATAATATATTTAAAATGAATCATATCTTTACATTCACTGAATGCCAGTTCAATAGACCCGCAGACTCTGGAAACGGATCTATCAAAAATAGATATGCAATTGCCAGCTATTTTTTTTACCAGCGAACATTTTCTTTTCAGAAGTGGTATTTTATTATTTCTGGCTAAAAGTTTTCCTTCTTCATTGAACTCTTTGCATAAATAAACAGTTTTTTTTGCACCAGTATTTTCTGACATGTGATCAGTAGAGTTAGAAAAGCTCAAAGTTTTTTCTTTGCAAGCACCTATCATTCGTATACCCCACATGATTTTTTATAAATAATTACTACTTTTGACGCGTATTAAAAAAAATAGTTCCTTAAGTACCTGGCCAGTTGGTTTCGCATATTCTGGCAAGTGGATTTTTTCATCCTTCAAGGCGCAACGACGGACGCGTAGCCATAGCTACGCAACCAGAGTTGGAACGCAGAAGGATGGAAAAAGCCGCCGTCCAGAATATGCGAAACCAACTGGTTAGGTACTTACTAGTTAGACCTGATAACAGCAGTGTTATTAAGAAACCAAAGCGTCAACGTGGATTAGTGAGCCTCTTCTTTGCCGATCAGGATTCACCAAATAATCTTACTCAGGCTGGCAGCATGAATCTGAATCGTTGAATGATGTTCGATGGCCGTTGAACTCTCTGGAGTTATCACGGTCATAGAATGATCAGGATCTGATTCAGGAGTACTTTATGCCGTCAAACCGCTTTGCCTGTGGGCAGTTACTTTCTATTCTGCTGACCTCACTGTTCTTAATGCAGACGGCACCTTCATTTTCTTCAGAAAGTTATCATACAGAGCCATGCCGTCGCTCTGGAGGGCATCGGTTCTCTTTGGCCGTCCTGTTTGCGTCTGCAGCTAACTATTTTGCATCGCCCGAGACACCACACTCGCCAGAATCCGGGGAAGATGAATCCTGTACTATCCAGCCCTTTGAACTCTGGAAGCCAAAACTGGACCGTGAATTTTGTCAGTCTCTGATTGCCAGTAAAAACTGCACAGAAGCTTTGAAACTATTAAGAAAAACGCAAGCCATGCAACCTGCAACAATGTCCTGCGATGATTGGCAAGCTGATCTGGAAGACTATTTCAACTGGCGCTGGCCGGGGAACAACGCCAGCCAATGGCAACAAAATCCTGTGCATCACAGAGGGTTACAGTGGGTGACTGACACCATGGATGAAGCTGAGTTCATAGCTCTTCTGGCTCGTTCTCCTTCGGTGTTTTCGTTGGACAGGATCGAGATCAACGGTCAGCCGTTTATTTTGAAGGGCTATGCGGACACTGGCTTTATGATTACCCCCATGTTGAAAGTGGCAGAATGCTACTTTGTGTCAGAAGAAGAGCCCGTGGCTTTTGGTTTTGATGAGTGGAGCGGATGGGTCGCGGGGCGTATGCACTCCCTGTTCAAAGCCGTGAAAGGGCGCTCACTCCATGATTGGCTGGATGAGTCCCGTAAACCTTCAAGTAAGGTTGACCTTGGTGCCTTGTTCTCGGAGTTTGGGCAAATTCTGGCGAAATTTCACCTGCGTCACAGAGATTCGGATTTGGATGGAATTTATACCCTTTCCAGAGCCGTTCATCATGACCTGAATTTCCAGAATGTTTTTTATGATGAAGAGTCGGGCTTCTCTCTGATTGATACCATCGGGCTTTCTGTTTCAGTTTTGGAACCGTCTAAAGTGCATAATGACCTTATTATGCTGTTCAAGAATATGGACAAACACAGAATATCAAAGGGTAGCTTTATCAGTGCCTATGTAGGTCAGTGGCCAGAAGAAGCTCAGGAGAATCTCAAGCAGGAAATAGAGTCACTTTAAATCTTGCAACGAGACGTTTGCCCTGAGCTTGCTACCCAGGCCAAAAAGTGGGTTAAAGGGCGTCTTTTTTACCGGTCTGGACTAAATATAGAACCGTAATCAGGCTGGCAGCATGAATCTGAATCATCGAACGATGTTCGATGGGCGTTGAACTCTCTGGAGTAATTACGGTCATAGAATAACCAATATCTGATTCAGGAACATGTTATGCCGCGAAACCGCTTAGCCTTTGGGCCGTTATTTTTTATTATGCTGACCCTCCTGCTGTTAATGCAGTCCACATATTCTTTTTCTTTGGAAAGTTGTCCGACAGAGCCATGGAGTCGTGGAGGTTATCGGTTCCCTTTGGCCGTGCTGTTTGCGTCTGCAGCTGCTTATTTTGCATGGCCCGAGACACCGCACTCGCCAGTAACCGGGGATGATGAATCCTGTAGTATCCAACCCTTTGAACTCTGGAAGCCGAAACTGGACAGTGAATTTTGTCAGTCTCTGACTGCCAGTAAAAACTGCGCAGAAGCTTTGAAACTATTAAGAAAAACCCAAGCCATTCATGCTGCAACAATGTCCTGCGATGATTGGCAAGCTGACCTGGAAGATTATTTCAACTGGCGTTGGCCGGGGAACAACGCCAGCCAGTGGCAACAAATTCCTGTGCGTTACAAGGGCTTACAGTGGGCGACTGACAACACGGATGAAGCTGAGTTCATAGCTTTTCTGGCTCGTTCTCCTTCGGTGTTTTCGTTGAACACGATACGGATCAACGGTCAGCAGTTTATTTTGAAAGGTTATGCTGAAACTGGCTTTATGATTACCCCTATGTTGAAAGTGGCTGAATGCTACTTTGTGCCTGAAGAAGAGCCGGTGGCTTTTGGTTTTGATGAGTGGAGTGGATTGATCGGGGGGAGGATGCACTCACTGTTCAAAGCCGTAAAAGGACGCTCTCTTCGGGATTGGGTTGCTGAGTCCCGCAGGCCCTCAAGCAGTTTTGATATTGAAGCATTGTTTTCCGAGCTTGGGCAAATTCTGGCGAAATTTCACCTGCGTCACAGGGTTTCGAAATTCGATGGGATTTATACCCTTTCCAGGGCGGTTCATCGAGACCCGAACTTCAATAATGTTTTTTATGATGAAAAGTCGGGTTTTTCGCTGATTGATACCATAGGGCTTTCTGTTTCTGTCCTGGAACCATCGGGAGTGTTTTACGATCTGAATCAACTGTTCCTAGAGATGAACGGAAGTCAGATATCAAAGGATGGCTTTACCAGGGCCTATATAAGTCAATGGCCGGAAGATGTTCAGGAGAGTCTTAAAAAGCAAATTGAGTCACTTCAGGTCGTGCAGATTAACTATACACCATCGTACCGTAAGCCTTGAATCAAGTAACAAGCCGCTGCACAAAGCAGGAGGCTTCAGTGTCTCCTGTTGCTGACTGGCCAATACTGATTTGTTTTTCAAATTGAATATGGCTGATTTTATGCCATTTTTAAGCAGCCTGTATGAGCGATGCAGGCGAATTTCTATGTTTTTTAAATTGGAGTAAAAAATAATCATGCTCAATCCCCTGAACAAAAACATTTTGCTACTTTTTGCGAGCCTTTCTTCTGCTTTGGTAGCAGCAAACCCTATTGTGGAAGGAAACAGTAATGGCATTATATTTGATGCTTCCTGCCCGAACGGAGAAAAGGTTTGTAAAAATCATCCGATTGACTGCCTGGGCGGCTGTGCGCTCAATGCATCAACAGGGGAAACTGTGTTTCAGTGGGAACGCACTATTTTTACAACCAAAGCCGACAAGGCTTCACGGCTTGATATTCAGGCAATGAAAAAGTGTCTTGGCCGCGAAGCCATCCGCACTGCTTTGCTCAAGGGGCAGGAAAACATGCAGGATACCGGTTCAGAGACATTACCCTGCACAGTCACTGGCTCGGAATGGCAATATATCTACCCCCAGTATCATATTTCGGCGCTTACACAGCCTGCTTGTGACAAAACCGAATCTTATCTTGATGAACTGACAGGCAGTTGCCAGAACTGGAAAAATACCGTCTCTGAAGCCGGACTGTGGGTCGGGGTCGGGGCGGCTGCTGTGGTTGCTTTGGTTACATCCTATTTTGTTATAGCACAGGTTGGCAGATGCACCGGATGGTTTCATTGGTTCACTCTTGGAGATGGTGTAGGTATGTGTATTAGAAAGTTCAAATGCTCCAGTTACGAGAGACCCGGCGGTTAATAAAAGGGAGAGGCTGGCATTCCTGCCATTAAGAAAAAACTGATAAATTTTATGTGGATCAGTGGCCCGAAGCCGTTCAGGAGAGTCTTCAGGAGCTAATAGAATCACTTTAATCATTGTTGCCAAGTGCTTGAGCTTGTCAAAGGCTTTGACAAGCTCAGAGCGAAGTATCAAAATTTTGGTTCTTTTGAATTTTCAGTGGGTAAGCAGGCTTCGTTCACCCTACTGAAGTCGAGCTTTCCTGTCAGTGTTTAATACAATCAAACCCTGACAGCCACTAAAAGGTAAATATTAATCGTTTATCAGAACAAACAAAAAGCGAATCACTCAAAAGGGAGAAAAGTCAGAAATAGCAAAGCTCCCCATATGACAGGGGAAACTAAATGTTTAAAGAATGTTTAAAGGACATCCATATAAAATACAATCAAAAAATGTTTAAAGGACATCCATATAAAATACAATCAAACCCTGACAGTCACTAAAAGGTAAATATTAATCGTTTATCAGAACAAACAAAAATGTTTAAAGGACATCCATATAAAATACAATATTGTTTAAAGGACATCCAAAAATGTTTAAAGGACATCCATATAAAATACAATCAAACCCTGACAGCCACTAAAAGGTAAATATTAATCGTTTATCAGAACAAACAAAAAGCGAATCACTCAAAAGGGAGAAAAGTCAGAAATAGCAAAGCTTCCCATATGACAGGGGAAACTAATAACTACGGAAAAGTTGGTCAATTAACTTACGCCATAAAATAAACGACTACAGGCGAACATCCCCTGTACCCAATGCTGCCCCATTTCCTGAGCAAAAGTTTTCATGGCTTCCAGCTTGCCCACTGCCCGATAGAAGCGGCTATTCCATCTCATGGTTTTGAGCCATTCATTTGAATCAATTTCCAGTCGGGTCAGAATGGGTGGAATATCTGAAGGGATTGAACCTTTCTTATCAGATCGAACTGCACGCCCACTCCAGTCAACCAGCTCAAGATAATCGTGAAGAATATAAGGCAATGCCTTAGCCGGGTTTTGCCCTTGTGATCGAAAAGGCAGAAGGGTGATTGGCTGCTTTCGGGTATCAGAGCCTGCCAACTTTTCAATTCGTTCCTGGATCGACGTGTAGTCTGATTCTTCTGGTGTTTCCGATATTTCGGCACGGATCGGATTCAAGTCAACATAGGCCATGCAGGTCAACAACGCTGCTTCATCCAACAACGCCTGACTTTTAAAACGCCCCTCCCAGAATCGACCTCTGCAGCCATCTTCCTGGTTAGCCTCACGGGCAAGATGTTCGTTCAGGCAACGCATGAACCAGCTGATGTTCGTTAATCGATTTCGATACTCTTCAACAAATTCGTCCACGCGAGCCAGTTCCGAATGACTCAGCTGGTCAGCAGCAAGATACCTCTGAACCAGATGCGGACCTGTGAAAAGCCTTGTCCATCGACTCAAAATTTCATCTCGTGTCCACTCTCCGGCAGGTATCTGATTAATATGCAAAACCACATGATAGTGATTCGACATGACAGCATAGGCGCAGACCTCTATAGAAAAGATTGAAACCAGTTCTCTGAGCTTGTCTACAACCCACTGCCGACGGTGCTCGTAATTTTTGCCCGTTAAATGATCTTCTCCACACAAATATGCTCTGCGTACGCACCGAGCTATACAGTGATAATAAGGTGTGGAACCTGGGTCGATCAGAGAACTTCGCGCACGGGTCATAATCTCTCCTGCCGGAACTAAAAATCAGCAACAAGAAAAAAGTAGACAAGCTGGTTTGTTTGTCAAATATAAGGGGGTCTTTTTATTCTTTTTTATGGGTGTCCTTTTATTTTTTTATGGGTGTCCTTTTATTTTTTTTATTCTTTTTTATGGGTGTCCTTTTATTTTTCTTATTTTTGGGTGTCCTTTTATTTTTTTTTTGGGTGTCCCTTTATTATTTTTTAAATGATCTTCTCCACACAAATATGCTCTGCGTACGCACCGAGCTATACAGTGATAATAAGGTGTGGAACCTGGGTCGATCAGAGAACTTCGCGCACGGGTCATAATCTCTCCTGCCGGAACTAAAAATCAGCAACAACAAAAAAGTAGACAAGCTGGTTTGTTTGTCAAATATAAGGGGGTCTTTTTATTCTTTTTTATGGGTGTCCTTTTATTTCTTTTTATTTTTCTTATTTTTGGGTGTCCTTTTATTATTTCCTTTTATTATTTCCTTTATTATTTTTCTTTGGGTGTCCCTTTATTATTCTTTATGGGTGTCTCTTTATTATTTTTATGGGTGTCCTTTTATTTTTTATTTTTCTTATTATGGGTGTCCTTTTATTTTCTTTTTTGGGTGTCCTTTTATTTTTTTTTATTTTTTATTATTATTTTATTTTCTTTATTATTTTTTTCTTTTATTTATTACGATCGCCCCGGGCTAGTCGCAGCTTTCGACATGCTCAGGGCAACCTCAGGTCAACAGAGTGTGAGTCTATCCGCACATAGCCGGATCAGATTTCTGCGGCAAGGCGAGCCCCCTGGTTAATGGCTCGCTTGGCATCCAGTTCGGCGGCAACGTCGGCACCACCGATAAGGTGAACAGGCTTGCTGATGATAGTATCAGCCAGCTCTCTGAGAGGTAATTGACCTGCACAGATGACTACGTTATCCACATCCAGAACCTTTGGCTCACCATCAATGGAGACATGAAGACCACTATCGTCTACCTTGTGGTATTCACAGGAAGGCACCATTTTCACGCCACGCTTGACCATTTCGGTTCGGTGAATCCATCCGGTGGTTTTACCCAGGGTGGCTCCCGGCTTCGTCTTTTTGCGCTGAAGCAGGTAAACCTCCCGTGAACTTTCTTCTTCCCGGGAGCCGGAAGCAGCCAGACCACCCCTGTTGCTGAGACTCATATCAACCCCCCAGTCTTTCATGAAGGCTTCGACATCCAGGCTGTGTGAAGGCCCTTTCTGGGTAATAAATTCACTCAAATCGAAACCAATTCCGCCAGCACCGATCACTGCTACGGTTTTACCGACTTTTGCACCCCTGAAGACATCCAGGTAGGTCAGAACTTTGGGGTGATCCAATCCTTCAATATCGGGTGTACGTGGTGTAACGCCAGTCGCTACGATGATTTCATCAAAATCGCTGTTTTCCAGTTCACTGGCAGAAACCCGGGTGTTCAGTTTCAGATTTACACCGGTGAGCTCTAACTGACGCTGGAAGTATCGAAGTGTTTCATGGAACTCTTCCTTGCCCGGTACCTGTTTGGCAATATTGAACTGGCCACCGATTTTGTCAGCAGCCTCAAACAGGGTGACATCATGGCCTCTGTATGCGGCAGTTGTCGCAAAAGAGAGGCCGGCGGGACCAGCACCCACCACCGCAAGCTTTTTCGGCTTGTCAGTAGGCAGATAGTTTAATTCGGTCTCATGACAGGCTCTGGGGTTAACAAGGCAGCTGACCAGTTTCAATTCAAAAGCATGGTCCAGACAGGCCTGATTGCAGGCGATACAGGTGTTGATTTCATCAGCACGGCCCTCTTCAGCTTTTTTAACCCACTCTGGGTCAGCCAGCAAAGGGCGAGCCATGGAAACCATGTCGGCATCGCCTCTGGCCAGAACCGTTTCAGCCACTTCTGGCATGTTAATACGGTTGGAGGTAATAACAGGAACGCTTAACTCTTTTCTGATTTTTGCAGTGACCCAAGTGAAAGCAGCACGGGGGACCATGGTTGCAATGGTGGGAATGCGAGCCTCGTGCCAGCCAATACCGGTGTTGATAATGGTCGCACCCGCTTTTTCGATCTCTTTGCCAAGCTCTACAATCTCATCCCAGCTGCTGCCGCCTTCAACCAGGTCGAGCATGGAGAGACGATAAATAATAATAAAGTCTTTGCCGGTCTTTTCTCTTACACGACGAATGACTTCAATGGGCAGTCGAATGCGGTTTTCGTAACGTCCACCCCAGTCATCATCACGGTGGTTGGTTTTAGCGACGATAAACTGGTTGATGAAATAACCTTCCGAACCCATGATTTCAACACCATCATAGCCCGCTTTCCGGGCATTCAGGCTACATTGCACAAAGTCTTCAATCTGGCTGTCAATCTCTTCGGGCGTCAGCTCTTTGGGAGGAAAAGGCGCAATCGGTGCTTGCAGGGCACTGGGAGCAATGGCTTTAGGGTGGTAGGCATAGCGACCGGTGTGCAAAATCTGCATACAGATCTTGCCGCCTTCGTTGTGTACGGCCCGGGTGACCAGGCTGTGACCGGCAATCTCTTCTTCTGTTGTAATCTGGGCTGCGTTGGGCAAGCCGCCGGATTCCCAGTTGGGCGCAATGCCGCCGGTCACCATCAGACCGACGCCACCTTTTGCGCGCTCACCAAAGTAAGCGGCCAGCCGCTCGTAGCCACCGGGATGCTCTTCCAGGTTAGTGTGCATGGAGCCCATCAGCACCCGGTTTTTCAACTGTGTGAAGCCCAGATCCAGTGGTTCCAGCAGGTGAGGGTAGAGCTTATGGGGCTCAGAGCTGTGTGGGGAGATGGTCATCGACAGATCCTCATCAGGTTTTTTAAGGGACATTTGTAATTATCTTATCTGGACAGCGTCAAGATAAGACTGTATGTTGACACTGTCAAGATTGAGTATTCATTTTCTGAAACAGAGCACTGTCTTTGAGTAAAAATATGTCAGCCAAGAAGAATTACCATCATGGAGACTTACGACAAAGCCTGATTAATGAGGCAACCCGGATGATCGCCGGGTCCGGCGTTGAGAAGCTCTCTATGCGTGGGTTGGCTGATGCTGTTGGTGTCTCGAGAACCGCAGCCTATCATCATTTCAAAGATAAGAATGAACTTTTATGTGCCATCGCAGAGCAAGGGTTCAATCACTGGTACCAGGAACTGGGAAGCAGGCTGACAGAAGCCCCCGACGATCTTGAAGCCTGGTTTCGTGAGTTTTCCCACGCTTACATCGATTTTGCCCAGAATCATGCCGAACAGTATGACCTGATGTTTGGCCGACCTATCTGGAAGAATGGGCAAGCCACTGATGAACTCAGTAAAATCTCATTTGAAGCTTTTCAGCGTTATGCTGACTTTGTCAAAAAATACTTACCGGGTGACAGCTTCAGTCAGGATCAGGATGCCCTGCGGGTAGCCCAGGTATCCTGGGGCAGTTTGCACGGTTTAAGTCGTTTATTAATTGATGGGGTTTATCTGGATAAGGCCTCCATCAATAGCATGTGCGATGTAGCGGCAAGGTTACTGGTACAGAATATGAAGTCAACATAGCTGCTTTTAGCTGCTCTGATTCATAAGGGCCGCTCGGACTCATCAAAGCTACGCCAGAAAAGGCGAGCCATTCTGATATCATTTTGAGCCATGGATCGACCTGTTTCGGTCATCAGTTTTTCTTCAAAAAGGTTCTGTACTCTTCGGGTTTGCATCAACGCCTGATCGCAGGGGAATTTTCTGACTTCAAGGTTACAGGCCAGTTCGCGGGCTATGCCCCGGGCTCCCATTAGGTCCATGGCATCGGCATCAAAGACAATTTTCGCCTCTAAGGGGGAACGCCCGGAAATCAGATGAGGACGGCACAGCCTGACAATCTCGTACAGCTGAGATTGAACGACGGGATTCAATCCGGTTTCTTTCAAAAGTTTATCGAGTTGCTCCAGATGGTCATGATATTGATGGAGCCAGGCACCCGCTTCAACAAGAAAGGAATTACCCGATTCATACTGATTGATCTTCAGGGCGTATTTTACCACTCGTTCTCCATGCCTCAGGTTGTGGTAAGGGTCCTGCTGCTGATAAAAAACGCTGGCTTTTGCTTTTATGTCGTTCAGGCAGTTCTGCATGGTTTTGCTCTGATCGCGTCCATATCCATTCAGGGAGAACTGTCGGCAGGGTTGGGCAGTACCTTCAGCCTGAATGCCTGAAAATAATAGTATTAATGACAGAGTGGCTGACAGGATTTTGGGAGGCCGGAGTAGACATTGCAATGTATATTCCTGATGAGGTTGTCTGCCGCCCCTGACAGGCGGCAAAACCTTTACGATTTAGCGGGAAAATGCCAGGGCCCTGCGCTCTATCCACCTTATTATCAGTGTCAGGATTCCAGTCAGAGTCAGGTAGATAAGACCCGCCAGTGAGAAAACTGTAAGGGTGTCGTATGTTTGGGCATTCAGGCGAGCGGCATAACCCATGAGGTCCATTAAGGTAATGGTACTGGCCAGTGAGGTTCCTTTCATAACCAGAATCATTTCATTGCCATAGGCTGGCAATGCCCTGCGAATCGCGTGGGGCAGAACGATCCGGGTCAAAGCCTGCTGGCGCGTCATACCCAGCGCCATAGCCGCTTCCCACTCACCGGCAGAGACCGCATCAATAGAACCCTTGAATAGTTGAGTGGAATAAGCCGCGCTATTCAGGGCCAGAGCCAGCATGGCACAGAACCAGGGTTCGCTGAGCAATGACCAGAATACTGTTTCCTGTAGGATCGGAAACTGAGCCGGACCATAATAAATCAGAAAAATCTGCACCAGCAGGGGGGTGCCTGTAAACATCAGGATTTGCAGGCGAACCAGCCAGACCAGAGGTTTAAAACGCAAGGAAAGGATCAGGGTAAAAAGCAAGGCCATGACCAGACCAGCCAGCAAGCTGACTAAGGTCAACTCCAGGGTGGTCTGAAGACCTCTTGATAGGAGGGGCAGGTATTCATACAAGGATTCCGGCATTATACGTTCACCGTCCTGATATGTTGACTGGTTTTCTGTTTCATCTTGTTCAGGCAATGTTGACTGATCAGGGTGATCAACAGATAGATGGCACCAGCTGTTGCGTACCAGGTAAAAGGTTCATAAGTCTGGGATGAAACCAGTTGTGCCTGACGTAGCAGGTCCGTCACGCCTATCAGGGCGACCAGTGCCGTATCTTTCAGAAGCACCAGCCACTGATTGCCCAGCCCGGGTAGTGCGTGGCGCCAGGCCTGGGGCAGTATCACTCGATAAAAACAGCGGACAGAGCTGATACCCAGAGCTTTGGCCGCTTCCGACTGCCCCCTGGGAACGGCCATGAAAGCACCCCGCAGAGTCTGGCTGGCATAGGCTGAAAAGATCAGCGACAGGGCAACGGTACCGGCTGTGAAAGGACTGATCTCGATAAATTCATCGGTAAGCAGAAAGAGCAGGTGAGTCGCACCGAAATAGATAAAGAAGACCACCAGAATCTCGGGCATTCCTCTGATAAGAGTGACCCATGAAACGGTCAGGTATCTAAGCAACCGGAAACGGCTCAGTTCACCCAAAGCCAGCAGGGCCGCGAGTATCAGGCCCAGAAGCAGGGAAGAAAGCGCCAGTCCCAGAGTCATCAGAGTTGCATTGAAGAAGAGATCAAGCATGGGTACATGGGTCTGTCAGTTAATAAAGAGACTGCAACTGGGCAGGATGCAGTTCAGGCTTTGTTAAAGTATTTGTCGTAGATTTTTTGGTAAGTGCCGTTTTCTTTAAGTTTTTTCAGGGCAGAATCAATTTCTTCCTTCAGTTTGTCCTGTTTTCTGACTGCAATCCCGTAGCCGATGCCAAAATAATCTGCATCTTTCACCTCCGGGCCTGCCTGGGCATAGAGACCTTCGCCTCTTTCTTTCATCCATTCTCTGGCAACCGCAGTATCGGCGAAGACCGCATCAACCCGGCCACTGGTCATATCCAGGAAAGCATTCTGGAATGTGTCATAAGGACGGACCTTAACACCCTGACTCTCCAGCTTTTCGATCAGATACTGTTGATGGGTTGAGCCGTTCTGAACACCCACAGAGTGACCCTTGAGTGCTTCAATAGACGTTAATCCCTTGTTTTTGTCGGTGACAAAGATGGCCGAGTTCTCATAATAAGGGCCACTGAAGTCGACTTGCTTGAGACGGTCTGGAGTAATGTCCATCCCTGAAATCACTGCGTCAAAACGGCGGAACTTCAGACTGGGAATAAGGCTGTCAAAGGACTGATTGCTGAACGTACACTCTGCTTTCAGTTCGTTACAGATGGCTTTGGCCAGATCAATATCAAACCCTTCCAGTTGATTGTCTTTACCCACAAACTCAAAAGGAGGATAAGTGGCTTCTGTGGCAAAGCGAATAGTCTCGACAGCCTGAGCCTGAGTGAATTGAGCGCCAATGAGTGTGGCAACAGTCAAAGCACTGGTCGCCAGCAGGGAAGCGAACATCTTTTTCATTTTTTGATACTCCAGAAATCATGAAAGTCTATAAACAAGCCAGTGCAGTCAGGCGTAAGGCTCCATTCCATAAACAGCAGACTTGTTGAAGTGCGGTGACACCATCCTTCAAAAAGCTCAGGAATAAAGGAGTGTTTATCTGCATCAGTACCTGGCTGCAATGGTCGGAGACACTGTCTCCGGTGGGTCAATGTTCCAGATAGCTGCGAAAAGCCTCTGTCCGGGGGTGAGCAAAGTGATCGGATGATCCATCTTCAACAATATGACCATCTTCAAGATAAATCACCTTGCTGGCAATTTTTCGCGCAAATTCGACTTCGTGAGTGACAACTACCTGGGTGATACCGGATTGGCTCAGCTCCCTGATCACTTCTACCACCTGATTGGTGATAGCCGGATCAAGAGCAGCAGTGGGCTCATCGAATAAAAGAACGTCTGGCGACAGCATCAGGGAGCGGGCAATAGCTACCCGTTGCTGCTGGCCACCCGACAGCGAAGAAGGCCAGGCGTGGGCTTTTTCAGACAGGCCAACACGTTCGAGCAGTTCTCTGGCTTTGGTGGTGGCTTGTTCTTTGGGCATACCCTGTACGACCGGAGCCTCAATCAGATTGCCAAGCACGGTCATATGTGGCCAGAGATTGTATTGTTGAAATACCATGCCTACCCTGCGTCTCAGGGCGCAAGCCTGTTTGTTCAGGTGCCTGCTGTTATGGCCATTGTTGAAATTAAACGCCATATCAGCGATTTTCATGGTGCCCTGGTCGGGTGTTTCCAGCAGGTTGAGCATGCGCAGCAGGGTGCTTTTACCTGCACCGCTGGCCCCCAGAAGAACGGTGGTTTCACCCCGGGGAATATTAAAACTGATATCTTTAAGAACCTGTGTGGAGCCAAATGCTTTGCTGAGGCCCTCAACGACTATGCCCATTGCCTTTCATCTGCCATTTTGTGAGAATTCCCGCTTTGCCGGGTATGAGATGCAGCGGGTTTTTTTGTGCTCATGACTGTGTGAGAGTACTGCCCATTGCAAGGTGTTTGTGGTGCTTGCACAAAAAAGCCTGTCCCGATTTTATCGTATGGGCAGGCTTCAGGGCTGACGGAGTCCGTTGAGCTTGACCCTTTCTTACCAGAAAAGCATAGGCCGAACAGACGACTGGTTCACACAAAAATAGATTCTCTTATATGAATATGGATAAAATCAAGTATTTTTAGAATACTTATTCATAATTGGTGCTTTTTTATCCAGAAGAGGCCAGGGATTCTGGTCACTACTGCCTGGGAATTCAGGAGCAATGAACAAAGGTTATGGCCAGTCAAAAACAGGAAGAACTCATTAAGGCTTTCAGACAGCTGCTTAAAGAAGAGCGCTGCGGGTCCCAAAGCCAGATCGTTGAGCAACTTCAGAGTCAGGGCTTTGATAATATCAGTCAGTCAAAAGTTTCCCGGTTACTTTGTCGCCACGGTGCTGTTCGTGTTCGCAATGCCCGCAATGAACAAGTGTATTGTCTGCCCCCGGAACTGGGGAAAATGGATTCCAATATTGCCGTCAGAGATCTGGTGGAAGACGTAGCTAACAACGGCATGTTGATCGTGATCAAAACCAGTCCGGGGGCTGCCCAGATGATCGCACGGCTGTTGGATTCCGTCGGCCGCTCCGATGGTATCCTGGGGTGTGTAGCGGGCGACGACACTATTTTTGTAGCTCCCGTTTCCTCTGCTGAAATTGACAGGCTTCAGGACGGTATCGTCAAGCTGTTTATGTAACACCCTGATTATCATTGGACTGATTGACATCCTCGCAGAACGTGAGTGCGAGATGCTGTTTTGTACGTCAATGAATTAATAATTTTGAGCGGACCCGAACTGTTGCTGAATGAGCTGATGGGCTGGGTAAAGCCTGCCACAGGCATATTTACCCGGTTCATTTTTGTCTATATGCTTGTGGCTCATTTTTTCAGTGCTTCCAGAGTCGATGGCATCACCCGGTTTCAAGATAGCGCATAACGTTAATCCAGAACACATGAGTGCGATCCTGTCCGGTAGTTGGGACCGGTATCAGGCGTTACCTGATGCTGTGCAGTTATTTTCTGAACTGATTTCAGGGGACCTCCAGACGCTTGATCTCCTGACCGACGCTTCCTTTCAATGGGATTCGCTGTTTTGTGCCTGGTTGCTCAAGCTTCAACGACACTGTGATAGTAATAATATAAAGTTGTTACTCTCCGGGTTGCCGGAAGATGTCCAGAACCTTCATCAGTTGGCCATCGCAGTTCCTGTGGAAAACGTTTCGACTAAAAAGACTTTTTTTTCACTGCAGTCACTGCAATTCCTGACGAAAGGAGTGTTTCAGTGGCTGGAAAATGTTGTTCTTTTTTTGGGCGATATCACGCTCGGAATAATCAGAATGTTCAGGTTGCGCAGCGATGTCAGACCTGGTGACTTTTTTCAGTTTTTGCATCAGACCGGGCCAGCGGCATTACCCATCGTGACCTTACTGAGCTTTCTGGTAGGCATGATTCTGGCCTACCTGGGGACAGTCCAGTTACGACAGTTTGGTGCTGAAGTTTACGTGGCTGATCTGGTGGGTATTGGTATGGTGCGGGAAATGGGGGCTTTGATGACCGCTATCATCATGGCCGGTAGAACAGGCGCTGCCTACGCCGCACAGCTGGGTACCATGCAGGTCAATGAAGAGGTTGATGCTCTTACCACGCTGGGCATCAAGACCGTTGATTATCTGGTGCTTCCGAGAATGCTGGCCCTTATTGTGGCCATGCCATTGTTGACGCTTTATAGCGATGTATTGGGAATGCTGGGAGGCTCGGCTGTGGCTCTCAGTATGGACATCACCTTCACCCAGTATTTTCATCAGCTTTCCGGTTCCTTCGCCATGGCCGATGTGATGACAGGCTTATTTAAAAGTCTGGTGTTCGCTATTTTGATCAGTTTTGCCGGGTGTCAGGCCGGACTGGCCTGTGGCCGCTCTTCTGCGGCAGTGGGTAAGGCAACCACTACGGCGGTGGTTACTGCTATTGTCTATCTGGTGGTCGCGGATGCAGGTCTGAATATTCTCTATTTCCAGATGGGTATTTGATAATGGAGCAGCCAGGTCCCCAAGCTACGGATAGAAAAAGCGCAGCAATAGAAGTCAGCCAGCTGACTATGAAATACGGCAGCAACCTTATACAGCAGGACCTGACCTTTAAGGTTCACAAAGGCGATGTGTTTGTGATCATGGGAGGTAGTGGTTGTGGTAAAAGCACTTTGCTCAAGCATATGATCGGACTCTATCAGCCAGCCGCCGGAACCATTGCCTATGAGGGGCGGGACTATTTTTCTGCCACAGACAACCAGCAGCTGGAAATGCGGAAGCGGTGGGGAGTCACTTATCAGAGTGGTGCCCTGTTCAGTGCCATGACTTTGGCAGAAAATGTCGGTTTTCCTCTCACCCAATATACCCGGATGAAACCGGCAGAGGTATTCGATCTGGTGCGTTACAAGCTGGCTCTGGTCGGGTTGGCAGGCTATGAAAACTATTATCCGTCACAAATCAGTGGTGGTATGGCCAAGCGTGCCGGTCTGGCCAGGGCTATGGCTCTGGACCCTGACGTGCTGTTTTTCGACGAGCCGTCAGCCGGTCTTGATCCTCTCAGTGCCAGGCGGCTGGACGATCTGATTCTTCAGCTCAGTCAGTCACTGGGAGTAACGATTGTGATCGTAACCCATGAACTGGAAAGTATTTTTGCCATAGGCTCCAATGGCGTATTTCTCGATGCGCAGACTAAAACACAGCTGGATACGGGGGCTCCGTCCTATATGCTGAATCACAGCTCTCAGCCCCTGGTCAGAGACTTTCTGTCCCGAGGGCAGAGCCATCAGCGGGCTTCTGAGAAGAGCTTTCAGCGGTCTTCCGGGGAAAGAGGACGATGAATAAAAAAAGGTACTCCATTTTTGCCGGTCTGTTCGTGATTACCATGATCGGACTGGCAGTGGGTCTTGCCATGTTTGTAGGCCAGGGCAGTTACTCCAGTCACAGCAAAGAGCGTTATGAGCTGATCTACGACAGTAGTGTTATGGGTCTGAATATTGGAGCTCCTGTTACGCTGCGAGGGGTCAAAATTGGTGAAGTCACGGATATCCGCACCCAGCTGTATGTGGACAAGGAAGAGTTATTAAATACGGTGATTATCGATATCTATCCGGACATGGTTATTGGTAAGGGAGGAAAAGTTCCTGAAGATATCATGAAGCAACTGGTGTTCCGGGGACTGGCAGCCAAGCTCAAAACCCAGAGTCTTCTCACAGGATTGTTGTACGTCGAAGTGGACTTCTACAAAACCAGTGCGCGAACGATTCCTGTCTCTACACAATACCCTCAGCTCCCGACGGTGCCCACTGATTTTGAAACCATTACTCAAGATCTGGACGAAATGAACCTGCCTGCGCTTATAGCAGACTTGAAAAGTATTGCCCACAACCTGAATACCATCAGTAGCAGTCAGGCATTTCAGCAGATGCCGACAAAACTCAATAAGGCTTTTTCACAGTTTGGGGCTATGTCAGAGGATATGGCTAAAAGCATGTCAGACATCAGGGATGAATTTGTCCCTATGGCTGATAGCATGAACCAGATGTCTCAGGCTATTGAGAGAGAACTGCCAAAAACGCTTGGTCGGGTAAGCGAGGTATTATCCTCTGTAGAAGCTGCCCTGAAAGCACTGGAGCAAACGACAATGGAACTGAGTGATACCCTGGCACCTGACTCGCCTCTGATGTATCAATTGGATCGCAGCAGTAAGGATATCAGTCGCTCGGCAGATGCTGTCAGGGAGCTGGCAGAGTTGTTGGAAGAACAGCCGGGTTCAGTGTTGTTGGGCAGAGATACAGGGGAGTAATGTCATGAAAAGTCATGTTAAATGGTTTCTGCCTCTGATTGCCGTGTTTCTTATGTCGGCCTGCGTGAGTCAAGTCAGACCTTTTCAGTACTACACTCTGAAGCCGGTAGTTGAGGGGGAGTCCGGTCAGACTAGAGTATCGTCAATCGGAGTGGCTCCGGCCAGAATCCCGGGCTGGATGGATCGATCTGGTCTGATTATAAACGACGGGGGGTACAAACTTATCCGCTTCGATAATCAGCGTTGGGGTGAACCACTACAGGATGCAATCACACGTACCCTGACTCAGAATCTGATGGCATTATTTCCTCACTCTGATATTCAGGCCGGACCCTGGTTGAGGAGTCAGGCACCTGATATTGCTGTGGCAGTTGACATTAATAATCTGGCCTGGTCTGGCAATAACATGGAGCTGGATGCCAGTTTTACCCTCCTTAAAAAACAGGCAAGCGTTGAATTTCGCACCGTCAGGTTAACCAGAAATCTCCCAAAAGGAAGCACTTCTGAGCAATGGGTTGAAAGCTTCAGTTATTTGCTGGCTGATCTGAGTCAGCGAATAGAGAAGGGCATTGTTGCTCAGCATTGAAGAGTTGTTGGGTCGCCTGGACGGGGTCGCCCAGACGGGGTCGCCCAGACGGGGTCGCCCAGACGGGGTCGCCCAGACGGGCGCTATTCTCGGTCAGCCTACTAGTGCGGCGGGTCCTTTGGAAGAAAGTCATCGTGCATGACTTCTTCATACGTCCACGGACATTCTGAAGGGAAGGTTTTAAGGAGTAACTCGGTTTGCTTGGCCGCAAGGACGACGGCTTTTTGGTAGGCTTTTTTATACAGTTCTGCCTTCCTGAGCTTCAGACCGGGGTTTTCATCAAGTAAATCTTTAGCCTTGGCTCTTTGTAAAATGATGGAGTCTCGCCAGCTTCTTGAACGTCGCTCTGGCTGGTATTGCCATTTTAATAAGTGCATGAGCAGTTGCATCAGGTGACTGGTTAATGAACGCGGCTCATACTTCCCCATATCTTCCACTTCTTCAGCAAGGTTATCGAGATCAAGTTCGTCGAACCGGCGTTCTTTAATGAGTTGAGCCTGCTGTTTAGTCCAGCTATAGAAGTCGGACTCGTAAAGTGTTTTCTGATCATTATCCATGATGTAATTCCCCCGTTAATTTCAGCAGAGTATAGGACAAGTATTGTAATGTCATTCCCATCAATACCAACCAGCGTAGATCGCTACTGAACCGGCTATTGGGTCGCACCGGGGCCGCAATTTTACTGGATCAGACACGTCAACACGGCAGGTCAGCATTCCGGTTTCAATCAGCTTGATAGCACAGAACGACTGTAATGCTTTCACAAGTCATCGTCATCGTCATCATCGTCAACAAGATGTAGATTAATGATCTTCAATCTTAAGCGTTCTATTTCTTCTTCCAATCTCATATCAATTTCTTTTTTTAAGATTACAGATAAAACCTCATCTACTCTTGATCTGACAGAGAAAAGTTCAGAAAAAGAGCAAAGGTGGGGTGTGATTTCAATTTTAATGTAAGGAACTTTTCCGCATAAGTCATGAGCTTTTAAAATATGCAAATCGTGATGGTAGATTAGTTCCTTTCTGCATATTGGGCATGTGTCTTTTTTTTCTCTTTTATTCCAGCGTGAAATACAACGCTCATGAAATGTATGCTGACAGCATAAAGAAATACCTTTATCCTCATAGTGCAATATTTCAAGACAAATAGGGCAGATTGATTGGGCAGATACCGCATTTGAAATAAAAAAAATAATTATAAAAATTAAAAAATGTCTGATTGTATTAATTTTCATATTATTAAGCCCGTGATAGATTTGCTTTCTGAAGTGTGGCCGATGCTTTAGTTATGAAGGATATTAAACGACCCGGAAAGATCCAGAAGGCCGACCAATTTGCTGCGCATGGATCCAGGAGCTAGAGCAACGCCAGCGCAGAGTTAAGATTATTATTGAATTTTAAACAGTCCGGATGACCCCGGTTCAGAACGATAACCGATATTCACTTCAAACTCTCTCAGGCGTTTAACAATGGATAACAACTCAGTGACGTTTGCCCAGTTTTCAGTAAAGTAGGAAAGACTGTCTGAAACACTGCTAAATGCATGGGACACTCTGTTTAAAGTCCCCATCAGGATGATGCCGTAAATAACGCCCGGACCAATGACCATCAGGTCGGCAATAGACACAAACTGGAAAAAGAAGTTCTGCCAGAGGGAAAAGTAGGAGTGGTTGAGAAATAGTCGAAAATAGTTTAAACGCAGTCCTGTAAACAGCTCCAGCAGCGTTGGAGTTTTGGCGTAGGTTTTATCGTCTTCAGCATAAACCAGCTGTTTTCTGAAGCGGGCTTCGACTTTCTGGTTGTTGTATTCAAGGCCAGGCAGGCGGATGCCCACAGCGTAGGAGATGATGACGGCGCTGAAAGACAACAGGCAGGAAAACCAGAGCAGGGAACCAGGTATCTGACCCATGATTTCCATGCCTCTCAGGGATAGCGGAATTTTATCATAGCTCTCCGTAAAAGCCGGGCTGTTGAGCCAGTCCGCCAGCTTGCCACAAATCTCCTCACTGAGCGTCCAGAGAATGGGGATAAAGGCGATCAATGTCAGAATGGAGCGAAACAGTCCCAGTGCCAGCAGTTCGGTGACTCTGGCAAAACGCTGGGGATCTTCCTGCAAGCGTTGGGAGGCGCCTTCAATATCGCTATCTACTTTTTGCCAGAAGGGCAGGTAAGCGAGGGTCATGGCTTGCCGCCAGCGGAAGCAAAAGTGCTGTGAAAGGAAGCTGGAAAGGGTTCTTAGTAAAATATAGGGAAAAACTATGGTGCAGAATACCAGCATCAGTTCCCAGAAACGGTCAATGGTTTCAGGTTTGGCCAGCTGCATCATATCCCACATCTCGCCATACCATTCATTCATTCTGACCATCATGCTGACTTCAATAAATATAGAAGCCAGCAGCCCGAGAAGCCCTCCCCAGGCCCATATAGCCCATTGTTTTGACAAGAAAAAGCACTTCAGCATCCCTGCACTCCTCTACTGCATTGTGTATATAACTTTTGACAGTTGAGGATTCGAATCGTTCATTTTTTGGTGCAGCAGCCGCTATCAGCCTGTTTACAATAGCTATAAATCTTTATGGGGCAGATGAGCATCAGGGGATGGTTTTTCATGGGGTTTAAAACCTTTCAAAAACGTATTGCTCTCCGCCTTTTTCATGAGTTCTTCAGCCATCTCCTGTTCAAGCAAACTGCCAATGGCAAGCAACAGATATTCGCTGTCAATTGCTCCCATTAACTGAAGGCCAAAAGGCAGGTTTTCATGATTAAAGCCGCAGGGAATGGTCACCCTGGGACCTCCTGTCAGGTTGGCCAGTGAAGTATTAAATGCCAGAAGGTAAGCTTTGGCTAAATTCAACTCGCCAGCGGTATTTGTTAGCCAGTGGTTCACTCTGGCCGGAGCAGGCGTTAACGTTGTTGGCATTGCAATAACATCAACCTTTGAGAAGATATTTTTTTCAAAGTGATCTGCCAGCACTTTCTGGTTCTGTCTGGCTCGTTCGGCCTGTTCATTAGACAGGGCTTTGCCCATTAACAGGGCCATTTCAGTTTCATAAGGTATACCTTTGCCCAAAAAATTGAGATTCCCTTTCGCTGCCCAGCTCCCAAACAGGGTTATATGGGTTGCCCAGAGCCGTTTTCTGAAATTCTCAGAGGTAAACTGCATTTTGACGAACAGGTTGTCTTTGCGATTTTGCAGTTTTTTAAGTCGGGTTCCTAATCGGTCGAGACATTCAAATGTTTTCTCTGAAACTTCTTTGTCTGCATGTTCAAGCCAGTCAGGATCAAGGCCTATTTTTAGAGTCTTCAAAGCTTCAGCTACTTGAAGGGTGGGATGACGTCCGCTTGCAACCTGATAGCCCAGAGCAATATCTTTAAAACGCTTACCGATGAGCCCAATAGCTACCATGTCTAACTCAGCGTTGATGTAATTTTTGGTGGACAACTTGTCAGATGTGGGCTTGAGACCGGGTAAACCATTTAATGAGGCAGGAATGGATACAGAGCCACCACCATCAGTCCCTACTGTTAATGGCGACAGGCCAAGGGCAACCATCAGGGCACTGCCACTGGATGATCCACCCGCGACATGGAAAGAACTGAATCGATTAGAGATCCCGGGAAAGTGGGGGTTTTCTCCCGTTGCCCCAAGCCCGAAAAGATGTTGATTGGTTAGGCCCAGGATAATAACACCCTCATGCTTTAACAATCGTACCACTTCAGATTCAGTCTCTTCAGTGACAATGGGAAAAAGCGATTGATCGGCTATTTTTTTTCGATTAACGCCAGCGGTCGCGTAATAGCCTGCAACATTGACTTCTGATTTTACAGCAATAGGAATACCTTCCAACTCGCTGATAATCCGTTGCTTTTTACACTCTTCAATAACTCCATTATACGCTGAAATACACTTTAGCCACCGCTGATCGGAGGCCCTGGCCATACGCATGGCGAGATCTTTGTTTTGCTCAATCAGTACATCCTTCATGCTTTCTGGCAGTTTTTTTTCGTACCAGTCATAAATATTTTCAACCAGCCTGGAAGGGGTTAGTTTTTGTTCTGCAAACAATTGCTGAATATCATCTATGCCACCGGCACGATCAAAAAGTTCGGATATCTTGCCAGTTGTGCTGCCACGAGAGCCTCTCTCTTCAGAAGGTGTCTCTTCAGAAGCTGTCTCTTCAAAAGGAGCCCGTTCTGGCTTGTCCGGAATACCTGGATTGAGAGCCGTCAATTCTGCCTCAGAGAAAAGCACAGGGTCTTCAGGGTTTATGCCACTCATGACCAACTGACTTTTGACGAACTCAATCTGTCGATCAACAGTCCCATGACCCACTACCCAACTTCGAACAAAGGACAGCCAGAATCCGGAAAGGTTTTGTGAAGAGCTTAGCCAGTCTGGGTAATAGTCCCAGGAAATATAAGGCTTTTGCCGGTAAGGGTTATAAATATCAACAAGAGTAGGGTCAGATAAGTCATAGCCATTACTGCCGGTTGCCATCACAAGAAGAGTGAATACAAGAGCTACACCTGAACGCCGCATTAGAGTTCCTCAATAGATTATCATTAACAATTTTTTCAACAGGAGCCCAGTATAGAACACTCGGAGTCTGAGCCATTTTAGCAAAAACGTTCAAACCCTCGCCCAAACGAGGGTGCCACTAAACTCCTAGGAGGCTGACCGAGAATAGCGCCCGTAGCGAGGACGGCAGAAAATTGACGAACAAAAGCGGATTTTCAGACCAATTTGCTGCCGCCACAGTAGGGCAGTCTATTCTCGGTCAGGCTCCTAGACGGCAGCGGAAGCAGCAGTGCTGCGAAAGGAATTTTGACCATCATGGTGCGCAATAGCTACAAATCTCCTTTCCTGACTTTATAAGGAACACTGCCACCATCATCAGGGGATGGTTTTTGATAGGGTTTAAAACGTTTCAAAAACGTGTTGCTATCCGCCTTTTTTCTGAGTTCTCCGTCCATTTCCTGCTCAAGCAAATTGCCAAGTGCAAGCAACAGGTATTCACTATGAAAAGCACCCATTAGCTGAAGACCAAAAGGCAGGTCTTCATGATTAAAGCCGCAGGGGATGGTTATCCTTGGGCTGCCTGTCAGGTTGGCCAGCGAAGTATTGAATGCCAGAAGATACGTGGTGGCAAAATTCAACTCGCCAGCTGTATTTGTTAGCCAGTGTTTCAATTTGGCTGTAGCAGGCGTTAAGGTCGTAGGCATGGCAATAACATCAACCTTTGAAAATATATTGTTTTCAAAATGACCGACCAGGTCTCTCTGGTTTTGTTTGGCTCGCTGGACTTGTTCATAAGACAGGGCCTTGCCCATCAACAGAGCCATTTCAGTTTCATGGGGTAAGTCCATACCATCAGTTTTGCCTACAAATTTGAATTTCCCCTCCGCTGCACCATGCCCAAACAGGATCATATGGGTCGCCCAGAGCCGTTTTCTGAAGTTCTCAGGCATAAATTGCATTCTGACAAAGAGGCTGTCTTTGTGACTTTGCAGTTTTTTAAGTTGGGTTCCCAATCGGTCAAGACATTCAAATGTTTTCTCTGAAACTTCTTTATCTGCATGTTCAAGCCAATCAGGATCAAGGCCTATTTTTAGAGTCTTCAAAGCCTCAGCTACTTGAGGGGTGGGATGAATTCCGCTTGAAACCTGATAACCGAGGGCAATATCTTTAAAACGGTTACCAATAAGTCCAATAGCCGTCAGAGCCGGCACTGCGTAGTCATAATTTTTGGTGGACAGTTTGTCTGTGGTGGGTTTAAGACCGGGTAAACCATTTAGTGAGGCAGAAATGGATACAGACCCTCCATTATCGGTACCTACTGTTAATGGCGACAAGCCAAGAGCAGCCATCAGGGCACTGCCACTGGATGATCCACCCGCGACATGGAAAGGACTGAATCGATTAGAGATCCTGGGAAATTGTGGATTTTCTCCCGTTGCTCCAAGCCCGAGAATATGTTGATGGGTTGACCCCAGAATAATAACTCCCTCACTCTTTAACCGTTGGACCACTTCAGATTCAGTATTTTCAAACGCCATGTAAAAGGTCGGATGATAGGCCATTTTGCGACGAAGGCCAGCGGTCGGGTAATACCCTGCAACATTGATTTCTGAGCTTACGGCAATAGGAATACCTTCCAGCTCTCTAATAATCCGTTTTTTTTTATACTCTTCAATAACACCCAGGTATGCTGAAGTACAATTCCGCCATCGCAGATCCGAAGCTTCAGCCATTTTCATTGCCAGATTTTTGTCTTGTTCAATCAGCACATCCTTCATACTTTCTGGCAGCTTCTTTTCGTACCAGAGATAAATATCTTCAACCAACCTGAGAGGGGTTAGTTTTTGTTCTGCAAACAATTGTTGAATGTCATCAATGCCACCGGCACGATCAAAAAGTTCGGATATCCTGGCAGTTGGACTGCCGCGAGAGACATTGTCTAAAGAAGGAGCCTCTTCAGAAGGAGCCTCTTCAGAAGGAGCCTCTTCAAAAGGACCTTCTTCAAAAGGTCGCCGTTCAGGCCTGCCCGGAATACCTGCGTTGAGTGCTGATAATTCTGCGTCGGAGAAAAGCACAGGATCTTCAGGGTTTATGCAGCTCATGACCAACTGCCTTTTGATGTACTCAATCTGTTCATTGATACTCCCAAGACCCACTACCCAATTTCGGGTATAGTACAGCGAAAATCCGGAAAGGCTTTCTGAAGAACTCAGCCAGTCAGGATAATAGTCCCTGGTGATATAAGGTTTTTGCCTGGTACGACGATCAATATCAACAAGAACAGGGTCGGATAAGACATAGCCATAACTAACGGCCGCCACTAGAAGAAGAGTGAATACAAGAGCCACACCTGAACGCTGCATTGTAGTTCCTCAATAGAGTCTCTTTGACAATTTTCTAAGCAGGAGTCCAGTATAGATTAATGGGAGCCGACAAGGTTTCAGATTCTCTTTGGTATCGACCTGTACTCATTTTTTAACATAAAAAAAGGCCGGAAGATCTCCGGCCTTTTTGACTGACTGAAAACGATAGTCAGGAATTACTTCTTGTCAGTGCTGTTTTTGTCATTTTTGGTTTTATCGCTGTCGTCAGCGATATCCAGCAGTTCAACTTCGAAGATCAGTGTAGAAGCTGGTGGGATGGACCCTGCAGCCTGATCACCGTACCCCAGTTCAGCTGGAATATACAGCTTGTACTTGGAGCCTTCCGGCATCAATTGCAGACCTTCCTGCCAGCCTTTGATCACGCCGTTAAGAGGGAAGGTAGCTGGCTGGCCGCGCTCAACACTGCTGTCGAAAACGGTGCCATCGATCAGGGTGCCCGTATAGTGAACGGTGACCTGGTCTTCAGGGCCCGGCCTTGCTGCATCTTCTTTACCGGCTTCAATGACTTCGTACTGCAAACCTGAATCAGTGGTTTTCACGCCTTCTCTCTTGGCGTTTTCCTTCAGGAAGTCTTCTCCCTTCTTGCGGTCTTCGTCCAGACGCTCCTGAACCTTTTTCTCAATGATGGGTCGGATACGCTCTTCGTGACCCTGCAGGGCGGTGCGAATCTCTTCATCGTTCAGCTTACTCTCGCCATTCAAGGCTTCCATAAATCCTTTCTTGAGCAGTTCACGGTCAATGGTGATACCCATTTCTTCCTGCTGCTTGAGGGTTTGATCTGCGTAGTTGCCCAGCGAAGCCCCCATAGCGTAGGCGGCTTTCTGCTCAGGGGATTCCAGCTTGACTTCTTCAGTAACGGGTTGGGTGTTTTCCCTACAACCTGCGGCAAGAGCAACTACTGCGGCCAACGCGGTTACTTTGAGAACCTTTTTCACTATTTTTCTCCAATGGGTTGGTCAAAGTCCTGCCAGTCAAGGGCTTAGACCCGGTAAAGACAGGGAGAACCCTGCCCTGATGATTAAATATTGAATAATGGCACAGGGATTATAGTAATTGAACTTTTCAGAGCTTTTTTTGTGGGTTCTGACACTCTCTTGACCTTTTCAAACTGGATGTTGACTAAATTAGCGGCTTTATTGGTACATTTGTGCATATTTTTATGGATTCAGCCTGTGTCTTAAAGCTTGTTAACGGGAGAGGGAGCATGAGGATGCAGCCTCGGCAGGCCAAGGGAGATCAATGTAGTCAAGGCAACAAACAGGCAGGATACCCAGAGGCAGACAGTCAGTCCACCCAACTGGAACAGCCATCCTGATAATAGGGTACCCGTCAGTCGACCCATGGCATTGGCCATATAATAGAATCCCACATCCATGGACGCCCCATCCTCCCGGGCATAGCTGACAATCAGGTATGAATGCAGTGAGGAGTTAATAGCGAAGATGGCACCAAACACCAGCAGTCCGGCAATAATAGTCAGCTCAGGGTGCCATTCCAGCTGGATGCCCGAGGCAACAGCTATTGCGGATAATAACAGTGCTGCTGCCCAGACAGTGGCAGCTCTGCGTCCGGGAGGTGAGTCACTTTCATTGCCGGTAATTCGTGGCGCCAGCCCTTGCACAAACCCATAACCCATCACCCAAAGGGCCATAAAGCCACCGGTTTCAGAGTGACTCCATTCAAAGACACCAGAGAGATAGACCGGCAGGGCAATGACAAACCAGACATCCCGTGAGCCAAACAGAAACATTCTGGCTGCTGAGAGGATGTTGATGGCGCGGTTGTCAGAAAATATATGACTAAATTTCGCTTTTGCTCTGGACTTGCCGAAGTCCCGGTTCAGCCAGATCAGACTCATAATCAGAACCAGAGCCAGAACTGTCGCCATGGCAAACAGTGTATTTCTGAAGCCAATCAGTGATAAAAGTGCACCACCCAGAAAGAAGCCAGCCCCTTTCAGAGCATTTTTTGATCCTGTCAGGATAGCGACCCATTGGTACAGCTTACCCTGTTGTTTGCTACTGACCAGTTTTTTGATGGCTGTTTTGGCACTCATTTTATTCAGGTCTTTGGCAATACCTGAAAGGGCCTGGGCAAACATGACCAGTGGCACCGATAACCACTGGGAAGGTACGGTAAGCAACAACAAAGCAAAAATCTGCAGGCCAAGGCCGAAGTTCATCGTGCGGTTCAGTCCCAGTCTGGACGCCAGCCAGCCACCGACCAGGTTGGTTACGACACCGAAGAACTCATAGAACAGAAAGAGCATGGCTATTTCCAGAGACTGATAGCCAAGACTGTAAAAATGCAGTACCACCAGCATCCGGAGGGCGCCATCGGTCAGAGTGAAATTCCAGTAATTGAACGTCACCAGCAAATACTGTCTGAGGTCATACGACAGATTCTTTAACACCATACTTTCCCGACTTTTGTCTGCTGCTGTTTGAAGCCTGTTCTTTCAGGCGGATCTTTTCCTGGTTAATAAAATCCGGCTGGCCGGTTCTTGTTACCGCCAGAATCAGCTTCATCCAGGGTGGAAGATTGGGATTGAGGCGATAGAAAATGTTCTGGGCACGGCGATGAGAGCTCAGCACTTTTAAAGTACGCATCTGTGCCAGATGACGGGAAATCTTGGACTGACTTTCCTGAAGGGCTTCTACCAGATCATTGACGCAGAGTTCATGTTCATCCTCAATCAGCATAAGAATACGCAGTCGTGTATTGTCAGAAAGCAGCTTGAAAAAGTCGCCCGGATTGGAATCATTTTTGATAACGTTGGGGGTATTCAGCTGGAGAAACAGTTTGATGTGTCCTTCCAGAATGTCTGCAGTAGTTTCAAACGGGCTCAGACCTTCCTGTCGTCTGGGGTCTGCAAGATCCCAGTGTAACAGTGCGTCCGATTGAGGGTAGTGAGCACATTCGTTCTTGGCGTTATCACACAGGGTGATAACATAATCAAAATGCTGTTCTTCAAGATCCTCCAGACTCTTGCTTGTCAGGCCATCAGCGGCGATGCCCCGTTTTTTCAGCGTCTGAAAGACTCTGTCATCAATACCCTGGGGCTGGGTTCCGGCACTGAAAACTCTGAAGTCATCATCGGCCATATTGCGAAAGATGGCTTCTGCCAGCTGAGAGCGGGCCGAGTTTCCGGTACAGAGAAACAAGATAGAAAGCAGTGTCGTCATCGGTAATAAATGTCCGTCGTATAACACTCGGTTTGGTCGGCTCAGGGCCGGGTTTGAAATTAACTCAGGCTCCTAGCCCGACTTTTCTGGCCAGTTCAGCCGTTCTGGCTGAATAACCCATCTCATTGTCGTACCAGGCATAGATCTTCACCATTCGATCATTGACCACCATGGTTGAGAGCGCATCGACAATACTGGAGCGGGTATCGCCCAGATAATCGATAGAAACCAGGGGCCTTTCCTCGTAACCGAGAATGCTTTCCAGTTCATTTTCGGCGGCTGACTTCAGCAGACTGTTCACTTCTTCAATACGGGTGTCTTTTGCCACTTCAAACACCATATCGGTCAGAGAAGCGTTGGCCAGAGGCACACGAACAGCATGGCCATTCAGCTTGCCCTTCAATTCCGGAAAGATGTGGGTGATGGCTGTTGCAGAGCCGGTGGTGGTTGGAATCAGTGACATACCGCAGGCTCTGGCACGACGAAGATCCTTGTGGGGAGCATCAAGAATGGTCTGGGTGTTGGTGATGTCGTGGATAGTCGTCATGCTGCCACGAACAATGCCCAGGTTCTCGTGAATAACTTTTACGACAGGTGCCAGGCAATTGGTGGTGCAGGATGCAGCCGTTACAATCTGGTGTGTTTCCGGATTGAAGAGGTGATCGTTAACACCCATAACGGCGTTCAGGACCCCTTCTTCTTTGACAGGAGCGCTTACAACCACACGCTTGACACCCTGATTGAGGTATTTTTGCAGGATTGACGTTTTCTTGTGAACGCCGGTGCTGTCAATAACCACATCGCAGTCTGACCAGTCAATGTCGTCTATTTCTTTTATCTGACTGCAGGCAATCGTTCTGCCATCAACGTTAATGCGGTTGTCAGCGGCTGAAATATTGCGTGACCAGCGACCCTGAACAGAATCAAACTCCAGCAGGTGCGCCAGGGTTGGGGCACTGCCTGCTACATCGTTGATTCTGACAAACTCCAGCTCTGGCCAGTCAAAAGCTGCACGCAACACCAGACGGCCTATTCGGCCAAAACCATTAATACCTACTTTTACTGCCATGATGACCTCACTACTTCAGGTTGTTTTATGAATTGAAGAATAAGTTTGAATATTTGAATATGCGGATAATCAAATATAAAAAAAAGAGTGTCAAGTATTACGCGTTGATTTCAGTCATTCTACCTGCAGGACTTAAGTTGGGTTTGCATGGCTAAAAAGCTCTTGGTAGCAGATTTCTATGGAGATAGCGGTTATGGATGAAAGGATAGACCCGGTTTTCACTGGTGGCATTCTTGAACTGGTCATCAGGGCTCGCTGGCGTGGAGTCGCGGCCTTGGAGGCTGAGTAATGAGCAATTTGACTAAAAATTCATCAGACTTCTGGCTAAATCCTTTCAAATCCAGTAGATTACGTCGGTTTTACTGGCTATCCCTGCTCAGAGGTTATCGGGTACGGATAAAAAATTTACGATCAAATGTGGTGGGCTACCTATGCTTTATGCCGAAGGCAACCGTCTGATGAACCTTGCGGATAAACACAACCGGGGTTTCGAGCGTAAGAAAACAGCCCGGCTGGGTACTGAGAAAAATCCTGCCAGTGTGGTTGTTCAGAATGAAGAGCGTGAGCAGGAGCTGTCGGCCATTTTTGAAGAGAATGGTTGGTTTTACACCATTGAGATTGATGAAGAGAAGCAGGAAGATGTCTCTGATCTGGAGTTACTGAAGAACCTGCCAACCACCAGGGTGGTAGAAAAAACGCCGGGTCGCAACGATCCTTGTGTTTGTGGTAGCGGTAAGAAATACAAGAAGTGCTGTGGCCGATCATAATAGCCTGGCACTGTGCTACATAAGAACCTGCCAGACTTTTCAGGCGGCTTTCACTTCAAAAGGCTCTGTTGGTTACCTGGTGGTAGTTCATTTGCCACCGGACTCGACTGTCTCCCACCTTGATTATTGCCCTATCGTTTTGTAACTCTGGCATCTGTGAAGCTGCAAGCATTTATAACGAATGGTGATTCTGGAGTTAATTTATCCTATCCAGCGGATTATCGAATTCGCTGATTTGGACCTGTGCAGACTGTTATTGATCAACGAAGTTCGGAATCTGTAGCGGAGTGAGCTGGTGCTAAGCGGCGCTGCCCAGTGTGTGATGAAAGACAGAAGCACTGTTGGTTGCCATTACCAACATAGTATGAACTTTTATTCCAAATCCGTGTCCAACTGCCGTATCCACTTTTAATGTCGTTTCAAAATAAGGACAAATAAAATTTTAGAGGAGCTGGAAATGACACCAGAAATCAGGCAATTAAATGACAATTCCAAAATTGTCGATTCAATACAGACGCCCTCAGGGCGATCTCAATCAGAGCCGCCAACCGGTATCGGTATGGGCAGAGACATTAATGCATCTGGCCAGTGTGAATCTTTATTGGAGCAAATGCCCTTAGAATTGAAATATAAAATCATTGACTACTTGCATCTTCCAACTGCAAACCTTTTAAAACGGACATGCTCCAACCTCAAAAATGCTATCAAAGACGGCGATGTTCTGGCAAAAGCCTGGTATAACCGGTTTCCTTCGGCACATCAGGCTCGACTGGAAACAATCGTCAGTACAAAAGATGACAACCAGCTTCACGATTGGTTGGGACAGTTTACGAATGATAAGGCACTAATCAAATCACTTATACAATGCCGGGAGAGTTGTGATTTTCCTGCTATTTTCTATTTCACCATGACTGAACTGATGTCTAAATGTGAAACGTTTAAATTGGTTGATAATGGTGAGATTTCTCATGCTGGCCGGGTTGCATTAGCCACCTTCAGCGACGATGGCCTCCATGTGTTGACCAGGAGGGTGTCTGCCGGTCCTAACACAGTGAAAATCTTTGGTCAGAGCATCAGTGGATCATGGGATGTAAAAGCTAACATTCCTCATATCGATTGTACCAATTCAGCCAACTTCAGCACCGATGGCAATCATCTGGTCACCGCCAGTAGTGATGGCACGGCGAAAATCTATGGTCAGGAGGCTGATGGATCCTGGGAAGCAAAAGTGACCATTAATCATGTTCGTGAGGTCAACTCAGCCATCTTCAGTCCCGATGGTACTCTTGTGGTCACCGCCAGTGATGATTGCAATGCGCAAATCTATGGTCTGGAGGCCGACGGATCCTGGGTACCAAGAGCCAGCATTTTTCATGAAGGTTCGATAACCTCAGCCAACTTCAGCGCTGATGGACGCTATGTGATAACCACTGGTAATGATATGAAGCTGAGGATCCATTACCGAGAGGAAGATGGATCATGGCTGTTTAAAGACACTATTACCCATGACAGTAATCTAGACTCAGCCATCTTCAGCCCCGATGGCGCCCACGTGATGACCATTGGTCAAATGTTTGCGAACAATATGGATCTATTCACCCCCGACTCCATCTGCGATTACATGGTGATAATCTTCGGCCAGGATTCCGATGGATTCTGGAAAGAAAAGGCTGACATCAGGCATTTTCGTGAGGTCAACTCAGCTAGCTTCAGCCCCGATGGCATTCACGTGGTAACTGCCAGTAGAGATGGTATGGCGCAAATCTATGGTCAGAAGGCCGATGGATCATGGCAACGAAAAGCCAACATTGTCCATCAGAAGTCGGTGGTATCAGCCACTTTCAGCGTCGATGGTCGCCATGTGGTGACTGCCAGCTATGATAAAACAGTGAAAATCTATGTTCTGAGGGCCGATGGAGTCTGGAAAGAAAAAGCTTCCATTGCTCATGACGACGAGGTCAATTCAGCGATCTTCAGCTCTGATGGTCGCCATGTGGTGACTGCGAGTAAAGATAAAACGGCTAAAATCATTGGCCAGGAGATTGATGGATCATGGGTAGTGAAAGGCACCATTTCGCATCAGGGTGCAGTCGACTCAGCCACCTTCAGTAGCGATGTTCGCTATGTGTTAACCGCCAGTCGTGATCAGACGGTGAAAATCACTGAAATAAGGATGGGTAATTGATTTTTTTTCTCAGTCTAAATCAACGGCCAACACTGGCGTTACAGGATTTTTTTACAGGTTGGTCTGCTCTGAAGGTCTGCATATCCTTTGAAGGGTATGGTGTGAATTTCAGGAAATTTCTGGTGGTTCTGTCAGTTATTCTCGGCATTTTTTCTGGGAGTAAATGTTTTTCATGGTGGTTATGTGGTGATTATATGGTACCCAATTTTCCCGTTTTGGCCATTCCTGGTCACGAGGCTTTCATGCAAGATCTCATGGCGGCTGCCCATGAAGTCCTGAATCGTGATCCAGACGACGATGATTCTATAACTGACACGCTACCTGTCGTGCCGAAACATGTTGTTCCCTACATTCCTTCCGACAGACAGCAAAATGCTGCACCCAAAAAACTGGACGAGTGCACCATTACCTTTCCTGAGGTGCCTGAGGATTCGCCTTTTCTGGTTGGTGTTCGGGAGAAAGATGCAAAGGCAGCAGCGAGGGCTCCAGAGGCAAAGGTCCCTGAAAGTTCAACAGAATGCAATCTGTCGGATGAGCTTGCTGCACGTCAGGAAGAAAAAAAACAGCTGACCGACGCCATTATCGAATTACGACTTGAGTGTCTTAAAATCAGCCGCAAATGGGAAACTTATGTCCCCCGTGTGGATATCGATTCGGAAGCTGCCCGGGACGTAATTAACTACGCCATGGCTATGCGTCGCGGTACCGTAAAAAAGTCAACAGTCGCATACCACAGGGCGCAACTGAACAAGCAGGTGGATACTGTTAATGTCCAGTCTGCAGGGGATCATGCCAAACAGGCTGTCAATCGCCCTGAGGCTGACCCTACACCCAAATTACTCAGTAACGCTGGTATTTGCGCGGAATTAATGAAGACACTGGAATTGGCAAAAGATGCTGCAGCTATTTATGATCCAGACAGAAGGTCACTTGAGGATGATGTCAAACTGCAAGAAACCATCAAAATCTATGAAACTTATCAAAAAGTAAAGGGGCAGTTAGTCGACTTACAGGCAGCCCTGCAGGGGATTGATGATTTTTCGTAACTAAATGATTGCGACGATTTTATCAAAGTCACTGGTCCAGAAGAACGTGCATTTCTTCTATCTGTTTGCTGCAGCGGATGTTTGAGGGGGTAGAAGCCAGTTCAGGGCAATTCTCATCATAACCGGGATTAGGCGTTCGGGAGGGTGAAGCAATCATACAGTTCATCCAGATCAACCCAAAGAATGCTATTTCTTTCATTGCCTCAATCTTGCCCCGGAAAGTCTTAGGCCAGAAGCTTAAAGCATCAAAGATATCTGGCGTGCCAAGGCTTATCTCAATGCAATTACTGAACACTTCAAGCACAAATTCCCAAAAGCTGAATTCGCTACGATGGATGTTGATGTACAGGCTGTGTTTATAGGCTTCAAGGGAGTTCCAAACCATGCCGAGCATCATCATCGGAAAGGCATAGACACTGTTTGATAGTTGATAAGTGTTCCATATTTTCTGGTAGATCATGCCATGGAAGAAAATTTCAACCAGGTTGCCACCCCCATTGTACAGGGCATAAGTAGCGAGTTCTGATAAAGACTCTGGATGTAGATAGATATCATCTTTTATGGGCACGATAGGGTAGTCGGGTATTTCATAGACATGGTTGTTGTAGGTAGCTATTTTCAACAGTGTCTGACAGTCAGGGAGCAGGTTTTTCCCAGAGCTGTTAAAGGTCAATGAGGGAAATGAGTAACATGCGTATTCCAGTGTGTTGGGAGGCACGAAAACAGTTTTCTCGAAGATCCAACGCTCCTCATTTGAAAGGATGGTATGGCATACCAGGTGCCTGGGAAAATAAAAGGGGTCAAGCTGATGGCGATCCCTCATGGCTTTATGACAGCTTTCATGGGTTTTACTCATCTGAACACCGTCGTCCGCATGTGTCGCCATATGAAAATAAAAGCCGAGTAACGCAATGAGCTTAACAGTGCTAAGCATTTTAATTTTCAGTGAGCTGACTTTTGAAGGCAATTTATTGCAGCCCGGGCATCTTGCAGGATTATGGGAAGAATTCATCGGTGACTTTTCCTTTCTAAAGGATCAGACCTCCAGCGAAGAATAGACCTTTTTGATAAATTGTAAAAAAGAATGGTTTTTGCACAATGGAGCTTTGCGACACCCGCTAAGTTCGTCTCAATGAAAAAAGCCATTTCTGTTTCTGTTGCCAGAGACCTTCTGGAAAAGTTCAGACCCGCAGCAGGTCATCCTGTTTCGGTCAGACATTCCGGGTAAAGTTTTTTGTTACGTGGAAATCTATTGATCCAGAAGAACGTGCATTTCTTCTATCTGTTTGATGCAGGGAGCGTTTTCGGGGGCAGAAGCCAGGGTCGGGCAGTCCTCATGGTAATGGTTGTCAATGGAGTATGAAATCCATGAAGTTGCAATGACGATGCAGTTCAACCCGATGAGTCCAACAAATATACTCTCCTTCATAAAATTGATTTCGTCCCGGAAATCTTTCATTAAATAGTAATCGCCCCGGATAATTGGCAATAATTTAAATGCCTTAATGACTCCCGGTGCTTCAAGATCTATTTTAATGGGCATGCTGATAAGTTCAAAAGCGGTTTCCCCGATGGTGAATTGATGCTCACTATGAGTGTTAATGGCATGCAGGCTGTGTTTATAGATTGCAAGGGAGTTCCAGACTACGCCGAGCACCGTCAGTCGAAAAGCGAAGGCATTGTTGGAGAGTTGATAGTTTTGCCATATTTCCCGGTAGATCATGCCATGAAAGAGGGCAGCAGCCAGATTGCCACCATTGTATAAGACAGAGGTAATGAGTTCTGACAAGGTCTGCTCGGGGTGCAGATAGATATCGTCTTTGATGAGTACGATCGGGTAGGGGGAGCGGGGTATTTCGACGGCTCGGCTGGGGGGGACGGTTTTATTTGACATTGCCTGGCATTCAGACAACTGGGCTTTCTCAGAGGTATTTCTGGCGAATGAGCGACAAGTGTATTCCAGTCTGTTGGGAGGCACGAATGCGGTCTTCTCGATAAAGAGATCCTTTTCAGTGTGAAGGATGCTTTTGCATCTCAGGTGTTTGGGGAAATGAAAGGGATCGAAATGGTGACGGTCCCGCATGGCTTTATGACAGCTTTCATGGATTTTACTCATCTGTACCCCGTCATCCGCTTGCACTGACATGTGAAAACAAAAACTGAACAGAGCCATGAGCTGGATAGTGCCGAGGAGTTTGATTATCAGTGCGCTGACTTTTAAGAACTGTTTATTGCAGCCCGGGCATCCTGCAAGCCTTTGGTAAGGAGTCATTGGTGCCTCTTACTATCAGAAGAATAAAGCAGACGAATAAGACATGCAGGAAAGCGTAGACCCTTTGCAGAAATCAGGCATTCAGCATAGCAGCACCACGTACACCCCCGGCATCACCGAATTCTGCCTTACGAATCTCCGGCAGTTGACCGATGTTCAGAGTGTATTTTGGCAGCAGAGGAGGAACCAGTTCGTAGAGTTCATCAAAGTTTGACAGGCCGCCACCCAGAACAATGACACCGGGGTCCAGAATATTGATCATGGCACCCAGTCCCGAAGCGAGCAGTTCACAATAAATCTCAACAGCTCGTTCTGCCCGGGCATCATGATGGCGGTATAGTTGTACTATGTCTTTGCCTGACCGGGACTCGGAGGCGACATGCTTATATGCCAGCTCCAGACCTCTGCCTGACAAGTAGTTATCCAGACAGCCGTGCATGCCACAGCCACACTTGACAATGGGAAAGTCTTCGCCAGCCAGTTTGAAAACATGGTAGGGCAGTGGTGTGTGTCCCCATTCGCCTGCCAGGTTGTTTCTACCATCATGAATCTTGCCGTTGATATAGAGACCGCCACCGCAACCGGTTCCGAGAATCACCCCAAAAACCGTAGGAATTTTATCACCTGCTCCGCCAATGGCTTCCGACAGGGCAAAGCAGTTGGCATCATTTTCAATTTTGATGGGGCGATCCAGAAGTAATTCAAGATCAACTTGCAGATTCTGGTTGTTGGTACAGGGCACATTAGCACACTGAGCCTTGCCGGTATCAGGATTAACAAATCCGGGAATACCAATACCTACACTACCTCGTGTGTTTAATTCACGATCGGTTTCTAATACCAGTTCACGTATGGCTTTTTTAAAGGCATCGTAGGAGTCGGTCGGTGTGGGTAAGCGTTTGCTCACGAGTTTGTTATGCTCATGATCAAAAACGGCCAGCTCCATTTTAGTGCCACCGATATCCACTCCATACAGCATGGCTCACTCCTGAATCTGTTTTAAAGTAGTTTAAGCATAAAAAAGCCAACCCCGGAGGAGGTTGGCTTTTGTGATCAAGCGACGGTTGTATTACTGGATTTTTGGGTCCAGCTCACCCTTACCGTAACGAATAAACATGCTTTCCAGACTGGTGTTGCCAATCTTTGAACCCTGACCTGCAGCGCCGAACGCTTCATAACGCTGGATGCAGATGTCTTTCATGGCTTTGGTGGCCACTGCGAAATATTTGCGCGGGTCAAATTCGGAAGGGTTTTCTGCCATGAAGCGGCGAATAGCGCCCGTAGACGCCAGACGCAGGTCGGTATCAATGTTGACCTTGCGAACGCCGTGACGAATACCTTCCTGAATCTGTTCCACCGGTACACCGTAAGTTTCAGGGATTTGCCCACCGTTTTCGTTGATGACTTTCAGCCATTCCTGGGGAACAGAAGAGGAGCCGTGCATCACCAGGTGGGTGTTCGGGATGCGCTGGTGGATTTCACGAATACGGCCGATCGCCAGAATATCGCCTGTCGGTGGACGAGTGAATTTGTAGGCGCCGTGGCTGGTACCGCAGGCAATGGCCAGGGCATCCACATGAGTGGCTTTTACAAATTCTGCTGCTTCATCCGGGTCTGTCAGCAGCTGATCGTGTGACAGGGTGCCTTCTGCGCCGACGCCGTCTTCTTCACCGGCCTGTCCGGTTTCCAGAGAGCCCAGGCAACCCAGTTCGCCTTCTACAGAAACACCACAGGCGTGTGCCATTTCTACTGTGCGACGGGTTACATCAACGTTGTAATCGTAGGAAGACGGTGTTTTGCCATCATCTTTCAGTGAGCCATCCATCATCACGGAGGTGAAGCCAAGCTGGATGGAACGTTGGCATACAGCGGGGCTGGTACCGTGATCCTGATGCATAACGACTGGAATATGGGGGAACTCTTCAGTGGCGGCCAGAATCAGGTGTCTCAGGAAAGGGGCACCTGCGTATTTACGGGCGCCTGCAGAAGCCTGAACGATGACCGGGGAGTCAGTCTCGTCGGCAGCCTCCATAATGGCGCGCATCTGTTCCAGGTTGTTGACATTAAATGCGGGGACACCGTAGTTGTTTTCTGCGGCGTGGTCGAGCATCTCACGCAAGCTGATCAGGGCCATTGCCTGCTCCTGCTAATCAAGGGGTGATTGAATTCGGTGGCTATTATCCCTGTTTCTTGGGAGTGGTGCAAAACATGAACGGCTTCAGGTATCTGAATACTAGTTCAGATAAGAAAGAGGTGGGCAAATAATAAGCCCGGCAGTCTGAACTACCGGGCTGATAAGTACTCAGCCATACGGAATCGAATATTTCTGGCTTATTGGGCAGGTGCTCTGCAAGGCGCAACGACGGGAACATAGCAAGCTATGTGACCAGAGTTGCAACGCATCACGACTGCATGGATGCAGGAGCTAGAGCAACGCAGGAGCAGTTGCCGCGAGTGCCTGAACAAGAAGTCAGAAAATATGATTTCGTATGGTTGAGTACTTAAATCAGGCTTTGCCTTCGGAGCCGAACTCACGGATTTTACCCATGACGGTTTCAATGATGGCTTCTTTACCCGGGCCAATGACCTTACGTGGGTCGTAAACTTCAGCGTCGTTGGCCAGGACCTTGCGAACCATGTTAGTCCAGGCGATCTGGTTTTCTGTGTTTACGTTGATCTTGGCGGTGCCACGGCTGATGGCATTCTGGATATCGGCAGTCGGTATGCCTGTGCCGCCATGCAGAACCAGTGGCACCCCCGTCAGCTCTTTAACCTGCAACATTTCTTCAAAGCCCAGATTTGGCAGGCCTTTGTATGGGCCGTGAACAGAGCCCAGAGCAGGGGCCAGACAATCTACGCCAGTGCGTTCAACCAGCTCTTTACATTCCTGTGGATCAGCGTAGATGCAGCTATCTGCAACAACGTCGTCTTCCTGACCACCAACAACACCCAGTTCCGCTTCAACGGATACGCCAAGAGCGTGAGCATACTCAACCACGGTTTTGGTCATGGCAACATTCTCTTCGAATGGGCCGTGAGAGCCGTCGATCATCACGGAAGAGAAACCGGCTTCGATGGCTTCTTTGCATTTTTCAATGCTGGAACCGTGATCCAGATGAACAGCAACCGGTACAGTAATTTTCATGCTCTCGATCAGGGCATTTACCATCGCGGTAATCACCTTGAAGCCACCCATATAACGAGCCGCGCCTTCAGATACACCAAGAATAACGGGAGACCGGGTTTTCTGGGCGGCAGTCAGTATAGCCTGAGTCCACTCCAGATTATTGATATTGAACTGGCCAATTGCGTACTTGCCTTCCAGAGCTTTTTTCAGCATTTCGGTCATGGATACCAGTGCCATAAAGGTTTCCTCGGTCAGTGGTCGGGAGAGCTGAGTCTGAATCAGTTTGAGTATCAGTCAACGATGAAGTTTGATAACACTTTCATACTGAGCCGTGCAAACTGAAATGTTTATGCTGTGATGCAAATTAATCCTGAGGCCGGAAACTTGGCTTGCCTGAAGTCTAACAAAAAAACTTTATCTTTCTCCAGTTATATAGAAAGAGAGTTTAAGAATTTTTTCAGCTTATTAATGCCTTGATCCTTTCAGGGGGCTTATGTTGACAAGAATTATATTTCCTCTTTATTAAAATAATGTTGTCGTTTAATGAAAAGAGTCATTGGGTAAGGTGTATGAAAATTCTGAGTATTTTATTGAAGTATGTCGTAAAAAAATGCTTGCAGCGGTCTGTTGACAGGGTGTTAGGTAGTAATGCGTATATTGGCTGGAGGTCAATCCTATTAAGGTGTGGAGCAATTTTTTGTGAGAAGGTGGGGGCTTTTTTAGTATTTCCTGAAGGAGTGACACGTCTTTTTTTGGGATTGAAGTGCTAAATAACGTCGCCTCCCTGAAGCAACCCTGAATGTTAGTGGATTGATCCGGTTTATTAATGAAAAAACATTACATAGCAGTGGGCTTTTTATGGTTTGAAGGCATTCTAAACCGCTTGTTGATGGTGTTTATTTTAGTGTGGCTGTTCATCATACGGCAGGCGATTAATTAGATGATGCACTATCTTGGAGTGGGTCTCTCTATAAGCAATGAAGTTTGTAAGAAACTCCGTATTCAGGTGCACGTTTTGAAATAATTTGTCGAGCTATGTCAGGGTTTGTGTGATTGATTGCCGGTTGTATCCTGTCGCTTACAAGCCGGATACTCCGGTAGCTGAGCAGCTATGAGCCGAGAAGAGTAGTTTGCGTCACTTTTCATCATGAGAAGAGGGCGGGCGGGCTGTTTTTCCCGGCAGGTAACTTTTTGAGTGGGTAAGATCATGTTTTCAGGCATCATTGCGTCTTCCGGCGTGGCCATTGGTAACGCCTTTGTGCTGAAAGAGGTCGAAATACAGATCAGCGATGGCGTTCTGGACAACTCTGAGGTCGAGGCGGATATCACTCGCTTCAGGCAGGCCAGAGATCGCGCAGTTGAGCAGCTTGAAGCCATTCGTGATAAAACTGCAGGCAAACTGGGGGAAGAGGAAGCTGAAGTCTTTGAAGGTCACATTCTGGTGGCAACAGACGAAGAGCTGGAAGAAGAAGTTATTTCAGCAATCCGTTCGCTGAAACCGGCAGATGCGGCACTGAATGACGCCATTATGGCTAATGTCAGTATGCTGGAAGAGCTGGACGACCCGTATCTGCGTGAGCGTGTAGCGGATATCAGGGATGTAGGGCGCAGGATGCTGAAGAATTTGCTGGGTATTCCTGTGACCTCTCTGGAGGAGGTGGAAGAGGGTTCTATTATTATTGCCAATGACCTGACTCCCTCTGATACTTCCCAGATTGATCTCAAAAAGGTCTGGGGTTTTGTGACCAACGTCGGTGGTCGTACTTCTCACTCTGCTATTATGGCTCGTTCTCTTGAGTTGCCCGCCATTGTTGGAGCCAGGGTGGCGACTGACAGAATTCAGAGTGGTGATCAGGTGGTGCTTGATGCCATCAACAATAAAGTGCTGGTGAATCCTGATGCCTCTGCGCTGGATTACTACCGGACGCTTCAGAAACAGCTGGATGAAGAACGTATTGAGCTGACCAAGCTTAAGGATCTCCCCTGCGAGACCCTGGACGGTAAAGCCTTCGAAGTCTGTGCCAATATTGGTACGGTCAAGGATATCGGAGGAGCTGATCGTCATGGTGCTGAAGGTGTGGGTCTCTACAGAACCGAGTTCCTGTTTATGGACCGCACTCAAATGCCTTCGGAAGAAGAGCAGTTCGAGGCTTATAAGGCCGTTGCTGAAGCCATGGGGGGGCGGCCGGTAATTATCCGCACTCTGGATATCGGTGGTGACAAGGAGCTGCCCTATCTTGATCTGCCTGAGGAGCTGAATCCGTTTCTCGGCTGGCGAGCCATTCGAATGTGCTTTGACAAGCCTGAAATTCTTAACACCCAGTTACGTGCCATTTTCAGAGCCAGTGCTTTTGGCAAACTGAAGATTATGTTCCCCATGGTCATTTCCGTGGAAGAAGCCCGTCGGCTGAATGCCATGATGGCAGCGGTCAAGTCTGAGCTCAGCAATGAAGGCGTGTGCTTTGATGACCATGTTGAGGCAGGAATCATGGTGGAAACCCCTGCTGCGGTTATGATTGCCGACCTGCTGATTGAAGAAGTGGACTTCTTCAGTATCGGTACCAATGACCTGACCCAGTACGTTCTGGCTGTGGATCGTGGCAATGAAATGATTGCTGATCTCTATGAACCTATGTCACCCGCTGTACTGCGTGCCATCAAACGGGTGATTGATTGCTCTCATAAAGCAGGCAAGTGGACCGGTATGTGTGGAGAAATGGCGGGCGATGAGCGTGCCGCTTTGATACTTGCGGGTTTAGGGCTGGATGAGTTCAGTATGAGTGCTACGTCGATTCCCAGGGTTAAAAAAGTGCTCAGAGAACAGCGTTTCGAAGCATTGCAAAAGCTGGCCAATGATGTGGTAAATCAACCTACCATCAAGGATGTACAAGCAGCCCTTGATGCATTTATTCAATGACCGACAGGGGGGGCATGAGCTCCCTTTTTTCAGAATTGCCAGAGAAAGTCAGTAGACAAGCAGTTCCGGATTAGAGTCCGATAGCCCGGACACAGTGCCCAAGAGTAAGAATATTTCGAACCAACTATGTCTTAGCGAGTGATTTTGCCTTAATAAACGACAGTGTGAGGTGCTTCTCATGGTGAGTAATAAATCAGCAGCCAAGGCCAGGGAGAAAAAACACGACAGTGCGTCCAGTGTGAATGAGCAGCTGGATGGTCTGCTTAAGCGAGCCGGGATAGCGAGAGAAAAGTACCTGAAGCTCAACCAGGAAGACGTGGACCGGGTGACACGGGCTATGGCTCTGGCAGGGCAGTCTGCTCACATGGAGCTGGCGAGAATGGCCGTTGAGGAAACCGGAAGGGGAATCCTCGAAGATAAGGTCACCAAAAACATCTTTGCGACTGAGTCCATCTACCATTCTATCAAATACGATAAAACTGTCGGTGTGATTGAAGATAATGAGGAGGAGGATTTCATGTTGGTAGCTGAACCAGTAGGCGTTGTCTGTGGTATCACGCCAGTGACAAACCCCACCTCCACCACCATGTTCAAGTCTATTATTGCTGCCAAGACGCGTAATCCTATTGTTTTTGCTTTTCACCCTTCGGCACAACAATGTTCAACAGAAGCGGCAAGAATTGTTCGCGATGCGGCCATAGAGGCAGGAGCGCCAGAAGATTGCATACTCTGGGTAGAGCATCCATCGCTGGAGGCCACTCAGAAGTTGATGACCCATCCCGAGATCTCAGTCATTCTCGCCACCGGTGGTTCAGGTATGGTTCGGGCCGCCTATTCTTCTGGCAAGCCGGCTCTGGGGGTGGGTCCGGGTAATGTGCCCTGTGTTATTGATCGCACTGCCAATATCAAGCAGGCCGCCAATGATCTGGTTCTGTCCAAGAGTTTTGATAACGGAATGATCTGTGCCTCCGAGCAGGCTGCCATAGTACACGACGAAGTTTATGCTTCTTTTAAGGAAGAGATGAAGAGGCTGAATGTCTATTTCACCTCTCCCAAAGAGACCGATCGCCTGGCTGAAGTGGTCATTATTGACGGCCATGTCAACAGTAAGATTGTGGGGATGAAGCCATCCGATATTGCTGCGCTGGCAGATATTAAAATACCGCAAGAGACAAGGGTTATCGCGGCTGAGATTGAAGGGGTTGGGCCCGAGTTTCCCCTGTCCCGCGAGAAGCTCTCGCCGGTGTTGGGCTTTCTCAAGGCCAGGGATACCCAACATGGTATTGAGCTGGCCGACCAGATGCTGAACTTCGGTGGTCTCGGGCATTCCGCTGTTCTGCACTCCCAGAACGATGATGTGATTGATGAATTCTCGCTGGCGATGAAGGCCGGTCGTATTATCATTAACTCACCAAGCACCCATGGTGCTATTGGTGATATTTATAACACCAACATGCCCTCCCTGACTCTGGGTTGTGGCACCTATGGTGGGAACAGTACGACGTCCAACGTTTCTGCTGTTAACCTCATCAACGTCAAGCGCGTGGCCAAGCGCAGGGTTAATATGCAATGGTTCAAAGTGCCCAGAAAAATCTATTTCGAAGCCAACTCCCTGCAATACCTTGAAAAAATGCCCGACATTTCTCGTGTGTTCATCGTGACAGACGAGGTGATTCAGAGTCTGGGATATGTTGAAAAGGTTCGGTACCACCTGAGAAAACGTCCGGTGCCAGTGCAGGTGAGGGTATTTAATCAGGTTGAGGCCGATCCGAGTCTGGCGACTATTCGCGAGGGTGCCGAGGATATGGCACTGTTCAATCCGGACGTCGTGATTGCTCTGGGTGGTGGCTCTCCTATTGATGCGGCCAAGGGCATGTGGTTGTTCTACGAGCAGCCAGAAGCTGATTTTGCGGGTATGGCCCAGAAGTTTTTTGATATCCGCAAGCGGGTTTACAAGTTCCCGAAACTGGGCAAGAAAGCCAGACTGGTGGCTATTCCCACAACGTCCGGAACCGGCTCTGAGGTGACTTCCTTTGCCGTTATTACCGATAAAGAGAAAGGCATCAAGTATCCTCTGGCCGACTATGAGTTAACGCCTGATGTAGCCATTCTGGACCCGAATCTGGTGCTGACGGTGCCCAAAAAGGTGACCGCAGACACAGGTCTGGATGTCCTGACTCACGCACTGGAAGCTTACGTCTCTGTGATGGCGTCAGATTATACGGATGCCCTGGCTATGAAGGCGATTCAGTTGGTTTTTGAGTATCTGCCGAAATCCTGCGAAGAAGCTGACAAGGTAGCCAGGGAAAAGATGCATAATGCTTCCTGCATTGCCGGTATGGCCTTTGCCAACGCTTTCCTGGGTATCAATCACTCTATGGCTCATAATTTGGGGCATGAGTTCCATATTCCCCATGGTTTGGCCAATGCACTGTTGTTGCCTCATGTGATTGAGTACAACGGGTGTCCGAATCCTTCCAAGGTGGCTTCTTTCCCGAAATACGATCATTACATCGCCCATGAGAAATATACCGAAGTGGCCAGGGCGCTGGGCCTGCCCTGTAAAACCCCTGAAGAAGGAGTCAAATCCCTGGCCAATGCTGTTCGTAAATTGATGAAGCGGCTGGGGATGCCTTTATCTCTGAAAGAGCTGGGGGTTTCTGAGAAAGGGTTTATGGAAAAAGTCAAAATGCTGGCTGATCATGCTTTTGAAGATCAGTGCACTACGGCAAACCCAAGAATGCCACTGATCTCTGAGCTGGAAACTTTGCTGAGGAAAGCTTATTACGGTGAGTGATCTTGTTTTTACTGTGGGGCGTTCCACACATCAGCATTGAAGGCGGCTCTGAACTATCTGGAGTCACACTGGTTCAATGGACTGTTGGCAAATACAAGAAATCAAAGGGGCGAAAGCGAAGAGCCTAACGTTATCCGGCAAGCATTAGCCAGAGAGGCTCCGATGTTTATGGCGTGCTGGCGTATTGGCTTGGTATTAGCGGTTGGATGAGGAGGTCATTAAGTGCTGAGTGATTCAAGTATACTTCTGTGAGCACCTGATGAGGTGGTTCTTTTGGGTGAGCCCACTGGCAGGAGTATGGTCGCGAGGCTATGTCCTATCTCGAATGCAATAAGTGAATGATTATATTGGATAATTTGATGTTTTGAATTATTTCAGTTTGTTACATCTCGCAATAAAATAAGCATGAGGCATAACAAAAAAAGAGCAAATTGCTGATGTATGAAATAATGGAAAGCCAATTGGCTCGCATAAAACAATCCGGCGAATACAGAATATTTACGGACATCAATCGCATTGGAGACAATTACCCTCGTGCGTTATCCAACGGCAAGCCCGTCACGGTCTGGTGCAGTAACGACTATCTGGGTATGTCTCAGAATGATCTGGTCATGGCCTCCGCCGTGGATGCCATCCAACAGCATGGCGTTGGCTCCGGCGGCTCTCGTAATATTGGTGGCACGCACCAATACCTCACTGAATTGGAAGTCTCGATTGCAGACTGGTATCAAAAAGAAGCTGCACTGGTTTACCCGACCGGTTACTCTTCAAACGATGCCACCTTGCAATGTTTACTGAGGATGTTCCCAGAGCTAATAATCTTTTCTGATGAAAAGAATCATGCCTCCATCATTAATGGCATTCGCTCATCTAAAAACCAAAAGCACATCTTCAGACACAATGACGCAGACCACCTCGAGTCACTTCTGAAAACCGTCGACATCGATTGCCCGAAACTGATCATCTTTGAATCCGTTTACTCTATGGATGGTGACATTGCCGACATCTTTGGGATTGTTACACTAGCGAAGAAATACAGATGCTTGACTTATTTGGATGAAGTACATGCCATAGGTATGTACGGCGCACGCGGGGCGGGTATTGCGGAGGCCTTGGGCCACGAATCGGATATCGACATCATACAAGGTACCATGGCGAAAGCCATCGGCGTGATTGGTGGTTACGTTGCTGGCAACCGAACCATTATCGACTTTATTCGCTCGTTTTCGTCCGGCTTTATCTTTACCACTTCATTGCCTCCAAGCATCGCCAGAGCCTGTTTAACCAGCATCAACCACTTGAAAGCCTCGGACTCTGAGCGCCAGAAGCTCAAGTTCAATACAGCGCTCTTGCGCGCGATTTTTGCGGAGTTGGGCATTCCCATCATGGGATGCTCAGAAACGCACATTTTGCCAGTCAAGATCGGCGACGCCCGGAAATGCAAACAAGCAGCCGATCTGCTGCTGAGCAAGCATGGGATTTACATTCAGTCGATCAACTCACCAACCGTCGAGGTAGGCACCGAGCGCTTCCGGATCAATGCAACGCCCAATCACACCGAGACGCATATTCGTCACCTCGCTGAGGCAATCAAGAGCGTGTTCGTTGAGCTAGAAATCGATCAAACTGTTGCGCTTGGGTGAGCCAGAGTGAACAAGGGTTGTAAACATGGATAATTACACGCTTTCACAGATCCTGGTATCCATCGCTATTGTGTTTGACCTGTTGTCTTTCCAGTTCAAAACACGCAAACACGTGGTGTTGTGCCTGTTTATTGCGGGAGCGTTGATTGCGACGCACTTTTACTTGCTCAATGCTTTCACAGCGGCCGTGGTTATGACGATTGCGTCAATACGCTATCTGACCAGTTACTTTACGTCTCGGCCCGGGGTAAGAAACCTGTTTTTGATTATCAATGGTGTGACACTCTTTGTTACCTACGAGTCTTTCATCAGTCTCGTGGCGTTCGTCGGCTCCTGCCTGCAAACGATAGGCGCATTCAGTAAAGACGATCGTGAGATGAGACTGATCATGATGGTGGGTGCGGTAGTTTGGTTGAGCCACAACGTTCTTGTCCTGTCCCCGATGGCCGTCGTCATGGAAGTGCTGTTCCTGCTCAGTAACATCGTGGCCTACCTGAGGTTCTACAACAAGAGCCCAATAGTGACAAAGTCCGAGTACTGAGCTTTACGTCTGTTTCATTCCAGCTAATGAACAGACATCTGGCTCCCATCGCTTAAGCACCTCATTGAGGTGCTCTCTATTGTGGTGTGTCATATATGACTACTGATGCCACATGTTCTGTTTGCTTTTTTGCTCTGGGTCAATAACCGGTTAATCTCTTTACGAAACCTTCACAACACAGTTGAACTGGTGCATTGTGACCGGTTACATTTCGTCCCAAACCATGCGCTGCCCATCAACTGTCTGCCTGTTTGAGTTCCACGGGGTTTTGATTGAGGTTTGTGCAGTGACGTTAATATCTAAGGGGTAACTATTTTGAACATTCTTGGCTATATGCAGAGATTGGGTAAGGCATTGATGCTGCCCATCGCCACTCTGCCTATTGCAGCAATCCTGTTGCGTCTTGGGCAGCCTGACCTGCTGGATATTGCCTTTGTCGCAGAAGCGGGTAACGCTATTTTCAGTAACCTGCCTTTGCTGTTCGCGATGGGTATTGCTGCCGGACTGTCAAAGGACGATGCCGGTGCAGCGGTGCTGGCGGGTGCAGTTGGCTATTTTGTCCTGACTGCCGGGGCCAAGACCATCAATGCCGACATTGATATGTCATTCTTTGGCGGCATTATTGCCGGTATTATTGCCGGTCATAGTTACAACCGTTTCCATGCGGTGGCACTGCCACCCTATCTGGCGTTCTTCGGTGGCAAACGTCTGGTTCCGATCATGACCGGTCTGATTGCTCTGGCGGTCTCTGTAGCAGCAGGTTATGTATGGCCAGTCATCCAGTCTGCCATTGATGCATTTGCTAATGGTATCTCTGAGTCTGGCCCCATTGGACAGTTTGCCTATGGAGTGCTGAACCGTGGCCTGATTCCGGTAGGTCTGCACCATGTTGTGAACTCTGTTTTCTGGTTTGGCTTCGGTGAATTCACCAATGCTGCCGGTGAGGTAGTTACGGGCGATCTGCCTCGTTTCTTTGCCGGTGACCCCACTGCCGGTACTTTTATGGCGGGCTTCTATCCGGTCATGATGTTCGGTCTGCCAGCTGCTGCGCTGGCTATGTATCTGGCGGCGCCTAAAGAAAATCGTGCCCGTGTAGGTGGTGTTCTGCTGTCTGTCGGTGCTACTGCCTTCCTGACCGGTGTCACTGAGCCTCTGGAGTTCATGTTCGTATTCCTGGCGCCAGGTCTCTACGCTGTTCATGCCGTGCTGACAGGTTTATCTCTGGTAATCACCAATATGTTTGGTGTTCTGCATGGCTTTGGTTTCTCTGCGGGTGCCCTGGATATGGCTCTGAACTGGGGGCTGGCTACCAAGCCTGTGACCCTGGTGTTCATTGGTCTGGCTTTCTCTGTTATTTACTTCTGTGTTTTCTATTTCGCTATCAGGGCTTTCAACCTGAAGACACCGGGGCGCGAAGACGAGGAGCCGGAAACAGCAGGATCTTCTGAAGCAGTCAGTGGTTCGGAGCGTGCTCTGCGTTTCATCGAACTGTTGGGCGGTGAGGGCAACCTGACCTCTGTTGAAGCCTGTATCACCCGTCTGCGTCTGACTCTGGCCAATCGTGACCTGATCGATGAAGCTGGCCTGAAAGCCGTGGGTGCCAAAGGTGTGGTGAAGCTGGGTGAAAATAACCTGCAGGTGATTCTTGGGCCTCAGGCTGAGATCATTGCGGGTGAAATAAATGCCCTGATGGCTTGACAATAGCTATTTTGCCCTGACTCAAAGAAACTTGTACCGGTCTTTCCCCGCAAAGCAGTTTAGGGGAAAATCCGGATACCTTTTTAGTCAGGGCTGTCTGATTCTTAGGTTATGGTGCGGAGTATACCTGGAGTATGTTCGACTTGCCGAATGACTGGGTGAATCAATATTTCCTGTCGGCTTACGTTCTGAAATTCAGGCTCAGCGTCTGAATTAAAGCAGACAGATAGTGTATCTTTATTCTGATGCATCCGTTTAGAGTCAGGCCTGTCCAGCCTCTTGCTTCCTGACAGGTGCTCAAGTTAGAGAGAGACCGAATATGTTTAAGAAAGATGTAGTGATCACGGCTGAGAATGGCCTTCATACTCGTCCAGCTGCTCAGTTTGTTAAAGAAGCCAAGAGTTTTGACTGTGACATCAAACTGGAAGCAGGTGGCAAGCAGGCCAGTGCCAAGAGTTTATTTAAACTGCAGACCCTGGGGCTGACTCAAGGCTCAACAGTGACCATCATCGGCGAAGGTGATGGCGCTGAAAAGGCTGTAGAGCATCTGGCAGAGTTTATCATTACTTTGAAGTAAGCTCTTTGTTGACCTGGCCTCTCCGGCCGGGTTGTCTCTCGGAATAAAGCAGTCGTGAATCAGGAAATGATTGAGTCGTCCTCTGACGGATTAGTTTGCTGCTGCAAAAATGCCTGTAATACTAAGGCGGTTGCGGGTATTCTCTAGAGAGTATCACGTACCGGGTGTATCTGAACGAATACATCGGGCCATGTCATTCACGAGGCAATACTGAGACGTGTTCTCAAGTATGTCTGTTGGATAGCTGGCGGGTAATGCGCTCTGGTGAGTTAAATTGTCAGGTGTTGTTACTTGTTAAAATGTTCCGGATTCTCTTCAGATTGCCGTCTGTATAGAGAATTCCGGCTCTTTATGTTCTCTTTGGCAGGTACACTACGATCCTCCAGTAAAGATTTGCCGGGGAACGATGTTTTCAAGTGTGCGATTATGTGTGTCTTGTTGAGCGTATTTGTAACGTCGTTCCAATCCTGTGTCAAGTCCTGGTGGTTTAATACGGATAACTTTTGTTGTGTTCCGTGAATAAAAGTGTCCTTTGGTGTGACTGTATGTTGGGCAGAGTCATCAACTCTGTTGATTGTTGAAAAAGCCTGTTAGCCCTTGTGTGGCAAGGGGGTTAGGTATTTTCACGAGGCTGAATTTACACCGGAAATCCTATTTACTAATGAACTGGCGGGTTATCCCGCTGTGACTAAAAGGGTATTGGAGACGTCATGATCAAAATCGCAATCAATGGCTATGGTCGTATCGGTCGCAACGTTCTGCGTGCACTCTACGAAGCAGGTCGCCGTGAAGAATTCCAGATTGTTGCTATCAATGACCTGGGTGATGCGAAAATCAATGCTCACCTGACCAAGTACGACACTGTACATGGTCGTTTCGACGCTCAGGTTGAGGAGGGTGAAGGTGCACTGTTTGTAAATGGTGACGAAATCAAGACATTCTCTGAGCGTGATCCTTCCAGTCTGCCCTGGGCCGCTCTGGGTGTAGACGTTGTATTTGAATGCACCGGTGTGTTCCGTTCCAAGGAAGCCTGCAAACCTCACTTGAGTGCTGGTGCCAAGAAAGTCATCATCTCTGCTCCGGGCAAGGAAGTAGACGCCACCATCGTTTATGGTGTTAACCACGACACTCTGACTCCTGACATGACCGTTATCTCTAACGCTTCATGCACCACCAACTGCCTGGCTCCCATTGCCAAGCCTCTGAACGATGCTCTGGGGATTGAAAAAGGCTTGATGACCACTATTCACGCCTACACCAATGATCAGCGTCTCAGCGATGTATACCACAGTGACCTGTATCGTGCCCGTGCTGCTGCACAGAACATGATCCCGACTGCTACCGGTGCCGCTGCAGCGGTTGGCCTGGTGGTTCCGGAGCTGAAAGGCAAGTTTGACGGTATGGCCGTTCGTGTACCTACCATCAACGTATCTCTGGTAGACCTGAGTTTTGTGGCCAGTCGTGAAACTTCTGCTGAAGAAGTTAACGAAATCATTGCTTCTGCTGCCAAGTCTTCCGAAGCGATGGGCAAGGTTTTGCACGTAAACCATGAGCCTCTGGTTTCCATGGACTTTAACCACAGCCCATTCTCTTCCAGCTTTGATGCCACACAGACTCGCGTTCAGGGTAACCTGGTGAAGGTTATGTCCTGGTACGACAACGAGTGGGGCTTTTCCAACCGAATGCTGGATACTGCTAAAGCGCTGCTGGGCGCCTGAATCCAGATCATTGAAAAGCCTCGCTGATCTGAGGCTTTTCAGGTTGATGCCGATGCTCTGATAACAGGGCATTGGATTCCTGAGACTGAGTGGCAAAAAGAAGAAGGTGTTTATGAAGCTGGCCGGGAATTAACCTCTCAACCTGCCTTCTGGACGATGGTAGATTAGCCTGCCATCTATAATGGGCTCAGATTGGCATACTGGCTTTCAGGTACACACTCTCCTTTTTGCTGCTTTATCAAGATAAGCAGATGCAGGAACGTTACACTTCGAACGTTCCTCACTTAAAAATTGTTGTCAAACTGCCGTATGGCATTTATGCCCCGGTCGACTCTTCCTTTAAGTAGTTTCATCGTGCTGGGTCGATTCGTGGCGAATTCGCGAGAGGATATCATGCTCAGACGCACAAAAATCGTTGCCACACTCGGACCAGCTACAGAGTCCGAAGAACAGCTCACCAAGCTGATTGAAGCCGGTGTCAACGTTGTTCGACTGAACTTCTCCCACGGTGATGCTGATGATCACCGTGTCCGTGCAGAGCGCATTCGCAATATCGCTGCCCGTCTGGGTCGCAGTGTTGCGATTCTGGGTGACCTGCAGGGGCCCAAAATTCGAATTGGTCGTTTCCAGAATGGCAAGATCTTTCTGCCCGATGGCGCTGAGTTCGTTCTGGATGCAGAGCTGCCTATTGATGCCGGTGATGAAACCCAGGTCGGTCTGGCTTACAAGAATCTGCCAAACGATTGCAAGGTGGGCGATGTGCTGTTGCTGGACGACGGTCGTCTGAGCCTGCAGGTTAAGTCGATTGAAGGTTCGCGCATTGTAACCACTACTCTGGATGGTGGTGAGCTGTCTAATAACAAAGGTATCAACCTGGCCGGTGGGGGTCTTTCTGCCGATGCCCTGACCGAAAAAGACAAGGAAGACATCAAGCTGGCTGCCTCTCTGGAGGTGGATTTCCTGGCTGTGTCTTTCGTTCGCAGTGCCAGTGATGTTGAACAGGCTCGCAAGCTGCTGGCTGAAGCCGGTGGTACTGCTGCCATTTTGTCCAAGATTGAGCGTGCTGAAGTGGTTCAAAGCTTTCAATTGCTGGAAGAAGTGATCCGGGCCTCAGACGCGGTCATGGTAGCTCGTGGTGACCTGGGGGTGGAAATTGGTGACGCTGAACTGATTGGTGTTCAGAAACAGATGATCAACGTTGCCCGTCGACTGAACCGTCCTGTCATTACCGCCACACAAATGATGGAATCCATGATTCACAACACACAGCCAACCCGTGCTGAAGTGTTTGACGTGGCCAATGCCGTTCTCGATGGCACCGACGCAGTCATGCTCTCCGGTGAAACAGCTACAGGCAAGCGTCCACATGAAGTCGTCAAGGCCATGGCCCGTATTTGTCAGGGCGCTGAAAAACATCCTGAAATGATCTCCGGAAGCAACCTGGATAAGGCCTATGCCGGTGAAACCGATGCCGCCATTGCGCTGGCTGCCATGCATGCGGCTAACCGTCTGGAAGGTGTAAAAGCGATCGTTTGCCTGACCAAAACCGGTGCGACTCCTCTTTGGATGTCCCGTGTTAATACCAGCCTGCCCATTTTTGCCCTGACTCGCTACAAAACCACCGAGCGCCGCGTTGCACTTTACCGTGGGGTGGAGTCGGTCGCTTTTGACAGTGGCAGCCAGTACGGTCCTGAAGTGAATCAGCGTGCTATTGCCGAACTAAAAGGTCGTGGCCTGCTGGAATCCGGCGACCGTATTATTCTGACCAAGGGTGAGTCCTGTGAAATTGAGGGCGGTACCAACACCATGCAGATCGTTACTGTGAAATAATTTCAGTCAATTCAGGCATGTTGACTGGGCAGCATGCCTCACGCTTTCCCTTACGGGATTCAGGAGACGAGCAGATCATGGCAGAACTAAAAAAAATTGGTGTGCTTACTTCAGGTGGCGATGCGCCTGGCATGAATGCTGCCATTCGTTCCGTAGTACGTAGCTGCATCTTTTACGGGGTTGAGCCGGTAGCCATTTATGAAGGTTACAAAGGCCTGATTGAAAACGATCTGAAGGTAGTGAATGCGCGTTCAGTGGCCAATATTATCAACCAGGGTGGGACATTCCTGAAGTCTGCCCGTTGTCAGGAATTCCGTGCTCCGGAGGGACGGGCTGCTGCTTATAAAAATGCCTCTGCCGCCGGACTGGATGGACTGGTTGTTATTGGCGGTGACGGTTCCTTCACGGGTGCCATGCTGCTGGAACAAGAGCATGGTCTTCGCTGCATTGGTGTTCCCGGCACTATTGATAACGATATCTTCGGAACCGATTTCACCATCGGTTATGACACCGCCCTGAATACCGTGGTCGAGGCGATTGACAAGATTCGTGATACCGCCACCTCTCATAATCGTCTGTTTCTGATTGAAGTTATGGGTCGTGATGCAGGCTTTATCGCATTGAACGCCGGTATTGCTGCGGGTGCAGAAGATATTTTGATTCCGGAAGATCAGAAGCCCATAGATCAGTTGATGGGCTCTATTGAAAGCAGTGGCAGAGCCGGGAAAACATCCAGTATCGTAGTGGTTTCAGAAGGTGATAAATCCGGTGGTGTTTTTGAACTGTCCCGGGCTGTGGAAGAAAACTTCCCGGCCTATGAAGTCAAAGTGACGGTGCTGGGCCATATTCAGCGCGGTGGCAAGCCCAGCTGTTATGATCGTGTCCTGGCCAGTCGTCTTGGGGTGGCTTCTGTGGAAGCTCTGCTTGACGGTGTCAGTGGAGTGATGGTGGGTGTACGTGATCAGAAGATTGTCCATACACCCTTAAAGGAAGCCATTAGCAAACACAATGAGATTGACAGCCAACTGTTGAAAGTAGCGGACATAGTTACAGTATAAAGACATATAATACTAATCGTGCTTTCTAACTTCCGTGATGAGCATGGAGATTTGAGCCTTAAGAAAAGGCGGGGTGAGGAGTCATAGTCTTAGCTGCGACGATCGCCAACGCAGGATTAAGGCTCAAATCTTCAGCGCAATAGGGAGTTAGAAAGTTCGATTGGTATAGCAGCTGTGGTCTGCCGTTTCAGCTGTTAATCTGGAAAGGAATCGGGAGTTTCAGTCAGGTTAACTGGCCTGATTACTCAAAGGCTCCTAAAATCAATGCGTTTGAAGTAGAAGGTGAAAGTGATGGGCCTTTTTGACTCTCTCAAGAAAAGTATGGGGCTGGGTGCCAGTCAGGGAACGGTGATCAGAGCACCGTTGACCGGCGACATTGTACCAATTGAAGAAGTACCTGATCCTGTTTTTGCTGACAAGGTGGTAGGTGATGGTATCGCCATTAATCCCACCGGCAAAGTCATGGTAGCCCCTTGCGATGGTGAGATTGGCAAAATCTTTGAAACCAATCATGCCTTCAGCATGGAGACGCCAACCGGGGTTGAGCTGTTTGTTCACTTTGGTATCGACACCGTTGAGCTGAAGGGCGAGGGTTTCAAGCGTATTGCCAGCGAAGGCCAGCAAGTCATGGCTGGAGATCCCATCATCGAAGTGGATCTGGACTTTCTGAAAGAGAATGCCAAAAGTATTATTACGCCCGTTGTGATCTCCAACATGGACGATGTAGCCTCTCTGGAAAAATCTTCGGGCTCTGTTGTTCAGGGCAACGACAAGTTGCTGGTGGTCAAAATGAAGTAAAACTTTACAAAGACTATTATTTTTTGAACAAAAAAATCAGCCATACCCTGAAGCCGGTTCTCTGTCGGCTTTTAAAATGTCTGGCCTTAAAGCTTTCCCTGCCAGTTAGTATCCCTGACCACCCCGTTAGTGAAGACTTATCTTCCTTCCCCTATCCTGTTTGCGATTGAACCCTTTGGGTAACTCGTTGTCTCACTATATAGACAGGTATGAATTTAGAAATGCAGTTTACGTCCTGAAAAGCAATGCCTAGGAGCCTGACCGAGAATAGCGCCCGTAGCGAGGACGGCAGAAAATTGAGGATGAAAATTCGGTTTTGTGAGGAGAATAGCGAGCTATTTGACGAACAAAAGCGGATTTTTAGACCAATTTGCTGCCGCCGCAGTAGGGCAGTCTATTCTCGGTCGGCCTCCTAGCAGCCTGTCGGACTTAAGCGTCCGTAGCGAGGATTGCAAGAAATTGAGGATAAAAATCTCTGTTTCTGAGGAGAATAGCGAGCTATTTGACGAAGAAACAGGGATTTTTAGACCAATTTATTGCAACCGCAGTAGGACAGTCTCAAGTCCGACAGGCTGCTAGTAACCGCCTGTCGTGACTTATCCCCATAATAAAAACCCTATGCGATTAGGCTGAAGGAGGTGTATATGAAAGGAATTGTGTCACTTTTAGTGATGGTGTTTACCGGTTTCCTGCTGTTGATTTTTTCATTCCAAAAAGTGTCTGTACCCACGGAAGAGCCTGGGGAGGCAGAAAGTTTGCAGGTTGTTATTGATGAGTTGGACTTTATCAGAAGCGAGACAGTGTCCAAATACCTGGACGGAGACCCGCTCTTGAATGGGGACAGCTATCTGTCTTACGACAAGGCTCGTGAGGCTCGCTTGAACAAGATGTCCCATCAGGAATTGGTTGCAGAGCTCAAGCGTCTTGAAACCCTGCAGGTCAGTCAGGCTACCCAACTTGCCGGAATCGTTCTTCCTCCGCAGGAAGAAACTGCCAAGACAGCAGAGATATGGGGCCTCGATGACATAGTCAAAAAAAGCTCAGGCAACGGGTGTATGGGAGCAAGATCAGCCTATTCCTCTTATATGTCGTCTTATTATGATGACCTTCTGAGGTATCAGTCAGGGGGATGTTTTGGCGATTTTCTTCATCCTGTGCCCTATTTTGTTATGGACCCATCCTATGAGGAATATACCGTTACAATGCCTGCAGCGATTACCGAGGGTGAGCCTGAAAGTTACAAGGTTTGGGTCAGCCCGGGTAAGATGGAAATGCTTAAGCAGAAACAGAAGCTGGACAAGATGCTGATTGATGATGTGCTCAGAATGACGGGTGAGTTGCCTTGATGGATGACTAAATAAAAGGTTTACGTCGTATGGTTAGCCGTGGCTCTGGTTAAGGGTTGCCAGCTTTCTCTTAAACTCTCCTGTTAGCTCATGAAGACCACCACTCTCAATTTTGTGAGATTTTTTTTGTAAAGACTATGATTTCCTGAGCAGTCTGTGACAATCTGGTTATTATTGTCAGAGTTGTCCTGTCTATGTTTTTAGTCACTTTAATTCAGTCACTTTAATTTAGTCACTTTAAATAGTAGGCCAGACTTCTATAACTGATATCCAGCCAGGAGTCATACATTGTCAATACCTGTTGAGATCTGCATCAACAGTCTGAATCCAGACTATGTTTACCGCTCTGCTGCAGCCGCTTACGAGGGGGGCGCAGCACGTATAGAGTTGTGTGACGATATGTCCGTGGGAGGCACTACTCCCACAATAGAAGCTTTGGAAGCCGCCCGGAAAGCCTTTCAGGATCGCTGTGGTTTACTGTGCATGATTCGTCCCCGGGGTGGCGACTTTTCATTCGGCACTGAAGAGGTTCTGCTTATGGAACAGCAGATCTGTGATGCTGCAAAGGCAGGTGCTGATGGTGTCGTCATTGGCGCTCTTGCGCCTCCCGGTAATACCATTAATCGTGATGTGTTGGGCCGACTGGTCGATACCGCCAAGACCCGAAATCTGATTGTGACTTTTCATCGTGCACTGGATGCTACGCCCAATATGTTTGAGAGCCTGGATGTACTGATTCAATATGGTGTGGATCGTATTCTGAGTAGTGGTACAACCTGGGGTTCTGCTGACGGTGCCTTTGAAGGTGTGAGGATGCTCGAGCAACTTATGTTGAAAGCTGAAAACAGGCTGGAGGTGGTCGTCGGTGGCGGGGTTGATCCGGAAAATATCGGAAAGATACTACAACAGCTGCCAGTAGCGAATCATTCAGCCAGCATTCACGCGTACAGCAGTGTTCTTGATGAAGGGGAGTTATCGGTGGAGAGAGTCCGTTCCCTGTGTGCAGCAGTAGAATCCTTTTAGCCGGTCTACATGGCCTTAATGGCTTCTTCCATCTCGGTTCGGATATTGTCGGACTGAGTACCAAAGATAGCCTGCATATTCTGACCTATCACCACTACAGCCGTGGCTCCCAGCTGTTTAATGGCCTCCTGATCAACCTTGTCAGGGTTGTTAACCGTGACTCTCAAACGAGTGATGCAGGCATCCAGATTCTTGATATTTCCCTTGCCACCAAAGGCCAGAATAAGGTCCCTGGCCAGTTCACTGGATGGAACCACTTTCGCTGATAATTCTGATTCACTTTCTCGCCCGGGTGTCTTGAGGTCCAGCAGCGTGATCATAACTCTGAAGATCACATAATAGAGGACTGCGTAGATCAGTCCCAGGCCGATAATCCAGGCGGGTCTGGTGGCTATGCTGTAATAAAGGAGATAATCGATCATGCCGTTGGAAAATGACATGGCCATCTTGATGTCGAGGTAATTGGTAATGGCGTAAGCCAGTCCGGCCAGCAGCGCATGAATCACATAAAGTATCGGAGCGACAAAAAGGAATGAGAACTCTATGGGCTCGGTGATACCAGTGAGCAATGAGGTAAGCGCCGCTGACATCATAAGGCCACCGACTTTTTGTTTATTCTCAGATTTGGCGCAATGCCAGATGGCAATGGCCGCAGCAGGTAGGCCAAACATTTTGAAAAGATAGCCGCCTGCCAGAAATCCGGCAGTAGGATCACCGGCAAAGAATCGCGCGATGTCACCTCTGAAGACGTTACCTGTTGATGGATCAATGAACTCACCCATCTCTATCTGGAAGGGCACATTCCAGATATGATGTAGGCCAAATGGAATCAGGGCACGTTCAACCACACCGTAGATAAAGCCAGCCAGAACCGGGTTCTCAGTCACTGACCATTGAGAGAAGGCGTCGATAGCCTGTTGTATAGGGGGCCAGATAAAGCTGAGGAGAATGCCAAGGAAGACGGCTCCTATGGCAGTGACGATCGGAACAAAGCGCTTTCCTGCAAAGAAGCCCAGGTAATCCGGAAGTTTGATTTTGTAATAGCGTCTGAACATCCATGAGGCCAACATACCAACAACGATCCCACCGAAAACACCGGTATCAATGGTATCTATTCCCATAACAGAACTGGGCTCAACTCCCAGCTCTGAGGCCATAACGCCCATGGTTCCCAGCATGACCACGTAGCCGACAGTTGCCGCTACTGAGGAAACTCCGTCATTATCAGTTAGGCCAATAGCAGTACCAATGGCAAAGATAATGGGCAGGTTTCCGAAAACCATGCCGCCGGCCTGGGCCATGACGCTGGAGACGAGATCTGGAATAAAGTTGAAGCCCGCACTGCCGACGCCCAGCAGTATCCCTGCAACAGGCAGAACGGCTACAGGCAGCATCAGCGCCCGACCTATCTGCTGAAGTGTGCCGAATGCAGATTTGACCATTGGAGAAACTCCGGGGAGACGATTCTGATCTGAGAGCAAACCGAAGACTCGTGGATTTATGGAAGAATAGACCAAACAGCCATGAGCGTAGAAAAAAACATCTTCTTTCCTGGGTGTATTGCAAGTCCGGGCACGTGCGCCGCTGAGGGCGGCGACAGTCTAGGAGGCTGACCGAGAATAGACTGCCCTACTGCGGCGGCAGCAAATTGGTCTGAAAATCCGCTTTTGTTCGTCAAATAGCTCGCTATTCTCCTCACAAAACCGAATTTTCATCCTCAATTTTCTGCCGTCCTCGCTACGGGCGCTATTCTCGGTCAGCCTCCTAGGATGAAAGTCCTTTGACAAACTGAAGTAAAACTAACAGAGCCTTCCTATTGAATCTCTCAGGCGTAGCTCGCCCTCAAAATGGGTGCTTTCCGGCCTGCTAAAACCCTCCTCCCGTAGTCGGTTCATCAAGAGTTCTCCGGCAACTCTGGCCATCTCTGTCATTGGAAAATGCAATGCAGTGACATGTGGAGTCAGGAAAGTACAAAGGTCCACACTGTCATAACTGATGAGAGAAACGTCTTCGGGCACACGGATGTTGTTTTCACGAAAGGCGTCCATACAACCTGCCGCCATCTCTTCGCTGCAAGCAAATACAGCAGTAAAAGGTTTGCCGGTTGTGAGTAGTTGCCTGGTGCCTTCGTATCCGGCTTGTCTCGTATAGTTGCCTTCAGTGATCAGGTCCATATCCAGGGCAATATCATGCCGGGTAAGGGCATTGGCATAACCCTGGAAACGTTCTTTTGCTTTTGACTTGGCGAGTTTTCCGGCCAGACAGGCAATACAGGTGTGGCCATTTTTCAGAAGCAGTTCTACGGTGTTGTCGCTGGCTTTGATGTGATCAAAGGTGACGCAGCGGTCGGCCAGGACATCGACGTAACGATCCAGAAGTACAAAGGGCGGAGCGGTTTCTGCAATGTTAATCAGCTCATCATCACCCAGGTAACGGACGTGCAGCAGTAATCCGTCAACCCGCATGTTGATCAGGTGGTCGATAGCGGCACGCTCGCTTTCAGCACTGTGCTTGCCCTGGGTGACGATCATCACTTTACCTGCAGAGTCTGCGACCTGCTGAACCTCTGCCATAAGGTCACCAAAAAAAACACCCCGGAAGGACGAGACCATCAAGCCGATGGTATTGGTGGTATTGCTCGCCAGTGACTGGGCAACAGGATTTGGATGATAATTCAGTTCGTCGATGGCGGACTCTACTCTCAGACGAGTTGTCTCCTTTACCTGTCCGGTGTTGTTCAGTACCCTGGATACCGTAGCGCGGGATACTTTGGCTCGCTCAGCGACATCTTTAATGGTTGCCATTATTGCTTCTGATCGACTTTTTTGTGAAGTGTTATCAACTCCTGAACCATTTCCCGGGCCAGCATGGATGTCATTAAATGGTCCTCAGAAAATGTTTCAAGGTAAAGATAGTCAGGACACCGGTCTGCGCTGTGTGTTTTTAGATGTAACCGGTTTTATCGACCGGCCTCATAATGGTTGATATAAGTCAAAAAACCAAATTATGGACTTCGTCGATGAGAATCAGGTCAACAACAAACAGATGTCTGGTATTAGGAAAACACAAAAACACACTTATTTTCTTGATCTATCCTTTCTCTCTGTAGGTCAGAAGACAGGGATAGGATTATTAAACACTCACTCTTTATTGTGCTGCTGTCGCTGTTGTCTGCGATTTGTCAGGCTAAATCTTTGACAGAGCATTTTATTTTCGAGTCTAAACAGATTGTAGATTTTTCAAAACAGAGCTTTTCTATAAAGCGTGAACTGCGAACATTGTGTGACAACCCGCTAGAGATTACCGACACAGACGTTTATGAAGAACCCGATTTTCCTGCTGATAACAAACGACAAAAACCTGGCAACTACAGGGCAAAAACAATCATTACTCTAAGCTCAACCCCTTATTCATGGTTATCTGTAGAAATGATTGTCACTGTCAGTTGGCTTTTGAAAGGCTATTGGAACATAGATTCACCGCTGTTTAACCCGATTGAACAACAAGAGGCGGCATTTATGTTTGGCTCAGAACAGGATCAGCAACAACACCAGCCATCAGAACCATCCAGCCAGCAAGGACCACCAGTCAACCGCCACCGAACAGGTTCTTTCATCCGCCCCCGGGATACTGACTACAGTGACGGGAACGGAGGCTCTGAACGACACCAGCATTCGTTGGGTTTAAATTGTTTTGTCCAGCCCTGTCATGGCGTCTGTCGATTTCGACAATTTTCCGATTCATTGGTTAGCGGAGTGCAGAATTGTGAAGAAAGTTCGACAGACAGCACTGTAGCAACACCCGAACACAGCTTATGCAACCATTTGACCAATGCACACTGTTATCGTTGCAACTTGATAGACGGGGTCGCCTTAGACGGGGTCGCCTTAGACGGGGTCGCCTCAGATTCAATGGCAGCAGGAACAGCTAATACAATTGACCCTGACTGGCAAGTAACCTGCAACGTGATCCTGGTTGGAGAGGATGGTCAACTGCGGCAATGCGGGAAGGTCCTCAAGAATAACAAAGCGCTTTTAAGTCACAAACGCAGCATTCACAGCGGGGAAAAAACTTGTAATGCAATCAGGGTTGGGAAGGATGGCCAGCCACAGCCATGTGGAACGGTCTGCAAGAATGCAAAAGCTCTATTCGATCACAAAAGAGGAATCCACTCCGGGCCACAAACCTGTGATGTATCAGTAGCCGGGGAGGATGGACAGCGGCAGTCATGCGGGATGGTCTGCAAGAGTGCTACAGCCCTGGCGTATCACAAAAGATTAATTCACTCCGGGCAACAAACCTGCAATGCGATTGTGGTTGGGGAGGATGGCCTGCATCGACCATGCGGGAGGACCTACAAGAATGCTAAAGGCCTGTCGTCACACAAAAGCCAATACCATACCGGGCAAAAGACCTGTGACGCCACAGTAGTCGGGAAGGATGGCCAGCCGCAGCCATGCGGAGTAGTCTGCAAGAATAGTCAAGCCCTGGCGAATCACAAAGTCACATACCATAGCGGGCAAAAAACCTGTGATGTAACAATAGTCTGGGAGGACGGCCAGCCACGGCCATGCGGAATGGTTTGCAAGAATGCTAAAGCCATGTGGAGTCACAAAGTCAAAGTACACGGTGGGCAAAAAACCTGTGACGAAATCGTGGTCGGAGAAGATGGGCATCCACAGACATGTGGGAGAGTCTGCGAAAATGCCGGAATCCTGTTGTCTCACAAAAACAGAAGCCATAGCGGACAAAAAATCTGTAACCTGAGAGAGTTCGGGGAGGATGGTCAGCAGCGGTCATGCGGGGCTGTCTGCAATAATGCTCAAGCCTTGTCGATCCACAAAAGAATACATCGAAAACGCAAGCCCGTTGATATGGACCAGAAAGATAACCTCAGACCTTAATTTGTTTCTCCGCTCTTTCAGAGTGTGTCGCATGTCAGGCTTGGATGGATGGGTAAGTGTAAACCGAAGTTTTATTGATGTAGGTCAAGGTTTTGATAGTGGCTAGTACGTATTATGGAATCACTCAGGCAATCAAGAAAAATAATAAAAAGCGCCAGAGAATTAAGGACATAAAAAAAAGAAGCGGGAGCCAGTGACAAGCCAGCCGATCAAATACCCGGGTTTGAGGGGACCACGGGTATTTTTTTATGGGTAAAAAAACTGCCCGGAGTTCATTCTTTCTGTAATAAAATCGTCAGTGAAAAATTGTTTCTGACCCCCATGGCTGTTTACTATGGAACCATGGGTTTTTGTCCCGTGGGACCGAAGACGTTTTAATACCATCTCAAGGTTTTTTTTCAGGACTTAATGTTATGCAGATACTGATTACCGGGGGAACAGGATTTATTGGCCGACGACTGGTGGCCAGGCTTTTGTCAAGAGGGCATCGACTGACCATTTTAAGCAGGCAGGATGCCGTGGGTGTCCAACGTCTGCTGACCCCTGAAGTGAGTTCTGTGAAGTCTTTGACGGCAGTGAATCCTTCTGTGGCTTTCGATGCCGTTATCAATCTGGCCGGTGAGGGGGTAATGGATAAACGTTGGACACCCTCGAGAAAAACACAGTTGCTCGATAGCCGGGTCGCCCTGACTTCAGAACTGGTTGACCTGATTGAACGAATGGAAAACCGACCAGGCTGCCTGATCAGTGGCTCTGCCATCGGGTTTTATGGTGGCAGGGATGATGCGGCCCGTCTGGACGAGTCTTCCGGCGCAGGAGACGACTTTGCTTCAGGGCTCTGTGTGCGCTGGGAACAGGCTGCCGAGCGTGCCAAAGGTCTGGGGGTACGGGTTTGTCTGGTCAGAACTGGCGTTGTGTTACACCCCGAAGGAGGTGCGTTGCATGAAATGATGACTCCTTTTCGTTTAGGGATTGGAGGTCCGCTGGGTTCTGGCCAACAGATGATGTCGTGGATTCACATGGAAGATATGGTGAATGCGCTGCTGTTTTTGTTGGAGAATGAATCAGCTGAGGGTGCTTTTAATGCCACCGCCCCTGAAGCGGTCAGCAATAAAGACTTTGCGATGGCTCTGGCTGGTACTCTCAATCGTCCCGCCTTGTTGAAAATGCCAGCAAGGGTTCTGAAGTGGATGTTGGGGGAATCTTCTGAAATGGTATTGAAAGGCCAGAATGTTTATCCAGAGCGTCTAATGGCTGAAGGCTATCAGTTCACCTATCCACAATTGAAACCGGCACTGACGCAGTTGATCAGAGCATAGCGTGAAAAAATGCTCTAAAAGTGCCGTTTACTTCGTCGTTTTATAATAAAATGACCCTCTTTTAAGTACTGACAGCCATAAGCAACAGGATATTTTTCTATTTCCTGATGATGGAAAAACGTTCAAAGTAACTGCCAAGACTAATCGCCTCTGTTTGACTTCACGCAATGGATGAAAAGGAAGCAGGGTAAAGCAAGAGTGAAACTGTGCAGAGGCTCTGATGGAGAAGAAATCCTGCATAATACGGACTATAGAAGCATGCCCCAGGCACTGAAAATACAGAATCTTAGAAAACAATACGACAATGGATTTCAAGCCCTGAAAGGGATTGATCTCTCAGTTGAGGAAGGCGATTTTTACGCCCTGCTGGGACCCAATGGTGCTGGCAAATCAACCACTATTGGTATTATTTCATCATTGGTTCGCAAGACTTCAGGCGAGGTTTCAATATTCGGGCACGATATTGATACTGACCTTGTCAAGGCCAAGCGGATGCTGGGCGTCGTTCCCCAGGAGTTCAACTTCAACCAGTTTGAAAAAGTTGAAGATATCATTGTGACGCAGGCCGGCTATTACGGCATATCGGCAAAAGAAGCCCGCAAACGTGCCGAGAAGTATCTCAAGCAGCTGGGCCTGTGGGATAAACGACACAATGTCTCAAGAATGTTGTCCGGTGGTATGAAGCGACGTTTGATGATTGTCAGAGCCCTGATTCATCAGCCAAAACTACTGATTCTTGATGAACCGACCGCCGGAGTTGATATTGAACTTCGCCGCTCTCTCTGGGATTTTCTCAGGGAGATCAATGAGCAGGGCACCACGATTATCCTGACTACTCATTACCTTGAGGAAGCCGAGCAGCTCTGCCGCAATATCGGCATCATTGACAGTGGCAGGATCGTCGAGAACACCAGCACCAAGGCTCTGCTGGGCAAACTGCAACAAGAAAGTTTTGTGCTGGATCTGAAACAGCCGATTGGAGATCTGCCGACCCTTGCGGATTATATTGTCAAGAAGTTGGATAACCACAGTATTGAAGTTGAGGTCGGCAAGCACCAGGGGGTTAATGACCTGTTCCGGCAGCTGAGTGAATATCAAATTGAAGTGGCCAGTATGAGAAACAAGTCCAACCGTCTTGAGGAGTTGTTTGTCAGTCTGACTTCGGATGCTTTAGCGGCTTCAGGGCAAACAAAGGACAGCGCGGCCGTGAAGGGAGGAAGTGCACAGTGAGTGAGTGGAAATATAACCTGGTTGCATTTAATACGATCTTCACTAAAGAAATTCGTCGTTTCATGCGGATCTGGCCACAGACGCTATTGCCACCGGCGATGACCATGTCTTTGTATTTCGTTATTTTTGGTGCTGTTATTGGCTCCAGAGTGGGCGAGATGGGTGGCTTTGATTATATGACCTTTGTCGTACCGGGTCTGGTCATGATGGCGGTGATTACCAACAGCTTCACTAATGTGGCTTCCAGCTTTTTCAGTAACAAGTTTCAGAAGTGTGTTGAAGAGTTGCTGGTGTCACCCGTACCGAACTGGGTGATTCTGGCCGGTTACACCATGGGTGGTGTTGTCAGGGGGGTCTACGTAGGTGTTCTGGTTATGCTACTGGGCGCTTTCTTCGTAGAACTACAGGTACATCATATTCTTATTACCCTGCTGGCTGTTTTCCTGACTGCAACTCTGTTTGCACTGGGTGGTTTCATCAATGCAGTGTTTGCCAGAAAGTTTGACGATGTGGCCATCATCCCGACCTTCGTACTGACGCCTCTTACTTACCTGGGAGGTGTTTTCTACTCGATAGACGTGCTTCCAGAGCCATTTCGATCCATCTCGCTGCTGAATCCTATCCTGTATCAGGTGAATGCCTTTCGATATGGAATCCTGGGACAGGACAGTGGTATCAGTTTAGGTTGGGCTTTTGTTGTGATGGTTCTGGCTATCGTAATACTGGCCGCCTGGGCTCTCCACCTTCTGCGAGTGGGCAAAGGCCTTCGAAACTGAATTTGAAGCGAGGCTTTCCAGGCCTCGTTTTTTCCAGAGGATACTGATCTGGCCGGGTTGCCGGGCAAACAGGATTGGGTCAAGTGAAGTTATGAGTGAATTAGTGAATGCTTCCCCGCTGGGGAAAAACAGTGAGTATCAGGCGGAGTATAATCCGGAAGTTTTGTTCCCTATTCCCCGCAGGGAGAAGCAGTTGGAGTTGGGGCTGGACCCCGATAACCTCCCTTTTGCAGGCAGTGATGTCTGGTTTGGTTATGAGCTGTCCTGGCTTGACGCCAAGGGTAAGCCGTTGGCAATGATCGGTCGCTTTGAGCTGCCCTGCCAGTCTCCCTGCCTGATTGAATCCAAGTCCTTCAAGCTTTATCTGAACTCATTCAACCAGACTCAGTTTGATTCTGTGGCACAGGTTCAGGCGGTTATGGAAAAGGATCTCAGCCAGGCTGCAGGTGCGCCGGTCAGAGTAAAGCTGATGACGATTGCTGAAATGGAAGCTTTCGGATTCAAATCGGCTCCCGGCACCGGAGTGGATGAGCTGGATGTGGTTATTGATTGCTATGACTATACACCTGATCTTTTGCAAAAGGCTGAAGGCATTCGGGAAGAAACTATCCATTCTCATCTGCTGAAGTCCAACTGTCCTGTGACCGGGCAGCCAGACTGGGGAACTGTGGTTGTTCAATATAAGGGAGAAGCCATTAGTCATGAGTCGTTTCTGAAGTTTATCTGTTCATTCCGTGGGCATCAGGAATTTCATGAGCAATGTGTGGAAAGAGTATTCACAGAAATACAGGCCCGTTTCAAAATGGAGTCCCTGACCGTCTATGCCCGCTATGTACGCCGGGGGGGGCTGGATATTAACCCATGGCGCAGCACTGATCAGGCCGGGCAGGATGATGGGCGTCTGATCAGGCAATAAAGTCAGGTTTTGAGTTGCAAGATCAGTAAGTTGGTCCATATATATTCTTTGGTATATGGAGGTTCTCTACCGATATGAAAAAATATATAGCTCTTACTGCTCTTTGTCTTTCCTGTAAAAGTTTTGCCGCAGGCTATGTTATCCGCAGTCCTTATGACTATCATTCAGTGGCTAGTTTAATACTTTTATCAAACGGCTGGGGTATTCTCTGGTTGTCCAGCAGACAACAGTTTCTTCCTTATCTGGTGCAGGGCTACCCAGCTCCAACAAACTTCTTCCCCAGCCATATCGGTATTGTGATTCGAGGCTGCGTCCACTATACAGAGGTACTGGATTACTTCTCCCCATAGCTCAGTCGATCTGACACAGTTGACCTGTAACTCCGCCAAGGGCAAATAACGGCTCCCCGACACCGGGAGCCAGCAAAAACCTGGCAGGAGAGGCCACTTCGTTTGCTTGTGACTCAACTCTAAACAGGCCGCATGGGGATAATGTAATCTTCCCAATCCTCTTCAGGCACCGAGGTTTCTGATTGCGCAAAGGCCCTGACGGAAATGCCAGCCAGGTGAACGCTGTTCGGGTTTCCCGATATCAGAGGGTGCCAGTCGAAGAGCGATTTACCTTCGGCCAGGAGTCGGTAGGCACAGGTGTCTGGCAACCAGTGAAAATGAGGTATATCACCGGCTGTAAGTTTCAGGCATTGAGGAACCTTTTCCTTTCGGTGTTCATAGTCTGAACACCGGCAGCTGTGAATATCCAGCAGCTGGCAGGCCAGAGAGGTGTTGTGAACCTCTCCTGTCTCCTCATCTTCGAGTTTTTGCAGGCAGCAGCGACCACAGCCATCGCAAAGACTCTCCCATTCTTCAGGGGTCATCTGTTCGAGAGATTGGGTCTGCCAGAAAGGTGTTGTCATATCGCAATGCCGACTATTTACAGTGTCGTGTGACTGGGAAACTAACGGACTAATGCTCATCAAGCAACTCCAGTTCCTGACAGTTCTGATAAACATCAGGAGCAACATCTGATAATAAAGTGTCCCGTTTTTTTAACTGCTCTATTTTACTGCATGCCCGTTGCCTCCATCCTTCCAGTATGTAGTCAGCGATATCGATTTTGGCTTTTTTAAGGACGGTCACCGTATGCGTAAGCTCCATTTCATCCCCATACTCGTCGAGTAAGTTCAGAATTTCGGTGCCAAAAATTTCTGTCTGGTTTAGCTTTGACCACAAACTGTCAAACGCCTGTTTTTCTCTTTTGCTGTCTGGCAGGTTAATGCTTTGTGCTTCTGTTTCACTCACCGTGTCACAGGCTTCAGCGTCTCCGGGTTGAATGATGTCCAGGTATTGGGACAGCGATTCTTTAATCTCATCGGGGCACTCGCTACCTGATGCTTCGACTTTTTCTCTCAGTTGGCAAAACAGGGGGGCAGGCAGTCTCTCTTTATGATGGTCAAGGGATCTCCAGGTGATGGGTTTGATGGTCATTCCTCTCCTGACCAGAAGAATCAGAACATGAACAGGTATCGGATTGAAGGGGGCTGCTGTCAACGCACCTTCTGCCCTCAGCTCTCTGTTTGCGGCCAGTTTGGCTTTACGTCTTTGGATGTATACCGGGCAATCGGGTTTTAAACGCTTTTGCCACTCATCTGCTGTCAGATAATAACGTTCAGACATCTCAGTGATTTTCAAAAAAATCCTGAGTTGCTCCTCTGTCCAGTTGCTGATTTCTATTTTTTCATCCCGTATTTTCAGCAGTGGCATGGGGAAACGGTAGGTCTGAACACCGTCAACCTCAACCTCAAGCCGCTGCCCTTTGATGGTAAAAGACATCTCGTTGAGGTTTTGCATCAGCACAGCGATATAGCTCAGGGCCAACTGCTTTCCTGACTGGATATGTCCAGAGACAGTTATCTCAACATTGTTGTTATCGGTTGAACGCATCCCGGACAGAAAGTGATCGGGGATATCCTGATCCCAGGGCAGAAGACTATGGGTTTTGAGTAAGGCTTCAAACAGTATCTGGATGCCTTTTTTGGTGATTTCATGGGTTTTTAGTTGCAGGCAGGCTTCAAGCAGCCGTTTTAAATATTGAGAGGAATGCTCTTTGCTGAGTTTTTGCAGGGCGCTCAAAGAAGGAAACAGATCGAATACAGCCCGGGCATGGCTGGCATCCAGAAAACGCAGTTGATCATCCTTTGTTAAGGGTTGCAGGATTTCCCAGTAGAGTCTTTTCATAGAGTCGTGTTTCAGCACGCCCGATAGTTGTTGCAACCGGGTTGAGAGCTGTTGCCATTGGTTTTTACCCGGCAATGACATCAGCCGCTTGACAAAGTAGACATAACGCTCTCTGTATTCATCTGAAGAAAACAAAGCCATTGTCTTCTTTAACACGTGCAAAGGCGTGGTTTTACCCGAATGACGCCACAAAAAATTCCGGTTCCGTTGATTAGCTTTAAGATAGTTCCTGACGCCTTTCCCTCCATAAGAAGACAGAAGCCTTATTAATGATTTCAGCATCAGAGCGGGTTTAGTCTTTTCACGGTGGTGAAATTGTTTTAAAACCGCCCAGTTGATTAACCAGTCTGGTTTAGGGGTGGAAAGATAAAGGGAAACTGTTTTTAGCTGGCGATTGAATTTGTCATTCTCTTCATTATCCAGGTTGTCATCCAAGCCGCTATTTTCTTCAGTAGATTCTGTCAACAGCCACTGCTTCAGTTGTGCTTCCTGGTGTTTCAGCTCTTCGGTAGCAGGTAGCCCTTCTGATGCCCAGAGTCTGGCCATAATTTGCAATAACAGATGGTTGGGTGCCCCCCCGCAGCTTATCCAGTTCATTACTTTTTTCACTGGCCCATGTTTGGGCACGCCCTGGCCATAATTTATGGACGAGAAGGCACGGAACCGCTCCTTACTGAACTCGCCATCCTGGTCTTTCCACTCCGGCCAGCCAAGCACTCTTTTCACTTGCTCATATCTGGGCATGCCCCGGCTAAAATTCATGGAAGAAAATGCGCGGAGCCGCTCCATAACGAACTTGCCATCCTTTTCTTTCCATTCCGGCCAGTTCAGCATCTCTTTTACGTCCTCATATCTGGGTGGGCCTTTGCCAGAATTCATGGCTGTGAAAGTACGGAATCGCTCCATACTGAACTCGCCATACTCATCTTTCCATACCTGCCAGCCCAGAAGCTCTTTCACTTCCTCTTCATGTTCAGGCAAGCCTCTGGCATGATTCAAGGACGCGAAGGTGCGGAACAGCTCCATACTGAACTCGCCATCCTTGTCTTTCCATACCTGCCAACCCAGCACCGCTTTCACTTCCTTGTGTTTGGGCATACCTCTTTTGGCGAACATAGACGAGAAAGAGCGGAATAAATCCATATTGAATTGGCTATCCTCATCTCTCCATTCCGGCCAGTTCAACATCGCTTTTAATTTTTTATGCTCCTCATGTTTGGGCACGCCTTTGTTGTTATGTATGGACGAGAATGCGCGGAACAGCTCCATATTGAACTTGCCATCCCTGTCTTTCCATTCCGGCCAGGCCAGCACCTCTTCCACTTCCTTTTTTTTGAGCATGCCTCTGCCACAATTCATGGATGAGAAAGCGCGCAACAGCTCGATATTGAACTCGCCATCCTTGTCTTTCCATACCGGCCAGCTCAGGATCTCTTTCACTTCCTCATGTAAAGGCATGCCTTTGGAACCATTCAGGGACGAGAAAGCGCGGAACAGCTCCATATTGAACTGGCCATCCTTGTCCTTCCATAGCTGCCAGCCCAGCACCACTTTCACTTCCTTGTGTTTGGGTATGCCTCTTTTGGCGAACATAGACGAGAAAGAGCGGAATAACTCCATATTGAACTGACCATTCTTGTCTCTCCATTCCGGCCAGCCCAGCATCGCTTTTAATTTCTTATGTTCCTCATTTTTGGGCACGCCTTTGCCGTTATTCATGGAAGAGAAAGCGCGGAACAGCTCCATATTGAACTCGTCATCCCTGTCTTTCCATTCCGGCCAGGCCAGCACCTCTTCCACTTCCTTTTTTTTGAGCATGCCTTTGCAACTATTCATGGAAGAGAAAGCGCGGAACAGCTCCATATTGAACTCGCCATCCTTGTCTTTCCATACCGGCCAGTCAAGGATCTCTTCCACTGCCTCATGTTTAAGCATGCCTTTGGAACTATTCAGGGACGAGAAGGCGCGGAACAGCTCCATATTGAACTTTCCATACTTGTCTTTCCATTCCGGCCAGTCAAGGATCTCTTCCACTGCCTCATGTTTAAGCATGCCTTTGGAACTATTCAGGGACGAGAAGGCGCGGAACAGCTCCATGTTGAACTTTCCATACTTGTCTTTCCATTCCGGCCAGCCCAATATTTCTTTCACTTTCCCATATTTGAGCTTTCCCTTGGCATGATTCATGGATGAGAAGCAGCGGAATAACTTTATATTGAACTGGCCATCCTTGTCTTTCCACTCCGACCAGCCAAGCACCTCTTCCACATCCTTATGCTCGGGCAAACCTTTTGTGTTGTACATGGACGAGAAAGACTGGAACCGCTCCCTGTCGAACTCGCCATTTTGGTCTTTCCATTCCGGCCAGCCCAGCACTTCTTCCACTTCCTCTTGTCTGGGTATGCCTTTGCTATTGTTCATGGAAGAGAGGGAAGTCAATAAATCCAAACCCGCCAAATATTCGAGTTCATCCTGGCTAGTTTGTGCAAAGCTACGAATATATTTTCTGACATTATGTAGCATGCTGGTCAGCATGCCGGTATTTTTGACGTTTTCAGGAAGTTGCCCAAAAAACGCAGTGGCATTATCGAAGAAACCATTAAAAGACTCTCTCTCTACGAAACCAAGCAGTTTATAAAAAGTGTGCTTGACGGTGATGTTTTTTTTCTTGAATACCTCAAGCAAAGTTTGCACTTTCTCCAGATCTTCCTTGCTTAATTTGTATTTGATGTTTTCTTTTACTTTTTCCAATGGGTCATCGGGGGGCTGAGTGTCTGCCGGTTTACTTTTTTTGGCCGGTGGTGCTGCGGCTGCTATTGAAATATTTCTCTTTCTACCCACGTCCTTCTTTTTTTTCTGAGCGGGTTCTGATGAATCCGGCTCTGTTTCATGGTGGGCTGGTCTTGCCCTTTTTTTACTGTGAGTGTCCGACAGGCACTGGTTGCATAAAAATGCTGAAGCTGCTGTCTCATTAGCTACACGTCTTAATTCCTGTTGAGTCAGCGCCTTGTCACACTTCGAACAATTGACAGCGGCTTTTCCGGTATCCTGCTGAGCTGAGGGGCCCGGTGGCTCATCGCCTCCACGATCGCTGCCGTCTATTGAAGCGATTCTCTGGTTAGGGGCTGCGCCCCGGCTCCTCTGGCTGTTCTGAGCTGTGGCCGCAGTTGTTGGTTCTTTGGTCGTTCGGGAGGTTTGATTCTTGTCGCCGGAAGCCGCCTGTCGGCCAGAATATTTGCCAGAAATGATTTCACAGTAAACACTGAGTTCCTGACCATTCTCTGCCAGCCATGACTGAACCAGCCCCGTTTGAAACCCGGCAGGGCCTGACCTTTCCAGATCAAGAAGGTCGGCTTTAATTACCATGATCCGGTCTGACATAATCCGGGCCAGCGTTGTTTGGCCCGTCATAGTAGCCCATAGTCGTTTTATTCGTAATACTCTAAGCAGTTGTCTTTTTTGTTGCTGGCATTTTTGAACAGGATCAGGAACAAGGATAAGGTCAGGCTGGGGTTCCGGGTCAGAATTCCAGTTGTTTCCATCAGGTGGCTTATCACCATCATCTCCCCCGGCAGCACCCATGGCGATGGGCGTGTTGGTCGTCTTCTCAGGCGCTTCAGGGGACCAGGTCACCCGATCAATGCGGCGTGTTTGTTTTATTGGCCAATCGGGTAGGAGAGGCAGTTGAAGCGACTCATGAGGACTGATATTCGGCAGTAGCTGAAGCAAACTGAAAGAGAGCAGCATAAACCCAAACGGAAAAGGGTCGGGCTGTTCAGGTTTAGCCAGCTTATTGGCATATAAGGAATGTGCTGGCAGCGAGTTTGAGCCGGTGAGTCCCAATGCAGGCAGCGATTCCCAAAACACCATCGTCACTAGCAGAAGCAGTGATTGGGTTACCGAGCAGACAATTTTGTTTTTTTGTGAGCGTCTCATAGACTCAGGCGAACTGGTTGCCGTTTGCACGAGACTGTATAGCACTGCAATGGCTACCACGCCATTAACGGAGTTGACGAATATTTCTGAGTCAACTCCCTGTCTGCAACCTTGTTTTTGCAGTTTGTGGTGGTACCCACTGGCTTCCCTGAATGTCAAGGCTCAGGACAAACCGGGCTCTATACCCTTGTTTTCACAGCGGGTCGTTAAAGCTCAGCAGTTCTTCAGGAAGGTGTTGAATGTAAGTACCTAACCAGTTGGTTTCGCATATTCTGGACGGCGGCTTTTTCCACCCTTCTGCGTTCCAACTCTGGTTGCGTAGCTACGGCTACGCGCCCGTCGTTGCGCCTTGAAGGATGAAAAAATCCACTCGCCAGAATATGCGAAACCAACTGGCCAGGTACTTAGTCTTCTTCGGCTGGGGGCATCTGCAGGTAAAACCCCTTTTCCTGAATCCCGGTCATCACTTTTTCAATGTCTGCCCTGGCCAGTTTGCGCTCAGGTGTCAGCAGAATATCCATCACATGGGTAGCTTTGCCGAAAGCCTGATGAAGGGCTTCAGGGACTTTCTTCAGTTGATCACGCTTGTCAACGTAAAGGTACATCTCGTTGCGTTTGCTGCTTTTGAAAATGGAAGCAAGAATTTTAGACATAATATTAATACTATCTTGAATTTGCCTGGAGTCTGGGAAGTAATTATCTCTGGTTCTCTTTGTACTCTTTCATAGCCAGAATCAGGGGTTCGGCAATTTCCCGTTGTCGCCAGCCTTTAATGCTCTCTGGCATCGAAAAACGGCCACTGTTTTGCCACTGACGTAAGAGTGCGTTAGACATTTTTCCCGGGAATAACAGCTCTGCAGGTACATTCAGCTCATCTGATTTGTGAGTCACCCAGGCCTTGATCAGTTTGCCATAGTCGCGGGCGGCTTTCGGCAGGGGGGCAGGGAGCTGTTCCGGATAGTCAGCTTCCGGACTGTCTTTGGCCTGTTTGACCAGGTTCAGAATAATCCCGCCGTATTTTCGAAGCGTTTTGGGTTTCATATCCTGAATGGAAGAGAGTGAACGTATATTCTCCGGCATATAACGGGCAATTGGCCACAGGCTTCCCTTGGGGATGACCCGGTTGCGCGGGGTATTGGTTTTTCGGGCTTCCAGTTCACGGTATTCACAGATCTTCTGTAAAACCGCCAGTTGTTGAGGCTGCAATTGCCAGGCACGCTTAACATCTTTCCAGATTTCGCCGGGGACCGGAAACAATGGCGAGCTGAGCAAGGTGTCACAATCCTCGTTAAGCCATTGCAACTGAGGCTTGCCTTTCATTTTTTCGAGTAATAGCTCATAAGCTTCCAGCAGGTGAACGACATCGAGCGTGGCATAGCTGATCTGGGCTTCAGTCAGTGGTCGCTGAAGCCAGTCTGAGCGAGTGGCATCCTTGGGCAGGTCCACTTCCAGAAGCGCCTTTAGCAAGTTTTGGTAGCTTAATGAATGTCCCAGTCCTGCATAGGCCGCAGCAAGCTGTGTATCCAGCAATGCAACTGGGCGGCAGCCGGTGAGAATATTGAAAACTTCGAGATCTTCTCCGCAGGCGTGAAGGACTTTGATGACAGATTTGGATTGCAGAACCCGGCCAAAGGAAGCCCAGTCCTGAACACTGAGTGGGTCAATCAGGAAAACTCTGTCACCGGTACCCACCTGAATCAGTCCGGGAATAGGGTAAAAGGTATCAGTGCGAATAAACTCTGTGTCCAGTGCAATGGCATCCAGCTCAAGCCACTGCTGGCAGTAATGGTTAAGGCTTTCGCTGTCGAGGACCCAGATGGGGTCAGGATGTTCAATAGGCATATAAGCAGCTGGATTAGAAATAAAAGCCTATTATAAGGAGCTTGTCTCTGAAGCCAAAACAATATTCTCCAGGGCTTGATGAGAAAGTCAGTAAATTCGTGGACAAGATGGCTCAGATACTCTCATCCCCCATGAAGAAGCTGAAACGTATATCCTCAATCGAATTAAACAATAATTATGAACATTTACCGGATCAAGAAGGCCAGAGCAGACATGCATCATTGGCTTGACTAAGTGTGTATTCGTAATCCTGAAGCAGAAGTGCTTTCGTAATAAAAAGGCCCGCATCAGCGAGCCTTGTGGAGTGGGTGCGATAAAAGAAACCCTGTCAGCGATGGGATTGCAGCGACTGAATTCGATCTTCAAGAGGAGGGTGGCTGGAGAACAGTGCGGCCAGGCCACCCTGACCGTTCTTGCGAATACCGAAGGCCGTCATGGTGGCAGGCATCGCACTGGGTGCGTCGTATTCAGCTCTCAGTCTTTCCAGAGCGGCAATCATATCACCACGACCTGCGAGCTCGGCACCGGCTTCATCGGCACGGAATTCTCGCTTGCGGGAGAACCACATCACGATGGCGCTGGCGGCAATACCCAGAACAATCTCGGCAATAAAGCTGACAACATAAAAGCCAATACCCGGGCCACTGTTTTCTTCATCACGACGGAGGAAGCTGTCTACGGCATAGCCGATGATACGTGCAAAGAACATCACGAAGGTGTTCACAACACCCTGAATCAGCGCCAGCGTCACCATGTCACCGTTAGCAACGTGACCTATTTCGTGACCAATAACGGCTCTTGCTTCCCTCGGGCTGAAACGATCCAATAATCCCTGACTCACGGCAACCAGTGAGGCGTTTTTGTTCCAGCCGGTGGCAAAAGCATTGGTTTCCGGGGATGGGAAAATACCCACTTCCGGCATGCCAATGCCCGCTTTTTCAGACAGCTCTTTGACCGTATCCATCAACCAGCGCTCCTGGGCTGTTCGGGGCTGATCGATAACCTGGGTGCCTGTGCCCATCTTGGCCATGGTTTTGGAAAGGAGCAGAGAAACCAATGAACCGGCAAAACCGAAAACGGCACAGAAAGCCAGCAGTGACTTCATATCGAGTCCCTGGGCTGTGACATAGCTACCCACGCCAAGGATGTTAAGCGTGATGCTGGCGACTGCGATGACAGCAAGGTTAGTTGCAAGAAATAGCAGAATTCTTTTCATTACCGAATGGTTGCCTTTGTTAGTTGGATAGTTGGACTATGGAGGCGTTGAGTCCGGATTTCAATCCTCAGCCCGTCACATTTAACAATGTTTACACTCCTTCAGGCTTTGCAGGCGAAAAAGTGCTGGCAGAGCAGGTTCAGCTGGTGGGTGGTCCCGGATTTTAATGTTTCACGAAACTGCCAGCCCAGAGTCCTCTGTTTCTGAAGCATCGGTTCTGGCAGGTCTTCCAATTCGGTTTTCAGGCTTGGCATACCGAGCCTGAGGAAACTTTTTTCAGTCAGAACCACCTGGTCCAGCCCTTCCAGCCGAACTCTTTCGGAGTAGTGTATGTAGCCTTCTCTGGCCAGCCAGAGAAAACTGTCAAAGCAGGCCTGGTGTCGCTTGCCGGGTAATCCGAATTCATCCACGGGCACGGGCGTAATGATGTCGTCGACGTACAGAGAGGTCAGCCGCGGGAAGACATTGTAGAGATGTACCAGTGTCTTGGCACAATCATGAAAAAAGTCGTCGATGTGGATGTCAGCCATGTTCAGAATGTGAGTGTCTGGAATTCAGTAATCGGTAGCAAACGGGCCGTTGAGTCACGGCCAGGATTATGATTGTTTGTATCGGCTCAGGAATCGTTCAAGTTTATCGCCCACCATCTCCAGATCTTCAACCCGGGGCAGGGTAATTATCCTGAGATGGTCCGGGTCCGGCCAGTTGAAGGCACGACCCTGTACGAGCAGAATTTTTTCCTGAATCAGCAGGTCGAGTACCAGCTGTTCATCGTCGTGAATCGGATACTTTTTCGGGTCCAGTTTCGGGAACACGTAAAGGGCTCCCCTGGGTTTGACACAGCTGACACCGGGTATCTGATTCAGGCGCTCGTAGATCACATCTCTCTGTGCCAGGAGTCTGCCGCCGGGAAGAACGAGGTCATTGATGCTCTGGTAACCCCCCAGTGCCGTTTGAATAGCATGCTGGGCAGGAACGTTGGAACACAGACGCATGGAGGCCAGCATTTCCAGACCTTCCAGGTAGTCCCTGGCTTTATGTTTGGGACCACTGGCAACCATCCAGCCAGAACGAAAACCGGCTGCACGATAAGATTTGGAGAGCCCGTTGAATGAGATCATGAACACATCATCCGCCAGCGATGCCATGGCAGTGTGCTCTGTTCCATCGAAGAGGATCTTGTCGTAGATCTCGTCAGCAAAAATAATCAGGCTGTGCTGGCGGGCAATCTCAATGATTTCCTGCAGCAGCTCAGGTGGGTAAACGGCACCCGTTGGATTGTTAGGGTTGATGACAACAATGCCCCGGGTCTTGGCGGTGATTTTGCTGCGAATATCATCCAGGTCAGGGTACCAGTCAGATTGCTCGTCACAGAGGTAGTGAACCGCTCGGCCTCCTGAAAGGTTAGCCGCCGCAGTCCAGAGAGGGTAGTCCGGCGCCGGGATCAGCAATTCATCACCGTTGTTCAGTAATCCCTGCATGGCCATGACGACCAGTTCGCTGACGCCATTACCGATAAAAATGTCTTCCAGCTCGACACCGGGAAAATCTTTCTGCTGACAGTAGTGCATTACGGCCTTGCGTGCCGAAAACAAACCCTTGGAGTCGGTGTAGCCCTGGGAGTTGGGGAGGTTGAGAATGACGTCTTGAATAATCTCTTCAGGTGCATCAAAGCCAAAAGGCGCAGGGTTGCCTGTGTTCAGTTTCAGAACACGCTGGCCTTCCTCCTCCAGTCTTCTGGCTTCGCGCAATACCGGACCACGTATTTCGTAGCAGACGTTTGCCAGTTTCAGGGACTTCTCAATATCCTTCATGGGTTCTTTTCCTGTGGCCGATATAAGGCTCATTGTCTTTTTGTATGTTATCTGTTACTCAGGGCTGCCTGAGTATTGCTCCGTTAATGAGTGGCGTCAGTTCCGATCGTTGTGGATCAGGTCATGGGATTCTCTGGAACATCATCAATCTGATTATAAACCTGACTATAAATAGACAAGAGTGGGTAAAAAATGTTCTCTCTGGCAGGGAATCAGGTGGCCATTATGATCGCTTTAAGGCTACAGTGCACGACCCAATCCGGATATTTCCGTTAAAGAAGCTGGAGGTGGTATGAAAGTTGAAAAAACCGATGCCCAATGGCAGTCAGAGCTGACTGAAGAGCAGTATTATGTCTGTCGGCAAAAGGGTACCGAACGGCCTTTTTCTGGTGAGTACGTTCATTTTGATGGCCTGGGTCGTTATAGCTGTGTCTGCTGTGATCAAATCCTGTTCGAATCCACGACCAAATTTGATGCCGGCTGTGGTTGGCCCAGCTTCTGGGAAGTCGTGGATAAGGAGGCGGTCAATTACCTTGAAGACAAAAGCCTGGGTATGGAGCGGACAGAAGTGGTGTGTTCAGCCTGCAACGCGCATCTGGGGCATGTATTTCCTGATGGGCCTGAGCCTACAGGGTTGAGGTACTGCATGAATTCAGTCGCTCTTCAGTTCAAAGCAGACAACTGAATAGCGCAAAAAAACAGTGCATACACTGTCCATCAGGCTATTAACCAGCGGGTCAGAGTGCTTTCAAGCTGCTCCTTGTTGAAAGGTTTAGCCAAATGGTCGTTCATTCCGGCATCCAGGCATTGCTTTCTGTGCTGATTCATAGCGTTGGCGGTTAAGGCTATGATGGGTGTCTCTCTGGTTGCTATCTGAACTCGCAGTCTCTGAGTGGTGGTAAACCCATCCATAATTGGCATATTGCAGTCCATCAGAATCAGGTCATAGTTTTTTTGCTGACAGGCTGCCAGACAACTCTCGCCATTATGAGCCAGCTCTACCTTATAGCCCAGCTGCTCAAGCATTCCCTCCGCCACCATTCTGTTGATGGGATTATCTTCGACCACCAGAACCGAATAATCCCTGTTTTTTTGGTGTTGGATTTTCACTGTGTCAGGTAACGGTTGGGAGACCTGATGACGTATAGTCCGGGTTTTCTCCAGTGCCTGGATAAACAGTTTCCGGGTCAGAGGGAGTGGCAGCCAGACCAGGGTGTCCGGGCCGTTATCCAGAGGTGTATGAGCGGCATAAATCACTTTTAGTGACGGATTATCCTGACCGGCATTTCTGGCCAGACCTTCATTCTCTGTAATCAGAATATCCGCCCAGTCGGACAGGTCACCGATGTTGTTGTTCGAGGTCTGTCGGTGGCTGATATCCCAATGCGCCAGAAGATGAGAACAACAGCTTTGCAGAGCTTCTGAGCCATTGAGCACAATCTGGTTACTCTTAATATCAGCAGAAACCGATACTTTTTCTTCCCTTGATTTATATCGGAATGGTAAACGGACAGAAAATGTGCTGCCTTCTCCGGGCTCTGATATAACAGACAGTTGTCCGCCCATGTTAGTGACTATGGACTGGACCAAAGGCAGGCCCATACCGGAGCCCCCGAAACGGCGACTGGTATCACTGCTGGCCTGAGCAAAGGGTTTGAAAATTTCGTCCAGGGCTGATTCAGGGATGCCGATACCGCTGTCACTGATGTTCACCATAATATCAAGATGATTCTCGGAGGTTTTCTGGCAGTCGAGCCAGATACGAATGTCACCCTCATCGGTAAATTTTGCAGCATTGCCTATCAGGTTGGAAATGACCTGATGAAAACGGGTTGGGTCACCCAGGACTTCTTCCGGCAGGGTGGGATCGATATCACAATAGATCGGAACCCCTTTGGTAAATGTGGATTGTCCTGCAAGCACCACAACATCTTCCATTGAGTTTCTGAGGTCAAAAGAGATTTCTTCAAGAATCATCTTGCCCGAGTCAAGTCGGGAAAGGTCCAGGATATCATTGAGCAGACGGATCAGATGAGTACCAGAATCTCTGGCAGTGGTTAAACGCTGATGTTGTAGTTCGGTCAGTTCGTCGTTGAGGGCGATACTCAGCATGCCCAGAACTGCATTGAGTGGGGTTCTGATTTCGTGACTCAGACTGGACAGCTGCCTGGCTCGCTGACTGGCAGTTTCCAGTGCCTGGCTGCGTGCTTTCTCAAGCTGACGGTTGGTCTTCTCAAGGGCCTGGTTGTTTTTGCGAATATCCCTGGTCCGCCGGGCAATAATGGTTTCCAGTTCAGCCAGATGTTCACGTAACTGTTCTTCAGCCAGTCGCCGGTGGTGCAGATGGTGATGAATGTTGTTCAAATAATGGTTGATAGTGCGGGTCAGCAGGCCGATTTCGTCATTCTCATGCCCCCTGGGCTGCGGAAGCTGAATCTTGCTACTGTTTTCCGGGTGCTCAACCATTTTTTCTGTCATGTTCAGCAAAGGCTTGGTCAACATGTGATAAAACATGATGGACAGAACCAGCGAAAGCAGGAAAGTTTTGATCAGGACAGTCACCAGGGTAAAGATGGCCCGATCAAAAAACTGAGTGCTGATAGGGCGAGTGTCGGCAACGATTTTAAGCCAGCCGAGCGGTTCATCTTCATCAAAGGGAACCTTAAGCTCCCGGATATAGGTTCGGCTGGCACCAAACAGCATATCAGTGAAGGGGCGGGCTTTATCCTGTTGCGGCTCTTTACTCACAGCGGCAAGGATTGCACCCGATGGTTCAACAATTTCTGCCCTGACGATGGTGGGCGATTTAATGAGTCCCAACACCAGCTCGTTGGCCAGCTCCTTATCAATGTTGTAAGCGATGCGGGCAGCTGGAGTCCGGGTGATATCAATGAAGGTTTCTATGGTGGCATCAATTTGCCGGTCCTGAGACCGGTAGTCGATGATCACGAGATAAAGACTCAGGAACAGCCCCAGGATAAAGGCAAAGACAACGGTGTTACGCGCCTGTTTAAACGACAGTCGATCCCTGAAACGGATTGGCATGAGAAACGTTTTATTTTAATTATTACTCTGTGATTCGTTTTACCTGTATTTTCCTGACAGCGCAACAACAGCCCGAATTTAATCTGCTTGTTTGGGAACCTAACTTCCCTGTTCTCCCTCATCGAGTTGTTTGTTCATTATCATCGCCCTGCTGCCAGTTGTAGAAGGTGCCCAGAGTGTAGGAGTAAGGAATACTTTTTGCGTGGGAAAACGACCATTTAGGCAGATTTTCCCTGAAGTATTTCTCCCATCCGTTCTCAAATAGTTTCATGGTTTGATCGCGGCGTTCACGGAACTGCAGATAATTTTCGTGTCGAGTCCAGCCATGTATCATGTCATTTGCTTCAACACGGTCTGTATAGTCTCCATCGGCTTCACCGAAACGTTGAGGCGAAGCAGTATCGGTACGCATCTCATATTCATCGTCCGTTTCACCTGCGCCTCGCCAGCGATTAATCCTGTCAAGACTGCGGCCCAGGGGTCCACCCAGCCATTGAGTGAGCATCTTGTTGTCGTTCATAAAAAAGTCGAAAGTGAGACCCGATGCCAGAGCAAATCCGAAGGTTTGAGCACTGGTAAATCCTGCTATAAGACCGTGGGCGTATGCTCCGACGGTGGAAATTGGGCCCAGCATGAGACCGGCTGTGGCGGAGGCCAGCGTTTTCGCTGTTTGTGGTGTTACCCTGTGCAGCAGGGGTACCTGAATCCCTTGCCTGGAACCCATGGATTGCACTATTTCGGGCACCAGACGGAAAATGCTGCGATACATTTGAGGGTTGGCGTTGTACTGTCTGGCAAACAACATGGAGCCGGTTCTCAACAGAATCACTGAAGAAGCGGCCTTGCCCAATGGCATGGCCAGTCCGCCCAGTTCAGAAACTTTCTCGATTCCGTTGTGGTGGGCATATTGCGCGGTTCGGTCTGGATCAACATCATAGTGTTCGAGCCAGTGCTGGAAAGGTATGAGCATCCGGTGCAGGTAATCACCCCTGTTGGTCAGATCCAGAAGGTAGAGGAATGCCATGTTTGACAGCGACAGATCGGTAGCCTGCCAGACGGTATGGGTCGCCAGCAGGGGTTTGTAACTGGTGTAGTACCAGGTGACAGCCTGTACCAGAAAAGCTGAAGGTTTGACCCAGTAATCATTGAGCTGCCACTCAACTGCTGCGACATGAGCCAGCATCAATGTGTTATGGATTGCCTTGATCAGGTCTGATTCAGACAGGCCAGCAACATTGGCATAAGGTGTCAGGGTATCCTGAAGATTGCACAGGAAGGCTGCCGTCCTGCGGCCATTTTCAAAGGCAATATCGTCAAGAACGTAGTTGGCGATGACCGCAGCTGCATACTCTTTCATGCCGACAACAGACTCTTTCATACCCGCCGGGTCAGTGGCCGCCACGGTCACAGGATTAAAGGCAGTCTGCATGAAATCGTCAGCCCCCTCATCAGACAGTATCCCGACAACGACTTTAAAGCGAGGCACGTCGACACCGTGTTTGTAGCCAAGCAAGTGTTCAAATTCGGCCACTGTCTGATAACCATCAACACCTCTGACGGCCTTTATATAGTTCTCAAGTTCAACTTTACTGATCAAGCCTTCCCGCAGCAGAGTGATGATCTTGTCAGCACTGGCAGAATGGGTAGCGAAGTATTCTGAGAAGCTTTTCAAGTCTTCCGGTTCATGCCCAACGGAGTCTATGGCTGTTTTGCCAATGTCGCGAATTTCGTCTTGGAATTGCTGAGACCCTATTTCCATCTCATACATGGCGTTGAGCACCATAATCTCGATTTCTTCCAGCACGTCTTCGGGCCGATTTTCCGGGGAGGCGACGGGGGATTTCGGAAAGCTGGTCTTCAGGCTTTTAAAAACTTCCACAATCCGACTGGCCTGTTTAAACGTCAGTTTGTCTCCGGCCATTGCCTGCACGCGAATGGGTGCAAATTCATCGTCAAAATTGAAAACCGAAAGAAATGGTATTGTCTTATCGCTCTGCATTGCTGCTTCGTTCAGGCCAATTGCGGCTTGCAGAGCTTGTTTTTTGAGAGGGTGCCGCTGCATGAAGTCGTTCATATCGGTCAGCAATTTTGCCTGTTTCTCTGAGTACTGGATGAGACTGCGGTCATTCTTGACGGCTTCTTCGGCAACCTTCAGGACTTTTTCCATTCTCACAACGTCTGCTTTCCTGGCTTCAAGTTCAGCTTCCAGACGCATCTGACGGGACGGTTCCTCAATCAGTTGCCGAATCTTGCCGCCAGTACCATCATCACCGCCCAGTTCTAACTGTTTGTTTCTCAGGGCATTAATCCGTTGTTCATTGGTGTCAGAAGTGTCAGGTTCAAGACCCACGGCTGCTTCGGTGGCTTCAAGAAACGCGTCATGATCCGCCAGGTCCTGTTTTGCACTTAATGCAGCTTGATATTTATGATGCAGGGCTGAATCCAGCCGATCCAGATCGATTTTATCTGAGCTTGATGGGTGTCCATTGATGTTTTCATAGTCGAACATTTGCTGTTCTTTGCGAACCAGATTTTCTCGTGCAGCAACTTCTTCAGCCATTGCATTGGCTAAATCCATACTTTTCCTGTCGTGCTCATGCAGAAACTCCGTGACCTGAGCGTACATTTTTCTGGTTAAAGGCAGTTCACCCCGTACTCCATCGATTTCATCGGCTGCGGCATGAAGCGGAGTGTATGTATAGCCATTAACATGAAAAACGTAGTCAGCTTCTTGCAGCGAAGTGGGGTCGAAATGTATCCGGACGTACTGATTTGTTTTGGCTTTCAGTTTCTCAACGATTTTATCTCGTACGTCTACACTGTACCCCAGCAGGAAATTTATGATCTCCTCTGCTCGCTCTTTATTGGTTTGTTCGTCACCTGCAGACAGGCCCAGCTCGGTCTGAAGTTGTTTCATTCCCTGATTGAGAGCGATATTACCCCGGTTATGTTGGAGAAAAATATCCATGTTGCGGTCAGCCATTTCCAGCTCATTTTCAGCTTCTCTTACTGCTCGCCTGGCTCTGGCTACCTCACGATCAAGTAAGTATCGGGGTTTTGGCCCCAGTCGGGCCATTTGTCTGTCAAGCTCATTCTCAATGACTGCGACGCTCTCAGTAACGGTAGGCCGACCCACTTTGAAAATTTCTTTGCTCAGTTTTGAGAGTGTTTCTTCAATGAGATTGGTCTGATCATTCACACAGGCATTATTGTTATAGTCTTCAATGTTGAGTTGATGAGCAATTTCATTGTTAATATTTCTTGATAAATCTTCATCTTCATAGCGGTGGGATACTTTTAACCTTAATTCCGAAACTCTGGACCTTAGGGCTTGCACCTGTTTTTTTCGGCTGACATCTTTTTTTAATTCTACTTTCAGATCATCGGCCAGTTTAGCAATTAAAGCCTTGTCCCTTTTCCTGAGAGCAGCGCTTTCATAAGCGGAGATGCCCAGAATGCGCTCTAAAGCCATGAGCATCTCACTCTGCCGTCCTTTGGCTAGCTGATCTGCATCTTCGACATAAAAGGTAAGATGGGCATCAAGCAGGAGCTTCTCATGTTTACCTTTCCTTTTTTTGTAATCAGCAGGTTTGGTATCGTCTCCCCAGAGGGCATAATACTGCTGCTCGGTTATTTTTTTGATGACATTATTGTCATGAAGTTTTTTACGAACCCTGTCAAGTCGTTCCAGTTTGTTATCACCTTCACTGACCTGGATCCCGAGTATTTCTTCTGCGGTTTTCAGTGTATCCAGCGCCCCTTCCTCTGCCCGCTGCATAGCCTCGTTAAAGTATGTCTGAATTTTCTCAGAAATGGCGTTCCGACGATCATACACATCGCCCTCGCTATCGATGTCGACCATCTTCAGGGTTTTTTCCACAGCAGTGAGTTTCTGAAGTAGTTCAGGGCTGGGTTTGAGGCGGTCTGGCGTTCTGATCTCTTTCAGTTTTTTTTCCAGGCGTGCAAGATTGTGGACCACCCTGAATACCGCTTTTTCCAGGACGTCCTGATTCTTTTCTACGCTGTTTTTACTCAGTTTAATACCAAGAATTTCTGCCAGAGCATTTTGTTTGGCCTCGGTGTAAGAATTATCTTGGCCATGCAGTGTCTCAATTCTATGAAGCAGGACATCTTGTTGAATATCCATTGTCTTGATTTTCTGAAGCATGAGTTGTTTGTGAGCATTCATTTCCTCGATTTTTTGAAGCAGGTGTTCTTGCTGAGCGTCTACATCTGCATTGCTATCAAAATCCTGAATGTTTAAATGTGCGGCAATGGTTGCATAGCGGGCTTTGATTGCGGCTGCTTTTCCAGCTTCTATAATGGTTCTCGGAAGAAGGTGTCGCTGGACCAGAGCTTCTTGCTGTTCAAGGAACTGCAGAATGGCCTGCTGACGGGTTTCCGGGGTATCTTTGTCGTCAGAGATCAGGCCGAGATTACTTTCAAGGTTTGTCAGTCTCTGCAGAGCCTCATCGTCGGTCAGGTCTGTCTTATGTTGTATATGCTGCCGAACAGACTGAAAGCGGGCAACAAGATCGTTTTTATTGTTCGGGGTCATACCGAACTGATCTTCAACGGCTGTCAGTATTGTGATTATAATTTCATAGTCAGGCTGTTCTACTGCAGCAAAGGTTGTGACCAACTCCTGGGTGATTTCATGAATTTTATTTCTGAGAAGTCTGGCTTGTTCTTCTGGTGTCTGGGTATTATCCCAATTATAAATACCAAGTTCTGCTGCCGTTTCACGAAATATTTTTTCGTTTAGCTTGCCCAGTTTGGCATATTCTATCCGCAGCTCCTCCAGGTTGTTGTGTAACTCAAACAGCTGTCTCGCCATGTCGGTCATGACTCTGAAAGTAAACTCTTCGTCTTTGTCAGGATCGATCTGTGCTTCTTTGATATAGCCGACAACGGGTAACACTTTGCGAATATGCTGAAAAAAGTGCGGGTTCATCAGAAGATTTTTAAGTACGGGTTTGAAGCCAAAGTGTCCTAAGAGTTGCCTGTACATCCGGGTTGGCGTGATGACTAATGAAGCGACTTTGATGTGTTCTGGTGTGAACTCAAATTCATCTGATCCATATGCCTCATCTGGAGAAGCCAGCGCCAATGCCTGCAGGAGGGATTCGTAATATACAAGCGAACGCACCGCCAGTTTATCCTCGTTTGAAAGCACCGTCAGTTGATCTTTGTCAACGTCGGCATCGTGCCGTGCAACTAACTCCTCCAGCACCGCCATCTGCCTGCTTCGAATCACGAACCGGTAGTTTTTGAGCTTGCGTTTGTTAGGCTCTGCTTTTACTGCAGGGACGGGACTATTACCGTCGGCTTCTATCCAGAATTTATAGAGGTTTTCTACGAAAGCGACATCATCCGGATTCTGCATCAGACCATGAAAAACAATATTCTCCCCCGGAGCTTCTGCTATTTCCAACTTTGGATAACCCGCAGGCACATGATAAACCCGTTTGGCATCCTCAGCGTCTACTATGTAGCCGACAGGTTTGTTGTGTGCCAGTAGTTCGTTCAGAGCCTCCTGTTGTAAATCCTCTTCCAGGACATGAACCTGAATATAGGCAGAGGCGGCAGCTGCCAGGAGAGCCTCATCATTGACAAAGAGTGATTGACCCAGACGGTGCAGTTCAGGGGGTTGATCGCCCGCAGCGATAAGGCGCATGAAGGTACGCCCATTCACTTCAACTTTTTCAACTTCAATGGTGGCAAGGCCAACATAGTGATCATTTGAGCCGAGGTTTCCTGCTCTTTCTGCAGCGGCTCTCAAAACTTTAGCCAGTTGCAGGTGGTTGGCGATTTTCGTTAACGGTTGTAATGATGAACTCCAAACTAATTGATCACGAGCAACCTCCACGGAATCCTGATCGGTCATTCCGCCTCTGACTTCAATGACCAGTTCCTTTTCTTCAAGGTTGTGGGTGAACCTGAAGACTCCCTCATCGCCTACTTTGAGAACTTTGATATATTTCTGAGCAACGTCATTTTCGCCTGTTTCAAACTGATCAACACTGGAAACACCATCACCAATACCATAAAGAATTTCTGTAAAACTCATAGTAGTAGAGATAAAGCCCTGACCTTCTGAAGGCTCATAAGGGTACGTGGTGGTAAAAGATTTGGGTATTGGCTGCTGGTCATCACCTAAAGTTGGCTGAACCATGACCTCACTACGAAGTTTCACAACATTTCCGCTGCCCAAAATATAGGCTTTCGTCTGCAGTTTGCGAGCAGCCAGTGCCTCTGTATTAATGATGGAAGAGCTGATCGCAATGGCCACTGCAAGGCTTAATGCATTGTGGCGGGTATTTGTCATTCTGCTACCTCAGAGCTGAGTACTTTTGTTATCTTGAAAAGTGATTGCCATACCTGGAGAGGAAGCACATTACAGCGGTTCATGACCGTCAATCGCTCATGGTTGTTCCGGCAAGCTGTTGAGTGAATTTAGTTCAAAGTGAGGAATCCGCCAGAAGCGAATTCAGTTCGCAGTGGTAAAGCTCAATGCCCGTATAATTGAGTGGTTTTTCAGGGAAGGAATGCATTCATGGCTGTAGAGGCTTCCTCAGGCGCTTCAGTCCCTGACTCGAATAAAGCACCCAGAGTGCAGGAGTAAGGAATACTTTCTGCGTGGGAAAACGACCATTTGGGCACATTCTCCCTGAAGTATTTTTCCCAGCTATTCTCGAACATCTTCATGGTGCGATCACGGCGGTCACGGAACTGCAGATAATTTTCATGTCGAGTCCAGCCATGCATCCTGTTGCCTGCTTTAACACGGTTTGTATAGGCTTCATCAGTTTCATTGAAGCGTTGAGGCGAGGCAATAGCGGTACGTTTCACAAATTCATCTTGCGTTTCCCCCATGCCTTTCCAGCGATTTATCTTGTCAAGACTGCGGCCCAGGGGTCCACCCAGCCACTGAGTGAGCATCTTGTTGTCGTTCATAAAGAAGTCGAAAGTGAGACTCGATGCCAGAGCGAATCCGAAGGTTTGAGCATAAGTGAATCCAGATATAAGGCCATGGGCGTATGCTCCGACAGTGGCTACCGGACCCAGCACCAGACCGGCTGTGACCGAGGCCAGAGTTTTTACTTTTTGCGGTGTCGCTCTGTGCAGCAAGGGTACCTGAACCCCTTGCCCGGAACCCATGGATTTCACTATTTCGGGCGTCAGACGTGAAATGCTGCGATAGCTGTGCGGGTTGGCGTTGTGCTGTCTGGCAAATAGCATAGCGCCGGTTTGCAGCAGAATGACTGATGACGCGGCCTTGCCCAACGGCATGACCATCCCGCCTACCTCAGAGACTTGTTCAATTCCACTGTGGTAGGCATATTGCCCGGTTCGGTCAAGATCAACACCATAGCGTTCCAGCCAGTGCTGGAAGGGTATGAGCATCCGGTGCAGGTAATCACCCCTGTTGGTCAGATCCAGAAGGTAGAGGAATGCCATGTTTGACAGCGACAGATCGTTAGCCTGCCAGACGGTATGGGTCGCCAGCAGGGGTTTGTAACTGGTGTAGTACCAGGTGACAGCCTGTACCAGAAAAGCTGAAGGTTTGACCCAGTAATCATTGAGCTGCCACTCAACTGCTGCGACATGAGCCTGCATCAATGTGTTATGGATTGCCTTGATCAGGTCTGATTCAGACAGGCCAGCAACATTGGCATAAGGTGTCAGGGTATCCTGAAGATTGCACAGGAAGGCTGCCGTCCTGCGGCCATTTTCAAAGGCAATATCGTCAAGCACGTAGTTGGCGATAATCGCAGCTGCGTACTCTTTCATGCCGATAACAGACTCTTTCATACCCGCCGGGTGAGAGGCCGCCACGGTCACAGGATTAAAGGCAGTCTGCATGAATTCGTCAGCTCCCTTATCAGACAGTATCCCGACAACAACCTTGAAGCGAGGCACGTCGACACCCTGTTTGTAGCCAAGGAAGTGTTCAAATTCGGCCACTGTCTGATAACCATCAACACCTCTGACGGCCTTTATATAGTTCTCAAGTTCAACTTTACTGATCAAGCCTTCCCGCAGCAGAGTGATGATCTTGTTAGCACTGGCAGAATGGGCAGCGAAGTATTCCGAGAAGCTTTTCAAGTCTTCCGGTTCATGCCCAACGGAGTCTACGGCTGTTTTGCCAATGTCGCGAATTTCGTCTTGGAATTGCTGAGACCCTATTTCCATCTCATACATGGCGTTGAGCACCATAATCTCGATTTCTTCCAGCACGTCTTCGGGCCGATTTTCCGGGGAGGCGACGGGGGATTTCGGAAAGCTGGTCTTCAGGCTTTTAAAAACTTCCACAATCCGACTGGCCTGTTTAAACGTCAGTTTGTCTCCGGCCATTGCCTGCACGCGAATGGGGGCAAATTCATCGTCAAAATTGAAAACCGAAAGAAATGGTATTGTCTTATCGCTCTGCATTGCTGCTTCGTTCAGGCCAATTGCGGCTTGCAGAGCTTGTTTTTTGAGAGGGTGCCGCTGCATGAAGTCGTTCATATCGGTCAGCAGTTTTGCCTGTTTCTCTGAGTACTGGATGAGACTGCGGTCATTCCTGGCGGCTTCTTCGGCAACCTTCAGGACTTTTTCCATTCTCACAACGTCTGCTTTCCTGGCTTCAAGTTCAGCTTCCAGACGCATCTGACGGGACGGTTCCTCAATCAGTTGCTGGATCTTGCCGCCAGTACCATCATCACCGCCCAGTTCTAACTGTTTGTTTCTCAGGGCATTAATCCGTTGTTCATTGGTGTCAGAAGTGTCAGGTTCAAGACCCACGGCTGCTTCGGTGGCTTCAAGAAACGCGTCATGATCCGCCAGGTCCTGTTTTGCACTTAATGCAGCTTGATATTTATGATGCAGGGCTGAATCCAGCCGATCCAGATCGATTTTATCTGAGCTTGATGGGTGTCCATTGATGTATTCATAGTCGAACATTTGCTGTTCTTTGCGAACCAGATTTTCTCGTGCAGCAACTTCTTCAGCCATTGCATTGGCTAAATCCATACTTTTCCTGTCGTGCTCATGCAGAAACTCCGTGACCTGAGCGTACATTTTTCTGGTTAAAGGCAGTTCACCCCGTACTCCATCGATTTCATCGGCTGCGGCATGAAACGGAGTGTATGTATAGCCATTAACATGAAAAACGTAGTCAGCTTCTTGCAGCGAAGTGGGGTCGAAATGTATCCGGACGTACTGATTTGTTTTGGCTTTCAGTTTCTCAACGATTTTATCTCGTACGTCTACACTGTACCCCAGCAGGAAATTTATGATCTCCTCTGCTCGCTCTTTATTGGTTTGTTCGTCACCTGCAGACAGGCCCAGCTCGGTCTGAAGTTGTTTCATTCCCTGATTGAGAGCGATATTACCCCGGTTATGTTGGAGAAAAATATCCATGTTGCGGTCAGCCATTTCCAGCTCATTTTCAGCTTCTCTTACTGCTCGCCTGGCTCTGGCTACCTCACGATCAAGTAAGTATCGGGGTTTTGGCCCCAGCCGGGCCATATGCCTGTCAAGCTCATTCTCAATGACTGCGATGCGCTCAGTAAAGGTAGGCCGAAACACTTTGTAAATTTCTTTGGTCATTTTACAGAGTGTTTCTTCAATGAGATTGATCTGATCATTCACACAGGCATTATTTTTATAGTCTTCAATGTTGAGTTGATGAGCAATTTCATTGTTAATGTTTCTTGATAAACCTTCATCTTCATAGCGGTGGAATACTTTTAACCTTAATTCCGAAATTCTGGACTTTATGGTTTGCACCTGTTTTTGTCGGCCGACATCTTTTTTTAATTCTACTTTCAGATCATCGGCCAGTTTAGCAATTAAAGCCTTGTCCCTTTTCCTGGCAGCAGCGTTTTCATTCGGGTCGATGCCCAGATCGTACTCTAAATCTTGAAGCATCACCTTCTGTCGTCCTTTGGCTAGCTGATCTGCATATTCGACATAAAGGGCAATATGGGAATAAAGCAGGAGCTTCTCATGTTTACCTTTCCTTTTTTTGTAATCAGCAGGTTTGGTATCTTCTCTCCAGAGGGCATAATACTGCTGCTCGGTTATTTTTTTGATGACATCATTGTCATCAAGTTTTTTACGAACCCTGTCAAGTCGTTCCAGTTTGTTATCACCTTCACTGACCTGAATCCCGAGTATTTCTTCTGTGGTTTTCAGCGTATCCAGCGCCTCTTCCTCTGCCCGCTGCTCAGCCTCGTTAAAGTATGTCTGAATTTTCTCAGAAATGGCGTTCCGACGATCATACACATCGCCCTCGCTATCGATGTCGACCATCTTCAGGGTTTTTTCCACAGCAGTGAGTTTCTGAAGTAGTTCAGGGCCGGGTTTGAGGCGTTCTGGCGTTCTGATCTCTTTCAGTTCTTTTTCCAGGCGTGCAAGATTGTGGACCACCCTGAATACCGCTTTTTCCAGGACGCCCTGATTCTTTTCTACGTTGTCTTTACTCAGTTTAATACCAAGAATTTCTGCCAGAGCATTTTGTTTGGCCTCGGTGTAAGAATTATCTTGGCCATGCAGTGTCTCAATTCTATGAAGCAGGACATCTTGTTGAATATCCATTGTCTTGATTTTCTGAAGCATGAGTTGTTTGTGAGCATTCATTTCCTCGATTTTTTGAAGCAGGTGTTCTTGCTGAGCGTCAACATCTGCATTGCTATCAAAATCCTGAATGTTTAAATGTGCGGCAATGGTTGCATAGCGGGCTTTGATTGCGGCTGCTTTTCCAGCTTCTATAATGGTTCTCGGAAGAAGATATCGCCGGACCAAAGCTTCCTGCTGTTCAAGGAGCTGCAGAATGGCCTGCTGACGGGTTTCCGGGGTATCTCTGTCGTTAGAGGTCAGGCCGAGATTACTTTCAAGGTTTGTCAGTCTCTGCGGAGCCTCATCGTCGGTCGGGTCTGTCTTATGTTGTATATGCTGCCGAACAGACTGAAAGCGGGCAACAAGATCGTTTTTATTGTTCGGGGTCATACCGAACTGATCTTCAACGGCTGTCAGTATTGTAATTATAATTTCATAGTCAGGCTGTTCTACTGCAGCAAAGGTTGTGACCAACTCCTGGGTGGTTTCATGAATTTTATTTCTGAGAAGTCTGGCTTGTTCTTCTGGTGTCTGGGTATTATCCCAATTATAAATACCAAGTTCTGCTGCCGTTTCACGAAATATTTTTTCGTTTAGCTTGCCCAGTTTGGCATATTCTATCCGCAGCTCCTCCAGGTTGTTGTGTAACTCAAACAACTGTCTCGCCATGTCGGTCATGACTCTGAAAGTAAACTCTTCGTCTTTGTCAGGATCGATCTGTGCTTCTTTGATATAGCCGACAACGGGTAACACTTTGCGAATATGCTGAAAAAAGTGCGGGTTCATCAGAAGATTTTTAAGTACGGGTTTGAAGCCAAAGTGTCCTAAGAGTTGCCTGTACATCCGGGTTGGCGTGATGACTAATGAAGCGACTTTGATGTGTTCTGGTGTGAACTCAAATTCATCTGATCCATATGCCTCATCTGGAGAAGCCAGCGCCAATGCCTGCAGGAGGGATTCGTAATATACAAGCGAACGCACCGCCAGTTTATCTTCGTTTGAAAGTGTCGTTAGTTGATCTTTGTCAATGACTGCATCGTGCCGTGCAACTAACTCCTCCAGCACCGCCATCTGCCTGCTTCGAATGACGAACGGGTAGTTTTTGAGCTTGCGTTTGATAAGCTCTGCTTTTACTGCAGGGGCGGGATTATTACCCTCAGCTTCTATCCAGAATTTATAGAGGTTTTCTACGAAAGCGACATCGTCCGGATTCTGCATCAGACCATGAAAAACAATATTCTCCCCCGGAGCTTCTGCTATTTCCAACTTTGGATAACCCGCAGGCACATGATAAACCCGTTTGGCATCCTCAGCGTCTACTATGTAGCCAACAGGTTTGTTGTGTGCCAGTAGTTCGTTCAGAGCCTCCTGTTGTAAATTCTCTTCCAGTACATGAACCTGGATATAGGCAGAGGCGGCAGCTGCCAGGAGAGCCTCATCATTGACAAAGAGTGATTGACCCAGACGGTGCAGTTCAGGGGGCTGATCGCCCGCAGCGATAAGGCGCATGAAGGTACGCCCATTCACTTCAACTTTTTCAACTTCAATGGTGGCAAGGCCAACATAGTGATCATTTGAGCCGAGGTTTCCTGCTCTTTCTGCAGCGGCTTTCAAAACTTTAGCCAGTTGCAGGTGGTTGGCGATTTTCGTTAACGGTTGTAATGATGAACTCCAAACTAATTGATCACGAGCAACCTCCACGGAATCCTGATCGGTCATTCCGCCTCTGACTTCAATGACCAGTTCCTTTTCTTCAAGGTTGTGGGTGAACCTGAAGACTCCCTCATCGCCTACTTTGAGAACTTTGATATATTTCTGAGCAACATCATTTTCGCCTGTTTCAAACTGATCAACACTGGAAACACCATCACCAATACCATAAAGAATTTCTGTAAAACTCATAGTAGTAGAGACAAAGCCCTGACCTTCTGAAGGCTCATAAGGGTACGTGGTGGTAAAAGATTTGGGTATTGGCTGCTGGTCATCACCTAAAGTTGGCTGAACCATGACCTCACTACGAAGTTTCACAACATTTCCGCTGCCCAAAATATAGGCTTTCGTCTGCAGTTTGCGAGCAGCCAGTGCCTCTGTATTAATGATGGAAGAGCTGATCGCAATGGCCACTGCAAGGCTTAATGCATTGTGGCGGGTATTTGTCATTCTGCTACCTCAGAGCTGAGTACTTTTGTTATCTTGAAAAGTGATTGCCATACCTGGAGAGGAAGCACATTACAGCGGTTCATGACCGTCAATCGCTCATGGTTGTTCCGGCAAGCTGTTGAGTGAATTTAGTTCAAAGTGAGGAATCCGCCAGAAGCGAATTCAGTTCGCAGTGGTAAAGCTCAATGCCCGTATAATTGAGTGGTTTTTCAGGGAAGGAATGCATTCATGGCTGTAGAGGCTTCCTCAGGCGCTTCAGTCCCTGACTCGAATAAAGCACCCAGAGTGCAGGAGTAAGGAATACTTTCTGCGTGGGAAAACGACCATTTGGGCACATTCTCCCTGAAGTATTTTTCCCAGCTATTCTCGAACATCTTCATGGTGCGATCACGGCGGTCACGGAACTGCAGATAATTTTCATGTCGAGTCCAGCCATGCATCCTGTTGCCTGCTTTAACACGGTTTGTATAGGCTTCATCAGTTTCATTGAAGCGTTGAGGCGAGGCAATAGCGGTACGTTTCACAAATTCATCTTGCGTTTCCCCCATGCCTTTCCAGCGATTTATCTTGTCAAGACTGCGGCCCAGGGGTCCACCCAGCCACTGAGTGAGCATCTTGTTGTCGTTCATAAAGAAGTCGAAAGTGAGACTCGATGCCAGAGCGAATCCGAAGGTTTGAGCATAAGTGAATCCAGATATAAGGCCATGGGCGTATGCTCCGACAGTGGCTACCGGACCCAGCACCAGACCGGCTGTGACCGAGGCCAGAGTTTTTACTTTTTGCGGTGTCGCTCTGTGCAGCAAGGGTACCTGAACCCCTTGCCCGGAACCCATGGATTTCACTATTTCGGGCGTCAGACGTGAAATGCTGCGATAGCTGTGCGGGTTGGCGTTGTGCTGTCTGGCAAATAGCATAGCGCCGGTTTGCAGCAGAATGACTGATGACGCGGCCTTGCCCAACGGCATGACCATCCCGCCTACCTCAGAGACTTGTTCAATTCCACTGTGGTAGGCATATTGCCCGGTTCGGTCAAGATCAACACCATAGCGTTCCAGCCAGTGCTGGAAGGGTATGAGCATCCGGTGCAGGTAATCACCCCTGTTGGTCAGATCCAGAAGGTAGAGGAATGCCATGTTTGACAGCGACAGATCGTTAGCCTGCCAGACGGTATGGGTCGCCAGCAGGGGTTTGTAACTGGTGTAGTACCAGGTGACAGCCTGTACCAGAAAAGCTGAAGGTTTGACCCAGTAATCATTGAGCTGCCACTCAACTGCTGCGACATGAGCCTGCATCAATGTGTTATGGATTGCCTTGATCAGGTCTGATTCAGACAGGCCAGCAACATTGGCATAAGGTGTCAGGGTATCCTGAAGATTGCACAGGAAGGCTGCCGTCCTGCGGCCATTTTCAAAGGCAATATCGTCAAGAACGTAGTTGGCGATGACCGCAGCTGCGTACTCTTTCATGCCGATAACAGACTCTTTCATACCCGCCGGGTGAGAGGCCGCCACGGTCACAGGATTAAAGGCAGTCTGCATGAATTCGTCAGCTCCCTTATCAGACAGTATCCCGACAACAACCTTGAAGCGAGGCACGTCGACACCGTGTTTGTAGCCAAGGAAGTGTTCAAATTCGGCCACTGTCTGATAACCATCGACACCTCTGACGGCCTTTATATAGTTGTCAAGTTCAACCTTGCTGATTGAGCCTTCCTGCAGCAGAGTAGTGATCTTGTTAGCACAGGCAGAATGGGTAGCGAAGTATTCCGAGAAGCTTTTCAGCTCCTCTGGTGAGTACTGGAAGGGACCACCGTCATTTTCGTCGGCTTCCTCTGCAGCTCTCAGGGCTTCCCTTAATATCTCTAATTCCGCTTTTTTGCCCTCTGCTGCTCTTTTCAGATTCTGCTGTTTCCGTGTCAGTTGCAGAATCTTGCCGCCAAAACCATCATCCCCACCCAGTTCCAGCTGTTTGTTTCTCAGGGCATCAATACGGGCGTCATGGGTAGCAGTGGAGTCTGGCTTAAGACCCAGATTATTTTCAATGACTTTAAGACTTGCTTCATGATCCTCCAGAGTTTCCAGTGCTTTTGATATTTTTACTATTTTGTCCATTATTTCTTTATTGTGCTCAAGTTTGGTTTTAGTTTTCGGATCTATGTCTTTGGAGTTGTCAATCGCCTGATTTTCAGTATCCAGAGGCGCTTGTGATTGCTTTTCTTCATCCTTGGCACTGGCCAACTCCATTTCTCTAAAATCGTGCTCATGCAGGAACTGTGTAACCTGAGTGTACTTTCTCCTGGTTTCTGGCAGTTCGCCCTCTGCGTGATTGACTTTATCCTTACCATGAGACGCTTGACAGTCTCTAATGGCATTAATGTAATTAGATCCTTCTAAATAATTATCATGGTCAAACTCAAAAGGGATTTTCAGGGCTCTAATGTTAGTGTTCAGCTGATGAATGAGGCCAACCCGTTTTTCTGCATAGTATTCGCTTTCCTGAAGAAAGCGTTCGATGTCGTTTAATAGGTCTTCAGGGGTTTGATTATCATTCTGAGTCAGGCCAAACCTGGCATGAATGCGTTTCAGTGATTTATGGAGAGCCGTAATGTATTTATCTCTGTCGGTGGGGACGTCAGTAGAATCTGTGAATACCACCTGTTTACGATCAACAGCATCCAGTTTGCGATGAAGTTCCTCCAGCTCAGTTTCAGCTTCTTCTATGCTTACTTTCGCTCTGGCCAGCTCTCGATCAAGAACGTATCGGGGCTTAGGTCCCAGGCGAGCCATTTGCCTGTCAAGCTCATTCTCAATGGCTGCAACGTGCTCATTAACATCGGGCTGACCCGCATTGAAAACTTCTTCATCCAGCCGCGCGAGTGTCGCTGTAATCAGACGGTTCTGGTCTTTGAGAGGAGCATCTTCTTTATAATTTTCAATGTTGAGTTGAAGAGCTATTTCATTGTTTCTGTCTCTTTTGACACTTTCATGGTTATAGAGTTCGTCTACTTCATCCGTTAATAACCAAATTTTGGTACTTAGAGCATCCTTTTTTTCATCCAGGCTGGCATCTTTTCTAAATTTTACTTTCAGGACATCGGCCAGTGTAGCAATGAAATGCTGGCCTCTTTCTTCAGCCGCAGAGTTTTCGCTAATGTCGATGTTCAGCTTTTCCTCTACAACTTTAAGCAGCACTATCTGTTGTTTTGTGATTAACTCATCAGCGTCTTCGACAAGAAAGTTAAGACGCCCTTGCAGCCTCGCAAGTTTTAATTTCCCTGTTTCGTACGTCGGTGCGATGTTTTTTTTCCGGACCCTGTAATCTATATCAGCCAGCATTTTTTCGGTGACATCATCGCTCTCAAGTTTGCTACGAACCCTGTTAAGTCTTTCTGCATTGCCATCATCTTCATTGACTTTGATCCCGACGATTTCTTCTATGATTTTCAGTATACGCTGCGCCTCTTCCTCTGCATTCTGTCTGACATCAGTGATGTATGTCTGAATTTCCTCAGAAATGGCGTGACGACGGTCATAGACATCGTCTTTTCTATCGAGGTCATCCATCTTCAGGGCTTTTTCCACAGCCGTCAGTTTCTCTACTACTTCAGGCATGGCTTTGGTATGGTCTGGTGTTCTGATGTCTTCCAGTTCTTCTTTCGAATCTGTAAGAATATGAACTCTGTTGTGTATTGGCTGTATCAGTGCCGACAGGTGCTGTTGAATGGACTGAAAGCGGGCACCCAGGTCGTTTTCATTATCGGGAGTAATACCGAGTTGGCCTTCAATAGCGGCCAGATTTGTTTTTACAGTGTCTTTGTCATTAAGTCTCTCTCTGATGCGTATGGCTTGCTCTTCGGGTGACTGGGTATCATCCCAGTGATCAATACCAAGGGCTTCTGCCAGCTCAATGTTGCGAATTTTTATGGCTTTTTCTCTGGCATTACGAACTTCCTGTTTTAGTGCCGGAATTTCCGCGACTTCCTGCTGAAGTTTCTGTAACTGGTTTTGCAGTCCTTCCTGCAATGAAAGAGACCGCGCAAGGTCATGCTCAGCTTTAACTTCAATTTTTTGCCTGAGTTTAAGTGCCAGGATTTTTTCCCTCTGAATCAGCTGTCTGGCCATGTCGGCACTGACTTTGGCCGCAAACGGATCGTCCTGGTAAGCCACATCGGCCCGTAATTCGGCGGCAACGGGGCTCAGAATACTCTGAACAAAATCCTGGTTCGTCAGAAGATCTCCAAGCACGGATTTGAAGCTGAAGTATTTTGCGAATTGCATCTGCAGCCAGGTTGGCGTGATGGCTAACGAAGCGACTCTGATGTGTTCTGTTGTGAGCTCAAATTCAGCAGCTGGAGATGCCAGAGTTGGAGTAGCACTGACCAATGCCTGCTGGAGAAATTCGTAGCATGCAAGTGTATTCAATGCCCGTTTATCTTCGTTTGTAAGCGTCGTTGGCTCTTCAGCGCCGTGCCGCGCAACAATCTCCTCCAGCACTGCCATCTGCCTGCTTCGAATCACGTACAGGTAGGTTTCGACCTTACCTTTTTTAACTTTTGTTGCCGCTGACGGGATGGTGTAGTCAGCCTCCGCTTCTTTCCAGAGGTTATAGATGTTTTCTACAAAAGTGAGATCATGCGGATTCGGCTTCTGACCATGGAAGACGATAACCTCCCCCGGAGCTTCTGCTACTTCCAGTTTTGGGTAACCCGAGGGCACAGGACAAAGCTGTTTGTCACCCTCGACGTGGACAACATATCCGACGGGTTTGTTGTGCGCTAACAGTTCATTAAGAGCTTTCTGTTGTAAACCTATTTTCAGAACGTGAACCTGGATGTAGGCAGAGGCGGCGGCTGCCAGAAGAACATCATCATTGACAAAGAGTGATTGACCCAGACGTTGCAGCTCAGGAGGCTGATCGCCCGCAGCGATAAGACGCATGAAGGTACGCCCATTCACTGCAACTTTTTCTACTTCAATGGTGGCAAGTTCGACATAGTGATCACTTGCGCCAAGGTCTCCTGCTTTGTCATCAGCTGCTCCCAGCACAGCATGCAGCAGTTGGGGGTGGGCGATTTTCGTTAATGGTTCTAATAATTTAATGCCAACTAATCGACGACGGACAGCCCAGACTGAATCCTCGTCGGTCATTCTGCCTCTGACTTCAATGACCAGTTTCTCTTCTCCAAGGTTATGAGTGAACCTGAAGATTCCTTTATTATCCACCTTCAGAATTTTGGTGTATTTCTGAGCAACGTCGTTCTCGCCTGTTTCAAACTGATCAACAGTGGAAACGCCACCATAGATATTATAAAGAATGTCTGTAAAGCTTACAGAGTGAATACTGTAGCTCGTTCTGTCATGATTCTGATCAATGTAGAGGGTGTTAATGGATTTGGGTATTGACTGCTGGTCATCCCCTACAGCTGGCATAACAGTGACTTCACTCTGGGTAAACTCCGCATGTCTATAGCTCAGAAAATGGACAGATTTCGTCTGCAGCCTGCGACCGGCCAGTGCCGGTGTAGCTATCATGGAAGCACTGACGGCAACGGCCACTGCAAGGCTTAATACACCAGGGCGGAGATATGTCATTTTACTGCCTCGAAGAAGGCACCCAGAGTGTGGGAGTAAGGAATACTTTCTGCGTGGGAAAACGACCATTTGGGCACATTTTCCCTGAAGTATTTCTCCCAGCCATTCTCAAATAGTTTCATGGTGTGATCGCGGCGTTCACGGAATTGCAGGTAATTTTCGTGTCGAGTCCAGCCATGTATCATGTCATTTGCTTCAACACGGTCTGTATAGGCTGCATCGGTTTCACCGAAGCGTTGAGGCGAAGCAGTATCGGTGCGCATCACATATTCATCGTCCGTTTCACCTGCGCCTCGCCAGCGATTTATCCTGTCAAGAGTGCGGCCCAGAGGTCCACCCAGCCATTGAGTGAGCATCTTGTTGTCGTTCATAAAGAAGTCGAAAGTGAGACCCGATGCCAGAGCAAATCCGAACGTTTGAGCACAGGTAAATCCGGCTATGAGACCGTGGGCGTATGCTCCGACGGTGGAAACTGGGCCCAGCACCAGACCAGCTGTGGCGGAGGCCAGGGTTTTCACTGTTTGTGGTGTTACCCTGTGCAGCAGGGGTATCTGAATCCCTTGTCCGGAACCCATTGATTTCACTATTTCGGGCAGCAGACGGAAAATGCTGCGATACATTTGCGGGTTGGCGTTGTACTGTCTGGCAAACAACATGGAGCCGGTTCTCAACAGAATCACTGCAGAAGCGGCCTTGCCCAATGGCATGGCCAGTCCGCCCAGTTCAGAAACTTTTTCAATTCCTTTGTGTTGGGCATATTGTGCGGTTCGGTCAAGATCAACACCATAGCGTTCCAGCCAGTGCTGAAAAGGTATGAGCATCCGGTGCAGGTAATCACCCCTGTTGGTCAGATCCAGAAGATAGAGGAATGCCATGTTCGACAGGGACAGATCGGCAGCCTGCCAGACGGTATGGGTCGCCAGCAGGGGTTTGTAACTGGTGTAGTACCAGGTGACAGCCTGTACCAGAAAAGCTGATGGTTTGACCCAGTAATCCTTGAGCTGCCACTCAACCGCTGCGGCATGAGCCAGCATCAATGTGTTATGGATTGCCTTGATCAGGTCTGATTCAGACAGGCCAGCAACATTGGTATAAGCTGTCAGGGTATCCTGAACATTGCTCAGGAAGGCTGCTGTCCTGCGGCCATTGTCAAAGGCAATATCGTCAAGAACATAGTTGGCGATGACCGCAGCTGCATACTCTTTCATGCCGACAACAGACTCTTTCATACCCGCCGGGTGAGTGGCCGTCACGGTCACAGGATTAAAGGCAGTCTGCATGAATTCATCAGCTCCCTCATCAGACAGTGTCCTGACAACGACTTTGAAGCGAGGCACATCGACGCCCTGTTTGTAGCCAAGCAAGTGTTCAAATTCGGCCACTGTCTGATAACCATCAACACCTCTGACGGCCTTTATATAGTTCTCAAGTTCAAGCTTGCTGATCAAGCCTTCCCGCAGCAGAGTAACGATCTTGTTAGCACTGGCAGAATGGGCAGCAAAGTATTCCGGGAAGCTTTCCAGATCTTCAGGTTCATGCTCGACGAAGTGAATGTCTGTTTTGCCCATGGCGCGAATTTCGTCCTTGAATTGTTGAGACCCTATTTCCATCTGAGACATGGCCTTGAGCACCAGAATATCAACTTCATCCAGCGCATCCCTGGGCTGGCCGTACAGGGGCTGGACAGTGTATTTCGGAAAGCTGGTCTTCAGGCTCTTAAAAACTTCCACAATCCGACTGGCCTGTTTAAATGTCAGTGTGTCTCCAGCCAATGCCTTTACGCGAATGGATGCGAATTCATCGTCAAAATTGAAAACCGGAAGAAATGGCATTGCTTTATCGCTCTCCATTGTTGCCAGGTGCAGGCCAATTGCGGCTTGCAGAGCTTGTTTTTTGAGAGGGTGCTGCTGCATGAAGTCGTTCATATCGGTCAGCAGTTTTGCATGTCTCTCTGTGTACTGGATGGGACTGCGGTCATTCTTGACGGCTTCTTCGGCAACCTTCAGGACATTTTTCATTCTCACAACGTCTGCTTTACTGGCTTCAAGTTCAGCTTCCAGACGTATATAAAGGGACGGTTCCTCAATCAGTTGCTGGATCTTGCCGCCAGTACCATCGTCACCACCCAGTTCTACCTGTTTGTTTCTCAGGGCATTAATCCGTTGTTCATTAGTGTCAGAAGCGTCTGGTTTAAGACCCACAGCTGCTTCAGTGGCTTCAAGAAGCGCGTCATGATCCGCCAGGTCCTGTTTTGCAATCAATGCAGCTTGATATTTATGAGTCAGGGCTGAATTCAGCCGATCCCGATCGATTTTATCGGAGCTTGATGGGTTCCTATTGATGTTTTCATAGTCGAACATCTGCTGTTCTTTGCGAACCAGATTTTCTCGTGCAGCAACTTCTTCAGCCATTGCGTTGGCTAAATCGATACTTTTCCTGTCGTGCTCACGCAGGAATTCCGTGACTTGAGTGTACTTTTTTCTGGTTAAAGGCAGTTCATTCCACAATCTTTCCATTTCACCGGTTGTTTCCCGACCCGGAGTATATGAATAACCATTAAAAGTAAGAACGTAATCATCAGCTTCTTCCAGCGAAGCGGGGTCGCCTTTTATCCAGACGCGCAGATTGGTTTTGGCTTTCAGCTCCTCAATGATTTTATCTCGTATGTCTACTCTGTATCCCAGCAGGTAATATATGATGTCCTCTGCCCGCTCTTCGTTGGTTTGCTCGTCACCTGCAGGCAGACCCAGCTGGGTCTGATACTGTTTCATTGCCTGATTGATAGCAATGTCTTCCGGGGTACGTTGGAGCAAAACATCCATATTGTAGTTTGCTTTTTCCAGCTCATTTTCAGCTTCTTTTACTGCTCGCCTGGCTCTGGCTACTTCGTGATCAAGAACGTATCGGGGTTTTGGTCCCAGCAGAGCCATTTGCCTGTCAAGCTCATTCTCAATGACTGCGATATGTTCATTAATGGTAGGCTCAACGACGTTGAAAACGTCTCTAATCATTTTTGAGAATGTTTTATCAACGAGACTGATCCGGTCATTCTGACAGGCATTGTTTTTATCTCCTGAGACAGGTTCATCTTTACAGCGCCTGATTGCGTCAAACTTTAATTCTGAAAGGCTTTTTAACATAGCAATCATATGTTCACGCATACTGGCATCTTTCTTTAATTCTACTTCCAGGCCGTCGGCCATTTTAGCAATGAAAGCCATGCCTCTTTCTTTAGCAGGAGCGTTTTCGTTCTTGTCGATGCCCAGCCTGTTCTCTACAGCTTCAAGCATCCTTATCTGTCGTCTTGTGGCTAGCTCATCCGTTTCAACATAAGAGGTAATACGCACGCAAAGCTGGAGCTTCTCAAGTTTACCTTTCCTTCTTTCGTAATCAGGTTTGGGATCTTCTCTCCAGAGGGCTTGAAATTGATACTCCGTCATTTTTTCGATGACATCATCCTCCAGAAGCTTATCACGAACCCTTTCAAGTCGTTCCAGGTTGTTATCACCTTCACTGACTTGGATCTCGAGTATTTCTTCTGCAGTTTTCAGCACATCCAGCGCCTCTTCTTCTGTCCGCCGTTTGGCCTCCTTGAGGTATGTCTGAATTTTCTCAGAAATGGCGTTCCGGCGATCATAGACATCCCCCTCGCTATTGAGGTCGACCATGTTCAGTGCTTTTTCTACAGCAGTCAGTTTCCGAAGTACTTCAGGGCGGTGGCTTGGCGTTCCAGCTTCTGTTGCAGCAAGCCTTGTGGCAACTGATTGGTGGATTTCATGAATTTTTCTGCTGATAATTCTGGACTGTTCTTCGGGGGGTTGAGTGACATCCCAGTCATCAATGCCAAGCTCTTCTGCCAGTTGCGCGTTGTGAGCTTTTGCGGCATCATTGCGCACATGTTTTTTTAGCAGTTGAATTTGATCGTCTTCCCATCGAAGTGTCTTTATCTGGTTTTCCTGCTCTTCTACTCTGGCACGAAGCTGTTCAAGCTTATCCTCATAGTAATGTATTAGTTCTGTTAATTCGTCTTGATCGCTGAGTTCGGCCTCTTTTACCCTCAGCTTTTCCAGCTCGTTTTCCATTTCAATCAGCTGCATGGCAAATTTGCGCTTGACTTTGGAAGCAAAGCCTTCCTGTTCGCTGGAAGGATCGTCAAAATAATCGTCAGAAAATACGGTGGTATCGGATTTAATTATTTGATGAATATTCTGAATGAAATACCGGTTATTCAGAAGGTTTCCAAGTACGGGTTTGAAGCTGAAGCGTTTGACAAGTTCGACATGCATCCAGGTCGGCGTGATGAACGACGAAACAAATCTGACCTGTGGTATTGTTAATTTAAATTCATCGGCTCGATCTGAACTGGCACAGGTCAATGCCTGCTGGAGATATTCATAGTATGCAAGTGTCACCACGTTGCCAAAGTATAAAAAAGACGTACCTGTTGTACTGACAATGCCCTTCTCGTGCTCTGCAGCTAACTCCTCGAGCACTGCCATCTGCCTGCTTCTAATGTTGTACTGGTAGCTTTTGAGCCGGTCTTTTTTAATCTGTATCGTTTCTCGAGGGCGAGGACTGTTGCGGAACTCTTCCATCCAGACGTCATAGATAGCTTCCATAAAAGCGATATCCGTCGGATTCTGCTTCTGACCACGGAAAACAATAATCTCCCCCGGAGTCTCAGTCACTTCCAGTTTTGGAAAGCCTGCAGGCACAGGGAGAGCCTGCGTGTTATCCTCAGCGTAGATAACATAGCCAACGGGTTTCTGGCAGGACAAGAGTTTATTCAGAGTTTCCTGTTGTAAATCTTCTCTCAGAACATGAACCTGGGCATAGGCAGAGGTGGCTGCTGCTAAAAGCACCTCATCATTGACAAAGAGCGATTGACCCAGACGTTGCAGTTCTGGTGGCTCATCGCCTGCAGCGATCAGTCGCATAAAGGTGCGCCCTTTCACTTCAACCTGGTCTACTTCAATAGTGGCAAGGGCAACATAGTTATCAATTTCGCCAAGACTTCCTGCTCTTTCATTCGCACCTTTCAGCACGCCGACCAGATGTTCAGGGTCGGCGACTTTCGTAAACGGTTCCAGTGGTTGGATATCACTTGATTGAGCACGAACAGCCGAAATTGAATTCTGATCGGTCATTCCTTTTCTAACTTCAATGACCAGTTTCTTTTCCGCAAGATTATGGGTGAATTTGAAGATCCCCTCATCACCGACCTTGAGGACTTTGGTGTATTTCTGAGCAACGTCATTATCGTCCGTTACAAACAGATCAACACTGGAAACGCCACCTTCGATGCCGGAAAGAACGTCTGTGAAGCCTTCAGAAGGAGCCTCGTAGCCTGCTACGGCTTCAGTCTGATCTGGGTAGGTGGTTGTAAAAGATTTGGGTATGGGTTGCTGGTCATGACCTAAAGTTGGCTGAACTATGACCTCACTCTGGATAAACTCCACAGATTCATTGTCCAGAATGTCAAAAGATTTTGTCTGCAGTCTGCGATCGGCCAGTGCCTGTGTACTGATGATGGAAGAGCTGATTGCAATGGCCACTGCAAGGCTTAATGCAGTGGGGTGAATAGTTGTCATTCTGCGATCTCACTGCTTTTGTTATCGTGAAAAGTGATTGTTGCACCAGACGAGGAAGCAACTTTCAAAATCACCCATGGTTGTTAATTGCTCATGGTTGATACGGTAAGCCGAAGTGTTCACCTGTTTCATGGTGAATTGCTGAGGTTGCTGGTGGAAAGCTTGATTGAGAGGTGTTTCTCTTATCATCACCGTGTACTTACAGTTCATCATCCTTTTGCAATTTATTGAAGGCTTCAAGAGTGTAGAAGTAAGGAATGTTTTCTGCAGAAAAAAAATAAGACACCCATGGAAGAAAAAAATAAGACACCCATAAAAATTAATAAAAAAATAAGACACTCAAAAACCGTATTCCCAAAAAGTATCAGAAAATCTATCCTCAAGTAGCGTATCAACGAGCCACAAAGAGAGCCATTAAACGCACAGAGTCTTTCAAGCCATAACTCAGGCAGTACAAATCCATTCCGACATAAGTCGAAGAGAGATAAAGAGAGGGTCTTTGACGTCTTAACTGACTTCTACGCTAACCTGTCAGGTACAAACGACTGCAGGCGTTTAAACCTCGAAGCCACTTCTGTCCGGCTTCAAGTGCATAAGCCTTCATCGCCTTCAGACGGCCAACTGCCCGATAAAAACGATTATTCCATTGCATGGTTTTCAGCCACTCATCCGGATCAATTTCCAATCTTTCAAGAATAGGAGGGGTACACGACGGAATGGAACCTTTCTTGTCTGTCCTGACAACGCGGCCACTCCAGTCAACCAGTTCCAGATAGTCGTGAAGAAGGTAGGGAAGGGCAACGTCCTTATTCTGGCCCTGCAAACAAAAAGGTTTCAGGGTCAGCGGCTGATTTTTAGTCTCAGAATGTGTAAATTGATCCACTCGTTCCTGAATCGACGTGTAGTCTGATGCTTCCGGTGTTTCTACCTTACCAGCCCGAATCGGATTCAAGTCAACGTAGGTCATGCAGGTCAGTAAAGCTGCCTCGTCCAGCAATGCCTGGCTTTTAAAGCGACCTTCCCAGAAGCGTCCTTTACACTGGTCTTCTTTATTGGCCTCACGAGCAAGGTATTCATTCAGGCAGCGCATAAACCAGCTGATATCCATTAAACGACGCCGGTATTCCTCAGCATATTCATCAATACGGGCCAACTCAGCGCTGCCCAGTTTGTCAGCGGCCAGATACCTTTGCACCAGAAGCGGACCTCTGAACAAGGTTGTCCAACGATGAAGCACTTCATTCCGTGACCAGCCTCTGGCAGATGACTGATTGATGTGCAAAACCACATGATAATGGTTTGACATGACTGCGTAAGCGCAGACTTCGATAGCAAAGACTGAAACCAGTTCCCGGAGTTTATCCACCACCCACTGGCGGCGATGCTCGTAGTTCTTGCCAGTCAGGTGGTTCTCTCCACAGAGGTAAGCCTGACGAACACATCTTGCCATGCAGTGGTAATAGGGCGTTGAGCTGGGGTCAATCAGTGTATTGCGGGCCTGAGCCATGGACTCACCTGTTTGGGTAAAAAATCAGTGATGGGTGAAAAAGTAGACCAGATGGGTGGTAAAGCAAATTTATGGGTGTCTTTTTTTTTCTTTTTCCTTTTCTAAAGGGGTCATTCACTGGTTTCTGATATCAAAGTTCGTCATAGGTATTCTTGCCTTCCAGATCGGACTTCTTAACCTCAAGACCAGCCAGCGCTGCTTTCTCGGCTGTGGGGATGGTGGTTGATTTGGTTTGAGGGTTATTTATCTGATCATCACTCTTTTGCCAATCATTGAAGTTTCCCAGAGTGTAGGAGTAAGGAATACTTTCTGCGTGGGAGAATGACCATTTAGGCACATTGTCCCTGAAGTATTTCTCCCAGCCATTCTCAAACAACTTCATGGTACGATCACGGCGGTCACGGAATTGCAGATAATTTTCGTGTCGCGTCCAGCCATACATTTTTTTGCCTGCTTTAACACGCTTTGCATAGGCTTCATCGGTTTCATTAAAGCGTTGAGGCGAAGCAATAGCCGTACGTTTCACATATTTATCCCGGTTTTCCCCCAGGCCGAGCCAGCGATTAATCCTGTCAAGGCTTCGACCCAGAGGTCCACCCAGCCATTGCGTGAGCATCTTGTTGTCGTTCATAAAAAAGTCGAAGGTGAGACTCGACGCCAGAGCAAATCCAAAGGTTTGAGCATAAGTGAATCCAGATATAAGGCCATGAGCGTATGCTCCGACAGTGGCTACCGGACCCAGCACCAGACCGGCTGTGGCCGAGGCCAGGGTTTTTACTTTTTGTGGTGTCGTCCGGTGCAGCAGTGGTACCTGAAGCCCTTGTCCGGAACCCATGGACTTCACTATTTCGGGTGCCAGACGAAAAATACTGTGGTACATATGCGGGTTGGCGTTGTACTGCCTGGCAAACAACATGGAGCCGGTTCTCAGTAAAATGACTGAGGAAGCGGCTCTACCCATTGGCATGGCCAGTCCGCTCACTTCAGTGACTTGTTCAATTCCACTGCGGTCGGCATATTCGTCAGTTCGGTCAAGATCAACACCGAAGCGTTCCAACCAGTGCTGGAAAGGTGTGAGCATCCGGTGCAGGTAATCACCCCTGTTGGTCAGATCCAGAAGATAGAGGAATGACATGTTCAAGAAGGATAGCTCGGTAGCCTGCCAGGTGGTGTGGGTCGCCAGCAAGGGGGCGTAACTGGAGAAGTACCAGGTGACAGCCTGTACCAGAAAGGCTGATGGTTTGAGCCAGTACTCATTCAGCTGGTGCTCAACCGCTGCGGCATGAGCCTGCATCAAGGTGCTATTGATAGCCTTGATCAGGTCTGACTCAGACAGGCCGGCAGCATTGGCATAAGGCGTCAGGGTATCCTGAACATTGGTCAGAAAGGCTGCCGTCCTGCGGCCATTTTCAAAGGCAATATCGTCAAGAATATAGTTGGCGATGATCGCGGCAGAGTACTCTTTCATACCGGCAACCGACTCTTTCATTCCTGCCGGTTCAGTAGCAGTAACGGCCACAGGAGTAAAGGCACTCTGTATGAACTCATCAACTCCTGCATCGGACAGCATCTGGACAACGGCTTTGAAGCGGAGCACATTGATGCCATGTTTGTTGCCCAGGAAGTGTTCAAATTCAGCCGCTGTCAGATAACCACCGACATCTTTGGCAGCTTTCATGTAGTTTTCAAGCTCAATCTTGCTGATCAGTCCTTCACGCAGCAGAGCTATAATTTTGTTACCACTGGCAGAATGAGTAGCGAAGTATTCCGAGAAGTCTGTCAGGTCTCCTGATTCATGTTCGACGAAGTGAATGGCTGTTTCGCCCATGCCGTTAATGACCTCGTCGTATTGTTGAGCCCCACTTCCTATCTCACTCCTGACCCTGTGCGCCAGACTCTCGACTTGTTCCATGATATCTGGCTCAGAGGGGGAGAGCGGGAAGCTTCTTTTCAGGCTTTTGAAAACTCCCACAATCCGACTGGCCTGATTAAACGTCAGGTCTTTTCCGACCAGCGCCTGCAAGCGAATGGGGGCAAACTCATCGTCAAAATCGAAAGTGGTAAGAAAGGGTATGACCTTACCACTGTTTACCGCAGAGGCTGCCAGACCTGTTGCGGCTTCCAGAGCTTGTTTCTTGAGAGAGTGCTGCTTTATGAAGTCGTGCATCTCGGCCAGAACTTTTACCTGTCCCGGGGTATACCGGAAGGGACCGCCGTCATTTTTGACGGCTTTGCCTGCCGCTCTCAGCACTTCCTTCATTCTCTCAATATCTGCTTCTCTGGCTTCAATCTCACTTTCCAGACGGTCCTGTTCCTGAATCAGTTGCTGAATCCTGCCGCCATTGCCATCATTCCCACCCAGTTCCAGTTTTTTGTTTCTCAGGGCATTAACCCGGTCATCATAGTTAGCAGTAGAATCTGGTTTAACGCCCACAGTTTCTTCAATGGCTTTAAGACTCGCTTTATGATCCTCCAGAGCTTTTTGTGCTTCTGACTTCAGCGTTTTTTTCTGTTCCAGGACTAAATCCAGCTCAGCTCTCTCGTCCTCAAGTGAGGTTTTAGTTTGTGGATCAATGTCTTTGGAATGGTTAATGTCCTGATTTTTTCTATTCAGAGCCTCTTGTGCTTGTTTTTCTCGAAATTGTGCATGAGCCAATTCCATTTCTCTAAATTCGTGCTCATGCAGGTATTTCGTAACCTGAGTGTACTTTCTTCTGGTTTCAGGCAGTTCGCCTATTGCGAAATCGACTTCATCCCGACCATAAGCGGCTACATAGTTTCTGACAGCATTCATGTAATCCTCTTCTGACATGTTATCAGGGTCACTCTCAAAAGGGGGTCTGAGATCTTTGATGGCAGCACCCAGTTTCTTAAAGGTTTCAACTCGTCTATCTGTCTCGTCCCTGTTTCTTTTCAGAAAACGTTTAATGCCGTCTATCAGGTCTTCAGGGGTTTGATTATCATCCTGAGTCAGACCCAACCCGGTCTGAATTTGTTTCATTGCCTGATTGAGAGCAGTGGTATCTCTGACCGTGTCAGGGCGGACGTCAGTAGAATGTGCAAATAGCACTTGTTTACCATGAACAGCATCCAGTTTGCGATGAAGTTCCTCCAGCGCACTTTCAGCTTCTTCTATGTCGCCTTTGACTACCTCTGAATCAGGAACGTATCCTGGTTGAGATCCCGGACGAGCCATTTGCCTGACAAGCCTGGTTCGAACCCTCTCAAGCCTTGCTGTCATGTCATCTCCTTCATTGACTTTGATCTTGAGTAGTTTTTCTACGGATTCCAGTACATTCAGTGCCTGACGGTCTTGTAATTTACTGTCTTCATTCAGTTCAGGATCAGGAACCTCAGCCAGAGCATCTTGTCTGAGTTTGACGAAAGTTGCTTCTTTAGTGGCTTGAGTATTCAGTGTCGTCTTTTCAGGTTCTTCCTGAGGCTGTCCTGCTGAGGCAGCCGCTCTGTGCATACCATTAATTTTCTCCAGGAGGCGTCTGGCATGCTCATCCAGTGACCGGGTATCACTCCAGTCATCCTTGCCAAGTGCTACTGCCAGTTCAGCGTTGTAAAGACTTCTGGCAAAAAGAACTTCCTGTTCCAGCTCAGGAATTCGCCCGATTTTCTGAATAATTGTATTTTGCAGGCTTTGCTGATCTTCCAGCTGCACAAGAAGCTTTGCAACTTTACCCTTAATGATCTGAAGGAGTTGTTGCACTTCCAGTTTTATCTCATCGCCGGTATCGGCTATTTCCGGTGCCCGCTGCAACCTGTATTCAAGCTGCAAGAGTTCGACTGCCTCTTTCTGAAGAAGCTCTTGCAGGTCGCTGTCCCGTTCAGCCAGCTGTCTGGCCAGGTTTTTCCTGAATTTGACATAAAACTGTTTGTCGTCGTGTAAGTCGTCGGTCTCTAATTTAACGACAGTGGATATATGATTAAGAATATTCTCAACAGCATGCTGGCTAGTCAGAAGGTCTCTGAGTACAGGGTTGAAGCTGAAGCGTTTTAAGAGTTGGGCCTGCATCCAGATTGGCGTGATGAGTGACGAAGCAGCTCTGATGTGGTCTGCTGTGAACGCAAACCGAAATGTTTCATCTTGGTCAGCAATGCTCAGCGCCTGCTGCAGAGATTCATATTTTGCCAGTGCAAGCGCCGTCTCTTTATCTTCGTGTGCAAGCGTCGTTTGATCTTCGTTCACTCCAGTATTGTGCCGCGCAACAAACTCCTCCAGCAGCGCCAGCTGCCTGCTTCGAATGAACCGCAGGTACCTTTTGACATTAGATTTTAAAACAAGAACTGATACTGGATTAGCGGAGTTGTGAGCCTCAGCTTCTTTGAGGTTAAGAAGGTTTTCTACAAAAGCGACATCGGCTGGATTCGGATTATGGCCACGGAAAATAATGATATCCTCAGCAGTCTGAGTCACTTCAAGTTTTGGATAACCCGAAGGCACAGGATAAACCAGCGTGTCATCATCGGCGTGTACAACATAGCCAACGGGTTTGTTGTGTTCCAACAGTTCATTGAGAGCCCTCTGTTGTATATCTCCTCCCAGGACGTGAACCTGAATATAGGCAGAAGTGGCAGCCGTCAGCAGAGCCCCATCATTAACAAAGAGCGATTGGCCCAGGCGCTTTAGCCCGGGAGGCTGAGCACCCCCTGAGATAAGGCGCATGAATGTACGCCCATTCACTGCAACCTGTTTTACTTTAATGGTGGCAAGGGCGACATAGTGATCGCCTGAACCCAGGCTTCCTGCCCTGTCATCGGCACACAACAGCATTGAATACAGTTCTTCGGTGCTGGCTAGTTTCGTTGACGGTTCTAATGGTTGGCCGCCAGATAATCCAGCACGAACAGAGTTAACTGAATCCTCATCGGTCATTCCTGCCCTGACTTCAATCAACAGTTCCTCTGCGTCAAGGCTATGGGTAAACCTGAAGACTCCCTCATCGCCCAACTTCAGGACTTTGGTGTATTTCTGAGCAACGTCATTCTCGCCTGTCTCAAACTGATCGACAATGGAAACGCCTCTATCGAAATAAAAACAAAGGCCGACAAATGAGCTTTTTGAAGGACAAATATGGCCCTCCCTGAACTCAACCTGAGGAGTGTAGGTGGTTGTAAAGGATTTGGGTATTGGCTGCTGGTCAAGACCTAAAGTTGGCCGAACCTCCACCTCACTCTGGATAAACTCCGCATGTTCATTGTCTTGAATGTCGACAGGTTTTATCTGCAGCCTGCGACCGGCCAGTGCCTCTGTGGCAATGATGGAAGAGCTGATTGCAAAGGCCACAGCAAGGCTCAATACTTTGGGGCGAGCATTTGTCATTCTACTACCTCAGAGCTGAGTACTTTTTATTACCGCGAAAAGTGATGACCACACCAGGCGAGGAAGCAACTTGTGATCGCTCATGGCTGACATTCGCTCATGGCTGTCATTTGCTTGTGTGTTTGCTTGTGTGAGTAGCTTCAGGCTCTTTCAGCAGAGAAACCTCTGTGGACTGGAGGAGGAAACGCTCACACCTGCAGCCATCACCTGTATTTCATCGTTCAGTGGTGTAACTGGTTGCTGGTTGCATGACGCATTCAGCGGGGTTCTGTCTCTTATCATGAACAGAAGCTTTCTTGTTATTGCCATGTCGCCATTCGAAGAAAGCTCCCAAAGTGTAGGAGTAAGGAAAGCTTTCTGCATGGGAGAATGACCATTCAGGTATATTTTCCCTGAAGTATTTCTCCCAGCCATTCTCAAACAGTTTCATGGTGCGATCACGGCGTTCGCGGAACTGTAGATAATTTTCGTGTCGAGTCCAGCCATACATGCTGTTGCTGGCTTTAGCCCGGTTTGTATAGGCTTCATCGGTTTCATTGAGGCGTTGAGGCGAGGCAATAGCGTTACGTTGCTCATATTCATCCTGCGTTTCCCCCAAGCCTATCCAGCGATTCATCTTGTCAAGAGTGCGGCCCAGAGGACCACCCAGCCATTGAGTGAGCAGCTTGTTGTCGTTCATAAAGAAGTCGAACGCGAGACTCGACGCCAGAGCGAATCCGAAGGTTTGAGCATAGGTGAGCCCTGATACAAGACTATAGACGCATGCTCCGACAGTGGCTACCGGACCCAGCACCAGACCGGTGGTTGCAGAGGCCAGGCTTTTCACTTTTTGTGGCGTCACCCTCTGCAGCAGTGGTACCTGAACCCCTTGTCCGGAGCTCATGGATTTCACCATTTCAGGCAGCAGACGGAAAATGTTGCGATACATTTGGGGGTTGGCGTTGTGCTGTCTGGCAAATAACATGGAGCCGGTTCTCAGCAGAATGACTGAGGAAGCGGCCTTGCCCAATGGCATGGCCAGCCCGCCTGCTTCAGAGATTTGTTCAATTCCACTGTGATAGACATATTGGCCGGTTCGGTCAGGATCAACACCGAAGCCTTTCAACCAGTGCTGGAAAGGTATGAGCACCCGGTGCAGGTAATCACCCCTGTTGGTCAGGTCCAGAAGATAGAGGAATGACATGTTCGAGAGGGATAGCCCGGCAGCCTGCCAGGTGGCGCGGGTCGCCAGCAGGGGTTTGTAGCTGGAGAAGTACCAGGTGACAGCCTGTACCAGAGAGGCTGAAGGTTTGATCCAGTAGTTATTTAGCCCCTGCTCAACCGCAGTGGCATGAGCCTGCATCAAGGTGTCATGAATAGCCTTGATCAGGTCTGATTCAGACAGGTCGGCAGCATTGGCGTAAGGCGTCAGGGTATCCTGAACATTGGTCAGAAAGGCTGCCGTCCTGCGGCCATTTTCAAAGGCAATATCGTCAAGAATATAGTTGGCGATGACTGCGGCTGCGAACTCTTTCATGCCGTCAACAGATTCTTTCATACCTGCCGGGTCACTGACAGTTGAGATCACAGGAGTAAAGGCACTCTGTATGAATTCATCGACCCCCTCATCGGACAGTATCTGTACAACGGCTTTGAAACGAGGCAGGTTAATGCCGTGTTTGTTGCCAAGGAAGTGTTCAAATTCATCCACTGTCTGATAACCATCAACACCTCTGACAGCCTTCATGTAGTTCTCAAGTTCTATCTTGCTGATCAGACCTTCACGCAGCAAAGCAATGATCTTGCTACCACTGACAGAGTGGGTAGCGAAGTATTTCGAGAAGTCTTTCAGGTCCTCTGGTTCATGCTCGACGAAGTGAATGGCTCTTTTAGCCATGCCATGAACTTCCACAATACGACTGGCCTCATTAAACGTCAGATCATCCCCGACCAGCGCCTGCAAGTGAATCGGTGCAAATTCATCGTTAAAATCGAAAGTCGTGAGGCAGGGTATTGTTTTAGCACTGTTGATTGCTGATTCTGCCAAACCCAGCGCAGCATTGAGAGCCTGTTGCCTGAGAGGGTGCTGCTGTGTGAAGGAGTCCATATCGGCCAGAACTTTTTCTGCTTTTGTGCTGGTGCTCTGTTGCTGAATGGTCCCTTGAGCTTCCGATTCACCTGTTTCATCGGGAGCCAGTCCGGGTCGATCTTCGGTGATACTCAGTCTCTGAAGCTGTAGATAGTCATCCTCAGCCTGTTGCCTGAGTTGAAGTGCTCTGAGTTTTTTCTTTTCACCGGGAGTGGCTTTCTTGAATATGAGCCCTAACTGGTATGTAACCCGGGTGAGTTTACTTTTTGTTGTTGACAGCTGCTTTTCCAGCTTGCTTTCCCTCTCAATCAGCTGCCTGATCATGTCGGCCGTGACTTTGGTAGCAAACTGTTTGTTGTCGTGCAAAATATCGGTTTCTGAATCGACGGCAACGGGTTTAATGTTCAGAATATTCTGAAGAAAGTACTGGTTAGTCAGAAGGTCTCTGAATACCGGTTTGAAACTGAACTCTTTTGCCAGTTGAATCTGTATCCAGGTTGGCGTGATGGCTGACGAAGCGACTCTGATGTGTTCCGGTGTGAGTTCAAATTCAGCTGCTCCATATGTTCCATCTGGAATAGCACTGGTCAGTGCCTGGTGGAGATATTCATAATTTGCAAGCGCACGCAGTGCCTGCATATCTTCGTTTATAAGCGTCGCTGGTTGATCTTCGTTAACACCCGCATGGTGCCGCGCAGCAAGCCCCTCCAGCAATGTCATCTGCCTGCTTCGAATGACGGACTGGTAGGCACTGACATCATATTGTTTAACCCATGTTGCAACTGCCTGGGCGGGGTTATTACCCTCAGCTTTTTCCCAGAGGTTATACAGGCTTTCTACAAAAGCAATATCATCGGGACCATGCATCTGACCATGGAAAACAATTACCTCTCCCGGAGTTTCTGAGACCTCCAGCTTCGGATAACCTGCAGGCACAGGATAAGCTTGTGTGTGATCTTCGACGTGTACAACATATCCGACGGGTTTACTATGTGCCAGAAGTTCATTAAGAGCTTGCTGTTGTAAATCCTCTCCCAGGATATAAACCTGGATATAGGCAGAGGCCGCTGCTGCCAGTAGAACATCATCATTGACAAAGAGTGATTGTCCCAGACGTTGCAGTTCAGGGGGCTGATCGCCCGCAGCAAGAAGTTGCATAAAGGTGCGCCCATTCACTGCAACTTTTTCTACTTCAATGGTGGCAAGGGGAACATAATGATCACTTCTACCGAGGTTTCCTGCCATAAGCTCGACAAGGTTCAGCAAGGTGGCCATTCTTGAAGGGCTGGCGATTTTCGTTAGCGGTTCCAGTGCGCCATCTGATTGACTGCGAATCACCTCAACTGAACCCCTATCAGTGATTCCGCCTCTGACTTCAATGACCAGTTCCTTTTCTGCAAGGTCATGTGTGAACCTGAAGACTCCCTCATCACCCACTTTCAGGGTTTTGGTGTATTTGCGGGCAACGCCGTTTTCGCCTGTTTCAAACACATCAACAATGGAAATGCCACTGTCAAAGGAAAGACTGTCTGTAAAGCTTATAGAACTAGAGAGAAAGACCCTCTCACCGGTCTGATGAGGGTAATTGTAGGTGGTCGTAAAGGATTTGGGCATTGGCTGCCGGTCTTCCCCTAAAGTTGGCCTGACCATGACCTCAATCCGGGTAAACTCCAGATGTTCCTGAAAATAGACAGACTTTATTTGCAGCCTGCGACCAGCCATTGCCTGTGTATTGATGACGGAAGAGCTGATTGCAATGGCCACTGCAAGTCTTAACGCGTTGAGGCGGGCGCTCGTCATTTTACTACCTCAGAACTGATTAGAAAGCTTGATTAAGGGGCATTTCTCTTACCATGACCGCCAACTTTCTGATCATCGACCTTTTGCTATTTGTAGAAGACTCCAAGGGTGTAGAAGTATGGAATACTTTGTGCGTGGGAGAATGACCATTTGGGTATATTCTCTCTGAAGTATGTCTCCCAGCCATTCTCAAACAGTTTCACGGTGCGATCACGTCGTTCGCGGAACTGCAGATAATTTTCGTGTCGAGTCCAGCCGTGCATCCTGTTGCTGGCTTTAACACGGTTTGTATAGGCTTCGTCAGTTTCATTGAAGCGTTGAGGCGAGGCAATAGCGGTACGTTGCACATATTCATCTTGCGTTTCACCCAAGCCTATCCAGCGATTCATTTTGTCAAGACTTCGGCCCAGGGGGCCACCCAGCCATTGAGTGAGCAGCTTGTTGTCGTTCATAAAGAAGTCGAAAGTGAGACTTGATGCCAGAGCGAATCCGAAGGTTTGGGCATAGGTGAATCCGGATATAAGTCCATGAGCGTATGCTCCGACAGTGGCTACCGGACCCAGCACCAGAGCGGCCGTGGTCGAGGCCAGAGTTTTCACTTTTTGTGGTGTCACCCTGTGCAGAAGCGGCACCTGTACCCCTTGTCGGGAACCCATGGATTTCACTATTTCAGGTACCAGACGGGAAATGCTGCGATACATCTGCGGATTGGCGTTGTACTGTCTGGCAAACAATATGGAACCGGTTTTTAACAGAATGACTGAAGCAGCGGCCTTGCCCAATGGCATGGCCAGACCGCCCACTTCAGAGACCTGTTCAATTCCATTGTGGAAGGCGTATTGGCCGGTTCGGTCAGGATCAACACCATAACGTTCCAACCAGTGCTGGAAAGGTGTGAGCATTCTGTGCAGGTAATCACCCCGGTTGGTCAGATCCAGCAGATAGAGGAATGACATGTTTATGGCAGACTGCTCGGCAGCCTGCCGGGCGGTATGGGTTATCAGTAGCGGTTTGTAGCTGGCGTAGTACCAGGTGACAGCCTGCACCAGAAAGGCTGAAGGCTTGATCCAGTAGTTAGTTAGCTCCTGCTCAACCGCTGTGGCATGAGCCTGCATCAAGGTATCATGGATAGCCTGGATCAGTTCTGATTCAGACAGCCCGGCAGCATTGGCATAAGGTGTCAGGGTCTCCTGAACATTGGCCAGAAACGCTGCTGTTCTGCGACCATTTTCAAAGGCAATATCATCCAGAACGTAGTTGGCGATGACCGCAGCGGCGTACTCTTTCATGCCGTCAACGGACTCTTTCATGCCCGCCGGGCCAGTTGCGGTCACGGTTACATGAGCAGTCTCCAGCTCACTTTCAGCTTCTTCCAATACTCGTCTGGCTGTGGCTGCCTCACGATCAAGAACGTATCGGGGCTTAGGTCCCAGGAGAGCCAAATGCCTGTCAAGCTCGTTCTCAATGATCTGGAGGCGCATATTAACGTCTGGCTGAACCCTGTTGATAACTTCTTCGTCCAGCTGTAGGAGTTTTGCTTTAATTAGACTATTTTGGTCGTTTATACTGGCGTCATCGTTATAGTCTTCAATATTGAGTTGGCGGGCCATTTCATTGTTCCGGGCTCTCCTGACTGCTTCATTTTCATAGACTTGGTTGACTTCATCCCGAAATGCCTGAATTCTGGCTATCAGGGCCTCCTTCTGGTCAGACAGACTGGCATCCCTGTCAAGGTTCATCACCAGGTCACGGGCCAGTTTGGCTGTGAAAACCTTGACTTTTCTTACAGCGGTAACGAAATCAAGAGGGGGGATGTTCAGCTGCCGCTCTATGGCTGCAAGCCAACGTTTCTGCAGTTCTCTGAACAGCTTAATATGGTACGGATCTGCGACTTTATAAGTAAAACTCGCATCAAGCTTTTTGAGTCTGAGGCCTCTCTCGTCGATAGCTTTGCAGTCTTCTTTCCAGAAAGTCTGGTCTATCCGATCCAGTAGCTGTTCTCTGACAAAATCGCTGTCAAATATATTAATAACCCTGGCAAGTCTTAGTGCTCTGTCATCCCGTTCAATGAGGTTGACCTTAAGTAATTCTTCTACTTGTCTCAGTGGATCAGTCCGTTGTTCTCTGGTTCGCTGATCAGGGTCATGGACTCCGACTTTATAGTGAAGATGCGCGAGAAGCTTCTCGAGTTTAAGAGCCCTCCCGTCCAGAGCTGTGTTTTCATCTGCCCAGAGGGTGTTATCCATCTTATCCAGCGTCTGATCTGTAAGATCATCGCCGTAAAGCATTCTCCGAATCCTGTTAAATCTTGTTGTTTCGTCATCCTTTTCATTGACTTTGATGTTGAGTATTTCTTCTGAGGTTTTCAGGATCTCCAGCGCCTTTTCCTCTGACTGTTGTATGGCTTTTCTGACAAGCCTCTGCATGTTTTCAGAAATGGCCTGGCGACGAAGATACACGTCATTGTTGTCATCAGGGGCTCTTATCTGAAGGGCTTTTTCCAGGTTACTCAATGTCTCAAGGACTTCAGGCATCACTTTGGAGTGGCCTGTCCTGATGTAATCCAGCTGTGTGTCCAAAAATTTAAGCTTGAAAAGTTTGTTAAGGACTGCTGTCTCCGCAGCGGCGCGGTCTAATAGTAAGGTGTTGTCATTCTGATCAGCACCGAGAACCTCAGCCAGAGCAGCTGTTCTGCCAGCGGTGTAAAGAAGCTCCTCAGTGAGTTGCTTGCTCGTAGTATAGAGTTGTTGACGCAGGGATTGTGCTTCAGCCTTCATTGCCTTCAGTTTTTCAACCAGATGTACTTGTTGAACGTCAATATCTGCATTGCTATCAAAATCATCAATGTCAAAATGTGCGGCAATGGTAGTATAGCCGGCCTTCATTGCAGCAGCTTTGTCAGCCTCTGTGCGGGCCTGAGCATTCAGCTGCTCAAAGAGTCGCTCAATGGTCTGTTGACGGGCTTCCAGGTCTGCTTCGTCGACCGGGACCAAACCATAGCGACTTTCAATGTCAGCCAGTTCCTGTGAGAGTTCGCCATTGGGTAGCATTGTCCTGTCCAGATTCAAAACAGGCTGAGACTCGTCGGCATCCTTGCTATCAAAATCATCAATGTCACAATGCACGGCAATGGTTTTATAGCTGGCCTTCATTGCAGCAGCTTTGTCAGCCTCTGTGCGGGTCTGAGCATTCAGCTGCTCAATGTGTTGTTCAATGGCCTGTTGACGGGCTTCCAGGTCTGCTAAGTCGACCGGGACCAAACCAAGCTGGCTTTCAACGGAAGCCAGTTTCTGCGAGAGATCCTCACCGGTTTGTATTGAGATGCACAGACTTAGAGCAGGCTGGGAATTGGTTGCGGCCGATGTTGCGGCAACCGATGTTGTGGCAACCGGCGTTGCGCTGGCCTGTGTTGGGGTAATTGATGACGCAGTAACCGATTGCCTGGTTTCATCAATTTTCTGACTGGTAAGCCTGGCGCGTTTTTCTGGCGGCGGAGTAGCATCCCGGTCATCAATACTGAGCCCTGCTGCCAGTTGAGCGCTGTGAGTTTTTCTGGCGTCTGCCCTGTCATCACTGACCTGTTTTTCCAGCTCCGGGATTCGTTTGTTATCCTGCTGAGGTTCATCAGCCATGTTTTTCATCACCATGAGCACTTGACGAAGCTCTTGAAGCTCACCCTGAAGTTTCTGTTTGAGTCGTTCTATGGTCAGTTTTGCCTCATCACTGGCAATGGCCATTGCCGTTATGCTGCGATCTAATGTCTTGACTGCCCCGGCGAGTTCGGCCTCTCTTGACTGCAGTTTTTTTATCGTGCTTACCATCTCAAGCATCTGTCCGTTAATGTCTTCCGGGACTGTAGGGGGATAGTCTCTGTCATAAAGATCAGCAAAGTTCTTCGTCACTGTGTTGGCAAGGGATATAAAGTTCTGAATACTCTGAACAAAGTTATGATTAATCAGAAGATTTTGAAGTGCAGGTTTGAAGCTGAAGTTTTTTATGAGTTGAAACTGCATCCAGATTGGTTTGATGATCGATGTCGCGATTCTTATCCGTCTTGATGTTAACTCAAATTCATCGGCTCTATCCGAAGTGGCACTGGTTAATGCCTGCTGTAAAGATTCGTAGTAGCTAAGCGTTGACAATGTATCTTCATTAAATTTGGCATCTTGCTGTACCGCCAGTTCAGCAGCAAGCTCTTCCAGCAGCGCTATTTGCCTGCTCCTGATGATGTGCTGGTAGCTTCTGATTTTATCTTTTTTAACTTTAACCGTTGCCTTGTATTGTCTAAATCGATAGTGTTCCCAGCGGAAAATTTGACTATCCAGAAAAGCAATATCGGCTGGATTCGGCTTCTGGCCACGGAAAACAATAATCTCCCCCGAAGCCTGATCCACTTCCAGTAACGGATAACGAGCAGGTGCAGGATATGCTTGTTTGCCGTCCTCGACGAGTACAACATAGCCGACGGGTTTTTGGTTCGACAACAGTCTTTTGAGCGCTTTATGTTGTAGCTTTGCCCCCCGAACATGGACTTGGATGTAGGCAGAGGTGGCTACTGCTAAAAGAGCCTCATCATTAACAAAGAGCGACTGTCCAAGACGCTGCAGTTCAGGGGGCTGATCACCCGCAACAACATGACGCATAAAGGTGCGCCCGTTCACTTCAACTTTTTTTACTGGAATGATGGCAAGGGCAACGTATTGATCTCTTGCGCCAAGGTTTCCCGCTCTTCCATGCGCACCTTTCAGCACTCCCGCCAGCTGAGTGGGACTGGCGAGTTTCGTTAATGGTTCTAATAATTCGATGTCATCTGATTGAGCACGGGCAGCCTCAATTGAATTCCGGTCGGTCATTCCTTTTCTGACTTCAATGACCAGTTTCTTTTCTGCAAGGTTATGGGTGAACTTGAAGACTCCCTCATCACCCACCTTGAGGACTTTGGTGTATTTCTGAGCAACGTCATTCTCGTCGGTTTCAAACTGATCAACACTGGAAACGCCGCCTTCAATGCCAGAAAGAACGTCTGTGAAGCCTTCGGAAGGAACGTCGTAGCTCGCTCTGACCTGAGCCTGATCAGGGTAGGTGGTTGTATAGGATTTGGGTATTGGCTGCTGATCAGCACCTAAAGTTGGCTGAACTATGACCTCACTCTGGGTAAATTCCACCTGTCCATTGCCCGTAATATCGACAGATTTTATCTGCAACCTTGAAACAGCCAGCGCCTGTGTACTGACAATGGAAGAACTGATTGCAACGGCCACGGCAAAGCTTAATGCATGGGGGCGAGCATTCGTCATTCTGTTACCTCAGAGCAGAGTAATTTGATTACCGTAAAAAATTTCTCATCCCTGAGGGCGCAAAAAATTGTTTCTGTCGCTCATGGCTGATTTATGCTGGATTCTTTTTGACGCCTGAATGGGTCGTCAAAAGGGTCTGATATTCAGAGTTCGTCGCGGGTAGCCTTTTTGTCACCCCATTCGTAGAAGGTACTCAGAGTGTAGGAATAAGGAATACTTTTTGCGTGGGAGAACGACCATTTAGGTACATTTTCCCTGAAGTATTGCTCCCAGCCATTCTCAAACAGTCTCATGGTGCGATCCCGGCGTTCACGGAATTGCAGATAATTTTCATGTCGTGTCCAGCCATACATTGTGCTGTTGGCTTTAACACGGTAGGCGTACTCTTCATCGGTTTCACTGAAATATTGAGGCGCGGCAATAGCTGTGTGTTTCACATATTCATCGTCCGATTCACCCATGCCTCGCCAGCGGTTAAATTTATCAAGACTTCGGCCCAGGGGGCCACCCAGCCACTGAGTGAGCATCTTGTTGTCGTTCATAAAGAAGTCGTAAGTGAGACTCGACGCCAGAGCGAATCCGAAGGCTTGCGCATAAGTGAATCCGGATATAAGTCCATGGGCGTATGCTCCGACAGTGGCTACCGGACCCAGCACCAGAGCGGCTGTGGTCGAGGCCAGCGCTTTCACTTTTTGTGGTGTCACCCTGTGCAGAAGTGGCACTTGAACCCCTTGTCCGGAACCCATGGATTTCACTATTTCAGGCACCAGACGGGAAATGCTGCGATACCTGTGGGGATTAGCGTTGTACTGTCTGGCAAACAACACGGAGCCGGTTTTTAGCAGAATGACTGAAGCAGCGGCCTTGCCCAATGGCATGGCCAGACCGCCCACTTCAGAGACTTGTTCAATTCCGTTGTGGTAGGCGTATTGGCCGGTTCGCTCAAGATCAACACCATAATGTTCCAACCAGTGTTGGAAAGGTGTAAGCATTCTGTGGAGGTAATCACCCCTGTTGGTCAGATCCAGAAGATAGAGGAACGCCATGTTTGACAGGGACAGTCTGGCAGCATTCCAGGCGTTAGTGTTCATCAGCAGTGGTTTGTAGCTGGAGTAGTACCAGGTAACAGCCTGAACCAGAAAGGCTGAAGGTTTGACCCAGTAGTTATTTAGCTCCTGCTCAACCGCTGCAGCGTGAGCCTGCTTCAATGTGTCATGGATAGTCTGGATCAGTTCTGGCTCAGACAGGCCGACAGCATTGGCATAAGGTGTCAGGGTCTCCTGAGCATTGGCCAGAAATGCTGCCGTTCTGCGGCCATTTTCAAAGGCAATATCATCCAGAACGTAGTTGGCGATGACAGCTGCGGCATACTCTTTCATGCCGACAACAGACTCTTTCATGCCCGCCGGGCCAGTTGCGGTCACGGTCACAGGAGTAATGGCAATCCCCATGAATTGCTCAGCATCCTCATCGGACAGCATCTGGATAACCTTGCTGAACCCGGGCACCTTGATACCCTGTTTATAACCAAGGAAGTGTTCAAACTCAGCCACTGTCTGATAACCATCAACACCTCTGACGGCCTTTATGTAGTTTTCAAGTTCAACCTTGCTGATCAGACCTTCACGCAGCAGAGCTGTTATCTTTATCGCTGCAGACGCTGACAGAATCATTGCGGCTTCCAGAGCCTGTTTCTTGAGAGCGTGCAGGTGGACGAAGTCGTGCATATCGGTCAGTACTTCTAAATGCCCCGGTGTGTCCTGGAAGGGACCGCCATTATTTTCGAGGGCTTTTCCGGCGGCCTTCAGGGTATCCTGCATTCTCTCAAGGTCTGCCTTCCTGACTTCAATCTCAGCTTCCCGACGGACCTGTTCCTGAATTGGTTGCTGGATCTTGTCGCCACTGGCATCATCACCGCCCTCTAGTACCAGAGCATTCAGTTTTTGATGAGCAGTCTCCAGTTCATTTTCAGCTTCTTCCCAAGGCTGTTCTGTTGCGGTAGCTGGTGTTGCAGCAACCGGTGTTGCGGTAACCGGTGTTGGGGCAATTAAGGTTGCGACAACCGATGTTGCGGCAATCGGTGTTGGGGCAACCGATGTTGGGGCAACCGATGTTGGGGCAATCGGTGTTGCGGTAACCGATGTTGGGGCAATCAATGTTGCGGTAGCTGATGTGGCTGCAGCAGGTTGCTTGATTTCATTAATTTTCTGGCTGATGATTTTGGCTTGTTCTTCGGGGGTTTGGGTACCATCCCAGTTATCAATACCAAGCTTTGCTGCAATTTGACTGTTGTAATCCTGTATAGCTGCAGCTGTTGCTTCACGAGCTTTTTTTCTCAGCACTGGAATTCGGTCGACTTCTTCCTCGAGAAAGCGTAACCAGGTGCTCCGTTTTACGATCTTTTGCTGATTCTCAACATTTTGTTGATGGATCTCCAGTGACAGCTGCTTGATGCGCTGCTGAAGCCCCAGGTTGCGGGCCTCAAGGTCATCTTCGTTTTCTGGAACCAGATCGAGCTTACCTTCATAGAAGGCCAGTCTTTCCCGGATTTCCCCATCAGTTAGTTCTTCGTTATCTTGCAGCCGCTGTTGCTTTGACGGGCGAATGAACCGAAGGGCAGTCAGATCCTCTTTATTGTCCCAGACAAAACGCCTCTTGCTTCCAATGGCTGACGTTTTTGCTTGCACAGCTTCTCTATCAGGCTGTTCTGTTACGGCAGCCAATTGCCTGATTTCAAGAGTTTTTTGTCTAATGATGCTGGCTTGTTCTTCAGGTGGCAGTTTATCATCCCAGTGATCAATACCGAGATCTATTGCCATTTGAGCGTTGCGAACTTTTAAGGCACTTGCTCTGGCATCACGAGCTTGTTGTTTCAGCTTTGGAATTTGTTCGATTTCCTGCAGAAGTTTCTGTAACCATTTTTTCGGTTCTTCATGCTTTTGTGGATTCTGAATATGTGTTTGAAAAATCTCAATGGCCTGATGCATAAGGTGCAGTTGAATGGCCCGGCGACGGTCTGTAGGGCTACATCGGTTATTCGTCACCAGGCCGAGCTGACCTTCAAAGGCAGTCAGTTTTTCCAAAGCTTGAGCGTTGGGCAGTTTAGCATTTTGTCGTAGCTGTCTTTGAATGGAATGAAGGGTAGCCAGATTTTTTTTATTGACCGAAGCAATAATGCACTTGCCGCCAATGGTCGCCGGATTTGCTTTTAACGCTCCTTCATGAGACTGCCCTGCTGAGGCGTATACTCTTAAGATTTCATCAGTTCTCTCAATAATGCGTCTGGATTGTTCTTCTATTGAAAGGCTATCATCCCAGCCATTAATACCAAGCCGTGCTGCCATTGTGGCGTACTGAGCTATCAAGGCATGGGTTTTGGCACTACTGGTTTTTTTTTCCAGCGCTGGAATTCGACTGACTTGCAGCTGAAGTTTTTGTATCAGTGCGTTCTGTCGTTCCAGCTCTTGCTGAAACTGTGTAAGTTTACCTACAGTTTGCTGCCTGAGTTTAAGCACTCTTACTGTTTCCTTTTCACTGTTACTGTTTTTCTCCGTTGTAAGCTTTAACTGGTTTCCGGGCTGGATGAGTTCGCTTTCTTTTGTCAGCTGCTCTTTTTGCCTGGTGTTCATCTCAATCAGCTGTTCGGGCGTGTCGCTCGTGACTTTGGCAGCAAACTCTTCCCTGTCCTCGTTAGTATCGGCCTGCGCCAGGATGATATCACTGCCATCCGGTATCACTTCCCGCATACTCTCGATAAAGAATTGATCCGTCAGAAGGTTTCTGATTGCAGGTTTGAAGCTAAAGTGTTTTTCCAGTTGATCATGCATCCAGGTTGATGTAACAACCGAGGAAGCCACTTCGATCTGTCCTGTTGTGAGTTCAAATTCATCTGCTCCATCTTTAGTTGCAATGGTTAATGCCTGATGGAGATATTCATAATGTGACAGCGCCCTCAGTTCGCCTTCGCAAGCAAGTATCATTTTTCCATCTTCGTCAGGTTCGACATTGCGCTCTGCCGCTAAATCCTCCAGCAGTGCCATCTGCCTGCTTCGAATGGTGTACTGGTAGCTTTTGACCTTATCTTTTTTAATCTTTGCTGATGTTTTAGAGAGGGTGTTGTAGCCAGGTTCCTGCACCCACATGTCATAGAGACCTTCCACAAAAGCGACATCGGCCGAATTCTGTTTTTGACCGCGAAAAACAATAACCTCTCCGGGAGCCTCAGTCACTTTCAGCATTGGATAATCCTCAGGCAGAGGATATGGCTGTGTGTCATCCTCAGCGAGTACAACATAGCCGACAGGTTTATGGTACGACAGCAGTTTTTTGAGCGCTTTCTGTTGTATATCTTTTCCCAGAACATGGACCTGGATGTAGGCAGAAGTGGCTGCTGCTAAAAGAGCCTCATCATTAACAAAGAGCGACTGCCCCAGGTGCTCCAGTTCAGGGGGCTGATCGCCCGCAACAATATGACGCATAAAGGTGCGCCCGTTCACTTCAACTTTTCTAACTGGAATGGTGGTCAGGGCGACATAGTGATCGCTTGTGCCAAGGTTTCCCGCTCTTCCATGGGCACCTTTCAGCACTCCCGCCAGCTGTGTGGGATTGGCGATTTCCGTTGATGGTTCTAATGATTCGATGTCACCTGATTGAGCACGAATGGCCGCAATTGAATGCTGGTCGGTCATACCTTTTCTGACTTCAATGACCAGTTTCTCTTCTGCAAGGTTGTGGGTGAACCTGAAGACTCCCTCATCACCCACCTTGAGGACTTTGGTGTATTTCTGAGCAACGTCATTGTCGTCTGTTTCAAACTGATCAACACTGGAAACCCCCCCTTCGATGCCAGAAAGAACGTCTGTGAAGCCTTCGGAAGGAACCTCGTAGCCCGCTCTGGCTTGAGCCTGATCAGGGTAGGTGGTTGTATAGGATTTGGGTATTGGCTGCTGATCATCACCTAAAGTTGGCTGAACTATGACCACACTCTGGGTAAACTCCACCTGTCCATTGTCCGAAATATCGACAGATTTTATCTGCAACCTTGAATCAGCCAGTGCCTGTGTACTTATGATGGAAGAGCTAACTGCAACGGCCACAGCAAAGCTTAATGCATGGGGGCGAGTATTCGTCATTCTGTTACCTCAGAGCAGAGTAATTTGATTACCGTGAAAAATTTCTCATCTTTTTGTCACCCCATTCGTAGAAGGTACCCAGAGTGTAGGAATAAGGAATACTTTTTGCGTGGGAGAACGACCATTTAGGCACATTTTCCCTGAAGTATTTCTCCCAGCCATTCTCAAACAGTTTGATGGTGCGATCCCGGCGTTCACGGAACTGCAGATAATTTTCATGTCGTGTCCAGCCATACATTGTGTTGTTGGCTTTAACACGGTAGGCATACTCGTCATCGGTTTCACTGAAATATTGAGGCGCGGCAATAGCTGTGCGTTTTACATAGTCATCGTCCGATTCACCCATGCCTCGCCAGCGGTTAAATTTGTCAAGACTTCGTCCCAGGGGGCCACCGAGCCACTGAGTGAGCATCTTGTTGTCGTTCATAAAGAAGTCGAAAGTGAGACTCGACGCCAGAGCGAATCCGAAGGTTTGGGCATAGGTGAATCCGGATATAAGTCCATGGGCGTATGCTCCGACAGTGGCTACCGGACCCAGCACCAGAGCGGCCGTGGTCGAGGCCAGAGTTTTCACTTTTTGTGGTGTCACCCTGTGCAGAAGCGGCACCTGTACCCCTTGTCGGGAACCCATGGATTTCACTATTTCAGGTACCAGACGGGAAATGCTGCGATACATCTGCGGATTGGCGTTGTACTGTCTGGCAAACAATATGGAACCGGTTTTTAACAGAATGACTGAAGCAGCGGCCTTGCCTAATGGCATGGCCAGACCGCCCACTTCAGAGACCTGTTCAATTACATTGTGGTAGTCGTATTGGCCGGTTCGGTCAGGATCAACACCATAACGTTCCAACCAGTGCTGGAAAGGTGTGAGCATTCTGTGCAGGTAATCACCCCGGTTGGTCAGATCCAGCAGATAGAGGAATGACATGTTTATGACAGACTGCTCGGCAGCTTGCCGGGCGGTATGGGTTATCAGTAGCGGTTTGTAGCTGGCGTAGTACCAGGTGACAGCCTGCACCAGAAAGGCTGAAGGCTTGATCCAGTAGTTAGTTAGCTCCTGCTCAACCGCTGCGGCATGAGCCTGCATCAAGGTATCATGGATAGCCTGGATCAATTCTGATTCAGACAGCCCGGCAGCATTGGCATAAGGTGTCAGGGTCTCCTGAACATTGGCCAGAAACGCTGCTGTTCTGCGACCATTTTCAAAGGCAATATCATCCAGAACGTAGTTGGCGATGACCGCAGCGGCGTACTCTTTCATGCCGTCAACGGACTCTTTCATGCCCGCCGGGCCAGTTGCAGTCAAGGTCACAGGAGTAATGGCAATCTTCATGAATTGCTCGGCACCCTCATCGGACAGCATCTGGATAACCTTCCTGAACTCCAGCACCTTGACACCCTGTTTATCACCAAGGAAGTGTTCAAACTCAGCCACTGTCTGATAACCATTAACACCTCTGACGGCCTTAATGTAATTTTCAAGTTCAATCTTGCTGATCAGACCTTCTCGCAGCAGTGCTATTATCCTGTTACCAGTTGCAGAACGGGTAGCGAAGTATTCCAGGAAGCTTTTCAGGTCCTCTTCTTCGTACTTGACGAAGTGAATGGCCATTTTGCCCATACCATTAATGATTTCGTCGTATTGTTGAGGCCCTTTGCCCAACTCATTTCTGATCCTCTGCACCAGAATCCCGACTTCTTCCAGGACGTTCTGAGGCTGATTATCTACCGGCTCGACAGAGGAGAGTGGGAAGCTCCTTTTCAGGTTCCTGAAGACGGTTGCAATCCGGCTGGCCTGATGAAACGTCAGATCTTTTCCGACCTTTGCCTGCAAGCGAATGGGGGCAAATTCATCGTCAAAATCGAAAGTAGAAAGCTCAGGTATCACCTTACCGCTTTTGGCTGCAGATGCTGCCAGACCCATTGCGGCTTCCAGAGCCTGTTTCTTGAGCGCGTGCTGGTGGATGAAGTCGTACATATCGGTCAGAACTTCTACCTGTCCCGGCGTGTACTGGAAGGGACCGCCATCATTTTCGACGGCTTTCTCGGCAAGCTTCAGAGCAGCCTTCATTCTCTCAATGTCTGCTGTCCTGACTTCAATATCAGCTTGCAGACGGGCTTGTTCCTGAGTCAGTTGCCGGATCTTTCTGTCACTGGCATCATCCCCGTCCGGTTGTGCCATAGCATCCAGTTTTAGATGAGCAGCCTTCAGCTCACTTTCAGCTTTTTTCAAAACGGTTCTGGCTGTGGCTGCTTTACGATCCAGGACGTACCGGGGTTTAGGTCCCAGGCGAGCCATATGCCTGTCAAGCTCGTTCTCAATGATCAGGATACGCGCACTAACGTCTGGCTGAACCCTGTCAATAACTTCTTCGTCCAGCAGTTGGAGTTTTGCTTTAATTTGTCTATTTTGGTCGTCTATACTGGCGTCATCGTCATAGTCTTTAATGTTGAGTTGGCGCGCCATTTCATTGTTCCGTGCTCTTCTGGCTGTTCCATCGTCATAGACTTGGTTGACTTCATCCCGAAATGCCTGAATTCTGGCTATCAGAGCATCCCTCTGTTCAGAAAGGCTGGCGTCGTTATCAATGTTTATCATTAGATCACTGGCCAGTTTCGCCGTGAAAGCATTGACTTTTTTTATACCAACAACGTATTCAAGAGGGTGGATATGCAGCTGGTCCTCTATTGCTGCAATCAAGCGTAGCAGCCGTACTATGACCTGCTTATCATGGTACGGATCTTCGACTTTATAAGTTAGACTTGCATCAAGCTTCCTGAGTCTGAGACCCCTCTCGTCGAGAACTTCGCTATCTTCTTTCCAGAGGCTCTGGTCTATCCGACCCAAGTTGTATTCTCCGACGCAGTCAAGTATTTTAAGAACCCTGTCAAGTCTTGTTGCTTTGTCATTCTGTTTATTGAAGTTGATTCCGAATTCTTCTTCTACCTGTGCCAGGGGATCGGTCTGTTGTTCTCTGGCGCACTGATCCGGGTTAGGGCCTCCTACTTTATAGTGAAGATACGCAAGAATTTTCGTGACTTTAAGATCCCTTCCGTCCGGAGCTGCGTCTTCATCTGCCCAAAGGGTGTTATGTATCTTATCCAGCCTCTGATCTGTGAGATAATCGCCGTCAAACATTCTTCGAACCCTGATAAGTCTTGTTGTTTTGTCGTCCCCTTTATTGACTTTGATGTTGAGTATTTCTTCGATGGCTTTCAGTATTGCCAGAGCCTTTTCCTCTGACCGTTGTTTGGCTTTGCTGATGAATCCCTGTATTTCTTCAGAAATGACCTGGCGACGAAGATACACGTCATCCTTTTCATCAGGGGCTCTCATCTGAAGGGTTTTTTCCACGTCACTTAATGTCTCACGGACTTCAGGCATAACTTCAGAGTTGCCTGTTCTGATGTAATCCACATAGGTGTCCAGAAATTTAAGCTTGTTAAGTTTGGTATATACTGCTGATTCTACGGCGTCGCGGTTTGATAGTATGGTGTTGTCGTTTGGATCAATACCAAGAACCCCAGCTAGAGCAACTTTTCTGGTAATGGTGTAAAAATCCTCCATCTCGAGTTGGGTGCTCATGGTATTGAGTTGTTGACGCAGACGTTGCGCTTCAGCATTCATTGTCTCCAGTTTTTGAACCAGGCATTCTTGTTGAACGTCAATATCTGCATTGCTATCAAAATCCTTAATGTCACAATGTACGGCAATAGTTGCATAGAAGGCTTTAATTTCAGCTTCTTTTTCAGCATCTGTCGTGATGCTCTGTTGCTGCAGATATTGTTGATCGGTCTGAGTTTGCTGCTCCTTATGGTGTTGCTGAATGGCCCGGCAACAGGCTTGCGGGTCCTTTTCGTTCTCCGGGACCAGACCGGGCTGACGTTCAATGCTCGCCAGCTCTGCTTTTACAGCTTCTTCCTGAGTCTGTTCTGTTGCGGCAACCGATGTTGCGGCAACCGATGTTGCGGCAACCAATGTTGTGGCAACGGGTGTTGAGATAACTGGTTTTGGGACAATCGATGTTGAGGCAATCGGTGTTGCAGTAACCGATGTTGGGATAATCAAAGTTGCAGTAGCTGATGTGGCTGCAGCGGCTTCCTTGATTTCATTAATTTTCTGGTTGATGAGTCTGGTTTGTGCTTCGAGGGTTTGGGTACCATCCCAGTTATCAATACCAAGCTTTGCTGCAATTTGAGTGTTGTAATCCTGTATGGCTGCAGCTGTTACTTCACGAGTTTTTTTTCTCAGTATTGGAATTCGGTCGACTTCCTCCTGAAGAAAGTGTAACCAGGTGCTCCGTTTTGCCAGCTTTTGCTGATTCTCAATATTTTGTTGATGGATCTCAATTGACAGTTGCATGATGCGCTGCTGAAGTCCCAGGTTACGAGCTTCAAGGTCGTCTTCGTTTTCCGGAACCAGATCAAGCTTACCCTCATAGAAAGCCAGTCTTTCCCGGATTTCCCCATCAGTTGGTTCTTCGTTTTGTTGCAGTCGCTGTTGCTTTGGCGGGCGAATGAACTGAAGGCTGGCAAGATCGTCTTCATTGGTCGACGCTTTTGCTTTTACAGCTCCTTTATCAGGTTGTGCTGTTGCGGCAGCCAATTGCTTGATTTCAAGAATTTTTTTTCTAATGATCCTGGCTTGTTCTGCCAGTGGTTGGGTAACATCCCAGTAATCAATACCAAGCTCCATTGCTATTTGAGCGTTGCGAACTTTCAGGTCACCTGCGCTGGCATCATGGGCCTCTTGTTTCAACTCTGTAATTTGTTCGATTTCCTGCAGAAGTTTCTGTAACCATTTTTTCGGTTCCTGGTGCTCTTGTTGATTCTGAATATGTGTTTGAAAAATCTTAATGGCCTGATGCTTGAGGTGTTGCAGAATGGTACGGCGACGCTCTAAAGGGTCATGTTGGCTATTCGTAATCCCGAGTTGACCTTCAAAGGTAGTCAGTTTTTCCGAATCGAGTAAGTCGGGTCGTCTAAAGGCTTGTTGCAGCTGCTGCTCAATGGACAGAAGGATAGCCAGATTTTTTTTACTGACCGGAGCGATACCTTGCTTGCCGCCAATGGCCGCCGGTTTGGCTTTTAACGCTTCTTCATCAGGCTGTTCTGTTGCGGCGTATACTCTGAAGATTTCACTAACTCTTTCACTGATGCGCCTGGATTGCACTTCCAGTGGAAGGGTATCAATCCAGTCATCAATACCAAGCCTTGATGCTGTTACAGAGAAATGAGCCAGTAACGCATACGCTCTGATGTTACTAAGTTTTTTTTCCAGTGTTGGAATTCGATTGACTTGCCTCTGAAGTGTTTGTATCTGGTTTTTCTGTTGTCCCAGCTCCTGATGAAACTGTATAAGTTTATCTTCAATTTGTTGCCTGAGTTGAAGTGCTCTTAGTTGTTCCTTTGCACTGGTACTGGTTTTCTCGGTTGTCAGCTTTAACTGGTTTCTAAGCAGGGTGAGCTCTCTTTCTTTTGCCAGCAGCTCTTCTTGCCTGACTTTTATCTCAATCAGCTTACTGGGCTTGTCGCTCAAGATATTGGAAGCGAACTCTTCCCCGTCCCCGGGATCATCGGCCTGCACCCGGATGATATCACTATCATCTGCTATCACTTCGTGAATATTCTGAATAAAGAACTGATTAGTCAGGAGATTTCTAAATGCCGGCTTGAAGCTGAAGTATTTTTTGAGTTGATTCTGCATCCAGGTCGATGTGACGACCGACGAAGCGATTTCGATCTGTCCTATTGTGAGTTCAAATTCATCGGCTCCATCTGAATTTGCACTGGCTAATGCCTGATGGAGATATTCATATTGTGACAGCGGCGTCATCAGATCATGGTCGTATGCAAGCGTCATTTCTCCATCTTCTTCAAGTCCGGCATTGTGCACTGCTGCTAACCCCTCCAGCAATGCCATCTGCCTGCTTCTAATGATGTATTGATAGCTTTTGACCTTATCTTTTTTGATCTGTGTTTTTGCTTGAGAGGGGGGGCAGTAGCCAGATTCTTGCGCCCACATGTCATTGAGACCTTGCACAAAAGCGAGATCGGTTGGATTCTGTTTTTGACTGCGGAAAACTATAATCTCCCCGGGAGCCTCAGTCACTTCCAGTTTTGGATAACCCACAGGCACAGGATAAGGCTGTGTGTCATCTTCGACGTGAACAACATAGCCGACAGGTTTATGGTACGACAACAGTTCGTTGAGAGCTTGCTGTTGTATCTCTTCCCCCAGAACATGAACCTGGGTATAGGCAGAGGTGGCCGCTGCCAAAAGCACCTCTTCATCGACAAAAAGCGATTGACCCAGACGCTGCAGCTCAGGAGGCCGGTCACCTGCGGCGATAAGGCGCATGAAGGTGCGCCCCCCCACCTTAACCTTGTCTACTTCAAGGGTGGCAAGGGCAACATAGTTATCAACTTCGCCAAGGTTTCCTGCTCTTTCATGTACACCTTTGAGCACTCCGACCAGATGTTCGGGGCTGGCAACTTTCGTAAACGGTTCTAATGTTTGCGTGTTGCCTGATTGAACGCGAACAGCCTTAATTGAATCCTGATGGGTCATTCTGTCTCTGACTTCGATAAGCAGTTTCCTTTCTGCAAGGTTATGGGTGAACCTGAAAACCCCCTCATTACCGACCTTCAGAACTTTGGTGTACTTCTGAGCAACGTTATTCTCGTCTGTTTCAAACTGATCAACAATGGAAACGCCACCCTCGATGCCGGAAAGGACGTCGGTGAAACCTTCAGAAGGGATGTCATAACCCGCTCTGACTTCAGTCTGATCAGGGTAAGTGGTAGTAAAGCATTTGGGTATTGGCTGCTGGTCGTCGTCTAAAGTTGGCTGAACTATGACCTCACTCTGGATGAACTCTACATGTCCATTGCCATGAATATCGACAGATTTTGTCTGCAGCCTGCGATCCGCCAGTGCCTGTGTGCCAATCATGGAAGAGCTGATTGCAATGGCCACTGAAAGTGTTAAGGCATTGGGGCGAATATTTGTCATTCTACTACCTCAGTGCTGAGTACTTTGACTATCGTGAAAAGTGATTACCGCACCTCGCGAGTAAGCGACTCCTGATAACTGATGGCTGTCAATCGCTCATGGCTGTTCGCTCATGGCCGTTTCTGTAAGCCGTTGAGAGAATTTAGTTCACACTGGCAGATCCGCTAAGCTGTTGAGCGAATTTAATTCTCAGTGGCAAAGTTCAATGTCCGGAACTCGTTCCCACGCTGTGACTCACTTCTTAACCTCAAGACCAACCGGTGCTGCTTTTACGGTTGCCCAGGGTTGCCCAGGCGCTGCAGTCCCGGACCCGAAGAAAGCACCCAGAGTGCAAGAGTAAGGAATACTTTCTGCATGGGAGAACGACCATTTAGGTACATTTTCCCTGAAGTATTTCTCCCAGCTATTCTCAAACAGTTTGAGGGTGCGATCCCGGCGTTCACGGAACTGCAGATAATTTTCATGTCGTGTCCAGCCATACATCGTGTTGTTGGCTTTAACACGGTAGGCATACTCTTTATCGGTTTCACTGAAGCATTGAGGTGTGGCAATCGCCGTGCGTTTCACATAGTCATCGTCAGACTCAGCCACGCCTCGCCAGCGGTTAATCCTGTCAAGACTTCGGCCCAGAGGGCCACTCAGCCATTGAGTGAGCATCTTGTTGTCGTTCATAAAGAAGTCGAAAGTGAGACTCGACGCCAGAGCGAATCCAAAGGTTTGCGCATAAGCGAATCCGGATATAAGGCCATGGGCGTATGCTCCAACAGTGGCTACCGGACCCAGCACCAGACCAGCAGTGGCGGAGGCCAGCGTTTTTACTGTTTGCGGTGTCACCCTGTGCAGAAGTGGCACCTGAACCCCTTGCCCGGAACCCATGGATTTCACTATTTCAGGCACCAGACGGGAAATGCTGCGATACCTCTGCGGATTGGCATTGTATTGTCTGGCAAACAACAAAGCGCCGGTTCTCAGCAGAATGACTGAGGACGCTGCCTTACCCAATGGCATGGCCAGCCCACCCACCTCAGAGATTTGTTCAATGCTGCTGTGGAAGGCATATTGGTCGGTTCGGTCAGGATCAACATCATAACGTTCCAACCAGTGCTGGAAAGGTGTAAGCATCCTGTGGAGGTAATCACCCCTGTTGGTCAGATCCAGAAGATAGAGGAACGCCATGTTTGACAGGGATAGCTCGGCAGCCCGCCGGGCGTTAGTGTTCACCAGCAGTGGTTTGTAGCTGGAGTAGTACCAGGTGACAGCCTGTACCAGAAAGGCGGAAGGTTTGACCCAGTAATCATTGAGCTGCTGCTCAACCGCTGCGGCATGAGCCTGCATCAATGTGTCATGAATAGCCTGGATCAGTTCTGATTCGGGCAGGCCGACAGCATTGGCATAAGGTGACAGGGTCTCCTGAGCATTGGCCAGAAATACTGCCGTTCTGCGGCTATTTTCAAAGGCAATATCATCCAGAACGTGGTTGGCGATGACAGCAGCGGCATACTCTTTCACGCAGTCAACAGACTCTTTCATGCCCGTCGGGTCAGTTGCGGTCACGATCACAGGAGTAATGGCAATCTCAATGAATTGTTCAGCCCCCTCATCGGACAGCATTTGAATAACCTTCCTGAACTCGGGCACCTTGACACCCTGTTTATAACCAGGGAAATGTTCAAACTCAGCCACTGTCTGATAACCATCAACACCTATGATGGCCTTTAGGTACTTTTCCAGTTCAACCTTGCTGATCAGACCTTCTCGCAGCACACCAACAATACCATCATCACCCTCTGGTTTTTGATGAATGGTCTCCGGCTCACTTTCAGCTTCTTCCAATATTTGTCCGGTTGTGGCTACCTCACGAACGTATTGGGGTTTGGGTCCCAGGCAAGCCATATGCCTGTCAAGCTCTTTCTCAATGATCAGGATACGCACATTAACATCTGGCTGAACCCCTTTGATAACTTTGTCGTCCAGTTGTTGGAGTTTTGCTTTAATTTGACTATTTTGGTCGTCTATACTGTCATCATCGTTATAGTCTTTAATGTTCAGTTGACGGGCCACTTCATTGTTCCGTACTCTTCTGGCTGTTTCATCTTCATAGCCTTCGTTGATTTCATCCCGAAATGTCTGAATTCTGGCTATTAAAGCATCCTTCTGGTCAGACAGGCTGGCATCCTCGTCAAAGTTCATCCTTAGATCACTGGCCAGTTTCGCTGTGAAAGCCTTGACTTTTTTTATGACAGCCACGTAATCAAGAGGGTGGATATGCAGCTTGTTCTCTACGGCTGCAATGCAACCTGCCTGTTGTTCTCTGACCTGCTTATCATGGTACGGATCTTCGACTTTATAAGTGAGGCTCGCATCAAGCTTCCTGAGTCTGAGACCTCTCTCGTCAAGCGCTTTGCTGTCTTCTTTCCAGAGTGCCTGGTCTACCTCACCCAGCAGGTATTCTCCGGCGTCAGGGTGGTTAATCATTTTAAGCACCATGGCAAGCCTTGTTGCTCTGTCCTTTCGTTCAATGGAGTCCAGGTTGAGTGCTTCTTCTACTTCTGCCAGCGGATCTGTCTGTTGTTCTCTGGCTCGCTTATCCGGGTCAGGGCCTCCGATTTTATAGTGAAGATAGGCAAGAAACTTCGCGACTTTGAGATCCTTCCCGTTCAGAACTGCGTTTTCATCTGCCCAGAGGGTGTTATCTATCTTATCCAGCCTATGATCTGTGAGATCATCGTTGTCAAACATTCTTCGAACCCTGATAAGTCTTGTTGTTTTGTCATCCCCTTCATTGACTTTGATATCGAGTATTTCTTCTATGGCTTTCAGTATCGCCAGAGCCTTTTCCTCTGCCCGTTGTCTGGCTTTTTCGATGAAATCCTGCAGCTCTTCAGAAATGCTCTGGCGACGAAGGTAGACATCATCGTTTTCATCGGGAACAGTCATCTGAAGGGCTTTTTCCACGTCACTCAGTGTCTTAAGGACTCCCGGTATAACTTCGGAGTGATCTGTTCTGACGTAATCCAGATATGTGTCCAGAAATTTAAGCTTGTTAAGCTTGGTATATACTGCTGACTCTACGGCTTCACGGTCTGATAGTGCGGTGTTGTCGTTTGGATTAATACTAAGTACCTGAGCCAGAGCATGTTTCCTGGTAACGGTGTGTAAATCCTCCACAATGAGTCGGAAGGTCATAGGATTGATTTGTTGACGCAGATCTTGTGCTTCAGCTTTCATTGTCTCCAGTTTTTGAATCAGGCGATCTTGCTGAGCGTCAATATCTGTATCACTATCAAAGTCCTCAATGTTCAAATGTGCGGCAATGGTTGCAAAACGAGCTTTGGTTGCAGCTGTTTTTTCAGCTTCTGTTCTCATGCCCGGTGTGGCATGTCTTGCCCGCAAGTTCTCCAGGTTCCTGGATAATTCAAGCAGCTGTCTGGCCATGTCGGTCATCACTCTGGAAGTAAACTCTTCGTCTTTTTCGGGATCGATCTGCGCTTGTTTGATATCGCCGGTAGCGGGTATCACTTTCCGAATATGCTGAAGAAAGTGCCGGTTCATCAGGAGATTTTTAACTACGGGTTTGAAGCCAAAGTGTTTTTCGAGTTGCTCATACATCCGGTTTAGCGTGATGACTGATGAAACGGCTGTGATGTCTTCCAGTGTTAACTCAAATGGACGACGACGTGTTCGATATGGTTTATCTGGAGCAGCCAGCGCCAATACCTGCTGGAGGGATTCGTAATTTGCAAGGGAACGCACCGCCAGTTTATCTTCGTTAGAAAGTATCATCGGTTGATCTTTGTTAACGCCGATATCGTGTCGGGCAACAATCTCCTCCAGCAGTGCCATCTGCCTGCTTCGGATGACGAACTCGTAGCTTTTGATCTTAATTCTGAGAAGCTCTGTTATGACTATGCGATTATTAACCTCAGCTTCTACCCAGAGTTTGATGAGTTTTTCTACAAAAGCGACGTCATCCGGACGCTGCATCTGACCATGGAAAATAATATCCTCCCCCGGAGCTTCTGTTATTTCCAACTTTGGATAACCCTTAGGCACAGGATAAACCTGTGTGTCATCCTCGACGTGTACAACATAGCCGACGGGTTTGTTGTGTAGCAAAAGTTCGTTAAGCGCCTGCTGTTGTAAGTCCTCTTTCATGAGATGAACCTGTATGTAGGCAGAGGCAGCCGCCGCCAGGAGGGCTTCATCATTGACAAAGAGTGATTGACCCAGGCGTCGCAGTTCTGGGGGCTGATCGCCCGAAGCGATAAGACGCATGAAGGTACGCTCATTCACTGCAACTTTTTCAACTTCAATGGTGGCAAGGGCAACGAAGTGATCACTTGAGCCGAGGTTTCCTGCTCTTGCAACGGCAGCTTTCAAAACATCAGACAGTTGCGCGGGGCTGGCGATTTTCGTTAACGGTTCTAATGATGTAGAAAATAATTTACCACGAGCAACCGCAACTGAATCCTGATCGGTCATTCCGCCTCTGACTTCAATGACCAGTTCCTTTTCTTCAAGGTTGTGGATGAACCTGAAGATTCCTTCATCACCTACCTTAAGAACTTTGGTATATTTCTGAGCAATGCCGCCCTCGTCTGTTTCAAACTGATCAACACTGGAAACGCCGTCACCAATACCATAAAGAATTGCTGAAAAGCTTATAGTGGGAGAGATACGAGGGTGACATTTTGAAGGTGGAGGCTCATAAGGGTAGCTGGTGGTAACAGATTTGGGTATTGGCTGCCGGTCATCACCTAAAGTTGGCTGAACCATGACCTCACTTCGAGGAAACTGAAAATCTCCAGTGTTCAGAATATAGGCGTATGTCTGAAGTTTGCGAACGGCCAGTGCCTCTGTACTCATGATGGAAAAGCTGGTTGCCAGGGCCACTGCAAAGCTTAATGTATTGGGGCAGGTATTTTTCATCCTACTACCTCGAAGCTGATTACTTTGATTCCTGTGAAAAGTGAACAACCCGCTCCCACGCAAGGACCCACAGGGCCTGAAAGCACGGGAACCAGAGTTTTCTAGTGGTTTCTAATATCAAAGTTCGTCGCGGGTATTTTTATTTTTATCAAGATCGAATTTCTTGACCTCAAGACCAACCGGTGCTGCTTTTACGGTTGTGGACTCAAATAAGGCACCCAGAGTGTAGGAGTAAGGAATACTTTCTGCATGGGAGAACGACCATTTAGGCACATTTTCCCTGAAGTATTTCTCCCAGCTATTCTCAAACAGCTTGAGGGTACGATCCCGGCGTTCACGGAATTGCAGATAATTTTCATGTCGCGTCCAGCCGTACATCATGTTGTTGACTTTAACGCGGTAGGCGAACTCTTCATCGGTTTCACTGAAGTATTGAGGCGTGGCAATAGCCGTGCGTTTCACATATTCATCGTCAGACTCACCCGCGCCTCGCCAGCGGTTAAATTTGTCAAGACTTCGGCCCAGGGGACCACCCAGCCATTGAGTGAGCATCTTGTTGTCGTTCATAAAGAAGTCGAAAGTGAGACTCGACGCCAAAGCGAATCCAAAAGTTTGCGCATAAGTGAATCCGGATATAAGGCCATGAGCGTATGCTCCAACAGTGGCTACCGGACCCAGTACCAGAGCGGCTGTGGTCGAGGCCAGTGTTTTTACTTTTTGTGGTGTCACCCTGTTCAGAAGTGGTACCTGAACTCCTTGCCCGGAACCCATGGATTTCACTATTTCAGGCACCAGACGGGAAATGCTGCGATACCTCTGCAGATTGGCATTGTATTGTCTGGCAAACAACATGGAGCCGGTTCTCAGCAGAATGACTGAAGAAGCGGCCTTGCCCAATGGCATAGCCAGACCGCCCACTTCAGAGATTTGTTCAATCCCGCTGTGGTAGGCATATTGGCCAGTTCGGTCAAGATCAACACCGTAACGTTCCAACCAGTGCTGGAAAGGTGTGAGCATTCTGTGCAGGTAATCACCCCGGTTGGTCAGATCCAGCAGATAGAGGAACGCCATGTTTGAGAGCGACAGCTCGGCAGCCCGCCGGGCGTTAGTGTTCACCAGCAGTGGTTTGTAGCTGGAGTAGTACCAGGTGACAGCCTGTACCAGAAAGGCAGAAGGTTTGACCCAGTAATCATTGAGCTGCTGCTCAACCGCTGCGGCATGAGCTTGCATCAATGTGTCATGAATAGCCTGGATCAGTTCTGACTCAGACAGGCTGACAGCGTTGGCATAAGGTGTCAGGGTCTCCTGAACATTGGCCAGAAATGCTGCCATTTTGCGGCCATTTTCAAAGGCAATATCATCCAGAACGTAGTTGGCGATGACAGCAGCGGCGTACTCTTTCATGCTGTTAACAGACTCTTTCATGGCTGTCGGGCCAGTTGCGGTCATGGTCACAGGAGTAATGGCAATCCCCATGAATTGCTCAGCACCCTCATCGGACAGCATCTGGATAACCTTCCTGAACTCGGGCACCTTGACACCCTGTTTATAACCAAGGAAATGTTCAAACTCATCCACTGTCTGATAACCATCAACACCTCTGATGGCCTTTAGGTAGTTTTCAAGTTCAACCTTGTTGATCAGACCTTCACGCAGCAGGGCTAGTATCTTGTTACCACTGGCAGAATGGCTGGCGAAGTATTCCGAGAAGCCTTCCAGATCCCCCGTTTCATGCTCGACATAGTGAATGCCTGCCGAGCCTATGCCGTCAATTTCGTCGTTGTATTGTTGTGCCCCTTTATTCATCTCATTCCTGGCCCTGTGTACCAGAGTCTGGACTTCTTCCAGAGGCTGGTGAGAAGATTCCGGGAAGGTCGTCTTCAGGTGCTTGAAGACTTCCACCATTCGACTGGTCTGTTTAAACGTCAGTTTATCTCCGACCAGTGCCTGCAAGTGAATGGGCGCATATTCATCGTCAAAATTGAAAGTCGTAAGACAGGGCATTATCTTACCGCTTTGTGCTGCTGATTCTGCCAGACCCATTGCGGCTTGCAGAGCCTGTCGTTTAAGAGGGTGTTGTTGCATGCATTTGTGGATAGCTTCCAGAACATCGGCCTGTCTCGGCGTGTACTGGAAGGGGCCGTCATCATTTTCGACGGCTTTTTCGGCAGCCTTCAGGGCATCCTTCATTCCCTCAAAGTCTGCTTTTCTGGTTTCAATTTCTGCTTCCAGAAAGGCGTGTTTCTGAATCAGTTGCCGGATCTCGCCGCCAGCGCCATCATCACCGCCCAGTTGTAACTGCTTGTTTCTCAAGGCCTTAACCCATCGTTCACTGGTATCAGCGGACTCCGGCTTAACAGCCACGGTTTTTTCAATGATATCAGGAACTGCTTCATCCGGGATATGTTTCAGGAAAGCAAAGGTTCCGGCAGATGCAAGGTGTTTGATACGAATAGCATTCAGTTCCTGATTAGCCGCTTCCAACTCACTTTCAGCTTCTTGCATTGTTTGTCTGGCTCTGGTCACCTTGAGATCAAGAACATATCGGGGTTCAGGTCCCAGGCGGGCCATTTGCCCGTCAAGCTTATCCTCAATGGCGGCAATACGCTCTTGAACGTTAGGCTCACCGGCACTGAAAGCTTCATCATCCAGCTGTCGGAGTTTTGCATCAATCTGACGGACCTGATCGTCGATAGTGGCATCATCTTTATAGGCTTTAATGTTGAGTTGATGAGCGATTTCATTGTTCCAGGCTCTTCTGGCCGCTTCGTCTTCATAGTCTTGGTACACTTCATCCAATAATGTACTGATTCTGGCTCTCAGGGCATCCCTCCGATCAGGCAGGTTGGCATCGTTTGCAAACTCTACCTGCAGGTCTCTGGCCAGTCTGGCAGTGAAAACCATGCTTCTTGCTTCAGCTGCATTGTTTTCATGAGGGTAGATCTTTAGCCTGTTCTCTATAGCTGCAAGATAATTTGTCTGTATTTCACTGGCTTGCTCATCCACCTCTTCGACTTTATAGGTAAGACGCCTGCGAAGTATATCGAGCCATTCTGGCCCCCCTTTTTTTGGATAAGAAAGGGTAATATCTGTATCAAGGCTCTCGGGTTTGAGATCCTTCATATTTACAAGACTGCTGTCTTCTTGCCAGACAATACTATGTACCTTATTCTGCATGAACTCTGAAAGATCGCCATCAAGCCTTGTTCGAACTCTGGCAAGCCTTGCTGCATTGTCATCACCTTCATTGCTTTTGATCTCGAATACTTGTTCCAGGGCTTCCAGTATTTCCAAGGCCTCTTCCTCCGCCCGCTCTCTGGCTTCTGTGATGAATTCCTGCATGTTTTCAGAAATGTCCTCGCGACGAAGATACACACTATCGTTTTCATCAACGTCGCTCATCTCAAGGGCTTCTTCTACGGCTCTGAGTGTCTCGAGTACTTCAGGTTTGGCTTTGTGGCGGCCCCAGGTTCTGGACTCTTTCACTTCTTCTTTCAGCTCTGCAAGCCTGAAGAGCTTGAGATTGACCGTTGATTCCAGGGTTCTGCGATCTTCTGGTGTATTGTCTTCACTCAGATCAATATCAAGAGCGGCTGCCAGAGCACATTTTCTGGCCCAGGTGTAAGAATTCTCTATATCCTGTTGATCACTCAATGTTTCAACTCTCTGAAACAGCATTTCTTTTTGAGCATCCATTGTCTTGATTTTTTCAAGCAGGCGTTCTTGCTGAACGTCAATATCTGCATTGCGATCAAAATCCTCAATGTTTAAATGTGCGGCAATGGTTGCAAAGCGTGCTTTGGTTGCAGCTATTTTTTCAGCTTTTCTTTTGATGCTCAGTTGCAAAAGATGTTCTTGCCCAACCTGTTCTATCCGTTGCTTGAGGTGTTGTTGAAGGGCATATCGCCGGTAGTCCAGGTGATAATCGTTATCCGGAAGGCCGAGCTGATCTTCAAAGTTAGCCAGTCTCGTGCAGATTAAGTCGTCGATGAGTTCTGTCTTTTGTTGCAGTTCCTGTTGCAGCTGCTGCTGAATGGACTCAATGCGGGCAGCCAGATCGTTTTCATTGTTGGGAGTAATATCGTACTTGCTTTCAATGGATGCCAGTATTTCTTTTAAACCCTCTTGCGGAAGCTGTCCCGATTTGCTGAATTTATGAATTTCTTTTCTGATGATTGTGGCTTGTTCTGCCATTGTTGGCTCGGTCTCAACCCAGTTGTCAATACCGAGCTTATCTGCCAGTTGCTCGTTGTAATTTTCTATGGTTTCTATTACGGGATCACGAAGTTCCTCTCTCAGCACTGGAATTCGATCGACTTTCTGCTTGAGTTCCTGTAGCCAGTTTTTTTGTTTTTCCAGCTTTTGCAGATGCCGAAGATGCTGCTTACGGTGCTGACCTTCAATGTTTGCCAGCCTGTTCCAGGCGGCCTTATCGGTGAGTTTTTCCTGTTGTTGCAGGTGCTGTTGAATGGATTGAAAGCGGGTATCGAGATCGTTTTTATTATCTGGAACAATACCGAGCTGGCCTTCAATAGCGGCCAGATTTGTTCTTACAGTGTCTTCTTCAAGCTGTCCCGTTGCGGCAACTGCACTGAAGATTTTATGAATTCTCTCTCTGATGCGTGAGGCTTGCTCCTCTGATGTCTGGGTATCATCCCATTTGCCAATACCAAGCTCTTCGGCCAGTTCAGCGTTGCGAATTTTTGTGGCTTTTTCTATGGCATCAGTAACTAGTTGTACCAGCGACGGAAATCGTTTGGCTTCCTGCTGCTGTTTCTGTATCGGGTTTTGCTGTTCTTCCAGCGCTTTACGAGTTTTAGCAAGCCCATGCTCAGTCTGTTGCTTGAGTTCAGGTGCTCTGAGCTTTTCCCTTTCACTGTCCCTGTCTTTCTCTGCTGTGAACTCTATGTGTTTTATAGGCCTGATGTAATCGCCATCTTTTTTCTGCAGAGCATCTATTTTGTCGTAGGTGTCAATCATCATCTGCCGGGACATGGCTTTCAGTACTCTGGAAGCAAACTCATCATCTCCGGGAGCGTCGGCCTGAACTTTGTGGATATCTCTGATAACGGGTATCAATTCCTCCATATTCTGAATAAAGCGCTGGTCAGTCAGAAGACTTTTCGTTGCGCCACAGAAACCGAAGTATTTTACCAGTTGATAATGCATCCAGATTGGCGTGAGGACTGACGAAGTGACTTTGAGATGTTCTAATGTGAGTTCAAATTTATCTGCTATATGAGGCGTAGCGCTGACCAGAGCTTGCTGGAGAGCTTCATAGTATGCAAGCGAAGTCAGTTTATCCTTGCTAAATCCGGCATTGCTCCGGGCAGCTAATTCCTCCAGCAGTGCCCACTGCTTGCTTCGAATAACATGCAGGTAGCTTTTGACCTTATATTTTTGAACCTCTGTTGTTGCGTGAGTGAGGCCATCAGGCTCAGTTTCTGTCAGGAGGCTATAGAGGTTTTCTACAAACGCGATATCGGCTGGATTCAGTTTCTGACTATAGAAAACAATAGTATCTTCCTGAGTATGACCAGGTACCAGCTTTGGATAACCCGAAGGGGCAGGATAAACCTTTGTGCAATCTTCTTCGTGCACAACATATCCGACGGGTTTGCTCAGTGCCAACAGTCTATCAAGAGCCTCTTGTTGTAACTCTTCTTTCAGAACATGAACCTGGATATAGGCCGAGGTAGCTGCGGCCAGAAGCGTTTCATCATTGACAAAGAGCGATTGACCCAGTCGCTTCAGTTCAGGGGGCTGATCGCCCGAAGCGATAAGACGCATAAATGTTCGTCCATTCACTTCAACGGGTTCTACTTTTATGGTGGCAAGGGCAACATAATGGTCGCTTGTGCCGAGGTTTCCTGCTCTGTCATCGGCACCTTCCAGCACTGCATACAATTGTTCGGGTCTGGCTATTTTCGTTAAGGGTTCTAATGACTGTATGACAGTTAATTGATCACGAACAGCGTCAATGGTGTCCTGGTCGGTCATTCCGCCTCTGACTTCAATGGTCAGTTTCGTTTCTTCAAGGCTGTGGGTGAACCTGAAGACTTCCTCATCACCCACCTTCAGGACTTTGGTGTATTTCTGAGCAATGTCATTCTCGCCTGTTTCAAACAGATCAACACTGGAGACGCCAGCACTAACGGCAGAAAGAATGTCTGTAAAACCATCAGAGGGAACCGTATAGCCGTCTCTGGCTTGAGTCTGATCAGGGTAAGTAGTGGTAAAGGATTTGGGTATTGGTTGCTGGTCACCCGATAAAGTTGGCTGAACCCTGACCAGACTCTGGGTAAACGACACGAATTCACTGTTTGAAATATCAAGAGATTTTGTCTGCAGCTTGCGCTCGGCTTGCGCCTGTGTACTGATGATGGTAGAGCTGATGGCAATGGTTACTGCAAGGCTTAATGCATTGGGGCCGGCATTTGTCATTCTACTACCTCAGAGTTGGTGCTTTGGTTATCGTGAAAAGCGATTGCCACACCCGGCGAGGAAACAACTTACAAAGGCTCACGGCTGTTCCGGTAAGCTGTTGAGAGAATTTAGTTCACAGTGGCAAATCCGCTAGCTATTGGCCGAATTTAATTCTCGTGACAAAGTTCACTGCCAATAAAATTGAATGTTTACAACTCGTTCCCTTGCTCTGCGTGGGAATGCATACCTCCCCCAACCGGTGCTCCTTTCAAGGTTGCGGAGGGTTGCTCGGGCGCTGCAGCCCCTGACTCAAAGAAGGCGCCCAGGGTGTAGGAATAAGGAATACTTTCTGCATTGGAGAATGACCATTTGGGCACATTTTCCCTGAAGTATTTCTCCCAGCTATTCTCTGACAGTTTCATGGTGCGATCCCGTCGTTCACGGAATTGCAGGTAGTTTTCGTGCCGAGTCCAGCCGTACGCAGTGTCGCCTGTCTTAACACGGTTTGCGTACTCTTCATCGGTTTCACCATAGCGTTGAGGTGTAGCAATGGTGGTACGTTTCACATATTCATCCTGGCTTTCACCGACGCCCCGCCAGCGATTAATCCTGTCAAGGCTACGACCCAGAGGTCCACCCAGCCATTGAGTGAGCATCTTGTTGTCGTTCATAAAGAAGTCGAAAGTGAGACCCGACGCCAAAGCGAAGCCGAAGGTTTGAGTATAGGTGAACCCGGATATAAGGCTTTGGACGTATGTTCCGATGGTGGCTATCGGACCCAGCACCAGACCGGCTGTGGCCGAGGCCAGCGTTTTTACTTTTTCTGGTGTCATACTGTTCAGCAACGGCATCTGAACCCCTTGTCCGGAACCCATGGATTTCACTATTTCCGGCACCAGACGAGAAAGGCTGCGATAGCTTTGAGGGTTAGCATTGTATTGTCGGGCAAACAGCGCAGAGCCGGTTCTTAACAGAATGACTGAAGAAGCGGCTTTGCCCAGTGGCATGGCAAGTCCGCCCACTTCAGAGATTTGTTCAATGCCGCTGTGGTAGGCATATTGGCCGGTTCGGTCAAGATCAACGCCGTAGCTTTCCAGCCAGTGCTGGAAAGGTGTGAGCATTCTGTGCAGGTAAACACCTCTGTTGGTCAGATCCAGCAGATAGAGAAATGACATGTTTACCAGGGACAGTTTGGCAGCCTGCCAGTGGGTATAAGCAACCAGAAGCGGTTTGTAGCTGGAGTAGTACCAGGTGACAGTCTGTACCAGGAAGGCTGAAGGTTTGACCCAATAATGCAACAACTGTCGTACAATCGCTGCGGCATGAACTTGCATCAATGTGTCATGAATAATATTGATCAGGTCTGTTTCAGACATCCCGACAGCATTGGCATAGGGTTTCAGGGTATCCTGAATATTGGTCAGGAAGGCTGCCGTCCTTTGGCCATTGTCAAAGGCGATGTCATCAAGAACGTAGTTGGCGATGACAGCCGTTGCATACTCTTTCATGCCGTCAAGAGACTCTTTTATACCCGCTGGGCCATTCACCGTCACGGTCACAGGAGTAAAGGCACTCTTTATGAACTCCTCAACACCCTCGTCAGACAGCATCTGGACAACGCTCTTGAAGTGAGGCAGCTTGACGCCGTGTCTGTAGCCAAGGAAGTGTTCAAATTCAGCCACTGTCTGATAACCATCGACACCCCGGGCGGCTTTTATGTAGTTCTCAAGTTCAATCTTGCTGATCAGACCTTCTCCGATCATTGCCTGCAGGCGGATCGGTGCAAATTTATCGTCAAAATCCAACGTCGTAAGGTCGGGTATTTCCTTACCGCTCTTTACTGCCAGCTCTGCCAGCTCTGCCAGACCCATTGCGGCCTCAAGGGCTTGTTTCTTCAGAGGGTGCTGCTGTACGATGTGGCTCATAATGTACTGAATGTGCTTCTGTCTTGGCGAGAGCTGGAAGGGACCGCTATCATTCTTGACGGCTTTCTTTGCAGCCCTCGCTTCTTCTACGGCACTGAGTGTCTCAGGTACTTCAGGTTTGGCTTTTTGCTGGCCCCGGATGTAAGAATTCTCTATATCCTGTTGATCATTTAATGCCTCAACTCTCTGAAACAGGATTTTTTGTTGAGCCTCCATGGTCTGGATTTTTTCAAGCAGGCGTTCCTGCTGAACGTCAATATCTTCATCGCTATCAAAATCCTGAATGTTTAAATGTGTGGCAATGGTTGCAAAGCGTGCTTTGGTTGCAGCTATTTTTTCAGCTTCTGTTCTGATGTCCAGTTGCCGATGATATTCTTGCCCGACCTCGGCTATCTGCTGCTTCAGGTGCTGTTGAAGAGTGTATTGACGGTATTCCAGGTCATTTACGTTATCCGGAAACAGGCCGAATTGACCTTCAATGTCAGCCAGGTCGTAGTGGATTCTATTGTCGATCAGATCTGTCTCTGCTTGCAGTTGATATCGCAGTTCCTGCTGAATAGTCTCAAAGCGGCCAGCCAGATCATTTTCATTTTTTGGAGTAATACCATGCTCGCTTTCAATGGACGCCAGTATTTTTTTTACAGCCTCTTTCTGAGGCTGTTCCGATTTGCTGATTTTACGAATTTTTTTGCTGACGAGTCTGGCCTGCTCTTCAGGTAACTCGAACACATCCAATTCAATACCAAGCTCATCTGCCAGTTGAAAGTTGTAATCTTCCATGGTTATTAATAGGGGGTCACGGACTTTTTCTCTCAGCGTTGGCATATGATCAACTTTCTGCTTAAATTCCTGCAACCGGTTTTTTTGTTTTTCCAGCTTTTGTATATGCTGAAGATGTTGCTGACCTTCAAAGTTAGTCAGTCTGTTCCAGACTTCTTTATGAGTTAATTTTTCTTGTTGTTGCAGGTGTTGTTGCAGGTGCTGTTGAATGGATTGAAAGCGGGCATCCAGATCGTTTTCATTATCTGGAACAATACCGAGTTGGCCTTCAATAGCGGCCAGATTTGTTCTTACGGTGTCTTTTTCAGGCTGTCCTGTTGCGGCAGCTGCTGTGAAGATTTTATTAATTCTCTCTCTGATGCGTGAGGCTTGCTCTTTTGCTGGCTGGGTATCATCCCAGTTATCAATACCAAGCTCTTCAGCCAATTCAGTGTTGTAAATTTTTGCGACTTTTTCTCTGGCATCACGAACTTGTTGTTGCAGCGCTGGAATTCGTTCGACCTCCTGCTGCATTTTTAGTGACTGGTTTTGCAGTTCTTCCAGCACTTTACGAGTCTGTGCATGCTCATCTTCAGCTTGTTGCTTGAGTTTAAGTGCTCTGAGTTTTTCCCTTTCAAAGCCAGTGTCTATCTCAGCTATGCACTTTAAATGGTTTAGAATATGAGTGAATTCGCCCTCTTTTTCCCGCAGCTCATCTATGTTTTTATAGGTCACACTCAGAAGCCTGGACATGTCTTCCATGACTTTGGAAGCAAACTTCTCGTCGTCACCAGTATCGGCCTGTGCTTTGTCGATATCGCTGAAAATGGGTATCACTTTCTCCATATTCTTAATAAATCGCTGGTCAGTCAGAAGATTTTTAAATGTGCGTTTGAAGCCGAAGTATTTTACCAATTGATAATGCATCCAGGTTGACGTGACGACCGACGAAGTCACTTTGAAGTGTCCTGATGTGAATTCAAATTCATAGGCGCTTTTTGGTGTAGCACTGCTTAACGCTTGCTGGAGAGATTCATAGTATGCAAGCGAAATCAGTTTATCTTTGCTGAATTCAGCATCGTGCTGTGCAGCTAACTCCTCCAGCAGTGTCATCTGCCTGCTTCGAATAATATGCCGGTAGCTTTTGACATTATATTTTTTAACCTTCGTTGATACTGTCTCAGCAGGGTCTTTAGTCCCAGCTTCTTTCAGGAGTTTGTAGAGGTTTTCTACAAAAGCGACATCGGCTGGATTCTGCGTCAGACCATGAAAAACAATAATGTCTTCCCGCGCTTGCACTGCTTCCAGCTTTGGATAACCCGCAGGCAGAGGATAAAGCTCTGGGTTGTCCTCGACGTGTACAACATATCCGACGGGTTTGCTGTGTGCCATCAGATTATTAAGAGACTCCTGTTGTAATTCCTCTTTCAGAACATGAACCTGGATATAGGCAGAAGTGGCTGCAACAAGGAGAGCTTCATCATTGACAAAGAGTGATTGACCCAGACGCTTCAGTTCAGGTGGCTGATCACCCCCTGAGATAAGAATCATGAATGTACGCCCATTCACTTCAACTTGTTCTACTTTGATGGTGGCAAGGGCAACATAGTGATCGCTTGTGCCCAGGTTTTCTGCTCTGTCATTGGCAGCTTCCAGCACTATATAAAGATGTTCGGGTCTGGCTAATTTCGTTGACGGTTCTAATGATGAGATGCAAGCCAATTGATCACTTACAGTGTCAACGATATCCTGATCGGTCATTCCGCCCCTGACTTCAATGACCAGTTCCTTTTCTTCAAGGCTATGGGTGAACTTGAAGACTGCTTCATCACCCACTTTCAGTACTTTGGTGTATTTTTGAGCAACGTTATTCTCGCCTGTTTCAAACAGATCAACAATGGAGACAAGAGTGCTGACGCCGGAAAAAACGTCTGTAAAGTCATCTGAAGGAACCCTGAAACCCTCTCTGACTGGAGTCTGGTCAGGGTAGATGGTGGTAAAAGATTTGGGTATTGGCTGCTGGTCATTCCCTAAAGTTGGCTGAACCTTGACCAGGCTCTGGGTAAACACCCTATATCCATTGTTCGAAATATCGACAGATTTTGTCTGCAGACTGCGCCCGGCCTGTGCGTCTGTAACAATGATGGAAGAGCTGATGGCAACGGCCGCTGCAAGTCGTAATGCATTGGGGCAAGTATTGATCATACTACTACCTCAGAGCTGACCAGCTTGATTACCGTGAAAAGCGATTCCACACCCGACGAGAAAGCAACTTCTAATCGCTCATAGCTGTCAGTTGCTGATAGCTGTTTCGATAAGCCGTTGAAAGAATCTTTTTCACAGTGGCAAAGTCTGTAAGTTGTTGAGTGAATGTGGGTCCCAGCGTGGGAACCCATACCTTATCTCACGCTGTAGAGTCCGGTTTTCAGGGGAGTTATGCCTTCCCACGCAAGACCCACAGGGCCTAAAAGCGTGGGAACGCGTTGCTAGCAGCCTGTCGGACTTAAGACTGTCCTACTGCGGTTGCGATAAATTGGTCTAAAAATTCCTGCTCCCTCGTCAAATAGCTCGCTATTCTCCTCGGAATCAGAAATTTTTATCCTCAATTTCTCGCAATCCTCGCTACGGACGCTTAAGTCCGACAGGCTGCTAGGAGCTTGTCCGAGAATAGACTGCCCTACTGCGGCGGCAGCAAATTGGTCTGAAAATCCGCTTTTGTTCGTCAAATAGCTCGCTATTCTCCTCACAAAACCGAATTTTCATCCTCAATTTTCTGCCGTCCTCGATACGGGCGCTATTCTCGGTCAAGCTCCTAGAGTTTTGTACTGGTTTCTGATATCAAAGTTCGTCGCGGGTATTTTTATCTTTATCAAACTCGTGATCAGCCAGTGCTGCTTTCATAGCTGTGGAGGCGGCCTCAGGCGCCGCAGTCCCTGACTCAAATAAGGCACCCAGAGTGTAGGAGTAAGGAATACTTTCTGCGTGGGAGAATGACCATTTGGGCACATTTTCCCTGAAGTATTTCTCCCAGCTATTATCGAGCATCTTCATGGTGCGATCCCGGCGTTCACGGAACTGCAGATAGTTCTCGTGTCGAGTCCAGCCATACATAGTGTTATTTGCTTTAACGCGGTTTGCGTACTCTTCATCGGTTTCACTATAGCGTTGAGGTGTGGCAATGGCGGTACGTTTCACATATTCATCCTGGGTTTCACCGCCGCCGCGCCAGCGATTAATCCTGTCAAGGCTTCGACCCAGAGGTCCACCCAGCCATTGAGTGAGCATCTTGTTGTCGTTCATAAAGAAGTCGAAAGTGACACCGGACGCCAGAGCGAAGCCGAAGGTTTGAGCATAGGTGAAACCGGATAGAAGTCCGTGGGCGTATGCTCCGACAGTGGCCACCGGACCCAGCACCAGACCGGCTGTGGCAGAGGCCAGTGTTTTTACTTTTTGTGGTGTCACCCTGTTCAGCAGCGGTACCTGAACCCCTTGTCCGGAACCCATGGATTTCACTATTTCCGGCACCAGACGGGAAAGGCTGCGATAGCTGTGGGGGTTGGCATTGTACTGTCTGGTGAACAGCGCAGAGCCGGTTTTCAACAGAATGACTGAGGAAGCGGCTTTGCCCAGTGGCATGGCCAGTCCGCCCACTTCAGAGATTTGTTCAATGCCGCTGTGATAGGCATATTGGCCGGTTCGGTCAAGATCAACACCGTAGCGTTCCAGCCAGTGCTGGAAAGGTGTGAGCATTCTGTGCAGGTAATCACCTCTGTTGGTCAGATCCAGAAGATAGAGGAATGACATGTTTGCAAGGGACAGTTTGGCAGCCTGCCAGTCGCTATGAGTTGCCAGAATAGGTTTGTAGCTGGAGTAGTACCAGGTGACAGCCTGTACCAGGAAGGCTGAAGGTTTGACCCAGTAATTATTGAGCTTCTGCTCAACCGCTGCGGCGTGAGCCTGCATCAATGTGTTATGGACAATCTTGATCAGTTCTGATTCAGACATCCCGACAGCATTGGCATAGGGGGTCAGGGTATCCTGAATATTGGTCAGGAAGGCTGCCGTCCTGCGGCCATTGTCAAAGGCAATATCATCAAGAACGTAGTTGGCGATGACAGCCGCTGCGTACTCTGTCATGCCGGCAACAGACTCTTTCATGCCTGCCGGGCCAGTTGCAGTCAGGGTCACAGGAGTAAAGGCACTCTGTATGAGTTCTTCAACACCCTGGTCGGACAGCATCTGGACAGCGGCTTTGAAGTCAGACACCCTGATGCCGTGTTTGTGGCCAAGGAAGTGTTCAAATTCATCCACTGTCTGATAGCCATCAACACCTTTGACAGCTTTCATGTAATTCTCAAGCTCAATCTTGCTGATCAGACCTTCACGCAGCAGAGCTATGATCTTGTTACCGCTGGCAGAACGGGTAGCGAAGTATTCCGAGAAGCTTTTCAGGTCCTTTGGTCCTTGCTCAACGTGGTGAATGCCTGCTAAGCCCATGCCTCGAATTTCGACGTCGTATTGTCGGGCCCCGGCTTCTAAGTGCATCCTGGCCCTGTCCGTCAGAATCTCGATTTCTTTCAGCACATTCCGGGGTTGATCTTCTACAGACCCGGATGGGGATTCCGGGAAGGTGGCCTTCAGGTCATTGAAAATTTCCACAATCCGACCGGCCTGTTCAAACGTCAGTTTGTCTCCGATCATTGCCTGCAGGTGAATGGCTGCAAATTCATCGTCAAAATCGAAACTCGTAAAGAATGGTGTTGCCTTGCCACACTCTATCGCTGCTTCTGTCAGGCCAACTGCGGCTTCCAGAGCTCGTTTTTTGAGAGGGTGCTGCTTCGTGAATTTGTGGATGGCGTTCAGAACTTTTTCCTGATCCGGGGAGTACTGGAAGGGACCGCCATCACTTATGACGGCTTTTTCTGCAGTATTCAGGGCTTCCTTCAGTTTCACAATGTCTGCTTTTTGGGTTTCAATTTCGCCTTCCAGGCGGGCCTGTTCCTGAATCTCTGCCAGTGATCCGAGGTCATCTTTTATCCGGGTGTTCAGATTTTTTGCGGCAGCTTCGTCGTCTTCATCCGGAACAGGGTGAACGTCATTGCCCATCATAACGGCCAATTTTTTGCGTGGAAGATCATTCAGCTTACGATGAAGCCATTCCAGCTTGGTTTCAGCTGCCAGTATTGCTCGCCTGGCCATGGCAACATCACGATCAAGAACGTAGCGGGGTTTAGGTCCCAGGCGAGCCATTTGCCTGTCAAGCGCATCATCGATAGCTGCGATACGCTCATTAACGTCAAGCTGGACCGCTTTGAAAAATTCTGCCTCCAGCTGCTCAAGTTTTGCCTCAATCAGACTATTTTGTTCGTCTATACCGGCATCATCTCCATAGTCCTTAATATCAAGTTGCTCAGCAATTTTATTGTTTTTGATCCTTCTGACACCTTCATCGTCATAGATTTCGTTTACTTCTTTCCTTAATTTCTGAATTCTGCTTCTCAGTGCGTACTGTTTAGACAGTTTTGAATCGTCGTCATAAAACTCTATCTGCAGATCACTGGCCAGTTTGGCCAGGAAAGTTTTGCCTCTTGCTTTTGCAGCAGGGTTTTTATCAGGATCGATATTGAGCTCTTTCTCCAGAGCAACAAGGTACTCTGCCTGTTTTTCTATGGCTCGCTTATCCGATTCTTTGACTATAAAGATAAGACGATCACGAATACATAAGAGTCTGAGATCCATTCTCACCTGCTCCAGATCTTCCTGCGACCTGTCAATTTCCGGCCAGAGGTTCATGTCCATCTGATCCAGCTGATAATTGGAGATATCACCATCATCAAGCCTTGTAAGAATGCTCTTCAGTCTTGCTGCCTTGTGATCATCTTCATCGGCTTTGATGTTGAGTAAGTTTTCCAGATAACTCAGTGTCATCAGGGCCTTATTCTCTGAGTGCTTTCTGGCTTCTCTGATGAATGCCCTCATGTCTACAGAAATGTCCATGCGACGCAAATACACATCTTGCTCCTTAGTGAGGCGTTCATCCTTCAGTACTTTTTCTGCGGCACGAAGTGTTTGCAGTACTTCAGACATGGCTTTTGGATGGCCTGGTGTTCTGATGTCTTCCAGTTCTTGTTCCAGCTCTGCAAGCTGGGAGAGCTTGTCACGAACTATTAACTCCAGGGCAGCACGATCTTCAGGAACCCGATCTAAACCAATAACCGCCGCCAGGGCATCTTTTCTGGCCAGGGTGTAAGAATGCTCTATATCCTGTTGATTGGCCATTGTATAAAGTTGTTGACGCAGATCTTGCTCGCGGGCATTTATTTCCTCAAATTTTTGAATCAGGAGTTCTTGTTGAACGTCAATATTTGCATTGCTATCAAAACCCTGGATGTTTGAATGTTCAGCAATGGTCGCAAAGCGGGCTTTTATTTCAGCTTCTTTTTCAGCCCTTGTCCCGGTGCTCTGTTGCTGAAGAAGTTGCTGAAGATCTTGCTGAAGATGTTGCTTTTGTTGAGTGATCCGGGCTAACCGCTGCTTAATGTCTCGTTTAACGGATTTATGAAGGACTTCCGGTTCATTGTCTGAAGTAAAATCGTACCAGCTTGCAATGGCAGGCAGTTTTTTCTTTAATTTTTCTTCCTGATAGTGTGCTGTTGAGGCAATGGAAGCTGTTGCAAACGGCGTTGCGCTGACGGGTGTTGAGGCAATGGAAGCTGTTGCAAGCGGCATTGCGCTAACGGGTGTTGAGACAATAGAAGCCGTTGCAACTGGCATTGCGCTAACGGGTGTTGGGGCAATCGAAGCCGTCGCAACCGGCGTTGCGCTAACCGGTCTTGAGGCAATGGATTTTACGGTAACCGATTGCCTGGTTTCATGAATTTTCTGGCCTTTTATCCGGGTGTTCAGATTTTTTGTGGCCGCTTCGTCGTCTCCATCCGGAGCAGGGTGAACGTCATTGCCAATCGTAACGGCCAATTTTTTGCGTGGAAGATCATTCAGCTTACGATGAAGCCCTGCCAGCTTATTTTCAGCTACCAGTATTGTTCGCCTGGCCATGGCCAGATCACGATCAAGAACGTCTCTGGGTTCAGGTCCCAGGCGAGCCATTTGCCCGTCAAGCTCATCATCAATGGCTGCGATACGAACATTAACCTCAAGCTGACGCGCTTTGAAAATTTCTGCATCCAGCTGTTTAAGTTTTGCTTCAATTAGACTATTTTGTTCGTCTATACCGGCATCATCTCCATAGTCCTCTTCTCTGGTATAAGGGAATTGTTGTTTCATCTTTGAAAGAAGCAGATCTTGTTGAAGATTTAGTTTCTTGAGTTCTTGAAGCAGATGTTTTTGTTGATCGCCAATATCTGCATTGCTATCAAAATTCTCAATGTTTAAATGTGCGGCAATGGTTGCATAGCGGGCTTTGATTTCAGCTTCTATTTCAGTCTCTGTGCCTGTACTCTGTTGCTGAAGAAGCTGCTGTTGTTGAGCGATTTGGGCATTCTGCTCCCCAAGGTGTTGCCTAATGGTCTGACAGCGAACTTCCGGGTCTCTTTCGATACCAGGGGTCAGGCCGAGCTGACCTTCAATCCAGGCCAGCTTATTCTCGACTTCGCTAAAATCGGCTAATTCTGCATGTTTTTGCTGCAGGTACTGTTGCACAAACTGACAGCGGGCAAGCAGATCATTTTCGTCGTCTGGAGTAATATTGTGCCTGCTTTCAATGGCCGCCAGAGTTTCTTTGAAAGCTTCTTGCGGAGTTTGTGCGGTTGCGGCATTCGTTGTGGTCACCGATAATGTTGCAGTCACCAATGATGTTGCGATGACCGGTGTCGGGGCGATCTTTGTTGGCGCAATCGTTGTCGGGGTCATTGATGATGCGGTAATCTGAGCTACGGTCGCCGGTTGCTTGAGATCACGAATTTTCTGTCTAATGAGGCTGTCTTGTTGTTCCAGTGGCTGGGTATCATCCCAGTCATCAATTTCGAGCGCTGCTGCCAACTGAATGTTGTAATTTTTTCTGTTTTCCTCCATTGACTCAGGGGCTTCTTTTTTCGGTATTGAAATTCGATTAACTTCATCCTGAAGAAACTTTAGCCAGTTTCTCCGTTTTGCCAGTTCTTCCTGGTTCTCAACATGTTGCAGATAAGCCCTGCGTGACTCCTTCTGAATGCCCTGATGCAGGCTCAGGAGGCGGACTTCAGGGTCATCTTCGTTTTCCGGAACCAGGCCGAGTTTATTTTCAAAGAAAGTCAGTCTTTCCAGAATTTCCGGATAGGGTAGTTCTTCGTTTTGTTCCAGGCGCTGTCGCCGTGGAGTGAAATGAAGGGCAGCCGGATCTTCTTCATCGACCGAAGTAATACCGCGCTTTTGGCTAATGGTCGGCGGTTTTGCTTTTACAGCTTCTTCATCAGACTGTCCTGTTGTGGCAACCGATGGTTTTATTTCATTAATTTTTTCTCTAATGAGCCTGGCTTGTTCTTCGGATGACTGGCTATCATCCCAGTCATCCATACCAAGCTCTGCTGCCAGTTGCGCGTTGCGAACTTTTGTGGCATCGGCTCTGGCAGTGAGTATTTGTTGTTCCAGCTCTGAGATTCGTTTGTCTTCCTGTTGGTGTTGATTCTGAAAAGGTTGTTGAGCAGTCTCTGTTAGCTGCTGCTTCAGGTGTTGCTGAATGGCCTGGTGACGAGCTTTAAGGTCATCATTGTTTTCCGGAACCAGACCGAGATGACTTTCAAAGGCAGTCAGTTTTTCCCGAACTTCCTCATCGGCCAGTTCGGTGTTTCCTTGCAGCCGCTTTTGAATGAGCAGAAGGGTGGCCGGATTGTTTTTATTGACCGAAGCAATCCCACGCCTGCCACTAATGGCCGCTGGTTCTCCCGTTACGGCTTCTTCATCAGGCTGACCTGTTGCGGCCATTGATCTGTATATGTCATTAATTTTTTCTTCTATGAGTCTGTGTTGTTCTTCGAGTGGCAGGAGTTCATTCCAGTCATCAATACCAAGCCTTGCTGCTGTATGAGCGTAGTTAGCCTGCCTGGCAATTCTCCTGACAGTAAGAATTTGCTTTTGCAGCTCTGGAACCATATCGGCTTTCTGCACAAGCTTCTCTAACTGGTTTTCCTCTTCTATCTGCATGGCCGACGGTTCCGCCTCTAAAGTTTCTTCATCAGACTGAGCTGTTGTGACAACCGATGGTTTTATTTCATTAATTTTTTCTCTAATGAGCCTGGCTTGTTCTTCGGGTGACTGGGTATCATCCCAGTCATCCATACCAAGCTCTGCGGCCAGTTGAGCGTTGCGAACTTTTGTGGCAGCTGCTCTGGCAGTGAGTACTTGTCGTTTCAGCTCTGAAATTCGTTTGTCTTCCTGTTGCTGTTGATTCTGAAAAGGTTGTTGAACGATCTCGGTTATCTGCTGCTTGAGGTGCTGTTGAATGGTCCGGTGACGGGCTTTGAGGTCATCATTGTTTTCAGGAACCAGGCCGAGATGATCTTCGAAGATAGTCAGTTTTTCCCGAACTTCCTCATCGGTCAGTTTGGTGTTTCCTTGCAGCCGCTTTTGAATGAGCAGAAGGGTGGCCGGATTGTTTTTATTGACCGAAGCAATCCCACGCCTGCCACTAATGGCCGCTGGTTCTCCCGTTAAGGCTTCTTCATCAGGCTGACCTGTTGCGGCCATTGATCTGTATATATCATTAATTTCTTCTTCTATGAGTCTTTGTTGTTCTTCGAGTGGCAGGGTATCGTCCCAGTCATGAATACCAAGCCTTGCTGCTGTATGAGCGTAGTTAGTGTTCCTGGCAATTCTCCTGACAGTAAGAAGTTGCTTTTGCAGCTCTGGGACCGTATCGGCTTTATGCACAAGTTTCTCTACTCCAGTCTTCAGAAGCTTCTCCAACCGGTTTTTCCGTTTTCTCAGCTCTCTTTGACTGACATCAAATGCCTCTTGTTCAAGGTGTTTCAGAATGTTCTGGTGACGGGCTTGCAGGTCATCTTCTTTGTTCGGGACCAGTCCGAGCTGGTCTTCCAGGTCAGACAGTTTTTCCTGAAAGTCCTCGTCGGGTTGTTCCGGATTTTGTTGCCGCTGCTCGTGGGTGATCAGAAGGGGTTGTTGAACAATCTCGGGTGCCTGCTGCTTGAGGTGTTGCTGAATGGCCCGATGACGGGCTTCAAGGTCATCATTGTTTTCCGGAACCAGGCCGAGATGACTTTCAAAGATAGTCAGTTTTTCCTGCACTTCCTCATCGGATAGTTTGGTGTTTTGTTGCAGCTCCTTTTGAATGAACAGAAGGATCCCCGGATTGTTTTTATTGACCGAAGCAATAACACGCCTGCCACCAATGGCCGCCGGTTCTGCTGTTACAGTTTCTTCATCAGGATGGCCTGTTGCGGCCATTGATCTGTATATGTCATTAATTTTTTCTTCTATGAGTCTGCGTTGTTCTTCGAGTGGCCGGGCTTCATCCCAGTCATCAATACCAAGCTTTGCTGCTCTCTGGGCGCAGCGAATTTTTCTGGCATATCTCTTGACAGTAAGAAGTTCCTTTTCCAGCTCTGGAACCCTACCGGCTTTCTGCACAAGTTTCTCTAACTGGTTTTCCTCTCCTATCTGCAGAAGCTTCTCCAACCGGTTTTTCCGTTCTCTCAGCTCTCTTTGACTGACATCAAATGCCTCTTGTTCAAGGTGCTTCAGAATGTTCTGGTGACGGGCTTGCAGGTCATCTTCTTTGTTCGGGACCAGTCCGAGCTGGTCTTCCAGGTCAGACAGTTTTTCCCGAATTTCCTCGTCGGGTTGTTCCGGATTTTGTTGCAGCTGCTCGCGGGTGATCAGAAGGGTTGCCAGCTGGTCTTCATCGACCAGAATAATGCGACCTTTTTTGCCAGTGCCCGCCGGTTTTGCTTTTACAGTTTCTTCATCAGGCTCTTCTGTTGCGGCAACCGATGGTTTGATTGCCTGAATTTTTTTTCTGATGAGTCTGGCTTGTTCTTCCAGTGGCAGGGTATCGTCCCAGTCATCAATACCAAGCTCTGCTGCCGTTTGAGCGTTGCGGTCTTTTGTGGCATCTGTTCTGGCATCATGAACCTTTTGTTCCAGCTCTGGAATTCGTTTGGCTTCCTGCTGAAGTTTCTGTAACTGGTTTTTCTGTTCTTCCTGCCCCTGCTGTTGATCCTGAAAAAATTGTCGAGCGGACTCAAGCGCCATCTGCCTGAGGGTTTCGAGAATGCTACGGAAGCGGGCTATCAGGTCTTCTTCGTTATCCCGTGTCAGACCGAGCTCATCTTCTGCCATAGCCAGTGTCTGTTGGGCCCCCTCAAAGGTTAGTTCTGACTTTTGTAGCAACTGCTCGTAAATGCCTCTAAAGCGGGCATTAAGATCGTCTTTATCGACCGGAGTAATATGGAAAATGGTTTCAATGGCTGCCATTTCCATACGTATAGCCTGTTTATAAAAATGAGCTTTTCCTGTTGCCGCCACCATTTGGTTGATTTCATTAATTTTCTGTATGATTATTCTGGCTTGTTCTTCGGTTGGCTGGGTATTATCCCAGTTATCAATACCAAGCTCCTTTGCCAGTTGACTGTTGTATACTTTTGAGGCGTCTGCCCTGGCATCAAGAACTTGTTTTTCCAATGCCGGAATTCGTTCGACTTCCTGCTGCGGTTTCTGTGACCGGTTTCGCAGTTCTTCCAGCGCTTTACGAGTCTGCGCAAGCTCTTCTTCAGCCTTCTGCGCAAGCTCATGTTTGAGTTCAAGGGCTCTGAGTTTTTCCTTTGCATTGTCCTCCAGGTGTTTTAGAAGCCTGTTGTACTCGCCTTCTTTTGTCCGCAGCGCCTCTATTTTGTTATAGGTATTAATCATCTGCGCTGACATGCCTTTCACGACTCTGGCAGCAAACTCTTCATCTCCATCGGCCTGCACTTTTTGGACAACTCTGATAAAGGGTATCAATTCTTCCATATTCTGAATAAAGCGCTGGTCAGTCAGAAGAGTTTTCATTGCGCTACGGAAACCGAAGTGTCTTACCAGTTGATAATGTATCCAGGTTGGCGTGAGGACTGATGAAGTGACTTTGAGATGTTCTAATGTGAGTTCAAATTCATCCGTTCTATAAGGCCTGGCGCTGTATAATGCCTGCTGGAGAGATTCATAGTATGCAAGCGAAGTCAGTTTATCCTTGCTGAATTCAGCATTGCCCTGGGCAGCCAACTCCTCCAGCAGTGCCCACTGCCTGCTTCGAATAACATGCTGGTAGCTTTTGACCTTATATGTTTTAACCTTTGTTGTTGCGTGAGTGAGGCCATCAGGCTCAGCTTCTGCCAGAAGGTCATATAGGTTTTCTACAAAAGCGATATCGGCTGGATTCAGTTTCTGACTATAGAAAACAATAGTATCTTCCTGAGTATGACTGGGTACCAGCTTTGGATAACCCGAAGGCGCAGGGTAAACCCTTGTGGAATCTTCTCTTTGCATAACATATCCGACGGGTTTGCTCAGTGCCAGCAGTCTATCAAGAGCCTCCTGTTGCAACTCCTCTTTCAGGACATGAACCTGGATGTAGGCCGAGGTGGCTGCGGCCAGAAGCGCTTCATCATTGACAAAGAGCGATTGAGTAAGGCGGGTCAGTTCAGGGGGTTGATCGCCCGAAGCGATGAGACGCATAAACGTTCGCCCATTCACTTCAATGGGTTCTACTTTAATGGTGGCGAGGGCAACATAGTAGTCGCTTGTGCCGAGGTCTCCTGCTCTGTCATCAGCACCTTCCAGGACCGCATGCAGTTGTTCGGGTCTGGCTATTTTCGTTGAGGGTTCTAATGACGGTATGACCGTTAATTGATCACGAACAGCGTCAATGGTCTCCTGGTCGGTCATTCCGCCTCTGACTTCAATTATCAGCTCCCTTTCTCCAAGGCTATGGGTGAACCTGAAGACTTCCTCATCACCCACCTTCAGGACTTTGGTGTATTTCTGAGCAACGTCATTCTCGCCCGTTTCAAACAGATCAACACTGGTGACGTCAGCACTAACGGCAGAAAGAATGTCTGTAAAACCCTCAGAGGGAACCGCACAGCCTTCTCTGGCTTGGGTCTGATCAGGGTAAGTAGTGGTAAAGGATTTGGGTATTGGTTGCTGGTCACCCGCTAAAGTTGGCTGAACACTGACCAGACTCTGTGTAAACGACAGATGTTCGTCGTTAGAGATATCAAGAGATTTTGTCTGCAGCTTGCGCTCGGTTATTGCCTGTGTACTGATGATGGAAGAGCTGAGGGCAATGGCTACTGCAAGGCTTAATGCATTGGGGCGGGCATTTGTCATTCTACTACCTCAGAGTTGGTACTTTGATTACAGTGAAAAGTGTTTGCCACACCTGGCGAGGAAACAGCTTACAAAGGCTCATGGCTGTCAATCGCTCATGGCTGTCAATCGTTCATGGCTGTTACGGTAAGCTGTTGAGAGAATTTAGTTCACAGTGGAAAATCTGCTAGCTGTTAAGCGAATTTAATTCACGTGGCAAAGTTCAATGCCAGTGAAATTACAACTCTTTCCTACGCTCTGAGGGTGTCGCAAAACTTCAACAGCTCGTTCTCACGCTCTGAAGTCGTCATTCCCGCGAAGGCGGGAATCCAGCGCCAACGGTGGATCTCTGCCTTCTCGGGGATGACAAGGCCAGGGGGACACCGGGCAGTATGGTTCTGGTGGAGAGTCAGTGTGGATTCCCGCCTTCGCGGGAATGACGAGAATGAAGCCGGCAATGACGGGAGTCAACGCGTTCCCATGCCGGAGAGAGTTTTGCGACAGCCTCGCTCTGCGTGGGAATGCATACCTCCCGCAAGCGGTGCTGCTTTCACGGCTGCGGGGGTTTGCTCAGGCTCTGCAGTCCCTGACCCAAAGAAGGCACCCAGGGTGTAAGAGTAAGGAATGCTTTCTGCATGGGAGAACGACCATTTAGGCACATTTTCCCTGAAGTATTTCTCCCAGCTATTCTCGAACAGTTTCATGGTTCGATCACGGCGTTCACGGAACTGCAGGTAGTTTTCGTGTCGAGTCCAGCCATACACAGTGTCGTCTGTCTTAACGCGGCTCGCGTACTCTTCATCGGTTTCACTATAGCGTTGAGGTGTAGCAATGGCCGTACGTTTCACATATTCATCCTGGGTTTCACCGACGCCGCGCCAGCGATTAATCCTGTCAAGGCTACGACCCAGAGGTCCACCCAGCCATTGAGTGAGCATCTTGTTGTCGTTCATAAAGAAGTCGAAAGTGAGACCGGACGCCAGAGTGAATCCAAAGGTTTGAGCATAGGTGAACCCAGATATAAGACCCTGGGCGTATGCTCCGACAGTGGCTACCGGACCCAGCACCAGACCGGCTGTGGCAGAGGCCAGCGTTTTTACTTTTTGTGGTGTCACCCTGTTCGGCAGCGGTACCTGAACCCCTTGCGCGGAACCCATGGATTTCACTATTTCCGGCACCAGACGGGAAATGCTGCGATACCTGTGTGGGTTGGCATTGTACTGTCTGGCAAACAGCGCAGAGCCGGTTTTTAACAGAATGACTGATGAAGCGGCTTTGCCCAGTGGCATGGCCAGTCCGCCCACTTCAGAGATTTGTTCAATGCCGCTGTGATAGGCATATTGGCCGGTTCGGTCAAGGTCAACGCCGTAGCGTTCCAGCCAGTGCTGGAAAGGTGTGAGCATTCTGTGCAGATAATCACCCCTGTTGGTCAGGTCCAGCAGATAGAGGAACGACATGTTTGAGAGGGATAGCTCGGCAGCCCGCCGAGCGTTAGTGCTCACCAGCAGTGGTTTGTAGCTGGAGTAATACCAGGTGATAGCCTGTACCAGGAAGGCTGAAGGTTTGATCCAGTAATCCGACAGCTGCCGCTCAACCGCTGCGGCATGAGCCTGCATCAATGTGTCATGGACAATCTTGATCAGGTCTGATTCAGACATCCCGACAGCATTGGCATAAGGTGTCAGGGTCTCCTGAGCATTGGCCAGAAACGCTGCCGTCCTGCGGCCATTTTCAAAGGCAATATCATCAAGAACGTAGTTGGCGATGACTGCAGCTGCGTACTCTGTCATGCCGACAACCGACTCTTTCATACCTGCCGGGCCAGTTGCAGTAGCAGCTACAGGAGTGAAGGCACTCTGCATGAATTCCTCAGCACCCTGATCCGACAGCATCTGGACAACTTTCCTGAACTCAGTCATATGGATGCCGTGTTTGTAGCCAAGGAAGTGTTCAAATTCATCCACTGTCTGATGACCATCAACACCTCTGACAGCTTCCATGTAGTTCTCAAGTTCAATTTTGCTGATCAGACCTTCGCGCAGCAGAGCTATTATCCTGTTACCGCTGGCAGAATGGGCCTCGAAGTATTCCGAGAAGTCTTTCAGGTCCTTTGGTTCATGCCCGACGAAGTGAATGGCTCTTCTGCCCATGCTGTGAATTTCGTCGTCGTATTGTTTAGCCCCGGTTTTCATCTCATTCCTGGCTCTGTCTGCCAGAGCCTGGACTTGTTCAATGACATTCTGAGGCTGATCTTCCAGAGGCTCGGCAGGGAAGCTCGTTTTCAGATTTTTGAAGACTTCCACAATCTGACCGGCCCGATCAAATGTCAGATCGTCCCTCACCAGCGCCTGCAAGCCAAGCGGTGCAAATTCATCGTCAAAATCGAAAGTCACAAGGCTAGGTATTGTCTTACCGGTGTTGATTGTTGACTCTACCTGACCCAGTGCAGCATCCAGAACCTGTTGCTTTTTAGCCACGGCAGGAGGTCGATCTTCCAGCGGCACGACAGGGGTGAGCGGAAAAATCCTCTTCAGGCTCTTGAAGACTTCTACAATCCGACTGGCCTGATTGAACGTCACTTCATCTCCGACCAGTGCCTGCAAGCGAATCGGTGCAAATTCATCGTCAAAATCGAAAGTCGTAAGGTCTGGTATTACCTTACCGCTGTTTAATGCTGATTCTGCCAGACCCAGTGCGGCATCCAGAGCCTGTTGTTTGAGAGAGTGCTGCTGTGAGAAGGTGCCCATATCAGCCAGAACCCTGGCCTGTCTCGGCGAGAACTGGAATGGACCGACGTTATTTTCGATGGCTTCCTCTGCTGTCCTCAGGATTTCATCCATTCTTTCCAGCCAACTTTCACTTTTTTGTATTGCTTGTCTGGCTCTGGCTAGCTCACGTTCAAGAACATATCGGGGTTTGGGTCCCAGCCGGGCCATTTGCCTGTCAAGTTCATTCTCAATGCCGGCGATACGATCATTAACCTCAGGTTGATCCTCATTGATCATTTCTTTGTCCAGCTGTCGGAGTTTTGTTGCAATCACACTGTTCTGGTTTTCGATAGGGGCATCTGCTTTATAATCCTCAATGTTGAGTTGATGAGCTATTTCATTGTTCCAGGCTCTTCTGGCAGCTTCATCGTCGTAGAGTGCGTCTGATTTTTCGATTAATTCCTGAATTTTGGTTCTCAGGGTGTTTTTCTGATCATACAGGTCGTCATCCATGTCAAATGCTACACGCAGATCTTTTGCCAGTTTGACAGTGAAGCTCTTGCCTCCTTTTTTAGCAGCAGAGTTTTCGCTAATGTCGATGTTCAGCCTGTCCTCTAAAGTTTTTAGTATCGCTTTTTGTTGTCTTATGGCTCGCTCATCCAAGTCTTTCAGTGCCTCTTCCCCTGCCTGTTGACTGACTTTTGTGATGTATCTCTGAATTTCCCCGGAAATGGCTTCCCGACGGTAATACAAATCGTCCTCTCTACCGAGGATATCCATCGCCAGGGCTTTTTCTACGGCAGTCAGTTTTCCAATGACTTCAGGCAAGGCCTCCGGGTGAACGGGTGTTCTGATGTCTTCCTGCCCGGCACGAACAGGTGTAAGCTCTGATTCAGCCAGCCGATAGAGTCGTTCTGTTCTCAGTTTTTCCTCTTCATTGATAGAGGCTTCCTCCGTTATGAGCTCTAATTGCTTTCTGACCCGGATGAGTTCGCCTTTTGTTGCCAGATTTTCTGCCAGTGAGCTTTCCCATTCAATCAGCTGTTGGGCCATATCGCTCAGGACTTTGGAAAGAAACGGGTCGTCGTTGCGAAGGGCATTGCTGTCGACAGCGGGTACATGATTCAGAATACTCTTAACATAATGCTGTTCAGTCAGACTATCTCTGAGTACGGGTTTGAAGCTGAAGTATTTTGCCAGTTGAATCTGCTGCCAGGTTGGCGTGATGACTAACGAAGTGAGCCTGATGTGTTCCAGTGTGAGTTCAAATTGATTCGTTCGAGCCGCTGCAGCTGGAGTGGCACTGACCAATGCCTGCTGAAGAAATTCATAGTATCCAAATGCATGCATCGCCTCCCTGTCTTCGTTTGTCATCGTCGGCGGTTGGTCTTTGTTAAATCCACCCGTGCCGTGCCGTGCAATAACCTCCTCCAGCAGAGCCATCTGCTTGCTTCGTATGACGTACAGGTAGCTTCTGACTTTTTGTCTGAAAACCTTTATTACTGCTGCCGCTTCCGGGGTGGGGGTATTAAGCTCAGCTTCTTTCCAGAGGTTATAGAGGCTTTCTACAAAAGCAATATCATCGGGACTCTGCATCTGACCATGGAAAACAATGACCTCTCCCGGAGTTTCAGCGACTTCCAGCTTCGGATAACCTGCAGGCACAGGATAAATCTGTGAGTCATCCTCGACGTGGACAATATATCCGACGGGTTTGCTATGTGCCAGGAGTTCATTAAGAGCCTGCTGTTGTAAATCCTCTTTCAGGATATAAACCTGGATATAGGCAGAGGCCGCTGCTGCCAGGAGAACATCATCATTGACAAAGACTGACTGACCCAGACGTTGCAGGTCAGGGGGCTGGTCGCCCGCAGCGATAAGACGCATAAAGGTTCGCCCATCCACTGCAACTTTTTCTACTTTAATGGTGGCAAGGGGAACATAGTGATCACTTGCGCCGAACTGTCCTCGCAGGGAATAAACAATGCTCAGCAACCGACCCATTTCTGTGGAGCTGGCGATTTTCGTCAGCGGCTCTAATGACAGGCCGCCAGATGACAGGCTATGAACACCCACAAGTATATCCTGATCGGTCATTCTGTCTTTGACTTCAATGACCAGTTCGTTTTCTGCAAGGTTGTGGGTAAACCTGAAGATGCCATCGTCACCCATTTTCAGGACTTTGGTGTATTTCTGAGCAACGTCATTCTCGTCTGTTGCAAACACATCAACAACAGAAACGTCCTCAAGAGCGTCAGCAAGAGCTTCCGTAAAGCCCACAGAATTAAAGTGATGGCCAAACCTGTCACGTGGCTGAGCAGGGTAGGTGGTGGTGATGGATTTGGGTATTGGTTGCTGGTCATCCCCTAAAGTTGGCTGAACCCTGACCTCACTCAGGGTCATCTCCACATGTCCATTGCCCGGTATATTGGCAGCTTTTATCTGCAACTTGCGATCGGCCAGTGCCTGTGAACTAATGATGGAAGAACTGATTGCAACGGCCACTGCAAGACTTAATGCATTGGGGCGGGTATTTGTCATTCTACTACCTTATAGCTGAGTATTTTTATTACTGTGGCAAGTGATTTACACTGCAAGCGGGGGGACGGCTGTTAATCGCTCATGGCTGTTAATCGCTCATGGCTGTTCCGGTAAGCTGTTGAGAGAATTTAGTTCACAGTGGCAAATCCGCTAGCTGTTAAGCGAATTTAATTCACGTGGCAAAGTTCAATGCCAGTGAAATTACAACTCTTTCCTACGCTCTGAGGGTGTCGCAAAACTTCAACAGCTCGTTCTCACGCTCTGAAGTCGTCATTCCCGCGAAGGCGGGAATCCAGCGCCAACGGTGGATATCTGCCTTCTCGGGGATGACAAGGCCAGGGGGACACCGGGCAGTATGGTTCTGGTGGAGAGTCAGTGTGGATTCCCGCCTTCGCGGGAATGACGAGAGTGAAGCCGGGAATGACGAGAGTGAAGCCGGGAATGACGAGAATGAAGCCGGCAATGACGGGAGTCAACGCGTTCCCACGCCGGAGAGAGTTTTGCGACACCCACGCTCTGCGTGGGAATGCATACCTCCCCCAACCGGTGCTGCTTTCACGGTTGCGGAAGGTTGCTCAGGCTCTGCAGTCCCCGACTCAAAGAAGGCACCCAGAGTGTAGGAATAAGGAATACTTTCTGCATGGGAGAAAGACCATTTAGGCACATTTTCCCTGAAGTATTTCTCCCAGCTTTTCTCAGACAGTTTCATGGTGCGATCACGGCGTTCACGGAACTGCAGGTAATTTTCGTGCCGCGTCCAGCCGGGCACCGTGTTGTTTGCTTTAACACGTTTTGCATACTCTTCATCGGTTTCATTGAAGCCTTGAGGCAAAGCAATAGCCTTGGGTTTTGCGCACTTATTTTGCGTTTTTATCGCGCATCTCCAGCGCTTCACGTTGTCAAGACTACGACCCACAGGTCCACCCAGCCACTGAGTGAGCATCTTGTTGTCGTTCATAAAGAAGTCGAAAGTGAGACTCGACGCCAGGGCCAATCCGAAGGTTTGAGCATAGGTGAATCCGGATATAAGGCCGTGGGCGTAAGCTCCCACAGTAGCTACCGGGCCCAGCACCAGAGCGGCTGCGGCAGAGGCCAGCGTTTTTACTTTTTCGGGTGTTACCCTGTTTAGCAGCGGTACCTGAACCCCTTGTCCGGAACCCATGGATTTCACTATTTCGGGCACCAGACGGGAAAGGCTGCGATAGCTGTGTGGGTTGGCATTGTATTGTCTGGCAAACAGCATAGAGCCGGTCTGCAGCAGAATGACTGAAGAAGCGGCCTTGCCCAGGGGCATGGCCAGTCCGCCCACTTCAGAGATTTCTTCAATGCTGGTGTGGGAGGCATATTGCAGTCTTCGGTCAAGGTCAACGCCGTAATGTTCGAGCCAGTGCTGGAAAGGTGTGAGCATCCGGTGCAGGTAATCACCCCGGTGGGTCAGATCCAGAAGATAGAGGTACCACATGTTTGTCAGGGACAGCCTGGCAGCCTCCAGAGCGGTTCGGGTCACCAATAGAGGTTTGTAGCTGGAGAAGTACCAGGTGACAGCCTGTACCAGAGAGGCTGAAGGTTTGACCCAGTAATCAGTCAGCTGGTGCTCAAGGGCTGCAGCATGTGCCTGCATCAATGTATCATTGAGAGCCATGATCAGGTCTGATTCAGACAGGCCTGCGGCATTGGCATAAGGTGTCAGGGTATTCTGAATATTGGTCAGAAAGGCTGCCGTCCTGTGGCCATTGTCAAAGGCAATATCGTCAAGAACGTAGTTGGCGATAACAGCAGCTGCGTACTCTTTCATACCGGCAACCGACTCTTTCATACCTGCCGGGCCCGTTGCAGTGACGGTGACAGGAGTAAAGGCAATCTGCATGAATTCCTCAGCACCCTTGTCGGACAGCATCAGGATAACGGCATTCAAATGAGGCACATTGACGCCGTGTTTATAGCCAAGGAAGTGCTCAAATTCTTCCACTGTCTGATAACCATCGACACCTCTGACGGCCTTCATGTGGTTCTCAAGTTCAATCTTGCTGATCAGACCTTCACGTACCAGAGCTGTGATCCTGTTACTACTGGCATGGCGGTTAGCGAAGTATTCCGGGAAGCCTTCCTGGTCCTTTGCTTCATGCTCAACGAAGTGAATGGCTGTTTTGCCCATGCCGCTAATGACTTGGTCGTATTCTTGAGCCCCGTTTTGCAGCTCATCCCGGGCATCGTTCACCAGCCACTGAATTTTTGTCAGGACTATCGGAGGCTGAAATTCTAAAGGCTCAGGGTGAGCCGGAAAGTTATGGAGGGCCGGAAAGGTCTTTTTCAGGCTCCTGAAGACTTTCACAATCCGACTGGCCTGACCAACTGCCAGACCGTCTCCGACCAGTCCCTGCAGGTGAAAAGGCGCAAGTTCATCGTCAAAATTGAACGTCGTGAATTGGAGTTTTGGCTTACCGCTTTTCACTGCTAATTCTGTCAGACCTATGGCGGCTTCGAGCGCTTGTCTCTTGAGAGTGTGCTGCTGCATGAAGTCTTGTATACGGGTCAGAACGTTTACCTGTCTGGGCGTAAACTGAAAGGAACCACCATCATTTTCCACGGCTTGCTCTGCAACCTTCAGTTCTTCCTTCATTCTTGCAATGTCTGCTTCCCTGGTTTTAATGTCACCTTCCAGGCGGGCCTGTTCCTGAGTCAGTTGTTGGATTTTGCCGCCGGTACCATCATGCCCGCCCAGTTCTACCTGCTGGTTTCTCAGGGCATTAACCCGTTGTTCACAGCTGTCAGTAAAGTCAGGTTTAAGACCCATGGCTTCTTCAATAGCGTCAAGAGCTGCCTTATGATAATCCGTCAGAACCTCTTGTGCTTTTGAAACGGCATCACTTTTTTGCTTCAGGGCTAAATCCAGGCGAGCTATTTCGTTCTCTTGTAAGGTTTTAGCCTTCTCATCAATATTTTCAGAATGGATCATCTCCTGTTTTTTAAGATCCAGGTGTTCTTGTGCATTCCTCTCTTCATGCCGTGCATAGGTCACTTCCATACTTTTTTTGTGGTGCTCATGCAGGAATTCCGTAATTTGAGCGTACTTTTTCCTGATGAGAGGCAGTTCCCCCAAGGTTTCATCGAATTGATCAGTTTCGTCCCCGCCAGAAGTCTGTGCATAGGCTCTAATGGTAATAGCGCTATCAGCCTCATCCCGTAAATCAAATATAACTGGTTTGCGAGCCAGACCTTTCAGTTTGCGATGAACCTCTGTAAGCTCACTTTCAGCTTTGTGTAGTACCCGTCTGGCGACGGCTAGCTCACGATCAAGGACGAATCGGGGTTTAGTTCCCAGGTGGGCCATTTGCTTGTCAAGCTCATTTTCAATAACTGTGATACGCTCATTAACGTCAGGTTGGCCCGCATTGAGAACTTCTTTGTCCAGCTGTCGGAGTTTTGTTTCAATCACACTGTTCTGGTTTTCGATAGAGGCATCTTCTTGATAATCCTCAATGTTAAGTTGATGAGCTATTTCATTGTTCCAGGCTCTTCTGGCAGCTTCATCGTCGTAGAGAGCGTCTGATTTTTCGATTAATTCCTGAATTTTGGTTCTCAGGATATCTTTCTGATCAGACAGGTCGTCATCCATGTCAAATGCTACATCCAGAACTTTTGCCAGTTTGACAGTGAAAGTCTTGCCTCTTTCTTTAACAGCAGAGCTTTTGCTCATGTCGATGTTCAGCTTGTCCTCTATGGCGGCAAGCAAACTTGTCTGTTTTTCTATGGTTTGCTTATCCAGGGACGAATCTTCGACTCTATATTCAAGAATTGCCCGAAGCTTGCTGAGATTGAGATCCCTCTCGTTCAGAGCTGTGCTGTCATCTTTCCAGAGGGTCTGACTTATCTGATCCAGCATAGCTTCTGAGACATCGTCGTCGTAAAGCAGGCTGCAAACCCGGGCAATTCTTGCTGCTTTGTCATTCTCTTCATTGAGTTTGATGTTGAGTATTTTTTCTACGGCTGGCAGCAGATCGGTCCCTTGTTCTCCGGCTGGCATATCCGGGTCAGGGTCTTCCAGTTTATAGTGCAGGTGAGCAAGAAGCCTGTTACGTTTGATATCTTTAGCGTCTGGATGAATTTTTCTTTCATGCATCCAGAGGATCATATCTATCCCATCCAGTATCTCATTCAGTACCTCATTTGAGAGATCAACCTTGTCAAGTATTATAAAAATTCTGGCGAGCCTTTTTTCTATGCCATCTTCTTTACTGACTTTCATATTGGGGGTTTCTTCCAAGGCTGTCAGTATGTCCAGGCTCTCTTGCTCTGTCAGCGGCGTGTCTTCTCTGATTCCTGTTGTTTTATCATTCTTGTCATTGACCTGGAGGTTGAGCTTTTCTTCTGCGACTTGCAGTATGTCCAGGGCCTTTTCTTCTGCCAGTTGTCTGTAGTCTCTGATGTACATCTGTAGGTTGTTTGAAATGTACTGGCGACGAAGATACATATCGTCACCTTGAGTAAGGCCCATCATCTCAAGGGCTTTTTCCACAGCTCTCAGTGTCTCAAGTACTTTCGGAACCGCTACAGAATCTTCCTCAGTCTGTCCTGCTGGTGGCTGGGTTTCGTCCCGGTTTTCAATATCAGGCTCTGTTGCCGGTTCGGCGTTGCGGGCCTTTATGACTTCTGCTCTGACATTAGCAACTTCTTGTTCCAGCTCCGGGATTCGTGCAACTTCCTCCCGAAGTTTCCGTATTTGTTTTTGTTGTTCTTCCATTGCATTAACAAGCTGATCAAGCTCCTTATCAGCCAGCTGCTTGAATTGAAGTGCTATGCGCTTTTGCCTTTCACTGGTAATGGCTTTCTCCGATGTGAGCTTTAACTGATTTCTAACCCGGGTGAGTTCGCTTTCATTTTGCAGCAGCTCTTGCAGCTTGTTTTCCCTCTCAATCAGTTGTCTGGCTATGTCGCTCAAGACTCTGGAAGCAAAAAGTTCTCCGTCGTGAGAAACATTGGTCTCTAATACATAGGCAGCGGGTAAAAGGTTCAGAAAATTTTGAACAAAATGCTGGTTAGTCAGAAGATCTCTAAGTGCGGGTTTGAAGCTGAAGTGTTTTGCGAGTTGATTATGCATCCAGGCTGGCGTAATGAGAGACGCAGCGACTCTGAAGTGTTCTATTGAAAAATTAAATTCATCTGCCTGATCTGCAGTAGCACTGGCCAATGCCTGCTGGAGAGTTTCATAGAATGCAAGCACAAGCGTCGCCACCTGATCTTCCAATGCAAACCTCATCGGTTGAGCTTTGTTTACTGTAATATGGTGCCGCGCAACTAACTTTTCCAGCAGTTCCATCTGCCTGCTTCGAATAACGTACTGGTAGTTTTTGAACTTGTCTTTTTTAATCTGTGTTGATAATTCAGGAACGGGGGTATTAGCATCAGCTTTATCCACGATGTCAAAGAGTCCTTCCACAAAAGCGATATCGGTTGGATTCTGCTTCTGGCCATGGAAAACAATAATCTCTCCCGAAGCCTCAGTCACTTGCAGTTTTGGATAACCTGCAGGTACAGGATAAGTCTGCGTGTCATCCCCAGTGTGTACTATATAGCCGACGGGTTTATGATATGAAAACAGCTTATTCAGTGCTTCCTGTTGCAGATCTTCACCCAGAACATGAACCTGGACATAGGCAGAGATAGCTGCTGCTAAAAGCACTTCATCATTGACAAAGAGCGATTGACCCAGACGTTGCAGTTCAGGAGGCTGATCGCCTGCAGCAATAAGACGCATGAAGGTGCGGCCGTTCACCTCAACTTCTCCTGCTTCAAGGGTGGCAAGGACAGCATAGTCATCAGCTTCGCCCAGGTTTCCTGCTCTTTCATTCGCCCCTTTCAGAACTGACGCCAGATGTTCGGGGCTGGCAACTTTCGTTAACGGTTCTAATATCCGGTCGTCGTCTAACCGAGCGCGCACAGCTGCAATGGTATCCTGATGGGTCATTTTGTCTCTGACCTCAATGACCAGTCGCTGCTCTGCAAGGTTGTGAGTGAACTTGAAGATCCCTTCATTACCGACCTTGAGGACTTTGGTGTATTTCCGGGCAACGTCATTCTTGTCTGTTTCAAACAGATCAACAGTGGAAACACCTCCGTCGATGCCCGAAAGAACGTCTGTGAATCCTTCGGAGGGAACGTCATAGCCAGCTCTGGCCTGGGTCTGATCGGGGTAGGTGGTTGTGCAGGACTTGGGTATTGGCTGCAGGTCATCACCCAAGGTTGGCTGAACCATGACCTCACTATGGGTAAACTCCGCATGTCCAGTGCCGGTAATATCGACAGATTTTGTCTGCAGCCTTCGCTCGGCCAATGCTTGTGAAGCAATAATAGAAGAACTGATTGCAACGGTTACGGCAAGGCTTAATACATTGGGGCGAGTATTTGTCATTCTATTACCTCAGGGCAGAGTACTTCCACTACCGTATATAGTGATTGCCAAACCGGGCGAGGAAGCGACTTCTAATTAATCATGGCTGTTAATCGCTTGTTTGAGCAGCTTCAGGCTCTTTTACCAGAGAAACCTCTGTGGTCTCAGAAGGAAACGTTAAGCCTGGAACCATCACCGGTGTTTCATGGGGCACTGGTTCATTATTGCTGGTCATTACTTGTCGTGTAATTAATTCACCGGGGATTTCGCACTTGCCTCACTTCTGATCAGTTTCAGGCTGAGCGCCTGAGGCGGTCGTTAGAAAGCCTGATTGAGAGATACCTCTGTTATCATGAACAGAAGCTTTCTTATTATCGCCATGTTGCCACTTGTAGAAGGCTCCAAGAGTGTAGGAGTAAAGAATTCTTTCTGCATGGGAAAATGACCGTTCATGCCTATTTGTGAACTTAACTCGTTCCTGCGCTCTGCGTGGGAATGCATACCTCCCCTGAAAAACTGACTCTACCCGACACCACCCCAACCAAGGCAAACCCGCCAGAAAGTGATACTCTGGAAGGACAACGATCACAACAACAGCCACTGACGGAAGCCGCCGGATGAAGCTTGAGTCCCTGACAATCAAAAACTACAAGGTTTTTCAGCATGTGGAGCTGAAAAACCTGCCCGGCATGTGCGTGTTTGTCGGCGCCAATGGCAGCGGTAAAACCACCCTGTTTGATGTGTTTGGCTTTCTCAGGGATGCCCTGCACGGTAATGTCCGCACCGCCCTACAGAAAAGGGGCGGGTTTCGGGAAGTCGCCACCCGTGGTGGTATTGATCAGCCTATCGAGTTTACCCTGCAGTTCCGCTTGCCCATTGGCGGCGTTGATCGACTGGTGACTTATCTGTTGGAAATTCGACAGGACAGAGGTCGGCCTATTGTTGCCCGGGAGATACTCCGTTATAAGCGGGGCAGTCAGGGTTCACCGTTTCATTTCCTGGATTTCCGGGGAGGTCGCGGTTACGCCATTCTCAATGAAGAAGACTTTAATAAAGCCGATTCAGAGCTGGAACGGGAAGAGCAGACGCTGGATAGTCCGGATATTCTGGCCGTAAAAGGACTCGGGCAATTTCAGCGATTCCGGGCGGCCAATGCCTTTCGCCAGCTTATTGAAAACTGGCATGTCTCCGATTTTCATATCAGTGATGCCCGCCAGGCACGGGACGCTGGCTATGCAGAGCATTTATCGCCCCGAGGGGAAAATGCCGCGCTGGTGGCCCAGTACCTCTATGAGCAACACCCGGATATTTTCCAGCATGTACTGGATAAAATGAAACAGCGGGTGCCGGGAGTTGAAGATGTTCAGGCAGTAGAAACTGACGATGGGCGCATCGTCCTGAAATTTCAGGATGGCAGCTTTAAAGACCCGTTTGTGGCTCGTTATGTCTCCGATGGCACCATCAAGATGTTCGCTTATTTGCTGTTGCTGAACGACCCGTCGCCCCATCCATTGCTCTGTGTCGAGGAGCCGGAAAACCAGCTCTACCCTAGCCTGTTGGTGGAGCTGGCGGAAGAGTTTTGCAGTTATGCCGAACAGGGTGGCCAGGTAATGGTGTCTACCCATTCGCCGAACATGTTGAACAGCATCCAGCTGGACGAGATTTTCTGGTTGAAGAAGAGCAAAGGTGTCACCACCATTGAGCGTGCTGCGGATAATACGCTGATCAAAAGTCTGGTCGAAGGCGGGGATTTACCCGGTGCGCTCTGGAAACAAGGGCTGTTTGACGGAGTAAACCCCTGATGACGCAGTTGGTCTTTTTGCTGGAAGAGCCCTCTGCTCAAGTGTTGCTGAATACATTGTTACCCCGACTGTTACCACCGGAAGTGTCTTTTCGATGTATTCCCCATGAGGGCAAGCAGGATCTGGAAAAGTCCATACCCATCAAGCTGCGCCATTGGAACATCCCCAATAGCTGGTTTGTGGTGGTACGGGATAAAGATCAGGACGACTGTGAACGTCTGAAAGCACGGTTGCAAAAGTTATGCGAAGAAAACCATCGACCGGAGACACTGGTTCGCATTGCGATTCATGAATTGGAAAGCTGGTTTCTTGGGGATCTTGCTGCTGTTGGAACAGCGTTTAATAAGCCCCGACTGGCCGAAAAGCAGAATAGTCGTAAATTCCGCAACCCTGATGTTTTGGTCAATGCTCAGGAAGAGTTGAAAAAACTGATTACCGGTTATCAGAAAGTCTCTGGTGCCCGAGCCATTGCGCCCCACCTTAACCTTGCTAATAATCGGTCGGTCAGTTTTCAGCAGTTTGTCACCGGCGTTCACACGTATCTTGAACGCATCAATACAATGTAAATTGTTGTTTAACCGCCTCTCAACTCGTTCCCACGCTCTGAGGCCGTCGCAAAAGTGCTGCGCTTCGCTGATACTGCGTAAAAAGGTGACTCAAAATGCTCATTTACTCCCCGTAAACTGCGTTTTTTGCCACTTTTTGCCCTGTCTCAGTTTTGTCGTTACTTTTGCAACACCCTTGCAGAGCGTAGGAACGAGTTGTTGGAGTTTTGCTGCGAACACACCTTGCCATACAGTGTCAGTAAAGCGTGGAGCCATGACCTATCAGGCAGCTTCGAGCCTGGGTCATAACTACTCGTGTTTGAAAAACTCAGGGACAGGAAGAAAGATCGTAGTTGAACTCGTCGATTAGTCGAATTTTATGGATGTCCTTATTTTTTTCCTTTTGGATGTCCTTATTTTTTGGATGTCCTTATTTTTTGTGGATGTCCTTATTTTTTCCTTTATTTTTCTTATTTTTATTTACTTTATGGATGTCCTTATTTTTACTTTGACAAAATCAAATGTAGGTCTACAATAAATTACATTATAGGTAACAATGTGTAGACCTTTATGACCAAGAAAGATAGACTGGTTGCCGCACTATCAGAGTCAACCAAAGCGGGAGGTGGTATCAACACAGCGGCAGAGTTAGCCTATATGGTTGGCGAGAGACTCACTCCCGCGTTCACCAAGTTTCTCACTGTTTGTGCAAAAAAAGGCTTGATACGCAGGGTCGCCAAAGGCGTGTTTGAGAGCACGTTGACGCCTCCAGACCCAACGACTGCGATCTATAAGATAGCGAAAAAACTTCGCGCCAATGTCATAAGCTACATAAGCCTTGAGAGTCAACTTAGTCATACTGGGGACATCTCTCAAATACCCATGGGAAGGCTGACGATTGTGACGAAAGGCCGCAGCGGCACCTTCTCAACACCCTATGGCGTCATTGAATTCACTCACTCAAAAAAAACTATCAGAAATATTGCACCAAACCTGTATTTTGATGAATCTGTTGGCATGTACAGAGCACAATCCTCGCAAGCCATCAAAGACCTAAAGAACTGCAAAAGAAATACCCATATGCTGGAGAGCTAATGTGCTAAAGGAACAACTAAAAAGAATCGTGGAAGCAAATCCGGAATATGCAGCCATCACGCCAGTGATCGAGAAGGAAATTCTTCATCACGACATTGTGCACGTGCTGGTTAAGCAAGGGGCTATGCAGTCACTCACCTTCATAGGGGGCACATCACTCAGGATGTGCCATAACAGCTCCCGTTTGTCGGAAGATCTGGACTTTAATGGAGGGCTTGACTTCAAGCCCTCCGACTTTGACGGGCTGGAAACCGAAATCCAACAATTCATCCAGAACAAGTACGAGACCAACGTTTGGGTCAACAAGCCTGACCAAGATGAGCAGGGCGACACGTCGTCGTGGAAAATCAGCATAGAGAAGGAGGCCAACCGGCCTGATCTGCCAAGGCAGAAAATGCACATAGACATCTGCGCCATTCCCTCGTTTGACGCGAAAAAAAGACCCCTGATCAATCACTACAATATTGTGACGCCCACCGAAGGCCTGCTGGTACCGGTCCAGTCTCTCGAAGAGACGTTGGCGGACAAGTTTATTGCTCTGGCCTATCGGGCCAGACACATAAAACCTCGTGATGTCTGGGATATCGTTTGGATAAAACAAAAAGGAATTGATGTCTCTGCAGAGCTAGTCAATAAAAAACTGGAAGCAAGAGAAAAAAACAGGAAAGACTTCATGGAAATGCTCAGCAACCAAGTAACCAAAATATTAAAAGACGATGAGGTACGCATTAATTTCAATACTGAGATAAGTCGCTTTGTTCCTGAAAGCATAAAGCAGAGAACACTCGACAATCCGGAGTATTGGGATTACATCCAGAACGAGATCAAGTCCATGGCTAAGCTTCTTCTTGATGGCGACGAGCCCCGTAACAAGTTTGACATGAGCCTTTGATATTACTGCTCATTAAAATACTCAATTCTTAATTCTGACAGTCATACCGGCCTTTTGAACATTGCTGGTTCTGTACTTCAACATCAGAAGTGAAACAGGACATCCATATAACCGCCTTTCACCACCCCTATCAGGAATACATGGACTCGTAAAAAATGCCCAAAATTTGAACGATCGTCCACTGCCTTTCCTTCAAGCCAATCACATGTTCCTCCTGATTATTGACCGTTAATACACTAAGCCCCTGGAAACAGAAAAATACCCATCTTGCTGTTGGGTTCTGGCAGGGCTTTTTTTTCTGGTCTGGAAATACACGACTTTGCTTTTTCAGTTCCTGCCTGATTCTGTGCTGGATAGCAGCATAGAGCATCAGGCACAGAGTCATCACCATTAACCCATACCTCCCCTGAAAAACTGACACCACCCGACACCACCCCAACCAAGGCAAACCCACCAGAAAGTGATATGCTCAATGCAGGAAGCGTTCCTGTAGAGGTGGTAGTCTACCTCAGTCTCAGGAGCCATTGCCTCTGCCGCCGCAAAAAGTGGATAACAAAATGATACAGGCGTTTGAGTTTAATAACCTCGGGCCGCTGGAAAAGGGCACCGCAGAAAACCTTGGTCAGATCAACCTGATTATCGGGCCTAACAGCTCTGGCAAAACCTGGCTGATGAAGGCGCTCTACGCCGCCGTGCGCACTCTGGAAGAAACCGGACGGGGCGATGATCGCCGCTCAGCATCCGAGGTATTGAGTGAAAAGCTCTACTGGACGTTTCAACCGGATAAACTTGGGGATATTGTCACCAAAGGGAAAAGCAAAAAACTTTCAGCCTCCGTAACCCTGAAAGACCTGCCGCCGATTACTTTCGGTTTTGGCCCGGACACAACCAAGCAAGTCGATGTAGAAATTTCAGAGCGTCGCAGTGCCAATTCAATTTTTTTGCCTCCCAAGGAAGTGCTGTCGCTGGATAAAATTATTTTCCAGTTGGCCTATCAGGATCGGGTGTTCGGCTTTGATAGCACCTACTCTGATCTGGTTGTCGCCTTGCAGAAACAGATGCCCGCCGACAAATCCAATTCAGCCCTCTCTCAAACCAGCCAGCAGCTTGAGTCAATGTTTGATGGCGATCGTATCGAGTATGATCGCCAGCGCAGTGAATGGTTTTACAAGCATAAAAAAGCTCGCTACTCCATCAATGCCACGGCTGAAGGCGTGAAGAAGATTGGTATTCTGGATACTTTAATCCGCAACGGATTCCTCACAGAAAATTCCATAATCTTTATCGACGAACCTGAGTCAGCATTGCACCCGACAGCCATTACCAAGCTGTTTAATATTATTGATGCCCTTGCCAGACTGGGCGTACAGTTTTTCATCGCCAGCCACTCCTATTTTGTGGTGAAAAAGCTTTACATCATGGCGCAGCGGGAAGAGATGGACATCCCGGTCATGATTTGCAACGATGGGCAGTGGCAGCAAACCTCTCTGAATGAGGGTATGCCGGATAACGAAATCATCAACGAATCCATCCGACTGTTTGAGCAGGAAATAGGGGTAGCCTGATCTTGGAGTTTACAGAATCCGGTTTGTCGTTCCATTTTGAGGATGACCGTTGTTACCGTATTGAGAACGCTCAGGGAGCCATTGGCGTTGGTGAAGGGATAAAAAAGGCCGAGTTTCTTTACATCGACGCTGGTAATAACTTATGGGTGTTGGAAGCAAAGACAACTATCGCCAATGAACGTAAAAGCAAAGAGGCGTTTGATGCTCAGTTGCAAGCAATTTATGAAAAACTCTATAACTCTTTGCAACTCTCTGTTTTGGGGCTGGCCGGACGTTATCAGCCGATCAATAAGGAACTGCCTGCAGAATTTAAAAGCTCTGATTGGTCGGGTTTGACCATTCAGCTTGTACTGGTTATTCCGGGCGTGCCACCGATGTTTTTACCCGGCCTTACTGATAAGCTTAGAAAGAAGTTTTCACCCTGGTTTTTAAAAGTCTGGAATATTAAGGAAGCCAATATTCAAGTTTTAAATCGGGATATCGCTCAAAGAAAAGCCCTCTGCCAATAATATTTCTTTCCATTTTTTCGGGGTGACTTGCCCCGTTCTTCTACGAACTTTCTTATGATGACCGGAGGTCAACTAGAACACCTCTGTTTAGCAGAATCGTCGTAAACCCTCGCCCAATCGAGGGTGTCGCAAAAGCCAAAATTCAAATCCAGTGTAGCGCGCCGCGAGGTTTGAGATTAGCTACGCTTTAATCTGAACACCTTAACAACCACCGTTCCCTTGATTTCTTTTACTTTTAATAAGTCTCAAATCACCCCGCTTGCACATTCATTCGTCTTTAGATATTGCCTTCACCTTAAACCCTTTAAAGAGCTATTAAACGGTGATTATTTATTGAAGTTTCGATACTTAATCGGGTAGCTAATCCAGACCGGGTGAGTTGATGTTCGGCTCGGGTGACGATCCAGTCTCCATTAGTATTGACCTTGATGCCGCTTAACGTTAATCGGGTCTCGGCGGTTATGTCGGTTCGCCCTGCCAATGAAAGGCTGCCGGTACCCTGGCCTCTTTTTAGTGACTTCAGTTTGGCCCTGGCGGCCTCTTTTGCTGCCTCGGGATCAGGGTGGAGTCCTTTGAGTGTGAATATCGGCTTGGCTTCCTGCTGGAAATGGCTATAAGGACATCCACCTATAGAGTAAAGTATACATCCATTGACTTATACAAAAAAGATTTGGATGTTCTTGAAATGAATGCATTTGATTTAATGAATAGGCTATCTGTCATTTACGACGCACGTCGGCAATAGAAAGTAGATCATAAACTTGCTGATATTCTGCTCTTAACCATCTGTGCGGTCATTGCAGGTTGTGAAGAAAATGAAGACTACGGCAATGAAAGACTGCAATTGTCCTACATCAAATCCTAAGATGATGAAAGAACACCCGGTTCCGCATCATTGCATCTTTTAACACCTTATCCCAACTGACTACTTCAGTGTAAAGATTAAGACTATCATGCCAACGGAAGTACCCCTTTCGATCTGGAAGAGGCTTGAAATCTTTTTCTTCTTCCAACCAGGTCTTCACCTTTTTGTTTAAGTCACAGATAACATAGCCATAGAACGGGGTATTGGTGTTAATCTTTATCTCCCTGCCCTGAGGTGTGGTGAACTCGCCATCACGTAGCTTGCGAACATAGCGAATAATTTGCTGCACAGGATCCTCCTTAGAAGATGGGTTGGCAAAATCATCTCGCTGTGGTCTCTTGAACTCGAATATAGTTACAGGATTGCTGGCTTCATTCTCACCTCGAAAAACCATTCGGTGATCAAATGCCAGAATATCTGGCCTGCCTGACTTTCCTTCCAAAGGGGTATCAGAGGAGAGGCATTCGGTAAAATTGAGGCGTTCATCAATTAACCAAAGGTTATGATCTTCAAAAGGTGTTTGGTCACTGTCGCCTTTTCTGGGGAAAATAATGTCATGCACTACACCCTCAGAAGAGTACTTACCATCATCACCGGTTTGCAGGCTTTTTTCAAAAATGTCAATAACACTGCGACGCATGGAAATATAATGAGCCAGGTCATTTTTGCTGGTATCAGAGACCATTTGTACAATTTCTGAGGTCTTGTGCTTCAGATCTTCAGTTTTTTCACTTTCCAGGAGGTGTTTTACGGCTCCACGCGTCTTAACTTCTAATCGATATTTTTCGCTTTGAAGTTTTCCCTCGATTTGCTCATCGGTGGCATTGTATGCCAGGTCCGTAACATCAATCTTGCCCATCAAGCTTCGATGCCAGGGTGCTTGTTCTTCTACATAGTTTTTGATCCGCTGGGTTTTTTTCTCTCTCCGAGCCTGGACATCATTGCTCACTGCGCTAATCGCCAGTTCAGCGGCAGACACTTCAATCTCTGACTGGGCAATCCCAAAGTCTAAGTCACTGCCTTTCTTTTCCTTCTGAAAATCAAAACCACCACGCTCCAGGGAAACGTGTTGGTCAAGATACTCACCAGAAACATAGACTTTGATAATAAAGTTTCTGTCTGTTTTTTCCTTACCCACCGCTTTTTGATAGAACTCATCAATAAATTCTGGAATATAGTTGTGTAAAGAGTTCACTGTAACTTCGCGACGATGTGCAACCAGACTGACTTTACTGGTTTTTTCCCTTGGAGAGTAAAGGGACCCACAGGGCCTGAAAGCATGGGAACCAGAGTTTCGCAACACCCTCCATCAGGAAGGCACTTCAGCTGAGTAATCTCACTTCTGATCAGTTTCAGACTGAGCGCCTGAGGCGGTAGTCAGAAAGCTTGGTTGAGAGATACCTCTGTTATCATGAACAGGAACTTTCTGATCATAGCCCTGTCGCCACTTGTAGAAGGCTCCCAGAGTGTAGGAGTAAGGAATGCTTTCTGCATGGGAAAATGACCATTCAGGCACATTTTCCCTGAAGTATTTCTCCCAGCTATTCTCGAATAGCTTCATGGTGCGATCCCGGCGTTCACGGAACTGCAGGTAATTTTCGTGTTGGGTCCAGCCATGCGAACTGTTGCTTGCTTTAACACGGTTTGCATAGTCTTCATCGGTTTCAGTGAAGCGTTGAGGCGATTCAACAGCGGTACGTTTCCCATATTCATCGCCTGTTTCCCCCATGCCTATCCAGCGATTGATTTTGTCCAGACTGCGACCCAAAGGTCCACCTAGCCATTGAGTGAGCATCTTGTTGTCGTTCATAAAGAAGTCGAAAGTGAGACTCGACGCCAGCGCGAATGCGAATGTTTGGGTATAGGTAAACCCTGATAAAAGGCTATGGACGTATGTGCCGGTGGTGGCTACCGGACCCAGCACCAGACCGGCTGCGGCGGAGGCCAGCGTTTTCACTGTTTGTGGTGTCACCCTGTGCAGCAGAGGTACCTGAATCCCTTGTCGGGAACCCATGGATTTCACTATTTCCGGCACCAGACGGAAAATGCTGCGATACATTTGAGGGTTGGCGTTGTGCTGTCTGGCAAACAACATAGAGCCGGTTCTCAGCAGAATGACTGCAGAAGCGGCCTTGCCCAGTGGCATGGCCAGTCCGCCCAATTCAGAGATTTGTTCAATTCTGCTGTGGTAGGCATATTGGCTGGTTCGGTCAAGATCAGCACCGTAGCCTTGCAACCAGTGCTGGAAAGGTGTGAGCATTCTGTGCAAATAATCGCCCCTGTTGGTCAGGTCCAGAAGATAAAGAAACGACATGTTTGACAGGGACAGCCCGGCAGCCTGCCAGGCGCTACGATCTACCAGAAGAGGTTTGTAGCTGGAGTAGTACCAGGTGACAGCCTGTACCAGAAAGGCTGAAGGTTTAACCCAGTACTCCTTTAGCTGCTGCTCAACCGCTGCGGCATGGGCCTGCATCAATGTGTCATGGATAGCCTTGATCAGTTCTGATTCAGATATTCCAACAGCATTGGCATAAGGTGTCAGGGTCTCCTGAACGTTGGCCAGCAATGCTGCTGTTCTACGGCCATTGTCAAAGGCAATATCGTCAAGCACATAGTTGGCGATAACAGCAGCTGCGTACTCTTTCATGCCGGCAACCGACTCTTTCATACCTGCCGGGCCATTGGCAGTCAGGGTCTCAGGAGTCAAGACAGCCTGCATGAATTCCTCAGCACCCTTGTCGGATAGCATCTGTACAACCTTCCTGAACTCAGGCACCCTGATGCCGTGTTTATAATCAAGGAAGTGCTCAAATTCATCCACTGTCTGATAACCGTCGACCCCTCTGACGGCTTTCATGTAGTTCTCAAGTTCAACCTTACTGATCAGACCTTCACGCAGCAGAGCTATGATCTTGTTGCCACTGGCAGAATGGGCAGCGAAATATTCCGAGAAGCCTTTCTGGTCCTTTGGTTCATGCTCGACGAAGTGAAGGGCTGTTTTACCCATGCTGTAAATTTCGTCGTCGTATTCTTGTGCTCCGGTTTTTATCTCGTTTCTGGCTCTGTGCACCAGAATCTGAACTTCTTCCAGGGCCGTCAGAGAACTCGTTTTCAGGCGCTTGAAGAGTTCCACAAGTCGACTGGCCTGGGCAAACGTCAGTTCGTCACCCACCAGTGCCTGCATGCGAATCGGTGCAAATTCGTTGTCAAAATCGAAACTTGTAAGACTGGGTATTGTGTTACCGCTTTTTACTGCTGATTCTGCCAGAGCAAATGCGGCTTCCAGAGCTTGTTTATTGAGAGCGTGCTGCTGCGCGAATGTCTGGATAGCGTCCCGAACTTCTGCCTGTTTCGGCGTGCACTGGAAGGGACCAGGATTATTTTCGACGGCTTTCCCGGCATTACTCAGGACTTCCTTCATTTTCTCAATGTCTGATTCCCTGGTTCTAATCTCACCTTCCAGACAGGCCTGTTCCCGTACCGTCAGCTTACGTTCAGCTTCTTCTAATACTCGTTTCGCGATGGCCAGCTCACGCTCGAGAACGTATCGGGGTTTAGGTCCCAGGCGCGCTATTTGCCTGTCAAGCTCATTCTCAATGAATGAGATACGCTCATTAACATCAGGCCGACCCCCTCTGAAAGCAGCTTCATTAAGCTGTAAGAGTTTTTCTGTAATCAGACTGTTCTGTTCCTCAACAGAGGCATGAACTTTAAAGTCTTCGATGTTGAGTTGATGAGCCATTTCATTGTTTCTGAGTCTTTTGACACTTTCATCTTCATAGTTTTCGTTTACCTTATCCATCAGTACAAAAGTTTTGATACATAGATCACGCCTGCGCTGAAACAGGCTGAGATCCTTTTCAAATTCTACCCCCAGATCATTGGCCAGCTTAGTGGTTAAAGCCATGCCTTTTTCCATAGCAGTAAAGCTTTTATAAGGGTCGATTTTTAGCTCTTCTTCTATAGTCATTAGATAAAATGCCTGTTTTACTTCGGCTCGCTTATCCGACTCTTCGACTTTAAAGGTAAGACGCTCACGAATATTGTCGAGTCTGACCCTGGCCACCATCTTCTCCGAAGCTGTGCTGCCATCTTCCCAAAGGACTTTATCCATCTGATCCAGCATGTATTCCGAAATCGCATCGCCAGCAAGTTTTATACGAACCAGGTCTAATCTTGCAGTTTTGTCATCACCTTCATTGATTTTGATGTTGAATAATTCTTCGAAGGTTTCCAGTATCTTCAGGGCCTCTTCCTCCGACCTTTGTCTGGCTTCTTTGATGTGGGTCTGCATAACATCAGAAATCGCCCGGCGTCGGAGATAGGCATCGTCCTCTACAGAGAAGAGATCCATCTTCAGGGCTCTTTCCACGGTTTTGAGTTTCTCAAGTACTTCAGGCATGGCTTTGGGGGGGGCGGGGTTTCTGATGTCATCCAGTTCTTTTTTCAGCTCTACAAGCTCGAAGAGCTTGGCATTGACTGTTGATTCCAGAAGGTCACGGCTTTCTGGTGTGTTGTCTGGACTCAGCTCTTTACCAAGTACCGCTGCCAGAGCATCTTTTCTGGCCCTGGTGTAAGAATTCTCCAAATATTGTTGATTGCTCAATTTCTGAGTTTTCTCAGCCAAAGACTCATGATTCTCGTACATGATGTCTTCGTAACTCTCCATTGTCTTAAGTTTTTGAAGCAGAAATTGTTCTTGGACAGCCATTGTCTTAATTCTTTGGAGCAAGCTTTTTTGCTGAAAGTCAATATCTGCATCGACATCAAAATCCTCAACATTTAAATGTACGGCAAAGGTTTTATATTGGCTTTTTATTGCAGCCACTGTGCTGGTGGCCAGAAGATGCCGTTGCAACCGATCAAGAATGGCCTGGCGACGTGCTACCAGATCAGCTTCGTTATCTGGTGCCAGATTGAGCTGATTTTCAATGCGCGCCAGTTTCAGGTAGGCTGCGCCATCAGATGGGTCTGGCATTTGTTGCATATGCTGTTGAATGGTCTGATAGCGGGTATCCGGATCGTTTTCATCCACCGGGGTAATACCGAACTGGCCTTCAATGACGGCCAGTTCTGCAGTCAGAGTTTCCTGACTGGATCTTCCTGCTGCCATCCATTGTTTGATTTCATGAATTTTCTTTCTGATGAGCCTGGCTTGTTCTTCTGGTGGCTGGGCATCATCCCAGTTATCAATACCAAGCTCTGCGGCCATTTGAGTGTTAACTGCGTTTGTGGCTTCTGACCTGATATTACGAACTTGTTTTTCCAGCTCCGGGATTCGTTGAACTTGCTGCAGAATTTTCAGTTCCTGATTTTCCAGATCTTCCAGCTCGATTTGAACCCTTGCAAGCTCCTCCTCAACTTCCCGATAGCGCCGCTGTGCTCTCAGTTTTTCCTTCTGACTGACATTCGCTCTCTGGGTTGTGCGCCGTAAGTTGTTATGAAGTTGGACGAGTTCCTCTTCTTCTGCCTGTAGCTCCTCCAGTTTTTCAAGCAGCTGTCTGGTCATATCTCTTATGACTTTGGCAGCAAACTTTTTGTCGTTTCCACGAGAACCGGTCTGCACCTGGTTGATATCGTTGATAACGGGTACAGAATTCTGAATATTCCTAGCAAAATGTGGGTTAATCAGAAGGTTTCTGAGTACAGGTTTGAAACCGAAGTGTTTTACCAGTTGAGTATGCACCCAGGGTGAGGTGATGACCGACGAAGCGACTCTTATGTGTTCCAGTGTGAATTCAAATTCACTGGCAAAAATCGTATGATCGGGAGTCGCACTGGCTAATGCCTGCTGGAGATATTCGTAGTAAACAAGCGCATGCATTGCCGGTTTGTCTTCGTTTGTGAGCGTCGTCGGCAGCTCAGCACCGTGTCGCGCAACAAACTCCTCCAGTATTGCCATCTGCATGCTTCGAATGGCGTACCGGTAGCTTTTGGCCTTATATTTTTTAACCTGTGTTACCAATGCGGCGGCGTGGGTATGACCCTCAACTTCATTCCATAGCTCATAGAGGTTTTCTACATAAACGATTTCATGGGGGTCCAGCTTCTGTCCATGGAAAACAATCATCTTCCCCGGAACTTCTGCGACTTCCAGCTTTGGATAACCCGCAGGCACAGGATAAACCTGCTTGTCATCCACGACATGTACAACGTAGCCGACGGGTTTGCTGTGTGCTAACAGTTTATTAAGAGCCTGCTGTTGTAACTCCTCTCCCAGGACATGAACCTGGATATAGGCAGAGGTGGCAGCTGCCAGGAGAACATCGTCATTAACAAAGAGTGATTGACCCAGGCGCCGCAGTTCAGGGGGCTGATCTTTCGAAGCGATATGACGCATGAAGGTGCGCCCGTTCACTGCAACTTTTTCTACTTCAATGGTGGCAAGGGCAACATAGTGATCGCTGGTGCCGAGATTTCCTGTTCTGTCATAGACAGTATTCAGCAAATCATTGAGTCGAAAGGGGTTGGCGATTTTCGTTAAGGGCTCTAAAGATTGGGCGCCGTGAAGTGGCCAGGGAAATCCAGTACGAACCGCCTCAACGGAATCCTGATCGGTCATTCCGGCCCTGACTTCAATGACCAGCTCCTTTTCTTCAAGGTTATGGGTGAACCTGAAGACTCCCTCATCACCTACCTTCAGTACTTTGGTGTATTTCTGAGCCACGTCATTCTCGTCTGTTTCAAACAGATCAACAATGGACATGACGCCATCAACAAAAGAAAGAACTTGTGTAAAGCTTACAGCAGGAAGGACCTGGTTCTCCTTGTCTGCAGCCAGGGCAATGTAGGTGGTTGTACAGGATTTGGGTATTGGCTGCTGGTCAGGGTCTAAAGTTGGCCGAACCATGGCTTCACTATGGGTAAACTCCATATGTCCATTGACCAGAATATTGATAGATTTTGTCCGCAGCTTCCGATCGGCCAGTGTCTGTGTGGCAATGATCGAAGAGCTGATTACAATAGCTACTGCAAGGCTTAATGCCCTGGGGCGAGCATTCGTCATTCCAATACCTCAGAGGTCTGTGGGCTCAGAAGGAGAGGCTTGATTGCGGGGCATTTGTTTTTTCATGAACAGGCGCTTTCTCATTATCGCCCTTTTATCATTGGTAAAAGGCTCCAGGAGTGTAAGAGTATGGAATGCTTTCTGCGTGGGAAAACGACCATTTAGGTACATTTTCCTTAAAGTATTTCTCCCAGCCATTCTCAGACATCTTCATGGTGCGATCACGGCGTTCACGAAACTGCAGGTAATTTTCATGTAGAGTCCAGCCATACATCATGTTGCCTGCTTTAACACGGTTGGCATAGGCCTCATCGGTTTCATTGAAGCGTTGAGGCGTGGCAATAACCGTACGTTTCACATATTCATCCTGCGTTTCACCGATGCCTCGCCAGCGATTAATCCTGTCAAGAGTGCGGCCCATAGGACCACCCAGCCATTGAGTGAGCATCTTGTTGTCGTTCATAAAGAAGTCGAAAGTGAGACTCGACGCCAGGGCGAATCCGAAGGTTTGAGCATAGGTAAAACCGGATAAAAAACCATGGGCGTATGTTCCGAAGGTGGCTACCGGTCCCAGCACAAGACCGACCGTGGCAGAAGCCAGAGTTTTTACTTTTTGTGGTGTCACCTTATGCAGCACAGGTACCTGAACCCCTTTCCCGGAACCCATGGAATTGACTAGTTCGGGCACCAGACGGGAAATGCTGCGATACATCTGCGGGTTGGCGTTGTACTGTCGGGCAAACAACATGGAGCCGGTTTTCAGCAAAATGACGGAGGAAGCGGCTTTACCCAATGGCATGGCCAGCCCACCCACTTCAGAGATTGTTTCAATTTCGCTGTGATAGGCATATTGCCCGGTTCGGTCGAGATCAACACCGTAGTCTTCCAGCCAGTGCTGAAAAGGTATGAGCATTCTGTGCGCGTAATCCCCCCTGTTGGTCAGATCCAGAAGATAGAGGAACGCCATGTTTGACAGGGACAGCGCGGAAGCCTGCCCGGCGGTACGAGTCGCCAGTAGTGGTTTGTAGCTGGAGAAGTACCAGGTGACAGCCTGTACCAGAAAGGCCGAAGGTTTGACCCAGTAATCATTGAGCTGCTGTACGACCGCTGTGGCATGAGCCTGCATCAATGTGTCATGGACAGCTTTGATCAGTTCTGATTCAGAGAGTCCGGCAGCATTGGCGTAAGGTGTCAGGGTATCCTGAACATTGGCCAGAAACGCTGCCGTCCTGCGGCCATTGTCAAAGGCAATATCGTCAAGAACATAGTTGGCGATGACAGCAACTGCGTACTCTTTCATGTCGGCAACAGAAGCTTTTATACCCGCCGCGCCAGCCACCGTCACAGGGTTAAAGGCACTTTCCAGGAATTCATCAATCCCCCTGTCGGACAGCATCCGGATGACCTTCCTGAACTTAGGCACCTTGACGCCGTGTTGGTAACCAAGGAAATGTTCAAATTCGTCCACTGTCTGATAACCGTCGGCGCCTTTGACGGCCTTTATGTAGTTCTCAAGTTCAATCTTGCTGATCACGCCTTCACGCAGCAGAGTTATGATCTTGTTACCGCTGGCAGAATGGGTAGCGAAGTATTCCGAGAAATCTTTCGGTTTCCCTGGTGCATCTTTGACTAAGTGAATGGCTGTTTTGGCCATGTCGTTAATTTCGTTGTTGTATTGTTGAGACCCGGTTTTCATTTCTTTTCTGGCCCTGTTTGCCAGAGTCTGGACTTCTTCCAGAACATTCAAAGGCCAATCTGCAACAGGTTCGGAAGGGCATTCCGGGAAGTTTGTTTTCAAACTCGTGAAGAATTCCACAATTCGACTGGCCTGACCGAACGTCAGATCATCTCCAGCCAACGCCTGCAAGCGAATTGGCGCAAATTCATCGTCAAAATTGAGCTTTTTAAGGAGGTGTATTTTCTCAGGGTTTTTTGCTGCTAATTCTGCCAGACCCAATGCGGCTTGCAGAGCTTGTTTCTTGAGAGGGTGCTGTTCCATGAAGGTGTGCATATCGGTCAGAACTTTTAACTGCCCCGGCGTGTACTGGCAGTGACTACCCTCATTTTCGAGAGCTTTCTCTTTAGCCCCCAGGGCTTCCTCTGCAGCCACCAGGGCTTCCTTTAACCTCTCAATATCTGCTTGCCTGGTTTCAATCTCCTCTTCCAGGCGGGCCTGTTCCTGAGCCAGTTGTTGGATATAGCCGCCAGTACCATCATCACCGCCCAGCTCTGCCTGCCTGTTTCTCAGGGCATTAACCCGGTATTCATTGGTGTCAGTGGTGTCTGGTTTAAGACCGATGAGTCTTTCCATCGAGCCAAGACAGGCTTCATGAAGATCCGTCAGGTCCTCTTCTGCTTTTGCTACAGCCTTACTTTTCTGCTCCAGGGCTTTATTCAGCTGAACTATTTCTTTCTTGTATACGGTTTCAGTCTTCTCATCGGTGTTTTCAAAACGCTTGATTTCCTCTTTCTTAAGTTCCAGATTCTCTCGTGCATTTCTCTCTTCAAGCAGTGCACTGGTCACCTGCCTGTTTTTCTTGTCGTGACGACGCAGGAATTGCCTGACTTGAATGTACTTTGCCTTGGCCAGAGGCAGTTCACCCAATGGTTCAGCAACTTTATCATCTTGGTCTTGATCATTATTATCTGGATTGCTCCGAAAGATAAAAAAGTAATCATCATCTTCCCGAAAACTTTCGACATCTCCTTTCATCTCGAGGTTCGTATTTGTTTTGGCTCCCAGTTGCTCAAGGATTTCATTCCGTGTCGCTTTACTGTACCTCCCCAGGAAATGCATGATGTCCTCAATTCGCCCAGCAGGTCTTTGTTCATCACCTGCAGCCAGGCCAAGGCCGGTCTGCAATTGTTTCATTGCCTTAGTTAAAAGCGTGTCGTCTTCATCGGAGATATGTTGGACGTCAGCACGGTTCCCCGCAAATAACACATTTTTGCCACGAATTTCATTCAGTTTGCGATGAACATCATTCAGCTCGCTTTCAGCTTCTTTTAATGCTCGACTGGCCATGGCCAGATCACGATCAAAGACGAATCGAGGCTTAGGTCCCAGGCGCGCCATTTGCCTGTCAAGCTCTTCATTAATGGCTGCGATACGCTCATGAACGTCGGGCTGATCTACTTTTAAAACGATTTCATGCAGATATTGGAGAGTTTCTTTAATGAGATTGGACTGAACATCCACAGCGGCATCGTCTTTATAGTTCCCAATGCCAAGGCGATGGGCAATCTCGTTATTTCTGGTTCTTATAATACCTTCGTTATCGTAGAGTTCGTCTAGCTGATAAATCAGTGCCTGAATTTTGGCTGCCATAACTTCCTTCTGTTCATTCAGGCTGGCATCTTTTTCAAATTCTATTTCTAGAGCATCGGCCAGTGTAGCAATGAAAGTCTGGCTTGCTTTTTTAGCAGCAACGTTTTTACTTGTGTCGATACCCAGCTCGTCTTCTAGAGTTTCAAGCATCCTTGTCTGTTGATGTAAGGCTCGATGACCGGCGCCTTCGATATAAAAGACAAGACGCTTACCAAGCCTCCGAATTTTATCTTTCCAGTATTCGTTCTCAGGTATGAAGTCTTCTTGCCTGAAGGCATGCTCTATATGATCCAGTTTTTTTTCGGTGATGTCATCGCTGACAAGTTTTGTAAGAATTCTGTGAAGTCGTTTTTCGTTGTGATCGCCTTCATTGACCTCGATCCCGAGGATTCCTTCGGCGTTTTTCAGTAACTCCAGTGCCTCTTCCTCTGTCCGCTGTCTGGCTTTTGTGATGAATGTCTGAATTTCTTCAGAAATGGCCTGACGACGACTGTACTCATCGTCTTCTCTATCGAGGACATCCATGTCCAGGGCTGCTTCCAGAGCACTCAGTTTATGAAGTACTTCAGGCTTTAATTCGGGGGGATTTTCCACACCTGCAAGTCTGTCGACCCCGCGCCTAGTGTCTTCTGACAGTACCTGACGGTCTTCTAACGTGTTGCGTTCACTCAGTGCAAGACTAAGAACCTCCCTCACGGAATCTTTCCTTAATTTGACGAAAGCTTCGTCCTCAGTGACTTGAGCATTCAGGGTCTGAATGCTCTGAATCAGGCGCTCTTGTTGAGCGTCAATATCTGCATTGCTATCAAAATCCTGAATGTTTAAATGTTCGGCAAGAGCTGCAAAGCGGGCTCTGATTTCAGCTGATTTTTCAGTCTCTGTGCTGGTGCTTTGTCGCCTCTCTGTCACCAGTGCCAGTTTCTCCGGGTCGGACAGGTCTGTCTGTTGTTGCCGATACTGTTGAATGGAGTGAGCGTTGGCAACCGCTCTGTGCATGTCGTTAATTTTCTCCAGGAGACGAATGGCTTGCTCATCCGGTGACCAGGTATCATCCCAGTCATCTATGCCAAGCAGTATTGCCATTTCAGAGTTGTAAACACTTCTGGCATCACGGACTAGTTGTTCCGGCTGGTCGTTGACCTCAGTCAGCTGTCTGGCCATGTTGTTGGAGGAACTGACGACAGTGGGTATATAACAAAGAATCTTCTGAACAGAATGCTGATCAGTCAGAAGATCTCTGAGTACAGGTTTGAAGCTGAAGTATTTTAAGAGTTGGTCCTGCATCCAGGTTGGCGTGATCACTGACGAAGCAGCTTTGATGTGTTCCAGTGTGAACTCAAATTTATGTGTTTGATCCGGAGTCGCACTGCTCAATGCCTGCTGCAGAGATTCATAGTTGGCAAGCGCAAGCGCCGTCAATTTATCTTCCTGTGCAAGCGTCATTTGATCTTTGTTAACTCCGGCTTCGTGCCGTACAACAAACTCTTCCAGTACTGCCAACTGCCTGCTTCGAATGACGTATCGGTAGCTATTGACCTTATGTTCTTGAATCTCTGTTGTTACTTTATGAACGGGGTCATTACCCTCAGCTTCTTTCAGGAGGTTATTGAAGGTTTCTACAAAAGCGATATCGGTCGCGCTCTGTTTCTGACCATGGAAAACAATAACCTCTCCGGGGGCCTCGGTCACTTCGAGTTTTGGATAACCGGCAGGCACAGAGTAAGTCTGCATGTTATCCTCGACGTGTACTATATATCCGACGGGTTTATGGTATGACAGCAGCTTGTTGAGAGCTTCCTGTTGTAACTCTCCTGCCAGTACATGAACCTGTATATAGGCAGAGGTGGCCGCCGCCAGGAGAACCTCATCATTGACAAAGAGCGATTGTCCCAGACGCTCCGGTTCTGGAGGCCGTTCACCCCCCGAGATAAGCCGCATGAAGGTACGCCCACTGACATCAACCTTGTCTACTTCAATAGTGGCAAGGGCAACATAGTGATCACTCGAGCCGAGGTTTCCTGCCCTCTCATCAACGCTTTCCAGCACTGCTAACATCTGTGTGGGTCTGGCGATTTTCGTTAAAGGTTCCAGGGATTTCATGTCAGCCCATTGAGAAAGAACCATCTCAACAGAGTCCTGATCGGTCATTCCGCCTCTGACTTCAATGACCAGTTTCTTTTCTTCAAGGTTATGGCTGAACCTGAAGACTCCCTCATCTCCCACCTTGAGGACTTTGGTGTATTTCTGAGCAACGTCATTCTCGCCGGTTTCAAACAGATCAACACTGGAAACATGACAATCGAAATCAGAAAGAATGTCTGTAAAGCCTCCGGCAGGGCTGACATAGCCCACTCTGAGTCCAGAGAAATCAGGATCAGGGTAGGTAGTTGTAAAGGATTTAGGTATTGGCTGCTGGTTATCATCTAAAGTTGGCCGAACTATGACCTCACTTTGGGTAAACTCCACATGTCGGTCGCCCTGAATATCAACAGATTTTGTCTGCAACCTGCGGTCGGCCAGTGCCTGTGTAGCAATGATGGAAGAATTGATTGCAATCGCCATTGCGAGGCTTAATGCACTGGGGTAAGCATTTGTCATTCTACTACCTCTAACAAAGCATCCAAAGTGTAGGAGTAAGGAATACTTTCTGCATGGGAGAATGACCATTTCGGCACATTTTCCCTGAAGTATTTCTCCCAGCCATTGTCAAACGGCTTCATGGTGCGATCCCGGCGTTCTCGGAACTGCAAATAGTTTTCGTGTCGAGTCCAGCCATGCATCGTGTTGTTTGCTTTAACACGGTTTGCATATTCTTCATCGGTTTCATTGAAGCGTTGAGGCGTGGCAATAGCCGAACGTTTCACATATTCATCGTCGGTTTCGCCGATGCCTCGCCAGCGATTTATCCTGTCAATACTCCGGCCCAGAGGTCCGCCCAGCCATTGAGTGAGCATCTTGTTGTCGTTCATAAAGAAGTCGAAAGTAAGACTCGATGCCAGTGCGAATCCGAATGTTTGAGCATAGGTAAACCCGGATACAAGGCCGTGAACGTATGCTCCGATAGTGGCTACTGGACCGAGCACCAGACCGGCTGTAGCAGAGGCCAGTTGTTTTACTTTTTGCGGTGTCAGCCTGTGCACCAGTGGCACCTGAACCCCTTGCCCGGAACCCATGGATTTCACTGTTTCGGGTACCAGGCGGGAAATGCTGCGATATCTGTAAGGATTGGCGTTGCGCTGTCTGGCAAAGAGCATGGAGCCGGTTCTTAGCAGAATGACTGAGGAAGCGGCTTTAGCCAATGGCATGGCCAGTCCGCCCACTTCAGAGACTTGTTCAACTGCACTGTGGCAGGCATATTGAACGGTTCGGTCAAGATCAACACCATAGCGTTCCAGCCAATGCTGGAAAGGTGTCAATATCCTGTGCGTATAATCGCCCCTGTTGGTCAGATCCAGAAGATAGAGGAACGACATATTCAAGAGGTGCAGTTCGGCAGCCTGCCGGGCACTGTAGGTCACCAGCAGGGGTTTGTAGTTGGAAAAGTACCAGGTCACAGCCTGTATCAGGAAGGCTGAAGGTTTGACCCAGTAATCCTTTAGCTGCTGCTCAACCGCTGCGGCATGAGCCTGCATCAAGTTGTCATGGATAGTCTGGATCAGTTCTGATTCAGATATTCCGGCAGCATTGGCATAAGGTGTCAGGGTATCCTGAACATGAGTCAGGAAAGCTGCCGTCCTGCGGCCATTGTCAAAGGCAATATCGTCAAGAACATAGTTGGCGATGACTGCAGCAGCGTACTCTTTCATGCCGGTAACAGACTCTTTCAGAGCCGTCGGGTCAGCCCCGGTCACAGGAGTAATGGCACTCTCTATGAATTTCTCAACGTCTTTGTCAGACAGCATCCGTAAGGCGGCCTTGAAGTGAGTCAACTGGACGCCGTGTTTGTAGCCAAGGAAGTGTTCAAATTCATCCACTGTCTTATAATTATCGACTCTCCTGATGGCCTTTATGTAGTTCTCAAGTTCAATCTTGCTGATCAGGCCTTCATGCAGCAGAGCCATGATCTTTTTACCGCTGGCAGAATGTCTGGCGAAGTATTCCGTGAAGCTATTCAGGTCACCTGATTTATGATCAACGTAGTGAATGGCGGTTTTGCCCATGTTGTGAATTTCTTCGTCGTATTGTTCAGGCCCTTTCTGTATCTCATTCCTGGCCCTTTGCACCAGCGACCGGATTTTTTCCAGAACATTCTGTGACTGATCCTCCATAAGCTCGGGAGAAGGTTCCGGGAAGCTGGTTTTAAAGCTCCTGAAAACGGCCACAATCCGGCTGGCCTGGGCAAACGTCAGTTCATCGCCGACCAGTCCCTGCAAGCGAACCGGTGCCAATTCATTGTCAAAATCGAAACTCGTAAGGCAGGGTATTGCCTTACCGCTTTTTGCTGCTGATTGTGCCAGACCCATTGCGGCTTCCAGAGCCTGTTTCCTGAGAGAGTGCTGCTGCACGAAGGCGTGCATATCGGCCCGAACTTTTTCCTGTCTTGGCGTGAACTGGAAGGGGCCGCCGTCATTTTCGATGGCTTCCACTGCAGACTTCAGGACTTCTTTCATTCTCTCAACGTCTGCTTTTCTGGCTTCAACTTCAGCTTCCAGGCGGGTCTTTTCCTGAGTCAGTTGCTGGCTCATCTTGCTGCCAGTACCACCATTACCGCCCGCTTGTGTCTGTCTTTTTCCCGGGGCCTTAACCGGTTGTTCACTGCTATCAGTAGTGTCCAGTTCAAGATCCACGGCTTCTTCAATGGTGCTAAGAGTGGGTTGTTGCGAGATACGTCGGAGGTAGGCACGGGTCCCGGTAAATACAAGTTGTTTGATGCGCATAACATCCAGTTTTTGATGAGCAGTTTTCAGCTCATTTTCAGCTTCTTCCAATAAGCGCCTGGCTGTGGCTAACTCACGATCAAGAGCGTATCGGGGTTTAGATCCCAGGCGAGCCATTTGCTTGTCAAGCTCGTCCTCTATAGCCGCAATGCGCTCATTAACATCAAGCTTGCCCGCCCCGAGAACTTCTTTACGCAGCTGTGTGAGTTTTTCTTTAATAAGACTGATCTGGTCGTCAATAGTGGCATGATCCTGATAGTCTTCAATGTTGAGTTGATGGGCTATTTCATTGTTTCTGTCTCTTTTGATACTTTCATTTTCATAGACATCTGAGACTTCATCAGTGAGTGCCCAAACTTTGGCTAATAGAATATGCTTCTTGTCAGAGAGGTTGATATCCTTTTCAAACTCCACCTGCAGATCATTGGCCAGTCTGGCAGTCAGAGTTTTGCCTTTTTCTATAGCGGCATCGCTTTTATAAGGGTAGATCTCCAGCTCATCTTCTACAGACGAAAGATAATAGGTCTGTTGTTCTTTGGCTCGTTGTTCCCATTCTTCGACTTTAAAAGTAAGACGCCCATGAATCGAGTTGAGTCTGACATCCCTTCCTTCCAGATCTTCCGGGGCTGTGCTGAAATCCTCCCAGAGGATTTTGTCCATCTTATCCAGGTCGTCAGCTGAGACATCTCCGCTATCAAGCCTTTTATAAACCCTCTCAAGTCTTGCTGCTTGGTCATCACCTTCATTGATTTCGATGTTGAACATTTTTTCTATGCTTGCCAGTATGTTCAGGGCCTTTTCCTCTGAACGCTCTCTGGCTTCTCTGATGTATTTCTGTATGTCTTCAGAAATGATCTGTTGATGGAGATACTCATCGTCTTCACAACTGAGGCGGTCGTCCTCAAGGGCTCTTACCACGGCTTTCAGTTTATTGAGTACTTCAGGCCTGGCTTTGCGGTGGCCTGGGGTTTGGGTTATTGTTTCTTCCGGCTTTTCAAGCTCATTCCCGTCTTCCCAACAGGGACTTCGTGCTTTCTGTTTTTCCTTATCACCGGCGTCGGCTCTTTCCGTTTCGTGCTGCAACTGACTTTTAAGCTGGGAGAGCCTGGCCTCTGAGATCTGTAGCTGTTCTCGCCTGCTGTCCAGTTTAATATGCTCTTTGGCCATGTCACTCAGGACTTTGGCAGCAAACTGTTCGTCTTCGTAAAAAAAATCGGCCATTAAATGGGAGTAGACAGGTATGGTATTGAGAATATTCTGAACAAAATGCTGGTTAGTCAGAAGATTTCTAAGTGCGGGTTTGAAACTGAAGTGCTCTGAGAGTTGAATCTTCAACCAGGTTGGCGTCATGACTGACGAAGCAATTCTGAAGTGTTCCAGTGCGAACTGAAATCCCTCTGCCTGATCTGAAGTAGCACTGGTCAATGCCTGCTGGAGAGATTCGTAGTAGGCCAGCGTAATCAGTTGACTTTCGTCAAGGTCGGCAGCAGCCAACTGAGCAGCAATCTTTTCCAGCACTGCTATCTGCCTGCTTCGAATGACGTACTGATAGCTTTTGACTTTATGTTTATTAACCCGGGCTGTTGCAGGAGCCGGGTGATTAGCCCCAGTTTGTGCCTGGGGTTTATAGAGGTTTTCTACAAAAGCGACATCATCCGGACTCTGCATCTGACCATGAAAAACAATCACTTCCCCCGGAGCTTCTGTCACTTCCAACTTTGGATAACCGGCAGGCACAGGATAAACCTGTGTGTCATCCTCGACGTGTACAACATATCCGACGGGTTTGCTGTGTGCCAGCAGTTCATTAAGCGCCTCCTGTTGTAAATCCTCCTGCAGGACATGAACCTGAATATAGGCAGAGGTAGCTGCTGCCAGGAGAACATCATCATTGACAAAGAGTGATTGACCCAGACGTTGCAGTTCAGGAGGCTTATTACCTGCGACGAGAGGACGCATGAAGGTACGCCTGTTCACTTCAACTTCTTCTACTTCGATGGTGGCAAGGGGTACGTAGTGATCACTCGCGCCGAGCTTTCCTGCCCTGATACTGGCTGCTTCGAGCACATTAGCCAGTCTTCCGGGCCCGGCAATTTTCGTCAGCGGTTCTAATGGTTCGATGCCAGGAAAACGATCACGCACAGTCTCAAGGGTGTCCTGATCGGTCATTCCGCCTCTGACTTCAATGACCAGTTCTTTTTCGTTAAGGCTATGGGTGAACTTGAAGACTTCCTCATCACCTACCTTCAGGACTTTGGTGTATTTCTGAGCAACATCATTCTCGCCTGTTGCAAACAGGTCGACGCTGGAAACGTCAGCACTGATGGCAGAAAGAATGTTTGTAAAGCCATCAGAAGGAACGATATAGCCCTCTCTGGCTGGCGTCAGATCCGGGTAGGTGGTGGTAAAGGATTTGGGTATTGGCTGCCGGTCTTCAGCTAAAGTTGGCTGAACCCTGACCTCACTCCGGGTAAACTCCACTTGTCCATCTTTCACAATATCGATAGATTTTGTCAGCAGCCTGCGCTCGGCCATTGCCTGTGTAACGATAATGGAAGAGCTGACTGCAAGGGCCACAGCAAGACTGAATGCATTACGGCGGGCATCTGTCATTCTATTACCTCAGAGCTGAGTACCGTGAAAAGCGATTTTCACACCGGGAGAGGTAGCGATTTTTAATCGCTCAAGGCTGTCAATCGCTCAAGGCTGTCAATCCTTCATGGTTGTGGCGGTAAGCTGTTGAGTGAATTTAGTTCACAGTGGCAAATACGTTAAGCTGGTGAGTGAATTTAGCCGATAGCCCATTCTGAAAGAAACCAGTATGTAGTCCCTGATACTGGTTCCATTTGGATAGTTATGAAGGGGGCATCCACTGGTTTCTGATATCAAAGTTCGTCGCGGGTATTCTTGTCATGATCGAACTTCTCAACCTTGTGATCAGTCAGCGCTGCTTTTGGCTCGAAGAAGGCACCCAGCGTGTAAGAGTAAGGAATACTTTCTGAGTGGGAGAATGACCATTTAGGCACATTTTCCCTGAAGTATTTCTCCCAGCCATCGGCAAACAGCTTCATGGTACGATCCCGGCGTTCACGGAACTGCAGGTAATTTTCGTAACGCGTCCAGCCATGCATTCTGTTGCTCGCTTTAACACGATTCGTATAGGCGGCATCGGTTTCATTGAAGTGCTGAGGCGAGGCAATAGCGGTACGTTGCACATATTCATCCTGCGTTTCACCCAGGCCTGTCCAGCGATTCATCTTGTCAAGACTACGACCCAGAGGCCCACCCAGCCATTGACTAAGCATCTTGTTGTCGTTCATAAAAAAGTCGAAAGTCAGACTCGACGCCAGCGTGAGTCCGAAGGTTTGGGCGAAGGTAAACCCGGATACAAGGCCGTGGACGTATGCACCGACAGTGGCTACCGGACCCAGCACCAGACCGGCGGTGGCAGAAGCCAGAGTTTTTACTTTTTGTGGTGTCGCTCTGTGTAGCAGCGGAATCTGAACTCCCTGTCCTGAGCCCATGGATTTCACTATTTCAGGCACCAGACGGGAAATACTGCGATACCTATGAGGATTGGCATTGTGCTGTCGGGCAAATAACATGGAGCCGGTTTTCAGCAGAATGACTGAGGCTGCGGCTTTACCCAATGGCATGGCCAGTCCGCCCACTTCAGAGATTTTTTCAATCCTGCCGTGGCAGGCATATTGTCCGGTTCGGTCAAGATCTACACCGTATCGTTCCAACCAGTGCTGGAAAGGTGTGAGCATTCTGTGCAGATAATCACCCCTGTTGGTCAGGTCCAGCAGATAGAGGAATGACATGTTTGCAAGGGACTGCGTGGTAGCCTGCGAGGCGGGATGAGTCACCAGTAGTGGTTTGTAGCTGGAGTAGTACCAGGTCACTGCCTGCAGCAGGAAGGCTGAAGGCTTGAGCCAGTAATCATTGAGCTGCTGCTCAACTGCGGCAGCATGAGCCTGCATCAATGTGCCATGGATAGTCTGGATCAGTTCTGATTCAGATATTCCGGCCGCATTGGCGTGAGGTGTCAGGGTATCCTGAAGATGGGTCAGGAAAGCTGCTGTCCTGCGGCCATTGTCAAAGGCAATATCGTCAAGAATGTAGTTGGCAATGACCGCAGCTGCGTACTCCTTCGTGCCGGTAACAGACTCTTTCATACCTGCCGGAGCGGTTGCGGTCACAGGAGTGAGGGCAGTCTGTATGAATTCCTCGATACCTTTTTCTGACAGCATCTGGATAACGGATTTGAACTCAGCCACCCCCATGTCGTGTTTATGGCCAAGGAAGTGCTCAAATTCCTGCTCAATCTCGTAACCGCCGACATCTCTGGCGGCCTTCATGTAGTTTTCAAGTTCAACCTTGCTGATCAGTCCTTCATGGAGCAAAGTGATGATCTTGTTGCCACTGGCAGAACGGGCAGAGAAGTATTCCATGAAGCTTTTCAGATCTTCTGGCTCATGTTCAACGTAATGAATGGCTGCTGAGTTCATGTCCAGAATTTCATCGTCGTATAGCTGTGTGTCTTTTCTGGCATGGCTGAAAGAATCTGTCTGAGCATCAAAATCCTGCATGCCTGAGTGTGCGGCAACCGGTGTTGGGGTAACCGGTGTTGCGACAACCGGTGTTGGGGCAATCGATGTTGGGGCAATCGATGCCGGGGTAACAGGTTGACTGATTTCATGAATGTTCTGGTGGCTGAGTCTGGCTTGTTTTTCTGGTGGCTGGGTACCATCCCGGTTATTAATACCAAGCTTTGCCGCCATTTGATTGATGTAATCTTGACTGATTTCTTCTACAGCGACACTAATTACTCTTTTCATAGGTGGGATTCGATCGGTTTGCTCCTGAAGACTCTTTAACCAGTTTCTCCGTTCTGTCATTTCTTTTGCCATCTGAAGGCCCTGTAACCTGATGTGTTGATGAATGGCCTGGCAACGGATTTCCGGGGCCTTTTCGATATCCGGAACCAGACCGAGCTGAACTTCAATGTGAGCCAGCTTCTTATGGATTATCCGATCGGTTAGTTCTTTCTTTTGTTGCAGGTATTGTTTAAAGGACTGAAGGATACGCAGGTCACCTTTATTGACCGAAGCTATATCTCGCTTGCCTTCTGTGGCCGGTGTTTTTGCTTTTACAGCTTCTTCATCAGGCTTAACTTCAAAGACAGCCAGTCTTTTCGGGACTTTCTCATTGGTTACTTGTATGTCTTGTTGCAGCAGTTGTCGAATGAACTGAAGGTAACCCAGACCGTTTTCATCGATCGAAACAATACTGCACTCGCCTTCAGTGGCTACCGCTTTTGCTTTGACAGCTTCTTCATCAGACTGCCCTGTTACGGTAAATAGTGCGGCAACCAATTGGTTGATTTTGAGCACTTTTTTTTTGATGAGTCGGTCTTGTTCTCTAAATGGCTGGATATCATCCCAGTCATCAATACCAAGCTCTGCCGCCATTTGAGCGTTGCGAGCTGTTGTCAGGTCAAAACGCATTTGTTGTTTCTGCTCTGGAAATCGTTCAACTTCCGGCTGAAGTTTCTGTAACAGGTTGTTCTGTTGTTGCTGCTCATAACGAAGCTGCATAAGCTCTTCATCAATTCGTTTTTTGAGTTGAGCTATTCTGAGATGTTCTTTTTCACTGGTAGTGGTTTTTTCTATTTTAAACAGCACTTGCCGTCTAAGATGGGTGAGACCGTATTCTTTTAACAGCAATATTTTCTGATTGTTTTCCGTCTCAATTATCTGTCTGGTAGTCTCGCTTCCGACCTTGAAAACAAGCTTTTTTTTAGTCTCAGGAGTATCACCCAGCTCTTGGTTGATACGATTACAAGCAGGCATCAGGTCATGAATGTCCTGAATAAAGCGCTGGTTATTCAGAAGATTTTCAATTGCAGGTTTAAAGTTGAAGTTTTTTTCGAGTTGATTAAACATCAAGGCAGGCGTGAAGGCCGACGAAGCGACTCTAATCTGTCCTATTGAGAGGTCGAATTCATCTGCTCTATCTTGCATAGCAACGATCAACGCTTGCTGAAGATATTCATAGTATAAAAGCGTCGTCAGTTGCTGCTTGTATGAAAGCATTGACAGTTGCTTATTGATGGCAAGTGTCGTTTTTCCACCTTTGGCAGGTTCAGGGTTGTGCTGTTCAGCTATCCTCTCCAGCAGAGCCATTTGCTTGCTTCGAATGATTTTTTCGTAGCTTTTGACTTTGTCTTTTTTAACTCGTGTTATTGCTTCAGAAGGGGGGCAATTGCAGTCATACCATTGCAACCAGATGTCATATAGAAGCTCTACAAAAGCGACATCAGCCGGGTTCTGCTTCTGACCATGGAAAACAATAACCTCTCCCTGAGCCTCAGTCACTTCCAGTTTTGGACAATTCTCAGGCACAGCATAAGCCTGTGTGTCATCCTCGACGTGTATAACGTATCCGACGGGTTTATGGAATGATAACAGATCGTTCAGAGCTTCCTGTTGTAATTCTTTTCCCAGAACATGAACCTGGGTATAGGCAGAGGAAGCTGCTGCTAAAAGTGCTTCATCATTGATAAAGAGCGTTTGACCCAGACGCTGCAGCCCGGGAGGTTGATCGCCGACAGCGACAAGACGCATGAAGGTACGCCCATTCACTTCAACCCGGTCTACTTCAACTGTGGCAAGGGCAACATAGTCATCAACTTCGCCAAGCTTTCCTGCTCTTCCATGGGCCCCCTTCAGCACTGCAGCCAGTTGTTCGGGGCTGGCGATTTTTGTTAACGGATCTAATGGTTGAATGTCACCTGACTGAGTTCGAACAGCCTCAATTGAGCCCTGATCGGTCATTCCGTTTCTGACTTCAATGACCAGTTTCTTTTCTGCAAGGTTGTGGATGAACCTGAAGACCCCCTCATCACCCACCTTCAGGACTTTGGTGTATTTCCGGGCAGCGTCATTCTTGCCTGTTTCAAACTGATCAACGCTGGAAACGCCGCCATCAATGCCGGGAAGAACATCCGTGAAGCACTCATAAGGAAAATGATAGCCCGTTACGGTCTGAGTCTGGTAAGGGTAGATGGTTGTGAAAGATTTGGGTATTGGTTGCCGGTCGTCACCTACCGTTGGCTGAACTATGACCTCGCGCTGGGTAAACTCCACAGGTATTTTGGCATAAATACCGACAGATCTTGTCTGCAGTCGGCGTTCGGCCATTGCCTGTGCAGTAATGATGGAAGAGCTGATTGCAACGGCCACTGCAAGTCTTAACGCATTGGGGCGAACATTTGTCATTCTACTACCTCAGAGCTGCCAAACGCTCATGGCTGTTCTGTTAAACTGTTGAGTGAATTTAGTTCAGGATGGCAAAGTTGGATATTCCCGGTTTTACTCCCGTCATTCCCGGTTTCACTCCCGTCATTCCCGGTTTCACTCCCGTCATTCCCGCGAAGGCGGGAATCCACACTGACTCACCACCAGAACCATACTGCCTGGTTCCCCTGGCCTCGTCATTCCCGAGAAGGCAGAGATTCACCGTTGGCGCTGGATTCCCGCCTTCGCGGGAATGACGACCTTAGAGCATGAGAACGAGCTGTTGGAGTTTTGCGACACCCGCCTTCGCGGGAATGACGACCTTAGAGCATGAGAACGAGCTGTTGGAGTTTTGCGACACCCGCCTTCGCGGGAATGACGACCTCAGAGTGACTCGAAGAAGACACCCAGAGTGTAGGAGTAAGGAATACTTTCTGTATGAGAGAACGACCATTTAGGTACATTTTCCCTGAAGTATTTCTCCCAGCCATCCGCAAACAGTTTTATGGTGCGATCACGGCGTTCACGAAATTGCAGATAATTTTCGTGTCGCGTCCAGCCATACATCCTGTTGTTTGCTTTAACGCGGCTTGCATACTCTTCATCGGTTTCACTGAAGCCTTGAGGTGATGCAATAGCGGTACGTTTTAAATACGCATTGTCCGTTTCGCCAAGACCCCGCCAGCGATTAATTTTGTCAAGACTGCGTCCAAGAGGTCCAGCCAGCCATTGAGTGAGCATCTTGTTGTCGTTCATAAAAAAGTCGAAAGTGAGACTCGACGCCAGGGCGAATCCGAAGGTTTGGGCATAGGTGAACCCGGATATAAGACCATGGGCGTATGCTCCGACAGTGGCTACCGGACCCAGCACAAGCCCGGCGGTGGCAGAAGCCAGAGTTTTTACTTTTTGTGGTTTCACTCTGTGTAGCAGCGGTACCTGAACCCCTTGTCCGGAACCCATGGATTTCACTATTTCGGGCACCAGACGGGAAATACTGCGATACCTCCGGGGGTTGGCGTTGTGCTGTCTGGCAAACAGCATAGAGCCGGTTTTCAGCAGAATGACTGAGGATGCAGCTTTACCTAATGGCATGGCCAGTCCGCCCACTTCAGAGATTTGTTCAATGCTACTGTGATAGGCATATTGGCCGGTTCGGTCAAGATCAACTCGGTAGCGTTCCAGCCAGTACTGGAAAGGTGTGAGCATTCTGTGCAGATAATCCCCCTTGTTGGTCAGGTCCAGCAAATAGAGGAACGCCATGTTTGAGAGGGACAGCGTGGTAGCCTGCGAGGCGGTATGAGTCGCCAGTAACGGTTTGTAGCTGGAGAAGTACCAGGCGACAGCCTGTACCAGGAAGGCAGAAGGTTTGACCCAGTAATCCTTTAGCTGCTGCTCAACCGCTGCGGCATGGGCCTGCATCAATGCGTTATGGATAACCTTGATCAGGTCTGATTCAGACAGGTCGGCAGCATTAGCATAAGGTGTCAGGGTATCCTGAACATGGCTCAGGAAAGCTGCTGTCCTGCGGCCATTATCAAAGGCAATATCGTCAAGCACGTAGTTGGCGATGACTGCCGCTGCGTACTCTTGCATGCCGACAACCGATTCTTTCATTCCCGCCGGACCGGATGCCATTACGGTCACAGGCATAAAGGCACGCTGCATAAGTGCCTCAGCACCCTCATCGGACAGTTTCCAGACATGGCTCTCGAACTCAGACAATCTGACGCCATGTTGGTAACCAAGAAAGTGTTTAAATTCATCCACTGTCTGATAACTGTCGATTCTTTTGACGGCTTTTATGTAGTTCTCAAGTTCAACCTTGCTGATCAGACCTTCACGCAGCAGAGTGATGATCTTGTTACCAGTGGCAGAATGGCTGGCGAAGTATTCCGAGAAGCCTTTCAGGTCAACCGGTTCATGCTCGACGGAGTGAATACCTGCTGAGCCTGTTCTTTTAATCAGGTCGTCGTATTGTTGAGCCCCTGTTTTTATCTCATTCCGTGCTCTTTGAACCAGATTCTGAATTTCTTCCAGGATATTCACGTGCCGATCTTCTGAAGGCTCTGAGGGGTTTACCGGAAAGTTCCTCTTCAGACTTTTGAAGAATTCCACTACCCGGCTGGCCTGGTCAAACGTCAGATCTTTGCCAACCTCTGCCTGCAAGAGGATGGTTGCAAATTCATCGTCAAAATCGAAACCCTTGAGATATACCAGCCTCTTGCTGTTTGCTGCAAATATTTCCAGGCCTATTGCGACTTCCAGAGCTTGTTTCCTGAGAGGGTGCTGCTGCATGAATGTGTGGATGGCGTCCAGAACTTTTACCTGTTTCGGTGTGTACTGGAAGGGGCCACCGTCATTTTCGACCGTTTTCTCCGCAATCGCCAGGACTACTTTCAGTCTATCAATGTCTGCTTTCCTGGTTTCAATCTCAGCTTCCAACTGAACCTGAAGGTCAGTGCGGCTCCCTTCACACAACTTCTGATCGCGACGAAGAATAGCCAGTTTTAACTTCAGCACACTTTCAACCCATTCTATTTCCTCTCTGGCGCTGGCCACCTCACGATCAAGAACATATCGGGGCTTAGGTCCCAGGCGGGCCATTTGCCTGTCAAGCTCATTCTCAATGACGGCTACACGCTCATAAATGTCAGGCTCACCCGCCTTAAAAATTTCAACATCCAACTGTCGGAGTTTTTCATCAATCAGATCGGTCTGGAGGTCGATAATGGCATCATCTTGATAGTCTTTAATGTTGAGTTGATGAGCCATTTCATTGTTCCAGGCTCTTTTGGCAACTTCATCATCATAGTTTTTGTGAACTTGATTCAGTAATTCACGGATTTTTGCTCTCAGAACAGACTTCTGGCGACGCAGCAGGCTGACATGGTTTTCTGCAAAGGTTACCTCCAGGTCTCTGGCCAGTTTTGCAGTCAATGCCAGACCTCTTTCTTTAGCTGCAACGTTTTGATCAGAGCAGATTTTCAGTTTGCGTTCTGCATCGGTAAGATCAGGATAATAGCCATATCCTTCAATGGCTCGCTTATCGACCTCTTCGACTTTATAGGTAAGACACCTGCGAAGCATATCAAGCCATTTTGGCCGCCTTTTTTTCCCACGAGAAAAAGTAATATGGGCATCAGGGCTTTCAGGTTCGGGATCCTCTTTGAAGTACACAAGCTCAAAGGCCACACGCAGGTTGTCTGTCTGCCAGATATTTTGTAGCTTATCCCGCATGTACTCCGGGATATTATCGTCATTGAGCCTTGCACGAACCCTGGCAAGTCTTGCTGCATTGTCGTCATCTTCATCGATTTCGATGTTAAATACTTCTTCTATGGCTTCCAGCAGGTCCTCAGCTTTTTCCTCTGCCCACTCTCTTGATTTTGTGATGAATTCCTGCATTTCTTCAGAAATAGACTGGCGACGGAGATACACATCTTCGTTTTGATTGGGGTCATGTATCTCCATGGCTTCTTCTACGTCACTCAATATCTTGAGTACTTCAGGCATGGCTCTGGGGTGGCCTGGTGTTCTGATGTCTTCCAGTTGTTCTTCCAGCTCTTTAATTCTGGAGAGCTTGTCTCTTATTGTCGACTCCAGGATGGCGCGGTTGTCCAGTGTGGTGTCTTCCCCAGAGTGTGCTGTTGCAGCAGTTGATGTTGCGGCAACCATCGTTGCGGCAACCGCTGTTGAGCTAACCGGCGCTGTGCTAGCCGGGGTTGGGGCAATTGATGTTGTGGTAACCGGTTGCCTGATTTCATGAATTTTCTGGTTGATAAGCCTGGCTTTTTTTTCTGGTGGCCTGGTATTGTCCTGGTCATCAATACCGGGGTCCTCTGTCGTTTGAGCATTGAGAGCTTTTATGGCATCTGCTCTGGCATCATGAGTTTGTTGTTTCGGCGCTGTAATTCGATCGGTTATCTGCTGAAGTTTTTGTAACGGGTTTTTCTGTTCTTCCTGCTCTTGTCGATTCTGATCAGATTGTTGAATGAGCTTAATCGCCTTCTCGTGAAGGTACTGCAGAATTTCCTGGTGACGGGCTTCCAGGTCGTTTTCGCTTTTCGGAGTCAGACCGAACTCTTCTTCAATTTCAGCCAGCCGAATCTCTTCATCGATGGGGTCTGTATTCCGTTGCAGATGTCGTTGCATGTACTGAAAGAGGGCTCCCTGATCGATTTCATCGCTCAGGATAGGACCAAAACGGCCTTTAATGGCTGCATATGTTACTTTTACAGCTTCTTCATAAAACGGTCCTTTTCCAGTAATTGCTGCGACCCCCGTCTGATGGATTTGATCAATTCTTTTTTCGATGCATCTGGCTTGTTCTTCGAGTGGTTGGGTATCATCCCAGTCATCAATACCCAGTTCTACTGCCCTTCGGCTGTTGTAAGTTTTTCTGGCCTCTTCTCTGGCATCACAAAGTTGTTGTTCCAGCTTTGGCGTTCGTTTGATTTCCTGCTGAAGTTTATTTAACTGGTTTTGCAGTTCTCCTATCGCTTTTCGGGTCTCTGCAAGCCCATTCTCAATTCCCTGATTGAGCACAATTGCTAAGGGTTTTTCCGTTTCGGTGGCAGCGTCTTTCTCCGTGGCGTGTTTTAAGTGGACTCTAAGCTGGATCATTTGTCTTTCTTGTGTCTGCTGGGCTTCCAGTTGGCTTTCCACCTCAATCAGCTGTCTGGAAATATCTCTCATGACTTTGGAAGTAAACTTTTCCAAGTCCCCGGGAACATCGGTCTGTGCCTGATCGGTATGACTGCCATCCGGTATCACTTTCAGAATATTCTGAATAAATAACGGGTTAGTCAGAAGATTTCCAAGTGCAGGCTTGAAGCTGAAGTGTTTTTCGAGTTGATTATGAATCCAGGTTGGCGTGACGACCGATGAAGTGACCTCGATGTGTCCTATTGTGAGTTCAAATTCATCCACTCCATCCGAACTAGCACTGGTTAACAATGCCTGCTGGAGATATTCATAGTATGACAGTGTTCTCAGTTCATCTTCGTAAGCAAGCGTCGTTTGTCCACCTCCGTCAGGTTTAGCATTGTGCCCTGCAGCTAACTCTTCCAGCAGTGCCATCTGCCTGCTTCGAATGGTGTACTGGTAGCTTTTGACCTTGTCTTTTTTAACCTTTACTGCTGTTTCAGAGGAGGAGGTGCAGGCAAATCCTTTCGCCCAGGTGTCGTAAAGGCCATCCACAAATGCGATATCGGCCGGATTATGTTTCTGACCATGGAACACAATAGTTTCACCCGGAGCCTCAGTCACTTCCAGTTTCGGATAACCAGCAGGCACCGGATAAACCTTTGTGTCATCCTCAACGTTGACAACATAGCCGACGGGTGGATGATATGAAAACAGATCATTCAGGGCTTCCTGTTGTAAATCTTTCCCCAGAACATGAACCTGGGTATAAGCAGAGGTGGCTGCCGCGAAAAGTGCCTCATCATTGACAAAGAGCGATTGACCCAGGCGCTGCAACCCGGGAGGCTCATCGCCCGCTGCGATAAGACGCATGAAGGTGCGCCCGTTCACTTTCACGTCATCTACTTCAATGGTGGCAAGGGCAACATAATGATTAACTTCGCCAAGGTTTCCTGCTCTTTCATTCGCGCCTCTGAGTAATCCGGTCAGTTGTTGTGGGCTGGCGATTTTTGTTAACGGTTCTAATGGTTGGATATCACCTGATTGCGCACGAACAGCCGCAATTGAATCCAGAAGGGTCATTCCGTTTCTGACTTCAATGACCAGTTTGTCGTCTTCAAGGTTATGGCTGAACCTGAATACCCCCTCATTGCCAACCTTCAGGACTTTGGTGTACTTCAGAGCAGCATAATTTTCGTCTGTTTCAAACTCGTCAACACTGGAAACGCTGCCCTCAATGCCAGAAAGCACATCCGTGAAACCTTCAGAAGGAACCCTATAGCCTGCTCTTGCCCGAGTCAGATCAGGGTAGGTGGTTGTAAAGGATTTGGGTATAGGCTGCTGGTCATTCCCCAAAGTTGGCTTAACTATGATCTCACTCTGGGTAAATTCCACATGTCCAGTGCCCTGAATATCGACAGACCTGACTTGTAACCTGCGATCGGCCACTGCCTGTGTAGCAGCAATGGAAGAGCTGATTGCAATTGCCACTGCAAGTCTTAATGAATTGGGGCGGGCATTTGTCATTCTGCTGCCTCAGAGCTGGGTACTCTTATTACCGTGAAAAGTGATTGCCACAACCGGAGTGAAAGCAGCTTTCAATCAGGGTGGTCTGCCGGGGCGGCAAGTGGAAAGCTTGATTGAGGAGCATTTCTCTTGTCATGACCCTGAACTTTCTGATCATCGCCCTGTTGCTGCTCATAGAAGGCACCCAGAGTGTAGGAGTAAGGAATACTTTCTGCATGAGAAAATGACCATTTAGGCACTTTTTCCCTGAAGTATTTCTCCCAGCCATTCTCAAACAGTTTCATGGTGCGATCACGGCGTTCACGGAACTGCAGATAATTTTCGTGCAGAGTCCAGCCATGCATGGTGTTATTTGCCTTGACTCGGCTTGCGTACTCTTCATCGGTTTCAACATAGCGCTGAGGTGTGGCAATGGCCGTACGTTTCACATAATCGTCCTGCGTTTCACCGACGCCTCGCCAGCGATTAATCCTGTCAAGGCTACGACCCAGAGGTCCACCCAGCCATTGAGTGAGCATCTTGTTGTCGTTCATAAAAAAGTCGTAAGTGAGACTCGATGCCAGAGCGAAGCCGAAGGTTTGAGCGTAGGTAAACCCGGATACCAGACCGTGAACGTATGCTCCGACAGTGGCTACCGGACCCAGCACCAGACCGGCTGTGGCAGAGGCCAGGGTTTTCACTTTTTGTGGTGTCACCCTGTTCAGCAGCGGCACCTGAAACCCTTGTCCGGAGCCCATGGATTTCACTATTTCGGGTACCAGACGGGAAAGGCTGCGATACATGAGGGGGTTGGCGTTGTACTGTCTGGCAAACAGCATAGAGCCGGTTCTCAGCAGAATGACTGAGGAAGCGGCCTTGCCCAATGGCATTGTCAGCCCTGCGACTTCAGAGACTTGTTCAATGTCATTGTGTTCGGAATATTGGAAGGTTCGGTCAAGATCAATACCGTAGTGTTGCAACCAGTGCTGGAAAGGTGTCAGCATCCTGTGCAGGTAATCCCCCCTGTTGGTCAGATCCAGAAGATAGAGTAACGACATGTTTGAGAGGGAGAGTAAGTTAGCCTGCCAGGCGTTATGGGCTACCAGTAGCGGTTTGTAGCTCGAGAAGTACCAGGTAAAAGCCTGTACCAGAGCGGCTGAAGGTTTGACCCAGTAATCATTGAGTTGCTGTTCAACCGCTGCAGCATGAGCCTGCTTCAAGGTGCCATGAATAACCCGGATCAGTTCTGATTCAGATATTCCGGCAGCATTGGCGTAAGGTGTCAGGGTGTCCTTAACATTGGTCAGGAAAGCTGTCGTCCTGCGGCCATTGTCAAAAGCAATATCGTCAAGAACATAGTTGGCGATGACTGCAGCAGCGTACTCTGTCATGTCGGCAACCGACGCTTTCATAGCCACCGGGCCAGTTGCTGTCACAGGCGTAAAGGCATCCCGCATGAATTCCCTGGCAGCCGTGTCGGACAGCATCTGGACGGCATCTTTGAAGTGAGGCACATTGACGCCGTGCTTGTAGCCAAGGAAGTGCTCAAATTCTGCCACTGTCTGATAACCATAGGCGCCCCTGATGGCCTTCACGTAGTTCTCAAGTTCAACCTGACTGATCAGACCTTCACGCAGCAGAGCTATGATCTTGTTACCGGTGGCAGAATGGGTAGCGAAGTATTCCGAGAAGCTGCTTTTCAGGTCCTCTGGTTCACGCTCGACGAAGTGAATGCTTGCTAAGCCGATGGCATAAATATCGTCATCGTATTCTGGTGCTCCTGTTTCCATCTCATGCTTGGCCCTGTGTACCAGATTCTGGACTTCTTCCAGAATATTCATAGGCTGATCTTCTGCAGGCTGGGAAGGGGAGGGCAGGTAATCCCTCTTCAGGGCCTTGAAGACTTCCACAATCCGACTGGCTTGTTTAAACGTTAAGTCTCCGACCAGTGTCTGCAAGTGAATGGGCGCCAATTCATCGTCAAAATTGAAATCCGGAAGATGGGGTATTGTCTTACCGTTTATTACTGCCAGACCCATTGCGGCTTGCAGAGCTTGTCGTTTGAGAGGTTGTTGCCACGTGAATGTCTGGATAGCGTCCAGAACTTTTGCCTGCTTCGGCGTGTACTGGAAGGGACCGCCTTGATTTTTGACGGCTTTCCGGGCAGCCTCCAGGGCAGCCTTCGCTCTTTCAATGTCTGCTTTCCTGGTTGCAATTTCATCATTCAGGGAGGCCCTTTTCTGAATCAGTTGCCAGACCTTGCCGCTGATAACGTTTTCACTGCCCAGTTGTAACTGTCTGTTTCTCAGGGCATCAATCCGTTGTTCCAGGGGTGCAGTAGCGTCTGGTTTAAGACCCACGGCTTCTTCGACGGTTTCAAGAGCTGTTTTATGATAATCCGTTAGAGCGACTTCTGCTTTTGATACAGCTTCACTTTTCTGCTTCAGGGCTGAACCTGGATCCATGTCTCCAGAATGGATAATCTCCTGTCTTTTAGCAACCAGACCCTCCTGCGCATTCCCCTCTTCAAGCCGGGCATTGGTCAATTCCATACTTTTCCTGTCGTGCTCATTCAGGAATACTGTGACATCATCGTACTTTTTCCTGATTAAACTCTGTTCATCAAATACCTCATCGATTTCATCGATTGCTTTGTGAATAATCCTGTCTCTATAATTGCTGTCAGAATGAATGGAGGAATAAGCTTGTTTCAGTAAAATGGTGTCATCTGTTGTCTGAGTTTCATGATCTATTCTGGCTTTCACTTTCTGAGCGATTTCATCTCGACTTCCTTTGAAACTCCGCAGGAAATGTTTTACGGTTTTTTTTCGCTCTAACAGGAAGTGCTTGAAGTCCTTTGCTCGCTCTTCAAGGGTTTGCTCATCACTTGTAGTCTGACCCCACTCGACCTGAAGTTGTTTTATTGCCTGATTGAGAGCTTCTTTTTCTTCATCCAAGATTCCTTGGCGGACAACAGGGTTCAAGCTAAGCAAAAGCTGTGTGACATCAATAGCATCCCGTTTTTGATAAGCAGACCCCAGCTCACTTTTAGCTTTTTCTACTGCTTGCTCGGCTCTGGCTACCGCACGATCAAGAACGTGTCGGGGTTTTGGTCCCAGCCGGGCCATTTGCCTGTCAAGCTCATTCTCAATGGCCGTGATATGCTCATTAACCTCAGCAAAACCTGCCTGGTATACTTTTTGATCCAGCTGTTGCAGTTTTTTACTGATTAGAACGTTTTGGTCTTCTATGGTGGCGTCATCTTTATAGTCGTCAATGTTGAGTTGATGAGCAATTTCATTGTTTCTGTTTCTTCTGACATCCCCATGGACATAGGCTTCGTCAACTTCGTCCATTAATGCCATAATTTTTTCGCTAATTTGATACTTGTTGTAAGTCATGTGAGCATCGTTTTCATATTTCACCCCCAGATCATTGGCCAGCCTGGCAAGGAAGGCTTTACCCTTTTCTATAGCCTCATTTTTTACAACGGAGTCGACCTGCAGTTTCTCTTCTATTGCTATAAGCAGCTTTTTCTGTTGTCTTCTGGCTTGCCTGTCCGGCTCCTGGACATGAAAAGTAAGACGCCGATGAAGCTTCTCGCGTTGCAGATCCCTTTGGTCGGCAGGTGTGATGTCTTCTTTGCAGAGGGTTTGCTCTATGGTATCCAGAGTGGCTTGCGAAACACCATTGTTGTCAAGTTTTGTACAAACCCTTTCAAGTCGGATTGCTTTGTCATCAGCTTCGTTGACATTGATCTTGAGTATTTCTTCTGCGGTTTTCAGAGCAACCAGCGCTTGTTGCTCTGCCCTCTGGCTGGTTTCTGCAATGTATGTCTGAATTTTCTCAGAAATGGCATCACGACGGAGGTACTCACCATCGTTTTCATCAACGTCATTTATCTCAAGGACATTTTCTACGGATCTCAGTGTCTCGAGTACTTCAGGCCTGGCTCTGGGGTGGCCAGGGGTTATGATGTCTTGCAGTTCTGCTTCCAGTTCTGCAAGCCTGTGGAGCTCGAAGTTTACCCTTGATTCCAGTGTCTTCCGGTCTTCTGGCGTGCTGTCTTCACTCAGCTCAATACCAGAAACGGCTACCAGAGCAGCTTTTCTGGCCCTGGTGTAAGAATTCTCTATATCCAATTGATCATTCAATGTCTCAACTATTTGCAGCAGGCTTTTTTGTTGCGCAGCCATTGTCTCGATTTTATCAAGCAGGCATTCCAGCTGAACGTCAATATCTGCATTGCCATCAAAATCCTGAATGTTTAAATGTTCGGCAAGGGTTGCAAAGCGAGCTTTGGTTGCCGCTATTTTTTCGGCTTCAGCCGCCAGACTGGGTTCTACAGTTTCTTGCTGACGCGGTTCTGTTGCGACAACTGCTGCGAAGATGTCATTAATTCTTTCTATGATGCGTCTGGTTTGCTCTTCTAGTGGCAGGGAATCATCCCAGTCACCTATGCCAAGCTTTGCTGCTTTTTCAGAATTGTAAACATTTCTGGCATTATGAAATTGTTGTTCCAGAGCTGGAAGTCGTTTACTTTCCTGCCGAAGTTTCTGTTCCTGGTCTTTCAGGGATGCCAGTTTGAAACGGAGCTTTTCAAGCTCATCATTGATTCGTACCTTGATTTCCAGTGCTTCGAATTTTTCCTTTACTCCAGCAACCTGCGTATCCACTGCATGCTGCAACTCATTGTTGATCTCCAGGATTTTGGCTTCTTTTATATGTAGCTCCTCCATTAAGTTGTACATTTCAGGCAGCTGTCTGGCCATGTCGCTAATGACTTTGGTAGCAAACGGGTCGTCACCTGGAATATCAAGCTGCTCTTTGTTAATCACATTGACAACAGGTATTAACGTCCAAAAAGAGAGATGATCAGCCAGAAGATTTTTAAGTACGGGCTTGAAGCCGAAGTGTTTTTCGAGTTGAAAATGCAACCAGGATGACGTGATGACAGACGAAGCGGCTGTGATCTGTTCTAATGCGAATTCAAATTGAGAGGCACTATCGGGAGTAGCACTGGTTAATGCCTGCTGGAGATATTCATAGTATGCAAGCATCGCCATTGGATACCGGCTAAATTCACCATCGTGATGTTCGTATTTTGCAGCCATCTCCTCCAGCACTGCCATCTGCCTGCTCCGAATGATGTACTGGTAGTATCTGGTTTCATAGCTTTTAACCTGTGCTTTTATTGCATCAGGCAGGTTTTTACCATCAGCTTCTCGCCAGAATTTAAGGAGGGTTTCTATAAAAGCGACATTGGTCGGATACTGTGAATAACTCTTGAACACAATAACCTCCCCCGGCGCTTCTGTTACTTCCAGCTTTGGATAGCCGACAGGTACAGGGTAAGCCCGCGTGTCATCTTCGACGTGCACAACATATCCGACCGGTTTGCTGTGTGCTAACAGTTCATTAAGAGCCTGCTGTTGTATATCCCGTTCCAGTACATGAACCTGAAAATAGGCAGAGGTGGCGGCTGCCAGCAAAACATCATCATTGACAAAGAGTGACTGACCCAGACGCTGCAGATCAGGAGGGGAATCGCCTGCAGCGACAAGACGCATGAAGGTGCGCCCATTCACTGCAACCTTGTCTACTTCAATGGTGGCAAGGGCAACATAATGATCACTTGTGCCGAGTTTTCCTGCCCTGTTTCCGGCAGCTACGAGCACTTCGTCCAGTATGTAGGGTGAGGCAGTTTTTGTTAAGGGTTCCAGTGATTCGAAGCCTTCCATTTGCTCAAGCACAGCGGCAACTGAATCCCGATCGGTCATTCCGGCCCTGACTTCAATGACCAGTTCTTCTTCTTCAAGGTTATGGGTGAACCTGAAGACGCCCTCATCACCCACCTTCAGGGTTCTGGTGTATTTCTGAGCAACGCTATTCTTATCTGTTTCAAACAGATCAACAATGGAAACGCCCTCGTTGATGCCAGGAAGAACGCCTATAAAAGTAGGAAAGATATAGTCGTCACTGAAATGAGACATATCAGGGTAGGTGGTGGTAAAGGATTTAGGTATTGGCTGCTGGTTATCATCAAGAGTTGGTTTAACTATGACATTACTCCGGTAGAGCTGCACTTGTCCATTGTCCTGAATACCGACAAACTTTGTCTGAAGTCTGCGTGTCGCCAGTGCCTGTGTTGCCATGATGGAAGAGCCGATGGCAATGGCCACTGCAAGGGTTAATGCACGGGGGCGGGCATTTGTCATCCGGATACCTCAGCGCTGGGTAGAAAGTTTGATTGAGGGGGCGTTTCTCTCATTACCCTGTCGCCATTCGCAGAAGGCTCCAAGAGTGTAGAAGCAAGGAATACTTTCTGCATGGATGAACGACCATTCAGGCACATTTTCCCTGAAGTATTTCTCTCAGCCATTGGCAAACAGTTTTATAGTTAGGGAACTTCAGATAATTTTCGTGCCGGGTCCAGCCAGCCATTGAGTGAGTATTTTTTTTTACTGTGAAAAGTGCATATCAGGCGAGGAAGCCACTGTTCTGTTACTTGTGCCCATGGCTGTCAATTGTCCATGGCTTCAATTGTCCATGGCTGCTGGTGGAAAGCCTGATTGAGGGGCGTTTCTCTTATCATGATTGTGAAATTTTTGATCATCGCTCTTTTGCGATTCGAAAAAGGCTCCGAGAGTGTAGAAGTAAGGAATACTTTCTGCATGAGAAAACGACCATTTAGGTACATTTTCCCGGAAGTATTTCTCCCAGCCATTCTCAAACAGTTTCACGGTGCGATCACGGCGTTCACGGAACTGCAGATAATTTTCGTGCCGCGTCCAGCCATACATGATGTTGTTGGCTTTAACACGGCTTGCATATTCTTCATCGGTTTCACTGAAGCCCTGAGGCGAAGCAATAGCGGTACGCTGCAAATACTCATTGTACGTTTCACCCAGGCCGCACCAGCGATTAATTTTGTCAAGACTACGTCCAAGAGGTCCACCCAGCCATTGAGTGAGCATCTTGTTGTCGTTCATAAAAAAGTCGAAAGTGAGGCTTGACGCCAATACGAATCCGAAGGTTTGTGCATAGGTGATTCCGGATAAAAGTCTATGAACGTATGCTCCGAAAGTGGCTACCGGACCCAGCACCAGACCAGCTGTGGCCGAGGCCAGAGTCTTTATTTTTTGAGGTGTCGCCCGGTGCAGCAGAGGTACCTGAACCCCTTGCCTGGAACCCATGGATTTTACTATTTCGGGCACCAGACGGGTAATACTGCGATACATATGCGGGTTAGCATGGTCTTGTCTGGTAAACAGTATAGCGCCGGTTGCCTGCAGTATGAGTGAGGATTCGGTCCTGCCAAAGGGCATGGCCAGCCCAAGCATTTCAGAGACTTGTTCAACTCCGCCGTGATAGACATATTGGCCGGTTCGGTCAAGATCAATACCATAGTGTTCCAACCAGTGCTGAAAAGGTATGATCATTCTGTGCATGTAGTCCCCCCTGTTGGTGAGATCCAGAATGTAGATGCACAGAGTTTTTAACAGGGACACTTCGACAGCATCCCAGGTCTTGGTCGATGCCAGCAGTGGTTTGTAGCTGATGTAGTACCAGGTGACAGCCTGTACCAGAGAGGCTGAAGGTTTGACCCAGTAATCCTTTAGCTGAAGCTCAACTGCGGTGGCCTGAGACTTCATCAATCTGTCATGGATAACCTTGATCGGTTCTGATTCCAATATTCCGGCAGCATTGGCGTAAGGTGTCAGGGTATCCTGAATATTGGCCAGAAATGCTGCTGTCCTGCGGCCATTGTCAAAGGCAATATCATCCAGCACGTAGTTGGCGATAACAGCTGTTGCGTACTCCTTCATACCGGCAACAGACTCTTTCATACCTGTCGACCCGGTTGCAGTCACGGTCACGGGAATAAAGGCGCTGTGCATAAACTCTTCAGCGCCTTTTTCGGACAGCGTCCTGACAGCCCTCCAGAAGTGGTGCGTGTCGACGCCGTGTTTGTGGCTCATATAGTAACCAAGTTCGCCTTGTGCCGGATAACCGGGGGCACCTCCCTTGACGGGCTTTATAATTCTGATGATCTTTATGTAGTTCTCAAGTTCAACCTTGCTAATTAAACCTTCACGGAGCAAAGTCATAATCTTGTTACCACTGGCAGAATGGCTGGCGAAGTATTCCGGGAAGCTTTTCAGGTCCCCCGGTTCATGCTCTACGAAGTGAATGGCCGCTTTGCCCATGTCGCTAATGACATCGTCGTATTGTTGGGCCCCTGTTTTTTTCTGATGGATGGCCCAAGACGACAGAGATTCGACATGTTCGATGGCACTCTGAGGTCGAAATGAAATAGGCTTGAGAGTTGATTTCGGGAAGGTCTTCAGGCTCTTTAAAGCTTCCACAATCCGACCGGCTTGTGCAAACGTAATTTTGTCTCCGACCATTCCCTGCATGCGAATCGCTGCAAAATCATCGTCAAAATTGAAAGTCGAAAGCATCACTGTCAACTTACCGCTTTCTCTTGCCGCTTCTTCCAGGCCAATTGCGGCTTCCAGAGCCTGTTTTTTGAGAGGGTGCTGCTGCGTGAATTTACGGATAGTGTCCAAAACTTTTACCTGTTTCGGCGTGTACTGGAAGGGACCAGAGTCACTGTCGACAGCTTGCTCTGCAGCCTTAAGGACTCCTTTTATTCTCTCAATGTCTGCTTTCCTTAATTCAATCTTGCCTTGCAGATCAGCCTGTTCCTGAATCAGGTGTCGGACAGTGCCACCATAACCATCATTTCCTCCATACTCTACCTTTCTGTTTCTCAGGGCATTAAGCCTTTGTTCAAGGGTGTCAGCAGGGGCTGGTTCAAGACCCACGTCTTTTTCAGTGGTTTCAAGAACCGCTTTATGAAAATCCGTCAGAGCGGTTTCTGCTTTTGATACCGCATCACTGGATTGCTCAAGGGCTAAATTCAGCCAGGCCATTTCGTTTTCCCGTTCGGCTTTAGCCTGCTCATCGAAGTCTCCTGGATCGATAACCTCGCATTTTTTACGCTCCAGATACTCTTGTGCATTCTTTGCATCGGCCACTTTCATACTTTTCCTGTCGTGTTCACGCAGGAAGTCTGTGAGCTGAGTGTACCTTTTCCTGTTATAAAGCAGTTGACCCAAGGCTTCATCGTCTTCGTTCTGACCATGAGAATCTGCACAGGATGCGGTGGCAATCAAATAATCAGATGCTTCCTCTAAACCGGGGTCACCTGTTGTCTGGATGTCCAGACCTGATTTGATTCTCAGTTCCCCAAGGATTTCATCTCGTTTTTCTGCACTGCATTCCTGCAGGAAATGCCTGATGTCTTTTAGTCGCTCTTTAGTGGTTTGCTCGTCACTTGCAGCCAGACCCAACTCGATCTGAACTTCTTTCATTCTCTGGTTGAGAGCCAGGTTTTCTGTATCCGGGATATGTTGGAGATCAGCAAGGTTCCCCGCAAATACCAGGTTTTTGCCACGAAGCTTATTCAGTTTGTGATGAAAAGCTGCCAGATCATTTTCAGCTCCTTTAATTTCTCGTTTGGCCAAGGCGACATCACGATCAAGGACGAATCGGGGCTTGGGTCCCAGGCGAGCCATTTGTCTGTCAAGCTCATTCTCGATGGCTGCGATACGCTCATTAACCTCAGGCTGACCCGCTTTGAACACTTCTTTATCCCGATGTTGAGGTGAGATATTTAGCGCGTCTTCCAAAGCGATAAGCTGATTTGCCTGTCGTTTTCTGGCTCGCTGATCCGATTCGTTGATCAATAAGTTGAGACAGTCACGAATATCGGAGAGTAAGGCATCCACTGGCACCGGATCACCCTCCAGATCTGGCCTGTCAGTTGCCATCCGGAGAAGCTGGTCTATGTCAGCCAATTGGTCATTTGAGACATCACCGCCATCAAGTTTTGTACGAACCCTTGCCAGTTTTGCTTCTGTGCTATCACTTTCACTGACTCTGTGACCGATGCCGAGTTTGTCTTCCAGGAGTTGCAATATGATCCAGGCCCCTGACTCTTCCCGCTGTCTGGCCTCAGAGATGTATCGACGTATGTCTTCAGAAATGATCTGACGATTGTAATATATATCTTCCCTTTCATTGATGTGACTCTGCTGCAGAATTCTTTCTGCGGCACGAAGTGTCTCAAGAACTTCAGGCGTGGCTCTGGACTGGCCTGGTGTGATGATGTCTTTCAGTTGCTCTTCCAGTGCTGCATTCCTGAGAAGCGTGGAATGCATTGTTGACCTCAGAGCATTGAGTTCTTCTGTCGTGATGACTTCATTCAGCTCACTCTGGTCTTGGCCAGGGGGCGCTGCCAGAGCAGGTTTTTCGGGCCTGGTGTAAGAATTCTCTGAGTCCTGTTGTTTATTGATTGTTTGAGTACTGTGATGCAGGCGTTCTGGTTGGACATTCATTGTCTTGATTTTTTCGAGCAGGCATTCTTGTTGAGTCTCAATATCTGCATCGCTATCAAAATCCTGAATGTCTAAACGTGCGGCAATGGTTGCGAAGCGGGTTTTGATTTCAGCTGCTTTTGCAGTATCTGTTCTGGTGCAATGTTGCTGAAGATGTTGAAACACCTCCGATCCCTGCTGCCGAATGCGCTGCTGAATGGCCCAGTGACGGGCTTCAAGGTCAGCGTCGTTATCCGGGCTCAGACCGAGCTGACCTTCAATGGTAGCCAGTCTGCGCCGGGTTCTCTCATTGGCCAGTGTTGCCTGATGTTGCATATGCTGTTGAATAGACTGAAAGCGGGCATCCAGATTGTTTTCATCGACCGGGGTGATACTGAGCTCGCTTTCAATGGCTGCCAGTTTTGCTTTTACAGTTTCTTTATCAGGCTGTCCACTTGCAGTAAATGTTGCGGCTTTGGCCTGATTGTTTTCATGGATTTTATTTTTGATGAGTCTGGTTTGTTCTTCGGGTGGCTGAGTATCATCCCAGTCAGCCATGCCAAGCTCTATTGCCAGTTCTGTGTTGCGAGCCCTTATGGTTTTTGCTGCAACGTCAAGCACCTCTTGTTTCAGGTATGGAATTCGATCGACTTCCTGCTGAAGCATCTGATTCTGATTTTTCAGATCTTTCAGTTTGGTACAATGCAGTTCAATATTATCCTCAAGTCTCTGTTCGAGCTCCTCTACTCTGAGCTTTATCTCATTATGTTCAATGGCAATAGCCCTTCTTTCAACGGCTTCCGACATTGCGTGAAGTGATTTTTTGTTTTGCTCGTTGAGTTCGGCCGTTTTTGCCAGCTGCTCTTTCAGCGTGTCCAGCTCGGCGAGTTGGGCCTCTTTTGCCCGCCGCTCTTCCGGCGTGTTTTCTAACTCAAGATGCTGACGGGCCATATTACCCATCACTTTTTTAACAAATGTTGTATCTTCTCCAATAGCAAATTGCTGCATCAGTTTGTTGACAAAGTCTGTACCTTTTTGAACGTTGTGAAGAAAATGTCGACTCGTCAGAAGATCCTTGAATGCGGGTTTGAAACTGAAGCGTTTTTCGAGTTGAAACAACATCCAGCCCGGCGCAATAGCCGATGACGCAGCACCGACATGTCCTACTTTGAGTTCAAATTCATCGGTTCCGTATGAAGTAGCAATGGTTAATGCCTGCTGAACAGATTCATAGTACGCAAGCAATACCATTTTATCCTCTTCAAGTTCAGCATCGTGCTGCATAGCTAAATCAGCAGCAAACTTCTCCAGCAGCTCCATCTGCCTGCTTCGAATGACGTATTGGTAGCTTTTGACCTTACCTTTTTTAAACTGTGCAATGTGGTCATTATCATTAAGGTCGAATCCATCCAAGGGGGCATAGAGGCTTTCCACAAAAGTGAGATCGGTCGGATTCTGCTTCTGACCACGGAAAACAATAACCTTTCCCGTAGCCTCAGTCAGTTCCAGTTTTGGATAACCCCAAGGCACAGGATAAGCCTGAGTGTCATCCTCGACAGTGACAACATAGCCAAGAGGCTGATTGTAGTAGAAGAGCTTATCCAGAGCTCGCTGTTGTAAATCTTCTCCGAGAAGATAAACCTGGGTATAGGCAGAGGTGGCTGCTGCGAAAAGCGCCTCATCATTGACAAAGAGCGATTCACCCAAACGCTCCGGTTCAGGAGGCTGATCGCCTGCAGCGATAAGACGCATAAAAGTGCGCCCGTTCACTTCAATCTCACCTACTGTAAGGGCGGCAAGGGTGACATAGTGATCAGCTTCGCCAAGATTTCCCGCTCTTTCATGCGCGCCTTTCAGCACCCCGGCCAGTTGCTCGGGACTGGCGACTTTTGTTAACGGTTCCAATGGTCGGATACCACCTGGTTGAGTGCGAACAGCCTCAATTGAATCCTGACGGGTCATTCCATCTCTGACTTCAATGACCAGTTTGCTGTCTTCAAGGTTATGGGTGAACCTGAATATCCCCTCATTACCCACCTTCAGGATTTTGGTGTACTTCTGAGCAACGTCATTGTCGTCTGTTTCAAACTGATCAACAGTTGAAACGCCACCCTGGATGTCAGAAAGAACGTCTGTGAAGCCTTCGGAAGGAACGTCATAGCCTGCTCTGACTTGAGTCTGATCAGGGTAAGTGGTGGTAAAGGATTTGGCTATTGGCTGCTGGTCATGATCCAAAGTTGGCTTAACCATGACCTCACTCTGGATAAACTCCACATGTTTATTGCCCTGAATATCGACAGATTTTATCTGTAGCCTGCGATCAGCGAGTGCCTCTGTTCCAATAACAGAAGAACTGATTGCAATGGCCACTGCAAGGCTTAATGCATTGGGGCCGACATTTGTCATTCTGCTGCCTCAGAGTAGGGTGCTTTTATTGCTGTGAAAAATATTGCTGTGAAAAATGATTGGACGGACAAGCAGCTTTTAATCAAGACTGTATGCCGCCGAGGTTGCAGGTAAAAAGCCTGATTGAGGGGCATTTCTCTTATCATGATTGTGAAACTTCTGATCATCGCCCTTTTGCGATTGGTAAAAGGCGCCAAGAGTATAGGAGTAAGGGATACTTTCTGCATGGGAAAACGACCATTTAGGTACATTTTCCCGGAAGTATTTCTCCCAGCCATTCTCAAATAGTCTCATGGTGCGATCACGGCGTTCACGGAACTGCAGGTAATTTTCGTGTCGAGTCCAGCCATACATCGTGTTGTTGGCTTTAACACGGCTTGCATATTCTTCATCGGTCTCACTGAAGCCCTGAGGCGAAGCAACAGCGGTGCGTTGCAAATACTCATCGTCTGTTTCACCCAGGCCCCACCAGCGATCAATCCTGTCAAGACTTCGCCCCAGAGGTCCACCCAGCCAATGAGTGAGCATCTTGTTGTCGTTCATGAAGAAATCAAAAGCGAGACTCGACGCCAGAGCGAATCCAAAGGTTTGAGCATAGGTGAACCCAGATAGAAGTCCGTGGGCGTATGATCCGACTGTGGCTACCGGACCTAATACGACACCGGCTGCGGCAGAGGCAAGCGTTTTCACTTTTTGTGGGGTCACCCTGTGCAGCAGCGGTACCTGAACCCCCTGTCCGGAACCCATGGATTTCACTATTTCGGGTACCAGACGGGAAATGCTGCGATACATCCGGGGGTTGGCATGGTGCTGTCTGGCAAACAACATGGAGCCGGTTCTGAGCAGAATGACTGAAGAAGCAGCCTTACCCAGCGGCATTGCAAGCCCGCCCAGTTCAGAGAGTTTTTCAAGTTCAGTGTGCCGGAAATATTGGCCAGTTCGGTCAAGATCAACACGGTAGCGCTCCATCCAGTGCTGGAAAGGTGTCAGCATCCTGTGCGTGTAATCACCCCTGTTGGTCAGGTCCAGGAGATAGAGGAAAGACATGTTTGTGAGCGATAGTACTGCAGCCTGCCAGGCGTCAGCCAACACCAGTAGAGGTTTGTAGCTGGAGTAGTACCAGGTGACAGCCTGTACCAGAAAGGCTGAAGGCTTAACCCAGTAATCCTTTAGCTGGCGCTCAACCGCTGCAGCATGAGCCTGCATCAATGTGTCATGAATAGCCTTGATCAGTTCTGATTCCGATAGTCCGGCAGCATTGGCGTAAGGTGTCAGGGTATCCTGAGTATTGGCCAGAAATGCTGCTGTCCTGCGGCCATTTTCAAAGGCAATATCGTCAAGCACGTAGTTGGCGATGACAGCCGCTGCATAATCTTTCATACCGGCAACAGACTCCTTCATACCTGCCGGGCTAGGGGCAGTCACGGTCACAGGAATAAAGGCACTCTGCATAAACTCCTCAGCACCCTTGTCGGACAGCATCCTGACAACCTTGCAGAAGTGAAGAATGTCGGCACCGTGTCTGCAGGCAATAAAGTGTCCAAATTCACCCTCTACCTCATAACCATCGACACCTCTGACGGCCTTCATAAAGTTCTCAAGTTCAACCTTGCTGATCAAACCTTCACGGAGCAAAGTGATGAGCTTGTTACCACTGGCAGAATGGCTGGCGAAGTATTCCGGGAAGCTTTTCTGGTCCCCTGGTTCATGCGCTACGTAATGAATGGCTGCTGAGCCCATGCCAAAGATTTCATCGTCGTATAGCTGTGTGCCTTTTTTCAACTCCATTCTGGCACTGTCCATCAGACGCTGGACTTCTTCCAGGGCACTTAGAGGCTGATCTTCCAGTGGGGTTGCCGGGGATTGAGTCTTCAGACTCCTGAAGATTTCCACAATCCGTCCGGCCTGATCAAACGTTAGGTCGTCTCCGACCATAGCCCGCAAGCGAATCGGTGCAAATTCACCGTCAAAATTAAAAGTCGCAAGGTAGGGTACTAACTTACCATTCCTTTCTGCAGACTCTGCCAAACCCATTGCGGCTTCCAGAGCCTGCTTCTTGAGAGAGTGCTGCTGCATGAACAGGAGCATAGCTTTGCGGGCTTTTTCCTGCTTCAGTGTAAACTGAGAGGGGCCACCCTCATTCTGGACGGCGTTTTCTGCAGTCTTAAGAGTTTCCTTCATTCTTTCAATGTTTACTTTCCCGGCTTCAATCTTGGCTTCCAGACGAGCCTGTTCCTGAATCAGTTGCTGGATCTTGCCACCAGTACCATCAATCCCGCCCAGTTCTATCTGTTTGTTCATCAGGGCAATAAGCCGTTGTGCTCTGGTGTCAGAAGCACCTGGCTTGAGGCCCAGGGCTTTTTCAGTGACCTCAAGAGCCTCTTCATTCTCCGACAGAATTTTTTTCGCTCTTGAAAAAAATTCACTTTTCTTCCTCGGGGTGGGATTCAGCTGCTCTATTTCGTTCTTATTTCTGGTTTCAGCCTTCTCATCAATGCTTCCAAAATCGGTAGTCTTCTGCTTTTCAGGATCCGGATTCTCTTGTGCAGAATTCACTCCAATCAGTTCAGAGGCCAGACCGATAATTTTCCTGTCGTAATCACGCAGGAATTGCGTGATCAGAGAGTACTTTTTCCTGGTTAAAGGCAGTTCCCCCAATGCCTCATCGACGGTATTGATTTCGTCAGGCGTATGAGAACTTGTGGAGACTTTAATGAGATAACCAGATGCTTTCAGTGATCCGAAGTCATCTTTTATCTGGATGTTCAGATCTTTTGCGGCAGCTTCCAGTGTATCAATGGCCTGATCTTGTAATTTGGCATCGATCATCTCAATTAAACGTGTTAGGTAGTCTAAACGTTCTTCGAGGTTTTTCTTATTATCTGTATACAGAACCAATTTGCTCTGAGTTCGTTTCGTTACCTGATTGAGAGCCCTGCCGTCCTCATTCGAGACAGGCTGGACATCATCGTGAATCTCAGACAACCATGGTTTGCGATGAGGAGTCAGAGTCGCCAGTTTACGATGATCATCTGTCAGTTCACTTTCAGCTTCATTTATTGCTCGCCTGACGGTGGCCAGTTCACGATCAAGAACGTATCGGGGTTTAGGTCCCAGGCCTGCCATTAGCCTGTCAAGCTCATCATCAATGGCGGCGATACGCTCATCGACATCAGGCTCAGCCGTTTTTTTAACTTCGACATCCAGCTGGTACAGTTTTTGCTCAATCAGACTGTTCTGTTCGTCGATGCTGGCATCGTCCTTATAGTCTTCAACGTTGAGTTGACGAGCCATTGCATTATTTCTGTCTCTTCTGACACTTTCATCTTCATAGACTTCATTTACTTCATCCAATAATGCGTAAATTCTGGCTTTCAGAACATCCTTCTGGTCAGACAGGTTGGTATCTTTTTCTAATTCCACCTTCAGATCCCTGGCCAGTCTAAAAACCAATACCTCGTCTCTTTCTTTGGCAAAAGCGTTTTCATCCGGTTTGATGTTCAACTTTTCCTCTATTGCTTTAAGCCATTTTGTCTGTTGATCTCTGGCTCGCTCCTCCCAACTCTCGACTTTATAGTCAAGACGCACTCGAAGCCAATCGAGTTTCATAGCCTTCTCATCCAGTAGTGTTCTGACTTCTACTCCGAGGGCATTATGTATCTGATCCAGCAGGTCTTCTGAAACATCTTCGCCGTCAAGTTTTAAGCGCACGTTGCAAAGCCTTGCTGCTTTGTCATCATCTTCATTGACTTTGATGTTGAGTATTTCCTCCATTGTTTCCAGTATTTCCAGAGCCTCTTCCTCTGCCCGCTGGGCAGCTTCTTTGATGTATGTCTGCATGTCATCAGCAATAGCCTGACGACGGTGGTAGACATCGTCCTCTTCATTGAGGTCTTTCATCTTCAGAGCTTTTTCTACAGCACCCAGTTTCCGGAGGACTTCCGGTTTGGCTCTGGGGTGCCCCGGAGTTCTGATGTCTTTCAGTTTTTCTTGCAAATCTGCAAACTCGATAACCTTGCTATAGGCTGCATCTATCAGGGCGCTTCGATCCTCTAATGTGCGCTCTTCATTCATCTCTATACCGAGAATGTTCGCCAGAGCATTTTCCCTGACCTTGAGGGAAGCTTCTTTCATCCCGTCCTGAACATTGATTGCCTCAAGTTTCTTAAGCCTGTGTTTTTGATGAACATTGATGGTCTGTAGTTTCATAAGCAGGCGATCCTGCTGCGCAAAAATTTCGGCATTGCCGTCAAAATCCTCAATGTTTAGTTGCGCAGCAATGGTTAAATAGCGGGCTTTGACTGCAGTCAGTTCTTCAGTATATGTTCCGGTGCTCTGAAGAAGTTCCTTATCGACCTGAGCCAGCTTCAGCTTCTGCTTCAATTGTTTTTGAATGGTCTGGCAACGGACTTCCGGCTCATTGTCGTTATTCGGGATCAGTCCGAGCTGATCTTCAATGGTAGCCAGTCTGTTGTCGATTGCCTTATCAGTGAGTTCTAACTTTTCTTGCAGGTGCTCTTGAATAAAATGGTAGCGGGCATCCAGATCGTTTTCACTGGCTGGATTAATCTCAAGCTCGTTTTCAATGGCTGCCAGTTTTGCTTTTACAGCGTCTCCCCGAGGCTGTTCTGTCGGGGCATCTGTTGTCGCAACAGGTCGGCTGATTTCATTAATTTTCTGTCTGATGAGTCTGGCTTGCTCTTCTGGTGGTTCAGTATTATCCCAGTTCTCAATACCAAGCTCTTTTGCCATTTGAGTGTTGTAATCTTCTCTTTCTGTCAGTATTGAGTCACGAAATTCTTTTTGCAGCGCTGGAATTCGACTGACTTCTTCCTGAAGATCCTTTAACCATAATCGGTTTTCCAGTTGTTGATGCTGAAAAACTTGATGACCTGCCTGAGCTACCCGTTGCTCAAGTTGCTGATTAATGGCCTGATGACGAGCTTCCAGATCATCCTGGTTATCCGGATCCAGACCCAGCAGATCCTCAATAGCCGCGAGTTTTGTTTTAACTGTCTTTTCCTTAGACTTTTCTGTTACGGCAGCTGTTGAGGCAACTGCTCTGATGATTTCATCAATCCTCTCTATGATGAGTCTCTCTTGCTCATTGTCGGGCTGGGTATCATCCCAGTCATCAATGCCAAGTTCTGCTGCCAGTTGAGAGTTGCGAAATTTTGTGGCTTTCGCTCTGGCGACACGAACTTGTTGTTCCAGCTCCGGGATTTGATCGGCTTCCTGGCGAAGTTTATCGACCCATTTTTTCACGTGTTTCCAATCTTGAAAAAGCCATTCCAGCTGCTCGTCAATTAGCCTCTTGAGTTCTTGTGCTCTCTGCTTTTTCGCTACGCTGATATTGGCTATTTCACTTAAATACTGTAAGAAGTTTTTAAGCTCGCCGAGTTTGCCTGCTTTTAAACTCAGCCCCTCCAGCTTGTCTTCCATCTCAAGCAGCTGTCTGGTCATGTCGCCAAAGACTCGGGTAGCAAACCTGGCGTCGTCTCCAAAAGTATCGGCAGACAATTCCGTTGCAACGGGTATAACTTTCTGAACTTGTTGAACAAATTGCTCGCTGGTCAGAAGATCTCTCAGTAACGGTTTGAAGTTGAAGTGCTTTTCGAGTTGCACCTGTATCCAGATTGGCGTCATGACCGAGGAAGCGACTTTGATATGTGCTGGTGTGAATTCAAATTCATCTGCATTATCGGGATTAGCACTGGTCAATGCCTGCTGAAGCGCTTCATAGCGTGCAAGCATCAACAGTTTATTTTCTTTAAATTCAACACCGAAATAGGCAGCCAGATCCGTAGCAAACTCCTCAAGCATTGCCATCTGCCTGCTTCGGATGATGTACTGATAGCTTTTGAGCCTGTCTTTTTTAACCTTTACCCTGACTGCTGGAGCGGGGGTATCAGCGATATCTTCCTCTCTCAGGTTTAAGAGGCCTTGTACAAAAGCAATATCGGTCGGATTCTGCTTCTGACCCCGGAAAACAATAATCTCCCCCGGAGTCTGTGTCACTTCCAGTCTTGGATGACCATCAGGCACATAATAAGCCTCTGTTTCATCCTCAGCGTGTACAACATATCCGACAGGTTTCTGGTATGCCAAAAGTTCATTCAGAGCTTCCTGTTGTAAAATCTCTCCCAGAACATAAACCTGGGTATAGGCTGAGGTGGCTGCGGCTAAAAGAACCTCATCATTGATATAGAGCGATTTATCCAGCCGCTGCAGTTCAGGAGGCTGATCGCCTGAAGCGACGAGACGCATGAAGGTGCGCCGGTTCACTTCAACGTCGTCTACTTTAATGGAGGCAAGAACAGTGTACTTATCCGCTGCGCCAAGGCTTCCTGCTCTTTCACTGGCGGCTTTCAATACTCCGGCCAGTTGTTCGGGGTCGGCAATTTTTGTCAGAGGTTCTAAACGTTCGGTGTCGGCCAATTGAGCGCGAACAGCCCTGATTGAATTCCGGGATGTCATCCTGTCTCTGACTTCAATGATCAGTTCCTCTTCTGCAAGGTTATGGGTAAACCTGAAGATCCCCTCATTACCAACCTTCAGAACTTTGGTGTATTTCTGAGCAACGTCATTGTCACCTGTTTCAAACTGATCAACACTGGAAACACCACCCTCGATGCCAGAAAGAACGTCCGTGAAACCTTCAGAAGGAACGTTATAGCCTGCTCTGGCCTGAGTCTGATCAGGGTAGGTAGTTGTGAAGGATTTGGGTATGGGTTGCTGGTCATCACCTAAAGTTGGCTGAATCCTGACCTCGCTGTGGGTAAACTCTACATGTTTATTGTCGGAAATATCGACAGATTTTGTCTGCAGCCTGCGATCGGCCAGTGCCTGGGTAGCAATAATGAAAGAGCTGATTGCAACGGCCACTGCAAGGCTCAGCGCATTGGGGCGAGCATTTGTCATTCTACCACCTCAGAGCTAAGTATTTTCAGTACTGTGAAAATCGATTGCCACAAATTGCCACAACCAATGAGGAAGCGGCTTTTAATCGCTTGTTTGATTGGCTTCAGACTTTGCTGGCTCAGAAGTCGGGCTCAGAAGGAAAGGTGACACTTGACGTTAGCGTCTTAGCGGTCATTGCAGGTCGTTGCCTGTTGCCTGATTAATTCAACAGGACTTTTCCGCTTATGCGACTTTTCCTGCTTGCCCCACTTGTCATCAGTTTCGAGCTCGCCTGAGGTGGTCGATATAAAGCTTTATTGAGATGCGTTTCTCTTACCATGAACAGGCGCCTTCTTGTCATCGCCCTGTTGCCAATTGTAGAAGGTGCCCAGAGTGTAGGAGTAAGGAATACTTTCTGCATGGGAAAACGACCATTTAGGCACATTTTCCCTGAAGTATTTCTCCCAGCCATTCTCAAACAGTTTCATCGTGCGATCACGGCGTTCACGAAACTGCAGATAATTTTCATGTCGAGTCCAGCCGAACATCGTGTTGTTTGCTTTAACACGGTTTGCGTATTCTTCATCGGTTTCAGTGAAGCGTTGAGGAGAGGCAACAGCCGTACGTTGCAAATATTCATCGTGCGTTTCACCCACGCCCCGCCAGCGATTAATCTTGTCGAGACCTCGGCCCAAGGGTCCACCCAGCCATTGAGTGAGCATCTTGTTGTCGTTCATAAAGAAGTCGAAAGTGAGACTCGACGCCAGTGCAATTCCTAACGCTTGAACGTAGGTAATTCCGAATATAAGACCATGAGCGTATGCTCCAACAGTGGAAACCGGGCCCAGAACCAGACCGGCTGTGGCGGAGGCCAGCGTTTTCACTGTTTGTGGTGTTACCCTGTGCAGCAGGGGTACCTGAACCCCCTGTCCGGAACCTATGGATTTCACTATTTCGGGCACCAGACGGGAAATACTGCGATACATATGCGGGTTGGCATGGCACTGTCTGGTGAACAACCTGGAGCCGATTGTCAACAGTATGACTGAAGAAGCAGTCCTGCCATACGGCATGTACAGCCCGCCGAGCACTTCAGAGACTTTTTCAACTCCGCCGTGGTAGGCATATTGGCCGGTTCGGTCAAGATCAATACCGTAGTGTTCCAACCAGTGCTGAAAAGGTATGATCATTCTGTGCGTGTAATCACCCCTGTTAGTGAGATCCAGAATGTAGAGATCCACCGTGCTTAACAAGGACGCTTTGGCAGCTTTCCAGGCCCCAGTCACTGCCAGTAGTGGTTTGTAGCTGGTGTAGTACCAGGTGACAGCTTGTACCAGAGAGGCTGAAGGTTTGACCCAGTAATCCATTAGCTGGTACTCAACCGCAGCGGCGTGAGCCTGCATCAATACGCTATGGATAATCTTTATCAGGTCTGACTCAAACAGGTCAGCAGCATTGACGTAAGGTGTCAGGGTATCCTGAATATTGGCCAGATAGGCTGCCGTCCTGCGGCCATTTTCAAAGGCAATATCATCAAGTATGTAGTTGGCGACGACAGCGGTGGCATACTCTTTCATGCCGGCAACAGACTCTTTCATCGCTACCGGACCAGTTGCGATCGTGGGCACAGGTGTAAAGGCACTTTTCATAAATTCCTCAACACCCTTGTCGGACAGCATCCGGACAACCATTTTAAACTGATGCACATGGACGCCTTGTCTACAGCCAATGAAGTGTTCAAATTCGTTCCCTGTCAGATAACCATCAATACTTCTGCTGATCTTCATATAGTTCTCAAGTTCAACCTTGCTGATCAGACCCTCCCGTAGCAGAGCTATGATCTTGTTACCACTGACCGAATGGCTGGCGAAGTATTCCGAGAAGCCTTTCAAATTCTCTGTTTCGTACCCGAAGTGTTGAATGCCTGTTGAGCCTATGCGTTTAATGACATCGTCGTAATGTTGAGCCCCTGTTTCCATCTCATTCCTGGCTCTGAAAACCAGATACTCGAGTTCTTCCAGCGCATCCACAGGCTGATTTTCCAGAGGCTTGTAAAGGCTTACCGGGAAGTCCCTCTGCAAAATCCTGAAGACTTCCACAATCTGACTGGCCTGCTCAAACGTCAGTCTGTCTCCGACCAATGCCTGTAAGCGAATGGGTGCAAATTCATCGTCAAAATGGAAAGTTGTAAGGAAAGGTGTTCCGTACTCTATTGCTGCTTCTGTCAGGCCAAATGCAGCCTCCAGGGCTTGTTTTTTGAGAGGGTGCTGCTGCATGAATTCGAGGATAGCGTCCAAAACTTTTACTTGTCTCGGCGTGTGTTGGAAGGGAGCGCGATAATTATCGACGGCTTCCTGAGCAGTCTTCAGGTTTTCCGTCATTTTCTTAATGTCTGCTTTCCAGGCTTCTCTCTCAAATGTCAGACGGGCCTTTTCCTGAATCAGTTGCTGAATCTTGCAGCCATGACCATCATTACCACCCAGTTCTACCCTTTTGATTCTAAGGGCATTAACCCTTTTTCTGATGTCACTGGTGCCTGGTTTGAGACCCACGGCTTCTTCAGTGGTTTTAATATCCGCTTCATGAGCCTCCAGAACTTCCAAAGCTTTTGCTGCAGCGTCACTTTTCTTCTTCAGGACTGCATTCAGCGGTTCAATTTCGTTCTCAGTCTCCTCTCTACTATGATCCGGATTCTTCAACGCAATACTCTTTTGAAATTCTGCTAATGCCGCGTCCATACTTTCTCGGTCATGCTTATCCAGGAATTCCCTGACCTGAGGTTTGTTTCTCAGGGCATTAACCCGTTTTCTGTTCTCAGTAAAGTCTGGTTCAGGACCCTGGGCATCTTCAGTGGCTTTAATCTCTGCCTCATGAGCCTCCGGGGTTTTCAATGTTTCTGGTTCAGTGTCACTTTTTTGTTCCGGGGCTGTCTTCGGCAGTGCCATTTTGTTTTCAAGTCCGGTTTTAGCCTTTTGATCTGCGTCTCCGAAACGGTTAATCCCCTCCTTTTTAAGATCCAGATTCTCTTGTGCACTAATTTTTTGCAACAATGCGAATGCTGCGTCCTTAGCTTTTCTGTCATGCTCATGGAGGAATTCTTTGGCCTGAGAATATTTTTTCCTGGTTAAAGACAGTTCACCCAATGCTTCATCGGCTGCATTGATTTCGTCCCAATCATGAGCCTCTGCAGAGGCGGAAATGGCAATAATGTAGTCAGCTTTTAGCGGTGATCCCGGGCCGCCTTTTATCCGGATGTTCAGAGCTTTTGCGACAGCTCCCAGTTGCTCAACGATTTCATCTCGTCTATCTGCACCTTGCTCCCCCATGAAATGTCTGATGTCGTCTACTCGTTCTTCAGGGGTTTGCTCATCACCCACAGGCAGACCCAGTTCGGTCTGAATTTGTTTCATGGCCTGATTGAAAGCTCTGTCGTCTTCATCCGAGATGGGTTCAACGTCATCACGACTCACAAAAACGACTTGTTTGTGACCAATAGCATTCAGTTTGCGATTAACATCTGCCAGTTCACTTTCAGCTTCTTCCAGTCCTCGTCTGGCTTTAGCCAGACAACGATCAAGCACGAATCGGGGCTTGGATCCCTGAGGAGCCATTCGCCTGTCAAGCTCATCTTCAATGGCGGCGATACGTTCATCAATATCAGGCTGGCCCGCTACAATGACGTCTTTGTCCAGCTGTTGGAGTTTTGCATCAATCAGACTGTTTTGGTCGGCTATAGTGGCATCATCCTGATAGTCTTCAATGTTAAGTCGATGAGCAATTCTATGGTTATAGACTCTCTTGATAGATTCATCATTTTTATCTTTAACGGCTGTGTTTACTTTATTCCGTACTACCTTAATTCTGCGTCTCAGATCATACTGATGGTCAGACAGGCTGGCACCTGCAGCAAACTTTACCTCTAGAATACTGGCCAGTTTAGTTGTCAAAGTTCTGCCTCTTTCTTTAGCGGCAGGGTTTTCATAAGGATCGATATTTAGCTCATCCTCCACAGTGGCAAGATATTCTGCCTGTTTTTCTCTGGCTCGTTGCTGCGATTCTTCGACTTTAAAGGTAAGACGCTCACGAAACCTGCCGAGTCTGATATCCCTCTCTGCCGGATCCTCCTGAGCAGTGCTGTCAGCTTCCCAAAACAGGATCTTGTCCATCTCGTCCAGCTCATAGGGCGTGATATCACCACCATCATCAAGCCTTGTACGAAGCCTTTGAAGTCTTACTGCTTTGTCATCCCCTTCATTGATTTTGATGTTGAATAAACTTTCCAGGTTTTCCAGTACGATCAGGGCTTCTTCCTCTGAATGCTTTCTGGCTTCTCTGATGTATTTCTTGATGTCTTCAGAAATGACCATGCTATGGAAATACAAATCTTTTTCTTCACCGAGGCGCTTCTGCAAAGCCATTTTTAAAGCTCCCAGCTCTCTGATGACTTCAGGCCTGGCTTTGGAAGGGGGCGGTCTCCTGGTGTCGTCCAGTTGTTCTTTAGAATTTGTAGGACTGTAGGAACGGCCATGTATTCCTTCTATCAGCGTGTCGCGTTGTTCTATTGTGCTTTCTTCATCCATTGGAACGGGTAAATCTTTTGCCACAGCATCTTGCTTGACTTTGACGTCATCTTCTTGCGAACTGTATTTGGTATCGGGTTTCCGAATACTCCAAAGCAGCTTTTCCAGATATTCGTCGATTGCAGCATTCATTGATTGAAATCTGTTAAACAGTTGATCTTGTTCAACATTCATTTCATCAAGACGCTTTAATGCAGCATTCAGTGACTTAAATCTGTGAAACAGCCGCTTTTGTTGAGAGTCAATGTCTGCATTGCTATCAAAATCCTTAATGTTTAAATGTCTGGCAGTGGCTGCATTGAAGGCTTTGATTTCAGCTTCTTTTTTAGCATCTGTTCTGGCGCCCTGTTGCGGAAAAGAATGTTCCTGGTCGAGCGGAACTGTCGACTGCTTGAGGCACTGCTCAATGGCCTGATAAATGGCATATTGACGGCCTATCAGGTCATCATTGTTTTTCGGAGCCAGACCCAGCACTCTTTCAACGATACCCATTTTCTCAAGGAGCACCTCATGGTTCTGTTCTGCGTATTTATGAAATTGTCTTTGAATGAACTCAAAGTGGGCAGCCGGATCCTTTTCAGTGACCAGAAAAATACCAAGCCGTAATTCCAGGGCCGCCAGTATTTCTTTGGGAGAATCTCCCACAGGCGGATCCATTGAGGCCGTCAGCCTGAAGACTTCATCAATTTTTTTTCTGATCAGTCTGACTTGTTCTTTGAGTGGCTTGCTAGTATCCCAGTCATCAATACCAAGATCGTCTGCCAGTTCAGCGTTGAATGCTTTTTTGGCATTTGCTCTGACAGCTGCGATATCTGCTCTGGTATCACGTACGCGTTGTTCCAGCTTTGGAATTCCTCTGACTTCCTGCTGAAGTTTCTGTGACTGGTTTTGCAGTCCTCTCATCAGGTTACGAACCTCTAAAAACTCATCCTCAACTTGTTTCCTGCGTTGAAGAAGTCTGACTTTACTCTTTACATCATCAGAGACTCTGTTCCTTATGAGCATTAACTCCTTTTCAAGCTGGATGAGTCTGACTTCTTTTACCTGCTGCTGCTCTTCCAGCTCGCTTTCTATCTTATTCAGCTGTCTGGCCATGTCGTCTGTGACTTTGGAAGCAAACTTTCTGTTGTCTTCAAAGACATCGGCCTGCACTTCGTTGATACGGCTTATAATGGTTGTTACTTCCTGAATATTCTGAATAAAGAGCTGACTGGTCAGAAAATTTTTAATGGCGGGTTTGAAACCGAAGTGTTTTACGAGTTGACTGTGCATCCAGGTTGGCGTGACCATTGACGAAGCCAATCTGATGTGTCCTGATGCGAATTCAAAGTTATCTGTTTTTTCCGGAGTAGCACTGCTTAATGCCTGCTGGAGAGATTCATAGTATGCAAGCGTAATCAGTTTTGCTCTGCCAGGCTCACTATTGAGCTGAACAGCTATCTCCTCCAGCAATGCCATTTGCCTGCTTCGAATGACGTACTGGTAACTTTTGACCTTATCTTTTTCTACCTGAGCTGTTGCCGGAGGAATGCTGTTGTCAGTGATGTCTTTTTGAAGGAGGTTATAGAGGCTTTCCACAAAAGCGATGTCAGTCGGATTCTGCTTCTGACTATGGAAAACAATAGCTTCCCCCGGAGCCTGTTTCACTTCCAGCTTTGGATAACCAGCGGGCACAGGATAAGCCTGTGAGTCATCCTCAATGTATACAACGTAGCCGATGGGTTTATGGTAGGACAACAGATCATTCAGGGCTTCCTGTTGTAAATCCTTCCCCAGAAGATGAACCTGGGTATAGGCAGATGTGGCGGCTGCGAAAAGAGCTTCATCATTGACAAAGAGCGATTGACCCAGGCGTTGCAGATCCGGGGGCTGATCGTCGGTTGCGATAAGACGCATGAAGGTACGCCCGTCAACTTTAACTTCGTCTACTTCAATAGTGGCAAGGGCAACGTAATTATCAACTTCGCCAAGGTTTCCTATACTTCCACTGACGCCTTTCAGTACTGCGGTTAGTAGTTCGGGGCTGGCAACTTTTGTTAAGGGTTCTAATGGTTGGGTGTCGCCTGATTGAGTTAAAATAGCTTCAATTAAATTCTGATCGGTCATTTCGTTTCTGACTTCAATGACCAGTTCCTTTTTGGCAAGGTTATGGGTAAACCTGAAGACCCCCTCATTACCTACCTTGAGGACTTTGGTGTATTTGCGGGCAACGTCATTCTCGTCTGTTTCAAACAGATCAACACTGGAAACACCTCCCTCGATGCCAGAAAGGACGTCCGTGAAGCCTTGAGAAGGAACCTCGTAGCCTGCTCTGGTTTGAGTCAGATAAGTGTAGGTGGTTGTGAAGGATTTGGGTATGGGTTGTCGGTCATCACCTAAGGTTGGCTGAACCATGACCTCGCTCTGGGTATACTCTACGTGTACACTGTCCAGAATATCGACAGACTTTATTAGCAGCCTGCGATCACCCAGTGCCTGGCTGGCAATGATGGAAGAGCTGATTGCAACGGCCACAGCCAGGCTTAATACATTGAGGCGAGCACTTGTCATTCTACTACCTCAGAGCTAAGTATTTTTAGCACTGTGAAAAGTGACTGGCACAACAGGTGGGGAAGCGGCTGCTAATCCCTTATGGCTGTCAATCGCTTATTTTCTGTTCATCGCCCTGTTGCAAATTGTAGAAGGCACCCAGAGTGTAGGAGTAAGGAATACTTTCTGCATGGGAAAACGACCATTTAGGCACATTTTTCTTGAAGTAATTCTCCCAGCCATTCTCAAACAGTTTCATGGTACGATCACGACGTTCACGGAACTGCAGGTAATTTTCGTGTCGAGTCCAGCCATGCATCATGTCATTTTCTTTAACACGGTTTGCGTACTCTTCATCGTTTTCACTGAAACCTTGAGGTGAGGCAATAGCCGTACGTTTCAAATATTCAGCGTCCGTTTCACCCACGCCCCGCCAGCGGTTAATCTTGTCGAGACCTCGGCCCAGAGGTCCACCCAGCCATTGAGTAAGCATCCTGTTGTCGTTCATGAAGAAGTCGAAAGTGAGACTCGACGCCAGAGCAAACCCGAATGCCTGAGCATAGGTGAACCAGGAGACAAGACCATGAGCGTATGCTCCGACAGTGGCTACCGGACCCAGCACCAGACCGGCAGTAGCCGAGGCCAGAGTTTTCACTTTTTGTGGTGTCAGACTGTGCAGCAGCGGTACCTGAACCCCTTGTCCGGAACCCATGGATTTCATTATTTCCGGTACCAGACGGGAAATGCTGCGATACCTGTGCGGGCTGGCGTTGTATTGTCTGGCAAACAGCATGGAGCCGGTTTTCAGCAGAATGACTGAGGAAGCCGCCTTGCCCAATGGCATGGCCAGCCGCCCGGCCGCTTCAGAGAATTTTTCAATTCCGCTGTGGTAGGCATATTGCCCGGTTCGATCAGGATCAACACCGTAAAGTTCCAACCAGTGCTGAAAAGGTGTGAGCATTCTGTGGGCGTAATCACCCCTGTTGGTCAGATCCAGAAGATAGAGTAACAACATGTTTGAGAAGGACAGCTCGGCAGCCTGCCATACGTCATGGGTCACCAATAGTGGCTTGTGGCTGGAGTAGTACCAGGTCACAGCCTGTACCAGAAAGGCTGAAGGTTTGAGCCAGTAATCATTGAGCTGTTGCTCGACCGCTGTGGCATGAGCCTGTAACAATGTGCCATGAATGGCTTTGATCAGTTCTGATTCAGATATTCCGGCAGCATGGGCGTAAGGTGTCAGGGTATCCTGAACATTGGCCAGAAATGCTGCCGTCCTGCGGCTGTTTTCAAAGGCAATATCATCAAGCACGTAGTTGGCGATGACAGCAGTGGCGTACTCTTTCATGCCGACAACCGACTCTTTAATAGCTGCCGGGCCAGTCGTGGTCACGGACACTGGTGTAAAGGCACTCAGCATGAATTTCTCAGCACCCTGGTCGGACAGCATCCGGACAACAGCTTTGAAGTGGGGCACATTGACCTCGTGTCTGTAGCCAAGGAAATGTTCAAATTCGTCCACTGTCTGATAACCATCAACATCTCTGACGACCTTTATGTAGTTCTCAAGTTCAGCCTTGCTGAGCAGACCTTCATGTAGCAAAGTGATTATCTTGTTGCCACTGGCAGAATGGCTAGCGAAGTATTCCGGGAAGCTTTTCAGATCCTCCGGTTCAGGATCTTCGCTGTGAATACCTGCTAAGCCTATACCGTGAATTTCGTTGTCGTATTCTTGTGCCCCATTTCCTGTCTCATCCCATGCCCGGTGCGCCAGAGAGTTGACTTCTTTGATGGCATTCCGGGGTTGCTCGGGAGTGGTTTCCGGGAAGGTTGTCGTCTTCAGTCTCTTGAAAACTTCTACAATCCGGCTGGCCTGTTTAAACGTCAGTTTGTCTCCGACCCCTGCCTGCAAGCGAATGGGTGCAAACTCATCGTCAAAATCGAAAGTGACAAGGCCAGGTAATGCCTTACCGCTTTCTTTTGCTGCTTTTCTCAGGCCAATAGCGGCTTCCAGAGCCTGTTTTATGAGAGGGTGCTGCTGTGTGAGTTTGTGAATGTCCTTCAGAACTTTTGCCTGTTCCAGCGTGAACTGGAAGGGACCGCCGTCACTTTCGATGGCTTTCTCTGTCGCCATCAGGACTCCTTTCATTCTCTCAATATCTGCTTTCCTGGTTTCAATCTCGTCCTCCAGACGGGCCTGTTCCCGCTCTGGGAGGGTTTGCACTTTACCAGACAGATTCAACTCGCTCTGAAGTGCCTTAATGCTTCGTATACTGTCATTGTCGTCTTTATTGTTACTAAGCCTGTTTAGTCTGCAATGAACATCTGCCAGCTCGCTTTCGGCTTTTGCTATCATTCGTCTGGCTCTGCCTGCATCACTGTCAAGAATGTATCGGGGTTTAGGTCCCAGACGAGCCACTTGCCTGTCAAGCTCTTCATCAATGGCTGCCAGACGCTCATTAACGTCAGGCTGACCGGCTTTGAAAACTTCTTCATCCAGCTGTTGGAGCTTTGCTCTAATTAAACGGTTCTGGTCGTCGATGCTGGCATCATCCTCATAATCTATAACCTTGAGTTGATGTGCAATGTTATTGTTCCAGGCTCTCCTGGCATCTTCATCTTCATGGACTTCAAGCAGTTCATCCCGTAATTCCTGAATTCTGCCTCCCAGAGCATACTGCCGGTCAGTCAGTTGTGCATCGTCTTCAAATCCTATATTCAGATCACTGGCCAGTTTGTCTGTTAAACTTTTGCCTCTCCCTCTGGCAGCAGGGTTTTCATAAGGGGCGATATTTAACTGGTCCTCCAGAACGATAAGATGACCTGCCTGTCGTATTCTGGCCCGCTGATCCGGTTCTTCAACAACATACCTGAGGCGATGACGAATGCTGTTGAGCTTGATTTTTATCTCTTCTGGATTCCCCTCCAGATCTCTCCAGCCTGGCCCGCCAGCTTCCCAGAGTATCCTGCGCATTTCATCCAGCTCAAAATTTGCAACATGACGGGCATCAAGTCTTGCAAGAAGCCTTTCCAGTCTTGCAGCTTTGTTCTCACCTGCATTGACTTTGATGTTGAGTAATATTTCCAGGCCGTGCAGTGCGTTCAGGGCCTCTTCCTCTGACCGCTTTCTGGCTTCTCTGATGCGTAGATCCATTTTTTTAGAAAGAGACTGACGAAGGTCATAGATATTCTCCTTTTCTCTGCAATGGAAATAACTCTTTCCCTCCAGACCTGTTAACGTGGCAAGAAGTCTCCCCAATACTTCAGGCATGACTTTGGGATGGCCTGGTGTTTTGATGTCTTCCAGTTCTGTTTCCAGCTCTGAAAGCTCGAAGAGCTTGTCATTTACCATTGATTCCAGGCTGGCACGGTCCTCCAGAAAGGGGTCTTCACCCGGACTGATCCCAAGGACCTCTGCCAGAGCGTCTTTTCTGGCCCTGGTGTAAAAAGCTTCCCTATCGAGCAGGTTTCTCATTGCGTTAAGTTGTTCGCGCAGACTTTCTTCCTGAGCACTCATTGCCTTAAGTTGCTGACGCAGAGTTTCTCCCTGAACATTCATTGTCTTAAGTTTTTGAATCAGGCGTTCTTGTTGAACTTCAACATCTGCATCGCTATCAAAATCCTGAATGTTTAAATACCTGGCAACGGTTGCACAGAGGGCTTTGATGTCAGCGTCATTTTCAGACTCTGTAATGCTGCTCACTTGCGTGTCCATTTTGTTATCAGGGACCAGACCAAGCTGACCTTCAAAAAAGATAGCCAGTTTATGCTGGACTGGCCCATGGATTAGTCCTTCATTTTGATGCAGGTATTGTTGGATACCCTGATAGCGTAAATCCAGATCGTTTTCATTGTCAGGAGTGATTTCGAGTGTGTTCTCAAGATCCGTCAGTATTTCTTTTATAGCTTTTTTCCGAGACTTTCCTGTTGCAGGAACCGGTCGCATTTTCTTTCTGATGAGCCTGGCTTTTTCTTCGGGGGGTTGGATATCGTTCCAGTCATCAATACCAGGCTCTGCTGCCATTGCGCGAAGCAATTTTTTGTTTGGCTTACGTATTTCGGGTTGTTTTGCCCTAAGCTCCTCCAGTTTGTTGTAAATTTCAAGCAGCTGTCTGTCCTTGTTGTTCATGACTTCGGAAGTAAACTCTTCGTATTCCTCGGGAATCCTTGTTCGATTGATATCGGCGAGAAAGGTTGTGATCTCCTGAATTTTCTCAACAAAGTGCGGATTATTCAGAAGATTTCTGAGTCTGGGTTTGAAGCGGAAGTGTTTTGCGAGTTGAATTTGCAGCCAGCTTGGCGTGGTGACCGAGGCAGCGACTCTGATATGTCCTAATGTCAATTCAAATTCATCTGCCTTGTCTGGAGTAGCAATGATCAATGCCTGCAGAAGAGATTCATAGTACGCAAGCATCTCCGGTTGATATGCATCAAATTTAATATCCTGATATGCAGCTAATTCCTCCAGCATTTGCATCTGCCTGCTTCGAATGGAGTACTGGTAGCTTCTGAGCTTGTCTTTTTTAACCAGTGTTGTTATCGCAGGATCGGGGTCATCGCCGAGATATTTCTCCCAGGTGTAAAAGAGAGTTTCCGCAAGAGCTATGTCGGCTGGATTCTGTTTCTGACCACGGAAAACAATCATCTTTTCCGAAATCTCAGCCACTTCCAGTGTTGGATAAAGTTCAGGTACATGATATGCCTGAGTGTCATCCTCAACGTATACAACATAGCCGACGGGTTTATGATCAAACAACAGATCCTGCAGGACCTGCTGTTGTATATCTCCCCCCAGAACATGAACCTGGGTATAGGCAGAGGTGGCTGCTGCAAAAAGCGCCTCATCATTGACAAAGAGCGATTGTCCCAGGCGTTTAAGTTCAGGAGGCTGATCGCCTGCAGCAATAAGACGCATGAAGGTGCGCCCGTTTACTGCAACCTTTTTTACTTCAACGGTGGCAAGGGCAACATAGTGATCAGCTTCGCCAAGACTTCCTGCTCTTTCGTTGGCACCTTTGAGCACTCCGGCCAGTTGTTCGGGATTGGCAATTTTTGTAAAAGGGTCTAATGGTTGAATGTCACCTGATTGAGCACGAACAGCCGCAATTGAATTCTGATCGGTCATTCCTTTTCTGACTTCAATGACCAGTTTATCCTCTGCAAGGTTATGGGAGAACCTGAAGACACCCTCATCGCCGACCTTGAGAACTTTGGTGTACTTCTGAGCAACGTCATTCTCGCCGGTTGCAAACAGGTCAACGCTGGTAACGCCACCCTCGATGCCAGAAAGAATGTCTGTGAAGCCTTCAGAAGGTACGTCGAAGCCCGCTCTGACTTCTGTCTGATCAGGGTAGGTGGTGGTAAAGGATTTGGGAATGGGCTGCTGGTCATCACCTGGAGTTGGCTGAACCAGGACCTCACTCTGGATAAACTCCACATGTTCACTGCCCGAAATATCCACAGATCTTGTCTGCAGCCTGCGATCGGCCAGTGTCTGTGTACTAACGATGGAAGAGCTGATTGCAACGGCCACTGTAAGGCTTAATGCATTGGGGCGAGCATTTGTCATTCTAAAACCATAGAGCTGAGTATTTTTATTACCGTGAAGAGTGATTGTCACACCCGGCGGGTTTTAATTAAGTGAGTCTGCTGAGGCAGCAGGTAGAAAGCTTGATTGAGGGGCATTTGTCTTTTCACCAGCAGGTGCTTTCTTATTATTGCCCTGTTGCCAGTCGTAGAAGGTTCCGAGAGTGTAAATGTAAGGAATACTTTCTGCATGGGAGAATGACCATTTGGGCAAATTTTCCCTGAAGTATTTCTCCCAGCCATTCTCAAACAGTTTCATGGTGCGATCCCGGCGTTCACGGAACTGCAGGTAATTTTCATGTCGAGTCCAGCCATACAGGGTGTTATTTGCTTTAACGAGGTTTGCATAGGCTTCATCGGTTTCATCGGAGTGTTGGGGTCTGGCAATAGTCGTACGTTTCACATAGTCGTCTGTCGTTTCCCCAACGCCTGTCCAGCGATTAATCTTGTCAAGACTGCGGCCCAGAGGACCACCCAGCCATTGAGTGAGCATCTTGTTGTCGTTCATAAAGAAGTCGAAAGTGAGGCTCGACGCCAGAGCGAATCCGAAGCTCTGAGCGTAGGTAAACCCGGATATCAGACCCTGGGCGTATGCTCCGACAGTGGCTACCGGACCCAGCACCAGACTGGCTGTGACAGAGGCCAGAGTTTTCACTTTTTGTGGTGTCACCCTGTGCAGCAGCGGCACCTGAACTCCCTGTCCTGAACCCATGGATTTCACTATTTCCGGCACCAGACGGGAAATGCTGCGATACATTTGAGGATTAGCGCTGTGCTGCCGGGCAAATAACATAGAGCCGGTTCTCAGCAGAATGACTGAGGAAGCGGCCTTGCCCAATGGCATGGCCAGCCCGCCCACTTCAGAGATTTGTTCAATGCCACTGTGATAGGCATATTGGCCGGTTCGCTCAGGATCAATGCCGTAATGTTGCAACCAGCGCTGGAAAGGTATGAGCATTCTGTGCAGGTAATCACCCCGGTTGGTCAGATCCAGAAGGTAGAGGTACGACATACCTGAGAGAGACAGTTTGGCAGCATTCCGGCTGTCAGTGGTGGTCAGCAGCGGTTTGTAGCTGGAGTAGTACCAGGTGACAGCCTGTACCAGGGAGGCAGAAGGTTTGACCCAGAAATCCGACAGTTGCCGTTCAACTGCGGCGGCATGAGCCTGCTTCAACGTACCATGGACCACCTTGATCAGGTCTGATTCAGACAGGCCAGCAGCATTGGCATAAGGTGTCAGTGTGTCCTGAACATTGGTCAGGAATGCTGCCGTCCTGCGGCCGTTGTCAAAGGCAATATCATCAAGCACGTAATTGGCGATGACAGCAGCGGCGTATTCTTTCATGCCGGCAACAGATTCTTTCATACCCGCCGGACCAGTTGCTGTTATGCTCACAGGAGTAATGGCACTCTGCATGAATTTCTCAACCCCCTTGTCAGACAGCATCTGGACAACGGCTTTGAAGTGGGGCACATTGACGCCGTGTTTGTAGCCAAGGAAGTGTTCAAATTCAGCCACTGTCGGATAACCTTCGACAAATCTGACGGCTTTTATATAGTTCTCAAGTTCAACTTTACTGATCAGACCTTCCTGCAGCAGGGCTATGATCTTGTTGCCACTGGCAGAACGGGTATTGAGGTATTCCGAGAAGCCTTTCAGGTCCCCTGATTCATGTTGGACGTAGTGACTATCTGCTGAGCCCATGTCACGAATTTCTTCGTCGTATTCCTGTGCTCCTGTTTCTATCTCTTGCCTGGACAATTGCACAAGCCTGTGGACTTCTTCCAGGACATTCAGGGTCCGATATCCTGCAGGCTCGTCAGGGCTTTGCGGAAAGCTGGTTTTCAGATTCCTGAAGACCTCCACAATCTGGCGGGTCTCATCAAAGGTCAGAGCGTCTCCGGCCATTGCCTGCAAACGAATGGGTGCAAATTCATCGTCAAAATCGAAAGCCGTAAGGAGTGGCATTGGTTTACCGCTCAGGGTTGTTGCCTCTGCCAGAACCATTGCAGCTTCCAGGGCTTGTTTTTTGAGAGGGTTTTGCGTGAATCTTTGGATAGCGTCCAGAACTTTTACCTGTTCCGGCGTGTATTGAAAGGGCCTGTCATCATTGTTGACGGCTTCTTCGGCAGCCTCCAGGACTTTTTTCAGTCTCTCTATGTCTGCTTTCCTAACTTTAATCTCAGCTTTCAGACGACCATGACGGACCAGTTCCTGAATCGGTTGTCGGATCCTGCGGTCGTTAACGCCCAGTTGTCTCTGTGTGTTTCTGAGGGCATTAATCCGTTGTTCATGGGTGCCAGAGGGGGCTGGTTTAAGGCCCAGGGCTTCTTCAGTGGCGTCAAGAGTCGCTTCATGATGATCTGCCAGAGCTTTTTCTGCTTCTGATACAGCTTCTCTTTTCTGATCCAGGGCTGAACTCAGCAGATCCCACTCGAGCTTATTTGAGCTTGTCGATTGCTCATTAATGTTTTCAGATTCGAACATCTCCGGTTCTTTAGGAACGGTATTCGCTCGCGCAAAAATCTCCTGCTCTTTACGAACCAGATTCTTTCGCGCAACAGCTTCTTCAGTGATTGCCTCGGCTAAATCCTTACTTTTCCTGTCGTGCTCACGCAGGAATTCTGTGACCTGGGCGAACTTTTTCCCGGTTAAAGGCAATCCATCCCGCGCTTCATCGATTTCATCGGTTGTGTCCCGGCCATGACTATCTGAATTGTATTCAATAGACATAATGCATTCACCTTCTCCCACTGATTCGGGGTTGGGATGCATCTGGATGTTCAGATGGGTTCTGACTCTCAGTTCCTTCAGGACTTCATCTCGTATTTCTGCACTCTGTTCCAGCAGGAAATTCTCGATCATGAGTAATCGATCTGCATCGGTTTGCTCGTCACCTGCAGGCAGACCCAGCTCAATCTGAATCTTTTTTACCGGCTGATTGTCAGCCGGGTCATCTTCATCCGAGGGATGTTGGAGGTCTGCAGGGCTCTGTGCAGATAGCCATTGTTTGCGACCCATAGCATCCAGTTTGCGATGAGCTGTCTCCAGCTCACTTTCGGCTGCTTTCAGTGCTCGCCTGGCTCCGGCTACTTCACGATCAAGAACGTATCGGGGCTTGGGCCCCAGGCGGGCCATTTGCCTGTCAAGCTCATCCTCAATGGCGGAGATACGCTCATTAACATCAGGTTGACCCGCTTTGAAAACTTCTTCATCCAGCCATTGAAGTTTTGCATTAATCAGGCCGTTCTGGTCGTCGATTCTTTCATGCCCTTTATAGTCCCAGATGTTGAGTTGATGAGCTATTTGATTGTTCCGGATTCTTTTCACAGCTTCATCGTCATAGACTTCGTTGACTTCATCCCGAATTGCCTGAATTCTGGCTGTTAAAGCATCCTTCAGGTCAGACAGGCTGACGTCGTGTTCAAACTTTACCTGCAGAACACTGGCCAGTTCAGTAGTAAAAACCTTGCCCCTTTCTCTGGCAGCAATGTATACAGAAGGGTATATCTCCAGATTGTACTCTACGGCTGCAAGCAAACGATTTTGTTGTTCCCTGGCACGCTGATCCACTTCTTCGACTTTATAGGTCAGACGCCTGGCAATCAGATCAAGCCATTCTTGCCTTCCTTTTTTCTCATCAGGAAGAGTAATACTTTTGTGAGGGCTCTCGACCACGGGTTTGAAGTTTTTCATCATCACCAATGTGTCGTCTTGCCAGAGAATGTTAACGATCTCATCCAGCATCTGTTTTGAGACGTCATCGCCAAGCCTTGCATGAACCCTGACAAGTCTTTCTGCTTTGCCATCATCTTCATTGACATTGATGTCGAAAACCTGTTCTATGGCTGCCAGTAGGCTCAGGGCCTTTTCCTCTGCCCGCTGTCTGGCCTCTGCGATGTGTGACTTGATGTCGTCAGAAATGGCCTGGCGGCGTTGATACTCATCCTGCTCTTCACCGGGCGGATTCATCGCCAGGGCTTTTTCCACGGCAAGCAGCTTCCAAAGCACCACAGGCGTGGCTCTGGGGTGGCCTGGTGTTCTGATGTCATCCAGTTCTTTTTCCAGATCCCTGAGCCTGAAGAGTTTGGAACGTATTGTTAACTCCAGGCCGGCGCGATCTTTCAGTGTCTTGTCTTCAGTCAGATCAATACCCGGAACCACTGCCAGAGCATTTTTTCTGGCCCTGGTGTAGGAATTCTCTGAATCGCGTTCAACGGCCATTGTATAAAGTCGTTGACGCTGCCGTTGCAGTTGAGCCTTCATTCTATCAAGCCTTTGAATCAGGCGTTCTTGTTGAGCGTCTTTATCTGTATTGCTATCAAAATTCTCAATGTTTAAATGTGCGGCGATGATTGCATAACGGGCTTTTATTTCAGCGTCTTTTCCAGTCTCTGTGCTGGTGCTCCCTGGCTGCGGGTGCTGTTGAAGGAACCGATGGCGGGCATCCGGATTGTTTTCATTGTCTGGAGTAATACCCTGTTCGCTTTCAATGGCTGCCAGTTTTGCTTTTGCGGCGTCTTCGTCGGGTGTCGCGGCCAGTTCTGTTGCGGCTAAGAATGGGTTGACTTCAGCAATTCTTTCTCTGATGAGCCTGGCTTGTTCTTCGGGTGGCTGGGCATTATCCCAGTCATCAATACCAAGTTCTGCTGCCAATTGAGCGTTGCGGGCTTTTATGGCATCTGCTCTGGTATCCCGAACAAGTTGTTCCAGCTCTGGAGTTTGTCTGGCTTCCTGTTGTTGATCCTGGAAGGGTTGTTGAACAATCTCGGTTGTCTGCTGCTTCAGGTGCTGCGCAATGGCTTGGTGACGGGCATTAAGGTCATCTTTATTTTCCGGAACCAGACCGAGATAATTCTCAAAGATAGTCAGCCTTTCCAATACTTCCTGCTCGGGTCGTATAATGTTTTGTTGCAGCCGTTGTTGAATGAACAGAAGGGTGCGCGGATTGATTTTATTGACCGGAGCAATGCCTCGCCAGCCACCAATAGCCGTTGGTTCTGCGGCTAGAGTTTCTTCATCAGGCTGCCCTGTTGCGGCCATCGATCTGTAAATTTCATTAATTATCTTTTGTATGAGTGTGAATTGTTCGTCCAGTGGCAGGGTATCATCCCAGTCATCAATACCCAGCTTGGCTGCTGTATAAGCGTAGTGAGTTTTTCTGGCAATTTTCCTGACGGTAAGAAGTATCCTTTCCAGGTCGGGAACCTGATCGGCTTGCTGCTGAAGTTTCTGTAACCGGTTTTTCAGTTCTGCGTGCTGCTCAAAGTTTTCCAGAAGCCTCTCGTGACGAGCTTTCAGGTCATCTTCTTTATCCGGGACAATGCCCAGCTGAGCTTCCAGGGCCGCCAGCTCATCTTCATTGACCAAAATAAAGCAATCCTTGTTTCCAATGCCCGCCGTTTTTGCTTTTACAGTTTCTTCTTCAGACTGTTCGGTAACCGATGGATTTATTTCCTGGATTTTATTTCTGATGAGTCTGGCCTGTTCTTCGAGTGGCAGGGCATCATCCCAGTCATCAATACCAAGCTCTGCTGCCAGTTGAGCGTTGCGGGCTTTTATGGCACCTGCTCTGGTATCCCGAACGAGTTGTTCCAGCTCTGGAGTTTGTCTGGCTTCCTGTTGTTGATCCTGGAAGGGTTGTTGAACGATTTCGGTCGCCTGCTGCCTCAGGTGCCGATGAATGGCTTGGTGTCGGGCATTAAGGTCATCTTTGTTTTCCGGAACCAGACCGAGATAATTCTCAAAGATAGTCAGCCTTTCCGATACTTCCTGCTCGGGTCGTATAATGTTTTGTTGCAGCCGTTTTTGAATGAACAGAAGGGTGCGCGGATTGATTTTATTGACCGGGGCAATGCCTCGCCAGCTAGCAATGGCCGTTGGTTCTGCTGTTAGAGTTTCTTCATCAGGCTGTTCTGTTGCGGCCATCGATCTGTATATTTCATTAATTTTCTTTTCTATGAGTGTGAATTGTTCGTTGAGTGGCAGGGTATCATCCCAGTTGTCAATACCAAGCTCTGCAGCCATTTGAGCGTTAATCGCTTTTGTGGGCTCTGTTCTGATAATATGAACTTTTGTTTCCGGATTCGGGACTTGTCGAACTTCCAGCAGACGTTTCAGCTTCAGATTTTCCAGATCTTCCAGTTCGACATGAAGCTTTGCAAGCTTATCCTCAATTTTCCGATACTGGCATTGTGCTTTCAGTTTTTCCTTTCGACTGACATAGACTTGCTCTAAAGTGTCCTTTAAGTTGTTTCGAATTCCGAGGAGTTTATTTTCTTCTTCCTGCAGCTTGTCCAGTTTCTTTAACAGCTGTTTGGCCATGTCTCCTATGACTTGGGCAGCAAACTTTTTGTCCTTCTCAAGAGGACCCGTCTGCGCATAGTTTATATCTTTGAAAAAGGGTATAAGATTCTGAAGATTCTGAACAAAATGCAGGTTAATCAGAAGATTTCTAAATGCGGGTCTGAAGCCGAAGTGCTCTACCAGTTGAGTTTGCATCCAGGGCGGCGTGATAACCGCCGAAGCAACTCTGATGTGTTCCATTGTGAATTCAAATTTACTGAGATCCGTCGAGCGAGCTGCACCAGCACTCGCTAATGCCTGCTGGAGATATTCGTAGTCAACAAGCGCACGCATTGCCAGTTTATCTTCGTTTGTGAGCGTCATCGGTTGATCTTCGTGAACTTCAGCATCGTGCCGCGCAACAAACTCCTCCAATATTGTCATTTGCCTGCTTCGAATGACGTACCGGTAGCTTTTGACATCATGTCTTACTACTTTTGCTGCCACTGCAGGGGCGAGGGCGAGGTCATTAGCCTCAGCTTCTTTCCAGAGGTTATAGAGGCTTTCTACAAAAGCGATATCATCCGGTTTCGGCATCTGACCGTGAAAAACGATGACCTCTCCCGGAGCTTCTGTAACTTCCAGCTTTGGATAACCCGCAGGCACGGGATAAACCTTTGCATCATCGTCGGCGTGTACAACATAGCCGACGGGTTTGCTGTGTGCCAAGAGTTCATTAAGCGCCTGCTGTTGTAAATCCTTTCCCGCAACATGAACCTGGTAATAGGCTGAGGTGGCTGCTGCCAGGAGGGCATCGTCGTTGATAAAGAGTGATTGATCCAGCCGCTGTAATTCAGGGGGGTGATCGCCCGAAGCGATAAGACGCATGAAGGTACGTCCGTTCACTGCAACTTTTTCTACCTCAATGGTTGCAAGGGCAACATAGTGATTGCTTGCGCCCAGGTTTCCTGTTCTCTCATAGACAGCTTCCAGTAATCCAACCAGTCCTAAGGGAGCGGCGCTTTTCGTCAAGGGTTCTAATGCTTCAGCATCATCTACCCAATGATATGCACTAACAGCATCAACTGAATCCTGATCGGTCATTCCGGCCCTGACTTCAATGACCAGTTCCGTTTCTTCAAGGTTATGGGTGAACCTGAAGACTCCCTCATTACCTACCTTCAGGATTTTGGTGTATTTCTGAGCAACGTTATTCTCGTCAGTTTCAAACAGATCAACAATGGAAGCGTCGCCATTTAGACCAGAAAGAATTTGTGTAAATGTTAACGAAGGACGGTCAGGGTTTATGCTTATTCTGTCTACAGCAGGGTAGGTGGTCGTAACGGACTTGGGTATTGGCTGCTTGTCATGACCTAAAGTCGGTCGAACCATGATTTCACTATTGGTAAACTCCTTATGCCCATTGACCAGAATATCGATAGATCTGGTCTGCAGCTTCCGATCGGCCAGTGCCTGTGTGCCAATGATGCAAGAGCTGATTACAGCGATTACAGCAAGGCTTAATGCATTGGGGCAAGCATTTGTCATTCGACTACCTCAGGGCTGGTAGATTGATTACCGTGAAAAGTGATTTTCACAGCAGGCAAAGAAGCAACTTAGAATAGACCATGGCTGGCAACCCATACCTTATCTCGCGTGTAAAATCAGTTTTTCACCTGGGGGTATGCATTCCCACGCAGAGCGTGGGAACGAGTTGTATGGCCGTGGACTTTTTTATCATCGCCTCGTCGCCATTCGTAGAAAGTTCCGAGGGTATAGAAGTAAGGAACACTTTCTGCATGGGAAAACGACCATTTAGGTACATTTTCCCTGAAGTATTTTTCCCAGCCATTCTCAAACAGTTTCATGGTGCGATCACGGCGCTCACGGAACTGCAGATAATTTTCCTGTCGAGTCCAGCCATACATCGTGCTATTTGCTTTGATCTGATTTGCATAGGCTTCATCGGTCTCACTAAAACCCTGAGGCGAGGCAATAGCCGTACGTTTCAAATACTCATCGTCCGTTTCACCTTCGCCCCACCAGCGATTAATTTTGTCAAGACTACGTCCAAGAGGTCCGCCCAGCCATTGAGTAAGCATCTTGTTGTCGTTCATAAAAAAGTCGAAAGTGAGACTCGATGCCAGAGCAAACCCGAAGGTTTGTGCATAGGTGAATCCGGATATAAGACTATGAGCGTATGCTCCGATAGTGGCTACCGGTCCCAGCACAAGACCAGTGGTGGCAGAAGCCAGAGTTTTCACTTTCTGTGGCGTCGCCCTGTGCAGCAGCGGTACCTGAATCCCTTGTCCGGACCCCATGGACTTCACTATTTCGGGCGCCAGGCGGAGAATGCTGCGATACATCTGCGGGTTGGCGTTGTGCTGTCTGGTAAACAGCGCAGAGCCGGTTTTCAACAGAATGACTGAGGACGCGGTTTTACCCAATGGCATGGCCAGTCCGCCCACTTCAGAGATTTGTTCAATGCCACTGTGATAGGCATATTGGCTGGTTCGGTCAAGATCAACACCATAGCGTTCCAACCAGTGCTGAAAAGGTGTCAGCATCCGGTGCAGGTAATCCCCCCTGTTGGTCAGGTCCAGAAGATACAGGAACGACATGTTTGAGAGGGAGAGCGCTCTGGCCTGCCAGGCAGTATGGCTTACCAGTAGCGGTTTGTAGCTGGAGAAGTACCAGGTGACAGCCTGTACCAGAAAAGCTGAAGGTTTGACCCAGTCATCATTGAGCTGCTGCTCAACCGCTGCGGCGTGAGCCTGTATCAACGTGCCATGGATAGCCTTGATCAGTTCTGATTCAGAAAGTCCGGCCGCATTGGCATAAGGTGTCAGGGTATCCTGAACATTGGCCAGAAACGCTGCCGTCCTGCGGCCATTATCAAAGGCAATATCGTCAAGAACATAGTTGGCGATGACCGCAACTGCGTACTCTTTCATACCGGCAACCGACTCTTTCATTGCTGCCGGGCCAATCGCAGTCACGGACACTGGTGTAAAGGCACTGTGCATGAATTCCTCAGCACCTTTGTCGGACAGCATCCGGACAACAGCCTTGAAGTGAGGGACATTGACGCCCTGTTTGTAGCCAAGGAAATGTTCAAATTCGTCCACTGTCTGATAACCATCAATTCCTCTGACGGCCTTTATGTAGTTTCCAAGTTCAATCTTGCTGATCAGTCCTTCACGCAGCAGAGCCATGATCTTGTTGCCACTGGCAGAACGGGCGGCGAAGTATTCCGAGAAGCCTTTCAAATCCCCTGGTTCATGCCCGACAAAGTGAATGGCTCTTTCGCCCATGCCGCGTATTTCGTCGTCGTATTGTCGAGCCCCGGTTTTCATCTCATTCCTGGCCCTGGCTGCCAGAGTCTGGACTTGTTCAATGAGATTCTGAGGCTGACTTTCTAAAGGCTCAACAGGGGAGGGCGGGAAGCTCGCCTTCAGGTTTTTGAAAACTTCCACAATCCGGCTGGCCTGGTTAAACGTCAGATCGTCTCCGACCTCTGCCTGCAAGCGCATCGGTGCAAATTCATCGTCAAAATCGAAAGTTACAAGGTCTGGTATCAGCTTACCGCTGTTTACTGCTGATTCTGTCAGGCCGATTGCGGCATCCAGCGCTTGTTGCCGGAGAGACTGCTGCTGCGTGAAGGTGTTTATAGCGGCCAGAACATTGACCTGTCCCGGCGAGAACTGGAAGGGGCCACCATCATTTTCGACAGCTTCCTGTGCAGCCTTCAGGGTTTCCTTCATTCTCTCAAGGTCTGCTTGTCTGTTTTTAATCTCCCTTTCCAGACGAACCTGTTCCTTGGTCAGTTGCTCGATTTTTCCGCCGGTGCCATCATGTCCACCCAGTTGTATCTGTTTGTTTCTCAGGGCATTAATCCGTTGTTCATTGGTGTCAGCAGGATCTGGTGTAAGACCCACGGCTTTTTCAGCAGCGCCAAGAAGTGCTTCCTGATTCGCCAGAGCCTTTTTCGCAACGGATACATCTTCACTTTTCTGATCCAGAACTGAATCCAGCATAGCTATTTCGTTCTTATGGACGGTTTTAGCCTGCTTAGCGGTGTTTTCAGGGTTGCTAAACAGCTTTTTTTTTCGATCCAGATTCTCCTGTGCAACAGCTTCTTCAAGCAGTGCAAGAGCCACTTCTGCACTTTTCCTGTCGTGTTCATGGAGGAATTTTGTGACCCGATTGTAGTTTTTCCTGGTCAAAGGCAGTTCACCCTCAACTGCATGGTTTTCATCACGACCACAGGTTTTTTCAGAGGCTGTATTGGCACTAAAGTAATCAGCTTCTTCCGGTAAACCGAGCTCACCTTTTATTCGCAGGTTCATGGCTTTTGTGGTTTTCTCAATGACTTCATCGCGTTTTTCTGCACTGCATCCACTCAGGAAGTATTTGATGTCGTCTACTCGCTCTTTGAAGGTTTGCTCATTATCTGTAGCCAGTCCCAACTCAGTCTGAATATCCTTCATTGCCTGATTGAGGGATGTGTCGCCTTCATCCGGAACAGTTTGGAGGTCAGTATGGCTCTGGGCGAATACCCAATTTGTGCTACGAATAGCATCCAGTTTTTGACGAGCAGCTTCCTGCTCACTTTCAGCGTCTTGTACTGCTTGTCTGGCTACTGCAAGCTCACGATCAAGAACGTATCTTGGTTTAGGTCCCAGGCGAGCTATTTGCCTGTCAAGCTCATTTTCAATGGCTTCTGTACGATCATAAATATTAGGCCAACTCATCATGCAAATTTCTTCATCCAGCTCCCGAAGTCTGTCTTCAATGAGGCAAGCCTGTTCATCCTCAGAGGCATCATCTTTATAGTCCTCGATGCACAGAAGACGAGCAATTTCATTGTGTGTCTCTCTTGTGAGATCCTCATTGTCGAAGAGGTTGTTTAGTTCTTCCTTTAATGCCAGAATTTTGCCTCTCAGGGCATCCTTCTGGTCATTCAGGCTGGCTCCTTCTTCAAATTCCACTTTTAGATCCGAAGCCAGTTCAGCAATAAAATCCATGTCTCTTCTTCTGGCAGCAGGATTTTCACTTGTGTCAATGTTCAGCTCTTCCTCTATGGCTTCAAGCATCTTTCTCTCTTCTCTTATGGTGCGTTCATCCAGATCCGGGATTTCGATATAAAAGGAAAGACGCCCTTTAAGTTTCTCGAGTTTTCTTTCCCATTTTTCCCTCACAGGTGGGATGTCTTCTTGCCAGAGGGTATCTTCTATCTCATCCACCATGGATTCTGAGAAATCACCTGTGTCCAGTTTTGTAAAAATCCTCTCAAGCCTTGCTGCTGTGTGATCATCTTTGTTGACATCGATTTTGAATATTTCTTCTACTTTTTCCAGTATTGCCAGAGCCTCTTTCTCTGCCTTCTGCCTGAATTTTGCCATGTATAACTCCATTTCCATAGGAATGGCGTTACGACGTTTATACACATCGTCCTCGCCATTGAGGTCATCCATCTTCAGGGCTTTTTCCAGGGCAGCCAGTTTAGCAAGTACTTCAGGCTTGACTCCGGGGTGGCCCGGGGGCTGACCTATTTCTTCTTCCAGGTCAGCAAGCCTGAGCAGCCTGGAATGTACTGCCAATTCCAGGGCTTTGAGACCTTCTGGTGTGATGTCATCACTCAGCTCAACACCGGGCATCGCTGCCAGAACACCTTTTTTGGCCCGATTGTAAACATCCTCTGGGTCTGGTTGCTCACTCGTTGACGGAACTTTCTGAAGCAGGAGCTCATATTGAGCATACATTGTCTTAATTTGTTGACGCTGACGTTCATCCCGGGCTTTCATTGTCGTAAGTTTTTTAAGCAGTTGTTCCTGTTGAGCGTCAACATTTGTATCGCTGTCAAAATCCTGAATGTTTAAATGTGCGGCAATAGTTCTATAACGGGCTTTGATTTCAGCATCTGTTCTGGTGCCCTGCTGCTGACGAAGGTGTTGAGCGACCAATGCTTGCTGTTGCCCGAGCTGTTGCTTAATGATCTGTCGACGGACTTCGGGGTCCTTTTCGTTGTCTGAGGCCAGACCGAGCTTACTTTCCAAGTCAGTCAGTGATTTCTGAATGGCCACATTGTTCAGTTTTTCCTTTTGTTGCAGCTGTTGTTGAATGGACTGATAGTAGGTATCCAGATCATCTTCATTGTTCAAAGTAATGTCTAACCTGCTTTTAATGGGCGCCAGTCTTGCTTTTACAGCTTCTTCCCATGGCTGTCCTGTTGCGGCATTTCTTTCGTCAGGAGATGTTTTGATTTCAAGAATTTTCTCCCTGATGATTCTTTCTTGTTCCTCCAGTGGCCGGGTATCGTCCCAGTGATCAGTACCCAGCTCTGCTGCCAGTTGAGTGTTGATATCTACTCTTGCTTTTGCTGCGGCATCACGAAGGTTTTTGTCAATCGTTGGAAGTAGATTGACCAGGTGCTGAAGTTGCTGTAGATGACTTTTCTTTGCTTCCAGTTTTTGTTGATATTGACGCTGAAAATGTGGCTGTTGACCCACCTTGGCCAGTCTTAGCAGAAGGTGCATTCGAATGATCTTTTGACGGGCCGCCGGGTCATCTTTCTTAGTTGGAGCCAGACCGAGCTGACCTTCGATTATCGTCAGTTTATCCCCGAATAACTCACCAGTCTGGTCTGGATGTTGTTGCAGATGCTTCAGAATGAGATCAGTGCGACCACCCAGATCGTCTTCATTGTCTGAAACAATGCCGAGCTGGCCTTCAATCGCTGCCAGTGTTTTTTTTGCAGCTTGCTCCGGAGTCAATTCTGTGCCGATAAATGTTGCCGCCACCGACTGGTTTATTTCATCAATTTTCTTGCTGAGGAGTCTGGCTTGTTCTTCTGATGACCAGGTATCATCCCAGTCATCAACACCCAGTGCTGCAGCTATATGAGCGTGGCGAGCTTTTGTGACATCTGCTGAAGAATCAGTGACTTGTTCTGCGGTCAGTTCGGCCTCTTTTGCCCGCAGCTTTTCCAGCGTTCTTACCGTCTCAAGCATCTGTGTGGCAATGTCGCCCACAACTTTTTGGGAAAATTTTGTGCCTTTGCCAAGCGCAACCGCGTTTATCATTTCGGTGACATAGGGCATCAGGCTCTGAATATTCTGAATAAAATTATGGTGAGTCAGAAGATTTTTAAGGACGGGTTTGAAGCTGAAGTTTTTTATGAGTTGAAACTGCACCCAGGTGGGCGTGATGACTGATGAAGCCTCCCTGATGTGCCCTGTTGCGAATTCAAATTCATCGGTTTCATCTGGAGTAGCACTGGTTAATGCCTGCTGAAGAGATTCGTAGTAGGTAAGCTTCGACAGTTTATCCAGGTCAAGTCCGGCATCTTGCTGTGTGGCCAACCCGGCAGCAAGCTCTTCCAGCAGCGCCATCTGCCTGCTTCTGATCACGTACTGGTAGTTTTTGATTCTGGCTTTTTTAACTTCTGCAGTGAGTTCTTGAACACTATATACATCCCATAATTCATAGTGGCTTTCGACAAAAGCGATATCGGTCGGATTCTGTTTCTGACCACGGAAAATAATGATCTCCTCCGAAGCCTGTTCCACTTCCAGCTTTGGATAATCAGCAGGCACAGGATAAGCCTTTGTGTCATCCTCGACGTGGACAACATAGCCGACAGGTTTATGGTATGACAATAGTTCATTCAGAGCTTCATACTGTAATTCTTCCCCCAGAACATGAACCTGGGTATAGGCAGTGGTGGCTGCTGCGAAAAGCGCCTCATCATTGACAAAGAGCGATTGACCCAGGTGCTGCAGTTCAGGAGATTGGTCGCCTGCAGCGACAAGACGCATAAAGGTGCGCCCGTCCACTTTCACTTGCTCGACTTCAATACTGGCAAGATGAACGAAGTCATTACTTGCGCCAAGGTTTCCCGCTCTTTCATTGGCGCCTTTCAGCACTCCGGCCAGGTGTTCGGGACGGGCGATTTTTGTCAAAGGTTCTAAATGCAGGTCGTTACCTGATTGAGCACGAACAGTTGCAACTGAGTCAGGATCGATCATCCCGATTCTGACTTCAATGAGCAGTAGGTTGCTTTCAAGGCAATGAGTGAACCTGAAGACTTCCTCATTAGCGACCTTCAGAACTTTGGTGTATTTCTGAGCAACGCTATTCTCGTCTGTTTCAAATTGATCAACACTGGAAACGCTGCCTTCGATGCCGGAAAGAACGTCTGTGAAGCCCCTGGAAGGAACGTCGTAGCCAGCCCTGGCCTGATCCTGATCGGGGTAAGTGGTTGTAAAGGACTTGGGTATTGGCTGCTGGTCATCACCTAAAGTTGGCCGAACCATAACCTCGCTCTGGATAAACTTCACATGTCCATTGTCCGGAAAATCGACAGATTTTGTCTGTAGCCTGCGATCGGCCAGTGCCTGTGTAGCAATGATCGAAGAACTGATTGCAATGGCCGCTGCAAGGCTCAATGCATCGGGGCGAGCAGTTGTCATTCTTCTACCTCAGAGCTGAGTATTTTTATCACCGTGAAAAGAGATTGCTGGCAGGCGAGGAAGTAATTTTTAAAATCGCTCATTCCTGTTCCGGCATGAAACGTTCACCAGACCTGTCATGTTGGTCTGCCAGGGTTGCAGGTGGAAGGCTTAATTGAGAGGCACTTCTCTAATTATGACCGTGAACTCTCTGATCATCGCCCTTTTGCAAACCGTAAAAAGCTCCAAGAGTGTAGAAGTAAGGAATACTTTCTGCATGGGAGAATGACCATCTGGGGACATTTTCCATGAAGTATTGCTCCCAGCCATTGTCAAACAGTTTCATGGTGCGATCACGGCGTTCACGGAACTGCAGATAATTTTCCTGTCGAGTCCAGCCAGGTATCGTGTTGTTGGTCTTTACACGGTTTGCATAGGCTTCATCGGTTTCACTGAAGCCTTGAGGTGAAGCAATAGCCGTACGTTGCAAATATCTATCTTGCGTCTCCCCCAGGCCTGTCCAGCGATTAATCTTGTCAAGACTCCGGCCCAGAGGCCCGCCCAGCCATTGAGTGAGCATTTTGTTGTCGTTCATAAAAAAGTCGAAAGTGAGACTAGACGCCAGGGCGAATCCGAAGGTTTGTGCATAGGTGAACCCGGATATAAGTCCGTGGACGTATGCTCCGACAGTGGCGACCGGACCCAGTACCAGGCCGGTGGTGGCTGAAGCCAGGGTTTTCACTTTTTGTGGAGTCATCCTGTGCAGCAGTGGTATCTGAACTCCCTGTCCTGAACCCATGGATTTCACTATTTTCGGCACCAGCCGGGAAATGCTGCGATAACTATGAGGATTGGCATTGTGCTGTCGGGCAAATAACATAGAGCCGGTTTTCAATAGAATGACTGAGGACGCGGCTTTACCCAATGGCATGGCCAGCCCGCCCACTTCAGCGATTTGTTCAATGCCATTGTGGCAGGCATATTGCCCGGTTCGGTCAGGATCAACACTGAAGTGTTCTAGCCACTGCCGGAAAGGTGTCAGCATCCGGTGCAGGTAATCACCCCTGTTGGTCAGATCCAGAAGATAGAGGAACGACATGTTTGAAAGAGACTGCTCGGCAGCCTGCAAGGTTGTATGGGTCGCCAGTAGCGGTTTGTAGCTGGAGTAATACCAGGTCACAGCCTGTACCAGGAAGGCGGACGGTTTGACCCAGTAATCGGACAGCTGTCGTTCAACTGCTGTGGTGTGAGCCTGTATTAATGTGTTGTGGATAGCTTTGATCAGGTCTGACTCAGACAGGCCAGCGGCATTGGCGTAAGGTGTCAGGGTTTCCTGAATATTGCCCAGAAATGCTGCCGTTCTGCGGCCATTGTCAAAAGCAATATCATCAAGAACATAGTTGGCGATGACTGCAGCTGCATACTCTTTCATGTCGGCAACAGATTCTTTCATACCCGCCGGGCCAGTGGCAGTGAGGGGCACAGGGTTAAAGGCCATCTGCATGAATTCCTCAGCACCTCTGTCGGACAGCATCTGGATAATGCTATTGAAGTGAGGCAAATTGACGCGGTGTTTGTAGCCCAGGAAATGTTCAAATTCATCCACTGTCTGATAACCATCGACACCTCTGACGGCCTTCATGTAGTTCTCGAGTTCAACCTTGCTGATCAGACCTTCACGCAGCAGAGCGATGATCCTGTTAGCACTGGCATAGCGGGCAGCCAGGTAGTCCGGGAAGCTGTTCAGGTCTCCCGGTTCATAGTTGACGTAGTGAATGGCTGTTTTGGCCATGCCGTGAATTTCGTCGTCGTATTGTTTAGCTCCGCTTTGCAGCTCATGCCTGGCGCTGTTTACCAGCTGCTGGATTATTTTCAGGACATTCGAAGGCTGATTTTCCAAAGGCTCAAAAAGGGGGGCCGGGAAGGTCTTCTTCAGACTCTTGAAAATTTTCACAATCCGATTGGCCTGATCAAAGGTCAGAGCGTCTCCGACCAATGCCCGCAGGTGAACCGGCGCAAATTCTTCGCCAAAATCGAAAGTCGTAAAGTCGGGTATGGCCTCACCGCTTTGCAGGGCTAATTCTGCCAGACCCATGGCGGCTTCCAGGGCCTGTTTCTTGAGTGAGTGCTGCTGCGTGAAGGTGTGGATAGCGTCCAGAACTTCTGCCTGCTCCGGCGTGTACTGGAAGGGGCCGTCATCATTTTCGACGGCTCTCCCGGCTGCCTCAAGGGCATCTTTCATTCTCTCAATGTCTGCTTTCCTGACTTCAATCTCAGCTTTCAGACGGGCCTGTTCCCGGGTCTTGCTGCCAGTACTGTCATCACCGTCCGGTTGTAACATAGCCTCCAGTTTTTGATGAGCAGTTTCCAGCTCACTTTCAGCTTCTTCTATTACCCGACTGGCTCTGGCTAGCTCACGATCAAGAACGAATCGGGGTTTAGGTCCCAGGTGAGCCATGTGCTTGTCAAGCTCATCTTCTATGGCTGCGATACGCTCATTAACGGTAGGCTGACCGGCAAGGTAAACTTCATCATTCAGCTCTCGGAGTTTTAGTCCAATCAGACTTTGCTGGTAGATGAGATCTTCATCTTCTTCATAACCCTCGATGTTGAGTGGACGAGCAATTTCATTGTTTGTATCTTTTCTGGAACCTCTATTGTCACAGAAGCCTTCTACTATGTCCCTTAATGCCCGGATTTTTTCTCTCACGGCATTCTTCTGGTCATCCAGGCTGGTATCTTTTTTTAATTCCAGTTTCAGATCATCGGCCAGTTTAGCAACGAAATGCTTGCCTCTTTCTATAGCAGCAGTGTTTTCCCTGATGTCGATGTTCAGCTTGTTCTCTACAGCTCTAAGTATCTCTTTCTGTTCTTCTATGGCTCGCTCATCCACTTCTTCGACAAAAAAGGCGAGAGTCCCATCAATTCCCTCGACTTTTACTCCTCTTATTTGGTACATAGCATCTTCCCAGATGGAATTACCTTTCAGCGTTTTTTCAGTGATTTCATCGTCCTTAAGCCTGGCACGAATCCTGTCAACTCTTTCTGTGTTGTCATCACCTTCATTGGCTTTTATGTTGACTGCTTCTTCTAATTCTTCCAGTATCTCCAGTGCCTCTTTCTCTGCCGCCTGACTGGCCTTTGTCATAGATGTCTGAATTGCCTTGGAAATGGCGTCACGACGGTAATAGACATCGCCCTTACTATTGAGGTCATCCATCTCCAGGGCTTTTTCCACGGCCGCCAGCTTCTCAAGTACTAACGGCATGGCTTTGGGGTGGCCTGGTGTTCTGATGTCTGCCAGTTCCTGTTTCAAATCTGCAAGACTCTGATGCATTGCTTCTATCTGTGGAATGTGTTTTGCCAATGAGTCGTCTTTACTCATTACGATACGCAAAATCGCTGCGATACCGTCTTGCATGAATTTGACGTCGGGTTTTTTCATACCGCCATCATCATTCAGTGTCTGGATTTTCTGAAGCAAACTTTCTTGAATCGGGTTGAGTGGAGCATTCGTTGACTGCAGTTTGTTAAGCAGGTGTTTTTGTTCGTCATTCAGTCTATAAGCATGCTGTATTTCGGCAGTCAGTGACTCAATTCTCTGAAGCAGATGGTCTTCTTGAACGTCAATGTCTGCGTTGTTATCAAAATCCTTAATGTTTAAATGAATAGCGAGGGTTGCATAACGGGCTTTTATTTCAGCTTCGCTGTCAGCCTCTTTTCTGGTGCTCTGTTGCTGAAGGTGTTGGGTCTGGTGGCGGGCTTGCAGATCAGCTTTGTTGATTGGGGCGAGCTGACTTTTAATGGAAGCCGGATCACAGATATCATCAATTTTCTTCAAGAGGCTTTCGACTTGTTCAACTTCTGGTTGGGTGTCATCCCAGTCATCCATGCCAAGTTTTGTTGCTATTTTAGAATGGCGAGCATTTATGGCTTTTAAATTGGCATTAGAAACTTGTTGTTCCAGCAGAGGGAATTGCCTGACCTCCTGCATAAGTGTCTTTACCAGAGTTTTCTGATCTTGCAGCTTAGCAAGAGTCCATGCATGTTTAGCCTTAACTTTCTGATAAATTTGTTGCCATTCCAGTTTTTTCTCATCACTGGCATCGGCTCTATCCGATTCAATCTCTAATTTATATTTGAGCACGAGGAGCTCGGCTTCTGCACTATATAGTTCATCCAGCTTGCTGAACATCTCAGCCATCTGTCTGGCCCTTTCACCCAGAACTTTGGAAACAAACTGTTCGTCGTCGTATAAACCGTCAGTCTTTAATTTGACGACAACGGGTATATGATCGACAATCTTCTGAACAAAATGCTGATTAGTCAGAAGATCTCTGAGTACGGGTTTGAAGCCGAAATGTTTTTCAAGTTGATTGTGCATCCAGATGGGTGTAATGAACGACGAAGCGACTCTGAGGTCTTCCAGTGTGACTTCAAACTCCCTTATTCTATGTTTTTTATCTGGAGTGGCACTGACCAATGCCTGATCGAGAGATTCATAGAATGCAAGCGCACGCATCGCCCGTTTATCATTGTTTGAAAGTGTCGTCGGTTGATCCTGATTGAATACAGCATTCTGCCGCGCAGCAAACTCCTCCAGCACTGTCATCTGCCTGCTTCGAATGACGTACTGGTAGGCTCTGACCTGATGGGTTTTAACTTTTGTTAATACTGCAGGGGAGGGTAGGGGACCCTCAGCTTCCTGCCATAGGTCATAGAGCTTTTCTACAAAAACGACATCATCCGGATTCAGCCTCTGACCATGGAAAACAATCACCTCCCCCGGAGCTTCTGCTACTTCCAGCTTCGGATAACCCACAGGCACAGGATAAGCCCGTGAGCCATCCTTGACGTGTACAACGTAGCCAACGGGTTTGTTGTGTGCCAGCAGTTCATTAAGAGCTTGCTGTTGTAACGCTTCTCCCAGGACATGAACCTGGATATAGGCAGAAGTCGCTGCTGCCAGGAGAGCATCATCATTGACAAAGAGTGAATGGCCCAGACGCTTCAGTTCAGGTGGCCGATCACCCCCTGAGACAAGACGCATGAAGGTACGCCCACCCACTAAAACCTTGTCTACTTCAATGCTGGCCAGGGTAACATAGTGATCACTTTTGCCCAGGTTTCCCGCTCTCTTCTCAGCACCTTCCAGCAGCCAGAGCAGTTGCGCGGATCTGGCGATTTTCGTTAACGGTTCCAATGATTCCATGCCAGTCAATTGAAAACGGACAGCCGCAACTGAATCCGGATCGGTCATTCCGCTTCTGACTTCAATGACCAGTTCTTTTTCTTCAAGATTATGGGTAAACCTGAAGATTTCCTCATCACCCAGCTTCAGGACTTTGGTGTATTTCTGAGCAACGTCATTTTCGCCTGTTTCAAACAGATCAACACTGGAAACACCCCCACAGAAATGAGAAGCAAAACCTATAAAACTTTTAGCCGGCATGGCATAGCCTGCACTGACATCAGTGTAATAAGAGTAGGTGGTCGTAAAAGATCCGGGTATTGGCTGCTGGTCATCACCTAACGTTGGCCGAACAATGATCTCACTCTGGGTAAACTCCACATGTTCATTGTCTTTAATATCGACAGCTTTTGTCTGCAGCCTGCGATCGGCCAGTGTCTGGGTACTAATGATGAAAGAACTGATCGCAACAGCCACTGCAAGGCTTAATGCATTGGGACAAAACTTACTCATTCTACTACCTCAGAGCTGAGAATTTTTATAACGGTGAGCTGTGATTGCCATTGCAGGCGAAGAAGCGACTTTTAATCGCTCGTGGCCGTCAGAGGGCCACGTTTGCAGGTAGAAATATTTCTCTTAATGATCATGAACTTTCTGAATATCGCCTTTTTGCCACTCATAGAAGGCACCCAGAGTGTAGGAGTAAGTGACGCTTTCTGCATGGGAGAACGACCATTTAGGTACATTTTCCCTGAAGTATTTTTCCCAACCATTGTCAAACAGTTTCATGGTGCGATCACGGCGTTCACGAAACTGCAGATAATTTTCGTGTCGAGTCCAGCCATACATACTGTTGTTTGCTTTAACACGACTAGCGTATTCTTCATCCGTTTCACTAAAGCCTTGTGGCAAAGCAATAGCGGTACGTTGCAAATACTCATCGTCCGTTTCACCCACGCCCCGCCAGCGATTAATTTTGTCAAGACTACGTCCAAGAGGTCCACCCAGCCATTGAGTGAGCATCTTGTTGTCGTTCATAAAAAAGTCGAAAGCGAGACTCGACGCCAGTGCGAATCCGAAGGTTTGAGCGTAGGTGAATCCAGATATAAGACTATGAGCGTATGCTCCAACAGTAGCTACCGGACCCAGCACGAGTCCGGCGGTGGCAGAAGCCAGAGTTTTCACTTTTTGTGGCGTCGCCCTGTGCAGCAGCGCTACCTGAATCCCTTGTCCGGACCCCATGGACTTCACTATTTCGGGCACCAGACGGACAATGCTGCGATACCTGTGTGGGTTGGCGTTGACCTGTCTGGCAAACAGCATAGAGCCGGTTTTCAGCAGAATGACTGAGGACGCGGCTTTGCCCAATGGCATGGCCAGTCCGCCCACTTCAGAGATTTGTTCAATACCCCTGTGGTAGGCATATTGCCCGGTTCGGTCAAGATCAACACTATAGCGTTCCAGCCAGTGCTGGAAAGGTGTCAGCATTCTGTGCAGATAATCCCCCCTGTTGGTAAGGTCCAGCAGATAGAGGTACGACATGTTCGAGAGGGACAGCGCGTTAGCCTGCGAGACAGTGTGAGTCGCCAGTAGCGGTTTGTAGCTGGAGAAGTACCAGGTGACAGCCTGTACCAGGAAGGCTGAAGGTTTGACCCAGTATTCCTTTAGCTGCCACTCAACTGTTGCGGCATGAGCCTGCATCAGGGTGTCATGGATAGCCTTGATCAGGTCTGATTCAGACAGGCCGGCAGCACTGGCATAAGGTGTCAGGGTGTCCTGAATATTAGTCAGGAAGGCTGCCGTCCTGCGGCCATTTTCAAAGGCAATATCGTCAAGCACGTAGTTGGCGACGACTGCGGCTGCGTACTCCTTCATGCCGACAATCGACTCTTTCATACCCGCCGGGCCTGTTGCCGTTACGGTCACAGGAGCAAAGACACTTTGCATGAATGCCTCGGCACTCTCATCGGACAGCATCTGGACAACCTTCCTGAATTCAGGCACCTTGACGCCGTGTTTATTACCAAGGAAGTGCTCAAATTCAGCCACTGTCTGATAACCGCCGACACCTCTGACGGTCTTCATATAGTTTTCAAGTTCAACCTTGCTGATCAGGCCTTCACGAAGCAAAACCATGATTTTGTTACCACTGGCAGAACGGGTAGCGAAGTATTCAGAGAAGCTTTTGAGGTCCTCCGGTTCATGCTCAATGAAGTGAATGGCTCTTTTTCCCATACCACGAATTTCGTCGTCGTATTGTTGAGCGCCTTTGCCGATCTCATTTCTGGCCTTGTACACCAGTCTCTGGATTTCTATCAGGGCACCCTGATGCCAATCGACTTTCGTCCTCAGGCTCTTGAAGATTGCCACAATCCGACTGGCCTGATTAAACATCAGATTGTCTCCGGCCATTGCCTGCAAGCGAATCGGTGCAAATTCATCGCCAAAATCGAAAGTTGTAATGTCGCGTATTACCTTACCGCTTTTTGCCGCTGACTCTGCCAGAGCTATTCCGGCTTCCAGAGCTTGTTGCATGAAAGGGTGCTGCTGTATGAAGGCTTCCATAGCGGCCCGAACTTCTGCCTGTTCCGGCGTGTACTGGAAGGAACCGCCGTCATTTTCGACGGCTTTCTCTGCAGCCCTGAGGACTTCCCTCATTCTCTCAATGTTTGCTTTTCTGGTTTCAATCTCACCTTTCAGACGGGTTGATTCCTGATTTGCTGGTGCAGCAGCCCCTCCAGGCATTGCATCGGTTTCATCCATACCTTCCCTGTCGTGCTCACGCAGGAATTCTGTGATCTGAACGTATTTTTTTCTGGCTAACGGCAGTTCACCCGATGCGTTATCGACTTCATTGTGACCATGAGCAGCCAGCCTGCGATAAACTGTCTCTAGCTCAGCTATAGCGTCTTCTATCTCCCGTTTGGCAGTGGCTACCTCTCGATCAAGAACGTATCTGGGTTTAGGACCCATTTGAGCCATTTGCCAGTCAAGCTCATTCTCAATGGCTGCAATGCGCTCGTTAACGTCAGGCAGACCTGCATTCATAACTGCTTCATCCAGCTGTCCGAGTTTTTTTTCAATCAGACTGTTCTGGTCGTCGATAATGGCATCTTCTTCATAATCCTCAATGTTGAGTTGATAAGCCATGTCATTGTTTCTGGCTCTTCTGACACCTTCGTCGTCGCCGGTCTGGTATAGCTCTTCTATTAATGCCTCAATTTTTTCTCTTAGTGCCTCACTCTGTTCAGCAAGGCTGTCATCCTCTGCAAATGCTACATTCAGATCTCGGGCCAGTTTAGCAGTGAAAGCCTTGCCTCTTTCCCAGGCAGCAAGATTTTCACGAGGATGGATGTACAGCTTTTTCTCTACAGCTTGAAGCAGACCTGTCTGTCGTTTTTTGACTTGCTTATCAAGGTACGAATCTTCGACTTTATAGTTAAGAATTGCACAAAGCTTCCTGATTCTGAGATCCTTCTTGTTCAGGGCTGTGCTTTCTTCTTGCCACAGGGCCTGATCTATCTGATCCAGCAAGTGTTCAGGAAGATCTTCGCTGTCAAGTATTGCATGAACCCGGGCAAGTCTTGCTATCTGGCCGTCCTCTTCATAGCTTTTTAGGTTGAGTGCTTTTTCTGCGGCTTCCAGCAGGTCGGCCCGTTGTTTTCTGGCAGGCTTATTCGGGTCGGGGTTTTCGGCTTTATAGTGAAGGTTCGCATGAAGCTTGATGAGTTTGAGATCCTTCATGTCCAGCATTCTGCGTTCACGGTACAAGATAATGGTTTCTATCCCAAACAAAATTCTGTCCAGTATCCTGTTTGAGAGATCACCCTTGTTAAGTACTTTAACAATCCTGGTGAGTCTTGTTTTACTGTAATCCTCTTCATTGGCTTTGATGTTGAGTTCTTTTTCAACCACATCCAGCATGTCCCGGGCCTCTTCCTCTGCCCTCTGTCTGGCGTCTTTGATATATTTCTGGATGTCTTCAGAAATGTACTGACGATGAAGATAGACATCGTCGTTTTGATCAAAATCAGGCATTTTCAGAGCTTTGTGCACGGCACTCAGTGTCTCAATGACTTCAGACCTGATCCTGGGATAGTCTGGTGTTCTGATGTCATCCAGTTCTTTTTTCAGAGCAACTTTTCTGGCACTGATTTGAGAATCTACTAAATTGATCTGAGCCTTCGCTGCCTGAAGACTGCGAATCAGTTGTCCTTCTTGCTCATTCAATGCCTTGTATTTCAGAAGCAGAAGCTCTTGCGGAACGTCAATATCCTCATTGCTATCAAAATTCTCAATGTTTGCAAATCGGGCTTTGCCTGCAACTTCTTTTTCAGCCACTTCGTCAAACTGTTCTGTTACGGCCTCCGCCTGGTGGGTGTCATGAATTTTTAATTTTTCGTTTAGCTCGGCGAGTTGTGCCTCTTTTGCCTGTTTTTCTGCCAGTGCGCAGTCAAATTCAACCCGCTGCCTGAGTGACATGTCGTTGATGACTTTTGAGGCAAACTGTTCGTCTTCACCGGGATTAGCGACCTGCGCCCGGTAGTTATCGCTGATATCGGGGATCTCTTTCTGAATATTCTTAACTAAGTGCGGGTTACTCAGAATATTTCTGAGTATGGGGTTGAAGCCGAAGTTTTTCAGGAGATGATCATAGATCCAGAATGGCGTGATGAGCGACGAAGCGACTCTGATGTGTCCTAACGTTAATTCAAATTCATCGCCATTATCCGGACTGGCACTGATCAATGCCTGCTGGAGAGATTCATAGTATGCAAGCATACACAGTTGAAGCTCCAGCACTATTTCGTTAAATTCAGCACCGGGATTTGCAGCCATGGCCTCGAGCAATTCCATCTGCCTGTTTCGAGTGACGTACAGGTAGCTTTTGACCTTGTCTTTTTTTACCTGTGTTGATACATCAGGGGGAGGGTCGGCATAAAAAACAGGTTCATACCAGTGCTCATAGAGTCCTCTTACAACGGCGATCTCGGTCGGATTCTCCTTCTGACCACGGAAAACAATCTTCTCCCCCGAAGCTTCAGTCACTTCCAGTTTTGGATAACCGATAGGCACCGGGTAAACCTGCCTGTCATCCTCAACGTGTACGATATAGCCGACGGGTTTATGGTACGACAACAGTTTGTTGAGAGCTTTATGTTGTAAATCTTCCCCCAGAATATGAACCTGAGCATAAGCAGAAGTGGCTGCTGCCAAAAGCGCCTCATCATTGACAAACAGCGATTGCCCCAGACGCTGGAGTTCAGGGGGGTGATCGCCCGAAGCAATAAGACGCATGAAGGTGCGCCCGTTCACTGCAACTTTTTTTACTTCAATGGTGGCAAGGGAAACATAGTTATCGCTTGCGCCAAGGTTTCCAGCTCTGCCATGGGCAGCTCTCAGCACTGCGGCCAATTGCTCGGGACTGGCGACTTTCGTTAAGGGTTCTAATGGCTGGATATTGCCTGATTGAGAACGAACTGCCGCAATTGAATCCTGGTCGGTCATACCGCCTCTGACTTCAATGACCAGTTCATATTCTTCAAGGTTATGGGTGAACCTGAAGATCCCTTCATCACCCACCTTCAGGATTTTGGTGTATTTCTGAGCAACGTCATTTTCGTCGGTTTCAAACAGATCAACACTGGAAACACCACCCTCAATGCTGGAAAGAACATCCGTAAAGCCTTCAGAAGGAACCTCATAGCCCGCTCTTGCCTGAGTCTGATCGGGGTAAGTGGTTGTAAAGGATTTAGGTATTGGCTGCTGGTCATGACCTAAAGTTGGCCGAACCATAACCTCACTATGAGTAAACTCCTCATGACTGATGCTCGAAACATCGACAGATTTTGTCTGCAGCCTGCGATCGGCCAGCGCCTGTGTAGCAAGGATGGAAGAGCTGATTGCTACGGCCACTGCCAGGCTAAATGCATTGAGGGGAGCAGTTGTCATTCTACTACCTCAGAGCTGAGTGTTTTTATTGCCGTGAAAAGAGGTTGCTTCACCGTGCGGGGAAGCAACTTTTAAAATCGCTCATGGCTATTCCGGCAAGCTGAAAGGTTCACCAGCCACAGTGGTCTGCTGAGGTTGCAGTGGAAAGCTTTATTGAGAGGCATTTCTCGTATCATGACCGTGAACGTTTTGATCATCGCTCTTTTGCGATTCGTAAAGGGCTCCAAGAGTGTAGAAGTAAGGAATACTTTCTGCGTGGGAGAATGACCATTTGGGCAGTTTTTCCCTGAAGTATTTCTCCCAGCCATTCTCAAACAGCTTTATGGTGCGATCACGGCGTTCACGGAACTGCAGATAATTTTCGTGTCGAGTCCAGCCATACAGGGTGTTGTTTGCTTTAACACGACTAGCGTATTCTTCATCGGTTTCACTGAAGCCCTGAGGCGAAGCAATGGCGGTACGTTGCAAATACTCATCGTCCGTTTCCCCCACGCCTGTCCAGCGATTAATCTTGTCAAGACTCCGGCCCAGAGGTCCACCCAGCCACTGAGTGAGCATCTTGTTGTCGTTCATAAAAAAGTCGAAAGTGAGACTTGACGCCAGTGCGAATCCGAAGGTTTGAGCATAGGTGAACCCGGATATAAGGCCGTGGGCGTATGCTCCAACAGTAGCTACCGGCCCCAGTACAAGCCCGGCGGTGGCAGAAGCCAGAGTTTTCACTTTTTGTGGCGTCGCTCTGTGCAGCAGCGGTACTTGAATCCCTTGTCCGGACCCCATGGACTTCACCAATTCGGGCACCAGACGAACAATGCTGCGATACTTATGTGGGTTGGCATTGTGCTGTCTGGCAAACAGCGCAGAGCCGGTTTTCAACAGAATGACAGAGGACGCAGCTTTACCCAATGGCATGGCCAGTCCGCCCACTTCAGAGATTTGTTCAATGCCACTGTGGTAGGCATATTGCCCGGTTCGCTCAAGATCAACACGGTAGCGTTCCAGCCAGTGCTGAAAAGGTGTGAGCATTCTGTGCAGATAATCCCCCCTGTTGGTCAGGTCCAGCAGATAGAGGTACGACATATTCGAGAGGGACTGAGCGGTGGCCTGCGAGACGGTGTGAGTCGCCAGTAGCGGTTTGTAGCTGGAGAAGTACCAGGTGACCGCCTGTACCAGGAAGGCTGAAGGTTTGACCCAGTATTCCTTCAGCTGCCACTCAACTGCTGCAGCATGAGCCTGCATCAGGGTGTCATGGACAACCTTGATCAGTTCTGATTCAGACAGACCGACAGCACTGGCATAGGGTGTCAGGGTGTCCTGAATATTAGTCAGGAAGGCTGCTGTCCTGCGGCCGTTTTCAAAGGCAATATCGTCAAGCACGTAGTTGGCGATGACTGCGGCTGCATACTCCTTCATGCCGACGACCGACTCTTTCATACCCGCCGGGCCTGTTGCCGTTACGGTCACAGGAGCAAAGACACTGTACATGAATGCCTCGGCACTCTCATCGGACAGCATCTGGACAACCTTCCTGAACTCAGGCACCCTGACCCCGTGTTTATAACCAAGGAAGTGCTCAAATTCAGCCACTGTCTCATAACCGTCGACACCTCTGACAGCCTTCATGTAGTTTTCAAGTTCAACTTTGCTGATCAGGCCATCACGGAGCAAAGCCATGATTTTGTTAGCACTGGCAGAATGGCTCGCGAAGTATTCCGGTAAGCTTTTCAGGTGCCACGGCTGATGCTCGGAAATGCCTGCCGTCCCGGTCACTGAAGCAAAGATATTCTTGATGAACGCCTCAGCATCCTCATTGGTCAGCATCCGGACAACATGCCTGAATTCAAACAGCCCTACGCCCAGTTTATAACCAAGGAAGTACTCAAATTTATCCGATATCTGATAACCTTTGACACCTCTGACGGCCTTTATGTAGTTTTCAAGTTCAACATTTTTGATCAGGCCTTCACGCAGCATAGCTCTGATCTTTTTAGCACCGGCAAAACCGGTAGCGCAGAATTTCGAGAAGCTTTTCTGGTTCTCGGATACATGCTCGACAAAGAGAACGCCCGCTGAGCTTATGCTATGAATTTCGTCGTCGTATTGCTGAGATGCGGTTTTTATCTCATTCCTGGCCCTTTGCACCAGAATCTGAACTTTTTCAATGGCTTTCCGAAATTGATACTCCGCAAGCTTGAAGGGACGTTTCCGGAAGATCGTCTCCAGGCTCTTGAAAACTTCCACAATATGACTGGCCTGCTTAAACGTCAGTTGGTCTCCGGCCAATGCCTGCAAGCGAATCGGTGCAAATTCATCGTTAAAATCGAAAGTCTTGAGGCAGGGTATTGTGTTACCGCTTTCTACTGCTGATTCTGCCAGACCCATCGCTGCTTCCAGGGCTTGTTTTTTAAGGAAGTGCTGATCAGTGAATGTGTGTATAGCTTTCAGAACTTTTGCCTGTTTCGGTGTGTACTGGAAGGGTTCGCCAGAATTTTTGACGGCTTCTTCGGCAGCCTTCAGGACTTTTTCCATTCTCTCAACCTCTGCTCTGGAGGCTGCAATTTTTGCTATCCAGTCTGCATTTTCAGCTGCCTCTCGGGCTTCTTGCTGAAGCAGTTGCCCGATTTTTCCGCCAGTGCCATCATTACCGCCCAGTTGTAACTGTTTGTCTCTCAGGGCATTAATCCGTTGCTCTCTGCTGTCAGAAGTGCCTGGTTTAAGACCGAGGGATATTTCAGTGGGTTCAAGAAGCGCGTCATGATCCTCCAGGTCTTGTTTTGCATTTGATACCGTTTCACTTTTATCATTCAGGTCTGAATTCAGCGGATCCATGTCGATCTTGTTTGAGGTTGCAGACTTCTCATTGACGTCTCCTGATTCGAACAGCTCCTGTTCTTTACGAGCCAGAGTCTCTCGTGCAATAACCTCTGCAGTCATCGCATTGGCTAAATCCGTAGCTTTCTTGTCGTGCTCAAGCAGGAATTCCGTGACCTGACTGTACTTTTCACGGGTAAAAGGCAGCCCACCCCACGCTCTATCGTCTTCAACCGTTGCGTCCCGACCAGGCACTGGATAGGTTTGAATAGAAAAAGTTGCTTCCACCGAATCGGGGTAGCATTGTATCCAGACATTCAGATTTGTTTTGGCTTCCAGTTCCTTAATGATTTCAGCTCGTGCTTCTACACTGTATTCCAGCAGGTTATTTACGATGTCCCTTTTTCGCTCCTGATCGGTTTGCTTGTCACCTGCAGACAGACCCAGGCCGATCTGAAATTGTTTCAATGCCAGATTGAGGGGCGTTTCTTCATCCGGGATATACCGGAGATCAGAAAGGCTACCCACTTTTTTTTGAAAAATAGCTTCGTGCTCAGTTTCAGCTTCTTCTAATGCTCGCCTGGCTGTGGCTACCTCACGATCAAGAACGTATCGGGGTTTAGGTTCCAGGCGAGCCATTTGCCTGTCAAGCTCATTCTCAATGGCTGCAATACGCTCATTAAGGTCAGGCAGACCTGCTCTGAAAAGTTCATCATCCAGCTGTTCAAGTTTTGCCTTAATCAGACTGTTCTGTTCGTCTGTGCCGACATGATCCTCATAGTCCTTCATATTGAGTTGACCTGCAATCTGATGGTTTAAGGTTCTTTTGACGGCTTCATCGCTATATTTTGCGACTACTTTTATCCGTAATTCCTGAATTTTGTTTCTCAGAACCTTCTTCTGGTGAGACAGGTCGGCATCGTCTTCAAACCCTACCTGCAGATCACTGGCCAGTTTAGTTATGAAAGTTTTGCCTCTTTCTTTAGCAGCAGGGTTTTTATAAAGGTCGATATTTAGCTTCTGCTCCAGAGCAATAAGATACTCTTCCTGTCGTATTCTGGCGCGCTGATCCGATTGTTCGATTTTAAAGGTAATACCGTGACGAATACCTGAGAGCACCTGATCCGTCTCCAGCAGACCTCTCTCCAGATCTTCTTTCAGATCTCGCACCACGTCTGGTCTTTCACCTTCCCATAACAGGATCTTGTCCATCTGATCCAGCACGTGATTCGAGATATCACCGCCATCAAATCTGGCACGAACCCTATTCAGTCTTGCTGCTTTGTTATCACCTTGATTGATTTCGATGTTGAGTAATCGTTCCAGGGATTGCAGTATGGCCAGGGCTTCTTCCTCTGACTGCTCTCCGATTGCTCCGATGTGTGCCCGCATTTTTTCAGAAATGGCCTGACGATGGAAATACACATCTTCCTCTTCGGGGAGGGGGTCTTCCTCCAGAGCGCTTTCCACGGCAAGAAGTGTCTCGAATACTTCAGGCAAGACTTTGGGGTGGCCTGGTGTTCTGATGTCTTTCAGTTCATTTTCCAGCTTTGAAAGATCGAAGAGTTTGTTATGCAGCATTGATTCCAGGTTGGTTGGGTCTTCCAGATCTATACCAAGAGTCTCAGCCAGAACGGCTTTTGTCGCCTTGATGAAAGCCTGCTGTATATCGAGTTGATCACCCATTGTCTTAATTTGTTGACGTTGAACTGCCTGTTGAGCGTGCATTGCCATAAGTTTTTCAAGCAGGCATTTTTCCTGATCGTCGACAGCTGCATTGATATCAAAATCCGGAATGTTCAAATGTAAGGCCATGTTTGCATAACGGGCTTTGATGTGTGCTGTTTTTTTGGCCTCTGAGCTGGTGCTTTGTTGCGATTCTTCCAGAGCTTGTTTTTGAAACTCTGTTGTTGCGGCGACCAATCCGTAAATTTCATTAATTCTTTTGCTGATGAGTCTGGCTTGCTCTTCCAGAGGCTGGGTATCATCCCAGTTATCAATACCAAGCTCTGTTGCCGTTTGCGTGTTGCGAGCTTTTGTGGCATCTGTTCTGGCATCATGAACTTGTTTTTTTAGCAATGGAATTTGATCGACATCCCGTTGCAGCGTCTCTATCTGGGTTACCAGAGCATTTATCTTGCCATGAACCTCCGCAAGCTGATCCTCAACATACTGATTTAGTTCCTCCATTCTCAATTCACTTTGTTTTACCAGCACGGCCTCTATTGTCCTGAGCTTCTCCAGCTCGCTTTCCATCTCCAGCAGCTGCCCGATAAAGTCGCCAATGACTTTGGGTTCAAAGCCTTCGTCATGGCCAGAAGAGTCACTAAAAGGTTCATTGTTGGGAGCACCATAATGACTGTTGGGAAAGAGTGAAGTTTCATGAATATCCTGAACAAAGTGCTGGTTAGTCAGAAGATTTCTAAGTACAGGTCTGAAGCCGAAGTGTCTTAACAGTTGAATATGCACCCAGGTTGGCGAGATGTACGCCGAAGTGAATTCAACGTGTTTGAATTTGAATTCAACTTCCTCTGATCCATATGAAGTAGCACTGGCCAGTGCATGCAGAAGATTTTCATAGTATTCAAGCTCGACCACACTATCATCGTACTCTTCACCGAAGTTGAGTCCGGTATCGTGTTTTGCAGCTAAATCCTCCAGTATTGTCATCTGAATGTTTCGAATGATGTGCCGGTAGCTTTTGACCTTGTCTTTTTTAACCCGTGCAGTTGTCTTATGATCATCACCGCCTCCTCCCCAAAAGACCATATAGAGGCGTTCCACAAGAGCCATATCGCTGGGGTTCTGTTTCTGACCACGGAAAACAACAACATCCCCCGGAGTGTCAGTCACTTCCAGTTTTGGATAACCATCAGGGACAGGATAAACCTGTGTCTCATCCTCGACGTGTACAACATAGCCGATGGGTTTATGGTCTGACAGCAGATCTTCCAGGTTTCTCTGTTGTATATCTTTCCCGAGAACATGCACCCGGGTATAGGCAGTGGTGGCCGCTACCAAAAGCGGCTCTTCATCAACAAAAAGTGACTGACCCAGACGCTGCAGCTCAGGAGGCCGGTCGCCTGCGGCGATAAGGCGCATGAAGGTGCGCCCGTCCACCTCAATCTTGTCTACTTCAAGGGTGGCAAGGGCAACATAGTTATCGGCTTCGCCTGGGTTTCCTGCTCTTTCATGCGCACCTCTCAGCACTCCCACCAGATGACCGGGGCTGGCCATTCCGGTAAAGGGTTCCAATGCCCAGGCGACCCCTGATTGACTGCGAACAGCCTGAATTGAATCCTGACGGGTCATACTGTCTCTGACTTCGATGAGCAGTTTCTCTTCTGCAAGGTTATGGGTAAACCTGAAGACCCCCTTATTACCCACCTTGAGGATTTTGGTGTACTTCCGGGCAACGTCATTCTCGTCTGTCTCAAACTGATCAACAATGGCAACGCCACCCTCGATGCCGGAAAGAACGTCTGTGAAGCCTTCAGAAGGAATGTCATAGCCCGCTCTGATTTCAGTCTGATCAGGGAAGGTGGTGGTAAAGGATTTGGCTATTGGCTGCGAGTCATCATCCAACGTTGGCTTAACAATGACCTCGCTACGGATAAACTCCACCTGTTCACTGCCCGAAATATCAACAGATTTTGTCTGCAGCCTGCGGTTGGCCAGTGCGTCTGTAGCAATGATGGAAGAGCTGATGGCAAGGGCCACGGCAAGGCTTAATGCATTGGGGCGGATATTTCTCATTCTGTTACCTCGAAGCTAAGTATTTTTATTACTGTAAAAAGTGATTGCTACGGCAAACGAAATGACAACTCCCAATCGCTTATGGCTGTCAATCACTTATTCGAGTGGCTTCAAGGCTCTTTTACGTTAACGGAGAAATGTCTGTGGGCTCAGAAGGTAAGCTTACACATGTCTCCATAACCGGTGTTTTGTCACTGCTGTGACAATGCTGGTGGTTGTTTGTTGTCTGATTTATTCACCGGCGCTTTCTTATTATTGCCCTGTTGCTACTCGTAGAAGGCTCCAAGAGTGTAGAAGTAAGGAATGCTTTCTGCATGGGAGAATGACCATTTGGGCAAATTTTCCCTGAAGTATTTCTCCCAGCCATCCTCATACAGTTTCATGGTGCGATCCCGGCGTTCGCGGAACTGCAGGTAATTTTCGTGTCGAGTCCAGCCATACAGAGTGTTGTTTGCTTTAACACCGTTTGCATAGTCTGTATCGGTTTCATCGAAGCTTTGAGGCCTGGCAATAGTCGTACGTTTCACATATTCATCTGTCGTTTCCCCCACGCCTGTCCAGCGATTAATCCTGTCAAGACTGCGGCCCAGTGGCCCACCCAGCCATTGAGTGAGCATCTTGTTGTCGTTCATAAAGAAGTCGAAAGTCAGGCTCGACGCCAGCGCGAATCCGAAGGTTTGGGCATAGGTGAATCCTGATAAAAGGCCATGGGCGTATGTTCCGATCGTGGCTACCGGACCCAATACGAGACCGGCTGTGGCCGAAGCCAGGGTTTTCACTTTTTGTGGTGTCACCCTTTGCAGCAGCGGTATCTGAACTCCCTGACCGGAACCCATGGATTTGACTATTTCCGGCACCAGACGGGAAATGCTTCGATACATCTGCGGGTTGGCGTTGTACTGTAGGGCAAACAGCATAGAGCCGGTTTTCAGCAGAATGACGGAGGAAGCGGCTTTACCCAATGGCATGGCCAGCCCGCCCAGTTCAGAGATTTGTTCAATGCCACGGTGATAGGCATATTGACCGGTTCGGTCAAGATCAACACCATAAGTTTCCAGCCAATGCTGGAAAGGTGTCAGCATCCGGTGCAGGAAATCAGCTCTGATGGTCAGATCCAGAAGATAGAGGAATGCTATGTTTGAGAGAGATAGCCCGGCGGCCTGCCGGGAGGTGTGGGTCGCCAGCAGGGGTTTGTAGCTGGAGTAGTACCAGGTCACAGCCTGCAACAGGAAGGCTGAGGGTTTGATCCAGTAATCCAGTAGCTGTCGTGCAACCGTTGCGGCACGGGCCTGCATTAATGTGCCATGGATAATCTTGATGAAGTCTGATTCAGATAGTCCGGCAACATTGGCATAAGGTGTCAGGGTATCCTGAATATTGGTCAGGAATGTTGCCGTCCTGTGGCCATTGTCAAAAGCAATATCATCAAGAACGTAGTTGGCGATCACTGCAGCTGCGAACTCTTTCATGCCGGTAACAGACTCTTTCATACCTGCCGGGCGCGGGGCAGTATCACCCCCGCCCGGCTCTGCCTGCCTGTTTCTCGGGGCATTAATCCGTTGTTTATTGGTTTCAGAAGCGTCTGATTTTAGTCCCACAGACTCTTCAGTCGCTGCTTTTTCAGCGTCTGTAACGGTTGTCTGAAGGTGTCGCTTGACCAGAGCTTCCTGCTGTTCGAGGTGTTTCAGAATGGCCTGTTGACGAGCCTCCGGGGCATCTTCTTCGTCAGAGATCAGGCCGAGCTCAGTTTCCATGTTGTCCAGTCTCTGCGGAGTCTCCTCGTCGTCCAGTTCTGTCTTATACCTTATATGCTGTTGAACAGACTGAAGGCGGGCAACAAGATTATTTTCATTGTCTGGAGCAATACCGAACAGGTCCTCAAGGCCTTCCAGTTTTGTAGTGATAATTCCATAGTCAGGTTGTTCTGTTGCAGCAAGGGTTGTGGCCGTTGCCCGCTTGATTTCCTGAATTTTCTTGCTGATGATTCTGACTTGTTCTCTGGGCAGAAGGTTAGCCCAGTTCTCAATACCAAGCTCTTCTGCCGTTACGCGAAGTAATTTTCTGTTCAGATTCTTGAATTTGGTCTTTTTTGCCCGTTGCTGCTCCAGGTTGTTGTGTAACTCAAGCAGCTGTCTGGCCATGTCAATCATGACTTTGGAAGTAAACTCCTGGTCTTTTCCGGAATCGATCTGCGCTTCATTGATATCGCCGATGATGGGTATCGCCTTGCGAATAATCTGAAAAAAGTGCGGGTTTTTAAGAAGATTTCTAAGTACGGGTTTGAAGTCAAACTGTTTTGCGAGTTGATTACACATCTGGGTTGGCGTGATGACTAATGAAGCGATTCTGATGTGCTCCAGTGTGAACTCAAATTCTTCTGTTCCATATGTTTTATCTGGAGTAGCCAGTGCCAATGCCTGCTGGAGAGATTCATAGAATGCAAGTGAACGCGCCGCCAGTTTATCTTCGCGGGAAAGGATCGTCGGTTGAACTTTGTTAACGCCAGCATTGCGCCGCGCAACAAACTTCTCCAGCAGTGCCATCTGCCTGTTTCGAATGACGAACTCGTAACTTCTGATCTTATATCTTCTAAGCATTGTGATTACTGCAGGGGCGGGGTTATTACCTCCGGACTGTACCCAGAGTTTATAGAGGTTTTCTACAAAAGCGACATCATGGGGATTCAACATCTGACCATGAAAAACAATACCCTCCCCCAGAGCTTCTGTTATCTCCAACTTTGGATAACCCGCAGGCACAGGATAAACCTGTGTGTTATCCTCGAAGTGCTCAACATAGCCGACGGGTTTGTTGTTTGCCAATAGTTCGTTCAGAGCCTGCTGTTGTATATCCTCTCCCAGGATATGAACCTGGATGTAGGCAGAGGCGGCAGCTGCCAGAAGAGCCTCATCATTGACAAAGAGTGATTGACCCAGACGATGCCGCTCAGGGGGCTGGTCGCCCGAAGCGATAAGGCGCATGAAGGTGCGTCCATCCACTGCAACTTTTTCGACTTCGATGGTAGCAAGGGCAAGATAGTGATCACTTGAGCCGAGGATTCCTGTCCTGGTACTGGCAGCTTCCAACAGATCAGCCAGTTGCATGGGGGTGGCGATTTTCGTTAAGGGTTCAAATGGTGGCCTGATATCTAAATGTTCACGAACAAACGCAACTGAATCCTGCTCGGTCATTCCGCCTCTGACTTCAATGACCAGTTCCTCTTCTGCAAGGTTATGGGTGAACCTGAAGATTCCCTCACCATCTACCTTAAGGACTTTGGTATATTTCTGAGCAACGTCATTCTCGCCTGTTTCAAACTGATCAACACTGGCAACGCCCTCATTACCGATACCATAAAGAGCTTCTGTAAAACTTATACCTATAGTGGGACGAGAATAGTCGTCATTTTCTGAAGGCGCGTAGGGATAGGTGGTGGTAAAAGATTTGAGTACTGGTTGCTGGTCATCACCTAAAGTTGGCTGAACCATGACCTCACTGCGGGTATCCTCAGAACCTCCATTGTCCAGAAGCCAGGCATATTTTGTCTGCAGTTTGCGAGCGGCCAGTGCCTCTGTATTAATGATGCAAGAGCTGATTGCAACGGTCACTGCAAGGCTTAATACATTGTGACGGGTATTGCTCATCGATTTTCCTACTTGTCCCACTTCTCATCAGTTTCAAGCTGATCGCCTGAGGCGGCAGTTCGAAAGCTTGATTGATGGGCATTTCACTTCTCAGGAACAGGCACTTTTTTATTATTGTCCTGTTGCCACTTGTAGAAGGCTCCAAAAGTGTAGAAGTAAGGAATGCTTTGTGCATTGGAGAAGGACCATTTAGGCATATTTTCCCTGAAGTATTTCTCCCAGCCATTCTCAAACAGTTTCATGGTGCGATCCCGGCGTTCGCGAAAATGCAGGTAATTTTCGTGCCGCGTCCAGCCATACAGGGTGTTATTTGTTGTAACAAGGTTTGCGTAGGCTTCATCGGTTTCATCGAAGCGTTGGGGCCTGGCAATAGTCGTACGTTTCACATATTCATCTGTCGTTTCCCCCACGCCTATCCAGCGATTAATCCTGTCAAGACTGCGGCCCAGTGGCCCACCCAGCCATTGAGTGAGCATCTTGTTGTCGTTCATAAAGAAGTCGAAAGTCAGGCTCGACGCCAGCGCGAATCCGAAGGTTTGGGCATAGGTGAATCCTGATAAAAGACCATGGGCGTATGTTCCGGCAGTGGCTACCGGACCCAATACGAGACCGGCTGTGGCAGAGGCCAGGGTTTTCACTTTTTGTGGTGTCAGCCTGTGCAGCAGCGGTATCTGAACTCCCTGTCCGGAACTCATGGATTGCACTATTTCCGGCACCAGACGGGAAATACTGCGATACATCTGCGGGTTGGCGTTGTACTGTCTGGCAAACAGCATAGAGCCGGTTTTCAGCAGGATGACGGAGGAGGCGGCTTTACCCAACGGCATGGCCAGCCCGCCCACTTCAGAGATTTGTTCAATGCCGCTGTGATAGGCATATTGGCCAGTTCGGTCAGGATCAACACCGTAGCCTTCCAGCCAGTGCTGGAAAGGTGTCAGCATCCGGTGCAGGTAATCACCCCTGTTGGTCAGATCGAGAAGATAGAGGAACGACATGTTCGAGAGGGACAGCGCGGTGGCCTGCCCGGCGGTATGGGCCGCCAGCAGGGGTTTGTAGCTGCAGAAGTACCAGGTGACAGCCTGTACCAGAAAGGCTGAAGGCTTGACCCAGTAATCCAGTAGCTGTCGTTCAACCGCTGCGGCATGGGCCTGTATTAATGTGCCATGTACAGTTTCGATCAGGGCTGACTCAGATATTCCGGCAGCATGGGCATAAGGTGTCAGGGTATCCTGAACATTGGCCAGGAGGGCTGCCGTCCTGCGGCCATTGTCAAAGGCAATATCGTCAAGAACGTAGTTGGCGATGACTGCAGCTGCGTACTCTTTCATGCCGGTAACAGACTCTTTCATACCTGCCGGGCCTGAGGCGGTAGAGGGCACAGGAGTAAAGGCACTTTGCATGAATTCATCAGCACCCTGATCGGACAGCATCTGGACAACCTTCCTGAACTCAGGCACCCTGACGCCGTGTTGGTAGCCAAGGAAGTGTTCAAACTCAGCCACTGTCTGATAACCGTCGACATTTCTGACGGCTTTTATATAGTTCTCAAGTTCAACCTTGCTGATCAGACCTTCACGCAGCAGACTTATGATCTTGTTACCGCTGGCAGAATGGGTAGCGAAGTATTCCGGGAAGCTTTTCAGGTACCCTGATTGATGCTTAATGAAGTGAACGGCTGCTTTGCCCATGCTGCGAATTTCGTGGTCGTATTCCAGAGCCCCCTTTTTCATCTCGTACCTGGCCCTGCGAACAAGCCTGTCCATTTCTATCAGGTCATTCCCGGGCCGATCTCCAACAGGCTGGAAGGAGGATTCCGGGAAGGTCTTCTTCAGGCTCTTGAAAACTTCCACAATCCCACCGGCCTGTTTAAACGTCAGTTTGTCTCCGACCAGTGCCTGCAAGTAAATCGGTGCAAATTCATCGTCAAAATCGAAAGTCGAAAGGTGTGGTATTTTCTTACCGCTTTCCAGTGCTAACTGTGCCAGACCCATTGTCGTTTCCAGAGCTTGCTTTTTGAGAGAGTGCTGCTCTGCGAAAGCGTTTATAGCGGTCCGAACTTTTACCTGTCCCGGCGAATACTGGAAGGGACCTCCGTCATTTTCGACGGCCTGTTCTGCAGTCTCAAGGACCTCCTTCAATCGCTCAATGTCTGCGTTTCTGATTTCAATTTCATCTTCCAGATAGGCCTGTTCCTGAACCGGATGCCGGACCTTGCCGACAGTACCCTCATTCCTGCCCGTGACTTGAGAGGACTTTTCCCCGGTTAAAAGGAGTTCACCCCCGACTTCATGGGATTCGCTCCAACCATGGGCATTTGCGTAGTCTTGATTGCTACGAAGCCTATTCAGTCTGCCATGAAAAACTTCCAGCTCACTTTCAGCTTCTGCTAATAACCACCTGGCTCTGGCTGCATCACGGTCAAGCAGGTATCGTGGTTTAGTTCCCAGGCGAGCGAGTTGCCTGTCAAGCTCATTATCAATGGCTGCGATACGCGCATTAACGTCAGGCTGATCCGCTTTGAAAACTTCTTCATCCAGCTGTTGGAGTTTTGCTGTGAAACTTTTGCCTCTCTCTTTAGCAGCAGGGTTTTCATGGGGGTGGATATTTAGCTTGTTCTCCAGAACGATAAGGTGACTTTCCTGTTGTTTTCTGGCTCGCTGATCCGATGCTTCGACGATATGATTAAGACGATCACGAATCGTCGTGCGTTTGATATTCACCTCCAAAGGGTTTCCCTCCAGATCTTCCCAGTCTGGCCTGTTATCCCACCAGAGCACCTTGCGCATCTCGTCCAGCTCGTAATTGGAGATATCATCGGCATCAAGCCTTGTTAGAATCCTTTCCAGTCTTACTGTTTTGTAATCAGCTTCATTAATTTTGATGTTGAGTAATCTTTCCACATGGTCCAGTCTGACCCGGACCTCTTCCTCCGACTGCCGTCTGGCCTCTCTGATGTAAAACCGAATATGTTCAGAAATATACTGACGAAGGACATACACACTGTCCATTTGGTTGAAGTAAATGTGCCCCTGGAGGGCCCTTAATGTGTCACGAAATGTCGCCAATACCTCAGGCATGAGTTTGGGATGGCCTGGTGTTTTGATGTCTTCCAGTTCAATTTTCAGCCTTGAAAGCTCAAAGAACCTGTCATTTACCTTTGATTCCAGACTGGTGCGGTCTTGCAGACGGGTGTCTTCGGACGGATCAATACCGAGAACCACTGGCAGAGTGTCTTTTCTGGCTTTGGTGTAAGAATCCTCCCTATTGAGCTTATGACTCATTGCCTTAAGTTGCTGACGCAGACTGTCTTGTTGAGCGTTGATTGCCTCAAGATTTTGAATCAGTTGTTCTTGGAGAACGTCAGGATCTGCATTGCTATCAAAATCCTGAATGTTTAAATATGCGGCAATGTTTGAATAGCGGATTTGCTTTTCTGCGTCTCTTTCAGCATTTGTTCTGGTGTTCTGTTGTTGAATAAGTTGTTGAGCGATCAGGGCCTGGCGTTGATTAAGCTGTTGCTGAATGGTCTGGTGACGGTCTTCCAGATCCTTGCCATTGTCCTGGGGCAGACCGAGCTGACTTTCAATGCTGGTCAGTACACTCTGGATTACCACATTGTTCAGTTCTGCCTTTTGTTGCAGCTGCTGTTGCATGGACTGATAGTAAGCATACAGATCGTTTTCATTGTTCAGTGTAATACCGAGCATGCTTTCCATGGGCGCCAGTCTGGCTTTTACCGCTTCTTCCCATGGCTGCACTGCTGCGGCATCTGTTGCGCCATCTGTTGCAGCAACCGATCTCTTGATTTCAAGAATTTTCTCTCTGATGGCGCTGGCTTGTTTATCCAGGGGCTGGGTATCGTCCCAGTTATCAATACCAAGCTCTGCTGCCACTTGAGTGTTGATATCTGCTCTTTTTTCTGCTTCGGCATCACGAACGTTTTTGTTCATCGTTGTAATCAGATTGATCATCTGCTGCAGTTTCTGTAAGTGGTTTTTCTGTGCTTTCAGGTTTTGTTGATATTGACGCCGAGGTTGTTGTTGACTGACCCGAGGCAATTCCAATCGCAGAAAAAGTTCCTCCAGAATGATCTTTTGACGGGCTTCGGGGTCATCATTGCTATTCGTAACCAAACCGAGTTGACCTTCAACGAAAGCCAGTTGATTCAGGAATACCTCACTGGACTGATCTGCCTGTTGCTGCAGATGATCCAGAATGGACTGAGAGCGGCCACCCAGATTGTTTTCATTGTCCGGAACAATGCCGAGCTGGCCTTCAATTGCTGCCAGTGTTGCTTTCAAATCCTGTTCCCAAGGCTGACCTGATGCAATATAATAGGTTGATTGGCCGGTTTCATGAATTTTTTTTTCCAGAAGTCCGGCTTGTTCTTCTGGTGCCAGAGTATCATCCCAGCCATCAATACCAAGCTTTGCTGCCGCATGGGCGCTGCGAACTTTTGCGACTTCTGCCAGGGCATCTCTGACCTGTTTTTGCAGTTCAGGGATTCGTTTGAGCTCCTGCCGAAGCTGATCTATCATGTTTTTCGTCGTCAGGAAATCTTGACGAAGCCGTTCAGACTCATGCTCAAGTGTCTGTTCGGTTCGCTTCAGTTTCTGTTTTTCCTCATCGCTGGCAATGATCATTGCCGTCAGCCTGTCTTCTAATTTTTTGGCCCTCAGGATGAGTTCGGTCTTACTTGCCTTCAGCTCTTCCTGCGTACTTACTATCTCAAGCATCTGTTCGCTAATGTCGGCCAGGACTTTAGAGGAAAAGGAAGAAAACCTTGTTTCTTCGGCATCAGCAAAGAGATTCATCATTCTGTTGGCGAAGGATATAAAGTTGTGCAAATTCTGAAAAAAATTATAGTTAGTCAGAAGATTTTTAAGTACGGGTTTGAAGCTGAAGTTTTTTATGAGTTGCAACTGCATCCAGATTGGCGTGATGAGCGATGTAGTGATTCTGATGTATCCTGTTGTGAACTCAAATTCATCGGTTCCATCCGGAGTAGCAGCGGTTAAAGCCTGCTGAAAGGCTTCATAGTAGGCAAGCTTAGCCAGTTTATCTTCGTTAAGTTTGACATCGTGCTGTGCAGCCAAATCAGCAGCAAACTCTTCCAACAGGGCCATTTGACTGCTTCTGATGACGTGCCTGTAGCTTCTGATGCTGGCTTTTTTAACCTCGGCAGTGAGCTCCAGAAACTGATGCTGTTCCCAGGGGATATGCTGGCTTTCCACAAAAGCGATATTGGTTGGATTCTGTTTCTGACCACGGAAAACAACTACCTCTTCCGAAGCCTGATCCACTTCCAGCTTTGGATAACCAGCAGGCGCAGGATAAGCCTGTGTGTGATCCTCGACGTGTACAACATAGCCGACGGGTTTATGGTACGACAAGAGTTTGTCGAGCGCTTCCTGTTGTATATCTTCCCCCAGAACATGAACCTGGGCGTAAGCAGAGGTGGCGGCTGCCAGAAGCGCCTCATCGTTAATAAAGAGCGATTGACCCAGACGCTGCATTTCAGGGGGCTGATCGCCCGAAACGATATGACGCATAAAGCTGCGCCCGTTCACTGCAACTTTCTCTACTTCGATGGTTGCAAGGGCAACATAGTCATCAGCTTCGCCAAGACTTCCTGCTCTTTCGCTGGCACCTTTGAGCACTCCGGTCAGTTGTTCGCGATTGGCGATTTTTGTTAAGGGTTCTAATGGTTGAATGTCACCTGATTGAGCACGAACAGCCGCAATTGAATTCTGATCGGTCATTCCTTTTCTGACTTCAATGACCAGTTCCTCCTCTGCAAGGTTATGAGTGAACCTGAAGACACCCTCATCGCCGACCTTGAGAACTTTAGTGTACTTCTGAGCAACGTCATTGTCGTCGGTTTCAAACAGATCAACACTGGCAACGCCAGCCCCGATGCCAGAGAGAACGTCTGTGAAGCCTTCAGAAGGAACCTCATAACCTGCTCTGATTTCAGTTTGATCAGGGTAGCTAGTGGTAAAGGATTTCGGGATAGGCTGCTGATCATGACCTAAGGTTGGCTGAACCATGACTTCACTTTGGGTAAACTCCACCTGTTCATTGACCTGAATATCGACAGACTTTATTTGCAGCCTGCGATCGGCCAGCGTCTGTGTAGCAATGATGGAGGAGCTGATTGTAACGGCCATTGCAAGGCTTAATGCATCGGGGCGGGCATTTGTCATTCTGCTACCTCAAAGTCGAGTACTTTTATTACCGTTATTACCGTGAAAGGTGATTGCAACGACAGGCGAGGATGCAGCTTTTGGTTAAGTTAGTTTGCTGGGGCCGCAGGTAGAAAGTTTGCTTGAGGGGCATTTCTCTTATCATGACCGTGAACTTTCTGATCATCGCCCTTTTGCCATTCGTAGAAGGCTCCAAGAGTGTAGAAGTAAGGAATGCTTTCTGCATGGGAGAAGGACCATTTAGGCACATTTTCCCTGAAGTATTTCTCCCAGCCATTCTCAAACAGTTTCATGGTGCGATCGCGGCGTTCACGGAACTGCAGGTAATTTTCGTGTCGGGTCCAGCCATGCATCCTGTCACTTGCTTTAACGCGGTTTGCATAGGCTGCATCGGTTTCACTGAAGCCTTGAGGCGAAGCAATAGCCGTACGTTGCACATATGCATCCCGGGTTTCACCCACGGCTATCCAGCGATTAATCCTGTCAAGGCTTCGGCCCAGAGGTCCACCCAGCCATTGAGTGAGCATCTTGTTGTCGTTCATAAAGAAGTCAAAAGTGAGGCTCGACGCCAGGGCAAATCCGAACGTCTGAGCATAGGTAAACCCGGATATAAGGCTGTGGGCGTATACACCGGCAGTGGCAATAGGGCCCAGTACGAAACCGGCTGTAACAGAAGCCAGGGTTTTCACTTTTTGTGGTGTCACCCGGTTCAGCAGTGGTACCTGAATCCCTTGTCCGGAACCCATGGATTTCATTATTTCGGGCGCCAGACGGGAAATACTGCGATACCTGTGGGGATTGGCATAGTGCTGTCTGGCAAACAGCATAGAGCCGGTTTTCAACAGAATGCCTGAGGAAGCGGCTTTACCCAGTGGCATGGTCAGTCCGCCCACTTCGGAGATTCGTTCAATGCCACTGTGGTAGGCATATTGTCCGGTTCGGTCAAGATCAACACTATAGCGTTCCAGCCAGTGCTGGAAAGGTGTGAGCATTCTGTGCAGATAATCACCCCTGTTGGTCAGGTCCAGCAGATAGAGGAATGACATGTTTGAGAGGGACAGTCTGGCAGCCTGCGAGAGGGTGTGAGTCACCAGGAGAGGTTTGTAGCTGGAGTAGTACCAGGTCACAGCCTGTACCAGAAAGGCTGAAGGTTTGAACCAGTAATCACTTAACTGATGCTCAACCGCTGCGGTATGGGCCTGTATTAATGTGTTATGGATAGCCTTGATCAGGTCTGATTCGTGCAGGCCAGCAGCAGCGGCATAAGGCGTCAGGGTATCTTGAATATTGGCCAGAAACGCTGCTGTCCTGCGGCCATTTTCAAAGGCAATATCGTCAAGAACATAGTTGGCGATGATAGCAACTGCATACTCTTTCATGCCGGCAACAGACTCTTTCATACCTGCCGGGCCGGTGGCAGTCACGGTTACAGAATTAAAGGCACATTGTATGAATTCCTCAGCACCCTTGTCGGACAGTAACTGGACAACCTTCCTGAACTCAGGCACCTTGATACCCTGTTTGTAGCCAAGTAAGTGCTCAAATTCATCCACTGTATGGTAATCGTCGACCCCTCTGACGGCCTTTATGTAGTTCTCGAGTTCGTCCTTGCTGATCAGACCTTCACGAAGCAAAGCCGTGATTTTGTTACCACTGGCAGAACGGGCAGCGAAGTATTCCGGGAAGCTTTTCAGGCTACCCGGTTCATGTTCGATAAAGTGAATGGCTCTTTTGCCCATGCCATGAATTTCGTCGTCGTATTGTTGAGCCCCACTTCCCATCTCATTTCTGGCCCTGGACACAAGTCTGTAGACTTCTTCCAGGACATTCAGAGGCTGATCTTCTGAAGCCTTGAGAACGGGTTCCGGGAAGCTCGTCTTCAGCCTTGTGAAGATTTCCACAATCCGACTGGCCTGATTAAAAGTCAGGTTGTCTCCAACCATCGCCCGCAAATGAATGGGGGCCAATTCATCGTCAAAATCGAAAGTCGTAATCCAGTGCACTGTCTTACCGCTTTCTGATGCTAATTGTGCCAGACCCAGGGCAGCATCCAGTGCCTGTTGTTTGAGAGAGTGCTGTTCTGTGAAAGCATCCATAGTGGCCCGAACTTTTGCCTGTTCCGGCGTGTACTGGAATGGACCACCGTCATTTTCGACAGCTTCCCTTGCAGCCTTCAGGACTCGCTTTATTTTCTTAATGTCTGCTTCCCTGACATCCATCTCAGCTTCCAGACGGGCCTGTTGAATCAGTTGCCAGATCTTGCCGCCATTACCATCATCACCACCCAGTTTTAGCTGTTTTTTTCTCAGGGCATTAACCCGGTCTTTATAGCTGTCAGATGCCTCTGGTTTGAGACCTGCGGCTTCTTCAGCGGCGTCAAGAGCCGCTCTATGATAATCCCTCAGAGCGTTTTCTGCTTTTGAGACAGCCTGACTTTTCTGCTCAAGGACTAAATCCGGCAGATCGCTGCCTCCAACATTGATCATCTCTTGTCTTTTTCGGTCCAGATCCTCTTGTGCATTCGTCTGTTCAAGCCGGGCATTGGTGAATTCCATACTTCTCCTGTCGTGCTCATGCAGGAATTCCGTGATCTGAGTGTATTTTTTTCTGGTTACAGACAGTTCATCCTCAACTTCATTGGTTTTGTCCAGGGCATGGGTATCCGCATAGGCTGAAATGGCAATATAGTAATCATCTTCTTCCAGTAAACCGAGGTCACTTTTAATCCGAATGTTATGAGCTTTTACGACAGCATGCAGTTTATCAAAGATTTCTTTTCGTCTATTTGCACTGTCTCGTCGCAGAATGCGTTTAATGTCGTCTATTTGCTCTCGAATGGTTTGCTCGCTATCTGCAGGCAGGCCTAATTCAAGCTGAATTTCTTTTATTGCCTGAATGAGAAGCTTTGCGTCTTCATCCACGCTAGCAGTACCGACGTCAGGATGAGCCAGAATTACCATTTTTTTTCGGCAAAGAACGCTCAGTTTGCTGCGAACACCTGCCAGCATTCTTTCAGCTTCTTTTAATATCTTTCTGGCATAGGCAAGATTACGATCAAGGACGTATCGGGGTTCAGGGCCCAGACGAGCCATTAGCTTGTCAAGCTCAATTTCAATGGCTTCAATACGCTCATCAACGTCAGGCCAGCCTGCATTGAAAACTTCGTTATCCAGCTGTTGGAGTTTTGTTCCAATCAGATTGTTCTGGTCGTCTATAGTGGCGTCTTCTTCATAATCCTTAATATCGAGTTGATGAGCCATTTCATTGTTTATGGCTCTTTTGATACCTTCATCAAAAACATTGTGTAGCTTATCCATGGATGTCTGAATTTCGGTTCTTAGAACCTCCTTCTGATCTGACAGGTTATCATTCTCTTCAAATACTATATTCAGATCTTTGGCCAGTTTGGCAATGGAAGCCCGGCCTCTTTTTTTGGCGGCAACGTTTTCATGAGGACAGATACCCAGCTCGAACTCTATAGCGTCGAGCAGATTTATCTGATTTTCTTTGGCTTGTTCATCCAGGTACAAATCTTCAACATTATAGGCAAGACTCGCATGAAGCATCTTTAGTTTGAGACCCCTGTCGTCCAGAGTTGTCCTGGCTTCTTTCCAGAGGGTTTGATGTATCTGATCCAGAATGGATTCCGGTATATTATCGTCATCAATTGCTGCAAGAATCCAGGTAAGTCTTGCTGCCTGGTCATTCTCTTCATTGAACCTGATGTTGAGTATTTCTTCTATTGCTTCCAGCAGTTCCGGTTGTTCTATGGCTCGCTCACCCGGGCCCGATTTTCCAAATTTGTAGCGAAGATGTGCGACAAGCTTTATGAATTTGAGGTCCTTCTCGTCCATAGCTTCGCTTTGATAGGTCCAGAGGGTATTATCTATCTCATCCAGGATGTCATCGGAGAGGTCATCGCCGTCAAGTATTCTACGAACCTTGGTCAATCTTGTTATTTTGTCATCCTCTTCACTGATTTTGATGTTGAGTACTTCTGCTGTGGCTTTCAGAAGGTCCAGAGCAAATTCCTCTAACCGCTGTCTGGCGTTACTGATGAATCTATGCATGTCTTCAGAAATCCCATGGCGACGGATATAAACATCGTTGTTTTCATCAAGATCACTCATCTCAAGGGCTTTTTCCACGTCACTCAGTGTCTCAAGTACCTCCGGCATGGCTTTGGGGTGGCCTGGTGTTCTGATGTCATCCAGCTCTTTCTCCAGCTCTGCAAGTCTGAAGAGCCTGGAATGTAAGGTTGACTCCAGGGCGACGCGTTCTTCTGGTGTGTTATCTTCATTCAGTTCAATACCCAGAGCCGCTGTCAGAACAGATTTTGTGGCTCCGATGAAAGAATCCTCTGTTGCGATCCTGGCCTCTATTGTCTTCAGCTTTTCCAGCTTGCTTTCCATCTCAAGCAGCTCCCCGGCAAAATCGCCAATGAGCCTGGAGGCAAATCTATCGCCTTTGTCAAAAGAATCGCTGGACGGCTCATTATAAAAATAATCGCTATTGGCTTTGTTGAAAACGGGTATTACTTCGTGAGTATCCTGAACAAAATGCTGACTGGTCAGAAAATTTCTAAGCGCAGGTTTGAAGCCGAAGTGTTTAGCGAACTGAATATGCATCCAGGTTGGCATGATGTACAGCGAGGTGAATCCGACGTGTGGCATTGTTAATTCAAATTCATCTGCTCCAATTGAAGTAGCACTGGTCAGTGCCTGCTGAAGATATTCGAAGAATGCAAGCGTCCCCAGTTTCTCATCGTATCCTTCACCCGAGTCAAGTCCGGCATTGTACCGTTCAGCGAACTCCTCCAGCATTGCCATCTGCCTGCTTCGAATAACGTACTGGTAGCTTTTGGCCTTGTCTTTTTTAACCCGTACTGTTGTTTGAGGAGTGGGGGCATTGCAGTCATATTTATCCCAGATGTCATAGAGACCTTCCACAAAAGCGACATCGGTCGGGTTTTGTTTCTGACCTCGGAAAACAATAATCTTTCCCGGAGTCTCAGTCACTTCCAGTTTTGGATAACCAGCAGGCACTGGATAAACCTGTGTCTCATCCTCGACATGTACGACATAGCCTACGGGTTTCTGGTATGACAACAGAGCGTCCAGAGTATCCTGTTGTAAATCATTCCCCAGAACATGGACCTGGATATAAGCAGAGGTGGTAGCTGCTAAAAGCGCTTCATCATTGACAAAGAGCGATTGGCCCAGACGCTGCAGTTTGGGAGGCTGATTGCCTCCGGCGATAAGGCGCATGAAGGAACGCCCGCTCACATCAACTTCGCCTACTTCAATAGTGACGAGGTCAATATAGTTATCAGCTTCGCCAAGGTTTCCCGCTCTTTCATGTGCACCTCTGAGCACTCCGGCCAGTTGTTCGGGACTGGCGATTTTTGTCAGGGGTTCTAATTGCAGGTTGTCACCCAGTTGAGCACGAACCGCCGCAATTGAATCCTGATCGGTCATTCCTTTTCTGACTGCAATGACCAGTTTCTTTTCTGCAAGACTATGGGTGATCCTGAAGACTTCCTCATCAGAGACCTTCAGGACTTTGGTGTACTTCTGAGCAACGTTATTCTCACCTGTTGCAAACAGATCAACGCTGGAAACGCCACCATCAATACCGGGAAAAACGTCCGTGAAACCTTCAGAGGGAACGACATAGCCCGCTCTGGCCTGAGTCTGATCAGGGTAGGTGGTTGTGAAGGATTTGGGTATTGGCTGCCGGTTATGACCTAAAGTGGGTCCAACCATGACCTCACTCTGGGTAAACTCCACATGTCCATTGTCCGAAATATCGACAGATTTTGTCTGCAGTCTGCGACCAGCCACTGCGTCTGCAGCAATGATCGAAGAGCTGATTACAACGGCTACAGCAAGGCCTAACGCATTGAGGTGAGCATTTGTCATTCTACAACCATAGAGCTGAGTACTTTTATTAACGTGAAAAGTGATTGTCACACACACAGAGGAATCAGCTTTTAAGTACTTAATTAAGGTAGTCTGCTGAGGTTGCAGGTGGAAATGAACTTTCTCATCGCCAGTCGCAGAAGGCACTCAGAGTGTAGGAGTATGGAATACTTTCTGCGTGGGAAAATGACCATTTAGGCACATTTTCCCTGAAGTATTTTTCCCAGCCATTCTCAAACAGTTTCGTGGTGCGATCCCGGCGTTCACGGAACTGCAGATAATTTTCGTGCCGGGTCCAGCCATGCATCATGTCACTTGCTTCAACGCGGCCTGCATACTCTGCGTCGGTTTCATTGAAGCGTTGAGGTGTAGCAACAGACGCACGTTTCACATATTCATCGTCCGTTTCACCCAGGCCTGCCCAGCGACTGATCTTGTCAAGAGTTCGGCCCAGAGGCCCACCCAGCCATTGAGTGAGCATCTTGTTGTCGTTCATAAAGAAGTCGTAAGTAAGACTCGACGCCAGAGCGAAGCCGAAGGTTTGAGCATAGCTAAATCCGGATACCAGACCCTGGGCGTATGCTCCAACAGTGGCAATCGGGCCCAGAGCGAGAGCAGCTGTGGCAGAAGTCAGCGTTTTCACTTTTTGTGGTGTTACCCGGTGCAACAGTGTTACCTGAACCCCTTGACCGGAAGCCATGGACTTCACTATTTCGGGCACCAGACGGAGAATACTGTGGTACATATGCGGGTTAGCGTTGTACTGTCTGGCAAACAACATGGAGCCGGTTCTCAGCAGAATGACTGAGGAAGCGGCTTTACCCAATGGCATGGCCAGCCCGCCCACTTCAGAGACTCGTTCAATGCCAATGTGGTTTGCGTATTGGCTGGTTCGGTTAAGATCAATACCATAGCCTTCCAGCCAGTGCTGGAAAGGTGTGAGCATCCGGTGCAGGTAATCACCCCTGTTGGTCAGATCCAGAAGATAGAGAAATGAAACGTTCGAGAGGGATAGCTCGACAGCCTGCCAGGTGGTGTGGGTCGCCAGCAGGGGAGTGTAGCTGGAGAAGTACCAGGTGACAGCCTGTACCAGAAAAGCTGAAGGTTTGACCCAGTAATCATTCAGTTGGTGCTCAACTGCTGCGGCATGGGCCTGCATCAAGGTGCTATCGATAGCTTTGACCAGGTCTGATTCAGCCAGGCCGACAGCATGAGCATAAGGTGTCAGGGTATCCTGAACTTTGCTCAGGAAGGCTGCCATTTTGTGGCCGTTTTCAAAGGCAATATCGTCGAGAACATAGTTGGCGATGACCGCAGCAGCGTAGTCTTTCATGCCAGCAACAGACTCTTTTATACCCGCCGGATCAGAAGCAGTCACGGTCACAGGAGTAAAGGCACTCTGCATGAATTCATCAACCCCTTCATCGGAGAGCACCTGGACAATGGCTCTGAAGCGAGGCAGGTTGACGCCGTGTTTGTAGCCAAGGAAGTGTTCAAATTCATTCACTGTCTGATAACCTTCAACACCTCTGACAGCCTTAATGTGGTTCTCAAGTTCAATCTTGCTGATCAGACCCTCACGCAGCAAAGCTATGATTTTGTTACCACTGGCAGAATGGACAGATAAGTATTCCGAAAAGTCTTTCAGGTCCCGCTCGACATAGTGAATACCTGCCAAGCCCAAGCCGCGAATTTCGTCGTCGTATTCTTGTGCCCCATTTTCTATCTCAGACAATGCCTGGTGCGTCAGAATCCGGACTTCTTCGAAGGCATTCAGGGGTTGACCTTCTTCAGGCTCGGGAGAGGATTCCGGAAAGGTCGTCTTCAAGCTCCTGAAAACTTCCACAATCCGGCTGGCCTGCATAAACGTCAGTTTGTCTCCGGTCAGTGCCTGCAAGCGAATCGGTGCATATTCATTGTCAAAATCGAAAGTCGCAAGAGATGGTGTTGCCTTACCGTTTTCTTTTGCTGCTTTTGTCAGGCCAATGGCGGCTTCCAGAGCTTGTTTTTTGAGAGGATGCTGCTGCGAAAATCTGTGGATAGAATTCAGAACTTTTGCCTGCTTTGGCGAGTACTGGAAGGGGCTACCATCATTTTCGACGGTTTTCTCTGCCGCCTTCAGGACTTCCTTTATTCTCTCAATGTCTGCTTTCCTGGCTTCAATCTCATCTTCCAGACGGACCTGTTCCTGAGTCAGTTGCCGGATCTTGCCGCCGTTACCGTCATGTCCGCCCAGCTGTACCAGTTTGCTTCTCAGGGCATTAACCCGGTGTTCACTGGTGTCAGTGGGGTCTGGTTTAAGACCCACTGCTTTTTCTAAAGGGTCAAGAAACGCTTTATGAAAATCTATCAGGTCTTCTTCTGCTTTTGATAACGCTTTACTTTTCTGCTCCAGGGCTAAATTCAGCAGGGCTATTTCGTTCTTATGGAGGGTTTCAGCGGACTCATCGGTGTTAAGCTCCTCCTTTTTAAGGTCCAGCCTCTGTTGTGTATTCCTCTCGTCAAGCCGTGCATTGCTCACCTTCATGCTTTCTCTGTCGTGAATACGAAGAAATTGCAAAATCTGAGCGTACTTGTCCCGGGTTAAAGGCAGTTCACCCAATGCTTCATACAGTTCATCGTTATTGTCCAGGCTACCAGTATGTTTATTGTCTGCAACGACAGCAGAGTAATCAGCTTCTGCCAGTAAACTGAGGTCGTCTCCATCTGTCAGGATATTGGCATTGGTCAGGGTTTTCAGTTGCTCAAGGATTTCATCTCGTTTTTCTTCGCTGTATTCCCGCAGGTAATGTTTGACGTCCTCCATCCGCTCTTCGGGAACTTGTGCGTCATTTGCAGTCAGACCCAGGTCGGTCTGAAGTTTTTTCATTGCCTGATTGACAATCGTGTTGTCTTCATCAGGGATAGGTTGCAGCTCAGCACGGCTCCCTGCAAATACCACGCGTTTGCCACGCAGCCTGTTCAGTTTGCGATGAACATTTGTCAGCTCACTTTCAGCCTCTTTCAGTGCCCGTCTGGCCCTGGCTGCATCACGATCAAGAACGAATCGTGGCTTAGCTCCCAGACGAGCCATTTGCCTGTCAAGTTCATGATCAATGGCGGCGATACGCTCATTGACGTCAGGCAGGCCGACATTGACAACTTCTTCGTCCAGCCGCTGGAGTTTTGTTTCAATCAGACTGTTCTGGTCTTCGAGGGTGGCATCATCTTTATAGTCCTCAATGTTGAGTCGAAAAGCTATTTCATTGTTCCAGACTCTTCTGGCGGCTTCATCGTCGTAAAGTGCGTTTGATTTTGCGATTAATTCCTGAATTTTGGTTCTCAGGGTATCCTTTCGGTCAGACAGGTTGACATCCATGTCAAATGCTATATCCAGATCTTTGGCCAGTTTGACAGTGAAAACCTGACCTCTTTTTTGAGCGGCAGAGTTTTCGCTAATGTCGATGTTTAGCTTGTCCTCTATAGTTTTTAGCATAGAAGTCTGTTGTCTTATGGCTCGTTCATACGCATCTTCGAAAAAAAAGTTAAGACATCTCTGAAGCCTCCCGGGTCTTGTTTCTCTTTGTTCGTAAGCAGGTGAAATGTCTCCTTTCCAGTAAGGGGAGTCTATGTCATCCAGCATTTTTTCGGTGATATCTTCGTCCTCAAGTCTGGTAAGAATCCTGCCGAGTCTTTCCTGGTTGTCATCATCGTCAATGGCATCGATCTTGAGTATTTCTTCCAGGGTTTCCAGTACGTCCAGCGCCTCTTCTTCTACCTGCTGTCTGACTTGTTCAATGTATGACCGAATTTCCCTGGCAATGGCGTCACGACGATAATACATATCGTCCTCACTACCCTGAATATTCATCGCCAGGGCGTTTTCCAGATCAGTGAGTTTCCTGAGCACTTCAGGCATGGCTATGGGGTGCCCTGGTGTTCTGATGTCTTCCAGTTCTGTTTCCAAATCTGCGAGACTGAATAACCTGTTACGTGTTGCTTCTATCTGTGTGTTGCGTTGTTCTATTGTGCTGCCTTCTTCCATAGGGTCATAAAAGTCTGTCACATAATCTCCAATGAGTTTGGCGTCAATGTCTTCTATGCCCCTTTGAGCAGGCAGTGCCCGGATACTCTGAAAGATATATTCCTGGTGTTCGTCTGGTGAATTGTCCTGATTATCAAGTCTGTCAGGCAGGTCTGCCTGCCGAAGATTCAGTCTGTTAATCTTCCCTAGTTCAGTGTTCAGTGACTGAATTCTCCGAACCAGGCGTTTTTGTTGAACGGCAATATCTGCATTGCTATCAAAATCCTTAATATTTAAATGTACGGCAATGGCGGCATAATGGGCTTTCATTGCAGCTCTTTTTCCAGCCTCTGTACTGGTCTTCTGAAGATGCTGTCGGAATAGAGTTCCCTGCTGATTAAGGTGCTTCAGAATGGCCTGGTGACGAGCTTCCGGTCTAGCTTCACTGAAGCGCACCAGACCGAGCTGACTTTCAACGATAGCCAGCTTGTGGCGGGCCTCGACATTGGTGGCTGCTGCATTTTGTTGCATACAATGTTGAATGGACTGAAAGCGTGCACTCAGATCGTTTTCATTGATCGGAATGATATCGAGCGGGCCTTCCATCGCTGCCAGTTTTACTTTTGCTGCTTCTTCGTCAAACTGTTCTGTTGCGGCCATCACCTGGTTGATTTCATCCAGTTTTATTGAGATGAGTCTGGCTTGTTCTTTTGCTGGTCGGGTATCATCCCAGTTATCAATACCAAGTTTTTCTGCCAGTTGAGCTTTGTAAGCCTTGTTGGCTTCTGCTCTGACATCACGGGCATGTCGTTCCAGGTGCGGGATTCGTCTGACTTCGTGTTGAAGTTTCCGAAGCAGGTTTTCCAGTTCTTCCTGCTCGGCATGAAAATGTAAAAGCTTATTCTCAAGTTGCCGATGGAGATAGATTGCTCTCTGTTTCTCCCTTTCACTGATAGTGACTTCTTCTGATACCAGCCTTAGCAGGCTTACAACCCGGGCGAGTTCGGCTTCTGTTGCCAGATGATCTTCCAGCATGAGTTCCCTCTCAATCAGTTGTCTGGCCATATCGCTCAGGACTTTGGAAACAAACGGGTCGTCGCGAAAAATATCGGTCAGTGGTTCGGAGACACCGGTTATAAGGTTCAGCATGCTCTGAACAAAACGCTGTTTAGTCAGGAGATCTCTCAGCTGGGGTCTGAAGCTGAAATGTTTTGTGAGTTGAATCTGCAGCCAGGTCGGTGTGATGGCTGTCAAAACCACTCTGATGTGTTCCAGTGTAAGCTCAAATTCATCGTTTCCATAAATGCCATAGGGAGTAGCACTGGCTAATGCCTGCTGGAGAGATTCATAGTATGTAAGTGCATGTATCATCCGTTGATCTTCGTCTGCAAGTGTCTTCGGTTGCTCTTTGTTAGCGGTAGCACCATGTCTCGCAACAAACCTCTCCAGCACTGTCATCTGCATGCTTCGAATGACGTACTGGTAGCTTTTGACCTTATATTTTTTAACCTTTGTTACCACTCCGGGGGAGGGGGGATTAACTTCAGCTTTTTTCCAGAGGTCATAGAGGTTTTCTACAAAAGCGATATCATGGGGGTTCAGCCTCTGACCATGAAAAACAATCACCTCCCCCGTAGCTTCTGTCACTTCCAGCTTTGGATAACCCGCAGGCACAGGATAAACCTGTGTGTCATCCTCGACGTTGACAACGTAGCCGACGGGTTTGCTGTGTGCCAGAAGTTCATTAAGGGCCTTTTGTTGTAAGTCCTCTTCCAGCACGTGAACCTGGATATAGGCAGATGCGGCTGCTGCCAGGAGAACATCATCATTGACAAAGAGTGATTGTCCCAGACGTTGTCGGTCAGGAGGCTGATCGCCAGCAGCGAGAAGACGCATGAAAGTACGCCCATTCACTTCAACTTCTTCTACTTGAAGGGTGGCAAGGGGAACATAGTGATGATTTGCGCCGAGGTTTCCTGCCACATAATTGACAGCTTTAAGCAAATTAGCCAGTTGTCCGGGGCTGGCGATTTTCGTTAACGGTTCTAATTCGCTGTTAACTAATTGGTAACGAACAGCCTCAACTGAATACTGATCGGTCATTCCACTTCTGACTTCAATGACCAGATTCTTTTCTTTAAGATTATGGGTGAACCTGAAGGCTGCCTCATTACCCACTTTCAGGACTTTGGTGTATTTTTGAGCAACGCCATTTTCGCCTGTTTCAAACAGATCAACACTGGAAACGCAGCCATCAACATCAGCAAGAACTTCTGTGAAGCCTTTAGAAGGAAAGGCATAGATTGCCCTGTAATCAGTCTTGTCACGATAGGTGGTTGTATAGGATTTGGGTATTGGCTGCTGGTCCTGATCCAGGGTTGGCCGAACCATGACCTCACTGTGGGTAAACTTCACATGTCCATTATTTATAATATCGACGGACTTTGTCTGCAGCTTGCGATCGGCCAGTGCCTGTGGAGCAATGATGGAAGAACTGATTGCAAAAGTCAGAGCAAGGCTTAACGTATTGGGGTGAGCTTTTGTCATTCTACTACCTCAGAGCTGAGTACTGTTTACCGTGAAAAGTGATTTTTACCTCAAGTGGAGAAACGGTTTCTAATCGCTCATGGCTGTCAGTTGCTCATGAAGGCACCCAGGGTGTAAGAGTAAGGAATACTTTCTGCGTGGGAGAACGACCATTTAGGTACATTTTCCCTGAAGTATTTCTCCCAGCCATTCTCGAATAGCATCATGGTGCGATCACGGCGTTCACGGAACTGCAGATAATTTTCGTGTCGAGTCCAGCCATACAGGGTGTTGTTTGCTTTAACACGGCTTGCATATTCTTCATCGGTCTCACTGAAGCCCTGAGGTGAAGCAATAGCGTCAGGTTGCAAATACTCATCGTCCGTTTCCCCCGCGCCTGTCCAGCGATTAATCTTGTCAAGACTTCGGCCCAGAGGTCCACCCAGCCATTGAGTGAGCATCTTGTTGTCGTTCATAAAAAAGTCGAAAGTGAGACTTGACGCCAGTGCGAATCCGAAGGTTTGTGCATAAGTGAATCCGGATATAAGGCTATTAGCGTATGCTCCGAAAGTGGCTACCGGACCCAGCACAAGTCCGACAGTGGCAGAAGCCAGAGTTTTTACTTTTTGTGGTGTCATTCTGTGCAGCAGCGGTACCTGAACCCCTTGTCCGGAACCCATGGACTTCATCATTTCGGGCACCAGACGGACAATGCTGCGATACTTGTGGGGGTTGGCGTTGTGCTGTCTGGCAAAGAGCGCAGAGCCGGTTTTCAACAGAATGACTGAGGACGCGGCTTTACCCAATGGCATGGCCAGTCCGCCCAGTTCAGAGATTTGTTCAATGCCACTGTGGTAGGCATATTGTCCGGTTCGGTCAAGATCAATACGGTAGCGTTCCAGCCAGTGCTGGAAAGGTGTGAGCATTCTGTGCGGATAATCCCCTCTGTTGGTCAGGTCCAGCAGATAGAGGAACGCCATGTTTGAGAGGGACAGTGCCTTAGCCTGTGAGACGGTATGAGTCGCCAGTAGCGGTTTGTAGCTGGAGAAGTACCAGGTGACAGCCTGTACCAGGAAGGCTGAAGGTTTGACCCAGTATTCCTTCAGCTGCCACTCAACCGCTGTGGCATGAGCCTGCATCAAGGTGTCATGGATAGCCTTGATCAGGTCTGATTCAGACAGGCCGACAGCATTGGCATAAGGTGTCAGGGTATCCTGAACATTGTCCAGGAAAGCCGCTGTCCTGTGGCCATTATCAAAGGCAATATCATCAAGCACGTAATTGGCGATGACTGCGGCTGCATACTCCTTCATGCCGACAACCGACTCTTTCATAGCCGCCGGACCCGTTGCCGTTAGAGTCACTGGAGCAAAGACACTCTGCATGAAAGCCTCGGTACTCTCATCGGACAGCATCTGGACAACCTTCCTGAACTCAGGCACCCTGACGCCGTGTTTATAACCAAGGACGTGTTCAAATTCAGCCACTGTCTGATAACCGTCGACACCTCTGACGGCCTTCATGTAGTTTTCAAGTTCAACCTTGCTGATCAGCCCTTCACTCAGCAAAGCCATGATCTTGTTAGCACTGGCAGAACGGGCAGCGAAGTATTCCGGGAAGCTTTTCAGGTCCCCGGGAACATGCTCGATAAAGTGAATGCCCGTTGAGCCTATGTCACGAATTTCGTTGTCGTATTGTTGAGACGCGGTTTTTATTTCATTCCTGGCTCTTCGCACCAGAATCTGAGCTTCTTCAATGGCATTCCGAAAATGATACTCCGCAGGCTTGAAGGGATAATCCCGGAAGATCGTCTTCAGACTCTTGAAAACTTCCACAATCCGACTGGCCTGTGTAAACGTCAGTTCGTCTCCGGCCATTGCCTGTAAGCGAATTGGTGCAAATTCATCATTAAAATCGAAAGTCTTGAGGCAGGGTATTGTCTTACCGCTTTCTACTGCAGATTCTGCCAGACTCATCGCGACTCCCAGAGCTTGTTTTTTCAGAAGGTGCTGCTGAGTGAATGTGTGTATAGCGTCCAGAACCTTTGCCTGTTTCGGTGTGTACTGGAAGGGACCAGCATCATTTTTGACAGCTTCTTCGGCAGCCTCCAGGACTTTTTTCAGTCTCTCAATATCTGCTCCGGAGGCTTCAATTCCAGCTTTCGGGCGGGCCTGTTCCTGAATCAGTTGTTGGATCTTGTTGCCCAATCCTGCATCGACTTCATCAGTTGCGTCCCGGGCATAAGTATCTGAATGGTCTTTAATAGCAATAGTGTAATGAGCTGCTTCCAGCGAAGCGGGGTCGCCAGATATCCGGACGTCCAGATTTGTTTTGGTTCTCAGTTCCGCAACGATTTGATCTCGTATTTCGACACTGAATTCCAGCAGGAAATTTATAATGTCTTCTGCTCGCTCTCTATTAGTTTGCTCCTCACCTGCAGACAGACCCAGTTCGGTCTGATAATGTTTCATTGCCCGATTGAACGTCGTATCGTCTTTTTCTGAAGTATCTTTGAAGTCAGTATGGCTACCCAAAGGTACCAACTGTTTGCGACGAATAGCATCCAGATTGTGATTAGCAGCCTCCAGCTCACTTCCAGCTTCTTCGACTGCCCGCCTGGCTGTCGCTAACTCACGATCAAGAACGTATCGGGGTTTGGGTCCCAGGCGAGCCATTTGCCTGTCAAGAGCATTCTCAATGGCTGCAATACGCTCATTGATGTCAGGCTGACCCACTTTGAAAACTTCTTCATTCAGCTGTTGAAGCTTTTCTCTAATCAGGCTCTTTTGTTCGTTTATGCTGGCATCATTTCTGTAGCCATTAATGTTGAGTTGATCAGCAATTTTATTGTTACTGACCCTTTTAACACCTTTATTGTTATAAGTTTTCTCTACTTCTTTCATTAATTCCTGAAGTCTTTCTCTCAGGGTATCCTTCTGGTCAGACAGGTCGGCATCGTCTTCAAACCCTATACGCAGTTCATTGGCCAGTTTAGCTATGAAAGTTTTTTCTCTTTCCTGAGCAGCAGGGTTTTCATGAGGGTCAATATCCAGCTTGTCCTCCAGAGCGATAAGGTAATCTGCCTGTCGTTCTCTGGCCTGCAGATCCGATTCTTCGACTTTGAAGGTAAGGCCATCACGAATACTGTGGAGTACCACATCCATCCGCACCAGACCCCGCTCCAGATCTTTCTCCAGATCTCCCATCAGATCTGGCCCTTTATCTTCCCACCCGAGGATCTTGTCCATCTGACCCAGCTCGTGATTTGAGATATCACCGCCATCAAGCCTCGAGAGAACCCTTGCCAGTCGTGCTGCTTTGTCATCACCTTCATTGATGTGGATGCTGAGTAACCCTTCCATAGATTTCAGTACGGTCAGGGCCTCTTCCTCTGACCGCTGTCGGGCTTCTCTGATGTATATCCGGATAGCTTCAGAAATGACCTGACGATGGTAATACACATCGTTCTCTTCACGGAGGTTTTCTTTCTCAAAAACGCTTTCCACGGCAAGAAGGGTCCTGGATACTTCAGGCATGACTTTGGGGTGGCCCGGTGTTCTGATGTCTTCCAGTTCGTCTTCCAGCTTTGAAAGCTCGAAGAGCTTGTCATGTACCATTAACTCCAGGTTGGTGCGGTCTTCCAGACTTCTGTCTTCATTCAGATCAATACCCAGAACTGCTGCCAGAGAAATTTGTCTGAGCCCGGTGTAATAATCCTCCATATTGAGCTGCTCACCCATTTTCATAAGTGTTTGAATCAGATGTTCTTGCTGATCGTCAATATCTGTATGGCTATCAAAATCCCTGATGTTTAAATATGCGGCAATAGTCGTAAAGCGTTTTTTTATTTCTGCTACTTTTTTAGCCTCTGAGCTGGTGATTTGTTGCCGGAAGGCTTGCTGATGAGGCTCCAGGTCGTCTTCATTAAGTGGAACAATAATCAGCTTGGCGCCAATTGCCGCCAGATGTTCCTCCAGAGCCTGTTTTTGTGACTGTGCTGTTGCGGCTACCAATCTGAAGATTTCATTAATTTTTCTGCTGATCAGCCTGGCTTGCTCTTCCAGTGGTTGGGTATCATCCCAGTCCTCAATACCAAGCTCTGCTGCTGTTTGAGCGTTGCGAGATTTTGTGGCATCTGTTCTGGCATCATGAACTTGTTTTTTTAGCAATGGAATTTGATTGGCTTCCCGTTGCAGCGTCACTATCCGGTTTGTCAGAGCATCTACCCTGCCATGAATCTTCGCAAGCTCATCCACAAGTTGCTGATTTAACTCCTCCATTCTCAAGTTTTGCCCGATACCTTGAGCGGCTGATGCCAAAAAGCGATCGGTTAATTCACTTTGTTTTGCCAGCAAGGCCTCTATTGTCCTGAGCTTCTTCAACGCGCTTTCCATCTCAAGCAGTTGCCCGACAAAGTCACCAATGACTCTGGCAGTAAAGCCTTCGCCCAGGTCAGGAGAATCATCAGAAAAATCATGCGAACTGGCGAGAAAGATTAAATCATTATGAATATTCTGAACAAATAGCCCGTTAGCCAGAAAATTTCTAAGTACAGGTTTGAAGCCGAAGTGTCTTAACAGTTGAATATGCACCCAGGTTGGCGTGATCAACGGCGAAGTGAATTTGACGTGTTGTGAAGTGAATTCAACTTCATCTGCTCCATCTGAAGTAGCACTGGCCAATGCCTGCTGAAGCCCTTCAAAGTCTGCAAGCTCCTCCACCTCATCATCGACTTCTTCAACGAAGTTGAGTCCGGCATGGTGCTTTGCGGCCAAATCCTCCAGTGTTGTCATCTGCCTGCTTCGAATGATGTACCGGTAGCTTTTGACTTTGTCTTTTTTAACCTGTGCAGTGTCCTTGTTAAAATAATCGGTAAAGCGATAGAGATTTTGCACAAGGGCGATATCGGTGGGGTTCTGTTTCTGACCATGGAAGACAATAATCTCCCCCGGAGTCTCAGTTACTTCCAGTTTTGGATAACCAGCAGGGACAGGATAAGCCCGAGTCTCATCCTCGACATGCACAACATAGCCGACGGGTTTATGGTATGACAGCAGATTTTCCAGGGCATCCTGTTGTATCTCTTTCCCAAGAACATGCACCTGGGTATAGGCAGAGGTGGCTGCTGCCAAAAGCACCTCATCATTGACAAAAAGTGACTGACCCAGACGTTGCAGCTCAGGGGGCTGATCACCCGCAGCGACAAGGCGCATGAAGGTGCGCCCGTCCACCTCAACCTCGTCTACTTCAAGGGTGGCAAGGGCAACATAGTTATCGGCTTCGCCCAGGTTTCCTGCTCTTTCGTGCGCACCTTTCAGTACCCTCACCAGATGATCGGGGCTGGCCATTTCAGTAGAGGGTTCCAATGTCCAGGCGACCCCTGATTGAGCGCGAACAGCCCGAATTAAATCCTGATGGGTCATACTGTCTCTGACTTCGATAAGCAGTTTCTCTTCTGCAAGGTTATGGGTGAACCTGAAGATCCCCTCATTACCCACCTTCAGCACTTTGGTGTACTTCTGAGCAACGTTATTCTCGTCTGTCTCAAACTGATCAACACTGGAAACGCCACCCTCGATGCCAGAAAGAACGTCTGTGAAGCCTTCAGAAGGAATGTCATAGCCCGATCTGACTTCAGTCTGATCAGGGTAGGTGGTGGTGAAGGATTTGGGTATTGGCTGCGAGTCATCATCCAACGTTGGCTTAACGATGACCTCGCTCTGGGTAAACTCCACTTGTTCATTGCCCGAAATATCAACAGATTTTGTCTGCAGCCTGCGATTGGCCAGTGCGTCTGTAGCAATGATGGAAGAGCTGATGGCAACGGCCACGGCAAGGCTTAATGCATTGGGGCGGATATTTCTCATTCAACTACCTCGAAGCTGAGTATTTTTATTACTGTAAAAAGTGATTGTTACGCCAAACGGGATGGCAACTTCCAATCGCTTATGGCTGTAATCACTTATTCGAGTGGCTTCAAGGCTTTTTTACTTTAACGGAGAAATGTCTGTGGGCTGAGAAGGAGAACTCACAGACGGCACCATCACCGATGTTTTGTCACCGGTGTGGTTCTTATGGTAGTTGCTTGTTGCGTGATTAATTCACCGGCACTTTCTTATTGCCCCGTTGCTACTCGTAGAAGGCTCCAAGAGTGTAGAAGTAAGGAATACTTTCTGCATGGGAGAACGACCATTTGGGCACATTCTCCCTGAAGTATTTCTCCCAGCCATTCTCATACAGTTTCATAGTGCGATCCCGGCGTTCGCGGAACTGCAGGTAATTTTCGTGTCGTGTCCAGCCATACATAGTGTTGTTTGCTTTAACACGTTTTGCATAGTCTGTATCGGTTTCACTGAAGCGTTGAGGCTTGGCAATAGCCGTACGCTTTACATATTCAGCTGACGTTTCCCCCACGCCTGTCCAGCGATTAATCCTGTCAAGACTGCGGCCCAGCGGTCCAGCCAGCCATTGAGTGAGCATCTTGTTGTCGTTCATAAAGAAGTCGAAAGTGAGGCTCGACGCCAGCGCGAACCCGAAGGTTTGGGCATAGGTGAATCCTGATAAAAGGCCATGGGCGTATGTTCCGACAGTGGCTATCGGACCCAATACGAGACCGGCTGTGGCCGAGGCCAGTGTTTTCACTTTTTGTGGTGTCACCCTGTGCAGCAGCGGTATCTGAACTCCCTGTCCGGAACCCATGGATTTCAGTATCTCCGGCACCAGACGGGAAATGCTGCGATACATCTGCGGGTTGGCGTTGTACTGTCGGGCAAACAGCATAGAGCCGGTTTTCAGCATAATGACGGAGGAAGCGGCTTTACCCAATGGCATGACCAGCCCGCCCACCTCAGAGATTTGTTCAATTTCATGGTGATAGGCATATTGCCCGGTTCGATCAGGATCAACACCATAAGATTCCAGCCAATGCTGGAAAGGTGTCAGCATCCGATGCAGGTAATCACCTCTGTTGGTCAGGTCCAGAAGATAGAGGAACGACATGTTCGAGAGGGATAGCTCAGCAGCCTGCCAGGTGGTTTGGGTAGCCAGCAGGGGTTTGTAGCTGGAGAAGTACCAGGTGACAGCCTGTACCAGAAAGGCCGAAGGCTTGACCCAGTAATCCGGTAGCTGTCGTTCAACCGCTGAGGCATGGGCCTGCATTAATGTGCCATGAACAGTTTCGATCAGGTCTGATTCAGATATTCCGGCAGCCTGGGCATAAGGTGTCAGGGTATCCCGAACATTGCTCAGGAAGGCTGCCGTCCTGCGGCCATTGTCAAAGGCAATATCATCAAGAACGTAGTTGGCGATGACCGCAGCTGCATACTCTTTCATGCCGACAACAGATTCTTTCATACCCGTCGGGCCAGTGGCTGTGACAGCTACAGGGTCAAAGGCACTTTGCATGAATTCCTCAACAGCCTTGTCGGACAACATCCGGACAACCTCCTTGAAGTTGAGTATATGGACGCCGTGTTTGTAGCCAAGGAAGTGTCCAAATTCATCCACTGTCTGATAACCGTCGACACCTCTGACGGCCTTCATGTAGTTCTCAAGCTCGATTTTGCTGATCAGTCCTTCCCGCAGCAGGGCCATGATCTTGTTGCCACTGGCAGAATGGCTGGCAAAGTATTCCGAGAAGCCTTTCAGATCCTCTGATTCATGTTCGACGAAGTAAATGGCTTTTTTGCCCATGCTGTGTATTCCATCGTCGTATTGTTGAGCCCCGGTTGCCATCTCATTCCGGGCCCTGCCTGCCAGAGCCTGGACTTGTTCAATGACATTCTGAGGCTGATCTTCTGCGGACTCGACAGGGGAGGGCGGGATGTTCGTCTTCAGGCTTTTGAAGACTTCCACCATCTGACTGGCCTGATAAAACGTCAGATCGTCTCCGACCGCCTGCAGGCGAATCGTTGCAAATTCATCGTTAAAATCGAAAGTCGCAAGGCAGGGTATTGGTTTACCGTTTTTGACTGCCGATTCTGCCAGGCCCACTGCGGCATCCAGAGCCTGTTGCCTCAGAGGGTGCTGCCGTATGAAGGTGTCCATATCGGTCAGAACTTTTGCCTGTCTCGGCGTTAGCTGGAAGGGACCGCCATTATTTTCGACGGCTTCTTCTGCTGCCCTCAGGACTTTCTTCATTCTCCCAATGTCTGTTTTCCTGGCTTCAATCTCACTTCTCAGGTCAGCCCATTCCTGGATCAGTTGATTGATCTTGCCGCCACTACCATCATGCCCGCCCAGTTCTATCTTTTTTATTCTCAGGGCGCAAATCCGCTGTTCAAAGGTGTCAGTGGCGTCTGGTTTGAGACCCGCAGCCTCTTCAGCGGCGTCAAGCGCCGCTTGATGATCCACCAGAGCTTTTTGTGCTTTTGATACAGCATCATTTGCCTGCTTCAATATTAAGCCCAGCCTGTCCATTTCGTTCATATACAGGGTTTTAGCTGTCTGATCGATGTCGCCAGCATCAATCATCTCCTTTTCTTTACGATCCAGCTTCTCTTTTGCACTCCACTCTCTAATCAGTGCATTCCCCAATTCAGTGCTTTTTATGAGTTCCTGATTCACGTATTTGTCGATTTGAAGGTACTTTTTCCTGGTTAAAAGCAGTTCACCCAATACTTCATTGTCTTCGTCCTGACCAAGAGAATCTACAGAGGCTGCAATGCCAATAAAGTCATCAGCATCTGCCACTGAACCGAAGTCATCCTTTATCTGGATGACCAGACCTGTTTTGGCCTTCAGCTCATTAAAGATTTCATCCCGTCGTTCTCTACTGCATCCCCTCAGGAAATGCCTGAAGTCCTTTAATTGCTCCTCGGTGGTCTGTTTGTCACCAGCAGCCAGATCCAACTCGATCTGAACTTGTTTCATTGCCTGATTGAGAGTCATGTTCTCTTCATCCGAGAGATCCTGGATGTCAGCAGTGTGTCCCGCAAAAAATATCCGTTTACCACGAAGAGTCATCAGCCTGCGACGAGCGGCTGCCAGTTCACTTTCAGTTTTTTGTATTGTTTGCCTGGCCCTGGCTAGCTCGCGATCAAGAACATATCGGGGTTTAGGCCCCAGCCGGGCCATTTGCCTGTCAAGCTCACTCTCAATGACTGTGATACGCTCATAAATGGTAGGCCGACCTGCTATGCAGAATCCTTCATCTATCTCCCGGAGTTTTTCTTTAATCAGGTTTTTCTGCTCATCCAAAGAAACAGTAACCTTATATTCACCAATATTAAGTTGATGAGCCATTTCATTGTTTGTAGCCACTGTGAAATCTTCACTGTCAAGGAAGTCGCCTACATTTACTCTTAATGCCTGAATTTTGTCTCTTAGTGCATTCTTCTGGTCATTGAGGCTGACACCTTTTTCAAATTCAACTTTTAGATCCCTGGCTCTTGCGGAAATATAATTCTTGAGTCTTTCTCTGGCAGAAGGGTTTTCACTCGTGTAGATGTTCAGCTCCTGCTCTACAGCTTCAAGCATCTTCCTCTGTTGGCCTGAGATACGGGCATCCAAATCCGGGGTGTGGATATGAATGGCAAGACGCTCCATAAGTTTCAAGATTCTGGTTGCACTTTTTTTGCCTGCAGGCGAGACGTTTTCTTTCCAGAGGGTATTTTCCATCTCATCCAGCATGGATTCTGAGAAATCTCCGTCCTTCAGTTTTGCATAAACATTCCCATACCTTGTTGCTTTGTGAAGATCTTTGTTGACCTCGATTTTGAATATTTTTTCTACCGTTTCCAGTATTTTCAGGGCTTCTCTCTCTGCCTCCTGTCTCGCGTTTGTGATGTATGCCTGAATCTCCTCAGAAATGGCGTTACGACGGTAATACAGATCTTCCTCGCTACTGAGTTCATCCATCTTCAGGGCTTTTTCTACGGCAGTCAGTTTCTCAATGACTTCAGGCTCGGCGCCGGAGTGGCCTGATGTTTTGATGTGATGGATTTCTTTTTCCAGCTCTGCAAGCTTGAGGAGCTTGATATGTAATTCAAATTCCAGGTCGCTGAGGATTTCTGGTGAGGTGTCATCACTCAGCTCAATATCGAGCATTGTTGCCAGAAGCTCTTTTTTGGCCCTGTTGTAAGAGTCCTCTGTATCCTGTTGATTAATCGTTGTCTGAACTCTCTGAAGCAGGAGTTCATGTTGAGCAGTGATTGTTCTAAGTTGTTGTTGCAGGCGTTCATTCTGTTCACTCATTGTCTTCAGTTTTTGGAGCAGGTGTTCTTGTTGAAGGTCAGCATCTGTTCTGGTGCTCTGTTGCTGAAGAAGTTGTTTATCAATCTCGGTTTGCTGTTGAATCAGGTGTTGCTGTATGGCCTGACGACGGACTTCCGGGTCCTTTGCGTTATCTGAGACCAGACCGAGCTTACTTTCAATGTCAGTCAGAAAATTCTGGATGACTACATTGTTCGGTTCTGCTTTTTTTTGCAGGTGTCGCTGAGTGTGCTGATAGAAAGCATCCAGATCCTTGCCATTGTTCAGAGTAATACCGAATATGCTTTCAAGGGCGGCCAGTTTTGCTTTTATAGCTTTTTCCCGTGACTGTCCTGTTGTGGCAACTGTTGAGTCATCTTCTGCAGCAACCGGTTTGTCCATTTCAAGAATCTTCTCTCTGATAATTCTGGCTTGTTTTTCCAGTGGCCGGGTATCGTCCCAGCCATCAATAACCAGCTCTGCTGCGAGCCTGGTATTGAAAGCGGCTCTTTCTTTTGCGACGGCATCACGAACCTGTTTGTCAATCATTGGCATTTGATTGATGAGGTGCTGAAAGTTCAGAATGGAGTTTTTCTGTGCTTCGAGGTTTTGTTGATGTTGACGCTGAAATCTTTCTTGCAGAATGACCCCGGCAAACATCGTCCAAAGGTGTTTCCGGATGGTCTTTTGACGGTGTTCCGGAGTATCTTCTTTATTTGCAACCAGACCGAGCTGACCTTCAACGATAGCCAGTTTTTCCCATAAGACCTCATCGGTCTGGTCTGCCTGTTGACCGAGATGCTGCATAATCAACTCATAGCGGCCACCCAGACTGATTTCATTGTATGAAGTAATCCCGAGCCGGCCTTCAATTGTTGCCAGTGTTTCTTTTATAGCCTTTTCCCGAGACAGTCCTGTTGCGGTCACGGATTGTTGCAATTCATGAGTTTTTTCTCTGAGGATTATGGCTTGTTCTTCCAGTGACCGGGTATCATCCCATTTAGCAATACCAAGTATTGCTGGCGCGTGAGCGTAGCGTGCTTTTGTGGTATCGGCACCGGGATCTGATGTTTTCACTGTCTCGACGAGTTCGGCCTCTCTTGCTTTCAGCTTTTCCAGCGTGCTTACCATCTCAAGCATCTGTTCGGCAATGTCGGCCATGACTTTGGAGGCAAACTCTGTGTCTTTGCCAACAGCAAAAGCCTTCATCGCATTGTGGAGTAAAAAATTCTCAATATTCTGAACAAAATTATGGTGGATCAGAAGATTTTTAAGTACAGGTTTGAAGTTGAAGTTTTTTATCAGTTGAAACTGCATCCAGGTTGGCGTGATGACTGACGAAGCGTCTCTGATATAACCCGTTGTGAACTCAAATTCATCGGTTTCATCTGGAGTGGCACTGGTTAATGCCTGCTGAAGAGATTCATAGTATCTAAGCTTCGACAGTGTATCTTGGTTCAGCTCAGCATCATTTTGTGCAGTCAACTCCTCCAGCAGCATCATTTGCCTGCTTCTGATAACGTACTGATAGCTTTTAACCTTGTCTTTTTTAATCTGTGTACTCTGGTCTTCAAATTTATTCCAGAGATCATAGTGGCTTTCCACAAAGGCGATATCGGTGGGATTCTGTTTCTGACCACGGAAAACAATAATCTCCCCCGAAACCTGATCCACTTCCAGCTTTGGATAACCCGCAGGCACAGGATAAACCTGTGTCTCATCTTCGACGTGAACAACATAGCCGACGGGTTTATGGTAAGACAACAGATGATTCAGAGCTTCCTGCTGTAAATCGTCTTTGAGAATATGAACCTGGGTATAGGCAGAGGTGGCTGCTGCCAGAAGCGCTTCATCATTGATAAAGAGCGATTGACCAAGGCGCTGCAACTCAGGAGGCTCAACACCGGCAGCGACAAGACGCATGAAGGTGCGCCCATTCACTTCAACTTCGTCTACTGCAACGGTGGCCAGAGCAACATAGTTATCAACTTCACCAAGGTTTCCTGCTCTTTCATTGGCACCCTTTAGCAATCCTGCCAGTTGTTCGGGACTGGCGATCTTTGTTAACGGATCTAATGGCTGGATGTCACCAGATTGATTTCGAATAGCCTCAATGGAGTCCAGATCGGTCATTCCGTCTCTGACTTCAATGACCAGTTTTTTTTCTGCAAGGTTATGGGTGAACCTGAAGATCCCTTCATTACCGACTTTCAGGATTTTGGTGTACTTCCGGGCAATGTCACTGTCGTCGGTTTCAAACAGATCAACACTGGAGACGCCACCCTCGATGCCAGAAAGAATGTCTGTAAAGCCTTTCGAAGGAACCTCATGCTCGGCCCTGATTTCAGTCCGGTCAGGGTAGGTGGTGGTAAAAGATTTCGGTACTGGCTGCAGGTCATCACCTAAAGTTGGCTGAACCATGACCTCACCATGGGTAAACTCCACATGCTCATTGCCCTGAATATCGAAAGACTTTGTCTGCAGCCTGCGATCCGCCAGAGTCTGTGTAGCAATGATGGAGGAGCTGATTGCAACAACTACAGCAAGGCTTAATGTATTGGGACGAGCATTTGTCATTCTACTACCTCGGAGCTGAGTACTTTTAATACCCTGAAAAGTGATGGCCACGCCAGACGAGGAAGCAGCTTTTAATGGTTCATAGCTGTCAGTGGGTCATGGTTGCAGATAGAGATCCCGATTGAGGGGCATTGCTCTTGTCATGACCGTGAACTTTCTGATCATCGCCCTTTTGCCATCTGTAAAAGGCTCCAAGAGTGTAGAAGTAAGGAATACTTTCTGCATGGGAGAACGACCATCCAGGCAAATTTTCCCTGAAGTATTTCTCCCAGCCATTCTCAAACAGTTTCATGGTGCGATCCCGGCGTTCGCGGAACTGCAGGTAATTTTCGTGTCGCGTCCAGCCATACAGGGTGTTGTTTGCTTTAACATGGCTTGCATAGGCTGCATCGGTTTCATCGAAGCGTTGGGGTCTGGCAATCGTTGTACGTTTCACATAGTTATCTGTCGTTTCCCCGACACCTGTCCAGCGATTAATCTTGTCAAGACTGCGACCCAGAGGTCCGCCCAGCCATTGAGTGAGCATCTTGTTGTCGTTCATAAAGAAGTCGAAAGCGAGACTCGACGCCAGCGCGAATCCGAAGGTTTGGGCATAAGTGAATCCGGATATAAGACCGTAGGCGTATGCTCCGACCGTGGCTACCGGACCTAGCATCAGACTGGCTGTGGCCGAGGTCAGCGTTTTCAATTTTTGTGGCGTCGCCCGGTGCAGCAGCGGTACCTGAACCCCTTGTCCGGAAACCATGGATTTCACTAGTTCGGGCAACAGACGGGAAATGCTGCGATACATTTGAGGGTTGGCGTTGTGTTGTCTTGCAAAGAGCATGGCGCCGGTTCTCAGCAGAATGACTGAAGAAGCGGCCTTGCCCAATGGCATGGCCAGTCCGCCCACTTCAGACACTTTTTCAATTCCGCTGTGGTAGGCATATTGCCCGGTTCGGTCAGGATCAACACCGAAGCCTTCCAGCCAGTGCTGGAAAGGTATGAGCATCCGGTGCAGGTAATCACCCCGGTTGGTCAGATCCAGAAGATAAAGGAAGGACATGTTCAAGAGAGACTGCTCGGCAGCCTGCAGTGTGGTGTGGGTTACCAGCAGAGGTTTGTAGCTGGAGAAGTACCAGGTGACAGCCTGTACCAGAAAGGCTGAAGGTTTGCCCCAGTAGTCATTGAGCTGCTGCTCAACCGCTGCGGCATGAGCCTGCATCAAGGTGCCATGGATAGCCTTGATCAGTTCTGATTCAGAGAGTCCGGCAGCATTGGCATAAGGTGTCAGGGTATCCTGAATATTGGTCAGAAAGGCTGCCGTCCTGCGGCCATTGTCAAAGGCAATATCGTCAAGAAAATAGTTGGCGATGACCGCTGCTGCGTATTCTTTCATGCCGGCAACCGACTCTTTCATAGCTGCCGGGCCAGAAGCGGTTACGGGCACAGGAGTAAAGACACTCTGCATGAATTCATCAGCCCCCTTATCGGACAGCGTCTGGACAACCTTCCTGAACTCGGGCAACCTGACGCCGTGTTCGTAGCCAAGAAAGTGCTCAAATTCATCCACTGTCTGATAACCTTCAGCACCTCTGACAGCCTTTATGTAGTTCTCAAGTTCAACCTTGCTGATCAGGCCTTCACGCAGCAGACTTATGATCTTGTTACCAATGGCAGAATGGGTAGCGAAGTATTCCGGGAAGCTTTTCAGGTCCTCTGATTGATGCTGAATGAAGTGAACGGCTGTTTTGCTCATGCTGCGAATTTCGTCGTCGTATTGTCGAGCCCCTTTTTTCATCCCATGCCTGGCCTTGCGCACAAGCCTGAAGATTTCTTTCAGATCATTTCCGAGCAGAGCTTCGACAGGCTCTACAGAGGATTCCGGGAAGGTCGTCTTCAGGCTCTTGAAAACTTCCACAATCCGACTGGCCTGTTTAAGCGTCAGTTTGTCTCCGACCATTGCCTGCAAGTGATTCGGTGCAAATTCATCGTCAAAATCGAAAATCGGAAGGTAGGATATTGTCTTACCGTTTTCTGCTGCTAATTCTGCCAGACCCATCGCCGTTTCCAGAGCTTGTTTTCTGAGAGAGTTTTGCTTTACGAAGGCGTCCATATCGGTCCGAACTTTTGCCTGTTGCGGCGAATACTGGAAGGGACCCCCGTCATGTTTGACGGCCCGCTCAGCCGCCTTCAGGACTTCCTTCAGTCTCTCAATGTCTGCTTTCTTGATTTCAATTTCATCTTCCAGATAGGCCTGTTCCTGAACCAGATGCCGGATCTTGCCGTCAGTACCATCACCCCCACCCGTGGCTTGAGTGTATTTTTTCCTGGTTAAGAGCAGTTCACCCTCGACTTCATGGGATTCGTCCCGACCATGGGCATTTGTGTAATCTTCACTGCTACGAAGCCTGTTCAGCCGGCGATGAAAACCTGCCAGCTCACTTTCAGCTCTTGCTATTAAGAACCTGGCTGTGGCTGCTTCACGGTCAAGTACGTGTCGTGGTTTTGGTCCCAGGCGAGCGATCTGCCTCTCAAGCTCATCATCAATGGCTGCAATACGCTCATTAACGTCAGGCTGACCCGCTTTGAGAATTTCATCATCCAGCTGTTGGAGTTTTGCTGCAATAAGACAGTCCTGGTCGTCGATCCTGGCATCATCTTCATAATCTTTAATGTTGAGTTGATGAGCAATTTTATTGTTACAGATTCTCCTGGCACTCTCATCTTCATAGAGTTCCTCTACTCTATTCCATAATTCCTCAATTCTGTTGCTTAGAGCATATTGCCGGACAGACAGGCTGGCATCGTCTTCAAACTCTACCTCCAGATCACTGGCCAGTTTAGCTGTGAAACTTTTGCCTCTCTCTATAGTATGAGGGTTTTCATGAGGGTCGATATCCAGCTCGTTCTCCAGAACGATAAGACGACTTGCTTGTTGTTCTCTGGCTCGCTGATCCGATTCTTCGATTATATAGTTGAGACGATCACGAACTGTCATGCGTTTGATATCCATTTCCGAAGAGTTCCCTTCCAGATCCTCCCAGTCTGGACAGTCTTCCCGGCAGATCGTCTCGTGCATCCCATCCAGCTCGTCTTTTGAGATATCACCGGCATCAAGCTTTGTAAGAATCCTTTCGAGTCTTGCTGTTTTATAATCACCTTCATTGATCTCGATGTTGAGTAATCTTTCCACACGGTCCAGCATGGAATGGGCCTTTTCTTCTGACTGCTTTCTGGCCTCTCTGATGTCATGATTTATGCCTATAGAAATGAACTGACGAAGGACATACACACTCTGCTTTTGTTTGAAGTATCTACCCCCTTCCAGAGCTATTAATACCCTACGAATTGTCTCCAGTACCTCGGGCATCAGTTTGGGATGGCCGGGTGTTTTGATGTCTTCCAGTTCAATTTTCAGTTTTGAAAGCTCGGAGAGCTTGTCAATTACCTTTGATTCCATACTGGCGCGGTCTTCAAGACGGGTATCTTTGGCTGGATCAATACCAAGAACCACTGCCAGAGTGTCTTTTCTGAGTTGGGTGTAAACATCCTCTATATCGAGCTGATAACTCATTGCCTTAAGTTGTTGACGCAGACCTTCTTCCCAGGCTTTCATTGTCTTAAATGTTTGCAGCAGGTGTTCCTGTTGAGCGTCAACATTGGTATTGCTATCAAAATCCTGAATGTTTAAATGCATGGCAATGGTTGCATAACGAGCTTTTATTTCAGCATCTGTTCTGGAGTCCTCGTGCTGATAGAGTAAAAAATTTTGAACAAAATTATGGTGGGTCAGAAGATTTTTAAGTACAGGTTTGAAGCTAAAGTTTTTTATGAGTTGACACTGCACCCAGATAGGTTTGATGACTGAGGAGGCGTCTCTGATATGCCTTGTCGTGAACTCAAATTCATCGGTTTCATCTGGAGTGGCACTGGCTAATGCCTGCTGAAGAGATTCATAGTAGGTAAGCTTCGACAGTTTATCTTCGTTCAGCTCAGCATCATTTTGTGCAGCCAAATCAGCAGCAAACTCCTCCAGCAGCTCCATTTGCCTGTTTCTAATAACGTACTGATAGCTTTTAACCTTGTCTTTTTTAACCTGTGTACTCTGGTCTTTAAATTTATTCCAGAGATCATAGTGGCTTTCCACAAAGGCAATATCGCTGGGATTCTGTTTCTGACCACGGAAAACAATAATTTCCCCCGAAACCTGATCCACTTCCAGCTTTGGATAACCCGCAGGCAGAGGATAAACCTGTGTCTCATCCTCGACGTGAACAACATAGCCGACGGGTTTTTGATAGGACAACAGCTCGTTCAGAGCTTCCTGTTGTAAATCGTCTTTCAGAACATGAACCTGAGTGTAGGCAGAGGTGGCTGCTGCCAGAAGCGCTTCATCGTTGATAAAGAGCGATTGCTCAAGACGCTGCAACTCGGGAGGCTCATCGCCAGCAGCGACAAGACGCATGAAGGTGCGCCCATTGACTTCAACTTCGTCTACTGCAACGGTGGCCAGGGCGACATAGTTATCAACTTCACCAAGGTTTCCTGCCCTTTCATTGGCACCCTTCAGCAATCTTGCCAGTTGTTCGGGACTGGCGATTTTTGTTAACGTATCTAATAGCGGGATGTCATCAGATTGATTTCGAATAGCTTCAACCGAATCCTGATCGGTCATTCCGTCTCTGACTTCAATGACCAGTTTTTTTTCTGCAAGGTTATGGGTGAACCTGAAGATTCCTTCATTACCGACTTTCAGGATTTTGGTGTACTTCCGGGCAATGTCATTGTCGTTGGTTTCAAACAGATCAACACTGGAAACGCCACCCTCGATGCCAGAAAGAATGTCTGTAAAGCCTTCAGAAGGAATGTCATAGTCCGCCCTGACTTGAGTACGATCAGGGTAAGTGGTTGTAAAAGATTTCGGTATTGGCTGCTGGTCATCACCTAAAGTTGGCTGAACCATGACCTCACCCCGGGTAAACTCCACGGGTTTATTGCCATGAATATCGAAAGACTTTGTCTGTAGCCTGCGATCCGCCAGAGCCTGAGTAGTGATGGCGGAGCTGATTGCAACGACTACAACAAGGCTTAATGCATTGGGGCGAGCATTTATCATTCTACTACCTTAGAGCTGAGTACTTCTATTACCCCGAATTGATAACCAAGCCAAATGAGGAAGCGGCTTTTAATGGCTCATAGCTGTCAGCGAGTCGTGGTTGCAGACAGAGACCCCGATTGAGGGGCATTGCTCCGATCATTACCGTGAACTTTCTGATCATTGTCCTTTGGCCATTTGTTAAAGGCTCCAAAAGTGTAGAAGTAAGGAATACTTTCTGCATGGGAGAACGACCATTTAGGCACATTTTCCCTGAAGTATTTCTCCCAGCTATTCTCAAACAGTTTCATGGTGCGATCCCGGCGTTCGCGAAACTGCAGGTAATTTTCGTGCCGCGTCCAGCCATACAGGGTGCTGTTTGCTTTAACACGGTTTGCGTAGGCTTCATCGTTTTCATTGAAGCGTTGAGGTGTAGCAACTGTCGTACGTTTTACATAGTTATCTTGCGTTTCACCCACGCCCAACCAGCGATTCATCTTGTCAAGACTGCGACCCAGAGGGCCACCCAGCCATTGAGTGAGTATCTTGTTGTCGTTCATAAAAAAGTCGAAAGCGAGACTCGACGCCAGCGCGAATCCGAAGGTTTGGGCATAAGTGAATCCTGATATAAGACCGTGGGCGTATGCTCCGACCGTGGTTACCGGACCCAGCACCAGACCTGCTGTGGCCGAGGCCAGAGTTTTTACTTTTTGTGGTGTCACTCTGTGTAGCAGCGGTACCTGAACCCCTTGTCCGGAACCCATGGATTTCACTATTTCTGGCACCAGACGGGAAATGCTGCGATACATCTGCGGGTTGGCGTTGTGTTGTCTGGCAAAGAGCATGGCGCCGGTTCTCAGCAGAATGACTGAAGAAGCGGCCTTGCCCAATGGCATGGCCAGCCCGCCCACTTCAGAAACTCTTTCAATTCCGCTATGGTAGGCATATTGCCCGGTTCGGTCCGGATCAACACCATAGCCTTCCAGCCAGTGCTGAAAAGGTATGAGCACCCGGTGCAGGTAATCCCCCCGGTTGGTCAGATCCAGAAGATAGAGGAACGACATATTTGCGAGGGACAGCGCCTTAGCCTGCCGGACGGTATGGGTTGCCAGTAGCGGTTTGTAGCTGGAGTAGTACCAGGTGACAGCCTGTACCAGAGAGGCTGAAGGTTTGACCCAGTACTCATTCAGCTGCTGCTCAACAGCTGCGGCATGAGCCTGCATCAAGGTGCCATGGATAGCCTTGATCAGTTCTGATTCAGAGAGCCCGGCAGCATTGGCATAAGGTGTCAGGGTATCCTGAACATTGACCAGAAACGCTGCTGTCCTGCGGCCATTGTCAAAGGCAATATCGTCAAGAACATAGTTGGCGATGACCGCTGCTGCATACTCTTTCATGCCGACAACCGACTCTTTCATAGCTGCCGGGCCAGTTGCAGTCAAAGTCACAGGAATAAAGGCACTTTGCACGAATTCATCAACACCCTTGTCGGACAGCAGCTGGATAACGGCTTTGAAGTGAGGCAGATTGACGCCGTGTTTGTCGCCAAGGAAATGCTCAAATTCGTCCACTGTCTGATAACCATCAATTCCTCTGACGGCGTTTATGTAATTCCCAAGTTCAATCTTGCTGATCAGTCCTTCACGCAGCAGAGCTATGATCTTGTTGCCACTGGCAGAATGGGTTGCGAAGTATTTCGAGAAGTCTTTCAGATCCCCGGGTTCATATTCGACGAAGTGAATGGCTCTTTTGCCCATGCCGCGTATTTCATCGTCGTATTGTTGAGCCCCGGTTTTCATCTCATTTCTGACCCTGTCTGCCAGAGCCTGGACTTGTTCAATGACATTCTGAGGCTGATCTTCTCCAGGCTCAAAAGGGAAGGGTGGGATGCTCGTTTTCAGGCTTTTGAAGACTTCTACAATACGACTGGCCTGGTTAAACGTCAGATCGTCTCCGATCAGAGCCTGCAAGCGAATTGCTGCAAATTCATCGTTAAAATCGAACGTCGCAAGGCAGGGTACTGTTTTACCGCTTTTGACTGCTGATTCAGCCAGGCCCAGTGCAGCATCCAGAGCCTGTTGCCTGAGAGGGTGCTGCTCTGTGAAGGTGTTCATATCGGCCAGAACTTTTACCTGTCTCGGCGTGAACTGGAAGGGGCCGTCGTCATTTTCGACCACTTCCTCTGCAGCCCTCAGGACTTCCTTCATTCTCTCAATGTCTGCTTTCCTGGCTCCAATCTCATCTTGCAGGTGAATCCATTCCTGAACCAGTTGATGATGCTTGCCACCTTTACCATCACGCCCACCCAGTTGCAGCTTTTTGTTTCTCAGAGCATTAATCCGGTGTTCACGGGTGTCAGAAGAGTCCGGTTTGAGGCCCGCAGTTTCTTCAGTGGCGTCAAGACTCGCTTTATGATGATCCAACAGAGCCTTTACTGCTTTTGATACGGCATCATTTGCCTGCTTCGATATTAAGCCCAGCCTCTCCATTTCGTCCATATGCAGGGTTTTAGCTTTCTGATCGATGTCGCCAGAATCGATCATCTCCTTTACTTTACGATCCAGATTCTCTTTTGCATTCCTCTGTTCAAGCCGTGCTTCCCCCAGTTTAATGTTTTTTCTGTAGTGCTCATTCAGGAATTCCACGATTTGACAGTACTTTTTCCTGTTTATAAACACTTCACCCGATACTTCATTGTCTTCGTCCTGACCATCAGAATCTGGAAAGGCTGCCAGGCTGAAAAAGTCTACAGCGCCTGCCACGGAATCGAAGTCACCCTTTATCTGGATGCTCAGACCTGTTTTGGCCTTCAGTTCATTAAGGATTTCACCCCGTCTCTCTGTATTGTATCCCCGCAGGAAGTGCCTGAAGTCCCTCAGTCGCTCCTCAGGGGTTTGTTCGTCAACAGCAGCCAGATCCAACACTATCTGAATTTGTTTCATTGCCTGATTGAGGGCCATGTTCTCTTCATTCGAGAGATCTTGTAGCTCAGCGGGACGCCCCGCAAACAATATGTGTTTGCCACGTATAGTATTCAGCCTGCGTTGAGCGGCTGCCAGTTCACTTTCAGCTTTTTGTATTGTTTGTCTGGCACTGGCCAGCTCGCGATCAAGAACATATCGGGGTTTAGGTCCCAGCCGGGCCATTTGCCAGTCAAGCTCAGCATTAATGGCTGTGATATGCTCATCAATGGTGGCAAAACCTGATTTGAGAACTTCTTCACAAAGCTGTAGGAGTTTTTGTTCAATTAAAATATTCTGGTCGTCTATGCTGGCATCATCTTTATAGGACTCAATGTTGAGTTGATGAGCGATTTCATTGTTTCTGCTTCTTCTGACATCCTCATTATCAAAGGCTTCGTCTACTTCTGCCAGTATTGCCAAAATTTTGTTTTCAAGAACATACTTGTTTTCAGACAGCTGGGCTTTTCTTCTAAGTATTACCCCCAGATCATTGGCCAGTTTAGCAACGAAAGCCGTGCCTCTTTCATTGGCCTCATCGCCTACGAACCCGTAGATGTGCAGTCTGTCCTCTACAATTTTGAGTATCTTTTTCTGTTCTATTATGGTTACTCTTTCTACTTTTTCGACATAAAAGTCAAGACTCCTCTGAAGGTCCTGGAGTTTTGTATTCCCCATTCTGCTCCAGAATGTGATGTCTTCTTTGCGGAGTGAATGCTCTATCTCATCCACCATGGCTTCTGAGACATCACCGCCGTCAAGTTTTGTTCGAACCCTGGCAAGCCTTGCTGTTTTGTCATCTTCATTATTGACTTCGATTTTGAGCATGTCTTCTACTGTTTTCAGCACCTTCAGAGCCACTTCCTCCTGCTGCTGCCTGGCTTTTTTCATACTTGCCTGAATTGCCTCAGAAATGGCGCGACGACGGTAATACACATCTTCCTGACTAATGAGGTCATCCATATCAAGGGCTTTTTCCACGTCAGACAGTTTCTCCAGTACTTCAGGCATGGCTTTGAGGTGGTCTGGTGTTCTGATGTCTTTCAGTTCTTCATCCAAATATTCAAGACTGCGGAACCTCTTATACATTGCTGTTTTCAGGGCCGGGTGTTCTTCCATCGCGCCGTCATCCAGCCTGATACGTAAAATCAGTGCCAGACCATCTTGCTCAACTTTGACGTCAGGTTCTTCCGCACAGCATTGAGCATTCAGTGCCCGGATTTTCTGAAGCAAATGTTGTTGATCTTCGTTGCGGGTATTGCCCTGGGTATTCAGTGACTGAAATCTGTCAAACAGGCTTTTTTGTTGAAGGTTCAGTATATGTTCACCTTGTAATTGAGCGTTCAGTACCTCAATTCTCCGAAGCAGGTGATCGAGTTGAACATCAATATCTGCATTGCTATCAAAATTCTGAAGGTTTAAATGTGCGGCAAGGGTTGCATAGCTGGCTTTGATTTCAGCCTCTGTTCTGGTGTTCTGGTGCTGAAGAGCCAACGGTGTTGTTTCTATAGAGTCTCCCTCAGGCTGTCCTGTTGCCGGTCCTCTTGCCGGTTCTCTTGCCAACACTGCCTGGTTGATTTCATGAATTTTTATACTGATGAGCCTGGTTTGTTTTTCCGGCGGCTGGCTATCATCCCAGTTTTCAATGCCAAGCTCTTCTGCCAGTCGGGCATTGCGGGCTTTTGTGGCTTCCGCTCTGGCATTTCGAAGTTGTTTTTCCAGCTCCGGGATTCGTTCGACTTTCTGCCGATATTCCCGTAACAGGCTTTGCCCTCTTTCCGTTGCGCCACGAAGCTCTCGAAGATCATGCTCAGCCTGATGCTTAAGCTGAAGTACTATGAGCTTTTGCTTTTCAGTGGTACTGGCTTTCCCCAACATGATCTTTAAGTGGTTGTTTACCTGGGTGAGTTTCCATTCTCTTTTCAGCTGGACTGTCAGTTTCTTTTCCCTCTCAATCAGCTGCCTGGCCATATCGCTCAGGACTTTGAAAGTAAAGCGGTCGTTGTCGTAAGAAAGATCGAGCTGTGATTCGTCGACAACGGGTACAAGACCCATAATACCCTCAACAACATTCTGATTACTCAGAAGGTCTCTCAGTTCGGGTTTGAAGCTGAAATGTTTTGTCAGTTGAATCTGCAGCCAGGTTGGCGTGATGGCAGACGAGGCGGCTCTGATGTTTTCCAGTGTGAATTCAAAATCTACTGTCGTAGTTGCCCGATCTTGGCTGGCACTGGCCAATGCCTGCTGGAGATATTCGTAGAATGCAAGCGCAGATGCCGACCGTTTATCTTCGTTTGTCAGCGTCGGCGGTTGACTTTCGCTCACTTCAGCAGCGTGCCGTGCGGCAAGCTCCTCTAACACGGCCATTTGCCTGCTTCGAATAATGTGCTGATAGCTGTTGACCTTAAATCTATTAATCTTTGCTACCAATGCAGGGGCCAGGTTATTGCCCTCAGCTTCTTGCCAGAGGTTGTGGAGCTTTTCTACAAAAGCGCTATCACGGGGATTGAGCTTCTGACCACGAAAAACAATAACCTCTCCCGAAGCTTCTGCGACTTCGAGCTTTGGATAACCCGCAGGTACAGGAGAAACCTGTGCGCCATCCCCGACGTGTACAACGTAGCCGACGGGCTTGCTGTGTGCCAACAGGTCATTAAGAGCCTGCTGTTGTATATCCTTTCCGAAAACATGAACCTGGAAATAGGCAGAGGTGGCCGCTGCCAGAAGAGCCTCGTCATTGACAAACAGTGATTGACCCAGGCTATGCAGTTCAGGGGGCTGGTCGCCTGATGCGATAAGACGCATGAAGGTGCGTCCGTTTACTGCAACTTTTTCTACTTCAATGGTGGCAAGGGCGACGTAGTGGTCACTGGTGCCGAGGTTTCCTGCCATGTCATTCGCCGCTATCAGCAAGTCAGCCAGTTGATGAGGGGTGGCGATTTTCGTTAACGGCTCCATGCCAAATAGCCCGGGATGTTGTGCTTGAACAGCCTTAACTGAATCCTGATCGGTCATTCCGGCTCTGACTTCAATGAACAGTTCCTTTTCTTGAAGGTTATGGGTAAATCTGAAGACTCTCTCATCACCCACTTTCAGGACTTTGGTGTATTTCTGAGCAAGGTTATTTGCGTCTGTTTCAAACAGATCAACAGTGGCAACGCCACCATCAATATTATGAAGAACTTCTGTAAAACTTATAGTGGGAAGGTGCTGGTCCACTCTGTCTCGAACCTGATAAGGGTAGGTGGTTGTAAAGCATTTCGGTATTGGCTGCTGGTCAAGACCCGGAGTTGGTCGAACCATGACGTCACTCTGTGTATATTCGGTATGTTCATCCACCAGAATCTTGACAGATTTTGTCTGCAGCCTGCGATCGGCCAGCGCCTGTGTGCTAACAATGGAAGAGCTGATTGCAATGGCCACTGTAAGAGTTAGTACCTTGGGATGAGCATTTGTCATTCCACTACCTCAGAGCTGAGTACTTTTATTACCCTGGAAAGTGATTGCCGTACCGGGCGAGGAAGCAACTTTTAAAATCGCTCATGGTGATCTTGAGGTTTCAGATGGAAAGCTTGATTGATGGTAATTTCTCTTATCATGACCGTCTTTCTGATCATCGCCCTTTTGCCATTCGTAAAAGACTCCAAGAGTGTAGAAGTAAGGAATACTTTCTGCATGGGAGAACGACCATTTAGGCACATTCTCCCTGAAGTATTTCTCCCAGCCATTCTCAAACAGTTTCATGGTGCGATCACGGCGTTCACGGAACTGCAGGTAATTTTCATGTCGAGTCCAGCCATACAGGGTGCTGTTTGCTTTAATACGGTTTGCGTAGGCTTCATCGTTTTCATTGAAGCGTTGAGGTGTAGAAACTGTCGTACGTTTTACATAGTTATCTTGCCTTTCACCCACGCCCAGCCAGCGATTAATCTTGTCAAGACTGCGACCCAGAGGTCCACCCAGCCATTGAGTGAGCATCTTGTTGTCGTTCATAAAGAAATCGAAAGTGAGACCCGACGCCAGCGCGAACCCGAAGGTTTGGGCATAGGTAAACCCTGATATAAGACCGTGAGCGTATGCTCCGACCGTGGCTACCGGGCCCAGCACCAGACCGGCGGTGGCCGAGGCCAGGGTTTTTACTTTTTGTGGTGTCGCCCTGTGCAGCAGGGGTACTTGAACCCCTTGTCCGGAACCTATGGATTTCACTAGTTCGGGCACCAGACGAGAAATGCTGCGATACCTCTGCGGGTTGGCGTTGTACTGTCGGGCAAACAGCATAGAGCCGGTTCTCAGCAGAATGACGGAGGAAGCGGCTTTACCCAATGGCATGGCCAGCCCGCCCACTTCAGTGACTTGTTCAAGGTCGCTGTGGTAGGCATATTGCCCGGTTCGGCCAAGATCAACACCATAGCCTTCCAGCCAGTGCTGGAAAGGTGTCAGCACCCGATGCAGGTAATCCCCCCGGTTGGTCAGATCCAGAAGATAGAGGAACGACATATTTGCCAGGGACAGCGCGGCAGCCTGCCAGGCGGTACGGGTTGCCAGTAGCGGTTTGTAGCTGGAGAAGTACCAGGTGACAGCCTGTACCAGAGAGGTTGAAGGTTTGACCCAGTACTCATTGAGCTGCTGCTCAACTGCTGCGGCATGAGCCTGTTTCAATGTGCCATGGATAGCCTTGATCAGTTCTGATTCAGAGAGTCCGGCAGCATTGGCATAAGGTGTCAGGGTCTCCTGAACATTGGCCAGAAACGCTGCTGTCCTGCGGCCATTGTCAAAGGCAATATCGTCAAGAACATAGTTGGCGATGACCGCAACGGCGTACTCTTTCATGTCGGCAACCGACTCTTTCATAGCTGCCGGGCCAGTCGCAGTCAAAGTCACAGGAGTAAAGGTACTTTGCACGAATTCATCAACACCCTTGTCGGAAAGCATCTGGATAACGGCTTTGAAGTGAGGCAGATTGATGCCGTGTTTGTAGCCAAGGAAATGTTCAAATTCGTCCACTGTCTGATAACCATCAATTCCTCTGACGGCCTTTATGTAGTTCTCAAGTTCAATCTTGCTGATCAGTCCCTCACGCAGCAGAGCTATGATCTTGTTGCCACTGGTAGAATAGGTTGCCAAATATTCCGAGAAACCTTTCAGATCCCCAGATTCATGTTCGACGAAGTGAATAGCTCTTTTGCCCATGTCGCGTATTTCATCGTCGTATTCCTGAGCCCCGGTTTTCATCTCATTCCTGGCCCTGTCTGCCAGAGCCTGAACTTGTTCAATGACATTCTGAGGCTGATCTTCAACAGGCTCAAAAGGGAAGGGCGGGAAGCTCGTCTTCAGGCTTTTGAAGACTTCTACAATCCGACTGGCCTGATTAAACGTCAGATCGTCTCCGACGAGTGCCTGCAAGCGAATGGGTGCAAATTCATCGTTAAAATCGAACGTCGCAAGGCTGGGTATTGTTTTACCGTTTTTGACTGCTGATTCTGCCAGGCCCAGTGCGGCGTCCAGGGCCTGTTGCCAGAGAGGGTGCTGCTCTGTGAAGGTGTTCATATCGGCCAGAACCTTGACCTGTTTCGGTGAGAACTGGAAGGGACCGCCATCATTTTCCACGGCTTCCTCTGCAGCCCTCAGGACTTCCTTCATTCTCTCAATGTCTGCTTTCCTGGCTCCAATCTCATCTTGCAGGTGAATCCATTCCTGAACCAGTTGATGATGCTTGCCACCTTTACCATCACGCCCACCCAGTTGCAGCTTTTTGTTTCTCAGAGCATTAATCCGGTGTTCACGGGTGTCAGAAGAGTCCGGTTTGAGGCCCGCAGTTTCTTCAGTGGCGTCAAGACTCGCTTTATGATGATCCAACAGAGCCTTTACTGCTTTTGATACGGCATCATTTGCCTGCTTCGATATTAAGCCCAGCCTCTCCATTTCGTCCATATGCAGGGTTTTAGCTTTCTGATCGATGTCGCCAGAATCGATCATCTCCTTTACTTTACGATCCAGATTCTCTTTTGCATTCCTCTGTTCAAGCCGTGCTTCCCCCAGTTTAATGTTTTTTCTGTAGTGCTCATTCAGGAATTCCACGATTTGACAGTACTTTTTCCTGTTTATAAACACTTCACCCGATACTTCATTGTCTTCGTCCTGACCATCAGAATCTGGAAAGGCTGCCAGGCTGAAAAAGTCTACAGCGCCTGCCACGGAATCGAAGTCACCCTTTATCTGGATGCTCAGACCTGTTTTGGCCTTCAGTTCATTAAGGATTTCACCCCGTCTCTCTGTATTGTATCCCCGCAGGAAGTGCCTGAAGTCCCTCAGTCGCTCCTCAGGGGTTTGTTCGTCAACAGCAGCCAGATCCAACACTATCTGAATTTGTTTCATTGCCTGATTGAGGGCCATGTTCTCTTCATTCGAGAGATCTTGTAGCTCAGCGGGACGCCCCGCAAACAATATGTGTTTGCCACGTATAGTATTCAGCCTGCGTTGAGCGGCTGCCAGTTCACTTTCAGCTCTTTGTATTGTTTGTCTGGCGCTGGTTAACTCGCGATCAAGAACATATCGGGGTTTAGGTCCCAGGCGAGCCATTTGCCTGTCAAGCTCAGCATTAATGGCTGTGATATGCTCATCATCGGTGATAACACCTGCCTTGAGAACTTCTTCATAAAGCTCCTGGAGTCTTTCTTTAATTAAAATGTTCTGGTCGTCTATAGCGGCGTCATCTTTATAGGAATCAATGCTGAGTTGATGAGCGATTTCATTGTTTCTGCTTCTTCTGGCATCCTCATTTCTTCTGACATCCGCATTGTCACAGGCTTGGTCTACTTCCGTCATTAATGCCAAAATTTTGTTTTCAAGAACATCCTTGTTTTCAGGCAGGTAGGCTTTCCTTCTAAGTAATACCCCCAAATCATTGGCCAGTTTAGTAACGAAAGCCGTGCCTCTTTCATCAGCCTCTTCGCGTACAAAGTCGAAGATGTGCAGCTTGCCCTCTACAATTTTGAGTGTACTTATCAGTCGTATTCTGGCCACGCTCTTCATCGCTTCGACATAAAAGTCAAGGCTCCTTTGAAGATCCTGAAGTTTTGTGTTCCCTGTTCTGCTCCGGAATGTGATGTCTTCTTTGCGGAGTGAATGCTCTATCTCTTCCACCATGGCTTCTGAGACATCAACGCTGTCAAGTTTTGTTCGAACCCTGGCAAGCCTTGCTGTTTTGTCATCTTCATTATTGACTTCGATGTTGAGCATTTCTTCTACTGCTTTCAGCAATTTCTGAGCCACTTCCTCCTCTCGCTGCCTGACCTTTGCCAGACGTGCCTGAATTGCCTCAGAAATGGCGTGACGACGGTAATACACATCTTCCTGACTAATGAGGTCATCCATATCAAGGGCTTTTTCCACGTCTGACAGTTTCTCAAGTATTACAGGCATGACTTTGGGGTGGCCTGGTGTTCTGATGTCTTTCAGTTCTTCATCTAAATATTCAAGACTGCGGAACCTCTTATACATGGCTGTTTTCAGGGCAGGGTGTTCTTCCATCGTGCTGTCATCCAGCCTGATACCTAAAATCAGTGCCAGACCATCTTGCTCAACTTTGACGTCAGGTTCTTCCGCACAGCATTGAGCATTCAGTGCCCGGATTTTCTGAAGCAAATGTTGTTGATCTTCGTTGCGGGTATTGCCCTGGGTATTCAGTGACTGAAATCTGTCAAACAGGCTTTTTTGTTGAAGGTTCAGTATATGTTCACCTTGTAATTGAGCGTTCAGTACCTCAATTCTCCGAAGCAGGTGATCGAGTTGAACATCAATATCTGCATTGCTATCAAAATTCTGAAGGTTTAAATGTGCGGCAAGGGTTGCATAGCTGGCTTTGATTTCAGCCTCTGTTCTGGTGTTCTGGTGCTGAAGAGCCAACGGTGTTGTTTCTATAGAGTCTCCCTCAGGCCTTCCTGTTGCCGGTCCTCTTGCCAACAATGCCTGGTTGATTTCATGAATTTTTATACTGATGAGTCTGGTTTGTTTTTCTGGCAGCTGGCTATCATCCCAATTTTTAATGCCAAGCTCTTTTGCCAGCCGGGTGTTGCGGGCTTTTGTGGCTTCGGCTCTGGCAGTTCGAATTTGTTTTTCCAGCTCCGGGATTTCGTCGACTTTCTGCCTGAGTTCCCATAACAGGCTTCGCTCTTTGTCCGTTGCGTCATGATGCTCTCGAATATCATGCTCAGACTGATATTTAAGCTGAAGTACTATGAGCTTTTGCTTTTCAATGGCAGTGGCTTTGCCCAACATGATCCTTAAGTGGTTGTTAATCCGGGTGAGTTTGCGTTCCCTTTTCAGCTGGTCAGTCAGTAGGCTTTCCCTCTCAATCAGCTGCCTGGCCATGTTGCTCAGAACTTTGAAAGCAAAGCGGTCGTTGTCGTAAGAAACATCGGGCGGTGATTCGTCGACAACGGGTACAAGACCCATAATATCCTGAACAACATTCTGATTACTCAGAAGGTCTCTCAGTACGGGTTTGAAGCTGAAGTGTTTTGTCAGTTGAATCTGCAGCCAGGTTGGTGTGATGACGGACGAGGCGGCTCTGATCTTTTCAAGTGTGAACTCAAATTCTATTTCCGTGATTGCCCGATCTTTACTGTCACTGTGCAATGCCTGCTGGAAATATTCGTAGAATGCAAGCGCAGATGCCGACAGTTTATCTTCGTTTGTCAGCGTCGGCGGTTGACTTTCGGTCACTTCAGCACCGTGCCGTGCAGCAAACTCCTCTAACACTGCCATCTGCCTGCTTCGAATAACGTGCCGGTAGCTTGTGACCTTAAATACATTAATCTTTGTTGCCAATGCAGGAGCCAGGTTATTGCCCTCGGCTTCTTGCCAGAGGCTGTGGAGCTTTTCTACAAAGGCGGTATCATGGGGATTCAGCTTCTGACCACGAAAAACAATAACCTCCCCCGGAGCTTCTGCGACTTCCAGCTTTGGATAACCCGCAGGTACAGGAGAAACCTGTGCGCCATCCCCGACGAGTACAACATAGCCGACGGGCTTGCTGTGTGCCATCAGTTCATTAAGAGCCTGCTGTTGTATATCCTTTCCGAAAACATGAACCTGGAAATAGGCAGAGGTGGCCGCTGCCAGAAGAGCCTCGTCATTGACAAACAGTGATTGACCCAGACTATGCAGTTCAGGGGGCTGGTCGCCTGATGCGATAAGACGCATGAAGGTGCGCCCGTTCACTTCAACTTTTTCTACTTCAATGGTGGCAAGGGCGACGTAGTGGTCACTGGTGCCGAGGTTTCCTGCCATGTCATTAGCCACTATCAGCAAGTCAGCCAGTTGATGAGGGGTGACGATTTTCGTTAACGGCCCCATGCCAGATAGCCCGGGATATTGTGCTTGAACAGCCTTAACTGAATCCTGATCGGTCATTCCGGCTCTGACTTCAATGAATAATTCCTTTTCATCAAGGCTATGGGTAAATCTGAAGATGCCCTCATCACCCATCTTAAGAACTTTGGTGTATTTCTGAGCAATGTTGTTTTCGTCTGTTTCGAACAGATCAACAGTGGCAACGCTACCATCAATCATACTAAGAACTTCTGTAAAACTTACTGTGGGAAGAGCAAGGTCCACCTTGTTTTGAACCTGATAAGGGTAGGTGGTTGTAAAGCATTTCGGTATTGGCTGCCCGTCAGGCCCGGGAGTTGGTCGAACCATGACTTCACTATGGATATACTCGGCTTGTTCATTGGCCAGAATCTTGACAGATTTTGTCTGCAGCTTACGATCGGCCAGTGCCCGTGTGCCAATAATGGAAGAGCTGATTGCAATGGCCACTGCAAGACTTAATACCTTGGGGTGAGCATTTGTCATTCCACTACCTCAGCGCTGAGTACTTTTATTACCGTGAAAAGTGATTGCCGTAAAGAGTGAGCAAGCAACTTTTAAAATTGCTCATGGTGATCTTGAGGTTTCAGATGGAAAGCTTGATTGATGGTAATTTCTCTTATCATGACCGTCTTTCTGATCATCGCCCCTTTGCTATTTGTAAAAGACTCCAAGAGTGTAGAAGTAAGGAATACTTTCTGCATGGGAGAACGACCATTTCGGCACATTTTCCCTAAAGTATTTCTCCCAGCCATTCTCAAATAGTTTCATGGTGCGATCACGGCGTTCACGGAACTGCAGGTAATTTTCGTATCGAGTCCAGCCATACAGGGTGTTGTTTGCTTTAACACGGCTTGCGTACTCTTCATCGTTTTCACTGAAACGTTGAGGTGAGGTAATAGCAGTACGTTTCAGATATTCATCTTGTGTTTCACCCACACCAATCCAGCGATTAATCCTGTCAAGACTGCGACCCAGAGGCCCACCCAGCCATTGAGTGAGCATCTTGTTGTCGTTCATAAAGAAGTCGAAAGTGAGGCTCGACGCCAGCGCGAATCCGAAGGTTTGGGCATAGCTAAACCCTGAAATAAGACCGTGGACGTATGCTCCGACCGTGGCTACCGGACCCAGCACCAGACCTGCGGTGGCCGAGGCCAGCGTTTTCACTTTTTGTGGTGTCGCCCGGTGCAGCAGTGGTACCTGAACCCCTTGTCCGGAACCTGTGGATTTCATTATTTCGGGCACCAGACGGGAAATGCTGCGATACATCTGAGGATTGGCGTTGTACTGTCTGGCAAACAGCATAGAGCCGGTTCTCAGCAGAATGACAGAGGAAGCGGCTTTACCCAATGGCATGGCCAGCCCGCCCACTTCAGAAACTTTTTCAATTCCGCTGTGGTAGACATATTGCCCGGTTCGGTCAAGATCAACACTGTAGCCTTCCAACCAGTGCTGGAAAGGTGCGAGCATCCGGTGCAGGTAATCACCCCGGTTGGTCAGATCCAGAAGATAAAGGAATGACATGTTCAAGAGAGACTGCTCAGCAGCCTGTCCGGCGGTACGGGTCGCCAGCATGGGTTTGTAGCTGGAGAAGTACCAGGTGACAGCCTGTACCAGAAAGGCTGAAGGTTTGACCCAGTACTCATTGATCTGCTGCTCAACCGCTGTGGTATGAACCTGCATCAATGTGCCATGGACAGCCTTGATCAGTTCTGATTCAGAGAGTCCGGCAGCATGCGCATAAGACGTCAGGGTATTCTGAATATTGGCCAGAAATGCTGCCGTCCTGCGGCCATTGTCAAAGGCAATATCGTCAAGAACATAGTTGGCGATAACAGCAGCTGCGTACTCTTTCATGCCGACAACAGACTCTTTCATAGCCACCGGGCCAGTTGCAGTCACAGCAGGAAAAGCACTCAGAATGAATTTCTCAACACCCTTGTCGGACAGCAGCCGGACAGCGGCCCTGAAGTGAGGCACATTGACACCCTGTTTGTAGCCAAGGAAGTGTTCAAATTCAGCCACTGTCTGATAACCATCAATTCCTCTGACGGTCTTTATGTAGTTCCAAAGTTCAACCTTATTGATCAGGCCTTCATGCAGCAGAGTTATGATCCTGTTAACGCTGGCAGAATGGGTAGTGAAGTCTTCCGGGAAGGTTTTCAGGTCATCCGGATCACGCCCGAGGTAGTGAATCGCTGATTTGCCCATGCCGAAAATTTCTTTGTCGTATTCTCGAGCCCCGGATCCCATCTCATTTCTGGCCCTGTGCACCAGCTTCTGGACTTCTTCCAGAGGGCAGCGAGGCTCGTCTTCTGAAGCGGGGCATTCCGGGAAGGTCGCCTTCATGTCCCTGAAGATTTGCACGATCCGACTGGTCTGATCAAACGTCAGTTTGTCTCCGACCAGTACCTGCAATCGAAGCGCTGCAAATTCCTCGTCAAAATCGTAAGTCGGAAGGTTGGGTATTGCCTTACCGTTCATTACGGCTAATTCGGCCAGACCAGTTGCAACTTGCAGGGCCTGTCGTTTGAGAGGGTGCTGCTGCATGAATGTTTGGATAGCGTGCAAAACTTCGGCCTGTTCCGGCGTGTACTGGAAGGAACCATCTTCAAGCAGCATGTATTTTGGGATGTCACAGTGAAATCTATCGCGAACTCTGGCCAGTCTTGTTGCTTTGTTATCCTCTTTGTTGACTTCGATTTTTAATATTTCTTCCAGTGTTTCCAGTACATCCAGAGCCTCCTGCTCTGCCTCCTCTACGGCTTTTGTTGTGTATGAATGAATTTTCTCAGAAATGGCGTTACGACGATGATACACATCGTCCTCGCTCTTAAGTCCATCCATTTTCAGGTTTTTTTCTACGGCAGTGAGTTTCTCAAGGGCTTCAGACATGATTTCAGGATGGGCTGGTCTTCGATCAATTTCTTCTTCCAGGTCTGCAATTGCCTTAAGTTGTTGATGCAGACCTTTTTTCTCGGCAGTTATTGTCTTGATTTTTTGAACCAGGCATTCCTGTTGAACGTCAATGTCTGCACTGCTATCAAAATCCTGAATCTCTAAATGTGCGGCAAGGGTTGCATAGCGGGCTTTTATTTCAGCCTCTGTTCTGGTGTGCTCTTGCTGAAGATGTGGTTGAACGAGCTGAGTTTTAACGACTGCCTGTCTGCATGTGTCATCAGTTTTCTCCAGGAGACGCCTGATTTGCTCATCCAGTGGCTGGGTTTCATCCAGGTCGTCTATGCCAGGTTCTATTGCCATTTTAGAGTGGCGAGCATTTATGGTCTTTATTCTGGCCTTAATAACTCTTTTCTCCAACGGAGGAATCCGTCTGACATCCTGCATAAGTTCCCGATGGAGGTTTCCCTGATCTCTCTGCTCATCAAGAACCCTTGCATATTTATCCTTGATTTCCTGGTAGAGTCGTCCCACTTCCAGTTTTTTCTCATCACTGGCATCAGCTTTATTCGATTCAATCTCCAACTTACGTTTGAAACGCAAGAGTATGGCTTTCTCGCTATCTAGTTCATCCAGCTTGCTGAACAACTTAATCATCTGTCTGTTTCTTTCGCCCAGGAGTTTGGAAAAAAAATGTGCGTCGTCGTATAAAGTGTTGAACTTTAATTTGGCGCCAACGGGTATATAATTCATAATCTTCCGAACAAAATGCTTGTTAATCAGAAGATCTCCAAGTGCGGGTTTGAAGCTGAAGTGTTTTGCGAGTTCATTGTGCATCCAGTTTGGTGTGACGACTGACAGAGCGACCCTGATGTGTTCCTGCGTGACTTGAAATTCGTTGATTCCATGTATTTCATCTGGAGTAGCGGTGGCTAATGCCAGATGGAGAGATTCATAGTATGCAAGCGCATGCATCGCCCGTTTATCTTTTTTTGAAAACGTCGTCGGTTGATCCTCGCTTTCTCCAGCATCGTGCTGCGCAGCAAACTCCTCCAGCATCGCCATTTGCCTGCTTCGAATGACGTACTGGTAGCTTTTGACCTTATAGGTTTTAACTGCTGTTAATATTGCAGAGGAGGGGGGAGTACCCTTAGCTTCTTGCCACAGGTCATAGAGGTTTTCTACAAAAGCGATATCATCGGGATTCAGCCTCTGAGTATGGAAAACTATCACCTCTCCCGGGGCTTCCGCTACTTCCAGTTTCGGATAACCCGCAGGCACAGGATAAGCCCGTGAGTGACCCTCGACGTGTACAACATATCCGACGGGTTTGCTGTCTGCCAACAGTTTATTAAGAGCCTGCTGTTGTAACTCTCCTCCCAGGACATGAACTTTGATATAAGCAGAGGTGGCTGCTGCCAGGAGAACATCATCATTGACAAAGAGTGACTGACTCAGGCGCTCCAGTTCAGGAGGCTGATCACCCCCTGAGACAAGACGCATAAAGGTACGCCCATTGACTTCAACCTTGTCTACTTCAATGGTGGCAAGGGTAGTATAGTCATCACTGGTGCCGAGGTTTCCTGCTCTCTCTTCGACAGCTTTCAGCAGTGCGAACAGTTGTCTGGGGCTGGCGATTTTCGTTATCGGTTCCAATGATTCCATGTCAGTCCATTGAGAACGAACGGCCCTGACTGAATCCCGATCGGTCATTCCGCCTCTGACTTCAATGACCAGTTCCTTTTCCTGGAGGTTATGGGTGAACCTGAAGATTCCCTCATCAACCAGCTTCAGGACTTTGGTGTATTTCAGGGCAGCGTTATTTTCATCTGTTTCAAACTGGTCAACGCTGGAAACGCGCCCGTCGAAATCAGAAAGAACGTCTGTAAAGCCTATAGCAGGAACAATATAGCCTGCGCTGACTCCAAACTGGTCAGGGTAGGTGGTGGTAAAAGATCCGGGTATTGGCTGCTGGTCATCACCTAAAGTTGGCCGGACCATGACCTCACTCTGGATAAACTCCACCTGTTCATTGGCTTGAATATCGACAGACCTTATTTGCAGCCTGCGATCGGCCAGTGCCTTTGGAGCAATGATGGAGGAGCTGACGGCAACGGCCACCAGAAGGCTGAATGCACTGGGGCAGGCATTTTTCATTCTACTGCCTCAGAGCTGGCTGGAAAGCCTGATTGGGGAGGTGTTTCTTTTCTCATGAAGGTGAACTTTTTTGTCATCGCCCTGTCGCCATTTGTAGAAGGCACCCAGAGTGTAGGAGTAAGGAATACTCTCTGCATGGGAGAACGACCATTTCGGCACATTCTTCCTGAAGTATTTCTCCCAGCCATTCTCGAACAGCTTCATGGTGCGATCACGGCGTTCACGGAACTGCAGATAATTTTCGTGTCGCGTCCAGCCATAAATCATGTCACTTGTCTTAAAACGATTTGCATATTCTTCATCGGTTTCATTAAAGCGTTGAGGCTTGGCAATAGCTGTACGTTTTACATATTCATCTGTCGTTTCACCCACGCCTCGCCAGCGATTAATCCTGTCAAGACTACGTCCCAGAGGCCCACCCAGCCATTGAGTGAGCATCTTGTTGTCGTTCATAAAGAAGTCGAAAGTGAGACTCGACGCCAGCGCGAATCCGAAGGTTTGGGCATAGGTGAATCCGTATACCAGACCATGGGCGTATGCTCCGACAGTGGCTACCGGACCCAGTACGAGTCCGGAAGCGGCAGAGGCCAGAGTTTTCACTTTTTGCGGTGTCACAGTTTGTAGCAGCGGTACCCGAACCCCTTGTCCGGAACCCATAGAATTGACTAGTTCGGGCACCAGACGAGAAATGCCGCGATACATCTGCGGGTTGGCGTTGTACTGACGGGCAAACAACATGGAGCCGGTTCTCAGCAGAATGACGGAGGAAGCGGCTTTACCCAATGGCATGGCCAGCCCGCCCACTTCAGAAATTTTTTCAATTTCGCTGTGGTAGGCATGTTGCCCGGTTCGGTCGAGATCAACACCATGGTGTTCCAGCCAGTGCTGGAAAGGTATGAGCATTCTGTGCGGGTAATCCCCCCGGTTGGTCAGATCCAGAAGATAGAGGAACGCCATGTTTGACAGGGACAGCGCGGTAGCCTGCCCGGCGGTTTGGGTCGCCAGCAGAGGTTTGTAGCTGGAGAAGTACCAGGTGACAGCCTGTACCAGAAAGGCTGAAGGTTTGACCCAGTAATCATCGATCTGATGCTCAACCGCTGCGGTATAAACCTGCATCAATGTGCCATGGATAGCCTTGATCAGTTCTGTTTCAGAGAGTCCGGCAGCATTGACATAAGGTGTCAGGGTATCCTGAACATTGCTCAGGAAAGCTGTCGTCCTGCGGCCATTGTCAAAGGCAATATCGTCAAGAACATAGTTGGCGATGACCGCAGCTGCGTACTCTTTCATGCCGGCAACCGTCTCTTTCACACCTGCCGGACCAGTTGCATGCACAGGAGCTAAGGCAATTAGTGCGAATTCATCAATACCCTTGTCGGAAAGCATCTGGACAACGGCCTTGAAGTGAGGCAGATTGACGTCGTGTTTGTAGCCAAGGAAATGTTCAAATTCGTCCACTGTCTGATAACCATCAATTCCTCTGACGGCCTTTATGTAGTTCCAAAGTTCAATCTTGCTGATCAGTCCTTCATGCAGCAGAGTCATGATCTTGTTACCACTGGCAGAATGGCTAGCGAAGTATTTTGGGAAGGTTTCCAGGTCATCCGTTTCACGCCCGAGGAAGTGAAGCGCTGATTTGCCCATGCCGAAAATTTCTTTGTCGTATTCTCGAGCCCCGGATCCCATCTCATTTCTGGCCCTGTGCACCAGTTTCTGGACTTCTTCCAGAGGGCAGCGAGGCTCGTCTTGTGAAGCGGGATATTCCGGGAAAGTCGTCTTCAGGTCCCTGAAGATTTGTACGATCTGACTGGTCTGATCAAACGTCAGTTTGTCTCCGACCATTAACTGCAAGCGAATCGCTGCAAATGCATCGTCAAAATCGTAAGTCGGAAGGTTGAGTATTGCCTTACCGTTCATTACGGCCAATTCGGCCAGACCATTTGCGATTTGCAGGGCCTGTCGTTTGAGAGGGTGCTGCTGCATGAATGTTTGGATAGCGTGCAAAACTTCTGCCTGTGCCGACGTGTACTGGAAGGAACCATCGTCATTTTTGACCTCTTCCACTGCAGCCTTCGGGGCTCGTTCTTCAGTGGCTACCTCTGGATCAGGAATGTATCGGGGTTCAGCTCCCGGAGCGATTTGTCTGTCAAGCTCATTCTCAATGACGGCAATACGCTCCTCAACCTCAGGCTGACCCAGCAGATCAACATTTCTATCCAGCCACCGGAGTTCTGTTTCAATGGGCTTTATGATTTCATCACCAAAGTAGTACTTGGTGTTCTTAATGTCGAGTTGACGAGCAATTTTATCGTATCCCTCTCTCGCGAGATCTTCATCGTGACAATAGTGGTCGAGGTGGTATACTTCTTCCTCTAATGCCCGAATACTGGCTTTTAGAGCATTCTTCTGGTCATTCAGGCTGGCACCTTTTTCAAATTCTACTTTTAGAGGCAAAGCCAGCTCAGCAGCAGCCTCCCTGCCTCTTTTTATAGCAGCAGGGTTTTCACTCTTGTCGATGTTCAGCTCGTTCTCTAAAGCTTCAAGCATCCTTATCTGTTGTTTTAAGACACGCTCATCCGGATCCGGGGTTTCGACATTAATGTCAAGAAAATCTACAAGGTTCCAGACTCTTACTTTCTCTACTTTGCTCCAGGTCATGCGTATTTTCCAGATGAAACCTTCCACCTCACGCAGCAAGTATTTTGGGATGCAGCTACGAAGCACACTCTGAACTTCGGCAAGTCTTGTTGCTTTGTTATCATCTCTGTTGGCTTTGATTTTTAATATTTCTTCCAGTGTTTCCACTATATGCAGAGCCTCCTCCTCTGCCACCTCTATGGCTTTTGTTGTGTATGAGTGAATTTTCTCAGAAATGGCGTTACGACGCTGATACACATTCTCCTCGCTGTTGTCCTCGCCCTTCAGGTCGTCCATCTTCAGGGTTTTTTCCACGGCTCTCAGTTTCATGAGTACTTCAGGCCTGACCCTGGGGTGGTCTGGTGTTCGATCTCTTTCAGCGCCTGCGCTGGTGCTCTGTTGCTGAAGAAGTTGTTCGGCGATCTCAGTTTTTTGTTGTTTAATGTGTAGATGTTGAAGTTGATGCTCGAGATCTTGTTCCTGGGCCCAGGCACATTTCAGCCAAAGGAGCTTCCGAATGTTACCCTGGCGGGCCTGGGGTCCATCTTTTTCATCTGGAACCAGACCGAGCTGACCTTCAACGACAGCCAGTTTATCCCGAAATATCTCATCGCTCTGACCTGCCTGTTGTTGCAGATGCTTTAGAATGAACTCAGAGCGGCCACTCAGGTCGTTTTCATCGTATGGAACAATGTCGAGCTGGCTCTCAATCGCTGCCAGCGTTTCTTTATAAGGCTGTTCCCGAAACGGTTTTTTTGCCGCCACCGAATGGAGCTCAAACCATCTCTTGCTGAACAGTCTGACTTTTTCTTCCATTCGCCGGGTATCATCCCAGACATCAGTATCCAGTATTGCTGCGGCAAGGGCGTGGCGTGCTTTTGTGGTATCTGCTATGGCATCACTGAACTGTTCTTCCAGCCACGGGATTTGCTTGATATCCTGCCGAAATTCATGAACCGTGTTTTTCAACACCCGGAACAATTTACGAAGCTCTTTAAACTCAGCCGCAAATTTCTGTCTGATCAGTTCTACTTTCAGTTTATCCTCACCACTGTCAGTGGCACTTGCCATTGTAATGTCATCTGATGTTTTGACTGCTCTGGCGAATTCGGGCACGTTTGCCAGCCGTTTTTCTTGCGTGTTAACCATCTCAAGCAACTGTTCGCTGATGTCATCCTTGACTTTGGAGGAAAACTTTGTTTTTTCGCCAGCACCAAAGTCATCTATCACGTCGGTGTCGTAGGGTATGAGTTTCTGAATATTCCGAATACTCTGAACAAAATTATGGTTAGTCAGAAGATTATTAAGTAAGGGTTTAAAGCTGAAGTTTTTTATCAGTTGAAACTGCAGCCAGGTGGGCGTGATGACTGATGTAGCGGCTCTGATGTGATCTGTTGTGAACTCAAATTCACAGGTTTTATCTGGAGCAGCACTGGTTAATGCCTGCAGAAGAGATTCATAGTAGCCAAGTTTCAGCAGCTTATCATCACCAAGCCTGGCATCGTGCTGTGCAGCCAGGTCAGCAGCGAACTCCTCCAGCAGCGCCATCTGCCTGCTTCTGATGATGTGCTGGTAGTCTTTGACCTTGTATGTTATCACCTTTGCAGGGAGTTCTTTAAATCGATATTCTTCCCGGATGCCAGAGTAGTGGCCTTCCACAAAAGCGATATCGGTTGGATTCTGTTTCTGACCACGGAAAACAATAATCTCTTCCGAAGCCTGTTCCACTTCCAGCTTTGGATAATCAGTAGGCACAGGATAAGCCAGTGTGTCATCTTCGACGTGTACAACGTAGCCGACGGGTCTATGGTATGACAACAGACTGGCCAGGGCTGCGTGGTGTGCTTTTTTCCCCAGAACATGAACCTGGGTGTAGGCAGAGGTGGCTGCTGCCAGAAGCACCTCATCATTGACAAAGAGCGATTGCCCCAGGCGCTGGAGATCAGGAGGTTGATCGCCTGCAGCGATAAGACGCATAAAGGTGCGCCCTTTCACTTCAACCGGGTCTACTTCAATAGTAACGAGGTCAACATAGTCATCAGTTTCACCAAGGTTTCCTGCTTTTTTATATGCACCTTTCATTATTCCGACGAATTGTTTGGTAGTGGCAATTTTCGTTGCAGGTTCTAATGGTTGGATGTCACCTGATTGGGCACGAACAGCTTCAATTGAAGCCTGATCGGTCATTCCTTCCCTGACTTCAATGACCAGCTTACTTTCTGCAAGGTTATGGATGAACCTGAAGACGCTCTCATCACCCACTTTCAGGATTTTGGTGTATTTTTGAGCAACGCCATTGTCGTCTGTTTCAAAAATATCAACACTGTAAACGCTGCCACCAATGTCGGCAATAACGTCGGTGAAGCCTTCGTGAATAACCTTGATGCCATCCATGATCTGAACCTCAATCTGGTCAAGGTAAGTGGTTGTACAGGATTTGGGTATGGGTTGCCGGTCATGACCTGAAGTTGGCTGAACTATGACCTCAGTCTGGGTAAACCCTGTTTGTCCATTGCCCGGAATATCAATAGATCTTGTCAGCAGCCTGCGATCGGCCAGTGCCTGTGTACTCATGATGGAAGCGCTGATTGCAAAGGCCACTGCAAGGCTCAATGCATTGGGACAGGCATTTTTCATTCTACTGCCTCAGAGCTGGCTGGAAAGCCTGATTGGGGAGGCGCTTCTTTTATCATGAACGTGAGATTTTTTATCATCACCCTGTCGCCATTTGTAAAAAGCTCCCAAAGTGTAGGAGTATGGGATACTTTCTGCATGGGAAAACGACCATTTCGGCACATTTTCCCTGAAGTATTTCTCCCAGCCATTGTCAAATAGTTTCATGGTGCGATCACGGCGTTCACGGAACTGCAGATAATGTTCGTGTCGAGTCCAGCCATACATTGTGTTGTTTGCTTTAACACGGTTTGTGTAGGCTTCATCGTTTTCACTGAAACCTTGAGGTGTGGCAATCGTCGTACGTTTCAGATATTCATCTTGCGTTTCACCGGCACCCATCCAGCGATTCATCTTGTCAAGACTGCGACCCAGAGGTCCACCCAGCCATTGAGTGAGCAGCTTGTTGTCGTTCATCAAGAAGTCGAAAGTGAGACCCGACGCCAGAGCGAATCCGAAGCTTTGGGCATAAGTAAATCCGGATATAAGGCCGTGGGCGTACGCTCCGAACGTGGCTACCGGTCCCAGCACCAGACCGGCTGTGGCCGAGGCCAGCGTTTTCACTTTTTGTGGTGTCGCCCGGTGCAGCAGCGGTACCTGAACCCCTTGCCCGGAACCCATGGATTTCACTATTTCGGGCACCAGACGGGAAATGCTGCGATACATCTGCGGGTTGGCGTTGTACTGTCTGGCAAACAGCATGGAGCCGGTTCTCAGCAGAATGACAGAGGAAGCGGCTTTACCTAATGGCATGGCCAGCCCGCCCACTTCAGAAACTTTTTCAATTCCGCTGTGGTAGGCATATTGCCCGGTTCGGTCAGGATCAACACCGTAGCCTTCCAACCAGTGCTGGAAAGGTGTGAGCATCCGGTGCAGGTAATCACCCCGGTTGGTCAGATCCAGAAGATAGAGGAACGACATGTTCAAGAGAGACTGCTCGGCGGCCTGCAGTGAAGTGTGGGTCACCAGCAGAGGTTTGTAGCTGGAGTAATACCAGGTGACGGCCTGTACGAGAAAGGCTGAAGGTTTGCCCCAGTATTCATTGAACTGATACTCAACCACTGCAGCATGCGCCTGCATCAAAGTGCCATGGACAGCCTTGAGCAGTTCTGATTCAGAGAGTCCGGCAGCATTGGCATAAGGTGTCAGGGTCTCCTGAGCATTGGCCAGAAAGGCTGCCGTCCTGTGGCCATTGTCAAAGGCAATATCGTCAAGAACATAGTTGGCGATGACCGCTGCTGCGTACTCCTTCATGCCGGCAAGCGACTCTTTCATAGCTGCCGGGTCGGTCGCAGTCACGGTCACAGGAGTAAAGGCACTCTGCATGAATTCCTCAGCTCCCTTGTCGGACAGCATCCGGACAGCACTCTTGAAGTGAGGCACATTGACACCCTGTTTGTAGCCAAGAAAGTGCTCAAATTCATCCACTGTCTGATAACCGTCGACACCTCTGACGGCCTTCATGTAGTTCCCAAGTTCAGCCTTGCTGATCAGTCCTTCACGCAGCAAAGCGATGATCTTGTTGCCACTGGCAGAATGGCTGGCGAAGTATTCCGGGAAGCTTTTCAGAACGCCTCGCAGATGCTCGACAAAGTCAATGCCTGCTGAGCCCATGCTGCGAATTCTGTTGTCGTATTCTTTTGCCCCTCTTCCTATCCCGTGACTGGCCCAGCAAGTCAGCCGCAGGACTTTATAAGTGACACTCAGAGGCAGATGATTTTCCGGAGGCTCGAAAGGAGGTTCAGGAAAGGTCGTTTTCAGATTTTTGAAAACTTCCACAACCCAACTGGCCTGTGCAAACGTCAGCTTGTCCCCGACCATTGCTCGCAAGCCAATGGGGGCAAATTCGTCGTCAAAATCGATAATTGGAAAGTAGGGTATTTCCTTACCGTTTTCTAATGCTAATTCTGCCAGGCCATTTGCGACTTGCAGAGCCAGTTGTTTGAGAGGGTGCTGTTGCGCGAATATGTGAAGATCGTTGAGAGTTTCTGCCTGTATCGGCGTGTACTGGAAGGGACCGCCATCATCTTCGACGGCTTTTTCGGCAGCCTTCAGGGCTGTTTTCATTTTCTTAATGTCTGCTTTACTGCCTTCATCCTGAGCCTCAGGACTGACCTGTTCCTTAGCCGCCAACAGTTCACTTTCAGCTTCTTTTATTTTTCGCCTGGCTATGGCTACCTCACGGTCAAGAGCGTATCGGGGCTTAGGTTTCGGGAACAGAGCCATGTACCTGTCAAGCTCATTTTCAATAGCTGTGATACGCTCATTAACGGTAGAGCTGCCCGCCTTGAACACTTCTTCATCCAGCTGCAGGAGTTTTGCTTCAATCAAACTGTTCTGGTCGCGGATAGTGGCATCTTCTTTGTAATCCTTAATAGCGAGCTGACAGGCCATTTCATTGTTCCTGGCTCTTTTGATACTTTCATCCTGATAGACTTCGTTGAGTTCATCAATTAATCCCCAAATTTTGCCTGTCAGGGCATCCTTCTGTTCAAGCAGGAAGGCATCTTCTTCAAATGCCACATCCAGATCACTGGCCAGTCTGGCAGTGAAGGCCTTGCCCCTTTTGTTGGCAGCATGGCTTTCACAACGGAAGAAGATATTCAGCTCATGCTCTATGGCTGCAAGCAGTTTTTTCTGTTGTTCATTGCTATGTATATCCAGATACCAATCTTCAACTTTATAGGCCAGACTCGCACCGAGCTTCCTGAGTTTGAGAGCCCTCTCGTCCAGCACTGCGCTGTCTTGTTTCCAGAGGGTTTGATCTATCAGATCCAGAGTCTCCTCTGAGGGATCACCGCCCTCAAGTATGCTATGAACCAGAGCCACTCTTGCTGCTCTGCCGTGCCCTTCATTCAATGTGAGGGTCAGTATTGATTCTACAGCTTCCAGCAGCTGGATCTGTTGCTCTGTGGCTAGCTTATTCGGAGCCGGGGCTTCGATTTTATAATGAAGATGTGCAAGGACTCTTCTGAGTTTGATATCCCTCTCGTCACGAGCTTTGCCATTGTACGTCCAAAGGCTAATGTCTATATCATTCAGAATGTCATCTGAGTGATTTTCGGTGTCAAGTTTCCTGAAAACCCTGATGAATCTTGCCATTTTGTCATCGTCTTTGTTGACGTTGAGGTTGAGTGTTTGTTCTGCGAATTCCAGTAGATCCAGGGCTTCTTTCTCTGCCTGATATCTGGCTTTTCTGATAAGTCTGTCCATGTCTTGAGAAATATCACTGCGACGGAGATAGATATCGAACTCTTTTTTATTACAGGGGAAAGCTATCTCTAATTCCAGAGCTTCTTCCACGTCACTCACTGTCTTCAGGACCAGGGCTTCACGCATGGCTTTGGGATGGCCTGTTCCTGCTTGGGCAGCCGCTGTGCCGATTTCATGAATTTTCTGTCTAATGAGTCTGAATTGTTCTTCTGTTGGCTGGTCATCATCCCGGTTATCAATACCGAGATCTTCTGCCAGTTGAGCGTTGTAAGCTTTTCTGGCGTTTTCTCCGGCATCAATAACTTCTTGCTCCAGCTCTGAAATTCGTGCAAGTTCCCGCTGAAGTTTCTGTGACTGGTCTTGCAGTGTTTTCGTCATTGTACGCATCTGGGCAATCTCATCCTCAAACCGTTGTTTGAGTTGAAGGCTATCGGTATAAGCTCTCTCGACTTTGAGCTTTAACTGGTCTCGAACCTCAATGAGTTTGCCTTCTGTTGCCAGATTGAGCTTTAACTGGTCTCGAACCTCAATGAGTTTGCCTTCTGTTGCCAGATGCTTTTCCAGCAGGAGTTCCCTTTCAACCAACTGCCCGGCCATGTCGCTCAGAATTTTGGCCATAAACGGGTCATCGTGAAACATTTTGGTCAGTGGTTCAGCGAGATTGGGTACAAGATTCAGCATACCCTGAACATAAAGCTGTTTAGTCAGAAAATGTCTCAGTACGGGTTTGAAACTGAAGTGTTTTGCCAGCTGAATCTGCTGCCAGGTTGGCGTGATGGCGTACGAAGCGATTCTGATGTGTTCCAGTGTGAGTTCAAAGGTATCGCTTCCATACATTTCATCAGGAGTAGCACTGGCCAATGCCTGCATGAGATATTCATAGTATGAAAGCGCATGCATCTCCCGTCTATCTTTGTCTGCCAGTATCGTTGATGGGTATTTGCTGGTGCCAGGGTACCTCACAATAAGCCCCTCCAGCACTGTCATCTGTTTGCTTCGAAGGACGTACTGGTAGCTTTTGACTTTATGTTTCATAACCTTTGTTGTTGCTGCCGCTGCCGCCGCCGGCGTGGGGTTATTAAGCTCAGCTTTTTTCCAGAGGTTATGGAGGCTTTCTACAAAAACGACATCTTGCGGATCCTGCATCTGACCATGAAAAACAATAACCTCTCCAGGAGTTTCTTTAACTTCCAGCCTTGAATAACCCGGAGGCACATGAAAAATCTGTTTGTCATCCTCGACGTGGACAACAAACCCGACGGGTTTGCTGAGTGCCAAGAGTTCATTAAGCGCCTGCTGTTGTAACTCCTCTCCCAGGACATGAACCCGGATATAGGCAGAGGTGGCTGCTGCCAGGAGAACATCATCATTGACAAAGACTGTTTGACCCAGACGTTGCAAGTCAGGGGGCTGGTCGCCTGCAGCGATAAGACGCATGAAGGTACGTCCTTCCACTGCAACTTTTTCTACTTCAACGGTGGCAAGGGGAACATAGTGATCACTTTCGCCGAGCTGTCCTTTCAGGGTATCGACACTGTTCAGCACCTCAGCCAGTTCTCTGGAGCTGGCGATTTTCGTCAGCGGTTCTAATGACAGGCTGCAAGATGATTGACTGCGAACCACCTCAATGGAATCCTGATCGGTCATTCTGCCTCTGACTTCAATGACCAGGTTCTCTTCTTTAAGGTTGTGGGTGAACCTGAAGAGTCCCTCATCACCCACTTTCAGGACTTTGGTGTATTTTCGGGCAACGCCATTTTTGCCTGTTTCAAACACATCAACAATGGAAACGTCACCATCGGCATCAGCAAGAGCTTCCGAAAAGCCTACAGAATTAAAGTGATGGCTCAATCTGTCACGAGGCTGAGCAGGGTAGGTGGTCGTGAAGGATTTGGGTATGGGTTGCTGATCATTCCCTAATGTTGGCTGGACGTTGACCTCACTCAGGGTAATCTCCACATGTCCATTGCCCGGAATATCGGCAGCTTTTATCTGCAACTTGCGATCGGCTAGTGCCTGAGCACCAATAAGGGTAGAGCTGATTGCAACAGCCACTGCGAGGCTTAATGCATTGGGACGGGCATTTGTCATTCTACTGCCTCAGAGCTGGGTAGAAAGCCTGATTAAGGGGTTTTCTCTTATAAGTACCTAACCAGTTGGTTTCGCATATTCTGGACGGCGGCTTTTTCCATCCTTCTGCGTTCCAACTCTGGTTGCGTAGCTATGACTACGCGCCCGCCGTTGCGCCTTGAAGGATGAAAAAATCCACTCGCCAGAATATGCGAAACCAACTGGCCAGGTACTTAGTGACTCTTAACTTTTCCATTGTCGCTCATTTGTTATTTGTAGAAGGCTCCCAGAGTGTAGGAGTAAGGAATGCTTTCTGCATGGGAAAACGACCATTTCGGCACATTTTCCCTGAAGTATTTCTCCCAGCTATTCTCAAATAGTTTCATGGTGCGATCACGACGTTCACGAAACTGCAGATAATGTTCGTGTCGAGTCCAGCCATAGATTGTGTTGTTTGCCTTAACACGGCTTGAGTAGTCTTCATCGTTTTCACTGAAACCTTGAGGTGTGGCAATAGTCGTACGTTTTAGATATTCATCTTGCTTTTCACCCGCACCAATCCAGCGATTCATCTTGTCAAGATTACGACCCAGAGGCCCACCCAGCCATTGAGTGAGCAGCTTGTTGTCGTTCATGAAGAAGTCGAAAGTGAGACCCGATGCCAGAGCGAATCCGAAGCTTTGGGCATAGGTAAACCCAGATATAAGGCCATGGGCGTATGCTCCGGCGGTGGCTACCGGACCCAGCACCAGACCGGCTGTGGCCGAGGCCAGCGTTTTCACTTTTTGTGGTGTCGCCCGGTGCAGCAGCGGTACCTGAATCCCTTGCCCGGAACCCATGGATTTCACCATTTCGGGCAGCAGACGGGAAATGCTGCGATACATCTGAGGATTGGCGTTGTACTGTCTGGCAAACAACATGCAGCCGGTTCTCAGCAGAATGACGGAGGAAGCGGCTTTACCCAATGGCATGGCCAGCCCGCCCACTTCAGAAACTTTTTCAATTCCCCTGTGGTAGGCATATTGCCGGGTTCGGTCAGGATCAGGACCAAAGCGTTCCAGCCAGTGCTGGAAAGGTGTGAGCATTCTGTGTAGATAATCACCCCTGTTGGTCAGATCCAGGAGATAGAGAAATGACATGTTGGTGAGGGAAAGCCCGGCAGCCTGTGCGGCGGTATGGGTCGTCAGCAGAGGTTTGTAACTGGAGAAGTACCAAGTGACAGCCTGTGCCAGAAAGGCTGAAGGCTTGACCCAGTATGCATTGAGCTGATACTCAACCACTGCAGCATGAGCCTGCATCAATGTGCCATGGATAGCCCTGATCAGTTCTGATTCAGAGAGTCCGGCAGCGACGGTATAAGGTGTCAGGGTATCCTGAACATTGGTCAGAAAGGCTGCCGTCCTGTGGCCATTGTCAAAGGCAATATCGTCAAGAACGAAGTTGGCAATGACCGCAGCTCCATACTCTTTCATGCCGACAATGGACTCCTTCATAGCTGTCGGGCCAGTTGCAGTCACGGACACTGGTGCAAAGGCACTCTGGAAGAATTCCTCAACACCCTTGTCAGACAGCATCCTTACAACAGCTTTGAAATGAGGCACATTGACGCCGTGTTTGTAGCCAAGGAAATGTTCAAATTGATCTACTGTCTGATAACCGTCGACATCTCTGAAGACTTTTATGTAATTCTCAAGTTCAATCTTGCTGACCAGATCTTCACGCAGCAAAGCGATGATCTTGTTACCACTGGCAGAACGGCTAGCGAAGTATTCCGGGAAGCTTTTCAGGTCCCTCGATTCAAGCTCGACGAAGTGCATGGCTGTTTTGCCCATGCTGAGAATTTCGTCGTCGTATTGAAGTGCCCCTTTTTTCATCTCATTCCTGGCCTTGTGCACAAGCCTGAGGATTTTTTTCAGGTTGCTCCGAGGCAGACCTTCTGGAGGCTCGAAAGGGGGTTCCGGGAAGGTCTTTCTGAGTCTCTTGAAAACCTCCACAACCGGACTGGCCTGTTTAAACGTCAGTGTGTCTCCGACCATTGCCTGCATGCGAATCGATGCAAATTCATCGTCAAAATCCAAACCCGGAAGGCAGGAGATTGTGTTACCGCTTTCTACTGCCAATTCTGCCAGACCCAGCGTGACTTCCAGAGCTTGTTTTTTGAGAGAGTGCTGCTGAACGAAGGCGACCATCTCTTCCCTGACTATTGCCTGTCTCGGTGTGTACTGGAAGGGACCTCCGTCATTTTTTACAGCTTGCTCTGCAGCATCCAGGACCAGCTTTATCCTCTCAATGCCTGCTTCCCTGGTTTCAATTTCACCTTCCAGTCGGGTCCGCTCCTGAAGCAGTTGCTGGATCTTGCCGCCATTACCATCATCCCCGCCGAGGCTGGTCTGACACTCTTCCATTACCTCATTGAGAGCCGTGCCCTGTTCATCCGGGCTATGTTGGAGGTCAGCGCGTCTTTCCGTAAACAACAAGTGTTGGCCTTGAAGCCTATTCAGTTTGCGATGAAAACCTGTCAGCTCACTTTCAGCTTCTGCCAATGCTTGTCTGGCCCTGGCCAGCTCACGATCAAGAACGTATCGGGGTTTAGGTCCCAGGCGTGCCAGTAGCTTGTCCAGCTCATTCTCAATGACTGCAATATGCTCACTAACGTCAGGCTGATCCGTATTGAAAACTTCTTCATCAGCAGTAGAGCTTTCGCTCATGCCAATGTTCAGCTTGTGCCTTACAAATTTTAGCACCGCTTTTTGTTGTTCTATGGCTCGCTCATCTACATCTTCGACGTAAAAAGTTAGACGCTCCTGAAGCCTCTCAAGTTTTAATTCCCTACTTTCGTACGTAGGTGAGATATCATGTTTCCAGAGGCAATAGTCTATATCATGCAGCATTTTTTCGGTGACATCATCGCCCTCAAGTTTGCTACGAACCCTGTCAAGTCTTTCTGCGTTGCCATCACCTTCATTGACCTTGATCTTGATTATTTCTTCTACGGTTTGCAACATATGCAGCGCTTCTTCCTCTTCATTCAGCCTCACTTCTGTGATGTATATTTGAATTCTTTCAGAAGTTGCGTGACGAAGGTAATACACGTCGTCCTCTCTATAAATATCGTCCATCCTCTTACAGCGGTAGTGTTTTTGCATCTTGTGATAGAGGTAGAGGTTAAACATCTTCAGGGCTTTTTCCACGGCAGCCAGTCTTTGAAGCACCACAGGCATGGCTTTGGGGTGGCCGGGTGTTCTGATGTCTTCCAGTAATTCTTTCAAATCTGCAAGACGGTCGTTTTGCTGAACGTCAGTGTCTGCTTTCCTGTCTTCAATCTCACCTTCTAGACGGTACTTTTCCTGAATCAGTGGCTGGACCTTGCCGCCAGTATCATCATGACTGCCCATTTGTAACTGTCTGTTTCTCAGGGCATCAACCCGTTGTTCATCAGTGTCGGTGGGTTCTGGCTTCAGATCCGCAGCTTTTTTTGGTCCCAGGGGTGCCATTTGCCTGTCAAGCTCATCCTCGATGGCTTGGATACGCCCACTAACATCAAGCTGGCCTGCTTTGTAAATCTCAGAACCGACCCGTATGAGTTTATCTATAAGTAGACGGACCTGTTCGTCAATAGTGGCATCATTCTGATAGCCCTCAATTTTGAATCGACGGGCTATTTCATTGTTTATTTCTCTTTTGATACTTTCATCTTCATAGGTTCCGCGTACTACAGCCAATAATTCCCAGGCTACGGTTTTCAGAATTTGCTGCTTCTCAGACAGGCTGATATCTTTTTCAAACTCTACCTGCAGATCATTGGCCAGTTCAGTAGTAAAAGCTTTGCTTTTTTCTATAGCGGCAAGGCTTCTACGAGGGTCGATCTCCAGCTCCCATTCTACGTTCGCAAGATAAGATGACTGTAATTCCTTGACTCGCTCTTCCGATACCTCAACCAGAGACCTGAGGCGCGGATGGATCGATTTGAGTCTGAAATCCCTTCCTCTCTGGTCATCCCGGGTTGTGCCGTAATCCCCCCAGAGGATCTTCTCCATCTCATCCAGGTCGTAAGCTGAGATATCATCGCCATCAAGTCTTTTATGAATCCTCTCAAGTCTTGCTGCTTTGCCATCACCTTCATTGCTGTCGATGTTGAATAATTTTTCTGAGGCTTCCAGTACCATCAGCGCGTTTTCCTCCAGGCGTTCTCTGGCTGCTATGATGTATTTCTGAATGCCTTCGGAGATGATCTGGCGATGAAGACAAACGTCGTCCTCCTCATTGAGGCGGTCGTCCTCAAGGACTCTTTCCACTTTTTTCAGTAAGCTGAGTATTTCTGGCCTGGTTTTGGGAGCCAGTGTTCGATCCATTATTTTTTTCAGCCTTGTAAGCTCGTAAAGCGTCATATTTATTGCCAGTTCCATGGCGTCGAGCTCTTCAGCTGTGGTGTTATCATTCAGCTCAACACCAAGAGTAGCTACCAGAACATCTTCATCGCCAGAGTTATAGATGTTGCGATGATCGCTGCTTCTCTGAACTCTCTGAGGCGGCTGTTCCTGCTGAGCATTCATTGTCTCAAGTTGTTGACGCAGACGTGCTTTTTCATCATTCATCGTCTTGATTTTTTGAATCAGGCTTTCATGTTGAACGAAAACATCCGCATCCTTGTCAAAATCCTGAATGTGTAAACGTGCGGCAATGATCCCATGCTGGGATTTGATTTCAGCTTCTTTTGTAGTATCTGTTCTGAAGCTTCGTTGCTGAAAATTTTGTTGGGCGACCTGAGCTTCTTCTTCCGCAGGGTGTTGTTGAATGGCTTGGTCAGGGGCTTCCAGATCAGCTTCGTTGACGGGGTCCTGACTGATCTGTTCAGCTCTGTGCTGGTCCAACACAGCGGATGATTCTGCTTTTTCTTGCAGATGCTTTTGAATGGACTTAAAGCGGTCAAACAGATCGTTTTCATTGACCGGAGTAATACCGAGCTGGTCTTCAATGGTGGTCAGTTTTGCTTTTACGACGTCTATATTTGACTCTTCTCTTGTCCCGGATGACGTTACCACTGCCTGCAGCAGTTCATAAAATTCTTTTACGTTGACTCTGGCTTTTTCTCCTTCTGTTTTGGCAACATCAACCTCTTGTTTCAGCCATATAACTTGACTGACTTCACGCCGAATTATCTGATTCTGATTTTCCAGATGTTTCAGCCGTATTCTGAGCAGTTCAAGCCTGTCGTCAAAACGGTGCTTTTCTCTCAGCTTTTCCTGACCATTATGAACAGCAATAGCCATTGTTTCTTTGACTTGTTCATTTGCGCGAAGTAATTTTTCATTTAGCTCGCCGAGTTTAGCCTCTTTTGCCCGCAGCTTCGCCAGATTGTTGTAAAACTCAAGCAGCTGTCTGGTCATCATATCGCTCATGACTTTGGAAGCAAACTTTTCGTTTCCCTCAGAAGTATCGATCTGCGCCTGGTTGATATTGCTGATAGTGGGTATCACATTATGAATGTTCTGCATAAATTGCGCGTTAATCAGAAGGTTCCTGAATACGGGTTGGAAACCGAAGTTTTTTACCAGTTGATTATGCATCCAGGTCGGCGTGATGACTGACGAAACGATTCTGATGTGTTTCAGGGTGAACTCAACTTCGTCTGTTCCATGTGCTCTATTTGTAATGACAGTGTTCAATGCCTGTTGCAGAGATTCATAATATAAAAGCGCAAACGTCGACATTTTATCTTCAATTGAAATGGTCGTCGGTTGATCCGTGTTAACACCGGAATCGAGCCGCGCAATAAACTTCTCCAGCAGTTCCATCTGCCTGCTTCGAATGATGTACAGGTAGCTTTTGAAATTATCTTTTTTAACTTGTGTTGTTAATGCCGGGGCGGGGCTCTTAATTTCTAACCAGCGTTTATGGAGGCTCTCTACAAAAGCAATATCATGGGGATTCTGCACCTGACCATAGAAAACAATAATCTCTCCCGGAGCTTCCTTTACTTTCAGCATTGGATAACCCGCAGGCACAGGATAAACCTGTTTGTTATCCTCGACATTGACAACATATCCGACGGGTTTGCTGTATGCCAATAGCTCATTAAGAGCCTGCTGTTGTACATCTTGTCCCAGGATATGAACCTGAATATAGGCAGAGGTGGCTGCTGCCAGGAGAGCCTCATCATTGACAAAGAGTGATTGACCCAGACGTTGCAGTTCAGGGGGCTGTTCGCTTGAAGCGATAAGGCTCATGAAGGTACGTCCATTCACTTCAACTTTTTCTATTTCAATGGTGGCAAGGGCTACATAGTGATCACTTGTTCCGAGGTTTCCTGCTCTGTTACTGGCAGCTTTAAGTACTCCAGCCAGTTGTCGGGGGCTGGCGACTTTCGTTAACGGTTCCAGTGATTGAATGCCAACTAATTGATCACGAACAGCCGCAACTGAATCCTGATCGGTCATTCCGCCTCTGATTTCAATGACCAGTTCCTTTTCTTCAAGGTTATGAGTGAACCTGAAAACACCCTCATCTGCCACCTTCAGGACTTTGGTGTATTTCACAGCAACGTCCTTCTCACCTGTTTCAAACAGCTCAACACTGGAAACGCCACCATCAACACCAGCAAGAGCGTTAGTAAAGCCCCTGGTATGAGCGAAAGAACTCATTTTGACTGTCTGATCAGGGTAGGTGGTTGTAAAGGAATTGGGTACTGGCTGCTGGTCATCGCCTAACGTTGGCTGAACTATGACTTCACTCTGGGTAAATTCCACTTGTCCACTGCAACGAATATCGATAGATTTTGTCTGCAGTTTGCGATCTGTCACAGCCTGTGTGCCAAGGATGGAAGAGCAGATTGCAACGGCCACCGCAAGGCGTAATGCATTCGGGCGAGCATTTGTCATTCTACTACCTCAGAGCTGAGTACTTTTATGACTATGAAAAGCGATGGCCACACCCGGCGGGAAGCAGCTTTTAATTACTTATGGCTGTCAGTGGGTCATGGTTGCAGATTGAAATCCTGATTGAGGGGCATTGCTCTTATCAGGACCGTGAACTTTCTGATTATCGCCCTGTTGCAACTTATAAAAGGCACCCAGAGTGTAGGAGTAAGGAATACTTTTTGCATGGGAAAACGACCATTTCGGTACATTTTCCCTGAAGTATTTCTCCCAGCCATTCTCAAACAGTTTCATAGTGCGATCCCGGCGTTCACGGAACTGCAGATAATGTTCGTGTCGAGTCCAGCCATACATCGTGTTGTTTGCTTTAACACGGCTTGAGTAGTCTTCATCGTTTTCACTGAAGCGTTGAGGTGTGGCAACAGTTGTACGTTTCACATATTCATCTTGCGTTTCACCCACACCAATCCAGCGATTAATCTTGTCAAGACTGCGACCCAGAGGCCCACCCAACCACTGAGTAAGCAGTTTGTTGTCGTTCATGAAAAAGTCGAAAGTGAGGCTGGATGCCAGAGCGAATCCGAAGGTTTGAGCGTAGGTAAACCCTGATATAAGACCATGAGCGTATGCTCCGACAGTGGCTACCGGACCCAGCACCAGACCGGCTGTGGCCGAGGCCAGAGTTTTCACTTTTTGTGGTGTTACCCTGTGCAGCAGCGGTACCTGAACCCCCTGCCCGGAACCCATGGATTTCACTATTTCGGGCACCAGGCGGGAAATGCTGCGATACATCTGAGGATTGGCGTGGTACTGTCTGGCAAACAACATGGAGCCGGTTCTGAGTAGAATGACTGCAGAAGCGGCCTTGCCCAATGGCATGGTCAGCCCGCCCACTTCAGAGATTTGTTCAATGCCAGTGTGGTAGGTATATTGTCCGGTTCTGTCAGGATCATCACCGCAGTTTTCCAGCCAGTGCCGGAAAGGTGTGAGTATTCTGTGCAGGTAATCACCCCGGTTGGTCAGATCCACAAGATAGAGAAACGCCATGTTTGACAGCGACAGATCGGCAGCCTGCCAGGCGCTGTGGGTCGCCAGCAGGGGTTTGTAACTGGAGTAGTACCAGGTGACAGCCTGTACCAGGAAGGCTGAAGGTTTGACCCAGTGATCATTGAGCTGCTGCTCAACCGCTGCGATATGAGCCTGCATTAATGTGTTATGGATAGCCTTGATCAGGTCTGATTCAGACAGGCCGACAGCATTGGCATAAGGCGTCAGGGTATCCTGGAGATGGGTCAGGAAGGCTGCCGTCCTGTGGCCATTGTCAAAGGCAATATCGTCAAGAACATAGTTGGCGATGACAGCGGCAGCGTACTCTTTCATGCCGTCAACAGATTCTTTCATGGCTGTCGGGCCAGACGCGGTGACGGTCACAGGCGTAAAGGCACTTTGCATGAATTCCTCAACACCCTTCTCGGACAGCATCCGGACATCGGCTTTGAAGTCAGGCACATTGACCCCGTGTTTGTAGCCAAGAAAGTGTTCAAAGTCAGCCACTGTCTGATGACCATCGACGTCTCTGACGGCCTTCATGTAGTTCCCAAGTTCAACCTTGCTGATCAATCCTTCACGCAGCAGAGTTATGATCTTGTTACCAGTGGCAGAATGGCTGGCGAAGTATTCCGAGAAGCTTTTCAGGTCCTCTGTCTCATACTCGACGAAGTGAATGGCTGTTTTGCCCATGCTGTGAATGGCTTCGTCGTATTGTTGAGCCCCGGTTTGCAGCTCACCCCTGACCCAGTTCACCAGCAGCTGAACTTCTGCCAGGGCAATCATAGGCATTAATTTTATTCGCCCGGGAGACAGGTGCGCGCAGTTCGTCATCAGGCTCTTGAAGACTTTCACTATCCGACTGGCCCGGGCAAACGTCAGGCCGTCTCCGACCATTGCCCTCAGGCGAATCGGTGCAAATTCATTGTCAAAATCGAAATCCACAAGCGAGGGGCTTGCCTTACCGTTTTCCAGGGCTAATTCTGTCAGACCTATTGCAGCTTCCAGAGCTTGTTTATTGACAGAGTGATGTTTCATGTAGTTTTGCATATCGCTCAGAAGTTTTACCTGCTTCGGCGTGTACTGGAAGGGGCCGCCGTCATTTTCGACGGCTTTCTCTGCAGTCTTCAGGACTTCCTTCATTCTTTCAATGTCGACTTTCCTGTTTGCTATCTCAGCTGTCAGTTGGACCCTTTCCCGATTCAGTTGCTGGATCTTGCCGCCAGTTCCATCATGTCCGCCCAGTTGTACCTGTCTGTTTCTCAGGGCATTAATCCGGTCTTCACAGGTCTGAGTAGAGTCAGGTGTAAGCCCCTCAGCTTCTTCAGTGGCATCAAGATCCGCTGCCACTTGTTTGTTACTAATAGCATTCAGTCTTTGATTAGCAGTCTCGAGCTCACTTTCAGCTTTTTGTATTGCCTGTCTGGCCTGAGCCACCTCACGATCAAGAACGTATCGGGGCCTGGGCCCCAGGCGAGCCATTTGCCGGTCAAGCTCATTCTCGATGGCTGCAATACGCTCATTAGCGTCAGGCTGACCGACATTGAAAACTTCTTTATCCAGCTTTTGGAGTTTTTTTCCAATCAGACGGTTCTGGTCGTCGATAGTGGCGTCTTCTTTATAATCCCGGATGTTGAGTTGATGAGCTATTTCATTGTTCCAGGCTCTTCTGGCAGCTTCATCATCATAGAGTGCCGCTACTTTTTCGATTAATTCCTGAATTTTGGTTCTCAGGGTAGCCTTCTGATCAGACAGGTCGTCATCCTGATCAAAGGCAACATCAAGCTCTTTGGCCAGTTTAACAGTGAAAGCCTTGCCTCTTTCTTTAGCCGCATCGTTGTCATCAGGGTAGATGCTCAGCTCGTTCTCTATAGCTCCAAGCAAACCTGTCTGTTGTTTTCTGATTTGCATATCCAGGTACGAATCGTCGATTTTATAGTTGAGAATCGCACGAATCTTGGTGAGTTTGAGACTGCTCTCGTCCAGAATTGTGCTGTCTTCTTTACAGAGGGTCTGATGTATCTGATCCAGGGTATTTTCATAGCTATCATCGCCGTCAAGTGTTGTATAAACCCGGGCAAGTCTTGCTGCTTTGTCATTCTCTTTATTGAATTTGATGTTGAGTGTTTTTTCTGAGGCTTCCAGCCGGTCGGTCTGTTGTTCAGTGGCTTGCTTATTCGGGTCAGGGGCTTCGAGTTTATAGACCCACCCCCAGGCCCACGAGATGTCACTTATCCCATTCTCTATCTCATCCAGTATCTCATCTGAGAGAAGATCACCGTTAAGTACTATAAAAACTCTGTTGAGTCTTGTTGCTTTGTCATCCTCTTCGCTGACTTTGAGGTTGAGTTCTTTTTCTACGACTTCCAGTATGTCCCGGGCCCTTTTCTCAGCCAGCCGTCTGGTATTTCTGATGTATTCCTGTATGCCTTTAGAAATGTCCTGGCGACGGAGATACACATCGTCGTCTTGATCAGGGTCACCCCGGTGAAGGACTTTTTCTAAGGCACTCAGCTTCTCAAGTACTTCAGGCCAGGCTTTGGGGTGGCCTGGTGTTCTGATGTCTTCCAGTGCTTCTTCCAGTGCCTTGAGCCTGAAGTGTTTGGTATATAACATTGCTTCCAGGGCAGTGTCATCGGGTGTGCCTGGTGGGCTGTATTCGCTCAGCTCAGTGCCAAGGACCGTAGTGAGAGCGCTGGTTTTGACCCTGGTGTAAGAATCCTCAGCAAACTCTTGATCGTGCATTGTCTGAACTTCCTGAAGCAGGCGTTGCTTTTGAGCATTCAATGTATTGATTTCTTCAAGCAGGCTTTCTTGCTGAGCATCAACATCTGCATTGCTATCAAAATTCTGAATGTTTAAATGTGCGGCAATGGTTGCATAGTGGGCTTTGATTTTTGCCTGCAGCTCTGCCTGCGTGTTGTCCAACTCAAGGTCCTTACGGACCATGTTAGCAATGACTTTTTTAACTAAGTTTGTGTCTTCGACAAGGGCAAAGCCCCTCATCAGCAGTTCGTTGAGAATGTCTGTACCTCTTTGAACATTGATAAAAAAATGCCGACTGTTCAGGAGGTCTCTGAGTAGGGGTTTAAAGCTGAAGATTTTTTCGAGTTGAACCAGCATCCAGCCCGGCGTGATGACCGATGTCGTGACTACGATCTGTCCTGCTGTCAATTCGAATTCATCGGTTGCATCCTGACTAACAATGGTTAATACCTGCTGTATAGATTCATAGTATGCAAGTATCGCAAGTTTATCCTGGTCCACTTCAGCATCCTGTTGTACAGCTAAATTGTCAGCAAACTCCTCCAGCAGCGCCATCTGCGTACTTCGAATGACGTACTGGTAGCTTTTGACCTTGTCTTTTTTAACCCGTGCAATCTTGTCATTGTCATTAGCGTCAGATTGTTCAAAGAGGTTATAGAGACATTCCACAAAAGCGACATCGGCCGGATTTTGCTTCTGACCACGGAAAACAATCCTGTCCGCCGTAGCTTCAGTCACCTCCAGTTTCAGATAACCCTCAGGCACAGAGTATACCTGTGTGTTGTCCTCAGCGTGGACAACATAGCCGACGGGCTGCTGGTATGACAGCAAATCCTCCAGAATATCCTGCTGTAAATGTTCCCCAAGAATATGAACCTGGGTATAGGCAGAGGTGGCTGCAGCTAAAAGAACCTCATCATTGACAAAGATCGACTGCCCCAGGCGCTGCAGTTCCGGAGGTTGATCGCCTGCAGCGATAAGACGCATGAAGGTGCGCCCGTTCACTTCAAATTCGTCCACATCAATGGTGACCAGGTCAACATAGTGATCAGCCTCGCCAAGGTTGCCTGCTCTTTCGTACGCACCCTTGAGCACTCCGGCCAGGTGTGAGGGGCTGGCGATTTTTGTTAACGGTTCCAATGATGGGAGGTCATCTGATTGAGCACGAACAGCCGTAATTGAATCCTGATGAGTCATTCCCTCCCTTACCTCAATGACCAGTTTCTCTTCTGCAAGGTTATGGGTGAACCTGAAGACCCCTTCATCACCGACCTTCAGGACTTTGGTGTATTTCTGAGCAGCGTTGTTGTTGTCTGTTGTAAACAGGTCAACGCTGGAAACGCCACCGCTGATACCTGAGAGAACATCTGTGAAGCCTTCGGAAGGAACCTTATAGCCCCTTCTGATCTGAGTCTGATCAGGGTAGGTGGTTGTAAAGGATTTGGGTAATGGCTGCTGGTCATGACCTAAAGTTGGCTTAACGATGACCTCGCTCTGGACGAACTCCACCTGTTCATTGCCCGGAATATCGATAGATTTTATCTGCAGCCTGCGATCGGCCAGTGCGTCCGTGACAGAGATGGAAGAGCTGATTGCAGCGGCCACTGTCAGGCTCAAGGCATTGGGGCGGACTCTTGTCATTCTACTACCTCAGAGCAGAGTACTTTATTACCCTGAAAAAGTGATGGCTACGCCGGACAGGGAAGCAGCTTTTAATGACCCATAGCCTTCAGTGGCTCATGGTTACAGATAGAGATTTTGATTGGGGGGCATTGCTCTTATCATGACCCTGAATTTTTGGATCATCGCCCTGTCGCAACTCATAGAAGGCTCCCAGAGTGTAGGAGTAAGGAATACTTTCTGCATGGGAAAACGACCATTTAGGTACATTTTCTCTGAAGTATTTCTCCCAGCCATTCTCGAATAGTTTCATGGTGCGATCCCGGCGTTCACGGAACTGCAGATAGTTTTCGTGTCGAGTCCAGCCATACAGGGCGTTGTTTGCTTTAACTCGTTTTGCGTAGGCTTCATCGTTTTCATTGAAGCGCTGAGGTGAGGCAATAGCCGACCTTTTTATATATTCATCGTCCGTTTCACCCACGCTCAGCCAGCGATTAATCCTGTCAAGACTTCGACCCAGAGGGCCACCCAGCCATTGAGTGAGGATTTTGTTGTCGTTCATAAAAAAGTCGAAAGTGAGACTCGACGCCAGAGCGAATCCGAAGGTCTGGCCATAAGTGAATCCGGATATAAGGCCATAGGCGTATGCTCCGACCGTGGCTACCGGGCCCAGCACCAGTCCCGCTGTGGCAGAGGCCAGAGTTTTCACTTTTTGTGGTGTCACCCTGGGCAGCAGCGGCACCTGAATCCCTGGTTCGGTAATCATGGATTTGATTATTTCGAATGTTTGGGCATGGGTAAACCTGGATAAAAGGCCGTGGGCTTGCATTCCCAAGGTGGCTGCCGGGCCGAGCACCAGGCCGGCTGTTGAGGCCAGAGTTTTCACTGCTTGTGGTGTCACCCTGTGCAGCTGCGGCAACTGAATCCTTTGTCCGGAACTCATGGATTTGACCATTTCTGGCAACAGACGGGAAATGCTGCGATACATTTGCGGGTTAGCGTTGTACTGTCTGGCAAAGAGCATGGAGCCGGTTCTCAGCAGAATGACTGAAGAAGCGGCCTTACCCAATGGCATGGCCAGCCCGCCCACTTCAGAAACTTTTTCAATTCCGCTGTGGTAGGCATATTGCACGGTTCGGTCAGAATCAACACCGACGCGTTCCAGCCAGTGCTGGAAAGGTATGAGCATCCGGTGCAGATAATCACCCCGGTTGGTCAGATCCAGAAGATAGAGGAATGACATGTTCAAGAGAGACTGCTCGGCAGCCTGCACTGTGGTATGGGTCACCAGCAGAGGTTTGAAGCTGGAGTAGTACCAGGTGACGGCCTGTACCAGAAAGGCTGAAGGTTTGCCCCAGTACTTGTTGAGCTGATACTCAACCGCTGCGGCATGAGCCTCCTTCAATGTGCCATGGATAGCCTTGATCAATTCGGTTTCAGAGAGTCCGGCAGCATTGGCATAAGGAGTCAGGGTATCCTGAACATTGGTCAGAAAGGCTGCCGTTCTGCGGCCATTGTCAAAGGCAATATCGTCAAGAACATAGTTGGCGATGACAGCAGCGGCATACTCTTTCATGCCGTCAACAGATTCTTTAATGCCCGTCGGGCCAGTCCTGGTCACGGTCACAGGGGTCAAGACGCTTTGCATGAATTCCTCTGCACCCTTGTCGGACAGCATATGGACAATGCTGTTGAACAGAGGCAAATTGACACGGTGTCTGTAGTAAAGGAAGAATTCAAACTCAGCCACTCTCTGAAAACCTTCGAAACCTCTGCCGGCCTCCATATCAATACTTCTGACGGCCTTTACGTAGTTTTCAAGTTCAACCTTGCTGATCAAACCTTCACGCAGCAGAGTTATGACCTTGTTACAATTGGCGGAATGGGCAGCCAGGTATTGCGAAAAGTCTTTCAGGTCACCTGGTATGTGCTCGACATAGTGAATGGCTCTTTGGCCCATGCCGAGCACTTCGTCGTCGTATTCCTGGGCCCCTTTTCCCAACTGATTCCTGACCACGTAAACAAGTGCGTGGATTTGTTCCACGATATTCAGAGGCCGATCTTCTTCAGACCAGAAAGGGGGGTCCGGGAAGCTCGTCTTCAGGCTCTTGAAGACTTCTACAATCCGACTGGCCTGATTAAAAGACAGATTGTCACCAACCAGCATCCGCAAATGGACGGGTGCCAGTTCATCGTCAAAATCGAAAGTCGAAATCCAGGGGATTTCATTATCGCTCTCCACTGCCAGTTCTGCCAAACCCAGCGCGGCTTCCAGAGCTTGTTGTTTGAGAGCGTTATGCTGCGTGAAGTCGTCTATGGCGGTCCGTACACTTGCCTGTTCCGGCGTGAACTGGAAGGGACCGCCGTCATTTTCGACGGCTGTCTCTGCCGTCTTCAGGGCTTTCTTCATTGACTCAATGTCAGCTTTCCTGGTTTCAATCTGAGCTTCCAGATGGTCTCTTTCCTGAACCAGTTGCCCAATCTTGCCGCCAGTACCATCATTCCCGCCCAGTTTTAGCTGCCTGTTTCTCAGGGCATCAACCCGGTCTTGACAGGTGTCAGTGGAGTCTGGTGTCAGACCCATGGCTTCTTCAGCGGCTTCAAGAAGCGCCTCATGCTCCGGGTCTTGTTTTACATTGGCTACATCTTTACTTTTCCTGTCATGCTCACGCAGGAATTCTGTGACATGATTATAGTTTTTCCTTGCCAGAGGCAGTTCACCCTGTGTTCCCTCGGTGATATCGCTTTCGTCCAGACCCTTAATCGCCTGATTGAGGACCCTGTTGTCATCCTCCGAGGTATGCTGGAGGTCAGCACGGTTCCCCGCAAATGCCACAGGTTTGCCACGAAGCATATTCAGTTGCTTATAAAGACCCGTCAGCTCACTTTCATCTTCTTTCAGTGCTCGTCTGACATTGGCTAGCTCACGATCAAGAGCGAATCGGGGTTTGGGACCCAGGCGAGCCATTTGCCTGTCAAGTTCATTTTCGATGTCTGCAATGCGCTCATTAATGTCGGGCTGATCGGCATTGAAAACTTCTTCATCGAGCTGTTGGAGTGTTGTTTCAATCAGACTGTTCTGGTCGTCGATAGTGGCATCTTCTTTATAATCCTCAATGTTGAGTTGATGAGCCACTTCATTGTTTCTGGCTCTTCTGACAGCTTCATCGTCGCAGGCTTCATGTAGCTCATCCATTAATGCCTGAATTTTGCCTCTCAGAGCATCCTTCCGAGCAGGCAGGTTGTCATCCTCTGCAAATGCTACCTTCAGATCACTGGCCAGTTTAGTAGTGAAAGCCTTACCTCTTTCTTTGGCAGCAAGGTTTTCATGAGGATTGATACTCAGCTTGAACTCTATAGCATCAAGCATACTTGCCTGTTGATCTCTGGCTTGCTTATCCAGGCACGAATCTTTGGTTTTATAGGTAAGAATCGCACTAAGCTTTTTGAGTACGAGCTCCCTCTCGTTGAGAGCTTCGCTGTCTTTTTGCCAGAGGGCTTCATCTATTTCTTCCATCGTGTATTCAGAGGTCAAGTCTTTGTCAAGTACTTCACGAACCCAGGCCAGTCTTGCTGCCAGGTCTTTCTCTTCTTCCCATGGGATGCGGAGTATTGCTTCTACTTCTTTCAGCAGATTGATCTGTTGTTTTCCGGTCGGGTTATCCGGGTCGGAGTCTTCGAATTTATGATGAAGGTAAGCATGCAGCTTGATGCGTATGAGATCATCCCAATCCAGAGCCCTGCTTTCATAGGCCCAGAGGGTGCCATCTAACTCATCCAGTATCTCAGCCAGTGTGTTATCTGAAAGATCAGCGTTGTTAAGTATTTTAAGAATCCGGGTGAGTCTTGTTGTTTTGTTATCCTCTCCATTGAGGTTGATACTGAGTTCTGCTTCTACGTCTTCCAGTATCCTATATGCTACAAACTCTGCATACTCTCTGGCGTCTCTGATGAATGCCCGCATGTTATCAGAAATGTACCAGCGTTGTTGGTACAGGTCTTCGTTCCGATTATTCTGACTTTGCCGCAGAACTTTTAGTACGGCATTCAGAGTCTTAATTACTTCAGGCCTGATTTTGGGGTGGCCGGGTGTTTTGATGTCAGCCAGTTCTTCTTCCAGCTCTGCAAGCCTGAAGAGCCTGGTGTATACCATTTTTTCCAGGACATCGTCTTCTGGTATGCTGCCGTCACCTGGCTCAATACCAAGAACTGCTGCCAGAGCACCTTTTTTGGCCCTGGCGTGAGCATTCTCTGTATTAAGTTCAACATCCACCGTCTGAGGCTTCTGAAAAAGACTTTCCTGTTCACGAATCAGTTGTTTTTTTTGATCATCCAATGCCTTAATTTTCTGAAGCAAATGTTTTTCCTGATTATTGATATCATCATTGCTATCAAAATCCTGAATGTTTAAATATGAGGCAATGGTTGCATAGCGGGCTTTGATCGCAGCTGCGGTTGCGCGATCTGATGATCTGCTTATCCCGGTGAGTTCGGCCTCTTTATGCTGTAGCTTTTCCCGCAGGCTTTCTATCTCAAGCAGCTTCCCGGTAAGGTCAGCAACGACTTTGGAAGTAAAGCTTTTGTCTTTGCTAAAAGTATCGCTAAACGTTTTGGTGACAATGGGTATAACCTGGTGAAGATTCTGAACAAAATGCCGGTTAGTCAGGAGATTTCTAAGTACGGGTTTGAAGCCGAAGTATTCTGCGAGTTGAAGATGGATCCAGGTTGGCGTGATAAACGACGAAGCGAATCTGAGGTGGGGTATTGTCAATTCAAATTCATCTGCTCCGTCCAAAGTAGCAGAGGTCAAAGCCTGCTGAAGATATTCATAGTATGCAAGCATCGACAGCTTACCATCGTATTCAAACGTCGTTTGTCCGGCATTGTCAGGTCCGTAATTGTGCTGTGCAGCCAGCTCCTCAAGGAGAGCCATCTGCTTGCTCCGAATGATGTACCGGTAGCTTTCGATCCTGTCTTTTTTAACCTGCGCTGTTGCTTCAGGAGGGGGGGCATTGTTATTAAATTCTCTCTTCCAGATGTCAGAGAGAGCTTTCACAAAAGTGACATCGGCCGGGTTCTGCTTCTGACCACGGAAAACAATAGTGTCTCCCGTGGCCTCAGTCACTTCCAGTATTGGATAATTCTCAGGCACAGGATAAGCCTGTGTGTCTTCCTCGACGTGTACAACATAGCCGACGGGTTTGTTGTGTGCTAATAGTTCATTAAGAGCCTGCTGTTGTAAGTTCTCTCCCAGGATATGAACCTGGATATAGGCAGAAGCGGCTGCTGTCAGGAGAACATCGTCGTTGACAAAGAGTGATTGACCCATACTTTGCAGTTCAGGGGGGCGGTCGCCCGAAGCGATAAGACGCATGAAGGTACGCCCATTTACTTCAACTTTTTCTACTTCGATGGTGGCAAGGGCAACATAGTGATCACTGGTGCCGAGGCTTCCTTCTCTGTCGTCGACACCTTCCAGTAAAAGAGCCAGCTGTATGGGGCTGGCGATTTTCGTTAACGGTTCTAATGATCGCAGGCCGCCCAATTGATCACGAACAGCCTTGACTGAACCCTGATCGGTCATTCCGGCTCTGACTTCAATGACCAGCTTCCTTCCTTCAAGGTTATGGGTGAACCTGAAGACTCCTTCATCACCTACCTCCAGGACTTTGGTGTATTTCTGAGCAACATTATTCTCGTCTGTTTCAAACTGATCAACACTGTAGACGCCACTACCAATGCCAGAAAGAACTGTTGTTAAGCTTAAGCAGGGATGGACATAGTCTTCACTTTCCTGAGGCTGATAAGGATAGATGGTGGTAAAAGATTTGGGTATTGGCTGTTCGTCATGACCTATAGTTGGCAGAACAATAACCTCACTCTGGGTAAACTCCACATGACCATTACCCGTAACATCGACAGATTTTGTCAGCAGCCTGCGATCGGCCAGTACCTGTGGACCAACGAGAGACGAGCTGATTGCAACGGCCACTGCAAGGCTTAACGCATTGTGATGAGCATTTGTCATTCTGCTACCTCAGAGGTGAGTACTTTTTATTAGCGCGAAAAATGATTGCCACACCAGGCGAGGGAGCAAGTTACAAACGCTCATTGCTCTCAGTCGCTAATGGATGTCAATTGCCTTGATTCGCTTCAGGCTCTTTGAGGTCTTTGTGGGCTGAGAAGAAAAGGTTGCATCCGGTGCCAACTTCTGATTATCGCCCCGTTGCCATTCGTACAAGGCTCCAAGAGTGTAGAAGTAAGGAAAACTTTCTGCATGGGAGAATGACCATTTAGGCACATATTCCCTGAAGTATTTCTCCCAGCTGTTCTCGAACATCTTCATGGTGCGATCACGGCGTTCACGGAATTGCAGATAATTTTCGTGTCGCGTCCAGCCCAACATATTGTTGCTTGCTTTAACACGGGTTGCATACTCTTCATCGGATTCACTGAAGCCCTGAGGTGAAACGACAGCGGTCCGTTTCACATATTCATCGTCTGTTTCACCCACGCCCTGCCAGCGATTAATTTTGTCAAGACTACGTCCCAGGGGGCCAGCCAGCCATTGGGTGAGCATCTTGTTGTCGTTCATAAAAAAGTCGTAAGTGAGACTGGTTACCAGAGCGAAACCGAATGTCTGGGCATAGGTAAATCCAGATATAAGGCCGTGGGCGTATGATCCGACAGTGGCTACCGGACCCAACACCAGACCGGCGGTGGCAGAGGCCAGAGTTTTCACTTTTTGTGGTGTTACCCGGTGCAACAGTGGTACCTGTATCCCTCCGGAATCCATGGATTTCAGCATTTCAGGCACCAGGCGGTTAATGCTGCGATAGCTATGAGGATTGGCGTTGTACTGTCTGGCAAACAGCATGGAGCCGGTTCTCAGCAGAATGACTGAGGAAGCGGCCTTGCCCAATGGCATGGCCAGTCCGCCTACTTCAGAGATTTGTTCAATTCCATTGTGGTAGGCAGATTGGCCGGTCCGGTCAGGATCAATACCGTAGCCTTCTATCCAGTTTTGAAAAGGTGTCAGCATCCGGTGCAGGTAATCTCCCCTGTTGGTCAGATCCAGAAGATAAAGGTACGACATGTTTGAGAGTGACAGCCCGACAGCCTGCCAGGCAGTATTGGCAACCAGTAAGGGTTTATAGCTGGAGTAGTACCATGTGACAACCTGCGCCAGGGAGGCTGAAGGTTTGATCCAGTAATCCTTTAGCTGCTGCTCAACCGCAGCGGCATGAGCCTGCATCAATGTGTCATGGACAACCTTGATCAGGTCTGATTCAGACAGGTCGGCAGCATTGGCATAAGGTGTCAGGGTATCCTGAACATAGGTCAGGAATGCTGCCGTCTTTCGGCCATTTTCAAAAGCAATATCGTCAAGAACATAGTTGGCGATAACAGCTGCAGTGTAATCTGTTACGCCGGCAACTGACTCTTTTATACCTGTCGGGCCCGTTGCAGCCACAACCACAGGAGTAAAGACACTTTGTATAAGTTCTTCAGCATCCTTGTCGGGCAGCATCCGGATAGTCTTCCGGAATTCTCTTGCTTCAACGCCGTGTTTATAACCAAGGAAATGTTCAAATTCAGCCACTGTCTGATAACCATCAACACCTCTGGCGGCTTTGATATAATTCTCTAATTCAATCTTGCTGATCAGTCCTTCACGCAGCAGACTTATCATCTTTTTGCCACTGGCGGTGTCGGTTGAGAAGTACTCCGAGATGCTTTTCTGGTCCTCTGCTGAATGCTCAACGAAGTGAGTAACCGTTGAGCCTAAGGCGTGAATTACGTCGTCGTATTGTTGGGACCCTTTTCCCATCTCATTGGTGACCTTCTGCGTCAGAGTCTGAATTTCTTTCAGGGTATTCAGAAGTTGAAGTTGATTTGCGAACAAAGAATCGTGAGGGTATTCCAACAAGGTTGTCTTCAGACTCTTGAAGACTTCCGCAATACGACGAGCCTGATTCAGATCGTATCCGAACATTGCGTACAAGCGAATCGGTGCAAATTCATCGTACAACATGAAACCCGACAGGCAGGGGATTGGCTTACCTCTTGCTAATGCTGATTGTTCCAGACTCAATGCGGCTTCCAGCGCTTGTTTTTTGAGAGGGTGCTGCCGACTGAATTTGTGGAGAGCTTCCAGAGCTTCTGCCTGACCTGGCGTGTACTGGAAGGGACTGTACCGGAAGGGACAGCCATCATTTTCGGCGGCTTTCTCGTCGGCCTTCAGCGCTTCCTCCATTCCCTCAATATCTGCTTTTCCGGATTCAATCTCACCTGCCTGACGGGCTATTTCGTACTCATATAAGGTTTTACTCTTCTCATCAATGTCACCGTTCATTACCTGATAGAGAGCCGTGTCGTCTTCATTGTCAGGAAGGGTATTGAGTTTGTGATGAACATCTGCCAGCTCACTTTCAGTTTCTTTTACTACTCGTCTGGCTGTGGCTAAGCCATGATCAGGAACGTATTGGGTTTTACCCAGGCAAGCCATTTGCCTGTCAAGTTCATTTTCAATGGCTGCGATACGGTCATAAATTTTAGGCCGACCCACTATGTCAACTTCTTCATCCAGCTCCTGAAGTGTTTTTTCAATAAGACTGATCTGATCCTCCAAAGGGGCATCGTTCTTATAGCCCTCAATGTTAAGTTGCCGAGCCATTTCATTGTTTGCATCTCTGGTGAGCTCTTCAGTGTCATAATGGGCGTTTACTTTTTCCCTTAATGCTTGAATTTTGTTACTCAGAGCATACTTCTGGTCATTCAGACTGGCGCCTTTTTCAAATTCTACTTCCAGATCCAATGCCAGTTCAGCGGCAAAACCCTTGCCTCTTTCTTTCGCAGAAGGGTTTTCACTGGTGTCGATGTTCAGCTCGTCTTCTACGGCTTCAAGCATCTTTCTCTGTTGCTTTGTGACCTGCCAATCGACATCCGGGGTTTCGACATGAAAGGTAATAAATTTTTGAAGTATCTGAATTTTTTTTGCGATTTGGTATCCAAGTGAGCTTTCAATTTTCCAGATAACAGCGTCTATCTCATTCAGCATGGATTCTGAGACATCACCGCTTTTTAGCTTTCTGCGAACCCTCTCAAGCCTCGTTGTTTTGTGATCATCCTGGTTGACTTCGAGTTTGAATATTTCTTCTACTGTTTCCAGTATTTCAAGAGCCTCCTTCTCTGCATTCTTCCCGGCTTCTGCAATGTATGTGTGAATTTCTTCAGAAATGGCGTTACGGCGGTAATAGACATCGTCCTCGCGATCCAGGTGATCCAACTCCAGGGCTTTTTCTATGGCCGCAAGTTTTTCTTTGAAAGCTTCTTCTTCGGGCTGTCCTGTTGCGACAATACCAGGCACCGCTGTCATTCGAGTGTTGTAATCCTGTCTGGCGGCGGCTATGACTTCACGAACTTCTTTTCTCACAACTTGAGCTCGTTCAATCTCAATCTCAAGGCGCAGTATCGAGTTTTCCCGTTTTTTCAGCTCTAATTCGGTCCGAGCGTCCTGCATCCTGATGTGTTCACGAACAGCCCGGCAACGAAATTTCAGGGTCTTTTCACTATCCGGGACCAGACCGAGCTGACGTTCAATGCCACTCAGACTATCCTGGATTTCCTGATCGGTTCGTTCTTCTTTTCTCTCAACTTGAGCTCGTTCAATCTCCTTCTGAAGGCTCCGTATCGATTTTTTCCGTTTTGCCAGCTCTATTTCGGTCTGAGCGTCCTGCATCCTGATGTGTTCACGAACAGCCCGGCAACGAAATTCCAGGGTCTTTTCACTATCCGGGACCAGACCGAGCCGACGTTCAATGTCGCTCAGACTATTCTGGAATTCCCGGTCGGTTCGTTCTTCTTTTTGTTGCAGGTGTTGTTGAATGGACTGAAGGATAACCGGATCGTCTTCATTAACGGAAATAATATCTCGCTTGCCTGTAATGGCCGTCGGTTTTACGTTTGCAGCTTCTTTATCAGGCTGCTCTGTTGCTGCTACCCATTGCTTGAGTTCAACAATTTTATTTCTGATGAGTCTGGCTTGTTCTTCGACTGGCTGGGCATCATCCCAGTTGTCAATACCAAGCTCTGCTGCCATTTGAGCATTGCGAACCTTTATGGAACCTGTTCTGGCATCATGGACTTGTTGTGCCAGCGCTGGAACTTGTTCTGCTTCCTGCTGAAGTTTCCGTAACCAGTCTTTCTGTAACCAGCTTTTCTGTGCTTCCCGCTGAAGTTTCGCAGTGGTGCTCTGTTGTTTACTTTCAACGATAGCCAGTCTTTTCCGGACTTGTTCATCGGTGACTTCTCTGTTTTGTCGCAGCAGCTGTTGAATGTACTGAAGGTAACCCAGACTGAATTCTTTGACCGAATCAACACCTCGCTCACGTTCAGTGACCGCCGGTTTTGCTTTTACGGTTTTGTCATCAGACTGACCTGTTGCGGTAAATATTGCGACAACCAATCGATTGATTTTACCAATTTCTTTTGCAATGATCCTGAGTTGTTCTTCGTTTGGCTTGGTATCATCCCAGTTATCGATACCAAGTTCTTTTGCCATTTGAGCACTGCGAGCTATTCTGGCTCTTATTCTGGCGCCATGAGTTTTTATTGACTGCTCTGGATTACATTCGACTTCCTGTTCAAGCTTCTGCATCAATTCTTTCTCTTGTGCCCGCTCCTGACGAAGTTGTATAAGCTCCTTGTTAATTTGTTGTTTGAGTTGATCTGCTCTGAGTCTCCCTCTTTCACTGATAGTGTCTTTCTGCGTTTCGAGATTTATCTCTTTTCTAAGATGCCTGAGACTGAGTTCTTTTATTAGCAAGAATACCTGCTTATCATCCATCTCATTCATCTGTCTGGATATGTCGCTTATGGGTTTGGAAGTAAGCTTTTCTATGACCTCAAGAGTATCGTCCTGCAGCTGATTAAGATAACTGTCATCCACTATCTCTTCCTGAATAGTCTGAATAAAGAGTGGGTTAGTCAGAAGATTTCTAAGTGCAGGTTTGAAGCTGAAGCGTTTTTCGAGCCGATTAAGCACCCAGGTCGATGTGAGGACCGGGAAAGCGTCTTCGATCTGTTCTACTGTGAGTTCAAATTCATCTGCTCCATCTGAAGTTGCACTGGTCAATGCCTGCTCAAGATATTCATAGTGTATCAGTGTCCACAGATCCTCTTCGTATTGAAGCGTCGCTTGGCTATCTTCTTCAGTATGTAGCTCTACAGCCAAATTCTCCAGCAGTGCCATCTGCCTGCTTCGGATGGTGTGCTGGTAGCCTTTGACCTTATCTTTTTTGATTTGTGTTTTTGCTGCAGAGGGGGGATTACGGGCCTCTTCCGCCCACATGTTATAGAGCCCCTCCACAAAAGCGACATCGGCCGGGTTTTGCTTCTGACCACGAAAAACAATAACTTCTCCCGGAGTCTCAGTCACTTCCAGTCTTGGGTAGCCTACAGGCACAGGATAAGCTTGTGCATCATCCTCGACGTGGACAACATAGCCAACGGGTTGATGACAGTGCAATAGATCGTTCAGGGCTTCCTGTTGTAAATCTTCCTCCATTACATGAACCTGGGTATAGGCAGAGGTAGCTGCTGCGAAAAGCACTTCATCATTGACAAAGAGCGATTGACCCAGGCGCACTAAATCAGGAGGCTGATCGTTGGCAGCGATAAGACGCATGAAAGTACGCCCTTTCACATTCACTTCATCTACTTCAATAGTGGCAAGGGCAACATAGTTATCCATTTCGCCAAGTTGTCCCGCTCTTTCGTGTGCACCTTTCAGCACTCTGGTCAGTTGTTCGGGGCTGGCAACTTTCGTTAAGGGTTCTAATGACTGGAGGTCGCCTACTTGATTTCGAACTGCTGCAATTGAATCCTGATCGGTCATTCCGTTTCTGACTTCAATGACCAGTGCCTTTTCTGCCAGGTTATGGGTGAACCTGAATATCCCCTCATTACCTATCTTGAGAACTTTGGTGTATTTCTGAGCAACGTCCTTCTCGTCTGTTTCAAACAGATCAACACTGGAAGCGCCGCCAATGCCAGACAGAGTGTCTGTGAAGCCTTCAGAAGGCAGTTCGTAGTCTGCTCTGACCTGAGTCTGATCAGGGTAGGTGGTTGTGCAGGATTTGGGTATTGGCTGCTGGTCATTGTCCAAAGTTTGCTTAACTATGACTTCGCTCCGGGTATACTCTGTATGTCCTTTGTTCAGAATATCAGCGGATTTTGTCTGCAGTTTGCGCTCGGCCATTGCGTCTGTGGCCATGATGGAAGAGCTGATTGCAACGGCCACTGCAAAGCTTAATGCATTGGGGCGAGTATTTGCCATTCTACTACCTCAGAGCTGAGTACTTTTATCGCCGTGAAAGGTGACGCACACCCGGAGCGGGGAAACCTTTTCTAATCGCTTATGGTCAGTCGCTCATCGCTGTTTCGATAAGCCGTTGAGAGAATCTAGTTCACAGTGGCAAATCTGGTAAGCTGCTTGGTAGAATTGATTGGTTTTTTCAGGGAAGGAATACCTCCATACTTTCTGACAGGGTTTACTCGATAGTTTGATCCGAAACAATCCAGTCTGTATTTCTTTGTGCTGATTTCTTTTGGTTGGCTATGAAGGTGTCATTTCCTGACCTTGAGACCAGCTGATGCTGTTTTCACGGCTGTGGAAGGGGGCTCAGGCGCTGCAGCCCCTGACTCGAAAAGGGCACCCAGGGTATAAGAGTAAGGAATACTATCTGCGTGGGAAAATGACCATTTAGGCACATTTTCCCTGAAGTATTTCTCCCAGCTATTCTCGAACAGCTTCATGGTGCGATCCCGGCGTTCACGAAACTGCAGGTAATTTTCGTGTCGGGTCCAGCCATACATCGTGTCGTCTGCTTTAATACGGTTCGCATAGGCTTCATCGGTTTCGGTCAAGCGTTGAGGCAAAGCAACAGCAGTACGTTTCACATATTCACCGTCCGTTTCACCCATGCCTATCCAGCGATTAATTTTGTCCAGGCTGCGGCCCAGAGGTCCACCCAGCCATTGAGTGAGCATCTTGTTGTCATTCATAAAGAAGTCGAAAGTGAGACTCGACGCCAGAGCGAATCCGAAAGTTTGAGCGTAAGTAAACCCGGATAAAAGGCCATGGGCGTATGATCCGGCTGTGGCTACCGGACCCAATACGAGACCGGCTGTGGCTGAGGCCAGCGTTTTTACTTTTTGTGGCGTTACCCTGTGCAGCAACGGAACCTGAACCCCCTGGCGGGAACCCATGGATTTCACTATTTCGGGCATCAGACGGGAAAGGCTGCGATAGCTCTGTGGGTTGGCATTGTACTGTCTGGCAAACAGCGCAGAGCCGGTTCTTAACAGAATGACCGATGAGGCGGCTTTGCCCAGTGGCATGGCCAGTCCGCCCACTTCAGAGATTTGTTCAATGCCGCTGTGGTAGGCATATTGGCCGGTTCGGTCAAGATCAACAGCGTAGCGTTCCAACCAGTGCTGGAAAGGTGTGAGCATTCTATGCAGGTAATCACCTCTGTTGGTCAGATCCAGAAGATAGAGGAATGACATGTTTGCAAGGGACAGTTTGGCAGCCTGCCAGTGGGTATGAGCGACCAGAAGAGGTTTGTAACTGGAGTAGTACCAGGTGACAGCTTGTACCAGAAAGGCGGAAGGTTTCAGCCAGTAATCCTGTAGCTGCTGCTCAACCATAGCGGCATGAGCCTGCATCAATGTGTCATGGATAGCCCTGATCAGTTCTGATTCGGATAGTCCGGCAACATTGGCATAAGGTGTCAGGGTTTCGTTAATATTGGCCAGAAACGCTGCCGTCCTGCGGCCATTGTCAAAGGCAATATCGTCAAGAACATAGTTGGCGACGACCGCAGCTGAGTACTCTTTCATGCCGGCAACCGACTCTTTCATACCTGCCGGGCCAGTTGCGGTGACGGTCACAGGAGTAAAAGCACTCTTTATGAATTCCTCGGCACCCTTGTCGGACAGCATCCGGACAAGGGCTTTGAGGTCAGGATTGACACCGTTTTTGTAGCCAAGGAAGTGTTCAAATTCAGCCACTGTCTGATAACCATTGACACCTCTGACGGCCTTCATGTAGTTCTCAAGTTCAACCTGGCTGATCAAACCTTCACGCAGCAGAGCCATGATCTTGTTACCACTGGCAGAGTGGGCAGCGAAGTAATCCGAGAAGCTTTTCAGGTCCCCTGGTTGATGCTCGACGAAGTGAATGGCTGTTTTGCCCATGGTGTGAATTTCGTTGTCGTATTGTTGTGCACCGGTTTTCATCCCATCTCTGGCTATGAGCACCAGAAAATGGAGTTCTTCCACGACAGTCATAGGGTCATATTCTTCAGGCCGGAGGGGCGGGAAGTTCGCTTTAAGGTTTTTGAAGATTTCTACAATCCGACTGGCCTGAGCAGACGTCAGTTCGTCTCCAACCATTGCCTGCAGGCGAATCGGTGCAAATTCATCGTCAAAATCGAAATGGGGAAGGCAGGGTATTTCCTTACCGTTTTCTACTGCTGATTGTGCCAGACCCAGTGCCGCTTCAAGAGCTTGTTTCTTGAGAGAGTGCTGCTGCACGAAGTCTTCGATTGCGGCCCGAACCTCCGCCTGTATCGGCGTGTACTGGAAGGGACCATCGTCCATTTCGACGGCTTTCCGGGCAGTCTGCAGGGCTTCCTTCCTTCTCTCAAGGTTTGCTTGTCTGGTTTCAACCTCAGCTTCCAGACGAGCCTGTTCCTGAAGCAGTTGCCGGATCTTGCCGCCAGTCCCATCTTCCCCGCCCAGTAGTAGCTTATGGTTTCTCAGGGCGTTAACCCGTTGTTTATCGGTATCAGCAGGTTCTGGTTTGAGACCCAGGGCATCTTCAGTGGCGTCAAGAATCGATTGGTGATGAATGCCGAGAGCGTCTGCTGCTTCCGATAAAGCTGCTTTTTTATCCATAAGCTCTGAATTCAGCCGAGCTATTTCGTGCTCATGTAAGGTTTTAGTCTTTTCATCGATCTCTCCAGATTCAAGAATCTCCTCTTCTCTGACATACAGATTAATTTGTGCAATGTCCTCTTGGACCACTGCATTGCTCAGTTCCAAACTTTTTCTGTCGTGCTCACGCAGAAATCTTGTGACCAGATTGTACTTTTTCCTGGTTAAAGGCAGTTCACCCTCGACTTTATCGGTTTCGTAACGACCACGAGTGATTGCATAGATTGCAATGCGAGTAAAGTAATCCGATGCTTCCAGTAAATTGAGGTCACTAAACGTCGCGATCCGGAAAGCTTTCGTGGCAGCTCCCATTTCATCAAGAGCTTCTTCCATAGAATCAATGTTCGCGGTGCTGAGAGTTTTTGTGGCAGCTCTCAGTTTCTCAAGGGCTTCATCCTCTGTTACTGCAGAGTTCCGGCGCAGGAAATGTCTGATGTCGTCTAATCGCTCTTCAGGGGTTTGCTCATCATCTGTGGTAAGACCAAACCTGATCTGAATTTTTTTTATTGCCTGATTGAAAACCTTTTCGTGTTCTTCCATGGCAACAGGGGTATTGTCAGTTGTGCGCAAAAATAACGGTTGTTTGTGACGGATAGCATCCAGGTTGTGATTAGTCATCTCCAGCTCACCTTCAGCGTCTTTTACCGCCTGCCTGGCTATGGCTAGCTCACGATCAAGAACGTATCGGGGTTTGGGTCCCAGCCGAGCCATTTGCCTGTCAAGCGCATTCTCAATGGCTGCAATACGCTCAGCAACGTCAGGCTGAGGCACTTTGAAAACTTCTTCATCCAGCTGTTCGAGTTTTGCTTTAATCAGACGGCTTTGGACGTCTAAAGTGGCGTCGTCTTTATAATCTTCAACGTTGAGTTGATGAGCAATTTTATTGTTCCACGCTCTCCTGTGATCTTCATCTTCATAAATTTCGCCTGCTTCTTTAACCCGTAATTCCTGAATTATGTCTCCCAGAGTATGCTGCCGGTCAGAAAGGCTGACATCGTCTTCAAACCTAACCTGCAGATCACTGGCCAGTTTAGCTATGAAAGCTTTGCGCTTTTCCATGGCTGCAGGGTTTTTATGAGGGTCAATATTCATCTCGTGTTCTACAGCTAAAAGATATTCTGCCTGTTTTTCCCTGGCTCGCTGATCCGATTCTTCGACTATCAGGGCAAGACGGGCACGGATTCTGTCGCGTCTGATATCACTCCCCTCTGGGGTCTCCAGAGATGCACTTTCATCTTTCCAGAGGAACTTATCCATCTCATTGAGCAGGTATTCCGAGATATCCTCGCCATCACGCTGTATAGTAACCCTGTCAAGTCTTGTGAGGACCCTGTCAAGTCTTGCTGCTTTGTCGTCCTCTTCATTGATTTCGAGTTTCAGTAATCCTTCCAGGGTTTTCAGTATTTTCAGGGCCTCTTCCTCTGAACGTTGTCTGGCTTGTGTGATGTATTTCTGCATGTGCGTGGAAATGTGCTGGCGACGGAGATACTCATCGTGCTCTCCAGGACAGGTAGCCATCTTCAGAGCTTTTTCCACGTTGGTCAGTTTCACAAATACTACAGGCCCGGTCATGGGGTGGCCCGGTGTTCTGATGTCTTCCAGTTCCTGTTCCAGCTTTGAAAGCTCGAACAGTTTGTCATATACCGTTGATTCCAGTCTGGCGCGGTTATCAGGACCGGGGTTTTCGCTCAGGTCAATACCAAGAACCAATGCCAGAGCTTCTTTTCTGGCCCTGGTGTAAGAATCTTCCATATCGATCTGACGACTCATTGCCTTGAGTTGTTGATGAAGACTTTCTTGATGCGTACTTATTTCCCTGAGCTTTTGAATTAGGCGTCCTTGTTGAACGCCAATGTCTTCATGACTGTCAAAATCCCGGATGTTTAAATAGGTGGCAATGGTTGCATAGATGGATCTGATTTCAGCTTCTTGTTTAGCATCCATTCTGATGTCTTGTTTTTGAAACTGTTTCAGAGCAATCTGAGCTTCATGACTCTTAAGGTGTTGTTGAACGGCCTTGCAACGGGCTTCCAGGTCGTTTTTATTATGTACGACCAGGCCAAATTCTTCTTCATAGTGGGTCAGTTGGTTCAGTCTTATCTGATTAGCCCGTTCCAGCTCTTGATACAGGTACTGTTGAATAGACTGAAAGCGGAAATCCAGATCGTTTTCATTGTATGGAGTGATATCGAGCTTTTTTTCAATGGCCGCCAGCTTTTCTTTTATAGCTTCTACCGGAGGCTGTTCTGTTCCGGCATCCAGGCTGTTGATTTCAAGAAGTTTGTCTCTGATGAGTCTGACCTGTTCTTCCATTGGTCTGGTGTTATCCCAGTTATCAATGCCAAGGTATTCTGCCAGTTGAGCGTTGTGATCCCTTCTGGCTGCATCTACGGATTCAAGAACCTCTTTTTTAAGCATTGGCATTTGAGCGATGTTATACCTAACTCTTCGCACATAGTTTTTGTGTTTTTGCAGCTCCACTTCCCGCTCTTTATTCTGCTGAAGACGATGTTCGCCGATCAGAGTCTCCAGTTTCTTGAGCTGTTGAGAGACTTCCTGGTTATCTTTTTCATCGGAAGCCAGAACGAACTGACGTTCAGTAGTCGCTAGCTTTGCCTGTGCAGTCGCAACCCTGAGCCGTCCTGTTTCGACAACCGCTTTGTTCATTTCATGAATTTTCTGTCGGATGAGTCTGACCTGTTCTTCTGGTGGCCGGGTATCATCCCAGTGATCAATACCCAGATCCTTTGCCAGTTCAGTGTTGTAAGCTTTTCTGGCTTCTTCTCTGGCGTCACGAAATTGTTGTTTTAGCGCCGGAATTCGATCGACTTCCTGTTGCAGTTTCCGTGACTGGTCTTGCAGTCTGAACAGCTCTTTAAGAGCCTTTGAAAGTTCATCCTCAGCCTCTTGTTTGAGTTGAAGTGCTCTGAGTTTTTTTTCCTTTTCGCTGGTGATAGCTTTATTCGATGTGATCTGTAAATGGTTTATAACCCGGATGAGTTCGAATTCTTTTCTCTGCAGCTTGTCCAGTTTGCTATACACCTCAATGAGCTGTGTGATGATGTCGCTCTTGACCTTGGAAGCAAACTGTTCGTTGTCCCCAAGAGCAGCGCCCTGCGCCCCGTTGATACTGCTTAAAATGATTGTCGTTTTCTGAATCTTCTGAATAAACAGCTCGTTAGTCAGAAGATTTCTGATTATGGGTTTGAAGCTGAAGTGTTTTATGAGTTGCTCATGCACCCAGGTTGGTGTGGCGACCGACAAAGCACTCCGGATTTGTCCTATCACGAATTCGAATTCCTCTGCCTGATCCGGAGTGGAGCTGGTCAATGCCTGCTGCAGAGATTCATAATACGCAAGCATAACCATTTTATCCTGGTCAGGTTCAGCATCCTGCTGTTCGGCTAACTCCTGCAATAGTGCCATTTGCCTGCTTTGAATGATGTACTGGTAGCTTTTTAGCTTATCTTTTTTTACCGGTATGGTTAATTCAAGGTTGGGGTAATCGGCGTCACCGCCTGCATAGAGACTATAAAGGCCTTCCACAAAAGCGCTGTCGGCTGGATTCTGTATCTGACCATGAAAAACAATCGTCTCCCCCGGAGCCTGTGTCACTTCCATTCTCGGATAACCATCAGGTACAGGACGGGCTTGTGTATCATCCTCAACGTAGACAACATATCCGATGGGCTTCTGATGTGATAAGAGTTTATTCAGCGCCTCCTGTTTTAAACTCTCTCCCTGGATATGGACCTGAGCATAGGCAGAGGTGGCTGCTGCAAAAAGAGCCTCATCATTGATAAAGAGCGATTGACCCAGACTTTGCAGTTCAGGAGGCTGATCGCTCGCTGCGATAAGACGCATGAAGGTGCGCCCGTTCACTTCAACTTTGTCTACTTTAATGGTGGCAAGGGCAACGTAGTCATCAACTTCGCCGAGGTTGCCTGCTCTTTTATTCGCACCGTTCAGTATTGCAGCCAGTTGTTCGGGACAGGCAACTTTCGTCAACTGTTGTAATGATTGTGATTCAGTGCCTTCAGGCCGGGCGCGAACAGCCCTGATAGAATCCTGATCGGTCATTCCTTTTCTGACTTCAATGACCATTTGCTTTTCTGCAAGGTTATGGGTGAACCTGAAGACTCCCTCATCACCTGCCTTCAGTACTTTTGTGTACCTCTGAGCAACATTACTCTCGTCGGTTTCAAATACATCAACACTGGAAGCGCCACCATCAACATCAGAAAGAATTTCTGTAAAGCCTGCTGAATGAACGCGGTAGCTTGCCCTGTCATGAGCCTCATCAGGGTAGATGGTTGTGAAGGATTTGGGTATTGGCTGCTGGTCATCACCTAAAGTTGGCTGAACGATGACTTCACTATGGGTAAACTCCGCATGTCCACTGTCATGAATATCGAAAGATTTTATCTGCAGCCTGCGGTCGGCCAGTGCCTGTGTACTGATGATGGAAGAACCGATCGCAACGGTCACTGCAAGGCTTAATGCATTGTGGCGGACATTTGTCATTCTACTACCTCAGAGCAGGGTACTTGTATTACCGTGAGAAGTGACTGCAGCACCAGGCGAGGAAGTAGCTTTTATTTAAGGCTGTCTGCTGAAGCTGCAGGTCGAAAACTCGATTGGGGGGCATACCTCTTTTCATGACCGTGAATTGTCTGATCACCACCCTTTTGCCATTTGTAAAAGGCTCCAAGAGTGTAGGAGTATGGAATGCTTTCTGCATGGGAAAACGACCATTTAGGTACATTTTCCTTAAAGTATTTCTCCCAGCCATTCGCAGACATCTTCATGGTGCGATCACGGCGTTCACGGAAATGCAGGTAATTTTCGTGCCGCGTCCAGCCATGCATCATGTCACTTGCTTTAATACGGTTTGCATAGGCTTCATCGTTTTCACTGAAGCGCTGAGGCGTAGCAATGGCCGTACGTTTGAAATATTCATCCTGGGTTTCACCCATGCCCAGCCAGCGATTAATCCTGTCAAGGCTTCGACCCAGAGGTCCACCCAGCCATTGAGTTAGCATCTTGTTGTCGTTCATAAAGAAGTCGAAAGTGAGACTCGATGCCAGGGCGAATCCGAGGGTTTGAGCGTAGGTAAAACCGGATAAAAGACCGTGGGCGTATGTTCCGAAGTTGGCTACCGGACCCAGCACCAGACCGGCTGTGGCAGAGGCCAGAGTTTTTACTTTTTGTGGTGTCACCCTGTGCAGCAGGGGTACCTGAACCCCTTGCCCGGAACCCATGGATTTGACTATTTCGGGTACCAGGCGGGACATGCCGCGATACATCTGCAGGTTGGCGTTGTGCTGTCGGGTAAACAGCATGGAGCCGGTTTTCAGCAAAATGACGGAGGAAGCGGCTTTACCCAATGGCATGGCCAACCCACCCAGTTCAGAGATTTGTTCAATTCCACTGTGGTAGGCATATTGACCGGTTCGGTCAAGATCAACACCATAGTGCCCCAGCCAATGCTGGAAAGGTATCAGCATCCTGTGCGTGTAATCACCTCTGTTGGTCAGATCCAGAAGATAGAGGAATGCCATGTTTGAGAGGGACAGTTTGGCAGCCTGAAAGGTGCTAAGGACTACCAGCAGGGGTTTGTAGCTGGAGAAGTACCAGGTGACAGCCTGTACCAGACAGGCTGAAGGTTTGACCCAGTAATCATTGAGCTGCTGCTCAACCGCTGCGGCATGAGCCAGCATCACTGTGTCATGGATAGCCTTGATCAGTTCTGATTCAGAGAGTCCGGCAGCATTGGCGTAAGGTGTCAGGGTATCCTGAACGTTGGCCAGAAACGCAACTGTCCTGCGGCCATTGTCAAAGGCAATATCGTCTAGAGCATAATTGGCGATGACAGCAATTGCGTACTCTTTCATGCCGGCAACAGACTCTTTCATACCCGTCGGGCCAGTCACCGCCACAGCTGCTTTTTTATCTTTCAGGTCTAAATTCAATCCAGATACTTCGTGCTCATGGAAGGTTTTAGTCTTTTCATCGATCTCTCCAGAATCAGGAATCTCCTTTTTTCTGAGATCCGGATTGTTTTGTGCAATATTTTCTTCGACCACTGCCTTGGTCAATTCCGTACTTTTTCTGTCGTGCTCAACCAGAAGTTTTGCGACCGGAGTGTACTTTTTCCAGGTTAAAGTCAGCTCGCCCTCGACTTCATTGGTTTTGTCACGACCATAAGCATCTAAATAGACTTTAAGTGCAGTAGAGAAAGACGATAAATCGTTGCCATTTTCCACCCAGGTGTCCATAGCTTTTATGACAGCCTCGAGTTTTTCAAGCGCCTGACCGATTTCTTCAGTGTCAAATCGCTCTTCTGGGGGAGGGGCATCGCCTGCAGGCAGACCCAATGTTCTGGTGCTCTCTTGCTGAAGCTGTTGCTTTTGTTCAGTGATCTGAGCGACCTGCTCATTAAGGTGTTGCCTGATGGCCTGACAACGGATTTCCGGGTCCTTTTCGTTATCCGGGATCAGACCCAGCTGACCTTCAATGTCAGCCAAATGATTCTCAGCTGCCTGTACCCGATCGGCCTGTTCTGCTTTTAGTCGCTCCAGGTGCTGTTGAAGAGACTGATAGCGGGCATTCAGATCGTTTTCATTGTCTGGAGTAATATCGTGTTTGCTTTCAATGGCCGCCAGTTTTTCTTTTAAAGCTTCTTCCCGAGGCTGTCCCGTTGCAGCAACCGATGTTGAGGCCATTGATGCCGCAGCAGTCGATGTTGGTGCAATTGATGTTGGTGCAATTGATGTTGGTGCAATTGATGTTGGTGCAATTGATGTTGGTGCAATTGATGTTGGTGCAATTGATGATGGTGCAATTGATGATGGTGCAATTGATGTTGGTGCAATTGATGATGGTGTAATTGATGCTGCGGAAATCGTTGTTGGGGTAATCAATGTTGTGATAACCGGTTGCTTGATTTCATGAATTTTCTGACTGATGAGTCTGGCTTGTTTTTCTGGTGGCTGGGTATCATCCCAGTTATCAATACCAAGTTCTGCTGCTATTTGAATGTTGTAATCTCGCCTGGCTGCTGCTGTTGCTTCAAGAACTTTTTTTTTCAGGATTGGAATTCGATCGACTTCCTCCTGAAGATTCTGAATCCAGTTATTCCGTTCTGCCAGCTCTTTTTCGATCTCAGCGTCCTGCTCCCAGATGTGTTGCTGAATGGTCTGGCATCGGACTTCCAGATCCCTGCCTTCAACCGGGATAAGGCCGAGCTGACCTTCAATGTAAGCCATATTATTCAGGATTATCCGATCGGTTAATTCTTCCGGGAGCACACCTTGCTGACAATCAATGTAAGCCAGATTATTCTGGATTATCCGATCAGTTAGCTCTCTCTTTCGTTGCAGGTGCTGTTTAATGGACTGAAGGATACCCAGATCCTCTTCATTAACCGAAGTAATATCTCGCTTGCGGCCAATGACCTCCGGTTTTGCTTTTTCAGCTTCTTCATCAGGCTGTCTTGTTACGGTAATCCGTTGCTTGATCTCATCAATTTTATCTATGATGAGTCTGGTTTGTTCTTCGGGTGGCCGGGTATCATCCCAGTCATCAATACCAAGCCCTGCTGCCATTTGAGCGTTGCGAACTTTTGTGGCTTCTGCTGCGACATCATCGGCTTTTTTTTCCAGCTCCGGGATTCGTTTGGCATCCTCCCGAAGTTCATAAACCGTGTTTTTGATCACCTCGAACGTTTGACGAAGCTCTTTAAGCTCAGCCTCAAATTTCTCACTGAGTCGTTCTGGTTTCATTTTTTCCTCACCGTTGGCAGCGGCCATTGCCGTTGTGCCGTGGCCTAATGTTTTGGCTGTACCGGCGAGTTGCCCGGCGAGTTCGGCCTCTCCTGCCCGCAGCACTTCCGTCGTGCTTGCCATCTCGAGCATCTGTTGGTTAATGTCACCCATAACTTTGGGGGAAAAGGAGGAAAACTTTTTGCCTTCGCCATCAGCAAAGCGCTTCATCGCTGTGTTAATAGAGGATATAAATTTTTGAATATTGTGATTAAAATTATGGCTAATCAGAAGATTTTTAAGTACGGGTTTGAAGCTGAAGTTTTTTATGAGTTGAAACTGCATCCAGATTGGCGTGATGAGCAATGAAGCGATTCTGATGTGTCCTGTTGTGAACTCAAATTCATCGGTTCCATCGGCAATAGCACTGTTTAATGCCTGTTGAAAAGACTCATAATAGGTAAGCTCTGACAGGTTATCTTCGTTAAGTTTGGCATCGTAGTTTTCAGCCAACTCTGCAGCCAACTCCTCCAGCAGTGCCATCTGCCTGCTTCTAATAATGTACTGGTAGCCTTTGATCTTGTCTTTTTTAACCTCTGCAGTGAGTTCTTTATCTGTATATTCTTCCCAGATGACAAGCTGGCTTTTCACAAAAGCAATATCGGTCGGGTTCTGTTTCTGACCACGAAAAACAATTATCTCCTCCGAGGCCTGATCCACTTCCAGCTTTGGATAACCCTCGGGCACAGGATAAGCCTGTGTGTCATCCTCGACGTGGACAACATAGCCAACAGGTCTATGGTACGACAGTAGTTTGTGGAGAACTCTCCGTTGTAGTTTTTCCCCCAGAACATGAACCTGGGCATAGGCAGAGTTGGCTGCTGCTAAAAGAGCTTCATCATTAACAAAGAGCGATTGCCCCAGGCGCTGCAATTCAGGGAGTTGATCGCCCGCAACCACTGGGCGCATAAAAGTGCGTCCGTTCACTTCAACTTTTTTTACTCTAATGGTGGCAAGGGCAACATAGTCATCCCTTGCACCAAGGTTTCCCGCTCTTAGATGGGCACCTTTCAGTGTTGCGGCCAGCTGTTCGGGGCCGGCGACTTTTGTTAACGGATCTATTGGTTGGATGTCACCTGACTGAGCTCGAACGGCCTCAATTGAGTTCTGATCGGTCATCCCTTTTCTGACTTCAATGACCAGTTTTTTTTCTGCAAGATTATGGGTGAACTTGAAGACTCCTTCATCACCTACCTTCAGGACTCTGGTATATTTCTGAGCAACGTCATTCTCGTCTGTTTCAAACAGATCTACACTGGCAACGCCACCCTCTATGCCAGAAAGTACGTCTGTGAAGCCTTCAGAAGGAACGTCATAGCCTGCTCTGACTTCAGTCTGATCAGGGTAGGTGGTTGTAAAGGATTTAGGTATGGGTTGCTGGTCATCACCTAAAGTTGGCTGAACTATGACCTCACTCTGGATAAACTCCACGTGTCCACTGCCCAGAATATCGACAGATTTTGTCTGCAGCCTGCGATCGGCCAACGCCTGTGTACCAAAGATGGAAGAACCGATTGCAACGGCCACAGCAAGGTGCAATGCATTGGGACGAGCATTTGTCATTCTGTTACCTCAGGACTGATTACTTTAATTACCGTGAAAAGTGTTTGCCACATGTGGCAAGGAAGCGACTTTTAATCGCTCGTGGCTGTCGTTTTCCAGAAAGCGACAATGTGTTTCTACCCTCGTCGGGATAAATGGTGGTTTTTAGTTCTTTTAAAAATCTCCGAGTCAGAGCACGAGCTAATCTGCCTCATCGGGATCATAACCTTCCAACTCTCCCTGATCTTCCATTTCATCAAGATTCGGTTCATAGGGAGCCGGTTCCGGAGTACCGGAGTCATCATCATCAAGCATGAACTGTTCAGTGTCGGGTTGATCATCGTCGTCCTCTAGTCCGCTCAAGTCTGCATGGTTCACAGAGGCAAAGCCCAATGCCAATAGAATGGTCAGGAACGAGGCCCCCGAAATTGCAAAAGCCCGGAGCCTTTTGACAGAAAGCCAGTTTATTGGCTCGGGTTTCCCGGGAGCGAAGGAAGCATAAGCCTTGCAATTAAATGTCTCTTTTTCTGAATTGACCCGGGGGGCATTCATTTGAGCTGTTTTTTCAGGAATGGAATACATTGTTTCGTACCTCTTCATAGGGGTGAATCGGTAGCCCAATCAGAGAGAGAAAGCAGTATGAATTTCTTTATACCGGCTTCTTCTGGATGGCTATGAAGTGAGCATCTGCTGGTTTCTGATATCAGAGTTCGTCGCGGGGATTTTTATCGTCTCCCCGATCTTCATCAAGATTGAACGCAAGACCAGCCATTGCTGGATTTACAGCTGCCGGGGATTTCTCAGGCGCTGCAGTGGGTGTCGCGGTTGTTATCGGCACAGGTTCAGAGCTTTCCCTGAATTCATCCAGTATAATGGGTGGAATAACTTCAGTCTTTGTCACCGGAGAAGTCTTCGTGGACTCGGAAAGAAGCGCTTCCACTGAAGTCATCACCGGTGTTTCACGGGGCACTGTCGTGGCACTGCCGGTGGTTGCTTGTTGCCTGGTTGATTCACCGACCTTTTGCCATTCATAGAAGACACCTAAAGTGTAAGAGTAAGGAACACTTTCTGCATGGGAGAATGACCATTTAGGTACATTTTCCCTGAAGTATTTCTCCCAGCCATTCTCAAACATCTTCATGGTGCGATCCCGGCGTTCACGGAAATGCAGATAATTTTCATGACGCGTCCAGCCAGGCATGCTGTTGCTTGCCTTAACACGGTTTACATAATCCTCACCGGTTTCATTGAAGCGTTGTGGCGTGGCAACAGCCGTGCGTTTCACATATTCAGCGTCCGTTTCACCCACACCTCGCCAGCGATTAATCCTGTCAATACCACGCCCCAGAGGACCACCCAGCCATTGAGTGAGCATCTTGTTGTCGTTCATGAAGAAGTCGAAAGCAAGGCTCGATGCCAGAGCGAACCCAAAGGTTTGAGCATAGGTAAATCCTGATAACAGACCCTGGGCGTATGCTCCGGCAGTGGAAATCGGCCCCAGCACGAGGCCGGCTGTGACAGAGGCCAGACCTTTCACTGCTTGTGGTGTCACCCGGTGCAGCAGCGGCACCTGAACGCCTTGTCCGGAACCCATGGATTTTACTATCTCAGGCATCAGGCGATGAATGCTGCGATACCTATGGGGGTTGGCGTTGTACTGTCTGGCAAAGAGCATGGAGCCGGTTCTGAGCAGAATGGCTGAGGAAGTGGCCTTGCCCAATGGCATTGCCAGCCCGCCTACTTCAGAGAATTTTTCAATTTCTCTGTGGTAGGCATATTGCCCGATTCGGTCAAGATCAACACCGTAGCGTTCCAACCAGTGCTGGAAAGGGGTGAGCATCCTGTGCGTGTAATCACCTCTGTTGGTCAGATCCATAAGATAGAGGAACGAAATACTTGAGAGGGCCAGGTCGGCTGCATGCCAGGCAGTGTAGGTCATCAGTAGAGGTTTGTAGCTGGTGTAGTACCAGGTGACAGCCTGAACCAGATAGGCTGAAGGTTTGAGCCAGTATTCATTTAGCTGCTGTTCAACCGCTGCAGCATGTGCCAGCACCAATGTGCTATTGATAATCTTGATCAGCTCTGATTCAGCCAGGCCAGCTGCATTGGCATAAGGTGTCAGGGTATCCTGAACATTGGCCAGGAATGCGGTCGTTTTGCGGCCGTTTTCAAAGGCAATATCGTCAAGAACATAGTTGGCGATAACTGCAGCGGCGTACTCTTTCATGCCGACAACAGACTCTGTCATACCTGTCGGGCCAGCGGCAGTCACAGCCACATTAGCAAAGGCACTCTGCATGAATTCCTCAGCAACCTCATTGTCCAGCCTTTGGACAACAGCTCTGAAGCGGGGCACATTGACTTTGTGCCTGTAGCCAAGAGCGTGTTCAAATTCATCTGCTGGCAGACAGCCATCGATACCTCTGACAGCTTTCATGTAGTTCTCAAGTTCAACCTTGTTGATCAGACCATCACGCAGCAAAGCTATGATCTTGCCACCACTGGCAGAGTGGGCAGCGAAGTATTCCGAGAAGTCTTTCAAGTCCCTTTGCTGGTGTTCGATGCAGTGAATAACCGCTGAGCCTATGCTACGAATTTCGTCGCCGAATTCTTTTGCTCCAATGTTTCTCTCAATCCATGCCCTGGTCGTGAGTGTTTGGATTTCCCTGAGAACATTTCGAGATCGATCTTCTGAAAGCAGGGGGAGCGGGAAAGCTGTTTTCAGGCTTCTGAACATTTCCACAATCTGACCGGCCTGTTGAATCCTCAGTTTGTTTCCGACTTTTGCCCGCAAGCGAATCGGTGCAAATTCATCGTCATAATCGAAACCTATAAAGTCGGGGGGGGTCTTACCGCTATAGGCTGCTGCTTCCTGCAGGCCAATGGCGGCCTGAATAGCTTGTTTTTTGAGAGGGTGTTCCTTCGAGAATTTGTGGATAGCGTCCAGAGCCTTTACCTGTCTCGGCGTGTACTGGAAGGGACCGTCCTCTTCTTCGACGGCTTTCTCTGCAGTCTTCAGGATTTCCTTCCTTCTCTCAATTTTTGCCTTCCCGGCTTTAATCTCGCCTTTGAGACGGGCCTGTTCCTGAATCAGTTGCCGGATCCTGCCGCCGGTGCCGTCGTGCCCGCCAAGTTGTACCTGTTTGTGTCTCAGGGCATTAACCCGGTGTTCACTGGTGTCAGTGGCGTCTGGTTTAAGTCCCACCGTTTTTTCCAAGGGGGCAAGAGACGTTTTATGAAAATCCGTCAGGTCCTCTTCTGCTTTTGATACCTCTTTACTTTTCAGTTTCAGGGCCAAATTCAGCCGCGCTATTTCGTTCTTATGTATGGTTTCAGCCATGTCATCAGTGTTTCTACAACGCTTGATCTCCTCTTTTTTAAGGTCCAGCTTCTGTTGTGCATTCCTCTTTTCAAACCACGCATTGGTCACTTTTAAGTTTTTCCTGTCGTGATCAACCAGAAATTGCCTGACCAGAGAGTTCTTTATCCGGGTTGAAGCCAGTTCACCCAATGATCCACCGAATTTACCGGTCCCGTACAAACCAGGAATTTTTTTGTGCAGATCGACAATAAACTCTTCATGTTCTTCCGTAAAACTGAGGACATTTCCTTTTATCTCAATGTTCCTGTTTGTTTTGGCTCTCAGTTCCTTAACGATGTTATCCCGTTGTTCCTGACTGCATCCCCGCAGGTAATGTTTGACGTTCTCCATTCGTTCTTGAGGGGGCTGTGAGTCACCCGAATCCAGACCCAGATGGGTATGGAATTCTTTCATTGCCCGGTTTATAACCGTTTTTTCTTCATCCGAAAGGTGTTGCTGGCTGGCAAGGCTCCACGCAAATACCAGGTGTTTGTCACCAATCTTATGTAGCTTGCGATGAGCTGAGTCCAGGTCATTCTCGGCTAACTTTATTGCCCATCTGGCCCTGGCAACATCACGATCAAGAACGTATCGGGGTTTAGGTCCCAGACGAGCCATTTGCTTGTCAAGCTCATTTTCAATAGTTGCGATACGCTCATTAACGCCAGACTGACCCGCTTTGAAAACTTCTTCATCCAGCTGATCAAGTTTTGCGCCAATTAGACTCTTTTGTTCGTTTATACTGGCGTGATATCCATAGTTCTCAATGTTAAGTCGATCAGCAATTTGATTGTTACTGATTCTTTTGCCGCCTTCATCGTGATAGATTTCGTTTACTTCTTCTCTTAATGCCTGAATTTTGTCTTTTAGAGCATCCTTCTGGTCAGACAGGTTGTCATCCTGTTCAAACTCTAACTGCAGATCACCGGCCAGTTTAGCCGTGAAAGCTTTGCCTCTTTCTATAGCAGCAGGGTTTTTATGAGGGTTGATCGCCAGCTGGTCTTCTATAGCCAAAAGGTATTCTGCCTGCTTTTCTATGGCTCGCTGATCAGACTCTTCGATTGCAAAGGCAAGACGCTCACGAATTGTGAAGAGTTTGAGATTCGTCTCTGGCAGATCCCCCTTCAGTGCCTCCAGGTCATGTCTGTCCAGCTCACACCAGAGGAGCTCGATCATTTCAACCAGCTTGTAATTTGATATATCACCGCCATCAAGCCTTGTACGAACCCTTTCCAGTCTTGCTGCTTTGTCATCACCTTCATTGCTTTGGAGGTCTAATATTTTTTCCAGGAAATACAGTGATATCAGGGCATTTTCCTCTGACCGCTCTTTGGCTTCTGTGATGAACATCCGTATACCTTCAGAAACAGCCAGACGATGGAAGTATACATCGTCCTCTTTACGGTAAATCACCTCCTGCTCCAGGACTCTTTCCACGGCGCGAAGTGTCCCAAATACTTCAGGCATGGCTCTGGGGTGGCCTGGTGTTCTGATGTCTTCCAGCTCTGTTTGCAGTTCTTTTTCCAACTCTGAAAGCCTTAAGAGCCGGTCTTGTAATGTTGACTGCGGTTTGGCACGATTTTCCAGTGCGGTGTCTTTATTCAGGATTGCCTGATCGGTTAGTTTCAGCATATTCTGCAGGTGCGGTTGAAGGAGCCGATAGCGGGCATCCGGATCGTTTTCATCCTCTGGAGTCATAGCTTGCTTTCTTTCAATGGCCGCTGGTTTTTCCTTTAAAGTTTCTTCCCGAGAATGTAGTGCTGCGGCTCCTGTTGCGATAACCGGTGTTGTGGCAAGAGGCGTTGCGCTAACCGGTGTTGGGGCAATTGATGCTGTTGCAAGAGGCGTTGCGCTAAGCGGTGTAGTGGCAATGGATATTGCGCTAACCGATTGCTTGATTTTATGAATTTTATGGCTGATAAGTCTGGTTTTTTTTTCTAGTGCCTGGGTATCATCCCGATCATCGGTACCTGGTTCTGATGCCCGTCGGGTGTTGTCAGTTTTTCCGACCTCTTCGCCGGTATCACCAGTAACCGGTGTTGGGGCAATTGATGTTGCGGTAACCGGTTGCTTGATTTCTTGAATTTTCTCTCTGATGAGCCTGAATTGTTCTTCGATTGGCTGGGTATCATCCCAGCCATCGATACCAAGCACTGCTGCCAGTTGAGCGTTGTATTTTTGAGTTTTTATTGGAACTGCTGCACGAGCTTCTTTTTTCAGAATTGGAATTCGATCGACTTGCTTCTTAATAAGCTGTAACCATGTTTTGCGTCCATCGTGCTCATCTAGAAAGTTCATAAATTGTTGTTCGATCTCAAGTGATTGCTCCTGAATGCGCTGCTGAAGACCCCGGTGACGGGTTTCAAGGTCATCTTCATTGTCCGGAACCAGGCCGAGCTTGCCTTCACAAAAAGAGAGGTTTTCCCGTATTTCCTGATCGGTTAGTCCTTCGTTTTGTGGCAGTAGCTCTCGCTGTTGAACGAACTCAAGGGTATCCAGATCGTCTCCATTGATCGTAGTCATACTGCGTTTGCCGCCAATAGCGGCCGGTTTTGCTGTTGCAGCTGCTTCATCAGGCTTTCCTGTTGCCGCAACCGATGGTTTCATTTCAGCAATTTTTTTTCTAATAAGTCTGGCTTGTTCTTCGGGTGGCTGAGAATCATCCCAGTCATCAATGGCAAGCTCCGCTGCCAGTTGAGCGTTACGAGCTTTTGTGGCATCTGCTCTGGCATCACGAACTTGTTGTTCCAGCTCTTGAATTCGATCGGTTTCATGCTCAAGTTGATTTTGAACAGGCTGTCGAGCGATCTCGGCTGCCTGCTGCTTAAGGTGCTGGTGAATGGCCTGATGTCGGGCTTCAAGATCATCTTTGTTTTCCGGAACCAGACCAAGATAATTCTCAAAGATAGTCAGCTTTTTCCGTACTTCCGATTTGGGTAGTGTTATTTCATTTTGTTGTAGCCGTTGTTGAATGAACAGAAGGGTGTTCGGATTGTATTGATTGACCGAAGCAATACCGCGCCAGCCACCAATGGCGGCTGGTTCTGCTGTTAGAGCTCCTTCATCAGACTGCCCTGCTGCCGCCATCGATGCGTATATTTCACTAAATTTTTTTACTATGAGTCCGAATTGTTTATCGAGTGGCAGGTTATCATCCCAGTCATCAATACCAAGATTTAATGCTGAAAGAGCGTACTTAGCTTTTCTGCCATTTCTACTGAGAGTATGAACCAGCTTTTTCAGCAATGGAACCAGATCGGCTTTCTTCTGAAGTTTCTCTATCCAGTCTTTCTGTTCATTCTGCTCGAAGTGTTCAGGAATGCTCTGCTGACGGGTTTCCAGCTGGTCTTCATTGGCCGAAATAAGACGACGCTTGTTTCCAATGCCCGCCAGTTGTGCTTTGACCGTTTTTTCATCAGTCTGTTCTGTTACGAAGTCCGGTGGTTTGATTTCCTGAATTTTTTTTCTGATGAGTCTGGCTTGTTGTTCGAGTGGCAGAGTATCGTCCCAGTTATCAATACCAAGTTCTGCTGCCGTTTGAGCGTTGCGATCTTTTGTGGCGTCTGCTCTGGCATCATATACTTGTTCTTCCAGTGGCTGGCTATTGTCCCGGTTATCAATACCAGGCTTTGCTGCCTCTTTAGTGTTGTGTTCTTCTACAATGGCTCTGGCAATACCAACATTTTTTTCCAGCTGCTGAATTCGTTTGGCTTCCTGCTGAAGTTTCTCTAACCAGTTTTTCAGTTCTTCCTGCTCTTGTTGATTCTGACCATGTTGTTTTACGGCCTCAAGTCTCTGCTCCTGAAGGTGCTGTAGAATGGCCTGGTAGCGGGCTTGAAGGTCATCTTCATTGTTCGTAACCAGACCGAGTTGAACTTCAAAGATTGCCAGATTTTTTCGGAATTCCTCACTGTTTTTTTTCAGCTGCTGTTGAACGAATTGCAGGGCACTCAGATTGTCCTCATCCACTGAAGCTATATTGGGCTCGCCACCAATGGCCCCCGGTTCTGCTTTTAAAGCTTCTTCGTAAGACTTTGCTGTTGCAGCGAACGGTCTGTAGATTGCGCGAATTTTTTCTTTAATGAGTCGTTCTTCTATTGGCAGGGCACCTGCTCTGGCATTACGAATTTGTTGCTCCAGGCTGAGAACTCCTTTGACCTCCTGCTGAATTTCTCCTGACGGGTTTTGCAGTTCATCCCTCAATTTACGATTTTCTGCAAGCGCATCCTCAACTTGTCGCTTGAGTTGAAGTGCTCTGAGTTGTTTCTCTACACTGGTAGTGGCCTTCAATGTGAGCTTTAACTGGTCTCTAAGCCGGGTGAGTCTCCTTGCTTCTGTTTGCAGCTCTTCCTGCATGCTTTCTATCTTAACCAGCTGTTTGGAAATGCTGCTGGCAAACTTTCCCTCGACCCCGGGAGCACCGTTGTGGGCCTGGTTGATAGCGGTTACCACTTTCTGAATATCCTGAATAAAGAGCTGATTAGCCAGAAGATCTTTAACTATGGGTTTAAAGCCGAAGTGTTTTTCGAGTTGATTCTGCACCCAGGTTGTCGTCACCCCTGACGAAGCCTGTCTGATGTCTTCTATCGTTAATTCAAAGTCATCGGCTTGATCCGGGCTGGCATTGGTCAACGCCTGCTGGAGAGATTCATAGTATGTAAGCGTAATCAGTTCAGCTCTGCCAACTACAGTATCGTACTGTTCAGCCAACTCCTCCAGCAGTTCCATTTGCCTGTTTCGGATGACGTACTGGTAGCTTTTGACCTTATCTTTTTTTACCTTTGCTGTTACTGGAGTGGGGTTGTTAGCGTCATCTTCTCGCCAGAGGTTGTAGAGGCTTTCCACAAAAGCGATGTCGGCCGGATTTTGTTTCTGAGATCGGAAAACAATAACGCCCCCCCGGACCTCTTCCACTTCCAGCTTTGGATAACCGGCTGGCAAACGATAAGACTGTGATTCGTCCTCAAAATGGAGAACGTAGCCGACGGGTTGATGGTATGACAACAGATCATTCAGGGCTTCCTTTTGTAAGTCTTCCCCCAGAACATGAACCTGGGTATAGGCAGAGGTGGCTGCTGCAAAAAGCGCCTCATCATTAACAAAGAGCGATAGACCCAGGCGCTGAAGCTTAGTAGGCTGATCGCCTGCTGCGATAAGTCGCATGAAGGTGCGCCCTTCTACGTCCACTTCGTCTACTTCAATGGTGGCAAGGGCAACGAAGTTATCAACTTCGCCAAGGTTTCCCGATCTTTCATTGGCGCCTTTCAGTATTGCGGTTAACTGTTCTGGGCCTGCAACTTTCGTTAATGGTTCTAATGGTTGGGTGTCGTCTAATTGAGTTCGAACAGCTGCAATTGAATTCTGATCAGTCATTCCTTCTCTGACTTCAATGAGCAGCTCCTTTTCTGCAAGATTATGGGTGAATCTGAAGACTCCTTCATTGCCAACCTTGAGGACTTTTGTGTATTTTTGGGCAATGTCATTCTCGTCTGTTTCAAACAGATCAATATTGGAAACGCCACCCTCGATGCCGGAAAGAACCTCTGTGAAGCCTTCAGAAGGAACGTCGAAGCCTCCTCTGACCTGAGCCTGATCAGGGTAGGTGGTAGTAAAGGAATTGGGGATTGGCTGCAGGTCATCATCTAACGTTGGCTGAACTATAACCTCGCTACGCGTGAATTCCGCATGTCCATTGTCTGGTATATCGATCGATTTCGTCTGTAGCTTGCGTTCGGCGAGTGCCTGTGTACCAAAGATGGAAGAACCGATCGCAACGGCCACTGCAAGGCTTAATGCATTGGGGCGAGTATTTGTCATTCTACTACCTCAGAGTTGAATGCTTTGATTACCGTGAAAATTGACTGCCAAACCGGGCGAGGGGGGCAACTTTCAATCGCTCATGGCAGTTTCGGTAAGCTGTTGAGAGAATTTAGTTCACAGAGGCTAATCCGGTTAGCTGCTGAGCAAATTTAGTTCACAGTGATAAAGGGCAGTGGCAGTATAATTGAGTGATTTTTCAGGGAAGGAATGCATTAATACCTTTTAGCAGAACTTAATCGACAGACGGGTGTCAAAGAAACCAGTACGTATCGCTTTATACTGGTTTCTTTTGGATGGCTATGAAGGGTTCAGCTGAAGGTTTCACGGCTGCAGTTTTTTTCCAGACGCTGCACTACTTTCGGGAGTTGATGTGGCTTGAAGAGCATTTCTCTTATCATAAAAAGTAGCTGTCTTGCTATCGTCCTGTTGCAATGCATAGAAGGCACCCAGAGTGTAAGAGTAAGGAATGCTTTCTGCGTGGGAGAATGACCATCTAGGCACATTTTCCCTGAAGTATTTCTCCCAGCCATTCTCGAATAGCTTCATGGTGCGATCCCGACGCTCACGGAACTGAAGGTAATTTTCGTGTCGTGTCCAGCCATACAGGGTGCCGTTGGCTTTAACACGGTTTGTATAGTCTTTATCGGTTTCACTGACGCGTTGAGGTGAAGCAACAGTCGTACGTTTCACATAGTTATCTTGCGTTTCACCCACGCCCAGCCAGCGATTAATTTTGTCAAGACTACGGCCCAAAGGTCCACCCAGCCATTGAGTGAGCATCCTGTTGTCGTTCATAAAGAAGTCGTAAGTGAGGCTGGACGCCAGCGCGAATCCGAATGTTTGGGCGTAGGTAAACCCGGATAAAAGACCGTGGGCGTATGTTCCGAAGGTGGCTACCGGGCCCAGCAGCAGACCGGTTGTGGTAGAGGCCAGGGTTTTCACTTTTTGTGGTGTCACCCTGTGCAGCAGCGGTATCTGAACTCCCTGTCCGGAGCCCATGGATTGCACTATTTCCGGCACCAGACGGGAAATGCTGCGATACATCTGCGGGTTGGCGTTGTACTGTCGGGCAAACAGCATAGAGCCGGTTTTCAGCAGAATGACCGAGGAAGCGGCTTTACCCCATGGCATGGCCAGCCCGCCCAATTCGGAGATTTGTTCAATGCCACGGTGATAAGCATATTGCCCGGTTCGATCAGGATCAACACCATAAGATTCCAGCCAGTGCTGGAAAGGTATCAGCATCCGATGCAGGTAATCTCCTCTGCTGGTCAGATCCAGAAGATAGAGGAACGACAGGTTCGAGAGGGATAGCTCAGCAGCCTGCCAGGTGGTGTGGGTAGCCAGCAGGGGTTTGTAGCTGGAGAAGTACCAGGTGACAGCCTGTACCAGAGAGGCTGAAGGCTTGACCCAGTAATCCAGTAGCTGTCGTTCAACCGCTGCGGCATGAGCCTGCATTAATGTGCCATGAACAGTTTCGATCAGGTCTGATTCAGATATTCCGGCAGCACGGGCATAAGGTGCCAGGGTATCCTGAACATTGGCCAGGAATGCTGCTGTCCTGCGACCATTGTCAAAGGCAATATCATCAAGAACGTAGTTGGCGATGACCGCAGCTGCGTACTCTTTCATGCCAGTAACAGACTCTTTCATACCCGTCGGGCCAGTGGCTGTGACAGCTACTGGATCAAAGGCACTTTGCATGAATTCCTCAACAGCCTTGTCGGACAGCATCCGGGCAACCTTCTTGAAGTTGGGTATATGGACGTCGTGTTTGTAGCCGAGGAAGTGTTCAAATTCATCCACGGTCTGATAACCATCGACACCTCTGATGGCCTTCATGTAGTTTCCAAGCTCGATCTTGCTGATCAGTCCTTCCCGCAGCAAAGCAATGATCCTGCCACCACTGACAGAGTGGGCAGCGAAGTATTCCGAAAAGTCTTTCAGGTCCCCTGGTTTATGCTCGACGAAGTGAGTGGCTCTTTTGCCCATGCCGCGTATTCCATCGTCGTATTGTTGAGCCCCGGTTTTTATCTCATTCCTGGCCCTTAGCGCCAGATTCTGGACTTCCTCAATGACATTCTGAGATTGATCTTCTGAATGCCCGAAAGGCAAGCTCGTCTTCAGGCTCTTGAAGACCTCCACCATCCGACTGGCCTGATCAAAGGGCAGATCGTCTCCGACCATTGCCTGCAGGCGAATCGGTGCAAATTCATCGTTAAAATCAAACGTCGCAAGGCCGGGTATTGTTTTACCGTTTTTGACGGCTGATTCTGCCAGGTCCAGTGCGGCATCCAGAGCCTGTTGCCTGAGAGGGTGCTGCTCTGTGAAGGTGTCCATATCGGTCAGAACTTTTGCCTGTCTAGGTGTGAACTGGAAGGGACCGCCGTCATTTTCGACGGCTTCCTCTGCGGCCCTCAGGACTTCCTTCATTCTCTCAATGTTTGCTTTCCTGACTTCAATCTCTCTTTCCAGACGGGCCTGCTCCTGACTCAGTTGCTGAATCCTGCCGCCAGAACCATCATCACCGCCCAGTTTTACCAGCCTGTTTCTCAGGGCATTAACCCGGTGTTCATTGGTGTCAGTGGCGTCTGGTTCAAGACCCATGGTTTTTTCCATGGGGTCAAGAAACGTTTTATGAAAATCGATCAGGTCCTCTTCTGCTTTTGATACCGCTTCACTTCTCTGCTCCAGGGCTGTGTTCAGGCGGGTTATTTCGTTCTTCTGTTCGGTTTCGGCCTTTTCACCGGTGTTTCCAAAACGCTTGATCTCCTCTTTTTTAAGATCAAGACTCTCTTGTGCGTTCCTCTCTTCAAGCCGTGCATTGGTCAACTCCCTATTTTTCTTGTCGTGAATACGCAGTAGTTGCCTGACCCGAAAGTACTTTTTCCTGGCTGAAGGCAGTTCACCCAATAGTTCATCGAATTCATGGGTTTTGTCTTGATCGTGATTATCTCTTCTGCTCCGAATGACAATAAAGTAATCAGCCTCTTCCGGTAAAATTTCGTCATTTTCTTTTATCTGGATGTTGGTATTTGTTTTGCCTACCCGTTGCTCAACGATTAAATCCTGCTTCTCTTTGCTGTGTCCCGACAGGAAATCTTTGACATCCTCCATTATCTCTTGAGGGTGTTGTTCGTTACCTGCATCCAGCGCCAAGTCGGTCTGAGATTCTTTCATTACCTGATTGATTGCTGTGTCGTATTTATCTGAGATATGTCGGAGGTCAGCACGACTCCCGGCAAATAACACGTTTTTGCCACTAAGCCTGTTCAGTTTTCGATGAACATCTGTTAGCTCTGTTTCAGCTTTTTGTATTGCTTGTCTGGCTCTGGCTAGCTCACGATCAAGAACGTATCGGGGTTTGGGTCCCAGGCAGGCCAATTGCCTGTCAAGCTCTGTATCAATGGCTGTGATATGCTCATTAATGCTGACAATACCTGCTTTGGAAACTTCTTCATTCAGCTGTTGGAGTGTTCTTTTAATTAGAAAGTTCTGGTCGTCAATGCTGGCATCATCTTTATAGGCCGCAATGTTGAGTTGAGAAGCCATTTCATTGTTTCTGCGTCTTCTGACATCTTCATCGCCATTGGCTTCGTTTACTTCTGTTATTAATGCCTGAATTTTGTCTCCAACAACATACTTGCTGTTGTACAGGTAGTCATCGTTTTCAATAGTTAATCCCAGCTCATTGGCCAGCTTGGCAACGAAAGCTTTGCCTCTTTCTATAGCTCCATGGTTTATATCGGAGGAGATAAGCAGAACGTGCTCTATCATTTCAAGCAGGTCTTTCTGATGATTAAAGACTCGCGCATCCGTGTTTTCGACATGGTAGGTAAGATACCCTTGAATCTTCCTGAGTTTTGATGCCTTTTTTACGCTCGCAGGTATCATCTTTTCTTTTGAGAGGGCATCTTCTATCGTATTCAGCATGTCTTCTGAGACATCATTGCTGACAAGTTTTGTACGAACCCTTTCAAGCCTTGCTGTTTTGTAATCGTCTTTGTTAACTTGGATTTTGAATATTTCTTCTACTGTTTGCAGTATTTTTAGAGCATCTTCCTCTGCCTGCTGTCTGATTTTTATGATGTATGTCTGAATTTCATCAGAAATGGCTTGACGACGGTGATACACGTCATCAACGCTATCGGGGTCATCCATGTACAGGGTTCTTTCCACAGCGGTCAGTTTCCCAAGCACTCCATCTTTATTGCTATCAAAATTCATGGTGTTTAAATGACTGGCAATGGTTGCATGGTGTGCTTTGACTTCTGCTTCTCTTTCAGCGTTAAGGGCTTTTGTGACATCTGTTCTGATAGTACGAACTTGTGTTTCCAGCTCCGGGATTCGTTGAGCATCCAGCAGAAGTTTCAGTTCCATATTTTCCAGGTATTCCAGTTCGACATGAATCTTTACAAGCTCATCCTTAACTTCCCAATAGCGTTGTTGCAGCTCACCCAGCTTTTCCTTGCGACTGGGACTGGCTACTCCGATTCTGGACTTTAAGTAGTCATGAAGTCCTAAGAGGTCACTTTCTTTTGCATACAGCTTGTCCAGTTTTTTAAGCAGCTGTCTGTTCATGTCTCCTATGACTCTGGCAGCAAACTTTTTGTCCTTCTCATGATGACCGGTTTGCACCTGGCTGTCATGGTTGTTAATGGGTATAACATTCTGAATATCCTGGACAAAATGCGGGTTAATCAGAAGATTTCTGAATACGGGTTTGAAATTGAAGTGTTCTATGAGTTGAGAATGCAGCCATTCTGGCGTGATGACCGACGAAGCAACCCTGATGTGTTCCAGGGTGAATTCAAATTCAGGGACCTGAATCGAACGAGCTGGAGCATTACTGGCCAACGCCTGCTGGAGATATTCATAGTGAGCAAGTGCATCTATTGCCAGTTTATCTTCGTTTGTGAGCGTCGTCGGTTGATCTTCGTGAACGACAGCATCGTGCCGCGCAACATACTCCTCAAGTATTGCCATCTGCCTGCTTCGAATGACGTGCTGGTAGTTTTTGACCTTATGTTTTTCAACCTTTGCTAACACTGCAGGGACGGGGTTATTACCCTCAACTTCTTCCCAGAGGTAATAGAGGTTAGAGAGCTTTTCTACAAAGGCTATATCATTCGGACTCAGCCTCTGACCATGGAAAACAATCTCTTTCCCCGAAGCTTCTGCTACTTCAAGTTTTGGATAACCCGCAGGCACAGGATAAAACTTTGTGTCATCGTCGACGTGTACAACGTAACCGACGGGTTTGCTGTGGGCCATGAGTTCATTAAGAGCCTGCTGTTGTAAGTCCTCTCCCAGGACATGAACCTGGATATAGGCAGAGGTGGCTGCTGCCAGAAGAGCCTCCTCATTGATAAAGAGTGATTGACCCAGACGCTGCAGTTCAGGGGGCTGATCCCCCGAAGCGATAAGACGCATGAAAGTACGTCCATCCACTTCAACTTTTTCTACTTCAAGGGTGGCAAGGGCAATAAAGTGATCATTGGCGCCCAGCTTTCCTTTTCTGTCGTAGACAGCTGCCAGTAACTCATCCAGTTGCTGGGGGGCGGCGATTTTCGTCAATGGTTCTAATGGCTTCTCGTCATGAAATGCACGAAAAGCATTAATTGAATCCTCATCGGTCATTCCGGCTCTGACTTCAATGAACAGTTTCGTTTCTTCAAGGTTATGGGTGAACCTGAAGACTTCCTCATCATCTAACTTCAGGACTTTGGTGTATTTTTGAGCAACGCCATTGTCGCCTGTTTGAAACAGGTCAACACTGGAAACTTTGCCACCAACATTAGAAATTCTTTGTGTAAAGCTTGCAGAAGGAAGGTGATAGTAGTGTTCTCTGTCGATAGTATAAGGGTAGGTGGTTGTAAAGGAGTTGGGTATTGGCTGCTGGTCAGGACCTGGAGTTGGTCGAATCATAACGTCACTGTGGGGAAACTCCTCATGTCCACTGGCCTGAATATGGATAGATTTGGTATGCAGCCATCGATTAGCCAGTGCCTGTGTGCCAGTGAAGGACGAGCCGATCACAGCGATTACAGCAAGGCTTAAAGCATTGGGGCAAGCATTTGTCATTCTACTTCCTCGGAGATGAGTACCCGATTAGTGTGGAAAGTGGTTTCTTACAGGTGTTAATCGGTAGCCCAATCAGAAAGAAACCGGTATGTATCCTTTTATGCCGGTTTCTTTTGGGTGGCTATGAAGAGGTCATCCACTGGTTTCTGATATTAAAGTTCGTCGCGGGGATTTTTATTGTCACCCCAATCTTCATCAAGTTCGAAATCCTTAATCACAGCCTCAATATCAAGATTGTCTTCAGGATCAGCCTTGGCTGCCAAGGTGTCATCAGGCGCTAAAGTCCCTGTGGTGGCCGGTGTGGAGGAAGCAGCTGGAGTTGCTTCAGGCTCTGGCAGGGGAGTTGCCTCCACGGTGTCAGAAGCAACCGTTACACCCGCAGTGACCACCAGCGTCGCACTGGTTGGTGATGTTGTAGTGGTCGGCATTATTGGTACTTCAGCGGTTGTGGTTGTAGTTGTGGCTGCAGGAGTTACCAGTGCAGATTCAGTATTTTTCCATGTATCGTCTTTTTCGAGGTCGTCCATTTCAGCAGCTTGATCAGGCTCTTTCACCGAACTGGTCTCTGTGGGCTCAGAAAGCAGCTCTGCATCGGGAGTCATATACCACTCCTCATTACCATCAAGCTGATCGCCCACGGCTCCGGGCAGAAAGCTTGATTGAGAGGAGGGGCTATCGTGGGCAGAAAGTTGCTTATCATCGCGCTTTTGCCCTTCGAAGAAGGTACCCAGAGTGTAAGAGTAGGGCACACTCTCTGAATGGGAGAATGACCATTTGGGCACATTTTCTTTGAAGTATTTCTCCCAGCCATGCTCAAAGAGTTTTATGGTGCGATCACGGCGTTCGCGGAACTGCAGATAATTTTCATGTCTTGTCCAGCCAAGCATCATGTTGCCCGCTTTAACACGATTTGCATACTCCCCGTCGCTTTCACCGGAGCGTTGAGGTGTGGCAATGGCCGTACGTCTCACATATTCATGGTCCGATTCGCCCACGCCTCGCCAGCGATTAATTTTGTCAAGACTTCGGCCCAGGGGGCCACCGAGCCACTGAGTGAGTATTTTATTGTCGTTCATAAAGAAGTCGAAAGTGAGGCTCGACGCCAGGGCAAATCCAAATGTTTGAGCATAGGTAAAACCGGAGATCAGCCCATGGGCGTAGGCTCCAACAGTAGCTACCGGACCTAGCATGAGGCCGGCGGTGGCAGAGGCCAGACTTTTCACTTTTTGTGGTGTCACCCGGCGCAGCAGCGGTACCTGAACCCCTTGCGCGGAACCCATGGATTTCACTATTTCGGGCACCAGACGGGAAATACTGCGATACATATGGGGGTTGGCATTGTGCTGCCGGGCAAACAGCATGGAGCCGGTTTTCAGCAGAATGACGGAGGAAGCAGCTTTACCCAATGGCATGGCCAGCCCGCCCACTTCGGAGACTTGCTCAATTTGATTATGGTAGGCGTATTGGCCGGCTCGTTGAGAATCAACACCATAGCGTTCCAGCCAGTGCTCGAAAGGTGTGATCATTCTGTGTGCGTAATCACCCCTGTTGGTCAGGTCCAGCAGATAGAGGAATGACATGTTTGAGAGTGACAGCCTGGCAGCCTGGCAGGCGGTATGGGCCACCAGTAGTGGTTTGTAGCTTGAGAAGTACCAGGTGACAGCCTGTACCAGGAAGGCTGAAGGTCTGACCCAGTACTCATTGAGCTGTTGCTCAACCGCTGCAGCATGAGCCTGCATCAATGTGCTGTTGATAATCTTGATCAGGTCGGATTCAGGCAGGCCAGCAATGTGGGCATAAGGTGTCAGGGTATCCTGAACATTAGCCAGAAATGCCGCCGTCTTGCGGCCGTTTTCAAAGGCAATATCGTCAAGAACGTAATTGGCGATGACCGCAGCTGCGTAGTCTTTCATGCCGGCAACAGACTCTTTCATACCGGCTGGGCCAGAGCCGGTGACGGCCACAGGAGTAAAGGCACTGCGCATAAGTTCCTCAGCCCCCTTGTCGGACAGCATCTGAACAACCTTCCTGAACTCAGGCACCTTGACGCCCTGGTTGTAGCCAAGGAAGTGTTCAAACTCATCCACTGTCTGATAACCGTCGACACCTCTGACGGCCTTTATGTAGTTCTCAAGTTCAACCTTGCTGATCAGACCTTCACGCAGCAGTGTTATGATCTTGTTACCACTGGCAGAATGGATCTCGAAGTATTCCGAGAAGCTTTTCAGGTGCCCTGATTCATGTTCGACGAAGTAAATGGCTGTTTCACCCATGCCGTTAATGATTTCGTCGTAATATTTAGCACCTCTTCCTATCTCATTCCTGGCTCGGTGCGCCAGAATCTGGACTTGTTCAATGAGGGTCTGGGGCTGATCTCTCTCAGGCTCGAAAGGAGGAGGGGGGGAGGGGAAGTCTGCCTTGAGGCTTCTGAAAACTTCCAGCATCCGACCGGCCTGATCAAACGTCAGATCTTGTCCGGCCATTGCCTGTAAGCGAATGGGCGCAAACTCATCGTCAAAATCGAAGGTCGCAAGGCAAGGTATTGCCTTTCTGCTCTTTTCTGAAGAGGCTGCCAGACCTATTGCGGCTTCCAGAGCTTGTTTCCAGAGAGAGTGCTGCTGCGTGAAATCGTAAATATCAGCCAGAACTTTTACCTGTCTCGGTGTGTACTGGAAGGGGCCGCCGTCGTTTTCGGCGGTTTGCTCTGCAGTCTTCAGGTTCTCCTTCATTCTCTCAATGTCTGCTTTTCTGGTTTCTATCTCACCTTCCAGGCGGCCCTGTTCCTGAATCAGTCGCTCGATCCTGCCGCCAGTGCCATCTTCCCCGCCCAGTTGCAGCTGTTTTTTTCTAAGGGCATCAATCCGTTGTTCATTGGTTTCAGAAGCGTCTGGTTTGAGACCCACAGCTTCTTCAGTGGCCTCAAGAGCCGTTTTGTGATGTTCCATCAGAGCGATTTCTGCTTTTGATAAAGCATCACTTTTCTGCTTCAGGGCCAGATCCAGCAGCTCTATCTCGTTTTCTATCGCCTCTTTTCTTCGATCCAGGTTCTCTTGCACAGCAAGCCGACGAACCACTTCCGATTCATCGTTGGCGATCAAACATCTCAGGGCATCCCGTTTCTCGATATCGGTAGAGTCTGGTTCAGGACCTGTGGCTTTCTCAGTGGCTGCAATAGCCTCTTTTCTTCGATCCAGGTTCTCTTGCACAGCAAGCCGACGAGCCACTACCGATGCATCGTTGGCGATCAAACATCTCAGGGCATCCCGTTTCTCGATATCGGTAGAGTCTGGTTCAGGACCTGTGGCTTTCTCAGTGGCTTCAATATTCGCTTTATGAGCCTCCTGAACTTTCGATGCTTCTGATTCAGCGTCACTTTTCTGCTCCGGGGTTTGCTTCAGGTCGGTCTGCTCAGGGTCTGTAATCTGCGATTCAAATTCGTTCTCATGTTCGGTTTTAACTTTTTGTTCGATGCCTCCGGCTTTGTTAATCTCCTCTTTTTTACGATCCAGATTCTCTTGTGCAAGCGCCTTTTGATGCCGTGCAGATTCTATGTCCATGCCTTTTCTGTCGTGTACACTCAGGAATTCCGTGACCTGAGTGTATTTTTTTCTGGTTAAAGGCAGTTCACCTAATGTTTCATCGACTTCATTGATTTCGTCCCGGCCATGAATTTTTGCGAAGGCTGTAATGGCAAAATAATCAGCTTGTTTCGGTAATCGGAGGTGATCTTTTATCTGGATGTTCAGGTTTTTTGTGGCAGCCTCCAGTTTATCAATGATTTCATCTCGTCTCTCTGCACCGTCTCTCTGCATAAAGCGGTTGATGTCGTCTACTCGTTCTTCAGTGGTTTGTTCGTCACCTGCAGGCAGACCCAGTTCGGTCTGTATTTTTTCCATTGCCTGATTGAGAGCGCTGTTATCTTCATCCGAGATAGGTTCAATACCATCGCGATTTACCAGCACTAATTGTTTGCGACGAAGATCATTCAGCTTGCGATGAGCACCTGCCAGCTCAGTGTTAGCTCTTTCTATGACTTGCCTGGCTGTGGCGACATCACGTTCAAGAACGAATCGGGGTTTAGGTCCAAGGCGGCCCAATTGCCTGTCAAGCTCATCTTCAATGGCTGCGACACGCTCTTCAACTTCAGGCTGACCTGCATTCATCGATTCTTGATCCAGTTGCTGGGTCAGTTGCTGGAGTTTGCCGTTAATCAGCTCGATCTGGTCGTGGATAGCGGCATCATCTTTATACTCCTTAACGTTGAGTTTACGAGCCAATCGATTGTTAAAGGTTCTTTTGGCAGCTTCATCCCTATAGCCTTTGTGTAATTCATCCATCATTTTGTGAAGTACGGCACCCAGAGCATACATCCGGTCAGACAGGCTGAGATCCTTTTCAAACTCTAACTTCATATCACTGGCCAGCTTGTCAGTGAAAGCCTCGTGTCTTTTATTAGCAGCAGGGTTTTTCTGAGGGTTGATACCCAGCTTTTTCTCAATAGCAGTAAGATAATTAAGCTGGTGTTCTCTGGCTCGCAGATCGGATTCTTCGACTCGAGAGGTCAGATGCTCACGAAGCCTGTCGAGCCGTATATCTCCTTTCTCCGGATCCACCAGCGTTATGTCGTCCGTGAGGATCTTAACCATCTCGTCCAGCTGGTATTCTGATATATCATCACCGTTAAACTTTGAACGAACTGTTTCAAGTCTTGCTTCTTTGCCAGCATATTTGTCGATTTCGAGGTGGAATATTTCTTCCAGTGCTTCCAGTATGTTCAGAGCCTCTTCCTCTGACCTTTTTTCGGCTTCCATGATGTATGTCTTTATGTCATCAGAAATAGCCTCGCGCCGGAGATAAACGTCTTCCTCTCCACCGGGGAGAGTCATCTCCATGGCATTTTCCACGGCACTCAGTTTCTCAATTACTTCAGGCTTGGCTTTGGGATGACCCGGAGTTCTGACGTCTTCCAGTTCTTGTTCCAGTTCTGCAAGTCTGGAGAGCTTCTCATGGACGGTTGACTCCAGAGTGACGGGGTCTTCCTCATTCAGCTTAATACCAAGAACCGCTTCTAAAGCGCCTTTTCTGGCCTCGGTGTAAGAATTCTCTGCATCCTGTCGATCAGCCTCAACTTTATGATGCAGCCGTTCCGGATGGTCTTCCAGTGCCGAAAGTCTTTGAATCAGGTACTGTTTTGAATTCTCCATCATCTTGATTTTTTTAAGCAGGCTTTCTTGCTGTTCATCAATATCTGCATCGCTATCAAAATTCTGAATGTTCAGATGTGCGGCAATGGTTGCATAGCGAGGTTTGATTTCAGCGACTACTTTCGAATCTTTTCTGATGTTCTGCTGCAGAAAGCGTTCTCGATCTATCTGAGCTGCCTGCTGTTTCAGGTGCAGCTGAACAGTCTGGAAACGGGCTTCCAGATTTTTATCGTCAACCGGGAAAAGGCCGAGCTGTATTTCAATGTCTGTCAGCCTGTTTTTTACGACATCATCGGTTACTTCTATCTGCAGTTGCTTGAAGTATTGGGCGGCCTTGTGAATGGAATCAAAGCGGCTAATCAGATCGTTTTCATTGTCTGGAGTCAGTTTGAGCCCTTTTTCAATCTCCGCCATTTTTACTTTTAAAGCTTCAGCCCGCTGTTGTTCTGTTGCGGCAGCTGAACTCTCGATTTCGTTAATTTTCTCTCTGATGAGTCTGGCTTGCTCTTCTGATGGCGTGCTATCAATACCAAGCTCTTCTGCCAGCTGGATGTTATATTTGTCTATGTGTGCTGTTAATGTTATGTGATAGTCTTTTCTCTTATTCAGAGTTTGATCGACTTCCTTCCGAAGATCTGTCAACTGTTTTTTCTGTATTTCCAGCCCCTGCTGATGCTCAAGATGTTTCTGAATGGCCTGGTGACGGGCCTTCAGGTCATCTTTGTTAATCGGCATCAGCCCGAGTTGATCTTCTATAACAGCCAGCGCTTCTTCTTCGGCGAGTTCTGCCCGTTGCTCCATATACTCTTGAATAAACGCAAAGCGGGAACCCAGATCGCTTTCATCGTCCGGAGTAATTCCTAACACGCTTTCAATCGCCGCCAGTTTTGCCTCTGGAGCTTCTTCATAAGACTCTCCTGTTGCAGCGAATGTTGCGGCCACCGCCAGGTTCATTTTATGAATTTTTTTTATAATGAGTCTGATTTGTTCTTCGGATGGCTGGGTATTATCCCAGTTGTCAATACCCAGTTCTGCTGCCAGTTGAGTGTTGTAATTTTTTATGGCCTCTTCTCTGGCATGACTAACTTGTTGTTCCAGCTCTGGAATTCGTTTGACTTCCTGCTTAAGTTGATCTGAATGCTCTTGCAGCTGTTCAATCACTTCACGATTCTCTGCAAGCTGACTCTCAACTTTTTGCTTGAGTTGAACTGCATAGAGTTTTTCTTCCTCACTGATAGCGGCTTTCTCCGACAGGAGTTTCAGCTCGTTTGTAATCTGAGCCAGCTTACCCTCTAAGGCCATATGCTTTGTCAGCTTCATTTCCATCTGAACCATTTGGTTGGCGATGTCGCTCAAGACTCTGGAAGCAAACTCTTCGTTGTGAGCTAAAGCATCGAGCATTAATGAGTCGGCGGTGAGTAGATTACTCAAAATACCCTTAGCAAAACTCTTAATGATTAGATGGTGTCTTAGTGCGGGTTTGAAACTGAAGTGTCTGGCGAGTTGAATCTGCATCCAGGTTGGCGTGATGACAGACGAAGCAACTCTGACCTGTTCCATTGAGAATTCAAATTCATCTGCTGGAGCTGCTGCAGCAGCACTGGCCAATGCCTGCTGGAGATATTCGTAGTGTGAAAGCGCACGAAACGCCTGCAGATCTTCCTCTGTATACGTCACCGGTTGATCTTTGTCAGCTCCGGTAGAGTGCGTCGCTACAAGCTCCTCCAGCAGTGCCATCTGCCTGCATCGAATGGCGAACTGGTAGCTTCCGACCTTATGTTTATTGACCACTGTTGCTGGAGCGGGTTTGTTTGCCTCTGTTTCTACCCAGAGTTTATGGAGGTTTTCTACAAAAGCGACATCTTGCGGATTCAGCCTCTGGCCATGGAAAACAATCACTCCCTCCGAAGCTTCTGATACTTCCAGCTTCGGATAGCCCGCAGGCACAGGATAAACCTCTGTGTCATCTTCGGCCTTTACAACGTAGCCGACGGGTTTGCTGTGTGCCAGGAGTTCATTAAGAGCCTGCTGTTGTAAATCCTCTTCCAGAACATGAACCTGAATATAGGCAGAGGCGGCGGCTGCCAGGAGAGCATCGTCATTGACAAAGAGCGATTGCCCCAGACGATCCAGTTCAGGGGGCTGAACGCCCGAAGCGACAAGACGCATGAAGGTGCGCCCATTGACCTCAACTTTTTCTACTTCTATGGTGGCAAGGGCAACATAGTGATCACTTGAGCCGAGGTTTCCTGCTCTGTCGTTGGCGGCGTCCAGCACATCAGCCAGTTGTATGGGGGTGGCGATTTTTGTTGACGGTTCCAGTGATTTGATGCCATGCGATTGCCATCCTTTACGAATAACCTCAATTGAATCCTGATCGGTCATTCCGCCTCTGACTTCAATGAGCAGTTCGTTTTCTTCAAGGTTATGGGTGATCCTGAATACGCCCTCATTACCCGCCTTCAGGACTTTGGTGTATTTCCTGGCAACATTATTCTCGTCTGTCTCAAACTGATCAACACTGGAAACTGTGCAACGAGTATTATAAAAAATTTCTGAAAAGCTTATAGAAGGATAGAGAAGGTCCTCATTTACTGCAGGCTCATAAGGGTAGGTGGTTGTAATGGATTTGGGTATTGGCTGTTGGTCATCACCTGAAGTTGGCTGAACCCTGACCACACTCTGAGTGAACTCCACATGTCCATTGCCCAGAATATCGGCAGATTTTGTCTGCAGCTTGCGATCGGCCAGTGCCTGTGTGCCAGTGATGGAAGAGCAGATTGCAAAGGTCACAGCAAGGCTTAGTGCATTGGGGTGAGTATTTGTCATTCTAATACCTCAGAGCGGAGTACTTCTGATACTGCGAAAAGTGATTTCCATACCAGCCAAGGATGCAGATTCCGGTCAGTAGCTCATGGCTGTTAATCGCGTATGGCTGTTAATCGCTCATGGCTGTCAATCGCTCATGGCTGTCCCGGTAAGCGGTTGAGAGAATTTGTAAGTACCCAAAACTTTTAGCAGTTAAATGGAGAGCTGCAAGTTCAAGTGTCTAAATATCCAAATTCTGGCCAATGAGCAGGTAAAGATATGAGACCTGTTTCAGCTGTTTCAGAAGATCATTATTGGGAAGGTCTGATGGGAGCCAGTCACGGTTTGTTGTGTTCTCTGAGCAACGAACTGCGAAACAGGAACCTGTCAGGTGACTAACAGTAATCCCCGTCGTCTGGTGGGTGTCAAAAGGGAAAGTGTCAAAAGGGAAAGTGGGCTGAGGCGGTAGCCTCAGCCTAACTGGTGAGCCACTCAGAATCAGGCTGCGGCTGCGGTACTAATGTACTGACTCCTTAACTCTTCGATCTTCTGCAGATAGCCGTTGTATTCAGGGGAACCGTCGTGTGAATAGTTCAGGTTCTTGAGCAGGCCGGTCAGCTTGACGAAGTAGTCACGGGCAACTTCTTTATCCTTGAAGGCGTACTGCTGACTGATCAGGCTCACAACCAGCTCGAAGCAGGCCTGCTGGCGACTCAGTGGGCAACTGCTGTCGACGTCATCAAAGGCGTCCTGCTGGAGGTAAACCATATCCAGGAAGAAAGACTTCTGGAAAGTAACGTAATCTTCCAGAGTAATACCTTCTTCACCGGTCACCTGCATCATCTGGTTAATGCTGTCACCTTTGACAAGCAGAGCCTGCATTGCCTTGACGGTATCGACCCAGTCAGGGGACAGGTTTTTGCTGTACCAATCGGACAACTGATCAAGATAACGGGACCAGGAGATCAGTGGATCTATGGCAGGGTAGAAACGCTTGTAGGCGCGGTCGTAAGACAGCCCCAGAAAAGTTTTGACCGTACTCAGAGTGGCCTGGGTGACAGGCTCCTCGAAGTTACCACCGGCAGGAGATACGGAGCCTACCAGAGTCAGGGAACCTTCGTTTCCTTCTTCGTTACGAATCACACCACAACGCTCGTATACACCTTTAATGGCGGAGTCCATGTAAGCAGGGAAGCCTTCTTCACCCGGAATTTCTTCCAGACGGTTGGAGGTCTCACGCATGGCCTGGGCCCAGCGGGAAGTTGAGTCTGCCAGAGCGAGGACGTTGTATCCCATCTGACGATAGTACTCACCCAGTGTCAGACCCGTGTAGATAGAAGCCTCACGGGCAGCTACCGGCATGGATGAGGTATTACAGATGATGACGGTGCGGTCGATGAGAGAGCCGCCTGTTGTTGGATCTTGCAGGTGCGGGAATTCTTCAATGGTTTCCACCACCTCACCGGCACGTTCACCACAGGCTGTTACAATGACGATGTCGGCATCGCAGTAACGGGAGAAAGAGTGCTGGAGTACCGTTTTTCCGGAACCGAATGGACCGGGGATACAACCGGTGCCACCACGGGCAATGGGGAAGAAAGTGTCCACGATTCTCTGGGTGGTGACCAGGGGAGTATCAGGATACTGACGTTCAGTTTTACCTTTTCTGGACAGGGTTTCAGAAATGGAGTGACGCACTGGCCACTTTTGAACCATGGTCAGGGCAACCTCGTCTCCCATCTGATTGCGCACTTTGGCAACAACGGTATCAACGCTGAAGGAGCCTTCCTGAATCCAGATCACTTCCACTTCACCTTCGGTGTTGAAAGGAATCATGATTTTGTGGGTAAAGCGACCTTCCGGGACCGTACCAAAGGTTTCACCCGCGTGAAGTTTGTCGCCAATCTTGGCCACAGCTGTGAATGCCCATGTCTGACTGCGATCAAGCGCATCAATCTGAACACCACGCTGCAAGAACTTGCCGTGCAGAGACGCCAGTCTTTCCAGAGGGTTCTGCAGACCATCGTAGATCATGGAAAGAATGCCGGGACCCAGTTCCAGTGAGAGCAGCTGCCCCGTTTGGATGATAGCATCACCTACCGCGACACCCCGGGTGTCTTCGTAAACCTGAATATCTGCGATATCACCGCGAACCCTCAGGACTTCCGCCATCAGTTGCTCTTCAACCTGTTCATTGGAACGACGGCCGGGCACCACATAGACGACTTCGTTTTTGGTCAGTGGCTTACTGCCCAGACTCTTGATGGTGATGATATCACCCATTACGGCAACGACTTGGGCAGAGGCTCCGTGGGCCAGTGCCTGCTGTTCCGGTTCTGTGTTTGTCTGTTCACTCATTGGCGTTTTCCAAAAGCTGTTTACTGCTTGCCATGACGATAGAGTCCTCAGGCATCAGAGGGATGCTGTATCTTTTCATGGCTGCTTATATCAGGCTGTCCCCCAGGTACTGGTTCCAGATAGTGGGTGGACAAATTCGCCCAGCGCCAGGTCGGTCAATTCGTTAAAACGTTCCACTGCCTGGTCACCGTCGTAGGCTGTCCAGCGGGCGACCAGGTTCCAGCGCAGAAGATAGATCACAACCGCTTCAAAGTCGAAGCTGTGTTGTCTGCCAGCGTCGTCCAGTCGGCGCCACACGGCTTCCAGCAGGGTTTTCTCCAGTGTCAGATAGTCCTGCTTGTTCAGGCAATCAATAGCCTGTGGAATCCATGGGAAGGCATGCTGAAGGCCCAGTGTCGGGTTGCTCCAGTTGCGACGAATGTAAGCATAGCGGGTACCGAAGCTCCACTGGGGATCGCCCGGTGCCTGCTTGCCCTGCATTTTACGACGCAGTGCTGCCATGACCGTTCTCATGTCCAGCCGCCAGTTGATCAGATCACGCAGAGTCTGGCTGGGAAGTTCTCCATGCAGACGGGCAGCCAGCTTGATCAGGGCTGCCTCGTCTACATCTTCACCCAGGTGGCTCCAGTGCATAAGCTGCTCGACCTTGATCAGGGTATCCTTGTCTTCCTGATTCAACATGGAGAGGCGTCGATCCAGTTGCAGACGGGAGATCGGAGTGATCTTGCTGTCAAACAGTGAATCGATGTGAGGCAGCGAAGTCACCAGGGTGTAATAGGCGTTTTCTGCCATTTCATGCTCCCAAAAAGTCCGGCGTTTTCAGTCTTGACTGTCAACTTCCGACTCTTAACTCATTATTTGACGATACCTTCCAGCAGCGCCCGGAAACGAGGCTGTAGGTGCCTCAGTAAGACAGCAGTGACGGTTTGGTCACTCAGTTCTACTTCGATCTCCTTGTCCTGAAGACGGAATTTGATACCGCTCTGACTGGTCTTGCCTACCGAGAAAGTCACCCCCTCCTGAAGCATTTCAGCAGCCTGACCAGTGACGAAGTCCAACAGAGGACCTTTTTTAACCAGGTCCGGGTTTTTGCGCAGCTCATCAAGACCAATGACCTTGCGAGGCAGGACCACTTCCAGGTTTTTCTCGCCATGCAGGTTATTTTCGCCCGCCACTTCAAGAATCATCTGCTTGAGCACTTCTTCTTTCTCGAGGGAGCCGCTGACCAGGGCGCTGATCTGTCCGGAGAATTTTTCCAACAGGTAATCTTTCAGCTCCAGAACGGCATTACGCTCCGCGAGTTGCAGGGCTTCCTGACCGGATTGGGTGATAAAGTCCGCCTCTTCACGGGCTTTGCTGACAATCATGTCGGCTTTCGCCTGAGCTTCCCGGACCAGCTCGGCGGCATGGCTCTGGGCCTCGCTGACAATCCGGTCAGCCCGCTCACGACCGTCCTGTACGCCCTGATTGCGCAGTTTTTCGATCAGCTCCTGGACGCCAACAGAGACGTTCTGGCCGCCAGGATTCATTGCTGCTGTCATAATTTATTCCTCTGGTTAACAGTCCACCGTCTATTGTTCACAGTCTTCTGATCAGGCCGTGATCTGCTGACCCAGCACCAGAGCAAATACGAATGCGAATACCGAAAAGCCCTCAACAATTGCAGCAGGCGCAATGGAAAGGCCAAAGACTTCCGGTTTGTTCTTGGAGGCATTGATACAAGCGGCAACTGCCTGACCCTGGTAGATAGCAGAGTACATCAGGGCAATACCGGTCAGCAGACCAATACCCAGCAGGCCCGGGGCGCTGTTATCGGAAACACCGATACCGCTGAGGGTGAACATGATTACAATGCCGTATATAACCTGTGATGAAGGCATTGCCGACAGGCCTATAAATTTACCGTAGCCACTTTCAACATCCAGCATGGCACCACAGGCCGCCTGACCAGCGACTGAACAGCCAATGGCTGAACCCACTGCCCCCAGTGCAACCGGTGCAAATACGCCTATCCAGCCCAGGGCCAAGATCAGATTTTCCATGTTTAATCCTCTTGTTTTCTAAAAGATTTGAATGGGTAGCCCTCGTCGGACAGTCCCCAGTTAACGAATTCAATCACGTTGAGACGCATGCCATGTACGACACCGCTCATGATGCAAAGGGAAAAGTTGAGTATGTGTCCCAGCAGCAGAATCAGGCCGCTGAACAGCACGCCAATGACCGGACTGGAATCCAGGGCGTCCATAGCCAGGGTGTTGAAGGTCATTGCCAGGGAGGCACCGGAAAGACCCAGGGCAAACAGACGCATGTAACTCAGCACGTCACCGAAAGCGGAGGTGATGTTATAAATACCTTTCAGGCCGTCCAGACCTCTCAGGCAAAGACTGCCGATGGAGCGAACCGGACGGGTGCTGGTAAACAGGAACACCAGTAAAGCACCTGTGATCAGCCCGGCAGGTCCAACCTTGTCGGCAAAAACAGTCGGCAGAGTACCAGTCGTGCCCAGCCACATTGACAAACCCGAGGCCATAATAATTGCCCAGCCAACCGGGGCGAGCGCATGACTGCTACCCCGGTTGACCACTGCCGTCATGATGTTGGCAATGATCAAATGTGTCACACCGACAAAGACCGACAGTTTCATCATGGCACTGTAGTTGTTCAGGTTGATGACGGCCAGATGACCGAGAATCCCCCCCGATTCTGGTGCCACACCAAAGTAACTGCCAATCAGAACACCCCAGACAACGCCGGCCGCTGACATGAAGTAAGCCAGATTCATCAGGCGTGAACCGGCCTCGGTTTTTTTCAGGTTCTTGCGGAACATGAACACGATGCCACCAAACAGCAGGCTGTACATGGCGTCACTCATGATCATGGCGAAGAACAGTGAAAACGAGTAAAAGACCAGATTGCCCGGGTCCCAGGTACGATAGTTGGGTGTCTGGAAGAAGCCCAATGCATCTGAGCCACCGCCAATGCTGTCGGATTTTGCCAGCAGGGTAGGCGGATTGTCTTCTTCAGAGGGCTCCTCGAAGATCGCCGCAACGCCGTTTTCCAGACAAAAAGCCTCCACCGCTTTTTTCTCCGATACCGCTACCCAGCCCTGAACCAGGAAGAAAGTTCCCTCATCCTGAGTGCCACTGCTGGCTTCTTCCAGGGCAGCCTGGTCCAATCTGGCTGCCACCGTCTGACCCAGCAGATAGTGCCAGCGGGTCAGAGCTTCACGCTCTGCCAGCAGTTCTTCCAGCAGATGCTCAGACTCTTCCAGTTCCGTTTCAAGTCTGGAAAGAGGCACCATACCTACATGGGAACGTGGTACTGGCAGCAGGTCTTCTGCCGGTTCACTGGTAGAAATGACAATCACATAGGCCTGGCGATGGTCCCTGTGAATTTCCTCCCAGGGCAGGTCATCTTCCTTCAGGACTTCGGAGAGAGCCTCCATTTCACCCAAAGGAACGACATAAAACCAGAAGCGCTGGCCATTCAGGTCGGACAGGCTGGGCAAGCTGAACTCTCCCCACTGACGAACTTCACGGATTCGCTCAACCAGTTTGTCACGGGCATCGGACACTTCCCGAACAGAGGTCTTGTTGTCCAGAACCTCGGCAACGACCTGATCAATGCAGACATGGTTTTTGTCTTTGAGCTGTCGACGTGTTCGTGGTGAGCGCTCCAGCCAGGCTATAGCTTCACTGGCCTGTGCCGGTTGCATGCGCAGGCTCTGATCCACGTTGTTATCGGACAGTGGAATCAGGTGCATGCATCCCAGAGTCTGGAGTCCCTGAAGAATCCGGCTTTTGTCTTCTCCGGGCCCGTATAGGGTAATTTTATTCAGCCGTTTAATGGCCATTGACGTCTGCCTCCAGTGATTCCAGTTCACGGGCTCTGGCCAACCTGGCTTCCTGAGCCAGCACTTTACCCTTGGAGAGCTTGGCGTTCATGACGTTGGCACGATCCTGGTCAGACAGGTAGATCTGGATTTTCTGGATACTCTTGCGGGTTTGCGGAATCAGTACCTTGGAAAACAGATTTACCCTTTGGGATGTTGTCCGGGTGGCCTTGTCCAGCTCTTTATGACGCAGCTCGCGCACCTGGTACTCAATGCGCAGACGCACCATCTGCTGAAGCAGTTCAACCAGAAAGTCGACCCAGACCGGCTTGGCCAGGTCACTGTAGGCTTTCAGGCTAATGGCGATGTTCTCTACCCTGGGTACTGCTGTACCCACGATATTCTCATCGATCAATGTGACTCTGGTTACCTTGACCAATCCTTCCAGAGGCACGTCTTCCCGGGCCAGCATCGGGAGCTGTTCCCTGACCAGACGCTCAACGTCCGCCAGATGAGACCGGGTTTCTGCCAGCGCCTCTTCAGCCTTTTTCCGTTCAACCATCAACTGTTGGCGCTTCAATTCCAGTGCCGGCAGATAACGGTTGTAGGTTTTGAGGCTGCGTTTTTCTTTGTTCAGCGAGCTTTTATTGAGGGCTACCTTGGCCATGGTTTAAGCCTCTGTCGCAGCTGTTTCCGAGCCAGACTTTTCAGTGGCCCCGGCGGATTCTCTGGCTTCGTCAAGACCAGGCCAGTACTTGTCCAGCAGGCTCTGTTTGAGCAGGGTTTCTTCGGGTTCAAAACATTCAGCCAGTGTCTGCCAGCAAAGATCCAGGGCTTCTTCCAGACCCATCCGGGCTTCAAGAACCATGAAGCGACTTTTGAATTTTTCACCGAAGGCGATCGCTTTCAGGTCGTAGCTGGACAATTCAAAGGCCATGGCCTGTTTCTGCTGGGCATTCACAGAGTCGGAGTAGAAACGGATCATGGTGTTCATGATGTGAGCATGGTCGTCGCGGGTTTCTTTGCCCTGAATCATCTGTTTCAAACGGGACAGAGAACCGAATGGATCAATGACGCCATTGTGCAGGTAGAACTGACCTTCGGTGATGTAACCGGTGTTATCCGGCACCGGGTGAGTGACATCGTTGCCCGGCATGGTGGTTACCGCGAGGATGGTGACAGAGCCTGCACCCTTGTAATCACAGGCTTTTTCATAACGCTTGGCCAGCTGGGAGTAGAGGTCACCCATGTAACCCCGGTTAGCCGGGATCTTGTCCATTGCTACGCCGATCTCTTTCATGGCGTCAGCGTAGGAGGTCATATCGGTTAGCAGAACCAGAACCTTCTTGCTTTCGTTCACGGCAAAGTGCTCTGCCACTGCCAGCGCCATATCAGGCGTCAGAAGACGTTCAACGGTCGGATCAGAGGCCTGGTTGGTAAACATGACGGTTCGGGAAGATACACCGGCTTCTTCAAAGGTTGTACGGAAGAAGTGGTAATCGTCGAAGATCAGGCCCATGCCAGCAAACACGACCACGTCAGCTTCAGCCTGAATGGCAATACGGGCGAGGAACCGGTTGTAAGGTTCACCGGCCACCGAGAAAATGGGGATCTTCTGTGATTCAACCAGGGTGTTGAATACGTCAATCATTGGAACATTGGTTCGTACCATTCTTGACGCCAGTACACGACGGACTGGGTTTACCGACGGGCCGTCAATTTCAACCTTGGGGTCTTGCTCCAGAGCCGGACCACCATCAATAGGTTCACCGGCACCGTTAAAAATGCGGCCCAGGATGTTGGGAGAATAGGTGGCTTTCATAGGCTCGCCCAGGAAGCAGACGGAGGCATCAGTAGAGAGACCCTTGGTGCCGGCAAATACCTGCAGGGAAACTTCTTCGTGATCAATCTTGATGATCTGGGCCAGGGAATAAACCTGTCCGTTTTGTTCGATCATCGCCAGATCGCCATAGCTGGCCCGGGAATTGCCTGCCGTCAGGTTAGGCACTTGAACGCGAATCAAGTCACCAACAATGCTGAGAATGTTGGTGTATCGCAATAGACTCTGGGGCATTTCTGCTCCTCTATACGGCTTGGGAACTGAAAAATCAGGACGATTGACCGGAAAGCCGGAACTTAATCACCATGTGCCTCTCTTAACCTAAAAAAAGAAACTCATGGTCATGGCGGTTCAGGTCAGGATCAAAGGGCCTCTGGTTAATCATAAGTTATCTGTCGCCTATAAACTTGAGGGGCTGGCGATCAGATACTACCGGGCTGCAGAAGGTTTTGGAGTGATAGCTCCGCAGTCTCTGCAGCAGCCGGGTTGCATTGCAAAATTTACTCAATAGTAGACAATTCCGGACGTTTCAGTCTCGAGACTTTGTCAGGTTCACTCTTGGCACAATAAATATCTCTCTTCGATTACCGTCGTTTTGCTCTGACCGGTCAGGCTCCTAGGAGCCTGACCGAGAATAGACTGCCCTACTGCGGCGGCAGCAAATTGGTCTGAAAATCCGCTTTTGTTCGTCAAATAGCTCGCTATTCTCCTTACAAAACCGAATTTTCATCCTCAATTTTCTGCCGTCCTCGCTACGGGCGCTATTCTCGGTCAGGCTCCTAGTGTAGCCACCATAACGGCCTTGATGGTGTGCATACGGTTTTCTGCCTGATCAAAAACGATGGAGTGTTCAGACTCAAAAACATCTTCCGTTACTTCCAGGCCCGACATGCCGTATTTACTGGCAATCTCAAGGCCAATAGTCGTTTCATCGTTATGAAAAGCAGGCAGGCAATGCAGGAATCGGGCGTCAGGATTGCCCGTTTTTTCAAGCATAGAGGCATTCACCTGATAGGGCGTCATCAGACGTACACGCTCATCCCAGGCCGCTACCGGTTCACCCATGGAGACCCAGACATCGGTATAGATAAAGTCACATTCATGCACCGCTTCTTCTACGGACTGTGTGACGGTGATTCTGGCTCCTGATTTTTCTGCTAATGACTGGCAGCGTTCGAGCAGTTCCTGGGCAGGGGTATAACCTTCTGGTGCGGCAATTCTGAAGTCAACGCCCATTTTGGCACAACCTACCAGAAGTGAGTTCGCCACATTATTCCGGCCATCGCCTGCATAACAAAGCTTAAGTTTGTTCAGGGGGCGCCCTTTGCCATGTTCCAGCATGGTCAGAAAATCTGCCAGAATCTGAGTCGGGTGCCAGTCATCGGTCAGGCCATTCCAAACCGGGACGCCTGAGTATTCTGCCAGTTCTTCAACATGCTGCTGGGAGTGGCCACGAAACTCAATGCCGTCGTACATTCTTCCCAGAACCCTGGCAGTGTCTTTCACAGATTCTTTACTGCCCATCTGTGAGCCACCGGAAATGTAAGTCACATTGGCACCCTGATCAAAGCTGGCTACTTCAAAGGCACAGCGGGTTCGGGTGGACGCTTTTTCAAAAATCAATGCGATGTTGCGACCCTCAAGAAAACGGGGCTCGTTACCGCTTTTTTTGGCCTGCTTCAGCTGCGCTGACAGATCGAGCAGCGAAGCAATATCCTCTTTAGTGAAATCAAGCAGTTTCAGGAAATGGTGGTTGGGCAGTCTGAAATCCATCGTTTTACTCTTGCTTTTTGGTAGGCGCATGGTTACATGCTAAATGCACTGGTCGTATCTTCCGGTGGCACTCCAGACGTAAAGGTACACGATTCCGGGAGGCAATAGAGTATATGCGCAAAAACCGGATGACACTACGTAGAATTACTATTAATGTTGCTGCTCAAAGTAGATAAGGCTCTCGTAATCAGTAAGTACTTACGTTATGTTTTTCATCTAAAGGATTAAAACCCAAGAGCTTCTATTTCTTCACGAGCAATATTGCGCACCACAAAATGCAAACTACCGCTATGTGCTAAAGAGTAGGAGGTCGTTATTTCCGCGAAGGAGGCTGTCGCAAAGGCGGGAATCATTCAGCTCGAGTTAACAAGCTTGCAGTCATACCTGCTGGCGAGTAAACACTCACTCTTTTATATCAAGGTTCGTTACGAAATTGTCCCCTTCAGAGATCGTGTCGTCACCAGAATATACGCAACTAAACCCTCAGTTCTTCAGGCTTTTTTCAGTCTTGGTTACTCTTTGGAAGCTCGTACCTTGTCAAGGGCATCAAATTCGATGCATCGCCAGTATCCGTTTTTTTCTGTCGGTACACGGAAGGGGTCGACAGATCGTGCTCTTGAGAACCATTTATTCCATTCTTGATCACTGGCCCCCATCATCCTGAGACAATGGGCTTTTTGCGAATAAGCTCCAGCATTTGGAGGGTAATTTTTTATGACGGATTCCACAAACTCAAGCGCCTTGTTAAGGTTATCTTTTCCTGCCGCCGCGCCATCTTTGCTTATCTGCTTACAAGCCAGAGCATAATAGTGGATCGAGGTCGCCAGCAATGTGTTGGCACTTTTCGGATACCCGGCAATCATTTCCATAAACCCTACTTGCCCAATGAATAATTTAAACAGTGCCGATTCACATTCATCCGAACGATATCTTGTATAGCAATGCTGAAGCAGTCTTATAGCCGGTTCCGTTTTGCCAGCCGTTTGCCAGAGTCGCGCCAGAGCCAGGTCAATGTCATGATGCCCGGAAGGTTGCCACAGGCTCTCTTCACTATTATCGGGGTGTTTGCCAGTCATGTTCAGCAGCAGTCTTTCAGCCAGTTCATATTTGCCAAGCGACTGCCAGAGTCGCACCAGAGCCAGGTCAATTTCATAATGCCCAAAGGGCTTGCAAAGGACTTCTTCACCGGCATCAGGGTGCTTGCCAGTCATGTTCAGCAGCAGCCTTTCAGCCCACGCAAATTTGCTTCTTCCCTGCCAGTGTCGTACCAGAGTCAGGTCAATTTCGTGGTGCCCGCAGGGCAGGCACAGAGACAGCTCACTGGCATTGGGGTGCTTGCCGCTCATATTCAGCAGCAGTCTTTCAGCCAGTTCATGCTTCTCCATTACCTGCCAGTGTCGCACCAGAGTCAGGTCAGTGTCATAATTCCCACAGAGCTTGCAGAGGGCCTCGACACTGGCATCAGGATGCTTGCCACTCATGTTCAGCAGGAGTCTTTCAGTCATTTTATATTTGCCCATCAGCTGCCAGTGCCGCGCCAGACAGAGGTTGACATCATGATAAGCACAGGGCTTACACAGGGCATCCTCGGTGTCATCGGGGCGTTTGTTGCTCATGTTTAACAGCAGCTTTTCAGTCAATTGATGTTTGCCCATTATCTGCCAGTGTCGCGACAGGCAAAGGTTAATGTCATGGTGCTCACAGGGAGTACAAAGGATTTCCTCAGAGGCATTGAGGGGCTTGCCACTCATTTGCAGCAGCAGACTTTCAGCCGGTTTATGCTCACCCTTACACTGCCAGAGTCTTACCAGAGAAATATTGACGGTATGAAGGTATTTACTTAGTTTCTTTATGGTGCGAGGAAACGTCGATAACCGCAGCTTTTCAGTCAGCTCTGACTTTAAGTTCTGAAGTAGCGGTTCAACCAGCTCATATTTGTACAACAGCTGCCACTGCCTGGTCAGGCAAATATCAACTTCGTAATTGCGGGAAGGTTTGCACAGCGTCTGCACATTAGCATTGGGCTTTTTGTTACTGAGAGCTAAAAGTCGTGCTTCAGCGTGGAGGTTTCTTCCAAGTAGCTGTTCACAGCGGCTCAGGGTTAGATCAAGGTTATGAATGGTTGACGCCCCGTACTCAGTGAAGGTTCCGGTCAATCTGAGTTCTTCCAGAAGATAACAGGCCTCTTTCAGCTTTTCGTAGGTTTGTTCTTTCAACGATCTTGCAAGCCCTATGACTGAGCTTTGGTAGTGGAATTCACCCAGTACGGCCCTGCCATTTTGTATGATCCTTCGGAACATTCTTTCAACATTGATAAAATTTTTTTCTTTTATTAGTTCATCGAAAGCGCTATCGATCTGTTTTTGAATAGCTTCAGGACAACGGGCATTCGCCCTTGTTTGAAACTCCCGGGGAAAGCGCGATTGGAATACAGTTGTTTGCCGGTTCCTGATATTGGAGGGTCTGTTCCAATGTTCCCAGGCACACTGAGCAGGTTGATTAAACACTAAAGCTTTCGGGTCTATGGCAGATGGACGCTTTGTTGCATTATGGTCAGAACCTGAGGCACGATGCTGTAAAGGTTGCGATATTGTTCCGGTCGCAGCGCTGATTGTTGGTGGTAATCCGTAATTCATAGCAATCTAATCTCTCTGGCTATGCCTCTGAATCTGATGGGCATAAAGGTTCATGTTTATTTGCTTGCTCTGTGGGGCTTAACATTTTCTGAAGAGCAGCAGATTCGCAGCTTCGCCAGGACGAATTTTTATTCTTATATGTCCGGCTGGAGTCAAGTAAGTTGGCTTTATTGAAACTGGCTCGCCATACCTCCTCACTGGCGCCCATCATTCTGAGACAGTGGGCTTTTTGTGAATGAGCGCTTGCATTCAGGGGGTACTTCTCCAAAGTTGATTCCACATATTGAAGAGCTTTATTGAGATTATCCTTTCCTGATTTCAGGTCATCATTGATGATCTGTTCACAAGCCAGATTGAAATGATGGATCGAGGTAACCAGCAATGTGTTGGCACTTTCAGGATAATGGCTAATCATCTCCATAAATCCTGTTTGCCCGGCGTACAGACATAACAGAGATAATTGAAATTCATCCGAATGATAAAATTTGCTGCAACGCCAGAGCAGTCTTTCAGCCAGTTCATTTTTGCCCGTCACCTGCCAGATGCATGCCAGGGCCAGGTCAATGTCATGTTGCCCAGAGGGCTTGCACAGGATGTCTTCACTGTCATGGGGGTCCCTGCCACTGATGTTCAACAGCAGCTTTTCAGTCAGTGTATGTTTGCCTATTACCTCCCAGTGTCTTGCCAGAGCGAGGTCAGTGTTATGATGCGCACAAGGTTTGCATAGGTTTTCTTCACTGTCATCGGGATGCTTGTTGCTCATGTTCAGCAGCAACTTTCCGGTCATTTCATGTTTGTCCATCTCTTGCCAGAGTATTGCCAGAGCCAAATTAATCTCATGCTGTGGACAGGGCTTACACAGGCTTTCTTCGCTGCCATCAGGGTGCTTGCCACTCATGTTCAGCAGCAGTCTTTCAGTGCGTTCAGATTTGCCCATCATCTGCCAGACGCGCGCCAGAGCCAGGTCAATGTCACGATGCTCAGAGGGGCTGCACAGTACCTCCTCACTGGCATTGGGATGTTTAACAATCATGCTAAGCAGCAGGTTTTCAGCCCATTCATATTTACCCGTCAATTGCCAGTTTCGAGCCAGAGCCAGGTTTACGGTATGGAGATAGCTGTGCCGTTTTTGTGAAGTGACAGCGGACCGGTTTGAATGCAGCTCTGTAAACAGTGCTTTTCCCATGTTCATCAGAAGTGCTTCAGTCAGCGTGTTTTTTTTCATCAACTGCCACAGTCGGGCATTAGTAATATCTGCGTCAAAATTGCCAGAAGGCGTGCACAGTGCCTGAACATCGGCATCGGACTTCAGGTTCCTCAGCGCTATAAGTCGTGTTTCAGCTTCAAGGTATTTTCCCAGTACCTGTTCACATCGGCTCAGGGTCAGATCAAGGTGATGGATGGTCGAAGCCCTGAACTCGGTAAACGATCCAGTCAACCTGAGTTTTTCCAGAAGAGAGCAGGCTTCCAGCTGTTTTTTTCGGGTTTGCTCTTTTAGCGACCTTGCAAGCCCTATGGTAGCGTTCTGGTAGTCAAATGTGCTTAGTATCTGCTGGTTTTCGTTTAAAATGTTCCGGAATGCTGTTTCTGCATCGATGAATTTTCGTTTTGTCAGTTCTTTGAATGCATCATTGATTCTGCCTTTAATATCCGCAGAGTCTTTTGGCTCGGTCCATTGCGAAAGTGTCTGGGGTATAAGCGTTTGGCATGCCGCTGCCTGTCGGTCTTTAATGTCTGAAAGTTTGACCGAATGCTCATGAACACGCTGAGCATGCGGAATAAATACTGAAGCTTCAGGGTTTAAGGTGTATTTGCTTTTTGTTGTCGAACGGGTTGTTGTCGAACAGGTTGTTGTCGAACTGGCGGCAGCAGCCGAACCAACGGCAGCGCTCGAATGGGCTGCGTTGCTCTTGACTGGCGGTAATCCGTAACTCATAGCAATCAAACTCTGCTGAAAAACTATGCTCTTGGACAGTTAATGGAGATAAAAGTTCATCTTGATCCATTCAGTCTGTGACGTCCCTTATCTTCTGGAGGGCAGCTGATTCCATGATTCGCCAGCAGTCGTTTTTGTCCTTCACTGCACGAAAGGGTTCAAGGAATGTTGATTTTAGGAACAGCTCCCGCCATACAGGCTCTGCTGCACCCATCATTCTCAGGCAGTGTGCTTTTTGCGAAAAAGCGCCTGCACTCGGAGGGTACTTCTCCAATGCTGATTCAACAAGCGCAAGAGCCTTGTTAAGGTTATCGTCTCCTGACTTCGGGCCATCCTTTATTATTTGCCGACAAGCCAGATTGAAATAGTGTAAGGAAGCTGCCAGCAGTTTATTGGCGCTGTCCGGATACAGGGCCATCCTTTCTATAAACACTGATTGTCCAATCGATAAACACAACAGTGCTGATGCACATTCATCCGAACGATACAAGGCGAAGCAACGACTAAGCAGTTTTTCTGCTGACTCATAGTTGCCAGCCTTTTGCCAGGTTCGAGCCAGGGCCAGGTCGAGCTCTTGATTCCCGGAAGGTCTGAACAAGTTGTCCTCACTGTCATTGATGGACTTGCCGCTCATACTCAGCAGCAGTCTTTCACTCCGTTCATGATTACCCGTGACTTGCCAGAGTATTGCCAGCGCCAGATCAATAGCATTTCTGCCAGTGGTCTTGCACAGATTCTCCTCACTGTCGGCGGGGCACTTACCACTCATGTTCAGCAGCAGTTTTTCAGCCAGTTCTTGTTTGCCGATCAGCTGCCAGTGTCGCACCAGAGTCAGATCAATATTACAATGCCCACTGGGCTGGCACAGGGTCTCCTCGTCGTCACCGGGATTCATGCCAGTCATGTTTAGCAGCAGTCTTTCAGCTCGTTCATGTTGGCCTGATATCTGCCAGTGTCGCACCAGAGCCATGTCAGTGTAATAATTCCCACAAGGCTTGCACAGGATCTCCTCACTGTTATCGAGACGCTTGCCACTCATCTTCAGCAGCAGCCTTTCAGTCCGTTTATCTTGGCTCATTATCTGCCAGAGTCGTGCCAGAGCCAGATAAAAATCATATTTTCCAGAGGGCTTTAACGGGATATCCTCACCGTTATCAGGGTGCTTGCCAATCAGGTTCAGCAGCAGTCTTTCAGCCCGTTCGTATTGACCCATCAATTCCCAGAGTAGTGCCAGAGCCAGATCAATATCATTTTTTCCAGAGGGCCTGCAGAGGATCTCCTCACTGTCATCGGGGTGCTTGCGAGTCATGCACAGCAGCATGCTTTCAGCCCATTTGTATTTGCCCATTACCTGCCAGTGTCTTGCCAGAGCGAGATTTACGGTATGAAGGTTTCTACGCAGTGCCTTGACAGTGGGAGCTAGTGAGGTCAATTGCAACCGGGACATCAGCTTTGCTCTCAGTTTTATCAGCAGTGTTTCAGCCAGTGTGTGCTTTTCCATAAGCTGCCATAGTCGTTCATTAGCAATATCAGCGTCAAAATTGTCAGAAGGTTCACACAGGGACAGCTCATCGGCATCAGGCTTTTTGTTTCTCAGTCTCGAAAGTCGTTTTTCAGCATCAATATACTGTCCCAGCGCCTCTTCACATCGGCTCAAGGTCAGGTCAAGGTTATGAATGGTCGAGGCCCCGAAGTCATTGAGCGGTGCTTTCGACCTGAGTTCTTCCAGACAAGAGCAGGCCTCTTTCTGTTTTGAGTAGGTTTGCTCTTTTAGAGACCTTGCAAGTCCAATGACTAAGTTCTGGTGCTCGAATGTACTTAAGCTGCTCTCGTTTTTGTCCAGGATGAGCCGGAAAGCTGCTTCTGCATCTATGAATTTTTTATTTGTCAGTGCTTCGAAAGCCTTGTTGATCGCTTCTGTAATGGCATCAGGACAGGAAACATTCGTCCTTTGCTGAAATGTCCGGGAAGCAAAGGTTTCATCTGCAGTGACCCGCCTGCCAGAAATAGTTGGGAGCCTGTTGGAACGATCATCAATACGTTGAACGCGTTCAGCACGTGGAATGAACACTGGAGCTTCAGGGTTGAGGTTAGAGGTATGCTCTGAACCTGTCGCACGATTCTGTGACGGTTGTGATGTCGTATTGCTTGTGGCGCTGGCTGTTGCTGTAAATCCGTAACTCATGGCAATCAAAACTTCCGGGAAAACTAGGCTCTTGGACAGTTAACGGATATTAAAGTTCCTTGTGATCCATTTGCGCTTTGAGCCCCTGCAGCTTCTGAAGAGCAGTAGCTTCGTTTCTTCGCCAAAACTCAGTTTTACGCACATGCCCACGGTTGATGGCGAGGGAAGTGGCTTTTTTGAAGTATTTCTTCCATTCCTCAACGGTGGCACCCATCATTCTGAGACAATGCGCTTTTTGTGAAAGACCGGCCGCACTGGTGGGGTACTTTTCCAGGAGTGATTCCACAGTCTCAAGGGCTTTACTCAGGTTTTTATTTCCTGACTCCGGTTCATCATTTGTTATCTGTCCACAAGCCAGAGTGAAATAATGGATTGAAGTGGCCAGCAATCTACTTTCACCTTCCGGATAGCGGCTAACCAGTTCCATAAATCCCGGTTGCTCGCAAGATGAGACCAGGAGTGTGAGCTGACACTCCTTGGATTGATATAACTCACTGCAATTTTTAATCAGCCTCTCTGCCAGCCAATGTTTGTCAATCATCTCCCAGACGCGAACCAGAGCCAGATCAATGTCATGACGTCCGCAAGGTTTGCAGAGAATGTCCTCACTGGCATCGGGATGCTTGCCACTCACCTTCAGCAGTAGCTTCTCAGCGAGATGATATTTTTTTGTTGTCTGCCAATATCTCACCAGGGCCAGATCGACAGCATCATGGCCAGAGGGTTGGCACAGAATATCCTCACTGGCATCGGGATGCTTGTTACTCATGTTCAGCAGCAGCTTTCCAGCCCGTTCGTGTTGGTCCGACTCCTGCCAGAGTATCACCAGGGACAGGTCAATCTCAGAGTGCCCGGAGGGTTTGCACAGAATTTCCTCAAGGTTATTGGGGTGTCTGCCACACATACTCAACAGCAGCCTTTCGGCCAATCTGTGTTTGCCCCCATGTTCCCAGTGATACGCCAGAGTTATGTCAATTTTGTAATGCCCACAAGCCTGGCAAAGGAGATATTCACTGGCTTTGGGGTCCTTGCCACTCAGGTTCAGTAGCAGTCTTTCAGTCAGATGATGTTTTCCTGTTACCTCCCAATTTCGTGCCTGAGTCAGATCAATATCAAGCTGTCCAGTGGGTCTGCACAGGGTGCTGTCACTGGCATTGGAGGGCTTGTTACTCATGTTCAATAGCAGTTTTTCAGCCAGGTGATTTTTGCCCGACACCACCCAGTGCACAGCCAGAGCCATGTTAATGTCATGATGCCTGCAGGGTTTGCACAGTATGTCCTCGCTTGCATTGAGGGGCTTACCGCTCATGTTCAGAAGCAGCTTTTCAACCAGTTGATATTTGCCCATTTCCTGCCAGACTATTGCCAGGGTCAGATTCACGTTGCGATTTTCACAAGGCTTGCAGAGCACCTCTACGCTGGCACCCGGGTGTTTGCCACTCATGTTCAGCAGCAGACCTTCAGCCTTTTCATAATGGCTTTTCCCCTGCCAGAGTCGCACCAGAGCAATTTTTACGATATGGAGGTATTTATCCAGTCTTTCGGTAGTTTCAGTGGAAGTTACAGTGGATTGTCTCAACTTCAGCTCAGTTATCAGCTGTTTTTCCATGTTCAGCAGGAGTGTTTCAGCCAGTGTGTGTTTTTTCATAAGCTGCCATAGTCGTGTACTGGCGATGTCAGCGTTAAAATTGTCAGAAGGCTTGCACAGGGTCTCCTCATCGGCATCCGGCTTGATGTTTCTCAATGCTGTAAGTCGTGCATCAGCATCAGCGTAATGTCGAAGTGCCTGTTCACAGAGACTCAGGGTCAGATCAAGATCAGGAATGGTTGAAGCCCCGTGCGCAGTGAACCTTCCCTTCAACCTGAGCTCTTTCAGAAGAGAGCAGGCTTCTTTCTGTTTTTCGTGGGTTTGCTCTTTGAGCGACCTTGCAAGTCCTATCGTCAGGTTTTTCCATTCGCGATCACTCAGTTTATTCTTGTCTTCCTTCAAGATGGTCCGAAATGCTTCTTCTGCATTGCTGAATTTTTGTTTGCTCAGCTCTTTAAAGGCGTCATTGATTTTTGCTCTTTTAGCACTCTTGGGTGGTGTCACACTATCGCTTTGCTGAAACGTTTGTAGTGAAGGGTTTTGGCTTGCCTTTGTTTGCCGGTCCCTGATATTTGATCTGTCAGGATATTGGTGACCACGTTGAGCATGCGGACAACGCGGAATAAACGTTGGAACGTTCGTGCGTGCGGAAGATTGGCTCTTTTCGGTCGCATCCCGATCTGAACCTGACGCACGATACCCTGGCGGTTGTATTGTCGAACTGTCCGTGGTGCCGGTGGTTGCTGTTAATCCGTAGCTCATAAGTCACACAACATACTTGTAAAGTTATGCCTTTGGACAGCAAACGAACAAAAAAGTTCATGCTTACCCAGGTACCTGATCAGGTAATTTTTTAGTGAGACCCCTTAACTTCTGAAGAGCAGTGGCTTCGTTGCCTCGCCAAAAATCAGTTTTACTCCTGTAGGCCCGTCCGGGGTCAAGGGATTCTGCTCTGTTAAACCATTCCCTCCATTCTTGCTCACTTCTACCCAGCATTCTGAGACAATGCCCTTTTTGTGAATAAGCTCCCGAATTGACAGGGTATTTTTCCAGTGCCGATTCAACAATCTCAAGCGCCTTCATAAGGTGATCGCTGCCTGCCTTTGGGTCATCATTTGTTATATGCTTACAAGCCAGACTGAAATAATGGATTGAGGTAACCAGCAAGGTATTGGCACTTTCCGGATAGCGGCTGATCATTTCCAGAAATCCCGCTTTCCCGGCAGACAAGCCCAACAGGGTTAATTGACATTCATCCGAATGATATAACTCACAGCAACGCCTGGATAGTCTTTCAGCCTCTTCAAATTTGCCCATAACGGTCCATAGTCTTATCAAAGCCAGGTCAATCTGTTGATTCCCGGAAGGCTTGAACAGGCTGTCTTCATCGGCATTGAGGTGCTTGCCACTCATGTTCAGCAGCAGACTTTCAGACAGTTCAAATTTGTTCATATTCTGCCAGAGTCGTGCCCGGGTCAGGTCAATGTTATGATGCCCGAATGGCTTGCACAACTCTTTCGCAATAGCTCCGGGGGGCTTGCCAATCATCTTCAGCATCAGCTGTTCAGACCATTGATATTTGCCCATCATTTGCCAGAGTCTCACCCGAGCCAGGTCAATTTCCAGGTTCCCACAGGGGCTGCACAGGCTGTCTATACTGGCACCGGGATGCTTGCCAGTCATGTTCAGCAGGAGTTTTTCAGCGAGTGTATATTTGCCAACAACCTCCCAATATCGCACCAGAGTCAGATCAATCTCATGGTGCCAGCAAGGCTTGCAAAGTTCTTCCTCGCTGGCATCAAGATGCTTGCCACTCATTTTCAGCAGCAGCTTTTCAGCCAATTGATTGTTGCCTACCTGCTCCCAATACCGCATCAGAGCCAGGTCAGTCAGATAATTCCCACAGGGGGTGCAAAGGGTCTCCTCGTTGGCATCAGGGGGCTTGTTACTCATGTTCAGCAGCAGTTTTTCAGTTCGTTTATGTTTGCCGACAGTCTGCCAAAGTCGCGCCAGGGTCAGATCAAGGTCGAACTGCCCAGAGGGTTTACACAGTTCTTCTTCACTGTTATTGGGGTTCTTGCCACTCACGTTCAGCAACAGCTCTTCAGCCAATTTATATTGGCCCGTCTGCTCCCACTGTCGCACCAAAACAATATTTACGGTACGGAGTTTTTGATGCAGTTTTTCAACAGCTGCAGCGGATTGCTTCTGCTGCAGCTTTTCAGTCAGCCTTGTTTTCATATTTAGCAGGAGTGTTTCAGTCAGCGTGTGTTTTTCCACAAACTGCCAAACTCGTGTAATAGTCATATCAGCGTCAAAATCGTCAGAAGGCTCGCACAGTGCTTTCACATCGGCATCGGGCTTTTTGTTTCTCATTCTTAAAAGTCGTGTTTCTGCATCAAGGTATCGTCCCAGTGCCAGTTCACTTCGGCTCAGGGTCAGGTCAAGGTTATGAATGATCGAGGCCCCGAACTCATTGAGCGGTGCCTTCGATCTGAGCTCTTTCAGAAGGGAACATGCTTCTTCCTGTTTAGCCCGGGTTTGTTCATTCAGAGACCTGGCAAGCCCTATGTGCATCTTTTGGTAGTCGTATTGGCTCAGTATGTCCTGGTCTATGCATAAGATGGATTGAAATGCCACTTCTGCACTTCTGAATTTTTGTGTTTTCAGTGCATCGTAAGCGTCATTTATCCTTTTTACCGTATCATCAGGGTATGTTGGTTTCTCTCTCCATCGATGAAACTTCTGAAGTACATCGGTTTTGCGTTCAGTGGCTTGTCGGTCTCTGATATTTGAGGGGGTGTTCCATTGATCAGCACCCTGATTACGAGGAACAAACGGAGCGGCTTCCGGGTTTAAGGTAAATCGACGTTCTGTTGTTACAGAATCTGCATCCTGTGGCGGTTGCGGTGTCGCACTGGTCGCAGGGTTGGTGATTGGAGGTAGTCCGTAACTCATAGCAATCTAAAATGATTGGAAACTTATGCTCTTGGACGGCAAACGGGTCTGAAAGTTCACTGATATCTATCTGACCTGTGAGGCCAGCACCTTTTGAAGAGCGGTAGATTCGTTGCTTCGCCAAAAATGACTTTTAACCTTATATACCCGAGCAGGGTCAATAGCTTCTGCCCTGCCAAAGCATTCTAGCCATTCTTGCTCACTTCTGCCCTGCATTCTGAGACAATGCGCTTTTTGCGAATAAGCTGCCGCATTGGAAGGGTACTTTTCCAGTAACGATTCAAGAATCTCAAGCGACTTATTAAGGTTATCGTTTCCTGCCTCCGGACCTTCTTTTATTATCTGCTCACAAGCCAGTTTGAAATAGTGGATTGAGGTAGCCAGCAGGGTGTTGGCACTTTCCGGATAGTGACTAATCATTTCCATAAATTCGGGCCACCCGGAAGATAGGGTTAAGAGCATATACTCACATTCATTCGTCTGATACAAATCACGGCAACGCCTGAGCAGCCTTTGAGCCCATTTGTTTCTGCCTATCATTTCCCAGGAGCATACCAGAGCCAGATCAATGTCATGATGACCACAGGGTCTGCACAGGCTTTCCTCACTGTCATTGAGAGATTTGTTACAAATATTCAGCAACAGTCTTTCAGTTTGTTCAGGTTTACCCATCACCTGCCAGAGTCGCGCCCGAGCCATGTCAATATCATAATTTCCACTGGGCTCATACAGGATCTCCTCAATGTCACTGGGGTGCGTGCCAATCATGTTCAACAGCAGTTTTTCAGCTCGTTTATATTTGCCTGTATTCTGCCAGTGTCGTACCAGACTCAGATCAATGACATGCCGCCAGCAGGGCACGCACAGGATCTCTTCTCTGGCATCGGGATGCTTGCCACTCATGTTCAGCAGCAGTTTTTCAGCCAATTTATTTTTGCCGATCTGCTCCCAATATCGCACCAGAGCCAGGTCTGTTTGACCATTCCCACAGGGCTTGCAAAGGGTCTCCCTGTTGGCACCTGGATGCTTGCCACTCATGTTCAACAGCAGTCTTTCAGCTCGTTTATGTCTGCCAATTATCTGCCAGAGCCGTGCCAGAGTCAGATCAAGGTCATGATCTCCACACGACCCGCAGAGGGTCTCCTCGTTGTCATTGGGGTTCTTGCCACTTATATTCAGCAACAGTTTTTCGGCCAGCTCATTTTTGTCCATTGTTTCCCAGATTCGCACCAGAGCCAGATCAATGCTTCGCTGGCCAGTGGGTTTGCACAGAATCTCCTCAGGGTCATCGGGACGCTTGTGACTTGTTTTCAGTAGCAGCTCTTCAGACTGGTGATGTTTGTCCATCAACTGCCAGATTCGTCCCAGAGCCACATTGACGGTATCGAGGTATTTACGCAGTTTTGATGTATCAGGAATGTATGGTTTTGACTGCAGCTCGTTAATCAGCTCTGCTTGTATGTTCATCAGGAGTGCTTCAGCCAGCCTGTGTTTGCCCATAGACTGCCATAGTCGGGCATTAGTAATGTCTGCAGCATAATGGCGAGAAGGTTTGCACAGGACCTCCTCATTGGCATTGCACCTTTTCTCTCTCAGTCTCAAAAGTCGTAGTTCGGCATCAAAGTGCCTTCCAAGTGCCTCTTCACAGAGGCTCAGGGTCAGATCAAGGTGATAAGTGGTCGAAGCCCCGAAGCTGGTGAATGTTCCATCTAACCTCAGTTCTTCCAGAATAGAGCAGGCTTCTATCTGTTTTTCGAAGGTTTGCTCTTTTAGCGATCTTGCAAGACCGATGGTTATGTTTTGCTTATCGAATGAACTCAGTATGCCCTGGTTTTTGTGTAAGATGATCCGGAATGCTTTTTCTGCCTCTGTGAAATTTTTGTTATTGAGTATTGCGAAAGCATCACTGACCTCTTCCTCAATAGCTTCAGGAGATGAGCTCTTAGTGCCCGGGTGAAAGGTCCGGGGAGTAACCCCCTGGTATTCAGAGGCCTGACGGTCTGAAAGAGTTGAGAGTATGTTCGAACGTTCTTGTACACCTTGATGAAGTCGCCTGCCTGGAATAAACGTTGGCGCTTCCGGATTTAAGGTAAGCCTGCGCCCTGTTGCTGCAGCCGCATCTGAACCTGACGCACCATACTGTGACCGTTGCGATGCCAAAGTGGTCGTTGAGTTCGAACTTGTGGTAGCACTGGTTGTTGGTAATCCGTAACTCATAGCCATTTAAACTCTCTGGAAAACATTACCCCGTCTGCCTGAAGGTGACACCTTCAGGCAGACGGGGTAGTCGTTGGACAGTCAATGGACAAAAAAGTTCATGGCTATCTACTTAACCTGTGAGGCCAGTAACTTTTGCAGAGCAGTGGTTTCGTTGCTTCGCCAAAAATCAGTTTTAACCTTATATGCCCGGCCGGGGTCGATCATTTCTGCTCTGTTAAACCATTCCCTCCATTCTTGCTCACTGCTTCCCAGCATTCTGAGACAATGCGCTTTTTGTGAATAAGCTCCCGCATTGAAAGGGTATTTTTCCAGTGCCGATTCAATAATCTCAAGTGCCTTCATCAGGTTATCGTTTCCTGACTTCGGACCTTTTTCTGCTATCTGTTCACACGCCAGGCTGAAATAATGGATCGAGGTAACCAGCAAGGTATTGGCACTTTCCGGATAGTTGCTAATCATTTCCATAAATCCTGCCTGCCCTGCAGATAAAGCTAACAGCGTATATTCACATTCATTCGTTTGATACATATCACGGCAACGCCTGAGCAGTATTTCAGCCCATTTATGTTTGCCTGTCTTTGCCCAGACACATACCAGAGCCAGATCAATGTCATGATGACCAGTGGGCTTGCAGAGGCTTTCTTCACTGACATTGAGGGACTTGCTACTCATGTTTAGCAATAGCCTTTCAGTCCGTTCAGGTTTATCCATGATCTGCCAGAGTCGCGCCCGAGTCAGGTCAAGATCATTATGTCCACTGGGCTCACACAGGATCTCTTCAGTGTTATTGGGTTGCATGCCAATCATGTTCAACAACAGTCTTTCACTCAGGTGATATTTGCCCACAACCTCCCAAAATCGCACCAGAGTCAGATCAATGACATAATTCCAGCAGGGCTTGCACAGAATCTCTTCACTGGCAACGGGATGCTTCCCACTCATGTTCAACAGCAGCTTTTCAGCTAATTTATATTTGCCCGTCAGCTCCCAATGTCGAACCAGAGCCAGGTCAATTTCATGATTCCCAGTGAGCTTGCACAGTTCATCCTCGCTGGCACAAGAGTGCTTTTTACTCATGTTTAGCAGCAGCTTTTCAGCTCTTTGATGTTTGTATAACTTCTGCCAGAGTCGCACCAGAATGAGATCAGTGTCATGATGCCCAGAGGGCTTACACAGGACCTCCTCATCGTCATTGAGGTGCTTACAACTCATGTTTAACAGCAGTTTTTCAGCCAGCTTATTTTTGTCTGTCTGTTCCCAGGTTCGCACCAGAGCCAAGTCAATGCCTTGATGGCCAGTGGGCCTGCACAGAATCTCCTCACTGTCATCGGGATGCTTGCGACTCATGCTCAGCAGCAGTCTCTCAGCCCGTTCACGCTTGTCAAAATCCAGCCAGATAATAACCAGAGCCAGGTCAATGTCTTTACGATCGGAGTGCTTGCAGAGCTTGTCCTCATTGTCATCGGAGCGCTTGCCAATCATTTCGAGAAGAAGCTCTTCAGATTGTTGTTGCTTGTTCATCAACGGCCAGATCCTTCCCAGAGCCAAATTGACGGTATCAAGGTATTTACGCAATCTTGCTGCTTTAGGCGCGTATAGTGTTTTCTGCAGCTCGTTAATCAGCTCTGTCTTTATGTTCAGTAAGAGTGTTTCAGCCAGCGTGTGTTTGCCCATAGACTGCCAGAGTCGGGCATTGGAAATATCTGCGGCATAGTAGCGAGAAGACTTGCACAGCTGGTTCTCATCGGCATTGCGATTTTTTCTTCTCAGTCTCAAAAGTCGTCTTTCGGCTGCAAAGTTCCTTCCAAGTGCCTCTTCACAGCGGCTCAGGGCCAGATCAAGGTTATGAATGGTTGAAGCCCCGAACCTGGTGAATCTTCCATCTAGCCGGAGTTCTTCCAGAATAGAGCAGGCTTCTTTCCGTTTTTCGAAGGTTTGCTCTTTTAACGATTTTGCAAGACCTATGGTTATGTCCTGCTTCTCGGATGAACTCAGTAGGCCCTGGTATTTGTGTAAGATGAGTCGGAATGCTTTTTCTGCCTCTATGAAATCTTTATTATTGAATATTGCGTAAGCCTCATTGATATTTTTCTCAATAGCTTTAGAAGAGGGCCTTTTCGCCACTGGTTGAAACGTCCGGGGAGTACGCCCCCGGTATGCAGTTGCTTGCCGTCCTGAAATATTTGAGGATCTGTTCGACGGTTGATGAACATCTTTTAGAAGTTGGGCTCGCGGAGCAAGAGATTTAGCTTCCCGGTCTGAGGTAGATGGTTGTTTTTTTACCGCATCAGCATATGAACCTGACGCACAATACTGAGACGGTTGCGATGTCACAGTGCCCGGACTGGTCGTGGTGCCCGAACTCGCGGCAGCACTGGTTGTTGTTGGTAATCCGTAACTCATAGCCATTGAAACTCTCTGGAAAATGGGTACCCCGTTTGCCTGAATGTGTTGCCTGTAGACAGAAGAGGTAGTTTTTGGACAGTCAACGGACAAAAAAGTTCAGGGTTATCTATTTAACCTGTGAGGCCTGCACCTTTTGAAGAGCGGTGGTTTCGTTGCTTCGCCAAAAAAAAAAAAATAAAAAAAATAAGACACCCATTAAATAAATAAGACATTTAAAAACTGTATTCCCAAAAAAGGATCTGAAAACCAACCGAAAAAAATAAGACACCCATTAAAGAAAAAAAATAAGACATCCATCACCCAAAAATAAAAAAATAAGACACCCATTAAATAAATAAGACATTTAAAAACTGTATTCCCAAAAAAGGATCTGAAAAAAAAGAAAATAAGACACCCATTCAATAAATAAGATATTTAAAAACTGTATTCCCAAAAAAGGATCTGAAAACCTATCTTCGAATAGCCTATCAGCGAGCCACACAGGAGCATTCGACGAACAGAGGCTGCTCGAGCCATGTTCAGACGACACAAACTTATTCCGACTTAAAGTCGAGGAGGGATAAAGAGAAAGTGTTTAATTTCTTAACTGACTTCTACGCTAACTTGTCAGATACAACCGCCTGCAGGCGTTTAAACCTCGAAGCCACTTCTGTCCGGCTTCAAGTGCATAAGCCTTCATCGCCTTCAGACGGCCAACTGCCCGATAAAAACGATTATTCCATTGCATGGTTTTCAGCCACTCATCCGGATCAATTTCCAATCTTTCAAGAATCGGAGGGGTGCACGACGGGATGGAACCTTTCTTGTCTGTTCTGACAATGCGACCACTCCAGTCAACCAGTTCCAGATAGTCGTGAAGAAGGTAGGGAAGGGCAACGTCCGTATTCTGGCCCTGCGAACAAAAAGGTTTCAGGGTCAGCGGCTGTTTTTTAGTCTCAGAATGTGTAACCTGCTCCACGCGTTCCTGAATCGACGTGTAGTCTGATGCTTCCGGTGTTTCTACCTTACCAGCCCGAATCGGATTCAAGTCAACGTAGGTCATGCAGGTCAGTAAGGCTGCTTCGTCCAGCAATGCCTGGCTTTTAAAGCGTCCTTCCCAGAAGCGTCCTTTACACTCGTCTTCTTTGTTGGCCTCACGAGCAAGATGTTCATTCAGGCAGCGCATAAACCAGCTGATATCCGTTAAACGACGCCGGTATTCCTCAGCATATTCATCAATACGGGCCAATTCAGCGCTGCCCAGTTTGTCAGCGGCCAGATGCCTTTGCACCAGAAGTGGGCCTGCGAACAAGGTCGTCCAACGATGAAGCACTTCATTCCGTGACCAGCCTCTGGCAGATGACTGATTGATGTGCAAAACCACATGATAATGATTCGACATGACAGCGTAAGCGCAGACTTCGATAGCAAAGACAGAAACCAGTTCCCGGAGTTTATCCACCACCCACTGGCGGCGATGCTCGTAACTCTTGCCAGTCAGGTGGTTCTCTCCACAGAGGTAAGCCTGACGAACACATCTTGCCATGCAGTGGTAATAAGGCGTTGAGCCGGGATCAATCAGGGTACTGCGAGCTTGGGCCATGAACTCACCTGTCTGGACAAAAAATCAGTTGTAGGTGAAAAGTAGACCAGGTGGATGGTAAAGCAAATTTATGGGTGTCTTTTTTTCTTCCACAGAGGTAAGCCTGACGAACACATCTTGCCATGCAGTGGTAATAAGGCGTTGAGCCGGGATCAATCAGGGTACTGCGAGCTTGGGCCATGAACTCACCTGTCTGGGCAAAAAAATCAGTTGTAGGTGAAAAGTAGACCAGGTGGATGGTAAAGCAAATTTATGGGTGTCTTTTTTTCTTCCACAGAGGTAAGCCTGACGAACACATCTTGCCATGCAGTGGTAATAAGGCGTTGAGCCGGGATCAATCAGGGTACTGCGAGCTTGGGCCATGAACTCACCTGTCTGGGCAAAAAAATCAGTTGTAGGTGAAAAGTAGACTAGGTGGATGGTAAAGCAAATTTATGGGTGTCTTTTTTTCTTTTTTTAAACTTTGAGACTGCGCAACTTCAGCAGAGCGGTGGCTTCGTTGTTTCGCCACAAATCAGTTTTCTCTTTATAAAGCCGACCGGGGTCAAGGGATGCTGCTTTTTCAAACCATTCCCTCCATTCTTGCTCACCTCTACCCAGCATCCTGAGACAATGCGCTTTTTGCGAATAAGCTCCCGTGTATAGAGGGTACTTTTTCAGTATTGACTCAACAATCTCAAGCGCCTTTTCAAGGCTATCCTTTCCTGACTCCGGGTCGTCATTTGTTATCTGCTTACAAGCCAGGTTGAAATAGTGGATCGAGGTGACCAGCAAGGTATTGGCAGTTTCTGGATAGTTGCCAATCATTTCCATAAATCCTGCTTGCCCCGCAGAAAAACATAACAGCGTATATTCACATTCGTTCGTATGATATAAGTCACAGCAACGCCTGAGCAGCCTTCCAGCCCATTCATGTTTGCCCATCATCTCCCAGAGTCGTACCAGAGCCAGGTCAATGTCATGTTGGCCAAAGGGTATGCAAAGGCTTTCTTCACTGTCATTGGCGGACTTGCCACTCATGTTCAGTAGCAGTTTTTCAGCCAGCTCATGTTTTTCCAGTTTTTCCCAGAGTAGCACCAGAGCCAGGTCAATGTCGTTATGGCCACAGGCCCTGCATAGTTCTTGTTCACTGGCACAGGAGGACTTGCCACTCATGTTCAACAGCAGTTTTTCAGACCATTTATATTTGCCCATGACATCCCATTGTCGCACCAGGGTCAGATCAATGACATTTTTCCAGCAAGGCTGAAACAGAATCTCTTCACTGGCACCGGGTTGCTTGCCACTCATGTTAAGCAGTAGTCTTTCAGCCCGTTCATGTTTGCCCATTATCTGCCATAGTCGTGCCAGAGCCAGATCAATGTCATGATGACCAGAGGGTTTGCACAGGCTTTCCTCACTGTCATTGAGGGGCTTGGCACTCATGTTCAGCAGCAGTCTTTCAGCTCGTTCAGTTTTATCCATATCCTGCCAGATTTTCGCCCGAGCCAAGTCAATATCATGATGTCCGCTGGGCTCACACAGGATGTCCTCATCGTCATCGGGGTGCTTGTGAATCATGTTCAACAGCAGTCTTTCACTCAGGCTATGTTTGCCATTAGCCGCCCAATGTCGCACCAGTGTCAGGTCAATTTTACGCTGCCAGCAGGGCTTGCAGAGAATCTCTTCACTGGCATCGGGATGTTTGCCACTCATTTTCAGCAGCAGCTTTTCAGCCAATTTATTTTTGCCTGTCAGTTCCCAATGCCTTACCAGAGTCAGATCAATGTCATGCTTACGGCAGGGTTTGCACAGTTCTTCCTCGCTGGCACCGGGGCGCTTACCACTCATGTTCAGCAGCAGCTTTTCAGCACGGTTATTTTTGCCTTTTATCTGCCACAGTCGTACGAGGGTCAGGTCAGTGTCAAGATGCCCACAGGGCTTGCACAGAGCCTCCTCACTGTCATTGGGATGCTTGCGACTCATGATCAGCAGCAGTTTTTCAGCCGATTCATGTTTATTCATCACTTCCCAGAGTCGCACCAGCGCCATATTTACGCTGTCGAGGTATTTCTGCAGCTTTGGTGCAATTGCAGCGGAGGGTTCTGACTGCAGCCTTTCGATCAGATCTGCTTTGACGTTCAGCAGGAGCCTTTCAGCCTGAGTGTTTTTGCCCATAGACTGCCACAGTCGGGCATTATTAATATCTGCGGGATAATAGCGAGAAGACTTGCACAAGGCTCTCTCATCGGCATTGGGACTTACTCTTCTCAGTTTCAAAAGTCGTGTTTCAGCCTCAAGTTGCTTTCCGAGGGCCTCTTCGCAAAGACTCAGGGTCAGGTCAAGGTTACAAATGGTCGAAGCCCCAAACCAGCTGAGTTTACCTTCCAACCTGAGTTCTTCCAGAAGAGAGCAGGCTTCTATCTGTTTTTCGCGGGTTTGCTCTTTTAGTGATCTTGCAAGCCCTACGGTTGTGTTCTCCTTTTCGAACGTAGTCAGTTCGCCCCAATTGTCGGTTAAGATGATCCGGAATGCTTTTTCTGCACCTATGAAATTTTGATTATTGAGTATTGCGTAAGCACTATCGATCTCTTTTGCAATCAGTTGTGAAGAGGCTTCCCTGACAGCTGGTTGAAACGGACGGGAAGTAGACTTCCGGTTTGCAGTTGCTTGTCGTTCTGAAATATTTGCAGTCCTGTTCGAACGTTTGTGAACACCATGATGATGCGGAGCACCTGGAATAAACGTTCGAGTTCTCCTGTTAAAGGTAAATCCAGTCTCTGTTGTCGCAGGGGTATCAGTACCTGACGCACAATCCTGTTTCGGTTGTGATGCCGTAGTGGTCGAGGTGCCCGAACTTGCGGCGGCACTGGTTGTTGTTAATCCGTAATTCATAGCCATTTAAACTCTCTGGAAAGCGGTACACCTGTCTGAATGTAACAAGTTCAGGCAGTGGGGTAATGGTTGGACAATCAATGGACATAAAAGTTCACGCTCATGTCTGAACCAGTACCTTTTGAAGAGCCGCGTATTCGTTGCTTCGCCAGGCGTCCGTTTTACCCTTATATTTGCGGGCGGAGTCAAGGGCATTGGCTTTTTGGAAGTATTCCCCCCATTCTTGCTCATTTTTCCCCATCATTCTGAGACAGTGCGCTTTTTGTGAATAAGCTCCAGCAGTCGGGGGGTACCTCTCAAGTGTTAATTCCACATGCTCAAGCGCCTTAATGAGGTTTTCCTCTCCTGACTTGGGACTGGCTTCTGATATCTCCTTACACGCCAGTGCAAAATAATGGATTGAGATAACCAACAACTGATTGGCACTTTCCGGATACCTGTTAATCACCTCCATAAAGCTTGCTTTCCCGACAGATAAGGACAAATGTGATAATTCACATTCATCGGAATGGTATAAGTCACAGCAACGCTCAATCAGTTTTTCAGCCTGTTTATCTTTGTCGATCATCTGCCAGAGGCGTACCAGAGCCAGGTCAATATCATGATCCCCGCAAGGCATGCACAGACTGTCCTCACTGTCGTTGAGGTGCTTGTTGCTCATGTTCAGCAGCAGCCCTTCAGTTAGATGATGTTTGTTCTCTATCTCCCAATGCAGCGCCAGAACCAGGTCAATGTCATGGTTTCCACAGGGCCTGCAAAGTTCTTCTATAGCGGCATCGGGGCGCTTGTTACTCATGCTCAACAGCAGTTTTTCGGCCCGTTGATATTGGCCCATTAGCTCCCAGAGTCGTGCAAGAGCCAGATCAATCTCATGTTTTCCAGAGGGCTTGCACAGGATCTCCTCAGTGTCATCGGGGTGCTTGTAAATGACATTGAGCAAGAGTTTTTCACTCAGTTGATGTTTGCCTGTCTCCTGCCAGAGAAGCGCCAGAGCCAGATTGAATTCGGGGTGCACAGAGGGTGTACAGAGGCTCTCGATACCGTCTTTGGAGTCTTTGCCACTCATGTTGAGCAGCAGTTTTTCAGCCCATTCATATTTACCCATCACCTGCCAGTGTCGTACCAGGTCTATGTCATGATGCCCAGAGGGTTTGCAAAGGGTCTCGATACTTTCATCGAGGTGCTTGCCACCCATGTTCAGCAACAGATCTTCAGCCCGATCATATTGGCACTGCTCTTGCCAGTGCCGTACCAGGGTTATATTTACGCTATCGAGGTAATTATGCAGTTTTTCTACTATGGCAGCGTGTGGATTCGACTGCAGCTTATTAATCAGTCCTGCTTTCATGCCCAACAGCAGTTTTTCTGCCAGCTGGTATTTTCTCATATGCTCCCATAGTCGTGCATTAGCGATATCAGCGTCAAAATAGCCAGAGTGCTGGCAAAGTGTCTCCTCGTTTGCATCGGGCTCTTTGTTTCTCAACCTTAAAAGTCGTGCTTGCGCATCATGGAACCGTCCAAGTGCCTGTTCGCAGAGGCTCATGGTCAGATCAAGGTTACGAATGGTTGAAGCTCCAGACTCGGTGAACGTACCATTCACCCTGAGTTCTTCCAGACGAGTAAGGGCTTCTTTCTTCTTTTCCGAGGTTTGTTCTTTCAGCGATCTTGCAAGCCCTATGACGGTTCTCTGGTGGTCGAATTCATTCAATGGTTCATCTTGCAAGATGGTCTGGAATGCTGCTTCTGCATTTATGTAATCTTGTTTTTTTAATAGTTTGAAAGCGCTATTGATCCTTTTAGCCGTTTCAGGACAGGATTTATTCACCCTTTGGTGGAACGTCCCGGGAGACGGCCTCTGGTATGCCTTTGCTCGCCGGTCCAGGATATTTGAGGGTGCGCCCGGATCTTCCTGAACAGGTTGCATCCGTGGAACAAACGCTGGCGCTTTCGGGTTTAATTTAAACGGAGGCTTTGTTGTTTCAGTGGTGGCATTTGAACCTGAGGCACAATATTGCAGCGGTTGAGGTGTGGCAACGGTTGCGGTGCACGAAAGGGGCGCGGAACGGGTTGTTGTTGGTAATCCGTAATTCATAGCCTCATTAATTCCCTGAAACTTACACTTTTTGACAGGCAGTGGACGTAATAAAGTACAAGGCCATCTAACCTGTGAGACCTCGTACTATCTCAAGAGCAATGTATTCATTCCTCCGCCAGAAATCAGCTTTCCCCTTTTGGGTTCGGCTGTAGTCAAGGGCTTGCGCTCTAGCAAAACATTCTGTCCATTCTTGCTTACTTCGACCCAGCATCCTGAGACAATGGGCTTTTTGTGAATAAGCTCCGGCATTCGGAGGGTACTTTTGCAACGCTGATTCAACCTGCTCAAACGCCTTTTCAAGGTTATCCTTTGCAGACTCCGGGCCGTCTTTTTTTATCTGGTCACAAGCCAGGGTGAAATAATGGATCGAGGTAGCCACCAGAGTATTGACACTTTCCGGACAGCGGCTGATCATTTCCAGAAATCCCGCTTTCCCGGTAGATAAGCACAACAGGGTTAATTGACATTCATTCGAATGATATAACTCACAGCAACGCCTGGTCAGTCTTTCAGCCTCTTCACATTTGCCCGTAGTGTCCCATAGTCTTACCAAAGTCAGGTCAATCTGTTGATTCCCGGAAGGTTTGCACAGGCTGTCTTCATCGGCATTGAAGTGCTTGCCACTCATGTTCAGCAGCAGCCTTTCAGACAGTTCAAATTTGTTCATTTTCTGCCAGAGTCGCGCCCGAGTCAGGTCAATGTCATGATGCCCAAATGGTTTGCACAGCTCTTCTGCAATAGCTCCGGGGGGCATGCCAATCATGTTCAGCATCAGCTTTTCAGACCATTCATGTTTGCCCATCATTTCCCAGAGTCTCACCAGAGCCAGGTCAATTTCCATGTCCCCACAGGAGCTGCACAGGCTGTGTATATTGGCATTGGGGTGCTTGCCAGACATGTTCAGCAGCAGCTTTTCAGCCAGTTTATATTTGCCCGCCAGCTCCCAATGTCGTGTCAGAGTCAAATCAATTTCACGATTCCCACAGAACTTGCACAGTTCTTCCTTGCTGTCACCGGGGCGCTTTCCACTCATGTTCAGCAGCAGCTTTTCAGCCAGTTTATAGTTGCCCGTCAGTTCATAATGTCGTGCCAGAGCCATATCAATTCCACGATTCCCAGAGAGCTTGCACAGTTCTTCCTCGCTGTCACCGGGGCACTTTCCACTCATGTTCAGCAGCAGTTTTTCTGCCAGCTCTTGTTTGTTCATTACTTCCCAGAGTCGCACCAGAGCCATATCAATTTCACGATTCCCACAGAGCTTGCACAGTTCTTCCTCGCTGTCACCGGGGCGCTTTCCACTCATGTTCAGCAGCAGCTTTTCAGTCAGTTTATATTTGCCCGTCAGCTCCCAATGTCGTGCCAGAGCCATATCAATTTCAAGATTCCCAGAGAGCTTGCACAGTTCTTCCTCGCTGTCACCGGGGCGCTTTCCACTCATGTTCAGAAGCAGTTTTTCTGCTAGCTCTTGTTTGTTCATTACTTCCCAGAGTCGCACCAGAGCCAGGTCAATGTCACGATGGTCAATGGGGTTGCATAGAATCTCCTCACTGTCATCGGGACGCTTGCGACTCATGTTCAGCAGCAGTCTCTCAGCCCGTTGATAGTTACCCCTCACTTGCCAGATTCGCACCAGAGCCAAGTCAATGTCGTTGTGGCTGGTGGAGTTGCACAGAGTCTCCTCACTGTCATCGGGATGCTTTTGGCTCATGCTCAGCAGCAGTCTCTCAGCCTGTTCATATTTACCCTTTGCTTGCCAGACTCGCACCAGAGCCAGGTCAATGTCTTTATGACCAGAGTGCTTGCAGAGCGTGTCTTCACTGTCACCGGAGTGTTTGCCAACCATCTCCAGCAGCACTTCTTCAGCCATTTGATGTTTGTCCATCAACTGCCAGATTCGCCCCAGAGCCAAATTGACGGTATCGAGGTATTTACGCAGTTTTGATGTATCAGGAGAATAGGGATTTGACTGCAGCTTTTTGATCAGTTCTTTTTTTATGTTCAGGAACAGTGTTTCAGCCAGAGTGTATTTGCCCATAGACTGCCACAGTCGGGCATTATTAATATCTGCGTTATAATAGCAAGTAGGTTCGCACAAGGTTTTCTCATCGGCATTGCGGCTTTTTTTTCTCAGTCTCAACAGTCGGGTTTCGGCATCAAAGAGTCTTCCAAGTGCCTCTTCACAGAGGCTCAGGGTAAGATCAAGGTTATAAATGATCGAAGCCCCAAACCTGGTGAATTTTCCATCTAACCTGAGTTCTTCCAGAATAGAGCAGGCTTCAAGCTGTTTTTCGCAGGTTTGCTCTTTTAGCGATCTTGCAAGTCCTATGATCACGTTATGCTTGTCGAACGGATCCGGTATGTCATGCTTGCCGTGTAAGATGACCCGGAATGCTTTTTCTGCATCTATGAAATTTTTATTGTTGAGCATTGTGTAAGCGCTACTGATCTCTTTTTTAAGAGCGTCAGGAGGGTAGGTCTTCGCCTCTGGTTGAAACGTCCGGGGAGTAGGTCTCTGGCATGCAGTTGCTGACCGGTCTGGAATATTTAAGGGTCTGTTCGAATGCTGATGACCACGATGATCTCCATGAGGAAGTTGCGAACGTGGGATAAATGTTTCAGCGTTCGGATTCAAGGTAAATTTTCGCCCTTTTGACGCACCGGTATCTGAACCTGATGCAGAATACTCTGACGGCTGTGATGTCGTGGTGCTTTTAGAACTGGTCGAGGCAATTTTTGTGGGTAATCCGTAGCTCATGGCCAAATGACCTTCCTGGGAACTTACGCTCTTGGACAGTCAATAGACATAAAAGTTCATGCTTATGTCTGAGCAAATACTTTTTGAAGAGCCGCGTATTCGTTGCTTCGCCAGGCGTCCGTTTTACCCCTATATTTTCGGGCGGAGTCAAGGGCATTGGCTTTTTGGAAGTATTCCCCCCATTCTTGCTCATTTTTCCCCATCATTCTGAGACAGTGCGCTTTTTGTGAATAAGCTCCAGCAGTCGGGGGGTACCTCTCAAGTGTTAATTCCACATGCTCAAGCGCCTTAATGAGGTTTTCCTCTCCTGACTTGGGACCGGCTTCTGATATCTCCTTACACGCCAGTGCAAAATAATGGATTGAGATAACCAACAACTGATTGGCACTTTCCGGATACCTGTTAATCACCTCCATAAAGCTTGCTTTCCCGACAGATAAGGACAAATGTGATAATTCACATTCATCGGAATGGTATAAGTCACAGCAACGCTCAATCAGTTTTTCAGCCTGTTTATCTTTGTCGATCATCTGCCAGAGGCGTACCAGAGCCAGATCAATATCATGATTCCCGCAAGGCATGCACAGGCTGTCCTCACTGTCGAAGAGGTGCTTGTTGCTCATGTTCAGCAGCAGCCCTTCAGTTAGATGATGTTTGTTCTCTATCTCCCAATGCAGCGCCAGAGCCAGGTCAATATCATGGTTTCCACAGGGCCTGCAAAGTTCTTCTATAGTGGCATCGGGGCGCTTGTTACTCATGTTCAGCAGCAGTATTTCTGCTTGTTTATGTTTGTTCAACTTCTGCCAGAGTCGAACCAGAGTCAGGTCAATGTCATTATGTCCACAGGGCTGACACAAGGTCTCCTCATTCACATCGGGGTGCCTGACACTCATGCTCAACAGCAGTTTTTCGGACCGTTGATATTGGCCCGTTACCTCCCAGAGTCGTGCAAGAGCCAGATCAATATCATGTTTTCCAGAGGGCGTGAACAGGATCTCCTCAGCGTCATCGGGGTGCTTGTCAATCAGGTTGAGCAACAGTTTTTCACTCAGTTGATGTTTGCCTGTCACCTGCCAGAATTGTGCCAGAGTCAGATCAATTTCATGTTTTCCAAAAGGCGTGCACAGGGTCTCCTCATTGTCATCGAGGCACTTGCCACTCATGGCCAGCATTAGTCTTTCAGCCAGCTCATGTTTACCCTTTACTTCCCAGAGTCGCACCAGGGCCAGGTTCACGTCATTATGACGGGAGGGCTTGCACAGGAGCTCGATACTGTTACCGGGGTACTTGCCACTCATGTTGAGCAGCAGATCTTCAGCCCATTCATATTGGCCTGTCTCTTGCCAGCATCGCGCCAGAGCTATATTGACTTTATGGAGGAAATCTTGCAGTTTTTCTGCAAGCGCTGCGTGCAGGTTCCACTGCAGCCTGACAATGAGCCCGTATTTCATGCTGTGCAGCAGTTTTTCAGTCAGCTGGTATTTCCTCATAAACTGCCATAGTCGTGCATTAGCCATGTCAGCATCAAAATAATTAGAATGCTGGCAAAGGGTTTCTTCATCAGCACCGGGCTTTTTGTCTCTCAGTTTCAAAAGTCGTGCTTCAGCATCAGGGTTCTTCCCAAGTGTCTGTTCACAGAGACTCAGGGTCAGATCAAGGTTACGAATGGTTGAAGCCCCGAATTCGTTTAACTCTCCAGTCAACCTTAGTTTTTCCAGATGAAAACAGGCTTCTTTTTGCTTTTCACAGGTTTGCTCTCTGAGTGATCTTGCCAGCCCTATGATTGATCTTTGGTAGTCGGATGTTCTCAGTAAGTCCGCGTATTCTTGCAAGATGGCCCGGAATGTGTTTTCCGCGTCAATGAAATTTTGGTTCATCAATAAATCGAAAGCGCTATTGATCTTTTCACTGGCCGCTTCAGGAGATGTCCTCTTCACCGATGGGTGCAATGTCTGGGAAGAAAGTGTCAGGCACGCAGTTGTTTGTCGGCGATTAATAGTTGTGGGTGTGTTCGAAAGTCGATCAACACCAGAAGCACGAGGAATAAACGGTGGAGCTTTCGGGTTTAATTTAAATGGAGGCTTTGCTTCCTCATTGGAGTCAGTAAAGCGATTTTGCGCCGGTTGCGATGTCGTACCGGATGCGCAGTTGTAGGTTGGTGGTAATCCGTCATTCATAGTCATGAAACTTCCTCTGAAACTTGTGCCATTGGACAGTCAATGGATATAAAAGTTCATGCTTATGTCTGAGCCAGTACTTTTTGAAGAGCCGCGTATTCGTTGCTTCGCCAGGTATCCGATTTACCCTTCTGTTTTCGGTTGGAGTCAAGGGCTTGGGCTTTTTGGAAGCATTTCCTCCATTCTTGCTCATTGGCGCCCAGCATTCTGAGACAGTGCGCTTTTTGTGAATAAGCTCCCGCAGTCGGGGGGTACCTCTCAAGTGCTAATTGCACATGCTCAAGCGCCTTAATGAGGTTTTCCTCTCCTGACTTCGGACTGGCTTCTGATATCTGCTTACACGCCATTACAAAATAATGGATTGAGATAACCAGCAACTTATTGGCACTTTCCGAATACCCGTTAATCACCTCCATAAACTTTGCTTTCCCGGCAGATGAGGACAGATAGGATAATTCACATTCATCCGAATGGTATAATTCACAGCAACGCTCAATCAGTCTTTCAGCCTGTTTACCTTTGTCGATTAGCTCCCAGAGGCGTACCAGAGCCAGATCAATATCATGATTCCCGCAAGGCATGCACAGACTGTCCTCACTGTCGTTGAGGTCCTTGTTGCTCATGTTCAGCAGCAGCCCTTCAGTTAGATGATGTTTATTCACTATCTCCCAATGCAGCGCCAGAGCCAGGTCAATGTCACGGTTGCCACAGGGCCTGCAAAGTTCTTCCATAGCGGCATCGGGGCGCTTGCCACTCATGTTTAGCAGCAGTATTCCTGCTTGTTTATGTTTGTTCAACTTCTGCCAGAGTCGAGCGAGGGTCAGGTCAATGTCATGATGCCCACAGGGCTGACACAAGGACTCCTCTCTCTCATCGGGGTGTTTGAGACTCAGGTTTAACAGCAGTATTTCAGCCCTTTGATATTCGCCCATCTCCTGCCAGAGTCGTACAAGAGCCAGATCAATCTCATGTTTTCCAGAGGCCTTGCACAGGATCTCCTCAGCGTCATCAGGGTGCCTGGAAATCATATTGAGCAGCAGTTTTTCACTCAGTTGAAGTCTGCCTGTCGCATGCCAGAGAAGCGCCAGAGACAGATCGAGTTCGGGGTGCTCAGAGGCTGTACAGAGGATCTCGATACTGTCTTTGGAGTCTTTGCCAATCATGTTGAGCAGCAGTTTTTCAGCCCATTCATATTTGCCCATCACCTGCCAGTGTCGTACCAGGTCTATGTCATGATGCCCAGAGGGCTTGCACAGGGTTTCGATACTTTCAGCCAGGTGCTTGCCACCCATGTTTAGCAGCAGATCTTCGGCCCGATCATATTGGCACACCTCTTGCCAGTATCGCACCAGAGCTATATTTACACTATCGAGGTAATTATGCAGCCTTTCCACTATGCCAGCGTGTGGGTCCGACTGCAGCTTTTCAATCAGCCCTGCTTTCATGCCCAACAGCAGTTTTTCAGCCAGCTGGTATTTTCTCATATGCTGCCATAGTCGTGCATTAGCGATATCAACGTCAAAATAGCCAGAGTGCTGGCAAAGTGTCTCCGCGTCTGCATCGGGCTTTTTGTTTCTCAACCTTAAAAGTCGTGCTTGCGCATCATGGAACCGTCCAAGTGCCTGTTCGCAGAGGCTCATGGTCAGATCAAGGTTACGAATGGTTGAAGCTCCAGACTCGGTGAACGTACCATTCACCCTGAGTTCTTCCAGACGAGTAAGGGCTTCTTTCTTCTTTTCCGAGGTTTGTTCTTTCAGCGATCTTGCAAGCCCTATGACGGTTCTCTGGTGATCGAATTCATTCAGTTGTTCATCTTGCAAGATGGTCCGGAATGCTGCTTCTGCATTTATGTAATCTTGTTTTTTTAATAGTTTGAAAGCGCTATCGATCCTTTTAGCCGTTTCAGGACAGGATTTATTCACCCTTTGCTGAAACGTTCGGGGAGACATACACTGGTATGCCTTTGCTCGCCGGTCCAGGATATTTGAGGGTACGCCCGGATCTTTCTGAACAGGTTGATCAGGTTGCATCCGTGGAATAAACGCTGGCGCTTTCGGGTTTAATTTAAACGGAGGTTTTGTTGTTTCAGTGTTAGCATTTGAACCTGAGGCACAATATTGCAGCGGTTGAGGTGTGGCAACGGTTGCGGTGCACGAACGGGTCGCGAAACGGGTTGTTGTTGGTAATCCGTAATTCATAGCCTCATTAATTCCCTGAAACTTACACTTTTTGACAGGCAGTGGACGTAATAAAGTACAAGGCCATCTAACCTGTGAGACCTCTTACTATCTCAAGAGCAATGTATTCGTGCCTCCGCCAAAAATCGGCTTTCCCCTTTTGGTTTCGGCTGTAGTCAAGGGCTTGCGCTCTAGCAAAACATTCTCTCCATTGTTGCTTACTTCGACCCAGCATCCTGAGACAATGGGCTTTTTGTGAATAAGCTCCCGCATTCGGAGGGTACTTTTGCAACGCTGATTCAACCTGCTCAAGCGCCTTTTCAAGGTTCTCCTTTGCAGACTCCGGGCCGTCTTTTTTTATCTGGTCACAAGCCAGGGTGAAATAATGGATCGAGGTAGCCACCAGAGTATTGACACTTTCCGGACAGCGGCTGATCATTTCCAGAAATCCCGCTTTCCCGGTAGATAAGCACAACAGGGTTAATTGCCATTCATTCGAATGATATAACTCACAGCAACGCCTGGTCAGTCTTTCAGCCTGTTCACATTTGCCCGTAGTGTCCCATAGTCTTACCAAAGTCAGGTCAATCTGTTGATTCCCGGAAGGTTTGCACAGGCTGTCTTCATCGGCATTGAAGTGCTTGCCACTCATGTTCAGCAGCAGCCTTTCAGACAGTTCAAATTTCTTCATTTCCTGCCAGAGTCGCGCCCGAGTCAGGTCAATGTCATGATGCCCAAATGGTTTGCACAGCTCTTCCACAATAGCTCCGGGGGGCATGCCAATCATGTTCAGCATCAGCTTTTCAGACCATTCATGTTTGCCCATCATTTCCCAGAGTCTCACCCGAGCGAGGTCATTTTCCATGTTCCCACAGGAGCTGCACAGGCTGTCTATACTGGCATTGGGGTGCATGCCACAGATGTTCAGAAGCAGCTTTTCAGCCAGTTTATATCTGCCCGTCAGCTCCCAATGTCGTGCCAGAGCCAAATCAATTTCACGATTCCCAGAGAGCTTGCACAGTTCTTCCTCGCTGTCACCGGGGCGCTTTCCACTCATGTTGAGCAGTAGTTTTTCAGCTCGTATATATTTGTATTTCCTCTGCCAGCGCAGTGCCAGACCGAGATCAATATCATGATGCCCAAAGGGTTCACACAGGAGCTCCTCATTGTCGTCGGGTCTCTTGCCACTTATGTTCAGCAGCAGCTTTTCAGCCAGCTCAAATTTGTCCAATTCTTCCCAGATTCGCACCAGAGCTATGTCAATGGCAGGATCGCCAGTGGGGCGACAGAGAATCTCCTCACTGTCATCGGGATGCTTGCGACTGATGTTCAGCAGCAGCCTCTCAGCCCGCTCATGCTGGCCCAACGCCCGCCAGATAAACGTCAGAGCCAGATCAACGTCTTTACGATCAGATTGCCTGCAGAGTACGTCCTCATGGTCATCGGGGCGCTTGCCAATGATTCCGAGCATCAGGAGTTCAGCCTCTTGATGTTTGTCCATAAACTGCCAGAGTCGCACCAGGGCTATATTGACGGTATCGAGGTATTTACGCAGTTTTGATGTATCAGGAGAATAGGGATTTGACTGCAGCTTTTTAATCAGTTCTTTTTTTATGTTCAGGAACAGTGTTTCAGCCAGAGTGTATTTGCCCATAGACTGCCACAGTCGGGCATTATTAATATCTGCGGCATAATAGCGAGAAGGTTCGCACAGGGTTCTCTCATCGGCATCGAGCCTTTTTTTTCTCAGCCTCAACAGTCGGGTTTCGGCATCAAAGTGTCTTCCAAGTGCCTCTTCACAGAGGCTCAGGGTCAGATCAAGGTTATAAATGGTCGAAGCCCCGAACCTGTTGAGTGTTCCATCTAACCTGAGTTCTTCCAGAATAGAGCAGGCTTCCAACTGTTTTTCGCAGGTTTGCTCTTTTAGCGATCTTGCAAGCCCTACGGTTACGTTCCGCTTTTCGAATGGATCCGGTATGCCATGTATGCTGTTTAAGATGACCCGGAATTTTTTTTCTGCATCAATGAAATTTTGATTGTTGAGCATTGCGAAAGCGCTATTGATCTCTTTTCTAAGGGCTACAGGAGAGTAGGTCTTCGCCTCTGGGTGAAACGTCCGGGGAGTAGGGCGCTGGCATGAAGTTACTGGCCGGTCTTGAATATTTGAGGGTCTGTGCCAATGTTGATGACCACGATGAGGAAGTTGTGAACGTGGAATAAACGTTTCAGCGTTTGGATTTAAGGTAAATTCACGCCCTTTTGCTGCACCGGTATCTGAACCTGACGCACAATATTGAGATAATTGCGATGTCGTAGTGCCCGAACTCGCTGGAGCGTTAGTTGTAGGTGTTGGCCCGTAACTCATAATGATATAGATTCCCTGAAAATCTATGCTAAGTACCTGACCAGTTGGTTTCGCATATTCTGGCGAGTGGATTTTTTCATCCTTCAAGGCGCAACGATGGGCGCGTAGCCATAGCTACGCAACCAGAGTTGGAACGCAGAAGGATGGAAAAAGCCGCCGTCCAGAATATGCGAAACCAACTGGTTAGGTGCTTATTGGACAATCATCAGGCATAAAAGTTCAAGGATGTTTTTTTTATTCTTTGAGATTCGATAACTTCTGGAGGGCAGCGGCTTCCCTGCTTCGCCAAAAATGAGTTTTTGCCCTGTATGCCCGGCTGACGTCGAAGGCTTCCGCTCTATCAAACCATTCCCTCCATTCTTGCTCATTTTTCCCCAGCATTCTGAGACAGTGCGCTTTTTGTGAAAAAGCTCCCGCACTGGGAGGGTATTTCTTCAGTGCCGATTCCACAATTTCCAGAGCCTTATGAAGGTTATCTTGTCCTGACTCTGGACCTGTATCGATTATTTGCTTGCAAGCCAGGTTGAAATAATGGATAGAGGTAGCCAACAGGGTATTGATCGTTTCCGGATAGTGGCTAATCATTTCCATAAATCCTTCTTGCCCGGCAGATTGGCTGAGTAGTGCCTGTTCAAATTCATTCGAATGATATAATTTACAGCCTTGCTTAAGCAGTCTTTCAGCCTGTTCATGTTTGCCTATCCTCCCCCAAAAGCGTGCCAGAGCCATATCAACGTTATGATTGCCAGAGGGTTTGCACAGGCTGTCTTCAGTGTCATTGGCGTGCTTGCTGCTCATGTTCAGTAGCAGGAGTACAGTCCATTCGGGTTTATCCATGATCTCCCAGAGCATCGCCTGAGCCAGATCAAAATCATGATTCCCACAGGGCTTGCAAAGGATCTCCTTACTGCCATCGGGGTCCTTGCCACTCATGTTCAGCAGCAGCCTTTCAGAGAGGTGATATTTGCCCGTGACCTCCCAGTGTCGCATCAGTGTCAGATCAATTTCCTGCTGCCAGCAGGGCTTGCAGAGAATCTCTTCACTGGCACCGGGATGCTTGCCACCCATGTTCAGCAGCAGCCTTTCAGCCAGGTTGTGTCTGCCCTCCATCTGCCAGAATCGAGCCCGGGTCAGGTCAGTGTCACAATGCCCGGAGGGCATGCACATTTCTTCCTCACTGGCACCGGGTCGCGAACCGCACATGTTCAGCAGAAGTTCTGAAGACTGTTTAAATTTGCCCATTATCTGCCAGAGCCGCACCAGGGCCAGGTCAATGTTAGCTTTCCCAAAGGGCTTACACAGAACCTTCAGACTGTCATTGGGGTGCTTGCCAATCATGAGTAGCAGCAGTTTTTCAGCCAGCTCATGTTTACGCGTTTCTTCCCAGAGTCGCACCAGAGCCAGGTCAATGTCATGATTCCCGGAAGGTTTGCAGAGAGTGTCCTCACTGTCATCGGGACGTTTGTTACTCATGTTCAGCAGCAGTCTCTCAGACTGTTCATATTTGCCCATTAACCGCCAGAGTACCGACAGAGCCAGGTCAATGTCTTCACACTTGGTGAGCTTGCAGAGAATGTCCATATAGTCATCGGGGTGCTTGCCGCTCATGTCCAGCAAGAGGTCTTCAGCCAGTTGATATTTCTCCATCAGCTGCCAGAGTCGCGCCAGGGCCATATTGACCTTACCGAGGTATTTACGCAGTTTTTGTGCCGCAGGAGAGTCCGGTTTCGACTGCAGCTTTTTAATCAACTCCTCTTTTATTTTCAGGAGGAGTGTTTCAGCCAGCCTGTGTTTGCCCATAGACTGCCACAGTCTGGCATTAGTAATATCTGCAGCATAATAGCCAGAAGGCTTGCACAGGGTCTTCTCATAGGCATTGGTGCTTTTCCGTCTGAGCCTCAAAAGTCGTGTTTCGGCGGCAAAGTGCCATCCAAGTGCCTCTTCACAGAGGCTCAGGTTCAGATCAAGGTTGTGAATGGTCGAAGCGCCAAACTTATTGCATGTGCCATCCAATCTGAGCGCTTCCAGAAGAGAGTAGGCTTCTAGCTGTTTTTCGTTGGTCTGTTCTTTCAGCGCTCTTGCAAGCCCTATGGTCGTGTTCTGTTTGTTGAATGGACTCAGATTGCCTTGGTATTTCTTTAAGATGACTCGAAATGCTTTTTCTGCGTCTGTGAAATTTTGATGTCTCAGTATTGCGAAAGCACTATTGATCTCTTTTCTAATAGCTGCAGGAGAGGGGGTCTTTGCCTCTGGATAAAGCGTCCTGGGGGTAGACCTTTGGTAAGCTGATGCCTGCTGGCCTGAAATATTTGAGGATTTGTTCGAATGTTGATGAACACCCTTTGCCAGTTGAGCGCGTGGAGCAAGAGGTTTAGCTTCCCGATTTGGGGCAGATGGCGGCTTTTTTGCCGCATCGGCATAGGAACCTGACGCACAATACCGTGACGGTTGCGATGTCGTAGCAGGCTGGCAGGCAGATGCCTGCCGACCTGAAATATTTGAGGGACTGGTCGAACGTTGATGAACAACTTGTGGAAGTTGAGCCGGTGGATTGAGAGATTTAGCTTGCTGATTTGAGCTAGATGGACGTTTTTTTGCCGCATCGGCATAGGAACCTGACGCACAATATGGAGACGAGTGCGATGTCGTAGTGCTCGAACTCACTGGAGTGCTGGTTGTTGGTGTTGGCCCGTAACTCATAATGATGGAGATTCCCTGAAAATCTAGGCTGTTGGACAGTCATCAGTCATAAAGGTTCAAGGGCGTTTTTTATTCTTTGAGATTCGATAACTTCTGAAGGGCAGCGGCTTCCCTGTTTCGCCATAAATGAGTTTTAGCCCTGTATGTCCGGCTGGAGTCAGAGGCTTCCGCTCTATCAAACCATTCCCTCCATTCTTGCTCACTTTTCCCCAGCATTCTGAGACAGTGCGCTTTTTGGGAAAAAGCTCCCGCAATCGGTGGGTACTTTTTCAGTGCCGATTCCACAAATCCCAGAGCCTTATGAAGGTTATCTTGTCCTGACTCAGGGTTATCCTGAATGATCTGCTCACAAGCCAGACTGAAATAATGGATCGATTTAGCCACCAAGGTATTGGCACTTTCCGGATAGTAGCTAACCATTTCCATAAATCCTTCTTGCCCGGTTAATAACTTTAATAGTGTGAGTTCAAATTCATTCGAATGATAAAATTCACAGCCACGCTTAAGCAGCCTTTCAGCCCGTCCAAGTTTGCCGGTATTCTCCCAGCAGCGTGCCAGAGTCAGGTCAATGTCGTGATTGCCAGAGGGCTTGCACAGGCTGTCTTCGTCGTCACCGGGGTGCTTACCACTTATGTTCAGCAGCAGTCTTTCAGTCCGTTCAGGTTTATCCATCATCTCCCAGAGCCGTGCGAGAGCCAGGTAAAGAACATCATGACCACCGGACTTGCCCGGGATCTCCTCACTGTCATTGGGTTGCCAGCCAATCATATTCAACAGCAGTCTTTCAGAAAGTTTATATTTGCCTGTAAGCTGCCAGCATCGCACCAGAGCCAGATCAATGTCATGCTGCCAGCAGGGTTTGCACAGAATCTCTTCACTGGCGTCGGGATGCTTGCGACTCATGTTCAGCAGCAGCTTTTCAGCCAGTGTATATCTGCCCGTCAGCTCCCAAAATCGAACCAGAGCCAGGTCACTTTCACGATTCCCACAGAGCTTGCACAATTCTTCCTCGCTGTCACCGGGGCGCTTTCCACTCATGTTCAGCAGTAGCTTTTCAGTTCGTATATATTTGTATATCCTTTGCCAGAGTAGTGCCAGAGAGAGATCAATGTCATGATGCCCGCAGGGCTTGCACAGTTCTTCCTCGCTGTCACCGGGGCGCTTTCCACTCATGCTCAGCAGTAGCTTTTCAGTTCGTATATATTTGTATTTCCTCTGCCAGATTAGTGCCAGAGAGAGATCAATGTCATGATGCCCACAGGGCTTGCAAAGTTCTTCCTCGCTGTCACCGGGGCGCTTTCCACTCATGTTCAGCAGTAGCTTTTCAGCCAGCTCAAGTTTGTTCATTTCATCCCAGGTGCGCATCAGAGCCATGTCAATGGCACGATGGCCAGTGGGGCGACACAGAATCTCTTCACTGTCATCGGGATGCTTGCGACTCATGTTCAGCAGCAGTCTCTCAGCCCGCTTATGCTTGCCCAACGCCCGCCAGATAAACGTCAGAGCCAGATCAACGTCTTTATGATCAGATTGCCTGCAGAGTATGTCCTCATCGTCATCGGGGCGCTTGCCAATGAGGTCGAGCATCAGAAGTTCAGCCTTTTGATGTTTGCCCATCAACTGCCAGAGTCGCATCAGGGCCATGTTGACGGTATCGAGGTGTCTACGCAGTTTTGATGTCGCAGGAGAATAGGGTTTTGACTGCAGGTTTTTAATCAGTTCTGTCTTTAAGTTCAGTAACAATGTTTCAGCCAGAGTGTATTTGCCCATAAGCTGCCAAAGTCGTGCATTACTGATATCTGCGGCATAATAGTGAGAAGGTTCGCACAGGGCTCTCTCATTGGCATTGCGCATTTTTTTTCTCAGTCTCAACAGTCGGGTTTCGGCATCAAGGTGTCTTCCAAGTGCTTCTTCACAGAGGCTCAGGCACAGATCAAGGTTACTAATGGTCGAGGCTCCTAACCTGGTAAGTTTTTCATCTAACCTGAGCTCTTCCAAAATAGAGCAGGCTTCCAGCTGTTTTTCGTGGGTTTGCTCTCTTAGAGATCTTGCAAGCCCTATGGTTGCTTCCTGCTTGTCGAAGCGACTCGGTATGCCATGCTTGCCGTTTAAGAGGGTCCGGAATGCTTTTTCTGCATCTATGAAATTTTGATTGTTGAGCATTGCGTAAGCGCTTTTGATCTCTTTTTTAAAAACTTCAGGAGGGCAGGTCTTCGCCTCTGGGTGAAAGGTCCGGAGAGTAGAACTCTGGTCTGCAGTTGCTGGCCTTGAGGGTCTGTTCGAATCTTGATGACCACCATGAGGAAGTTGTGAACGTGGAATAAACGTTTTAGCGTTCGGATTTAAGGTAGATCTACGCCCTTTTGATGCACCGGTATCTGAGCCTGACGCACAGTACCCTGACGGCTGAGATGTCGTAGCAGGCTGGCAGGCAGATGCCTGCCGACCTGAAATATCTGAGGGACTGGTGGAACGTTGATGAACAACTTGTGGAAGTTGAGCCGATTGAGTTAGAGATTTTATTTCCCGATTTGTGGTGGATTGACGGTTTCTTGCCGCATCGGCATAGGAACCTGACGCGCAATATGGAGACGATTGCGATGTCGTACAGCTCGAACTGGCTGGAGCGCTGGTTGTAGGTGTTGGCCCGTAACTCATAATGATGTAGATTCCCTGAAAATCTATGCTAAGTACCTAGTGCAGCTAAGCTCTGATATCCATACACCCCTCGTTCCCACGCAACAGAGGGTGTCGCAAAACCCGTTCCCCTCCCGTCATTTCCGGCCTCACTCCCGTCATTCCCGCGAAGGCGGGAATCCACACAGACTCATCACCAGAACCATACTGCCCGGTGTCCCCCTGGCCTTTTCATCCGCGAGAAGGCAGAGACCCGCTGTTGGCGCTGGATTCCCGCCTTCGCGGGAATGACGACCTCAGAGTATCGGAACGAGTGGCCTGTATGGATATCAAGGCTTGGCTGCACTAGGTACTTATTCGACAGTCATCAGTCATAAAGGTTCAAGGATATTTTTTATTCTTTGAGATTCGATAGCTTCTGAAGGGCAGCGGCCTCCCTGTTTCGCCAAAAATGAGTTTTCGCCCTGTATGTCCGGCTGGAGTCAAAGGCTTCCGCTCTATCAAACCATTCCCTCCATTCTTGCTCACTTTTTCCCAGCATTCTGAGACAGTGCGCTTTTTGGGAATAAACTCCCGCACTCGGTGGGTACTTTGTCAGTGCTGATTCCACAAATTCCAGAGCCTTATGAAGGTTATCTTGTCCTGACTCAGGGTTATCCTGAATGATCTGCTCACAAGCCAGGCTGAAATAATGGATCGAGTTAGCCAGCAAGGTATTGGCACTTTCCGGATAGCGGCTAATCATTTCCATAAATCCTTCTTGCCCGACAGATAATTTTAACAGTGTGAGTTCAAATTCATTCGAATGATAGAATTCACAGCCACGCTCAACCAGTCTTTTAGCCCGTCCAAGTTTGCCTGTAATCTCCCAGCAGCGTGCCAGAGTCAGGTCAATGTCATGATTGCCAAAGGGCTTGCACAGGCTGTCTTCGTCGTCACCGGGGTGCCTACCACTTATGTTCAGCAGCAGTCTTTCAGCCCGTTCAGGTTTATCCATCATCACCCAGAGCGTCGCCAGACCCAGATCAATATCATAATTTCCACAAGGCTTGCAAAGGCTCTCCTCACTGCCATCAGGGTCCTTGCCACTCATGTTAAGTAGCAGTCTTTCAGAGAGGTGATATTTGCCCGAGACCTGCCAGTGTCGTACCAGTGTCAGATCAATTTCCAGCTGCCAGCAGGGCTTGCACAGGATCTCTTCACTGGCGCCGGGATGCTTGCGAATCATGTTCAGCAGCAGCTTTTCAGCCAGTTTATATTTGCCCGTCAGCTCCCAATATCGCATCAGAGCCATGTCAATTTCACGATTCCCACAGGGCTTGCACAGTGCTTCCTCGCTGTCGCCGGGGCGCTTTCCACTCATGTTCAGCAGTAGCTTTTCAGTTCGTATATAGTTGCATTTCCTCTGCCAGAGTAGTGCCAGAGTGAGATCAGTGTCATGATGCCCACAGAGCTTGCAAAGTTCTTCCTCGCTGTCACCCGGGCGCTTTCCACTCATGTTCAGCAGTAGCTTTTCAGCCAGCTCAAATTTGTCCATTTCATCCCAGGTTCGCACCAGAGTCATGTCAATGGCACGATGGCCAGTGGGGCTACACAGAATCTCCTCACTGTCATCGGGATGCTTGCGACTCATGTTCAGCAGCAGCCTCTCAGCCCGCTCTTGCTTGCCCAACGCCCGCCAGATAAACGTCAGAGTCAGATCAACGTCTCTATGATCAGATTGCCTGCAGAGTATGTCCTCATCGTCATCGGGGCGCTTGCCAATGATGTCGAGCATCAGGAGCTCTGCCTTTTGATGTTTGTCCAGCAACTGCCAGAGTCGCCCCAGGGCCATATTGACGGTATGGAGGTATTTAGGCAGTTGTGCTGTAGCAGGAGAGTAAGGTTTTGACTGCAGGTTTTTAATCAGTTCTGTTTTTATGTTCAGTAATAGTGTTTCAGCCAGAGTGTATTTGCCCATAGACTGCCACAGTCGGGCATTACTAATATCTGCGGCATAATAGCGAGAAGGTTCACACAGGGCTCTCATGTCGGCATCGCGCCATTTTCTTCTCAGTCTCAACAGTCGAGTTTCGGCATCAAGGTGTCTTCCAAGTGCTTCTTCACAAAGGCTCAGGGTCAGATCAAGGTTATTAATGGTCGAAGCCCCGAACCTGGTAAGTTTTTCATCTAACCTGAGTTCTTCCAGAATAGAGCAGGCTTCCATCTGTTTTTCGCAGGTTTGCTCTTTTAGAGATCTTGCAAGCCCTATGGTTGCTTCCTGCTTTTCGCACCGATTCGGTATGCCATGCTTGCCGTTTAAGAGGGCCCGGAATGCTTTTTCTGCATCTGTGAAATTTTGATTGTTGAGCATTGCGAAAGCGCTTTTGATCTTTTTTTTAAGAATTTCAGGAGGGCAGGCCCTCGCCTCTGGGTGAAACTTCAGGGGAGTAGCGCTTTGGTATGCAGTTGCTGGCCAGTCTGGAATATTTGAGGGACTGTTCGAATGTTGATGACCACCATGAGGACGTTGCGAACGTGGAATAAACCTTTCAGCTTTCGGATTTAAGGTAGATCTACGCCCTTTTGATGCACCGGTATCTGAACCTGACGCACAATACTGTGACGGCCGAGATGTCTTAGCAGGCTGGCAGACAGATGCCTGCCGACCCGAAATATTTGAGGGATTGGTCGAATGTTGACGAACACCTCGTGGAAGTTGAGCAGGTTGAGTAAGAGATTTAGTTTCCCGATTAGAGGTAGATAGACGTTTTCTAACCGCATCGGCATAGGAGCCAGACACACAATATTGAGACGATTGCGATGTCGCAGTGCTCGAACTGGCTGGAGCGCTGGTTGTAGGTGTTGGCCCGTAACTCATAATGATGTAGATTCCCTGAAAATCTATGCTCAGTACCTGGCCAGTTGGTTTCGCATATTCTGGCGAGTGGATTTTTTCATTCTTCAAGGCGCAACGACGGGCGCGTAGCCATAGCTACGCAACCAGAGTTGGAACGCAGAAGGATGGAAAAAGCCGCCGTCCAGAATATGCGAAACCAACTGGTTAGGTAGTTATTGGACAGTCATCAGTCATAAAGGTTCAAGGAAGTTTTTTTATTCTTTGAGATTCGATAACTTCTGCAGGGCAGCGGCCTCCCTGTTTCGCCAAAAATGAGTTTTCGCCCTGTATGTCCGGCTGGAGTCAAAGGCTTCCGCTCTATCAAACCATTCCCTCCATTCTTGCTCACTTTTTCCCAGCATTCTGAGACAGTGCGCTTTTTGGGAATAAACTCCCGCACTCGGTGGGTACTTTGTCAGTGCTGATTCCACAAATTCCAGAGCCTTATGAAGGTTATCTTGTCCTGACTCAGGGTTATCCTGAATGATCTGCTCACAAGCCAGGCTGAAATAATGGATCGAGTTAGCCAGCAAGGTATTGGCACTTTCCGGATAGCGGCTAATCATTTCCATAAATCCTTCTTGCCCGACAGATAATTTTAACAGTGTGAGTTCAAATTCATTCGAATGATAGAATTCACAGCCACGCTCAACCAGTCTTTTAGCCCGTCCTAGTTTGCCTGTAATCTCCCAGCAGCGTGCCAGAGTCAGGTCAATGTCATGATTGCCAGAGGGCTTGCAAAGGCTGTCTTCGTCGTCATCGGGGTGCTTACCACTCAGGTTCAGCAGCAGTCTTTCAGTCCGTTCAGGTTTTTCCATCATCTCCCAGAGCATCGCCAGAGCCAGATCAAAATCATTGTTTCCACAAGGCTTGCAAAGGCTCTCCTCACTGTCATCGGGGTCCTTGCCACTCATGTTAAGCAGCAGTCTTTCAGAGAGGTGATATTTGCCCAAGGCCTCCCAGTATCGCACCAGTGTCAGATCAATTTCCTGCTGCCAGCAGGGTTTGCACAGGATCTCTTCACTGGCGCCGGGATGCTTGCGACTCATGTTCAGCAGCAGCTTTTCGGCCAGTTTATATTTGCCCACCAGCCCCCAAAATCGCACCAGAGCCAGGTCAATTTCACGATTCCCACAGAGCTTGCACAGTGCTTCCTCGCTGTCACCGGGGCGCTTTCCACTCATGTTAAGCAGTAGCTTTTCAGTTCGTATATAGTTGTATTTCTTCTGCCAGAGTAGTGCCAGAGTGAGATCAGTGTCATGATGCCCACAGGGCTTGCACAGTTCTTCCTCGCTGTCTCCGGGGCGCTTTCCACTCATGTTCAGCAGTAGCTTTTCAGCCAGCTCAAATTTGTCCATTTCATCCCAGGTTCGCACCAGAGTCATGTCAATGGCACGATGGCCAGTGGGGCTACACAGAATCTCCTCACTGTCATCGGGATGCTTGCGACTCATGATCAGCAGCAGCCTCTCAGCCCGTTCATGCTTGCCCAACGCCCGCCAGATAACCGTCAGAGCCAGATCAACGTCTTTATGATCAGATTGCCTGCAGAGTATGTCCTCATCGTCATCGGGGCGCTTGCCAATGATGTCGAGCATCAGAAGTTCTGCCTTTTGATGTTTGTCCAGCAACTGCCAGAGTCGCCCCAGGGCTATATTGACGGTATCGAGGTATTTAGGCAGTTGTGCTATAGCAGGAGAGTAGGGTTTTGACTGCAGGTTTTTAATCAGTTCTGTTTTTATGTTCTGTAACAGTGTTTCAGCCAGAGTGTATTTGCCCATAGACTGCCACAGTCGTGCATGAGTAATATCTGCGTCATAATAGCGGGAAGGTTTGCACAGGGCTTTCTTATCGGCATCGCGCCATTTTCTTCTCAGTCTCAACAGCCGGGTTTCGGCATCAAGGTGTCTTCCAAGTGCTTCTTCACAAAGGCTCAGGGTCAGATCAAGGTTGTTAATGGTCGAAGCCCCGAACCTGTTGAGTGTTCCATCTAACCTGAGTTCTTCCAGAATAGAGCAGGCTTCCATCTGTTTTTCGCAGGTTTGCTCTTTTAGAGATCTTGCAAGCCCTATGGTTGCTTCCTGCTTCTCGAACCGATTCGGTATACCATACTTGCCGTTTAAGATGGTCCGGAATGCTTTTTCTGCATCTATGAAATTTTGATTTTTGAGGATTGCGAAAGTGCTTTTGATCTCTTTTTTAACCGCTCCAGGAGGGCAGGTCTCCGCCTCCGGGTTAAACGTCCGGGGAGTAGAACTCTGGTATGCAGTTGCTGGCCAGTCTGGAGTATTTGAGGGTCTATTCGAATGCTGATGACCATGATGAAGTTGCGAACGTGGAATAAACGTTTCAGCGTTTGGATTTAAGGTAAATTTATGCCCTTTTGATGCACCGGTATCTGAACCTGACGCACAATACCCTGACGGTTGTAGTGTCGTAGCAGGCTGGCAGGCAGATGCCTGCCGACCCGAAATATCTGAGGGATTGGTGGAACGGTGATGAACAACTTGTGGAAGTTGAGCCGGTTGAGTAAGAGATTTAGTTTCCCGGCCTGAGGTAGTTAGAGACTTTTTTGCCGCATCGGCATAGGAACCCGGCGCACAATATTGAGACGATTGCGATGTCCTGATGCTCGAACTCACTGGAGCACTGGTTGTAGGTGTTGGCCCGTAACTCATAATGATGGAGATTCTCTGAAAATCTATGCTGTTGGAAATGTTGGACAGTCATCAGGCATAAAGGTTCAAGGAGGTTTTTTTATTCTTTGGAATTCGACAACTTCTGAAGGGCTGCGGCTTCCCTGTTTCGCCAAAAATGAGTTTTAGACCTGTATGTCCGGCTGGAGTCAAAGGCTCTCGCTCTAGCAAACCATTCCTTCCATTTTTGCTCATTTTTCCCCAGCATTCTGAGACAGTGCGCTTTTTGCGAATAAGCTCCCGCACTTGGTGGGTATTTCTTCAGTGCTGATTCCACAAATTCCAGAGCCTTATGAAGGTTATCTTGCCCTGACTCCGGGGTGTCCTGAATGATCTGCTGACAAGCCAGGCTGAAATAATGGATCGAGTTAGCCAGCAAGGTATTGGCACTTTCCGGATAGTGGCTAATCATTTCCATAAATTCTTCTTGCCCGGTAGAAAACTTTAACAGTGTGAGTTCAAATTCACTCGAATGATAGAATTCACAGCCACGCTCAACCAGATTTATAGCCCGTTCATGTTTGCCTGTAATCTCCCAGCAGCGTGCCAGAATCAGGTCAATGTCATGATTGCCAGAGGGCTTGCAAAGGCTGTCTTCGTCGTCATCGGGGTGCTTACCACTTATGTTCAGCAGCAGTCTTTCAGTCCGTTCAGGTTTATCCATATTCTCCCAGAGCACCGCCAGAGCCAGATCAAAATCATGGTTTCCACAAGGCTTGCAAAGGATCTCCTCACTGCCATCAGGGTCCTTGCCACTCATGTTAAGCAGCAGTCTTTCAGAGAGGTGATATTTGCCCAGGACCTCCCAGTATCGCACCAGGGTCAGATCAATTTCCTGCTGCCAGCAGGGCTTGCACAGGATCTCTTCACTGGCGCCGGGATGCTTGTGACTCACGTTCAGCAGCAGCTTTTCAGCCAGTTTATATTTTCCCGTCAGCTCCCAAAATCGCACCAGAGCCAGGTCAATTTCACTATTCCCACAGGGCTTGCACAGTGCTTCCTCGCTGTCACCGGGGCGCTTTCCACTCATGTTCAGCAGTAGCTTTTCAGTTCGCATATATTTGTACATCCTCTGCCAGAATACCGCCAGAGAGAGATCAATGTCATGATGCCCACAGAGCTTGCACAGTTCTTCCTCGCTGTCACCGGGGCGCTTTCCGCTCATGTTCAGCAATAGCTTTTCAGCCAGCTCAAGTTTGTCCATTTCTTCTTCCCAGGTTCGCGCCAGAGCCATGTCAATGGCACGATCGCCAGTGGGTCTACAGAGAATCTCCTCACTGTCATCGGGATGCTTGCGACTCATGTTCAGCAGCAGCCTCTCAGCCCGCTCTCGCTTGCCCAACGCCCGCCAGATAAACGTCAGAGCCAGATCGATGTTTTTATGATCAGATGGCCTGCAGAGTATGTCTTCATCGTCATCGGGGCGCTTGCCAGTGATTTCGAGCATCAGAAGTTCAGCCTTTTGATGTTTGCCAATCAACTGCCAGAGTCGCATCAGGGCCGTATTGACGGTATTGAGGTGATTACGCAGTTTTGATGTAGCGGTAGAGTGGGCTTTTGACTGCAGGTTTTTAATCAGTTCTGTTTTTATGTTCAGTAACAATGTTTCAGACAGAGTGTATTTGCCCGTAGACTGCCACAGTCGGGCATGAGTTATATCTGCGGTATAATAGCGAGAGGGTTCGCACAGGGCTCTCTCATCGGCATCGCGTCTTTTTCTTCTCAGTCTTAACAGTCGGGTTTCGGCATCAAAGTATCTTCCAAGTGCCTCTTCGCAAAGGCTCAGGTTCAGATCAAGGTTACCAATGCTCGAAGCTCCGAACCTGTCGAGTGTTCCATCTAACCTGAGTTCTTCCAGAATAGAGCAGGCTTCCATCTGTTTTTCGCGGGTTTGCTCTTTTAGCGATCTGGCAAGCCCTATGGTTACTGTCTGCTTGTCGAACGGATTCGGTATGCCATGCTTGCTGTGTAAGATGGCCCGGAATGCTTTTTCTGCACCTGTGAAATTATGATTGTCGAGCATTGCTAAAGCGCTTTTGATCTCTTTTTTAAGAGTTTCAGGATGGCAGGTCTTCGCCTCTGGGTGAAAGGTCCGGGGAGTAGAACTCTGGTATGCAGTTGCTGGCCAGTCTGGAGTATTTGAGGGACTGTTCAAATGTTGATGACCACCATGAGGACGTTGCGAACGTGGAATAAACGTTTCAGCGTTTGGATTTAAGGTAAATTTACGCCCTTTTGATGCACCGGTATCTGAACCTGACGCAGAATACCCTGACGGTTGCAATGTCGTAGCAGGCTGGCAGGCAGATGCCTGCCGACCCGAAATATCTGAGGGACAGGTGGAACGTTGATGAACAGCTTGTGGAAGTTGAACCGCTTGAGTAAGAGATTTTATTTCCCGATTTGAGGTGGATAGACGTCTTTTTACCGCATCGGCATAGGAACCTGATGCACAATATGGAGACGATTGCGATGTTGAAGTGCTCGAACTGGCTGGAGCGCTGGCTGAAGGTGTTGGCCCGTAACTCATAATGATGTAGATTCCCTGAAAATCTATGCTGCTGACATGTTGGACAGTCATCAGTCATAAAGGTTCAAGGAAGTTTTTTTATTCTTTGGAGTTCGATAACTTCTGAAGGGCAGCGGCCTCCCTGTTTCGCCAAAAATGAGTTTTAGCCCTGTGTGTCCGGCTGGAGTCAAAGGCTCTTGCTCTATCAAACCATTCCTTCCATTCGTGCTCATTTTTCCCCAGCATTCTGAGACAGTGCGCTTTTTGGGAAAAAGCTCCCGCACTCGGAGGGTATTTCTTCAGTGCTGATTCCACAAATTCCAGAGCCTTATGAAGGTTATCTTGTCCTGACTCCGGGTCATCCTGAATGATCTGCTTACAAGCCAGGTTGAAATAATGGACCGAGTTAGCCAGTAAGGTATTGGTACTTTCCGGATAGTGGCTAATCATTTCCATAAATCCTTCTTGCCCGGTAGGTAACTTTAATAGTGTGAGTTCAAATTCAATCGAATGATAGAATTCACAGCCACGCTCAAGCAGTCTTTTAGCCCGTCCAAATTTGCCTGCATTCTCCCAGCAGCGTGCCAGAGTCAGGTCAATCTCATGATTGCCAGAGGGCTTGCACAGGCTGTCTTCGTCGTCACCGGGGTGCTTACCACTCATATTCAGCAGCAGTCTTTCAGTCTGTTCAGGTTTATCCATCATCTCCCAGAGCATCACCAGAGCCAGATCAATATCATGATTTCCACAAGGCTTGCAAAGGATCTCCTCACTATCATCGGGGTCCTTGCCACTCATGTTAAGCAGCAGTCTTTCAGAGAGGCGATATTTGCCCGAGACCTCCCAGTATTGCACCAGTGTCAGATCTATTTCCAGCTGCCAGCAGGGCTTGCACAGAATCTCTTCAGTGGCGCCGGGATGCTTGCGACTCATGTTCAGCAGCAGCTTTTCAGCCAGTTCATATTTGCCCGTCAGCTCCCAAAATCGAACCAGAGCCAGGTCAATTTCACGATTCCCACTGAGCTTGCACAGTGCTTCCTCGCTGTCACCGGAGCGCTTTCCACTCATGTTCAGCAGTAGCTTTTCAGTTCGTATATATTTGAATTTCCTCTCCCAGACCAGTGCCAGAGAGAGATCAATGTCATGATGCCCACAGAGCTTGCACAGTTCTTCCTCGCTGTCACCGGGGCGCTTTCCACTCATGCTCAGCAGTAGCTTTTCAGCCAGCTCAAGTTTGTCCATTTCATCCCAGGTTCGCACCAGAGCCATGTCAATGGCACGATGGCCAGTGGGGCTACACAGAATCTCCTCACTGTCATCGGGATGCTTGCGACTCATGTTCAGCAGCAGCCTCTCAGCCCGCTCACGCTTGCCCAACGCCCGCCAGATAAACGTCAGAGCCAGATCAACGTCTTTATGATCAGATGGCCTGCAGAGTATGTCCTCATCGTCATCGGGGCGCTTGCCAATGATGCCGAGCATCAGAAGTTCAGCCTTTTGATGTTTGTCCATCAACTGCCAGAGTCGCATCAGGGCCATGTTGACGGTATCGAGGTGTTTACGAAGTTTTGATGTAGCAGGAGAATAGGGTTTCGACTGCAGGTTTTTGATCAGTTCTTTTTTTATGTTCAGGAACAGTGTTTCAGCCTGAGTGTATTTGCCCATAAGCTGCCACAGTCGGGCATTACTAATATCTGCGACATAATAGCTAGAGGGTTCGCACAGGGCTCTCTCATCGGCATCGCGCCTTTTTCTTCTCAGTCTCAACAGTCGAGTTTCGGCATCAAGGTGTCTTCCAAGTGCTTCTTCACAGAGGCTCAGGCACAGATCAAGGTTATTAATGGTCGAAGCTCCGAACCTTGTAAGTTTTCCATCTAACCTGAGTTCTTCCAGAATAGAGCAGGCTTCCATCTGTTTTTCGTGGGTTTGCTCTTTTAGAGATCTTGCAAGCCCGATGGTTGCTTCCTGCTTGTCGAACTGATTCGGTATGCCATGTTTGCCGTTTAAGATGGTCCGGAATGCTTTTTCTGCATCTGTGAAATTTTGATTGTTGAGCATTGCGAAAGCGCTATTGATCGCTTTTTTAAGAGCTTCAGGAGGGCATGTCTGAAACGTCCGGGGAGTAGAACTCTGGTATGCAGTTGCTGGCCTTGAGGGTCTGTTCGAATGTTGATGACCACCATGGGGAAGTTGCGAATGTGGAATAAACGTTTCAGTGTTCGGATTTAAGGTAGATCTACGCCCTTTTAACGCATCGGCATAGGAACCTGACGCACAATAGCGTGATGGCTGAGATGTCTTGGCAGGCTGGCAGGCAGATGCCTGCCGACCTGAAATATCTGAGGGATTGGTCGAATGTTGACGAACACCTTCTGGAAGTTGAGTTGGTGGATTGAGAGGTTTAACTTCCCGACTTGAATTAGAAGGACGTTTTTTTGCCGCATCGGCATAGGAAACTGGCGCACAATACTGGGACGATTGCGACGTCGTAGTGCTCGAACTGGCTGGAACGCTGGCTATAGGTGTTGGCCCGTAACTCATAATGATGTGGATTCCCTGAAAATCTATGCTTAAGTACCTGGCCAGTTGGTTTCGCATATTCTGGCGAGTGGATTTTTTCATCCTTCAAGGCGCAACGACGGGCGCGTAGCCATAGCTACGCAACCAGAGTTGGAACGCAGAAGGATGGAAAAAGCCGCCGTCCAGAATATGCGAAACCAACTGGTTAGGTACTTATTGGACAGTCATCAGTCATAAAGGTTCAAGGATGTTTTTTTATTCTTTGAGATTCGATAACTTCTGAAGGGCAGCGGCCTCCCTGTTTCGCCAAAAATGAGTTTTAGCCCTCTGTGCCCGTCTGAAGTCAAAGGCTCTCGCTCTATCAAACCATTCCCTCCATTCTTGCTCACTTTTCCCCAGCATTCTGAGACAGTGCGCTTTTTGGGAAAAAGCTCCCGCACTCGGTGGGTATTTTTTCAGTGCCGATTCCACAAATTCCAGAGCCTTATGAAGGTTATCTTGTCCTGACTCCGGGTCATCCTGAATGATCTGCTCACAAGCCAGGCTGAAATAATGGACCGAGTTAGCCAGCAAAGTATTGGCACTTTCCGGATAGCGACTGATCATTTCCATAAATCCTTCTTGCCCGGTAGGTAACTTTAATAGTGAGAGTTCAAATTCAATCGAATGATAGAATTCACAGCCACGCTCAAGCAGTCTTTTAGCCCGTCCAAATTTGCCTGTATTCTCCCAGCAGCGTGCCAGAGTCAGGTCAATCTCATGATTGCCAGAGGGCTTGCACAGGCTGTCTTCGTCGTCACCGGGCTGCTTACCACCCATGTTCAGCAACAGTCTTTCAGTCTGTTCAGGTTTATCCATCATCTCCCAGAGCATCGCCAGCGCCAGATCAATATCATGATTTCCACAAGGCTTGCAAAGGATCTCCTCACTGTCATGGGGGTCCTTGCCACTCATGTTAAGCAGCAGTCTTTCAGAGAGGTGATATTTGCCCGAGATCCCCCAGTGTCGCACCAGTGTCAGATCAATTTCCAGCTGCCAGCAGGGCTTGCACAGGATCTCATCACTGGCGCCGGGATGCTTGCGACTCATGTTCAACAGCAGCTTTTCAGCCAGTTCATATTTGCCCTTCAGTTCCCAAAATCGAACCAGAGCCAGGTTAATTTCGCGATTCTCAGAGAGCTTGCACAGTGCTTCCTCGCCGTCACCGGGGTGCTTTCCACTCATGTTCAGCAGTAGCTTTTCAGTTCGTATATATTTGTATTTCCTCTGCCAGACTAGTGCCAGAGAGAGATCAATGTCATGATGCCCACAGGGCTTGCACAGTTCTTCCTCGCTGTCACCGGGGCGCTTTCCACTCATGTTCAGCAGTAGCTTTTCAGCCAGCTCAAGTTTGTCCATTTCTTCCCAGGTTCGCACCAGAGCCATGTCAATGGCACGATGGCCAGTGGGGCGACACAGAATCTCCTCACTGTCATCGGGATGCTTGCGACTCATGTTCAGCAGCAGCCTCTCAGCGCGCCCACGCTTGCCCAACCCCCGCCAGATAAACGTCAGAGCCAGATCAACGTCTTTATGATCAGATCGCCTGCAGAGGACGTCCTCATTGTCATCGGGGTGCTTGCCAATGATGTCGAGCATCAGAAGTTCAGCCTTTTGATGTTTGTCCATCAACTGCCAGAGTCGCATCAGGGTCATGTTGACGGTATCGAGGTATTTACGCAGTTTTGATATAGCAGGAGAATAGGGTTTTGACTGCAGGTTTTTAGTCAGTTCTGTCTTTAAGTTCAGTAACAATGTTTCAGCCAGAGTGTATTTGCCCATAAGCTGCCACAGTCGTGCATTACTAATATCTGCGGCATAATAGTGAGAAGGTTCGCACAGGACTCTCTCATTGGCATCGCGCATTTTTTTTCTCAGTCTCAACAGTCGGGTTTCGGCATCAAGGTATCTTCCAAGTGCTTCTTCACAGAGGCTCAGGCACAGATCAAGGTGACTAATGGTCGAAGCTCCGAACCTGTTAAGTTTTCCATCTAACCTGAGTTCTTCCAGAATAGAGCAGGCTTCTATCTGTTTTTCGCGGGTTTGCTCATTTAGAGATCTTGCAAGCCCTATGGTTGCTTCCTGCTTGTCGAACCGGTTCGGTATGCCATGTTTGCCGTTTAAGAGGGTCCGGAATGCTTTTTCTGCAGCTGTGAAATTTTGATTGTTGAGCATCGCGAAAGCGCTATCGATCGCTTTTTTAAGCGCCTCAGGAGGGCAGGTCTTCGCCTGAAAGGTCCGGGGAGTAGAACTCTGGTATGCAGTTGCTTGCCTTGAGGGTCTGTTCGAATGTTGACGAACACCATCTGGAAGTTGAGTCGGTGGATTGAGAGGTTTAGCTTGCCGATTTGAGGTAGATGGAGGCTTTTTTGCCGCATCGGCATAGGAAACTGGTGCACAATATTGAGGCGATTGCGATGTCTCAGTGCCCGAACTGGCTGGAGCGCTGGTTGAAGGTGTTGGCCCGTAACTCATAATGATGTAGATTCCTTGAAAATCTATGCTGTTGGACAGTCATCAGTCATAAAGGTTCAAAGAAGTTTTTTTATTCTTTGAGATTGATAACTTCTGAAGGGCAGCGGCTTCCCTGTTTCGCCAAAAATCAGTTTTACTCCTCTGCAATCGGTTGGGGTCAAGGAAGTTGGTTTTTTGGAACCATTGCTTCCATTCTTTCTCGCTGGCACCCATCATTCTGAGACAATGCGCTTTTTGCGAAAAAGCGCCTGCACTCGGGGGGTACTTTTCTAATGCTGATTCAACAAGCTCTAGCGCCTTGTTTAAGTTATCTTTTCCTGACCCCGGGACGTCCTCTGCTATTTGCTCACATGCCAGTCTGAAATAATGGATCGAGCAAGTCAGCAGGGTATTAGCACTCTCCGGATACCTGCTGATCATTGCCAAAAATCCTGCTTGCCCGGCAGATAAGCTCAACAGTGATAATTCACACTCACTCGAAGGGTATAAATCACAGCAGCGTGTGATCAGTTCTTTAGCCCATTCATATTTGCCAATTCTCTGCCAGTGTCGTACCAGTGTCAGATCTATAACATTATTCCCGCAAGGCATGCACAGATGGTCGTCACTGTCATCGGGGTGCTTGTTACTCATGTTCAGCAATAGCCTTTCGGCCAGATAATGTTTGTCCATTAACTCCCAAAGTCGCGCCAGAGCCAGGTCAATGAAATGATTCCCGCAAGGTTTGCACAGGCTGTCTTCGCTGGCATTGGGGTGCTTGCCACTCATGTTCAGTAACAGTCTTTCAGTCAGGTAATATTTGTCCATTGACTCCCAAAGTCGCGCCAGAGCCAGGTCAATGAGATGATTACCGCAAGGTTTGCAGAGGCTGCCTTCATCGGCATCGGGATGCTTGCCACTCACGTTCAGTAACAGCTTTTCAGTCAGGTAATATTTGTCCATTAACTCCCAGTGTCTCGCCAGGGACAGGTCAACGGCATGATTTCCACAGGGCCTGCACAGTTCTTCCTCACAGGCACAAAAGTACTTACCACTCATGTTCAGCAGCAACTTCTCAGACAGTTGATATTTGCTCGTATTTTGCCAGAGTCGCACCCGAGCCAGGTCGATGTCTTGATTCCCGGAAGGTTTGCACAGGGTGTCTTCATCGGCATCGTCTTCATCGGCATTGTCTTCATCGCCATTGTGCTGCATGCCAATCATATTCAGCAGTAGCCTCTCGGACAGTTTATTTTTACCGATACGTAGCCAGAGTCGCACCCGAGCCATATCAATGTCATGATTTCCTGAAGGCCTGCACAGGCTGTCTTCATCGGCATTGGGATGTAGGCCAATCATGTTCAGTAGCAGCCTTTCAGAGCGTTCATGTTTGCCCATTAGCTGCCCGAGTCGGATCCGGGTCAGGTCAATTTCCTGATTCCCACAAGGTTTGCAAAGGCTGTCTTCACTGGCATCCGGGTGCGTGCCGCACAGGTTAAGGAGCAGTCTTTCAGCCAGTTGATATTTGCCCGCCAGCTCCCAATGTCGCACCAGAGTGAGGTCGATAATAGGATGCCCAGAGGGCTTGCAAAGGCTGTCTTCACTGTCATGAGGATGTTTGTGGCTCATGTTTAGCAGCAGTCTTCCAGACAGTTCATGTTTGTCCATATCCTGCCAGAGGCGAACCTGAGCCAGATCAATAATATGATTTCCGGAGGGCTTGCACAGGTAGTCACAACTCTCATCGGGGTGCTTGCCACAAGTGCTCAGCAGCAGTCTTTCAGCCAGCTTATGTTTGCCCATAATGATCCATAGTCTTGCCAGAGCCAGGTCAATGTTATGATCTCCTGTGGGCCTGCAGAGAATGTGCTCAGTGTCCTCAGGATGCTTTTTGCTCATTTTCAGCAGCAGTCTTTCGGCCTGTTTATGTTTACCCATATCCTGCCAGAGACGCACCAGAGCCAGGTTGATGTCATCATGGGCGGAGGGCTTGCAGAGAATGTCCTCACTGTCATCGGGATGTTTGCCCATCATATCCAGCAGCAGGCTCTCAGACAGTTGGAATTTTTCCAGATGCTGCCAGAGTCGAGCCAGAGTCAAATTTACGGTGTGGAGTTTTCTGCGCAAGTTTTTTACATCATATGGATTCAACAGCAGGCTATTAATCAGCCCTGCTCTCATGTTCAGCAGGAGTTTTTCAGACAGCGAGTATTTGTGTAAATGTTGCCATACCAGGGCCATAGTAATATCTGCGTCAAAATTGCCAGAAAGCGCACACAGGGCATTTTCATTATCATTGAGCCTTTTGTGTCTCAACGTCAAAAGTCGTGCTTCTGCGTTCAGTTGCAAACCAATTTTCTCTTCACAAAGGCTCAGGGTCAGATCAAGGTTATGAATGGTTGAAGCCCCAAATGCATTAAGCGGTCCTTTTGATCTGAGTTGTTTCAGAATATTGCAGGCTTCTATCTGTTTGTTAACTGTTTGCTCTTTTAGCGACCTTGCAAGCCCTATGATTATGTCTCGATAACCGAACTGGTTTTCTATGCCCTGGTTTTCGCTTAAGAGGGTCCGGAATATTTCTTCTGCTTTTATGAAATTTTGTTTTTTTAGTGCTTCGTAAGCGTTATCAACCTTCATTGCAGTTTCTTTGGAATAATTTTTCCTCCTCTGTTTTTGAAACGTCTGAGGAGGAATGTTCTGGCCTGCAGTCGTTTGTGGGTATCTGACAGATAAGGGTGTGTCCGGACTTTGCTTAACCTGTTCAGAGCGTGGAATAAACGGTTCTGCATTCGGATTTAAGGAAGATTTATTCGCTTCAGGCGTTGCTGCCGGAGCGCTGGAACTGACCGCAGTGCCGGTCGTCGGTGTTGGTCCATATGCCATAGAACTATTACATTTTTGTAAAACGGTGCTCCTTGGACAGCAAACGGACATTAAAGTTCATGGTTGTTCGTCTATATTGATAGCCTGCAAGGTTCGCACTTTCCGGACAGCGGCTCATCATTTCCATAAATCCTTCTTGCCCGGCAGATGGGCTTAAGTTATCAGGCATATCAGGGGTGTCTGTTTACTCTTTGAGATCCCGTAACTTTTGAAGAGCAGAGGATTCTTTGCTTCGCCAAAAATCAGTTTTACTCCTATGCAATCGGTTGGAGTTAAGGAAGTTGGCTTTTTGGAACCATTGCTTCCATTCTTTCTCGCTGGCACCCATCATTCTGAGACAATGCGCTTTTTGCGAATAAGCGCCTGCACTGGGGGGGTACTTTTCCAATGCTGATTCAACAAGCCCGAGCGCCTTGTTTAAGTTATCTTTTCCTGACCCCGGGACGCCCTCTGTTATTTGCTCACATGCCAGTCTGAAATAATGGATCGAGCAAGTCAGCAGGGTATTAGCATTCTCCGGATACCTGCTGATCATTTCCAAAAATCCTGCTTGCCCGGCAGATAAACTCAACAGTGCTAATTCACACTCACTCGAAGGGTATACATCACAGCAGCGTGTGATCAGTTCTTTAGCCCATTCATATTTGCCGGTTCTCTGCCAGAGTCGAACCAGTGTCTGATCTATAAGATAATTCCCGCAAGGCATGCACAGACGATCGTCACTGTCATCGGGGTGCTTGCTACTCATGTTCAGCAATAGCCTTTCGGCCAGATAATTTTTATCCATGAACTCCCAAAGTCGCGCCAGAGACAGGTCTATGAGATGATTCCCGCAAGGTTTGCACAGGCTGCCTTCGTCGGCATCGGGGGGCTTGCCACTCATGTTCAGTAACAGCCTTTCAGTCAGGTAATGTTTGTCCATGAACTCCCAAAGTCGTGCCAGGGAGAGGTCAGTGAGATGATTTCCACAGGGCCTGCAGAGTTCCTCCTCACTGGCACATAAGTACTTACCACTCATGTTCAACAGCAGCCTCTCAGACAGTTCATATTTGCTCATATTTTGCCAGAGTCGTACCCGAGCCAGATCAATGTCATGATTCCCGGAAGGTTTGCACAGGGTGTCTTCACCGGCATCGGGCTGCAGGCCAATCATATTCAGCAGCAGCCTCTCGGACAGTTCATCTTTGCCGATAACTTGCCAGACTCGCACCCGGGCCATATCAATGTCATGATTCCCTGAAGGCCTGCACAGGCTGTCTTCATCGGCATTGGGGTGCAGGCCAATCATATTCAGTAGCAGCCTTTCAGACCGTTCATGTTTGCCCATTAGCTGCCCGAGTCGCATCCGGGCCAGATCAATTTCCTGATTCCCACAAGGTTTGCAAAGGCTGTCTTCACTGGCATCCGGGTGCGTGCCACACAGGTTAAGCAGCAGTCTCTCAGCCAGTTGATATTTGCCCTCCAGCTCCCAATGTCGCACCAGAGTGATGTCGATAATAGGATACCCAGAGGGCTTGCACAGGCTGTCCTCACTGTCATGAGGATGCTTGTGGCACAGGTTCAGCAGCAGTCTTCCAGACAGTTCATGTTTGTCTATTTCCTGCCAGAGGCGTACCAGAGCCAGATCAATAACATGATGCCCGGAGGGCTTGCACAGGTAGTCCCAACTCTCATCGGGCTGCTTGCCACAAGTGCTCAGCAGCAATCTTTCAGCCAGCTTATGTTTGCCAATAATTATCCATAATCTTGCCAGAGCCAGGTCAATGTCATGATCCCCAGAGGGTCGGCAGAGAATGACCTCAGTGTCCTCAGGATGCTTTTTGCTCATTTTCAGCAGCAGTGTTTCGGCCTGTTTATGTTTACCCATATCCTGCCAGAGAAACACCAGAGCCAAATTAACGAGATGGAGGTGTCTGTGCAATTTTTGTACATCGTATGGATTCAACAGCAGGCTATTAATCAGCTCTGCTCTCATGTTCAGCAGGAGTTTTTCAGACAGCGAGTATTTGTGTAAATGTTGCCATACCCGGGCCATAGCAATATCTGCGTCAAAATTGCCAGAAAGCGCACACAGGGCATTTTCATTATCATTAAGCCTTTTGTTTCTCAACATCAAAAGTCGTGCTTCCGCGTTCAGTTGCAAACCAATTTTCTCTTCACAAAGGCTCAGGGTAAGATCAAGGTTATGAATAGTCGAAGCCCCAAATGCATTAATCGGTCTTTCTGATCTGAGTTGATTCAGAATATTGCAGGCTTCTATCTGTTTGTTAACCGTTTGCTCTTTTAGCGACCTTGCAAGCCCTATGATTATGTCTTGATAGCCGAACTGACTTTGTATGCCCTGGTTTTCGCTTAAGAGGGTCCGGAATATTTCTTCTGCTTTTATGAAATCTTGTTTTTTTAGTGCTTCGTAGGCCTTACCAACCTTCATTGCAGTTTCATCGGAATAATCTTTTATCCTCTGTTTTTGAAACGTATGAGGAGCGATGTTCTGGACTGCAGTCGTTTGTGGGTATCTGACAGATAAGGGTGCTTCCGGACCTTGCTTAACCTGTTCAGAGCGTGGAATAAAGGGTTCTGCATTCGGGTTTAAGGAAGATTTACTCGCTTGGGGTGTCGTAAATGTCGGAGCGCTGGAACTGACCGTGGCGCTGTTGGTTGATGTTGGTCCGTATGTCATTGCAATACATCTCTGTAAAACGGTGCTCCTTGGACAGCAAACGGACATTAAAGTTCATGGTTGTTCGTCTATATTGAGAGCCTGCAAGGTATTCGCACTTTTCGGATAGCGGCTCATCATACCCATAAATCATTCTTGTCCGGCAGATAGGCCTGAGTCATCAGGCATAAAGATTCAAGGATGTCTGTTTACTCTTTGAGATTCGATAACTTCTGAAGGGCAGCGGCTTCTTTGCTTCGCCAAAAATCAGTTTTACTCCTCTGCAATCGGTTGGGTTCAAGGAAGTTGGCTTTTTGGAACCACTCCTTCCATTCTTTCTCCCTGGCCCCCATCATTCTGAGACAATGCGCTTTTTGCGAACAAGCGCCTGCACTCGGGGAGTACTTTTCCAATGCTGATTCAACAAGCTCGAGCGCCTTGTTTAAGTTATCTTTTCCTGACTCCGGGACGCCCTCTGTTATTTGCTCACATGCCAGCCTGAAATAATGGATCGAGCAAGTCAGCAGGGTATTAGCATTCTCCGGGTGCCTGCTGATCATTTCCAAAAATCCTGCTTGCCCGGCAGATAATCTCAACAGTGCTAATTCACACTCACTCGAAGGGTATACATCACAGCAGCGTGTGATCAGTTCTTTTGCCCATTCATATTTGCCGATTCTCTGCCAGAGTCTTACCAGTGCCAGATCTATATGATGATTCCCGCAAGGCATGCACAGACGATCGTCACTGTCATCGGGGCGCTTGCTACTCATGTTCAGCAATAGCTTTTCGGCCAGATAATTTTTATCCATGAACTCCCAAAGTCGCGCCAGAGACAGGTCTATGAGATGATTCCCGCAAGGTTTGCACAGGCTGCTTTCGTCGGCATTGGGGTGCTTGCCACTCATGTTCAGTAACAGCCTTTCAGTCAGGTAATCTTTGTTCATGAACTCCCAAAGTCGCGCCAGGGACAGGTCAGTGAGATGATTTCCACAGGGCCTGCAGAGTTCCTCCTCACTGGCACATAAGTACTTACCACTCATGTTCAGCAGCAGCCTCTCAGACAGTTCATATTTGCTCTTATCTTGCCAGAGTCGCACCCGAGCCAGATCAATCTCATGATTCCCGGAAGGTTTGCACAGGCTGTCTTCATCGGCATCGGGCTGCAGGCCAATCATATTCAGCAGCAGCCTCTCGGACAGTTCATCTTTGCCGATAACTTGCCAGACTCGCACCCGGGCCATATCAATGTCATGATTCCCTGAAGGCCTGCACAGGCTGTCTTCATCGGCATTGGGGTGCAGGCCAATCATATTCAGTAGCAGCCTTTCAGAGCGTTCATGTTTGCCCATTAGCTGCCCGAGTCGCATCCGGGCCAGATCAATTTCCTGATTCCCACAAGGTTTGCAAAGGCTGTCTTCACTGGCATCCGGGTGTGTGCCACACAGGTTAAGCAGCAGTCTTTCAGCCAGTTGATATTTGCCCTCCAGCTCCCAATGTCGCACCAGAGCGATGTCGATAATAGGATGCCCAGTGGGCTTACACAGGCTGTCTGCACTGTCATGAGGATGCTTGTGGCACATGTTCAGCAGCAGTCTTCCAGACAGTTCATGTTTGTCCATTTCCTGCCAGAGGCGTACCTGAGCCAGATCAATAACATGATGCCCGGAGGGCTTGCAGAGGTAGTCCCAACTCTCATCGGGGTGCTTGCCACAAGTGCTCAGCAGCAGTCTTTCAGCCAGCTTATGTTTGCCCATAATTATCCATAATCTTGCCAGAGTCAGGTCAATGTCATGATCCCCAGAGGGCCGACAGAGAATGTCCTCAGTGTCCTCAGGATGCTTTTTGCTCATTTTCAGCAGCAGTCTTTCGGACTGTTTATGTTTCCCCATATCCTGCCAGAGACGCACCAGAGCCAGGTTGATGTCATCATGGGCGGAGGGCTTGCAGAGAATGTCCTCACTGTCATCGGGATGTTTGCCCATCATTTCCAGCAGCAGGCCCTCAGACAGTTGGAATTTTTGCATAAGCTGCCAGAGTCGAATCAGAGCCAAATTTACGAGATGGAGGTGTCTGCGCAATTTTTCTACATCGTATGGATTCAACAGCAGGCTATTAATCAGCGCTGCTCTTATGCTCAACAGGAGTTTTTCAGACAGCGACCATTTGTGTAAAAATTGCCATATTCGGGCCATGTTAATGTCTGCGTCAAAATTGTCAGAAATCGCACACAGGGCATTTTCATTATCATTGAGCCTTTTGTTTCTCAACATCAAAAGTCGTGCTTCCGCGTTCAGTTGCAAACCAATTTTCTCTTCACAAAGGCTCAGGGTCAGATCAAGGTTATGAATGGTCGAAGCCCCAAATGCATTAAGCGGTCCTTCTGATCTGAGTTGATTCAGAATATTGCAGGCTTCTATCTGTTTGTTAACCGTTTGCTCTTTTAGCGACCTTGCAAGCCCTATGATTATGTCTTGATAGCCGAACTGACTTTGTATGCCCTGGTTTTCGCTTAAGAGGGTCCGGAATATTTCTTCTGCTTTTATGAAATTTTGTTTTTTTAGTGCTTCGTAAGCGTTATTAACCTTCATTGCAGTTTCTTTGGAATAATTTTTTATCCTCTGTTTTTGAAACGTCTGAGGAGTGATGTTCTGGCCTGCAGTCGTTTGTGGGTATCTGACAGATAAGGGTGTGTCCGGACTTTGCTTAACCTGTTCAGAGCGTGGAATAAACGTTTCTGCATTCGGGTTTAAGGAAGATTTACTCGCTTCAGGTGTTGCTGCCGGAGCGCTGGAACTGACCGCAGTGCCGGTCGTCGGTGTTGGTCCATATGCCATAGAACTATTACATTTTTGTAAAACTGTGCTCCTTGGACAGCAAACGCTCATTAAAGTTCATGGTTGTTCGTCTATATTGAGAGCCTGCAAGGTTCGCACTTTCCGGATAGCGACTCATCATGTCCATAAATCCTTCTTGCCCGGCAGGCTGGCCTGAGTCATCAGGCATAAAGGTTCAAAAATGTCTGTTTACTCTTTGAGATCCCATAACTTCTGAAGAGCAGCGGATTCTTTGCTTCGCCAAAAATCAGTTTTACTCTTTTGTAATCGGTTGGGGTCAAGGAGGTTGGCTTTTTGGAACCATTCCTTCCATTCTTTCTCGCTGGCACCCATCATTCTGAGACAATGCGCTTTTTGCGAACAAGCGCCTGCACTTGGGGGGAACTTTGCCAATGCTGATTCAACAAGCTCGAGCGCCTTGTTTAAGTTATCTTTTCCTGACCCCGGGACGTCCTCTGTTATTTGCTCACATGCCAGTCTGAAATAATGGATCGAGCAAGTCAGCAGGGTATTGGCATTCTCCGGTTGCCTGCTGATCATTTCCAAAAATCCTGCTTGCCCGGCAGATAATCTCAACAGTGCTAATTCACACTCACTCGAAGAGTATATATCACAGCAGCGTGTGATCAGTTCTTTTGCCCATTCATATTTGCCGATTCTCTGCCAGAGTCGTACCAGTGCCAGATCTATATGATGATACCCGCAAGGCATGCACAGACGATCGTCACTGTCATCGGGATGCTTGCTACTCATGTTCAGCAAGAGTCTTTCAGACAGGTACAGTTTGTCTGTTTCCTCCCAATGTCGCGTTATAGTCAGGTCTAGTTCCAGATTTCCACAGGGGCTGCATCGTTCTTCCTCAGTGGCATAGAGGTGAGTACCTCTCATGTTCAGCAGCAGGCTTTCAGCTAATTTATTTTTTCCCGTTATCTCCCAGAGTCGAACCAGGGCCAGATCAGCTTCATGATTCCCGGAAGGCGTGCAGAGCCTGTCTTCATCGGCATTGGGATGCTTGTGACTTATGTTCAACAGCAGCCTCTCAGACAGTTCATATTTGTTCATATTTTGCCAGATTCGTGCCTGACACACGTCAATGCTATGATTCCCGGAAGGCGAGCAAAGGGTGTCTTCATCGGCATTGGGGGGCTTGCCTCTCATATTCAGTATCAGTCTCTCAGACCATTCATATTTGCCCATCAGCTGCCAGAGTCGCATACGGGTGAGGTCAATTTCCTGATTCTCACCAGGAGTGCAAAGGGTGTCTTCACTGGCATTTGGGTCTATACCACACATGTTGAGCAGCAGTCTTTCAGTGAGGTTATATTTGCCCGCCAGCTCCCAATGTCGTGCCAGAGTGATGTCGATAACATGATTTCCAAAGGGCTTGCACAGGGTGTCTTCACTGTCATCGGGATGCTTGTGGCTCATGTTCAGCAGCAGTCTTTCAGACAGTTCATGTTTGTCCATATCCTGCCAGAGACGCAGCAGAGCCAGATCAATGACATGTTGCCCACATGGCCTGCAAAGGATGTCCGAACTCATACCAAGGTGCTTGCCACTCATATTCAGCAGCAGTCTCTCAGCCCGATCATATCTACCCATCTTCTGCCAAAGCCGCACCAGAGCCAGATCAATTTTACGATGATCAGAGGGGGTGCAAATAATCTCCTCACTGGCATAAGGAGGCTTGTTACTCAGGCTCAGCAGCAGTCTTTCAGATTGATAATTTTTGTCCATCACGTTCCAGAGTCTTGCCAGCGCCAGTTTAATGTCATGATGGCAGGGACGGTGCAGGAACTCCTCACTGCCATTGGGGGCTATACCAATCATGCTCAACAGCAGACCTTCAGCCCATTCATTTTTACCTCTCTCCTGCCAGAATATTGCCAGAGTCATATTAACTGTATGGAGGTTTTTATGCAGTTTTTGTAAGGCGTAAGCGGATCGGACCGACCGTAAATTAATAGTCAACACTGATCGCATGTTAAGCAGGAATGTTTCAGTCAGTGTGTGTTTTTCCATAACCTGCCACAGCTTGCTATTAGCCATATCAGCGTCAAAATTGTCAGAAGGCTGACAGAGGCTCGCCTCATCAGCATCGGGATTTATGTTTCTCAGTCTCAAAAGTCGTGCTTCAGCATCAAGGTACCTTCCAAGTGCCATTTCACATTGACTCAGGGTCAGATCAAGGTTTTTAATGGTTGAAGCCTTGAGCGCGGTGAGCTTTCCTTTCAACCTGAGTTTTTCCAGAAGATCGCAGGCTTCTCTCTTTTTTTCATAAGTTTGCTCTTTTAGCGATCTTGCAAGCCCTATGGTTGTGTTCTGCTCTTCTAACAGGGTCAGCTTGCCCTGGTTTTCGTTTAAGATGGCCCGGAATGTTGCTTCTGCATTTATGAAGTCCTTACCTTTTAATGTATCGAAACCGCTACTGATCTTTTCTTTAATCGCTCGTTGAGTCGCTTCAGGGCGAGAGCTATTTGCTCTTTGGCCAAACCTCCGGGGAGTAAACGTTGGGTATTCAGTCGCTTGTCGGCGCCCGATATCTGGAGGTGTGTTCGTACATTCCTGAACACCTTGAGCGCGTGGCATAAACGGTCGAGCTTCCGGGTTTAAGTCAGATTTACGCTTTGGTGCATTATCGGTACTTGAACCTGACGAATAATACCGTGATGGTTGCGATGTCGTAGTGGTACTTGAACTGGCGGCATGGGTTGTTGTTGGTAATCCGTAACTCATAGCAATAGAACATCCAAAGAAATCTATGCCATTCGACAGTAAACAGGCATAAAAGTTCATGGTTATCCAGTCCGGAGTTCTTGATTCCGCTATTTCTCTGGAGTGTGAGTACCTTGCAACTAGCGGAAATTACTCTTGGCAAATACCTGTAATGCAGATTTAACAGCTGCAACTTCCGGATAACGTTCTAATTCCGGAGGACAATAAAATGATAAATGTACCCGAAGCGCGTTAGCCAGTTCATTAACATTGAGTTGCACCAACTGACCACTTTGCAACAAAGGCGCAGCTAAAGAGTGCTCCAGGATCGCCCACCCGTCTTCAAGCAGTAGAGTCAGTAGTACATCATTATTACTCACTAAGCATACATGGGTAGAAATGGAATAAAGTTCAGGATTACTATTATGGTGGTTTTCGCTTAAGTATTGCGTGGCCAGTTCAAGCTCATCCATTTGAATACAATCTCGCTTTGCCAGTGCGTGCTCAGGATGACAATAAAAACCGTGTTCACTGGTACCCAGATTAATAAAACTGAAGGTACGCTCAGGCATGTTTCTAAGCCGGCTTTGCATAATGGCAACACAATGCTGGTTGCTCACTAACGCGTCCAGCGTCTCATCCCGGTTTCGATGCAACCAATGCAGGCGCAACATCGGAAACTGATCCCTGACTGATTGATTAACCACTCTTATCAAGCTATTGGGTACCAGGTTGTCATGGTAAACAATCAGAGATTCAAGTGCCTGTTTGTAGCTGTCGATCATTCGGCGATAGAGAAGATTACTGTTTTTAACCAGCACCTTTGCTTGACGATAGAGGGCATCAGCTTCGTTTGTTGCCACGGCTTTCTTTCCCTCAATGGCAAACAAACGGATTGCAAAACTGTCTTCTAACGCCTTCACTTGCTCACGAATGGTGGTTCTGTCTTTGTGCAGTTTCTTTGCTGCTTTGCTGTAGCTGGCTTCTTCAAACGTGGCGCAAAATGCGGCTAAGTGCTCGTATGAGAACATTTATCTTTCTCCTGCTGCCCATAAAAAATGAATGTAATTGCCCATCATAATGCATTTATCATGGCCGTTTAATATTGCTATTTTTTGCATCTTGCCTTTTGGTGGAGTGGTTAACCCGGGGATGCTCTGCCTTTTTCATTGACGGTTTGTAATATGAAAAATATCTTCAAAGTTTCCGCATTAACTGTGTCCTTATCCATCCTGGCAGGGTGCTCAATCGGAGGGGGTCCAGATGAGTCTGTTACCAGCCCCATCACTGTATTTGTCTCCAATGACATCATTACCCTCTCAGAGACCATTAAAGACAAACCCACCGCCATTGCAGTTCAGGACGGGAAGGTTATCAATATCGGCCATCAGGAAGCGTTGATAGAAGCCTACAAAAACGAAAGTAATCTGGTGGTAGATACACAATACATCGATAAAACGATTCTGCCGGGTTTTGTCGAGCCTCATATGCATATCTGGATGAGCAGTCTGTTACTGAGTATGGATTTCATCACCCCCGCAGACTGGGCATTCCCCTGGGGGTATGTGAATGGTGTCCAAAATGAGAAAGCCTACTTTGACCAGCTTGCTCGACTGGAACAGTCTCTGCCTGAGAACGAACCTCTTATTACCTGGGGATATCACAACTATTTTCATGGTCAGAACATGAGCAAAAAGGCCTTGAATAAGCTCTCCGAAACCCGGCCAATCATTGTATGGCACCGTAGCTTTCACGAGGTTTATTTTAACGATGCTGCCCTTAAGATGCTGGGCTGGAAGGAAACGGATTGGAAGAAAAAACAAATATCCCAGCTTAATTGGGATAAAGGTCATGCCTACGAGACGGGTCTGAAAGCGATCATGAACGAGCTCTTTATGTATTTCTTTGACTCGGGACGATTTGCCAAAGGGGTTAAACGCACTAAAGACTATGTCCATTCAGGTGGTATCACCACGGTGATTGACCCGGGTGTCCTGCTCTCTGCGCAGATGTATAACGAAATGGTGGATGTCTTGACCAATGATACCTTTCCGATGGACTACTGGTTGATCCCGGCAGGCAATTTCACCTACATGCTATCGCAAAATGATGCCGAAAAAGGCAAAGCCATGGCAGAACAACAAACCCGGACCTACAAAGAATCTGACCAAATCAATTGGCTGCCAAAGTACGTCAAATTATTTTCTGACGGGGCAATGTATAGCCAGTTAATGCATATGAAAGATGGCTATACCGATGGCCACAAAGGCGAATGGATCCAAAAACCGGAAGAACTCGAAGACAGCATGAGGCCTTACTGGTACGACGATTACACGGTTATTGTCCATGCAAATGGTGACCTCGGGTTTGAAACCGCTATCGATATTGTTGAAACGCTAAACAATGAAGCGCCCAGAGAAGATCACCGAACCGGATACCACCACCTGGGCTTTACCGGCAAAGACGATATTACCCGAGCCGTTGACCAGGGCGCCAACTTCAGCGTTAATCCTTACTACACCCACATACTGGGTGAGCTTTATAGCGTGCACGGAATCGGGAAAGAGCGGGCGGAAACCATGTCCCGTGGCCAATCGTTCATTGATGCAGGCGGTGTACTTTCCCTACACTCTGATGCACCCATGGCACCGGCGCAGCCACTGAGCCTGGCTTGGGCAGCAGTTAACCGCTTAGGCTTATCCGGCAGTAGAACACTTGGGCCTCTGGAGCGGATCAGTGTCGAAGAAGCACTCAAGGCCATCACTATCAACGCGGCCTATACTGCCCGCTTAGAAAACCAGATTGGCACCATTGATGTCGGGAAGTACGCCAACTTCACTGTATTGGACGAGAGCCCGTTTGAAGTCGATCCGAAAGATCTGAACAAGATCACCGTCTCAGCCACAGTCTACCGGGGAGAGCCTGCGCCGGTTAAACACAGTAATGCCGGTCTGGATATGACCTTTCGCTCCCACAAGGCAGTGAGAGTAATTAATAGGCTTTCAGCCAGAGATGGTTCAGGGGATTTCTGCACCACCAGTATTGAGATGCAGCGCAGTGCGCTGGGAGTGGTAGAGCATTAACTGAACCATAAGGCTCCAATATCACCAGGCTGCTGTACCGGGTGCCCTGCGCGAGCGGGGAAGGGTATTCCCCTGCCTGGTATTTAAGCCGATTTGGCGCAGGCTTAATCGGACAATAGTGGTAATTCAGCGGAAATCGCCATGGAACATTCATGTTTGCGTTTCATATAGAGCTGTGCAGTATTGTCCCAGATGACGTCTGCAAAGATACTTTTGTCAAGGTTGTCGTCTACCTGACATTTTATGGAATAGGCCTCAGAAGGTTTGGCAGTCCCCCATGGAATCTTGTAATAGTCACCATTAGCGCTTCTTGTCCATAAATTCTCTATTAGCGATGTATCATCACTCTCTGTTGATTCGCCAAAGGTGGCTGAAAATAAAAGACCCTCCTCTGAACGCAGAGAAAAAGTGTCGTTCCCATTTACTTTTTTGACAGTCATTGAGCCATAAGATGTATTGTATTTGTCGAAATATTTGAGAACATATTTCATTTTCAATGAATCAGTATGTGCTTTGATTGCCAGATATGAGCCTTTGCTGAGTTCCAGCATCCAGATAGCCTCGGTGTAAACTAATTGAAAGAAGTTAGGCAATGGAATCTTGAAGGCGCTATCAATGTTAATGGTGACCACCAGCATAGCGCAGCTTACTCGTTCCGGTGAGTCTGCCGACGACACGAATTGAAAAGCCTCACCGGCCAGCTCAATAGCCTTGTCCCGGGGAACGGAGCCTTTTATAAAGAATCCCACATACTCACTGCCCACAAAAGAATACCCAGGTTCCGGTTCAACCTTGTCTTTTGATACCGAAGGGGCGCTTGACGGGTTACATTCAGTCGCTGCCCCCGGGTCTTTATGACCCGAACATTCGTCAGCACAGGAGCCACTCACCTGCATGAGCAGAGAGACAAAAGCCAGTGCCAACAACTTGAAGAGCTGATAATAATGATAAAAAGCCAGACGAAACATAATGACAACACCAAAGTAAAATCATGAAGCGAGCTAAAGTCATTAGCGCGTGTAAATTGCTACACTGACCGACAGCTTTAAAGAGTAGACGATGATAAAAGTCAGAAGGTGTAGATTGGGTAAGATTCTTAATCTGCGAATTCGGTGGGGGTATTAGGAAAGGCTGGGCTTGTCGTCTGGTTTTCAGGCTCATGTTTGTTTTGTCAGACCCCGAACCTAAAAAAACAGTGGGTTCGTTGTTAAGTCAATGCCCTATTGACCATAACAAACGTGCAGCCTGTTCACTTGCTTTCAAAAACTACAGTGGGAGTTGGGGTTGAAAGGTTATGAACTGTTGATGTTTATCATGTTACTCATATAGCCTGCCCCTATAATGTGAAACTCTTGTCAGAAAGTGGAAGCAGGCATGTCTTTCTATAACTATTGGGGCAAAGCAGGTAATCAATCTGAAGGTGATAATGCCAGTTATCATTTGTTGGTTTATCACTGTTTGGATGTGGCTGCGGTTGCGAAGGTTTGGTGGCAAGCATCTGCGTCACTCCGCCGTCAGTTTTGTCATCAAAGTGGCCTGCCAGATCAACAGACTCGGGCCTGGCTACTTTTTTTTATTGCCTTACACGACCTGGGCAAATTTGATATCCGTTTTCAATTAAAAGCAAAGGATGTCTGGCGGCAGGTTAATCCTGAGACAAATTGCTTTAAGCCTGACTTTCTTCAAGAAAACATTAATGATTATTATCACGGGCCCTCCGGTGTTTATTGGTTGTATCAAGACTGGCAGGATCGTTTTGCAGGTGAGCAGGATGACAGTTATATTTTTTGTGATGATGACGAAAACGAAAGCTGGCGAGCGTGGTTTAGTTGGCTTGGACCGGTTGCAGGGCATCATGGAACCCTGGCAGATAACTCCGACAAAGATGACTGCAGCTTTGGTTTTTCACCGGGTATGGTCAGTGCCCGGGGGTTGGAATCACTGCAACAGGCTCGACAGGATTGGTTGAAAGCACTTGAGTCTCTATTTTTAAAACCCGCCGGGCTGACACTGGAAGATGACCCGCCAGTTCTGGCTGATGGCACTTTGCTGGCTGGTTTTTGTTCGGTTTCTGACTGGTTGGGTTCAGCCAGTGATGAGGGTGATTTTGAATTTCAAAGCCAGCCGACAGGTGATCTTCAGGAGTGGTTTGAATCGCGTCTGACGATCGCCAGACGTTTGCTTCGTCGAGCAGGAATTACTGGTTATCAAGCCCGTGACAATCCTGCTATTCAGAACTTGCTTGAGAAAGGGTATCAGCCGCGACAAGTTCAGTGTCTGGTGGATCAGCTACCGCTCACTGAAAGCTTAACATTAATAGAGGCCTCAACCGGTTCAGGAAAAACAGAAGCTGCGCTGGCTCATGCCTGGCAATTAATCCAACAGAATCTTGCCGATAGTATTGTCTTCGCACTGCCGACTCAGGCAACAGCCAATGCTATGTTGGGGCGTATTGAAAAGGCCGCACTCATTATTTTTAAGGGGGAAATCAATGCGGTGTTATCTCATGGTCGGGCTGGATTTCAGCAGGATTTTATCGATCTCAAACAAGCAGCCAATTCGCACCCTGCACAGGGGGAAAAGGAAGCCAAAGTTCAATGCGCGCAATGGCTGGCCGAAAGTAAAAAAAGAGTTTTTTTAGGACAAATCGGCATTTGTACCGTAGATCAGGTGCTCGCTTCAGTGTTGCCGGTGCGACACAGGTTTGTTCGTGGGTTTGGTATTGGGCGCAGTGTTCTCATCATCGATGAAGTGCATGCTTATGATGCCTATATGTACGGCCTTTTGGAGGAAGCATTGAAACAGCAGCGGACTGCGGGCGGATCGGCCATTTTGTTGTCTGCAACCTTGCCAGATTATCAAAAGCGGCAACTCATGGAGGCATGGGCAGGAAACACAGTGCCCAGCCATTTTGAAAACCCCGTTGATGCACCTTATCCGTTGATAACCTGCTATGGGCATAAGCAGCAATACTTCTCTCTAGACACCCGACAGCAGCCCACCAAAACGCATGTCAATATCGAACTGCAAACCGTATCCGAGTTGTTGCCTGATGATGACTTGTTGGAGCAAATGATTACTGCCGCAGAGCAAGGGGCTCAGGTCTGTTTTATCTGCAATCTTGTTGATGTAGCACAGCAGTCTCTAAGACAGTTACGGGAAAAAGCAGCTGGGCGACTGAGTGAAGACCAGCTGATTCTGTTTCACTCTCGCTTTGTGTTTGCTGATCGTCAGAAGAAAGAGGACAAAGTCCTTGATCTGTTTGGCCCCGATGGTAAGCGACAGCAAGGGCATATATTGGTCAGTACTCAGGTTTTTGAGTGCTCTATTGATGCTGATATGGATTGGATGATTACTCAACTTTGTCCCGTCGACCTGTTATTCCAGCGCTGGGGTCGGCTGCATCGACATCAAAACAAGCACAATCGTCCTGACGGATTTGATCAACCTCTCTGTACTGTGTTGGTGCCTCCGGAATCTGAAGATTATCAGCTGCATGAGCTTATATACGGTGATAGTCGTATACTTTGGCGAACTCAACAGTTATTGGTTGACTCAGGAAATATCGTTGAATTTCCTGATGCATACCGGAAATGGATTGAGTCGGTTTATGATAAAGAAGATTGGGGGAGTGAGCCTGATTGGGTTATGAAATCTCATCAAGATTTTGCTGGTCATCAGCAAAGCCAACGTATGGGCGCAAAAGTATTAATTAAATCCGCGATGAATACGCTGGCAGACACTGATGATAAAATTTCTGCAGTTACCCGTGACGGTGAAATGAATCTGACATTGGTTCCAGTTATTTCCAATGCTAAGGGTGAACGTTGCCTACTGGATGGTTCGGTGGTTGATGAGTTGGATAAAAGTAACCGTTTTGAAAAAATTAGCCTTAACAGTCTTGGAATACCAGCCGGTTGGAACAAAAATGAAGGGCAGTTGCCCGATATGGATGATGGCGGATTAATATGGCTGGAAATGAAAGCCGACGAACAAGGCTACCGAGGGTATTGGGGGGAGACAGAGTACAGCTATTCTGCAGAGGCTGGTTTTCAGCGCATAAAAAAATGAGGCATCCCCGCGGGCGCGGGGAACAGGGTAGTGAACTGAGCTTTATTTAAACAAACTATGGTTCATCCCTCTGTGAGAGGGAACTTCCATTATATAACATCGGCTCTTTTTGGTGGAGTTGTTATCAGAAAGATATTGTAGAATCGCTGATTGTCGGAAGTCCTGTTACCTCAGGGGTTTATATCATCTTTCCTTAGTCTGACCTGCATACAGAACTAAATACATTTTTCACTAAAGTCAGTAACCTTTGTGAGTTTATTAGACATACGAGCACAAAGGGTTGTTAAGGGTTATGATTGAGGTCTCTGGTTTATCCAGAGCCATTGTTTAGCAAGGTCTGACAAGGGTTCACAGGTTCAGGTGAATGTATGAAGATACGCGAGCTCAGGCTCAAAAACTTTCGGAAGTTTGAGGACTCGGTCTTCAAGTTTAATACTGATACGAATGTCTCAGTTCTCATTGGTGATAATGCAACCGGTAAAAGCGCCATTCTTGATGCTCTGTCCATTATGATGGGGAGTTATCTGCTGGATTTTAAAGCTGGTGTAGGGCGGCATATCCGTAAGGAAGAGGTACGGCTAAAGCAGATCAATCTGGGTGATACGGTCACTCTTGAGCCGCAGTGGGACGAAGGGGTTTCGCTTTCTTGTCGTGCCTCTCTGACCGAGTTAGCCAGTAGTAATGATTCATCTCTTCTTGAAGACCTGCGCTGGACTCGGGAACTGAAATCCGAGAAAGGTAAAACCACCCGTATTCTGGCAAAGAACATTGCCAAAGTGGGGAAAGATGCCAGAGCCAGGATGGAAAAAGGCGAAGAAGTCCTGTTGCCTGTTTTTGGCTACTACGGCACTGGTCGTCTCTGGCATATCAAACATGTTGTAAAGCTGACGAAGCCTGAATCCAGATCGGCGGGCTATCGTGATTGCCTTGATCCGGCTTCCAGCCACAAGTTGTTTCTTAGATGGTTTGCTCAGTTGGAGCAGGCTTCGTTCCAGAAGGGTAAAAAATTCGGCGTGCTCGAAGCGGTTCGTAAGTCGATTCAATATTGTATACCTGAGTGCAGGTACTTTTATTTTGATATTGAACTGCAACAGCTGATGATTGAGCTGGAAAACGGACAGCTATTCAGCTTCGATAATCTTAGTGATGGTTATCGTAATACTCTGGCTATAGTGGCAGATATAGCACACAGAGCGGGTCGCCTGAATCCTCATCTGATGGATAGAGCCCCATTAGAAACTCCCGGCATTGTGCTGATTGATGAAGTCGATTTACATCTGCATCCCAAATGGCAACGTCGGGTATTAAATGATCTGCGGGAAGCATTCCCGAAAGTGCAGTTTATTGTTACTACTCACTCTCCTTTTATCATTCAATCTTTACGACCCGGTGAAGTGATTGACTTAAACTCTGTTCTGCCCACGGATGAAAGCTCTGAAACAGCGTCACCTGCACCAACTGAGCCATTCAGTGATCAGAGTGTTGAAGATATTGTGGAAAGGGTGATGGGTGTTGAGGTGCCTTCTCGGAGTCAGCGTTGGCAGGCAATGAATGATACCGCTAAAAAATATTACACGTTGCTTCAGCAAGCGAACGGTGCCTCAAAGGAAGAAAAAGAGCAGTTAAAGCAGGAGCTGGACGAGCTGAGTGCACCCTTTAGTGATAATGTGGCTTACCATGCCTTTCTTGAGATGGAGCGAGTCGCAGCCGGTCTGAGCAAAGGAAAAGCTGTTGAGGAGTAATTCATGAGGCCAGTGGATAAGGGGGCTGAGCCTCTGGATGCGAACGGAAATCCAAAGCAATTCAGTCAATACCAAAATGCCCGAAGAGATTTAATTGAAAGACTGGGTGGTTATTGCTCTTATTGTGAAATGAAGCTTGACGCATCTTTGGCAGTTGAACATGTTCTGTCGAAAAAACATCACAAAGATTCGGCGTTGTCCTGGTCAAACTTTCTGCTGGGTTGTACGAATTGCAATTCAACCAAGGGTGATCATGATCCGCTTATAAACAGCTGCTTCTGGCCTGATGCAGATAATACTTTCAGAGCTTTTGAGTACTCAGAGGACGGGGTTGTTCGCCCGAATCAGTCACTCTCTGACGCTGAAAGAGAAAATGCTATGCGAACTATCCGACTAACTGGCCTGGATAAAACGCCTTTGCAAGCAACAGCTTCTGATCGTCGCTGGCAACAGAGAAGAGAAGTCTGGCATATTGCCCAGCGAGCCAGGCAACGGTTGCAGCGCAATGACAATGAAGACTTCAGGGATCAGGTGGTTGAAACGGCTGTTGGTCATGCTTACTGGAGCATCTGGATGACTGTGTTTGCGAATGACAGTGATATGCTCAATCGTCTGATTCGTGCTTTACCGGGTACTGCTCAAAGTTGTTTTGATACAGATGGTCATCCTGTATTAAGGCCAGGCGGTCAGATATAACAGCTTTAAACCATCTGATCGCTCTGACGTTTTATATAAACGAACTACTTGAATAATATCATCTAGGCTTTATTATGATCTTCATCCTGTAGCAGGTTGTTGTGGTTGTTGGGCTGGCTTGAAGCAGGCGTTACGATTTTGAACTCTTCAATGACCATGGGCTTGCTGCGCAAACCTTGGTTTTTACACTGGTTGTCATTTGGAGAGGCATGAAAAATTGAAGCCATTTTCATTACTTGACCAAGCGTGGATTCCCCTTCATTACGAAGGAACACGGCTCTGGGTCACCTATCAGCAACTCTTATGTGGGGAGAAAAAAGGTAAACTCTGCTTGCCCCGCGATGATCTGGAGCTGGCTGGCGTTCAGCTATTGGTAGCCATAACTCAGGTTTGCTTTACACCAGCCGATCGAAAGGAACTGCTGGCCCGGCTCAAAAAGCCTTTGTCTACCGATGAGTTTCTGAAGGGGGTGAAGGATAAAAAGGACTGGTTTGATCTGAATCACCCAGTTACACCCTTTATGCAAATCCGTGGGGTTAAGGCGAGTAAATCGACCCCAATGGATAAGCTGCTGGCAGGTGTAGCAGATGGAACCAATAAACCCTTTGTTAATCCTCATGGATTGGCGGAAGGACTCTGTGGTAGCTGTACGGCGATCGCCTTGTTTAACATGGCTAACAACTGTCCCAGTATGGGCGGTGGCTTCAAGGGAAGCCTGCGCGGTAGCACTCCAATTACGCAACTGATTACCGAGCCTGTTACGCAACTAATTACCGAGCCTGATCTGCGTAGAACAATATGGTTGAATGTGCTGCATCAGGAGCGTTTGAGTAATATTGTTATGCCCTGGTATCAGGCTACTGCACAACAAGCTCCAAACTATGTTGATCCTGTCAAAGCAGGAGAAAAAATTCGAGCAACGAACATCGGTCTTGCCCGCGGTCTACTGTGGCAACCCGCACATTTTGAACTCTTGCCTGCTGAAGACACAGGTTGCTGCAGTGTCTGTAATGTCACTGCTCCGTTGTATAAGGGTTTTAATAAAGCCAAATTTAATTACACAGTGGAGGGTAACTGGCCGCATCCACTGTCAGCCCGAACCTTCAAGATTGTCAAAGGCAAAAAAGAAGAAAAGTTTCCGTCGTTTACCACCACCGCACCTGGCTGGACTCAACTAAGCCGTCTGGTTGTGGCAATGGAATCCAGTAAAGAAGGACAAATTCCTGCTCCTGTACTGTTACAGATCAGGGATGACGGGTTGATCAAGCAGAAGCACTTACGATTTGTTATCGGCGGTTATAGAAACAATCAGGCAACGGTACTGGAACGGCGCCACGAGTTTTTCAGTCTGGCGGATGGCTGGGCTGAACACGGCGAGGTGATCCACTATATCATAAAGACAGGTCTGGCTTACAAAACGGCTTTGCGCAAGGCGCTCTATCTCTTTTCAGAAGGTATTAAAGATAAAAACAAAGAGATCAAAGGCTCTGGTGTTAATCTCTGCCAGTCGGGTGACGACCTCTACTTCCAACAAACAGAACAGTGGGTTCGGGACTCCTTTGCTGATATCAATTTCAAGGAGCCACTACCCACTATAGATTGCCTGCGCGTTCAATTAAAACAAACAGTATTGCAATTGTTTGATCAGCTCACAAAACCCTACCGGCAGGAACCCAAAATGCTCAAAGCACTGGCATTGGCCCGGCGCAGCCTGAATAAATCACTGGCTGAACTTCAGGCTGTGGTGACAGAGGAGAATTAAATGCAACCTTCTAACAAAAAGTCTCAGGATTTCATCCAGCTGTGGAATCGTTATGTCGATTTGAGTGCTGGTAATAAAGCCGAGTTACGCAGGGTTTCGACACCCGATGCTCTCATTGAAGTTCCCGCCTTTTACCGGTTAACACGCGGTTATGCCAGCCATAAAAATATCCGGCGGTTGGTTTACTGTCTGCCATATCTGCAACATCAGGTTGGTGGTGATTCACTGGGTAAAGCTCTGGCTGTGGCAGGTGTCAGAGAAAAGCGCCTGTTCGTGATCATTCGTTCACAGGAACCTAATGATCTGATTCAGTTGCGGAGGTTATTGCAACAGGTAAACCCAGTGGTCGACTTTTATCAAACAGCCTGGTTGCTGCTGCGCTGGAATAATCCTGAACAAAAGCAAAAATTGCTGGAAACTTTCTTTCTGCATCAGAAAGAATCCTCCTGAATCATTTTCTTTTTACACGACATTTAAAAGGACAATCTTATGAATAAGAACTTCATTAACTTTCATATCCTGATTTCCCATAGCCCATCCTGCCTTAACCGGGATGACATGAATATGCAGAAGTCGGCTATTTTCGGTGGTAAACGGCGGGTGCGTGTTTCCAGCCAGAGTTTGAAGCGAACCCTGCGTAAAAGTGATTATTATCGGGAGCATCTTGGTAACCCCAGCCAGCGGACAAAACAGCTGGGAGAATATCAGGATTTTGTTGTTGAACAGTTAAAAGAGCGATTTGCACCGGATTTAATCAAAAAGGCTTTGGCCTGGGTATCCGGTAAAAAAGACATCGAAACGAGCACCAAAGGTGATGCCGTTGCTCCCTGGGTTGTGGAAGAAATTGCTTATGTATGTGAACAGATTCAATCCCCTGAAAATGAAGGGCTGGATGAAAAAAAACTGCAAAAGCTGATTGAAAAAGACAGTCAGGGATTCCGACAAGCTGTGGGACAAGCGGTGGATATCGCTCTGTCTGGGCGGATGGCGACTTCAGGGCTGATGAGTGCGGTAGGCAAAGTGGACGGTGCCCTTGCTGTGGCCCATTCCATCACCACCCATGCAGTTGATGCTGATATCGATTGGTTCACTGCCGTTGATGATTTGCAGGAAATGGGATCGGGCCACCTGGATACCCAGGAATTTTCCTCTGGCGTTTTTTATCGTTATGCCAGCCTGAACCTTCAGCAGTTACAAAAAAATCTGGGTGACGCTTCCCGTGAACAGGCGCTGGAAATTGCTGCCCATGTATTGCATATGCTTGCTACTGAAGTGCCTTCTGCCAAACAACAAAGTTTTGCTGCCCATAATCTGGCTGATCTGGCACTGGTTAGTTTTTCTGACCAGCCACTGTCACTGGCCAACGCCTTTGAAAGTCCTGTGAAGGAAAAAGGAGATGGTTTCCGCCGTCCTTCTATAAAGGAACTCCATGACTATTGGAAAAAACTGACAGTAAGGTTTGATCTGGATGATAGCTGTGCCGAATTTGTGCTTGAAGATGTTGAAGTTCCTCAAGGTATTAATGCTGTTGAGTCCTTATCCGTACTGAAGCAATGGGTTCAAAACAATGGTGAGGACTAATTATGCGACAGTATTTGATTCTGAAGCTGGAAGGTCCTTTGCAAAGCTGGGGTAAACACAGCTTTGAAGGATTGCGACCATCGGAGGCTTTTCCGGGGCGCAGTGCCTTGTTGGGGCTTCTGGGAGCCTGCCTTGGTATTGACCGTGAAGACTTTGAAAGGCAGCGCCAACTGGCGACGAGTGTCGGCTTTGCAGTGCGTATTGATCAGGGCAAACACAGGCCGATAAAAATGACTGACTATCACACCGTTAAGGATGCACGGGAGGATTATCAGGGGCTGAAAAGCCATCAGACCATTCAGACCTGGCGTGAGTATTGGCAGGATGCCAAATACACTGTTGCCATCTGGAATCTGGCAGAAGCCAGTATCTCTCTGCAACAATTGCAGCAAGCCGTTCGCAAACCCATCTTCACTCCAGTACTGGGCCGACGCAGCTGTCCATTGGTTCGACCCTTGTTTGAAAATATGATTGAAGCCGAAGATGCGCTAGCCGCACTCATAGAAATTGAACCTGTAGCCGGTACGGTCTACAACGAAGAAAAATCAGGCAGCCGCCAGCTTCAGCTCAGGGATGTCCCCATCACTGAACAGCCAAGGCAGTTTGCTAATCGGAGAGTCCATGTGCAGGTGCTGACGAAAGAGGAGGGATGTGATGTATCTGGCTAAAGTGCATATTTCCCCCGCAAAGAGTAATAATGCTTACGAACTTCACCGGGCTTTATGGCAATTGTTTCCTGATCGACCGGATGACAACCGTACCTTTCTGTTTCGTGTAGAAAGCTGGAGTCATGCAACCGGGGCTCAGGTCTTAATGCAATCACTCTCAAAACCAGCTGATGGCAGTGAGCATGCTCGTTGTCTGGCGACCAAAGCAGTTAATTATAAATTCCAGGAAGGTCAGCAACTGCGGTTTCGGCTGCGATGTAATCCGGTTAAGGCGGTTAAGGATGAGCGTAAAGGTACGGTAACTCGTAACGGTAGAACACATATTCGTTCGGTCAGAGTACCTTTGTTCAGAGAAGAAGAGCAGCAGCAATGGCTGAAAAGTAAACTCAAACGGGCTGGTGCCCGCTTACAGGCGGTCAATATAGTGCAGGAAAATCCAATTTACTTTCGTAAAACACGGGAAATGCGCAGTGGCAAGGTGCAGCCGGTGCTGTTTGAGGGTGTATTACTGGTGGTCGAACCATCAGCATTACAGAAGGCTGTGGCTGAAGGCATAGGGCCTGCAAAATCCTTTGGCATGGGGCTGATGAGTCTGGCTGCCTGTTAAGTCTGAAATCTAACGATAACAGAGAGATTAGATGTCGTTTATCCCACTAAAACCCATCCCAATCAAAGACCGGCTCTCTATGGTATTTGTCAGCAAAGGTCGAATAGATGTCCGTGATGGCGCTTTTGTTGTAGTTGATGAAGTCAACGGTGACAGAAAACATATCCCTGTGGGTTCTGTCGTTTGTATTATGCTCGAGCCGGGTACACGAGTATCACATGCTGCTGTCAAACTTGCGGCAACGACCGGGACACTCTTGATTTGGACGGGTGAGTCCGGTGTACGACTTTATTCTGCCGGACAGCCGGGTGGAGCAAGGTCAGATAAATTGCTTTATCAGGCAAAACTGGCTCTGGATGAAGAACTGAGACTGAAAGTCGTTCGCAAAATGTTCGAATTTCGTTTTGGCGAACCAGCCCCTTCTCGCCGTTCAGTGGATCAACTGCGAGGCATAGAAGGTGCCAGGGTCAGAAAAACGTATCAGCTAATGGCAAAACAATATGGTGTGGAATGGAAGGGGCGAAGTTATGACCCAAAGGATTGGGCGTCAGGTGACACCATCAACAAATGTTTAAGTGCTGCTACAGCCTGTCTTTATGGCGTTACTGAGGCGGCAGTGTTAGCGGCGGGTTATGCACCAGCCATTGGATTTATTCATTCTGGTAAGCCCAAAGCATTTGTGTATGACATTGCTGATCTGTTCAAATTTGAAACAGTAGTGCCTGTCGCGTTTCAGATTGCTGCCAAGGGTACTCATAACCCAGACAGGGATGTACGTATTACCTGTCGCGACAGTTTTCGTAAAACACGACTACTAAAAAAGATCATACCCACTATTGAAGAGATTCTGGCGGCAGGAGAAATTACGCCACCTCCACCGCCAGAAGATTCACAGCCACCGGCGATTCCTGAGCCTGTTTCTATTGGTGACACAGGTCATAGGAGCAGTTGAAATGAGTATGTTGGTTGTGGTGACTGAAAATGTACCACCAAGATTAAGAGGAAGGTTGGCCGTCTGGCTTCTGGAAATTCGAGCTGGCGTATACGTTGGAGATGTATCTATGAGAATCAGGGAAATGATATGGGAGCAAATAAATGCGCTGGCTGAAGATGGCAACGTGGCCATGGCCTGGGCCACCAACACAGAATCCGGATTTGATTTTCAAACTTACGGCACGAACAGAAGAATACCTATTGAAGAAGATGGTTTAAGGCTGGTTCTTTTTCAATCGGGAGAGTAATTAATCCGTTCTTTAACAATGGAATATTTACAGTGATTTTTTGATGAATTCGCTGGTGGAAATTTTAGGTATTGTAACCTTTTGATTTAATGGTGTATTTTTTTAGGGTGTTCCCTGCGCCCGCAGGGATGAACCGGATCAATAGTAGGAATGTCGGGATTATCTTCAGTGTTCCCTGCGCCCGCAGGGATGAACCGCTGAATGTCCTTCCTTACGCAGGTCAGTACGAGTGTTCCCTGCGCCCGCAGGGATGAACCAGCTTGTTCAAAAACAAATTCAGGTACCCAAACAGTGTTCCCTGCGCCCGCAGGGATGAACCGCTGAGCCTGAAGCTGACCAAGCCGGTCTGGTAGTGTTCCCTGCGCCCGCAGGGATGAACCGGACGGCTCCCGCCTGGCGACACCGTTGGTGTGGTGTTCCCTGCGCCCGCAGGGATGAACCGATACTACAACCCTTCCACCCAAACAGAAGCAAGTGTTCCCTGCGCCCGCAGGGATGAACCGATCGAACTCACCATACCCGACACAAAACAGCTGTGTTCCCTGCGCCCGCAGGGATGAACCGGTCGGAAACCGAAACCCAATGCCCAGAAAAAAGTGTTCCCTGCGCCCGCAGGGATGAACCGGCCGTGGCATTGGAATCAGCCCATTCCTGAAGGTGTTCCCTGCGCCCGCAGGGATGAACCGACGCCTTGTTTCTGAATCCCTTGAACAACTTAGTGTTCCCTGCGCCCGCAGGGATGAACCGGTAATACGGGGGTAAATTCTAACAGCATGCCGGTGTTCCCTGCGCCCGCAGGGATGAACCGGCTGAGATAATGTCTGCAGCCATCGCCTTTACGTGTTCCCTGCGCCCGCAGGGATGAACCGCTTGATGTTGGCGGGGTATTTGCCAGTGTGCGGTGTTCCCTGCGCCCGCAGGGATGAACCGGGCATCCGCAGCACTGGCAGTGCCTGCAAAGAGTGTTCCCTGCGCCCGCAGGGATGAACCGTGATTACTTCTCAAATGATGGCCTGTACTTCTGTGTTCCCTGCGCCCGCAGGGATGAACCGGCATATGGCTGGAACAAGATACGTTCATTTACGTGTTCCCTGCGCCCGCAGGGATGAACCGCGGCGCTACCGGCTCCGATCCCGATCACATCGTGTTCCCTGCGCCCGCAGGGATGAACCGTAAGCGCAACGCTCAAAACCTACAGATAGAGCGTGTTCCCTGCGCCCGCAGGGATGAACCGTTTTGAGATAATTTTACCGAACATATTTTTTCGTGTTCCCTGCGCCCGCAGGGATGAACCGCGCAGGCTTTACCATTATCAGGTACAACCATGGTGTTCCCTGCGCCCGCAGGGATGAACCGAACGGCAAATCAGTTATGGCAGCGGGTACTGGGTGTTCCCTGCGCCCGCAGGGATGAACCGGGTTGAAACCAGCGGACGTGTCTTGATGCGTTCGTGTTCCCTGCGCCCGCAGGGATGAACCGTCTGGACACTCTTTATAGGATTACATTCTTGTGTGTTCCCTGCGCCCGCAGGGATGAACCGCCCCATGTTCCAAGCGCAGCGCGGTAGGCAATGTGTTCCCTGCGCCCGCAGGGATGAACCGTATAAAGTTGAGAAAGAGTACCGGAAGAGACAGTGTTCCCTGCGCCCGCAGGGATGAACCGCCTACCCACTTTGGACGGGTGAGGTTTACCAGGTGTTCCCTGCGCCCGCAGGGATGAACCGCATCCCCATTATTGCTTATTTTCCTTCCTCCTGTGTTCCCTGCGCCCGCAGGGATGAACCGCCTAAATGAAGTTCTGGCGGCCACCTTCACAAGTGTTCCCTGCGCCCGCAGGGATGAACCGGTTACATTGAGGCTAACCGTCGGCTCTTGAAACGTGTTCCCTGCGCCCGCAGGGATGAACCGAAAAAATAGCCTTCACCGGGTGAAAAGAGGTGGTGTTCCCTGCGCCCGCAGGGATGAACCGATCACAAGCCTCATCCTCAACCCGTTCACTGTGTGTTCCCTGCGCCCGCAAGGATGAACCGCTCTGCATACCAAATTAATGCCTTATCAGGTAGTGTTCCCTGCGCCCGCAGGGATGAACCGTACGCCCTGATATGTAGCGGCAGGGTGAATTGGTGTTCCCTGCGCCCGCAGGGATGAACCGCCTTCATCAGCCCTACCCTCATAAACTCTGGCGTGTTCCCTGCGCCCGCAGGGATGAACCGAAGCTCTACGCGTCATCCGGGAAAGAGTGTGAGTGTTCCCTGCGCCCGCAGGGATGAACCGTACCCACTGCGTCTACTGTTCAGACTTCTCAAGTGTTCCCTGCGCCCGCAGGGATGAACCGGAATATCGAAAAGATTACTATTTGGCCTCCGTGTGTTCCCTGCGCCCGCAGGGATGAACCGCGGCGGCTTACCGTCTTTCTAGTGATCGTTTGGTGTTCCCTGCGCCCGCAGGGATGAACCGCTACCTTTAGCGTAAGAGGTAGCTTAGAAATGGTGTTCCCTGCGCCCGCAGGGATGAACCGTTCAATTTGCGACGGGTGAAGGTGGGATTTAGGTGTTCCCTGCGCCCGCAGGGATGAACCGTTTTACATTGTGGTGGAGTCTGAATAATGGAAGTGTTCCCTGCGCCCGCAGGGATGAACCGTATTCCTCCTTTTAATGGGCAAATCTCGAATAGTGTTCCCTGCGCCCGCAGGGATGAACCGGACTTCAGCATGTTTCTTATAGAACTTACGACGTGTTCCCTGCGCCCGCAGGGATGAACCGTAGCCTCAATAAACACTTCAAGATTGTCAATAGTGTTCCCTGCGCCCGCAGGGATGAACCGCCATTGGAGTCTGCATCGGCTGTATTGCTATAGTGTTCCCTGCGCCCGCAGGGATGAACCGAGAATGACACTGACAACACAAAGGTTACATAAGTGTACCCTGCGCCCGCAGGGATGAACCGGTTTTGAAAAAAACAGCGGTATTGCTGGAGCTGTGTTCCCTGCGCCCGCAGGGATGAACCGCCATGGCAGAGAACATGGTGGACCCCTGGCAGCGTATTCCCTGCGCCCGCAGGGATGAACCGTCTTCTATTACATGGCCTGTGATGGTGATAAAGTGTTCCCTGCGCCCGCAGGGATGAACCGCCTGATGAGTTTTGGTGGCGTAGGCAGCTGGGGTGTTCCCTGCGCCCGCAGGGATGAACCGGGCCTGCGCGACTATCCCTGCCTGAAAGTGCAGTGTTCCCTGCGCCCGCAGGGATGAACCGGACCACGACATCACCCACGCCTGGCTGCAGGCGTGTGTTCCCTGCGCCCGCAGGGATGAACCTCGTAATCTTGAGGCCGATGATCTCCTTGGGATGTGTTCCCTGCGCCCGCAGGGATGAACCGCACTAAAACTAAAGGTGTCCAAATATTTCTTAAACTGGAAACGTAAACTTAGAGTTAATATCCCAGTTGTGATTATCAAGCCTCCAGCGACCTTAAACTGGCAATTCGAATTTGAGTGGTTTGGTGGTGTTATTCTTCATATACGTCGCTGATCATGTTTTTTATGGAGTCTCAGATTCAAGTCTGCCTTCCTGATTGGCTGATCCACTGGCACGTGAGAGAGTTTGCTTTTAATGCGTTAAGTAAGTAGGTTACCCCAAAGCGGTGCCCCTTCTTGGTTCGATCATTGGCAAGCCTCTATTCCGGAATTTTTACTCTATCAAAAACCGGCAAAAAATAATGGAAAATATCCATAAAACCCTTTGTTTAGCTATGCTAGACTGGAAAAAAGATCGGCAAAAAGATCGGCAAAAATGACTTCCATAACACCATTTTTACTTCAGGATAGTGCTCCAGGGGAGCTACAAGATGCTGCGGTTGAGCTGATGCAACTTGATGCAGCACTCAATGCCCATATACCTGAATCTCTCAGAGAGTCGCTCAAATTTATGCTTAGAGTTGTAAACTCTTTCTACAGTAACCGCATAGAAGGAAATCCAACTCAGCCAGCAGAAATACTAAAGGCACAATTAAACAAAGAAAAAGATTTAAAAGATGATTTATTTGAAATAAAGCATCATATTGAAGTTCAAAAATATTTAAATCAAAAGTCGTTAGATAGAAATGAAATTTGCACTGTTGATTTTTTAAAAGAACTTCACAGATCCTTTTATGAAGGGATGCCTAAGAAATTTCTTGAGATTGACAACGAAGAAACCGGTGAGAAAATCAACATTCAACCTGGTAAGTTTCGCACAAGAGATTTTCATGTAGGAAAACATATTGCTCCCGAATACCAAGAACTCACACGCCTTCTAAACTGGTTTTCGAACGCTTACAGCCCAGATAGGATTTTTGGGACCAACCGCATTTTTGCTGCTGCTGCCTCACACCACAGACTAATGTGGATTCACCCCTTTATGGATGGAAATGGTAGAGTGGGCAGGCTATTCACAGATAACTATATGAAACACTGTGCCAACCTTGGTGGGTATGGTTTGTGGTCGATTAGCCGTGGTTTTGGCAGGGATGTTGACTCTTATTACCAAGCTCTTGCAGCAGCTGACATGGAGCGACAGGGTTCAAGTGATGGCAGAGGGATGCTATCAGATAGAGGCTTATTAAAATTCATGACCTATTTTATTGAAACCGCATTGGATCAAGTTAAGTTCTTTTATGAACTACTCGACCCTAAACGCTTGGTTGAGCGAGTAGATATTTATTTTGAAATGAGAAACAGGCAGGCTATAACAGGCTTGGGTGGTAGCCATCTTCCAAAAATGAGGCCTGAAGTTAAGACAATATATAAAGAACTGCTGACAACAAGAACAGGCGAATTAGAAAGAACTGAGATACAAGGAATGTTCAATCTTGGAGAGAGAACAATAAGAACTATTTTATCTCAAATGGTCGATGAGCGTTTGGTCAGCGCCCCTCCCAGAAAGCCAGTATCTCTCTCTTTGTCTCCAAACTCAGTGGATATCCTGTTCCCAAGATTGTGGTAAATCATTGCACGTGTAAGCGTAACCGCCGCTAAAGTGCTTCTGTTAACCGTACGACCATGGCTAAATGATTGGGCGGTTAGAGCATCTTAGGAATAAAGCAGCCTGTTGCTACTGGCTATGACGCTTAATTGGCATTGGCTGCTAGCAGCCTGTCGGACTTAAGACTGTCCTACACGGCAACTGCTCCTGCGTTGCTCTAGCTCCTGCATCCATGCAGTCGTGCGGTTGCAATAAATTGGTCTAAAAATCTCTGTTTCTTCGTCAAATAGCTCGCTATTCTCCTCAGAAACAGAGATTTTTATCCTCAATTTCTTGCAATCCTCGCTACGGACGCTTAAGTCCGACAGGCTGCTAGTTCGAGAGGTATGAAAAAGTGTTCCCTGTGCCTGCAGGGGTGAACCGCCATGCCTCTCAGAATGACACGTTTATATTTGCTCTCATGTCATGCACCTTAAAAAGGGCTCTGCTGATTAGCCAGGAGATAGCTTCAACTGCTCCAATTCACATTCATCCAACTGATACAATTCACTGCATCGTTTCAGCAGCCTTTCAGCCAGTTCATGTTTACCCATTACTCGCCAGAGATTGATCAGAGCCAGATCAATGTCACGGTTTTCAGAGGGGATGCACAGAATGTCTTCACTGGTACTGAGTTGCTTGCCGCTCATGTTCAGCAGAAGTCTCTCAGTCTGTTGATGTTTGCCCATCAGTGACCAGAGTCTCACCAGAGCCAGATCAGTGTCACTCTGTTCAGAGGGGGTGCACAGAATGTCTTCACTGGCATTGGCTTGCTTGCCGCTCATGTTGAACAGCAGCCTTTCAGCCAGTTGATATTTGCCCACTAGCCCCCAGTGTCGCACCAGTTTCAGATCGATGTCATGATGCCCGGAGGGTTCGCTGTCTTCACTTGCATTTTCGTGCCTGTCACTCATTTTTAGTAGCAGTCTTTCAGCCTGCTCATATTTGCTCATCACTTGCCATATTCGCACCAGAGCCATATTAACGGTAGGGATGTGCTTACTCAGTCTTTGCACAGAGGGAGCGTGTGGTTTTGACCGCAACCTTCTGGTCAGCTCTGTATTTATGTTCAGAAGAAGTGTTTCAGTCAATGTGTGTTTGTCCATAGACTGCCAAAGTCGTGCAATAGTAATATCTGCGTTGAAATTCCCTGAAGGTTCGCACAGGGTCCTGTCATTGGCATTGGGCTTTATGTTTCTCAATGCTAACAGTCGTGCTTCAGCGTTAAAGTACTCTCCAAGTGCCTCTTCACAACGACTCAGGGTCAGATCAAGGTTATGAATGGTCGAAGCCCCGAACTCAGTGAATGATCCAGTCAACCTGAGTTCTTCCAGAAGAGAGCAGGCTTCTATCTGTTTTTTGCGGGTTTGCTCTTTTAGTGACCTTGCCAGCCCAATCACTATGTTTTGGTAGTGGAACAGACTCAGTATGTCCTGATCTTCGTTTAATATGATCTGGAACACTTTTTCTGCATTTGTGAAATTTTGTTTTTTTAGTTCTTCGAAAGCTTTATCGATCCTCTCTCTGGTGGCTTCAGGGTATGAGGGCCTGGCACTTTGCTGGACTTTGGTATTTGAGGATCTGTTCGAATGTTCATGAACACGCTCATTAATTGATGAAGATTCCGGGTTTAAATTGGATCGGCTCTTTTTTGTTGTTTTTGTTGCACTACTGGCCGCAGCGCCAGTTTTTGGTTTTATTACATACCTCATATCAATAGAACTTCCATGGAAAAGTTAATCTGTTGGACAGTAAACGGTTGTGAAAGTTCATGTTTATCTATTTATCTTGTCAGATTTTTTTTTCTTATGAGCGGGGTAGCGGATTCGTTGCCTGGTCAAAAATCAGCAAGACAAAAGGCGATGAAGCTCGTTATCACCATGAGTCGGAAGAGCTATAAAACTCATACCTCCAGATAATCAGCGGGGACAGAGGTTCATGTTTGCTTTGTGAGACTTTTCATCTTAGCCAGGGCAATGGCTTCTTTGATTCGCCAATGATCGGTTTTATCTTTATGTTGCCGGATGGGTTCAAGGGATCGGGCTCTACTGAACAATGCTTTCCATACTTGCTCACTGGCACCCATCATTCTGAGACAATGCGCTTTTTGTGACACCGCACTTGCATTTGTGGGGCTCTTCGCCAATGCTGATTCTACAAGCTCAAGAGCGTGTTTGAGGCTATCACTTCCTGATTCAGGGCCACTCTTTATTATTTGCTCACGTGCCAGGATGAAATAATGGATCGAAGTCAACAGCAGTGTGTTGGTATTTTCCGGATACCGGGCAATCATGTCCATAAATCCTGCTTGCCCGAGATGAAAGTTCAAGAGTGACAATTCACATTCAGTTGAATGATAGAGTTGACAACAACTCTCAATCAGTCTCATGGCCTGTTGAGATTTGCCCACTATTTCCCAGTGATGTGCCAGAGTAAGATCAATATCATGATGCCCGGAGGGTTTGCACAGCTCTTCCTCACTGGCATCAGGGCACTTGCCACTCATGTTCAGCAGCAGTCTTTCAGCCCATTTATGTTTATTGCCTTCCATCAGCTCCCAGAGTCGTACCAGAGCCAGATCAGTCTCGTTATTTCCAGAGGGTTTGCACAGGACTTCCTCAGTGGCATCAGGGGGCTTGTTACTCATGTTCAGCAGCAGTCTTTCCGCCCATTCATGTTTGCCATCTATCGTCTCCCATAGGCGTGCCAGAGTCAGGTCAACTTTATGATTTCCAGAGGGCTTGCAAAGGACTTCTGTATCGGCATCAGGGTGCTTGCCACTCATGTTCAGCAACAGTTTTTCACAGCATTTATCCTTGTCCATTATTCGCCAGAGTATTGCCAGAGCCATATCAACAAGATATTTTCCAGAGACCTTGCACAGGACTTCCTCACTGGCATCAGGGTGCTTGCCACTCATGTTCAGCAGCAGTGTTTCAGCCAGTTTATATTTGCCCATCACCTCCCAGTGTCGTGCCAGGGTCATATTGATGTCGTCATTCTCACAGGGGCTGCACAGGACTTCCTCACTGGCATCAGGGTGTTTGCCACTCATGTTCAGCAGTAGCTTTTCAGCCAGTTTATTTTTGTCCATCAACTGCCAGAGTCGCACCAGTGCCAGATCGGTGTCATGCTTGGTGGTCTGACACAGACTGTCCTCATCGGCATTGATGCGCTTGCCACTCATGTTCAGCAGCAGTTTTTCAGCCAGTTTGTATTTGCCCATTATTTCCCAAATTCGCACCAGGGACAGGTTGGTGACATGATCCTCACAGGGCCTGCACAGAGTGTCTTCACTGGCATTGGGGTGCTTGTTACTCATTTCCAGCAGCAGTTTTTCACTCTGTTCATGTTTGCCCTGCGCCTGTAAGAGTCGCACCAGAGCAATATTGGCGTTATGGAGGAATTTACCCAATTTTTTTTTAGCGTTGGCGGATGGGCACGACCGACGCTTTTGAGTCAGCTCTGCCACGACTTTTAGTAGCAGTCCATCGGCCAGCTTGATTTTGTTCATAGTCTCCCATAGCAGGGCCAGGGCAATATCAACGGTGTAGTTGCCAGAGGGCTCACACAGTGCCCTCTCGTTGGCTTGAGGCTTTTTGTTGCTCAGCATTAAAAGTCGTTTTTCAGCCCTGAGGTGCCTCCCCAGCGCCTGTTCGCATTGGCTCAGGGTCAGCTCAAGATGGGTAACGGTCGACGCTCCGAATGGATAGAATGTTTCATTTGATCTGAGCTCTTCCAGAAGAGAGCAGGCTTCTAACTGTTTTTCGCGGTTTTGTTCTTTTAGCGACCTTGCAAGCCCCAGCAGTACCTCATGTCGCTGGTATTGATTCAGTGACTCCATACAGTTTTTCAAGATGGTACGAAACGCTTTTTCTGCCGTTGCGTATTTGCGGTCTTTGAATTCTTGGTAAGCATTATCAATCATGTCTGAATAAGGGCCAGGACCTTTCTTCTGACTGAGTTGTTGAGACCTCAGGGAAGAAGGTTTCTGGTTTACCGTTGTATGCCGGTCTCTGATATTTGCGGGTGAATTCCAATGTTGCTCAGCACTCTGAACACGTGGAATGAACGCTGGCGCCTCGGGGTTCAATTTAGATTGTGGCTTTGATGTTATGGAATCTGCAAGGGCCGAACTTGTATTGGCTGTGGCGCTGGTTGGAGTTAGTCCGTGATTCATAGCGATATAACTCTCATGGAAACATGCTCTTTGACTGTTCACAGGGACAGAAGTTCATTTTAACTCTGCGCGACCTCGCACCTTCCGAAGAGCTGCGGTTTCTGCACTTCGCCAATGATCGGTTTTATCTTTATGCTCTCGACTGGGTTCAAGGCGACGGGCTCTTTGGAACAATCCTTTCCATACTTGCTGATCGGCGCTCATCATTCTCAGACAGTGCGCTTTTTGCGACACCGCGCCCGCATTTGTGGGACACTTCTGCAATGCTGATTCTGCGAACTCAAGAGCTGTTTTGAGAGTATCTTTTCCTGATTCCGGGCCACCCTCTGTTATCTGCTCACATGCCAGGATGAAATAATGGATCGAAGTCGTCAGCAGTGTATTGGCATTTTTCGGATACCGGGTAATCATTTCCATAAATCCTGCTTGCCCGACATGGAAGTTCAACAGTAACAATTCACATTCAAGCGAATGATAGAGTCCACTGCAACGTTCAATCAGTTTCCTGACCCGTTGAATTTTGCCCACTGCTTTCCAGTGACGCGCCAGAGCCAGATCAATATCATGATTCCCGGAGGGCTTGCACAGGTCTTCCTCACTGGCATCAGGGCTCTTGTTACTCATGTTCAGCAGCAGTCTTTCAGCCCGTTCATGTGTGCTCTCTGTCATCTCCCAGAGTCGCGCCAGAGCCAGATCAATTTCTTTATTTCCACAAGGCTTGCACAGGGCTTCCTCAGTGGCGTCAGGGGGCTTGCCACTCATGTTAAGCAGCAGTCTTTCAGCCCATTCATGTTTGCCATCTGTCATCTCCCAGAGTCGCATCAGAGCCAGGTCAATTTTATGATCTCCTGTGGGCCTGCAAAGGACTTCCGCATTGGCATCAGGGTCCTTGCCACTGATGTTCAGCAACAGTTTTTCACTCCATTCAATGTTGCCCATCACTCGCCAGAGTATTGCCAGAGCCAGATCAATAGCAAACTTTCCAGAGATTTTGCAGAGGTGTTTCTCACTGGCATCAGGGTGCTTGCCACTGACGTTCAGCAGCAGTTTTTCAGCCAGTTTATATTTGCCCATCACCTCCCAGTGTCGTGCCAGGGGCAGATTGAGGTTTTCATGCTCACAGGGGCTGCACAGGACTTCCTCACTGGCTTCAGGATCCTTGCCAGCCATTTTCAGCAGCAGTTTTTCAGCCAGTTTATGTTTGTCCATCAACTGCCAGAGTCGTACCAGTACCAGATCAATGTCATGCTTTGTGGGCTGACACAGACGGTCCTCATTGGCATCGGCGCGCTTGCCACTCATATTCAACAGCAGTTTTTCCGCCAGTTTATATTTGCCCATTACCTCCCATATTTGCACCAGGCTCAGGTTGATGTCCAGATGCTCACAGGGCCTGCATAGAATGTCTTCGCTGGCATTGGGGGGCTTGCCACTCATCTCCAGAAGCAGGTTTTCAGCCCCTTGCTGTTTGCCCATCCGCTCCCAGAGTAGTACCAGAGTCATATTTGCGTCGTGGAGGTATTTGCAAAATTTATTGGCAGCGCGAGCGGATAGACGTGACTGAAGTCTTTGAGTCAGTTCTGCCAGGATTTTCAGTAGCAGTGTTTCAGCCAGCTTGCGTTTGTTCATAATCTCCCATAGCCGGGCCAGTGCAATATCAACGTTATAATCCCCGGAAGGCTGACACAGTGCCCACTCGTTGGCATTGGGCTTTTTGTTGCTCAGAATTAAAAGTCGTGTTTCAGCCTTGAGGTACCTTCCCAGCGTCTGTTCGCATTGGCTCAGGGTCAGCTCAAGGTAGGGTATGGTCGAAGCTCCGGATTGAGAGAATGTTCCATTTGATCTGAGTTCTTCCAGAAGAGAACAGGCTTCTAACTGTTTTTCTTGGGTTTGTTCTTTTAGCGACCTTGCAAGCCCCATCAGTACAGAATGGCGCTGAAATTGACTCAGTGTCTCCTCAGAGTTTTTGAGGAGGGTCCGAAATGCTTTTTCTGCCGTTGTGAATTTGTGTTTTCTGAGTTCTTTGTAAGCATCATCAATCATGCCTGAATAAGCGTTATGATGTTTTTTTCTGTGTTGTTGAAACGTCGGCGTAGAAAGGTCCTGGCTTGCAGTTGCTTGCCGGTCTCTGATATTGGCGGGTGGATTCCAATGTTGCTGAGTACTCTGAGTACGTGGAATAAATGCTGGCGCCTCAGGGTTCAATGTAGATTTTGGCTTTGATGTTGTGGAATCTGCAGGGCTCGTGCTTGTATCGGCTGTGGTGTTGATTGGGGTTAAACCGTGACTCATAGCTATAACTTCCATGGAAATCTTTGCCTTTGGACAGCGAGCGGACATGAAAGTTCATGGTTATCCGGCCTTTGACTCTTGAATCAGTGCATGGAGGGCATAAATAGTGGTGACAAATAATCCGGGCCGGGTGTCAGGGTAAACAGGTCCTTTTCTCAAAAGGCCTTGAATTGCTTGTGATAATTTGCGTTCATGTTTGCCCCATGGAGCTACGCACTTTTTGAAGAGCACTGGCTTCGATGCTCCGCCAATAATCAGTTTTATTCTTCTGCGCCCGGGAGCTGTCGTGGTGTCCTGATTTATCAAACCAATACTTCCATTCTTTCTCACTGGCACCCATCATTCTGAGACAATGGGCTTTTTGTGAAAAAGCGCCTGCATTTGGAGAGTACATCTCTATTATTGCTTGCACTGACCTCAGGGCCTTATTGAGGTTGTCCTGTCCTGACTCCGGGCCATCGTTCATTATCTGCTGACAAGCCAGAATGAAATAATGGATTGAGGTAGCCAACAATGTGTTGGCATTTTCTGGATAACCGGCAATCATTTCCATGAACTCTGCCTGTCGAGCAAGTACGACCAATAGAGTTAATTCGCATTCATTCGAATGATATAATTCATCGCAGCGCCTTAGCAGTTTCTCAGCCTGTTCATATTTACCCGCTCTTTGCCATTGTCTTGCCAGAGCCAGATCGACGTTATGAAGCCCAGAGGGCTTGCACAGGACTTCCTCAGAGGCATCAGGGTGCTTGCCAATCATATTCAGCAGCAGTCTTTCAGCCAGTTTATGATTACCCACCATCTCCCAGCATCGCACCAGAGCCAGGTCAATATCATAATGCCCGGAGGGCTTGCACAGGCTGAACTCATCGTCACCGGGGTGCTTGCCAGCCATTTTCAGCAGCAGTCTTTCAGACTGTTCGTATTCGCCAATCTCCTGCCAAAGTCTTATCAGAGCCAATCCGGTAACATAATGAGCAGAGGTTTTGAAGTGGCTCTCCATACGGCTACCCGGGTTGTTTCTACTCATGTTAAGCAGCAGTCTTTCAGCCAGTTTATATTTGCCCATTGCCTGCCAGTGTCGCGCCAGAGTCAGGTTGATTTCATGATCTTTACAGGGGGTGCAGAGGCTTTCCTCATTGCCATCGGGGTTCTTGCCACTCAAGTTAAGTAGCAGTCTTTCGGCCTGTTCATGTTTTTCCATCACGTGCCACAGACGCACCAGAGCCAGATTAATGTCATCATGTTTACGGGCCTTGCGTGGGGTTTCCTTACTATCATCGGGATGCTCTCCACCCATGTTAAGCAGCAGTCTTTCAGCCAGTTTATATTTGCCCATTACCTGCCAGTGTCGCACCAGAGCCAGGTTGATTTCATGATCTTTACAGGGTTTGCAGAGGCTTTCCTCACTGCCATTGGGGTTCTTGCCACTCATGTTCAGCAATAGTCTTTCACAGGCTTTATGTTTCCCTGTCAGCTGCCAGTTTCGCGCCAGAGCCAAATTGACGATGCGTATATATTTATGCAGTTTGTTGACATCGGAACTGAATGTGTCTGTATGCAAGCTGTCATTCAGCGCTGCTTTCATTTTCAGTAATAGCGTGTCGGTCAACTTGTATTTGCTCATAATCTGCCAGTGTCTGGCTGCAGCAATATCAATTTCGAAATTGCCACCAGGCTCGCACAGGGTTTCCTCATCGTCATCGTGCTTTTTGTTTCTCAGAGCCAATAGCCGTGCTTCAGCCTTAAGGTGTTGCCCAAGTCCCTGTTCACAGCGGCTCAGGGTCAGATCGAGGTTATGAATGCTTGAAGCCCCGAATTCATTGACTGATCCTTTCTGTCTGAGTTGTTCCAAAAGGGAGCATGCTTTTTCCTGTTTTTCACGGCTTTGTTCTTTTAGCGATCTTGCAAGCCCTATGGTTACGTTTTTGTAGTTGAACGGACTCAGCCTTTTTTCTTGCAAGATGGCACTGAATACTGCTTCTGCATCGCTGAAACGTTGGCGATTCAGTGCCGTGAAAGCCTCATCAATCCTTGCTTGAATGGTCAAGGGTGCCTTTTTTTCCCGGGGGTGAAGCCTCTGAGGAGAAAGCCTTGAGTGTGCTTTTGCTTGCCGAACTTTAATATCTGAGGGCGTGTTCCTACGTTGAAGAGTGCATTGAGACGGTTGAGTCCGTGGAATAAATGGAGCAGCCTCCGGATTCAAGGACGATGGGCTCTTTGTTGCCGTCTTATCAGTATCAGAATCTGGCGCGTAATGCTGTGAAGGTCCTGGTACCTCACCGGCCAAAGCGATGGTAGGCGTTAATCCATAACTCATAGCAATCTAATCTTCGTGGAAATCTGTGCTTTTCGACAGTCAATGGACATAAAAGTTCACAGTTATTCAACACGGCTATCTTTATTGGCATGCTTTCCTGGGCATCATGAAAAAAGCTGCTCGTCAGTTTGATCACTTGTTGGTGGGGTTGAAAGCGGACCGGTCAGGAATAATGAATTATTTGAATCTGAAAATGCAGAGAATGGAACTATCATTTATTTTTATGGTCTTAATTTATGGGAAGCAAATTTAATTCTTTCGACAGATTATCAATCCCAAATATCCAATGGATTTTGTCAGTTGCACTATCGCAAATGTCAGGGAAACTGATTCTCTTTAAAGATAAAGTAATTTGAACGATTCATAGTTTAGAAAAAGGAGGTACCTTGAGATGAATATAAATAATCAAGCAGCCGGTCATCCAATTGCTGATCAAGGCACACAGGCAGAACCAGAAACGGGTTCAAGTGTTGGTCAATTCCTGACGAGGTCCGTAAAAAAATTATCCATCAGAAATATTTTCTGGGATGTTGATCAGTATAATAAATACTCCAATGATGGAAAGTTTTATATACAACAACGAATGGCGTTAATCCCTCCATTGACTGTTTCCGCTTTCTGTTTTTCTGTTGCGAAATATATGTCATGTAGTAATTTAGGGATTGCGGTCGCAACCGCAGCTGGGTGGTTAGCTGGCTCTCAGATAAGTCACTCGATCGGGAAAGAGTTTTTTAAGGAACTTGATCGATTAGAATCTGAAGCTATTCGAAATGCAGTAGTTGCTTTTCAACCTCAGCGGGACTACATCGATGAAGACTTAGAGAATCCTCCACCATCCTATGAAGAATGTGTGCCTGATAACACAGTTCGTCAAAGAGTAAATCGCTCTGATGGTTCAAGCTCACAAACAAACGTGGAATAGTGTCCGGAAAAACTGGTCGGAGCGAGAGGATTCGAACCTCCGACCCCCACAACCCCATTGTGGTGCGCTACCAGGCTGCGCTACGCTCCGACTTTCGCTTTGGGGTTTCTGAAAGTGCCCCGCTGACGAAGCCGTATATTAACCTGTCGACCTTATTTTGCAAGGGGTATCTGCGACGGATTCGCTCCAGCCGCGTGTCGGCAGCCCGTCCTCTGCTCAGTGCAGGGTTTCGTCTTTGATGCTATGAAATCTGGCCAGTACTTCGTGCATCATTCTCATTTTCTTCATAATGCCCTCAATCGTGGCTCTCTGGTTTTCAGGTTCCATAATGGGCAGACTTTCAATTTCGTCATTTAATTCGATCAGATAGGGCAGAAAACGGTTAGCGGAGGCACTGAAGCCTGAGTCCTTCTGAAAAATGGCAGAAAAGTTGCCTTTCTCTTGTTTTTGCAGAATCTCCAGCTGTTCATCGGCATTGAGTGCCAATGTGTAGATGTCTTTCAGGGTGAGAGTCAGTTTGGCCTGAATTTCCTGAATAATTGAAGTTGAATTCATGGGTTACTCGATGGGATTAATAATGGCGCAGTATAGGTTAATACTGAGCTCTGTTGTAGTGATTTGCACCTTCAGACCGGGCTCTCTGAAGACTGGCTCTGCAGTTGCTCGTAGAACTTTTCCAGCTCGTCCACATCACAGGCCTCGGCAATTTGCAGAAGGTACTGGCAATAGGTCTGCAAATGTGCTTCTTTGAACTCATCCGTTATGGACGTCAGTTCTTGTATATCACCGAATTCAAGCACCCGGGAGACCTTTCTCAGCAATGCTTTTTTATGAGTCTCATCCAGTTGCGGCAGTTCAGAAACTTCTGCTTTATCGGCGGCTACGCGAGACTTCCTGATATCCAGATTCAAAAGGCTGGCCACTACTTGTAGCAGGTAATTCACCTTGAAGGGTTTGGCCAGCACGCCGTCAAATCCTGCCTGCTTGAGTCTTGTCTGGATGTCAGAGCCTGCGCTGGCGGTCACAGCGATCACTTTCAGGTTTTTCAGCTCGGGATTCAGACGGATATGTTTGAGTGCTTCCATTCCATCCATTTTGGGCATTCTGATGTCCATCATAACCAGCTCCGGTTTCTGGATTTCCAGGCGAGCCAGAGCTTCCAGTCCATCACTGGCCTGCAGGGTTTTGAAGCCGGCTTCTTCCATGATGACTTTAAGCAGGTCACGGTTTATTTCCAGATCATCAACAATCAGTGCGGTGTAGGTCTGATTGTCAGCCAGTATCAGTTCCACCTGGTCGGAAGAAAAAACATTATCGGTATCCAGCGCCGGAACTTCTTTCAACGGGATCGAAAACCTGAAGCTGCTACCCTGGCCGACATGGCTGGTAACAGTCAGGTCATCTCCCATGGCTTTAACCAGGTGGCGACTAATAGCCAGACCCAATCCGGTGCCTCCTGACTTCAGGCTTTCATCCAACTGTCTGAAGGGGTCAAAGATAATTTCAAAATTATCCGGATCAATGCCTACGCCGGTATCTTTCACTGAAAAGCAGAGTCGTTCATCCACCGAATCAATGCGGATTTCAACGGAGCCTTCTTCGGTATATTTAATGGCGTTGCCCAGAAGGTTGGTCAAAATTTGCCTTAGCTTGACATCATCAACTTCTATCCACTCCGGAACCTGCTCATCAATGGTCAATATTAACTGTAAATCTTTATACTCTGCCCTTGGGACAAAAAACTCCCGGGTTTCCAACAGCAACCGTCTGAGGTTAATTGATACCGGGTGCAGGTCCACACCCTGAGTCTCAATTTTAGTAAGATCAAGAATGTCGTTAATCAGGGTTAGCAGATGCTGGCCACACCGCTCAAGAATGGCCAGCTTCCGGTGCTGTCCGGGGTTCAGTCCTCCTGACCGCTGTAACACCTGCGCATAGCCAATGACACCATTCAATGGTGTTCGTAACTCATGACTCATGCACGACAGGAACAGGCTTTTTGAGCGACTGGCGGTAATCGCTTCGTCCCTTGCTCTCAGCAGGGCCAGCTCAATCTGTTTGCTTTCCGTGATATCCCGGATGACAACGTATATAAGAATACCGTCGCGGGTAATCAGTGGATTACTGGTTAACTCTGCTGGAAAGGTGCGCCCACGTCGGTCAACGGCTTCTGTCTCCCGACGAAACAGTTGTGTTCGCTTCCAGGCTCTTTCTAGCAGAGGGCTGATCAAAGGATGGTTCTCCCGGGATTGAGGAGGAACAAGCAGAGAAAGGGGCATATTGATAAGGTCATCGCGAAGGAAGCCCAGTAGTTCGACAGCTCTGGTATTGACCATGACGATAATGCCATCCGGATTCAGGATGATCATGGCATCTGGTGCAGAATCCAGCAAAGCCTTGAATTTAAGGGTATCACTAACCCGTTCAGTGACATCATTGGCCAGTCCTTCAATCACTCTTTGCTGTCCGGAAGTCATGGCGTTCCAGAACAGTTCAATCCTTCGGGACTGTCCCTGTTTATTCTGGATATCCAGTTCAAAAGCTTCTACCGGCTCTCCTCTCAGTGCTTTCTCAAAATTGACTTTGTAGTTGCAATTGCCCGGATCGTGACTCAAAAAGTTCTCCAGTGGGCCGGAAAACTCTTCACTGCGATAGCCCAGGACCGATTTCACCGAACGACTGATATGAACAATTTTGCCGTCAGTGTTGAGCTGGAAATAAAAGTAGCGTCCTTTCAACCCCTGAACGATATGCCCCATATTGTTGGCTCTGGCCTGGTGCAGGGCAAGGTCCCTGGCATCAAGCCACTGAGTCAGTTTTACAAATGAACGGGCCAGGGAGCCGGCTTCGTCCCTGGAGTGGGTGTCGGGCAGTTCAACAAGCTTATGATGCTCGATAAAGTTATCCATGCAGGATTTCAGGGTAATCAGGGGGTTGGTGATTTTTTTGGAGGCATAGCAGATGCCACCCAGAATCAAGAGCAGGGAGATCAGCATAATAGCAATGTCCAGCAAGGCTATGTCGAGCACTCCCTGGAGAGCATGTTGTCGACTGACTGAGGTATAGAGCCACCACTGGGAAGAAGACACCGGGGCACCGAAGAACCAGTATTCTTTTTGATACTGAGGGTTTGGCAGCCAGGCCCGGAAGGTCTCGGCCCGCCCGGAATCAATCCACTCCTCGATCTTGTTGCCGAACCCTTCGATACCATAAACTTCACCGGTCTGGCGCAGGTTTTTATGGCCAAAGCGGTTCGCCTGAATGCTGTCGCTGTAGAGGTAGTCACCGCTGCGGTCGACCATATTGAATTTCCAGAGGTTGATCCCGATATTGCGTCCTTCAAACAGCTTTGGATTGATGACATCGTGAACCATACGATTGATATCAACATCCAGTTTAAGCAGATGCCCATCGCCCTTTTGAGAGCTCGGGACAATAAAACTGACCAGTCTCTTGCCGGTTTTGGCATCCCGATAGAGCTTGCTCCAGTAGTCATTCTGTTTGAGCAGCTGCAGCCAGTTGCTGCCCAGTTCGGTGGGCGGCATTGCGGGCAGTTGGGTGGGTTCTGCCTTGTTTTTGCGTTTATTGATACACGCTGAAGTCGCTATATTTTTAGTGTCAATCCAGCAGACTCTGGTCAGGAAGGGGCTGGAAGCGAGAATACTGTGTAGCAACGGGTAGGTCGGGTAGCTTTCAGTCTGTAATAAACGAATCTGGGCTTTAGCCTGGGACATGATCTCCTGAGTGTAGGCATCGAGGGTACGGGCAAAGTGCACAATGTTGTTGCGCATCTGTATCTCTATCTCATGGGAGGACTCCTTGAAAGAGGTATAGATGTGCAAGGCACTCAGCAGGTTATAGAAGAGTGTGACGGGCACTACGGTGAAAAGAATGATTTTTTTTCGAATAGAGGGTTTGACCACGCCCTGCCTCAAGCAAAATCTTAGCAACCTGTTCAGAATAGCCAAGGGAGATGAAGTTGGCGGCTAAATGTTTCGTTTCCATCAACCGTCTGAGACGTTATGCACGACCAGAGTCATAATAATCACCAGCCAGCGAACCCAGTAAATTCCTTCAAGTACACTGGGTGCCCTTGTTGCCATCAGACTTCCATAGTCCCCGGGCAGGTAATCTTCAGGGATCTCAATGCCATCATTGTCAGAGTAATCGCTCCCGAATGCGGACAGGGGAGGCGGGGATTCAGGCTCGGTTTTTATGTCAATGAGAGAGATAACAGGCTGTTGTTCAGAAGAGGAGTCCTTCGTTTTAAGGCTTACCGCTGGAGCTAATGTCTTCGGTTGCGGTGTTCGCACAACAGGCTGCCAGTGATTGCCAGCGTTTATGAAATTGTCTGCGATCAGTGGCGCTTGCAGATTGCCATGGAACAGTGTGATGGTGCCCCGATCATCAAGCCATTCTGCGATCTGCGAGGAGTCATGGCTGGGCACCGGCATCGCCCCAAGGGCGGGGTTGCCAGCCATTGCCGGTATAAACATGGCACCCAGCGGGTTTTGAAAGTTGTGAACGGCAGGAGTAACAATCATGACGTTCAGCGGCGTATTCGCTGCGCGTAGCAAAGGCATCAGAAGGTGTTCTACGACATTGTTATCCCCCCACATATGTTGTCCCGGCTGAATAGGCGTAAGACCCTGAAGCATCTGTAAGCCAGCCTGAGTGGGGTTGTCCATGAGATCGTCAAGGGCCTGGGCTCCCAGTCCGAGAAACAAAATATAAGGCGTTAACCTGGAGCCATCCTGATGCCATTGGTTGCTCAGATGCTGAACCAGGTCATTAATCAGTTGTATTTGTTGGGTTTGACCGGCAAAAACCGCTAATTGGTTAATCAGGTCCGCTAACAATAGATCAAGAGCGGTATTGTTACCTGAATGGGTGATCAGCTGATTCAAGAGGGACCATAGTTCATCGCTATCCATGGTGTCGAGTGTGTCCAGGGTCTCCTGGTAGCTCGCAGGCAGATGTTCACGAAGGTGTCTGGGCAGATGGCTCAGGAATCCTTTGAGCGTATTCTTGAGCAGGGGAGTATCATTAAAGAGCAGGTGTCTCAGCTGGAACAGAAGATGATGGCTGATTACATTGTTTTTTAAAGCCAGAAAGATAATGTTTCGAAACAGGCCGGCAATAATTTGAGAATTCATGCCATCAGGTCGGGTTAATACCAGTTTTCTCAGCAGGGCGATGATATGGTCAATGAGCTTACTGGCAGTTTCAGGCCTCATATTCAACAAGTGAACCAGGCTGTTGTAGAGGCAGAAGTGGTCTGGAGCTACGTTTACAGTTTGCCATCGTTGTGATTTCAGGGCATTGACAGCCTCTTGTTCCAGCTGATTCAGGTTCGCCTGTAATGCAGCCTGCCGGGCTCTGAGCCGGGTCAGTTCTGCCAGTGATAATTCCGTGACTCCCCGTTGTTCCAGCTCTATGTATTCATGGGGGGTCAGGGGAAGGTTTTCCGGTTTGGTTCGCTTAAAAGGGTGGAACGACTGCGAAGTCAGGGGGGGGGGTAATTGATCCCGCAACATCTGGTTATCGGTGAGAGTTTTTCTTCTGTCTCTTTTACTTTTGACGGATTCAGGCAGTTTGAGGGTGAACCATCGATCTTCATCGCTAACACTTAAAATCCTGAGGAGATAGTCGTAATTTCTGTTCTCAACAATCCATTGGTTTAATTGTGCAAGGGGGATGCTCACCTGTTTAACCTGACTCAATTTTTCGGACTCGTGAGGACTAGGGCTTGACTGAATCACGATGATTCTGGGCGGTGAGGGTGGAGGTGCGGAGTGATAGGTGGCACCGGATATCGTTTCATCAATAGATGAGGAAAAGTCAATAATCACCAGAGGTTTTGGCTCGCGACTCTGATTTCTATGCTCCATGACTTCCTTGATCGCTTGAATCAGCGTGTCCCTGTGGGTGTAACTTGGAAATTGCACTTTGTCATGGCTGGATATTAGTCTGAGCTCTCTGGCCAGGTAGTGACGTTCATAAACCCGGGGTCTTAAACGCAATCTGACGGTTTCCGGCAGTGGGTAAACCGCAGAAATGGGAAAGGAAGTATTAAGATTATTCAACGCTTTGGCCCAGCTCTGGGATTTCAGTCGGCTATAGGCCTCAGGAAAGGTCGTGGCTTCCGCCTGCACGACGTCCATAGGGTAAACACCCCATTTTTTCATCAGCTCGGCAAGGCCTTTTCGGCTAAGGCTAATGGCCCCGTTTCCTGTTGTCAGTAATTCACTGGCCGGGGACGGCTGTGTCAGCTCTACCCGTTTTGATTGTTGGCTGACAGGAGAACTGCTTCTTTTTACAGGCGCATTGTCCGGTTCATCGATGACCATATAATCCCGTTCCTGCTCTGTGGCAGAAGCGCATTCATCAGTAAACAGAGGAATACGGGGATCGGATAAAATTTCCCGGATGAGTACCTCAAGCAGGGAGTCGTTGGCCAATAGCGGTATTTTATCTTCGAAAGCTTGCTCTCCTAGTGCGCGGTACAGGGTGGCTTGTATTTTTTCTGAATACTTCTGATTGACCTGTTGTATCCACTCATCTTTTTTGATGGTATCAAGCTGTTTCTGCTCGCCTTTTGACAGGGGTGGCTGGTGACGGTTTACCAGGTGCGACCAAAAAAGTTGTTGTAGTTTGCTGAATCCCTTTTTGAAAGCTTTCAGGCTGTCTTCATAAATTTCATTGGCACGAACCGCTTGTAATTCAAATAATTTATTAGCCGGCAAGCCTGGCCATTGATTCCTATGCAGGCTTTGGAGTCGACTTGAGTAAAAGTGGTTGACTCTTCGAATGAGGTAGTCTCTTTCGATTCTTTTTAACTCGCCTTCATGTTTTTTTCTTTGTTCTTGCTCATGCTCGGGTATCCTGCCGACCATGATATGCCAGTTGATAAGTCGGCTTAATTTTGCTTCATCGACCAATGTGCGGTCGGCCGCTACCGAATTGACCAGTGTTCTCAGAAAGTCGCTGGCCACCTTACTGGGCTCACTATCATTCGTCTGATTGGCTTCCAGTTCAGAGAAGCGACTTTCCAGCGCTTTTGAAAAATCATCCCGGTATTTTTTGTCCACGATACGCAACCACCAGTCCTGTTGATAGTCAACGGGTAGATAGAGCTGATGATTGAACTGTTCAGGTCGCATCTCTCTGGTCAGTTTTAAAAGGTAGTGGTGAAGCTTTAGCTTGAGATTATTTCTCGAGCTATTGTTTCGATACTGAATCACACTCTCAGCCGTAATTTCATCGGGATCAAAGAACAGTCGGTCCAATGGCAGTTTACCGGCATCAAACTGTGGAACGGGGCCCTGACGCAGGTAGTCCATATAACGTCGACTGAGTTCCGGGCTGGATTGCCACTCATCCAGAAGCATCACACGCGTTCGGTCTACCAGCTCTGGCATGATCTCATACGCCATATCGCCGGCGTGATAGGCAATGTTTGCCAGCGATTTAACAATCAGCTGTTTGGCATCAGCCCAGTTTTTAATCTTCTCTTGATACCCCTGGTAGGGGTTGTAGCCCAGGATGTAGGTGAGCAATGCAGCTTCAGGGCCGCCATCGAAAAGCAATTGATCAAATAACACTAGAGAGCAGGGATGAAAATCCGTTAGATCAGCCTGAGTGATCACGTCACGAAGGTATAGGTTGTTTCTTTTCCACTCCTTACGGTATGAAAAGCCAACGGCAAAGTTATCGGGTTTGGCATCGCAGCAGATTCTGTGGGCACAATCTTCGTTGCCCAGTTTAACCAGGTTTTTATAGATGGCGGCGATTACAGCATGCAGAATGCGGCTAACCGCTTCTGCGTATCCCATCTCGTGAACTTCACCAATGCTGCCCTGGGATTTGATTGACATGGCAATTTCATCAGGGCCAAAGTCCAGCAAACCTTCGATGAAATTTTGGGCCAGTTCATCTTTTTTCAGGTGACGCTGGATCATGTAGATGGTAAAACCCTCTCTGGCTCTGATCCTCAGAAGCCGGGTGGGCTCGAGGTTGACACCCAATTCCTTGTAAAGCTTCAGTGCTGCTTCGTGGGTTAGCAGAAAATTGTCAGCGTCCCTCTTGTTCGTGTAACCGGGGAAACGTCGCAAAGCCAGGCCGGGCAGAACATCGAGGGTAAAAACAACAGAAAACTGGCCTCTTCCAATCACTCGGGCATCGGCATGTCCTATAGACTTGTATGCTGATGAAACGTCTACGCTCATTTCGTCCTCGACATTAAGGAATTCAGCATGGATATTTTGTTCAAAGACCTGAAGGAACCTCTGATAGTCAACATCTCTGAGTGTGGAAGTATAGGGAGCGCCTGATAATTCTTGCTCAACAGGATTATTGAAAATGCTTCTCGGGTCATAAAAGTGGCTCGCTGTCCTCAGGTCATGGATGCTCTTTTCGTCTTCCTGAGTCTCAAACTCTACGCAGACCTCACAGGTTGAGTTTTGACTGTTGATGTAGTGACAGAAAAAGGTTTGGTCGGGTTTGTGTTCTGGCTTGAGCATGGCTGCAGTGTGAGTTGCATCATAGGGCACAAGAATAAACGTTCTCTGCTTGGGCCTGGGGTCTCCGGTTCTGTGGTTCTGTACCCTCATTCTGACACTGAGCAAAGTCTCATCGTCCAGATTAAACGTAATGGGACTTCCGCTCGCACTCAGTTGCCTGAAGGTAGAAAGTCCCATTCTTTGAAATGGCGGGCCATTGACCAGAGTATGGTTCTGGTAGTCAATGCGCCAGGAAATAAAGTGTTGGCTGCTACCCAAAAATGGGTTGCTTGCAGACAAGGAATGAAGTTCGAAAGCGTCAGGAGACTTGGGTGATCCCAGCAAAGGGCTACCCACAGGAGTAGAACTCAGTTCAGGGTCGATGAGCATATATTCTGTGCGATCAATACGAGAGCGCAGTATATGCACCCGCCAATATTGATTACGGGTGGTAGAGGTCTCTCTCGAACTCTGGGCAATATCTCCCAGCATTTTGAAATAATGTTCATACTTTTTGACCTGTTCGACATTTTCCAGAAGGCTGCCCGAGGAAGCTGAAGCTAACGTCGAAGAGAAAAGAAGGAAAACTACGAATTTGGTATATTTGTTCCAATAATTACGGGACAGAAACAGGTTAAGGAAGAGCACATAAACCGTGATCTTTCCCAGAATAGCCATGGATCCCGAAAATAATTTAGTCAATTTACCGCAGATAGTTCAGTCGTTATTTATTGATGCCTGGCCTTTAGCTTGCCTTTAGAAAGTTTCCCTTCGGTTCTGCTACCTAATGCCACGTGTATCCTTGAACGGTCAAAAATTTATATTTATGAACACTCCAGATTAGACCAGTCTTTCACCGAATAGGATTGTAAATGTTTAATTTATTTTTTGGTTCGTTACTCAAGTGACTTTTTAGCAAACTTTTAAATACTTTAACGAAACTCACGGAATTCTCCGTCCGTAGCTTCTTATCGGGAGCTTAGCCACCTTTGGCAGTCTGGATGGAAATGGTTTATGGAGGACCGAAGCCTGCAAGGGCTTTGAAGAGAGGTTGGAAAGTGTCCCGGATAGTGGTGAGGTGTCAGTGCACCGGGCTTGTCGAAGGTTGTGGCGAAGATTGTGGCACTCTGCTTCAACAAACCTGGCGCGAGCTAACGCCTGGTTGGCACTGGTATATTTTGATGATCAGGTTAACAGACCTGCACGAGCCAGTTGCCAGCGTTTTTGCTGTTCCTGCATGGACGATTTCATCTCTTCATATTGCTTATGAAGCTCTGAGCTTTCCCAGTTCTGTTTCAGCTCCCGGGCTTTGTGTTCAACCCACTTCTGACGAAGTTTGTTCCAGTCATGCCAGGTGCTGCTCACCAGTTCATACTGTTCTTCCAGCTTTTGCAGGGCAATCTGGCATGTCAGTTTCTGGCTGGCATATTTGTACTGCATATCGATCCGGGCTTTTTCAATCCGATAATCACTGACCCGCTTCAGTTTGCCAGTCAGGCCGATTTTCGAGAAGCCGAAGATCAGCCACTTGGTGGGATCAAAATGCCACCAGCGTATGCCGTTGCGGTAATCATACTGAAAAATATGGTGGTAGTTGTGATAACCCTCACCCCAGGTCACCAGAGCCAGGATGCCGTTATCCCGGGCGGTATTTTTATCGGTGTAAGGGCGCTTGCCCCAGATATGAGCCAGAGAGTTGATAAAGAAAGTGAAGTGATGACTCAGCACCAGTCTCAATACCCCGCCCAGAAGAAGCATGGCAATAATATCGCCCATCAGCAATCCTGCCAGTGTTGGTATAAACAGGTTCATCAACACTACCAGTGGCACATAGTATTTATGCTGCCAGACTACAATGGGGTCTCTTTGCAGGTCCTTGATATTAGAAAAATCACCGGCTTTTGGGTCATAGTCACGAAGCATCCAGCCAATGTGGGAGAACCAGAAACCACGACTTGCAGAGTAGGGGTCTTTGTCGTGATCGTCGACAAAGGCGTGGTGGCGGCGATGACCAGAAGCCCAGTTCATGATGCTGTTCTGAATCGCCATGGCACCCCAGATTGCAAACCAGAGGCGCACTGACCAGTGAGCTTCATAGGCCTTGTGAGACCAGAGGCGATGGTAGCCAGCAGTGATAGCAGTGCCATTAAACATCAGGATTAAGCCGGCAACGATCCATTCACGGAGTTCAAAACCATGGGTAATACCGTACCAGGGAACAAGGGTGACCATGGCAAAAAACGTTAGCGAAAAAAGTAACGTGGTCACCCAAATGCGACGGGGTTTCTCCATTATGCGCTCATAAAGTCTTTGTCTAGGAGTCTTGATTCTCGCACAATGTTGCCAAGCTGTTAAGGCGTAATAGTCGCTGTGATCCCTGGTGCATACTTTTTATTCGTTGGGTTGATCGGTGAGTTGATTAATCAACCAGGCAGCCAGTCTGGCTGTGCGCAGGTCTTGATCAAATTCAGGGTTGTATTCAGCAATATCCATTACCCTGACTTTTGCGCAGTCCTTGATGGTCTGCAGAAGGGTTGCTGTCAGGTCCAGTGGAATGCCCCTTACAGCCGGAGCACTGACCCCCGGAGCCTGGTAAGAGGGAAAGGCATCCAGATCAATGGTTAAATAAACATGATCCACCATAGAGGTGAAACAAGTGAGTTCTTCGATCAGAAAATCCAGGTTATCCCGATGAATCTGATCATCGGTGATGTAAGCCACATTGAGCGCATCGGCCCGTTCGAACAACGCCTGAATGTTACTGCTGCGGCTGATACCAAGACACAGACAGTGAAAATCGAGATTCTGATGCTCGCAGAACTGAGCCATCTGCCAGAAGGGGGTTCCGGAACTGGCGCCTTTCTCTGGCTTTCTCAGATCAAAGTGGGCATTAAAATTGATCACGCCAATATTCAATCCTTTGGGGGTCTTGTGATCCTGGGTCAGAAAGTCTGCCAGACCTTTAAAGCTTCCCCAGGCTATTTCGTGTCCCCCCCCCAGACCAACAGGCAGCAAGCCTTCCATGAGGGCTTTCACCAGTGTTTGACTGAATTGATTCTGTGCACCCTCCAGATCGCCATCCTGACAGTGGACGTTACCCAGCTCATAAAGTCCATCGTCCCGGTTCCAGGGGAGATTGGCGAGGCATTTTCGAATCAGGTCCGGGCCATTGGCGGCACCCACCCTGCCATGATTGCGCCTGACGCCTTCATCACAGGCGAGCCCCAGCAATGCCAGGCCGCTGGAGCCTGAGTGTTCTGAGAAGGGTTTAATCTTCTGGTGCCAGCGTTGTGTCTGCTGCGGGTCGCCATCGTAATCTACCCATCCGTTCCAGATTTCGGGTTCTACAGGTTTTAACTCAGACATGAGAAGTAGGCACTCTTACTGTGAAATACCGCCCCTTAGGGCTTCAGCAGCATTCAGTGATCCGGGGAGGCGGTAATACCGGTTCAAAGCTGTTTTTGTCTCAGGCTCCCGGCATCATCTGGTTTCACCGTTACGAAGCGCGAGCGAAAGTTTTTCTCCGAAGAGGCAGGCTACCAGCACCATGGGTATGTCTGACTCTCGAGGTTTTTCAACTGGAGGGAGTCGTGGTTTGTTCAGAAAATAAAAAGCTACTCGCAATAATGTAGCAACTGTGGCGCTGTTCTCCACTGATTTCGTGCCTTCTTCACGGCTCTCACATTAAACAATCTTCAAGAATTGTAACTTCAAACTCATCTGACACACCCGGATTGTCGGAAAGAGACAGTCGTACATTACTACGGTCATTTTGATTCCTGTCCAAGAATTGCAACTTTATACCAAACGGAACCAATACGAATTCGAAGCGTTTGAGCTTCAACATCGAAGCTTTCGATCTTAATCCGTGTGCTCAGATACCTCCCACCACACCTGTGTGCCATAAAATGCAGATCATCCAGTTTAAAAATGGTTGCCGTCTCACAAGAACATGATTCATAAGATAAGGGAGACGTAACTTTGTAGACCTGGTATGCGTATACAGGTAATGATATAAGAAAAACTGATGCCAAAAAGAGCTTTCTTAAACTCATCTAACACACCTGAATTGCTAGGAGCCTGACCGAGAATAGACTGCCCTACGCGGTAACTGCTCCTGTGTTTCTCTAGCTCCTGCATCCATGCAGTCGTGCGGTTGCGATAAATTGGTCTAAAAATTTCTCGCAATCCTCGCTACGGTCGCTCAAGTTCGACAGCTAGGTTGATGAGCGCCTGGAATGAACGTTTACCTGCCGGATTTCGACGCATGAGCTCTCTGCAGGGTTGCTTTGCTGACTGTAAAAGACTTATGCAAAAAAATAGGCGGTTGCTGTCCATAAACAAGCCGCTAGTGAAGCAGCAAATATTGCCGGAATGATCTGAGACTTAACATGATCCATCAGGTCACAGCCAGTGGTCATCGAGCTTAATATGGTTGTGTCAGATATAGGTGAACATTGATCTCCGAACACACTTCCGTTCAATACTGTGGCGAAACATACCATCATAAACAGCTTTGGATTTGCTAATGACTGTGATTGCGCGATGGCCCAGGCAAGAGGCATGGTAAGGGGGAAGGTGATTGCATAGGTTCCCCAGCTGGTACCCGTTGAAAAGGCAATGATCATAGTCATCAGCTGTAAAATTACCGGCAATAACCAATAGGGAAGCTGCTCGCCGAGTAGCGACACGACATATGATCCTCCGCCAACTTCCTTGCTGATACTGCCAATGATCACCGCAAGCATCAGGATGACCGAAGCAACCACCACACCTTTTAACCCATCACCAAAACCTTCAACGACATGGGTTAATGACATACCTTTAGCGATGGCAATGGAAGCAGAGAGCAATAAAGCGACTCCGAAGGCCCAGTTAACTTTTGGAGTGCCCAGGTAGATGAACGTTAAGACAGCGATAGCAATCAGACTGACCAGAGGAATAATGAATTCCAGAACATTCGGCCTGTAATTTTCGGGGACTTTCGGTGTTTGTAGTTCGGTGGTGCTGAGGGGTGTTGCACCTGGAGCGTCCAGCTGACCGGTTTCCAGAGCCCTTCTATGTGCCTTTTTCATGAGGGAACCGGAAAAACAAGTAATATTCAGACACAGTAAAAGTGTTCCGGTAACGGCCAAAATACTATAAAAGCTGAAAGGCACACTGCTAAAGAAAAAAGCTAAACGATCCGCTTCCGTTGCCAGAAATGATACACCGGGCACAAAAATTAATGCCTGCACGTAAGTAGGCCACGCGTTGAATGCCAGTACAGAAGCAATGGGAGAAGCCGTTGAGTCGACAATGTAACTCATTTCTTCATGGCTGACTTTCGCTTTATCAGCAATCGGACGTATAGTAGTACCTACCAGTACGGTACTTATTGTCCCCCCCTGGAAAAAGAGAACACCCAGTAGCCAGGCGACTATTTTTGCGGAACGTTCACCCTTTACAAAGTGTTTGGTCATAAAGGTGGCAAATGCCTGTGCAGCGCCCGTTTTGGACCAAACCCCCAAGAGGCCGCCAAGAAGCCATAAATACAGCAATAGTATTGATGCAGTGCCTTTTTTAGCCAGGTTGGGAATAATCACTTTGTCAGTCAAATCGTATTGACCGAGCATAATTGCACCAACAATGATGCCACCCAATAAGGCTGTTAGTGGCTCTCTGGTGATCAGGCACAAGGCTATTGTTACTAATCCGGGAAGAAGCGACCAAAAGCCATAATGAAAAGTCGGCTCGAGCAATTCGTGATTGCCTTCATATTTGTGGCTAACATTAACTGCAGCCAAAACCCCTAACACAAAGATTATCAACGCAAAAACATTATAATTCTTCATTGACTATACCTTTTTTGCTAAAAGAGCTCAGATGGATTCAAGCAATAAGTGCAATAGCCTGCTCAGTTTAGACCTTAGCCGGGTTCGTCTATCGAGAAACTTTTCTGGCATAATTTCTGGTGTGGCTCTTGTGTTCAGCTTACAGGGGGCGGCAGAAGCGATCGCTCTGGCCGGTTGCGGAATCGGGTCAATCAGTGCAAGAAACGTCGTGCTGCCGGAGGATCGTCATTTGAGTGGTTTGCAGGCAGCGGCTGCTTCAGCGCGAGAACTCACAGGTTATTGTTCTTCTTCTTCTTTAAACACCGTTATAGCCTGGCCTTCATCACCGGCATAAACAACAACGATTTCTGCAGGCTCATCCGATGTGTTCACTCCGTAATGCCACTCATCTACCATCTCAACCAGCGCATCACCGGCTTTCAAGTTCAGTTGCTTGCCATCAGACAATCGAATCACCGTTAATTCACCTTTAACCAGGTAGCCTGCATTGATAACAGGGTGCTTGTGAATGGGCAGTCTTGAGCGTGGGGCGATGGTAATACGCAGTACACGGACTTCAGGGTTCTCAAGGATGACACTTTTCAGAAGGGTACCATCCCAGCTGCTTGTGCTGTGAGCCAGCACTTCAGTAAAGACTCGCCCAGCAGAAAAAGTGAAAGAACTACCAAGAGTCAGAAATAGAACCGCGCTTCTGAAAACGGTTTTCATTATGATTTTACTCTGGGGAAGTTTAATAATTTTACATCAAATAAAGATGAATTCTGACCTGTTCAGGTGCAGGGGGGGTGGCAGTTTTAATTATCCTTATGCAGGCACAGTAGTCTATTTGTTGATATTGATCAGTGCGATATCGACAGGGGGGGGGATTTGTAGCCCTAAGGACATAACTGACAGGCTTATTCAGCCGATATCCTGCCGATCACAAAATTAAAATAACAGATCTCAGTTGGTCAACAGACTGACTTCATCAAGCAGTTCTTTCAGTCGCTCCATTTTTTCCTGACTTAAACCCTCGGTTAGACGGCTATAACTGTTTTCCACCATAGGGGTCATCTCGTCCAACAGTTTCCTGGCTTTAGGAGTAGCTTTGACCAAAATACGTCTATGGTCTTCTGATGATTTGCGGCGGCTGACATAATCCTGTTGCTCAAGACGCTGGATAATGCCTGTCAGACTCGGGCTCAGAATGCAGCAGGCATCAGCCAGCTGTTTGGTCTCCATCTCGTCGGTGTCGTTCAGAACCCGCATCACGCGCCATTGCTGTTCGGTAATGGAGTGTTCTTGCAGCATGGGACGGAAGAAGCTCATGGCAGCCTCTCTGGCCTTAAGCAATTTGAGTGGTAGAGAATCTTCGTACTTGCGCATCGTGTTCAGTTTACAGCTAATAACTATGATTGGCGGATTGTGTGCATCTTGTTCAGGATAATCAAGACAATGATGTAATTAATTACACCGTATTTATCCGTACTCGAAAAAATCTACAGGTAATCATAGTCGTTTCTCTAAAGGGGGGATGTGGCCGGAGTGTTCGCTTTCATGGGGGGTGTCGGAAATATATAGGATTGTACACGTGCGGATGAGTATATTCTGAAGTACAGGCTCCTGGCCTGATAGTGTGAAAAATAATCAATGGGTGTGCAGTTCTGGACGATACTGATATATTGAAGCAGACTTCAGGTCGTTAAATACCTGGGTTTTAGTTTCAATCGGAATCCTGCATATTATATGGGTATCACTCTTTTTGATTGCGCTGACATGACAACAACAAACACCCGGGAGTGCTGATCATGGCAACGGTAGCCTTTATCGGTCTTGGTAATATGGGAGCGCCCATGGCGGCTAATCTGATCAGGGGCGGTCACGATGTGAGTGTATTTGACCTTGTTCCCGAGGCAGTGAGTTCTCTGGCCACTCTGGGAGCGAGAGCAGCAGCCAGTGCAGAGCAGGCATGTTCCGGAGCCGGGTTTGTTATTTCTATGTTGCCCGCCAGTAAGCATGTAGAAAGTCTCTACCTGGATCAGGGTTTGCTGGATTCCGCTCCCACTTCTGCCATTCTTGTCGACACCAGTACCATTGATGCGGACACCGCCAGAAAGTTGTCGGCTGCTGCTGCCGGGAGAGGGAGGTCAATGATTGATGCGCCTGTGTCCGGTGGCGTTGCTGGTGCGACTGAAGGTACTCTGTCGTTTATGTGCGGAGCCGCCGACCCTGAAGTGTTTGAAAAGGTGAAACCGATACTTCTGGACATGGGTAAGAATGTTTTTCTGGCCGGTGGACCAGGAGCTGGTCAAGTGGCCAAAGCCTGCAATAACATGTTGTTGTCCATCTCAATGATTGGTACCTCGGAGGCGCTTAATCTTGGAACCAAAAATGGCCTTGACCCAGAGGTACTTTCCAACATCATGCTGGCCAGTTCAGGAAAAAACTGGGTACTGGAGGTTTATAATCCATGTCCTGGTCTGATGGAAAACGCTCCGGCCTCCAGGAATTATGAGCCGGGATTTATGAGCGAGCTGATGTTGAAAGATCTTGGTTTGGCAATGGCGGCTGCCACTAGCAGTGAGGCTATGACCCCTTTGGGTGGCCTTGCTTATGAGCTGTATAACCGCCATGTTTCCGGGGGAATGGGCAAGAAAGATTTTTCCAGTATCTTCCGGGCCATAGAAAGCTTGCAGCCAGAAAGTTAATCACTGGCTGCTGCGGATACCGGATGTTTCAATTTTAATAAGACGCTGCTTGTATAGCCCACCCAGCGCCATTTTAAAGGCACGTTTGCTGGCTCCGAAGACCCGTTTGATTTCAGCAGGATCGGTTTTATCGTTCATAGGAAGAAAACCTCCGGCAACTGCCAGTTTGTCCATAATCTGTTGACTGAGAGAGTCCAGCGCCTGTTGATCAAAGCCGGGCTTTTTCAGACAGAGGTCTATTTTTCCATCCGGTCTGATACGCTTGATATAACCCTGTACTTTATCACCCGGTTTGACTGAGTCGTTTGCTTCCTGGCTGAAAAGCAGTCCCTGGTGTCTGTTATTGATAATGGCCATATAGCCAAGGTCGGTTTTATCGTAAATCAAAAGGGATACAGGTTGGCTGTTCTGGTACTCTCCTGCTGAGCGATCAATGAACTTATGCAGCCTTGAGGATCCTGCGATGCGTCTTGTTTCTTCGTCCTGGTAGAGATAGACAACATAGCGTCCACCTTCACGCATACGGGTTTTTTGTTCACGAAAGGGGACCAGCAGATCCTTGCCCAGATTCCAGTCCAGAAAGGCTCCAATCGGATTGACTTCTTTGACTTTCAGCGCTGCAAACTCACCAACACAGGCCAGTGGTGTTTCTGTCGTTGCGATCAAATGGTCGTCGGAGTCAAGGTAGACAAAGACATCCAGTTCATCTCCAATATTGCAGTCTGCAGGGACATGCCTTTTGGGTAGCAGGATTTCATCAAACTGTCTGCCATCCAGAAATACGCCGAAGCCTGCTTTACCGACGACTTTCAGGCGATTTTTCTGGCCAACTTTAACGTATTTTCCGGACATATCTGTGCCTTTGAGCGAAAGGTGAGAAGTCAGAGTTTTTTCTCCCAGAACAGGGCGTGTCCGAGCTGTTCATCCAGTTCGAAACCCGAGAAGCCAAGCTTTCGGTAAGCAGCCTGTGCCACACGATTCCCTTCCACAACTTCCAGCGTGATTTTGCAGCACTCTTTTTCTCTGGCGATCTGTTCAATTTTTTCGAAAAGTTTTCTGCAAAGGCTTTGACCTCTGAATGACTCATTAACGACCACATCATGGATATTGATCAGAGGTTTGCAGGCAAAAGTAGAAAATCCTTCCAGACAGTTGGCCAGAGCGGCTGGTTGTCCATCAACCAGACAAAGCACCGAAAATGTGAAAGGACGTTTTGACAGTTCCTGAATCAGATGTTCTCTGGTGAAGCTGCTTAGTGGCATTCCTCCACCCATCGGGTCTCTGGCGTAGTGGTCGAGCAATTCAATAATGGCCTGACCATGATCAGGGTTTGAATAATCGGCTACGAAAATATCGGGCATGAAAATGACTTCTGGTAGATAAAGCTAAACAATCAGGAAAAGTATTCTTGCATAACGGGCCTTGAATGGATAGCAGTCTGACAGGGTTCCGAGTCATCTTATCAAGTAACAGTGAAGAGTAACTTCTGTGGCTCATGGCCCGGAACTTTTTATTCTCTACCGGGTCAAAATTATAACGAATAACGAGAAATCTAACATGGAGCTTAGAATTATGACCCCTTCCTGTGTTGCCGGGGCAAGCGGATACCCGGCGTCTTTAAGGCCTGAAAATACTGCGCCAAGTCGCGTTGGTGCTATCTGGCGCACCATCACCGGCGCATTCAGATGTGTTGGCTGCACGAGTGATGATGCTGTATTGCCCGGTAACCAGAGATATTCAGCAAGTCCTCCAACGGATTTGAAGGACAGAGACGTTAAAGGAATATCTTCAAACCCCCTGGATTTACCAGGCACTGATGACCATGCAAAGGCGTTTAAAGAAGTTGTTCGCAGAATTAAGACAGACCAACAATCATTGATCATGGAAAAGGTTAATGCCATTACCAAAGATCATCTCAAACAAATTGTCCAGTGTTGTCGCAAGCCAGAACAAATCACTGATGAACACCTCAGCTTTTTTAAAACTGATACCTTTGCCTATGCAGCGCTCCGTGCATTTCGGGAAAAGAAAATCAGCGGCAATGAATTTGCAACCCTGGTCACCCTGCAGGGCGTTTACCTGGAAGGTATCCGGAATATAAAATCATTTGAAATTGTTCATCACAAGCTGTTTGACGGTAACAGAAACGCTAATGAAGCCAACTGGGGCATCATTGCGCTTTCACTAGAAAGGTCAAAGTGGTTTTTTAACGGTTCTTCTTTTGATGTGAGTTCCATCATCGAGAAAATGAAGCGTTTGCTTGAAAAAGCACCTCCGGTTGAGGCAAGTTTCTGGAGCTGCACGTATCCGGATTCCTCAGATAAAGACAAAGGGCTGCGTACGATGTATAAAGTCCTGTCAAACAGAAGCTTCAACGTTTTATTAGTTGACTGGTGGTGGACTGGTTGGGTGATATGCCCATCCATCACGTTGCGACAGGCTTTTATTGACAGTTTTTGTCAGGAAGAAGCCCATAAAATCAATCCAGTGATCGGGGCCAGTTCGCTTGAAGATATCAGAACCGGCGGGCTGAAAGGTTTCAGAGACATGGCTATACCGTTTCCTGGTCACCCTTTGCCAAAAACTGCTGACCACATAGTTGCTCGATGGATTCTCGAGTTTATGCAGCATGATTTTTATCATGCAGTGCGAGCCAGTATGTTAAAAAATGCGGATATCCATTTAATCATTGCCATTGCCGATGTTGTGAGAAAGATCAAAGCATCCTTCAACAATGAGTACCACAGGGTAACCCGGCTTTTTCAGCAGCGGGAAAAAGAATTTGAACACTCTATTTCCAACCAGCTACAGAAACAACGAAGCAGAATGAGAAAAGATTGGCAGAAGAGTGAAGAGGTGGTCAGTATAAAAAATACACTCGAATATCTGAAACGGACCAGAAAAGCCCTGGGCCAGTTTGCATTTAACCTTGATGATCTGGATACCCATAAACCAACGTGGAATATAAGTTCGTATAATTATGATAAAGAACGATGCAGAGAGCACTTGTCAAATATTCTGCTTCAATTGAACAGCGGTTCGGGAAAACCCTGGAGTGAGTTACTGAGTGAAACCGATGCTGGTATTGTCGGTCAGTGCATTATTCCGATGATTTCCGGTAATTTGTCTAATCCCCTGGAGTTGTATAATCATTTCTGTCGCAAGATTGATTCGGAAATAAGTTCTGGTGCCAAAGATCATCTCTCAAAAGAAGAGAAGCAGAAATACGTAGCCAGAAGTAAAAAGTTGATTGAGCCGCTGAATCCATCGGTTAAACCGGATCAGTCGCAATGGCCAACTTTTCTTCGGGAAGCAATGAAAAATGGAGTGCATATTCCAGGCTCAGGACTCGTTTAATGGAGTGCATATTCCAAACTCCGAGCTTGATTAATGAATAAATGAAATTATGCAATTTGTTGATTTTTTTTGATTGAACGTACAATCAATTAAAACATCTGGTACGGTCAGCGCCTGACCCGGTGACTTTCATACAGGCAGTTGTTTGGATGGTAAACGTCTACTGTCGTGCTAAACCCCTTATGGGTATAAATGACAGTGGATTCTGTACATAACAAACGGTTATATTTATATCCCCTTTCGATATATTTGATATTTCTGTGATGTTATGGATCTGAGCCTATACCCGCAATTAATAGCCATGGTCGTTGTTTTCCTGGGAGCTTTGATCCAGGGCATGATTGGTTTTGGTATGGCAGTGGTAGCCGCTCCCATTCTTTTTGTTGTTGCGCCATCTCTGGTGCCGGGCACTCTGATCTGCATGGCAATGTTGCTGTCTCTGTTGACGGTCAGAAAGTATCGGGGGGCACTGGATCTGGCAGAGATGAAGTATGCTGTGGCTGGCAGAGTTCCGGGCTCACTGCTGGGAGCTTATCTTCTGGTAGTGGCCTCCAGAGAGCATATGAGCCTTTTTATAGGTGTGGCTGTTCTTATGGCTGTCATTGTGAGTCTGTTTTCTGTAAAAGTTCGGGCAACCAGGTCCAGTTTGTTTGTTGCCGGTGTTATTTCTGGCATCACAGGTACAACATCATCTATTGGCGGACCTCCGATAGCTCTGGTCATGCAGAATGAAACCGGGGACAAAATTCGGGCCAGCATGTCCATTTATTTTGTTTTCAGCAGTGCGATCTCACTGATATTTTTATCAGCAGGTGGCATGGTGGGGCTCGATGACTTTAAGGATGCCCTGATGCTGGTTCCACCCGTATTGTTGGGGAGTAAAATTGCTTCCCATCTATCTCACCGGATTGATCAAAGAATGATTCGCCATGCCTTGCTGGTTCTTTGCAGCATTGCCGGTGTCAGTGCTATTGCTTCCGGTGTTCGATAATCGATCTTTTCAGGTCATGCAGAGCCTGCGTGCTCTGCTGGTAGCGGCTGGTTGACTTTAGTTTTGGTGTCTATTACGATCCTAGGGATGCGCTGATTTGTCTTGGCTTGCGGGCGCTATAGAAATACCGCTAAAAGAAGGGTTTATGAACGAATTCATGAAAAACCACTCTGTTTAGCACAGGGTGGTTTTTTTTTGCCCTTGAAAAAGAGGTCGTTTAATCGATCTGAAGGCTGAAACTTTCGAGTGGGCAGCAGATACCTGATCAGGTATTTATAACCAGCTCTCACGCAACCCGCCAAGGCAGAAGAACTGATTGAACTGACTGAGTATAACTCAGGCAGTCATGCACTGATTGTATCTGAATCAGGCAGGAGTGATGATGATAGAACTGAAAAACCTTACCAAGGTGTTTAAAGCGGGAGGCAAGGAGGTCAGGGCTCTGGATGACATTAATCTCAGTGTCCCGGAAGGGTCAATCTACGGTGTGATTGGCTCAAGTGGTGCTGGCAAGAGTACGCTGATTCGCTGTGTCAATATGTTGGAGCACCCCAGCTCGGGTCAGGTCATAGTGGACGGTCAGGATCTTACTCATCTGGCCGGAAAGGGCCTGCGCCTGGCTCGTCACAATATAGGGATGATTTTCCAGCACTTCAATCTACTGTCGAGCCGAACGGTTTATCAGAATATTGCTCTGCCACTGGAACTGGCCGGTGCCAGTAAGTCTGAAATAGAAACAGCGGTGGCTCCCCTGCTGGATTTGACCGGTTTGAAAGAAAAGCGGGACAGCTATCCATCCCAGCTTTCAGGAGGGCAGAAACAGAGGGTGGCTATTGCCCGTGCCCTGGCCAGTAAGCCCAGAGTTCTCCTGTGTGATGAAGCTACCTCGGCACTGGATCCTCAGACTACGCGATCGATTCTGGCACTTTTGAAGGATATTAATCGTGAGTTGAAAATCACTGTGTTGATTATTACTCACGAGATGGATGTTGTTAAAACCATTTGTGATCGGGTTGCGATACTAAGTCATGGTCAGCTGATAGAAGAAAATGATGTCGAATCTTTTTTCCTGAATCCAGAAACGGAACTGGCGAGAGAGTTTGTCCGCAGTGCTATCCACGAAAAGCCGGCGGCTGAAGTGGAAAGTCGTTTTCAATCAGAGCCAAAAGAAGGCTCAAGGCCGGTTGTGCGGATTACCTTTGTCGGGCAGCGGGTAGTGGAGCCCCTGATTACCCGGGCGGCGAAGCGGTTTGGTACTGATTTTGTCATTCTGCAAGCTGACATTGAAACCGTTCATGGTAAGTCCATGGGGTTTCTGATGGTAGAAATTATGGGCGAGGAGTCAGACGTTGAGGCTTCCATGAAATTTCTTAAAGACAATGTGCAGGTGGAGGTAGTGGGCTATGTCAGCTGATTCCTGGCTTCTCCTGGGGAAGGCGCTTTGGGAAACCCTTTACATGACAGTAGTTTCTGGCGGACTCAGTTTCCTCTTTGGTATTCCGTTGGGTGTGTTGCTATATATTACCAAGCCCGGACGTATTAAAGAAAATGCAGCTTTAAACTCAGTGCTGGGTGCCGTCGTTAACGCTACACGTTCTGTGCCGTTTATTATACTGCTGGTAGCGATTATTCCTCTGACTCGCCTGCTGGTAGGAACCTCTATCGGGACAACGGCCGCGATTGTGCCGCTGACCCTGGCAGCTATCCCTTTTGTTGCCCGTATTGCTGAAGGTGCTATCAATGAGGTGCCTTCTGGACTGGTGGAGGCAGCCCAATCCATGGGCGCAACGCCTTTGCAGATTGTCAGTCGGGTATTGTTGCCCGAAGCACGTCCCGGGCTGATTAATGGTATGACCATTACTCTGGTGACCCTGGTCAGTTATTCGGCCATGGCGGGAGCCATTGGCGGTGGTGGTCTTGGTGACCTGGGTATCCGCTATGGCTACCAGCGTTTTGATGGCGTCATCATGCTCGCCACTGTGGTGGTGCTTATTGTGCTGGTTCAGTTGATACAGAGCATTGGCGACCGTTTGCAAAATTATTACGACAGAACTCGCTGAGTGTTTGTGAATTAAACCATTGCATGGGACAGGTTGTTTCAGTGCTTTGTCCCGAACTGGTTGAATGGAGAAGTGAAGAATGTTTGCAGTCAATAAATTAAAAGCACTTGCAGGCGCAGTGCTTATGGTCGCCAGTGTCCTGCTGGCGGGGTGTGGCTCTGAGAATTCCCCGGAAGGTCCTTTGAAGGTAGGCGTTATGGCAGGTCCGGAGGCTGACGTTATGAAAGTGGCCGCTGACATTGCTAAAAAAGATCATGGAGTGGATGTTGAATTGGTCGAATTTTCTGATTACGTCTCTCCCAATGTGGCTCTGGCAGATGGTTCTATTGATGCTAATGCCTTCCAGCACAGACCTTATCTGGACAGCATGATTCGTGATCGTGGTTTCAAGCTGGCGGCTGTAGGTAATACTTTTGTGTATCCGATTGGCGCATACTCCAGAAAAATCAAGGATATCAGCGAGCTCAAAGATGGAGCCAAAGTGGCTATTCCAAACGATCCAAGTAATGAAGGCCGTACACTGATCCTGCTGGATAACAGGGGCTTCATTAAACTCAAAGACGTCAGTAATCTTGAAGCGACACCGGCTGATATTGTTGAAAATCCTAAAAACCTTCAGTTCATTGAGTTGGATGCTGCCCAACTGCCTCGCTCTCTGGATGATGTTGACCTGGCTTTCATCAATTCAACCTACTCTGTGCCTGCAGGTCTGCTGCCAGGGCGAGATGCACTGCTGGTTGAAGGTAAGGACTCACCTTATGTCAATCTGATTGTGGCACGTGAGGATAATAAAGGGGATCCTCGCATTCAGACTCTGGTTGAGTCTTACCATACTCCGGCAGTGGAAGAAAAAGCCAGGGAGTTGTTTAAAGGCAGTGCAGTTCCTGGCTGGAAGTAATTTGTTTTCCTCAAAAGATCTTGAGTAGCTTGTGAGAAAGCCCGCTGATTTCAGAGGGCTTTAGCTTGTTTGTTCGGATTTTTAGGGTTGTTCTCTGGGTTATTTGCTCTTGTTTTACGAAAGTTTCCGTGGTGCCTATTCCGCAGGGCGTAAAGTTTGCTAAGATAACCCGTTATTTTCTTGTGTCGGCCCGTCAAGTCAGCGCTGCTCATCCGAATTATGGGATCGAATGAGTAAGCTGGCTCGCTCGGGAGCTCTTTTCCTTTGCATGAGGCGGGGGTACTTCATGGCTGTAGTTGCCAAAAAGTCATCCATGATTTTTTTCTCGGATCCATCTGACCACTACTGTCACAGGGTTCGTATTGTTCTGGCCGAAAAAGGGGTCGCGGTAGATATTCAGGATGTGAACCCTGAAAATCTGCCTCAGGAACTGTCTGATCTCAACCCGTATAATAGTCTTCCAACTCTGGTTGATCGTGAGCTGGTGCTTTATGAGCCGAGCGTCATGATGGAGTATCTGGATGAGCGTTTTCCTCATCCACCACTGTTGCCGGTTTATCCGGTCAGCCGTGCCCAGAGCCGTCTGATGATGCACCGCATCCAGAAAGATTGGTGCAGCCTGGTAGATGCTATTACGGATCCAAAAACCAAAGAGACGCCTGCGGCCCGTGCTCGTAAAGAGCTTCGTGAAAGCCTGTTGTCCGTAGCGCCTATTTTTGCTGAAAAGCCATTCTTTATGAGTGATGAGTTCACCCTGGTGGACTGCTGTGTAGCCCCAATTCTCTGGAGGCTTCCCGCGATGGGCATTGAACTGCCCAAGCAGGGGCAGGCGATCCTGGATTATGCTGAACGTTTGTTCGAGCGCGAATCCTTCAAAGAAAGCCTGTCTGAAATTGAAAAAGAGATGCGTGAAACTCTTTGATTTGAACTAGACCCTGGCAGTCTGGCTGCCAGGGCTAAATAATCTGGCCAAGCAGCCATGAGCTGAGAGTATCTTCGAATCTTTGACTGTCAGACGATTGTTCCAGGCAGCCGATGCTCTTGGCAGATTAGAAGTGTTTTCTCTGTTTCAGGGGCTGTCGCAAAAATGGTGCACTTCGCCGATACGGTGTTAAAAAGTGACCTGCTTTGCTTGCTGCTTTTCGAAACCCTTATCCACGGAGAGGGTCAGGGGACTTCTTCTATAGTGGCTATTGATGGCTCCTGGGTCAGACAGTTGTCGGGAGTTAGTCTGGATGGAGACATATTATGACAATGACCAGCAGTCGCCCTTATATTGCCAGAGCAATCTACGACTGGATTCTTGAAAATGACTGCACCCCATACATTCTGGTGGATACTGCTCGTAAAGGGGTAGAGGTGCCCAGAGAGTATGTTAAGGATAATCAAATAGTCCTCAATATTTCCCCGGCAGCAGTGCGTGCCATGCATATGGGAAATGATGTTATTACCTTTGATGGTCGCTTTGGTGGTGAGGCATTGACCATAGTGGTTCCTGTTGAATCGTTGATGGCCATCTATGCCCGTGAGAACGGTCAGGGTATGGTATTTGAAGTTGAGCCTGTTGCCGAGTCGGAAGAGCATGTGTCTCCTCATTTTGAGCTGGAGGCTGTGTCGGGTCCGGAGTCTCAGGAAGCCTCCGTTGAAAAAGAAGAGCGGTCCGAAAAAACTCCCCGTAAGCCTGGCAAGCCGAATCTGAAAGTTGTTAAGTAAGTCGGGGCTTAAAACTCTGCGGTTTATTTTTTGGTTTGGTTTTTCTGACCAGGCTGGCTTCGCTTTAGCAGGGTGTTCTGGTTATTATTTCCCGGTGTTTGGTAATCGGAATAGTTATACCAGTCGTGCTTTCTAACTCCCGTGATGAGCGTGAGGCGTCATAGCCTTAGCTATGGCGACGTCGCCAACGCAGGATTAAGGCTCAAATCTTCAGCCCAACAGGGAGTTAGAAAGTTCGATTGGTATTAGAAGAGGTGTTGATGAACCTGGCTATTATTAGCGGAAGCCACCGTAAGGAATCCCAGAGTGCTCGTATCAGTCATGTGCTCAAACTGCGTGCACAGGCACTGGCGCTGTTTGATCAGGTAGATATTCTTGATCTGGCAGAAAATCCTCTGCCATTGTGGGATGAGTCCATCTTTTCTGGCAATAAAGAGTGGAAGTCCCTTTTGGCTCCCTGGAAAGCCAGATTAAACGACAGTGATGCGATTATAGTGGTGTCGCCGGAGTGGAATGGCATGGTTCCTTCAGGTCTGAAAAACTTTTTCCTGATCTTCGGGGCGCAGCAGTTAGGACATAAGCCAGGCCTGATCACAGCTGTGTCTGCTGAGCAGGGCGGTTCTTATCCCGTTATGGAGTTGCGCTCAAGCAGCTATAAAAATTGTCGTCTCTGCTACATTCCAGATCACCTTATTGTACGAAATGTGGCTTCTGTTATGACGGGTGAAGATGCAGAAGCTGATCGCCAAATGCAAGAGCGTATGGATTACAGTCTTGTTGTCCTGAAAGAGTATGCACTTGCGTTGAAAGGTGTGCGTGAAAGCGGTGTTATTGATCACAAGACTTTCCGGAACGGTATGTGAGTTTCATTCAGAGTGCGTTCATTGCGCTCTTCCCCCTCCTCTTCGGTGGTTATTCTCTCGTCTGAAAATGTGCACTTGATAGGCTGAGAAATCCCGGATTTTTGGTTGCAGGTCTGAAATCCTTTTCTAAGCTATGGTCATGGTTATACAGGAGTGTTTTATGAAGCGCAGCAGTCTGCTTCTCATTCTGGCTATCATCGTTCTCCTGATCGGACGATCAAGCCCTGTTACCAAAGATAGTCGTTCAATTACGACGAAAGACGCTCCTCGTATGAATCTTATGGATTCTTTTTCGGAACTCTGCAGTAGTCTCTTGGTTGAGCTCACTAGCCTTTATTCTGTTTGGACGCCCATCTCATAAAGTTTAAAAAAAGCTGCTTGCCGTTATCGCCGGACACTTCAGGGTGAAACTGTACGCCAAGTATCGGGCGGTCATTGATGCTGATCGCTTCTACGTCGTAAAACTCCGACTCTGCCAGGATCCTTGTGTTCGCTCCTGCCTGAATGCCCTCGCAATGATCCTCTTTAAAGAGAGGGAGTGCTGGAAGGTCTTCAAAAAGGCCATGCTTTTCAAGAATAATGATGCTGTCTTGATCTCGTCTTTCCTGTCCCCTGAAGACTTGGCCACCATGTATCAGGGCGATTGCCTGATGACCAAGGCATATACCGAGGGTGGGTGGGAGAGGTTCCCGAAGGAATTCAAATTGTTGCATTAACGCCTCTGTTTTCTCAGGGCTGTCAGTAAACAGGAATGGACCGCCGGAAATAATGACGGCTGTTGCCTGTTTGAAATTGAATTGATTGGCGCTTTTCAAAGCAATAGTTTTGGAAGCTGTGCCCAGACTGGAAAGGGTCTTTTTTATCTCGGGAGTTGTGTTACTGCCGCAATCAATAACGATGACCTGGTTGGTTTTGATCTGATTCATCATACTCTCGGGAAATAAGGATGAGCGTTTATCAGGGGCTTTATACCAATTGAACTTTCTAACTCCCTATTGCGCTGAAGATGTCACTGGGAAGAAATAAAGGAAGAGGGAGCAAGGCGCAAGGCTTTCCCCTCATTCGATTACTGAATATATTCAAAGACTTTGACTATTTTCTGAACACCGCCAGTGTTTCTGGCAATATCCACTGCTGCCTGTGCCTGTCTGGGAGTAGTCAGTCCCATCAGGTAGACAGTGCCTTTTTCTGTATTGATCTTGATGCGGTCTGCAGAAACTTCTTCACTCTGGATCAGGTTCGCTTTAACCTTGGTGGTCAGCCAGGAGTCATTGCTCTGTTCAAGCAGGCTGGCATTACTGCCCAGAGTGAGTTCGTTGTAGACCTTGTCAACTTCTTTCACATTCCCGGCGGTTTCTTCTGCAAGGCGCTTAAGTTCATTACTGGATACCTGTCCGATTAAAAGCACGGTGCCATTGAAGCTGACGATTTTAATCCGGCTGTCTTTAAACCGTTCATCGGCTTTATTAATGTTAACGGCGGCTATGGTTTCGATGGTCTGGTCGTCTATCAAGTTGCCCCATGAGCGTTCAGTGGGGTCTGTTCGGATGGGGTCTTCATTGACGCTGCCGACAATGGTCGCACAGCCCCCCAGCAGAAAGAGTGAGCTAGTTAAAATCAGAGCGTTTAAACGCTTCACCTTGTTACCTCCTGGTGGGGGATGAATTAAACGTAGTCAGTCTTATAGTCAAAATAGTCTTTCATCGAGACTTACTCTCCGGAAAACAGGAACTCATCGACCAGGTCACACAGGCAATGAACGACCAGTTTATGAACTTCCCGAATACGTGGAGAGCTATTATCCGGAACCCGGATTTCAATATCTTCCGGATGCAGTAATCTCGCCATATCGCCACCGCTTTTACCCGTCAGGGCAATGACCTGGATATCGCGATCATGAGCGGCCTGAATAGCTTGAACGATATTGGGACAATTGCCCGATGTCGAGATCGCTAAAAGAATGTCGCCTTGTTGCCCCAGTGCCCTGATTTGTTTTGAGAAAACTTCGTGAAAGCTGGTGTCATTAGCGATTGAGCTTAATATCAAATTGTCGGCGCACAGAGACATGGCTGGTAATGAAGGTCTTTCTCGTTCATAACGATTGAGCAGCGCGGAAACAAAATGCTGGGCATCTCCTGCGGAGCCGCCGTTTCCGCAGGCCAGGATTTTTCCTTCGTTAAGAAGGGTTTGCACCATAAGCTCGGATGCCTGGGCGATCAGGGGAGGCAAACAGTCAGCGGCACGAATTTTGGCGTCAATGCTGTCTGAAAAATGTTGTGTAATGCGCTCATGCATGTCTCAAAATCCCGAATAGTTCGACGCCGTGCGTTTCGCAACTGGCATTTTCTTTCGCTATGGGCATTAGAAAACCGTGAAAGCCTCATGAGTTCATGGCTAGCCAGGTACTTAATAGATCAGTTAGTTTACCGTGATTTTTTTTTCATTACCCCTTTTAAATACCATCATCCATTGGGGAAGTTAAGAGCGAGTGATGTTTACGCATTTTATCAGTTGTCAGGTTGCATACAGGTTTAAAAAATACCTTTGATCCATTCTATAGGCTTTTCGGAGTTTGCGTCATCATGGATGGATGCATTTTTGAGCAAAAGTGCATCGAAGCGGCAAAGCCTGTGCTGGTGGTTCGAGTGCAGGGCGAGAAAGTGATTGGCTGCTTTTCTGATTTTATTTTGCTTGCGGTAGGTAATGGACTCGGCAGCTGAACCAAATTGTGACTGTGATCTGAATCGGACTTCTACAAAAACCAGTGTTTCTTTTTCGAGCATGATCAGATCTATCTCTCCTGCTTTGCAGGCATAGTTTCTATTGACCAGCTTCATGCCCCGGGCTTTGAGGTATTCCAAAGCCCGGTTTTCTGCGCAAAGCCCCTTATTATTGAGAAGCTTTAATTGCCAGAACATCAGCTTTCCTTTGAATCGAAACAGGCAGTGCTCTCAGTCGACCATCCCGGAAGATTTGCCAGGAAAGCTCCCTCACCACATGGTGTTTGTTGTTAATGCTAAGCATGCCTGTCAGTCCTTCCAGACGACTGCCTGGCAGACTGGCAAGTTGTTGCAGGCGGGGATACAACTTAAAAGCGTCAGCTCCCATGGCGTAAAGACTGCCATACTGGCCTTTTGAGCTGCTCCAGGTGGCTTTTATATTGGACTCGAGACTGCTTTTCTGGCCAGGCAGGTACCAAGTCATTACAGGGATTCTGAGGTTGTTCAGATCCTGATCTCTGCCAGGGTCGACTCTACCGGAGTATGCGCTGGAAGTGGCATAAACAGGCAGCTTGCCAGCGAACTGGTAAGAGAGGGCAGGCTTGAGCTGGCGAGCTTCCTTGGGGTGGGAAGGCATGTAGATCATGTCAATATCGTGTCTTCTGCGGGGAGTAAAGCCCAGTGGCTCTCTCAGAACTCTGCTCAACTCTTTGGCGCGTTTCTGGCTTTCGTCAACCAGCAGCGCCTGACCAGCCAGTTGGCTGAATTCGGTCTTGTTGTTGAATTTAGTAACACCGGCCACCTCGCCACCGAGTTTTGTCCATTCGGACACAAAGCTGTTGGTGGCTCTGTCACCCCATGAAGTCTCCGGGCGAAGTATCAGTACACGATGGTGTCCATCCAGAACGCCGCGACGGGCCACAGCTCTGCCTTCATCTTCGATGGATAGACCGTACTCGAAGAAGCTGTTCTTTTGTCCGGGGTTGCTCCTGCTGTCTTCGAGGTTGTTCAGTGCAAGAATTGTAAGGTTGTCGGGCGTATTTTCTTTTAACAGGCCGACGTTAGTTTTATCCAAAGGACCGATGATCAGTTTGGCACCTTCATTTTTGGCTTGGTTAGCCAGCTCGACAACGTTCTTGCCGTGAGTGTCCAATATGCTCACTTCGGGTAGGGTCTCATCAGCAAGATTCTGGTGATAAGCAGCGAGAAAGCCGTCGCGAATGGCTCTGCCTGCAGAGGCCAGTGGGCCGCTGACAGGAAGAAGAAGAGCAATTTTGTCGGGCTGCTGAGTGTTGGCTGTCTGAAGCGCACTGATGTCTTTCGGCAGGTAGGTTGTTGCAGGGTGGCCAGGCCAGCGAGTTCGCCAGTGGCTCAAGTCGGCCAGTTGCTCGCTCACGGATTTGCCCGGGCGGTAAATCAGGGCAAGTTGCAGCCAGCCTTTCATGGTTTTGTTGTTAGTCTGACTGTCCAGGCTGATCAGGCGCTTTTCAGGTGCGTTAAGCAGGGTTTCCCAGAAGGCGTTGCGGCTTTTGGGTTGTTGGTCGAGTTCACTTATGTTGGACAGCATGCTCCATTCATCCAGCGCTGCAACGTACTCCCCGAAGCGGTTATACGCGCGTGCTTTGAGGATATGGCTTTGATCCAGAAGCCCGGTATTGCTGCTGTTAATGACGACAGCTCGATCCAGCCAGACAAATATTTCCCGGTTCTGCCCTGCCTGCTCAGCAATGCGGGCTCTTGCCACGGCCACTTCTGCTTTCAGAGTCTCGGGTAGCTCTTCATAATTCAGGCTGTCCAGAATGGTTTTTGCTCTGCCCATCTGGTTGTTGATCAATTGCCCGGCGGCCTTGATTTTGAGTCTTGCGCTCTCCGGAAATGAGCTGCGTTCGGCTCGTTCCAGCAGTTGGTCTGCTCCTTCCGGGGCCAGTTCGTGGGTGGGTGCAGGCAGTTCAGCAACTTTGCTGGGCTGCAATGAGCACCCCGTAAGCACTGCGCTGATCAGCAGTGTATTGATGAGAATGCGTTTGGAAAGGTTCTGGCTCATAAAATCGGAGTCAACGACCGAACTGTTTTTGATCTCCCTATTCTACCTCAACAGGGTCATTGCGTCAGCCTGATGGACGTGGTTTGAGAAATCAGTTAGCTAAGGATTCTGTCAACGACGATATGATAAGAGTAAACTCATGGTCGTTTGATTCTTAATACTTCCCTTGCTATGAACGACCTTCATACTGGATAAACTGGCTGGCAGGATATGTCTGAAAGTGCACTTTTTGTTGTTTCGACCCCCATTGGTAATCTCGATGATATGACACCAAGAGCCATTGAGGTGCTGAAGCAGGTGTCAGTGATTGCGGCGGAAGATACCCGACACAGTCGCAAGTTACTCAATCACTTCGGGATCGATACCCCCATGATTCCCTGTCATGAGCATAATGAACGGCATCAGGCAGAGGTGTTGCTGGCTCGATTGCAGCAGGGTGATTCTGTGGCATTAATCAGTGATGCCGGAACGCCCCTGATTTCAGACCCGGGTTTTGTATTGGTGCGAATGGTCAGGGAGCAGGGTATTAAAGTGGTGCCTGTGCCAGGTGCCTGTGCGCTTGTGGCGGCTCTCTCGGTCAGTGGTTTGCCAACAGACAGGTTCTACTTTGAAGGCTTTCTACCGGCCAAATCCTCTGGTAGGAAGAAAAGGCTCGAAGCGCTGGGTGCGATGACCAATACATGGGCTGTGTACGAATCTACACACCGAATTCTGGATAGCCTTGCTGATTTTCGGGAAGTGTTGGGTGGAGACCGGTACGTTGTGTTGGCCAGGGAGTTGACCAAAACATTTGAGACGGTGCTGGCGGGCAAGGTAGAAGCGTTGGAGAAAATACTGCAGGAAGACTCCAATCAGTGTCGTGGCGAGTTTGTGGTTTTGGTAGAGGGGGCTGAGGAGCAGAAGCAAGAGGCTGTTGATCCTGAAACCGCTAAATTACTGCAACGGCTGCTGCAGGAGTTGCCCGCTAAAAAAGCCGCTGCCGTGATTGCTGATGTTTCCGGGTATCGCAAGAAGCAGCTCTATGAGCTGTCACTCGCAATGAAATAAGTTGTAATTGATTCAGATAATAAGTTTGTGAAATGAACGAATTGCAGTGAGGGGAATCATTCGGTAGTATTCGCCGCCTCGAGTTGGCCGGGCAGTCGCTGTCAGTTACTGTTTCAGTATCTGGTGGAGGAAAGTCCGGGCTCCAAAGGGTACGGCGCCAGGTAACGCCTGGGGGGCGAGAGCCTACGGAAAGTGCAGCAGAGAGCAGACCGCCTAAGTCACCATGCGGTGACCGGTAAGGGTGAAAGGGTGTGGTAAGAGCGCACCGCGTGACTGGTAACAGTTCACGGCATGGTAAACCCCGCCTGGAGCAAGACCAAATAGGAATCCTGAAGGTGTGACCCGCACTGGATTCGGGTAGGTTGCTTGAGGTGTCTGGTGACAGGCATCCCAGATGAATGATTGCCCAGACCTGTCTTCAGGTTGGACAGAACCCGGCTTACAGGCCAACTCGAGATTTACTTTTTCTTCCGCTATCCATTACCCGAATCTAACCGGAAACGGCTTTTTCAGGTGTCACTGACCGGTCAGCAGATCGCTGGTGCTTTGGGTATCAAAATCGTCAATTGTCTGAAATTTTTACAATTTTTTTCGGGCGCTTTTCCTGCTTCATGGGCTTAAACAGCTCTCCTCTTCAAGCTGCTCATTTTTATGCACTTTTTTAATGCAGGGCACTGTGTGTGAGGTCTCTGGAGGAGTCAATTATTTGACCCATCAGACAGATTCTGACCTTGACGTGGGTTTTTCAGGTTTCTATAGTGTGCTTCAGTGGAGTAAAGTGGATAAATGTGGAGTTAAGTGTGCATTACGTGGAGAAAAGGGATGTCGGTTAACACGTTTTCTCTTCGGACTGTGGCCTGCCATTCTGGCTGAATTGACTAGAGGGAAGCGGTTTGTTTCGTGGGGTTAATGCCATCAACCTCGATGCCAAAGGGCGTCTTGCAATACCTACCCGTTATCGGCAGGTGTTGAAAGATCGTTGTGAGGGCAGTCTGGTGGCGACCATTGATACCGATGAGCCCTGTCTCCTGATTTATCCACAGGATGAGTGGGAGGCTATTCAGGCAAAGATTGAAGCCCTGCCCAGTTTTCATCCGATGACACGCCGAATACAAAGACTTCTTATTGGTCACGCTACCGACATTGATATGGATGGCAGTGGACGAGTTTTAGTGCCTCCCTTGCTCAGGGATTATGCGGGTATGGATAAGCGCTGCATTTTGCTGGGACAAGGCAAAAAATTTGAACTGTGGGATGAAGCCTGCTGGAACCAGAGACGAGATGATTATCTTCACGAAGCCAGTGGGTCCGCTGAAGTGCCGGCTGAGCTCCAGTCTTTGTCCCTCTGATGGGTATTTGCCCGGACAAGATAGATGACATTGCAAGAGCAATTAGATCAGCATATTACTGTGCTGCTAGAAGAAGCGGTTGAAGCTTTGGTTACAGATCCTGACGGGCTCTATGTCGACGGGACATTTGGTCGTGGCGGTCACAGTCGTGCAGTCCTGGAAAAGCTGTCTGACAGAGGCAGGCTGGTAGGCATCGACAAGGACCCGAGAGCGATCGCTGCAGCCCGGGAGCTGGCTGAAACGGATAGCCGTTTTTCCATTTATCATGGCTCTTTTGCTGATTTGGAAGAGGCCCTTGATGGTCAGAAAGTAGAAGGTGTTCTGCTTGATCTGGGGGTTTCTTCGCCGCAGTTGGACAACGCCGAGCGAGGTTTCAGCTTCATGCAGGATGGTCCGTTGGATATGCGGATGAATACCACGCAGGGAGAAAGTGCAGCTGACTGGATTAATCGTGCGCAAGAGCAAGAAATCAGCAAGGTGATCTGGGAACTCGGCGAAGATCGTTTTTCGCGCAGAATTGCCCGGGCCATCGTCAGGGAAAGGGAAGGAGAGCCTATTACGACCACGAAACGTCTGGCAGGAATTATTGCTTCTGCCAGTCCTTCCAGAGAGAAGAACAAGCATCCGGCTACCCGTGCTTTTCAGGCCATCCGCATCCATATCAATCGCGAACTGGATGATCTGGTGGATTGTCTGGATGCTGCATTGGAAGAGCTCAAACCAGGTGGGCGTCTGGTGGTTATCAGTTTTCACTCACTGGAAGACAGGATTGCCAAAAGGTTTATCAGAAAACAGTCCAGAGGCGATGAGTTGCCGCGCTGGATTCCGGTGACGGAAGATCAGCTTAACAAACGAATGCGGCCCGTCGGTAAAGCGATCAAGCCCGGCGAGCAAGAGGTCAAAGCTAATCCAAGAGCGAGGAGTGCCGTCATGCGAATTGCTGAGAAGCTAATCTGACAAGGCTGTAAAAATGGACAGACAACCGCTGCAGGCTTTGTTTCGCAAATCTGGTTTAGTCAGTGTGATGTTGCTGGCCTGTGTTCTTGTGTCAGGGGTGGCTGTGAGCTTTGTCAAGCATGAAAACAGACTGCTTCACAATGAACTTCAACAGGCGTTTGAGCAGAGAAACAAAGCCCAGGTTGAATGGGGGAAGTTGCTTCTGGAGCACAGTTCCCTGACCAGTCCGGGGCGAGTGGAAAGAATTGCAAGGGATGAATTGAACATGGAAGTGCCTGATGCTGGAAGTATAAAAATGGTGATGCCGTGAAGACTGCAGCAAGACCGGCCAGTGCCAGCAGGAAAAAACAGGCTGGCGAGGAAAAGGCTCTGCCTTACCGCTGGCGAGTAAAGCTTTTGCAGATCTTGTTTATAATGGCTGGCCTGGTGATTGGTTATCGTCTCGTAGATCTTCAGGTTTTAAATCGTCATTTTCTTCAGAGCGAAGGTGATAAACGCGCTGTTCGCCATGAGTCCATACCGGCTCATCGGGGCGTCATATTTGATCGAAACGGTAAGATTTTGGCGGTAAGTGCCCCTGTGATGACCGTATGGGCTGACCCTCAGGACTTGATCAAGGCACCAGAGCACTGGCATAAGCTGGCATTTGCGCTCAAGGTTGATGAAAGCTGGCTGGCAAAAAAGGTAACAAGCAACGCAGCAAAGGAATTTATCTATCTTAAACGTCAGATGACACCGGAGCAGAGTGAGAAAGTCGAAGCTCTGAAAGTGCCCGGCGTGCATATTCTTGACGAACAGCGACGTTACTACCCTATGGGTGAAGTGACGTCGCATCTGGTGGGCATTACCGGTATTGATGATAAAGGTCAGGAAGGGCTGGAGCTGGGATATGATCATTGGTTAACCGGCTCCGAGGGAACTCGCAGGCTGCTGAAAGATCGCCGGGGTCGCCTTGCCAGAGAGGCCGAACTCGTGAAAAGCGCCCAACCCGGTAAGGAATTGATGCTCAGTATTGATTCCAGGCTCCAGTATATGGCTTATCGTGAGCTGAAAAGTGCTGTAGAAAAGGCCAAAGCCACAGCCGGCTCGCTGGTGATGATGGATGTCCAGACCGGAGAGATTCTGGCTATGGTCAATCAGCCGTCCTACAACCCGAATAATCGTACCGGGCTTCAGCCTTACCGAATGAGAAACCGGGTGATGACTGACCTGGTGGAGCCGGGCTCTACTCTCAAGCCTTTTACTGTCGCGGCAGCCATGGAGACCGGCAAGTATGATCGCTATACCCGGATTAAAACCGGCGTTGGCTACATGCGTGTTGGACAAAATGCGGTTAAGGATGTCAGGGGGTTTGGAACCATTGATGTCGAAACTGTTTTGAAAAAGTCCAGCAATATCGGCGTGAGCAAGATGGCACTGGATATCGGTGTCGATAAGGTTGTAGATCTGCTGCGCCGCGTAGGTATCGGGCAGAGCCCGGGAACGGGTTTTCCCGGAGAGAGGGCTGGGTTTCTCCCTTACAAGGATCGCTGGAGCGACATTGAAGTGGCTACCCTGTCCTTTGGTTATGGCTTGACAGTCACGCCATTACAGCTGGCGCAAGCCTATTCTGTGCTGGGGTCTGGTGGCTTACTCAGGCCAGCATCACTGATCAAGCGTGATGTGGCACCTGATGGTGTTCGGGTTATGGATGAAGATGTAGCACACGATGTTATGGAAATGCTTGGCAAAGTGGTGGGTAAAGGAGGGACTGGTTGGCGCGGTGCCGTCAAGTCCTACAATGTGGGTGGCAAAACGGGAACGGTTAAAAAAGTGGGTGGCAGTGGCTACCTTGAAGATCGTTACGTGGGTCTCTTTGCCGGTGTGGCTCCTGTGGGAAATCCTCGCATTGCTACTGTTGTCATTATTGATGACCCGGCTGGTCAGGATTACTACGGTGGCGTCATAGCCGGCCCGGTGTTTTCCAGGGTCAATGGTCAGGCTTTGCGGATGCTGGGTGTCAGACCCAGTGAAGAAAAGGTACTGACAGCTAAAAGACCCGGTCTGGAGCAGACCGGAGTTATGAAAATGAAACAGGATGGAACATGACCTCGTGTCAAATGACGTCTTTAAATGAAGTGCTGGCGGAGCTGAATCATCCTCCACTGGATGAAGACAAGACCCTCACAGGACTGACCCTCGACAGCCGCAAGCTGATCGGGGGTGAGCTGTTTCTGGCTGTGCCAGGGCTGAGTTCTGACGGTCGGGCGTTTATTGGTGCGGCCTTGGAGGCGGGCGCCTCTGCAGTGCTGGTTGATTCAAGTGGGGAGTCATTTTCTGAGACTGAATTTCTGGTCGGTAAACCTGTTATTTTTATCGAAAACTTAAAAACGCACATTAGCTTTCTTGCCGATCGATTCTATCGACAGCCGTCCACAAAGCTGAAGCTGATTGGCGTGACAGGAACCAATGGCAAAACCTCAACCTGTTGGTATGCAGCGCAGCTACTCTCTCTTCTGGGTGAGCCTTGTGCGGTGATGGGAACCCTGGGTAAAGGTCTTCCAACTGAGCTGGAACCCTGTCTGAATACTACTTCAGACCCTGTATCGACACAGGGCTTTATGGCTGAACTGGTGAGCAGAGATGTGTCTTCCATGGCCATGGAGGTTTCTTCTCATGGGCTGCATCAGGGGCGCGCAGATCAATTAGCGTTTGAAGTAGGCGTTTTTACAAATATCAGTCGTGATCATCTTGATTATCACAAAACGATGGACGCTTATGCAAAAGCCAAGGCTCTGCTTTTTGCCAACGGTCGTGTCAAAAAAGCGGTGATTAATCGGGATGATGACTATAGCGAACTGATGCTGTCCAGTTGTTCCGGTGTTACTGAAGTGTTTACTTTCTCTATGACCTCTGATCATGCAGATATTACGGCTCGAAATATCCTCCTGGATTCAGGTGGAGTCAAGGCTGACCTTCATACGCCATGGGGTAAGGGACAGTTGAGGACGACTCAGCTGGGTCGTTTCAGTCTCGAAAATCTTTTGGCTGTTATCGGGGCGGTATGCTGTCAGGGTTATTCCCTGGAGCGAGTGCTTGAAAAGGTCCCTCAACTGAGCACTGTACCGGGAAGAATGCAAAGGTTGGGTGGTGGTCAGAAACCGGTGGTAGTGGTGGATTATGCTCATACTCCGGATGCCCTGGTGAGTGTCCTGAAAGCATTGAGAGAGCACGGCGCTGCAAAATTAATTTGTGTCTTTGGTTGCGGTGGTGATCGTGATCGGGGTAAGAGGCCGCTTATGGCCCGAGCTGCTATCGAGGGTGCAGATGAAGTGGTCGTGACCAGTGATAATCCCAGAAGTGAAGATCCGGAAGAAATAATCAGAGATACACTGGCAGGAGTTGACCTGACTGGTATGCCAGTGACATCTGTCAGCAATCGCGCAGAGGCTATTCGACAGGCTGTCAACAAGGCTGCTGTCGGCGATATTGTTGTTATCGCAGGCAAAGGACACGAGGATTATCAGGAGGTCAACGGCGTCAGGCATCACTTTGATGACAGTGAAGAAGCTGCAAAAGCCTTGAATCTCTGGCAGCCATCAACGTGTTCAGCCAGTGAGAGGGTAATATGATTCGTCCATTTACCCTTTCTGAAATAACCCATGAGCTTCAGGGGATTCTTCTGAGGGGGGATTCTGGTGCTGATACCACTATAACCGGTATAAGCATTGATACCAGAACCCTCGAGCAAGGTAATCTTTTTGTCGCCATCAAGGGCCCTCGGTTTGATGGTCATGCCTATGCGGATCAGGCTGAGGTTGCAGGCGCTGCGGCGGTCGTGGTTCAGGTGCCAGTTCCAGGTCTGGGAATTCCCCAGATTCAGGTCCAGGACACTGATCAGGCACTGGGACGACTGGGGCAGTTTATTCGTGAGTGTTTTCATGGCCCTGTCGTGGCAGTAACAGGAACCTGTGGCAAGACATCGGTCAAAGAGATGCTGGCCTCTGTCTTCGAGCAGGTTGGTAAGGTTCTGGCAACCCGGGGGAATTTAAATAACGCTTATGGTGTGCCTCTGACCCTGTTCAGGCTGGAAGCAGATCAGCAGCATGCAGTGATTGAGTTAGGAACCAGTTCCCCTGGAGAGATTGATTACATCACTCGCCTGACCGAACCGGATGTTGCCATCATTACCAATGCCTCAGAGAACCATCTCAAAGATTTGTTAACGCTTGAGGGCGTTATTCATGAGAAGGGTTTTATTCTCGACGGTCTCAAAAAAAATGGTATTGCCGTGCTGAATTTAGATGATCCCAGCTTTCAACGCTGGAAACAGAGGGCTTTGAGACAGCCTGATCGAAAAGTGTTGTCCTTCAGTCTGAATAAGCGAGAAGCCGATGTGTTTGCCTCAGAGGTGTCTTCAACGTCTGAAGGTATGAGCTTCAGGTTGCATGTTGTTCAGGGAGGCATCGAAAAAGAGGCAAACGTGAAGCTGTCTTTCTGGGGGAAACATCAGGTTCAGAATGCCTGTTGTGTGGCCGCAGCGGCGTCTGCTGTCGGACTAGGGCTGGACATTATTGTCAGTGGATTGGAAAATGCCCGGCCTTATCAACAAAGAGGGACCCGTTACCCCCTGTCGGAGGGCCTTCTGATCATCGACGAAAGTTATAACGCCAGTCCTATTGCCACTCTTGCTGCCATCGACCAGCTGGCAGACTGCGAGGGTAAAACCATCATGGTACTGGGGGACATGCTGGATCTTGGTGAGGTGAGTGCAGCCCGGCATGTTGATGTAGGTGAGTATGCTGCTACCCGGCATATTGATTGTTTTGCTGCCTATGGTGAGGCGACTGTCGCCTCTGTTGATGCATTCAGTCGTGAACTTCGCGGGGCTCAGCGAGGCATGAAGGCAAAACATTTAAATGACAAAGAGGCTCTCTCGAACTGGGTAAGAAGTCGGATAAAGGCGTTCAGAGAGCAACAGGCGGATTGTCCCATCACGGTTCTCGTCAAGGGATCGAATGGAATGAAAATGTTGGATGTAGTCAGATCCCTGGTGGGATCAGAATTTAAGGGAGAGCGCTGCTGATGCTGCTCTGGCTTGCGGAATTTCTAACGCAATACTATCACGGCTTTGCCGTTTTTAAATACCTCACACTCAGAGCTATTCTGGGTGTGCTTACTGCATTGGGAATGGGGCTCTGTCTCGGGCCCTATATGATTCGTCGGCTGAGCTACCACCAGATTGGTCAGGCAGTGCGTGATGATGGTCCACAATCTCACCTCAGCAAGGCTGGAACCCCGACTATGGGTGGGGCATTGATTCTGGTTTGTATTGCAGTCAGTACGCTACTATGGGCCAATCTGAGCAATCGCTATATCTGGGTAGTTTTACTGGTAACAGCGGTATTCGGAATTGTTGGCTGGGTGGACGACTACCGTAAGGTGGTGGAAAAAAATTCAAGGGGCCTGCCAGCGCGCTGGAAGTTTTTCTGGCAGTCGGTCGCTGGATTGGGAGCAGCTGTCTTCCTTTACGCTACGGCTAATTCACCGGTAGAGACCAGTCTGATTGTACCTTTCTTCAAAAATATCGTCATTGATCTTGGGCCCTTTTTTATTGTACTGGCTTACCTGACCATTGTCGGTTGCAGTAATGCTGTGAATCTGACAGATGGTCTGGATGGTCTGGCGATCATGCCTACCGTTCTGGTGGCTTCTGCACTGGCAGTTTTTGCTTATGCCAGCGGTCATGTGAATTTTGCCCAGTACCTGCTCATTCCTTTTGTGCCTGGCTCGGGAGAGTTGGTGGTTTTTTGTGCCGCTATCGGTGGCGCGGGTCTGGCGTTTCTCTGGTTTAATACCTATCCCGCACAGGTTTTTATGGGGGATGTAGGTGCTTTGGCTCTCGGAGCAGCATTAGGTGTACTGGCAGTCATTGTGCGTCAGGAAATTGTGCTGGTCATTATGGGGGGGGTTTTTGTGATGGAGACGGTATCGGTGATTCTCCAGGTGGCTTCGTTCAAGCTCACCGGGCGCAGAATATTCCGTATGGCTCCACTGCACCATCATTTTGAATTGAAGGGTTGGCCTGAGCCCCGGGTGATTGTCCGCTTCTGGATTATTACCCTGATTCTGGTCCTGATTGGTCTTGCGTCACTGAAGATTCGTTAACACACTTTGCTCGGGAAAAAATCCGCGTGTCAGCACTGATAAGCTCAAATCGTACAAGGGTAGTCGTAGGACTCGGCAAGACCGGAATGTCCTGTGTGCGATATCTTGCTGAAAGACAACGCCCATTTAAAGTGATGGATACCCGGAATAACCCGCCAGGCATAGACGAACTCAAAACTGCTTTTCCGAATGTTCCTGTCCATCTGGGTGGATTGAACACTCAGTGGCTGAATGGAGCCGATGAGTTGATTCTCAGTCCCGGTATTGCTCTGGCTACTCCTGAGATTGCTGAGGCTGTAAGTAGAGGTGTTGAAGCCGTTGGTGATATTGAGCTGTTCTGTCGCGAGGTGAATAAACCTGTCGTTGCCATAACTGGCTCTAACGGCAAGAGCACGGTCACAACTCTGCTGGGAGAGATGGCTCAAGAGGCCGGTTTGGGTGTTGCTGTGGGTGGCAATATTGGTACTCCAGCTCTTGAGCTTCTTGAGAGAGAAAATGTCGATCTCTATATCCTGGAATTGTCCAGCTTCCAGCTGGAAACCACTCATTCTTTACGTGCAGCCGCCGCGACGGTACTGAATATCAGTCCTGATCATATGGATCGTTATAAGACCATGATGGACTATCATAAGGCAAAGCAGCGTATATACCGTGGTTGTATACATGCGGTATACAACAAGCAGGATGCTCTGACTGTGCCTCTTCTTCCCCAGGCTACTCCCGCAACAGCGTTTACTTCCGGCAAGCCTGATTTACACGACTATGGCCTGATCGGGGATGAAGAAGGTATGTGGCTTTGTAAAGGTGTCGAAAGACTCATCAATACAGCGGTCATGAAGTTGCCGGGTCGTCACAATCAATTGAATGCACTGGCTGCCCTGGCCCTGGGTGAGTCAGTGGGTATCCCGATGACACCCATGCTGAAGACTCTGAGCCGCTTCACAGGTCTTTCTCATCGATGCCAATGGGTAGCGGAAAAAAACGGTGTGGTCTGGATTAATGATTCCAAAGCCACCAATGTCGGTGCATCGGTTGCGGCCATTGAAGGTCTGGGTGAGACCCTGACCGGAAAAATTGTTCTCATTGCCGGTGGGGACGGCAAGGGGGCAGATTTTAATCAGCTGAAACAGCCATTACAAAAGTTTGGTCGTGAGCTTGTGCTGATAGGGCGTGACGCACCTGATATCGATAAAGCCGTCAATGGCGTTATCCCGGTTCAATATGCTGAGGGTCTTGCTGCTGCAATAGATCGTGCCTTCGAGGTCAGTGAAAGCGGTGATGCTGTCCTGCTGGCTCCCGCTTGTGCCAGTTTTGATATGTTCGAAAGTTTCGAGCAGCGTGGCGATAGCTTTATGACTCTGGTCAGGGAGCGTCTTGCATGACTCTACACCAGAAGTTTCTCAGCGAAATAAGATCGCCTTTTACAGGCCGCCGTGGCAGTGTTCTTGATCTGCCGCTGCTGGGTGCTGTGCTGGGACTTCTTGTGATTGGTTTGATTATGGTCAGTTCCGCTTCTATGGAAGTGGCGGGCAGTCTTTATTCCAATCCGTTTTATATCCTCATCAAGCAGGCTTTTTTTGTTTTCGTCGGACTGTCGCTGATGGGTGTCATTTTGATGGTTCCGGTGACAACTATTGAGAAATACAGCTGGCTTTCACTTTTTGGTGGTCTGGGGCTGCTGCTGGCTGTGTTGGTTGTGGGTCGGGAGGTCAATGGCAGTGTTCGCTGGATTCCTCTGGGCTTTTTCAATCTGCAGGCATCAGAAGCGGCCAAATTGATGATTGTCGTTTACCTTGCGGCCTACCTGGTGCGTCGGTTGGAGGAAGTCAGAACCAGATGGACAGGCTTTTTCAAGCCTATGACTATTCTTTTTGTCTCATCTCTACTGTTGCTGATGGAGCCAGACCTTGGAGCGCTTGTGGTGTTGATGGGCGCTTCCATGGGAATGATTTTTCTGGCAGGCGCCAGACTCTGGCAATTCGTTATTCTGTTCCTGGTGCTGGTTGGGTCTATTGCCGCCCTGATTGTTTTTGAACCTTATCGCATGGCACGCCTGGCTTCTTATATGGACCCCTGGGCCAATGCTTTTGGTAGTGGCTATCAGTTGACTCAGTCCCTGATTGCTTTTGGGCGAGGTGAATGGTTTGGTGAGGGATTGGGTAATAGTCTGCAAAAGCTGTTCTATTTACCGGAAGCTCATACAGATTTTGTCTTTGCCGTTCTGGCTGAAGAGTTTGGTGTCCTTGGAGCAGTCTCTGTCCTGACTCTGATTCTGTTTATTTCCTGGAGAGCGCTGCAAATCGGTTACCGGGCAGAAGCAAAAAAACTACTGTTTCATGGCTACGTTGCCTATGGAATCGGCTTGTTGTATAGCAGTCAGGCGTTGATCAATATTGCTGTAAATACCGGGTTGCTGCCCACAAAAGGTTTGGCCTTGCCTCTGATCAGTTATGGGGGTAGTAGCCTGTTGATAAACTGCCTGGCTTTTGGATTGTTGCTGCGGATTGATTATGAACGACGGCAGTTTAATGTCACAACAGATAATAAAAGCAGGGGAGTGTCATGAGTACTACTGACAAACCTACTGTTTTAATAATGGCGGGTGGTACCGGTGGGCATATTTTCCCGGCGCTGGCCACTGCCAGAGAACTTGAGAGGCGTGGCTACACTATTCACTGGTTGGGTACGGCCAACAGTATGGAAGCTGAACTGGTGCCGCGCCACGGATTTGAAATCAGCTTTATCCCGGTCACCGGATTGAGAGGTAAAGGCTTGAGCTTTTTACTAAAAGCGCCCTGGAAGCTCGCTGTTTCACTGTTTCGTGCCTTGAAAGTGATTCGAAGCTGCAAGCCTGTGTGTGTTCTGGGAATGGGTGGCTTTGCAACAGGACCGGGTGGGGTGGCCGCACGTTTGTCGGGTGTTCCCCTGGTGGTTCACGAGCAGAATGCGATTGCAGGCTTCACGAACAAGGTTTTATCAAGAGTTGCCCGCAAAGTATTGTTGGCTTTTCCCGGTGCTTTTGGTCCAGAGAGTGGCTCTGGCAAATTTATTCTGACCGGTAATCCGGTGAGAGCCGATATTGCAAATCCGGATTTACCTTCCCAACTGAATGGCAGGGCTCTAAGGCTGTTGGTGGTTGGTGGCAGTAGTGGCGCTGTAGCCATCAACGAGCTGGTTCCAAAAGTACTCACCCGGTTTAAAGGTCGCTTCGAGGTTTGGCATCAAACTGGCAGAAATAATCTCGATGCTACCCGTGAGTCTTATCGTGCTTTGGGTGTGGAGGGGCGCGTAGAACCCTTTATCGATGATATGGCTGGTGCCTATGAGTGGGCTGATCTGGTGATTTGTCGCTCTGGAGCCCTCACCGTTTCAGAGCTGGCGATGGCCCGAAGAGCGGCCCTGCTGGTGCCTTATCCCCATGCTGTTGATGATCATCAAACGGTCAATGGTCAGTACCTGGTTAATCAGGGGGCCGCCATGATGGTGCAGCAGAAAGAACTGAGCGAAACCTGTCTGATCAATATGTTAGAGAATTTTGTGGGCAATCCTGAGCAGCTGGTGACTATGGCCAGGGCTGCAGGCAGTGTCGCCAGGCCTATGGCGGCTGTGGAAGTAGTTGATCATTGTCTGGAGGTGGCTCATGCCCGCTAATAAGCCTATTTTTCCTGTGGCTCCTATACCTGAAATGCGTCGTATAAAAAATATTCATTTTGTTGGCATAGGTGGTTCGGGCATGTGCGGCATCGCAGAAGTGCTTAAGAACCAGGGGTATCAGATCTCTGGATCAGATATTCAACGCTCACCGGTAACCCAACGTTTGGAAGATCAGGGAATTAAAGTCTTTATTGGTCATCAAGCTGCGAATGTTGAGGGGGCGGATGTAGTGGTCACTTCTACAGCAGTCGCTTCGGAGAATCCGGAAGTGGTTACGGCAAGAGAGCTGCGTGTACCCGTAGTCCCCAGAGCTGAGATGCTGGCGGAACTGATGCGCTACCGTCATGGTATCGCAGTGGCAGGCACCCACGGCAAGACTACCACGACCAGTCTGTTGGCCTCGGTGTTGGGCTATGGTGGTCTGGATCCTACTTTTGTGATTGGCGGTCGTCTGAATTCAGCCGGTACCAATGCCAAGCTGGGAGGCAGTCGCTACCTCGTGGCAGAAGCGGATGAGTCAGATGCATCTTTCCTGCATCTGCAACCGATGGTTTCTATTGTCACCAACATTGATGCAGATCATATGGCTACCTATGAAGGAAGCTTTGACAAGTTAAAGAAAACCTTTGTGAGTTTTCTTCACAACCTGCCATTTTATGGTCTGGCTGTGGTCTGTACAGACTGCCCTGTGGTAAAAGAACTGTTACCATTAATTAAACGACAAGTTATTACTTATGGTGAAAGTGAGGGGGCCGATTTCCGGGCTGTTAATATTCAGCAAAAGGGTATGAAGACCTCTTTTGAGCTGGAGCGGAAATCTAAAGGCAATAAAAAGGTAAAAGTTGAGCTGAATATTCCAGGTCGTCACAATGTTCTCAATGCACTTGCCACTTTTATAGTTGCATCGGATGAAGGAATGCCTGATGAAGTGATCTGTGAAGGACTCAGGCAGTTCCAGGGTGTTGGCAGACGATTCCAGGTGCAGGGGTACTTTCAGACTGAGTCTGCCCAGATGATGCTCGTTGATGATTATGGGCACCACCCGACAGAGGTGGCGGCAACGATCAAGGCTATCCGCGCTGGATGGCCAGACAGGCGGCTGGTTATGGTTTATCAGCCACACCGCTATTCGAGAACCCGGGATCTTTACGAAGATTTCGTTGAGGTGCTGTCCCAGGTGGATGTCTTACTTTTGATGGAAGTCTATCCGGCAGGAGAAGAGCCGATTCCGGGTGCAGATACACGAAGCCTCTGTCGAAGTATTCGTCAAAGAGGCCAGCTGGAGCCTATCTTTATCTCCAGTCCTGATGAAGTTAGTACTGTTTTGCAAGGTGTTGTTGAAGACAATGACCTGGTTTTGACCCAGGGGGCCGGAGATATCGGTGCTTTGGCTGTGAGACTGACAACAGAGCTGGGTGAAAAACTGGACGATATAATTCAGGACGGAAAGGTAGCTTAAAGATGTATAGCCAGGACCAGGGTCAAGTTGCCATTGATGCAGACAGTTATGAGCTAAAAAGAGTATTCGGTAAAGTCGCGGTATTACTGGGTGGTTGTTCAGCTGAGCGGGAAGTAAGTCTTGCATCCGGTAAACGAATCTTTGAAGCCCTGAAAACCAGTGGCATAGATTGTTGTCTTATTGATCCAATCGAGGGGCTGGTCTCACAGCTGGTGGAACAGAAGCCTGATCGCGTTTTTATTGCTTTGCATGGTCCCCGCGGTGAGGATGGTACGGTGCAGGGACTGCTTGATCAAATGGATATTCCTTATGCGGGCAGTGACATTATGTCTTCAGCATTGGCCATGGACAAATACAGAAGCAAACTGCTCTGGCAAGCGGTTGGTTTACCCACCCCGGACTTTATGCTGATTGAGCAGGCTGAAAACCTTGATTGCTGTGCAGAGATATTGCCGGCTTTTGTAAAGCCCAGTCTGGAAGGCTCCAGCGTGGGGATTACCAGGGTTGATCGGGAGCAGGATCTGCTGCCAGCCTGGGAGCAGGCTTCAAAATACGGTGGTTCTGTGCTGGTGGAACAGTTTATTGATGGTCCTGAATATACGGTCGCGATTCTGAATAGTCAGCCCTTGCCTGCTATTCGAATCGAATCGGCAGAGTCTTTTTATGACTATGACGCTAAATATGTTTCAGGAAATACTCAATACCACTTACCCAGTGGTCTGTCTGAAAGCAAGGAGCAAGAACTTCAGGCTCTGGCACTGACCGCTTTCGAAACACTGGGTTGCTCTGGTTGGGGTCGAGTCGACTTTATGCAGGACGAAAGAGGACGCTTCTGGCTGCTTGAGGCAAATACTGTACCTGGTATGACTGAAACGAGTCTTGTTCCTATGGCCGGAAAGTCAGTGGGTTTGAGCTTTGAAATATTGGTTCTGGAGATTCTGAAGTCGTCCCTGTTACCGGCTCGTCAGAAAGAGGGTGGAGGAATAAAGGGAAGCAAAGAGCTTGTTCAAACTGAATCAGAAGCCACTTGACGACTCTGGCAGGCGCGGTCGTGGGGCGAGTCGGGGAATAGAGAAAAAGCTGGCTCGGCCCGGATTGTGGAGACGCTGGTTAGGATTGACTGTCATCTGTGTTCTGGCCGTGTCTTTGCTCTGGATTTGGCCGACATTGATGATGTGGGTTAATCAGCCGATAGCACGGGTGGAAGTGCGTTCTACGTTCAATTATCTGGAACGTGGTGATGTTGAAAAACAGCTGGCCCCCTGGTTGGTCAATCGGTTTTTTTACCTTGACCTGGAAGAGATGAGAAGGGCAGTCCTGGATATGCCCTGGGTAAGGGAAGCCAGTCTGCGACGTGAGTGGCCGGATACTCTGATCGTCAGTCTGGAAGAGCGAAAACCGATTGCCCGTTGGCAGGATGACGGTTTGATTGATGAAGACGGAGAAGTTTTCAGACCGGGATCTCTGGAGGCCTTCAGTAAGCTGCCAAAGCTGTCAGGGGTGGAGGATCGTTCTCAGGATGTAATGCAGCAATACCTGGCGTTTAGTCAGGTGATCAGGCCCCTGGGAGTTGCTGTTAGAGAGTTGCGGCTCAGTACAACGGATTCCTGGTGGCTGAAAGTAGATCACGTTGATGTCAATCTCGGGCGTGATCGCAGAATGGAAAGATTGCAGCGTTTTATCAGGTTGTATTATGCAAGACTCGATGATCGCTGGCAGGATGTAAAGCGCGTTGACTTGCGCTATTTGAATGGGGCTTCGGTGGCCTGGAAATAGTCATGAAAACGTCATTATGCGTTTTCGTGGCAACACTGGAGTAGTGGGTTCGGCGCACTGACTATTTTGGTCAGAGTGGTTTGGGATGATAGATGCCATGACAGCGGCAGATAACGGAAATTTAATAGTCGGACTCGACATTGGAACTTCCAAAGTTGTAGCGATCGTCGGTGAGATAACCGCAGATGGCCAGCTGGAAGTGATCGGGATCGGCTCACATACCTCACGGGGTCTGAAGCGTGGTGTTGTTGTCAATATTGACTCTACAGTCCATGCCATAAAAAGGGCTGTGGAAGAGGCTGAGTTGATGGCCGGTTGTCAGATTCACTCCGTTTACGCCGGCATCGCAGGTAATCATATACGCAGCCTGAACTCCCACGGAATTGTTGCTATCAGGGAGAGAGAGGTTACCAGTGCCGATATTGACAGGGTGATTGATGCCGCCCAGGCTGTTGCTATTCCGGCAGATCAGCGAATTCTTCATATTTTGCCTCAGGAATATGTGATTGATACCCAGGAAGGTGTGAAGGAACCATTGGGCATGTCAGGAGTGCGTCTGGAAGCGAAAGTGCATCTGGTGACCTGTGCTGTCAATGCAGCGCAGAATATTGAGAACTGTATTAAACGATGTGGTCTTGAAGTAGACGACATTATTCTGGAGCAGTTGGCTTCGAGCTATTCAGTGCTTTCAGAAGATGAGAAAGAGCTCGGTGTGTGCATGGTTGATATTGGAGGTGGCACCACCGATATTGCTATCTTCACTGAGGGAGCCATACGACATACGGCAGTTATTCCTATAGCGGGTGATCAGGTCACCAATGATATTGCCATGGCTCTGAGAACACCCACTCAGCATGCTGAAGAACTTAAGATCAAATATGCCTGCGCTCTTACCCAGCTGGCGCGTGCTGAAGATATGATCAAGGTTCCGAGTGTTGGAGACAGGGCAGCCAGAGAGCTGTCTCGACAGTCGCTGGCAGAGGTGGTTGAGCCAAGATACGACGAGCTGTTTACACTGATTCAGGCGGAATTGAGACGAAGTGGTTTTGAAGATCTCATTCCGGCCGGTATCGTGCTGACGGGTGGTACGTCCAAAATGGAGGGTGCCGTAGATCTGGCAGAAGAAATTTTTCACATGCCGGTCAGGCTCGGCATGCCTCAGGCCATTCAGGGGTTGACAGATGTCGTTTGTAATCCTATTTATGCAACAGGTGTCGGCCTGCTTCACTATGGTTTGAAAGCTCAACAGGAAGGGCGAAGGGAAACGGCCAGTTTCAGCAGACAGGAAGAAAGTCTGTTCAATCGGCTTAAAAAATGGTTTCAAGGTCAATTCTGATTGAGGGTTGGGTAGCAATCAACAGAATTAATCCTGCAGAAGGCAATGGCTTGATTGTCATTGGCTAAACAGGAGCACACTGCATGCAGGGTGTTCCTGCAGGAAAGTGATTGAAGTTTAATGGCATTTAATATTCAGAAAATATCCTGTTTACGGTGACAGAAAGGAGAGAGCCATGTTTGAACTGGTGGATAATGTTCCGCAGGAAGCGGTGATAAAGGTTGTAGGCGTAGGTGGCGGTGGCGGTAATGCAGTTTGCCACATGTTGAACAGTCGGCTGGAAGGTGTTGAGTTTATCTGTGCTAATACGGATGCCCAGGCTCTGAAAAAACAGCACCTTCAGGCTCATACCCATCTGCAACTGGGAGCCAATATTACTCGTGGCCTCGGGGCTGGAGCAAATCCGGAGGTCGGTCGTGATGCAGCGATGGAAGACAGAGACCGTATTTCTGAAGTGTTGGCGGGCTCTGACATGGTTTTCATCACTGCCGGTATGGGAGGAGGTACAGGTACCGGTGCTGCTCCGGTTGTGGCTGAAATTGCCAGAGAGATGGGGGCTCTGACCGTAGCGGTGGTGACCAAGCCGTTTTCTTTTGAAGGTCGCCGCAGAATGACAGTGGCTGAAGAGGGGCTGAATCAGTTAAAAGAGAGCGTAGACTCCCTGGTCTGTATTCCTAATGAGAATCTTCTGCCTGTTTTGGGTCGTGATGTCAGTTTGCTGAACGCTTTTGGTGCAGCAAATGACGTACTGCTGGGCGCAGTTCAGGGTATTTCAGAATTGATTACCCGTGACGGCCTGATTAATGTTGACTTTGCTGACGTCCGGACTGTTATGTCTGAAATGGGCATGGCTATGATGGGTACAGGTTCAGCCACAGGCAGCAACAGAGCGATTGAAGCGGCCGAGCGAGCTATCCGAAGTCCTCTCCTGGAAGACGTCAACCTTCAGGGGGCTCGCGGAGTGTTGGTTAATATTACTGCTGGTCTCGATCTTTCTGTGGGTGAATTTCATGAAGTGGGTGACACTGTTCGTGAATTTGCTTCCGATAATGCCACCACTGTAGTAGGTACAGTTATCGATCCGGAAATGACGGATGAATTAAGAGTGACTGTTGTTGCCACTGGTCTGGGAGACAGCGACGAAAAGCAGGAACAGTCCCTTAAGGTGGTTGATGGTTCCAAGCCAAGGGCGACCCGTCCAGACGGTACCCTGAACCTCAAGGAGCTTGATATTCCTCCTCATGTTCGCAAAAAAGCAGCTGAACAGCCCGAGGTAGAGGAAGCTGAAAAGCCCCGCAGGCAAGCACCATCAACTGACAATGTGGATTACCTGGATGTACCGGCGTTTTTGCGCCGACAGGCTGATTGAATCAATGACCGGTTGTGTCATGTGTAACTTTTGTTACAATAAGTCGTTGAATTCAAATAACAGGGGCCTTTGAGGTCGCGGAATAGCGTTATCATGATCAGACAGCGTACCCTGAAAAATATTATTCGAGCTACGGGAGTGGGGTTACATTCCGGTGAAAAGGTCTATTTGACTCTTAAGCCGGCTCCCGTCGATACCGGCATTATCTTCTGTCGCACAGATCTTGATCCTGTGGTGGAAATTCCTGCTCGTGCAGAAAATGTCGGAGAAACTACCCTGTGTACCTCTTTGCAGAAAGACGGTGTTCGGGTAGACACCGTTGAACACCTGCTTTCGGCAATGGCTGGTCTGGGAATCGACAATGCTTATGTCGAATTGAGCGCCCATGAAGTTCCGATCATGGACGGTAGCGCGGGACCTTTTGTTTTCCTTATCCAGTCTGCTGGTATTCAGGAGCAGGAGGCAGCCAAGAAATTTATCCGTATCAAGAAAGAAGTGGCCGTCACTGATGGTGAGAAAACAGCTACTTTCAAGCCTTATGACGGCTTCAAAGTCAGTTTTACTATCTATTTTGACCACCCTGTTTTCAAAGGTCGTTCACAGACCTCTGAGATTGATTTTTCCAGTACTTCTTTCGTAAAAGAAGTCAGCCGTGCCCGTACCTTCGGATTCATGCGTGACGTTGAGTATCTGCGTTCACAGAATCTGGCTTTGGGAGGCAGTGTTGACAACGTTGTAGTGGTTGATGACTACCGTATTCTGAACGAAGACGGATTGCGCTACCATGATGAGCTGGTTAAACACAAGATTCTGGACGCCATCGGTGATCTGTACCTATTAGGTAATAGTCTGGTTGGCCAGTTCGTTGGCTACAAGTCCGGACACGAATTAAACAATAAGCTGGTCCGTTCTCTGCTGGAGAATGAAAAAGCCTGGGAAGTAGTGACATTTGAGGATACTGAAGTGGCACCGATTTCCTACCTTAAGCCGGCTGCGGTTACTGCTTAACTCATATAGTCACCTTTCATTGAAGGTCGCAGAAGCGACCTTTTTTGGAATCTATGCTGGTTAAATGAGGCATCTGGTTTTTAAAGATTTACCTGAATCTGAAAACCATCAAGAGTGAAGAAAACAAGAATGTGGGAGAACGACAGCAAAGTGACTTTTTTACCAGGGTCAAATATTGCTGACATGGTTGTGTCGATTCTTCATGACTGAATAGCGCTATCCTGTTTCAAGACAGGATGTGGATATGACGCTCTATCGCCTTTTGCATTGAAGCCCGGGTGATGAGCAGTTATTTCCATGATAATGAGTTAATAAGGTTGAATCATTGGGAGTACAGGGCTTCCTAGAATGAAAGTCATTGTTGTAAAGCAAGATCACTCTCGAACACAATCGTTCAGAGTCACAAGCAAGCGGCTGGCACTGGCTGCTTTTTCGGCGGTTTTTCTCTGCATGATGCTGGGTGGAGGTATTACCTATCTTTTCCTCAATTCGAAATCTGGCGTTGTCCTGACTGAAGAGGGCCTGCAAGAATGGCGGACAGTCCTGAGCGGACAGAGAAAAGAAGTTGAAAATGTTCGTCTTGCTGCAGAACGTCAAATTGATGCCCTGACCATTCGTCTGGCAGAGTTACAAGGGCGGATTACCCGACTGGATGCTGTTGGCGAGAGACTAACCATTGCTGCGAAACTGGATGATGGCGAGTTTTTCTTCGATGAAGTGCCAGCTATTGGTGGCCCGGAAGCGCTGCCTTCCAATGAATCTATCTATTCAATGCCCCCGCTTATTGATGCTATTGATCAACTTTCTGAGCAGATAGACAGCAGAGAGCAGCAGTTTGATATTCTGACCAGCCTGGTCTCTAACAGGACCATGAGTAATGATGTCTTTGTGGCAGGGCTTCCTGTCAAGAAAGGTTGGCTTTCTTCTCGTTTTGGTCAGAGAGCAGATCCTTTTACCGGAAAATTATCCTGGCATTCAGGTATTGATATGGCCGCTGTAAATGGTTCTGACATTATTGCTGTGGCTGCCGGTGTCGTGACCTGGTCAGGTGATCGCTCTGGCTATGGGCTTATGGTTGAGGTTAACCATGTTAATGGCTATGTGACACGATATGCGCACAATTATTCCAACGAAGTCAAGGTGGGCGACATCGTTACTCGAGGTCAGGTTATTGCTAAAGTAGGAAGCACAGGTCGTTCAACAGGGCCGCATGTTCACTTTGAAGTGATTCGCAATGGTAAGCATGTGGATCCACAGCGCTACATTTATCGGGCAAGCAAATGATCTTTCCTGACAAGAACAAAGCGCTCCTCATATTGCTGGTATTTCCGATCCTTTTTCATGACTTGTTTTTTCGATGAATCTCACTGCCCGATTATTCAGTGCTGATCCTGCGAGTTGTCAGCGAAAAAGTAGCGCTCTTCCCTTGAAAGACTTCTTTCCAGTCCCTATATCCTTTACTGATGAGTGTAAATGTCTGTAAGGTTTGGATTTTTCTGCCTTTAATCCAGATTGTTGCAAACGTCTGGCGTTGACGTCAGTCAATAAAAAAACCATCTTAAGCTTTACGTTTATGGCTTATAAAACATTAAGGGCCAGATTTATAGCTAATATGGATGAGACTTTTGTGTGATTGTCATAGAATATTTGGCTGTTCTTAAGCTTGTCTGCCCACCCGGGATTGTCGGCAAGAGAGGCAGCCCCGGAATCAGAGTGAGACTGTAACCAATCTATGTTAGCTTCGTTAGTCAAAAAAATTATCGGCAGCCGGAATGATCGCCAGCTGAAACGCATGGGCAAGCTGGTCAAACAGATCAATGCTCTGGAAGATCAACTGTCTGGTCTCAATGATGAAGAGCTCAGGGGGCGGACTCAGTCCCTCAAGGATCGCTATCAGCAAGGCGAAAATCTTGATGACTTGTTGCCCGAGGCCTTTGCTGTCGTCAGAGAGGGCAGTAAACGCAGCATGGGCATGAGACATTTTGATGTCCAGCTGATCGGTGGCATTACTCTTCACGAAGGTCGCATCGCCGAGATGAGAACCGGTGAAGGTAAGACACTGATGGCGACACTGCCTGTTTACCTGAATGCCATCACAGGTAAGGGTGTTCATGTTGTTACCGTTAATGACTATCTTGCTCGTCGAGACGCCCAGTGGATGAGTGCTCTTTATGAGTTTCTTGGCCTGACAGTCGGAGTAGTCGTTCCCCAGCAGTCTCCTGAAGAGAAAAGGGCTGCTTATCAAGCTGACATTACCTACGGAACCAACAATGAGTTTGGCTTCGATTATCTTCGTGACAATATGGCGTTTCGCAAGGAAGATAAGTTTCAGCGTGAATTGCACTATGCTGTTGTCGACGAAGTGGACTCCATCCTGATTGATGAAGCCCGAACGCCACTCATTATTTCCGGTCCGGCGGAAGATTCCTCTGAACTCTACAAACAGATGAACAAACTGGCTCCTCAGCTGAAAAAACAGGAAGAAGAACTCGGAGAAGGTGAAGAGCCAACCGGTCATTACCTGCTGGATGAAAAGACCCGTCAGGTTGAGCTGACCGAGATCGGCCATTTGTTTATTGAAGAGCAATTGCAGAAGCTGGGACTCCTGCCTGAAGGAGAGAGTCTCTATTCTGCCCATAACCTGAATATGCTTCATCATGTGAATGCAGCGTTGAAAGCTCATGTCCTGTTCATGCGAAATGTTGAGTACATTGTGGCCGACGGCGAAGTGCTGCTGGTTGATGAACACACGGGAAGAACCATGCCGGGCCGTCGTCTCTCTGAAGGTCTGCATCAGGCACTGGAGGCTAAGGAAGGACTGAATATTCAGGCTGAGAGTCAGACCCTGGCCTCGACAACCTTCCAGAACTACTTCCGACTCTACGAAAAGCTTTCTGGTATGACCGGTACAGCGGATACAGAAGCTTTCGAGCTTCGCCAGATTTATGGTCTGGACGTTATTGTTGTCCCGACCCATAAACCAATGGTACGTGAGGATGGTAACGATCTGGTTTATCTGACCATTGAAGAAAAGTACGAAGCGATCATTGCAGACATCAAGGAAACCGTTCAGCAGGGGCGTCCTGTTTTGGTGGGTACTGCATCTATTGACGCTTCCGAACTCTTGTCCAATGCCTTGAATAAGGCCAGGATCCCTCACAATGTTCTTAACGCCAAATTTCACGAGAAGGAGGCCGAGATCATTGCCCAGGCGGGGCGTCCGGGTGCTATTACTATTGCTACCAACATGGCGGGTCGTGGAACTGACATAACCTTGGGTGGTAGCTGGGAGGCCGAGCTATCAGCCGTTAAAAATCCAGATCAGCAGCAGGAAGACCAGATCAAGTCTGAATGGCAGAAGCGCCACAAGGCCGTTCTGGCAGCCGGTGGTCTGCATATTATCGGTACTGAACGTCATGAATCCCGCCGTATCGATAATCAGCTGCGTGGCCGGTCCGGTCGTCAGGGGGACCCGGGTTCTTCCCGTTTTTACCTGTCTCTGGAAGATAACCTGATGCGTATCTTTGCCTCTGACCGGGTGAAGAACTTTATGAAAGCACTGGGTATGGAAAAAGGTGAAGCTATCGAGCACCGAATGGTGACCAATGCGATTGAAAAAGCCCAGCGCAAGGTTGAGGGTCGTAACTTCGATATTCGAAAGCAGTTGCTGGAATATGATGACGTCGCCAATGATCAGCGCAGAGTGGTCTACAAACAGCGTGATGAGCTTCTGAATTCTGAAAACGTGCAATCCAGCATTGATAGCATGAGATCTGAAGTGGTCAACGATGTCATTTCCCAGCACATCCCACGCGAGAGTCTTGAAGAGCAATGGGATGTGAAAGGTCTTGAGCAGAAGCTTGGGGCTGAACTGGCTATCCATTTGCCGATCCAGAAGTGGCTGGATGAAGATGACAAGCTGGAAGAAGAAGGTCTGAGAGAGAAGATTCTGGCTGAGGTCATCTTCAACTACAAGCAGAAAGAAGAACTGGCGGGTGGCGAGTCCCTGAGGAACTTCGAGAAACATATCCTGTTGCGTGTACTGGATGACAAGTGGAAAGAACACCTTGCGACCATGGATCACCTGCGTCAGGGCATCCACTTAAGAGGTTATGCCCAGAAGAACCCCAAGCAGGAATACAAACGTGAAGCCTTTGAGTTGTTCCAGTCCATGCTGGAAGATATCAAAACGGACACCATTCGTATCCTTTCTCATGTTCAGGTTCAGCAGGATGACAAAACCGAGGAAATGGAGGAACAGCGTCGTCAGGAACTGATTCGTCGTATGCAGTTTCAGCATGAGCAGGCGCATGTTATGGAAGATCATTCAGGGAAAGAAGGTGAACTGCCAGAAGGTGTAACCGAACCTTTCGTTCGAGAAAGTCGCAAAGTCGGTCGAAATGAACCCTGTCCCTGTGGCTCCGGCAAGAAGTATAAACAGTGTCACGGTAAAATAGTTTGATATTGACCCGTTATTTTAAAGAAAACAGGCCGCTTTGCGGCCTGTTTTCTTTTATGGACTGTTTTAAACCGGCTGATTTATCGAGGCATTGGGGTATAATTAATTTTTACTATCATTCGGCCAGTTAAGAAGTCCAATGGAGCAACTTGTTTTAAAGCCCATTTCCCGCGTGCAAGGGGAAGTCTCTATTCCTGGCTCAAAAAGCCTGTCCAACCGTATTTTACTGCTTGCTGCACTGGCAGAGGGTACAACCACCATCACCAATCTTCTGGATAGCGATGACGTTCGCTATATGCTGAAGGCTCTGAAAGCAATGGGTGTCCAGTATCGACTGTCAGATAACAATACAGTTTGCAAAGTCATCGGACTGGCTGGCCCGCTCGGTTCTGGTGAAAGCCTGACTCTGTTTTTGGGAAACGCCGGCACTGCCATGAGGCCATTGACGGCAGCCTTGTGCCTGGGGCAAGGAGAATACACCCTGACGGGTGAACCCCGAATGTATGAGCGACCTATCGGCGATCTGACTTCCTGTCTTGAGCAGGCCGGTGCAAACATCGAGTACCTGGGTGAGAAAAACTTTCCACCTCTGAAAGTCCTTGGTTCGGGCCTGAAGGGAGGAGAAGTCAGCATCAGGGGAGATATCTCCAGTCAGTTTCTGACAGCAATGCTCATGGCAGCACCATTAGCATCAGATAAAACGGTCATCACGATTGAAGGTGAACTGGTTTCCAAACCCTATATCGATATCACTCTCTCGGTTATGGAGCGCTTTGGTGTTAATGTCCAGAATAATGAATACCAGAACTTCGTCGTAGAAGGGAGGCAGGCTTACCGATCCCCGGGTGAAATTATGGTAGAAGGAGATGCTTCCTCGGCTTCTTACTTTCTGGCAGCTGCAGCAATCGGAGGTAAGCTGAAAGTTCATGGAACCGGTAATGCCAGTGTGCAGGGCGATGCCCGATTTGCTGAAGTACTGGAGCAAATGGGCGCTAAAGTCACCTGGAGTGACAACTGGATTGAAGTAGAAAAAGGTGAGCTTAAAGGTGTGGATATTGATCTGAACCATATCCCAGACGCAGCCATGACCATTGCTACTACTGCTCTGTTTGCCAGGGGCCAGACGGCTATTCGAAATATTTACAACTGGCGGGTCAAAGAGACTGACCGGCTTTCAGCGATGGCGACCGAGCTTCGTAAAGTGGGAGCTGAAGTTGAAGAAGGTGAAGATTACATTGTGATTAATCCCCCTGAGCAGATTCAGTCTGCAGTCATTGATACCTATGATGATCACAGAATGGCCATGTGTTTTTCCCTGGCGGCATTCGGTGGCAGTCCAATTACCATCAATGATCCTGGCTGCACCTCAAAGACCTTCCCGACTTATTTTGAGATATTTGAAAAAATCGTTGGATAATGAATAACAAAATGTAAATGGTTAGCTATAAGTGTATTTCGCACAGGGTCAGTTGAATCAATGCTCTCTGACCCGATTCTCTGTGTCCGTTATCAGGATTATTCAACCCGGGGGGTAGCCGGGTTGAAGGGATGGCGTGGGCAGCGAATTGGAATGAAAAAAGAGGAGATGGAGAAACCATGGCAGTAGGATCAGGAAGCTGGCCGGAAATGCATCCAGTAAAAGGCTTTCGTCTGGGGACAGCAGAGGCAGGTATCAGGAAGCAGGATCGTAAGGATCTTGTGATTATGAACTGGGATCAGGGTGCTTCTGTTGCCGGTGTTTTCACTCTAAACCGTTTTTGTGCTGCTCCGGTCCATCTGGCCAGGCGTCGCATTAACCGTTTGCCTGAGTATTTTGTTATTAATACTGGCAATGCTAATGCGGGTACCGGTGAACAGGGAATGGCGGATGCCACCGAGGTCTGTCGTGCATTGGCTGAATTTGCCAGGGTGCAGGAAGATCAGGTGCTGCCTTTTTCAACCGGTGTGATTGGCGAGCCTCTCCCTGTTGGCAAAATTGTTTCTGGCCTGCCCACTGCTTTCTCGGATTTGAGTGAAGATGGCTGGCACAGAGCCGGAGAAGGCATACTGACGACCGATACCCGCCCCAAAGGTGCCAGCCGACAGTTTGAAGTTGACGGTAAACGTTACACGGTAACGGGAATCAGCAAAGGGTCGGGCATGATCAAGCCGAATATGGCCACCATGCTGGCTTTTATGGCCACAGATGTTTCCGTAGATGAGACTGTTTTACAAAGCCTTCTGTCTGATGCTGTTAATTTGTCGTTCAATAGAATTTCAGTAGATGGTGATACTTCCACCAATGATTGCTGCATGCTGGTAGCCACGGGCAAGGCCGGAAATGAATCCATAATGCAGTCTCAGGGGTCTTTGTACCAAGCTCTGAAAGAGGCTGTTGAAGAGGTAGCTATGACACTCGCACAGGCTATTGTCAGAGATGGAGAAGGCGCTACCAAGTTTGTAACCATTCAGGTTGAACAGGCGAGCAGTGTCGTTGATGCCCTTGAAGTTGCTTATACCATTGCCCACTCTCCACTCGTCAAGACTGCATTATTTGCCAGTGATCCGAACTGGGGCAGGATTCTTGCTGCGGTGGGAAGAGCTGAGATCGAAGAGCTAAAGATTGATAAGGTTTCCATCTGGCTAGACGACGTTTGCATTGTGCAAGATGGGGGTGTTGCCTGCTCTTACACCGAAGCGGAAGGTGAGCGTGTAATGAATCAGGAAGAGATACTGATCCGTGTTCAGCTGGGGGCAGGTACTATCACGGAAACACTCTGGACTACTGATCTTTCCCATGAGTATGTTCGAATCAATGCTGAATATCGAACTTGAAAACAGGGCAGTAGGTGATGTCTTCAGAAAATCAGGCGAGTGTCAGGAAGGTGGTGCATGTTGCGGTGGCAGTTATTCGCGGGGATGATGGACGAATTCTTATAGCACGGCGACCGAATGATAAGCACATGGGTGGCTACTGGGAGTTTCCGGGTGGCAAGGTGGAAGAGGGAGAGTTCGTTACGGCAGCCTTGAATCGTGAACTTAAGGAAGAACTGGATGTTGAGGCAAATCAGTTCCGAAAGTTGATTTCGATTCGGCATGATTACCCGGACAGGTCTGTCTGTCTCGATACCTGGTGGGCGAACGATATCATTGGCCAGCCTCGTGGTAATGAGGGTCAGGAGATCCGATGGGTCGATCTGAAAGAGTTACCCGAGCTGAACTTTCCTCCGGCTAATGGTCCCATCGTTACGGCAGTCCTGTTACCAAATCGCTATATGATCACCGGTAAGTTTGATGTGGCTGCTGAGCTTCTGGAAAAAGTGAGTTACCAGCTTGAGCAGGGAGTAGAGCTGATACAGTTTCGGGCTCCATGGCTGGATAAAGGAACCTATCAGCATTTAGCCAGAGAGCTGCATCACCTTTGTCGGGAAACCGGGGCCAGCTTGCTTCTTAAAGGTGAGCCTGAACTACTGGCCAATAGCTGGTGTGACGGTATCCATCTTACCTCGAAACAGCTTCAGCAGGAGGGTGTTGATTGGCGAAGTGCTTCTCGTTCTGGTCAGTGGCTGGCAGCTTCCTGTCATAATCAGGAACAAATCGATCGGGCGGTATCACTGGGTGTCGATTTTGTAACACTCTCTCCGGTTATGTCGACACAGGCGCATCCGGGCTGTGAAACCTTAGGAATGGAAAAAGCTGCAGAGCTGACAGAGCGTTGCCCATTGCCTGTGTTCTGGTTGGGGGGGATGCAGCTTGCTGATCAGGAGCAGTTCATAGACCGGGGAGCCCAGGGGTTGGCTGCCATCGGTGCTTTCTGGTCGCTAACTTATTGAGGCCGTATACTAGTCTTAATTTAAGATTAAAGACTTCTTGCAGGGAAGCAAATGTCTCACTCTAATATCGGACCTGGTGGCAACAAATCAACATCAGTTTTGCCCGCTGATTCAACATTCCAATCCCCGTCAACTGCTGGCAGTGACTCACTGGGTAGAACAGTAGGTTCACTGGGGAATCTGCCTGGTACCGAAGGGCTGGATGAAGAGGCCTCAATGCTGGGGCAGCGTCCTGTTCAGGATCGGGCGGTTGCTTATTTCGAAGAGACCGGGCAGGTTGGCATAAATATTCTTCCATCCATTAATGACAGGCCCTTTGGTGAATATTGGGAGGAGCTCCCCGGACAGGTCTACCGGGGAGTTGTTGATCACCGGTTCATGCGGATCAAAACAGATTCGAGAGGGGCCGGGAGAGAATCAGATTCTACTAAAGCTGGAAAAAAGGAAGAGTTTTGGCATGTCAAAACACTCGGGTATGAATCGGGTGCTGAAAAGTTTAAACGGTTGCTGCAAAAAGTGATCCACCTGATCACTGGAAAATCTTACAAAGCCCGTTTTTATGATGATCGAAAAGTGTTGGCCCAAAGGGAGTGCCTTGCTGCCGAAGCCTACAAACAAGTGATGGGTTACGGGCAAGAGTACATTCATCGCTACAGTCTGGACGAAAAAAATCAGGATCATTGTGTAGCTTCTAAAGACCTGAAAGGCTTCTACCCTGGCAATACCTTCTTTCAACAAACATTATTCCCTTCTATTTGTCAGTTTACTGATGATCATAACCCGGTTACCAATCTTGTCATGAGGCGATTTCTTCTGGGCGATCAGGACTATCTGAAACTTGATAATTACCTCTTCAAGCATGCCGAAGATGACGAGCTGCTGACTGGTAAGTTAATCAGTATTGATTTCGGTATGTCCTTTTATAATCGATTTTCCCTCCCCAGGAACTGTTCCATTGATGAATTTAGCCAGAGGCTTTTGCGTCCTTCAAAATTGCACAGGTTTCAATATCGAGGTAAGAAGACACTATTGACAATGGTTGAGCAGATGCCGCCAGAGCAAGTGGGAAGATCGATAAAGTTAGCTTTGGAGAGAATTACCAGACTGTCGGATCAGCAGTTGAGCGAGCTGGCTGAACATATGCACCAGCCAGAGCTTCGTGAGGTAATGTATCAAGTCCTCAAGTTCAAACGCTCTCAGGCAGAAGCCCTGTTGAACCTGAGATCCTGGCCTGTGAAACCAGGAGCTGGTGGGGGCTCATCAGTGCTTTAAATGGTCATCAATGTCGCTGGTCATCAGATCATCGAAAGCAGGGTTTCCGGGTATCGAACGCTCTTCATTCGCCCAGGCTCCAAGATCAATCAGCTTGCATCGTTGGGAGCAGAAGGGTCGAAACCCGTTTTCTTTCTTCCATTCTACTTTTTTGCCGCATTTCGGGCACTTCACAGTTGTTGGCATTGAATTACTAAACCAGAAGGTGGAGTGGCCTCCTGCTGGAAGCCACAGGGAATTACTGTTTGTTCCCGGGAGGTTGGGGAGCAACCGGGGTCTGCGCTTTCTGCTTTTCAATACCTGAATCACCCAGCAGGCCAAAGGTCACGGTATAAAGCAGCGAGGGATCGACATCACCGAAGGACTGGTAGCCGATGAATTCACCCTGTTCATTGAGTAGATTCGAATTCGGGAAATTCAGCTTTAAGACCTCAAGGGTTTCATTCGCGGGCTCTATCAGGCCCAGTCGCTGATAACCTTCCACCATGATACCCAGTGCGGGTTCTACCGCCGGGGTCTTCTGCATATTTTCAACAACATACTTGCCACGGTTCACAGCCGCTACATAGGCTTTGCGTTTCAGGTAGTAATTGGCTGCATGAATCTCATAATCAGCCAGACGATTTCTCAGGGCTACCATCCGCTGACGGGCATCTGGTGCGTATTTGCTGTCCGGGTAGCGCGTCAGCAATTCACGAAACTCATTGAAGGATTGGCGAGCCTGACCAGGATCACGCTTTGTGTTGTCTAATGGCAGGTAGCGCTCGATGAGACCCATGGAGGCCGTGTTAGAAGCCAGACCTTTCATATAATAGGCATAGTCTGCATTGGGGTGCTGCGGGTGCAGGCGAAGGAAACGATCCGCTGCTGCTCTGGCGGCTTCAGGCTCTACATTCATGAAATAGGCATAAACCAGGTCCAGCTGAGCCTGTTCTGCAAAAGAGCCGAAGGGGTAGCGTGACTCCAGTGTCCGCAGATACTCTACAGCCTTTGTATAACTCTGGTTATTCAGGGACTGGTTGGCCATCTGGTAGAGTTCGGCCTCAGTCAGGGATTCCGGAAGCGTCTTTTTTTCGGGGCTTGATGAGCATCCTGCCAGAACCACCGCAGCAAGGATCAGAAATATCAGGCGCGAATATGTGGTTTTCAGTATTGTCATGGTATTTACAGTTTCCGTACTCCGGCATGATTGTGAGGAAATAGGGTGTACAGGCCTCCCCTGAACTTATAACAGGGAGGCAGGCCGATAAAGTTTTGAGCATAGCTCAGCCAGACCTGATGATGTGATAAACTACCCGCCTTTGATCAACTAATTTAAACACAGTCCGCTGTAAAACGAAAAGAAACTGGTTCTATTAATAATCATTCAACTGCTTTCGGGAGGTTGGAGATTTTTATTAACCTGTTCCGGTGCAGCATCTGGCCTTCGGCGGCTGAGATTTTTTGTCCGGGAGCAGGGTCGGGAATAATGCCCGCTCAGGCTCCTGTTACTTGAGAAGTAGTTAATGAGTGAGCGGATCAATCAGCAGGTCGTCGTACCTGATGAACTTGGGAGCAAGAGACTGGACCAGATTGCAGCCAGCTGCTTTCCGGACTTTTCCAGGGCACGCCTTCAGGAGTGGATCAAGAATGGCGATCTGCGAGTGGATGGCCAGAAGAGAAAGCCTAAAGACAAGCTGGTCGGTGGCGAGAAGCTGACTCTCAGCGTTGAAGTCGATGATGAAGAACGTTGGGAACCTGAAGATATTCCATTGAATATCATTTACGAAGATGATGTCATCCTGGTCATTAATAAACCGGTGGGACTGGTCGTTCATCCTGCGGCAGGAAATTACTCAGGTACCTTGTTGAATGGCTTGTTATATCATTATCCGGAGATAGCCTCTGTACCCAGGGCCGGAATCGTGCACCGTCTGGATAAAGATACTTCAGGACTGATGGTGGTAGCCAAAACTCTGGCCGCTCATACCGATCTGGTGGCTCAGCTTCAGGACCGAAGTGTCAGTCGAGAGTATGAGGCCGTGACTCAAGGTGTTATGACGGCGGGCGGGACGGTTAATGAACCCATTGCCCGTCACCCGACCCATCGTCTTCGTATGGCGGTGGTGCCCGGTGGCAAAGCCTCTGTAACTCATTACCGGGTTCTGAAGAAGTTTAATGCTCATACCCATGTCCGCTGTAAACTGGAAACGGGCAGAACTCACCAGATCAGAGTGCATATGAGCTATATTCGCTTCCCGCTGGTAGGGGATGATCTGTATGCTGGCCGTCTGAGAATTCCCAAGGGGTGTTCTGCCATCCTGGAAGAGACTCTGAGGAGCTTCAAACATCAGGCGCTTCACGCCAGAAAGCTGGGTCTTATGCACCCGGTGTCCGATGACTACATGGAGTGGGAAGCGCCCTTACCGGATGACTTTTCAGCGCTTCTGGAAGTATTAAAAGAAGATGTTAAAGAGTCCTGAGCAGGATTTGCTGTTTTATGAGTGAACTCATGCTCCCAGGGCGTTGCAATAGAGAGAACTGAACATGTCTGAAGATCGTTACCTGCTCCCGGACTGGTCTGCGCCAGAAGGTGTCAGGGCTTTTGTCACCCTCAGAACCGGCGGGTACAGTCAGGGAGCTTTCAGCAGCTTCAATCTGGGGCTGCGGTCTGGTGATGATCCTGATGTGGTAGCAAAAAACAGAGCATTGCTCGACGACCATTATCAATGGCGGTACAGGCCGCAGTGGCTCAAACAGGTTCATGGTACTGATGTAATAACGGCCCAGCCGGATAACTCAGAAAGAGAAGGTGATGCGGTTTGGACAGATAAGCAGGGGTTGCCCTGTGTCGTCTTAACTGCAGATTGTCTTCCGGTTATTTTTTGCAACTCGTCCGGCACCCGTGTTGCCGTTTCTCACGCCGGTTGGAAAGGGCTTCAGGCTGGTGTACTGGAAGCCACAGTTAAAGCTATGGGCGATGAGCCTGGCCAGGTGATGGCCTGGTTGGGTCCAGCTATCAGTCAGTCTCATTTTGAAGTGGGACCTGAAGTTCGCGACGCTTTCCTGAATTCTGATCCGCAAATGGAAACGGCTTTTATTCCCGGTCAGGGTGATCGCTGGTATGGGGATCTCTATGAACTGGCAAGGCTTCGGTTACATAAATTGGGTGTAACAGAAGTCAGTGGCGGCAATTTCTGTACTTATAAGGAAAATGACCGTTGGTTCTCTTACCGAAGGGATGGCGTCCAGTCCGGACGTTTAGCCACAGCGGTCTGGATTGAATAAGCAGGAAGAGCTCTCAATGAGAGTTCTTCCTGTCATTGACAGCTAGCTGTAATAGCGCTGCCTCAGTCCTTCAAATAAATTGGCCAGATCAGGCGCTGGTGCAGGTGACTCTGCGGGAGCGCTTTCTGACCAGGATCTGTGGATATGATTGGCATCATCATTCTGCTTATAAACTCTCTTCAGGTAGTGGTTGTAGTTTCTGCTGGCAACAGTGTCTACATGATACCAGTGGGCTTTCGTTCGACTATGAGTGATATCCAGCAGCACATAGCCTTTCTCGCTCTGGTTGGTCCATTTAAGGTTTGGCAGAGCACCGTCAAGGGCCGCTGACGCTATTTTGGCAAGACCCGTCTTTTCAGAAAATCCGGATGTAACTGCGGGGGTTCCAAATTCTCCACCCAGTGCGCCAAAACCTGAAATCCGTCCGTAGTGAGGGAAGCGCGGTTCAGGTGCCAGATCAAATGCCCACGAGCTGTGAGTATCACCGGTCAGTACCATCAAGTTATTAATGCCCTGATTTTGAATATGATCAAACAGACGCTGTCGGGATGCCTGATAACCATCCCATTGATCCATAAGGATAGGAAGGTCCGGATTGAGAGTGAGCTGTGACATCATGACCTGCTGTCCCAGTGCCCGCCAGCGAACCCCTTCATTCATGGATTGACTTAAGCCATTATGCAACCATTGTTCCTGATCTGCTCCCAACAGGCTTCTTGATGGATCTTTAGCGGCTTTGGCATTCAATGGCAGAGCCTGCCGGTCTCTGCCAGTCAGTCGGGTATCCAGCATAAAGAGATCCATCAGGTCACCAAAGCGGAACCTTCGATAAATGGTTCTTTGTCCAAACTGGTCAACAATACCACTCTCTCTGATAGGCATCCATTCAAAGTAAGCCTGAATTGAATCATTGCGGCGTGATTCCCAGGCTCCTTCACCCAGGTTATGGTTTTGAGCTCCACCTTGCCATGAGTCATTGGCGGATTCATGATCGTCCCAGACGCAGATGAAAGGATGCTGACGGTGAACTTCCTGCAAATCCGGATCGGATCGATACTGGGCGTAGCGTTGTCGGTAGTCCTGAAGTACTGTTATTTCTTTCGCAGGAATCGGGTTCCGGCCAAGGCCGTTGTTTGTCCCATAACCACCAGGACCATACTCATAGATGTAGTCTCCAAGGTGCAGTACGGCATCCAAATCAGGTCTTCGGGCTATTTCCCGGTAGACGTTAAAGTAGCCCGCCGGGTAGTTGGAGCAGGAGCAGAATGCCAGTCGCAGACTGTTCAGGTGGCCTTCTGGCAAGGTTCGTGTTCTGGCCACCGGCGAAGGTTTTCCATTGGAAAAGAATCGGTAGTAGTAAACAGTGCCAGACACCAGACTGTCTGCATCAACCTTAACGGTGTAGTCAACATGTGGTCCGGTAACGCCTTCGCCGGACCGGACTATCTGGTTCATCTGCGGGTCAAGGGCCATTGCCCAGGAATAGGGAACGATAGCCTGTTGAAAGTCCGGGTCTGCATCGGGTGTGATCCGGGTCCAGAGGATCACTCTATCAGCCAGAGGATCGCCACTGGCTACTCCGTGCTGAAAAGGTTGGTGGCTGCTCGCAAACGTCTTGAGCAACGGCAATGTAGCAATCCCCAGGGCGGCTCCCTGAAAGAAACGTCTTCTTGTTATAGCCATATTCAATCCATGACAGGTGTTTTTTAAAATTGTCATGGCAGGATAAAAGCGCAATGTGTCAGTATGAAGAAGGTTTGTTGACAAAGTCTGAGAAAGAGCAAAAATCAAAATGGGTTGTTAATCAAAAACCAAAGCCGTTGATCTGATCTGTTGTCGAATGTCTGTTTCGAGTGATTCATGGCTGACGAGATTTCGAAGCAGGGCTGGCTTAAAAAATGAAACTCACTGCGATCTGCATTGGTAAAACAAAGCGTCATAAAATACGTGGCCACGATGTCACAACGGCTTACCTGAAGTCTGAAGTGCGGGGTTCGGTAAAGGTTCATGCCAGTGGTATTGAGGGCAATGAGGTGGCAGTTCATAACGATCACATCTACGCCGTTTCAACAACCACTTATGATTACTGGAAAGATCGTCTGGGTGGCAACGATGAAGACTGGCCAAAGGGTCGTTTTGCCGAAAATCTTATCATAGACGGACTGGACGAGGTCGCCCCCAGCCGACCCAGAAGTGCCTACATGCACGAGACTCTGGCGGTCGGAGACAGCTTGCGCGTGTCATCTCCCCTGGGTCAGTTTACCCTTGCTCGTGGCAACCCAAAACCTGTCGTTTTGTTTGCGGGCGGGATTGGCTTGACCCCGCTTCTGGCCATGCTGAAAGCACACACTTCTGTCAAAAACTACCCACCTGTATTTTTCTTTCACGCCGTTCAGGATGGCCTTCATCATGCTCTGCTGTTCAAGACCCGGTTCTGAAAAGGTCACAATCACGCTGCCCTTGAACACAGACAATGGTTTTGATCCTGTTGAAGACTGATGGCAACCTGTCTCGACGTCCAGCTATACCGGTTTGGGTTCAGCGATAGAGCTCTTGATATTTTTTAATTATTCCTGATCGATAGTCAACCGAGTATACCCTGAACTTATCTGAAGAGGTGCTGTAGGCGGCCTCTGGACAATAGGAAAAGCCTGCCAGTGCGCCATCCTGGTCAAATATTGCAACAGTGTTATTGAAGTACCAGTGCCGCAAACTTGCAGGCAGGTGATTGTTCAGGGAGAGTATGTAGGATTGTCTGGTGATGTTAGGTTTTAACCAACGCTTTTGCCATTGCCAGTGAACATCATTCCAGTCTCCGGTCATTGCAAGACACTTCCAGAGAGGCGTCCACCAGATTGGGGTTGCCTGTTTGGAAACTTTGGCAATGCTTTTATTTTCCGGGTGCTCTTCTAAAATGATCGTTACTATCTGTTTCTCATCAATGTTTTTTTTTAGGCTTCTACCTGATTGCCAGTCATGTTGATTGAAACCTTCCCAATAACTGAGTTCCTGCGGGCTTCTGTAGATGGTGTAATTGCCAAATCCACCGTGTTTTGCGCAAGGAACTGAAGTGGTGACCTCTTTCTCTCCTGTTACAACGCCAAGACAAAAGCCGGTCGAAGAAAAGCCATCGTAAATGACAACGAGACTATCTTCCGGGTTGGGGGAGGTTGCCATTGCCTGAAAAGAAAGGGCGAATAGAAATGAAGATGTCAGAAAAAACCTTGCATACAACGGATTAGATGGGACTGGCTGACGTTCTTTATTGTTTGGGTTCCATAACTTTTTCATAATATTGAAGACTATCTCGGATTAAATCAAAACCTCTCAATCTAGCAGACATCAGGATATTAGCCAGTTCACGGGGGGCAGGAAAGCCAGCTCTTGAAAAGATCGATTCTGCCGCAATATAGGATTACAGAAGCAGCCCTATCGGCAAGTAATAAAACGCGGGAGAACTCACTATGCGAGCAGACAGACTGACCAGTAAGCTGCAGTCCGCATTGTCAGATGCTCAGTCACTGGCTGTGGGTAAGGATCACAATCAGATAGAACCTGTCCACCTGTTAATGGCGCTGCTTAATCAGCGGGGTGGTTCTATCAAGCCTCTTTTGAGTCAAGTGGGCTTTAATTTGCAGCAGCTGGCTGATGAGCTCGAGAAGCTGCTTGATCAGGTTTCAGTCATTAATAATCCAACCGGCGATATTCAACCGTCACAGGAAACCATTCGCTTGCTTAATCTGGCCGATAAACAGGCTCAGAAAAGGGGGGATCAGTTTATTTCCAGTGAAACTGTCCTTCTGGTGATGATGGACGGGAGTTCGTCAGTTTCCCGTGTCCTGAAAGGGCAGGGGGTGAGTCAGCAGGCTCTGGAAAATGCCATCAACAATCTCAGGGGAGGCGAATCCGTCAATGATCCCAATGCTGAAGATAATCGCAATGCTCTGGCCACCTACACCATTGATCTAACTGAGCGTGCTGAAGCAGGCAAGCTGGACCCTGTCATTGGCCGGGACGATGAGATAAGACGCATTGTTCAGGTGCTGCAACGCCGTACCAAAAATAATCCGGTGATTATTGGCGAGCCCGGTATTGGTAAAACTGCCATTGTGGAAGGGCTGGCTCAAAGAATTATCAATGGTGAAGTGCCTGACGGTATCAAGGGTAAAAGGCTTTTGTCGCTTGATATGGGGTCGTTGATTGCCGGGGCCAAATTCAGGGGTGAATTCGAGGAGCGCCTGAAGTCGGTACTCAATGAGCTGTCCAAACAGGAAGGGCAGATCATCCTGTTTATTGATGAGCTCCACACTATGGTAGGTGCCGGTAAGGCAGAAGGTGCCATGGACGCCGGTAATATGCTTAAACCCGCTCTGGCCCGGGGTGAACTCCATTGTGTTGGAGCGACGACACTGGATGAATACCGGCAATATATCGAAAAAGACGCAGCGCTGGAGCGTCGATTCCAGAAAGTACTGGTGGATGAGCCTACAGAAGAAGACACTATTGCTATCTTGCGTGGTCTGAAAGAGCGTTATGAGGCCCACCACGGTGTTGACATTACCGACCCGGCCATTGTCGCTGCCGTAAAACTCTCCCAGCGCTACATCACTGACAGGCAACTGCCCGATAAGGCCATCGATCTGATTGATGAGTCAGCCAGTCGTATACGGATGGAGATGGATTCCAAGCCAGAAGAAATGGATCGCCTGGAGCGTCGTCTGATTCAACTGAAAATCGAACGGGAAGCACTTAAAAAAGAAGACGACAACGCATCCAAAGAGAGGCTGGTACTCTTGGATACAGAAGTGGGCCGCCTTGAGAGAGAGTACTCAGACCTTGAAGACATTTGGAAGGCCGAGAAAGTCGTCCTTCAGGGGTCTCAGAAGTTACGGGAGGAGCGTGAGCAATTACTCATTGCCCTGGAAGCTGCACAGCGTTCTGGTGATCTCGCCAAAATGTCAGAAATTCAGTATGGCCAGCTTCCCGAGCTGGAAAAGAAGCTGGCTGAAGCGGATGCTGCCAAGTCAGGTGGAGAAACCAAGCTGCTTCGCAACCGGGTCACGGATGAAGAAATTGCTGAAGTGGTCTCTCGCTGGACTGGAATACCTGTTTCCAAAATGCTGGAAGGTGAGCGTGAAAAGCTCTTGAAGATGGAAGACGCACTTCATGGTCGTGTAATTGGTCAAGACGAAGCAGTAGTTGCTGTTTCTAACGCTGTACGCCGCTCAAGAGCAGGCCTGGCCGATCCCAACCGACCTAATGGCTCCTTCATGTTTCTTGGGCCAACCGGTGTGGGTAAGACAGAACTTTGCAAAGCGCTGGCGGCATTTCTGTTTGATACAGAAGACGCTATTGTTCGCATCGATATGTCCGAGTTTATGGAAAAACACTCTGTTGCCCGCCTGCTGGGAGCGCCTCCCGGCTACGTGGGGTATGAAGAAGGGGGTTATCTGACAGAGGCTGTTCGCCGTAAACCCTATTCGGTGGTGTTGATGGATGAAGTAGAAAAGGCTCACCCGGACGTTTTCAATATTCTCTTGCAGGTATTGGAGGATGGTCGTTTAACTGATGGCCAGGGAAGAACGGTAGACTTTAAAAATACTGTGATTGTCATGACTTCCAACCTCGGCTCTGATGTTATTCAGGCCATGCAGGGTGAAGATTTTGAAGCATTGAAATCAACGCTTATAGATGTAGTGGGAGCTCACTTCAGGCCTGAATTTGTCAACCGTGTCGATGAGCTGGTGGTCTTTCATCCCCTGACAGAGAGTCAGATAGAAGGCATTGCGGCTATTCAGTTAAGCCGACTGAACAAACGTCTTGCGGAAAATAGTCTGTCCCTGGAAGTTTCTGATGAAGCAATGAAAAAACTGGCTGAAGTGGGCTTTGATCCTGTGTACGGAGCCCGTCCGTTGAAACGGGCCATACAGCGCAGTATCGAGAATCCTCTGGCAGAATCCATACTGTCAGGTCAGTACTCTCCCGGTGATGTCATCAAGGCAATACTTACAGAGGGTGAGATTACGTTTGAGTAATGCTCTTCAGTCGAGGCCGCTATCCAGCGGCTTCCTTTTTTTGTTATTCCTTCAGGGTTAACCCCTCTGCGTGTAGCAGTCTGGGGATAGTTAGCTCATTAACTTTCGTAGATGCGCCTATTGCCATAAAGTGAGACAAGTGTGCATAATTACAGGGGCTAAGCCACCTGTTTTGTCTGTTCATCACTGTGTCATGAAATAGCATCAGGATACAGATAAAACGTACTCTCTTATGAGGTATACATGTATCCCGTTGTTGTCTCAGACCTTGATGGTACCCTTCTTAATGACCAGCACCAGCTGGCACCTCGCACCAAAGAAGTTATTCGTCGTTTAAGCAATCAGGGAATCCGTTTTGTTTTTGCCACGGGCAGACATTACCTGGATGTTGAAGAGATAAGAGCACAGCTGGACATCGATATGTTCACCATTACTTCTAATGGCGCACGAGCACACAACCCCAAGGGAGAGACGATTGTCAGTCATGATCTTAATCCCAGGTTTATTCAGCCCTTAATTGCGCTTGGCCGTCAATACAGTGATACCGTTTTTTTGAGTGTGTACAGCGAAGATAAGTGGTATGTCGAGCAGCATCATGAAAGCTTGTTGGAGTTTCATAAAGACACAGGCTTCAGCTACACTGTGCAGGATCTGGATACGATTCCTGTCGACAAGATTATCAAAGTGTTCTTTGTAGCCAAAAAGCATGATGAGTTGCTTGATCTTGAGCGGGATATTCATGAAACCTTTGGTGACTCGGTGAATATGGCTTTCTCTCTGGATACCTGCCTTGAAATCATGGCGCCAGCGGTGAGCAAAGGTGCAGCTCTGGAAGAAGTCATGAAACTCAAAGGTCTGGAGCCCAAAGACGCAGTAGCTTTTGGTGACGGCATGAACGACGTTGAGATGTTACAGGTGGTAGGCAAAGGACTGGTTATGGGGAATGCGACAGAGCGTTTGAAAGCGAAACTGCCTGATCATCAGGTGATTGGCCAATGCAATGATGATGCTGTGGCTCAATACCTCGAAAATCATTACCTGAATTGAGTTGCGAACAAGCTCACCGGTGTCCCGGTGAGCATTAATCAATGCCTTTACGAAATTCTTTCGAAACAGCCAAAAAGCACTGAAAATCATTATCAAAAGTCATGTTTTGGCTAGCTCTGACTGGAATCTCAAGTTCCACTTGTGATATTGCGGTAAATGCTCAAATTGTGTTCATTTCTAACGCGAGCAAATTTCTCGAACGATTTAAATATCCCGGAGTCAGGTAAATCTGAGTTTCTTGTCTAGAATAATTTCTTCATTTCTATTTCAAGCTCAGGTATCTCATGACTTTTGTTTTTATTGTGCCTATCTTGCTTTTGTCGTGTAGTAGTCAGGCTTCAGTTCCTCTCGCTTCATCTTTCGTTTCCGGCGACAGTGTCGAAGCAATTCTTGCTTCTTTCTTACCTGATCCCATTCGTCTACCAAAATCTGACGTTGCCCAGCTGTTGCTGTTACAAAAGGGTAAAAAAGGCTCGATAATCAGTTTGCCTGTCTCTGAAAGGGATCGGCTGCAGCCGAATAAAGGTACAACGTTTACTGGCTATCCATTCGAATTAAACCGTTATGGCAATGAAAACAAGGAACAGTCTAAAACCGGGGGTAAATCTCCGCCACCGCAGCAAGAGCAACAAAGCAAAAAGCAAAGCGAGAAAGGGCAGGGCGGTTCTGGCTCTTCTGGCTCATCAGGCTCTGGTGCCGCATCAGCATCAGCTTCCGGTAACGATGAGAGTCATGCCAGGCATCTTGAAAAACTGAAAGAAATCCTCAAAGCCGCTGAAAAGTCATTGAAAACAATGGATCAGAAAAAAAATATTGATGAGTTTCATGCAGAATTGAAAAGATTGTATGCGGAATCCCCCGATATTTTGAAGGAGAAGGGCTCCCTGGAGAGTGGTGAACACCGTTGGAAAGCGATTTTGAGGTTGCTTAAGCTTCATTTTCCCAACAAGATGGAAAAAGGTGAAATGTCACACGTTTTACTTGAATATCCTGGTCTAGCGAGCCTGCCAGAAGAAGTGATCAGATTTTTTGCCAGACAGAAGCTGACAGAACCTGCATTAGCTGAAAGTTTGCCCAAACAGTTGTTAGTTGACAGCATTGTGGATGCTGCCAGCCCGTCAATCCTGAGGTATATACAAGCTCATCTGGGCTACCCCTATTGTCTTCAGCAGCTGATTGGGCTATTTATAACCCAGCTGTCTTTAGTGGCAACGGGTGAATCTAAAGAGTTTATTTTTCAGGATCATACAGGGGGGCAAGTTAGTGTTTTTTCTATCCGGAAAAATGCTAAAGGACGTTATCGTGTTTTTGTCGTTGATGGTTTAAGTGTTGTTAAGCGTTGCTACGAAGATCAGGTCTATTCATCTCTACCACATTTTGTCATTTTCGCTTTGGCACTGGCTTTAAAATATCATGGCTTTACTGATTCCCGATTTTACTTCCTGTCTCAACGTCAGGCTGGTGACTTTGGCTCTGAATCATTCATGCTGCACGACCTGGAAACATTGTTGCAATCCCCTATGGTGACTGGTAACGGTTATTATGCGGATAAAGAACCTATTCCTAATGACAAAGTAGCCATGTTTTCGTTGCAAATAACATTTGACGAGAGTGCTGAGCAACTCGGTCGATTGCGAGTCAATGGGGAGATTAAGTATTTTACGGACACAGCAGATAAACCTGAACTTAATGCACATGACCTAAGCACCCTTATTATTATGTCGTTGCAAACCTGGGTTACAATGGGGCTGGAACCAGATTTGTTTAAATTTTATCAGTTGCGTCAGTTTCCTCAGAGGTTTGCACATCTGACCCAAGGGCAGCAGCGACTAAAGCGATTGCTTGAGAAATTCCCTGAAGAACGGCAAAAAGAGGTGGAACAGGTAGTTGATGAAACACGGGGCTTGTTGTCTGGCGATGATGGAGTCTGCAATAACAATGCTAATCTGGCTGCTACCCTGCTGTGGATGAAAATGAACATTGAGTTGCTGGAAATGAACAACCGTCCCGGGCAGGAAGAATAAACAAGATATCCGTAAGTTCACCATCATCGGTTATGATCAATTTCATAGCATGAAATTAACTCAACCTTCGTGATTTGTTCAAGTAGTTGCCATAAGCAGCTCTCACAAAAAATCCGGTACCGCTTCACCTGCCACTCAGGTGTCCAAAGTCGTCTTTTAGCTAACTCTGAGACTGGACATCTCAGATTCTGCTTGTGATAGTGGGATAAATACTCAAATTGTACTCATTTTTAACCTGAGTGAATTTTTCGAACGATTTAAATATCATGGAGTCAGCAAAATCTGAGTTTCTTTTCTAGAATGATCCTTTTATCTTTACTTGAAGCTCCGGTATTTTATGACTATCGTCTTTATTCTGCCTGTCCTGCTTTTGTCGTGTAGTAGTCAGGCTTCAGTTCCTCTCACGTCATCATTCGTTTCCGGCGACCGTGTCGATGCAATTCTTTCTTCTTTCTTACCTGATCCCATTCGTCTACCAAAATCTAACGTTGCTACTCTGTTGCTGTTAAAAAAGAGTAAAAAAGGCTCAATAATCAGTTTGCCTGTCTCTGAAAGGGATGGGTTGCAGCCGAATAAAGGTACGACGTTTACTGGCTATCCATTCCAATTAAACCGTTATGGCAACGAAAACAAGGAACAGTCTAAAACCGACGGTAAATCTTCGCCACCGCAGCAAAAGCAACAAAGCAAAAAGCAAAGCGATAAAGGGCAGGGCTCTTCTGGCTCCTCAGGCTCCGGTGCTGCATCAGCATCAGCATCAGCTTCCGGTAACGATGAGAGTCGTGCCAGGCATCTTGAAAAACTGAAAGAAATCCTCAAAGCCGCTGAAAAGTCATTGAAAACAATGGATCAGAAAAAAAATATTGATGGCTTTATTGCAGAATTGAAAAGATTGTATTCGGCATCCCCTGATCTTCTCGAGGAAAAGGGGTCACTGGTGAGCAGGAAATACAGCTGGAAAGCGATTCTGAGGTTGCTTAAGCATCATTTTTCCGACAAGCTGGAAGAAGGTGAAATGTCGCACGTTTTACTCGAATATCCCGATATTGAGGGCCAGCCAGAAGAATTAATCAGATTACTTGCCAGAGAAGTGCTCCCGGAAACTGAATTACCTCAGGAGGTGCCCAAAGAGACGTTAGTTCACTTCATTGTGAATTCTGTCAATCCGATAACTCTATGGTATATGCAAACTCATCTGGGCCATCCTCAGTGTCTTCAACAGCTGCTTAGGTTATTTATAACCCAGCTACCGCTAATGGCAAAAGGTGAATCTAAAAAGTTTATTTTTCAGGACCATACGAGTCACATTAACGTTTTTTTTATCCGGAAAAATGCTAAAGGGCGTTATCGTGTTTTTGTCGTTGATAGTTTAAGTGTTTTTAAGCGCTACGACGAAGGTCAAATTTATTCGCCCCTGGCACATTTTGTCACTTCAGTTTTGGCACTGGCGTTAAAATATCATGGCTTTACTGATTCCCGGTTTTACTTCCTGCCTGAACGTCAAGGTCCTAACCTTGGCAGTGAGTCATTCATGTTGCACGACCTGAAAACGTTGTTGGAATTCCCCATGTTGGCTGGTAACGGTTATTATTCGGACAAAGAACCTCTTACTAATGACAATATGTTCAGGTTTTTTTTGAACATAACGTATGATCCGGAAGGTGAGCAACTCGGTCGATTGCGAATCAATGGGGAGATTAAGTCATTTACGGACACAGCAGATAAACCTGCAATTGCTACACATGACCTGAACACCCTTATTCTTATGTCGCTCCATACCTGGACTACAACGGGTCTGGAACCAGATTTGTTTAAATTTTATCAGCTGCTTCAGTTTCCCCAGAGGTTTGCACATCTGACCCAAGGGCAGGAGCGACTGAAGCGATTGCTTGAGAAATTCCCTGAAGAACGACAAAAAGAGGTTGACCAGGTAGTTGATGAAACACGGGGCTTGTTGTCCGTCAGAGGTGGAATCTGCAATAACAACACTAATCTGGCCGCTATTCTGCTGTGGATGAAAATGAATATTGAGTTACTGGATATGAACCCTCCTGGGCAGGAAAAATAAAAAAGATTTCAGGAAATTCGCCATCAATGGCAATGATCAATTTTATACCATGAAATTAACTCAGCCTTGATGACTTGTTTGAGCGGTTGCCATAATCAACTCTCTCAAAAAATCCGGTAACGCTTCACCTGCCACTCAGGTGTCCAAAGTCGTCTTTTAGCTAACTCTGAGACTGGACATCTCAGATTCCGCTGGTGATAGTGGGGTAAATACTCAAATTGTACTCATTTTTAACCTGAATGAATTTCTCGAACGATTTAAATATCATGGAGTCTGCAAAATCTGAGTTTCTTTTCTAGAATGATCTTTTTATCTTTTCTTGAAGCTCCGGTATTTTATGACTATCGTTTTTATTCTGCCTGTCCTGCTTTTGTCGTGTAGTAGTCAGGCTTCAGTTCCTCTCACTTCATCATTCGTTTCCGGCTACAGCATCGATGCAATTCTTTCTTCTTTCTTGCCTCCCATTCGTCTACCAAAATCTAACGTTGCCCCGCTGTTGCTGTTACATAAGAGGAAAAAAGGTTCGATAATCAGTTTGCCTATCTCAGAAAGGGGTTGGCTGCAGCCGAATAAAGGTACGACGTTTACTGGCTATCCATTCCAATTAAACCGTTATAGCAACGAAAACAAGGAACAGTCTAAAACCGACGGTAAATCTCCACCACCGCAGCAAGAGCAACAAAGCAAAAAGCAAAGCGATAAAGGGCAAGGCAGTTCTGGCTCTTCAGGTTCCTCAGGCTCTGGTGCTGCATCAGCATCGGCTTCCGGTAACGATGAGGGTCATGTCAGGCATCTTGAAAAACTGAAAGAAATACTCAAGGCTGCTGAAAAGTCATTGAAAACAATGGATCAGAAAAAAAATATTGATGACTTTAATGCAGAATTGGAAAGACTGTATGCCAAATCCCCCAATCTTTTGAAGGAGAAGGGTTCCCTGGAGAGCGCTGGATACCGTTGGAAAGCGATTCTGAGTCTGCTTAAGCATCATTTTCCGGGGAAGCTGGAAAAAGGTGAAATGCTACACGTTTTAATTGAATACCCCAAGCTAGAAAGCCTGCCAGAAAATTTAATCAGATTATTTGCCGGACGTGCGTTTCCGCAGCTTGTTTTACCTGAAGGGATGCCCAAAGAGTTATTAATTGACACGATTCTGGATGTTGCTAGCCCGTTAACTCTGAAGCTTATGCAAACTTACATTGGCTTCCCTCAGTGTCTTCACCAACTGGTTGGGTTGTTTATAACCCAGCTGCCATTGATGGCAATAGGTGAGACTAAAAACTTTATTTTTCAGGAGCAAACAGGCCATGTTAACGTTTTTTCTATTCGAAAAAATACTGAAGGGCGTCATCGCGTTTTTGTGGTTGATAGTTTAAGTGTTTTTAAGCGTTACTACGAAGATCAAGTTTATTCGAACTTGGCGCATTTTGTCACTTTAGCTTTAACACTGGCGTTAAAATATCATGGTTTTACTGACTCCCGGTTTTATTTCCTGCCTGAGCGTCAGGCGAGTGGCTTTGGCTGTGAGTCATTCATGCTACACGATCTCGCAACATTGTTGGAAGCCCCCATGTTAGCTGGTAACGGTTATTATGCGGACAAAGCCCCCCTTAGTAATGACAATATGGTGAAGTTTTTTTTGCAAATAATGTATCAGGTGGATGCCGAACAACTTGGTCGATTGCGACTCAATGGGGAGATTAAATATTTTACAGACGCAGCAGATAAACCGGCATTTGATACCCATGACCTGAACATCCTTATTATTATGGCGCTCCGGGCTTGGGAGGTGTCTGGGCTGGAACCGGATTTGTTTAAATTTTATCAGTTGCTTCAGTTTCCCCAGAGGTTTGCACACCTGACCCAAGGGCAGCAGCGTCTAAAACGGTTGCTTGAGAAATTCCCTGAAGAACGACAAAAAGAGGTGGACCAGGTAGTTGATGCAACACGGGGCTTGTTGTCCGGCAATGGGGGAGTCTGCAATAGCAACATTAACCTGGCTGCTACTCTGCTGTGGATGAAAATGAATATTGAGTTGCTGGAAATCAACCAGCCCGGGCAGGAAGAGTAAACGGAATATCCGGAATTTCGCCATCAACGACTATTCACATCATGAGATTAACTCAGCCCTGATAATTTGGTCGAGTGGTTGCCATAAGCCACTCTCTCAAAATTCCGGAAACGATTTATAAGCCTCTTTATAACCAGCCGCCCAGATCCTTCCAGCGGTTGACGATAGAGCAAAATAGCTCGGCAGTTTTCTCTGTGTCATAACGGGCAGAGTGGGCTTCACCCTTGTCGAAATGAATCTCTGCGGCCTCGCAGGCTCTGGCCAGCACGGTCTGCCCGTATGCCAGTCCGGACAGGGTGGCTGTATCAAAGCAGGAGAAGGGATGAAAAGGGTTGCGTTTGATATCACAGCGCTCTGCTGCGGCCATCAGAAAGCCAAGGTCAAATGATGCATTATGACCCACCAGCACTGCCCGGTTACAACCCTGTTTTTTAACTTCCTTGCGCACTGTTTTGAAGATACCGTTCAGTGCCTGCTCTTCTTCTGTGGCAATGCGAAGCGGGTGGAAGGGATCAATACCGATAAACTCTATCGCCGCCTGTTCAATATTGGCGCCTTCAAATGGTTTGATATGGAAAGACTGAGGCTTACCGGGGTGCACATAGCCGCTTTCATCCATTTCAATGACCACAGCTGCAATTTCCAGCAGGGCATCGGTGGCGGAATTGAAACCTCCGGTTTCTACATCCACCACAACAGGCAAAAAACCACGAAAGCGGTTGGCCATCAAATGGCTATCATCGACCACGGAATCTCCTTAATTCATTCAGAGTCAGTGGAAAGTCAGCCTTCTGAGGGCTGACTTTCCGGTCTTCAGTGTTAGTCCTGGGTTTGTAAACGCCAGTTCAGGGTTTCGCCTGCACGCAGAGGAATCACCTGATTGTCGCCCAGGGGGATAGACTCTGGCAATTGCCATTCTTCTTTAATCAGGGTTACAGAAGCCTGGTTTCTGGGTAGACCGTAAAAATCCGGACCAAAGTGGCTGGCAAATCCTTCCAGTTTATCCAGTGCATTCATGCTCTCAAAGGCTTCAGCATACAATTCCAGAGCTGCCGGTGCGGTATAGCAACCTGCACAGCCACAGGAGGTTTCTTTTGCATCTACCGTATGAGGTGCAGAGTCGGTGCCAAGGAAAAATTTCGGATTGCCACTGGTTGCGGCTTCCAGCAAGGCCTGCTGGTGGCTATTACGCTTCAGGATTGGCAGGCAGTAATAATGGGGGCGAATGCCTCCTGCCAGCATATCGTTGCGATTGTAAAGCAGGTGGTGTGCAGTAATCGTGGCGGCGACATTGCTGTGGCTGCTTTTGACAAATTCGACCGCATCAGCGGTGGTGATGTGTTCCATGACCACTTTCAGGTCAGGGTGCCGAAGAGTAATGTCTCGCAGGTAACGATCAATGAAAACTTTTTCACGATCGAAGATATCAATGTCTTTGTCAGTGACTTCAGCATGTACCAGCAGCAGCAGGCCAACCTCAGCCATGGTCTTCAGACTTTCCTCAATATTGTTGATATCAGTGACACCTGAGTCAGAGTTGGTGGTCGCTCCGGCTGGATAGAGCTTCAGAGCTTTGACATCGCCTCTGGCCTTGGCTTCACGAACCATTTCGGGGGTGGTGTTATCCGTCAGGTAAAGTGTCATCAGTGGTTCAAACTGACTACCAGCAGGCGCATGCTCAAGGATTCGGGCCTTGTAAGCGGCAGCATCATCGGCGTCCAGTACCGGTGGACGCAGATTAGGCATGACAATAGCCCGGGTAAAGTTTCTGGCTGCTGAACGCACTGTTTCAGCCAGGGCTGCGTCGTCTCTCAGGTGGATATGCCAGTCATCAGGACGTGTCAGGGAGAGCTTTTCTTTCGCTATGGGCATTTGCGTCATCTTCTGAAGAGTACCTGTTCCGGAAAAGAAAGGTTGACTGCTAAGTAGCAACAGTTTAATCGTGTTTTTATCTTGAGTCCGCTAAATACAGCACGGGATGATCAAAAAAGCACGTGAATAAAATGGAGTAGATTGGAGAGTTCAGGAGACCCCCTTCACCGGGCTAGCATCGTATCTAAAATCATGCAGGCTTGGTAGTAATATTTGCCGTTCAGAGCATGCCCTTCGATCAATTTGCAGGACTTCAAAGGCGTTGATTTTCAGTTGTTTGCACATTTTCGGTCTTTATCAGTTCAGGTGAAGTGCTTTTGAGATTCCCCGGTCTGGAAAATAGGGAAGCATTCGAGAATAATGGTGTCCGCTCTGTGGCTATCGGAAGTCGGTTGGGTAATTTCCACATCGGGCTTTCAGAGTTAAGAGGTAGCCATAAAAAATGGGAATATTGAATTAATATGTAGATTTTTTGAATAAATATTGATTTTCAATTTTGGATCATCAATACTCTTCAATCAATCAGGTTTACCGTATCGGGAATTGGGAGTGCACGGTGAAAGAGATCAAAAAAGTGGTACTGGCCTATTCGGGTGGACTGGATACCTCAGTCATTGCCAAATGGCTGGAAGATACTTATCAGTGCGAAGTTGTTACATTTACTGCGGATCTGGGTCAGGGTGAAGAAGTTGAGCCTGCCAGGGCCAAAGCAGAGGCACTGGGCATCAAAGAGATCTATATCGAAGATTTGCGTGAAGAGTTTGTTCGGGATTTTGTGTTTCCGATGTTCCGGGCCAATACCATCTATGAAGGCGAGTACCTGCTGGGTACTTCTATTGCCCGTCCTCTTATTTCCAAGCGTTTGATTGAAATTGCCAATGAGACGGGAGCCGATGCTATCTCCCACGGTGCTACCGGCAAGGGTAATGACCAGGTGCGTTTTGAACTGGGCGCTTATGCTCTGAAGCCAGGTGTACAGGTAATAGCTCCGTGGCGTGAGTGGGATCTGAATTCCCGTGAAAAACTGCTGGCCTATTGTGAAGAGCACGGTATACAGGTTGAAAAGAAGAAAGGTAAGTCTCCTTATTCTATGGATGCCAACTTGCTGCACATTTCATACGAAGGTGGCATCCTGGAAGATCCATGGGCTGAAGCCGAAGAGGATATGTGGCGCTGGAGTGTAGCTCCGGAAAATGCCCCGGATCAGCCACTGTATCTTGAGCTGACCTATAAGAAAGGTGATATCGTTGCCATCGATGGTCAGGAAATGACGCCCGCAACCGTTTTGACTTACCTGAACAAGGTGGGTGGAGAGAATGGTGTGGGTCGTCTGGACATCGTTGAGAATCGTTATGTCGGTATGAAGTCCCGTGGTTGCTACGAGACTCCGGGTGGAACCATCATGCTGAAAGCGCACAGGGCAATTGAGTCCATTACTCTTGATCGTGAAGTGGCACACCTGAAAGACGAACTGATGCCCAAGTATGCGAAACTGATTTACAACGGCTACTGGTGGTCTCCCGAGCGTGAGATGCTTCAGAAGATGATTGATGAAAGTCAGGGTTGCGTCAATGGTGTCGTACGTCTGAAACTCTATAAAGGTAATGTAACGGTTGTTGGTCGTCAGTCTGATGACTCCCTGTTTGATGAGAATATTGCCACCTTTGAAGATGATGCCGGTGCTTATGATCAGGCAGATGCTGAAGGCTTTATCAAGCTGAATGCATTGAGGCTGAGAATTGCTGCCAATAAGGGGCGTAATCCTGGTTAATTGAGTGAGTAAAATGTTGCTTTTTGAACTCAGTTCATCACCCGCCCCCTACTTCGGGTGTCCTAAAGCTTTCTAAAGCTTTGGTTCCCATGCCCCAGAGGCTGTCGCAAGAGTGCGAGCAAGGCTGAGACAAGGCAAAAAGTGGCAAAAAAGCGCAGTTTACAGCGAGTAAATGAGCATTTTGAGCCACTTTTTAACGCGGTATCAGCGAAGCGCGGCACTTTTGCGACAGCCTCGAAAGGGCTAGATCAGGCCGTTACTTGTGCATTTTACCTTCTGGATTGCTGAATTCATCGTTCTGGACCGCATCAACATGTTTGCGTTTTCGATGCATTCTTTTATGACAACAAAGTGCTTGTGCATTGTCACAGATCTTTCCGCATGGTCGCAGTTGGCCATCTTTCCCAATCATCTTTTCGTAACAGGTTTGTTGCCCGGTGTGCTCTCTTCTTTTATGATCCGACAGGGCTTTAGGATTCTTGCAGACCGTCCCGCATAGCTGAGGCTGGCCATCCTTCCTGATCACTTTTACGTCACAGGTCTGTTGCCCGGTGTGTTTTATTTTTTTGTGATCCGTGAGGGCTCGAGAATTCCTGCAGACCGTTGCACATGGCCGCAGCCGACCATCTTCCCCGGGCACTGCTACATTACAGGTTTTTTGTCCGGTGTGATATCCGGCTTTGTGATCTGACAGGGCTTTACCGTTCTTGTAGATCCTTCCGCATGGTCGCGTCTGGCCATCCTCTCCGACCACGATTTCGGCACAGGTTTTTTGCCCGGTATGGCGTCTTCTTTTGTGTTCTGACAAGACTTGAACACTTTTACAGAGCACCCCGCATGGCTGCGGCTGGCCATCTTCCCCGACCGTGGTTACGTCACAGATTTTTTGCACGCCGTGGTTTCTTTTTTTGTGATCCCGCAGGGTGCGAGCATGTAAGCAGACCTTACCGCATGGTAGCGGCTGACCATCTTTTCCAGCCACGATCGCGTCACAGATTTTTTGCTGATGGTCGTATTTGTTTCTGTGACCCGATGAGTCTTGAGGGTTTTTGCAGACCGTCCCACAGGAATCAGGCTGGCCGTTCTCTCCGACCAGGGTTTCGCCACAGGTTTGTTGCCCGGTATGGTGACTTCTTTTGTGATCTGACAAGACTTGAACACTTTTACAGAGCGTCCCGCACGGCTGCGGCTGGCCATCTTCCCCGACCAGGGTTACGTCACAGGTTTTTTCCACGCGGTGGTATGTTCTTTTGTGTTCCCGCAGGGAGCGAGCATGTAACAAGACTCTTCCGCATGGCTGCAGCTGACCATCCTCTACGGCCACGATCGTGTCACAGATTTGTTGCCCAGAGTGGCATCTGTTTTTGTGTTCCGACAGGTCTTGAGCGTTCTTGCAGACCGTCCCGCATGGACCAGGCTGGCCATCCTCCCTGACCAGGGTCACGTCACAGGTTTTTTGCCCGGTGTGAAATTTGCTTTTGTGAGTCGACAGAGTTGGAGAGTTTTTGAAGATCTTTGCGCATGGCCGCAGATAACCATCCTCTGAGGCCACGATCTTGTTACAGATGAATTGCCTGTGGTGGTGCTTGCTTTTGTGACCCGACAGAGCCTTTTGGCAATGGGCAGTGGCTTCGAGAGCAAGGCAATCATTCTCTGGTATTGCCAGATCATCACTGACTGGTCCGGTAGATGCATTTGTATAGGCAGCCCCTGCGCTCATTGAGTCTAAAGCGAACCCATTCAGGGCGACCTCGTCCAGGGCGACCCCGTCTATAGGGTTGCAGTTATTAGCCGGGTTGACATCAATGTCATGCGCCTCTGTCTTAAATACTTTATCAGAATCAAATACTGGAGTGTCAGGGCAATTACCCAATAACCTGAAAATTGAGTTGTTTTGAGAATATGTAGTGTTTGGAGGATCAAAATAGTCCATGCAAATAAAACAGTATCCATTGACCAAATGAGAGCAAAAGCTATTTTCGGCTATCGAAACTTCTTCGATATCCAGCGTCCGTTCTGCGCGCCCCCCGGGATCGGATAATGGTCGGAATTGACAAACGCCATGACAGGGATGGATGAAACAATTTAAACCCAAAGTATGTGAGTCTTGATGAGGGCCTCGGTTACCGCCCCGATAGTCAGTATTCTGAGGGGCAATAAAAGAGCCTGCAGTGCGGGTGTTGGCTTGCGGAGCTTGCTGGTTGGACGATTCTGACGGCTGGTATTGATGTTGGTCGTGTCCGGAGCCAAACGTTACAGTAATGGCCTGATGCGGATGATCATGACTCGGCGCTTGTTGTTCTATGGCGTTAAACAGTGGTGAATCGGCGCTCCAATAGCTTTGCAAAAGCCAATCGACTAATGCAAGCACTTCTGGAGATAGCCGTGAAAAAGGGGATCTCAAGGGAGTCTTTTTGATGGTCAGGATCAGTTTGTAATCAACCAACATATGAGTGGCGAAAAGCAATGGCCAGGAAATCGACTCAATAAGGGGCGTTTTTACCCCATCACCATCGGGTCTCTGTGGTTTGTCATCGGGCGGTGAACCTGCTTCTGCATAGCCGCTTGAGTCGGTGATGTCTGATGATGAGCTGTGCCGTTCAAGCTTTATAGAGAGGCTCTGTTTTTGAAAGCCTGTATGCTGTTCAAACTCGACCAGCAAAGGTTTTGTCAGTGGTTTGGCCTGACAGATGGCAGGCAATGACAGGAACAGCAAAAATGGTGCTACAAAGAGTGGGTGTTTAATAATTCTATCCTTGCTATCCGGTTTCAGGAAGAAAAAATAGATCACCCTATGAAATAGAGTGTTGCAAAAAACCAGGTTCACATGCTCCAGCTCCGGGGCTCTGGGTTTCTCTCAAGTTGTCGATACAGGTTATTCTTTTCTACATTTCTCAAATTCACTTTTTGCAAATTGATAACCGGGAGCATCAGGAGCATAATAGAGTTCATTAAATAAGTCTTCGGTTTTAATCCTTGCTGACTCCCCAGACGTCCAGTGACCTTCAAATCTATCTTCACTGCCAGTTTGTGTTACTGTGAATAACACCTTACCCCTGTAGTAGACGAGATACCAAGTATCGCTATAGCCATCATGGATTGAGTAGTTACAATTTGAGTCAGTCACTTCCGGACCTTGTGAAATATCGGAAGGGTCAAGATGTTCAAGTAATTCAATGGCATTCCTGAATACCTGAATATCCGGGGTAGGGGATTCGACTTTATAATGCGCATCGTTTTCAATGAGAATAGTTATTAACGTATTCATGTGCTCTATGATTTCTGAAACAATGTCATCTGCTGTTGTGTTTGATTCATCAATTTCGATGTCAGGCACGGCGTTAGCAAGTGACTCAGAATACTCGTCTACTTCCTGTAACCTGTTTTTTTTCGCCTTTTGTCCTGTCGAACTTTCTGTGGAACTCAGCTTCTCTTCCTCACTACTATTGGATGCCTGTCGGAGTTTACAAACGCCATGACAGGAATCGACGTAACACTCCAAACCTAAAGTATGCTGGTCTTGTTCAGGGTCTTCTTTATCTTTGTTACATAAAGACGACAATAGTCTTTTGATAGAACCTGTAACATGGCTGGTTGCCCCTAGGGCTTGCCGACCCGATGATTCTGATGGTGGGTTTTGTTGGTTGCTTTGTTGTTTGTTTTGTCCTGGGAGCGTCATAGTGGTGATCGTAAACGGGTCATCCCGACTCAGTTGATCCATTGGGTTAAACAGCAATGAATCGGGGGTCCAATAGCTTTTTAAAAGCCAGCCGACAGCGACAAACACTTCTTCAGGTATCCATGAATAAGTTTTGCCCCTCAGGGCAGGGTTCCTGGTGTTCAGGGCCCATTCGTATGCAACCAGCACGTTAGAGGCGTAAAGCAATGGCCATGAAATAGACTCAATAAAGGTCATTGGTAGCCCGTAAACGCCAAGTTTGTGTGGTTTGTCATCAGGCGGCAAAAAAACTGCGTAGACATTTGTGTCGGGAAGGTGCTTCCGATTGTCCGGCAATGAAATAAGGCTGCGCTTAACAGAAAAGCTCTGAGTGTTCTGTTTATGCTCGACAACAAAATGTCTTGTTAACGACTCTGCCTGACAGATGGTAGACAAAGGCGAAAGCAACAACATCAGTGCAGCAAAGAACGTTTGTTTCAATGTTCGATCCATGTGTTACTGGTTTTATAGTTGGAAATTCCTGCTGTGTTGTCCATTGCAACGCTTTGGAATAGAGCTGTCTTGATCATCAGCCTTCTTATGCACCTGAACATTCACAGGAGTTGTTTGCAGTTTACCTGACTGCTCTGTTTTTTCCTTTGTTCCTCAAATTCCCTTTTTGCAGATTGGTAACCCGGGCCATCAGGTGCATAATATAATTCATTAAATAAGACTTCGGTTTTAATGCTTACTGAAATCCCACATGTAAGAGCAGATGCAAAGCTTGTTTTATTTGCAGTGCGTATTATAGCGAACAGCATCTTGCCTCTGTAATAGACGTGATAATAAGCATAGCCATCGATATCGTCATCGCTATCGCTATCACCATAGGCATGATTGAGGTGATAGGCATTATAGAAATCAATCTCTGGATAGAGACTAAACGGTTCCAAGTCTGTTGAAATATCGGAAGGGTCAAGTAATTCAAGTATCTCGATGGCATTCTCAAATGTCTGAATATCCGGAGAAGGGGAATTCGCGTTGGCATGCACATCGTTTAACGTGTGATTAAATATTAATCGATTAATGTGCTTTATGATTTGTGAGACAAGCACACCTGCTTTGCTCGCGACTTTTGCGACAGCCTCATGGATCTCTGGTTTAAGGGGATGTTCAGCTAGCTCACTACTATTGGATGATTGTCGGAGTTTACAAACACCATGACAGGAATTGACGAAACAATCTAAACCCAACGTATGCTGGTCTTGTTCAGGGCTCTCATTACCATCGTTAGAGCCAGACGACAGGGTGTTGGTGACAGAGCCTCTGACATGGCTGGTTGTCCCTGAGGCTTGCTGGCCAGATGATTCTGATGGCGGATTTTGTTTGTTGCTTTGTTGTTGGTCACTTTGTTGTTTGTTTTCTCCGGGGAGCGTCATAGTGTTGATCGTAAACGGATCATCCCGACTCAGTTGATCCCTCGGGTTAAACAGCAATGAATCGGGGTTCCAGTAACTTTTTAAAAGCCAGCCGACAGCGACAAATACTTCTTCAGGTATCCATGAATAAGGTTTGCCTCTCAGGGCAGGGTCCCTGGTGGTCTGGATCAGTTCGTATGCAAGCAGCACGTTGGTGGCGTAAAGTAATGGCCAGGAAATGGACTCAATAAAGGTCATTGGTAGCCCGTAACCCCCAGCTTTGTGTGGTTTGTCATCAGGCGGCAATAAAACTGTATAGCCTTTTGTGTCGGGAAGGTGCTTCCGATTGTCCAGCAACGAATTCAGGCTGCGCGTAACAGAAAAGCTCTGAGTGCTCTGTTTATGCTCGACAGCAAAACGTCTTCTTAACGAGTCTGCCTGACAGGTGGCAGACAAAGAGAAAAGCAGCAACAGGAATTTCGCAAAAAACGATCGTTTCATTATTCGATTCGTACATTACTGATTTTGGAATAAGGAAAGGTAGAGCAGGGCAGTGGCAATTCAAGAAAGTAAGTGTGTTTTGCCGTCAAAAACTAAATTCAGACATCACCGTTGTAAAAGTCTTTCTGAGCTTTGGTGACTTTTTTCAGATAGTTTCTTGATTCCTGTCTGGGGTGTTTGCGGGTGAGAGACCAATACGCTTCTTCTGGTTCCATCTCATTGAGGATTTCTATAGCCCGGGTGCGATTGGAATGGAAGGTTTTCAAAACATTGCCTGTTCCACCGTTGTAGGCAGAGATAATAGCGTAATGCTTTACCAGTGGATCTCTGACATTTTTCAGATAGCGGGTTTCAAGAAGGTGCAGATAAGCGGTGCCTGCATCAATATTGTTAAACGGGTTGAAAAGATAGTGTCTGCTGGGCTGTCCACTGCGACGTTTGACCAGCTTGAAAACATCTCTTCCTGCCGTTGATGGGATAATCTGCATAAGACCGTAGGCATTAGCATGGCTCACCGCGTAGGGGTTGAAACTGCTCTCTGTCCTCATGATCGCATAGATCAAACTTTCCTTAATCTTGTATCTTTGCGACATCTGTCGAACGATACCGGCGTATTGATACTGTCTTTTGATCATATGGTCGCCAACCAGATCAAGATCAACAGAGTAAACGGTACCCTTGCTGCTGGCACGAGTGGTTAACTGATGGTCGATCAGGTAGTCGGCAAACTGACTGGCCCGCCACTCCCAGCGTATGGGCTGCCCCTGATGGTCCACGACCTGTCCATAAAGCATGGGCTCTTCCCCGATGGGGACGGCTTTGTCGCTGAACAGGTCAACTTCATCAGGATTGTAAGGCGTCAGCAGGGTGACAATAATCGCTTGTTTCAGGTCTTCTCTATCCAGCGTTTCAACGTGAACCTTGCCCTGTTCGAAGTTAACAAATACCCGGGTGCGGTAATGGTTGGTGTATTTGACGTATTCCTTCCTGCTGGCACTTTTTTCGTCACCCCAGTTAACACGGGCCTCTGTTGACAGAATCCTGACCAGGGCTTCAAAGGCGATTACATCTTTCTGGATACTCTTGACGGCCTTAACCGTTGAGTAGACTTCAGCTGCAGGTCCACCCAACTCTCGAACCACAACATCAGTCGCATAGTTAACAGCTGAATGACTGGAGCAGCCTGAAAGCAGAGGGAACATCAGGCAGAGGGCAGCTATTCTCTGAGTCTTTTTGCTAGAGGTATCGGAAGGTTTTTCAGGATTGTCTGGCATTGACTGGTTCACTTCCCTGTGTTTTTTCCTTATCCCTGAAGTCCCCGGGATGCGCTTTTGTTCTGGATCATTTCGATTTTGTAGCCATCGGGGTCTTCTACAAAGGCGATCTCTGTCGTTCCGCCCTTGACCGGACCCGGTTCACGGGTGATCTTGCCACCGTTGGCACGGATGCTCTCACAGGTTGCATAGATATCATCAAAGCCAATGGCTATATGACCAAAACCCGTACCAGGGTCATAGTCACTGGTACCCCAGTTATACGTCAGTTCAATAACGGCCTGTTCTGATTCATCGGCATAGCCAACAAAAGCCAGAGTGTATTTGTATTGCTCGTTATCGTGCTTTCGAAGCAGTTTCATACCCAGGATATCAGTATAAAAAGCAATGGAGCGATCAAGGTCGCCCACTCGAAGCATAGTGTGGAGAAGTCTCACGGAAAGCTCCTGACATTGAGGTAAAGGAGTGTTGCAACAGAAGCCGCCATTTTATCGGAAACCCGAAGCAACAGACAGCGGGTTCGTTATATCCGTAACACAAAACCAGATAGTCTTTTATGAAGCCTTTGTATCGGGACTGGCTGAGATCCCCCGCAAGATCTATTTGGATGGCTTGGGAGTAATTCCTTTAATCGTTTTGCCATCCAGTTCACCACCTTTGAACTGAATCAGATAGTCTGAGCCGTTTTCTTTCTGATGCAGTTGCACAAGAACATAATCCCAGTCTTTGGCAAACCAGATCCAGGTCTCGCGGTCTTTATCTTCGCGAACCACTTTTACACGGGTCGTATTGAGTGGGCCGGCGGGTGTATTCAGTATTTCATCGGCTTCAATCACAAACCGCCTCTCGTAGACTTCATCATCCTCAACAATCGGGTAAACCAGCTCTTTTTTTTCAGCCTTCAAGTCCAGCCGAAGTTGAAGCTGGTATGAGAGAGGGTCCTGGGCGCCAGATTTAAATGAGATCTTTGATTGTTTCTCAGCCTGCTGCCAGGAGGCTTCCATGGATTTCCAGTCAAATCGGGCAGTTTTAGCCGGTTTGCTACCTATTCCCTTTCGCTCGTACTGGTAATCCTGGGGAAGTGCCTGACCCTTTTGTAGATTGAAGCGACTGGTTTCATCCAGACTGATGGAAGCAATGATGACCGATGCACTGGCCCCAAAATCCAGAACCCACTGGTCGCCCTCTTTTTTCAGACTGCGTGTACCTGAGCCACTGATACCGGAAACTTCCGCTTTATACTCCGCTGTGAATGGCTTTAACGTAGCTTCTGTGGGCTGTGCAATGGAGGGAGTGCTGGCGATCAAAAGGCCAGAAGCCAAAATGGCTGAGACGGTCTTGAAAGGGGTCATCAGGATAATTCCTTTTTAAGGGAATACCTCCTGCCAGGAACAGCGAGGTATTCACAGCTTATGGCCACTCATCAATGAAACCGTTTTTAATGCTCGAATCAACAAGAAAAGTCTAAAACGGAATCAGTTTGCCGTGGCGATACTTTTTTCAGATATACGATATCCTTGAGGGCCAAGCGGCTTTTTGTCAAGTAATATGGCATCGTTCTGGATTGTTATCCGGCCAGAAACAATCCAGTCTATAGCCTTGGGATAAAGGTGGTGTTCCATGACCTTGACTCTCTGTTCAAGCGTCTTCGCTGTATCAACATCAGTGATATCCAGCGTCGCCTGCATCACAACAGAACCACTGTCCAGCTCTTCCGTGACATAGTGAACCGATGTTCCATGCTCTTTGTCACCGGCATCCAGTGCTGACTGATAGGTATTCAAACCTTTATGCCTGGGGAGCAGGGAAGGGTGTATATTGATCAGTTTTCCCTGATAGCGCTTAACAAAAGCACGGCTGAGTATGCGCATATAGCCTGCAAGTACAACCAGGTCAGGTTTAAACTCATCAATACGTTGCACCAGCTCAAGATCAAATGATTCCCGGCTTGAGAAACCTTTGTGGTCAAGGCTAAAGGTGTCAAGCCCCGCTTTCCGGGCTCTCTCCAGGCCATAGGCATCAGGACGGTTGCTGAGCACCCCGACCACCTGATAGCAATACTGTTTCTGCTGATCAAGAATGGCCTGTAAAGTGGTACCACTGCCCGATAGCAATACGACGACTCGATGGTTATCCGTCATTTCCGCTCTCAAGATTTTTATCTGCTTTGGTAAAAGGCTTGAAGAACACTAGGAGCCTGACCGAGAATAGACTGCCCTACTGCGGCGGCAGCAAATTGGTCTAAAAATCCGCTTTTGTTCGTCAAATAGCTCGCTATTCTCCTCACAAAACCGAATTTTCATCCTCAATTTTCTGCCGTCCTCGCTACGGGCGCTATTCTCGGTCAGGCTCCTAGGAGCCTGTCGGACTTAAGACTGTCCTACTGCGGTCGCGATAAATTGGTCTAAAAATTCCTGCTCCCTCGTCAAATAGCTCGCTATTCTCCTCGGAATCAGAAATTTTTATCCTCAATTTCTCGCAATCCTCGCTACGGACGCTCAAGTCCGACAGGCTGCTAGGAAAATGTTGATCAAGCCTTTTTTTACCTTAACGGTAAACGACTTTGTCACCAGAACCTGATTCCATATGACCGATGATGAAGGCCTCTTCACCCAGTTCATTCAGTCTGGCTACGGCCTGTTCAGCCTGTAATTGAGGAACACAGACCACCATGCCAACACCGCAGTTGAAGGTCAGGTACATTTCTGACTGGGCAATGTTGCCCGCTTGCTGCAGATGTTTGAAAACTTCCGGGATTTCCCAGCTTTTGGTGTTAATGACGGCGACACAGCCTTCAGGAATAACCCTTGGCAGGTTTTCAGTCAGACCGCCGCCGGTAATATGTGCCATGGCATGGACTGGCAGTTCTTTCTGGAGCTGTAGTAAGGGTTTGACGTAGATTCGGGTTGGAGCCATCAGGGCTTCAGTCAGTGGCTTGCCATCAACTTCACTGCTCAGGTCTGACTGGCTGACTTCCAGAACCTTGCGGATCAGGGAGTATCCGTTAGAGTGCGGGCCGCTGGATTTCAGGCCAATCAGAGCATCGCCGGCGGCAACTTTGCTGCCATCAATGATATTGGACTTTTCAACGACACCAGTGCAGAAGCCCGCCAGGTCATAGTCTTCGCCCTGATACATACCGGGCATTTCTGCGGTCTCACCACCAATAAGTGCGCAGCCAGCTTGTTCACAGCCTGCACCAATACCGGTAACGACCTGCTCAGCAACGTCAATATTGAGTTTTCCGGTTGCGTAGTAATCCAGGAAAAACAGGGGCTCGGCACCAGAAACCAGCAGGTCGTTGACGCACATGGCCACCAGATCAATACCAATGGTATCGTGCCTGCCCAGATCCATAGCCAGTTTCAGCTTGGTGCCTACACCATCAGTGCCGGCAACCAGAACCGGCTCTTTATAACCTGATGGTATCTGGCACAGGGCACCGAAGCCTCCCAGGCCGCCCATGACTTCGGGACGTGAGGTGGCTTTGGCTACATGCTTGATGCGATCTACCAGGGCGTTGCCTGCCTGGATGTCGACACCTGCGTCTTTATAGCTCAGGGAAGAAACAGGGGAATTTGTATCGCGGTCGCTTTTGCTCATCGGAGATGTATCCGCACCGTGGAATCTAAAGTGGATTGATCAGAGCGCGCATTCTAACGTAACCCGAAAAAATCATAAAGCCGCCTGCTATTGCTCAGGTTTTATGGTTGGCCTCCTGTTGTTTTAGAAAGATTTTCTACAAAACCAGAAAGTTATGGCAAAATGAAGGGATAATCGGCTCCGGGCGTTTCGTCTGGGTAATTAGTACTCTTTACAAAGATATGCAGTCTTGTCGGAAGTCGCTGACATCTGTAAACCGGCCTTTGGCTGTATTGATGTTTATGACGGTTTGTTCACGAAGAGTGCCTGTTTTTGATTCCGGACATTATGTATAAAACATGCAAGCTGGAACGATTGTTCCCTCTTTCCAGGCTGATATTCACCCTTCTTTTGGCCCTGTTGTCTTTTCAGCTGCCTGCTGCAGAGATGAGCGGACTTTATCGTGTCGGTGTACCTGTCACCAGCCAGGGTAATGAGGAAAGGGAAACAGCCATTAAGCGGGCTCTGTCTGAGGTCCTGGTTAAAGTAACCGGGCAGCGCAGTACCCTCAGTAATGAGGGGGTGTTACAGTCACTTAAGAATGCCTCTGCGCTGGTTCGGAGTTTTGGTTATGAACGCCGTGATACCGAGTCAGGACAGCAACTTTTTCTTCAGGTGCGTTTTAATGAAGCGGCAGTTAATCGACTGCTGCGAGAAAATGATTTGGGGATCTGGGGTTCCAACCGACCAGATACCATTGTCTGGTTAGCCATTGAAAAGCAGGGAGGCAGGCAGATTCTGAGAGAATTGGCAGACTCACCTCTGGTGAATAATCTGGAGCATGTTATGGCTGCCCGCTCATTGCCTGTGACTCTCCCTCTTATGGACTTTGAAGACAGTGCTGCGATTTCTGATGTTGATGTCTGGGGACTGTTTTCGGACAAGTTGGCTCAGGCGTCAAGAAGATATGGCTCTGAGGCTGTATTAGGGGGGCGTCTGAGTGAAATGCGCGGACGCTATAATGGCCGCCTGGTTCTTCTCTTCAAAAATCAGCAGTTTGATGCCACAGTCCAGGACCTCTCTGCAGAAGGACTGGCTCTGGCTATTGCTGATCTTATTGGTAATTCCCTCTCCCGGCACTATGCAGTCATCTCTGGTGGCAGCAGTGTCAATCCGATGCTGGAAGTGGAGGGTATTGACAGCACACAGGACTATGCAGGATTAATTAAATACCTGAAAGGTTTGACGGCGGTGAGGGATGTGATGGCAGTCAAGGTCGGCGGTAATAAAATCCAATTGGAGCTGTTAATTGATGGTACGCTTAGTCAATTATCGGATGCTATTGCCCTGGGACGAAAGATGAGAGCGACTGGTACTGATGAGGTCAACCAGACGTTGCAATACCGTTGGCTGGGAGGCTGACAGGAAGTCAGATATTAAATTCCGGAGTGCGTTTTTTGCATGCACCCTGCAAGGCGAGTTGCAATAGAAGGAAGAAAATGACCAGACAGCAACAGTGGATGCTAGCAGGCATCGTATTGGTTGGCGTAGTGCTGATTAATTTTGTCGGGGCGGTCATGACACCCTTTGCGATCAGTGCTGTGCTTGCCTATTTAGGCGATCCGCTGGTTGATCGTTTGGAAAGACTGAAGCTCTCCCGGTCACTTTCGGTGGCACTGGTTTTTCTGGTGATTTTTACTTTTCTGGTACTGATGCTGCTCATTCTGGTACCGGCATTATTCCAGCAAGTTAAAACCCTTATGCAGTTGCTTCCGGTCTGGGAAGAGTGGCTCAGAATCAATGCCATCCCAAAACTGGTTGAATACACTGGTCTGGACCCTGAGTGGTTTGATATCAGTCATCTGGTCAAGGCGATGGCGGGTGAGTGGCAAAAAGCTGGTGGGCTTCTGGCTCAGCTGGGTCGTTCAGTCACCAGCTCGAGTCTGGCAGTAATAGGTTTTCTTGTGAATCTGTTCCTGGTTCCGGTTGTGACTTTTTACCTCTTGCGCGACTGGGATCATATGATGGAACATATCCGTTTAATGCTACCTGTCAACCTTGAACCTATTGTGGTTGAACTGGCCAGTGAATGCGATGAAGTCTTGGGTGCTTTCCTCAAGGGTCAACTTATGGTCATGCTGGCCCTGGGGTTGATCTACGGTATAGGACTCTGGGCGGTAGGCCTGCAGTTTGCGTTGTTGATCGGACTACTGGCGGGGCTGGTCAGTATCATTCCTTATATGGGGTTTGTGGTTGGTTTCACCACAGCCATCATAGTGGCTATTTTTCAATTTGACAGCTACCTGCCGTTACTTTTGGTGACCGGTGTGTTTGCCCTGGGACAGGCTCTTGAGGGGTGGGTGTTGACACCTTATCTGGTGGGTGACCGGATTGGTTTGCATCCGGTGGCTGTAATCTTTGCGCTGATGGCAGGTGGGCAGATTCTGGGCTTCGTCGGGATGCTAATAGCACTGCCATTAGCAGCCATTATTATGGTACTCTTGCGTCATCTGCATCGAAATTATAAGGCGAGCCACCTGTATAATGCTGGTGAGCCGAGGGAGTAAGGTGATCTATGCCCGCAGCGAACAGAAATTCATTTTGCCATGCCATTCAGACGAGGGATAAGTGAAATGATTTTGTTGCAGCTGTCTCTTGCAGATTCAATCAACCCGCTGAAGCTGGCATTTTTCAATACAAATGCTGCAACAGAGGGTTCGGAATGTCTATCCATTGTTAAGGTTGAGCGGCATTTCCCGCTCAAGGCTATTTAATGTCGTATATGAGCCAGCCTGTGCAATTACCGCTCAGTGTTCAGATCAGGGACGATGCCACCTTTGAAAATTTTTTCAGCGGAGATAATGCTGCGCTGGTCAACATTCTGGATATGGATCAGCGGGTCAGTGGGATAGACTCAGAACAGTTTATCTATCTCTACGGAGCTCCCGGCGTTGGTTGCAGTCATCTTCTTCAGGCTGCCTGTCATCAGGTTGATCGCAGAAAAGGTCGTAGTATCTATCTGCCTATGAAAGAGCTTGTTCACTATCCTTCAAAGCTGCTGGAGGGCATGGAAAGACTGCAACTGGTGTGTGTTGATGATGTGAATGCTGTAGCAGGCATACCAGAGTGGGAAGAAGGTCTTTTTGATCTGTTCAATCGCCTCAGGGATTCCCGGACTCGCCTGCTGGTGGCGGCTGATTGCCCACCCAAAAGACTTTCTATCCTGTTGCCTGACCTGGTCTCGAGACTAAGCTGGGGCCTGGTGTTTCAGGTTCAGCCTCTCAGCGACAGGGACAAAGTGTCGGCATTGCAGCTTCGGGCTCACCTGCGCGGGCTGGATATGAATGAAGATGTGGCCCGGTATATCATATACCGCAGTAACAGGGATATGGGGCATTTATTCAAGATGCTGCAGAAGCTGGACAGTGCTTCATTGAGGGCCAAAAGGAAGTTGACCATACCCTTCGTCAAACAAGTCATGAATTGGTAATCAAGAGAAGAAGTATGCAAACCCAGAAGCCGGCTATCCGGTTTGTGCTCTTTGTCGTTGTTATTCTGGCCATTCTGCTGTTTCTGATTTCAGTGATGCTAATGGTTCCTGGTCGGTATACAGACCAGCTGCTCCAGCAAATAGAAAATCAAACCGGGGTTGAAGTCCTTCCCGTTAAGAAAGAGTACTCTTTCTTATCCGGTAAATTCCTGCTCACCAATCCGGAGCTCAGAATCTCGCCCGGAATTACTCTTAAGTCAGAATCTATGGTTGTCAATGTTGCCTGGACTTCCCTGTGGAAACAAGCCATTGACCTGGATCGAATCGACTTTAAAAAGCCCGGAATTTTTATTGATCTGGCGATCATCGGTCAGAAACCACCCATGCCCAACCTTTATCAATTTCTCAGGGAAACGGAGCAGTTTGTTTTCGAAGACGGATCGATGAGGGTCGTGAACTCCGAACAGACCGGTTCCAGTAAAGTGGTCAGTATTGATTTCAGTAAAATGGAGCTGAAAACCTATCGTCCTGATCAAATAGATGTTGAAGTTGTCAGGGATTCAAGTCACATCAAGTGGTCACTGGGTGGTATTATTGATTTAAAGAAACTGGCACTGTCTGGTCAGTTATCCATTGATGAGCTTCCACTGGCTGATGTTGTCAGCCAGAACTTTCTTGAATGTTCAAATTGTTCGCTGGAAGGCCGCCTTTCGACAGACTTATCTGTTGAATGGTCCGAGGATCACGGGGTGGAACTGACTGGCACGGCGAAAGTGCTGGAGGGTGAATATCGTGATTTGAACTCCGGTCTTGATCTGGGCTGGAAAGAATTATTTGCAGAGGGTTTCCAATTCAGATCCCGGAAAGCTTTTGTCGAAGACCTTTCATTCAGGGGTGGCTTGTTGACGATCAATGGCAGTCCTTTGGAGCAAGTCGCAAAAACGCTTAATCGTTCATTATCCGCTGATGGTTCTGTACCATTCACCGTAAAAAATATCGAATTCAATGGCGCTGTCCAGTCATCCCAAAAGCAGAATCGTAAACTATTCAGTAACAGTCGGGTGGAGCTGGCAGTGATGAATCCGGAACAATTCACCTTTCAGCTCAATGGGCAATGGCTTGAGCGTGTTCCACTCTCTATGAAAGGCAGTGTCGATCTGAAGAATGCAGTAACCTCGAGACTTAACATTGCTGCCAGGGATGTGGATTTGTCTTTGCTGCCTGTTTCAGATCGGTCTGTTGCCGGATATGATCTGGCCGGAAGTCGTGTTAACCTTAATCTTACTTCCTCTGCAGGAGGAGGCAGCAAGGGCAAGTTGACTTTTTCAAAGCTTACAGGCAAGCCTGTCAAGCCTGAGCTGGATATCAATCACGTGAAAGCTTTGATGGCTAACCCTCAGTCCATTATTTCCATAGACGTTACGAATCGCGACGAGCTGTCGCCGCAGGTTGCGGCAGCGGAAGCTACGAGGGAGGCATGGGAGCGTGTGCTGGAACAGCCCCTGCAGTACCTTTCCAGCCAGGCCGGTATCAAGCCAATTTTATCCGGTGATATACAGATGCCGTCGGGTAAGGCTGTGTTGACAGAAAACGACAAAACACAATTGAAGGGCTGGGGTCGAGTGCTCAGAATAAGGCCTGAACTCAGTCTGTCTCTGAAAGCAATAGCCAGCAAGAATAAAGATTGGCCCAGTCTCTCCAGGGCAGAGCTTGAGTCCGATCTGGTTGAACTCTATTCGGCCATCCATCAAACAAAGCCGGGAGAGGTGACAGAGATTCCGGCTGACGTCAGAGGGCATTTGATTGAGCAAATGTATCTCAGGGCCCACAATCGAAAATTACCCGAAGTGGGTGATGCCAGTCAGAGCAAGCGTATCAAAGAGGCAGAGCAATGGCTGTTGATAAACTGGCCAGCGAATCAGGAAAAAATGAATAAGCTGGCCACTGACCGTCTTAATCTGGTTTATGATTTTCTGCGGAATGAAGGTGTCAGCGAGAAACGTATCATCAGCAGTCCACCCTCAACGGTGGAAGAGGCCGGTTCAGCCATCGAAGTTCAGCTGTCCTATTAGAATCGGTTGACGAAAAATAAAGCTCTTGCCAACGCAGGAGCTTTTTTTTGAGAAGAAAAAGGTCGGTCTTTCTGGGAAAGGTTCAGTCAGCGGGCTGATTGTTTAACTGCCCCTGCCAGCGGGTAAACATCATGGCAGATACAAACAGCGCACTGCTGAATGCGGTAATCAGCCATCCATGTATGGAGTTTTTGATAAACCAGGCGTCAAGCACACCGCTGATAAAGTAAAAACAGAGAATGAAGCATAACCAGGCCGATGCCCTTGGCTGTCGCCTGATCAACCCGTAAAGAGGTAGCAACAGTGGAACAATCGTGAAAGACGCAATCATCCATAGCGAATTTTGAGGTGGGTGCAGCCAGAGCACTTTTGCGATCTGCGAAGCTAGCAGGCAGAAGTAGAGTAGCAGGCTCAGCCGATAGCATAGCCTGGCTTTTTGATTCAGGTCCACGATTAAAGGATCTCCAGAACGGATTCTGGCGGGCGACCGACACGCGCCCGACCGTTGCTTACGACGATGGGTCTTTCAATCATTTTGGGGTAGGCAATCATTTTTGCAATTTGCTGCTGCTCTGAAAGTTCCTGGCCTTTGATGTGGTCCTTGTACTCCTGTTCGCCCTTGCGCATCAGTTCTTCGGGGCTCTTACCGAGTTGTTTCAGAATGTCAGTCAAAGCGGCTTCGCTGGGCGGGGTATCCAGGTAAAGCACTACCTCAGGGCTGATACCTTTTGCTTCGATCAGGGCCAAAGTCTGTCTGGACTTTGAGCAGCGGGGGTTATGGTAAATCGTAACGCTCATATGGCTTTGCTCTCGAACTATTTTCATAACAGGCAGTTGTTTCGACAGGCTGGTGCCTGAAGTATTATTTCTGTGATGGGAAGATTATCGTTGAATGGGGTTCGGTGCAATTGAAGTCATGTAGCCCGCAAATATTCTGTAAATTCACACACTTCTAACCAAATCAACCCTATAATTCTCCACCGATTACTGTCAGAGCTGGCTGGTGGACGCAGATCTAACAATAAACCCTTTCCAAGAGTGCCACACCCGAAGAGCGGAGTGAAAAAATTAATGCCGCGGTTGAGGGGATACTGAATGGCTTTCCTCCGGGGCATAAGAACTGATACGCTTCTCTGAGCTGGAGCCTGGCTAAAAATCCTCGGGTCAGGCTCTTTTCAATATCAGGGATTCGTTATGCCAGACTCGCTTTTTTCCACTTCTTCACAGGCTCAATATGTTCAGTGGCTCCGTGCCTATTTCCTGTCTGTCTCTGATACTTTCTTTAAGCACCGTTGCCTCAATAACGCCGCTGCTCTGACTTATACGACACTGTTTGCTGTGGTGCCGATGATGACGGTTACTTATAGCATGTTATCGGCTATTCCTTCTTTCCAGGGGGTTGGCGAGATGGTTCAGAGTTTTATATTCAGTCACTTTGTTCCGACAGCGGGCGAGCAGATCCAATCTTATCTTTCCAGCTTTTCCCAGCAGGCTCGAAAGTTGACTGGCTTGGGCGTTGCCTTCCTGGTGGTCACGGCATTCATGATGCTCAGGACCATTGATGGTGCCATTAATCAGATCTGGCAGGTAGACAGGGTTCGCCGGGGAATTGCCGGCTTCCTGCTCTACTGGGCGATTCTGAGCATGGGGCCCTTCCTGCTCGGTGTTGGTTTTGTGCTGACATCTTATCTGGCGTCCCTTAAGCTGATAGCTGATACCACTGCCTATCTTGGGGTTGATCAGTGGCTCTTACGTTTAACTCCCATTCTGTTGAGCAGCATTGTTTTTACTTTACTCTATATGGCTGTACCCAATCGATATGTACCTTTTCGTCACGCTTTTACAGGAGCGCTGATCGTAGCTTTTTTGCTTGAAATGGCAAAGAGTGGTTTTGCTCTGTTTATTACTCTGTCACCGTCGTATCAATTGATCTATGGTGCTTTTGCGGCCGTTCCCGTGTTCCTGCTTTGGATTTATTTAAGTTGGATACTGGTTCTTTTTGGTGCCGTACTGGTCAGGAGTTTCGCTTTATCCAACCAGACCCGGAACGAGGCGCTTCCACCTTTAATGGGTGTTCTGGTGATCCTGAACGGATTTAATGAGCAGTTTCAAAAAGGATTGAGTTTCAAGCTCGAACAGCTGCACCAGTCGGGATGGAATCTCTCTCTTGAGGATTGGGAGCTATACACCAGCTGCCTGTTGGAGGAGGGAGTGGTCAGTAAAAATGATCTGGGTGAAATGATACTGGCCAGGGATCTCAGACATCTGGAACTCAATAACCTTTGTCAGCAGCTCCCCTGGTCATATCCATCGGATCAGCAGCTGGAGTCTGTTGTGACTCAGGATAAGCCTGTATGGTATGGTCAACTGGTTGATCGACTGAAACAGTTGAATGAACAGCAGCGGGTTGTACTCGATTGCCCTTTGGATGACCTCTTTACTGAATCCTGAAAATACTGACCTCAGTCAAAATTTCATTTAATGAATGTGATCGTTTAGGTTTCATGCACAGCCGCAAGCTGATCATCAGGCTTTCGTAACAGGTGTTACCAGTCATTGCCCGTTGTTTTGAATCCTTGATGTCTGTTATTGCCATTATTTTTGTGTTGCAGTCTCGCTCCAACAGGCTTCCGTGCGACTTTATGAGATATTCCAGCTAGAATCAGAACAAACTCATCACAGGGTCTGAGGCTAATGCGACAATTTTTTTTCCGCTTCTTTCCGTTGGTACTGACCACTCTGTTTCTGTCTGCCTGCTCTAAACCGGATTTGACAGATACTCAGGGAAAAGGCGTTTTTCTCAAAGATGATAAGGGTCGGTGGACTGCTATAAACATCTGGGCCCACTGGTGTGGGCCCTGTCGTGAAGAGATTCCGGAGCTGAATGCCCTGGCCAGTGACGGAAAGGTTCAGGTTCTGGGGTATGATTTTGATGACAGTCAGGGAAAAGAACTGATAAAAAAAGCCAGAAATATGGGTATTCGGTTTCCTGTTATTACCGAGAGTCCATTGGTGTTGCTGGAGACCAGAAGTCCTCAGGTATTGCCTGCGACCATGATTGTTAATCCACAGGGAAAACTGATAGAAATATTGTATGGGCCTCAGACAAAGGAAAGCCTTGAAGAGAGCATCCGGGTATTGATGAATATGGTTGATGAAAATGGCTAATCAGTGCAGACGTGCAATGGTTGAGGGGAGGGTGCAGGGCGTCTGGTATCGCGGCTCAACCCAGCAAGAGGCCAGAAAGCTGGGGATTACCGGATGGGCAAAGAATTTGCCAGACGGGAGGGTTGAAGTTTTAATGTGTGGTGAAGAGAGAGAGCTGGACAAGCTGGAAGCCTGGCTGCAAAGCGGTCCTCCCATGGCTCGAGTTACTGGCGTTAGTGTTTCCCTCGAACCTGAACAGGAGTTTTCCGAATTTACTACGGGCTGATCAGGTGCCGACATAGTTTTATGAAGTACATCTCAGTCATTGCGCCAGTGACGATCCCAGTTTTTATACACTCGCTCCGGGTACCAGGTTTTGCCAAGGCTGCCATTGTAACGGGCTAATGCCCGGGTCAGGTTGCCTTTTTCCTTTTCCAGATAATAACTGAGAATATGGCTACCATATTTCAGGTTGGTCTCTACGTCGGTCAGGTTATCTTGTGGGCGGCCAATGACGTCTTTCCAGAATGGCATAACCTGCATAAGGCCCTGGGCTCCGGCAGAAGAAACAGCAAATCGGTCAAAAGAGGATTCTGTCTGAATTAATGCCAGCACCAGTTCGGGGGAGAGTTTAGCGGCAGTGGCCTTTTTGTGAATTTTTTTGAGCAGCTCCAGGCGCTGTCGCGGACTCTGATGTTTCATGAACGGCGTTAGCCGACTGGACATATCGACCAGCCAGACTTCTGCCTCGAAACGATCTGAAAAGCTCTCAGTGCTGCTGAGAGCCTCTTCAAGATAGATCCGAAGCCCTTCATCCACTTTTTGCTGACTCCAGCCGGTTGTCGGAGTCAACAAAAGTGCGAGGGTGAAACCTGTAATCAGGCTGTTTTTATTATAAAACGACGGCCGTTTGATAAACGGTTCAGGCCAGACGTTCCTTAAGAAAGTCGGAAATTTCACTGAGTGCCACGTCTTCGCGATCTGCTGCCCTGCGATATTTGTATTCTACCTGACCGTTTGCCAGCCCTCTATCACTCAGGACCACCCGGTGTGGAATACCGATCAGTTCCATGTCGGCAAACTTGACGCCCGGACTGGCTTTACGATCATCCAGAAGGACGTCGTAGCCCGCTTCAGTCAGTTCCTTATAGAGGTTCTCGGCGGCTTCCCGAACGGCTTCAGACTTCTCAATCTTCAGACCAATAATGGCGATCTGGAAAGGCGCAATGCTTGCGGGCCAGATGATTCCCCGATCGTCATGATTTTGCTCAATGGCGGCTGCGACGACCCGGGAAACGCCCAGCCCGTAGCAACCCATTGCCATAGTCACGGCTTTTCCGTTTTCATCCAGAACGGTCGCGTTCATTGACTCAGAGTATTTGGTGCCCAGTTGGAAAATATGGCCCACTTCGATGCCGCGCTTGATTTCCAGGGTGCCCTTACCGCATGGGCTGGGATCGCCTTCTACAATATTTCTCAAATCGGCGATGCGGTCGAAAGATGCGTCTCTCTCCCAGTTGATACCTAATTGATGTTTGCCATCTGTGTTGGCGCCAGCCCCAAAGTCAGACATGACCGCAACTGTGCGGTCAACAATACATGGGATACTGATGCCAACAGGGCCCAGAGAGCCGGGTCCGGCTCCCATGACGGGCTTGATCTCTTCTTCTGTTGCAAAGCGCAGAGGTGCTGCAACTTCAGGCAGTTTTTCCGCTTTTATTTCATTCAGTTCATGATCGCCACGAACCATCAGGGCAACAAAGTCCGCTTCTGATTCTTCGTCTGCTGCAACAATCAGAGTCTTGACCGTCTTCTCAATGGGTAGATCAAATTGCGCAACCAGGTCTGCAATGGTTTTTGCTTCGGGGGTATCGACCAGGCGTATTTCTTCAGACGGAGCTGCTCTCTCGTGAGCAGGTGCCAGAGCTTCTGCTTTTTCAATGTTGGCTGCGTATTCACTCTGGTTGCTGAAGACGATGGCGTCTTCTCCAGATTCGGCCAGGACATGAATTTCGTGTGAGGCGCTGCCACCGATGGAGCCCGTATCCGCTTCTACAGCCCTGAAATTGAGGCCCAGACGAGTAAAGATACGGTTGTAGGTATCGTGCATGTTTTCGTATTCACGACCGAGGCATTGGTCATTGGAATGGAATGAATAGGCATCCTTCATAATGAACTCTCGACCACGCATCAGGCCAAAACGTGGGCGGATTTCATCACGGAATTTGGTTTGGATCTGGTACAAATTCATGGGCAGCTGTTTGTAGCTGCTGATAGTGTCTCGAACCATATCGGTGATGACTTCTTCATGAGTAGGACCAATGACGAAATCGCGCTGATGACGGTCTTTAAATCTAAGCAGTTCGGGGCCAAATTGATCCCAACGTCCGGTTTCCTGCCAGAGTTCAGCCGGTTGCACGGCAGGCAGCAGGACTTCCTGTGCGCCAGAGCGGTTCATCTCTTCACGAACAATGTTCTCTACCTTCTGGAGAACGCGCAGACCCATCGGCATCCAGCTGTAGAGACCGGATGCCAGTTTACGGATCATGCCTGCTCGCAGCATCAGCTGATGGCTGACGACGACGGCATCAGAAGGTGTTTCCTTGAGGGTGGAGATCAAGGATTGACTAGTACGCATGTGCTCAGTTATCCGATTATCAAAACGCAAAAGTGGCATATTACTACGGTTGTGCAGAGACGTCATGGCTACTGAGTGAATCACAGTCGAATTTCACCGGCAGGTTAGCTATAGTGCTGCAAATTATTACTGGCAACTCGGCTTAATCGGAGTAATTATGAGCGAATTTCAGCTGGATAAGAGGCTGGATAAGGACTGCTTTGTCATGGGGGATCTGCCCCTCTGCCGGGTTTTGCTGATGAATGACAGTCAGTATCCCTGGTTTATTCTGGTACCCAGGGTGGCAGGGGTTTATGAAGCTTTTCATCTTGATGAAGAGCAGCAGCTACAGCTGGCCTGTGAGTCGTCATTGACGGCAGCCATTCTGAATGATGTCTTTGAGGCGGATAAAATGAATGTAGCGTCTCTGGGTAATGTTGTGAAACAGTTGCATGTTCATCATATTGTCCGTTATGAAAGTGATGTTGCCTGGCCAAACCCTGTTTGGGGCAGGTTGCCAGCCAAGCCATACGGGCAGGCGCAGGTCGCTGAGATCAAAAAGAAGCTGGAATCATTATTCAGCTGCTTTGAATGAGTGGGGGGAGTGAAATGAAAGAGGAATTGATTGAGCTGCAGACCCAGCTCAGTTTTCAGGAAGATACCGTTGCCCAGCTTAATGAGGTGGTCACCCGTCAGCAGCAGGAGATTGATCGTTTGAAGCAGGAAATGATTCAGCTGAAGAAGCAATTAATGGCTATGGCCAGCTCTCGGTTGGAAGAACAGAAGGAGACTGCTCCTCCTCATTATTAATAAGGGTCAGAAGCCTGAACGGGGCCGGAAAGAGCCCCATTCATTAAAAGTATTGATGTTAGCGGCCTTTGGGTGCAGCAATCACGTCTTCTGCCTGCAGTCCCTTATCTTTTTCCACCACGATAAATTCTACCCTTTGCCCTTCAGACAGTGTCCGGTGACCCTCTCCACGTATCGTGCGGTAGTGGACGAAGACATCTTCACCACTATCCCGGGTAATAAAGCCGAAGCCCTTTGAAACGTTGAACCACTTGACGGTGCCTGTTTCTCTATCGGAATCTACGATTTCCATTGGGCTTGTGGGGTTGAAGGATCTCAGGTTGATTACGACGTGCAGCAGAACCCCGGCAACGAGGAGTAGTGAGGATGGAATCTCAGGTGTCTGGTGAGAAAATATTGCCCAGCCACTGAGTGCAGTCGCTGCAATCAGCATAACTGAAGCCATTGCCTGCAAAAAGGATTTCTTGCCACGATAGACTGTCAGATAGCAGCCAAGGCAGAGGTGAATCAGTGCGGCAGTGAGCAGCAGCATGGTAGCTGAGGCGATAGCCAGTGCGCCACCCAGCAGCACATTGAGGACAGACCCCTCCACAATTAATGCTGCCAGTGAAAGGATGCCTAAGATCATGTGGATAAATTTAAGATGTTTCAAGTGCTGAGTCCTTTTGGTTGTTATGTGTGTGACTGTAAAAATATGCCGATTTCAGGCATTACTGCATTAAAAAGCGCCTTAAACCGGTAAAACATCAATAAAGCTCTTTGCTGCAAGCTCTCTATGAAGTGACTGCCTCCCGAAATTATGGGAATGCTTTGAAATCAGTAATGCGGTCAATTCAGCGCGCAAACAAACGGGCAACAAAAAGCCACAGCGTAACACTGCTGTAAGGATTAATGTAACGTCATTGTGCTTCTATCTCAAACTCTTTCTATGCCCCTTATATAGAGGGCTATGGCAATGCTTAAAAGGGTGTAAAAAAGACTACCACTGTAAAAAATCACTTGTTATAGTGATTTCAGATGTTTCAAAAGTCTGGTTTTGCAGGCTCTCTGAGGTTAGGGAAGTTTAATGTCCGATTTTTCGGACTTGCCTCGTGAAACATTAAATCAGCCTGGTGAAGTGGCAGATCACAATCCGCTGGTGCGGAAGGTAACCTACAGGGAAAATCCATCAGGAGAGTAATTGTATGGCAGCGAAGAAAGCCACAGCTATCAAGGATAAGTACAGTAAAACCCAGATTCTTGCTGATATTTCAGAGAGTACCGGTTTGAGTCGGAAAGAAGTGGGCGCTGTGCTGGAAGAGTTGGGAATACTGGTAGAACGTCATATCAAGAAGCGGGGCTGTGGCGAGTTCACTCTTCCGGGACTGCTCAAGATCGTGACCAGGAAAAAACCTGCTCAGAAAGCCAAGAAAGGCGTACCCAATCCATTCAAGCCTGGCGAGTTAATGGATGTGCCCGCCAAGCCGGCCAGTATTCAGGTCAAGGTGCGTCCTTTGAAAAAGCTCAAGGAATACGCCGCTTCGTGATGACGCTGGTGTTGACTCTTTGAGTTTTTTTCAGTCCTTCAAGGGAGGTACTCAGCCTCCCTTTTTAGTGTCTGATGTATTTGTTTAGCAATGATTGCCTTTTGATGGGGTGCTGTTTAAGTCGGTTTGCTGCTTTCGGCAATAAAAAAGCCCCTGCATGTGCAGAGGCTTCATAAGGTTGCTTTTCTGATGGTTAGATCAGAATACAGCGACGTTGTACTTCAGGATCACGCGTGTGTCTGTAGCAACAATGTCATCAGCACTGCCTGATGGTTCTTTTGTATTTTTAGCGTATCTCAGGCGAGCGGTCAGACCTTCAACTTGAGGGATTGCATAGTTGATGTCAATGTTGTATTCAGTCTCGTCTTGAGTCTTCGTGTCGCCCATGACATAAATACCTTTGACGCTCAGACCGTCAACAATGCCTTCAAAGTCGTAGCCGGCAGAGAAGCCCCAGGCTTTTTGACCATTGTCATCGAAGTCAGAGATCTGTATGGAGTTGTAACCGAAGTAGCCAGTGTCATCATCACCGCCACTCCAGCCAACTATGTAGCTACCAATATCTGTGCTTTCAACTTTAGTGTATGCAACGCCAAAGTCAGCATGACCCACGCCTGCCTCTAATTTCAGGCCGTAGGTATATTGGCTATTGTCCTTGTCAGCTTTTTTGTTATCACCTGTCCGGCTGACTTGTCCATACTGACCGGCCACACCCACTTCAACACCTTCAATTTCAGTAGAGAAGCTGGCTTCACCCAGATATTTTTTGGCAAAGTTGCTCTGGCTTGCATAGTCGGCGCTCAACTCCAAACCGTTGCCAAAGTCATAGGCTCCACCTAGTGTCATTACTGCTTCACTGTCACCGTCGTCGCCTGCTTCGTAATCTTCAAAGCCTGACGCGGTTTTACCATTACCTTTCGTGATCCAGGCAGTGTGAGCAGACAAGCCGGATACGGTGACGTCTGCGTAGAAACCTTCGCTCAGGCTTGGCAGAACACGGCTGTCAGAGTCGTTGACTAGAGGTGTGTCTAGGAACATGCGTCCGTATTTCGCTACACCCATGTCGAACAGGTTGAATTTGATTGCGTAGGATGTTTTGCCGTAGCTGTGGGAATCGCCATTGCCGTCAACCCTTAGCAGGCCGGGATTTTTAAGGCTCTCATCAATGAGATCGATGTTAGAGGCGCCCAATTTCAGAGAGTAGTAAGCACCCAAGTCCAACCCAACGATGTTCTCAAAATACCCAGACGAGAAGTCAAGACGAACACCCTGCGCCCACTGAGAATTAGCGTAATCCACAGTGTCGCCACTTTTGGTTGGTTCTTTGTCAGCGGTTTTGGCTTGATAGAAGTTGCGCAACTCCAGGTTCAGGCTTGATTCGTCCAGGAAGGCGTTAGCCTGAGCAGAGGTAGCCATAAAAATGGCAGCACTCAGTGCACTGATTTGTGCGAGTTTCATTAGTGTTCAGCTCCTTGCTGCATTCGATGTGTGTTCTAGCCCTGGTTTCAAAAATCCTTGTACTGCTCGGACGGAATGTACTGCGAAACCTCCCCATAGGGCTAAGAGTGATTCTTATACAATCCTTAACAGGATGCAACAGGGTTTAGAAAAATCTCACATCTTTTGTACAAGCGTTTAGCGGGGCCGCATCCTTGTATGATAAAGCTATCCAGCAATCCCGCCCCAATAAGGCACCGACTGTATAACCGACATCGAGGTGAGTAACAGTCATGTCCTCGTACTCATAGAAGTGCCGCAGAACCGGACATGAACAGAGTCTTGCTCAATTCTGGCAACGCCTATGATATTTTTCCAGACCTAATATGCCACAACTATCTCCATCAGCCGACTTGCCAGCTAAACGAATGACAACATCAGAGCAGCACTCATCGTAGTTATAACGACAAGTTTCAAACGTAAGAAGACATGAAACTTGAAATTATCAGGCCCAGCCCTTTTTGATTAAGTGTTTAGGCAATATGAGTACTTGAGTAAAACAGCGATCTGATATTTTGCAAATCATCTTAATGAATAAAAATTAGTTCTTTTAATTTCTTTTTGTTGGTTTGACAGGATTAATGAATGAAAGTCAGAAAAAAATGAATGTTTATAATGAATTGAGATCATTTGTTTTTCAGGGATGAAATATGAACAGCTTGCAGCAAAATGCTGAAGCAGGAAAAGACCTTTGGCTGACTTATTTAAGACGGGGCGGAACGATACGTGAATTAAGAGGGCTGGATCAGGGGCAGATGGAAGCCATCTATCAGCTTGGATTCAGTCATTTTGGTATTGGTCACTACGCAGAAGCTCTTAAAGTCTTCCGTTATCTGGCTCTTCTGGATCATCGCAGTTCTCGTTACTATCTGGGAATAGGGTTGGCGCTTCATCATTTAAACCAGGATGCAGCTGCAATCCCCGCACTGAGTTATGCCGAAAGGTTGGATAATGAAGATCCTCGTCCTTCAATTTGTATGACGGAGTGCTTTATTCGTCTGAAAAATCGAAAATTGGCGGTGAAAGCACTATCAAATGCAGCGAAAATTCTGAAATCATCCAAAGGGTGGGAAGAAGAGCGAAAGCAGGCCAAACAACTAAAGCACTATCTTATAGAACCTTCAGGGAGGAAGTGACTATGAATCCAGTCGATCCCAATTCCGGAATATCCCAGACTCCTGTGCAACAGAGTGGGCAGGTATCTCAAACTCCAGCACAGGCGCAGGTGAGCCAGGGATTCAGTAATTCGAATTCGATTTCCAGCTCGCAAAATAGCAATAGCGGTCAGGCGGTCAGTGTCAGTCCAGATCAGCCAGGCGTCTCCAATGCCGACAGTCGTGACTTTCTCCAAAAAGCTTTTGACGCCAGACTGGATGGCTTCAGGGCAGCAGTGCATGAATTCAATCGTCGCTTCAATGCTGAGGATATAGATATTAGTGACACTCAGTCACTCATTCTTATTGTTAAAGGGATGATCAGTGATGCTCAGGCTATGGTGAGTGCTGCTTCTATCGATCAGAATTTCAGCAATCGGGTCTATCAGCAAAGCAGGAGGGAGGATAGTGCAGTCAATGCCCTTAATCTGAGAGAAACTATTCGATCCAGAACCAGGGATTTAAATGACATAGCGGCTCAGCGGGAAGTCTATGCAGAACTCCTGGCCAGCAAAAATCTTCATAAAACCCTGAAAGAGGCTGAATTGGCCAGTGCTCAGTCCAATCAAGCCGGTAACAATAGCAGCGGTGGTCAAATAAACCGGTTGATGAATGAAATTACAGCGCTCGACTATCAAATTGCAGGTGTTGCCACAGAAATCAGTGCTCTGAGCCAGCAGATGAAGACATTGGAAGCCAGTAATACCGCAGATCATGCCGCATTACTCAGAGCTAACAGACAGCTGAACACAGTGACGTCAGAGTTTGTGCGTGTTAACAGTCTGCTGGGGCGAATTCGTCAGCGGTTCGATCCTGCTGCTATGAAAACCGGTGAAGAAGGTGTGCAAGCCGTAAAAGAGCTCGAACAGAGGGCTCAGAAAGAGCAGGTAAGGGAGTTCAGAAGAAGGGAGCAGAGCGAGGACGGAGTAAAGTCGCTGGATAAAGAGCACAAAGAAGGTGAAATCCGGTCAGAGGATGACCGGATTGAGCTTGAGGAGGGTGCTAATCAGTTTCTTGCCACTGAGGATCTGGAGACTCTGCAACAGGTATTCTCTCCCTCTGACCCTGCAGAGCTGAGAAGTGCTGTTCAGCTCCTTGACGATAAACCTCAGGCAAGAAACTCTCCTGCAGTGGAAGAAGGGTTCGCTATTGCTTTGCATAGCGTCCCCTCAGAAAAGGCGCTGGAGGATGCAGTCAACCCTGCAGCGGAGACTCACCGGGGTGATAATCTCAGTTTTGAAGGTGCAAGCAGTCCTCAGGTTTTTGCCCGCCTCTGGATGGAATCAAAGCTGGAAGAAGGTCAGGAAACTCAGGATGTGAAAGAAGATCACCTCGATGAAGTGGCTGAGAATGTGGATGCTCAACGCAAGAGTGTTGCTGAGCATCTGCAGGATTTTGAGTCGATTCTACTGGAAGTCGCTGAGTCGCTGGAAAAGCAGCAGGAGGCAGCTGTTCAAATCAGCAAAAGTAATCGAGTTTGAGAGCAACGGGGAGGGGCTCCCTTCCTCGTCTTTCGTAAAGTCTGCACAGTCATCGAAAATATCCCTGATCCCGTCTCTATTTTCTGATTATTGGTCTGGACACTATCTGGTGAAAATCAAGGGTTCAGGTATAATGCCCCAGTTCTGACAATGGCAAACAAAGGATAGACAGATTCAATGCCGATCTACGAATATCAGTGCGGAAGTTGCGGTGGTGTGCAGGAAGTGATTCAGGCGTTCAGCGATGCACCTCTGACTGACTGTGGTGTCTGTGGTGAGCCTGAATTGAAAAAACTGTTGAGTGCCCCGGCCTTCAGGCTGAAAGGTGGCGGCTGGTATGAAACAGACTTCAAGAGTGGCAATAAGAAGAATCTGTCCTGCAATGATAATCAGGGCCCTGCCAAGGGCTCGGGCGGCGCTGCAGCCGCCAGTGAATAATTCGGTCATTTGAGCGCTGAGGTTGTGCTTCACCCGGAGTGACTCAAAACCATAAATTCAGGCACAAAATTTCAGATAATTCTGTGCTGAACCTGAACAGCCCCCCAGTTTCGAGGTATGTTATGCGCAGCCATTATTGCGGCGAACTGAATCTCTCCCATGACGGGCATGAGGTTACCCTGTGTGGATGGGTACACCGACGTCGCGACCATGGTGGTGTGATCTTCCTGGATATGCGAGACCGTGAAGGTATCGCCCAGGTTGTTATTGATCCTGACACCGAAGAGGCGTTTGCTCTCGCTGATAAAGCACGCAGTGAATATGTGCTGAAAATCACCGGATTTGTACGCCCCCGTCCCCAAGGCACTGTAAACACCAATATGGGCACCGGTGAAATTGAGGTGTTGGGTAAGCAGGTAGAAATCCTGAATGAAGCCCAGACACCGCCTTTCCAGATCGAAGGCTACACCGATGTAGGTGAAGAAGTTCGTCTGAAAAACCGTGTTATTGACCTGCGTCGTCCGGAAATGCAGGAAAAAATGATCCTTCGCAGCAAGCTGACCAGTGCTGTTCGCAGCTTTATGGATGAGCAGGGTTATCTGGATGTTGAAACCCCTGTTCTGACCCGTGCGACCCCGGAAGGTGCCCGCGATTACCTGGTACCCAGTCGAACTCACGAAGGTAAGTTCTTTGCGCTGCCACAGTCTCCCCAGCTGTTCAAGCAAATGCTGATGGTGGCAGGTTTTGATCGTTACTATCAAATTGTAAAATGCTTCCGTGACGAAGATCTGCGTGCTGACCGTCAACCAGAATTTACTCAGATCGATATCGAAACCTCCTTCATGGACGAGTCCAGGATCATGGGTATGGCTGAAGACCTGGTTAAGACCACTTTTAAAAAGGTAGGTGGTGTTGAACTGGGTGAATTCCCGCACATGACTTTTGCACAAGCCATGAACCTTTATGGTTCTGATAAGCCAGACCTGCGTATCCCTCTGGAACTGGTGGACGTTGCTGATCTGATGGCCGGCGTTGAATTCAAGGTCTTCAAAGGACCGGCTGAAGATCCGAAGGGGCGTGTAGCCGCACTGAAAGTACCCGGTGGAGCTGAACTTTCCCGTAAGCAGATTGATGACTACACCCGGTTTGTCAGCATCTACGGTGCCAAGGGTCTGGCCTGGATCAAGGTCAATGAAATCGAAAACGGCGCAAACGGTCTTCAGTCTCCGATCATCAAGTTCCTGGGCGACGATGTCACCATGAAGATTATGAAGCGTCTGGATGCCAGCAATGGCGATATCGTCTTCTTTGGTGCAGACAAAGAGAAGGTAGTCAACGAAGCTCTGGGTGCATTGCGTTGTAAGGTCGGTGCTGACCTGAATTTGTATACGAAAGAGTGGGCGCCACTGTGGGTTGTTGACTTTCCAATGTTTGAAGAAACAGACGACGGTGAACTGACCGCGCTGCACCATCCATTCACAGCGCCAACGACTTCACCTGAAGAGCTTGAAGCAAATCCTGCTGAAGCGCTTTCCCGTGCCTATGACATGGTTATCAATGGCTATGAAGTCGGTGGTGGTTCTGTTCGTATTCACAACCAGGAAATGCAGCAGACAGTATTTCGTATCCTGAAAATTGAGGAAGAAGAGCAGCAGGAAAAGTTTGGCTTCCTGCTGGACGCTCTTAAATACGGTGCGCCTCCCCATGGTGGTCTGGCGTTTGGGCTTGACCGTCTGGTTATGCTGCTGTGCGGGACCGATAATATTCGTGACGTTATTGCCTTCCCGAAAACTCAGTCCGCAGCCTGTCTGCTGACTCAGGCTCCGGGCGAAGTGGATGCCACCCAGCTACGCGATCTGAATATCCGTATTCGTCGTGATCCGGCGTCTGCAACCAGTCACTGAGCGTCTGCGGCTGTTCCAGAAAACGTCTGCGACCATTTTATAAATTGCTGAGGCCGGTTTTTACCGGCCTGTTCAAGAAGAGATAAAGGGTATTTTCTATGGCAGGTCATAGTAAATGGGCCAATATCAAACACCGTAAGGCGGCTCAGGACGCCAAGCGTGGCAAAATCTTCACCAAGATCATTCGTGAGTTGGTGGTGGCGGCCAAGCAGGGCGGTGGGAATATCGAGGATAACCCCAAGCTGCGTCAGGTGGTTGACAAGGCTCTGGGTGCCAATATGACCCGTGACACCATCAACAGGGCGATTGCTCGTGGTGCCGGTGGTGATGACGATTCCAACATGGAAGAAGTGACCTACGAAGGTTATGGTGCTGGCGGTATCGCGGTGCTGGTGGAATGTCTGACAGACAACCGTAACCGTACCGTTGCAGAAGTACGCCATGCTTTCTCCAAGCATGGTGGTAATCTGGGTACTGACGGTTCTGTAGCCTACCTGTTTGAGCGTAAGGGGCAAATCTTCTTCGAACCGGGTCTGGATGAAGACACTGTCATGGAAGCTGCTCTGGAAGCCGGTGCCGAAGATGTACTGACTAACGACGATGGCTCCATTGAAGTGGTCACTGAGTGGACTGAGTTCATGGCAGTAAAAGAAGCTATTGAAGCTGCAGGTTTGAAACCAGCGGGCGGCGAAGTAGCGATGATCGCTTCTACCCGGACTGAACTGGACAAAGACGGTGCTGAAAAAATCATGAAGCTGGTGGATCGTCTCGAAGACCTGGACGATGTGCAAAATGTTTACACTAACGCTGACATTCCTGCCGAAGTGATGGCGCAGCTGGACTAAGTTGTTCTGTCGGTGTGAAGAGCCTCGATAACGAAAGTGTCGGGGTTTTTTTGTTTCTGTTCCGGAGATACCAGCCCGGCTGGAATATCTGTGAACGCCCAGACATTGAAGCCTACCAGCAGCATAAACAATAGAATAATGATGCCTGTGATAATCATTAATGTTTTTAGCAGGTCGGACATTAATCGTTTCCGGATCATCTTGTGGAGTAAAACAGTCTTGAGCAAGAACAATGATCTTTGCGGTTCTCGCCACGAAAGTATTACCAGAGAAATACTAAGCTGCTTCTATCGTTACTCACAGGCAAATTTGGTAATTCAGTGTTCTTGAATTGTAAGTTTCTGATACCCACCGGCACCGCTGGTATATTGTATGGGTGTACAGTATCCTTTTGACATAACCATGACTTTGAACCCTCGCCTGTCAGATTTTTTTGGCAGAAGCTGTCGCACTCATTGACCCCGGGGGGCATCAAACGCTGTCATTGAAAATAGCGACATCTGACTTGAGAATACATTCTGAATGGCCATCCTGATGGGGATAGATCCGGGCTCAAGAATTACCGGCTATGGATTAATTGAAGAAGTAGGCAATAAAACACATTATGTGGCGTCCGGTTGTATTCGCATCCGGGAGGCGCCTCTACCTGAGCGCTTGCAGCAGATTTATGAAGGCATCAGCACTTTGATCGAACGTTACATCCCGCAGTCCGTTGGTGTGGAGCAAGTGTTTATGTCCAGAAATGCTGATTCGGCACTGAAACTGGGTCAGGCCAGGGCTGCGGCCATTGTGGCTGTGGTTAATCACAATATTGAGGTGTCGGAATACTCTGCCCGGCAGGTCAAGCAGGCTGTGGTTGGTAAAGGCTCTGCGGATAAGTACCAGGTAAAGCACATGGTGAAGTCGATCCTTGACTTGAATGATACCCCTCAGGCCGATGCTGCGGACGCTCTGGCGGTTGCTCTTTGTCATGCTCATACTCGTTCCAGTCTGGTCAGGATGGCGGGTGCTACGGGTACTCGACGTCGTCGTCTTACGGGGCAGTCTTAGTTTGGGTGGACACAAAGGTGAAAGGAAGCAATGCAAAACACCAGATCCAGGATCTGTTGTGGCGTGTAGATTTTCTTCAGTTCTTTCCAGTTCTCCGGACTTATGATCTGTTCTTTGTAGAGTTCTTCAGTGGTTTTCAGTAACAGGCGTTGTTTGTTGTCCCAGCCCGGTGCCAGATGGCCACGGGAAACCATTTGTACATCACTGGCTTTCAGTCCCGTATCCAGTGCACATTGAGCAATATCCGGGATCAGGTGTCTGGTATTGCAAATGTACGCACTTCTCAGGGCAACCAGAGCGCGATCTCTCATCGGGAGGCTGCTGTAGCCTTGTATATAACTGATGAAGCTGCGAGCAGGCTTATCAAGCTCAGGTGAGTTTGCCGGGCGTCCCGGGAAATCTTCCTTTAACAAAGATTTTTGTGACTTGATGAAAGGGATGGGAATAGGGCCACCGGATACAGCTGGGTGGTATTCACTGGCCAGGCCAGCCTCGGGCAGGATCTGCCAGAGTGATCCCAGAAATGTGCGAAGTTTCTTCAAGGGGGCAGCTCCTTCAGATCATCGAATTGAACTTCTCTTAGTGATTAGAGAGTGACAATTCTCAGGAGTTCTACGCCCTCGTCGTATTGTTAGGCGTTCTGACCTTATAGTCAGAAAATAAAAGATTTGGAAAACAGGATGATTGGAAGAATTCGGGGCCTTCTGGCTGACAAACAGCCCCCTCATTTGCTGATAGAGACCCATGGTATCGGGTATGAAGTGGAAGCTCCGATGTCGGTTTTTTATAAACTGCCGGACGTTGGTCAGGAGGTCGTGTTATATACCCACTTTGTAGTGCGCGAAGATGCTCAGCTCCTATACGGTTTTAGCAATCGTGATGAGCGGGAGTTGTTTAGAACTCTGATCAAGGTCAATGGGGTTGGTCCCAAGCTCGGACTGACCCTGTTGTCCGGTATAGAAGCTGATGCTTTTGTGCGCTGTGTGCAGGAAGGTGATAGTGCCACTTTGGTGAAGTTGCCGGGTGTGGGTAAAAAAACAGCCGAGCGGCTGATTGTTGAAATGAAAGATAAGCTGGATCGTTGGCAGTCAGCACCTCTGCTGGAAGGTAAGCCTCTGGTTGCCGGTGGCGAAATGGCTGCCGAAGCAAAAGATATTGAACAGGAAGCCGTCAGTGCTCTGGTGGCTCTGGGTTATAAACCCCAGGAAGCCGGCAAAGTCATTGGTAAGTTGCTCAAGGATGGCATGACCAGTGAAGAGCTGATTCGTCAGGCTCTGAAAAGTATGATCTGATAACACCGCGTCTTATTTAAAAGGTGAGACGATTGAGTCTCACCTGCTTGTCTGCTTTGTAGTTTACCGGATGAACTTCCTGACCGAGTCAACGCAGATGGCTGCCGTTGCCAGCCAGATAAAGCTATAGCTGAGCCACTGCTGTAAGGTGAAGACTTCTCCGAGAACGGTGACAGCCACCACAAATATCAAAGCAGGCTCCAGGTAGCTCAACAGGCCAAACAAACTGACAGACAGATGCCTGGAGGCGTTGATGTAGCAGATCAGTGACAGGCTGCAGAGTAGCCCCAGACCTGGCAGCAGATACCAAAGAGTGACGGAATGGGTCAGGTTTTGCATAAAACTCTGATCACTCATCAGTATGAAAATACCAGCCGGAAGGAACAACAGGTGCTCAAAAAGCAGGGCTGGCAAGGTATCGACCTGCAAAGGTTTACGGATGATGAAATACACCGGATAAAGTCCGGCCACTGCCAGGCTGACCCAGGGTAATGAGCCCTGTTGCCAAATCATGGCAAGCACGCCTAATGACGCGGACCCCATGGCAAAGTAATGAGCCTTGTTCAGTCTCTCGTTAAATACCAGCTTGCCGGTTAATGCCAGGGTGAGTGGCAGCAAAAAATAGCCAAGGGAGAGATCCTGTGTTTTATCATTCACGGGGCCCCAGACAAACAGCCACCACTGAAAGCCAACAATCAAACCACCCAGGGATAGCATCAGCACAGTTTTCCGGCAGAGAAAAACCGCCCTGAAGCCCCGGAGCCGGTCCATGCGATAGCAGACCATTGTCAGGCAGAGAGCGCTGAAAATGACCCTGTTCCAGAACAGGGTATTTCCGGACAGCTTAATAAACTGTACATAAATGGGCACAAGCCCGAACATCACGGAGGCCATGACCGAGTTAGTCAGGCCTTTTCCAGAAACCAAATGTGTATTCATTCTGAGTACTTCCTTTAATCAGAATTTAAAACAGAGAGTATAGGAGTCCGATGACTCCGAAGTTTAAAAGGTAATGCACCCCCGGGCAGCTAAGTGCTCGCAAGTGCTCTTTTTACGTTCAGAGTGCTTGGACGATTAAATGTAGCGTTTTGTTCCCAAAGCTGGATTATTTTTTTAACAGACTGGAGATGGTACGCTGAGAGTAATGGTAGACGAGCTAGAACATGATTGAAGCAGATCGATTGATATCCTCCTCAGAACGCCCTCTGGAAGAGGTGCTGGATCGGGCTATTCGCCCGGTAAAACTGGCTGATTATGTGGGACAGCCAAAAGTCAGGGAGCAGATGGAAATTTTTATCCAGGCTGCAAGACTTCGTAATGATGCCCTTGATCATACCCTTATATTCGGACCTCCGGGGCTGGGTAAAACCACGCTTTCCCACATCCTTGCCAATGAGATGGGCAGCAATATTCGAACGACTTCTGGCCCGGTGCTGGAAAAAGCGGGTGACCTGGCAGCTCTTCTGACCAATCTTGAGCCCAATGACATTCTGTTTATTGATGAAATTCACCGCCTCAGTCCGGTAGTGGAAGAAGTATTGTATCCGGCGATGGAAGATTATCAGCTGGACATCATGATCGGTGAAGGCCCTGCTGCGCGATCTATCAAGCTGGACCTGCCTCCCTTTACCTTGGTGGGAGCGACAACCAGGGCGGGTCTGCTGACGTCTCCGCTCCGGGATCGTTTTGGTATTGTACAGAGGCTGGAGTTTTATAATATTGAGGACCTGACTTATATCGTAGAACGTTCTGCCGGAATTCTCGGGGTGGGGATTGATAAGGAAGGTGCAGGAGAGATTGCCCGACGCTCCAGAGGAACGCCCAGAATTGCCAACCGATTGCTGAGAAGGGTGCGTGATTTTGCCGAAGTAAAGGGGAATGGTGTGATCCACAAGGAGACGGCCGATGCCGCATTGAATATGCTGGATGTTGATGCCAGCGGTTTTGATCATATGGACAGACGGCTGCTGTTGGCCATGATCGAAAAGTTTGATGGTGGGCCGGTCGGGGTAGACAGTCTGGCGGCTGCCATCAGTGAGGAGAGGGATACCATCGAAGATGTCCTGGAGCCTTATCTTATTCAACAGGGCTATATGATGAGAACCCCCAGAGGGCGGATGGTCACCAAGCACGCATACTTGCATTTTGGGCTTGACTACCGGATAGAAGAATAAGTCTTTCCGGTTTAATATCTGGATCGTTCTTTTGAAAAACGAGTGGCTAAGGAAACGCTGATGCTCATGAGAATTTTGGGAATCTACTGTCTATTTGTTCTGTCGCTCACTGCTCTGAGTGGTTGTCAGACTATTACTACGGAAGCGGCGCCAATGCGTCCAGGGCTCTACTCTGCACCTTTCTCTGTCTCGGAGGCAAGTTGCTCGCAGGTGCTTCATGGTTCCAGCCAGCTGCCGATTGATCTGTATCATGCCGGAGTCTGCTTCGAGCAGGGAGTGGGTACAACAGCTTCCTTAGCCCAGGCTGTTGAGCGTTACTCCATGGCGGCTCGATGGGGGATTCCGGAAGCCACCCAAGCCTTGAAACGTTTGCACAAACCCGTTCCAGCTCCTGATTTGCTGCAACGCAGAACAGAGCAGGAACAACGCCTGAACAAGCAGAGACTGGATGAGGAAAAACTCAATAAAGGCTCCTATCCTCCGCCTCATAATTTCCCTCATTGTGGTCGTTCATCGTGTTATTAACTTGCCAGGGTATCGGCGTCTCTGGCAGTCTCTGATCTGGTTTAATGTTATGTGTACTGCTCTGTGACTGATACCTTTTCTATTCCCATTCGAGTCTATTATGAAGATACCGATGCCGGCGGCATCGTATATCACGTCAATTACCTGAAGTTTATGGAGCGAGCCAGAACCGAATATCTGCGAACTACCGGTTATGACCACCAGAAGTTGTTGAAGGAAAAGAAGCAGCTGGTAGTGGTTGATGCTTCTGTTCAGTTCAAACACATTGCCCGGTTGGATGACTCTCTTAACGTGACTGTCGCAGTTGAAAGTATGGGTAAAGCCAGGATGGTTTTTCTGCAACAGTGTTTTCGTGAAGGTCTTTTGATATGTGAAGGTCGGTTTGTGGTGGCTTGCCTGAACAGTCAGAGCAGAAAACCCACAGCGATTACAGAATCCTTACGGAATAAATTAAGTCCTGACAGCAATTCGCCCTGAGATTGGTGGTACTATCCATAACTGCCTGTTTATCATGAAAATGCAGTCACAGCGTCTGGCCCGATTCCAGAATGATTGTCGATGATCATTTCTCTAACAAGTATTAATCAAATTAAAAGCGAGGTTTTCAGTGGCAGATAGCATGTCCATTTGGTCACTGGTAGGCAATGCCAGTTGGATCGTTTTACTGGTGCTGATACTGCTGGTGGTGGCATCTGTTGTTTCCTGGGTGATGATCGTTCAGCGTGGCGTACTCATTCGTTCCGCTCAACGCAATATGACGGCCTTTGAAGATCGCTTCTGGTCGGGGATGGATCTGACCCAGCTCTATAAAGAGCTGGACAAAGAAGAAGACCTGGGTGGTCTGGAATTGGTTTTCCGTTCAGGCTTTAGTGAGTTTTCCCGCATGCGTTCTCAGGGTACTGGAGAGGCTGATGCTGTCATGGAAGCCACACAGAGAGCCATGAGAGTGGCCATCTCCCGTGAGCAGGAAAAACTGGAAACGCATCTGCCCTTTCTGGCCAGTGTCGGTTCGACCTGTCCTTATGTTGGTCTGTTCGGTACCGTAGTCGGCATTATGAACTCTTTCCGTGGGCTGGCAAATGTGCAGCAGGCCACTCTGGCATCGGTTGCTCCTGGTATTGCTGAAGCCCTGATGACGACAGCGGTTGGTCTGGTAGCTGCGATTCCTGCGGTGGTAGCTTATAACCGTTACGCATCCAGAGTGGAAGCCCTGCTGTCGAACTACGAGACCTTTGCGGATGAATTTTCCAGTATTCTTCATCGTAAGGTTCACAGTCGTCACAGTGCAGGCTAAGGGAGCGAGTAAAAAAATCATGGCTCGATCCAGAACCCGGCGCAAGCCGATGTCAGAAATCAACATGGTGCCGTTTATCGACATCATGATGGTCATGCTGGTGGCCTTTATGGTCAGTGCCCCGATGCTGACTCAGGGGGTAAAGGTAGAACTTCCGAAGGCAACCAGTAATCCGATGCCACTGCCTGATGATGCCAAGACTCTGATTATCTCTGTCCAGTCCGATGGCAAGTTCTTTATTGATCTGGGCGGTCATCAGGAAAGTGCCAAAGGAATGGATGAAATCAGTGAGAAGGTAGGTAAGGTTCTTTCTGCCAGTCCCGAGACCCGGGTGTTGATAAAGGGGGATCGTAAAGTTGACTATGGCTCAGTGGTTGAGCTGATGGCCAGATTACAGGGAGTAGGTGTTAATGATGTGGGATTGATTACAGATCCTGCGTTGCTCAATGAACGGACGAAGCGCTGATGATAGAAAGTGTTATCCCCTGGTTTGACTGTCAGTCAGAACAAATCATGATCATGGTGTTGTGGAACGCAGGGCTGTAATGAAGAAAATTCCATTGATCGGTGCTTTATTGAATCATAAGCTTTTTCAGGGTTACGGGTTTGCAGTGGTGTTTTCCTTACTGCTGCACGTTCTGATACTGGGTCTGGTGTCCTGGGACTGGTCAACTGCAGATGAGTTGAGGATTGTAGCGCCAAAAAGTATCAAAGCCAGTGTCGTTGAAATTGCCCAGCCAAAGCCAATACCGCCAGCGCCCAAGCCTGTTGTAGACAACTCGGCACAAAAAGCTCGTGAGCTTGCTGCTCAGAAGCGCAAAGAAGAAGCCCGCCGACAGGCAGAAATTAAAAAACAGAAAGAGCTGGCTCTGAAAAAAGAGCATGCAGCCAAAGAGAAAGCAAAAAAGGAAAAAGCAGCTCGTAAAGAACAAGAGCGACAGCAGCGTCTGGCTGAAGAAAACAGGAAGAAAAAGCAACAGGAAGCGTTACTCAGACAGCTTGAGCAGGAGCGGGTTGCCCGTGAACAGGCTCAGGCAGTTGCTGCCGAGCAGGCAGAACAAGAGGCTGGAGAAGTAGCTTACTACTCCGAACTGCTGAAAAACCTTATTGCCCGGAACTGGAACCGACCGCCCAGTGCCCGTAACAATATGGTGGCTCTGGTTCAGCTCAGTCTGTCGCCTTTTGGTGACTTGCTGGAAGTAAGGTTGCTTGAAGGCAGTGGTAATGATGCCTATGATCGTTCTGTCGTACAGGCGATACAGAGGGCGGCGCCTTTTCCTGAATTGAAAAAGCTGGAACGGCGTGTGTTCGATAATAAATTCAAGCGCATTAACTTTAGGTTCAGGCCAGAGGATCTGGTGAGATGAAGCAACAACTGCAATGGTTTTCTGCCGGATTGTCGGGCAGCTTTAAAAGTAAGCAGACTGTCTTCAGGGAAGACACCTGTCGTCGTGTTTACCTATTAATCTCTTCTGCAATATTTTCATGGTTCCGAAGTAGGAGCGTTTTGGTCTCATCTCTGTTTGTTGCCCTGCTGTTATCAATGCAGAGTGCTCAGGCCATTCTCACAATCGAAGTAACCCAGGGTAATGACAAGGCCGTCAAGGTGGCAGTACCACCCTTCAGCTGGAATGGTAAGAAAATTCTGCCCGAAGATATGGCTTCTGTTGTAGAAGATAACCTTCATTTCAGCGGCCTGTTTGCAGCTTTGCCCAGAAAGGATATGCTCAGCTTTCCATCCAGTGCCAAAGATGTTGTTTACCGTGACTGGAATATACTGGGTGCTTCCTACCTGGTTACCGGAGAGGTTAAACAGGAAGGCAATACGTTTGAAGTGGACTATCAGCTGTTTGATATTGTTCGCCAGAAAAGCATTATGAAAGGCAGGGTTCGAGGCGATGAAAGTCAGCTGCGCGGGTTGGCTCATCATATCAGTGATGCGATATACGAAAAGATCACCGGTATTCCCGGCGATTTCTCGACCCGAATCATGTATGTCACTGCTGATCGTAAAAGTGCTGAACATACGGATTACAGTCTAAACTATGCCGATGCCGATGGTCAGCGCCAGCGCGAGATACTTCGTTCAAGAGAGCCTATACTGTCACCGAGCTGGTCACCCGACGGCAGTCGTGTTGCCTATGCTTCTTTTGAAACCGGTCGTCCGGCTATCTATATTCAGGAACTGGCTACCGGTAAACGTCAGAAGATAACTGACTTCAAAGGGTTGAACAGCTCTCCGGTATTTTCTCCTGATGGCAGGCAGTTGGCACTGGTTCTGTCCAAGGAGCAGAATCCGGACATTTATGTGATGGATCTGGCCACTGACAAACTCAGTCAGATTACATCACATTTCTCGATTGATACTGAGCCAGACTGGATGCCAGATGGGAAAAGTCTGATCTTTACATCTAACCGGGGAGGCAGTGCCCAGATTTATCAGATCGGTCTTGACAGGTTGTCGAACGGTACTGTGGTTGCTGAAGGCAAACCTAAACGGCTGACGTTTACTGGTAAATTCAATGCCCGTGCTAAAGTATTCCCTGATGGTAAATCTCTGGCACTAGTCCATAAAGGTCAGGGAGCCACAGAATTTAACATCGCCATTCTGGATCTTGATACTGGACGACTGCGTCAGCTTACGTCTGCCCGGTTGGAAGATTCGCCCAGTGTTTCCCCTGGGGGCCGTCGTCTAATCTATGCGGTATCGGGAGGCAAAAACGGGGAGCTTGGCATTGTTACAGCGGATGGTCGGGTAAAATATCGCTTGCCATCGGCGGAGGGTGATGTCAGAGAGCCGGTTTGGGGGCCATCAATAGCTACACAGCGCTAAATCGGGTTGGATTGGTTCGCTGGAGTCAGTCGAACTTGGCATTCGAGCATAAAATTCAGTAGAGTGAGCCAGCTCTTCAAATGGTCTTGTGCGAATAGTTAATTTATTCAATCAAATTCATCTGTAGCGCTGGACGCTCTTTCCGGATTTCAGGCCGAAGAAGTTGCAAGTTCAGCTGACCCCCTTGGTATTCGGGCTAGTCCGGAGTCTGCAGTTCTGATACTGTACTGCATCAATCAATACATTGATTTTGATTTACCAACATTGAACGAACAATTGGAGCTTGTCATGCGTTTTGCCAATTTTGTCAAAGCCACCGCACTCACTGCCACTGCACTCTGGCTGGCTGGTTGTGCCTCTACAGGTGGTCAGAGTACTTCTGATGTTGAATCTAACACTGACTTCGCGACTGAAGAAGTTGTGATTGAAACCTTCCCTGCTTATAGCCCTGCTGTTCAAGCCGTAATTGATAGCGGTGAGATTCAGGCTACCCCTGAAGAGATCGAACAATTGCTGGCGCATAAAACTTATCACTTTGCTTTTGACAGCTCTAAGCTGAAAGAGAGCGATTATAAGGCTCTGGACGTACAGGCTATTTATCTGAATTCCTCTGAAGGCCGTGGCAAGAAAATCACCATTCAGGGTAATACGGATGAGCGCGGAACTCGCACATATAACCTGGCTCTGGGCGAGCGTCGTGCTAATGCAGTTAAGAACTACCTGGTCAGCAAGGGTGTATCTCCAAGCCGCATTGAAGTGATTAGCTTTGGTTTTGAGAAGCCTCTGGACCCGGCTCACAATGCAACTGCCTGGGCTATGAACCGTCGTGCTCACATTGTGATCAACTGATGGCCATAGTTTTAGAAAAATATTGATTTCATAATGCAGCCATGGCCCATTCACTGGTGCAAAGCCCTTGGGTGGGCAGCATTTCAGACTCATGGCTGCCCGACAGGGAATGAGACTGAATGCCTCTGAAACGATCTGTTTGCTCTGCTTTTGTTGTTGTCGGCCTGGCCTCTTATGTTCAGGCAGAGGTGCCGGTGGTGGACTCCCAGCCTTCTGGAAATGCTTATTCTGTCAAGAGTTCACAAACTCGTGAATCGACTTCAGTGGCATCATCGGCAGGAGGTACTGCCCACTTATTGAACCTGGTGGATGAGCTTCGTCAGGAGACCATGACCCTCAGAGGGCAGTTGGAAGAGCAGGCTTATCAGATCAGGCAGCTGCAGAAAGAGAACCGGGAGCGTTACCTGGATCTTGATCAGCGCATTTCTCGTCTGGGTGACTCTTCTGGTGAGGCGCCTGCTGCCGCAGGAGGCGCTTCAAACTCCCCGGTGACTTTACCTGCTATCGGTAACAAGCCTTCAGTGTCTGAGACTGGTGCCCGCGAGGAAGCTGCTTATCAGGCTGCTTTCTCCCTGATCAAGGACAAGCGTTTTGATGAGGCTATTACGGCCTTGAAAAAGTTGTTGAAAGACTATCCCAAAGGTCAGTTTTCGGATAATGCCCAATACTGGTTAGGTGAAGTTCAGATGGCTCAGGGCAAATACAAGGAAGCTCTGGGCGACTTTCAGTCTCTGATTGACAATTATCCGGACAGTCCGAAAGTATCTGACGCTACCTACAAGCTGGGTCGTATTCTTGATTTGCAAGGCGAAAAAGACGCTGCCAGGAAACACCTTGAATCAGTGATCAGTCAATACCCCGGCAGTGCTGCTGCCCGATTGTCAGATACCTATCTCAGGAATATGTCCGATTCCTGATTAATTCTGCCTGCCTCCGGGTGGGCGTCGACTCTGTTTGGGTATTTCATCCATTTCCTGTTTTCTCCCTTGAGGGGATCTTGCATTCTGCTCGGGCAGTTAAACCAAAATTGACTTAAGTAGGATGGGCTCCTAGTATTGCCGACCTGAATGTCTGGTGAGAGCTCAATGACTGCTGATACCCTCAGAATTACTGAAATTTTTCACTCCCTGCAGGGAGAGTCCCGTACCTCGGGCCTGCCTACAGTGTTTGTCCGTCTGACGGGCTGTCCACTTCGTTGTGTCTGGTGTGATACCGAGTACTCATTTCACGGTGGCACCCGTATGTCTCTCGACGAGATCATAAAGGAGGTAGACGACTATGGCGCTAAATATGTCTGTGTAACAGGCGGTGAACCTCTTGGGCAGCCAAATTGTCTGCCTCTGCTTGAGCAGCTGGTAGACAAAGGCTATGAAGTATCACTGGAAACCAGTGGTGCTCTGGATGTTTCCCTGGTGGATGAGCGAGTGGTCAAAGTGCTCGACCTCAAGCCACCGGCATCTGGTGAAAGTCACAGGAATCTGTACGAGAATATTGAACACCTTACCGCTAATGACCAGGTTAAGTTCGTCATTGCCAATCGGGAAGATTATGAGTGGTCGGTCAGTAAAATGTTGCAGTACAACCTTGCGGGCCGGGTGTCAGATGTACTGTTTTCTCCCGTCAACGACCAGTTGGCTCCTGATCGGCTGGCTGACTGGATCATCTCAGACAAGCTTCCGGTTCGGTTTCAGGTGCAATTACATCGCGTGATCTGGGGCGACAAAGCCGGTGTTTGAGTCAAAATCCTAATCAGGTAGGCTGCAAGCTATTTAAGTTAACTCGTAAGCGTTTTATAACAGTCTGGTCAGCGCTGGATCGTCGATTGTCGCGAGCGTCGCTGTAACCCTCGACTTGGCCGCATTTATAGAAAAGCAGGCCATGAGCGAAGAAAAATAGGAATAAAGAGCATGACAAAAAAAGCAGTCATTTTACTGTCCGGTGGTCTGGATTCTTCCACAGTACTCGCCATTGCCAGAGATCAGGGATATGAGTGCTATACCGTCAGCTTTGATTACGGTCAGCGACACAGAGCAGAACTCGAAGCCTCTATTCGTGTTTCTGAGGCATTGGGTGCCAGGGATCATAAAACCCTGAAACTGGACTTGCGTGATCTTGGTGGCTCTGCTTTGACAGATGATGATATTGATGTCCCTGAGGATCTGGGCGAGGGTATCCCTGTAACTTATGTACCAGCACGAAATACTGTATTTCTTTCTCTGGCACTGGGTTGGGCTGAAATTCTCGGTGCCCGGGACATTTTCATTGGCGCTAATGATGTAGATTATTCCGGCTATCCGGATTGTCGTCCTGAGTACCTCGAGGCTTTCGAGAAAATGGCTAACCTGGCCACCAAAGCGGGAGTTGAAGGGGATCACTTTCATATCCGCGCTCCACTGCTGGAGCTGACCAAGGCTGAGATCATAAAGGAAGGCAGTCGTCTGGGGGTTGATTACGGGATGACCGTTTCTTGTTATCAGGCTGACGAACAAGGTCGCGCCTGTGGTGTCTGTGACAGCTGCCGCTATCGTAAAAAGGGCTTTGCCGAAGCCTCTGTCGCCGACCCAACGCCTTATGTAGAATCTTGAGTGATCCAACCTGACCGCTGAACGTTTGCAGGTCTGTTCAAGTTCATACTGTCGTTCTCAAGCCAGTCCTGAGTAAGGCAGTCAGGAGATCTATTGCATCTTGAACAGTTTTTCAGGCACTCTGAAGAAGATAACATCAGTGCTTCTTGGCTTGGGAAAATTGGCACCATTATCGCCAACCAGAACCAGTAGCCTGCTGTCGTCAGTCCCGTGAGGTCCAATCGTCACCCCTTCGATATTGATTCTTTTAAAGTCCGGGAAGGTTTTTTCAAAATCCCGGGTGCTCAGCAGAAGCTTCTTTCTCAGTAAGGGCAGAGACGTATTAGCAGTCTCTTTCGGTTGCTCTTCTGGACAGGTGCATTTATTGCCCTGGGTTGGGGGAAGAGGGTTATCCAGATCAACCAGATAAACTTCCGTGTATGTATAGTTTACGGTTTTTCTGTCGGCTTTCCTGATGAAATTTTTTTCGATGACAAGAAACTGGTGATTGTTGACGGCCTGGGCGTCGCTGATGCTCTGTACAATGACGTCTACCTCGGGGTTGTAAAGCTCTGCAGGAACAGAAGTGGGCTGATAGTGGTATTGAATGTCTGGTTTCACAGAAGCTGAAACCTGATGGACCGCTTCAGCCATTGAGAAACGCAATACCCGACCAGGTACAGGGCCTTTATGATGTTGTTCATCCTGAAGAATCCCCTGTTCAGATATAGCAAGATAATCAGGGGTTCCCGGAAGGTGGATGACAGTTTCGAAGCCCCGGTTTCGCTTGACCCCCTTTTTATTGGGGTCTTCACTGTGCCAGTTGAACTGAGTGTCATAGATGCCGGGTACCCAGTGAGGTATCTTCCAGTCAAAGCGCCAGCCGATATTGGAAAATTCTCTGGGGTATTGGTATGCGCCCAGAAGAGATCCGTCTCTTCCTACTTTCAGAAGAGAGCTGTGAATATTCCATCCAGGGAATCGAATCCAGGGGCAGACCAGGTTGAACAGAAAGGTCGCGTTTTGTTCCGAAGCGACCAGAAAAGCACTGTCGCCAAGAAAGTCAAAGCCTTCTGTATCAATATGCCCATGGGTTGTCCAAAAAACAGAGTCATTAGGTTCAATGACAACTTCTCTGACCCGTCTGCCAGACTCTTGCAGGAAAGTACCTTTGCTTTTTGGAATGCCTTTCCTGGTAATCAGGGTTTCTTCCGGGATGAGATAGTATCGGGGCAAGCCGTTTTTGTTGTAATAGTTGGGAATGGCCCCGGTATCATCTGAAAGCAGAATGAATTGATTGTAGGCTTTGTCGTAACGGATGGAAGAAATTCCCAGGATTGGCTGATCTTCACTGTAATCCAGCTTTTTACTGCCGAGAAGCATTACTCCGTTCTGGCTGGCAATGGCAGCTTCAGAGGATAACAAAGCGTAGGTAAAAAAAAGGGAGAGAGGCCATAATCCTTTGGATGACATGAGGCTACCTTAGTTAAAGGAGGTTTATAGAAACTGGTATAATCCTAGTCTAAATTCAGGACGTTACCGGAGGGTCAACTGGTCAGTTTTAGTGGAATACTTCAGGGTTGGAATCATTCGCAGATGAGTATTCAGTGACTAAACAGATGCGTTAGCGCCTGATACCTGACAGGCAGGGAAGGCTGAAGAAAAAACTTGCAAGATTTAACCGACTGAGTAATATGGCGCCGCGTCGGGTCGTTAGCTCAGTTGGTAGAGCAGTTGGCTTTTAACCAATTGGTCGTAGGTTCGAATCCTACACGACCCACCAACTCCTCTTCTCTTTTTCCCGGCTGTCTGAATCTTTCATTTGTGTTAAAATCGCGTGGATTTGCCTAATAATGTCTTCTAGAGACTTTCAGAACAATTTTTATGAGTGTACTTAGTGATAGAGCATTTGTTCAGGAGCATCTCGGTAGCGCACCCGTTCAGGGCCTGGACGAAGCAAAAGAGCAAGCACTGAAGCAGAAAGTGCGAGAGCTTCTGGAACAGGAAAACGCTGTTCTTGTTGCTCATTATTACACTGACCCTGTCGTTCAGGCGCTGGCCGAAGAAACCGGTGGTTATGTAGCGGACTCCCTGGAAATGGCTCGCTTTGGACGTGATCACTTTGCGGATACTCTGGTCGTTGCTGGCGTTCGCTTTATGGGTGAGACTTCCAAGATTCTCAGCCCTCAAAAACGTGTTCTGATGCCAACGCTGGAGGCAGAGTGCTCTCTTGATCTTGGCTGTCCGGTCGATGAGTTTTCGGCTTTTTGTGATCAGCACCCCGATCGTGAAGTGGTTGTCTATGCCAATACATCTGCGGCGGTAAAAGCACGGGCTGACTGGGTTGTGACTTCCAGTTGTGCTGTGGACATCGTTGAGCATCTGATGGATCAGGGCAAAAAAATCATCTGGGGGCCGGATAAATATCTGGGCAGTTACATCCAAAAGAACACCGGGGCAGACATGCTGCTCTGGAACAGTAGCTGTATCGTTCATGAAGAGTTCAAGGCCAGGGGTATTGAAGACCTCAAACGGGTTTACCCGGATGCTGCGATTCTTGTGCACCCTGAATCACCAGACTCTGTTGTCCAGGTGGCAGACGTCGTTGGTTCTACCAGCCAATTGCTGAAAGCCTCTCAGGAAATGCCAAACTCAACCTTTATCGTGGCAACGGATCGAGGTATTTTCTACAAAATGCAACAGGCTTCCCCAGACAAGTCTTTTGTAGAAGCTCCAACTGCGGGTAGCGGTGCTACCTGCAAGAGTTGTGCCCATTGTCCGTGGATGGCAATGAACTCTCTGGAAGCACTGGTTCAGTGTCTGGAAAAACCAGGCAAGTTGAATCTGGTGAATGTCGATGATGAGTTGCGAGAGAAGTCTCTGATTCCTCTGAATCGTATGCTCGACTTCACGGCATCACTATCAGCCTGAGGTATGGCCGCCGACAATGACGGCCTTTTCTGATCAGCTTTTTTCAAGTTTCTTACGATATTCGAATATGTCGTTTAACTTTTTGTCGATCTTGGCTCTCAGGGCGTAATTATCTCCCACCATTTTTCGAGCAAACTGAAGGTGCTTGATGGCATCGTCAAGATTGCCTGTTAAGAAGAAGTACTCTGCCCGAGCCTGGTGTAAGCCCAGAATGTCATCGGACTGACCCTGGGCTTCCGCCAGTTCATACCAGATATCCGGGTCGTCGGGTCGACTGCGACTCAGTTTCAGAAGAAGGTCTCTGGCTTCGCTGAATTTTTTTGCCTGAATCAGAATATCCGCTTTGGTCGCCATCAACGGATAGTTATCCAGATGAATTGAAAGCGCCGCATCCAGTCGTTTAATCGCTTCATCGGATTTTCCGGTAACTGATTCGAGTCTGGCCTGAGCCATAATCAAATGCAGGTTGCGAGGGTGTTTCTTCAGCAGCGCAGTCAGTTCTTTTTCTGCTGTTTTGTAATCTCGTGCTTCAATGCTCGCCAGTGCAAGACCATAGCGGGTAATGTCTTCCGAGCTGGTATGACTGGACTCCAGCTCCTTCTGTAACTGATGTGCGTAACGGGCCGGATCTTCGGTGCTGAGTACGAACAGTCTCATTCGAATTAAAGAATAATCAAGGCTGCTGCCCTGGGAACCCTTGGAAGGCAATTGTGCAGCTCTGGCTCTGGAGTCTGAAATACGGTTGTCGGTAACAGGGTGCGTCAGTAGAAACTCCGGAGGTCTGCTTTGATAACGCCTGGACTTGTTCATGTTCTCAAATATTTCAGGCATGGCCTGAGGATCAAAGCCCGCCCTGGCAAGAGTCAGAATGCCAATATTGTCTGCTTCGCGCTCAAATTGTCTGCTGAAGCGCAAACGACTGGACTGGATGCCGGCCATCGTTGTTGATAGTGCTGCGGCACCTACTTCAGTTCCTGCTGTTGCCATCAGGACAACCGATGCAAGAACAGCGGCAGCGGTCGGCAGGCTCTTGTTTTTGGCGTCTTCAACATTTCGGGCGTAATGGCGCTGGCTCAGGTGTGCTAATTCGTGAGCGAGTACGGCAGCAAATTGAGCTTCTGTGTCCGCGTTGAAGAACAGTCCGGAGTTGACGCCGATGATTCCGCCCGGTGCTGCAAAAGCGTTCAATACGCTACTGTCTATCACTATGGTGTTTAATCGGTGATCTTTAATCTCACTGAATTCAGCCAGGCGATAGGTGAGTCTTTCGAGGTATTCCTTGACCTCGGGGTCACTCACCGTACGGGTTCGGCTACGTATATATTTCAGATAAGTCTGTCCCAGCTCATACTCCTGTTGAGGCGAGACGACTGCGGAGGTGCTGTCCCCCAGTCTGGGCAGTTCAATTGGGGCCGCGCTTACCACTGCGGAAGAAGTTCCGAGCCAGGTGCTTAGCAGGGCTGCCATCAGGAAACCCGGTTGCTTCATAGAATATCCATACTCGTATAATCTGCGGTACACTGTATCGTCATAGAGGTGCTGGCTCAAACAGCCGTGAAAAAAAACATAGTATTTTACGGCCTCCTTACCTTTCGGGTGAGGCCGGAAGTGCGTTTATCATGACTGGCAACTTCTGGCGATGGAAAGAGCAGTCATCTCTCTATTCTACAGGTCAGCGACGTTTGCACCAGAGCCTTTTAGTGAGAGTCGGGTGTGGTAACAACTTGCCTGCCGTTTTTGGGCAAGTGTATGCATGGCACTTGGAAACATTTTTACACTGTAAGCGCTTTACTGGTTTATTAATTATCAGTCAGTGCAGCATAACATTGGCAGCAGAGTTCCTGTACAGCTGAATTTCAGCTTCGCTGAGGGAGAATGAGTTTCATTATGATAGAAGTGGATGTTGAACTGGATCTGAAGGGAATGAGTTGTCCGCTCCCTCTGCTCAAAGCCAAGCAGGCGCTCAGTAAAATGGATCAGGGCGAAGTGTTGCGGATTCAGGCCACAGATCCGGGCTCGGTTCGGGATTTTGCCAGCTTTGCCTGCATCAGTGGTCATAAACTGTTGGCCAGTGATGAAGCTTCAGGGGTATTTATCTTTACTCTCGAGCATAAATAAGATCGGATTGTTAATATCCCGAGCCTGACTGACAATAGACAACCTGGTCAGTTTTCTGAGTAAGTCATAAGGAAGAAAATATGCTGGATATCATCAGGGATTGGCTGAACCGTTACCTGTCAGATCATGAGGCTCTGGTGCTACTGTTGATGCTGGTGACCGGGTTTTTGGTCATCATCTTTATGGGGAATATGTTGGCCCCGCTGCTGGCGGCAATGGTATTGGCCTTTTTGATGCAAGGTGTGGTGAACTTACTCGAAAAATGGGGGGTACCCCATCTCCTGGCCGTCAGCCTCATTTTCACTCTCTTTATGGCGGTTCTGCTTATTTCAATATTCCTGTTGATTCCATTGATCTGGCAGCAAGTCACCGGCTTACTGAATGAGCTGCCGAATATGGTGAGGCAGGGACAGATGATTCTGAAAGAATTGCCAGAGCTCTATCCAGCCTTTATTTCGGAATCCCAGACAGCGGCTCTCAGTAGTGCTATCAATATGCATCTGGCCAAGTTCGGACCCTGGGCGTTGTCGTTCTCTATCTCCAGGTTGCCTGGTGCCCTGGGTATCCTGGTTTATCTGATTCTGGTGCCCATCCTGGTATTCTTTTTTCTTAAGGATAAAACTGAACTGCTCGGCTGGATTGGTAACCGCTTACCTATGCGGCGTCGCCTGATTATTCAGGTGGCGGATGAAATGAATGACCAGATTGCCAACTACATACGGGGTAAGGTTATTGAAATTTTGATTGTTGGTGGAGTCAGTTTTGTGGCTTTTGCCTGGCTGGGGTTGAACTATGCCGTTCTGCTGTCTGTGCTGGTGGGCTTTTCAGTAGTGGTTCCCTATATCGGTGCCACTGTGGTTACCATTCCTATTGCCCTGATTGGTCTGTTTCAATGGGGTGTGGGACATGAGTTCATGATGCTGATGATTGTGTACGGCATCATTCAGGCTCTGGATGGCAATGTTCTGGTTCCCCTGCTGTTTTCCGAGGCGGTTAACCTGCACCCGGTTGCTATTATTGTTGCGGTTCTGGTGTTTGGGGGAGTCTGGGGCTTCTGGGGAATATTCTTTGCTATTCCGCTGGCGACCCTGCTAAAGGCAGTGATGAATGCCTGGCCCAGTGTGCATGATGTGGAAAAGGTCAGCTAGCTTTTCATCAATACAACGAAACCGGTCCATCTGATTATCATTGGAATATTTCTTTGAGGGCCATCACGGATAGATGGCCCGTTTGGATGATTAACCCAGTGCCTGAGTAGCCTGTAGAACGTCTTCTACATGGTTTTTGATCCGTACCTTACGCCACTCGTGTTGCAGGGTGCCCTCACGATCAATGAGGAACGTGCTGCGCTCAATTCCCATGTACTCTTTGCCGTACATATTCTTTAACTTGATGACATCAAACAGTTTGCAGAGTTCTTCGTCCGGATCGGAGATCAGCTCGAACGGGAACTCATGTTTAGCCTTGAAATTTTCGTGAGATTTCAGGCTGTCACGGGAGACACCGAAAATCAGGGTGTCAGCTTCCTGAAATTCCTGGAACAGATCCCGGAAAGTCTGGCCTTCACTGATGCAGCCCGGAGTGTTGTCTTTGGGGTAGAAATAGATGACGACCTTCTTGCCTTTCAGTTCGGACAGGGTGACGGTGGTGTTATTGGTTGCCTGGGCGGTGAATTCCGTAACGGGTTGGCCTAGGGTAAAACTCATTGTTCTTCCTTCGATTCTCTTGTCTTTGATAGTAAGTCTGAATAGTAAACGGTTGTCTCTGCTTCAGCTGGCTTTAATAGATGTCAGAATTTTATATTCAGCCACAAAAACGGCCAGATCAACAGATTGTTTTCAGATGCAGCGAACCTGTAGCATAGTGCGAATGACTGACAATGGTCTATAAAGCTGGACTGAGTCGGGCAGAATGTCAACGCTGCTCTTGTTAATGCCGGTGCGCGTCAGTAACATTATGCACAGCTTATGACTGATCTCTTGGAGTGGATAGATGATTACCGGTAGCCTTGTAGCGCTTGTGACCCCGATGCAGGACGATGGAGAGCCGGACTGGGAACGTCTCCAGAAACTGGTTGAATTTCATATAGAGGAAGGTACTGATGGCATCGTGGCAGTGGGTACTACCGGAGAATCTGCTACTCTGACCGTGCAAGAACACTGCGAAGTGATTAAACGGATTGTCAGACAGGTTAGTGGCCGTATTCCGGTGATTGCCGGTACCGGAGGAAATTCTACCCAGGAAGCTGTTTTATTGACAGCAGAGGCAAAAATCCTGGGAGCTGATGCCTGCCTGCTGGTGACTCCTTATTACAACAAGCCAACCCAGGAAGGTTTGTACCTGCATTATAAAACCATTGCTGACTCTGTGGCCATTCCTCAGATTCTCTATAATGTACCCGGTCGTACCGCCGTGGATATGTTGCCTGAAACTGTGGCGCGTCTTTCCGGTCACGAAAATATCGTGGGTATAAAAGAAGCCACCGGCATTGTCGAGCGTGGCATCCAGATTCGTGAACTGTGCGGTAATGACTTTGCTATATACTCCGGTGATGACGCTACCGGCATGGAGATGATGTTGCAGGGCGCTAACGGTGTTATTTCTGTAACCAATAATCTGGCTCCTCGGAAAATGCATGAAATGTGTGTAGCGGCTCTTAATGGAGATCGCGCTACAGCCGAGGCGATTAACGCTAAACTGGACGGATTGCATCAGAATCTGTTTGTTGAGGCGAATCCGATTCCTGTGAAATGGGCGTTGTCGGAAATGGGACTGATTGGAGAGGGCATACGCCTGCCACTGACGCCCTTGTCCGAAGGTTGCCACCCGGTTCTACGTGAAGCCTTGAAGCAGGCTGAACTGATTTAATTATTCAAGGGACCAGGCGTTGAGCCTGATCCCGGCACCTGATTATGACTGAACCCGGGAAACGAAGGTATCATCCGGGGGATTGTTATGGAGCTTTTCAGAATGGAGATCGTATGTCGCGAGTGATGAAAACCTTGCCGGTTATGGCCTGTGCTCTGGCACTGGCAGGTTGTTCCAATCCATTCGGCAAGGAGGGTTATTTCCGGGATAAATCCGGTGATTATACTCAGGCACGGGTGACCAGGTCGCTGGAAATACCTGAGCAGATGAATGCAGAGCCCATGGTGGAATCCTTGTCTATTCCGCCCATTTCTGCGGACCACTCGCAACTGGAATCCGATTTTGATGTGCCCAGACCTGACCAGCGCCTGACTCAGGAAGCAGGTGGCGTCTATACCATCGAAAGGGCAGGTGATGAAGAGTGGTTGCTGGTGGGGCATTCGCCCGGTGAAGTCTGGCCAAAAGTTCTGGCTTTCCTGGAAGAAAACAACATTCCGGCCAGATCCCGGGATGTCAAACAGGGCGTTCTTGAAACAGAGTGGACTGATCTGGGCAAAGACCCGGAAAAAGGTTATGTCTCCCGTGCCTTCAGTAAGTTGATGGGTGCTGAGGTGACCGGTCCTGTTGAAGATCGTTTCCAGTTCGAAGTGCGCCAGGGTGTGAAACCAGATTCCTCTGAGGTGCGTTTGAAGATCAAGTCTCGCGCCGTTCCTGAAGAAGGCCAGAGAATCACCACTGAGCCAGGGTGGAACAACTTTGCTGGGCGCAGTCAGAAGATGGTTGACAGTATATTGAATGAACTGCTGCTGTTCATGGTGCGTGATGGCAGTGAAAAATCCGTCTCTTATCTGGCTCAGGATCTGAATCTGGGCAACCTGGCTGTTATGGAGCAGGACGGTGCTGGTAATCCGCTACTGAGAATGGATCAGCTCTCCTATGCCCGTAGCTGGTCTGCTGTTGATGCTGCACTGCAACAGGCTGGGGTGGATGTGACCGATAAGAACCGCTCCGCAGGTATTTTCTACCTGCAGGTAGATCCTGAAGGAGTGGTCAAAAAAGACAAAGAATCCAGTGACTGGTTCAGTGGTTGGTTTGGCGGCGATGAAAAGAAAGAGGCACCCAAGGATGTTCTGTTAATGAGAGTTTCAGAATTGAATGGGGTCGTCAGGGTCTCGGTAGAAAAGGATGCCAATACCTCAGCACCTGCCGAGATCAGTCGTAAGTTGCTGAATCTTGTGAAGGAAAACCTCAAATAGGGTAGAATCGCATTGTAAAAGCCAGTCTCCATGACTGGCTTTTTTGTTTTGTTTGCCAGGCAACGAAACAGTTCCATGGAGCGGCTCCTGTTCGCTTCAGTTGATTGTCCATTAGTAGAATGCAGGATGTTGGCAATGAGCTTTGCTGATAAAGTACTGGCCGTAAATAACGACCTTCCTATTCGAACAGAGCTTCCCGTGCACTCAGGTAAGGTCCGCTCTGTTTATTGGTTGACAGAGGCGGACAGCCGTCGTCTGATCAGGGAAAAGGGCTATGATGTAGCCGGTGATACGCCTCTGGCTATCATGGTGATTTCTGACCGGATGAGTGCCTTTGACTGCATCTGGAAGGGTGAAGGAAACATGCAGGGTGTACCCGGAAAAGGGGCTGCCCTGAATGCGATCTCCAATCACTGGTTCAAATTGTTCAGGGAATCGGGGCTGGCTGACAGCCACATACTGGATATTCCCCATCCCTTCGTCTGGATCGTTCAAAAAGCCCGGCCAGTGATGATTGAAGCGATCTGTCGTCAATACATTACAGGATCCATGTGGCGTGCCTACAGCAAGGGTGAGCGTGATTTCTGTGGTATCCGGCTTCCGGATGGTCTTGAGAAGGATCAGAAATTACCGGATTTGCTGATAACACCTTCCACCAAGGGTATTCTGAAAGGGATTCCCGGTGTGCCGGAGGTGGATGATGTTAATATCACTCGTGCTGACCTTGAGGCAAATTACAGGTCTTTTAACTTTCACAAGCCTGAAGATATTGATCGTTATGAAAGGCTTCTTAAAGAAGGCTTTGATGTCATTTCCGAAGCCCTTGGCAAGCTGGATCAGGTGTTTGTGGATACCAAGTTTGAGTTTGGGTATGTCGCCACTGCCAGTGGTCAGGACAGGCTAATTTACATGGATGAAGTAGGAACACCGGATTCATCCAGAATCTGGGACGGTGCGTCATACAGAGTGGGTAAGGTGGTGGAAAACTCCAAGGAAGGTTTTCGCCAACAGTTGCTGAATTATTTTCCTGACCCTGACATTCTGCTCAACAAGGACAGAATGCACGAGCGACGGGCCCTGGCCGAAGAAAACGAGCTGCCTCAATCCATTATGATGGCTGTATCCAGAACCTATCTGGATATTGCTGAGCGCATTACAGGCGAGCCTGTTCAACTCTCAGACAGCCCCAAAGCCGAAATTGTAGCCATTCTCAAGGATCAATATGGTTTGATTGATTAAAGGTTTTAGTCGGGCGTTCTTCAGTCGTTTGAGCCGGTTGACGGGGGTTGGCCGCTTAATAGCGATTGGTTATTAGCGAAAACCTGCGGTATGACGGTAATTTGCCCTCTTTTTTCAATAGATGATCTGAATAAGGCTTACGTCATCTGTTTTTTATGCACAAATGTCAAGCCCTTGACGTCAAAAAAACGCATCGGGTCTAAGTAATTGATTTTATAAGGATGAGTTGTAACTTGTTGAAAATTAAAGAAAAATAATTGATCAAAAAGTGATCGATTTGTATGTGAGGCAGTAAGAATCAGTCTTTCTGAATGATTTGGCAGGTTCTTCCACAAAGTTATCCACAGATTTTGTGGGTAAGATTGCAGTAATGCTTCACTAACAAGTCATATGAGCTGCCTTTAATGCCCTTTATGACAACTTTTTATTAAAGAATGCTGCGCTCCTGACGAGGCGGCTAGAGAATCTGAGTATGAACGAATTGCCGAATATTGTTGATCTGACAGAAGAAAATGTTCGAGAAGTATTAGTTGAACAGTCGGCCCAGCGACCGGTGCTACTGGATATCTGGGCTGAGTGGTGTGAGCCCTGCAAAAGTCAGCTACCGATTCTGGCCAATCTGGTAGAGAGCTATCAGGGTAAGTTTTTGTTGGCCAAACTGGATGCAGATCAACCTCTGGGTCAGCAGTTAATGGCTCAGCTGGGTGTCCGCAGTGTCCCGACACTGGTTTTCTTCCATCAGGGACAACCTGTGCAGGTGTTGTCCGGTTTACAGACTGAGGTGGCTCTGAAAGAAGTGCTGGATCCTTTGACAATGAGCCCTGTGGAGCGTATCCGTTTGCAGGTCGATCAGTTGATTGACGAGGGGCAGCACGAGCAGGCGCTGCTGCTGTTGCAGCAGATTTTACAGGAAGAGCCCGAAAATCAGGCGCTTCAGGTACTTCAGGTTAACCTTCTGCTGGAACTGGATCGTGTTGACGATGCCAAAGCCTTGATGGCTGCACTGCCTGCCGATGCCGCAGGCATTGCCCAGCCCAGGGCGAAGCTGGCTTTCTATGAGATGGTGGTCCGGGCACCGCAAATGGCAGAACTGGAAGCTCGCCTTCATGATGATGAAAACGATCATGAGGCTCGTTATCAGCTTGCTATCCGTCAGGTGATTGCCGATGACAATGAGCAGGCCCTGGAAAACCTTCTGTTGATTGTCAGAACAGACCGTACCTTCCGTGAAGACGGAGCCAGACTGCTAATGCTAAAGGTTTTTGATCAGCTGGGGGCTGGAGACCCATTGGCCAAGCGTTATCGTGGCAAGCTGTTTGGGTTGATGCATTGACGGATTAGTGAGTTGGTATGAGTTGGGCTTCCTGTGAAGGGAAGCCCGGTGGCGGGTTTTCTTACCTGAACCGTCGCTTAAGATTCAGTTGTCCCTTCTGTAAGTCCGCCTAGCGCCTCTGCCAGGTCATTGATCAGCTTTCTCAGGGAAAGGCTCATGACTGCGAAATCGGCATCGAATTGTTCCGCCGCAGTTTCTGCTTCTACTTCGTCCAGTTGATCCTGGATCACTTCAGTGAACTTCAGCTTTCGTACAATCAGATCATCACTGAGCACAAAAGTTTGTGCTTCATCCCATTGCAGGGACAATTTGCTCACCTGCATGCCGCCCTCCAGGTGAGCCTGAATTTCTTCTGTGATCAATGCCTGCCGACGGACATTGATTTGCCCACCCTCATCACCAGGCTCTCGCAGGTCGCATTCGTCACCCAGAATAAAGGGGGCTGGGACAGCAGGGTTTTCTGAAAGCCATTGTGTCATGGACGCTGAGGGCAGGTTCTTTAAGGGGGGGTTAATAACCGGCAGGCTACCGAGGCATTCTCTCAGACAGCTGGTCAGTTCTTCTGCTTTCTTGAAAGAAGAAGCATCCACAACCAGCCAGCCCTCTCTTGTATCCATGTAAGCGAACGTTTTCTGATGTTTGGTGAAAGCTCTGGGCAGTAGCTCCATCATAATGTCGTCCTTGAGCGCTTTTTTTTCCTTACTGAACACTTCCCGTTGTTCTTCCTGTTCTATCGTTTCTATTTTTTCTTCCAGGGCATCTTTGATAACACTGGCGGGAAGAATCTTTTCCTCTTTCTTGGCGCAGATCATGACAAAATCACCACTGGTGTGAGTCAGCATATCTCCATGGCGACCCAAAGGTGGCACCCAGCCATAAGAGCTGATGTCCTGACTGTTGCAGCCACGAAAGCGTTTTTCAGAGAGCTTTTCTTCCAGCTCTTCACTGTTCCATGCAATGGGTTTGGTGAAACGATAGAAAATCAGGTTTTTAAACCACATGATTGAGTCCATGCAAAATTGAGTGCCTGCATTATACGCATCAGGCTTACGCTAAGTGAGAGAATGTGTGTTGTTTTCGGTATTGAGTATTCATAAAGCTGCTTTAACCGGGAAGGTTTCTCGTAGCCTCAATATCCTTTTGCAATGCTATGTTATCGATACTTATAAAAAAAGTGTCTAAAGGCGGTTGCGTGAGGTTCGGTTCGCTGCTTATAATGCGCCGCGTTGTTGAGAGACACACGGTCATGACCGAAGGGTGATTAGCTCAGCTGGGAGAGCATCTGCCTTACAAGCAGAGGGTCGGCGGTTCGATCCCGTCATCACCCACCACTTTGAATGTTAAGACGCAAAGTGGCAGGTTAATTGAGCTGTATAGCGGACCGGTAGTTCAGTTGGTTAGAATGCCGGCCTGTCACGCCGGAGGTCGCGGGTTCGAGTCCCGTCCGGTCCGCCATCTGATTCAGGATGCAGTAGTCGATGATTTCTTTTTCATTACTTCTCTCAATCAGGACTTGAACGACAAATGTCTTCATGTATAGTCGGTACCGACTCGTCAGCCAGGGGTCGTTAAAAAATACTTTGGGTGATTAGCTCAGCTGGGAGAGCATCTGCCTTACAAGCAGAGGGTCGGCGGTTCGATCCCGTCATCACCCACCAGTTTTTATAGAGAGCAGTGATTAAATGTGCTCTTTATTAAATGAATGCGGACCGGTAGTTCAGTTGGTTAGAATGCCGGCCTGTCACGCCGGAGGTCGCGGGTTCGAGTCCCGTCCGGTCCGCCAGGTTTCTTGATTGAAAGCAAAGATTGTACGACAGGCGCAATCGATCTCTGAAGCGAAAAGCTTCAGATCAGGGTGATTAGCTCAGCTGGGAGAGCATCTGCCTTACAAGCAGAGGGTCGGCGGTTCGATCCCGTCATCACCCACCAGATTTATAGAGAACAGTGATTAAATACTGTTCTTTATTAAAAAGAATGCGGACCGGTAGTTCAGTTGGTTAGAATGCCGGCCTGTCACGCCGGAGGTCGCGGGTTCGAGTCCCGTCCGGTCCGCCAGGTTTCTTGATTGAAAGCAAAGATTGCACGACAGGCGCAATCGATTTCTGAAGCCAAAAGCTTCAGATCAGGGTGATTAGCTCAGCTGGGAGAGCATCTGCCTTACAAGCAGAGGGTCGGCGGTTCGATCCCGTCATCACCCACCAGATTTATAGAGAGCAGTGATTAAATACTGTTCTTTATTAAAAAGAATGCGGACCGGTAGTTCAGTTGGTTAGAATGCCGGCCTGTCACGCCGGAGGTCGCGGGTTCGAGTCCCGTCCGGTCCGCCATATTCAAGAATCTAGTGATTTTTGTCGCTAGGTTTTTTTCGTTGTTTAGCCCTAAAAAATACGGTTTTTTCACTCCTGCCTGAGTTTTCATCCCCCACCTTTAGCCGGACAGCTTATCTTTCGGGACTCTGGGGTTCTCCAAGCGTTTATGCAGCTTGGCTTTGAACTGTTCTCTCACCGTGGAGTTGAGTTTCTGTCATTCTTTCCACGCCAGTGCAGAAAAATCCAGCTCATAGGTCATCAATATTTACCCGAATCCTCTCATCATTTTTGCGTTCTTCGACGATGGCAGCGAGTTCCAGGTCGTCCAAAGCATCGAGCATGGCTTCATAAAGATGGGCTGGTACCGCATAAAACACGGGTTGATTGCGATTCAGGATGGCCACGGTTTCACCATTGGCTTCTTTCAGAATGGCCATCGGGTTCTTTTTTAGTTCGGATATCCCGGCACTGACGTCAGCGAGAATAGGATGGACTGAGGCCATAGCAAGCTCCTTTTACGGTTCATTAAAAGATCAAATAATAGACCTATTAATAGATTTCTTCAAAGGTTGTTTAAATGGTTAATAGCCTGTCAGTCAAAAGTCCATATTTTGAAGGCTTCTTCAAAGGGCTGAGGCCAGACACTCGCCTGACCGTTTCCGAATGGGCTGATCAAAAGCGGATTCTTCCAGCAAAAGCCACCAAAGAAGCAGGACGCTGGCGAACTTCCCGCACACCGTACCTGAAAGAGATCATGGATTGTCTCTCACCATCGTCACCTGTTGAGCAGGTGGTATTTATGAAAGGTGCCCAGGTGGGCGGCACTGAATGTGGCAATAACTGGCTGGGCTATGTGATTGACCATACGCCGGGTCCGATGATGTATGTGCTGCCCACGCTGGATATGGCAAAGCGAACCTCCAAGCAGCGCATTGCTCCGATGATCGATGAAATGCCAGTTAAGGGTTCATCTCAGGCAGGCAAACCTATCGCCACATTTCCCAAAACCAAAAACAAGAAAGGGGTCTACCTGACATTGGTTGGCACCGATACTGCTATCCGTGAGCTATTCACCACTGGGCAACGCTTCACTCCAGAGGCCCGAAATATCAGCTTCAGTGAAACCCGGTTATATATTGCCCCAAGCAATGCCCATCTTTCGTTTGCTGACTTGCAGCTACACATTGAAGTCGTCGTTTAATAACAATCCAATGCCATCTGCTCCAGCGTCGCCAAGTCAACCATTTCAAGCGCTGCCATATTGGTCGCAGCCAGGTAAACCGGCGGAGCGACACCTGCCTTATGAGCCTCCACCCAGCGACTTACGCACAGACACCAACGGTCACCGGCTTTCAGGCCGGGAAAGCCAAACGCAGGATTAGGTGTGATGAGGTCGTTACCTTTGGACAGGGAAAATTGCAGGAACTCATCGGTCATCCGGGCGCAGACCGTATGACTGCCGGAGTCCTGTGGACAGGTATGGCAATATCCGTTCCGAAAGAAGCCAGTCATTGGACTCTGACAACAAACCTCTAACTGTCTACCAAGCACATTGAGCTGTTCAAACAGCATTTCTAACATGTAAAACCCTCCCATGATTAACCCATGGCCTACAAGATAGGAGAAAAACCATGTCTAGGATAGATCGTAGTTTTATTGGTGCCGGAAGCATCTACCTCAAACCTGCCGATGGCAGCGCGCCTCTGCTGCCCGTTGGTAACGTCAGCGAGTTCAAGTTCAGTTTTGAAGAAGATAAAAAGGAACTGAAAAACTACCTGGGCGGTGGCGGTAACCGAAACACTATCAGCCGGATCTCGTCTATTTCTGCCAGCCTCACTGCCCACGACTTTACGGCAGTTACCGATGAACCCCACACGTCTTTTGGTGTGGCTGATGAACTGATCCCGTTCGATAAAATGCCTGACCTGACCAAGACCATTACGGTTAAGGACAGTCTGAGTACCACTTTGGTAGTAGGCGTTGACTACACACTGACCAAAAGCCGGGATCAAAGTCATTGCAGGCTCTAAAATGGCAACTTAGAAGTTGCCGCCGTCTTCTATTATCGAGTATCTCAATATTTTCTATGCATGTCCCCGGTTTGATATAACTTTTGGATCATCCGAATCAACACTGGTAACGGTTAAAATCAATGATTCCGAAATAATTGGACATCCTTATATTTGACAAACTAACATTTTTTATTTTTTTCCTTCATATGGACGTCCTATTTTTTTCACTTAACTCTTGCCAGTGGGTGGCAAGGGTCAAAAAATCAACAGAGCAGGGGAACTTAACACCTTTCAGGCTCACATCCCGTGCTGTGAGATAGAAATCGTAAAATTGAACGTTGCGCTCGTTTCGGCTCATTGACGTGGCATTTGATGTTGTTGACTGGGATGAAGATTTTATAACTTTGAACGTTGGTACGCTATACACCAACTACTGATATTTCAGTGGATCTATTTATAAAAATTTGAAATATGGCTGTTATCAGAAAATTCTGCAAACGGTTCCCCACCCACCGCCATACATAAAAACGATTATCTTTGGGTAGTCGTTTTTTTTATTCACAGATGGCCAGGTTTCAGGCGAAAAAAAAGCTAGTACTGAACCAGCTTTTTTGGAAGCGGAACGTGCTTTTTGTCAAAAGCGACGACCGCCTTCACGATTACCACCAAAGCCACGACGAGCGCCGCCGTTGTTGTTGCGGGGACGTTCGGTTGCGATACTGACGCGGATGCTGCGACCCGCCACATCCTGACCATCCAGAGCAAGAGCTGCTTCTGCAGCATCTGCGGAACTGAAAGTTACGAAAGCAAAGCCACGAGAACGACCGGTTTCACGATCAAGGATAATTTTCGCCTCCTCGATTTCGCCGAAGGCACCAAAAGCCTCTTCCAGATCTTGTTCTGTTGCGGCGAAGGCCAGGTTACCAACGAACAGTTTGTTTGCCATTTTTCCTCTATCTCCGGGGACGCTGTAGCTGCTTTTCTGCGACCTTTCAAAGCACCAAGTGTCGTTGGAGACACTGTCTTTTCGGGTATCAGGTAAGAGTACAATGTTTAAGTGAGATTCCATTGTAGCACGTAGATCAGTGGAATGAAGGCTTGTTATATTTATTATTTATTACTGATATCGTTTGTATCACTGGCATATTGCGCCATCTTCGTTTACTCAGAGTTAAACCAGAAGAGCAAACAGGGTTATGTGTTTTTTAAATCTTATTGGTAATAGTGTACCTGTTGAAAGAATAAATACTTATCTCGTAGGTAATTGCCCTATTGCTGTTGATATCCTTCGCCTTGATCAAGTTGATCCGCTAATCAGCGGTAACAAGTGGTTCAAGCTTAAATACTTTCTCATTGAAGCGCATTCAAGAAAGATCAGAACACTTTTAAGTTTTGGTGGCGCCTGGTCTAATCATCTTCATGCTATGGCGGCCGCAGGTTATCGGTCTGGCTTTCAGACAATAGGCATTATTCGCGGTGAGAAACCGGCTAAACCTTCTGCCATGTTGCAGGATGCAGAACGCTGGGGTATGAGACTGATCTATGTCAGTCGTGCTGATTATAAGAAGCGATACGAGACTGAGTATCAGCAGGCGCTTTTAAAACAACTGTCGCTCTCTCTGGATCAGCTGATGATTGTTCCCGAAGGAGGCTCGGGCGAAGAGGGTGTCAGGGGATGTGAGGATATTCTTGACGCAGGCTCCATCCGGGCTTCGGAATATGATGAGATCTGGCTCGCCTGTGGTACCGGAGCCACCATGGCCGGCATTATTCGCAGTGCAGGCAGTGACACCCGCGTGAGGGGGGTTGCCGTGCTCAGGGGAGCAGGCTTTCTGAAGGATGATATTCAGCAGTATCTCTCCCCGGCCGCAACACGATGGAATCTTGAGCTCGATTACCATTGTGGCGGCTATGGCAAAACCACCCCCGGTCTTATTCAGTTTATTCTGGAATTCGAGCGGGAAACCGGAGTCCCTCTGGACCCGGTTTATACGGGTAAACTATTTTTCGCTCTGAAAAAGATGGCCCAATCGGGAGGGCTGTCGGGGATCAGCAGGCTGCTACTCATTCATACCGGCGGCCTCCAGGGGCGTCGTGGCTTCAGGGAGTGGGCTACTTGAATTTATTAATCAGCGAGCCCACAGTGTCGGTTATCCCCGAAGGAAGAGCCGAACTTAACAGCCCGGCGGCTTTGCCACTGGGGCTAGCCTTGAGATAATCGATCAGTATGGTTGAAAACTTCGAAATCATCTCGTCCTTCAGACCCAGTTTTGTAAACTGCTGACTCAGGGTGTCGAAATTGCCCAGTAAACTGGAACTGCTTAACAGCGACGATGAGTTTTTGTCATGGGTCACTTCCGGAGCTGCCTTTAATAAGTCCGATGTTTCCGGTAGAGCTTCCTTGATTACACTGAAGTCTTCTTTTGATAATTGGGAGTTGGCTAACTGAAGAAGGGCGCCTGCACCTCCTTCGGCCTGGAACTTGCTGACATTTAGTTGGCTGGTCAGGGTATCAATCAACCCCATGGCATGACTTGCCGGTGATTGCAGAACAAAAAGAGTGGCAAGAATGAAGAACAGCTTACTGCAGAAACGGTTGATGAAGAAGCTCCGGCGTTTCATAAAACAATACCCTATTAGCAAAAGTAATCCTTTTAATTATTTATCAATGCCGATAAATAGTTGTTACAAATTGTTATATAAAAATGATTGGTTAACAAGAGTCGTTTATATTTTGGCGGCTATTCTCGCCCTGGCTTCCCAGTCATCGGGCACCACAAAAAAACGACTGTTTTCACACAGTTCACCCTCTTTTTTATGGCATCGAACCACCATTTGAGGGCGGGCACTGTTGGATAGTTGCAGTTGCAGGCGCTTGATCAGTTCGTCTCCGGAGAGATGAGTCGCTGTATCAGACAGGCCTCTGTAGGACGATAGCCAGAGCGATTTTGGCAGAGGCAGGTAGCAGACTTCGCCTTCCTCGAGTTCCAGCCAGGACGACAGCTGATTAAAGGGTAGCCAGTGTCCTCTCGGATGATAAACAGAGCAATCTTCCGGGGGTGGGCAGATGCCTGTGACCGGATAAAAAAGGTATCCCTGAAAAAGTATTTCCGTCTCTATCCCTGAGATATCCAGAGCGTTGAGTGCACGTTGTCCAGCCAGCGTCTGTGAAAGCGTAATCTGATGGTGCAACATATGGTTGAGCTTCTTGTCCATGCGGTCGTGCAGACCTGGTCCAATCCAGTGGTGCCATGGGCTGGCCGAGTGAGTGTGGGAGGGAAGACCCAGGTAGTACTTGACGGCGAGTTCCCGGTGAATAAAAACCTCGTCCTTGAGGGACTTGAGAATCAGGTCGAACTCACCCAGTGTCTGGTGATTATTCTGAATCTGAAGATTGCAGGCAATCAGCTGATAGTTTTCTGAATGTCTGAGGATGTATTGCCAGAGTGATTCATAATAGATACCCAGCAGATGACTCCGTCGCTGACGCAGAATCTCTACTAGCTCTGAATAGCCAGAGCCTGTAATCTGGGCATTATGCACCGGGCAGGTTGCCGGGCAGATAAACCTCGCATCATAATCAGGGTTAATGATGGAAGGGCTGCTGAGTAACCATTGCACATCCCGGGCTATCTGCTGATGAGAGAGGCGAATCATTTTTGGCAGTTCATGGTGTCCGAACGATGGCTTTGAATAATAAAATGATGGCTGATCATTGCCGACTGTGAGAAGCCGACAGGTGATGAATAAGAGTAACAGATTCAAATCGGTGTGTTTACATTCAAAGGATAACAACGGTCACCCAATCCTGGGTGTGGTGTCATCCAGGCAGGATAAATTCACCAACGATAAGTGATTTAGACCGATGGAAGAATTCAAGCAGGTTGGGATTACCGGGCGTCAGGGTAAGGCCCATATCGAAGACACCTTGAAGCGTCTGACCGATTTTCTGCAGTTGCAGGGAGTGACTGTATCTCTGGATGAGCAATTGTCGGGCCTTTTGCCGGGGCATGGTTTTCAGGTCTGCGACCGGGCGAGCATGGGTAAAACCTGTGATCTGGTGGTAGTCATCGGAGGTGACGGCAGTTTATTAGGAGCAGGCAGAGAGCTTTCTGTCCATGATGTTCCGGTAGTGGGTGTCAACCTTGGACGTTTGGGCTTTCTGACCGATGTTTCACCCGATGAGCTGGAAACCTGTATTGGCGAAATGCTCAATGGCCATTACCGAATGGAGAAGCGGTTTCTGCTGGAAGCCAAGGTTGAGCGCCAGGGTCAAACCATTGGTTGTGGCGATGCTCTCAATGATGTGGTGCTGCATCCGGGGGTGTCCACCAAGATCATAGAGTTTGAATTGTTTATTGAAGACCAGTTTGTCTATCGCCAGCGTTCTGACGGTCTGATTATGGCAACGCCTACAGGCTCAACAGCTTATGCTCTGTCGGGTGGTGGACCCATCATGCATCCAAAGCTGGATGCTATTGTGCTGGTCCCCATGTATCCTCATATGTTGACTAACCGGCCCCTGGTTGTGGATGGTAACAGTCAGTTGAAGCTTGTGATTCATGAAGGCAATGAAATCCATCCACGCATCAGCTTTGACGGGCAGGTGGATATCGAGCTGATGCCTGATGATGTCATCCTGATTCGTAAAAAGAAGCAAAGTCTGAGATTGTTGCATCCTTTAAATCACAATTTTTACGAAGCCTGTCGATCCAAATTAAGATGGTATCCCAATGAGGATGCAGAGTGACATTTTTGTCTACAATTACCTGTTTGAGCATTACAAGAGTTGACTATGTATAGGGCGCTTGAGCTTTCTGCACATAAGGATTTGAGTGCATTGTCCTACTTTCTTTACCGGCAGGGAGTGCCCCACAGAATTACCGAGGAATCCGGGAAACAGGTACTGTGGACCCAGAATGAGCAGCAGGGAGAAGCGGTAGAAAAGTTTTACCGAGACTGGCAGTCCGGAGAACTTGAGCTGGAAGTGGCGCCTCCCCGAAGAGGACCTGAAGTGGGAAACTTTTTCAAAAACATTCCCTGGAAACGCTTTCCCTTCACCTTCCTGATTCTTGCGATTTGTCTGGTGGTGGCTGTCCTGACTCATCTGGGCGAGAATATTCAGGCTATTTCCAGTTTCACCTTCGTAGACTTCAAGCTAGCTAATGGCTACATCTATTATGCCACTCTGGAACATACTCTGGAGAGTCATCAATACTGGCGTCTGATCACTCCGATCTTCATTCATTTCGGGATTCTGCATCTGGTGTTCAATGCCCTGATGTTCTATGTGCTGGGTGGCAGAATCGAAATGCATCAGGGCGGTATCCATCTGCTGGGGCTGGTTTTGCTGACCGGGGTTCTGTCAAATTTTGCCCAATATGCCATGTCAGAGGGGTCTGTGCTGTTTGGTGGCCTTTCCGGTGTGGTGTACGGTCTGATGGGTTACAGCATGGTACGTGAAAGGCTTGACAAAAGTTTTTATATGGGACTGCCACCGGCGATCTACGGCTTTATGCTTGTCTGGCTGGTGATTGGTTATACCGGTGTTCTGGGGCCATTGCTGGGACAGATGGCAAACGCTGCACACCTCGGAGGACTGGTATCCGGGGCTTTATTGGGTGGGCTGGCCGCTTTGATGTTCAAGTCCAGAATTAAGACTTAATGGTTAAGGAGGGGGCTGGCCTGGGTGCTGTCGGTTGCCGTCGGCAGAGCTCGAATGCAGAAGGCTGGTGAAAGAAGCTGCAGGTTCGATGATTGTTTCTGATACCTCCCCGAAATAAGTCGTTTGCGAGGAACTGATACCCAGGGTCTCGTTATAAGAATCTGCCAAGTCCTGCTGTGCCTCCATGCCCGCTACAAAATCCGGTGATTGTGCCAATGATGACAGGTCTCCTCTGCAAAGTGGGCAGGACCATCGTGTTTCTGCCGTCCTCGCTACGGGGTCGCCTAGACGGGCGCTATTCTCGGTCTAGTGATCATAACTGACCCAGACTTTAATCTTGCTGCTATCGCTATTGTCAATCCATAACAATCCGTCTGGATCTGCATCTTCGCCTATCGTTGCATAGGGATCCTGATGCAAATCTTTAAACCACAAAAGTTGGGCTGATCTTCCAGAGTGATTTTTGCTTTTTACCTTGAACAGCACGGAAGCCCAAGACCTGTCACAGATCCCCGTATCAACGTAATGAATATTCATAGTTTGTCCGTTCTCATAACCCGGAACCGTCTGCACAGAGGCCGGTGAGACATAATCAACGCATGCATCCGATGGATCCTGCACTGGCTTAGCTATGTAAACATCTTTATCGGTCCCGATTTTCTGTAAGAATTCTATGTGCCCGAAACCATCGGAAGAAGCATCCGGGGAAGAGAGTAAGAACACAGCTACCAATAGCGCGGGCAGAAAGCTTTGGCTTGTCTTTTGCTTCAACATAATCGAACCTACTGCCGTATAACGACAGTGAGTATTCTAGGACACTCTGGTGTTTTTGCTAGCAGCCTGACCGAGAATAGACCGCCCTACTGCGGCGGCAGCAAATTGGTCTGAAAATACGCTTTTGTTCGTCAAATAGCTCGCTATTCTCCTCACAAAACCGAATTTTCATCCTCAATTTTCTGCCGTCCTCGCTACGGGCGCTATTCTCGGTCAGGCTCCTAGTGCAGCTAAGCTCTGATATCCATACACCCCTCGTTCCCACGCAACAGAGGGTGTCGCAAAAGCCTGGTTCCCCTCCCGTCATTTCCGGCCTCACTCCCGTCATTCCCGCGAAGGCGGGAATCCACACAGACTCACCACCAGAACCATACTGCCCGGTGCCCCCCTGGCCTTTTCATCCGCGAGAAGGCAGAGACCCGCTGTTGGCGCTGGATTCCCGCCTTCGCGGGAATGACGACCTCAGAGTATCGGAACGAGTGGGCTGTATGGATATCAAGGCTTGGCTGCACTAGCAGCCTGACCGGCAATGTATTCAGATTATGCTTTATGGAAAAGACCCGATCCGGAGAACCTGTCCCCTGATGCGGTGCAAACTCGACAATAAAACGTCTTGTCAGCTTTTCGGCCTGACAAATAACAGACAGCGAAAGCAGCAATAATAGAAGCACCGTAGAAAGTGTTTTTACCATCATTATCCAGACATCTTTTCTTTCTGTTTGTGCAAAGTAGACTAACAACAAGAACAAGTGTTTATTTCTGTCAAAAACCAAAGGTTGCAGCAGGTAAAAGTTTGTTGAGAATAAAATGGCAGGTACCTTGGCGTCATCAAAGGCTATTCTTGATCACGCATTGAATAATAAATTTGGGACAAACAATGAGTGAACTATTAATCTACCAGGCTGGTAACGGCAATATACAAGTCAAGCTTTCCGAGAAAACCGTCTGGCTAAGCCTGAATCAGATGGCAGACCTGTTTGATAGAGATAAATCGGTGATTTCGCGCCATTTGCGTAATATTTTTCATGATGAGGAACTGGTACGTGAGCAAGTAGTTGCAAAAAATGCAACAACTGCCAACGACGGTAAAACGTATCAGGTGGAGTATTACAATCTCGATGCCATTATTTCTATTGGTTATAGAGTCAACTCTAAAAAAGGCACTCAGTTCAGGCAGTGGGCTACAAAAGCTCTGAATGATCACCTTACTCACGGTTTCTCCATCAACCAGCAACGTTTTGAAGAAAACGCCAAAGAGTTGGAAGCTGCTTTAGCGCTGATTCGCAAAGCAGCAGCAACGCCGGAACTGGAAGCAGAGGCGGGCAGGGGGCTGGTTGAAATTGTCAGCCGGTATACTCAGACCTTTCTCTGGCTGCAACGCTACGATGAGGGCTTATTGAACGAACCGGCAGGTCAAACCGGCGGCACCCTGGTCGATGAGCATCAGGCCATGGCATCATTACATGAACTGAAAAAGCAATTAATTCAGCGAGGCGAGGCCACAGAGCTGTTTGCAAAAAACAGGGATGATGGTTTGGGCGCATTATTGGGAAATCTTGAGCAGACGACTTTCGGTGAACCTGCCTACCCAACCGTAGAGAGCAAAGCAGCGCACTTGCTCTATTTTGTGGTAAAAAACCACCCGTTTGTGGATGGTAACAAGCGCAGCGGTGCTTTCCTGTTTGTAGACTTTCTGTATCGCAATGGTCGCCTTATGAACGAGGAAGACCAACCAGTGATTAACGACACAGGTCTTGCAGCGTTGACTCTGTTGGTTGCAGAGTCAGACCCGAAACAAAAAGATATCCTGATACGCTTGATTATGAACATGCTGACTCCTGAGGCAGCCTGACTATAAATGACTTCACTTTCAACTGAATCTGTCAATACTCCACGCTGCTTCAACAGTTCAGGAACAGGATGAAAAGAATCCATTATGGCCCTTTCATCCAGCTTTGTTCTCTGTTCCTTCAGATATAATTGAATCGTCGTTTTTATTCTTTGCTCATAAATTCCAGATGTCTGGAATGCACATCCAGATGGGTCTCCCGTATCGTTTTATCCAGTTCTTCGTCTGACATAAACTGTTCGGAGAATCCCGGCATCACCGGGTCCAGATGAAGTTTTGCACACGCCTTGAACTGTCTTATCAGATCTCTCGGGTTTTCATCGCCCATGGCGACACGAATAGTGGTCAGAAAAATGCCCGCCTCTCTCTGGGCGGATTCGTCCATTTCTGAATGAGACGTTAAGGCCGGACAGAGTACCAAAGTATTGCTCTGACCAAGGCTGACCATATGACCAAAAGCCGGTTCCAGGGCATCAAAGAAACGGATGAAAGCTTCTCTGGGAATCCGGGCTTTCTCCATATCAATACTGAACAGCGGGCTGGGCAGGCCGAGATAGAGCTGCTGTTCCCGCAAGTCTGAGTTAGGGTGGCTGCTCAGGGCATGGCTGTTGACCTGGATCTGGTCGTGGGCATTAAGATAGTGACTGAACACCAGAGTATTAATGCACTTGGATAGCATTCGGTTTTCCAGGGTTTTCAGACCATTGATAATGTCCAGAGATTTATCGGCATCCAGGAAAGCGCCCTTGATGTAGTACACGTCCCAGAACAGGGTTTCATGCCAGCTTACGCCTTCATGCTCAGTGTTCTTGGGCAGGAACATACGACGGCTTTCAGCAACGATACCACCTGCAGTGGCGCTGCCAGAGCCGGAGATGTCTTTGGTGTAACTGTGGATGACCCAGTCAGGTCGCTTGCTCTTGTCCTTATTGCGCAGTGGGCGATGAAGGAAGGGCGTGGCCAGAGTTGAATCGAGAGCCACCAGATAACTTTTCTCATGACTTTTTTTACAGATGCTGGCGACATCAATCACATTGCCGTGGGGATTGCAGGGGGATTCCAGATAAACCAGGATTTTTTTGCCATCTTTCAGGGCTGACTTATATTTCTCTTCGACCTGTTTGAGTTTCTCACTGAATGCTTCGCCAGAAAATCCGTCAAACCATTCCAGCTTGACGGCCATGCGGTCAGGGCGGGCATAGAAATCCTGCATCAGCTGGAAAGTACCGCCATAAACATTGCGGGAACTGAGCAGAATGTCGCCATGCCTGAGCTGGTTTGCCAGCAGGGCATCAATCGCAGCCATACCGCTGTTGAAGTTCCAGGTCATGTAGTCACCGGCATTTTCTCCTGCTTCCAGAGCGGTCAGGGTGTTGGCCAGAGAGATCGATGTCGGGTTGAGCAGGCGGCTGTAAATCGGGTGAGTGCTTTCCTTGCCGTTAAAGGCATCTTCGACCCACTCGGTACAGGCATAGAGATAAGTGGCAGTCTTTACCACGGCGGGCGTGGCCGAGAACAGGGCGCCGACATTGGCAAACAGAGGGTAGTCACCTTTGACAACCCGGCTGCTGACATCCATTCCCAGGGCATGATAATCCTGCTTCATGCTGGGTTGCAGCATGTCGATCAGCTTGGCCAGCTGGAAACAGAGAAACTTTTTGGCATTAAAGTGGCTGATTTTGTCCGACTCAGGCAGTGAGGCTATGGCCTGACAAAGGCTCTCGAACTGGCTGATATCGGAACCTGCCTGGTAAAGACTGCTGGCGGCACTGAGTAAAGATTGGCCAAAGGGCGTGTCAGGTTGAATACCAAAATGTTGAAGCTGCTCAGCGGCCAGTGCATCGGCATCCTGAGCCCGGGTAGTGTTGCGAATGGGTGACAAACGCTGCATAACAGGAATCTGGTTATTCATGAGTGTGTCCTCTTTATTAAGAAAATGCCCCGACTTCGTGATACAGAGCTAGTGGCACTTTCCACTTAAGGCTTTTTTTATCGGGAATTACAGCAAACATCCCGGTAAGGTGATGCAGACTGCGTTTTTTCGCTTGTGGCGATTTGATAGTATTATCCTTCCATATTTGTTTTGCCTTGTAACGGGCTAAAAAGCCTGAAAGGCAAAATTCTTTTCCTGGATTGCTAACTGTCCACCAGGAACTATTCAGATGAGGATAAGTGGATTTGATGCAGCTTAAAGACTTTCTGGCCCAGATGACGCCAGAAATTTACCAGAACATGAAACAGTCGCTGGAGCTGAGCCGCTGGCCCAATGGTGACAAGCTGACACCAGACCAGAGAGAAGGCATCCTGGAGGCTCTGATCGCCTGGGAGCACGATAACCTGCCCGAAGAAGAGCGCATTGGTTACATGCCTGTGAATTGCAAAAGTGCATCCGGACAGGATGCGTCTGAAACCACCATTCTGCGCTTTAAAGACTGAGGTATAGAACTTGACTCAACCTCTGAGTGGCGCACTGCGCAAAATGGAATCGCTACTGAAAGAAGGCCAGCCGGTGGAGTACCAGCTGCCTTTGGGCGATGATCGACTGCCCCTGAATGAACTGATGGGAAAAAAACTGACCCTTGAATACCAGGGCGAGATCAACTGCTGCCACTGTGGCCGCAAGACCAGGAAAAGTTTCAGTCAGGGCTTCTGTTATCCCTGTTTCAAAAAGCTGCCCCAGTGTGACAGCTGTATTATGAGCCCCGAAAAGTGTCATTATCATGAAGGCACCTGTCGGGATGCCGCCTGGGGTGAAAAGTTCTGCATGACCGATCATGTCGTCTATCTCGCCAACTCCTCGGGTCTGAAGGTCGGTATCACCCGCGCAACTCAGGTACCCACCCGCTGGGTGGATCAGGGGGCGACCCAGGCCCTGCCTTTTGTCAGAGTCTCTACACGACAGCAGTCTGGTTTAATCGAAACCCTGTTCAAGGCCTTTGTGAATGATCGAACAAACTGGCGTGCCATGTTGAAAGGGACGGCAGAACCTCTGGATCTCAAAACACAGGCCAGTGATCTGCTGGAGATGAACGCTTCACGGCTGGAAGCGCTTCAGGAACAGTTTGGATTACAGGCCATAACACCGGTGGCCGATCCGGAAGTCGTTGATATTCGCTATCCCGTCGAGCAATATCCTGTCAAAGTGACTTCTATGTCCTTTGATAAAAAACCGCTTATTGAAGGCGTACTGCTGGGCATCAAGGGGCAATACCTGATCCTTGATACCGGTGTCATCAATATTCGTAAGCACACTTCTTATCAAGTCAACGTATCAGTTGCAGCCTGATCGGCATGGAGAGGAAACATACCTCTCTCCCTATTGAGCCAAAAGCTCTAACAACAAAAGCACGGCCATGGTAAAGGAAGGTTGAAAATGAAAGACGCCCAACCCAGAGCTATTTACCTGAAAGATTATCAGGCTCCGGATTATTGGATTGACACCACTGACCTGACCTTCGACCTGTTCGAAGATCACGCACTGGTGACCTCGGTACTCGGCTTGCGCCGAAATGAAGATCGTGGACAAGATACCCCCGACCTGACTCTGGTTGGTATCGACCTGGAGCTGGTCAGTGTCTTTATTGACGGTTCCGAACTGACCTCTGATCAGTACATCCTCGGTTCTGAAAGCCTGACTGTACCGGTCACCCGTCTCTCATTCTCTCTGACGGTTGTGACCCGTATTCGTCCTCAGGAAAACACTTCTCTGGAAGGACTGTATAAATCCAACGGCATGTTCTGCACCCAATGCGAAGCAGAAGGCTTCCGCAAAATTACCTACTATCTGGATCGTCCGGATGTTATGTCCAAATTCACTACCAAGGTGATTGCCGACAGAGGCCGTTACCCGGTACTGCTGTCCAATGGTAATGATATTGCCCGTGGCGAGTTTGAAGGTGGACGACACTGGGTGACCTGGGAAGACCCGTTCAAAAAGCCCAGCTATCTGTTTGCCCTGGTAGGCGGTGATCTGGAAATGGTGGAAGATAGTTTCACCACCATGCACGGCAGGGAAGTAGCACTGCGTATTTTCACCGAGTCTCACAATATCGACAAATGCAACCACGCCATGCTTTCTCTGAAAAAGTCCATGAAGTGGGACGAAGAGGTGTATGGTCGTGAATACGATCTGGATATCTTCATGATCGTAGCGGTAGATCATTTCAACATGGGGGCGATGGAAAACAAGGGTTTGAACATTTTCAACTCTTCCTGTGTACTGGCAAGCCCCGATACGGCTACTGACGCCAGTTATCAGCGTATAGAAGCGATTGTTGCCCATGAGTATTTCCATAACTGGTCTGGCAACAGGGTCACCTGTCGTGACTGGTTTCAGCTGAGTCTTAAAGAAGGCTTCACTGTATTCCGTGACGCTGAATTTTCGGCAGATATGAATTCACGGGGCGTCAAGCGGATTGCAGACGCTGCGGTAATGAAGACGGCACAGTTTGCTGAAGATGCAGGCCCCATGGCTCATCCTATACGCCCACAGTCATTTATCGAGATCTCCAACTTTTACACCCTGACCGTTTACGAAAAGGGTTGTGAAGTGGTTCGGATGATTCAGACCATTGTCGGTAAAGACCATTTCCGCAAAGGTTCAGACCTGTACTTCGAACGTTTTGACGGTGAAGCAGCGACCTGTGAAGACTTTGTAAAAGCCATGGAAGAGGCTTCCGGCGTTGACCTCGGTCAGTTTCGTCATTGGTATAACCAGGCGGGAACGCCGGTTGTTACCGTGACCGACAGTTTTGATCAGGCGTCAGGTCGGTACACTCTGACAATAGCTCAGAGTTGTCCGGCCACTCCGGGTCAGGAGACTAAGCTGCCTTTTCATATTCCTGTGGCTGTTGCCCTGCTGGACAAGGATGGCAAAGCCCTGCCACTGAACGAAGCCGGTGAGACTGAACGGGTTCTGCATGTTACAGCGGCTGAAGACACCTGGACATTCGAAGGACTGACTGAAAATCCATTGCCGTCTATTCTGAGAAACTTCTCTGCGCCCGTTCGTGTCAAATACGATTACCGTCGTGAAGATCTGGTTTTCCTGATGAAGTACGACAGCGATAGTTACAATCGTTGGGATGCAGGTCAGCGTCTGGCCACTGCGGTTATTGAAGATCTGGTCGACGGACTGCTGAAGGACAAAGAAACCGCGATTGATTCAAGGCTGGTTGATGCCTTCGGTGTCGTGCTCGCCGATGAAGAGCTGGACAAAGCGGTTAAAGCAGAAATGTTGAAACTGCCCTCTGAAGCGAGTCTGGCTGAGCAGGCGGAAGAAATTCACCCTCTGCAGATCTGTGAATCCAGAAGTCGTGTTCGCAAAGCCATTGCCGAGGCTCACAAAGATAAACTGCTGGAGCTTTATCAAACTCTGCACCTGAAGGGTGAGTATCGCCCGCAAGCCGGAGATATTGCCAAACGTACCCTGAGAAATATCTGCCTCGGCTACCTGGTTGAACTGGAAGACGACAGTCTGCAACAACTGGCTGAAGATCAGTACAAGAATGCCAGCAATATGACCGACCTGCGTGCAGCCATGGGCGCCGTCATTAATTCCAGTTTTCAGAGTCGGGAAACCATTGATTCTCTGCTCAATGACTATCTGGATCGTTATAAAGATGACGCAGTGGTCATGGACAGCTGGTTTATGCTGCAAAGCAGCAGCCCGTCTCTGGGCACTCTGGAGCATCTAAGGTCACTTCAGGAGCATGAATCTTTTGACCGCACCAGCCCGAATAAGCTGAGAGCATTATTGGGCGGATTTACCAGCGGGAATATGAAGCAGTTCCACTCAGGCACAGGCGAAGGCTATGAGTTCCTGGCAGACTGGGTCATCACCCTTGATAAACAGAACCCGCAAATCGCTTCTCGTCTGATGACGCCATTGACACGCTGGAAGAAATACCAGCCAGCTATAAGGGAACGCATGAGAAAAGCGCTGGAGCGGATCAAGGCAGTACCTGATCTGTCTACCGATATTTATGAAGTAGTCACCAAGAGTTTGTGATCTCTACCTCTTTCTACCCTGCTGCCGAGTTGGAAGCAGGGTGGAACCCATTTAACGGACACCCTGCCTGCGACAACAATCTTCACTTTTTCCTGAACAGAGCAACAGCTGCGGAACTTATTAGCACTTTAGTGCTCTATATATATAGTGAGCAAATGGATCATGGTAACTAAAAAAAAGAAGGGGGGGGGCGCGCAATGGATCAAATCAAATTAGGTGTTCTGTCGGCACTTTCACATTCGTGGCACAATCATTCAGAATCCTTGATGTCAGTCAGGGCTATAACATCCCTTGTTAATGGCATCAAGGCATGTTTTGGTGGTTATTCTGTCAGCATTTTGCACTCTACCAACACAAAACTGATGAAAGAGCATCCTGATGCATGGTTTACTAAAGCACTCCATAAACCATTAAGTGCTTATAATATTAACATCCCGCTAGCCTGCGAGGGATCAACTCACTATGTTAAAAACAAGGTAAATCAGCTGCATGATCAAGGGCGAAGTCTTCAGGTTAAACTTGCCTTCCAGGAGGATGGTATTAGTGTTCCAATCCCCATCTATGACTCCGACAATTCCCAGTTCCCCACAAACCTTAATTTTCAAGTCCATCGCTCTGATAATGACACCATAGCACCAGGGAAAGAGATAGCCTGCCGTCATTTCGCTTGGGCTTATGCCAGAAGAGTCTTTGGTCGGCGGAAGGATTTTGAAATAATAAATACCCCAGAAAAAATACAGTTAACCTTTGCAAATACAGCTGATGATCCATTAAGAGAGTCATACTATCTTCCAGTTAGATTGGCAGATGGTCAAATGACTAAGAGAGCCTGTTTTGCTGACTTGTATTATTTTCATAAAGGCAAGTTTGCAGAAGCTCTTACAGGGCTGGTAGAAAAGTACTGGAATATGTCGGACAGTGATGAAAAGAATTTTTTTTTCCGTTCCCGAGAACATGGAAGATTTTCTCACTCAATGGCCCTGAGATTAAAGAAGCAGAATGGATGCATGAAGGTTATTTTTTACGACCCTAACGCCACACTCAGGCACAAAACATTCCTTCTCTCGGAACCAGGTTTGGCTGCATATATCGCCGGTGAAGATCTTCAAGCCAGCTTCCTCTCTTATGGAGTGCTTATGAATATTGATGATAGGAAGAAATCTTATGATGAAAGTGATATCCGGAGTTTTGGTGGCTCACTGAAGAGTAATCATTTAATGATAGATCCTGGGCATGAGACTCATGCTGTATTAAGGGGATAGTGGAAATAAGTATTCGGAAAATAGTACTTTTGTTTCAGATAAGTAACTATACAGGCACTTGATATTATCCAAAGATTTATAAGGTAATTATAAATTTTTTGGCGATTTATAGAGGTTTGTTTTGAGTTGGGTTTCAGGTAAACACTGGGTGTTATTTAATTTTTCATTTAATTTGAACTTACTGGCAAGTTTGAACTCTAAATTGATCATGATTGTTGATAATGAAAGGAATATCATGAAATGGATCAGATTAATCTTGGTGTTCAGTCGGCACTTTCACATTCCTGGCACAGACATTCAAAATCCTTACTGCCAGTCAGGGCCATAACATCCCTTGTTAATGGCATTAAGGCATGTTTTGGTGGTTATTCTGTCAATGCTTTGCGTTGTCTTACCACAAAGCTGATGAAAGAACACCCTGATGCATGGTTTACTAAAGCACTCCACAAACCATTAAGTGCTTACAACATTAACATCCCGTTAGCCTGCCAGAGATCAACTTGCTATGTTGCCAACAAGATAAAACAACTGCATGAAAAAGGGCGAAGCCTTCAGGTTAAACTTGTTTTCAAACAGGATGGTTCTATCGTTCCAATTCCTATGTATAACTCTGATGATTCCTGGTTTCGAAAAAACCTCAATGGTCAATTCTGCCGGTCTGACAATGACATTAGAGCACCTGGAGAAAAAATAGTCTGCCGACATTTTGCCTGGGCTTATGGCAAAAATGTATTTGGCCGAGGGAAAGATACTTTTGAAAGAATAAATACCTCAGAAAAAATACAGTCAACCTTTGCAAATACATCTAATTTTCCATACGAAGTAGTAGACTACTCTAAATATGGAATATTTGCTGATGGATATTATTTCCTTGAGGGAAAGTTTTCTGAGGCTCTTACAGGGCTGGTAAAAAAATATTGGAATATGTCGGCTGGCGCTGAAAAGAACTTTTATTTTCGTTCACAAAACGATGGCACAATTGACCACGCAATGGCCTTGAGATTAAAGAAACAGGATGGATGCATGAAGGTTATTTTTTATGACCCTAACGCTACACTCATGCACAGAACAATCCTTCTCTCGGAGCCAGATTTGGCTGCACACATTACCGGCGACGATCTTCAAACCAGCTTCCTCTCTCACGGAGCACTGATTAATATTGATGATTTTAAGAGATTTTCTAATCAATGTGATGTTCAGTGCTTTGGTGCCTCGCCCAATGTGATGAGTCGTCATATACAAATAGCAATTGGACATTATCCCGAAATACCACGGTGGAAAATGGGTGGCTTTAGATAGATCACTCTGCAGGTAATGCACCCAATCACCTGAGTTAATTCGTGGTGATCGGGTGTCACCCGGTTAAGCTTCTTCAGATCAGAATAAGAAACTATCGGTATCCAAATCCCCAGAGGGAATTTCTGACCTGCTTTCACTAACAGGGCGTTGAGAGCTGGGCGTGATACAATCTGGGACTGCAGTTTCTCCCCGGCTATTGGAATGAAAATCGTCGACAGTATCAACCTCCCACCTCTCAAAAGCTCCCATCCGAGATGATTGATTAAATGCTAAAAATTTTTCAGAAGGGGTTGTTTCGAATAACTTCTTATATTCAAAACCCTTTTTTTCCAGCTCCTGTTTCAATCTATCCCAGCTAAAAGATTTAGTAGATGGATCGAAAATGGTGCGAAGAGGCACGGAGTTATGTTCGTCATTGATGAAAATAGCGTTGTATTTCCATAAATCATAATGATAGATGTATAGATCTGTGCTGAGGTCAAAAATGGCTGGATGCGTTTTTTTCAGGCTGATAAATAATAAATCGGTTCGCATGTCTTCCAGAAGATTTGTGAAAGCAGCTTCTGGAGTTTTCGCTTTGTTAATATCTTCAGCCCAATAGGAGAATTCGCCCTCGGGCTCGTTGGGTTTGAGCTGCATAAAAAGCACAATCGCTGGTTTCTCGTGAAGGTGTACTAATCGGGTTGTTACGCAATATTTTTCATCATAATGCACATGAGTGGCTTTGTACTTTTTTTCAGCAAATGACTCACGGAGCCATTCAATAATTGGAGCATGGTTGTTCTCCAGAAAGTTTTCTGCCGCTTGATATGGGAAAGTTGCAAGAGGATAAGGGCAGAGCGCTTTCTTGCCGGAGCTAATCGAGGCATTGGCACCTACCACAGAACAAAGGTTTTCAGCGCATTCCAGTGGCAAATCTTCTCTTAATGATGTGCTATTTTGGTAAATTTTAATCGTTGAAGGACTGGCATGATCCCTGCAATGAGGACAGGACTGTTTGTTTAATTTAGTAACGCATTCTGAATGGTACACATGGAAGCATGGCAACAAGGATAATGGTTTGATTTCAGTATTGGTGAAAAGATCCAGGCATATACTGCACTTACCTTGAAGAGCAGCTTCTACTCGCCGAGATGACTTTGTAGCTTGAAGTTGGTGCCCCTTAAAGTTTGCATTATTAGCTGGAGACGTTGATTCCGAAGTATGGGCTTTAGTCTCAGGCATAGCGTATTTGGGCTCTGTGCCAGTGCTGATGTTATTCATGTTGTACCTCACTTATCTAATTGGTTAATTTTATGACTATTTTCACAAGAAAAAGTTCCTAACCGGGCATACAGAAGGTTTCGTTCTAATAGAGGTATGGCCGACAGTTGGGGGGGGCATGCAGCCAAAATGCTTCTAACTGGCTGTTTTCGTTGATGAAAAATACAATTTTTCTTTTTTGAGGCAGTGTGTCGAAGAAAAGGTCATCAAGTGGTTCCAAAGGACTGTGATCGTCAGTGATGATGGCACGGCGAAAATCAGTAGCCTGCAGACCGATGGATCATGGAAACTAAAAGCCAACATTGTCCACCAGGATAAGGTTCTCTCTGCCAGCTTCAGTGCCGATGCTTGCCATGTGGTGACCGCCAGTATCGATGGTGTCGTAAAAATTTATGGCCTGCAGGCCAATGGCTCATGGCTGCAAAAAGCCGCCATTCAAAAAAAGACAGAATTCACCGCAGCCAGCTTCAGCGCCGATAGCCGCAATGTGGTGACCGTCAGTCGAGATAACAAGGTGAGAATCACTGAACTACGCAAGAAGGATTGATGGTTGAATGAGCGTAGACAACTTTTTCGTATGTAAACGCAGAATCTTTATATTGTGCTTCCTTATATTCTTTATTGCGAAAAACTGTGCTGTTGGATAATAAGCTTCTTGAAACTAGATTTCCTGATTTTTCTTGGGGGGAGTGGTGATTGTATTTTGAGTTTTTTAATGGAACTTTTATTTCAAAATCGAATCCAATTTACAGCATCAATTTTGAATGCCCTCTTTAACCGGGGAGATAGTAACTCAGGAGAAACCCAGCATGGACTCTAACGCTAACATTTCCAGCACAGTCGCTTCACTCTCGCTACAGCCTGTGGACACTCCAATAGAGAGCGAGCCATCGGGTGTTAGTGCGGGCAGATCCATCGCTCTACCTGATAAGGACATTGAGAAAACAGTTTCATTGCACTCTTTGCCCGAAGAATTACAAATTAAAATTTTTCGTTTGTTGGAGTTTCGGGATATTATCGGTTTACAACAGGTATCTACTCACTTTAACAATCTTATTAAAGACGATCATTCCTTGGAAAAGGCATGGTATCGCCGGTTTTCTTTACAACACCAGGATCAATTAAAGAAAATCCTTCCGACAAAGGATAAAGAACAACTCCGTAATTGGCTGCGACCCTTTACGAAAGATGAAGCGTTAGTTGAATCACTCATCAATCACCGGGAGAAAGTTTATTTTCCTGCTTTGTTCCATTTCAACAAAGCTAGACTGATGTCTCAATACAAAAAGTATTATTTGGATACACAAGCGGTCATTGCTCATAATGGCAGTCCGAACCGAATCGAATTTAGCACCGATGGCCGCCATTGGCTCACCAGCAGTATAAATGGCGAGGTGAAAATCATTGCTCAGAAGGGCGATGGGTCTTGGGAGCAAAGACTCACCCTTTCCCATGAAAACGGTCTCATATCAGCCGTCTTTAGTGCCAATGGCAAGCACTTGGTGACCATCAGTGTCGATGAAACGGCGAAAATCTGTAGTCAGGGTGATGATGGGCGATGGGAAGAAAAACTCACCATTTCCCATTCACATTACAGTTGGTCCTACTCAGCCACCTTCAGTGCCGATGGTCGTCATTTGGTGGTTGCCAGTGACTTTACTGCGGCGAAAATCTATGGTCAGGAAGTCGATGGATCATGGGTAGAAAAACTGACTCTTGCCCATAATCTGACAATCGCCTCAATCACCTTTAGCGCCGATAGTCGCCGAGTAGTGACGGCCAGTGTTGATAAAACTGCGAAAATCTACGTTCAGAAGAGTGATGGTTCATGGGAAGAAGAAACGACTATTTACCATGATGAAACTGTCCAATCCGCCATCTTTAGTGCGGATGACCAGCATGTGTTGACTGTCGGTCAAGATTACAAGGCAAAAATCCTCAGCCAGAAGCTCAATGGATCATGGGTAGATAAAGTCACCATTTCCCATGACCGACTGATCAACTCGGCCACTTTCAGCACCGATGGTTACCGAGTGGTAACGGCCAGTGAGGATAGTACGGTGAAAATCTATGGTCTGAAGACCGATGGAGCATGGGAAGAAGAAGCTAATATTTTCCATGATCACTGGGTCAACTCAGCCAGCTTTAGCACTAACGGCCGCCATGTGGTGACCACCGATCGTAATAACACGGTGAAAATCTACGGTCATAAGGACGATGGATCATGGGAAGAAAAGCTCACTATTTTCCATGATGAAAATATTATCTCAGTCATCTTCAGCCCCGATGGTTGCCATGTCCTAAGCAGCTGTAAGTATGGTACCAGGAAAATCTCTGGCAGGAAGGCTGATGGATCATGGGTCGAAAAAGCCATCATTTGCTATGGAGATTCTTTTCGCCCAGCCGTTTTCAGTACCGATGGCCGCCATTTGCTTACTACCCATTTAGATGGAACGGCAAAGATTCATGGTCAGGAGATTGATGGATCATGGGTCGTAAAAGCCATCCTTTCCCATGATTGTTCGATCGAATTAGCCACTTTCAGCACCGATGGTAACCATGTATTGACTTTCAGTAGTGATAATAGAGTGCGAATTAATAAACTACGGATGAGTGAATGATTGATTACTGTGACAAATAAAAGGGGCGCCATTCTGGTTGTGAAAGACAAAAAGACAAGCCTTCCTACAGAGGATAAAGAACAACCCCGTAATTGGCTGCAACCGCGTACGAAGTCTGCGTTTTTTACCCACTTTGACCTAACTCCTCAATCTCTTCTTTTATTTCTTGAAGCTTATCTGTTAGTCCTAATTCAGTAAATGAGTTTATAACCTCAGTATTCTCATTAAGTATTTTCAACACCATGAGCAAGACCTTCTTTAAGTCTTCATTCAAACCTTTGTTTCTTTGCAAACCCTCAAGAGTTCTATCAAGTACACCACCTGGCCCGGTAAATGGGGAATCGCTAGCAAAAGTACTTAAAAGATTAGACGGAGTATTGCCAACGCCGGCTTCTACCAAGTTCCATAATTGCCCTAAATATATATCTTTCGGATCTATCGGGTTAGGTTGACCTTCACTTAAAAGCACTGCTCTCATCATTCTAACTGACGCAATCATTGTTGAAAGCCTGGATGATTCACAAGCATCCAAAAGCATTGTATGACTAGCTTCGCTTTTTTTAAATGATATCGTTAAAGCTTTGTCATTCAATGAGATGAGGCGAGTAGCAGTTGAGAGGACTGTTGCCCTTGAATAACAAGAAAGTAAACATATTAATAACACTAAAATCGTATTTGTGAGTCTCATACTAAATTAGTCTCAAATTTACATTACGATGAAAAAGTAGCATTGGATACGTGGAAAAGCAAAGCACCTGAATCAAATTCACCGTTTGCGTCCTTATCTCGATTTTTAGTAGTTATTGGGCCTTATCCCCAGCCTGTCGAAGCGAAGAATAAATAAGGAGATAAATCAAAAATAGAAAAAGTCTGGTCACGCAAAAATTTTATAAATTAGAAACTAATTTATAATTCATCTTGCTTAAGATTCACCGCAACGGCTCAAACTTTTACTTTGGTAATAGCGGCAAACTCAATAAAGCGTTGAAAAACGACTGCATAGGTTTTAAAAGACACACAATGTCATCTCACCAAAGTTATTCAGTAAAAATGATGAAGTATAAGACCAAAAAAATGAATCAAACAGTCAAAATAAACGACTACAATAATTTAACTCACAAAACCATAATTGAGCTGTACTTATGAGCCTTCAAAGCCTTGATTCGCCCAACAGCACGATAGAATCGATTATTGCAACTCATGATTCTTAGTCATTCGTCTGCATCGATTGCAAGCCTTTTCAGAACAGGAGTATGCATTCTGATATAGAGCCTTTTCCGTCTTTTCTTACCGCTCTTCCACTCCAGTCGACCGTTTCCGGGTAATCATGAAGAATTTAACATCCTTCTCCATCTGAATACGGTGTTCCAAAACCCGGTTCCCACGCTGAAACATGGGAGCCAGAATTTTGCGACAGCCTCGATTCAGGTGGGGGAGAATGGCAATCAGCACTTAACTCCAATTAATGAACTTTTATTTCGAAATCTACTCTTAAGTACTCAACCATACGAAATCATATTTTCTGACTTATTGTTCAGGCACTCGCGGCAACTGCTCCTGCGTTGCTCTAGCTCCTGCATCCATGCAGTCGTGCTGCGTTGCAACTCTGGTCACATAGTTTGCTATGTTCCCGTCGTTGCGCCTTGCAGAGCACCTGCCCAATAAGCCAGAAGTATTCGATTCCGTATGGCTGAGTACTTATTAATTGCATCAGTTTTGAAAGCTCTTTTTTAATTGATTGAAAGTTCTAACATAGGAGAAACCAGGTTTGGATTCTATGAATAGTGAATCCGGCGTAGCCGGTTCAGTCTTGCTGTCAGATGGTTACGCTCGATTGGAGGGAAAATCATCAGGTGTCAGTAAAGTTAGATCCATCGCTGTACCCGACAAAGAAATACAGAAAACTGCTTCATTGCACGATTTGCCCGAGGAATTAACCGTCAAAATTATTCGTTTGTTGGAACTTCGGGATATTGTCCGCTTGCAACAGGTATCGACTCACTTACACAGGGTAATTAACGACAATCATGCTCTGGCAAAGGCATGGTTTCAGCGGTTTTCTTCACCTCACCAATATCAATTAAAGACAAGCCTTCCTGCAGAAGATAAAAAACAACTCCGTCTTTGGTTGAGGCCGTTTACGAAGGATGAAGCGTTAGTCGAATCACTCATAAAATGCCGAAAGAAAGTTTATTTTCCTGCTTTGTTTTATTTCACCAAAACTGGGCTAATGTCTCAATGTAAAATATTTGATTTAGAGAAAAAAGCTACCATTGCCCACTATGACCGTGTCAGATCGGCCAACTTCAGCGCGGATAGCCGTCATGTGGTGACCGCCAGTAACGACAAAAAGGCGATAATCTATGGCCAGAATGACAATAAGCGATTATGGGTAAAAGAAGCCACCATTTCCCACGATGGTGACGTCAACTCAGCCATATTCAGTGCCGATGGCCGCCACGTGTTGACGATCAGTAAGGATCGCACGGCGAAAATCTATGGGCAGGGAGTCGGTGGGTCATGGGTACATAAACTCACCATTTCCCATAATGGTTTCGTCATCTCAGCCTCTTTCAGCCCGGATGGTCTGCACTTGATAACCGGCAGTATCGACCGCACGGCAAAAATTATTAGCCAGAAGGATGATGGATCATGGGAAGAAAAGCTCATCATTTCCCATAATTACCGGGTCGACTCTGTCACATTCAGCTCTGACAGCCGTCGTGTGATGACCGGCAGTTTCGATAACACGGCGAAAATTTATGGTAAGAGGACTGATGGATCATGGGAGGAAGAAGCCTTCATTATCCATGATCACTGGATCCAGTTAGTCGCTTTTAGCGCTGATGGTAGCCATGCGCTAACCGCCGGTGATGATCACAAGGTGAAAATCCACCACCTGGAAGAGAATGGATCATGGTTAGAAAAAGTGACCATTTCCCATGATAACTACGTGGAGTCAGCTACCTTCAGCGTCGATGGCCATCATCTGGTGACGGGCAGTTTGGATAACACGGCGAAAATCTATGGTGAGAAGACTGATGGCTCATGGGAACAAGAAGCCATTATTTCCCATAATCACTGGGTTGCATCAGCCAACTTAACTGCCAATGGCCGCCATGTGGTGACCGTCGGTAGAGATTACAAGGTCAAAATCCATAGCCGGCAGGTCAATGGATCATGGGTAGAAAAGCTCACCCTGTCCCATAATGATTGGATCAACTCAGCCACCTTCAGCCCTGATGACCGCCATGTGGTGACCGCCAGTATGGATGGCACGGTGAAAATCTGTGGCCTTAAGATCAATGGATCATGGGAAGAGAAACGCACCTTTTTCTGTAATGATTGGGTCAACTCTGCCACCTTTAGCCCCGATGGTTGCCATGTGGTAACCGCCAGTGATGACTGCACGGTGAGAATCATTGGCCAGCAAACTGATGGATCATGGGTCGTAAAAGCCATCCTTTCTCATAAACGTTCAATCAAATCAGCCACTTTCAGCGCCGATGGTAACCATGTATTAACTATCAGTAGGGATAATAAAGTGCGAATTATTAAACTACGGATGAGTGAGTGATGGTTTCCTGTGACAAATAAAAGGGGCGCCATTCTGCATGTGCTGAAAGACAGAAACTCAGGACAGCATTTTATGAACTTTTATTTCAAAATCGACTCTAATTTGCTTCATCAATTTTGAACCTCCTTATCAATCTTCGGTAACACTAACCAGGAAAAATCAGTGATGGAAGCTGCAAATAATAAATCCAGCATGGTCGGTTATTCCTCGGCCCTAACCAAGTTCGCGCGTTCGGCACCCGAACCATCGGGTTACACTGCGGGCAGGTCTGTCGCTGCAGCTGAAAAAGAAATAAAGAAAACACCCTCATTGAACGATTTGCCCGAGGAATTAACCATCAAAATTATTCGCTTGTTGGAACTTCGGGATATTGCCCGTTTGCAACAGGTATCGACTCACTTACACAGGGTTATTAAAGATAATCATGTTCTGGCAAAGGCATGGTATCAGCGGTTTTCTACACCGCATCAATATCAATTAAAGACCAGCCTTCCTGCAGCAGATAAAAAACAACTCCGTTGTTGGCTGAGGCCGTTTACGAAGGATGAAGCGTTAGTCGAATCACTCATAAAATACCGAAAGAAAAGTTATTTTCCTGCTTTGTTTCATTTCACCAGAACCGGACTGATGTCTCGATGTAAAACATTTAATTTAGAGAAAAAAGCTACCATTACCCACGATGACTTTGTCAGTTCAGCAAGCTTCAGCGCCGATGGCCTTCATGCGTTGACCGCCAGTAACGACAAAAAGGCGAAAATCTATGGCCAAAAGGACGATGAATCATGGATAAAAAAAGCCACCATAGCTCACGCCTTTCAAGTCACCTCAGCCAAATTCACTGCCGATAGCCGCCATGTGTTGACCGCCAGTGTTAACACTTCGAACATCTATGGTCAGGGAGTTGGTGGGTCATGGGTACATAAACTCACCATTTCCCATAATGGTTTGATCTGCTCTGCCTCCTTCAGCCCTGATGGTCGCCATGTGGTAACTGGCAGTTGCGACCACACGGCGAAAATCATTAGCCAGAAGGATGACGGATCATGGGAAGAAAGGCTCACCCTTTCCCATAATCACTGGGTCAACTCTGTCTTCAGCACCGATAGCCGTCATGTGATGACCATCAGTTTCGATCACACTGCGAAAATCTTCGCACAGAGAGACGATGGATCCTGGGAAGAAAAAATCATCATTCATCATAATGGCTTGATCCAGTCAGCTACCTTTAGCGCGGATGGTCACCATGTGGTGACCGTCAGTGGTGATCACAAGGCGAAAATCCACCATTTGGAAGAGAATGGATCATGGTTAGAAAAAGTGACCATTTCCCATGATCAGCGTGTGAACTCAGTTGACTTCAGCGCCGATGGGCAACATCTGGTGACGGCCAGTTTGGATAACACGGCGAAAATCTATGGTGAGAAGACTGATGGCTCATGGGAGCGAGAAGCCACTATTTCCCACGATGACTGGGTCTTAACAGCCAACTTAACTGCTAATGGCCGCCATGTGCTGACCTTGGGTGGAGATAACAAGGTCAAAATTCATAGCCGACAGGTTGATGGATCATGGAAAGAAAATGTCACCATTTTCCATGATGACTCTATCAACTCAGCCGCTTTCAGCCCTGATGGTCAGCATCTGGTGACCGCCAGTAATGATCGCACGGTGAGAATTTATGGCCTGAAGGTCGATGGATCATGGGAAGAAAAACGTACCTTTTACCACAATGATTCTGTCAACTCTGCCACCTTCAGCTCCGATGGTCGCCATGTACTAACTGCCAGCGATGACTGCACGGCGAGAATCATTGGCCAGCACACTGATGGGTTATGGGTCGTAAAAGCCATGTTTTCCCATAAACGTTCAATCAAATCAGCCACTTTCAGCGCCGATGGTTACCATGTATTAACTATCAGTAGCGATAATAAAGTGCGAATTATTACACTACGGATGATTGATGATTGTGACAAATAAAAGGGGCGCCATTCTGCATGTGCTTAAAGACAGAAACTTTTAAGTCCATGTTTTGAACTTTTATTTCAAATCCAACTCTAATTTTCTCCATCAATTTTGAACCTCCTTGTTTATCGACGGCAAGACTAGTCCAGGGAAAATCAGGTATGCATAGCGCAAATAACAACTCCGGCGTCGTTGGATTTTCCTTGCCTCCAACCAAGCTCACACGATCGGGCGGAGAACCTTCTGGTGACGGAGCGGGCAGGTCTATCGCTGTCGTTGAAAAAGAAATAAAGAAAACAGCCTCATTGCACGATTTGCCCGAGGAATTAACCGTCAAAATTATTCGTTTGTTGGAACTTCGGGATATTGTCCGCTTGCAACAGGTATCGACTCACTTACACAGGGTAATTAACGACAATCATGCTCTGGCAAAGGCATGGTTTCAGCGGTTTTCTTCACCTCACCAATATCAATTAAAGACAAGCCTTCCTTCAGAAGATAAAAAACAACTCCGTCTTTGGCTGAGGCCGTTTACGGAGGATGAAGCGTTAGTCGAATCGCTCATAAAATACCGAAAGCAAGCTTATTTTCCTGCTTTGTTTCATTTCGCCAAAACTGGACTTATGTCTCAATGTAAAATATTTAATTCAGAGAAAAAAACGACCATTGCCCATCGTGATATTGTCAGATCAGCCAACTTCAGCGCCGATAGTCGTCATGTGGTGACTGCCAGTGACGACAGAAAGGCGAAAATCTATAGCCAGAATGACAAGGGAAAATGGGTAGAAAAAGCAACTATTGCTCACAATTTTGATGTCAACTCAGCCACCTTCAGTGTCGATAGCCGTCATGTGGTGACTCTCAGTTTCGATCATACGTCGAAAATCTATGGTCAGGGAGTCGATGGGTCATGGGTACATAAACTCACCATTTCCCATAATAATTTCATCAACTCAGCTTTCTTCAGCCCTGATGGTCGTCATGTGGTAACCGCCAGTGACGACCACACAGCGAAAATTATCAGTCAGAAGGATGATAGATCCTGGGAAGAAAAGCTCACCCTATCCCATAATGATTGGGTCAACTATGCCACCTTCAGCGCCGATAGCCGTCATGTGTTGACCGTCAGTGCCGATCACACTGCGAAAATCCTCCACCTGCGGGACGATGGATCATGGGAAGAAAAAGTCACCATCTCCCATGATCATTGGATCAGATCAGCCACCTTTAGTGCTGATGGTAGCTATGCGGTGACCGTCGGTGATGATCGCAAGGCGAAAATCCACCACCTGGAAGAGAATGGATCATGGTTAGAAAAAGTGACCATTTCCCATGATGACTTTGTGCAGTCAGCTACCTTCAGCGACGATGGCCATCATTTGGTGACGGCCAGTTTGGATAACACGGCGAAAATCTATGGTGAGAAGACTGATGGCTCATGGGAACGAGAAGCTACTATTTCCCATGTTTACTGGGTCACTTCAGCCGCCTTCAGTTCTGATGTCTGCCATGTGGTGACCGCCAGTGAAGATAAGAAGGTCAAAATCCATAGCCAGCAGGACAATGGATCATGGAAAGAAAATGTCACCATTTCCCATGATGGCACTGTCAACTCAGTCACCTTCAGCCCTGATGACCGCCATCTGCTAACCGCCAGCAACGATGGCGCGGTGAGAATCTTCGGCCTGAAGGACGGATCTTGGGAAGAAAAACGTACCTTTTACCACAATGATTCTGTCAACTCAGCCACCTTTAGCCCTGATGGCCGCCATGTGGTAACTGCCAGTGACGATTGCACTGCGAGAATCATTGGCCAGCACACTGATGGATCATGGGTCGTAAAAGCCATCCTTTCCCATAAATGTCCGATCATATCAGCCACTTTCAGCGCCGATGGTAACCATGTATTGACTATCAGTAGGTATAATAAAGTGCGAATTATTAAACTATGGATGAGTGAATGATTCTTTGCTGTGATAAATAAACGGGGCGCCATTCTGCATGTGCTCAAAGACAGAAACTCAGGACACCACTTTTTGAACTTTTATTTCAAAACCGACTCTAATTTGCTTCATCAATTTTGAGCCTCCTTATCAATCGTCGGTTACTCTAATTCAGGGAAAATCAGTGATGGATGCTGCAAATAATAAATCCAGCATGGTCGGTTATTCCTCGCCCACAATCAAGTTTGCGCGATCGGCATTAGAACTATCGGGTTACAGTGTGGGCAGGTCTGTCGCTGTCGCTGAAAAAGAAATAAAGAAAACACCCTCATTGCACGATTTGCCCGAGGAATTAACCCTCAAAATTATTCGCTTGTTGGAGCTCAGGGATATTGCCCGTTTGCAACAGGTATCTACCCATTTACACAGGGTTATTAAAGACAACCATGCTCTTGCAAAGGCATGGTATCAGAGGTTTTCTTTGCCACACCAATATCAATTAAAGACGAGCCTTCCTTCAGAAGATAAAAAACAACTTCGTCTTTGGCTGAGGCCGTTTACGGAGGATGAAGCGTTAGTCGAATCACTCATAAAATACCGAAAGAAAGTTTATTTTCCTGCTTTGTTCTATTTCACCAGAGCTGGACTGATGTCTCGATGTAAAACATTTGATTTAGAGAATAAAGCAACCATTGCCAACCGTAACCGTATCAGATCAGCCAACTTCAGCGCCGATAGCCGTCATCTGGTGACCGCCAGTAACGACAGAAAGGCGAAAATCTATGGTCAGAATGATAATAAGCGATTATGGGTAAAAGAAGCCGTCATTTCCCACCATGGTCACGTCACCTCAGCCACATTCAGTGCCGATGGCTACCATGTGGTGACCGTCAGTGTGGATAACACGTCGAAAATCTATGGTCAGGAAGTCGGTGGGGTATGGTTGCATAAACTCACCCTTTCCCATAATGGTTTTATCGGCTTAGCCTCCTTCAGTCCTGATGGTCGCCATTTGGTAACTTGCAGCGACGACTTCACGGCAAAAATTATTAGCCAGGAGGATGATGGATCATGGGAAGAAAAACTCATCCTTTCCCATAATAATTGGGTCACATCTGTCGCATTCAGCTCGGATAGTCGTCATTTGATCACTGCCAGTTTTGATAACACGGCAAAAATCTATGGTGAGAAGACTGATGGTTCATGGCAAGAAGAAGCCTCCATTACCCATGATCACTGGGTCTTATCAGCCACCTTCTCTGCCAATGGCCGCCATGCGGTGACCGTCGGTGGTGATTACAAGGCGAAAATCCACCATCTGGAAGAGAACGGATCATGGTTAGAAAAAGTGACCATCTTCCATGATTACCGTTTGCAATCAGCTACCTTCAGCGCTGATGGCCACCGTATGGTGACGGCCAGTTTCGATAGGACGGCGAAAATCTATGGCGAGAAGACTGATGGATCATGGGAACATGAAGCCACCATTACCTATAATCACTGGGTCGAATCAGCCAGGTTAACGGCCAAAGGCCACCATGTGGTGACCGTAGCCAGAAATGGCAAGGTCAAAATTCATAGTCGGCAGGTCAATGGATCATGGCAAGAAAATGCCACCATTTCCCATGATGGCACCGTCAACTCCGCCGCCTTCAGCCCTGATGATCGTCATTTGCTGACCGCCAGTAACGATGGCACATTGATAATCTTCGGCCTTGAGCTCAATGGATTGTGGAAAGAAAAGCGCACCATTTCCCATGATGGTCTGATCAACTCTGCCACCTTTAGCCCTGATGGTCGCTATGTGGTAACCGCCAGTGATGACTGCACGGCGAGAATTATTGGCCAGCACACTGATGGATCATGGGTCGTAAAAGCCATACTTTCCCACAAACGCTCGATCAAATCAGCCACTTTCAGCGCCGATGGTAACCATGTATTGACCATCAGCAGCGATAATGAAGTGCGAATTAATAAACTGCGGACGAGTGAATGATGGTTGACTGTGGCAATTTATTTCGCAACCGACTCTAATTTACTCCACGTAACACCGTGAAAATCTTTGGCCGGAAAGACGATGGACTATGGGAAGAAAAGCTCACCATTTCCCATGATGGCCGTGACATCTCAGCCATCTTCAGTGCCGATGGCCGCTACCTGCTGAGCACTCATATAAACGGAACGGCAAAAATCCATGGTCAGGAGATTGATGGATCCTGGAGCGAAAAAGTCATTATTTCCCATGATGAATCGATCATATCAGTCGGCTTTAGCGCTGGTAGCCAATACGTCATTACGATCACGAAAAATAACAACGTGCATTTTAATAAATTATTGATGAAGCTGGATTAAAACAATAATTGATTGTTTGCTGTGAGAAATTAAAGGGACTCAATCCTGCCTGTGCTGAAAGACTGAAAGTTTATTAGTTGCATTTAAGACCCTCTAATGAACTTTTACTTCAAAACCGAGTCTGATCAACCGTATCAATCTTTAATGATCTTTTTACAGGAAGAATATTAACAAAGGAGAAATCAGATTTGGATCCTACGAATAATAAATCCAGTATGGCTGGTTCGCTCTCGCTGTTAATCAATCGCACTCAGTTGGGGGAAGAACTATCTGGTATTAGTGCGGATAGATCCGTCACTATACCTGAAAAGGAAAAAAACAAAAAATCTTTATTGCTCTATTTTCCTTTCGAAATAACAATCAAAATTATTCGTTTGCTGGAGTTTCGAGATGTTACCCGCTTACAGCAAGTTTGTACTCACTTTAACAATGTCATTAAAAACGATTATGCTCTGGAAAAGGCATGGTATCGTCGGCTTTCTTCACCACATCAATATCAATTAAAGAAGATTCTTCCTATAAAGGATAAAGAGCAACTCTGTAATTGGTTGCGACCGTTTACGAAGGATCAAGCGTTAGTCAATTCACTTGTAGAACAGCGAGAGAGAGCTTATTTTCCTGCTCTCTGCCATTTCACCAAAGCTCGACTGATGTCTCAATACAAAAAGTATTATTTAGTTACAGAGGCTGTCTTTGCTCATCATAGCCAGGTGTACTTTGACACCTACAGCATCGATGGTCGCCATTTGTTGACCGCCAGTAGAGATGGTGAGGTGAAGATCATTAGTCAGAAGGTTAATGGGTCATGGCAGTGTACGCTCTCCTGTTTCCATGGAGACGATATCAGATTAGCCAGCTTTAGTGCCGATGGCAGCCATTTGGTGTTTGGCAATTACAGAGATGATAGGTTGAAAATCTTTGGTCAGGGAGACGATGGATCATGGAAAGAAAAGCTCACCATTTCCCATGATGATTGGTTCGAATTTGCCGTCTTAAGTGCCGATGGTAGTCATTTGGTGACTGATGTTTTCGGAAAGGGGGTAAAAATCTATAGTCAGGAAGACGATGGATCATGGGCAGAAAAAGTCACTATCTGCAATGTCTCATTGGTCAAAGCAGCCACCTTCAGCGCCGATGGTCGCTTACTGTTGACGGCCAACTGTGATAAAACCGCGAAAATCTATTGTCAGAAGACCGATGGCTCATGGGAAGAACAAACCACCGTTCGCCATCATGACTTTCTCAAGTCGGCCATTTTTAGTGCTGATGACCGCCACGTGTTGACCCTCGGTGGTCATTACAAGGCGAAAATCCATGGCCAGAAGGTCGATGGATCATGGGTAGAAAAAGTCACCATTTCCCATAAACGATTGGTCAACTCAGCCACCTTTAGCGCCGATGGTTGTCGAGTGGTGACGGCCAGTGACGATGAAACTGCGAAAATCTTCGGTCAGAAGACCGATGGCTCATGGCAAGAGGAAGCCTCAATTTCCCATGATTACGGCGTCAGATCAGCCACTTTTAGCCACAATGGCCGCCATGTGGTGACCATCAGTCTTAACAAGGCGAAAATCTGCGGCCAGAAGGACGGTGGATCTTGGGAAGAAAAACTCACCATTTCCCATGATGGCAATATTATCTCAGCCATCTTCAGCCCGGATGGTTGCCATGTGTTAACCAGATGCAGAGATGGTACCAAGAAAATATCTGGCAAGAAGGTTGATGGATCATGGGTCGAAAAAGCCATCATTTCCCGTGATAATCCGTTTAACCCAGCTATCTTCAGCCCCGATGGCCGCTTAGTGCTGACCACCCGCAAAGATGGAACAGCAAGGATCTATGGTCAGGAAATTGATGGATCATGGAGCGAAAAAGTTATTATTTCCCATAATGATTGGATCACAAGAGTCGGCTTTATGGCTGGTGGCGACTACGTGGTGACGATCACTAGCGATCACATAGTGCGAATTAATAAGTTAAGAATGAAGTTGGATTCAAGCAATAATTGATCGTTGACTGTGGCAAATAAAAGGGACGCCATTCTGCATGCGGCGAAAGACAGAAACTTCGTTAATTGTACGTAAGACCCTGTTTTGAACTTTTATTTCGCAACCGACTCTAATTTACTCCATCAATTTAAAAAGTCCTTGTTAATCGAGGGGAGGACTCATTAAGGAGAAGCCAGATATGGATATCAAGACTAGCAACTCAGGCATGACCGGTTCGCCATTGCCCTCAACCAAGGTGGCACGGTTCGGCGGAGAACGATCTGATTTTGGTGCTGGCAGCTCCATCGTTGCAGCTGACAAAGAATTAAAGGAAACAGCTTCATTACTCGATTTGCCCGAGGAGTTAACCATCAAAATTATTCGCTTGTTGGAGTTTCGGGATATTGTACGTTTACGGAAGGTCAGTACTTACTTTAACAGGGTTATTAAAAATGATTATGCTCTGGAGAAAGCATGGTATCAGCGGTTTACTGCTCAAGACCAAGATCAATTAAAGACAATCCTTTCTGTAGAGGATAAAAAACAACTTTGTCTTTGGCTACCGCTGCAGCCCTTTACAAGTAATCAAGCATTAGTCAACTCACTTATAAAGAAACGAAAGATTTCTTATTTTCCTGCTCTGTTTTATTTCACCAAAGCTCGACTGATGTCTGAATGCAAAACATTTAAAGCAGTTACAAAAGCGATTATTGACCATGATTACTCGGTCACGTCAACCCGCGTCAGCCCTGATGGTTCCCACATTGTGACAGCCAGCTTCGATAATACAGCGAAAATTTATAGTCAGAAGACCAATGGATCATGGGTAGAAAAAGCCATTATTTCCCATGATGGCTGTGTCTACTTTGCCATCTTCAGCCCCGATAGCTGCCAGGTGGTGACCGCCGGACGCGATGGTCAGGTAAAAATCCATGATCTGAAGGCTGATGGGTCATGTGTACATAAACTCACTATTTTCCATAATGCTACGATCAGCACAGTTGACATCAGTCCCGATAGTCGTCACCTGGTGGTCGGCAGTTGGGATCATACTGCGAAAATTTGCAGTCAGAATGACGATGGATCCTGGGAAGAAAAACTGACCATTTTGCATGATCATAGGCTCTTCCTGGTCACCTTCACTGCCGATTGCCGTCATCTAGTGACCGTCAGTATGGATAAAAAGGCGAAAATCTATGGTCAGAAGACCGATGGGTCATGGGAGGAAGAAGCTACCATTTCTCATAAAGATATTATCTACCAGGCCAGCTTTAGCAACGATAGCCGTCTTGTGGTGACCGCAGGCAGTGGCAAGGAGGTAAAAATCCATAGCCAGAAGGCTGATGGTCAATGGGAAAAAGAAGTCATCATTTTGCATGACGAATGGGTCTACTCAGCCAACTTCAGCGGCGATTCTCGCCGCGTGGTGACCGGCAGCAGAGACGGCACAGCAAAAATTTTTCGTCGGAAGGACAATGGCTCGTGGGAACAAGAAGCCACCATTTTCCACGATCGTTGTATCGAGTCGGCCATCTTTAGCCCTGATGACCACCATGTAGTGACCGCCAGTGACGATAACACCGCAAAAATCTTTAGTCTGAAGGACGATGATGAATCATGGGAAAAAAAGCTCATCATTTGCCATGATAAAGCTGTTACCTCAGCCATCTTCAGCCCCGATAGCCGTCATGTGGTGACCGCCAGTAAAGACGGCAAGGCGAAAATCTGTGGTCAGAAGGCTGACGGATCATGGGTCGAAAAAACCACCATTTCCCATGAATGTGTGGTCGATTCAGTCAGCTTCAGCGCCGATGGCTGCCAAGTGCTGACTACCAGTAAAGATGGAACGGCAAAAGTCTATGGTCTCAGGAAGAATGGATCATGGGTCGAAAAAGTCATCATCTCTGGCAAACGTCCGATCAAATCAGCCAAATTCAGCGCCGATGGACATCACCTTGTGACCAATTCGTACGATAATAAGGTGCGAATTATTAAACTACAGAAGAATAAATGATTGTCTGTGTGCTGTGACAAATAAAAGGGGCGTCATTCTGCATGTATTGATATACAGAAACTTTTTAAGAGCATTTTTTGAACTTTTATTTCAAAATCGATTCTAAGCTACTTGATCAACTTTGAGCGTCCTTGTTTTTGCGGCGTTACTAACTTTGGAAAAACCAGATATGCTTTATGATGTTAATAAATCAGGCATAGTCGGTTCCTCCTCGACTCCAACCAAGCTCGCGCGATTAGAGGGAGAGTCACCTGGTGTCAGTGTGGCTAGATCCGTCACTATACCTGACAGAGAAATTAAGAAAACAGTTTTATTGCACGATTTGCCCGAGGAATTAACTATCAAAATTATTCGCTTGTTGGAACTTCGGGATGTTGCCCGTTTACAACAGGTATCGACTCAAATAAACAGGGTTATTAAAAGCGATCATTCTCTGGCAAAGGCATGGTATGAAAGGTTTCCTTCTTTACATCAATATCAACTTAAGAAAATCCTTCCTGCCAATGATAAAGAACAACTTCGTAGCTGGCTGCGACCATTTACGAAGGATGAAACGTTAATTGAATCACTCATAAAAAGCCGTAAGAGCGTTTATTTTTCTGCTTTGTTCCATTTCACCAGAACTGGACTTATGTCTCGATGTAAAACATTTAATTTAGGTACAAAAGACACCATTTCAAATAATTGGGTCATTTCAGAAACCATCAGCGCGGATGGCCGCCATTTGGTAGCGTTCTTCGACTGTGATCATAAAAAGGTACAAGTATATGGTCAGGAGGTCGATGGGTCATGGCTAGGAAAAGTGACCATTTCCCATGATGACTGGATCGACTCAGTCACCTTCAGTGAAGACGGTAGCCATGTGGTGACCCTCAGCAGTTTGGCTAAAAAGGTGAAAATCCACGGTCAGAAAGCCGGTGGTTCATGGGAAGAAAAAGCCACCATTGCTCATGATGAATACATCAACTCAGCCTCTTTCAGCCCGGATGTCTGCTATCTGGTAACCGCCAGTAACGATAACACGGCAAAAGTCTATGGTCAGAGCGGCGATGGCTCATGGCAACAAAAACTCACCATTTCCCACAACGATTGGATCAACTCAGTCTGTTTCAGTGCAGATAGCCACCATCTGGTGACCGTTAGTTGCGATAACACGGCAAAAATTTATGGTCTGAAGGTCGATGGGTCATGGGGAGAAGTAGCCATCATTTCCCATACTGGTTGGGTCTCTTTAGCCACCTTTAGCCCCGATAACCGCCATCTGGTGACCGTCGGCGATGATTTTATGGCCAAAATTCACTGTTTGAAGGACGATGGATCATGGGAAGAAAAAGCTATCATTTCCCACGATACCTGGGTCAACTCGGTCACTTTCAGTGCTGATGGTTGCAAAGTGGTGACCACCAGTAACGATTACACAGCGAAAATCTTTGGTCTCAAGACGGGCGGGTCATGGGAAGAAGAAGTTACCGTTAACCACGATCACGAGGTCACCTCAGCCACCTTCAGCCCCAATGGCTGCTATGTAATTACCATCAGTAACGATCACATGGTGAAAATCTGTGGTCTGAAGGTTGATGCTGTATGGGAAGAAAATGCCACCATTTCCCATGATGACTTTATCAAGTCAGCGATCTTCAGCGCCGATGGACGCAGTGTGGTGACCGCCAGTATAGATGGAACGGCAAAAATCTATGGTTTGAAGGCCGATGGATCATGGTGGGAAGAAGTCACCATTTTCCATACCTCTTCGGTCAACTCAGTCGCCTTTAGCCCTGATGGCCGTCATGTGGTGACCGCCAGTAAAGATCGAACAGCAAAAATCTATGGTCAGGAAATTGATGGATCATGGGTCAAAAAAGCCATCATTACAGAGAATGGTTCGATTGACTCAGCCACTTTTAGCGCTGACAGTCACCATGTAATGACTACCCGTTCTTTTGCACCCGTTGACCAGCTGTTGAAGAAGTATACGTTCACTGCTTTTCCAGGATCCATAAGCCCGCCCTGTAGGGGACAATTTCGGGACGTTACAAATAAAAGGGACGCCATTGTGCATGCGCTGAACTTTAATGGCACTTAAGACAATGTCATGAACTTTTATTTAAAAACCGAGTCTGATTTGCTGACTTAATTTTTAACGCCCTTTTTAATCCGGGGAAAATGCTTACCAGGAGTCACAAGGTTTGGAAGCTACCGATAATAAATCCACCAGGTTTGGTTCACTCTCGCCGTCAACTAATCGTGATCAACCGGAGGGGGAGGGATTATCCGGTGTCAGCGCAGGCCGGTCCGTCGCTATACCTGATAAGAGAAAAACGAAAAAATCTTTATTTTTCGATTTACCTATTGAAACAACCAATAAAATTATTGGTTTGTTGGAGTTTCGAGATGTTACCCGCTTACAGCAGGTTTGTAATTACTTTAACTGGGCTGTTAAAAACGATCATGCACTGGAAAGGGCCTGGTACCGCCGGTTTCCTATACCACACCAGGATCAATTAAAGAAAATCCTTGCTACAAAGAATAAAGAACAACTCCGTCATTGGCTGCGACCGTTTACCAGGGATGAAGCGTTCGTTAAATCACTCGTAAATGATCGAGAGAAAGTTTATTTTCCCGCTCTCTTTTATTTCACCAAAGCCCGGCTGATGTCTGAATACAAAACCTATAATGCAGTCGGAGAAGTCGAGATTACCCATGAAATCGGTGTGTATTCAGTCACCTTCAGTGCCGATGGCAGCCGCCTGATGACCGAGGGAGGCGATGGCGTGAAAATCTACGGCCAAAAGGCCAATGGATCATGGGAAAGAGAAATCTTCATTCCCCACGAAGACAATGTTGAATTGGCCATCTTATGCGACGATGGCAGCCACCTGGCGATCGCCACTTTTGATTATAGGGTAAAAATCTATGGTCAAGTCGATGGGGTATGGGCACAGAAACTCGCCATTTCCCATGATGACGATTGCTCCTCAGTTGCTTTCAGTGCCGATGGCCGCCATTTAGTGACCTCCGGCCATGATAAGACGGCGAAAATTTGTGTTCAGGGAGACGATGGGACATGGGAAGAAAAACTCACTATTTCCCATGATGAATGGGTTGTCTCAGCCACCTTCAGCGCCGATAGTCGCCATTTGGTGACCGCCAGTTGCGACAAGACTGCAAAAATCTATGGTCAGAAGGACGATGGATCCTGGGAAGAAGAAGTCACCATTTTCCATGACGCTAGTATCATATCAGCCGACTTCAGCCCCGATAACTGCCATGTTGTGGCTGTCGGTGTCGATTACAAGGTGAAAATCGTTTACGGATCATGGGGAACAGAAGCCTCCATTGACCATGATGACAGGGTGCGCTCAGCCACCTTTAGTCCCGATAGCCGCCATTTGGCAACGACCGATATGTTTAAAACGGCGAAAATCTGCGGTCAAAAGGACGATGGGTCATGGCAGGAAGAAGTCATCATTACCCATAAGGACCATGTCAAGTCAGCCGTCTTTAGCCCCAATGGCCGCCATGTGGTAACCGCCAGTTGGGACAAGACTGCAAAAATCTACGGTCAGAACGACGACGGATCATGGGAAGAAAAGTGCACTATCCGCCATGGTGACCGTGTCCTCACAGCCATCTTCAGCCCCGATGGTCGCCATGTGGTGACGGCCAGTCTCGATCACACGGCGAAAATCTACGGTCTGAAGACTGACGGATCCTGGATCGAAAAGGCCACTATTTCCCATCTGGGTGCTGTCAAATCAGCCATCTTCAGCGCCGATGGACGCCTTGTGGTGACCACCAGTTCGGATGGTAAGGCAAAAATCTATGGTCAGAATACTTTTGAATCCTGGGTAGAAAAAGCCATCGTTACCCATAGACATAAAGAATCGACCGAAGTAAATCGCCTTAGCGCCAGTGGCCACCATCTGGTGGCACCCCTTAACGATAACTGTGTGATCATTTATAAACTGTCGATGAATGATTGACTGTTTGCTTTCAGAAGTAAAAGGGACGCCATTGTGCCTGTGCTGAAATGCAGAAAAATTTTTAAGACCTTGTTTTGAACTTTTATTTCAAAATTGATTCTAATCTACTTCATCAATTTTGAGCGTCCCTGTATTTTGGGGCATTACTTACTTTGGAAAAACCAGATATGCTTTATGCTGCTAAAGAATCAGGCATAGTCGGTTCATCCTCGACCCCAACCAAGCTCGCACGATTAAAGGCAGAGTCGCCTGGTGTCAGTGTGGGTAGATCCGTCACTATACCTGACAGAGAAATCAAGCAAACAGTTTTATTGCACGATTTGCCCGAGGAATTAACCATTAAAATTATTCGCTTGTTGGAACTTCGGGATATTGCCCGTTTACAACAGGTATCGACTCACATAAACAGGGTTATTAAAAACGATCATGCTCTGGCTAAGGCATGGTATGAAAGGTTTCCTTCATTACATCAAGATCAACTTAAGAAAATCCTTCCCGCCAATGATAAAGAACAACTTCGCAGTTGGCTGCGACCATTTACGAAGGATGAAACGTTAATTGAATCACTCATAAAAAGCCGGAAGAGCGTTTATTTTTCTGCTTTGTTCCATTTCACCAGAACTGGACTCATGTCTCGCTGTAGAACATTTAATTTAGTTACAAAAAACACCACTTCAAATAGTTGGGTCATTTCAGAAGCCTTTAGCGCCAGTGGCTGTCATCTGGTGGCGTACGGCTGTGATCATAAAAAGATGAGAGTCTATAGCCGGGAGGTCGATGGGTCTTGGGTAAGAAAAGTAACCATTTCCCATGATGACTTGATCGACTCAGTCTCCTTCAGTGCAGATGGCAGCCATGTGATGACCCTCAGCAGTTCGGATGGCAAGGTGAAAATACATGGTCATAAAGCCGATGGCTCATGGGAAGAAAAAACTACCATTTCCCATGATGACTACACCAACTCAGCCTCTTTCAGCCCGGATGGCTGCTATCTGGTAACCGCCAGTAACGATAACACGGCAAAAGTCTATGGTCAGAGCGGCGATGGCTCATGGGAACAAAAACTCACCATTTCCCATAATGATTGGATCTACTCAGTCTGTTTCAGTGCCGATAGTCACCATTTGGCGACTATCAGTTGCGATAACACAGCAAAAATTTATGGTCAGAAGACAGATGGATCATGGGGAAAAGAAGCCACCATTTCCCACGGTAAATGGGTCACCTCTGCCAGCTTTAGCCCCGATGACTGCCATGTGGTGACCGTCGGCGATGATAACATTGCGAAAATCTTCAGCTTTCAGCTCGATGGATCATGGGAAGAAAAGGTCGCAGTTTCCCACGATCTCTGGATCAGCTCGGTCACATTCAGTGCTGATAGTCGCAGAATGGTGACCACCAGTAACGATTGCACAGCGAAAATCTTTGGTCTCAAGACGGGTGAGACATGGGAAGAAGAAGTTACCATCAACCACGATCACAGGGTTAACTCAGCCAGCTTCAGCCCCAATGGCTGCCATGTAATCACCGTCAGTAACGATAACAAGGTGAAAATCTGTGGTCTGAAGGTTGATGGATTATGGGAAGAAAAAGCCATCATTTCTCATGATGACTTAATCAACTCAGCCACCTTCAGCGCCGATGGACGCAGTGTGGTGACCGCCAGTAAAGATGGAACGGCAAAAATCTATGGTCTGAAGGCCGATGGGTCATGGAGGGAAGAAGTCACCATTTTCCATGCTTCCTCGGTCAACTCAGCCTCCTTTAGCCCCGATAGTCGCCACGTGGTGACCGCCAGTAAAGATCGGGCAGCAATAATCTATGGTCAGCAGATTGATGGATCATGGGTCAAAAAAGCCATCATTGTACAGAATGGTTCAATTGACTCAGCTGCTTTTAGCGCTGACGGTCACCATGTAGTGACTACCCGTTCTTTTGCACCTGTTGACCAGCTGCTGAAGAAGTATACGTTCAGTGCTTTTCCGGGATCCATAAGCCCGCCACCTTTGTAGGGGACAATTTCGGGACAAAGCTTGATATGAAAGGCTGAATAGGTGGCCGATAGCAGGTACTATGCAAGCCTGGTACCTAAAGCAGTCACCTTTCGTGCAATACACCCATTTACTGGCAATTTTGTTCAGGCTGTTAATGTAACGCTGCGCTCATTAAGTCCAACGTTATTTTGTGCTCACTTTCCAAGCCAGAACTAGTACACTTTGTTAAAAAAAGCTCATCATTTTTCAACAAATTGTAGAATTTTGATAAAAAATCTTTTGCCTTTTCGCTGATTTCTTTATCTTCCAGCTTGTCTATGTCAGAAAAAGTTACAGTTTGGCAGTCATCATATACTTCTCCTGTTTCATGAAATGGAAAGTAACCCACTCCTTCACAAAGAGATATTAACTGATCTAAATTCTGCTCCTCATGTTGCAAAGAACATTCAGGCACACGGCGAAGCAGTCGTTCTTTCATTTTTCTTGCATAGAACTTTTTTGAAGAAACTGCTCTTGGCTGCTCTCTGGCAAGTAATGAAGCGCGGTATAGATCTAGCATCTCGAGATTTCTATTCAACACGGAATGAGAAAAAGTGTATAAGACCTGTCCAGTTAGTCGAAACTCTTTTAAATGTAACTCATCAATGAGGGTGGTCAGACTGTTGAACGCATTATAGAGCGGTGATGCATTGGCATTATATGTGTAAAAAACAGAAATAATAAAAATAATTCGAGTGATTGCAATGGCTCTGTGATTTTTCATGTGCTTCAGGTTTCTTTACTTTGAAAACTAACCCTGAAAGGTAGCACTTTTTTATTATTCTGCAGGAAGACAATAGCGCTGAAGTCAGCACTAAGTACTCAGCCATACGAAAAGTCCACCATTGCCTGGCTCTCAGGGTCAACTCAGCCAGCTTCAGCACCGATGGAGACACCATTGGGCATGCGCTGAATGACTGAAGCTTCTTGAATGGCACTTAAGGTAATGTCAGGAACTTTTATTTCAAAACCGAGTCTGATTTACTGTCTTAATTTTTAACGCCCTTTTTAATCCGGGGAGAATGCTTACCAGGAGGAATAAGGTTTGGAAGCTACGGATAATAAATCCACAATGGTCGGTTCACTTTGGCCGTCAACCAGTCGCGCTCAATCGAAGGGAGAATTATCGGGTGTCAGTGCGGGTAGGTCCATCGCCATACCTGTAAAGAAAGAAACGGAAAAAAATTTATTTTTTAATTTGCCTTTAGAAGTAACAACACGAATTATTCGCTCGTTGGAGGTTCGGGATGTTGCCTGCTTACAGCAGGTTTGTCATTACTTTAACGGTATTATTAAAAACGATCATGAACTGGAAAGGGCCTGGTATCGACAGTTTTCCTCACCACACCGATATCAATTAAACAAAATTCTTCCTGCAAAGGATAAAGAACAACTTCGTAATTGGCTGAGACCGTTTACGAAGGATGAAGCGTTAATCGAATCAGTCATAACACAACGAGAGCAAGTTTATTTTCCTGATCTATTCTATTTCACCAAAGCTCGACTGGTGTCTGAATGCACAAGGTTTAAAGTAGATAGAGAAATCTTCATTAGCCATTATGAAGATGTATTCTCAGCCATCTTTAGCGCCAATGGAACCCGCTTGGTGACTGGCGGTAGCCATGGGGCGAAAATCTGTGGTCAGAAGGCCAATGGGTTTTGGGAAGAAGAAATCTTTATTTCCCATGTCACCAATGTCAGATCAGCCACCTTCAGTGCAGATGGTCGCCATGTGGCGACCGCCAGCAAAGATCGAACGGCAAAAATCTATGGTCAGGTCGATGGGTCATGGGAAGCGAAACTTACCATTTCCCATGATGATTGGGTTAACTCAGCCACCTTCAGCGCCGATAGTCGCCATTTGGTGACCGCCAGTATGGATACAACGGCGAAAATCTGCGTTCAGGGAGCCGATGGATCATGGGAAGAAAAACTCACCATCTCCCATGATGATTCTGTCAACACAGCCAGCTTCAGTCCGGATGGCTGCTATGTGGTGACGGCCAGTGACGATAACACGGCCAAAATCTATTGTCAGAGGACTGATGGATCATGGGTAGAAAGAGCCAACATTTTTCATGATAAGTTTGTCCTCTCAGCCACCTTCAGCCCCGATAGCCGCCATGTGGTGACTGTTGGTTACGATCACAAGGTGAAAATCGTCTATGGATCATGGGCGTCAGAAGTCTCCATTGATCATGATGATACGGTCACATCAGCCACTTTTAGTGCTGATAGCCGCCATCTGGTAACGGCCAGTTACGATAAGACGGCGAAAATCTTTGGTCAGAAGATCGATGGTTCATGGGAAGAAGAAACCGTTATTTTCCATGATGACCGTGTTAACTCAGCCGCGTTCAGTCCTAAAGGCCGCTATGTAGTCACGGCAAGTGACGACAAAACAGCGAAAATTCATGGTCAGAAGGGCGACGGATCATGGGAAGAAAAGCGCATTATTTATCATGATGACCGTGTCCTCTCGGCCATTTTCAGCCCCGATGGCCGCCATGTGGTGACGGCCAGTCTCGATTACACGGCGAAAATCTATGGTCTGAAGACTGACGGATCTTGGGTCGAAAAGGCCATCATTCCCCATCTAAGTTTTGTCGAATCAGCCACTTTCAGTGCTGATGGCTGCCTTGTGGTGACCACCAGCTCAGATGGGAAGGCAAAAATCTATGGTCAGGATACTTTTGGATCCTGGGTAGAAAAAGCCATCGTTACCCATAGACACAGAGATTCGACCAAAGTAAATCGCCTTAGCACCAATGGCCACCATCTGGTGGCGCCCTTTGACGATAACAGCGTGATGATTTATAAGCTTTCGATGAATGATTGACTGTTTGCTTTTAGAAATAAAAGGAACGCCATTTTGCATGTGCTGAAATACAGAAACTTTTTAAGACCCTGTTTTGAACTTTTATTTCAAATTAGATTCTAATTTTCTTTATCAATTTTGAACGTCTTTGTTTATCGGGGCGGTACTAACTCAGGAAAATTCAGAGATGCTTTCTGATGCTAATAACTCAGGCTCAGTCGATTCATTCTCGACCCCAAACAATCTCGCACAATCAGAGGGAGAGTCATCGGGTGTCAGTGTGGGTAGAACCGTGGCTGTAGCAGATACAAACCTTAAGAAAACCGTTTTATTGCACGATTTGCCCGAAGAATTAACCATCAAAATTATCCGCTTGTTGGAATTTCGGGATATTGCCCGTTTACAACAGGTGTCGACTCACTTAAACAGGGTTATTAAAAACGATCATGCTCTGGCAAAGGAATGGTATCAACGGTTTCCTTCAGCACATCAATATCAACTTAAGAAAATCCTTCTAAACACAGATAAAGAACAACTTCGTAACTGGCTGCGACCGTTTACGAAGGATGAAGCGTTAATTGAATCAATCATAGAAAAGCGAGAGAACGTTCATTTTTCTGCTTTGTTCCATTTCACCAAAACTGTACTGATGTCTCAATGTAAGACATTCAATTTAGATACAAAAGCGACCATTTCAAAATATTGGGTTTTTTCAAAAGCCTTCAGCGACGATGGCCGCCATGTTTTGGCGACCAATTGTGATAATAAGAAGGCGAAATTGTATGGGCAGGAGGTCGACGGTTCATGGGCAGAAAAAGCGATCTTTCCCCAAGATTACTGGATCATGTCAGCCACCTTTAGCGGAGATGGTAGTCATCTGGTGACCTTCAGTGGTTTTGAAAACATGGTGAAAATCCATGGACAGATAGCCGATGGCTCATGGGAAGAAAAAGCTACCTTTTCCCATGATGAATGTCTCAACTCAGCCTCCTTCAGCCCAGACGGATGCTATGTGGTAACCGCCAGTAACGATAACACGGCAAAAATCTACGGTCAGAGCGTCGATGGCTCATGGGACCATAAACTCACTCTTTCCCATAGTGGTTGGATCAACTCAGCCTGTTTCAGTGCCGATAGCCAGCATCTTGTGACTGTTGGTTGCGACAACATGGCAAAAATTTATGGTCAGAAGACCGATGGAACCTGGAGAGAAGAAACCACTGTTTTCCATAATAATTGGGTCACCTCAGCCACCTTTAGTCCCGATGACCGCCATTTGGTGACCGTCAGCAATGATAGTAGGGCCAAAATCCTCAGCTTCGAGGTCGATGGATCATGGGAAGAGAAAGTCACCATTTCCCACGATCGCTGGATCAGCTCGGTCACTTTCAGTGCTGATAGTCGCAGAGTGGTGACCACCAGTAACGATTACACAGCAAAAATCTTTGGTCTCAAGACGGGTGGTTCATGGGAAGAAGAAGCCACCATTTCTCACCATCTCAGGGTCGAATCGGCCACCTTCAGCCTCGATGGCTGCTATGTAATGACTGTCGGTGACGATGACGTGGCGAAAATCTGTGGTCCGAAGGCTGATGGATCATGGGAAGAAAAAATCACCATTTCCCATAATGACATTATCGAATCAGCCACCTTCAGTGCCGATGGACGCCGTGTGGTGACTGCCAGCAGAGATGGAACGGCAAAAATCTATGGTCTCAAGATCGATGGATCATGGAGAGAAGAAGCCATCATTTCCCAGGATAACTGGATCAACTCAGCCTCCTTCAGCTCCGATGGCCGCCATGTGGTGACCGCCAGTATTAATGGAACAGCCATAATCCATAGTCAGCAGGTTGATGGATCATGGGTCGAAAAAGCCATCATGATACAGAACACTAAGATTCACTCAGCTACTTTTAGCGCTGACAGTCACCATGTGCTGACCACCAGTACTTTTGCACCCATCGACCAGCTGCTGAAGAAGTATACGTTCAGTGCTTTTCCACGATCCATAAGCCCGCCGCCACCTTGATCACTTTTCTTGAAACTTCGAACAGGGTTTTATAGCAATCGAACTTTTATTTCAAAATTGACTCAAAGTTCCTGCGTCAAATTCGAACGTCCTTTTCAATCGAGGGTAATACTAACTCAGGGTAAATCAGGTATGGATAGTGTAAATAATAAATCCGGCATGGTTGGTCCATGCTCGCCTCCAACCAAGCTCCTGCGATCGGAGCGAGAACCCTCTGTTGTCAGTGCGGGCAGGTCTGTTACTGTAGCTGACGAAGCAATAAAGAAAACAGCTTCATTACAGGATTTGCCCGAGGAATTAACCATCAAAATTTTTTGCTTGTTGGAGTTTCGGGATATTGCCCGTTTACAACAGGTCTCGACTCACTTTTATGGGGTTATTAAACGCAATCATGTTCTGGCAAAGGCGTGGTATCAGCGGTTTTCTTCACCATACCAATATCAATTGAAGACAACCTTGCCCACAGAGGATAAAAAACAACTCCGTCACCGGCTGCGACCATTTACAAAGGATAAAGCGTTAGTCAAATCGCTCATAAAAAAACGGAAGAAAACTTATTTTCCTGCGCTGTTTTATTTCACCAAAGCCCGACTGATGTCTGAATGCGAAACCTTCAGAGTAGTTAAAAAAGTTACCATTACCCACGATATCTGGGTCAACTCAGCCACTTTCAGCTCTAATGGCCGCCATATTGTCACGGCCAGTCTTGATAACACGGCGAAAATATATGGCCAGAAGGACGACGGGAAATGGGTAAAAGAAAGGACTATTATGCATGATCACTTTGTCGACTCAGCCACCTTCAGTGCAGATAGCAGTCATCTGGTGACCGTCAGTGGTTGGGATAATAAGTTGAAAATCCATAGCCAGAAGGCCAATGGGTCATGGGAAGAAAAAGCCACCATTTCTCATGGTGACTATATCAACTCAGTGACCTTCAGCCCCGATAGTTGCCATCTGGTGACCAGCAGTCAGGATAATACGGCGAAAATCTGTGGGCAAAAGGACGATGGATCATGGGAAGAAAAAATCACCATTTTGCATGATAACTGGCTCAACCCGCCCACCTTCAGCCCCGATGGCCGTCATCTGGTGACTATGAGTAGAGATAAAAAGGCGAAAATTTATGGTCAGAAGACCGATGGATCATGGGTAGAAGAAACCACCCTTTCCCTTGATCACAATGTCCACTTAGCCAGCTTTAGTGCTGATAGCCGTCTAGTGGTGACCGCCGGTACAGGCAACAAGGTACAAATCCATAGCCTGGGGGCTGATGGTTCATGGGAAAAAGAAGTCAATATTTTGCATGATCGCTGGGTCACTTCAGCCAATTTCAGCTCCGATGGTTGCCGTGTGGTGACCGCCAGCAGAGATGGCAAGGCAAAAATCTGTGGTCAGAGATTCAACGGCTCATGGGAAAAAGAAGTCACCATTTTGCATGATAATTGGGTCAACTCAGCCTGCTTTAGTCCCGATGACCGCCATGTGGTGACTGCCAGTAAGGATCGCAAGGCGAAAATCTGTAGTCAGAAGGACGATGGAGTCTGGGAAAAAAAGCTCAGCATTTCCCATAATGACGATGTCATCTCCGCCACCTTCAGCCCCGATAGCCGCCATGTGGTGACTGCCAGTATGGATGGCAAGGCGAAAATCTGCGGTCAGAAGACTGACGGATCATGGGTCGAAAAAGCCATCATTTCCCATAGAGATGGGGTCAAATCAGCTACCTTTAGTGACGATGGCTGTCATGTACTGACCGTCAGTCGGGATGGAACAGCAAGAATCTATGGCCACAAGACCGATGGATCATGGGTCGAAAAAGTCATTATTTCCCGCAAAAGCCGGATCAACTCAGTTACTTTCAGTGCCGATGGATACCACTTTGTAACCGTATCTGACGATAACAAAGTGCGAATTAATAAATTAAAGAGGGATAAATGATTGTTTGTTTAGTGTGACAAATAAAAGGGACGCCATTCTGCATTCGCTGAAAGATAGAAACTTAAGACCCTGTCAGGAACTTTTATTTCAAAGCCGCCTCTAATTGTTTTTATCAATTTAGAACCTCTTTGTTAAGAGGGTGTCGCAAAACTCTAACAACTCGTTCCCACGCTCTGCTTGGGAATGCATACCTCCCCTGAAAAGCGGACTCTGCAGCGCGAGATGGGTATGGGTTCCCACGCTGGAGCATGGGAACCAGAGTTTTGCTACACCCTCTTAATCGAGGGGAGATAATAGCTCAGGGGAAATCAGATATGCATTCTGAGTTTAGTCACTCCGGCATATCCGGCTCGTACTCGCTACCGGCCAATCTGGCAAGACCGGAGGGTGAAGAATCTGCTGTCATGGCCTGCAGGTCTGTCACTTTACCTGACACAGAAATAAAGAAAACCGCTTCATTGCAAGGTTTGCCCGAGGAAATAACCGTCAAAATTATTCGCTTGTTGGAACTTCGGGATATTGCCCGACTGCAACAGGTGTCGAGTCACTTGTACAGGGTTATTAAAAACGATCATGCTCTGGCAAAGGCATGGTATCAACGGTTTTCTTCACCACATCAATATCAACTAAAGAAAATCCTTCCTGCACAGGATAAAGAACAACTTCGTAATTGGCTGCGGCCGTTTACGAAGGACGAAGCCTTAGTAAAATCACTCATAAAATATCGAAAGACAGTTTGTTTTCCTGCTTTGTTCCATTTCACCAGAACTGGATTGATGTCTCGATGTAAAACATTCCATTTGGATACAAAAGCTACCATTGCACATAATATTGGGGTCTCATCAGCCGTCTTTAGCACCGATGGCCGCCATCTGGTGACGGCCAGTTACGACGACACGGCGAAAATATATGACCAGGAGGACGATGGTAAATGGGTAGAAAGAATCACCATTTTTCATAATCATTTTGTCGGTTCTGCCACTTTTAGTGCAGATGACCGCCACGTGTTGACCGTCTGCGGTTGGGATAACAAGGTGAAAATCCATGGTAAGAAAGCCGATGGGTCCTGGGAAGAAAAAACCACCATTTCCCATGAAGACTTCGTCGTGTCAGCTACCTTCAGCCCGGATGGCTGCTATGTAGTGACCGCCAGCAACGATAACACGGCAAAAATCTATGGTCTGGGCGTTGATGGGTCATGGGAGCAAAAACTCACCATTTCCCATAATCACCAGATCAACTCAGCCACCTTCAGCGCTGATAGCTTTCATGTAGTAACCGCCAGCTACGATATGACGTCAAAAATCCTTAGCCGACAGACTGATGGGTCATGGCAAGAAAAAGCCATCATTTCCCATGATAGCTGGATCGAATCAGCCACTTTTAGCGCCGATGACCGTCATTTGGCGACCATGAGTCGCGCTTTCGAGGTGAAAATCCACAGCCAGGAGAACGATGGATTATGGCAAGAAAAACTCACTATTTCCCACGCTCGCTGGGTCAGCTCAGTCATATTCAGTCCTGATGCCAGCCGTCTGTTGACCGCCAGTTGGGATAAGACGGCGAAAATCTTTGGTCTGAAGGCCGATGGGTCATGGAGAGAAGAAACCACCATTTCCCACAGTCTCGGTGTCCATTCAGCCGCCTTTAGTCCCGATGGCAGCTACACAGTAACCGTCAGTGCGGATAAAACGGCGAAAATCTGTGGTCCAAAGGATGATGGATCATGGGAAGAAAAAGTCACCATTTCCCATCCTAACTCAATCATCTCAGCCACCTTCAGTGCCGATGGACGCAGTGTGGTGACCGCCAGCAAAGATGGAACGGCAAAAATCTATGGCCTGAAGACCGATGGATCATGGCAGGAAGAAGTCACCCTTTCCCATGATTCCCGGATCAATACAGCCTCCTTTAGTCCCGATGGTCGCCATGTGTTGACTGCCACTCGCGATGGTTCGGTAAAAATCTATGGTCAGCAGATGGATGGATCATGGATCGAAAAAGCCATCATTTTCAATGAGGGTTCGATTGACTCAGCCAGCTTTAGCTCTGATGGCCATCATGTGGTGACCACCTGTACCGATGGCCGGGTGCAAATTTATAGGCTAGGGGCGTCTGATTCAGGAGAAACCAGACATGCATCCTAATGCTGACAACTTTGGCGTAGTCGATTCAACCTCGCTACCACCTGTGAGCACTTCATTGGGGGAAGAACCGTCGGGTGTCAATGCGGGCAGGTCCGTCACTGTGCCTGAAAAAGAAATAGAGAAAACCGCTTTATTGCACGATTTGCCCGAGGAATTAACCCTCAAAATTTTTCGCTTTTTGGAACTTCGGGATATCATCAGTTTGCAACAGGTATCTACACACTTAAACAGGTTTATTAAAAACGAATATGTTCTGGAAAAGACGTGGTATCGCCGGTTTTCTTTACCACATCAATATCAATTGAAAAAAAGCCTTCCTGTAAAGGATAAAGAACAGCTCCGAAATTGGCTGCGACCGTTTACGAAGGATCAGGGATTAGTCGAATCACTCATAAAACACCGAAAGGCCGTTTATTTTCCTGCCCTGTTTCATTTTGCAAAAGCCCGACTGATGTCTCAATACGAAAAGTATAATGTCGATACAGAGGCCGTTATTGCTCATGAAGACAGGTTGAACTCAGCCAACTTCAGCCCCGATGGGAGCCACCTGGTGACGGCCAGTGACGATGCAACGGCGATAATCTATGGTCAGAGGGCCAATGGATCATGGGTAAAAAAAGGCATCATTTGCCATCAAAACATTGTCAAATCTGCCATCTTCAGCGCCGATGGCTGCCATCTGGTGACTGTCAGTTGGGATTGTAGGGCAAAAATCTATAGTCAAATCGATGGGACATGGGAAGAGAAGCTCACCATTTCCCATGATGATTTCTTCTCAGTCACCTTCAGTGCCGGTGGCCGCCATTTGGTGACCACCAGTGAGGATAACACGGCGAAACTCTGTGTTTTGGGAGACGATGGTACATGGGAAGAAAAACTCACCATTTCCCATGATGATTGGGTCAGCTTTGCTGCCTTCAGCGCCGATAGTCGTCATTTGCTGACCGCCAGTTTTGATAACACAGCAAGAATCTATAGTCAGGAAGCTGATGGGTCATGGGTAAAAAAAATCATCATTTTCCATGACCAACGGATCAACACAGTTACCTTCAGTGCCGATAGTCACCGTGTGGTGACAGCCTCTAACGATGGCACAGTGAAAATCTATGGTCAAAAGGACGATGGCTCATGGGAAGAAGAAACCATCATTTCCCATGATCACCATGTCAACTCAGCTACCTTTAGTGCCGATGACCGCCATGTGGTTACGGCCAGTGAAGATAACACGGCGAAAATCTGTGGTCTGAAGGACGATGGATCATGGGGAGAAGAAACTGTCATTTCCCATAATCGCTATGTCAACTCAGCCGCCTTCAGCCCCAACAGCTGCCATGTGTTGACGACCAGTCACGATAACACGGCGAAAATCTTTAGTAAGAAAGACGACGAATCATGGGAAGAAAAACGCACTATTTCCCATGATAACTATGTCAGCTCTGCCACCTTCAGCCCCGATAGTCGCCATTTGGTGACGGCCAGTAACGATGGCATGGCGAGAATCTATGGTCTGAAGACTGACGGATCCTGGGTCGAAAAGGCCGTCATTTCTCATTTGAGTGCCGTCAAATCAGCCACCTTTAGCGCCGATGGCCGCCTTCTGGTGACCACCAGTACAGATGGAAAGGCAAAAATTTATGGTCAGGATATTAATGGATTATGGGTAGAAAAAGCCGTTGTTGCCCATAGAGGTTTGGCCCAATCAACTGTCCTCAGTGCCAATGGCCACCATTTGGTCTCACCCTTTCCACATAACTATTTGAGAATTTATAAGCTATCTATGAATACTTGATTATTGGCTGTGATAACAAAAGGAACGCCATTGCGCATGTGCTGAAAGGCAGAAATTTCTTTAGTGGCACTTAGCAACCTACTTATGAACTTTTATTTCAAAGCCGACTCTAAGTACCTAACCAGTTGGTTTCGCCTATTCTGGACGGCGGCTTTTTCCATCCTTCTGCGTTCCAACTCTGGTTGCGTAGCTATGGCTACGCGCCCGTCGTTGCGCCTTGAAGGATGAAAAAATCCACTCGCCAGAATATGCGAAACCAACTGGCCAGGTACTTAACTGACTTCATCAATTTTCAATGTCTTTGCTCAGCGGAGAGGTGAAGACTTAAGAGAAACCAGATATGTATTCTGACGTTAATCATTCCGACATAGCCGGTTCACCTTCGCTACCACCTCTGAGCAGTTCATTGGAGGAAGAACCGTCGGGTGTCAATACGGGCAGGTCCGTCACTGTGCCTGAAAAAGAAATAGAGAAAACCGCTTTATTGCACGATTTGCCCGAGGAATTAACCCTCAAAATTTTTCGCTTTTTGGAACTTCGGGATATCATCAGTTTGCAACAGGTATCTACACACTTAAACAGGTTTATTAAAAACGAATATGTTCTGGAAAAGACGTGGTATCGCCGGTTTTCTTTACCACATCAATATCAATTGAAAAAAAGCCTTCCTGTAAAGGATAAAGAACAGCTCCGAAATTGGCTGCGACCGTTTACGAAGGATCAGGGATTAGTCGAATCACTCATAAAACACCGAAAGGCCGTTTATTTTCCTGCCCTGTTTCATTTTGCAAAAGCCCGACTGATGTCTCAATACGAAAAGTATAATGTCGATACAGAGGCCGTTATTGCTCATGAAGACAGGTTGAACTCAGCCAACTTCAGCCCCGATGGCAGCCACCTGGTGACGGCCAGTGACGATGCAACGGCGATAATCTATGGCCAGAGGACTGATGGAACATGGGCAAAAAAAGGCGTCATTTCTCATCAAGGTGGTGTCAGATCTGCCATCTTCAGTGCTGATGGCCGCCATGTGGTGACCGCCAGTTGGGATCACACAGCAAAAATTTATGGTCAAGTCGATGGGGCGTGGGAAGAGATGCTCATTATTTCCCATGATAACGATGTTACTTCAATTATCTTCAGTGCTGATGGCTGCCATTTGGTGACCGCCAGTAAGGATAAAACGGCGAAAATCATTGTCCTGGAAGACGATGGGTCATGGGAAGAAAAACTCACCATTTGCCATAGTGGTTGGGTCCACTTAGCCAGCTTCAGCGACGATAGTCGTCATTTGGTGACTGTCAGTTACGATAACACGGCAAAAATCTTCTGCCTGCGGGACGATGGATCATGGGAAGAAAAAGTCACCATCTCTCATAATTATTTGATCAGATCAGCCGCCTTTAGCGCGGATAGTAGCTGTGTGGTGACGGCCTCTATCGATGAAACAGTGAAAATCTATGGTCAAAAGATCGATGGCTCTTGGGAAGAAGAATCCATCATTTCCCATGACCACTGGGTCAACTCAGCTACCTTCAGTGCTGATAGCCGCCATTTGGTTACGGCCAGTAACGATAAAACGGGAAAAATCTGTGTTCACAGGGACGATGGATCCTGGGGAGAAGTAGCTGCCATTTCCCATAAGGGCAATGTTGACTCAGCCGCCTTCAGCCCCGATGGCCGTCATGTGGTGACAACAAGTAGCGATAAAACGGCGAAAATCTTAAGTAAGAAGGACGACGGATTATGGGAAGAAAAACGCACCATTTCCCATGGTTACGGTATCAGGTCAGCCACCTTCAGCCCCGATGACTGTCATGTGGTGACTGCCGGTAACGATGGCAAGGCGAAAATCTATGGTCTGAAGACTGACGGATGCTGGGTCGAAAAGGCCATCATTTCCCATGAAGCTTCACTCAAAACAGCCACCTTTAGTGTCGATGGCTGCCTTGTGATTACCACCAGTATGGATGGAACGGCAAAAATTTATGGTCAGTGGGCTAATGGGTCATGGATAGAAAAAGCCGTTGTTACCCATAGAGGTATGGCCAAAACTGTCCTCAGTGCCGATGGCTACCATTTGGTTTCACCTTTTCTCTTTGACAATTTGAGAATTTATAAACTATCGATGAAGAACTGATTGTTTGCTGTGATCAATAAACGAACGCCATTGCGTATGTGCTGAAAGGCAGAAATTTCTTTTAGTGGTATCTAACAACACTCTGTGAACTTTTATTTCAAAGCCGACTCTAAGTACCTAACCCGTTGGTTTCGCCTATTCTGGACGGCGGCTTTTTCCATCCTTCTGCGTTCCAACTCTGGTTGCGTAGCTATGGCTACGCGCCCGTCGTTGCGCCTTGAAGGATGAAAAAATCCACTCGCCAGAATATGCGAAACCAACTGGCCAGGTACTTAACTGACTTCATCAATTTTGAATGTCTTTGCTTATCGGAGAGGTGAAGACTTAAGAGAAACCAGATATGTATTCTGACGTTAATCATTCCGACATAGTCGGTTCACCTTCGCTACCACCTGTGAGCATTTCATTGGAGGAAGAACCATCGGGTGTCAATGCGGGCAGGTTCGTCACTGTGCCTGAAAAAGAAATAGAGAAAACCGCTTTATTGCACGATTTGCCCGAGGAATTAACCCTCAAAATTTTTCGCTTTTTGGAACTTCGGGATATCATCAGTTTGCAACAGGTATCTACACACTTAAACAGGTTTATTAAAAACGAATATGTTCTGGAAAAGACGTGGTATCGCCGGTTTTCTTTACCACATCAATATCAATTGAAAAAAAGCCTTCCTGTAAAGGATAAAGAACAGCTCCGAAATTGGCTGAGACCGTTTACGAAGGATCAAGCGTTAATCGAATCACTCATAAAACACCGAAAGGCCGTTTATTTTCCTGCCCTTTTCCATTTCGTCAAAGCCCGACTGATGTCGCAATGCGAAAAGTATAATGTCGATACAGAGGCCGTTATTACTCATAAAGACATCGTGAACTCAGCCACCTTCAGCGCCGATGGTAGCCATCTGGTGACGGCCAGTGACGATGCAACGGCGATAATCTATGGTCAGAGGGCCAATGGCTCATGGGTAAAAAAAGGCATCATTTGCCATCAAAACATTGTCAAATCTGCCATCTTCAGCGCCGATGGCTGCCATCTGGTGACTGTCAGTTGGGATTGTACGGCAAAAATCTATAGTCAAATCGATGGGACATGGGAAGAGAAGCTCACCATTTCCCATGATGACGCTATCACCTCAGTCAACTTCAGTGCCCTTGGCCGCCATTTGGTGACCGCCAGTAAGGATAATACGACGAAAATCTGTTTTCAGGGAGACGATGGGTCATGGGAAGAAAAACTCACCATTTTCCAGGACGATTGGGTCCGCTGTGCCGCCTTCAGCGCCAATGGTAGTCATTTGTTGACCGCTGATCACAATAACACGGCGAGAATCCACGATCAGGAAGTCGATGGATCATGGGCAAAAAAAATCACTATTTTTCATGACCTACGGATCAACTCAGTCACTTTCAGTGCCGATAGTCACCGTGTGGTGACAGCTTCCACAGATGGCACAGTGAAAGTCTATGGTCAAAAGGACGATGGCTCATGGGAAGAAGAAATCATCATTTCCCATGATGAGAAGGTCAACTCAGCTACCTTTAGTACCGATAGCCGCCATTTGGTAACGGCCAGTGAAGACAGCACAGCGAAAATCTGTGGTCTGAAGGACGATGGATCATGGGGAGAAGAAGCTTTCATTTCCCATAGGAGCTATGTCAATTCAGCCGCCTTAAGCCCCAATGGCAATCATGTGGTGACGACAAGTCACGATAACATAGCGAAAATCTGTAGTAAGAAGGGCGACGGATCATGGGAAGAAAAACGCACTATTTCCCATGATAACTATGTCAGCTCTGCCACCTTCAGCCCCGATAGCCGCCATTTGGTGACGGCCAGTAACGATGGCATGGCGAGAATCTATGGTCTGAAGACTGATGGATCCTGGGTCAAAAAGGCCATCATTTCCCATCTGAGTGTTGTCACATCAGCCACCTTTAGCGCCGATGGCCGCCTTGTGGTGACTACCAGTACAGACAGAACGGTAAAAATTTATGGTCAGGATAGTAGTGGATTATGGGTAGAAAAAGCCGTTGTTGACCATAAAGGTTCGCCCAAATCAACTGCCCTCAGTGCCAATGGCCACCATTTGGTTTCGCCCTTTCGCCATAACAAATTGAGAATTTATAAGCTATCTATGAATACTTGATTATTGGCTGTGATCAATAAAAGGGACGCCATTGCGCGTGTGCTGAAAAGCAAAAATTTTTTGGTGACACTTACAACCTGTTATGAACTTTTATTTCAAAGCCGACTCTAATTGACTTCATCAATTTTGAAATTCTTTGTTAATCGGGGGGGGATAGTCAATCAGGAGAAACCAGATATGTATTCTGAGGTTAATCATTCCGACATAGCCGGTTCACCTTTGCTACCAGATGTAAGCACTTCATTGGCGAAAGAACTAACGGGTGTCAGTGCGGGTGGCAGGTCCGTTGCTGTGCCTGAAAAAGAAATGGAGAAAACCGCTTTATTGCACGATTTGCCCGAGGAATTAACCCTCAAAATTTTTCGCTTTTTGGAACTTCGGGATATTGTCAGTTTGCAGCGGGTATCTAAACACTTAAACAGGTTTATTAAAAGCGAACATGTTCTGGAAAAGACATGGTATCGCCGGTTTTCTTTATCACATCAATATCAATTGAAAAAAAGCCTTCCTGTAAAGGATAAAGAACAGCTCCGAAATTGGCTGCGACCGTTTACGAAGGATCAAGCGTTAATTGAATCACTCATAAAACACCGAAAGGCCGTTTATTTTCCTGCCCTGTTTCATTTCGCAAAAGCCCGACTGATGTCTCAATACGAAAAATATAATGTCGATACAGAGGCCGTTATTGCTCATGAAGGCAGGGTGAACTCAGCCACCTTCAGCCCCGATGGTAGCCACCTGGTGACGGCCAGTGAGGATGCAACGGCGATAATCTATGGCCAGGGGACTGATGGAACATGGGCAAAAAAAGGCGTCATTTCTCATCAGGGTGGTGTCAGATCTGCCATCTTCAGTGCCGATGGCCGCCATGTGGTGACCGCCAGTTGGGATCACACAGCAAAAATTTATGGTCAAGTCGACGGGACGTGGGAAGAGATGCTCACCATTTCCCATGATAACGATGTTACTTCAATTATCTTCAGTGTTGATGGCTGCCATTTGGTGACCGCCAGTAAGGATAAAACGGCGAAAATCTTTGCGCTGGAAGACGATGGGTCATGGGAAGAAAAACTCACCATTTGCCATGGTGCTTGGGTCCACCTGGCCACCTTCAGCGACGATAGTCGTTATTTGGTGACTGCCAGTTACGACAACACAGCAAAAATCTTCTGCCTGCGGGACGATGGATCATGGGAAGAAAAAGTCACCATCTCCCATAATTGTTTGATCAGATCAGCCGCCTTTAGCGCTGATAGTAGCTGTGTGGTGACGGCCTCTAACGATCACACAGCGAAAATCTTTGGTCAAAAGATCGATGGCTCTTGGGAAGAAGAATCCATCATTTCCCATGATCAATGGGTCAACTCAGCTACCTTTAGTGCTGATAGCCGCCATTTGGTAACGGCCAGTGAGGATAACACGGCGAAAATCTTTGGTCTGAAGGACGATGGATCCTGGGGAGAAGAAGCTGTCATTTCCCATAAGGGCAATGTTGGCTCAGCCACCTTCAGCTCCGATGGCCGTCATGTGGTGACAGCAAGTAGCGATGAAACGGCGAAAATCTTTAGTATGAAGGACGACGGATTATGGGAAGAAAAACGCACCATTTCCCATGAATACGGTATCAGGTCAGCCACCTTCAGCCCCGATAACCGTCATGTGGTGACCGCCTGTAGCGATGGCATGGCGAAAATCTATGGTCTGAAGACTGACGGATCCTGGGTCAAAAAGGCCGTTATTTCCCATGTAGGTTCACTCAAAACAGCTACTTTCAGTGCTGATGGCGGCCTTGTTTTGACCACCAGTCTGGATGGAACGGCAAAAATTTATGGTCATTGGGCTAATGGTTCATGGGTAGAAAAAGCCGTTGTTACCTATTTAGGTTCTGTCAAATCAACTGCCCTCAGTACCAATGGCCACCATTTGGCTTCGCCCTTTCACCTTGGCGAATTGAGAATTTATAAGCTATCGATGAATCATTGATTGTTTGCTGTGATCAATAAAAGGGACACCATTGCGCATGTGCTGAAAGGCAGAAATTTCTTTGGTGGTAATTAACAACCTATTATGAACTTTTATTTCAAAGCCGACTCTAATCGTTTTCATCAATTTTGAATGTCTTTACTAACCGGGAAGTGTGAAAACTTAAGAGAAAACAGATATGTATTCTGACGTTAATCATTCCGACATGGCCGGTACACCTTCGCTATCACCTGTAAGCACTTCACCAGGGAAAGAACCACCGGGTGTCAATGCGGGCAGGTCCGTCACTGTGCCTGAAAAAGAAACAGAGAAAACAGCTTTATTACACGATTTGCCCGAGGAATTAACCCTCAAAATTTTTCGCTTTTTGGAACTTCGGGATATTGTCAGTTTGCAACAGGTATCTACACACTTAAACAGGTTTATTAAAAACGAACATGTTCTGGAAAAGACATGGTATCGCCGGTTTTCTTTATCACACCAATATCAATTGAAAAAAAGCCTTCCTTTAGAGAATAAAGAACTGCTCCGAAATTGGCTGCGACCGTTTACGAGAGATCAAGCGTTAGTCGAATCACTTATAACACACCGAGAGGCTGTTTACTTTCCTGCCCTTTTCCATTTCACCAAAGCCCGACTGATGTCTCAATGCGAAAAGTATAATGTCGATACAGAGGCCGTCATTGCTCATAAAGACAGGGTGAATTCAGCCACCTTCAGCGCCGATGGTAGCCAACTGGTGACGGCCAGTAACGATGCAACGGCGAAAATCTATGGTCAGAGGGCCAATGGATCATGGGCAAAAAAAGGCGTCATTTATCATCAAGACGGTGTCGGATTTGCCATCTTCAGTGCCGATGGCCGCCATGTGATAACCGTCAGTTGGGATTGTGCGGCAAAAATCCATAGTCAAATCGATGGGACATGGACAGAGAAACTTGGCATTTTCCATGATGGCAGTTTCTCCTCAGTCACCTTCAGTGCCGATGGCCGTCATTTGGTGACCGTCAGTGAGGATAACACGGCGAAAATCTGTGTTCAGGGAGACGATTGGGCATGGGAAGAAAGACTCACCATTTCCCATGATACCCGGGTCCACTTTGTCACCTTCAGCGCCGATAGTCGTCATTTGGTGATCGCCAGTCACGATAACACAGCAGGAATCTATGGTCAGGAAGCTGATGGATCGTGGGTAAAAAAAATCACCATTTCCCATGACCGACTGATCCAATCAGCCACCTTCAGCGTCGATAGTCACCGTTTGGTGACAGCCTCTGACGATGGCAAAGCGAAAATCCATGGTCAAAAGGACGATGGCTTATGGGAAGAAGAAACCATCATTTCCCATGATTGCCTTGTCAACTCAGCTAACTTCAGTGCCGATGAACGCCATTTGGTTATGGCCTGTGTGGATAACACGGCGAAAATCTTTGGTCTGAAGGACGATGGATCATGGGGAGAGGAAGCCATCATTTCCCATAATAGCTATGTCAACTCAGCCGCTTTCAGCCCCAATGGCAGCCATGTGGTGACGACAAGTTTCGATAAAACGGCGAAAATCTTTAGTAAGAAGGATGACGAATCATGGGAAGAAAAACGCACTATTTCCCATGATCACTATGTCCGCTCAGCCACCTTCAGCCCCGATAGCCGCCATTTGGTGACCGCCAGTCACGATGGCATGGCGAGAATCTATGGTCTGAAGACTGACGGATCCTGGGTTGAAAAGGCCATTATTTTTCATCTGGATGTTGTCATTTCAGCCACCTTTGGCGCCGATGGCCGCCATGTGGTGACCACCAGTACAGATGAAACGGCAAAAATTTATGGCCAGATGACCGATGGATTATGGGTAGAAAAAGCCGTTGTTGCCCATAGAGGTTTGGCCAAATCAACTGCCCTCAGTGCCAATGGCCATCATATGGTTTCGCCCTTTCGCCATAATAAATTGAGAATTTATAAGCTATCGATGAATCATTGATTGTTTGCTGTGATCTATAAAAGGGATGCCATTGCGCATGTGCTGAAAGGCAGAAATTTCTTTTAGTGGCATCTAACAACATACTGTGAATTTTTATTTCAAAGCCGACTCTAACTGACTTCATCAATTTTGAATGTCTTTGCTCATCGGAGAGGTGAAGACTTAAGAGAAAACAGATATGTATTCTGACGTTAATCATTCCGACATAGCCGGTTCACCTTCGCTACCACCTGTGAGCATTTCATTGGAGGAAGAACCATCGGGTGTCAGTGCGGGCATATCCGTCGCTGTGCCTGAAAAAGAAATAGAGAAAACCGCTTTATTGCACGATTTGCCCGAGGAATTAACCCTCAAAATTTTTCGCTTTTTGAAGCTTCGGGATATTGTCAGTTTGCAACAGGTGTCTACACACTTAAACAGGTTTATTAAAAACGAACATGTTCTGGAAAAGACATGGTATCGCCGGTTTTCTTTACCTCACCAATATCAATTGAAGAAAAGCCTTCCTGTAGAGGATAAAGAACAGCTCCGAAATTGGCTGCTACCGTTTACGAAGGATCAAGCGTTAGTCGAATCACTCATAAAACAGCGAAAGGCCGTTTATTTTCCTGCTCTCTTTCATTTCGCCAAAGCCCGACTTATGTCTCAATGCGAAAAGTATAATGTCGATGCAGAAGCCGTTATTGTTCATCAAGACAAGGTGAACACAGCGACCTTCAGCGCTGATGGTAGCCACCTGGTGACGGCCAGTGACGATGCAACGGCGATAATCTACGGCCAGAGGGCCAATGGTTCATGGGAAGAAGAAACCATCATTTCCCATAACCGCGATATCGTATCAGCCCTCTTTAGTGCCGATGGCCGCCATGTGGTGACCGAAAGTGTCGTTGGAACGGCAAAAATCCATGGTCAGGTCGAGGGATCATGGGCAGAGAAACTGAGCATTTTCCATGATGGCAGTTTCTCCTCAGTCACCTTCAGTGCCGATAACCGCCATCTGGTGACCGCCAGTTCGGATAACACGGCGAAAATCTGTGCTCAGGGAGACGATGGGTCATGGGAAGAAAAACTCACCATTTTCCATGATGGCTGGGTCGAATTTGCCATCTTCAGTGCCGATAGTCGTCATTTGGTGACCGCCAGCTACGATCACACAGCAAGAATCTATGGTCAGGAAGTTGATGGATCATGGGTAAAAAAAATCACCATTTCCCATGACCGACTGATCCAATCAGTCACCTTCAGCGCTGATGGTCGCCGTGTGGTGACGACCTCTACCGATGGCACAGCGAAAATCTATGGTCAAAAGAACGATGGCTCATGGGAAGAAGAAATCATCATTTCCCATGATGACAGGGTCAACTCAGCTACCTTTGGTGCTGATAGTCGCCATTTGGTAACGGCCAGTGAGGATAACACGGCGAAAATCTATGGTCTGAAGGACGATGGATCATGGGGAGAAGAAGCCAGCATTTCCCATAATCGCAATGTCGATTCAGCCGTATTCAGCCCCAATGGCAGCCATGTGGTGACAACAAGTTATGATGACACGGCGAAAATCTATGGTAAGAAGGACGACGGATCATGGGAAGAAAAGCGCACCATTTACCACGGTCACGGTGTCATCTCAGCCACCTTCAGCCCCGATGACCGTCACCTGGTGACCGCCGGTTTTGATGGCAAAGCGAAAATCTATGGTCTGAAGGCTGACGGATCCTGGGTAGAGAATGCCATCATTTCCCATGAGGCTTCACTCAAAACAGCCATCTTCAGTGCCGATGGTCGCCTGGTGGTGACCACCAGTAAAGATGGGACGGCAAAAATTTATGGCCAGATGACCAATGGATTATGGGTAGAAAAAGCCGTTGTTACCCATGAAGGTACGGCTGAATCAACTGCCCTCAGCGCCAATGGCCACCATCTGGTTTCGCCCTTTCGCCATAATAAATTGAGAATTTATAAGCTATCGATGAATCATTGATTGTTTGCTGTGATCTATAAAAGGGATGCCATTGCGCATGTGCTGAAAGGCAGAAATTTCTTTTAGTGGCATCTAACAACATACTGTGAACTTTTATTTCAAAGCCGACTCTAAGTACCTAACGAGTTGGTTTCGCATATTCTGGACGGCGGCTTTTTCCATCCTTCTGCGTTCCAATTCTGGTTGCGTAGCTATCGCTACGCGCCCGTCGTTGCGCCTTGAAGGATGAAAAAATCCACTCGCCAGAATATGCGAAACCAACTGGCCAGGTACTTATACCAATCGTGCTTTCTAACTCCCGTGATGAGCATGGAGATTTGAGCACTAAGACAAGGCGGCGTGAGGAGTCATAGCCTTAGCTATGGCGACGATCGGCAACGCAGGATTAAGGCTCAAATCTTCAGCGCAATAGGGAGTTAGAAAGTTCGATTGGTATTAACTGACTTCATCAATTTTGAATGTCTTTGCTCATCGGAGAGGTGAAGACTTAAGAGAAAACAGATATGTATTCTGACGTTAATCATTCCGACATAGCCGGTTCACCTTCGCTACCACCTGTGAGCATTTCATCGGAGGAAGAACCATCGGGTGTCAGTGCGGGCAGATCCGTCGCTGTGACTGAAAAAGAAATAGAGAAAACCCCTTTATTACACGATTTGCCCGAGGAATTAACCCTAAAAATTTTTCGCTTTTTGGAGCTTCGCGATATCATCAGTTTGCAACAGGTCTCTGCACACTTAAACAGGTTTATTAAAAACGAATATGTTCTGGAAAAGACATGGTATCGCCGGTTTTCTTTACCTCACCAATATCAATTGAAGAAAAGCCTTCCTGTAGAGGATAAAGAACAGCTCCAAAATTGGCTGCGACCGTTTACGAAGGATCAAGCGTTAGTCGAATCACTCATAAAACACCGAAAGGCCGTTTATTTTCCTGCTCTCTTTCATTTCGCCAAAGCCCGACTTATGTCTCAATGTGAAAAGTATAATGTCGATGCAGAAGCCGTTATTGTTCATCAAGACAAGGTGAACTCAGCCACCTTCAGCGCTGATGGTAGCCACCTGGTGACGGCCAGTGACGATGCAACGGCGATAATCTACGGCCAGAAGGCCAATGGATCATGGGAAGAAGAAACCATCATTTCCCATAACCGCGATATCGTATCAGCCCTCTTTAGTGCCGATGGCCGCCATGTGGTGACTGAAAGTGTCGTTGGAACGGCAAAAATCTATGGTCAGGTCGATGGATCATGGGCAGAGAAACTGAGCATTTTCCATGATGGCAGTTTCTTCTCAGTCACCTTCAGTGCCGATAGCCGCTATCTGGTGACCGCCAGTACGGATAACACGGCGAAAATCTGTGCTCAGGGAGACGATGGGTCATGGGAAGAAAAACTCACCATTTTCCATGATGGCTGGGTCGAATTTGCCGTCTTCAGTGCCGATAGTCGTCATTTGGTGACCGCCAGCTACGATCACACAGCAAGAATCTATGGTCAGGAAGTTGATGGATCATGGGTAAAAAAAATCACCATTTCCCATGACCGACTGATCCAATCAGTCACCTTCAGCGCTGATGGCCGCCGTGTGGCGTCGACCTCTTCCGATGGCACAGCGAAAATCTATGGTCAAAAGAACGATGGCTCATGGGAAGAAGAAACCATTATTTCCCATGATTACCATGTCAACTCAGCTAACTTCAGTGCCGATAGCCGCCATTTGGTTACGGCCAGTATCGATAAAACGGCGAAAATCTGTAGTCTGAAGGACGATGGATCATGGGGAGAAGAAGCCATCATTTCCCATAATCGCAATGTCGATTCAGCCGTATTCAGCCCCAATGGCAGCCATGTGGTGACGACAAGTTATGATGACACGGCGAAAATCTATGGTAAGAAGGACGACGGATCATGGGAAGAAAAACGCACCATTTACCACGGTCACCGTGTCATCTCAGCCACCTTCAGCCCCGATGACCGTCACCTGGTGACCGCCGGTTTTGATGGCAAAGCGAAAATCTATGGTCTGAAGGCTGACGGATCCTGGGTAGAGAATGCCATCATTTCCCATGAGGCTTCACTCAAAACAGCCATCTTCAGCGCCGATGGTCGCCTGGTGGTGACCACCAGTAAAGATGGAACGGCAAAAATTTATGGCCAGATGACCAATGGATTATGGGTAGAAAAAGCCGTTGTTACCCATGAAGGTACGGCTGAATCAACTGCCCTCAGCGCCAATGGCCACCATCTGGTTTCGCCTTTTCCCGATAATATTTTGACGATTTATAAGCTATCGATGAAGGATTGATTGTTTGCTGTGATCAATAAAGGGACGCCATTGCGGGTGTGCTGAAAAGCAGAAATTTCTTTAGTGGCACTTTACAACCTATTATGAACTCTTATTTCAAAGCTGACTCTAAGTACTCAACCATACGAAATCATATTTTCTGACTCATTGTTCAGGCACTCGCGGCAACTGCTCCTGCGTTGCTCTAGCTCCTGCATCCATGCAGTCGTGCTGCGTTGCAACTCTGGTCACATAGCTTGCTATGTTCCCGTCGTTGCGCCTTGCAGAGCACCTGCCCAATAAGCCAGAAATATTCGATTCCGTATGGTTGAGTACTTAACAGACTTCATCAATTTTGAATGCCTTTACTCATCGGGGGGTGAAGGCTTAAGAGATACCAGATATGTATTCTGACATTAATCATTCCGACATAGCCGGTTCACCTTCGCTACCAGCTGTAAGCACTTCATTGGCGCAAGAACCATCGGCTGTCGGTGCGGGCAGGTCCGTCGCTGTTGTTGACAAAGAAATAGAGAAAACAGTTTTATTACACGATTTGCCCGAGGAATTAACCCTCAAAATTTTTCGCTTTTTGGAACTTCGGGATATTGTCAGTTTGCAACAGGTATCTACTCACTTAAACAGGTTTATTAAAAACGAACATGTTCTGGAAAGGACATGGTATGGCCGGTTTTCTTTATCACATCAATATCAATTGAAAAAAAGCCTTCCTGTAGAGGATAAAGAACATCTTCGAAATTGGCTGCGACCGTTTACGAGAGATCAGGCGTTAGTTGAATCACTCATAACACACCGAGAGGCCGTTTATTTTCCTGCCCTTTTCCATTTCGCCAAAGCCCGACTGATGTCTCAATACGAAACGTATAATGTCGATATAGAGGCCGTTATTGCTCATGACGATAAGGTGAACTCAGCCACCTTCAGCGCCGATGGTAGGCACCTGGTGACGGCCAGTGACGACGCAACGGCGATAATCTATGGCCAGAGGACTGATGGAACATGGGAAAAAAAAGGCGTCATTTCCCATGACGATGTTGTCAAATCAGCCCTCTTTAGTGTTGATGGCCGCCAACTGGTGACCGCCAGTAAGGATAACACGGCGAAAATCTGTGTTCAGGGAGACGATGGGTCATGGGAAGAAAAACTCACCATTGTCCATGATGCCCGGGTCCACTTTGCCGCCTTCAGCGCCGATGCCAGCCATTTGGTGACCGCCAGTGTCAATAACACAGCAAGAATCTATGGTCAGGAAGTCGATGGATCATGGGTAAAAAAAATCACCATTTTTCATCACCAACGGATCAACTCAGTCACCTTCAGTGCCAATAGTCGCCGTGTGGTGACAGCCTCCAACGATGGCACAGTGAAAATCTATGGTCAAAAGACCGATGGTTCATGGGAAGAGGAAACCGTCATTTCTCATGATCATAAGGTCAACTCAGCTGCCTTTAGTGCCGATGGCCGCCATTTGGTAACGGCCAGTGAAGATAACACAGCGAAAATCTACGGTCTGAAGGACGATGGATCATGGGGAGAAGAAGCTGTCATTTCCCATAGGAGCTATATCAGCTCAGCTGCCTTAAGCCCCAATGGCAGCCATGTGGTGACGACAAGTTACGATTACACGGCGAAAATCAACAGTAAGAAAGACGACGGATCATGGGAAGAAAAACGCACTATTTCCCATGATGACTACGTCAGCTCAGCCACCTTCAGCCCCGATAGCCGCCATTTGGTGACGGCCAGTGACGATGGCATGGCGAAAATCTATGGTCTGAAGACTGACGGATCCTGGGTCGAAAAGACCATCATTTCCCATCTGGGTGTTGTCACATCAGCCATTTTTAGCGCCGATGGCCAGCTTTTGATGACCGCCAGTTGGGATCGTACGGCAAAAATTTATGGTCAGTATATTAATGGATTATGGGTAGAAAAAGCCGTTGTTGCCCATAGAAGTTTGGCCAAATCAACCGCCCTCAGTGGCAATGGCCACCATTTGGTTTTGCCCTCTCTCCATAACATTTTGATGATTTATAAGCTATCGATGAAGCATTGATTGTTTGCTGTGATCAATAAAAGGAACGCCATTGCGCATGTGCTGAAAGGCAGAAATTTCTTTAGTGGCACTTTACAACCTATTATGAACTTTTATTTCAAAGCCGACTCTAAGTACTCAACCATACGAAATCATATTTTCTGACTTATTGTTCAGGCACTCGCGGCAACTGCTCCTGCGTTGCTCGAGCTCCTGCATCCATGCAGTCGTGATGCGTTGCAACTCTGGTCACATAGCTTGCTATGTTCCCGTCGTTGCGCCTTGCAGAGCACCTGCCCAATAAGCCAGAAATATTCGATTCCGTATGGTTGAGTACTTAACAGACTTCATTCATTTTGAATGTCTTTGCTCATCGGGGGGGGGAAGACTTAAGAGAAACCAGATATGTATTCTGACGTTAATCATTCCGACATAGCCGGTTCACCTTCGCTACCAGCTGTAAGCACTTCATTGGCGCAAGAACCATCGGCTGTCGGTGCAGGCAGGTCCGTCGCTGTTGTTGACAAAGAAATAGAGAAAACAGTTTTATTACACGATTTGCCCGAGGAATTAGCCCTCAAAATTTTTCGCTTTTTGGAACTTCGGGATATTGTCAGTTTGCAACAGGTATCTACTCACTTAAACAGGTTTATTAAAAACGAACATGTTCTGGAAAGGACATGGTATCGCCGGTTTTCTTTACCACACCAATATCAATTGCAAAAAAGCCTTCCTGTAGAGGATAAAGAACACCTTCGAAATTGGCTGCAACCGTTTACGAGAGATCAAGCGTTAGTTGAATCACTCATAACACACCGAGAGGCCGTTTATTTTCCTGCCCTTTTCCATTTCGCCAAAGCCCGACTGATGTCTCAATACGAAAAGTATAATGTCGATACAGAAGCCGTTATTGCTCATAATAACTGGGTGAAATCAGCCACCTTCAGCACAGATGGTAGCCACCTGGTGACGGCCAGTAGCGATGCAACTGCGCTTATCTATGGCCAGAGTGCCAATGGATCATGGGAAAAAAAAGGCATCATTTTCCATCAAGAGGGCGTCAGATCTGCCATCTTCAGCCCCGATGGTCGCCATGTGATGACCTGCAGTTGGGATTTTACGGCAAAAATCTATGGTCAAGTCGATGGGACCTGGGTGGAGAAACTCACTATTTCCCATGATCATTGGCTCAACTCAGCCACCTTCAGCGCCGATAGCAGCCATCTGGTGACCGCCAGTAATGATGAATCGGCGAAAATCTGCGTTCAGGGAGACGATGGCACATGGGAAGAAAAGCTCACCATTTCCCATGATGATAGGGTCAAATTGGCTGCCTTCAGCGCCGATGGCCGTCATTTGGTGACCACCAGTCACGATAACACGGCAAGAATCTATGGTAAGGAAGTCGATGGATCATGGGTAAAAAAAATGACCATTTTTCATGACCAACGGATCAACTCAATCACCTTCAGTGCTGAAAGTCGCCGTGTGGTGACAGCCTCTGAGGATGGCACAGTGAAAATCTATGGTCAAAAGACCGATGGCTCATGGGAAGAAGAAACCATCATTTCCCATGATGACTGTGTCAATTCAGCCACCTTTAGTACCGATGGCCGCCATGTGGTGACGGCCAGTAAAGATGACACAGCGAAAATCTGTGGTCTGAAGGACGATGGGTCATGGGGAGAAGAAGCGATCATATCTCACAATTCCTATGTCAACTTAGCCGCCTTCAGCCCCAATGACCGCTATGTAGTGACGGCAAGTTACACTAGAGCGAAAATCTGTATTAAGAAGGACGACGGGTCATGGGAAGAAAAACGCACTATTTCCCATCGTGACTCTATACGCTCAGCCACCTTCAGCCCCGATAGCCGCCATTTGGTGACGGCCAGTGACGATCGCATGGCAAAAATCTATGGTCTGAAGACTGACGGAACCTGGGTAGAAAAGACCATCATTTCCCATCTGGGTATTGTCATATCAGCCACCTTTAGTGCCGATGGCCGCCTTGTGGTGACTACCAGTACAGACAGAACGGTAAAAATTTATGGTCAGGATATTAATGGATTATGGGTAGAAAAAGCCGTTGTTGACCAAATAGGGTTGCCCAATTTAACTGCCCTCAGCGCCAATGGTCACCATCTGGTTTCGCCCTTTTCCCATAACGTTTTGACGATTTATAAGCTATCGATGAAGCATTGATTGTTTGCTGTGATCAATAAAAGGGACACCATTGCGTATGTGCTGAAAGGCAGAAATTTCTTTAGTGGTTCTTAACAACCTATTATGAACTTTTATTTCAAAGCCGACTCTAACTGACTTCATCAAAATTGAAATTCCTTGCTAATCGGTGGGAATAATCAACCAAGAGAAACCAGATGTATTCTGATGTTAATTATTCCGACATAGCAGGTTCCCCTTCGATACCAGCTGTAAGCACTTCATTGGCGAAAGAACCGTCGGGAGTCAGTGCGGGCAGGTCCGTTGCTGTGCCTGAAAAAGAAATAGAGAAAACCGCTTTATTACACGATTTTCCCGAGGAAGTAACCCTCAAAATTTTTCGTTTTCTGGAGCTTCGGGATATTGTCAGTTTGCAGCGGGTATCTACTCACTTAAACAGGTTTATTAAAAACGAACATGTTCTGGAAAGGACATGGTATCGCCGGTTTTCTTTATCACATCAATATCAATTGCAAAAAAGCCTTCCTGTAGAGGATAAAGAACAGCTCCGAAATTGGCTGCGACCGTTTACGAGAGATCAAGCATTAGTTGAATCACTCATAAAACACCGAAAGGCCGTTTATTTTCCTGCCCTTTTCCATTTCGCCAAAGCCCGACTGATGTCTCAATACGAAAAGTATAATGTCGATACAGAGGCCGTTATTGCTCATAGTGACCAGGTGAAACCAGCCACCTTCAGCCCCGATGGCAGCCACCTGGTGACGGCCAGTGAGGACGCAACTGCGCTTATCTATGGCCAGAGTGCCAATGGATCATGGGAAAAAAAAGGCATCATTTCCCATCAAAGTGGTGTCAGATCTGCCATCTTCAGCCCCGATGGTCGCCATGTGATGACCTTCAGTTGGGATTTTACGGCAAAAATCTATGGTCAAGTCGATGGGACTTGGGTGGAGAAACTCACTATTTCCCATGATGATTGGATCAACTCAGCCACCTTCAGCGCCGATAGCAGCTACCTGGTGACGGCCAGTGACGATGCAACGGCGAAAATCTGTGTTCAGGGAGACAATGGGTCATGGGAAGAAAAACTTACCACTTACCATGATGATTGGGTCAACTTTGCTGCCCTCAGCGTCGATGGTCGCCATTTGGTGACCGCCAGTGACGATAACACGGCCAGAATTTATGGTCAGGAAGTTGGTGGATTGTGGGTAAAAAAAATCACCATTTTTCATGACCAACGGATCAACTCAATCACCTTCAGTGCTGAAAGTCGCCGTGTGGTGACAGCCTCTGAGGATGGCACAGTGAAAATCTATGGTCAAAAGACCGATGGCTCATGGGAAGAAGAAACCATCATTTCCCATGATGACTGTGTCAACTCAGCCACCTTTAGTGCCGATGGCCGCCGTGTGGTGACGGCCAGTAAAGATAACACTGCGAAAATCTGTGGTCTGAAGGACGATGGGTTATGGGGAGAAGAAGCCATCATATCTCTTAATTGCTGTGTCAACTTAGCCGCTTTCAGCCCCAATGACCGCCATGTAGTGACGGCAAGTTTCACCAGAGCGAAAATCTATAGTAAGACGGACGACGGATCATGGGAGGAAAAACGCACTATTTCCCATCGTGACTCTATCCACGTAGCCACCTTCAGCCCCGATAGCCGCCACTTGGTGACGGCCAGTGACGATCGCACGGCGAAAATCTATGGTCTGAAGACTGACGGATCCTGGGTTGAAAAAACCATCATTTCCCATCTGGATATTGTCTTGTCGGCCACCTTTAGCGCCGATGGTCGCCTTGTGGTGACCAGCAGTACAGATAGAACGGCAAACATTTATGGTCAGGATATTAACGGATTATGGGTAAAAAAAGCCTTTGTTGAGCAGACATGTTTTCCCACATCAACTGCCCTCAGTGCCAATGGCCATCATTTGGTTTCGCGCTTTCGCCATGACAAATATAGAATTTATAAGCTATCGATGAATCATTGATTGTTTGCTGTGGTCAATAAAAGGAACACCATTGCGCATGTGCTGAAAGGCAGAAATTTCTTTGCTGGCATTCAATAACATAGTATGAACTTTTATTTCAAATCCGAGTCAAACTCACTTTATCAATATTGAATATCTTTGCTCATCAGAGGGTGTCGCAAAACTTCAACAGCTCGTTCTCACGCTCTGAAGTCGTCATTCCCGCGAAGGCGGGAATCCAGCGCCAACGGTGGATCTCTGCTTTCTCGGGGATGACAAGGCCAGGGGGACACCGGGCAGTATGGTTCTGGTGGAGAGTCAGTGTGGATTCCCGCCTTCGCGGGAATGACGAGAATGAAGCCGGGAATGACGAGAATGAAGCCGGGAATGACGAGAATGAAGCCGGGAATGACGAGAATGAAGCCGGCAATAACGGGAGTCAGCGCGTTCCCGCGCCGGAGAGAGTTTTGCGACACCCTCTCTGCGCGGGAATGCATACCTCCCCTGAAAAGCGGACTCTGCAGCTCGAGATAAGTATGGGTTCCCACGCAGGGACCCACAGGGCCTAAAAGCATGGGAACCAGAGTTTTGCGACAGCCTCATCAGGGGGAGGGTGAAAACTTAGGAGAAACCAGATATGTATTCTGACCTTAATAATTCCGACATAGCCGGTTCGCCTTCACTTCCACCTGTGAGCACTTCATTGGGGGAAAAATCATCAGGTGTCAGTGCAGGCAGGTCCGTCACTGTGCCTGACAAAGAAATAAAAAAAACAACTTCATTGCCCGATTTGCCCGAAGAAATAATTATCAAAATTGCGCGTTTGCTGAAATTTCGGGATATCGTCTGTTTACAACAGGTATCTACTCACACATACACTGCCATTAAAAACGATCCTGTACTGGAAAAGGCATGGTTTCGCCGGTTTTCTTCACTGCACCAATATCAACTAAAGAAAATTCTACCTGTAGAGGATAAAGAACAGCTCCGTAGTTGGCTGCGACCGTTTACGAAGGATGAAACGTTAGTCGAATCAATATTAGAACACCGAAGTTATGATTATTTTCCTGCTCTGTTTTATTTCACCAAAGCTCGACTGATGTCTCAATGCAAGATGTTTAATGTAGATACAAAAGTGATCCTTAACCATTCTGGTTTTTGGGGTGGTGTGTTCTCAGCCACCTTCAGCGCCGATGGCAGCCACCTGATAACGAGGTGCGCAGACGGAAAGGCCAGAATTTACCATAACAATGGATCATGGGATAGAAAAGCCATTATTCCCCATAGAGATGAGATCGTGTCAGCCATCTTCAGCGCTGATGATCGCTACGCAATGACCGTCAGTTTCGATAAAACGGCAAAAATCTATGGTCAGGTCGACGATGGGTCATGGGAAAAGAAACTCACTATTTCCCATGGTGATTGGCTCAACTCAGCCAACTTCAGCGCCGATAGTCGCCATTTTGTGACTGCCAGTAAGGACCAAACGGTGAAAATCTGTGTTCAGGGAGATGATGGATCATGGGAAGAAAAACTCACTATTTCCCATGATAATTGCTTTGACTTAGCCATCTTCAGTGCCGATAGTAGCCATCTGGTGACCACCAGTTACGACGATTACACAGCAAAAATTTATGGTCGGGGAGTCGATGGATCATGGGAAGAAAAATTCACCATTTTCCATAGCCTGTGGATCAACACAGTCAACTTCAGTGCCGATGGCCGTCATCTGGTGACTGCCAGTGACGATGGCACAGCGATAATTTATGGTCAAAAGGCTGATGGCTCATGGGAAGAAGAAACCATCATTTCCCATGATCACAGGGTCAAGTCAGCCATATTCAGTGACGATGGCCACCATGTGGTGACCGCAAGTAAGGATCATACGGCAAAAATCTATGGACAGAAGAGCGACGGCTCATGGGAAGAAAAGTGCACTATTAACCATGGTCGCCATATCCTCTCAGCCAACTTTAGCCCCGATGGCCGCCATGTTTTGACCGCAAGCAAAGATCATACGGCAAAAATCTATGGCCAGAAGAGTGATGGTTCATGGGAAGAAAAGTGCACTATTAACCATGGTCGCCGTGTCCTCTCAGCCAACTTCAGCCCCGATGGCTGCCATCTGGTGACGGCCAGTAAAGATGGCACAGCGAAAATCTATGGTCTGAAGACTGACGGATCCTGGGTCGAAAAGGCCATCATTTCCCATGAAGCTTCACTCAAAACAGCCACCTTTAGTGTCGATGGCTGCCTTGTGATTACCACCAGTATGGATGGAACGGCAAAAATTTATGGTCAGTGGGCTAATGGGTCATGGATAGAAAAAGCCGTTGTTACCCATAGAGGTATGGCCGAAACTGTCCTCAGTGCCGATGGCTACCATTTGGTTTCACCTTTTCTCTTTGACAATTTGAGAATTTATAAACTATCGATGAAGAACTGATTGTTTGCTGAGATCAATAAAGGGACACCATTCTGAATATACGAAAGGCAGAAGTTTTTTTTAGTAGCAATTAACAACCTATTATGAACTTTTATTTCAAAGCCGACTCTAATTGACTTCATCAATTTTGAATATCTTTGCTCATCAGGGGCAGGGTGAAGACTTAAGAGAAACCAGAGATGTATTCTGAAGTTAATCATTCCGACATAGCCGCTTCACCTTCACTTCCATCTGTGAGCACTTCATTGGGGGAAGAACCCTCAGGCGTCAGTGCAGGCAGGTCCGTCACTGTGCCTGACAAAGAAATAAAGAAATCAACTTCATTGCACGATTTACCCGGGGAAATAATCATCAAAATTGCGCGCTTGCTGGAATTTCAGGATATCGTCAGTTTACAACAGGTATCTACTCACACACACACTGCCATTAAAAACGATCCTGTACTGGAAAAGGCATGGTATCGCCGGTTTTCTTCACTGCACCAATATCAACTAAAGAAAATTCTACCTATAGAGGATAAAGAACAGCTCCGAAATTGGTTGCGACCGTTTACGAAGGATGAAACGTTAGTCGAATCAATATTAGAACACCGAAGTTATGATTATTTTCCTGCTCTGTTTTATTTCACCAAAGCTCGACTGATGTCTCAATGCAAAACGTTTGATGTAGATACTGAAGTCATCATAGACCATGATGACTTTGTGAAATCAGCTAATTTCAGCGCCGATAGTCGTCATGTCGTGACCGCCAGTTATGACAAAACGGCAAAAATCTTTAGCCAGAAGGCCAATGGATTATGGGAAGAAAAAGTGACCATTCCTCATAATCATTGGGTTGAAGCGGCCACTTTCAGCCCCGATAGCCGCCACGCCTTGACTTTCAGTTGGGATAACACGTCAAAAATCTATGGTCAGGGAGTCGATGGGTTATGGAAACATAAACTCACCATTACCCATGATGGTTTGATCGCATCAGCCACCTTTAGCTTTGATGGTCTCCATGTGGTAACCGCCAGTGACGACTTTAAGGCAAAAATTATTAGCCAGATGGCTGATGGATCCTGGGAAGAAAAACTCACCATTTCCCATGATGATTTCGTCAGGTTTGCCATTTTTAGCCCCGGTAGCCGTTTTATGATGACCGTCAGTTACGATCACACGGCGAAAATTTTTTGCCAGGGAGACAATGGAGCATGGAAAGAAAAAATGACTATTTTTCATGATTACTGGATCCGTTTAGCCACTTTTAGCGCCGATGAAGGCCGTCTGGTGATCGTCAGTTGCGACAGCAAGGTGAAAATCTATGACCAGATGGCCGATGGATCATGGCAAGAAAAAGTTACTTTTTTCCATAATTACTTTATCAACTCAGCCACCTTCAGCGCCGATGGCCGCCATTTGTTGACGGCCAGTGAAGATAATACAGCGAAAATCTGTGATGAAAAGGCCGACGGCTCTTGGAAAGAAACCATCATTTCCCACGATGACGAAGTCAACTCAGCCACCTTCAGCCCCGCTGGCGATCATCTGCTGACGGTCAGTAGAGATGGCAAGGTGAAAATCTATTGTCTGGAGGCCGATGAATCATTGGAACATAAAACCACCCTTTCCCATGGTAGCGATGTCGTCTCAGCCCTCTTCAGTGCCGATGGTCGTCATGTTGTGACCGCCAGTGAAGATGGCACAGCGAAAATCTCTGGCAGGAAGTCTGACGGTTCATGGGTTGAGAAAGCCATCATTTTCCATAAAGCTTCGGTCACCTCGGCCACCTTCAGCGCTGACGGCCGCCATGTGTTGACCACCGGTGAAGATGGAACGGCAAAAATTTATGGTCAGGAGACTGATATGTCCTGGGTCGAAAAAGTCATCATTTCCCATAATCATTCGATTAGATCGGCCACCTTTAGCGACGATGGCCACCACGTGATGACCCTCTGTAGTGATAACAAGGTGCGAATTGACAGGCTACGGGGGAATGATTTAATCGGGGTTAAAAACTTAAGAGAAACCAGATATGTTTTCTGACGTTAATCATTCCGACATAGCCGGTTCACCTTCGCTACCAACTGTGAGCACTTCATTGGGAGAAGAACCATCGGGTGTCAGTGCAGGCAGGTCCGTCACTGTACCTGACAAAGAAATAAAGAAAACAATTTCATTGCACGATTTGCCCGAGGAAATAATCGTCAAAATTGCGCGTTTGCTGGAGTTTCGGGATATCGTCAGTTTACAACAGGTATCTACTCACACATACACTGCCATTAAAAACGATCCTGTACTGGAAAAGGCATGGTATCGCCGGTTTTCTTCACTGCATCAATATCAACTAAAGAAAATTCTACCTATAGAGGATAAAGAACAGCTCCGTAATTGGCTGCTACCTTTTACGAAGGATGAAGCGTTAGTCGAATCAACAATAGAACACCGAAGTTATGATTATTTTCCTGCTCTGTTTTATTTCACCAAAGCTCGACTGATGTCTCAATGTAAAACGTTTAGTGTTGATACAGAAGTTGTTGTTTACCATAGTCATTATGTCAACTCAGCTGCCTTTAACCCCGATAGCAGCTATTTGGTGACCGCCAGTGTCGATCAAACGGCAAAAATCTGTTGTCAGAAGGCTAATGGATTCTGGGTAGAACAAGCCAAAATTTCTCATGATAATTTTGTCGACTCGGCGACCTTCAGTGCCGACGGCTGTCATCTGATGACCGTCAGTTGGGATTATACGTTGAAAATTCATAGTCAGGACGATGATGGATCATGGCAAGAAAAAGCCACCATTCCCTATGATCCCTGGATCAACTTAGCCACCTTCAGCCCGGATAGCTGCTATCTGGTGACCGCTACCAGGGATAACAAGGCAAAAGTTTATGGCCAGGGAGTCGATGGGTCATGGAAAGAAAAACTCAGCATTTCCCATAATGACTCGGTCATCTCAGCCGCCTTCAGCGCCGATAGTCGCCATCTGGTGACCACCAGTTACGATAGCACGGCAAAAATCCATGGGCAGAAGACCGATGGATCATGGCAAGAAGAAACCACCATTTTCCATGATCGCTTTGTCAAGTCAGCCATCTTTAGCCCCGATGATCGCCATGTGTTGACCGTCGATGATGATTACAAGGCAAAAATCCACGGCCAGGAGGACGATGGATCATGGCAGCAAAAAGCCACCATTTGCCATAAGGGGGGAGTCAACTCAGCCACCTTCAGCGTCTCCGATGGTCGCCATGTGGTGACCGCCAGTAAAGATGGTACAGCGAAAATTTATGGTCAGAAGACCAATGGCTCATGGGAAGAAGAAGCCACCATTTACCACGATCACTGGGTCACCTCAGCCACCTTCAGCGCCAACGGCTTCCATGTGCTGACGGCCAGTGACGATAACACGGCAAAAATTTATGGCCAGAAGGGCGGTGGGGTATGGGAAGAAAAACTCATTATTTTCCATGATGGCGATGTCATCTCAGCCATCTTCAGCCCCGATGGCTGCCACGTGTTAACCTCCAGTAAAGATGGCACGGAGAAAATCTGTAGCAGGAAGGCTGATGGATCATGGACTGAAAAAGCCATCATTTCCCATAAAGATTGGCTCATGCCAGCCACTTTCAGTGCCGATGGTCGCTATGTGCTGACCACCTGTAAAGATGGAACGGCAAAAATCCATGGTCTGGAGCTTGATGGATCATGGGTCGAAAAAGTCATCATTTGCCATGATGATCCGATCATATCAGCCACCTTTAGTACTAATGGCCTCTATGTGGTGACGAGCTTTAGCAAACACGTGATTGTTAATAAACTTCAGATGCATCATTGACTGCCTTGTTGTGACAAATAAAAGAGAGACCATTCTGCATGGTCTGAAAGACAGAAGTTTCGATAACTGCAATTAACACCCTGTAATGAACTTTTATTTCCAAACCGACTCTAACTGGTCACATCAATTTTCCAACTTCTCTGTTAATTAAAATGGACTAACTCAGGAGCAGCCAGACGTGCATTCCAGTAATAACCTCGGAGTAATTGATTCACCCTTACGGCCACCTGTGAGCACTCCATTGGAGAGAGAACCATCGGGTGCCAGTGCCGGCAGGTCCATCACCATACCTGACAAAGAAGTCGGGAAGACAGCTTTATTGCAGGATTTGCCCGAGGAAATAACCATCAAAATTATTCGCTTGTTGGCGTTTCGGGATATTGTCCGTTTACAGCAGGTATCTACTCATTTACACGGGGTTATCAAAAGCGATCATGCTCTGGCGAAGGCCTGGTATCAACGCTTTTCTTTATCACATCAAAATCAACTAGAGAAAATTCTTCCTGCTGAAGATAAAGAACAACTTCGTCATTGGCTGCGACCGTTTACGAAGGATAAAGCGTTAGTCGAAGCAATCATAGAACGCCGGGATAGGCATTACTTTGCTGCTCTATTCTATTTCACCAAAGCTCGACTGATGTCTCAATGCAAAATATTTAACGTAGATACAGAACTCGTTATTGATCATGATTACTTTGTCAGTTCAGCCAGATTCAGCACCGATGGACGCTATATGGTGACCAGCAGTTTTGATAACACGGCAAAAATCTTTGGCCAGGAGGATGATGGATCATGGGATCAAAAAGCCATCATTGAACATGAAGGTTCAGTCGAGTCAGCGAGATTCAGCCCTGAGGGTAGCCATGTGGTGACCGCCAGCAATGATGGCACAGCGAAAATCTATGTCCAGAAGGACAATGGATTATGGGAAGAAACGATCACCATAACCCATGATGATCAGGTTGACTCAGCCATATTTAGTCCCGATGGGTGCCATGTGTTGACATTCGGTGACGATAACAAAGTAAAAATCTGCAGTCAGGGTTTCGGTGGTTCATGGGAAGAAAAACTTATCATTTCTCATGAAGCTAAAATCAACACAGTCAGATTCAGTCGCGATAGCCGTCGTGTGGTGACAGCCAGTGACGACTATGATGCGAAAATCTTCGCTCAGCAGGATGATAAATCATGGGAACTTCAAGCCACCATTTCTCATGATAACGATGTCAACTTTGCCAGGTTTATTGACGATGGCCGCCTTGTGCTGACCGTCACTGAAGATGATGAGGTGAAAATCCATGCCCAGGTGGCCGATGGGTTATGGGTAGAAAAAGTCACCATTTTCCACAGTGGTGCAGTCAACGCAGTGAGCACCGGTGATGGCCTTGTGGTGACGGCCAGTAGCGATAACACGGCGAAAATCTTCGGCCAGAAGAGCGATGGATCATGGGAACAAAAAGCGATCATTTCCCATGGTTGTCAAGTCAGGTCAGCCGATTTCAGTCCCGATGCCCGCCATGTGGTAACCGCCAGTTTTGACAACACGGCGAAAATCTATGGCCAGAAGGCCGATGGATCATGGGAAGAAAAAGTGACCATTCCCCATGATGACTGGGTTACAGAAGCCTCTTTCAGCCCCGATGGCCGTCATGTGGTGACGGCCAGTGTAGAGGGCGTATGCACACTCTTTGATAAGAATAAAGGCGGCACGGCGAAAATCTATGGTATCAAAGCTGATGGATCCTGGGTCGAAAAAGCCATTATTTTCCATAAGCTTTCGGTCACCTCAGCTACCTTCAGCGACGATGGCTGCCTTGTGCTGACCACCAGTAACGATGGAACGGCAAAAATCTATGGTCAGCAGACCGATGAATTATGGGTCGAAAAGGCGATCATTTCACATGAAGATCCAATCAAATTAGCCACCTTCAGCACCGATGGACACCATGTACTGACTACCAGTAGTGGTAATAAAGTGCGAATTAATAAATTGCAGATGAATGATTGTTTGCTGTGACAAATAAAGGGGATGCCCTTGTAAATGTGCTGAAAGGCAGAAACTTTGTTATTTGCGCTTAACAACATGTTATGAACTTTTATTTTAAAAACACTTCTAAGTTATGTATCAATTTTGAATTTCCTGAAATAGTCATTTAGGAGAAACCAGAAGTGGATTCTACAACTAATAAATCCGACATGGTTGGTTCATCCTTACCCCCAACCAAGCACGCACGATTGGGGGAAGAACCATCGGGTGCCAGTTTGGGTAGATCCATCGCTATACCTGATACCGAGATAAAGAAAACAGTCTTATTGCAGGATTTACCCGAGGAGTTAACCCTCAAAATTATTCGCTTGCTGGAGTTTCGGGATATTACCCGTTTACAGCAGGTATCTGCTTACTTACATAAGGTTGTTAAAAGCAATCATGCTCTGGCAGAGGCCTGGTATCACCGCTTTACTCCAGAGCACCGATATCAACTAAAGAAAGCGCTTCCTACAAAGGATGAAGAACAACTCCATAACAGGCTACGACCGTTCACGAAGGATGAAGCATTAGTCAAATCACTTATAGAACTCCGGGAGAGTGATCATTTTCCTGCACTATTCTATTTCACCAGAGCACGACTGATGTCTCAGTGTGAAACGTTTAATTTGGAGCCAAAAGCCACCATTGTTCATCGTCATTATGTTGTCTCAGCCAAATTCAGTGCCAATGTCCGCTATCTGCTGACGGCCAGTCTTGATGGAACGGCAAAAGTCTACGGTCAGAAGGCGGCTAATGGAATATGGGAAGAAAAACTCACCATTTCTCATGATGATGAGGTTCATTCAGCTACGTTCAGTCCCGATAGTCGTCATCTTGTGACCGCCAGTAGAGATAATACGGCGAAAATTTATAGTCAAAAGGCTGATGGATCATGGGACAAAAAAGCCGTCATTTCCCATAAAAGTACAGTCATCTCAGCCACCTTCAGCCCAGATAGTCGCTATGTGGTGACTGCCAGTAAAGGTGGCAAAGCGAAAATCTATGGCCAGAAGAGCAATGGCTCATGGGAAGAAGAAGCCATCATTCACCATCATCACTATGTCAACACCGCCACCTTCAGCTCCGATAGCCGTTATGTGATGACCTCCAGTAGTGATAAAACGGCAAAAATCTATGGCCAGAAGGACGATGGATCATGGGAAGAAAAAGTCACCATTTGCCATGAAGGCTGGGTGGCGTCAGCCATCTTTAGCCCCGATAACCGTTATCTGTTGACCATCGGTCTCGATAACAGGGTGAAAATCGTTTACGGATCATGGGAGTCAGAAGTCACCATTGATCATGATGACACTGTCAACACAGCCATCTTTAGTGCTGATAGTCGCCATGTGTTGACAGCCAGTGACGATAACACGGTGCAGATCTATGGTCGGAAGGACGATGGATCATGGGGAAAAGAAGACGAAGACAGCATTTCCCATGGTGACCATGTCAACGCAGCTGCCTTCAGCCCCAATGGCCGCTACCTGGTGACGGCCAGTGATGATGACATTGCGCTAATCTGTGGTCAGAAAGACGACGGATCATGGGAACTAGAGCGTACTATTAATCATGATGACGCTGTCATCTCAGCCATTTTCAGCCCCGATGGTCGCCATGTGGTGACGGGATGTGTGGATGGCTCGGTGAAAATCTATGGTCAGAAGGCTGATGGAGTATGGGTCGAAAAAGCCAACTTTTCCCATAAAGGTTCGATCATCTCAGCCACCTTCAGCCCCGATGGTTGCCATTTGGTAACCGCCAGTGATTACAGCAACATGGCGAGAATCTTTGGCCAGAAGGCTGATGGATCATGGGTTGAAAAAGCCACCATTCTCCATGAATTTGGGATCACTTTCGCCAGCTTCAGTGGTGATGGCAGCCATGTGGTAACCGTCTGTTGTGGTAACAAGGTCCAAATTAATAAACTTTGCATGAATGATTCATCTCTTTCACTCACTCGGCCAGAATCATCCGGCCGACAAGAGTTTTCAGAGCTCAGAATTACTGGCCCGGATAAAGACTGTTAAGGCCATTGTTTGGTTCGCTGCTCTTTTGCTCTTTACGCAGTTGCGTGCACACCATAATCAGCTCCCTTGTATCGAGCTTTTGTTCATGACCTGAATAGAGACTGGCTTCAAGCTGGTTGAACGAAGCCACTAATGGATCACTGTTGAGTTTTTTCAAACACCTGTCCATGGTCGACAATCCTGAGTTGCCAGACAGAGCTTGAACCCATTCAATAAAACATCGGCGGATCTGAATCAGGTCATCGGCATTGCAGGCATTTTCAAATTTTTGCCAGGCTTCTTTCTCATTGAATCCCTGAGGCTCAGTGGTGGCAGAAGACTCAATCGTCGGCTTTCGGGAAGACCTGCATCGCCATAATGCCAATAAAGTGATCAGCCAGAGTAATCCAAACAAGGCAGATAAAGAAGGCCAAAGCCAGCCTGGTCCTTGTGTGGTGAGATTGGCAACCACTGGTGGACAAACTGTTTCTTCATTCTTTTCGGTAGTCCGGGTTGGAATGTCTGGAGTCGTTGTTAATACTTCGCCGTTTTCCGACGGCAGCACGGTAATGGTTTTGGCAGGAATGGTAGCGACTTTCTCGGTCCGGGTTTTGGTATCAAACCATTGATAATGCAACGGAGGGAGTTCAATTTTTCCGGGACGGGTTGGAATCAGGGCGATGGCTTCTATTCGGCTGCCAATAACACCCGTGTCTGTCGCCTTGTCATCGGTCGCAGACTTGTCCGGGTAAGTGTTGATGCCCTCGAGTCTGGGCATAGTAATGGCAGGCAACTGAACACCGGTGAGTCCTTCAGCTTCCACAACAATGGTTCGAGTGATGGCGTCGCCCACTTTGACCTTGTCCAGAGGTGCACTCCAGCCATCGGTCAGGGTCAGTTTTCGAGCAGGCAGCCAGACCGGACCTTTAAAGCTGTCTGGTTGTGGCCGGACATTGAGGGTGATTTCAGCAGATCGGGCTGCAACGGGCTTGCCACTCATTGAAAAAATACTGCCAAAAGTATCCCGGCGGTCTGGCATGGTGGCTGAAAAAGTCAGGCCCGGAATGTCCATCGGACCTGGTTTTTGCGGATGAATCGAGAAGTTCAGTTCAAAGACACCGTATCGGGTACCGTCCATAACCGTATCATAGTTCCGGGTTTCCCCCAGTTGTTGCACAATAGCACCGTCGATATTTACGGGTGAAAGTCGACGGTCGTCGTAAAGCTGTTCCCGATAGTAAATCTTCAGGGTCAGGATCACTTCTTCCTGAACATAAGGTGTTTCATTACTGATTTCAGTTCGGATGAAAACCGGGCCGATCCCACCTGATCCGGCTTTTTGTTCAGTGGGCGTGTTGGATACTTCCAATCGAATAGCTTTTGAAGTCATACCTTCTAATTGCAGGCTGGGTATCAGCAAACGACCGGACTTTTTAGGTGACAGCGTGATAATCCAGTCACGCCAGGATTCATTTTTACCGTTAATAATTCGAACCTGACGACTTTGGCGGGTCCCCAGTATGTCAAAGTCATTTTCCAAGGGTGACAAATCGGGGGCAGCACTGGTATCACTGTCTGTTCTGAGGGTGAGTTCCAGAGTCTCGTATTCTGCCAGATGAGTCCGGTCAACAGAGGCAGTCAGTGCAGCCATCCCCTGTGCAGTGAGAAACAACCCTGTCAGCAGGATCAGTACTTTACTGAGTTTGAAAAAAATTGACTTCACCATGACTGCTCCTGTTGTCTTTTTTGCTCTCTCTGTTGTTGAAGGAATTTGCGCCTGAGTAGGCCACCGGGGTCGTCCGGTATGGTTTTTAACCAATTTTCAATGGCTTGCTGGTCCGGGCTGGTGGTTTGCTGTTCTTCAGGATATCGCAGTGCTTGCTGCGCCTGATCACCCTGTTCCTGAGGCTCTCCGGCACTGGCTTGTTGTTGCTTGCTCTCAGCTGGATTCTGTTGTTCAGACTCCTGATCCTGCTGACCAGAGTATGAGCGTTCTTTCTGATCTTCCTGTTGCTGTTGGCCTGGCTGGGATTGAGAAGATTGTTCTTGTTCCTTATTCTGTTGACCAGAGTTCTGCTGTTGCTGATTTTCCTGACCCTTGTCGGAACTTTGTTGTTGATTATCAGAGTTTTGTTGCGGGTTCTGTTGACTCTGACCCTGCTGGCTCTGATCTTTTTGCTGATTCTGCTGATTCTGCTGATTCTGCTGATTCTGCTGATTCTGCTGATTCTGCTGATTCTGCTGATTCTGCTGATTCTGCTGATTCTGCTGATTCTGCTGATTCTGCTGATTCTGCTGATTCTGCTGATTCTGCTGATTCTGTTGATTCTGTTGATTCTGTTGATTCTGCTGTTGGTTGTTGTTCTGGCCCTGTTGCTGTTGCTGCTTTATCAGTTCTTCAATCAGCTTTTTATTGGCGGCGGCATCTTCCATGGCAGGGTTTAGCTCAAGGGCTCTGTTGTAGGCTGCTACCGCTTCATCGAGTTTACCGGCTCGGGAAAGAGCATTGCCCTGATTGTAAAAGCCGTCAGCGGTATCGGAACGGGCAAACTCAGTGGCTGCTTCTTCGTACATACCTGCCTGATAGAGAGCTTCAGCTTTCCAGTCCGGTTGGGTGAATTTTTCAGCGGCCTGTTCGGGCTTTTTGTTGTTGAGTTCTTCCATAGCCTGTTGGTTGCTGTTTTGCCAGAGACTATGCCATTCCAAAGCTTGTGCCGGGGGCGAGGGGAGTATCGCTGCCACCAGAAAGATAGTTAACCAGCCTTTTCTGAAACCGGCCATTGCCAGAGGCAAAATCAGCAGTACTAACCAGAAGCCGACATCCTGCCATTGGTCAAACTGACTCTCAACTCTGACTGAGTTGTCATTCAGTCCCGCTTTTGGCAGAACGGCTTGCAAATCACTATCATCCAGAGTCATGTCGGCATAAACGCCACCCGTCGATTGTGCAAGCTGACGCAGTTGCTGACGTTCCTTCTTCGGAATAATAATGGTGCCTTGTTTGTCTTTAAGGAAGCCGCCTTCGGGCAGGCTGATGGGAGCGCCTTCCTCGCTGCCAATGCCCAGAATTGAGAGAGTGCTGCCGCTATCCTTCAGCAGTGAGCGTATCTCGCTGACCTGCGTATCTGGAACCTGGTCGGTAATCAGGAGGATATCGCCCGCTTCTCCTGCCCCCTGCTTGAGTAATTCAACGGCCTCCTCAAGGCCCTTCAGGGCATTATCTCCCTGTTCCGGCATGATCTGGGGGCTCAGCGCCGGAACCAGATTGGCTAAAGTACGATTGTCGTCTGTTAAGGGCGCCGCAGTGTGGGCTGAGCCTGCGTAGGCCACCAGAGCTGAAAGCCCGTCCTTACGCATTTTAAACAGGTCCAGCAGTTTGTAACGAACTCTGGAAAGTCGATTGGGTGTAACGTCTTTAGCAAACATTTTGTGGGACATATCCACCACGACTACCATGGGCTGAAGGCTCTTGTTGACAGGAGTGGGGATTTTTTGCCAGGTTGGGCCTGCCAGTGCCAGAACAGCCAGTGTCCAGCCTGCCAGAAGCAGGTAGACTGGGAGTCGGTTCTGTTTCTTATTGCGACCCTGCAAAAGGTGTTGCAACAGTTCAGGGGCGATAACCCGTTTCCAGTCTCCGGACTGCAGCTGTTGACGCCAGAGAGCGATCAGCAGAATCAGACACGGGATGAAGGCCAGCAACCACAGTGGGCGTAGAAAATGGAATTGACTGATAAACGCATTCACTGGCGATTCCTCCCTGTCTGGCTAATAGATGCTTCAGGAAAGACTCTCAGTGTTGCCATAATCAGGCTGAGAATCAGGGCCAGTGCCAGAGGCCAGAAAAACAGCGCTATGCTGGGCCTGAAGCGTTCTTTGTTCTGCTTTACAGGCTCCAGGTTGTCGAGTTCGTCGTATATTTTTTCAAGCCCTTCGGTATTTTTTGCCCGGAAATACTGTCCACCCGTGAGCTCTGCAATTTCTTTCAGGGTTTTTTCGTCCAGGTCTTCAGAAGGGTTGATTCGACGTGCGCCGATGGATGAACCAAAGAGGCCTGGCTGAATCATTTCATCCGCTCCCAGGCCAATGGTATAAATGCGAATGTTTTCTGAAGCGGCCAGCTTTGCAGCCTGAACAGGCGTAATCTCTCCAGCAGTGTTGGCACCATCGGTCATTAGTATGAGAATCCTGCTGTCCTGGGGGCGTTTACGAAGATGCTTTACTGCCAGACCCAGGGCATCACCAATGGCGGTTTTGTTGCCTGCCATGCCAATCGTAGATTCATCCATGAGAGTGCCAATGGTTTTCAGGTCAAAGGTAAGAGGTGCCTGCAGGTAGGCCTGGGTTCCAAATAGAATCAGCCCAAGTCGGTCCCCTTTGCGTTGGTCAATAAAGTCGTTGAGGACGTGTTTGGTCACCACCAGACGATTCACTGCCTGGCCATTCAGTTCCATGTCGGCGATTTCCATACTGCCGGAGAGGTCGACGGCGATCATCAAATCTCTTCCTGATCTCTCTATTTGAACCGTTTCTCCCAGCCAGACCGGTCTTGAAGCGGCGAGCACCAGCAGCATCCAGATCAGCCAGGGGGTCAGGCTCTGCCAACGCTTAAGTGTTTCCCGGTGCTCAGAATGCTCACCGGCAATATCGGCCAGATCTCGATAAAAAGGGACCCTTAAAGCTGCACCAGCGGCACGGGGGGCGGGGCTTACAAAACGATAAACCAGCCAGGGCAGGGGGGCGGCCAGTAACATCCAGGGCCATTGCAACTCAAGCATGGTGTTTCCTGATCCAGCGGACTGTCAGTTTATGGAGCTGGTTCACATCAACCTCTGATTTGTCTTTCGCGGTGGACGTTTCTTTTTCTGTGGACATTTCGTTTGCCACAGGCATTTTTTGAAAACGGGCGTCGCCCAGAGACTGTCCGGGTTCCCCGCTGAATGCAAGGATGCCACTCTTTCGGGAGAGAAACTCCAGCCAGGGGGTCCCGTGAAGAGAAGCAACCTTTTCGGCCGGGTAGGCATGCAGTGCTGTCTGTTTTAGTAAACGGTTGCAGTCGTTAGCAAACTGCAGTGAATTCTGGTGATTCTGATAGGCGCTGAAAATAATATGGGCCTGTTTGCGTGCCTGCCTGCGGTAACGATTTCGACGAATGTAGCGAACCACAAATAAGGTCGTCAGGGTGACAACCACTATTATCAAAACGGCGGATAGCCACCAGCCGGGAGCCAGCGGCCAGAAACTGACCGGGTCGGGTAGACGATTGGGTCGGAGTTGATCCAGAGGATTGGGTGTCATACCGACCTCCGGGGGGTTATACGGGAGCCAAACCAGGCTTGAAGTTGTGAGCCTGTATCCTGATCAGCCCCAAGCTCCAGTAGCGGCACCTTGAGACTGGCAAGCTGGTTTTTCAGAGAGTTCTGAAAACGATGATGCCGGGATCGGTATTCCTGGCGAAGGTGTCTGGAGCGGGTGTTGATGGTTTGCTGATGCATGCCATTGGTAATGTCGTAGCGTCCGGGTCTGGGTAACTCAGATTCCAGCGGATCTGTCACTTGTATGGCCATTAACTCACAATGCCCTGAAAGCCGGGAAAGATGGCGAAAGCCTTCTTCGTCAAGCTGCTGAAAATCACTGATTACGAAAATATGAGTACCCGGATGAGCCACCCTGCGAGCGTGTCGCAATGCTCTGCCCAGATAGTTGTCCTGTGGTTGGTGAGGGATGGTTTCAGCCTTCAGGCTTTTATTATGATGTTCAAGCTTGTTGAGCAGGTGCATCAGGGTTTTTTTGGAACGCTTGGGACGAATCTCACTGAGTCCCTGTTCATCAAAAATCAAACCTCCGATACGGTCACTGTGCTGGAGAGTGGCCCAGGCCAGCAGAGCACCGGCTTCGACAGCAGTGACAGACTTGAAGTTCAACTGACTGCCAAAAAACATCGAATGACTCTGGTCAACCAGAACCAGAACCGGGCGTTCTCGTTCTTCCCTGAAAAGTTTGGTATGAGGTTTCATCCTGCGTGCTGTGACGCGCCAGTCAATGGACCGGATGTCGTCACCAGGTTGATAAGCCCGCACTTCCTCAAAGTCGATTCCTCTGCCTTTGAAAGGCGAATAGCCTGTACCTGCCAGCAAACTGCGGGCGTGGCTTTGACGGAAAATGGCCAGTTCCCTGGCCTGAAAACGCAGGCCGACCAGTTCTTTTAGTTGCGAGTATGCTCCACTCATTCTTTGCTCCTGGCTCAGGCAACAGGAACCAGATTCAGTAACTGATCAATGATGTAATCAGCGTCTTTTCCTTCGGCCTCTGCCTCAAAACTCAGCAGAAGACGGTGCCGAAGGACATCGTGGGCAACCGCCTGTACGTCATCCGGGCTGACAAAATCCCTGTCGTTCAGCCAGGCTCTGGCGCGGGCACAGCGATCCAGGGCAATCGTACCACGGGGACTGGCACCGTAATCGAGGTATTCACCCAGACGATCATTGTAGAGGGCCGGGTGACGGGTGGCATTGATCAGCTGAACGATGTATTCCTCAACCACAGGCTCCATGTGAACGGCCAGGGTTTCCTGTCTCGCGGCCAGAACGTCAGCCTGGCTCACGGGCGTAACCGGTTTTACCGGAGACTGCTTCATGGCTTCACCGCGGGCGAGCCTGAGAATCTGCCGCTCGGACTCTACATCGGGGTAACTGACCCGGACGTGCATCAGGAAGCGGTCCAGCTGGGCTTCCGGTAGAGGGTAAGTACCTTCCTGTTCAATCGGGTTCTGAGTGGCCATAACCATGAATACTTTAGGGAGTGGATAGGTTTTTCGACCCACGCTGACCTGGCGCTCAGCCATGGCTTCCAGCAAAGCGGATTGGACTTTGGCCGGAGAGCGATTGATCTCATCGGCCAACACCAGATTCTGAAAGATAGGACCAGGCTGGAAGTGGAAGCTGCCGTCTTCAGGGGTATAAATATCGGTACCGGTAACGTCTGCCGGCAGCAGGTCCGGTGTGAACTGGATACGGTGGAATCCAGCCTCCAGACCGTCGGCCAGGGCCTTGACGGCCCGGGTTTTTGCCAGGCCCGGGGCGCCTTCGACCAACAAGTGTCCATCGGCCAGCAGGGTGATCAATAAACGGTCTACCAGATGCTCCTGTCCGATAATACTGTTACACAGGTACTGCCTGAGTTCATTCAATACTGAATTGTTAGACATAGAATCTTGAATCCCGGATAGCTTCTGGCGGCTGAGCGGTGGACATGCCTGACAGCTGCCTGTGATTATATGAGTTCGTTACCGTATCCGAACAGCGACAACAGATACCTTATTCATCTTGCTTTTATAAGATGCCTCTAGGAGCCTGACCGAGAATAGACTGCCCTACTGCGGCGGCAGCAAATTGGTCTGAAAATCCGCTTTTGTTCGTCAAATAGCTCGCTATTCTCCTCACAAAACCGAATTTTCATCCTCAATTTTCTGCCGTCCTCGCTACGGGCGCTATTCTCGGTCAGGCTCCTAGGAGGCTGACCGAGAATAGACTGCCCTACTGCGGCGGCAGCAAATTGGTCTGAAAATCCGCTTTTGTTCGTCAAATAGCTCGCTATTCTCCTCACAAAACCGAATTTTCATCCTCAATTTTCTGCCGTCCTCGCTACGGGCGCTATTCTCGGTCAGCCTCCTAGTAAGGCTTTGATAGTGTTAGCCGGTTCGGTTCACCCTGTTCTACCTGTTGCATTTGGTTTCATCGTTGGGTCCAGCCAGCATTCTCCATGTTGAAAGTCCGGTTGGGCAAAGCCCACGGTCTTTACCTACAGTCAGGTAGAGAATTTGTAATATAGGTTCAGTAGCCGCTCAGGTCTAGTCGTCCATGGGAAGCTGTCCGTTATCTGACAACTTCTTTTCGAATTCTGGACAGAGAGACTCAAGACTCTTTTATAAGAGTGCAAAGGCCGATAAGTTAGTAACAGGTCGGGTGAATTCACTTTAGACAGCGTCTTTCCCTGAAAAGTTTCCTTTCAGGCTATAAACCTGTTCATTGTGCTCATCCCTGCCAAAAGATTTCTCGAACGGAACCGCTATTATTCAGAAGCTGTTGACTTAGTCGTTTTCAGGCTGACAAGGATGTCAACGGGCCTTGGCAATACATTTTTCTTAACCGGAGATGCCAGCATGGGTCATCACGAGACTTTGGAACGAAAGGAGTATTTGGACAAAATTATTGAGGAGTTAAGCCCCCAGATACCCGAACAGCAGAAAGAACCTCTTCGTGAGTTTGTATATCAGTACTATTTCATGGATATCCGACGGGAGTTGAACAAATGTCGGCGTCGGGACCTTCTGGGCTCAACCCTTTCGTTCTGGAAGTTTATCCAGCACCATGATCCTGAGCGTCCGGAAATAGAGGTATTGAATCCGGATTATCCCCATCACGGCTGGCACTCAACCCATACCATACTCAGACTGATTCACCGGGATATGCCTTTCCTGGTGGACTCCCTCAGAATGAAATTGAATGAGCGTGGCCTGACCATACATAACCTGCGCAATACCGTCATTCATAACCGCAGGGACAGCCAGTTTAACCTGGTGTTCGATATGAACACCGAGGCCACGGTTCACAGGGAAGCGATTATCTTCGTAGAGATTGATCGCCAGGATAATGAAGAAGAACTGGAGGCTATTGCCGAGCAGGTGGCTGCGGTGATGGCTGATGTAGCCAGGGTGGTTGAAGACTACCGGTCCATGTCAAGTCGTGTCGAGCAGTTGGCAAGCTCTATGGTCGGGGGGCAGGCAGAGCAGGTTAAGGAGTTTCTGAACTGGCTGTTGAACAACAACTTCACGTTTCTCGGTTACGAAGAGCTCAAAGTGTCAGAAAGTGAAGGTCAGCGCCAGATTATTCGTCCTTCCGATTCATTGCTGGGACTTTTGAGAACCACCCACAAGGGGGAAATCGGTCAGCACGAACTGGAGCCTTTTATAGAAAAGGACTTCTTTGAGCAAAAAGACTGGCTTTCCTTCTCCAAGGCGGCTGTCCGATCCAGTGTTCATCGTCCCGCTTATCCCGATTTCATCACGGTAAGACAATTTGCAGAGGATGGCTCGGTGGTGGGTGAGACCAGAATTGTGGGTCTGTATACCTCTCCGGTTTATCGTCAGAGCCCTTTCTCGATTCCTTATATCAATCACAAGGCCCGGGAAGTGATTGAGCGTTCCGAGCTGGATCCCAAAAGTCACCATGGCAAGGATCTGGAACAGGTTCTGGAAGTTTTCCCCCGTGATGAACTGTTTCAGACACCCAGAGAGCAACTGTTCACCACGGCAATGTCTATCCTCAGGATTCAGGAGCGCAAGAAGATCCGGATCTATATCCGTCAGGATCCTTATGGCACTTTTTGTTCCGCACTGGTGTTTGTCCCCCGAGATGTCTATAGCACCAGCCTGCGGCTCAAGATGGAAGAGATTCTCTGCCAGCGGCTCTGTGCGGTTGACTCGGAGTTCACCACGTATTTTTCCGAGTCTGTTCTGGCCAGGGTGCATTTTATATTCAAGCTGCGTGGGCGAATTGAGTATGATCTGGAGGCGATCAATGATGAGCTGACCCTGGCCACCCGCTCCTGGATTGATGAGTTTCGTTCAGCGCTTCTGGAATCCAATGGCGAAGCCAAGGGCAATCAGCTGGTTGCCAGATATGCCTCAGGATTTTCTGCCGGTTACAAAGAGGCATTTTCGCCAGAGTCAGCGGTTGTTGATGTTGAACACTTTGAGCGCATCAATGAAAAATCATCACTGTCTATGGGATTCTACCGCTCTCTGGACGATGAGCCTGGCCGTATTCATTTCAAGCTGTATCACTATATCGAACCACTGCCACTGGCTGACCAGATCCCGATTATTGAGAACCTGGGGCTGAGGGTGCTGGCTGAGTATCCCTACCTGATTCGCAAGAGCGATGGTCAGCTCATCTGGATTCATGACTTTCTGTTGTGCTATGACCCACAAAAGTCGATGGATATCCAGAAAGTTGACAAGACCTTCAAGGAGGCATTTGAAAAGGTCTGGTTCGGGGAAGCTGAGAATGACCGGTTTAATCTGCTGGTGCTGGCCTGTGGTATGAGCTGGCGTCAGGTAGCCATGCTGCGATCCTATTCCCGGTACATCAAACAGATTCGGATGGGGTTCAGTCAAACTTACATTGCTGAAACCTTATGCAACAATATAGAAATTACTCGCATGCTGGTGGCGTTGTTCGAAACACGCTTTAACCCTGAGTTGTCTCTGTCCAACTCCCAGCGGCTTGGACGACAGCAGCAGATTCAGCAAGCGATTCTTGAGGCTCTGGATCAGGTGACGGTGCTCACTGAAGACCAGATTGTTCGCCGTTTTCAGAGTGTGATCATGGCCACCCTGAGAACCAATTTCTACCAGCTTGATTGTGATGGTAATACAAAGTCGTATATTTCCTATAAATTGTCACCACGGGAAATTCCTGATATTCCAAAGCCAGTGCCACTTTACGAAATTTTTGTTTACTCGCCCAGGGTAGAAGGTATCCATCTCCGGGGTGGCAAGGTCGCGCGGGGAGGGCTGCGATGGTCTGACCGGGTGGAAGATTACCGGACTGAGGTTCTGGGTCTGGTCAAGGCTCAGCAGGTCAAAAATGCCCTGATTGTTCCGGTGGGTGCCAAAGGAGGTTTTGTTGCCAAACAGCTGCCGGTAGATGGTCATCGCGAAGCCATCATGGAAGAAGGGGTGGCCTGTTATCAGACGTTTATTCGTGCTTTGTTGGATATCACTGATAATCTTTCTGAATCCGATGTTATCCATCCGAAGTCTGTCGTATTTTATGACGATGATGATACTTACCTGGTGGTGGCAGCTGATAAGGGAACCGCCACTTTCTCAGACGTTGCCAATGAGATTGCTCACGAATACGACTTCTGGCTGGGCGATGCTTTTGCCTCCGGAGGCAGTGTCGGTTATGACCATAAGAAAATGGGTATTACCGCCAAAGGGGCCTGGGTTTCGGTACAGCGTCATTTCCGTGAGCGGGGAGTGAATGTTCAGGAAGATCCCATCTCGGTCATTGGCGTCGGGGATATGTCCGGGGATGTTTTTGGTAACGGTATGCTCTCTTCTGAAACGTTGGAAATGGTCGCTGCCTTCAACCATCAACACATATTTGTGGATCCAAACCCTGATGTAAATCGCAGTTATCTTGAACGGCTGAGGTTATTTAATCTTCCCCGTTCCAGCTGGCAGGATTATGACAAGTCTCTGATTTCCAGGGGCGGTGGGATCTTCTCCCGCAACGCCAAGTCCGTAACCATTTCAAACGAAATGAAGGAGCGCTTTGATATCAAAGCAGGCCGAATGACGCCTAATGAATTGATACGTTCGCTGTTAAGGGCTCCCGTCGATTTGATCTGGAATGGTGGTATTGGCACCTATGTGAAAGCCATTAATGAAAGTCATGCCGATGTCGGTGACAAGGCCAATGACCCACTACGTATCAACGGCTGTGAGCTCAGGGCCAAAGTGGTAGGTGAAGGTGGTAATCTGGGTCTCAGCCAGTTGGGAAGGGTTGAGTATTCCCTGCAGGGTGGCGCACTGAATACAGACTTTATTGATAATTCTGGTGGGGTTGACTGCTCTGACCACGAAGTAAATATCAAGATTCTTCTCAACGATATTGTCGCCAGTGGTGACATGACTGTGAAACAGCGCAATGCATTACTGGAACGCATGACCGACGATGTTTCCAGACTGGTTCTTTCCAATAACTATCGCCAGACTCAGGCGCTCTCCCTGGCAGAATTAGAAGTCCGTAATCGCATGGATGAATACCGACGCTTCATGGAGTACCTGGAAGGGGAAGGCAAACTTGACCGGTCTATTGAGTTCCTGCCTGATAATGAAGCCCTTGCAGAACGGTTGTCAGCGGGTCAGGGGTTAACCCGTCCGGAATTGTCGTTGTTGATCTCATACAGTAAAGCGGACCTCAAGGAAGCACTGATCAGTTCGGATGTGATTGATGAGCCCTACATGACCCGTGAGTTGCATACCTCTTTCCCTGATACTCTGGTAGAAAAGTTTTCAGAACAGATTGATCAACACCGTCTGAGAAGGGAAATTGTAGCAACCCAGACAGCCAATCATATGATTGACATGATGGGGATCACTCACGTGCTCAGGGTTCATCAGACCACCGGTGCCAGTGCGGCGGAGATTGCCCGGGCCTTTATGGTCAGTCGGGAGGTTTTCGGTATCTCTGATTACTGGCAGGCCATCGAAAATATGGATAACCAGATTCCCAGCAGTCTGCAGCAGCAAATGATGGTGTCGCTGATCAAACTGACCCGTCGTGCCAGCCGCTGGTTTATCCAGCTCAAACGTCAGGATCTGGTAGCAGCAGAGTGTATTGAACATTTTGGTCCACTGATCAGTAGCTTTATCGAGTCGTTTACTGAATACCTCAGTGAGTCCGAGAGAGAAGAGCTGGATAGCAAAATGGCTGAGATGAACAGTCATCAGGTGCCAAAAAATCTGGCCAAAGTCGTTTGTAGCCTGAGACACCTGTTGAGTGCCCTGTCAATTATTCAGGCCGCCGATCAGACCGGGCAACCTATAGAAAAGGTCGCCCGGACTTACTTTGCAGTGGGTGAGCGGCTGGAGCTGAACTGGTACAGCGTACAGTTGGGCAATATAGAGGTGACCAATCACTGGCAGTCATTAGCCCGTAATAGTATTCGTGACGAGTTGACCTGGCAGCAGATCGCTTTGACGGTTGCATTACTCAATACCGGCAGTGAAGAGGAAGACCTTACTCTGAAGCTGGATGAATGGATGGTGCAGCACCAGGGGCTGGTGGCTCGCTGGCAGGCTATGTTATCCGAAATTCGTAATGCCAGTGTGCACGAAATGGTGATGTTTACTGTGGCCAATCGGGAGCTGATGGGGCTGGCTCAGGCCAGCAGCCTGCCGGTACAAACTATTAAGTGAATGATCTATCACTCAGGCACGGAGGCCAGGAGCAGTGAATATAGAAGGCACGGGTGGACCAGGATCGGGTTCTCAGTTCGCTGATTTAATGAAAAATGTCTCAGAGCTTGAGGCGATTCATAAAAAAGGAGGAGTGGGCCGGATTGAAGTGACTGAATGTCCTGAGACAACAGAGCAGGGCTCTTTGACGACTTTCAGAGGGAGAAAGGTTGTCAAGGTTAAACCCCGTAAGAACCTGTTCAAAAGGCTGCTTGACTTTTTTACTCTCAGAAAGTCAGTAAGAGAGATCAGAGCCATACAAAAAAGAGATGCCGAGGCTGTGTTGCACGACCAGGTCTTGATGGCGCTTCGTGACAAACATCTGGATACACAGGATAGAAACCGTCTTATCAATGCTGTTGCCACTGGTGTTATCCCCGGGTTCAGCCAAGAGGAGAGGCAAGGGATGAGAGAAAAAACTCTCAGCCACCTCGAAAGCCTCAACGTGTTTCAGGGACCTGAATCCATAGGAATGATGCTCAATGAGGCAGAAGACGGAGTAAAAGCCTTTCCAAAACTGATTGACACCATTTCGTCCGTCTCTCTCTATGATGCCCGCGAGGCTATTAAAGGTTATTACACGACTTTGCTCCTTGCCCCTGAGCGAATACCGGTTAACAGCAGACTGCATCAGGATATTGCCAAGCTGGAAGAGCATTTTAAAGTTACCCGCCAGTTAGATGGCTTTCGGCATTTGGTCAATGAGGTCATTGAGGAGGTTATACACTCTTTGCCTGAACGCCTGTCAGACGATGAATATTCGCAGTTATTGGCTAACTGGAGTCACTTTCCTGATACAAACCGTGACAGGGCCCTGGCTAGAGTTATCGATAAAACGTTCACTAATGTCACCCGCAAAGAACCTTCTATTCACGGCCACCCACGAGAGTTGGTGCAGGAGAAAACTGCTCGCTTTATTGACGCAATGCGCCGTGATCCTGAACTCGAATCGCGATTCGGTCTTGACAGGATTCAGCAGTTGATCATGCAGTTAGCTCAAGATAAAGCTCAGGTGACAGCGGAGCTGGAGCGTTTGAGTGATGAAGTAACCCGGTTAGATGTAGAAGCCATCAGAGAACGCTTGAAAGCTGGTGAGGCGTTGACCAGAGAAGAAAGAGAGCTGATAGCGGAATCAAGACGTGTACTGCTGGATATTCAGTTGACGGCGGGCAGGCGGTGGGACATGGCAATGCTCCTGCAGCCTGACATCTGGATAGCTCAGGAGGAGGAACACGAAAAACTATTGAAGATTCAGGAAATCGGTACTCTGAGGGGAGAAGAGGTTGATCTGGCGCAGCTCGACTGGCTGATCAGGCAGCATGATGAGGCCAGAACTCATCCTCGGGTAGCTATTGAAGGAGCCGGCCCCGCAGGGCTGACGTTGGCCTTGTCACAGTTCGAAGCCGGTGCCAATGTTGCCATCTTTGAGAAGAGAAGTACTGAATACGACAGAGTTCAGGTGGTCAGGCTGGACCCCAAATGGTTGGATATGCTGAAGTTTTATCTGGGTGAGCATTATTACGAGCTTTTTGGTGCAGGTGAAGAAAGCAAGGGCATCATTCGTCCCGATGGCTTTGGCGAGATAACCATTCATCGCTTGGAGGAAGCATTACACGACCGACTGACTGAGCTGATGGGCAGGAATTATGATAAGACCAGTGAGACTGACCAGCCTCTCAGTCTGGAAAGAATGGCTGCCTATGAGCTTGAAGAGGTAGAGTCGGGGGAGGAGGGTTTCAAAGTCAGGGCTCGTTATAATCCCGAATATGATGTGGCGCAACAGGGCAGGGCAAAAGATCACACTCCGGAGGAAGCGGTCAAGTATCGGCCTGTAGATATACTGATCTGTGCTGGAGGTAAAAACACCCAGCTGCGAGGCAAGTTCATGGAGGACAAAGTGCTTGTCCGTGCCGAGCCTTACGGTGTCTGTAGCTGGGAAGGTAAAAAAGGTGCAGAGTTACCCAGCCAGAAGCTGGACAGGTTTCAGGATTTCAGGGAGATGGTGGTTTTTGACAAGGAATTTCATGAGCACTTCAGGGAGAGCCTTTCCAAAGAGCTGCTTCTTTTATCAGAACCTGCTGACTCAATAAAGGGTGTCGTCGACCCTAAGGATCTGCTGGAGCTTGAGTTCAAGACTATGAATCGGGTTATGCAGACTCGCTGTTTTGAGAACAAGAATCTGGTTTACATTGGCATGGAGTTGCCAAAGTCCTTTGGTCAGTATTGTAAAAAACTGGAGGGGAAAATTAAGCGGAATCTGTCGGTCAGTGTGACTCCGGGATCGGGTATTATTAATCCGGAAGAGGCTAATAAACAGGCTGAGAAAAAAGCCAGAGAGGCTGTCAAGGCAGTTCAAAAAGCCTGGTTCCAGGCGGTTGCCCATTATTACGGAATCGACGACTCCAGATCACTGGGCGCTACATCGGACAAAATCAATCACAAGTTTGCTTCGGCCTTTTCGGTGCAGCAACACAGGGTTGAGAAAAGTGTTGTAACCAGGCAGGCAGACGGACATGAATTAACAGTAACAGTAGCCGGTGATGCCGCAGTCAGCCCTCATTTTATGAGTTACAGTGGGCTGACCGGAGCCAGAGAACATGTTTTGCAATTGCAGGAATTTACCCAAAAAACGGCCAATGATGTCAATCCTTCTGATAGGTTGCTGCACCGGGAAGAGCTTGAGCAAAGGCAGCGGAGAACCGCTGACTTTGTGATTCAGCGAGGCAAAGCGTTCCTGGGTCGCAACTGAAGACCTGATTTTGACGGTTGCATTGATCAATAACGGAATTATTTGTTCATCGTTGTATTTGTTTAATCACTCAGGCAGGGAGGCCTGTAACTATGAGCGTTGGAGGTGCAGGTGGACGAACGCTAGCGAGTTCTCAGTACGCTGATTTAATGGACAATGTTGGGAAGCTTGAGACGTTTTGCAGACAACGAAAAACAGCCCGGCTTGAAGTGATTAGCGAGTCGGGGGCACCAGGGCAGGACACTTCCGCTAGTTTCAGGGGGAGAAAGGTCATCAGTGTCAAACCCCGTGGAAACCTCTTCAAAAGGCTGATTGCCTTTTTTTCTCCTACTCGCAGCGCAAAAGCGCAAAGGGCCCGTGAGCGTGAAGCAAAGGTTTTGTTGCATGACCAGGTGATGAAGGCTATTGAAGGCGGGGAGCTTAGTAAACAGGACAGAAAACGTCTGGTAGATGATGTGTCTGGTGGGGTTATTCCGGGTTTCAGCCGTTCGGAAAGAGAAAGCATACGGGGTAGAATTCTCCACGCTGTTTTGAGGTCTGAGAACATAAACACGATGCTCAGTGAGGCGGAAGAGGGAATAAAATCCCTGCCAGCACTGATCGACAAGATTCCAGCGGTATCTCTACACGATGCTCGTGAGGCCGTTAAAGGCATCTATAAGGCTTCACTCCTCAAACCAGGTCGAATATCGAATGACAGCAAGCTGCAGCAGGATCTTGGCAGGTTGGAGCGGCATTTTGCTGGTAGCGCTCAATCAGGGGATTTTCGGTGTCTGGTCGAAGAGGTGATTCGGGAAACGCTTCATTCGTTGCCCGAACGGCTGTCACAGGATGAGTATGACGATTTATTGTCTATCTGGGGTGAGGAATCAAATAGTTTTATAATTCCAGACCATGAGTTGCCCCTCCGCACAGTGGTAAAACAAATATTTTTGAGTGCTGCAAGCGCAGAGTCTTCCATTCACAGCGACCCACGAAATTTAGTACTGGAAAAAGACTACCGTCTTATTCAAGACCTGAAGCGTTATCCGAAACTGAAAATTGAAGTCAATCGTCGCAGCGAATTTTCTTATCTGAAGCGACAGTTATCTGCGGATAAAGCCAAGGTGAGAAAAGCATTGAATCAACTGAGTGCTGAAGTCACCAGGTTAGATGTAGATAACATCAGAGAACGCCTGAAAGCCGGTGAAAACCTGACCAAAGAAGAGGGGCAGCTGATAGCAGAATCACGACGAGCACTGTTGGATATCCAGTTGACAGCGGGCAGACGATGGGAACTGAGTATACTCTCGCAGCCTGAACAATGGCCAGGTCAGCAGGACACTCTCACCAAGCTGTTAAAGATTCAGGAAATCGGCACTTTGAGGGGGCAGGAGATTGATCTGGCGCAGCTCGACTGGTTGATTAAGCAGCATGATGATGCCAGAACTCACCCCCGGGTAGCGATTGAAGGCGCGGGTCCCACCGGGTTGGCTCTGGCCTTGTCACAATTTGAAGCCGGTGCCGATGTTTCCGTCTTTGATAACAGAAGTACTGAATACGACAAGGGTCAGGTGGTCAGGCTGGATCTCAAATGGATGGATATGCTGAAGTTTTATCTGGGTGAGCACTACTATGAGCTCTTTGGTGAAGGTGAGGAAAGCAAGGGCATTGTTCGTTCCGATGGTCTTGGCGAGATAGCGATTCAGCATCTGGAAGAAGTCTTGCAGGATCGACTGAACGAGTTGAGGCAAAGGAATAATCAAACCCATGAGGGTGACGGGCCTGCCAGTCTGGAAAGGATGACTGCTTTTGAGCTGGAGGGCGTTGAGTCGGGAGAGCAGGGCTACAAGGTCAGAGCACGTTATAACCCTGCTTATGACGCGGCGCAACAGGCCGGGGCAAAGCATGACACCCTTGAGGAAGCGGTTGTGCACCGACCTGTGGATATGATCATTTGTGCCAGCGGGAAAAATAGCCGGCTCGGAAACAAGTTCCTGAAGGATGGCATGGGCAACTATGGCAGGTCATACACTGCCTGCAGCTGGGAAGGTAAACAGGGTGAGGAATTACCCAACCAGAAGCTGAATACCTTTCAGGATTTCAGGAAGACGGTGGTCTTCAACAAAGATTTTCATCAGCACTTCAAGGAACAGCTTTACCAGGAGTTGCAGATGTTAAAAGAGTCTGATGACACCATAAGGAACGTCGTCTTCCGAAAGGACCTGGAAGAATTGGAGCGCCGGACACTGGATCAGGGTATGCAGACCCGCTGTTTAGAGAGCAAGAATCTGGTTTACATTGGTATGGAGTTGCCAGATCCCTTAAATCAGTATTGTCACAAACTGAAGCGAGACATCAGGGATCAGTTACTGAAGAGTTCGACTTCAGGATCGGGTCCCGGCAATTCAGAAGAGGCTTATCAACGGGCTACAAAAAAAGCCCTGGAGAGTGTCAAAAAGGTGGTTCACAAAGCCTGGTTGCAGGCGGTTGCCCACTATCATGGAATTGATCAGTCCGGGTCAATAGGGGCTACATCGGACAAAATCAATCACCAGTTTACTTCAGTCTTGTTTGCGCGGCATCAACGGCGCGAGCAAAATTTTGCGATCAGTGAAGCCCATGGACACCAGTTGGCGGTGACGGCAGCTGGTGAAACTGCAGTCGGTGATCATTTCATGCTTGACAGTGGACTGAGCGGTGCCAGAGAAAATGTTCTGAGTCTGCAGGACTTTACCCATAAAACGGCCAAACATACCGATCCCTTTGATCCAGACTTGCATCGGGCAGAGCTTGAAACCAGGCACCGCAGAATCACTGACGATGTCAGTGAGCACGCCCGGGTATTTCTCAGGTGAAGGCCCGGGTTGATTCTCCGGGCAGGGCAATAACAGCCTGATCAATAATCAGAGCCTGCTCTTCTTCGGTCATATTCCGAAAATCAGGGTTCTCTTTCAGTTGCTGTCGGAAACGGGCAACCCTGAGCCTTTCAACGTCTTGCATGGTCCGACCCTGATCTTCCAGCCGGTTGGCCAGTGCTGTACTCATCTGTTTAAGGTTGACTTTTCGACCCTTGCCAAAGTCGTCCTCAACGCTTTTTGCGGCCGTGTGAACCGCCAGCTGCAGTCGCTCCAGCGCCGCCGATGAAATGTCCTTCTCCAGACGATCATACAGCTGACTCATGACATGGTTTTTGATGGTCAGCAGGTCATCACGACTGAGAGATCGGTGCGAAACACTACCATCCTCGTCTAAAACCCTTTTGACCGGTCTGCCAAGAGCAGCCATTTTCAGCAAATAGTGACCCCTTATCGTTTGCCTCAAAGTGTCTTCCAGAGTCTTCTCAATGGCTGGCAGGGTGGTGCCGGGGGTGGGGGTACCGCAATGGCGGTTGATGGCCAGAGGAATCTCCAGTAATTGATCCTGAATGTAATAACCAATGCCACGGCTGATCTCCGGAGGATGAAGCCCCAATTCCCTGAGTTTTCTTCTGAAGGTGTTAAAGGCTTTGTGATCTTTGGTCAGGGTATCGATCCTGTCTTTATAGCTTTGGAGGATCATCAGGGCTTTCTGGTTTTTCAGAATGCTTTCTGCCAGTTCTTTCCTGGAGTCAGCTAATTCGCTGACTTCCATTTCCACCCCGGCGTTAACGCTATCAACCAGATGTTTGTCCTCTTCGGTTTGACACCATGGCTGCCAGTAAGTATTGGCTACTTCGGCGGTGATGGTTTCCCGCAGGTATTGCTTGAACGAGCTCTGGGCGGTCATTTTAGCCATCATCCGTTTTGATGATTCCATGCAATGCGCTTCAATACGGGCTCTTTCATCGGAGCCTTCCGGCAACAGCATCTGGTAATAGTGAAGGCCGTCTTTGTACGTATAAACCAGGGCTTCGACATGATCCAGAGAGTTAGATAGTCGACTGATGACGCTGCCGACAGTCAATGTCGTGACAATCAGTTCGAAGCTGGAGGCGACTATGGGCCATAATGCCGCACTCAGAAGGCTCCCGTAGAAAGCGCCACCAGCTACCAGAGCTCCGGTTGTGACTGAGCCACCCAGAACGACCAGGCATTTGGCACCTTCAGCGGCGAGCCGACTAAAGGCTCCGGCTTCCTTTTTGTTGTAGGCATGGATCGCTTCTGTCAGTCGGTTGTAACGGACTCGAAAGGGGTTGAAGTAGATGTTACAGAAGCTTTTGGCCAGACCGCCCTCTTTAGAAACGCCTCTGGCAATCTGTGCCAGCTGATCCGTGGGGCTGGATGTGTTGGCAAAGGCTGGTCCATAGTTGATCAAACGATTCAGGACTCGAACCTGACGACCATCCAGTTGATTGACGCCTTCACGGATCGCAACGGCTCCCGTTGCATGAGTTGTTGCGGTAGCAACCGCTCCAGCCAGTCCGCCAACGGTCCAGCCCATTACGCCACCTGCGGGTCCGGCAAGCAGGGCGCCTGCTGTCAGTCCGAGAAGATTACCCAGTCTGGAACCTGCCGTATGATTGGCAAGGTCGGCAAAGAAGTTCAGGGCGATAGAGCCTTTCAGGGCCAGGTCTGATACCTGCAGCAGAAATTGGAACCGTTTTAACAATGCCGCCTGTTCAGGGTGGTTGGCATAGCTGTCTGTAGGGTCGAATGTTTCATTAACGGCTTTATCTCCTGCAAAGCAGGAGGCTGCTGATTCAGCCGACATTCTTGCCTGAAGTTGTGAAACCAGTCCTGAATTGCCGGCGCCCACCAGTATTTTTAACTGCTCAATAGTCTGGACAGAGTCTCCGACCAGACGACGGAACATTCGTGGATGACTCTGGGCGATTGCCACTACGCCCGAAAGTGTCTCACAGGCCTGCTTTTCCAACTCTGTGTAACTGCCTTGTACTCCGGTCAGTACACTCCAGGCACTGCCTTTACCGCTATACCAGTCCTGAAGCGTGGTCGCGGTGGGCTGCACAATATTGGACACTCGGTTAATAATACCAGTGGTAGAACCCGGAATGGCCTCGCAGGTTTTCAGAAGCTCTTCACTGAACGAGTAGCCAACGGCTTTCAGATCTTTAAGGTGCTGAAGTTCGGCCAGTTTGTCATCAAAGGATTTTCTATGAGGCCAGATGATCTGATACCCCACCGCCATCATCGCTTCTTCGCCCGAATTGACGGGCCTGACCGGGGCAGTTTCCTGCAGTGCCTGATCCATCACTTTCAGTAGTTGCAGGTTTTCCTGATAATCACCGGAACTCATAACGGGAGGCATTTGAGGGTGTTCTATCAAGGCTCTGGTCTCTGCCATCAACTGCTCTTCCTGAGCCAGCCTGAGGTCATGATGTTTCTGCTGATAAGCGACTATAGATGAGTAGCTTGGGTTTTTATGATAAGCCTGCAGGTGATCACTGTATTGCTGGATGGCGTGATACAGCTTTATTTCTGCATCGTCCTTATGCCTGCAGTTATTCAGCTTGTGCATGAGATGCCGGGTGGCAGGGGGCTTGAGCATAAAGATCCGTTCTGAAACTGGAATTTCCAGCTCCAGTTTCATAAAACGAACCAGTTGAATGGCGTGATGGAAATGCTCTAACTGTGTCAGCATGTCAGCAGGTATTTCCTCATGCTTTTCCATCGCCAGCATATGGCCAACCTGCTGCTCTGTTTCATTCAGCTCGTCGATGGAGAGTTCCGATAACTCTATCGACATTAAGTGTTGGTAGCGCTGTTCGAAGTAGAGCTTTCGGCATTCCATTTCCAGAAAGTCCTGAACCTCTTTATGATCGGGGTTTTCAATGAAGTCCGTCAGTTTTTCGGGCGTGCAGGGCATCTCGGCAAGGCACTTGAGACGGTTTGATAATAACTGCAGTTGCTGACGACTTTGCCACTGTCCGGAGCGCATCTTGTTTCGTGCTTCATTAATATCAGCGCTGCAACGATCCAGCAGCAGTTCGTGAACAACTTGTGGTATTTTCCAAATCATTGTTCCGGTTAACTGTGAGCGGTTGTTCCAGTCACCGGGTGGTGGAAAATAGAGTCCCTTCAGGGCTTTTTGAGCGTTCATTTTTTTCAAGGTTCCGGCAGCTGGGTTGGCGCCGGCATTCTCTGGTTTGAAGGGGTCGGTCTTTACCTTTTGCACGAAGCACTCTTGAAGCCCAAGGTAAAAAGGTGTCTTGCCATGCTGTGTTTCAAATTCAAGTAACTTTTCAAGCAGAGCATGGTAATCATGAGCTGCTAACAGGTCGAATAAAGCCTCCAGCTGCTTTCTGGCTTCCGGTCTGCTGGAAGTGATGCCCCACCAGTTTTTTTCTATGTCCTCAGCCAGTGCCAGCAATCTCTGTTGTAACAGGGCAAAACCGCTTTGCGGGCACTCATCCAGAATCCGTTCGAGAATGCCATAGGGATGCAACATAGAGATGATTTCAGCAGCCATACCTTCTTGTCTGAACCTGTCCAGCAAGTCGGGATACTCACGAATCAGGGTTTCCCGGTCGTGAGCCGAGAATTGCCAGTGATCCTTTTGGGGGATGGGAGGGGGATTTGCAGTTTCCGCCATTCTGGTATCGTAATCTTTCATCCAGTCCGGGTTGTCGTCGGCATCCTCAAAGACTTCATTCTCGTCATCAATATCAGGCGCAGAAATGGACGTTTTTCCGATGAATGCGGTGGGGTTAGATTGAGTGACCTGGTGTTCAGAGAGAGGTCTGGAGAAAGGTATAGCATTGCTTCCGGCCTCCTGACGGGGAATATAGGTTCCTGCATCCGCCAGAGGGTTCTGCGCAGGGCTCAGGCAAGAGTGAGGCTTGTCTGGGCAACCTGTGCTTTTTGGAACACTTCCCATCAATACTTCTAACATATCTGGCCTCCTGCCAATATCAGTTAAATGGGTCCCTTATTAAGTAAGACCCTCGGAATGGCAGAAAATTTCCATTTTGGTCAGAATAACTGTCCGTCTTGTTAGTGCCAGTCAATTCGGAATTATAAAAAACCCTGCGACACTGGTTTTCAAAATGAAGCTGCGTATAATTTCGCAGGTTTATCTACATTATCCGGGGCTTTTCATGTACCAACTGGGCCGAAAGTTGTTATTTTGTCTCTCTGCTGAAAATGCACACGATGTGGCACTAGAGATGATAGGTGCGGGCCAGCGGCTTGGCCTGACCGGTGCTTTTGTGCCATCTGTGCCTTCCCGTCCCAGGGAAGTTATGGGGCTGACCTTTGAAAACCCTGTCGGCCTGGCAGCAGGTCTTGATAAAAATGCAGATTGCATTGATGGTCTGGGCAGTCTGGGTTTTGGTCATATTGAGCTGGGCACCGTGACACCCCGCCCTCAACCCGGCAATCCAAAGCCCCGGTGCTTCCGGATTCCAGAGCGTCAGGCGCTGATCAATCGTATGGGGTTCAACAACAAAGGGGTTGATCACCTGGTTGAAAATGTCCGCAGGTGTCATTACCAGGGCATCATTGGCATTAACATCGGTAAAAACTTTGATACTCCAGTAGAAAACGCTGAAAGTGATTATCTGACTTGCCTGCGAAAAGTGTATCCCCATGCCAGCTACATCACGGTTAATCTCTCATCCCCTAACACTCCGGGGCTGCGTAAATTGCAGTTTGGTGATGCCCTGAAAAGTCTGCTGGATGCCCTGAAAAAAGAGCAGGCTTTATTGACCGACAAATACGGTCGCAGGGTTCCGGTAGCGATCAAAATTGCACCGGACATGAATGAAGATGAAATTGCTGACATCGCCCGTGAACTGGTTTCCTATGAGATGGACGGGGTTATAGCGACCAATACCACCTTGTCGAGGGATGCTGTTGAGGGTTTGGCCAACGCCGATGAACAGGGTGGGCTCAGTGGTGCGCCGTTAAGCGATCGCTCGACAGAAGTGATTAAACTCTTGTCTTGCGAACTGTCCGGAAAACTGCCTGTTATTGGTGTGGGCGGTGTCATGGATGCCAGAACCGCAGCGGACAAGATCAAAGCAGGGGCCAGCCTGGTTCAGCTCTATTCAGGTTTCATTTACAGAGGTCCTTCCCTGATTCGTGAAGCGGCAGAGGCCGTTTATTCTTGTGATCATGGTTGAAACACTTTTAAGCAGGCTCTGACTCAGGGATATGCTTCTGCGTTCATGTGGTTGTTGCACGAGATGAAAGAAGCCCCGGAGATCCGGGGCTTATATGGGCTTTAACAATAGGGTAACTTATAGAAAGGAGGCATTACTGGCCCGTTGCAGGCCGGAAATGCCAATCAAGCCATCCCAGTTGTCTACGCGACCCTCGCGCCAGCCCGTTAGCCAGGCTTGGCGAAGTTGGGGGTCCGTATGTGGGCAGATATCCTTCGAACGTCCAGACGCACCTGTCCGATATCCTTTGGTAAAGGCTCTGTCTGTCATATCCCTTTTTTGTCTTTTCATCATGTGGTACTGCCTCTTGCTGATTCGTTTATCAATGCCTCCCTGGCACCCTGTTACAGCACTTGGAAAATTCCCTGATCCGGCCTGTTGTGATAACTCCGGAAGCCCACCAGGTTATATGCAAGTTACATGCAACGAGGGAACTGGGAAAAAACCAGAGAGCAAACGTACAGGGAAAGTCTACGGTTTAATTTCTAACGAAGTTTGAACAGGCTGTCGAGAAATCAATCCTAATAAGTATTGAGTTTTTAAATTTTTTTGGAATATAAGTTATGAATACGCCTCTTACAGAGCGTTCTCTGGAACTCTTCGCCAGCTGCCCCAAGGGGCTGGAAATTCTGCTGGCCAGAGAGTTGACGGATCTGGGTGCTGAATCTGTCCGGGAAACTGTCGCTGGTGTGAGTTTCAAGGGCAGTCTTGAGGTTGCTTATCGCAGTTGTCTCTGGTCCAGACTGGCAAGCCGGATTTTACTGCGGCTGGGTGAGATCCGATCCGAGAATAAAGACAGCCTGTATCAGGGTGTCAGAACGTTTGAGTGGGATGATCATCTCGACAACCAGAGCAGTTTTCGGGTCGACTTCAACGGCTCCACGCCAGATATTAATCACACCCGATTCGGTGCCCAGGTCGTTAAAGACGCCATCGTTGACCAGTTAAGAGATGACCATGGCTGGCGGCCCTCTGTCAATGCCACTAACCCCGATATAAGAGTCAATGTTCATGCCAGGGGAAAAACAGCGTTTGTGTCGATTGACCTGTCAGGTCAGAGTTTGCATCAACGGGGCTATCGTCAGGAATCAGGTGAAGCGCCTCTGAAGGAAAATCTGGCAGCGGCCATTCTGATAAGGGCTGGCTGGCCTGAAATGGCGGCACAGGGCAAACCGTTAATGGACCCCATGTGCGGCGCCGGTACTCTGTTAATAGAAGGTGCCATGATGGCGGCTGATATTGCCCCCGGTCTGCTCCGGACCCGTTTCGGTTTTGACCGTTGGATGGGGCATGTGCCAAAGGTGTGGGTGAACGTGCTGGAGGAAGCCAGGGAGCGTCGGCAACAGGGGCTGGCTACCCTGAGTTCGGATATTACTGGCTTTGAAGGTCTGGGTTCTGTTGCTCATCGTGCCAAATCCAACCTGGAAAGGGTAGGGCTGTCGAAAAGGGTCAGGATACGACAGCAGGAGCTCAAGGATTTGGCGATGGATTCTGACGTAGATGCCGGATTGGTGGTTTGTAATCCTCCCTACGGTGAACGTATGGGCGATGAAGCCAGTCTGGTCTACCTTTACAAACATCTGGGTGAAAAACTGAAGGAGCATTGCCCGGGTTGGCAAGCAGGCATATTCACTGGTACGCCCAGTCTGGTGAAAAATCTCGGAATGGGGCCAAGAAAGAGTTATTCACTCTTTAACGGTGCACTGCCCTGTAAGCTCTTTCTTTATGATATTCGCAGCCGTGAAGCGAGAGAGGCCGTTGCAGAAAAACAGGAACGGAATCAACCAGAGGCCAGAACGGTTACCTATATTTCTGAAGGGGCTAACATGTTTGCCAATCGTTTGAAGAAGAATTTCAGACAGATGAGCAAATGGGCCAGAAAAAACAACATTGACTGTTATCGCCTCTATGATGCCGACATGCCGGAATACGCTGTAGCGGTAGATGTGTATCGTGATTGGGTGCATGTTCAGGAGTATGCAGCGCCTAAATCCATCAACGAAGAAAAAGCTCAGGAGCGGTTAATCGAAGCTCTGGCAGTGACGCCTGAGGTGCTGAATATACCGGATGAAAATATTGTCCTCAAACGACGTGAGCGGCAATCAGGTTCCAGTCAATATGTAAGACAAGACGAACAGAAACAGATGATGGAAGTTGAAGAGGGCGGATGTCGTTTATTGGTTAATCTGCATGATTATCTGGATACGGGTCTGTTTCTGGATCACCGACTGATGAGAATGAGACTGCAGAAAGAAGCGGCGGGCAAACGTTTCCTCAACCTGTTCTGTTATACCGCCACAGCAACCGTTCATGCCGCCATGGGGGGAGCCGTGTCTTCTACCAGTGTGGATCTTTCCAATACCTATCTCGACTGGGGTAAAAAGAATCTGGCCCTGAACGGTCTGAGCGAGCGGCGTCACCGAATGGAGCGGGAAGATTGCCTGAAATGGCTGGAAAAAGATATCAGCGAGTATGATCTGATTTTTATGGACCCTCCCACCTTCTCCAACTCCAGAAAGCTAAAAGATGTTTTTGATGTTCAGAGAGACCATTTCAGGTTAATTGAACTGGCAGTAAAGAGGCTGAGCAAGGGCGGTGTTCTCTATTTCTCAAACAATTTTAGAAAATTCAAACTGGATGAGCGTGTTGAGTCAGAATTTGTTGTCGAAGAGATCACCCGTCAAACCATTGATCGTGATTTTCAACGCCGAAAAGGTATTCATCGAAGCTGGAAGATTATGAAAAAGTAAATCGCACTGATATTTGGCAAAAACGCCGTGATCCCACAGTTTGCCTGAGATGGTTGGTAAAGGATATCAGTGAGTATGAGCTGATTTTTATGGACCTCCCCGCTTTTTCCAACTCTAGAAAACTTAAAGGTGTTTTTGATATTCAGGAAGATCATTTCAGGTTAATCAGGTGGTAGTAAATCAGAGCTATAATTTCCGGTACGATGCAGACGACAACAGGGTATGAGGCTTCATACCCTGACTGCCTGGTTAACTCATCAGTAGGTGAGAAGTATGAAGCTGATTTCCAGACTGGCAGGGTCAACGATTCTTGCGCTCGCGTTCGGAAGTGTTCACGCACTGGACAGGTATATTTACTTTATAAGAAATTATGATTCCGATCATAGCGTGTCCTACTCTTTCAGGGCTGGGTCAGACAGTTCTTGCATGTACGGGGTATATAATCCGAAGACTGACTCAATGCCACCCGATTACTTAAACATCAGCAAACTTGGCCTCCATTATAAGAATGTCATACTTACAGAATGTTCCACTGGCGATAAACCGCGATATCAGGATATCGTCATATCCCGGGACACCCCGCCCAAGGCAACCGCTGTCGTTAGGTGGCATATGCCAGCATGTGATGACAGCACATGTGAACCCTATGCCAAGACGAAATCTGATCCTGCCAACCTATTAAAGTGTCCCTTTGACCATTACGGACATAGCACTGATGTAATGCTCGTTGTGGGTCAGAATATGGCCGGTTCAGGTGGCAGTTGCAGGCACGACAATTTTCGTGAATGACATTGGAAGAGGTCACTCGTCAACTCATCAGTAGGAGAGAAGTATGAAGCTGATTTCCAGACTAGCAGGGTCAATGATTCTTGCACTTGCGTTCGGAAGTGTTCACGCACTGGATCAATTTATTTATTTTATAAGAAATTATGATTCCGATCATAGCGCGTCCTACTCTTTCAGGGCTGGGTCAGACAGTCATTGCATGTACGGGGTATATAATCCGAAGACTGACTCAATGCCTCCCCATTACTTAAACATCAGCAAACTTGGCCTACATTATAAGAGTGACGTGCGTACAGAATGTTACAAAAGTGAAAAACCGCGATATCAGGATATCGTCGTATCCCGGGATACCCCTCCCAAGGCAACCGCAGTCGTTAGATGGTATATGCCAACCTGTGACGGATGTGGACCCTATGCTGAGAAGAGATCTGATCCTGCCAACCTGGTAAAGTGTCCCTTTGATTATTACGGAGATACCATTGATGTAATGGGCGTTGTAGGTCAGGATGTGCCCGGTTCAGGTGGCAGTTGCAGGCACGACAATTTTCGGGAATGACAGCGTAACAGTTTATGGTTGACTTATAACTGAGGGCTCTCTGAAGGTGGTGTTCTCTGTTCTTCAAACCATTGATTTTGATTTTCAACGCCAAAGATGTGTTCGTCGAAGCGAGAAGATTATGTAAAAAGTCATCGGTAAAAGCCATCAGTATGCCAGCCAAGTATGCTATGGGTATGGCCCTGACATCAGGGAGCTTTTTTCTGATTCCTCTGGCTTCCCTGTTTGCCAGCGCTAAGGGGTTGGTTGCTTCTGGATTGTTGGTACTTATCCGGCTCAGGCGCTGGGGGAGCTTCTGATTAGTGGTCTTGGCCTGGCGATGGTGGCTCAGCTGGTGCCTGAGCGTATGCATGGTTTTATTATGGGGGCCTGGTTTCTGACGACTTCTGCAGCCTCTGCAGTGGCTGGTTATGTGGCGAGTTTGACCGCTGTTGATTCCGTTCAGTCGGCGACCGCACTGGTTACTCTGCCGATTTACAGCCATTTCTTCGAAGTTATGGGTGTGATTTCAGCAGTGGTTGCCCTGATCATGTTTCTGACGACACCTAAACTGAACAGGTTGATGAATCCGGTAGAAAAAAGTCAGGAGAAATTGGCAACGGCCAGATTGTTCTGACATTTTAGTGTTATGAAAAGGGGGCTGTTTAGGTGGAGTGCGGAAGATATTGTTGATCATTACCAAAGTTTTAGACAAACCTATTTTTCAATGAAAAGGAGAATAAAAAAGAAGCTTTGTTCTACAGTGCCATGATAAGACTGGTGATAAGTCTTCGATAACTGCTGAAGATAGTCAAAAAATTGTGTAAAACGATAGTGCATGATTATTGCTATCCATCTGGAAAGATTGATAAACCCACAAGATAAAAGCCAGACGAAATTGGCAATAGCCTGATTATGAAGACCTTTTGGTGTTATAAAAAGACGACTGTTTAAACACGGTCGCCTTTTTTGGTGGTTTGCTCTGCTCAGGGCTGTCTGACAGCCGAATCAGTGGCAACAGCGGTTGGCTCGGCTTTTTGGAAGTTGGGGTGAACAACTGCTCGCAGAACGGTTTTATCTTCAAAATATATGGTCATGTCCTGGTACTTCCACTTGGTAATTGCGGGTTTTCCAACCGTTTCAGATATTTCAGGTGCTCCCAGACGATCCTTGACGGACTCCATGCTTTGACCTCTTTCCGGCAACAGAACTGTACTGCGAAGTTCAGCCGACTGACTGCCAACGGGCACCGCAATGGTGTCACCGGTTTCTGCTGCAAAAGCATTCTGGTTGAAACTGACAAGACCCAATAAGGTCATGGATAGGGCTAATGACGGTATTGATAACAGATGTTTCATGACAGGCATACTTTCTCGCTACTTTCTTATTCTCATGGGTTGGCTGCAACAGCTCTGCAGCCCCGGTTATCGTTGTGGGAGACTGTCGCTTTTGCAAGGAAATGCAAACAGCCTTATTGTACCGGGCCGTTGGGGTTATAATAGCGAACTTCGCAACTATTGACGCCTCATAAATTTTAAATGTTCAGACCATTACCGTTTTTTGTCGGCCTCAGATATACCCGGGCCAAACGAAGGAATCACTTCATTTCCTTTATTTCACTCATGTCGATGGTTGGGCTGACCCTGGGGGTCTGTGTACTGATTATTGTCATGTCAGTCATGAACGGTTTTGACCGGGAACTGAAACAGCGCATTCTGGGTATGGTTCCCCATGCCACCATTACGTCAGCATCGGGCGGTATGCAAGACTGGCAGAATATTCTGGAACAGGTCTCCGGACAGGATGGGATTGTTGCTGCAGCTCCTTTTGTGGATGGTCAGGGGATGCTGACCAGTGGCAGCCAGGTTCGTGGGGCCATGGTTTACGGGATTGATCCGGCCTACGAAGAGCAGGTTTCAATTGTTAATCAGCATATGGAGCAGGGATCTCTCGACAACCTGAAACCCGGAAGGTTTGGCATAGTGCTGGGTGAAATCATGGCCCAGTCTCTGGGGGTCACAACCGGTGACAAGGTGACCATGGTTCTACCCGAGGCGAATGTGAACCTTGCCGGTGTTTTCCCCAGACTCAAGCGTTTCACTGTGGTCGGTATCTTTTCGGTAGGTGCTGAAGTGGACGGCAGTCTGGCTTATATCAACATTCAGGATGCTGCACGATTCATGAGAGTCCCTGAAGGTGTTGAAGGCATTCGGCTGAAAATGGAAAATCTGTTTGCTGCACCCAAACTGGCCTGGGATGTAGCTATTCAGCTGCCCGGTCGTTACTACGTGCAGGACTGGACTCGAACCCAGGGGCAACTGTTTCAGGCGATCCAGATGGAAAAAACCATGGTGGGCCTGCTGTTGACGTTGATTGTTGCGGTAGCGGCATTCAATATCGTCTCTACTCTGGTGATGGTGGTGACTGACAAGCAATCAGATATCGCTATTCTGAGAACACTGGGCGCCAGTCCGAAAACTATCATGGGTATCTTTATGGTACAGGGCTCTCTCATTGGTGTTGTGGGCACATTACTGGGGGTTGTACTCGGTATTATTGCTGCCTTGAACGTTTCTGAAATTATTTCAGCTCTTGAGTCCTCACTGGGTATCCAGTTCCTCAGTCCGGACGTTTATTTTATCAGTTATCTGCCTTCTGAATTGCAGTGGCGCGATGTTGCTGTCATCAGTATTGCAGGTCTGTCCATGAGTTTCCTGGCTACTCTGTATCCTGCCTGGAGAGCGTCTAAAACCCGGCCAGCAGAGGCACTTCGTTATGACTGAGTCCGTAAAAGTAATATTGGAGTGCAGGGCACTTGCCAAAAGTTTTGATGAAGGCCCTGAAAAGCTGGAAGTATTGAAAGACCTGAATCTGGTAGTCGCTCCCTCTGAAAGGTTAGCGGTGGTGGGCAGTTCCGGTTCAGGGAAGACGACATTACTGCAACTGCTGGCCGGACTGGATTGTCCTTCTTCCGGTGAAATCAAAGTCTGCGGCCATGACCTGTCGACGATGAAAGAGGCCCGGCAAAATGAGCTGAGAAATCGCCACCTCGGTTTTGTGTACCAGTTTCATCATCTGTTACCCGAGTTCACCGCCCTGGAAAATGTCTCTATGCCGCTGCTGCTGAGAAAGAAAATGCCCATCAGGCAGATTAAGGAGAGCGCCGAACGGCTGTTGGAAGCAGTGGGGTTGCTGGCAAGGGCCAAACATAAGCCCGCAGAATTATCCGGAGGTGAGCGTCAGCGTGTAGCCATTGCCAGAGCCCTGGTCGGCGAACCTGATCTGGTGTTTATGGATGAACCAACGGGTAACCTTGATCCTAACACTGCTGAAAAAGTGCACGGTTTAATGGCGACTCTCAGCAGAGAGTTCAAGACCAGTTTTATTGTGGTAACCCATGACATGAATCTTGCCAGGCAGATGGATCGAGTTTTTCGACTGGAGTCTGGCAGGTTGATTATGGATTCTTAAGCCTGCCGCAGCTCCAAAAACGCTATGCCCACTGGCATGGTTAATGTGGCTCTGATAGCATGGGGCAAACGGCAATATTGCGGTTTGCCCCATGCATCTGCTACCGCACAGGGTGTGCAGGCTGCCTCGATACTGAGTACCTTCTTTCGATATTGTTGTCTTTTAATTCCTTTTATTCCCAAATGGTAGAGACCTATGCTTTCCTATTTGCTGGCTGGTGACCACGGTATTCCTCTGACTCTGATTGAAACTTCAGATTATGATCGTTGGTTTGATGAGCAGTCAGAGCCTCTTCAGAACTGGCTGACCTGCACAGACTACAAAGGAAAAGGCATCAGTCTGATCCCCGGTGAAGAAGGTGTCATGGGGCAGGTCATTGTGGGGGTTGAAGATCTCTCCAGTCACTTTATCTGCGGTGATCTGGTCAATCAGCTGCCAGCCGGAGACTACAAACTTCAGGGGGATGAAAACCTGCTCAAACTGGCTGCATTCAGCTGGGGACTGGGTGCCTATCAGTTTAACCGCTACAAAAAAACTGATCAGAAAGAGTGTCCAAGGTTGATTCTGCCGAGCCAGGCTCAGGTTGAAGAAGCTGAAAAGTATGTTAAAGCGGTGGCTAGCGTTCGTGATCTGGTAAACACCCCGGCAGGTGATATGATGCCTGAGCATTTGGGCGAGGCAGTGGCAAAGCTGGCTGAAGAGTTCGGTGGCAAAGTCAGTCAGATTGTAGGTGATGAGCTGTTGGCCCAAAATTACCCCACCATTCATGCGGTAGGCCGTGCCAGTAGCCATGCGCCACGACTTATCGATATGACCTGGGGTGACGAGAAGCATCCATTGATTACTCTGGTGGGTAAGGGCGTCTGCTTCGACAGTGGTGGTCTGGACATGAAAGGCTCAGCGGGTATGCGCTTGATGAAAAAAGATATGGGCGGTGCCGCTCACGTCATTGGACTGGCGCGTTTGATTATGGACTTCAATCTGCCTGTTCGTCTGAGAATGCTGATTCCAGCCGTAGAAAATGCGGTTGCCGGCAATGCCCTGCGTCCCGGCGATGTTGTGAAAACCCGCCAGGGTCTGACAGTAGAAATTCACAACACCGATGCAGAAGGTCGTCTGGTTTTGTGTGAGGCTCTGACCGAGGCCAGTGCCGAAAATCCTGAAATGATTGTCGATTTCGCCACGCTGACTGGCGCCTGCCGTATAGCCCTGGGTACTGAAGTGGGTGGCTTTTATACCGACGATACGGCTTTGGCGTGTGAACTGATGCAGGCAGGTGATAAAACGGAGGACCCGGTCTGGCGCCTGCCGTTGCACAAGGGCTACAAATACATGCTTAAAAGCGAAATCGCTGACATGACCAACTGTGCCAGGGAGCCTTATGGGGGTTCTATTACTGCGGCACTCTACCTGCAGGATTTTGTCGGCAAGGACATTCCCTGGGTTCACTTTGATATCATGGCCTGGAATATTCGTAATCAGCCAGGTCGTCCTGTAGGTGGAGAAGCTTTCGGGGTTCGTGCCATGTTTGAAGTACTGCTGGATCGCTACGGCCATTAATCTGACTGTTTGTCCCGTCCTGCAATCAATTGATTCAGGACGGGATAGCGGACGAGGTAATCTGTATTTTTGCAAGGCGAGGCTATCTGCCAGGCTGCCTTCTGCCAGCAGGCGATCAGTAGGAACCCTTCCAGACTGCCTCCCGGAGAATAAGCAACAAGATACAGTGCGCTAGCCCCTGACTTTGGCACGGGTTGCCCGGCCAGGGCGACGCCCGGCAGTGCCCAGGCAACAATCTTCGATAAGCAGGTGTGGCAAGATCGATCATGTTATTGCTTCTGTCAGGTGCTCAATCGTTCATTCTACAAGTCAATTTCTTCTGAGCGTATAGATTTCTGGAATGCTAATTTATCTGTATTTAACCAAGCTGTTGATTCACAATTCCATCCCGGAATACAAAAATCTTCTGTGCAATGCACAGCATCAAACTCGGTAGCTACTCGTTCCCAGTCGATATAATCATCATTTTCTGCATGGGGGAAGTTTTTCACTAAATTTTCATATTTTTCAAAGGAATCAATCTTTAATATTTTTGCCGTTTCTGAAACTTTAAACTGAGCAGCATCGTTTCCTAACCAGAATCTCAAACTATTTTCTCTACACCACTCTATCCAGGCAGTTGTACTTTTACTGCTTGTGGCGTCTTTTTTTAGAGTGGAGGTCCAAAAAGCATTATCAGGTTTATCTGATGGTATTCTCAGCCACAATGGGATTGCGTTATTTTTAGTGATAGAAGAACTAAGTATGTGTCCGTTTTTTACTTTTGCCACTTTTCTGGTGGTGATTAATCTTTGCAAATCAAAGTATTCATTACCTCTGGGTATAAACACCTGAGATGAATGATAATCTTCAGACGTCGTAACTTGACTGGTTGCAGCACAGGTTTGAAAGTTTGTTGACCCAAAGGGCTGGATAGGGGCTGAATTCACAGTATATTCCTTTCATGTTTTCTTTCTAGAGTGCTCATTCATCATAAAGTTCATAACAATCTTGTTAGCGCATCTAACGTATGCTTCCAGTTCGTTCAGGTGCTTCGCCTTCATCACCCGACGCCCCTCTGGCTCAGGTTTGAATTGAGCGTTGAATTTGAAACCAGTGTAAGAATGAAGACGATCGTGCTATAACCCCAATGTCTGAGCCCATCACGCAAAGTAAATACCAAATCTTTGTACCTTTAACTGAGTCGGTAAAACTGGAAATTGTCATGGTCTGGCGAAAAAAAGTGACCTCTCTGGCCGACCGAACCTTCAGGGAGTTTGTCAAGGAAAGGTGCGCCAAAAAGCCCTGATGCTTTCTAAGTGATCCAAATTCGCCAATCATCCGTAATAGCTCTAATATTGAGTTTTGAGACCTTACTTAATCACCGCAAGAAGGTGTTTTGTATGTTAAGAGTACTCTATCGTCTGCCTGACCTCGCCTTCGCCCAAAAGCTGAACGACCTTGCCGAAGCTGAAGGGGTCTCTCACAATCGAATCCACATCGCTCACAAAGATCATCTGGCGACGCAGAAAAAGCATTTGAATGATCTGTCCTTTATCGAAGAATACGACACGGTTCGTTCAGGTGAGAGAGGTTTTCTCATTGGTATCCTGCTGACAGTACTGACCGGCCTTGCGGTCCATGAATTAATGGCGGCGCATCCGGTTGCCCCGGTGGTCACTTTTTTCGCATGCATGGTGGTACTGGGTTACTCGACTTGGCTGGGGGGGTTGATCGGCGCTTCCAGTGACAACTTCAGGCTCCAGCCTTTCCATGATCACCTTGAACAGGGTGGCTCTGTAGTCATGCTGGATGTTGAATCCAATTCTGTTTCTAAACTGATGCGCGTCATCGCAATTCACATTCCTGAGGCGGAACCGGCTGGCAGTAGCCAAAGGCTGGACAACCCCTTCATGGGATCCTGGTTACTCAGAAAACATTCGTGAGGCAAGGTTATGAATCTGAAAACACTGACTGCCGTTGTTCGCCAAAAGCAGACACATCTGGAGCTGATTTCGGCTGAAGGTGACATCTATTTGTGCCGGATTAACGACAGGGAATGGCTTACCGAGCGTGCAGAAAATAAGCCCAAAGTCTTTCACAGCATTTTCGAGGCCAAATACACTTTAGGCAAGGATCTGTCGGATCAACTGGATATGGTGATGTCTTCAGCCTATGACGAAATGATCAGCTCAGGCGATTCCGGTGAAGGTAAAACTATCCGTCATGGGCTTTTAAAAATTGATCGATAGCCCGACACCATTGATCGCTTGATCGATCAGGCAACAGGTTCTGATCTCGTAAGTTGAGTCTGAATTCCACAACTGAGCGCCATTCCGTGGAGCCGGGATCAGGGCCGTGTCCCATGCCATCGCCTGTGGGTACTCTCGACTCTGCATACTCATACCAGCTTTCGGTACACATCGACTTTTCTTCTGGTCGACCATGATAAGAACACCCCGTCAGAAACAAGCCGATGACTAGCCCTGCCAGAAGATTGTGAGACTGCATCGCCTGCCCTCCTCCGTTTATTGAATCCCCGCTAAAAACCCCGTAATCATCACCGAGGACGTGAAGGCGGGGATCTGAGCCAGGCTTGCAAAGCAAGCCTCTGGAGCTATTCTACAATGGTCGTCTCTTCAGAGACGATAGCATTCTCCAATTTAAAAGCCTAAGCATCGATCGACCTTTGCAGAATTAATCAAGGTTCGCAGAAGAGAAAATGTCCGTTTTAGTCGATCAGACCTGCTTCACGTGCCTGGGCAGTGAGGGGCTCGCGGAAATCCGGATGAGAGATGGCAATCAGGGCTGCAGTACGGTCTTTGAGGGGTTTGTTGTGCACGTCGGCAACACCGTACTCTGTGACAATGAACATAGCGTCACTGCGTGGTGTGGTCACCGGTGTTCCGGCGGGCAGGGTCAGTTGAATGCGGGATTCCAGGCCGTTTTTGCCTTTGAAGACAGACGACAGGGCGATAAAGGACTTACCACCTTTGGACATGCCAGCGCCGCGAACAAAATCAAGCTGACCACCTGTGCATGAAATCTGGTTCAGACCAACACCTTCAGCCGCAATCTGGCCGGTCAGGTCGCACATCAAAGCTCCGTTGATGGAAATGAAATTATCCTGTTTAGCTATTTCTTCCGGCCTGTTCAGCGTTGACAGGGGCATGACATGGGTGTCGTCGTTGTTATCCAGAAAATCCAGAAGGTCCCGACTTCCTACAGCCAGTCCGTAAACCAGTTTGTTTTTGTCAATGGTTTTATTGCTGTTATCAATAGCGCCAATTTTAATCAGGTGCAGCAGGGAGTCTGTCATCATTTCCGAATGCACGCCCAGATTCTTTTTGTTTTCCAAACCATAGGCAACCGCATCTGAGAGTCCGCCAAAACCGATCTGAATGGTGTCTCCATCATTAATGTAAGGCAGAATGTGGCTCGCAATACTCTGTTCCAGTTCGCTTGGCTGGGCCTGTGGCGCGAAGGGCAGTTCGTGATTGCATTCAACCAGTTTGTCAATCTGGTCTACATGAACAAAGTTACTTTCACCTTTAAGATAGGGTACCTGGTCGTTAACAACCACGATCACCTTTTCGGCATTTTCGACCACGCTGTCGCCTAACAGGGCACCGATATGACCCAGACTCATAAAGCCATTTTCATCAGGTCGGGAAACTTCCATCAACAGAACATTCGGCTTCATGATGTTTTTCATAAAGCTCTGCGTCTGGGAAAAATGCACAGAATTAATCTTTATATTGCCATGAGGTCCCAGAAATTTTCTCTCCAGTGGCCCGGTAAATAAACAGTTGTAATTGATGTGGCCTTTAAATTCTGCCTTGAGAAAATCAAAAGGAAACATTAATAGTGCGCCGAACAATTCAACGTCTTTCAATTCATCTTTACGATGACAAAGCTGTTTAAGAACCGGGATAGCAACACCATTGGCACCACCAATCCAAACCCTGTCCCCGGACTGGATTTCATTTGCCGCACTTTCCAGGGGTGACCATTTACGATCGTAGGTTGATTGCCAGTTTTTGATATCAAATTGAGCAGTCATAGTGACTCCTTTTTTATTTGCACAGAGTGACCCGCCCCGAAAATATCTGTAACTCAGGGTCTTGTCTGGTAACGTTGAGGTCTTCACTTTACATCAATGTTCCATCAAAAACTTGGCAGAGTGCGCCATGTGCTTGTTTGTTACCGACTGTCAATAAAGGGTTTGATTTGAGCCATATTTCGTACCGTTTTATTTTTAAACGTTGAAGGATTGGACATTGTGGTACTGCCTTGGCGACAAACCTGTCCAGCTTTTAAACGCTCTGGAAAAACTGCTCAAATCGCCAAACCCTAACTCATAGGCGACAGTGGAAAGGGGCGTATCGCCGGACTCAATCAGGGCAATCGCTTTTTCATGGCGTATTTTGTTAACCAGTTCCCGGTAACTCAGCCCCAGCTCTGTCAGTTTTCTCTGGAATGTACGACTGCTCATATTCATCAGGCTTGCCATTTCACCAGTCGTTGGCGGTATAAGCGGGCTCAACTCCAGGAGTGAGCGACTGACTTTTAAAACAAGGTTGCTTTTTTCGATCATTAACAGCTTTTTCTGAACCAGTGACTCATTTGCCTGAAGCAGCTCTGGGTCAGAGGTGCGCAGAGGCTGATCCAGTGCATCAACACTGAATTCTATGCGAAACTGAGACATGGAGAATTTCAGAGTACTTTCCAATTTCCCCTCAAGTCTTTTGTGGTATGTCGGTTGTTCAAATGGCAGGTGTATCGTGATTTTGGCTTCATTGTCCCAGCGTATTACCCTGGTAACAGCTGAAACCAGGGCCATCATGCCATGTGTGGTCAGGTTGACCTGTTTATCGAGAGCGTCACTGTCAATTAATAATAATGTGGCTGTCCCGGCTTTTTCATTGAAGATGATTCGGGTAGTTGTCGTGACCAATGATTGATACATCTCCAGTTTTTCAATTCGTTGCCTGAGTGATGCAGCACTCCATAAGACGATACCCAGCGACTTGATATCAAGCGGTTGGAGTGAAAGCCCCAGATCGACCGGTAACAGCGGGTTATCAGTTTGCTCCACGGCCCAGTAGAGCAGCCTGCGAGCGCCATCAACCGGGACTGGCCTGTCGCAGTATGACCAGCTTTCAAGAGGAATATTGAAATGCTCGGGAGGTAATGGATCCACCCCATGTTTCTGTAATTGCAGATTAATCAGGTCAAACCAGCGTCCACTGACCGTTCCGCGGTATTTATTAATCACTTCCGATGATGAATCGTTAAAAGACATTTTACGGTACATAAATTTCCGGTTCGTTGAAGAGGTGTGCTGGTAAACGTGCAAACTTGATGGATTAAACTTTCAACCTGGTCTGGGGGGCGACTGGCAGTCCAGCGACGAAAGGCGCATGAAGTTCCGGCGTGTTTGCCATTGTGGTAATGTTTGCATCACTGTCGTTCGGCACTTTTAATGCCTGTTTCAGATTATACCGCTCAAAAAGAGACTTGAAACGGATACTTTCGTGATTCAAACAACGAGCTAACTTCCTTTGGCTGTGATTGCTTTTTCGGCAGAAGACAGTGTCAGAGAGCGAATATACCTATTGTTCATGTGATTTACTGATTAATGTCTCGAGGGAAACCCTTCCCATTACCGTTCAATCCACAATGACGTGTCATCCCGGACTCTCTATCCTCACTGCTGAGTTCAATAAATGAACAGGAAAAAAGCTTTAAAGGCCAATAAACGATGGGTAAAGCTGATTTTTATCCCACGCATAAAGATCAACAGGGTCAGGGGCAAAGTGACGCAATGCCTCCACTGAAATGACCACTGAGCCAGCTGGCGGAAAAGTAATAGTGAACTTACTCTGTAGAATAACGGTCTAAATATATAACTTATATCAATAATGCAGAGGGCCTGATCCATTAGTTTTGGGCACTTGATTTGTGTGAACTGCTTATAAAATGATCGCCCGATAGGTGATTTCCGTTATATCCAGGGGCCTTTCAGACGAGGGGAATGGTACGGAAAGATTGATGAGCAAACAGCCAAAAGCCGGGAGCTCAGCCTTTCCCCGATCGTCAACTGATTGTCTGAAAGGGCGTCAATTTCATTATAAATAAAGTGGGGTATGGTATGGGTGAAACTCAATCTCTATTCGAACGCATGGCCAGCACGAGCCTGGTTCTGAGGATAATCGCAGGTATTGTAATGGGGGCAGGCCTTGGGGTCGTCGCTCCTGATACCGCTATCTCTTTCTCTTTGCTGGGTTCTCTGTTCGTTGGTTCCCTCAAAGCAATAGCACCTGTTCTGGTCTTTGTACTAGTGGTGGCTTCTATTGCCAACCAGAAGAAAGGTCAGCACACCAACATGAGGCCCATCATCAGCCTCTACCTGATCGGCACCCTGGCGGCCTCTCTGACGGCCGTTGCCATGAGCTTTGCTTTTCCGGTTACTCTCACTCTGGTCACTAATGAAGCCAGTGCCAACCCGCCCCAGGGCATTGGTGAAGTTCTGAACACCCTGTTGTTCAACATTGTCCAGAATCCCGTTGAAGCTCTGATGACCGGTAATTTTATCGGTATTCTGACATGGGCTATCGCACTGGGGCTTGCTCTGCATCGTGCTTCTGATAGCACCAAGCGTTTTATTCATGACCTTTCCGATGCGGTATCCAACGTCGTTCGGTTTGTTATCCAGCTGGCACCTTTTGGTATCTTCGGTCTGGTCGCCAACACCATAGCCCAGACTGGTTTCTCTGCTCTGGCTGAGTACGGGCAGCTGTTGATGGTTCTGATCGGTTGTATGCTGATTATTGCGCTGGTCGTGAACCCGCTGATCGTGTTCGCCAAACTCAGGCGCAACCCATACCCACTGATTTTCCAATGCCTGCGTGAAAGTGGTGTAACCGCATTTTTCACCCGTAGCTCCGCCGCTAACATTCCAGTGAACATGGAGCTTTGCAAAAAGTTGAACCTGCATGAGGATACATACTCTGTATCCATTCCTCTGGGAGCGACCATCAACATGGCGGGCGCTGCCATCACCATCACTGTAATGACTCTTGCTGCTGTCAATACTCTGGGTATCCAGGTGGACATGCCAACGGCTCTGATTCTGAGCCTGATTGCTGCTGTGTCTGCCTGCGGCGCCTCAGGTGTGGCAGGTGGCTCTTTGCTGCTGATTCCTCTGGCTTGCAGCCTGTTCGGCATCTCTGCTGATGTGGCTATGCAGGTTGTTGCCGTTGGTTTTATCATCGGTGTTATCCAGGATTCCGCTGAAACGGCATTGAACAGTTCAACCGACGTTTTGTTCACTGCTGCAGCCTGTATCTCTGCTGAAGAGAATGGTCAGGCTGTCGATGTCATCCGGCAAGCTAATGCCTGAGACTGAAGTATTTTTCAGTACTTAAAAAAAACCGCCAGCTGATTCTGGCGGTTTTTGTATTGGTTGAAGCAATCAGGAATCCCTGAGGTCGAACCGGTCAAGATCCATCACTTTCAGCCAGGCGGCAGCGAAGTCGTGAACAAACTTCTCACCGGCGTCGTCCGAACCATAGACTTCGGCTACTGCACGGAGTTCGGAGTTTGAACCAAAAATCAGATCTACCCGGGTTGCGCTCCACTGACTGGCCCCGGTTTTACGATCGTGTCCTTCAAAAATATTTTCATCCACCGATGTAGCTTTCCACTCAGTGTCCATATTCAGCAGATTGATAAAGAAATCATTGCTCAGGGCATCTGATTTAGAGGTGAAAACCCCATGCTGACTCTGGTCACTGTTGGTATTCAGAACACGCATGCCAGCAACAAGTACCGTCATTTCAGGGATAGTCAGGGTCAACAGCTGAGCCTTGTCGATTAAAAGTGCTTCCGCAGGAACATCCATAGTATTTTTTTGATAGTTTCTGAAGCCGTCCGCTAGAGGCTCCAGTAGCCGGAAGCTCTGAACATCCGTTTGCTGCTGTAAAGCATCCATACGACCAGGGTTGAATTTCAGGTCAATAGTGTAGCCTGCATTTTTAGCAGACTGTTCAACAGCGGCACAACCACCCAGGACAATCAGGTCGGCCAGGGAAATCTTTTTGTTACCTGATTGAGAACCATTGAACGCTTGCTGGATATCTTCAAGCTGCTGCAGAACGCGAGTAAGTTGTTCTGGCCTGTTGACCTCCCAACTTTTCTGGGGCTCCAGCCGGATTCTGGCGCCATTGGCGCCACCACGCATATCCGAGCCTCTGAAGGTTGAGGCAGAAGCCCAGGCGGTTGATACCAGTTCACTGATTGAGAGAGTAGAACCCAGAATCTGTTGCTTGAGCACAGCCTGATCCTCCCTATTGATCAGTTCATGATCAACAGAAGGAATGGGGTCTTGCCAGATCATTACTTCGCTGGGCACTTCCGGACCCAGGTAGCGTGAAATGGGTCCCATGTCCCGATGAGTCAGCTTAAACCAGGCTCGGGCAAAGGCATCGGCAAACTGATCCGGATGTTCATAAAAGTTTCTGGATATCTTTTCATAAGCTGCGTCAAAACGAAGTGACAGATCGGTAGTCAGCATGGTGGGCTGATGACGTTTTGTTGGATCATGGGCATCAGGAATAGTGTCTTCACTGTCTTTGGCCACCCATTGATAGGCTCCGGCCGGACTTTTGGTCAGTTCCCATTCGTGTTGGAACAGATTTTCAAAATACAGGTTGCTCCACTGGGTTGGCTGGCTGGTCCAGGTCACTTCCGGACCACCCGTAATGGTATCGCCGGCTTTTCCAGATCCATGGCTGCTGCTCCATCCCAGTCCCTGCTCGGTTATGTCTGCTGCTTCGGGTTCAGGACCGACCAGAGATGGGTCACCCGCCCCGTGACACTTGCCAAAAGTATGGCCACCTGCAATCAGGGCAACGGTCTCCTCATCGTCCATCGCCATGCGTGCAAAAGTACTCCGGATTTCCATAGCAGCAGCTTTTGGGTCAGGATTGCCATTAGGACCTTCGGGGTTAACATAGATCAGGCCCATCTCGACGGCGGCCAGTGGCTTTTCCAGATTACGTTCACCGATGTGGCGCTCGTCTCCCAGCCAGGTTTTCTCGTTGCCCCAGTAAATATCTTTTTCTGATTCCCAGATATCTACTCGCCCGCCGGCAAAGCCAAAGGTTTTAAAGCCCATTGTTTCCAGAGCCACATTACCTGTCAGAATCAGCAGGTCAGCCCAGGACAGTTTTCGGCCGTATTTCTGTTTAACAGGCCAGAGCAAACGACGGGCCTTGTCGAGATTGGCATTATCTGGCCAACTGTTAAGGGGGGCAAAACGCTGGCTACCCGTTCCTGCACCACCACGGCCATCAAGATTGCGATAGGTTCCGGCACTGTGCCAGGCCATCCGGACAAAGAGAGGACCATAATGACCAAAGTCGGCGGGCCACCAGGACTGGGAGTCGGTCATCAGTGATGTGAGGTCGGTCTTGACCGCCCCGAAATCCAGGCTGTTGAACTCAGCCGCATAATCGAAATGCGCACCCATCGGGTTTGAAGCACCACCGTGTTGACGCAGAATTTCCAGATTTAATCGATTGGGCCACCAATCCTGGTTGGAAGTACCACTGCCAGCGGCATGATGCATAATCGGACATTGATTAACAGACATACAAAGCCTCCGATTCGTTCCTGTAGAAACGCAGAACAAACTTCTTAAGGTCAAGGTAGCCGCTCAGAAAGTGTCAGAGAGGTCGCCTGACTAGGAGCCTGACCGAGAATAGACTGCCCTACTGCGGTGGCAGCAAATTGGTCTGAAAATCCGCTTTTGTTCGTCAAATAGCTCGCTATTCTCCTCACAAAACCGAATTTTCATCCTCAATTTTCTGCCGTCCTCGCTACGGGCGCTATTCTCGGTCAGGCTCCTAGGACGAGGCCACCCAGATGCAGTCGGACTTAAGTCAAAAGGATCGGATGATTGTGAAGTTTAAGAGCCATTGGCTGTGTAAGCAAATGAAACAGTGACTTCATTTGAGTAAGGTTTTAGTCTCAGTCAATCACTGCTTCAATAAGTTCCGGATCAATGATCAAAGTCCCTGAGCAAGCTGAACTGACCGAGGCATGAAACTTTGCGATCAAACGACCAGATGGTTTTGCATCGAAGCCCGTAAGTACTCAACCATAGGAAATCATATTTTCTGACTCATTGCTCAGGTGCTCGCGGCAACTGCTCCTGCGTTGCTCTGGCTCCTGCATCCATACAAAGTCCATCTGTCTTGCAGTTTTCTCAGCAAGTTCCTGACTGTGCAGCAAACTCACCAGGGAAAGACTCATATCGATTCCGGCGGTAATACCGGCTGATGTCATAATAGAGCCGTCTTTTACCCAGCGCTGGTCAGAGACCACAAGCAGTTGTGGATAATGTTGCCTCAGGTCAGGAATATCTTCCCAGTGAGTAGTGACTTTCTGATCGGTTAGAATGCCCGCTTCGGCCAGGATAAAAGCGCCAGTGCAAACGGATGTTGTCATGTGTGCACTGGCTGAAAAAGTTCGAAGCCAGTCCAGTACCTGAGGCTTTTTCAATTCAGCATGATAGACACCGCCAACCACCATCAGTAAGTCAACAGGGGGGTGATTGTAGAACCCATAGTCAGGGTTCACGCTGTATCCGGCTCGGGCAGTAACGGTTTCACCAGTCTCTCCTATCAGAAAGACATTAAAAGGCTCGCCGTCTGCACAGACCCGGCTGGCTGTTGAAAACACTTCATAAGGACCGGAAAAATCCAGTACTTCTGCATTGTCGTATATATAGATAGCAATGTTCATGGATTCTTATTCTTGATTTGAGTGCTATTCAGTTTCTCGAATATAAAGAAACCCGGCCAGCGAGACAAGCGATAAAGCAGAGAAATATGTCTCGGAGAATTTCGAACCCCTCGCAGCACTCAAAGTCACTGACTTCAAAGCCCATCTTTTGTCACCAGATTTTTGTCTGAATTTCGGCTCAAAAAGGACATCAGTTGTTCTAAATTCGGATTTGCGAACAGGGTAAACAGGACGCGTTCACAGGATTCCCCTGCAACCAGACTCATCTTGTTCACTTTGTGTTCCGACCAGAGGTTCTCGAAAAAAAAGCAGCCACTTTCTGGATAGGAATACGTTTTGACCGTTTCAGGAATGTAGCTTGGCGTATAAAAAAACTTAGAATAAAGTCTGGAAAAAAACGTTTCTTGTGCGCGTTCAGCAAAAGACAGCTCTCCGCCGGAGTATGTACCGTTTTCCTGCTCGCATGGCGAAACGACTGTTAACATTGATAAACTGGTCCAGTCATAATGCCAACCCAGATGCGATATTTCCGGGAAGTCTGAATTGAGCGTATATTTTAGTATGCTGGCGTGAAATGGCACTCTCTGATCGGACCAATTGCCTAGTTGAGCCATTTTTTCCAGGCTGGAACAGGTGAAATCAGCCACTGATTCAGTGACATTTTTTTTCTCAAGATAGGCTCTCACCTGATCTTCGTCAGCTAATTTACAAGACCTGTCAAATGCGATAACGGGTGCCAGCATTTCACCTGAACAAAATGCCCCGAGCACTGGCACATTATAGCGATCCTTGTGGGGACTGCTGTCCAGGAAATTTGGGTAGTATTTCATTTCTTTTTCATGGGCCAGATACTCTAATCTGTTATCGGCAAAGGCATCAAAGCTTCTGGCTTCTTTTGCGTCCTTGTATACCTTAAGCATTAAGTTTTTATCTAAAAAGTTATCGTATCTGGCAATAAACCGGCCACTAAATGTTGGTTGAGTGGTATCCCCTGTCTCTTGACCGATTTTAGCGCGCCATTGGTCGAGCAGTCTGTTATTGTTTCCTGGCTGAATCCATGCTTCTCTCATCATCAAGTCCTCCTTGAAAAATTAAATGGTCAACCTCTCTAACTTGGTACAAAAGTTCTGATCATTCTTTAAATTAGACATTGGCAGTTATGAAAAAGTTCCATGCTGATTTCAACGGCATCTTGCATCTCTTCCATGGGCTCGCCCTGATGGGACTCAGAAAATGCAATTGATATAAAAAAACCGGCATCGGGGTCGGTTGTGAGAGGCACTGATGTTTACCCACGACAAGGGTAAACACCAGGCAGATGTTGGCGCCGCCAAAGCCGAATCTTTTGGAGATAGGTTGTCATTTCCCGATCATCATGACCGGGGCTCAGGTTAAAACAAGCATTCAGTAGTAGTTGACTAAATTTAAATGGTTATAATATAACATAACAATTCAGGGCGTACTCAACCGCATATTCACTTGGACCGGAACTATCCGTCATGACTCAACTACCCGTCACTGTGCTGTCAGGCTTTCTTGGCGCAGGAAAAACCACTGTACTGAGCCACATTCTTAACAACCGTCAAGGTAAAAAAGTGGCCGTTATCGTTAACGATATGAGCGAAATCAATATCGATGCAGCACAGGTAAAAAACGAAGTCTCACTGAGTCACCAGGAGGAGAAGCTGGTGGAGATGAGTAATGGCTGTATTTGTTGTACCTTGCGCGAAGATCTGTTGCTGGAGATCAACAAACTGGCACAGGAGGCACGTTTTGATTACCTGGTGATTGAATCCACCGGCATTTCCGAGCCTTTACCCGTCGCTGAAACCTTTACCTTTGCTGATGAAAAGGGTGAATCACTGTCTGATGTCGCCACGCTGGATACAATGATCACTGTGGTAGATGCGGTGAACTTCCTCAAGGATTATGACGAGGCGAAATACCTTCAGGAAACCGGGGAGTCTTTAGGTGAAGAGGATGAACGCAGTGTCGCTGATTTATTGGTAGATCAGGTTGAGTTCGCCGATATACTACTAATCAGCAAAACCGATTTGATAGAACAACCCGAACTGGAACGTTTGACTGCGATTCTGAAAACACTCAATACCAATGCCCGAATCATTCCCATTGCTCATGGTCAGGTAAATGTTGACGAAGTATTAAACACTGGGCTGTTTGACTTTGAGCGCGCACAATCAGCGCCAGGCTGGCTTAAGGAAATGCGCGGGGAACATTTGCCGGAAACCGAAGAATACGGCATTGGAAGTTTTAGTTACACCGCCCGCCGACCCTTTCATCCAGAAAAGTTTTACCAGTTTCTCCACTCGGCAAGAGACTATGGAAAACTGATTCGATCCAAAGGCTACTTTTGGTTGGCCTCCCGTCCGGAATTTGCAGGCCAATGGAGTCAGGCTGGCGGTATTGCACGTTATGGTTTCGCAGGGATGTTTTGGAAAGCTGTCCCGAAAGAGAACTGGCCCACCGATGAAGATTCCCTCGCCTCCATCAAGAGTAACTGGGTAGAACCTTTCGGCGATATGCGTCAGGAGCTTGTTTTCATTGGTCAGGGTTTGGATCAACACGCCATCACTAAAGCCCTCGACTATTGCCTGTTAACAGAAGACGAGGTTCTCAAAGGTAAAGAGTACTGGGCAAGTTTGAGTGATCCTTTTCCTGGTTGGGGAGAAAGTCAATGAAGACAACATCACTGGGACAATGCACGTTGACTGAAGATCAGATCAAACAGGCTGCAGAGTCTGACTACATGAATACTGAGCAACTGGATTTCTTCAAGCACCAACTGTTACTGCTTCACGAATCGACAGAAGCTCGGATTCAGGAAGCCAAAAGTCAAATGGCCAGCCCACCGGAATTGAACGATGACAGTGATAGAGCATCCTGGGAAGAAGAGTGCAGTACTTCGTTGCGGATTTTAGATCGAGAACAAAAATTGCTGTCCAAGATCAGACAGTCACTGGAGCGTATACGATCAGGTACCTATGGTTACTGTCTTGAATCAGACGAGCCTATAGGAATCCCCCGCCTTCTGGCAAGACCCACAGCTGAATACTGTGCTGAAGTGAAAGCCCGGATGGAATACAGGGAACAGTCATACCGGGACTGAAGGTGTCAGTCATTGAAATAAGCTGCCGTAAAGATTCAACAAGAACGTTGATTTCATGCCATCAGGACATGGATTGGAGAAGACAGTAATCCGACCTATAGTGATTGCAGTACAATTCTATTTCATTCATACGGAGGCTGGGATCGAATATGCTTTCTATTGAAATGGGCAGGAAAGACGGCATTGCTCTTCTGGAACCTCATGGACCTCTTTCAAAAGAGGATTTTATTTCTGCCGCTCGACAAATTGATCCTTTGATTGAAGAGAGAGGAGGGCTGGCCGGGTTGATTATCCATACTGATCACTTTCCCGGCTGGGAATCCTTTGGTGCACTGGTCAGCCACATCCGGTTTGTGAAAAACCATCACAAACATCTGAGAAAAATTGCCATTGTGACGGATGCAAAAGAGATGGGGGCAAGGGAAAAAATGGCCAGCCACTTTATTGCCGCAAAAATCAGGCACTTCAAATACGAGCAGCTGGAGGCGGCAAAGCTCTGGATTCAGGAAGAGGATTGAGTTGTAAGTGAGCAGGCTGATTTCCTTGAGCATTGCACTTCAGAGGTGTTAGGGCATTTGATTTTTAGCCACAGTATTTGTGAAGGACTTCAACAATTTCCACTTGGTAGTCAAGGTACCAGAGTGCTTTGCCTTTTTTTTGGGCTATCAGGTGTTCGGGGTTGTTCTTCCAGGCATGGATGCTGTTTTTGTCTGGCCAGTATGAGATGGCCAGCTCCTGATCACCTTCAGTAGAGGCTATAAACTCAATACAACCGTATTCATCCAGGGCCAGCTCACGCATGCGCTGGGCCAATTCAAGGTACTCTTGATCCAATTGTTTGACTGTAGCTCTGAAAATGACAGCGTACATGGTCGTTCCCTGATTGGAGTTTTTGAAGACTCCTGAAGTGAATGGGCATTATTAACAGAGATCACTGCAGAAGAGGCCAGGCATTCAGTGGACATTGCAACAAATCCCGGAATAGCTTCCTGTTTAGAGCACTTTTGTTTTATTAAGCGACATTGTACCAGTGTTTTTTATCGAAAGGTATAATTAGTAGCTCTCAGGAGGCTGAGCCCTTCAGGCTGGCAGGGCCTGAAAATCAGGCCCTGAGAGGTTATTAACGGTTGGCTGTTTTTTGTTTTGTCTGAATTTGAACCAGATCCACCAGAACCATTCCGGCTTCCTTGATAAAGGCGTCTGTTTCTTTCTTTTTCTTTTTGGTTTCTGAAGAAGATTCTTCCTGCTCGGCTGCTTCCAGTTCATCCAGATTGTTTAACAGGGGTTCCCCTTTGGCCTTTCTTAGCCGGTTCTCAATAGCCAGCCTCTGGCTACGCATGGTCTGGATTTCGTGCTTGCGCTTTGCTTCGTTCAGCGACACTTTTTCCTGATTTTCGTAGCGGGACAGGTACTCCTTCATTTCGTTCAGATAGACGAAATCCGGGTCCTCATCTGTCCGCTTGCGGTGCTTATCATCGAGAGGTTGCAGATAAGGTTTCATATCTGAATACTTTCTGTAAGGGATTGGCTTGATGGTGTCCCAGGGCAGGGCGTCAGGCAGTTTGCTTTCGCCGATATCACGTCCGTCATAGAGTGATGGAAAGGCAATGTCGGGCAGCACACCCTGGTTCTGGGTGCTCTGACCGGAAATACGGTAGAACTTGGCCAGGGTCAGTTTCAGCTGTCCATGGTTAAGCGGCTGAATGCTTTGAACGGTACCCTTTCCGTAAGTCTGACCACCAATCACCAGTGCCCGTCCATAGTCTTGCATGGCACCGGCAAAGATTTCTGAAGCGGAAGCACTCAGGCGGTCAACCACAACGGCCATGGGGCCACTGAAGACCTGGGTTGGGTCCGGGTCCTGCTGACGCTCGGTACGACCTCTGCTGTCCCGAACCAGAACTGTTGGGCCCTGATCAATAAACAGGCCAGTCAGCTCATTGGCTTCCTGCAAAGAGCCACCACCATTGCCACGAAGGTCTATGATCAGGCCGTCCAGGTTTTCTTTCTTGAGCTTTTCAAGCAGCTTGCGCACGTCGCGCGTCGTGCTCTTGTAGTTGGGGTCACCGGACTGAGCGGCTTTGAAGTCTATGTAAAAGGTAGGAATTTCGATAACCCCTATACGCTTGTTTTTATTATTCTGTTTAAATTCCAGAATGTGACTTTTCGCGTCTTGTTCTTCCAGCTTGACCTTGTCACGAATAATTTCGTAAATACGGGTGTTGCTGCTTTTGCTGGACCCCGGAATAACTTCCAGTCTGACCAGGGTTTTCTTTTTACCACGGATCAGTTTAACCACATCATCCAGACGCATTCCTACGACATCTTCCAAGGCGCCTTTCTGGCCCTGGCCTACGCTGATGATTTTATCGCCGGGCTTCAGCTTGCCTGCTTTATCGGCAGGACCACCGGGAACTATGCTGACCACTTTTGTGTATTCATCCTCGGCAGACAGTACTGCACCAATACCTTCCAGAGAAAGGCTCATATTAATGTCAAAGTTCTCGGCAGTCTGAGGCGAAAAATACTGGGTATGGGGATCGAAAATCCCGGTGAAAGAATTAATGTAGGTCTGGAAAACGTCTTCACTTTTACTCTGATGCAATCGGCGTAAGAGGTTGGTGTTACGTCGTTTCAATTGATCTGCAATTTCTTCATCGGTTTTGTTGTTCAGCTTTAAGGTCAGTACGCTGTCCTTGAACTGCTTTTTCCAGAGGTCACGCTGGGCCTTTTTATTGGCCAGCCAGGGCTGCTCCTTGCGGTCAACAATCAGGTCTTCGTTCTTTTTCAGGTTCAATTTGTCGACTCCCTGCTTGACCTGAGCCAACATGTAGCGGGCACGTTCTTCTGCCCTGACTGTGTAGCGATTGAATATTTCAAAAGCAGGTTTCAGGTCGCCGCTCTTGAGTGAGCTGTCGAGCTTTTCTTTGTAGGGGGCAAACTGATCAATATCGCTTTGCAGGAAGAAGCTGCGGTTGGGGTCCAGACGATCGAGATAGCGCTGAAATACTTTTTCACCACTCTCTTTGTCCAGCTCAATTTTACGGTAATGGTTACGTGACAGCAGTTGCACCACATTAACACTGGCAATGGCCTGCTGCAGGCTGGGCTTAAGTTCTTCAACCGGGCGCTCAAGATTCTGGTCAGTGGCAAAAACCGAGCTGGTGGTTAAACAGAGCGCGGTGAACAGGGCAAAAAAAACCGATGGTATTTTCCTGGCGTTTAGCAGGGTCGGTATCATGGATTGTGAAGCTCCGTGTCGTTTTTCGATATCGGGTGTGCCGCCTCGGCTCATGAAGGATTACGTCCTTATTACAGAGTGCCTAAGACGACGTTCATCGACTATAGGACACTCCATCCCACTGTGCCTGAAACACTTGTACCAAAATATTCAGCACGTGCGTTTCAGCCTATTTTGCACCGGAAATAGTCCAGAGCCTGTCAAAGCTTTGTTACCGGGTGATACTGCGTTTGGCGCATTTGGCACTGCTGGCTCCCAGACAGTTGGTCCATAGACCCATCCCAAAGCATTGGTTGACCTCTATTTTTAAGTTACCAGTGCTTTGGGGGCTTTCTCAATCAGTTTTCTTTTGTGATTGTGAATATCCCCTGAGACATAATACAGTCTATAACTGAATGCAGCCAGTCAGTGGACTGTCAGAGTCGCTTCAGGTTGGTAAACCCTCATTCAATGAAGCTCGATAATGGAGGTATTTTCATGATACCTGTATCGGCTTGATCAACGAGGATTGAGTAAAGATGCAAGAGAGCAAAAACTTTCACGGACTTATGGCTATAGACATGGCGTTGCAATGGCGATCTTTTCCCGATAAGCCTCCGGGTAAAGATCAGGTAAAAGTTCGCGTAGTGGCCGCAGGTCTTAACCGTGCCGACCTGTCGCAACAGGCCGGAACTTACAATCCACCAGAAGGTGTAACGCCCGTTATGGGACTGGAATGCTCCGGGATTATTGAGACGGTTGGAGCCAATGTCAGCCAGTGGTTGCCGGGTCAGCAGGTGTGTGCGTTGTTGCCGGGTGGAGGACTGGCGACCAGCGTAGTGTGTGATCAGCGGCTGTTGCTGCCGGTTCCCGGGTCGCTGAGCCTCGTGCAGGCAGGTGGCATTGTTGAGGTTTACACAACCGCCTGGCTAAACCTGTTTCATCGTGGCAAGGTCAAAGCCGGAGACAAGGTTCTGCTGATGGCGGGTGCCAGCGGTGTGGGTACTGCAGTTCTTCAATTATGCAACCATTTTGGCATTGATGTAACGGTAGTGGTCGGCAGTGATGAGAAGCTGCAATTCTGCAGAGAGCTGGGAGCAAAAAATGGCCTGAACAGACATCGGCAGGATTGGCAAGTTCTTAATGCCTTTGGCCCCTTTGATATGGTGTTGGATTGCTGTGCCGGAGACTGGCTGGAAAGATACCTGCCTTTAATGAATAACGGCGGAAGAATTGTCACTATAGGTTTAATGGCAGGCCGAAAAGCACAATTGGATATGGGGCTGTTGTTAATGAAAAGAATTCAGGTGATGGGATCAACCCTGCGCTTTCTGCCAATTACCGAAAAAGAAAGGTTGTTAACCGAATTAGTGGAAAAGGTTTGGCCTTTATTTGCTCTGGGCCAATTAAAACCGATTATTGATACGGTTCTTCCCATAGAGCAATATCAGAAAGCGTATGATTTAATGGCATCCAATAAAACAACAGGCAAGGTGATTCTTTCCTTGCCTGCGTAATGATTTTGAGTCGCTTTAAAACAGTCATAAAGGCCTATGATTATTCTGCTTTGGGCTTTGGAAGGCGCTCGGCAGAATGTATCAGTTATAGCCGAGCTCAAAGCATTCGTTGCCTTCAGGCTTGCTGGCTGGCAGCTGGCTGCTGTTTTTCATCAGAGGCTTCAGGTTTTTTGGGTAGGCAGTTGCATTGTATGCGCGAACCTGTGGGCGAATAGTGGTTTTCCGACTTTTAAATGGCGCAGAGTAGTGATGTTTCATAGTCTTTCCTGACCGTGCTGGCTTTTGCATGGATACCATTTAAGAATAACAGCAACTCAATCATTCGGTTAGTCTGAATTTGTACTTAAGTGAGAGTTTCAATTGCAGTTTGCAACGCTGTGTTATTAAAACGTTGCAAACTGTTGGAGGCGTCAAATTCTGGTGAGTTATACCAATCTTGCTTTCTAACTCCTGTGATGAGCATGGAGATTTGAGCCTTAAGACAAGGAGGTGTGAGGAGTCATAGCCTTAGCTGTGGCGACGATCGCCAACGCAGGATTAAGGCTCAAATCTTCAGCTCAATGGGGAGTTAGAAAGTTTGATTGGTATTAAACAGCTGTTTGATTCAACGCTGGAAAGATACTGGCATAGAAGTAATCTATGCCAGTACTGTATGTGCACAAAGATAGGTGGTGGCTCTGACTGTCAGGAGCTTTCAGGAAGCTGAACGTTGACTTCCAGGGTGGAGCAGTCACCATCTTTGTCCAGTCGGACGGAGATGGTGTTTTCAGCTACCTGAAAATACTTTTCTACGACTTTCAGTATGTCCTGTCTCATGGCCGGAAGAAAATCGTGGCCAGAACGGTTCAGTCTTTCGTGAGCAACCAGTATCTGAAGACGTTCTTTGGCCACTGATGCACTGCCTTCGGATTTGCTGGATTTAAAAAATTGCAGCAGACTCATGCACGACTCCCAAAAACTTTCTGGAGAAAGCCTTTTTTCGGAGGTTCAATAAACCGGTGGGGTAATTCAGCGCCCAGAAAACGAGCGACCATATCATTGTATGCCTGGCCGGCATCGGTGGTCTGCTGATGAATAACCGGAACACCGTGATTTGATGCCTTCAGTACGTCTTTGGATTCAGGAACAACGGCCAGCAAAGGGATGGCAAGGATTTCCTGAACGTCTTCAACATTAAGCATATCGCCCATTTCTACCCTCGTCGGGTTATAACGGGTCAGCAACAGATGCTCTTTAACAGGATCAAGCTTTTTTTCAGCTCGCCGGGATTTGCTTTGCAAAATACCCAGAATCCGGTCTGAATCCCTGACGGAAGAAACCTCGGGGTTCGTCGTTATGATAGCTTCGTCTGCGAAGTACAAGGCCATGAGCGCACCATGCTCAATGCCGGCAGGTGAGTCGCAGATAATGTATTCAAAATCTTTTGCCAGCTCGTCAAAAATTGCTTCAAGGCCTTCGAGAGTCAGTGCTTCTTTGTCCCGGGTCTGTGATGCCGGTAATACGCTCAGATTTTCAGTGTGCTTGTCTTTAATCAGCGCCTGATGAAGAGCTGCTTCGCCATTAATAACGTTCACAAGATCATAAACGACTCTGCGCTCACATCCCATGATAAGATCGAGATTTCGCAGCCCGACATCGAAATCAATCACGACGGTTCTGTGTCCTTTCATGGCCAGACCCGTGGCAAATGAAGCGCTGGTTGTGGTTTTACCAACACCGCCTTTTCCTGACGTTACAACAATTATGCGTGCCAAGTTCAAATCCTGTGAATAGTAAGTGGTGGTTAATGTTCAAGTATTTATTAAAGCCTGCTGATGTGCAAGTGATCCTCAGTAAGCCTTATTAAGACAGACTTACCCCAGTGGCGGCTCCAGGATGATTCTTCCGTCTGATCGGTGAGCTTGTACTGACCGCTGATGGAAATCAGTTCGGCTTCGAATCGATGGCAGAAAATTCTTGCCTCAGGATTGCCATTAACCCCGGCAAGCGCCTTGCCTCTTAAAAGTCCGTAGACGTGTATGTGCCCGCCAGCCAGTAATTCTGCACCCGGACTGACCTGTGATAGTACAACCAGGTCGCCCGGGGCATAGACTTGCTGACCAGAGCGAACAGGTTGATCGATAATTTTTGTTTCTGAGTCTGAGGTGGCTGAGGTTTCTTCTTTTTGCTCAAAGCGAGCTGGCTCATGACGTTCGACCGGCATCGGTTGACCGTTCTGTTGCATCATGACCACATTTTTCTCTGACTTTGTCTTCTGAAAGGGTAGCCAGGCTATGCCTGCACGCTCCGCCGTATATCTGAACTGCTCGCTGCCACGGACGGCTACCAGAATCATACCGGACTCCCTTAGTCGCCCGGCAATAGCCCTCAGATCAGAGGCATCAATGGTTGCTGGTAACTTCTCCAGGGCCAGTACCACCGGTGTCTCCTGAAAGAAGTGGGGGGCTTTTTCCGACATCGCCTGCAACTGCCTGCTAAAGCTGATCAGACAGCTGTTGTGCAATTCAAGCGTAGTCAGCGTATAAATGCCGCCTTTGAGCTGGAATGCGGCTTTTGATGGCTTTGAGGTCAGAGTTGAATTCATGGCGGCCATGTTATTTACGGAAGTTAGGTCAGCAATGTTCTTGCTGTATCTGACGGATAATAGGAAAAAGTTACAATGCCTTTCATTTTCTGGCCTATCGCTCCGCATTGCTTGTCAGGCTACGATCAAAAGCAATATTTCTCAAGTCATTTTACAAGCTAGCCCCTGAGAAACATGACCTCGGTCCCGGCAGCTGAGATAATAGTGCCGGACAAGGGCAGGCTGATGCTTCGCTGATTATGCAAGTTTATTGAAACAGGGTTTCTGGTGAATAGATGAAGTCGGATGAATTAAGTAACACTACGGAAGCCGATCGCTTTCAGTGGTCCTACCTGAAACCAAAGTTCTGGCCAGTATGGCTGGGACTGGGGTTCACCGCTCTGGTGGCATTGCTTCCTTATTCTGTCATGGTGCTCCTCGGGCGTCTGGTAGGTCGTCTTTTATTGCGTTTTGGTGGTAGCAGGGTGCGTATTACCCGGGTCAATCTGGAAAAGTGTTTTCCCCACATAAGTGAGGCGGAAAGGGACGCCCTGTTGCAGAAAAACTTTGAGTCGGTTGGCATCGGTCTGATGGAAGTCATCATGGCCTGGTGGTGGCCAAGAAAGCGACTTGAACGACTGGTGACCTATAAAGGTCTTGAAAATCTCAATTCAGAGACTGGCCAGGGTAACCTTTTGTTGATTCTGCATTTTACAACCATAGAAATATCGGGCGCTCTGATTACGCTAAGGCACAGTGTCGACGCGACCTATCGTGAACACAAGAATCCTGTTTTTGAATACATGCAGAGAAGGCAACGTCTGCGTTATGACCGGGGGAGTCGTCTGTTAGGCCGAAGGGATGTAAGAGGTATGCTGAGATCCCTGAGACAGGGAAAAACCGTCTGGTACTCTCCCGATCAGGATTATGGTCCCAAGCAAAGTGTTTTTGCTCCTTTCTTTGGTGTTCAGACCGCATCGGTGACTGGCACTTCCAGAATGACCAAAATGGGTAAGGCCAGAGTGGTGCCCATGGTGGTCACCCGAAAACCGGGTTCCGAGGGCTATGTTCTTGAGGTGTTTGAGGCCTGGAAAGACTTCCCCCGGGGCGATGATCTTCAGGATGCGATCCGGGTCAATCAATTTGTAGAAGAGCAGGTAAAGAAAAACCCGGATCAGTATATGTGGTTGCATCGCCGATTCAAGACCCGGCCTGAGGGTGAGGTGGGTTTTTATAAAAAGTAATTGCTATGATCTGATGGCATCCGAGTCTGAAACGATTTTTTAACTTAATCAAAATTAATCATTATTTTTCATTGTTATTAATATTTCATTAAGAGTGAGATTGTCATGGCTCAAACAGATGCGAAAGTACTTGCTGCCAATTTGCCTGTACTTTTGACTGAAAAAGTGGAACAGTTTGCACAGCATCTTGAGCGATCACCCGGGTCGATCATTAAACAAGCTCTTGCAGCCCCGATTGATCAGGAAGAAGAGCGGGACAGGCTAACTCGGTTGGCATTGGCAGATGTAGACGAAAATGCGGTTATTGATCATCAGACCGTGCAAGATTGAGCAGAAAGTCTCTCAACAGACAACCCTTTACCGATACCTCGATAATTAAAATTAACTGAACGAGCAAAGCCCTCTCTGACTTATATTTTGAGGCTTAGGTGCACTCGTCAAGACCGAAAAAACAGAAACGTGTTGTCAGCTTATAAACAGGACAAAAAAGACACAACAACCAATGGCACTGAACACGAAAAAAATCGCGCCAGTGCCCTATGCGTTGTTAACCGGCGATCATCAATCGCAAACCATCCAGCCTGAGCATCGCTTTCTGAAGACATTGATGACCCAGGGCGGCACGCAGTTTGAGGTGTTCAATCTCTTCATCACGTACGTTCGGGTTCACTGCTTTCAGGGCAGCCAGCCGCTTGATCTCTTCCGTAACATGGCTTAGCAGGTTTTTGCAGGCTTCGGTCACAATCGGGTTAACCTGTTCCTTCGCCGCTTGCTCTGCTCTGGCCAGCATGGTCAGAATTGGCTCCCGTTGCGCTTTCACCAGTTTCTTCGCCATACCTTTTTTGACGGGCTGAAGTTGGGCGTTCAGGGTGTCGAAGGCCACTTTTTCCGAGAGGTTGTTCATGCCGGGATCGATCAGGCAGCGAATCGGTGTTGCAGGCAGGTACCGATCCAGCTGCAGTTTTTTCTCCCCTGTGGCTCCAAGGACATAGATCGCTTCCAGCAGCATGGTGCCTGGTTTCAGTGCCTTGTTTTTTAACAGAGCTACCGAGGTATTGCCCATTTCACTGGTGAGCAGCATGTCCATGCTTTCACGAACCATGGGGTGCTCCCAGGTGAGGAAGTGCATGTCTTCCCGGGAAAGAGCCATATCCCGATCAAAGGTGACGGTCATGCCATCAGCCGGAAGGCCCGGGAAGGAGGTCACCATATGGCTGCCCGGGCGCACAACGAGGCAATGTTTGGAATGATCTTCTGACTCGACGCCAAATCCTTCAAACAGCTTTTCCATATAGCGCTTGAGCTGCCTGGGTTCTTCCTGTGCTTCGATGTCGTTAATCAGATCTTCACTGGAGAGGGTGCCACGGGAGTTGATTTCCAGCAGGCGATCCCGACCATTGTGAAGGTGTTTATTCATTTTTGCATTAAGATCTGCGGTTTCTTCGATCAATGGTTGAATGTCTGCCAGTGTCGTTTTCTTTTCAGGCGCCAGCGCTTCAGTGAATGCTTCACCCAACTTTTCAAAGACCATGCTGCCAGACGGGCAAGTATCGGCGAAGGCATTGAGGCCCTGATCATACCAGTGAAACATTAATTCCTGTCCGGTGCCCTCTATAAAGGGAACATGGATTTTGATGGTCTCAGTCTGGCCAATGCGATCGAGTCGTCCAATACGCTGTTCCAGCAGATCCGGGTGAGCAGGCAGATCAAAGAGCACCAGGTGGTGGGCAAACTGGAAGTTGCGACCTTCACTGCCAATTTCGGAGCAGACCAGAACCTGGGCACCGTATTCCTCATCAGCAAACCATGCAGCCGCTCGATCCCGCTCTACGATAGTCATGTTCTCGTGGAACACTGCCGTGGGTATGCCAGACAGAATTCTGAGAGCGTCCTCGAGATCCAGAGCGGTATTGGCATTGGCACAGATCACCAGCACTTTCTGTTTTTTAAGCAGCTTCAGCAGGTTAATCAGCCAGTCGATGCGTGGGTCTACCTTCCACCAGGGGTCCATATCATCAACACAGATATGGGATTGGTAAGCCAGTTCGGGGTAGAGCGAACCACGGGCTTCGGTTTCTTCTTCCTGGGCAATCTGATAAAGCTCGGGCAGCTTCTGGGCGTATCCCTGAACAACACGGCCGGGGAATCCTCCCACCGCTGCACGGGTATTTCTGAACAGAACCCGGCCAGTACCATGGCGGTCCAGGAGGGTTTTTAGTAGCTGTTCGCGGGCCGTTTCTTTTTGTTCAGAAGAGCCATTATTGATCAGGTCGATCAGAGGCTGACAATCGTGACCCAGGAAACCGGTCAGGTGCTGACAGGCGACTTCCGGCAGGTGGTTATTTTCCAGCAGCTCCTGAACCGCTTCGGCCACCGGCTCATAGTTTTTTTCCTCTTCCTGATAGGTCACCAGATCGTGGAAACGATCAGGGTCCAGCAGACGGAGCCGGGCAAAGTGACTTTCGGGTCCCATCTGTTCAGGTGTTGCTGTCAACAGCAGTAGGCCGGGAATTTGTGACGACAATGTTTCCACAACCTGATATTCACGGCTGGGGTTTTCTTCTGACCAGACCAGATGGTGAGCTTCGTCGACGATCAATAGATCCCAGTCGACCTCAAGAGCTTGCTGAAAACGATGTTCGGACTGGCTCAGGAAGTCCAGGCTGCAGAGAATCAGTTGCCCTGTGTTGAACGGGTTTTCATCTTCAATCGCACGGCAACGCTCTTCATCAAACAGTCCGAAGTGCAGATTGAAACGACGCAGCATTTCAACCAGCCACTGATGCTGAAGTGTTTCCGGTACCAGAATCAATACCCGACTGGCTCGTTCAGTGATCAGTTGCTGATGCAGGATGAGACCGGCTTCAATGGTTTTACCCATGCCGACTTCGTCAGCCAGCATCACTCTGGGAGCATGACGTCCAGACACTTCACGCGCTATATGCAGCTGATGAGGTATCAGGCTGGTACGGGCACCGAGCAGCCCTCTCACAGGAGAGCTGAGTAGTCGACAATTGTTCAACAGAGTTTTGTATCGCAGGGAAAAGTTGCTGTTTTGGTCTATTTGACCCGCCAGCATTCTGTCCTGCGGCTTGTTGAAATGAATAAAGTTGCCCAGTTCCGATTCGGGAAGCTCTTTGGGCTTACCGTCGGGAAGAACGCCTCTATACAGTAGCAGACCATTCTCTTCGATGACTTCTGTCACCGTCATGGTCCAGCCCTCGTGACTTTCTATCTTGTCACCAGGATTAAATTGTACCCTTGATAGCGGGCAGTTATTAATGGAGTAGAGCCGGGTTTCACCGGTGGTGGGGAACAATAGGGTTACCATGCGACTATCGAAAGTCAGAACGGTACCCAGCCCTTGTTCAGTTTCGGTGTCACTGATCCAGCGCTGTCCAGGAACGAAGCTCGTCATGTCGTGACTACATACCTTGCCAGACAAAAAGGCCGATATATTAGCGGAATTCGCTGTATTAGCAACCAGTACAAGTGCTACTTGGCGGGCTGCTTCACTAGTGTCTTGGTCTGATTATGGGAAAAATGACCTTTAGAACCGCTGTTTTTGGTAAAAAAAAGGGTTTCTCTATCAGGAATGAAAGAAAGACTTTTTTTCACAAAGAGCTATTTTAAAGCTGAATCTGAAGTGAGTCAGAGGGAAATGGATGATTGTTTTTACCCATGCTCTTTATTCCTGATTCGTTCTAAATGGGAGGGGATAAAAAAGGGTTTGTGGCAGAGCGGATCAGGGCTTTCCGCTCTTGGTTATCGGATATTGGCAGGCCAGCTCAGGCCGAAGTCTGATCCTCATTTGGGTCATTGTCTTGCTCAGCAGTCTGGCCTATCTCGAGCACCAGGTCCGGTTTGCCTTTAAAGGCTTTGGCGAAGGCTTCCTTGTTTTTGGCGAACATCAGGCCGATCTCTTCTGCCAGTTGCTCATCAATTTCAAAGTGATCTTCCAGCAGGCTGGTGATATTCCCGGCCAGTTCCAACATGCGATCGTATTCTTCAGCGGCTTTTTTATCTGTAAACATGCTTCCGTCCCGGTCAACTCGCCACATGGGGGTAATAGACATGGGCCTCTCCTGTCAGGTGTGGTTTAGATATAACTGTATATAAGTACAGTTAATCTGTCCAGTGAGAACCCGGTCAGGGCCAGCATGGAAACTCATTAAAGCATATTCAGGGTATCACCAAGAACTCCAACTCGATGGCTGGAGCTCAGATAACATCAGCGATGCCTGTTCTTTTTGAAAGCACCAGGCTTTTTGTGAGGCGAGGGCCGCTTCTTGTTGATAGCAGGTTTACCACGGGTGCCTCTGGTTTTCAGGCCGGTTTTGGTGTGTCTCGGATCGACTCTGCGAGTTGGTGTGTTGGGTGCGGGTGATAGCTGAACGGCAGCCGCCAGTTCGTCGATGTCAGTTTTTTCTACTTCTTCCCATTGACCCATGCGCAGGTGGTCAGGAATGATGACATTGGCAAAACGAACTCGTTTCAAGCGGCTTACTGTCAAATCCTGTGATTCCCAGAGTCTGCGCACTTCACGGTTACGGCCTTCCAGAAGGCAGACATGAAACCAGCGGTTGATACCCGAACCGCCTGAGTCAACAATATCGGTGAAACGGGCAGGGCCATCTTCCAGCTCGACGCCATCGAAGAGGTTTTTAACTTTCTGCTCTGTTGTATTACCCATCACTCGAACAGCGTATTCACGTTCAACCTGGTAAGAAGGGTGCATCAAGCGACTGGCCAACTCACCATCGGTGGTGAACAGCATCAGTCCGGAAGTATTGATATCCAGACGGCCAATGGCAATCCAGCGTTCGCCCTGAAGTCTGGGCAGTTTGTCAAAAACGGTCGGGCGGCCTTCCGGGTCGTGGCGGCTGCAAATCTCGCCTTCCGGCTTGTTGTAGGCGATGACACGACGGATTCCGGAAGCATAGGTTTCCAGTTTGACCGGGCGGCCGTCGACAGCAATCTTGTCTTCAGCTGAGGCTCGGTCGCCGAGGCTGGCCTGTTCTCCGTTGACGGAGATTCGACCTTCGCTGATCCAGCGTTCCATCTCACGGCGCGAGCCCAGGCCGGCGCCCGCCAGGATTTTTTGCAATTTCTCACCCTGGGGAGGAGTGGTTTCAGTTGTCATGGTATTTACGGCTATGCCGCTCTGTTTCTCAATCAAAGGGGCCAAAGTATAGCGATTCAGGATAGGTTAAGACAGCGTGGATTTCCGTGGCTGTTCCATCGGGTCATCATGCATTGCTCAGGGGTTAGTTATTTCGTTTGATATTTCCACGGGTGTTTCTGCTTCGGAAGCAGGCTCTTCTTCAAAGGATGGATTTGTCGCCTGGTGTGCGACTTGATCCTCTTCAGCGAAAAGTCCTACCGACGAATCCGATATATGGGTGTCCTGTTCAGCCTCCTGCTCAACCAACGGTTGTTCAGGTTCTGGTTCATCGATGTTCTTTTTACGGATCAGATCGTCAAAGTTATCTGGCAGATCAGCTTCCAGTTCATCCAGTTCGGCAAATAGCTCATCAGAGGATTGCTCTTCCACCTCAGTGTCCTCCTGAACTTCAGAGTCCTCTGTCGCTGATCTGCTCTGATCGTTATCTTCTGCCAGTTCCCGGGCTGCTTCTTCCAGATTACGAATCTCGGACAGGGGGGGCAGTTCATTGAGATTTTCCAGATTAAAATAATCCAGAAATTGGCGGGTAGTGGCAAACATGGCCGGACGCCCCGGGACATCCCGGTGACCTACCACCCGAACCCATTCGCGGTCCTGAAGGGTTCGTATAATGTTGCTGCTGACGGCCACCCCGCGAATGTCTTCGATTTCCCCCCGGGTGATGGGCTGCCGGTAGGCGATCAGGGCCAGGGTTTCCAGCAGTGCTCGTGTATAGCGCTGTGGTTTTTCTTCCCAGAGTCTGCCAACCCAGGGTGACAATTCCTGTCTGACCTGGAAGCGGTATCCCGATGCCACTTTTTTGAGTTCAAAGCCCCGTCCTTCACAGGCTTCAGAGATAGCTACCAGAGCCTCACGAATCTGGTTGTCATCCGGGCGCTCTTCCTCAGAGTAAAGGTCTTCGGGGAACAGTGCGGCCAGCTTTTCTTCAGTCAGGGGTTTCTGGCTGGCCAGCAGGGCTCCTTCCAGGATACGTTGCAGTTGTTCTGTTTCCATCAGTCAATCCGAGCCTTTACGTGAATAGGGCCAAAAGGTTCATTCTGAATGAGTTCGATCAGGGATTCCTTGATGAGTTCCATCACCGCCATAAAAGTAACGACAACGCCGAGTTTGCCTTCCTCAAGCCGGAACAGGGCAACAAAGGGAGTGAAACGCTCAGAGGTCAGCATGGAGAGAACTTCACTCATCCGTTCACGGGTGGACAGGGCTTCCTGTTCAACCTGGTGACTGACGTACATTTCTGAGCGGCGGAGTATTTCTCCCATGGCCAGCATGATCTCTTTGAGATCCACTGTCGGGTGGGGGCGTTCCTTTTCCAGGTCGGGTGGGGCCGCACTGGCTTCATGCAGATCCCGGGTCATTCTTGGCATTTGATCAATATCTTCTGCGGCTTTCTTGAAGCGCTCATATTCCTGCAGTCGACGAATCAGCTCGGCACGAGGATCTTCTTCCTCGTCTTCGTCCTCAGAGACCCGGGGCAGCAGCATTCGTGATTTGATTTCGGCCAGTGTCGCGGCCATGACAAGGTATTCAGCTGCCAGCTCAAATTGTCCTGATTCCATCAATTCTACATACTGCATGTATTGCTCTGTAATGACTGCCACCTGAATGTTCAGGATGTCCATGTTGTTGCGCTTGATCAGGTAGAGCAGCAGGTCAAGAGGCCCTTCAAAGGCTTCCAGAAAAACTTGCAGGGCATCCGGTGGGATGTAAAGGTCGTCAGGCAACTTGGCCATGGGCTGACCCATAACCCGTATCTGGTGTTCAATGAGTTCAGGCTCAGAGTCCGATTGAGCTGGCGTTGTCAGCTCTTCAGGGGGTTGTTCTCCGGGCTCAGCCACGGTTTCCGTGGAGGTCATTGATGCTTCACCCTGTTTCGAATCCTCTAACTGAAAAAAAGCAGTTTGACCGACAAACGGTAAAACTGCTTTTTATGATGATCAGGCTCGAAGAACCTGACCTGTAGTTTGTAATAGCTGATACTTCACTGAAACACAGTGTTCAACGATAGTCCAGTCCTATGGCTTCCCGAACCTCCCTGAGGGTGTCCTGGGCTTCGTCCCGGGTCTTTTCGGTCCCTTCGGCGATGATACTTTTTACGACATCGGGATTGTTTTCCAGTTCCCTGGCTTCTGAACGAATGGGCTCCAGTTCAGCCTGTACCGCTTCGATCAGGGGCTTTTTGCAGTCAAGGCAGCCGATACCTGCTGAGCGACAGCCTTCCTGAACCCAGTCTCTGCGTTGTTGATCTGAATAGACCTGATGCAGTTGCCAGACCGGACATTTTTCCGGCTCGCCCGGATCATTCCTGCGAATGCGAGCCGGGTCTGTAGGCATCTTTTTCAGTTTTGACGCAATACTGTCTTGGTCTTCCCTGAGGCCGATGGTATTGCCGCAGGACTTGGACATTTTCTGACCATCCAGACCCGGCATGCGGGGCTGTTCAGTCAGCAAAGCCTGAGGTTCCGGCAAGATAACCTTACCTGTCCCTTCCAGATAGCCAAAAAGTCTTTCCTGGTCGCCCAGGGTGATATTGCTCTGTTCTTTGAGCAGCGCCTTGGCCGTGGCAAGAGCTTCGTCATCCCCGTGTTCAAGGTAGGCGCGACGGAGCTTGCGGTAGAGGTTGGCAGTTTTTCTGCCCATTTTGCCGATAGCGGCCTCGGCATTATCCTCAAAGCCGGGCTCCCGACCATAAAGGTGGTTAAAGCGTCTGGCGATTTCCCGGGTAATCTCCACGTGGGCTTCCTGGTCAGCACCGACAGGAACCAGACCTGCACGGTAGGCAAGGATATCGGCGCTTTGCAGGAGTGGATAGCCAAGAAAGCCGAAGGTAGAGAGATCCCTTTCCTTCAGTTTTTCCTGCTGATCCTTGTAGCTGGGCACTCTTTCCAGCCAAGAGAGCGGGGTAATCATGGAGAGCAGCAGATTCAGTTCTGCATGCTCCGGAACTCTGGATTGTATGAACAGGGTGGCCGAACCGGGATTGATGCCAGTCGCCAGCCAGTCAATGACCATGTCCCAGACTGAATCTTCGAGTTTTTCCGGCTCTTCATAGTGAGTGGTCAGCGCGTGCCAGTCAGCTACGAAGAAAAAACATTCATACTCATGTTGCAGCCGAAGCCAGTTTTTTAATACCCCATGATAATGGCCAAGATGTAATCGGCCAGTAGGTCGCATGCCAGATAGAACACGCGACTGTGAGTCTACAGCGCTCAAGAGGCTCTCCCGTTAGAATCCTGAGTGAACAGGGTACGACAGTTTGCACGACGGTAAAAGCGTGTTTTTGCCAGCAGTGAATAAATCAGCCATGGTGACTGAAACAAATTTTTGTCGCCCCCGAAGATGAAAAATGTTTCACAGTAAAAAAAATCTGTCATGAAGTCGGATTTCTCTAGCAGCCTGTCGGACTTAAGCGTCCGTAGCGAGGATTGCAAGAAATTGAGGATAAAAATCTCTGTTTCTGAGGAGAATAGCGAGCTATTTGACGAAGAAACAGGGATTTTTAGACCAATTTGCTGCCGCCGCACGACTGCATGGATGCAGGAGCTAGAGCAACGCAGGAGCAGTTGCCGCGTAGGACAGTCTTAAGTCCGACAGGCTGCTAGCAACAGATTAGTGCATTGGATCGGATTCAGTTGAGAAACGGTTCCGGATTGCCTTTACCTTTGCGTAGGACTTCAGGCGTTTCTGCCAGCAAACTGATCACGGTGGTTGGTTCCATACCTCGATAACCTCCATCAATGACCAGGTCCAGCTGGTTTTCAAGTGTTTCACGAATGTCGTATGGGTCCAGCATGGGTTCATTGTCACCTGGCAACTGCAGAGTACTGCTCATTAAGGGCGCGTCCAGTTCATTGAGCAGGGCGCTTACAATACTGCACTCTGGTACTCGTAAACCCAGGGTTTTTCTCTTGGGATGCATCAGGCGGCGAGGCACTTCACGGGTGCCTTTGAGAATGAAAGTGTAAGGGCCGGGTGTATGGTGTTTCAGTAGACGGTATTGAACATTGTCGACCTGAGCGTAGGTGGCCAGTTCAGAGAGATCTCTGCACACCAGTGTGAAGTTATGCTTTTCGTCCAATCGACGAATCTGGCGAATGCGCTCAACCGCTTTCTTGTCACCGATCAGGCAGCCCAGGGCATAGGCTGAGTCAGTAGGGTAGGCAATCACCCCTCCAGCCCTCAGAATTTCTGCGGCCTGGCGAATCAGACGAAGCTGTGGCGTCTCGGGGTGGATCTGGAAAAACTGACTCATGGCTGTTGTATACATGGAACCTGCACCTATTGAACCGTCTTTTGGATACTGTGTTCAAAGGGATGTCGACAGGTTGCCATTCTCTTGCAGTAAAATTGGAGTGCGCATCATACCACCGAAGCAAGCCGGTGCAACGTTTGCGTTCAATTCGGGACGATACTAAGGGCTTTGGTTTAGTGATAAGGTTTCACGATCCTCAGTAAGCTGCGCAAGGGTTATGAGGAAGAAAAGTATAGATTTATGGGTATAAAATGATTTTTGTTTTCAGAAGAGTAGTAATAAGTACTTTCAGTATTAATGAGCTTTTTATCAAAATCGGTGTTTTTAAAAGAGTATGCAGAATCTTTTCTGCGGTCAGTGATGCGAAACTGGTGACGCCCTTTGTTTAATAGTTGCAACTCGTAAATAACGCCTTCCTTGCTATCAAATATTAAATTGGTATGTCTTTTTTTATTGCCCGGAAAAGTTTGTTTAACAGGAATGCTTTTTTCAGCAAGATATTTTTCAGCAAAATCAAAAAATTGCCAGTGTCTCTCATCCGTTCAACAATGCCACCAACAATAAATGTCTGTCTATCTTTAACGGGTGCGTACTGGGTTATTTTCGCAAGCATGAAGTCAAAAGAGGGCTTGCACATATCGTTTTGCAAAAAATGAGTCATTATGGCCGTTTGCGTTTTTTGATCCCAGAAGACTTCAGTATGACAATCATTAACACATGTTGTCGTTAAAAATCTTGGTTGCCCGGGCTTTGAAAGTGATGTCAATGCAGTTTGAAACATGGCTACATGCATACAAGTGTGTTCGTATTCATTTGCTGATACTGACAAGCGGGCAATGGGTAAAGAGTCGACAATGACACCGTCAATAATGTTTTCATCAAGCCGGTGGCTTTTCAATAGAGTGGGGGTCATTCTATTGCTTCCTGAATATTTGAAGGGCAGTAAACAGTGAAGAGGGATTATTTTTTTAATTTCTCTATCAGATGTGATTTTAAATTCAGTGAATAAATGGTCTTCATCAGTTGAGGGTTCAATCAGTAGCTAGCTATGGCGGAGTTGATATTAAATATTGCAATCTTCTAAAACATTAATAACTCTTGGGTTGAAACAAGTGGGTGTCTCTACCTCTTTTAGTTTTAACTTCTCAGAAGTCAGCTTTGAGATTTCTTCGTTTTCTGAGGGATATTGCCTGGTTGATAAAGTATTAGTAAAATATTGAGCATCCATGCTAGGTAACCTCTTCCTGAACTAATTATTATGGCAGAAAATATTAGAAATAGTTCATAACACATATGTTACTCTTTCTTACTTTTTCATAAGTACCGACATATGTGGCTTTTGTGGGATTAAAAAGAAGAAACATGAAAATAGCCTTTTTCCTCGGTTTGTATAAGCTTGAATTTTGAGAGTACTGGGCTGAAGTGTGTTTTGATATCGTTATATCTTGGATGAGAATACTCTAATTCAGAATTATTAGTTTCAATCATTCCAATTTTTTTGATATAAAACTGTCTCGCACTGCCCTCAGGGTTAAGTTTAACAGTTGTAATATTTCTTTTAATTGCAACATCAATGGCGCAGCGCATAAGAAATTGACCAGCTCCACGACCTTTATATTCATCCTGAGTAGCCAGCATTTTCACAAACAAAGATTTTTTGTTATCTTGCATAGATATAAAAGCTATAAGATTAGATGTTTGAGAATCTAATAACTCAATAATGACCAAATTGCATGCCCTATCAGAAAGCCTTTTGTTAGAAAGTTTTTCGAATTCTTCTTTCATCTCTTCTATTGGGTCAATGGGAGTAATTTCTTTTAGAGAAGAAAAATACATTGGTAAATATGGGAGGTCTGAGCAATTACATATCACTTTAACCTTGAAGCCCATAAAAGCTGAAGCTTCTTTTAAAGTAGGAGAAATACTAATCTTAGGCTTATTCTGAACGCTCGCTGAATCTATCATTCCATGAATCATAGGAAGACTCCTTTTTAAATACAGAAATTAGACATTCCTAAACCTTGGTAGTTCAATTTTGCCGTAGTGTGTTTCCGAGAGTGCCACATAACCCAGGGATAGAACTCACACGGACATACAGGTTCCGGTAATTCTTGACCAGCGCCATGAAATTGAGTTGCGCGTTGGGGTATTCTGAAACAGATGGCCTGCACGTGTCTTCATTGAGTGCCGAAACAATCTGTATCACGGCCAGGAAAAAAGCAACAAAAATACCCAGCCCATAATAATAGTTGGCCGTTTTTTTAAGGGGCGTTGACGGTGTGCTCATGGTTAACCTATTGCATTATAACCAGGCGCTAGCTTACCGAAAAACACCGAACCGTTCATCCGCACAACCACCTGCCCTCCAGCGGTTGCAAAAGATAGTCTTCGGTCGTGTACCCGCTACTGTCCAGGGGATGGCTGACCTTGTTCAGTATCGATACGGGTTCGACGAGCTCCGGCCACTAATGAAGCGTTGCCCGGCAGGCCAATAAAGATTATTCAGCCCTTAGTCACTCAAATATATGGATTTTCCCCGAAAATGGAGCACTCGGCTACCAGGGCCAAGTTCTGACGGCAGACTGACTTTTCCGATGTTTTACTTTTGCAGTAGCCTGTGGAATGTGTGAATGAGTTAAAAAAATGTTAATTGCAGTTAAGAAAATTTGAACTTTTATTACTATGCAGGTTCTAAGTCACATGGTGAAATGTTGATTCTTTTGACAATCGATAGTAGTTAGTGACTTTGGAGAAATAAAACATGGATGTAACAAGAAACAGTAACAGTATTGCAGGTTCACTCTTACCAGAACCTAAGCGAACTCGAATGAAAGGAGGGTCTTCTTGTGTCAGTGCAGGAAGATCTACCACAATAGTACCCGAAAAAAAACAAGATATTTACATGGATGTCAGTGCCTTTCGCGATAATGCATTTAATGTGGAACGTGTGAAAGTTAATGATAGGGAGTGCTCAATTTGTACTGATCCCATTAAATGGTCGAGGTTATTGCAAACCCCCTGTGATCATCTTTTTCACCTGAGGTGCTTTAATGAGTGGCTGAAAACCAGTCTGGCAGACGGTCGGGTTGAAAACTGCCCTTCGTGCCCGGAAGAATTTAATGGCCTGGGCGAAAAGCTGAACGAATTTGAAAAACTGTTGAATGAGTTTGGTGATTGCAATTCTTTAGCTGTTGCAAATAGGGCGATTTACGATCGGAGTATAAAGGAAACACTTAAAGCAGAAGTAAGTTATGAAACCTTAATTCATTATATCCAGCTTTGCAGGTATAACAGCCAGGAAACAAGTGTATCAGAGGCTGTCAATGTTTTAGGAAAAACAATGCTTCCAGTGACAGTATCCAGTGTTGCTCACAAATCCTGGATCAACTCAGCCAGCCTTGGCCCTGATGGCCGCCATATGATCACCGCCAGTGACGATGGAACGGCGAAAATCCACGGTGTGAAGGCCGACCAATCATGGGCGCAAGAAGCCATCATTGTTCATGATGATGTTGTCAACTCAGCCAGCTTCAGCCCTGATGGCAGCTATGTATTAACTGCCAGCATGGATCATACGGCGAAAATCTATGGCCAGAAGGATGATGAATTATGGGTAGAAGAATTCGTCATTACCCATGGTGATGGTGTCAACTCGGCCAGCTTCAGCCCCAATGGCTGCCATCTAGTCACCGCCAGTATGGATCATACTGCGAGAATCTATGGCCAGAAGGATGACAAATCATGGGTAGAAGAAGCCATCATTGCTCATGACGATGTTGTCAACTCAGCCACCTTCAGTCCCGACAGTTGCCATGTACTGACCGTTGGTGAGGATCATACGGCAAAAATCTATGGGCGAGCGGACGATGGATCATGGGAGCCAAAAATGTTCATTAACCATAATGATTCGATCAGTTCAGCCACCTTTAGTACTGATGGACGCCATGTGGTCAGTGTCGGTAACGATAATACGGTGAAAATCCATGGTCTGCAGGCGGATAAATCATGGAAAACAGAAATCGTCATTGTCCATGATAACTCTGTCAACTCTGCCAGCTTAAGCCCGGATGGCCGCTATCTGGTGACAGCTGGTGATGATCATAAGGCAAGAATCTATGGCCGGGAAGACGATGGAACATGGAAAATAAAAGCGATCATTTCCCACGAAAAAAGTGTTATCTCAGCCGTCTTTAGCCCAGATAGTAGCCGTGTGGCGACCGTTGGTAGAGATGACAAGGTGCAAATCACTGGTAAGAGGACCGATGGATCATGGTGGAAAGAAACGACCATTCATCATAATAATTCGATCAGATCAGCCACCTTCAATGCCGATGGCGATCATTTGCTGACTGCCAGTTTTGATCGCAGAGCTCAAATCATTGGTCGGAAGGCTGACGGATCATGGCAACGAAAAGCCACCGTTTCCCATTCTGAAAAGATCTTATCGGCCAGCTTTAGCAACGATAGTCGCCATGTGGTGACCAGAAGTTCCGGTCACTTAGCAAAAGTTACCGAACTATGGAGGGATGGTTAATTGAGCAAGGGAGCGTGAGAATCAGTGTTTTCTGGCACTCAGGCATTAGTAAATTATCTACCAGTTCTCCCAGACGGGCAGAGCACCCTTGGGAAGTTCTGGCGCTCTGCCCAGTTCTACCCAAGGTTTGGCGGGGGTATGAAAGTCACTGGCTCTTGAGGCTCTGAGTTCAAAGTCCTGGCAAAGGCTTGCCAGTGCTTCCCGCTGTCCGGGAGGTTGTTGGCAGCCACTGACTTCCAGGGCATGGCCGCCAGCCAGTTTGAAGTCTTTGACCAGAGCTCTGAGCTTGGTGCGGGTCATTTTGTATTTTCCGGGGTGAGCTAACACAGCCGTACCATTCAGGGCTCTGATCCAGGCTACGGCCTGACCCATGGGAGGCCAGAAGGCCTTCAAGTTGCCTATTTTCTGGTGCGACAGATGCCTGTCAAAAGCTGCTTGCATCTCTTTGACGTAGCCTTTTTCAATCAGCCATTGGGCGAAATGAGGTCGGCCTGTCTGGATATTTTCTCTGGATAAAACAAAGCCGTCAGGCGATTGTTTCTGCCGGTTCAATGCCAGATCAATGACTTCATTCATCAAAGTGTCAGCGCTGATCTTCAGTTTCAGTTGTTTCATCAGACGGCTGGCGATCATCAGAGATCGTTGCTTTCTGGCGGAGCACTGGTGATGGATGATTCGTTCAAGATCCGGGTTCGACAGGGAAAAGTTAAGGCCGACAATATGGATTTCCATGGCAGACCAGGTGGTTGATAATTCCGTCCCGGTGATCAGCCTGGGGCCAGAGAGTGTTTTATTGGAGAGAAACTGGTGTGCAGCCACCGAATCATGGTCCGTAATAGCCAGTATATCGACACCTTTATCACGTGCTCGTTCATAAACTTCCAGTGGTCCCATGGAACCATCGGATGCGGTGGTGTGACAATGGAGGTCGACATTCAGGGTCATTGCGATACAAATAAGTAGTAACTGTCTGTACACTCTACCACCAATGGAACTGTAAAGGCTTTTAAAAAGTTGGCAGGGTGGAGTCGACCAGACATGGCAATGCAGCCGTTCCATAGTAAACTACAGGATGATTTAACGAGCTCTGAACTTGGTTAGTGAGAAACCCTGAGCGAAATATCGAAGTAAATCACAAGGTAACCCGACTGGTTTAATATGAAGCAACTGATTGATTTTATTCCACTTATTATCTTTTTTACGGTCTACAAGATGGACCCCAGAATGGTGGATGTAGCCGGATATTCCCTTGAGGTCGGAGGTGCTATCAGTGGCACTTTCTTCCTGATCATTGCCTCTGTCATTGTTTATGGTGGCAGCTTTATCAAGAACAAAACCCTTGAAAAGAGCCAGGTGATTACGCTTATGGCCGTGGTTTTATTCGGTGGCATGACCCTGGCCTTTCAGGACGAAAACTTCCTGAAATGGAAAGCGCCGATTGTAAACTGGATCTTTGCTGCCGCCTTTCTGGGCAGTCAGTTTGTTGGCCAGAAAAGCCTGGTTCAGAGAATGATGGAGCATGCCATCAGCCTGCCGGATGAGATCTGGATTCGTATGAATCTGAGCTGGGTTGTATTCTTTGCACTGCTGGGTGCCGCTAACCTTTATGTGGCTTTCACCTTCCACGAGTTCTGGGTTGACTTTAAGGTGTTCGGTAGCCTGATTCTTACTTTTGTCTTTGTTGTCTTGCAGTTTCTGGTCATCTCGAGACATATACAGGCTGAGGAAAAATAAATGCTTTACGCAGTCATCAGTGAAGATGTTGACAATAGTCTGTCTCTGCGCAAGACAGCCAGACCTGCTCACCTGGAAAGGCTTGAGGTATTGAAGTCTCAGGGGCGTCTGATCCTGGCAGGCCCCTGTCCTGCTATCGACAGTAACGATCCGGGCGAAGCCGGATTCAGTGGCAGTATTGTTATTGCTGAATTTGACAGCCTCGAAGCCGCACAATCCTGGGCTGATGATGATCCCTACGTGGCCGCCGGTGTTTATCATTCTGTAAGTGTGAAGCCATTCAAGCGAGTACTGCCCTGATTTTCCTTCCGGAAGTCTGTCATTTTTATAATTAAGTTTTGCAGGATGCTGCCCTGTTCGAATAATTCTGATAACAGGGCAGCCTGGTTAAGAGAGAAAACGTGAAACAAACCTTACCCAAACTGTTTTTATCACTCACCGGTTTAGTAATGCTGGGTTCAATGGTTCAGGCTGAACCAGTACAGGCTGAAACACGTTATGTTACGGATGTCGTTTATGTGCCAATGCGGTCAGGGCCTGGTAATCAATACCGGATTTTGCACCGGGGCCTGAAAACAGGGCTGAAAATGACTGTTCTCGAAGCTGACGCCGGAGAAGGTTTCAGCAAGGTCAGAATGGCCGATGGATCAGAAGGTTATATCCCCCGTCAGTACCTGGTGGCCGAGCAGCCTGCCAGAGAGCGTTTGCCAAAAGTGCTGGCAAACGTTTCGCGGCTGAGCAAAGAAAATACGGCTCTGAAGTCTGAGCTATCTGCCACTGAGAATGAGCTGAAAAGTGTAAAAGGTTCTCTTCAGGAAACTACAGGATTGCTGGATGACAAAACCTCTCAGTTTATTGCCCTGAGAGAAGCCACCGCCGACCCTCAGGCACTGGATCGACGGAACAAACAATTGATGGAAGAAAATTTGCAGCTGAAAAACCGGATTGAGGTGGTTGAGGCTGAAAATAACCAGCTGATTCGCAGCAGCACTATGCGTTGGTACCTCTATGGGGGTGGTACGATAATCATAGGGATTCTGCTGGGGCTGTTCCTGCCAATGATCCGATTCCGCAAAAAGCCGGCGTCAGACTGGATTTAAATGTCGTAAATATTTGAAAAAGGCTCTGGTTGATCGTCAGAGCCTCACTTTGATCGGAGTAACATAAATCAACGGTCGTTGTGGCCGAGATTCCGTTCCGGATCTATCAGGTCACGAACTTTCTGTTTGATCTGCTTGGGCTGAGGAAAGCCGCCGTCCTGTTTTCTCTCCCAGATCTGTTCACCGTTCAGGGTGATGATAAAGATACCACCTGTTCCGGGCTTCAGTCTCACCTCCCCGAGGTCAGTACTGAACGTACTGAGCAGTTCCTGAGCTAGCCAGGCAGAGCGAAGCAGCCACTGACACTGGCTACAATATTCTATTTCTATAATGGGTTTTTCTGTCACAGTCTACTGCCTTGGAGGGGTTGGGTGAGTGATGGATTTTTTTTATTTTTTTGATTGAGCCCCTTGTTCCTGTCTGACTTGTTCAGAGGGTTCGGGAAGCTACTTCAAATCCTACCATGAGTTTATCAACCGGGCATGGTTAAAAGGCATTTTTTACTCAGCAGGCTGCTGATAGAATCAGCCCGTTAATGCAGTGAAGGAAGGGCCATGACGGTCATTGTAAATCCCGATATTGAACAATATTGCCATGACATTACCGGCGGTGAATCGTCACTTCTGAAAGAGCTGGCCCAGGCGACGGAGGACCGGACCCGCTACCCGGGAAACATGTCAGGAAGAATGGTGGGACAAACCTTGAAACTGCTGGTGGCCCTGAGCAATAGCAAAAGAGTGTTGGAAATTGGCATGTTCACCGGCTACGCGGCTTTATCCATGGCAGAAGCACTGCCAGAGGATGGGGAAATTTATTGTTGTGAGACCAACCCGCGAGCCATTGCTATTGCAGAGGAGTTCTTTGATCGATCACTTCATTCTCATAAGTTGAAAGTACTGTTTGGCAAAGCGTTGGAAACCATCCCTAGCATTGAGGGCGAGCTCGACTTTGTTTTCATTGATGCCGACAAGAAAAAGTACTTTGAATACCTGGAGCTTATACTCCCCATGCTCAAGCAGGGGGGGCTTATTGTCATTGACGATGCCCTCTGGAAAGGTGGTGTTTTGAATCCTCAGGATGAGCGGGACGAGGTGATTGCAGAGCTTAACCGTTATCTGTCTTCCAGAGAGGATCTGGATAATGTTCTCTTACCTGTCAGGCATGGTCTTCATGTGGTACGGAAGATCTGATTTTTATCATTCTTTTGCAATTCTCTTAATTCTGACCTGGGGCATTAGTCCAACTCACTATTTGCAAAGAAAGATATGTTCTAGACGATGCATTGCTTCCCGGGAACTTCATCACCTATAGTTCGACTGAATCAAGACGTAAGTGTTAAAGAAGAAACATTTCGGGGGAAGTCAATGGATCTGGAGACCATAAACCGTGAGCTTGCCGAGCGCTCGCCACTAGAGATAATCCGCTGGGCTCTGCAAAAGGCCGTTAAGCCGCTGGTTACCACCAACTTTGGTCCCCATGAGGCTGCCATTCTGCATATGGCTACCCGAATTCAACCTGATTTGCCGGTTATCTGGATTGATTCAGGCTACGGGACGCATGCTACGTACCGCTTCGCCCGGGGTTTAATCCAGAAGCTGGAGTTGAACATTCAGATTTATCATCCAGAGTACAGTCGTGCTTACCGCGATGCCATTATGGGCGGTGTGCCGGAGGTGGATACGCCTGCTCATGACGAATTTACCCGTCAGGTCAAACTGGAGCCTTTTGGACGGGCCATGCAGAGTTTCTCTCCGGACTATTGGTTAACGGCCATCAGGAAAGACCAGACCGCTTTTCGTCAGGGGCTAGAGGTCGTCAGTGAAACCAAAGATGGTTATTACCGGGTGGCCCCTCTGTTGAACTGGTCAGAGCTGGATGTTGAAGAGTATCTGGTCATGAACGACCTTCCTATTGAAGAAGATTATTACGACCCTACCAAAGTGATTGGTAACCGGGAGTGTGGGCTGCACACCTCGGTGTCCTGAGTCGTTAAGGGCTGGCTGCCTGATGTTTCTGACAGGCAGCCATGTTGGTGGGTTTTACTGCTCTTTGTTGGTTAGCTTGTCCAGACCACGGTTGTAGAATTCCAACCAGTCATCCAGAACCGCTTTGACATCTTCCTTGGTGACTTCATCATTATCCGATTGCTTATTGATTCCTTTACGCAGCACTTCACCCTCGAGCTTGCCCGTTTCGCCGTCTCTAAGTTGTACTTCCAAATAGAGGGCTACTATGTAATCCAGTCGGTCGGTGGCTGTTTTGATCAGTGTTCTGGCAACGGCGACGGGGAGAACGAATTGTCTGGGTCTGAGGTCCTGCATTTCTGACACAATGCCGGTAATGGCAGGCTGAATGACCAGGACGCCCGGTCCCGGCTTTTCTGCCAGCATCCCACGCTGCTTCAGACCTTCTCTGAAACCATTGTTCAGGTAGTCAGCGACTTTAGTAGCTACTTCCCGCTGGGCATCATTGGTTGCATTGTAATTCGGGAACAGATTAACGGGTTCAACATAGACCTTTTTATACTTTTTCAGATCACCACTGACCCAGCGCATGGCAGTATCGTCATCAAAAGCAGTCAGTCTTTCATAGTTTTCCAGATAGCCGCTGAAGGGTTGTTCTTCAGTATCAATTTTTTGCTGCGTTGAACAGGCTGTTAGAAACAAGGCGCTGACCAGCATAAAGGGCAGGGCAAAAAGTCGGCGAGTTTTTTTATAAGCTGTCATGGTTTGTGTCGTCGTTTGATTAAGGTATTTGCTTTAACTGAGGTAGAGTGTCTATCAATGTTTGTCTGCTGAAAAGTATGATTTACCGAGATAATCATTGCACTACAGTGTATAACGCAGTGATGAGCTGAACTGATGCCAATAATCGAGACAAGAAAGGAGGGTGGTGCGAGCTGCTGCTAAAAAAGTCCCCCTGATGCGGTTCTGAGGGGTTCCGGTGCATCCATTACTCTGGGCCAACGGTGACTCTTGTGGCAACTTTGTTCGTTCTCTTCTGTTACGACATAAAGCCGGGTAAAAGGGCCATCAGTAGCGATCAGCCCTTGTATAAACTGTTGGTTTTCCAGGAGAAACCAATGACTTTCGCCTGCTTCATCTTTTTCCATAAAGGCATCGACACTTATTTTGACGGGTTTGGGGCTAAACCGATTCCAAATACCCTTTTTAATGGATTCCAGTCTTGCCCAACCTCCTTGTGGTGTGTGACCAGGCTGACCCTCACGGCGTCCCCAGGGAACCAGAATCTGCTGGCCCTGCCGACTCAATACCGGCAAACGGGCTTTGGGATTTGGGAAAAAGGTTTTGATGGTCTGGCCATCCAACTCGAACTGAACACCGCCGCACACGTCCTGGGGCTCTCCATTACCAATTGTGAAATGCCTTTCATCCATGAAGGTGGCAAAACTTACTTTTAGCGGCCTGCTCTGGCTGTGGCCGTTTGAGAGAGTTCAGTGCTTGCTGCCGCCTTTGCAATCCGGACTGACAGGAGCCAGGCCCTTACGCTCGTACCACTCACCGGGGGTATAAGTATGAAGGGCCAGAGCATGAATGCCCCCTTGCATCTCATCAGACAGAATTTTGTAAATCAGCTGATGGCGTTTAACCGGCATCTGCTCCTCAAACGACTGGCTAACCAAAACCACTTTAAAATGAGATTCAGAGCCCGGCGGCACATTGTGCATATGGCTTTCATTGAATATTTCAAAGTGTTCAAGCTCCAGGGCAGTGGTCAGTTTGTCACTGACACGATCTTGCATAGTCATACTTCCATTTCCACCTTTTAAATCATGCTTGGACGATCAGATATATGATTTTAGATTAACAGGAAGACGCGAGGGTTGCGAAGAGAAAAGTGGATCAGGAAAATTCACTGTTCAAGGCCGTGTAGTTAATACCTGGGTGCTGTGAGCAAGATTCCTCAATAGGTTTACAGAATGATGCCTCGCCGGCACAAATAACTCTAATCGATGAAGCTTCTGGTAAAGCCGAGTCCAGCCATTGCCCATAATCCTGTCTTCCGGTTGTCAGGGCATAACTGAATTGATCCATTTGTGAAAGTGCTTCCAATCGTTCTATACCGAAGTGATCGTTGCTGTTGGATGCCTCGTGGATCAGATGAATTCTAAGTTGTGATGAGGACCCGGTATTGTTCAAAGCTTCACGGACATAAGCCAGTATGGGGGCCAGTGCCACTTCCTGAGCGATCAGTATCTGGTCAGGGATATCCAGTAGGCTTCCACATAGATTGATTCCGCGGGGGCTGCTGATGCTGATTTTTTGTCCTGTTTCGGCAAAGTCGTGCGCCCATGTGCTGAAAGGATCTGCCACCTTGCGCTGGACCTGGATGACCATCGTTTGATCCATTGATGGCACTGAGGCCAGATAGCACTCTTTCTTAAGCCGCAGCCCTGTATCAATACAGACATGCTGGCCGGGAAAATAGTTCATCGGATGCCTGGGGGCGAGAGTCAGAGCCACAACGGTAGGGCATAAGAACTGTTTTCCGGTAATGATGGCCTGGGTGTGGCTCCTGCCGGGCAGGGAGACAGTCATATCATTTTCAGGCAGACACTGGCAGGCAAGAAAATACCCCTCATGAACTTTTTCACTGCTCAGCCCAGCCTGGCTCCGCTCGCTGAGATGACCTGTGTCAGCTTTCATCAGGCAGGCATGACAGATACCTGAACGACAGGAGAAAGGTATTTTTTCACCCTTTGCCAGTAAGGAGTCCAGCAGGTTTTGGTTTTTATCGACCGGGTAGGCCCGGTTAGACAGTGTGATAACAGGCATGGTGGTATCTTACCTTAATGCTTTTTATTACGGAAACACCCATGTTTTTCGTGGGTGCTGTTGTATTTAAGCAATAACGAACTTGTTGTGTCCCCGTGTCCCATCAGATTATAACAAGATCTTCGAATATAGATCGCCTGAGGGTAGTGTGGGAAAAATACTGTTATATAGAGGAAAATAAAGTGCATCTGTAACGATGCAGTTTGCTCAACCTAAAAGTATGCAAACCAAAAAATAGGAAAAATAGCTAATAGCCTATTGGTTATTAATGGCTTTATGACAAACTGAAAGGTTTGGGTATACTCAAATGAGTTTATTCTCCCTTGCTTAGAGGGTGTCGCAAAACTCTCTCCGGCGTGGGAACGCGTTGACTCCCGTCATTGCCAGCTTCATTCTCGTCATTCCCGGCTTCATTCTCGTCATTCCCGCGAAGGCGGGAATCCACACTGACTCTCCACCAGAACCATACTGCCCGGTGTCCCCCTGGCCTTGTCATCCCCGAGAAGGCAGAGATCCACCGTTGGCGATGGATTCCCGCCTTCGCGGGAATGACGACTTCAGAGCGTGAGAACGAGCTGTTGAAGTTTTGCGACACCCTCCTTAGGAGCCTGACCGAGAATAGCGCCCGTAGCGAGGACGGCAGAAAATTGAGGATGAAAATTCGGTTTTGTGAGGAGAATAGCGAGCTATTTGACGAACAAAAGCGGATTTTCAGACCAATTTGCTGTCGCCGCAGTAGGGCAGACTATTCTCGGTCAGGCTCCTTAGGGGGGAGACGCGTCTGAGTGTCATAACTAATGTCACTCGTTTGACTGCTAATAACTGTTAGTCGCTAAAAGTGCTCTCGTCCACTATAGATGTAGACTAAATAACACATAGAGTTTAAAGTAACATGAGCTATAGTCGCACTTAGTAAACCATAATGTTTAGTAAATTGTCCTCTTACGAATGAGTTGATCATTGATATCAGGACTTGTGCCATTAATGGGTTCTTGTTGGGAAGGTGTAAAAGTCCAAATACTGTGGATTTGATGATGTTACTCATAATAAATATTTTTTTATCATGATGGTTGTCACTTAAAGTAAATATTTTTTCATCAAACTTGGTGCTACTGTTAGTTGCCAATTCTATAGAGTAATTGATTAAAGGGAGTAACAAACCATTAAATATAGCCTCTTCAATGATAGCTCCTGTAACAGCCTCTACAAATGTTAATTCTCCATCGTATGGGTCATGTACTAATGACAGAGGGCGTAAAATGCAAAAATACAAAATTCGATACTGTGTAAAATGTATTGCACCTAATAATAATCCATAATAAATTTGCTTATCAATATTATACCTCTTTATAAAACCGACTATTTTGTAAGGCTCTTTATCTTCAGTATTCACTGAATCTGAATCTGTGAGGCTCATATTTGTTACTGCGTGTAAAGTGCTCAATTCATCCTCTGTTTTTAGGAGAGGTGCATCCGACTTTGTAAGAACGACCGTTATATTAGACTCTTTATCTTCAATAGTTACTGAATCTGTGAGGGTCATATTAATTAATGCGTGCAAAGTGCTCAATTCATCCTCATTTTTTGGGAGAGGGGCTGACTTTGCATATTGAGTTACTAGTGAGCAACATATTGCGATTATTAAAGTATATTTTTTCATTGTACTTATCTCCCTAAAAAACAAGCATAGATGCTAACAAATGATTCCAGTTTCTTCCGAGACTTCGTCCATCCACATGTCTCTCCTTCGGGAAGTGGCTGAAGCAGGCTTTATAAACTTCGATCAACATGCTCATCTGACTTAAAATTATCTGTATTTAAAGTAAACTTTTTCCATATCATTGCACTCAGGGTTTTCTATAGCGCTGCTTGAGCTATCCCTAATATTTTTATTTTGTTCTCTTTAAGAGAATCGATTTGATCGTTAATGATTAGTTAGACTGTTCTGTTGCCAAAGAGTTCAATGAATAGTAACAACTGTGTTAGGAATACTAACTGTTCGCGACCAGTAAAAATAAAAATACCAGCAGGGTGATTGAAGTGCATACCGCTTCTCTGTTGGGATAACTGTTTATTTATTATTATCTGATTCAGAGGATATAAACTGCATGAGTGTAATATTCAATATCAATTACTGGAGTTCTGAAAGCTGTTACCTGGCACTACCTATTGCAATATGGGCACCTTCCAGAGCCATGTTGTGCCCATTGACGCAGGCATAAGGTACAAAAATAATGCCTGTGACAGCCAGCCATCGAAAATTTTCCTGCGATCATGTTTTTATGGCAAATAGCACACTCTCCTAGGAGCCTGACCGAGAATAGGCTTATCTGTTATGATAAGCCTTAAACCAACTCTGATTATGCCAAATGTCACCACCACCAAAGTTTAAGGACAGTCCTGTTGAGTTTGATCAGCATCTGCTGTTCCCAACCAACGTTTTCGATTTGCTTCCCAAAGATCATGATTGTTTTATTTATGAAAGCATTTTTCAGAACATTAATACGTCTGAAGTCGAAAAAAAATATCACCACCTTGGTCAGCACGCATACCCTCCAAAGCTCATTGTCGCTATTCTGATCTACGCATACAGCCATGGTGTTTTCAGTTCCCGTGAGATTGAGCGACGGTGTCGACAAGACTTGGCGTTCATGTATATCTCACAAATGAACTGCCCGAATTTCAGGGTTCTTGGTGACTTTCGTAAGGATAATCTGTCGTTTTTCCATGACTGCTTCAAACAGTCAGTCAAACTGGCCATTGAACTCAAAATGGCATCACTGGGTCATATCAGCCTGGACGGCTCCAAGTTCAAAGCCAACAGCTCAAAACACAAGGCCATGAGCTACGGGAGGCTCAAAGCGAAAGAGGCAGAACTCAGTGCCGAAGTGGATGAGCTGATCAAAAAAGCCAGTCAGTGTGATCAGGAAGAAGATGACGCCTACAAAGCAACCAATGGTTACAGCATTCCTGAAGACCTCCAGTTTAAAGAAGAGCGCCTGAAAAAAATCAAAGAGGCCAAGAAAGCACTTGAAGAACGTGAAAAAGCTTTAAATCCAGACAAACCAATAGACGACAAAAAGCAGATCAGTTTTGCAGATCACGATGCCCGCGTGATGAGCAAGAAGGGGTATTGTGAGTACAGCTACAATGCTCAAATTACAGTTGATTCCGATAACCAGATCATTGTTGGCCAGCATGTCAGCCAACACGCCAACGATGTACAGGAAGTGGAGCCGGCGCTGAGGGCATTATCAGGAGCCACTGATGGCGCGGCTGTAGATAAGTGGAGTATGGATAATGGTTACTTCTCAGGGTCAAACTTACATACAGTCGAGCGACATGAGATTGATGCCTATATCGCAACCGACAAGGCGGAGAAGCCTGCCGCTGACGACCTTGAAAGCTCTGACAGGAAGTTTGTCAAAGCGGATTTTGCGTATGATTCCGAAGCTGATGTATTTATCTGTCCGGCAGGGGAAAAGCTGGTAACGAACCCGGCCAGCAAAAGCAAAAGAAAAAGCTACCGGGCAAACAAGACGGTATGCAGGGAATGCCCTTATCGTCGGAATTGCAGTGATTCAAAGAAAGAGGCTGGCAGGGTTATCCGTACCGATAAGTTTGAAAAAGCACGTCAGGCTATGAATAAGAAAATGGAGACAGCCGGTGCGAAAGCCATATATGAGCGTCGTAAAGTTATTGCGGAGCCACCATTTGGACAGATAAAAGAATCTGGTTTCCGAGGGTTCAGTCTCCGCGGCAAAGAAAAAGTTTCAGCGGAATTTTCACTGGTATGCACTGCGCATAATATCAAAAAATTTGTAAAAGCGGCTTCCACGAGGTCAATCCGTCTTGAAGATTTGAAAGAGGCTAAAAAGGCAGCATAGAGGCTGTGAGAAGGCATAAATATGCAAAAATGAGCAAAATCCCACTAATAATTGGATATTTTTTGCTCATTTTAAGATTTGGGAAAACTTCTGTTGGTCTGGTTGCGCTATTCTCGGTCAGGCTCCTAGGAAAAAATCTTCAAACAACCCGTCAATTGTCGCGATAAGAACAATATGTTCAAGCTGTTTAAAAGCTAATTTTATGGTATACGCAAGCCACCCTTCAGGCTGAAAAGATAACTTTTCTTTAAATTCGAAAACTAAAGTTTCATTAGAGAAGTTCAGTTGGTTGCTTTTTATTTGCAAAGTATCAGTTTGAGTATTACATATAGAATAAGAAACGATATCGGACTCTATCCGTTGTATTTTTGCTACAACAAACTCTTGACTAACTGAAAAGTCAATCCCTTTGGCTCTGCTAAAATTGCTGCCTGAAGCCAGAAAATCATAGTTACCATCTAAAAAAATGACTAACTCATCGACCACTTCTTCTGACAGTACACTTAGTGGTGTTGAGGAAGAAGAATTACAATCAATATATTTGCTGCAACAAAGTTCAAGCCAATAATAGCTGTCAGAATTTAATTTAGGGAAAGAAATATCAAAGAATATTTTATCGTTTTTGCCAATCTGTGTTAATTCTCCTAAAAGATGCATTTCGTCGTCTATTTTGGAAGAGGTGAATATAATGCTGTTAACACCACGGCTGCGTAATGGTTTTGATATATTCTGAAGAGCACTGTTTTTTGATAAGCTCGAAAGCTCTATTTTAAAAGCAGGGGAACCATTAATTTTACGTGTTTTTATTTTAGGAATATCACTATCACCTGAGGCTGTTCTATCTTCTAAAATATCATAAATAAAATTCGCAGGTATAATTGCAAGCGAAAATCTTAAAAGCCAACGAGTTATTCTATCATCAGCTCTTCGATGTAAATAAAATTTATAGTAGTTTCTGTATCCCATTGCTAATACTGATGACAAACGAAAGATACCTCTTGGACTTATGTAATAATCCACTGGTATATAGATGTAGTAATACAATGACTCTTGAAAAGTGTGATACCAAAAATTTTGATCTTCCATAGTTACTTCATTCTCATCATGTCCTTCATAATTCGAGAAGCAAGCTGATGAGAGACATAAGATTGTGATGGATAGTAAAATTAGCCTCGTCCAAGATTCAAATTTATTCTTCAATTAAGGACCTTCATTTAATCGGACAGAATTAGAATGCTACGAATGTACCGAAGTAGATTCAAGAATGGTGTATTCGTATGTGCCAAGATTTCTTATTTCTAAAGTCCCCTGACCAGATAAAGTCAGATAGGGGATCAGAAAGGTTGCTTGATATCTATTGGTTATTTTCTTGCCTCTGCGAAAGCCGGATTCCTTGAAATTTTGATACGAGGATGAGGGCAGTGACCACAAATGAGACTCTGTTGAGCCCTGAGCCAACATACCGACTCCTGTAGCATGTTTGGAGATAAGTGACATTAACCTATTTCCTGCTTCGGCTTGATCGAAGCTACTCGCAACCTGGCCTGGTGCGGACAAAAAATCAAAACTAAGGAGAGCTGTTCCATCATTCAAAATGACAATAAAACCAATGTTTTCAATCTGGTCAACAAGGCCATCGGGATCAGCTGAAAACTGAATAACGTAAACTTTACTTATAATTCTCTCTTTGAGATTTTTATCAACTCTCAGGGTGGTTTCAGACATGGAAGTAGCCAGTTGTAAATATTGATCAACATTCTCAGGCCTGGTGTGGCCAAGAATTTGTCGAGTTTTTGTACTACCTGTACTATCTGTATAGGTGAAAGTGTTTGGCCCAATGACTTCTACGGTCGCCCAAGTCAAGGAACAGAAAGAAAATATAAAAAATAGTAAAAGATACAGTGTATTAAACATGATCTTACTCCTATAAAAATATTTTTAGTATTTTGTGGCTGCAAAGTACAACAGGTAAAGCATTCCAACATAGTCATAATCCCGCAAACTAACAAATGTTTCCAAAGGAATGCGCTGATGCGCAGCACTTGAACCAGAGGTTATGTGCTATTATAAGTGGCCAATTGGTCATCATGGATCAGCCAGAATGTTTCTGTCTGGTAGTAAATCAGGTAACAAAAGATGCTTTTCTCTAGTCTTTTTGCAAGAACATTCTTTACACTTACGCTTGGGTTTACAGTAATCAATGCTTGTGCAGATGATGATTTTGTTGATAGCACCACCGAATATAGCATTGTTATTAATGAAATATATGACGAAATTGTCGTCGCACATCGGCAAGGGGATAATTGCCACCTTATTATTTCACATACTCTTGGTCCCTCACTTAATCAACAGCCACCACAACCAAGTGCTGCAATTATCTTTCCTGAGTCTTTTTACAGTCAAAGTCCACATTTTGTTGCAGAGCTCTGGCCGCCTTCTTACTCCTCAACTCCGGATCGCTTGTTCTCTCCTTCTTTAGAGGAAGGGGTAATGGCTCTTGATGCTCTTCAGATGCTTACGCACGAGAATTTAATTCAGATGACCGCTGGGGCTGGCCAACAATCTGGTTTCGCAATCGCTCTCCCGATAGGGCCTATTGAAATTGAAATTGAAAACCGGAATCAGTTATATGTGATTGATCCAATACTTCATGATCCAATAGTCACTACTTGCGGAAGCACTGCTTCATCCAGCACTGAAAATAAACCAGCACCAGAAGAACAACCAGCTTCCGACAGAAGCGCCAACAAGGAGACCTCGCGATCAAAGCGGAAAAGAAAAGCGCCTTCTGCCAACACATTGCCTGAGACCACCCCTCGACCGCCACCTGCAGAAGAAGGACCCTCCAATGCAGCCGCTGCCTCTGAAAGCTCCGCTACGAATGAGCAGGATCACTACCAATTTCGTATCACAGGGCATATTAATCTGGGCATCGAAGTCCCACGTACATCAAGAGCAAAGAGCAACAGGAAGAGAAAAGATACGGTTGATGTTCCAGTAACAATGCTTGTCAGCACCAACACAACAGAAGGCACAGTCGAGATAGACTCTCTTTCATCCAGAAACTCAAAATATGCAATTAATATATCTCGCAAACCGTCGCAAGCCAGCTCGTCAGCCAAGGCATTACCAGATAAAAGCCTCCGGGAAGTTTGGGAGATAATACAAAGGCGGGCAATACAAAGAATCATAGGTGAGCTTGAGGGCCCACAAATTTACGGTGTAAGGCAGATAATAAATTCCTCACCACCATCAGACGCCAAAACAGTACCGTGGATTCCAAAAATAAATTTACAGGTAATCGATCAAGCTGATTCCAAGGTCCCATCAGTAGATATGTACATAGAATCCAGCCCCTGACTTCACTAGGAGCCTGACCGAGAATAGGCTTATCTGTTATGATAAGCCTTAAACCAACTCTGATTATGCCAAATGTCACCACCACCAAAGTTTAAGGACAGTCCTGTTGAGTTTGATCAGCATCTGCTGTTCCCAACCAACGTTTTCGATTTGCTTCCCAAAGATCATGATTGTTTTATTTATGAAAGCATTTTTCAGAACATTAATACGTCTGAAGTCGAAAAAAATATCACCACCTTGGTCAGCACGCATACCCTCCAAAGCTCATTGTCGCTATTCTGATCTACGCATACAGCCATGGTGTTTTCAGTTCCCGTGAGATTGAGCGACGGTGTCGACAAGACTTGGCGTTCATGTATATCTCACAAATGAACTGCCCGAATTTCAGGGTTCTTGGTGACTTTCGTAAGGATAATCTGTCGTTTTTCCATGACTGCTTCAAACAGTCAGTCAAACTGGCCATTGAACTCAAAATGGCATCACTGGGTCATATCAGCCTGGACGGCTCCAAGTTCAAAGCCAACAGCTCAAAACACAAGGCCATGAGCTACGGGAGGCTCAAAGCGAAAGAGGCAGAACTCAGTGCCGAAGTGGATGAGCTGATCAAAAAAGCCAGTCAGTGTGATCAGGAAGAAGATGACGCCTACAAAGCAACCAATGGTTACAGCATTCCTGAAGACCTCCAGTTTAAAGAAGAGCGCCTGAAAAAAATCAAAGAGGCCAAGAAAGCACTTGAAGAACGTGAAAAAGCTTTAAATCCAGACAAACCAATAGACGACAAAAAGCAGATCAGTTTTGCAGATCACGATGCCCGCATGATGAGCAAGAAGGGGTATTGTGAGTACAGCTACAATGCTCAAATTACAGTTGATTCCGATAACCAGATCATTGTTGGCCAGCATGTCAGCCAACACGCCAACGATGTACAGGAAGTGGAGCCGGCGCTGAGGGCATTATCAGGAGCCACTGATGGCGCGGCTGTAGATAAGTGGAGTATGGATAATGGTTACTTTTCAGGGTCAAACTTACATACAGTCGAGCGACATGAGATTGATGCCTATATCGCAACCGACAAGGCGGAGAAGCCTGCCGCTGACGACCTTGAAAGCTCTGACAGGAAGTTTGTCAAAGCGGATTTTGCGTATGATTCCGAAGCTGATGTATTTATCTGTCCGGCAGGGGAAAAGCTGGTAACGAACCCGGCCAGCAAAAGCAAAAGAAAAAGCTACCGGGCAAACAAGACGGTATGCAGGGAATGCCCTTATCGTCGGAATTGCAGTGATTCAAAGAAAGAGGCTGGCAGGGTTATCCGTACCGATAAGTTTGAAAAAGCACGTCAGGCTATGAATAAGAAAATGGAGACAGCCGGTGCGAAAGCCATATATGAGCGTCGTAAAGTTATTGCGGAGCCACCATTTGGACAGATAAAAGAATCTGGTTTCCGAGGGTTCAGTCTCCGCGGCAAAGAAAAAGTTTCAGCGGAATTTTCACTGGTATGCACTGCGCATAATATCAAAAAATTTGTAAAAGCGGCTTCCACGAGGTCAATCCGTCTTGAAGATTTGAAAGAGGCTAAAAAGGCAGCATAGAGGCTGTGAGAAGGCATAAATATGCAAAAATGAGCAAAATCCCACTAATAATTGGATATTTTTTGCTCATTTTAAGATTTGGGAAAACTTCTGTTGGTCTGGTTGCGCTATTCTCGGTCAGGCTCCTAGGTGCGATGTTGCGATGGTGCGGTGTTGAATCAGCTATTTGATCGCTTCGATATAAGGCCAGAATCCAATAGCTCTCTCGGGTGTTGCCAGATCAGATCCTTATTTATTCAGTGAAATCCATAAATACGCATTTTTTCAAGATTGTCGGGATTTATTTTCTGTTTCAAGTTCTTCCAACAATATAAAAGTAAGCTGTATGCTTCTGCATTTTCAGAGTTACAAGTTATAGCTATCACTGCTGAATTTACTGCAGAGTTTACAGTCGATTGATTTATTCCCCTATCTTCTCTGTTTGTAAAAAATAAATAATAATAATGAATTGCATCGTTATGGTTGCCCATCAAAGAGTGAACAAATGAAAGTTCATAGTAAATTTGCAAATTTCTGAGATTTGTTGGGTGGGAAAACTTTGTTTTTACCAGGCATGTATTTAAAGTGCTCAACGCTTGTCCTAGTTTTCCCATATTTCTTAAAGCTACTGCGTGGGCATACAAAAAGAATAAATCATCTTTATGTTCTGAAAATTTACAGAGGTAATCAATATCACGCCATAAGGCTGAAAACCTTCCTTCTTTCCTTGCTCGTTCAAGCAATCTTCTCAAATGATAATGTAGAGATGTGTTGTGTTTATTATTTGTACTGATTCCAGAGCTGATATTTTTTCCAATTGCCATTCTGGCGACAGAGTCTTCTCCCCTTAGGCAACCAGTTGGTAAAAGTTGTAATGAAATTTGAAAACCACAATTAGGGCAAAAGTTGCTTGCTGCATTAATTTCAAATTTACAATTATTGCATCCTACTGACCAAGCTTGACCTGTAATGATGACTGGTATCAAAGTTATAAATAAATATCGCATAACGAAATACTAACGTGAAAACTTCGATAATTTGGCAAACTTTTCTGATCTGCACATTTAAGGTAGCCAAATGATAGCTGTCAGGTGAAAAGGTGCAAGTATCATTTTCCATTTGTGAGTTCAGAGTTTCTGGTTATTGGTTTGAGAACGATCAATCAGAACTGATAATGAATACTATCTCTGTCGTTTAGATCAAGGTCTCAGAAGGCCGGACAGGTGTCTTTCAGTAAGAAGAACTTAATGACTTTTTATGTTCTCAGCAGTGGTAACAATCTCTGCTTCTGTGCAGAAATAAATCATGCTCTGGTCTCGACGTGGTCCAAGTTTTTCAGATTTGTACCCTGTCAGGCTTGAAACAGTGCAGCTGACAACTAACAGCCGACTGGGTATTATGACTCCCGATGGAAGATAAGGTAGACCTCTGAGTCGGTAACCGATTCAATTCCAAAATATCAGCCTATTGCACTTGTCGTTTTTTTCCAGTCTGCTCTGTTCTGAAGAGAAATCTGCTTTGCAATGCTGTTGTGTTTTTTACTTTTTTGCGTATTAACCGAGAGCATTATTCAGTTGTGGCTCGTGTTATCAGGTATTGTCTGTCGTTTTGTTTCGGTAATCCGTGACAAAAAGTGATAGATCCTGTTTTCAATCCATGTTTTCTGATGCAAAGCATTGATATACTGGCAGGACAAATGAGGAGGGGAAGCTCATGGGAAACCGATAAAACTGTCGTGTTTCGAAGGGTTCTTCATTGATGTTCTGATCTATATGACAGAGGTTTCTGTTCAGATCAGAACCAAACAACAGAGCCGGGGAACCGGCCAGGGTCCTGAAGGCTGTTCTTCAGAGATCGCAATAGATTGAAGCTTGCAAATCCGGGGTCTGTTGGAGCTGTGCTTTGAGTCCGACAGGTTTCTGGACCGAACATGGGAGTTGGGGAGCGCAATGTCACTAATTCGTGAAGAGGATCTGATTGAGAGCGTAGCTGACGCTCTGCAATTTATCTCCTGTTATCATCCACTGGACTTTATTCACGCTGTTCATGATGCCTGGAAAAAAGAGCCCTCCAAGGCTGCCAAAGACGCCATGGCCCAGATTCTGATTAATTCCAGAATGTGTGCAATGGGCAAGCGACCTATTTGTCAGGATACCGGTATTGTTACGGTCTTCCTGAAGATCGGTATGAATGTCCGCTTCGAAAGTGACCGAAGTGTCGAGGATATGGTGAATGAAGGTGTTCGCCGTGCCTATACGCATCCGGAAAATGTTCTGCGTGCCTCTGTTCTGGAAGATCCGGCAGGTGCCCGCAAAAACACTAAAGACAACACACCTGCTGTCATTCACATGACTCTCGTGCCCGGAGATACTGTTGATGTCCAGGTGGCAGCCAAAGGTGGTGGTTCCGAGAACAAGTCCAAGCTCGCCATGCTTAACCCCTCTGATGATATTGTTGAGTGGGTCAGGAAAACCGTACCGACGATGGGTGCGGGCTGGTGTCCTCCGGGCATGTTGGGTATTGGTATTGGTGGAACAGCTGAAAAAGCCATGGTGCTTGCCAAGGAATCTCTGATGGACCCCATTGATATCCATGAACTCAGAGAGCGTGGACCCAGTAACCGGGTTGAAGAGCTGCGTTTGGAGATCATGGATGCTGTCAACAGTCTGGGTATTGGTGCACAGGGTCTGGGTGGTCTCACCACGGTGCTTGATATCAAGATCAAGGACTATCCTACTCATGCCGCCTCTCTGCCCGTGGCGATGATTCCAAACTGTGCTGCCACACGACATGCGCACTTTGTACTGGACGGCAATGGCCCTGTTATTCAGGAAGCTCCGAGCCTGGATGATTACCCTGAAGTCGCTCTGGATATGAGTGAAGGGGTGCGCAAGGTTAATGTTGACGATATCTCCAAAGAAGAGACCAAGAGCTGGAAGCCGGGCGACACAGTATTGCTGTCAGGAAAAATTCTGACCGGTCGTGATGCTGCCCATAAGCGCATGGTTGACATGATGTCCCGTGGCGAAGAGTTGCCTGTTGATCTGAAAGGTCGTTTTATCTACTACGTAGGACCTGTTGATCCGGTTCGTGACGAAGTGGTGGGTCCGGCAGGTCCAACCACTTCTACTCGTATGGACAAATTTACCCGTACTATGCTGGAGCAGACCGGTCTGGCTGGAATGATTGGCAAGGCTGAACGGGGTGACGCTGCGATTGAGGCGATCAAGGATAACGAATCTGTCTATCTGATTGCTGTAGGTGGAGCCGCTTACCTGGTTTCCCAGGCTGTCAAGAAAGCAGAAGTCGTTGCTTTCCCTGAACTGGGTATGGAAGCTATCTACGAGTTTGAGGTTAAGGATATGCCTGTGACCGTAGCAGTCGATCACACGGGTAATTCTGTCCACAAAACCGGACCACAAATCTGGAAACAAAAGATAGAAGAGCAGGTTCTGGATATTAAATAAGTTTCCAAGAGCCTGTATCGGGTCAGCCTCTCGGGGCTGGTCCGGCTTTATTCGCTAGTTTATTCAACTGTTACCTCTTTTTTGATGGCCTTTTTTCTCCTTTAGTGGGTTCTTGTAGCGCTCCTTCCTGCCTGATTAAATGGACATAAACACTGCCAAAATCTGGATATTCGGCGAGATATAATCAGGCTTCTATAATCAGTTTATTAGAACAGGCAGTAAGGACGCACCAATGGTTGACGATTCTGATCAGGGTCAGGAGCCCGCCTCCGGCCGGAACAATCCTGAAAATACTGAGTTTCTTTTTTTCTGGCAAAACCTTTTTGCAAGGATTAGACGCTTTGTCTCAGACAGGCAAGATGTTATCAGGATGGATTCTGATGCCAGAATCGTCCGGTCTAATCTATTGAACCTCCAGATTGAAGGTCGATTCGAGCATTTCTGGATTGCAGAGCATCCGGAGGAGGTTGTAGAAGACAATCAATGTGAGTCGATCGTTGATGATGAGCTGTTTTCAGAGTTACTGGCTATTGAAGAAGAGTGGATACGCTTGCAGCAGTTCAGGGATCAATTTCGGAAAAACACTGATTAGATGCCCCCACAGGAATATTGTTAGTCAGACTGACGCTCTGGTTAGTTCTTAATCAGTTTTATCGAATAAGCATAAAGCCCCGTACTTTGAGGACGGGGATGTAAGCTCGGCTTGCAAAGCAAGCCCCTTGTGCTGGTTTCCTATCCGTAAGGTGCTTTTAGCGATTACGCTACCTGACAGGAAAAGTAATAAAGGCATATCAACAGCCCCTGAGAGACCCGTAAAAAGGCCTGGCTGCTATTCGCACCCAGGCTTTTTATGTTTTCAGAACTCAATAAAATATAAACTCAACAGCTACCGGATTCACAGAGCCCGAATCGCTTTGAGCTGTTCATCGAGCCGTTCTCTGGCAGCCAGCGCTTCTGTCAACTTTTCGCGTTCCTTTGCAACTACTTCAGGTTTGGCGTTGTTGATGAACTTCTCGTTGGCCAGTTTGCCTTCAAAGCGCTGAACTTCTTTATTCAGTCGTTCAACTTCTCTGCTCAGACGAGCTAGTTCCTTGTCTTTGTCGATCAGGCCCGCAATAGGCACCAGAACTTCCATCTTGCCGACCAGTTGAGTCGTCGACATAGGTGCTTCCTCGTCAGAGCCCAGAAGACGAATGTCTGACAATTTCGCCAGAGACTTCAGAAAAGCGCTGTTTTCATCAAGGCGACGTTGGTCGTCAGAAGAGAGGTTGCGCAGCAGAACATTGAGTTCACGGCTGGGGCCAATATTCAGTTCAGCACGAATATTACGGATACCGGTAATGAAGCCTTTCAGCCATTCGATGTCTTGCTCGGCAGTTTCGTCCAGCTTGCTTTCGTCCAGAGTCGGGTAACTCTGCAGCATCAGGGTTTCACCTTCAACGCCAGCTTCTTGCTTGATGTTCTGCCAGATCTCTTCAGTAATAAACGGCATGAATGGGTGAGCCAGACGCATAATGGTTTCCAGAACCCGGACCAGTGTTCGACGGGTACCCCGCTTCAGGGCTTCGGAAGCATTTTCACTCCATAGAACAGGCTTGGACAGTTCCAGGTACCAGGCACAGTATTCATTCCAGATGAAGTCGTACAGATTCTGGGAAGCGTGATCCAGACGGAAGTCTGCCAGATTCTTTTCAAGCTGGGCTTCAAGACGTTGCAGCCGGGAAATAATCCACTTGTCCGCCAGAGTCAGCTCAACGTCGGTATTGCTCTGACCACAGTCTTCACCCCTGGTGTTCATCTGAACATAGTTGGCTGCATTCCAGATCTTGTTACAGAAGTTTCGGTAACCTTCCAGGCGCTTCATATCCCAGTTGATGTCACGGCCGGTGGAAGCCAGTGAATATAGGGTGTAACGCAGGGCATCCGTACCGTGCGCCGCGATACCTTCAGAGAAGGTTTTACGGGTTCGTTTTTCAATTTTTGCCGCCAGCTGTGGCTGCATCATATTGCCGGTGCGTTTTGCAACCAGATCTTCCAGGCCGATGCCGTCGATCATATCCAGCGGGTCCAGTACGTTACCTTTGGACTTGGACATCTTGTCGCCATTCTCATCTCGAATCAGACCGGTCATGTAGATATACTTGAACGGTACCTGGGGGTTGCCGTCTTCATCTTTGATGAAATGCATGGTCATCATGATCATCCTGGCAACCCAGAAGAAAATGATGTCAAAACCGGACACCAGAACATCTGTCGGGTGGAAGGTTTTCAGGCGCCCGGTGTTTTCAGGCCAGCCCAGGGTGGCAAAAGTCCAGAGGGCAGAAGAGAACCAGGTATCCAGTACGTCGTCTTCCTGTTTAAGGCTGACTTCGGCCGGGATGTTGTTTTCCTGTCGTACGTCTTCTTCACTGCGGCCTACATAAACATTGCCCTCTTCATCGTACCAGGCAGGAATGCGGTGGCCCCACCAGAGCTGGCGGGAAATACACCAGTCCTGAATGTCCTGCATCCAGGAGAAATACATGTTTTCGTATTGTTTGGGGACAAACTGAATGCGGCCATCTTTGACGGCTTCAATGGCGGGTTTTGCCATAGGCCCGGCACGGACAAACCACTGGTCCGTCAGCAGAGGTTCAATAACAACGTCAGAACGGTCACCGTAAGGCACCATCAGTTCGTGATCTTTAACTTCTTCCAGCAGCCCGGCCGCTTCAAAGTCGGCGATAATGGCCTTACGAGCAGCAAAACGCTCCATGCCACGGTATTTCTCGGGGATGGGGGCTTCCATGTCGTGATTGCTGGAACCATCAATGTTGAAAACTTCACCCTGTTCACTGATATGACCTTCCAGAGTCATGACATTAATCATGGGCAGACCGCAGCGCTTGCCGACCTCGTTATCGTTGAAGTCGTGAGCCGGAGTGATTTTTACACAACCTGTGCCTTTTTCCATGTCAGCATGTTCATCGGCAACGATAGGAATACGACGGTTGACCAGTGGCAGGATAATGTCTTTTCCGATCAGGGCCTTGTAGCGCTCGTCTGCGGCATTAACGGCAACACCTGTGTCACCCAGCATGGTTTCGGGACGGGTTGTGGCTACGACAATGTAGTTTTTGCCTTCAGCGGTTTTTTCGCCGTCAGCCAGAGGATAACGCAGGTGCCACATGTGCCCTTTGATTTCCTTGTTCAGCACTTCCAGGTCAGAGATGGCGGTATGAAGTTTGGGGTCCCAGTTGACCAGGCGCTTGCCACGATAGATCAGATCGTCTTCATAAAGGCGAACGAAGACTTCCTGAACGGCTTTGTAGAAGCCTTTATCCATGGTGAAACGTTCATTGTTCCAGTCAACAGAGGCTCCAAGACGACGCAGCTGACGGGTGATGTGACCGCCGGAATCTTCTTTCCATTCCCAGATCTTGTCGGTAAAAGCTTCACGGCCATAATCGTGACGTGTCTTGCCTTCTTCCGCCTGGACTTTACGCTCTACCACCATCTGTGTGGCAATACCGGCATGGTCAGTACCCACCTGCCAAAGAGTATTGCTGCCTTTCATGCGCTGGTAACGAATCAGGGCGTCCATAATGGAGTCCTGAAAAGCGTGACCCATGTGCAGACTGCCGGTGACATTGGGCGGTGGAATCATGATGGAGTAGGGAGAACCTTCGCCGGAGGGGGCAAAGTAGCCTTTTTCTTCCCAAGTCTGATACCAGCTGCGCTCAATCGCGTGAGGGTTAAACGTTTTTTCCATAACTACAGAGTTCTGACAGGTTCTGATCTAAACGACGCAGTATACACGGAACCGACAGGGCAGTGTTAATAGGAGAAGCCACCTGTCTGAATGATATCGGACGTTAATCCGATAGACCGTCGGGCATCTGATCGAGAAGGTGATCCAGATAGTTGTTAAGCTCACGGTTCAGCTGAGCCTCGACCCTGACCAGCTCTTCATCGATGATCTCCTGAATCAGCAGTCGGGCCTGTTTGCGTAGCCGGGTTTTCAGTTCAGACTCCGTGACACCGGGGTTAAGCAGGGGGCTTAGAATAGGCGGTTCCTGCGAGTTATTCTGTTGATAATCACCGGTGACATTCAGAACTGTGACGGTCTGTCTGGCCCCTTCATGCTCAGCAAGGTCGGTAAGAACAGGAATGTGTTGGTTGAGATGATCATTGCGGTCTATCTCTTCCTTCAGTAGGCTTTTTAATCTTTCCTGTTCATTCAGCAGACCTTTCGTTTTTTTCTGACTCATATTTTCTACCTGCTCATTTTTTTTGCCAGCGGATGGCTTTTTGCCAGCTAATGGCTTCAATCCCGGATTTGATGGGTTTCCGGCTGGATGCCATCCGCAACATAAGTCCTGAATTTTTCACGGAGAACCTCAACCGGGCCCGGACTCTGGTCAACAATTTCACAAGTTCGGACAAAATTTTTGTAAAAGTTCGGAATTTGGCTGGACAGATTGATCAGCAGGGTGTTGTCGTGCAACGATTCCGGTGGTTTATATCCCAGCGTGATTGGCGCTATTACTGCTTCGCTGTTGATGATCTGGTGTGGCAGAAAACTGTCCTCACGCCACTCCCAGAGCAGTCGGTCCAGAGTTTCGCACTGGATGTCATTATCCGTATGAATATGTACAGGCATACCACTCCGCCATGCCTTGTCGGTCAGTCGACAGGCGAACTTTTTAACGGCTTGGGCAGACTGCTGTTGCAGTAAATAGAAGGTAACTCGAGACATGACGTTGAGTGTAATGGGAAATGATGCTGGTTTAAAGGTCGTTAACTGTCAACGCTTGGGTTAGCTGCGCGCCGAAGGCGCGTCGGGTGGAGCCCTTAAGGACGGAGCCTACTCCACCACTTGTCAGGTAGCCTGGTTATTGGCGGGAAAAGAAGGTCTGGAGCATTTCTTTGATTTCACTGATTTCAGAGCCTTGCCGGTCAACTTTCTGTTCGAGGCCGTCAAAACGGACTTTAACCTCATGAACCTCATGTTCGAGGCCGGCAAACCGCTGATTAACTTCATGTCTGAATTGACTGTGTTCTTTTTCTTGCTGGTCAAACCTTTGGTGCATTTCACCACGGGTCTGACCCAAACCATCAACTACGTCAGTCAAGGTGTTGCGAATATGATTAATCTCTGTCGGCTGAGGCTTTGCTCTTGTATTCACTGGCATAACTCCAATCAATATGAGTGAATGACACAGATTAGCAGAGATTTACGGCAAGACACCTGACAGCAGCTTCACGAATGTTGCGTTGATGATTTTCGGAAACAGGGGTTGTGAGCCTCCAAAGATCCACAACCCTGAGAATATTACAGCTGGTTCAGCAGATATTGAATCAGCATGGGCACAGGGCGACCGGTAGCGCCTTTGGCTTTACCGGAGTTCCATCCCGTTCCGGCGATGTCCAGATGAGCCCACGGGTAGCTTTCTGTAAAGCGCGCCAGGAAGCAGGCCGCAGTGATGGTGCCAGCCGCACGGCCACCGATGTTGGCCATATCAGCAAAGTTGGAATCCAGCTGGGCCTGATACTCTTCACCCATTGGCAGCTGCCAGGCCAGATCGGAAGCGTCTTTGGAAGCTTTCAGCAGTGCTTCGGTCAGCTCATCATTGTTGCTCAGAAGACCGGTGGTGTGGTGACCCAGTGCAATGACACAGGCACCTGTGAGAGTGGCAACATCGATCACTGCTTTTGGCTTGTAACGCTCGGCGTAAGTCAGAGCATCACAGAGTACCAGTCGGCCTTCGGCGTCAGTATTAAGGATTTCAATGGTCTGGCCCGACATTGAAGTGACGATGTCTCCCGGACGGGTAGCGTTGCCACTGGGCATATTCTCGGCGGCGGCAACCATGCCTACAACGTTGATGGGCAGGTTCAATGCCAGAATGGTCTGCATGGCGCCAAAAATGCTGGCTGCACCACACATGTCGAATTTCATCTCGTCCATGGCTGCACCGGGCTTCAGGGAAATACCACCGGTATCGAAGGTAATGCCTTTGCCCAGAAGTACAACGGGCTTCTCACCGCGCTTGCCACCTTTGTAGTCCATCAGGATCAATTTGGATTCCTGGTCTGAACCCTGGCCTACGGAAAGTAGGGAGTTCATACCCAGATCGGACATCTGTTTTTCACCCAAAATCTTGGCAGTCATCCTGGCATGGGATTTTGCCAGAGCTTTAGCCTGATCTGCCAGATAAGTCGGGTGGCAGATATTGCCCGGCAGGTTGCCCAGAGTACGAGCCAGGTTACGACCTTCACCAATGGCTTGACTTTCAGCAATAGCTTGATTCAGAGATTTTGCCTGCTTGCGATCAGCCAGAAAGGTGACCTTCTTCAGTACCAGTGCATCGGCGCTTTTACTCTTGAATTCGTCGAACTGGTAGAACGCATATACAATGGCTTCTACCAGCTGACGTACTTTCCAGCTATGGTCCTTGCCGTGCACATTGATATCTTCCAGGGATACCAGGGCGTCTTTGACAGAGGTAGCTTTCAGTTCACCAGCAACGGCTCTGGCCAGTTTGATGAATTCACTTTCCTTGAGGGCGGCTTTTCCTTCGCCGGTCGCACAGAGCAGAATCCGCTCAGAGGGCAATTCCGGAACATGCTGGAGCAACAGGGTCTGACCTGCCTTGTACTTGAGGTCGCCTCGTTTAAGGATGCTGTTGATGGCACCCTTGCTGGCTTCGTTTACGGCTGCGGCTGCGGCGGTAAGCTCTTTCTTCTGCACACCCAATACCAGGCAGGCAGTTTTCTGCTTCTCTACCGCTCCGCTTTTTACGATAAATTGCATGGTTGCTCCCATAGGACACTTGTCCGGTTCTAACTCTCGGGGATGACCCGATTTCCTGTTAATCTTTCTGACAAATTCCTGATAAATACTCCTAATCGGGCTTGTGGCTCTGGTAACCAGGAGTCGGGATTTCGAGGGAACCGACGGACACCTGAGTCAGCCCTGAATGCCCCTGGGGGACACACCCTTTTTTAGCAAAAGGCACGTAAATGATGAGACTTCTTTCATCCGGGCTATAAACTCGAAGAGGTTTGTTGGATAATTGTCAGATCGGGTATTTGAACAGAGCTTGCACGAGAAGTGAATTCCCGCAAGGCTTTCAGAGATAGATTTTAGTCCGTTTATTGTATCAATGTGTCGACAACTGATTTTTCGGGCAGAAAAATCATGTTTTGATGGTCGACAAATGTTCAGGATTACTGTCTGTCTTGAAGCGTCATACTTACCGGACCTCTCGGGTAAGTGAGTTTTACTTTTATGAACTATCGGAAACAGTAACTCAAGATCATGCCTTCGATCCTTTTTCGATACCTGGCCAAAGAAATGCTCAAGGTCACATTTGCTGTGACCGGCGTTGTGCTCCTGATTATCATGAGTGGCCGTTTTGTGAACTATCTTGCGCAGGCTGCCAATGGCACGCTGAACGCCGATATCCTTTTTGCCATTATGGGCTACAGAATGCCCGAATTCCTGGTAATGATTATTCCCCTGGGGCTGTTTCTGGGCATTATCATGGCATATGGCAGGCTCTATGTAGAAAATGAAATGACGGTTATGGGGGCCTGTGGTGTCAGTCAGGGCCATCTGCTGCGCATGACCATGATTCCGGCGCTGGGCGTTATGCTAGTGGTGGCTCTTCTAAGTATTCTGGTCGCCCCCTGGGGGATAAAGAAGGTAGAAACCATTCTTCATCAGCAGGATTCCATGACTGAGTTCGACACCCTGGTACCGGGTCGTTTTCAAAAGTTTGAGGGGGCAAATCGGGTTACTTACACCGAATCGCTGACGGATGACAATCAACAGATGGAGAAGGTGTTTATTGCTCACCAGTCATCCGGGCGGGGCAGTTCAGAGATGTCTCTGGTGCTGGCAGAGCGTGGTCGTATATCTACCACAGAGGAAGCCGGTCAGCGCTATCTTATCCTGAGTGATGGTTATCGCTACGATCTGACACCCGGTGGCAAAAAAGTCAGGGTGACTCAGTATGGAACCTATGGCGTCCGAATGGAAGAGAATGCAGTCGCAGATGAAATCAGCAAAGAGCAGGCGCTGCCGACTTCTACATTGTTAGGCTCTGATAATCCCACCTATATAGCTGAGTTGCAGTGGCGTATCTCACTGCCATTATTGATTCCAATTATTGTGTTGCTGGCTGTACCGCTCTCAAAAGTGAGCCCCAGACAAGGACGCTTCGTCAAACTCTTGCCCGGTGTATTGCTCTATCTGCTGTATCTGGCGTTACTGATTTCAACCCGTGGAATGGTTGATGATGGTCGCCTTTCTCCAAAGGTCGGTGTCTGGTGGGTGCATGGGGTTTATCTGCTGCTTGGATTGGTCGTTTATTTTCAGGAGCCTTTGCGGGTCATGATTGCCAAAAGGAAAGTTGCTCATGCGTAAGCTGGACCGTTACATCGCATGGAACGTATTGGCTTCCATGGTCGTGGTGCTTTTGATTCTGGTGGCGCTGGAATCCATGTTCGCGTTTTTGGGCGAGCTGGATAATATTCGTGGCAATTATCAGATGGTGGATGCGGTCGTCTATATTTTGCTTCTCATCCCCAAGAAGATTTATGAGTTCATCCCGGTGTCAGCCTTGATTGGATGTCTTGCTGGCCTCGGCAGTATGGCCTCAAACAGCGAGCTGGTGGTCATGAGAGCCGCAGGTGTTTCGCTGTGGCGGATGGTCTGGTCTGTGATGAAGCCGGCCCTGGTGCTGATTTTCATAGGCATCGTATTGGGTGAATATGTGGCGCCCGCCACAGAGCAGATTGCTGAAAGCCGGAAGAATATCGCCCGATCCCACAATGGCGAGTATTCCGGAGAAGGGGTCTGGCATCGTGAAGGCAATGAATTTATGTATTTTAATGCCGTTGAGCCAAATGGTGTGCTCTACGGTGTGAGTCGATATGTTTTTGATGATGATATGAGACTCAAGGAGAGTTCGTTTGCCAGAAGGGCGATCTATCAACAGGACCACTGGCTGCTTGAGGATGTCACCCTCAGTCGTATGGAAGGCGATAAAGTCGTTTCAGAAACAGTGAATACAGAGCCCTGGGATACCAACCTGACAACAACGCTTTTGAAAGTGGTGGTGGTTAAGCCCGATGGCTTGTCTATATCAGGCCTGAATACTTATACCCGTTATCTGGAAGAGCAGGGACTGGATACGGGTGAATATGCGCTGGCGTTCTGGACAAAAGCACTGCAACCCTTGTCTATTTTCTCCCTGGTGCTGGTGGGAATCTCTTTTGTCTTTGGTCCTCTGCGCTCGGTCAGTATGGGGCTGAGAATCTTTTCGGGCGTGATTACCGGGGTTGTATTTATGATTGTGCAGAACCTGCTGGGGCCTTCCAGCCTGGTGTTTGGTTTTCCGCCAGTCTTCTCTGTTCTGCTGCCGGTTCTGATCTGTATTGGTATAGGGTCATTGTTGCTACACCGGGCTGCCTGATGACAGAGTGCTGTCTTATTTCGGAAGATGGCTGGCTGTATTGAGAGAGTATGAATGGTGTTAAATCCAGGTGCCTGAGGCAGTCATTGAGCTAACATAGGCTGACTGCCTGTGATTTATCCGGTCAGGACTTTTGTTTAGGAATATACAGCGTTCTGGATCGGGACAAGCGATCTTGCCAGCTGAGATGTTCCCGATCCCAGAGACACCATAAGACTCCCAGTCCGCAGAGTAACAGGGCAGGGATAGCGGTCAGTGTGCGAATCAGACATTGGCCGATAGAGATATAACCTCCTTCCCGATCCACAATCTGAATATTCCAGGCCTGCATGCCCAGTGTCTGGCCACGACGAGTCCAGAAAAAGGCAAAGAAGCTGAAAATACTCAGAAAAAGCGCAGCGTAAAAGAAAGGTCCGCCAATGGATTGTCCGTTCTCTGTCATGGCCTTGAGTTCTTCAGCGCCATATACCTTCATCTGAATGCCCAGGTTGATAAAACCCACCAGAAACATAATGGCCAAAACCAGAAAACTGTCGTAGATCATGGCAGCCAGTCGCCGCCAAACGGGTGCGGGTTGAGCCTGCTTCTTTTGAGATGTGCCTGACATAAAAACTCCTGTAACAGGCTGCGGAGTTTATCAGTTTCTATCTTGTTGGGCAGCTTTGACATAAAGACGCCCATAAAAAGTAAGGCTGTTAATGATCCGCAGGATTGATTCTGGATGTCAGAATATGATCCTGCCACTTTCCGGCAATCTTGAGGTAAGACCGGGCTCTACCTTCTACTTCAAAGCCCAGCTTTTTGAGTAATGCAGCACTTCGATGGTTGTCAGGAATATAGTTGGCCATGATGCGATGAAGCTTTGCTTCCTGAAAGATATAGTCCATGCCCGCAGAAACAATCTCCTGCATTAATCCCTGGCCCTGGTATTTTTTCGAAATAGAGTAGCCCAGGTGACAGGCTTGAAAAGCACCATGGACGACATTGTTAAAATTACACAGGCCAATGATTTCTTTTCGGTCAGGTGTCAGTGCTGTGAGCTGGAAACCTGAACCTTCCTCGAAGCTTTTGTACTGTTCGGTGAGCTGGTGCTCACATCGTTCCAGTGTATAAAAACCTTTGCTTCGTACAGGTTCCCAGGGGGTAAGATGATCCCGGTTAGTCAGTCTGTACTCCAGCAGCAGTCCGGCGTGTTCGGGCTCAAGCAAGGTTAATTGAGTTCTGGGTGTTTTTATATTGATCATATTTTTATGATGAGCCGGAGGGAGCCTCTGAGTCCTGCCTGTTAATCAAACAGTGAACCCTGTTGATCCGGTAAGCCACCTTCGAGATCTAGTAGCTTTTGTTTAGCCGGTTTACCGCCGGCATAACCTTGAAGTTCACCGTTGCTGGCAATAACCCGGTGGCAAGGAATCAGTATTGAAATGCCGTTTGCACCATTGGCATTGGCTACGGCTCTCAGGGCGTTCCTGTCTCCCATGGATTCTGCCAGTCCGGCATAGGTGGTGGTCTCTCCATAGGGAATATCCATAAGAGCTTGCCAAACCTGCTTTTGAAAGGCAGTGCCAACCAGAAGCAGAGGCACTGAAAAGCTATTCCGCTCTTTACGAAAATACGCTTCCAACTGCTGTCGGGTGAGTGCCATCACTTCGTTGTCCTGCTCGACATACTCTGCTTTGAGCCCATTTCTGACACGCGCGTCAACTTGCAATCTTTTCTTTCGATAGCGCCAGTCACAGAGGCAGAGCTGCTGGTCATAGGTGCCCAGCATCAGCTCACCAACGGGGGATTTGTAGTATTGGATGTTGATGGTGTTCATGGTGAAGGTTTATAACATATTTTGAGCTGAGGTTGTTTGGTTGAGGTGGAAAATATGTCACTGGCTTGCTCCTATGCTTCGCACTGGAGTATATACATCCCGATAAGCGGACCCCGAAACTCAAGACAAAGTGCTGGTTTCCAGGTCTGGAACCAAAGGGCCTGAAGGCGAGGAAACCAGGATTTTTTGGTAGCCTCCATACCATGGGAACAAGCTAAAAAACTGGGTGCATAATATTCGCCAAGAAAATTAATTCCCTGGAAGTTACTGCTAGGAGCCTGACCGAGAATAGACTGCCCTACTGCGGCGCCAGCAAATTGGTCTGTAAATCCGCTTTTGTTCGTCAAATAGCTCGCTATTCTCCTCACAAAACCGAATTTTCATCCTCAATTTTCTGCCGTCCTCGCTACGGGGTCGCCTAGACGGGCGCTATTCTCGGTCTAATGGGATGGTCCGCCCCTCCTAAACGGCTTCAAATGAGCCAAAATGGAGTTAACCATTTAAACAGGATTAACCGGAGCGAACCACCCATGACTATTTCAGTACTTGGTATCGATATTGGCAAGAACAACTTTCACCTGTTTGGTGTTGATGACCAGGGTAGCAAAGTCATCAGAAAGAAGTTGTCCAGGAAGAACCTTTTGGAGTACGTGGCAAATCTGGAGCCATGCATTATCGCTATGGAAGCTTGTGGTGGTGCTCACTATTTGGCTCGGTTATTCAAGAACTATGGGCATACTGTCAAGCTGATTTCACCTCAATTTGTCAAGCCTTATGTCAAGACCAACAAAAATGACTACAACGATGCTGAAGCGATTGCAGAAGCAGCTTCACGGCCCAGCATGCGTTTTGTACCTGTTAAAACGTCAGAGCAGCAGGCCTGGCAACTTCTGCACCGCTATCGTCAACAAGCGGTTGATCAGAGAACTGCCCTGGTTAACCAGATCCGGGGGTCACTATTGGAAGAAGGTATTGTGGTTGCCCAGGGTATTGGTAAAGTTCGTGCACAGCTTCCACGAATTCTGGAAGATGCTGAAAATGGACTCCATTCGCTGACTCGTGAGCTGCTACATGGTTTATCAGAAGAGTTGGCCAGTCTTGACAAGCGTATTCAACAGTATGACCAGAAAATTCAGGAGCTGGCTGAAAACGACGACGAATGTCGTCGAATGATGACTATGCCGGGTATCGGAGCCATCACTGCCACAGCATTGAAGGCAGCCGTTGGTGATGCGACGTATTTTAAATCTGGTCGACACCTTGCCGCATGGTTGGGATTAGTTCCAAGACAGCATTCCACAGGCGGTAAGTCAGTCCTGCTGGGCATCAGTAAACGGGGTGATAAATACCTGCGCACATTATTGATACACGGCGCACGTTCGGTACTCCACTGCCTCAAAAATAAGGATGACCGCTGTAAAAAATGGGTTAGCCAACTTAATGAGCGCAGCAATCACAACGTTGCCGCCGTTGGTCTGGCTAATAAAATGGCTCGGATTGTCTGGGTCATCATGACCCGAAATGAAGTTTACAAGGCTGCATAATGAGGTAAAGGCGGCAGCGGCAAAGTAAAGCATAAGCTTAATCAAAGGGGAACCCCCCCGCAGATTGCGATGAGCATGTACAGTTGATGGCAAACAGGTAAAAACCGGCAACCTGAAACCTGATAGGAGTCTTGGCCCTTGAGGCCGTCGGACTGATAAGGCCAGGTTGCGCGGATACCCATCAGGGCCAGAGGGTTAGACCTCATGAATAGGCCGTATATATGATTGCAGTTATCTTTGTTTGCTAATTAACAAAACAGGCTCTTGCAAAACGGGGCGGACCATATAAGGCTCCTAGAATGTTGAGGCTGTGTAGATGTGCAGATTTGTGTTTTAAATATATAGAGGAAATACACGCTACTGGCCCGTTGTAGAATGTTTACGGGCTTATTCGGGAGTGAATTATGATTAAAGAAGATTATTTAAAGCATATTGAAGTTGATCAGGCAAAACGTTTTGGAAAACCTTGTATAAAAGGGACCCGAATAACGGTTACAGACATACTGGAAATGCTGGCAAGTGGTATGACGCAAGCAGAAATACTTGATGAACACCCTAATCTTCTGGCTGAACATATTAAGGCTGCATTGCTCTACGCAGCCAATCAACTATCTGGTGCCGCCTGATGCTATTGTTGGATGAAACCCTTTCACCAAAACTTGTTGCCAGAATCAATGATACATACCTCGGAAGCTTGCATGTTTTGGATTCAAAGCTGGATAACTCACCTGATATTGAAATCTGGTGTTATGCAAAAAAACAGCAGTTAACCATTGTCACCAAAGACAAAGATTTTCTTCGCTATGCAATTCAGTATGGCCATCCACCAAAATTGGTTTATCTGACAACAGGAAATGCAAAACTGGCTGTTATAGAAGCCATTCTTTTAGAAAATGAAGCGATCATAAAATCATTTGCCACATTGGACAAAGAAGGTGTCTTGAAAATGGGCTAGTGATACAAAAGTTTAGCCACTACCTTACAGGTAAATTATCATGCTACATAGATTCTGCTTCAGCTCCCACTTCAGAGCGACGCATTGTAGGTCTGTCGTGCGCAGGACTGACTTTGTCATGCCACAGGTCATATCCACCTGAAGCAGAATCTTTGACTGCACTTTTTACCCCCCCCCATATCTTCTCTATCTTTTGGCCCGTATCCAAGCTCCTGTCTGAGAGTGCATTTGGGACTAAGAGAGTGAAAATTATAAGACCGGCCTCAACTTGCTGAATTTATTAATTACAAACAGCTCTCAATTATTTGAAGTCAGTCTTATCATGTCGTTCAGGCAACTGTTCCTCGGGTTCTCCCCAGGTTCTGTTGACCATCTTGCCGCGTTTAACTGCGGGTCGTGAAGCCATCTGTTCTGCCCAGCGTTTAACGTTTTTATAAGAGTCCACGCTCAAAAACTCTGCCGCGTTGTACAGCTGACCCAAGACCAAAGCACCGTACCAGGGCCAGATAGCGATATCGGCGATGGAGTATTCATTGCCTGCGATATAATTGTTTTTCGCCAGTTGCTTATCCAGTACATCCAGCTGGCGTTTTACTTCCATGGTGTAACGATTAATCGGGTATTCAAATTTCTCGGGTGCATAGGTATAAAAATGGCCAAAGCCTCCACCTAAAAAGGGTGCACTGCCCATCTGCCAGAATAACCAGGACATGATTTCTGCACGACCCTCTTTTTGCGGCAAAAATTCGCCAAACTTTTCTGCCAGGTGAACCAGAATGGCACCGGATTCAAAAATACGAACCGGCTTCTCGCCACTGTTATCGATCAATGCCGGAATCTTCGAATTGGGGTTGATATCGACAAACCCGCTACCGAATTGCTCCCCTTCCATGATCTTGATTGGATAAGCATCATATTCGGCTTTATCAATGCCTTTCTCTAACAACTCTTCGAACATGATGGTGACTTTTACTCCGTTGGGAGTGGCTAGTGAGTAAAGCTGGAAACGATGCTCTCCCCTGGGCAGTTCTTTATCGTGTGTTTTACCAGATACCGGACGATTGATATTGGCAAATTGACCGCCGGATTCATCGTCCCAGGTCCAGACCGCCGGAGGGGTGTATTTGTCTTGTTCGCTCATGTTCTAAATCCTCAGATTAGTGGACCCATACTAGCTTTGAATGCTTTTCTTGAACAGACAGTGCAGCGGATAAGGCTATTTTACAGAGTGAGCAGGGGTTATACCGCAATTTGTCGGTTGCTGCCCGGGAATTGGAATTTTTTTTCGTTCTCATTGTCAAAAGGTAAAAATGACATTTTGATAAGGGTGCGCATATATGGATGTAACAGGCAAAAATACCAATACCATGACCGGATCTGGCCTAATTTCCAAAGCCAGTGATAGTGAAGGAATAGGGAATTATAAATCGCTCTCAGTAAGATCCACTGAAGGCAACGAGAGACTCTTCAATCCTGGCAATGTTGTATCTGGCAACACAGGAGTATCTGGAACCGGATTTCAACGCATTGACAGCTCGTTTAATCTTACCGACTGTAATGTCAGTCATCCCAAGCCTTGCAGCCCGAAAACCATCGGTATAGAAGGTGGGGCAGAAGACAACCACAAAGTAGCACCCGGTTCTGGCCATGGTCAGGTAAAGCAAAAAAAGTTGCTGGAATTACTTACTTCAGAAAATGTTAACGAACAATGTGTAAAAGAAGAATTAGAGAAACTTGTCCAACAATTTGATAAATTACATGTCGGTATCAGTTTAATGGATGAAGTCAATGAGCTGAAAAAAGAGATTAAGGAATATATTGATACGGGTACTTGCAGCTACATAGGGAAAGAATTTGAAACTATAAATGATGCTCAATCAAGAAAAAAAATAGCGGATAAAATTAAAAAAATAGTACGGGATATCGCTATTTGGTCGGGGGTCGAAAAAGACAATCTGAAAGTGCTCACCTATATTATTGAACAAGGGGTTCCTATCGAAAGAAAAGCTGGCTGTATTGATCTTGATCCTGAGTCTACTGTATACCTCCCTTTTGACACGATGAGAAAGCTGGTAGATAACTGCAAGCCAGACTTTCCAGATCTGTTATTTGTCAAGGGTATTTTTGCTGATACTGATCCTCGCTTTGACGTTCTTTCCGAGGAGATTTTAACTTCCAGATACATTAAAGATGAATTATTTCAGCAGGCAATCGCACAATCAATACCAACGGTTTCATTTAGAAGGTTAATGATTTTTTTTAACTACCTTCGTCGTAAATGTAATGCCAGAGGCATGATTAAAGACCTTAATAGGCATAGTTTCGAAAATCACCGCATTACCAATTGTCACAGGATGGAAAGATACAGTAAAAGCATAATAATGGTATTTGTTCTTGAAGCCATGGCTCAACAATCACAAAAAGAAGCAAAGGAAGAAGTCTGTAATCTTATTGGATCATTTTATCAGGATGAGCAGCAGATGATTGCAATGATTGCACTTTTGGGAGGACTGCACCAATGCTCCGAACTATTGACTGAAATGGGTATTACCGTCTCCAGGCAGGCGTTTAAAAAAGCCTCGGTTAATCTTGAAAATTCTCCTTTTCTTATGGCTAAAGAGGCGGGTCTGACGAATGAACGACTGTTTGCCAATACAGTGAATCGAATAGCTCCGTTTTTATGGTCCTTGCCCAATAAATTCGGGCTATATCTGCACCAGGAACACTGGCTTTTAGATAAAAAATCACTGTCGTTTATTCATCTTGTCATGGATCAATTGTCGATTTGTCAGGAGGGGAGTTATGAATCGAAAAATGGTTTAGCGCCGAAGCATGGAGCAGCATTGGTTCCGGGAGATGTAAGCCTGTGGGCAGCAAAAATTTTTAAGGGAATGAGTGATGCTACTTTGACAAACAGTGCAGGTCTTTTACAGGAAGATGCCCGCTATAGTGAGACATGGAACATCTTAATCAGCCAGGTTAAATGCTGCAATGGTCTGGCCCGTTCCGATGATTTCAAGAAATTCATGGACTGGCTTTTGATGGATGGTTTGTCATGGGTACGGGGGGAATCGAAATACCGTGAGAAAGAGGCACCCTTTACAACCAGACTGAAAAGTTACCGACCGGACTTGTGGCCGGACCCGGGTAATGAGGATTCGACAACATCACCGGCATTATGTGATCAACTTGAAACATATAGCAATCGTGTCACTAACTTACATTTTAACTTCATTGAATCATTTCTACGGCTTGCCCCTCCAGGCCATCGAATTTATGTTCTAAATAACTGGTTAAACAATCCTGATTGCGCAAAGCAGCGGGAAACCCTGTTTTGCAGATCTGTTCATCCCCTCAATACTATGGGAAGTCCTAACATTTGGCAGTTGTTGTTATCACTGGATAAAGATTATCAGCCACAGGGAAATCAGTTTGAACATGATTGGCAAAAACTGGACAATCCACAGCAATGGACAGCGCCCCCTCCGATAACATCGTTAATAGGCAAGTCTATCGAGGTGTATGGGCGTACGCTCGTCATTCAGCGAACGGACGGTGACTGGGATTATCTGAAATTTCTCAGTGATACGGAAAAGCCTGAAGAACTGGCAAAAGAGGGTAATAAAATCAGCCTGATGGCAATCATAGCCAGCCAGCATGGCTTGAAAAGTTCAATTCCCGATGTGGTTGGCAGATATTGCTGGGAAAATGTGCAGACTGACCTGGCGACATTAATACCTCCCACCATAAAGACCAAACTGGAGGAAAAGTGTCGCTACATTGATGACAAGACAGGTTATTGTCTTCATCTGAAATCGTCAAAAGATGCGCCTTATCATTTATACCCTTATGTTCTTGATCCAGTAACAAAGGCGGATCAGATTTTCGAGGGACTCTATAAGTATGCACACGATTGCGGCGTTTTATTCAGTTGCGGATTATATGCTCCTGCGGTAACAGCGGCAGATCATGATTCTGTGACGAACCGAAAGCACCATGTGCTTTCGTCTTATGTGAATGCCTCTAGCGAGGGGAGGATGCTCCAGTGGAAAAAAGCCTCAGAACATCCCAATGTGGGTCCCGTAGGCATGCGGGACTCCGGTGATACGAAAAGTATGCATGAGCTGGGTGAAGATTATTTTTTCTCCAGCAGGTGTCAGAAATTTCTTGATTTTGAAAAATCAGAGGATCGGGCCAAGGTGGCCTTTTCTGAACTGGCAAAAAATGCCCAGGGGCTGGTATTGCAGTATGCTCTCTGTTTTCAAAAACAGTTCGACTCTGGCAATAGAGAGTCCACACTCAATCATGAGCATAAAATAAAGGTAATGCTGGCTACCCTGTTTCACAAGGCGTTTCCCCGATTCACAGAAGAGTGCACGGTTCAGGCCATGGACGAAGATGGGTTGCTGTCCTAGGCTGTTAGAGAGATTGTCTACTGGTGTAGTCATGACGCCAGATTCGTTAACGATATCAAACATAACGTTATACCGAAATCGACCTACCCAGACTGTCCAGAAACGACCAATATCTTTGATTATTGCACATTGGAACCTCGTGAGCTGGTCCCCGGTGTTGGTTTTGTTACACGGGATAACCAGCCAAACCTTGGCGTTTCTTTTGGTGTCAATCCATTGGTTACGCTGAATGCAGTGATTGTAAAGCTACTGGCCAGGGGCGCTCTGACCTCCCTGTGAGTTTAATCTTTTCAGGATAAACTCACCACTGGATTAATGAGTGCTGATATCGTAGCCCCATACCAGCTTTGAAGGCTTTTCTTGAACAGAGAGTGAAGCGGATAAGGCTATTTCACAGAGGAAACCGGGGTTATACCGCAATTGTCGGTTGTGGCCCGGGAATTGGAATTTTTTTTCGTTCTCATTGTCAAAAGGTACAAAGGACATTTTGATAAGGGTGCGCATATATGGATGTAACAGGCAAAAATACCAATACCATGACTGGAGCTGGCCTAATTTCCGAAGCCAGTGATAGTGAAGGAATAGGGAATTATAAATCGCTGACAGTAAGATCCACTGAAGGCAAAGAGAGACGCTTCAATCCTGCCAATGTTGTATCTGGCAACACCGGAGTATCTGGGCCCCGATTTCAACGCATTGACAACTCACCTGATCTTACCGACTACAGTGTCAGTCATTCCACAGTTTACAGTCCGAAAAACATCGATATAGAAGTTGGGGCCGAAGGCAACCAGAAAGTAGCCCCCAGCTCTGGTCATGGTCAGCTAGAGCAAGCAAAGTTGCTGGAATTACTGACTTCAGAACATGATAAAGAAGAATGTGTAAAAGACGAATTTGAGAAACTTTTCCAACAATTTGATAAATTACATGTCAATATCAGTCTAATGGATAAAGTTAATGAGCTGAAAAGAGAGGTTAAAGAATACTTTGATAATGATACTTACATCGTTGGCAGGTATAAATTTGAAATTACAAGCGGTATTGAATCAAGGAAAAAAATAGCAGTTGATGTTCAAACAATAGCACGGGATATTGCTACATGGGCCGGGGTCGAAAAAAACAATCTGAAAGTACTTACCTATATTATTGAGCAAGGGTTCCCCATCAATCCTCTATCCAGCTGTCTTGATTTTAACCTTGAAACTACCGTATACCTCCCTTTTGATACGATGAGAAAGCTGGTCGATAACTGCGAAGATCATTGCCCGGACCTGTTATTTGTCAAGGGTGCTTTTGCTGATCCGGACTCTCGCTTTGACCTTCTTTCAGAGGAGATTCTAAATTCCCGATCCATTGATGGTATGTTATTTCAGGAAGTAATTGCACAATCAATACCAAAGGTTTCATTGGCCAGATTAATGATTTTCTTTAATTACCTCCGTCGTGGATGCAATAGCAGAAACATAATCAGAGACTTGAATGAACATCAATTTCGATACCACCGATTTACTACTAGAAGAGAGATTCACAGATACAAAAAAAACATAATAATGGTGTTTGTTATTGAAGCTATTGCACAACAATCACAAAAAGAAGCCCGCAAACTTATTGTTTCATTTTCTCAGGAAGAACAGAAGCCGATTGCAATGATTGCTGTTTTAGGAGGACTTTACCAATGCTCCGAGTTATTGACTGAAATGGGTGTTACCGTCTCCAGGCAGGCGTTTAAAGACGTATCGGTTAATCTTAATAAATCTCCTTTTCTTATGGCCAAAGAGGCTGGTTTGACCAATGAGCGCTTGTTTGTCAATACAGTCAATCGAATAGCTCCGTTTTTATGGACCTTGCCCGACCAATTCGGAATGCAGATGCACGAGGAACACCTGTATTCAGAGAAGGATGAGCTGCCATTTATCCATCTTGTCATGGAACAAATGTCCATTTGCCATAAGGGGAGTTATGGATCGGAAAATGGGTTATGGGCGTATCATGGGAAATCTTTGGATCTGAGAGATGTAAGCTTGTGGGCAGCAAAAATTTTTAAGGGAATTAATGATACTATTTTGGCAAACAGTGCAGGTCTTTTACAGGAAGATGTCCAGTATAGTCAGACATGGAACACCCTTATCAGCCAGGTCAAATGCTGCAATGGCCTCACCCATCCTGATGATTTCAGGAAATTCATGGACTGGCTTTTGCTGGATGGCCTGTCATGGGTTCGATCGGAATTGCGCTACCGTGAGGCTGAGGCAAAGTTTACAACCAGGCTGAAAAGTTACCGTCCAGACCTGTGGCCGGACCCGGGCAATGAGGCTTCGGCAACACCACCAAGATCATATGCATATACTCAACTTGTGACGTACACCACTGGCGTCACTAACTTACATTTTGACATCATTGAATCATTTCTGCGGCTTGCTCCTCCAGGCCATCGAATCCATGTGCTAAATAACTGGTTAAACAATCCTGATTGTGCAAAACAGCGGGAAGCCTTGTTTTGCAGAACTGCTTACCCCCTCAATGTTGTGGGAAGTCCTAACATTTGGCAGTTACTGTTATCACTGGATAAAGATTATCAGCCACAGGAAAATCAGTATGATAATGATTGGCAAAAACTGGACAATCCGCAGCAGTGGTCAGACCCTCCCCCGACAGCATCGTTGATGGGTCAATCTATCGAGGTGTGCGGGCGAACGCTGGTCATTCAGCGAACGGATGGTGGCTGGGATTATCTGAAATTTCTCAGCGATACAGAAAAACCGGAAGAACTGGCAAAAGAGGGTAATAAAATCAACCTGATGGCAACCATAGCCAGCCAGCATGGCTTGAAAAGCTCAATTCCTGAAGTGGTCGGCAGATATCGCTGGGAAAATGTGCAGACTGACCTGACGACATTAATATCTCCCACCATAAAGGCAAAACTGGAGGAAAAGTGTCGCTACATTGATGACAAGACAGGTTATTGTCTTCATCTGAAATCAACCAAAGATGCGCCTTATCATTTATACCCTTATTTGCTTGATCCAGTAACAAAGGCGGATCAGATTTTCGAGGGACTCTATAAGTATGCCCATGATTGCGGTGTTTTATTCAGTTGCGGATTATATACCCCAGAGGTAATGGCGGCTGACCATGATTCAGTGACGAACCGGAAGCACCATGTTCTTTCCTCTTATGTCGATGCCTCCAGCGAGGGGAGGATGCTTCAGTGGAAAAAAGCGTCAGAACATCCCAATGTGGGTCCAGTGGGTATGCGGGATTCCGGTGATACGAAAAGTATGCATGAGCTGGGTGAAGATTATTTTTTTTCCAGCAGATGTCAGAAATTTCTTGATTTTGAAAAGTCAGAGGATCGGGCCAAGGTGGCCTTTTCTGAACTGGCAAAAAATGCCCAAGGGCTGGTATTGCAATATGCTCTCTGTTTTCAAAATCAGTTCGACTCTGGCAATAGGGAGTCCACACTTAATCATGAGCATAAAATAAAGGCGATTCTTGTTACTCTGTTTCACAAGGCGTTTCCCCGATTCACAGAAGAGTGTGCGGCTCAGGCAATGGATGAAGATGGGCTGCTGTCACAGGCTGTCAGAGAGGTTATCTACTGGTGCGGTTATGACGGCAGATTTGTTAACGACATTAAACATAATGTTATACCGAAGTTGACCTACCCAGACTGTCCTGAAACGACCAATATCTTTGATTTCTTCATATTTGAACCTCGTGAGCTGGTTCCCGGTGTTGGTTTTGTTACGCGGGATAACCAGCCAAACCTTGGCATTTCTTTTGGTGTCAATCCATTGGTTACGCTGAATGCAGTGATTGTAAAGCTACTGGTCAGGGGAGCTCTGACCTCTCTGTGAGTTAATCTTTCAGGATAAACTTACCACCGGATTAATGAGTGCTGCTATCAGTAGCCCCATACCAGTTTTGAATGTTTTTCTTGAAAGAGGGAACAGGGGTTATATCGCAATTGTCGGTTGTGGCCCGGGAATTGGAATTTTTTTTCGTTCTCATTGTCAAAAGTAGAAAGGACATTTTGATAAGGTTGCGCAAATATGGATGTAACAGAAAAAAATACCAATACCATGACCGGATCTGGCCTAATTTCCGAGGTCAGTGATAGTGAAGGAATAGGGAACTATAAATCGCTGACAGTAAGACCCACTGAAGGCAAAGAGATATACTTCAATCCTGCCAATGTTGTATCTGGCAACACCGGAGTATCTGGGCCCCAATTTCAACGCATTGACAACTCACCTGATCTTGCCGGCTACAGTGTCAGTCATTCCACACTTCACAGTTCGAAAAACATCGATATAGAAGTTGGGGCCGAAGGCAACCAGAAAGGAGCCCCCAGCTCTGTACATGGTCAGCTAGAGCAAAAAAAGTTGCTGGAATTACTGACTTCAGAACATGATAAAGAAGAATGTGTAAAAGAAGAATTTGAGAAGCTTTTCCAACAATTTGATAAATTACATGTCAATATCAGTCTAATGGATAAAGTTAATGAGCTGAAAAGAGAGGTTAAAGAATATTTTGATAATGATACTTACATCGTTAACAGGAATAAATCGGAAATTACAAGCGGTATCGAATCAAGGAAAAAAATAGCGGTTGATGTTCAAACAATAGCACGGGATATTGCTATTTGGGCCGGGGTCGAAAAAAACAATCTGAAAGTACTTAGCTATATTATTGAGCAAGGGTTCCCCATCAATCCTCTATCCAGCAGTCTTGATTTTGACCGTGAAACTACCGTATACCTCCCTTTTGATACGATGATAAAGCTGGTCGATAACTGCGAAGATCATTGCCCGGACCTGTTGTTTGTCAAGGGTGCTTTTGCTGATCCGGACTCTCGCTTTGACCTTCTTTCCGAGGAGATTCTAAATTCCCGATCCATTGATGGTATGTTATTTCAGGAAGTAATTGCACAATCAATACCAAAGGTTTCATTGGCCAGGTTAATGATTTTCTTTAAGTACCTCCGCCGTGGATGCAATACCAGAATGATGGTTAGAGACCTGAATGAGCATCAATTTCGATTCCACCGAATTTCTAATAGGAGACAGATTCACAGATACAAAAAAAGCATGATAATGGTATTTGTTCTTGAAGCTATTGCACAACAATCGCAAAAAGAAGCCCGCAAACTTATTGTTTCATTTTGTCAGGAAGAACAGAAGCTGATTGCAATGATTGCTGTATTGGGAGGACTTCACCAATGCTCCGAATTATTGACTGAAATGGGTGTTACCGTCTCTATACAGGCGTTCAAAGACGCATCGGTTAATCTTAATAAATCTCCTTTTCTTATGGCCAAAGAAGCTGGTTTGACCAATGAACGATTGTTTGTCAATACGGTAAATCGAGTAGCTCCGTTTTTATGGACCTTGCCCAATGAATCCGGAATGCAGATGCACGAGGAAGAGCTGAATTCAGAGAAGTATGAGCTGCCATTTATCCATCTTGTCATGGAACAAATACCCATTTGCCATAAGGGGAGTTATGGATCGGAAAATGGATTATGTGCGGATCATGGGAAATATTTGGATCTGAAATATGTAAGCCTGTGGGCGGCAAAAATTTTTACCCTAATGAATGATACCGTTTCGGTAAACAGTGTAGGTCTTTTACAGAAAGATGATCATTATAGTGATAGATGGAACACCCTGATTAGCCAGGTCAAATGCTGCAATGGCCTCAACCATGCCAATGATTTCAGGAAATTCATGGATTGGCTTTTGATGGATGGCCTGTCATGGATTCGATCGGATTCGTACTTCCGTGAGTGTGATGCAAAGTTTACAACCAGGCTGAAAAGTTACCGTCCGGACCTGTGGCCGGACCCAGGCAATGAGGCTTCGGCAAGACCACCAAGTTCATCTGCATATAATCGATTTGTAGCGTACACCGGCGTCACTTACTTACATTTTAATATCATTGAACTATTTCTACGGCTTGCCCCTCCAGGCCATCGAATTTACGTGCTAAATAACTGGTTAAACCATCCTGATTGCGAAAAACAGCGGGAAACCCTGTTTTGCAGATCTGTTCATCCCCTCAATACTATGGGAAGTCCTAACATTTGGCAGTTGTTGTTATCACTGGATAAAGATTATCAGCCACAGGAAAATCAGTTTGATAATGATTGGCAAAAACTGGACAATTCGCAGCAGTGGTCAGACCCTCCCCCGACAGCATCATTGATGGGTCAATCTATCGAGGTGTGCGGGCGAACGCTGGTCATTCAGCGAACGGATGGCGGCTGGGATTATTTGAAATTTCTCAGTGATACGGAAAAGCCGGAAGAACTGGCAAAAGAGGGTAATAAAATCAGCCTGATGGCAACCATAGCTAGCCAGCATGGCTTGAAAAGCTCAATTCCTGAAGTGGTCGGCAGATATCGCTGGGAAAATGTGCAGACTGATCTGGCGACATTAATTTCTCCCACCATAAAGGCAAAACTGGAGGAAAAGTGTCGCTACATTGATGACAAGACAGGTTATTGTCTGCACCTGAAATCAACCAAAGATGCGCCTTATCATTTATACCCTTATGTGCTTGATCCAGTAACAAAGGCGGATCAGATTTTCGAGGGACTCTATAAGTATGCCCATGATTGCGGTGTGTTATTCAGTTGCGGATTATATGCCCCAGAGGTAATGGCGGCTGACCATGATTCAGTGACGAACCGAAAGCACTATGTTCTTTCCTCTTATGTCGATGCCTCTAGCGAGGGTAGGATGCTTCAGTGGAAAAAAGCGTCAGAACATCCCAATGTGGGTCCCGTAGGCATGCGGGATTCTGGTGATACGAAAAGTATGCATGAGCTGGGTGAAGATTATTTTTTCTCCACCAGGTGTCAGAAATTTCTTGATTTTGAAAAATCAGAGGATCGGGCCAAGGTGGCTTTTTCTGAACTGGCAAAAAATGCCCAGGGGCTGGTATTGCAATATGCTCTCTGTTTTCAAAAACAGTTCGACTCTGGCAATAGGGAATCCACAGTCAATCATGAGCATAAAATAAAGGCGATTCTGGCTACTCTGTTTCACAAGGCGTTTCCCCAATTCACAGAAGAGTCCATAGGGCAGGCCATGGATGAGAATGGGTTGCTGTCACAGGCTGTTAGAGAGCTTATCTACTGGTGTGGTCATGACGCCAGATTCGTTAACGATATAAAACAGAACGTTATACCGAAATCAACCTACCCAGACTGTCCAGAAACGACCAATATCTTTGATTTCCACATAATGGAATCTCGTGAGCTGGTCCCCGGCGTTGGCTTCGCTACAAGGGATAATCAGCCAAACCTTGGCATTTCTTTTGGTGTCAATCCATTGGTTACGCTGAATGCAGTGATTGTAAAGCTACTGGCCAAAGGAGCCCTGAGTTCTCTGTGAGTTCAATCTTTCAGGATAAACTCATTAGTGCATTACTGAGTGCTCCTATCAGTACAGAAGCCCCACACCAGCTTTGAATATCTTTCGCGAATAGATATTAAAGCAGATGAAACTACTGCATGGATCGAATGCCCAAACGGAAACTATCTTCAGCTGCCGGTATCATTCCCGTCTTTGATGATCGTCAGAGTAATATAGCCCAAGTCGACACCGAACTTGGTCATGATGGATTCATTGATGATGACTTTATCGCTGACCAGGTACATTTTGTCGTCTATCGACACTTCGAGAGGTTCACCCTTGTAGAAGATGTTCAGTACATACGCCATAAATAAGGCATTGCCAGATGTTTTCACAGGCACGGCTTCTTTAACGTCTCCTGCACTGGCCAGGTAGCTGCCCTTGCCATCCGGTGTGAATGTCCAGATACGTTTTTGTTTTTCACCGTCGTCAAAAATAAAATCCTCATCCAGAGTGCCAATCCCCTCTTCGTCCCAGCTCCCTGTCATGGTGGCGTTAAAGTAGCGTATTACCTCGCCGCTTCGATTCTTCAGAATCCCGTGGGCTGTCAGAGGACCATTGAAAAACTCCGGTAATGAGAGAGTGGGTTGGTTATCTTGATATTGGCTGATATCGACGGAGCTGCAGCCAAATAAAAACAGAACCATCAGCAGAGTGCTAATTCGCAACATAACTAATCTCTTGGTTTTTAATAGGTGTATGGAATTGATAGCGAATAGTGACGTCTTGATAATCACCGTTCTTATCGCTGATATTAGAGCGGCCAGAGAAAATCATCAGCTTTTGGCTTTGCTTGTCATAGCTGAGTGTAAGTGACGACGAGAGCATGCGATATAACCAGCTGTCTGCGGCAATATTGAAGCAAATATGAGTCTTTTTCAGGTCTTTCTTGCATTCAACTGTTTTTATGCGGAGATCGATTTTTCGTTGGTGGCTTGGTATCAGGTATTGAATCACTGTTTCTTTTTCTGCTATGAGGGCGTCCCAGTTTAAACGAATGTAGTGATCGAAGCCGGCATCGATCACCAGGTCAGGGGAAAAGGCAATGTCTGATTGTTGAGTGTCTGCACCGAAGCTTGTTCTGTAAGAAACTTTGATTGCATCGTCCACGAACTCGGTTTTGATCAGTTCTCCATTACGCTGATTTGTCTGGATGATATCAGGCGCAATATAGCTATCGCTGTAGTCGATGGTTTTGCTGGCGAAAATACTTCCGTCAGTCTCTTTATAAACAACATGATGAGACAGGAAGTCCGGGAATGTGTGCTCTTCAGTGTATGCCAGTTGTTGTGTTCCCGAATGATATGCATACCCGATAACTGCCGGATGATCTGCTTGAGCGAACGGAGAGAGTAGTAGAACCGGGCTGAATATAATGATCGATTTTGGGGTTAAAGACGCTAGCATAAGGATTGTTCCTGTTTTCTTGTTGTATGGCCAATCAGAGTCAATAAAACAGCCCAGACCAAGCCTTCCAGCAGCAGTAGCCTTTCCATGGGGATCAAAAGCTGAGCCCCTGATAATTTAATGCCTGCCCAATAACTGAATGGCACAACCAGCAAGCCCACCAACGGAGGTAACCAGAAGGTCTTAAATACCCAACTCATCGAATGTTTAAGAGTAGTCGCGAACGCAACCCACAAAACGCATAGCCAGATAGGAATAAGAAAATGATCAGTACTCTGATACTCAATCCATCCTGCATTCATAATTAAAGTGTCAGCAACGATACCAACGACTGGTACGGCAAAGATCAGTCGTAACTCCTGTGCGTCCGGTTTCATTAGCGAGAAGTGCATAACAAGCAAGAAGAGTAATGCCAATAGCGCATACAGATTGTCACCTTGCACAGCAATAAACCAAACCAGCTGAAACAACACGGCGTTAAGGACTAATAAACGCTTGCTTACTTTAGCCATAATATATTGACCCTGCCTGCATCAATCGCCGCTCCGGTAACCCATATAACTTCACTCCTTGTCGTGCCTGCCAGCCAATCTATTGTTATGCCTTTTTCTACGTATAGGCGTGGTGAATGGATCACGAAAAATATAAGACAGCCATAAATAGGCACTACTACCTACCCTTCAATAGAGAATACTGGCACAATGTCGCTCAATAGAATGTATTCACTCAGGCAGGAAGCTATTGAGCCAAAGGGATAAGTGCTCTTCAGCTGTCTCGGGGAGGTCCCCGTGCGGTAGCGTGCCTGTTATATTTTGCACAAAGGACTCTTTACTGCGTGGCCACCACGGTTTAGCACATGAGTGTAGATCTGGGTTGTCTTCAGGTCTTTGTGTCCAAGAAGCTCCTGAACCGTTCGAATATCGTAGCCATCATCAAGCAAATGCGTGGCAAAAGAATGTCTGAAAGTATGGCAGCTTCCTTTCTTTTCTATACCGGATAACTCAATGGCTCGTTTTACTGCTCGTTGCAAAGTACTGTCATCAATATGATGGCGTCGCTCATGTCCATCCCTTGGATCGATTGAACGCTTGTGAGAACAAAATAGATACTGCCAATGAAGGCTTTTTGCTTCAGATGGGTATTTTTTTGCCAGAGAATCCGGCATCCATACTTCACCAAAACCGGCCTCTTTATCCATGATATGGAGAAGGCGAACCTCGCTTATGCGAGCTTTTAGCTCAGGAATAAGCTGGTCTGGCAAGATGGTTACCCGGTCCTTATTGCCTTTACCACTGCGAACAATAATGGCCATACGGTTGAAATCAATGTCCTTAATACGCAGGCGAAGGCACTCCATTAGCCGCAACCCGGAACCATACATCAGCTGAACCGGTAACTTGTGTGTAGGGCTGATCACTGTGAAAATTGCATTCACTTCATGTCGTTCAAACACCACAGGAATCTTTGTGGCCTTTTTGGCTTTGACCAGATTGCTGACATCCCCCAAAGGTCTACCTAAAACTTGTTTGTATAAAAAGTTCAGAGCATTCAATGCCTGGTTTTGTGTTGAAGTCGCAACCCGACGCTGAACGGCAAGATAAGTCAAAAATTGTCTGACATGATCAGGCCCTAAATACTGAGGATGCTTCATGTGTTGATAACGAATGAAGTACTTGATCCAATAACAATAGGACTGTTCAGTTTTATAGCTATAGCGCTTCACTCTGAGGGTGTTGCGTACTTCAGTCATAAAAGGAGATGGCATGGTAAACTCAAAAGCTGTTTATTTGTACAGTATTATTGAAGAAAATACTAAAAATGCAAATAACTCACTTGCGGTCTATCTGGGGCGGTAGGTAAAATGGCTTATAGTCTGTTGATAATTAATGACTTTATGACAGGTTGGAAAGTCGGGATATATCTCAAGCGAGTTGATATTTCTTGATTTAGGGGGATATGCCGCGTGTGAGTGTAATATCTAATATCACTCGCTTGAGATCTAATAGCTGTTATGAGTCTCTAGAGATAAAAGCATGAGCACAATGAAAGGCCCTACGGAAGGAGGCAGTGGCGGTAAACGTGGCCATTCCAATATGGAGCATTGGGTTACGACTGAGGAACTCAAAGAATCGAGCAAGGTTCGCCGTCGCAACAACGAGAAGAAAGAGATAGCCAAAGAACTCGAAAATCACGCTAAACACAGCATCAAGGAATAGGGATTCCCTCAATGTCTAAGCACAAACTCATAACAAGTTTAGGCAATCGGACCAATTACTCCGCCTTTGGCTCCGTAATTGTCCGTTGCTAAAGGCGTTATGTGCACCAACATGAAAGCTCTATTTAAATTTTCTACTATCGCACTGTTATTGATCGTACTGATTGGCTTAGTACTTTTCTTTGCCATCGGCCACAGTGTGTATTCGGGCAAAGGAGCATCGGTAAAGTTTGTAAACTCTTCTGGCCAGCATATAGAGTCAGCTTATATATCAGTTGCGGGGCAGTCTTGCAGTGTCAAGCAGCTTGGGGTTGGCGGTGAAATAGAGTGCCATTTTGAAAATCTTCATGACAGTAGCTACTCGGTATCCGTAACTTTGCAAGGTGGCACCGTATACTCTGAGCCAAGTCTTGGCTATGTCACTGGCGGCATGAACTTTAACGACACCATTACAATAAACCAATCGGGGGCAATTGAGCTTGTTTCTAGTCCCAGCACATAACAAAGCCAAGCACGATCGCCAGCAAAGCTGGCTGGACCTCCATTTCGCGGCTTCGCCGCTACATTGCGGCCCGTGTTGGCGGCGTTAGGTGCCCAAGTACATGATGAAGGATCTAATAGATACAGCAAGAGATATCGAAGAAGAGGACTATATACGAGTCGATGCGCTAAAAGCGATCCTTCTAGAGCTTGACGATGTTTCAGAGATAATTGCTGAAGTAAGGGCTTTGTTAACTTTGATAATTACTAACCGCGATGATGATATCTTGGTTCGCCAGCATGCAGCGTGTGAACTTTACTATTGCTTAGGCGACAGTGTTCCTGATGGTGAGATATTAACAATAATCGCGGATATTAATGAAGATATCGATCTTCGAGTAAATCTATGCGAGGCTTTTAGAGGTAAAGAAAGCCTAATACAAGAAGTAATACAAAACTTGAAATCGACCGATGAACTTACAAAATACACCTAACCAGCAGCGTCACCAACGCACGCAAGCGTGCTGGAACTTCGCTTCGCTCGTCCGGTGCGCTGGGCGTTATGTCACTTCATCAATATCGACAAAGTTCATCAAATAAAGAAAAATAAGCAAATTAACAGAGGTAGTAATGGGTACTGATTTCTTTGCTCAAAAAGCAAGTAGTTATGAATTAACAAAAACTCGAGTTGCTAATGTTGAGAATATTGCGAACTCTATTCTTCGCAATGTAAAACTAGATGAAACAATGCATCTAATGGACTTTGGGTCAGGAACTGGTTTGCTACTTGAAAGGATTGCTCCACATGTTAAAAAAATAACCGCAATAGATATCTCGCCATCAATGAATCAGCAGCTTGAACAAAAAAGAAATAAAATTCACTGCCAGCTAGATATCCTCGAAATTGATCTTGAAAGACGAGATATGGATCACCAATATAACGGTGTTATATCTTCCATGACAATGCATCATGTGAAAAACATTGAAAAAATGTTCCGTAAGCTTCACTCAATGCTTGAGTCTGAGGGTTTTATCGCAATCGCAGACCTTGATAAAGAAGATGGTTCATTTCACACAGAGGATACAGGTGTTCATCATCATGGTTTTGATCGCAAAGCCATTACAAAAGCAGCAGTTGATGCTGGATTCATCAAAGTTAAAGTAACTTCAGCTAGCGTTGTACATAAACCACATGGAAACTATCCTGTATTTCTTCTAACAGCCACAAAATCCTCTAGCACGTGACATAACAAATGGTTCCAGTTCGTTCCGGGGCTACGCCCCTCCACCCGACGCCGCCGTCGGCGGCGCGGCTGAACCAGGCGTTAGCAGGCAGCAATAATAGAGAGTTTCTGGTTGTGAAAAGACCAGTTTTCAAAAAGAGCTTTTGGGTTCACTGCCTATGGTGGGTTTCGAGTTAGAACCTCCCAGCAAAAAGACACTGTTACACTAACTTTTCAGTAGTTCTCAGCAGTTCATGTCTGTTGGTGTGAAGTCTGTCGCTGAAAAATCTGCGGTGTATCGTTGGGCATGTCAGCGTTGGTTTTCAGTTTATCGGTACTTTTTGCTCAGTGGCCCTATGCCAGTTCAAAGTTGCATCAGCTTCTTTATCGCCTGGAAGCTTTTAAATATCAGAGATTGTGCGCTTCAATCAGTTCAGCAAGAAGGCTGCCAATCCTCCGCATCATTCACCATTTGCCCTTGCGGGTGGGCTGCCATGCTAACAAGTTGCTGGTGTCGCCCCTGAAGGGGCTGGGACACCGCTGTGCGGCGCCCCACAGCATGGCGTTATACATAATTGAGAAAATCTAATGAAGAAAATTCTAATTCTAGCGGTAATTTTATCAAATCCAGTATTTGCTGGTTATGCTACCGTCGGAAAGATAAGTAACCTATATTTTATGAAAAATGGTGCATTACTTTTTACACATTCTGGAAATCGTACACATTTAAATACGGATCAGCAATGTGTGACCTCTCAACCGACAAGGTGGGCAATTGACGGCTCGACTGATTTAGGGAGAACACAAATTTCAGGACTATTAATGGCATATTCTATGGGAAAAGAGATTACTGTTTATGGGATCGGAGGTTGCCTCGATTCAGTTCATACGTCGCGAGAAACAGTAAATTATTTTTATACTGATTAATGTATAACAAAGCCAGCCATTGGGACACGTTCCGTGCCCCTGCTGGCAGGCGTTAGCTGCCTTTAATTTGTCCTGCAATTATTGCGAGCATGGCTGCTTTTAATGGAGTCTCAGCAACTTTTATGCTTACTGTATATCCATTGAATTTCATTGCTTCCCATAATGTGCCGTGCGTTTCATCTTCAAGAATATCTAATGTGACTTTGTGTTCTTGGAGTAGCGGCCCTCCATGCCCCCAATCTGTTGCCGGTTGGAAGTCAAAATAAATTGACTTCTGGTTAGACACTAATTCACGAACACGCACGTATTTGACTTGCTCGCGATAAACAGTTTTTTCTGCTACCTCAAAGCAATAATTTTCTATCTCTGCGATTCTTTTGTTTATTTCAAAATTATCCATTCTTCGAGTCCCGTGCATACCGGCAGCTAACAACACGCCAGTCTGGGACGCACATACTGTGCGCCCGTCAGCTTTGCGGTTAAGTGACTCCATCACAAGAAATAAGTACGTTAAAAATTGAAATATATCATCGCAGTTTTCTTTGTCATAATGTCGTCTGGAATGTTTTATGTTTCCTATTTAGCAGGTGAAAGCTCATTTAAGTGGTTTAAATGGAAAACTGATGGAGCAGAATCTCAGATTGTAGAGGGCAGCTTTCATGACATTTACTATTCCAGAAGTTGTAAGTGTTATCGGCTTTTAGCAAAAACCAAACATGGAACTATTAACTTCGGCACTAGTATGAGTAAAAGCAGTGTAAAAGTACTCAAAAATAGTCAGATCCATAGTTTAGTTATTGGTTACTATCACAAAGGTTTTGACGAGTATCAGACAGAGTTTATTGCTGATAAATTTAGTGGCGAGTTATTCTACGAGACCGAAGTTTATAAGGGTAACACTCTAAATTTCTTCGTACTATTTATTGCCTTTGTCTCTTTTATCGGCGGACTTTATCCCCTAGTAATTATCTTTAAATTATTCACTTCTAAAGAGGCTAGCACTTAACAAATTGCTCGTGTCGCCCCTAAAGGGGCTGGGACGCCGCTGTGCGGCGCCCCACAGCATGGCGTTAGTCGGCAGCAGTATGAAAGTTTTTTCTATTTTTCCAATAGATGAGTCACGAACCAAAATCTACGCCAGCAATCAGTCTGGTCAATTCCAGTTCTGAGTAATTCTCAGTAATGCATGTCTGTAGATTCTGTGTCAGTCGATGAAAAATCTGCGGTGTCTTGTTGGGCATGTCAGCGTGGGTTCACGGTGTTTATGAGTATTTGGTCCGGCGCACTAAACCAGTTAAAAGTTGTATCAGCATTGGCGTTGCCTGCAAGTTTTCCAGCGGTAACTTTTATGCACTTCAATCGGTGCAGCAGGTGCAGGTTTTACTGAAACTCCTCTGCATCTATCAACATTGTCCCAGGCGGCAGGGCTGCCGGGCTAACAAATACAGGCAAAGGGATGGCTCACTGCGTTCGCCACCCTTGCTGCAAGCGTTAGCCGGCAGCAGTATGAAAGTTTTTTCTATTTTTCCAATAGATGAGTCACGAACCAAAATCTACGCCAGCAATCAGTCTGGTCAATTCCAGTTCTGAGTAATTCTCAGTAATGCATGTCTGTAGATTCTGTGTCAGTCGATGAAAAATCTGCGGTGTCTTGTTGGGCATGTCAGCGGTAACTTTCAAGGTAGATGTCGCCTCAACTTATGCAGCTAAATCACAATGCTGCTGATTCTCTGATCGCTCAGGGTTAAGCCACACCTCTACCGGTAATTGCCAGTTTCTGGTTTCACGGCTTCCCCATCGCTCAGGGTGTTGCTCTTTTGCTTTACGGTAAACTCTTTCACGATTCAGAACCTTTTTCTGAGCCTTCCCTGTGTGTCTGTCGTAGGGGGTCTGGAACTTGATGCCACTGTGCTTATGCTCCATGTTGTACCAGTTTACGAACCCATACACCCACTCTCTGGCTGACTCCAGACTGGAGAAGTGATTCGGATACCCAGGACGGTATTTCATGGTTCTGAAGCCTGACTCTGAGTATGAGTTATCGTTACTCACGCGTGGCCTGCTGAACGATGTCTGCACACCCAGCTGCTGAAGAGTACTCAGCATGGTCGCCCCTTTCATTGGGCTGCCATTATCGGAGTGCAGAACCAGTGGTTGCTCCTGAAGGCTGATTTTATTCTGCATGAAGGCTTTGCGGATCATCTGAGCAGCCAGATCAGAGGACTCCCTTTCATGGACTTCCCAGGTCACAATCATGCGGCTATAGACGTCCAGAACCAAATAGAGATAATAATATTTACCCCTGATGGGCGACCCCAAGAATGTTATATCCCACGACCAGAGCTGATTCGGTGCCGTAGCCCGATGCGATGTTGGCTTCCGCTTTGCGGGCTTCTGACTGCGACCGCGGTGATGCTGTTGATTATGGGCCTTCAGCACTCGATAAAAGCTTGACTCAGAAGCTATATAAACACCTTCGTCGGCCAGTGTCGGTACAATCTGGCATGGCGACTTACTTTTGAATCGCTCGCTGTTACAGACTTTCAGAATCTCGTTTTGCTCACTCTTGGTTAGTTGGTTGGCAGGCATTGGCCGGTCTGCGTATTGACGCTGATCTTCCCGCACCTGTTCTACATCTTTTTGCCAGCGCTGAACCGTGCGTATCGACAGGTTGAGCGCAGCACAGGCTTTCACTTTACGTGCACCCTGTGAAACAGCTTCCTGGATTAAAGCAACGGCTTCCTTGCGATCAGGGAGAGGAATCAATCGTCCTCGCGCTCCCCCCAGATCGCGTTTGCCTTTTTTGTTAGAACCAACAGTGCTGCGGTTTCAGCAAGTGCTTTGTCTTTGCGTTTGAGTTCTTTTTCCAGTTTCTGGATGCGCTTCTTGTCATCTCGTCTGGCAGCGGCCTGTACCTGACGGGATTCAGCAGGCTTTGTGCTGCCTGCGATAAAATCAGCTTTCCACTGCTGCAGGTCTTCATAGTAGAGACCCTTCTTACGACAGTATTCGGATAGCTCTGTTGTGTTCATGTTGGCGGTTTCCATCAGAACCGCGAACTTGTTTTCAGCACTCCACTGCTGAGGATTCTTACCATCACCGGGCACGACTACACCTTGCGCTTTTGCCTGTTTGCGCCAAGTATACAGGGTCGCATCAGTAATGCCGGTTTCTCTTTTAAGCTGAGCCACGGAAACATTATTTGGCGGCATCATCTTCTGGATAATGGACTCTTTCATTTCTTTGGAATAGCGAGCCATAACAGCCTCTTTCTAAATGCTCTCAGTTATTGAGAGTCATGAATCAAAAGAGGCGACATCTATTCTGACACAGAGGGTCAGCGTGGGTTCACGGTGTTTATGAGTATTTGGTCCGGCGCACTAAACCAGTTAAAAGTTGTATCAGCATTGGCGTTGCCTGCAAGTTTTCCAGCGGTAACTTTTATGCACTTCAATCGGTGCAGCAGGTGCAGGTTTTACTGAAACTCCTCTGCATCTATCAACATTGTCCCAGGCGGCAGGGCTGCCGGGCTAACAAATACAGGCAAAGGGATGGCTCACTGCGTTCGCCACCCTTGCTGCCAGCGTTAACTCTACATTCGAAGTCTAAAAAAAGGAATTTACGTGAGCACTTTAGTTGAGGCATTCAATCTATCAAATCAGGATCTTGTCCTTTTGTGGACTTGCCCGCTTATTGCTAGCATCTCAAGTTTAATTCGAGCCTGGACTAGTGAGCTTGATCTAACCAAACCACCAGCTTTTGAAGCGGCTCCTGTCGAATTGCCTGAAGCGAGAACAAAACAGACTAAGGAAAATAGCCGTGCAAGAGGTTATTGGGTGGGCGGTATGTTTCTAGCCGGGCTAGGAATAGGCTTCGGTTTAGCGTTTCTGTTTTTGGGCTCAATTCAACCGACTCCCGGTGCCGTTGGTCGCATATGGTTTCTATCCCTTATTCTGGGCTTCACAACGCCGGTAGTACTTAAGAAAATCGATGGCAAGGTTAGCAAAGCATTGGATGAGGGCATCGATAAAACTTAAATCCCGAGTTAACAAAGCAATCTACCGGACATCCACTGCGTCGCTTAAAGTGTGCTTAAATAGCACACTTTAACCAACTCCGTTCCTACCGGTAATTGCGGCGTTATGTTTTCAAAGTAAACCTATGACTACAATCGTAAAAATAATTGGTGCGCTGGCAATCATTGCTGCTGCATCAGGCCTCTGGATGACTTTCTTTACAGAGCTTTCTGGTCCAGGTGGCAAAACTGCGTTAGCAAGTATGTACACATTCCAATTAATCATTAGTTCGTTTCTAATTTATGGAGCACACCTTAAAAAAGTAGGCAGTGATCTTGCTCAAAAAGTATATCCGTCAAGCATTGCAGCCATGGCGTTATATACAGCATTTGCTTATCGGTGGTTTAGCCATGGAATATAAACATAACAAGGCCAGCCAGCATCGCTCCCTGCGGTCGCTGGACCTCGTTTCACTCGGCCGCTGCTGGCGGCGTTAGCTGCGTTCAACCATCGAGTTTTTATGCTTAACGGAAAAAATATCAAATTACGTGTGATACGAGAGCAAGACATAGATCAATTAGCAGAGTTATCTGGAAATATTGAAAGCCTTGGCGAATATCTACCCACATTAATGGTTTCTGCGGCAGACTTGAGGAAAGAGCTTCATAAAAGTGGATTCCTTTCAGAATCATTATCGAAATTTATCATTGCAGATAAACACGAAAATATTATCGGCTCTACTTGGGCCTTTAAATCAGTTCCATACTTCGATGCCTTAGAGGTCGGATACCACATATTCAGTAAAGAAGATCGTGGAAAAGGTTTTGCTACAGAAGCGCTCCTTTTGCTCACTAACTATCTATTTCAATCAAAACAAGTAAACCGGATTGAATTGCGTATTTCAACGAAAAATATCGCCTCAGAGAAGGTCGCGAAAAATGTTGGTTTTGTACACGAAGGAACCAATAGAGAAGCTGCTTTTTCCATGGGCAAACTTCACGACATGCATATATATGCACTCATTCGTAGTGAGTGGCTGGCCAACCATGCAAGCAGCTAACAAGTTGCTGGTGTCGCCCCTAAAGGGGCTGGGACGCCTACGGCGCCCCACAGCATGGCGTTAGATTCACTCTTCAACTTCAGAGTGCTTCATAGCTTCAATGCTCTTTAGAAACTCATCTCCCTTCTTTCGTATTTCAGTCCTTCGCTTTTTGGCTAATTCAAGAAAAGGCTGGAATGCAAATGAAACCACATGAAACAGAGTTCCTGTATTTTCATATTCCCCATGCTCTTCGCTCAAGGCATAAAATCGCCAATCGTGTCCGACTTTTGAAAGCTGGACTTCCTCACAGTATTCATGCAAAAACCAAAGCATGGCGGAAAGATCAAAACCCGCATAAGTTCCTGACATTATTTATTCTCCAGTTCTGTGCAATCGTAAATCTAACAACACGCTCAACAGGGACAACTACGTTGCCCGTCAGCTTTGGGGTTAAATTTCTCCAACCATCAATATCGAGTTGTATAAATGGTAGAAAATCCAAAAGTATTTATTTCATACTCTCATGACAATGAAGAGCATAAGGAATGGGTTTGCAGGCTTGCAACTGAACTGATGGGTAAAGGTATTGAAACCTTGCTTGATCAGTGGGATTTAGAGCTGGGAGCTAACCTTCCAAAGTTTATGGAACACGGTCTTACTGACTCGGATCGTGTTCTTGTTATATGTACTGATCCCTATATTGACAAGTCAAATGAGGGTGTTGGTGGCGTAGGTTATGAAAACAATATTTTAACCGCCAGCCTGCTAATGAATCAGCAAACCACGAAGTTCATTCCTGTGGTTAGGAATGTTACAAAAGCAATGAAAACACCTATTTGCTTAGCAAGTCGGATGTATATTGATTTTTCTGATGATAATGAATTTGAGAACTCTCTTAATCAACTGATTCATGAAGTTTACGGCCTAAAAATCAAGCCAAAACCAAAACTTGGTGAAAATCCGTTTAAAAAAAAAGACCCTAGACCAACCTTAAACGAGTCAAGTACATCATTCTTTTCGATGCGGTTTAGTTCAGCGTTTCCTGGCGTGAGAGGTGTTGAGTGGTTTGATGGAGAAAACGCAGCGAAAAGACTGGAAATTCTTTTAAAAGAGCCTCTCGACTTCTCGAATGCCACACCTATTTGGTGGTGGGGTTATGGTGATCTTCACATTAAAAAATTCAAAGTTATAAGTGATAACTTTGTACGTATGGACATAGATGAGCTTAAGATTAAGAAAATTGCCGCTGTCAACAAAGGCTCATACTATCAATCATTCGTCTATGTTGAAGCTGAAGCGATGGAGCCAACAGGGCTCTACAATACAGAACACCTTGAAGATTCAAGAGAACAGTTAGGGTATTGTTCAGAAGAGTTCGCCATCTTCAAAGATCGATTGATCTCTAGGGCTGATTATGATGATGGAGCAACAGTAATTGATAATGTTCCAGTAGAGCTTAACGGTGAGGCTGAACTGAGATGTCGGTATATCACTCCTTACAATTTTATTATTGCGCCTCAAGCATCGCCTATAAATAATCACCATTTTGATCGTCAGCGTAGAGTTTACCTCAAAGCCATAATGCAAGACTCAAGTCAAATCGATGATCTTGCAGATATAGTTATCAAACTCCCAAAAAATCGAGACTGAAATTTAACAAGTGGTTCCAGGTGACGCCTACGGCGCACCTGAACCAAGCGTTAAGTGACTCCATCACAAGAAATAAGTACGTTAAAAATTGAAATATATCATCGCAGTTTTCTTTGTCATAATGTCGTCTGGAATGTTTTATGTTTCCTATTTAGCAGGTGAAAGCTCATTTAAGTGGTTTAAATGGAAAACTGATGGAGCAGAATCTCAGATTGTAGAGGGCAGCTTTCATGACATTTACTATTCCAGAAGTTGTAAGTGTTATCGGCTTTTAGCAAAAACCAAACATGGAACTATTAACTTCGGCACTAGTATGAGTAAAAGCAGTGTAAAAGTACTCAAAAATAGTCAGATCCATAGTTTAGTTATTGGTTACTATCACAAAGGTTTTGACGAGTATCAGACAGAGTTTATTGCTGATAAATTTAGTGGCGAGTTATTCTACGAGACCGAAGTTTATAAGGGTAACACTCTAAATTTCTTCGTATTATTTATTGCCTTTGTCTCTTTTATCGGCGGACTTTATCCCCTAGTAATTATCTTTAAATTATTCACTTCTAAAGAGGCTAGCACTTAACAAATTGCTCGTGTCGCCCCTAAAGGGGCTGGGACGCCGCTGTGCGGCGCCCCACAGCATGGCGTTAGCAGGCAGCAATAATAGAGAGTTTCTGGTTGTGAAAAGACCAGTTTTCAAAAAGAGTTTTTGGGTTCACTATCTATGGTGGGTTTCGAGTTAGAACCTCCCAGCAAAAAGACACTGTTACACTAACTTTTCAGTAGTTCTCAGCAGTTCATGTCTGCTGGTGTGAAGTCTGTCGCTGAAAAATCTGCGGTGTATCGTTGGGCATGTCAGCGTTGGTTTTCAGTTTATCGGTACTTTTTACTCAGTGGCCCTATGCCAGTTCAAAGTTGCATCAGCTTCTTTATCGCCTGGAAGCTTTTAAATATCAGAGATTGTGCGCTTCAATCAGTTCAGCAAGAAAGCTGCTAATCCTCTGCATCATTCACCATTTGCCCTTGCGGGTGGGCTGCCATGCTAACAAGTTGCTGGTGTCGCCCCTAAAGGGGCTGGGACACCGCTGTGCGGCGCCCCACAGCATGGCGTTATGCTGCTAAACGGAAATCGTACATATGAAACCAGAAGTGTGGTGGAAAAATTTTGGGTTAGGAATGGAGTTAGATGCTTCAGGAACCTTCATATATAACGGAATTAAAACATTAGATACATTAGAAGGATTGAATCACTCTGTTGATATATTTGAAGTCTTATATTCTCTATCTGTTGGTATTGAACGATTATTTAAAGTAGCTATTATTTTAATCGAGCATAACGATGAAATTAGTATTGAAGAGTTTGAGGAAAGCCTCATAACTCATAATACGATGGACTTAGCAAACAGAGTAGGTAAACAACTGACTGATAAGCTTTCCTCTCCACACAAAGAATTCTTATCACTCCTATCAAAGTTTTATAAAACACATAGATATGGACGTTTCTCATTATCTTCTGTTCCAAACATTGATTCTGAAAAAAAACTATTTTTGGAATTCTTGCATAAGCAGTTAAACGTTGAAATTCATGATGATAGTCCTCTAGCGTATATTCATAATACAATTCAAATAAAGAAATTCATTGGCAAAGTTGTGAAAAAAATTGCCAGTGAAACATTTAATATCATTCAACGCAGAACGACAGATCTTAATATTTATACTCATGAGTTGAGATCAGACTCAAAGGCAATTAAGGTCTTTTTAGGGTTAGGTGAACGCTTGGATTTCATAGATGAAAACCAAGTAAAGCGAGAACTTTTGGCTTTTTTAATGAATCCTGATAACACTGGAGAGCACATAGATATTGTGCGTTCCTTTGGTTCTGTCGAGCTTGATGAGTGCTCTGCTCCGTTGTACATAAAAGCTCTTCTTAATGATGTTCATATTCATCTAGTTGAAGGTGAAGTGGATTATGCATATGAAGAGGTTGATAAGATAAAAGAAAGGTTTCAACTGTTAGGGTTAATGGATTCTGAGCATTTATCCTATTCAGAGGAGTAGCAGCATAACAAATGCTTCCAGTTCGTTCCGGGGCTTCGCCCCTCCACCCGACGCGCCTGTCGGCGCGCGGCTGAAGCAGGCGTTATACGCCTCAATAAAGTTCATCATGAATAACGAAAACACCGAATATGAAAAGCTTGCTCAAGAAATTTATCAAGCGATAAATGAGCAACATGAAACAAAAAACATTTCCGTTCAGCATAATGTGAAGCTGGAGGGAAAATCTGGTTGTAACCATCAAATTGACGTTTACTGGGAATTCGAGTCGATGGGTGAAACTCACCGGGTCGCTATAGAGTGTAAAAATTATACAAGTGAGGTTTCAGTTGGAAAAATTCGTGACTTTTTTGGTGTTCTTCATGATATAGGGAACATAAAAGGGATTTTTATAACAAAGAAAGGCTTTCAATCGGGTGCAAAAAAGTTTGCAGAATACTATGGGATTAGTCTCAAAGAAATGAGATTTCCAAATGAGTCTGATTGGGAAGGGCGAGCCAAAACAATTGTTTTCAACATAAGTGCATTAACAAAGAGAGTGACAGAGCGAAGAGTAATTCCCGATCAAAAATGGGCTAAAGAAAATGGCTTTGATCTAACTCAGCAAGTATCAGGCATGAGTGATGATTTGAAAATAGTTTCAGCATCAGGAGAAGTCATGCATACAATGCATGAGCTAGAAAATGAATTACCCCATGATGGGGTTAGAGCATCTGGTTTATCTCATTCATATAGATTTCCTGATGCCTTTTTAACTTCACCAAGTGGACTGAAACTAAAAATTCATGGAATAGATTACATTTATGATGCTCTTGTCTCTGATGAGCAGATGACAATTGAGGGTGAAGCAATCGCAAAAGCCATTTTGAAGGATGTAAAATCTGATAAATACTTCTTTTACAATAAAAGTAACGAAGTTTATGATGTCGGGTAAAGAGTAACCGGCGTATAACAAGTGGTTCTAGGTGACGCCTACGGCGCACCTGAACCAAGCGTTATGCGTCATAGGAGAGTTCACAGTGAATGATATTTTAAAAAAACATAAGACAAATATTGAAGTTGAAGCTATCGACATCAATACGATGGAAGCTTTAACTCCTGAAGAGTATAAACTCTACTTGGAAAGCGAAGGATTATTTATGGTGGATCACCATGAAATATTAAGATCGTCGTGTGCAGGTTATCCTATAGCGGCAACCAAAGAGCAGGTTGATATTTTGATTGAAGAACTTTCAAAAATAAGGCATAAACTCAGATAAATTAACATTGAAAGGGATTGCTGGATGGGTTTTTTAGATTCATTAAAAGCTTATATTGAATATGTATTGAGCATATCAGGAAAATTTCATCCAGTAATCGCAATGATTATAGAGTTTCTCGTAGTGGTTCTCGTAATATTGAGCTTGATATATGCTATAGCCTATATTTTCACCACTTCTCCTATTCAAAAAATAGTCCAAGGACTGAAATGTATTTTTTCAGTTATTGCTAAATCAGCGCGCAATGGAATAAATGATCCAATAAAATATCCGAAGTTAAAGAAAGGGTTGCTTTACCTTGAAATATTCCACTCATACATAACTTCAGTATTGATGTTTGTATTCGTGATTGCCATTTCATATGGTTATGCAATATCAGCAGCAAAAATTAACATTTATCAGCATTTAACTTTTATTGGATTCTTAACCTTGTTTTTTTACTTTTCAGCTTTCTTTAAAGCTCAAGGTGGAAGGGGTAGAGTTGAGTTAAGAGAGATGAATCAATCAAATGACGCATAAATCGGGTAAGAGCTGGTCTTTCTCAAGCTCTCCCCACACCACCCGGCATGCGGGTCCGCACCAGGCGGTTCACCGAGGATAGTGAAACCGGGTCCACAAATCTTTCAGAGAAACAAGCCCAAGTTTTGTAAGGTAACTGTCGTTGAGTGCCAGCTGTACTGCGAAGGTTTTGCTCAACCGATAATACCCTTTGCTGCTGGCTGCAATCGAAGCGGCCTTGATATGATCAACGCCTAACTTGACTAAATTTCGATAACGGGTTTTCGGCTTGCGCCACTGCTTAATAAAGCAGCAACGGATGCGCCGACGTATCCATTGATCCAGCAGCGGTATAGGACGGTAATATTCGGTTATTCTGAAATAACCCATCCAGCCCCGGATATATTCGGCAAGCTTTCGCAGGCGGTAGTCCATCGAGACTCCCCAGCTGCGGCTGGTGAGTTTGATGATTGTCCGCTTAAAGCGAAGCAGGCTTTTCTGTGACCAGCGGATTTTCTTCCCTGTGAAGGTAAAACTCAGGAACTCGACCTCAGTGGATTTCACCACCTTGCTTTTGGTCGGGTTGATTGTCAGTTTCAGTCGACGCTCAAGGTATCGGGTGATACTTTCCATCACCCTTTCCCCTGCCCGTTGGCTGTGAACCAATATCACGAAGTCATCGCAGTATCTTGCGAAACCGTGACCCCGGTATTCCAGTTCCTTGTCCAGGTCATCAAGAAGTACATTCGACAGCAGCGGTGAAAGTGGACCGCCTTGTGGCATACCCACCCGTGTCGGGTAGCATTGCCCATCAATCATGACGCCAGCACGGAGGTAGCAACCAATCAGTTTTAGCAGGCGCTTGTCGTTAATCTTACGAGCGACTCTCGACATGAGTACATCATGGCTGACGGTATCAAAGAACTGACTCAGATCAACGTCAACCGCCTGATGCAGCCCCTGTTTGATATAGCGTTTAACCTGTTGCACAGCATCATGTGCAGATCTTCCCGGTCTGTAACCAAAGCTGCTGTTTGAAAATCCGGGATCAAAGATGGGGGTTAACACCTGCACCATGGCCTGTTGTATAACCCTATCCTGAACGGTAGGAATTCCAAGCAACCTTTCTCCTCCATCGGGTTTCTCAATGATAGCCCGAAGCAACGGAGACGGCTTATATGTTCCATCCAGTAAGGCTTGGCGCACTGAGGGCCAATGCTGTTTAGCAAGGTCGGGGTAAGCCACAATGGTGACTCCATCAATGCCGGGAGCACCCTTGTTGCTTCTGACCTGTTTCTCGGCTCTGACTCCTGCTTCGCCCTAGCTCCTGCATCCTTGCAGTCGCATGCCTTCAGTAAGTTGGCAGGCTCCAGTGCACAACTTAGTAGATCGTGGTTCAAAGCTGGTTAAAGATTCTGTCGCCAGACACAGTGTTTCGCCGGTCGGCTGCACTGCGCTGAGGGAATCAGTCTCCTCTTTGTCATCGGTGTTCAGTCCTTCGCTGACGACTCCTGTCGAACAACTACGCGGTAACTGCTCCTGCGTTACTCTAGCTCCTGCATCCATGCAGTCGTATGACTTCTGCTGACTTCTGTTCAATCACCACACAGGATTACTCCTTTGGGCGCTATTGGTTGTCATCGGGTTTGCTCGAACAGGGTGATGAATCTTGCTCGCCGAGCCTGTTGTAACCAGTGGCTGAGAACTGGGAATAACCAATCGCATGTTGAACAGACCTCCCCGGATAAGAACATGAACTGTCAGTGCACAAAGCTTCCGCGTCCTGCTCACGCTCCTCACCTGCATCCATGCAGGCGACCGCCGCATTTACCGTGTCTCTCAAACCAGAGGGCTTTGTGATCATTGGCTCACTCGCCCACGAGACTCGGCCTTGTATGCGATTTCTGGGGGACGCCCAGTCTCCGTCGGCTCGCACCTTTGCAGTCAGACTGCCTCCGCACAATCCCTCGCGGGATTGCACTTGCCTTAAGCTAGTGGTTATCATCGGTTGGCTTATTAGGCGCAAGATCCGATGCTGGTTTACCCACAGGGGACTTTCACCCCATAAGTTCATGCCCATGCCGGGCGTACCAAATGCTTCCAGGTGACGCCTTCGGCGCACCTGAAGCAGGCGTTAGCTCCCTTGAGTTCATCAAGCACAATCAGTAACCTTTAGCGGTAGCCTTCTTTGTCGTATAACTTCTGGAGGAAGTGATGGATCTTGCCGCTATACAAGCCGCAATCTCAAGCCTAAAAGCCGCTACCGACATATCCAAATCTCTTTTGGAAATGAAAAATATGTCAGATGTACAGGGAAAAGTGATCGAACTCCAAAGTGCTTTGCTTGAAGCTCAGAACAGTGCCTTAGCTGCTACAACTTCACAATTTGAGCTTCAGGAAAAGCTCAGAGAGCTGGAGGCAAGATTAAATGCGAAAGAAGATTGGAGCAATGTAAAGCAAAGGTATCAGCTTGTGTCACCCTGGAGGGGGCCAGCACAAGCTTATGCACTGAAAAAAGCTGAAGCCAATGGAGAAAGTGCACACCTTGCATGTGCAAACTGCTTTCACAACAGTAAAATAGTCATTCTAAACCCAGTAAAGCCTCGAGGCAGCCATATAAACATGGTATGTCCCAAGTGTGATGCAAAATTAGATACTGGTTATAACGGCATTGGTCCTGCAGAGTACGTAGAAGATTATGAGAGCATGAGCTAAGTTTTAGATACCAATTCCACCCCCAGAGTCTTGAATTTGCTCTCTGGGGTGGTTCGCTTATAATTCCAATGTTGTCTATTGAGGAAAACAAACTGTACTATTTTAGGAGACTGGAATGGATTTTAGTTCGCTCAAAGGTGCTTATGATGGCTTCAAGCATGCCAAAGATATTTTTCAACTACTCTTAGACGCCAAAATTGATAGTGAAGCAAGAGAAAAAGTCAATGCAGCTATGCGGGCACTTACTGAAGCTCAGGATAGCCTTTTCAATACTCAATCCTTACTATTCGCTCTTCAAGAAAAAAATAAAGAGTTAGAGTCGAAGCTAGCCGAGAATGATGCTTGGGAAAGAAAATCTAGCGAGTATGCGCTTGTAGAGACAAATGGCAGAGCAGTTGTTTATCAGTATAAAAAAAGCCCCAGACATTTTGCTTGCCCTGCTTGCATGGAAGAAAAACGAATATCTATCTTGCAAGATAACAAGGTTTACTCTGGTACTTTTAGTTGTCCCTATAAGCAGTGCTCGGCAACCTATGGTATTAAAAATGTTCCAATGCTAGAAAGCAGTGCTACCTTTCAGGACTGAATTCAAATGCTAGACGGGAGCTAACAAAAATTTCCAGTTCGTTCCGGGCTTCGCCCTCCACCCGACGCACCTGGCGGCGCGCGGCTGAAATTGGCGTTATGTTGCAGCAGGCAAGCTCATCACAAGTTTCAGGGAACTATTTCTTGCGATAGTTATCAAATATGATAACCTTTATGTATGAAGTGGCGAATCACGTTTTACAGCAAGAAGATAGAGGAAGAGACACTGAGCTTTCCTGAAGGAATCTTGGCTAACTTCATCCATATAGCTGAAATGATTGAAGAATATGGTCCTGCACTCGGCAAACCATACACAGCTCCGATGGGTGATGGTCTCTTCGAAATTAGAGCAAAAGGCAAAGAAGGCATAGGTCGTTCTCTGTTTTGTCAGATAAAGGGGCAAGAGGTAGTCATCCTCAACTCCTTCATTAAAAAAACTCAGAAAACATCCAAGAAAGAGCTGGATCTTGCCAAAAAGAGGATGAAGGAGGTCAAAAAATGACAAGACCAACATTTTTTGATTTTAAGAAGAAGGCTCTCAAAAATCCAAATGTGAGAGCAGAGTACGAAAAGTTAGAGCTTGCCTATCAATTACGGAAACAGCTTATAGCACTTCGTAAAGAAGCAGGGTTAACCCAAGAAGAAATGGCGGAAATTTTGCATACACAAAAGAGTAATATATCCCGCTTGGAGAATGTTAATTCAAAAACTTCTCCAAAATTGTCAACCATCGAAGATTATGCAAAAGCAATTGGGTACAAAGTAAAAATTAGTTTTGTCCCACAAGCTGCAACATAACGAATAAGGATAGATTGCGCCCAGCCGCAATCTTATCCTGTTGTTGCACAAGCCCAGGTTGAATTCTGGTAAGAAAGGTCTATTGAAGTTTACTTATCTGGCGGACCTTGAATCAAAACGTTTTTTCTGAACGCTATTTATTCAGGATGAGTGTCTCCAGACCACTGCATTACGGTAGTCTTGGATATGTCGGATCTGTCTGGCTGAGCTTACATTTTCTCCTTGCTTGTGAATGGCGGTGTTTGTTGATGTGACAATAGCTCAGGTCGGTTTCAGGAAACTGAACGCAATGTGTTTCATAGACTCACCGCAATGCCTGCATGTGAATTTCGGGCGAATGACGGGTTCGACTGCTTTCACCATCACATTTAAAACCAGTTGCACCAGTGATAATTGTTTTTTTGCGTTGCTGTGTAAAATCCGTAATCCCGCGATCGTCGAAGTCGCCTGGGTAATACATGTTTCAGTACCAGCCACAGGAAGTCTTCTCCTGGCAGGGTTCGCTTCTCCTTTTTGCCTGTTTCACTGTTGAGGTAAGAAAAGGTCACCTTTCCTCGTTTGCTGGTCAGGATGTTGTTGTCACTGATCACGCCTCGGTACAGATAGCGGGATAGATATTCAAGTGCTGGTAATCCTTTGCCTACCCGTTTGCAATTGACGACCCACTCATTGGGCAGCCTTGTTTTCAGGCTCGGAGATAGTAGTCCCTGTTCGTCCAGGGCGCGAAGGAGTTTGGCTCGAAAGACCATGGCCAGGTTCTTGCCATTGAACAGATAGTTGCCTGTGAGTTTGCGCCACTCTTTTCGTCGGGTATTGATGCCGCCACCTGGCACGACAAAGTGTATATGGGGATGGTAATCCAGCCGTCGGCTATGAGTGTGCAGAACGCCGGTCATTCCCAGGTCTGCATCCAGTTTTTTGGAATTGCTGCCAAATTCTTTCAGGGTGTCAGCTGCCGTTCTGAACAGTAAATCGTACACCTGTCGTTGATGTTGCCACGCCAGGTTTCGAAGTTGCGCTGGCAAGGTGAAGGTCACCATAAAGTATTCAACGGGCAGTAGTTTCTGTCTTTGCCGCTGCAGCCACTCGCTGGTATCGGTGTTCTGGCAGCGGTTGCAGTGGCGATGCCCGCAGGACATGGGCTTTTGATCCCGTGTCCCTCAGCCGTTGCATTCCAGCAAGGTCATACCGGCTGCCGACGTTCGACAGTGCTGTATCGCTTGCAGTGCTTTGATATGGCGAGGTAAAAGACATTGACTGTATTTTTCCAGAAACCGATCACCGTATTGCGCTGCTATATGGGAAAGCTTCATTGATCATCTCCTTTCAGCTTGAGTTCATTGATCAGATGATTCATCACTTTCCTGGTATTAAGTTGGGCGGTTTCTGTTAATTGGGTATAGATAGCGGTGGTTTTTGGGCACATGTGCCCGAGCAGTGTCTGAATAGCCCTGAGACTTAAACCCTGTTCAAGAAGGTGCGTGGCAAAGCTGTGTCGTAAACTGTGAGGGCTGACCTTTTTATTAATCCTGCATTCTTCAACCAGCTGTCTCATGGCTTTCTGGGTGCAGGAACGGCTCATGGGCTGAGTCGCCCGGTGCCGTTGCTGTGCGCTCTGGCCTTCAGGAAAAAGAAACTTTGGGTTTCGGTGAGTGGCCCAATAGCGGCGCAGGGCCTTAAGTGTTCGACTGGGAAGATCAACATAGCGATCCTTGCCGCCTTTGCAGTTGCGCAAATGGACTCTCATGAGTTCGGAATCAATGTCGGCAATGGTCAGGTTCAGGCCTTCGGCCAGCCTTAAGCCCATGCTGTAAAGTATCAACAGAATGGTGTAATAGCGCAGTTTCCGTGCAGTATTGAGCAGTCGTTCTACCTCAGCAGGCGTCAGGATAACGGGCAGTCGCTTGACGGTCGGTGGTTTGATGATTTCAACAAAGTCCCAGTGTTTGCCCAGAACATGTTTCCAGAAAAACTGCAGGCCATTACGATCGGTTTTGACCGTGCTCCAGGAATGGCTTTCCACCAGGGCGGCAAAATAGGTTTTTAAATCCTCAGGGCTGAGTCTGTCAGGAGAACGATCAAAGAAGGTTGCCAGCCGCCGAATTGGTCTGCTGTATAGATCAATGGTTGATTTTCTTTTGCCCTGAAGTTTCAGTGTGGTGATGTGTTTTTGATACAGTTTGTCAAACCGGATTTGCTCAGAACGTTCCATGTTGCTTCCTTATATAAGCCGCGCCGGAGTGGTACGGATATCAGGAAGTATTGGCAATGTTGGGGTGGCTGGGATGAACGGTATTTTTTTGCCGCGTTAGCGGCTTGGTTCAACAAAGCAATCAAGTTCGTCCCGGCCTTCGGCCTCCACCTGACCTCGCCTGCGGCTCAGCGGCTTATTGCGGCGTTATGCCTCAAATCACAAAAACAAATAAGCATGTCTCGACGTGAGGATGTAGATCAGCTGATCTAGCTCGCTAAGCAAAATCGTAGCTATTGCTAACCCCAGAGCCGAAGCAGAAAGAGTTAGATTTAAAATCATTTTTAGATCTTTTTCTATCATTAAAAGTACATCTGAAATTTCGATTGAAAGCGAACTCATTTTTACAATGTAATTAATATTTTCTCCTATAAGAATTGTTGCTTTTCTAATTAACTCAGGTGAATTTGCTACTGTAACACCTGCTAAATATCCAATAGATCCACCGAGGGCGGCTAATAAAGCATTTGCTGTTGTAATTGTGTTGTAATAACTATCACTTCGATTTATTAAAGTGGGCAAAAATAAGCAGGCGAAAGCAAGACCTACGTACTGCTTATAATCAGTTAGTTTTGATGTGAAGTTCTCAATCACTCCAATATCGTAAAATTCATTGTTAGCAGAGACGTTAATAGAATTTATAGTTATCAGAATACTGAATAAATAAATTTTTAGCTGTGTCTTCATACCAACTTTCAACCTTCGAAAATATATCGAAGTATAGGCATAACAAAAATTTCCAGGGGACTGCGCCTGCGGCGCATGCCCAGAACATGTTTCCAGAAAAACTGCAGGCCATTACGATCGGTTTTGACCGTGCTCCAGGAATGGCTTTCCACCAGGGCGGCAAAATAGGTTTTTAAATCCTCAGGGCTGAGTCTGTCAGGACAACGATCAAAGAAGGTTGCCAGCCGCCGAATTGGTCTGCTGTATAGATCAATGGTTGATTTTCTTTTGCCCTGAAGTTTCAGGGTGGTGATGTGTTTTTGATACAGTTTGTCAAACCGGATTTGCTCAGAACGTTCCATGTTGCTTCCTTATATAAGCCGCGCCGGAGTGGTGCGGATATCAGGAAGTATTGGCAATGTTGGGGTGGCTGGGATGAACGGTATTTTTTTGCCGCGTTAGCGGCTTGGTTCAACAAGAGCATCCAGCGGACGGCGCTAGACGCGCCGCCGCTTATGCAGGCGTTAGGCTTCAGTACAAAATTTACGCATTTGATTTTATAATTTGAGAAGTTTTTCTTTATAGTTGGAGGATTTAATGGAGCCTGTAACATGGGGTTTTGTTGGAACTCTTTTAGGTGTCATCGTAGGCGCTTCATCAAGTATTTTAACGACAATCATCACTGCAAGAAATAATAGAAAAATTCAGCAAGATAAAAATTCTTATGAACGTTCTGAAAAAGCGAGGGAGTTTCAGAGAGAAAACTTCATTAAACTGCAAGACTCTTTAACAAATATTGCTCGACTAATAACAAAAGCACACCTTGAAGATGTTCAATATTTCAGGAAAAATCCTGATAGTAAATCAAGACCAATGTTAAGTAATGAACTTGATAATGAAATTCGAGTTTCAAACACAAATGTTGCTATTTTAATCGAAAGAGTTGCAAACGACATGCTTCGAAATAATATCAATATGTTGCATAGTGAAATGACAAATGTATTAATGACAAAAAATGAAAGGGATAGTACGTCCGCACTGAATCAGGCTCATTCATTATTTCAAAGTGTGATGAAAGATATTGGTTCTGCTCTAAGACAGCATTATTAATCATCGAGATGAAGCCTAACAAATGCTTCCAGTTCGTCCCGGGGCTTCGCCCCTCCACCCGACGCGCCTTCGGCGCGCGGCTGAAGCAGGCGTTATACGTTCATAAACAAAAAACACTACTCAATACAAAGGAAGGATTACTGTGAGGCATGAGAAAAAAACCGGAAGAGAAAAATATGCTATAGCTGTTGCTTTTGTTCTGGCTCTTTTCTCGTCATTGGTATCGCTGTATTTTCAAATTCAACATCCATATATGAAAAAAGAAGTGATTTTTTATTCTCTGTGTATCTGTAGTCTGTCGGCACGATATATATTCGTAAAAAGCACTCAAAGATATGTTCGAGCCTTATCAATAGTACCAATAGTGTTAACATTCTGGAGTCAATTAAGCTTAGTTTGGCCCTTTTTAAAGTTTATAGCTCTGCTTATATTTTTCGGTATTGTAGGTCATTTTCAATCTTAAACTAACCTCACTATTAGTAACCAAATTTGAACACAGCCAAAAATAACAATTGCAATTAAACCCAATTTCAAAGCAACTTTAGAGCACACGTATAACAAATGGTTCCAGTTCGTTCCGGGCTTTGCCCTCCACCCGACCGCCTTCGGCGGCGGCTGAACCAGGCGTTACACGGCTAAATCAAGCAATAAACTAACATCACGTTGGGTAGAAACAAAACAACGATTACGTGAAGAAAGGAGAAGTAAGTGAAAATCTACGGAGATATTCAATCTGGAAACTGCTACAAAATTAAATTGCTCGCATCGTTACTGAATATCGAACACGATTGGATTCATTTAGACATTCTCAAAGACGAAACTCATACAATAGAATTTCTAGCTAAAAATCCAAATGCAAAAATTCCGGTTCTGGAATTAGATGATGGACGTTGCATATCTGAATCAAATGCAATTTTAAATTATTTGGCATCAGGAACAGAATTTCTATCAAGTGATCCATTTGAATATTCAAAAATTCAACAGTGGCAGTTTTTTGAACAGTACAGCCATGAGCCATTCATTGCAGTAGCCAGATTTATCGCAAAATATCTTGGTTTGCCCGATGATCGTAAAGCAGATTATGAGTCAAAGCAGGAAGGTGGGCACAAAGCACTTCAAGTAATGGAGCAGCAACTGCAAAAAACACCTTACCTTGCAGGAAACAAACTTACCACAGCCGATATCTCATTGTATGGTTATACTCATGTTGCCGGTGAGGGTGGCTTTGATTTAAAAGAATATCCAGCAATTATGCAATGGATAGACCGCATACAATCACAGCCCAAATACATAGGCATGGAGTAATCGCCGTGTAACAAGTGGTTCCAGGTGAAGCCTAAGGCGCACCTGAACCAAGCGTTAGCTTCTCAACAACATCAGCGCTATATAGCACAAACAATTTTATTACATGCCACCTATTGAGGGCAGGGAAAATAAATGAAAGCAAGGACTTATGGGAATTTCCTATGGATGTTAAATATATTTTTCTATCTATTACCAACACTAATTTTATTTTTATTCTATAAAACAAATGCAATTCAATCTGTTGTAGTAAACTTTAATGATCTCCTAATATCATATCAGCCAATAATTCTAATCCTCTACAGTGTTATAACAATGATTTCAATATTCTATAGCATTTCTTTTCATAGAGAGGCGAAATTATTTTTAGAAAACGGAGAAGGTAAAAATGAAATACGAGAGTTAGGCTTTGACTTAAAAGTAAAACTAACCAAACTCATAAAATTATTTTCTCTAAGTACAGGTCCTATATTACTTTCTGTACTCTCAGGAATGGAGATATACTATATCATCATACTCCTAGTACCTGGTTTTATATTTCATTTTTCATGGAAATCCTATTCACCAATAATGCTAGTGCCACGAAGCTAACAAGTGCGTGGAATTCGTTCCGCCCTTAAGGGCTCCACCCGACGCGCCTTCGGCGCGCGGTTCACGCAGGCGTTAGATTGCCTTATCCGAGAATTACCCAGTCGTCGGTTAGCAGGTCAGTTTGTGAAGCCAGCCACGGAACAACATTACCCTGGGCTGTCTTCATAGCGATGTAAGCACCGTAAGGAACCATATCCCCGAAGCAATCTTTAGCTGCGTCGGTTCGCGCTGGGTATTCATTCGCCGGGACGTGATACAAGAACATGCCTCGACCATTCCAACCATCGCGGCAAACTCTTTTACCTTCCTTCAATGATTCCAGTGCTACGCTAAATGATGTTTTTTCAGTGTTTATAGTGTTTTCCAACTTGTAAGTAATACTTGATAGTTCAGTGCCAGCGGCAATCTAACAACACGCCCAACTGGGACGCACATACTGTGCGCCCGTCAGCTTTGCGGTTAGATTCACTCAGCGAGTGTTCGGTCTTTGCCAACATTCAGCGATAGTTTTGTTCACATAACGAACGCCTGAGATAACCTGCGAAACGATGCACATGTTGAACCAAGCTCTACTCAATTCAAGCCATGTAACCTGTAATATTCCTAAAACACATATAACTGGGTAAAGTGGAGTGATTATGAAAACAAGCAGTGTGCGCCTGATTATGTCGCTTTCAATACCTGCAATATCTTTTTTCATCTTTGCTGTTGGCTCCTATGCAATCGCAAATCTAACAACACGCCGGTCTGGGACAGCTACGCTGCCCGTCAGCTTTGCGGTTATGTACCAAATCAAGTTAAGTTACTATGAATGAGATCCACTTTCTTAACATAGATCTAGATATAGAATCGTCGATTGATATATCTCCCATCATCAAGGAATGGGGGGAGCGTATTTGCGTGTTTCGTAATGAAGAGATTGATGGTATTTATTATGGATCCTTTGAAACAGCCTGTAGCGGGATCGATGAGATAATTGCTGAGTATGTTTCTTTAATTGATGGTTTGTCCAAATCATCAAGAGATATCTGGGACAAAGCACTAAGGAGAGATTTTGACTTTGGCTATGAAAGTGGAACTACACCAAAAAACTTTCATTCAAGAATAGAGTCAGACGCAATAAAAAAGTTGGCTGGGGTCGGCGGTAGTGTTGTTGTTACTATTTATCCAGTACCCCGCACATAACAAGTGCAGGCAACGGACAGCCAAAATTGGCGGTTGTTTTGCCCAAAACCTGGCAAAACAACCGCCAATTTTGTCTGCCGAGGCTGCTGGCGTTAAACGGAATTTCAACATATGAGTAATGGCAAAGAGTTAGAAGAATACGTAAGAAATACATATCAGTTCCTTCTCAATATGAAGGACGAAGGACTAAATGTAGAAAAAGATAAAAAATTAGTTGGTAAGTCTGGAGCGGTACATCAAATTGATGTTTATTATGAGTTTGTATTTGGCAATAGAATTCATCATGTTGCAATTGAATGCAAAGATTACTCATCTGCTGTTGACAAAGGTAGGGTTCAAGAATTTGCCTTGAAACTTCAAGATATTGGTAATATCTCAGGTGAAATGGTTTCTGCAAATGGATATCAGTCTGGTGCGAAAAAAATTGCAGAGCACTACGACATAAATCTAAAAACCATAAATGATTTACCAACTATGCCCCACTTGCTAGGAATGCGGTTGTCATCCGTTGCTTTGCCTGATGAAAGCTATAAAGCAGAACCATTCTGGACAATCATGGAGCTGAGAAATGATAAAGTAACAGGTTCATATTTTGGTCATACTCAAGATGGCAGAAAGTTCATACCACTTTTCTTTTCCAAATATCATGCATTGATGTACTTCCAAGAAAGTAATCTTGACACTAAATCGTGGGGGATAAGAGGGCTACCAAGACATGCTTTACGAGCCTTCATTCTTATGCTTGATCTTTTAAAGCGTCAAAGCGTTGAACCCATGATTATGTTCAGGCCTCCTGGCGATACAAGTAATTCAGGCTTTGCAGGTTTCGTTACGGATCGTAAACTACTCGCAAAGGAGTATTATTGTGGTGAGGTTCCAGAGCCTGTGCCAGATTCCGTTTAACAAATGCTTCCAGTTCGTTCCGGGGCTTCGCCCCGCCCTGCGGCGGCACAGCTGAAGCAGGCGTTAAGTGGTAGGGAAGAATAGATGGGAGCAAGAGCAACACTTTTATTAGGCTGGGGAATTGGGGCTGTTCTGTTTATTACTGCAATGCTTACCCATTTAGCTGTATTAGGCTTGTTCTTTGTTTGGGCTATCTATTCATACGTAAAACTATTGTCTTGTGTTTGCCCTGTATGTGGTACAAATCTCGGCTCGCATTTACAAAACATGGATTTAATAAGTGGTAAGTGCGTAGAATGTTCAAAAAAGTAGTAACACTTAACAAGTGCCGGCAACCGACTGCCAAAACGGTCACTTGTTTTGCAAAACCCCGCAAAACAAGCGCCCATTTTGTCAGCAGCTGCGGCAGGCGTTATATTGCCTTAATCACTTCTTTCAAAATCGTTGAAATCTGCTTCGGTCATTTCTTGCCAACCAGTAATAATTACATGCTCAGGCTTAAACCTATCGTCGGTTTTAGTTACCTGCTCACAAATACTTTTATTGCTTGGGAATCGTTCGGCTTCTTTAACCCAGATGTTCCCAAACGCACTATCCATTCCATTGCTTAGGTGGTAGAAGAACACAAAATATCTGAGTTTAGTGTCGTTTTCTTTTTCCATGTCTCAACCCTGTGCAAATCGGCAACATAACAACACGCTCGGCTGGGACGCACATACTGTGCGCCCGTCAGCTTTGCGGTTATGCGGCTCATAAAATTTGGAGTAAATAATGAAAAAAATTTGGAAGGTTGATGCTAAAAATAAAAAATTCCTTCTGTGTTCTGAAGAGGTTCAATCAATCAAATGGCATAAATCAGTATTCAAAGGACATGGTAAAGGAATAGTTGATTGCGGTGGCTCTCAAGAACTTGCTGATTTAGTTAGTTGGAATGAAGTCAATGATATACATGAATTTATAAAAGAAGACCCAAACCTATTTTTTGATACTCCAACAGCTATTTGGTGTTATACAGGCAAAGTTGGTGAGGCAGCTGATTTTATCGGATTCAAAGGTGACTCAGTATTAATAGGAGAAATCAAGTGGCAAGAAGGCTGGTCAAAAAGGCTTAGAAAACAAATACCCCGCTATAGCAGTTCTCAACTGTGGTCGGGAGATGTTAGTAACGGTAACTTTCAAGGTAGATGTCGCCTCAACTTATGCAGCTAAATCACAATGCTGCTGATTCTCTGATCGCTCAGGGTTAAGCCACACCTCTACCGGTAATTGCCAGTTTCTGGTTTCACGGCTTCCCCATCGCTCAGGGTGTTGCTCTTTTGCTTTACGGTAAACTCTTTCACGATTCAGAACCTTTTTCTGAGCCTTCCCTGTGTGTCTGTCGTAGGGGGTCTGGAACTTGATGCCACTGTGCTTATGCTCCATGTTGTACCAGTTTACGAACCCATACACCCACTCTCTGGCTGACTCCAGACTGGAGAAGTGATTCGGATACCCAGGACGGTATTTCATGGTTCTGAAGCCTGACTCTGAGTATGAGTTATCGTTACTCACGCGTGGCCTGCTGAACGATGTCTGCACACCCAGCTGCTGAAGAGTACTCAGCATGGTCGCCCCTTTCATTGGGCTGCCATTATCGGAGTGCAGAACCAGTGGTTGCTCCTGAAGGCTGATTTTATTCTGCATGAAGGCTTTGCGGATCATCTGAGCAGCCAGATCAGAGGACTCCCTTTCATGGACTTCCCAGGTCACAATCATGCGGCTATAGACGTCCAGAACCAAATAGAGATAATAATATTTACCCCTGATGGGCGACCCCAAGAATGTTATATCCCACGACCAGAGCTGATTCGGTGCCGTAGCCCGATGCGATGTTGGCTTCCGCTTTGCGGGCTTCTGACTGCGACCGCGGTGATGCTGTTGATTATGGGCCTTCAGCACTCGATAAAAGCTTGACTCAGAAGCTATATAAACACCTTCGTCGGCCAGTGTCGGTACAATCTGGCATGGCGACTTACTTTTGAATCGCTCGCTGTTACAGACTTTCAGAATCTCGTTTTGCTCACTCTTGGTTAGTTGGTTGGCAGGCATTGGCCGGTCTGCGTATTGACGCTGATCTTCCCGCACCTGTTCTACATCTTTTTGCCAGCGCTGAACCGTGCGTATCGACAGGTTGAGCGCAGCACAGGCTTTCACTTTACGTGCACCCTGTGAAACAGCTTCCTGGATTAAAGCAACGGCTTCCTTGCGATCAGGGAGAGGAATCAATCGTCCTCGCGCTCCCCCCAGATCGCGTTTGCCTTTTTTGTTAGAACCAACAGTGCTGCGGTTTCAGCAAGTGCTTTGTCTTTGCGTTTGAGTTCTTTTTCCAGTTTCTGGATGCGCTTCTTGTCATCTCGTCTGGCAGCGGCCTGTACCTGACGGGATTCAGCAGGCTTTGTGCTGCCTGCGATAAAATCAGCTTTCCACTGCTGCAGGTCTTCATAGTAGAGACCCTTCTTACGACAGTATTCGGATAGCTCTGTTGTGTTCATGTTGGCGGTTTCCATCAGAACCGCGAACTTGTTTTCAGCACTCCACTGCTGAGGATTCTTACCATCACCGGGCACGACTACACCTTGCGCTTTTGCCTGTTTGCGCCAAGTATACAGGGTCGCATCAGTAATGCCGGTTTCTCTTTTAAGCTGAGCCACGGAAACATTATTTGGCGGCATCATCTTCTGGATAATGGACTCTTTCATTTCTTTGGAATAGCGAGCCATAACAGCCTCTTTCTAAATGCTCTCAGTTATTGAGAGTCATGAATCAAAAGAGGCGACATCTATTCTGACACAGAGGGCCCGCTGTGTCAGGATAGTTGTCCCGCTCACTGATTAACCAATAAAAGCTAGACAGTGGGCGATGGACGTTGAATATGCCTCGTTTTTCAGAGGAACGTAAATCAGCTGTTTTGAAAAAACTGTTACCACCACACAATCGCTCTGTGCCGGATGTTGCCAGAGAGGAAGGTATCAGCGAACAAACCCTGTATAATTGGCGTAAAAAACTACGGGACAAAGGATTACCTGTGCCAGGGAACGAACAAAAATCAGAACAATGGTCTGCTGAAAGCAAGTTTGCCGTGGTCGTTGAAACCGCTGCTTTGTCAGAAACAGAGTTAAGTGAATACTGCCGTAAAAAAGGGCTTTATCCTCAACAAGTCAAGGAGTGGAAGCACGCTTGTATTTCAGGTGCTGATCAGGCTTCTCAGCGTGCAGACCAGGAAAGCAAGCAATTAAAACAAGAGCGTAAGCGCAATCAGAGCCTTGAAAAAGAGCTTCGCCGTAAAGACAAGGCGTTGGCAGAAGCTGCAGCCCTGCTGGTGCTATCAAAAAAGCTCGATGCCTTCTACGGGATAGACAGCGAGGACAACTGACACCTGCCGATAAGCGCCGCCAACTGCTGACATGGTTTGATGAGGCTATAGCAAACGGCGCTTCTCGCTGGAAGGCTGCTGAAGAATTGGAAATATCCCTGAAAACACTGAATCGCTGGCGCGATGACAATGGTGCAGTGTTAACGGACAAACGCCCGGATGCCTTGCGCCCGGTACCCTCTAACAAACTGACAGAGGAAGAGGAGCAACGTATTCTGTCTATCAGTAATGAAGATGAGTATGCGAGCCTGCCACCATCGCAGATCGTACCAGCCCTTGTAGACAAGGGAGTATACGTTGCTTCTGAATCTAGCTTTTACCGTGTTTTGAAAAAGCATGGTCAGTTGCACCACCGCGGTCGTTCAAGAAAGCGATCGAAAAGCAACAAGCCGACAACCTATGTTGCCACCGGCCCTAACCAGGTCTGGTGTTGGGACATCAGTTACATACCGTCCAGGGTACGCGGCCAGTTCTGGTACCTCTACCTGATACTGGACGTTTACAGTCGTAAGATTGTTGGTTGGGAGATTCATAGCCATGAGTCTGGTGAGTTAGCCAGTGAACTGATTAACCGGACAATGGTGGCTGAAAAATGCACTAAAACACCGCTTGTACTGCACTCAGACAATGGGGCTCCAATGACGTCGAGTACCTTTAAGGCCAAGCTTGAGGAATTGGGCATTATTCCCTCTCATAGTCGCCCAAGGGTGAGTAATGATAACGCATTTGCAGAATCGATCTTTAAAACGGTGAAGTACTGACCTCAGTGGCCATCTCAAGGTTTTCTGACGTTAGAACACAGTCGACAGTGGATGCTGAAGTTTGAGCGGTTTTATAACAATGAACACCGTCATAGCTCAATCCGTTTTGTGACACCAGCGCAACGCCATGAGAAAAGAGATCAGGAAATCCTGAATCACCGGAAACAGGTGTATACCAAAGCGCGAGAAGCTAATCCAACGCGCTGGTCAGGAGTTATCAGGAACTGGGAGCCTGTAGGTGCGGTTGCACTGAATCCTGAGCGGTTGTCTGAAGCAAGAATTAACGAGAAAAAGGCAGCCTAAAATTCAGTTTTCGGGACAACTATCTTGAAAAACTCCGTCAGCATCCGGCAAATAGCTCGCAGCACGCGGGTCAGTGTTGGCACTGTGTCCAACTACGTTCAGGCCTTTGAGCGGTCCCCACTGAGCTGGCCTCTGTCCTCCGATTGCTCTGAGGCTACCCTGGTGCAAACATTGTTCCCTGAGGCCCCACTGTCGAGCCGCCAGGGGCTGGTCGACCCGGACTGGGGCGTTATACACCAGTCACTCAAGCGCAAGGAGGTGACCAAGCAAACACTCTGGGAGGAGTACTGCCAGGAGAGCACTCTCAATGCCTACAGCTACTCGCAGTTCTGTCACCGCTACAACCAGTGGCTGGGCTGCCAGAAACGTTCCATGCGACAGCATCACAAGGCGGGTGAAAAACTGTTTGTAGACTACGCCGGTCTTACGGTCCCTGTCGTTAATCCAAAGACCGGTGAGATCGCCCATAACGCCCAGATTTTCGTAGCGGTGATGGGAGCCTCTAACTACACCTACGCAGAAGCCACCCTGTCCCAGAAGTCCGAAGACTGGCTGGGTTCTCATGTTCGGGCCTTTGAGTTCTTTGGAGGTATTCCAGCTGTCGTGGTACCAGACAACCTCAGGAGCGGTGTCAGTAAGGCTTGCCGTTATGAACCGGACCTGAACCCGGCCTACCAACACCTGGCCAACCACTACCAGGTGGCGGTCATTCCAGCTCGGCCCTACAAGCCCAAAGACAAGGCGAAAGCCGAAGTGGGTGTGCAGTTGGTTGAACGCTGGATACTGGCCAGACTTCGTCATGAGACCTTCTTTACCCTGGCAGAACTGAACAGTCGTATACGGGAGCTGTTGACTGAACTCAACCTTAAGCCCTTTCAAAAACTGCCAGGTACACGACGAAGTACCTTTGAGCAACTGGACGAACCCGCTTTGCGACCTTTGCCCAAACAGGCCTTTGAGTACGCTGAGTTCAGCAAAGCCAAGGTGAACATTGACTATCACATTCACTGTAAAGGCCATTACTACTCAGTGCCTCATCAGCTGGTCAAGAAAGAGGTTGAAGTTCAGGCAACAGAACATACGGTCACTGTCTTCTGCAAAGGTGAAGTTGTGGCCTGTCACCCCCGCAAGTTCACAACCGGTTTTACCACTCAATCAGCCCATATGCCTGAACGACATAGCAAGCACCAGGAGTGGACACCGGAACGACTGCTGGAGTGGGCAAAACAGCTGGGCCCCGATGTTCACTGGATAACTCAGTATCTGTTGAACAGTCGTGAGCATCCGGAGCAGGCTTATCAGTCTTGCCTGGGGTTATTGAACCTCAAACGGGATTACGGAGCTGACCGGTTAAACAATGCTTGCGCCCATGCCCGGAAAATCAAAGGTTACCGACTCAAGAATATCCGGGCGATCCTGCAATCAGGTAAAGACAAACAGGCTCTTCAACCTGAGGTGAAACAAACGACACTACCTCTTCATGACAGCCACGAAAATGTTCGTGGTGCAGCCAGCTATCAGTAACTGGAGACGTATCATGATGAATCAAACTCTGACCCGTCTGCGGTCACTGCGCCTGACAGGCATGGCCGATGCCCTGGCTCAGCAACTGGAGCAGCCCGGCACCTACGACAGCCTGAGCTTTGTGGAGCGGCTGGCCCTCCTGACAGAACAGGAAGAGACCGAGCGCAATAACAAACGTCTTGCCCGGTTACTGAGGGCGGCCAGGTTTAAACTGGCTGCACGGGTAGACGACATTGACTACGAACATCCCCGGGGGTTGAAGAAAGTCCAAATAGCCACACTGTCCAGCGAGGACTGGTTAAACAGGCACAGGAACCTGCTGATTACCGGACCTTGTGGCAGTGGTAAAAGTTACCTGGCTTGTGCACTGGGACACCGGGCCTGCATACAGGGTTACAGTGTCCGCTATTACCGACTCTCGCGCTTACTGGAAGAGCTGAGCCTTGCCCATGGTGATGGCAGCTACAGCAGGCAACTCAAGCAACTGGCGAAGGTGGATTTGTTGATACTGGATGACTGGGGGCTGGAACCTCTGACCCAGCAGCAACGCAACGATTTACTGGAAGTGATGGATGACCGTCACGAACAAAGTTCAACGTTGGTTACCAGCCAGCTACCGACCCGGCAATGGCATGGCAGCATCGGTGATGAGACTCTGGCAGACGCCATTCTGGATCGCCTGATGCACAACGCCCACAGGATTACGCTGAAAGGGGAATCCATGCGCAAGAAGCTGGGAAAACTGGAAACACTTGAACACTTGGACTAAAAATCAGACTGGGTGATGCGTAGGAGATCCAGGGTGTTCAAATGAACCAGAATAGGTGTTCAAGCTGACCAGAGTATGCATCGTTTTCTTTTTCCATGTCTCAACCCTGTGCAAATCGGCAACATAACAACACGCTCGGCTGGGACTGCTACGCAGCCCGTCAGCTTTGGGTTACATTTCTAAAGGAACATTATGCATAACTTCAAAGTTGCAGTAGCACAAATTCCTTCTGTTAATGGAGATGCCAATAAAAACATCGAAAGTCATCTCAAAGCAATAGATGTTGCAATTGAGCATCAAGCTTCGATAGTTATTTTCCCAGAACTTTCTTTAACAGGTTATGAGCCAGAATTAGCTTCTGATCTAGCATTTGTGATCGATGACGATAGGCTTCATACGTTTGTATCAACCGCATCAAAGAATAACATTTGGATTGTGGTTGGAGCGCCAGTGAAATTTGGCAGTGAGATTCATATTGGTTCAATCATCTTTAGCCCTGATGGAGCTGTTTCAACCTACTCTAAGATGAATCTTCACCCTGGTGAGGAAAGATTCTTCTCAGTAGGCAAAGAACCAAGAGTACTTGAGATAGATAACCATAGAGTGGCGCTTGCTATCTGTGCTGACACAAACAACCCTTTACATGCTCAAGTTTATGCAAAAGATCGGGCAACAGTTTATGCAGCTGGTGTTCTTATAACTGACGGTGGGTATGCGTTAGATACTGAAAAACTTCAATCCTATGCAATTGAGCACGATATGTTGGTTGTCATGGCAAATCACAACAAACCTACAGGTGGCTGGCAACCGATAGGTAAAAGTGCAGCATGGGATAAAAATGGTCGTTTATCAGCTGCCAGTGAAGACAAAGACTCTATTATCATCTCACAGCAAAACAATGGAACTTGGGAGTCCCGAGTAATCGAAATGTAATCGGGTAAGAGCTGGTCTTTCTCCAGCTCTCCCCACACCACCCGGCATGCGGGTCCGCACCGGGCGGTTCACCTAGGATAGTGAAACCTAATCCATAAGTCTTTCAGCGAAACAAGCCCAAGTTTTGCGAGGTAACTGTCGTTGAGTGCCTGCTGTGTTGCAAAGGTTTTGCTTAACCGGTAATACCCTTTGCTACTGATTGCGATCCCGGCGGCTTTGATGTGATCAACGCCCAACCTGACCAAATTTCGATAGCGGGTTTTCGGTTTACGCCACTGCTTGATAAAACAGCAGCGGATACGCCGACGTATCCATTGGTCCAGTAGCGGTATAGGACGGTAATATTCGGTTATTCTGAAATAACCCATCCAGCCCCTGATATATTCGGTAAGCTTTCGCAAACGGTAGCCCATTGATACACCCCAGCTGCGGCTGGTGAGTTTAAGGACTTGCCGCCTGAAGCAGCGCAGGCTCTTCTCTGTCCACCGGATTTTCTTACCTGTAAAGATGAAACTCAGGAACTCTGCTTTGGTGGCTTTCACCACCTCGCTTTTGGTCGGATTTACCGTTAATTTCAGCCTTCGTTCAAGGTAACGGGTAATGCTATCCATCACTCGCTCCCCTGATCGTTGACTGCCAACGAGTATCACAAAATCATCACAGTAACGTGCGAAGCAATGACCCCGGTATTCCAGTTCCTTGTCCAGATCGTCGAGAAGTACATTTGACAGTAGCGGCGAAAGAGGGCCGCCTTGTGGCACACCTACCCGAGTCGGGTAGCATTGCCCATCAATCATGACGCCAGCACGAAGGTAGCGGCCTATCAGTTTTAATAGACACTTGTCGTTAATCTTACGAGAGACTCTCGACATAAGGACATCATGGCTGACGGTATCAAAGAATTTACTCAGATCAACGTCAACTGCCTGATGCAGCCCCTGTTTGATATAGCGTTTAACCTGTTGCACGGCATCTTGTGCAGATCTTCCCGGTCTGTAACCAAAGCTGCTGTTTGAAAATCCGGGATCAAAGATAGGGGTTAACACCTGCACTATGGCCTGTTGTATGACCCTATCCTGAACGGTAGGAATTCCAAGCAACCTTTCTCCTCCATCGGGTTTCTCAATGACAGCCCGAAGCACCGGAGACGGTTTATATGTTCCATCCAGTAAGGCTTGGCGCACTGAAGGCCAATGCTGTTTAGCAAAGTCAGGGTAGGCCTCAATGGTGACTCCATCAATGCCGGGAGCGCCCTTGTTGCTTCTGACCTGTTTCCATGCCTTCAGTAAGTTGGCAGGTTCCAGTGCATAACTTAGTAGATTGTGGTTCAAAGCTGGTTAAAGATTCTGTCGCCAGATACAGTGTTTCGCCGTTCGGCTGCACTGCTCCGAGGGAATCAGTCTCCTCTTTGTCTTCGGTGTTCAGTCCTTCGCTGACGACTTCCGGTCAGTTAATGACTTCTGTCGAACAGCTACTATGACGTCTGCTGACTTCTACCCAAAACACAGACAGGATTACTCCTGAATGCGCTACCGTGTTTCATCGAGTTCGCTCATTCCGGTTGATGAAGCCAGAATGCCAGACCTGTTGAACCAGTGGTCAAACTGGATATTATTCACGGTCGCCGGTTGGGCAGACCTCCCCGAATAAGAGCATGGACTGTCAGTACACAACCGCTGCATTTACCGTATCTCTCAAACCAGAGGGCTTTGTGATCTTGTGCTCACTCGCCCACAAGACTCGGCCTTGTATGCAGTTTCTGTCCGTCGGCTCGCACTTTTGCGCTCAGGCTTCCTCCGCACAATTCCTCGCGGAATTGCACTTGCCGTCGGCTAATGGTTATCATCGGTTGGCTTATTGGGCGCAAGATCCGATGCTGGTTTACCCATAGGGGACTTTCACCCCATAAGTTCATGCCCATGTCGGGCGTACACAAAAAAATCCAGGTGACGCCTACGGCGCACCTGATTTTGGCGTTAGGTGTGCTCAAACCTTCAGCATATACAGTGAAAATTATGATAAGAGATGTATTAATTTCCGATGCAAGAGCTATTGCTGAAATTTATAACTACTACGTTGAGAACACAGTAATAACTTTTGAAGAGCAAGCTGTTTCAGCTTCAGAATTTAAAAGCAGAATTCAAAGTGTTCAAAGCTTAGGTTTACCGTGGCTTGTAGCAATAGAAAACTCATCGGTAGTTGGTTATGCCTATGCTACAAAGTGGAAAGATAGAAGCGCATATCGGTTTTCGGTTGAAACGACGGTTTACCTTTCTCAAGAAAGCTGTGGTAAAGGTTTGGGTTCAAAGCTATACAACGCTTTATTATCTGAATTGAAAAATAGAAATGTAAAATCTGCAATCGGTGGCATAACTTTGCCAAACCCATCAAGTGTGTCTCTACACGAAAAAATGGGTATGAAGAAAGTCGCACACTTTGAAAAAGTAGGTTTTAAATTCAACCAGTGGCAAGATGTTGGTTACTGGCAATTGAGCATGCACACCTAACGAATAAGGATAGATTGCGCCCAGCCGCAATCTTATCCTGTTGTTGCACAAGCCCAGGTTGAATTCTGGTAAGAAAGGTCTATTGAAGTTTACTTATCTGGCGGACCTTGAATCAAAACGTTTTTTCTGAACGCTATTTATTCAGGATGAGTGTCTCCAGACCACTGCATTACGGTAGTCTTGGATATGTCGGATCTGTCTGGCTGAGCTTACATTTTCTCCTTGCTTGTGAATGGCGGTGTTTGTTGATGTGACAATAGCTCAGGTCGGTTTCAGGAAACTGAACGCAATGTGTTTCATAGACTCACCGCAACGCCTGCATGTGAATTTCGGGCGGATGACGGGTTCGACTGCTTTCACCATCACATTTAAAACCAGTTGCACCAGTGATAATTGTTTTTTTGCGTTGCTGTGTAAAAATCCGTAATCCCGCGATCGTCGAAGTCGCCTGGGTAATACATGTTTCAGTACCAGCCACAGGAAGTCTTCTCCTGGCAGGGTTCGCTTCTCCTTTTTGCCTGTTTCACTGTTGAGGTAAGAAAAGGTCACCTTTCCTCGTTTGCTGGTCAGGATGTTGTTGTCACTGATCACGCCTCGGTACAGATAACGGGATAGATATTCAAGTGCTGGTAATCCTTTGCCTACCCGTTTGCAATTGACGACCCACTCATTGGGCAGCCTTGTTTTCAGGCTCGGAGATAGTAGTCCCTGTTCGTCCAGGGCGCGAAGGAGTTTGGCTCGAAAGACCATGGCCAGGTTCTTGCCATTGAACAGATAGTTGCCTGTGAGTTTGCGCCACTCTTTTCGTCGGGTATTGATGCCGCCACCTGGCACGACAAAGTGTATATGGGGATGGTAATCCAGCCGTCGGCTATGAGTGTGCAGAACGCCGGTCATTCCCAGGTCTGCATCCAGTTTTTTGGAATTGCTGCCAAATTCTTTCAGGGTGTCAGCTGCCGTTCTGAACAGTAAATCGTACACCTGTCGTTGATGTTGCCACGCCAGGTTTCGAAGTTGCGCTGGCAAGGTGAAGGTCACCATAAAGTATTCAACGGGCAGTAGTTTCTGTCTTTGCCGCTGCAGCCACTCGCTGGTATCGGTGTTCTGGCAGCGGTTGCAGTGGCGATGCCCGCAGGACATGGGCTTTTGATCCCGTGTCCCGCAGCCGTTGCATTCCAGCAAGGTCATACCGGCTGCCGACGTTCGACAGTGCTGTATCGCTTGCAGTGCTTTGATATGGCCAGGTAAAAGACATTGACTGTATTTTTCCAGAAACCGATCACCGTATTGCGCTGCTATATGGGAAAGCTTCATTGATCATCTCCTTTCAGCTTGAGTTCATTGATCAGATGATTCATCACTTTCCTGGTATTAAGTTAGGCGGTTTCTGTTAATTGGGTATAGATAGCGGTGGTTTTTGGGCACATGTGCCCGAGCATGAGTTCGGAATCAATGTCGGCAATGGTCAGGTTCAGGCCTTCGGCCAGCCTTAAGCCCATGCTGTAAAGTGTCAACAGAATGGTGTAATTGCGGCGTTATGCCTCAAATCACAAAAACAAATAAGCATGTCTCGACGTGAGGATGTAGATCAGCTGATCTAGCTCGCTAAGCAAAATCGTAGCTATTGCTAACCCCAGAGCCGAAGCAGAAAGAGTTAGATTTAAAATCATTTTTAGATCTTTTTCTATCATTAAAAGTACATCTGAAATTTCGATTGAAAGCGAACTCATTTTTACAATGTAATTAATATTTTCTCCTATAAGAATTGTTGCATTTCTAATTAACTCAGGTGAATTTGCTACTGTAACACCTGCTAAATATCCAATAGATCCACCGAGGGCGGCTAATAAAGCATTTGCTGTTGTAATTGTGTTGTAATAACTATCACTTCGATTTATTAAAGTGGGCAAAAATAAGCAGGCGAAAGCAAGACCTACGTACTGCTTATAATCAGTTAGTTTTGATGTGAAGTTCTCAATCACTCCAATATCGTAAAATTCATTGTTAGCAGAGACGTTAATAGAATTTATAGTTATCAGAATACTGAATAAATAAATTTTTAGCTGTGTCTTCATACCAACTTTCAACCTTCGAAAATATATCGAAGTATAGGCATAACAAAAATTTCCAGGGGACTGCGCCTGCGGCGCATGCCCAGAACATGTTTCCAGAAAAACTGCAGGCCATTACGATCGTTTTTGACTGTGCTCCAGGAGTGGCTTTCCACCAGGGCGGCAAAATAGGTTTTTAAATCCTCAGGGCTGAGTCTGTCAGGACAACGATCAAAGAAGGTTTCCAGCCGCCCAATTGGCCTGCTGTATAGATCAATGGTTGATTTTCTTTTGCCCTGAAGTTTCAGGGTGGTGATGTGTTTTTGATACAGTTTGTCAAACCGGATTTGCTCAGAACGTTCCATGTTGCTTCCTTATATAAGCCGCGCCGGAGTGGTACGGATATCAGGAAGTATTGGCAATGTTGGGGTGGCTGGGATGAACGGTATTTTTTTGCCGCGTTAGCGGCTATTGGTAATGTTTTAAGCTGCCCTCAAAAAATCGTTTCATTGTATACCCTTCTGGAGGAGACACTTGATTCTCGCCTTGTGGGTATATATTAATAATCAAGTCTGTTTCATTAGCAGATTCTGTAAATACCAAATCATCTGTTAAATAGTTCTCAGTATTAGCAGTTAATTGTAATAAAGGAATTTGTATTGCTTGGCTGCCTGCGAGCCCTGTCAAAATATTCTGATCAAGATAATTCAAAAAATCACTCGAGAAAAATAATATAAGTGGATGAACTCCTGGGATTTGACAGCCAGATTGATAAAGCAGGTTGTCTTGATTTAGATGAGAAAAAACCACTTGCCAATCCATCATGTCAATAGCTGGCGTTCTTAACAATAAACTAGGTGCGTTAGCGAATGATAAAGTAAAATTCTTAGAATATTCGCGTTCAGCAGTCATACTCATAATTCCTGTCCTGTACAAAGAACGCGAAAAATTCTCTAGAGCTGTAAAGAAGGAATGTGTCCCCAGCCTGCCCCTTACTGTATCTGATAGTAATGATCTGACAATAATTTTATCGGGGACTATATTTCTAGTCCTAGATGCTTGATGATTATATTTGGCTGTGATTTCAAGTACTGGTATTTTGTCAGATTTAATGATTATTCTTTCAAATGCTGCTTCAGGTTTTAGTACAATAAAAAGCAGTAAGGTTAATATGCAAAGCCTAAAATATTTCATTTCGTTTTGAAAACGCCATAACAAGAAGTAGGTTTTAATATAGTTCATACTTAAATAGCTGCCATATTAGTTATAAAGTAATTCTCGTTTAGAATAACCGCCGCATAACGAATAAGGACAGATTGCGCCCATATTCGCTACTCCTGAAATAATGTTGAAGTGGTTGTAGTATTCCACAGCTCTAACACTTTACACGCCTTGAGACGTGTAAATGTTAATTTTTACTAACTGTGTAGGCTTAGGCAGACAGTGAACTGAATATTCCTTTAAGTATTATATTAAACGAATTTCAAAGGCGAAGTTTGCGAACAGCATCGATCATGTTTATATCTTGAACAAGTAAACGACAGTGGAAGTCAGGGGTGCCAAGGGATTTAGTTCTGCTTTTTTTATACTCTCGCAAACATTTTTAGCTATGAATTTATGTAATCAGTTATATACCTTTACAAGCTCTGGTACTAAAGGGGAATATTTTTTCCATGCCAACTTACACGCTAGATCGTATAAGTAGCGGGATCTGCTGGTAGTATTCACGTACTCAGAGTGTAAGTATTGGCATGAAGTGATAGCTTCGTTTATCTTATGCCTAAACTCAGAGTTCAATTCGTAGTAGATAAGCTTATGAAAACCGCTCGGGTATTTGCTTTACTTGCCAGCTTATCGACTGCTACAGACAGTTTCGCTGTACAGTTTCAAGATGAGGAGCAGACAATAAGTTGGGCGAAAACCCTATCAATTTGGGGACTCTATACTGGCATATTTTGTCACTGTTATCTTGCTACAGACGGGCTCGATGAACAACATAGAGGAATAAATATTGGTTTTCTCTACACTCCTGTAACTCTTGGAACAATTGGCTACAACATCGGGTGTCTAATAGACTACCTTGCTGAATAGAGAGTAATAAAAAAACGGTAATCTTCACAAAGAACAATGAACGACAAGCAAGCATGTTGGAAAAGAAGCGATTCTAAAGCAAAGTACTTCCTAACTGGTTAACGCAGATAACGAATAAGGATAGATTGTGCCCAGCCGCAATCTTATCCTGTTGTTGCACAAGCCCGGGTTGAATTCTGGTAAGGAAGGTCTACTGAAGTTTACTTTTCTGGCGGACCTTGAATCAAAACGTTTTTTCTGAATGCTATTTATTCAGGATGAGTGTCTCCAGACCACTGCATTACTGTAGTCTTGGATATGTTGGATCTGGGAAGTCTTCTCCTGTGTCAACAGAATGGTGTAATCGGGCAGTTTCCGTGCAGTGTTGAGCAGTCGTTCTACCTCTGCAGGCGTCAGGATAACAGGCAGTCGCTTGACGGTCGGTGGTTTGATGATTTCAACAAAGTCCCAGTGTTTGCCCAGAACATGTTTCCAGAAAAACTGCAGGCCATTACGATCGGTTTTGACCGTGCTCCAATGGCTTTCCACCAGGGCGGCAAAACAGGTTTTTAAATCCTCAGGGCTGAGTCTGTCAGGACAACGATCAAAGAAGGTTGCCAGCCGCCGAATTGGCCTGCTGTATAGATCAATGGTTGACTTTCTTTTGCCCTGAAGCTTCAGGGTGGTGATGTGTTTTTGATACAGTTTGTCAAACCGGATTTGCTCAGAACGTTCCATGTTGCTTCCTTATATAAGCCCCGCCGGAGTGGTGCGGATATCAGGAAGTATTGGCAATGTTGGGGTGGCTGGGATGAACGGTATTTTTTTGCCGCGTTAGCGGCTTGGTTCAACAAGAGCATCCATCGGCGCCAGCGGCACAGCCCCTGATTTTAGCGTTATGTGCTTCTGGTAAACCTATAGCTGATCAAAATATTTCAGTGGGTTATAATCAGTTGAGCTATTGAACTCAGGATTAATAAATGCCTACTATATCAATGTTTTATGGTCTGATTGTTCGAATGTATTACTTCGATAATCAGAAACACAATATGCCTCACATTCATGTTTTTTATCAGAATTTTGAGGCAATTATCGAAATTCCTACAGGCAAAATACTTGAAGGAAATCTCCCTAAGAACAAGCAAAAACTTGTTGATGCCTGGATAGAAATTCATAAAGAAAGTCTCATGGCTAACTGGGATTTAGCAATAAATGGAGACTCAGTATTCAAAATTGATCCCTTAAAATAGGTGTAAATATGAATCCTGCGGTGAAATCAGTACAAGCTTTAGAGAATTACAAACTCCATATTGAGTTTGAGAATGATGAAGTCAAAGAGTTTGACGTTTCTCCATACTTGGAAAAAGGTATTTTTGTAGAACTTAAAGATATTAATTACTTTAAGCAGGTAAGAGTTTCATTTGGTTCTATAGAATGGCCCAATGAGCAAGACTTCAGCAAAGATACTCTGTATCTTCTTAGCGTAACAATTCAGCCTTCCTCTCAAAGGCATTAATCGGCCACGCACATAACGAATAAGGATAGATTGCGCTCAGCCGCAATCTTATCCTGTTGTTGCACAAGCCCGGGTTGAATTCTGGAAAGGAAGGTCTACTGAAGTTTACTTTTCTGGCGGACCTTGAATCAAAACGTTTTTTCTGAACGCTATTTATTCAGGATGAGTGTCTCTAGACCACTGCATTACGGAAGTCTTGGATATGTCGGATCTGGGAAGTCTTCTCCTGTGTCAACAGAATGGTGTAATAGCGAAGTTTCCGTGCAGTATTGAGCAGTCGTTCTACCTCTGCAGGCGTCAGGATAACAGGCAGTCGCTTGACGGTCGGTGGTTTGATGATTTCAACAAAGTCCCAGTGTTTGCCCAGAACATGTTTCCAGAAAAACTGCAGGCCATTACGATCGGTTTTGACCGTGCTCCAATGGCTTTCCACCAGGGCGGCAAAACAGGTTTTTAAATCCTCAGGGCTGAGTCTGTCAGGACAACGATCAAAGAAGGTTGCCATCTGCTAACTATATTCGAGACACCCACGGGTATTGTCAGCTTCGCCAGTAAAACTCGTGGTGAAATACACCAAAGGTTCGATCAGCAAGAGAAACGTTTTGACTGTCAAGAAAGAGAGATTGCTGCACTGAAAGCAGACAGTGTAAGTACTCAGCCATACGGAATCGAATATTTCTGGCTTATTTGGCAGGTGCTCTGCAAGACGCGACGACGGGAACATAGCAAGCTATGTGACCAGAATTGCAACGCAGTCAGAGTGCCTGAACAATAAGTCAGAAAATATGATTTCGTATGGTTGAGTACTTAGTGTTGAAAGCTGACAATGCGGAAATCAAAGAAGCCTTAAAGATCATTCTGTCCAGGGTTCCTGGGTAACCGCCGCATAACAGGCAAGTGAACGAGATAAGCTCGTTAAGCAAGAAGTTATGTGCCATAGGAAACGAGAGCAATCAATATGAACCGCCACTTCAGGTTAGTATTCAAAATCATGTTCGGTGTCTTGGCACTGGCTTTGATCCTGGGTGTTTTGATTTCAATAGTTGCACCATACTTTTTCTCTGAAGACGAAGTATATAATTGTCTGGATACAGATGGTAGCTTTAATTACGATACATGTGTCTGTGATTATGAAAATAACCACCAGTTCAAGGCAGATCATCAATGCAAGTAACCATACAAAGACGGTTATCCGGGGCAATTTACTTCCTGTTAATCTCAGGGGCACTACGAGTAAATGGATTTGCGAGTTAGAACGACGTAGGAACTAAAGTCGAGTCATTGATCGGTTAACCGTTAACTCAAGAAGATTTATCTGTCTAGTGATGAACAACTGGACAGAAAGATGAAAAATGATACTGTTAAGATATAAATGATTCGAATTTTAATAGATGGTGGTGTTTCAGGTTTTTGTGAAAGGAAAATACCTGAGGTCGCTCTCAATAAAGTATCAGTATGAACCTGGAAGGGGATATTTTCTTTGCAATTACCTTCTCTACAGGATACTCAGGCGCAGTCAAATTAATACACAAGGTAAACATGGATATTTCAGGAAAAAAACGATCTTCAATTAATACAATAGATGAATCTCTATCTGATAAAAAACTGAAAAACGGGTGTGATGAGAAGCCCAAGGAAAAAGTAATTCCTGATAAAAAGGCTGAACCAGATTATGGATTAGCACTGAAAGACAGGAAGATTAACGAAATATTTTCACTTGCTAGAGAAAAAATAAAACTCTTTGTATTACACCAGAAAATCTATCAGAAAGAGGAGTAGTTATAGGCAATGAAGATGATCAGGAGTTAATGTTGAAAGTTGCAAATCTGATTTTCATGGCAATGAATAATACAGATAATCCTTTGTATACATATTCATCAGGAGGCAATACAGTAACAGCCAGAGATAAAGCTCATAGGATAAAGTCTCAGAACTCACTAGAATCTTATGATGAATTAGATCTTTTTATTATGCTTCATTCTGATGGAAAAAGACTAGATACAATGACATTAGTTTGCCATGAAGAACTTAATAGCACCTTTGAAAAGTATGGTGTTGTAATTCTAAATGGACTGAATCCAGATAAACATTCTACTTTAATGCTTGGCTGTGGTCATAAGAATGATCATTATAATCATTACGGTGTAGATACTTTAGATATAAGGGCACGTATTAAACCAGATGTTTTGTTACAATGGGGAGATAAAAGAGCAACTGAATATCTTAGTAGTCTCAATAAATATAAAGAAATTGTTGATGAAGGGCCTTTGTTTTTATTTATGAAATACTCTGATGAATATTTTTCAGCAGTAAGGTCATGTTTGGTTGCAAATGGTAAATTACGACTGCCAAGCTCTAACCTCGATGAAAGTAAAATTCCATTAGACTTTATAAAAGAAGATGTTTCGAAGAGAAATGATTTTGGTTCACGTCATTTTTGTACTACCTATATTTACTCCCCTCGTTGATAACGTCTAGCAAGTGATTAGGCTGCCAGCAGCTGATTATTTGCTGCTTGGGGGAAACAGTGAACCTCGACTCTGACCATTTAATATGAGTTCGTTGTTTAATATTTTGTTATGAAGTTTAACATTCTTGAGATTAATGCTAATGTCATCGGGAGGAGCGGATAACAGAGCCTTCCAGCTGACCCTACCCCTCCGTTTTGATTCATATACCTGGAATAACAGAACCTTGATATCTGACAGCAGTCCGATATGAAGTTGTTAAAGAAAATGACTCCTCTGCTTATAAAATACAAAGATCGTTATTCATCCGATGAATTTTCAAGGTTCTCAATCTACAGGTACTCATGTGAAGAGAAAGCTGCCCCATAATTTGATGTTATACTTTTTTCCATATTAGTTTTCGGTAATTTGTAATTTATCCATGTTAGGTTCACGCGAACGGTTCACTATTTTAAAGATTAAAATGGAAACGTGACGGAGTTCTTCGTTACCGGCATGAAGTAGATAAAATAGGAACTGCCTTAGAGAATCAAGAGACAAGTTCGTGTCAAAGCCTCTTTCCTGGTCAATTCCATGAATTTGTACGACTGGCAAGGCAGCGAATGTATTCTGCAAAATGTTTATGTGCAACATAATAAATGGGTTGTCTTCTGTATAAAATGCAATAAATACTTGATTGTTTTGTAAGACTGCATTCATCAAAGTATCTAAAGAGTTATCAAAAACGGGTTGTTCTGATGTAATATCCGGAGGCCAAATACCACAAAAACCGAGCTCTTCACAGAGTTTGGCCAATCTCTGATTATTAGTAAGTTGCCTGTTTCTGGAAAGATTGGCCCAAGTCAGAGCAAAACGCCTTAATAAAAAATAACTGGAATCACTGATGAAATTTAGCTCAGTATGTTTTCGCTGGTTCACTCCAAAATCTTTTAGCAGTACTTCAAGTGTATTTCTTAGTTTAACGATTGGCGTTTGCAAATGGTCTGTTGTCATAAGCTGACCGGACCCGCTGTATCGGGTAGTCTCATCAGGGGGTGGATTTGAAGTAGTAGAGGCTAAAGCCATTTGTTGAGTTTGCGGGGCTTCCTGAACTTGCGGGGTTGGTGGGGCTTGTTGGATTGGAAGGATTTGCGGGATTGTTGGCGTTTGCGGGATTGCTGGCATTTGCGGGATTGCTGGCATTTGCGGGATTGCTGGCATTTGCGAGATTGTTGGCATTTGCTGGATTGATGGCATTTGCGGGATAGGCGTGATTTGGGGGATTGTTGGCATCTGCGTTTGAACAGATGTTTGGTGGGCCAGAAATGGAATGACTCGCAAAGAATTCAGAGCTGGTAAGCCTGCCCCTTTACAAGAAAAACTAAAATCGCGTGTTTCAATATTGAGTTCTAGATTTCCCATAGGAGAAGCCATTCTATTCTGAACGAACAGGGGGCAGAATGGGTATGTGCATCCATATCGTCCCATTGTAAAACTCATTGGGTAGCAACAATGAGGGCAGTCTATAGCGAGAACTTTAACAGAATAAAGAAGCATGAAAAAAACAACACATTCAATGTACTTTAGCTTTACAATAGTATCCATAAAAATGAGGCTCTGTGATTAGTATTTGCATATATTAGCACTTGAATTTTCACATAAGGGTTATTTTAAGTTTTGTTACTTCAATAGTTGTGAATAACAAAAAAAACCAGAGTTTTTTGCTCTCGCAGTGCCCCTGAGTTTGACGTTGGCTTACGATGTAAGCGAGTTTTTTCTCTTTTGCCAGTGGTGAGTGACCGCTAATACCTATGTCAGCATTTTGTCCGATCAAAACCATTTCTGAGTAGCTCTTAGCAGATTACGTCCGTAAGTTACGAGCTGCTCAAATAACAGTCGTAGGTGTAGCGATGGGCGTTTGTATCCGATTGCTGTGGGTATTTGATCTGGTACTTTATTTCAGTTTAAAAGCTGCATCAGTATTGTCACCAAGGCTTCAACAGGCAAAGTTCAGGATTAATAAAAAGTACAGAAGCAATGATTGCAGGTTATGTGTTTCAATCAACATTATCCCTGACATTGGGGTTCCCACCACTTGATAAGTATCTGTCCTTATGTGTATTGTCGCTGAGACGGACAACAAAACTGATGATTATCAGCAGGAAGATTGTAAGTACTCAGCCATATGGAATCGAATATTTCCGGCTTATTGGGCAGGTGCTCTGCAAGGCGCAACGACGGGAACATAGCAAGCTATGTGACCAGAGTTGCAACGCAGTCAGAGTGCCTGAACAATAAGTCAGAAAATATGATTTCGTATGGTTGAATACTTATGCTGATCGCTCAATTGAAATCTGATTAGGCTCTAAAAATGGTCTATGTTCCTAACTATTTTGTTAGAAAAGGAACGAATCTGGAATACAGCCATCTAACTATTCATTAAACCGGAGTTACGCAGATGAATTCTATGTGGAAAGTCGAATAAAGTCAGGATATTTGTCTAACTAAATTCCGAATCTGAAAATTATTGTTTTTAAGTCTTGGAGTACATAGTGGATAAACCGAGTTGTAGCTCTTCTTCCTCTCCTTACTATGGAGCACAAGAGCCTTATATCGTTGATCGCCCTGATGAGTCTAAATATCCTGATGATTCTAAATGTTTTGGAATGAAAATAGATGCAAAAACGACAAAAGTTAAGAAAAGAAAAGTAACAGAACAAGATAGACAAAAATATATTGAAGAAAGAAAAATAAAAAATAGAGTAGCAGCCGCATTGTCAAGAGGAAAGAAGGAAAAATACCTGGAAGGCTTGGAAAAAGAAGTTAAGACATTAACTCAAGAACTTAAAGAAAAGAATCAAAAAATAAAATTACTATCTTTTGAATTGGAGGAGAAAGATAAAAAAATTAATAGCCTTGAAGAAGAGTTAAAAAAGACTAGAGAAGAAAAGGAATATTTCAAAAATAACTTTTTTTCATCTGCAAAAAATAAATAAAAAAAGTAAAATCAAAACCTTCTAACTGGTTTTCCTTTTGAAGGCGGCTCATAAGCTGGCTTTATGTTCTAATCAAATTCTGTGTTTCTATTTTGAGCCCAAGGCTGGGTGAATCGCGATATTGCCTCATCTAAGCCATATCGCTGGATCATATTGGAAAAAATAAAACCTATGGAAAAAGCACCAAACGCTGCTCCAAAAGTTGCCCCCAGAGTCCAACCAATTGATATTCCACTATCCAAAGTGCTGAGGGCAGCTGACATCTCAGATGATGTAGCAACAATAGATATTCCATAATCAGTGGCATGAATACCAAAACTATCTGAGGGCAATGAATTAAGAACATTAGCATCTTGAAGGAAACAGGCTCCTAAACCACCAAAAAAGCTACCCAATACTGCACCAGATAGTGTTACCGGTAAATTGTATGCTATTGCGGCCATCATCACTCGTGGAGTCAGTACATGACTAATGGGCACATCCCTCAGCACTAATAAGCGCCCTTCCTTTTTAAACACTTCTATGGCTGAACTTATGGGAACATATAGGGTATTTACTATGATCATTATTGCTAAAATGCATTTTAAATAAGTTTTCATATAAGAATTAATTATACTCTTTACCTACAACAAGTCTCAGTTTTAGCATAAAAAGTGCTTTCAGGTGAGGTCTTTGGTGACACCCACTGCAAATTTGAATCAAACGATATACGCTGCAAAATCATTCCTATGTATTTGGACTATTGTTATTCCTGATTTTTGGTTGTAACAGAGAATTTTCATGTGCAGTCGGTCGCTACGTAATTTTGTTCTATTCTCAACGTTGTCAATGCTTTGCATTTTAGGCAAGGCTGATATTCATGATATTTATATAAAGAACGGTTATAAAAATGTTCATTTATTTCATATCGTTCAATTTCCCTTCGTAAATGGTCTCATTGAATATTTAAATGTAATCTCCCACGACCTTTTGGTTCCAATGCTTGACTTTGTGGTTTCAAGTCAAACTGACCTCCGAGATCTGGAAGACTTAATCTATTTAGAAGAAGAACTTGCAACCACTTCCAGTGTTCACTCTGAAATACTTAGATGGCTTAATAAATGGTTGTTTTCTTATTAGTTTTGTTCCAGTCACGCATAATAAGCCCTCCATGAGGCTACAGCTGCGGGGCAGCCTCTGAAGGTGGCTTTATATTTTAAAAAAACAGGTAGATTAACATCGTCAATTGCAGTAACAATCTTGTCAGTTGTTTATGGAACAAATGAGAATATTTTGCATCTAAGTTATTGATAGTAAAATGAAAAGGAGATTGATTATGGATGCAATAAATTTATCTGGAATGAGTACGAATTGTCATTGCAATTCGAGTTTTTTGAAGCAGAAAGATAGCACCGAAAAACAAATCCCGAGCACTACTCGGTTGACTCAAAATAAACCGATCAGTGAATATTCAGTAGCCAAGGATTCAAAAGATTCCTTGTTTGGGGGGGCAAAAATTGTCAGCTTTCAGGAAGTACTGGATAATTTTGAAAAAGAGCATGGACAATATGGTGATACTAACTTTATTGCCAAAAACTATATCAAGACAGCACACAGAGAAATTGTTTTACCAAATCATGGAGGTTGGCTATTCGCAGAACTTCCATTTGAAACAGCGATGAAAGTATTATTGCCAGGGCACACACATGATGGTGAGCGAAAAACCCTTCTTCCAGAGTGTGGTCTAACAGCTAAAGATGCAGCAAATAGTTATAAAGTTTGGACTGAACAAGATAAGCATAATAATCCGTTATGCTCAGGGTCTCTAAATTATCATTTAGGAAAAGACCCTGCTGAAAAGCCAATCTTTTTAACAGTAGAGCCCATCGATATTCGTTACGATTATGGAAAAATCATAGACGATCCTAAACTTGCTGAGGGAAGATTAGTTCATCTGGATGGTTTGCATCGTTTGGTGTCATTAGCAATAAAAGATGACCCGAAAAGCACTATTCCTGCTTTTATTGCATGTAAAAAAACAGCAAAGAAAATTGATGGTTTAGGGGTAATTAGCGGAAGTGGTATCGAGAACAACTAATAAAACTTAATCTGACAAAGAATCTCAGAGGACTGCGCTTTCGGCGCAGTCCCTGAGTTCGGAATTATATTCTAAAGCTCATCTTTAAAGGGGGCATCTTTTTTCATTACAGTAAAGGGGTCATCTTTTTTCATTACAGTGCAGCTTTTATAACTCCCCTTTTTATACTCAATCATACCAATAGAATAAGTTTCATTAATTAACGGCTGAATATTTAAATTGTAAGCTGCTGTCAAAACCTTTGTAGGTAAGTCTTTATTATCAAATTCTTTAGAGTCATCTAAATCGGTTAATAGCAGCATTTTTTGTGTGCTGATTTTATCTTTTCGATCAATGGCATCTATATAAAACCATAATTTATAATACTGGTAATCAATTACTTTATTGTTAGCTTTATCAAAAATTTGCAAAGAATATTGCCCGTATTCACCCGAGCGAAATTTTTCAACAATAATACCCTCCGATAAAGGTACGTAAAAAAAATGATCTTGTGAATATTCAAGTTTGGATTGATATGTAAATAATACATTACAAAAAAAGTCAGTTTTATCTTGATGTCCTTGCCATTCTCCCATGAAAGAGGGTTCAGAGGAAAATGCAGAACAGCCAAAAAACAAAAGCGATAGTGCAGATACTTTTGTAGACAACATAATACACAAGCTCGTGTCAGTGAATTGTCAGTCTATATCCTGGAAAAACGAATATAGACATTGAGAGAATATATACGATATTTCGAGGTTGGTCTGTTATGCTTGGATTTTTTTAAACGACACTGGGTTGTTTGAAAGATGGTCTGACCAAGTAAGACAAAAAAGTCTACCTTAGAGTGTTACCAAACCAATGGATGTAGATTACGAAATGCTACTAATGCTTTCATTAGCCGCTTCGTTTTCCATCTCGATAATTACAAACATAGGTTCTATATAGTTATTGACTTTTTTGATTTTGGTTATATAAATTATTTTTATCCAGAAGAAAGGCCCGAGAGCATGAAGCGATTTATCTGGTTAGTGTCAGTCTTGTGTATATTGACACTGCCCCGTACAGTGTATTCTGGAGATAACAGATTTTCCGATTTACTGCCTTTAACAGCATTCCAGCTCTCTCAAATGCTCCGAGTCTTTATAGAAGGAACATTACCGAGATACCTTTTGAATCTAAAACAGGTTAGAGTATGGTCGTTTAACAGGGATCACTACTCATCCGATGGCAGAGTTGACGAACAGACTGTAGATGGAGTTTTGACTGTGACTGCCAGCTTTCGAACTCCTCTGTTAGATGTTGATGTTGGTCCACAACCCCAGTCCTTAAAATCCTATGCTGTGAGTGCCATCATTAACGCCTCCTTTTTATCTATTTTGCCATTATTGACTGAGTATTTTAGAGTTCATTTTAACCCTGATAAAAATTACTATCTGGGCCGGGCCAATATTGAACGCAGCCAAGGATCAGCAGCGGACGCTGACCCTGACGATTCTGGTGATGAGTTTGATCAGAATCCTGATCTCAGCAATGATGAAGGCGAAGCTGCAGCTGCAGAAATAGATAATGGGGCCAGAGCAATCCGCCGAAAATGTGGATGTTTTGAATGTTCAAATACTGTTTGTGATCCTGTATTCGAATCTCCACAATATTGGCATGCTCATCTGCTCAGTGACAGGGAACAAGGCACTATCACCTATGAAGCCACATTCTATTATTCAGGGTTCCTTAAACCTGTCTCTATTGCAGAGTCGTGTGGAGAACCAGGCTCTAAACAAAAGGATCGAGACGAGTGGCAAAGTGAGGAAGATGACGAAGCCCTGATTACACAGACACGTCAATGTATTGATCTATATGATGAAGGTCTTGATAAAGGGCTGAGTAAGCATCTGTTTTCTAACTCTGACCCCTCATGTCAGGAAATATGTCGCCCCTTTTTGATTCATGACTCCCAATAACAGAGAAAGGATTAGCGTAATTGTGTTAGCTGACAGCTAACTCAGTTAATCATGGATTTTTTCAGAACTTGCTTCGATCAGTTAAAGCCTCTTAATCACCATTGATCCAGGCACTTCAGGGCTTTAATGTTAGTTTATATAGGATGGTAGTTTTTTTGAATCTAGTTCCTGTTCTTCAAATCTGATCTGCGCTTCGTATGATTCGTACTCATCTTTAAACATCAGAGTTTGCAGAAAATAACTAAATATTTCTGTGCGATCTGATGATTTTGCTGTTCTTGAGTGGGTTAAAATATCTTTAGAAAAATCATCTAAATTCAACGATGAAATAAAATTTTCGATTTCAGACTCACTCATGTTTTGTATTAAACAACTCCAGGTTGGTGCCAACCTTACTAAACCAGCTCCCCATGCAGTAAAGCCGGTATAACAACATTCTGAATTAAAATAGAAGGCCGAGCCATCAATCAATTCACCAAATACATGCCATATGTTGTCAGCTCGTGGACCTATCCAAACATAAGAAATAACGAATTTTATGTTTTCTATTGCGATACTCACCAGAGGTTTATACTCAATCATTCCAGGCATTGGTACGCCCCTGATATGATCATTGATCTCCTGATCATCATCAAAGTCATCTTCATACTCACTAAACCAATATGTAAAAGCTCTGTAGTCATGCCAACCTTGTTCCTGGTCTTCGCACTCACGCCATAAAGCAGGAGGAATATAGTCAATATTTAAAGCATTAACTTTATCGCACAAATCGTTTTTTATATGCATACTAACGCTTTGATATACCCCAATATTAAGCGCTTCCATTAGAGATAAAAGATCTTTAGCAGAAAGATAACATAGGATTAATACCCTGATTTCATACAGGTTTAATATTCGAAAATCACCTGCATGAACCTTTGTTGTCGCATTTAAAGCTAAAGCTGTTGTAAGAATTACAAATATAAAATATGACCGTATATTAATAAGCATTATCATTATCCTTATTGAATTGAGCTTTCGAGTATAGCCTCCTAGTTAAGTGACTGGAGTAAATTCCACTCTGAAAGTCTTCAACCGACGCACCTGAGGGGCTCGGCTTGCCCTTTCGTTATGCTCTGGCATTGAAACTTCAGCTGAATAATACACTCTGATGATTTGGAATGGGTTGATCTATAATTGTTTCGTCAAACTTTAGGTTTAGTACCTCATTAGATACGTGGGTTTGTTTTATGAAAAAGCTAATTTCATGTCTATTCATTTCCTCCTGTCTTCTTACCGGTTGCAGTTCGAACAGCCCGGAAGAACAAGATTTCCAACCTTTAGTTGGGTCTGATCGGGATGAGCACGGGTGCATTGGTTCTGCCGGCTATCTTTGGTGTAAGCGTACAAACAGCTGTGAGAGATCCTGGGAACTCGCAAAAAAAGCTGGATTTGAAAACTCGGAAAAGGGCTTTTCAAACTATTGCAAACAGCCGCAAAATCAATAAATCTGAACTTGTCCGGAAATACCTGCGTTTTTCAAGATTAAGAGATACGCCACGAATAATGGTAACGTCCAGACACTCCGGCAGGTAGACCAATCTGCTGATGGTCCACCGACTTCGCCAATGAAGAGCAGAGTCAGACACTGACCAGGCAATCGAAGCTTGGCTGCGGGCCTGTCTGGGACAAATATCCTAACACAACCGGCACCCATGGTTAGTATTATTGACTTGAGGAGGATGCAAACTTTTCCTGGCTCGACAAGTGCCATTGACACAATGCCCTATGAACAATCTCCATAGGTATAAACTCCTGCTCAAGTCTCCCTTTTTCGTGGAGCCTGAGAGCTGTCAGGAATTTCTGTTCTTCATCCTTCAATGCTGTAGAGTCTTCATTTACCGATGGGTTTGGCTCTGCAACTGCTTTATTTTCCTCGTACTGATTGAACAGCGCCTGATTCATTAAAATTGCCGAAAGCTCTGGATGATATTTGCGTGCCCTGGCCAGCATGGTCAGTCCCCAGGTGTCCATATCACCCCAGTAAGCCAGGGCTTTCGACGATAGCCAGGCAGCTTGCATCCATGACAGGTTAAGCCCTGCGCCCAGGATGGCAATGGTATTGGACAGTGCAGGTAACAGGTGCAGGCATTGTTCGTTTTCCACAATCAGGATATTGTCGGCCGGTAAAGGGGTGGTGACGAGTTCCTGATCTCTGACCCTCAGCTGTTTGAAAGGCAACAGTGCCCCATCAAGGTCTGCGATTAATAACCAATGGTGACTGTCGTCCGGAGCGTCAAGAAACTCCTCAAGCCCCAGTCTGCTTGCCAACCCATCAAACCGGATGTCCAGCAGTTGCCGGATCAGCAGGTGATTGCGCTCGAAAAATTTGGTGTCGGTATTGGCCACCCCGAGAGAGCGCAGTGGCACGCCCTGGGCAAAACCAGGTGTGAGGATCATGGCCAACCTGGCGGCTTTGATCACTTCGTCTGCCGGTTTCGCCAGCCAGCGTTTCTGGCGCACGAAGTATGGATGAAAAATCGGGTCTACCTGACTGATGATGGTCAGTAGTTGTTGATATTCATGTTTGCTGTTTTTACAACCACTTGCTTCAATCCATTCACTGGGTTTTGACAGCACCCAGTGGGCAGGAACCTCAATAGAGGCGGCAGCTCCCCGATAGTTAACCGGAGTCCACACTACTTCACCGATGTTTATTTGCCGCCATTGCTGGAAGTGCTGCCTGATTTTGTCCGGCTGCTGGTTGATGACCTGCGATGTTGGCCTGCCAATTCTGATTTTCAGGGGCCAGCTGTCCGCCATCAGCAGGCGTGTTTCCCTGATGTTGGCGTTATTCCACTGTCTGGTCAGCTCCCGAGCTATGTCATCTGTTGATTTCATGATTGGCTGGCTCATCTGTAACAACAGGTGATTGGCTTGCGATCAGGCTTTTTTTGTTGGCGTGTTGTGCAAGGGTTTCCCACCGCATGGGCGTCAGCGTGGCTTTCATCCCTTTACGGTGAACCAGAATGGCTGATCGGGTATGTGCCCGTAGCAGGCGGATCTCTTTATTTGGCGTGACAAAGAGTGGGTGAAGACCAAACTCATTGAGGGCAGAGATTATTCTGCCTGCCACCGCCTGGGAGCTTTTGGAGAAGGCCTCATCAAGCACAATTGTACCAAACAATGGGCGGGCTGCTCCTGCAGGACAGAGTGCATAGCTCAGGGAAGCGGTCAGAATGTAGCTGGCGAGAATTTCTTTTTCACCGCCACTGCCACTCTGAGACCCTTTAAGCCGTTCAATAATGGTGTGATCCGTACGGTCGCATACTTCAACCGTGAACTGCAGTCGATAGCGGGGATCAAGCAGTGCCCGGGCCCCCAGAGTTCTACGATTGTCACTGGCCTCCCGCAGTAAACTCACCATGTTCACCAGGGCCTGGTAATGGCTTTCACCATCGTCGTCTTTCAGGGAGGCTGCCCGCAGATGGCGACGGGCCGACTCCAAAGTGCGCAGACTCTCATGGACGACGCGCTGGGGTTTTAACTGAAGATATTGCCCGGGCTTGAAATCCACCCGTTGCAGGGTACGGTTCAAGTCTTCAATGCGCTCTTCCACCTGACTGACTTCGTTATCAATAGCATTCAGCAGCTGTGTGACACCCTGATCAGAGGATTGGTTAAGGTAGTTTTTAAAACGCTTCTGTTTCTCTGGTAACGCTTCTTCGGTCAGAACTTTCAGTCGTTCGAGGTATTGAGGCATATCCATTAGCTCGGTGCCCGCTTCACTGAGGGCGCCGGTATCCTGTTTCTGGGCCTCGTTCATTTGCCGGATCAGTTTTCCTTCGGTGGTTTTTATTGCCTCCTGCAGCTCCTTAATTCGGGTCGTTGACTTGTTCTGGGAGTCTTTTTCCCGGTCGGGCAGGTCGTCAGGGTTAACTGCAGAGAGATCAGGCAGTCGTCTTGGGGCCAGTTCCATTTGCTCATTGGTCAGGCCAGGACCAATGGCCGAAAATGCTTTGCTCTTTTTCTGCTCGGCAGCGTTCAGTTGATTGTCCAGTGCACCCAGTTGTCGCCCTTTCGCATCTATTTGTGCCTGTACTTCCTTCTTTGCTGCTCTGACCTGATCCAGCTCCACTTTGGCTTTGGCGGCATCGGAATCGGGTGCTAACAGGGTGGCCAGCTGTTGCTTAAGATGGCTCAGTTGCTGTTCGTATTCCGGCAGGTTGATCTCTTCAAAGCTAATCTCTGATAGCCTGCTTAATAACTCTAGCTTTTGTTGTATCGCCTGTTTCTGCCCCTCGGCTTCTGTATATTTCTGATTGAAGTGCTTTTCTTCCTGCCGCAGTGTCTGAATTTCTGTCTCCAGACTGGCGAGACGATCGCGGTTGTCAAAGCCGGTCATCCAGTTCTCATGCAGGGAGCGTTGATCCTGCTTTTCATAGCGACCGCCGGAGCCAGACATCAAGCCCTGTTGGGTCATGGCGTGGGGGGTTATTTTTAACTGCTCCGGTGAGTCGACACAATGACGATCAATACTGGCCAGAAGCATTTTTAGTGCTTCCCGGTGAGAGTGGTCTTTAAAGTTGAGTTTGCGGGTAAAACCATCGTCATAAAACCGGGGTTGTGTATCCGGTTTCCTGGCATCCTGCAGTCGCACATGGACCCGGTTATGGCGACTGTTGATCCAGCGAAGTGCCGCTTTCATATGCTCTGAAGGGACCAGAATCCGCTCCCGATGGCTGCCAATGGCACGCTCAATCGCTCCGCGCCACGCTTTTTCTTCAGCCTTGACTTCTACCAGCTCTGCCACAAAAGGCAGGGATTCCTCTTGTAGCTGCAGTGCTTCAGCCAGATCGCTACGAAAGCTCTGCAGTGATCCCTTAATATTGGAGCCGGGTCTGGCTTTAACACTGTCGTATTCCTTACTGGCTTCTGTCAGCTGCTTTTCTCTGGATACCAGCTCAAATCCCAGTTCTTTTACTTCGTTTTCCCGTTGTTCTGCCTTTAACTGCAATTCTTGTTGCTGCTGGTCTATCTGCTGTTGGTTGGCGGTGAGTGCTTTTGCCGACAGGGTGTCATCAAGGTTGAGATTACGGGCCAGTTTCTGGTAATTGTTGGCTCGTTGACGACAATTGTCGGTCAGTCTTTCGTGCTGTTCAATTTCACGGCCTAAGGACTCGATGCTGGCCCCTCCCGCCTTCAGATAGACTTCATTTAACCGGTCTTCCTGATCCTGAAGCTGGTTATGTTGCTTCTGACCCGTTTCAATGGCGCTACGGACATCGGCTATTGATGTGTTCAATGCCTCAATCCTGGCTGTCCAGAGTTGGTGGCCTGCTATAGCAAACCAGATGGGAATAATGCCCGACAGTTCCTGCTGCTCGGATAGCTTAAGTGTCTGCTTCTGATAGTCTTTATTGAGACTCAACAAGGGCTGGAGTGAGCTCTGCTGACGGCGGGCAGTGTTCAGCTCTTCATGGATGATGGCAAGATCATCAAATTCCGTAGCCACTTCACCGGCCCGCACAAACATTGAACGGTCTTCAAGTACCAGCTCCCGGAATATCTCGTCAACGCTGTTCAGTTGTTTCAGACCTGCTGCGCGGTTCAGCAGCGGAAAGGCATTTTTACCCACTTCAAAAAAGCGCTGAATCTTATCCAGGTAAGCTCTTTTACTGTCAAACAGTTTTAGATCGGGCGTACTGCGCTCAAACTGCCTCAGTGCGCGTTTACCGCCTTCGTGCAGTCGGGTCAGCCACTCCTCCAGGGTTTGATCGTTGCGTTGGCTAAATAGCCAGAGTCTTTTCAGGTCTGTGGAAGCATTGCCTGGCACATCAATCCAGAACAGACCGCCAATCTGCACCACCTGATCGCGGTGTTCAAAGCGGGCTGCCAACCCGGTGATGGTCCTACCGGGGCGGGCGATATGGTTATTATCGCCAGAGTTGTTACCGGCACCTGTCACCCCGCGAACGTAGGAGATCAGATCCCGGTCGCTTTCGTGCCCGCCAGTGGAGGCCAGATTGTATTTGGGTTGAGCGACGATCAAGGTCATCAGGGCATCAACCAATGTGGTTTTACCACTGCCTGTTGGGCCAATAATAGCGGTGCCATTCAGGTCAAACGTAGCCTGGTTGTTTCCCTGGAACGGTCCCCAGTTATAGAGGCTCAGTTCCTTCAGAACAAAAGCGGTGTCCGGTTGATCTGTTGCTTGAAAAAGATCAATGCTTTTTGTCGGGCTATTCTTGTTTTTCGGTGGAAGAGCGTCGTCGTGTTGTGAATTGTTAAGGTCACTCATGGCTTACTGCTCTGCCTCATCACGGACAATGGTCGTGGAAACGTCATCAGACGGACTGTGTAATTGTTTGAAGTGGTTCAACAAGGTTTGTAGGCTCTCAGGATTCGCCAGATGTGTGATGATGGGTCGAATGGTTACTGTTTGCTGTTTGTCGTCTACTGAAACCAGTCCGTGGATGGAGAGTTTGTCCAGCAGATTATCCAGTCGCTTGCGTTCACGGGAGTCGCTCCCCATATCACCCAGGTAGACCTGAAGCTGGGAAAGCAGTTCTTCAATGTCAACCCGTGCATCACTGGCACCAATCCCGGCTTCTTGTTCATGGGCGATATACTGTTGTCGCAGTATGGCGATCAGGAGAGATTGTTCCATAGTAATCCGTTGTCGCCTGACCAGTGGATGTGTCCATTCATCACTGTCTGCCCCGTCTTCTTCCTGGTTTTGCCAGAGGTCGCTAACCACCAGAAATGCAAGGCCACGGATATCATCAATGGTGAGTTTCAGATCCAGAGGTTCCAGAATTTGATTGATCTGCTCCCGGGAGACGACGGACTGTTGATAGAGATTGGGTCGACGGCTGGCTTCAAGATAACCGAATTTCATCAGCTCCTGTACAGCCTTCTTTATGTTTTTAGCCGTTACTGTGGTGGAGTTTTCATGCTGCTGGCTGGTGGACTGGTCTTCTGGAACATCTGCCGGGGGCTGCTGTTTCTGCGTCCCGGAAGCAATCAGTTGGTCAAAAAAATCGCTCATAGTTTTACAGTTCCCAATTAATGGCGGACAGGGTTTCCCCTTCCAGATTAGCTTTTGGCAGATAGAATCGGAGCCAATGTCCATCGCGGTCCTGAATATCCAGTTGCTCCTCATCCTGATCGATAATCAGTTCCGCTTCCCTGGCCATGCTTAACCAGAGTGCCAGGGTTTCCAGGTCGTGCGTCGGGGGCAGGTGTTCTGCCAGCTCGGCGATGGTCATGGGGGTGCCCCGGCGCTTTAACAGGGCAATGGTCTGTTCCAGAAGGGCTTCTCTGTCCAGACCATCAAAGGCGTCCCAGAAATCATCGTCCAGCTCATTCAGATCGACGGCACCATGAGTGAGCAATAGCTCCCGGGACTCCAGCTGCTCAAGGGATTTGAACGTCAGTCGTTCAATCAGAGGCAGTCCGGATAAGGGGATGGCCAGCGGTTTGAATGGCGCGGGGGCGCGTCGTAATTTCTGGCTCTGCCAATCCAGATTCAATGCGCTTTCCATAATGTCGTTCAGCAGCTGTCCCACGCGATGGTGCTCGGTTGCCAGTCCGGATTTCAGAAAACCTTTCACATCGCGTTCGCTGCGGGCCCTGGCACGAATTACATATTCGGACTCCCGGACCAGGCTGGAGGTGAGCCAGCGCAGTTCGGCGGACTGCGGTTGTGTCAGGGCCTTGCGGCAGGGGGCACTGCCAAGAATACTCCGTAATTGATGCTTCATATTCTCCAGCTCAACCGAGTGGCTTAGCTGCTGATAAAATCCGTGGAAAACCTGGCCTTCGGGTGTGTTCAGGAGGTGGTCGTGGCTATCGAGCAGGCGGTCGACGATCTCTCCCCGGTGGTGCTGTTCACTGATAATGGATTGGCGGAGGTGTCGGTCTGCCTCCCGATAGGAATCTTCAACTCTGCGAAAGTCCGACTTCAGTGTCATGGCCAGGTTATAAACTTCCCGTATATTTTCCACTGCAGATGGCCCGTCAAGCACTTTAAATTCACCACGATTAACCCGTTCCAGCTCCTGTTGCAGTGCATCGATCTGTCGTTTCAGTGCATTTGCCCGACTTTTCTGATCGGGGTTGAGCTTGGCTTCAAGATTATCGATCTCCCGTTGAACGGTGGCCAGACGGGAAGCAGTAGACGTCATAATGCGGTTATCCATGCCGTCAATAAACTCCATGGCCTGTTGCAGGGCGTCCGTAGCAAACAGCTGACCTTCCCGTTCTACGATCAGCTTGCGTCGACGCCACTCTCTCATTTCCTTTTTGGCTAACAACAGAAAGTCTTCGGTATCGATATCGAACTCATCGTGATTGACAAACTGACTGAGAATTTCGGCCAGAAGGTGGAGGGCTTCTTCTTCTGATACTGCTTCCCGTTCCTGCTCGAACAGAGTCTTAAGGCAGCTGATCATCAACGGACCACGCCGGGATGCCAGCAGTTGCCAGGCTGGATTCTGGTTGCGGGCCAGCACAAGGTCGTTGCTGAGTTTACTATCGGGGGAGAGCATTTTTGTAGTCCCGTCAGGTGCTGGAATAGGGGCTGTTTTTATAATAGTTGGCGATATTATCGGACTACAGAACTTTTTAAAAGTTCATCGTCTTGATATGTCCTTGCCCTTTCCCTTTCCTTGACGATGGTTGCTAACAAAAGCCCTGAATTTTGATGCGGAGTTTTTCAACAAGGTTTGCAGGTTCTCGGGATTCGCTCCCCATATCCTTTAAATCAGTGGTTGCCGACAGGCAATCCACTGGTTTTGTTGTTAAGTGGCGTGTTACTTGCTGGCCAGGTGGTTCACGATCTGGATCAGAAGTTCTTCGCTCTTGTCGAAACGACGATCAACCGCTTTGAACTTCTCATCAACCGCTTTGAACTTCTCCCGTTGTTCATTGAGGATCAGAGAGACCACCCCGTGAGTAGTTTCAAGAGTTTTGTTGTTTTCTCGGAAGGCATACTCAAGGTGTTCAACCTTTTGCTCTAGCCTGGTAACTCTTGCCTCTAGCGACATAGGTACTACCCATTTTTATTGAATGAGCCATCAGAATAGCAGACTTTGAGAGATGGTACAGAGACACCTGACATCCAGACAGACTTGAAACTGGGAAAGCAGTTTTTCAATATCAATCTGTGCATCACTGGCACTAATTCCGGTTTCTTGGCCCGTATAAAACTGTCGAGTAGGCTAATTTTGATCACATGTATGCCTATTCATCAAACAAAGCATTCTTAAGTCATCAGTTAGCTGGTGATATATGACTTATCAATCCTTTGAAAATGACCAGATCATTGATACCGAACGGGGCGCATAATTGTTCCGTTCCACCTGCCATAATTCAGGGTATCTTGAACGGTAGCCAGAACACTACATGAGATTCATGGATTCATACTTCCCAATCAGTTCATTAATATTATTATGTTTCCAATAGTCATTACCAATATGGAGTTTTATTGAATTAGATCCAAGATCACCTGTAAACGTAATGATCGTTTCTCCATTTTTCGACTCCATTTTAACCCTGCCATTCTTTGAACTGGCCAAGGGAATAAGTACTCAACCATACGAAATCATATTTTCTGACTCATTGTTCAGGCACTCGCGGCAACTGCTCCTGCGTTGCTCTAGCTCCTGCATCCATGCAGTCGTGATGCGTTGCAACTCTGGTCACATAGCTTGCTATGTTGCCGTCGTTGCGCCTTGCAGAGCACCTGCCCAATAAGCCAGAAATATTCGATTCCGTATGGCTGAGTAGTTAATACTAACACCAACAAATTCTGTGGTTGGGATAATATTGATGCGGCATTTCAACAAATCTTTAAAAACCAGACATCCGACAATTTTATTTTTTGTATCGCTGGCATCCACTTTCAGGCGCACAGAAGGGTGATGTATTTTTTCCAAACGAGCTATCCTTGCACCTTTGAAGTCGAAAGAGTAAGGCGGTTTTCTATGCTTGTTAACTGTAAAGCCCCGGAGATCGGAATGCCCTTCATGGCGAATGGATTTCAAGGTTGGTGGCTGGGTGTCCTGATTTTGCACTTCATAAATATCATTCATTCGTCCTCCAGTTCCCACCCTGTATCATATCTATCCAGCGTATCAAGGTATTGTCTCAGCTCGGAGATTTTTTGTTCAATGGCTTCTCTTTCACTGGGGAATTTTTCTTTGTACCTAGGAAGATGTGCCAATGTAAAGTGTGTCACAGCTTGAATTGTAACTTTATCGCCTTTTGACCAGTTATTGTTGAGGGGATGGGTGAGTAAGTCATTAGCGACTTGCAGCACTTCATCGAGGCTCAGTGAGAGACAACCAGGAGCCTGCTTCTTCATCTGATTAACATGATCCCCGTAATACAAACTAACGGTTCTTTCCTGAAAAGACCGAAGACAATACCCCCTGTTTTCTGGCCAGCAATGAGAAAGTTTGTTACTAATATCACTGGTTTTAACCTCCATGCTACCAGCAAAAGCATGTCCGGCTTCTTCAGCAGTTGACTGGGGTACATCCACTTCTTGAGGTGGAGTATTGGTTCGAAATAAGCTAATCATTCCTGTTCTCCTCTTTGTTAGCGCATAAATTAGAGATTTTCTAACACATATATACTTTGACCAAAAAATCAGAAAATAGTTCAAGTGACCCACCTGAATGCTCAAGAAATTACTGAACATCTAAAGAATCTAGAGCCAGAATAACCTGACCGGCTTCTATCAGCAGCTGAGCCACTCGATTGAGCTGGAAAATATGAACCATCAATTACGGAGTATTCTTGGCAATTCCGCCTCCCGCAAGACCCTGACACAACAGCAGTCCGCCGAACTGTGCTGGCTCATCTCCAGCCTGGTCCGGGAGTCCGAATAGGTGATTCGTGCCAGGGCCCGCAGCGAACGGGATATGAAAAGGTTTCTGAAATCCGGACTGGCAGCCGAGCATCATCCTGTGGGACAACTGCTGAATGACATTTTGTAAAGCGCATTGAATCTGGATTGGGCGAGCCAGTAATTACGACGCAGCCTCGCGCCGTTCAAACCGCTGGCTATCCCCTCATCCGAACTGCCCCTGATCGAAAGACTGACGTTCAAATCCCTTGAACAGCTGGAGTCCCGGGAGCTTATGCTCACTCAAAGTGCCGTAGATCTGAATGAACTGGACGATGATTTCTGGGACGCCTTTGATGGTCTTGACAGAAAAGCGTTACTGTGAAGGGACCATTGCCTTCTTAAAGCGTAGGGGCACATCCATGACCATCGCTGAACAGGCGGAACACCAGCCCCCAACTCACGACCTGGAAACCCTGGCACTCTGGTTAAGCATGACAAGGAAGCGGAACTGATTATCGATCAGGATTAAGCATTTAGAAGTCATTCTCGATAGATTGCAGGCTTTCGATAAAATTCCACGGTCTATGGTAATGATCGATAGTGAGTATTTGATGAGTGCCGAGGTAGTTACCGAAAGTGATGAAAAGAAGATCAATAAATATTGAACTTTCAGTCAATTTACTTGCCCAATGTTTATTGGACTGAATGTTGTCAAAATTAAATCTTAAATAGGACTCTCACCCCATTGATTGATATTGGGTAAGTAATGAAAAGTAGTATTATCAATGAATCCACTTAGTAATAGTGTTGGCCAGTCCGGTTGCAGTGGTGGTTATAGCAATTCAGATGACGGATTGCCCCATAAAAATGAAAGCGCAGGCTCATACGTCAATCGCTCCGTTTCTCGTCAAAATCAGGACATCCAGCCTTCAATACAGAAACCCACTGGGCATGAAGAGCATTCTGATCGAGAGGGCTATTCCGATGCCGGAGGCTTTAGTGTTTTCAAGCATGAAGCACCACCTCTCTATTTTGGACACGACATAGTCAGAGCGGCAAGGATAGCTCGTTTGGAAAAATTACATCACCCTTCTGTACATCTGAAAGTGGATAGCTATCTTAAAAAGACAGTTGTCGGATGTCTGGATTTTAAAGAATTGTTGAAAGGCCGCATCGAAATTCTCCCAACCATATCAATTACTGATTGAAACGTATAAATCCAAGAACCTCATGTAGTTTTCTGGACCATCCAGTAGGTCATTTGAACTATTTTCTGATTTATTGGTCTTAACAACAGAGTTTAGAAAATCTCTAATTTATACAATCAAAAAAGGGAAAAAAGGAATGAACAGTATACCTCAAATCAGTACTGCAACTTCAGCAGTAAGCGGTTTGCCGCCAACAGATGATGAAGAAGTCGTCCGTGCTTTTGATGATAACAAGGAGGTTAAACCCAGTGATATTGGTAATGAACTTTCTCAACGTTGGCCAGAAAATGCAGGGTGTCTTCTTCAGGAAAGAAGCGTTGCTTTGTTTTGTGGGGATCGGGTCAAACAGATGCGTAGAGAAATCGAAGCTTTCTTGAGGTCTCTCGACTCTAATCATCATGGTTACTTTACAACCAAGTTCTATGATTTGCTAAAAGTTGCTGATGACACACTCTCTCACCCCCTCAACCAGGACTGGTCAAAGATTGATGCAGATATGATGAGTGGCCTGGCACATATGATAATTGCCCATCTTATTCATTATGGCAACGAACTCCCTAGTGAAAGAGTAATCATTGAACATAAAATAGAAGAGCTGAGACAATACATTGATACGATAAAACGTAACACTGTTGAAACCAGTGTATGAATGGGCTTACTTCTGGTACCGGTGGGCGGACTCGAACCGCCACGCCCGCAAAGGCGGGGGATTTTGAATCCCCTATGTCTACCAATTCCATCACACCGGCACTGTTTTCAGGACTGGGCTGTCCCGAGAAGATGTGGCGTAGTATACATAAGCCCGAATCGTTTTCAACAGCCGTTTTGCCCTGAGAGCTGGTATTCGGTATTTCTGATTATTTTTTCTTCCTTACGTAGTAACTGAAACCAAAGTGCATAGAATGTCGCCTGACAGAGTTGGAGTTTTACAGTATATTGTCCTGCTTTTTTTGAGAAATGGCCCTGTTTGCCCGTACTCGTGATTCGAATCGGTTGAGCTGTCTAAGGCTGTTTAGTTTTCAAGTACCAGGTCACACACCCACTATGCGCGTCAGTGATTTTGATTTTGAGCTGCCCGACGAACAGATTGCCCGGTTTCCTGCCAGGGAACGAACCGGTAGTCGTCTGTTGCGGCTTGATGGTCCGACAGAAACCATTACCCATGGGCAGTTTGCCGATGTAGAAAGTCTTCTGGAGCCCGGCGATCTACTGGTTATGAACAACACCCGGGTGATTCCTGCGAGGCTGTTTGGCCAAAAGGAGACCGGTGGTAAACTGGAAGTTTTGATAGAACGTGTTTTGGAAGAACGAAAAGTTTTAGCGCACATACGTTCCAGTAAAGCGCCTAAGCCCGGCAGCCGTATCTTTCTGGCTGATGGTTGTGTGCAAGCAGAAGTGACAGGTCGGCAGGGGGCTCTGTTTCTCATTGACTTTGATATGCCCGTGCTGCCTCAGTTACAAGAGCATGGTCATATGCCGCTTCCTCCCTACATCGACCGTGAAGATGGTAGTGCGGATCGTCTGAGGTACCAGACGGTGTTTGCTCAAAAAGACGGTGCTGTGGCAGCGCCAACGGCCGGCCTGCATTTTGACGAAGCCATGTTACAACGCCTGAAAAATAAAGGTGTTGAGCAGGCTTTTGTTACTTTACACGTAGGTTCTGGCACTTTTCAGCCAGTGCGGGTTGAGCATATCGCCGACCATGAAATGCATTCTGAGTACATAGAGGTGCCGGAAGAAGTCTGCGAAGCAGTCAATGCCGCTCGTGCCCGGGGTAGCAAAGTGGTGGCTGTAGGGACTACATCGGTACGTTCCCTGGAGTCAGCGTCCAGAGATGGGGAAATCAAACCCTTCTTCGGTGATACCGATATCTTTATTTTCCCGGGTTATGAATTCCGTTCTGTAGATGCAATGATCACGAACTTCCACCTTCCACAGTCAACATTGCTGATGCTGGTCAGTGCCTTTTCAGGCAAAGACGCCATACTTCGGGCTTATAACGAGGCGGTGAAAGAAGGCTATCGATTCTTCAGTTATGGCGATGCCATGTGGCTGACCCGCAAAGCCTGAATATGAAAGTCGGTCGTCGGGCTTGAAAAAAACGGATCCGTTCCCACCTTAAACTTGATTTTATTTTAGATATGACTCCGACGAATGCAGTCTGCTGTGTCGTCTGAATTGAGAGGCTCATGAGTAGAGAAGAGTGCTTCATGCAGTTCCAGGAGCTCGCCACTGATGGTGAAGCTCGACGTGGACGGCTGACCTTTCCCCGTGGCACGGTTGAAACGCCCTGTTTTATGCCCGTTGGTACCTATGGCACCGTTAAAGGTATGATGCCCAGGGATATTGCCGACACCGGCGCGGAGATTATTCTCGGGAATACTTTCCATCTGATGTTGCGTCCCGGCACTGAAATTATCCGTGAGCATGGGGATCTGCACGATTTCAATCAATGGCAGGGGCCGATTCTGACCGACTCGGGTGGTTTTCAGGTTTTCAGTCTGGGCAAATTGCGCAAGATCACTGAAGAAGGTGTTTCTTTCAAGTCGCCTGTGGATGGTTCTCCTGTATTCCTGAGCCCGGAAGTCTCTATGCAGGTTCAGCGTGAGCTGGGTTCAGATATTGTCATGATCTTTGACGAGTGTACCGATGGCGAGGCTTCTGAAAAGGAAGCAGAAGCGTCCATGGAGTTGTCCCTTCGTTGGGCCAAGCGCTCCAAACAGGCTCATGGCGACAGTCCTTCGGCTCTGTTTGGGATTATCCAGGGCGGCATGTTTGAGCATCTGCGCGATCGTTCTCTGGAAGGGTTGACCGAGATTGGCTTCGATGGTTATGCCATTGGCGGTCTATCTGTGGGTGAGACCAAGGCGGATATGATGCGTATTCTGTCGCATATTACCAATAAGGTGCCCGAAGGTTATCCACGTTACCTGATGGGCGTAGGCAAGCCGGAAGATATTGTTGAAGCCGTACGCCGTGGTGTGGATATGTTTGACTGTGTGATGCCGACCCGAAATGCCCGCAACGGCCATCTTTTTGTAGACGAAGGTGTCATTAAAATTCGTAATGCCGTTCATAAGCGGGATAACCGGTCATTGGAAGAGGGTTGCGACTGCTATACTTGCCAGAATTTCAGTCGCTCCTATCTGCATCATCTGGACAAATGTGGCGAGATCCTGGGCTGTATGCTCAATACAATCCACAATCTTCGCTACTACCAGAGGGTCATGGCAGGTTTGCGAGACGCCATTGAACAAGGTAAATTGGACGACTTTGTCGAAGAGTTCTACCGAAAGCGTGGTCAGGCAGTGCCGGTACTTTAATTGGTCGGTAAGATCCTGTTTTTGATCTAACGGAATTTAACTGTGTATTGTTTTAAGGAGCATTTGAATGATCCCATTCATCAGTCCGGCATTTGCTGAAGCAGCTGGAGCAGCCCCAGCGGGTCCTGGCATGTACGGTCAGCTGATCATGCTGGGTGGTTTTGTCCTGATTTTCTGGCTGCTGATCTGGCGCCCACAGTCCAAGCGGGCCAAGGAGCACAAAAACCTGCTCAGCAATCTGTCAAAGGGGGATGAGGTCGTGACCACTGGTGGTATCGTTGGTAAGGTCGTAAACACTACCGATGAGTTTATTACCTTGAAGGTTGCTGAGAACATCGAACTGAATTTCCAAAAATCTTCAGTAGCTGCTTCTCTACCCAAGGGCACTATTAAAGCTATTCAGTGATAGTTATGAGCTAATTAACAGCCATGAGCTGTGGAAATTGTTTTTCTGAATCGTTGATGATGAAAAATTTTTTCAAGATAAAAAGCGTGACCGGGAATCGAGGATGGTTTCCGGTTATTTCTGGAGAAACGGACTTTGCCTGAGCATCAGGGAGAGTTTTGTTCCTTGAACAGGCTTCTGATCCAGGCATTTAAAATTTAGAACAGGAACCGGTGGGCCATGCTCAATCGATATCCGCTGTGGAAGTACCTGCTGATTGCAATCATCGTTGCCCTTGGCTTTGTGTACGCTCTGCCCAACTTGTACCCCGATGACCCTGCTATTCAGATATCGGGCGCCAGTTCATCTGAAACCATCAATGCTGGTGTGCAGGATAAGGCACAAAAAGCGCTTGCTGAGGCCAATATTGAGGTTAAGGCCAGTGATAATAATAACGATGCCTTGTTGATTCGACTGAAGCATGCTGATCAACAGCAGTTGGCTAAATCGGTGATTAAGGATGCCTTGGGCGATGACTACATCGTAGCGCTCAATCTGGCTCCGACGACACCAGAATGGCTGACATCCATGGGCGCCTACCCCATGAAGCTGGGTCTCGATTTGTCGGGGGGTGTGCACTTCCAGCTGGAGGTGGATACGGATCGGGCTGTTAAGACCAAGCTGGATATTTCGAATACTGAAATTCGTACACTGCTCCGAAAGGAAAGGTTGCGCTATCGCACTATGCCTGATCGTGTTGACGGTGCCCGTCAGCTGGCATTCCTGGATGAAGCAACCCGTGACAAGGCAGAGCGTCTGATCAAGCGCGAGTTTCCTGATTTGCTGGTAGAGGCTGAAGACCTGGGGGAGCGTTATGCTGTTTCCTATCGCTACTCCGAACAGTATATTCGTGAACTGGAGGATTATGCGGTCAAGCAAAACCTGACGACTGTTCGTAACCGTGTTAACGAGTTGGGTGTTTCTGAACCTCTGGTGCAGCGTCAGGGGCGTAATAGCATTGTTGTTGAGCTTCCGGGTGTTCAGGACACCGCAGAAGCCAAGCGTATTCTCGGTAAAACCGCTAACCTCGAGTTTCGTCTTGAGGCGCTGCCAAATGCTTCCCGCAGTAATTCGGAGGCTTTCAATTACCAGGGGCGTACTGTTAACCTGGAGCGCGACATAATTATCACCGGTGAGCGAGTTTCCAGTGCTCAGTCGAACTTTGATACCGAAAGTGGTCAGCCTCAGGTAAATATTAGTCTGGACAGTACCGGTGGCAAGAAGATGAATAACGCCACGCGGAATAATGTCGGGCGCAGCATGGCGGTCATCTTTATTGAGCAGAAGCCTGTCACTCGAACCGAATCCCGTGAAATTGACGGAAACCTGATCAAAGTTAAAGTGCCCGGTTTCCGTGAAGAAAAACGAGTGATCAGTCTGGCTACTATTCAGTCGGCACTGGGTAACCAGTTCCGTATTACTGGTCTGGATTCTTCGGGTGAAGCCTCTGAGCTGGCCCTGTTACTGAGAGCTGGCTCCCTGGCGGCGCCAATGTATTTTGTTGAAGAGCGAACAGTCGGCCCAAGCCTGGGTGCCGAGAATATCAAAATGGGGTTGGACTCCACTCTGATGGGATTGGGTCTTGTCGTCATGTTTATGGTGGTGGTCTACCGGGTTTTTGGTTTGCTGGCGAATATTGCCCTGGCAATCAACCTGATGCTGTTGATTGCTGTCATGAGTATCTTTGGTGCTACCCTGACAATGCCCGGTATTGCCGGTATCGTTCTGACACTGGGTATGGCGGTGGATGCCAACGTGCTGGTGTTCTCGCGTATTCGAGAGGAGATTAAGCTGGGGCGTCCGGTACAGCGTGCGATTCATGATGGTTATGACCGTGCTTTTGTATCAATTTTTGATGGTAATATTACTACGCTTTTGGTCGGTCTGATTCTCTTTGCCGTGGGAACCGGTCCAATCAAGGGCTTCGCTGTGACTCTGTCTATCGGTATCGTCACATCCATGTTCACCGCGATTATGGTGACCCGCTCACTGGTGAATCTGGTGTACGGCGGACGTCGTGATCTGAAGAAACTGAGTATCTGAGGTGGTCACAATGGCAGACAAGAAAGCAGCCTTGAGCGAAAAAGCAGCCTTGAGCGATAAAACCATTAATTTTATGAAGTTGCGTACCTACGCAACTATTCTTTCCGTTGTGATGATCCTGGGCTCCCTGGCTTCCCTGGCCACTAAAGGAATTAACTGGGGTCTGGATTTTACCGGCGGTACCTTGATCGAGCTGGTTTATGATCAGCCTGCTAACACGGAAGAGATTCGTAACCAGCTGGGTGAGGCTGGTTATAATGACGCCGTCGTGCAGGAGTTCGGTTCTGTACGTGACATTCTGGTTCGTATTCCCGGTGATGATCCGGCTCTGGGCCATAATATTGCCAGGCTGCTGGATCAGAATCACGATGGTAGCGTTGTCGTCAAGCGAGTAGAGTTTGTTGGTCCTCAGGTAGGTGAGCGACTGAGAGAGCAGGGTGGCCTGGGGATGCTGATGGCTCTGGGTATGGTTATGCTTTATATCGCTTTTCGATTCCAGTTCAAATTTTCTGTCGGTGCCGTTCTGGCGTTGACCCATGACACCATTATCGTTCTGGGATTGTTCTCCTTTATGCAATTGCAGTTCGACCTCACCGTTCTGGCGGCGATACTGGCGGTCATTGGTTACTCGTTGAACGATACCATTATTGTGTACGACAGAATTCGTGAAAACTTCAGGAAACTGAGGAAGGGTGATGCGGATGAAATCATCAATGTTTCCCTGACTCAGACACTGGGCCGGACATTAGCAACCTCGGGTACTACCTTGATGGTGCTGCTCTCGCTGTACCTGTTTGGTGGTGAGATGATCAATGGTTTTGCCACAGCGCTGATTGTAGGTATTGGTGTGGGTACTTATTCCTCCATCTATATTGCCTCCAATCTGCTGATCTACATGAAGATCAGTCGTGAAGACCTGATTGTTCCTGTTAAGGAAGATGACGCTGATCACAGACCTTGATGGCTGTCGTCAACAGGTATCTTTATTGAGACACCTGTCAGTCTGATGAAGAACCGGCCGTATAAAGGCCGGTTTTTTTTGCGCTCTGACTCAATATTTTAAATCTTGTCACGCTGCATAAAAAGCAATCTGTGCAATGGCTTTGGTTCAGGTCCCAAATATTATTAAACTGTTTGTACTACCGCGTTGAGGTGTCAGTATGCTGAGTCAGAATAATACTGCTCTGGTTGTTGTTGATGTTCAGGGTAAGCTTGCCACATTGATGTATAAGCAGGAGAAAATGCATGACGCTCTGGTGAAAATGATCAAAGGGGTTCGAATGCTGAATTTGCCTGTTTTATGGCTGGAGCAGTTGCCCGAAAAATTGGGACGAACGACTCCAGAAATTGCAGATGAGTTGGAGGGTGTGGCCCCCATAGCCAAGACAACATTCAGTGGTTGTGGGCAGCAAAAGTTTATGGATTCATTGATGGCAACTGGAAAAACATGCATTTTACTGGCAGGTATTGAGACTCATATTTGTGTCTATCAGACGGCTCTGGATTTAATGGCTTCAGGCTACGAAGTCGAAATAGTGGCTGATGCGACTTCATCCAGATCTAAGCACAGCAAGCGACTGGCGTTAGATAAATTGGCACGCAAGGGTGTTGAGATGACCAATGTTGAAATGGCACTGTTTGAACTGATGAAAACCGCCGGGAGTGATGTTTTTCGAGACGTGGCGAAACTGGTGAAATGACTTTGCCTGAAAAGCGAGCCTTAGCCCGGAAGGGTAAGGCTCTAGGAGCCTGACCGAGAATAGCGCCCGTAGCGAGGACGGCAGAAAATTGAGGATGAAAATTCGGTTTTGTGAGGAGAATAGCGAGCTATTTGACGAACAAAAGCGGATTTTCAGACCAATTTGCTGCCGCCGCAGTAGGGCAGACTATTCTCGGTCAGCCTCCTAGGAGGTTAGCGTCCCATGTTTTCGTGGGCAAATGGGCGAATACGTTGCAGTACTTCCTTGAAGCATTTGGGGTTGGCGGCAACGACCTGTCCCTTGTCCAGGAAGTCGTGTCTGCCATTGAAATCGCTGCACAGACCACCGGCTTCCTGGATTAATAGTATGCCAGCTGCCATGTCATATTTCTGCAGACCGAATTCCCAGAATGCGTCCAGACGGCCGCAGGCAACGTAGGCCAGATCCAGTGCAGCAGCCCCTGCGCGACGAATGCCGGCGGTATCGCCCAGTAAGGTGCGCATCATGTTCAGGTAGCCATCCAGATAGTTCAGGTTGTTGCCGGAGAAAGGGATGCCTGTCCCGATTAATGCACCTTCAAGGCTTTTGCGACTGCTTACGCGAATGCGTTTGCTGTTCATTGTGGCGCCTTGTCCACGACTCGCGCAAAATGCTTCGTCACGAATGGGGTCAAGCACAACAGCGTGTTCAATGCGGCCGCGATATTGACAGGCGATGGAAATAGCAAAAGTGGGGATGCCACGGATGAAGTTGGTGGTGCCATCCAGTGGGTCAATGATCCAGAGGTAGTCCTTACCTTCACCTTTTCCTTCAATAGTACCGGACTCTTCACCAAAGAATCCGTGGTCGGGGTACGCCTTCTTTAATGCGCCGATAATGGTTTTCTCGGAAGCTCTGTCGACTTCAGTGACAAAGTCGTTCCGGTCTTTTGCCTGCACCTTGAGACTCTCGAGGTCTTGATGGGCGTGAAGGATGATTTCGGCGGCCGAGCGAGCTGCTCGCAAGGCCATATTCACCATGGGTTGCATAGGCTGGACTACGTCTGACTGTGAAAGATCGAAATGCTGACCGAGGGGGTCGGCAGCCTGGTACAGACTGGTTTCCTACACGGAAAATAAAGTTCCGGGTATTGGGCCAGTGACTGGGAAAACAAGCGGTGTAGTATAACAGTGTTATTTAAGGCTGGAAACCTTTCATTGTGCTTGTGTGTAGCCTCTGATTTAACGCTGATGATCAGGATGGAGGTATTGGTTGTTAACTATATCGGTTTTAAGGCCAATCGAAGCTTCCCTTACGTGGCTGTCAGTCATTGTTTGGGTTAAACTCGTCGGCTTGATCGTATATATCATAAAAATCATCCGTTACAGATTTTGGATGGGTTTTATGGCATTTAATGAGCTTCTGGCTCCTTGTTTTTGGTGCAAACGAGATATCCCCCAGTGAGTGACGCAGTCGCAATTGAGCCTTTGGTGCTCGACAATATTTCCATTGTTCTGATTAATACCACTCATCCCGGTAATATCGGGGCGGCAGCAAGGGCTATGAAGACCATGGGGCTTAGTAAGCTGGTGTTGGTGGAGCCGCAGGAGTTTCCTTCAGGCAAGGCTAGTGCGCTGGCTTCCGGAGCGGATGATCTGCTGGCTCATGCCAGCGTGGTGAGTACTTTGGAAGAGGCAGTAGCTGACTGTCACTTTGTGGTCGGTACCAGTGCCAGAGTCAGAGGGGTGTCACTCCCTCTCGTTGATCCACGCGCCTGCGCTAACCAGATTCTTTCTGAAGCGAGTTCAGGAAATATTGCTATGGTTTTTGGCAGGGAGGATCGCGGAATGACTAATGAAGAATTACAGATGTGTCATCTTCAGGTGCATGTTCCGACCAATCCGGATTTCAGCTCGCTGAACCTCGGAGCTGCTGTCCAGGTTATGACCTATGAGTTGAGAATGGCATGGCTGGCTATAACTCGGGGTGAAGTTCCGCTACCTTCACCGCGAACCCATGAGCTGGCATCCCAGGATGATGTAGAGCGTTTTTATGAGCATTTATATAAGACGCTGATTCAAATCGGCTTTCTTGAGCACAGTAGTCATGAGAAGATTATGGCCAAGCTCAGGCGAATGTACGGTCGCATTCGTCCAGATCGCGTCGAGCTGAGTATCCTTAGAGGCATTTTGTCAGAGACCGGGAAGTTTGCAGGTTGTTCCGGCAGAACTGAAGAGGCTGAGGAGACTCAAAAGAAGTAAAAATGTACATTCAATAATAATAACAGCACCCAGAAAACAAGTGACGAATTGACCCATGTTTGAACGTTTAAAAGAAGACATAAGAACGGTCATGATGCGTGATCCGGCTGCCCGGAGCACCTTTGAAGTTCTTACCAACTATCCGGGGCTTCATGCTTTGTTGTTGCATCGTGCAGCGCATAAAATCTGGAAGTCCGGTTTCTGCTGGTTGGGCCGATCGCTGTCTACATTCAGTCGCTGGTTAACTGGTATAGAAATACATCCTGGTGCCAGCATTGGTCGACGTTTTTTTATAGATCATGGAATGGGTGTGGTGATCGGCGAAACGGCCATCATTCACGACGATGTGACTCTCTATCACGGTGTGACGCTGGGAGGAACTTCGCCGAATAGAGGTAAAAATCACCCTTCGAATCAGGGTAAGCGTCATCCGACACTTATGGAGGGAGTTGTGGTTGGTGCAGGTGCCAAGGTGTTGGGTCCCTTTATTGTTGGCGCAAATGCCAAAATTGGTTCCAACTCGGTGGTGGTTCGTGAAGTGCCTGAAGGTGCTACGGTGGTTGGCATACCGGGGCGTATCGTCAAAAAGCGTGAAGAAGTGGATTCTCGGCGCCAGAAAATGGCGGAAAAGATAGGTTTTGATGCCTATGCAGTGACAGAAGATATGCCGGATCCTACCGCAAACGCTATATCTGCGATGCTGGATCATATGCAGGCAGTGGATAGTCGTATAGAAGAGCTCTGTATGACGCTCAGGGAGCGTGGGCTTGATTGTGGTGACAAGCAGCTGCCTGAATTAAGAAAAGAAGATTTTGCCAGCGTAAAATCAGGCACGGAGGGTGAAGTGCTTACGCATCCATAATTTGCTTGGATGCGGGGTGCTGCTTGTATACAATAGCGTCGGCTTGCAGGTCGCTGAGTTTTTTAATGGTGCTTTCGTTAGTAACGTTTCCAGATGGTTGAGCAACAGGTCCTTAATTCAGATGATCTTTTTCGGTTGGCTTGATCTCGACTTCGCCTGATCCCTCTCTGAACCCCTCTCCTCGCAATGGCTGGCTTAAGGCCAAAGCAGGGCTCTCGGACTATTATTTATAATACTTGACTAAATTACTAGGGTATTTCATAATTCGCACGAATACTGATCCTGTGATGGTTTTATTACGTATGCAGGATAGGGCTGCTGTCTGGACAAGCAGCAAAAACAGTAGATTGGATTCTTTTGATAACACCGGCTCTGGTCGGCTAGTTCGGAGATATTGCCAGCATGCGATTAACAACGAAAGGGCGTTATGCCGTGACCGCTATGTTGGATCTGGCTCTTCATGCTGGAGAAGGGCCTATAGCACTGGCTGATATTTCCGATCGTCAGGGTATCTCTCTATCCTACCTGGAGCAGCTGTTTTCTCGTCTCCGTAAGGGGGACCTGGTATTCAGTGTTCGGGGGCCCGGAGGTGGTTACCGCCTGAGTCGTGATATTGATGAAATCTATGTGGCAGAAGTGATTGATGCGGTTAATGAGTCGGTTGATGCCACACGATGTCATGGCAGTGGTTCCTGCCAGAAAGGGGCTAAATGCCTTACCCATGACCTCTGGCATGATCTTAGCCAGCAGATCCACGAATTCCTCAGTGGTATCAGTCTTGCTGAACTCGTAGCCAGACGTGAAGTTCAGAGTGTTGCGATCCGTCAGGATGAGCAGCAGGGACTGAAAAACAAGAGCGCGATCAATAGCCTTCTTTGATGAGGGAGGGCAGTTGATCGCAGGGACAAACAGCCTTGAGTGACTCGAACAACACCAATGTCCGAGCGCCTGGAGATGTACGGGATGAAACTACCTATATACCTGGATTATTCAGCAACAACACCCTGTGATCCGCGTGTTGCTGAGAAGATGAGTCAATGCCTGTTGTCTGAAGGCAATTTCGGTAATCCTGCATCCCGTTCACATGTATTTGGCTGGAAGGCAGAAGAAGCCGTTGAAAATGCTCGTAGACAGGTTGCGGATCTGTTGAATGCTGACCCCCGTGAAATTGTCTGGACTTCAGGTGCCACAGAGTCTGACAATCTCGCCATTAAAGGCGTAGCGCACTTTTACAGCAAGAAGGGTAAGCACGTCATTACTTCCAGGATTGAACACAAGGCGGTTCTGGATGCCTGTCGTCAGTTAGAGCGTGAAGGCTATGAGGTGACTTACCTCGAGCCAGATTCTCAGGGGATGATTACACCCGAGCAGGTAAGCAGTGCATTGCGTGAAGACACTGTTCTGGTCAGTCTCATGCACGTCAATAATGAAATTGGTGTGGTCACAGATATCGCAGCCATTGGCGAAATTACCCGAGCCAACAAGGTTTTGTTCCACGTTGATGCTTCGCAGAGTGCGGGTAAGCTGCCTATTGACCTGGCCAGTCTCAAAGTGGATCTGATGTCTTTATCGGCTCACAAAATGTATGGCCCTAAAGGTGTGGGCGTGCTGTACGTGCGTCGTAAGCCGCGCGTTCGTATCGAGGCTCAAATTCATGGTGGCGGTCATGAGCGTGGAATGCGTTCAGGTACTCTTGCTACACACCAGCTCGTCGGCATGGGTGAAGCTTGTCGTATCGCCAAAGAAGAGATGGCTGTTGATAACGAGCACAGCCTGAAGCTGCGTCAGCGCTTTATGAACAGTATTGCAGATATGGAAGAAGTCCATGTCAATGGCAGTCTTGAACACCGTGTTGCCGGTAATCTCAATATCAGCTTTGCCTTCGTAGAAGGTGAGTCCCTGATTATGTCTCTGAAAGATATTGCTGTCTCTTCCGGGTCGGCCTGTACTTCAGCCAGTCTGGAACCGTCTTATGTGCTGCGTGCGCTGGGCGTCAGCGATGAGCTGGCACACAGTTCCCTGCGTTTCAGCTTTGGTCGTTTCACAACCGCTGAAGAGGTAGATCATGCCGTTGCCCAGGTAAGAGAGGCTGTAGGAAAACTGCGTGAACTTTCACCTCTTTGGGATATGTACAAGGATGGCGTAGATCTGAGCACTGTTCAGTGGGTAGCACACTAATATCGAACCGGGTGGGAGGAAAATATCATGGCATACAGTGAAAAAGTAATCGATCACTACGAGAATCCCCGTAATGTCGGCAAACTAGACGACAAATCTGACAAGGTAGGTACGGGTATGGTCGGTGCGCCCGCCTGTGGTGATGTAATGCGTCTTCAGATTCAGGTTAGCGATGAGGGTGTGATTGAAGATGCTCGCTTCAAAACCTATGGATGTGGTTCTGCTATTGCCTCCAGCTCTCTGGCAACAGAGTGGATGAAAGGCAAGACGCTGGATCAGGCAGCAGAAATTAGAAACACAGATATTGCTGAAGAGTTGGCGCTTCCCCCTGTGAAGATCCACTGTTCAGTGTTGGCTGAAGATGCAATCAAGGCTGCAATCGACGATTATCGTACCAAACACGGCGGGTCATAAGGTTGGTGATATTCCATTGACCTGCTGGATTTATGTATTGAGTTGGAGTATTTCATGGCGATCACCATGACGAAAGCCGCAGCCCGGCATGTAAGGGATCAGCTGAAGAAGCGCGGCAGGGGTCTCGGTATTCGTGTAGCGGTGCGAACTTCTGGCTGTTCGGGCATGGCTTATGTGCTGGAGTTCGTGGATGAAACTGCCAAAGACGAGCTGTCTTTTAAAAGTCAGGGTGTCTACATATACTCGGATCAGAAGAGTCTGGTCTACCTTGATGGCACTGAGCTTGATTTTGTCAGGGAAGGTTTGAACGAGGGTTTTCAATTCAACAACCCCAATGCAGCCAGCGAGTGTGGTTGTGGTGAGAGCTTTAACGTTTGAACTTTGACGTACAGTGATACCCATGCAGCCTGACCCTCGTTCCTTTTACAATGCATTAAAAAGTCTTTTATCACGTGAGTGGTGAAAGACTTTTTGACATTGAGAGAGAGTTGTAATAAAGGCTGCGTAATGAATAAGTTTCGGGATTTCTGGTATTTTATTTGTTGATGGAATTCCGGCCTTCACCTATTTGGAATGTTCGGTATCGTGGTCGATTTAACCAAGAATTTTTTCGAGTTGTTTCAGTTGCCTGTCGAATTTCAGGTCGATCAGGCGTTGTTATCCGAGCGATATCGCGAATTGCAAAAGTCGGTTCATCCTGACCGGTTTGCCGGGGAAGATGAGCGTCAGCAAAGGTTGGCGGTTCAGTATGCGGCCTATGTTAATGAAGGGCTCGAAACACTGAAGTTGCCTCTCAATCGCTCACTTTACCTACTGGATCTGGCTGGCCATTCTGTTGATCTTGAAAATAATACGATTATGGACACGGCCTTCCTGATGGAGCAGATGGAGCTGAGAGAAGCTGTCAGCGAAATTCGTGAACATCAGGATCCTGAGTCTGAACTGGATCGGCTGATGGCTCAGGTGGACCAATCTGTAACGGATTATCAAAACGAATTTGCCTCTCTCTGGCAAAAGGGCGATGAGGCTTCTCTGGAGCAGGCTGCGGCTGTCGTTCAAAAAATGCAATTCATGGTTAAGCTGTCTATCGAACTGGAACAGCTGGAAGCCGAGCTCCTGGATGATTGAGAATCGAATATGGCACTTCTTCAGATATCTGAACCCGGGCAGGCTCCGGAACCTCATCAGCAAAAACGTGCAGTAGGCATCGATCTGGGAACGACCAACTCCCTGGTAGCGACCATTCGATCCGGCTCTGTGGAAACATTACCGGATCACGAAGGCCATCATATTCTGCCCTCAATAGTCCGATACGCAGACCAGGGTATCGAGGTGGGGCTGGCTGCGAAACCTTACGTCGTAGAGGATTCCCTGAATACCATTGTCTCAGTTAAGCGACTGATGGGGCGCGGTCTGGAAGATGTCAGCACACTGGGTGAGGTGATGCCTTATCACTTCACACAATCAGAAAGCAGTATGCCTTTGATAGAAACCCGTCGGGGTGCTGTCAGTCCGGTTGAAGTGTCTGCTGAAATTCTTCGTTCATTATCAGAGCGTGCCAGGGAAAGCCTGGGTGGTGAGCTGGATGGTGCGGTCATTACCGTGCCTGCTTATTTTGATGATGCACAACGACAGGCAACTAAATATGCAGCCAGGCTGGCAGGTTTACATGTATACCGTCTTTTGAATGAGCCCACTGCAGCTGCTGTTGCCTACGGACTGGATGACGGGGCTGAAGGGGTTATTGCTGTCTTTGACCTGGGTGGTGGTACCTTCGATATTTCTGTGCTCAGGTTGAAGAAAGGCGTGTTTGAAGTCATGGCTACGGGTGGAGATACAGCCCTGGGTGGTGATGATTTTGACAAAGCCGTTGCCCATTGGATTCTGGAGTCTGCTTCTGTTTCTGAAGCGGAACTTGACAGCGGGCTTTTCAGGGCCGTAATGACAGAGGCCTGCAGGGCTAAAGAAGCCCTGACTGACCTGGATAGCGTCCCCGTCGCCTTTGCTGGCTGGCAGGGTGAGCTGAGCCGTGTTCAGTTTAATGGGCTGGTTAAGCCACTGGTTTCCAGAACCATCAGAGCATTCAAACGAACCCTGCGTGATGCAGGCGTTAAGGCGGCTGACATTCGTGAAGTGGTTATGGTGGGTGGTTCTACCCGTGTACCCTTTGTTCGAGAGTCTGTGGCTGAATTTGTCGGCAAGCAACCCCTGACGTCTATTGATCCGGATCGGGTTGTAGCAATGGGCGCTGCGCAACAGGCCAATGTTCTGGCAGGGAACAAGTCTGCTGAAGAAATGTTGCTGCTGGATGTTATTCCTCTTTCGCTCGGTCTGGAGACCATGGGCGGATTGATGGAAAAAGTCATTCACAGAAATACCACTATTCCGGTCAGTAGGGCCCAGGAGTTTACAACCTATAAAGAAGGCCAGGCCGCAATGGCCATACAGGTTCTGCAAGGTGAGCGGGAGCTGGTGAGTGATAATCGTTCGCTGGCTCGCTTCGAGTTGCGCGGTATTCCACCACTGCCTGCCGGTGCTGCCAAGATTCGTGTGACTTTCCAGGTTGACGCGGACGGCCTGCTGGATGTTTCAGCGGAAGAAATGGCTACGGGTGTTAAAAGCAGTGTACAGGTCAAGCCCTCATTTGGTCTGACCGATGATGAAATCGCCCGTATGCTGAAAGAGTCCGTGAGTAGTGCTGTTGAAGACAGGGATGCCAGAAAACTGAGGGAGCAGGAAGTAGAGGCTGATCGTTTGACAGAAGCTCTGACAACGGCACTTAAAGCCGACGGGCGTGAACTGCTGAGTGAAGATGAATTTAACCGCCTGGTGGCTGATCTGGAACAACTCGGAACTGTAAGGCGTCTGGGGGATGCCGATGCCATCAAGCTTGAAATAGAACGTATCAGTAAGGCCACTGATGAGTTTGCTGCCCGTCGAATGAATTCGGGTATACGAAAAGCACTCTCGGGTCATAAGATTGACGAATTCAAGGAGTCCTGAACAATGCCGCAAATCGTATTTCTGCCCCATGATGAAATCTGTCCGGAAGGGGCTGTGATTGAAGCTGAGGCGGGGGTGACCGTATGTGATGCGGCTCTGGCTAATGGTATTGAGATTGAGCATGCCTGCGAAAAGTCCTGTGCCTGTACCACCTGTCATGTTGTTGTTCGTGAAGGTTTTGACAGTATGGAAGAAGCTGATGAGCTGGAAGAAGATCTGCTCGACAAGGCCTGGGGTCTGGAGCCTGAATCTCGTTTGAGCTGTCAGGCGGTGGTTGCTGAAGAGGATCTGGTGGTAGAAATACCCAGGTACACGCTAAACCAGGTGTCAGAGAAACACTGATCCTGATGTGTTTTCGCTACAGAGGCTCCAATGAGTCTCTTTCTTTCCATAGAGTGGATCATCGAATAGGAGGAAGAAAGGCAATGAGATGGACAGATGTTTTCGACATTGCTGCTGAGCTGGTCGATGCCCATCCGGATGTTGATCCAAAATTTGTCAATTTTGTTGATCTGAGAGGCTGGGTGATGGCTCTGGAAGATTTTGATGATGATCCAGAGCGTTGTGGGGAAAAGATTCTGGAAGCAATTCAGGCGGCCTGGATAGAAGAGCATGAGTGACCAGCCCGATGAGAGCTTTTAGCAATGATTGATTCTATTCTTCCAGTTAACGATAGTTAAGGTCTTCAGGGTGAAGTATCTGCCCGATAAAGAGTATTCTCTCTGTTTTCTTATGTCGTAATATATAAAGAAATGGCCTGTTAAAATTAATTTTGATATTTTTTCTGATACCATCGACAAACATAGTTTGAGTGACTGCTGAAGCTTCAGTCCCTAATTCGTTGACTTTTATGGCGCAATTTTGTTGAACACCGCTTAAAAAGATCTCTTTCGAAGAACCCACTAGCATGCCACCTAAATTGACTCTGCCTTGCTCAAACAAACATCCCAGACCCGTGTTTTGTAAGGCGGAATACAAGTCACTTTTGGAACGGGTCTCAAAAGCGGGTAAAGTAAGATCCACTTCTGGTACAGTTTGTATTGACGCAAGTAAATTGGCCATTAATCCAGTGGATATTCCTGAAACTGCTGTTCCTTCCGGGGGTAAAACCAGAACCATTTCATAGTTACCCCGGTAGGGAACCGTTACTGCTTGCCACTCATTGTGGGTAGCGTACCCTGTGTGTTGTATTTCCTGATGTAAAACTCTTCTGAGATGCACTCTTCCGTTTGCTAAAGTAAACATTCCTCCTTCCTGTTTACGATAAAAAGGTTGTTTCCACAGCCCTCTGAAGTAAACAGAATTGATGAGAATAAGTGCAGTCTCTGTGTTCCAATCATCAGCATTGCAAAAAGATCGAATCATGCCATGGGTTAAATAGCAGAACTCTTCGTTAAGATACCTTGCGAGTGCTTTCACGGATGGTCTGTTAGTAAAGTCTATATTCTCATGAACAATCGTATTCATCTTTTCAGCTTCCCTTCGATAGGTATCCTGAAGCTGGTGTCGGGAGGCCAATAATAAAGCGTTAGCTACAGAATAGACCTCGCCTCGCCCTGAACCGGCACATGGTTCTTCTGTTGTGGTGGGGAAAGCACAGCTTTCCAGAAATTTTGCGAGCAACTCCCGGGTGGTACCAGAGGCTCCCGCGAGTAGGGCCGACAGGGCGTGAAAAAGGCTGTCAGGGGAAAAAACAAAATTTGAATCTGGATGGGCCTGAGCTGCCAACATAAAAAGTCGCATCACCACTTCCACTTGTTGGGAGTGTTGTGTTGCTGGTTGAGTTACTGGATCTGGTGTCGTGCAGCTGGCGATAGGCGGATTGGCAGTTGGCAAGGACTTAGCTGGATAGTTAGCTGCCGGGTGGCAAACTGGGCAGACCAGAAAGACATCATCATTGAAAGCAGACATACACTCCTCGCATGTTTGGGGGGCGGCCCGAAGCGGAGGTGATGTTAATAAGAAACACAATGTCAATAGTGAAAGCTGTATTGCAGCGCATCGAGAGGAACGGTTGCTCAACTTATTTGTTAAAGTCAATTTTATGCCTGCCTTAGTGAGTGAGTTATTAAGCTTGAATAAATAGAAATGTTATGGCACTTGCGGGAGTGCGTAAGAATTGTAGACACACATTAGCTGCACTGCTGATCTCTCAAATGAGACAAGCGTGGTATTGGCGTTTTGAAATGCAATGATATGAGTTTGTTTTTTCTCTTGTATGATTTTTACGGATATGACTGACACAGGGATAGTGATCGTTTACAATGCCGACCAAGCTTCCCCAATGACTGGAGGTGGCGCATTGAATTATAAACTTGACCCTTAATGGGCCAATAAAAGAACATTTGGAGAGTGTAATGGCCGTAGAGCGCACTTTATCAATTATCAAGCCTGATGCCGTTGCTAAAAATGTCATCGGCGAGATATTTAGCCGCTTTGAAAAAGCCGGCCTGAAAGTTGTCGGAACCTGCATGGTTCATCTGAGCAAAGAGAAGGCAGAAGGTTTTTATGCAGAGCATAAAGAGCGTCCTTTCTTTAAGGATCTGGTCGCTTTCATGACGTCGGGTCCGGTCGTTGTGTCGGTTCTGGAAGGTGAGAATGCGGTCGCTCATCACCGTGAGCTGATGGGCGCTACCAACCCGGCCGAAGCCGCTGCGGGAACTATCCGTGCCGATTTTGCTCAGACTATTGATGAAAATGCAGTGCATGGTTCGGATTCTCCGGCTTCTGCTGCCAGAGAAGTGTCCTACTTCTTTGAAGATGCAGACGTTTGTCCTCGCACCCGATAATGACATAACGGGGCATTCTTTCTGCAACCTGAAATCAGGGGTAGGCGTATGCCCTGTATTTTTATCTATAAAAATGCCGTGGCTATTGTGGTTTAATAGCGCTCATGTTTTTATCGTGAATCATTTTTCATTGGCTCAGTGTCGACGACTTTTCTCTATAGTCAATCATGGCAGTTAGTGAGAATGCAGCCATTTCAGGTTTGCATTAAATTCCGGCGAGGGATAATGCGAGTCCACCCCATGGCTGTTGGGCGGCTTATAGCGCTCATGGCTTTTTGAGGTATTAAGAATGTCAGAATTAATCACCGTAAGCGCTGAGGCCGGTGAGGTTCAAAACACACCTGTTAACCTGTTGGATCTGTCCCGCAGCAAGATGGTGGATTTTTTTCTCAGCATAGGTGAAAAGAAGTTTCGTGCTGAGCAGATGCTCAAGTGGATTCACCACTTCGGCGTCGATAATTTTGATGAAATGACCAATATCAGCAAAACTCTCAGGCAAAAGCTGAAAGAGGTGGCTGAAATTCGTGGTCCCCAAGTCGTCAGTAGCCAGTTTTCTGAAGATGGTACCTGCAAGTGGGTGGTCAGAGTCGCTTCGGGCAGTTGTGTCGAGACAGTCTATATACCGGAAGGAAAGCGCGGCACCCTCTGTGTATCCTCCCAGGCAGGGTGTTCACTGGACTGCAGTTTCTGCTCCACCGGTAAACAGGGTTTTAACTCCGATCTCACTGTGGCGGAAATTATCGGTCAGGTCTGGATTGCCGCGCGTCACTTTAATAATGTTCCCGCAAAGAAAGATCGTTCTATCACCAACGTCGTAATGATGGGGATGGGTGAGCCTCTGATGAACTTTGACAATGTCGTTGATGCCATGAACCTGATGATGGATGACCTGGGTTATGGCCTGTCCAAGCGCAGGGTAACACTGAGTACTTCGGGGGTTGTTCCCGCCCTGCGTAAACTGGGTGAGGTGACCGATGTGTCACTGGCAGTGTCGCTTCATGCAGCTAACGATGAATTGAGAAATGTGCTGGTTCCGATTAACCGTAAGTATCCGTTGTCAGACTTGCTGGATGCGATCGAACAATATATGAGTGGGCTTCCAGACAAACGTGTCGTAACCATTGAATATACGCTGCTGGCGGGAGTGAATGATCAGCCTGAGCATTCCATTGAGCTGATTCAGTTGTTGAAGAATGTCCCCTGTAAAATCAACCTGATCCCCTTTAATCCGTTCCCGCATTCCGGTTATGAACGCCCCAGCAACAATGCTGTACGTCGCTTCCAGGAACAACTTCAGGAAGCCGGCTTTAATGTCACCGTGCGCAAGACTCGTGGTGACGATATTGATGCTGCCTGTGGCCAGCTGGTGGGGCAGGTTGCAGACAAAACACGAAGAAGTGAACGCTATATCGCTGCTCGTCAGGTAAATGTTGGCTGATCAGAGTATCCGGTTTCCAATTCATTGATTCTGGTAAAAGCCTGTTTGAGCTGAAAATTATGACCGCAGGGGCCAGATTTCTGTGGCCTCGACTATCCCGGTTCACTTACTATGTTCAAAATAATTAAAAAACGGGGAGAAGTATGATCGCAAAACTGGGAATCAGTGCAGTTTTGTTCAGTATCATCCTGAGTGGTTGTGTGACAACCGGCGGGCCTGAACCCGTCAATGAAGGTGAAGCTGTCCGTAGCTACCTTGAACTGGCCAGGGGGTATGTGCAACAGGGTCTAACCGAAAAGGCAGTCAAGCCGATTAATCGGGCGTTGGAGATCCAGCCCCGATCAGCCGATGCCTTCGGCATGCTTGGGTTGGTTTATCAGCTTCAGGGAGAAGCCAGCCTGGCAGAGACATCTTTCAGGAAAGCCCTGTCTTTTAATCCTGACTCTTCTGAAATCCACAATAACTTTGGTGTATTTCTCTTCAGTCAGAACCGCCTGAGTGAGGCTTACCGTGAATTTGAGCAAGCCGCCGGTGACGTTCGTTACAGTAGCCGCAGCCGAGCTTATGAAAACCTGGGGCTGGTGGCATTAAAACAAGGCCGACGATCTCTGGCTGCAGAGCATTTTGACAAAGCTCTGAAACTGAACAGTAATTTACCTCGTGCAAGTCTGGAATTAGCGGCGATACTTGAAGAGCAAGGCCAGTTTCGTGAAGCCTGGAAGTACTATCAGGTCTTTACCCGTCTTTCCCGTCAGAATGAGCGATCCCTGAGGCTGGGGGTTCGCTTGGCCAGAGTTAATGGCGATCAGGATGCTGCAGCCAGTTATTCTTTGCAATTAGGGCGTTTATTCCCTTCTTCCACTGGAGAGGGAGTGCGGAGTAGAAGCGGTTATGAGTACTGATGAGCAAAACAGCCAGGAAGACCAGGAGGAGGCTTCTGCTGTCGCTCCTGGTCAGTTACTGAGTGCTGGAAGGCAAAAAGCAGGTCTTTCAATAGGTGAGGCTGCAGACCTTTTGAAGTTGCCAGAGTCTTATATTCTGGCGTTGGAAAGTAATGAGTTTGAGACACTGCCAGGTCTGGTTTTTGCCCGGGGGTACGTCAGACGCTATGCCCGGGCTCTCGGATTGGATGGTGATGAACTGGTGGATCACTTTGATCGTTTCACCGGGCACAGTGGCGCCGAAACCCCTCATTTGAAAGCAGGTGCTCCATTGACAACCTGGCGTCCAATGTCTTCTTTTTTTGCCTGGGGAGCAAGCCTTCTCACGGTTATTCTGGTGGGGGCGGGCAGTTATTATGGATGGAATCTGGACAAACGTTCTGCTTCGCAATCGGAAGTGATTTTTCGGCAGCAGCCCTCCGTTGTTATCGAGTCGTCAGAAGATGTTTCTGAAGCAGAAAAAGTGATGCCCGTGCAGGTTGACTTTGATGATTCTGAAATGGAAGTGACAGAGCCTGAGAACGAATCAGAAAATGATGATATACCTGCGGTTGGTCAGGACAGTGAAGAACCTCTTGGTCAAACTGAACGGGTTCTTCCCGAAGTGGGCAGTTCTCTTTCCGATGTTGACGGCTCTCTCTCTGGTGCTGAGGGCTCTCTCTCCGACAATGGCTCCCCTGTCAGGCTGGCTATTGACTTTGTTGAGGACTGCTGGATTGAAGTCAAGGATATGAGTGGTCGTGCTCTCTATACCGATGTTCAGAGGGCAGGCTCAAACCTGGAGCTTGAAGTACCCTCATCCGTTCAGGTCCGCTTTGGGAATGTGAAAGGTGTGGCGGATCTAAAATTTGATGGCAAAAAAGTCGCGGTCAAGACGTCTGGCTCGGGTCGCAGGGTAGCAAGCCTGTTACTGAAAGCTGGCTGATTGAGAATCCGGTTCTGCGACAAGCCAGTCTGCCTATACTCAGGGCCCCGGAAAAGTTATAGTTGGCGCTTTTGTCGTTGGAATAAGCCTTTTTGAGCAATTTTTGCCGGTTGATAGTAATGCTTCAGGCATTATCTGCCATTATTACCTGCTCACCAACGTTCATTTAGAGGATTGAGAGGGCGTCAGAACTTGGCAAAGCAACTTCAAGCCATTCGCGGGATGAATGACATCCTGCCAGATCAGAGTCCTGCCTGGCAGTACCTGGAGTCCAGACTCCGTAACCTGATGGCGACTTACAGTTATCGCGAAATCAGGATGCCTGTGGTTGAGCCCGGTCCACTATTTAGCCGGGGCATCGGTGCAGGTACAGATATTGTAGAAAAGGAAATGTACACCTTCGAGGACCGCAACGGCGAGAGTCTCTCTCTGCGTCCCGAAGGGACAGCCGGTTGTGTTCGAGCCGGTATCCAGCACGGTTTGCTCTATAACCAGACACAAAGACTCTGGACTATGGGGCCTATGTTCCGTTATGAGCGTCCACAGAAAGGTCGTTATCGTCAGTTTCATCAGTTTAGTGTTGAAACCTTCGGCATGGCTGGCCCCGACATTGACTCGGAACTTATATTGTTGACTGCCAGACTCTGGAAAGAGTTGGGTATTGATCAGCATGTGCGTCTGGAACTCAATACTCTGGGTACGTTGGAAGCTCGGCAGAATTATCGTGAGGCTCTGGTCGAGTATTTATCCCGCTTCGAACAGGAATTGGATGAAGACAGTCGGAATCGTCTGGGTATCAATCCTCTGAGAATTCTTGACAGTAAAGATAAACGCACCCGGGAAATTGTTGCGGATGCACCGGTATTGCACGATTATCTGGACGCTGAATCGGCCGAACATTTTGAAACCCTGAAAAGTATTCTTGATGCGGCAGGGATTTCTTATGTCGTTAATCCACGTCTGGTGCGCGGGCTGGATTACTATAGCCGGACCGTGTTTGAATGGATAACAGACAGTCTTGGCGCACAGGGAACCGTTTGCGGTGGTGGCCGTTACGATGCTCTGGTTGAACTGCTGGGTGGCAAGCCAACCCCGGCAGTAGGATTTGCCATGGGGCTGGAACGCCTGGTACTGATGCTGGAAACGTTGAATCTGATTCCCGAGTCGGTTCAAAAGACAGTTGATGTCGCTGTGGTCACCCGTGGAGAGGGTGTCAGTGCTAAAGCTCTGCCCCTGATTGAGCAAATAAGAACAGCGGTTCCGGATGTGCGCATTCTGGTCAATTGCGGTGGAGGCTTTAAAGGACAGATGAAAAGGGCCTTTAACAGCGGAGCTGACTTCGCCTTCATCATTGGAGAAGATGAGTTGGCCAGTCAGTCGGTAACCGTTAAGTCTCTGTCAATAGATGGTGAGCAGGAAAGCATGGATATTCCTGCTGTGGTTGAATTTTTGAAAAAGCGAATTCAGGAGTAAAGAGTGAGCCGTACAGATGAAGAAGAAGTAGAACTGCTTAAGAACCTCTGGCAGGAATACGGCAAGCCGGTTGTTGCTGGCGTTGCTATCACTGTCGTAGCTATTTTCGGCTACAAGGCTTACCAGAAGAATCAGCTGGAAACGGCAGCTGCTTCATCACAGCTTTATCAGAGCCTTCTGGAAGTCACTACTCAGGGGCAGTCGCTGTCAGAGCAACAGAAATCCACCGTTAAACACGTGGTGGAAACTCTGCAGTCTGATTACGAGAGCTCTGATTATGCGGCTCTTGCAACACTGCTTCAGGCCCGTGAACAGGTTCTGGATAATGATCTTGATGGTGCCCGTTCTTCCCTTGAATGGGTGCTGGCTCAAAAGCCCGATCTGGAAATTGAGCTGGTGACTCGTGCCCGACTGGCGCGAGTGATGCTGAGCCAGTCTGACGATAACGCACAAGCGGCGCTGGATGTTTTGGCCAAAGCCGATTCGGAAGCCGGTTTTGTAGCGACTATCGAGTCCGTTCGAGGCGATGCACATCTGGCAATGGGTCAGAGAGACAAAGCACGTGAATCCTATGAAAAGGCACTGGAAGCTGCCCGTACTAACGGAGAGTCCCGGCCTCTGCTGCAGTTCAAACTGGATGATCTGGCAGCTAACGTAAAAGAGGGCTAATGGATGGAGAGGATAATAAGATCACTGCTGATCGTTTCCCTGACGCTGGGGCTGGCTTCCTGTAGCCTGTTTTCCGATGACGAGGATATAGTACGCAAACCAAAGACCCTCACCGGGTTTGAGCCGGATATTGAATTGCAAGAGGTCTGGTCCAGAAGTATCGGTAAAGGTGTCGAAGACAGCTATGAGCGACTGGTGCCTTCTGTGTCAGGCGATGTGATTTATGCTGCAGGCGCTCAGGGTGATGTCATTGCCCTGAACCTTGAGACTGGTAAGGAGATTTGGAAGAAAAGTCTGGAATTAGCTGTCGGTGGTGGCATTACTGCTGACTTCGGGATACTGCTTCTGGGAACCCTGGATGGGCATGTCATTGCCCTGAAAGAGGAAGATGGCAGTGAGCTCTGGAAAGCCAGAGTAAGCAGTGAAGTGATTTCTTCTCCCCAAACCAACGGTCGTGTCGTCATGGTTCAGAGTATTGACGATACGATTACGGCTCTCGATGCTGAAACCGGCAAGGAGCTTTGGCATCAGGAAAACCTGCAACCTGCACTGACTTTGAGAGGCTCCAGTACGCCGCTTATTGAAGGCGAAGCGGTGTTTGTTGGGCTCTCCAATGGTGAGGCGAAGGCATTCAGGGTGAATGATGGTGGTCCTCTCTGGAACAGTCGGGTTTCTATTCCGAAAGGTTCTTCCGAGCTGGAAAGAATGGTCGACATTAAGGCGGAGCCACTGATCGTAGGTGACAACCTGTTTATGGTCAGCTTTCAGGGTAATGTAGCTGCCATGGATATGTACAGTGGCCGTGTCCGCTGGAGTCGGGAATTATCCAGCTACAAGTCGATTGCAGAAGGTTTCGGCTCCCTGTATCTGACGGATGACAGCAGTTATGTCAGTTCTCTGGATCAGCGTAGTGGTGCGGTCAGCTGGAGGCAGGATAAGCTGGAATATCGTTTGCTGACAGCGCCAACGACATACAGCAGCTATGTAGCTGTGGCTGATCTGGAAGGCTATGTTCATCTATTGTCTCAGGTTGATGGTGTTATGGCAGGTCGGTTCAAGGCCAGTTCATCAGCGATCAAAGCCCCTCCTGTGGTATCGGGTGACTTCCTCTTTGTGCTCAGTGCCGAAGGTACTTTGACTGCGCTCAACCAAAAATAATTTGCTGAATCAAACAGTGACTTTGGCAAAGGATTAAAGTCGGGCTGAATCTTGGAAGGTTCAGCCCTTTTTCTGTTATTTGAATGCTGGGAATCTGTTGCAATTGACCCGTCAAGGTCTGTCAGGACAGATTTCATGACAGACTGCTCCCACTTAAACGGCAGTTTGTCTGTAACTGGTTTAAAGTTTTGGGGGTATTCAATAGCCCCAGTGGAATGAAGTGTATGGTTCCTGTAATTGCCCTGGTGGGGCGTCCCAATGTTGGCAAGTCTACGCTGTTTAATCGTCTGACTCGCTCTCGTGATGCTCTGGTTGCCAATGTAGCCGGTCTTACCCGTGATCGTAAATACGGGGAAGGCAGAATGGGCTCCAGACCTTATATTGTTGTTGATACCGGTGGAATCAGCGGTGATGAGGAAGGCATTGATTCAGCTATGGCTGAACAGTCCCTGGCGGCCATCCGGGAAGCTGATATTGTTCTGTTCCTGGTCGATGCCAGAGCCGGATTGACTGCCGCTGATGAAATGATTGCTGGTCATCTGCGTAAGCAGAACAAGCAGTACCATCTGGTGCTTAACAAGACGGATACCGTTGATGCTGATCAGGCAGAAGCCGATTTTGCCATTCTTGGCTTTGGTGAAGCCTTCCATATTGCTGCTGTTCATGGCCGTGGTGTCAAAGGCATGATTGAAGGCGTTCTCGAAGAAGTGATGGGGCCAGAGTCCGATGAGTTTGAAGAAGATGAAGACGACCCGGAAACGGTCAAGGCCAGAGGTATCAGGATTGGCATTGTAGGACGACCCAATGTGGGTAAGTCGACACTGGTCAATCGTTTGCTGGGGGAAGAACGTGTTGTCGTTTATGATCAGGCCGGAACAACCCGCGACAGTGTTTACATACCTTATGAACGCTGGGGTCAGGATTACACTTTGATCGATACGGCAGGTGTTCGCCGCCGTGGTAAAGTCCATGAAGTGGCTGAAAAGTTCTCAGTAATTAAAACCCTTCAGGCTATTGAAGATGCCAATGTTGTGGTACTGGTTGTGGATGCCAGAGAAGGAATTGTGGAACAGGATCTGCATCTGCTGGGCTTTGTGCTGGAAGCTGGTCGTGCCGTTGTGATAGCCGTAAACAAGTGGGACGGCATGAAAGAAGAAGAGCGAAAAAAGGTTAAAGAAGAACTGTCCAGAAGGTTGGAGTTCATCAATTTTGCCCGTATTCACATGATCTCTGCCAAGCACGGAACCAATGTCGGTCATCTCTATGATTCTATTGATGAAGCCTATGAGTGTGCTACTCGCAAGCTGTCCACCAACCAGCTTACCCGAATTTTGGAAGATGCGACCAAGATTCACCAGCCACCGATGGTTCGAAACCGTCGTATCAAATTAAGGTACTGTCATGCGGGTGCCATGAATCCACCGACTATCATTATTCATGGTAATCAGACGGAAGAAGTTCCTGCTTCCTATAAGCGCTATTTGGAAAATACCTTCAGAAAGGTGCTAAAGATCATGGGAACACCCATTCGGATTGAATTCCGTTCTTCAGAAAACCCTTATGCAGAACGCAAAGCGGTTCACAAGAAGAGCTCTGGGGGTGAGCGGAAGGTAACTCACAAGCGTCGTGTTATTGAACTGAAAGGCAAGAGGAAGGATGATAAAAAGAAAAAACAAAAATCTCGCCGCTAGATAGACTACGTGGGCTGATAAAAAGCTGGGTGCAAGCGTTGCACTCAGGCCCATTCTCTTCAGTATTAAATGGATTTGCATCTGTAACATTCCGATTAACGACGATTTTCTCTCCTTTAGGGGGGCAAATCTTATAGCTGCCAGTAAATTAAACAGTTGTTTGAAAATGGTTATGCTGTACATTGGTACTTACTATGATTTGAGATTGCATTGACATGAATAGCGATGAGCAGATAGTAAGCATTGTTCAGCAGTTTTTCCAAGCAGTTCCCCATTGTCGTGTATTGGAGATGAAGCCGGAGCATGCCTCTTCTGAAGGTGTTGTCATTAACATGCCGTTTAGTGACGAACTGGAAGCCAACCCGGGAAGTGGAATCATTCATTCAGGTGCGATAACAACCCTGATGGATAGCGCTTTCGGTATAGCCGCCTGTATAAGTCTGCCAGGCTTTGAGACTTGTCCTACCATTGACCTGCGAATTGATCATCTGGGTTTTCCGGCTCCTTTCAAGCCGGTTCGCTGCTTTGCTGAAGCCTATCGGGTTACTAAAACCGTTGTCTTTACAAGAGGGGTAGTCTATCAGGGCAATCGTGACGAGCCTTTTGCGCACGGCGTGGGAACCTTTATGAGATCCGGGCGAACCTTGAGCCAAATGGCTAAGGGGTTGGCAAAATGAAGATTCAGAACGACTTTCGTGAGGTTCTGCTTCAGGCCAGAGCGACCAGTGATTACAGTTATCTGACGGAGCTCTTGCCCTACGCCAGGAAAATTGGCATGAGTTGCCAGTCTCTGGGTGATGATGCCCTTTTTGTTCTGCCTGAAAACAGAGATAACACGGGTAATCCGGTGTTACCAGCACTCCATGGTGGTGTGCTGGGTGGTTTTATGGAAATGTCGGCAGCCATTCACTTGATGTTGTTTATGGATGAGCCAAAAATTGCCAAGATTGTGGATTTTTCTATTGATTATTTAAGAAGCGCAAAAATTCAGGATGTTTTTGCAGAATGCGATGTGGTGAGACAGGGTAGCCGGATCGCCAATGTTGCGATCACCGCCTGGCAGAGCCGCAGGGAAATACCGGTGGCAACAGCAAGAGCACACTTTCGGCTTGATAGCTTATAAGTACTCAACCATACGAAATCATATTTTCTGACTTATTGTTCAGGCACTCGCGGCAACTGCTCCTGCGTTGCTCTAGCTCCTGCATCCATGCAGTCGTGATGCGTTGCAACTCTGGTCACATAGCATGCTATGTTCCCGTCGTTGCGCCTTGCAGAGCACCTACCCAATAAGCCAGAAATATTCGATTCCGTATGGCCGAGTATTTAGAACCTGATCTCATGAGCTCGGGCATGACTGCAATTCATGCCTGAGTGATGCTTTCCTGAATACTTCCTGATACATTTCCCGACAATTTTGTACAGATGCAGAGAAGCTCATGAGCGGAACCTTTGATTTAGCGATTTATGATGCACAGAGTCTTGCCGGGGAAGCAGTCTTGGCTATTCTGGAAGAGAGCCATTTAACCCCCGGAGTTGTCTATCCGCTGACAGGGCCTGAAGAGTCCAATACGCCTGGAGATGAGACTACAGTAGCTTTCAAAGGCGCTGAAGTCGATGTGATTAGTGCGTTGACGTTTCATTATGCCGATGCCGATCTTCTGATTATACCCGCTGGCTCACAAATTAATCCTGAGGTTCTGAATCTGGCCAGTGAGTGTGGCTGTCGTGTAGTTAATGGTGCTATTGGTGCCGAGGCCGAGATGTACCTGCCGGGTCTGTCTGATGCTGCGGAACTGTTAGGCTTGCAGGAGATCGCAATTCCTGCCAGTCCTGCTGCCCTGATGCTTCAGGTCATGAAGCCGCTTCAAGATGCAGTCGGCATTGATTCTATCAATGTCATGGCCAGCCTTTCACTGGCTGAAGCTGGTCAGAGAGGGATTGAAGAATTGCGTGGGCAAACGATTGATTTGCTCAGTGGCAAGCCAGTGAAGAAAAAGCTTTTTGAGCAGCGAATTGCTTTCAATGTCCTGCCGCAGGTGGGTGTCGTCACTGAGGCAGGTTTTACATTACCGGAGCGAATGATTGCTAAAGAACTCATGAAAGGGCTGGATCAGGATGATCTCAGGGTTAGTGCTACCTGTGTGCGTGTGCCTGTATTCTTTGGTGACAGCCTCGCAGTTCACCTGGATCTGGACCGTCCAGTTGATGAGCAGACTGTCAGGGATCTCCTTGCAGGGGTTGCTGGTATTGAGTTGGCGGCCGATGATGAAATGCCTTCTGTTGAAACTGTGGCAGGAAAAGATGTCATTGTCGTTGGTCGGATTCGTCAAAATCCGGATCATGCCGATCAAATATGTCTCTGGATTGTTGCTGATCCGGTGCGATGTGGCGCATTTCAGGCATTGGCAGTGGCAGAGATATTGCTAAAAGACTTTTTAAAATGATAACTTAGCTTAGAATAGTGACAGTTCCTTATTGAAATTGTCAGAATAATAAAAATTTTATCCTGAAGCCTTGCTTTGACTAGAGCAGCGTAGGGCTTCAGGTAATCAGGAACTGTTAGCCGTACCGGTTTTATGGCTATGAGTGATCATAGCTTTTGGTGTATTCCATGTTGGAGTACAGATTGGGCACCTGTCTTCTGTTTGAGGGTGCAGCACACATCTGGAAAGCTGTTTGTTATAAAAAGTGTCGTCAAAGAAAACTTCATGCCCCGAAAGGCGGGGGTTGAGAATAGTTGACGACCTGAATTGTTCAGTTTTTAACTCGGTTCTGCTTCTGGCTGTCGATGTAAGGTGTGTTTACGGGCGGGTTTTCTGATTCGTGCAGATAACAAGGACTCATAATGAAACTGCAAAAGCTTGTAGCAGCTATGGTCATATCAGGAGCAATGGGTTCCGGTCTGGCGAATGCACTGGGGTTGGGTGAAGTGCGCTTGAATTCTGCGCTCAATCAACCGCTGGATGCCGAGATTGAATTGCTGCAAGTCAGAGAGTTGACCCGGAACGAGATTCTGCCCAATCTTGCCAGTCGTGCAGATTTTCAACGGGCGGGGCTCGACAGGCCTTTCAGTCTGACTGGCCTGAATTTTAAAACCATTCTGAGAGAGGACGGTACGGGCTATATTCATGTCACCAGCAGTCAGGCGGTTCGTGAGCCCTTCCTTAATTTTCTGCTGGAAGTGCACTGGCCCAGTGGTCGCCTGCTCCGGGAATACACCATGCTGCTGGATCCGCCAGCCTTTAGCCAAGAGGCAGCGGCTCCGGTAAATCCTGCTTCTACCCAGACATACAACAGTGGTTTTCCTGAGCCTTCACGTGGTCAGAGTGTGAATCCGTTCGATCAGAGAGGGTACTCTGAGAGTCAATCTTCATCCTACCAGCCAGAAGAATCATCCAGGCCGATCCAGGTCAATCCGGTCAGGGAAGAGCCTGTTCGCACCGGTGTCCGTAGCTATTCTGGACCAGGCCAGCGAGATACTTATGAAGTGCAGCCTAATGATAGTCTCTGGAATATTGCCAGAAGTGTCAGGCCTGCCAGTGATCTGAGTATTCAGCAGACGATGCTGGCTCTGCAGAAAAAGAATTCACAAGCCTTTGTTCAAAATAACATCAACCGTCTTAAAAAAGGACAGGTGTTGCGCTTGCCTGACAGAGATGAAATTGCACAAGTGAGCTTTCAGGATGCTGTTAGTGAAGTGGCTCGACAGAATCGTGAGTGGCAGGCTCGTCTGGAGCAACTGGATGCAACACGACGCAGCTCAGCCGAGTCGGGTGGAGAAGGTGCTGGAAACAATGGGCGTTTGTCGATTGTTGCCACAGATAATAGCTCCGGTGCGGGCAGTGATCTGGGAAGAGGGTCTGCAGACACGGCAACCACGGCGCTTCAGAATGAGTTGGCAATGACTCGTGAGAAGATGGATAACCTGACTCGCGAGAATGAAGAGCTTAAAAGCCGTTTAAAAGATCTCGACGATCAGATCAGTACCCTGAAAAGACTGATAGATCTGAAAGATGATCAGATGGCCGCACTGACACAACAGCCTGCCGGGACACCAGCGCAAATAGCGCCAGAAACCAGGCCGCTTCCTGTGGCTGAGCAACCAGTACCAGAATCTGAGCCTGGCTTTCTGAGCTTCCTGTTTGGTCACCCTCTTTATCTGGTCTTGTCAGCTCTGCTGCCATTAGGTCTGATTGCGGCCCTGTTAGTTTACCGGCGTCGCAAGCAGGAAGAAGAGGACGAGATCGAAGTTGAGGAAGCGTCCAGCCTGGAGCCGATGTCGCTGATTCCTGATGAACCTCAACAGGATGATCAGGAAGAGTTCGAGCTGGATGAGACACTCGAAATCGATGAAGACAGTCTGCTTGAAGATGAAGAGCCAGAAGAGACGACTCAGCAGACCGAGGATGCAATCAGTGAAGCCGATATCTATATTGCCTACGGCAGATTTCCGCAAGCTGTTGAGCTTCTGGAAAAAGCCATTGCAAATGAGCCGGATCGTTCGGATCTGAGACTCAAGCTGCTGGAAGTTCATGCTGAAAATAATGATCTGGATAACTTTAAGGCAGCTCTGGCAGGTGTTGAGTCGCTGGATGATCAGGATGCCTTGCGTCAGGCTGATGCCTATAAAGCCCGGTTCCCGGCTGAAGCTTTCTTTGGAGATGTTACTCAACAAGCGGCTACTGAAGAGGCAGATGACGATTTTGAGCAATTCGACCTGAATGAAGCACTCAACGATGAAAGCGATGTTGATTCTGATGGCGAGCTGGGTGATTTGGAGTTTGATCTGGATGACCTGGAGTTCAATGATGAGCCTGCTGAGTCGGCTGATGATCTGGACTTCCAGCTGGATGATCTTGATCTGGAGCCAGAACAGGGCGAAGACGATACTTCTGAGGCACTTGAAGAACTGGAGCTGCCTTCAGAATCGGACGTAGCTGCTCAGGAAGCGGTTCCTGCTCCAGGCGATAATCTTGATGATCTGGAGCTTGAACTGGATGAACGCTATGCCGATGATGACGAACAGTCGCTGAGCTTCGATGATGGCCTGCCTGACCTGGAGTCGGTTCTGGAAGACGATGATCTGGAGTTCCTTTCTGATGACGATGAAGCAGCAACCAAGTTGGATTTGGCAAGGGCCTACATTGACATGGGTGATATAGAAGGTGCCAGGGACATTCTCCAGGAGGTGCTTGAGTCTGGCTCTGATGAGCAGAAGCAGGAAGCTCAGGCACTGATGGAGCAAGCGGTTTAACATTCCCCAGCCTCAATTCAATAACCAACAGGTTAGGTACTTAAAGCCCGGAATGGTTCACATCGGGCTTTTTTTTAGCCATCGGAATCAGGGTTGAAGCAACGCGACGAGTGTCTGTCAGAAGTTTAACCAGCATTGCAGCAAAGGCAAAAAAACAGACATTTTTTGCCCTGTTAAAAAATCCAGATAATATTTGAGCTGCCTGTTCATTCTGGAAGTGTCTTTTAATAGAGGCTGAAAGCTGGATCACTCTTTGCTTTCTTCTGAAGGGTTTAAGTCATTTTCATTCTGCTTTGTATCAGGAAGTTGCTTGCCTTTTCGATGCGCTTCTGTCTGATAGGGCAGCTGTTCACAGTTCTCGAAGGTTGTTCCACATGACTGTTGTTGATCATCCTCTCCGAGCGCTGGCTCATCATAAGTTTGTGACCCTGTGTGGAATCTTTTTTTGTGACGCTTGAGGGCTGAAGCGCTGACTGAGACCCGATCGCATCGGTGCTCCTTGCCATCCGCCCTGACCACTGTCTCGTTACAATGGTGTTGCTCGAAGAGACTGGATCTTCTTCTATTCAGACTGCTGACTGTGCTATGTAAGCGCTTGGGTTGCTTCTTGTAGGCTCTTCTTTGCTCCTGCGGTTCATTTTCCGGCTTGATAAACGATGCTGTAAGGGCGTACGGCTGAAGATCGTGCAGGGCTTGAATGAGATCACCCATTCGTGCGTATTGCTTGCTTTGTTCTGGTGTCACTGCAGTTTGGTTTGTTGGAGTTTCTGCGGCATTCAGCGACCTCTCTTCTGATGACTCGCCGCTATCAGATGATTGTCGTAGTTTACAAACGCCATTACAGGAGTCGACGTGACAATTTAAACCCAAAGTGTGCTGTTGTTGTTCGGGGCCTTTGTTGCCGTCACCGGAGCCCGAACGGTAGGTGAGAGTGGCTTTAAGCAGCGTGGTTGAATGAGAGGCTTGCTGACCGGGTGATGCTGATGGCTGGTTTGGTTCCTGGCTTTTTTGTTGACCACGTCCGGGGAGCATCATCGTGGTGATCACAAACGGATCATCCTGACTTGCCTGCAGTTGCCCTATCGGATTGAACAGCGGTGAATCGGTGTTCCAATAGCTTTGCAAAAGTGAGCCGACAGCGACAAGCGCTTCTGCAGGTACCCCTGAATAAGGTTTGGCGCTCAGCATAGCATCACTGGTGGTTATAATCAGTTCGTAAGCAACCAGAAAATGAGTGGCGTAAATCAATTTCCACGAGATCGACTCAAATAAGGAGGTTTTTACCCCGCAGCCAAGTCTGTCTGCTTTCTCTTCTGGCGGCAAAATTGCTTCTGCATAGTCGTTTATATCAGTAAGGTATGACGGGGTGCTCATTAAGGTGTGCGGGTCTTGCAGTATAGAAAAGCTGCCTGTTGGAGAGCTTTCATCCTGCTGCAACTCGACAACAAAGCCTCTTTTAAATGATTCGGCCTGGCAAATAGCGGGCAATGAGAGTAACAGCAGCATAAGACCTGCAGAGAGTGGTTTTCTGAAAACTCTGTCATTGCATCTATTGGAGAGTAGGTTTTTCAAAAATCTATCCTTACATCTATTTGTGTTTTTGTAGGGAGTAAAGATAGACCAGGAAAGTGACGCATCTGGAAAAGAAACGTGTTTTTCATTCGAGTACCAAAAATTGCGTCTCAGTGTCTAAAAACCAGGCGGACCCTATGTTTATTCGGCTTGCTGCCCTACCAATTGTTTCTGCCTCCTGATAAATTTCCCTCCTTTTAGTGGCTGTTGTAAAACTCTGGCACCTATGCTCAAAGGCTCTCCTGGTCCCAGCGTGGAAATGAGTTATTGGAGTTTTGCAGCAGCCTCTTTAATGGATGGAGTGAGTATTTTTCATGCCGCGATTAGCTGCCAGTGTTCAATACGATGGTTCCCGTTACCATGGTTGGCAGAGTCTGAAGTCAGGGCTTCCCTCGGTTCAGGCTGCTGTAGAAAAGGCGTTGTCGAACGTAGCCAATCATCCTGTCTCTGTCGTTTGTGCAGGAAGGACGGATGCCGGGGTGCATGGTTGCAACCAGATTATTCATTTTGATACTGAGTCCGTTCGTAGTGGTTATGGTTGGACATTTGGAGGGAATACCAACCTGCCGGATGACATCTCCTTCAACTGGGTTCAGCCTGTCAGTGAAGACTTTCATGCCCGCTATTCTGCACTGTGGCGCAGATATCGCTATGTGATTCTTAATCGACCGGTGAGACCCGCTCACCTGCCTAAAGGTGTCACCTTTTACTACCGGCCACTGGATGTAGAGTTGATGAATATTGCCGGGCAGCAGCTTATTGGTGAGCATGATTTTGATGCTTATCGGGCGGTACAGTGTCAGGCGAAACATGCGGTTCGTGAAATTCAGCATCTGAATGTCTACAGACATGGCGATATGGTGGTGATTGATGTCAGGGCGAATGCTTTTCTTCATCATATGGTAAGAAACATCACGGGTGTTCTTCTGGAAATTGGTGCGGGCAGAAAACCACCGGTCTGGGCAAAAGAAGTGCTGGAGGCCCGAAAACGTTCTGAAGGAGGTACTACAGCCAAGCCCCATGGTCTTTATTTTGTTGATGTGGGTTATCCGGCAGATTTCGAACTGCCAAAAAGTGAACCGAATCCTTTCTTCGTAGCCTCGACGCTGCCCTGGTGACCTGAAAGTCACTTGACAATCGGGCTGGCAAGAGGTCTTTTTATTATATAAAGCATTTGTCTTTATCGATTGATATTTTTATAGCCAAGGAAATAGGCAACCAGGGATGGATTATGAGAAAACGACATCGGTCTACAGCAGGCTTTATCGTCTGTGTTTTAGCAAAATCGTCGTAAACCCTCGCCCAATCGAGGGTGTCGCAAAAGGGTATGGTCAGCAGGATATATCAAGATTGTCGTTCCCGCGCAGGCGGGAACCCACCACGAGCAGTGGATCTCCGCCTTCGCGGAGATGACGGTTTGAAGCTTGAAGCGTTTTAATTGACCTTTTGCGACACCCTCAATCGGGTGGGGATATAAGACGGGAACTCAGAGCGTTCCGCCTGCAAGCTGGTACGCAGTCAATTGAAATAACCTGTAATAAGTATATTATTTCAGGCATTGTAATAATGAGCACTTACTTGTAAAGAGTTATGTTGAAAGCCACTAAAGTACGCATCTACCCAACACCAGAGCAGGCGGATTTTTTAAACCGTCAATTTGGTGCTGTGCGTAAGGTTTGGAATAAAGCTCTGGTCATCAAGAATCATTACTACAAGGTGCGAGAGCAGAACCTTGCCCCGAAAAAAGACTTGAAACCCTTGTTGGTAATTGCCAAGAAAAGCCGAAAGTACTCATGGTTGAAAGAAGCTGATTCGGTTGCCTTGCAGCAGTCCATTATCAATCTGGACAAGGCATTTCAGAACTTCTTTAATCCGAAGCTGCAAGCTCGTTTTCCTCGTTTCAAGTCAAAGCATGGTAAGCAAAGCAGCTACCATTGCACTTCTGTTTCCACAGGTGACGACTGGATCAAAGTACCCAAGTGCGCGCCAATTAAAGCAAGGATACACCGGGAGATTAACGGACAAATCAAGTCGATTACCCTAAGCAAAACACCGACAGGTAAGTTTTACGCTTCTGTACTGGCTGAAGATGCTAAGCCTGAAACAAAACCAATAACCGATCTTCAAGGCTCTCACATAGTTGGTGTAGACGTCGGTTTGACAGACATTGCCATTACCAGCACTGGGTCAAAAATCAGTAATCCACGGTTCATAGAAAAGGCCCAACGCAACCTGAAGCGAAAACAGAAAAAACTATCACGATGCAAAAGAGGCTCTAAAGGCAGAGCCAAAGCCAGATTATTGGTAGCAAAAGCGCATGAGCGTGTCGCTTTTGCCCGTAATGATTTTCAGCACAAACTGTCCAGACAACTCATTGACGAAAACCAAGCGGTGATTGTGGAGACGCTGAAGGTCAAGAACATGCTCAAGAACCATTGCCTTGCCCGATCCATTGCTGATGCAGGTTGGCACTCCCTTGTGACTAAGCTCGACTACAAAGCAAAACAGGCCGGTAAACATCTGGTGAAAATTGACCAGTGGTTTGCCTCATCAAAAACCTGTTCCTGCTGCGGTCGCAAGCGAGAGGAAATGCCGCTCAAAACTAGATCATGGACGTGTGAATGCGGTGCTTCCCATGATCGGGATATTAACGCCGCTATCAACATAAAACATCAAGGCATTTTGAAGTTAAAGGCGGAAGGTCTGTCCGTCTCTGCTGATGGAGGCAAGCGTAAATCCGGCACATTGCTGGTTGCTGCCTGAGAAGTCAGAAGCCTCGCCCGACAGGGCGGGGAGCAGTCACCAGTGGAAGGATGGTCTATTCCCGTTCTTGTGATCAGAGCAGACTGCAGGACTGGGAGGTAGATGAAGAGGAGGTGGTTTCTCTAGAAGGCAGAACGCTGAATGTTTTCAGATGGCGCAAAGAGTTCTATCCGGTAGCGTCTGAGCGCAGATTCGGAATACTTTATCCTGTTCAGTACCTGCAGCAACGTTTGAGTTTTCAGTTTCGAGGTAGTCGCTACTGTCTGATATTGAACAATAACAAGCGCTTTGAAAGTCTTTCCTGGGAGCAATGTCTGCAATCTGTCGAAACCCGCTGGTTATTTGATCTGCCACCCTATCCTGGTGAGGATGTCTTGGTAGGTTTAGCAGGAACAGTAATCAAGATGGTGTTCGTGATGATATTGAGCGGTTTATTGAGAAAGCATTAAATCCAGTTTGTGGGTAGTGACAGTCTCTATCGATATTATGATGTACCTGAGAGCGTTTACCAGGATTTGCTGTCTGCCGAATCTGTCGGTCGCTATTACAATCTGGTCATCAGAGGACAGTACCCTTCCAGGCGTTTGAATTGAAGTGACTTTTACTCCTGATTTGGCTCTTGTCTCTTCACTATGAGACAAGGGTCGGCTGTTTCTGCTAACATCCACGTTCTGCTTTCTGATCCTGTTTAATTTCCTTCTCCTTGAGGAGGGGTATGGAAGCATCCTGTTCAATGACTCCCATCGCTCACTCATCAAAGAAGCCGTATTTAACCGGTTTGTCTGATGACCGGGAGAGTTCACTGTTATCGAATGCTTTAGGCGTTCTTTACTGGAAATAGGCACATACGGGAGAGGTATCGTTGAAGACTCGGATCAAGGTCTGTGGAGTCACCTCTGTAGAAGAAGCACTTGAAGCGGTTAATGCGGGTGCCGATGCACTGGGTTTGGTGTTTTATGCGCCCAGCAAGCGGTTTGTTTCCGTTGGTAAGGCTCGAGAAATTGCCAGTGCGGTCCCACCCTTTATCACTCTGGTGGGTCTGTTTGTTGACGCTGAAGAAGCGGTTATCCGGAACGTTCTGGATCAGGTCCCCCTGGATCTGTTGCAGTTTCATGGCAATGAGACCGATCAGGAGTGTGAGCGATGGCGAAGAAGATATATCAAGGCACTCAGAGTACGTCCCGGGACGTCTGTTGAGGAAAGTGCTGCCGCTTATCCCGGTGCCTGTGGTCTGCTTTTGGATTCTTATCGTAAAGGTACACCCGGTGGAACCGGTGAGGCCTTTGACTGGCAGTTGATACCCGACAGTCTGGATAAGCCTGTTATTCTGGCGGGTGGCCTGAATCCTGAGAACGTTTCGCAAGCCATAGAACAGGTTGCGCCCTTTGCTGTCGATGTCAGCAGTGGTGTAGAGAATGACAGGGGTAAAGACCCCGAAAAGATGAAAGCCTTTGTCGAGGCGGTAAAACAATGACTGTAGATTATAAAAAGTTGCACGAACTGCCGGATGAATCCGGCCATTTTGGTCGTTTTGGTGGACGTTATGTGGCTGAAACGCTCATGTGTGTCCTTGAAGAGCTGGAATCGACCTACAAGAAGCTTTGGAATGATCCGGATTTTCAGGCTGATTTTGACCGTGATCTGGCTCATTACGTAGGCAGGCCTTCACCGCTCTATCATGCTGAGCGCTGGTCTGAAAGTCTGGGTGGTGCTCAAATCTACCTGAAGCGTGAAGATCTGAATCATACCGGTGCCCACAAGATCAATCATGCCATTGGTCAGGCTCTGCTGGCCAAACATATGGGGAAAAAGCGGATTATTGCTGAAACCGGTGCCGGTCAGCACGGTGTGGCTACCGCTACTGTTGCTGCCAGACTGGGTCTGGAGTGCATCGTTTACATGGGCGCTAAAGACGTAAAACGACAGGCGCTGAATGTTTACCGAATGAAACTGCTTGGGGCCACTGTGGTACCGGTCGAAAGTGGCTCTCAAACACTGAAAGATGCCATCAACGAAGCACTGCGTGACTGGGTAACCCGTCCTGAAGAAACCTTCTATATTCTGGGAACGGTTTGTGGTCCACATCCGTATCCGGAAATGGTGCGTAATTTTCAGAGTGTTATTGGTCGTGAGGCTCGCAGGCAATGTCTGGAAATGACTCAGCGTCTGCCTGATGCACTGGTGGCTTGTGTGGGGGGCGGCTCTAATGCGATGGGATTGTTCTATGAATTCCTGCAGGATGAAGACGTCAAAATTTACGGTGTTGAAGCCGGTGGTCATGGTGTCGAATCTGGAGAGCATGCCGCAAGAATGTCTGGTGAAAGACAGGGCGTTTTCCAGGGGCAGCGCAGTTTCCTGATGTGTGACGACGATGGTCAGATAACAGAGAGCTATTCTGTATCGGCTGGACTGGATTATCCGGGAGTAGGGCCAGAGCACAGTCATCTCAGAACTGTGGGTCGTGCAGAGTATCCTTGCGTGACAGATGATGAGGCCCTGGCGGCATTCAGAAGCCTTACACGTATGGAAGGTATTATGCCGGCGCTTGAGAGTTCTCACGCCCTGGCTTTTGTTGAGCAGCTGGCTCCCACCATGGCAAAGGATCAGATTATTCTTGTCAATCTGTCTGGTCGGGGTGACAAGGATATTCACACCGTGGCCGAGATTGATGGACTTACGTTCTAAGCATTCAAGGAGAAATCATTATGAGAATTAAAACATGCTTTGAGCGATTGTCTTCAGAAGGTCACAAGGCTCTGATGCCTTACATAACAGCGGGTGATCCGGCCAGTAAGACCGTAGACATTATGCACAAGGTGGTAGCCAGTGGTGCTAACCTGATTGAGCTTGGGTTTCCGTTCTCTGACCCCATGGCTGACGGGCCGGTGATTGCCGAGGCGCATGAGCGAGCATTATCACAAGGTGTTACATTGAATGACGTTTTTTCAATGGTAACTCGCTTCAGGGAAAACGATAATAATACACCGATTGTCCTGATGGGCTACCTGAACCCGGTTGAAATCATGGGTTATGAAGCGTTTGCTACCCGGGCAGCTGAAGCCGGTGTAGACGGTGTACTGATTGTTGATCTGCCCGCAGAATTTGCCGGTGATCTGGTTGAGCATTTAAAGCCCAGGCAGATTGATATGATCAACCTGATTACGCCGACTACCACCGATGAGCGCATTCAAAAGATCTGTTCTGTTGCTTCAGGATTCGTATATTACGTTTCTGTAAAGGGAGTCACAGGCTCGAACAAGCTGGACCTGGACAGCGTTCAGTCCAGAGTGGCTCACATCAAAGGGTTTACCGATCTGCCTGTAGGAGTAGGGTTTGGTATTCGTGATGGTGAGTCTGCCGCCGCTATTGCTTCTGTTGCGGATGGTGTGGTAGTAGGGTCTCTGCTGGTCTCTGAGCTGGCTAATTATGAAAGCCAGGGTGAAGGTGCTATCGACCGGGTTTCTGGCCATCTGGAAGCCATGCGTCAGGCAATGGATAAAGGTTAACCCAATGAATTAAGGCGATAGAAAATGGGGGATTGCCCTGAATATTCAGGTGCCCCCTTTCAGTCTTGCTAACAGACAGGAAGCGTGAATGAGTAACTGGCTAGTCGACAAACTGATACCTTCGCTGTCACGTTCTGCGAGTCAGCAGAAGAGCAGCAATGTGCCAGAAGGATTGTGGCGCAAGTGTGTTAAGTGTGAGTCGGTATTATATCGTCCAGAGCTTGAGAGAAATCTGTACGTTTGTCCAAAATGTAATCATCACATGCGCATCGGTGCCCGAAAGCGTCTGCAGTATTTTCTGGATAAAAACAGCACAGAAGAGCTGTTCTCTGAGATAGAGCCTGTCGATAAGCTCAAGTTCCGGGATTCAAAGAAATACAAGGATCGCCTGGCATCGGCCCAAAAGCAGACGGGTGAAAAAGATGCTCTGGTGGCCATGAAGGGCCAGCTTGACGGTCTGCCTGTGGTCGCTGTGGCTTTTGAATTCAGCTTTATGGGTGGGTCAATGGGTTCCGTTGTTGGCGAGAAGTTTGCCCGTGCTGCAGAGCTGAGCCTGGAACTCAAGATTCCTTTTGTGTGTTTTTCTGCCAGTGGCGGCGCTCGTATGCAGGAAGCCTTGTTCTCCCTGATGCAGATGGCTAAAACCAGTGCGGCATTGGAGCGTATGAAACAACACGCGGTACCTTATTTCTCAGTGCTGACAGATCCCGTTTATGGGGGTGTGTCTGCCTCTCTGGCAATGTTGGGTGATGTGAATATTGCCGAGCCTGGTGCCTTGATCGGTTTTGCCGGTCCGCGGGTGATCGAACAGACCGTTCGTGAAAAATTGCCGGAAGGCTTCCAGCGCAGCGAGTTTCTGCTGGAGCATGGTGCCATCGATATGATTGTTGATCGAGGCGATATGCGTTCGACGGTTGCTCGACTTTGTAGAAAAATGCAGGGGATGGGCCCTGCGCCTGCTGAGCCGGATTCGGACTTTAGTGCAGTTAAGGAAGAGGTGATTTCAGCGGCTGGGTGAGGTGTGATTAGAATAAAGAAAATCATGCCTTCCTTGAGGGAGGGGGTTGAAAGTCTCTAGAAATGAATCGATAAGTTAGTCTGGCCAAAATTCATCATTGATCACCTGTTCAAAGCGCCACTCGCATTGTGTTGGGAATGTGGCTTCTTGCAGGCCAGTTTCTTTAAATGCTGTGATCTTCGCGACGTTGTAAGCCTCAGCAAAGATCTCAGGGAATTTGGGTTTGAGTCCGGGGTTTTCCTTGATGAGTTTTTTCAGACGGTACCGTTGTTCTTCAACTGAGCCTTGCCAATATGTGCTCCTGTTTACGGGTTGATATTTCCACTTCAAAAGATGCATGAGCAATACGTCCAGTCGATGACTAAGCTGGCGATATTCACTTCTGCCCATGCTTTCGATTTCCTCGAGAATGTTATCCAAATCCAGTTCTCCCAGTCGACCCTGACGGATTAAGTTGGCTTGTTGCTGCGTCCAGCTATAAAAATCAGTTTCGTAAAGCTGCTGAGTCATCGAATTGCCTCATAAAGGATTCATCCAGAGCCAGATATAGAATGATTTGGGCAAATATGCAACCATTCGTCCTTCACGATGTACTACCAAGGAATCCCTGCATGACATACCAGCAAAACAGTCGGCCTCCCTTCGAGCAGCTGTCTGATTGGCTTGACTGGTTGGAAAACACCCGGCCTGAACACGAAATGGAACTTGGGTTGGACAGAATCAGAAAGGTGGCCGAAAGACTGGATCTTATCAAACCCGCTCCTCTCGTAATCACGGTAGGTGGTACCAATGGCAAGGGATCAACGGTCGCTATTCTAGAGTCCATTCTCCTGGCGGCTGGTTATAAGATCGGTGTTTACACCTCTCCGCATCTGCGCAGATTCAATGAGCGAATTAAAGTCAATCGTGTTGAAGCGAGCGATGAAAGCCTCTGTGACTCTTTTCAAAAAGTAAATGACGGGCTGGGTGGTGACTGGCTATCCTATTTCGAGTTTGCAGTCCTGTTGGCCGTCGATGTGTTCCGGAAAGAAAAAGTAGATATCGCTCTTATGGAGGTTGGACTTGGCGGTCGTCTCGATGCCACCAACATGATTGAGCCCGATATTTCAATTATTACAACAGTAGGGTTGGATCATCAGGACTGGCTGGGTTACAGTATTGAAGCGATAGCAAAAGAAAAAGCAGGAATTTTTCGCTCTGAAAAACCAGCAATATTTGGTGGTGTGGAGACGCCAAACAGTATCGTCGATCAAGCTGTCAGACTGGAGTCAGCTCTTTACAGAAGAGATAAAGAGTTCGAGTTAACAGAAGAAGACAGAACATGGAGTTGGAAAGGTTTGAACAAAACGGGTGATTGTATTGATTATGTTGGCCTCCCTGTGCCTGCGTTAGTCATTGATAACGCTGCTACTGCTCTGCAAGCGATTCAGTTTTTACCTCAAGTTGTAAACCGTGATGCCATCGTAGAAGGTTTAAAAGCATCGCACCTCCCTGGTCGCTATGAAAAAGTCCTTGAGACTAATAAAAGCGGGGAGGAAGTTCAGATTGTTTTCGATGTTGCTCATAACCCTCAGGCAGCAGCAAAGCTGGCGGAGTGCCTGAAGTCAGACCCGGTATCAGGGAAGACTCGTGCATTGATAGCTATCTATAAAGACAAGGATTATCACGGAGTGATTGAGTCACTGTCTGAAGTGGTAGATGAGTGGGTTGTTGCTGATTTCGACTCACCCAGAGCACTTAATAAAGTCGATCTCAGTGAAGCAGTGGCCAGATATTCTGGTCTGCCTGTCATCGCTGAAAATGCAGAACAAGGTTTCCAGCAACTTAAAGAAGAGTCAACAGCCAGTGACAGAGTGCTTGTTGTTGGTTCGTTTTTGACGGTTGTTGCAATTTTGAGCATTGACAGTTAGGTGTTCCTTTTTAAATAAGAATTCTGGCATGAGTGTTACGTGCTCATGGGTATTTTTATAAAAATATTTGTATTTAGACGTGTGTTTTGGGTGACAGGTACTTGTCAGTGTATGTATAACTGGTACTCTTGTTGTGCTACTTCATGACATCTAGAGAAGGCTCTTGGCTAACGGTTGCCTGGTTTTTGCGTGCCCGTCAGTGGTTGTGTGGTGAATAAAAATTAGACGGTTTTTAAGCTGCTTTTCAGAGGGAGGTGTTATCTGGAGGGCGGTAGCGTTTCTAAAAACAATGATTGAGAGAGAGCACAGTGCGATTGACTGAATCGTAGCAGCAAGCCATTGTGACTTTTATTCGACAGATTGATACTGATCGTTTTGCCTGTATTAGTGACATTCGTTACAAAAAATATTCCGCCTGATTGATACTATTGACCTTGATGATGTCGGCACCATCAGAGACAGAATCAACTGTTGCAGCTACACTCACCCTGCTGGATATTGCTTGAACGGGTATGAAAAGACTGCCTGTGGTATGAGCCCTGAAAATTCCGGAATGCTTGCTTAATAGATAATAGCGAGAGGTCAATACCATTGAGAATCACAAGCGAACATGCAGAGCATATTTGCAACGTGCTTCAGCATTACTTTGGTGCAAAAACTGATATCTGGCTTTTCGGCTCCAGAGTTGATGATAATCAGCGTGGCGGTGATATTGACCTCTATATAGTGCCTGTCCGAAAACCCTCAAGCACTTGAATACAGAAGCCTTCAGCCCCATATAGTTCTCGAAGATTTACCAAAACAGGCTGTTTTCACATTTATGCGCCAAACCATCAACCCACAAATGCAGCTGGGAGAGGTTGATATCTCTGCCATCACCTTCGATGCTAAATCAAGGGACGATATTCCACGATTGTTGCGGGCTTTACAGCTCATATGGACAAATATCGAACTACGCAATCAGGTCTTTCAAGTACTTGATACCATGACCACCACTGACCAGAACAATGGTCGCCCTGGCATGGAGTTCTGGAAAATCTTAGTACTGGGTACACTCCGGCTGGTCACTAACTGCGATTTCGACCGACTGAGAGAGCTTGCCAATGAACATGGCACCCTTAGACAAATGCTTGGCCACGGCCCTTACTGTACGCACTCTTACCATATACAGACATTGCAGGATAATATCAGCCACTTCACCCCTGAAATACTGGATCGGGTGAACCAAATCGTCGTGGCAGCAGGCCACATACTGGTTAAAAAAAAGACGAGCCGTTACATGGCCGTGCCGATTCGTTCGTAGTCAAAACCGATGTTCATTTCCCTACGGACATCAACCTGTTGAGCGACGCTTGCCGTAAAAGTATCGAGTTTGCGTCAGCCCTTGCTGACCAGTACCAGCTTCCGGGGTGGCGCCAGCGTGAATATCTCAAGAATCAGCACCGTAAGCATTACCACAAAGCACGAAACCTGAAACATTCCGGTGCTTCCTGTGAGCTGAAAAAGCGCCTGCGACAGCACGACATTGAGATGGCTCATATAGAATACATCAAGTACAGCACCTCCGTTCTTTACAAAGTAGAAGTGACCTTATCTTTGCTGGTGAAGAAACACCCCGATGAACCAAGGCTGGAAAATCTCAAATACCACATCGCTCACGGCAAGCACCAGATAGCTCTGATTTATCGGCGAGTAATTGAGCACGAACAGATTCCCCACAGCGAGAAGGTATTCTCGATTTTTGAACCTCACACTGAATGGATCAGCAAAGGCAAGGCCGGTACGCCAGTAGAACTGGGGCTACGAGTGTGCGTGCTACAGGATCAATTTGGTTTTACCCTGCATCATCGGGTCATGCAAAGGCAAACAGACGACCAGGTTACTGTGCCTATGGCAGAAGGTGCTAAAAAGCGATTCCCAGCACTGAACCAGGTGAGCTACGACAAGGGCTTCTGGCGCCCGGACAATCTTGAAAAGTTGGAAGTCTTCCTTGAGCGTCCGGTTCTGCCAAAGAAAGGCAGGCTGTCAGCCAATGACAAAAAACGAGAATTCCATCCTGAATTTATCCGGGCAAAAAGAAAACACTCAGCCGTGGAGTCAGACATCAATGCACTGGAAGCCAATGGCTTGGACAAATGCCCGGATAAAGGCATTGTAGGCTTTAAGCGGTACGTTGCGCTGGCTGTTGTTGCCAGCAATCTAAAGCGATTAGGTGAAATTCTTCTGAGTAGAGATCGTCAATAGCTTTCCAGCCTGTTACCGGTCAGTTTTTGTTTTATCGTGCTATGCATGAGGGTTTTGCACGATTTGGAAATGGTGTTTTTGTTTATATTTCACACAAATGAGTACAAGAAATAGCTTTTGCTTGCCGTAGCAGTAAAGTTCAGTCGCTATGAATGGATGTCAGTTAGAATTCGCTGTGAATTTTCTGGGGTTTTCTGACAGGCACTATTTAAGAATAGGTAATACATTGTTTCATTTTTTGATTAAGGAGTTTATTAGTTCTTATTATGGTGGTTAAGAATACGCTTTGGGTGATTTCAGAAAAATTATTTAGACTCATTTTGTCAGTGTTTGTCAGTGCTCTAGTAGCTCGGCATTTAAAGCCGGAAGGTTTTGGGGTTTTAAGCTATTATTTGGCAATTATTGCTGTTTTCACAATAATAGCATCCCTTGGTTTTAATAGAATTATTGTCAGGGAAGTAGCTAAAGATAATAGTTTTTTAGGAAAAGCTGAAATTATTTCTACTGCTTTTATCCTGCGATTCTCAGCTTCTCTTTTAATTTCACTAGTTTGTTTGGTGTTATCTTACTTTTTTGTTGAACAGTCGGCACTACTTTCTATTATTGCTTTTTTATGCGTTTTATTTAATGCTTTTGATGTTTTGGATTTTTATGAGCAAGGGGTTGGCTCATTTCGTATAGTAAGTGTTTTGAGAGCGCTAGCTTTCTTTTTATCTGCTATTTCAAAAGTTATTATGGTTTATTTTGGGCTTAGTATTACATCGTTGTTCTTGGGAACTTTGTTAGAGTATTTTTTAATTGCTGTTCTTTTTATGAGGTTTTGTGCAAGAGAAAATGAAACCTCTTTAATAAGTATTGACTTTTTTAGAGTTAGAAAGGCGAAAGAGCTTTTAAGTGAGTCTTGGCCTGAAATAATTGCTGGATTTTCTTCGATTCTTTTCATGAAACAAGGTCAATTGATGCTCTTCTATATGACTTCGGAGTCTGAAGTTGGAATTTATTCTGCAGCTCTTAGGATAAGTGAGGCTTGGTATTTTGTGCCTGTTGCAATTGTTGCTACAACTTTTCCAAAGCTGGTTGAGCTCAGAGAAATATCTAATCAAGGTTATATCAAAGCGATAAGTTATCTTTTCAGCGTTGTCATAATTCTTTCTCTAGCTGTTTCCTTTTTTGTGACTCTTTTTGGTGGATGGTTGATAGATACAGTATATGGGGATTTATACAGCCAAAGTTCAACTGTTCTTATTATTCATGTGTGGGCATCCGTCTTTTTATCAATGGGGCTGGTTTCAGGTTCTTGGCTGGTTGTAGAGAAAAAATTGAAACTTAATTTGTATAGGAATATTTTTGGCTTAATAGTTAATTTTGTATCGAATATGGTTTTGATACCTAGGTTTGGTGCCAGCGGTGCTGCAATATCTATAGTGCTCAGTTTTCTCTCTGCTTTCTTGCTATTTGATTTTTTTGTTAAAGAACTTAGGTGTTTGGGTAAAGAAAAATTACTTTCATTTCGTTATATTTTTGATAGTAGATTTTGGGTCTATGTTAAGTCTGAACTTAAGTTTTAGTTATGCGGTTAGTCTCATCTATAGCCATAGCAGGAGGGGGAATGGAGTTTGGATTTGAAAAGTATGGGTTTGTAGTAATACGTAATGTATTTACAGAAGAGTTTCTTTCGGAAAGACGAGTTTTTTTGGAGTCCATCATCTCATATGCTGAAAAGAATTACGCTGACCCATTTGAGAAGTATTATTTAAAGCATAGGGCAGATCAAGGTGTACTATACGATTTGGTTCAGAGATACCCGCTTTTCAATGATATGGTACGTAACAAGAAGATCCTTGATGCTTTGTCTACGGCACTAGGTGATAATATTTTTATGTATGAGAACAGTCTTGTTTACAAACCAAAAGGAAAAAAAAACGGTGTGCCATGGCATCAAGACTTTGTATCAAGGCCTGAAGAACCGATTAAGTATATAGCTTGGTGCGCAATAGACCCAGTAAAAAAGAGCACTGGTGCATTAAAGGTTTTCCCTGGTAGTCATAAACTGGGATTTCTTCCATGGTATAGAGTTGAGGGTGAAACACATCACGATAGGATAGACTTAAGTCAACTTGAACTTGATGAAGTAATATACGTCGAATTAGATCCTGGTGATGTTTTGGTTTTTAATCAACTTCTTGTACATGGTAGTGATGAAATGAGTACTAGTGATAAACGTTTAGTTTTTCGTGCTTCATTTCAAAACTTTGATGAGATTTACACGCCAAGAGGAACACCGATTGTTGTTAAAGGGGCTTGTGGTGAAAGTTTGGAAAGAATATTTGATTCGCCTAGAGTTGCTGATAAAAGAAGCTTGTTAGTTAAGGGTGTAAACAAGTTGGGTAGATATTTGTCTACTTTGGGATTAGAGAGATAATGAATATTAAAGCAGTGTACAATCATTTTTATAATTCATTATTTGAAAGTAACTTAACACTTAAAAAGCCAAGAGTAATTCAGTTTCCAGTTATTGATATTTGTAATTCTCGGTGCCAAATGTGTCGTATTTGGGAAAATAAACAAAGCAGAGATATTACTTCTGATGAGCTTAGGAAAGGATTTGAAAGTGACTTGTTCAGTAATGTAGAGGGCATTGGGTTTAATGGGGGTGAGCCTACCCTTAGAAAAGATCTAATCCAGCTTGTAGAGATTGCTCTAGAAAAACTTCCCAAGCTACAATACGTCTCTATAATAACCAATGCTTTTAAACATAGACAAGTTATAGAGCAGCTCGAAAATCTGGGTAAACTCGTTAAGTCATTCGATAGGAATTTTGATGTAATGGTATCACTAGATGGTTTTGGTGATATTCATGATGCTGTTCGTGGAAGAAGTGGTAACTTTGAAAATGCAAAAAAAGTACTTTCTTTCCTTTCTGAGTTTAGTTCTGTAGATAGTGTAAGGGTTGGCTGTACAGTCGTCCGAGAGAATGTTTTTGAACTACCTGATTTATTAGAATTTTGCATTCATGAAGGATTTTATATTAAATTCCGGCTAGGTATTCCACATCAACGATTATATACTGAGAATCTTCTTGACCCCTATGCCCTAACGTTTGAAGAGAAGTATGAGTTTGTTGAATTTCTGGAGGGAGTGGTTAAAAATTATGAAACTAATCCAATGCAGATATTTTTTTATCGCTCATTGATTGATCAAATTCTTTACAATAAACCGCGTGCAGCGGGGTGTGACTGGAAAGATAGGGGAGCTACTATAACAGCTAAAGGTGAGTTAGCATATTGTGCTGTAAAGAGTAAGGCACTTATGGATAATATTGCTGAAGGTGACCCAATGCAGGCATATTTCGGTAATAGTAAACACTTAAAAGATATAATTAATAATGAATGTGATAATTGTCACCATGATTATACTGGATTACCAAAGCCTGTGTTCTATAGACGAATCTTGTTAGAACGTTTGGATGAGAAATTTTCACTGAAAGAAAATATTCGTAAGCTTCCAGGGTTTATCTTTCTAAACAATATTCGTAATCGTCGTAGATTTCTAAAACAGATAGAATATTTTCGTACAAAGCCTGAAACTATTGATATACCGAGAGAAACAAATAAGAAGATTCTAATATGTGGTTGGTATGGCACAGAAACGCTTGGGGATAAGGGAATATTAGGTGGTGTAATTAATACCTTCAGTAAACTCTTAGGTGAACCTTTAAAGTTTACAATAGTTGCTCTAAACCCTTATGTCACTGAAATGACCCGTCGGCAAATGCAAGAACTACGTAATGTTGAAATTGTTACACCTGAAGAGGGTGTAGGGCTAGTTAAGCAGATGAATTACGTTGTGTTTGGCGGCGGGCCACTAATGGCTCTTGATTCGTTAGCACCGATGCAGGCAATTTTCGAACGTGCCAAATCACATAAAGTATGTACAGTAGTGACTGGCTGTGGTATAGGTCCCCTAGGGAGTAGCTGGCACAATAATAGCGTAGCCTCAATACTGCGACTAGCAAATATACGAGTATATCGTGATGCAAGATCACTTGCTTATGCGAAGCAACTGGGAATAGAAACAGCCAATGATAGTATCGCCGAAGATCCTGCATTTACTTGGTTGACTCAGCTTAATGGGAATCTCCCTAAGAAAAAAAAGAATAATGCAAATAAAGTTTTGTTGCTTGGCTTGCGTGACTTTCCTTATAAGGAGTATGCGCGTCATATTCCAGAAAAAGAAGCATTACGGATAAGAGATAACTATGAAAACGTTGTTGTAGATGCTTTAATTGATCTCAAATTAAGTAATCCTGATATAATAATTAAGCCTTTGCCAATGTGTACAAATCACTTCGGTTCTGACGATCGTTGGTTCTATCGCCGTCTTTTTAGAAATAAAACTATATTAGTAGAATCTCTTGATTACTCGCTTTTAGGTAGAGAAATGGAGCCAACAGTCTATTGTAAAGAATTCAGAACAGCTGATGCTCTTTTGGCAATGCGTTTTCATTCTTTGGTTTTTGGTTTGGGGCTTGGAGTTAATTCAGTCGCTCTTGATTATACCCTTTGTAAAGGTAAGGTTCATTCATTAGCAGAGCGGTTTGATGTTCACTCGCTATCTATAAGTGAATTGAATTCGGAAGAATTGGTTTATGCACTCGAAGTAGCACTTGATGCGCCTTCGATAGATCCAATTGATAAAGAAGATTTATTATTCGAGTCGAGCTTGCGGAAGAAGCTGAAGGAAGTGGAGTTATGAAAATCCTGCACTTATGCTACAGCGACTTGGAGGGTGGAGCTGCCCGTGCAGCCTATAGGCTGCATCAGGCACAGCGGAGCGTAGGTCTGAACAGTCATATGCTTGTAATTAATAAGTGTTCTGATGATCCTTATGTGCATACAGTAAGTTTACGAAAGAAATTAAGGATTAAAGCTGCTGCGACAGTTGCTAGAAGGATACTAAAGTTTCAGAAAACGCGTAACCCAATTCATCATTCGTTGAATCTTTTTCCATCTGGATTGCCTAGCATTATTAATGAGCTTTCACCAGATATAGTGAACTTGCATTGGGTTGGTAATGAAATGTTATCAATAGGTGAGATAGCTTCACTGAAGCAGCCTATTGTATGGACATTACATGATATGTGGTCTTTTAGTGGTTGTGAACATTATGATGATGACCTTCCATCTGAACGTTATTCTGCAGGTTACAGTCATGAGTCGCGTCATACTGAGCATAGGGGGTTAGATTTAGATCGATGGATTTTTCAGCTAAAGAAGAAAGCTTGGTTTAACAAACGTTTTCATATTGTAGCTCCAAGTAGTTGGTTAGCAGTTTGTGTTCAAAGGAGTACTCTATTTGCTGAGCAATCTGTCAAAGTTATTAATAACTGTATTGATCATTCAGTATATAGACCGTTATCTCGAAACTTGGCCAGGCAAGCGCTTGGTTTAACTCAGGGTAAGAAGTATTTGTTGTTTGGTGCAATGTCGAGCACATCTGATCCTCGAAAAGGTTATCATTTACTAGTACCAGCATTACAGAAGCTAAAAGAACTGGGAGGGGCTGAAAATATTGAGTTGCTTATCTTTGGTGCTAGTGACGGACGAGTTGAACAAGAGACAGGTATAATTACTCACTATATGGGCAGGCTGCATGATGATATTAGTCTTTGTCTTTTGTATAACGCAGTAGAGCTGTTTATAGCTCCTTCACTACAGGATAATTTGCCAAATACACTGGTTGAAGCTCTTGCTTGCGGCACTCCTTGTGTTGCATTTGATATTGGTGGAATACCCGACTTATTATCATCACCATTATTAGGTCAAAAATGTAAGAGTTTGGATTATCAGCACTTAGCTCAATCCATACTAAGTGAGCTTAAGAAAAGTAATGAAAGAGATCAGATTGTTCATGATAGCAAAGAAAAGCGTTCCCAGAAAGTAATAGCCGATTCTTATAAAGATTTGTATGTTTTTTTGAAATGAATTCAGCATCTCAAATACTAACGCTATTGAGGGTTACAAGTCCGAAGTCGAATGTTACAGCATGGCATAGCAGCTATTCCCCTAGGAGCCTGACCGAGAATAGGCTTATCTGTTATGATAAGCCTTAAACCAACTCTGATTATGCCAAATGTCACCACCACCAAAGTTTAAGGACAGTCCTGTTGAGTTTGATCAGCATCTGCTGTTCCCAACCAACGTTTTCGATTTGCTTCCCAAAGATCATGATTGTTTTATTTATGAAAGCATTTTTCAGAACATTAATACGTCTGAAGTCGAAAAAAAATATCACCACCTTGGTCAGCACGCATACCCTCCAAAGCTCATTGTCGCTATTCTGATCTACGCATACAGCCATGGTGTTTTCAGTTCCCGTGAGATTGAGCGACGGTGTCGACAAGACTTGGCGTTCATGTATATCTCACAAATGAACTGCCCGAATTTCAGGGTTCTTGGTGACTTTCGTAAGGATAATCTGTCGTTTTTCCATGACTGCTTCAAACAGTCAGTCAAACTGGCCATTGAACTCAAAATGGCATCACTGGGTCATATCAGCCTGGACGGCTCCAAGTTCAAAGCCAACAGCTCAAAACACAAGGCCATGAGCTACGGGAGGCTCAAAGCGAAAGAGGCAGAACTCAGTGCCGAAGTGGATGAGCTGATCAAAAAAGCCAGTCAGTGTGATCAGGAAGAAGATGACGCCTACAAAGCAACCAATGGTTACAGCATTCCTGAAGACCTCCAGTTTAAAGAAGAGCGCCTGAAAAAAATCAAAGAGGCCAAGAAAGCACTTGAAGAACGTGAAAAAGCTTTAAATCCAGACAAACCAATAGACGACAAAAAGCAGATCAGTTTTGCAGATCACGATGCCCGCATGATGAGCAAGAAGGGGTATTGTGAGTACAGCTACAATGCTCAAATTACAGTTGATTCCGATAACCAGATCATTGTTGGCCAGCATGTCAGCCAACACGCCAACGATGTACAGGAAGTGGAGCCGGCGCTGAGGGCATTATCAGGAGCCACTGATGGCGCGGCTGTAGATAAGTGGAGTATGGATAATGGTTACTTTTCAGGGTCAAACTTACATACAGTCGAGCGACATGAGATTGATGCCTATATCGCAACCGACAAGGCGGAGAAGCCTGCCGCTGACGACCTTGAAAGCTCTGACAGGAAGTTTGTCAAAGCGGATTTTGCGTATGATTCCGAAGCTGATGTATTTATCTGTCCGGCAGGGGAAAAGCTGGTAACGAACCCGGCCAGCAAAAGCAAAAGAAAAAGCTACCGGGCAAACAAGACGGTATGCAGGGAATGCCCTTATCGTCGGAATTGCAGTGATTCAAAGAAAGAGGCTGGCAGGGTTATCCGTACCGATAAGTTTGAAAAAGCACGTCAGGCTATGAATAAGAAAATGGAGACAGCCGGTGCGAAAGCCATATATGAGCGTCGTAAAGTTATTGCGGAGCCACCATTTGGACAGATAAAAGAATCTGGTTTCCGAGGGTTCAGTCTCCGCGGCAAAGAAAAAGTTTCAGCGGAATTTTCACTGGTATGCACTGCGCATAATATCAAAAAATTTGTAAAAGCGGCTTCCACGAGGTCAATCCGTCTTGAAGATTTGAAAGAGGCTAAAAAGGCAGCATAGAGGCTGTGAGAAGGCATAAATATGCAAAAATGAGCAAAATCCCACTAATAATTGGATATTTTTTGCTCATTTTAAGATTTGGGAAAACTTCTGTTGGTCTGGTTGCGCTATTCTCGGTCAGGCTCCTAGTTAAATGTATTTTTTCTTATTCTTTTACTTGCCTCAAATAATATGATTTTTTGTTGAAGTCGATTTCTTATGGAACATTATCCTAGCAAAACTCTGTTAACTATTGTTACATCTACTTATAATTGCGCTGATTATCTTTCATCTACGGCAGAATCAATTAAGAACCAAACGTACGATAATTTTCAATGGATTGTCATTGATGGTGCTTCATCAGATGGTACGCTAGATGAAATTATTCGGTTCCAATCAATCATCGATTTCTGGATAAGTGAGAAAGATGATGGCATCTATAGTGCCTGGAATAAAGCGGTGCGCCATATTAAAGGTGACTGGGTGTTATTTTTGGGTGCAGGAGATACATTCATTAATAACGAGGTTTTATCTAAGTTTATTGATTACCTACTTGATAAAAGACCAAAAGCTAAACTGCTTTATGGTGATGTACTTCTTTACATCAATGATAAATTAGCTTATCGTAATTCTAAAATTCAGGTGGGTTTGTATGAAGATTATCGACCAGTCTTGCCAGCTCATCAAGGGGTTTTTCAGCATAGAGATTTATTTAATACCAATGATAAGGCTTTTGATGATAGTTATAAGGTCGTAGCAGATTCGAAATTTTTATTACAATCTTCTGTTAAATCAGAAGGTGGTTTTGAGTATCTTAAATTTGAAGTTGCAATAATGGACGTGGGAGGGGTAAGTCAATCACCAAAGAACTCTCTTAGAGTAATGAATGAGTTTTTTATCCTCGAAAAAGATCTGGGTTATCAATTGCCAAAGATTGGCAAATGGAAATATTTTTTAAAATGTCATTTGAAATTTATTTTGGCCAAGTGCTTTGGCGACAATAATATACTTCAATTTACTTGTTTTTTAAGACGCTGTTTCAGAATAATATGATTGGGAAATGTTTAGCGAATTTTTTTCTGTTTTTTTCACTTTTTCCTTGGTTATCTTTTGGTTTTCTTTCTACTGATACCCAACCCTACTTTATTATTCTCTCCATGGCTTTGGTTTTTTATTTTGGAGCTTTTAACAAAAAAATACTCCCCCTAGCCATAATCCCTATTGGAGCATCTGTTGTTGCAGTTTATTATGGTGTTTTTGATTTTTTTACGGGTCGTGCTTTGTTAGGTTACTCAAGTGTTTTTTTTACTTGTGCTGCCTACTATTTAACTAGAAAGCATTATGTTAAGGATATAAAAAAATGGATTTATTTCGCTAACATTGTCTGGCTATCTGTTGGATGTGTTCAGTCTCTTATTAATAAGAATGTTTTTGATTTTTTGGTTGCTGTGAGGACTACTCCCGATAGAGGTGTTACTGGTCTTTCACCAGAGCCGACTTATTATGGTATATTCTTGCTATTCATTTCTTGGATTATTCTAAATATTAATAATTATAATTTACGACAGAGATACGTTTTACTTTTATTATTACTCAATGTATTGGCTATTGTTTTTTTGGCAAAGTCAACAATGGTTTTGCTCATTCTATTTTATTTGTTATGCTTTTACGCATTTTCTTCTTTGTTTAAAAGTTATGTGAATATCTTGTACCTGCTACTGCTGAGTCTAATCTCTCTTTTGGTTTTTGTTAACTCTGATCTGATTTTTGATGGTAGTCGTATGGGGGGTGTAATAAATCAGATCAAAGATTCACCATTTGATGTAATATACGATGATGCAAGTATTAATCAGCGAGCCAGGGATCTGGTATACCCTATTTTAGGTGCTTTAGATAATTTCTTTTTGCCAAATGGATTTCATAGCTACGCTGAATATTCAAATATGCTAGATGCCAAACTTAATCATTTCTTTTGGTGGGGAGGTGGGCAGAATGTAATTATGTCAGCCTCTGGTAGTATTTTGTATGAGTTGGGTTTTATTTCAATTGTTTTTTTTGTTTTCAGTTTTTTCTGTTTCTGTAGAAAAAAATCTCTAACTGGATTTTTTGAATATTTTGCCTTTTCTGGGATTTTGTTTTTGGCAATACCTATATCTTTTCCATTGATTTATATTCTGATGCTAGAAAAGCGATTTTCTAGAGAATTCCCAAAACGGAAAATGCTTGTTTATAATAATCACACAAAGTCACAAATTTAAGAAACTTATTATTTATTATGAAGCCTAATATACAGTTGCACCTGAGTAATCTTGTTGGGACTGGCGCTGTTCAGCTTGCAAAATCTTTATTACCAAACTTATTAGCCAACAATGAAGTTTTTATTTCGACTGTGATTTTGCCTGGTCGTGGTGATTTAAGTGACTTCGAATCATCAAAACCATCAACCAATTTTATTGTACTTAAGCGCACTTTACCTAATTTTTTGTCACGTTTTTTTGAATGTATACTTCCACATGGGTTGCCAAAAAATACAGAATTATTGGTGCTAGGTGACATACCCTTGAATACCAACGGTCATCAGACTGTATTTGTGCATACCCCTAACTTGGTAAAATATTTTAAACCATCTTTGTCCACTGATTTTTTTAAATATCGTGTTGCACAATTCCTTTTCTCCAAAAATGAAAAGCATGTTAATCAATTTATCGTGCAGACAGATGTCATGAAACATAAGCTGGAAACATTTTATCCCTCTGTGTGCGGACGTGTTTTTGTTCTTCCACAACCTGTACCAAACTGGTTATCAAAATCTTTTGTTAAGAGGGTTACTAGAGCCCGTGATGGTAAGCTACATCTTTTTTATCCGGCTGCTCATTATCCACATAAAAATCATTTACTACTGTCTAAAATTGATGAGCCAGAGACTTGGCCTGTTGAGCAATTAACCTTAACGATTGATCCATTGAAAAATCCTGATAATACATGGAGTGCTATTACTTGTGTTGGATTGATCAACTCTGATCAAATGCTGTCTTTTTATCGATCTTGTGATGCATTATTGTTTCTCTCAAATGAAGAAAGTTTTGGCTTTCCTCTCGTTGAGGCTATGTTTTGCGGACTACCAATACTTTGCCCAGACTTACCCTATGCAAGAACCCTCTGTGGTGATGACGCTATTTACTTTGAGGCAGATAATGTTGAGTCATTACAATCGGCAATAATCGAGTTGACCAATAGACTTGATGCTGGATGGTGGCCGAACTGGGGGGCTGCATTAGAGTCAATACCTTGCTCCTGGGAACGTGTTGCTGAAGAGATGCTGAAAATTACTACTAACAAATAGTGTGTAATCATTCTTTTTGTTACTTGCAGAACATATCTTGAATGATGGTGATGGAAGGGTCATTGCTGTTCATCTCATGTTTTGATGACATTAGGCATTTTTTAAATAACTTTGATTCAGTTGTCAATAAATTCAGTTTTATAGTAATTTAATGAGTATTCTTATGGATAAAAAAGTTGCATTAATAACGGGTGTTACTGGCCAGGATGGTTCTTACCTTGCCGAATTCCTGCTCAATAAAGGTTATGAAGTTCATGGCATCAAACGGCGGGCATCGTCGTTTAATACTGAACGTGTCGATCATATTTATGAGGATCCACACACAGATAATCAAAATTTCAAACTGCATTACGGCGATTTAAGCGACAGCTCTAACCTTACACGCATTATCAGTGAAGTCCAGCCAGACGAAGTGTATAATTTGGCGGCACAGTCCCATGTTGCGGTTTCATTCGAGTCACCGGAATATACGGCGGATGTCGATGCATTAGGCACGCTGCGGCTGCTGGAAGCTATACGTTTTTTAGGGTTGGAAAAGAAAACCCGGTTCTATCAAGCCTCAACTTCTGAACTTTATGGTTTGGTTCAGGAGATTCCTCAAAAAGAAACAACACCATTTTACCCACGTTCACCCTACGCTGTAGCAAAGCTTTATTCTTACTGGATTACCGTCAACTATCGTGAGTCTTACGGCATGTATGCCTGCAATGGCATTTTGTTTAACCACGAGTCACCCCGGCGTGGCGAAACCTTTGTCACACGCAAGATTACCAGAGGACTGTGTAATATCGCCCAAGGGCTGGAGCAGTGCCTTTATTTGGGTAACATGGATGCCCTGCGGGACTGGGGCCATGCCCGTGATTATGTAGAAATGCAATGGTTGATGTTACAGCAGGCGCAACCGGAGGATTTTGTGATTGCCACCGGCGTTCAATATTCCGTTCGTCAATTTGTAGATTTCACCGCCAAAGCTATTGGTATTCAGTTACGCTGGGATGGGAAAGGTATTGATGAGTGCGCTTATGTTGATAAATTTACTACTGATCGAGCTCCAGCGCTTTCTATTGGTCAGAAAGTAGTTGCAGTAGATCCACGATATTTCCGACCCGCAGAGGTAGAGACCTTATTGGGTGATCCAACCAATGCCAAAACTAAACTAGGCTGGGAGCCAACAACGACGCTTGAAGAGATGGTTGCCGAAATGGTTGAGTACGATCTGGCCAAGGCCAGACAGCATGCTTTGTTGAAAGAGCATGGGTATGAGGTGAAAGTACCCAGAGAATAGATCTGCCAGTTGCGCTGACTCTAGTATTATCTAGTTACTTTGTCGTTTAGTTTGGCTTTCATCGACTTCACCAGGCTCTGTGCTGGTGCATTTAATTGAAGATTTTATATGAAAAGAATTTATGTAGCTGGACATCGGGGTATGGTTGGTTCGGCTATTGTCCGCTATTTATCACAATCTGATGATTATAAGATCATCTGCCGTGAGAGAGCCGAACTTGATCTGACTAACCAAACTGCTGTGCGTCGTTTTTTCGACTCAGAACAGATCGATCAGGTTTATCTGGCAGCCGCTCGGGTTGGTGGTATCCATGCTAACAATACATACCCTGCCGAGTTTATTTATGAAAACCTGATGATTGAGTGCAATATTATTCACCAGGCACATTCTGCAGGTATCCAGCAATTGCTGTTTTTGGGTTCCAGCTGTATTTATCCAAAGTTGGCCTCGCAGCCTATGATGGAAGGTGCGTTACTCAGTGGCCATCTCGAACCGACTAACGAACCCTATGCCATTGCCAAGATTGCCGGTATCAAGTTGTGTGAGTCTTATAATCGTCAATATGGCGTGGATTACCGCTCTGTCATGCCTACCAATCTTTATGGTGTGAACGATAATTTTCATCCGGAAAACAGTCATGTCATCCCGGCGATGATGCGCCGTTTCCATGAGGCCAGGATTCGTGGTGAAAAAGAAGTTGTAGTTTGGGGCACCGGTAAGCCTATGAGGGAGTTTCTCTTTGTTGATGATATGGCGGCAGCCTGTGTCCATGTCATGAATCTGGATAGCTTGACTTTCAGTCAGCACACTTCGACCATGATGTCACATATTAATGTGGGTACTGGCGTTGATTGCACCATTCGTGAATTAGCTGTGACCATGAAACAAGTGGTAGGGTTTGATGGCGAGATCGTATTTGATTCAGCAAAAGCTGACGGAACACCGCGCAAGCTGTTGGATGTTTCTCGGCTTGAACAGTTGGGTTGGAAATCAACAGTCTCTTTGTTTGATGGTCTTAGGATGACTTATAAATGGTTTCTGGAGCATGAGGACGAGCTTCGTTCAATATAAGTTAACAGGTGAAAGGACTACTCACACATCTCGAAGTTTATAATTATGAACCTGATTCCCATTATAATGTCCGGTGGCTCTGGTAGCCGTCTTTGGCCTCAGTCTCGCTCCTTATACCCGAAGCAGTTTCTGCCATTGTTGAACCAACAAACTATGTTGCAGAATACCTTGACCCGCTTGGATGGCTTACCTTCCTTTGGTGCACCAATGGTTATTGCCAATGAAGAGCATCGTTTCTTGGTAGCCGAGCAATTCCGGCAGGTGGGTCATAAACCGTCAACGATTATTCTGGAACCGGTTGGCCGTAATACTGCTCCCGCAGTAGCTCTGGCGGCTCTGAAAGCGCAGAGCTTACAACCCGCAGCTGAGAACGAACCATTGTTATTAGTGTTGGCCGCAGATCATGTAATTCAGGATGTTCAGGCTTTTCATCAGGCAATTTTGGCCGCTATGCCTGCAGCACAAAATGACAAACTGGTTACGTTTGGCATTGTGCCTACTCAGGCAGAAACCGGGTATGGGTATATCAAGGCGAGTGAAGCGTTAAGCGGGAATAGTGAACAGCTTGCACCGGTGGAGCGCTTTGTTGAAAAACCAGATCTTGAAACGGCTCAAGAATACATTGACTGCGGTAATTATTACTGGAATTCCGGTATGTTTCTATTCAAAGCCTCACGTTATCTGGAAGAGCTTGGCAAGTTTCGCTCGGATATTCTGACAGCTTGTAAACAAGCTATGGAGTTGCAGAAAACCGACCTGGACTTTGTTCGTGTTGATGAGGCCTCTTTTATAGCCTGCCCTGATGAATCCATTGATTATGCGGTGATGGAAAAAAACACTGATGCGGTGATAGTTCCCCTCAATGCGGGTTGGTCCGATGTCGGATCCTGGTCTTCTTTGGCAGATATTGCTGAAAAAGATTCATTCGGTAACTCCACTCTTGGGGATGTCTTGCTGGAAGATAGCCGGAACACTTATGTTCGCAGTGAGAAAAAGTTGATTGCCACTCTAGGTGTAGAAGATCTGGTGATTACCGAAAGTGATGACGCTATCCTGGTTGCTCATAAGAGCCATGTGCAGGATGTGAAAAAGATAGTAAATCGACTCAAGGCAGAAAACCGACCCGAGGCCAGACTGCATCGTAAAGTTTATCGCCCTTGGGGAGCCTATGACTCTATTGATATGGGTGAGCGCTTTCAAGTGAAACGCATTACTGTTAAACCCGGTTCCCAGCTTTCTCTGCAAATGCACCATCACCGAGCTGAGCACTGGATTGTGGTAAAAGGGACAGCACGAATTACCAATGGTGATCAGGAACTTCTGCTAACAGAAAATCAGTCTATCTATATCCCAATTGGTGTCGTCCATCGACTGGAAAACCCTGGTAAGTTTGACCTTGAATTGATTGAAGTTCAGAGCGGCAGCTATTTGGGTGAAGATGATATTGTACGGTTTGAGGATACGTATGGGAGGGCATAAGTTATGAGTCTTTTCATAATTGGCGATTCACCGTTCACCCATAACTAAAATATAGCGTTTTTCTATTTTGGCGTTTTTGATGACTGCTCTAAACTGCTTTAAAGCTTACGACATTCGTGGCCGTATGCCCGATGAATTGAACGAAGATATTACCTGGCGAATTGGTCGGGCTACAGCGTAGAATTTGCAGTCAAAGACCATGGTGGTTGGTGGGGATATTCGCCTTTCTAGATCCAGTCTGTAAGCACTGTGAGTGATGGCTTGCAAGCCGGTGGCGTTGTAGTCATTGATATTGGTTTGAGTGGTACTGAAGAAATCTATTTTGCGACAACACACCTGAAAAACTCCGCATCATGGTAACTGCCAGCCATAACCCTAAAAACTATAACGGGATGAAGCTGGTGCGGGTATTGAGTAAACCTATTTCTGGCGATACCGGTTTGCGGGTGATTCAGGGGCTGGCTGAAGAGGTCTTTGTTAATGACCTGTTTCCATCCTCTGACGAAATCAATACTAAGGTGGAAAATCCGCAGGCAGTTATTGAGCGGGTACTGCCTATCTATGAAAAAGATTCGATAGCGGAAGGCCATACTGGTGGTATCTCACTGGATAAGGGAGAGTGGCGTTTTAACTTACGTATTTCCAATACTGAGCCGGTATTCGTTTGAATGTGGAAAGCCGGATTAATAATAAATTAATGCATGAGAAAGCATCTGAAATAGTTAGTTTGCTTAGAAGCAGATAAGTGCTTCGATTGTTTTTCTATTTATGCATTATGATGAAGCAGGCGCATGAAAGTATCTATAATTACCGTATGTTTTAACTCAGCAAATACTATCGAAGACACTATTCGTTCAGTGATATCTCAGACCTATCAAGATATTGAATATATCATTGTAGATGGTGGCTCTAATGACCAAACGCTTTCTATTATTGATAAATATGAAGAGAATATAGATCAGCTGTTATCTGAACCAGATGAAGGTCTTTATGATGCTATGAATAAGGGCATTAAACTGGCAACCGGTGATGTCATTGGTATCCTCAATTCTGACGATGTTTTTCAGGATGATAATGTAATCTCTAATGTTGCTGCTGGTATTTCCAGCTCTGATATTGATGCTTGTTACGGAGACTTGGTGTATGTTTCAAAGGATAACTTAAGCCAAATTGTCAGATTTTGGAAGTCCTGCGAATACCACGAAAGTTTGTGGGGAAAAGGCTGGATGCCAGCACATCCTACCTTTTTTGCAAAATCTTACGTGTATAAGAAATACGGTTTGTTTGATACTTCAAATAGACTTGCTGCAGATTATGAATTTCTTATTAGAGTTATTGGTAAAAACAAAATTAAAGTTAAATATATATCCGGGGTTTTTGTAAGGATGCGCCTTGGTGGTGAAACGAATAAAAGTGTTCGCAATATTATTAGACAAAATTATGAAGTTATCAGGGCTGCTAGAATAAATGGATTTTATTTTTCAATTATTTTTTTTATTATGAAAAAGCTTAGGATTAAGTTTGATGAGTTTAGAAAGTTTGGTCTGTGATTGTTGGTTATGCTTTTAAATGTAATCTTATCGGTGTTTTTTTAAAGATGAACTCTTTTGGTAATGCTGTTATTCTTTTTTTTGATGATGGAAAAGTGTTTTTGAACTTAATTGATGATTGATTGTTATTAATAGGGTTTTGATAAGTAAGTGGACGGGTTGGATTTCTATAGATTACGTTGAGGTGTGCTTTTTGATTATTCTAATTTAGCGGTTTTAATTATCGGTACCGGTGTGGTTGTTGACTGGAAATAAAACAATAGAGGCAATTGCATCAATCTTATGGCTCAGGTGCTCGAGTTCTTGAAAGTTTCCTAGCCATAAGTGCCTGTAAAAGCTAGTTTCCTCAGTCGTTTGGGTTGAGTTAACTAAGAAGTTAATTCTATTAAAGTTGGTTGCTTGTATAACAAGCTTTAGGATAAATCATGCGTGTGTTAGTAACGGGAGTAAACGGTTTTGTTGGATCGGTACTGCATAAGAAACTAAAAGAAGAGTGTTTACTCGATGTGATTGGCACAGTACGTAATATTGATAGTTTGTACAAGCAGGATATATTATCAGTCGGCTCAATCGACTCTGTAACAGATTGGACCGAAGCGTTAGATAGCGTTTCTGTTGTTGTCCACTGTGCTGCTCGTGCTCATATCATGAAGGATGAAGTCTCCGATCCAATAGCAGAGTATCGTAAAGTCAATACCGATGGAACACTGAATTTGGCACGACAGTCTGCATCTGCAGGAGTTAAGCGTTTCATATTTATCAGCACAATAAAAGTTAATGGTGAAACAACCTCTGGTTCTTCAGCATTTACTGAACAGGATTTACTTATACCACAAGATGCGTACGGTATTTCAAAGAAAGAAGCTGAGGATGGGTTAGGCAAAATAGCTAGAGAAACTGGTATGGAAGTTGTAATCATTCGTCCACCTCTTGTTTATGGGCCAAACGTAAAAGCTAATTTTTTGTATTTGATGAAGCTAGCTGATACTAATATACCACTTCCTTTCAGCATGATTAGAAATGTTCGTAGCATGGTGTATGTTGAAAATCTTGTAGACTTTATAATCACCTGTATAGAACACCCAAGGGCAGCAAATCAAACTTATCTCATCTCTGATGGAACAGATCTATCATTGCCAGAATTGATTAAAATAATGCGATCTTCACTTGGAAGGCCAGAAAGACTGTTACCCATACCAAAATTTTGTTTTCGTTTTTCTGGAGTTGTAGTTAGAAAAAGTACAATTGTTGATCGATTAATAGGTGATTTGCAAGTAGATTCTTCAAAGGCAGAGGAAAAATTGTCTTGGAAACCACCTTATACAGTTCAGCAAGCTATAAAAGCGACAGTGGATTCTTATATTGAGGGTAAAAGATCTGGAGGTAATAGCTAACGTGCTGCGTTTTTTTGATTTTGTTTTAGCTTTTTTTGGATTGATCTTTGGCTTACCCATCATGATTGTGATTTGTATCATAGGTCTATTTGATACAGGTTCACCTTTATTTCGTCAGGAAAGAGTGGGGCGCAAAAAAAAGCCTTTTATTTTGATTAAATTCAGGACGATGAGTTTAGAAACTGCCTCAGTTGCTAGCCATCTTGCCTCTACAAGTTCTATAACCCGACTTGGTAAGTTCCTTAGAAAAACGAAATTGGATGAACTGCCACAGCTATGGAATGTCCTGAAAGGTGAAATGAGTCTGGTCGGTCCAAGACCCAACTTATTTAATCAGAAAGAGCTTATTGAACATCGTGATGGATTAGGAGTTTACGATGTGAGGCCTGGAATTACAGGTTTAGCCCAAGTTTCAGATATTGATATGTCAATGCCTGAATTACTGGCTAAAACAGATGCGGAAATGATTAAAGGTATGTCTTTTTCTAACTACTTTCGATATATTTTCATGACTCTGGCTGGACGTGGTCAGGGTGATAGAGTAAATCAGTCTAAATGATAGAGTTTTGATAAAGTAATTTAAGTTTTACTTCAGGTTACACATGCGCAAGACACTGCTCTCACTCCCACGCTCAGGCAAACGGCTGGTTACATTGCTATTCGATTCAATAGCAATAATCTTCTGTCTATGGATGGCGTTTTATATTCGCCTGAATATGGTGGACTCGTTCACTCAATATTATCCTGCATTCATCATTGCTGTAGTAGTCACCTTGCCCTTCCTGGTTAAGATGGGACTTTATCGGGCTGTCCTCCGTTACATGGGCTCAGACTCTCTTATCGTTATCTTTAAAGCCTGTTCCTATGCTGCTATCTGCCTGATGTTGGCTGGGTTTCTTTCCGGTCAGGCTCATCTTCCCCGGTCCATCCCTTTTATATATTGGCTCCTCTTGCTACCGACAATGATTATCTCTCGCTATCTGATCAGAAGCTGGTTATTGGAGGAATCTATAGCAGATATTTTTCCTGAGTTTTTTCCACGCAGGGAACGCCACTCACGCAGGGGAGTTCCTGTCGCCATCTATGGCGCAGGCGCTGCAGGTGTGCAGGTAATGTCCGCTTTAGACAAAGGGATTGAATACCAGCCAGTCGCTTTTTTAGATGATAAGCAGGACAATGCTGGTCGTGCTATTCAAGGGAGGCGCATTTATCGACCATTATGTTTTGAGCAGATGGTTCAGGAGACAGGTGTTCAGGAGGTGTTACTGGCTATACCCTCTGCGAGCAGGCAAAGGCGAATGGAGATAGTTCATACTCTTGAACAACATGGTCTACCTATTAGAACTATACCCGCCATGGCTGACCTGGCCAGCGGGCGCATGAAAATGCAGGAAATTCAGCCAGTTGATATTGGTGATGTGCTCGGAAGAGACGAGGTAGAGCCAAGGCAAGAGCTTCTGGAGAAATGTATCACCGGTAAGGTTGTCATGGTGACTGGGGCAGGAGGTTCTATCGGCTCTGAACTCTGTCGTCAGATACTTAAAAAGAAACCTTTATGTCTTGTGCTATATGAGCACAGTGAGTTCAGCTTATATTCTGTCGAGCAGGATTTAATTAAGACGCAAAATAGTTCGAATGACTGTAAAGCGGTTCAGCTTGCGGCAGTCCTGGGTTCGGTCAACAATCCGGATCGATTAATTGAAACCTTGCGAAGATTCGCAGTGAATACGGTTTATCATGCTGCTGCCTATAAACACGTGCCTATCGTTGAACAAAATATTGAAGAAGGTTTACGCAATAATACTTTGGGTACGCTTTATACGGCACAAGCCGCCATTGTTGCTCAGGTAGAACGCTTTGTTCTTATATCTACCGATAAGGCAGTTCGTCCCACCAATGTTATGGGTGCCTCAAAGCGTCTGGCAGAGATGGCTTTGCAGGGATTGGCTGATGAAAGTTCAGTGAATCTGTTCCATTCCGACAGGTTTGGCTTTAGGCCAGAAACAAAAATACCCGTTAATACCTGTTTTACAATGGTGCGGTTTGGAAATGTATTGGGCTCGAGTGGTTCAGTGATCCCCGCGTTTCGCGAACAGATTCGGGTCGGTGGTCCTGTGACGGTGACTCACCCAGACATTAATCGTTATTTTATGACGATTCCTGAGGCTGCACTTCTGGTGATTCAGGCCGGTGCGATGGCCAGCGGAGGGGAGGTTTTCGTGCTGGATATGGGGAAGCCTGTCAAAATAGCCAACCTGGCAAAGCGTATGATTAATTTATCTGGCTTGACCCTGAAGGATGAAAGTAACCCTGAAGGCGATATTGAAATTGTCTACACAGGATTACGCCCAGGTGAAAAGCTCTATGAAGAATTGCTGATCGGAGACAATGTGACAGGTACCAGTCATCCTAAAATCAGTATGGCCATGGAAAGCAAAGAATTATGGAGTAACTATAGGCTGGCCCTGGAAACTGTTTTCGAAGTAGCAAGAAATGGACGTTTTACCGATCTGAGAAATCTGCTTTCCAGCTGTGTGAATGGTTTTAATCCAACCTCTGATGTGGTGGATTGGATGGATCAGTCCAGACAAGCTGAATCAAAACCAGAGCGAGAAGTTTTGAACTACCATTGAGTTGTCGTTTGCTATGATGTCTGCCTAATCCCTGTCTATATTGAACGGCTCATATTTCTGAAATGATCGGTGGGCCAGATGCAAAATGCTATGAAAAATCCACTGCTATCCGTTGATGAATATATAGAGTCTGAAAAGACGGCTGAATCGAAAAGCGAGTACATCAATGGATATGTCTTCGCTATGGTGGGTGGCAGTCGAAAACATAACTTGCTAACGGTTTCTCTTGCCACGAGACTTCATCAGCATCTATCGGGCACTGGCTGTGATGTCTTTGCTTCTGACATGAAAGTCAGTGCAGGTTCTGAAAGCGATAATATCTTCTTTTACCCTGACATAATGGTGTCCTGTGGCAGTGGCTCTGGTGATGATTATATTGAAGAGAATCCAAAACTGATTATTGAGATCCTTTCAAAATCTACAGAACAGCATGATCGTTTTGCGAAACTTGAGGCATATACTCAAATAGCAACTCTGGAAGAATACATGCTGGTTTCTCAATATGAGCTTCTGGTGGATCTATACCGACGGGAAGGAGGACAATGGTGTTCACAGCGTTACGGAGAAGGAGACTCTTTGCTGTTGCGCTCAGTCGGTCTCGAACTTTCTGTTCTGGATATCTACAAGGATATTAGAAGAGTTGAGCATTAAGGCCAGAATTCCGGATCCATTGCCTGCTCATAGCTCCAGGGGCATTCTTTTGGGAAAGTAGTGGAGGGGAGTTCTGTTTCATCTGAGGCATCTTCCATAGCGTCGGAGTAGGCTTCAAGCAGAATTTCTGGCAGCTTGCCTTTCAGTCCTGGATTTTTTCTTAGAATCCGTCTGATCTGCTTGCGTTGCCCCCGGATAGTCCTTTCCCAGCTGTGTCCGGTTTGTCTTTTTTCAGGCTGGTACCGCCATTTCAACAAATGCATGAAAAGCAAACATATTCTGGATTCCAATGCCCTGTAGTCACTGCGCCCCATGCTTTCGATTTCCTCCAGGATATTTTCCAGATCGAGTTCTGCGAGTCGGCCCTCACGGATCAGTTTTGCCTGTCTCTGGGTCCAGCTGTAAAAGTCGGTATCATATAAATCACGCACAAAGATCACCTGCTGTTTTTATAAGATTTCATAGTCACCTTTCAGTTTATATTATTGCCTGGAGAATTATCAGGGCCAGAACTCAGGGCTCATAGCTTGCTCATAGCTCCAGGGACGCTCTTTGGGGAAGGTTGAAGGTGATAGTCCAGTTTCTTCAGTAGCATCTTCGACGGCTCTTTTATAAGCGACAGGAAGCATGGCATCAATTTTGTTTTTGAGGCCCGGAGAATCCTGGAGAATTCGTCGTGCCTGTTTTCGTTGCTCACGAATGGTGCGTTCCCAACTGTGACCCATCTGCCTTTTTTCTGGCTGATACTTCCATTTCAACAAGTGCATGTAGAGTATTTCCAGCCGGGATTGTAAAGCTCTGTAATCACTGCGACCCATACTCTCAATTTCCTCAAGGATATTTTCCAGATCGAGTTCTGCGAGGCGACCTTCACGGATCAGTTTTGCTTGCCTCTGGGTCCAGCTGTAAAAGTCGGTATCGTACAAGTCACGCATATAGGCCACCTGCTTTGTCCATTATCACACTTTCCTACAGTCTATCTTACCTACTTTGTACCTTACGAATCTAAACTGCACCAACAACGATAGTGCAAGTTTCATTTATAGGGCTGTGCGTAGTTTAATGAAGAGTCATTAGGTGATACTGGTTGCAGCCATGAGTGCACTCAATACTTCGGCTCGTTTTGTTCTGAAATTTATACTCGAAGTCATCAATCCGAAAGGCTCCTGACGGTTTGTTTTGCTCTTGACTTTTTTGTTGTCAGAGCCTGAAGAAATAGTTTTATTCATGCTTTTATCGAACTTCAGCGTAAGACCCCCACCGAAATGGGTGGGGGATGTAAGCTCGGCAGTTGCCACAGAGAGCCAAGCGACTATAATTAGTCGCATACTGGAGAGCAATTATTGTGGCTCAGAAAAAGAACATTGAAAAACTGAAGGAAGGCCCGAACACCTTTCCATGGAAAGATGTCTGCTCACTATTGAATTATTTTGGCTACAAGCAGGAGGAAAAGGCTGGCTCACGGGTACGATTTTACAACAAAAACACGAAACGAATGATAAGACTGCACAGGCCACACCCGGACAAAAATCTGAAAGGGGGAGCCCTGAAGGCACTTATTGAGTTTCTGGATAACGAGGGGCATCTGTCATGACTCAATACCTCAAATACAAGGGCTATCAAGGCACAATAGAGCCACAGATTGATGATGGTACGCTGTTTGGCAAAGTAGCCTTTATCCGAGATCTGATTACTTATGGAGCGGACACGCTGCCAAAGCTGATAGAGGAATTTCAGCAGTCAGTAGATGACTACCTGAAAGACTGTGAGGAACTAGGCAAAACCCCTGATAAACCATTCAAGGGCTCGCTGAATGTTCGCGTCGGTGAGGAACTTCACAAGGCCATGGCCATAGCCATCCTCGAAGCACCACTTAATCACACAAGGCCAAAGTCTATCAATGCGTTCATTTGTGAGGCGATAGAGGAAAAGCTAAGCAGGGAAAGAAGCAAAGGGATTAGCACCGACACGATTAATTAATTATCGAATGAGCGTAAAAACCCGTCCCTTAGGACGGGGCGGACATCAAGTTTCATTTATAGGGCTGGGCGTAGTTTAATACAGAGTCAGAAGGTGATACTGGTTGCAGCCATGAGTGCACTCAATACTCCGGCTCGTTTTGTTCTGAAATTTATACTCGAAGTCATCAATCCGAAAGGCTCCTGAGGGTTTGTTTTACTCTTGACTTTTTGTTGTCAGAGCCTGAAGAAATAGTTTTGTTCATGCTTATATATTGTCAAAACATTGGCTTCGCTGTCTGAGTACTTATTTTGGAGACTGTCCCGACTTCTTTATAAAATCAGTCGTTTACACCAAATGGCTCTGTCATAGTCATAGTTTTTTTTCAATGCGTTTGGTTTTTTTTTAAAATCCGTCTAGAACTGAAAATAACGGTTTTAGAAATATCTAAAGCCAAACTCAAATAATCAATAAGGAAGTTTGATTATGAATAATTTTTTCCCAGCTATCGCTCTTTCCAGTCTTTTGATGTTCTCTGCAGGCTCATTTGCCAATAGCGACGAAAAAGAATGGGTCGTTAATGTCAACACAGCCACTGTTCAGGAACTGGACGAAAAGCTTATAGGTGTAGGTCGACGAACAGCAGAAGAGATAGTAAAACACCGAAAAGCCCATGGTCCTTACAAGAATATGGATGACCTGGATCAGGTGAAGTTCATCGGTGAAGCCTTTATGAAGAAAAACGAATCCAGAATAATTTTTGAAGAGTAGGAATAATACACACAAAAAAGCCCGTCCATAGAGACGGGCTTTTTTGTGTGTTGAGTAGCTGTTCCAAAACCGATAATCTGACCCGAATAAAGACTAATGCAGGAGTTTTCCTTTGACGTTTACCTGGATCGACTGGGTCATTGTGGCCATAGTGGCTGTGTCCTCTCTTATCAGCCTTAAACGTGGCTTTTTTAAGGAAGTTCTTTCTCTTCTGACTTGGGTAGTGGCCATTTTTGTGGCCTGGACTTTTAATGGCAGTGTTGCCAGCTTGTTGACCCAGTATGTAGAGACCCCATCTGTTAGAGTAATTTCCGCATCAATCCTGCTTTTCGTCGCAACTCTACTGGTGGGGGGGTTAGTGAATCGTTTGTTTGCAGAATTGGTAGAAGCCACTGGCCTTACTGGGACTGACAGGGTGTTGGGTATGGTTTTCGGAGGACTCAGAGGCTGCCTGCTTGTAGTGCTTGTGGTGGGACTAATGACATTTGCCCCATTAGAGAATGACGAAGCATGGCAAGATTCGGTATTATTGCCCCACTTTTTGCTGCTTGCAGACTGGTCCAGGCAAACAGTGGTCCAGTGGGTTGAACCATTGATGCAAGCCGGTTGAAATAATCTCTGAAAGCTTCCCGGGAACAGGCAAACGTCCAGGGAGTGCTTTCAATGAACTTTTGAGAAAAAACAGGCTCTAAAGCCAACCAAAAGCATAAAATGCGGGGAGAGCCGATTTTCAGGTTACCCTGCCATAGCTTTAGAGCCGCTGATCCAGCCTGAGGATGTGATAAATGTGTGGAATTGTCGGTATTTCGGCGACAGTGAATGTTAACCAGCTGTTGTTCGATGCGCTGACCGTGCTTCAGCACAGGGGGCAGGACGCAGCCGGAATGGTCACTTTGGGGGGAGGGCATTTTTATCTGAGAAAAGATAACGGGCTGGTCCGTGATGTCTTCAGAACCCGGCATATGAAAAAACTGGTAGGGAATATGGGCATCGCTCATGTTCGGTATCCTACTGCAGGGACTTCGAGCTCAGCCGAAGCCCAGCCATTCTATGTGAACTCTCCCTACGGGGTTGCCCTTGCCCATAACGGGAATCTCACCAATGCCCAGAGCATTAAGCAAGAGCTCTTTGAAGCAGATCTTCGTCATATCAATACCAGCTCTGATTCAGAGATTCTGTTGAATGTCTTTGCCCATGAACTGGAGCAGTCTGGCAAGTTGCAGCCCAGTCCGGAAGATTTTTTTCAGGCGGTTCGTCGCGTCTATGAGCGTTGTGAAGGAGGTTATGCTGTCGTTGCTATGATCAATGGTCACGGTATCATTGGTTTTCGTGATCCTTATGGTATCCGCCCCCTGATTTACGGTAAGCGAGAAAGCGAGAAAGGCACAGAGTATATGATGGCTTCTGAATCCGTCGCTCTGAGTGCCTCTGGTTTTGAAGTGATCCGTGACGTTGAACCAGGCGAAGCCGTTTTCATAGACTCAAACAATCAGCTGCATACTTTCCAGTGTGTTGAGGGCGCCAAGCACCCATGTATGTTTGAATACGTCTATCTCGCTCGGCCTGACTCAATTGTGGACGGTATTTCGGTCTATCAGGCGCATCAGAGAATGGGGCAGATCCTGGCCAACAAGATTCTCAGAGAGTGGCCAGAGCACGATATCGATGTGGTCATGCCTATTCCTGACACCAGCCGAACATCGGCACTGGAGATTGCCAACCGGTTGGGGCTTCCTTACAAAGAAGGCTTTGTTAAAAACCGTTATATCGGTCGAACCTTTATCATGCCTGGTCAGGAGGTCCGCAAGAAGTCCGTTCGTCAAAAACTCAGTGCTATACGTCAGGAATTTGAAGGCAAGAATGTGCTGTTGGTGGATGACTCTATCGTCAGGGGCACAACCTGTCAGCAGATCATCGAGATGGCCAGAGACAGTGGTGCAAAGAAAGTCTATTTTAGCTCTGCTGCCCCTGCGATTCGTTACCCCAATGTTTACGGGATCGATATGCCGACATCAGAAGAACTCATAGCCTACAATCGGACAGATAAGGAAATTGAGCAGGAAATCGGGGCAGATCGTCTGATCTTCCAGGATTTGGATGATCTGAAGAAAATTGTTTCTTCGTTGAATCCCGAGATTACCGACTTCGACTGTTCTGTTTTTGATGGTAAATACATTGCTGGCGGTATCGACAGTGAATACCTCAGTCGTCTTGCTGCCAGCAGGAACGAACAAACCCGGGCGAATAAAGGAAGTGATTCGATCATTGACCTTCACAATGATGAAGAGCTTGCCTGATTTATCCCTCAACAGCGCCAGTTACCAGAGTCAAGCCCTTGTTAGCTTTGCTAACAGGGGCTAAGCTGGGTCTGGTTTAGATACAGTTTCATACCTCAAATCTTTCATCCTCACCCCAATCTCAAGATCACAAGCCAAAGTTGCCAATTTCAGGCTTAACAATGCCTGTTCTTTCTGCTTCACTACTTTTCCCGCCGCCCCTTTAGCCTCCTCTCCCAACAAAAAGATATTGCTTATTTCCTGATGTTCCAGAATCAGGGAGGTCGCTCCCTTATCGCCTACGCCCTGAACGCCGGGCACATCGCCCACACCGGCAATTGCCCAGAACTGGGTTAGCTTTTCAGCCCCGAAGCCGTAAAGGTTCTGTACACTCTCTCCCTGATAATCAATATTCTGGAAATGATCACGCAGTTTTATCTGCGGAACATTCAACAGTTGCAGGAAAATACGGTCGGTTGAAAGGATGGTGGTTTCGGCGTTGGCTTTTGATGCCTTGGAGGCTATAGCGGCAATGACATCATCCGCTTCCAGACCTGTTTTTCTGAATGTTTTTACCCCCATTTTCAGAAAAGCTCTGTTAAAGTCGCCAAGTCTTTTTCTCAGTGCTTCGGGCATGGGCTTGCGACCCTTTTTATAGTCAGGAAAAAGCTCATGTCGCCAGGTCGGAGGGTTGCCATCAAAAACCATCAGGCAATGCGTTGGCGATGTTTCCTTAATGGCCCGAGTTAGCGAAGCAATGGTAGCTGAAATTGCTCCGTCTATCTGGCTGTTTTCATCCGGGGCCCTGACAGCAGCGTGTACTCTTCGGATAAGATTCAGAGCATCAATCAAAAGCAGGTGAGGGCGCATTCTGTTTTTCCTGAACAGCCATGGATGTATAAATCAACACTAAACATTTAATAATCGTGTTCCCAGATTACCACATTCAGGGGCCGGGAATTTTCTTTTATCTTTCTAAAACCGAGCAGTGAGGGTGGTTATTTCTACTGTCAACTGCCGGTTTTTTTCGCTATCTTTGGCATCTCAGCCATCCGGGATATGTCAGACTCAAGGTTCTTTCAGGCCGGGTAGAAAACCTCAGCATGACATATAATCGAAGCCTTGGAATTGTAGGCTCAGAAACAGCCATGAGTGAAAAAAAATGCAGCGTAATATCTGAATAGCAGAACAAAATATTATTCATGGTAAACTGCCCTCAGCGGTACAAAGGACCAGAAATGAAAGACAACGAATTGAGTAATCAGGATCAATGGGCGTTTGAAACTCAGGCTATCAGGACTGGCGTCATACGCAGTGGTGAAAGAGAGCACAGCGAAGCTATTTATCTGACTTCCAGCTTCACTTATGACAGTGCTGAGCAGGCTCAGGCTGTTTTTGCCGGAGATGAACAGGGCAATGTTTATTCACGGTATACCAACCCCTCAGTAAAAATGTTTGAAGAGCGTATGGCGGCCCTTGAAGGGGGAGAGTTGGCCTGTGCCGCCTCTTCAGGCATGGCGGCTATCCTGGGTATGTGCATGGGGTTGTTGAAAGCCGGTGATCATGTGATTTGCTCTCGCAGTGTTTTTGGTACGACGGTCACCATATTTGCCAAATACCTGGGCAAATTTGGCGTAGAAACCACTTTTGTTGATTTCACGGATTACCAGCAGTGGCGAGATGCAATGCGTTCTGAAACACGTCTTTTGTTTCTGGAAACGCCTTCGAACCCTCTGGGCGAAGTAGTGGATCTGGAAATCATGGCCGCCATTGCTCATGAGAATGATGCTTTACTGATGGTAGATAACTGCTTCTGTACACCGGCTCTGCAGCAGCCTCTGAAGCTTGGGGCAGATATTGTCGTCCACTCTACCACCAAGTTTATCGACGGTCAGGGACGCTGCATGGGGGGAGTAGCTGTCGGCAGCAAGGAACTGATCAGTGAGATGCATCTCTGGCAACGAGCGGCTGGTGCTTCAATGAGTCCTTTTAATGCCTGGAATTTCTACAAGTCCCTTGAAACACTTAGTCTCAGGGTCAATGCTCATTGCCGCAATGCAATGGCTCTGGCCCAATGGCTGGAAGCGCATCCTGCTGTTGCAAAGGTTCACTACAGTGGTCTTGAGTCTCATCCCGGTCATAGTTTGGCAAAACGGCAGCAGAAAGCCTTTGGCGGTGTTCTTGCCTTTGAAGTCAAAGGCGGTCGAGAGCAGGCCTGGAAAGTGATGGATGCGGTAACCTTTATTTCCAGAACCGCTAATCTGGGTGATACCCGCACAACGATCACCCATCCGGCCACCACAACGCACTGTCGTCTTTCTGATGAAGACAAAGCAAGAGCCGGTATTACCGAAAATCTGATCAGGGTGGCTGTAGGCCTTGAGAACCTTGAAGATCTCAAGGCTGATCTGGAAAAAGGATTAGCTCAACTTTAAATAAGCCCCCCGGAACAGAAAAGGAATTCTGTTCTTTTGTGTCGATTGACCGATAAAACAGCCTTGAGTACAAAAAAGCAAAGTCTTCAAAATAATAAGAATGGTTCCCAATCAATGAATGAAGTCAATCAATGTATTCATGCGCTGAATACGATTATCCGTGGCAAGGATCAGGAAATTCGGCTTGCGGTATGTTGTCTTCTTGCCCGGGGCCACCTGCTCATCGAAGATCTGCCCGGCATGGGTAAAACAACGCTGGTTCATGCACTGGCGCGGGTCATGGGGTTAGATTATCAGCGAGTGCAGTTTACCAGTGATTTGCTACCTGCTGATATTATCGGGGTCACTGTTTTTGATAAAAATAGTGCCAGCTTTGCTTTTCACCCCGGGCCGGTTTTTTCCCGGCTGTTGCTGGCGGATGAAATCAACAGGGCTTCACCCAGAACGCAAAGTGCCTTGCTTGAAGCCATGGAGGAGCGTCAGGTTTCGGTAGATGGTCAGCCGCACTCCCTGCCCGAACCTTTTTTCGTGGTGGCCACCCAGAATCCTGTCTATCAGGAAGGCACTTTTCCCCTGCCAGAATCCCAGCTTGACCGATTCTTGATGAGATTAGAGTTGGGCTATCCCGACCCTGAATCAGAGAAAGCCATTTTGAAAGGCGAAGCCGGCAGGGCAGAACTGAATGCACTGCCTGTCATCTTTAATGCAGATCAATTGATCAAGGCTCAGAATGCATCAGCCCGGGTACATGTCGGGGAGATGTTATTGGATTATGTCATGAGGCTGATTTCTCGTACCAGGGAGGCGGGTTGCTTCCATGTTGGACTCTCGCCACGGGCGGGACTGGCGTTAATGGCGGCTGCAAAAGCCTGGGCCTGGATGGAAGGTCGGGACTATGTTATTCCCGAGGATATTCAGGCTGTGTTTGTCTCTGTTGCCGATCACCGATTACAAGCAAAGGAAAAAGGTCAATCGGTCAGGGAGTTGCTGACTAGCACTCAAGTGATGGGTTAACGGGTATGTCAGAAGGCGCTGTAAAACGGCGATATCGTCAATGGCTGGATCGACGGATTCCTCCGGCTGCCCGGGTGACTCTGGATCAAAAACGGATATTTATCCTGCCCACAAAAGGGGGCTACACATGGCTGTTTGTTGCTGCCCTTATTTTTATTCTTGCTGCCAATTATGCTAACAGTCTGGCGTTTGGTCTGTCCTTTTTTATGGTCAGTCTGTTTATGCTGTCCATTCTTCATACCTGGAGAAATCTGGCGGGCATCACTCTGATTTCAAAGTCTGCCGGTTCGGGACATGTTGGGGACCTGATACCCGTTCATCTGCAATTGCAGACAGGTGGGCGGGGTCGGCAATCTGTGAGATTAGGCTGGCCCGAAAATGAGCAAGTGACCTATTCATTCGAAACGGATCTGGACGTGAGTCTGAGGGTAAAAGCAACATCCAGAGGCTGGTTTCGTCCGGGAAGGATGAGACTCGAGAGCCTGTATCCTCTGGGATTTTGCAGGGCCTGGAGCTGGGTTGAACTTGAAATGCAGACACTGATCTATCCCCGACCTGATTACACCCACCCTGTTCCAAGCCTACTGGGCGCGGGGGAGGAAACCGGTGTCCAAACACGATCAGGGCAGGATGATTTTGCCGGCTTTCGCCGCTTTAAAGAGACGGATCTTGCGGGTCATGTTGACTGGAAAGGGTATGCGAGAACCAGTGAGCTGAATACCAAGCTGTTTGAAGAGCCTATTGGTCATCAGGTTAAGCTCTCCCTGGAGCATAATCCCGGCGTAAGTCTTGAAGATAAACTGTCTGTTCTGGCTGGATGGTGTCTGAGATGCGAAGCCACTAACAAACCTTTCAGCTTGTCTGTTCCCGGGACAGAGTTGGCAGCCGATGGAGGGCGCAAGCATTTAAAACAGTGCCTTGAGACTTTGGCTCTATTTGCTTCTGGCTCTGACAGGGCTTCGGGCAGTGTAAAGTCAGGAGGTGGTCGTGCTGAGTAATGCTCAGGTGAGCAGAACCTCAACACTGTGGTTAACTGCAGCCCTTCTGTCAGTCCTGTTGCCCATTTGGAAGCAAGTTCCGACGCTGATTATTTTACTGGGTTGTCTTTCAGCAGGCTGGCGGATTACTATTTTGCTGGGTAGAGGGCAGTGGCCACCTTTTTTGTTGCGTCTGGGACTGATTCTGATTGCACTGGTTACGGTGATAGTCAGTTTCAGGCCGTTGATATCTCTGGAATCATCGGTCTCTGTTCTGGCAGCAGGGTATGCACTCAAACTGTTGGAAATGAGAAGCCAGCGTGATGCGCTTATTGTGGTTTACATCGGCTATTTTCTGGTGGCGACAGCCGTTCTTTTCTCCCAGTCGTTACTACAAACACTCTACCTGATGTTTTGTCTGGTGATGTTGATCGCTGCCCAGCAGGGCTTGTTCCGATCAACGAATGCGGCACCTGTTGTTTCCAGTATAAGGTTTGCAGGCCTCCTTGTTTTGCAGGCAGCTCCTTTAACCATTCTCCTGTTTGTCCTGGTGCCACGGATGGGGCCGCTCTGGTCAGTACCCCTTCCCGATAATAGTGCCAGAACTGGCTTAACCGATGCCATGACGCCAGGCGATATAGCAAGACTCAGTCGTTCAGATGAGCTGGTGTTTCGGGCACGCTTTGCTGGTGATGTACCACCACCTCGGCAAAGATACTGGCGGGCTGTGGTTCTGGATCAGTTTGATGGCAAGACCTGGAAGCAAACGGACAAGCCTTTTTCTGTTGCCGCCATGTCGCAGAAAGATTGGGTCAGCAGGCAACCTGAAATTGAAGGCTGGTGGAAGAATCGTCAGGGAAGCTATCAATATGAAGTGATGATGGAGCCTACCGGAAAACCATGGATGTATACATTGGGAGCTGCTGGCACAGTGGCTGAAAACAGCTTTTTATACAGAACAATGAGACTGGCATCGGAACGACCGATTGACAGCCGATTGTTGTACTCACTGGATGGGATGTTGCCTCAGGCTCGATCTGTCTTAATGCCTGACTGGCTTGCTGCCTTGAATACTCAGATTCCGGATTTTGGAAATGACCGGAGTCGACAATATGCCCTCAGGCTGTTCAACCAGGCAGGTCAGGATCCCGTCAAAATGGCGGCTCGATTGCTGTCGCTGTTCCGTCTGGATGATTTCTACTACACCGTTGCACCGCCTTTGTACGATCAAAACTCTACGATTGATGAATTTCTGTTTGAAGGTAGGCGAGGTTTTTGTGCCCATTATGCCGGAGCATTCGTTTATCTGATGAGGGCTGCGGGTGTTCCGGCCAGGGTCATCGGCGGTTATCAGGGTGGAGAGTTTAAGGAAGCTGATAACCTGATTCAGGTTCGGCAGTTCGATGCTCATGCCTGGGCTGAAATCTGGGTGGCAGGGCAGGGCTGGCAGAGGTTTGATCCAACTGCTGCAGTTTCACCCCAGCGCATAGAGGCGGGTCTGGAAGCGGCTATTGGCAACTCCGGAACTTTTTTGCCAGACAGTCCTTTGTCTCTCTATCGTTACCGTGATTCAGGCATTATTAACAGAGTCAGGCTGGCCTTTGAGAAGGCAGAATATCAATGGCAGAGATCGGTCGTGAATTTCAAGCAGGATCAGCAGGAAGCGTTTCTGAGAAGCCTGTTGGGTGATGAAGATTTTTATTGGCGACAAGGGGTGGCTCTGACGATAGGGGTAAGCGTGATACTGGCCATACTGTCCCTGACTTTACTGTATCGCCGACAGACTCTGCCTCCGCTTCAGAAACTCTATGCTCGCTTCCTGAAAAAAATGGCCAGAAGAGGCTTTGTTCCTCGAAAGGGTGAAGCAGAGTTGAGTTTTGCCCGTCGTATTTCCCAATCGGATGACTCGCTTGCAGAACCTGTAATGTCGTTTTGTGAGGCTTATATGCGAGCGGCTTACGGAGAAAAACATTCGGAAATGGACGAGTTGAAGCGGCTTTTGGCTAATTTTTAGGGCTAGATGATTTCTCGTTTAGGTGGCTTTGGCATCTTCTGGCTCAGATAATGGTTAATATATCGCTGGGTTTCCTGACCTTTTTCAGTGCCGGGGCAAACCAGATACACTTTTGGCGGTTTGGTTTCATAAGGGTGACTGCTCATGTATCGGCTGATGGCTACACAAACAATGGTCGCTGCTCTTTGTGGGGAAAGGTTCATTTCAGAACTGAAAATGGGGATGGCTATGCTCGACAGATTTTTCCTGTGAGCGGCTTCGATGGTGGATTGGTAGGCGGCGACCAACTCTGAATTAATATTCCCGGAATCGACATGTGGAAGCATGGCATGAACCATGTGACTGAAGCCCCTGTCCTGCAGTGCAGGGCTGGGTGCAATGACGGCCAGTCCTGGTTGCACCTTTTTAATAGCTTCCAAAAAACCTTTTTTTGCCAAACCGGTATCAATTTCGGAAAGCTGCTTCAGTAAAACCGTCTCATTTTTTGATCCCTTGGGGGTGTACGGGCAGGCAATGGCTTGAATAGGCGGGGTTTGTAATTCATTCATTCGGCTGATATCCCCGGACATCAAAAAGACCTCTTTTCCTAGCAGTTGGTCAGCAGGTATTCTGACATCCGTTTGCATCAGAGTGTCCGTAGATGGTTGTGCTGAAGCAGTGATAAGAAGCTCAAGAGGCCTGACAAAATCGGCAAGTTTGTGAGCCTCTCCAGCAGGATGCCTCAGAGTCAGATCATTCAAAACAGCTGGCCAGTTAGCGGCGCCCACCTGGTTCACAAGTTTGGAAAAAGCCTGCATGTCTTCCAGCGTTCCCTGTTTGTAGGTTTTGATTTGAAGGCGCCTGGCTTGGGTTAGCAGTTTGTTCTGAAGTTCAGATAAAAGGTCGGTCTCTTCAGTGACTGAGCTGACATCAATACCAATGCGGGCAAAGTCATTCCTGAAGTGTTGAGCGGCTCTATTAATCCGGGACCTGGGATTATCATGGCGTTTGATGTCTCGAAGTCTTATGCGCGAATAAGGATTGTCGCCCCTGGCTCTGGCTTCCTGGAGCAGGGCGGCAGGGTCTTCCAGTACCCGGGTTTTCCGGTTCCAGGTAAAGGCTGAGCGCAGTTTGTGTTTTACCCAGCTTTTGAAAATCTGCCAGTTGGATGCCGAACTGAACACGTCAGACGTTGGAATCATGCATAAGCCAGAAAATCTACTGATAGTCTTCAGTATAATCAGTTCATTCCTGATCTGGATTTACAAGGCTAAAAGGTATCTGGCAAGGCTGGCTGACAACGTCAGCCGGATAAGTTATCGACTTTCTGACGAGTCTTTCTGCTGGCTGGAAATAGGCTGTCAATTTTCCCACTCTGGCAACCAGGCTTAGTAAAAAAAATCCCCGCACAATGGCGGCTGTCGCAAAACTCTCTCCAGCGTGGGAACGAGTTGACTCCCGTCATTCCCGGCTTCATTCTCGTCATTCCTGGTTTCATTCTCGTCATTCCCGGTTTCATTCTCGTCATTCCCGCGAAGGCGGGAATCCACACTGACTCACCACCAGAACCATACTGCCCGGTGCCCACCTGGCCTTGTCATCCCCGAGAAGGCAGAGATCCACCGTTGGCGCTGGATTCCCGCCTTCGCGGGAATGACGAGCTTAGAACGTGGGAACGAGTTGTTAAAAAAATCCCCGCACAATAGCGGGGATTTCAGGTGGACAATCAGGTTACTGATCAGCTTGCTTTGGCGATAACATCATCAGCTGCCTTCTGGTAGGACTCTACCTGATCAAAGTTCAGGTAACGGTAGACTTCACTGGACATGGAATCCAGATTTTGAGCGTATTCCATGTACTCATCAGCTGTAGGAATCTTACCCAGAATCGCGCCAACAGAAGCCAGCTCGGCAGAGCACAGGTATACGTTAGCCCCGTCACCGAGACGGTTCGGGAAGTTACGGGTAGACGTTGACAGTACTGTAGCACCGGGTTCTACCCGTGCCTGGTTACCCATACACAGTGAGCAACCCGGGATTTCGGTACGTACACCGCTGTCCTGATAGATGTTGTAATAGCCTTCTTCTTCCAGTTGGGCCTTGTCCATCTTGGTGGGAGGAGACATCCAGAAGCGGGTTTGCAGAGGGGCCTTGTTCTGCTCCAGCAGTTTACCGGCTGCACGGAAGTGACCGATGTTGGTCATGCAGGAACCCAGGAAAACTTCGTCAATCTTGTCGCCAGCCACGTCAGACAGTGTACGGGCATCGTCCGGATCGTTGGGAGCACACAGGATAGGCTCTTTGATTTCAGACAGGTCGATTTCAATCACTTCAGCGTACTCTGCGTCAGCATCAGCGCGCATCATAACCGGGTTGGCTAGCCACTCTTCCATCTTGCGGGCACGGCGCTCCAGAGTACGAGGGTCGCCGTAACCTTCGCTGATCATCCAGCGCAGCATAGTCACATTCGACTTCAGGTACTCAGCAATGGACTCTTCAGACAGAGTGATAGTACAACCTGCAGCGGAACGTTCAGCAGAAGCGTCTGACAGTTCGAAGGCTTGCTCGGCTGTCAGGCTTTCCAGACCTTCGATTTCCAGGATGCGGCCGGAGAAGGCATTTTTCTTGCCTTTCTTCTCAACGGTCAGCAGGCCTTGCTTGATACCGTACAGTGGAATGGCGTGAACCAGATCACGCAGAGTGATGCCGGGTTGCATTTCGCCTTTGAAACGAACCAGAATGGACTCCGGCATATCCAGAGGCATAACACCGGTGGCCGCAGCAAAGGCGACCAGACCGGAACCGGCAGGGAAGGAAATACCCAGTGGGAAACGGGTATGAGAGTCACCCCCTGTACCCACAGTGTCTGGCAGCAGCATACGGTTTAGCCAGCTGTGGATGATACCGTCACCCGGGCGCAGAGATACACCACCGCGGTTCATAATGAAGTCTGGCAGAGTGTGGTGAGTTTCAACATCAACCGGCTTTGGATAAGCCGCCGTGTGACAGAAAGACTGCATCACCAGGTCGGCAGAGAAGCCCAGGCAGGCCAGATCTTTCAGCTCATCACGGGTCATTGGGCCCGTGGTGTCCTGAGAACCGACGGTGGTCATTTTTGGCTCACAGTAAGTACCGGGACGAACGCCTTCAACACCACAGGCTTTACCGACCATTTTCTGAGCCAGGGTAAAGCCTTTCTCGGAGGCTTCAGGAGCAACAGGGCGACGGAATATCTCGGAATGTCCCAGACCCAGAGCTTCACGGGCGCGGTCGGTCAAGCCACGACCAATGATCAGGTTAATACGGCCGCCAGCTTGTACTTCGTCCAGGATGACATCGGATTTGAAGCCAAATTCAGACAGTACTTCACCGGATTCGGACAGGATTTTGCCGTCGTATGGACGGATCTCGATCACATCACCCATGCCCAACTTATCAACGGGGGCTTCGAAAACCAGTGCGCCAGCATCTTCCATCGTGTTGAAGAAGATGGGTGCTACTTTTCCGCCAATACAGATACCGCCTGCACGCTTGTTAGGTACGCCCGGAATATCATCACCGAAGAACCAGAGTACAGAGTTGGTCGCGGATTTACGGGAAGAGCCGGTACCTACTACGTCGCCCACAAAAGCAACGGGCAGGCCTTTGGCCTTGATGTCGTCGATCTGCTTCAGAGGGCCGGTAACACCGTGCTCTTCAGGTTCCAGACCGTCGCGGGTCATTTTGTACATGGCTCGGGCATGAACTGGAATGTCTGGTCGAGACCAGGCATCAGGGGCAGGAGAAAGGTCGTCGGTGTTGGTTTCACCGGACACTTTGAAGACGGCAACCTTGATGCTTTCCTGAACCGCTTGACGCTGAGTGAACCATTCGGCGTCTGCCCAGGACTTCAGGACAGCTTTAGCATGGGCGTTTCCGGCCTTGCTTTTCTCTTCGATGTCGTGGAAAGCATCAAACACCAGCAGGGTGCTTTTCAGTTGTTCTGCGGCCAGCTCTGCCAGTTCGGTGCTGTCCAGCAGTTCAACCAGCGTCTCAATGTTGTAGCCACCATGCATCAGGCCCAGCAGTTCAACCGCTTTTTTCTTGTCCAACAGTGGGGATTCTGCCTCACCTGTAGCAATCGCAGACAGGAACCCGGCTTTCACATAGGCAGCTTCGTCCACGCCGGGCGGAATGCGGTTTTCCAGCAGGTCCAGCAGATACTCTTCTTCACCGGCGGGTGGGTTTTTCAGCAAGGCTACCAGTCCGGTGACTTGCTCAGCGCTTAATGGCTTTGGTGGGACACCTTCTGCTGCACGCTCTTCGACATGTTTTCTGTAGGCTTCTAGCACGGATCAACCCTCATCATCTGTGCGGCCTGCCCGTTCACCCTTGCTGTAATGTTTACAGTGATGGGGCGGACAGTTGCTGATGTTCCTGTGAATATAGGTCCTGCACGGTATGGCTGGGCGGGTAAAGAAGAAAGCTCTGCCGGATACTTCTGCTCCTCCTCTAGAACAGGAGTTTACTTTAGATCACTTTCATGCCCATGACGATGTGTGCAGGCATCGTAAACCGGTCGGAATTATTCTGTATAGATTAGCAGTGAAAAGAACTGTAACCTTCGCTTATTCAGCCAACCGGCGGCGCGGGCAGTATAGCGGATAGCGTTATTCAAGTTAAGGGAAGCCCGCAATCTTTGATATAAATTTGGTGAATACTGGTTGAATCGGTCGGAAAAGCCCTTGTTGCGCCGGTTTTTTTCGTATATCGCTGATTATTACCGCAAATGATGAATGCCATCTGGTCTGAATGAACTTCGATGTCTATTCATTGAAATGACTTAACCCAACTGATCAAGTGATCGGTTTAAGTAGGTCAAGTTCCCATAAAGGTGGGGCAGGGGCATTAGAATATGATGCACTATGATGCCATTATTGTGGGTATGGGGATTATGGGATGCGCTGTTGCAGCCCGACTGACCCAAGCTGGTTTAAGTGTGCTTTGTCTGGAGCAATATGAGTTAGATAATAAAAGAAACAGTTCTCACGGCCAGACCAGACTCTTTCGACTCTCTTATTTTGAAGACTCTCGCTACGTTCCCCTGCTTAAAGAAGCTCTGGTCGACTGGCAGGATATCAATCGTGTTACAGACGGGAAGATACTCTCTCTGAACGGGCTGCTAATTGCTGGTGATCTGATGTCAAGCCAGACTTTAAAGGGAGTTTTAAGCAGTGCCTCTGAGTATGATCTGGACGTTAATATCCTGAAAGGCAGTGAATGCAGCGAACTTGTTTCCGGTCTGAAAGTCCCTTCAGTCTGGACAGGCATACTGGACCGGCAAGCCGGGTTTTTGGATCTTGATAAGTCATTGCAATATTTCCTTGAAGTATTGAGAAGTCACTCAGGTCAGATACTGGAGAACACTTTAATGGAGTCATTTAAGGAGCATGATAGTGGTGTTGAGGTTACAACCAGTAAAGATGTTTTTTCCTGTTCACACCTGGTCGTAACCGCAGGCTCCTGGCTGAACAGCATTGTCGGTGGAAAGTATCCGCTGGAAATTGAGATGAATCTTCAGTATTGGTTTAAGAGCAGAAACAGTGAGAATTTGTCAGCGGATGCGCCAGCTTTTGCTTTCGACACTCCCGATGGATTTTATTATGGTGTGCCTCAATATGGTGCTGAGCGACTGGTGAAGATTGGCAGACACAAAACGGGTTTTCTGTTGGATAATCCTGAACAGTTGCTTCAAGATTCTCGCAGAAACCTTTCAGAGATCCAGTCAGTTATTGAAAAGTATTTGCCAGGGGTGGTGCCTGAAGTTATCAGGGAAGAGCCATGTCTTTACACTAATAGCCCCGATGGGCATTTCATTATGGAGGCATTACCAGATCACCAGAGAGTCATTGTAGCAGGGGGCTTTTCAGGTCATGGCTTCAAGTTTGCCCCTGTGGTGGGGAGTATTATCAGAAAAATGGTTTTGGAGGAGCCACTGCCTGAAGTATTGGAGCTTTTTAAGCACTCAAGGTTTCAGAATATGTAAAGAAGCAAAAATAAACTATGGCGCTTTGTTTATTTATGAGAAAGGCAGTTATGTGCTTAGATCTTTAACAACCCTTAGACTTCCTTTTTTCCATAGTTCAAAAGTATCTAATATTGATTCAAGATCCTGAATGTAAATATCTTCCTTAGAAAGCTTGTTAATGTATTTTCCATTACCGATATAAACCACACTATGAAAAACTAAAGGTTTTCTTTCAGTGTGGGAAGTATTGTTTGTTATTTGCACAATGTCTCCAAAGTCTAAATCCTTTTCTCCAGTAAATTCATAAATTTTTATGTTCGAAAGCGATTCGTAAAAAGAATCATGAGTGTTATCTCTCGTAGATATTAAAACTGAAAGCCCAAAGCTCAAATAATAAGCAAAGTCGTGACATACACCCTCTATTTTTGATTTATCATCTGGATAGAAAACAGTGCAAACATTTCTAAAGCCTTTTGTTATGATGTCAGAGAGTCTCTTTATTAATTGTTGGTTTTTCTCTTCTTGTTGTCCTGCACAATGTTCTATAAAAATCTCATCATTTTCTGAAACGGAGTCACAACCTGAGGCTTTGTCAATATGGTAATAAGTCTTGCCGTTTAGAATAAATGGATAGACTTTAAAGTCTCCCATATTGTCTCTATTAGTTACTTTATATTGGCATATCTCCAGTTTTCGATTTACTGGCTGATCAGTTTGAGAGATGGATGGGATGTCCATTGCTGGTTGAATTGATGCCGTGCTATTTTGAAATGGTTGCATGGTTCTTCCTTGATAACAGATTGAATGATTAAATAAATCTGTATAAAAAGAAGATGTCACTAACATTCGAGTCAGCGAATATAACAAAGAACTAAAGGGAACATCGGTTATGTCATACTTCGTCTTTGGGATGATTCGGTGGGTCGTGCTATCTGGATTTGTATTCTTCTGGAAGGGAATGATGATCGGCCGGGAACCAGCCGATCATTTGTGCTGGTGGTTTCAGAGACCTTTGATTTTGTCGTAAGTCTTGTAGAGAACGGCTTCTTCTTTGGAAATTCGCTTGCTTAACGCCCTGATGATATTGTTGCAGTCCTGCTGAAAGTTTTCGATGGTATTATCACCATTTTCATAAAGGTTGAAAAAAATCATCACTTTGGCAGAAATCTTATCCATATCAAGCGCGTAGTCAGTCAGAGTCGACTTCAGGCTTTCATCGTTCTCAGCGGCTTCTCTTAATACGGGATACAGGAGCTTATCTTCTTTGTTTAAATGTGCCAGTAGTATTTTTTTGGCGGACAGTATTAAATCCCGACCTTTCTGGTTACCAATGCCAATATCACGTGCTTGTAAAAGTAAGTCACTGATTTGCACATGTTCGCTTTTGAATTCCTCAATTAACTGAGACATTTTTGTTCGCTCCTGAACATAATGGTTACTAATAGTTTAGGAGGTGATTGCCAGATTTGTCTCAAATCATTAATTATTTACCGTTATGTGTGACTGACTTACCATCCGGGAGTTTTTCATGGGGGCGTTATCTGTTATTGCCCAGACTCTTCGAGCTGCATGACGATAAGAACTCGTGCAGATATAATGTGGAAATTTCAACCACAACTTCTGGGATGAGCCAATGACAACGGCAAAAGATACTGTTTGGGGTATGAACCCTGATCCTGCGATGGCCAGGCAGCTTGCCGTTCGTGATATTCCTTCCCTGGTTTATGACGCTGTCAACCTTGAAGGGGTTGCGATGACTCTTCCAGAAATTCAAACATTATTAGATGGGATTACTGTTGGAGGCCATAAAATAAGTGACCAGAATATGGCTCTACATCAGGCAGAGGCTTGGAAATATTTGTTTGCTCTGGCTGCTGAAGGAAAGTTCTCTTTTTCCAAAGACGTTGCCTTGGCAATTCACAATATTGCGGGTAAAGCAGAAGCTCTGGTGTGGGGGGCTTTTCGAACTGGTAACGTCACGATAAGTGGATCAGCATACGAACCTCCCTCGCCCAATGAGCTGGATAACGTCTGGGCTGAGATTGAGTCGGAAATCGCTACCTGTAACGATGTTTATGATATGGCATTTACCGCTTTTTTGAGAATGGCGAGAGCACAGTTCTTCTGGGATGTGAATAAGCGTATGGGGCGATTTATGATGAACGGTATTTTGCTTTCTCATGGGTTTCCCATTGTCAATGTTCCAGCAAAACGTCAGAAAGAGTTTAACCAGTTGATGCTTGATTTCTATGCAACGGCAGACACAATCCTGATGAATACATTTCTGAGATCGTGCCTTAATGAGAAAATTATTGAAAATTTCAAATCCGATCCATCGAACGGCTAAAAAAAATTCATGGGATTGCCTTTGGATGAGGCATTAAATGGTTGGGTAAGAGTCATTGTGCTAAAAAAGGAGAAAGCGAAGATGTAAGTACTCAACCATACGAAATCATATTTTCTGACTTATTGTTCAGGCACTCTGACCGCGTTGCAACTCTGGTCACATAGCTTGCTATGTTCCCGTCGTTGCGCCTTGCAGAGCACCTGCCCAATAAGCCAGAAATATTCGATTCCGTATGGCTGAGTACTTATCACTTCGCTTTCCAGAGCTACTTTTTTAGCTTTCGCTTTCGATCTCGTAACAGGGGACATAATGACTGCCCGGCAGCTTCATTCTGAATTGTTCTACAAAAGACTGAAGCAGGCTATCGACCTGTTTCATCAGTTCAGGCTCTCCCTTCAATTGATAGGGGCCTTTTGCCCTGATCTGGCAAACGCCTTCTTCTTTTATATTGCCTGCCACAATACCTGACATGGCGCGTCGAAGATTGGCCGCCAGAATATGGGGAGGCAGCTGGGTATTTAACTCGAGGTTCGCCATGTTTTCGTGGGTTGGGTCAAAGGGGGTTTGAAAGTCCTCGTCAATTTGAAGCAACCAGTTAAAGTAGTAGGCGTCGCCATGCTTTCTGCGATAGCGCGTAACCTGCTCCAGTCCACTTCTCATCACCCGGCTGACTTCCAGCGGATCATCAATAATAATCTGGTAGCGTGACTGGGCTTCTTCCCCCAGTGTGTTGCCGATAAATTCATCAATTTTTTCAAAATATTCCCTGGTGGCTTCTGGCCCTGTAAAAACCAGTGGGAAAGGGATTTCCCTGTTGGCAGGGTTGAGTAAAATGCCGAGAATATAGAGAATTTCCTCACAGGTTCCCGGTCCACCCGGAAAAACGGTGATACCATGACCCAGACGAACAAAGGCCTCCAGACGCTTTTCAATATCCGGCAGGATAATCAACTCGTTGACAATAGGATTGGGGGATTCGGCCGCAATAATGCCAGGCTCTGTTAAACCGATGAATCGTCCACGGGACATTCGCTGTTTGGCATGACCGATATAAGCCCCTTTCATGGGGCCCTTCATGGCACCCGGACCACAACCTGTGCAAATGTTCATGCTTCTCAGGCCCAGCTGGTAACCCACTTTCTTGGTATATTCATATTCATGTCGGGCAATGGAGTGTCCGCCCCAGCAAACCACAATACTGGGAACCTGTTGGGTAATAAAAGCGTCAGCGTGTCTGAGAATCTGGAAAACCAGATGCGTGATATCCGTGGAACTGTTTATAGCAAAGCGCGGGTCTTCTGTGATGCGAGACGACACATAAAGTATATCTCTGAGGACAGAAAACAGGTTTTCCCGAACGCCGCGAATCAGTTTTCCAGCGACAAAGGCGTCGGCAGGAGCATTAATTAATTCCAGTTTTAGTCCGCGGTGTTCCTGAACAATACGAATGTCGAAATCCTGGTATTGCTCCATGATTTCTTCGGTGTCATCACCTTCCTGTTCACAGTTGAGTATGGCCAGGGCGCACTGCCGGAACAAACGATGCAACCCTTTCTGACTGGTGTCCTGAAGGCTGCTGACCTCATGGTTTGAGAGAACACGCATGGAGCCTACAGGGTTAACAATAGTGGAAACAGTATTTCTGGCGGTCATGGCACCCCCTGGTTTTTTTATCGTGAAAATCGTCCAGCGATTTGGATAGCAAAGTGGTTCTGACCTTGTGGCCATGTTATTTAATCGGCCACAGTCTGATTATATGTGGATATAAGACATTTTTTCAGTCTTGACGGATTGTCCATCCTCTGACAAATTGGGAGTGTTAACACCTTGTTGAGAGCCGAATGGTTGACTCACTGGCTCACATTTCATTTCGGCTCTTTCAGGCTTTGCCAGAGGTAGTGAAAATGGCTAAACAAAGAGTAGTGGGCTATCTGAATCATCACCATGTGACCTTTTCAACCCATCGCCAGCCATCCGCTTTTACGGCTTAGGAAGTTGCCGAACAGGCACAGATCAGTGGTCATAATTTGGCCAAAACAGTGATGATATCTCTGAACTTTTGATACTGGGTTGGCAAGACTTTCAGGAGCTCGTGCATCCGGTTGTGCTCTCGAAGAGACAGAGAGATACGATTGCGTGAAAATGTCTCACGGTAAAATAAAACGAATATCCGGAGCCTGGTATTTATGCCATCTAACCCAGAACTGCAGCCTGCATCAGAAAAGGTCATTATTGTCGATGAAAGTAACCAGGTGCTTGGTGCTTTACCCAGAAGCCAGATGAGAGAAAAGAAACTTTGCCACCGGGCTACTTACGTCTTTGTTTTTAACAGTAAAGGGCAGCTCTACGTTCAGGAAAGGACGTTGAGCAAGGATATTTACCCGGGTTATTTTGAGCCGGCAACGGGAGGCGTAGTCGCTGAAGGTGAGAGTTATGACGTGGCTGCCGTCAGGGAACTGGCGGAAGAGCTTGGCATAGAAGACACACCTTTGGAGCCTCTGTTTCACTTTTACTTTCAGAATGATGACTGCAAGGTTTGGGGGAGGGTCTACAGCTGTCAATATGAGGGGGAGCTGAGGTTGCAGGAAGAAGAAGTGGCAAGGGTAATCATGGAGTCGCCTGAAGAGATTCGGTCAAACCGCTTCAACCGGACATACACACCAGACAGTCTCGTGGCTCTTGAACGTTTGATGAATCTCTATGGTGACAGAGAAATATCTGCCTGAACTTTCCGGTCAAATCGACATCATCTTAAGTATTGAGGCCCACTCACGCTTGAGCCCCGGGTCAAGAAAACCTTTCGAAGATCTGGAAAATACAGGTTGGCTAAGCAGCGATGCATAGCTTGAGAAAGAGTTTGAAAGCAAGAAGTTCTCTTCTTCCAGATGGCCCATTTCATCGGTTGGAGAGATCCTTATCTCCTTATCTTCATCATCGATTGCTACAGGCAAGTCTTCACTGACGGCAGTGGACTTTTGATCAATCGTTGGGTTGTAGGGTGTATCCAAAGCATCGAAAAACTCATCATCTTCTTCCATGCCAGATATTGTCTCAGAGGCCGTGTTGTTTTCGATGCTGGTTTCGGCAACCGGGCCTTGAGATGTCAGCATGGTCAGCAGGTTGGGCTCAACAGGTCCCCTTACTTTTATCAGTAATTCCATAACCCGATCAACCTGCTGATTTGCATCCTGAATCTTCTTCAGCAGCAGAGGTTTGCTTAAGTAGGCTGACTCATCAGTTCGGGCAGTTTTCAGATGCTGTTCAACCTGATTCAGGATTCTCACGCGATCATTCAGACTCAGCGCTTCTCCCTTTTGAAGGTTAAACAGCTTATTGACTGCTTTCACGAAAGAAGCCTTTTTTTCCTCTGTCATCAAAAGATCTTCTGTGAAAATCCCTGCAAGTTCCGGATGGGGTTCTTCTGTAACAAGATCAGCCAGGACGGAAATAGCTGCCTTTCTCATGACCTCCGGGGTTGTGGGAGTCTCTATCAAATGCCTGAGGCGACGAACTTCCTTTTCTAACGTTACACCTTCAGCTAGCTCATCCCTTACCGCCAACTCCACTTTCACCTTAAGAGCTGATGGGTTGCCCTGCCTGATACCAAGGTCAAGCATTCTTGCAGCCTGTCTGGGATCCCCTGACTCAATCAAAAGGTCAGCGGCTTCTTTAAAGCGACCATGCTTGATCAGCAGGATTTTAAGATAATTCAGAGTGCTATGAGCTTGAATGTTGTCATCTGCCCAGAGGTTTTGAAGAAGAGTCTGTATCGGAAAGTGTTCCAGTGAGCGGGCAACGATGTCCGGATGGCTTTGGTCAAGCAGGTTTAATAATGAGATGAGATGATGAGGGTCTGCAAAGTAGGGATGGTGACTGACCAAGTCTTGAATAAGATCATTCAGCTGCTTTGTTTTATAGAGATTGTTTATATTGCAGTCGATAAGCAGCTTGATCACTTCTTCTGCTTTTTTCGGATTGGATTTATAGGCAAACTCGGCTAAGCGGAAGGCAATGGCTTTTTCCTCGGGCGTGTTTTTAGGGAGGTTTTTTGCCAGATGGATCAGCCATTCAGTGTCAGTCACCAGTTTACTGGCATTTTCGATGTCTTTTCTTTTCAACAGCTGTCTGTATAGCTCAAAGGCTTTCTGTCGTTCAACGACAATCAGCCTGTGTGCGACACTCTCAAGCCATAGCCATTGCTCATCATCTGCTTCTGCAGCTTCCCTGGCATAGAAAGCTTCAGGGATAGCCTGCAGGGCGATCATGCAGTCACTTTCATGCTTAAATCTTTCCTGATCCCGGACAAAGCGGAGCAGGATCCGGCAGGCGGCCTCGTCACCTCTTGCCGCTTCTATGCAACGTTTTTCCATTAATCTTGGCACCATCCTTACTGGCTGGGCTAAAGCCTGGTCTTCTGAGATGATGTCACTGAGCACTCTACTGAAGGCATCGGGTACAATGAGTACACCCTCTTCTTTTTTGAGTGCTTCTATATGCTGGTGGTGAAGTGCAGGTGACGCTTCATCTGACGTATTGCCTGATTGAGATTGCTCTGGTATTGGAGCATCTTGAGTGTGCATCTGATTCAGTCGCTCATAGGTGACCTGATCGTGATCTTCTATTCTGGTTGCCGGTTTTCCAGGGAGCAGACCGGGTATCTCGATTTTGCATGCGATAAATTCAAACGGCCAGCCTATTTGCAGTCCTGTTCCACCTTCGTAGGGAACCAGGCGTGTTTCTTTGGCTGTTAGCGCTTTTTTTACTAACCACCCAGCCAGGCTTCCACCTGAAACTCTGATACCGTGTTTCAAATCTTTTATCCTGACTTCGCCGTGCTGCATAAAAGCGAAGATATCGAGATGAACAGGTTTTGAGAAGAGAGGAGCTAATAGCCAACCAATGTAGGGGATGTTTCGAATGGTTTTGGGGTGAATGATCAGTGAGCTGTTGAAGGTTCCATTATGAGTATCATCGAAGTGCTGAATGTTGACTTTCTTAACCTCCAGCAGGGCAGGCCGGGCTGACTCGTTGACAAGCTTTAACGCATCGAAAGCAAGTATGGATGTTTGTTTTGTTGAAGCTTTAAGCAGATCGAGAGGTTTGCAAAAGCGGACGCCTTTCATGGTCAGCTTTCCTCTCTCATAACCTACTATGCAGTCTGATTCTTTTGAAGGGTCAGGTACTGCCGTCAGCTCTTCATAAGAGTCCAGATTTTCATATCGGACTTCAACTCTTTCAGCGGAAAGTTGCACCGCTGTTCGATCCTCGGAAGAGGAAATGAATGAGTTTTTCAATATCTGGGAGATGCTGATATCGGTGCCGACTGAGATAGTCGTGTTCTCGAGTCTGATTTGCAACGTCAGTGGAGGTTTATCTTTAACCGGAATTTCAACCGTACAGGAAAGATCCCCTACTTCAAAATGGTTTTTTGTGGCTTGTCCATTGATTAAATAGCTCTCTGATGCCTGGACGACTCTTTTCGAGTCGAAGTTCAGCGCTGTAATTCTAACGGGCAGATCATCGCCATTCTTTATGAGTATCTCATTAAAGTTGAATGGAGTTTGCTCTCCGTCGACAATGACCGCCGTATAACTGCACAGCAAGTCATATAATAAAGAGCGCCACTGGCGTCTTTCATCCTCACGGCTGATCTCAATGCCAGCCTGATGATTGACGAAATTATCAAGCTTTGATGCGACTTTCTCGAAACCTGCACCAGGAAGGTTCGCCAGTGCTCCGACAGCTCTGCCTGGAAGATCTTTCAGTAAACCAAGGTAACCGGTCTGCTTTTCCGCTTCTTCAGGTTCAAAATCCTTAGTAGGAGGAAGTGTCGAGTTTTTCTTGCCGATGTAACTTTTGTACCATCGCCGGAAGAACCAGGGGCGTCTTTCAGCTTTTCGCTCATTAATCTGAGGGGATTGAGGTGCCCGTTGATCAGATGATTCGTGGCTCAATTGACTCCTGGTGCTTGTCTCACTGATTTGTCTGCCCAGATGGTCCTGTCCAGTGAGTGGAGAAGAGGGCGGATTACGATCGCCAGAAGATCTGGAGGAAGGGGGCGAGTTGTTGCTGCCAGGTGTAAGAGGTGATGACATGTCGCTGCAGTCCGTTATGAGCTTTCGGGTTCATCAGCATTTCAGTATTTATTAACACAGCTTAGCTGATAGCAATAGAGCTTGGCAGCTTGGTTGAGGCGGTAGGAGAAATTGTGTTTTTGCGCTGCTAAAAAGTGTCGAATGAATGGCAGACTGTCAAAGGAAATGGCTGGCATTTTGCAGCGTGACGAAAATTGACTTAAAAAAAATTCTTATGCTTCAAAATTCTTGATTGCAGATGGACAGCAATCTTTAAGAAGTCAATACTTAGCTCGCTCACTAATGTGTCCTAACGGGGGTCTCCCTCGTTGTTAGAGCATTGAATCATGTGCCGCCCCCTAAGGGGCGGCACAGTTCGTTGTGGGGAAAGAAATTTCCAAGTCCGGGTCGATCTGATTGAACTCAACGCTTTCTCACAGGCTTTTTACGTGCAGTTTTCTTTGTGCTTTTCTTTACAGGCGATGTCTTTACAGGCGATGTCTTTTCAGGAAATGCTGCTTGGCGCACATCTTCGAAGGTTGTGGCAAAGTGAATGGTCATATCTTCTCGAATATAATCCGGCAGTTCATCGTAATCTCTTCGGCATTCTTCCGGAATGATCAGGGTATGAATACCTTGTCGTTTGGCGGCTATGACTTTTTCCCTGACCCCGCCAACAGCCAGAACTTTTCCGGTTAGAGTCAGCTCTCCGGTCATGGCTAGAGAGGCGGGCTTTTTGCTCGTGGCAAGAGATAATAGTGCGGTTGCCATGGTAATCCCGGCTGAAGGACCGTCTTTGGGAGTTGCGCCTTCAGGCACATGAAGATGGATAAAGGCTTTTTCAAAATAGGCTTCCGGAATGCCTAATTTTTCAGCCTGGCTTGAAACAAAGCTATAAGCTATTTCAGCAGACTCCTTCATGACATCCCCCAACTTACCGGTCAGTTTGAAGCCAGCTCGCTGATGATGAATAAGGCTGGCTTCTACTGGCAGGGTTGCGCCTCCCATGGCAGTCCAGGCCAGACCTGTCACTACACCAATGCCTTCAATGCGCTTCTCTTTTCTGAAGTAAGGTGCACCCAGATAGTCAGATAGATTCCTGGTAGTCACACTGAGACTCTTACCGGTGCCTTCAAGCAGTTGAACAACGACTTTGCGAATAATTTTATGAAGCAGTTTTTCAAGGTTTCTCACGCCAGCTTCCCTGGCATAGCCCTCAATGACTGCCTTAAGAGTGAGGTCGGAGAGCCTGATCTGGCTCTTTTTTAAACCCGACTGTTTCAACAGTTTTGGCCACAGGTGATTTTTGGCGATAGCCATTTTTTCTTCTGTGATATAGCCTGAAAGTCTTATGACATCCATTCGATCCAGAAGAGGGCCGGGAATCGTGTCCAATTGATTGGCAGTACTGATAAACAGCACTTTTGAAAGATCGATTCTCATGTCCAGATAGTGATCGAGAAACTCACTGTTTTGTTCCGGGTCGAGCACTTCCAGCATTGCGGATGCGGGGTCTCCACGATAAGAGGCACCGATTTTGTCAATTTCATCCAGCATGATAACGGGATTGGCAACATCGACTTCCTTAAGGGCCTGAACCAGTTTGCCCGGCAGTGCACCGATATAGGTCCGGCGATGACCTTTAATTTCTGCTTCATCCCTCATGCCGCCCAGGCTGAAACGATAAAACTTTCTGCCTAAAGCACGGGCGACGGATCGTCCTATGGACGTCTTACCAACGCCGGGAGGGCCTGCCAGTAACATGATAGTGCCTGATATTTCCTGTTTGTAAGCACCAACAGCCAGAAACTCGATGATTCGGTCTTTGACGTCTTCAAGCCCATCATGATCTGCATTTAAAATTTCTCTGGCATGGGCAAGATCAAATATGTCTTCGGAGTATTTGCCCCAGGGGACCGAGGTAGCCCAGTCAAGATAGTTCCGGCAGATGGCATATTCAGGGGAGCCCACTTCGAGAATCGAGAGCTTTTTCATCTCGTCATTGATCTTTTTAAGGGGCGTTTCCGGAATAGCCAGCTCGGCAATCCGTTTTTCAAATGCCTCAATTTCAGCCGTTCTGTCGTCTTTCGAAATGCCAAGCTCTTTCTGAATGACTTTCAGCTGTTCTTTTAGAAAAAATTCACGTTGATGCTTGCTGATCTTGCGGTTCACCTCAGCGTTAATCTCACCCTGAAGGCGGGCCACTTCCTGTTCCTTGCGGATGAGAATCAATACTTTCTCCATTCGACGCTGAACAGAGAATGTTTCAAGGACTTCCTGCAACTCCTTACCCGGCGCAGTGGTGATGGCGGCTGCAAAGTCCGCCAGTGGGGACGGGTCTTTTGGACTGAATCGATTGAGGTAATTTTTCAGTTCTTCGCTGTAGAGCGGGTTCAGCGGGATTAATTCTTTGATGGCCTGAATCAGTGCCAGTGCGTAGGCTTTGATTTCATCGGTGTCATCTTCGATATTGTCAGGGTACTCTACCTGAACCAGGTAGGGTGGGCGTTTTCGAAGCCATTGCTTGATACGAAAGCGCTGCATGCCCAGAGCGATGAACTGGATCTGGTCGCCTTCCGGAAGGATATTGTGAATTCTTACGGTGCAGCCCACCTGCGGAAAGTCTCCCGGACTGACCACATGGCCAGCTCCTGTCATGCCAGCAACATAACTGAGTCCTACTACTTTATGTGGGCTCTGGGCGACCCGATGAAGTGTTTCTTCCCACTCCTGACTACTGAATACCAGAGGTTGAACCTGTGCCGGGAAAAACGGCCGGTTTGAGACAGGGATGAGGTAAAGCTTGTCAGGCAGAGCGTGTTCCGGGAGCACCAGTCCGGTACCCATATCCTCTACCTGTTCATCAGCTGAAATAACTTCGGGTTCCTGATTGTCCTGATCTGTCATAGTCTTTTCGGATAACGTCTCGGAATGAATAGTAAGCGGATAATGACTATCTGGAGTCATCTCCAGTGATTTCAATAGGCGATGTAATTAAGTATGGTTGAGTAAAATCTGCGTGCCACTCAACTGACGCGATCAAGGGAGTTAATAATATGAAAAGTTTTCAGGAAGTTTTGGGTTTCTGGTTTGAAGGTGAACCCCTTGGCGATGTGCAAATGTCTCGCTGGTGGAAGAAAAGTGAGGCTCAGGATCAGCAGATCCGCAATCAATTTGCTGGCTTGCCGGAGGCGATAGAGTCCGGAGAGTGCGACGAGTGGCTGGAATCCGCTGAAGGGCGGTTGGCAGCGATTATTGCGCTGGATCAGTTTCCCCGGAATATGTTCCGGGGCGATCCCAGATCCTTTCAGTACGATCATACTGCTCTGACGATTTCCAGAGAGGGTGTAGAGCTGGGTCAGCTGGATCAGCTGACAGAGCTGCAACAGGCTTTTTTTGTCATGCCTTTCATGCACAGTGAGTCGCTTGAAGATCAGGAGCAATGTGTGAGGCTGTTTGAGAGCATTCTTGGCGGGGCTGGAGATGGCTATCAACAATACCTCGCAGGTTCACTGGATTTTGCTGTCAGACATCGTGATATTGTTGCCAGATTTGGACGCTTTCCTCATCGCAACAGCCTGCTGGAACGTGAGAGTACCGATGAAGAATTGAGCTTTCTTCAGCAGCCTGGATCATCTTTCTGAGCTTTTTTCGCCATGTCCGTGGTAAAAATGGGAATAAAGTATCAGCTGCTGTAATATGTCGCGACAAACAATAATAATACCCAAAGGATACTTATGAAAAAGTTGTTTATTGTCGCATTTGGGATGGCCCTCTGGCAGTCAGCTCAGGCTCTTTCGATGAAGGGTGTGGAGATCCCTGATGTTGTGAAGTCAGACGACACTGTTTTGCAACTTCAGGGTGCAGCAGTTCGAACATGGTATTTGGTGGTAGACGGTTACATTGGTGCACTCTATCTTGAAAACCCCACCACTGACGTATCCCGCATACTCTCTGAAGAAAGTTATCAGAGAATGAGCTTCACCATTCTGTTATCGAAAATGAGTGCGAGACGTATGGCCAATGCCTTTTACGAAGCGATTCAGATTAATACATCTGAGGAAGAGCAGAAGGAGCTGGAAAAAGGTATCGCTCAGTTTATGGGCATGATTGATGGTACTCTGAGCAAAGGAGAATCTGGAACCTTTGAATACATCCCTGGTAAGGGAGCCAGAGTCATTATTGCCGGGGAGGAAAAGGGGATCATACCCGGCAAGAAACTATTCAACGCAATACTTAAAGTTTGGATTGGTGAAACCCCGCCCAACCAGAAGTTTAAGGAAGGTATTCTGGGTTTGAATGCCAAGGGGTAGAGCTTTTCACAAGATAGAGCTTTTCACAAGATAGTGCTTTTCACAATAGGTTGCTTTCGGTTTTGTCTTCGGGGCTGCTCACAAGGCCACTTTCCTCTGCTGCTAATGTCGAAACTAACCGGTCAGGTATTTATGACCTGAATTCAAGCAATGTTTTTCTCTTCTCAGCCGATGCATGGATAGAGGTGCCTTCGATCAGCCAAGAGGAGAAACTGATGAGTAAGTCTATAGAAAAAGCTGTTCTCACCATGACTGAATCGACCCAGGGGGAATATGTTATCCGGGTAACCCAGGGTGGCACGATTCTCTTTGGGGATGTCATTCTCCGCCTGCCAGCAGGTTTGGGAGAGTCGCTAAAAAGTGATCTGGCTTCAGTCATGGCCAATGCTGTCCTGAGGCACATCAGTTGTGCTGACAAAGAAGCTATCCGCGAAGTTGAAGGCCTCTTCCTCGAGTGGGGATGCTTTGATATTGCGGATGATAGCTGCATCTAACTGAATTAATATTCCCCCCCAAACATCTTGCCTTCTCAGGTTAGAGGTGCCTGTCACAGAAGTGCAATCACGAGTCTAAATGTTCAGGGTGGTATTTTTTGTCCTCTCTTGCAGTAGAATGTTTGAGAGTCGGTCAGTTCTGTCGGATACTGGCTGTATTGTATCGCTGTTCTGCCGTAATCGTTTCAGTGCGATGAAGTGCAGATGAAGTGCAGATGTATTGTACAATGGAGCTTTTTGCCGTATGTGCATTTAGCATCAACAAAAACAAGAGATTACCATGTCTGATCAAGTTAGTATTGTCATCGTTTCAGCTTCACGTACTCCCATGGGAGGTTTCCAGGGGAGCCTTTCAGACGTCTCAGCGCCTGAACTGGGCGCTGTTGCTATCCGTTCTGCCCTTGAGAAAAGTGGCCTTTCTCCCTCCGATATCTCTGAAGTTCTGATGGGCTGTGTGTTGCCTGCAGGCTGTCGTCAGTCTCCCGCCAGACAGGCAGCCAGAGGAGCAGGTCTGCCGGACTCTACTTGCACGACAACTGTCAATAAAGTGTGTGGCTCAGGCATGAAAACCGTCATGATGGGCGCGGCTCAGCTAAAATTGGGCGAGGCTGACGCCGTGGTTGCAGGCGGTATGGAGAGTATGACGAATGCGCCCTACTTTCTGGAAAAAGCTCGCTCAGGTTTGAGATTAGGGCACGGAGAGATTAAAGATCACATGTTCACTGACGGGCTGGAAGATGCCTATGAAGGCCAGGCCATGGGCGTTTTTGCCGAGCAAACCGCCAAACGATTTGAAGTATCCAGAGAATCGATGGATGACTATGCTCTGGAATCACTGAGAAGAGCCCTGGCTGCCAATGAGGAAGGGGCATTCGCAGATGAAATTGCTCCGGTGGAAACACGTCGTAATGGTGAAGTTACGGTGGATGAACAGCCCGGCAAGGCCCGTCCTGAAAAGATTCGGCAGCTGAGACCCGCGTTCGAGAAGGACGGGTCTGTCACAGCAGCAAACTCCAGCTCTATTTCCGACGGTGCGGCGGCCCTCGTTTTGATGCGTGAAGAAGATGCTTTGGCCAAAGGTTTGGCACCTATTGCACGCATCAAAGGCTATCAGAGCCATGCCCAGTTCCCGGCGGAGTTTACTATTGCCCCCATTGCTGCTATCAGTAAATTGCTGGAAAAGGTGGATTGGCAGGCAGAAGATGTAGACTTGTTTGAAATCAATGAAGCTTTTGCGGTTGTCACCATGGCGTGCATGCAAGAGCTGGGTCTGGATCACAGCAAGGTCAACGTCTACGGTGGCGCCTGTGCGCTGGGCCATCCACTGGGAGCCAGTGGCGCCCGAATTATTGTGACGCTTCTTAATGCCCTGAAAAAGAAGGGGGGCAGCAAAGGTGTTGCATCCCTCTGTATTGGTGGTGGTGAAGCTACTGCTATCGCACTTGAGCTTATTTAATGTGTCTTGAGCTCAGGATTTTTGACGACTTGGTCGTTTATTAATCGCCACAAGCAAAAGGAGTCTGTAATGGTTTTCTGAAGTCCGGCAGGCTCCTGAGGCTTACAAACAATAAGAGGCCGTTAATGAACTTTACCCTGACAGAAGATCAAATCGCTTTCCGTGATCTTGCCGCCCAGTTTTCCCGGCAAGAGCTGTTACCCCATGCGGCTGACTGGGATAGAGATAGCACTTTTCCCGTTGAGACCCTCAGAAGAGCTGGCAAACTGGGATTTTTATCCCTGTATGCACCTGAATCAATGGGGGGGATGGGGTTATCACGGCTCGACTCAAGTCTGGTTTTCGAACAGCTTGCCATGGGATGTACGTCAACCACGGCTTATATGACCATCCATAACATGGTCGTCTGGATGGTAGGACTGGCTGCCAGCGATGAGGTGCTGTCCGAGTGGAGTGAGGCTCTGGTGACGGGTGAAAAACTGGCTTCTTATTGCCTGACAGAACCGGGTTCCGGGAGTGATGCTGCTTCTCTGAAAACCCGTGCCGTCAGGGAAGGAGACGAGTATATCCTTTCCGGTTCGAAAATGTTTATTTCAGGTGCGGGCAGCACCAGTCTGCTGTTGGTCATGGCCCGAACGGGGCAAGAGGGTCCAAAAGGTATCTCTGCTTTTGCGGTTCCTGCCGACAGTGAAGGAATTACTTATGGTCGTAACGAAAAGAAAATGGGTTGGAAAAGTCAGCCAACCCGGCTGGTAAGTTTTGACAATGTCAGGATTCCCGCCAGCTCTCTTCTGGGTATGGAGGGAGAAGGCTTCACTCTTGCTATGAAAGGTCTGGATGGTGGTCGAATTAACATAGCCACCTGCTCTGTCGGTACTGCTCAGCAGGCGCTGAATACTGCCAGAGAATACCTTAGGGAGCGTAAGCAATTTGGAAAAGCTCTGGCCGAGTTTCAGGCGTTGCAGTTCCGGTTGGCCGATATGGCCACAGAGTTGACGGCAGCCAGGCAGATGGTCAGGCTCGCAGCCTTCAAGCTGGATCAAAAAGACCCTGAAGCCACTGCCTATTGTGCCATGGCTAAACGATTTGCCACGGATGTTGGTTTTAAAATCTGTGATGAGGCGCTGCAACTTCATGGGGGGTATGGTTACATCAATGAATATCCTCTTGAGCGGCATGTTAGAGACACTCGGGTGCACCAGATTCTGGAAGGGACCAATGAGATAATGAGACTGATCATTGCCCGTAGAATTCTGGCTGATGAATACGCAGGACTGGAATGAACTATGTCTGATCTTTTGAAGCTTTCTCTCGAAGGCCATATCGCCACCATCCAACTGAATAACCCGCCGGCCAACACCTGGACACTGGAAAGTCTGAAGCTCCTTCAAGAGATGGTTGATGACTTGAATGAAAATCCGAGGGTCACCGCCCTGATTATTTTCTCTGAAGAAGAAAGATTTTTCAGTGCCGGAGCCGATCTTAAGCTGTTTGCCGATGTTTCGCCTGAGCAGGCCCGGCCCATGGCGGAAGCATTTGGCATGGCTTTTGAAACACTGACAGAATTTAAGGGCATCTCTATTGCAGCAATCAATGGGTTTGCCCTGGGGGGTGGGCTTGAAGTGGCGCTGGCCTGTGATCTGAGAGTGGCTGAAAGACAGGCCTTGTTGGGGCTGCCAGAAGCATCAGTGGGTCTGCTGCCTTGTGCAGGTGGTACTCAAAATTTAATGTGGCTGGTGGGCGAAGCCTGGACCAAGCGGATAATATTGCTGGGTGAGAAAGTGGACGCAGAGAAAGCCTGTCAGATTGGTCTGGTGGAAGAAGTCGTAGAGCAGGGGCAGGCCTGTTCAATGGCTCGGGAGCTTGCTGAAAAGGTGAGTCAGCAAAGCCCTGATTCTGTTGTCGCCAGTAAAAAGCTGATTCAAATGAATCGGCTTTCCTCAAGCAATAGGTACGCTGTTGAGCGAGATCTGTTCCTGAAGTTGTTTAAAGGTCAGAATCAAAATGAAGGTGTTAAGGCTTTTCTGGAAAAGCGCTCACCTGATTGGCGCTACGAGTAAAGCCAAACCCGGCTTGGCCGGGTTGCTATTTGAGTGTCAGTCGTTGCGAAACAGTGTTTGTACCAGGTGGAAGCCGAATTGAGTTCTGACCGGACCATGAACCTTAAGAACTTCTTTTCGAAACACCACCTGGTCAAAGGCTTTTACCATTTGTCCCTGACGAAATTCTCCAAGGTCTCCTCCCTTCTTGCCAGAGGGGCAATGGGAGTGTTTTTTGGCCAGCTGGCCAAAGTCAGCCCCTTTGTCCAGCTGCTTTTTGAGCTTTTCTGCTTCTTCCTGCGTTTTAACCAGGATGTGTCTGGCACCGGCAGTCGCCATAAGATTACTCCTGAGTGGTTGAATTTTGGTTAGTGGCCGTTTTGCAAGTGTCACTTTGAGCGGGTTGTCCGGTCACTACCAGTTTGAGTTGCCCCACAAAGACTCGTTCGTTCTTTTTCTGGCGAGTCAGTTGTCTCTGATACAGAAGAATTTCGGCGTTGACAGCTTCTTTCAGTTTGACTTTGCCGGCAGGTTTGCCATTCAGGTCGACGCGGTTTCTGCCTTCCTTGATCGATGATAGGTAGCGATCCTGCTGAGTAAAGAGTTTCAGGGCTTTTTTGATGGTGCTGGCCGGAAATTCACCGGTCTGATTCATTTCATTATGGATGCCGACTTTAAGGGGGCGCGGTGAAGCCACCCGAAAGGCTTCAGGCCAGCGTTCCCTGATCAGGCGGAGTGCTTCAGAACTGGATATTTCATCTCTATCGTTAGCTGAAGTCTGTTCATCAGAAGAAGAAAGGTTACTGCATTGAGTATCTGCCCTTGAAATAGTCAGATCTTCTCTTTCTGCATTGTGCATATTGTGCTCATGACTGATTACTTGGGATGTTTGTTCTGTGCAATTGTACTGCATTGTGGACTTCTAATGATATGTTTTGAAACCGAACACTTGTGTCGTTTATTAATGAATATCAAGGGCTTTAGATTTCAATACACCAAAGCTGATCATTTCAAGAGCCTTTTCGTGTGTCGATCTCAAGTAGACTGGAGGGGCGACGCCGACTTCATAGGCTTGTATCCACCTCTGTGCACAAAGACACCATTGGTCGCCTTCTTTGAGTCCGGGAAAACGGTAGGCCTGATTGGGGGTAATCAGGTCGTTACCCTGTTCGAGGGAAAACTCCAGGAAATCCTTAGTGACTCTGGCGCAGACAACGTGCTGTCCAATGTCATTCTTGTCAGTATGGCAATACCCATCCCGGTAGATTCCGGTAACAGGATCAAGGCAACAGGGTTGAAGAGGTTCCCCGAGAACATTTTTTTGATCAGAAGCCGATGTGCTCATGCCGTTTTCCGCAGACAGTCCTGAGGTGAGAGTTAACAGCAGGTTGCTTCGGCAGTCAATGAAGAATTTTCAGTAATACCAATCGTGCTTTCTAACTCCCGTGATGAGCATGGAGATTTGAGCCTTAAGACAAGGCGGCGTGAGGAGTCATAGCCTTAGCTATGGCGACGATCGCCAACGCAGGATTAAGGCTCAAATCTTCAGCGCAATAGGGAGTTAGAAAGTTCGATTGGTATAAGATCCTGACGGTAAAGAGAGGAGTATCAGGACCTTGATTCTTATTGCTGTTTGTAGACACAGTCGTTTACTTTGTTAAGGCATCACTGCTTGTATCAAGGTCTGATAGAGGTGTGGTTTTTTGCCTGTTTGAGAGTCATTTGCAGGGCCTGTTCTCTTGGCAGGACTTTATAAATACTTCTCAGATATTCGGCTTCAAGCGCTAAAGAGTCTTTAGCGTTTAAAGAGCCTTCTGTCTTGACAGTTTCTTCTAATCTGAGGTTGTTGATTTCTTGATGTTTTTCTTTCAGCTGCACATTGGCTCTGAGGTATTTCAGATAAGCTTCCATGTGACTTTGTTCAGGTTTGCTCATTCTTGTTCCAAATCGCCTTGGTCGAAAAGTGCGTGTTTAGCTAAAAAGTGATCTGTTCGAGCTAAACGTACTTTCAACATTAAAAATAACGAATCCTATTCACCTGTTGTCCTGACATCTTGCTTCGGACGGGCTGCTCTTTGTCGGAAGGTAGCATGCATAGTGCGTGCCAATGATAGGGGGGATGGGTATTAATACCTATTCTGGTGCGTTTCCTTTACGTGGGGTGAGTGCTTAAGTGGCTTTTTTTGAGTTGTTCTTCGTAGTGCTACGTTACGATTGGGATCGCGGGTTACACATTGTTCCGGGGTGAATCCCGTCGGCGAGTGCTTTTTCTCATTGGTTTGACAGATTTTTGTCACTCGAAGCTCAGGGGTAACCACCCATTAATGAAATCTGCTCTTTGTCGGCCAGCCAGGCCTCCTCTTTGCCTGATCGTTTGTAGCGCTCTTTAGTCTTCATATAGCTACCAATTTTGTTTCCCCAGACATTCTCTGTCTCCAGAGCGCAGCTGAAAACGAGGATATTATGCATAGATGGGTTGTCATGCTGATTGGGTTCACGCTTTATGCCAAGGCCGATAATACTGCTTATATCAACTGGATTGCCGGTTTACCAGAACAGGGTATTCCTGTGGAGGACCCGGACTGGCAGCGCCTGGTTGCCAGTCCTTCTTCTGCAGCACTTCAACAAATAGTTCGTCGGTACGCTTTGTATGTTGATAGAGGGCGTCTTGATAAAAGATTGTTTCAGCCAGGCTGGCAGATAGATGACCAGCCACGTAAAGAAAAAGATCAATCGCAACGCTATTCCATTGATGACCTTAAGGGTCTTGAGCCTGACCTTCCCCAATATCGTGCTTTGATCAACAGTCTGAAAAAACTCAAGAACTGGAGCCTGGTGGCTGCTCAGGAATTTCCGGATGATCTGATTTTCTTCAAAGACGATCGGCACTCTGCTGTTGTCCGCCTGAATCAGTGGTTGATGGATCTGGACCTTGCAGAGCATTTGGAAGGAAGTGTTTACACTCAAGCGCATAAGGATGTCCTGACGCAAGTACAGCTTCAGTTTGATCTGATGCCGGATGGCAGGCTGGGGGTCATGACGCGTCAGGCATTGTTAGCCATAACTCACGAAAGAATCAGAACGCTTAAGGCTAATCTTGAGCGTCTTCGCTGGTTGCCATCGACACTGCCATACCCTCACATTCGTGTGGATATTGCGGGTTTCAATGTTGCCTGGGTCAAGAATAAAACCAATCAGAAGATTCATAAGGCGATCGTTGGAATGCGTCATAAGCAGACGCCGGTTTTCAATGATCAGGTCGAAAGTGTGACATTCAATCCCGTCTGGAAAGTTCCTCATTCTATAGCCGCCCATTCGATGTTAAGGGCTGAAAGGAAAGAACCGGGATTTTTAAAGCGTGAAGGTTTCGTCGTCTATGAAAGCTGGGAGGACCGGGCACCTGCTGTTGCTATCGATAAAGTCAATTGGCGATCCTTGACGCCCGGAACATTTCGTTACCGGCTTGAGCAGCAACCCGGTGAGAAAAACCGATTAGGGCGCTTTAAGCTGGATCTGCCGAATCCGTTCGGTGTCTATCTCCACGATACGGATAAGCCTGAGCTGTTTGCAGAGGAAAGGAGGATGTTTAGTTCAGGCTGTACCCGGGTTGAAGGGATTGCCGATTTGATCCAAACCATCTTTCATCAGCAATCTATGGCGTGGGTGCACAAAACCACCCCTGGAGAGCTGACGTACAAAAGAATGCTTTTCCAGCCTGTGCCTATCTATTTTGTTTACTTTACAGCCTGGCCCGATGAATCGGGCAGAGTCCGGTTCAGAGAAGATATCTATCAGCAGGACGCTGCCATGACCAGCTGGTTTTGAACATCTGGCAGAGAGACACTATAAGTAGTTGACGGAGTAGGGCGTTTTGTGGAAAATGCGCTGCATCCAGACGAGACGTCTGTTTTTTTGGTGGGCCCTGTCGGTCCCCTCGCAATGATCAGCTGTGAACCCCGCCAGGCCCGGAAGGGAGCAACGGTAGCAGTGACATCATGTGCCGGGGTGTGGCTGGTGGGGTTTGCCTCCATCTGTATTGCCCTGTCCTTGAAATATCCTTATCAGATCCCTGTGAATCGTGCATTCTTTCGCTTTCTTGGTTAGCATAGAGTCCTCAGTTTCAGTTACCGGTATTTAAGCTTTTCAATGAGCTATCAGGTTCTTGCACGCAAATGGCGACCCCGTTCTTTTAAAGAGCTGGTGGGCCAGACTCACGTATTACAGGCTCTGGTCAATGCGTTGGACCAGGATCGGCTGCATCATGCTTATCTGTTCACGGGCACACGAGGCGTGGGTAAGACAACGATTGCCAGAATTCTTGCCAAGTGCCTTAACTGTGAAACAGGTGTCAGCTCTACTCCCTGTGGGCAGTGCGCTGCCTGTTGCGAAATTGATGAAGGTCGTTTTGTTGATCTTATTGAAGTGGATGCTGCTTCCAGAACCAAGGTGGAAGATACCAGGGAGCTGCTTGATAATGTCCAGTACGCTCCTACCAGAGGGCGTTATAAGGTTTATCTGATTGACGAAGTGCACATGCTCTCGGTGCACAGTTTTAATGCGTTGCTAAAAACCCTGGAAGAACCACCTCCCCATGTAAAGTTCCTGTTGGCTACCACTGATCCTCAGAAGTTACCGGTCACCATCCTGTCGCGATGTCTACAGTTTGGGCTGAAAAATATGACGCCGGAAAGGATTGTCGGTCACCTGGAAAATATTCTCGGCCAGGAAGCTATCCCTTTTGAAGGTCCGGCCCTCTGGCAGCTGGCCAGAGCAGCCGATGGCAGTATGAGGGACTCTCTGAGCCTGACCGATCAGGCCATCGCATTCGGTAATGGTCAGGTAACCGAGCAGGAAGTCAGTGTCATGCTCGGTACCATTGATCAGGGCCAGGTCATGAAGATGGTCAGGGCACTTTCTTCGGGTGGGGCTCCTGAAGTCCTGGCCGCTGTTGCCAGCCTGGCTGAACATGCACCGGACTATGGGGCAGTGCTGGACGATATGCTTTCCATGCTGCATCGGATTGCCATTGCCCAGGCAGTTCCAGAGGCAGTGGACAATAGTCAGGGTGATCGTGAGCAGGTTCTGGAGCTGGCGGGTAATATGCTGGCTGAAAACGTTCAGCTCTATTATCAGGTCGGTCTGGTCGGGAAAAAAGATCTTCCGCTGGCGCCGGATCCACGGGGCGGCTTCGAAATGGCTCTCTTGAGAATGCTGGCATTCAGACCTGAGCCTGTTGCCATTCAGGTGCCACAAAGTGCCCGGCGTGAAGTGGAGGCTCAGTCAACAGAGGCTTCAGAACCTGTTGTATCATCTCCTGATCCGGAACCTGAGCCTGCTGCAGTATTGCAGTCCGAAAATCAGCAGCAGAGGGATACTGAAACAAGCGAGCCTGAAAGTCCTCTGTCATCGCCTGTGACTGAAGAATATCAACCTCAGGCCTCAGCTGAGCGGCCTGTTACCGCTATTACAGAAAATTTCTTGCCGGAAGATTTTTCTCCTTCAACGCCATCCAGTCTGGAGCCAGCTCAGGTATGCGGGCCTGATCAAAATGTCGATGAAGAAGTTCCGCCAACGGTTGAAGCTTCTCAGAAACAGCAAGTGGAGGAGGATGGAGTTCCGCCATCGGTATCCACTTATGAAGCTTATGCATCTGAGCAGGCATCAAGAGAGACGGTCGCTCAGCCAGAGCCAGAGTCAGCACAGGTGATAGAAGAACCTGTTCAGAGTTCTGCTCCTGAAGAAAGAATTTCTTTTGCTGATCTGAATGTTCAGTCCTGGGTGCCTGTTTTCAGAAGTCTTCCTCTGGGTGGTGTGACCCGAACGATTGCCTCTCACTGTGAGTATGTCAGTCATTCAGCAGGTAGAGTCGATCTGCGACTGGATAGTGGCAGAAGTACTTTGTACAACGACACGCATCGGCAAAGGGTTGAGAAAGCGCTGAGCGACTATTTTGGTCAGCCGCTCAGGGTTCAGGTGGAAATTGGTCAGGTTCAGGCAGAAACGCCTGCCGCCTGGCGAGAGCGCAAAATGGCTGAACGAATGGCTGATGCTCGCTCCAGTATTTTTAATGATCAGCATGTGCAAAGTCTGATTGATAAATTTTCTGCTGTCGTCATCGAAGACAGTATTCAGCCAGTTGGCAATGTCGTTAAGTGATGAATAGCCGGGTATTTCAATCATCCGGCGGTTGTATTTGTGTTTAGTTCGTCGCTTTTAATAAGCCAAAAGATAACGTAAAGGAGTTTTTATGTTTAAGGGCGGTATGGGTAACCTGATGAAGCAGGCCCAGAAAATGCAGGAAGACATGCAGCGTATCCAGGAAGAGCTGGCGAACGCTGAGGTGACTGGTGAGTCTGGTGCCGGTCTGGTGAAAGTGATTATGAACGGTCGTCATGATGTCAAGGATGTCCAAATCGATCCAAGCCTGATGCAAGAAGACAAGGAAATGCTGGAAGATTTGCTGGCGGCAGCAGTGAATGATGCGGTGCGTAAAGTAGAAGAAAACAGCAAGGATAAAATGAGTGGTCTGACCGCTGGTATGGGTCTGCCGCCTGGCTTCAAGATGCCTTTTTAAGCGTCATTTTCTTGCTCGTTCAAAACACCTTTGGATAGTCATTGGCTACCAGGGTCTACTTAAGGTGAGTGGGCCCTGACCGGAATTTGAGTGCATTTATGTTCAGTCCTCTGATCAAGGAATTGATAGAATCCCTGCGTTGTTTGCCCGGGGTCGGGCCCAGGTCATCCCAAAGAATGGCGTTGCATCTATTGGAAAAAGACCGGGAGGGTGCACTTCGGCTGGCTAAAGCTCTCACCGAAGCAGCAGAAGGGGTTGGGCGCTGCAAGTCTTGCAGAACATTATGTGAGAGTGAATTGTGTGATATTTGCAGTCATCCGGGTCGCGAGAAATCAACACTTTGTGTGGTAGAAAACCCTTCTGATGTAATGGCCCTGGAACAGGCCGGTGGCTATTCCGGACGCTATTTTGTTCTTATGGGGCACCTTTCACCGATCGATGGGGTTGGTCCTGACGAAATCGGTGTGACCGACTTGCTGGAGCGAGTGTCCGATTTTCAGGTTAAAGAAGTCATTCTGGCAACTAACCCGACGGTTGAGGGTGAAGCCACGGCTCACTTTATTGCAGAAGAGCTCAAAAATATGGGCGTTGAAGCCAGCCGGATAGCACATGGTGTGCCCTTGGGTGGTGAGCTGGAATACGTTGACGGCGGCACTCTGGCCCACGCATTGGCAGGCCGACGAAAGTTTGAGCTTTAGAGCAGCAGAGGCTGGGAGATGTCGTAGTTCATTTAGGACAAAAGTACTGAATTCGATTTACAAGGCCCGTGGTTTTCGCTTCACCTGTTCGTATTCGGGTATACTGGTCCGTAGTCATCCAGTCAATGGTTTTCTGTGTGCCTGGTAAAGAATCCGGAAAATAAGTGTTGATATAGAGGGTGAAGCCGCCATTATCTGTACCAAAAGCGGTTTGCCAGCTTGTGTTACTATCGAGCTGCACTCGATAAAAGCAATTTCTGCTGAAGCTGCTGGCCTGAAGCTTTCTGCCTCTGGCTTCATGAATCACTTTTTTAGTTGAATCCGGATCAGGAAACTCTTTCCATTCAATATTCTGACACTGGCTCAGTATTGTATGGGTCGGCACTTTGCTGGCTTGTCCATCCGCTTTCTGAACAAGGGTAGTATTTTTTCTGTCCGACTGAATATGGGCTTTCAGTACGGTTTTCTGGTCGCCGAAGTCTTCGGGTATCAGTTCAAGCCGGGTTTTGTTGTAACAGGTGGACAGGTAATTGTAAAAAGCCTGTTCTCCATTGATCCAATGGAAACAGTCAGGATTAAAGCTGCTGTTGCTGTTGAGATCCAATTTCTCTGGAACAGAAGGGCACCATCTGCGAATGGATTCAAAGCCAAGAGGTTTTTCACTGGTGCCGTCACTGCTTTCAACGATCAGAGTGTTTTTCTGTGCGGCAGAAATTTTGAGTATATAAGTCTCGGCATTTTCCAGGCTGCCGTAGGGGGTAAGCAAGAGAGCATCTTTATTGACGGCGGCTGCAAAGAACCAGGCTTGATCGAACTCAACCTGATAGTGGCAATTAGGGTTGAAATCCTCCGGGGTGTCTGTTGCTACATCCACCCAGGGAGATTCCAGAGGCATCCAGGCAGCAAAAAATCCAAAAATTGTCGATAAGCCAACAGCCATTGGAATACACCATAACACTATGATGTATCCATTCTAGTTATTGTTTTAGAAGGCTGCCGACTAAGTGATTACCAGTTGTAGCCAAATGTCACCGAATGAAAATCAATGGATTCATTCATGCTGTGCAGTCCGGCATTGGAGTAATGGAACCAGCCATAGCTGAGTTCAAATTGCTGATTAGCTCCAAATTCAATACCTGCCATGAGCCGGATCTCGAATTGGGAGTGACCGCCCATATTAATAGGTGATCTCTTTTCTTTCTCCAAATCTTGTTCAGACAGGTAGGCGGCACCCACCCCAAGATCTATAAACGGACGCACGCTGGCGTTGGGGAGAAATCCCATTCTTAATACCGGCGAAAAACTAATAGTAGTTACTTTGTCTTTGCCGTCAGGACTGGGATTGTCACTGGCTGAGAGATTACTTTTCCATGAGCTGGCAGCCAATTCAAAATAGCTGCTGAGTACAATGCTATCAGACTGATAAAAGTCCTTTTTCCAGTCCCAGGTGATGCCCAGGCGCAGATTGGTGTAATCCGCTGAACGACCTGAAACAAGGTCAAGGTACTGGCCATAGCTAACATTGATACCATCTGGAACAAAGTCCTCTGCGTGAACGCTCTGTGTTTGGATCAGCAGCGACGCTGATAAGCACAGGCTGGCAATAGCACTCTTCATATACTTCCCCTTGATATTATTCTCTTAGTGGTTTCCACGCATTAGCTATCGGCCGATAAAAATGAAACTTTATGAGAGATTTTCAGACAGCTTATTGCCGGGGGGATTTGATGAGAGAAGAGGGCTAAAATCCTTTGCGCATTGGTCACGCAGACTTGTTTGTAATAAAGAGTAGTTCTTCCACAACTGTTCTCAACTGGCTGGACATTTCAAGTGACTAACAGGAATCTCCCACCGATATTAGGTAGAGAAGGGTGTTGAGCAGAGGTGTATACAAAGAGAAGGAGAGCCCTAAATGAATATGGCTCGGGTGGTCAATGCTGCTCTACGCAGCACTGCTATAAGAGGAGGGCAGGGGTTTGGCTTGTTCAGAGATCAGGACAGGCGCTTGTTCTGATGGTCTGAATGTTGAAGTGGGTTTCAGAAATTCTTCGTAAAAGCGCAGACTGCTATCACAGGTAAGCCGGTAGTATTTGAAAAAACTGCCATTGATCTGGGTTTTCTGAAACAGGTAGGAATGCAGTTGTTTGAATAAATGACGGTCAACAGGCTCCGGACTTTTCCAGAATGACTCCAGAGATCCCTGATGGGTAATGCCGTCGATATCATAAAAAGCTCGTCCCATGACCTTGGTAGGCAGGTGGTGCAGAAGGGCGGAGATCCCAACGGTACTGTTAACGGTTACTACGCCACAGGTGTGATGATATAAATCGGGTAAAGGGATGTCGTGGCAGTACAGCACTCTGTCCTGGATGCCCAGATTTGTTGCCAGGTCTTCAATAAACTGCCCGTATTCTGTGTAGCCTCTGTCCATCGGGTGGTGTTTGAAGCACAACACCTTGTCTAAATCTGCATGCTTCCAGAAGGAGACTATGACTTCCTGAATAAAAGCTTTCACTGACTCATAAGGAGAGTGAAAAATCATCTGGGAGTCGTCGTGAACTTGCAGCGGAACCAGATAAAATCTCTGATCAAACTCATTATCCAGACGAAATTGCGTTTGCTTGTCATAACTTTTAAACAGCAGTTTTCTGGCAAACCCTCTCAACCAGTAAAAGCCTTCTTTGACTGGATTAGTAGCCCTGTGATGCCTGTACTCAGAAAATTCATCCCTTGAGAAAGAACTGGCCCAATAATAAAAAGCAGCGTAGCGGGTCCTTCGTTTCATGGTGCCGCCGATTGTCTGGCTGGATTTAGCTGAGCATGGCGTTATTCTCTCCAGGCTTTCGCGGCTGAGATCCATCTGGCTCAGTGAATTAACGCCTCCGGACTCCAGTGTAATGGTATCAGGTCGTAAGTAACCTTCTTCGAAGACACAAAATTGAACCCCCAATGCATCACAGACCGGCTTTGCAGTTCTGTGATAATAGCGGCAGTCACCAAGGAGAAAAACGGCTTCGATACGATGTTCGGTGAGGTACTGTTCAAGAAAAGCGGCCCAGTCAGCTGGTTTTCCCTTGTAGTGGGTCTGAACATTAGCCCATGAAAAAAACCGGTCGCCGCCATTAAAGTTGATTTTGTGGGTGGTGTAACCCGCTCTGGAAAAGGTGCGTGCCAGCCGCTTGAAAAATGGCCCCAGTGGGCCTTGAAGAAAAAGTACGGCAGATTTGGTCATAGCCTAAATCCGATCCTTGTGTATGACCTTGGTCGCTTATCGGTGGTTGTGTGTTGTGCAAATCCTAGCATAAGCCAGTCTAAAAATATAACTGAATGTAATTGAATTGCCGTAGCAAGCAAACTGGTTTGGGTTTTAATATGGTTGCCTTAAACAATACTAGGTTCTGCATTGGGAAGGCTATACGTATAGTACGTGGTAATGATTAAACTCACCTTAACACTGGGTCCTGAAGTGGTTAAACAATTTAAAGTTGACGCAGCCAGCCAACAGAGCCTGTCCAGGCAGGTAGAAAATTGCCTGAGATCACTGTCAATGTCTTGAGAGCGCGATGAAATAAAGTTAGAGGGAGAGGTTGCAGAGCTGTCAGGAGTGATATGCGAGAACGATTCGATCATTCTCATCATGCTATCTGCCAGCGCAAGAGGCACATAACCATGGTCTGACAACAGGGAAAACGAGTCCCGACTTCCCTGAGGGATGCCCAACTGTTTCAGGCGAATTACCAGGTTCGCCAGGTCCAGTGCGGCCTGTGATGCTCGCTGGATATTTAAAATAATGGAGTCCTGGCGGGTAAAATTCGTCGTCAACTCATCTTCGTACCCGACATACTCTTCTTCGATACGGGCAAGGCACCGTTGAATAATACTGTATTTGTTCAGAATCACATCATCCATTTTTAATCCTGCTCAATAAGTCATTAATAATCTCGCGGCGATCTTCCTGAAGTTGCTGATAGTGTGAAAAAACATGCGTTTCAAACAGGGTCGCATGCCATTTCATCTATCCTGGCCAGCCAAACACCATGCTGAAATACTTCTTTCTGGAGCACGGTAGTCGCGCCTTTCAAGTCAATCAGGTCAACATCCTTACCAAAGTGGCAAGCGAGCTCCTGTGCTTTATCCCACAAAAGTTGTTGAGAGGTTTTTCCGGATATAAAGACCACCAAATCTATATCGCTTCCAGATGTTGCCTGCCCAGTTGCTTGGCTGCCATACAAAACGACTCCCAGCAAAGTTTTACCAAATGCCGCTCTAAGTGACTCTTCGATATAGGAAGCATCCAAATCTGCGTGCATACTTTCTCTTTGAGTGATGTTTGAACCATTAGAATAACACTGCTCAAAGCAAATTGGACATAATACAGTGGGCAGATGGTTAAGTTGACACTGGTTCTCTTGCCTTTTTCAGGCCCTGTTGGCCCCTGCGAGGGAAACCGGACTTTATATTAAGGTGAAGAGGAGAAACCCCGGAAGGAATCAGCAGTATTTGATAGAGATTACAGTTGCCTTAGATGATTGATATTAATGGCCATTACTTCGTGATATGCAAAGTTGTTATAAGCTCTCAGATCATCTGTTAAAATTAAACATTTCAAACTCTTTGCTGCCAAAATGATGGATGTATCAGTAATCCCAATATGGTTAAAGCCATATGTACTAATCACTTCATCTTTATGAATATATTCTTCATTCACTAAATAGAGTGTTGGGAGAATTGAATCTAAAAAGACCTTGAATCTGTGTTCAGGTATTTTTTCCAGAAATTCCAGGCTTCAGCTAAAACCTGAGGAGTAACGACAATTTTTGAAAACTGAGACACATAACCATTAAGCCAATGGGAATCTTGTTCAGAATACATTGTGGTACGTTTGAACTTTGGTACATATGTAGGTTGATATTTACCAATTAGATATAGAATAAGTAAATTGGTATCCAAGAATGCATCACCGTTCCTGTACTCTATCAATAAATCAGTGAGCATTGTGAAATACTAGATTTTACGAATTTTCATAGATATTACTTCACCTGTGTTAGCATCGACTTTAAATATTTTATAGCTTGTTACTTTATTTCCTATGCTTCCAAGTGCGTAAGAATCAGACATACCAAGAGTAATTAACCAAAAACCATCTTCCAGTTCAACTTCCTCAATTGACAATCTTACCCTCTCTGATGACACATCTTCGAAATACTTTGCTGCTGCTTGAGCCGCTTCTTTTGGGCTAATAGCCATTATATTTTCCCATAGATTATTAATGTTGAGCAGAATAGCGAAGAATCTACTTAAAAACCAGCATCATCTTTAAGTTGATTAGAGAACTCATCTACATACCCAAAAATAGCTGGCTTTGCAACTTTGGAGCTGAATATGCAGAGGATCTCATACACTGAACAGTTGATTAAGTTAAGTTTTCTGGCTACAACATGGCCCTTCAGGAGGGAATCGTGAATACCAATTCAGCTATCTCAGAGAATGCCACTGAATGTATAAGGAATATCTAACTAAACAGAGCCTCTATTAAATAGCCCACCTTTCGTCGTTTTCTGCTCAACCATCGGTTTATAAAGTGCCCACTCTCTGATGTTGAACAACGTTCTTGCTCGATAGCAGCAATAACCCTCTCTGGTGTCGTATACCTTCGGGTTTGCCAGTTGATATACATGGGGTAATAACAGTGCGCAAAATAGATCAGTTCCTCCAGGTTTCTCGTACGATAACGCCTGTTGCTGGTTAAATGATCAACGGTTACCCCCCATCCCCCATAAAAAGGCTGGCCCCAGCAGTGAACTGTTTTTCCGAGTGTCAGGGCTTCAAAACCTGCCAGAGAGGTCATGACGTGCAACTCATCACATTGCTCTATGCAATCAAAAATATCACCATTCGCCACAACATGGTCAACCCAGTTCAAGGCCAGACTGTCAGGAATATGTCCCTCTCTTCCTGCTAAAAGAACATCAGGGTGAGGCTTGTAAACAATAAAAGCATCAGGCGCACAGGTTCTGACCGCCTTGATCAATTCAAGATTGGATGAGATCTCGGGGCTGCCCCATTGAATGGAAGCATCGCTGTCTACCTGACCGGTAATCAGTATCTTGCGCTGATCCGTTCTGGCTGACACAAACAAGGATTGTTCTGAGCCTTGCAGATTATATTTGCTGATTCTTTGCTCTTTCAGCGTTTTACGCAAAGCCTTCGCCTGTTCGAGCTGCTTATCATTGAGCTCAATGGTATTGATCGCAGTTTCAAGATCAGAAGGTCGTGAAGCATCAAAATAGATACCCGTCTGATCCAGAATCAATGAACTGGGTCTTCGCAGGTCTGCGCCCAGACCTACTGAACGAATAAACGCGTCTTCTGCTCTGAAAAGCTTAATATTTGATGGAGGTTTATAATCATGATGTTTAGCACCCCAAATCAGAACGCCATCTCCTGATTTAGCCTTTGCTTCAGCCTGCTGAACTGATTTTACAAACTGAACCTTCTCTGAAATTGCCCGGGTAAAACTCTTTAAAAAGGCTCTTTTCCATAGGCTGAAGCCGACCGCATAGAGTGTTTTGACGGGTTGGCAGCGTGATCTTCTCTGCAGGGGGATAAGCTCAAGAATAGCTTCCAGCTCACACCGTTCAGACGTTTCCGGATCGATATAACGAGTGTATTTCAGGCAGGCAGCAGCAAAGAGGCTTTCAATAGTATGCGTTTGTTTCCGTCGAGGGCAGGGAACCCGGTCATCGGTTAACCCCCAGCCACTGTAAAAGGGGACACCAAAACAAACGACATTTTTCTTGTGCCAGAGCGCTTCAAAACCTAATTGAGAGGTAACAACGTAGACTTTTTCAAAATAGGGGAAAAGCGACTGGGCATTAACCTTGTCGGCAAGAATGCGTATCCTGGGATTATCAGGAAGGTTGCTGCCGAGATAGCCCTTTTTGGTACCCAGAACAACATCGGGATGAACTTTTATCCAGACTTCAGAATCCGGATTCTCCGCAAGAGCTGCATTCAGCATTTTATTGAAGCTGGAGTCATCGGCTAACCCAAATTTGACGGAACAGTCCCCGTAAGTCTGATCAACCACAAGAACACGTTTCCGTTCTCCAGCGTCAGGCTTCCAGCTATCAACTGGCTCATGATTATATTTAGTGATTTTGTTTTCAGTAATCAGAGCCAGAAGGTTTGAAGACCGCTCTTTTAATGCTGAGCTGAACCAGTCTGGATGGTTGAGAAGATCTTCAATATCTGAAGGGCAGGTAGCATCGTAATAAATGCCCCGTTTATCAACGATCAAAGCAAAGCGTTTGTCACCCAGGGCAGGGTGGCCCAGGTAGCTGATAAAGCCGTCTTCAAGGTGCCAATAAGGGACCTGGTGTTTTTCTGCAAGTTTTACAGCCTGTTGTGTGTTGGCTTTTTTACCCCAGCCCAGAACAACGTGAGATGGCTGTATTTTTGTGTAAGGCTTTTTCTTTTCTATGCCATCGCAGTGCAAGAGAGCGGTCAATTCTCTTGCTTTACTGATCCCGCGAGAAAGGGTGATAAAAGCTGGTTTTGGTTTTGGAGAAGACAGCAAGGTAGTCACTGATAGTTGATTGAAATAAATAACCTGGAATCTGAAAATCGATAGGTCTGAAGTGAAAATGTATAAGACAATGTGTTACTGTGGGTAGTACAAGACTTGCCTACGGTACCTACCTCTCCAAAATCAGAGGTTTTGCCTTATCATCAATATGAGCCTTCAGAGGCTCATGAGTGATTGTTCCATAATCCACCACATCAAACAAATAAGGTGTTGGAAGTTCATCCAGGGCTTTAGCAATACGAGCTATTGTGTGAGGGTTATCGTTGGTTAACCAAATTACGATATCAACATCAGATCCTGCCCGATATGTGCCCATAGCACGGGAACCAAAAATAGCCGCCTGACTGATTTCAGCGAAGCCGGACAAGCAGGCAATAATTTGTTGCAGGGTTGCTTCAGGAAGCCCAAACATCAGGGTGTCACTCGCCCGGTAAAGTAATCTGACAGCGCCACTAAAGCTGGGTGATAACTGCGCTGTATAGCCTTGGCAGCTTGTTGCGCCTTCTGGTTGTCATAGGCATGACTCATGGTATTACGGGCTTCCAGCATATCTATCCATAACTGGCCATCTGATATTATCTGCTGTTGAAATGCCTGCTTAATAACCTGTCTGGGCGACGGTTGAACCTCGATACCCTCATAGTTCAGGTAGTCTTTCATTACTTTCCAGCCAAGCTCCCAACTGAACTTGAAAGACTGGATCAGGGCGATTCGATATAAAATATCTTCGGGTGCTGCCTGAACAGCAGCTACAGCGGAGTCCAGAACAGCAAGGGCATTCTGATAGTTCTCGAAGCGCTGTTTCCAGCGATTATCAGGCGTTGGGGTCATGTGGATAAATCAGCAATGATAAAAGGATTAAAATAACAGAAAAACGTACATCAGGTGAATTTTTGGATTGTAGTGCCCAAGAACGCTTACCCGAAGCAGCTCTGGTTATTAAACGTCTTATAAGGCAGCACAGAGCCGCAATGATTGGCCCAGTTCTGCAAGAGGTGCTAACTTGTTCAAACGATGCCGAACATTATCACCATCCAAGACGTAGGTATGATAACCCTGTCCATGCAGGAGACCGTCAACTGCGTTGGCAACGGTAGACTTACCTGAGCCACTCAGGCCAGTGAACCAGATCAGGCAGGGCTTTTGTGATTTCAGGTTCGAACGTGCTTCTCTGGAAACCCTGTGAGTGTGCCAGGCAATATTTTCCATAAGACGAAGCTCCGGTTTCGGAGGCTGTAACATGGCAAAATCATGAAAGTGCCAGTTCAGCAAGAGCCTGAGCGAGGAAGTGTGTACTCTTTGAATTCGACACTGATTTTCTCATCGTAACATCAAACTTCAAGTTAAGCTTATACTCGATGTGCTAATGTTTCCCGACCGGCCTTACCCAATTGCTCTGTCGTTAAGTCTGCCAGGCTGATGAAAGAGCAGGGGAGGGGGTTAATCTTTCCCTGTCTTCAAACCAGGCAAAGCTCTTGATAACAGGATTTAATATTAGTTTTAAAAGACTCTGGTATCGCAGACCAGGACAGTGCCTGCACAATTATGGGAATGTTGGAGTCACGTAAGGCTTCATTAAACGCCGCTAGCTGAGCGAAGCTATCATTCTCATCTTGCTCATCAGGAAAGTGAACGACAATGTCCAGGTCACTGGCATCATAATTAGTACCTTTTACACGGCTTCCATAAGCCCACAGCATGGTACCAACGGGGAATATCTGCGATGCCAGATCACAGACGGACTTGCGATCTTTTTCTCGTAAATCAATCATCTCTGACTCTTCCTAGATGCTGCACTATAGCTTTCTCCAAGGTAATGGCATCAGCGATAAAACCTGGCAGCAACGTTAGCGTGTATTCAGCAAATTTCTTACCATAATCGTGGGCCGTGTTATTACGATTATCCCGATAAATCAACCAGCGTTCGGTTTCCTCAACAGACAAAAGGCTATGTTGCCCCGCCTGCCTGAAGACTTCTTTGAACACAAGGCGATTTATCGCCTTGGGGCTATGAGCAAAATCCTTCAGACACTTGCGGAGAAGTTTACCAGCCTGTTCGAGGATGATTTCAAACTCTTTCACACAGGCTGAACGGTACATATCGTACTCTATACTGCCTTCTTCACAGCCGAGTAAACGGTTATAAGCAGTATCCAGTGTCTTGATGCAACGAGAAAAAAAAGTAGTGTCTATAGTCATGTGTCTTACTGACAATTGATATTTAGACCATCATATCTCAGAAATTTGATTAGTACAGTCAGTGAAGCTTATTCTCGATGTGTCAATATTCCCGGATGGCCTCACCAATTGTTCAGCAGTTAGCTCTTCAGAGCTGATGTAATGGTGAATGCAGACATCATTCAGGCTCACTAGCTCACTCTCAAGTTATCACCGATAAATTACAACCCAATAATTACGACACATTCAAGTCAATCAAAAAGGCAGGGAGGAATCCGGAGTATAACAGAGTTAAAGGATGTCAAGAATCAAGATCTGACCCCGCTTACTTCTCATTCGCTACGCTACCTGATTAAAATCAATGCGTTCAAGGCTTGCTGTATCAACCACTTGCCTGGCTTTCCACAAGTCAAAGCTTTCCTGAAGTGTCATCCAGCTTTCAGCAGAACCACCCAGTACTTCGGACAATCGAATGGCCATTTCCGGAGAAACACCTGCTTTTTCATTCAACAAACGATTGAAAGTACTTCTGGCCACGCCCAGTTGGTCGGCAATTCTGTTAGCAGTAATTGAGGTGAACGGCTCAATGTAGGTACGGTAGATCAATGCCCCCGGGTGAGGTGGGTTAAATGGTTGTATAGCCATCAGTGGTAATCCTCATAGTTTACGATATAGGCATCACCGTCTTTAAATTCAAACACAATGCGGCGGTTACCTGAGACGTATACGGCTCAAACACATGACACCGGTTTTGTGTTGCCGGGTCTCACCGCACGGGTTTCTCCGAGTTTCTTCTTTTGGTTACGCGGCATCAAACCTGACTAGCTTACCTGCCTTATCCAGTTTCTCATGCAAGCTACCTGGACTCAGCTCAAAACCATTAGGCCAGCACAAAGCGCCCAACTCAAGGAAAAAACGGCAAAAATACTGTGAACTCTCCAAGGGTAATGTCATAGCTGTTTTTTTAGACAACAACGGAGAAAAATCCATCACTCCGTGGGAACCATCAGAGAAAGAAAGTCGAATTTCTTTATCGTATAACCACTCAGCTTTTATCAATTTAATCATAATCAGCTCCCGGAATACGCTCTGGCGGCTGAAGCTCAACTGCTTATTGACAGTTATCAAGTAGTGATGTTTTATGGTCACCACACCAGTCAGATACCAATCTTGCGGCCTTCTTTGGAAGATGGCCATTGAGAACTGTACCATCATTAATACACACTAAAGCCTCGTGACCTTGGGCTGAGGGTTAGATATCTCCGACTACCAATTTATGTCCTGGCTTGCCATGTGATGTCGATTTTACGATGCTGTATCATACAATCTTTGAGATAGAGATTGATCAGACTTTGATAAGGTACACCCGTTTCTTCTGCCATTTTTTTGAAATATTCAATGACATCTTCACTAAAGCGCATTGTTACTGATTTTTTCAGCTTTGAAGCGTAAGGGTTTCTAAGGGCTTTCATTTTTGAAAAATCATATTCATCTTTCATGATAAGCTCCCTTCATAGTAACTGCGCTCAGTATTAGTGGCTCTCCTTAATGAGATAATACGGATGGCCTCACCATCGTCTCTCTCGCAATGACAAACCAGTAAAACACGGGATTGTTGACTCACACCAACCATCAAAAATCTATCTTCGGCCTCAGAACTTTCCTCGTCATAAAACTGAATAGCATATTCATCATAAAATATACTTTTTGCCTCCTCGAAGGAGATCTCGTGTTTTTTGCGGTTGGATCGGTTTTTAGTCTGATCCTATTCAAATTTAATCGTATGTACACTGTATGTGCGTGTTGGGATCTGTCAAGTTTTATTGAGGCGTGACGCGCAGCAAATCATGCAATTGCCTCCTCAGCAAGGACTTCAGCGAGAGGGCCTGTACTCATATTGGCAATAACTCTTGCCTTGAGGGAAGCAGGACACCGGGTGATGTTCATGAGCCTTAACAAGCTGATGGCCACGCTGGAAAAAACACAAGAGGAAAACTGGCTTGAGAGATAAGTGCAGCAACTGATGTATTCAAGTTGACTGATATTGGATGAAATCAGTTACTTTCTCATGCATCAGGATGAAGCGTCCGTGATACAGGACTCATTACTGCATTACGCAACCACTCTGAATTATCAAGGGTCAAAGCTGCTATGAAGGAGAAACGAAAAGCAGGACTTCTGAAAGACTCTCCCGGAAAGAAGTAACCAATTGAAAGAAAAAGGAATGAACTTAACCGTTGAGTTGAGGTCAAAAACACTGCTGAAAACGGGTTACCGCAAACCGGTGGAAGAAGGTCATTTTAAAGGGGAGTTAACATCGCAGCCAATCAGTTATCTTGTGCCAGGAAAAGGGCAAGGGAGTCACTGTTATTGAATTGAAGTTTGGAAATGCATATCCAACAACTAACTGTTTAAAATCTGAAAAGATCAAACCGCTTCGTTCAGAGTACGGCTTGAAGATTCCACATTCAGGATCAGTTGGTTTGCGTTGTTCAGCATATCCTGTTTATCCAACTGTATAAGATGTTCAATAGCCTCAACCCATGAATCCACCCTGTCATCAACAATCAAGCCTGCGTTACTTTCCTTTATTTTTTTCGACAAGGGAAAGCGAGCAGAGTATATACCCACAGCATTCTGACGACAGATATCAAGCATTTTGGTATGGGATCGTGAATGATTAAACGAGGTGTTCATCAGAGGTGCCAGACCAATATCCATGGTTCTTGATGCAGTCATGGTGAGATAGTCTGGCCAGGGCATGGGATGGAGGATCTGCACACGTGGAATACCTCTTGCTGCTTTATACAGTGAATGGTCACCGATGAGTTCAAACCAGGTATTCAGGTTGCGTGACTGGACTTTTCTGATAACGCTTAAAACAAAACTCCAATCTTCCTTATGAGAGCTGCTACCGTGATAAAAACATCGAACTAAAGGCAGTCTTTCTGTTTCTATCTGGGTGGGAGAGAGAACAGCTTCTGCCGGTAACTGATATTTTTCTGCCAAGTGAGTTGTGGAAACCCAGACCCTGTCACACACCTTAGTAAGCAGAGGTTTTGTTTTTTTGTACCAGGAAGAAAGACGTTTGCGATAAGAACTTGGTAGCGTGACATCAAGGTGAGCGCCTGGAATATCGTCGTCAATAAACCAAATCACACCAGTTGGCATAACAGTGGCATCAATAAGGTATTTTAAAGTATTGAGAGGAACGTCTCTGACTAAAATGATCAGGCAACCGGTAGTGATTGAATTGGATAGCTGTGCCTGAAAGTCATCGCGGCTAATATCAATCTCTGTATATTTTTGAACTTGGTGACTTCTGTTGCGAAAGTAGAAATCAATTGTTGGGGTACTGGCTTTGCCTACTACAACGACTTCCCCGTTCCAGTCATGGGTATATTGAGCCTCAGGCTTAAACAGTTTTGGGCTTCTTTTAAAAGCTTTTAGCATAAGGGTTGGAAAAGTCGGAGTATAGAGAGGTGAGGCAGTTTGTGCTGGTGAAAAGGCCTGAGAACTCAGGCCCTGATAATACTAGGCGCCAGACAGTTTTTTGATTTTCTCGAAAGAACCGCCACAAACAATAAAGAAAGGGTTAAGAATATCTTCCTTGGTGTTGTAAAGAAGAGGTTCAAAATCAGTGGTTACTACCTGACCTCCGGCTTTCTCTACTACGCATTGAGCAGCTGCAGTATCCCATTCACTGGTCAATGCAAAGCGTGGATAGACATGAGCCTTGCCTTCAGCAACCAGACACAGTTTTAGCGAACTCCCCATAGATACCAGTTCTGAAGCACCCAGTTTTTCAACGAAATTGCTTGTTTCCTCACTCATATGAGAGCGGCTGGCAACAACATTCCATATTTCATCGTCGTGATGTTCAGCTACTTTGATGGAAACCGGAGATTCTCCAACAGCCATCTTGAAAGCACCCTGTTCATCAGCAAAATAAAACAGCTTCAATACCGGTGCATAGACAACAGCCATAGCCGGTTTGTTATCAACGATCAGCGCAATATTGACGGTGAATTCACCGTTACGCTTGATGAATTCCTTGGTACCGTCCAAAGGATCTACCAGCCAGTAGGAGGACCACTGACTGCGTTCTTGCCAGTTAATATTGGCAGACTCTTCAGACAGAACAGGAATTTCAGGCGTCAAACGATTCAACCCCGCAACAATGACTTCATGAGCTGCAAGATCAGCTTCTGTCAAAGGGCTTTCGTCTTTTTTTTCGTAAGTAGCAAAATCACGCCCATAGACAGCCAGAATGGCGTCACCTGCATTGCGGGCAATTTCAATAATACTATCAAGCATTTTTTTTCCTTTGAAAAAGCTGGAGGCTGGAAGCTTGAAGCTTGAAGCTTGAAGTCAGAGGCAGATAGGAAATACTCTGCCAGCTTCCAGCTTCCAGCTTCCAGCTAAAAACTCAAGCAGAATGTACACTCAACTCTGTTTTCTGAAGCAGTTTCTTCTCAACCAGATAATCAAGAACCATTTGAGCACATTCCTTAAGGTTCATTTCTGCCGTATTAATGAGAATCTCCGGATTCTCTGGAGTGTCATAACCGGAATCAATACCCGTAAAGTTTTTGATTTCACCCGCTCTGGCCTTTTGATAAAGCCCCTTGGGGTCACGCTGCTCACAGACTTTCAAAGGTGTATTGATAAAAACTTCAATAAACTCACCTTCAGGAAGCATTTCTCTGACCATTCTCCTATCAGATGTGAACGGAGAAATAAAAGCACTCAGAACAATCAGGCCAGCATCAACTAACAGATTTGAAACCTCACCAATACGACGAATGTTTTCAACCCGGTCGCTATCACTAAACCCTAGATCCTTGTTCAGACGATGACGAACATTATCACCATCCAGCACATAGGTGTGATAACCCCGCTCATGCAGAAGATCATCCACTGCATTAGCAACAGTAGACTTCCCCGAACCACTCAGTCCAGTAAACCAGATCAGACAGGGCTTCTGGGATTTCAGCTTAGAACGTGCTTCTTTAGACACCTTATGGGGGTGCCAGACGATATTTTCCATAAACACAAAACTCCGGCTTTGGGAGCTGGAAGCTGGAAGCCGGAAGCTGGAAGTACCTGCTTCTGTCATTTAGCTTCCAGCTTCAAGCTTCCAGCTTCCAGCTCAAAAAGGAAAAAACAAAGGAATAAGTATCAAAACAACCAGGCTGTACAACACAGAAAGCGGCAAGCCCAGTCGAACATAATCCTGAATTCGATAATTACCAGCGCTGTATACCATCAAATTTGTGGCATAACCAAAGGGTGAGATAAAGCTGGCACTGGCGCCAAAAATAATAGCGATTATAAAAGGCAGTGGTTCAGCATTCCAGCGGCTGGCAACTTCAATGGCTATCGGGAAAACAAGGGCTGCGGCAGCATTGTTATTAATGATCTCTGTGAAGATCAGAGTCATGAAGTAAACAGCTATCAATGCGCCCATGACACCCCAATGCTCCGATACTGAAACCAGAGTGTCTGCTATCAGGTTGGCTGTTCCGGAACTGATAATGACTTCTGCAATAGCAAGAGTTGCAGTAACAATGGTCAATAGTTCGAAAGGAAACCGTCTCCTGATCTCATCCAGAGAGAGTACTCCACTGATGAGATAGCCACCTAACAGAAAAGCCAGGCCCTCAGCCATCGGAATAAAACCAGTCAGAGACACTAACAACGTCAGCAGAAAGCTCAGAATGGCCAGAATACTGGTATTTCTGGACAGATAGCGTTTGGCTCTCAAACCATTAATCAAATAAAAGTTTCGATCCAGGTTGTTGTGCTGCTGAAAGTCATCACCTGTAGCCAGAATCAGACTATCACCTGTTCTCAGTCGAATCTTGCCTATAGATCCACCCAGTCTTTCATTGCCTCTGCGAACAGCTACAACAGCAGCATCGAACTGTGTGCGGAAATTGACGTCACGGATCGTCTTACCTAGCAGTGATGACTGATGACTGATGAACACTTCAGAAAGATTATGGGTGAGATTTTCGCTGGATTCATCAAAAAGCACCAGCCCCTTGAACTGGTTCAAAAGATGAACCGAACGAATATCACCCGAAAACACCAATACGTCATCAGCGTGAAGTTTTTCTTTGGGCGAAACAGGACTGATCAACTCCCCTTCACGAATCAATTCAGCCAGAAAAAGGCTACCCAGATTTCGAAGACCGTTATCTGCGATGCTTTTGCCAACCAGAGAGGAGTTTTCTGTAACCCTGGCTTCAATAAAATAGTGCTTGGTGTCTACAACGTGGGTCTTTCTGTCAGGTAAAGCTCTTTTACCCAACAAGGCAATGATAAGGCAACCCAATATTGCCATGACCAACCCCAGCTTGGTAAAAGTAAAGAATCCCAAAGACCCTATACCTTCCTGAATAGCCAGGGAGTTCACAATCATATTGGTACTGGAGCCTATCAGGGTAAGACCACCGCCAAATATAGACGCATAGGAGAGTGGCAGTAAGACCCTGGAAGCCGAGTAATGCTTATTCTTTCGAACCGTGCTCAAAAGAGAAGCAACAACCGCCGTATTGTTGATCAGAGCCGAAGTACTACTGACAAGAGCAAACATCTTAACAATTGAACGACGGTAACCAGATTTAAAAAGTCTGTCACTCAACCCAGTAACAAAGGGAGTCTTTTCTAATGCCAGTGAAACCAGAATCAGAAGCACCAGGGTAACCAGAGCTGGATTCACTACTTTATTCAAAGCACTTTCCAGACTGATATAACCCAAAGCAATGAAAAGACCAACAGCAGACACAAAGGCAACAGCAGGACGCAACTTGTTAAACAGCAGAGCAGCAACAAGAAGCGCCAGAATTAAGGGTACGATGTATGGCATAGGCAGGGGGGAGAGAGCTGGAAGCTGGAAGCTGGAGGCTGGAGGCTGGGGACCACGTGTCTCAAGCTCCAGTCCATGTCAGCTATACCAGCCATAGTTGCTTTTCAGCTTGAAGCTTCAAGCTTCCAGCTTCAAGCTTCCAGCTTCCAGCTTCCAGCTTCCAGCTTCAGGCTTCCAGCTCAACTTTAACAGCTTCCCAATGAGGAAAGTACTCACGCACAAGCTTATTAAGCTTAACCTCAAACTCCTTCATGCGTTCAGGCGTCATCTCCCGGCTTTCAGCTTCCAGCTTCAAGCTTCCAGCTCCGGCACAGCCGGTAATCATACCCGCCCCAACCGTGACATTGGTCATACGATCAATCACGATAAAATTGCCAGTGCCACGAATTTGATCGTATTGGTCAAAGACAATAGGGTCGTTCGACTCTATCCGGCAGAGGGCAATCTCGTTTAGTGCCAGTTGATGAGCTTGTTCCTGCTCAAGCGTATTCACATCAAGCCGGTGTTTGATATCACTGATGCGGCCATAGGTACTTTTGGTAGCGAACTTCAGTGCGTATTCACGACCGGGTACCATAGCCTGCTCACTCATCCAGACGATATGGGCTTCAACCGCATCGCTCACTTGTGGCAGATGATCACTGTGAACCAGCATATCCCCACGGGATACGTCAATCTCGTCGTCCAGAGTCAGCGTGATCGCCTGACCTACAAAGGCTTCGGTTACTTTGCCCTGTGGTGCATGTATAGACTGAACAGTGCTTTGTTTACCGGAGGGCAGGGCAGTGATCGCATCACCTTTCTGAATTTTGCCAGCGGCCACAGTGCCACAAAAACCACGGAAATCCAGATTTGGACGGTTAACGTACTGAACAGGCATACGGAAGTCAGTGGTATTCAGGTCGTCTGCAACCGTGACTGTTTCCAGCAGTTTCATCAATGTCGCACCCGGATACCAGGACATGTTCTTGCCAGATTCCACAACATTGTCACCCCGCAAGGCTGAAATCGGTACGAAGCGAATATCAGAAAAGTTCAACTGATCAGCAAAAGACTTGTACTCGGCCTTGATTTCACGAAAACGTTCCTGGGAATAATCCACCAGATCCATTTTATTAACAGCAACAATAACGTGCTTGATGCCCAGAAGGCTGGTAATAAAACTATGACGACGAGTTTGGGTTTGAACACCGTAGCGGGCATCAATAAGAATAATCGCCAGATCACAATTAGAAGCACCGGTAGCCATGTTCCGAGTGTACTGCTCATGCCCCGGACAGTCGGCAATAATAAACTTGCGTTTTTCAGTCGAGAAGTAGCGGTAGGCTACATCAATAGTGATACCTTGCTCACGCTCCGACTGAAGACCATCAACCAGCAAAGCCAGATCAAACTCTTCATCGGTGGTATTAAACTTCTTGGAATCGTTTTTGATGGCCCCTAACTGATCTTCAAAAATCATTTTGGAGTCATGCAACAACCGACCGATCAGGGTCGATTTACCATCGTCAACATTACCACAGGTCAGGAAACGCAACATATCCTTGGATTCGTGTTGCTTGAGATAGCCCAGGATGTCTTTTTCAATAAGTTCGGATTGATTCATTGTTTTAGCTTGAAGCTTGAAGCTTGAAGCTTGAAGCTGATTTCTGAAAGTTGAAAGCAACGTGCCATGGCACCCCCTGCTTCCAGCTTCCAGCCTCCAGCTTCCAGCTTCTTACCCATCAGCTTTTATCTTGTTCATTAAGCTGGTCAGCATGGCCGCTATTTCACGAGTTTCGACAAGCCAGGTTTGACCCTGATTCCTACCGATATAGCCAATATCCATGCCAATATAAATTTGAGTGCGAAGCTCTGCACAGGAGCCCTTAGCGATAGTGAGAAAATGATGTTTTTGCTTATTGCTGGACAAAGACATACCTTCAGCAATATTACTCGGAACCGACAACCCAGCCCGGGTAATCTGATCACGAAACCCAAAATCCCTCAATTCTTTCAAGCCCTTATACAATTCAGCCGAAAGACGCGCAGATTTCTTCCAAACACCCAACTTCTCAAAATTCATAACCCAGAACCCAAAACCCAAAACCCAAAACCCATTAGAAAGGGAACCCCCAAAAAGGTTCCCCCAAACAGCTTCCAGCCTCCAGCTTCCAGCTTCCAGCTCTCCCAAAATTCCTCCGGAATTTTAGAAGTACCCCTCCATCTTCTTCTTCTCCATAGACCCCGCCGAGTCATGATCAATCACACGCCCCTGCCTCTCAGACGTCTTGGTCAACAACATCTCCTGTATAATCTCTGGCAAAGTGTTGGCCTGCGATTCCACAGCCCCTGTCAACGGATAGCAACCCAAGGTACGAAAGCGAACCCATTTCATCTCAGGCTCTTCACCTTCACGCAAAGGCATACGATCATCGTCTACCATAATCAGAGTGCCGTCACGCTCTACCACTGGACGCTCAGCCGCATAGTACAAAGGCACGATTTCAATATTTTCAAGGTAGATATACTGCCAGATATCCAGCTCAGTCCAGTTTGAAAGTGGGAATACACGAATACTCTCGCCTTTCTCAACTTTCCCGTTATAAGTATTCCAAAGTTCCGGACGCTGGTTTTTCGGGTCCCAACGATGGTTTTTGTCACGGAAAGAGTAAACCCGCTCTTTAGCTCGAGACTTTTCTTCATCCCGACGCGCACCACCAAAAGCGGCATCAAACTTGTACTTGTTCAATGCTTGCTTGAGTGCCAGAGTTTTCATGGTGTCAGTGTATTTGGCAGACCCATGATCAAATGGATTGACATTCGCTGCACGACCTTCTTCATTGGTATGAACCAGTAGCTCCATACCGTACTTTTTAGAAATACGATCGCGAAAACTGATCATGTCCCGAAATTTCCAGGTAGTGTCCACATGCATCAGAGGAAAGGGTGGGACACCCGGTGCAAAAGCTTTCGCTGCCAGATGCAACATTACGGCAGAGTCTTTACCAATCGAGTACAGCATAACCGGGTTCTCAAACTCGGCAGCTACTTCACGGATGATATGAATAGACTCGGCTTCAAGCTGTTTTAAGTGTGTTAATCGTTCTTGGGATATCATAAATAAGCTCTTTGGAGAGCTGGAAGCTGGAAGCTGGAAGCTGGAAGCAGTTCAAACCTACTTCCAGCTTCCAGCTTCCAGCTTCCAGCTTTTAACGCGCTACCGCCCATCGATTATGGGCAATATTCGAAACAGCGATCAATGGGTTGTGGATCGCTAGGTTAATATAAGACTCTGGATTAGTAGATAAGGGAATTCTCTATACTTACACAGTATTGTCAGCTCAGGCCTCAAGAGGCAGTTCTTGCAGGTACTTTGTGAATCTGTCTTTAAGCTCAGGATGTCTCAAGGCGTATTCAACATTCGCCTGCATATGACCCATCTTACTTCCGCAGTCATAACGAACACCATTGAAACGATAAGCGTGAACATCCTGTTCTAACAGAAGAGCAGCAATGGCATCCGTCAACTGGATCTCACCGCCAGCGCCACGTGGTGTGGTTTCAAGAAGTTCAAAAATTCTGGGTTGCAGTACATAGCGGCCTACAATCGAAAGATTAGAGGGGGCTTTTTCGACGGGGGGCTTTTCGACTACCCCCTTGAGTTTGTAGACTCGTTCGCTGATTTGCTCAGGGTCAATGACACCATACTTGTTTACCTGAGCCATAGGAACTTGCTCTACCGCTACAATGGATGATTCCGCTTCAGCTGACATCTCTATCATAGTGTCCAGGCATGGTGTTTCATCACAGTAGATCATATCGTCTGCTAAAAGCACGGCAAAAGGCTCATCGCCTATGATGTCCTTAGCGCAAAGGACAGCATGACCAAGACCTAAGGCTTCGGGCTGGCGAACATAAAAGCAATTAACACCTTTAGGGAGGATGTTTTGAACTGTACTAAGCAGCTCTTTTTTACCAGCCATTTCGAGCTTGTATTCGAGTTCGAAATTTTTGTCAAAATGATCTTCAATGGGTCGCTTTGTCCAGGATGTTACAAATATTAGGTCTGTGATACCTGCGCTAATAGCCTCTTCAACTGCATATTGTATCAAGGGCTTATCAACAACAGGGAGCATTTCTTTTGGTGTAGCTTTTGTTGCTGGAAGAAAACGGGTTCCCATACCGGCTACGGGAAATACGGCTTTACGAACTGAATTTTTCATTAGATGTAACTTTGTATTTATGACAATTAACAGTAGCAGTCAGGCAGTTTTCTTATGCACTGGTGTAGTTCCGAGCTGATAGTAATCAGAGACTAATGAAGGGTATAGATTACCCATGTTTACCTCTAATGGTTCAAAGTTTTCTGATAGGTCAATCAATGCTTCACAAATTTTTTGGTCAGAAGCTTCCAGGGATAATACTCGGCCAACTCCAAGCTTTTTTATTCGTTCTGCATAAGCTCCAATATCGAAGGACAAAACAGGCATACCAGCGTTAACGGATTCAGTGAGTGTGTAGCCATAGGTTTCTGGCCATAAACTGAAAAGTACAGAGACGTTGCACTTATATTTTCTGGCAATAGAAGAGAATTGATTTCGTTGATATCGCCCTGTTATTGTAACGTTTGGAAGTTTTGTTAATTTCTTATCATCGCAGCTATAACCAATCACGATGAAATCAATAGGTAGATTGTTTTCTGCTGCGTATGAAGCGCACGATATCAATTTGTCAAAACCCTTATTACGACTAATCCCACCAGGTACAGCTACTAATAAATTTCCTGATTTTTTTAGGTCGCCAATCTTGATATTAACTTCAGGCTCGGGATGATAGAGTGCTTGAAGGTTATCAAGATTTAAAAAGCTATTAATTCTCTCAGCCGTATCATGGCTGGGAGCATAAACCTGTCTGGCTGAGTCAAGGAACTTCTGCTGATTTTTTCGCCATGTTTGAATACGCAAACTTTGACGGTTCAGAGCTAGTTTGTTTTCGCTATGAGGTGGGTTTTTAGCCAAGCAAGCATTACAGACAGTGATATTGGCTGAATCACAAAAGCGGTGTGTTTCAGTCACCATGTTGACTCTTGGGCAAACAGTGTAATAGTCATGTAAAGTGATATCGAACTGCTTATTAAGCAACTTGGGCAGGTTACATATTCGATTGTCGAATCCTAACCAGTGATGGTAATGGATATGCTCAATATTCAAGGTTGTTAAATCTTCGACCATCTCATCAAACTGACCACTGTTCCAAGATACAAAGATTGTCTTACTGGCATTTTCTAAGCAGAAACGACCTTGTGAGTCTGGTTTTAAAAGAAGAACCTCAATGTTTTCTTTTTCTAAACGTTCTGCCATGTAGTTGGTATGAACTTCAGTACCACCACCAAGCGAATGAGAAATGAATAAGTAAAACTTTGTTTTAAGCCGAATACAGCTGTCTTTGAGCAAAGAAAGAGCCACTTTATTACGAAGAGAAAAGAGTGGATCGCCAGCAATGAAATGATGAACATTAACCTCATAGTCGGGATAAAGGAGGTTAAGTTTTGCAAGGTTTTTTTGGATACGGGCATGAGCAGAGCTGCTGAATGATACAGAGCCTACATGTTGTACAAAAGTGTCGGCTGCAAGAACGTTCCTCCAACCTGCTTGCGCTGCACGTAAACTGAAGTCATTTTCTTCAGCATAGCCGCGCCCCCAAAGCTCTTCATCAAAGTAACCAATTTGGTTCAGTGCAGCTCTTCTAATGAACATACAGTAACCATGTGCGGTGGGTAAATCCGTAATAATGCCCGTATTCTGCTCTTTAAAATGATGATCAACTTCCTGTATTGTGAATCCTGTAGGTAAAGAATTTTCATAACATGGCTTAGGGAAACTCAGAATAGATGCATTGTTAGAAAAAGGTGTGACAGTTGCAATATGCTTATTGCGGTAAGCTGCATCTTTCAGGCGATCCAGCCAATTATTGGCAACGATAGTATCAGAATTTAGCAATATTACGTCTCGTTTAGGGTGTAGTTTCATACCCTTGTTGACGGTGCCCACAAATCCCAGATTTACTGAATTTTCATAAAGGGTTATTTTTTGTTGATTGGCTAAATCACGCAACCATTCATTTAAAGTGCTATCTGGTCCTGCATCATTGATAACAATAATTTCATAGGGCGTTTTGTAAGTAGCATTCAAGACACTTTGAATACAATTCTGAGTTTCTAGTAGGCCGCTATAGACAGGTACTATGATATCAACTTCAGATGCTAAACTCGGCGCTTTTTCAGTGATAGGTCGGGATTTCAGGGAGGGGATACGAACTTTATTTGATGAGCGAATATTTTGCATTAAGCTAGGAATAACCTGCTTTAATAGCCACTCTGAAGCAGGGCCTTCCAAACCATCTATTTGACCACTTCTTAAGGCTTTTTGTACACTGAGTAGTGAATTTATCTGTTCTGTGGTCTGATCTGCAATATAACGGCCACTGAAAACAAGTGACCCGCAGACCTTTGATAAAATTCTAAAATCAAATGCTTTAGCAACAGCTGCTTCTGGTAATACAAACTTGAAGCCAGCTTGGCCTGTAGGTAGCCCATAGTCAAGCAAGTCTTGTCTAAAGATATTTGCTGTTGTCTCGAACGATGATCTTCCATTAACTACCAAGGTTAAAGCGACTGGTGTTTTCGTGTCAGAATAAAGCCAACCAGAAATAACATTGCTGCATATTTCATCAATATGACCCTGGTATTGATGATTGCAGACTTTTAAGCCAGTGATGGTCGGGTGTCGTCTTGGCTTTTCACCTAATAAAGCTCTCAGGCGTAGTGATTGCTTAATAGGTAGTGGTTTTATTGACTGGGCTAAGTATAAATTTAGCCTTCTAGTACTTAACTTGGCTAAACGTCGGATTTTTTTTAACACAATCTTTTCTGGCACCCTTGCAGGAACGGGAAATCAAGATCAGTATGGTCGGCAAAGGCCGGGCACTGTTTTTTGTAGAAAGGCTCTGCCGTTCCGTCAAGTACGAATGGCTGTGTACACATGAGTTACAGACAGTTCCTGAGCTTTACGCAGGGCTGGATGAGTACTTTGAGTTTTACAACACTGAGCGATTACATCAGCCGCTGGATTAAAAGTCACCGAAGGCAATTCACTTTGCATGCGGGAATTTTGTAACCACTGCCAGGACTTAACTTAAATATGTTGAATTTCTGTCTTGACAGTGGGGTCCACCATACTTTCGTTGCCTATAGTAATATACTTAAATCATGCTGGCTCTCAGTTTGAAACGGACTCTACAAAATTATAAAGGTAATTATCTAGTGAACACATTTTCTTTATTTTAGATATGGCTCTTTCACATTCGCCAATTTTAGTAAGCTCATTTATACGATCCTCTGTACTTAATTTATCACCTATGTTGACATGTTTTATATCAGATGGTTTGAATTCATTGAAGTGTTTGCAAAGATCAGTTGGTAGTTGATGTAAGCGTGAAATTGTATATATTTTATCGATTTTTGATATATTTTTTAAAGCCATCCCCAATAACTCTTCATCTGAGTGTTTCTCTCTTAAATTTCTATTTCCAGAGTATTTCATTGATGCGAAAAAATATGTGTAAAAATTATCATAGTGATCATCAATAAATCTTGAAAAATCAATGCTGTTGTTTAAAAAATATTCGTCAGGTGATAGGTGTAGAGCATTCTTCATTCCTAAATTTTCAGGATTGTTAAGCTCTTCATTATTAAGCTTTCTGGCTTCACTCCTGAGGTAATGATAAAAAGATAGTATTCTATCCAATGGCTTTCTGAGTACCGTAAAAGTGAATTCAGCATTACCACCTAGGTTCATTGTTGCCCAATCAATATGGCCAGAAATAACATCATATTCTGAGACGGATGATTTTCCTAATTTAGGATACTGCGAATTAACCCTCAAAGGTGACACTGAGTCAAAACCATCTACCAAAAGTTGATGCACAGATTGGCCGGCCGTTTTTGGAATGTGAAGAAAATGGACCTTTTTCATTAAACTATATCTCCAAGTCTCATATGTGAAAATTGCTTTCTTTCTAATTTGGATATTTCATCGAGGATCTTGGGGTTTTCTTCCAAATTTGAAAAATTAAAGTTTCTTAAATCACTTGGTGATAGTTCCCACCACTTTGATTTAAGTAAGAGGGGAATTAGTTCTTTTTTGACTCTATATCTTATGTGTTTCGCAGGATTGCCTGCCATGATAGAATAAGGCTCAACATTCTTGGTTACAACTGAGCCTGCAGCAATAATTGCACCTGTATTAATTGTGATTCCAGGCTTTATAAATGCGCCATGGCCAATCCATACATCATTTCCTATCTTTGTTGTTTTTAGCTTAGTAGGTGCTTTTGGCAGCTTTGGCACAATATCAAAGGCTCTATCAGTACTATCGACGGATGATAGAATATTTTTCCCAGCCATATAGAAAAATGGACTGGTTGACATCCAGTCGATAGGGTGGTCTTGCCTACCAATTTGAACATTCTCACCAAATGAGCAATATCGGCCTATCTCTACACCAAACAAGTAACCACTAACTACATAGCTAAATGCTCCAATCTTTACTTTTTGGTCGATATTGCAACCTTTAAGACCACATGGTCTCTCAAACTCTAAGTCAAGTGGTATTCTTCTATTGGCTCCAAAGATCTCCAAACCATGACTGTTTATTTTATCAACTTCTTTTTTATTTAAAATCTTAAACATATTACCCTCATAATCTTTTTAAAAAGAATAGTAGTTGTTAATTAGGCTTTCATATATGAAGCCTGTCTTTATTTTTTTTGTTACGGGTCTGGAGTTAATTAAATAGTCGCATATTTTGGATGCAGATGAGTCTAGGTCGATTGTTATTCCAATATTATTATTTGAGATTCTTTCTGAAATAGCACCAATATCATATGCAATAGGCAGTAAACCTAATTTATATGATTCCGAGAGTGTATAACTAAACGTTTCAGGCCAAACACTAAATAATGCAGATATGTGGCATCCATGACTTCTAATTAGGTTTGGTAGTTCATCTCTTTTATATTTCCCTGTAATGGTCACATTAGGTAATTCTTTGAGTAACTCATCATTACATGTATATCCAATTACAGTAAAATGTAAAGGAAGCTCGAACCTTAATGCATGCTTTGCACATTGATACAACTTATTAAACCCTTTGTGCTCTCCAATAGCTCCGATAAAAGCGACATTAATAATGTCTGTTTTATCAAAATTAATTGGATTAGATGTTGATTCAGGTTCAGGATGGTATTTAGCTTCAATGTTTTTCAATGCAAAGTGGCTATTAATACGTTTTTTTGTATCTTTGCTAGGAGTAATAACCTTTCTGGCTCTTTGTAGAACATTATTATGATGAAGGCGCCAACCTTCTACTGTACCTCCTACATCTTTAAGTCTAATTAATGATGATTCATAAACACCATTTTGCTCAATACACTGCTCACAGCCACCTACCGGAGGTTCACCACAATAACTTTTTGTATCATCAATCAAGTTTACGCGTGGGCAAACTGTGTAATAGTCGTGCAAAGTAACATCATAGTCAATACCAAGCCAACTTGGCAGATCCCAGATCTCTTTAGGGAATTGAACAGTATGATGAAAGTGGATATGCCAGATATCAAGACTTTTTAAGTCATTAAGCATTTTTTGCTTTTCTTGTGGCCATTTGTACTGAATGACAGCATTTGTTTTATGGCTACTTAACTCCCAAAGACCAGGCTCTGGGGAAGTTAACATTAATGCACACTGACCCTCTTTTTCCAATAATGATGCGAGGTCATCTGTAGCTACTTTGGTACCACCTCCAAAAGATAGAGAGATGAAAAGTATGCCTTTGCCTCTTGTTTTTTTATTTCCAACAGTCTCGTTAATTTCTTTTTTAAGAAGAGACATAGAGACATTGTTTCTTAAAGGCCTAATGGGGTCTTTTCGAATGAAAGATTCAACGTTGAGAGGGTAATCTGGATAAATAGAATTCAACATTTGCAGGTTTTTAGCGATAAATGTTTCAGCATTTTCTGCAAATGAAACTGAACCAAGATGTTGTACAAATGCATTACCCGCCAGAATGTTTCGCCAGCCCCTACTAGCTGCTCTTAAAGAAAAATCGTTTTCTTCTGCATACCCTTTGCCCCATTTCTGTTCATCAAAATACCCAATTTCTTTTAGGACATTTCGCTTTATAAACATACAGAAACCATGTGCTGTGGGAAGATCAACTTTTAATCCTTCATTTTCACTGGCGAATAATTCACTGATTTCGTTTAGTTTTAGTCCTTGGGTCATACGATTATCAATGCAAAATCTTGGAAAGCTGCAAATCGTTGCATTGTTTGAGAATGGGGTAACGGTGCCTACGGTTTCATCACTATAAGCGGCATCAACAATCCTGTCTAACCAGTGATCAGGGGTTAGTGTATCTGAGTTAAGTAATAATACGTCACGCTCCGGGTGCAAGCGCATGCCTCTATTTACTGTACCTACAAATCCTTTATTCTCCTTATTTTCCATGAGCTTAAATGAACCTGTCCTGCTCATAGTTCGAAGTTCTTTTGTCAGCTCTGTATCTGGGCTCTTGTCATTTATAACAATCAGCTCATATGGCTGTTTCACGATTGCTCTTTGTACACTTTTAATGCAGTTGATAGTTTCTTCATAACCTTTGTATACAGGTATTATTATATCAATGCATTTTTTGTGTTGTTTTTCTATACCTGCAATAGGTGAATCTGATGCATTGTCAAAAAATAATTCACCTTCGTTTCTTAGCTTACTCAAAAGTGCAGGTACTACTTTACTATTCAGCCAGACGAGCTTAGGGTCTAAGCCGTTTGCAAATGTTTCTTTACGAATTATATTCTGCAGTTTTGTGAGTGCATTAACTTTGGTCGATATTGGCTCGATTACCCATTCCTTTGAAATGATATTCTCATCGGTTCCAGCGAGCTTTAGCTCAACCTTTGAGAAGGTATCTTTTGCAATAAATGGTGACACGTCAATACTGAATCCACAATTAGCATTATTAAAGCCAGAGTCAGTCAAGTCTTGTCGATATTGATCTGCTTTAAACGTCTGTTTTAGTTTTTTATTGATATATAGATCGAAGCAGACTGGTGCTTCAGGGTAGCTATCATTTATCACCCAACCTGTCATTCCTTGCAGATTAAGCTGATCGACATGCCCCCTTATTTTTGTTTTTTTAACGGTTATTGGAGATCCAATAAGTCTCTCACCGTTTGATTTGTCGATAATGTCTATTATGTTTTCTGACTCAAAGTTGAAATCATTCAAAAAATTATGTACGTTAAGCTCTACTAAAAATCCAGCTTCGCCATTAATAGCTTTACCTGCGTCCTTAAGGTCTTGTCGAAATTGATTTGCAATAATTTCTTTTCGCTTTTTCCCGTTAATAATAATTTCTAGCTCAACAGGCTCTATAATGTTTCTTTTTACTGCCCAACCCCAGAGGTTAGCTCCATTCCAGCCATCTACATGACCCTCGATCAACTTTGCTTTCTTGCTTTTTTTTCTAGTGGCTTTCTTAATTTTTTCGATAATCATTACTTTTTCCATGGATCTTTAATATGGCACAGCCATCCAGTTTTGATAACTTCCATCCATAACAGTCAGCCACCATGTTTGATTGTTTAAATACCACTCAACGGTTTTTTGAATACCGGTTTCAAAAGATTCTTTAGGTTCATAACCCAACTCTGAACGGGTTTTTCCTGCATCAATAGCATAACGGCGATCATGACCGGGGCGATCCTTTACGTATTTGATCAGTGATTCTGAGTTGCCGACGATTGCAGACTTTGCGGTGGGGAAGCGTTGTTTGAACTGGAGGCTGGAAGCTGGAAGCTGGAAGCTTTTATTCATTAGGTTGCAGATGAGGTTGACTATGTCGATATTGTGCCATTCGTTGTGGCCGCCGATGTTGTAGTTTTCACCGATTTTGCCCTTGTTGAGAACCAGCTCGATTCCACGTGCGTGGTCTTCTACATAGAGCCAGTCGCGGATTTGTTTGCCGTCGCCGTATATAGGGAGTGGCTTATCGTGCAGGATGTTCGTGATTACCAGAGGGATCAGCTTTTCCGGGAAATGGTATGGGCCGTAGTTATTGGAGCAGTTACTAATAGTGGTCTTTAGGCCAAAAGTTTCCTGATAGGAGCGAACCAGGTGGTCACTGGACGCTTTGCTGGCTGCGTAGGGTGAGTTCGGGGCGTAAGCGGTTTCTTCAGTAAAGGCTGGGTCAGTTAACGACAGAGTGCCGTATACCTCATCAGTAGAGACATGATGGAAACGATGCTCTTTACCTTGTAAATGGTCTTCGTCCAACCAGACTTTTTTTGCCGCTTTGAGCAGGCTATGGGTGCCTATGATATTAGTTTCAAGGAATGCGTCAGGTCCGGTTATGGAACGGTCTACATGAGATTCAGCTGCAAAGTGGACTAAAGTGTCGATTTTATGGTTTCTCAGTAAACCTTCCACCAGTTCTGTATCCAGAATATTCCCGTGTACAAAGGTGTAATTGGGGTGTTCTTTGATGGGGTCAAGGCTGGCTAGGTTTCCTGCATAAGTCAGGGCATCAAGAACGACAATGTTATGCTCGGGGTATTGCTTTATCCAGTACTGGACAAAGTTTGAGCCAATAAAACCGGCTCCACCGGTGACTAATAGTGATTTCATGAGAGTGCTGTTAAAAAATTAGGTGTTGGGCGTTTGTAAATGAGTATGGCTCTGGTCGATGGCTAATGAGTAGTTGAATACACGTCGTACTCAATGGTTTGACTTAAGCTCTTTTAGCATGGACCTGAGAGCAATACGCCAATGCTCAATGGGAAGCTCTAACTCAGAGTAGGTCAGTTGTTTGTCCAAAACGCTGTATTTGGGACGTTCTGCCGGGGTAGGGTAGGCAGACGCGGGTATTGGTTTTATTGGGATACTTTTTTGTAGTATGCCTAGGGATAGTGCTTCTTCCTGGATGGCTATGGCGAAGTCGTACCAGCTGGCTACACCGGCGTCGCTCCAGTTGAAGATTGCTTGAAGCTTGAAGCTTGAAGCTTGAAGCTTTTTTAATGATTGCCAGCAGCATAGTGCTAGTGACTTGGCGGAAGTAGGGGTGCCAATTTGGTCAAAAACGATACCTAGCTGATCTTTTTCTTGCATCAGTTTGAGCATGGTTTTTACAAAATTATTACCGTGTGATGAGTAAACCCAGGCTGTACGAATGACAACGGCTTTATTTCCGAGTATCTCAAGAACTTGCTTTTCGCCCTGAAGCTTGCTTTCTCCGTAGACACTGACAGGCTTGGTTTTGTCAGTCACTTTATAGGGCGTTGATTGAGCACCATCAAAGACAAAGTCTGTCGATACCTGAACCATGGGGATGTCATGCTTTGAGCAAGCTTCTGCCAGGAAAGCGGCGCCTTTGGTATTTACTGCGAAAGCTGAATCACTGTCTGTCTCTGCTTTATCAACCGCAGTATAAGCCGCAGCATTGATAACCGCTTCAGGCTGATGAGCAACGAAGTAAGTATTAACAGATTCCTGAGAGGTAATATCCAGTTGATACCGATCAGCACAAAGCAGCTCTATGCCCTCAGGCACAGTCCTCTGCAACTCATACCCCAATTGACCATCACAACCCGTAATTAAAACCCTCATCTTCAAACTTCCCTCGCCCAGCTTCCAGCCTCCAGCTTCCAGCTTCCAGCTCCAAAAAACGCGATAGCATTCTCGTCCTTGCCAGACAGCAAAGGCGGCTCACCATTAACCAACGGCCATTCAATCCCCAGTTCAGGATCATCCCAGGCAATACTCAGATCATACTCTGGCGCATAATAATCTGTACACTTGTAAACGAAATCAGCACTTTCACTGGTGACATAAAAGCCGTGAGCAAAACCTTCGGGCACCCAGAACATACGTTTATTTTCTGCGGAAAGATAAACACCGTGCCATTGTCCGTATGTGCTAGAGTCTTTTCTCAAGTCTACAGCGACATCAAAAACTTCACCCTGTATCACTCTTACCAGTTTTCCCTGGGTGTGTTGAGTTTGAATATGAAGGCCTCGCAATATTCCTTGTTTAGAGCGACTGTGGTTGTCCTGAACAAAGTGGGTTGGAAGACCCAGTTCTTCAAATTTTTTGGCTTGCCAGGTCTCCATGAAAAAGCCGCGTTCATCACCAAACACTTGAGGCTCAATGACTTTCAGGCCTTCAATACCTGTTTCCAGTACTTCCATTATTCTGATACCTCAGGCAACCTGAATCTTGCGTTGTTCAAACCAGCTGATGCCTTCCAGTTCTTCAATAATATTCATCAGGTAAACACCGTAGCCGCTCTTACGCAGTGGCTCGGCAATATCAAGCAATTGCTCTGCACTAATGTAGCCCATTCTGTAGGCGATTTCTTCAGGGCAGGCAATCTTTAGACCTTGTCTGGATTCAATAGTTTCTATATAGGCAGCAGCATGAAGCAGGCTCTGATGAGTGCCTGTGTCCAGCCAGGTTGAGCCTCGGCTGATGGTGGCAACATTCAGGCTGCCTTCCTTAAGGTAGCAATCGATGACAGAGGTGATTTCCAGTTCACCCCGTGGTGAAGGTTTTACCGATTTAGCAAAATCTACTACCCGGTTATCAAAGAAATACAAACCTGTTGCTGCATAATTCGACTTGGGTTCTAAAGGTTTTTCTTCAATGGACAAAGCTTTGTTATTTTCATCCAGCTCAATAACACCATAATCTTGGGGATTGCTGACTCGGTAACCGAAAATTGTAGCCCCGTGTTGTTTGTCAGCTTTTTGGAGCAGTCTGGAAAACTTGTGACCGTAAAACAGGTTATCACCCAGTATCAGGGCGCAATCGCTTGAACCGATAAACTCTTCTGCCAATATAAAGGCTTGAGCAAGACCGTCTGGTGAAGGTTGAACCAGATATTCAAGTTGTATTCCCCACTGCCTGCCATCACCTAGCAATTCTTTAAAGCGATGTTGTTCTTGAGGTGTGGTGATAATTGCTATTTCGGTAATACCCGTCAGCATTAATGTTGCCAGTGGGTAATAGATCATGGGTTTATCATAAACAGGCATTAGCTGTTTGCTGACAACTCGGGTTAAAGGATAAAGCCGGGTGCCAGAGCCTCCAGCCAGGATAATACCTTTTCTATTAGATTTTCCCATCTTAGATCCTAATGGTGGGTTGTTAGAGTCTTAAAACTACAGCAGCACTCATGGCTAACTGATAGATAATCTGCATAATATCGCTGGTATATTGCTCTGACGTTAATTCTGCAAAGCTGGTACAGTAGCAAAAGCAGACATCATTCAGGTTCACCGGCTTATCCTGAATTACTAGCGATGACGGTGCTATTTCCGAGCTTTTTAAACCCGGCGGGTCAGAGGTGAGATCTCATCACGCCCTGCCGTATGTATCCTCAAACCGGACAATATCATCTTCGCCAAGATATCCGCCGCTCTGTACCTCAATCAGCTCAAGGTCAAACTTGCCGGGGTTTTCCAGTCGATGCACGACGCCAATGGGAATATAGGTAGATTGGTTTTCGGTCAGCAGAATTTCCTGATCGCCATTGGTGACCAGCGCTGTGCCTTTCACAACAATCCAGTGTTCGGCTCGGTGATGGTGCATCTGCAGGGAGAGCTGCGCTCCGGGCTTAACGGTAATGCGCTTAACCTGGAATCGGTCGCCCATATCAATGGAGTCATAAGCCCCCCATGGACGATAAACCTTTCGGTGTAATTTAGCTTCAGAACGGTTTGCTGCCTTTAACCGTTCAACAATTTTTTTAACATCCTGCACCCGGTCCTTATGGGCCACGAGAATGGCGTCATCGCTTTCGGTGATCACCAGGTCGTCGACGCCGACGGTGGCAATCAGTTTTTTTTCACTGCGCACATAGGTGTTGCGGGTATCCTGCAGCAGAACGTCACCCTGGCAAGCGTTACCGGATTCATCTTTTTCACAGATATCTGCCAACGATGTCCAGGAGCCCACATCAGACCAACCAGCATCAAGAGGCACCACAACGGAGTCTGTGGTTTTTTCCATCACCGCATAATCGATAGATTCATCTGGGCAAGCATGAAATGCCGTTTCATCCAGCCGGACAAAATCCAGGTCAGTGCTTTCAGCCGCCATAGCCTTTTCGCAAGCTTGCAAAATATCAGGACAGAACTTGTCCAGCTCTTCCAGGTAACGAGAAGCTTTAAACAGGAACATTCCAGAGTTCCAGTAATAGTCACCGGAAGCAAGGTAGCCCTGAGCGGTTTCCAAGTCGGGCTTTTCCACAAAATTGTCTACCGGAGCAGCCTGTACACTGTTCCCTGTTAACGCTTTACTGGCCTTAATATATCCATACCCGGTTTCCGGATGAGTGGGGACGATACCAAAGGTCACCAGCTTGCCAGTTCTTGCCGCTGGCAATGCAGCTTCGATTGCCTGATGAAATGCCTGATTATTCTGAATCACATGATCCGCAGCCAATACCAGGAGTATGGGGTCTTTCTCTTCAAACAGAGATTGGGCTTTCAGGGCCGCCAGAGCCACGGCGGGTGCCGTGTTTTTACCGACAGGTTCAAGAATAATGGCTGAAGCCTGCCGCCCAATCTGGCGGATTTGTTCTGCTACCAGAAAACGGTGCTCTTCATTGGCAATGACCAGCGGCGCAGATACCGAATCCAATCCATTAAGCCGGGAAAGCGTGTTCTGCAACATGGTTTGCTCATTCACCAATGGCAGAAATTGCTTAGGGTATAAAGATCGGGACTGAGGCCAGAGGCGACTGCCGGAGCCGCCGGACATGATAACGGGGATTAAGCTCATTTGTGTTTAGCGAATAGATTGTTAGTTAATCGGGGTTAGTGACACGGCAAAATCATGAAAGTGCCTGTCCAGCAAGGACTTCAGCCAGATAACCTGTGTTTATAGCGGCTTTACTTTTTTCTCTTCAGGTCGATCAAACCAACCGGACGCCTTCCAATTTGGCAATTTGGTGGATAGGCAGTTCCGGGTGCTGTGTATCGTGAATCAAAATATCTACTTTTTGCTCCCCCCATCGATCTTCCAGGGCGAGGCGTAGGTTGATTTTCTTCTCGACAGTGTTGCTTAAACCATCGACTTCAATCAACAAGTCAATATCGCCACCTCGTGCGTCATTTCTGGCCCTTGAGCCAAAGAGCCAGACCCGGGCCTGCTCGCTGAGCTCTTTCCTGACCAACTCTATGATGTCGTTTTTCTGTACCGGACTGATTCTCAATTGTCACCACCTAACTTTAAATTGTGGAGCTTGAGTAGGTAAGCTTCGATCTGATCGGTGATTTTAATCAGTTCGGGTGCCACAGCCCATGCCATGTTGAGAGCTTCAGCCCGTTGTGATTCAGCTTCCGGGTAGTCGTGAGAGAATACATTGCGAATTTCACGCATTTTCCGCCAGCTGTCAGCAGAACTGAGGATATGTCGCTTTTCCATCCGTGATAACGTATCTGCCATATTCAAGCCCTCTTCATCTTCCATTAGTAGTAAGTTTCTGAAGAGCTTGTTGCCAATACAGTCTTGCAGGCCTGCAAATCGAACTCTGAAAGCGTCGAGTTTTTCAAATAGCGCTTCATCTACCGACTTGAGAGCTTGAGCTGTCAATGGAAAGTGCTGTTCAAGCCTTCTGAGCGAGACTTCCATACGTTTAACGGCTATTTGAGATTCAGACCAATTTTGCTCAAAAAGAGATAGATATTTTGTATTGAGTTGCATTGTTCGTCTCAAAGATCAGAAAGCTTTGAAGTCAGTATGTTGCCAAGAGTGTCCACTTACCAGTTTCAGCGTACAGCAACCCCTGATAGCTGGGAGAGTCAGCTCTGATAAAAAAGCTGCCCCACCCGCTGTATATGCTCTACCAGCGCCGGGTTATCAATGTCTTCCAGAATCGAGAGAGCAAAACTGTAAGGCAATAGCAGGTTATCCAATGCATCATCAATTTTGAACAGCAGGTTTAAATCCAGTGTTTCACCCTCTGCGGCCACCAGGGTTAGATCAATATCTGAGCCTGTGCGGTAGTTTCCTTTTGCCCTGGAACCATAAATAATGGCGCTCCCAACTTGCTGGTGTCGGTTTAATACGTCTTGAATGGCTTCAATGTTTTATCACTTAAGCCAAATTTCATGAGTTATCGTCACCTAGCCTTTTTAACATCTGCTCCAGTGCTTTGAATTCAAAAAAATACTGGCTGATGATGTTTTCATAGATTTCCTGAGCAACTTCTTCCCGATAGGTGTGAGATGTCAGGTTTCTGCTTTTAATCATACTCATCCAGATTTCACCCTGCTCTATAAGCCCTTCTTTGAAGGCGAGGCGAGTGACGTCCCTGGAACCGTAAATTTTTTCAGCCCCGCGCTCAATCAAAAAGCCTTTCAGGGTATTGCAGGCCAACTCATGGGTAAACTCAAAGACTTTGATCAAACCCAGTTTTTCAAGCTCACTCAACACACGATGGTTGGCCAGACTGACAGCTGCCTGCAATCGGCCTAAGGCACGCTGGTAGTTATCAAATCGTTGCTTCCAGCGACTATCTTGTTGCTTTTCCATCCTGTTATTTCAGTGATCTGGTTGAATCAGGCTAAAGGCTGGCAGTCTTGATGCTTTTCGGTCAAAGGTCCAAGTCTTTTTGCATTGATGACTGAGGTTATAGTGGCCAATCATTGCATCTGCAAAGTCATACCCTTGTTCATAGTCATCCAGTGCAGCCATGACCGCTTGCCGGTCATCGGTGACAACGCCCTGTTGGCAAATAAAAGCCTTTAATATCTCGCACTGTCGTAACCGCTTGACCTGATAGAAATGACTGAGTACCCATACCGTTTCTACCAGCACGATGGGGGAGAGATAAACCTTCGGCATTCCGATAAACAGTGACAGTGCCTGTTGGTACTGCTGCTGGTCATCTTTGACCAAGAAGCGGATAAGTACATTTGTATCAATCCCTTCCATTGTCAAGCTCCTTGTTCTGCCCCCAATCCTTAGTGGCGCCCTCCCTGATAGCGGATTCCATATCTTCAAGGGATGCCCGGCGTCCGCCCACATCGTCGGCAAGGCAACCGGCCAGGTGGGTAATATCCTGTTTCATGGGTACCAGGGTGATTACCCCGTCTTTTTCTAAAAACAGCACCTTATCGCCCGGTTCCAACTGGAATTTCTCCCGCAAGGCGCTGGGGATGGTCACTTGTCCCTTGGTGGTAATAGAGCTGCTGGCCATGGCTGACTTCCCGAAAATAAAGGCATTACTCAAAGTAATACCTGGAGGTCTACGTGTCAAAGGGCGCAAGCCGATGTTTGGCACTCAGTGGATACCATGTCATTTAGGAACATCATTTCACCATAGACTCTCACCAGAACGGTATTGTTTTGCATATACATGGTCATTTATCAAAAAGCAAAGGTTGCACTGAAATTATCAGGATTAACCGTGTAAACAGACGACGGATTTATTATATATTAACCAGTCATTTGCAAACCGTTCCATTAATAATCAATAGCCCCTGCTATTGACTGGATACTACTGGAAAGGTGAGTGTCCAAAATCGGTTCTGTTAATGATGATTTGCCAATGCACCATGATGCACTATTATCACATTCATGATGTATCAAACTAAAAAAAGGGCTTAAACCATGAGAACAACACTTGATCTAGAGCCGGGCTTGCTTGCTCAGCTCAAAGAGCAAGCCGCCAGGGAGCGCACAACCGTGAGCCAGTTGGCAAACCAGCTCATTCGCATGGCTATTTCCACACAGCAGAATAAACCGGAGCAGGTGCCTTTCCAGTGGCATGTAGCAAAAAATGGCAAACCTGCCGATGGTTTTGATCCATCAGATCGCAGCTACCTTGATGACCTGGCTTAATGCCCTATGAATTGAGCGGAATAAGCCATGAAGCTGATTGATACCAATATTCTTGTCTACGCCAGCATTCCTTTTTTTGATGAGCACAAGGTAGCCAGGGGGCTCCTGGAGCAGGTTGCCTCGCAGAAAACCCGCCACTGCATTACCTGGATCAATATCTTTGAATATATGAGAGTGGTCACCCATCCAAAGCTAATCAAGCCGAAGCCACTGAGCATTGAACAAGCACTTGCCAATATAAAGAATCTTCTTGATCAGCCAGTGGTATCACGGATTGATCCGGGCCCTGACCATTTGCAGTATTTTACAGAAATTATCCAACAAGTGGCGCCTGTCAGAGGTAACTTTGTTCACGATTGTCGTATTGCAGCAGTGATGAAAGAGCATAGTGTCCGTGAGATTATTACCCGGGATACCGATTTTATGAAAATCCCCGGTTTTTCTGTGACTAACCCTTTTGATTGATGAGGTACCTCAGCATCGAACGCAGGCAAATTTCTGCCCGGAAAAGCCATACAATGGATTTTACCCACATTACCAGTCATTCCGATTTGATCGGCTTTTCTACGGATAAGCATGAAAGGTTACTACCTAAAGTAATACCCTTTCATAACCGCAAAAAAGTGCTACAGCCTCAACACCACCGCCGCACTCATAGCCACCTGATAAATGACCTGCATAATATCACTGGTATATTGCATGGTTTTTTCATCGACCTGTGGCATCACCAGGATTTCGTCTCCGGGTTTAACGTCGTATTTCGCTAAACCACTACTGAACAGACCATCGTTGTATTCAATGCGAGAAATCGTTCCATCCTGATGCAGGACCAGCACTCGGGATTGATCGGCTTTTTGAGAGTAGCCCCCTGCTGCGGAAACGTAGTCGTTGATGGTTTTTTCATTATCAAAGACCATGGCATTGGGGAACATGACTTCGCCATGCACCTGAACCAGAACGGTGTCATTAGGAATAACGATTCTATCCTGGTCTTTCAGCATGACATCCATGCGGGTTTTATTCTGGCCCAGCAGTACCTGACCACGAGGGACTGCCTGTCTGGCTCTTTCTACAAATTGCAGGATCGATTGTGCATCGGCCTTTCTCAAGTTGGCTTCGCCTATGCTTTTGCTTCGTGCCGAGAGTGCCGCTTGCTCAAGCTGTTTTAGCTGCACATCAAGCATGGCTTTCTGGCGTTTTGCTACAGACTCTCTGAAGAGTTGCATGGCTTCCATATTGGACCGGTCGTTAGGGGAGAGCCGGGCCATCAGATCTTTAATGGTGCTGCCGTAAGGAAGGATATAAATAGCCTGTCCGTTGTGTTCCCCCTCGACTGATACACTGATGGTTCCCGGCATTTTGTCAGAAACAACGGTGACTTCATCGCCACTATGAAGTTGTACGTCCGCTGTTTTGGCAATAGGCAGGTATTCCACGTTGCGCTTGGCCATTTGGTTTCTGGCAATCCGAACGTGGGTGGCCTCGGGTAACACACCGACCATATCCAGAGCGTCTTTCAGAGCCGTCTGGCCGTTGGCGAATTCAATTTGAACCGGGTTTTCAACCAGTCCATCAAAAGCGGCTACCCCTTGTCGTGTGTTGACAACCAGAGTGTCACCGTCGCCCAGTTGAACTTGTTCAATGGTACCTGTGAGAAGAAACTCATAGAGGTTAAAAATGGCTCGGGTCTTGCCGTTCCGTTTTAGCTCAACGTTCAGATAACTACCAGACTCTGGGCGTATACCCCCGGCTTTTGCCAGAAAGGCCAGTATTGAATCCGATGAAAAACCGCCATAAAGGCCGGGTGATTGAACAAAGCCGGTGACAAACAGTTTAACCGGTTCTGCTGCATTCAGGCTGGAGTAGACGTTGACATTTTTTTGGTAAACACTGCGAACTTTTTTCTCGATAACCTGGTTCAGGTCTTTGTTGGCAACACCTTGCAGCTTTACGGGTCCTACCTGTGGAATAAAGACATTACCTTGTGCATCGACCGTAAGTTCTACGGCCACTTCATAAGCTCCCCACATTTGCAGGGTTACTCTGTCGCCAATGGCCAGAGTGTACTCAGGGTTGAAGCCTTTAAACTCGGCCTGTTTGAACCCTTCAAATAAATTTTGACCGAATACCGGATGTTGCGTGACGGTTTCAACCAGTTCCGGGCCCACTGTTTCCGTTTCAGTAGATTCGGGGATCGGTGTGTTTGCGTAAGCAGCTACACTCAGCATGAGTACAGCTGTTGAAGAGATGAGTTGTTGTTTCATAAATTCATAGTCTGGGAAATCAGGAATGCTTTAACGATGCTGTTTTCTTGATCTTTCGTCAATCACGATGCTCATGGATAGTGGCGCGAATCATTCGTGCCAGAGCAAATATCATCAGCAAAATCAGCAGTATGTTGATAAGTGAGTAGGCCACCCTGGGGTATTTGGCATCCTGCGCCTGGTATGGACTGCTGACGACGACCAGCTGCTTTAATTTTCGGCTTGCCTCTGTGCGTGTTGTTTCCAGGGCAACCAGTGCCGACGTATAGGCCTGGGTAGCCAGCTCCAGATCCAGTTGTAACTCTTGTTGTTGAGCAGCAAGTTCGTTCAGTGAAGTAGCATCACTATCGACCAGCTTGTCCTTTTCTGTGGTGATCTGAGATTGAAGAGCACTGATCCGTTGTTTTAATGCAATGACTTGAGCGGAGTTTTCGTTCAGATAAGACGTCAGGGTCTGTAACTCGGTCTGGCTTCTGATCAGTTCAGCCTGAAGTTCATTCATTATGCCGCTCAGTGCAGCTCCTTGCTCTTCGACGCTCAGTAATCCGGTTTCGTTCTGGAAGTTTAATAATCTTCGCGTGAAGTCCTTCAGTCTTTGTTCAGCTCGCTCGACTTCGGAACGTACAAAGGTTAATTGTTCATTGGCCAGGTTGTGACTGATGTCATTTACAAAGCTCTCGCTCTTTAAAAGGATCAGGTCGGTGACTTTTTTGGTGTATTCAGGCTCAAATCCCTGAACCTCCATATCCAGCATGCCATTGGTATCGTTGTATCGCACATTGATATGGCTGCGATAAAAGTCGAGAAAATCTTCCTGACTGGCAGATGGGGAGAGTCTGGAAATCCAGTCGGCAGATTCAATGTAATGCTGTTTCAATGAAAGCTTTTGATCCAGGTGCTCCAGCATATCGGGCGACTGTATAAAGGTCTCCAGAATCTTCTGGTCATTGCTGGCTTGTGGAGTCACGCCAAACAGACTGAGGCCTTCAATAGAGCCGCCGCCTGAGTCACTTCGCTCAATAAGAAAGCTGGCCTCGGACACATATCGGTCCGAAGCGATCAGGGTAAAGTATATTGCACAGAGTGCCCAGGGAATAAGAACAATAGCGGTAAACCACTGCCCGGTTTGATGAGTCAGAAGTGCTGACTTGAGTTTATGGGCAAGGTTAAGCTGTTTTAGCTTTTTCTTGATGGTATATGCAGGGGCGACAGTCTGTTTGTGCTCCGGTGGAGTTCGAAGAACTTCGCTTTTACTGGCTGGTTTTTCTTCTTTGGGCGGTGTTTGAGGTGGTGCTTGAATAGTGTCTGGCATGTCGATAGGGTCAGGTCAATTTACATCGAGTTATAGGCGGCAATGGCATCATCTATGCTGTCATGAACATGGATTGAGCCGTCTTTTATATAAATGCCAATGTCACACTGCCGCTTTAGCTCATTGATGTTGTGTGAAACAAAAAGAAAGTTGGCTATCCCTTTTTTGGCATCAAAGGTTTTACGACATTTTTCTCTGAATCGCTTGTCACCCACGGCTGTAAGCTCATCAATCAGGTAGTAGTCAAAGTCAAAAGCCATGCAGACGGCGAATGAGAATTTGGATCTCATTCCGGAAGAGTAGCTTTTGAGAGGCATTTCGAAAAAGTCATTCAGTTCAGAAAAGTTTTTGATGTATTCGATCTTATCCCTGATCTCATCTTTGTTTTTTCCGTAAATCCGACAGATAAATTCGGCGTTCTCACGGCCCGTCATACTGCCCTGGTAACCGGAAAGTCCCAGGGGCCATGAAACATTGCCTGCTATTTTGATACTGCCTTTGTTGGGGTGGTCGACACCTGCCAGCAGTCGCATTAGAGTGGACTTGCCACTTCCGTTGGCTCCAAACACTCCGATGTTTTTATCACCGGGCAAAACAAGGTCTACATCTTTGAGTATGTAGTGGCGGCCTTTGGGAGTCGGATAATATTTTGTGACGTTGTTGAAAGTGATCACTGTGTCAGCATCCTGCGCCAGTTAGCCCGGAGCATCAGAAGGCCTAAAGTTAAGGTTGTTAAGGCCCACATCTCTACGTATTCAAGACTGAGCAGGCTGGTATCATAGTCGTATGAAAAACCCGAGCGCATAAATTCAAAAATATGGATCAGTGGATTCCACAGCAATATTTCCTGTGCAGCAGAAGGCAGCTCGTTGATGGAGAAGAATGTGCCAGAGATGAACATCAGCGGTCTGAGCAAGGCGGGTATAAATTTTCCAGGCTCAGGGTAAAGCGTATTGATGACGCCAAAGATCAAACCCAGCCCGAATGCAATGATGCTGAGCAAAAGGTAGGCATACATGATGATCAGACTGTTGACGAGGTTGACTTCATAACCAACCCACCAGGTGATCAGAATAATCCCGGACAAGACGAAAAAAGAGGTGATGAACTCAAGTATAAAGCGACTCAAAAAGGTATCAAAGACCCTTACCTGACGGTATATGAGGAGATTTTTGTTGGCGCTGACTGCATTCAATGATTGTGTTACGACTTTCTTGAAATACAAAAAAGGTGCAATACCGGTGGCTAGAAATAGCGGTATTTCGAGCCCTCCGACAGAGCTTCGACCGCCAAAGTAAAACAGCCCCATGAAAACAGCTATCTGCAGCACAGGTTCAATAAAGGCCCAGGCTATGCCAAGCCGGTAAGCTCCAAAGCGGGTTTTAATCTCACGTATGAGCAGCGCATGCAGTACAGCATACTGAATTTGTAAGGGTGATCTTGATTGCATCAGAAAAATGAGGTCAGTCAGCTCGAGCCATTAGCAGGTTTGAAACTTGGATTTGCATCGATTTATATTCAGGCACGCTACCGCCCTTCGAGATTTGCTTCATGAATTGTCATAGGACAGGTACGAGCACGCATATACTGAAACAGCGTGTTAGGAAATTTGGCTGAGTACTATAAGCTTTGTGTTTTATTCAGGTAATTGTGTATTGTCGCACTTGATTATTTCGTTTTTGTTACACCGATTATTGCGGCTATGTTCTTGTACAGGTGCGAAGACAAGGAAGGCAATAAACTCTGGGTATAAAGGCGGATCAGGTATCTCGATTGCTGTTGTTCATATTCATGCTTTGTTCATAAAATGTCTGGTTTTGTAGGCTTTTTGTAATTTATATGGCACTAATGTTTCATGCAATAGGTAGTATACCTGCTTGGAGAAATAAGAAAAGCATGATAATCGCCAATGTCCTATTGGATGACCATGTTAGTGTATTTTAGTGTTTATCCAGTTATGAAAGACTTGGTGTAGGGTTAGTGTCGTTTAAAGAGTCGCCAGCATCGCGCAATCCAATCGCACTTTCTGTGCGGTAATGTCTGTGGTCATTTTGCTCAGCGGTGCTGGGTGATTTTTCGCCCTGGTTTCCTTGCTTTTAGGCCCTCTTTGTAACTGAGTTGCAGCTCTTCTTTTATCTGCTACGTTCCAATCTCGAATAAAAAACCATTGGGGTAAGTAGTATGAGTCTTGAGGCAAGAGCCACGGCATTGGAGGAGAATCGAGAGCATTGCGACAAGGTCCTTGTTGGTATTGAAGGCACTCTAGGGTTGATTCTCAGGGAACAGGAAGGGATGAAGTAAGAGGTCACCGGGGTGAAGAAAGAGATGGACAGGCGCTTTAGTGAGCACGATCAGATACTCACTGGCCTCAAAGGCACAGTGGCCTGGATTCTGAGGGGGCAAATATGAGTGAGGGAAGAATTGGCGGATCACAGTAGGCGCTTCGACAAGGTTGAAGAGCTGCTGGTCCAGATCGTCAACAACCATGCCTGCAAGTAATCAACTTGTTTCCATGCATGGACCAATAGAGCCTTGAAGCGCACGAACAAGTCAAATCGCTAACGACCACTGATTATTTTCAGCCTTGAGCGTCAGCTGCTTGATGGCCTGAGCCTCTTCGCTCTGTGCAAGAAGGTTGAGGAAAAAGCTGATTTTGCTGCTCGTGTTTATGGTTTCCAGATAGATAGATCGAAGTACTGCGTCCGAGGTTCTTGGTATAGCGATTTGATCCTTCTTCCAGCGAGCAACTGTTTGGCTATTAACACCCAATATTTCCGCCATGTTTTTTTGAGACATGCCACACTCGATTCTCAAAAATCGCACCTCCTCACCCAGGAGCGGGGTTTTCTTTTCAGTAATATATTTGGCAATGATTCGGTGAAGACCATGAACATCTTCCACGCCCACATAAGTCTCACCATCTATGGTTTCAATATCGTACCCATCAGCAAGGTAAATGTAAGATAAACCACACTCTGTATAGTGATATTTCATATCTCAGTCCTTTATTCTCGCTGAATGAAAATTGTGCGCGGTTTTTTCGAACTTACCTGCGAATGATTATTTTGAAATTTGTCATCATGATAGACAGTTTTTGAAATTCAGAGTGGGCAAAAGAGAAAAATTCAGGAGGGTGAAAAACTAATGAAAGACTTGCATGTCCCAGACGTGTCCCGCCCTGTTTTTTGAAATGGGCGAAAAACTCTGGAACACTTGATATAACTGGTCGGAGCGAGAGGATTCGAACCTCCGACCCCCACAACCCCATTGTGGTGCGCTACCAGGCTGCGCTACGCTCCGACGTGCCGCTCTGTGCGGCGGAGCTGTATATTACCTTTCTAATGCGGATTTGCAAGTCTTAGTCTGATTTCCTTCTATAGCAACCTCTACAACAACAATGGATTAGCAAACAGAAAATGAAGAAATGTTTACTTTTTCTCCGTGTCAGACTATAGCCTTAACGACGAATCCAGTAGGATAACGACCTTAATCATCTTTCTTATGGGTTAATGCCAGTGTTAAATGCAATCAAAAGGGTTCTGACGCTATCTTTTTTACTCTTTGCCAGTCAGCTGCTGGCAGAGCAAAAAACAACAGCTCCAGATAAACCTGCTTCAGAAGCTGTGCAGCCTGTTGATGTAGTGATCAAGACCAGCAAAGGTGATATGACAGTTCGCCTGAATCCCGAGAGGGCCCCCGCCACCGTAGAGAACTTTCTCGCTTATGTAGACCAAGGGTTCTATGAAGGTCTGGTTTTTCACCGAGTGATGCCTGGCTTTATGATTCAGGGCGGTGGCATGACCGCAGATATGAGTCAAAAGCCGACGGATGTACCTATCACGAATGAGTCTGGTAATGGCCTCAGGAACAGTCGTGGCACTGTCGCTATGGCAAGAACCTCTGACCCGGACAGCGCTACCTCTCAGTTCTTCATTAATCTCGTTAATAATGATTTTTTGAATGATCGTCCGGGTCGTCCGGGCTATGCAGTGTTTGGAGAGGTGATTAAAGGTGACGAGGTTATGGATTCTATAGCTTCCGTGAAAACCGGGAATAGAGGGCCTCATGCAAATGTTCCTGTTGACCCGATCACCATTCTGGCAGTTGAAAGAGTCAGAACGGCCCCCAATTAAGTAAAACAGCTATAAGCGTCGCTGTTACCCCAATAACTATCAGGTAAATAAGGTTCCATGAAGCGTTGGGCAAAAAATTGTCTGTTAATCATCTTGTTGCCGGTTATCACAGCCTGCGACAGCTTTTGGAATAGCAGGCTGGCATTAAAATCTGTTGATCAACCTGAGATGGAAGCATTGGTCCGGGAGCAGGGCTGGGTCCTGGTCGATGTTCGAGACAGTAACTGGTACAACGGGTGGCCTTCGGGTAATGATCCGGATGGGGGGCATATTCCGGGTGCCCGAAACTTTGACCTGGCTTTGATGACAGCCGACCCTGAACCTGTTCAGAACCTTTTGGCCAGTAAGGGAATATCGCCTGACAACAATATCGTTGTTTATGGTCGCGACAAGCAGGATGCCCAGGTGCTCGCCCAGTGGCTGGTGGATGAGCAGGGCTTTAATGAGGATCGGATTCGTGTGTTTGAAGCAGGCTTTTCTTCCTGGCTGACCCAGGGTGGCAAGCCTGCCAAGTTGCCGGGTTATGAGCGACTGGTTACACCTGAGTGGCTGGATGAGCAGCTTAAGGCAAATTCCGATCTTATGGTACTGGATGTCTCCTGGGGCAGGGGGGCTCGCTATGTCGTTGAGCATATTCCCGGTGCCCTGCATGTTGAAACCGGCAGCCTGGAGTCGATTATCAAGGAGTCAAAAAAACTGGTGTCGGTCCTGCTCAGGCTGGGTATCACTAAAGATACGCCTATAGTCGTTTATGGCGATGATATGATTGCCGCTGCACGAGTTTTGTTTGTTCTTCAATATGCCGGTGTCAAAGATGTACGACTTCTCAATGGTGGACTTAAAGCCTGGACGGGTTCAGGCTTCCCGGTGGAAAGAGGCATTAACCACGCGACACCTGCCAGACAGTTTGGTAGCCGTATTCCTGCTGATTCTGAACTATGGATAGTGACGTTGGCATTAGAAAAAATTGCGGCGGCAAATGGATAAAGTTGAGTCTATCCTGAGGCAGGCGGCTGAAAACAATCATCGTGCTCTATTGGTTTTATCCGGGACAGAAGTCTGGGCACAGCAGCAGGCTGAATGCCTGTTTCAAAATGCGCTCCTGTGCTCAAATAATCCGGAGTTACAAGCTCTTTGGGTAGGTGAGCGCAAGCGGGGAAATGAAAACTCGATCTCTGCATCTAAAGCTACAAGCTGGTTAGGGCGTGAGATTGACTTCCTGGTATTTAACGCCTTTTCCGGTTTTGATGTCGATGCCTTTGGTCAACTCAGTGGTGCTTTGAAAGGGGGAGGGCTTTTCGTACTTCTGGTGCCAGACCTGGATAACTGGCCAGATTACTGCGACCCGGACCATAAAAGACTTACTGTTTACCCCTATCAGCCTGAGCAGATCGGGGGGCTCTATCTGAAAAGGCTGGCAAACCTTATCAAGTCTGAAACGACGCTCTCTCTGTTATGCGAGAACAGCGATGCTCGATGGCAACAAACTGTTTGTTACACCGATTTATCTGATTCTTATCAAGCTGGATCAAAAGGCGACAGTGCTTGTAGAACATGGGATCAATCCGGGGCTGTTGAAGCTATTCTTCGCGTGGCAAAAGGCCATCGGCGTCGTCCATTAGTGCTGACTGCAGATCGTGGTCGGGGCAAGAGTGCTGCACTGGGTATTGCCTCCGCCCGCTTACTGCAATCGGGGCTTTCAAGGATATGGGTAACGGCACCCTCTCTGACTTCTGCCGAAGTCGTCTTTAATACCGCTGAATCATTGCTTGATGGGTGTGAAGTCCACCGGGGAAAACTGCTTTGGGAAGGCAGTATACTTGAATTCAAAGCACCCGACGAACTCCTGCATCCTGATGATGACTCTGGTTGCGACCTAATGCTGGTCGATGAAGCCGCTGCTATCCCGGTGCCACTGTTGACCCAATTGTTAAGGAATCATTCCAGAATCGTTTTCTCATCCACCCAGCATGGCTATGAAGGAACGGGCAGGGGTTTTGCCATCAAGTTCAAGTCAACACTGTCTGAACTGACGCCAAAATGGCAGGGTCTGCATCTGAAACAGCCGATCCGTTGGGCTGGTAATGATCCTTTCGAGGCGTTTGTTTTCAGAGCGTTGATGCTGAATGCCTCACCTGTTTCGGAGGAAATGATAGAGGGTGCAGGTATTGAGAACTGTTCATTTGATCGTCTTGAATCGACTCAACTGATTCATGACGATCAGCTGCTGACGGATGTGTTTGGTCTGCTGGTATTCGCCCATTATCGAACCCGTCCTTTTGATCTCAGGCATTTACTGGATGGCCCGAATATCGAGGTGCACTGCCTCAGGTATCAGGAACGTGTCGTGGCAACGGCGTTAATGGCGCTGGAAGGTGGCATTGAAGACAACTTGCAGGAAGCGGTCTGGCTTGGGCAGCGCAGGGTTCGGGGTCATCTTATTCCACAGTCTCTCAGTAATCATTGTGGTTTTCCGGAGGCTTCAGGCTTTAAAGGTTTGAGGGTTATTCGAATTGCGGTACATCCTTCATTGCAGGGGAATGGGCTCGGCACTCATCTGTTGAAATGCATTGAAGAGCAGGCAAAGCTCAGAAAACTGGATTATCTGGGCAGTAGTTTTGGTGCAACCTCAGAACTGGCGTCTTTTTGGGGAGGTTCGGGCTATCTTCCTGTTCGTGTGGGTATTACCCGTGAAGCGGCCAGTGGCTGTTATTCAGTGATGGTTTTGAAGTCACTGAATGAAGCATTTTGTCTTCTTGTTAAAGAAATGCAGTGTCGTTTTACTTCAGGTTTTCTGATCCAGCTGCCCGGGGTATTCAGAGAAATGGCTCCTGATCTGGCTCGAGTGATACTTCACTTGAGTCATTCAAACATTGAATCGGTTCTGGATCAGCGAGATCAGATGGATCTGAAATCTCTTGTCTGTTCGGATCGTCTGTTTGAAAGTTGTCTGTCTGCCATTCGCTCCCTCCTTTTATCAAAAATTTCTGACAGCTCTGTCTCTAAGGTCGCTTTGAATGTCTTAATAGCCAAAGTACTTCAGTTGAATGACTGGTCGGAGATAGCCAGGGCGAATGGCCTGACGGGCAGAAAGCAGGCCGTTCAATTTTTAAAGCAATGTGTCCGGGGCTTATGTACGCAACAAAAAATCGCTGAAAGCCAGAGTAGCTCCCAGCTTTAAGGAGTCAATCAGAGAAATTTGAGCATTTAACCACGCCGCCAAAGTTCTCTTTCTTGCAAAGCTTAACGTTTCCGTTTTCAGAATCCAGAACCCATATTCTGTGATCCTGATCTTTACTCTGGACGGGGTAAGCTACAAACCTGCCTGTAATGATGCTTCTTAAAGAATCCGCCGCCCAGACTGCGCCACTGAATAAAGCGGCAGCCAAAATAATCATCAGATAGTTCTTTGGATAGTTCTTTTTCATAAATGATACTTCCTCAGCTCTTGAAAATGGTTGACATCAATGCAAGCTCATTGGCCAGGTACTTATATATAGACAACAAAAAAAAGTAATCGTTCACCGCTGAAAGTCCAGTCTGCTCTATGAGAGGCGTCTGGGAGAACGGGGCAATCCGTTGTTGAAGCCGGACTGACAGGCAATAAGGAGGTTCGGCAATGACGGATAGACTTTCTCTATCAAACCGTTAAAAAATACTGATTTCAGGCATTACACTGACTCGTTTATAGTCAGTGGCATCCTTTTATATGAATTTGAATCCTGATTAGAGTTAGGTGGATTTTATGGATCGTTTTACCGTTTTTGGACGTCCGGGCTGTGGCTACTGTGTACGGGCTAAAGAAGTACTGGAAAGCCGTGGACTGCCCATGCTGTATGTGGATATTCATGCGGAAGGTATCACCAAGGCAGATCTGGAAAAAACCGTTGGAAAGCCGGTTGAAACCGTGCCTCAGATCTTTCACGGTCAAAAGTACATTGGCGGTTACACAGAGTTGGCTGCCTATTTGAGAGAAGAGTTGGTGGAATCCCTGCAAGGCTGAGGTCAACAGTCAGCCGCTGGACCAGCGCCAGCTGCTGCACAACCACTGCAACCAATGAGCCTTTGCGCTAGTGAAAGTGCCAGTTGATGATAAAGACGCTGACAATAGTGGTTATCAAACTGAGAAAGGTAATGATGTATTGCCGGGTGAAGGAACCCATTTCGGCTCGAGCATCGGTAATTTCAGCACGTACACCGGCTATCTCTTTATGCAGCTCAGTACGCACACCGGCTATTTCCCTATGCATCTCAGTGCGCAAGGCACTGATATCCGAACTCAGTGACTGATAATTGCGCTCACTCTGCAGCTGTATCTGCATAATGGCTTCCTGCATGATCAGGATATCCTTTTTACTGGCATTGTATTCCGGATCAAGGGAAGCACTGACCTTACTGGCCAGTTCTTCATCAATGCCAATACGCTTGAGCTCTGAAAATAACGACTTTTCCATAACCACCCCGACAAAAACTGAAAAAACAGCATAGATCAGGGATGACATTATGACCAGCTGGCATGACTAGACCGCAGACCCATTTTTCAACAGGCCGACGATGCCGAAAAAGAACGTCTGTGCAACCATTACCGGGATCAGAATCTGGCCCCTGCCATTGCCATGGAAAACCGGGCCGGAGCGAAAAGCATTTTTGATGAGCAGGCACGTTCAGGCATATTTATAAATTCGAGAGTGCGGGTTTTCCGAGATTTTCACCAGTCTGGTGTCACTGCGTGTGAGTCGCTCCTGTTTGGCAGAGGGGTCAAAAGGTTTGATCCGGTTGAACTCTGGTAATGGCTGGCCTTTTTCCAGCTGGACAAAAACAGGCAGGGGCGTATTGATCTGGCCAGGATAGAGTTTGCGAAAATCTTTATCCGTTTTTCTCAGTTGCTCAATATCCTTTGCCCAGGTCAGGTTGGCACGCAGATGAGGGCTCAGCATTCTTTTAATAATAACGGTCTCAGCGGCAGGCATCTGCTCAAGCATCTGGATGTCTGTCTGGATGGCGTTGGAAGTCAGGTATTTCTTGCGCAGGTGATCAATCGCCTCATTTGCAGAAAGCTTCACAGAGCCGCTGTGGTGGGCTGCCCAGCTGAAGCCAATGCGACGGGGTGGAGTCTCAAAGAGTTTTAGTTGACGGTAACTCTGGACGAAATGTATGTGGGCAAACTGCAAGCCGCCGAGCATTTTTTCCCTGATCTCGTCCGAGGTTTCTTCAATGGCCTCAATACTGTCTCCGTAGAGTTTCCTGAACTCGGACATAGCCTGTTTGAAGTTTTCCCGGGCTTCGTTAAGTTTTATACCCGTCTGCAGCGTTTCTTTGGCAATGCCAACTATTCCGGGCAGTCGGGCTGTTTCCTGTTTGTTTTGTTGATCGGTATAGATCAGTCGGGTGCTGGTTTCTGCCGCCAGAGCACGGTCATTCTTGTCTTCGTCCGGGGATTTCATAACCCAAACGGGCAGGAGCTGGTCATCATAGACCTGATCACGAAACTGTCTGTTGACGGTCACCATATGAATCAGGGTGTCTCTGACGGCAATCCTGGCCGCCGTCTTCTGACTCATGGTGACAGCCTTTCTATTGACCAGTTGGATTCTGTTCGTTTAAACAGGAAACGGTCGTGCAGACGATTGGGGCGCCCCTGCCAGAATTCTATGGCTTCAGGGATGATCCGATAGCCCCCCCAGAAATCCGGTAAAGGAACCTTGCCTTCCTTGAATTTTCTTTTCATTTCTTCCAGCTTCATCTCAAGCACTTTTCTGCCAGTGATGACTGAACTCTGCTGTGAAACCCAGGCTCCTAACTGGCTGCCGTGAGGGCGGCTGGCGAAATATTTTAGCGAGTCGGTTTTGGAAATCTTTTCGGCCCGACCCCGAACAGTGACCTGTCTTTCCAGGGCAACCCAGGGAAACATAATGGCTACATTGGGGTTGTCGGCAATGTCCTGAGCCTTGCGACTGCTGTAGTTGGTGAAAAAGACAAAGCCTTCGGGGCTTACGTATTTCAGCAGGACGGTGCGCAGGCTGGGTAAACCATCTCTGGATGTTGTTGCCAGGCTCATGGCGTTGGGTTCGGGCAGTTGTGCTTCGACCGCTTGTTGAAACCACAGGTCAAACTGTTGGAATGGATCGGGATCAAGAGAGTCCAGATCGAGACCCGCCTGAGTGTAATTCTCTCGCAGATGGCTGATATCCATGTTCATACTTCGCTGATGCAGTGAGTTTATTGTATATGAACCGGTCAGGTCGTGAAACCGCTGTCAAATCTGGTCAGTGGAGTTGTACTTAAGACCTGAATCCTTGCATTGGGCTTGTCGAAGTGCGATACCATTTTGGGTATTAATTAATAGAAAATGATTAACGACACCGTTAACCTAATGCCCTGATTACACGTGTTTTTTTAAAAGGCCGCATTTGTGAATAGGGTATTACTTTGTTTTTATTTGAAGTTCTGGTTTATTTCTCGTTGTGCGAGTTTTTATTGGTTGAAAGTACTGTGTTCATTGGTATTAATACGATTTGTTGAGCTGGTCTATATCAATGAGAATACAGCCTCTTGTTCAAGATTATAATAGTGTGTGGGGGCAGATGCTTGAAGGTGGAAGAGTTTCATCTCTGAGGGTTTTTCTCCGTCGATGCGGTGAACGGACCACAGAACTCACTTCATGCCCTGTCCCTTGAGGTAGGGTAATTGATTTAATCCAAGTCATTCTGACTGAAATTAAAGTCAAACATACTTAATACCTTAATCCTGTCTTTCCAATTCCTTTCAGAAGGGAAGGGCCCTCAGGCCATTGGCTTCCTGTACCCTGAGAAAGGGCAAATGAAAAATACAAATACCTGGTTAGGTATTTAACTCTTGTTAAACAGGCTGGTTTTAATGAGCACAACGTCAACGGTCGCACCTTCTGCCAATGACGGCAAGAAGTCCATTATTGAAAGAATCGGAAAAAAAATACCTGACCCGGTCATCATCTTTATCTGGTTATTCGGCCTGACTCTGGCAGGTTCTTTCCTGATGGGAGGCCACAGCTTTGAAGTTATGGGCGCTGATGGTGGTCAGATTGTTCATACTGTCAAAAACATGCTGACCACAGAAAATGTCCGCTGGATGTTTGAAAATGCCATTCTGACAAACTGGTTGTCCTTTGGTCACGGCGTTCTTGGCATCATCCTGATTGTTATGTTGGGGGTCGGTGTTGCAGAAGACTCTGGTCTTCTATCCACCCTGATCAAGAAGGCCGGTCTTAAAGTGAACGATAAATACCTGCCTGCTTTGCTGGTATTCATTGGCATCATGAGCAGTGTAGCCACCGATGCCGGTTATCTGGTTCTGATTCCACTGGCAGGCCTTTTGTATGCGGGCCTCGGCAAGAATCCTCTGATTGGCATGGCGGCTGCGTTTGCCGGTGTCTCTGCCGGGTTCAGTGCGAATCTGCTGCCTGCTACTCCGGTGGATGTTATCGTTGGTGTCAATGCTCAGATTTTTGCTGAATCTCAGGGAGTGCCTTTCACTAACGCAGCCGGTGAAGCACTAACGCCTGCCACCATGCACTATTTCTTTATTTTTGCATCGACTTTTATCCTGGCGACTGTGGGTGCCTGGGTGACCCACAAGTTTGTTACTCCCAAACTTGAGAAAATGGATTATCAGATACCTGAAGATCTGGATATCACCAATTTCGAACTCACCAAAGCTGAGAACAAGGGCCTGAAGGCCGCATTTTTTGGCCTGCTGGTTTCCATTGCCATTATGACAGGTCTGGCAATGGGGCCGCTGGCTGAATACACCAATGAAGCCGGTAAGGTGGTCAACCCATTCCTTAATAACATCATCCTGATGATTACCATGACTTTCCTCATTGTGGGTGTTTGCTATGGCAAATCGACAGGTAAATTCAAGGTTATGCAGGATGTTATCAGTGCCATGGTCAAGCAGATGAATACTGTCGGCTATGTACTGGTGTTGACCTTCTTCTGCTACAACTTTCTGGCCCTGTTGAGCTTTACCGGACTGGGGACCTACATTACCTTTCTGGGAGCGAGTTTCCTTCAGTTCCTGGGGTTGGATAATTTCCCAATTCTCTTGATCATTGGCTTCATTATCACCACTGCAGTCATCAACCTGTTTGTCGGCGGCCTGACATCCAAGTGGATGCTGCTGGGTCCAATCTTCGTACCTATGCTTTACCAGGCTAACCCGGCGATGACTCCTGATCTGGTGGCCGCAGCATTCCGTGTTGCTGACTCTTCCACCAACATTATTACACCGATGATGACTTATGCGGGTGTTATTCTGGCCTTTATGAGGAAGTACAAGCCAGATCTGTCCATTGGTGACATGATCGGAATCATGATGCCTTATTCCATTGCCTTTATCACTATCTGGACGACTGCATTGATAGGGTTCTTCGCCTTCAATATTCCCCTGGGCTTCTGATCCCTCAAAGAAGAAAACCAGCCTTCAGGGCTGGTTTTCTTTATTTTCAAATCTTCAGCGCAACAGGGCGTTAGAAAGTTTGATTGGTATAAGTACTCAACCATACGAAATCATATTTTCTGACTTATTGTTCAGGCACTCGCGGCAACTGCTCCTGCGTTGCTCTAGCTCCTGCATCCATGCAGTCGTGATGCGTTGCAACTCTGGTCACATAGCTTGCTATGTGCCCGTCGTTGCGCCTTGCAGAGCACCTGCCCAATAAGCCAGAAATATTCGATTCCGTGTGGCTGAGTACTTAATACTCGAACCTTTAATCCTTTCTGTGGTACAAGTGTAATTAGATTACGACTGCTACTTTTGTACTCTGGTTTAAAATCTTGACGAATAGAAAAATAGATATAAATACAGGCACCCTTTGTACGTGCGTCTATACGGACATCTTTGCGAACAGTAAAAGGATGGTAAATTGGCTGTCTCAGTGCTTGATAATTAGCCCTGTCTGCAGAAAGTATTCAGCTGGGATCAAGACCTTTAGAAGGTGTGGGAACTTTTATGCTACGAAAGCACATGTCTCTGATTGTGGGAGTGCTGGCAACGATACTGGCAAGTGGGTGTACAGTGACAGCTGAACGAGATGCAATGGAAAAAAGTCGGGTGGTGGTGAAAAGTCCAGCGGATGATCGGGACTATCGTTTTGTCGAGTTGGACAATGGTCTCAAGGCTCTTCTGATTTCTGATCCGGATACCGATAAGGCCGCTGCCGCAGTGGATGTGAAAGTGGGTAGTTTCCAGGACCCGGACAATCGTCTGGGGCTGGCTCATTTTCTTGAACATATGTTATTTCTGGGCAATGAAAAATACCCGGAAGTGGATGGGTATTTTGAATACATCCGTGCCAATGGCGGCAGTGCCAATGCCTATACGGCTGATACCCGAACCAATTATTTCTTCGATATTAACAGTGACAAGCTGAGACCTGCGCTGGATCAGCTGGCACAGTTTTTTGTCTCCCCTACGCTGGATCCTGCTTATGTTGATCGTGAGCGTAATGCCGTTGATTCAGAATATAAGCTTCATGCCAATGAAGATGGCTGGCGTCTGATGACAGCTCAGAATGCTACTTCAAATCCGGCTCACCCTCGCAGTCGTTTCAATATCGGCAGTCTGGAAACCCTTGCCAATGAAGACGGCAGGTCACTCTGGAAAGACCTTAAGAGGTTTCACGATGCCTACTATGTAGCCGAGAATATCGGAGTTGTTATCTATGGCAGGGAATCAACAGATGTTCTGGAAAATTGGTTAAAAGAGTCTTTTGCCGGAGTACCTGAAGGCCAGTCGCCGGATACTCATATTGGTCTTGCTCCCTATACACCTGAGCAGCTGGGTGTTCGTATTGATCTGGTACCTCTAAAAGACGTCCGGGTACTCTCTTTGAGCTTTCCAATGCCCAGTCAATATGAGAATTACCGCAAGAAGCCTCTGGGCTATCTGGCGAGAATACTGGGTTATGAAGGTGAGGGCAGTCTGCACAGTTATTTGAAGGAGCGTGGTCTGATAGAGTCGCTGTCTTCTTATTCCAGCCATTTACCCGGAGAGTTCAGTGAGTTCACGGTTCGAATGGAGTTGACTCCAAAAGGTCTGGAGCAGGTCGACGAGATGACTGCCCTGGTGTTTGATTATCTGGATCTGGTTCGCAAACAGGGTTTGGAGCTCCGGATATACGAGGAAGCTCGTCAGCTGGCAGAACTGGGATTCCGTTACCAGGAAGATGCCAATCCACAGCAGACCGCATCCGGACTGGCTTCTCGCATTCACGATATCCCGCCTCAGGATATTTTGCGGACCAGCTACCTCTACGAAGACTTTGATCGCGAGCTGATCAGTGATCTGCTTGATCAAATGAAGCCTTCGAACATGAGGCAGGTTGTTATTGCCAGAGGCATTGAAACGGATCAGGTCGAGCCCTATTTCAAGACTCATTACAGTATCAAACCTCTGTCTGATACCCTGGTGAAGCGACTTTTATCGCCTCAGGTTCATGCAGAAATGACCATTCCCGAGCCTAATGACTTTATTGCCCGGGATTTGAAGCTGCGTGAAAGCAGTTCCGGTGATAAGCCCGGGGTGTTACTGGAAGAGCCCGGCTTTCAAGTCTGGAGTATGACAGACAGCAGCTTTGAAGTGCCCAAAGCCAATGTTCGCATCAAGATATCCTCCGGGAAGGCTTCCGAAACAGAAGCCGATCTTGTAGAGATGCAACTCTACAGCGTCCTCCTGAGACGAAGTCTGAATGAATACGGCTACCCAGCCAAAGAAGCGGGCCTGAACTACGGTGTTTCATCCAGCCGGGAAGGGCTGACCATTGCGCTGTCTGGCTATCAGGATAAGCAGGAGCTTCTGCTAAAAGACATTCTCAAGGCCATCAGGCAGTTCAACCCCGATCAGGCCGGTTTTGACCAGGAGAAGGCGCTGCTGATCAGAAGGCTCAAAAACAAGCAGTTCCAGCCACCCTATCGACTGGGTATGGATCGTTTGAGCCAGGAACTTTATCCCACCTATCGTGACGATAAGACGTTACTGGCAGCCGCTGAAAAGGTGACCTTCAGTGATGTTAAACAGTTTGCCAGTGACTTCTATCGTTCGATTTATATCCAGATGCTGGTCCATGGAAACCACAGTTCACAAGAGGCTATGAAGCTGGCTGAGCTGGTGGAAAAAGCTTTGTTAACGAAAGACAACCGTGGCCGTCAATTCAGGCAGCCTCTTAATCTTCTGAAGGATAAGAAGCGCACCATCAAGACTGACTTTAACCACAATGACTCTCTCTATATCACTTACTACCAGCGCCCTGGTACTGATGACAGAGATCGTGCCGTATACTCCCTGCTGGGCAGACTGCTGGCGACTCCCTTCTTCAACCAGTTGCGGACAGAGCAGCAGCTGGGATACATCGTCTTTGCCGGTCCCCGTCCTGTTGAACGTCATCCTGGCTTAATCTTTGTGGTGCAGTCTCCTGTGCTGGGGCCGGAAGGTATCGAGGAGAAGGTAGAAGTCTTCCTGAAGGGCCAGAAAGAGAAGATGAAATCCCTGACCGATGAAGAGTTGGAGCAGTATCGTCAGGGCCTGTTGGGTGATCTTTTGAAGAAAGATGCCAACCTGGATGAGCGCAGCTCCCGTTTCTGGCAATCCCTGGATGGTCAGGAAGCCGGTTTTGATTTCCAGAAGCTCATTGCTGAAGAAGTGAAGACCGTCTCTGTTGAAGAGATTCAGCAGGCGCTGGATACCGTTCTAGAAGATAAGGGAAGATTGACCGTTGAGTCTGTTGGCAAGGCCCAGACGGACCGGGAAAGCTGAGTTCTCGTATCCAGGCCAGACGATTTATCTGGTTTGGATTTATCTCAGAAAAATAATTGGCTATGGACTTTTCTTGCAGGTGTACTATTTTGTGTACATGCGAACACAATGGAGGCACACAATATGAATTCCACTATGACAATCAGGCTTGAAGACAGTCTCAAAGATCGTTTGGAAAAGCTTTCTGAGGCCATGCAAAGATCAAAATCCTTTCTCGCAGCGGAGGCAATCAAAGATTTTGTGGAACTCAATGAGTGGCAGGTGGATGAGATAAAGCTTGCTGTTAAGGAAGCAAATTCAGAAGAATTCGCTAGCGATCAAGAGGTTCAGGGGCTTTTTGATCGCTGGGGGCTAGAGAATGGAGAGTAAGTGGCTTAGAAAAGCACTAGAAAGTCTGAATAATGAATTAGATTACATTTCACATGATGATCCAGCAGCGGCACAAAAAATTTTGGAGAGAATACACAAGGCCGTTTTAAGTCTTGCTGATAATCCTTCAGCGGGTCGAGCTGGAAGGGTTTCTGGGACAAGAGAGTTGGTTGTGCCAAACACAAGGTATGTTGTTCCTTATCGTGTTAGGCTCGACCTCGAGAGAGTAGAGATACTGAGGGTTTTCCATTGTTCACGCAGGCCACCCAAAAATTGGTAAAAATAGGTAAGAAGTAATTAGTGTCGCCAAATTATCCTCCACAGCCACACTTTTCTTAAACCCCACCTTAAGAATCTACCGGTTTTTCTGCCTGAAAGAAATGTCTCCCCGAAAGAGCGCCACTATCCCCCTGTGACAGCGTCTCTGATTTTGTCCGAAATCAGGGTTTTCTCACTTTGTTTATATCAGGTCTTATTACCGGCAGTTTGTTCGGTATGGACAGGCAGCTGCTGCTGCGATCAGCACTCTGGTATTTACCGGTGATCGTCGGCGGTTTTCTGGGTGCCATTACTCTGGTGGTGCTGGCAGGTATGCTCATTGGTACTGGCTTTGTTGAAGCGGTCTTCTATGTTGGATTACCCATCTTGGGTGCCGGTATGGGCGCTGGAGCTGTCCCGCTGGCAGAGATCTTTGCCAATATTCTGAACTCCGACGCTACGACGGTTTTGTCAAAAATGGTTCCGGCGGTTGTACTGGGTAATCTGGTCGCCATTATTGCAGCGGGGTTGCTGGAAAGGCTGGGAAAGATCAAGCCCGGTCTGACAGGCAATGGCAAACTGATGAAAAGTCAGAAGGCCACTCTCCATGAAGAGCCCCATGAAGAGCCTCATGAAGAGCGCCATGAAGAGCGTCATGAAGATAAAGTCGAGCCTGTTCCCGATCTGGCGAAGATAGGGATCGGACTTTTTGTTGCGAGCGGTTTCTACGTTTTGGGTTATTTGCTCAGTCTGTTCATTTCTCTGCATCCTTACGCCTTAATGATTTTCTCTGTCGGCCTTGTCAAAGCGCTGGGAGTGTTTCCTTCCAGCGTTGAAGAAGGAGCTGCTCTGTGGGGCGATTTTATGGTGATGTCTCTTACGCCTGCTTTACTTGCCTGTATAGGAATAGGCTTTACGGATCTTCATCAGATTGCACAAGTGATCTCTTTGCAGTATTTCATTCTGGTAGTGACGACTGTCACAGGGGCCATACTGGGTGCAGGACTGGCTGGAAAAATACTGGGTTTTTATCCCATAGAAGCCTCTGTAACGGCGGGGCTGTGTATGGCAAATATGGGGGGAACCGGAGATGTGGCGGTATTATCAGCCAGCCGTCGTATGTATCTCATGCCTTATGCACAGGTCTCTTCAAGAATAGGAGGGGCCTTTATTTTGCTATCGGCAAATGCACTGGTGTGGTTGATGTAGATCAGATCAGGTTTGAAAAGCCCACGTTGGTCTCATATAGTGGATCAGTGAGAGAACTACCTATCCAGTGACCCTGGGTGAGCACAGAATAACGATTGAACGGTTTATCGCCGGTCATTGCAGGAGAAGAAGAAATGACCAAAAAGGTCCTATTTGACAGGCTCGATACAGCCTCCGGGCATAAAGTTGGTGTTATCACTCTGAATGCTGAGGGCAATCTTAACTCTCTCGACAAAGCGATGTTAGACAGCCTTTATGAACAATTCAGTGAATGGCAGGAAGACAACAAAATCGTCTGTATTTTTCTTCAGGGGGCTGGGGAAAAAGCGTTTTGTGCGGGTGGAGATGTCCGTTCTCTCAGGCAAAGTGTTCTTGATGGGGATACCAGTGCCCCGGGGCAGTTTTTTGAAAAAGAATACCGTCTTGACTACCTGATTCATACCTACCGAAAACCCGTGATCTGCTGGGGTAACGGAGTCATTATGGGGGGCGGTTTTGGCCTCATGGCCGGGGCAGACTTTCGTGTAGTGACCGACACTTCTGTTATGGCCATGCCTGAAATTACGATAGGACTTTATCCGGATGTCGGTGGTTCATGGATCTTGAATCGCCTGCCCGCAAAAATTGGTCTGTTTATGGCTTTGACCGGGTGTCGTTTAAATCCTGCGGATGCTATGTACCTGGGTCTGGCTAACCGATTTATTGATCATGCCTTTAGAAAAAATGTGCTGGAATCACTTCAGGAGGCTGACTGGTCCGGAGACCATTATCAGGTGACCTCTGATGTTGTTCAATATTATGCAGATAACAGTGCTGGCTGGTTGCCTTACTCCAAGATCAGGGAACACCGTGATTTAATAGCCCGAATGATGGACAAGTCAAACTTTTCGGCGATCATTGCTGATCTGAAAGCGCTGGAAACAGAAGACAGCTGGCTTGAGCAGGCACGTAATATAGCTCTGACGGGTTCGGCTCTGTCGGCTGTGGTTGCCTACGAGCAATTTAAAAAGAGTCGGCATGTCTCTTTGAAGGAAGTCTTTCAGAGTGAACTCTTGCTCTCCATCAACTGTGTGCTGAAAGGCGATTTTCAGGAAGGGGTCAGAGCGCTTCTGGTGGATAAGGATAATCAGCCACAATGGGCTTATCCAGTGATTGAAGAGGTTCCTCAGGAAAAAGTAGTCGAAATGTTTACCCCTCCCTGGGGAGAGTCAGCCAATCCATTGTCTAATCTCTGATGAATGTCGGTAGCAGGTTCCCATGTGGAGCGCGGGAGCCAGTTAAATTGATTATTGCGATAAAATGTGATCCAGATTCACCGGAATGCGTAGGATGAGTGACGCATCTAATTGAGGCTTCTATGAAAATACTGGTTGCTGGTGGCAGTGGTGGAATTGGTCGGGCCTTTGTCGAAGAGATCGTGCATGAAATGCCAGAAGCGCAAGTACATGCCACTTTTTTCAGAAGCTCTCCGGATTCCAAAAACTCTCCAGAAAATAATAATTCCGTAAACTCCGTTCAATGGCACAGGTCAGACCTTACCGATGCCGATTCCGTTGAACAGCTTGCCGATAGCGTTGGGCCAATTGACTGGATTATCAATGCTTCGGGAATGCTGCATACTCCCACTCAGATGCCTGAAAAATCGATTACTCAGATAGATTCAGATTTTTTTCACAAAACAATGGCAGTGAATGTTCTGTCGACACTTTTTTTGGCCCGTTACTTCCTGAAAAATTTTAAGGGCAGTGAATGCCCCCGGTTTGTTGCACTGTCTGCAAGGGTGGGTAGTATTGAAGATAACAGGGTGGGGGGTTGGTACAGCTACAGGGCATCGAAATCGGCTCTTAATATGGTGTTGAAAACACTCAGCCATGAGTGGCGAAGAAAAAAGCCCGATGGTTGTATTGTGGCCATTCATCCCGGAACGGTAGATACTCAGCTTACCGAGCCATTTAAAAAAAATGTTCCACCGGAAAAGCTCTTCTCTTCGCAGCACTCAGCCCAGAGGATGTTGGAGGTGATTCTTCGTTTAAGTTCTGAGCAGACTGGTCAGTTTCTGGCATACGACGGCTCCCTGATTCCCTGGTAGTTAATTAGTATTGATTTTCCCGGATAGTCAGAGGCATTGATAGTCAGAGGCATTGTTGGTCAGAGGCATTGTTGGTCAGAGGCATTGTTGGTCAGGTTACTTCATAAGAGAAGAGAGTGGCTGTTTCCAAAGCCTGCTTTGAAAAGAGAATACCAAAGCAGGCCCTGAATGCCAGCGTCAGCTAAGCATCGACAGGACAACTTCTGCAACAGCTTCTGAAGAAGCTGGATTTTGCCCAGTTACCAGTAAACCATCGGTAATACAGTAGGGTGACCAGTCATCTCCCTGGCTGTATTGGCCTCCCTTGTTTTTGAGCTCATCTTCCAGAAGAAAGGGAACCACATCGGTTAAACCTACAGCGGCCTCTTCGCTGTTGCTGAAACCGGTGACTCTCTTGCCACTGATCAGTGGTGTATTGTCTCCTTTCTTTGCATTCAGCAAAACGGCTGGTGCATGACATACGGCAGAGACAGGCTTCCCCTGTTTCGCGAATGCTTCTATCAGGGCTATAGAGTTTTTGTCATGGGCCAGATCCCATAAAGGGCCATGGCCACCCGGATAAAAGATGGCATCGTATTCGTCAGCAGAAACCTCAGACAGCTTTAAGGTATTTGACAGCTTGTTTTTCAGGGCACCGTCCGAATCAAACCTTTTTGTGGCTGCAGTCTGAGAGTCCGGCTGGGCACTTTTAGGGTCAATGGGCGGCTGGCCACCCTTCGGGGATGCGAGGGTTACCTCGGCATTGTGATCCGCAAACACATAGTAGGGCGCTGCAAACTCCTCGATCCAGAAACCCGTTTTCTCACCTGTATCTCCCAGCTTGTCATGGGATGTCAGGACGAATAACACCTTCATAAGTTCATCTCCATATGGTCAGGCGGCATGCCTGAGAATTTTGGTGGCAACTTCAGGAGTAATATTCTGCTTTTCTCCCAGTGCAGTCATTTTGTGCCGTTTCAGCTGATCAACAAGGTCAGCGATGGCGCTTTCCTCAATGCCATAATCGGACAAACGCGTTTTAATACCCATCTGTTCAAAGAATTCGCGGGTTTTGCTGATGGCTGAATCCATCTTCTCCTGGTCGTTGCCTTCCTTAATACCCCAGATCCTGTCAGCATACTGAAGCAGCTTGGACGCTTTCTCTTCTCTCATGACATGCATCACTGAGGGGAGCACGATGGCCAGTGTCTGGGCATGGTCGAGGCCAAACAGGGCAGTGATCTCGTGGCCAATCATATGAGTAGACCAGTCATGGGGCACACCCACGCCAATCAGACCATTCAAGGCCTGATTTGCAGCCCACATGATGGTGGCTCTGGATTCATATTCCTGGGGTTGTTTGAGTACAACCGGGCCTTGCTCAATCAGGGTTAACAGCAAACCTTCGGCATAGCGATCCTGAACAGGGGCATTTTCGCGGGTCGTCAGATACTGCTCCATTACGTGGACAAAGGCGTCTACGACACCGTTAGCGGTCTGGCCTTGCGGAAGGCTATAAGTGGTTTCCGGATCCAGCACAGTAAATTGTGGAAAGACTTCGGGGCTGCTAAAAGCCAACTTGTCATTGGTGGCTCTGCGGGTAATAACTGACCCTGAGTTACTTTCCGAGCCTGTTGCCGGAAGGGTAAGAACGTTGCCAGCAGGTATGGCCTGATGAATCCTGGCGTGCTCACTGAGAATGGTCCAGGGATCTCCTTCAAATGGAATGGCTGCGGCAATAAACTTTGTGCCATCAATGACCGAGCCACCACCTACGGCCAACAAGAAATCAATGTTTTCCTGTTTTGCCAGAGCAACCGCTTCCATCAGTGTTTCAAAGGAAGGGTTAGGCTCAATACCGCCAAACTCGGTAATGGACGTATGCTCTTTCAGGGCTTCCCTGACTTGATCAAGAGTGCCGTTCTTTTTAATGCTACCACCGCCATAGGTGATCAGAATTCTGGCATTACGAGGGACTTCATCAGCAATACGGGCGATCATGCCTTTGCCAAAGTGAATGCGTGTTGGGTTGTGAAATGAAAAGTTTTTCATGATTAAACCTAATACTGATTAGCTGAGTTTAACGAGCATTTTGCCGGTATTAATGCCAGAGAAAAGCCCGAGAAAAGCTTCAGGGGCCTGCTCGATACCTTCAAAAACCGTTTCTTTCCAGGAGATCTTGCCTTCCTGTATCCAGTGGCCCATCTGTTGGACAAACTCGGGGTAATGCTCCCAATGTTCGAACACAATAAAGCCCTGCATTTTCAGTTTTTTTACAATTATCTGAGCCAGATTGGCTGGTCCGGGAACAGGAGCAGTTGAGTTGTATTGATCGATCATGCCGCATACAGCTATACGTCCATGATCGTTCATTAGATTGAGGGCGGCTTCAAGTTGCTGGCCGCCGACATTGTCAAAATAGACATCAATGCCTTCAGGGCAGGCTTCGGCAATGGCATTCGCCAGGTCAGGTACGGTCTTGTAATTGACCACTGCATCGACTTTCAATTCTTCCTGCAGGTAACGGGCTTTATCATCGGAGCCAACACTGCCGACAACATAACAACCCTTGAGCTTTGCAATCTGGCAGACGGTCGACCCTACTGCTCCGGATGCAGCAGAAACAAAAACACGGTCACCTTTTTTCAGTTCTGCAATTTGTGTTAATCCCACCCAGGCTGTCATGCCAGGCATACCCATTATTCCCAGGAAGGCCTGATCGTCAATTTCTGTCTGGGGTAGCAATTGAAGGTCTTTATCATCAGAAATGAAATACTCGCGCCAGCCTTTCATGCTGGACACTTTGCTACCTGTCGGCAGGGATGGATTTCGTGACTCTATGACTTCGCCGATGGCTGCACCTTCGAGGGTGGCATCCAATGCAAAGGGTGGCACATAGCTTTTGCGATCGACCATGCGTCCACGCATGTAGGGGTCAACAGACATCCAAAGGTTTTTAACCAGAACTTCACCCTCTTTCAGCTCTGCAACGGGCTGAGAAACCAGTTTGAAGCAGGTGCTGTCTGGCAAACCTTCGGGGCGTCTGGCAAGATGAATCTCGCAATTTTTCTCTATAAACATGAACGAATGTCCTGAAACAGATAGTTCAGGGGATAATTTATCGTTGTACTCAATATGACTCCAATGCATCATTGTTATATTGATCATGATTGTGAGTAATGAGTTTGCCTGTTGATAATCTGTCGTCTTCCGACTTAAATTTGCTGCCGGTGTTGCAGGTCCTGATGGAAGAGCGAAGTGTGACCCGTGCTGCTGGTCGATTAAATCTGACTCAGCCTGCCATCAGTCGAAGTCTGGCCAGACTTCGGGTACTTTTTGATGACCCTTTGTTCACCCGGACTCCCCAGGGGCTGGCACCGACACCACGGGCCCAGGGTATAGCCCTGGACTTGCAAAAATCATTGCAAGACATCAGCCAGTTAATTGAGCCTCCCCGTTTCATAGCGGCAGAGTCTGAGCACAGCTTTCGAATGGCCTCTTCAGATTATGGGGCTCACGTATTACTGCCTGAAGTCATCAGGAGGCTAAGTCGTGAGGCTCCGGGAATTTCGCTCGAAATTGTGCCCTGGCGTTCGCATTTGCTCCATCAGATGGATCAGCAGAATGTCGATCTGGCTGTCTGCTCTATCACTGACGCGCCGGCAATGATTCATGGGCGAGGAATAGGTCAAGACAAGTTTGCCTGTGTTGTCAGAGATTCACACCCTCTGCTGGAGCAGGGCATGGATATTGAGCGCTATGCCAGCCATTCCCACGCACTGATTACCATGGGGGGGGAGCGTAAGGGTGCTGTTGACTACCTGTTGGAAGAGCGGGGATTGTCCAGGCGAATTGCCCTGAGGGTGCCGCACTTTATTGCCGCACTGGCTCTGGTAGCCAATACCGATTATATATTGACAGCACCTTATGGGTTGGTGAGAAGCTGTGCCAGTCACTATGGATTGGCGATACTGCCTTTTCCCATGGAGCAAAAGCCTTTTACCTACTCAATCATCTGGCATGAGAGGTATATGAAAGAACCGGCTCATATCTGGTTCAGGCAGCTTGTTTATGAAGAGCTGACTCAAAAGATCAGTCGGCTTCAGCTTGAGTGCACGGTTTGAGCAGCTATGGTTGATAACGCAAATTTGAGAAGAAAAATTTCATTTCTTTGTTAATTTTCTGTCAATATGGGAAGCACACATAACAAACAGGGAGTGTTTGACATGAAGGCTAAGGGATTAGCACTATTGCTGATTTTATTGCCATTGCATTTGATGGCTGAACAGGTGGTAGATAATAAACGCTGTTCATCAGGTCTGGCCATCTATATCGCAGGTGATTATGCCAAAGCGTTTGAGGTACTCAAAGTAGAAGCCGACAATGGGCTGGACTGTGCTCAGCATTGGGTGGCCAGAATGTACCAGATGGGTCATGGTATTCCCATGAACAAAGAGCTTTCTGAAACCTATTATAAATTGGCCGCCGGTCAGGGATTTGAACAGTCCATTTTGCAGCTTGAGTTGTTGAAGAACAATTGAGAAGTGTTGCTGAAGAGTGTCTGGCGCAGCATAAGCATTTTCTCTGCAGCAGTGATAGCACGGAGTTATTGAAATGAAAAAAGCCTCTGACCACTTTTTATGCTGGTCAGGGGCTTTTTTTAATGGCGGAGGGTCAGGGGGCGAGTCTGTCCAGCTATCTCAATAGCTTAGGGCAATAGTTGTAGAGTAATATCCTCCCCGTGACACACTGTCATCATGATACGTCGAATACCAGTCTTTAATAAGATGGTCGGGGTCGGTACGTATCCATAAAAAAGGTAATTCGCTATCTGCGTGCTTGTACCACCTTATGAGTGCCTTATGTCCATGGACATCACTGACAGTGAAATCGAACCAGGACTGATGCCATGCGCAGTGAACAATCGACGAGGAATAGTATATATGTGTCACTGCTCCCGGCGGAACCCGGGTTCTAAGTCCATTGAAACCAATATCATCCATAGGATTATCATCCATACACTTACCGTCATCCGTGTGGATGGCCCAGTAGCTGTTATCTGTATTGCTTTTAAAATATAAAACAGCGGTTTTTGCCTGTGCAGCCGAACAAATTACCAGTGCGACAATCAATACAGCACAGCGTACATATTCTTTCTGTATCATGGTATTGACTCCAAAGAACAGGTTCATTGGGAAAATTTAGCATAGGGTGATACAGAAATATGAAGCCATTTTTGGGGGACCAGCGTTTTCTGACAGGTACGAAAATAAAAGGAAGATAAATTAAATATCTTCAAATTTAGGGTCTATTGTTATGTCTCAATTAATAAAGCCTGCAGGCAAATCCAATTATGAAAACAGCAAGATTTCTCACTATGACTCACCTGTTTCTCTTGTTCGTAGTGTCTGTCATTTTGCCGTTTGTTGCTCACAGTGCTGAATTTACCAACCTATTGAGCTGGACTGGCTGGTTGAGTTCCTCCAAAGCCATTAAAAAAAAGAGTGAGGCATCGGAAGGGATTAGCAAACTGTCATTTATAGGTGGCAGTCCGCCTCTTCATCTTAGTTATGATCGCAAGGCGTTTGACGAGAACATCAAAACAATTTCTGAACTGGAGAACAATCAGCTTTATATCATCCTCAATGGCCAACCAGGCGACTTGTTTAATTTTTGTTTCAGGACGCCACCTGCATTTTCAACGGGAAACTTGCCTTACCCCCCGGTAATTGCAGAGGCTCTGACGGGCCAGGCTATGCCGGATATACAAAACGGGGGAGTGAGGCTGGTTCCATTGGCGCCAGACAGTGATCGCTGGCAACATGAGTACTCGGCCAGTTGGCGCTTGCCGACAGGTAATAAGTCGCTGGTTCTGGCCATTGAAAACAATGACAATGGATGGGTTTTAGAGCCGGAATGTAGCGGTATAGTTTCAGAAAGCACTGGTTTACCGTCGCCTTCGAGAAGCAATATGTATGGCAGTATTACTTACGGAAACAAAAAAGCATCATTTGTCGAAATTTTTTTCCGAAGCAAACAAACTGTTAAAAATGGCCCTGATTATCTTGATGACAAAACGCGTTTAGATGGCCCTTTTTTAATACCCGGAGCCGCTGATAATGCTGATAACAGCCAGCCATTCGCAAGCTCTTCTGGTGGTAGCGGTTTTGGCGGTGGTGATGATTTAGACGATTTATTCAAGAAAAGGCCGGGAAACGGGTTGGCTCCACTTTACTCTTTTGAATGGGTGAGTGAACTGGTCAGCAGAATGGTGCTGGTGCCTGTCCCTGATACTGACGGTCAGACTGTTAAAAAACAGGTCTGGGATAACCGGATTGTGCTTAAAATCAGGCAGGGTTGGAATGAGCAGGCGATCATAATTTCGCAGGAACTGTGGAACAGGATAAGGGCGGCAAATCTTGAACGGAGTTCAGAACTTTTTCTGGCATTGTCCGGAAATCCCGCTAATCCGGAAGCTGCATTTGATCATTACCTGGGCAGCAACCCGGCACAATCGCTGCAACCAGAAGACTACAGTCGCTATGCAAAGCAAGAGTTCATCCTAAGTCCTAAACAATTACGAAGTGTATCTGTTTTTCCGGGCCATTGCCCCTCAGTGATCGGTTGCTCCGGAGAAACCGCTCAGGTTGAGAAGGCAATGGCTGACCTTAGTGTGAAACCACCGACCAATGCCCAATCTCAAAGAGGTTATGGTCGGCAAAATCAAGGCAGCCGCAGTGGAAGAAGGAGTGGAGGAGATGATGGGTCAGGAGGGTCACCCAACACCGGGTTATGCCAACATTGTAATAAACCTGCTGTAGCCTCCAATAAGTGTCTCAAATGCCTGAATCGTGAATCTCAACTCGATGAGCAGGAAGTGACTAAAGGATCGCCTCCTGTAATGAGAGGAGAAAAGAAAATACCGGAGCTTGTGGCAAAAGGTGTTGATAATTCAGCAGCGGCACATCCCTGGTATCAGTCATCAGAAACAAGCAAACTGAGCTCTGTAACTACGGACTCCGACGCTCACAGGAAAGATGTACAAAATGCCAGGCATCATTCTGACGGAAAGGGTTCGCAAGGAGACTGGGTGTTGGTCGCTGATTCACGGGCACGGAAAGGCAAAAAGAAAAAGCGCTCTGGTTTCGCGGGTAAGTCTGTTGCCGGGTATCCACCCTGTGCTACCCGTCATCGTAATAACCCAAGTCCGGGTGCAGCTCAGGGGCAGCAGGCTTTGGTTGACATAGGACTTAAGTTCCGATATCGCAAGAACTCAACCCGGGCCGGCTTGCAGCTGACTGATTCTGGCAGAGGTGATACTTCCACTGGTTTTCAGTTAACTCCTGCAAAAGAAGGGGCAAAAGTAAAACTGAAATCTCTGCTGGAGAGACCCCGGTATGATACTCCGCTGATAGATATTGGTGCCAATCTGGTCGGGAATAGTAGGTTTCAAAACTTGCACGCAGTTGTTGCTGATGCTGCCCGTTCGGGGGTCGGCACTATAATTTTAACCGGTGCATCTATCCCGATATCCAGACAGACCCAAAATGAGGTCATGAAATGGGGGAAATCCTCCCCTGTGCCAGGCAAAGCAACTGATCAGGCAACAGCTATTGCCGATTCCTCTGATGCCTCTCGATGTTCTTTATACTACACCGTGGGTTGTCATCCTCACGATGCCAAAGACTTTTTAAAAGAGGGTGGCATCCCGGCGATGAGAAAAATGCTCAAGAAGGATCGCAATCGCTGCGTCGCAGTGGGTGAGTGCGGGCTTGATTACGATCGAAATTACTCGCCTGAGAAAGATCAAAAAGAAGCTTTTCGGCAGCAGCTGGCACTGGCTGTAGAAATGAAAAAACCGTTGTTTTTGCATGAGCGTGACGCTCATGACGATTTCAAGGAAATTCTGGTGGATTATATTGAGCAACTGCCCGCGAAAAAAATGGCCTGCGTTCACTGTTTCACCGGCAATAGCGAGGCTCTGCAAGATTACATCGATCTGGGGTGCTCTATTGGAATTACAGGATGGATTGCTGGTGGCTGCAACAGAGATCTGGTGGAAGCATTGCGTACTGTTGGATGGGATGTTCTGCGGGATCGTCTGATGATTGAGACTGATGCACCATTTTTATGCCCCTTCCAGGTGATGCCCCGAAAAGATAATCCTGTGAAGGGTAGTAAAAAAAGAGTTGATAATGTTCCTGCTAATCTGCCCTATGTGGTCCATGCACTGAGTGTAGTACTGGGTGTAGATGCTGAAGAGATTGCTGCTGCAACCACCCGTAATGCCAGGGAGATATTCACTCTATTTGATGATGATTGAAAAATTCCGAAGATCTGGAGTCTTAAATAAAGCGTTCAGATAAGGATGTCTGAAGCAATAAGGTTTCAAACAAATGAAACTCGCAAACAGACCAGCATGATTCCAGACGTTTTCGTGATAGATGGCGGTGGGTCAGAGATTCGAACTCTGGGTAGGCTATTAACCTACGCCGGTTTTCAAGACCGGTGCTTTCAACCACTCAGCCAACCCACCGTATCAGGTGAAAATTCACAGTAAAGGCAAGCTGTCACCCAAGTAACTGCCTACAGATATCTGATTTCAAAGGAAATTTAAATATGGCGGAGGGACAGGGATTCGAACCCTGGGTGGGCTATTAACCCACGCCGGTTTTCAAGACCGGTGCTTTCAACCGCTCAGCCATCCCTCCGCAGCAACGGGAATGAATATTACCTGAAAACGATCAACTGTCAAACCCTTGAAAACCAAAGGATATCTCCTGAATGGAAAAATATTTATGGCAAAGCATCGGAAAAAGTAACGATTGTTACGATTTTGTAACGCCATCAGGGTACTGTGGGCATCATGTAAAACGAAGTTTTGGATATAGCCGACATGTTCAGCTCTGGTATACTCCTTATATATCTCCCAACGTGAGGAATAAAAAGATGGAACGAAAATCTACCGTTATAGCGTCAAGGCCGACACAGGTTGGCAGCGGCATTGAGATCAACAGTGTTTTGCGCAACACCTACCTGTTGCTGGGTATGACACTGCTATTCAGTGCATTTACTGCTGGTGTGGCCATGGCGCTGGAAATCAGCCGTATCACTGCCCTGGTGCTCAGCCTGGTAGGTTTTGGTCTGATTTTCGTTGTCAATAAAACCGCTGACTCAGGCAAAGGTCTGGTGGCTGTTTTTGCTTTCACCGGTGTTCTGGGCGCAGCCCTTGGCCCAATGCTGAACTTCTACCTGGCTCTGCCTAATGGTCCTTCTTTAGTGATGCAGGCTCTGGGTGGAACAGCCGTCGTATTCTTTGCCCTGTCAGCCTATGTGCTGGTTACCCGTAAAGACTTCTCATTTATGGGTGGTTTCCTTATGGTTGGCCTGATTGTGGCCGTAATCGCCAGTATCGCTCTGATCTTCTTCCAGATCCCGGCGGCATCTATGGCACTGTCTGCTGCCATTGTATTGCTGATGTCCGGTTTTATCCTGTTTGATACCAGCCGTATCATCCACGGCGGCGAAACTAACTATATCCGCGCTACCGTCTCTTTGTATCTGAATATCTACAATCTGTTTACGGCTCTGCTTTCTCTGCTGGGCATGTCTGACGACTAAGTATTCGATGGCCCATATAAATACCCCGGTATCCCCGGGGTATTTTTTTGTCGAAGGGAGTCTTTGAATGAAATACGCACTGGCTGTATATGGTGCTTCCGGCACCGGGCAGTCTTCACTGACAGCGCTTTCTTTTGCCAGGGCCCTGCTGGCTTGTGGCCATGAGATTATTCGGGTCTTTTTTTATCAGGAGGGTGTGCACAATGCTTCCAGCCTGGTTTCTCCACCACAGGATGAGGTGAATCTGCCAGAGCAATGGCAAAAGCTGATAACAGAGCAGGGTATTGATGCCGTTGTCTGCGTCGCAGCGGCTTTGCGCAGAGGTGTGGTGAATACTGAAGAAGCCGAAAGGTACGAACTGTCGGGAAGCAATCTCAGAGATGAGTACGATCTCTCGGGACTGGGTCAGTTAATTGAAGCGACGATTGTGGCCGATCGTCTGGTTACTTTTGGAGACTAAGCATGAGTCAATCCATTTGTATTATATCGACTCAGGCCCCTTACCGTGGTCAATTTGCCAAAGAAGCCCTGGACGCTGTGCTGGTTTCTGCATCCTATGAGATCCCAACCCGTCTGTTGCTGATGGGGGATGGTGTTTATCAGATCCTGGATGGGCAGTCTCCCGGACAGCTGCAAAGGAAAAAACTTTCAGCCCTTTTTCAATCCCTGGAGCTCTATGGCATTGAAACAGTTTATGTGGATGGAGAATCGCTGACAGAGCGTCACCTTGATCCAGAGCAGTTATTACCCCTGTACACACTTCTGGAAGGGGACGCGGTGGCCTCTTTCCTGGCACAGCAAGATAAGGTATTGAGTTTCTGATGGCTACTCTGCATACGGTCAATAAAACCGGACAACCCCTGGAGCTCTGCCTGAGAGCCCTTAATGCCGGTGACAGTGTTCTGCTTCTGGAAGAGGGCGTTTACGCTTTGTACGAAGCCAGTGATGTGTTATCAGATCTTCTCAGGCATGTAACCGTCTATGTGCTGGAGGCGGATGTACTGGCCCGGGGAATCACAAACAGAGACGATCTGGATATTGGTATGGTGGACCATCAGGGATTTGTTGAGCTGACGGAGGCCAACGACAAGGTGGTGAGCTGGTTTTAGAATATGTCGGATTTGAAGCTTGATAAAGACGGTTATCTGGTCAACCTCAGTGACTGGAATCCAGAGGTAGCGGGTCAGTTAGCGGCTGAAGACCATATTATTCTGACCGATGAGCACTGGGAAGTCCTTAATCTGCTCAGAGAGTATTATCAGCAATTTGAACACGCTCCCAGTCAAAGACCTTTTGTTAAGTATGTTGCCAACCAGCTGGGAAAAGAGAAGGGGAACAGTCTCTATCTGATGAAGCTGTTTCCCGGCAGTCCCGCCAAACTGGCTGCCAGAATTGCAGGTCTGCCGAGACCTACAAACTGTTTCTAGAACAGCCCGGCCTGTGTATCCCCACCACAAAACCGGGCTGTCCGGTCGACAGCCCTCCGGTAGCTTCAATTTGATTTAGCCGCCTGGCTGGAAGTTTATGAGGCACTGACATCCTTGCGATAGACATGCCAGCAAAACAGCCCCAGGTTATGTATTGCGACCTCAGATTTGATGTTTTCGTAGGATCTAATCCCCACGTCCTGTGACATGGGTTCAAGAGCCGAATGGAAGATATAATCCGGCGAGTATTGCCAGGGTGCTAAGGATATTTCCCGTTCAAGCCTTTCTGTATTTATGGAGGTAAAAAACAGATAAATACCCTGCTGCGAAGGAAGTGTTGCCAGCAACTGGTTTAACCGGTAGATATCACCGTTTTCTGCGTTCATTTCTGCGGCTATTGCCTGGCGACGGGGTTCTGTCTCACGCTCCTCCAGCGTAATGCTTTGAGCGAGCGCGTGGTAATGTTTGGTGTACACCAGTTCCGGGGGAATATATTGCTGGGGTGAGGATGCGTGCGGGTCTTCGGTGATCAGGACAAAACAACCAGGATTGTTTTTTATGAGTGTGGTGAGATAAAAATCAGTTTTCCCCTGTGCAATCTCTTTACAAAGTTGTACTTCTTCCGAAGGCAAGCCGGTATAAGGGTGTATAGCGGTAAACAAAGTGGTCGCAGGATTAGCGCCAGCAATTTCCTGAGCCGGGATTATGTTGATGGGCAGCGGGTCGTCACAGTAAGTTCCATCCCGCATAGCATAAGCATTTCCGATATCTACAGGAATTACTTTGATCTGGGGGTTCAGCTCTTTGAGATAGTTTTGCATTAACAGGGATATTTTTCCAAAACCACAGCCAACATCAACAATGTATTTGATTTCGCTGTTTTTGCTTAAAAAATCAGCCAGAAAGCTGAAGTTATAGAGTTCCAAATGACTCCTGTTTGCCTCCAGGGCCTGATTAACAAATGATTGCGAAGTATCCAGTGTCATCAGTTTCTGGTTGCCGATCTGGACAGTTTTCGGTTCAGACGTACCGGGTACATTGGCATAGCTCGCACAGCAATAACGCCGGGGATTATTATCCATATGCTCACATTCCCAGTAAGTTTCAGGTGACGACGCAGAATGAGGGTTCAAGCCAGTAATGGTACGGCTTGAAAGACTGGCGGCCTGTTGTTCCTGAATTCCATCGCCGTCGGTTTGCAATTGTGGGGCGATGTTATGTTTTTGCCTGACATGATCAGGTTTGTCAGGGGGAGTTTCTCTGGTAAATTCCTGTTGTGTCGTCGGAGCCTGTATATTGGCAGTGTCCATACTTCTAATCATGACATTTCTCCTTGTCGATGAGTCATCAATAAGATCAAACATTTTATTCAGCTTGAGCCGGTTTTAGTCTGTGCTTACATATTTAGACCAAAGTACTAGTTATTAGTTCAATCCATAAACCGGGCGTTGTTGACGGCTCGTTCCCAGGCTGGAGAGGGTGTCTGGCAGCTTCAATTTGAAGAATAGGGCTCTTTCGCAGTTTCGCTGGTCACTTCTGAGGCACTGATGTCCTGACGATAAACATGCCAGCAACGCAGCTCCAGTCCATAATTTTCCAGGACAGATTTGATATGAGCGCGAGACCTGATTGCCTTATTGTCTAGCCTTTTTCCCCAGAGATAAGCATTAAAAATGTAATCCGGCGTGAATAGCCTGGGTTTTAAGTCCATTTGCCGTTGTAATCTCTCTGTAATTGCAGAAGTCATAGCGAGATAATGACTCCGTTGCTCAGGAAGTTTTGCCAGAAACTGGTTTAACCGGTCAATATCACCATTTTCTGCATTCATCTCTGCAGCTTTTGCCTCTTGAAGGGATTTTGTCTCAATATCTTCCGACGAAACGCAATTCGGTAATGCATGGTAATGTTTGGTGTACACCAGTTCCGGGGGAATATAAAGCTGGGGTGAGGATGCATAGGGATCTTCGGTGGCCAGGACATAACAACCGGGATTGTTTTTTATGAGTGTGGTGATGTAATAGTCAGTTTCCCCCCGTACAATCTCCCCGGAGAGTTTTTCTTCTTCTGAAGGCGTGCCGGTAAAAGGATGTAAAACGGTAAACAAAGTGGTTGCCGGTGTAGCGCCAGCAATTTCCTGGGCCGGGATTATGTTGATAGGCAGTGGCTTGTTGAAGAAAACTGCATAGGAACGACTGTAAAAATTTGCGATATCCACAGGAATCACTTTAATCTGACGTTCCAGCTCATTGAGATAGTTTTGCATTAACAGAGATATTTTTGCGTTACCGCAGCCAATATCAACGATGTATTTGATTCCGCTGTTTTTGTCCAAAAAATCAACCAGGAAGCTGAAGTTAAAGAGTTCCAAATACTCCCTGTCTGCCTCCTGGGTTGAATTAACAAATGATTGCGAAGTATCCAGTGTTATCAGCTTCTGGTTGCCGATCTGGGCAGTTTTCGGTTCAGCCGTACCCGATACATTGGCATGTCTCGCACAGCAATTGCGCCGGGGATTATTATCCATAAGGGTACAAGCATAGGAGCGAGTTTCAGGGTACGGCGCAGAATGAGGGTTTAAACCAGTAATGGTACGGCTTGAAAGACTGGCGGCCTGTTGTTCCTGAATTCCATCGACGTCGGTTTTTAATTGAGGCTCGATGTCACGTTTTTGCCTGACATGATCAGTTTTGTCAGGGGGAGTTTCTCTTGTAATTCCCTGTTCTGTTGTCGGAGCCTGGAAATTGGCAGTGTCCATACTTCTAATCATGACTATACTCCTAGTCGATGAGCATGTAATAAGACTACAAACGCTTACTCAGAATGAACTGGTTTAAAGGTTGTCCTTACTTTTTAGACCAGAATATCAATAGAGAGTTCCATTCATAAACCGGGCTGTCTATTAGTTTCAATTTAAAAAATCAGGGCTCTTTAGTGCCTTGCTCGGTAACTTCTGAGGTAGTAATATCCTGACGATAAACATGCCAGCAACGCATCTCTAAATTCTTTACTGCTAAGTCATATTTAATTCTAAGAAATGGTTTTACAGGCTCGAAAAGTCTCATCTGATCAAGATACGAATTGAAGATTTTCTCTGGCGAAAGTTGCTCAGGTTCTCCGGGTAAGTCCTTTTGCAACCTTATCCTGATTAGAGGGATCGAGTACAAATAAATATCCCGATTTCTAGTAGGAAATTTTGCCAGCAACTGGTTTAAACGGTAAATATCACCGTTTTCTGCATTTATCTCCGCAGCCTTTGCTTGACGATCAGACAATGTCTCATAATTGTGCGGCGAAAAGGCATTTGCGAATGCATGGTAATGTCTGGTGTACACCATTTCCGGGGGAATATAACGCTGGGGTGAAGATGCGTACGGATCTTCGGTGGTCAGTACAAAACAGCCGGGATTGTTTTTCAGGAGTGTGGTTAGGTAATAATCGGTTTTTCCCTGTGCAATTTCCCTGGTCAGTTGCTCTGCTTCCCGGTCCTCTTCGGTAAAAGGGCGTATGGCGGTAAACAAAGTGGTTGCTGGTGTAGCGCCAGCAATTTCCTGAGCCGGGATAATGTTGATGGGCAGTGGCTTGTTGTGGTTATATACATTGTCATAAGCATTGGCAATATCAACAGGAATCACTTTAATCTGAACTCCCTCTTCTTTGAGATAATTTTGCATTAACAGGGATTTTTTTCCGTCACCACAGCCAATATCAACAATGTATTTGATTTCGTTGTTTTTGTTCAAAAAATCAACCAGGTACCTGAAGTTATGGTGTTCCAAATCTTTCCTGTCTCCTTCCAGATCCGGATCAATAAATGATTGTGATGTATCCAGCGTTATCAGTTTCTGGTTGCCAATCTGGACAGTTTCCGGTCTAAACGTACGCGGTACATTGGCATAGGTCGCATAGTAGTTGCCCCAGGGGTTATTATCCATATGGGCTTCACGTCGACGCCTGGAACTACCTGGGTAGGGTTTGCGAGGAGTGTTCAGTTCTAAGGGACGTTCATCTTGTCCAACGTGTTCACTGGCCTCAGGGGCACTTTGGCTGTGCGAGGCTGTCTCAGAAGTCTTGCGTTTTTGTGATTCGCTGGGATCAAAACATTGCTTTAATACTTGTGAACTGTGTTTGTTTGCCAGTTTTTGCCTTGTCTGAGTTTTGCTGGTTACTTTTGCGTCTGCCTCGCGCGCATTGGGTAATGGGCTTTTTATATCTGCATTCAAATCAGTAACGGTTCGGCTTGAAAGATCAAGGCTCTGTTGTTGAATTTCGTTGCCGTCGGTTTTCAGATGAGGGGGGATGTCATGTTTTTGTACAACATCATCAGGTTTATCAGGGCGAGTTTCTTTAGTATTGCCCGGTAATGTCGTCGGAACGACAGAGTTTTCTATACCTCTAATCATGACTGTTCTCCTTGTCGATGAGCACGCAAAAAGTTTAAAAACGTTTATTCATTAATGGTCAGTGCTTATAGATTTAGACCAAGGTACAAGTTATTAGTTCAATCCATAAACCGAACTTTGTTCTGGGGGGCTGTATCCACAGGCTTCTGAGGTATTTATATCCTGACGAAAGACGTGCCAGCAACGCAGCTCCAATGCCTTTCTTTTTACGTCATATTGGATATCATCATAAGGCCTGATACCTTCGGTAAAGGACCTTTTATCAAGATATAACCTGAAGATCTCATCTGGCCAAAATCGATCGGGCTTTTTGACTATTTCCGGCTGTAATTGATCTTTCAATGCAGAAATCTCAGCTTGATAGCTGTTCCGCATTTCAGGAAGTTTGGCCAGCAACTGGTTTAACCGGTGAATATCACTGCTTTGCGCATTCATTTCTGCAGCTTTTGCCTGACGAATGGCTTTCTCTGTCTCACAAGCCGCTGGAACAAGGAAGTTCGGGTATGCATAGTAATGCTTGCTATACACCAGTTCCGGGGGAATATAATGCTGTGGTGAGGATACATAAGGATCTTCGGTGATCAGGACAAAACAGCCGGGATTATTTTTTATCAGTGTGGTGAGATAAAAGTCAGCGATCCCCTTTCTAATTTCCTTATTCAGTCTTCTTGCTCCTGAGCCTGAGCCGGTATAAGGGTGTGTGGCAGTAAACAAAGTGGTTGCGGGTGAAGCATTGGCAATTTCCTGGGCCGGGATCAGGTTGATGGGCAGTGCCCTGGCACCGTCAGCTTCATTGGCATAATCATTACGGACGTCCACAGGAATTACTTTGATCCGCAATCCCTTTTCATTGAGATAGTTTTGCATTAACAAGGATATTGTTCCGCGGTGACAGCCAATATCAACAATGTATTCAATTTGGTTGTTTTGGTATAAAAAATTAACCAGAAAGTCGAAGTGATACAATCCCAAAAAGCGCCTTTCTGCCGCCAGATCCGAATCAACAAATGGTTGCGAAGTATCCAGCGTGATCAGTTGCTGATTACCAATCCGGACTGTTTCCGGTGTAACTGTTTCCGGTAGATTGGCATAGGTAGCCGAGTAGTTCCCCCGGGGATTATTATCCATATAGACTGATGTACATCTGGAAGTACCGGGATATGGCCTGGAAGGAGTCTTCAAATCAGCAACGTTACGGCAGGAAAGACTGAAGACTTGTTGCTCGTGGATTTCGTTGCCATCGGTTTTCAGAAAAGGGTTGACCTCTTGTTTTTGCCTGCAATAAACAGGTTTGTCAGGGGGAGTTTTTTCAGTACTGAGCTGTTCTGTCGTCTTGACGTTTAAATGAGAAGTCTCCATATCTCTAATCACTATGGTTCTCCATGTTGATTAATAAGCAATAAGATCAAAAATCCTTATTCAGTTTGAACTGATAAAAGTTTTGCGTTTTCTCTTCAGACCAAAATATTAATACTGAGTTCCATTCATAAAGCGGACTGTCTGGTAGTTTGTCTGGTAGTTTCCATTTGAAAAATACGGCTCTTTAGCAGCCTGGCTGGAAACCTCTGAGGCATTGATATCCTGACGATAGACATGCCAGCAACGCATCTCCAATCCATTTTTTACCAGGTCATATTTAATATCACGGTATAACCTGAAACCCTTGGTAGATGCCATCTTGTCAAGATACAACTTGAAGATCTTGTCTGGCCTGGCTCGCTCAGGTTTTCCGGGCAATTCCACTTGTAATTTTTCTTTAATTGCAGGGATCGAGGCCAGGTAATGGGCCCGCTCTTCAGGAAGTTTTGCCAGCAAATGGTTTAACCGGTGAATATCACCTTTTTCTGCATTCATTCTCATGGCTTTTGCCTCTTGGTTGGGGTTTGTTTCATAATCATCCAGCTTCATGTCATTCGCGAATGCCTGATAATGTTTGGTGTAAACCAGCTCAGGAGGAATATAACGCTGGGGCGAGGAGAGGTAGGGATCTTCGGTTGCCAGGACAAAACAGCCGGGATTGTTTTTTATCAGCGTGGTGAGGTAGTAGTCAGTCATCCCCTGTGCAATCTCCCTGCTCAGTCGTCTTGCTACTGAGCCTGTGTCGGTATAAGGGTGAATAGCGGTGAACAAAGTGGTTGCCGGTGCAGAGCCAGCAATTTCCTGGGCCGGTATCAGGTTGATGGGCAGTGTCGTGGCGACGTCAGATTTACCGGCATAAGCATTGCTGACATCCACAGGAATCACTTTGATTGGTAATGTCTTTTCGTTGAGATAGTTTTGCATTGACAGGGATGCTTCTGCATTACCACAGCCAATATCGACAATGTATTCGATGGTGTTGTTTTGGCGTAAAAAATCAGCCAGAAAACTGAAGTTATAAAGTTCCGAATCAATTCTGTCTTCCACCAGGGTTGGATCAACAAATGCTTGCGACCTATCCAGCGTAATCAGCCGCTGGTTGCCAATCTGGACAGTTTCCGGATTAACCGTAACGGGTACATTGGCATAGGTTGCAGAGAAATTGCTGCGGGGACTGTTATCCATAAAGGCAGACTCGTAACTGGAATGACCAGGGTATGGTCTGGAGGGAGCGATCTGCTGTGTGGCACGTCTGTCTTGTCCAATAGGTCCACTGGCCTCAGGGACGCTCTGGCAATGCCAAGCTGTCGCTAAAGTGGGTCGCTTCGCTGATATGGCGTTAAAAAGTGGCTCAAAATACCCATCTACTTCTTGTAAACGACGATTTTTACCCACTTTTTGCTTTGTCACAGCGTTGCTTGCTACTTTTTCGACAGTCTCTTGCAGAGAGGAGGGTGATGGACTGATTTCAGGGTTGTTTGAGTCCGAATTTAAATCAGTAATCACTCGGCTCGAAAGACTTATGGTTTGTCGTTGTTGAATTCCGTTGCCGTCGGTTTTCGGGGTGATGTTATTTTTTTGCGCAATATCATCAGGTTTGCCAGAGGTTTTTTTTTCTGTACTGCCCTGTTTTGCCGTCTGAATGGGAGAATTGGCTGTGCCCGTACTACGAATCATGACTAGTCTCCACGTCTATGCAACAAGATCAATAACTTTATTCACCTTGAATGGGTTAAAATTTGTAATTGTTTGTTTAGACCAAAATATCACCGCTTAGTTCAACTCAGGCTCTTCAGGGATAACTGTGCCGTTTGGGGCCTTCAATTTAAAAATCGGGCTTTTTTCGCCTACTGGCTTGCCACTTCTGAGGGATTGATAGCCTGACGATAGACATGCCAGCAAAGCATCTCCAATTGATTATTTTCTACTTCACGTTTGATACTTTCAAAAGTTCTGCCAACTTCCGTTAATAAGTCATTATTAATATGCAACTCAAAGATGACATCTGGCCAGAATTCAGAAGGCTTTCTGAGTATTTGCTGCTGTTGACAGCTGGTAATTTTATTGATCGAAGCCAGATAACTATCCCGCTGTTCAGGCAGTTTTGCCAGCAACTGGTTTAACCGGTAAATAGCACCATTTTCTGAATTCATTTCCGCAGCTTTCTCCTGACGAAGGGCCTTTGCCTCATCGGTCTCCGACGGAATCCTGTATACGAATGCCTGGTAATGTTTGGTGTACACGAGTTCCGGGGGAATATAACGCTGTGGAGAGGAGGCACAGCGGTCTTCGGTGGCCAGGACAAAACAGCCGGGATTGTTTTTTATGAGTGTGGTGATGTAATAGTCAGTTTTCCCCTGTGTAATGTCCCTGCTTAGCTTTATTACTTCATAGTCGAGGCCGGTAAAAGGGTGTATGGCGATAAACAAAGTGTTTACCGGTGTAGCGCCAACAATTTCCTGGGCCGCTATTATGTTGATGGGCAGTGACTTGATAGCTTCATCGTCGTGATAATTGTAAACATCTACAGGGATTACTTTGATCTTGAAATTCTTTTCGTTGAGAACGTTCTGCAGTAACAGGGATATTCCTCCGCTACCACAGCCAATATCAACAATGTATTCGATGGTTTTGTTTTTATCCAAAAAATCGAGCAGGTAGCTGAGGTTAAACTCCTCCCAATTGCTCCTGTCTGACTCCAGGTCTGGATCAACAAATGATTGTGAAGTATCCAGGGTCATCAGATTCTGGTTGCCAATCCGGACAGTTTCCGGCTCAACCTCAGCCGTTACATTGGCATGTCTCGCACAGTAATTGTGTCGGGTATTATTATCCATCAAGGCAAATACGCGTCTGTAACCGGAAGTATCAGGGTATGGCGTTAAGGGAGTGTTCTGCTGTGTGGGACGTTTATCTTGTCCAATGTGTTCACTGGTCTCAGGGACGCTCTGGTTGTGCAAGGTCATCTTAAAAGTTTTGCGCTTCTTTGGTACGTTGGGATCAAAACGTTCATTGACTTCTTGTGCACTGCGTTTGTTCGCCACTTTTGGCTCTGTCTCAGTTTTGCTGGCTACTTTTGCATCTGCCTCGCGCGGTTTGGGCAATGGGCTGGTGTCAGAGTTGTTTATACCTGAATTCAAATCAGTAACGGCTCGGCTTGAAAAATCGACAGTCTGCTGTTGAATTTCGTTACCGTCGGTTTTCAGATGAGGGGTAATGTCATGTTTTTGAGCAACATCATCAGGTTTACCAGGACGAGTTTCTTTCGTATTGCCCTGTTTTGCCGTCGGAACGAGAGAGTTGAAAGTGTCCATACCTCTGATCATGACTGTTCTCCTTGTCGATAAGTATGCAAAAGATTAAAAACGTTTATTCAGCTTGATCCGATAATGATCAGTGCTTATCTATTTGGACCAATGAACAAGTTAATGGTTCAATCCAAAACCGAACCCTATTCTAGGGGGCCAGCATCCATAGGATTTCTGAGAGCTATACATCCGAACCTGCCTGGTAGCTTCAATTTGAAAAAGGGGGTTCTTTAACAGCCTGGCCGGAAACTTCTGAGGCATTGATATCCTGACGATAGACATGCCAGCAACGCATCTCCAATCCATTTCTGGTGAGTTCATATTGGATGCTTTCGAAAGGTTCGATAGCTGCCTTAAATAATGTATCTTCAATATGCAACTTGAAGATGTTATCTGGCCAGAATTCCTCTGGCTCTTCGAGTATGTGCTCTTTTATATTATCTGTAATCTTGGAGATTGAAGCCAGATAACTATCCCGCTGTTCGGGAAGTTTTGCCAGCAACTGGTTTAACTGGCTAACATCACCGTTTTCTGAATTAATTTTTGCGGCTTTTTCCTGACGAACAGACATTGGCTCAGAACAGACCATGCCAAAGCAAATCGGGTAGGCATGGTAATGTTTTGTGTACACCAATTCCGGAGGAATATAACGCTGAGGGGAGGATGTGTGCAGATCTTCGGTGGCCAGGACAAAACAGCCGGGATTATTTTTTATCACTGTGGTGATGTAATACTCAGTTTTTCCCTGTGTAATCTCCCTGCTCAGTCTGTTTGCTGTAGACCCCAGCTCGGTAAAAGGGTGTATGGCGGTAAACAAGGTAGTTGCCGGTGAAGCACCAGCAATTTCCTGGGCCGGAATTAAGTTGAAGGGGATTGGTTTGTTGTCGTTATATTCAGTGTGAGAATTGTTGACATCCACAGGAACGACTTTGATCTTCGATCCAAGCGCCCTGAGGTGATTTTGCATTAACAGGGATATCTTTCCGTCACCACAGCCAATATCAACAATGTATTCAATTTTGTCGTTTTTTTTCAAAAAATCAACCAGGAAGTTGAAGTTAAATGAATCCAAAAAGCTTTTTTTCTCCGCCAGATCAGGATCAATAAATGATTGCGAAGGATCCAGTGTCATCAGTTCCTGACCACCAATTCGGACCGTTTCCGGTTTATCCTTATCCGATAGATGGGCATAGGTAGCAAAGTAATTGCCAATGGCATTATTATCCATAATGACATTAATCGATCTGGATGAACCGTAATAAGGTCTGGAAGGCGTCTTCAACTCAGTAACCGTTCGGCTTGAAAGATCGACGGTCTGTTGTTGAATTTCTTTGCTGTCGGTTTTCAGATAAGGGGTGATGTCATGTTTTTGCGTAACATCATCAGGTTTACCAGGGGGAGTTTCTTCAGTATTGCCCTGTATTGTCGTCGGAACGACAGAGTTGAAAGTGTCCATACCTCTGATCATGACTGTTCTCCTTGTCGATGAGTATGCAAAAAGATTAAAAACGTTTATTCAGCTTGATCCGATAATGATCAGTGCTTATCTATTTAGACCAAGGTACAAGTTTTTGGTTCAATCCATAAACCGAATCTTCTTCTGTAGGGGCTGCATTCACAGGGTTTCTGAGAGCTATACATCCGAACCTGTCTGGTAGCTTCAATTTGAGCAAGAGGGTTCTTTAACAGCCTGGCTGGCAACTTCTGAGGTATTGATATCCTGGCGATAAACATGCCAGCAAAGCATCTCCAATTTATTATTTTTTACTTCACGTTTGATACTTCTGAGAGTTCTGCCAACTTCTTTAAACAGGTTGCCATTAAGATGCAACTTGAAGATGGCATCCGGCCAGAATTTAGAAGGCGTTCTGAGTATTCGCTGTTGTTCCCGACCTGTAATTTTGTCGATCGAAGCCAGATAACTCTGGCGCTGTTCAGGCAGTTTTGCCAGTAACTGGTTTAGCCGGTAGATATCACCGTTTTCTGAATTCATTTCCGCAGCTTTCGCCTGACGAAAGGTCCTGGCCTCATCGGTCTCCAACGGAATCCTGTATACGAATGCCTGATAATGTTTGGTGTACACCAGTTCCGGGGGAATATAACGCTGCGGTGAGGAGGCACAGCGGTCTTCGGTGGCCAGGACAAAACAGCCGGGATTGTTTTTTATGAGTGTGGTGATGTAATAGTCAGTTTTCCCCTGTGTAATGTCCCTGCTTAGCTCTCTTGATTCAGTGTAGAGGCCGGTAAAAGGGTGTATGGCGATAAACAGAGTGTTTGCCGGTGTAGCGCCAACAATTTCCTGGGCCGCTATTATGTTGATGGGCAGTGACTTGACAGCTTCATCGTCGTAATAATTGTAAACGTCTACGGGAATTACTTTGATCTTGAACTTCTCTTCGTTGAGAACGTTTTGTACTAACATGGATGTTTGTCCGCCACCACAGCCAATATCAACAATGTATTCGATGGTGTTGTTTTTACGTAAAAAGTCAATCAGGTAGTCGAAGTTAAACTCTTCCCAATTGCTCCTGTGTGACTCCAGGGCTTTGTCAACAAAGGGCTGCGAAGTATCCAGCGTCATCAGATTCTGGTTGCCAATCCGGACAGTTTCCGGTTCAACCGTCACCGGTACATTGGCATGTCTCGCGCGATAATTGCGCTGGATATCATTATCCATCAAGGTATATACGCGTCTGTAACCGGAAGTATCAGGGTATGGCGTGGAGGGAGTGATCTGCTGTGGGATATGTTTATCTTGTTCAATGTGTTCACTGGTCTCAGCGAGACTTTGGCTAAGTGATTGGCTAAGTGACTGGCTACATGACTGGCTACGTGAGGCTGTCGCAAAAGTGCGGGGCTTCTTAGCTGGTATGGTGGGTTCAGAATGCTCTTTTACTTCTTGTAAACGGCGCTTTTTCGCCACTTTTTGGTTCTTCATGAAGGCCGTTGGGCAGCTGTGTTCACAGTCTGAGGGACCTCTGGTAATGGGCTCGGTGCAAATATGACAATACTGGCGTTGCTGGTTTATCTGCTCTTGCCTTCCATTCCTTACGGTAGATGCTGTGCAGGGCTCCGGGGTTTGTTCTGAGCTGCGTTCTGAGTGACCCATTGCGTGAGTGTCAGAACCCGTTGATCCATCGTTTCTTTCATTATTTCCACCTGCAGGATTTAAGGGCCTTTGAGCACCAGAACGGATATTGGCATCCTGTTCAGGCCTCTCATGGGGATGAAAAGGCTGCTTGCGAATGAAGCGGCTCCATTCATGCCAGCCACCACCCGCTGGCAGCGACGGGCCGAAAATCTCCGGATACAGCGACTCAAGAAAACTTTGGCCATACTGACTGAACCTTAGGCAGGCTTCGAGCCTGCTGATGAATAACAGCTTGCCGTTTTGTTGGATGATGTATGACACTTGTCCATGACTGTCCTGCACATGAAAGGCTACCCCGTGAATGAGTGCGATAAATCTTAATAAAGGGTCATCAGATAACGAGTTCAGCAGCCATTGATTAGCCCACCTGAAGACAGATCTGACACCGCCGGTATCACTGTAAACAGACTCAACGGCAATGAGTTGCGGCCAGTTTTCATCGGCCATATCGCTGACTTTCGCCACGGCAGGAAACTCCGCAGGCACAAGAGCCAGCGATTCTTCCTGATTAAGCCTTAGCCAGATTGAATCCTGAAATAAAACCGAAATGCCGGGCTCAGCGTAACGGATTGACAGGGGGAAGGGAGCAGGGAGGAGGCGGGTTAACGGTTTTTTTACCGGGTCAAGGTCATTGTTATCCGATCTGTCATGGCCATTGCTCGCAAAAAACCAGGGTCGGTGACAATGTTCAGTTGGATCAATGTATTTTACGACGTTGTTCAGATAAGACGGATTCTGTTCTGGCAACAGGTTCTTTGCTTCGGGAATATTCCGGTAAACAGTGGCCATCAAGGGTAGCAGCGAACTCAGTGAAATGGGCTCACTGAGACTACCCACAGCCATTGCCTGCTGTATTGTCGCCTGCATCATAAGACAGAATAAGAGCAGCCTGCAAATAGCCAGTGTGCAATGTATTTTGTTCATGTCACCCCAATATCTGTCTTTCACAATACCGGTCAGGAAGCCATTGATAAGTAACTATGACAGAACATAAAAATTATTGCCGATGGGCTCTCCGTAATACCAACTGTTCCATTACTTTCGTTGTCCAGATATGGATCAGCCCTAACGAATGCGATGCCGGATAAAGGGTAGACTATCTGACAGAGAGTCATCGCCAACAACAGAGCTTAATCTCAATTTATGCTTTCAACAAAATCGGGCTGCATTGTAGCTTCAATCTGAAAGTTAGGGCTCTTTCCCTGCCTGGCCGGAAACTTCTGAGGCATTGATATCCTGGCGATAGACATGCCAGCAATGCATCTCCAATCTATTTCTTTTTATCTCATCTTCGATGCTTTCGAATGTGATACATTCGGAAGATTTGTTAGTTGCCATGAATAATGTGTCATTAATATGCAAGTTGAAGATATTATCTGGCCAGAATTTCTCTGGCTCTTTGAGTATGTAACTTTTTATTCGATCTGTAATTTGGGAGATCGAAGCCAGATAACCATCCCGCTGTTCGGGAAGTTTCGCCAGTAATTGGTTTAACCGGTGAATATTACCGTTTTCTGAGTTCATTTCTTCAGCTTTTTCCTGGTAAAAAGGCACCCTGTCATCATCCTCCAGCCACTTTATCCAAAAGCTATTCGCGTAGGCGTGATAATGCTTGGTGTACACCAGTTCCGGGGGAATATAACGCTGGGGGGAGGATGAATTAGGGTCTTCGGTGGCCAGGACAAAACAGCCAGGATTGTTTTTTATGAGTGTAGTGATGTAATAGTCGGTTTTCCCCTGTGTAACCTCCCTGCTCAGTTCTTTTACTTCATCCACGAAGCCAGTAAAAGGGTGTATTGCGGTAAACAAAGTAGTTGCCGGTGTAGCGCCAACAATTTCCTGAGCCGGGATAATGTTAATGGGCAGTGGCTTGTCGTCGCAATATACATTGTCATAGGTATTGGCAATATCAACAGGAATCACTTTAATTTGAATTCCCTTTTCATTGAGATAGTTTTGCATTAACAGGGATATTTTTCCGTTATCACAGCCAATATCAACAATGTATTTGATTGAGCTGTTTTCGTTTAAAAAATCAACCAGAAAGCTGAAGTTATAGTATTCCAGATCTTCCCTCTTTGCCTCCAGAGCCTTATCAACAAATGATTGCGAAGTATCCAGCGTAATCAGTTGCTGGTTGCCAATCTGGACAGTTTCCGGTTCATTCCCAAGCGGTACATTGGCATAGCTCGCATAGTAGTTGCCCCGGGGGTTATTATTCATATGCTCCCAATTCTTACGCTCGGAACTGCCCGTGTACTGTTTGGAAGGAGCATTCGTGGGTCGCTCCGCCAGGGAATGAAAAATTGCCACAAAATACTCATCTACTTCAAGTAAACGACGTTTTTTTGCCGTTTTTTGTCCTGTCTCAGTTTTGCTTGCTAATTTTGCGATTTCCTCTTGTGGAAGGGGCGGCGGGCTGATGTCAGAGTCGTTTAAGTCTGAATTCAAATCAGCAACCGTTCGGCTTGAAAGATTGACGGTCTGTTGTTGAATTTCGTTGCCGTCGGTTTTTAAATGAGGAGTGATGTCATGTTTTTGCGAAACATCATCAGGTTTACCAGCGGGAGTTTCTCTAGTGTTTCCCTGTATTGTCGTCGGAACGAGAGATTTGAGAGTGTTCATACTGTTAATCATGACTTTTCTCCTTGTCTATGAATAAGTACCTAACCAGTTGGTTTCGCATATTCTGGACGGCGGCTTTTTCCACCCTTCTGCGTTCCAACTTTGGTTGCGTAGCTATGGCTACGCGCCCGTCGTTGCGCCTTGAAGGATGAAAAAATCCACTCGCCAGAATATGCGAAACCAACTGGCCAGGTACTTATGCAATTAGATTAAAAACGTTTATTCAGCTTGTAATGATTAAAGTCTGTTCTTTTTTATTTAGACCAAAGTACCAGCTATTAGTTCAATCTATAAAATGAACCTTGTTACGGTGGGCTGCATCCAATACGAAGATACACTTGGTGAGGCTGTTCTGGTATCGAATAAAAGTTTCCTGAGTCTGAACTTCCTTATTTATCAGTTGTCAAAAAAAAGACAGCGTGCATTAAAAAAGCTGGCTGATGCTGGCAAGATTTTCAGGAGGGAAACAACAATGCTGCCAAAAGGAGGGGCATCTTCCAATCCAGTAAACCTGAATGGTGGTGATAAAAACACATCTGAAAAGCACAATCCCGTAACAGCCCCGGCTACCGGAATACCTTCTGTCCAGAGCGTGGCATTACGGCATAGTCAAAGCTTTATGCCATCTGAAAGCTTACGCGCTACAAGAACAGTAAGACTGATCCAGGCTCGCTCCATTCTTGGTCATCCTTACTCCAGACCCGAAAGTAAAAAAGCACTCCCGGAATCATCTGGTAATGTGCTGATGCAACAAGTGATGATGGAGATGGCGGAACTGCAAGTCTCTTCGAAGGAGGCACCATGGCGTCAGCGCAATCTTGCGGATAACTCCTCCCCGCAAGTCCTGATAAACCTGATAAGGCAGGGGGATACAGAAAGCGTAAAAGAATGCATTAGCAAAAACCCCCTTGCTTTAGCTATTAGAGATGAAGAAGGTAACTCCGTCCTGCATCTGGCGCTGCTACACGGCCATGATGACTTATCTCGGCTGTTGGTTAGTAGAGTTCAGCAGCTGTTGCAGGCAACAAATAATAACGGCGAACGACCTCTGCATATCGCAGCCAAAGAAGAACAAAATAATTTTTTGAGATTTTTTCTGGATAATTGCCCCAACTTGTCATTATTGGAAAAAGAACTGCTGGCAACAGACAAATCAGGAGCCACACCGGTTCATCTGGCAGCGCAACACGGCAATAAAGCCGGCCTAATGGCCATGCTTGAGTATGAAAGTATCCGGAATCTGTTTGTTGGCAATTATTCCCTTATTGGGTTGGCGATGGAAAATGGTCATAAGCAGTGTGCAGAAGTTATTATCAGCAGTGCAAAAAACGCGGGTACTTTTTTTCGACCCAATAGCCTTCTTCGCCATGCGGTAAAGTGTGGGCATTTGGATTGTGTAAAATGGCTCGTTCAAACCTGTCCAGATACTTTCACACCTGACGAGGTTTATTTAAATGACTTGGAGCCGCTAACTCAGCTGGCTATAAAACGTGGCCATGATGAAATTCTAAAATATCTTCTCGAGCAGCCGTTCTTCATAAATCGACTGACGAAAATGGGATATGCCTCTGAATTTCAGAGTAAAGAAAATGGTATCTGTGCAAAACTGATCAGAGAGGCCCGGGAGAAAGTGAAGTTGCCGTTTTGCCCGGTGAAGAATTTCGATAAAACGCTATTCCAACAGACCTTGCAGCAGGAAGAAGATAAAATTTTCAATAAAAATATCAGGGGAGAAAATTTATCGGATCAGCCCGACAACAGTTTTGCCGAGAGATCATCATCCGACAAATATTTGCCACAGGTTAAAGCCTTGTTAAGTGGGTTGCAGGAAATAGGGGTGTATGTACATTGTATCATTGAAGAAAATTTAGATAAAAAAAGTCAATTCATGTCTATGGGTGATACCGTGGCATCGGTTGGACTCATTAAAACCCTTGTTGACCTGGGCGCCAAAACTATTCATGCGCAATTGTCACCCCCGGATTACAGTGATTTCATTACACGACAAAAATTTAATCATAAAGAACAGGCAGGATACTTAAAGAAACAGCGAATAGCATTATCAATGTTGGCTTACTTGCTGCCAGGAATAAAGATTAATCAGGACATTCAGGAAATTTATATAAAAGACACCAGGGTTATCATTTCCAGCTGTAATCTTCGAAGCGAGAATAAAATCAATGCAGCCGTTACCCTTTCATTTTTTCGACCCGAAATGCTTTACTGGCAATTGGGATGCATACAAGAATCCTACATTACTTTAAAACCCTATCGTTTTTTCATTGAGCATGAAACGATGTATTTGGATACCAAAACATCGGTTAAAATGAATGATGAAAATAACGAATACTCTCTATGGTCACAGCCTTGCAACGTTTCGAAATCCACTTTCACCGATAAATCACCCACAACTTCCATTTACGACAAGGATGCAGTGTCTGATTGTAATATCGTCTCTTTGCATCTACCGGCAAACGCCATTATTCCCGGCGAAGATCTGCAACCACAGGGAACGGAAACAGCCATCGAATCCGTCGATAGCCATCGAGCAACATTAATCTCTGCTATTGATGATCTTTGTGATTTATCTGCCAACGGAAAAATACAAATTGCAGTAGTTTATGGTTTGCACACTGTTCTGCGCCAGAATAAAGCAACGATACTAAGCAATTGGCTTAGTGCTATTAAAATAAATCAGGGTCAGGCAGCAGACGCCCTCCCGGTAGTGGTGACCACCACGGTCAGCGCTTTTAGGGATAAGGATAGAGAGGGAGATGAATATATGGATGAAAATGGAATGAGTTCGTTAAAAGAAATCACCAGAACCACGGGCTTTACACTGGTTGACTTTCGGGATCAGCAGGACCGGGCCTCTTTGATGGCCTCGGGCAGGAGCCAATGGTTACTGTGTCTTATGCCCAGTCTGCCGCAGCAAAGTTTCAATAAGCTGGTGCAAAGCACCCGGTTCCCGGTGTTAAGTGAAGGTGCCAATCTGACCACGACTCTGTTGCAAAGTGGCCAACCCCATCTTTCTCTCCTTCCCTATGGAAATACGCCAGTGGCCCAGGACATGGGAGTGCCACTGGAGGCTTTAAAGGCCCTGGCCTTTTCCTGCAAGCTACAGATGGAAAGGGAAGGCACCGGGATTGAAGTCCTTAAAAAGTTGTCCAATTTTGTCAGGGAAGGTCGCTATGCAGAGGCAGTTTCTTATATTGACAAGATAAAGACCAACGAGTTTGAATTTGAAAATGAGGCGTTGGATTTTGTATGGGCAGACCCCCAGCCATCGCCTTTGCAATTGCGGCCAGTCACCATTATGAGCCTGTTACATAAAGCAGAAAAACTGGGCGGGATTGAAAAAAAGGCGTTGCTCGCAGCGCTTGATCCTTCTGAGCAAGCCCTGGCTGATTATATTGATAGCTGCCTGGACAAGGACTCAATAACAAACCATCACTTCAGGCTGCAGCAAATGCATGTGAATAAGCCTTTCAATAACAAGGTGGTGGCAGCGCTGCTTCAATTTGGTCGCTATAAAAAACTGCTGCCATAGAGGGTGTCGCAAAACTCCAACAGCTCGTTCCCATGCTATGAGGTCGTCATTCCCGCGAAGGCGGGAATCCAGCGCCAACGGTGGATCTCTGCCTTCTCGGGGATGACAAGGCCAGGGGGGCACCGGGCAGTATGGTTCTGGTGGTGAGTCAGTGTGGATTCCCGCCTTCGCGGGAATGACGAGAATGAAGCCGGGAATGACGAGAATGAAGCCGGGAATGACGAGAATGAAGCCGGGAATGACGAGAATGAAGCCGGGAATGACGAGAATGAAGCCGGGAATGACGGGAGTCAACTCGTTCCCACGCTGGAGAGAGTTTCGCGACACCCTCAGAGCGTGGTAACGAGTTGTTGGAGTTTTGCGACAGCCTCCATAAGGGTAATCATGAAGTAGTTTACCGGAGTGAATCAGGTTATACTTATAAACGACGACTGACGACTATAAGGCAAGACCGGAATTCAAGTTCAGGTGCCAAATTTTCACATAGGGAATCCCATCACCACCTAAACTGGAACAGAGACTCTTGTTCTTTTCGGAGATTTCCGATGTTCAGAAACCTTATCTGGATATTCCTGTTTTTTTCTTTCAGCGCCTTAGCAGAAAACACCACTAGCCAGTCCCTGCCAGCAACCGAGCTTGTTGCTTCACAGGCTTCGGTCATCAGCAATATTGAAGCTGCCAGCAAACGGGTGGTTCAGATGGAGGCCAACTGGGAGGATACCAGTTCTGAGATGACCCGCGATTTAATTCAGCAACAAGTCGTTTCCGATATTCGCACCACTACTGGTCTGGTTAATGATTTCCTTGACCAGGTTCAGGCTATTAATACCCCAGAGACCATAAAGCTGGGTGAAGAGGTGGTGAACGCAGAAAACCGCTTTTTTGAAGCCCGGCTAACCCCCGCCTCAACTGATCTGCGCAAACTGTTTGAACAATATGAGAAAGCCAGTGCCGATGAGCAGTTACTGGTGTTGTTCAACATCAACGACTTCTACGCCTACATAAACTGGCTGTTGAATGAACGGCTGGATAACCTGAAATTACTGAAAAGCTGGAAGGTCAATAGCGCCGCTGCGCAACAGCAACTTGACCGGGAGATAACCCTTTACGCTGAGTTTATGGCTACCTATCTCCGTAATAATAACCGCCAGAAAGAGTTGTTACAGACGGAGCTGAAATCCCTTCCTGCAGATGCCCGAAGTTCTTTGGAAAGTAAAATTGCCACTCAGGACCGTCTGGTTCGCAGTGCCGTGGCGAATCTGAAACAGATCGTGATAATGATGCAAGAACAGGGACTGCCGGTGGAACAGTATAATGAACTGATTTTCAAAACTACCGGTAATCTGGCAGAAGCCGTCGTTAACATCGAAACATTGCACACGGTCATTGCCGGACTCTGGGGTGATTTGATTCATTGGTTTAAATCCAATCTGGGCGGCATACTCTCCCGCCTCTTACTGTTTGTCGCTCTGATGGCAGTCACCATAATGCTATCTCGTCTGGTTCGGCGGGGGATATCCCGGGCCGTTACTCTAAAGAAAGCTCGTTTCAGTACATTGGTTCAGGATTTCTTTATCAGTGTTGGCGGTAACCTGGTGGTGGTTTTCGGCCTCCTGTTTGCCCTGGCACAGGTGGGACTGGATTTAACACCGGTACTGACCGGTCTGGGTGTGGCCGGTATCGTTATCGGTTTTGCCCTGCAGGATACCCTGTCCAATTTTGCCTCCGGTATGATGATCCTGATCTATCGCCCTTTTGATGTGGGTGACTATGTTGAGGCCGGAGGTGTTGCAGGCAAAGTGGGCAAAATGAGTCTGGTCAACACCACAATTCGCACTTTTGATAATCAGGTCTTTATGGTACCCAATGCCAAAATCTGGGGAGAAACCATTAAGAACATCACATCGGAGCGCATCCGCCGGGTCGATATGGTCTTTGGGGTTGCTTATGGAGACAATGTTGAGCAGGTTGAAAGCCTTCTTGAAGATATTGTCTGCAGCCACCAGAAAATACTGAAAACACCGGAGCACATCATTCGTCTGAATATTCTCAACGAGTCATCTGTGGATTTTGTGGTTCGTCCCTGGGTAAAAACTGACGACTACTGGGATGTATACTGGGACATCACCCGTGAGGTGAAAGTCCGGTTTGACCGGGAAGGTATCACCATTCCATTCCCGCAACGGGAGCTTCATTTTTATAGCAAGGCGCCAGCAGACCTGCCGGGCGAGCAGGTAACAGGCTGTCAGTGAGCAATTCTGTAGGCCATGGTTCAAACTCCTGAACCGAACACCTCCATTTAGCAATGAACTAAATCATTTCTTCGTTGTCAAAGATATTAGGACTTTAGTGTCATATTTATACAAGCACGCTCTCCTGAGATTACCTGAAATACTCTCAGGCAGGATTCAACGTGCTGACTAAATATGCTGACTTCAAAAAGGTATTAACAGCAAGCATAAGAAATGGAGGATAAGAAATATGTATACTGAACCTGCAAGCTTTCAACCCGGCACAAATCTCCAATTCCCGGCAGGAGAGTCTACTGAAAGAGTTTCTGAAGTAGGGAATACCAAAACATTTTTGGGTAACCCCTCAAGGCTTGTATCATCTTTGTCATTAGATTATGAAGATGATTCAAAACTTTTTAAACCAATCGATATCAATGGGAAACCGATACAGACAGCTATTACGTCCAGGTGTGTATTATCTTCTGGTGCGGAGTTCACTCATGACGACCCTAATGAAAAGGTGGATTCATGCGTGCAGAAGTCGAATATAATGAATGGGGGAAACGATGGTGTTGGAATTGGCGCAGGCTTTCCTGTCCTCTTTGACTCAATTTTTAAAAAAGTCTCATACCACGATAAGTGTGTTTTTAGAGATCATATCAAATCTTTACACCAGATAACCCCCCCTTACAACGCCTTCCCGAAAAGTCTCAGTACTAAACCCTTTGCTGAGCAGTTCGCCGAAAAAACAATTCACTGGCTCCAGCTTGTTAACACACCATACGATCAACGGGGCTCAGTCACGACAAGCTTTTGTCACCAAGCGGATAATTGTTGGGCAGAAGAAGAAAAACGTCTGGGTATTTTTTATCGGGAGGATTATCTGGCCCTCGAACTTCGCAAGCTGACAAAAAGTATCTACCTCGGGGCGCACTCACTACCGGAATATTTTGACACGATGAACAGGCGTAGCTTTGTAGCAAGGGATAATGGGCATAAACCAAGTGAGTGTCTGAATGCTTTTTTTCATGGCCCCACCACTGCAGACTGTGCAATGACCCTTTTGGCCTGTCAGTATCGGGCCATAGAAACCATCATTGGCACAGACGAATTCGACCGCATCTTTGGCGCACCGATCTCAAAGTTTAGAATTTCCTGCGACCTTTTCAGTCACATCAGCCATGTTTATGAATCCTTCCAAGAACTCGCAAAAGAAGGCGAATCTTTAAAACTGACCGATTTTAGCAACCCTCTCCATCATCTGTTTAATTATCTTGAGTTTTACAAAGGTTCAGGGAGCACTGAGCAGTCAGAACAGCAGATAAAAAAAGGTGATTTCCTCTATATTCAGGGCGTAGAGGGCTACGATTTGAAGCACGCAAATGGTCGTTCTGTCGGTTTCAATCTGGTATGCACCGGGCAAAACAGCAGCGGACAGAATCTCTATCTGGGGTTTGGTCCGGGTGTATTTGATGAGCCGAAAACCTACGATCAGGTCAAAAAAATACTGATTGATGGCTACAATAAACCACAGACTCCTGAGACAATTTTTGCCATTAAAGAGGGGAGAACGAACTATACAGAGCGGGCCAGCGATATCCTGCCCTATGACCACCCTATTGGTGGTATCCTTATTGCGGCTCGCTTTAATACTGAGTTCTGGGAATATTTTTTGTCCCAGTGCGATCAAGTCTGGCACCGTCAACCGCTTTTGTCTGTCACTGCGACTATGGAACCAAAGCCGGTGCATTACGGGTCAGAGCTCCACACTGAAAATCTTGATGCTGATATAGATCAATACAAACCCTATTCAACACAGCAGGAACTCATGCATGAGAAGGCCCTGAAGTTCACGCACGCTGTGATTAATAATCAGGGTGAAGCCCGGTGTAAAAAGTCCATGGGACTATTCCTGACCGGATCACCAGGAATAGGAAAAACACATCTTTGTGCAGCTGTTACCAAAAAAGCAGCCAAGTATGGTGTCAACACCCTGTATCTGGACGCAGATAAGTTAGGTGAGCTTTATCAGCACTTACAGGCTGATATAGTGCGATGGTATGTAAAGATCGACGAAATGCTTGCCGGTAAAGATTTGGTGGTCATCGATGATGCCCGCAGCGATGGCTTTAGCAAACAACTTCTGGCAAAAACAATGAAACATGTGATGAATTATGATAAGGCCATCATGGTCAGTTCAAATCATCATATTCCTGTCAAAGCTGCATTCCCTTGCAATATCGATCCCTTAACCGACTACGCACATAATTTTCTTTATCTGAGCGATTTGCAGGGAGACAGTCACCGTTCCCGATGGTGGCACAGCCCTGAAGTACAGGCTGCTGATGCAATATCGCAACTGGCTCAGTATCACGGCCGCAATGCGGCAGCAGTGATCACTGAACACGCAGTATCAATAGACGAATTGGTCAGAGTACTCAGTATTCCGGCCGAACAGATCCGCCAGGTGGGGAGCCCCTTTTTACCCGGAAGATATGTTGTAAGCCCGGATTACGATCTCAGAGATTTAACCAAAACACAGCATCAGGCTGTTTTTATGGAGTGTGATGTTATTGATGATGATACTCATATCAAGCAGTTCTTAAATGTTATTCAGAGAGTACACAACGAAGGCTTGAAGCTGGTGGTCAAAACCAATGACCGCTTATTATTGTTAAAATCTGTACGGGTTTTTTTAAATCAGCCATATTTATCTCTTAACTATAATGAGGTCTGTGTCAGGGAGCGGCTAGCGCATATGTTCCCGGACTTTGCGGAGTTCGGACTGCAGGATCAGCTCAAACAGCAAAGTTTGCCGGGAGCGTTTGGTGGGAACCCATTCAGCAATGTGAAAAATCCGGATCGTGGCTCCTTCCAATCTAAAAAATAACTTGTGTCAGTTGAGCAAAAACGAATATTATTCGTTTTTATTTCCAAGTATTAGCGTCCTTATGTCCAGACAGCAGAAACGTATTCAGAGAGAAGCCGAGATCGTTGCTGCCACACTCCTTCTGATGAAAGAGAAAAGTTTCCTCGATCTGCGAATGTCCGATGTTGCCCAGGCGGCAGAGTGCTCCATGGGAGCCATCTATTCTCATTTCTCCAGTAAAGAAGATCTGCTTCTGGGGTGCGCTTATTTTCTGGCCCGGCAAAAAATTCAGGTGCTGCATCGTGTTCTGGATACGGATCTGGCTTCAGTCGAAAAGATGGTCATGATCTGTCTCTGCCTCTGGCAAGTGAATCAGGATAATCCGGAGCACTTTTCACTCAGTCAGCTGGCCATGAACCCGAGTATCTGGCAAAGAGCCTCTGCCAATCGCAGCAATGCCATGAATGAGTTGGGTAACTATATTGACAATCAGCTCAGGGCTCTGGTTCGGCTGACGCTTGTTGAGAATGGCTATGAAGGCGTTTCTGATGCGCTGGTTGCTGAGCTGTTGATGGGGCTTTGGGGCTTGTCCTGCGGTCTTTATCAGATTAAGGAGTCAGGCTTTGGCGTTTTCAATGCAGACTTTCGAGAAGACGACGGAGTGGATCTGCACTTGTCAAATATTGAACGTTATCTGGCGGGTTGGAATCTTCATTCTGTCGTTCCCAGATCACGGCTTAATCAGCTGGTGGGCGTTGTGACTAGCTATACAGTCCTTGAAGCAGACTACTGAAAGTCTTACTTTAACACGGTTTGATTTGCCATTTCTGAAATGTGCAGCTGGCACAGAGTGTTTTTCTTTGCTTATTGCTGTTTATGTTGATCCCCTCACGCAGGGGATTTTTTAGGCTGTTTTGCGAATGATATTCGGGGTTGGGATGCCCTGTGTCCGCGAGGGAGAAAGTTTATGAAATCGATGTTCAGCCTGCCCAAAGGTAAGGCTTCAATCAATAACAACAAGTTGGGTTACTCGCCATTCCTTCTGACGTCACTGGTCGCTGCGGTTCTGGTTCTTTCAGGTTGCTCGCAGCCACAGGAAGAACAGAAAGTGGTGACTCGTCCAGTGAAGCTGTTCAAGGTGGAAGATTCCAATGCCGGCAACTTACGACAGTTTCCGGCCAAGGTCTATGCCAGCAAGGAAGCCGAGATTTCTTTCCGTATTCCCGGCGAACTGGTGGAGTTTCCTGTCAAACAGGCTGAAGAGGTTAAGAAAGGGCAGTTGCTGGCCAGGCTGGACGACCGTGATATTCGCAATGAGCTGGCTGCCCGACAGGCAGATTTTGATCTGGCAGAAACGGACAATAAACGGATTAAATCGCTCTATCAGAAAAAAGTGGTCTCTCAGTCCGAGCTGGATAACTCCAACGCCAAACTCAAGTCAGCCAGAGCCGCCCTGGAGTTGGCCAGGGATAAATTGAAGTACTCTGTACTCAAGGCGCCGTTTGATGGTCGGGTTGCCCAGACTCTGGTAGAGAATTATCAGTTTGTTCAGGCGCAGCAGGCCATTCTTATTCTGGAGGGCAGCAATACCCTGGATGTCAGTATTCAGGTTCCGGAGAGTATTGTCGCCAATGTCCGGGAAGAGGAGGTGGATTTCAGCTATCAGCCGACGGTCACTTTTGCCGGAAGACCCGGTACGGAATACAAAGTCAGTTACAAAGAGCACGCCACCAGAGTGAGCCCCGGTACCCAGTCCTATGAAGCCGTTTTCACCATGCCTATTCCTGAAGACTTAACGGTTTATCCCGGCATGGGCGCAACCCTGACAATGGATTTGGCAAAAGTTTCACCGGGAAGCAACGGCGGTCAGCACTTTATTGTGCCTCTGTCGGCGGTTTTGAAAGACAATACCAGCGGCAGGGAGCAGGTCTGGATATACGATGAGCATAATAACACCGTGAATCCGGTTGCAGTGACCACAGGTACCATTCTCCAGTCGGGTATCGAAGTCACTTCAGGGCTCAAAGAAGGTGAGCGCATTGTTTCAGCCGGTGTTAATCGGCTGCGCCCCGGCATGACTGTCAAGCCACTGCAGCGTGAGCGGGGGCTGTAAGCATGAATATTGCTGAGTATTCGATTCGAAACAAAGTGATCAGCTGGATGTTTGTGGTCCTGCTGCTGATTGGCGGTACGGTATCCTTCTTTGGTCTGGGCAAGTTGGAGTTCCCGGAATTTCCGATTCCCCAGGCGATGGTCAACACGGCGTATCCCGGAGCTTCACCCCAGCAGGTTGAAGAAGAGGTCACTTTACCTTTGGAACGGGCCATTCTGGAGATGGAATACGTGAAGAATATCGATTCTGTCTCCAGTGCCGGTCTCTCCCAGATCATGATAGAGCTGAAAGATGAGTTCACGGCCAGCGATCAGCCGCAAATATGGGATGAGCTTCGCAGTAAGGTCAATGATACCCAGTCGTCTATGCCTCCGGGTGTCTTGCCTTCGAGTGTCAATGATAACTTCAGTGATGTCTTTGGCATCATGCTGAACATCAGTGGCCGCGACTTTAATTATCGTGAGCTGGAAAGTTATGGCGACTTTCTTCAACGTGAACTCTCTCTGGTCGACGGCGTCAAGAAAGTCAGCCTGGCGGGTACGGTCGATGAACAGGTGGTTATTGAGATTTCTCAGCCCAAAGCCGCCGCCCTGGGTGTCGATCCGGCCTATATCTTCAGTTTGATCCAAAATCAGAATGTTGTGTCCAATGCCGGAAAGATGTTTATTGATGGCTTTTCGGTACGTATTCATCCCACGGGAGAGTTCAGGGACATCAGTGAGTTGAAAGAATTGCTGGTCAGTTCACCCGGCACCACTGAACTGATCTACCTGGGTGATATTGCTGATGTTCACACTACCTTTGATGACACGCCTCAAAACCTTTATCGAAGTAATGGTGAGCAGGCGATTTCTCTGGGCATCTCATTTGCCAAGGGCGTGAACGTAGTGGATGTGGGAGATGCCGTTAATGCCCGTCTGGCCGAACTGGAGTCAAGCCGGCCTGTAGGGATCGATGTTACCACTGTCTATGACCAGCCTGAAGTGGTCAGAGCTTCAGTAAATGGCTTTCTGATCAGTCTGGCTGAAGCTATTGCCATTGTCATAGTTGTCTTGCTGTTTGCCATGGGTCTGCGTTCCGGTCTGTTAATGGGTGGTATTCTGTTGCTGACCATTCTGGGCACTTTCATCGGCATGAACTTGCTGGGAGTCGATTTGCAGCTTATTTCACTCGGGGCATTGATCATTGCCCTGGGGATGCTGGTGGATAATGCTATTGTGGTCACCGAAGGGGTTCTGGTGGGTTTGCACAGAGGGCTTTCCCGAATGGACGCCATCAGGCAGGTGGTGGTTCAGAATCAGTGGCCTTTGCTGGGCGCGACAGTGATTGCCATTATCGCCTTTGCGCCCATTGGTCTGTCACCTGATACCACCGGTGATTTCATGGTTTCCCTGTTTCAGGTGCTGTTTTTGTCCCTGATGATCAGCTGGGTTCTGGCTCTCACTTTGACACCTTTTTTCTGTCATCTGGTATTCAAGGAACCGTCCGAGGCCATGGTGGGCAGTGAATCTGATCCCTATAAAGGCGCTCTGTTCTCTTTTTATCGCTGGTTTCTGAACAAAGCCCTGAAGCACAGAATTATTTCTCTGTTATTGACGGTGGCCGCTCTGGTCACGGCCATTGTCGGTTTTGGTTATGTTAAGCAGTCTTTCTTTCCTCCTTCAAATACACCGATCTTCTTTGTCGATGTCTGGATGCAGGAAGGCAGTGATATTCGTGCCACTGAAGAAGCCATCAAGCAACTTGAGCAGGATGTACTGACTTACGAGGGCGTCGTGAATGTCACTTCGGTGATGGGCAGGGGGGCTCAGCGTTTTATTCTGACATATGCTCCGGAAAAGAGTTACAGCAGCTACGGACAGCTGATTATCGAGGTTGATGAAAGGGATCGGATGAAAGCGCTGATTGGTCCCATGGAAAAGGCTATGAACGCCAAATACCCGGGCATTGAATTCAAGTTCAAGCTGTTGCAGAACGGTCCTTCACCCGCCGCCAACATAGAAGCAAGGTTCTACGGCTCAGACCCCGCTATTCTTCGGGAACTGGGCGCCAAAGCCATGGCCATCATGGAGGAAGAGCCCTCAGCCGTAGACGTGAGACAGTCCTGGAGAGAGCAGGTTACCATTGCCCGTCCTCAGTTTGATGAAGCGGCAGGCCGCCGAAGCGGTATTTCAAAACAGACGCTGGATGAAGCCTTGCTGGTGAACTTTACCGGCAAGCAGGTGGGTGTGTATCGGGATGGCAGTCATCTGTTGCCGATCATAGCCAGAGCTCCGGAGGAAGAACGCCTGAACGCCAATACCCTGACCGATCTTCAGGTATGGAGCCAGGAGCGTAATGCCTTTGTGCCAGTAGCTCAGGTCGTGAGCAGCTTCGAATCGGCTACAGAAAATCCGCTGATTGTGCGTCGTAACCTGAAGCGTGTTCTCACGGTCATGGCAGACGCAAGACCCTTCACAGGTGAAACCCCCGAATCGGTTCGATTGAGGCTCAAGGATAAAATTGAGTCCATCAGCCTGCCAGAAGGTTACACCCTGGAATGGGGCGGTGAATTCGAAATGTCCAGTAATGCCCAGAGCAGCATCTTTAAGTCATTGCCGATGGGTTACCTGATAATGTTTATTATTACGGTTTTGCTGTTCAGTACGGTTCGGCAGCCACTGGCTATCTGGTTTACCGTACCTCTGGGTGTCATCGGGGTGTCGGCAGGTTTGCTGTTACTGAATATGCCTTTCACATTCACAGCGCTGCTTGGTTTACTGAGTCTTTCAGGTATGTTGATCAAGAATGGCATTGTCCTGGTGGAACAAATCAACATTGAAGAAGAGAAAACCGGCAACCTTGCCAGGTCCATTGTTGATGCTTCTGTCAGCAGGGTACGCCCGGTTTGCATGGCTGCATTGACCACCATGCTGGGTATGATACCGCTGGTGTTTGATGCTTTCTTCAGTTCAATGGCGGTGACTATTATCTTTGGTCTCGGCTTTGCAACCGTTTTGACACTGATCGTACTGCCTGTGACTTATTCGCTGCTTTACAAGGTTCGCTATGACGGATAAGGCCGTTGCTCTCTAAAAAAACGAGCCGTGACTTTCAATAGCACGGCTCTTTTTTTATACAAGGATGTTCAGTTTTGAGTCACCACTGGCTCATGAATACTCTGGTCATTTCGAAGGGCGTAGTAATAAAGGTTGTTAAAAACCTCCGGGTAATCCACACCGGCAAATTCCAGAATTTCAGCCAGCTGACGTGCAGTGTAACCCTGACCCAGTAAAGTGCTCACGCTCCCTTGGAAATCTTCTTTGGAAGTAATAAATGCCCGGTAGTAAGGACGACTGGATACATCGATTAAACCCTGGGCATAAGAGGGAATCAATTTCAGCATGGCGCTTTTCAGCGATTCAGGGTCGATCAGTGTACTGGATTCAATTCTGGTCAGGGATTCGGCCTGGTGGCAAGAGCGACGTTTGGCGGGATCACTGGAGGGTTGAGGCGTCATTCTCTTGCAGGCCTTAATCTGCTGTTCGAGTTTGGGCATGATTTCAGTGGACTCCAGGGAAGGCGTAATCTGTCCTGACAGGCTTTTCTGGCTCCACTCGGCCAGTTTGTCCTGCATGCCATTTTTGATACTCAGGAGTGTCTCAGGTCCAAAACCTTCACGGCCCAGCCTCATCATCCACTGTGCCAACAGTGTCTCATTAATTTTTTCAACGGTATGACCCGGCTCCGCCAGCATCTCTTTCAGATAAGACAGGTAGAGGCTTCTGATTTGAAAACGATAGCCTTCTGTCACCATCCCACTGGGGCTGTTCAAATAAGCACTGGCCATCATTCCATAGCGCACCGCAGCAGAAACCAGTGGCAGAGGAGATTTATCTGAGAGTTCGGGTTGAGTGGCAGATTCAACGGTCATTTCAGCCTTTACGGGGTCAACCGGTTTTATAGGTTTTTGGTTAGCTTGTATGACAGGAGAGAGAACCAGAGCAAGGGAAAGCAAATACTTTTTATTCATCACATTATTCATCTGGACATCCATTAATCAGTTGCAGGGAGACGTTAGATTTGTATCGGCAAAAGTGGATAGGGATGAGGCTTGCGAAAGAGGTTTTTATTTATTTTTTTGTAAGGAGTGAACGAAGTATCGTTTTGTTGGTCTAACCTATATCTGGTTTTTTTTAGAGTGTTCAGATTAAATTATGTTGTTAAGAAATAGTCATCGAATTGCCGGTCTATCACTACTGGCCGTCACGCTGCTGCAGGCAGGCTGTGCAGGCAGGAATGCACATCCGGTTGCTGTACGACAGTACGGGGATATCAATCGCTCTTGTGAAGCTCTGGAAAACGAAATAGTCTTTATCGAGGAGGAAATCAGAAGGCTGGTTCCCAAGACCGATAAAACCGGTAAAAACGTAACCCTGGGGGTGGCCGGTGCGTTTCTCTTGGTTCCCTGGTTCTTTATGGACCTCAGTCAGGCAGAGCAGATTGAAATTAATGCCTTTCGTCAACGTTACAATTACCTGCTAGGTCTGGCACAGAATAAAAACTGTAGCAGCACTTCAAGAGTGCCCATTCCTGAATTCAGTAATTCCGGTTCAACCCGATAGCAAAAGCCATTCAACAACCGCAAATGCAGATTCAACGAGCGATGGATCTGCAAGTGCCGAGAAAATACCCATCAACCCGATGAAGTGACAGCAGGGAATGATGAAAAATTCTGGAGAAAAAAGACAGGGTCATGATCAGGGAAGCCGGGAACCATTTCCCGGGCCCTTCTGATTGAAGCCAACCAGAGCTGACCAGGTGCACGGAAAGCATAGCTTTCATCACTGTCATATCGGGTACTGAAATTAAATGACCGATCTGTTTCCCTGTCAGGTTCGTCGCCTTAATCAGACATTGTTTCTCGTAGGAGTTTGATTGCGGGACTTGCCACGGGTCTTTCCAGCATTGCGTTCGGTAGCAAAATTGACTCGAAGGGGTCTGCCATTCAATTCTTTACCATCCATAGTTAAAGCAGATTGAGCGTTATCACTTTCTGCAAAAGTAATAAATGCAAAACCTCTGGAGCGACCGGTTTCCCTGTCGGTAATCACGCGAATTTCATCGATCTCACCAAATTGCTCGAAGGCTTGCTGAAGGTCACTTTCATCACTGCTGAAAGGAAGGTTACCTATAAACAGTTTATTCTGTTGCATGGTAAATAGGTCTCCAATTATCCAAAGCTACTGTAACCCGGAATCGAGACACACAACTTGGCTCGAACAAGGCATTGGGCAGCATCATTATTTAAATTCAGGACGACATCTAAGGGCTTTCAGCAGAAACCCGGCAGAAACATTTTGATCTCTCTTGTTGTTATGAAGGGAGGGGCCAATGGCCTCTTTGCACAGGGTTTCCGGAATCATATCCTGAATGTTCTGGTTTTCGTGAACGGAGCACTCAGTGCAGCCAGACAGTCCATATTCTGACGTCATGAGTATCATTATTATCATGGCCTGTCAGCCAAGCCATGCATCCAGATTATAACCTCATTGCTTTATGTCAAGTATGAAGTTGAAACGGATGATATTTAGTGACATCAGTGAAGGTAAAGCTGCAAGGCTCAATAGCTTGATATCGAAAGATACTCTCTGTCGGGGATTTTGATACAGGAGCGACTCCTGAAATCATATGATCCTGATTTTTTTCTTGGCTTTCTGTTGTGTTATCTTCCACGAAGAGTGACACAAGAATCGAGACCAGCAGCGTCAACGGAAGCCCATTGAGCATTGGGCTGTTAATGAATCGGGACATTTCGGGGCTCATATTGATGAAAAAACTGGCGCTCAATGGATCAGCCAAAAACCGGGGGCGTATCCATGGTGAGCAGATGCGCGATGAAATCAGCGCAGTGCTGGATTACTACCGGTCACGTTTTCTTAGAGACAGGGAACGTTTACAGTCTCATCTTGATCTGCTGATGCAGAAAGTTCTGTCATTCAGACCGCACTATAAAGTGGAGATGGATGCTATTGCCGAAGCCGCAGACATTGAGCCTTTCTGGATTTATTGCATTAACGCCCGCAGTGAGCTTATGTCCTCGCCCATTGAGTGTTCTTCTGTCGCATTCCCAAGGCAGGGGCTGATAGGGCAAAACTGGGACTGGGCTGAAGCACTTGCAGGCAAGTTGGCCCTGGCAGATGTTGAACTCGAAAACGGTCATCGATTTCTGACCATGACCGAGCCGGGTATGCTGGCCAAAATCGGAATGAACTCTGCGGGGCTGGGCGTCTGTCTGAATATTCTGCCCGCCACTCGAAAACTGACCGGCTTACCTGTTCATATTTTACTGAGAGCATTGCTGGAATCTCAAAGCCTTCAGGAGGCCCGTTCCCTGATCGAGGCTCACGGGGCAGGCAAGGCCAGTCACATTATGGTCGCGGATAAAAATGAAACCATAGCGGTTGAGTTGGCACCTGATCAGCCCTGGTTCCAATCCACGGAACAGGCTACTTATCTGCATACCAATCATTACTTTCAGCCGGGCCAGGCCCAGCCAACTTCATCAAAGCCGTGTACTGAGACCCGGCTCAAACGGCTAGAGGATGGGTTACTGTATAACCCTCAACTGAACCTTAAGACCATGATGCAAATGCTTGATAATAATGAAAAACCTTTTCCGGTTCTCAGGCCCTACAGTTATCATGAGCTGACCGGAAATGCGGGAACTCTGGTGACCCTGATAATGAATCTTGGTAAACGACAAATGTTGTTGAGAGAGGGGCACGACCCTGAGCAGGGTTTTGAGAGTTACCGTCTGGCGTAATATTCAATGCTGGGACCCTGTGTGGGTTGCATGGTATCTTGAAATAAACCGTCAGCTGCTCTGCGCGCAGAGCAACTATTGATGAGACTGTCAGGAGATTAAACGGGAGTCGAATGTCCGAACCGATCACCAAGAAGCGTAAGCGAGCCGCAAAAGAAAAGCCGATGCTCAAAGCCATAACGGGTATTCGTGATGCGGACTCTGGCGCAGGGACTGAAGAAGCCAGTGCTCTGGTACTGAGACTGAGAGAAGCGGGTATGTTATTCCTGCTGGTGCTGGCTGCTTTTACTGCATTGGCGCTGTTTTCTTACAGCCCTACAGATCCCGGCTGGAGCTACGTGGGCCATGAAGGAGAAGTGGCAAACAGCACAGGCAGAGCGGGAGCCTGGTTCAGTGATGTCCTGTTTTCCCTGTTTGGTGTATTTGCCTGGTGGATACCGGTTCTGCTGGTCATCAAAACGGTGCTGGTTTTTCAATATCGATACAGTGCCTGGCGCTGGCAACCCGGCTGGTTTGTTATGCGCTCACTGGGATTACTGCTGGCTCTGGCTACAGGGGCAGCATTGGCTGCTATTCATCTGGAAACAGTCGGCAGAGGCTTGCCTGCCCGCAGCGGTGGTATTCTCGGTCGCATGATTATGGAACAGTCACTGCCTGTTTTTAATCTGGTCGGCAGCACATTGATTTTGCTGGCCATTTTTCTGGTGGGATTCACTTTATACACCCATCTGTCATGGTTTCAGGTTCTGGATACAATCGGGCGGTTATTAAAGATAACTTTTGCCAGAACAGGCAGGGGTATTATCCGGTTGGTTGCAATCATCCGGGCTCGCATCGCTGATTGGAAAGAGCTACGTGAAAGGGATCGTGAAGCCTTTCAAGCCGCTCAGCCTGTGCCGGAGCCTGCCGACTTTGCTCCAAGGCAGCGTCAGGAGCCTGTAGTGGTTCTCCCGGCTCCTGAGCCCGAATCAAAACCCACCAGACTCGGCAAAATTGCCGTGCCCGGGAAAAGCCCTTTAGCCGATATAGAAGATGCCATTGAAATACCGCCGGAAGGTGAACTACCCGGCGTGGGCTTACTCGACAAAATCAAAGATCATGGCAACGGTATTAACCAGGAAGAGCTGGACATTGTCTCCCGCCTGCTGGAAGCCAAGCTGGCAGACTTTGGTGTTAAAGCTGAAGTGGTCGCTGTGCATCCGGGTCCGGTGATTACCCGTTATGAGATTCAGCCTGCGCCCGGAGTCAAGGCCAGCAAGATTTCCAATCTGGCCAGGGATCTTGCCCGTTCTCTGGCTGTGGTCAGTGTCCGGGTGGTTGAAGTGATTCCTGGCAAGTCAGTGATGGGCATCGAAATTCCCAACGACGACCGGGAAACGGTGTTCTTTGCAGAATTGATTGCTTCCAGAGCTTACGAACAAGCCGCATCCCCTCTCAGTCTGGCGCTTGGACATGATATTGCCGGTCAGCCGGTGGTGGTAGATCTGGCAAGAATGCCGCACCTGCTGGTGGCAGGGACTACCGGTTCCGGTAAGTCGGTTGGCGTTAATGCCATGCTGCTCTCCATGCTCTTCAAATCCGGGCCGGAAGACGTTCGTCTGATTATGATTGACCCGAAAATGCTGGAACTGTCGATTTATGACGGTATTCCGCATTTGCTATCTCCCGTAGTGACCGACATGAAAGAAGCCGCCAACGCCCTGCGCTGGTGTGTGGCGGAAATGGAACGTCGCTACAAGCTGATGGCGGCTCTGGGGGTCAGGAATATTGCTGGCTACAACAAAAAGGTCAAAGATGCGGCGGCTACGGGCGAGCCTTTGCGTGATCCATTCCATGAAGCCATGACCCTTGGTGATCTGGCCCCTGAGCTTGAATCACTGCCGTTCATTGTCGTGGTGGTGGATGAGTTTGCTGACATGATGATGATTGTCGGTAAGAAAGTCGAAGAACTGATTGCCCGGATTGCCCAGAAAGCCCGTGCGGCGGGCATCCATTTGATACTGGCAACCCAGCGTCCTTCGGTGGATGTCATTACCGGCCTGATCAAAGCTAATGTTCCGACCCGAATCAGTTTCCAGGTGTCCAGTAAAATTGACTCCCGCACCATCATTGATCAGGGTGGGGCAGAACAATTGCTGGGTCATGGCGACATGCTCTACCTGCCGCCGGGAACCAGTGTTCCTATTCGTGTTCACGGTGCTTTTGTCAGCGATGATGAAGTGCACCGGGTGGTTGCTGACTGGAAGAAGCGGGGCAAGCCTGATTATGTGGAAGCCGTTCTCAGTGGCGCCGATACGGCCTCTGACGGCAGTGCTTTCAGTGGTGGACTGGATGAAGATTCAGAGCAAGACGCCCTGTATGATGAAGCGGTCGCCTTTGTGACTGAAAGCCGAAGAGCGTCAATTTCGTCAGTGCAGCGTAAATTAAAGATCGGTTATAACCGCGCTGCGCGTATCATAGAAACTATGGAAGTAGCCGGTGTGGTGAGTCCGGCAGGTCATAATGGTAATCGTGAGGTGATCGCACCACCTCCCGTGAAGGGTTGAAGTTGAGTGTTTAATAAAATTTCCCAAGTGGTTGTAATTACTGCTATTTTCAATGTCTCAGCGCAGGTCATGGCTACCCCGCTGGAAAATGTTTCAGCCACTACCCTGAAGGCTCAACCAGTCAAGAAGCTGGATGTCAGCAAGGAGCTGAACGATGAGAAAGCCTCTCAGGCTCTCGCCAAAAAACTGCAGTCCATAAAAAGTCTGAGTGCTCATTTTCAACAGCAAGCGGTCTCTTCTGATGGTCGTACCAAGACAGAATCCGGGGAGATGCAAATGAAACGTCCTGATCTTTTTCGCTGGCTAACCAGGGAACCTTTTGAACAGGAGATCGTTGCCCAGGGCAATAAAGTCTGGATGGTAGACCCTGAACTCCAGCAGGTGATCATCCAGAAGCAGGATGCGCGCATGGCCAATACGCCAGCCAGACTGCTGACAGGGAATGCCCGTGAGTTGCTGAAACAGTACAAGGTTTCTGTCTATAGCAAGGATCGCAATGAGAGATTCACTCTGACACCCAAAGAGGCGTCAGACCTGTTTGAGAAGCTGGATATTGATTTTCGCCAGGGGAAGCTAAGCGCTATTGAGTTGTCTGATTCTCTGGGTGGCAAGCGCAGAATCCTGTTCACCGGGGTAAAGGAAAACACGCACCTGAATGACAGCCTGTTCAAGGTAAAACCTCCCAAAGGTTTTGATGTCATTGATGAGACCCGGGGTTAGCTGTGTATTCTGCCGGTTTGTTTGACGACGAGTCATCCCGATATGAGCCCCTTGCCGCGCGCATGAGGCCCCGCAATCTGGATGAGTACCTGGGGCAGGAGCATATACTGGCCAGGGGCAAACCTCTGCGTGAAGCTTTGCAGCAGGGTGCCATTCACTCCATGATTTTCTGGGGGCCACCGGGGGTCGGGAAAACAACCCTGGCCCGGTTGGTTGCCGGTGTCTGCGATGCCCACTTTGAAACACTGTCTGCGGTACTCTCTGGTGTCAAAGACATTCGGGCTGCGGTCGCCAGAGCCCGGGATGAGCAGATGACCCGTCAGCGCAAAACCATTTTGTTTGTGGATGAGGTGCATCGTTTTAACAAGTCCCAGCAGGACGCTTTTCTGCCCCATATTGAAGATGGCACCATCACCTTTATCGGTGCTACTACCGAGAATCCTTCCTTTGAGTTAAACAACGCCTTGCTCTCCAGGGCCCGGGTTTATGTATTAAAACCGCTGACGGAAGATGCCCTCAGAGAAGTGCTCCATCAGGCTCTGTCTGACGAACGGGGTTTTAAGGGCAGTCCTGTTTCGCTGGAGCCTGAAGCCGAAGATATTCTGGTGCGTTATGGCGATGGCGATGCCAGACGGGTTCTGAATACTCTGGAAGTAGCGGCAGATCTCAGTGAGGATGGCCAGATTAAAGTGGCAACGGTGACCGAGATTCTCGCCGACAGTGGCCGACGTTTCGACAAGGGCGGTGATGCATTTTACGATCAGATATCAGCCTTTCATAAATCCGTAAGAGGTTCTGATCCCGATGCCGCACTTTACTGGGCTGCCAGAATGGTGGATGGTGGCGCTGATCCACTCTATATCATTCGCAGACTGGTAGCGATTGCCAGTGAAGACATTGGCAATGCTGACCCAAGAGCGCTGGAGATGACCATGAATGCCTGGCAGGCTTATGAGCGGCTGGGCAGTCCGGAAGGGCTGCTGGCTCTGGCCCATGCCACGGTTTATTGTGCCTGTGCGCCCAAGAGTAACGCCGTCTACCTGGCCTGGAAGGCGGCGATGGCCGATGTCAAAGGAAACCCTTCCTTTGACGTTCCGAACCATCTCAGAAATGCTCCCACCCAGCTGATGGGATCCCTGGGCTACGGTTCTGAATACCGCTATGCTCATGACGAGCCCAATGCCTATGCAGCCGGTGAATGCTATTTTCCGGAGAATATGGAGGCCCGAAAGTACTACCAGCCCAATGATCGCGGGCTGGAAATCAAAATTCGGGAGAAGCTCGAGAAACTGGCGCAATGGGATCAGCAGAGTCCTGTTCGCCGACGTCAGGAAGACTGACCCATACTGATTCTCGTAACAACTGAAAGATAGCCAGCATGGGGCCCGATGAACCTCACACATGATGAAGGTACTCTGCAAGCGCAAAGTTTCCCCGGGTATTTAAAATGAAGTTCTGGATATTCCTGTCCAGCCTGCTGATGTCAGGCATAACCCTTGCCGGTGAATATCGCACCTGCTCAATCAGTCATGGTCAGATCAGCCAATGTGGTGGCAAGTATACCGGTGCAGCGGTGATTGAAAATAATGGTGCCTACCGTCAGTGCGAAATCATTCAGGGAAGGGTTTCTGGTTGTGAACAAAAATACAGCGGGTCGGCTATTGTTCCGGATAAGGGTATTCACCGCCAATGTAAAATCACCACAGGGTCTGTTTCTTTCTGCAGTGACAGGTTCAGTGGGACGCTACCGGTTTACAGATAATACTCAAATCGCCTGAAAAACCATGATCGCTGCCGGATAGTCCGGCAGCTCTTTCACTATCTGGTGATCCAGCAGCTGCCACCGAGCCTGCTCACCTATTTCACAAAGCTGCGCAATACTTTCCGGGAAGTCGAACTGGCTGACGTGATCCAGAACAAGGTTCTGCCAGTCGCCCTGAAGTTCCGAAATACTTTTGAAGTACTGGCCAACTTTTTCGATGTATTGATCCCGACTCTGTTGATCAAGCCTGATGGCATCAATCATCACAAACAGGCTGTTGGGGTCTGCCTTGTTCCTGAGTTCCGAGAAAAGCGCCTGTTTTTCCGACAGGGAGCCATGATGAATGGCGAAACTGCTGAAGATCAGGTTGTAGGAGCCTCTGCCTGGCAGGGGTTCGAAAATATTACTGAGAAAGAACTGTGAATCAACACCGGGTTTTTGCATGTTTTCTTTGGCCATGGCTAAAACAGATTCAGCAAGATCGACTGCCGTGTAAGAGGTTAGCGATAGCTCTCTGGTCATCTCTGCTGCCAGTGACGCATCGCCACAGCCAAGATCAAGCAGATTTACTTTTTGATCGCCGTAGTGCTGCATGAGTTTACGGGTAGCAAGACGCATCAGCTGCTGGTGGCCCATGACATTGTTATCGACCAGCCAGCGGTAGCACTGCCATTGTTCATTAAAAATATCGACTTCTGAACGATGTTTCATCGGCTTACCGGGGTGTACTCTGATGATGGAATGAAAGACGGGAGACCCACTGTTATTGAAGCAGGTCAGAGATATCTGTCCAGTCGGCTGACCTGTTTGTCCCACTGCCAATGCCTGGGAGCTCGCGGAATCTGGAAAACATGGAATAAGGCGCACTTCCGCTGCAAATCAGAGCATCAGGCGCTGGTCGAGATCAACCTTGAAGCTCATGGTCGTCGATGACATCGATCATATAGAGCACATAAGAACCGCGTTGGCGATTCAAGCTGCAACAGTGAGCTTAACACCCAGTGATTTCAGCAGGCGGTGAACCGTATCCCAACGGGGCTGCACCCTGCCATTGAAGGTTTTGTAAAGGCTCTCCCGGCTCAGCCCGGTTTGTCTGGCCAATTGAGCGACCCCTTTTTTCTTAACCACATCACCCAGAGCCAGCACGAAAACAGCTGGGTCGTCGTCCAGATAAGCTTCAGCCAGAAAGTGTGCAATCTCGTCATCGGTTTCCAGCATTTCCACAGGGTTAAAAGGTTCAAGTTTCAGTGCCATCGTCATCCCTCATTTGTTCTATCAATGTGTGGGCTTTGAGAATATCCCGCTTTTGGCTGCTTTTTTGGTGAACCGTTCTGGCAGTTCAATTGAAGCAGGTCAGAGATATCTGTCCAGTCGGCTGACCTGTTTGTCCCACTGCCAATGCCGGGGAGCCCGTGTTATCTTGGCACAGATCAAACACTATTAGTCTGGTCACGCCTGACGTAGCAAAAGCGGCTACGGGCAGAACTGTGACCAGAAAACAAACAGGAATTATGATGCAAGCTACACACTGGATAGCCGTCGCTGCGGGTGGTGCACTGGGAGCCCTTCTCAGAGCATTTGTCTATGAGCTGTTTGTGCTGACCCGTAATCCTCATCTGCATCATTTTCCGACGCTGACGGTTAACCTGGTGGGATCAGTTATCATGGGAGTTTGCTGGTACCTGCTGACAGAAAAAGCCATGTTATCACCCACCTGGAAGGTCTTTGTGATGACCGGTTTTCTGGGCGCACTGACCACTTTCTCAACCTTCTCTCTGGATCTGATGAGATTGCTTCAATCCGATCAGCTTCTGACTGCCCTGGCCTATGGGCTTGGCAGTGTTCTTGTTTGCCTGCTGGGAACCTGGCTGGGTTATCAGGGGGTCCGCTGGGCGCTTTAGAACCTGGATACAGGCTCAACCGTTTATCGCTATTTCTGCACCTGCCAGTAGATTGTCCTATGCTTCCGGGGTTTGTTAAGGAAAATATTCTTTAAAGAAAAGGAGGTATAGGATGTATCTTTTTCGAATAATTAGTTCCGTTTTTGTCAGTCTTGTGTTGGTTGCTTCCTGTTGGGGCAGTGTTGATTCACCTGAGCAGAAAGCGCTCAGGTACGCCCGGGAAAATCTCAACAGACTCTATTTTGACTACGTCTTTGCAGAAGAAAACGAGAAGCTGTTAAAAGCCATCATGGTTTCTGTAAGGCGACTTTATGACCACTATGAGCTGGATCATTGGCTGGAAGGCCACTCTGCAACAGGCAATCAGACCGAAGCCCGACAGCAGCTTCTCACCGGGCTGGTCCAGCAGGCAACCCGGCATACTATCGCAAAAATCAATGGTGACGAGGAGCTGGATGGCAGTGATCGTTCCATGTTTCATCTCCTGGAGGCAGTCAGCAATGCGCCATCCATGCGGGAATCCCAGGATGTTGCTCACTGGTTCCACACCCGGCCCTTACTGCTTCAGGGGGTTCTGGCTGAAGATCGCATGGATTCCATGGAAAGCCTGATTCAGGAGGCTGTGCAAAACAGTTTCAGAGAATTCCCGTCCAACCAGCTTTCCCGGGAGCAATTAGCTCAGCAAATCGGTTTTATTCTCCTGGAAATGCAGGAGCGTTTTCTGCGTGGCAAGGTGCTTCGTTCTCTAAGCCACAAGGTAGATCGGCAAAAGCAGAACCCGAAGATTGCCAGAGACCCGGCATTTAGCATTTACCTGTCCCTGCTGACTAAAACCTTTAACAGTCATCCCACCCTCTGGCATACAGACAGCAAACGTCGTCAGTATCAGGAAAATCTCTCCGCGCTGTTTATGAAAGCCACAGATCGTGAAGATTATGGTCATGAGTGGTACCAGCAGATCCGCAGGATTCTGGCTGTTGAAAAGATGGTGCCTGTTACACCACCACCGCCGCCCGTTCAGAATCCGGGCAGCCATCACAATCGGCATGAAAGTAATGGGGAAGCCTGGTATCAACCCACTGTGTTAAAAGCAGCGCTTGGGATGGGGGCTATGCTTGGCGTGTTGACCTGCGCTGCGGTTTACATGGCGATCTCCTTCGAATATGACACAGAATCGGGCATCGACAAACCCGGGCGGAAAGGTCCCCAGGGAAGGAACTTGAGACCTAACAGCGCTGAAGGGAAGCAGGTCAGTTTCATGCAGTCTCCACAGCCAAGGCTATACATCTATTCGTGGGAAGAAGGCGATATCTGGGCAGTAGAAGAGGAAAGACGCCTGAGAAGACAGGAGGAAGAGGCTAAAAGACAAGCCACTCAATCAACTCATCATCAAGACGGGTCAGGGGAGGCATTTGGCTCCATTTTCAGTCCTCCAGGCAGCGGTAATGGCGGCAGTGGTTATGGCAGCTCTGGTGGTTATGGCAGCTTTGGTGGTTATGACAGCTTTGGTGGTTATGACAGCTTTGGTACACCCTCTACTGAACAAGTTCAGAGTCGGGATGCGGTCTGGGAATGAAGTCATGTATCTGTTTGATTCTACGTCTGTGTGCCCGACATTGTTCCTGTCTGCCTGCCGGGAGCCAGTCTGGGTTATCAGGGTATCCGGCCGCTCTTTAAACCGAACGCAGCCTGAGCCAATAATTTTTTCAGAACCTGCAAGATGGTTGTCCTATGCTTTCTGAATTTGTCAGGGCGCAGGGGTGGCAGATGTTTTTTTTTCGCGGTTTGTGGTCCGTGTTTTTCAGTCTGATGCTGGTAGCTTCCTGTTGGGGCACTGTTGATTCACCCGGGGAGAAAGCTGCCAGGAATGCCCGGGACAATATTAACAGACTCTATTTCGATTACGTCTTTGCAGAAGAAAATGAGAGGCTGTTAAAAGCCATCATGGTCTCAGTGCGGCGAATCTATGACCGCGATGAGTTGGATAAGAGGCTGGAGGGTCAGTCTGCATCTGGCTATCAGACAGAAGCCCGACAGCAGCTACTCACCGAGCTGGTTCAACAGGCCACCCGCCATGCTATTGCGAAAATCAATGGTAACGATGACACGGAAGACAGTTATCTTCCCATGTTTCATATTCTGCAGGCACTGAGCAATGCGCCATCCATGCAGGAATCCCTGGATGTTGCTCATTGGTTCCAGACCAGGCCGGTGATGCTTAAGGGGGTTCTGGCTGAAGATCGTATGGACTCCATGGAGAGCCTGATTCAGGAGGCTGTGCAGAACAGTTTCAAAGAATTCCCGTCTGACCCGCTTACCCGGGAACAGTTAGCCCGGCAACTCGGTTTTATCCTGGTCGAAATGCAGGAGCTGTTTCTCCGGGGCAAGGCGCTTCGTTTACTCAGTTACAAGGTAGACAAGCAAAAAAAGAACCCGCAGATTGCCAGAGACCCTGCATTTACCATTTACCTGTCCCTGCTGACGGAAGCCTTTAACAAGCATCCTACTCTCTGGCATACCGACAGCAAACGTCGTCATTATCAGGAAGACCTCTCCGCCCTGTTTATGAAAGCCGCTGATCGTGAAGGTTATGGCAATGAATGGTACCAGCAGATTCGCAGGATTCTCGATGGTGAAAAGCCAGTGCCTGTTACCCGACCAACGCACGCTCAGAAACCGCACAGGCATTACTACCGGGATGATGATGAGTGGGAAGGCTGGTTTGAACTCACTCCCTTTAGAGTGGTGCTTGGGATGAGTGTAATGTTTGGCGCATTTGTCACCACCATGGTCTGTCTGGGAATGTCTGAACATGAAGCGGAGCAGGGCAGGCAGGAGCGGCGGCAGGAGGAGAATCTGCAAAGGAAATTGGGCAAAACACTCAACAAACCCGGGCGGGAAGATCCGCAGGGAAGGGACTGGAAACCCAACGAAACTGACAGGAAGGAAGTCAAAGAAGCTGCGGAAGGCTTTGAAGAAAAGATCATAAAAAATGTACTGATCCAGGCTGGGGTTCTGAATCCCCTTTTCTGTAATATGGATATAGCTGATATCTACATGCAGATATCGCTGACAGAGCTCTACAGGTATTTGAGGAAAGAACGCTATATCTGGACAGAAAAAGATGAAATTCGCCGAAAAAGGGAGCAGGAAGAATATAAAGAACGCCGCAGAAAAGAGCAGGAACAGGCTAATGAAAGAGCCTGGACGCCCTCATACACTGAAACAACCTCGCAACAAAACGGGTCGGAGTCTTTATCGAGCTTCACTTATAATTTTCCAGGCAGCGATGACGACAGTGGTTATGTCAGCTTTGGTACTGCCACTGCCACTGAGGTTCAGGGACGGGATGCGGACTGGAATTGAGGTCATTTATGTGCCTGATTCCATGTTTGGAGGCCCGGCAGTGTTCTCATTTGCCTGCCGGGAACGTCTGAATCTGAACCATTAATTAGTTTTTCGGCACTTGCCAGTGGATTGTCCTATGCTCCCTGAATTTGTCAGGACATTGGGGTGGCGGATGTTTATTTTCTGCGGTTTATGGTCTGTGTTTTTGAATCTGATGCTGGTGGCCACCTGTTGGGGCAGTGTTGAATCACTCGAACGGACAGCTCTCATAGATGTCCATTACGACATCAACGGTCTTTATTTTGGTCACGTCTTTGCCGAAGAAAATAACAGGCTGTTAGAAGCCATTATGGTTTCAGTACGGAAAGTTTATGACCGCTATGAGCTGTATCAGTGGCCGGAAAGTCATTTTGCTCCTGACAATCAGACAGAGCACCGGCGGCAGCTGCTCACCAGACTTGTCCAGCAGGCTACCCGCCATACTATTGCGAAAATCACTGGTAACGATGATATAGATGACAGTTACCGGGACCGTTCCATGTTTCATCTCCTGCAGGCATTCAGTGGTTCTCCTGCCATGGAGGAATCCCGGGATGTTATTCATTGGTATCGAAACCAGCCGGTGTTGCTTCAGGGGGTGCCGGCTGAAGATCGCAGGGACTCCATGGAGAGCCTGATTCAGGAGGCGGTACAGAACAGTTTCAGAGAATTTCCGTCCAACCCATTTTCCCGGAAACAGTTAGCCCGGCAACTCGGTTTTATTCTGCTGGAAATGCAGGAGCTTTTTCTCCGTGGCAGGGGGCTCCGGTCTCTCAGCTACGAGATAGAGCAGCAAAAACAGAACCCGAAGATTGCCGGTGATCCTGCATTTATTCTTTATCTTTCCTTTTTGACTGAACTTTTTAACAGCCATGAAGCCCTCTGGCATAGAAAGAGCCTGGGGAGCAAATGGCGTCAGTATCAGGAAGACCTCTACGCCCTGTTTATGAAAGCCGCTCATCATGAAAATTATGGTATTGAGCGGTACCAGCGGGTTCGCAGAATTCTGGATGGTGAAAAGCTGCTCCATGAAAAGCCGGCCAGGAAATACTACTCGTACTGGAATGACATCAAATACTACCTGTACTGCATTGAAGTGGGCCCAAGGGAGAAATTTACCCTTTGGCTTGTGGTTGATTGGCTGATGATCGTTATTGTGGAAGATTTTGCGTACCGTATACGCCTTCACCAAGGGCAATTCTAATGATTTTGTCTGCACCCACTAGTCGATTGTCCTATGCTTTCTGAATTTGTCAGGGCATAGGGGGGCGGGTGCTTCTTTTTCGTGGTTTATGGTCTCTGCTTTTCAGTCTGATGCTGGTGGCTTCCTGTCGGGGTAGTGTTGAGTCAGTCGGGCGGAAAGCTCTCATAGATGTCCAGTACGACATAAGCAATCTCTATTTTGGTTACGTCTTTGCCGGAGAAAATAAGATGCTGCTAGAAACCATCATGGTTTCCGCACGGAAAGTCTATGACCGCGATGAGCAGTATCAGTCGCTGGAAAGTCATTTTACTCCAGACAGTCAGAAAGAAGATCGGCAGCGGCTGCTTACCAGTCTTGTTCAGGAGGCCATCCGTCATACTATTGCAAAAGTCACCGGTGACAATGGTATGGATGATAGTCGCCCTTGCAGTCCCTCGTTTCATTTTCTGCAGGTATTCAATAGTATTCCTGCTCTGGAGGAATCCCGGGATGTTATTGATTGGTATCAAAATCAGCCGGTGTTGCTTCAGGGGATTCTGGCTGAAGATCGTACGGACTCCATGGAGAACCTGATTCAGGAGGCGGTAAAGAACAGTTTCAGAGAATTCCCGTCTCACCCACTTACCTGGGAACAGTTATTATCAAGATTTGTGGTGAAGAGGGCATTCTATTTTGAGCCACTTACCCGGGTACAGTTAGCCTGGCAACTCGGCTATATTCTGCTGGAAATGCAGGAGCTTTTTCTCCGTGGCAGGGCGCTCCGGTCTCTCAGCTACAAGATAGAGCAGCAAAAACAGAACCCGGAGATTGCCAATGATCCTGCATTCACTCTTTATCTTTCCTTTTTGACTGAGCTGTTTAACAGCAATGACACCCTCTGGCATATAGAGAGCCTGGGGAGCAAATGGCTTAAGTTTCAGGGAGGCCTCTCCGTCCTGTTTTCGCAAGCCGCTAATCATGAAAATTATGGTTTGGAGTTTTACAAGCTGGTTCGCAGAATTCTGGATAGTGGAAAGCTATTCAATAATAAGCCGGTCAATAATAAGCCGGTCAATAATAAGCCGGTCAATAAAAAGCCGGTCAATAAAGAGCCAGTCAGGAAAGACTACGTGAACATGATCAGCGATTTACTGGATCGAAAGATCGGACTTGAGCTGATTGCTATTTTTAGCATGCTGATGATCAACGCGGTGGCTCATCTTTTGAGAACTGCACATGTATATGAAATGTTTGTACCAAGGGTATGAGTAGCTGTTTGAGGATAGGCTGCAAAGGACATCAGGCAGAGCGCTCAACCTAATTTACCAGCTTCAGTTGGGATTTTTTGACTCGTTCCCATGCTCCAGCGTGGAAACGAGTTGTTGGGGTTTATTTTAATGACTTTTTCAGCCTCCTAGTTGATTGTCCTATGCTTTGTAAATTTTTCAGGAAATAGGGGGGCAGATGCTTCTTTTTCGTAGTTTATGGTTTCTGTTTTTTAATCTTATGCTGGTGGCTTCCTGTTGGAGCAGTGTTGAGTCACCCGAGCAGAAAGCTCACAGGAATGCCCGGCTCAGTGTCAACGGCCTCTATTTTAGTTTCGTCTTTGCCGAAGAAAATAAAAGGCTGTTAGAAGCCATCATGGTTTCAGTGCGGCAAGTCTATGACTACTATTATCAGGATCTTTGGTCGGAAGGTCACTCTGCAACAGAGAATCGGACAGAAGCCCGACAGCAACTTCTCACCAACCTCATCCAGCAGGCTATCCGGCATACTACTTCGAAAGTCATTGGTAGCGAAAAGGTGGTTGACAGTCACCCAGACTGTTCCATGTTCCATCTCCTGCAGGCATTCAGTAATGCTCCTGCCATGGAGGAATCCGGGGATGTCGTTCATTGGTATCGAACCCGGCCTGTGTTGCTTCAGGGGGTCGTCGCTGAAGATCGTATGGACTCTATGGAGAGCCTGATTCAGGAGGCTGTGCAGAACAGTTTCAGAGAATTCCCGTCTAACCCGGTTTCCCGGGAACAGTTAGCCCGGCAACTGGGTTTTATAGTGGTGGAAATGCAGGAGCTTTTTCTCTGTGGTAAGGCGCTCCGTTCTCTTAGCCACACGGTAAACCGCTTCAAACGGATACCGGAGATTGCCAGTGATCCTTCATTTGCTTTTTTTCTTTCCTTTTTGACTGAACGGTTTAACAGCCATGACACCCTCTGGCATACAGAGAGCGGGGGGAGCAAATGGCGTCAGTATCAGGAAGACCTCTCCGCTCTGTTTATGAAAGCTGCTGATCATGAAGATTATGGTATTGAGTGGTACCAGCAGATTCGCAGGGTTCTGGATGAAGAAAAACCGGTCAGTGAAGAGCCTTTCGGGGCTGACAATGATTGGGAACATTGGATCAAACCTGTGATCATGATTCCGTTTTCCTTGGTGGTCATCTTCACGGTGGTATCAATAGTGAAAGATATATGTGAACCGGAACCTCCGCGAAGAAGAGCTAAAAGAGGATAGGCTGCAAACGTCAGCCAGGGCCCCCGTTTCGCTAAACAATTTCCACAATTAAACGTTCTGCCCTGAATTCATTGGTTTTTTCTCTGCAGCTGCCATTACCTTGTTCTATGCTTCCTTAATTTGTCAGGACACAGGGGTGTTGGATGCTTGTTTTTCGTGGTTTTCTGTTTTTGTTTCTCAGTATGATAGCGGCGGCTTCCAGCTGGAGCAGTGTTGAGTCAATCGAGCAGAAAGCTGAGAGGAATGCCCGGAAGAACCTCAACAATCTCTATTTTGACTATGTCTTTGCCAAAGAAAATGAGGGGCTGTTAAAAGCCATGATGGTATCTGTCCGGCAAATCTATGACATTTATAAGCCGAATCAGTGGCCGCAAGACCAACTGGTTCCAGACAATCAGAAAGAAGCTCGACAGCAGTTTCTTACCAGACTCGTCCAGCAGGCTGCCCGCCACACTATTGCGAAAGTTAACGATAAATTGGACGACAGTGACCCGGACCGTCCCATGTTTCATCTCCTGCAGGCATTCAGCGATGCTCCCGACATGAAGGAATCTCAGGATGTCGTTCACTGGTCTCAAACCTATCCGGTCATGCTTCAGGGGGTGATGGCTGAAGATCGTCTGGACTCCATGGAGAGTCTGATTGAGGAGGCTGTGCAGAACAGCTTCAGAGAATTTCCCGCCAACCCGCTTTCCCCGGAGCAGTCAGCCCGGCAACTCGGTTTTATTCTGCTGGAAATGCAGGAGCTTTTTCTCCGGGGCAAGGCGCTTCGTTCACTCAGTTTTAAGGTTGAAAAGCAAAAACAGAACCCACGGATTGCCAGAGACCCTGCATTTAACATTTACCTGACCATCCTGACTGAAGACTTTAATAATCATCCCACCCTCTGGCATAAAGACAGCAAACGTCGTGACTATCAGGAAAACCTCTCTGCCCTGTTTATGGAAGCGGCTGACCGTCAGGATTATGGTCTTGGGTGGTATCAGCAGGTTCGCAGAATTCTGGATGGTGAAAAACGGGTCAGTAAAAAGCTGGTCAGTAAAAAGCCGATCAGGCAAAGCCATCAGGATGACAATAACTGTGAACGCTGGTTTAAAATTGGGGTGATCGCTTCGGCAGGCGGCATGGTCATCAGCATGATCAGCATAATGGCCTTTTTGATGGTCGATGAATATAAAATGGAACGCAAGTGGCGGCAAGAGGAAAAGCTGCGAAAGAAGCTGGGCAGAGCACTCAACAAGCCCTGGCGGAAGGATCCGAAAGGAAGGGACTGGACACCTAACAGAAGGGACAGGAAGAAGGTAAGAGATATCATCGAAGGCTTTGATCGAAAGATTTGGGAAAAAGTCATGATCAGAGCCGGGGTTCTGGATCCCCATTTCTGTGACATGGATCTGGATGATCTCTATATGCAGTGGTCGCTGGCAGATCTTTATAGCCATTTGAGACAAGAAGAATATATCCTGACAAGAGAAGATAAAATACGTCATGAACAGCAGCGGCAAGAAGCGGCTGAAAGAGCCAGAGCAGCCGCCTACACTGCAACAACCCATCAACAAAATAAGCGCAATACCCTATCCAATTCCGGCTTCAGTTGGGATTCTTCAGACAACGATGGTGGTTTTGGCTTTTCCAGCTGGGATACACCGACCACTCTTTCAGTTCAGGGGCTGGAGGCTAGCTGGGATTGATTATTTAAAGCTTTGTCAGCTGATTTATTTCAGTAAACAATTTCCGCCATTAAAGGTTCTGGCCATGGATTCATTGTTTTTATTCCGCAGCAACCACAGTTGCTTGTCCTATACTTTCTAAATTTGCCGTTTGACAGGGAGGTCAGATGTTTTTTCTTCGAGAATTATTGTTTGTGTTTCTCAGCTTGATGCTGGTGACTTCCTGTTGGGGCAGTGCTGAGTCACCCGAGCAGAAAGCCGCCAGGAATGTTCGGGATAACCTGAATAGTCTCTATTTTGATTACGTGTTTGCCGAAGAAAATGAGAAGCTGTTAAAAGCCATCATGGTTTCGGTTCGGCAAGTCTATGAGCAGGATCAGGAGGCGCAGGACCGCTTTTTCCCAGGCAGTCAGACAGAAAACCGACAGCAGCTTCTGACCAGACTCGTCCAGCAGGCTTTCCGGCATACTATTTCGAAAGTCACTGGTAGCGACAACCCGGACCACCCTATGTTTCACCTTCTGCTCAATAAAGCACCTGGCATGGAGGAATCCCCGGATGTTGCTCGTTGGTATCGAACGCGGCCTGTGTTGCTTCAGGGGGTTTCAGCTGAAGACCGAACGGACTCAATAGAGAGCCTGATTGAGGAGGCAGTGCAGAACAGTTTCAGAGAGTTTCCGTCCAACCCGCTTTCCAAGGAAGAGTTATCCCGGCAGCTCGGTTTTATTCTGGTAGAAATGCAGGAGCTTTTTCTCCGTGGCAAGGCGCTTCGTCATCTCAGCTACAGGGTCGATGAGCAAAAACAGGACCCGGAGATTGCCAGAGACCCAGCCTTTGTTCTTTACGTTTCCTCTTTGACTGAACTGTTTAACAGCCATTCCACCCTCTGGCGTACAGACAGTGAACGTCGTCATTATCAAGAAGATCTTTCCGCCCTGTTTATGGACGCCGCTGGTCTTGAAGGTTATGGCACTGAATGGTACCAGCAGGTTCACAGAGTTCTGGAGGGTAAAAAGCCGGTCACCTACCACCCACGCAGTGGTTATAACCTTGATGGTCTCAATTATAAAGTACTGTTCCTTTCAGGCGCCTTGCTCGGAGGTTTTTTAACCGGCGTGATGGGTATAGTCATTGCTCATGGCCAGAGGCTATCACAAAGAGAGCAATGGACATGGGAGATTGAACAGGCGGAGGAGTTGCAAAGAAAGTTAGGCAAGGCACTTGAGCTGGAAGATCAGGAAGGAAGGGACCGGAAGCCTGACAGGAGAGACAGGAAAAAGATCGGAGAGATTATGGAAGGCTTTGATAGAAGGGTTACGGAGAAAGTACTGATCAGGTCCGGGGCTCTGGATCCCTATTCCTGTAACGTGGATATTAATCTCAGCATGCAGATATCGCTGATAAAGCTATACGACTATTTGAAGGAACGCAGGTATCTCTTGACAAAAGAAGAGAAAAGACGCCGGGAGATGGAGATGGAGATGGAGATGATGCAGGAAGAGGCGGATGAAAGGGCCCGAACAGCCACCTGCAGCGGAACTAGCCATCAGCAGGGGAGGGCGACCACACATTCACCCTCCAGTAGTTCTTCAAGTCAACAAAGAGCAAGTGGCTGTTCCAGCTGGCGTACCCCAAGGACTTCTGAGGTTCAGTGTCGCAAGGCGACCTGGAGCTGAATGGCACCATTAAAAAGACTCCCCAATAAACAATTTCCGCAATTGAAGGACCTGCCCCTTGTGAATTTACAGACTTTCCTTATTATTGATGTTTCACGGAGATCTGCTCAGGATCTCTGCACTCGTCCTGGTTCAGGACCCTCAGAATTGTTCAAGACATAAGGTTACGGAATTCACATGCTGGATCCCAAATACGTTCGCAGCCACCTCGATGAAGTGGCTGCCTTGCTTCGTAAAAAGCATTTCGAGCTGGATGTAGAGCGACTGAACGCTTTGGAAGAGCGTCGCAAGTCCCTGCAGATGCGCACCGAACAGCTTCAGAGCGAACGTAAATCCGGGTCGAAGGAGTTCGGCAAGATCAAATCCCGAGGCGGTGATATCTCCGAACTCAAGGCTCGTATGGACCAGCTCTCTGCGGAGGTGAAAGAGTCCGAGCACCAACTGTCAGCCCTGCAGGTAGAACTGAATGACTTGTTACTGGGGGTTCCCAATCTGCCCCATGAATCAGTACCGGAAGGAGCTGATGAAGAAGACAATGTTGAAGTGCGTCGTTGGGGAACCCCGGCTGATTTCCAGTTTGATATCAAGGATCACGTTGATCTGGGTGAGCCCCTGGGTCTGGACTTTGAAACCGGCACCAAACTGTCTGGTGCACGTTTTACACTGATGCGTGGTGGCATTGCCCGACTGCATCGTGCCCTGGCTCAGTTTATGCTGGATGTTCAGGTTCAGGAACATGGTTATGAAGAGGTCAATACACCGGCTCTGGTTCATGATACCGCTCTGCTGGGGACTGGACAGCTGCCAAAGTTCAGTGAAGATCTGTTCAAGACCGAATGCGCTGAAGCTGAGAAACCTTTCTACCTGATTCCAACCTCCGAAGTGACCCTGACTAACGTCGTGCGCGAAAGCATTCTGGATGCCACTGAACTGCCACTGAAACTGACGGCACACTCTTGCTGTTTTCGCAGCGAAGCAGGCAGCCATGGTCGTGATACCCGTGGCCTGATCCGCCAGCATCAGTTTGAGAAAGTGGAAATGGTTCAGGTAGTGCATCCGGAAAAGTCGTTCGAGGCCCTGGAAGCCATGACCGGTCATGCTGAGGCTATTCTGCAGAAACTGGGACTGCCTTATCGCGTAGTCGCGCTCTGCGGCGGTGATCTTGGCTTTGGTGCCGCCAAAACTTACGATCTGGAAGTCTGGCTGCCGGGTCAGGGCAAGTACCGTGAGATTTCTTCTGTCAGTAACTGTCTGGATTTCCAGGCTCGCCGCATGCTGGCCCGTTTCCGTAATCCCGAAACCGGCAAGCCGGAACTGCTGCATACCCTCAATGGTTCGGGTCTGGCAGTGGGCAGAACGCTGGTGGCTGTTCTGGAAAATTATCAGAATGAAGACGGCTCCATTACTATCCCGGAAGTGCTTCAGCCTTACATGGGTGGCGTCACTGTCCTGGGCAGATAGTTCTGAAACAGATAGTTCTGAAACCAGAGCACCTTCAGGTGCTCTGGGTCACAGGCTCCGAGACCAGGTTCTTCAACCACCGTCGTGAGAATACTCTGAACAACACCATCATAGCCTTAAACAGCTCTTCAAACAGGCTGAAAATAAACACCAGGTACAGCGGCAGTCCCCAGTGCGCTGCGAGCCAGGCCATGGGGATGCCAATCCCCCACATGGCAAAGGTGCTGATGATAGCGGTGGCTTTGACATCGCCGCCACTTCTCAGCAGACCAAGAATTCCCATCAGGTTGATAACCCGGATACATAAGCCCACACTGGCTACGATCATTGCCTCCTCGGCCATAGTCATGGTAGGGCCTTCAAAGTTTCCGAACAGGGTGACTACATCCGTCCGGAAAACGATCAGCAGAGTACCAATAAATAGCGCAATAAAGGGTGACATGATCAGCATCATCCAACCCTGTCGCCAGGCTCTCTCAAAACGGCAGGCTCCCAGTTCCTGACCCAGAATAATAGAGCCGCCCACACCGAATCCGAGAAACAGTGAAATCAGGATGGCCTCGATAGAGGAGATCGCTGACATGACTGCAAGCTCATTGACACCAATACCGGCATAGATGACGCTGTATATAATCAGACCAAAAGCCCAGGAACCGTCCTGGAGCACGATGGGAACACTGACTTTGAAATAGCGAATCAGCTCTTTCGTTTTCAGGCCCAACTCTAAATCCTGTTTTTCGGGAATCAGGTAGCTTCTGAATTGTTTGATGTACCAGAGCAGAAGGACTGTCTGGAAGAGTCTGGACAGGGTTGTTCCCCAGGCCGATCCGGCAACGCCCAGTTCCGGGAATCCAAAGTGCCCAAAAATCAGCACGTAATTCAGGAATACATTCACCAGAATGGCATAAAAGCCAATGAGGGTGGGTGTTCTGGCATCGCCAGATGCTCTCATCGCGGCTTCCAAAGGTACGACAATTGCCGCACAGATAATCGAAGGGGCGGTAATCAGGAGGTATTCAATAGCCAGTCGGGTTAGCTCAGGGTCGCGGGTTGAAAGCCCGATCACGACATCAGGCAGCAGCATGTAAAAGGCCACGATAGGTACCGTGATGAGTACTGAGGTCAGCAGCGATTGCACCAGCGTTCTTCGCAAGCCCGCAGGATCGCCCGAGCCGATAAACTGTGAGGCCAGAATACTCATACCGCTACCCAGAGAGGCAGTCAGAATCAGGTTAAAGAAAAAGATTCGGTTTCCCAGGCCCACCGCAGCAACGGCTGTCTCACCCAGCTGACCGACCATCAGAATATCGATGAGTCCGAGCAGGGAAAACATCATGGATTGCAGGGAAACAGGCAGGGCGAGGCGCCAGAGTTTATGAAAAAACTCCCTGTCCGCACTAAAACTTAGTGAAGCGGATGTATTCATGCAGTTCCTGATAAAAAGGGTATTAAGTACTCAACCCTACGAAATCATATTTTCTGACTTATTGCTCAGGCACTCGCGGCAACTGCTCCTGCGTTGCTCTAGCTCCTGCATCCATGCAGTCGTGATGCGTTGCAACTCTGGTCACATAGCTTGCTATGTTCCCGTCGTTGCGCCTTGCAGAGCACCTGCCCAATAAGCCAGAAATATTCGATTCCGTATGGCTGAGTACTTAGACTGTTCTAGATTCAGTCTTGAATTATTCGGCGTAGATTATATGAACTAAAGTATCGCTCATCTGCTGGGAAATACCGAACTCTGAAGTGAGACAACCAGGCATTGGATTTTAAGGCTTTAAAAGAGGGTATAAGGATCAAATTTATTCTTATTAAAGGATAAGCATTCACTGGTATAATGCCGGACAATGAGAGGAACAGGTTCAGTATCAGGTTAAGCCGCTGAAAAAACCGTTTCCCGGATACAATAATGATAACTGAAAGAGAGTCGTCCGAGTGGATTATTTGCCATTATTCCTCGAAGTTCGTGATCGTCCCTGTCTTCTCGTTGGGGGGGGGGACATTGCCTTGCGCAAAGCCAGATTACTGTCTGATGCGGGTGCGATGATTCAGCTGGTAGCGCCCGAAATTCACCCGGACCTGATGACATTGATCAATGCCGGAGATCATCAGTTCCGGCAGAAAGCCTTTGAGCTTTCTGACTTGAAAGGCGTTTGTCTCGTGATTGCAGCAACCGATGATCCTGAAGTGAACTCGGAAGTGGCCCGGCAGGCAAAGCTGCAAAATTTGTTTGTCAATGTCGTCGATGACGCTCAATCCGGTAATGCCGTAATGCCTTCTATTGTGGATCGCTCACCGGTTATGGTGGCTTTCTCAACGGGAGGAAAAGCACCTGTTTTAGCGCGAATGCTGCGACAGCGATTGGAATCCATCTTGCCGGCGGGCTATGGCCGTCTGGCCGAAATGGCGGGGCAGTTTCGTGCAGAAGTGTCCCGGAAATTCAGCCATATTAATGATCGCAGATATTTCTGGGAGCGCGTGTTAACCGGGAGCGCTGCGGAAAAAGCCATTTCCGGTGATGTTGAAGCAGCCCAACGTTTAATGGCAGAAGAGCTGGCCAGCTCCGAACCGGTAACGACCGGGGAAGTCTATCTGGTGGGTGGTGGGCCAGGCGACCCGGACCTGCTGACATTCAAAGCGCTGAGGTTGATGCAGCAGGCTGATGTCGTGTTGCATGACCGACTGGTTTCAGAACAGGTATTGTCACTCTGTCGTCGGGATGCGGATTACATTTACGTAGGCAAGAAGCGCGATCGACACACCCGCCCCCAGGAAGAAATTAATCAGCTACTGGTGGATCTGGCAAAAGAAGGTAAGCGGGTGTTGCGTCTAAAAGGAGGAGATCCATTTATTTTTGGTCGGGGAGGTGAAGAGATTGACACTCTGGCTGAAGAGAATATTCCTTTTCAGGTGGTGCCGGGTGTTACGGCGGCATCCGGCTGTGCCAGTTATGCGGGCATTCCCCTGACGCACAGAGATCATGCTCAGTCTGTAAGGTTTGTAACCGGTCATCTTAAAGACGACAGCTATAACCTGAACTGGCAAGAAATGGTTGACACTTCCCAGACTCTGGTTTTCTACATGGGTCTGATGGGGCTGCCACGAATCTGTGAAGAGTTACACAAACACGGGCGCAGTTCAGACACACCCATTGCTTTGATTGAGAAAGGAACCACCCAGAAACAAAGGGTATTCACCGGAACTCTGGAGACGATCTGCAGTATTGTTGAAGGGAATGCTGTAAAGGCACCCACTCTGATAATTGTTGGCGATGTGGTGCAGCTCCACGACAAGCTTAAGTGGTTTAATCCTCAAACTTCTTAGTTCAAACAATACATCCCCCACCCACTGCATTCCCGCCCTTTGCGCGGGAATGCATCAGGTTATAAGTTCGACAATATGGCCAGAGTGGCCATGACACCCAGAGCAGTCGTCACTGCGGCTTTACCTGCTGATGAAGTGGGCAGGACTGTCATATTTGTAGTTGATGAAGTGGGTACGACGGTCATATTTGTATTTGATGAAGTTGGGAGTGCTGTGGTCGTAACTGTGTTTGATAAATTGGAGGCCGCTGCCGAACTCATATTGACGGCATTGAAGAAGGCTGCGAAACCTGCAGCTGAGTCAAGGGGCGGACTGACTGGCTGGCAGACTTCTGAAACAAAGAAGAGCTCACCTTCGAGGTTGACCAGCCCGGCGCAGGCAGTGGCCGTGGAAGCATTCATGGCGGTCCAGATATTCACGGTTGTTTGAGTGGGAATTGGCCAGACACTGGGTGAACTTACAACTTTTTCGCACAGTTTTTGTTTTTCCGCGTCGTCCAGTGTTATGTGTGCTGCTTTCAAGCTGAAGCGTTTCAGAGGTTGCCACCATGGTTTGACTGCCTGAAGGTGGTTACAAACCAAATTCAGAGCAAGCAGTCCACTGACGGTCAGAGCGGTCTGTGTTGTTTTGATCTGATTACCAATCAGGTAAAAAAGAGGAAACTTTGTTTCCTTATCTGCGGTACCAACAAGTACAAACCCTCCCTTGCGAAGAGGGTCGAGTCGTGTGATACCCTCATTGGAAATATCAACAGTGTTTTTGAACACATCCATGGTGATTCTGGGGCCTAGTCTGAACTCTCCCGCCTCTGCCATATCGCCCCGGAATGTGTTCCCAGTCACAGTCAATAACCTGGACTGGTACTTGATGGCGGGAAGATTGATTAATATTCCCTGATCGGGAATAAGATTGGAAAGAATGCCGTTGTGAAGCCCGGTGTATTTTTTCCCAATGACCGTGTTATTGGCGAACTGTAGACCTGGACCTCGATACCAATAAGTGGCGGATAAATTCAAAGGTAACTTGCAATCCAGGTTAACTGCTGCCCGAACAGGAAGATGGAATACGTTTTCTTCTAATATCAGTCTGCGGTTATAACACTCTGCAAAAACAATGGAGTCAATTTTGGGGAGGTTATTCTCCCAGGTTGGCCGGAAAGTAATGTGTCGTATATTACTTTTTCTTCTTTCTTCGAAGAGGAAGTTATCAGGGGCTCCAATCCTGATCATACTACTGCCTGTAAATCCTGGCCGATTCTCGATAACGATTTCATGATCGACCTCGGCAGGTCCAAGAATGTCCTGACCGTCTTTCAAACGAATTTCACCGTCAATAAAGTATTTAGCGGTAATTTTACCAGGCGCCGAGGTCGTTGACGGAGGCGGCATCGCTGTGGTGCTATTTGACTGAACCATTGAGGAAGAGGTCATATTCATCGAAGAGCTGGTGGTGACATTGGCAGTGGTTGGGGCAGTGGTTGAGGTCTGCACGGTTTCGGAGGAGAGCAAAATAACAGTGTTCTCGGGAATCCGTTCGATCAGCTTGTTTAAATTCTCTGTCGGGTCAGCTTTGAGAACAATACACTGTCGATTGTAAACAAGGTCGCTATAAAGGTTCACTACTGCATCAACCCCTGAAAGACGGTCGCACAATTCAGTCGGAAGGAGGGGGGGAGCAGAAGGGGTTACACTGGGTGATCGAGTTGTGTTCTGTGCCTGCAGAATCAGAGCCTGTGACAGGAGTACAAGAGCGATTAAGCAGGTTGAATAATACTGTAGCTTGGTCATGTTAAGGACTCCCGATAAGCCTAGGAGCCTGACCGAGAATAGACTGCCCTACTGCGGCGGCAGCAAATTGGTCTGAAAATCCGCTTTTGTTCGTCAAATAGCTCGCTATTCTCCTCACAAAACCGAATTTTCATCCTCAATTTTCTGCCGTCCTCGCTACGGGCGCTATTCTCGGTCAGGCTCCTAGATAGGAAGCCTAGACTCCGCATTTATACTTATCCATTAATATGGTTAAGATGTTTCAGGAAAAACAGTTGGATTTTTCTTACTACCCTCTCTTCAGTGCTCTTGCCCGGACAGCCAGCCCTGACTCCAGAGCTATTTCATATCACTCGTTTTGCCCTCGACGGGAATGTCTATCTCCCGAGATGATGTGCGGATTCCCGGGCCGGGACCACCCATAGTACCTGAAAGCACGGGAATCAGAATAAACGCAGGGTACATTTATGTCAGGGCCTGGTTGCATAAGACTATAGATTCAACAATACAGCCAGAGTGGTTATAACACCCAAAGCAGTCGTCGCGGCGGTTAAACCTGCAGTTGAAGTGGTCACAAAATCAGAGTCGTCTATACCTGCTGATGTGGTGTCAATAACAGCAGGGGCAGCAACTGTCGGGCAGTTTGCATCATTATCAAAGTAGAGCTGACCCTGGATATTGGTCAGCCCGGTCAGAACAGAAGCTGTGGAATAATTGATGGGAGTCCAGGTATTCACGATCTGGTTGAGTGTCGGTCTACTGGTCGTTGCCATGCCGGCGGTTGAACTCACGGATCTTTGGCACTCAGTTCCGAGCGGTATGGGGTCAACTGCTATCACTGGACGAAATTCGCTGTATTGGTTCCACAGAGCCGTTCCCAGAAAGTCGTTACAGGCCAGGGCCAGTCCAATGCTGTAAGAGATGTTTATATTTTTCGTTGTGACGTAGATATAATTACCAGCCAGTTTAAAGCGAGAAACTTTACCGCCAAACCGATCACCTATAAGAGCGAATCCCCCTCGTCGGCCTGCATATCCTGTTGCAATTTCGTAACGCGTTATGCCTTCAGTATCAATGGTAACCGTGTTTCTGAAGATATCAATACTGTTTTCGGGCCCAAGCTGAATCTCAGCCAATTGTGAGGTTTTGCCCCGGACTGTGTTCTCAATTATTTCGAGTTTGTTTGACTGTCTGGTGATGTTACCAAGATTAATGATTATTGCTGCCTCGGGAATCATACTGTGCTGTGTTGTGCGGATGGTTTCACCTATGACCTCGTTCTTGGCGAAACGCAAGCCTGGACCCGTTTGCAAATTGTTGGCGGATGCATCCAGAGATGTAGAGCATCTCATGTCGACTGCGGCAAAGGTAGGGAGATATAAAACGTTGTTTTCTATAGCCAGTGTCCGGTTATAACAGTTTGTGTGAAAAATAGAGTAGATTGGATTATCGGGATTAGCTCCGGTTGGCCGGAAAGTTATGTGTTTTATATGATTGTCTATTGTTTCGCTAAAATTGAATCCGCCATTGTATTCAACTCCAACCTCGATCATGTTTCTGTCTGCAAAACCTGGATGAAGCTTGATAACAATTTCATAACCGTCATCAGCAGCCCCGATGATGTCCTGACCGTTCTTCAAAGTTATTGCATTGGCGATAAGATATTCAACAGTGGGCTTACCTGTCACGGGGGCAACGGTTGGAGAAGTTGTTTTGGAGGAAAGCAAGATAATGGTGTTATCAGGAATCCGTTTAATCAACTCACTTAAATCATCTGCAGGGTCGGCACTGAGAACAACGCACTGTCGTCCGCTAACAAGACCAGGGTACTGCTTAAGCCGTTGTTCAACCCCAGTCGTTTGACCTCTGAGAGAGCTACATAATTCCCTTGGAGGGGGAGTTGCAGTAGTAGGAGCTGCAGTTGACGATTGAGCTGTAGCTGTCGATTGAGCTGTAGCTGTCGATTGAGCTGTAGCTGTCGATTGAACTCCAGCTGTCGATTGAACTCCAGCTGTCGATTGAACTGCGGCTGACGATTGAACTGCGGCTGACGATTGAACTGCGGCTGACGATTGAACTGCGGCTGACGATTGAACTGCGGCTGACGATTGAACTGCGGCTGTCGATTGAACTTCGGCTGTCGATTGAACTGCGGCGAACGGTTGAACTGCGGCGAACGGTTGAACTGCGGCTGTCGTTTGAACTGAGGCTGTCGGTTCAACTGCCGTTGTCAATTGAACTGTGGTTGTTGGATGAACTGAGGTTGTCGATTCAGCTGCCGCTGTCGGTTGAAGTGCTGCTGTCGGTTGAGCTGTGGTTGTTGGATGAACTGCGGTTGTAGGTTGAGTCGTGTTTTGAGCCTGAAGGTTCAGGGGCAGTAACAGAAATACAGGAGCGATGAACAGGGCCGAATGGTGCCGCAACTTAATCATTTTCAGGACTCCTTGGAAAAGTCGTTAGGAAGACTAGACGCTGTGTTTATACTTATCCATTAATGTGATGATGGTGTTGCAAGAAAATAGATGGATCTTTTTGTCAATCCTCTCTTTAGTGCTGCTAATCAGAGTATTAGCCTTGATTCCTGAGCCTTTCATATACAGGGTGCGGGCATGCTCTTTTAACCGAGGAATCAGCTCAGGCTATAGATTCAACACTATGGCCAGAGAAGCTATGACCCCCAAAGCATTGGTCACTGGAGTTGTACCCGCTGATGAAGCAAAGGATTGAGGCTCTGTCATGCAGACAGCTGAGTCAAAGTAGAACTGACCCTCGACGTTGGTCAGTCCAGTCAAAGCAGTGGCTTTGGAATCATTGAAGGGAGTCCAGGTATTCACGATCTGGCAAAGTGTCGATGCATTGGTCGTTGCCATGCCGACGGTTGAACTCACAGACCTTGGGCACTCATCTGCCAGTGGCAATGGATCAACGGCTTTCAGGGGGAAATCTTCGTTGTCTACTTTCCACAAAGTCATTCCCAGAAAGTGGTTACAGGCCAGCGCCAGATCAAGCTTGTCATAGATAGTTAAAGCTGTCGTTGTGACGTTGATGTTGTTACCAGCCAGATTAATGAGAGGCGCTTTTCTATAGGCAGAAACGAAAAGACCTTTTAAAGCGAACCCTCCTTCAATTCCTGTACGAATTTCGCCAGGTGTCTTGTCTTTATTATCAATATCAACAGTGTTTCTGAAGATATTAATATTGCTTCCGGATCCAATTGCAATCTGAGCCAATTCCGAGATTTTGCCCCGGAATGTGTTACCAATTATTTCGAGTTTGTTTGACAGGTTATTGATGTTGCGAAGATTAATGAATATTGCTTTCTCGGGAATCATACTGAGTTTTGTTGTGTGGATGGTTTGACCAATGACATGATTATCAGCGAAACGTAAGCCCGGGCTCGTGTGCAAATCACTGGTGGATGCATCCAGATTCGCAGAACAATTAATGTTAACTGCGGCCCGGACAGGGAGATAAAAAACGTTGTTCTCTATAGATAATGTCCCAGAATAGCAGTTTGTGTGGACAATAGCGTCAGTTTGAGTATCTGGATTAACTCCGGTTGGCTGGAAAGTAATGTGTTTTATATGACTGTCTGCTGTTTCTCCAAAATTGAATTCGTCATCGTAGTGAACGCCAACTCCGATCATGTATTTACTTGTAAAGTTATCATGAAGCTTGATAACAATTTCAAAACCGTCATCAGCAGCCCCGATGATGTCCTGACCGTTCTTCAAAACGATTGCATTGGCGATAAAATATTCAACAGTGAGCTTACCTGTCACGGGGGCAACGGTTGGAGAAGTTGTTTTGGAGGAAAGCAAGATAACGGTGTTATCAGGAATCTGTTTTATCAACTCACTTAAATCATCTGCAGGGTCGGCACTGAGAACAACGCACTGTCGTTCGCTAACAAGATCACTGTCGTCGATAAGCCGTTGTTGAACCCCCGTCGTTTGGCCTCTGAGAGAGCTACATAATTCCGTTGGAAGGGAAGTTGCGGTAGCGGCATTTACCAGGCAAAACGATAAATCCAACGCATCCCGAAATTCAGTTCTCGAAGAGCAATTGGCTGTTAACACACGTGGGTCTGCATTTTGGCAAAAAAGTTGATCATTGGGGATAGATCCAAAATTCCTTATATTGCCATTGACATAGCTGTTCACCGCATTGGTCTTGGTAACCTTTGTTCCACTATTTCCCCCAGCCCCGATCCCGGCTTTTGAAAATCCACGCTTGGTGGCTCCGACATGGCTGTTCACCGCCATGGTGTTGGCAACCTTTCCTGTATTTGTAACAAACGCCCCCCCGATGCCGACGTCTGCATACCAACCCTCGGTTTTGGCATTGCTGTTCACCGCAGTGGTTTTGTCAACCGTACCGTGAACCTCCCCCCCACCGATGCCGGCATCTGCATTCGAACCCGAGGTTTTGACCGAGCTTTTCACCGCCGTGGTGCTGTCAACCTTTCCCCGGTAATACAACAACCCCCCTCCGATGCCGGCTTCTGCTTGATTACCCTCGGTTTTGACATGGCTGTTCACCGCCGTGGTGTTGACAACCGTTCCTTTAACCACCCCCCCACCGATGCCGGCGCATGCCTTGAAATTCTTGGTTTCGACCCTGCTGTAAACCGCAGTGGTGTTGGCAACCGTTCCTTCAACCCACCCCCCCGATGCTAGGCATGTGCATGCTGACCCGAGGTTGTGACACTGCTGTTCACCGCCATGGTGTTGGCAACCTTTCCTGTATCTGTAACATACCCCCCCCCGATGCCGGCGTTTGAATCCGAAGCCTTGAGTAAGACATGGCAGTTCACCGCCGTGGTGTTGTCAACCATTCCTTTAACCACCCCCCCACCGATGCCGAGGCGTACACGCCCCCCCCCTGGGTTGTCAATACGAACATCTTTCGCCCGGATATTACTGACTTTGCCAGTATCATCAACAACACAGGCTGCTAACCCGGTCGTCTTCCAGGAAGTTATATTGGCACCCGTAAAGTGAAGGTTCCTGATGCTGCCTTTCAGAGTGTCAATAAAACAGTCAGACAGGCCGCTGATGGTACGGCACTGCCCATAGTACTCCCCGGTGAATGGATGGGTATCATTGCCAATGGATTGATAGTCTTTAGTGACAACAATATCCGCTGTCTGTTGATAGGTACCGTTTAGTGGATATTCTCGACCAATCTTGCTCAGGTCTTCTGCATCATTAATCTTTATGGGGGCTGTTAACGCTGTAGTGGGTGTAGATTGAATGGTCAGGGCCAGTAACAGAAATTCAGGAGCAATGAACAGGACCGAATAGTGCCGCAACTTAATCATTTTCAGGTCTCCTTGAAAAGCCGACAGAAAGCCTAGTCGCTGTGTTTATAGTTATCCACTAATAGGATTAAGGTGTTGCAAGAAAACAGATGGATCTTTCTGTCAATCCTCTCTTTAGTGCTACTACTCAGGGTATTAGCCATGACTCCTGAGCCGCTCATATAAGTACCTAACCAGTTGGTTTCGCATATTCTGGACGGCGGCTTTTTCCATCCTTCTGCGTTCCAACTCTGGTTGCGTAGCTATGGCTACGCGCCCGTCGTTGCGCCTTGAAGGATGAAAAAATCCACTCGCCAGAATATGCGAAACCAACTGGCCAGGTACTTACAGGGCAAGGGCGTTGCAACAGCCTCTTTATAAACGAGGGGATGAAACACTCAGGCTATAGATTCAACAATATGGCCAGAGAGGCTATGACCCCCAGAGCATTGGTCACTGGGATTGTATCCGCCGATGAAGTGGAAACCGGGTTGATATTGAAAGTCGCATTGTTGGTAGTCGCATTGGTAATAGACGCAGAGGACTGGTTGATATTGAAAGTCGCATTGTTGGTAGTCGCATTGGTAATAGACGCAGTGGACTGAGGGTCTGTCATGCAAACAGCTGAGTCAAAGTAGAACTGACCCTCGACGTTGGTCAGTCCAGTCAAAGCAGTGGCTTTGGAATCATTGATAGGAGTCCAGCTATTCACGATCTGGCAAAGTGTCGGTGCACTGGTCGTTGCCATGTCGACGGTTGAACTCACAGACCTTGGGCACTCAACTGCCAGTGGCAATGGATCAACGGCTTTCAGGGGGAAATATTCGTTGTCTACTTTCCACAAAGTCATTCCCCGAAAGTGGTTACAGGTCAGTGCCAGATCAAGCTTGTCATAGATAGTTAAAGCTGTCCTTGTGACGTTGATATTGTTACCAACCAGATTAATGAGAGGAGCTTTTCTATGGGCAAAAACGAAAAGACCTTTTAAAGCGAACCCACCCCTTCGGGTTTCAATTCCTGTACGAATTTCGCTACGTGTCTTGCCTTTATTATCAATATCAACAGTGTTTCTGAAGATATTAATATTGCTTCCGGATCCAATTGCAATGTCAGCCAATTCCGAGATTTTGCCCCGGAATGTGTTACCAATTATTTCGAGTTTGTTTGACAGGTTATTGATGTTGCGAAGATTAATGAATATTGCTTCCTCGGGAATCATACTGAGTTTTGTTGTGCGGATGGTTTCACCAATGACCTTGTTATTAGCGAAACGTAAGCCCGGACCCGTGTGCAAATCACTGGTGGATGCATCCAGATTCGCAGAACAACTAATGTTAACTGCGGCCCAGACAGGGAGATAAAAAACGTTGTTCTCTATAGATAATGACCGATAATAGCAGTTTGTGTGGACAATATCGTCAGTTTGAGTATCTGGATTAACTCCAGTTGGCCGGAAAGTAATATGTTTTATATGATTGTCTGCTGTTTCTCCAAAATTGAATTTGTCATCGTAGTCAACGCCAACCCCGATCATGTATCTATTTTTAAAGTTATCATGGAGCTTGATAACAATTTCATAACCGTCATCGGCAGCCCCGATGAGGTCCTGACCGTTCTTCAGAGTTATTGCATTGGCGATAAGATATTCAGCAGTGGGCTTACCTGTCACGGGGGCAACGGTTGGAGAAGTTGTTTTGGAGGAAAGCAAGATAACGGTGTTATCAGGAATCTGTTTTATCAACTCACTTAAATCATCTGCAGGGTCGGCACTGAGAACAACGCACTGTCGTCCGCTAACAAGATCACTGTCCTCGAGCCGTTGTTGGACCCCCGTCGTTTGACCTCTGAGAGAGCTGCATAATTCCGTTGGATGGGGAGTTGCAGTAGTAGGAGCTGCAGTTGACGATTGAGCTGTAACTGTCGATTGAACAGCGGCGGACGGTTGAACTCTAGCTGTCGGTTGCACTGCGGCTGTTTGTTCAACTGCGGCTGACGATTGAACTGCGGTTGTCGGTTCAACTGCGGCTGACGATTGAACTGCGGTTGTCGGTTCAACTGCGGCTGACGATTGAACTGCGGTTGTCGGTTCAACTGCGGCTGACGATTGAACTGCGGTTGTCGGTTCAACTGCGGCTGACGATTGAACTGCGGTTGTCGGTTCAACTGCGGCTGACGATTGAACTGCGGTTGTCGGTTCAACTGCGGCTGACGATTGAACTGCGGTTGTCGGTTCAACTGCGGCTGACGATTGAACTGCGGTTGTCGGTTCAACTGCGGCTGACGATTGAACTGCGGTTGTCGGTTCAACTGCGGCTGACGATTGAACTGCGGTTGTCGGTTCAACTGCGGCTGACGATTGAACCGCGGTTGTCGGTTCAACTGCGGCTGACGATTGAACTGCGGTTGTCGGTTCAACTGCGGCTGACGATTGAACTGCGGTTGTCGGTTCAACTGCGGCTGACGATTGAACTGCGGTTGTCGGTTCAACTGCGGCTGACGATTGAACCGCGGTTGTCGGTTCAACTGCGGCTGACGATTGAACCGCGGTTGTCGGTTCAACTGCGGCTGACGATTGAACTGCGGTTGTCGGTTCAACTGCGGCTGACGATTGAACTGCGGTTGTCGGTTCAACTGCGGCTGACGATTGAACTGCGGTTGTCGGTTCAACTGCGGCTGACGATTGAACTGCGGTTGTCGGTTCAACTGCGGCTGACGATTGAACTGCGGTTGTCGGTTCAACTGCGGCTGACGATTGAACTGCGGTTGTCGGTTCAACTGCGGCTGACGATTGAACTGCGGTTGTCGGTTCAACTGCGGCTGACGATTGAACTGCGGTTGTCGGTTCAACTGCGGCTGACGATTGAACTGCGGTTGTCGGTTCAACTGCGGCTGACGATTGAACTGCGGTTGTCGGTTCAACTGCGGCTGACGATTGAACTGCGGTTGTCGGTTCAACTGCGGCTGACGATTGAACTGCGGTTGTCGGTTCAACTGCGGCTGACGATTGAACTGTGGTTGTCGGTTCAACTGCGGCTGACGATTGAACTGTGGTTGTCGGTTCAACTGCGGCTGACGATTGAACTGTGGTTGTCGGTTCAACTGCGGCTGACGATTGAACTGTGGCTGTCGATTGAACTCCAGCTGTCGATTGAACTGCGGCTGTAAGTTGAGTCGTGTTCTGAGCCTGAAGGTTCAGAGGCAGTAAAAGAAATACAGGTGCGATGGACAGGGACGAATAGTGCCGCAACTTAATCATTTTCAGGACTCCTTGGAAAGTCGATAGGAAGCCTAGTCGCTGTGTTTATAATTATCCATTAATAGGATTAAGGCGTTGCAAGAAAATAGATCGATCTTTCTGTCTGTTCTCTCTTAAGTTTCTGTTATTCAGGGTGTTTGCTCTGACTCCTGAGCCATTTATATACAGGGTTTTGCAACAACCTGTTTAAACCGAAAGGATGAATCAGTTCATGTCTATAGTTTCAACAATATGGCCAGAGTGACTATGACACCCAAACCATTGGTCACTGCGGTGGTACCTGATGATGAAGTGGGAACCGGACTGGTACTGGTACTGAAAGTCGTATTGGCAATAGAAGAAGAGGACTGAGCGTCTGCCATGCAAGCAGCTGAATTAATGTAGAACTGACCCTCGACGTTGGTCAGTCCAGTTAAAGCAGTCACTGTAGAATCATTAATAGCAGTCCAGGTATTCACGATTTGGCAGAATGCAGGCAAACTTCCAGTTGCCATGCCAATAGTTGAAGTCGCTGGGCTTCCGCACTTATCTGCCAGTGTCAATGGGTCAACGGCTTTCAGGCTGTGTTTTGTAAGTTGTCGCCACGGACTGCCAGCCTGCAGGTGGTTACAGGCCAGAGCCAGTTTAATGGTGTCAATAACGACTATAGCTGCTGCTGAGCCCCGGATCTGATTGCCTGCAAAATTATAAAGAGGAGGTTCTTCAATCTTACTGGTATGACCTATGAGAATGAATCCCCCTTGTATTAATTTTCCTCGACCAGAAGCTTCCTTGTAGGTCTTGCCGACATTGGAAATATCGACCCTGTTTCTGAAAACATCCATACTGGTTCCGGCTCCAAGCATTATTTCACCCGCTCCTGCCATTGTATTTTGAAATATGTTCCCTATGGCAGCGACCCTCTGTGTCTGGTTCTTGATGGATTGAAGATGAATACGTATCCCTCTCTCAGGAGTTAATTCGTCTATCTGCATTGGGATAGTGTTACCTATAACTGTGTTATTGACAAACATCAGGCTCGGGCCCGGACGACTGTCATTTTGGGCCGCATTCAGGTGTTCTCTACACTCAAAGTTAACCGCAGACTTATAAGGAAGATAGAATACATTGTTGTCTAAAATCAGTCTCCGGTTAAAGCACTCTGCTAAAACAATGTCATTAATGGGCCTGGGTAGCTTAGGTCCGGTTGGCAGGAAAGTAACGTGTCTTATATGACTGTCTTCTGTTTCTCCAAACTGGAAGTTGTCAGTGATTCCAACCCTGACCATCTGTGTATCTGTATAACTTGCGTTATTCTTGATGACGATTTCAAAACCGTCATTAGCGGCCCCAAGAATGTCCTGACCGTCTTTCAAAACGATTTCACTGCCAATGAGGTAGTCAATCGGGGTTATGCCCGAGGCAGGGGCAGGGGTGACCGATGGTATAGGCGTCGTTAGGTTAGTGACAGCCTCTGAGGAGAGCAGTATCACGGTGTTTTCAGGAAGCCGGTTTATCAACTGAGCTAAATCTTTTGTCGAATTGGCACCGATAACAATGCATTGCCGCCCGCTGACAAGGCTACTGTAGAGGTTTAGCCGTTGTTGAACCCCTGTCGTTTGTCCTGACAAAGAGTCGCACAGTACCCTTGCAGGATCATTGGCTGGAGTCTGAGCCTGCAGACTCAGAGTCAGTATCAGGCATACAGTGACGATTGATCGCGCAAAATAAAGTAGCCACTTAATCATTATCTGGACACCGCATAAAAGGCGATAGTAAGCCTGGACTCTGTATTAATACTTATTCATTAACGAGACCAGAGTGTTTTTATAGAATAGGTGATCTTTTCTGTCTATTGTTCCTCTGGTGCTTTTGGCCAGAGTTGAAGTCCTGACTTCTGAGCCATTCACAGGCGGGGTTTTGCAACGGCCTTTGTAAACCGAAGGGATGAATTAGCTCAGGTTATGGAGTCAATAAAATGGCCAGAGTTGTTATGACAGCCAAGCCAGTAGTCAACAGGGTTGTAACTTCTGAAGAACTGGCGATCGCGCCGTTAATGCAAGTCGTGTCAGTAATAGCAGCAGGGGATGCGGTTGCTGCCTGGCAGCTGTACGACTCAAACAGGAACTGGCCTTCGACGTTGATCAGTCCGCTGCAGGCAGTCGCCGTGGAGCCATTTATAGCCGTCCAGGTATTCATGATATGACCGATTGAAAACGGAATAGATGTTGCCATGACAGCTGCAGAGCCTGAAGTGGGCATTGCAACGGTTGAACTGACGAAGCCTTGGCACTCACCTGCCAGTCCAGGTTCTAATGGATCTTCAGCTTTCAGGATGAATTGCGGTTGAAGTTGTTGCCAGGGTTTAACTGCCTGCAGTTGATTACAAGCCAGAGCCAGCGCAAGGGGTGTGCTGACGGCTATAGCCGTCCCTGTTACATAGATCTTATTGCCGACCAGATTAAAGAGAGGACGTTCTGCGTCGGTATCTGCAAAACCAGTAAGAACAAAACCTCGTTGAGGTTGTCCTTCGACAATGTAAATCACCAGTGTATTTCTGAAAACATCCATACTGGCTCCGGGTCCAAGATTAAACTCACCTGCGTCTGCCATTTCGCCCACGAACCGATTCCCAATAACTGCGACCCTCTTTGAATGGTTCATGATGTTGGGAAGATTAATATAGACCCCTTCCTCGGGAATAGTACCGTGGTGCATCGCACTGGTGGGGTCAACTCTGAGCGTGTTATTTTCGAACAGCAGACCCGGGCCGGGCCGTGTGGTATTGTCCGATGCATTCAGGGGTTCTTTGCAATCAATATAAACTGCAGCCAATTCAGGAAGAAAGAAAACGTTGTTTTCTACAATCAATCTCCGGTTATAGCACTCTGCGAAAACAATGGTGTTAACCGGCCTGTGGTGCTTAGGTCCGGTGGTCAGGAAAGTAATGTGTTTTATATGACTGTCTCTTGTTTTTTCAAACTGAAAGTTGTCAGTGGTTCCAGCCCTGATCATCTCTTTCTTTTTATAATTTGAATGAAACGTAATGACGATTATAAAACCGTCATCAGCAGCCCCGAGAATGTCGTGACCGTCCTTTAAAACTATCTCTCTGCCAATAAAGTACTTAACCGGGATTTTACCTGTCGCTGGGGTAACGGTCGGGGCCGTGGTATTGGAAGAGAGCAATATAACGGTGTTTTCGGGAATCTGTTTTATCCGCTCACCTAAATCATCTGCAGGGTCGGCCGTGAGAACAATACACTGTCGTCCGCTGACAAGTTTACTGTACTGGTTTAGTCGTTGCCTAACCCCCGTCGTCTGTTCTTTAAGACTGTTGCACGCTCTTGGAAGGCTCGTTGTGGCTGAAGATTGAGTCGTTATCCGGGCCTTTAAACTCAAAGTATGAAACAGGAATACAGGGGCGATTAACCAGATCGTATAATGCTGCAACTTAGTCATTTTATGAGCCCTTTTAAAAGAGTGGATAGGAAGTCCGGGCGCTGCGTTTAAACTTGCCGTCAGTCTGTGCTCCTGATGGGACCTGCCGAGCCTGAAAGCAAGAGAGCCAGAGTAAGTGAATTCATGCCTCTGGCTTTTAAACCGAAGGGACGGATTCTCTCGGGTTACAGATTCAACAATAGTGTCAGGGTGGTTATGACACCCAAACCCGTTGTTACTGAGGTTGTAGCTGTTGATGAATCGGGGTCTATGTCAGCGGCAGGCCTGCTGCTGTTGCCTGGAGATAGTGTAGTCGTTTTCAGGCAGTCTTCCCGGCCAAAGAAGAACTGTCCTTCAAAGTTGGTCAGTCCACTCAGGGCCTTGATCCTGCAGTCACTGATGGCTGTCCAGCTATTCTCGATCTGGCTGATTGTATAGGAACCGGTAGTGGGTGTTGGCATAACTAAGGTTGAACTCACGAAGTTTTTGCACTTACTTACAAGTTGAAATGGATCAGCGGCTTTCAGGGTGAATTCTTTGTATAGTTGTCGCCAAGGGCTGGATCCCTGCAGGTGGTTACAAGCCAGGGCCAGTTCAAGGGGTGGACTGACGGCCAGAGCCATTCCTGTTACCTGGATCTGGTTGCCTGCCAAATTATAGAGTGGACGTTCTGCATCACTTTCTGAATGACCTTTGAGAACGAAACCACTCCTTTGTGTTATTCGAAGGCCAGTGGTGTCGCGAACAGTGGGGCCAGCATTGGTAATGTTGACCGTGTTTCTGAAGACATCCATACTGGTTCCGGGTCCAAGTTCAAACTGACCTGCATCTGCTATTACGCCCAGAATTGTGTTCCCGGTAAGCGCGACTCTCTTTGACTGATTCTTGATGGCAGGAAGATTAATAAATATTCCTTCCCTGGGAATGGTGATTCTGTTGTCTATTGTGCTGATGATCTTACCGATAACTATGTTCTTGGTGAACAGCAAGCCAGGGCCCTGCTGCGAGTCATTGTCAGACGCATCCAGACTTTTTTTGCAATCAAGATCAACCGCAGACCAGTCAGGAAGATGAAATACATTGTCTTCTATAATCAGTCTCCGGTTATAGCACTCTGCGAAAAGAATGGTGTTAACGGGGTGCTGGTCCAGAGGCCCGGTGGGAAGGAAGGTAAGATGACTCAGACGATTTTCATGAGTTTTGCCAAAATGGAAGTTGTCAGTGGTTCCAACCCTGACCATATTTTTATCCCGAAAACGTTCCCAAAGCGAAATAACGATTTCAAAACCGTCATCAGCAGCCCCAAGAATGAACTGACCGTTCTTCAAAACTATTTCATTCCTAATATAATAGTGAATCCGGGTTTTACCCGTCACAGAGGGAGTGGTTGGCACAGAGGGGGTGGTTGGTGAAAACGTGTGTGAGGAAAGCAGTATAACTCTGTCATCCGGAAGCTGTTTTATCAACTCACTTAAATCTTCTGCAGGGTTAGCGCTGAGAACCGTGCAATGTCGTCCGCGAATCAGGTTGCCGTATTGGGCCACCCGTTGCTTAACCCCCGTCGTATGCTTCAACGCAGGCAATAGGACAGAGTCGCACTCGATCGGGTCAAGTTTATTAGGGCGATGAGCGCCCGGAACCTCCTGGTTCAGAGCCTGTAACAGAAACAAAGGAGTAATCAACCAGACCAGATAATGTTGCAGTTTGATCATGCTGGGTCATACTCCTGAACGCTGCAATTTTACTCATCTATTAATCAAAACCGGTTGCCACGCTTGCGTAGGGATGAATAAGCTCAGGTCAAGGAGATAACAATACGGCCAGAGTGGTTATGATTCCCAGGCCAGAAGTAGTCAACAGATTTGTGCCCGCTGACGAAGTGGGGACCATAGAGGTAATGATAGTCTTGACGGTATCATGAGTCCTGCTGTTAATGGATATCGTATCGGTAATAAAAAAAGCGTGGGTCATGGCAACTGTCAGGCAGTCTTCTCTGTTAAAGAAGAACTGACCTTCGAAGTTGAACAATCCGCTGCAGGCGTTGGCGGTGGAATCATGGATGGCGGTCCAGGTGTTCCTGATCTGGTTGATTGTATAGGATTTGTGTGTTGGCATGACAACGGTTGAGTATGGAGTTGGCCAGTCAAAGGTTGAGTTTGGTGTCGGCGTGCCAATGGTTGATTCCAGACCTGACATGACAGAGGTTGAGTTTGGAGTTGACATGCCAACGGTTGATCCCGGACTTGGCATGACAGAGGTTGAGTTTGGAGTTGACATGCCAACGGTTGATCCCGGACTTGGCATGACAGAGGTTGAGTTTGGAGTTGACATGCCAACGGTTGATCCCGGACTTGGCATGACAGAGGTTGAGTCTGGAGTTGACACGCCAACGGTTGATTCCAGACCTGGCACGACAGAGGTTGAGTTTGGAGCTGACATGCCAACGGTTGATTCCAGACCTGGCATGACAGAGGTTGAGTTTGGAGTTGACACGCCAACGGTTGATCCCAGACCCGGCACGACAGAGGTTGAGTTTAGCGTTGACACGCCAACGGTTGATTCCAGACCTGGCATGACAGACGTTGAGTTTGGCGTTGACATGTCAACGGTTGATACTGGAGCCTGTCTGGAAACGGTTGAGTCAGGAGTGAGCATGGCAATGGATGAACTCATCACACTTGGGCACTCTTTTCCCAGTGGCAATGGATTAGCAGATTTCAGGCTGAATTCTGGTTGAAGTTGTAACCAGGGACTGATTGCCCGCAGGTGATTGCAAGCCAGGGCCAGTTCAAGGGGGCCTCTGACGGTTATGGCGGCTGTTGTTGTCTTAATCTCATTGCCCGCCAGATTAAAGCGAGCAGGCTCTGAGTCGCTGTCTTTGTGACCTATGAGAGCAAAGCCTCCCAGCAATGATTGTCGTTGTCGACGGGCGCTGCGAAGTGTGATACCGATATTGGAAATGTAGACCCTGTTTCTGAAGACATCTAAATGGGCACCGGGTCCAAGAACAAATTCACCGGCTTCAGCCATTCTGCCCAGGAATCTGTTCCCAATAACCTTGAGCCTCTTTGACTGGTTCTGGATGGCTGGAAGGTTAATGTGTATCCCTTCCTCGGCAAAAAAGAGGCCGAACCGCGTTCTGATACCACTACCGATGATCAAATTATTCGCGAACAGGAGGCCCGGGCCCGTGTGATCATCATTGGCGGATGCATCCAGAGGTTTTTTGCAATCAAGGTCAACTGCCGTCCAATAAGGAAGAGAAAACTGGTTGTTTTCTATAATCAGATTTCGGTTATAGCACTCTGCTTTAACAATTGCGTATACTTGGCTGCGGTACCCGTGGCCTTTTGGCGTGAAAGTAACGTGCCTTATATGACTGCTTCTTGTTTTTTCAAACTGGAAGTTGTCACGGGTTCCAACCCTGACCATAAATTGCTTTTTATAACTTTGCTTAGGCGTAATGACTATTTCAAAACCTTTATCAGCTGCCCCAATAATGTCCTGACCGTCCTTCAAAACGATTTCACTATCAATAAGGTAGATAATCAGGGTATTACCTGTTGGGGGGATAACGGGTTGAATCGTCGTACGGGACGAGAGCAGTATGACAGTATTTTCAGGAATTTGATTGATCAGCTGAGCGGTATCCACCGTTGGGTCTGAAGTGAGAACAACACACTGTCGTCTACGAATAAATTCACTATTGTCGTCAAGCCATTGATGAACCCCCGTCGTTTGTCCTGAAAGAGAGGCGCAGTCTGTTGGAAGTGGCGGCTGAGTCGCTTGAGCTTCCGGATTCAGAGCCTGTAAAAGGAATACAGGAACGATTAAACGGGCTAAATAATACTGTGACTTGTTCATATTAAGGACTACTACCGATAAATCTAGATAGGAAGCCTAGACTCTGCATTTACAATTAGCCATCAGTCTCTTTGCCGGAGACATGACTTCAGATTAGTTTTTTAACAAAAGGAATAAAGAGGTCACGACGCCTAAAGCCGTTGCTGCGAGGTTTGTGCCCTCCGATGAAGGGGTAGATGGTGTGGTGGCAGGAGCAGAGGTCGAATTGATTGCCGGGCAGACTAGCGGGTCAAAGTTGAACTGACCATCGACGTAGGACAGTCCACTCAAGGCAGAAGCTGTGGAATTATTGATGGCAGTCCAGGTATTGACAATCTGACAGAGTCTGGGCGGCCGGGTCATTGCCATGGCAACGGTTGAATTTACCGAACTTTCGCACTCACCTGCCAGTGGTAACGGATCAGCAGCTTTGACGGGGTGTTGTTGTTTGTCTTGTTGCCAGGGTTTATAGGCCCGCAGGCGGTTACATGCCAGGGCTAGTTCAAGTTTTGCCTCGACACTTATAGCGGTGTCTGTTACATAAATCTGGTTGCCTGCCAGATTATAGAGAGGCGGTTCTGAAGCGCGTTCACTATGACCAATAAGAATGAAACCACCTTTTAGTATTTTTCCTCCTAAATTCATTTCTCTATGTGTCAAGCCTGAGTTGTCAATATCGATAATATTTCTGAAGATATCCATACTGCTTCCGGGTCCAAGACCAAAGCGACCCATGCTTCCCATCTTTCCCCGGGAAGTGTTCTCAATAACACTGACCCTCCCGGACTGGTTCTCGATGCCACGAAGATAGATTTTTAACGCATGCAGAGGGATATGCATGTGACCGTGAGCGTTGATTGAGTCGGCCAGTACTGTGTTATTGATGAAGTGCAGACCAGGGCCCGGACGCAAATGATTGGCAGCTGCATCGAGAGGTTCTGTGCACTCAAGTCTGACTCCGATCCAGTTTGGGAGATAAAATACGTTGTTGTCCAGAAACAATCTGCGGTTAGAGCACTGAGCGAAGATAATCGTGTGAATGGGTGAGCTGTTGTCAGGTAGAATGGGTTGGAACGTAATGTGCTTTATATGACTGTCTCTTGTTTCTCCAAACTGAAAATCATCATAGGAACCCATCTTGAGCATATAATTTTGTCGGAAACTTGGCCAAGGCGAAATAACGATTTCAAAACCGTCATCAGCAGCCCCTATAATATCCTTACCACTTTTTATAAGTATTGGACTGTCAATGAAGTAGTTAACCGGTTTTTTACTTGTTGAAGGGGTCATGAAGGGAGTAGGCGTCACTCCATGGATAATGTTGGAGGAGAGCAGTATCACGCTGTTTTCAGGAGCTCGATTAATCAGCTCTGCGGTATCTTCTATCGGATCGGCACTGAGGACAATGCACTGTCGTCCACGAACAAGGTCATTATACTGGTTGAGCCGTTGCTGAACCCCCGTCGTTTGTCCTGTAAGAGTGTCACACAATGTTGATGGCAAGGATGTTGTGGTTGCAGGCTGAGTTGTCTGGGCGAACAGGCTCAGGGCTTGTATCAGAAATGCAGTAACGATTAACCGAGCTGTAGAACGCTGCAACTTAATCATTTTCAGGGTTCCTCGGGAAGGTCGTTAAAAAGCCTAGACGCTGTATTTGTAGTTATCCATTGGTCTGTGTTGAGAAAGTACAACTTGTTTCCATGCTCTGCTTATCCGAAAACCGGTCTCAATAACTTGAGATAGCCTGTTGTTTCAAACTCCGGATCCCATAGAGCCTGAAAGGGAACCAGAGTTTTCTAAAAGCCTGCCTGAACCGGAAGGGTGAATCAGCTCAGATTAATTAGTGCACATCACAGCCACGAGGGTCAGGAGAAAACACACACTAAAAAATTGGACGGTATGCTCTGGTAATCTACCGCAGTTCATGCAGATACTTTCAGTGGTAGTGCTACTGTCAGTTTTATTATTACTGCCAGTTTTAGTGGGACTGTCAGTTTTGCGGGTTCTGGAAACAAAGGATCGAGTGAAGGACTGGCAGTTTTCTGAGTCATAGAAGAGCTGGCCTACATAGTTTTCCAAACCGGAGCAAGCCGTATCAGAGGAATAATGTGTCGCCGTCCAGGTATTATCAGCCCGGTTGTTTTTATGTGGAGTTGGCATAACATCGTTTGAACTCACAAGGTTTTCACACTGTCTTCCAATATCACCAAATGTTGCAGGGAGTGCCTTGAATTTGTATTGCGGTTGCATTTGCCACCATGCATTGAAGGCTTGCAGCTGGTTGCAAGACATAGACAGTTCAATCAGTCCCCCGATAGTTATAGCTGTTGCTGTCACCTGGATCTTATTGCCAACCACATTAAAGAGAGGCGTTTTTGCACTGATATCGGTATGACCTAAAAGAGCAAAACCACCTCTGCGGTAAGCGGGGCGACCAATGCTGCCGTAATTGCGAATATCAACCGTGTTTTTGAAAATCTTTATATCGCTTCCGGAGCCAGGTTTAAACGCACCTGCCTCTGCCATTTTGCCCCGGATTGTGTTCCCGGTAACAGTTAATGCCTCTTGCTGATTTCTGATGGCAGGCAAATTAATAGATAGGCCTATTTCGGGAACAAGCGTTTTGGTGAGCTTTTTGAAGTTTGTACCTATGAGTGTGTTTCCGGCGAACAGCAGGCCCGGCCCCTGGTGTTTGTCATTGTCTGATGCATCCAGAGATTCTTTACAATCAAGGACAAGTGAAGCCCGGAGAGGAAGGTGAAATACGTTTTCTTTTAAAATGAGTTTCCGGTTATAGCATTCTGCGAAAACAATGGAGTCAATTGAGGGGGAGCCATTTTCCCGATTGGGCTGGAAAGTAAGGTGTCTGATGTGACTGTCTTCGGTTTCGTCAAACCTGAAGTTGTCAGTGGTTCCGACCTTAACGAAATGTTTATCTACAAATCCCGGCCGATCTCTGATGACGATTTCATGGCCATCATCAGCCGCCCCAAGAATGACTTGACCGTTTTTTAGACGTATTTCACTGCCAATAAGGTACTCAACCCGGACTTTGCCCGAGACAGGGTAACCTGATGGAGAAGGCGTCTTCACAGCAGTTTCGGAGGAGAGCAGTATCACGGTGTTTTCAGGAATTTGATTGATCAGCTGATCTGCATCCACTGTCGGGTCGGCACTGAGAACAGCGCACTGCCGACCGCGAACGAGGCTTTTATGCTCGATAAGGCGACTCTGAACCCCTGACGTCTGCCCCGAAATAGCCTCGCAGGACATCGTCGGAGGGGGTGTTGAAGGAGAAGGGGGTTCGGGTATAGTCGATTGAGTTGTCGTTTGGGCATGGAGACCCAGAGCCTTTATAAGAAACACAGGCGCGATTAATCGGGTTAAATTATGAATCACTTTAAAAACTTCCGGAAATCCTAAAATAAGGAAGCCTAGACTCTGCATTTATAACTATCCATTAATATTATTCGATCTCATGTAATTCGATCATGAAAAAATTGGCAAGAACGTATCGGTTCCCAGGTTGCGGCTCACAGGGCCTGAAAGCATGGGAGCCAGGGTTCTGCAATGCTGTTTTGCGGGGAATGATGGTGTCAAAAGGATGAATTAACTGAGGTTACAGATTCAACCATATGGCCAGACTAGCCAAAACACCCAAACCAGTAATCTTTGCGGTTGTTCCCGCTGCTTTAGTTGGGGCCAGAAGGGAACTGGATGTTGTATCAGCAACAGAGACAGAAGAAGCAGAAGCAGAAGCAGAAGCATAACGTAAAGTGAATGGTTGGCAGATTTCTGAGTAAAAAAAGAACTGACTCTTGGAGTTAACCAGACCGGCACAGGCAGTGGACGAGGAATTGTTTATGGGAGTCCAGGTATTTGCAAACCGGATGCTTCCATGTGTAGTGGGAGTTGGTATGGCAACCGTTGAATTTACAGCGGGAGTTGACATGGCAACGGTTGAATTTGCAGTGGGAGTTGACATGACAGTCGTTGGGCCCACAAGGCTACCGCACACTCCTGACACTTTTTCCAAAGGTGCCGGCATTGCTCTAATGCTGGATTGTTTTAAGGGTTGCCACCATGGATTGAAGGCCTGCAGTTGGTTACAAGCCAGAGTCAGTCTAATGTGTCCCCTGACGTTTATAGCGGTCTGTGTTACCTTGATTTGATTGCCTGCCAGGAAAAAAACAGGCAGTTTTGAAGGGCTATGTGCAGGCCCAACCAGAACGAAACCTCCTTTGCGAGCAGAGCTTCGAATTGTGAGGCCAGCATTGAATATATTGACAATGTTATTGAAGACATTGATTTTAGATCCGGGTGCAAGTCTGAACTCAGCCGCTTGTGCAATATAGTACTCAAATGTGTTGCCAATAACCGATAGTCGATCTGACTGGTTAATAATAGAAGGAAGATTAATAAATATCCCTTGTTCCTGAGTAACATAGTAAAAAGTATAATCGGGAATCCAGCTGTATTTTCCTCCAGAGATTTTGTTATTAACGAACAGCAAGTTTGGGCCCGGGTTCCGGGTTGAGTCAGAGGCATCGAAGGATTTTTTGCAATCAAGAGCGAAGGCGGCCCTTGCAGGACTCATGAATAGGTTATCTTCTACGATCAGCTTCCGGTTGAAGCACTCTGCAAAAACAATGGAGTCAATGGGATGGTGAAAACTTTTCTGCCATGGCGAGAAAGCAAGGTGTCTTATATGGCTGTCTTTCGTTTCTTCAGGTTTGAAGCTTTCAGGGTATCCAACTCTGAGTATGTGTTTGTATTCAAAATATGACCGATCCCTGATGACAATCTCAAAACCGTCATCAGCCGCTCCAATAATGTCCTGACCGTTTTTCAAAACTATTTCAGTGTCAACAAAGTACACAGCCGGCGTTTTATCTGTCACGGGGAAAGGGGACGGAGAAAGTGTCGCGCCAGGTGCAGTGGCGGAGGAGAGCAAGATAACGGTGTTCTCCGGGATCTTTTTTACCAACCTACCTAAATCCTCTGATGGGTCGACACTGAGAACAACGCACTGTTTTCCATTAACAAGTTCTCTGTATTGCTTCAGCCGTTGCTCAACCCCTGACGTCTGTCCCATGAGAGTGTTGCAAGGTGATATCTGAAGGCATGATATATAAGAAGAGACTATCGGCACATGGGCCTGAAGAATCAGAGCTTGCAAAAGGAATAAAGGCGCGATCAATCTGGTCAGATAATCTGGCAGCTTGTTCATGTTTCGGGCTCTTTAGGGATATCTGTGGGTCATTGAACCCACAAGACCTGAAAGCACCTGAACCAGAGTTTTGCAACAGACGCTATGTGGGGAATGATCGCCTCGAAAGAATTCGCTCAGGTTATAGATTCAACCATATGGCCAACGTAGCCAAAACACTCAAACCAGTAATCTCTGCGGTTGTTCCCGCTGCCGTAGTTGGGACCAAAAGGGAACCGGACGTTGTATTAGCAACAGAAGCAGAAGCCAGAGTGAATAGTTGGCAGATTTCTTTACGAAAAAAGAACTGACCCTCGAAGTTAACCAGACCGGTACAGGGAGTTGACGAGGAATCGTTTATGGGAGTCCAGGTATTTGCAAACCGGGTGCTTCCATGTGTAGTGGGCGTTGGTATGGCAATCGTTGAATTTACAGCGGGAGTTGACATGACAACGGTTGAATTTGGAGTGGGAGTTGACATGACAGCGTTTGAATCTGGAATGGGAGTTGACATGGCAAGGGTTGCATTCGGACTGGAAGCCGACACAACAGCGGATGTTGACATGACAGCCGTTGAATCTGGGGTGGGCGTTGACATAACAAAGGTTGAATTTGTACCAGATATTGGCATGACAGAAGTTGGACCCACAAGGCTACTGCACACTCCTGACACCTGTCCCAAAGGTGCTGGCATTGCTTTAATGCTGAATTGTTTTAAGGGTTGCCGCCACGGGTTGACGGCCCGCAGGTGGTTACAAACCAGAGTCAGTCCAAGCTGTCCCCTGACGGTTATAGCGGTTCGTGTTACCTTGATTTGATTGCCAGCCAGGAAAAAAACAGGCAGCTTTGCAAGGTCATATGTTGGCCCAACCAGAACGAAACCTCCTTTTTGAGTGGTGCTGCGAGTTATGGGGCCAACATTGGATATATTGATAATGTTATTGAAGACATTGATTTTAGATCCGGGGGCAAGTCTGAACTCAGCCGCTTCTGCAATATCGTCCTCAAATCTGTTTCCAATAACCGATAGCCGACCTGACTGGTTAATGACAGAAGGAAGATTAATAAATATTCCTTGTTCCTGAATAACATGGGAATAAATTCTGTCCATAATCGAGGTGTATTTTCCTCCATAGATTTTGTTATTAGCGAACTGCAGGTGTGGGCCAGGGGGGTGGGTTGGGTCAGAGGCATCGGAAAATTCTTTGCACTCAAGCTTGAAGGCGGCCTTTGCAGGAGTGCGGAATAGGTTATCTTCTATGATCAGCTTCCGGTTGAAGCACTCTGCAGAAATAATAGAGTCAAGGGGAAGGCGTGGATTATTCAGTGATGGCCAGAAAGTAAGGTGTCTTATATGGCTGTCTTTGGTTTCGTCAGGTTTGAAGCTTTTAGGGTATCCAACTTTAAGTAAGTGTTTGTGATTGAAAGTTGACCGATCCCTGATGACAATCTCAAAGCCGTCATCAGCTGCTCCAATAATGGACTGACCGTCTTTCAAAACTATTTCACTGTCAACAAAATACTCAACCGAGGTTTCAGCTGCCTGGGTAGCGGGAGAAAGCGTTGCGCTGGGTGCAATACTGGATGCGGGGGTAGCGGGAGAAAGCGTTGCGCCGGGTGCAGTTTTGGAGGAGAGGAAGATAAAGGTGTCCTTTGGAATCTGTTTTATTAAATCACCTAAATCCTTTGAAGGGTCGTGATCGAGAACAATGCACTCTTCTCCATTAACCAGTTTCCTGTATAGATTTAGCCGTTTTTCAACCCCACTCGTTTGTCCCGTGAGAGTGTCGCATGTCGAAAGGCTTGATGTAGTAGGAGAGACTGTCGGCATCTGGGCCTGAAGAATCAGAGCTTGCAAAAGGAATAAAGGCGCGATCAATCGGGCCAGATAATATTGCTGCTTGATCATGTTCCCGGCTCCTGGCGAGTCTAGATAGGAAGCCTAGACGCTCCATTAATAGTTGGCCATTATCAGGTATTAAGAAAATAAACAGGACTTCCCTTTAATCGTTCCCATGTTCCCGGAATGCCTGCGAGGATAAACAGGCTCTGGTTATAGATTCAACAATATGGCCAGAGTGGTCATGATGCCCAGAGGGGTTGCCACTGTAGCTGTAATTGTTGATGAGGGAGGGACTGCTGTCGTGCTGGTATCGGGAGCAGAATGGGAAATGACAGGCTGGCAGACTTCTGTAGCAAACAAAAACCGACCCTCGAAGTTGACCAGACCCTTACAGGCAGTGAAGAAGGAACCGTTGATGGCAGTCCAGGTATTGGCAAACCGGCTGCTTATTGCAGGTGGAATGGATGTTGACCTGTCATGGGCTGAACCTGAAGAAGTGGGCCTGACAGTCGTTGAACTCACTATGTCATTGCACCATTCTGGTTCTCTTCCCGAGGGCAATGGCAGTGCTTTCAGGCTGAATTGTTTTTGGGGTTGCCACCATGGATTAACTGCCTGCAGGTGATTACAAGCCATTATCAGGCCGAGCTGCCCCCTTACGATGATAGCTGTCCGTGTTACCCTGATCTGATTGTCAGCCAGTAAAAAAACAGGGGGGATTTCCGTGTTATCTGCAGGCCCCGCGAGAACGAACCCCCCTTTGCGAACAGAGTTGTGCTCTGTGTCGCCCTCATTGGAAATGCTGATAGTGTTATTGAAGACCTCCATGCGGGTCCCGGGTCCAAGCGTGAACTCAGCCGCTTCTGCAATATAACCTTCGAATATATTCCCGGAAACAGCTATCTTGTCCTGCTGATTCACGATGCCAGTAAGATTAATAAACAGGCCTTGGTCGGGAATAACATAGGGAAAAAGTTTGTCGCTAATCGAGTCGAACTTTTCACCGATGATCTTGTTATCTGCAAACTGCAACTCTGGGCCCTGGAGCCATTTGACAGATGCATCCAGATTTTTTTCGCAAGCAATAATAACGGCGGCCCGGAAAGGAGGCTTATGTAAATCATTTACATCAATAATTTCGGCCAGGATAGGGGGATAAAATACATTGCTTTCTACAATCAGTTTTCGGTTATAACACTCTGCGTAAATAATGGATTTAATGGAGTCGCGCTTTTTTTTTCGGGTGGGCCGAAAAGTAATGTGTTTTATATTGCTGTCGTCTGTATGGGCGGGCTGAAAGTTGGCAGATCCAAACCTGAGCAGATATTTGCCTTCAAATACTGGCCGATCCCTGATGACGATCTCAAAGTCGTCATCAGCTGCGCCAATAATGTTCTGACCATTCTTTAAACGTATTTCATGGTCAGCAAAGTACACAACCGGCGTTTTGCCCTTCAAAGAGGTAGCTGTTGGCGAGGGTGTCACGATAGGGTCAGTATTGGATGAGAACAATATGACGGTGTTCTCGGGAAACTGCTCTATTAACTCACTTAAATCTTTTAAGGGGTTGGCACTGAGAATAACGCACTGCTGTCCCTTAACAAGTTTGCTGTGCTGGTTCAGTCGTTTTTGTACTCCTTTCGTCTGCAGTGCAAGATTCGTCGGCTTCAGAAGATCGTCGCAGGGTGTCGTCTTATTTATGGCAGAAGGGGTTGCTGTTGAAGATTGTAATCTTGTTTGAGCCTGGGTATTCAGGGCCTGAAACAGTAATACAGGCACAATTAAACGTGCCAGATATTGCTGTAGCTTCATCATGCTCTGAACTCCTGAGAAATTTACCGAAGCCTAGACGCTACATGTATGGTTAGCCATTGATCGAGGTTAAGAAAACGGTGCGGTTTTCCAACCACTCCAGCCACCGACCGGCACATCTGTTCTGTATTTCTTATACCAATCGTATTTTCTAACTCCCGCAATGAGCATGGAGATTTGAGCCTTAAGACAAGGCGGCGTGAGGAGTCATAGCCTTAGCTATGGCGACGATCGCCAACGCAGGATTAAGGCTCAAATCTTCAGCGCAATAGGGAGTTAGAAAGTTCGATTGGTATTACAGGTTCGAAGAGCAAAGCCTGTGCTTTGGCCTTATCCATTGTCCATCTGGGCAATTTGTGAAAAAAGATCTATGTCAATAGCCAGATATAATAAGTACCTAACCAGTTGGTTTCGCATATTCTGGACGGCGGCTTTTTCCATCCTTCTGCGTTCCAACTCTGGTTGCGTAGCTATGGCTACGCGCCCGTCGTTGCGCCTTGAAGGATGAAAAAATCCACTCGCCAGAATATGCGAAACCAACTGGCCAGGTACTTAAGACAAATGTTGTTCTTAAAATGGGGCTCCAGCCCATTTTTGGTGCGTTTCATTAGCTGACAAATCAACCTCTACTCTGGAGCCTGAAAGTCTTGTCGGTTATTGTGGCTTTGGTGCATGAAAATCTACGAATTCATCTTTCCCTAAAGCCGTTCAATGTAAAAAATCCCACATCTATTTCAAACTATTTTAATTGTTGGAAATATTTTTCCTAACTTATTAACTATCAGTTTTTATAACTGAAGTTACACGACTAATTACTCAAACATTCTGTCATTGAAGATGCGTTTGATTTTTTATTAATTTTTATAGATATGGCTTACTCATTATTATGAAAAGTTCATGTGCAACTATTTGTTATCCGTCGTATAAAATACGATGTTTTTTATCGGTTTTTTTTCTGGCATTCTGCGCTCTGTCTCTTTCCGCTTATAGTGTCGGCAGTGGCGCTTCCCCAGACACGACTACGCCCCCACCAGACACCCCGACTGATACGACTGCTCCCTCACCTGATAATCTGACTGACACGACTGCTCCTCCACAAAGCACTCCGACCGGCCTGTTACCAAACAGTACTTCACCAGAGGCGATGACCAATCCCTGCAATAGCTTAAGTCATGAGCCTATTGCCTTTAAGGCCTGTAACGACTTCCTTAACAATGAAAAAGCTTCGCGGGGGCGTTTTTCTACGGCTGTGGTGGTCAGTAATGCCAGGGAACTGGATGAAGCCGTTACCGGCAAGTTCCCGGAAGGCAATCCGGATGCCAGCAGACTGGTTGTATTAAAAAATGAAGAATATCGCATCACCCGAGCACTGGATATTTCTCACAAAATAGCCTTGGTCGGAACCGTTAAAGACAACAAGTATCCAGTTATTCGTATCCATGATGAGTTCAAATCTGAAAACAATTCTATCGCTTATCTCCATCATGACTCGAAGGTAGCTGAAACCGGCTTCTACAGTTATCACATTCACTGGATCGCCAACCTCCCCTCTCCTGAAAACAATGGAGTCATTTATAGCGATTCCTATCGAGGTGAATTGCGGATTTATGAAAACAAATTCTCGGATGAATCATGGCAATGGACCAATCATTTTATTCAGTTAAAAAATGCCATTGGCGATGCGCTTATAGGAAACAACCATTTTGAAACCGATTATTTAACCGCCTCAGCTATTATGGCCCGTTGCGAGAGCACCCTTTGCAAAGGCGCAGAATCACAGCTGGAAGTTGTCAACAACCATTTTTATAGCAAGTTTACCAACAGCAGCGACCAACTGAAATTATTAGACGTTCTGGGTTACATGCGCTTCACGATCGCTGATAACCGGCAGGAGAACGAAGACGCAGCAGGCACCATTTATATAAAGGACCATCGCAATATAAAACACATGGCTGGTTACGTAAGGAATAACGTTGCCCATAAAGATGCACCTGAGCTTCAGCGCAGAATTATCGTCGAGTCTTCCCACTCTGCCGATCATGATCTGAGGGTTACCGGTGAGCTTATTGTTCGCGACAATGATCACTACACTTTTCATGAAGCCGGACTTCCCCCGAGATTTATTGATTACTTCCCGGGCAAACAGGTTATTATGCCTTCACAGACAACTGCAGCGTCATCGACGGTAAAAGCGGCCTCATCAGTCAGTGTGTCTCCTGATGCCATTACGCCAACCGGTTCACTGATAGCTGCCACCGCCTCTGTTCGCCCGCTGCCTGCAAAAACGGAACCCTGTAACGATATCCGGGATCATCCAACCGCATTTGCTACTTGTAAGGCATTTCTGCAAAACGAACTGGCCTCGGGGCCTGCTGCCAATAAGCCTGCCTTTTCACATGCCTTTGTGGTTGCAACGGTTGCGGAGCTGCTCAAGGCCATCAATAAAACGATTGGCGAGGATGGCAGGGCTATTCGCGGTAGAATTATTTTATTGAAACCGGGTGATTATGAACTGCCAGGGGAGATGAGAATCAGTCAGCGGACTGCAATGGTTGGTTTAGAAGGTAGAGCTGTTGGGCTGCCTGTAATAAAGCCATCGGGTCATCACTTCTATAGTCCCAGCCATAGAGGAAACCCTTCATTGCTGTACCTGAGTACTAGCCACGATTCTTCGGATGCCGGTTTTTACAGTTGGAATCTGGAGTGGCAAACCCAGCGGCCTTTCAGTTCTGATGGACATCCATTTAAATCTCATATCTCTGCAAAAAGTTATAGCGGGGATATACGGATTTACCAAAACCGCTTCAGTCATTATGAATCAAGGATCCGGTCTGAACATGCTGTAGCACTGGAAGATAACCCGGGTTATAAGTATTACATTGGTCATAGTACGTTTGATTCATCGTTAACACCGGTTAGTGTGATCAGGTCCAGTGCCAGCGCAAATCCTCAGGCTGCTATTGAGGTCGACAGTAATGTTTTCGCTACTGCCCGTAGTACGGATCTTTCGCAACCCAGTGCTATCGCTCTTTCTGATTACCAACACCTGAAAATTAACAACAACCTTCAGGCAGACCGTCATGCTGCAGGTGCGATAAAGCTTAAATTTGCAAATTACCAGCATATCGAAAGTGCTTCCATAAAAAACAATACCGCCAACAAAGATGCACCGGAAGATGCAAGAGTTATTGAGCTAAAACTTGAGAAGAGCCTTTTTGACCCTGCAAAGGTATACGGTGATGTGAATGTATACAGAAATGATTACTATGGGTTAAAGATTCTGGATTTTACTAATTATAGCTACACTGCAGGCCTTGAAGTGTCTACTTCAACGCCAACTTCGCTGACGCCTTCGCAGTCTATTCAGACTGCCTCGGTAACGGACAGCTATAAACCCTTTGAGTTGGGTGCAAACAAAACCACTGTCGTATCATCTGCCACAGCGAGCTTGACACCGACCACTTCCCCCGTGTTCAGCAGCCTATGTGATCAGCGGACCGATGCAGACAAGGCTCAGCTCTGTCAGCAACTTCTGAATGAGCTTCAGAAAGAGGGGGTAAAGACTACGTTTTCTGAAGTAGTGATTGTAAAAAACATCGGGGAACTGCTCTACGCAGTAGACACGGCTTCAGAGTCTGGCAAGGTTATTTTGCTTGAAGCAGGCAGTTATGAACTGAATAGGCCACTGCGTATGCTCTGGCCCGTGGCACTGGTCGGTGTTGGCAATACGGTGATTAAGCAATCCATTGATTATCCTGCCGAGGCAGAATCACTGGTTCTGCTGGATAGTAACAGTTCAGCTCAGGGTTTCTTCAGCAAAGGTATAACCTGGGATATTTCCGCTGTAGACAATATCCGGGGCAAGCCTCTCTACACGGCAGTCAAGGCGGTCGACTATCGTGGAAAACTCCTGATGAGTAGTGATGAGTTTCAATATAACGTCAACAGGGAGAACGAAAAAGCACCTTCACACTATGTTGAGGTACAGGACTCATCAGGTGATGTGATAATTACTGGCAGTACGTTTTTTTCCGGAGGTCTGACAAAGGCCGCCATTTATGCCGATTGTAAAAATTGCCTGGAAGAAGTCCAGAAGATGGATATTTCCGGTAACCGCTTTACAGACTCAAATTCTGGCGAGTCTGCACCGGCTGCTATTGATGTCCGTCACTACAGAATCCTGAAAGTTCGTAAGAATGTTCAGGAGACCGAGTCTGTTTCGGTGAACATCAGTGTTGTACTGCCAAATAATAATGACGATATCTATGCTTTTGTCGCTGACAACATTGCCATGGGTTCAGCTATTGACGAGAAGAAAACCATTGATGTCACGGTTGCCAGACTGGCTAAAGAGCCTGCCAGAATTGATGGCCTGGTTCAGGTGTACAGTAACCGTTGCTTCTCCGTTAACCTCGATGAAATACCTTCTGATATTCTTGAGTTTGCAGAGGGTAACTGTAGCGCTTTGCCCAATATTCAGGCCTTGAGAGGGTCTCCGACACCTTCACACAATGGTCTGAGCACGGGCCAATGGGTCGGCATAGGGTTCGCTGTCGGTGCAGCTGCTGTATTCGGCGGGTGTGGTCTCTATGGTCTTACCAATCTGCCTGGACATGGGAGAGCCTGGTCGTTCTTTATCTTACCCAAAACCCTTGCACTGGCTGCCACTGCAAAAGTGCTTGCATGGTGTAACCAACGCAAATGGGGCAGTTTAAGTGAGGATGATGCAGTCAGTTTTTCGCCATCCGAAGGCGTAGAAATGAAAACAGGTTTGACGAAAGATCCTGAAATGAATTTGGGCGAAAGCGAAGGTGATCAATTCCCTTTGATTGAAAATCCGATAATGGAACCTGAGCTGTAAGTTTGATTGAGAGGGTTTTAAAAGCCCTCTCAATCAAACGTAAAGGTTCAGTGGGACTCATTTTTGGCGTAATGCTCAATATGTTTTGTGAACTTATCATGCCGATCCAGAAACGAATCATAAGCATGTTTGGCTGGAAGCGTGATGACTTTGCCGGTATGGGACAAACCGCTGATAAACTTTCCGGCAAGCGTCACCGGGTCTTTGCTGACCTTATAATGGGTTACCTTCTCGTGGGCGCTGGCCAGATTTTCTCTGGGAATGTCTGATAAAGCTGCACGACTCAGCTCCGCACTTGAGAAGCAAACCGCTTCGACTGGAGGCACCATGGAGAGTGCTGCATAGCTTGCTTCGGCTCCTCCTTTGGAATGGCCATTGAGTTTCAGAGAAAAAGGCTCGCCTTCAGGCGTTGCAGGCAGATTTTTCATAAGACTGGCGGTCAGGGCTTTGGCTTGTTTATAGCTGTCAGGGATGCCTTTTCCCGTGAGATTCTTGAGATTGGCTTGCCATTGCTTGCCTGAAAACTGCATGTTTTTTCTCGAACGTTCGATTAGCCCTCCTGCTGCCAGTCCCGATGTCGTGCCGCCAAACACCAGACGGACTTCCTTACGTTCAGGATTGGTAAGAACGTAAGCCGTGAGTCCTGTTTTCTTGTCATACAGGAATCCGGGTTCCTTGGTGCTGAGGGTCACTCCTGTCTCATCGGAAATCAGTTTTGCGATATCCTCAGAAGGTTGCCATTGAGCGGCAAAATCCTCTTTCTCTGGTTTGTGAATATCTCCGGCTTCGCTGATTTTCTCAAGCGATCGGTGGTAGGGATAAGCGGCCAACTGAGCATCAATGGCCATAGATCTGAGAACTCTGGGTTCTGTGGGCGGTTTACTGTTCATGGCCAGTTTTTTGATTTCCCGCTGCTCGAGTTTCACAGGGGCATCGTTTTTAAGAGTGGCTTTTTGGGGGGAATATTTGCCCATGGACTTGGAAATTTTGACTTTCCACCGGCCAAACACACCTGTTTTCTGAGACTTATCGAACTGTTTTTCAGAAATAGGCTTGAATTGAGTCGCTTGTGTATCGAGTCTGGATCTATCCATGATGATCTGATTCTTATGCCTGTTGTGAAACTTTTCAACTCAGCTCTCAAAGCAGAGTGTCTTTCCTCAGTATAGGGGGCGTATTCAAAGTCTGGTAACACTGCTTTTTCTCGGCGGGTCAGTCAAGTATTCGGTACAGGTGCCAGCTTTGAACCCAGCCTTCCGGATTGGAGGCGTAGAAGCCACCAATATCAGGATTGACGAGTGTTATCCGGGAAGGGTGGAGGACAGGAATCAGTGGTAATTCTCTGGCCAGAATAGCTTCGGCATTCTGATAGTTCGGTAAACGGGCTACAGTGGTTTTCTTGCTTACAGCCAGGGATAGTTCCCTGAGATAGGCTGGATCCCTGAAGGGGCCAAAGAATTGACTTTCGGTTAGAGGAATCAGGAACGCCGTGGCATCATTGTAGTCAGCTAACCACTCAAACCATGCCAGCTCGTAGTCTCCTTTGGATATATGCTCGAGGTAACTACCCCATTCCTCACTCTTACTGCTCAGGGATGTGCCCAGAGTGCTGTTAATCTGGTGGCAGATCTCTGGCAGAATATCCAGAGAATCGTACCTTGGGCTTGATAATACAGTTAGTTTTATATCACTCCCTTTAATGCCTGATTCAGCCAGTAACTTGATGGCCTGTTCCCTGCGATCCGGATTATCGAGCAGTCTTTTGCAGTTAGCCGGGTCCGGGTTGAAGCCCCGGGTATGGGGAGGCACAAAACTGCACGCTGGTGTGGTATGACTGTGGGGGTATATCTTCTTGACCAGCGCATTCCTGTCAATAGCCATCGATAGAGCCTGCCTTGCTTTTAAATTATGCAGGACCGTTACCTTCGGGCTGACCATCAGGCTGGCGGTGGCAAGAACCTGATCTTCAAACACAGACACAGGGTGCTTTTTCTTCAATTCCTGAATATGCAGCGCTGGCAATTGAGCCGTTACATCCAGTACGTGATTCTCAAATTGTTCTATTTGACGATGGACGGATGGAATAATCTGGTAATTGACCCGTTGCAGGTCAGTATCCAGATGACGGAAATAATGGGGGTTGCTGCTTAATTCTATACGGGTTTCAGGGATCACTTGACGAATTTTGAAGGGACCGTTGGTGACCGGAATGGTTGAGGTATCGCCCTTGAGATTACTCTTATGGACAGGCAGAAAGCTGGGAAAGGTCATCAGGTCCAGAAAATAAGGAGTGGGCTGATCCAGTTCGATAATGACTTTATCGTCGTATGCCTTCACCGCCAGGGCATCAAGATCGCCATTCAGAGCCTGCTCGGCTCCTTTTATTTTAGCGACTTTCAAGTACCAGCGGTAGGTGGCTCGACGTTCAGGATCGGCCAGTGCCCTGAAGCTGCGGGCAAAGTCTTCAGCCGTGAGGGCACTGCCATCTGACCATTTCAGATTTTTTCTGATGATAAAGGTATATCGGGTGCCGTCAGGGGCGCGTTCAACATCGCTGGCCACTCCGGGCACGGGTTCACCGTTTTTGTTCTGCACCATTAACCCTTCAAAAACATCCTTGAGCACCTGGGCGTTGGGTGAGCCGCCAAAATAGTGGGGGTGCAGGGATTTTGGGTTGGCCAGCAGACCCCTCTCAAGGGGCAAAGAGAAAACCTGCATGGAAGCAGTGAAGGCCAACAGGAAGCAGGGCAGGGCAAGGAGAGTTCTACGCAGCCAGCCACGAACCCTGAATGTAAGGGGCTTGAATATAAAGGACATTTAGGAGGTCAGATCAAAAAACTACACGAATCTTCTGTATAGCTTATTCATAAAGCTTCTGCCGAAAAAAGTCAGAAAGATGCGTCTGGTTTTCCATGGTAAAGGCTTTTTTGATGGCTAGCAGCCTGTCGGACTTAAGCGTCCGTAGCGAGGATTGCAAGAAATTGAGGATAAAAATCTCTGTTTCTGAGGAGAATAGCGAGCTATTTGACGAAGAAACAGGGATTTTTAGACCAATTTATTACAACCGCAGTAGGACAGTCTTAAGTCCGACAGGCTGCTAGGCTCAACCACTGGGCAGACTTCTATATTGATCTATCCTTCCTCTCTGGAAATCAGAAGGCAAGGATAAAATTATTAAACACTCCCGTTTTGCAATACTGCTGTTATTGTCGTTGTCTGTCATCTGCCTGGCCAAACCGTTGAACGGGGGTTTTATTGTCGAGCTTGATAGACCTGACAGTTACGAGATGGAAGCGCCTCCCGTTGAGTCGACCTCCTTGCAATGGCCTTACGTCAGGAATCTGCTGGTTGCTTATGAACTGATCCTGACACCCAAAGACAAGCCTCTAAGCGCCATCCCCTATTCTCTAGAAGCAGCTATCGCCGTTGGCTGGCTTTTAAAAAGCTCTTGGAACCGGGATTCACCTCTGTTTAACCCGATTGAACAACAAGAAGTGTCTCAAAATCACCCGTTTGCGGTCAGCATTACGGTGCCAGGTTCTGAACAGGACCAACCACAGGGGCAACCTCCAGAATCATCCGGCCACCAGGCAATACAGTTCACTACCCACCCTTTGGGCTATTTAACCCATTTGCTCTACTCTGACTCTGGCAAAGGTAACGAAGAGCCACAACAACACTCACATACTTTGGGCTTAAATTGTTTCGTCCACCCCTGTAATGGCGTTTGTCGATTTAGACAATCTTCCGGTTCAACCGATGGTAAAGTGCAGAATTGTGAAGAAAGTTCTACAGACAAAACGGGTAAAACATCCGAAAAAAGCTTCTCCCACCATTTGGCAAGGAGACATTGTTATCGATGTAACTCTCTGGACGGGGTCGCCTCAGACGGGGTCGCCTCAGCCTCAATAGCTACAGTGACAGACGCTATAAACACTACTGCCGGGCGATTAGCCTGCAATGTGATAGTCTTCGAAAAGGATGGCCATCTGCGACAATGCGGGAAGGTCTGTAAAAACGAAAAAAGACTATCGTGTCACAAAAGCAAATGCCATACCGGGGAAAAAACCTGTGACGTGATGGTGATCGGGGAGGATAACCAGTCGCAGCCATGTGGAACCTTCTTCAAGAATGCCGGAGCCCTGTCGGTTCACAAAGCCAGAGTCCATGGCAATCAACGAATCTGTAAATTGACCATACTCGGGAAGGGTGGCCAGCTGCGGCCTTGCGAGAAAGTCTTCAAGAACAATCGATCTTTTGCGACGCACAAATACAAATTCCACACCGGGCAAAAAACCTGTGACTTGATGGTGACCGGGGAGGGTAGCCAGCAGCGGCCATGTGGGGCAGTCTGCAAGAATGCCCAAGACCTGATGATCCACAAAAGAAATGGACACACCAAGCAAGCAAGCTGTGACCTGATTGTGGTCTCGGAAGATGGCCAGAAGCGGTCATGCGCGTTTGTCGGCAAGAATCCTCAGGCTCTGAGGTCTCACAGAAGCAAAATCCACAGTGGAAAACGAACCTGTGACGTAACCGTGATCGGTGAGAATGGCCAGCAGCAATCATGTGCAAAGGTCTGCAGGAATGCTGGAGCCCTGACGGATCACAAGAGAATTGACCACAGCGGGCAACAAACCTGTTACTACACAGTGGTCGGAGAGGGTGGTCAGCGTTGGCCATGCGGAAAGATCTGCAAGAATACAAAAGCCCTGTTGGACCACAAAAGGGCACATCGAAAACACAAGACTGTTGATATGAACCAGCACGTCGACCAGGGTTCCCAAAAAAGTAAAGTGAAGAAATAACGATCAAAAGTGATTGAGTTTTCACTGCTACTTTGTTTGGTTTTTGGCTCGCTGAACAAAAAAGTGTTTTCCTGAAATCAAGGTCAAGATACCGCCAAGTATCATCAGTGAAGACAGAACAAGTCTCATAGATAAGGTCTCGTTGGTAAACAACACACCTCCTATTGCGGCAATAACAGGAACGAGCAATTGCACGACAGCCGATTGTGTGCCAGAAAGCCCCGCCAGCGCGATATACCAGATCATGTAACCAATCCCCGATGTGACGCCACCAGATACCACTGCCAATATGACACCTTCGGTGGACAAGCGGCTGTCCTGAATGGATACAAGCCCCAAAATCAATACAAATGGTAGCGTACGAACAAAATTATAAGTGGTGTCTCCCAGCGGATTTTGTGAGCCCCTGCCAGCAAGCGTATAGAAGCCCCAGGCTACGCCGGAGACAGTCATCAGGATAAATCCCGTCAGTGACGGCGTGGACAAACCGGGTATTACCAGATAAACAAAACCCAGAAATGCAATAAAAGCACCCAACCACTCAACAGGTAAAAGTTTTTTTCCTGTAACAAGCTCAGCAACAATAATCGTAATTTGTACCGAAGCGAACAAGATTAATGCCCCTGTTCCCGTATTCAGAGAGAGGTAGGCAAAAGAAAAAGCGATGGCGTAAAGAAATAACATGAAGGAAGCTTTCCAGCTCCCTTTTGATGTTGAAACGCAATTGAATCGGGATAACTTGAGTATCAGCAGCAATACCAAAACGCCGCTAAGTAATCGAATCCACGTAAAGCTAACGGCGTCAATCTCGTTATCACCCAAAGCCAATCTGCACAGAATGGAATTTCCCGCGAATGCTATGAGGGCCAGGCTCGTTAACCAAATGGTTTTCATTTCAAGAGGTAATTGCAGCGAAAGGTAATTCTACGACCAGCATTCGGAAAGAATGCTGGCTGGGATGACGAGAAAGATCAACTGAGTGCTGCTTCCATTCGATCCAGGGCTTTTTCCAGGGCTTCATCACTGGTGGCGTAGGATAGACGCATACAGCCTTCCATGCCAAAGGCTGAGCCCGGTACCAGGGCAACGCCTTTTTCCAGGAGCATCTCTGCCAGTTGGGTGTCTTTTTCAAAGCCCAGCTTCTGCATGGCTTCGCTGAAATCAGGGAAGGTATAGAAAGTACCGTCGCTTTCAATGGTGGTAACACCAGGCAGCTTCTTCAGACGACCTACGACATAGTCATGACGCTTTTTGAAAGAGACTAGCATCTCTTTTACACACTCCTGTGAACCGGCCAGAGCTTCAGTCGCCGCAGCCTGGGCAACAGAGCAGGGGTTGGAGGTACTCTGTGACTGAATCTTTTTCATGTTTTTGATCAGCCAGGCGGGTCCACCGGCATAACCAATACGCCATCCGGTCATGGAGTAAGCCTTGGATACACCGTTCAGAACAATTGTTCTGTCGTACAGTTCCGGGCAGGCCATCAGGATGTTGCAGAAAGGCTCATCACTCCAGAGGATGTGCTCGTACATATCATCAGTAGCCACCATAACATGGGGGTGTTTCAGCAGAACAGCGGCCAGACCTTCCAGCTCTTTGCGGGTGTAGGCTGTACCGGACGGGTTGGAGGGGCTGTTCAGAACTACCAGCCTGGTTTTTGTTGTAATGGCCGATTCCAGAAGCTCCGGAGTCAGTTTGAAACGGTTCTCAAGGCTGCCCTTGACGATCACCGGGACACCTTCAGCAATAGTGACCATATCCGGGTAGGAAACCCAGTAAGGGGCAGGAATAACGACCTCATCACCCTTATTGATCAGTGCCAGACAGAGATTGAAGAAGCTCTGTTTACCACCGGAGGAAACCAGAATCTGGTCTGGCGCATATTCGTGACCATTGTCGCGCCTGAACTTATCGATAATGGCCTGTTTCAGTTCTACAGTACCGTCAACGGCAGTGTACTTGGTTTTTCCTTCGTTAATGGCCCTGATCGCAGCAGCCTTGATGTGATCAGGGGTATCGAAGTCGGGTTCACCGGCACCCAGGCCAATAATGTCGTGTCCGGCGGCGCGAAGTTCAGCGGCTCGGGCAGTGACTGCCATGGTAGGTGATGGTTTGACCATCTGAACGCGGTGGGAAGGTTGACCAGTCACGATGTTCCTCGTTAATCGTTTTTCAAACCCGTATAAAGTCAGACAATCTGGCGCAATGCTCAGCCAGTGTCCTGACTGATACTGATTCCGGTGCGAATCTTATAAGGTTGACAAGCTGACTTGTCAGGGAATCACGCATCAGCAATGCGCATCATACACAAGCCCTCTTCACTGCGCCATCTGAAAACGGAAGTCTGGTTACATTTTTGCGACACACCGATGGTGGTTGCTTTTCCTGATTAAGTGCAGTGTTCTCTGGCTGCATTTCCTGTCCTGGGCTGTTTATAATCAACAAATAATTTAAGCGCTTCTGCCAGTGGATACGTATGGGAAAGACATTCAAGGTATCATCAAAATTTCAGCCTTCCGGAGATCAGCCTGAAGCCATTGAAAAGCTGCTGTCCGGCATTCATTCGGGACTGGCCTGCCAGACATTGCTGGGGGTGACCGGTTCAGGGAAAACCTTCACCATTGCCAATGTCATTGAAAAGCTGCAAAGACCCGCTATTGTTATGGCCCATAACAAGACTTTGGCTGCCCAGCTGTATGGCGAGTTCAAGGAGTTTTTCCCTGGCAATGCGGTTGAGTATTTTGTTTCCTACTACGATTATTACCAGCCTGAAGCATACGTGCCCAGTTCGGACACCTTTATCGAGAAAGATGCCTCGGTCAATGAGCACATTGAGCAGATGAGACTTTCGGCCACTAAAGCGTTGATGGAAAGGGAAGATGCCATTATTGTTGCGACGGTTTCAGCGATTTACGGTCTGGGTGATCCCAAATCTTACCTGAAGATGATGTTGCATATTTCCCGGGGTGAAATGATTGACCAGCGGGAGGTTTTGCGCAGGTTGGCCGAGCTGCAATATACCCGCAACGATACAGAATTGAAAAGGGCTACTTATCGTGTTCGTGGTGATGTCATTGATATCTTCCCGGCAGAATCTGAAAAAGAAGCCATCAGGCTGGAGCTGTTTGATGAAGAGGTGGAGGAAATCAGTGAATTTGATCCTCTGACCGGCGAAGTGCTCAGAAAACTGCCCCGGGTGACTATTTACCCCAAGACTCACTATGTCACACCTCGTCAGACCATCATTGAAGCCACAGAAGCTATCAAAGACGAAATGGTTGAACGTCTGGAAGTGCTCAGAAATAACAATAAGCTGGTGGAAGCACAGCGTCTGGAGCAGAGGGTCAAGTACGATGTGGAAATGATGCTGGAGCTGGGCTACTGCACGGGTATCGAAAACTATTCCCGCTATCTCTCAGGCACTCAACCCGGCGAAGCACCACCGACACTGTTTGATTATATTCCTGACAATGCCTTGTGTGTGATTGACGAATCACACGTCACGGTGCCCCAGGTGGGTGGGATGTACAAAGGCGACCGTTCTCGTAAGGAGACCCTTGTGGAGTATGGCTTCAGACTGCCTTCTGCGCTGGATAACCGGCCCCTGAAGTTTGAAGAGTGGGAAGGACGACGCCCGCAAACTATTTTTGTTTCCGCGACTCCCGGCCCTTATGAAGCGGAACATCAGGGACAGATAGTGGATCAGGTGGTTCGACCCACCGGGCTGGTTGATCCGGAGATTGAAGTTCGTCCTGCCACGACCCAGGTGGATGATCTGTTGACTGAGCTTAATAAAACCGTGGCTAAAGGCGACAGGGTTCTGGTAACGACCCTGACCAAGCGCATGGCGGAAGATTTAACCGATTATCTCCATGAAAACGGTGTTCGCTGTCGCTATTTGCATTCTGGTATCGATACAGTAGAGCGGGTTGAGATCATTCGTGATCTGCGGATTGGGACGTTTGACGTGCTGGTAGGCATTAACCTGTTAAGAGAAGGTCTCGATATGCCGGAAGTTTCGTTGGTGGCTATTCTTGATGCCGACAAGGAAGGTTTCCTGCGTTCTGATCGCTCTCTGATTCAGACCATTGGTCGTGCAGCCCGTAATATTAATGGTAAGGCTATTCTCTACGCCGACAAAATCACGGGCTCAATGCAGCGGGCGATTGATGAAACCGAACGTCGCCGAAAAAAACAGCTTGCCTACAACGAAGAGCACGGGATTACCCCGAAGAGTGTCCATAAATCGGTTGCGGATATTCTTGAAGGCGCAGTCATTCCCGGCAAGAAGAAAGGGCAGCCCAGTCGCAAGGTTGCTGAGCCGAAAGCGGACTATCACCATGAGATGTCGGCTCAGGAACTGGCTAAAGAGATCAGTAAGCTGGAAAACAAGATGACGGAACATGCCCGCAATCTGGAGTTTGAAGAAGCGGCAGCTGTCCGTGATCAGGTGGCCAGGCTCAGGGATCGGGTATTGAAATGAATTGACTCTCTTCCTAAGCCAGCCCAGCATCGATTGTCTGTGGGGATCAGCGTTCTGACGCACCGGTATTAAGCCCGGTGCGACGGGTATTAATGGATAAAATTGTGAGAAAAAGCCTCAGCCATATCCATTGTAACGAGCAGTTGACCATTGTGGTTTGAAACAGTTTGTAATTCAGCTCTGACCGTCTCACCACCATTATCTATAAATACTTCTTTTACCGGGAAGTTGGGGGTATCAAAGCTGGCCAGCTGAATATTACCAACATATACATTGAATCGTTTAGTAGCGCCACTGACAGACCAGCTTAAATGAGCTTTACCGTGAATGGCACTTGCACCTCTATTGATTGGGATGATGCTGTTGGTACTTTTTTTCTGATTTGAAAATGCAGTCTGAGTTATCTGGAAATAGTGTGGCTGATTGAAAAGTGTCAAGGTTACATATTGCCCCTTGTCAGCACCCATCAAAGAAATCTTGATTTCATTACTTCCACTTTTAATGTCAGAGCTGATAGTCAATAGACCAGCCCCGGCATAAAAATCATGACGAGTCAGGCTCTGTGGTCTATTGATTACAGAAATGATCTTGCTATTGTGTGAGTGACTTTTTATTTGTTTAAAGCTCTTTAGTTTTCCATTAACCGATTTGCTTTCCGTCACTGTGGTAGTGGTGCTCTGAAAGATAGTAGCCTTGACTAAAAAACCACTTGCTTGAGCTTTTCTTTTCTCTTCCTCAATGTCAAATGCTTGTGCTTTAATAGCGCCGATGCTTGAAGAAAAAACAAAAAGAAATAAGAAGGCGGTTTTTAAACGAAGTTTTTTATTAATTAGTAACATGTTTCTCTCCTAAATCAGTTAATTGATACGAAAATATATCCTTCTGGATAAAAATTAATTTTTCTGAAGGGATGATTAGTTCACCTACATAATACTTTGACTTGAAAAATGAGAAATAGTTCAAAAGTACCAGGTCAGGGAATGATGCGAAGGGACGCCTAAAAAAATTGCCGACTGCCTGCTGGCGGTAAAAGGGCAAAAAATGAACGTTTTTTGCACAGAAATCTGGACTGATTTTCAGGTATATCCATGCTCTGTTTTGTACATATTTTAACCAAGCTGATGTTCAGCTAAGCGCCTGATTTTCTTTTAGATTAATCGGGAATCGGGGGTTGCATTTTTCAGCAGCGTTGATACTATACGCAGCAACTTCAGGCGGTTAGCTCAGCTGGTTAGAGCGTTACGTTGACATCGTAAAGGTCGCTGGTTCGACTCCAGTACCGCCTACCATATAAGTGATTGATCTCACCAACGAAAAGCCCATTTTTTACAGTGGGCTTTTTTTGCGTCGTAAAAAAACGATCAAATCTCCAAACCTTCCAAGCTCAGTTCAGCTTCTACAGACTCGTATCTGATCTCGTGTCCTTCCTGGTATTCCGTCGTCATTTTTCCAGTTGAGTGGCCCATGTACATCTGAACATAGCTACTTTCAGGTCCCTGTTTTTCTGCCGGTCCGACTCGGAAACCTGGAGAACGCCATGAACGAAGAAGTCCAATATCTTCATGCTCACCACGGGAGTTGGAAAACACGATTGGTGTTACAACTCCGATTAAATGGTTACGGCTATTCAATAACGACAAAAAATACCAGGGACCAAGGAACTGAAAGAGTTAACGCAAGTCAAACAAGCACAATCAGCCGATCAGGAATAAATATTATGAACAGAATCACAAGCTCTTCTAGCCAATATTACCAGCCCGCTACTGAATACATGCAAGAGGACGAATGTACTATTTGTAAATTCTGTTTTGCAGGAAAAAAAGTATCGGTTACCAAATGCAACCATTATTTTCATACATCTTGTCTGGAAACCTGGCTACAGCGTGGAGATCAATGTCCTTTGTGTAGAACTCCCCTCAAAGATAGGACAATCCAGCAAGAGGACTCACCTGTTGATGCCTTGATGGCAGCTTATAGCTTCACACCTATCCAGCATCCGGAGGACCCTGACACTGATCACTCGCAAGCGCTAAATGTGTTGATTGGAGCTGATAACTTTAGATTTAACAGGCACCCGGAGGACCCTGACCTTAATCGCTCGGAAGGGCTAAATATGTTGATTGAAATTGGCCGCAGCCTGGGGAATGGCGGTAGAACGCAGGCCAGCGGACTTTAAGCTTTGAGATAAGAGCTTGCTCCTGTTGTTGTATCTCCTACTCATATATACTTTGAGTCGAAAAATGATGACTAGTTCAAAAGTACCAGTTCAGAGAGTGTTGATGCCAAGGGACGTCTCAAAGAATTGCCAACGAGATTATAAATGAGTTGGTCAGATAGTCTGGAGTGACATAAGTTCAGAGTTCAGTGAGTTTTTGAATACATCGAAAAACATTTATTTTCCAATGAACTTTAAAGAGAAGTAATGCTCTGATGTTATAAATTGAATTTGAATTATCAGGTATATAATGTGGACAGAATACCGACAAATTGTTTAAGACAAGAAATTTTATCATTGATAACCTGTCAAGAGCTGCTGAATTTATGTTGAAAAATGGGATTCAAAACAAGGATCTTTTTGATAATGATGTCGTGTATTTTTTCAATCAGGGAGTTTTGAAATTCATAGACTTTAACAGTGCATGTTTTGACATTCCTGCCGAGAAAAATGAAATCATGAAAAATATCGGATTAATTGTTCTTTATTGTAAATTGAAAGAATCTCATGAGTGCAAAGAGAGTGTTACTTATAAATGCAAAGCCTGCTATCAGGTTGATGACAAGCTTAAAGATAAAGTTGAACTTGATAAAATCATAGATGAAACAATGCGGGGAAGCGGTTCTTTAAATACATTGATCAAAAGCTTAATAAAATTTGACCCTGCTTCCCCAATAGACCCTTCACAAGTATACAGCTCACTTGGATTAAAAGAGGCTCTCCCGCAATTGACTCGCACCTGACGACTGGTTCAGGTGCGCACGGCGGCCTCCAGAATATGGGAACGAATTGAGACAAGGTGAAAGTTCAGCACTATCACTCCGACAGCCTCTGACCCTGTTTTTTGTCGTCACTGATATGGAAGATATCAATCTTACCCTGAATAATGAAACCGGTGAGGTTTGGGTGGAAAAAGTTGGTAAAAAACTTCATTGCAAAGTATCAGACAATATGGCTCAGTTTCTAACAATGCTGAGCCTTGCAAAGCGGCCAGCGTGCAATAAGGTTTCTTGAGTTGCTCTGATGTCAGATACCGAAGGAATCCAGGACTGCTTCAATGTCTTTCAGTGTTTAAAAATACACTCTGCCCTGAACTTTTTTATATATTGACGGTCAAAGTTATTGAGTGAGTTTCATTAATTTTTAGAAAGTTCCATTAATTGTTAAAGGGGGAGTTATGTCTGATTCGAGATATTTTATGCGTGCTTGTTCTGCTCTTCTGTCTTTCTTGTTGCTGGTTATTTCGGGGTTGGTTCTGGCGGATGAAGCTGTTCAGGACTATCGCAGTCTGTTGGCGGAATATCATATAGAGATCAACGACGATCTGAGTTACACCCGTATTGTAACCTTTGAGTATCAGGTGTTGACTCCTGCAGGTGCTGAGGAGTTGCAGGAATACCACTACAGTTATTTTTCCGAGAATGAATCCCTGAAGGTTCTGGAAGCTTCGATTACCCATCCGGATGGTAAGGTGTTCCCTGTTGAAAAAGATAATATTTATGAACAGGATCTGGGAGGGCGTGATCAGGAGCGGCGTTCCAGGGAAGTCGTGGTGATTTTCTCCCGGTTGACACCAGGCAGCACCATGAAACTGAAGTTTGAGCATGTGGTGAACAAGGACAGCCCCATGGGCTTTAACATGGTGCTGCAACCCGAATTGGAACTGGAACAAAAGAAATTGGCAGCTACCATTGTGCTGCCTGAAAACAAACCCATGAAATGGGGGAGCAGAGGCAATTTCTCTGTTAAAGAGCTTTGGAAAGGCAAGCGTAAAGAGTTGACGGTCAGCCTTGAAAACTTCCCTTATCAGGAGATGGAGCCAAATATGGTCAGCCCGGATGATGTGCTGCCCATGTTTGCGATAACCTCTCTGAAAAGCTGGGAAGAGATCGGCCAGATATACTACGAAAGTAGTCTGAACAGACAGGCTGACAGTGAAGAAATCCGTCAGTTGGCTGAAGAGATCACCCGCGGAGCCAGGCATCCACGGGAGGAGGCAGAACTCATCTATAACTGGGTGGCCCAAAATATTAATTACCTGTCTCTGAGCTACAACCTTGAAGATACGCTGGTCCCTCACCCGGTGGAAGAGATTCTTCTTCATGGTTATGGCGACTGCAAAGATCAGGCTCTGTTGTTGCAGGCATTGTTAAAAGCCCGTGGTATAGAGTCAAAGTCGGCATTGGTCAGCTGGGATAACAGCTATAAGGATTGGCCGGTACCGACTTCCATGCAGTTTAATCATGCGCTGTTATACATTCCTGAAATGAACACCTGGCTCAATCCCGTTTCACCCCTGTCTCCATTCGGATCACTGGATTACAGTCTTTCGGGCAAGCGAGTGGTGCTGGCCAGCCCTGAAGGTGAAACTCAATTTCTTCCCGTCATGCAACCGGATCAGAACCGTTATTGGGTAAAAAACCAGTCGGTGCTGTCCGGGAATGGATTTTTGAGAGGAGAGAGTAAAGTCACCGGGACTGGAACCATCGGAGAAGAGATTCGCGAGCTGCTGGCAGCCAGTGGCAGCGGTGAATGGAAGGCCAGTAATCTGCTGGCGGACACCCTGATCGGCGGTTTTGGCTCTATCTCTCAGGGTGCGTCTGCTTATGATCTGAAAACACAGCCCGCCTATAAGGGTAAATGGCACAGCCCTCACGCTTTTGAACTGGGCAAGGAAGGATTTATCACCACTGCACCAGGGCTGGATTTTCAAGATGTGCTGGCGCTGAGAACCTATCTGGTGGATGGAGAGCGCAAGTACCCGTTTACGGTCGGACCCCGGCATTATCATTGGGAGCACCGAATGAAACTCCCCAAAAATTATAAAGTCACCCGGCTTCCGGAAAATTTGAAGGTGGATAATCAGGCCGGCACTTACAGCAGTCATTACAGGATGGAGGGTAATACTCTGGTTGTGAAGCGGCAGATCGTCATTAAGAAAAACCTCTATCAACCCGGTGAATACCCTGAATTCGAGCGGTTGGCCTACCTGGCTATTAATGATCGCCGTGCCGTCATTGCTTTGAAGCGACGCTGAGCTTCAATCATAAGGTGCTGTCAGGCTGTTGCTCTGGACTGGCATCAATAAATGCATTGAGTTCATTACAGTGCTGGTGGATCCTCTGGATTTTTGGATAATCCCTTAATGGCACGTTAAACCGCAAGGCATTGTAGACCTGAGGTATCAGACAGATGTCGGCCAGGGTAGGGGTGTCTCCGATACAGAAAGGGTCATCCCCCAATTGCTGCTCACAGGCATCAAAACCTGTTTTTATCCAGTGCTGGTACCATTGGTTTTTTTGCTCGTCACTGATTGCAAATTCTGACTTCAGATATTTTAGTGTTCTCAGATTATTCAGAGGATGGATATCGCAGCTGATGATATTGGCCAGACTTCGAATCCGGGCTTTCTGCCAGGCATCACCGGGAATAATGGCTGGTTCCGGACAGGTTTCTTCAAGCCATTCCATGATAGCCATGGACTGAATCAGCCTGTTATTGCCGACTTCCAGTGCCGGTACCAGTCCCTGGGGTTGAATGTTTTTATATTTATCCTTTGTCTGTTCTGACTTCAACAGGTTAACCGGAACCAGTTCGTAATCCACCCCTTTCAGGTTCAGGGCAATCCTGACCCGGTAAGCCGCTGAAGATCGGAAGTAGCTGTATAGCTTCATTGTGTTATCCCTTTGCTGGCAGAAGAGTGGCCGAGACTTCACCAAAGCCGATTCTGGCCGTGCCTTCTTTCTCGCACCAGCCTCTCATGATCACGGTATCTCCGTCCTGCAGGAACCTTCTTTGTTCACCATTGGTCAGGTTTATAGCCTCCTTACCACCCCGGGTCAGCTCCAGCAGTGAGCCTGCTTCCTCTGGCCTGGGGCCTGACTGGGTACCCGTTCCCAGCAAATCGCCGGATTGCAGGTTACAACCATTACTGGCGTGATGAGCCACCATCTGGCCCACACTCCAGTAAGAATGTTTGAAGCTGGATTGAGACAGCTTTTCCATGCTTTGTTGAGAACCTTTCATGGCGGGTGTTTGCAGGAGGACTTCCAGCTGAATGTCCAGAGCGCCCAGACGAGTGTTTTCTTCCGAGCTCAAATAAGGCAGAGGTTGTGGATCATCGGCAGGACGAAGATAACTGGTTCGATATGGAGCCAGTGCTTCCAGCGTCACGATCCAGGGCGAAATAGTGGAGGCAAAGCTTTTGGCCAGAAACGGTCCCAGGGGCTGGTATTCCCAGGCCTGAATGTCTCGTGCAGACCAATCATTGAGAAGACACAGGCCAAATACATGCTGATCGGTCTTATCCAACGCAATAGGGTCACCCAAAGGGTTGCCCTGACCGATGAAAATGCCCATTTCAAGCTCATAGTCCAGTCGTTTACAGGGACCAAAGGAAGGTTGTTCTGCGTCCGGTGCTTTGGTTTGACCAACCGGACGGTGAAAAGTTTGTCCTGAAACCCCAATGGATGAGGCCCTGCCGTGGTAGCCAATGGGCACCCACTTATAGTTGGGTAGCAGAGGATTGTCGGGTCTGAACAGTGAACCTACGGCTGTAGCGTGATAGATAGAGGAATAGAAGTCCGTGTAATCCCGAATCTGGCAGGGCAGGGCGAATTCGGCTTTGTTCATGGTGATCAGACAGGGCTTCAGTTGGCTCTCCAGTTCCGAGCCTGTTCTCAGTGCTCTGGACAGGCTGAGCCTGAGAGCGCTCCAGTATTCAAAGCCCAACTCCATCAGGGGCGTTAAATTTTCCTGGGCACAGGCTGTCAGTGCCACGGCTGCCTTGCCGTCAAATGGCTTCAGTGCGTCCGTTGCCTTCAGGTCCAGAATCTGGTTGCCAATGGCTACGCCACAGCGGAAAGGCTCACTGCCTGTGCGAAAAACAGCAAAAGGCAGATTCTGAATGGTAAAGTCGGCATCCAATTTGTTGGCACAAATTACCCAGCTGGTTAGATTAACGTCATGGGTCTCGTTCATTGAAATCATTGGTCATCCTGAATGCATCAAGAAGCAGGGTACCAGCAACTGCAAACAGCCTATCTGGCACGCGTGATTTTTGTTGTTAATGACTGTCTGACTTAAGGCTTCTGACTGGGATCAAAATGCTTCTTCAGGCCAGACCAGCATTTAAGATAGTCTTTTTGTCGCAGGTTGCTCTCCATGGCAAATTTTGAGGGTACGTAGACATATCGGGATTCAAACATGAACGCCAGAGTGTTTTCATAACGCACGGGCTTCAGCTCCGCTTCGCTGGCTTTCCTGAATACCTCCGCCTCGGGACCGTGGGGTGACATACAGTTATGCAGACTGCTGCCACCGGGTACAAACCCTTTTTCCTTGGCGTCGTAAACACCCTGAATCAGCCCCATAAACTCACTCATAATATTGCGGTGATACCAAGGGGGGCGGAAGGTGTTTTCAGCCACCATCCAGCGGGGAGGGAAGATGACAAAATCCAGGTTGGCTACGCCGGGTGAGTGAGATTGGGAGGTCAGAACCGTAAAGATAGAGGGGTCCGGATGGTCATAGCTCACCGTATTGATGACATTGAAACGGGACAGCTCGTATTTATAGGGTGCCGAAGTTCCCACCCAGGCAACGACATCCAGGGGTGAGTGATCGAGCTCACAGGCATAAAGGTGACCAGCAAATTTAGCGATCAGTTCGAAGTTACCTTCTTCGTCTTCATACCAGGCAACGGGGTATTGGAAATCCCGGTCATTGGCGAAGCCATTGGCGCCTGCCGGGCCGCGTTCCGGCAGTGTCAGAGGGGCTCCATAGTTTTCGCAGAGATAACCACTGGCCTGACTCTCCAGAAGATCCACTCTGAATTTCATACCTCGCGGAATCACGGCGATATCTCCCGGGCTAACCTGTAATCGACCCAGTTCGGTACAGATCATCAGAGCGCCTGACTGTGGCACAATCAGCAGCTCGCCATCGGCATTATAAAAAAAACGCTTTTCCATGCTCTGGTTAGCGGCGTACAGATGAATGGCACTACCGATCTGTGTAATGGCTTTACCATTAGCCGCAAGGGTAGTCAGACCACTGATAAAATCAGTCGGTTGTTTCGGAGCGGGCAGTGGGTCCCAACGAAGCGGACTTGGCACAGGCGGCAGGTCTGTCAGGGGGGCGGTTTCCAGCAGGGGATTGTTCTCCCAGGGCTGGAAGTCTCCCTGAACAACAGAGGGGCGGATTCGATAAGTCCAGGTCCGGCGGTTCTGGTGTTTGGGGGCTGTGAAGGCCGTGGAGGAAAACTGTTCACAATAGAGCCCGTAAGCCACCTTCTGAGGGTTGAAGCAGGCCTTGGGCAGGGCACCGGGTAATGCCTCTGTTTCGTGTTCGTTACCAAAGCCCGTCTGGTATTCAAGATCGTCAGGTAATGTCATCAAACTGAACCTATCGTTTTTCTTATTTCCAAGCCTAATTGCCGGGTAAGGATGAAAGCTGTTTGTCGAGGTCCTGAATTGTTTCCATTTTTAGCCAGTCCTGAGAGTTTGTCCATAAGGATTCTGGATTTTTAATCTCCCGGCGCTGCTGCGACAGTGTTAAATCCGGCTCCTTCAGGGCTCTCTCTTTATCACAAGTCCTGTGAGCTTTTCTCTCCACGGCTTACCTTCATGACGACAGAAGTCGTGTGTGCAACAGGTCAATTAAACAAGGTGTGCAAATAATCCAAAGGGGCATAGAGTTTCTGCCATTGGTTACGGACTGTTTCGGTGAAACTTTCTTCAAGTGAGTAACCATAAACAGCATTGTTTGAAACGCCATTGATCAGAGCGATTGTCAATGCAGGAACCAGGGTAAAAGCGACGTTTTTCAATAAATGGTTTGAGTCCAGGTTTGATTTTTGACTCGACAGAAGAAACATGACGACGGCCCCGACTGTACTTCCGCAATCACCTGAATGCGGGATACTGGTTTCAATTTTTCCTAGAGAGAAGGCCAGAGTATAGAATGCGATAACGGACAAGACTGGGTCAGAGATCCAGAAAGCTACTGCTCCGATGGCTCCGATTGTGGCAACGGCCCTTGTTCCGGCTAATTCTTTGGTTGCGGTCAAAGCTTTTGCTCCTGCTTCCACCTCGACTGCATGAGCATCGTCTGAATTATATGTTGACATATAGATTTTTGACATCACTGAATGTGCCATCAAGTTAGACAGCACATAAGCAAAGATTGCATTAAGAGTAGAGCCTCTGGCGGCCAACCGCTCATAAACTATTGCCCCGACCATCAAGCCTGTGATGGATTTCAAGATGGCATATTCAAGAAGGGTAATTTTTTCAGGCTTGATTGAACGAATGTCACGGTCCCTTAAATCCTTTATGGTCTCAGCTTCGGCTACTGTTCTTGCCATTACCTCATGGGTAAAGTATGCGATTGTTATGGGTATAAAATAAGGGTCGTCAGTCGTGTATGCTCTGAAACCAACGAATCCTGTTCCTACATATCGCAGCGGTTGCCACAGGGGCCGCCGAAGGGACCAGTACGGCGATACGTGTCCGACTAAAGCAACCTCAGTGGAGGTAATAACGGCTGCCAGTTGATTACAAAAAGATGATTTGACCTCTTGTAACTCATTTTGCTGTGTGCCAGACAGGCCAGATCGGCCTGTGAGGGTAGATACCAGCTCGGGTGATCTGCAGATGCCGTACCAGAATCCGTAATTGATCAAAGTGGAAACGGCCAGCCCGGAACTGCTACTGACCAGTTTCAGGCTATCTTCAACTAACGAAGCATTATTGTAATGGCTCAATAAGTTAAATTGTTCTTCTTTCGATAGATCTGAATGAGCGACTGAACCTATAGATAACAAGCACGACAACAGTGCTGATATCTTACACAGTGTTTCCATTGTTCATATCCTTAATTGGGGTAACTGATTTATTGTCAGGAAATGTCAGGCTGAACCTTTTCGTACCGGGAATTAGTACCAAACGAACTTTCTAACTCCCTATTGCGCTGAAGAATTGAGCCTTAATCCTGCTTTGGCGATCGTCGCCATAGCTAAGGCTAAGACTCCTCACGCCGCCTTGTTTTAAGGCTCAAATCTCCATGCTCATCACGGGAGCTAGCAGCCTGTCGGACTTAAGACTGTCCTACTGCGGTTGCAATAAATTGGTCTAAAAATCCCTGTTTCTTCGTCAAATAGCTCGCTATTCTCCTCAGAAACAGAGATTTTTATCCTCAATTTCTTGCAATCCTCGCTACGGACGCTTAAGTCCGACAGGCTGCTAGAAAGCACGATTGGTATAACTGCTTTTTTGTGGTTGTTTTTTGCAGTTGTGTATACCTGACCAGTTCACAGAGGAAGCTATCACCAGGCCCCAGCCCTCTGGACTTTGCTGTTTCCACGGGAGTTTATAGTTCAGCAGTGGAATTTTCGCCATTTATTAGATTCATCGAGTGAGTGTATAACCCCGTATTCTTAGAGGTCGCCGCAAAGCTTGAGGTTTCTCCATTTTTAGCCAGTCCTGAGACTTTATACCAATCGAGCTTTCTAACTCCCTGTTGCGCTGAAGATTTGAGCCTAAATCCTGCGTTGGCGATCGTCGCCTTGTCTTAAGGCTCAAATCTCCATGCTCATCATGGGAGTTAGAAAGCACGATGGGTATTATTCGTACAGATGACCAATTTTTCCTCTCCCGGAGATATTGCGGCAATGTTAATATCTCTCAGAACCTGATTGACCGAATAGACAACATTTGAGAACTGACTTGCCAAACACCCAGCCTGTACGCAAAGGCTTTCTTCTTAGCCGACATAGCCAGGACCGCAGAGGACAGACGGAAGTTGTTTTGTGGGTTGTCACTGATGACGGCCCTGCAAAGCTGGTGGTTGAAGGAGAGCGTCCCGTCTGTTTTGTTGTTTCCTCCGGGTTTGAGCCACTACAGAGTGAGTTTTTCAGGAGTTATCCAACAATCGAGGCAAAGCCGCTGCCTCTGAAGAACTTTCGCCATGAGCCAGTCACGGCCCTTTATAGTCAAAACCTGAACCAATCGTTTCAGATGCATGATTATTTTCGTACCAGGGGTGTAGAGTTGCTGGAAGCCGATGTCAGGCTGGCAGACCGGTTTCTGATGGAGCGTTTTGTTTACGGTGGCATGGCATTCACGGGTGATTTGGTGCAGAAGTCAGGCTATCAGGAATACCGCAAGGTGCGAATTCGTCCTGCTGAGTTTAATCCCGACTTCAAGGTGGTCTCCCTGGATATTGAATGTTCCGAGCGAGGTGAACTTTACTCCATTGGACTTTTGGCCGGGGACTTTCAACGGGTCATCATGGTGGGCGATCAGGAGCCGGTTGACTGGATACATTGGGTTGCTGGTGAGAGAGCACTTCTGGAGGCACTTGAAGAGACGCTCGGAACTCTGGACCCCGACATAGTGATTGGCTGGAATGTCATTAATTTTGATTTTCGGCTGCTGCTTAAACGGGCAGAACGCCATGGCATGTCGTTGAAACTGGGCCGGGGGCAACAGGCAGCCAGCTGGAGAAGTCGCAGGGGTGATAGTGGGCAGGGGTTTATTACCCTGCCGGGTCGAATGGTCATTGACGGCATTGAGGCATTAAAGGCAGCCACTTATCAGTTTGACAGCTTTAGTCTGGAGTTTGTGGCACAGACGCTTCTGGGCAAAGGTAAGGCGACAGAAGACGTAGATAACCGGATGGCTATCATTAATCATGACTTCCTCCATAACAAGGAAAAACTGGCCCGTTACAACCTGCAGGACTGCCGACTGGTTGCAGAGATTTTTCAACACACCAACATTCTTGATTACCTGAGATTACGCAGTCATCTGACCGGGCTGGAGCTTGATCGCATGGGTGGCTCAGTCCAGGCATTCACCAATCTTTATATGCCCCGTTTGCACAGGGCCGGTTATGTGGCTCCGAATTTACCGGAAGGCGGAGGGCTGGCCAGTCCGGGGGGGTATGTTATGGATTCCATTCCCGGACTCTATCGCAATGTCATCGTTCTGGATTTCAAGAGCCTTTATCCTTCGATCATCAGAACCTTCAAAATCGATCCACTGGGACTGGTGGAAGGTTTGCAGAAACCAGAAGGGGCGATTCCCGGTTTTCGTGGCGGCCTGTTCTCCCGTGACCGGCATTTTCTTCCAGATATCATTGCTTATTTCTGGGCCCAACGGGATGAAGCCAAGAAGCAAAAGGATGCTGCCCGCTCCCAGGCGCTGAAGATTATTATGAATTCCTTTTATGGCGTGCTGGGCTCAGGCGGATGTCGTTTCTACGATACCCGGCTGGCCAGCTCCATTACCCTGCGAGGGCATGAAATCATGCAGCAGACGGCCCGCTGGATAGAAGAGCAGGGCTATCAGGTGATTTATGGCGATACCGATTCTACGTTCGTGCTCCTGAATGAAGCCTATTCCGATGAACAGGCCAGGTCCACCGGGAAAGAACTGGAGCGGCTGATTAATGAACGCTGGACAGCCAAATTAGAAGAGGATTATCAACTGGACTCGGCACTGGAGCTTGAGTTTGAAACCTGTTACCGAAGGTTTCTGATGCCGACCATTCGTGGCGCGGATACCGGCAGTAAAAAACGCTACGCCGGCATTACAGCCACTGCCAGCGGGCAGCAACTGGTATTCAAGGGACTGGAAACGGTCCGTTCTGACTGGACGGCACTGGCAAAATATTTTCAAACAGAGCTGTTCTCGTTGGTGTTTAACGATCAATCTCCGGTAAACCTGGTCAGGGAGACTGTGCAGAAAACACTGGCCGGAGAGTGGGATGACAAACTGGTGTACCGAAAGCGACTGCGGCGTAATCTCAGGGACTATGTTAAACACATTCCTCCTCAGGTCAGGGCGGCCAGAAAAGCCGATGAGATCAATCAGTCACTGGGAAAACCATTAAAGTACCAGCGAAAAGGCTGGATTCAATACCTGATCACCGTCAACGGCCCTGAGCCGCTGGAATATCGCACCAGCCCCATTGATTATCAACATTACATCGACAAGCAGCTAAAGCCGGTGGCAGAGGGTGTTCTTCCGTTTATAAATCTTGATTTTAATACCTTGATTGACGAACAGATGGGACTGTTTTGACGGTTCAACCCGTCGTGCCAGACTGGGCCTTAACCATCATCACCCATAAGTACCTAACCAGTTGGTTTCGCATATTCTGGACGGCGGCTTTTTCCACCCTTCTGCGTTCCAACTCTGGTTGCGTAGCTATGGCTACGCGCCCGTCGTTGCGCCTTGAAGGATGAAAAAATCCACTCGCCAGAATATGCGAAACCAACTGGCCAGGTACTTAGGTCGTCGCTCGCCTAAACTGCCTGTCAGTTAAACAAGGTACACAAATAATCCAAAGGATTATGAAATTTCTTCCATTGGTTACGGACTGTTTCGGTGAAACTTTCTTCAAGTGAGTAGCCATAAACCGCATTGTTTGAAAAGCCATTGATCAAAGCGAGAGTCAATGCGGGAGCCAGAGTAAGAGCAACGTTTTTCAATAAATGACCTGAGTCCAGTGCTGAGCGTTGATGACTGAGAAGAGCCAAGACCAGGTTTCCGGCCATCAATCCTCCCACCATTCCATCAGTGATGTCCCTTCCTCTGGTACAAGGAGAAATCAAAATCGCGGTGTAAACTACCATGGCGATGCTCGGTAATAGATCTTTTGATATGTGCGCGGCCCTTACGCCTCCGGATATGGCTGTAGCCCATGATCCAGCCAAGGCTCCGACTCCTGTTCCAGCCAAGACATCTGCTCCTGCTTCTGCTTCTGTCCAGACGCTATCATCACAGTTTGAATTGTATCTTGAAAGAGGGCTTATTGCTGATAATCCCTCTACCAATGCGTGGGATATTATGTAACCAAAGATTGCTTTTGCGTGTGAGCCATCTCTGGCGATCATCATGTCATAGACTATCGACCCGACCGTCATGGCAGCGACTGATGACAACATGGAATATTCACTTTCAGCATAATCCAGAGGATGGGTTGTGCTTCTGTCCTGATACCTTGAGCTCCGGATAGCAGTGGCTCCGGCTACCGTTCTTGCTACTACCTCATGGGTAAAGTAACTCGCAGTCACTATGGGCATAAGATAAGGATTGCTGTTAGTGTATGCTGCATATCCACTGTAGGCTGTTCCGGCATATCGCAATGTCTGCCACCAGGGTTGCTTAAGTGGCCAGGATGATACGTGCCCGGCTAAAGCGACCTCGGTGGAAGTGATAACGGCTGCGAGTTGATTACAAAAAGATGATTTGACCTCTTGTAGCTCATTTTGCTCTGTGCACGACAGATCAAAGCGACCTGCAAGGGCAGAGACCACCTCGGGTGATTTGCAGATGCCGTACCAGAATCCATAATTGATCACGGTGGAAATGGCCAGGCCGGAGCTGCTGGTTGCCAGCTTCAGGCTGTCTTCAACCAACGATGTATTACTGTAGTGGCTCAATAATTTAAATTGTTCTTCTTTTGATAGGCCTGAATGAGCGACTGAACATAAAAATAATAAGCACGAGAAAAGCGCTGTTAGTTGACCGGATATTTTCATTATTGAAATCCATAATCAGGGTATCTGATTTGCTATAAAGCAAATGACCAGTCAAACCTTAACTGTCAGAATTAATCTGCTTGTTTTTTATAGCATCCATAATGAGGTTCAAGGGTGACAGATGCTTAATATACGGCCGCATTTGGCTGGTCTTTGCAGATACGAGAGCTCGTTCAGCATATACAGGAGGCTGCAGTGCCTGACCTTTTATTGTTTACGGGAGAATTTATAGTACAGCAAATGAACTTTCGCTATTCAGTAACGGTCATTGTTTGGCGATTCACGAAATAAACTAGTCTCTCGCATCTAACCTAACCATTTGTTAATTAAACAAGGTGTACAAATAATCCAAAGGAGCATGAAATTTCTTCCATTGGTTACGAGTTGTTTCGGTCAAAGTGTCCTCAAGTGAGTAACCGTAAACCGCATAGTTTGAAATGCCATTGATCAGGACGATTGTCAGTGCAGGATACAGGGTAATAGCAATGTTTCTTAATAAATGGTTTGAGTCCAGCTCTAAGCTTTGTTTAAACAGAATTATCAGGACTGTGAGTCCGGTTCCAGCTCCGGCCATAGCTCCAAGTAGGACTTCGTCTTCAACTCCGGATAAAAATTCAGTTTTACTGAGTGACAAGGTCATATAACCCACTACGACTGTGGACAATGTCAGGTCAAAGAATCCAGCATAGAAGGCTCCGGTCAAGGCTAGGGCCATTGATCCAGCCAAGGCGCCGGCTAAGGTTTCTGCGTCTGCTTCCAGCTCGAATGCATGGGCACCGCCTGAATTAGAAGCTGAAAAATGGCTTTCGGGTAGTAATAATTCTATCAATGCAGAAAACGCAAGATAAGCAGAGATGGCTTTACCCGTTGAAGAGCCTGCGGCGAGAAACTGGCGATAAAACATTGCTCCAAACATCACGCAGGTGATTGATTTCACTAAGGCATATTCACTGCAGGTATAATTTTCGGGTTGGATTGGAGGTCTGTCCAGGGTCCTTAAAGCCAGTGTAGTCGTAGCTCCGGCTACCGTTCTCGCCACTATTTCATGGGTAAAGTAAGTCGCAGTCATTATGGGTATAAAACGAGTGTCGCATTTTGTGTATGCTAAATAACCAGTGTATGCGGTTCCAACAAATCGCAGTGGCCGCCACCAGGGCCGCTTAAGGGGCCAAAGCGATACCTGACCTGCTAATGCAACCTCAGTGGAGGTGGTGACGGCTGCGAGTTGATGACAAAAAGAAGATTTGAGCTCCTGGAACTCATTTCGCTCTGGGAGATTCAGGCCAGGGCGACCCGTGAGGGAAGAGACCAGCTCAGGTGATTTGCACAAGATGCCGTACCATAATCCATAATTGATCACAGTGGAAATGGCCAGGCCGGAGCTGCTGGTTGCCAGCTTCAGGCTGTCTTCAAACAACGATGTATTACTGTAGTGGCTCAACAATTTAAATTGTTCTTCTTTTGATGTGCCTGAATGAGCGGCTGAACATAAAAATAACAAGCAAGAGAACAGCGTTGTTAGTTGACCGGATATTTTCATTATTGAAGTCCCTAATCAGGGTAAATGATTTGTGATAAGCAAATGACCAGTCAAACCTTAACTACCAGAATTAACCTGTTTCTTTTATAGCTTCCAGCATTAGGCTTAAGGGCGACAGATGCTTAATATATGCCGTCTTTTGGGTGGTCTTTGTTGTGTCTCGCCCTGTAACGTTTCGTGAAGATTTTATAGTGCAACGATTGAATTTTCGCCATTCACTAGCGGAAATTGTATCAGCGATACACGAGCTGAAATCTAACTGGCTGTCTCTCGCATCTAACTATTTGTCAATTAAACAAGGTGTACAGATAATCCAAAGGAGCATGAAACTTCTTCCATTGGTTACGGACTGTTTCGTTGAAACTTTCTTCAAGTGAGTAACCATAAATCGCATTGTTTGAAAAGCCATTGATCAGAGCGAGAGTCAATGCGGGAGCCAGAGTAAGAGCAACGTTTTTCAATAAATGACCTGAGTCCAGTGCTGAGCGTTGATGACTGAGAAGAGCCAAGACCAGGTTTCCGGCCATCAATCCTCCCACCATTCCAACAATGGTGTCCCTTCCTCTAGAATAAGGAGAAACCAAAATCGCGGTGTAAACTACTATGGCGGCGCTCGGTAATAGATCAGATGTGTGCGCGACCCTTACGCCTCCGGATATGGCTGTAGCCCATGATCCAGCCAAGGCTCCGACTCCTGTTCCAGCCAGGACATCTGCTCCTGCTTCTGTCCAAACGCTGGCAACACCGTTTGAATTGTATTTTGAAAGAGGGTTTATTGTTGATAATCCCTCTACCAATACGTGGGATATTATGTAAGCAAAGATTGCTTTTGCGCGTGAGACATCTCTGGCGATCATCATGTCATAGACTATCGACCCGACCATCATGCCAGCAACTGCTGACAACATGGAATATTCACTTTGTGCATAATCCAGAGGTTGGGTTGTGCTTCTGTCCTGATACCTCAAGCTCCGGATAGCAGTGGCTCCGGCTACCCTTCTTGCCACTACCTCATGGGTAAAGTAACCCGCAGCCACTATGGGTATAAGATAAGGATTGCGGTTAGTGTATGCTGCATAACCACTGTAGGCTGTTCCGGCATACCGCAATGTCTGCCACCAGGGATGCTTAAGGTGCCAGGGTGATAGGTGCCCGGCTAAAGCGACCTCGGTGGAAGTGATAACGGCTGCGAGTTGATTACAAAAAGATGATTTGACCTCTTGTAGCTCATTTTGCTCTGTGCCTGACAGATCAAAGCGACCTGCAAGGGCAGAGACCACCTCGGGTGATTTGCAGATGCCGTACCAGAATCCATAATTGATCACAGTGGAAATGGCCAGCCCGGAGCTGCTGGTTGCCAGTTTCAGACTGTCTTCAACTAACGATGTATTACTGTAGTGGCTCAGTAATTTAAATTGTTCTTCTCTTGATATACCTGAATGAGCGACTGAACATAAAAATAACAAGCACGAGAACAGCGTTGTTAGTTGACCGGAAGTTTTCATTATTGAAGTCCTTAATCAGGGTAAATGATTTGTGATAAGCAAATGACCAGTCAAACCTTAACTACCAGAATTAACCTGTTTCTTTTATAGCATCCGGTATCTTCCTGGCCCTTTGGGGCTTACACGGCATTAGTTGTTCACTATTCTTGTTTATTTTCGGCATTCACTAGGAGCCTGACCGAGAATAGACTACCCTACTGCGGCGGCAGCAAATTGGTCTGAAAATCCGCTTTTGTTCGTCAAATAGCTCGCTATTCTCCTCACAAAACCGAATTTTCATCCTCAATTTTCTGCCGTCCTCGCTACGGGCGCTATTCTCGGTCAGGCTCCTAGCGGAAATTGCTCAGCGACACACGAGCTAAAATCTAATTAGCTGTCTCTCGCATCTAACTATTTGTCAATTAAACAAGGTGTACAGATAATCCAAAGGAGCATGAAACTTCTTCCATTGTTTACGGACTGTTTCGGTGAAACTTTCTTCAAGTGAGTAACCATAAACACGATGGTTTGAAAAACCATTGATCGCAGCGATTGCCAGTGCAGGACCCAGAGGAGCGATGTTTTTCAATAAATGTTTTGGGTCCAGTTGTGAGTGTTGCAGCATCATAAGTCCAATGATTTGTGTTCCGGCTAGCAATCCGACGAAGGCTCCAACACAGACTTCCGGAACTATGGGGACGGCTGAGACCAGAGTGACAAGTGTGATTCCTTCGAAGATTAAATTTGAGCGCTCAGCAGACATCATTATGGCTGCGGCTATGGCTGCAGCTAATGATCCAGCTATGGCTCCGGCTTCGGCCAGGTCTTCTGCTCCTGCCTCGATTCTATCAGTATCGTCTGAATTAAGTGTTGAAAAAGAGCTTCTTGTAAATATTCTCTTTGTCAATTCAGACGATATCAGGTAAGCACCGATCGCTTGCGCCGTTGTAAAACCTCCGGCGAGCATAGCGTCGTAGACTACTACCCCGACCATCAGACCCGCCATTGATGACAACAAAGTATATTCACTACGGACATAATCCAAAGGTTGGCTCGTGCCTCTGTCCTGCTGCCTTAAAGCCTGGATGGCATAGGTTCCGGCTACCGTTCTTACAACGACCTCATGGGTAAAGTATGCCGCAGTGACAACGGGTATAAGAAAAGGGGGATTGCAGGTAGTGTATGTTTTGTAACCAACGTATGCAGTTCCCGGAAATCGCAGCGGCTGCCACCAATCCAGCGCAAGGGGCCAGGCCGATACGCGTCCGGCTAATGCAACCTCAGTGGAAGTGATAACGGCTGCAAGTTGATAACAAAAAAGTGATTTAAATTTTTGCAGCTCATTTTGCTCTGTACCAGACGGATCAGAGCGACCCGCAAGGGCAGAGACCAGCTCGGGTGATCTGCAGAGGCTGTACCAGAATCCGTAACTGATCACGGTGGAAACGGCCAGCCCGGAACCACTACTGAACAGTTTCAGGCTGTCTTCGACTAACGATGCATTATTATTGTAGTGGCTTAATAAGTTAAATTGCTCTTCTCTGGTTAAGCTTGAATGAGCGACCAAACACAAAGATAATAAGCACGAAAATAATGGTATTAGTCTAACGGACATTTTCATTCTTCGTGTCCATAATCAGGGTAAATGAAACTGATGTGTTGCGAGCATTTCCTGTTTTCTCAGGATCCTATTTATAGAACAGCAATGGAATTTTCGCCAACCATTGAGTGGTTCCCGGGTTCAGGAAATAAAGTGTCCAATGCAACTTGCTGATGGTAAAAGGTATGACAAAGATGGTGCGATTGACTTCACTCTGTCAATGAAACAAGGTGTACAAGTAATCCAAAGGAGCATGAAATTTCTTCCATTGGTTCTGGGCTGTTTCGGTGAAACTTTCTTCAAGTGAATAACCAAAAACAGCATGGTTTGAAACGCCATTGATCAGAGCGAGTGTTAATGCAGGAGCCAGGGTAACAGCGACGTTTCTCATTAAATGCCTTGAGTCCAGTTCCCGGCTTTGTTGCAATAGAAATTGCAAGAGTACGGCTCCGACTGTCATTCCGACTTCGGCTTTAAGTCCAATAAAACTGTCTATGTGTCCAATTTCAGATTCAGGACTGGCCAGGGTTATGGTAACAAGTGTGTTTACTTTCAAGAATAGATCTGATCTGCACCAAACAGCCATGGCTCCGCTTATGGCTACAGCCATTGTTCCCGCTATGGCCCCGGTTCCGGCCGCTGCCATGGTTACTGCTTCTTCCACAACTGCATGACCACTGCCTGAGTCAAGAACTAAAAGAGAGCTTAATGTTGATATTGTCTTCATCATTGAAGCAGATATCATGTAAGCAAAGGCTGCTTTCACAGGTGATAATCCTATGTCGAGCATCTTTTTATAGACTATTGCCCCGACCATTAGGCCAGCGATTGATGACAACAATTTATATTCAATACGGGCATAATTTAGCGATTGTGTTGTGCCTGTGTCCTGATTCCTTAAAGTTCGGATGGTAAGGGCTCTGGCTAAGGTTCTGGCCATTACCTCATGGGTAAAGTAAGCCGAAGTCACTATCGCAACACGATAAGGATCCTGGTTAGTGTATGTTTGATAACCAACGTATGCTGTTCCTACAAACCGCAGTGGCTGCCACCATGGCAGCTCAAGGGGCCAGGGCGATATGTGCCCGGCTAAGGCAACCTCAGTGGAGGTGATAATGGCTGCAAGCTGGTTACAAAAAGATGATCTGACCTCTTGTAACTCATTTTCGTCAGAGCCTGACAGGCCAAAGCGACCCGTAAGGGGAGATATCAGCTCGGGTGATTTGCAGATGCTGTACCAGAATCCATAATTGATAACAGTAGAAACTGCGAGCCTGGAACTGCTGGTCACCAGTTCCAGGCTATCTTCAACTAAGGATGCATTATTGTAGTGGCTCAACAAGTTAAATTGTTCTTCTTTTGATCTGCCTGAATGAGCGACTGAACATAAAAATAATAAGCACGAGAAGAGTATTGTTAGTTTACCGAATGTCTTCATTATTGAAGTCCTTAATTGGAGTAACTGATTTGTTATAAGACCAGTCAAAGCTTAACTGTCCGAATTAATCTGTTTCTTTTATAGCATCCATTATGAGGTTCAGGGGCGACAGATCTATGTATACACCGCGCTTTAGAGAGGAATATTAATAAAAGTGGTTGAGTGTTTTTGTTGGTTCGTTATTCAAAGAGAAAAGTTAAACTCAACCCGCTGCTTCCCGAAGCATTCAAAGCAACTTGAGCAGGTTCAGAACCTGCTCACTCCTGTTGAATCTTTTTACACTTTGTTGTTTTTAAACAGGATTACAAAGTTGTTGCCAATGACTTTAACCGTTGGCTATCTCTCGCTTCAACTATCTGTTAATTAAAAAAGCTGTACAAATAATCCAGGGGAGCATAAAATTTCTGCAATTGGCTACGGGCTGTTTCGGATAAACTTTCTTCAAGTGGGTAACCATAAACGACATTGTTTGAAACGCCATTGATCAGAGCGATAGCCAATGCAGGAGCCAGGGAAATCGCAAGATTGCTTAATAAATGCCTTGAATCCAGTTTTGACCTTTGCAGCTTCTGAAGTTCAATGATTCCCGTTGAGACTGCTGTCCCGGTTACCAACCCGGCCAAGATTTTGTAATCAGCTGCAATTCCCCACATCGGAAAAGCCGTGGCCACGATGGCAAGAGTGATGAACTGATTAAGTGCGCTCCCAACCCACATCATTCCGGACATGGTTGTGGCAAATGACCCAGCTAAGACTGCGTTTCCAGCCAGGCTTTCTGCTTCTGCCCCTGTCCCGACAAAATCAAAAGAGCCTGAATTGAGTGCTGAAAAAGAGCTAATGGCTAATATTTTCAGTGTCAATGTAGCGGAGATAATGCAGGCAAAAGCAGCTTTTACCGCTGAAACATCTTTGGCAAGCATCTGTTCGTAAACGATAGTACCGACCATCAATCCAGCGAGTGTTGACAACATGGAATATTCCCTGCGAGCATAATCCAAAGGCCAGACTGTTCCCTGATTCCTTAAAGTTTGGATAGCAGCGGCTCCTGCTACTGTTCTCATCACTACCTCGTTGGTAAAGAAAGCCAAAGTTGTTAAAGGTACATGATAAGGCTCCTGTTGAGTGTATGCTTTATATCCAATGTAGGCCGTTCCCATGTATCGCAGCGGTTGCCACCAGGGCTGCTCATGGGGCCAGAGCGAAAGTTGTCCGGCTAAAGCAATCTCAGCAGAGGTAATAACGGTTGCGAGTTGATTGCAAAAAGATGATTTGATTTCTTGTAACTCAATTTCTTCTGTGCCGGACAGGCCAAAGCGACCTGCAACGGCAGAGACCAGCTCGGGTGATTTGCAGATGCTGTACCAGAATCCGTGATTGATCACGGTGGAAACGGCTACCTTGGAAGTGCTGCCAACCAATTTCAGGCTGTCCTCTACTAATGATGTATTGTCGTAATGGCTCAATAAGTTGAATTTTTCTTCTTTCGATATGTCTGAATGAGCTCCCGGGCATATAAATAATAAGCACGAGAATAGCGGTATTAGTTTAGTGAATGTTTTCATTATTGATGTCCTTAATTAAATTTTCTGGTTTGTTATAAGCTAATGACACGTCAAAAAATACCTGACAGAATTAATCAGTTTCTTAAATTAAATCCAGCATGAGATTCTTGAGTGACAGATGCTCTCTATATGCCCTCCTTTGGCTGACCTTAATAGTTGTAAGAACTTGTTTGTCATACAAATGAACCAGTGTTGCTGTTACTGACTCTTTGGGCTTTTCTGTCTGGATAGTTCTTTATAGTACAGCATTGGAGTTGTCTCCACTCATTATCATAATTAATTCTTCTGGTGTCTGACCTGAAAGAAATATTCACCCGGAACCAAAAAAAGTTTTTTCAGAAATAAGTGGGCGTGCGTATTAGTCAAAGCCGCCAGGGCGCTTTTATTGAATCGCTCAAACGAAGAAAAGTCAGCTGACTTTTAAAGTCATTCAGACGCAATGCGAGGAGTTCATAGTAACTCAAAAAGTTTCAGAGTCTGCTTATTCTACTCGTAAGACAGTCTGCCGGGTTGATCCAGTTATTGTCAATTAAATATGGTGTACAAATAATCTAAAGGGTCATAAAGTTTCTGCAATTGATTACGGGCTGTTTCGGATAAACTTTCTTCAAGTGGGTAACCATAAACTGCATGGTTTGAAAGGCCATTAATCAGAGCGATTGACAGTGCAGGTGCCAGGATAACAGCGGCGTATCTCGATAAATGCCTTGAGTTCAGTTCCCGGCCCTGTTTCCAGAGAAACACCTCGAAAATGGGCCCGACGAAGCTTCCGGCTATGGCGCTAAAATAGACTCTGTATCCAACTTTAGGTATAGAGCGAGTGAAGGTGCTAACTGCGGTTACAGTCAAGACAACATTTGATCTGCTCCTAACATGGCCGGTTAAGATTGCGGCTGTGGCCATTGACCCAGCTAAGGCCCCGGCCCCGGCTAAGGCTGCTGTTCCTGTATCGTTTTTATTGCCAACGCCTGAATTTAACGCTGAAAAAGAGCTAAATGATGATATTGTCTCTGCCAATATAGAAGATAACACGAAAGCAAAGATTGCATTCGCAGGTGTATAACCTCTATCGATTGCCTTGTCATAGGCTATCATGCCAACGATCGTGCCAGCGATTGATGACAACATGGTATATTCACTACGGGCATAATCCAAAGATTGGATTGTATCATTGCCCTGAGACCTTAAACCCCTGATAGCATGGGCTCCGGCAAATGTTCTTGTTATTATCTCATTGGTAAAGTATGCGAAGGGTGTTATGGCCGCAAGATGAGGTACCTCTTCAGTGCCTGCTTTATAAACACTGTATGCTGTTCCTGCAAATCGCATTGGCTGCCACCAGGGCGGCTCAACGGGCCAGGGCGATATGTGTCCGGCTAAAGCAACCTCAGCAGAAGTCATAAGCGCTGCGAGTTGCTTACAAAAAGATGATCTGATCTCTTGTAACTCATTTTCTTGTGGGCCTGACAGGCCAAAGCGACCCGCAAGGGCAATGACCACCTCAGGTGATCTGCAGATGCCGTACCAGAATCCATAATTGATCGCGGTAGAAACTGCCAGCCCGGAACCGCTGGTTACCAGTTTCAGACCGTCTTCAACTAAAGATGCGTTATTGTAGTGGCTCAATAAGTTGAATTGTTCTTCTCTCGATACGTCTGAATGAGCGGCTGAACTTATAAATAATAAGCATGAGCATAGCGATATGAGTTTAATGGTTGTTTTCATTGTTTATGTCCTTATTAAGTGTGACTGATTTGTTATTAGTAAATGACCAGTCAAACCTTAAATACCAGAAGCATCCTGTTTCTTTAATTACATCCGGTATAAGGGTTATAAGTGGCAGATGCTTTATATTCACCCTCCTATGGCTGAACTTTCCAGTTAAGAAACCTGTTTGGCACATGCAGGAGCCTGCCATGCGTTCTCAGCACTATGGGCTTTACTAATTCAACAGGGATTTATAGTACAATAATGGATCTTTCGCCATTTATTGTCAGGAGTTGACTGTTCTGCCAATGCCCATTGATAGTCTCCCGAATCAGCTATCTGTCAGTTAAACAAGGTGTGCAGATAACGCAAAGGAGCATGAAATTTCTGCCATTGGTTTCGGATAGTTTCTGTCAAACTTTCTTCAAGCGTGTAACCATAAAGAATATTCTTTGAAAAACCATTCATCAGAGCGATTCCCAATGCAGGAGATATGGTAACAGCAATGTTTCTCCATAAATGGTTTGAGTCCAGAACGAAGCTTTGTATCACCAGAAGCTGCTTGTATCCGGTTCCGGCTATGATTCCGGCAAGCACTGCGTCTTTGGCTATGAATTGAAACTTGGTCATAGATATGAACAGCTTGGCGAATGTGATTAGGGACGCGTACACATCTGATGACAACCCAACAGTTGCGACTCCGGTTATGCCTGTGGCTAGTGAACCCGTTATGGCTCCAATTCCGGCTATGGCTTTTGCTTCTGCCTCGACTGAATCAACAGCGCCTGAATTATGTGCTGAAGAAGAGCCTATTGCTAATACTTGCTCTATCAATAAAGCCGATATCAGGTATGCAGAGATTGCATCTAAAGTTGTAGCTCCTCTGCTGACCATCCTGTTATAAGCTGCTGTCCCGACCATCGTGCCTGCCATTGTTGACAAGAAGGAATATTCACTACGGGCATAATCTAAAGGTTCGATTTTGCCTCTATCCTGATACCTTAAAGCACGTGCAGCGTAGATTGCGGCTACCGTTCTTGCCATTACCTCATGGGTTAAGTAAGCAGCAGTCGTTGTGAGCCCATAATATGGATCCTGGTCAGTGTACACCAGATAAGCGCTGTATGCTGTTGCTACAAACCGCAGCGGCTGCCACCAGGGTGTCTCAGGCGGCCAGAGCGATACGTGTCCTGCTAATGCAATCTCAGTGGAAGTGACAACGGCTGCGAGTTGATTGCAAAAGGAGGATTTGAACTCCAGTTGCTCATTTTGCTCTGTGCCTGACAGATCGGAGCGACCCACAAGGGCAGAGATCACTTCGGGTGATCTGCAGATGCTGTACCATAATCCATAATTGATCACGGTGGAAATCACCAGCCCGGAACTGCTGGTTGCCAGTTTCAGGCCATCTTCAACTGACGTTGTATTGCTGTAGTGGCTCAATAAGTTTAATTGTTCTTGTTTTGATATGCCCGAATAGGCGATTGAACATAAAAATTGCAAGCACAAAAACAGTGGTAGTGATTTACCGGATGCTTTCATTATTTACGCCCTTAATTCGGGTAGTCGGTTTTGATATAAACAAAATACCAGACTGACCCTACCTATCGTGAGTACACGGTTACTTTGATTACATCCAGCATAAGTACCTAACCAGTTGGTTTCGCATATTCTGGACGGCGGCTTTTTCCACCCTTCTGCGTTCCAACTCTGGTTGCGTAGCTATGGCTACGCGCCCGTCGTCGCGCCTTGTAGGATGAAAAAATCCACTCGCCAGAATATGCGAAACCAACTGGCCAGGTACTTAAGGTTCATGGGCGACAGATGCTTTATATGTCCCCCTGGTTTGGCTTATATTTCTGTTGCGAAAAGCTGATCGGTATGCACTAGGAGCCTGACCGAGAATAGACTGCCCTACTGCGGCGGCAGCAAATTGGTCTGAAAATCCGCTTTTGTTCGTCAAATAGCTCGCTATTCTCCTCACAAAACCGAATTTTCATCCTCAATTTTCTGCCGTCCTCGCTACGGGCGCTATTCTCGGTCAGGCTCCTAGCAGCCTGTAATGCGCCAGCTTTTGGCCACTTCTGTTTTTCAGAAGGATTTATAGTACAGCAATGTCATTTTCTCCATTCATTGGCATGAGGCTGAGTTGCTCAAGCATAGAAAAAAGTCAGCTGACATGTAACTTTGCGAAGCGTTCAGAGCAGCTCGAACATATGCAGAACCTGCTGATTGCGGGCAAACCTTTTTACGCTATTCTCGCTGTCAAACAGGATGACAAAGTTAGTGTCGTTGACTTCAATGACTTTACCCTTCCCGAAAATGCTGTGTTTCAACCTCCGGTTAAGTTGCCATGGGGCATTTTCCGGTACTTCCCTGCGTAAGATGTTTTGTCGTGCTGACAGATAGGCCGGACTGTGAGACGAAGCGGAAGGCTTTGAGCGATGCTTTTCTGCCAGTGAAGGGATGGTTTCAATCCTTTGTGCCAGGTTCGGCTTTATTGCCTGAAAGTATCGACGTGCTGCTTTACTCAGGCCATTTTTCTTGAGTTGGTTGACCAGTTCATCCTCTGAGGCCTGGTTGAGTGACTGGCAAACGGATTTGACGTGAGGGACCTGCATCTCTTTCAGGAACTGGCTGATCTGTTGTGAGCCGTTATCCATCCAGCTTTTGGCTTTGGGCTGGAGAGATCCGTTGCTGGTAAACAGGTAGAGTTTTTCTCTGGCACGAGTCATGGCTACGTAGAGCAGTCGACGTTCACTTTCCAGATCTTCGCTGCTGCCCGGGGTCAGTTCATCTTCTCTTTTGAACGGCCAGTATTTTGAGGTCAGTCCCGGAATCAATACTGTCGACCATTCCAGCCCTTTAGCCCGGTGGCAGGAGCTGATCACGATCTGTTCGGTTCCGTGAGCGGTCTGTTGTCCCGAGGTTCTGGATGGTGTTTTCTGTTTGGATCTCAATTCATCCAGATGCAGGCAGCTTTCCCCGACGGTCAGGTTCATTTTTCTCAGATAGCTGAGGAATCCATCGATGGCCAGCAGTTGCTCTTCCGTTCTCTGATCATTAAGGCTCATGGATTGCAGGCTTTCCCTGAGCTCTGTGCGTTGAATGTAGCCTTGCAGTAATTCAGCAGCAGGTTGCTGATCGGATGTCTTTTCCAACAACTGTAATATCTCACCCCTGTCGTAAAGCTTCTGACCCTGATAATCACTGATTCCTGAAACTTTGCCGGCTAGCTGACCCAATTCTTTTCCCCATTGCTGATCCTGTTCCTGAAGGCGGGCAACCAGTTGTTTTAACAGGGCTGCTTTAACGCCCAGGTGAGGGAGGGTAAACAGCGAAGTCAATATCTCGGAACGAACGGCAGGGTTCAGGTGCTGCAACTCGCCTGAGGCCATTCTGAGGGCTGCGATCAAGGCTGATATTTCAGGACGGTCAAACAGGGAAGGGCCTTCACACTGGTAAGACAGACCGTTTGCCAGCAGTCTCAGCTCCAATGGGACGGATTGTGCCCAGACCCTCAAAAGCACAGCAATCCGGGAGTCGGAGTTGGAAATATGTTGCTGGATAGTGGCCAATACCCGTTCGGTATCTTCGCCTGCCCCTTGCGAGATTGAGATACTCGAATCCGGGTTGTCCGGGTGGGCAATACAGATCACATCTTTTCTGTTTTTGTTACGACTGATCAAGTGACTGGCTGCCATGGCGATCTCGTGGCCATAGCGAAAAGTATGAGGCAGAGTCAACTCGTGAACGGCATCGGTGCTGGCGTAATCCGCTTCGAAATGCCGGAGAATATTATGGATATTGGCTCCGGCAAATTCATAAATGGTTTGATCAGGATCGCCCACGGCAATCATTTTTGCCCGTTCACCAGCGATGATACGGGTCAACCGGTGTTGCAGGGTCGAAGTGTCTTGATATTCATCTACTATGATTCGATCTATTTTGTTGGTGATGCGGGGGATGACATCCGGGTTGGCTTCTATCAAACAGACTGTGTCGTATAACATATCCGTGAAGGTTATTCTCCGATGCTGGTGGCGCCACTGTTCAAAGGCCTCAAAGAGTTCCACCAGAAATCGAAAATAATCAGGATAGTCTGCCTGTTCCAGAACTTCGCAGGGGGCGTTAAGACTGGCTTTAACGTTATCGATAAAACTGCTGGCCACTTCAATGTAACGGGCGCTGTCTGCTTTGATCCGGTCTTGCAGTACGTCAGGTGCCAGTGCCAGCAGCAGTTCCCGGACTTTCAGTTCGATCTCTTTCTCTGTCAGGGGGCGGTGATTGTAGGTTGCTCTCAATCCCCAGCCTTCCAGCGACTTCAGAAGTTTCAGGCCTGTTGAGTGATAGGTCCGGACTATCGGAAGTGTCGGCCACTGTCGACAGCGCTTTCGAAGCTTGCGGGTAAAGTCCAGCTGGGCTGATTTGTTAAACATCATGACCATGATGCGTCGGGGAGGAACCCCCTGGTTCAGCAACTCATGAATGAGAAAGGAGAGGGTGGTGGTCTTACCTGAACCGGCCACGGCTATGCAAAGGGCATGTCCATTTACATGCCGGGTTACCCTCTGTTGAGGGCCGGTCAGTTCCATACAATCAATACGCCAGTGGGGATCTATCGGACAGAGTAATCATAGTATCAGATAATGGTCTCAGGAGTGCATACTTATGAATACTTTATCGAACCAGATTTTCTACAGGCTTCACACCTTTCAAAACTGAAGATCAAAACGCAGGTCTAATCCCGAGGCTTCAAAGTCGCCATCGCCGATTCCGTCATAATAGGCTGAACAATAAAAACTGACACCGTTGCTGCTGTAGAGGTTAATGCCGGTCTTGAGCATTGCTCTAAAACCCTCACCAGCCAGGCCGGATGAACCGGACGGAACTGGTGCAGAGTTTTTTTGTTTGAAGGTCCAGATTCCCTCAAACGTGAGAAAGGGTGACAGACGAGTGTCCGTGGACATTTTGAAGTCTTTTCTGACCGTTGGTCCAAAATGAAAAACGCCGGTTTCGACTTCAACCGAAGAAATGGCTACGTTCAACGAATCCAGATAGTCATCACTTTTTTCCTTGTAGTAGGACAGTCTTGCCTCTGGCGTGATTCGAGTTTCCTGTATCTGCCAGGTTCCGATCAGCGCAGCAGTTGCGAGCCAGCGTTCAGAATCAAACGAATCCCGATAGGTGCCAAAGGGTGAAATCCTGTTCTCTACTTTACCCCAACCAGCACGGGCATCGACATAGAAATTGTCTGACAGCTCTGTGGTCAAATACGGAGAGACCAGAAACCCAACACCTTCTGCTTCACTACCAGGGACTAAATACTCTAAGTCCGTCCAGTCACCCTGAACGGAAAGACCAACAAGAAGCTTTGGCTGGAACAAATAATCCATACCAATATGAAGAACTCCGAAACTGCCATCACCTTCTTTGTAATTGAACCTGCTGATTTGTCCCTCGGTCCAAACGTCGAACTTAAAAGGGATCTCAGAGTTGGCTGCAAGCATAATCTGTTTGCCAACTGCGGTTGGGAATTGTGGTCGAGGGTCTGGATTTTCGAGAGAGCGATGAAGGTCATCCAGAGACAGCCCTGTTTTTGAAACTGAGGACGATCTACCGACCCGCTGGTCAGACCCTAATGTCGCGATCAATACATCGATATTTGCAAGAACCTGCTGAAGATTAGCGTGTAAACCAGGTGAGTACGCATGCGAATGCGCATTGCTTCTGCTGTAGGCAAAACTGACCCGATCTGCTCCGAGGCACGCTGAGAATGGCAAGCTCCCGGCATTGAATGCAACGCCGAAACCTTCGATGCCAGAAGTTCCTGGCATGCTATTTTCCAGTCTGTTGATGCGCCGGACGACATCGGGTTGGTGTTGCAGGATCAGCCTGGACCGTGCCTCCAGAAATTGCTCTATCTGATGCGTTGTGGCGCGCCGCGAGTCCTTCATATCAATCGTGCAAACAATCGATTCCGCAGAGGTAAGCAAGAGCGTACCAGTTTGTTTTTGTACGTCCAGAACGCCTGAGGGATTGTCGCATGTAGCACCTTCTACCCCGATACCATCCGGTGCCGAAAAGTTTATGGGATAACTGCCGGGAGGCAAAGGAATGGCTCCGGAACTGCCCGATCCGGATTTGACCGGAATGGCAGTGTTCAAGTCAGGAGCTGACGACCGAATAAAGAAAGTACCGTCGACGTCAGACCGGATCACAAGTGTTACCGAGCCAAGTGGTGAAGCCGAGACGATTACATCAAAGCTACAGGTCGCGACGTTACCCGCATGATCTGTTGCAGTATCCGTAAGGGTCGTTACTCCCAATGGAAAAGCGCTTCCGCTGTTTAAGCCGACAGTAGGGCTCGATGTTTGTGTTGGTGTCACCGGGCCATCTTCATCGTCTGTTGCAGTGGGTGAGGTAAATGTTACGACGGCTGAGGTCTCACCTGCTGGGGCGGTTTTGTATATGTTTGAAGGAACCCCCGAAAAAACGGGTGCGGTCTTGTCAACATGTGGTGAAGTCGTAACGACCACACCAAAACTGTAGGCCGCTATGTTACCCGTCCGATCTGTCGCGGTATACGTAAGGGTCGTTACACCCAGTGGAAAGGCGCTTCCGCTGTTCAATCCGGGAGTAGGGCTGGAGGTTAGTGTTGGTGTCACAGGGCCATCGGTATTGTCTGTTGCAGTGGGTGACGCAAACGTAACGACGTATGACGTCTGTCCCGCCGGAGCGGTTACGTAAATGTCAGAGGGAACTCCCGAAAAAACCGGCGCAGTAATGTCAAATCTGCCACCATTTGCGACAAATGGCGTTATCTCCTCCGAGCCAGAAGGGACCGAGAAATTCAAGTTGACAATTTGTCCGTTGTCCTGAGTGTAGTCGTGATTGATAGTGCAAGAGCCGAGGTCTGGATTGCATTCGTAAAAGAAGCCCGGTCTGAAATGGGTAGGTGCGACGCAACCTTGTCCCGCGCAGCTGCCTGAATAGTCGGAGATATTAAAATTGGGCACACCTGCTTCACCAAAGCCGATAAAAACCCGCTTGCTTTGCAAACGATTGATGACAGAAAACCCGTTGTTCGGATGTGCAGCCCCATTGAAAATGCAACTACTGGGTGATGTCGTGTAATCTCCTTCGGCCAGATCACCAAAGGAAGGTAGTCTTGGACAGGCTACCTGGGCCGTCGAAATCCGGGGTTCTAATAATCCAATTAAGGTGAGAAAGGCGAGAACCAGAAAGCGTTCTGAACAGTATCCCATGATGAGATCCAATTCTTAAGAAATCATTTAGTGGACAGAATCAAGTTGTCTTTCATTACATCAGAATATCATCAACATCAGATTCTAGTCAGAGAGCAGATTTGTAGCAATTTTGCAGGTTGCCGGAGTCGTCGGCAGATTGAGTGAAATCTTTGTATCCGTTTACAGGCGAATTCTACGGGACATAGGGTGTGTCATTATTATGTTTTTATTCGGTAATTACTTTCTATTAAAGCCAATAAATATATAAGTATAATGCCCCAAAAATCCGTTTTAAGGTGACCATCCCCGTGCAACACATGCTTATAAGTCTCTTGGGAATCGCAGTCCTATTGGGTATTGCAATATTATTATCGGACAACCGCAGAGCGATAAAGTTGCGAACCGTGGGTGGGGCATTTGCTATTCAGGCGGGTATCGGCGCATTCGTTCTTTATATCCCTGCCGGACAATACATTCTGGAAGCCATTACCAACGGCGTTAATGCTGTTATGGGATATGCTAACAGTGGTATTGGTTTCCTGTTTGGAGGACTGGCCAGCTTCAAGCTTGGCTTTATCTTCTTTGTCCATGTTCTCTCTGTCATTATCTTCTTTGCTGCTCTGGTGGCAGTGCTGTATTACCTGGGGATCATGCAGCTTGTCATCAAACTGTTTGGCGGCGCTCTGCACAAATTACTGGGCACCAGTCGCACAGAATCGCTCTCAGCTGCTGCTAACGTTTTTGTTGGTCAGACTGAAGCACCTCTGATGGTTCGTCCTTTCATCAGCCGTATGACTCAGTCCGAACTGTTTGCCGTTATGGTGGGCGGTCTGGCGTCTGTTGCCGGTGCAGTTATGGTGGGTTACGCCAGTATGGGGGTTGAGCTTAAGTACCTGATTGCTGCCAGTTTCATGGCGGCTCCGGGTGGCCTTTTGATGGCAAAAATTATCAAGCCTGAGACCGAGACACCTTATGATGACGTAGACGACATTGACGAGGAGGGCTCTGAAGAAAAGCCAGCTAATATTTTTGATGCTGCTGCTTCGGGTGCTGCCAGTGGTCTCAAACTGGCTGCCATGATTGGTGCCATGTTGCTGGCTTTCATCTCCCTGATTGCCATGCTTAACGGTTTGCTGGGTTGGGCTGGTGGCTGGTTGGGTTATCCTGACCTGACCATAGAACTGATCCTGGGTTATGCCTTCTCTCCTCTGGCTTACCTGATCGGCGTACCCTGGTCTGAAGCTCTGACTGCAGGCAGCTTCCTGGGTCAGAAAGTGATCGTTAACGAGTTTGTTGCTTTCAGCAGTCTGGCTAACTACGTCGATGCTGAAGCGGCAGCCAAGGCCGGTGTTGCCTTGTTGTCTGATCGTTCTCAGGCAATTCTGACCTTTGCCCTCTGTGGCTTCGCCAACATTTCATCCATTGCTATTCTGCTGGGTGGTCTGGGCTCTATGGCGCCTGACCGTCGTCAGGACATCGCCCGCTTTGGTCTGAAAGCGGTGGTAGCGGGTACACTCTCTAACCTGATGAGTGCCACTATTGCCGGTCTGTTCCTGGCCTTGGCCGTTTGAAGTCCGTTATTGGGTGAGTCGTAGTCAACGGCTCATTCAATTCTTCCTGACTGACTCCGCTATTTTCTATATTTTCTCTTCTATTGATTGGGTTTTCAGGGCTAACATTCAGCTATTTCAAATGGGCTACAAGACCCCCTCTGCTTCTCAGACCATGACGATTCTCCATCTGCTGTCGGGCCTAACCTGCTGGACCAGGTGCAGTCCGGAACGGGAAGGGCAAAGAATCCTGTTTGCCAATAAAGCAGAAATTGATGCCGAATCAATAGGTCGCATCGAAATCTATGACAGTGACTCGACTGTGGATATACCTGAGGGTGTGCCGCGCGAGAAAAGGCAGGGCAAGAAAAAGTCGGGTGAGAAAAAGCAGAAAGCCGGGGGACGCATGAAAAGAAGGAGTGATCACTACCTGTGCCCTTGCTCGATGAAACTACGAAACTTCTACCTTGAAATGTTCTGTTTTGTAGAGGTTTTTTTCAAAGGAAGATATATCCGGGGGTTTGCGTTTTCCCAGTCTGGAGCTATAACGACAGTTGCGCCATCTAGTTCGTAAGTTTCTTGTTTCAAGCAACTAGCAACTGTTGAGGGAAACGCTATGTCTGCAAGCCATTCCCCGGGTGTCGGTGAGCCATGTGCGGTAAGAGGCTCGGTCCTGTCCTACCGGGACGACCCCTTCCAGTCGCCGCTGGAAGAGTGTGTCGTCCACGAGCCCGACGGTGTGATAGTGATGCAGGACGGAAAGATCTCAGCTTTTGGTCCTGCTGATCAGGTCCTGCCCTCTTTGCCCGAGGGCATAGAAGTCACTAACTACAGAGATTCCCTGATTGTTCCCGGTTTCATTGACTGCCACGTGCACTACCCGCAGACGGAAATCATTGGTGCGTATGGCAAGCAGTTGCTCGACTGGCTGAATAAATACACCTTTGTTGCCGAGCAAAACTTCAGGGACAAGGCGCATGCCCTGGAAGTCGCGAAAGTGTTCCTGCAAGAGGGTTTGCGCAGTGGCACGACCACTTCCTGTGTCTTCTGCACCGTAGACCCGGTGTCGGTGGATGCTTTCTTCGAGGAATCCGAGAAGCTGGGAATGCGCAATATCGCAGGTAAGGTTTTGATGGACCGCAACGCGCCCCCGGAACTGATGGACACGGCGCAGAACGGCTACGACCAGACCAAGGAACTGATTGCCCGATGGCATAACAGGGGGCGCAGCCTCTACTGTGTTACGCCGCGTTTCGCTCCAACCAGTACTCCTGAGCAGATGGAGATGACCGGGGCTGTATGGAAAGAGCACCCCGGTACTTATTTGCAAAGCCATGTGTCGGAGAATCTGGGCGAGATTGAGTGGGTCAGGGAACTGTACCCAGCGCGTACCGGGTATCTGGACGTATACCACTATTACGGGCAGCTGGGTGAGCGCAGCATTCTTGGCCACGGTGTCCATTTGACTGAAGAGGAATTTCAGATCCTGCACGATACCGGAACGGCGATTTCCCACTGCCCAACTTCCAACCTGTTCCTGGGCAGTGGCCTGTTCAGCGTGGAAACTGCCATGGACAGCAAGCGGCCGATTCGGGTCGGTTTGGCAACCGACCTCGGTGCTGGCACCAATTTCTCCCAGTTAGTCACCATGAACGAGGCTTACAAGGTCGCGCAAATGGGTGGTTATTCCCTGAGTGCCCATCACGCTTATTACCTGGCAACCCGTGGCGCTGCCAATGCCCTGTACCTTGATGACAAGATCGGCAGCATTGCGGTCGGGATGGAGGCAGACATTGCGGTGTTGGATCTAAAGGCAACCCCGTTGATGGATTATCGCCTGAAGTACGCAAACGACCTGGACGAGGTTTTGTTTGTGCTCATGACACTGGGCGATGATCGTACTGCACGTGCGACCTACGTCAACGGCAATTGCGTGTACCAGCGAGTAGCCAGTGAGACACAAGCATGACATGAAATGAAATAGCTCTCCATCAAACCTGGCCAGACAGGAGTATCAGCATGAGTAGGCAAAGCACCCTGGGTGGCGGACAGGCCTGGATCAACTGGCTACTGGCAACCGCTTTTGTCGTTTTTGTTTTCACCTTCCAGACGGGCTATGCCATCACCAGCGTGGGCATGCAGGAAGATCTTTCGCTGACGGTGGCCCAGGTGGGTTTGATTGGCTCTATCTATACCTGGGCATTTGCCGTGGTGCAGTTCTCCAGTGGCTCTATCCTGGATCGCTTCGGCATTCGCTGGGTCTTGCCCATCGCAGCGGGCTTTGTCTCGGTCGGGGGGTTAATTTTTGCCAATGCGGATGGCCCCAAAGTATTGGTATTGGGGCAGGTGTTGATGGCCTTGGGTGCATCCTTCGGCTTTGTCGGGGCCGGCTTTACCGGAGGGAGCTGGTTCGGTGCTGCCAAGTACGGAATTATGTTCTGCTGGGTACAGTTTGTGGCGTCCGCCGCAGCAATTATTGGCCAGCGTGTGCTGGGCAGCCTGGTACAGGAATTACCCTGGAACACCGTATTGAATGGCCTTGCACTGGGCGGAACAGCTCTGACGGCAGTTATGTTTATCGTGATGCGAGATCCGACACGGAAGGACCAGCACCTCATTCCCTGGGAGGGGGGACGTAAATTCCTGCACGATGTGGTGCATGCGATCAACGAGGTGGCATCCATCCCGGACAGTTGGATCAACGCTCTCATTGGTGGTGCGACTTTCGGTACCATGCTGTCTATGGGGGTGGTTTGGGGTCCCAAGTACCTGATGGTCGCGGGTATGGGGCAGACTGACGCGTTTTTCACCAGCTCAATGATGTGGGGTGGACTCGCACTGGGCGCGCCGGTTTGGGGTTGGCTCTCAGACACTTTCCGTAGCCGCAGGAAAACCATGTTCATTGGCTGCTTTCTCCAGCTACTCACCATTCTATTCATTCTGTTAAATCCCTCCATGTCACCGCAACAAGCGAATATCTTCTTCTTCGCCTGGGGATGGATGGCTGGTGCGTCCATGCTGAACTTTCCGATTGCTGCGGAGTTGGTGGAGCCACACCTCATTGGCACCTCGGCCGCCGTTGTGAATGCGGTGCAGTTCATTGTGGGCGGTATCATCATGGCAATTCCTGGTCGGGTCCTGTCGGGCTCAGGGCTGGTGGCGCGGATAGCTGATATAGAAGGAGATGCCGCGCAAACCGTCGTCAACTATCAATGGGCCCTGGTGTGTATTCCGCTAATCCTGGCTCTGGCGTGTTTCCTATTCCTGTTCCTGCGAGAGACTTACCCCCACGAAAGCCAGGCCTAGTCAGGGTGTTTAATGCCAGAGCGGCCGTTACGGTAGATTATTCAATGAACAAAAGAATCAGCAATTGCGTTGCGATTAACCTGTTGAGTTTTAACCTGTCGCAGGGGGGGGGCAAAGTCCGGATATTTGATTACCAGTCCAATGAAGTGCAACACCACTTCGTTCGCTATGAGATACCGTTTCTGAATGAGCCCAAGGACGAGAACGGCTATGTGTGAACCAGCGTAAAGACGGCTGGCTAGCTATGAACTTTTTTATCCGTTGACTGTCCAAGGACATAGTTTTTCAAGAATGTTATGTTGTTATGAGTTACGGATTAGCACTAACAAACTTTGCTCCGGCCAGTTTGGGCGCTTCGGGCAGAGAGGGATTGCAGCCATCACAGTATGGTACCTCAGGTGCAAAGACCCATGAGGCAACAACAAAGAGTTCATCTACCTTAGACCCGAATGCTGCATTTTTCACAAAAAGCGCACTGTCTCAGAATGATATGGGTACTCTGACATACTTTTTTTTAGACATCCCTTGTCGTAGAGTAATGAGTTCTCTATCAGACAGGGGAAAGCCGGGCGGAATACTTTAATCAGATTCAGGAAGTTTGCTCAATTCCTGTCTGATAAGTGATGCAGAATCGGTAGTGGAACTTTGGGCGATCGCTTTATCCAATCATAATTAACGGGTGTGTTCATGCAGGAACGAGGGCAAGTTGCAGCCTGGGGTATCATTACCACGGTGCTCCTGATTCATTTAACCATGGCATCCGGAGTGCCACTGGGTGTTGATGAAGCTCACTATGCACTTTATGCCCTTCATCCGGCCCTGAGTTATTTTGATCATCCACCTATGGTGGGCTGGTTACAACTTCTGGTAGCACCGCTGGGGTACGATGAATTTACAGTCAGGCTTGTCCCTGCGATTCTTTATGCGTTAAGCAGTTATCTGGCATTCAGGGTCAGCAGGATACTTTTTCCTGATGGTCCGGTCTGGATCGGACTGGTGGCAGTCTTTCTGATCAATACGGCACCTATTCTGCAGCTGATGGGGTGGGGGCTGGTACCTGATCTGCCCCTGATGGTCTTTGGTCTCTTGTCGCTGGAATTGATTTACCGCATCCACCATGACAATTGTTTACCTTATTGGCTGGCTCTGGGTATCGTCTTTGGTTTGGCGGGGTTGAGCAAATATACGGCGGTATTCCTGCCCCTGGGCATGATACTTTTCATGATTCAGTATCAGGGACTGAGATGGCTTCGACAGGCCGGTCCATGGTTGGCAGCTTCGATAGCACTGGTGTTGATTTCTCCTGTACTCCTCTGGAATGCTGACAACGATTGGGCATCTCTGGCTTACCAGTTTAATCGTGGTGTCGGGGTTGAGGAGTGGTCATTAAAAGAGGCTCTGGTCATGCAATTGGCGCAAATGCTTCTCTATTCCTTACTGGCTTATGTTGCCGCCATAGCGGCGATTTTTTCACTGATCAGGAAACGAATCCCGGAGCGCCACAGGGCATCTTCCTGGCTGATTATCTGGAGTGCTGTGCCGTTACTGGCTGTGACCAGCTGGTCTGCCGGTGATGGCACAGTGTTGCCTAACTGGCCAGCCCTGGGTTGGACACTACTGGCGCCTTTGTCGGCCTATTGGATCTGCCATGGCTGGTCCCGTTTGTGGGTGAAAGGTCTGGTTGTTTTTTCTTCCATCCTGTCACTGGGACTGATTGGCTTTGTGTTTTTCTTTCTGGCCTTTATGCCTCTTTCTACTTTCCCTTTCATGACCTCAGCCATCAAAGACCTGGTGGGTTGGAAAGCAGCGGCTGAACAGGCGCAGTTATTGAAGCAGAAGTGGCAGAAAGAAGCAGGAATAGAATCGGTTCTGATGGTGGATAACTGGACCAAGGCCAGTCGCATAGCCTGGTATGCCTACCCTGAACCCGTGCAACTGCTGACCGATCGATTAACCCAGTTTGATTTCTGGCACGGCAAACCAGAATCCGGTAGTTATGGTCTGCTGGTACGCGATAAGAAATCAGCCCCTGAGAGTGGCCGCCTTAAAATACAGAACTTTTCCTGCATACTGGTCGATGAGACAGAATCCGGGCTGGACACTATTACGGTTAATCGATTCCAGTTTTATCGGTGTCAGGCCGCTCAGTAACTGAGGTTTTATTTAAAGCCTCATCCCTGGTCTATTGATGGGGTTTTTGTGCTTTTCTGTACGGCTTGCCTTTAACATTGATTTCATCAGTTTTTTTATTCTGTCTTTGCATATTCTTCTGTTTGCTGTAACTTGGTTTTTAGTGTTGGATAAATTCATCTGTTCATGATGAATCATCATTTTTATCGCTGAAAGCTGTTTTGACAGGGTTTCGAGGTTATATAAGGAATGTCCGATTTGCTCGGAGTCGATTCTGGCCGGTCTCGCTCAACAATCTATAAAGCCAGCTGCTTTCTGTTTCCCTTCGTGGCGCTGTTTTCAGTCACAGCGGTCAATCATTCAGTTTTTTATCAGGTCAATGACTGGGGTGTTGAGTCGCCCGCTGCTGTTTTCTGGGTGTTATTAACCAACCTGGGGGATGGCTTTTTCCTGTTTCCTCTGGCTATGTTGTTGTTTTATAAAAAGCCGGACAAACAGCTGGCGATTATTTTTACCATGTTGGTGGGTGACTTTTTATTGAGTGGTGGTAAAGCTCTTCTTCCCTTCTCACGTCCGGTCGGCGAGCTGGGGCTTGAAGCCGTTAATGTCCTGGGGCCTGTTTTAAAAACAGATACCATGCCTTCGGGGCATACCGGTACGGTTTTTCTTTTGGTTGGACTTTCGTTTCTTTATTTGAATTCACTCACTCAATACCTGCTTCTTTCGATTGCAATTCTTTCTGCAATCTCACGCATTGTTGTCGGGGCTCATTGGCCGTTTGATATTTTTCTGGGCGCCTGGGTGGGTATTCTTGCTGCTGTGACAGGGGACTTCCTCGCCAGTAAAGTGGCATCTGGCCTTAAGAGTCGGATGGTCTTTATTCTTCTGGGTTTGTTGTGCGTGGCTGTATTGCCATTCTACGACAATGGATTCCGCTCTTATAAAGTGATTATGTATTTACAATTTGTACTTGCGTTGCTGGCTCTGGTTTTATCCGCTCACTGTATGTTCTCTCTTTATCAGGACGAGCTGGAAGCTCGCATGAAACAATCAGGAACCCTGTTGAACAAGCTATTTATGACAGGGCAGAGACTGACCAAGTTCGGCATGGTAGGAACCAGTGGATTCTTGGTGGATATGGGTTTTTACACTCTCTCAGTGCAGTGGCTGGGAGTGCCTCACTTGCTGGCAAGAGGTGGTTCCTATTGGGTCGCTGCCAGCTGGAACTGGTTCTGGAATCGTACTTTTACTTTTTCCCATGTCCCCAAAGAGAAAAAACTGAAACAGTGGAGTAAATATCTGACTATGTGTATGGTCAGTTTTATCCCCAACTGGGGAACTTATTATTTATTAACGTCCTTTGTACCTTTCTTTACGGAATACAAACAGCTGGCACTGATATCCGGTGTTTTGGCGGGCATGTTATTTAATTTCACCATAGCAACGGTATTTGTTTTTTCAGGACAAAAGTCCAATGTAGCTAAGGGGGCCAACCTGTGAAAGTAGATACTATGCGATGGGTTGATCATTATGTGGGTGTTCCACTCTGTCTTCTTTTAAAACTGGTTTTCTGGCCTTTTGACTGGATTCATAAGGGGCAGAAGAGGGTTTCTAACAATGTACTGTTGATTGAGTTGTCTGAAATGGGCAGTGCTATTCTGGCTGACCCTTCCATGCGCTGGCTGAAGGGACAGGGCAAAACCCTGCATTTTGTCATTTTTGAGAAAAATGCTACCAGCCTGCAGTTATTAAATACCATTCATCGGGACAATATTTTCCTGATTAAACCGGATAATTTATTCAGCCTGGCAATCAGTAGCCTTAAATTCCTGATCTGGTGTCGGAAAAAGAAAATTGATACGGTGATTGATCTGGAGTTGTTCTCACGTTTTACAGCCATTCTGAGTCGACTCTGCGGTGCCAGCAATCGGACAGGTTTTGATCGGGTTCATGAAGAGGGTCTGTACCGGGGTAATTACTTAACTAACCCGGTGATGTATAACCCATACAGCCATATTTCGAAAAACTTTATGACTCTGGTGAGGGCTTCTCAAAATACACCTTATCAGCCTTATCAGAAAGAGCTATTTGATGAGTCAATTCAACTGGCCAGAGCAGAAGTAAGCAGTGATCTGAGATCATCGGTGATCACCAAGCTGAAATCGCTTTATGTCGGTTTTGAACCGGGTGTTCAGCGTCTGGTGCTTGTGAACCCTAATGCCAGTGACCTGCTCCCCCAGAGACGATGGATGAAAGATCGTTACGTTGACGTTATTCGGACTTTGCTGGCCGAGTACTCAGATATTCTGGTGGTCATTACCGGTGCTCCGGCAGAACGTCCAGAAGCTGAAATTCTCAGACAGCGGGTGAAACATGAACGCTGTCTCAACAGTGCCGGTGCTTTTGAGTTTAAAGAGCTGGTTCCCCTTTACTCTCTCTCTGAACTGATGTTGTCCAATGATTCCGGACCTCCTCATTTTGCTTCCGTCACAGAACTGAAAACCTTCGTGATATTCGGCCCGGAAACACCCGCACTTTACGGTGCCCTCGGGAATTCAACTCCGATCTATGCCGGATTGCCCTGTTCGCCCTGTGTCAGTGCCGCGAATCACAGGAAGACCAGTTGCAACGATAACCAGTGTCTGAAAGCCATTGACTCCCGACAAGTACTGGATTTACTCAGGCCAGTGCTGGATAACAGCCTGATCTTGAAAGCAGGTTAGGGTTCGGGAGAAAGGATTCTCTAATTGCAACCGGTCATTACCAGAGCATGTGTTACACTAAATTTTAATAAAGTATCTTTTTCGATTATCGACGAGAGTTCAAGGATGAACCTGACAACAAGGATTCTTCGCTCACGCAAGGAAAAGCGTTATTCCCAACAAGTTTTGGCTGATCTGATCGGTGTCTCCCGAAGTGCTCTGGCTCAATGGGAAACCGAAATGAGCAGTCCCAGTCTTGAAAATCTCCGCAAAATGGCTGAGCTTCTGGAAGTTTCATTTGAATGGTTGGCGACAGGCAGGGGGAATCAGTACCTGACTTCACCTGCAGATACCATCTGCGACACTCAAGTCGATGATGAGATCATTCGCAGCCTGAACAGAATGAACCTGAAGAAAAAGCGGGCCATTCTTAATGTCATGAGAGCCATGGGGTGATCGGCTTCAGAAGCTCATATTCTCACTTCATATGCTCGGAGGTGAGTTGTTAAAAAGTTAATTTTATTTCCGTTTTTTGCCGTTGCAGCCACAGGTGCAAATGCCAAAGTGACATTTGAAGGCTCATTGGGTGTCTTAAGTGGAGAGGCGACCGAGTTAGTCTATATCGACGGGGAACGAGCCAGCCAACTCGATTGGGAAACTTACAATGCCCCTGTTATCAAGCTAGGTGCAATTTGGGATTTAGACCCAAGATGGACATTTAATGCAGACTACTGGATGACACTGACGCACGGCAATGGCTATTTGACAGATAGGGACTGGGAGTCAGGAATAGCTGAACCATCTGACATATCAAAACACCCTCACACAAAAACAACCAAGGCCTCTGCAATAGATCTAAGTGCTTCTTATTGGCTGCTTTCAAAAAGCGATTATAAAGTAGGCGTTACTGGCGGCCTGTTTGGTCAAAAAATGCACTATGAGGCACGTGGAGGTTCATATAATTACGATTTCGGTGAGGATGTAGGTACTATACCTCATGACACTCTTGGAGTTTCATACCAGCAAATATTTTTAACGTTATATCTGGGGTTGAGTGGAGACTACAGAGTCGGAAAATCTCAGTATGGTGCCCAAATAAAATGGAGCCCTCTGGTTAAAGCTGAAGATTTCGATACGCACCATCTTATAGATACGACTTATGACGGCAAAGGTAGTGGCCATTCAACTTACGCCTCTTTATCGTTTAATTACGCCTATCAACTAAGTCCGAGGATGAAAATTTACAGTGAATATACTTTCACAAAATTTTCTGAGAAAAACATTAATCTCAAGATCGATGATGGTTCTGAAACATTCTATTTGAAAGACGGAGGCGGAGCAGCCAACGAAAGTTCATTAATATCGGTTGGACTAAAGTACAGCTTCTGATAGCTTGTATACTTGCTTGATAAAAGGCGCTGAAAAGCGCCTTTTCAATAACCATGCATCAAACAACTATTTTTGGCTGCAATGAAAGAGGCTCACTGAAGACCTGTCAGAACAAAAGCCTTATTGGCATTGTCCAGACAGGTCCTCTCCATTTTGCTTTGATCGAGCCGGTTTGGGTAGTGACGCGGTAGACAACTTTGTGTTGTCTGGTTATTTCACCACTTCCCGCAGTTTGTTTCCCGGTTTGAATTGCGGCAATTTACAGGCGGGTATATGAATTTCCTGGCCTGTTTGCGGGTTCCTTCCCTTGCGCGCCGCTCGATCCACCACTGAAAAAGTTCCAAACCCGATCAGCTGCACAATATCCCCTTTTGCAAGGGTATCCTGGGTATTTTGAATGAAGGCATTGACGGCCTGCTCCGCCTTGTTCTTTGAAAGGTTGGATTGCTCTGCGACCTTTTCAACAAGTTCTTTCTTGTTCATAGCGCGTCTCGACAATGATTACCTGTGGGTGAGAAGGAATACCCACCCGGAGCAACTCTGGATGGGCGACGGGCATCTCTGGTATCAGACGTACTCAGGATGAAGGATAGAGGCCATATTGCTGTTCCTCATAATTCACAACCAGAAGCGGCTGATGTGTGGGGTCCGGATAGTTGATGGTGCAAGCCGGATCATCGACGGACCGACAATTGCAATGGCTGTCGCTGGTATCCTGTTTATGGCGGATGAATATCTGGTCAATCAGATCTTTTCTGCCTGCTTGCTTCAGGGTACAGAGCAGGGCAGGCAGTTCCGGGGCGCTGACATAATTTGCGTAATCAATAGTGGTGGTCAGGGCAGGGCTTTGCAGAAGTTCGTGAGCCGTGTGCAGCCTTATGGGGAATACAGGCTGGTGACTGGTGGAAATATCCGACAGTTCCCTCTGAAAAACGGGTCTGGTTCGATCAACGACGATCTGAGCTCCGAACTGTCTGGCAGACATTCCAGTGTCAGGGTCTTCAACCCCATGTGTTGTGATAGGGGTTACTACTGAATCTTCGTTGGCCATCAGTTTCCTCAGCAAATTCAATGCGGCGTTTTACAAAATTGGAAGCCGCCTAATCAGGAATTAAGACCGATGGATTCCAGTTTTGGTCACAGGCTGTCTGTTCTTGGTCAGTTTCCTACTATTCAGGCTTCTCTCAGAGCAGAACGACGGATCGGCTTAAGCAAGTAATCCGGAACCGATATTCTTCTGTGGAAGTGCCAACGCTGGTCTGCATTCCAGAAATAATCGGTAACGGGTTCTCGGAAGTGCCCGGATGGTTTTTTTTCGTTCTAACCCGAACAATATAGAAGCTCTTGCCGTTTTCGTCCCGAATCGTGTCGGCACTGACGTGTTCCACTGTGCTTTGGAGGCTACCATAAATGACAAAAATATAGGCAGTCACCTTGACAATGGCATTGAGCCAAGCCTGATAAGAGCAATGTATCCGGGGCCTATCCGTACCTTAATCCTATGAAGCTACTTTCTCGCTGCCTGACGGGCCTGACAGAAAGTAGCACTCAGGAATCTGGTCAGGCTTCCAGCTCACGCTCCAGCGGCAGCATGTGGTGTCTGGATTGAACCGCAAGCAGGTCACAGTCGATATTGCTGGCCAACTTCTCAGCCGTATTGCCCAGGGTCAGTCCACTGAGGCCTGAACGGGCATTGGTGCCCATGATCAGCAGTGATACCGCCAGCTCACGGGTCAGGTCCGGAATCATGGTCTCCGCTGGTGCAGTGATCAGGTGGATAGCGTCCTCGGTAATCCCGTAATCTTTGGCAAAATGCTGACAATTCTGAAGGTAACGCTCCTCATTGGTCTGACCGTCACCCTTGTCGGATACTGCCAGCATTATGGTGGGGTAGGCAGAAGCCAGATGCAGCTGTGCATCAAAATAGTCTCTGACCACTCTGGCATTTTCCATGATGGCCTTATTCAGCTGTTGATGGTCGGCATCTCCGGGATCGGCCTTAATGGCCGCGAGCATAGGCTCATTTTCCCACGGACGATCATGACGAACCAGAAGGACCGGAACCCGGCTTTTTCTCAGTAAAGCCCAATCTGTAGGCGTAGAGAAAGGCTTTTCCATAAAGCTTTCCTGCCGGAAATCCTTGATAACCAGATGACTGCGTTCCATCTGTCTGACATGGATAATGGTGTCGAGAAGGTTATTTCGCCACGACTCCTGACTGGTGACTTCTATACCGTCGGCCTCGACATTTTTGCTAAGTGTAGAGAGTACCTCAGCAGACGTTGCGTCAGGTTTGGGGTTCGGAGCCAGAATATGAAGACTGCAATGGGCTGCCCTGGCCAGTTGGGTGGCTCGATTGAGTGCGACATGACGGGCTTTGCGAGTATCAACAATAACGAGTATTCGTTGTATTCCTTGCATGGCCTGCTCCTTTATACCTTAAGAATTTCTATAACCCTGAGGGGGTCTAACTCTAACTGTTTTTTTTATAGACTAATGGGATCGAACTGAATAGCCCGATGAGGAAAAATGATCTGCATTAATATCGTTAACTTGTTAATCAGAAATTTGTGACGATGGCTCTATTAACAGGCATCAACCCATGACAGCATTCAGCTTTAAAGGTAAGGTAGTGCCGGAATTTTTACCCTTATTCAAACTTAATCAGGGTCGTTTACCAGGACCTGGTTGTTTGGATTTTGTTGCTAAGAGACATAGAAATAATGAGTGACCAGAGCCTGACCGAACTTTTTCCTGAACTGGATGCTTTTTTACCCTGTGTGACGCCAGATGAATGGATTGCAGAAGCGCTGAAAAATCAGGATATTCTGCTGATTGATCACGCTAATTGTGAAAAAAAAGCGGCTTCCACTGCCTTGAACCTGATGTATCGCTACACCGGGCATTTTCAGTTGCTCAACAAAATGTCGCGCCTGGCTCGTGAGGAGTTGAGGCATTTTGAACAAGTTCTGGCCATTATCAAAAAACGGGATATTCCTTATGGAACCCTGTCAGCTTCACGTTATGCCGGAGCGCTAAGAAAGCACGTAAGAACCTGGGAGCCCGCTCGAATGGTGGACACCTTGATTATTGGTGCTTACATTGAAGCCCGCTCCTGTGAACGATTTCACAAGCTGGCCCCATATCTTGATGATGAGCTGAAGAAGTTTTACCTGTCACTGCTCAAGTCGGAAGGTCGACATTTCAAAGATTACCTGACTCTGGCAGAAAGTCTTTCAGAAGAATCCATAGAAGAGCGAGTGGCTTTTTTTGCCAAAGTAGAACGGGAAGCCATTGAGTCCGCTGATGAAACCTTCCGTTTTCACAGTGGCGTTCCGGCCACTGCCTGAAATGTAGCCAATCAGGGAATGGTAGATCAGCTTCGTAGTCTATAATCGAATACTTAGTGGGTTTACCCTGTGCTGTAAATTTTTTATTTATCTCAATAGCTGTTGCGTAAAGTGCTTTCAACTGACTCTATTCTTACGGCTTCTCATCTCTGATTTCCCACCTTCATTCTGATTCAGTTTGACTGGGATACTGGTTTTCGGGAGATATGCAATGCCCCTGCTGAAAAGAAAATCACTGCTGCTGATCGTTTTTTTTTCTGGAGCTGGACAGTTATTTTCCAGTTCTTCTCTATCGATTCTTGACCCAGAGGGTCCGTCGAATAGTTTCAATGCTCTGATACGAGAGGTCAGGCCAAACTTCTGGGGGAACTGGGATCTGGATCTTGCCATTAAGCCGGGTGCGATCGGTGTGATTGATACTGATACTGGAACATTTCATTCTGCAGGGCAGCAGATTTCCAAAATCTCTGTGGCTTCCGGTGACATTTCTGAACAGCTGAAAATATCGACTTCTCATGTTAAAGGCCCTCAGGTAGCCTCATTTCCAATGAATGATCAGTCATCAAAAGCGAGCGTAAATACGGACCTTAAATGGCAGTTCAGCAAACGGGGAGCGATGATGGCTCAATGGGATCTGGTAAAGGAGGATAGTTTGAAGGAGCCATTTCGGGTTATCAATGAGAATATGGATTTCTTGAAATCAGTCGCTGCAGATATGGAGATGTATGATCCTGGAGCCGATGCCATTTCCCAGGGGTTTGGAGTGGTAACCAGTGTGCTTCTGGCAAAAAGCGGGATGAATGTTGCGTCACTCTCAGACTCTTCCCAGTGGAGTATTACCGGCAAGGCCAGCAATTTACAGAGCATGCTGGGGCATGGTTCTGCAAAGGCATCATACTCCAGCGCCGGGGGTGATACTGATGTAATCAGCACTATCTGGCCCAGTCAACCAAACACCACAACTGAAGATCTTGTTCCTGTTGCATACACCTTTGCGTCGATTAGTGGCAAGCAGGTCATTCCTTACTGGATGGAAGAGATTGAAGCTTTTCAAATCATCTTCGAAAACAAGGGGAGTTACTTTATCAAGGCAACCTTAAAGTTCCAGACTCCGGAAGGTGAGAAGGAGCTGCATCAGGATATTGTTGGTTTTATGACCAGAACTATGGAGGGTATTCCATTGAATGCAACAGAACTGGCCCTGAAAATGGAGTTTGTTGATGCAATACCCAGCACCACAGAATTCTATCATTGGGATACGCCGCTGGGCAGGTGGTCTTCAGGGAAAAGACATGTCGAGATTAACGGGTGGTGGCCATGGCAGCCTTCATTTGTTGTTCGGGAGGATCATATGACTACAACGTCAATGGGAATCCTGAAGGACGAATGATAATCCATAAGAAGCCATCATCGCTATTGGAAGATGGATAGATAGCAGTAGGTGCCGGGTCGGTATTATCTCAACTTACAGGAGTGGCTCGATACAGAAAGCGTCCATTTTCAGTCCTGATTCGTCACAGGTCAGCACCCAACCCTGCCGGTCCCAATCGCCAAGTACAATCCGTTTTCCGGTACCTGAAGCCAGTTCGACTTCATGGGTATCCGGGCGATGAGTGTGACCATGAATCAGCGTTTTGACTTGATACTTGTCCATTACCCGAACCACCTCCTCCGGAGTGACATCCATGATGGCCAGAGACTTCGTGGATTTGGCTTTTTTGCTGTTGCTGCGTAATTTTTGAGCCAGTTTTTTCCGGTAACTCCGTGGAGTGAGGCGAAGTATGCCCAGAACCAGAGGGTTGCGGATAATCTTGCGGTAGCGAAGGTATTGCGTGTCACCCGTGCAGAGCAGGTCACCGTGCATCAGCAGAACCGTCTCGCCATTCAGGTCAATGACGCAGGGGTCATTGAGCCAGGTGGCTCCGGTCATTCTCAGGAAATCCTTGCCGATGGCAAAGTCACGATTACCTGCCATCACAAACAGTGGCTTGCCTGAATCAGAGTAGGCTTTGAGTTGACGGGCTATGTCATGATGAAAGGGTTCCATGGCGTCGTCGCCCACCCAGTATTCAAAGAAATCGCCCAGAATGTAAAGAGCATCTGATTGAGAAGCCTGCTCCTGCATGAAAGAAGTGAACGCCCGGACAATGTCCGGGCGTTCGGGTGTCAGATGCAGGTCAGAAATGAACTGTATGTTCATTCAATCGGCTTCCTATTCGACGACAGCAGACTCAATCAACACGTCATCTTCAGGAACATCCTGATGACCGGCCCGGAAGGTGGTTTTAGCCGCCTTGATCTTGTTCACAATATCCATACCTTCAGTGACCTGACCAAATACGCAATAGCCCCAGCCATCCGGCGTCTTGGAGGTGTGGTTAAGGAAATGGTTGTCAGAAACATTGATAAAGAATTGCGATGAAGCTGAATGTGGGTCCATCGTCCTGGCCATGGCAATAGTGCCAATGGTGTTTTTCAGGCCGTTGTCTGCTTCGTTTTCGATAGGTGTCTGTGTCTCTTTTTGAAGCATACCTGGCTCAAAACCACCGCCCTGGATCATAAAACCATCAATGACCCTGTGGAAGATGGTACCGTCAAAGTGGCCACTCTTTACATATTCCAGAAAGTTAGCCACAGTTTTGGGGGCTTTTTCAGCGTCCAGTTCCAGTTTGATATCGCCAAAATTGGTGTGCAGTACAACCATAGGGTTACCGTAATCTCTGTTCAGATGATCCGCGAACGGAAAACCTCCAATTCTAGGTGGTTATGAGACAGGTGTAAAAGGTCAGAGTGGAATAAACAGCGATGGGTGACTTAATCAAGCTGCTTGAGATGCAGGAAACTATTTACAGAAACCGCAAGCCAAAAGTCGGTCTGACCTGTACCCTTCGACGGGAAAATGTTAGTCTCAGGCGTTAACCAAACAGCCATGGGCGATTGAAAAGTCTATTATCGCTCTGGATGGCAAAAGATTTTTTTACGGTAAAATAATGCATTCCCTCTAGAGCATGGGCGGGTCAGATCCTGAACGGTCTGATGTCTCCGGGCTTCTGTATCAGAGAGGGCTTTCTCTTCCAAGACGCTGGTTGCAATGAGCACAACAGACACTTCATCCAACAAACCATCAAAATCCGGTAATTTCCTTGAGCAGATCATTGAAAAGGATCTGGCTGCAGGTCTGGTTCAATCGGTTCAGACCCGATTTCCGCCGGAGCCCAACGGCTTTCTGCATATTGGACACGCCACCTCCATCTGTCTGAACTTTGGATTGGCTGAGCAATTCAATGGCCAATGTAACCTGAGGTTTGATGATACGAATCCCGAAAAAGAGGAGCAGATGTATGTCGATGCCATTCAGGAAGATGTTCGCTGGTTGGGTTTCAAGTGGAGCGGAGAGGTTCGCTATGCTTCCAGCTACTTTGATCAGTTTTACGAATGGGCTCTCTACCTGATCAAAGAAGGAAAGGCCTATGTGGATCATCAGGACGCCGAGTCCATGGCTAAAAACCGGGGTGACTTTAATACCCCTGGCGTTGAAACGGAATGCCGCAAGCGGTCTGTAGAAGAGAATCTGGCAGAGTTTGAAAAGATGCGTGCCGGTGAGTATGAAGAAGGTCAGTGCAGCCTGAGGGCCAGGATTGATCTACAGAACCCCAACATGAATATGCGTGATCCGATTCTTTACCGTATCCGCAAGGTGCCTCACCACCAGACGGGTGATAAGTGGTGTATCTATCCAAGCTATGACTTTGCCCATGGTCAGGAAGATGCCATTGAAGGGGTAACGCACTCGATCTGTACACTGGAATTTCAGGACCACCGTCCGTTATACGACTGGTTTATCGAGAACCTGCCGGTGCCATCAAGGCCGAGACAATTCGAGTTTGCCAGAACGAACCTGAACTACACCGTCACCAGCAAGCGAAAACTGAAGCGACTGGTGGATGAAGGTATCGTAGAAGGGTGGGACGACCCCCGTATGCCTACCGTGTCCGGTATGCGTCGGCGTGGGTACACACCGGCTTCTATTCGCAAATTCTCCGATATGGTGGGCGTCAGTCGTTCCGATGGTATTGCTGATGTTTCCATGCTGGAGCATGCGATCCGTGACGATCTGAACAACAACGCAGCACGTGCCATGGCGGTTATCAATCCGCTGAAAGTCGTGATTACCAACCTGCCTGAAGGCGAGGTACAGGAAATGACCGCAGCGGCACACCCTAACAAGCCTGAGTTGGGTGAGCGTAAACTGCCGTTTACACGTGAACTGTATATTGATCGTTCAGATTTTACTGAAGACACCACTCTGTCACGCAAAAAATTCAAGCGACTGGTGTCGGGTGAGTACGTGCGCCTGCGCAGTGCCTATGTCATCAAATCAGACCAGGTAATTAAAGATGAGCAGGGCAAAATCACTGAGATTCACTGCAGCTATGTACCCGGTACAGTGGGAGAAAACCCTCCTGAAGGTATTAAACCTCGTGGTGTGATTCATTGGGTGTCAGCGAGCCATGGCAAGCAGGCAGAAATCCGTAAGTACGATCGCCTGTTTAATAACCCTGCTCCAGACAAGGGTGATGAAGACTTTATGGCTCATGTGAATCCGTCTTCCCTGGAGGTGGTGACAGGCTGGGTTGAACCCTCTCTGGTAGAAGCGAAACCGGAACAGGGCTTTCAGTTCGAGAGGGAAGGGTATTTTGTCGCCGATCGACGTGAACACTGTTCTGAAAAACCCGTGTTCAATATGACGATTGGTCTCAAGGATACCTGGGCCAGTAAAGTCTGACGAGTGGAATCAAGCTCTCCCATTTCAGGGAGAGCATACAGCCTGGATCATCGGGCTACAGGACAAAGAACGTGTTGCAGATATACAACTCCCTGACCAGAACCAAAGAAGCCTTTAAACCACTGAATGAAAATCATGTGCGGATGTACGTCTGTGGTATGACAGTTTATGACCTGTGCCATATTGGTCATGCCAGAACGGTTACGGCTTTTGATGTGGTCTCCCGTTACCTGAGAGCTAAAGGCTACAACCTGACTTACATTCGCAATATCACTGATATTGATGACAAGATCATTCGTCGCGCCACTGATAATGGTGAAACTATTGACGTGCTGACAGATCGTATGATCGCCGCCATGCGTGAAGACTTTAAACGTCTCGGCAATCTGGAGCCTGATCAGGAACCCAGGGCGACCGAGCACGTGGAAGGTATGATCGAAATGATCAGTGACCTGGTTGAGAAAGGCTTTGCCTATGCACCGGGCAATGGCGACGTTTACTTCCGGGTTCGCAAATTCGATGGCTATGGCAAGCTTTCTGGAAAAATTCTGGAAGAACTGGAAGCCGGTGCCCGTATCGAAGTCGATGAGCAGAAAGAAGACCCTATGGACTTTGTGCTCTGGAAGGGAGCTAAAGAAGGTGAGCCAAGCTGGCCTTCACCTTGGGGCAATGGCCGTCCTGGCTGGCATATAGAGTGCTCGGTTATGGGTAAGCGCTGCCTGGGAGAAACCTTTGATATTCACGGCGGCGGTTCAGATCTCAAGTTCCCTCATCATGAAAACGAGATTGCTCAGAGTGAAGCGGCCAACGGTCAGACCTTTGTGAATACCTGGATGCACTCAGGTGCCATTCGCATTGATAATGTGAAAATGTCCAAGAGTCTGGGTAACTTCTTTACGATTCGTGAAGTGCTGGATAAGTACCCGGACGAAGTCGTGCGTTACTTCCTGATTTCCAGTCATTACCGCAGTCCGGTTAATTATTCGGAAGATAGTCTGAAAGAGGCGTCTATTCGCCTTGAGCGTCTATACACTGCACTGAAAGGACTGGATGTGGCTGGTGTCACTGCGGCTGAAGGCACTCGTTTTGAAGAAAAGTTCATGGCTTCCATGGATGACGACTTTAATACACCGGAAGCATTGGCGTCCCTGTTTGAGCTGGTACGTGAGCTGAATACCATTCGTGCCGAAGATGAGCAGAAAGCCATGCCGCTGGCAGCTTTGCTGGTCAAACTGGGTGGCATCCTGGGTATTCTGCAAGGTGATGCCGAGTCTTTCCTGAAGTCCGGAGCCGATGTCGATGAAGCCTGGATTGAAGCAATGATTCAGAAGCGCAAAGATGCCAAGAAGGCTCGTGACTTTGCTGAAGCGGATCGTATCCGTGAGGAGCTGGCCAGTCAGGGTATTATCCTGCAGGACAGTAGGGAAGGAACCACTTGGCGTATTGAGCGCTGATAGATTTTTCAGGACCTGGAGTCTTCAGGTCCTGCCAAACCTCAAGAATTTTTACTCCTGTTGCCAAAAATTAAGCCCTAATACCTGCCCTTCAATGAGAAATACTGGCACAATGTCGCTCAATAGAACCTGTTTACTCATCCAACCAGAATGCCATTGAGCCAAGGGATATGTGCTTGTCTGCTGTTTCGGCAGATTTAACTCTCAGGGCGGTAGCGTGCTTTTTGTATTTTGCGACAAGGGTTTTTTACTGTATGAGCACACGGGTTCGTCATATCAATGTAGATCCGGTTGTCTTTTTGCTAAAGAAACCGTCAGCTTGATTTTAAAGCTATAGCCCCTCACTCTCAGAGTTTTGTCTGCTTCAGTCATAAAAGCAGATGGCATGGTAAACTCAATAACTGTTATTTTGTACAGTATTATTGAAGAAAATACCAGAAAGCAAATAACTCACTTGCGGCCTATTCGGGACGGTAGGTAGAATAGCTCGTAGTATGTTGATAATTAATGACTTTTTGACGGATTGAAAAAACGGGATATATCTCGAGTGCGTTGATTTTCTCTGATTTGGGGGGATATGGCGCGTGTGAGTGTAATATCTGATATCACTCGTTTGAGTTTTAATAGCTGTTAGGTTTCTCTACCAACCCAATGCCCCGCTGCAAATCCAAGGACGCTTATAAATATTCCTATAAATGTAGAAAAAGAAAGACTGTTATGGAACAAACTATTTTTGACACATTTATTATTGCCGGAACTGCTATTTTTTGTATGTTCGCTGGGGCTATCTTTCAAAGGAGGATTTCCTAAGATTTGCTTTTTCAGCAAGCTAAAGCAGACTTCACGGCCCCTTTCGTCGATGCACTTATTAAGCTCTATTCCAGAGAGTCTGATTTCCCCGATACTGGTGCTTTGGAAATCCTCCAGGCTGCTTATCCCTTGCAGTTTGCGGCTTATCTCAAACTGAGAGCAGTTGGTAGTAAGCGTCAGGTACGAATAATAGATTGCGCTTGGGAGCAATACGTAGGTAAAAAGGATTACCAACTTTTGCAAGAGGCTGAAATGTACCGTTTTTCTCATGTGCTTAATCTCGATAGTGATGAAGATCAAAGGTTGCTCGCAATTAAGCACATCAATAAGCTGTTACGAGCCATCGAAACCTAACAAAAGCATCGTGTCGGACACACTACGTGCGCCGCACATGCAGGCGTTATGCGCTACTACAAAGGCTAAGAACATAGGAGGAATTAGAGTAAGACTAAAAATTTTTCTAAATAACAGATAAAAAATCACATTTATCAAACGGTTTTAATAATTTAATCTCAGAAAATAAAATCTAATAAGTACTAAAATGAAAAAAATATTACTGACTAGCTCGATTTCAATTGTACTAGTAGGGTGCGGTTCTCCAATAGATACGGTGCAAGAACATTATTTGCAGCTTGATAAAACGCTTACGATTGAACAGGCGTTTAATAATCGAGAGGTTTGTGAGGATTATTCGTGGAATGATACTGAGGATAGTAAGGGTAGAGAGATAGTTGAATATAAATGTTTTATTAAGGATTCTGGAAAGATAATATCAAAATTCATTGATTATAAGAAAGCTTTCATAGCTGATGCTGATGAAGGTAAGGCGAAAGATGAATATCAGAAAAAATTCAATGAAAGCAATAAACCTGTAGATGCATATGAAGTAATTCGTTTTACACTCAATAATGAAGAAATCCCAGTCATTCTATATACAGGTGTCGTTATTACTGGGTCTCATGATGAAAACTATAAAGAGATTAAAGTAAACGAAGAAAGGTTAATAAAATCAGCTTATGATAATAAAGTAAAATCGTTTAAAGATCATCCATTTGGAACGTCTATCATGGCCTCTTCTGATATGGTTTTTCACAAATTCCTTCTGACTAATTATGAGAAGCTTTAAATTAGCTATTGTTTTTCATTCAATATTGAGGGAGCGCGCATAACAAAAATTTCCAGGGGACTGCGCCTGCGGCGCAGCCCCTGAAATTGGCGTTATGTGCCAAATCAAGTTAAGTTACTATGAATGAGATCCACTTTCTTAACATAGATCTAGATATCGAATCGTCGATTGATATATCTCCCATCATCGAGGAATGGGGGGAGCGTGTTTGCGTGTTTCGTAATGAAGAGATTGATGGTATTTATTATGGATCCTTTGAAACAGCCTGTAGCGGGATCGATGAGATAATTGCTGAGTATGTTTCTTTAATTGATGGTTTGTCCAAATCATCAAGAGATATCTGGGACAAAGCACTAAGGAGAGATTTTGACTTTGGCTATGAAAGTGGGACTACACCAAATAACTTTCATTCAAGAATAGAGTCAGATGCAATAAAAAAATTGGCTGGGGTCGGCGGTAGTGTTGTTGTTACTATTTATCCAGTACCCGGCACATAACAAGTGCAGGCAACGGACCGCCAATTTTGTCTGCCGATGCTGCAGGCGTTAGCCGACAGCAGTGTGCAAGTTTTTTCTATTTTTTTAGTGGACGAGTCACGAACCAAAATCCATGCTAGCAACCAGCCTGTTCAAATCCAGTTCTGAGTAGTTCTCAGCAGTGCATGTCTTTGGGTTCTGTGTCAGTCGCTATGAAATCTGCGTTGTCTTGTTGGGCATGTCAGCGTGGGTTCACGGTGTTTATGAGTATTTGGTCCGGCGCACTAAACCAGTTAAAAGTTGTATCAGCATTGGCGTTACCTGCAAGTTTTCCAGCGGTAACTTTTATGCTCTTCAATCGGTGCTGCAGGTGCAGGTTTTACTGAAGCTCCTCTGCAATAATCAACATTGTCCCAGGCGGCAGGGCTGCCGGGCTAACAAATACAGGCAAAGGGATGGCTCACTGTGTTCGCCACCCTTGCTGCCAGCGTTAGGTGCCACTAAAAACTACACCGGAGCGTTCGCCGTAATAATGAGTGAGATCTATTTATGATTGGTCAGTGCTTATGCAATGAAGTTAAGTTTAAGTTGTCCTGTGAAACTCCAAACTTCTACCAATGCCACTGTAGTTTATGCCGCAAGGTAACAGGCTCTTCGGCTAATGCAGGGACTCTCATCAGCAAAGAATATTTTGAATGGGTTCAAGGCCAGAATAATATTTCATCGTTTGTTAAAGACTCAGGCTACCGTGTAGATTTCTGCAAGTCATGTGGAAGCCCAGTTCCAAACCCTTTAAGTAATACTGAGCTTGTATGGGTTCCTGTAGGTCTTCTCGAAGACCCCGATGGTAAAGTGGTAATCCATTTACATACATCTTCTAAAGCAGGCTGGGATGTTTTGCCACAAGGCTCATGCCAACATAAAACCATGCCAAGTTTGCATGAATTACAAAGCAGCTTGTGCAAAAGCACCTAACAAATTGTTGGTGTCGCCGCTGTAGGGGCTGGGACGCCGCTTTGCGGCGCCCCACGGCATGGCGTTAGCCGGCAGCAGTATGAAAGTTTTTTCTATTTTTCCGGCTCTTCAGGGATATCTGTGGGTAAAAATGAGTCAATTTGAAAGGTAGAAGCACCAGCGGCTGATTTTTGATAGGTTTTTTGTTAGCCGACAAAATAACCACAAAAAACACCGCTGATGCTAATAAAAACTATCCTCAATAAAGTTCATAAACTCAAGTCATTTGTTTATCAGGATGTGAAACTTGGCTTCTACCAAGGCTCTGAAGTATTCAATGTAGCCGTTGTTCCACGAAAGAATAGTCACGCTATCTGCTCAGGATGCCAGAAACCTGCTCCGGGCTACGATCATCTTGCTGAGCGTCGTTTCGAGTTTGTTCCTCTCTGGGGAATCAGAGTTTTCTTGCTCTATAGAATGCGCCGGGTGGAATGTAAGACGTGCGGCGAAAAGGTTGAGCAAGTCCCATGGGCTGAAGGTAAGAAGGAGCTGACCAAAGCCTATATGCAATTTCTGGCAAACTGGGCCAGAAAGCTGTCTTGGAAAGAGGTTGCCAGTACTTTCAATACCTCATGGGAGAAAGTATTTCATGCTGTGGAGTACATGGTTGAGTGGGGCAAAGCGCATCGTTCACTCGACAATATCAAGGCCATTGGCGTTGATGAAGTGGCTTACCAGGTCGGACATAAATACCTGACAGTGGTTTATCAGATTGATCGCAGTTGCACCCGGCTATTATGGGTTGGTCAGGATCGTACTGAAGCCACAATTAGAAACTTTTTCTTCTTTTTTGGCCCTGAGCGTAGTCAGCAACTGAAGTATGTCTGCTCTGACATGTGGAAGCCCTATGTAAAGGCGATCGCCGAGTTTGCCAATCAGGCGCTGCATATTCTGGATCGATTTCACATTGTGGCCATGCTGAACAAGGCCATCGATGAGGTCAGGGCATCAGAACACAAACAGCTTCAGGCTGATGGTTATGAGCCTGTTTTGAAAAAAACCCGTTGATGTCTGCTGAAACGGAAGGAAAACCTGACCGAGAAAGAAGAGATCAAGTTAAATAGAGTGCTTCAGTATAATCTCAAAAGTGTCAGGGCCTATCTGCTCAGAGAAGAGTTTCAAGTGTTCTGGAGTTACATATCACCACACTGGGCAGGAAAGTATCTGGACCGGTGGTGTACAAGAGTCATGCGGTCAAAGATAGAACCGATGAAGAAAGTAGCTAAAACTGTTCGGCAACACAGACCACTGATCCTGAATTGGTTCAGGGCAAAAAAAGCATTTTCCAGCGGAATTGTGGAAGGTCTGAACACCAAGATAAAACTCACTACGAGAAAATCGTATGGTTTCAGAACCTATAGATGTGCAGAAATCGCTTTATATCACGCACTGGGCAACCTGCCCGAACCAGAAATGCCCCACAGATTTTGCTGACGAAGCATTTTTCCAATAGATGAATCACGAACCAAAATCTACGCCAGCAACCAGTCTGGTCAATTCCAGTTCTGATTAGTTCTCAGTAATGCATGTCTGTAGATTCTGTGTCAGTCGATGAAAAATCTGCGGTGTCTTGTTGGGCATGTCAGCGTGGGTTCACGGTGTTTATGAGTATTTGGTCCGGCGCACTAAACCAGTTAAAAGTTGTATCAGCATTGGCGTTGCCTGCAAGTTTTCCAGCGGTAACTTTTATGCACTTCAATCGGTGCAGCAGGTGCAGGTTTTACTGAAGCTCCTCTGCAATAATCAACATCGTCCCAGGCGGCAGGACTGCCGGGCTAACAAATACAGGCAAAGGGATGGCTCACTGCGTTCGCCACCCTTGCTGCCAGCGTTAGGGCGCTACACCAGCTCAAGAACTAGTAAATACATTAAAACCAGTGTATATTCATCCAGTTAAATAGGAGGGTGTGCATTAGTGGTCGAACGAAGAAACAGAAGCAGTTTAAATGTTTTTGAACGGGCTGGAGCGTTCCTTGATGGAGCATTTTATAGCCTTGCGACCCCTATTGGTGCCTTTATCATGACATTGGGAGGCGCATTCCTTGGCTCTTATGACCACAGTAAGGCATGGGCTGTTGTGGACTCTAGTGCTAGTTTTATAGCGTATCTACTGACGAACCCTTACGCAGCTTTTGTCGTTGGTTTTCCTCTAACGGTGTTCGGTGCCAAAGGTGTGTACGATGAAAAGAAACAACTGACCAAAGAAAACGATCAGTTGCGCCAAGAAAATATTAAGGTAAAAGATCTTGAGGCTGAATTGGAAGCCTCTCAAGAGGATGGACAAAGCCTTCGCTCTGATATTTACCGTGTCCATCAAGACCTTGTTGGAACATGGTTAAAAGGTGTGTCTAAACAAATTAACTTGGACTCCTATTCTAGGGTTTCAATTTACTATGAAAACCGAGAAAGCTTTTATCTGTTATCAAGGTATTCAATAAATCCTAAGCTTGCTAAAGTGCATAAACCAAAGTTTGGACTAAACGAGGGTGTTATTAGTCAGGCTTGGCAGCATGGCGAGCACTCTGAAGATAATAGCCCTGAGTTTGCTTCAGACAAAGATGGATACTTTGAGTATATGATGCATATTCTGGTCAGCTTGAACACCCATTCTGGTTCATTTGAACACCCTGGATCTCCTACGCATCACCCAGTCTGATTTTTAGTCCAAGTGTTCAAGTGTTTCCAGTTTTCCCAGCTTCTTGCGCATGGATTCTCCTTTCAGCGTAATCCTGTGGGCGTTGTGCATCAGGCGATCCAGAATGGCATCTGCCAGAGTCTCATCACCGATGCTGCCATGCCATTGCCGGGTCGGTAGCTGGCTGGTAACCAACGTTGAACTTTGTTCGTGACGGTCATCCATCACTTCCAGTAAATCGTTGCGTTGCTGCTGGGTCAGAGGTTCCAGCCCCCAGTCATCCAGTATCAACAAATCCACCTTCGCCAGTTGCTTGAGTTGCCTGCTGTAGCTGCCATCACCATGGGCAAGGCTCAGCTCTTCCAGTAAGCGCGAGAGTCGGTAATAGCGGACACTGTAACCCTGTATGCAGGCCCAGTGTCCCAGTGCGCAAGCCAGGTAACTTTTACCACTGCCACAAGGTCCGGTAATCAGCAGGTTCCTGTGCCTGTTTAACCAGTCCTCGCTGGACAGTGTGGCTATTTGGACTTTCTTCAACCCCCGGGGATGTTCGTAGTCAATGTCGTCTACCCGTGCAGCCAGCTTAAACCTGGCCGCCCTCAGTAACCGGGCAAGACGTTTGTTATTGCGCTCGGTCTCTTCCTGTTCTGTCAGGAGGGCCAGCCGCTCCACAAAGCTCAGGCTGTCGTAGGTGCCGGGCTGCTCCAGTTGCTGAGCCAGGGCATCGGCCATGCCTGTCAGGCGCAGTGACCGCAGACGGGTCAGAGTTTGATTCATCATGATACGTCTCCGGTTACTGATAGCTGGCTGCACCACGAATATTTTCGTGGCTGTCATGAAGAGGTAGTGTCGTTTGTTTCACCTCAGGTTGAAGAGCCTGTTTGTCTTTACCTGATTGCAGGATCGCCCGGATATTCTTGAGTCGGTAACCTTTGATTTTCCGGGCATGGGCGCAAGCATTGTTTAACCGGTCAGCTCCGTAATCCCGTTTGAGGTTCAATAACCCCAGGCAAGACCGATAAGCCTGCTCCGGATGCTCACGACTGTTCAACAGATACTGAGTTATCCAGTGAACATCGGGGCCCAGCTGTTTTGCCCACTCCAGCAGTCGTTCCGGTGTCCACTCCTGGTGCTTGCTATGTCGTTCAGGCATATGGCCTGATTGAGTGGTAAAACCGGTTGTGAACTTACGGGGGTGACAGGCCACAACTTCACCTTTGCAGAAGACAGTGACCGTATGTTCTGTTGCCTGAACTTCCACCTCTTTCTTGACCAGCTGATGAGGCACTGAGTAGTAATGGCCTTTACAGTGAATGTGATAGTCAATGTTCACCCTGGCTTTGCTGAACTCAGCGTACTCAAAGGCCTGTTTGGGCAAAGGTCGCAAAGCGGGTTCATCCAGTTGCTCAAAGGTACTTCGTCGTGTACCTGGCAGTTTTTGAAAGGGCTTAAGGTTGAGTTCAGTCAATAGCTCCCGTATACGACTGTTCAGTTCTGCCAGGGTAAAGAAGGTCTCATGACGAAGTCTGGCCAGTATCCAGCGTTCAACCAACTGCACACCCACTTCGGCTTTCGCCTTGTCCTTGGGCTTGTAGGGCCGAGCTGGAATGACCGCCACCTGGTAGTGGTTGGCCAGGTGTTGGTAAGCCGGGTTCAGGTCCGGTTCATAACGGCAAGCCTTACTGACACCGCTCCTGAGGTTGTCTGGTACCACGACAGCTGGAATACCTCCAAAGAACTCAAAGGCCCGAACATGAGACCCCAGCCAGTCTTCGGACTTCTGGGACAGGGTGGCTTCTGCGTAGGTGTAGTTAGAGGCTCCCATCACCGCTACGAAAATCTGGGCGTTATGGGCGATCTCACCGGTCTTTGGATTAACGACAGGGACCGTAAGACCGGCGTAGTCTACAAACAGTTTTTCACCCGCCTTGTGATGCTGTCGCATGGAACGTTTCTGGCAGCCCAGCCACTGGTTGTAGCGGTGACAAAACTGCGAATAGCTGTAGGCATTGAGAGTGCTCTCTTGGCAGTACTCCTCCCAGAGTGTTTGCTTGGTCACCTCCTTGCGCTTGAGTGACTGGTGAATAACGCCCCAGTCCGGGTCGACCAGACCCTGGCGGCTCGACAGTGGGGTCTCAGGGAACAGTGTCTGCACCAAAGTAGCCTCAGAGCAGTCCGAGGGCAGAGGCCAGCTCAGTGGCGACCGTTCAAAGGCCTGAACGTAGTTGGACACAGTGCCAACACTGACCCGCGTGCTGCGAGCTATTTGCCGGATACTGAGTCGGTACTCAAAGCGCATCCGGAGTATTTCTTGAAGTTTTCGCATGGAAATCCTGTTATCTGGCATGGCTGCTGTCCTTTCTGTTTAGAAAGGTCAGCGGCTAAAGTTCATGGAAATCAATGCGTAAGAGATAATCTACCGAAAGAAGAGTTTTCAGATTCTGGAGGCTTGAACACGGATTCTGGGCAGTTGAACAGCGATTCTGGAAATCGCCAAAAAGTGTTCAAGAGTTAACAGAATGGGTGTTCAAGCGCCGCCAGAATCGGTGTTCAAGAGTTAGCAGAATGAGTGTTCAAGCGATGCCAGAATATGCATATGATGCAAAATTATAGCTATAGCCGTGAAATTCTTGAATCTATTAATATGAAAAGCTGTAGGTATTTTGCAGTGGCTATAACTGAAGCTGGAGATAACATTGGAGTGATACTTTTTGAAAGCGAAAGAAAAGATTCATTTCCTAATGAAGTTAAAATACAAATAAGGGACTATTGCAGTGATTATCAAAGCCATCTTTGTAACTTTGTAAAAGATGGTATTTTGTATGATAAATCAATTGATTCTAACAAAGCACCAGCGACAGTCGATAATGATGCTGATGTATTGAATATGTTGGGAGGCTTAAAGTGACTAGGTTACAGAATATAATTGCTTACTTTTGCACCCAATATCCACATAAAGGTGAGCTATCTAAAGCTAGGCTGACAAAACTAGTTTATTTGGCTGACTGGTTTAGTGCTTTAGCAGATGAAAAACAGTTAACATCAATTAAGTGGCTGTTTAATCACTATGGGCCATATGTTGATGATGTTTTCAATGCAGTAAAAACTGGCGATGGTTTTACAATTGCGCACGAAAAAACCATGTATGGCTCTGATAAGCTTTTGATTGGGTTTGATGGTAATATTGAGCCTGTTGAACTATCTCCTAGAGATAAGCAGATATTAGATGCTGTAATCACTAAAACAAAAACATTATATTTCAATGATTTTACAGACTATGTCTATTCAACTTTCCCTGTCGTATCTAAGGATAGATATTCCTATCTTGATCTCGTAGGTCTAGCTCAAAAATACAAGGTAGAAAGCACCCTAACAAATGGTTCCAGGTGACGCCTACGGCGCACCTGATGCAAGCGTTATGTGCCAAATCAAGTTAAGTTAATATGAATGAGATCCACTTTCTTAACATAGATCTAGATATCGAATCGTCGATTGATATATCTCCCATCATCAAGGAATGGGGAGAGCGTATTTGCGTGTTTCGTAATGAAGAGATTGATGGTATTTACTATGGATCCTTTGAAACAGCCTGTAGCGGGATCGATGAGATAATTGCTGAGTATGTTTCTTTAATTGATGGTTTGTCCAAATCATCAAGAGATATCTGGGACAAAGCACTAAGGAGAGATTTTGACTTTGGCTATGAAAGTGGCCCCACAGCATGGCGTTATACGGCAGAAAAAATCAAAGAGCTATACCACAAGAGAGTTTTTATAGTGAAGTTAGAAAACGTTGTTCCTTGGGGACGTACACTCGAAGAGTATGAATTGATGTTTTCTTTGAGTGATAAGGATAAAAGAAAGAAAATACTTGGCTGTGGGGATGGGCCAGCAAGCTTTAACATGGAAATCAAAAAGCTTGGAGGTAGTGTAGTTTCAGTTGATCCGATATATCAGTTTTCAAAGTCTCAGATAATCACAAGAATCAAAGAAGTTCGTTCCCTTATTATGGAACAAATATATCTAAATAAAAATGAATATGTTTGGAAAAATATCAAATCTCCTGAAATGTTAGAGTCAGTAAGAATGTCAGCAATGAATGCATTCCTTAGTGATTACGATAGTGGTAGACTTGATAGTAGGTATATTTATGCTTCATTGCCAAACTTACCTTTCCAAAACAATGAGTTTGATTTAGCAGTTTGCTCACATTTTCTATTTCTTTACAGTGAACACTTTTCTGAATCGCAGCATATCGAATCAATACTTGAATTAACTAGAATTGCAAGAGAAGTAAGAATTTATCCATTACTAACATTGGATGGTAAAGAATCAAAGCATTTGCCGGTAGTAATAGAACATTTAAGAAAAAATGGAATTGAAGCTTCTCTCAAAGAAGTCAGCTATGAGTTTCAAAAGGGAGCAACTCAGATGCTAATCGTGAGAAGCCGTATAACAAAGCCCTAGAGTACGTTCCTCCCTAAAGGGCTCCACCCGATGCTGCCTTCGGCGCGCGGCTCAGGGCGGCGTTATGCGCTTCGATTCATCATAAATCATAACGTTGATACCATTTTATGACACTATGCTCTATAGTGCCTTCTATGAATGCTAAACACCGTAAAACGCTCACAGCGATATTCAAAGATCCAACCCCAAAACAGTTGGAATGGAAGGCTATAGAAGCCCACTTGATTGCTGTCGGAGCTGATATTATCGAGGGGCGCGGGTCACGTGTAAGATTCTATAAAGATGGGGAAATCGGAACTTTTCATAGACCGCACCCAAAAAAAGAGGCAAAGCCCTATCAGGTTAAAGATGCACGAGATTTTCTAACTAGAATTGGAGTTAAACCATGAACACAATGACATACAAAGGCTATGCAGCTAGCATAGAATACAGTGACGATGATGAATGCTTTATTGGTCATATCGCAGGCATTAAAGATCGAGTTGGTTTTCATGGTGAGTCAGTAACAGAATTAAAAGATGCTTTTCACGACGCAGTTGAAGATTATCTCGAAACTTGTGCCTCTGTGGGCAAAGAGCCTCAGAAACCATACTCTGGAAAATTGATGCTACGTATTCCACCAGAACTTCATGCAACCATTGCAACAGCAGCTCAGGTTAGCGGTCAAAGTATCAACCAATGGATTTCAAGAGCCTTAGTTCAAGCTTCTCGCATATAAACCAGCGCATAACAAGTGCGTGGTGTCGCCAGCAAGCTGGCTGGGACTGCCGCCTGCGGCGTCAGCCCCACACGCAGGCGTTATGCCTTTAATCCTCAACAGTGCTATTACCACTATTATCTCTGGTACATATTCTTACTCGATATTCTTACTCGCACACATCCATCTTTTGATTCAGTAGTTATTTGTGTAACAGAGTTGCCATGGTTTATTTGCTGCAAAGTTGCTGTTTGATCTTCTGAAGGTAAACTAATTTGAATAGGATCTCCCTCCTGTGTGCCATAAATGAAAATTCCTTCTCCACGCTGTTGAAGCTGAATAGAAATTCCACTGCTATGTGACAAATCTGGCATTGGAGGCATTGGAGGCATTAGAGGCATTGGAGGCATTGGAGGCATTGGAGGCATTGGAGGCATTGGAGGCATTAGAGGCATTAGAGGCATTAGAGGCATTAGAGGCATTGAGGGTATTGGAGGCATTGAGGGCGTTGCCGGTAAAAATTGTGCCGACATTGATAACCCATGTGCTCCAAATGTGTATGGAGCATATCGTTGACGACGTGAATGTCGTGGGTGACGTGATTCTTCATGGTTAGACATTACACAAATAACATCAACGCATTTATCATGCTCTTCAGTACTGTACTCTGGAGTATGAATACAAGCTTTCTGCATGCAATTCGGGCATGTATCATGGGCCTCAAACCAAGGGGCTATACAAGTGGCATGATATAAATGCCCACAACAAAGTTGTTGTACATTGTCACTATCTTCTAAAACTTCCAGGCATAAAGAGCAAGCCTCTTGCGCTAATGCTTGTAGAGGGATTATGAATAAAGATACGGTCAACAACTTAAAGATAAAAATTTTGTTCATGATGGAAGTCTATGCGCCTCAGCCCAGCTCAGTATAGGCATAAATCGGGTAAGGACTGGTCTTTCTCCAGCCCTCCCCACAGCACCCGGCATGCGGGTCCGCACCGGGCGGTTCACCGAGGATAGTGAAACCTGATCCATAACTCTTTCAGGGAAACAAGCCCAATATTTGCAAGATAACTGTCGTTGAGTGCCTGCTGTGTTGCAAAGGTTTTGCTCAACCGATAATACCCTTTGCTGCTGGCTGCAATCGAAGCGGCCTTGATATGATCAACGCCTAACTTGACTAAATTTCGATAACGGGTTTTCGGCTTGCGCCACTGCTTAATAAAACAGCAACGGATGCGCCGACGTATCCATTGATCCAGCAGCGGTATAGGACGGTAATATTCGGTTATTCTGAAATAACCCATCCAGCCCCGGATATATTCGGCAAGCTTTCGCAGGCGGTAGCCCATCGAGACTCCCCAGCTGCGGCTGGTGAGTTTGATGATTTTCCGCTTAAAGCGAAGCAGGCTTTTCTGTGACCAGCGGACTCTCTTCCCTGTGAAGGTAAAACTCAGGAACTCGACCTCAGTGGATTTCACCACCTTGCTTTTGGTCGGGTTGATTGTCAGTTTCAGTCGACGCTCAAGGTACCGGGTGATGCTTTCCATCACCCTTTCCCCTGCCCGTTGGCTGTGAACCACTATCACGAAGTCATCGCAATATCTTGCGAAACAGTGACCCCGATATTCCAGTTCCTTGTCCAGGTCATCAAGAAGTACATTCGACAGCAGCGGTGAAAGTGGACCGCCTTGTGGCATACCCACCCGTGTCGGGTAGCATTGCCCATCAATCATGACGCCAGCACGGAGGTAGCAACCAATCAGTTTTAGCAGACGCTTGTCGTTAATCTTACGGGCGACTCTCGACATGAGTACATCATGGCTGACGGTATCAAAGAACTGACTCAGATCAACGTCAACCGCCTGATGCAGCCCCTGTTTGATATAGCGTTTAACCTGTTGCACAGCATCATGTGCAGATCTTCCCGGTCTGTAACCAAAGCTGCTGTTTGAAAATCCGAGATCAAAGATGGGGGTTAACACCTGCACTATGGCCTGTTGTATAACCCTATCCTGAACGGTAGGAATTCCAAGCAACCTTTCTCCTCTATCGGGTTTCTCAATGACAGCCCGAAGCACCGGAGACGGTTTATATGTTCCATCCAGTAAGGCTTGGCGCACTGAAGGCCAATGCTGTTTAGCAAAGTCAGGGTAGGCCTCAATGGTGACTCCATCAATACCGGGAGCACCTTTGTTGCTTCTGACCTGTTTCCATGCCTTCAGTAAGTTGGCAGGCTCCAGTGCACAACTTAGTAGATCGTGGTTCAAAGCTGGTTAAAGATTCTGTCGCCAGACACAGTGTTTCGCCGTTCGGCTGCAATGCTCCGAGGGAATCAGTCTCCTCTTTGTCATCGGTGTTCAGTCCTTCGCTGACGATTCCTGTCGAACAACTACGCGGTAACTGCTCCTGCGTTACTCTAGCTCCTGCATCCATGCAGTCGTATGACGTCTGCTGACTTCTGTTCAATCACCACACAGGATTACTCCTTTGGGCGCTATTGGTTGTCATCGGGTTTGCTCGAACAGGGTGATGAATCTTGCTCGCCGAGCCTGTTGTAACCAGTGGCTGAGAACTGGGAATAACCAATCGCATGTTGAACAGACCTCGCCGGATAAGAACATGAACTGTCAGTGCACAACCGCCGCATTTACCGTGTCTCTCAAACCAGAGGGCTTTGTGATCATTGGCTCACTCGCCCACGAGACTCGGCCTTGTATACGATTTCTGGGGGACGCCCAGTCTCCGTCGGCTCGCACCTTTGCAGTCAGACTGCCTCCGCACAATCCTTCGCGGGATTGCAATTGCCTTAAGCTAGTGGTTATCATCGGTTGGCTTATTAGGCGCAAGATCCGATGCTGGTTTACCCACAGGGGACTTTCACCCCATAAGTTCATGCCCATGCCGGGCGTACCAAGTGCTTCAGGTGAAGCCTATGGTGTACCTGATGCAGGCGTCAGCTGCTAAGAGTAAATATGCACATTCCATCAAAATTTAAAGAAGAAAACTTGGATAAATTGTATGAGTTTATTCAAGAGCATCCGCTTGGCACTCTAATAGTTTCAGCTGAAAATACTTTGGATGCTGACCATATTCCGTTTTATCTTCAGAAACGAAAGAATGCACAGGTAATACTTCAAAGCCATATTGCAAAAGTAAACCCTTTATGGAAAAAGGTCTCAGACGGTCAGGAGGTTCTGCTTATCTTTCATGGACCAAACGCTTATATCAGCCCGAATTTATATCCATCAAAGAAAGAAACGGGTAAAGTCGTTCCAACATGGAATTACTCTGTCGTACACGTTAGAGGTCGAATTTTTTTCAGACATGAAAGTGACTGGATTATTCAGCTGCTCAACAATATTTCTGACTTTCATGAACTAAACCAAACCCTTCCTTGGTCAGTTTCAGATGCTCCGTTTGAGTTCACTAAAAAACTGATAAATGCTGTTGTTGGTTTGGAGGTCGTTATTGATGATATAGTTGGTAACTTCAAGTTAAGTCAAAATAAAACAGCATCAGACTATTCAGGTGTCGTAAACGGTTTGGCGGCTTCAGAAAACAATTCAGATATTTCTGTGTCCAAAAAAATGCAACAATCAGAACGCAGCTAACTGTCTGGGACGCAGCCTGCAAGCGTTAGCCGTCATAATAACATCGAGAAGTATCGTAATGTCAGGAATAGTAGATCTTGGAAAACTTCTGGAAAGTATGAACCCAGTGCTAGTTGAGGATGAATTTGTATTTTGCAATGTATCAGGTCAACTGTCCGAGTATATTAATTTAAACCCTCTTGCTACTTTCAATGAATCAGAGGGCTTAACATTGGTTTTACCAAAAAAATCTGCTGAAAGTGCTGGCATTAGTTTTGAAAATACCTACAAGCAAATCACTTTAACTGTGCATTCAAGCTTGGAGGCTGTTGGCTTAACAGCAGCAATATCAAACAAACTTGCGTCAAAAGGTGTCAGTGCAAATGTAATTGCAGCATATTTTCATGATCATGTTTTTGTTCAATCTGAAAAAGCTCACGCCGCATTAGCTGCTTTGCACGAAATATCGGGGAAAAACGGCTAACAAGCACATGGTGTCGCCAGCAAGCTGGCTGGGTCGCCTACGGCGCCCCACATGTAGGCGGTTATGTGGCACAAATCAACAATTGAGTAAAACGAGAAAAATATGAGAACTATTGGTCTGCTTGGAGGAATGAGTTGGGAATCTACCGCAAGCTATTACAAAGCAATAAATGAAGGTATCAAAGAAGTACTTGGTGGCTTACATTCCGCCAAAATCTGCCTCTATAGTGTTGACTTTGATGAAATAGAAAAGCTGCAACATTCTGGTTGCTGGGATAAGACAGGAAAAATTCTTTCTCAAGCCGCTCAATCAGTTGAAGCGGGTGGAGCTGATTTTATCCTCATCTGTACAAATACAATGCACAAGGTTTCAGAAGAGATTCAATCTTCTATTTCAATACCACTTGTTCATATTGCAGACGCAACCGCAGAAAAACTTATCACTGATGGAATAAAGCGGGTTGGTTTGCTTGGTACAAAATTCACAATGGAGCAAGATTTTTACAAAAATCGAGTTTCAGAAAATTATGGTATAGAGGTTATTGTTCCAAACGATCAAGATCAAAACATTATTCATCAAGTAATTTACAATGAGCTGTGCCTTGGTGAAATTAATGATGAATCGAGAGAAAAATATCTCGAAATTATCAGCAACTTATATTCGCAAGGAGCAGAAGCGGTAATTCTTGGTTGTACTGAAATTGCGTTGCTTGTTCAACAGCAGCATACAAATATCCCGCTATACGACACAACACAAATTCATGCAGCACAAGCTGTGAAGTTGGCAACCAGTCAAAGTGCCGCATAACAAGTGCGTGGTGTCGGCAGCAAGCTTCCTGGGACGCCGCTTGCAGCGGTGCCGCACAGGCAGGCGTTATGCCCTTATACCAAGAAAACAAATTACAATCTGACCGGTGAGAAAAATATAATGGCTAAAAAAGAATCACTCCTAAAACTCATAGAGATCATTGAGTCCCACAAGGCAAACCGAACAGATATGATGTTCAGAAATTATTTTTCTTTAGCATGTCATTTATCCCTTCAAGGGAAAGACGAAGCTTCGAGAAAAGTTCTCAGGAGCCTTTTTGATTGGCTTGGATATGAGAATAGGAAAACATATTTCAATAACATAATTCACACACTCCCACAATACGCTGAAGATTATGCTTGGGAAATATCAGCAAATTGTGAATTTAATGAGTTAGTTCAGGAAATTACTAGAAGCAAAGAACCAGCATAAGTTAAAAAAAGGCAAGCAATGAAAGTGGTTTCTATAGATACTGCCAAGCATTACAAATGGGGCGAAAAGTGTGATGGTTGGCATCTCGTAAAGTCTGCCATGCTCAGTGTAATCCAAGAGCGTGTTCCCAGTGGCTGTAGTGAAATTCGACATTTTCACCAAAAGTCAGAGCAGTTTTTCTACATATTATCTGGTAACGCAGTTATTGAAGCTGATGGAGTGGTTCATTCGTTGATTACAGGACAAGGCTTGCATATTCCGGCTAAAGTCCCACATCAGCTTAAAAATACAAGCTCTCAAGATTTGGTTTTTGTTGTCACATCTGTTCCGCCGAGTCATGGTGATCGTATCGAAGCATGGGCATAACGAATAAGGATAGATTGCGCCCAGCCGCAATCTTATCCTGTTGTTGCACAAGCCCAGGTTGAATTCTGGTAAGAAAGGTCTATTGAAGTTTACTTATCTGGCGGACCTTGAATCAAAACGTTTTTTCTGAACGCTATTTATTCAGGATGAGTGTCTCCAGACCACTGCATTACGGTAGTCTTGGGTATATCGGATCTGTCTGGCTGAGCTTACATTTCCTCCTTGCTTGTGAATGGCGGTGTTTGTTGATGTGACAATAGCTCAGGTCGGTTTCAGGAAGCTGAACGCAATGTGTTTCATAGGCTCACCGCAACGCCTGCATGTGAATTTCGGGCGAATCACGGGTTCGAATGCTTTGACCATCACATTTAAAACCAGTTGCACCAGTGATAATTGTTTTTTTGCGTTGCTGTGTAAAAATCCGTAATCCCGCGATCGTCGAAGTCGCCTGGGTAATACATGTTTCAGTACCAGCCACAGGAAGTCTTCTCCTGTGTCAACAGAATGGTGTAATAGCGCAGTTTCCGTGCAGTATTGAGCAGTCGTTCTACCTCTGCAGGCTTCAGGACAACGGGCAGTCGCTTGACGGTCGGTGGTTTGATGATTTCAACAAAGCCACAGGGTTTCCCAGAACATGTTTCCAGAAAAACTGCAGGCCATTACAATCGGTTTTGACCTTGCTCCAGGAATGGCTTTCCAGAAGGGCGGCAAAATAGGTTTTTAAATCCTCAGGGCTGAGTCTGTCAGGACAACGATCAAAGAAGGTTGCCAGCCGCCGAATTGGTCTGCTGTATAGATCAATGGTTGATTTACTTTTGCCCTGAAGTTTCAGGGTGGTGATGTGTTTTTGATACAGTTTGTCAAACCGGATTTGCTCAGAACGTTCCATGTTGCTTCCTTATATAAGCCGCGCCGGAGTGGTACGGATATCAGGAAGTATTGGCAATGTTGGGGTGGCTGGGATGAACGGTATTTTTTTGCCGCGTTAGCGGCTTGGTTCAACAACAACGATCATGGTGTATCAAACAGACGCATGAAAAAAATTCAGGTGACGCCTACAGCACACCTGATTTAGGCGTTATGTTGCATACAAATCAAAGGAATCATTCATCAAATGGACTTTCTCCCCAAAGTGTTGGAAGCAGAGAGATTAATTCTCAGACAATTCGAAGACGGTGATTGGGTTGATTTGCACAAATATTATTGTGACTCAGTAGCTACAAAATTCACAACTGGTCGCTCTTTTACAGAGGGTGAAACATGGAGAGCTATGGCAGGAATGATTGGCCATTGGCAACTACGAAGTTATGGCCCTTATGCTGTTGTAGAAAAGTCCAGTAACGCTGTACTGGGTCCAGTAGGCTTCTGGTATCCTAACGACTGGCCATCTCCAGAAATAAAGTGGGCACTGGCTCCGGAGTTCTGGGGACATGGCTTTGCAAAGGAGGCAACTCTGATTGTTCAAGCAACTGGCAAAAAAATTATGCCAGATTTGTCTTTGATAAGTTTTATTCATTCAGAGAACTTGGCATCAATAAAGCTAGCGAAATCTGTAGGTGCAAATCTCGAAAAAGAAACAGAGTTCAGAGGTGGGCTCTGGCAAATCTACCGCCATCCACATGCAACATAACAATTACAGGCAAAGGGATGGCTCACTGCGTTCGCAACACTTGCTGCAAGCGTTATGCTACGTACGTTTATAATAATAGGATTTAATATGTTAGATAAACTAAACAACAAAGTACTAATAATATGTTCATTGATATCTACATGCATTATGTTTTCAATTGTCATGTTTTATGTAAATCCTTTAATTGATGGTAAAAATGGGTTTGAAGTTATTGGCTTGCAGCTGGCTTTTAATAAATCGGTTGGTATCGAGTTGGTGAGACATTGGGGGGATTCTGGTATAAACAATTTTAAATCATTGATATTTACTGACTATATCTATGCTGTATCTTACTCTTTGTTTTTTTCATCATTATTGTCATTTCTTATTTTCAAGAACAACAAATCTAAGCACTTTTCTTATACTTGGGTTGTATACCTAGCTTTTCTAGCAGGAATACTCGATTGCATTGAAAACACTATTGAACTTCGTTTTTTAGAAAATACTGCAATTTTTTCGGATGATATATTTTTAATCCATTCTTGGCTTGCTGTTTTTAAGTGGGCCACCCTTCCAGTCATATTAGGCTATGTTTTAGTTTTGTCTGTGCCGAAAAAAAATACTATGACGATAGAAAAAGCATAACAAGGCCAGTCAGTCGGAATCGCTACGCTCTCCGCTGCTGGCGGCGTTAAACCGCATTACCTATCATTGACATACTATAAATGATATATATACTATATTTGGTATGTGGGAAATATACGAACATAAGAAATTGGCTGGTCAGCTTCGAAAAATTCCGAAGGATGTCTTGCAAAGGTATGAAAAATGGAAGGATATCGTAATGATCTCAGGCCCTGGAGGCCTAAAACAGATTCGTGGGTTTAATGATGAGGCCCTACGTGGAGAGTGGAAGGGCTTTCGATCATCACGCCTAAATATGCGATATAGAGTGATTTACAAAGTTGAGAAAGACAATGTTCTTGTGCAGGTCGTAAAAGTAACTCCACACGACTACAGGAGAAAATGAAATGAGCGAATACAGGAAAGCTAAACGTCATGTAGAGGTGTCAGTGGGCGATTCGGTTCGGATTGTACGAGAGCTTCAAGAGCTCAGTCAGAATGAACTTGCGGAAATAACTGGGATACCGCAGTCTACACTTTCTGCAATCGAAAATAATCGAGTCAATCTTGGAGTTGAAAGGGCCAAGATCTTAGCTCGTGCTTTAAAATGTCATCCAGCCGTTCTAGTCTTTCCTGGTTGGGATATTAATCAAGAATCAGCGGCTTAATTGCTTTATATCTCAAACATGGCTTTCAAGCATTACATCAAGCAGAGCAGAATTCTGTAACAACAACGATCATGGTGTATCAAACAGACGCATAAAAAAATTCAGGTGACGCCTACAGCACACCTGATTTAGGCGTTATGTTGCATACAAATCAAAGGAGTCATTCATCAAATGGACTTTTTTGTCCCCAAAGTGTTGGAAACAGAGAGATTAATTCTCAGACAATTCGAAGACGGTGATTGGGTTGATTTGCACAAATATTATTGTGACTCAGTAGCTACAAAATTCACAACTGGTCGCTCTTTTACAGAGGGTGAAACATGGAGAGCTATGGCAGGAATGATTGGCCATTGGCAACTACGAGGTTATGGCCCTTATGCTGTTGTAGAAAAGTCCAGTAACGCTGTACTGGGTCCAGTAGGCTTCTGGTATCCTAACGACTGGCCATCTCCAGAAATAAAGTGGGCACTGGCTCCGGAGTTCTGGGGACATGGCTTTGCAAAGGAGGCAACTCTGATTGTTCAAGCAACTGGCAAAAAATATATGCCAGATTTGTCTTTGATAAGTTTTATTCATTCAGAGAACTTGGCATCAATAAAGCTAGCGAAATCTGTAGGTGCAAATCTCGAAAAAGAAACAGAGTTCAGAGGTGGGCTCTGGCAAATCTACCGCCATCCACATGCAACATAACAGTTACAGGCAAAGGGATGGCTCACTGCGTTCGCCACCCTTGCTGCAAGCGTTAGCCCTCCTAAATCTAGCTAAGATCAATCCCTTGACTTTATTTGGCTCCAGAGTAAACTTAAAATCAATAAATTGATCTTATAGTAATTTTCATGTTAACTATATCTGGCAATGAAATAATAAAGCGCCTCTACTTTGATAACCCATGGTGGGAAACCTCCAATATTGAATCTAGGTACCAAAATTATCCCAAGAGGTTTTACTTTACTCCTTTCTTTGAATTGGTTAGAGAGTCATCTATAAATAGAGCTGCTGTCTTAATGGGGCCTAGACGAGTTGGTAAAACTGTTATGGTTTACCATACAATTGGAAAGTTACTTGAAGAAGGTGTTAGTCCGACCAGCATTCTTTATGTTTCTTTGGAAACACCTATATATACGGGTCTTTCGCTTGAACAAATTTTAAATTTTTTTAATGAAGAATTTAAGCATAAGAGAGATAGCAAACTCTATATAATTTTTGATGAGATACAATATCTTCCAAACTGGGAAGTTCATTTAAAATCACTTGTTGATTCATATGCATCTCATAAGTATATTGCCACAGGTTCAGCCGCTGCTGCTCTTAAATTGAAAAGCCGTGAATCAGGTGCAGGTCGGTTCACAGAATTTCATCTCCCATCTCTAACATTCGCTGAGTACATTTCGTTTATCAATAAGTCAGATAAACTCATGAGCTATGATGATGAATTTTGGGAAGCATTAGATATAGAAGAACTAAACAAAGAGTTTGTAAACTATCTTAACTATGGTGGTTATCCTGAAGCTGTATTTTCATCATTGATACAAGAAGACAGCTCTAGATATATAAAGAGTGACATAATTGATAAAGTGCTTTTAAGAGACTTGCCAAGTCTTTATGGGATAAATGATGTTCAAGAATTGAATAAACTTTTTAATGCTATAGCCTATAACACAGGTAATGAAATAACTTTAGAGTCATTGTCAAAGTCGTCAGGTGTTTCAAAAAATACCATAAAAAAATATATTGAGTATTTAGAAGCTGCTTTTCTAATAAAGATTATTCATCGTGTAGATATTAGTGCAAAAAAATTCAAAAGGGCAACAACGTTTAAGGTATATCTTACAAACCCTTCAATGAGGGCCGCTCTTTTTGGCCCTGTGGAGGGAAACCATGAAGCAATGGGAACCTTGACAGAAACAGCAATCTTCAGTCAGTGGGTACATAATCCCAATATAGAAAACTTACACTATGCTCGTTGGAAGGCAGGCGAAGTTGATATTGTGTGGTTAAATCTTGCAACTCAAAAGCCTTACTGGTGTGTTGAAGTAAAGTGGTCTGATTTACCATGCTCTGACTCTAGAGTTCTAAAGGGGATTATCGCATTTATAAAGCAGCATGATTTAGATGATGGCTTAGTAACCACAAAAACAATAACTCAGAAACAAACCGTTGATGGTGTTAAGCTACGATATAGGCCTAGTGCTGCTTACGCATACACCTTGGGAACAAATATACTCGGAGGGCTAAATCGGGTAGCCGGAGGATACTAACCTCCAACCCCCACCCCACGTAGCGTGCGGATCCGTACCGGGCGGTTCACCGAGGATGTTGAAACCTGATCCATAAGTCTTTCAGAGAAACAAGCCCAAGGTTTGCAAGAAAGCTGTCGTTCAATGCCTGCTGCACTGCAAAGGTTTTGGCCAACCGGTAATACCCTTTGCTACTGGCTGCGATCGAGGCGGCTTTGATATGGTCAACGTCTAACTTGATCAGATTTATATAACGGGTTTCCGGCTTACGCCACTGCTTGATAAAACAGCAACGGATGCGCCAACGTATTCATTGATCCAGTTGCGGTATGGGGCGGTAATATCCGGTTATCCTGAAATAACCCATCCAGCCCCGGATATATTCGGCATGCTTTCGTAGTCGGTAATCCATTGACACTCCCCAGCTGCGACTGGTGAGTTTGAATATCTTCCGTTTGAAGCGTTGCAAGCTCTTCTCTGACCAGAGGATTCGCTTCCCTGTGAAGGTAAAACTCAGGAACTCGGCTTCAGTGGCTTTCACCACTTTGCTTTTGGTGGCGTTGACGGTCAGTTTTAATGGGCGCTCAAGGTAACGGGTGAAACAGTGGCCCCGGTATTCCAGTTCCTTGTCCGGGTCGTCGAGAAGTACATTGGACAGCAGCGGTGAAAGAGGACCGCCCTGTGGCATGCCTACCCGGGTAGGGTAGCATTGCCCATCGATCATGAAACCAGCGCGGAGGAAGCGGCCAATCAGTTTTAACAGGCGCTTGTCGTGAATCTTACGAGAGACTCTTGACATGAGTACATCGTGGCTGACGGTATCAAAGAATTTACTCAGATCAACGTCAACTGCCTGATGTAGCCCCTGTTTGATATAGCGTTTAACCTGTTGCACGGCATCTTGTGCAGACTTTCCTGGTCTGTAGCCAAAGCTGCTGTTGGAGAATCCGGGGTCAAAGATTGGGGTCAACACCTGCACTCTGGCCTCTTGTATAACCCTGTCCTGAACCGTTGGAATGCTCAGCAGCCGTTCTCCTCCACCGGGCTTTTCAATAACAACTCGAAGAACCGGAGATGGCTTATATGTTTCATCCAGTATGGCTTGGCGCACTGAAGGCCAGTGCTGTTTGGCAAGGTCAGGGTAAGCCTCAATGACGACGCCATCGATACCGTTGGCAGTAATGGAAAGGTTAGATATGGTCAGGCAAGCATCAAACTTTGAGCATCCAGCCTAACCTGTTGGCCACAAACTCAGAGAGCACGGATTAAACAATCACGTTGGGCAGCAACCGCCTTTTAACAAGTGCAGTCAAAGGGAGGCTCACTGTGTTCGCGCCCTTGCTGCAGGCGTTATCAGTAGGGATACATTATGAGTAAATCAACGTTTGAAAAAACATCGATCGGTTCGGCTTTTGAAAGCCTTTTTGTTTTCCTGGTTGCGGGAATGCTATTGGTTGTTCTGGGTGGCTGTTTTGTAGATCTTAGTGGGGACTTGCCAGGTTGGTACTTAAATTTGATTCAAGAACCTATCTCGATCGGATACTTCTTTATATTGAGTATTCTAAGTCTATTGGCTACTGCTTTAGTTACTTGGGGAGGGACTAAGAACCATAATGAAAAGTGGTGGTTCCGGTAACTTTCAAGGTAGATGTCGCCTCAACTTATGCAGCTAAATCACAATGCTGCTGATTCTCTGATCGCTCAGGGTTAAGCCACACCTCTACCGGTAATTGCCAGTTTCTGGTTTCACGGCTTCCCCATCGCTCAGGGTGTTGCTCTTTTGCTTTACGGTAAACTCTTTCACGATTCAGAACCTTTTTCTGAGCCTTCCCTGTGTGTCTGTCGTAGGGGGTCTGGAACTTGATGCCACTGTGCTTATGCTCCATGTTGTACCAGTTTACGAACCCATACACCCACTCTCTGGCTGACTCCAGACTGGCGAAGTGATTCGGATACCCGGGACGATATTTCATGGTTCTGAAGCCTGACTCTGAGTATGAGTTATCGTTACTCACGCGTGGCCTGCTGAACGATGTCTGTACACCCAGCTGCTGAAGAGTACTCAGCATGGTCGCCCCTTTCATTGGGCTGCCATTATCGGAGTGCAGAACCAGTGGTTGCTCCTGAAGGCTGATTTTATTCTGCATGAAGGCTTTGCGGATCATCTGAGCAGCCAGATCAGAGGACTCCCTTTCATGGACTTCCCAGGTCACAATCATGCGGCTATAGACGTCCAGAACCAAATAGAGATAATAATATTTACCCCTGATGGGCGACCCCAAGAATGTTATATCCCACGACCAGAGCTGATTCGGTGCCGTAGCCCGATGCGATGTTGGCTTCCGCTTTGCGGGCTTCTGACTGCGACCGCGGTGATGCTGTTGATTATGGGCCTTCAGCACTCGATAAAAGCTTGACTCAGAAGCTATATAAACACCTTCGTCGGCCAGTGTCGGTACAATCTGGCATGGCGACTTACTTTTGAATCGCTCGCTGTTACAGACTTTCAGAATCTCGTTTTGCTCACTCTTGGTTAGTTGGTTGGCAGGCATTGGCCGGTCTGCGTATTGACGCTGATCTTCCCGCACCTGTTCTACATCTTTTTGCCAGCGCTGAACCGTGCGTATCGACAGGTTGAGCGCAGCACAGGCTTTCACTTTACGTGCACCCTGTGAAACAGCTTCCTGGATTAAAGCAACGGCTTCCTTGCGATCAGGGAGAGGAATCAATCGTCCTCGCGCTCCCCCCAGATCGCGTTTGCCTTTTTTGTTAGAACCAACAGTGCTGCGGTTTCAGCAAGTGCTTTGTCTTTGCGTTTGAGTTCTTTTTCCAGTTTCTGGATGCGCTTCTTGTCATCTCGTCTGGCAGCAGCGGCCTGTACCTGACGGGATTCAGCAGGCTTTGTGCTGCCTGCGATAAAATCAGCTTTCCACTGCTGCAGGTCTTCATAGTAGAGACCCTTCTTACGACAGTATTCGGATAGCTCTGTTGTGTTCATGTTGGCGGTTTCCATCAGAACCGCGAACTTGTTTTCAGCACTCCACTGCTGAGGATTCTTACCATCACCGGGCACGACTACACCTTGCGCTTTTGCCTGTTTGCGCCAAGTATACAGGGTCGCATCAGTAATGCCGGTTTCTCTTTTAAGCTGAGCCACGGAAACATTATTTGGCGGCATCATCTTCTGGATAATGGACTCTTTCATTTCTTTGGAGTAGCGAGTCATAACAGCCTCTTTCTAAATGCTCTCAGTTATTGAGAGTCATGAATCAAAAGAGGCGACATCTATTCTGACACAGAGGGGTTCGAAAAAATCTTTTTGGCTCCTTGTAGAGCAGGAATAAGTTGCGGCTTTATCGCAAGCGGTATGCTCGTTGGTATTGGGTTAGGATTGTTCATAGTTACCCGTGGGGTGCCTGATTCAGAACTCGCAAATACCTCACTAGCTTTTATTGCGTTGGGTGTATACTGCTTTGCTGTAGCTTATCCTATAGCACTGCTGATGCTTTACTTGATCAATCAGGATGCAAAACATAACTTTGTAATCGATCTGTTTGGTGCTCTATACATAGCTTTAGTAATCTTTGCAGGCTTCATGTTTAAAGAATATATGGATTGGGTTGGTTTGGGGGCGTGCTTTGCAATATTAATTATTTATGCATTTGTAGGTCGAATATGGTTGCGCAAAACTGATAACAAATAAATCAGCCTGTTGCCTGGCGGCACAGGTTATTAAGGCGTTAGGTGCTCACAACTTCACATCGCGCAATGGCTCTGCTATCAGAGGAAATTCAGAAATTACCTTCTTGTCCATCGTGAACAGTTTTGTCCCAAGGTTCATAGCCAAAGAAACATATTCGCAGTCGTATGCTGAGCAGTTGCTCTGATTTACAAGAGATAACACGTTCAGTGATTTGATGTCATATTCATTACCAGACATTAATGTTTCAGCTTCATTCTGTATCTGGAGAGCTTTGTCGTAGGTAACAAGCTCCTTTCTCAGATAGAGTGCTAAAACATTTCTAAATTCGCTACGCCAGAGGTGAGGAGCAACCCACAACGGGTCAATTTCGAGAAGCTTTTCCGCATGCGGGGTGTATTTCGTTGGCAAGTACAAATAAACGAGTACATTGGTATCAACAACAATCATGCTCTGCCTTTATTAATCGCATCTTGGATATCGTCAATATCAACCAGATTGGCATCAATCCCTCTACGTAGCTCTCTGGCACGCTGCAAGTGCTCGGAAGGGTTCACTCGCTTAGGCAAAAGCATTTGCTCAAGACAATGAATTAACTCACTATTTATGCTTCTGTGGTGGGCGGAAGCCGCTTCTTTCAACCTGTTATAAAGAGTTTCGGGTATGTTTTTAACCGTAATGGCTGGCATTGCTTAACCTCCTGAAATGTCATAATGGTTTCATTATGGTTGCAAAGTGTCAATCAGTCAAACAACGCACCAAAATCGGGTAGCCGCAGGTCTCTAACCTCCAGCCCCCATACCACCACGGCGTGCGGATCCGCACCGGGCGGTTCACCGAGGATGGTGAAACCTGATCCATAAGTCTTTCAGAGAAACAAGTCCAAGGTTTGCAAGAAAGCTGTCGTTCAATGCCTGCTGCACTGCAAAGGTTTTGGCCAACCGGTAATACCCTTTGCTACTGGCTGCGATCGAGGCGGCTTTGACATGGTCAACGCCTAACTTGATCAGATTTATATAAGAGGTTTCCGGCTTACGCCACTGCTTGATAAAACAGCAACGGATGCGCCGACGTATCCATTGATCCAGTTGCGGTATGGGGCGGTAATATTCGGTTATCCTAAAATAACCAATCCAGCCCCTGATATATTCGGCAAGCTTTCGTAGTCGGTAATCCATTGACACTCCCAGCTGCGACTGGTGAGTTTGAGTATCTTCCGTTTGAAGCGTTGCAGGCTCTTCTTACGAGAGACTCTTGACATGAGTACATCGTGGCTGACGGTATCAAAGAATTTACTCAGATCAACGTCAACTGCCTGATTTAGCCCCTGTTTGATATAGCGTTTAACCTGTTGCACAGCATCTCGTGCAGACTTTCCTGGTCTTTAGCCAAAGCTGCTGTTGGAGAATCCGGGGTCAAAGATCGGGGTCAACACCTGCACTATGGCCTGTTATATAACCCTGTCCTGAACCGTTGGAATGCCCAGCAACCGTTCTCCTCCATCGGGCTTCTCAATAACAACCTGAAGAACCGGAGATGGCCTATATGTTCCATCCAGTATGGCTTGGCGCACGTCAGTGCACAAAGCTTCCGCGTCCTGCATCCATGCAGACGACCGCCGCATTTACCGTATCTCTCAAACCAGAAGGCTTTTTGACCTTTGGCTCACTTGCCCACGAGAGTCGGCCTTGTATGCGATTTCTGGGGGACGCCCAGTCTACGTCGGCTCGCACCTATGCAGCCTAGACTGCCTCCGCACAATCCCTCGCGGGATTGCACTTGCCTTAAGCTAGTGGTTATCATCGGTTGGCTTATTAGGCGCAAGATTCGATGCTGGTTTACTCACAGGGGACTTTCACTCCATAAGTTTATGCCCATGCCGGGCGTACCAAGTGGTTCCAGGTGACGCCTACGGCGCAGCTGAACCAAGCGTTAGGCACTTCAATCAATATGCTCAACTGACATAAAATCAGCTTTATTTAAAGCTAAGCTTTTTTTCATGTTGGTACATTCAGAGTTTTGTGTAATACTGCCATCTTTAAAGGTAAGCCCGCTGAGACTGGGTGTTTCTCTGAGCGCAGACATCGAATATAAAAATTGTTTTTTATGAAGAGCAACGTCAGTCGTATCTACATTATGCCTTGTTAAAACTTTCCCTAAGAAATCAGAAAGCTTTGCTCTATTTACTTTGATATGGCAGTGCCAACCGTCTAACTTGTGATTTTTACTAGTAGGATTTTCTGGCTTATGTAACTCTGCTTTATGGTCTGGATGATAACTAAAAATCATACTTCCACTATCATAACCCAATGCATTTTGACATTCTCCAAAGCTAAAAAAAATTTTACCTGGAGGATAATATATTGTTAATACATCTTGCTGAGCAGCCTCTCTTTCCGTTAGCTTTACAGCTGAAATGAAAGCTTGGCTTTTAGGAAAATAAGTAAAGCTCAGCGATGTACTGGTTATAGATTTACTAGCAAATTTACCTGACGAAAGGTTTTCTTGGTTTGATGCGTCTTGCGGACTTGGTTGTAATAAGTTTACCTGATCTATTCCTTGCACTTTATCCTCCTTAATAATCAATTTAATTACTAATCTGACAATGCTGCTGCCAAGTAGTTCTACCAATACAAACATGTGTGTTAGCAATACTAACTATTCGAGACCAGTGCATAAATCGGGTAAGGACTGGTCTTTCTCCGTAACCTTGAATGTCTTTTCCAGGTGAGGCTTGAGGCCATATGCATGCCATATCCGGCGAACACTTCTCTCACTGATACCGCTAACAGCAGCCATAGTTCGGGTGCTCCAGTGAGTGGCATTTTCCGGAAGGGTGTTTGTGGTCAGACTCACAATCTCAGCAGCATCAATCTGCTTTTTACGGCCACTGCGAGCTCGATCCTGTTCAATCCCGGAGAAGCCTTCCTGGGCATATCGGTCACGCCAGCGGCTGACCTGATGACGACCGATCTTCAGTATTTGCGCAATCTCAAGATTGCTTTTTCCTTCTGCAGCGAGAAGAACAATCTGAGCACGGCGGGCCAGGCGAACAGGGCAAGTATTTGACGAAGTAATCTTTCTGAGTCGTACTTCTTCAGAAGCATCAAGTATTATCTCTGTGGCAACTCGCATAGTAAAAACAGGCAGTGGTTGGAATAACATCCATAGTAGACCGTTAGGAGTCTTTATGTATTTTTAATTAGGTCGCACTACACTAGTTCCGACAGCTTCATGCCGTCGTACTTTCCGTCATAAACTTTCATGTGGCAGTCACGACAGACCGGTATTTGCTTCCGGTTGATTTGCGCCATTACCTTGCTAAAGCCTTTGGCTTCCTGACCCATCTTGCGGGTATGCCGGACATGATGCATCTCAATATCATCGGGTTTACCGCAAATTGCACAGTGACACCCCAGCTTGCTCCTTGTTCGCTGGTTTATTCGCTTCAGGTACAATTTCTCAGGATCAAGACCTTTGCCGCTGACATTAAATGCTTTTTGGTTCACCTTCAGGGACAGGTTATTGCCGTATCCATTAAAATTAACCTGTCGTATACCATCTTTAGTTGTCTTCAAGGCTGTAATCTTACCGTTGCCTTTCTTCAAAACTTGCCGGGTTGAACAGCGCCTGCTGCTCGCTAATGTATGCATCAGTGATCTTTGAAGCGTGTATACCATCCAGCTCATTTTTGACCTGTTGGCAGCGAAAGAGTAATAGTTTAGAACTTCTCCCAAGACCGAGTTGTAGTACATGACTATTTCCCATTCCTGTCTCGGGATTAAATCTCTACGCGCTTTTCCCTTAAAAGACCCTTTCTTAGCAAATCCATCCTCAACCAGTTTGCCCATCAGCTCCATGATCGGAGCTTCGAGCCTTATGGTGCCCGCACCAGTACGTGCAAGTGTTGCCCGTTTCGCATGGCCACTTTTATGTTTGGAAGTGTGCCCCTTGGGATCGGATTTAATATACGTCCCAAGAAATTTCACTTTTGCCTTGTCGGGTCTGGCGATCATGGCGGATGAAACAACCCTACAAGTGCTGAAAGAACCAGGGCGAGAGGCGGCCAGCAAGTCGTATATGTGGCTATATCGCAATGGTGCTTACAGTAAACCCATTGTCATCTACGAATACCAGCAGGGGCGTGGATCTGAACATTTTAGCTGACTATCAGGGGACTCTGCACTGCGATGGCTACGCCATAGAACAGAGAGTGCGGGACAAAACACCGGATGAGCGACGCCTGGCGAGGCAAAACGACGCCGGTCCGGTGATGGACAAAATCAAGGTTTGGCTGGAAAAACAGGCGCTGAATGTCACCCCCAAAAGCAAGCTGGGTGAGGCGATTCGCTAAATGCAGAACCAGTGGACGTACCTTGTTCGCTAACTGGACAATGGTCTTGTGGGCATTGACAACAACGCATCAGAACGGGCGATCAAACCCTTCGTGATGGGGCACAAAGGCTGGCTATTCTCAGACAGTATTGCTGGTGCACGCAGCAGTGCGGTTCTGTACACACTGGTGTATGCACAAGCCTGTCAGTCTGCTGTTTCTAGAGATCCTCATGACCTGTGATCAGCTAAAGCGGGTTGGTCGTGAGATGTTTGCTATTGATGGTCGTAAAATGTCGTCCAATGCCCGCAAGGAATGGAGTGGGACACATAACATAAGGAACTGCCCAGTAAACAGAAAAAGCTCGAGCAGATGATCGCCCATCTGATGAAAAAGCATCAGAAGCACGACGTTCAGGAAGCACAGAACGAGCAGTATCGTGAGGGCGATGAGAAGCGTATTCAGACTCTGCGTATGGTAGCAATCTCCTTTTTCTACAGATTCGTTATGCTTTTATGAAGGAAATTGAAAATGCAAAAATATGTGTCAAACTGCCTATGTATTTCTCGCTCTTTGTGATGGTGAGATGATGTTCTTGGAACCTAGGAGGCTGACCGAGAATAGCGCCCGTAGCGAGGACGGCAGAAAATTGAGGATGAAAATTCGGTTTTGTGAGGAGAATAGCGAGCTATTTGACGAACAAAAGCGGATTTTCAGACCAATTTGCTGCCGCCACAGTAGGGCAGACTATTCTCGGTCAGCCTCCTAGCAGCCTGTCGGACTTAAGACTGTTCTACTGCGGTTGCAATAAATTGGTCTAAAAATCTCTGTTTCTTCGTCAAATAGCTCGCTATTCTCCTCAGAAACAGAGATTTTTATCCTCAATTTCTTGCAATCCTCGCTACGGACGCTTAAGTCCGACAGGCTCCTAGGCTATTGAGGTGAAGTATGAAGGTTCGGAGTATTAATGAATGTCGGCTTGTGCAATCTATTGCAATCTCTCTTTTTTCCTGTTCAGTGTGTATGGCTAATCCTGTTCCAACATTGAGTGACAAAAATGGAACTGAACCGACGGTTGATATTGAGTCATTTTCCCGGCTAGTGGATGATAAAAGTGCTGACGACGTGCTGGAGTTAGCCAAGAAATATAATGTCCCCATTTATGAGGGGGAAATATTACTTGATGAGGTGACAGGCAATATTTCATTAGAGACCAAACCATATGATATGAGTCTTGACTCACATGATGATAAAGCAAATGAAACGCGAGGGTTAGATAGAGAAAGAAGATCTATCGATAGTACTGATAGCAATAATGGGGATTGTCATCTTGAAGATCTTGAATTCGATGTGTCGAAATTTGATATTTTGAAGGGTGATATCAGCGAATTCTGGAGCGCAAAAAGAATAAACATCAAGCAGGCTGTTGGCAGTTGCTCTAATATAGATTCCATGAGAAAGGCCAGGCAGCACACTATCGCCAAGCAAAAATTATACGAGCAAAACCACCTTGTACAGCCAGCAAGGTGCGTACCAATCAGTTTTAAAAAACGAGCCTTCGTAGTCAAGAATAGCCAGGGACATTTATCTATTGTGGAATTGAGAAAATTTATCGCAACTGAAGCTGGGTGTCGTTAGAAAAAGAACGTATATTAAACGCATTTTTCGGACAAGGTGTTACAATAAAATCCAGTTGACGTCAACGGCACATATAGTTTTGTGCGTGTGTGCCGGGCATAGCGCTTAACTTGAGACATGAAAGTCCTCTTACCAGTTATTGGCAGAGTCGAAGGTTAGCGAAAGGGCACGGGCGTTGTCGTGTTGAGTGAGTTTGAGACCTTTTTTATCGGTCAGGTGAAACCTGTGAACCGGAATGCTACGGCTTTCATATCGCAGCCACAGGTTCTGCAGGCGTGTTTGGGTCGGATGACGGGTTACAGAGGTTCCAGCATGACTTTCAAGATCAGCTGAATCAGGTAAGTCTGCCTCTCCCGACAGTACAGGAATCCGTAGTCACGGACTCGTCTCAACCCTCTGGGCAGAAAATGTTGTAAAACCAGCCAGATAAAGTCTTCTCCTTTTATGGTTCGCTGCTCCATTGCACCGGTTTTACTGTTCCGGTAGATGAAAGTCACTTGTCCGTCATCATGACCTATAATCTGCCGGTCAGTGAGAACGTCCCGGTAGAGATCTCTGGACAAGTATTACAAAGCAGGTTCGCCTTTTCCGACGTGCTGACAATTCACCACCCAGAGTTCGGGCGATGACTTTTTGAGCGTTGGTATCAGTAAACCCGCTTCTTTCGAGGCTTTCAACAATCGTCCCCGGAAGACTCTGGCCAGGTTGTTACTGTTGAACAGGTATTTACCCTTGAGCTTTCGCCATTCACGACGGCGGGTATTAATACCACCATCCGGAACTACAAAGTGCACATGAGGGTGATATCACGGCACTGGTAGGCAAGTGCATTTCTCATGGCTCTTTGGGGTAACGAGCGATTCATCGGCTTTTGTGCCAGGTGTTTTTCTGCTTTATCCCGGTCTTGTGGAAAAACCCAACGTGGATTTCGGTGGGTTTTCCAATGGGTTCTCAGGGCCCCGAGTGCTTGGGTTGGCAGTGGGACCTAACGATCTTTACCGCCTTTGCACTGTCTTAAATGAACACTCATTCTGTCTGAGTCAACATCGTTGACAGTGAGGCTCAATGCCTCTCCTAACCTCAGTCCCGAACTGTAAGTAACGAGAATAAAGTTTTTGAATATTGGATTCCTGGCAGCTGTTGAGCAGCCGGGCGGTCTCTGCTGAAGTCAGGATATCCGGCAGTCGCCTGACTGAGAGAGGCTTGAAGATATCAATGAATTTCCACGGTTTGTTGATCACATGTCCATAGTAGAACTGGATACCGTTGCGATCTGTTTTTAATATACTCCATGAGTGGCTTTCGATCAGATCCGCAAAATAGGTTTTAAGGTCATCCGTGTTGAGTGCATCGAGGCAGCAGTTAAAATAGCTGGCAAGACGTCTAACGGGCGGCTGTAGAGATCAATGGTGGGCTTGCTTTTGCTTTGTAGTTTGAGTGCGGTCAGGTGTTTTTGGTAAAGTTCTTCGAACTGTTTTTTTCGATTGAATTCATGTTTGGTATTCCTGTTATTCAGACACATCAGAATTGATGTGGTATCAGGAATTATTAGGCAATATTGTAAGTTTTTTTTCCGTGTAGCGGCTTGGTTCAACAACAGGCTCAACTGGGACGTACATATTGTGCGCCCGTCAGTTTTTCGGTTTTGCGCTGCCAGCAATCAGTTAAAGCCAGTTAGACGGGTAGGTTTTGGTCTATGATTATTTTCTTATTAATCACTTGAATGATGACTTAAAAGTGAAAAAGTTACTAAAGACAGTATGTTTATTCTATTGTTTCTCAGACTGTGCCTGCTCACAGACTGGAAAAGGTTTCATTGATGTTTTTTCAAACTCTTCAATTGTTCCAAATATTTTAAAATATTTAAGCTTTCAAGGCATTTCTTCATTTCGAACTGCGGTTGGTTGTGACTCATCTCTTTTGGGTTTGTCTGAATTAATACAAAGCTCGGGTCTACATGTAATAAGAACTATAAGTCGAAATAGGTGGCTGAATTATGCGTATTCTTCCTATTTAAGTGAAGATGGGGATTGGGAAGTGCGTGGAACACCTCAAGCAGGAATGCTGGAGTATTCTACAGACAGGGAGTTTGAAATTAAAAAAGTGATTTCATATTCAGAAGGTGAAAGAGATGAAGCTCCATGGGTCATGTTTGGGGAACTACATGATGGCTCAGTATTTTACTTTATTGCTAGCTGTGATTATACTGGTTTTGATTGCCAAGGAAGTGGAGTGATAACGTATGCGCCAAGTTGGGTCAACTTACTCAATAATCTTAGCCCTCGCGCACTAAATTACCTGATTAGCAATTTAAATACATCTGATGAGTTTATTGTCCTCCTTCTAAAAAACAAAGACTGCCCTGAAATACTTATACGTCTTTTTATTCAGGCACTTAATCAAAAAACGTAATAATTCATTCAAGTACGATCATGCGCATAAAAAATTTCCAGCAGACTACGCCTGCGGCGGAGCAGTTGAAAATGACGTGTGTGCCGAGCATGGCACTTAACTTGGGAGGTGAAAGTCCTCTGACCAGGTATTCGCAGAGCCGAAGGTTGGCGAAAGGGCATGGGCGTTGTCGTGAGGCGGGTTCTACGCGACCGGTCTACGCGACCCGGTCTACGCGACCCGGTCTACGCGACCCGGTCTAAAGGAAGCTCGATGCAATACTCAAAGATGTCTCTTATTTTAAACAGGTCAGAGTAGCTTTTAGCTCAGTAGAATGGCCTAATGATCAAGATTTCAGCAAGGATACTCTTTATCTTCTCGGCGTTTCAGTGAGTTCAGCTCAAAGAAAACATTGACAACGCACCTTAAAAGAGAATCCGGCGGCGCTAGATGCACCGCCGCTTATAGGCTAGGCGTTAGATGCTCAAACCGAGCAAGGAGACTGGTATGAAAATCGAAGAAAAGGGAGTTATACCTGATTCAATTTTTTGGGTAGGAATTGGTAATATTTCGATATACTTGATCATATATTTTCTCGGGTGCTTAAATTCTGGATGGACATGTTCTGGTGATAGCATGGGCGGAATAATGATGGTTTACGCATTGACCATTTTTATTCCTCAGTTTCTACTGTTTATTTTCTTAACAATCTACTTTATTCGTAAATTAACTTGTATATTCAGAAAAGAAGAAAATGAACGACCAAGTAGAAGAGACTGGAGAAAGTTCATAATCTATTCTTCGTTATCAATGTTTGCTTATTTTATAGGGTGATTATTACTCCATATCTTAAACATAAAGTTTCAACAAAACCATGAGTTTGCGAATAGATATTATTCATAATTTTTATTAAACATTTCAAGAGCAGATCTAGCAAAATCGCCGTAAACCCTCGTCCAATCGAGGGTGTCATAAAAGCCAAAATTCAAATACAGTAAAGCTCTCTCCTTTGCAAAGTATGAGGCTTTACTGAGTTTCTTTTCCGACTGACCCATTTTCTATCAAGTAACCAATATTTTTCAAAAAGCCAACAGAGAAGCTTGTTTAGCCACAAAATAGCGTAAATAACGGCTTTTACAGCCCTGCTCAGGTTGTAAGCCAGCAGATGCAAGCCAAACACCAATTTAACGTTCTCAAGCCCACTGCGACGGAAGCGACTTAACCCCTGTATCTCAAGAAAATCCATGGTTATGGCGGCGGAAAGTTGCTACAACGAATGGAGAAGATCAAAAAAGAAACGCTGAAACGACTTTGGTCGGTATTTATGTGAACAGCTTGCCCCGCCAGAGGCGCCTGCAGTGTTCTGAACGGTTCTCAGGCTGCTAATGCATATTCTGGTCAGCTTGAACACCCATTCTGGTTCATTTGAACACCCTGGATCTCCTACGCATCACCCAGTCTGATTTTTAGTCCAAGTGTTCAAGTGTTTCCAGTTTTCCCAGCTTCTTGCGCATGGATTCTCCTTTCAGCGTAATCCTGTGGGCGTTGTGCATCAGGCGATCCAGAATGGCATCTGCCAGAGTCTCATCACCGATGCTGCCATGCCATTGCCGGGTCGGTAGCTGGCTGGTAACCAACGTTGAACTTTGTTCGTGACGGTCATCCATCACTTCCAGTAAATCGTTGCGTTGCTGCTGGGTCAGAGGTTCCAGCCCCCAGTCATCCAGTATCAACAAATCCACCTTCGCCAGTTGCTTGAGTTGCCTGCTGTAGCTGCCATCACCATGGGCAAGGCTCAGCTCTTCCAGTAAGCGCGAGAGTCGGTAATAGCGGACACTGTAACCCTGTATGCAGGCCCAGTGTCCCAGTGCGCAAGCCAGGTAACTTTTACCACTGCCACAAGGTCCGGTAATCAGCAGGTTCCTGTGCCTGTTTAACCAGTCCTCGCTGGACAGTGTGGCTATTTGGACTTTCTTCAACCCCCGGGGATGTTCGTAGTCAATGTCGTCTACCCGTGCAGCCAGCTTAAACCTGGCCGCCCTCAGTAACCGGGCAAGACGTTTGTTATTGCGCTCGGTCTCTTCCTGTTCTGTCAGGAGGGCCAGCCGCTCCACAAAGCTCAGGCTGTCGTAGGTGCCGGGCTGCTCCAGTTGCTGAGCCAGGGCATCGGCCATGCCTGTCAGGCGCAGTGACCGCAGACGGGTCAGAGTTTGATTCATCATGATACGTCTCCGGTTACTGATAGCTGGCTGCACCACGAATATTTTCGTGGCTGTCATGAAGAGGTAGTGTCGTTTGTTTCACCTCAGGTTGAAGAGCCTGTTTGTCTTTACCTGATTGCAGGATCGCCCGGATATTCTTGAGTCGGTAACCTTTGATTTTCCGGGCATGGGCGCAAGCATTGTTTAACCGGTCAGCTCCGTAATCCCGTTTGAGGTTCAATAACCCCAGGCAAGACCGATAAGCCTGCTCCGGATGCTCACGACTGTTCAACAGATACTGAGTTATCCAGTGAACATCGGGGCCCAGCTGTTTTGCCCACTCCAGCAGTCGTTCCGGTGTCCACTCCTGGTGCTTGCTATGTCGTTCAGGCATATGGCCTGATTGAGTGGTAAAACCGGTTGTGAACTTACGGGGGTGACAGGCCACAACTTCACCTTTGCAGAAGACAGTGACCGTATGTTCTGTTGCCTGAACTTCCACCTCTTTCTTGACCAGCTGATGAGGCACTGAGTAGTAATGGCCTTTACAGTGAATGTGATAGTCAATGTTCACCCTGGCTTTGCTGAACTCAGCGTACTCAAAGGCCTGTTTGGGCAAAGGTCGCAAAGCGGGTTCATCCAGTTGCTCAAAGGTACTTCGTCGTGTACCTGGCAGTTTTTGAAAGGGCTTAAGGTTGAGTTCAGTCAATAGCTCCCGTATACGACTGTTCAGTTCTGCCAGGGTAAAGAAGGTCTCATGACGAAGTCTGGCCAGTATCCAGCGTTCAACCAACTGCACACCCACTTCGGCTTTCGCCTTGTCCTTGGGCTTGTAGGGCCGAGCTGGAATGACCGCCACCTGGTAGTGGTTGGCCAGGTGTTGGTAAGCCGGGTTCAGGTCCGGTTCATAACGGCAAGCCTTACTGACACCGCTCCTGAGGTTGTCTGGTACCACGACAGCTGGAATACCTCCAAAGAACTCAAAGGCCCGAACATGAGACCCCAGCCAGTCTTCGGACTTCTGGGACAGGGTGGCTTCTGCGTAGGTGTAGTTAGAGGCTCCCATCACCGCTACGAAAATCTGGGCGTTATGGGCGATCTCACCGGTCTTTGGATTAACGACAGGGACCGTAAGACCGGCGTAGTCTACAAACAGTTTTTCACCCGCCTTGTGATGCTGTCGCATGGAACGTTTCTGGCAGCCCAGCCACTGGTTGTAGCGGTGACAAAACTGCGAATAGCTGTAGGCATTGAGAGTGCTCTCTTGGCAGTACTCCTCCCAGAGTGTTTGCTTGGTCACCTCCTTGCGCTTGAGTGACTGGTGAATAACGCCCCAGTCCGGGTCGACCAGACCCTGGCGGCTCGACAGTGGGGTCTCAGGGAACAGTGTCTGCACCAAAGTAGCCTCAGAGCAGTCCGAGGGCAGAGGCCAGCTCAGTGGCGACCGTTCAAAGGCCTGAACGTAGTTGGACACAGTGCCAACACTGACCCGCGTGCTGCGAGCTATTTGCCGGATACTGAGTCGGTACTCAAAGCGCATCCGGAGTATTTCTTGAAGTTTTCGCATGGAAATCCTGTTATCTGGCATGGCTGCTGTCCTTTCTGTTTAGAAAGGTCAGCGGCTAAAGTTCATGGAAATCAATGCGTAAGAGATAATCTACCGAAAGAAGAGTTTTCAGATTCTGGAGGCTTGAACACGGATTCTGGGCAGTTGAACAGCGATTCTGGAAATCGCCAAAAAGTGTTCAAGAGTTAACAGAATGGGTGTTCAAGCGCCGCCAGAATCGGTGTTCAAGAGTTAGCAGAATGAGTGTTCAAGCGATGCCAGAATATGCAGCTAATAAGCCAGAATGGAAAAATACAAATTAACCGCGAATCTGAAGATCAGTACTCGCTAATAACAGTAACCGCAGGTTTACGGCTTTGTTTTTGGGTTTTTCTAAAGGCTCGTTAGCTGTTCTCTCCACATCTCAAAATACGACATAATTGAGACAAACTAGAAATATTGAGTTAGAATATCTCAATATCACACTTTTTTGAGATATATTATGTTCAAGGCACCACCACCTGAAGGCCTAAATCCAAATGTATTTGAGGAAATCTCCCAATATAGTCCAGAGAAATTTGGAGATTATCTTAGTTATTACAAGCCCTTAGATGGAAAAGGTCGCTATTTACCCTTTGATGAATTCCGATATCGAGTAAAGAAAGGCTTAGATGTAGCTATTGCATGGTCCTTAACAAAACTGTCTAGAAACAGCCAGTATGTAAACTTGCTGCCTGTAGGTGAACCAACCGGACTATGTAGCCTAATACTTACGCCATCGATTCAAAAAACGATCTCACACACTGATCGGAACGCAACTACAGCTGCACTAGAGTGGATGAGTAGCAAAATTGGGGAAGAGCAACATTTTGAATATCTTCTAAATGATCTCATTGAAGATGAAGCAATTAGTAGTAGCCAGTTGGAAGGGGCAGCTACAACGACTCTTGTAGCAAAAGACATGCTCAAGAGAAAGAGAAAACCAAGAACATCAGATGAAAAAATGATTCTTGGAAACTATAAAATGATGAGATTTGCATGGGACAATAGAGATGAGCCTCTGACTATTGATTTGATATGTGACATGCACAGGATTGGTGTCAGTGACATTGATGATGATAAATATACGCCAGGTGTATTTAGACAAACTGATGATGTTGTCGTTGTAGATAGTGATGGTGAAACCGTCCATACACCGCCTTCTCATAAAGGGATAAAGAAACGGTTTAAACTTTTATGCGACTGGATAAATCAATGTCATGATGATGAGGATAGCTCAGACTACCTCCATCCACTAGTCAAGGCAATTTCATTGCACTTTTCGATTGGTTTTGAGCATCCATTTCGAGATGGAAACGGAAGAGTTGCCCGATCATTATTTTATTGGTTCATGTTCAAAAATGATTATGCAGCATTCAGATATATTGCAATAAGTGTTTTACTAAGAGCTGCTCCTGTAAAATATGGAATGTCATATTTATATACTGAGACGGATGATATGGACTTAACATATTTTATCGAATATCAGTGTGGAATTATTCATAAAGCAATAAATAATTTCAAAGAAGCATATAAAAAAGCATTAGATGATATTGAAAGTTTCAATCAATGGATTTGGTCTTCAGGACTTTATAAAAAGCTATCAGAAAAACAGAGGGTTGTGTTTCAGGTGGCAAAGAGTGGTACAGCAAGTGTCTTCACAGCATCTAGTGTAAGAGACAATCTTGGTTGCTCGTATAATACTGCTTCAACTGTACTAAACGGACTAGTTGATCTAAATATTTTTGAAAAAAAGAAACACGGTAGAGAGTGGCTTTTCTACATGATGGATAAAAATTCTATTCAGAAAAAATGGAGAACGCAGCTAACAAAAAAAACCAGGTGACACCTACGGCATACCAGATTTTAGTGTGTGTGCCGAGCATGGCACTTAACTTGAGAGGTGAAGTCCTCTTACCAGGTATTCGCTGCCAAAGGTTAGCGAAAGGGCAAGGGCGTTGTCGCGAGGCAGGGTCTGCGCGACCCGACCTGCGCGACCCGATCTGCGCGACCCGATCTGAACAAAGCTCAACGCAAAATCGCGGGACGACGAACAGCAACCCAATATGAGATGTGACGTATTCGCGGCCAGTGGGCACGTGATCATTAACCGCTCCATCTGCAATCTTTTGTTCATTTTTGATGGGCGGTTACTGGGAAATCTATACTTCGATCTTTCATGGGCATTACAACAATGATGAAACCGGTCGTTTAGCCTACGATCCAACCATGCTTTTAAAGGTGGTGTTGTTCGCCTATTCCCGATCCTCTCGCTCCATTTCATCCAATGTTTCCTGAAGCCAGCGTTTAGAACGATCATTAATATCTTCCTCGGAGAGAGCCGAATCTGTCTTCCTGATAGAATTACCAATAATTGTAATTGCTTCTTGCTCTGGTTGAGGACGTAATTCTGAAGGTACTCTGTTCCTATGGAGAGACTCGATGTGTTCTGTTAATAACAAATCTTCATTTGTGACTACAAGACAGTCACCAGGTTGTGCAAAAATTTTATACGTAACTGCTAGAAGTAATAGAACTATACCTTTAGTAATCATTTCAATATTCAGCTTTAAATAGTACGTTTTGTTCGGACAGTATAGGCATAATAGCTGTTAGCAGGCAGATGTATGATAGTTTTTCCGCTTTGTCAGTAGTTAAGTAATGTACCAAAAAAAGTGCCGACAATCAGTTCGATCAAAACCTGTTCGGAGTATTTTTTAGCGGTAGATGCCTGCTGGTTTTGAGCCAGTCTCCAATGATTCTTTAGTGTAATCTTGTGTCTGTCAGCGTTGGTTCCCAGTTTTTATAAGTACTTGGTCTGGTGCTCTATTACACTTTAGAGTAGTGTCATTATTGGTGTTGCCTGAAGGGTGTTAACTCCGTTTTGAATGACCTTCACCCACTGATTTGAGATGACCCGCTTTCTGTCGTGTTTTTGAGCTCGACTTAACAGTTAAGTTCAGGATCATTCTTTATCCGATTATATATTTCGGTTGAGCCATTCAAAAGTGCAGTCTGTATGCTCCATAAATTAATGACCTTTATAGGTCGGCATTGATTTTAAATCAGGAAAGATGAGTTCGAATATTTAATAAGAGGGATGTAGAGATAGCAGTTGTGCTTATCTTATTTTTCTAACGGTTTCTCAGGTTTCATCCGGATACCCATACTCTGAGCAATAAAGATGGATATAATCTGAAATAGCCTCTATTTGTTCGTAATTTTCAAAAAAAGGGTTGGTCAGAACCTGTGACACATAAAGCTGAACGACTGGGTAAAGCTCAATGCAATCTTGAATTAAACGAGCTAAGTAAACGTTGTTGAACCAAACTAGCTCAAGAAATACTAGAATCGCCTGCTCCACAGTTGCTCCTTTTTTTACTTATTAAGTTTTATGTAGCTAAAGGATTTACGAATTTATTTTTTATAATGCAACAATAGCATAAAGAGTTTAAAGAGCAATGGCACCTTTAGGGATGAATGCAACCAGCCACTAATAAAAATCAAAATCAGTATGCCGGTTTCTTAAATCGTTAGCTTTTAGTTCAGGGACTAACTTTTCTGGCAAGCACATTTTTCGCCAAAATCCTTTGTGGCTTTAGTTTGATTTTGTCCAAATTTAGACAAACTCTAAGCCTTTGGCACATGGTTTTAATTTTAACTCTTTTCTTTGCTCAGTAGTGAATGGCCATATGGTTAATGGAGAAAGAAATTTCACCATTTCTGCATGATAGCTTTCACTCTTGCCGCTGCCTTGTGGGGGAATTTGTTCACATTCGCCATGTAATGGGCTTTCCCCATCTTGGAGTGCCAGGGAACTCCGCCAGCAAACTTGTGTGGTACGGATCACCGCAAACAGTCTACATGTGTCCTTGCTGTCTCTGCATACCACCTGATAAGCCGTTAAGGTGTTGGCAATATTCTTCAGAATAACGAGGCACGATACCTGCCTACTGCCTACTGCCTACTGCCTACTGCCTACTGCCTACTGCCTACTGCCTACTGCCTACTGTTGACTTCTGGACATGGCCTGATCGATGTGACACTACATCACCCGCCCGAGGTGAATAAAAACATGCAAGGCAGGGTAAAAAAATGTCCGGAAAATCCTTGCCACATCAAGTTTTTCAGACAGGCACTGAATAGATGGGAATAAATAAAGCATTTTCAAATTTAAGGTCTATTGTTATGCCTCGTTGATAAGATCTTTAGGCAAATCCAATCATGAAAACAGTAAAACTTCTGACTATGATTCGCTTGTTTATGTTATTCATTCTGGCTGTGACTTTTCCTCTTGTTGGTCACAGTGCTGCTTTTTCCAACCTGTTGAGCTGGACAGCTTGGATGAGTTCCTCCAAAGCCATTGAAAAAAGGAGTGAGACATTGGAGGGGATTAGCAAACTGTCGTTTATAGGGCACAGTCCGCCGCTTCATCTCACTTATGATAGCAAGTCAAATGTCGAGATCGATAAAACAATTTCTGAACTGGATAATAATCAGCTTTATATCATTTTGAATGGCCTACCAAATGACTGGTTTGTTTTTTGTTTCAGGACACCTCCAGTATTCTCGTCGGAGAATATTCCTTCTCCTCCGGTAATTACAAAGTCTTTAACGGATAAGGGTTTGCCCGATATACAAGACGTGAGATTGAGACTGTTGGCATCGACACCAGGTACTGGTCGCTGGCAGTATGAGTACACGGCCCGATGGCGTTTGCCCGCAGGTAATCACTCGCTGGTTCTGGCCGTTGAAAATAATGGTAATGAATGGCTTATAGAACCGGAATGTAGTGGTATTCTTTCAGAACTCACCCGTTCTCCGTCGCCTTTGAGAAGCAATACTTTCGATGGCAAAAAAGCATCATTTGTTGATATTTTTTATCGTAATAAACAGGCTGTAAGAAATGAGCCTGTCAGTTCTGACGACAATAGCCGTACCAGTGGGCCTTTAGCAATATCTGCAGCACCTGATACTATCGATAACAGCGAATCATTCACAAGGTCTGGTGGTGGCGGTTTTGGTGGTGATGATTTAGACGATTTATTCAAGAAAAGGCCGGGAAATGGGTTAACGCCTCTTTACTCTTTTGAATGGATGAGTGACCTGGTCAGCAGAATAATCCTTGTACCTGTCCCTGACGCTGATGGCGAAACCGTAAAAAAACAGATTTGGGATACCCGGATTCTTCTCAAAATCAAACAGGGTTGGAATGAGCAGGCGATTATTATTTCGCAGGAACTCTGGCGTAAAATAAAGGGTGCAAATTTTGAAAGGAGTACGGGACTTTTTCTGGCATTGTCCAGAAATCCCGATAATCCGGAAGTTGCATTCGATCACTACCTGAGCAGTAACCCGGCACAACCCTTACAGGCAGAAGACTATCGTCGCTATACGCAGCAAGATTTTATTTTAAGTCCCAAACAATTACTTAGTGTGTCTGTTTTTCCGGGCCATTGCCCCACTGGGATCGGTTGCTCTGGAGGAACCGGTCAGGTTGAAAAGGAGATGGCAGACCTTGGCGCGAAACCTCCCGGCTATAGCCAATCTCAAAGAGACGATGATCGGCACCATCAAGGAAGCCAAGGTAGAAGAGGGAGTGGGGGAGATGATGGATCCGGTAGATCACCAATCAGTGGACTATGCAAAAATTGCAATAAGCCTGTTGTTGCCTTCAATAAATGCCGTGAATGCCTGAATCGTGAATCTAATTTATTTGAGCAGGTAGCTAATAAAGAGCTCTCCTCTTCAACAGATCAAAATAGCGAAATGCCACTGTCTGAAGCAAAAGATTTTAATGCTTTAGCAATTGATGTATTTCAGTGGTTTCAAACTTTGAGATCAAATGAAAAGGAGGCAATACATTATTTTCACCATAATGACTACTATAATCTACCAGAGCTTTATAAGCTTTTATCTCATCGCTTTTATTTAGACAAGAATAATCTAAGTAAATTTCATTCAAAATGGGTTGAATTTACAAAAGGAAATCTGGCACTTTACTCCCTTATTTCAGAAGTCGGTGAATTGGCTAAATCCCAGGGAGTCGATGATTATGTTGAGGTGATGAGAATTATACAAGCGCTCGCATTAAAAAGGGAGGTATATGAGAACGAAATTTCTTTAACACTATTCAGAAGCAAATTGATAAACTATCTAGCGAGCAATAATCTTTTGGTATCTGATGAATCGGATCAAATTTCTTATTCAAGATTGCATTGCCATAAGAAAGCAGAATTGATTAATTTTATTTATCAGTTATTTAAATTGACTGTTCCCTTGGTAAAAGAAGAAACTGTACCATTGGGATATGAAGTAATGGTAATGTTAAATAGCTTTGCCAGAGAGATTTATGCTGAGTTTTTTTTTGGTCTTCCGGATGTTGATGATGACGGTTTATTCGACGTTATTATGTGGGGTTATGCAAATCACAATCAATATTCTTTTCTAACTCCAAACAACAGGGATAATTTTCTTGAGGTTAACAGTCATCAATCACTTCAAAATCTGGCATTGTTTGTTTCTGCTGATGGATCATCAAATGCTGAAGAAGTTAGCACTATGTTTACGGCTTTGGCTATTGTAAAATCAATGTTTTCAGAACGTTTGACAAAAGTTTTTCCGGAGCATGCTCTTTTAATAAAAGGTATTCCCTATAAGCAACTTGATTTTTTAAGGACTTTTACTTCTAAAGCCAGAGAGCAGCTTTTTGAAGTGCTAAAACTTAGTGGGGAAGAAAAAAAAGATGAATTCATACGTAGTATGCTTTTGATCTTTGGTATGGTTCCAAAAGAACTATCTGATGAATTGTCTAAAGAATCGGATTCCGAACTTTATCCATTATCGCAAGTTGCTTCTCACGCAGTAGCACATCCTCAGCATCTGTCATCAAAAATAAGAATACCGCAGTCTGTAAGTTTGGACTTTGCTTTACCACAAGGGGTACTCCAGAATATTGGATTTAAGCTGGACGAAGATTGGGAAAATTTTGCCAAAAGCTCTTTCCTTAGTAATGCTGATGTAAGAAAGATTGATGCTGATAACGAGAGAGTTGAAGATAAGGCAATGGCAATGCTAGAACTATGGCAACAATTGAAAGTCCGAATTACCTTTGTAGATTTACTGATTGTTCTTGAAAACATCGGACGAGATGATCTTGTAGACGATATAATGGAACTTTATGCTCTTTGAAATCATTAACTTTTTTATCGAAAGTCGTCTCAATTCAGTGATTTTGGAGCATTTTATGGCAGCGGTAAAACAACAGTGGGCATCAACAGTCGGGACAGCCAATTTTGGTATTTTCATGTAACCATGTGATCTGTTTCTGAGGTGTTTCATAAAATTTAGTGCACCGCGAAAAACCACGTCCCATGGACGTGGTCATGAATTGTTGGCTCTGCCTGCAATGAACGGAGCTACCCATGCTACAGCGAGGCATAAGGCTCATGCCCATTGATTTTGGCAGTTTTGGGACAGAGTGACGCGGTCGTTTATAGTAGCCCGACTGTGCAATTCAATAGTGTTTCTGAGAAATATCAGAATAGGTGAGAATAAATGCCGGTCACAGTGCCACCCATATCAAATGGAGTTCAGGACTTTTTCTGACATTGTCCAGAAATCCCGATAATCCGGAAGCTGCATTTGAACAGTACCTGAGCAGTAACCCGGCACAACCTTTACAAGCAGAAGACTATCCTCATTATGCAAAACAAGAATTCATTTTAAGTCCTAAACAATTACTTAGTGTGTCTTTTTTCCCAGGCTTCGTTCCCAACGGGACGAGCCACTCCGGGGGAAGCAGTCAGGCTCAAAAGCAAATGACAAACCTTAGTGAAACCCCACCCGCCGACACCCAATTTAAAAAAGACTATGGTCGTCAAAATCGGGGCAGCCGTGATGGTGGAGGGAGTGGGGGAGACGATGGTTCAGGTGGATCACCAAACAGTGGGTTATGTCAAGTTTGTAAAAAACCGGTACCAGCTTTCAATAACTGCAAAGAATGTCTGGATCGTGAACCCAGTGTAGCTGAGCAGGAACTGACTAAAGAACTGCCTTCTGTAATAAGACAAGATAGAAAAACAGCTGTATCAGGAACAAAAAATGCTGACACATCAGCAATCCATGTATTTCAATGGTTCAGAACTTTAAAATTAAAGGATAGGCAGAGAGGAAATTGCTTTCACGAAAATGATTGCTATAAACTTCCACAACTTTATAATCTTTTAACTCAAAGTTTTATGTCAGATAAAAATACGCTTAGTAAGTTTCATTCGCATTGGGCTAGGTTCTTAAATTACAGTATGTCGATTTACGAGCTTATTTCAGAAGTCGGTAGATTGGCAAAATTAAAGGGAATTGAAGATTATGTTGAGGTAACAAGGGCAGTTAAAGTACTTGCTTTTTATAGGGATGAGTTTGAGAACGAAACTAGTTTTAATAAATTCGGAAACGACTTGCTGAACTGCCTAACGAGTAATAATATTATTGCCTCTGATGACTAAGAACAAGTTTTTTATTCAGGGCTGGATCGACAAAAGAAAGTAGCGTTAATTAAATTTCTTTATTGTAGCAGAACAGGAACTCCTGAATATTGGTTCTAAACTTGACATCGATTGGCAAAAATTTGCAAAAAATACGGGTGTTCTCAGTGACGATCAACTAAGAAGTATTAATGTTGATAACGCTAGATTTGATGATAAAGTAAAGGCAATGATGGAAAAATGGAAACGAATGAAAGGCTGGATTACCTTCAATGACTTACTGGATGTTCTTGCAGAAATCGAACGATATGATCTTATAACCGAACTAATAGATCGTTATCATCTTTAACACTATAGACTTTATACCTGGTTCCTGAGAGAAGTAAAATGGGTATCCCTATATTTGACTAATCGACTTGATATAATAATCTTTTCCTGCTTCCGATTTTTACCGCTTTATCAGGAAATCCCATTACTCGAACTCGTAGCAGCCTATTTTAACTGATTCAGCTACTGCCTGAGCGCTCAACCAACAACACCTACCCCGCAAGGCTTGGGTGGGGTTTATTAAAAATTCTGGTTTGATCTTCATTGGCAACAGGTGTTCCACATTCACGTCTTTTTCCGGGGCCGACAGAGTTGTCAACATAGTGACAGAAGAGTGATGCGACGTTTATAGTAACTTGGCTGCGAATTTTAAAGGTTTTTTCGATAGATATCAGAACAGGTGAGAAAAAATAAAACAACTTCAAATTTAAGGTCTATTGTTATCCCTGCTTAATAAAATTTGTAGGCAAACCCAATTATGAAAACGGCAAGGCTTCTCGCTATGACACGCCTGTTTCTTTTATTCATCCTGTCTGTCATTTTACCATTTGCTGGTCACAGTTTTGCTTATAGTAACCTGGTGCGCTGGCCAGATTGGGGGAGTTCTTCCAAAGACATTGTGAAGCGGGGCGAGGTATCAGGGATAATTAACAAACTGTCGTTTATCGGGAGCAATCCGCCCCTTCTTCTTACTTATCATCGCAAGATGCTTGAAGAGAGCGGTCAAACAGTTTCTGAACTGGAGAACAATCAGCTTTATATTATCCTCGATAGCCAACCGGGCGACCTGTTTAATTTTTGTTTCAGGACGCCCCCCGCATCTTCGACTGGAAATTTTCCCTCCCCTCCTGTAATTAAGAAGACTGTATCTCATCAGGGTATGACGGATATACAAAATGGAAGAATGAGACGGGTCGAATCGGCACCAGACAGTGGTTTCCGGCAGCATGAGTACTCGGCCAGATGGCGTTTACCGGCAGGTAATCAGTCTTTGGTTCTGGCCATTGAAGACAATGATAATGGGTGGGTTATAGAACCGGAATGTAGCGGTATTTTTTCAGAAAGCGCTGCTTTTAAGTCGTCATCGGGCAGCAGCACATTCGATAGCAAAAAAGCATCATTTGTCGATATTTTTTACCTTAATAAACAGGCTGTAAAACATGGGCCTGATATTCCTGAAGGCAGCAGCCGTTTCAGTGGGCCTTTTGCGATACCCGGAGCCTCTGATACTGCTGATAACAGCGAGCCATACATAAGCTCTGGCGGTGGTAGTTTTGGTGGTGGCGATAATTTAGACGATTTATTCAAGAAAAAGCCAGGAAATGGGATGGCTCCTCTTTACTCTTTCGAAGTAACGAGTGAGCCATTCAGTAGAATGATCCTGATGCCTGTTCCTGGCGCAGTCGGCCAGACCGCAAAAAAACAGATTTGGGATAACCGGATTGTGCTCAAAATCAAGCAGGGTTGGAATGAGCAGGCGATCATTATTTCGCAGGAACTTTGGAATAAGATAAGGGGGGCAAATCTTGAAAGGAGTTCAGGGCTTTTTCTGGCGTTGTCCAGAAATCCTGATAATCCTGAAGCTGCATTTTATCATTACCTGAGCAGTCACCCAGCACAGCCTTTGCAGGCAGAAGACTATCGTCGTTATGCACAGCAAGAGTTCATTTTAAGTCCCAAACAATTACGCAGCGTGACCGTTTTTCCGGGTACTGTTCCTACAGGGATAGGCCATTCTGGAGGAACCGGAACCAGTCAGGCTGAAAATCAAAAGGGTGACGTTAATAGGACTCCGCCTACCAATACGCAGTTTCAAAGTGGCGATGGTCATCAAGATCAAGGCAGCAGAGGTGGAAGTGGGAGTGGAGGAGACGATGGGTCAGATGGATCACCAGACAGTGGGTTATGCCAAAATTGTAATAAACCGGTACTGGCTTTCGATAAATGCAAAGAATGTCTGGATCGTGAATCCAGTGTACTTGAGCAGGATCCGATTGAAGAACTGCTTCCTGCAATAAGACAATATGAGGGAAAGCCTGTGTCAGGAGCCAGTGTTGTTGAGCTGGTATCGACTGGAGAACTGCTTCCTGCAATAAGTCAAAATAGGGAAGTACCTGTATCAGGAACAAAAGATGCTGATACTTCAGCAATCCAGGTATTTGAATGGTTCAAAATGTTGGAATCAAATGAAAGTCAGAGAGAAGATTGTTTTCGCATTAATGATTACTATAAGTTCCCAGAGCTTTATAGACTTTTAACTCAAAGTTTTATGTCAGATAAAAATACGCTACGTAAATTTCATTCGAAATGGGTTGAGTTTTTAAATGGCAGTCTATCTCTTTATCACCTTATTTCAGATGTGGGGGAATTGGCAAAATCTCAGGGAATTGAAGATTATGTTGAAGTGGCAAAAATTGTTAAAGCACTTGCTGTTTACAGGGATGACTTTGAGAACGAAATCGGTTTGAAACAATTCAGAAACGAATTGCTGAACTACTTAACGAGAAATGATTTTTTCGCTTCTGATGACCCAGGTAAAGTTTTTTATCCAGGATTAGGTCGCCAGGAAAAAGCAGAGTTAATTAATAATATTTATCAGATATTTGAAAAAACGAGTCGACCTCTACAGAGTGAAAGATTTCCATCGAGATTTACAACAATATCAATGTTAAATAAATTTGCCAGAGATGTTTATGCTAAGTATGGTTTTGGTCTTCCGGATCTGGAAATGGAATATGAGGACACACCAGGAATTCTTATGTGGGGCTGTGGGAGTAGTGGTGAATATTCTTTTATTACTCCATATAACAAAGATTTTATAAGTGGAATCATTAGTCAATCACTTCATATGCTGGCATTAGGAGTTACTGCCAATGAATATTTGGATTTTGGTGCTGTTGAAGCTATGATTACCGCCTTTGTTCTTATAGGATCAATGCACGGACAACGTTTAAATGATATGTTCCCTGAATATGCCAGTTTTACGAAAGATTTACCCAGTGAGCAACTTGAGCTTTTAAGCGCTTTTAGCATTAAAGCCCATGAAGCGCTTGTTAAGGTTCTGGAACAGGCTGGATCAGAAAAAAAAGACAAATTTATACGTAGTATGTTTATGATCTTTGGTATGGTTCCTGAGAAGCTATCGGATGAGCTGTTAGATGAATCATTGGATCCCGAACCTGTTCCGTTAACGCAAGCCGCTGCACATGCAGACGCATATCCACAGGATCATGAATCAGAAATAAGCGCGCTACAGCCTCTAACCTTGAATTCTGATACAGCGGAAATCCTGGATGTGTGTTCCAGACTCGATATCGATTGTTCCTCATTTGTCAAAAAAAGCACACCACAGTCTGTAACTTTGGACTCTACCGTAGCCAAGAGGAACTCTTGAATATTGGTTTTAAAATAGATATTGATTGGCAAAAATTTGCCAGAAATACCGGTGTTCTTAATGAAAAACATATAATAGAGATTGATAAAGCTAACGTTGGGTTTGATGATAAGGCAGGGGCAATGATGGAAAAATGGAAAAGCATGAAATTTCGGATTACCTTCAATGACTTGCTGGATGTTTTTGCACTAATCGGACGATTTGATCTTATAACCGAGGTAGTAGATCGTTATCATTTGTGAAATTGTTGACTTTTTATCCGGCTGGCTCCCCAAGAGAACTAAAATGGCTATCCCTGTATTTGGCTAATCGACCGGATATAATAATCTTCTCCTGCTTCCGATTTTTACTGCTGTAGCAGGAGATCCCATTACTCGAACCCGCAGCAGCCTGATTTGACTGATTCAGGTACTGCCTGAGCTGTCAAGCAACAACATTGATTTTGTTAGTTTAGGGGCAAAGTGATGGCGACGTTTAATAGTAGTTTGGCTGCTAATTTTAAAGGTTTTTTCGAGAAATATCAGAAAAGATGGGAATAGATAAAACAACTTCAAATTTAGGGTCTATTGTTATCCCTCCTCAATAAAATTTGTAGGCAAAACTCATTATGAAAACGGCAAGGATTTTCGCTATGACTCGCTTGTTTCTGTTGTTCATTCTGTCTTTTATTTTGCCACTTGCAGGTCACAGTTCTGCTTATACCAGCCTGTTGACTTGGCCAGATTGGGGGAGTTCTCCCAAAGACACTGAGAAGTGGGGTGAGGCATCAGGAGAGATTAACAAACTGTCGTTTATAGGGAGCAATCCGCCCCTCCTTCTTACTTATGATCGCAAGACGCTTGAAGAGAGCGGTAAAACAGTTTCTGAACTGGAGAAAAATCAGCTTTACATCATCCTCGATAGCCAACCGGGTGACCTGTTTAATTTTTGTTTCAGGACGCCTCCTGCATTATCGACAGGAAATTTTCCCTCCCCTCCTGTCATTAAAAAACCTCTAACGGGTCAGGGTATGATGGATATACAAAATGGGAGAATGAGACGGGTCGAATCGGCACAAGACAGTGGTTTCCGGCAGCATGAGTACTCGGCCAGATGGCGTTTACCGGCAGGTAATCAGTCTTTGGTTCTGGCCATCGAAGACAATGGTAATGGATGGGTTATTGAACCGGAATGTAGCGGTATTCTTTCAGAAAACGCTGCTTTAAAGTCGTCATCGGGCAGCAACGCATCTGATAGCAAAAAAGCATCATTTGTCGATATTTTTTACCGTAATAAACAACCTGTACAAAATGGGCCTGGTAAGCCTGATGGCAGCAGCCGTTTCAGTGGGCCTTTTGCAATACCCGGAACCTCTGAGACTGCGGATAACAGCGAGCCTTACATAAGCTCTGGTGGTGGCGGTTTTGGTGGTGGCGATGATTTAGGTGATTTATTCAAGAAAAAGCCAGGAAATGGGATGGCTCCCCTTTACTCTTTTGAATTAACGAGTCAGCCGGTCAGTAGAATGATCCTGGTGCCTGTCGCCGGCGGGCAGACCGTAAAAAAACAAATTTGGGATACCCGGATTGTGCTCAAAATCAAACGTGGTTGGAATGAGCAGGTGATAATTATTTCGCAGGAACTTTGGAATAAGATAAGGGGTGCAAATCTTGAAAGGAGTTCAGGGCTTTTTCTGGCATTGTCCAAAAATCCCGATAATCCGGAAGTTGCATTTGAGCATTTCCTGAGCAGTCAACCGGCACAGCCGTTACAAACGGAAGACTATCGTCGTTATGCACAGCACGAGTTTATTTTAAGTCCCAAACAATTACGCAGCGTGACCGTTTTTCCGGGCCATGTCCCCACCGGGATCAGCCGCTCCGGGGGAAGCAGTGAGGCTGAAAAACAAATGGCCGACCTTAGTGAAACCCCACCTGCCAATACCCGGTTTAAACAAGACAATGGTCGTGAAAGTCAAGGTAGCCGAGGTGGAAATGGGAGTGGGGGCGACGATGGGTCAGGTGGATCTTCAAACAATGGGTTATGCCAAAATTGTAATAAACCGGTATTAGCTTTCAATAAATGTAAAGAATGTCTGGATCGTGAGTCTTGTGTACTTGAGCAGGAACCGGCTAAAAAACGGCTTCCTTTAGTAGGAAGAGTTAGGAAAATACGAGCGTCAGGAATCAAAGTGGTAGAACAGGAGGCGACTGAAGAACAGCCTCTTGCCACTAGACAAGATAGAGAAATACCGGTGTCAGGAACAAAAGATGCTGATACTTCAGCACTCGAGGTATTCCAATGGTTCAAAAATTTGAAATTAAATGAAAGGCGCAGAGCAAATCTTTTTCACACTAATGATCACTATATTTTCCCAGAAATTTATAACCTTTTAACTCATAGTTTTTTTTCAGACAAAAAAACTCTTAGTGATTTTCATTCGAAATGGATTCGTTTTGTAAAGAACAACTTGTCACTTTATGATCTTATTTCAGATGTTGGTGAGTTGGCAACATCGCAGGGAGTCGAAGAGCATCTCGAGGTGACGAGAATTATTATAGCGCTTGCATTATATAGAAATGTATATATAGACGAAGTTGCGCTGGTGCGATTCAAAAACGAATTGCTGAACAGCCTGGTGGATAATAATCTTTTGATATCTGATGACTCAGACCAAGTTTTTTATTCAGGGTTAGTTCGCGAAAAGAAAGTGGTGCTAATTAATTCTATTTATCAGCTTTTTAAAAAGACGGGGCGTCTACTACAAGAAGAAACTGTTCCGTCGGGATTTAAAACAATAGAAATGTTAAATAAATTAGCCAGAGATGTTTATGCTAAGTATATTTTTGGTTTTCCGGTTATTGATGGCCGAGGGTTTGACATTATTATGTGGGGCTATCCGAGCCAAGGTCAATATTCTTTTATTACTCCATCTAACAAAAATAATTTGCTTGAAATGCCTGATCATCAAACACTTCAGGGACTAGCATTAAATGTTTCTGGCGATGGATCATCAAAATGTGAAGATGTTAGGGGTATGTTTACTGCTTTAGTTCTTATAAGATCAATGTTATCGTATCGTTTAAGTGCTATATTTCCTGAACATAGTCTTTTGGCTGAAGAGCTACCCAGTAAAGAACTTGAGCTTTTGATAGATTTTACCCTTAAAGCCAGAGAAAAGCTTGTTGAGGCATTGGAGCTTAGTGAGCCAGAAGAAAGAGACGAATTCATTCGTAGTATGTTTTTGATCTTTGGTATGGTACCCAAAGAATTATCTGATCTATTGTCTTGGGAAGTTAATCACGAATTTTTTCCGTTAACACAAGCCGCTGAGTATGTATCGAAACATCCGCGGTATCATCCATTTAAAACAGGCACTCCACAGGCGGTAATTATGAAAGCTCCTTTACCACTGGGAGAATTGCTGAATATTGGTCTTAAACTAGGCAAAGATTGGAAGAATTTTGCCAGACAAACGGGTGTTTTTAGTAATCACAACCTAAGGAGTATTGATGATGATATCGATGAAGATGATGGAAAGGCAATGGAAATGCTGGAACGATGGAAAAAAAGGAAAGTTGGACTTACCTTTAAAGACTTACTGCTTGTTCTTGAAAAAATAAAACGAAATGATCTTAAGCGCGAAGTAATGGATCGTTATGGTCTTTGAAACTATTGGCTTTTCAGCTTGTTCCCATGCTTTTTGGCTCTGTAGCTCGTAGCGTGGGAACGAGTTGTTGTAGTTTTGTGACAGTCTTCAGAACACGGGGTTAAACGGCATATCTGATAAAGAATCTGAATGTTTTTGTCAGGATTTCTTGCGAAGATGTTAGTAAGAATATTGAACAAATATCAAAACTGAGACTCTAAAATAGTCTGAGATGTAAGAGTTAGAGGGTTCTACATTGTACTCAAACATAAATATGGAGGCTAGTGGCTCCTTTGCTGCTACAAATAATTGTCCAAATAACCAGGCAAAAGAGCCGGTAACGTATCAGGGTCATACCCTAGTCAGTGTGGAGCCTGTAGTCGGCTCTGATTTACCAGGGGTGAGTGCCTGTCAGCAAACCTCCATCAGGTTAAGAAAATACACCGCTTATGATCATCCTTTAAGTCATGTCTTTAAACATATTCAAGATGTTATTTCAAAAAAATATGGAATCACTGTTGGAATCAATAAAGACAGGCTTGTTTATGATTTAACTAAAAAAATCAATGAAGAACAGGATCGGCTTTTAGAATTTGGTGAATATCATTATTTAATCACAAGTGCCTTCAATGGTACGGATATCCCTGATTTAATCAGAGCTGAAAGGCTAATTCCTATTGTTCTGAAAGGTGATAGTAAAAGTCAATTCATTTTAGAGTTTAAGTGTTTTCCTGGGGCCTACGTGCATACTCTTTATGGAGAAGAGACGCCACTTAAAACACTATCTATTATGCCCTTTTATAATCCTGAAGCATTAAACGATGTTGATAGTTCTATGTTAAGGCTGGATATGTTTGATGTGGGGTTCATAGATGGCTCGCCACGATACATTTTTACTACAGGCATTTGCCCCTGCATTTGTGTTGCTTTTTTTGATAAATCTCTAAATAAGGTGCTACTTTGTCACTTTGCTGGTACAGATTTTTTATCTGAAAAACTATCAGAAATTTTTGATTTTTGCGATCAGCAGAAAATGAAAAGCCTTGAATGCCATATTGTTGGTGGAGAATGTGAGTTTCTAGGTCAGAAATACGGTTTTTTAGATTTAATTGACTTTATATCCGCAAAAGGTGTTCCCATAAAACAGATGTTTGTTGGTGATAGTAAAGACCGTCCAAAATCGGTAGTTATAGACACCAGGGATATGAGTTTGTATGGGCTTCCTTTTAGTGATCTTGCTTTTCCTGCAAGCAGCCAAGACATGTATGTATCGAAAAAGAAACTTAGGCGTATAGCAAAGATGCCTCTCATAACGAAGAATCATAGCCTTTCATTATTAACGGCTGGTCTGGATGCCTGATTTAAACTGAAACGAGTGGAAAGGGCAGCCTTCGTGACACAGTATGTTCAAAGACTGGAGGATATTGTCGGCCTTTCTTGCAATGTTGTTAGTAATAAAAGTGAACGATTCTCGAAATAAAGTCTCTAAAATAACTGAGTGATTTAAGATTGAGGAATTATATATGGACCCAAGAACAGGCTTGCATGAAAGCTGTGTGTTTGCTTCCATAGATCACACTTCAAACAACCAAATTAAAGAGCAGGGAAATAATAAGGGGCATACTGTTTTGAGTGTTATGCCTCTGGTTTCGTCTGGTTCCTATGGGATGAGTGCCTGTCAGCAAACTCCTATCAGTTTAAGAAAATACACCGCTTATGATCATCCTGGGAAACAAGTCTTTAAACACATACAAGATGTTTTTTTAGAAAAAACCGGAATCCCTGTTGTCGTCAATAAAGGAAGGCTTGCTTTTGATTTAACTGAAAAAATCATTGATGATCAGGGTGGCTTTTTTACATGCTTAGGGTGTCATGCTAAATTAGGACATCTATTTGATGGCACAGATATCCCTGATTTAATTAGATCTGAAAGACTAATTCCTGTTGTTCAGAAAGGTGATAGTGAAAATCAAATGCTTTTAGAGTTTAAGCATTTTCCTACTGCCTATGTCCATACTCTATATGGAGAAGAGACGACTCTTAAAACACTACCAATTGCACCTTTTTATAATTCTCAAGCTTTAAATGACGTTAATACTTCGATGCTGAGGGTAGATGCGTTTGAAGTGGGGTTTAGCGATGGCTCACCACGATACATTTTTACTACAGGTCTTTACCCCTGCATTTGTATCGCTTTTTTTGATAAATCTCAAAATAAAGTGGTACTTTGTCACTTTGGTGGAACAAGTATTTCACCCAAAAATCTATCAGAGATCTTTGATTTTTGTGATGAGCAAAAAATGAAAAGCCTTGAGTGTCACATTGTAGGCGGTCAATATAATTATCTAGGTCAGAAAAACGGTTTTTTAACTTTGATAGATTATATATCTTCAAAAGACATACCCATAAACCAGATGTTTGTAGGAGATACCAAAGATCGCCCAAAATCTATAGTCATAGATACCAGAGACATGAGCTTGTATAAGCTTCCTTTTTGTGAACTTGATTTTCCAGTAAGCCACTATGAAATGGATTCAACAAAGGAAAAGTTCAGGCATATGGCAACGATGCGTCTCATAACAAAAAAACACAGTCTTTCATTATTGACAGCTGGTTTGGATTCCTGAAGTGAATTGAAACTGAAACAAGTCAAAAGGGCACCCTTAGTGGCACGCTAAGGATAAAAAACTGGAGGTGTAACTATGTCAGACATTGTTGCAAAGTTGTTCGTAATGAGCGTGAACGACTGCCGAAATCAAGTAGCTGAGTAGTTTAAGGAATTGTATTATGGACCCAAAAGTAGGCCTGGATGCAGACCTTGTTTTTACTTCTATAAAACACACTTCAAATAACCAGTTAAAAGAACAGGTAACACATCAGGGGTATTCTGTTGCGAGTGTCGAGCCTGTAATCTCCCATGGCGATCAGGGGATGAGGGGTTATCAACAAACACCTGTCAGTTTAAGAAAGTACTCTGCTGATGATGATCGTAGAAGTCATCTATTCAAAAAGATTCACGATATTGTTTCAGGAAAAAAAGGAATTACTGTTAGCATGAATAAAGATAGGCTTATTTTTGATTTGACTAAAAGAAATAATGTGAATCAGGACAACTATTTTAAAGATGGTGAATATCACGCTTTAATCGGAAATGCGTTCGAAGGTACAGATATCCCTGATATAATCAGAGCGGAAAGGCTGATTCCTATTGCTCGGAAAGGCTATAAGGAGAAACAATTAACTGTAGAGCTCAAGGTTGCTCCTGAGGCCTACGTTCATACTTTGTATGGTCAGGAAGTGCTACTTGAAACGAAGCCTTTTACCCCTTTTTATAATCCCCGGGCATTAAGGGATGCTGATACCTCTATGTTAAGAGTCAATATGGATGAATTGGGGTTCACAGATGGTTCGCCACGATATATATTTACCACGGCTCTCGCTCCCTGCATTTGTCTTGCTCTTTTTGACGGGTCTCAAAGTAAACTGCTACTTGGTCATTTTGGGGCTGCTGATTTTTCATATGAAAAGCTGTCAGATATTTACAAGTTTTGTGATCAACAACAAATGAGAAGCCTCGAGTGTCATATTGTCGGTGGCTGGTATCAATATTTAGGTATGGAAAACGGTTTTTTGAGCTTGATCGATTTTGTATCTTCAAAAGGTATTCCCATAAAACAGTTGTTTGTCGGTGACACCCTAGATCGTCCAATGTCCGTAGTTGTAGATACTAAGGATATGAGTCTGTACGGGCTTCCTTTCAAAAGCCTGGACTTTCCGACAAGTATTGTAGAAAGGTTCAGAGCAAAGAAAGAACTCAAGCGCTTAGCCAAATTGTTTCTCCTGACAAAAGATCATAGCCTTTCACTATACACATCTGGTTTGGATGCCTGATGCGAGTTAAAAGTGAAGTGCGAAATAAGGACATTGATACAGAGTAAAGAAGCTCCGGCCTGTTTAACGGAGCTTTTCAAACGTTGCGCGGTCAGTCGTGAAGGTGTTCCGCTGCGTAAAGTGTGTTTTCCAGCAGAGTGGCCACGGTCATCGGGCCCACACCGCCTGGTACAGGCGTGATCCAACTGGCTCTCTGCTGTGCCGTTTCGAACTCGATATCACCTACCAGTCGACCGTCGTCCATACGGTTAATGCCGATGTCGATGACTATTGCACCTTCTTTAACCCATTCACCTTTGACCAGTCCTGGTTTGCCAACGGCAACCACCAGAATCTCGGCTCCGCCTACAACCTCTTTGAGGTCGTGGGTAAAGCGATGAGCTGTTGTTGTTGTGCAGCCTGCCAACAGTAATTCCATGGTCATGGGGCGGCCAACGATGTTGGATGCGCCAACGATCACTGCATTTTTGCCGCGAATGGCTTCACCGGTACTCTCTAGCAGGGTCATAACACCTTTTGGTGTGCAGGGGCGCAGCATTGGGATGCGTTGAACCAGACGGCCAATATTATAAGGGTGGAAACCATCTACGTCTTTGTCAGGACGAATGCGTTCTAATACAGGGTCGCAGTTGATGTGCTCTGGCAGTGGCAGCTGAACCAGGATGCCATCAATGGCCGGGTCCTCATTCAGCTGGTCAATAAGGCCCAAAAGGTCTGCTTCGCTGGTAGAAGCAGGCAGGTCATGAGAAACAGAGTGAAAGCCAACACGTTCACAGTCACTTCTTTTTTTGCCTACGTACACCTGGGAGGCAGGGTCGTCACCCAGCAGAACGACAGCAAGACCCGGTACCCTGAGTCCCTGTACAATCCGTTGTTTGACGCGTTCAGCAATGGAATCTTTCAGTTTTTCGGCAATGGCCTTGCCGTCAATGATTCTAGCGGTCATGGTTCTTGGTGGATGCCTGTTAAGCGGACGAGTTGCCCATTTTATCATGGAAGTTCTTTATTGTTCATGAATTGAATAGGTCGAAGATACCTATAGCTATTAGATGGAGTTCTCCTGGAGTGCCGAGTGACCCGGGTGATTGTTTTCGGCTCAAAAAATGAACGTTTCGAGTCTGGTCAGTCTGGTACTCCTGTGTTAGATTGTTTGCCGTTGGAAGCAAGGCGGAGCTCAAGTCCGGCGACTCGTTGATGGCTCAGATGATTGAATTAAATCGACGTTGACGAGACACTCTCTTCTGGGTAATATTCGCCGCGCTGCAACGATCAGCACATTGGATTAACAGAAAGTTATCCATAACTCGGGGTATAGCGCAGTCTGGTAGCGCGCCTGCTTTGGGAGCAGGATGTCGGGAGTTCGAATCTCTCTACCCCGACCAGATTAATCACTGGTTAAAATGTTCTTAATGTTTAGACGAGTGATGACTTATGATGCGCCCGTAGCTCAGCTGGATAGAGCATCCGCCTTCTAAGCGGATGGTCGCAGGTTCGAATCCTGCCGGGCGCGCCATAATTAACTGTCTCGAAGAGTCGGTTATTGCTGGTGGGCGTAGCTCAGTTGGTAGAGCCCCGGATTGTGATTCCGGTGGTCGTGGGTTCGAACCCCATCGTCCACCCCAGTATGAAAAAAGGGTTTAAGCCCGATATTTGGTTTGTCAAGAGTTAAGCAGCATCAGTAAAGTGCTGTAAGCGGATGTGGTGGAATTGGTAGACACGCTGGATTTAGGTTCCAGTGCCGTGAGGCGTGAGAGTTCGAGTCTCTCCATCCGCACCAGTGAACGATACGGGGATAAGCTTGCTTATCCCCGTTTTTGTATTGGAGAAATAGCCTGTTTGTGCCGGGCATTCTCTCTGCAACTAGTCCGCAGTCCCAGCTCGCTGGTGAGGCGTGAGAGGGGCAGGGGTCTGTTTGTATGATCCGGGGTGCAACCTATAAGTACTTTTGCTAGTCTATGCGCCCTTGTTCCATACGTACTGCAACTCAGGTTTTATTGAGGAACGCAAATGCAAGTCTCCGTAGAAACGACTTCCGGTCTGGAGCGTCGCCTGACAATTACAATCCCAGCCGACAAGATCGATGGGGAAATCAACAAGCGACTGCAGGATCTGTCTCGTCGTGTTCGCCTGGATGGTTTCCGTCCCGGCAAAGTGCCTATGAAGGTCGTTAAGCGTCGCTATGGCCTGGGTGCACGTCAGGAAGTGCTCGGTGAGCAGATGCAACAGGCGTTTGTAGAAGCGATAACCCAGGAAAATTTGAATCCTGCAGGTGCGCCCCGTGTTGAACCCAAGAATGACGAAGAAGGCAAGGATTTTGAATTCGTAGCCATCTTCGAGGTTTATCCGGAGATTGTAGTGGGTGACTTCGCAGGTGTTGAAGTTGAGCGCCCGGTCGCTGAAGTTTGCGATGCTGATATCGATGAAATGGTAGAAACTCTGCGTGCTCAGAGCAAAACCTTTGAAGATGTAGAGCGTGCTGCTGAACTGGGTGACCAGATCGTATTTGATTACGTGGGTTCCTTTGCTTCAGGAGAGAAAGACGGTGAAGAGTTTGACGGCGGCAAGGCTGAGAATGCCACTCTGGAGCTGGGCTCTGGTCAGATGATTCCGGGCTTTGAAGACGGTCTGGTTGGTGTTTCAGTCGGTGAAGAGAAGACGCTGGAACTGACCTTCCCGGAAGACTACCACGCTGAAGAGCTGAAAGGGCAAGCCGTTAAGTTTGCCTGCAAAGTGCACCAGGTGCAGGCTGCCACTCTGCCAGAACTTGATGAGGCATTCTTTGAGCGTTTCGGCGTAGCTGGGGGTGGCGAAGAAGCTTTCCGCACTGAAGTTCGCAAGAATATGGAGCGTGAACTGCGTCAGGCTATAAAGAGCAAGGTTAAGAATCAGGTAATGGACGGTCTGCTGACTACTCACGAGATTGAGGTTCCTTCGCCACTGGTAACTCAGGAAATCGACCGCATGCGTGAACAGGCTGTTCAACGCTTTGGTGGTGCTCAGGGTGGTTTCGATCCCAGGCAGTTGCCTGCTGAACTGTTTGAAAAAGATGCCAGGAAGCGTGTAGCTCTGGGTCTGCTGATTGGTGAAATCGTCAAGCAGCGCGAAATCAAGGTTGATGACGATCGCGTTCGCGCCATGATTGAAGAAATGGCCTCTGCTTACCAGACACCACAGCAGGTTATCGACTGGTACTACAGCAACGAAGAGCAGCTCTCTGAAGTGAAGTATGTTGTTCTGGAAGAGCAGGTAGTAGATACTGTTCTGGAAGCAGCCAAGGTTTCTGATAGCGAATGCAGCTACCAGGATGCAATCAAGCCAGCTGCTCCTGCTGAAGAAGCCGAAGCTTCCGAAGAACAGCTGGCCTGATCAGGGCGTCGTCTAAGGTTTTGACGCGCGCTGCCGTATTAACGCCTTGTGTGCGTCGATAATGTTAGTCACTGTATCACTACAGTGGTTAAACCATGACACGTTTCGCGACCCGCTCTATGCGGGTCGTTCCTCTTCGACTTGGCAAGGAGTTAAGACAGGACATGTCCAGACTGATCGAAACGCAATCCGTGGCAATCACCAATTCCGGCCTGGTTCCAATTGTCGTTGAGCAGTCCGCCAGAGGTGAGCGTTCTTACGACATATACTCAAGGCTACTCAAGGAAAGAGTTATCTTCCTGGTGGGTCAGGTTGAGGATCACATGGCCAATCTGGTTGTGGCTCAGCTACTGTTTCTTGAGTCAGAGAATCCAGACAAGGATATCCATCTCTATATCAATTCTCCGGGTGGGTCGGTTACTGCCGGTATGTCTATTTACGACACCATGCAGTTTATTAAACCGGATGTTTCAACCATGTGTATCGGGCAGGCCTGTAGCATGGGCTCACTGCTTCTGGCGGCAGGTGCTAACGGAAAACGTTATGCACTGCCTCACTCCAGAGTGATGATTCATCAGCCGCTGGGTGGTTTTCAGGGACAGGCGTCTGATATTGCTATTCACGCCCAGGAAATCATGACCATCAAGGAACGTTTGAATCATGTGCTGGCCAAGCATACCGGACAGCCCATGGAAGTGGTTGAGAAAGATACTGACCGTGATAACTTTATGAGTGCCGAACAGGCAATGGAATACGGCCTGATTGACAAGGTTCTGAGTAGTCGCATTCCGACTGACAAGTAAAAGCGTGGAGTTTGAACGAAAATAGCCTCGAGCTGTCTATTCTTGTTCAGACTCCCGAGTACCGTCTGGCAGAAACAGATTAAAATCAGGCAAAGGTGGACAGTGAGTGCTTTTGTGGAGGCAGTCTCAGTATTGGTAACAGATTGCCCCAATGTGAAGGAGTAAATTGAATCCATGACAGTTTCTGCCTGAGGCATGAAAAATAGGTCTGACTAACCTCTCGTAGACCATTTTTCTGTAATTTCTCCTGTTTGACACTTGAAAATACGTCCCAATGCCTGCATCTTGTTTTTATGACAGGTGTTGTTCCTCCAACAGGTAATCGAATGACCGACGAAACTAGCGGCAAGGGTGAAGATAACGGCAAGTTGCTGTACTGCTCTTTCTGCGGAAAAAGTCAGCATGAGGTGCGCAAGCTCATTGCCGGCCCTTCCGTATTTATTTGCGATGAGTGTGTTGATCTGTGCAACGACATCATCCGTGAAGAAATTCAGGACAGTGAAACAGAGACTTCCTCTGACAAGCTGCCGACACCCCGGGAAATCAAGGATATTCTCGACGAATATGTGATCGGTCAACCGCGCGCTAAGAAAGTGTTGTCGGTTGCTGTATACAACCACTACAAGCGCCTGCGATATGGCGATAAGAAAAAAGATGATGTAGAGCTGGGCAAGAGTAATATCATGCTGCTCGGGCCTACCGGCAGTGGTAAGACATTGCTGGCCGAGACACTGGCAAGGCTGCTAAATGTGCCCTTTACTATTGCCGATGCCACCACTCTGACCGAAGCAGGTTATGTGGGTGAAGATGTTGAAAATATCATTCAGAAGCTGCTACAGAAGTGTGACTACGATGTAGAGAAGGCCCAGGTGGGCATTGTTTATATTGATGAAATTGACAAGATTTCCAGAAAGTCTGACAACCCCTCAATTACCCGTGATGTATCCGGTGAAGGTGTTCAGCAAGCCCTGCTCAAGTTGATTGAAGGTACCGTTGCTTCCGTTCCGCCACAAGGTGGTCGCAAGCATCCTCAGCAGGAGTTTCTGCAGGTAGATACCTCCAATATCCTGTTTATCTGTGGTGGTGCCTTTGCCGGTCTGGATAAAGTGATTCGGGACCGCACTGATAAAGGTGGTATTGGTTTCTCGGCGGAAGTGAAGAGCAAGGATAGCAAGAAGGATCTGAGTGAAATCTTTAAAGAGGTTGAACCGGAAGATCTGGTTAAGTTTGGTCTAATTCCGGAGTTTATTGGTCGTCTGCCAGTGATTGCCACGCTGGAAGAACTGGATGAAGCTGCTCTGGTTCAGATTCTGACCGAACCAAAGAATGCTCTGACCAAGCAGTATTCAAAGCTCTTCGAAATGGAAGATGTCGATGTCGACTTCCGTGAAGACGCTCTGCGTGCAGTGGCTAAGAAAGCTATGGAACGAAAGACGGGTGCCCGTGGTCTAAGGTCCATTCTCGAAGGTGTTTTGCTGGACTCCATGTACGACATACCGTCAGAGAGGACGGTTTCCAAAGTGGTCATTGACGCTTCCGTGATTGAAGGCAAGTCTGAACCGCTGATGATTTATGAAAACACTGGAGCACAGATGGCAGCATCTGACGACAGTTGACTATAAGTTCGCATTTTTACAGAACCGGGAACCCTGTCAAATGGCAGGGTTTCTTTTTCCCGGGAGCAAATCCACAACCGACCAAAATAGCGGGATTCTGGTAAAACGCTTATTGCTTTATTTTTTCAGTGTTGGATTACATAGGCCCAGCTCTGATCGGGATGACAGAAAAATACAAGAGATACATTGCTCTTGACAGACTTCAAAAACTGTTACATTAACGAATTGGGTCAGCGTTATTGTGGTACTAAGGTCTATAAATTTTACTTGCCGGGTGGGTAGAGAGTCTTGTAAAAAATCAGATCAGTGGCTGTATAGAGAATTGATCGAAAGAAGTTGCGAAGATAAGCTTCTCAATCATGAAAATCTACCACAGTTGGAAGCAATAAACACTATTGTAATTTCCGCAAAAAAGAAGCATCTTAAACCTTAAGCCAACGGTGCTGCACGTTTACAGGATGTTGCCCGTTGTGAGCCGTTCCGGAACATTATAATACCGGAGTCATGTAAGTAGAAATGCCGTAAGGGGACTGAGTCATGGATAAAAACGATACTTTGCATCTGTCAGAGCCCTTTGAGCTGCCATTGCTGCCTCTCAGGGATGTGGTGGTGTATCCGCACATGGTGATACCGCTTTTTGTCGGGCGTGAGAAATCCATACAGGCCCTTGACCTTGCCATGGAGCAAGATAAGAAGATTCTTTTGGTGGCCCAGAAAAATGCCCAGGTCGATGATCCGGTCGTAGACGATATTTTTCAGGTGGGCACACTTGCCAGCATTTTACAGCTTCTAAAGTTACCCGATGGTACCGTCAAAGTTTTGGTTGAAGGTGAGGGCCGTGTCACTATCAATCGTTTGGATGAAAGTAATGATTATGTTACGGCGGAAGTTCAGGAATTCATTGAGCAGGAAGTCAGTGAGCGCGAGTCGGAAGTTCTGACCCGGTCATTAATGTCCCAGTTTGAACAGTATGTTCAACTGAGCAAGAAAGTGCCTTCTGATGTACTGACGTCCCTGACAGGAATCAATGTGCCCTCCAAGCTGGTTGACACTGTCGCCGCTCACATGCCCATGAAGATTGAGGACAAGCAGAAAGTGCTTGAAGTCGAAGATTTGGGTGAGCGGCTGGAATACCTGATCGGTATTATGCAGGGTGAGCTGGATTTTCTGCAGGTTGAAAAGAAGATTCGTGGCCGTGTCAAAAAACAGATGGAGCGCAGTCAGCGTGAGTACTATCTGAATGAGCAGATGAAGGCTATCCAGAAAGAATTGGGTGATATGGATGAGACGCCTAATGAGTTGGAAGAGCTGAAACAGAAGATTGATGATGCAGGTATGCCTGTCGAGGCGAAAGAGAAGGCCATAGCAGAGCTCAGCAAGCTCAAGATGATGTCGCCAATGTCCGCTGAAGCGACTGTGGTCCGTGGTTATATCGACTGGATGATTGCTGTACCCTGGAAAAAGCGCAGCAAAGTTCGTCATGACATGAGGCGTGCTCAGGATATTCTTGAAGCAGAACACTATGGTCTGGAAGAGGTGAAGGAGCGTATTCTGGAATACCTGGCAGTACAGAAACGTGTTCGCAAGATAAAAGGTCCTGTTCTGTGTCTGGTGGGACCTCCCGGTGTTGGTAAAACCTCTTTGGGCGAGTCGATTGCCAGGGCTACTAATCGTAAGTTTGTTCGTATGGCTCTCGGTGGTGTTCGTGATGAAGCGGAGATCCGTGGCCACAGAAGAACCTATATTGGTTCCATGCCCGGCAAGCTGATACAGAAAATGGCCAAGTCCGAAGTGCGTAACCCGCTTTTCCTGTTGGATGAAATTGACAAGATGGGTTCTGATATGAGAGGCGATCCTTCTTCAGCTTTGTTGGAGGTGCTGGATCCCGAGCAGAACAACTCATTCAACGATCACTATCTGGAAGTGGACTATGACCTCTCTGATGTCATGTTTGTTTGTACCTCCAACTCCATGGATATCCCGGCACCACTGCTGGATCGTATGGAAGTGATCCGGATTCCGGGTTACACCGAAGATGAAAAAGTGAATATTGCCCAGCGTTATCTCGTCACCAAGCAGATCAAGAACAGTGGTCTCAAGGCTGGTGAGCTGGAGTTTGAGGAAGACGCCATACGTGATGTCATCCGTTACTTCACTCGGGAAGCAGGCGTCCGGGGGCTGGAAAGGGAAATTGCCAAAATTTGCCGTAAGGCGGTTAAGGATGAAGCACTTTCTGCTCAAGAGCGTTACGATACAGTGACCCCTGAATCACTGGAATATTTCCTGGGGGTTCGCAAGTTCAGCTTTGGTAAGGCGGAAGATCAGGATCAGGTGGGTCAGGTAACCGGACTGGCCTGGACCCAGGTTGGCGGTGAGCTGCTGACTATTGAGTCAATGGCGGTGCCTGGGAAAGGGCAGATTACCAAGACGGGTTCTCTTGGGGATGTTATGCAGGAGTCTATCCAGGCTGCCCTGACTGTCGTTCGTAGCAGAGCCCATTCACTGGGAATTCCTCAGGATTTCCACCAGAAGAATGATCTGCACATTCACGTTCCTGAGGGAGCTACGCCCAAGGATGGTCCAAGTGCCGGTATCGGCATGTGCACAGCTCTGGTTTCTGTACTGACTGATATTCCAGTCAAGGCCGATGTTGCCATGACCGGGGAAATTACTCTGAGAGGGCAGGTGCTGGCCATTGGTGGTTTGAAAGAGAAGCTTTTGGCGGCGCATCGAGGTGGTATCAAGACGGTCGTTATTCCGGAAGAGAATCGCCGGGATCTGAAAGAGATTCCGGAGAATATCAAGGAAGACCTTACGATCGTGCCGGTGAAGTGGATTGATGAAGTGCTGGAGATTGCCTTGCAGTATATGCCAACTGCTGACAATGAAGAGCCTATTAAGGATCTTGAAACCGAGGCTGCATCTGGTAGGAGACGTTTAATCAAGACCCATTGAGCATACTGATCCTATTAAAACAACAGGCTGGTACAAGAGTACTGGCCTTTTTTTTGGAGTTAGTGCGCAGAGGCAGTATTGGCGGTTGTTGCCGCTGTTGACAGTTCCCATAAGGCATTGGTATAAACAGCGTCTGCTGTTAAGTAGGCTCTTGTGGGTTTTAGGAGCCTGAGAATTATCCGTTTCGGATACAATCTGCAACTCGTTTGATGCTGTTTCGCTTTTTTGCCCTGTTCAATTCTTTCAGATGGAAAGTCAGAGGGTATTTCGAAGTCGTTGTGGCCGTTCTGTAATAAACGGGGAGCTGTTGTTAACTGTTTGATTGGAACATACGATCAGATTAGGCAGAAAACGGCAGAAATTACCGGGTAACCTGCGCTATCGCTTGAGTTTTCAGCTAAAATCACGCAGCATAGCAAAGCACCCGTCAGGTATGGTATCTGGGGCAGTCAGACTGTCTTCAGTACCAACAAGCTATTTTTGGTTATAGCTATTTTTGGCTATAAAAGCATCGTACAAAGAAGGGGAATAGAGTGAACAAGTCCGAGCTGATTGAAGCAATTGCGGCATCTGCTGACCTTCCCAAGGCTGCCGCTGGTCGTGCCCTGGACGCCATGATTAACTCTGTCACCAATGCACTTAAAGATGGTGAACAGGTCGTCCTGGTTGGTTTTGGTACATTCGCTGTTAAAGAGCGTGCGGCTCGAACTGGCCGTAACCCTCAAACCGGTGAGCCTATTGAGATTGCTGCTTCCAAGATCCCTAGCTTCAAGGCTGGTAAAGCTCTCAAGGATGCGGTTAACAGCTGATAGCGCGCCTGGGATGAAGTCCTGAGACTTCAACAAACCACAAAGGAACTGTGGCAAGAATCTGCAGTTGTTTTCAAAAAGGCTGTTAATTTTTTGCTGCTTTCCGAAAAGGCGCATCTTAAGATGCGCTTTTTTTGTTGGTGAAGCCTGAAATTCTGAAACTCCGTTTTACGGGTCAGGGGATAAAGGTCATACCAGCAGCACCTGACACTACGTCTCAAGAGCTCATTCTCAAGAGCTTACAGAGAGGTAAGTGATGTCATCGTAACAGGGCTCGAACATCAGGTTCGTGTCTCTATGAATATAAAGCTAAAGCGAGCCCGGAACCTGAGGTTAGTATGCTCCAATCAATGAGGGATAAGGCAAAGAGCTGGGTAACATTTGTTGTTGTCGGCATCATTGCTTTTATGATGGCGATTACCGGCCTGGAAACACTGGCGCCGAATCCTAATAATCCTAACGTTGCTAGCGTTAACGGTGAAGATATCACCCGTGCCCAGTTGACACAGTCGCTGGAGCAACAGAGAAGAATGCTTATTCAGCAGATGGGTGATCAGTTTGATCCATCCCTGATTGATGAAAAACAGCTCAGGGAGTCTGTTCTTCAATCTCTGATTGATCGCAGTCTGCTGCTGCAGGAAGCCAAAAATGGTGGTATGGGTTTAGGTCAGAAAGAACTGGATGCCATGATCGTTCGTATGCCTGAATTTCAACAGGACGGTAAATTCGACCAGGATCGCTTCATGATGATGGTCCGCAGTTTGGGTATGTCTCCAGCTCAGTTCCGTGTGCTTTTGAGTGACGAAACAGTTTTGCAGCAAATTCAGGCCGGTGTTGCAGGTTCCGAGTTTGTCACCCAGTCAGAGATTAACAGGCTGACTGCCCTGGAAAGCCAGAAGCGTGAGATAACCTGGCTGACACTGGATGTTGCAAAAGTTCGTGACAGTATTGAACCGACTGAAGATCAGGTTAAATCCTACTACGAAGCCCACCGTGATCAGTACATGACATCAGAGCAGGTTGAGATCAGTTTCGTAGAAATGGATAGGGCTTCCATGGTTGAGGATCTTGAAGTCGATGAGCAGGCTGTCAAAGATGAATACCAGCGTCGACTCCAGGACATCGAAGAGAATGCCGCTGATACACAAACAGTGTCCACTATTTTGATTCAGACCGGTGATCAGCGCTCACTGGAAGAAGCTCGTAAAATTGCTGCAGAAGTAGAGTCCAGGCTGAAGGCGGGTGAAGCTTTTGCCAGGCTGGCAGAAGAGTACTCGGACGATCCCGTAACCTCTGCCAAAGGCGGTGATATGGGGCAGGTTCAACCAGGCATCTTTGGTGATACTTTTGATGAAACGGTGGCCTCTCTTGAGCCAGGACAGGTTTCAAGGCCAGTTGAAACTGACTTTGGAGTCCAGATCATCAAATTAACTTCTCGCGAGAAGCCCGTCATTCCGAGCTTTGATGAACTGAAAGATGAAATTGCTACCGGGCTTAAGGCTCAGGAAGCCGAAACCATTTATCTGGAAAAAACCCGTAAGCTGGCGGATATCAGCTTCGAAGCATCTGATCTGGCCCAACCGGCAGAACAGCTGGGCCTGACCATCCAGACGGCAGGTCCTTTTACTCGCCAGGGTGGAAGCACCGATGTAACTTCAAACGCTAAAGTTATTGCAGCTGCCTTCAGTGATGATGTGCTTGAACTGGGTGCCAACAGTGAACTGATTGAGCTGTCTCCAGAAAAGGCCATGGTTCTTAGAGTTAAAAAGCACCTTAAACCAGAATTGCGTCCGATGGCTGAAGTGCAGGACAGCATTGTACAGGCTCTCAAGATTGAAGAAGCACGAGAGCAGCTGGTCAAGAGGGCAGAAGCTCTGCAGGCAAAACTGGTGGCCGGCGACACGGTTAAGCAGGTAGCTGAATCTGAGGGTCTGAACTGGACTGAGGCCAAGACGATTGCCAGAAGAGAGCAGGGCGTTCCTCAACCCCTTCTGATTGAATCTTTCAAAATGCCTCATCCTGAAGACGGGAAGTCGAGCTATGCTTCAGTCGAATTGTCCAATGGTGATATCGCTGTTGTTGCCCTTAGTAAAGTAGTTGAAGGTAAGCCACTCGAGGCAGATACCGCCAGTAATCGAATGATGGCGAGCTACATCGCTAACGGTAATGGACGTAACCTCTTTACCGAGTACCTCAAGAGCCTGAAGGAAACCGCAAAGGTTAAGATCACTAAACAAGAAGAGTGATCTCAGGTTAACCCAATCCGAATGGCAGCCATAAACCCCGGTTTTTATCGGGGTTTATTTTTTTCTGGCCGATTACGGCACGCAGCGCCAACTGGCGCTGTTCCAGTCCGCATAGTGGCGACTATCCATTTTCGTACCAAACAGAAAGCGGAATATCTGTCGGAGCAGGTCATACAACGTTTAAAAGACTGTGGTCTGACATTGCATCCGGAAAAGACAAAGCTGGTCCAGGTGACTTTGTTAAGAAAATGGTACAAAAATTATTCTAGCCGTATGATCACTCATCATGAAGTATAAAAAGCAGCCTTCGAATTGCTCTTTAGATATATTAATTGAATAACGCTTGATATTGTCCAACAGGCAATGTGTAATGCTTTCGTTATGTTCAATTAAATCAGTTTCTGATGCATGATATAGGAATGTTCTGTTTGACAGCATTAAATCTACATCATGCCTGGTTAGCCCTCGTGGTTTGTTTTCTTTAGAGTTGTTTTCTACTGTTAGTAATACAATATAATTTTTTATTTGAGCTGATTTGGTTTGTCTGGAAAGTTGATCGAATGTTGAATAAATTGTAGATGATGCTCCTGAATAATTAATAATCCTGGCAATGTCTTCCTGTCTATTAATGTAAGTGTCTTGCTGCTCTACATCATCAATCAAGATAGACAAATCCTCCTCATTCATCCGAATAGCTTCATTGATTGGAACCACTAATGATGAATTGACACTGAATTCTGGTGGTACGTCTAATTCAGCATTTGCTCCTGGTGGCGGGAACCTTAGATTCCTGGTTGCTCGCAATGCTAAGGAAAATCCTCTACGACAGCCATAGAGGATAGTTACAGGAAGGGCTGCAATTGAAATACCTGTGACTGCTGTTGCTGCACCAATGGTAAGAAAAGTGCCGCCTATTAAAATACTAACACCTGCCAGTGTTGGAATTGATCTGATTGTTGCTCGCCAGCCATGGTATGTTGTTTGAACGCCATTACTTACAACGGTAAGTTGTGCCCCTGTTTCAGAAGTTGAATATCTATATTCAGAAGTTGAATATCTATAGTTAAATTCAAATGAATAAGAACGCTCGGAAGAGGCTAAAGCCAAGAGAAACGATATTATATAAAACAGCTTTATCGTAGAGTGAGTGGTTGTTTTCATTGACTCAACCTATGCATTAGAAATTTCATTTAAGGTAGAGTCGTTTTTGTCTTTTGTCACGTAACGAGTCTGTAGAAAAAACATCTCAAAGGCTGCTATCTCCAAGAGACTCACTTTAATATTCATTTAATCCTGTTTCAGATATTCAGTTACTGACTTTTTTCTGGTTTTTCAGGGTAAGTTCGGTCGGTCTGATTTCCTGCCTATGACCAAGCGGTGGTTCCGACGTCACCAGTCGTTTGCCGTAAAAAAACCGAGGGGCACCCGGTTACTGCTGATGAAGGCTTCTTTATAAGTCCAGACGCTATAGGCTGGCTGTAGCCTGTGAAGTCAGAAACCTCCCATGACAAGGCGGAGAGCGTCACAGCAGGTATTGTAAATACCTGAATTTCCATTAATAAATGCTTATTATTCTGGCGGTAAATGAGGGCAGGGGATCTGAAGCAGTTGAGTATTTTCATCAACATACCATTCTATTTGACCGTTTTTGGTGCTCAGTTTCACTGTAACTTCTGGTTCTGTTGCTGCAACGATGTCCCGTTTCAGATCTTTCATGGAAACAATGGATCTGCCGGAAATTTGATATGTTTCCAGTCCCATAATCCCGGCACCTTTTGCTCCCAGTGAATAGGGTGGTTTGCTGGCGATCATTGTGTAATCAACGGCAAGGTCACCGTCTGCCAGTAGTGTGACGGTTATCTGGTGGTTATCGTCAGCGTCCCTGCCCATAGGATTCAGCAGGAAGGGAGTCACCTTAAACAGTCGATAAGTCTCAAGTTTGGTCTGGTAAGCAGCAAAAGTCTGGGTCAAAAGTTTTGACAGAGTCCTGGCAGCACGCATGTCGCCAAGAAAACGCATCAGTTGAGTGACTTCCAGCGTATGTCCGATACGAGAAAAAGTTTGATCCTTTCTTCGCTTTTTGCTGCCGGTAGCTACCTTGAACTGATAGTCTGTTCGCGGGCGGTCCTTTTCAAATTGGGTCAGCATTTCTTCGGAATCGTTAATACTGTTCAGAATGACTTGCCACTCTTTCGTCATGTTTTCTTTTATGCCCAGAAATTCCGGGGAAACAGGCATGTCATGGTTAAGACCATACTTTAACGCCACGGGTAATCTTTTTGTTAATTCGCCTGTGATATGGCTCAGCCATTTTTCTGAAGGCTCCCCGATCATTTGGCGGGTGTCAGAAGAAACACTGGGTACTGAACAGGCATCGTGTATTTCCTCAACGAGAGCAAACAGGTGTGATAGACCTTTGTCGTAGGAAAAAATTTCCGTTCCTGAAGCCACTTGGACCAGCAATGTGGGAATGTCTGCAACGTAGAAATTTCTTAAATTTCTATCAGAATTATTGAATCGTTCAACCCTCTGTACAATAAAAGTCATATCCTGATGAAATGTTTGTTGCCAGGGAGTGTTCTGAATTCCATGGATAGGTTGATCATTCGCCAGGTGCCGGGCGATAAGGGTAAAAAGCTGGCTCTGCATGCTCATTTGTTCGGGGGCCTGAATCAGCAGTCCCATGATGTAATGATTAAGTCTCTCCTGAGTCAACTGCTGTTGTTGAATATCGGACAACATTGCTGCCAGCATCTTTTTAGTGCTTTCATCCAGGGAGGCTGAACTCCACGACACAAGGCACTCTATCAAGTCCGGCTGAATGGGATTTGAAGTTTCTGCGGCTTGCAGTTGCTGCTCCAGGGTCTTTCCGGCCTGAAATGCTTTTACAAAACGCTTGATGGACTGCTCTAGTCCATCAAAGTACTGAATTCCGGGTAGGAGAGTCAGGTTAATCAAATGGTTTTCATCCAAGGGTTCACAAAGCTGACTCTTCAAAGGTTCATCGACCTGTTGCGACAGGGACTGACAGAAGTGTTCCAGCTTTTGTAATGTCATCAGGCCTGTTTGTTCAGACACCAGCGCCTTAACCGGTCGGGACCTGCGGGTTCGTTCCATCAGTTCAATATGGTCGAGCGTGATATCGACTGAAACCAGTGTGTAACTGTTGTCTTCTTCCCGATGGATAAAGCCCATCTGGCTGAGCTCATTGTTGGTAAAAAGTGGTGCTTCTTCTGTTCTGGCAGGATAAACACAGTGAAACACAAACCCCTGATCAAGTTTTCCACCGTCGTTTAACCAGATTCGACCAAACTCAACCGGGTCTGTACAGGCGAGATAGCGATCAAGCAGGAACAGCTTTCTGTTATTCACTTTTGATGCGAAGAATCCTGAAGGCTTCAGTGAGTTAACCTGACCAGAAGCCATTCCAAGCTTTGTTAATACAAAGGCTACTTTGCTGCGCAGCTGATTTTTGTCTGCATAAAAGTCCGAATAGTGCTGTTCCAGAGACGCTACAAATTGATTCAGTTCACGCTGCCAGAGCTTTTTGTGGCGCAACTGCAGTAGTTCCTCTCCCTGACCTTTGGCAGTCACTTGCCAGTGTGCCAGGGTTTTTGCAGAAAAGGGCTGAACTGTCGGGAGCGTATTTTGTGTGGGCAGACTCCTGACCTTATGACCCAGCCAGAAACCGGAGAGACGGCCAAGTCCACTGTGCAGAGAGCGATAGACTGAGCTGACAAAACTGGGTATCCGCATACCGGCTTAATCTTCCATGAAGAGGCTGATGGGGGGGCTGTGTAAACTTTAACCTATCATAAAAAGCCAGAGAAACATGAGTTGTTAAGCCAGTTTCGTGTGCGCCAAACCCTTGTCAATTATTGGGGGACGCTCCCTCTCCGGTCGGAATTGGTATACCGATTGAGAATTAGTTTTCCAGCTCGAGCATCCAGTCACCTGGTATCCAAAAGTCGTCCAGATCCAGTGATAATACCGGGCGATCACCCTGATCAGACAAGGCCCTGGCATCTTTAAAGGCTTCAAGGCAGTCATCTTCGAGAATTGGGCCAATCAACTCAGGCCGGTATTTGTTGTCTTTTCCTGCCCGGTCGAGAATTTCGACGGCTTCGAATCCGAAAGAGCAATCCCAGAGTTCTTTGAGGCTGATTCTTGAAGCGCCGTAGGCGATTCTGGCAATGTTGATATCGTGCATATTGCACCAGAGAATCGTCGATATGGCTGCGCAGTCCGGCTCGGTATTGGTCAGCAGAATCAGCTCCTGATCCCGGCGGACATGATAGTTCTGTGCCAATGCATGAAGGGCCAGACCTTCAGCGCTGAACAGGGGACTGATATGCCGGGCATAAGCGGCAGTCACCAGAATCTGGCCGCAGGGGTCCAGGATGCAGCAGGAAAAAGGTGCTACGGGGTTGGCATTGATGCCAAGCTCGATCAGCTCTCCCATCATTTCTTCGTACTCTTGCATAACCGTTCTCCGGACGGGTTGAAATCATCAAGAGAGACACAGGCTATTTGTCATGTCCCAATTGTTAAGCGGAAAAGAGCCTGAATAAAGCGGAAAAAACTGCCAAATTTATAGTTCCATTTGTCATCTCCATCAAGGTATTGCGACCATTTCTTCGAAAAGTGCAATGTCCACAAAGCGCAGTATATTCCGGGTACAATTTTCTCATGTCACAGCAGTGCGATTCTGTACACACTGGTGGAAACCGCCATTGCCAGAGTGTTCTACACAGTAGCCGGTGCTAGCATGCTGTTACTGCACGGCTTTATCAAAAAGTCGGATAAAACCCCGACAAACGATCTTAAGCTGGCAAAAACGCGCCGTGATGACGTGCTAAGGGAACAGAAAGGAGGTAGTGATGAGTAATCCCCATATTGGCAGCAGTTTCGACGACTTCCTGGAAGAAGAGGGCTTGCTGCCCGAATGCCAGGCAGAGGCCATAAAGCGAGTACCTGGAAAAAGAGAAGGCCAACAAATCAACCTTTGCCCGCCGCCTGGGTACCAGCCGTTCACAACTGGATCGGCTTCTTGATCCCAACAGCACCAGCCTGAATCTGAAAACACTGGCGAATGCCCCTCAGGTGATGGGGAGAAAGCTGGAGTTGAGGATTGTTTGATTTGCCCGGCTTCGCCAACCCTTAGCCAGATTGACGGCAGATGCTTTAATGGGCTTCTTTTCTGGTAAGGTCTGCAAGTCAATGATCTGGTACTGGAACACCCGTTGACATCCTCCCACAGATAAAGAGGGTGTCGCAAAACTCCAACAGCTCGTCCCCGTGCTCTGAGGTCGTCATTCCCGCGAAGGCGGGAATCCAGCGCCAACGGTGGATCTCTGCCTTCTCGGGGATGACAAGGCTAGGGGGGCACCGGGCAGTATGGTTCTGGTGGTGAGTCAGTGTGGATTCCCGCCTTCGCGGGAATGACGAGAATGAAGTTGGGAATGACGAGAATGAAGTCGGGAATGACGAGAATGAAGTCGGGAATGACGAGAGTCAACTCGTTCCCATGCTGGAGAGAGTTTTGTGAGAGAGTTTTGTGACACCCTCAGAGCGTGGGAACGAGTCGTAAAATACGTGGCCCGAAGGAGAAAAGGAATAGTGAAGCTCCCAATACTTGGCTGTCTCTCAATTGAGAGACATACTAAATAAACATCACTTAAAAAGGATATTTGTTATGGCTCATACATCAATGTTGCACGTCCGTGTAGATTCTGCTTTAAAAACATAAGCGACCGAAAAGCTGGCCAACTTCGGCTTAACCCTGTCTGATGCGGTTCGGATCCTGCTGACCCGGATAACCAAAGAAGGTGGCCTGCCCGTCGGCCTTACCAGTGACCCTGAAGCGCATGATGCCTGGTTCCGGGAGCGGGTTAAGGAAGCCTTGAACTCTGAAGATGTTTTATCCCATAACCAGGTTATGGATGAAGCCCAAGCCTTGATCGAAAGGAAAAAACAACGTGCATAAATTGGAGCGGTTGGGCCTTGCTCGTAACGACCTTTTGACCATTGTTGATTACACTCCGATGATAACTTAGAGACGGCCCCTCGACTCAAGGACGACATTCAGGCCAAAGCTGAAAAGCTTATGGATTTTCCCAAAATTGGCAGGGTAGGCCGGGTTGTAGGTACAAGGGAGTTAGTGGCTTGGGGAAATTACATTATTGTGTACAAGGTAAGTGAAACCACCATTCGGATACTTCGCATTTTGCATGCCGCACAGCAATGGCCACTGTCGAAATAGGGGTTATGACCGTTAGCGTACGTTTTCGTTCCGGCTCCAGACCTCTGACAGCGAGATCGATATGGCGTTGTCGAAGGTGTCCATTGCCAAGCTGATTGAATGATGAGTTTATGGCCATCAGTGCGCAGGATGATATTGATCTCTTCGCTATACCCAAGCTGTTCTAACAAGTCGAAATAAAGCCGGGTTCCGGGAATAAAATCCCTCAGTCCTTCAGGCAGTCTCAGGGCGGGAAGTGCCATCAGGCTCTAGTGTCAGGTCTGGAAAAGAATCCAGGGCAGCCGTTTTTTTTGCTGCTAGTTGTCGTCAAAGCTGTAACCGCCTTCACCTCCGGTAAGAATGGTTTCTTCTGAAGGTTACGGTGAGGGTGTTAGTCCTCAATCTATATCCCTGCCCATTTGAGGTATCACAAAACTCTGTTTCCCATATTTTCAGGCCCTATGTGTCCCAGCATTTTTGCTAATGCACTACATTCTATGAAATGCCTAAGGTATAGAGGAGCAATCCATGTCAGTAAATGTGATGACAAGACCATCGTGGCGATGTGAAAAAAATCATCTCCTGTCCGGATGTATTCTTACTTTAACGGCACTGATACTGCCTCTGTCAGGCCTGAGTCTGGAGATCTTATCTGATGAGGTGGTTGAACCTGCAAGCTGTCTCAATCAGGAGCCGGACTTTCTCAGTCGGCTGAAGCATAATCAAAGATATTTCCTGCTCTGTCATGTTCCTGCCCCGGACTGGAAGGTTTTTCGTGATGACATCATTGATGATGAATCTTTAAAGGTGGAAGCGGAACAGCTGGTTGAGAAAATCAGCAATAATGACTATATATTACCGGCCTCTGGCGCTGAAAATTCTGAAGTCAAAAATGATGACGCAGTGCTGGAAAAAATATTCGACCTTCTGGTCTACATTCATATTCACCTTGCCGGTCAACTCACCACTGACAACCTTTTGAATGCCTGGATCACCCAGTTGCTTCCAGCTGCTCAGTTTGGTTCTGCATCAATAAGCAAGCTTGATTCTGTTAGTGATGGCTCTTTTCAGGGTGTCCAGGTTAACCTTGATGAGCGCTATCGGAAAGCTTTCCTCAAATCAGCAACGCGTGTTGACCGGTGCCCTCATGGGGGTTCTGAAAAAGCGGCAGCGGTTTTAACCCGGCTTCGGATTTTGGACAGAAATTCAGAGCCGTTTATCTATGATCGAGAAAAAAACCTGGTGCAGATACCTATCATGGCAAAAGTCTGGGCTGATATTGCCGAACATAATCGATTACATTTCTATCATGAGACCTTCGGACAATCACCGGAAAAACCTGTTCTTTTTCTCGGCGCGCCCGATATAAAAGCGCTCTATAAGCTTCGCAAAAATGGCCTGCACCCGGTGACACTTTACCACCCAAAACTCAGCGAGCCGTCTCTGACAGCTGACGACTGTTATGCGGGCCCGGCTATGTCTGCCTGGCACGGTATGAGCTACATCATACTGTTATCGACACTGTCCAATGACACTAAGCAGCACAGCTATGAACTCTATAATTCATTGACGCAACTGGGACAGGAATTACAAACGGGTTCTCCATCATCTCCCGGGAATGCTTTTTTCCTGGCGCACTATTTAGAAGCCATGGATCGGTTATCGAGGACAACGGACTGGAATAAAGACCTGGCATTCTTATTGAGGGGACTGTTCAAATATAAGCCTTTTTTTGAGGGGGAGTCTGTTAACATCAGTGACTCCACTTATTTCGATATTCTTGAAATCGGGCATCACAACCATGCTATTGGTGATGAGCGCGATGATTTAATGAAGCTGTTATCGTTAATGATGAATGCCAAGACTGAGCTTCAAGAAGCCTATTGGGGCTTGGCCGGTCATTATTATGTCTTCACACACATGGACAAATGGTTAGGGCGTGGAAACAGCAAGGAGCTTGGGCTGGTTCCGCAAACTCTGGTGGAGGTCTGGAGAGCAGTGCGTCAGTAAATTTGTTTCACAAAGGCAGCGCCGTAGTGGATTTAACCGAGGCCAGGGCCAGGGCTGTCTTGACATGACTGACGCCGGGCAGGGTCAGAAGCTCTTTCATGATAAATTCATTCAGAGCCTGACTGTTGGCTGCCATGACTTTTAACAGATAGTCTCCATCGCCGGTTATCGAGTGGCACTCCAGTATCTGATCCATATGTAAGATGGAGGTCTGAAAACTTTCAGCAGAGTGCTTGCCATGGGTTTCCAGTGTCACAGTGACAAAAGCCGAGACATCCAGACCCAGGGCTTCGGGGTTTAGTTGTGCCACCTGCTTCCTGATGTAGCCCAGCTTTTTCAGGCGGCTAATGCGTCTGGAGCATTGGGAGCTGGACAGGTTTACCTTGTTAGCCAAGTCTGCCAGAGAGACTCCATCTTCCTTCTGCAGACTATCCAGAAGACTTACGTCGTACTTATCCAGAGATTCAGTCATCATGAACAAGGCCCTGATATGCAATCAAATTGCATGATGTTGTTTTATTGCTTTTTATGTCGCAACCATTTTGCATGACCACCCTTTTATACTGTATTTACTATGGAAATGCAGCACTTTCAATGGCCGATACCGCTTGGTTATGGTTGGTGAGTTCTTCTCCCTGACACCTTTCAGATTATTGGCAATCTTGAGCTGAACTAACAAGAAGCTAATAGACGTCTGATTTGCCAAGGTTGGCCGATAGATAGAATAGCGGACTTTAAAGGGAAAGTTAGCCCGAATTCGTCCATAAAATGAGGGTAATTTATGAAAGGCATTGGCCATTCTGCAAAGGTTTCTGATATTAATCCCATGGGGACTGATGGCTTTGAATTTGTAGAGTTTGCCTCTGCAGAGCCCGCTGCGCTCCATGAGTTCTTCGCAAGCCTCGGTTTTCATGCCTCTGCGCATCATAAAACCAGGGATGTTGCTCTTTACAAACAAGGCGACATTCAACTTCTGGTAAATGGTGATGCCAGCAGTTTTGGCCGTCGTTTCTATGAAAAACATGGCCCCTGTGCCTGTTCTTTTGGTATCCGTGTGGCAGACGCTGAGTATGCACTGGAGCGAGCCCTGAGTCTGGGCGCAGAGCAGGGCGAATCTGAATATTCGGTCGATGGTCGTGAAATCCCCTGCATTGTTGGTGTTGGCGGCGCTCTGCTCTACCTGGTTGAGCGTTATGGGCCGGCAGGCAGCGTTTATGACAGCGATTTTGAGTTTGTTCAGGATCAGATAAAAAAACCTGAAGTCGGTCTGGAAATACTGGATCATCTGACCCATAACGTGGCACGTGGCAACATGGATCACTGGGCTGGCTTTTATGAAAGGCTTTTTAATTTCCGCGAGATTCGCTACTTTGATATTGAGGGCAAGCTGACTGGGCTCAAGTCCCGGGCCATGACCAGCCCCTGTGGCAAGGTCCGAATTCCCATTAATGAATCTTCTGATGACAAAAGCCAGATTGAGGAATATCTCGAGCAATACAAGGGGGAGGGTATTCAACATATCGCCCTGACAGCCGGAAATATTTATGAAGCGGTAGACAGAATGAGGGGTTTGGGGGTTAAGTTTATGTCGCCGCCACCGGATACTTACTACGAAATGCTGGGTGAGCGTCTGCCGTGGCACGGGGAAGTGGTTGAAGACCTGAAAACCAGAGCCATTCTGATGGATGGTGCTCCCACTTCAGACGGCGGTTTGTTGCTACAAATCTTTACCGAAACCGCCATCGGACCGATCTTTTTTGAGATCATCCAGCGTAAGGGCGACGAAGGCTTCGGAGAGGGTAATTTTAAGGCCCTTTTCGAAAGCATGGAGAGGGATCAGATTCGTCGAGGTGTTTTGCAGGAAAAATGACTTTTCTTGCATCTCTCAGACCAGGCTGTCTGTTTTCGGACAGCCTTCAAGCTGTGAAAATGGCTATGGAGATTGCTTTTTCACAGTAAAAGGAATTTCAGATTGAAGAAGCCCACACACTATGTAGCCCGAAAGCCTGATGAAAAGGGTTTTATCGAGTATCCGGCCGAAGAGCATGAAACCTGGCGAATACTCTATGAACGTCAGATCAGGGCGGTCGAAAAGAGAGCCTGTCCCGAGTATATCAGGGGGCTGGGGATTCTTGGTCTTTCTGCTGAGCAAATCCCTCAGCTCAATGATATCAATGAACAGCTGCTTGAATGCACCGGCTGGTCCGTGGCCAGGGTGCCAGCGCTTATCTCCTTTGACCGTTTTTTTGAATTACTGGCCAATCGTCGTTTTCCGGTGGCTACTTTTATCCGCACCCGTGAAGAGCTGGATTATCTCAAGGAACCGGATATCTTCCATGAAATATTTGGACACTGTCCTTTATTGACGAACCCCGATTTTGCTCAATTTACTGAAACCTATGGTCAATTGGGACTCAAAGCGAGCAAAGAAGAAAGAGTTTATCTGGCAAGGCTGTACTGGATGACCGTGGAGTTTGGCCTGGTCATGACAGATGAAGGGTTGAGAATATATGGAGGAGGTATTCTCTCCAGCTTCAGGGAAACGGTCTATGCTACCGAAAGTGAAGATCCTGAGCGTCTGTCCTTTGATTTGATGACGGCTTTGAGAACTCCCTACCGGATCGATATTCTTCAGCCGGTCTACTTTATTATCCAGTCCCTTTCAGAGTTACACAGTCTGACAGAAATGGATCTGATGGCAAAAGTACATGAAGCCATGAAGCTGGGACTATTAACCTCAAAATTCGCCCCCAAGAGTGCCTGAGCCTATTGTCGCTGGTGCGGGGATCTGGTTGCTTTACCTTTAATATCCTGATAATTTTTCGGCATTCTCGGGCTGTTCGGTGAATGGATAAAACTGCCTGAAAACTTTTGTGATGAGACCGACAGGCTCCTGACCATAATTTATGGCGAAAATAATGACACACTGTCGTGGAAGATAGAGAGGCTGACAAGAGAGAGCTATGGAGCCTAGAGACATTGAAATCAGTATCGGGCGGATGAACTTCTCCGGTCAGGAATGGGGCGACCCGCACGGAAAGCCCCTGATTGCCCTGCATGGTTGGCTGGACAACGCCGCCAGTTTTACTCCTCTGGCTCCCTTTCTGAAAGATGTGCGTTTGATTGCTATTGATCAGGCCGGACATGGGCGTTCCTCTCATCGACCCGATGAATTGGATTATTCCATCTGGCACTACGTCGAAGATCTGGTTGGAATCGCTGATAGTCTGGATTTGGAATCCTTCAGTTTAATCGGACACTCAATGGGAGCCATTGTTTCGGTAATGGCTTCAGCCATTCTGGGGGATCGGATTGAGAAAGCGATTTTGCTGGATGGGCTTTTTCCCATGCCCAGAAAACCTGAAGATACTCCCAGTGCCCTGGCGGCCTACATTCAGGAACGAAAAACCTTTCGAAAAGGCAAGCCAGTAAATCGTTACCGCTCTTTGGAGCATGCTATTCGTGTACGTTGTCTGGGACAATTTCCAGTAACGCGGGACTCTTCCGCATTGCTGGTGGAGCGAGCGTTATTTCAGGATGGTGATGCCTGGACCTGGCGAACCGATCCACGTCTGAAGTTGCCTTCTCCCACTCGTTTTACAGAAGATCAGGCGCTGGCCTTTGTAGAACAGATGAGCTGTGATGCACACATGCTCTATGCAAAAGAAGGTTATGTTGATGCTTTGATTGAGCCATATCGTGAACGTCTTGATAATATCCGGTTTTATCCGATGTCAGGCTCCCATCACTTTCATATGGACGGGGAGACGGATTCTGTAGCCAACATAGTGAACACTGTTATGAGTTCTTGACTTTGTCTGGCGGGCCAGGCACCTGAAAGGTACTTATATCTGATAAAAAAGCGGTACTTCATTGGTCGGGATTGAAATGCAAATCATAACCATTTTTCATTCTTTATTAAGACGAACACAGACTTTAACATTGGCAGGTGGCCTTATTGTCTCTGGTACTCTCATTGCTGATGAAATAACCCCGTTTCCCAATGCCACTCTCAACCTTGAATTCGAACAGCAGGTGACCAGCTATCCGGTCATCAGTAGCCCAATGAAAAAGGTGAACGGTGTCGTGACTGCCGATTCAGAGCAGTGGCTCGATGGCTCTCTCAATCGAAAACTCTACCAGCTGCCCAGTGGTAAAAGCAGTGACGAAGCCTATGGATTTTTTACCGATCAGTTTGAAAAACTGGGTGTCACCCCTGTTTACAGCTGCGAACGTTTCAGCTGTGGGGCCAGTAATTTCTGGGCGAACAATGTTTTTGACGTAGCCCGTTTGTATGGACTTGATAAGACTCAGGCCTATTTTCTGGGTGAAAAGCAAGTCGATGGTAAGACCGTTTATTATCTGACCTATACGGTTCGCAGAGGCGACAAAAGAGAGTACGCCCTGGTCGATATCTTCACTGCCGGCAAAACAAAAGTAGTGAGGAACAACCAGGTTGTCATGATCACCTTGCCGAGCAGTTCATCTGCTCTGGCCCGTTCAGAAGCCTACAAGTCCCTGCTTAAGGCTTTTGAAAACCAGACCAGAGCCCTGTTGATTACGGTCGAGTCAGCTTCAGCTGAAAGAGTCTCTGAGGTGGACAGTCACAGCAGGCAGTTGCAACAATTCAAAAGTCTCCTTCAGTCCAGACTGAGGGAAGACGCTATTGGCTCCAGTCGTTTCCGCATTCAATGGATTGTTGGAGACCAGGAAGAGGCAATGATGCATTGGCAGTTGCTTCAATAGAGTAACTTGATAGCCATCATAGCGTCTTCCTCCATCGGGAAGTCAGCCATTAAACACTTTCCAAAGCTACAGGCTTACTTCTGACCCCTGAAAAAATAACGTGCTCATAAGGCTCCATGAGACGTACCATGCGGTACGTTACGCCATTCTTTGGAAGAACGTTGTCCGGAGCGCCTACCAGCAATTGCAATGACTGATTGGCACAGAGTTCTTCCAGAGTCTGGAGTGCCCGGGCATCCAGTCGCGCCGCCTCATCAAGGAACAGCAGGCGATTGGCTGCATGGCCGTTTCCTTCACGGTTCTGGGATTCCCAGGAGTGCAGTACCATGGTGAGTACCGCCAGGCCTGTGCCTATGGCTTCACCGGTAGACAGGTTGGTCGGATTGGCGGCTTCAAACTGGCTGCTGCCCGCGCGTTGAATCAGTATATTAAGTTTGATGTACTCGCGATAGTCAAGTAGCTTCTCCCCGGTAATGGTGCCACCTGTTTCCCGTTTGAATATTGCCGCAAGGGCATCTTCAACGGTCATTTCAGGCTGTTTGAAAAGATCGCCATAGAACTGGCTTTGCAGGGCATCCAGTACCTTTTTGAAGCTCTCAATCTCCTGCACTTCGATTTTGATAGAGCGGATGGTGCCAAAGTGAACGCTGGACAGCGCAGAGTTAAGTTGAAAAATCTGCTTCCGCTGTCTGTTAATACTGCGTTGAATGTTCTGGCCCATGTATTCCGATTCAGCAAGGAACTGCTCTTCTGCATCCTTAAGTCGCTCTTCCAATCGAACCAGATGTTCTTCAAGTTGTTCCAGTGCTTGTCTGGGATCATCAGAGTTGGAAATGGTTTTATCCATTCGCTCTGCCAGCAGTTGTTGGGCATAAAGAACGCATTCAAACAGGTCGGGCAGGTCGGAAGCACTGGCTTGGGACAAGCGTCTGAGCAGGGTATTTTCAGGTTCAGGCTTGAGAGCCTGTTCCAGTCTCGCCCGGGCGGTTGAAATGTTTTCTTTTAACGCTTCACTACTCTCATGGAGTAATTGCTGAGAGTGAAGTCGGTTCAGCAAGCCGGACTGGCTGGCACGCTCTTCAATCCCCTGCCACTGTTGTTTTGCTGTCGCGCTCTTTGGGGTAATAGATTGAAGGTCTTTTTGCAGTGCTTCCAAATGATTCTGCAGTGTATTCAGCTCTGAGCGACATTCTGTGACTGACTTGAACAGGGTGTTGTGTTTCGGCTCAAGATCTTTTAGTTGACGGATGACCTCGTCCAAACGGGCTTTCATCTGGTCTGTCAGTGTTTCATGCCAATCCAGTGGGATGCCTTTGATCTCGTTTTCTTTAAGTAGAAGCTGGCCTTCGTTGTGTTGCAGTACGCTTTTATCGGCAGACATATTATTGTTAAGAGCCTGCAGCTGATCCTTAAGGAGTTCGAGTTCTCTCTGTTGGACCTGTTTTCCGGAGTCTTTTTCTTCCCATTCCCGTTTCAGGGATTCTCTCAATGAGCTGGTTTCGTTCTGACGATGGACTGAGTTTTTAAAGCGCAGGTTTGGCAGGGTCTGTTCTGTGCGCTGGAGCAGATCAATAGTCTTATCTGACTCGGCTATCTGGTTGCCGAGTTTATCAAGACTGGCCTTGAAGACTTCAATGTCTTCAGCCGGAGGGGTATCAAGGTATAAACGACTGCTTTCCAGTTGACTGATATTTTCAGAATGTATTTTGATCCATTCGGCGGCTTCGAGGCACTGAGTCTGCCGGGACTCCAGACTCTCCACTGTCATGGCAAGATCGACTTCATCAAGAACAGTGGCATTGGATTGTTGAGAGGCCAGAAAAGAGACAACATGGTTAAGCGTTTTTAACTCTGTATCTTTCTGAGTCCGGGTGGCCTGAGACGATGTGAGCTGGTTTTGACAGTCTTCAATGCTTACGGCCAGTGACTGGAGGTCAGGCTCCTCCTGGCCAATCCACTGCGATAAAGGTGCCATCCTGTCGAGCAGAGTAAACTGTTTTTCAAGTTTCCTGCGGTTGACGGCCAGCGTTTGTCTCTCATCGAGAATGTTTTCTTCCCGTTCAATGAGTCTTGCTCTCTCTTTCTCGCGGGCCAGTTTACCGAGAGTAGGAAATTCAGGTTCCTTGCTGAGACGGGAAATGTTCTTTGAAAGATTCACCAGTACACTGCCGTCTTCATCCTGATGTAACGGTGATTCAATGAAGAGGTCTTCAGAAAAGCTGGTGCTCGAATCACCCTCAAGCAACCAGACATCGTCAGGGCGATCAGTTTCCTGTCTGATCAGTGCCGCTGCCTTCTCAACATCCTTTACCAGTAGCGCATTGCGTAAGGGACCCATTTTGGCTTCCAGCCAGGCGGCTTCTGCCAGTGAAATCTCATCTTCATCAAAGAACTGGCTTACCAGCTGACCCTTTGTCAATTCCGCCAGTCTTTGCAGCTGGATCTGCTCTTTTGAATCGCAGATTTCAAGCCCTTTCAACCTGAGTCTCAGGGTGCTCAGTTCGGTCTCAAGCCCAAGGTCCTGACGATGGCAGATATTCTGCTGTTCGGTCAATGTATAGCGAAGAGTACTCAGCTCATCCGGCTGTTCTAATTGAATATCGTCGTTTAGCTCAAACAGCTGTTGTTTGAGACTTTCATATTCCAGCCATTGGGTATGATCTTTTTGCTTTTGTAAACGCTGTTGTTCCAGCTGCTGCTGCTTCACTTTCAGGTCCTGAATGGCATCGGAAAGTGTACTCAGTTGTTCACTGATCAGGGCTTTGTCCGTCTCTCCCTGCTTCAGGTGAGTCAGCCATTGTGCATGGTTTGTTATGGCATGGTTGAAGGGGGAGGGTAGTCTGGCGATGCCTTCTTTAAGTCGTTGTTGTTCTGCCAGTTTGCGTTGTGTTAATTCCAGCCTGTCCTTTATAACCTTTATTTGACGTGTATCATGCTCTTTTGAGCGCTTTACCTGAATCCACTTGTCTGATAACTGGCCGACATTGGCGGTAGACACTTCACTGTTTTCAAGGAGAGACAGGATCGGTAGACACTGATCAAAGTGATGTCTGATATTTTCCATCTGCTCCAGCAGGGGCCGTTTAACATGATACTCTGCTGAGAGTTCGCTGCGCTGCGCAATCGTCTGCTGAAGAATCTGACTGAGGTTTTTTTCACTCAGGGTCGCATCCGACAGATGGCTGCGACACTCTTCAAGGCTGGCTAAAGCCTGATTATAGAGTCCGGCTTTACGGGCTTCTTCAGAATAAGCATCTTCAGCGTCAGCCAGCTGTTTAACGAGTGATCGAACGTCCTCTTCTATTTGTTCCAGTTGCTGGTTTTGTTGCTGTTTTTGAGCTTCCAGTATTTCAAGTTGTTCGTTCTGTTGTTGCAGGCGTTCATGAATATTGTCATTTTCTTGTTTCAGCAGTCTGGACTCAGTGTGGATTCGGTCCAGTGTTTCGGCCTGTTCCTTTTGAGTACGGGCCATGGTTTCATGAGTCTGGAGCTGTTCCCTGGTACTTTCCAGTTGCTCTATTTCAAGCTCAATTGCGCTGATTTGCTGTCGTTGAGCTGTGATATCTGACTCAGTGCGCTCAGTCTGGTTCTGGCAATCAATCAGCGACTGCTCAAGTTGGACCTGAAGTCTCTGTGCCAATGCTATGATGTTTTCGCCCAGTTTGTAGCTTGAATCCAGTAACTCTTTAATCAGCTCCCGTTTTTCACGGGTATGGTGAATACTGTCCCGTGTTTTGCGAGTTTCCTGCAAAGCATTCTGCATGGAACCGACCGACTTTTTAACATTTTCTTCCGATGTTAGCAGGTAGTCCCGGAGCCCTTTTTGCATTTCAGAAGAAAGGCCACCATACAGGCTGGTTTCCAACATTCGATAATAACGCTGGCGGTCTCTGATGTTTTCCATTCTGCGGGGAATGATCCGGCACTGAAATTGCCAGTCCATAAACTGGCCGAGAGATTTGAAGCGTTTCAGTGTTCCGCCCTGAATGGCAATCTGATTTGAAAGGGCGTTTCCTTCCAGTGCATCGTAACGATTCTCACCCGCAGGACTCATCATCAGGTCTTTTACTGATATGTCTTGGTCTATGCCCGAAATGGCAAACATTTTCAGCTCGACTCTGGGCTTTCCAAGGCGCTTTAGCTGGACGACGGCGATGACACGTTCACCGTTGTACAGGGTGTAATCCACCAGAGAATAACAGGTGCCTTTGTCAATGCGTCCCCAGATACCATTATCGCTGCGATCCTGACCGCTGTCGGAGTTGTTTCTTAATCTTACCAGACGATTGTCTGGTACCCGGTTAACCAGCAGTGCGCCCATAATGGTCGTTTTGCCGGCCCCATTATGGCCAATCAGGTTGCTCATCCACTGGTGCAATGAGAGAGTTTTAAAGAATATCCCTCGAAAGTTGACCAGCGTCAGACTGTTAATCTGCGTACGTGTCTGACTCATGCTTCGACTTCCTTAATCTCTTCATTGCCTTCAACGGAACCTTTGTTTTCTGCTGCCGGTTCGTCGCTGTTTAGTGTTTCATCCGTTACTGATTCGTCTGCCACTTCTTCGTCTGCCTCCAGAGAAATAGAACCGGATTGCACCAGCTTTTCCAGACTTTCCCGGGTCATTTGGCTGCTTCTTACAGGTTCAATAAAGCGCATCAGGGGGGATTGGGTCTGAACTCTGTCTGCTTTTATGCCATCCATGCGGATCATGCCGAGCTTCGCCAGTTGCCGCAGTGACCTCTTGAGGGTTTCCATAGCTTTTTCACGATCCAGCTGGGTATCGATTTTCTTTCTGTCCAGCAATCGTGCCAGCCGCTTGTCGTCTACAAGCATCCGTAAACGTTCAAACAAAGAATCCGCGTGAATCCAGCCGCCGCCTTCGAGCTGTTCCGGGTCAAGGTGATACAAGGCCAAAAGCTGGCCCAGAACCATGCTGAGTTCGTCGAGCTTTTTAGAGCGAATCAGATTTTTGTTGCCCAGTTTTGGCTGCAGGTAATAATAGTCTTCCTGAGCACAAATCAGATCTATACCATAACGCTGGTAATGCCCGTCAAGCCAGGTTTCGCCTGCCTGTAACATGCTATAGAGATGGGTATGTCTGGCATCAATATGCTCACCCCGGCGCAGTCGGCTGTCCAGCTCGGGAAAGAGATCGTCGTTTATGACATCGGCCAGAGTCTGGTAGGGGTTGTTAGCATTCAAGCGAAGATTCTCTCTCTGATGTGATGGGTTTTGTTAGCTCTAATTGCAGGTGTTCGGCTTCGAGGTTGGGCATGATTTGGTGCCAGAAACTTTCAGGAATATCCTGAGCATTACGGAAATGGCCCAGTCTGGTCATGGCTTCGAACAGCCAGCCCGCAGATTGCAAAAAATCGGTCATGGGTAGGGTGTTGGCAAGTTCGCTTAAGGCTTCCTCATAGGAGGGAAGATAGCCTTTGTCAGAAACCCGTGTTTTTAGCCATTGAGCGATCGCTGTTTTACGGCTTTCAAGATCGTCCATGTCGGTCATGCTCTCTTCATCCATGATGACCCGGGACTGAGTGGTTTCAGGCTGGGGCGCATCAATTTCTCTCAGTCGAAGTAAAGGAGCGTCGCTGGAAAGATTGAGATACCAGGGGTTCTGATCATACTGTTGAATGGCGTCCAGCGTTCTTTCCATCAGGGCTTTGCGTTCATCCATGTTGATAAACTGGCGGATATATTGATGGGCGCGTTGATGGAAACTTTCCCAGTGTGCCAGTCTTTCTCCGCTCCAGTGCTCAATGCGATCAAGGTGTTGCTCTAGTCTGAACACCGAGTGGGCTGCAAGATGTCTATTCGCTGTTTCGCAGGCCTGGGAAATGGCTTCCAGAAGTTGTCTCAGGTCATGACAGGAGGCCAGCAACAGTTGTTGAAGATCCTGTAATCGGTCCTGGGTATCATTCAGAAGGTGTTCACACTGTGTCATGGCATTTTGCCAGTCTTGCTTCAGCAAGGCGACGACGTCAGACCGTGTTTCTATGGCTTCCTGGTCCAGTTGTCTCTGTCTATGATCAATCGCGGTGACGAGTTGCTGTACAGTGACATCCAAGGGTGCTTCGATTTGAAGACGCCAGTACTGATCGTTACCATCATTGATAGCAGCATCCCTGATCTCCCGCAGGTGGCTGGCGACTGTCATAAACAGTGTGCTCAATGCGGTATGGGAGGCGTCAAAGCCTGTGCAGATGGATTCAACGATTTGTTCTGAAACGGGAGGAAGCAGGTAAGCGTGCTGTTTTTCACCGATACCCTCCAGACAGATCAGCAGGTTTTGATCCATCATTCGACGAATAGTTTCATTGCAGCGTCGTTCAGATGTGACGGAATCACTGTCTATAAGGTGTTTATCAACCTGTTCATAGACGATATGAAGCTCTGCTTCGCTGAACTCTGGCTGAGATTCCTGATCTCTCCAGTATCTCAGGGTAGCAAGAAATGCTAGCTCTGCGGGTTGCAGGTTAAGTTTTTGACCGCTGGTTAAAATGTTGCTGATCAGTGAAGGAATATCACGAGATGCCGTCAATCCGCACTCCCTGGCTGCTTAATGTGAAAATAAATGTTATGCCACGCTGAATCTGTGATTGAGATGGCATTGATAGAGTCAAGGCACGATTATGGAAAACCAAACGAGTCTCGTAAAGTAGAATTGATAAGCAGTAAGTAATGCAGTGAATAATACTGTGCAAACAGAGGTAGTTAGTCAGGAAAACGGGCACTGAAATACGGGCAGCTGACAATAGGGAATGCTGAACAATTTGACTAAGTAACTGGTTAGGTACTTAAAGTAAGCCCCGGGTTTTACGGCGCTTTGTCACGACCGGTTATCTGGTTGGTAGCAGAGCTTTTTAAGAGGGTGGCCCGGCTTTTCAGGGCTGCCCTTGCTCTCTGTCAGTAACCTGTTCTTTTCTGCGAGTTTGTTTTCTTTTCTGCGTTTGTTAAGCTCTTTCCTAAGGTAAAACAGGTCTGGGTGTTATGAAAACGCATAGTCAACGTTTGCTTCCTGGCGATGATCTCTATTTCGAACTCCTGACCCTTGCCAAGGAATGGCCTGCAGCCTTTCTGTTATCCTGCGTGGGAAGTCTGAAAGTGTTGTCGCTCAGATTGGCCGGAGCAGAGCAGGAGAAGATACTTCAGGGCCCCTTCGAAATTCTTTCTCTTTCTGGCACCTGTTGTCCATCAGGGCTCCATTTGCATATCTGTGTGGCGGACAAGGAAGGGCGTGTTTTTGGTGGTCACTTAAAACCGGGGTCGATTATTGAAACCACAGCAGAAATAGTTGTGGGTATTCTTGACGATACCTGTTTCACCCGGGAAGCAGATGATGAAACAGGTTATCTGGAGCTGGTGGTCAAAAAGGCTTCGCAGGCCAGTTCCTGATCAATTTTCGTCTGATGTTGGCTTGCTCTTCACTCGATAAATCACCAATGTGCTTACCGGCATAATCGCTGTAGATGGTAACAAGTCGACGTGTATTTAATGGGTTGGGAATGATCATATACTGACGGCCAAACCTGTCTTTATTGGCTGCCACGGATGCTTTCAGGTCCGGGTCAAAGCCATTTTCTTCAAGGCCAAAGTCAGAGAGTGTGTCACCAATATAAAGTGCGATCTGATGTTTTTTTCTATCAACCTGTCCGCTGGTGATCGCATGTCGCTGAGAAGTTTTTGTGCAGTTCTTCAGCTCGACCTCAGTGCAGTGTTCACCTTTTAATAAAACGTGGGTTTCGTCTGCATCGGGGTAGCCAAGCTCCCTTAATTTCCTGACCGTAAGCGTTTCTATGTCTTTCTTGTTGCCCTGCCGACCAGACGACACTGGTGTTTCGGAGACATAAAAGATATCAAATCCTTTTTCCTTTGCGCCAGCAAGAAACTCGGGAGCTCCGGGGGTTGGCTTTGCATTTTTTTGTTGTTCAAGGTGCCAGTTAAACAGATTCTGTTCTGATCCTGGTGCAGGTAGGTTCAGGTCAGGATTTTGGGGGGTGTATTGTAATATGGTACCGTTGATGTTCACGACAATAGCAGGGTTCTCCATGGTTTTCTGATTCATTTTTGCCAATATTCTTGTGGATTGATTGTAAGCCTGATGCGTCAGGGCATGATAATCCGCTGATGAGTTCATCCACAGCATTGCATTAATGTTGTGCAGTGCAAATGTTGGGTCCTGTATCTGCGCGAAGTGAGAATAGTTCAGCGCATTCAATTTGGCATCGTGCTTCTCATCAGGAGACAGCTGGTTGAAGTTCACCGTCACCACAGCATGCTCCCAGCTTCCATAGACAAGGTTGGGAAAAAAGATCCAATCTTTGCCGAATCTGCTTCGGTTTTGCTGAACCCACTGTTGTCTCCTGTTGAAGTGATGGCCTTCCACATCTGCCAGATCATCCAGCTGGTCACCCAGAAGCATCAGTACGTGATAGCCCTTGTCTCTGATTTTCTGACGTTGGTTCTCTTTACTTAATGTTCTATTGTCTGTTTGCTGAAAGAGTAGATAATCAGCTCCTTTGATCGGGAATCCCAAGCGTTTTAGTTTGGCCAGGGAAAGTTCCTTGGCTTCATTAAAACGAGCGCTGACATAGAAGATGTCTATCCCCTGGTTATCAACCTCATTCAGAAAGTCTAAGGCACCGGGCAAGGCTTCCATCTTCTGATCTTTCCACCAGGCTAAAGTAGCATCGACGTTTCTTGCACCGTCGGTCCCCACCATACTTGAGAAATAGGTGGTGCCCTCGATCAAAGTGTCATCAATGTCAGTCACTATCGCTGCACGCTTGCCTTTCGGTAGTTGATTCAGTGCGTTGCTGAGGTTGTCTCTGGCCATGTTAAAAGACTGGTACACCAGTGCTTCATATTCCGGTGAGTGTTGTTGCCAATTGGACGCAACGACTTTTTCTTCATTCAATTCTCTCTGGGAATAATCATCAGGACGTGCTGACAATGCAGATGTGTATGCTGCCATTATGAGCAGGATTGAAGTTTGAGCTATGGCCATGAATTCCTCTGTCTGATCGATTTATCGGCGGGCTTCGAGGATAAAATCTAGTCGAGGTTTCAGGGAAGGCGTGTTTTTTTGTAACGGGTTGTTTGCTGACAAGGTAAATAATGACCCACCGTTTAAGTGGGTCACACGGCGATGTCAGAGTGTTGCAATGTTCTCTGGATCACCCGGAAGCTGGGCATGAAAGGCTTTGCCGCTGACTGAGTGACTGTCGTCTCCCATCAGATACAGATAGACTGGCATAATATCTTCAGGCGTCGGACGACTCATCGGGTCCTCTCCGGGGTAAGCAGAAGCTCTCATGGCTGTGCGGGTGCCTCCGGGATTAATCGTGTTGACTCTTACCTGACTGAGGCCGTCCTCTTCGTCGGCCATGACCTGCATAAGCCCTTCGGTAGCAAATTTCGAAATGCTATAGGCTCCCCAGTGAGCGCGCCCTTTATGGCCAACGCTGGATGAAGTGAAGGCAATAGAACCCGATTCAGCCTTGCGGAGCAGGGGGATTAGTTCTCTGGAGAGCAGAAAGGGGGCGGTCACATTAACGTGCATGACCTCATTCCATTTGTCCAGATCGAACTGTGCAATGGTCTTGAGTTCGCCCAACAGACCTGCATTGTGCAGAAGCCCGTCCAGTCTGCCAAATTCTTTGTTCAGAGTTTCCGCCAGGTTGGCATAGTCCTGTTCAGAGGCTCCGGCGAGGTTCATGGGGTAAATAGCTGCCTGGGGCCAGCCATTTTTTTCAATCTCGTCATAGACCTGTTCAAGCTTGCTGATGGTTCTGCCCAGCAGAATGACGGTTGCGCCGTGGCGTGCAAAGGTCAGGGCTGCCGTACGGCCAATACCACTGCCTGCACCGGTGACCAGGATGATTTTGTCCCGGAGGAGGTTGTCGGGTGCGGTATATTCAAACATGCGTTGCTCTCCGTGGCAGCTGCCACTTATACTTTTCCAGCAGCGGAAGAATCTCTTCTGCGGACGAAACCTTGTAATCAGCGTGCCATTGATCCGGTGTATCTATGGGGCTGATAAAACCATAGAGTGCTGCAATAGTCACCATTCCTGCATTTCTGCCAGCCTCGATATCACGCAAATGATCACCTATATAAATGCACTTTGCCGGGTTGGCATCTGTTTGCTGGCAAGCTACCAGCAAAGCTTCCGGGTTGGGCTTGGTCTGTTTGACATGGTCTGGACAGATCAATGTTTTTGAACGCTGGCTCAAGCCAGCCTGATCCAATAAGATTTTTGCATAAGCTGAAGGTTTATTGGTGACGACTCCCCAGGGAATGGTTTTGTCATCCAGAGTATCCAGCAGCATTGGCATTCCGTCGTACAGTTTTGCAGCCTTTTCCCTGCGATCATTGTTGATATATTCATTGTATTCTTCAAGAAGCCTGGTTCTGAGGCTTTCGAGCTTCGGATCAGGTGGCTCTATACCATAGGCAAGTTGAACAAGCTTTCTTGAGCCTTCCGAAACATGGCTTCGAATCAGTTCACTATCAATCGCTGGCATATTGTCGTCTGCCAGCATTTTGTTAACGGTGAAAATAAAGTCTTCCGAGGTGTCCAGCAATGTGCCGTCCAGATCAAAAAAAATACCTTCAATGGCGTTCGTTTGGCTCATCGGAGTTCTCATTGGGGCTCTGGTTTGCTGCCGTAGATCAGGTAATTAACGTCAGTGTCTGACTTCTTGAGGGAATAAACGCCAGTAAACGGGTTGAAAACCATGCCTGTCATGTCGTGTACTTCCAGATCGGTCTGGCGCATCCAGCTACAGAGTTCATGGGGTTTAATGAATTTACTGTGCTCATGTGTACCCCTGGGTAGCATTTTTAGAACATACTCGGCTCCGACAATGGCAAATAGCCAGGATTTGGTGTTGCGGTTTATCGTAGCAAAGAAGATCTTTCCGCCGGGTTTGAGCAGCTTTTCACAGGCGCGAATAACGGATGCAGGTTCGGGAACGTGTTCCAGCATTTCAAGGCAGGTGACAACATCAAAGGTGCCGGGCATCTCTTCTGCCAGCTCTTCCACCGGAATTTTACGATAATTGACTTCGACTTCACTTTCCATGCTGTGCAGGCGAGCTACAGAAAGTGGCGCGTCGCCCATGTCGATGCCAGTCACCTCTGCGCCGCGAAGTGCCATGGATTCGCTGAGAATGCCGCCACCACAGCCAACGTCCAGTACTTTTTTTCCGGCCAGACCCACTCGCTCGTCGATGTAGTTGAGGCGCAGCGGATTGATTTCGTGCAGTGGCTTGAATTCACCCTCCATGTCCCACCAACGGCTGGCCAACTCTTCAAATTTAGCAATTTCGGCTGGATCGACGTTTTGCACTGGGCGTGGTTCGTCCTGGTTTGCAGTCATAGTGTCCAGATTCTCATGCGGTTGTGTTGAATGTGCGCCGGGAAGCGGGTCTCTCTGAAAACCGCTTTATGCGAAGAATAACGCAAAAAACCAATTTCGAGAGTCGGTTGATTTTCGAAAGTAACAGCGCAGTTTGTATTCTTGTCTGCATTATACAGACAGAGTTATCAGAGTTAAGTATTCCTGTTATCCGGATACTAAAGAGTTACTATGTCGTACTTCTGTGTCATTTTTTATTCACAAATATTGTTGTCAACGCATAGACTTGCTCGCAGTAGGGCTGGCAGCTGTGGTATTATTTCGTACTTAATATGAAAAAAGTAGCCATGCCCTTTTTATCGTTAAATTCATTTCAACGCTCCTTTCTATTCAGACAGGAACTGAATGATTGCTTCCACATGGCTGCGTGTTGATTGAATTGTTCGGGTTTCCGGCCTTCCGGGTTGAGAAAGGGTGCTGACTGGTATCCGTTGGGCGCAAGCTAAAGGACGACTGGGTTTACATGACTGATATCGCCAAAGAGATTCTTCCGGTAAACATCGAAGACGAACTCAAGCAGTCCTATCTGGACTATGCCATGAGTGTCATCGTCGGGCGGGCACTGCCCGATGTACGTGACGGACTCAAGCCGGTCCATCGGCGAGTTCTCTTCGCAATGAACGAGCTGGGCAATGATTGGAATAAGCCCTACAAAAAATCAGCTCGTGTGGTGGGTGATGTGATCGGTAAATATCATCCCCACGGTGACTCTGCAGTATATGACACCATTGTTCGTATGGCGCAGCCATTCTCTCTGCGATATATGCTGGTAGACGGGCAGGGTAACTTTGGTTCCGTGGATGGTGACTCTGCAGCGGCCATGCGTTATACCGAGATCCGGATGCAGAAGATCAGTCATGACATCATGGCTGATCTGGATAAGGAAACGGTCGATTACGTGCCTAACTATGATGGCACGGAACAGATCCCTGCTGTTATGCCTACCCGCATTCCCAATCTCCTGGTGAATGGCGCTGCCGGTATTGCCGTCGGTATGGCAACCAATATACCTCCTCATAATCTGACTGAAGTGGTCAAAGGTTGTCTGGCGCTTATTGATGATGAGAGTCTGTCTGTTGATGACCTGATGGAATACATTCCGGGTCCGGATTTCCCGACGGCTGGCATTATTAATGGTCGTGCGGGCATTTTGCAGGCCTATCGAACCGGGCGTGGTCGCATCTATATTCGTGCCCGAGCGGATATTGAGCACGATGAGAAGAGAAACAAAAGTACCATCATTGTTACCGAGCTTCCTTATCAGCTGAATAAGGCCCGGCTGATTGAAAAGATCGCCGAGCTGGTTAAAGACAAGAAAATTGAGGGCATTTCCGAGCTGCGCGACGAGTCTGATAAAGACGGTATGCGGGTCGTGATTGAGCTGCGTCGTGGCGAGGTGGCTGACGTAGTACTCAACAACCTCTATGCCCAAACCCAGCTTGAAAGCGTATTTGGTATCAACAATGTTGCGCTGGTGGATGGTCAGCCAAAACTCCTGAATCTCAAGGAGATGCTGGAAGCCTTCATTCGCCACCGTCGTGAAGTGGTGACCCGCAGAACCGTTTATGAGCTGCGAAAAGCGCGTGAGCGGGGTCATTTGCTGGAAGGTCTGGCCGTAGCGCTTTCCAATATTGATCCGGTAATTGCCTTGATCAAGGACTCTCCAACGCCTGCAGAAGCTAAAGAGAAACTGGTGGCTCAAGGGTGGCAGCCCGGTCACGTGCTGGAAATGGCAGAGCGTGCCGGAGCCGATGCCTGTCGACCTGAAGAATTACCTGCAGAGTTTGGCATGAGAGAGGATGGTCTCTACTATTTGTCCCCGGCTCAGGCTCAGGCAATTATGGAAATGCGTCTGCACAGACTGACTGGCCTGGAGCATGAAAAACTGCTCAGTGAATACCGCGAGCTGCTGGAAAAAATTGCCGCGTTACTACTCATTCTTTCCAGCTCTGAGCGTTTGATGGAAGTCATCCGCGAAGAGATGGAAAAAGTGGTTGAAGAGTATGGCGATGAGCGTCGCACTGAAATCACCAGTTCACGCCGGGATCTGACCGTTGAAGATCTGATTTCTGAAGAAGACATGGTCGTCACCCTGTCTCATGGTGGTTATGCAAAAACCACATCGCTCGACACCTACCAGGCACAGCGCCGTGGTGGTCGGGGTAAGTCTGCCGCTTCGGTAAAAGACGAAGATTATGTTGAACATATGTTGGTGGCCAATACCCATACCCAGATTCTTTGTTTCTCCAGCAGGGGTAAGGTCTATTGGTTGAAGGTCTATCAGATTCCGGAAGCTGGCCGTACTTCACGTGGCCGCCCAATTGTGAATATCCTGCCTCTGGAAGAGGATGAGCGGATTACGGCGATGCTGCCTGTAGAAGAGTATACCGAAGGTCACTTTGTCTTTATGGCAACGGCTGCGGGAACGGTTAAGAAGACGCCTCTGGAGCAGTTTTCCCGTCCAAGAACCAGTGGTCTGATTGCCCTGGGTCTTGATGAAGGCGATACTCTTGTGGGTGCTGAAATTACTACCGGTGAGAAACAGGTTATGCTGCTTTCCAACGCCGGAAAAGCGATCCGCTTCGAAGAGACTGACGTGCGCGCCATGGGCAGAACTGCCAGAGGTGTGCGTGGTGTCAAGTTACAGGATGCACAAAGAGTTATCTCTCTGATTATTCCCGAAAACGACACCCAGATTCTGACCGTCAGTCAGAATGGTTTCGGTAAACGTACGGCGGTAGAAGATTTCAGAATCACCGGGCGCGGTGGTCAAGGGGTTATTTCCATGCAATGTACCGATCGGAACGGTGAGCTGGTTGGTGCTATTCAGGTGCAGGATGGAGAAGAGATCATGTTGATCTCTGATCAGGGGACCCTGGTGAGAACCCGTGTCGATGAAATATCTGTCATGAGTCGTAATACCCAGGGTGTTACCCTGATCAAGGTTCAGGAAGGCGAGAAGCTGGTCGGTGTTGCCAGGGTTGAGGAGCCGGAAGAGCCAGAGTATTCAGCTGAGGGCAATGAAACCGAAGAGGCTGGGGAAGAAACCTCTCAGGCCGAACCTGATGAAGGGCAGGAAGGCTGATTCTGTATTCCATAATTTAACGCCAGCATCATGCTGGCGTTTTACTTGCCGGGATGTAATTTATCCCTGAGATGCAGGAGCAATTTCAGCGGCAGTTACGCATTTCTGAATCGACGAGTCTGGCTGTATGGGAGGATGGTATGAACAATCTATTGGCAAAAACACTGGCTGACCCAAAAGGGCAAACCTATAACTTTTCGGCGGGTCCGGCGCCTTTGCCAAAGTCGGTGCTTGAGCGTGCTCGTGATGAGCTGCTGGACTACAACCGTGAAGGGGCTTCCATTATGGAAGTCAGTCACAGAGGGAAATCCTTTCTCAAAGTCGCAGAGCAGGCGGAGCAAAATCTGCGTGAGCTTTTGAAGATTCCTGAAAACTACAAGGTTCTGTTTTTACAGGGGGGTGCCCGTGGGCAGTTTGCTGCCGTCCCGCTGAATCTGAGAGGTGAGAAAAATAGCGCCGACTATGTCAATAGTGGGTACTGGGCTCAATCAGCTATCAAGGAAGCTCAGCGTTATTTGAATGTCAATGTTATTGCTGACGGTAAGGGAGCTTCATTCCATACCATGCCGGAAGAAAGTGAATGGCGCTTCAGTTCAGATGCGGCTTATGTCCATTACACGCCAAACGAAACTATTGGTGGTCTTGAATTTTCGTTTATACCGGATTCAGTGGATGTCCCGCTGGTAGCAGATATGTCATCCAATATCCTGTCCGGGCCTGTTGATGTCGGCCGTTTTGGGGTTATCTATGCCGGTGCCCAGAAAAATATTGGTCCGGCAGGATTGACAGTGGTCATCGTGCGTGACGATCTCCTGGGTCGAGGACATTCCAGTTGTCCTGCTGTTTTTGATTATCGAGTGCAGGCGGACAAGGATTCCATGTACAACACCCCGCCAACCTTTGCCTGGTATCTGGCCGGTCTGGTGTTTGAGTGGCTGAAGGAGCAGGGGGGGCTGGAGGTGATCGACCAGGTCAATGCCCGCAAATCCGGCAAGCTTTACCAGGTGATTGATGAGTCCGGTTTTTATCACAACAAGGTGGACCCTCGATGGCGTTCAAGAATGAATGTACCCTTTACGCTGACTGACCCTGAGTTGGACAAAGTCTTTTTGGCAGAATCTGAAAAGAATGGCTTTCTTTACCTTAAGGGTCACAAGGCAGTAGGCGGTATGCGGGCCAGTATTTATAATGCAGTACCGGAAGAGCATGTCGATGCGTTGATTGCTTTTATGCGTGAATTCGAAAGAAAATTTGGATAACAAATTCTTGATCCGTTGCAATCTCAATCACAAAGCTCGCAGGATTGCCAGCCGCTGATTGCACGGCTCTGGTCATTACAATTAAACGCAGAGAACATTATGACAGATGACAAGTTGAAGGGGTTGCGGACAAAAATTGACAAACTTGACCAGGATATTCTGAAGCTGATCAGTGAGCGTGCACGCTGCGCTCAGGAAGTGGCCAGGGTCAAGCAGACTGAAGACGCTGCGGCAGTATTTTATCGCCCGGAACGTGAAGCCCAGGTTTTGCGTCGGGTGATGGAACGGAACAATGGTCCACTGGACGATGAAGAAATGGCTCGATTGTTCAGGGAGATTATGTCAGCCTGTCTGGCCCTTGAGGAGCCCGTCCGAGTGGCATTTCTTGGTCCGGAAGGCACCTTTACCCAACAGGCGGCCTTGAAGCACTTTGGCCATTCAGCGATTTCTGTCCCTATGGCAGCGATTGATGAGGTATTCAGGGAGGTGACGGCTGGAGCTGTAAGCTACGGTGTTGTGCCTGTTGAGAATTCAACGGAAGGCGTGGTCAGTCATACTCTGGACAGCTTCATGGATTCATCTCTGAAAATCTGTGGTGAAGTTGTATTGAGAATTCATCAGCACCTGCTGGTTTCTGAAAACACTCGTCGTGACAATATTACCCGTATTTACTCCCACGCCCAGTCACTGGCACAGTGTCGTAAATGGCTGGATGCTCACTGGCCAATGGCCGAAAGAGTAGCGGTCAGCTCCAATGCGGAGGCGGCCAAGCGTATCAGGGGTGAATGGAACTCTGCGGCCATTGCTGGTGATATGGCTGCTGACATTTATGGTCTGGAAAAAATCTCTGAGAAAATCGAGGATCAACCCGACAATTCCACTCGCTTCCTGATTATTGGTCATCAGGATGTGCCCGTCAGCGGTGAAGACAAAACCTCAATTGTCGTCAGCATGAGAAACCAGTCCGGTGCTCTGCATTCGATTCTTGAAGCGTTCGATGTTCATGATGTGGATCTCACTCGAGTGGAAACCCGTCCATCCCGTACCGGCATCTGGAACTATGTCTTTTTCATTGATTTTGAAGGTCATCAAGACGATCCGGTTATCCAGAAAGTGTTGGGAAAGTTGGCTGACAGAGTGAATGACCTCCGTGTTCTGGGCTCTTATCCGAAGGGTGTTCTTTAACAAAACAGCCATGCGCGATTGAAGCAATTTTTCGTCCCTGCCTCTGGAGGCTGTCTAAAAGCCCTGGTTTCAGTGTGGGGACGAGTAGATGGTGAATATACAGGTGAAACATGGGTTGTGATTTTACAAAGCTTGCCGTACCGGGAATACGTGCCCTGAATCCTTATCTTCCCGGAAAGCCTGTGGAAGAGCTGGCGCGCGAACAAGGTCTGGATGCCAGCAGTATTGTTAAGCTGGCCAGCAATGAGAATCCTCTTGGGGCGGCTCAGTCTTCCCGTGAAGCCATTGCCGCAATAATGGCCGAGCTGGCCCGATACCCGGACAGCAGTCTTTACAATCTGCGTGATACTCTCTGCAGAAAGCTGGCGGTTGATCCTGATCAGATAACCTTTGGTAACGGTTCCAATGATGTTCTGGTTCTGTTGGCGCAGTGCTACCTGAAAGAAGGATTCTCAGCCGTGTTCTCTGAATACGCCTTTGCGGTTTATCCCATTGCAGTTCAGGCGAGCGGGGCTGAAAGCATTGTGGTTCCGGCTAAAAACTGGGGGCATGATCTGGAAGCGATGGCCAAAGCGGTTCGTTCTGATACCCGTATCGTATTTCTGGCTAATCCTAATAACCCGACAGGTACCCGTTTTTCAGAAACAGAGTTGCGTGCCTTTCTGGGTAAACTAGCTGAAGGGGTTATTGTTGTTCTGGATGAAGCTTACTTTGAGTATGTCATGGAGAGTGATTACCCGGATGGTATTGCGCTGCTGAAAGAATACCCCAATCTTGTAGTGGTCAGAACATTCTCAAAAGCCTACGGTCTGGCGGGTGGTCGAATCGGTTATTCTGTTTCAAGCGCTGAAATAGCCTCTATTATCAACCGATTACGACAGCCTTTTAATGTTAATAATCTTGTTGAGGCGGCAGCGGTTGCTGTTCTTAATGACGAAGAATACCTGAACCGTTCCAGACAGGTTAACCAGGATGGAATGGCTCAGATTGAAGCGGGTCTGAAGTCCATGAATATTGATTACATTCCATCCAATGGCAACTTCATTACTTTTGATGCTGGCATGGAAGGTGTGGAGTGTTATCAGCGCTTACTCAAACAGGGCGTCATTGTCAGACCTCTTGGCAATTATGGAATGCCGGGGCACCTCCGGGTTTCCGTTGGTCTGGAAGAAGAGAACCGTCGTTTTCTGGAAGCACTGTCCGCTCTTAAACAGTCTTGAGTGATAACAGCCCTGAGCGAAATACAGCCCTGAGCGAAATACAGCCCTGTACGAAAGTTATTAGTCTGAAGAGGCTGTCGCCATTTTCATTCGACAGACATTTGAAAGTGGTTTTTGAAAAAGGTTGAACGTGTAGTGATAGAGCAAAACAAGACCGGTACCCCACTGAATATTCTGGTGGTCGGGCTGGGCCTTATTGGAGGATCATTTGCAGCTTCCCTCAGAGAGTGCAGTGAAAACTTTCATCTGATGGGTTTTGATCTCAAGGGCGAAAACATCGAAGCAGCCCTTTCCCTGGGAATCGTGGCAGAAGGTTGTACAGATTTTGAATCCGCCGTCAGCAAGGCTGATGTTATCCTGCTATCAGTTCCCATGCTGGCTATGCCAAAATTACTCCGGCAACTTAAGGGTCTCGATCTCACTGACAAAGTGATGACGGATGTGGGTAGTTGCAAAGGCGTACTGGTCCAGGCTGCCCGGGAAATATTTGACTGTGTACCTGAGAATCTGGTGCCGGGTCATCCCATCGCCGGTTCCGAAAAAAGCGGAGTCACTGCTGCCAGGGCCGGACTGTTCAAGAATCATAAGGTGATCCTGACACCGCTGGAGAACACTGATACTGCCGCTTTATCCCTCGTCAGGCATCTCTGGCAATGCTGTGGTGCCCAGGTCAACGCTATGGATTTTCGGCGTCACGATGAAGTGCTGGCAATGACGAGCCATTTGCCTCATCTCCTGGCGTTTTCACTGGTGGATACGCTGGCGGGCAATCCTGAAAATCAGGATATCTTTCGTTACGCCGCCGGAGGGTTTAGAGACTTTACCCGCATTGCTGGCAGTGATCCGATCATGTGGCACGATATTGCCCTGGGTAATAGCGAGGCTATTATTTCCTCGCTGGATCAGTTTTCTGAGGGCTTGACTCATCTTCGTCAAGCCATCGTTGAGAAAGACAGCAAAGGGATACTGGCGAGTTTTGAGCGAGCCCAGTCTGCACGGCAGCACTTTGCCAGTATTCTGGAAAAAAGAGCCCGTATGAATACCCTTGATGAGAATCAGGGTGATTCCCTAAGCTGAGATTCGTATTCCGGATTGTGCCAGTGTGGTCACATCCTTAGCTAACTTCGTCAACCCGGCTTTCGATGCGGGTCTGGCGCTCTCTACAGAAGGTATTCAAGCGTGAGAGATATTGATATGTCTGCAGCGACAGAAGTAATTCTTAATTACTTCATGGATTAGAGAGTCAGTCAATGAAAACTTCTTCATATATAAGCGTGCCGGTCGTAACTATTGATGGTCCCAGCGGTTCCGGGAAAGGAACGGTTGCGGCTCTGCTGGCGAAAGAGTTTGACTGGCATCTGCTCGACAGTGGTGCTTTGTATCGACTGACGGCGCTGGCGGCCATGAATCACGGGGTGGATTTTTCCGATGAAAATTCACTGGAAGTTTTAGCAGGTCACCTGGATGTGCAATTTGAACCGGGTGCTGATGGTGAAGGTCTGAAAATCGTTCTTGAGGGTGAGCGCGTTGGCGCTAATCTGAGGACCGAAGAGGTGGGAGCCAAAGCTTCTCAGGTGGCGGCTTTGCCGGGTGTCAGGAAGGCTCTTTTGAGGCGTCAGCAGGACTTTGCAGAAGCTCCGGGTCTGGTTGCCGATGGAAGGGATATGGGAACTGTGGTATTCCCCCATGCTAACGTCAAAGTTTACCTTACAGCCAGTCCGGAAGAGCGGGCGAAACGCCGTCAAAATCAGTTGCAACAGAAAGGTATTGATGCTAGCTTTGACCAGCTTTTAGCTGACATTCTTGCCAGGGACGAACGTGACATGAATCGCGATGTCGCCCCGCTGAAACCCGCCGATGATGCTATTGTTCTGGACAGCACCAGATTGAGTATTCAGGAAGTCTTCAGTCGTGTAGTGGATGTCATGCGACAGAATGGCCTGATCTGATTAACGTTAATCATTTCGGAACCTGCTGGTTGTTGAGGAGCTCGACAGCCTGTTTATATCGAGGTGGTCTGACCGACTTCCGGAAAGACCGGCGTGAATAGCCGTGTGGTGCAGATTGCCAGTTACAACCATACGGTGTTTTTTGAAAAACAACCCACACTGACTGGCGGTGTGGCCAGCATGCGATCGGTAGTCACTGCTTTTCTGAGGTGGTGTTGATTGAAGTGCTGATTGATAGGAATGACCATGAGCGAAAGCTTTGCTGAACTGTTTGAAGAAAGCCTGAAAGATATCGAAATGAAGCCGGGCGCTATTGTTAGCGGTCAGGTTGTCGATATCGACAGCGACTGGGTTACTGTCCACGCAGGCCTGAAGTCTGAAGGTGTTATCCCAAAAGCTCAGTTCCTGAACGAACAGGGTGAACTGACCATCGCTGTCGGCGACGAAGTTCAGGTTGCTCTTGACGCGGTTGAAGATGGTTTCGGTGAAACCCGTCTTTCCCGTGAAAAAGCCAAGCGTATGGAAGCTTGGGGCGAACTCGAAAAAGCCTTCGAAGCTGAAGAGATCGTTAAAGGTGTTATTTCCGGTAAGGTCAAGGGTGGCTTTACTGTTGACGTTAACACTATTCGTGCCTTCCTGCCTGGCTCTCTGGTTGACGTGCGTCCGGTTCGTGACACAGCTCACCTGGAAGGCAAAGAGCTGGAATTCAAGGTTATCAAGCTGGACCAGAAACGTAACAACGTAGTCGTTTCCCGTCGCAGCGTTCTAGAAGCTGAAAACAGCGCTGAGCGCGAGCAGCTGCTGGAATCTCTGCAGGAAGGTCTGGAAGTTAAAGGTATCGTCAAGAACCTGACCGACTACGGTGCATTCGTTGATCTGGGCGGTGTTGACGGTCTGCTGCATATTACTGATATGGCCTGGAAGCGCATCAAGCATCCAAGCGAGATTGTGAACGTTGGTGACGAAATCAACGTCAAGGTTCTGAAGTTTGACCGCGACCGTAACCGCGTATCCCTGGGTCTGAAGCAGCTGGGTGAAGATCCTTGGGTGGCTATCACCAAACGCTTCCCTGAAGGTACCCGTGTTTCCGGTCGAATCACTAACCTGACCGACTACGGCTGCTTTGTTGAGCTGGAAGAAGGTGTTGAGGGTCTGGTTCACGTTTCTGAAATGGACTGGACTAACAAGAACATCCACCCATCCAAGGTGGTTGCTCTGGGTGATGAAGTTGAAGTTCAGGTTCTGGACATCGACGAAGAGCGTCGTCGTATCTCTCTGGGTATCAAGCAGTGCAAGCAGAACCCATGGGAAGAGTTCTCCGGTTCCTTCAACAAGGGCGACAAACTGGCTGGTAAGATCAAGTCTATCACTGACTTCGGTATCTTCATTGGTCTGGATGGCGGCATCGACGGTCTGGTTCACCTGTCTGATATCTCCTGGAATGAAACTGGCGAAGAAGCTGTTCGCAAGTACCGTAAAGGTGACGAAGTTGAAGCTGTTATCCTGGCGATCGACGCTGAGCGTGAGCGCATCTCTTTGGGTATCAAGCAACTGTCCGAAGATCCATTCAACTCTTTCGCTGGCCTGAATGAAAAAGGTTCCATCGTTAAGGGTGTGATCAAGGAAGTGACAGCCAAGGCAGCTACCGTAGAACTGGCTGAAGACGTTCTGGCTACTCTGAAAGCTTCTGAAATCAGTGTTGATCGCGTTGAAGACGCTACCAACGTCCTGAAAGAAGGCGAAGAAGTAGAAGCCCGCATCATCAGTATCGATCGTAAGAACCGCAATATCTCCCTGTCCATCAAGGCGAAGGATCAGGCTGAAGAGAAAGCGGCCATGAAAGAACTGCGTGCGAAGCAGGAAGACGAGACTTCCGGCCCTACCACCATCGGTGACCTGATCAAGGCTCAGATGGAAAACAAGTAATACTTGTTGGAGAAAGCTTCTGATGAAGCTTTCTTTTACCATAAAAAAAACCGCAGCTCGGGCTGCGGTTTTTTTTATGGTAATCAATAGGTTGCTTGATTTATTGAATCGGGTTGGCTAGGGTAGGAATTATCTGTAATCCCTGTCAGGTTCGGGACTGCCTGAATTATCGGGTGTCCGGCTAATGAGATACTTGGCCGTTCCAGGCTACGACTGTTTAATGTCTTGTTTATCTCCTGATCAGGGTGCAGCGTCTGTAACGATACTGATACTTCAGTGTCACCCAAGGGTGCAGGGATAGGAAGAACGACAATGACCCGATCAGAATTGATAGAACGACTGACCGATCTGCAAGATCAGTTGTCGGTGAAGGATGTAGAGCTGGCCATCAAATCTATTCTTGAGCAGATGTCACATTCTCTTTCCTGTGGAACAAGGGTGGAAATCAGAGGGTTTGGCAGTTTTTCCCTGCACTACAGGGCTCCCAGGGTGGGGCGAAATCCCAAGACCGGTGACTCTGTTGTTCTGAATGGAAAATACGTTCCTCATTTCAAGCCGGGCAAAGATATGCGGGATCGTGTTAACAGTAGCCTTAAGAATCTGAAATCTTGATTTTTCCACTGTTGTTAAGCTCTGTTCAATTGTGACTCGGAATCGGATCGTAAATAAGTCATCACTGGAGTTTGATCGAATATGGTCTCTCATTTGAGTATCTGGCTGAAGCGGCTGGTAATACTGTTGGGCAGTCTCCTCCTGCTGATTATTCTCGTCAATTTTATTGTCGCTAACCCACAATTGGTGAGATTCGACCTGGCTGGTTTTTTATTGCCAGAAGTGAAGGTGTCTTCTGTCGTCGTTATCTCCTTCATAATGGGCGGGCTATTCGGGCTGCTGGTCTCACTGGTGGCTATGACCCGGCTGAGGTTGGCCAATGCCAGTTTTAAGCGTAAGCTGGGCCGACGTGATGCAGAAATACAAAAACTCAGAGCGAATGCCTTGCAAGGATTAACCTGATGCCCGATGTTGCACTGCTGGCGCTGATTATGGTGGCAATGCTGGCAGGATATCTTCTCGGACGTGCTGAAAAAAAGAAAAAAAAGACCACTTCCCCGGGCGACCCCTCTCTAAAGAGTATTTTGTGGGGTTGAACTATCTGTTAAATGAGCAGACGGATGAGGCCATTGAGACCTTTATCAGAGCGCTGGATATTAATAATGATACTGTCGATACCTATCTTGCCCTGGGTAGCCTGTTTTGTCGTAAAGGAGAGGTGGATAAATCGATTCGGGTGCATCAGGATCTTTTGGCCCGACCTAGTCTGACCCCCCTTCAATCCATTCGTGTTCGGCTGGAGCTGGCCAAGGACTACATGACCGCAGGATTATTTGATCGCGCCGAAGCCATGCTGGTCGATCTTTCCAGTCAAAATCATGAATATAGAGTGGATGCGCTTGAACAACTTCTGAAAATCTATGAGAGAGAGAAAGAGTGGCAGCAGGCTGTTGAGATTGCAGAATCCCTCCGTAAATTGTCAGGTGAGTACTATGCCTCCAGGCTGGCTCATTTGTACTGTGAGTTAGCCGAAGAAAAACTGCTTCACAATGATCGATCGGGGGCCAGAAAGTTCATCAGAACAGCATTTTCCAGGGATAAGAACTGTGTCAGGGCCAGCTTGATACTGGGCCAGATAGAAATGGAGGAAGGCCGCGACAGAGAAGCCGTTAAGGCTCTCCAGAAGGTGTCCATTCAGGATAATCGTTACGTGCCACTGACTCTGGAAATGCTTGAAACTGTCTGTCACCGAAGTCATCAGCAGCGTGCTCTGGGCAGCTATCTGGCACGGTGTCTCAATGAGAAGTCGGGTACAGCTATTATATTGGCCATGACGGCTCAGTTAATGAGCAGTCGTGATGAAGTGTCTGCCATGGAATTTTTAACCATTCAGTTGCGACGGCAACCTTCTCTCAGGGGGTTGAATGCCTTGATCAATATTCAGTTAAATCATTCCTCTGACCCCTCTCTGACCAGTATCAAACTGTTGAAAGAGGTCACAGACCAGATGTTGCTTGAAAAGCCTGTTTACCAGTGCTTCAGCTGTGGCTTTTCCGGCAAAGAGATGCATTGGCATTGTCCGGGTTGTGATGGCTGGGGAACTCTGGCACCCATTCAGGGCGTAGAAGGGGAGTAATATCCCCATTTGTTTGTTTTACTGAGTGTTCTTGTCTAGACCTGTTTATAGAGCCTTCTTAGTATATCTTCCAAATTTCAGGATGCAGCGTGGGAGGCAGACAGGAAGTTAAGGATGTCTCCGATGAGAAAAAGAATAATCAGTTTTACCGCAGTGACCCTGCTGGCTCTTTCTGCCCCTGTTTTTGCCGACAAAGCCCCATCTCGATTGAAAGTAAAAATGAATATTGCCACTCTTCAGGAACTGGATGAAGCCAGGGTTCAAGTGCGCCATACACTGGCAGAGAAGATTGTCGGAGACAGAGAAAATAATGGCCCCCTGAGCTGAAAGTTAAATTGATTTTCAAGATGCCACAGTATGACCATTTAATATTTTCGTACTCATTTAGCAGATATTTCTTTTTGATATTTTGAAAAAATCTATATGAATTAAAAATTAATATTTCTGAAACTACGATATTAATGAGTTCGATTGTTAATTGAAATAATTCTCATTTAGGTCTAGTATTCCGCTTGCTTTTCAATCTGTTGTTGTCTTTCCATGAACCGCCTCAGGTTACTCTTTTCACTACATCATCAGATGTATCAGGAAGCACTCTCTCCCGCTTGCTGTGCGTTCCGGGAGGAGGCTTGGGAGATTGTGATGACGGTCACTTTAGGGGATCTCCGGACAGGAGAGGAAGCTCGGGTCTTCGCTTTCAGGGAAGCAGGCTCAGCCTATCGTCGTAAGCTTCTGGCCATGGGCCTGACGCCTGGAACCTGTTTCAGAGTATGCCGGGTCGCGCCTCTGGGTGACCCTATTCAGCTCCAGGTTCGGGGATTTCAACTCAGTCTGCGTCGTCACGAAGCGGCAGCCGTTGAAGTGACTCGTCTATGAACGAACATGTGTTTGCGATTGTAGGCAACCCTAATTGCGGCAAAACCACTTTATTCAACAGTTTGACGGGGGCCAGTCAGCATGTAGGCAATTGGCTTGGTGTTACTGTAGAAAAGCGCAGTGGCCGCTATGAGTATAAAAGCCAGCTCGTTGAAGTGGTTGACCTGCCCGGTACCTATTGTCTGGACGTGGTTGATGATCAGGTATCGATGGATGAGCGCATTGCCCGTGACTTTATCCTTGCCCGTGAAGCTGAGTTGATCGTCAACGTTGTCGATGCTTCAAATATTGAGCGTAACCTGTATCTGACCACACAGCTGTTGGATATGGGACTCCCCGTTCTTGTTGTCCTCAACATGATGGATGTTGCCAGGGACAAAGGTCTCAAGATCAATGCTGAAAAGCTGTCCGAACAGCTCGGTTGCCCTGTTCATGCCATGATAGCCTCCAGAAACAAAGGAACACCGGGGCTCAAGGATCTTATTAATCAATGCTTTTTTAAAGGAGTTGGACCGGCAAAGCCGCAATATCTGGGAAGCGTTCTGGAAGAATCTGTTACTTGCCTGCAGGCACGTGTTGCCAGTGAGATTGAAGATCGCTCAATTGCACGTTGGGTGTCGCTTAAATTACTGGAGGGCGAGGCCGGTTTTGTTGACCAGGTTTCTCAGGGTCTGTTGGAGGCTGCGGTTTTGGCGCGATCCCAACTTGAGGACGCCTATGATGCAGAGATGGATATCCTGGTGGCAAACGGTCGTTATGAAAGCATCAGCCTCATCATGAAGGATACTGTCAAAAGCATGGGGAATGTAAGTCAAGGTCTTACTGAGCGTGTCGACCGCATTGTCCTGAATCGACTGGTGGGGTTGCCGGTTTTCTTTGGTGTTATGTATCTGATGTTCATGTTCTCTGTGAACATAGGCAGTGCTTTTATAGACTTTTTCGATATTCTCTCAGGCACTTTCTTTGTCGATGGTGTGAGCCATCTGCTTGAAAGTATCGATGCGCCGGACTGGATTATTGCGCTGCTGGCCAAAGGTGTCGGTGGCGGTATCCAGACTGTCTCTACCTTCATACCGGTAATTGCTTTTCTGTTCCTGTTCCTTTCAGTACTGGAGGATTCAGGTTATATGGCCAGAGCCGCCTTTGTTATGGACAGGGCAATGCGTTTTCTGGGTCTTCCCGGAAAGGCTTTTGTGCCTATGTTGGTTGGGTTTGGCTGTAACGTACCGGCCATTATGGCGACCCGGACGCTGGAAAATCAGCAGGACCGGATGCTGACCATTGCCATGGCGCCTTTTATGTCCTGTGGTGCGCGTCTTCCTGTTTATGCGTTATTTGCTGCGGCCTTCTTTCCCGGTTTCGGCCAGAATGTGGTTTTTACACTCTACCTGACGGGTATTCTGGCTGCGGTGGTAACGGGTTTGATGCTGAAGAAGAGTCTCTTCAGTGGAGAGGTTACACCTTTTGTTATGGAGTTACCTAACTATCACAGGCCGTCAGTCAAGCATGTACTGCTGAGAACCTGGAGCCGACTGAAAGCCTTCTTGTTCAGGGCAGGTAAAGCCATAGTTCTCGTAGTAATGATACTCAATACCCTGAACTCTGTAGGAACTGACGGCAGTTTTGGCCATGAAGACACCCAGTCATCAGCGCTCAGTAAAATAGGTCAAACCATTTCACCTGCTTTTGCTCCCATGGGTATGTCAGAAGATAACTGGCCAGCGGCTGTTGGCCTGTTCACAGGCATTCTGGCAAAAGAGGCGGTGGTTGGCACACTAAACTCCATGTACACCTCCATCGCTGAGCAGGAGAATGGCACTCAAGCCCAAGCCCATAATTTTGACTTTATGTCTGGTTTTAAGGAGGCCATGGCAACCATTCCTGTCAATCTTTCAGAGGTGCTATCTTCTCTGGCAGATCCTCTTGGACTCAGTGTTGGTGATTTGAGTAATCTGGAATCAGTAGCGCAGGACCAGGCAGTGGAAGTTTCCACCTTCGCGGTCATGCAAAGACTGTTCATCAGTGATGCGGCTGTCGTCGCTTATCTCCTGATGATCCTGCTCTACACACCTTGTGTTGCAGCCCTGGGGGCTATTTATCGGGAGTCAGGCCTTCGCTGGACATTCTTTGTGGCGGGCTGGACTTTCTTCATGGGATATTCAGTGGCTACTCTATACTACCAGCTGTCCCGAATCACTATTCAACCACTGACATCCCTGAGCTGGCTGTCCGTTATAATACTGGCCATGGCTCTGGTGTTTCTGCTACTCAGGAGGGCAGGGCAGAGATTGCTATTCACTTCAGAAGATTTACCCGCTGAAACACTCAGAAGCTCTTCAGGAAGCCATTGATGCTGCTATCAATCAGAGATTTTCTGTCAGAAAAAGGTATCTGTACTTTGGCTGAACTGAGTCAGCATTTTGAAGTAGACCCTGAAGCCATGCAGGCCATGCTGAGTCACTGGGTCAGGAAAGGAAAAGTGGTGGAGGAGTCATCCGGCTGCAAACAGGGGTGTGTCAGTTGTGGGCCTGAACAATTGATTGTCTATCGTTGGTTAAGCTCGAGTCACTACGATCTCATTCCTGTCTGTGTTCAGAGTGATTAACCCGATATCGATAGACTGGGCTAAGGTATAAATCGTTAGCCTTATTCGTACGTTCAGGCTGCCATCCCGGTAGCCTGAATGTGTGGCTGACGATGTAACAGCCATCCTTAAGTTTCTCCTTGAATGCCCCGGATAACTTTTCCATAGCGCCCGGATAGAGATAGCATACGACCAATCCGGCTTCTTCCCATTGATGTTGAAAAATATCCTGCTGAATGATGATGACATTTTTTAGATGGCTGCAGCGTATTCGGCTGATCCAGTAGGGGAGGGGAGAACGTTCAATTCCGAAGATGATGCGGTCAGGATAGGCATTTGCCAACACTGAAATCAGAGAACCAAAACCACAGCCCAGTTCATAAATGTTGCCATCGACCCTTGAAGGCAGGGTTTCCAGTAGTTTTACTCTTACCTTGCCAGAAGAGGGTGTTGGAGTGATGCCCAAACGCAGGCTCCAAAAGACAATGGTCGTAGTTATCAGGCAGCCTGCAAAAAAGATCAGAATCAGAATTGTGTGTTCAAAGTTAATCATTCCCTTAAAGAACTTTATTACCCGCCAGGTTTTTATATTGCTCTTTATTTGACGCTTTGATCAAGTTCTGGCTGGACAGTTTTGCTGTATGAACTAGCTTACAAACAGAGTCTCAAGTCAAGTAGTGCGATGAATAGTGCAATAAACAGTGCGACATATAGTGCGATAAACAGTACGTTGAGAAAATTGGCGATCACTGGCGTATTCTCATTGGTCACAATCGTCATTTGGCCTCTCTATGCAGCCGAACCTGTCCCGTCTATTGAAAGCCTGGATGCAGGCTTCCAAAAACTGCAATCAGTACTTGGGCGGTATGAGCCGATGCATGCCAGGCAGTTCCGTATCATTATTGACAAGGAGTATAAAAATAAACCTGTCGAAAATGAGCCGGAAACACTGACCATCTCTAAGGGTGAGGTGCTTATTGGTAATCCTTATCGAATGGCGGATGGCATCGCTTTTGATACGATTGAAGCCATCAGGAATACGTTTTACGAAATTAATAAACATGATCAGCGCAAGAAAAAGTTTCGTGAGCACCGCTATCTGGCGATTCGCTACGTATTAAGAATAGATGCCGAACATCAATGGCATTTTGAAAGCAGTGTACTGTCCCACAGTGATCCTGCCGTGGTGGAGTCCCATGCCCTTACAGGCAATGTCGACTGGCTGAAAAACGGCTTTGAGCTGACAGGTTTTACCTCGGGTGTTGCATACACAGCGGGAGTTAAGCCTCTGCCCATAGCGGTCTATGCTCAATTAAAATTTATACGTGCCGGTGATGAATTGTACATTGATGATCGATGGCAGGATTATAAAATGACCAAAGGTCCCAATGGCAAGCTACTGCCATTCCCGGATTTCAATCAGCCCGTCGGGCGCCCTCAGTCCTGGTACAGTCGGGAAGCTTCTTACTATGAATAAAAGCCCGTCGTCGTCTATCGAGATGCACTTTGGCTGCCAGATGGTTTGGGAGCATAGTTGGCTTATATTTGCGCCACCGACTTTGCTGGTTTGACTTTTTTGGGTGTTTGCAACAGAGTGACATTTTCCTGATTTTGACCAAAAATATTCGCTCTTTAAAAAGATGTTAAAAATCATATGGTTATAAATGGCTCAAAAAATTGGGGTGAATTTGATATTTATTCCTAAGTTGCTGTTATATAAGTGGTTTGATGCTTTATACTCTGGTTCACTGCCGTGCAGGCAGCTTAGAAATGCTTGACATAGCGGGCCTTGACCTGGCGGTTGTTCACTGCCGTGCAGGCAGCTTAGAAACGGTATTAATTTCTATTTTTAATTTCATAATCGTTCACTGCCGTGCAGGCAGCTTAGAAAGAGTGAAAATTGTGTCCAGGTGGAAGAGCATATGTTCACTGCCGTGCAGGCAGCTTAGAAATACAAAAAAAAAGGGCTATAGCCCTTTCTTTTGTTCACTGCCGTGCAGGCAGCTTAGAAACCCGTCCTCCAGCGGTTGCCACAGATAGCCTTCGTTCACTGCCGTGCAGGCAGCTTAGAAAAGCTATGCCGATCAGACGGACCAAATCGCCTCGTTCACTGCCGTGCAGGCAGCTTAGAAATGCAGGGTCAGGCTGCTCCATATTCATGGGTAGTTCACTGCCGTGCAGGCAGCTTAGAAAACCAACTTGTGTAATTGTTTGAAAATCCTGATGTTCACTGCCGTGCAGGCAGCTTAGAAAAAAGCAGGCATCACAAGTTGATTTGTTAGCGCGTTCACTGCCGTGCAGGCAGCTTAGAAATACAAAAAAAAGGGCTATAGCCCTTTCTTTTAGTTCACTGCCGTGCAGGCAGCTTAGAAAATCGGCTTGACCTGGCCAAACGCAGTGGTGAAGTTCACTGCCGTGCAGGCAGCTTAGAAAAACAGGAACAGGCAGAACTGGAAGCCAGGGCCGTTCACTGCCGTGCAGGCAGCTTAGAAATGCAACAAAATATCAGTCGATCAGCATTGCTAGTTCACTGCCGTGCAGGCAGCTTAGAAAATGACGGTGAAAGTCGACGGTGTTGAGCAAGAGTTCACTGCCGTGCAGGCAGCTTAGAAAAATGATTGTGGTGATGATCATCGCCAATGTTCGTTCACTGCCGTGCAGGCAGCTTAGAAACGTGGCGCAATGTATTGATAGTCCCGCGAATAGTTCACTGCCGTGCAGGCAGCTTAGAAAAATTCCGCACCATTTGCGCCCAGAAGTTAAGAGTTCACTGCCGTGCAGGCAGCTTAGAAATGCTGTGTCAAGGCCCATCACCTTTTAAGAAAGTTCACTGCCGTGCAGGCAGCTTAGAAAAGCCCATTGGTTTTAGTGACGATCTGAAATGCGTTCACTGCCGTGCAGGCAGCTTAGAAAATAGTCTCAGTCAGCTAGATAACTGACCCCAGGTTCACTGCCGTGCAGGCAGCTTAGAAAAATTCCGCAGCATTTGCGCCCGGAAGTTAAGAGTTCACTGCCGTGCAGGCAGCTTAGAAATTCAAAAGCCAACCTGATTCCTTCTCCATGCGGTTCACTGCCGTGCAGGCAGCTTAGAAAATGAGTAACAAGATTATGCTGCAAGTTTCGACGTTCACTGCCGTGCAGGCAGCTTAGAAATTTGAGCAGGTCGTCGGCGGGCAGGTCAAAGGGTTCACTGCCGTGCAGGCAGCTTAGAAAACACAGTACGCTGCTTTTCTTAATGCGGTGCGTGTTCACTGCCGTGCAGGCAGCTTAGAAAGATTCCAGTAACGCCAGTTCCTGCGGATGGGCGTTCACTGCCGTGCAGGCAGCTTAGAAATGGCTCGCTCGTCGGCCACTTCTTCCGGGTTGGTTCACTGCCGTGCAGGCAGCTTAGAAATGGCAGGGGCTGTTGCCGGGGCAGCGGGGAGCGTTCACTGCCGTGCAGGCAGCTTAGAAATGGCTCGCTCGTCGGCCACTTCTTCCGGGTTGGTTCACTGCCGTGCAGGCAGCTTAGAAATAAATTCAAAGATGAAAAGGAAGAAAGGGAGTGTTCACTGCCGTGCAGGCAGCTTAGAAATCGAAGCACCGCGAGCCAGAGCACTAAGCCCAGTTCACTGCCGTGCAGGCAGCTTAGAAAGTTCCGCCGCTTCAATACTGGTGAAGGGCTCAGTTCACTGCCGTGCAGGCAGCTTAGAAATTGCTGAGGATAACTTTCTCATCCTTGACTTTAGTTCACTGCCGTGCAGGCAGCTTAGAAAATCAGGCATAAGGCATAATTCTTGACTGATATGTTCACTGCCGTGCAGGCAGCTTAGAAATGCAGAACAACTCCTGGTTCTGCGACAAAATCGTTCACTGCCGTGCAGGCAGCTTAGAAAACGAGGTTTATCAGTTAACGTGCCCTGGGCCAGTTCACTGCCGTGCAGGCAGCTTAGAAAGTCAAACTCTGTTCTACCTGTTCCGCCGGTGTGTTCACTGCCGTGCAGGCAGCTTAGAAACAACCAATCCAGCCTGTGTAACAGTAGCTTTTGTTCACTGCCGTGCAGGCAGCTTAGAAACTTCTTTAAACTGAGGGACATCATTACTCAGCGTTCACTGCCGTGCAGGCAGCTTAGAAATTTTAAGAAAAGCTAATATCAGTCTGGAAATAGTTCACTGCCGTGCAGGCAGCTTAGAAACTCTGCGTCCTCAACATCAAACGCAGCATTATGTTCACTGCCGTGCAGGCAGCTTAGAAAATACGCGGCCATCTCGCCCAGGCGCCGCGTACGTTCACTGCCGTGCAGGCAGCTTAGAAACCAGCATGACGGGCAGCGCAGCTGTCCCGACGGTTCACTGCCGTGCAGGCAGCTTAGAAAAACCCGAAAAATGGCGAAACGCCGGTGTTGCAGTTCACTGCCGTGCAGGCAGCTTAGAAACGACCGGTTTATCGCCGTAGACAGTCGTCGGCGTTCACTGCCGTGCAGGCAGCTTAGAAAGAACAGGCGTTGGCCCCATACAAATCTGGGTCGTTCACTGCCGTGCAGGCAGCTTAGAAAAACAAATCAATGTCCATCCGAATGCAACCCAAAGTTCACTGCCGTGCAGGCAGCTTAGAAAGCTGACGGGTATGCAGAGCAGCAACTTTTTTCGTTCACTGCCGTGCAGGCAGCTTAGAAATGTGTGGAAGAGCTCAAACGGGTGGCGTTTGCGTTCACTGCCGTGCAGGCAGCTTAGAAAGATGACCGTGACCTTTGTGAGAGCGCATCAGGGTTCACTGCCGTGCAGGCAGCTTAGAAATGATCACGAAAACATTTTGGGCTGGATCAGCTGTTCACTGCCGTGCAGGCAGCTTAGAAAATTGGCGGAGCTGGGGCCACACGACAAGCGGCGTTCACTGCCGTGCAGGCAGCTTAGAAATCTCGCACTCCGGTACAAGTCAAAGGGGCATTGTTCACTGCCGTGCAGGCAGCTTAGAAATTGCTGACGTTATAATCCTGGTTCTCCCGAAAGTTCACTGCCGTGCAGGCAGCTTAGAAATCATCATCGGTGCCTGGCAGTTGTAGCCATTCGTTCACTGCCGTGCAGGCAGCTTAGAAATTTTAGGGTTATGATCTCAGCCATGAGCTACCCGTTCACTGCCGTGCAGGCAGCTTAGAAATGCTCCAGATAGCCCAGCCCCAGGCGCTGGAAGTTCACTGCCGTGCAGGCAGCTTAGAAATCTGCACCTATTGACCGCAATGCCCCACTCCCGTTCACTGCCGTGCAGGCAGCTTAGAAACAAACGTGGGAAGAAAAGCGAAATACACTGATGTTCACTGCCGTGCAGGCAGCTTAGAAATATGACGATCAAAAAGAGCCATTTGGCAATCAGTTCACTGCCGTGCAGGCAGCTTAGAAACAAACGTCTTCAAACGCTCGCTGCGCTTCTTCGTTCACTGCCGTGCAGGCAGCTTAGAAAGACAAGGCAGTGTCAGTCGCAGTTGCTGGAGCGTTCACTGCCGTGCAGGCAGCTTAGAAAAGGATGAATCATGAAATTCATTAACAATTTTGGTTCACTGCCGTGCAGGCAGCTTAGAAATACGGCAAAACTGATAGGTGTCGAAGGTTGCATGTTCACTGCCGTGCAGGCAGCTTAGAAAACCGGGGAGATTGCCGAGAACGTGAACTCACTGTTCACTGCCGTGCAGGCAGCTTAGAAACGAAAATTTTCAGAAACGCCAGAGGGTGAGGCATGTTCACTGCCGTGCAGGCAGCTTAGAAAGCAAGGGTCTCCTGTGACTGCGCAATGGCCATGTTCACTGCCGTGCAGGCAGCTTAGAAACAGAAGTTAAGAAACTGTTGTTAGACGACCAGGTTCACTGCCGTGCAGGCAGCTTAGAAATTCATCAAATCAATAGTTGATGCCTCACCCTCGTTCACTGCCGTGCAGGCAGCTTAGAAACAATGGTTCTTTTTACTGTTGAGTTTGCTGGCGTTCACTGCCGTGCAGGCAGCTTAGAAATTGTGGGACATAGCCTGCGATGGAATGCAAAAGTTCACTGCCGTGCAGGCAGCTTAGAAATTGTGGGACATAGCCTGCGACGGAATGCAGACGTTCACTGCCGTGCAGGCAGCTTAGAAATTGTCGGCAACGCAAAATGATTGAATATCTCCGTTCACTGCCGTGCAGGCAGCTTAGAAAATCCGGGTTTTTAACGAACTCGGCCAACAAATGTTCACTGCCGTGCAGGCAGCTTAGAAAGCTGACCCGGTGGTGGTTGAGCAGGTCCTGACGTTCACTGCCGTGCAGGCAGCTTAGAAACAGGAATTTTTACTCGGTTTCAACGAGCGCAGGGTTCACTGCCGTGCAGGCAGCTTAGAAATTGAGCATAAGTCAAAGAGGATCAACTTATGTGTTCACTGCCGTGCAGGCAGCTTAGAAAAATGACGGATAGTAAAAAGCTTTCTATAGAAGGTTCACTGCCGTGCAGGCAGCTTAGAAAACCCTGGTCATCCTCGACGAAGGCTCCATGCAGTTCACTGCCGTGCAGGCAGCTTAGAAACTCGTCGCGCATGGTCAGCGATTCGTCCAGCAGTTCACTGCCGTGCAGGCAGCTTAGAAATTTCCTTTTCCGCCGCCAACAGTGTCTTGAATGTTCACTGCCGTGCAGGCAGCTTAGAAATACCCAAGTTCCGGAAACCTCAACGATCCTACTGTTCACTGCCGTGCAGGCAGCTTAGAAATACTCAGTAGAGGGCGTTCGTGAGGTCGCATTGTTCACTGCCGTGCAGGCAGCTTAGAAAGACAATCAGGGGGAGTATCAGGGCGAGAATTAGTTCACTGCCGTGCAGGCAGCTTAGAAAAGTATCGGGCGGCCAGCGTGCTGGAAAAACAGGTTCACTGCCGTGCAGGCAGCTTAGAAATGAAGGAACATCCAGTATTTTGGTATCGCTCCATTCACTGCCGTGCAGGCAGCTTAGAAAGAAAATTGCTGAAAAAATGGAAATCCCCATTGGTTCACTGCCGTGCAGGCAGCTTAGAAATTTAAAATCCATCAGCTTCGCCAGAACAGAGCGTTCACTGCCGTGCAGGCAGCTTAGAAAGATGGAAATTGATTATGTGCAGCTGGCATCACGTTCACTGCCGTGCAGGCAGCTTAGAAAATGACTCAACATAGAAATTACCGGCAATGCCGGTTCACTGCCGTGCAGGCAGCTTAGAAAGAACTAATAGGCTTTCAAGTGAGGAAAAGAGCGTTCACTGCCGTGCAGGCAGCTTAGAAAACTGTCCGGGGATTCAACCCGTCGTCTCTTGAGTTCACTGCCGTGCAGGCAGCTTAGAAAAACGACAACCAGGTTCTGACGAAGCAAAACGAGTTCACTGCCGTGCAGGCAGCTTAGAAATATGAGTCTCAGCATGAGGTCGCAAGGTTGATGTTCACTGCCGTGCAGGCAGCTTAGAAAAATAGAGGACGGAATTGAGAGCTGTAAAGCAGGTTCACTGCCGTGCAGGCAGCTTAGAAACGTCAGCTCTGGGTTATGCGCTTAATCGTAATGTTCACTGCCGTGCAGGCAGCTTAGAAAGATAGGGTAATAATCGTGCGGCCCCATGTTTGGTTCACTGCCGTGCAGGCAGCTTAGAAAGATAGGGTAATAATCGTGCGGCCCCATGTTTGGTTCACTGCCGTGCAGGCAGCTTAGAAAAGCAACATATTTAAAGGCTCTGTCTCCGGGGTGTTCACTGCCGTGCAGGCAGCTTAGAAAACAGACCAAGAAACAAGAGCCCTTGCAGGGAAGTTCACTGCCGTGCAGGCAGCTTAGAAAGATAACGAAAAAATAACCGTAGTTTGTACCTTGTTCACTGCCGTGCAGGCAGCTTAGAAAACCGATAACCAGCCCACAACATCACGGCAGATGTTCACTGCCGTGCAGGCAGCTTAGAAAATAAAGCCCAACACAGGTAATACTTCTTGCGGGTTCACTGCCGTGCAGGCAGCTTAGAAAACTCACTACAGAGTTGCGGCCTATCGTGTAACGTTCACTGCCGTGCAGGCAGCTTAGAAAACACTGTCGTACCTGTAGACACCAGCACCACTGTTCACTGCCGTGCAGGCAGCTTAGAAATCCACGAAAATGGTTCCTGGTTCACGCCTAACAGTTCACTGCCGTGCAGGCAGCTTAGAAATAACAGGAGTGTAAAAGATGTATACAGAGAAAGTTCACTGCCGTGCAGGCAGCTTAGAAAACATGCTGGGGTTATGCAGCTCTACCGTTTCTGTTCATTGCCGTGCAGGCAGCTTAGAAAATCTGAGAGGAGAACGCCACCCGAGAACCTGTGTTCACTGCCGTGCAGGCAGCTTAGAAAAGCCAGTAAGTCACGGATGGTTTTCTTTTCTGGTTCACTGCCGTGCAGGCAGCTTAGAAATTGCATGACGGGCAACGAAGTTGTCCCCTCGGGTTCACTGCCGTGCAGGCAGCTTAGAAAGCGCTGGGTGACGCCCAACGAGGCCCGCACCGGTTCACTGCCGTGCAGGCAGCTTAGAAAGATGACCGTGACCTTTGTGAGAGCGCATCAGGGTTCACTGCCGTGCAGGCAGCTTAGAAATGTACCTTTGTTCTCTCTGGCCACTCTATTTGGTTCACTGCCGTGCAGGCAGCTTAGAAAACACAGACCATCTACCGGTTTAGTGACGGCGAGTTCACTGCCGTGCAGGCAGCTTAGAAAACGTTAAAGAAGCAAGTCACTACAACACCGGCGTTCACTGCCGTGCAGGCAGCTTAGAAAGTATGTATATAAAAAATAGTGTACTGACCTTATGTTCACTGCCGTGCAGGCAGCTTAGAAATAGCCGATCCAGGCGCCAAACCACCACGCTGTGTTCACTGCCGTGCAGGCAGCTTAGAAAACGACCGTTCCATCTGAACGAAACTCGATGAAGTTCACTGCCGTGCAGGCAGCTTAGAAAAAACAGGTCGGTGGTGAGTGCCTGGTTGTAGGGTTCACTGCCGTGCAGGCAGCTTAGAAACACAGCAAAACGCGGTCTGTCCATGTTGCACTGTTCACTGCCGTGCAGGCAGCTTAGAAAACTAATGCAGCAGTCAGCCGGGGAGTCTGGATGTTCACTGCCGTGCAGGCAGCTTAGAAAATAGTGGCACCCAAGGCTACTATTCCGACAACGTTCACTGCCGTGCAGGCAGCTTAGAAAAGAACAATGATTACAACGCAACGCAGACATGGGTTCACTGCCGTGCAGGCAGCTTAGAAAATGCGTCGCAGCGATCAGGAAATTTAGAATGTGTTCACTGCCGTGCAGGCAGCTTAGAAAGCCCTGGCCGATAGCGATGATCCGGGCTTTGGGTTCACTGCCGTGCAGGCAGCTTAGAAATGAACATGATCCCTGGCGTCAATATCGGCGGGGTTCACTGCCGTGCAGGCAGCTTAGAAAAGTCAAGAGATAGAACTCTCAGAAGCAATTACTGTTCACTGCCGTGCAGGCAGCTTAGAAATGTGAGCGGGATGAGCAGGCACGGTTAACAATGTTCACTGCCGTGCAGGCAGCTTAGAAAATGTAAAAACCTCTTGAAAAACAGTGACAGGAGTTCACTGCCGTGCAGGCAGCTTAGAAATCCCAAGCTTGCGGGGCGCTCCGGGCTGGACTGTTCACTGCCGTGCAGGCAGCTTAGAAATGGGTAATGTTCCTGTCCATTTTGATTTGTAGGTTCACTGCCGTGCAGGCAGCTTAGAAAACCAAGTCACAACGTCGGGCGGTCAACCTGGTGTTCACTGCCGTGCAGGCAGCTTAGAAATGTGGTACGGCCACATCCGCAGCCAGCTGGCGGTTTACTGCCGTGCAGGCAGCTTAGAAAAAAACATCTCCCCGACTGTGCATAACATAAACGTTCACTGCCGTGCAGGCAGCTTAGAAAGGCTGGTTCTGCTGTATGGCCAGACCGGCACGGTTCACTGCCGTGCAGGCAGCTTAGAAACGGCTGATGGCCATTGCGCAGTCACAGGAGACGTTCACTGCCGTGCAGGCAGCTTAGAAAAATTTTTTTTTCTGGTCAATGATTACCCCACAGTTCACTGCCGTGCAGGCAGCTTAGAAAGTGAAAATACGGGTGCTCGACCTTCATCGTGGGTTCACTGCCGTGCAGGCAGCTTAGAAAAGGTCGAAAGCGGTGGCGACCCGGACGCCTTTGTTCACTGCCGTGCAGGCAGCTTAGAAAGCAAGGGCTGGGGCGTGAACCGCATTGTTGACGTTCACTGCCGTGCAGGCAGCTTAGAAACGGGTGGTCCGGGGACCCGGAAGGCCGTTGTTGTTCACTGCCGTGCAGGCAGCTTAGAAAGTGCAAATCCTGGCGTTTTATTTTCCGGTGAAGTTCACTGCCGTGCAGGCAGCTTAGAAATTGCGGGCATGATTGAACACCTGCCGGAATCCGTTCACTGCCGTGCAGGCAGCTTAGAAAGTACGTTGAGCGTAAAGCACACAGTCGTAGAAGTTCACTGCCGTGCAGGCAGCTTAGAAAACCTCAGGTGTTCCGGATGGGTCAGGAAATGAGTTCACTGCCGTGCAGGCAGCTTAGAAAGAGCTAACCGGCTTGTCCGGTTGAGCGTGTTGGTTCACTGCCGTGCAGGCAGCTTAGAAAACAAGATCAAAAACCGGTTCAGCAGGCCGTTGGTTCACTGCCGTGCAGGCAGCTTAGAAAATAAAGGCGGTGTATTGCTGCTCAGCATCGGAGTTCACTGCCGTGCAGGCAGCTTAGAAAGATGATATAGAAAAATGATTTGAGGATATATTGTTCACTGCCGTGCAGGCAGCTTAGAAAACCGTTGAATAGCAGCATGGTTAAACGCCAACGTTCACTGCCGTGCAGGCAGCTTAGAAAAGTTATAGCCCGATTGCGGAAATCGAATTACTGTTCACTGCCGTGCAGGCAGCTTAGAAAACCCACAGGCTTTCACGGCAACATCGGCAACCGTTCACTGCCGTGCAGGCAGCTTAGAAAGCCGGGCGTCACCCCGGTGCGGGACGATGTGAGTTCACTGCCGTGCAGGCAGCTTAGAAATTCAGCAAATCCTGGGTCCGGTGCCGTCCCTCAGTTCACTGCCGTGCAGGCAGCTTAGAAATGCGACCGCTATCGGTTTGATTCGCTGGTCTAGTTCACTGCCGTGCAGGCAGCTTAGAAACGACAGCGGGATGATGTTGTCAAAATCATTGGGTTCACTGCCGTGCAGGCAGCTTAGAAAAAGATGCCGGTTTCCATAATCATGTGTTTGATGTTCACTGCCGTGCAGGCAGCTTAGAAAAAGGACAAATTACAGAACCAGTCGGCAGGGGGGTTCACTGCCGTGCAGGCAGCTTAGAAAATACAATACTTCTGACTGGCTGCCAGTCACCAGTTCACTGCCGTGCAGGCAGCTTAGAAAAGTCGGCAGGGTGACAGAAACAGTATCATGTAGTTCACTGCCGTGCAGGCAGCTTAGAAAAGTTTAAAACAAGTGCAGCAATACGGTTTGCCGTTCACTGCCGTGCAGGCAGCTTAGAAACAGCAGATCCTGCCCAATCCTCCCTTTCTTTTGTTCACTGCCGTGCAGGCAGCTTAGAAAATTGGCCGCCTGATAAAAGTTATTGGCCGCTAGTTCACTGCCGTGCAGGCAGCTTAGAAAATTGGCCGCCTGATAAAAGTTATTGGCCGCTAGTTCACTGCCGTGCAGGCAGCTTAGAAAAGCATGGCCCCGGTCTGAACCGCAGCCATTTCGTTCACTGCCGTGCAGGCAGCTTAGAAAATGTCCGGGACGTGTCCCGTTTAGGACGAACCGTTCACTGCCGTGCAGGCAGCTTAGAAAGACGTAGACCACGCCGATGCCGCGGCGTTTATGCTCACTGCCGTGCAGGCAGCTTAGAAAGGCAAGCCTTCCGGCTCAGGTTTTACCGTGACGTTCACTGCCGTGCAGGCAGCTTAGAAAATACGATGTCATAACAACGTCGTGTAAATGACGTTCACTGCCGTGCAGGCAGCTTAGAAATGAACAGCTTGCCACGCTCTGAACCGAGAACGGTTCACTGCCGTGCAGGCAGCTTAGAAATGTTCGGCAGTGTACATAGCGCAGGAGAACCAGTTCACTGCCGTGCAGGTAGCTTAGAAAAAATCAAGGATATACTCGACAAAATCCTTTCGTGTTCACTGCCGTGCAGGCAGCTTAGAAACCATGATTCTGGTCCTTGTTGTTATTGGTTTCGGTTCACTGCCGTGCAGGCAGCTTAGAAAACATCTGGGCATGGTTAAAGAACTGGGCACCACGTTCACTGCCGTGCAGGCAGCTTAGAAAACTCACAGATCGGTCAGGCCGCTTGGACTCAAGTTCACTGCCGTGCAGGCAGCTTAGAAAAGGGTGTCACTGTACGTGTCCGTTCTGCATCGGGTTCACTGCCGTGCAGGCAGCTTAGAAATCTCAGCGGTTACAGGGTTGATACTAGTGTCAGTTCACTGCCGTGCAGGCAGCTTAGAAATGAAACAGCATCCATTCAGGATGCCTTTTTAGGTTCACTGCCGTGCAGGCAGCTTAGAAAAATACAGTCCATCTAAAACGATTAAAATATATGTTCACTGCCGTGCAGGCAGCTTAGAAACTCAATGGGCAGGCCTTGCTGCTGGAGAAAAGGTTCACTGCCGTGCAGGCAGCTTAGAAACAGACAAAGGGGGAGCAATGCTCAAATATCATGTTCACTGCCGTGCAGGCAGCTTAGAAAACAGTAGCAAGGTTCGCCAATCCAACCGGCTGGTTCACTGCCGTGCAGGCAGCTTAGAAAAACGACGCTTGCGGAGATGACGAAAAAGATTAGTTCACTGCCGTGCAGGCAGCTTAGAAATGATGCTCTCCAACGTTGAAAACAGCGGAGAAGTTCACTGCCGTGCAGGCAGCTTAGAAACGACAAACTCATTATTGACCCGACGCAACTCCCGTTCACTGCCGTGCAGGCAGCTTAGAAATCAGCAGTGATCACATCAGAGGTAGACTGCTTGTTCACTGCCGTGCAGGCAGCTTAGAAAACTTGAGCTTACAGCTAATGCCGTTGTTGTTCGTTCACTGCCGTGCAGGCAGCTTAGAAATTGTAGATACCTATTTCATCAATGTCGTTGTTGTTCACTGCCGTGCAGGCAGCTTAGAAAGCTCGTTCAGTGTCGAATACCAGGGAGTCAAGGTTCACTGCCGTGCAGGCAGCTTAGAAAGTTGCTTCCGTCACTGTCCACCTGTTCCACGGGTTTACTGCCGTGCAGGCAGCTTAGAAAACACCCTGAACGCCGACCCGCAGGTGATGGACGTTCACTGCCGTGCAGGCAGCTTAGAAACACCACTGACGAAGCGATGAAAGCGGAGTGGGGTTCACTGCCGTGCAGGCAGCTTAGAAATGATCAACAAGGCCACCCTGAAAGCCCTGCGCGTTCACTGCCGTGCAGGCAGCTTAGAAATCTGGCTGGTTAGCATTTTCGCATGCGAAATTGTTCACTGCCGTGCAGGCAGCTTAGAAAAGAGTAATGACTGCTGTGTAGGTTCCGGTTGAGTTCACTGCCGTGCAGGCAGCTTAGAAAACGAATGGATTATCCATCCCAACTAATGTTGCGTTCACTGCCGTGCAGGCAGCTTAGAAAAGTTCTGAAAACCTGGCACGCTTTGCAGCTTAGTTCACTGCCGTGCAGGCGGCTTAGAAAATTTGGGACAGATCGCTCTGGCTGACGCTGCTGTTCAATGCCGCACAGGCAGCTTAGAAATTCTCAGATGAGCGCCTGACCCTGCCTGCTTTGTTGACTGCCGCACAGACAGCTCATAAAACGCTGGATTTCATCACAAAAAGGGTTTTTGAGAGCCGCCGATACCAGCGACTCCCTAACAGTGTTAAAACTCAGGAACAGTGGCTTTTTCTAAAGCCAGACCGTAGCTGTTAAACCGTCCTACTTCAGAGTTGGCTTTGCTATGGCGCTCTATAAACAGCAGAAAATTCTGACCGTTACTGCTGCTCTTCAGTCCAAGATGAGGTAACTGAAGCGGTTTTGAGATTTGTGAAAGGACAGCTTGCTCCAACTCATCTGACCAGGTCCCTCGCTCAAGATGACGCTTTTTTTGCCTTCGCAATCTGCTGTTACCCTTGGGTTGACGACGATGATAGCAACTATGTTCAGTGACACTCCCAGGTATCGTACTGACCGGTTTCAGCAAGGCATAATCCTTGATAACAGCATGACCTACCAGAGTTGAATGCAAGGCATCAATATCCGCTTTTTTTCCCAGAATACGAATAGTACCGCCCAGTGTACGCTGCTGTCTGTAGGCGGGGAAACTCAGGCCTATACGACCCTCATAGGTCGGTAATAGCTTGTGCAGTGCCTGAATAATTGCCGAAACCACAGCGGACTGGATAATCTCAGGGTTGGGCAGTGCTTTAAGCTCACAGTAGCTGTCCATAATTACTCCTTGCCGGATTCACCGAAGACACCACCACGGATCAGGATAGCCATCACATAGTGCTGTTGCTCTACAGAGGGCTTTTTGTCCTTGAGTACCCAGTTATCAAACAGGCTATAGAAATCTTTTTTTTCCTTTGGTTGCCGAAAGGCTTCACCCAGAGTTGTTACCGAACCATAAGGTTCGACGGCGATAGGCATCATGGCATCGTCACTGTACCAGGTATCAATAGTACGGATTGCATTACCGATTTTTTGAGAGTGCATGCCTGTCTGGCAAGTGGTTTCATTCACGATATAAAGTTCCTTGCTTTTTGTCTTTCCTGTATCCAGTACCAGCTCCTGTGAAGGGTAAACCTCCTGACCAAAGCCTAGGCAGGCATGGGCTTCAACATTGAGAAGAATAAAATGCTCATCACGTAATCCCGAAGCTATCCATTTGGCGACGGTGGCGATTTCATTGGACTTGTGATCAAAAGTTTGCAAACTCAGCTGGCGGGCACTGCCGATGGTGACGCGTTTCTCTGTGCCATCTATTTTACAGCGCACAGTGACTGAAACAGACTCACTGCCAAGACGGTTTCGCCACAGCCAGCGGGCGTTGAGTATATTAGTTGCATAACGTCTTGCCAGTTCTTCTACACCATGATCATGGATATAATGAGCAACAATGGATTTCACCTTGGCCTGGTAGTGCTGGTTATTACAGACACTGGGAGTGCCATCAAAAGGTATCACTTTGCATGAAAAATTGATCTTGAGAGTGTCATTGTCACTATTCAACATGGCGACATCGACAGTTTGCAGGTTAGGTACCTGAATTTTTGCGTCCAGTTTGGCCGGGTCGCTGGCATCCTTGTTTTTCAGGCGGTTGGAGATTGTGCCTCGAATGGACTTGGTACGAACGGCAATTACGGTCTCCTGAGGATGTTCCAGCTGACTATTGAATTGACTGAATACCGCGTCGGAGATATCCAGGTTGCGTTCGAAAGCGAGAACTGAGGCTGTTGCTAGTTTAGTCATTACATAACTCCTTTGATATCAGTCGACATTTTGCGCAATCAGATACAAACCGTTTTCACCGGTGTTCATTCGCCAGAAGGCGTTGTCCAGTGAGTTGAGGCTGTAAGGGAAAATCCAGCGACCAAGGCTGTAGAGTGTTTCGACATACTGGCTTGGATACTGGGGAGTCCGGCTATGTTGCATAGTTGCAGGTTCAAAAAGCGGTGAGATTGACTGGTAACCGACCGGTATTGGCACCAGCCAGCCCCGGCCATGTTTTATGCTGGTCGTCTTCCAGTGCACGGGTTGTTCTTTGTCTTCATTCTTTGCGGGCAACTGTTCGGGTAAGTGATGCAGCATCGCCGTCTCGAGAAGCGCATCCAGAGCGGTCGCATCGGGTGATTGCTGCTGTAGCTGCCTGGTAATTTCTATCATCTCCTGACGGGCATCCATAAGAATAAAGGCTGGTGCCAGACGAGCCTTTAGCTGATCGAGGTTTTCTACCGATATCAGCTCAACCGTTTTGATACTAAATACACTTCCACCAGCCATTCTCTGTTGCTGTAATGTTTGATCAATCCAGTGACAAAACTCTTGTTCATTGTCATGAAGCCAGTCCTCGTCATCGAAGCCCTCACAGCGTACAGGTATGACCAGGCTGATAGTCATATCAACCTTGCCCTCTTCAACAATGGCTGGTGTTGTTCCGTTTTTCTTGATCGGGTTGCGGCTTTGATTGAATGTGTAGTCGCTGAAAGCATTGGGACGATAACGTCTTACCCTGCAATCATGGCTGGCTATCAGTGCTCCATCAAAAGTCAGGCTGACAGGAAACGTGATTTTACGTTCCAGAGCGTGAACAGCACCTAAAAAACCTGTTAAAGCTGGAAAGCCATAACTGAGCGGGCCAGAGATGGCATTGGCAGCCTGTACCTTGATTTGGGCAATATGCAGGTAGTAATCAATATCACTCATGAGAATATCCCCGCATCATGACGCTGGCTCGCTTTGATGGCTGCTTCCATTTCTCGCTGCCATTCACTGAATTCCACATCGTCAAAGTCGGTGGCTTGTTTTTTGAATCTTGCCTGCAGCAAATTGTTCAACCAGAGTGCGAAATCCTGCATTACGATCTTTACCCATTCGCCTCTTTCTCTCTGTTCTTTGAAAGCGTCCTGGTCTTCCTGATCTGCTCGCAGAGGGTCGAGCCAGAGTTTGTGCGGCATTTTTAGCCGGTAGTTTTCACTCCACCCTGCAAGAAAGTTTTGTTGTATATAGGCCGCTATTTGTAAAATCTGGCCAAGAATGAGATTGAGAGCTTCTTTTCGCTGTTCACGAATATCCATGATACTGCCGGGAGCTTCGATCACTGCATACAGCATCTGTAGACCTTCGTAACAGTGATAAGCCAGATTCCTGTTAAAGAAGTTTTCTTGTCGTTTGCCAACGGAAAACTCATTCCGTCGGGAGTAGGTGGGTGGCAGGGATTCAAGTAGCAGGTTTACCCCACCCTGTATCCCCGTTATTGCGCTCACATTTCTTGATTTTAAAAAGCCTCCACCACCTAAGATACATTTTGCAATTGAAGAGATGGTGACATAGGGGGCAGCGTCGCTGCCTTTCTTATATCTGCCTTTCACCACCCCGATTGATATTTGCCTAAAATCTGTTGTCAAAGAAATAAACAGACATTCAGGTGCACCAACATGCCTCAAGCTCAATACCAGTCTAAGAACCTCAACCACCTTGGCTTGGTTGCCGCTATGTGTCGGGAGTTAAAGATAGCCGAATACATTGATGCCCGTATCACAAATGACTCCGATGTTCGTAATGTCACTATTGGACAAGCTGTAGTTGCAATGATCATCAATGGCTTGGGCTTTACGGGGCAAACTCTGTACATGCTCCCTGAGTTTTTTGAGGATAAGCCGATTGACCGCCTTATCGGGGAAGGTATACAGGCTGAACACTTGAACGACAAGGTACTTGGTCGGGCTCTCGACAGTTTGTACGACGCTGGTGTTAGCGACTTGTATCTCAATCTGGCCGTCAAGGTCGTCAATCATCTGAAACTTCCTTGCAAGGCATTAAATCTGGATGGCACCAGCTTTCATGTGGATGGAGTCTATAACAGTCATGACAATCCAGACGACTTAAATTGTATTCATATCTGCCAAGGTTACAGCCGTGACCACCGGCCTGACCTGAATCAGGTAGTCTTGCAGTTAATGACTGAAAATCAGGCGGGCATCCCTGTGTTTATGGCCCCTGCCAGCGGTAATGTAAACGACAAAACCTGTTTTCAGGAAATTATCAAAAATCATCTGTCATGTTTTAAGGCCGCTTTGAATAGCCGCTATCTGGTTGCTGATGCTGCCATGTATGTTGCAGAAACCCTTCAGTTGCTTGATGAGCAAAAGCAGCTGTTTATCTCCCGGGTGCCCCTGAACATCAAGGAGGCAAAGGAGCTGGTCTGCAAAGCGCCAACCATGTCGCTGGTGCCTGTTGAAGGCTATGAAGATTACTATTCAGCTGAAGTGCCTTCCTGCTACGGAGGGGTTCAGCAACGATGGTTCCTGTTTCTCAACAAAAAGCGCGGGCTTAGTGAACGGAAAACATTGACCCGAAAGATGCAAAAGCAGTCACTGAAAGAGGCCCGTGATCTGGAGAAGCTGAGCAAAAAGGCCTTTTTGTGCCGGGACGATGCATTGAAGGCTTTTGCCTTGTGGCAGAAACAATCGAAACTTTGCCAAAGCGAAACAGAGCCAGAGGTTATCCGTAAACCCTGCTATTCGGGCAAAGGAAGACCATCGCCGGATAGCAAGCCTGATCACTTCGAGTACTTTGTGCAGGCTGAATGCTTTGTTTCCTGCGAGAAAAGGGAGCATGCAGAAGCCTCACTGGGTTGTTTTATCCTAAGCACCAATGAACTGGATAAAAATAGTTTGAATGCCTCTGAGCTGCTGTCTACTTATAAGTCGCAACAAAAAGTTGAAGGCGGCTTTCGGTTTCTGAAGAGCCCGGACTTTCTGGTCTCTTCGCTCTATCTGAAGAAAGCGGAACGTATTGAAGCCCTGTTAATGGTGATGACTCTATGCCTGATGGTCTATGCTGCTATCCAGCACAGAATCAGGCAGGAACTGAAAAAGCAAAGTCGTGTATTTCCAGACCAGAAAAAAAAGCCCTGCCAGAACCCAACAGCAAGATGGGTATTTTTCTGTTTCCAGGGGCTTAGTGTATTAACGGTCAATAATCAGGAGGAACATGTGATTGGCTTGAAGGAAAGGCAGTGGACGATCATTCAAATTTTGGGCATTTTTTACGAGTCCATGTATTCCTGATAGGGGTGGTGAAAGGCGGTTATATCTATTAGCCTTATTTTTTCTATTATCTTCACTGTTACGTGCACTTTCAATTTTAGTGAATGCCTTGTTAATTAAAATGGTTGGGTGAAGAGGTAAAAGGTTGCGATAACTGTCTTTTTTTATAGCATTTTGCATAGGCCAAAGCAGTTGCTTGTTAACTCCTGATGCTTTTGGCGATTCCTGTCTGCTAGTCAGAGAGTTATAAAAACTTTCTTGATATTTCTTTGATGTCGCTATGTCATCAGAAAAAGCTCCTTCTAACGACTGGTGCTCACCAATTATCAGGTCACGAAGTTTGTTTTCCTGAATTTGGATGTCAAAAAAATCAGCTAGTGGCAAGGCCGCAGAGTTTCCACTGGCATCTAACTCATCCCCCAAAGCTTGTTGTGAGCCGATAATTCCATCGGGAAGGTTGTTTTGCGGACGGAAGTTGATGTTATCCCCTTTTGAGTCTGGGTGTATGCCCTTTGAAAAGTGAGATCCAAATGTTAGCTGCTTAGCTAGCGTTGTGGCGAAAAATTCCAGTCGCACGGGCTTGGAATATTTACGCTTTTTAACTTCAATAGACTTGATGATATTTGATTCTGTATTGCTGTTAGGCTCTGCCTTAACCAGTTTCTTCTGCTCTGGCCCCAGTTTGCTCCGGAGCTGTTCACTGAGATACTGATCAATAGCCTGGATGACGTCATCAGGTGTGATTGACTTCATGGCTTCTTTCCACCTTATATCAATTCAGTCGAACTGACAGTATGGCAGAAAAAAGAAACCATTCGGGTGTGATTCTTAAAATATGAAAGTGCGATTCTTTGTGTAATCAAAAAACTTTGACTTTTTATAGTTGTGGTAGACTTTGCTTTTCTGCCGAGCAGGCAGCTTATAAAATTCAAGTGTGGTTCTTCATGCAAAAATTACTGCCGAACAGGCAGACACCAAAAGGGCTTTCTGTTAGAAGCCCTTTTGGTGATGCATCTCACTTCCGGGTGTCAGCTCAGGCTGGCCAAAACCCAAACCATGGATGAAAGCGCCAGCTTTTTTGTTCGGCCAATCGTATTGAACTGAAGCGAATAGAAGTCTTTATTGGTGATTCGTCATTCAACTGTGCACAAAGGTCATCCAATGCCGTATGAAAATCACTGACCAACCAGGGCTGGCTTGTCGCATTTTGTGGTGCAAAATCGTCGTAGGCAAACTGGCTGTTTATGCTGTCTTGCCCCTGAGGGTTCTCCCGGGCTTTATCCGCATAACGAAAACGTATTCCTGCCGGGTAGCCCTCGTCAGGTACAGCAACAATGTCAGCCTGTGGGATCTGATCATATCGAAATGGAGTTGCTCGCTGCATATGGATGTTGGCCTGTGCTGCAGTGTTGCGCTGCCAGAAAGCATTGACAACGTTAGTACTTTCCGAGTTGAGAAGGTCGGCCATAACTGCATGTTCAAGGTCGGCCAGCCGAAGGTCTGGCTGGAGTTCATCGGGCCGGGCTATTCGAGGGACTGAATTGATATTATCCATCTGCTGACCGGTAATCAGGCGATCTGAGCAGCGATGGCTATTGAGAAGATGCGTTTTGCTCTCAAATCCAGGCCGCAGAAATACAGGGTCTCCAACCCCCAGATTGCTCCCGGCCTGAAGGGCTTTGATGTTGCTATCAAGAATCAGCACATTGGCTTTGGTCGCTATCTTATCTGGTCGGTGTCGCCAGATTCGCCCAACCAGCTGAATGATTGAGCGCATTGATGATGGTTCAATTATGGCCCAGTCGTAATCGTGATCCCGGCCCACTTCAGCAACAGCTGTAGCAAGAACGATAAAGATATGATGTTGTTTATCGCCGTTCTGAACTGCATTGGTAATTTCTGGATGGTCAAACAGGTTTTTGTCTCTATTCCGGTTGAGAATACGATCCAGCTTATGTTCCAGTCGGCTGCGTAAAAGAAGCAGTTGTCGGGCATGATAACAGCAGATATGTAGTTGAATATTGTCCGGTAACGTTGACTGGTAAAGTGCTCTTGCCAGATCAACCATTGGATCAATATTCGCCATCCGAACCAGGCCAACACTGGCGGTTCTGTGACTTACAGGACAGGTTTCATGATAGGTGTTGTGCAGGCGTAAACAGGCATCGGTAATAATTTGTGCCAGAGTACGGTTGTGAATTTTTTCCTCTTCAGATGCTTTGGGAAGAACAGTAGGTAGAATTTCTCCTATACGTTTTGGCGGAAGTGCACTCAACGCTCTAATACGCCTGCGAATAAATTTGGTGTGGCACCTGGCAAAGGTTTGTCCGTTAATGCAAGGTTCAATATGTTGGTTGAATTCATCAAACCATGCACAGTAGATATCCATGTTTTTTTCATTCTGGTTAAGTTGCCAGAGCTGGCGGCCTTTTTGGTAGGCTACAAAGAGTCCTTGAACCAGGTCTGGTGTCAGGGTGGCAGAAGAGAGCAGGATATTACTCCCCATCATACCAGCCATATGAACCAGACGACTCAGGGCGGGCAAATCATTTTGATCAAAGTCATCAGGCTCATCAAGAATCAGGTCGCTGGTCATTAGACGGAGGATCGGCACGATATGGCGCCCACCGCGCAGTGTTTCTGTTGCACTGATAATGTGGTCAACTGTACAGGAAACTACCGGTGCGTAGAGCAGGTCGCTGGCTTTTGGATCTTGAATAATGGTTCCCAAGGTGGATTTATCCAGTACGCAGTTCTCGTAGTCGAGCTTATCGATAATCAGATCGGCAGCCGATTCACTGCCGTTATCCTCGGTAATCTCCTCTTCCACTTCCTGCTGTAGATCAAACAGTGTCCGTTGGGCCGTACCGCCGACAAGAATAGCCAGTTCGGTATCATCCAGGTTTAATCTTTCTCGCAAGGCCATGCCCGTCTGAAGGGTTAATACCCGCAAGCCAAGGGCGATGGTAAAGCGGGGTCCTCGCTCGGGATCAGCAAGTGCGGCCATGATCCGGGCATTGCCCAGAGTTTTACCACAGCCCGTGCTGGCCAGATTTACACCAAAAAAACCTTGCCGACGAGCCTCCTTCTGGTGTTTTTTTATCAGGCTCCAACCTTGGTTTTGCCACTGGAATCTTGGTATTGAAGTCCGTCTGGAAAATGGGCTGATATCCTCGAGGCGGGGCAATTCATGGGCAAACCGTGGTAGTAAGCGCGAGAAATCACCCGTAAACCGGGCAACCCCAAGCAGATGCTCATCCAAGGCTTGTTTTGGTTGTTTTGATAGGTAATCAGTATTGGCAATAAGTGAAGTTGAAAGGCTTTGATCACCAGTAACACGACGTTTGTCATCCGCAGACAGGCTGGAATAGTTGTGGTCGCCCACCATAAGACATAAGCGTGCCAAGTGCATCAGTAATGGATTATTCGTTTCAGGTGGATTCAATAGCTGAGGATGGTTCAGTGCTTTTGTGGCCCAGCGTTTTACTGTTTTTTGCCACATCAGGCTGTCGGTGGCTTGAGCTGAAAATCGCCAAAAATCTCCTGTATCATTGCGTTCACTCTGTGCTTTTTCCGAGAAAACCCAATAGTTATAGGCTGATAGCCGCTTGTAGAAGCGATCAAGATCCAGTTGCAAAAACTTCAACTGGTCGCATAGTTTTTCCCTTTCCCTAAAATTATGTCGGTCATCACAGGGGAGGCGGTGGTGGGTGACAATCAACCAGGAAACTAATTGTGCCAAGGGTGGAAGATAGGCAATACCTTTGGATTTGTTTTTGTGTTTATGGTCGTTGTAGAGGTTATCAACCCAGTTGGGTTGCTGTTTGAAATAGATGGGCAGATTGCATAATCTTTCCAGCCATTCCCTGTCAGTCGAACAATCATAAATCAGCGCCTCAAATAGGCGAAGGGATATCCACTCGTGACGGTAAGGGTCACTTTGTTGAGTTCCAGAGCTCTTAAGTTTTCGTTGGAATCCAACCGTTGCTTTGCCCAGGTCGTGCAGAAGTGCAGCAAGTACGGCAACAATTTGTATTGAGGTTGCCATAGTCCAGTTGTTTTCCCACTCTGTGCCCGTCAGAGTTCTCCGGGTTCGATTGACTGGCACAAGGCCTTTGTTATTAAAGGCGCTGCGTTTGCCCACCACCCACACCAACTCACTACGCGACCGAGACCGAATCCAGTGGCAACTGACGGCAGTACTCTTAGTCGCTGTTTTGCGCAGCAGTTTTTTAACGGCGTTTAATCCCTCCTGAGTAATAATGGTTTGCCAGGTGTTGTCGCCAATTCGGTCTGCAAAAGCATCCAGAACCCGTCGTGTTTTTTTCAGAGCATTTTTTTCACACTGGGAGACAAAGGTGACCATCATGGCTGCTTACTCCCAGTCATCTTTCAGGGCTATGGCTTTTACCTGATCAAACATAAAATCCAGGGCCTTATGATCAGTAAATGCCTGCAAGCACTGTTGCCGGAACTCTTGCTCTGTGGCGTCTTCCTTTGCACAGATAAACGACCAGGGAAGAACCAGCGTATCCTTGATGAGATCAGCTACGTCGAATACCAGGGCTCCCCGGCGGGTTTTGCCGTGCATCACTGCAAAACCGTGGGGGATGCCTAATACCCAAAGCGTGGTTGCTGCCAGTCCGTAAGCCAGATAATTACCATGATTCAAAAATGTATTGGCCTGATCTTCTGCGCTGCGTTCACGAGTAAATGAACCATAACCGGTTTGCCGTGCTGCAAACTTATAAAGCGTCTTGGTCAGCCGTGCCTCTGCCTGTAGTAAATCATTGACTGTTAATACCTTGTTGATTGTGCTCTCAGTAGTCTCAAGGTCAGGCTTTATGCTATCAATGAGAAAGCCTTCATTTTTGAGGTCTCGGTCTTTGCTCCAAATTGTTTTCATAAACTGAATTCTGGCGAGCTGCATTTGTTTTGCTGCTTGTAATCTTTTCTGGTCATCAAACCAGAACTGCATCCAGCCCTGCATGTATTCTGTAGGGCGATATTCACTTTGTGGCGTTAACCATTCCACCTCATTGGCCATCAACAGGGGCGTTCCACCGCCACCACAAAAACCAATTAACACACCGGCAGAAGCCAGCATACGAACAGCGGCCTGAGTAATAGAGGTTCCGTTGCCCAATAGCAGGCAAGTGGTGTTGGCAATGGGAATATTCCAGTAGTGGTTGTTATTTTTTGCTTCGGTGAGATACAGTACCCGGCCATCTTTCTGCATGATCCGGCATTTTTCCAGATAATAGATATTGGCTCTTTTTGAGTGCAGAATAGCCTTGAGATCAGTCAATATATCCATTGCATAATACTCCTTTTCTGAATCATGGCTTTCGTTTAAACGCATTAAATTCAGATTTAGAAAAATAGGTAGGATTGGTTGGCTGTCGTATTTCAACGAGCTTGGGAATTGATAAAAGAGGGCTTTCAAGCCCTCCCGGATCGGTCGATCAGATATCAATCACGTCAAAAGGCACTAATGGATTAACATCCGCCTCATAATCAACGCCTTCAACACCAAAACCAAAGAGTTTCAGGAACTCTTCCTTGTATTCAACGTAATCAGTCAACTCGGCCAGGTTTTCGTTGGTCAGTGTTGGCCAGAGTGCCTGACAGTGTGATTGAATGTCGTCTCTCAGCTCCCAGTCATCCAGGCGCAGGCGATTGGTGTCGTCCACTGCCGGAGTCTGGCCGTCTTCTCTGTAAAGGCGATCACGAAACATTCGGTTGATCTGCTCGATGCAGCCTTCATGAACACCTTCTTCGCGCATCTTTTTGAAGACCATGGCGATATAGAGAGGCATTACCGGAATGGCGGAGCTGGCCTGGGTAACGACACTCTTCAGTACTGCGATGTTGGCTGAACCATTCAGGCTCTTGAGTTGTTTATCAATGGCGTGGGCGGCACGGTCGAGATCCTTTTTGGCTTGACCCAATGCACCTTCCCAGTAAATAGGCCAGGTAAGTTCGGTACCAATATAGCTATAGGCCACAGTTTTACAGCCTTCTGCCAGGACATCGGCTTCTGAAAGAGCTTTTATCCAGAGTTCCCAGTCTTCACCCCCCATTACCGTCACCGTTGCTGCTACTTCTTCTTCGGTCGCAGGCTCAACAGAGGCTTCAAACAGTTGATCTTTGTTGGTGTCGACGGCAGTCGCCTTATAAGGCTGTCCCATAGGCTTGAGTACGGAACGGATCACTTCACCACTGTCAGGCAGTTTACGGACGGGAGAAGCCAGGGAATAAACTACCAGATCGATCTGGCCCAGATCTTCCCTGATCAGTTCGATTGTTTTGGTTTTGGCTTCGTGACTGAATGCATCTCCGTTCAGGCTTTTTGCATAGAGACCTGCTTCATGGGCCAGCTTTTCGAAAGCGGCAGAATTGTACCAACCTGCCGTACCGGGTTTTTTTTCGGTCGCAGGCTTTTCAAAGAAAACACCGATAGTGGCCGCGCCTGAACCAAAAGCCGCAGTAATTCGAGAGGCAAGGCCGTAACCACTGGAAGCACCAATAACCAGGACCCGCTTGGGACCCCCGGCCACTTCACCCTGAGCCCTGGTATAAGCGATCTGCTCTTTAACGTTCTGCTCACACCCGACAGGGTGGGTCGTTGTGCAGATAAATCCGCGAATCCTTGGCTTGATAATCATCTTTGGCTCCGGTTAACGATAAGAGACGGCACTCGGTTCACTGTGCCATAACAGTCGAGTAAAGCTTATCCAAAACCGGCAGGGTGGAAAAGGCGCAGGCGGTATAGATCAGTCGGTATATTGATACGAAATGTATCAAGAGCTCTCAAGATAGAAAAGTTTGTCCCGAACACTGCGCTTAAAGTCGCTTGGCGTGAGCTGGAAGTGTTTCTGAAACAGTCGGCTGAAATAGTCAGGGTCTGTGTATCCGGCCTGGTAGGCTGCTTCCCTGATTGAAAGGTCGGTACTTTTCAGGAGATCCGAGGCCAGTGTCAATCTCATTCGCTGAATATAAGCGGTGGGGGAGAAGCCCGTTGCTTCCTTGAATCTTCTGTGCAGCGTTCTTCGTGTCAAGCCTGAAGCAGCTACCAGGTTTTCCATCTCAATAGCTTCACAATAATGCTGCCTTATCCATTCCTGAAGCCGGACGATGATTTCATCGTTATGAGCGGTTGTGTGATCTTCGGCGAACAGCATCTGATCCATAGGTCGACGAATTTCGTGGGAGAACTGCTGCTCGACCTTATGGGCAATTTGTTCTCCCATACTCAGCTTAATAAGGTGAACCATAAGATCGGCAACCGAGTTGACACTTCCGGCACAGAATATTCTGCCCGAGCGGGTAATCAGGTGGTGGGGTTTAAAATCAACCTTGGGATAGTGTCGCTTTAATCGTTCAAGAAAATACCAGTGAGTCGCTGCGGGCTGGTGATTCAATAAACCTGTTTCGGCCATAAATGTGACCCCGGTTGCTGCTACGCAGAAGGTAGCGCCCTGCTGATGCTGATACCTTAGCCATTTCACCATTGCTCTGGATTGTTTGACCACGGGTAGGGGATTGCGCCAAAGGCCGGGCACAATGACAAGGTCTCCGGGACCTGTTTCAGGAAAGGTCACTTCCGGTGTCAGAGGAATTCTGCTCATGCTGATGATCGGGTTAAGTTGCTCAGCACAGAAACAGACTTCGACGTCTGGATACTGATGTCTCAGTCGACTATAGGTGACTCCTGCCTGGATCATTTCAAGGGGTAAACTGATGCTGGTAGACAGCATATGATCCACAAGGGGAATCAGAACTCTATTCAGTGAAAGCGTTTTCTGTACCAATGCACCGGCCTGTGAATTCGATGGTATGGCGTAATAATCAGGTATATTGGCGTAAATGTACAGATGAGTTGATGAATGTCCTATTAAACTACCGCTATATCTTTTCTCTAAATGGAGTTGTTACCGTGAGCAGATTGCCGGTCATTGTCGCGCAGGGAGGCATCAGCCCGGCGGGACGAAGTTCAGGGTTTCATGGCTATCATCGCCTGATATTTGATCAATTGGGTGCTCAGCAACAGCAGAAAACATTGTCTGCTATCGCACGACTCAGGGGGTTGGATAAAGACACTCCGGCAGACACCATTCTTTCAGGTACTTTGATCAGGCAGCTGGAAACCAATCTGTTTGATAATAACGCTCTCTATTATCACCAGCCCCTCAAAGCCGACAAGGGGTCCGAGCTGATTCTGCCCAAGTGCAGGTTGCCCAAGCCATTGCCGGAAAACTGGCAGGTGGAAGCACTGAATGATGGTCGAAATGTCAGAGTTTGTTTTTCTGGTCTGCAAACCCTGATGTTGCCTTCAACAAGGGCTGGTTCGGTCAATGCTGCTGGTCAGTTACCCAGCGGTTTTGATCCTGCTGCGCTCTATCAGTCGAGACATCATCCCCGCTCACTGGCTATGACGGTTTATGGTGCGTCAGATGCCTTGCAATCCTCAGGTTTGGAGTGGCAGCTCTTAAAAGAGAATTTGTCTCCCGAACAGATTGCTGTCTATTCTGGCAGTGCCATGAGCCAGCTCGACTATAACGGCTATGGCGGTATGCTGAAAGCCCGCCTGATGGGTAAGAGAGTCAGTTCCAAGCAATGTCCACTGGGCTTTGCTGAAATGTCTGCTGACTTTATCAATGCTTATATCCTGGGTTCACTGGGTAATACCGGCACTTCAATGGGAGCCTGTGCGACCTTGCTTTATAACCTGCAGCTGGCAGTAAACGACATTCGTTCCGGCAAGCGCCGTGTGGTGATTGTTGGCAACAGTGAGGCACCGGTCATTCCTGAAATCATGGATGGCTATAGCACCATGGGAGCTCTGGCTACGGATGATGCTTTGAGGAAGCTTGATGGTCTTGACGATCTTACCAACCCCGATTGGCGTAATGCCTGTCGTCCTTTTGCAGAGAGTGCCGGTTTTACCATTGCCGAGTCTTCTCAATACTTTGTCTTGATGGATGATGGACTGGCGCTGGAGACCGGTGCTGAAATTCTCGGCGCGGTGGCTGATGTTTTTGTGAACGCAGACGGCTATAAGAAATCCATTTCAGCGCCCGGTGCCGGCAACTATCTGACCCTTGCCAGGGCTGCCGCTCTCGGCAGGGCCATTCTGGGAGAGGACGCTCTGCGACAGAGAAGTTTTGTTCAGGCTCACGGTACCGGTACCCCACAGAACCGGGTGACTGAATCCCGCATCCTCAATGAAACGGCTCGTCATTTTGGTATGAATAACTGGCCTGTCACTGCAGTTAAGAGCTATCTGGGTCACTCTATTGGTGCGGCTGCCGGTGATCAGCTAATGTCGACACTGGGTGTCTGGCATCAGGGCATTATTCCCGGAATCAGAACCATTTCCGGCATTGCTGAAGACGTTCATCATTCACACCTTGATATCAGTATGAATCACAAACAGATGGACCCATCACAGATGGCCATGTCGCTGATCAATGCCAAAGGTTTTGGGGGCAACAACGCTACGGCACTGGTTCTGAGTCCTGATATAACCCGTGAGATGTTAAAAGCCAGACACGGCGAGCAGGCACTTTCATCCTGGCAGCAGTGCTACGAAACTACGTTCCGCCGTCAGGAAGAGTATGAGTCTGCACAGCTGTCTGGCCAGGCGGAGCCTATTTATCTATTTGGTGAAGGGGTTCTTGGAGAAGACGATCTGGAGTACACCGACCAATCCATTAAGGTACCCGGTTTCGGCCACCCGGTGAATCTGGAAGTAGATAATCCTTTCTGGTCTTTTTGATCTTGGAAGCCTGATGAAGTGGGGGCACCACCTTTCCAGCCCGGGACATAAGAAGAGTTAATGTATCCCGTTATTCGGCTGCACTGGATGATATTATTGAGTCATACCCGAGCAAACGTTCAGTTGATTTATGGTCTATTTTACGGGCATGTTCTTCAAAAGCTTTACATCATTATCCGGGCTGGTCATTGAGTTATGTATAAAGGTAGACTCAATCAGTCCTCAGTATCTCATTAAAGGGAGAAAGTCATAATGAGAACCAGACTCAAACTGACCGGAATACTGATTAGCTCTATTGTTCTTACTGGCATGGCTGCCAGTATGGTAACGGCAGATGAAGATGAACAGGCAGGAAGAGTGGAAGTCAGTCACGCCAACAGTACTCATTTAACGCTTTACCCGGACAAAACCCTGGTTCGTCAGCAGTTCAAAGTGCTTCCCGGATCGGATGGGAGCCTGGTCGTCGAAGGCATGGCCGATGACTGGGAAGATGACAGCCTTGAGCTGGAATACATCAAAGACAAACAAGGTCTGGTGCCCGATAGCCTCACTTGGCACAGAGGTGGGCTGGACCGGGATCATCTATACAACAGGTTGGTCGGCAAGTCGGTTGAACTCGTAGGGGGAGGGCTGAACGTTCCGGTACAGGGTGTGTTGCTCTCCTATGACAGTGGAATGGGTCTGGTCCAGGGCAGTAATGGTCGACAATACCTGGTGGACTGGAACGATCCGCAGGGTATCAGGCTGGCTTCGCGCGAACAGGTTTTTCTGGAAAAAGACTATCAGACTCGTCTGATAGCACGCTTCCCGGATCTGGAAGGTACCGACCAGTTACGTCTTTCTTACATCACGCCTTCCATTCGCTATTCAAGCCATTATCGAATGACTCTTGATGATGATGGAAAGGCCCGTATTGAGCTGACGGCGCTGTTAAACAACAACACAGAAACCGATTACAACAACGCAGATATCAAGCTGGTGGCCGGTGATATGGGGCGACCCAACGTGGGCTATGCCCATAAAATGGTGAGGGCGAATGCTGCCAGTCCCATGCCCGGTCAGGAAAATCAGCGGGTGGGTGAAGTCATGGTCATACCCTTGCCGAAGGATCAAACGAAACTGACCCCGTTCTCCTGGCAACAGATGACGCTCTACAAGGAAGATCAGATAGCACTCGATCATTACTATCAGCTGGATGTCAATGGACGTTCATATTCGGGCAGAGGTTCAGATCTGCAAAGACCCAGACTGAATTATCGCTTTAAGGCAGGGCGCGATCTTCCTGCGGGTGAGGTGAGAATTCTTGAGTCTACCGGCGACGGCACTGTGATTATCAGTGGTAATGCCATGATTCCCCAGACCACCAAAGGGGATTATGCCCATCTTGCTATGGGCGAAGCTCTGACTGTGAGGGTTGAGAGAAAGCGTGTTGACAGTCAGCAGCGCGAGAAGGAGCTGATCAGTCGCTGGCAGGCCGTCGTATTCAATGACAGTGATGAAGAGGTGACCTTGATGATGACAGATCGCGATCATTCTCTGATTAAGTTGGAAGATGTGAAAGGCGGTACTCTGGAGCAGACTGACACCATCAAAGTCAAAGTTCCCGCAAAAAGCAAGAAAACGTATACATATACCTCGGTATACACTCGGTAATACCGTTCAGGTCAGAAGTCTGAAGGCAATAGTTGTTCAGGCTTCTGGCAAAATAAAATGCAACTTACTACAGATCAAAGGCTCATGCTCAATTATCCATCCATTGTAGTTCTGACTGGTGCCGGTATTTCTGCCGAGTCGGGTATTCGAACCTTCAGGGGCAGTGATGGCCTTTGGGAAAACCATTCGATTGAAGATGTCGCCACGCCGGAAGGTTATTATCGCAATCCGGCCCTGGTGCAGGCTTTCTATAATGACAGGCGACAACGACTGAGTGAAGTGGTTTGTAATGCTGCTCATAAGGCTCTTTCAGACTTTGAAAAGTCTTTTGATGGTGAGTTTCTGCTGGTAACCCAAAACGTGGATGATCTGCATTCCCGGGCGGGCAGTCAGAACCTGATTCACATGCATGGTGAGCTTTATAAAGCGAGTTGTCAGGATACAGAGCAGGTTTTCGAGTGGTATGAGGATCTGACTACCGAAACACTCTGCCCCTGTTGTCAAATGGCGGGCAATTTGCGGCCTCATATCGTCTGGTTTGGTGAAATGCCCCTGGAGATGGATCGTATCTACAAAGCTTTGTCGCAGTGTGATCTTTTTGTATCCATCGGAACTTCAGGTAATGTTTATCCGGCTGCTGGCTTTTTTGAAGAAGCCAAAGCTGCGGGTGCCGAAACTGTAGAGTTGAATCTTGAGCCCGGCTCCAACGCCTCCCGGTTTGATCGAAGTCTAAGCGGTCCTGCTACTGAATTGGTTCCTGAATTCTTTAATACTTTGCTGGAATAGATGTACGGCAATATTATCCTATCTCAAATTTTTCGATGCCCTGCATGTTATGCTTCTTCTCAATTGGAGAAAGCGGAGTGTGTTTTTTTTGGCAGTTCGTGCTTCTGTTCCGAAGAGGAATTTTTTACTTTTGGGGTATTATCCAAAGGCGACAGTTTGTCTGAGTGGTCAGGCTTGTAATCTGAATGCAATGGGTCAACGGCATCAGGCGCGTGTTGAGATACAGCGGCTGCAGAACAGCCAGAGACTGCCTCTTCCCTAAAGTCACCGACGAATATAGCAGCTCTTTTACCAGCGCGCCTTTCACCAAGCGTTTGACCAGTAGCCGGAAAGGCAACAAAATTGAAGAGTTCAGGGTTGATACTGTTATACCTTGTAAACAGATGCTTCAAAACATCTTTAGTGAAGACGCTGCTGAGACAGCCTGAATATTCAAATTCAATCCTGATAATAGGTTTGTCCGATGTACGCTCCGATACTGTTCGTTTGACAAAAAGAGACTGTCCATCTGCAGACCAGCTGAACGAGGCTTTTTCCAGAGACTCAGGGGGAAACCATACCATTGGAACAGCATCAAATCGGTAAGTAACCGAGGTACCGGGCAGGCCAACAGAGACAACAGAGGTAGTACCTTTGATTTCGGGCGGATGAACAAGAATATTCAGCGATGATAAGAAGAAATTTTGCTTGGCTTTACCTTTAAATGACTTCACGTAGCTGAGGTAACCTGCATTCCTGTAATTAGCAGTAGCGTGGTAATCATGGTCAACGATCCACAGATACTCAGGGAACAAATCTGCCGGTGCCTGCGCCATAACCGCTCGAACCGTTGTCATAACAATCAGAAAAATAACAGTTTGTCGCACCAGAAATACCTGCTGGTTTATAACAAACGGTAACTATAGACGCTCAAAATGGTTCTGCAGACAACCTTGATCGGAAAATAAAAAATAAAGGGCAATCACAAGCTAAAGGCATTAAAGGAAGGACCAACAGCTGTCACCAATTCATCATGAAACTGACACCCTTGTAACATCACTGTGTCTTATTTCTTACATACCCTGTGCTCGCAAAATAACCCATAACAAACGGGAGTCCTTGTGAGAGTTCTGAGTTTTATACCACTGATTGTTTTTTCACTATTGCTGAGTGGCTGTGACGATGAAACAGAAACCGCCAATGGTGACAATAATACCAGTGAATACCACTGCCCAGTTGAATAAATAGTAAAGGCAATCAGCTAATTATGAAAAAAGCGTTGAGTCGTCGTAAATTTTTAAAAGCGTCAGGTATCGGTTTAACTGGAGTGACAGCATCAGGGTTGCTTCCACCTTCAATTGTGAAGGCTTTATCCATTCCGGCAAATAATGTCCATGGCAACATCAATGATGTCGAGCATGTGGTTATATTGATGCAGGAAAACCGGGCTTTTGACCACTATTTTGGAACCTTGGCAGGGGTTCGTGGTTTTGCTGATCGCCATCCTGTTCCTACGGTGTATGGCAATGTCTGGAAGCAAAAATATAAGCAACGAAATAATGAACGCTTTATTTATCCCTATCATCTGGATGCGGAACAGGGTAATGCCCAGCGGGTGAATGGTACGCCACACACTTTTCCGGATGCCCATGAAGCCTGGGATCACGGGCGCATGAGCGATTGGCCAACCTATAAAGAAGATCAGTCGATGGGTTACTACACAGAGGCTGAATTACCTTTTCAATTTGCCCTGGCCGATGCTTTTACTGTCTGTGATGAATACTACTGCTCATTCCATGGGGGAACTAACCCTAACCGGCTGTATCATTGGACGGGTATCAATCATCACGAACTGGACCCTAACCCACCTGCCATTTTTAATGATTATGATAGTCTGGGCTCGTCCAGTGAAGGGTATACATGGACAACCTATCCCGAGCGTCTGGAGCAGGCGGGTGTCAGTTGGAGGATTTATCAGAACTTACCTGATAATTTTACAGACAACCCTCTGGCCGGTTTTAGACAGTACCGGGAAGCCAATGAATCAAAAGGCAATCAATCCAATGGTAAGCCTTATCCCGAATGGTCAGAAGACGATGACAACATAAGCCCTTTGCTGAAAGGCGTCGCCAATACCATGGCTGACGGTGGCTTTTTGGAAAGTCTTAAAAATGATATTGAAAACAAAACTTTGCCACAAGTGTCATGGATTATTGCGCCAGCAACTTATTCCGAGCACCCGGGACCTTCGTCACCGGTACAGGGAGGCTGGTATACACAGGAAGTTCTGGATGCATTAACCAGTGACCCGGACACCTGGAGTAAAACAGTCCTGATTATCAATTTTGATGAAAATGATGGTTTCTTTGATCATATGCCTCCACCTTGCCCGCCTTCCCTGAGTGAGGGAGCTTTTCATGGTGAAAGTACTGTTGATACAACCGGAGAGTATCATACTGAAAATCAGGCTTATGGTCCGGGTCCAAGAGTTCCGGCATTGATTGTTTCTCCGTGGAGCCGGGGAGGCTGGGTGAACTCACAGGTGTTCGATCATACGTCGGTGTTACAGTTTCTGGAGAAGCGTTTTGGAGTGATCGAAGAGAATATTACGCCTTTTCGCCGTGCGGTTTGCGGTAATTTATTATCGGCGTTTAATTTTGAAAACCCTAATGACGAGCCATTGCCATCGCTACCGGAAATGACTAAGTCCGAGGCTGATACCATAAGATTCTTCCAACAACTATTGCCACAGATTAATCCTCCGGCTGAAGATGACCAGCTACCGCCCGCTGCGGATGCAGGTATCCGGCCTTCAAGAGCTCTTCCTTATGAGCTGCACGTCAACGCTTTGGTCGATATTGATCAGTATTCCGTTGTTCTGACTATGACCAACAGTGGACAGCAGGGCGCGGTGATTCATGTCTATGATCAACTGAATCTGGAAGAGATACCTAAGCGTTTTGTCATTGGAGCCGGAGATACCGTACGGGCTACATGGCCGACATCTCTCGACAATAAGTATGACTTGTGGGTGCTCTCTGCTAACGGTTTTCATCGTCAGTTTAAGGGAACCTGCGAGCAGGAACATAACCAGGAAGTCTCCGTATGTTATGGAGTTAACAAGGAAACGCCGTCGGTTCTTGTCAAGCTGGAAAATCTTGCAGATACAGAGAAGCGTGTAACTGTAGACTTCTCAGCCTACGAGCCAGGTAATCAAAAGACTGTCACTCTGGCAGCCGGTGAAAAATCGTCTGTTGAGCAGTTTATCAAGCCTGCATCCAACTGGTATGAGCTGGAAGTCAGTGTTGAAGGAAGTGACACGTTCAGACGTTATTGTGGCAGGGTTGAAAATGGCACTCATGGCGTTTCAGACCCTCTGATGGGGTCATAAAACTTCTGAAAATTCAGAGGGTGCCCAAAGTGATGGGGGATACCAATCGAACTTTCTAACTTCCTATTGCGCTGAAGATTTGAGCCTTAATCCTGCGTTGGCGATCGTCGCCATAGTTAAGGCTATGACTCCTCACGCCGCCTTGTCTCAAGGCTCAAATCTCCATGCTCATCATGGCAGTTAGCAAGCACGATTGGTATAACCTTTGTTTTTAGCCACATTGGCTGTCAGTCTGGGAGGTTTGGCTCATGATGGATATTTTGAGGCAGGATGACTATGGAAAAATAACTGGCCAGATGAAATGATAACCCTTAGTAATACTTTTTTAGACACTATCTGCAGGACATTCTATTGAGCCCTTCAACATGTCAGCTTCCGGATGGTCTGGTTGATGCAATGCGACATTTCAGTGCAATTGATGCCATCTATCTATACGGTTCACGGGCAAAAGGGAATGCCAGGGACGACAGCGACTGGGATCTTGCTGTTATTTATACAGATTATGAAACCGATCTTCTGGAACGTGCCGTCCGGCCACAAATGATGGAAGCCGAGCTAGAGCGGCTGTACCCCGAGCTTGAACTCAGTGTTGTTGATCTTCGAGAGGTACCTGTGCCTCTGCAATGGAATATTATTCAGGGTATGAAACTGTTTGACCGCTATGTTCCGGCCGTTCGCCGTCTTGAGCATGCCATTATTTCTGCCTGGGAAAAAGACTATGAACGATAAAGCGTACGAACAGGAAATTGAGAATGTTCAGCAGGAGATGATACTTATTCTTGATGAGCTTCATGATGATCTTGGCAGCTGGAGAGCCAGGGACATGCTGGCTGCCCAGAGAGCATTACAAATTCTGATTGAGTCGCTGATTGGCTTATCCCGATATGTTTATCAGGAAAAATTCGGAGTTAAAGTCACAAAATCCCGGGCGGCAATCGATGGTTTAGAGAAGCGGAACGCTTTAACTCGACAGGATTACGACACAGCGATGAAGATGATCGGTTTTCGAAATGTACTAGTGCATGACTATCTTGACGTCAATCGCAATATTCTTGAAGCCATTATAAAGAATAAGTTTTATCGTGATATTCAAAGGATTACTCTTCATATACAGTCTCTTTTGTAATATTTATCTGCTACCTGCAGTGCTACCTGCATGACATCCATAAACCTTCGTTTCCATAAACCTTCGTTTTCAACTGACTCACGGGTTTGGTGAGGGCTGCCCAGACTGAGGCCGGATGATCAGAACCATAGTACCTTAGTCAATTACCCTGAAATCTTCACGAGTACCGCTATTCCAAGGAATACTGGAAATTTGAAAGGTTCGTCAGGGTCAGTCAGAAGAAGCTGAAGAAGACTTTTTACTTGACGGTTTACTTGGTCGCTGAAATGGATGGGTTCACTGGCAAGTGCTTCGTTGAGAGTCTGCTCAATCGCTTTTAAGTATGAAGGCGATAATATGGTGTTGAGTCGCCGGCATCGTCGGCCTGACGCAATGCTTGATAATGGGTATTTTGTTGGTCACGAATGATGGTTTCTACGGGCAAAAAAGCCATCGGCTCAGCAATGGCATCACGGATGGAAGGTCGCAACGGCGTAAAAAGCCCTTGCTACACAAGAGTTTCAGGCAAAAAGAAACCCGCGACTCTGGGGGAAGAGTACGCGGGCTAAGACCATTTTAGGAGTGAAACATAGGTACACAATGCAAGTATCAAGGCCACTTAAGTCAGCAGCCCAGACTGATTGATCGTAGGGGGAAGTCGACCGGATCAGTAGAAGTAATTATGGTGCAGATTCTTCTCGCGTCCACTGAGCTATAAGATCAATTCTGAATAATCAGCTTTTTTATTACTCTTGAATGATTTGATGCCTCTCAGTTTATTCACCAGGCGTCAGTTCAAAGTGTTTCTGTTGTCCAGAGTCTCTGAGCCTGAGCCACTGTTTAATCCTATCTGCTGCAGTTCTTTCACCTCATCAGGGGTGATATAAAGATCTCCTTCCTTACCTTCCAGAGCGCCATGGCCATGCCAGGGAAGCAGTTTGTAGTCCGAATGGTGGGTATAATCGAGAAAGGGGTATTTAATGATCTGGAAATAGGGAGAGTAGTCAAAGTCACTGGGTGTGCAGAGTTTGGGATTGCGCTGAAACAGCTGAACACCATTTTCTCCATTCATTTTCACCAGAGGCAAAATCGGGAAGTGAATAAAACTGAATGCCTCGGCAATCATACTGGAGCAAACAGTTTTGGTTTCATCTCCGGGTGAATGTTGAAATAAAGTGGAACGCCAGCGCCTGGGCATTATGGAATAAGGGAAGAAAAAGCGGGCCAGGTCCAATATATGGCGCACGTTGTAATCAAGACCCAAACGGCTGACAGCATAGTGAATGACCTGCTGGCTGTCGGAATAGTTTAATCCATTGGGTCGACAAATTCTCAGGTGTTCACCTTCATAGCGGCTTAAAGGGTGTACGACTGTTCCAAATCCAAGCTCACTCTCAATGATAAGTTGATCATCCGGAGAGCCGTCATAAGACTCTTTAACGGTCTGTCGAATACGGTCGTCTTCTATATCATGCAGGCGGCCAACATAAAGCATGGCATGGGACCAGGGGCTCTGGGTGATCTGTTTGATGACATTGCTGACTCGAGATTTACCTTCAACGAGCACTACATCGCAGGGCTTAAGCTCATGGCGGATTCTTTCGAAATCACAGAGAGGTCGGTTGTTGTCTTCAGGCTGTTGCATGAGCCATTTGGTGAGTAAGCCAGCGAGTGATTTGAAGAGCTGCATTGTTTTTCCCTGTCGTTCTTCGACTATGCACTTCTCCATAACTTCAGTGCTTCAACTTAAATAGTAGCATTTGTCATATCCCTGATAGGGTCATGGGTGACTTCTAATCTCGATCTTGCGAACTATCCTTTCTGGATCGATCGAGTGTCCGGCAGAGATAAATCAGACGGCGTCCTCATTAAGACGATATAATGTCTTTGTTGCATCCGTGTTTCATTCGAGTACTGACGTTTCGCCAGAACAATGACAACAGACTGAGGGGCCGAATTATGAGTGATCAATCCATATCACCCGGACAGCTGGCTGAGAGCATGAAGCCTCTCCTGAAACAGCAGGGGTTACCTCCTGTTCATTCATGGAATCCCGATTTTTGTGGGGATATAGACATGAAAATCTGTCGGGATGGCAGTTGGCTCTACATGGGATCACCCATAGCCAGAGAGTCCATGGTTAAACTGTTTTCTAACATTCTCAGGCATGATGAGGATGACTGTTTTTATCTGGTGACCCCGGTAGAGAAGGTGAGAATCCAGGTAGAAGATGCTCCGTTTGTGGCTGTCTCCGTTGAAAATAATGACAATGGCCTGACTTTCACTACTAACGTAGGTGATAAAGTGACTCTGGATCGAGAGCATCCTTTGTGGGTGAATATTGATTCGTCGACGGGAGAGCCTTCACCGTACATCAGAGTCAGGGCTCAGCTGGATGCTCTGGTTCATCGTAACGTCTTCTATCAACTCATTGAGATGGCAGAAGAAAAATCTACGGAGCATGATGATGTAGAGTTGTGCCTCAACAGTCACGGTCAAACTTTCACCATTGGCAGTATAAAACCTGAATACTGATCCGGGATGGGAGGCAATAAATCTGCCTGAGCATCCATAAAACAGAAAAGGAGCCTGATGGCTCCTTTTCTGTGTAACCCGAGCTACATGTTCGGGTAGTTAGGGCCGCCGGTACCTTCCGGAGCTACCCAGGTGATGTTCTGAGCAGGGTCCTTGATGTCACAGGTTTTACAGTGAACACAGTTTTGACTGTTGATCTGGAAGCGTTGTTCGCCGGACGTTTCCTCTTCGACAATTTCATAGACACCAGCCGGACAGTAACGCTGAGCAGGCTCGTCGTATTTTGGCAGATTATCTTTCAGAGGAATCGATGCGTCCGCCAGTTTCAGGTGGCAAGGCTGGTCTTCTTCATGGTTGGTGTTGGACAGGAACACAGAACTCAGGCGATCAAAGCTGATGACTCCATCCGGTTTTGGGTAATCAATCTTCTTGCTATCAGCGGCTGGTTTCAGGGTTGCATAGTCGGGTGTTTTATCATGCAGGGTAAACGGCAGCTTGCCGCCAAAAATATTCTGGTCGACAAAAGCAAAGCCGGCACCCACAAAATTGCCCCACTTATGCATGGCCGGTCCAAAGTTTCTCTGTGCCTTAAGCTCTTCACCCAGCCAGGAGTTTTCAAAAGCCCGGGCGTAAGAGGTGAGATCTTCACCACCTTCGGAACCAGTGCTGATTGACTTGAAAACTTCTTCAGCCGCCAACATGCCGGACTTCATGGCCGTATGAGAGCCCTTGATTTTGGCACCGTTCATGGTGCCGGCATCACAACCGATCAGAATGCCACCGGCAAAGGTCATTTTTGGCAGCGACTGAGGTCCACCTTTAGCAAGGGCGCGGGCACCGTAAGAAACCCGTTTGCCTCCCTCTAGGAATTTCTTGATGGTTGGGCTCTGTTTATAACGCTGGAACTCTTCAAACGGACTGATGTGGGGGTTGGAGTAACTCAGGTCGGTAATGAGACCCAGAACGACCTGATTGTTTTCAATGTGGTAAAGAAAGCCACCACCGGTTGAGCCGCTTTCAGTCAGAGGCCAGCCAGCGGTGTGCACTACCAGGCCCTGAGAGTGGTTCTCTGGAGCTATATCCCACAACTCCTTGATGCCTATACCGTAATGCTGAGGGTCTTTACCTTCGTCCAGATTAAAACGGCTGATAAGTTCTTTGCCCAGTTGACCACGACAGCCCTCTGAGAAAAGGGTGTATTTGGCGTGCAGTTCCATGCCAGGCATGTAACTGTCTTTTTTCTCGCCATTGGCAGAGATGCCCATGTCACCAGTAGCAACCCCTTTAACACTGCCATCTTCGTTGAACAGAATTTCGTTGGCAGCAAAGCCTGGGAAAACTTCTACACCCATGCTTTCTGCCTGCTCGGCCAGCCAGCGGCAGAGGTTACCCAGGCTGATGATGTAATTGCCTTCGTTGTGCATGGTCTTGGGTACAAAGACCCCCGGCACTTTCAGAGCCTTTTCCTGAGAACTCAACCAGTAGATATCGTCGGATGCGACAGCGGTATTCAGTGGCGCACCTTTTTCTTTCCAGTCAGGAAACAGTTCATGCAGAGCAGTGGGTTCGAATACGGCGCCGGACAGGATGTGTGCTCCTACCTCTGATCCTTTCTCAACGACGCAGACAGAGAGTTCCTGACCCGCTTCCTGTGACAGTTGCATAAGACGACATGCTGCAGACAAACCGGATGGACCAGCGCCCACAATTACCACGTCGAATGGCATAGACTCGCGTTCCAAAATGAATCCCCTCCCTCACCGAGTTATCATATGGTGATTTTCATACACTATTTTTTATCTGATGACGCTTTAACTTTTCCGGTTAAATTTTCCGGCTGCCGTTGTCAGAAGAATCTGCCAGCATGAAAATCAAACAGTTGTTTGAATTTTTTTCTGCATTATACTGTCTCATACGCAAATAACCAGCATTCGCTGAGTCGGAGTCCGTTCGATGCAGAAGAGTGTCAGGTGGCTTTCTGCCAATGAGATGCCTCTGAGGCAGTTTGCAGAATATGCGATAATGCTCGGGCGCTCTAATAAAAGGCACTGGTCAGACAAATTGTTCATAAAACTGCTTGATAATCATCAATCTTGAACATAGGTTTGAACCCTTATTGACGTGCTGTTAGACTGCCCACACAGCAGTGATGTGAAACAATGATAACAATTGATGCTCCGCGCGATGTTTTCGGAGATTTCATGCCCTGCCTCACAACCAAGTATCCAGTCATAGTATAAATAAGGAAGGCTGCGAACCCATGAAAATTCTTGTAGCCGTTAAGAGAGTCATCGACTATAACGTCAAGGTTCGTGTAAAAGCGGACCATAGTGATGTCGATCTGACGAACGTAAAAATGGCCATCAACCCTTTCTGTGAAATTGCTGTTGAAGAAGCGGTGAGACTCAAGGAAAAGGGTGTTGCAAGTGAAATCGTTGTCGTATCTCTCGGTACCAAAGAGAGTCAGGAGCAAATACGCACCGCTCTGGCTCTGGGTGCTGATCGCGGCATTCTGGTAGAAACCGACGAAAAGCCCGGTTCTCTGTCTGTTGCCAAACTGCTGAAAGCCATTGTTGATGAAGAAAAGCCGGATCTGGTGATTCTGGGTAAACAGTCCATCGACAGTGATAACAACCAAACCGGTCAGATGCTGGCGGCACTGTCTGGTCTTCCTCAGGGTACTTTCGCCTCTGAAGTGACTGTAGAAGATGGTAAGGCCTGTGTCACTCGTGAAGTTGATGGTGGTCTGCAGACTGTTTCCCTGTCACTGCCCGCTATCGTGACGACTGACCTGCGCTTGAATGAGCCTCGTTATGCTTCCCTCCCCAACATCATGAAGGCCAAGCGTAAACCTCTGGACGTCAAAACACCTGCAGATCTGGGTGTTGAGGTAACTTCCTCCCTGAACACACTGAAAGTTGAGCCGCCCGCCGAGCGCAGTGCCGGTATCCGTGTGGGCAGTGTTGATGAACTGATCGAAAAACTGAAAACAGAAGCGAAGGTAATCTAATGGCTATTCTCGTAGTTGCAGAACATGATAATGCAGCCTTGGGCGCAGCCACTCTGAATACTGTAGCGGCTGCCCGCCAAATAGGCGATGATGTTCATGTATTAGTCGCCGGGTCCGGATGTGGTTCTGTTGCCGAAGCAGCATCAGCCGTTGAAGGTGTCAACAAGGTTATGGTTGTGGACAACGCCGCCTATGAGCATCAGCTGGCAGAAAATGTCAGTTTGCTGGTTGCTGAGCTGGGCAAAGGCTATAGCCATATTCTGAGTGCTGCCAGCACCGGCGGTAAAAACTATATGCCTCGTGTTGCTGCTCTGCTGGATGTTGATCAGATTTCTGACATTATCCGTGTAGATAATGCTGACACTTTTGCCCGTCCTATCTATGCCGGTAACGCCATCGCAACAGTACAGAGTGGTGCTCCTGTGAAGGTTATCACCGTTCGTGGTACCGGCTTTGATCCTGTCGCCGCTACAGGTGGCAGTGCAGCTGTTGAACAGTTGGATATTGCCCACGATGCAGGTATTTCTTCTTTTGTCAGTGAAGAAATGGCCAAGTCTGATCGCCCTGAGCTGGGTGGTGCCAAAATCGTAGTATCCGGTGGTCGTGGTATGGGTAATGGAGAAAACTTCGAAATCCTGTACAAACTGGCTGACAAGCTGGGTGCTGCCGTAGGAGCTTCTCGTGCTGCGGTGGACGCAGGCTTTGTTCCTAATGACATGCAGGTCGGTCAGACCGGCAAGATTGTTGCTCCCAACCTCTATGTTGCTGTAGGTATTTCCGGTGCGATCCAGCACCTGGCAGGTATGAAAGACTCTAAAGTCATTGTTGCCATCAACAAGGACGAAGAAGCGCCTATCTTCCAGGTAGCCGACTATGGTCTGGTAGCAGATCTGTTTGAAGCTGTACCAGAGCTGGAAGGCAAACTCTGATTTCAGAGTCTGATGTTGCTATCAGGCTGGTAGCATAATAAGCCTGCTGTACGGTATTATTCGTGCACAGGCTTTTTTGGTGGCATTGGAATGATTTACCATCAGGGAAGTAAGAGACGGATTAGGAAAATAACAACTATAAAGATGCAGGTTGGAGTGTTTCATGATTCGCGTACTGATTGCTGACGATCATGATCTGGTGAGAACGGGGCTATCCCGTATGCTTTCTGATGTACAGGAGCTGGTCATTGTCGGAGAGGCCAGCAGTGGGGAAGAAGCCATTGAGAAATGTCGAAGCCTGAAGCCTCAGGTTGTCTTGATGGATGTTCGTATGCCAGGCATTGGTGGTTTGGAAGCCACCCGCAGAATTAATCAGTCATTCCCGGGAATTCAGGTCATTGCTGTCACCGTCTGCAATGATGAGCTTTATCCTGCCAAGCTGATGGAAGCCGGTGCAGCCGGGTACGTGACCAAAGGCATCAGTATCGACGAGATGGTGACCACCATCAAGTCAGTGGTCGTTGGCAAGCGTTGCATTAGCCCTGATATTGCACAGCAAATGGCACTGAAATCGTTACGTCCTTCCTCCGGCTCCCCCTTTGAAAAACTTTCCAGCCGGGAAATGCAGATATGCCTGATGATCGTCAACTGTGAAAAGGTGCAAACTATTTCAGACAAGCTGTGTCTGAGTAGTAAAACGGTGAACAGTTATCGCTACCGTATTTTTGAGAAGCTACAAATAAACAGTGATGTGGAGTTAACTCATCTGGCCATTCGATGTGGCCTGATTGAAGTGGGGCAGGATATTGTTTCTGTCTAATCAGCCGTATGCTCTGAACTAAAGTTTCAGTAGGTCTCTGGGTTAGTTTGTCAGTATACTGTTCGAAATTAATCGACAGTATTAACACTCCATGACAGGCTCAATGGTTCAGGGTGAAGAAAAAGAGCGCTTCGATCACAAGGCTTTTCTAAAACAGGCGCCCAGACAACCGGGTGTCTATGACATGCGGGACAATCTCGGGAATACCCTCTATATCGGTAAGGCGAAAAATCTTAAAAACCGTCTTTCCAGTTACTTTCGTCCTACTGGTCTGACCACCAAAACCATGGCACTGGTCAGCAAGATACACACTATAGAGGTTACCATTACCAACTCCGAGTTGGAGGCTCTGCTGTTGGAGCAAAACCTCATCAAGGACCGGAAGCCGCCTTACAATATCCTTCTCAGAGACGATAAGTCCTATCCCTTTATTTATCTTTCTTTAGAAGATGAATACCCTCGCATTGGCTATCAGAGAGGTCGGAGTAAAAGCAAGAAAGGCTTGTTTTTTGGCCCTTATCCCAGTGGCGGTGCCGTGCGGGAAAGTCTGAATCTACTGCAAAAGGTGTTCAAAGTCAGGCAGTGCGAGAACAGTTATTTTCGCAATAGAAGCCGTCCCTGTCTCCAGCACCAGATTCAACGCTGTAAGGCTCCGTGTGTCAATCTGGTCAGGCCGGAAGAGTATCAGCAAGATGTGCAGGATACTCGTCAGTTTCTGGAAGGAAAGAGTCAACAACTCATCCGTAAACTGATCAAGAGAATGGAGAATGAGGCTGAAGCATTGAGGTTTGAAGAGGCAGCTGAAATTCGGGATCAGATCAGCCAGCTCAGACATGTCCAGGAGCAGCAGTCGGTGAACCGCAGCACCGGCGATGCTGACATAGTCGGTTACAGCAACCAGATGGGTAAGGTCTGTTTTGCGGTACTTATTTTCCGCAATGGTCAGCTATTGGGTCACAAGAGCTATTTTCCGAACTTCAGACTGGATCTTCAGCCGGAAGATCACCTGTCAGAATTTCTGGCCCAATTTTATATCAAGCTCGCCAACAGTCGCAATTTTCCCTCTGAGATTATCCTGCCCATTGCCATGGAGGATTGTCAGGTGCTAGAGCAGGGAATAAGTCAGTTGTCGGGTAAAAGTGTCAAAATCAAGCATCGGGTGAGGGGAGAGCGGCAGGACTGGTTGAAGCTGGCAGAAAAAAATGCACAGATGAGCCTTCAGTCTGAGCTGGCCGGGAAAACTCACCAGCGCAAGCGCACGGAACAATTGGGTAAGCTGCTGAAGCTGAAAGAACCTTTAGCCCGGTTTGAATGTTTTGATATCAGTCATACCATGGGAGAAGCAACTGTTGCCTCCTGTGTTGTTTTTAATCAGGATGGGCCTGATAAAAGCCAGTATCGGCGTTTCGACATAACAGGCATTGAGCCCGGTGATGATTATGCAGCCATGAAGAAAGCCTTACATAAGCGTTATAAAGGCTTGGCTGAGCATCCAGAGAACACACCTGGTCTGATATTGATTGATGGCGGTAAGGGGCAGTTGAGGGTGGCAGAGGAAGTCATGTACGATTTGTCTCTGCAACATATTCCTTTATTGGGTGTCGCTAAAGGAGTTTCCAGAAAACCAGGTCTTGAAACACTCATCTATAAGGGCAGGGAGCTAGCTGCACTGGAACAAGATGGCGCTCTGCTACTGATTCAACATATACGAGACGAGGCACACAGGTTTGCCATTACCGGCCACCGGCAGAAGCGCAGTGTTGCCAGAAAGCGATCAACTCTGGAAGATATTCCGGGCATTGGTGCCAAACGCCGTTCTGCATTGCTCAAGTTCTTCGGAGGGCGTCATGGCGTAATGAATGCACCAGTAGATGAGTTGGCAAAAGTCGAGGGAATCAGTCAGAACCTGGCAGAGCAAATACATGCTCATTTACATGGTTCCTAGGAGGCCGAAATTGACAGGCTTCTGGATTCGGGTTTGTACTCTGTCTCCTGACTGTGTAACTTATGCGGCTGTAAATACTTTCAACGACAGTCTGTCGGGTCTCCATCTGCACCAGACCATTCGAGGTTGTATGGGGGCTCTTATACAAAGATCTCAGCACTGTTTTCACATCATGGTTAGTTATCTGTTGCTATGAATATTCCAAATACTTTGACGATGCTACGCGTTGTTCTGGTTCCTTTTCTGGTCTTGATTTTCTACCTGCCCATTGAGATGCGTTACACCCTTTGTGCAGGCATCTTTGCAGCAGCTGCTGTCACTGACTGGTTTGACGGATATCTTGCCAGGCGCTGGAATCAGACCACACCCTTCGGGGCTTTTTTTGATCCTGTAGCAGACAAAATCATGGTTGCAACAGCGTTGTGTCTGCTGGTCGACGAATTCAGGGCAGCCTGGATGACCATACCCGCTGTTATCATTATTGGTCGGGAAATCGTTATTTCTGCTCTGCGTGAATGGATGGCCGAAATAGGAAAGCGTACCAGTGTGGCGGTGAATATGATCGGAAAATTTAAAACGGCCGGGCAAATGATGGCGATTACCTTGTTACTGCTTGCACCTGCTCCCCTGGAATCCATGATTGGTTATATTGGTTTGGCACTGCTTTACATTTCTGCGATCCTCACACTCTGGTCCATGTACGTATACCTTCATGCGGCATGGCCTGATCTGACACCATTCTCTAGGGCTGAAAGCTAATTCGTTGCTCCAATCTATTGACAGCAGACGAAATATTCTTAAACTACGCAGCATCTTCGACGGAGACGAAGCCCAAACGCTTCAAGCACTGACGAATACAAATGCGGGAATAGCTCGGTAGGTAGAGCACAACCTTGCCAAGGTTGGGGTCGCCTCAGAGTTAAAGAGTGAGTCTCGTTTCCTGCTCCGGACTTTGAAGAAGTCCTAAATTATCTTCATTGCGGGAATAGCTCAGTTGGTAGAGCACAACCTTGCCAAGGTTGGGGTCGCCTCAGAGTTAAAGAGTGAGTCTCGTTTCCTGCTCCGGACTTTGAAGAAGTCCTAAATTATCTTCATTGCGGGAATAGCTCAGTTGGTAGAGCACAACCTTGCCAAGGTTGGGGTCGCCTCAGAGTTAAAGAGTGAGTCTCGTTTCCTGCTCCGGACTTTGAAGAAGTCCTAAATTATCTTCATTGCGGGAATAGCTCAGTTGGTAGAGCACAACCTTGCCAAGGTTGGGGTCGCGAGTTCGAGTCTCGTTTCCCGCTCCAGTTCAATTACAGATAAGTCTGCGAGCTGAGAAAGGTTGGGTTCGTCTATACATGGCAGTGGCGAAACCCGTTCCCGATCCAGTCTCTCAAGAGATAAAAGGCGAGTTAGCAAAGCGGTTATGCAGTGGACTGCAACTCCATTTAGACCGGTTCGACTCCGGTACTCGCCTCCAAATTCAAAAAAACAGGTAACTAGCCTGTTTTTTTTCGGCTTGAATAGATAAGCTATTTATTTAGCCCGGGTGGTGAAATTGGTAGACACAGCAGACTTAAAATCTGCCGATCGTTAAGATCGTGCCGGTTCGATTCCGGCTCCGGGCACCAATCACAAAGGTCATTGTTTATTCAATGGCCTTTTTTTGTGCCTGTTTTAAAGCCTTAGCCCTTGCAAAACGTGCCTTTCGAGCAAAATTGACAATTTTCAAAATTTTTATTTCTCACTATTTTTCACCTCGTTTCACTGTGTTTTTCGTTCAAAAATTACCACTCTTCCACCACTCGATCTACCACTAAAATCTCCTCTGTAGACTTAGTATCAGAGGATGTTCAGTAATGGCGACTTTTGAAAAGCGTAGGCACGGATGGCTTGCCAGAGTGCAAAAACTGGGAGTTCGTGAAAGCAAGACTTTTGACCTGAAAAAAGAGGCTATTGTCTGGGCTGAACAAAGGGAAGAAGAAATAGCGGCCATGGGCAACTCTGAAAGAGAGGTGGCAAAAGTGATAAGGCAGAAGATTACCCTTCGCCAGTGCTTTGAACGATACATCAGGGAAGTGAGTCCCAAGAAAAAAGGCAAAGAGACTGCTCAGCGAGAAGGCAAACGGTTTATGCAGTTTTGCACCAATCCTTCTCACGAACCGCTGGGCAGTTTGATGGATAAGAAAATGTCAAGAATCGAGCCCCATCATATTGCTGAATGGAAACTGAATCGCTTAAACCATGTGACTAATGGTTCGGTGGTCAGGGATAAGAATTTTCTTAGCCATGTATTCAGTACAGCGAGGGAGTGGGGGTATATAGAAGAAACCCCGTTTGGCGGAAAAGTGAAATTCAGTGAGGACGATGACAGCGATCGGCAACGGAGGGTAACTAATCAGGAAATTGAGGAAATGCTGTTTGCTCTGGACGACTGGGATCGCCACAGAAAACCGGAAACAACAAGAGAGACTGTGGCGCTGTTATGGTGTCTCTGCCTTGAAACGGGAATGCGTTTACAAGAAGTGAAATTTCTTGAAGCGACCGAAATCGATCTGAAATCGGGCGTGATCGATTTACCCAGGGAAAAGGTCAAAGAGAAACGTAAAAAGTCAGTAGCCCTTACAGATGAAGCACTGCGGTTAATTCAGTTGGGAAAAACAGAAGAAAAGTTCTGGTTTGGCAGCAACAAACTGAATGTGAGCGCCATTTTCTCAACGGCCAGCCGACAGACGACAATAAAAAATCTCCAGTTCCGGGATTCCAGGCATGAAGCATTAACACGTCTGTCTGAAAAGCTGAAACCCTTTGAGCTGGCTCGTCAGGCAGGGCACAGGGATATAAACCGGACTTTAAAATATTATCGGAAAACAGCAAGGGAGTTCGGGCAAAAGCTTCGTGATTAATTGGCGGCTCGCTTGCGACCTCTCTTTTTGGGGGGCTTCTCAGCTGGATTCTTAGACTGGACGTAGGCATTTTGAGCCCACAAAATCACATCACTGTTTAACCACCGGGGTTTGCTTTTGTGACGCTGACCATCGATAACGATTTCGTTATGTCTCGGAGGAGGGAAACCAGGCTGTTTTACCAGCACGTTACGAGTGTAGTTTATGGAATGATCAAGAAAGCGGGCGATGCTTCTAATAGACCAGAACTCGGTTTCATTGTTCATCTTTCAGTGCCTTTGACAAAGAGCGGAATAGCTCATTATTAGGGTAATGGAGTGAAGATAGGGGATGGGTTCCTGTGATTTTTGTTGCGGTATATTCTCGATCATCGATCCATTGTTGCTCGTTGGCCACTTCGACCAGCCGGTCAACCAACGCTGTGAAGGAGAGTACTCCCTGACGAACCAGCTTGATATTGCCGGGCGGGCGCATCAGAAATAGTGCAGGATAAGAAAGAATGTGCAGTGCATCTGGTGGTGATAATTCAACACGACTATTGGGGAACTCATCAATCATGCCTCCGTCCGTTGATATTGGAATTACTTCAAATCCATAGTTCATTTGTAGCAAGAGAACGGTTTTGGCCTGAACATGACATAAGGGGCAGCTGCTTTTGTAATAAAATACCAGCCCCGCAATTTTAGAGATTTTTTTCAGAACGGATTCTTTGGCTTTGTAGGCAATATCATCTTTCAGCCTTGCCGCTACGGGAGATATAGGGCGTCGGACGTTTTCATCCAGATAAGGATCGCTTTCTATAATTTGCTTACCGACGTGAGCAAATCGCTCGGCTTTGTCTTTCACAATTTTATTCAGATAAAGATAGGCACTAACATTCTTTTTGCTTGGGGCGTCTATTGCCCTGTCGAGATACTGACCGATATTCTTTCTGATCCAGCTGGCAGATAGCTCATATGAAGATACGCGTGTCACTGGTTGGTTTTTAGTTTGCTCTTCTGGTTCAGGTATAGATTCATACCAGAACCAGCCTTCAGAGTGGCGGCTAAACCATTGTTGTTCAGCTGAAGCAGTCACTGAAATTAATCCGACTAATAGCAGAACGAAGGGCATCAGACTTTCTTCTGCCAGTTGGCTGTCCACCATCCCAGACAAATTGCAGTCAGCCAGGCTGCAGCAGGAATTAGTAATACGGGAACCGGCAGAGGGATGATGATTAGATAAAGAAATAAACCCGGAATCCATTTTGATGCCCGTCGGCTCCAGAGGTTTTGCAATGGACTGGTATAGTGAAAATCGTGATAACGGATTTTTCGGATTAAAAGGCCGTCGATAATGGCTGCAATAAACATCACGCCCCAGAATGGCAGGCAAGCCAGCAATACGGAAATTCGATAGAACAGCTGTCGTATCAGACTAAAGAAGTTCTTAGTCACACCCTGAAAGAGCTCCATGGCCTTTGCCAACCCTTCACCCGAGTTTCGATCTGTAGTCGTATGTTCCAAAAGAAAGCGCTGAATACCCGATTTCATAATGGTGGCTGCATATAATTGGTCGCCTGTTCGTATAATCCACACAGCGTTCTCCTGCCCCAGCCTTTGAGCATATTGTTGCTGCTCTTTGTACAGGTACTGGTTCATGTTTTGGTCCGAAAACACCAACCAAAGCAGTATCAGACCGATTCCAAAACACCAGATTGCAACGGGGCTGGTTTGTTTTTGAGAAGTTGTCATAAGAAAGATGGAATCAAAGGTTCAGGGTTTTGGGGAGCAAAGAATCGGGATTCTTCCTTTCAATAAACGTCCTCCGCCCAATCGTGCAACGTATTCCAGATTGGGCAGCTCACCAAGCAGTTGTGGTGGAAACAAGTCTCCGGTTTCTTCCAATTGCTGTTCACTGAGGTTTCCGGTGAATTCCATGGGGCGGTTAGCGTCGGTGCTGATGCCCTGATTACGGATAAAGTAGCGGTAACGAACCGGCGGCAGCTTATCGGTGATAAATTTCTGGGTGTCAGGGTTCTGTGTTCTCAGGCAGATAAGGTGATTGCAGTTGTCTATAAACTGTTGGGCAGCCGCTTTCGAGCCCAACTGAGCTTCAAAATCAGCCAGTGTCTGGGTAGCGACGTATAACCGGAATTGAGCCCCCCGGCCTTTGTTAAGCAGGGACAGAAGTTGAGGGCAAAGCACTTCTGCGGCTTCATCGACAAACAGGTTGATGGGTTTGTCGTTGTTAGCTGCGTAGTTATAACGATCTCCCGCCACGGCTGCCAGGTCTGCCAATAGCAACTGTCCAATAGCTTTGCCAACCATGGGATCAGACAGGGAATCGAGCCCAAAATACATCACCTTGTTTTGCTCAATCAGGCTGGCGGTATGGGTACAGGGGCGCAGGTCGTCTGTATCGGTGGGATCAGGTGATAGCAGTCGGGCCAGTGGGCCTCCTGTCAGCATTCCCAAAGCAGGCAGTAAGGTGGCAATCATTTTTCCATAATGGGCCCGATCATGTTCAAACAGCGAGATTAGTCCTTCCACGTCGGTGCAGGACGATTCAGGCATGACCTTATCCCGATAGAACTCTATCCAGCGTCGTGCCTCAGCTTCGGCTTTATTCTTGCCTTTAACTTCCTTCGCCCGAATGATATCTGCTGCCTGAGCCAGGTGTCGTGTACAGACAATAGTGAGCGCTCTGATTAGCAGTCTGGTGACGCCACCTTCCAGTCCCTGACGAATCATGACAAGGGTCGGGCGCTGACCACAGAGCAGATAGCCCTGAACTACGGCATCAACGGCTTTTTGGGCAAAAGCCTGAAAGGGGGCATTATCACCACCGGAAGGCATCAATCCAGAAATCCGGCTGGCCAGCTCACTGGAACGGTTGAAGTTCTGTAGCAGGTTGATACGAATGGAATTTGCAGGAAAGCCCGGATGGAACTTCATAAACCGGTATTGATTGCCTGACAGCTCGCAACTTCTGAGGGTATGGCTAGCAAGATCATGGTCGCCTTTTGGGTCGACGATAATAACAGGCTCATTGCGTAATACGGCTTGTGTCACCAACAAATCAAAGAGTCGGGTTTTACCGCTGCCCGGGACACCGATCACCATGGTATGCATCTGAGTCTGTTCAAGAGGCTGATATAACGGCTCCTCATGTTCTTCCATACCGTGAATCCAGCCTGCTCCCATGTTTTTTTCTGACTTGGTTGGCAGGTTATCACTTCCTAATAAGTCCCAGGCTCTTTGTCCATGGAGCCGTTGCCATTCAAAGCCCCAGCCTAACCAGACTCCTTGCTTCTGATTCTTTGTTTGCAATGAATGGCATTTTTTTCCCGTTAGCTTTAACAGAGCCAGCTTTTTCCCCTTAAGCCGCCGATGCTGTTGCCATCTTGGCAAAGCCTGTCTCAGCCGAATGAACATCATGGCCCCGCAGAAAGTAGAGGTTAGAACAAAACCAATCTGCGGCAGTAAACTGTAAAACGACAATGTATAGGCTGTAATAATGGCGGAAAACCATACGGCAGAAGAAATCAACTCATAAATGGGTCGCCAGTTTTGCAGATATGGGCGATCACTGATCATGCTGTGTCCCCGTGATGTTTTTTGTTGGTAACCATTGTTTGCACTGTTCGGAAATGACAGGTTGCAGAGCAATGACCAGTCGGCCATTACGTCGAAAAATAATCTGATTCCCAACAGGTCTGATCCAACCTCTCTGGTTCCATTGTTTGAGCAAGATATCTGGTTCTGGAGTTTCCCTGGATTTGACTGCATTAGGCCAAGGCAGCAGAAGGCTGTCTTTCGCCCATTTGATATCCTCTGCGTGGAGGTTACCTATAACCAGCTCGAGCCAAACCAGTTCATCATCTTTTTTTGCTGTTGACTGATTCTCAGTTTTGGATGGTTTCATGATCTGGTTAAGCGCTTCCCCGTTTTCGAAATGCAATTTGATGCTTTTCAGACGCGCCAGCTCAACGGCATCGATGATTTGCGATACGCCATGGCCGCTTTTTTGTCCGGTAAGCGCACCGATAAAAGTCTGCCAGAGAGCACCATTACTGTTGTCGGGTTGCAGGGCATTGCGGAATGCCTGAGGAGTCAGCAGCGGCAAAAGTAACAGATTGATGGCCGTATATTCTGGTCCTAATGGTTTCCTGGGATCGGTATCACACTGTTTCCAATGGGGTGAGTAATGGCTAATGCGGTGTTGTTGCAACCAGCTTCCAAGAGGTTGCTGGAACGCTGGCCATTGCTCTGCTGATTGCTCTGCGGATGATGTTTGAACAACAAGACAAGAGGTCATTCGCCCACTGTCATATAAAAGTCCGGCGATCCCTGCCATTAACCGCCATAGCGGTTCCCTCGCTCTGCGTTGATCTGGATACAAGTCGTGGTCTCTGTGAATCTGTTGCATGGCTGTGACGGACCAGAAGGCCGTTTCCAGAGCATGGCGGATCGCGCCTGCTGGTTCACAGTGGTGCTGAGGATGAGCAGGTAAGAGATGGAGCCAGTTGGTGAGATTATCCAGTGTTTGGTCAAACATGCGCTGCAGGTCTGCTGGCAAATTCAGCTGCTCGTTTAACTGTTCCAAAAGCTTTTGTTGCTGATGCAGGATTGTTCCTGTGCTCACCTGATACCCAGCGCAACCTGAACCTGGTTGTATAGACTGATCAGCTTCTGGAAGATTGATTGGTAATAGGATTTTTTCATCAGCGTGATGCGGGTGTAACCAGTGATCGATAAGGGCTAAAGCCTTTGAGGTGAACATGGTTAAAGCCCGAAAATGGAATTAATAATGGTGGGAGTGACCTGCAATCCGACAGCGGCCCCCACTCCGGTAGCAAAGCCGATTAATGAGTTTCGAGCCATGCCGTAGGCCAGTCCGATCAGGACAAAAGAGATAGACAGTGTTCGCCCCAGGTCTCCCTTGATCCAACCCACCAAACGACCATAAATTTCCGCAAAGTCAGTGGAACCTGTCACATTGACAGGATTGGCCGCCTGCAGCTCCTGTGGCAGTAGAGAAAGAATGATCAGAGGTGCCAGCGACACCATCAGTTTCTGCAGCTTCATAATAAATGGTGGTCTATCAACAAGAAGTACAGGCATGGTCAATGACTCCATTAATCATCAGACGGTGAATAGACGGGAATGGCAGACTGCCAGTCTCTTGGTGCGATATCGGTCATCACAACTCCGCCGCTGTGCCAGTTGCCCTGCTTGTCAACCCAGGGTGCAATCCAGATTTTCAGGATTTGAGCGGGTGTGCGGTTGGGTATCGCTTCGGGCGTTACAAAACGAAGATCGGGTTCTGAATAGTTTTTCGGAGTTGAAGGAAACAGGTTTTCAGCAAACGTTGAACCGGTATCCTGATAGACCTGTCTTGCCGATTTACACACGCCTTTGCCGGGTTCCGGGCAGGCATACTCAGCTTCACCAACACCAAACAGTGAGCAGCCCTGAATAACAGGTACCAGCGAAACCATCAGAAGCAATGCTCTGGTATCGTGTTTAGACATAGAAAAAGCCTCGAAAGATTAGTTTTTCAGACCACGGGTGAGAATCAGGTCCACCTTACGTTCGGCGCTGATTTCAATGACGGGCACCATCTGGTCAGCCAGCTGCAGGTAAAAATCTGCCAGCTTTTCCAATGCTTTGTTACTGCCCTTTATCAGAGAGCTTTGCAGAGCTTGGCTGCCCTTCAAGCCAGACTGAAAAGGAGACTGAATCTGGCCGTTCTGGTTGGGGATTACAGACAAGACTGGGACGGGTTTGGTATCAAAGGCCTCACTGATACCGCTGAGAAAGCCTGCCATAGCCGCCTTGGCCATAACCTGCCCCTGTTTACTGACCAGCCTGCCACGTAATCCGGCTTTGCCATCTTCTCCGGCGATATAACCTTCTAAAGGTCGTTCAATCACTTCTTCCTTGTCGTTGTATTTGAAGATGCACGACAGGGTTTCACTGCGAAGATAAGCCCGCTCGGAACTCAGGTCGCCATAGCCCGATGCCAGAACAAAGCATTCCCTGACGTTAGTGCGATAGCGATTGGGCAAAATGGCAGAAGCTTTGATGCGGATAAGGACAGGATAAGGTTCACGTCTTGCGCCTTGCCCTGTTGGAACATCCAGCCCGGTGATTAACTGGCCGGATAGCAGGCTTCCTGCCGGTAAGCGCAAAAGCTTTGGTTTATCCTCTGGTTTTGAATTTAGGGTGACTGCCTGAGGGTTGGTAGTTCCTAATACCCGGATAGGTCTGGGTGGTTGAGGAGGTGTGTCATAGTAATCAGTTTCGTTGTATTGGGTTACTGGTGATTGACTGTACTGATTCCACTGCAATACATCCGGAACAGGCTCTGGCAACGAAGGTTCAGGAGCAGAGAGTGTGGGTTGAACGGGCTGCTTCAGCTGGCTAATTTCCTGTTGCAACCGCTCCATTTCTTGTTGATGTGCTCCATGCATAGCTTTCTGTTGCTGATGGATGCGTTCCAGATCACCACTGATACGGTTCAGAGTTAACTCTTTGGGTGGCACACCGGTAAAGTCTACAGAGGTGGTAGTTTGCTCCGGGGTTTTGGTAATTCCTGAATCCTGCCGCTTACTGGTCATAAAAATCAGGGTGACCAGAACTGCTGCGGTACCCAACACAATGCCATAACGCTTTATTCCTGGTGTTAAATAATGGTTGATGGTGTTCATTGCTCTGCGATTAGTAGTTCAGCAGGGAAGGGCGCAATATGGGAGCAGATTCATAATCAGGCGTATTCAGAAGAATAAAAAGCTCTCTGCGCTGGCCAGGATGCAGGGTGTTGTTTGGCCACATTGCGACAGCGGCGGTATGGCTGCCCTGGCAATTTTTTTCATGGAATGTAAGCGGCTTTTCGGTGTTATTTCGGGCAGTACCTATCAGAATGCTGAAATGATGCCCCTGAACCTGCTGGCCTTTGGAAAAATCAAACATCAGGCCGTCCTGCTCGCAATGCTGAATATCGGATTGATGCAACATGCTCAGTTCATAACCTTCCGGTATCTGTCCCTTCACCAGCGCAGCAAGCACTTCCGTGATAGCCTGCTGATAGTCCGAGGCTTCTTCAAATCGTTTTGCTAATGCCTTGTTGTGGTTGATTTTTTGCTGCCATGGTTTTGATAGTGACAGTTGGATTTCTTTGGGAGGAACATCCAGTGGTGTTACCAGCAAAGAAAGGGCATGAGACTCATTGTCATGAGGAGTGATATACACGACAAAAGGTTCTTCTTGCTGCGAAGAGAGATAAATCACTGAACCTTCAATCCGAATATCAGCCTGATCAATGGTTCGAATCTGGGGAGCGGAAAAAGGCGTGACAATTCGATTCAGGTGTAGACGACTCAGGGTTATGGGTTGCTGTTGACCCGGTGATACCTGCAGCTTCACTGGCGCAGCTGCCAGAGTCAATGAACAGTAAAAACAGACAACAACAAGCGCTTTGTTCATAGAGGAATCTCTGAATAAAGGAAGGATTACTTGAGATCAGATTCAATCTGAATGACAGCAAGCACAGGGCGATAACGGGTCAGACTGAACTGAAAGGTAAAGGTTTTCTGCCCAGACAGGCGTTGATGGCCCGATGAGAGAGCACTGTTCCCCGTCACTCTGACCTCATGAGTGTTTTCATCAAAGTCAAGCTGCAATGGCTCAAAGCTCAGGGAAACATTGTCTTCCCGTAACTGGTGGAACTGCCGATTCAATATTTCATGGACTTGCCGGTGCAGATTGGGTGAAAGCAGACTTTGCAGCCTGGACTCAACAAACGACAGATTCTGCGGATTGAGATTGCCCAGCAATTCAGCCAGAGACAGTCCCCACCACTCGTAATAGATCTGCGAAGCCTCACCGGAGTGAATGACGATCTGCCCATCCATCAATGGCAAAGTCAGCTCAACAGCCGGTTTGCGACTGAGGCATTGGAAAAGCAGCAGTGCATTCGTCAGCACCAGTACCAGCAACATCAGCCTGTCCACACAGAGCTGCTGCTGCCATTGCTTCAAACGACGCAGATAGTCTTGAATGGTCATTTTCGGGAAGGGTAAAAGACCCTGACATAAGGGTTGGGCAAGGTTCTGGCTTTCACAAAATAAAAACCCAGCCAGTAAAGCCGGTGGCTCAGGTGGCCGTCAGGGTGACGATCCCGGAATCGTCGATAGACACGAATTGCCATCCAGCCCAGAAACATGCCCAGAAGCAGCTGGTCAAACCAGATACCCCAGATCAGACCCACGGCTACGGGGTAGATTTCATCCAGAGACCAGAACAGGAACTGGATGGGGTCGTTGATGGTGCGGGGGATTTCCAATGGTTTATTGTCCTTGCTGGCGTATTGATTCTGTTTTTCGGAATTGATAGTAATTGAGTTCGGATGGGCTGATGTTGTTGTATCGCGCTTCCAGCCTCTTTCGACTGTCCTCCCGGTGCTGGTCGAAATCCAGCCTTGACCCTTTGCCTGTCAGAGTTTCCAGATTCAACTGTTTCAATGTATCGGCATTCAACTCTGGCAGTTTGTTTTGCAATTTTAACAATGCCAGCCACTCGCTAAGGTCAATCTGGCTCCAGTCCACTGAATGCAGAGTTTCAGGCGTTATACCCGAGCAATCGGGATGTTCGGCAGAACCCCATCCAGTGTTCAGCTGCTTCCTGATCTGCATTTGCAGGATGCGGGACAGGGGTGAACTGAAACAGCAATAGCTGTTGTACTCCATGCTGCTCAATCCCAACAATTTGCTTTCCCTGTAACTGCCGACTTTATGGCAGGTTTTCATCTCCCGTTTGGCGGCCAATTCAAATTCTTCGGTATCACATTTGTTGGTGATCTGGATAATCAGTTTGGTCATGGTATAAGCCGTGTAGATCATGGTGACGACGCTGATCGCTGAGGTGATGGCCGGGTTCATAATCAGGGTTTGTTGGCTCAGCTGACCGCCCTGAGAAGCCAGGTTGTCACCAACCGTTTGGAACAGCAGATTGGTGGCATCCTCGCCCAGAATTTTATGGACGACTTCCGCCATCTTTCGCATCAATTGTTGTTGCATATTTCCGAGCATAGATTTCTGAGCTTCCTGCGACAGTTCTCCGGCAATGGGCTTGGCAGTGGCAGCCTGGGTATGAACTTCAGCCGGTGTCGGCCATAGCCTTTCTGTGAGCTTGTCCCAGCTTTTGCCTAAATCGGACCATAGATTCTTTGCAGGCTGACTGAGCTTGTTGATGCCCTCCATCAGTGGTTCCCTCATTTTCTGATAAGACCCGGTCAGCTGATTGGGAAAATTCCCCTGTAGATGGATTGCTGATTGATCAAACAGATAGCCCATCAGCAGCAGGTTCATATAGCCGGCAAAATTCACATGGGTAGGTAGATTGCAGCAGTCCACTATATTGAAAATGCCTTGTTTGCAGGTGCAGGGCTTGCCGCTGAATATCCTGCAACCACTCCCGTCCTGATTGCACTGTATATCGTGCGCCATATGTTTTGCGGCATGGAGACCGCTGACGGCACTGGCAAAGTCAGTGTTATCCGCATCGGAAATATTGGCCTGACACTCGCCTAACATGCACTGCATGGGTTCACCTTCGCAGTGAATACTTTCCTCGATACCGATGCGATTTACGTGGCCTTTGTAGCCACAGTCATAACGATCCTGTCGGGTATAACAGATGCCGGACTTTTCCCCTAAACAACGGCTGTCCAGATACTCACAGTGAGGGTTATTGGCATAGTGAGCACAGTGATCCGGCGGAGATTGTGATGATCTCGTTTTGTAGTAGAAACAGTCGACTTCAGCCTTGGCCATTTTACAGTCCGAAGGTAATTCTGGAGACAGTGAAGAGAACAGAGGGACGGTTTTGCCGTGAACGGTATATTCAGCTGCGGGCAGTCGTTCAAGGCAGTGAAACGACAGCTTGCATAGACCATCGTTATGCCACTGCTGCATATTGGCCAGCAGCTCTTGTTGTGCCAACGTCCCCCAATGGTCTGATGAAACCAGCTGACCAAGATCAAAATACAGACGGACCAAGGCAAAGCCTTCCCCTTTATCACCGACGAAGGTTCTTAACCGAAAGGATATATCGGGTACTCCGGACTGAATGACTTCCCTGGCAAGGCTGACTTCCTGGTTCAGGTAATAGTTTTTATCCCGGTCACACCGGCCACCGGATTCTGGCGGAAAATCTGGGTTGCTTTGCCAGAGCTTATGATCATTCAGCCAGAGTTGAATGCGGTCATCCCAACGGGCATCGACCAGTTTGACTCGATTGAGGGCTTCGGGTTTCAGCAGTTGCACCGTCAGTGACTCTTCCTTAATACAGCAGCGGCAACGGTAGTAGTTGTCAGCACTGCGGCTGAAGCCCAACCGGATTTCCAGGCAACCTTCTGTGTCTGAACCACTGTCGCAGGCTTTTAGACCGGAGATACTGCTGCCGCGTATATGTTTCAAAAAAGGCTGGACAGTCAGGTGACGATTGAGTGTCAGGCTGTGATCTTTAACCAGAACCCGGCTGCACTCCCTGATGTCCGGGCTGTGTACCTGACGGTCTTGTTTCAGTACCAGTGTTCTTTGGTAGTCACAGCCTCTGAAGTGTCGACGTAGTCGTGCGATCGTGGCACTCATTTCGCTCTGCCCATCTAAAGAGTTGTCGTATATGGGATTGCCATTAGCATCTGTAGGCCAGTGCTTCTGTTTAGACCAGGTGTTGGGGTGCTGCAGGGCCTTAATACTTTGCTCTACAGGGTGGAGAATCGTGTGTTCGTTGGCATCGGGGTAATATCGATCCGGTGACTGGTTCAATAGGCGCCATGCTTCACCTACCGGGGATTGTTCAGTTTCCAGTTGTTGCGCCCGCTGTTCACCAAAAGATTGTAAGCCATCGAAATCTTCATTTTGATAATAACTTTCCAACTTCCGACGGTGAGTAGTGTCTGAAGGTTTTTCCATCATCAGGTTTGGTAGCTGGTTGGAAACAGGTTGAGGGTTTCTTGTAATAGCTTCAGATTGCTGGTTAATCTGATGGAGCCAGGTTGAGCGGGTATGCTGCTCAAATGTGCGAATGGCTTCCTGAGTGGTTTCTGCCATTGCCGTGTGAAAGCAGAAAGCTAACAACCGACCCAGTAGGTTGTAGCAGGCACGTATTGTCATTGACTGACGGTCTGGCAACAATCCCGATATTGCCAAAGCAGATACATAGCGTCGTCTTTAGCCAATGGGTGACGATGCATTCCCCATGTTGCGGCTGAAGCTCCTATCCAGTGTGCTTTCTGCTTTTCCGGCTCAGGCCAGAACATGCTCATTTTGTACTGGCTTTTGGGGAGCCAGGGAGTGATCCGGCTCTGGCACTGGGCCTCTTCTCCTATGGTTTTTCTGCCAAGACCAATCCGGTGAATTTTGGCTAGAGCACGTGTTGCCAGCAGACTGGTGTTATCGGCAAAGTGACCGAAGGTGCTGGTAAAACCGGATAGAGGATAAAGGGAACCCCAGCTACCAGCGCACCAGTGTAGATTATCCATAGGTTGTGAATTCAAAGCGGCTAGGCCATCAGCTGTACAGGCATTCATGGCAGCAGGATCGGCATAAGCGGCCAGCTCGGGAGAGAGCAGGGCGGCCAGCTCCGGGTGATTCCACGACGGGTCTACTTCTGACAAATTCAGCAGGTCAAAATCCACCAGATCACTGGTACAGCCGCCAATACCGGTATACATATTCAGCATTTCAATCAGTGGCAGGCTGTAAACGTGAGCGTGGAGATAGGTTAAGCCTTTGGGAATATTGGCAGAACCCAGTGTTCCCCAACGACGATGGTCAACCATATGTAGCTTGTGACCACCCAATGCCATCAGGCAGCCGGGACTGCGGGTTAGTTCAATCAGCTTTTGAGGTCGCCAGAAGCCGGTAGTCACGCCAGGGTGAAACATGCCCGTACTGTCTTCGCAGAAGCATGACCCCGTACTGGTGTTAGCTCTGTCATCAGGCTCTTTGCCCGAACCCAGTTTTGCCAGTCCGATACGAATGGGAAACAGCTCTTTCCAAGGTACAGAATTAATCAGCTTCTCTGACAGAATCGGTACGTTCTGGCACAGGGCTTTTGATGGGTTGTCTGTGGTTTCCTGAGCAGAGGCAGATTGTGCTGACATGGAAATCAAAGTTCTTGCCCATGACACCACATCAATGGCAGAAAACTGTGATACTGCTGCTGTTATCACTCGCCAGTGATTCAGGTTTTCTGGTGTCATTAATGCGGGCAAGGTAGTCAGTTGAAAGCGATGAATCAGCTCCGGGGGCATGATGTAAATTGGATGTTCATGCCAGAGACTGGATGGTTTTTGAAGCTGTTGCAGTGATCCACTGGATACCAAAATCAGGGCATCAGGATATTGCTGTAACCATGGAATCACCGCCTTCAATTGCTGACGATCATTGATATCCACGGCAATCATAGGTGTGCGCCAGTGACCGGGTATTTTCACAACTTTGCTGGATGCCTCTTGGCTGGTTGGGAGCTTAGCTCCGAAAGAAAGGGTTTTAGCTTGCAACCGTTTCTGCGCTTTTTCTTGAAGGGCTTGCCAGTTCTGTTGTTTGAGCCGCAGCAACAAATGCTCCAATAAATCCGGTTCGCTGACAGGAAGTATTGAGCCATAGGCTCCAATATTGCCACGTCTGCCAGCACGGTACTGGCGCATCATCCATTCAGGTGAGGTAACACCAAAAGCGGTCAGTTCATTATTGCCGTTAACGACAACAGTTATTGCGGGTACATGATTTATATTCTGTTCCCGAAACAAAACAGGGTTGATTTGAATCTCCTTCCCGAGACCGGCCTGCCTTATCCGGTATTGCCAGCGACTGATACTATGAGTCAGATTGGTATCTTTGGCTCCCATTCCTCGCACGATGATATTGAAGTTGTGAAGAGATGCTGTCTCCCGCAGTAACTCAATCAGAGTCACCTCACCCAGAGCTTCAGATACAAACAGATTAATGGTGAGGTTAGAAGACAGTGCTGTATTGGCTGGCAATAGCAGAATAATCACCAGCCAGAAGGGCGAGAGAATCATACGTTTTTAAGTTCATCAATCCGCAGGCGAACCTCAGGGCGGGTTAAGTAATGCCAGACCGCTCGTGTTGCCAACGTATCGGACAAAGCACGATGCGCTTCGCCTTCCCATTTGTGCAGCACATACTGACTGGCTTTGTTGAGATTCTGCCATTTGTAATTGCCATGCCAGGCACTCCATTCACCGAAGTGTTGGGCAAACAGCAGCATGCAGCACTGTACAATTTTCGCTGCTCCAAGTTCTGTGCCCAGATATTGGCTGTCGTACGCCCTGTTGTAGATTACCACTTCCTGATTCTGAAACAGCGTCTGGATTGTAGTCCGAAGCTCATCATAAGTCGGAGCATGGGCCACTGCTTTCGGACTGACTCCGTGAATCGCCTGGGCTTCTGGCCAGCAATCATGATGTGTTGGTCTGACCAGTGTATTCAGGAGAGCTTCACCATCATCATTGACAATAGCTATCTCAACAATCTCGTCTTGTGGGCTAAGGCCGGTAGTTTCAGTGTCAACGTAGATAGTCATACAGCATTCCTGTCTTTCAGTACCTGCATAATGGCATCACTCAGAGAAAGTCCCAGAGATCGATAAGTCCGGATCGCACTTTCATCTTCAGGGTGACTGGAATAGAGTAGCTTTTTAAAGGGATTCAGAATCAAACGGCCAATTCCAGAGCCCTGTTCTGTGAGCACCAGTGCTTCTGAATATTTGCCTTCAACGGTATGGACGGTTTTCAGCAGTTTGTAACCTTCTGGTGATAAGGGTAAGCGTTGCTGTTTTTCTAATTCATTGATAGTGGACAGCTGTTGCTTGAGCAGAAATTGAGTGGCACTGTTATCCATCGCGGCCCGCCCTGCAGCGGTTTCATAAAAGTCTTCAATCCGCTGTGCCGCCATCAGGTTGGCACCATTAAATCGTCGAAAACGGCGGAAACCATGTTCGATGAATAGGGCAGCTCCCTGAGTATCCCGCATCAGGCTCCAGGCTTCGTCAATCACCACCAACTTCCGGCGGCTGACATCACCAAAGTACATAATCTGCTGGATCAGGTAGATTAGCTCCAGAATCACCACTCGTTGCAAGTGCTTGCGATTGTCCAGATGCCGAAGTTCAAGCACGGTAAAAGACTGATTGATATCCAGCGTATTGTCTCCACAGAAAAAACGACCATATTCACCTTTGGAAGTGAAGGCTCCAAGCTGCACGGCCAGGTCGGTGATACGTTCATCCGGATGTTGCTGTAATCGCTCCTGTAACAGATCAATACAGCTGTCCGTACCTTCCCCTTCCCAGAGTTCCCGAATTTGTTCACGTAAACCGGCTTCCTGATATGGGGTTAAAGGCTCTCGTGGAGACACCATGGCAATGATCAGTGCCAGCAGAATATCGCCTTCCTCTTCATAGTCATGGACCAGAGCGAACGGGTTCATACCGATCTCACTGCCCTGATCAAAGTCCAGAAACAATCCATCAAAATGCTGGCACAGCTTTTTATAACCCTCGCCAATATCCAGTGCCCAGCATTGCCCACCCCGAATCAGAATATTGCTGATGACTTCATTGACCAGCACGGTTTTCCCTGCGCCGGAAGTAGCTGCAATAATGGCGTTGTAGTTGCTGTTGGACTCAAACAACGACAGGTTCATCAGCTGCCCACGACGGGATACCAGGTTCAATAACGCCTCCTGATGCCCTGACCAGTCATCAAATAACGGCAGCAGTGGAACGGCGTGACGGGTTGCCAGGGTCTTCTCATGCATGGCAATGGTCTGAGTGCTTTTCTGGACATTGCCGGGCAAGGTGTTGAGAAACATCGGGAGCATGAAATACACGTCTTCATAAAGCATAAACCCCAGTTCACGGAAGTAGCTGCAGGCATTGGACGACAACCGGCTGGCTTCTTTGTTGGAACTACAATAAAGCACCAGGGTAAATGTCAGCTTCAGGGGGGCATCGCCCTTGTTAAGTGCTTCAAACAGCACATCAAAATCTTTCTTGCGCTCCATAAGCCTTGGTTCAAAACGGGTAATAGGGCTGGAGGCTTGCTGTATGGCAATACGCTGTTTGTTGTTCAGTGAAGATTGCAGCTGGTTGATTGACGGGAAGTGAAGCAGTACATGAATGTGGGCGTAACACTTGATACCCCGGTTGCCATTCTGGCTGTCACCCAGGTAATTAAATGCCTGACCCAGTGGTGCATAGGCTGGGAGCTTTTTTGCAACCAGTACTTTAACGACTCTGGATTTATGTCCGGAGCCCAGCTCTATCTGATGTGGTGACACAGCCAGAGGTGTATCTGGATCGAACACCTGCCGGTTAAGAGGTCGTTCTGAATCCACACGGGCACCTTCCATTGCCCAGTGGCCGTATTCATGATGATTGGTAAGGACCATGTTTAGGCGAAGCCAGTCATGTTGAGTCATAGTGATAGACAACAGCCCGGCTGTTTCAATGCCTCCCTGGAAGGAAGATTTGAGTTGCCTGACTTTCAGTAAATCATCTTCATTAGGTGAGAGCTCGCGAATGGGAACCTTGATCGTGAACCATAAAATCCCATGCCTTAGCATTTGTTCATTGGTTACCGGTTCATGAATGCCTGCTTGCAACTGCTGAATATTCTGTTTCAGCATGGCTTTGAAACGAGGTTCAGTTTGATCCCTGGCCAGCATCAGTTGGCGAATGGTGTTCATCACGTCGGGGCTGGAAATCAAGCCGCACTGGAGTAGTGTGTCGTTGGGCCAGTCCTGGTTGAGTAATCCGTTCAGACGGTCATCCAGTCCACTGTCCAGACCGCTCAGAGGCAGGCTGAGAAATCCGAAAAACAGATGTTTATCGTCGCATAAGAAAACCTGACTTTCAGGATCGTAAGCACGGGTCGTCAGTAGTGAATCTGTATACTGGGGTTCTATAGGTATCGTTGTATTGGGGTTTTCAAACATTCGGCATTTCCCGGCTGATTTTGAACTATGTTGATGAACGAAACTGAAAACTCAGTAGGGAGCTACTGGGAGGTGAAGACGATGAATTTGTTAAAACGGATTAAAGGGTTTGTAGCCAGTCTGATAGGGCTGACTTTTTGTTGTCTGTTGATTGAGCAGTTGGTTTACCTGGTTTTGGTTCCGGGCTATGGCTGGAAGCTTTTGGGGTCTCCGGTTCTTTGGGGCCTGTTTTCTGTTGGGTGCTTTTTTCTGCTTTGGCAGTTTAACCGGGAGTTCTCTGAAAAAATCGCTTCACAGCCAGCCAGTGAGGGTTGGCAGTTAAAGGGAGAAACCAATCCGACAACCGGCTTGCCTATGGCAGGTGGAATTGATGTGGGAGGAACACCTTATGGAGGACGGCCGGAGTCGGGTTTTATCAAGTTCGATAGCTTCTGACTTGCATCTCGATGTGTTCTCGATAATTTACTTGGTGGCTCCCGGTAGAGGCCTTTATCCTGTCTGCCGAAAACCCTAAGGTTGTTGTCTGACTGGCGCTGCTGAATCTCACTCCCGACATTGCTACCGATATGTTCAGGAGGCATAGTCGTATCAAGGTAGTTGCCTTCCATCGGGAGTAATGATTGTCCCCTTAACCATTTTTCAATTGAATGTTCATAATGTTTTAGTTCTGGCTGATAAAGCCGGTTCATTTCTCCGATCAGTGTCAGTGCCGCATCAGTATGTTGTGGGTTATCTGCAGCGTGGGTCAGATGATTAAAGGCGTGCTGACCTAAAACTGCACTTTGATCTCCCCAGCCTCGGCTGATTTCAGCAATGGATTGCCCTAAACGATGACGTCGGTCTTCTGGATCAGAGCTTCGTTCATATTTTGGATCACGGTCTTTGACCAGTGACGCAAATGTTGCGGCCTGATTATCTGTCAGGCCGTGGGATGCAGCTCGATCAAAAGCCTGATTGTATGTCAGCTGCATTCCCGAGCCCGATGTAGAAGGGGCGGTACCGTAGGCACTGTTTTTTAAGAGGCTTGTGATATAAGGCTTGTTCCGACCTGAATGCAGATACCGACTTTCGATAGATTGGTTGGACTGGTCATAATCTTTAGCCAGTGGCCGGAGAGCATCGTGCAATTGCAGTTCGGCAGATGATTGAAGATTTGCCACTTGTAAGGTTTTTGGTTCTGGTAGCTGGCTGGACTCTGATATGTGTTGTTTAACCTTATCGTCGTTTAGGCTTTCTGGTTGATTCAGAGCTTTGTTGATAGTGGCTGCAATATTGTTACCACTTCTTTGTTGTGAAACCAATGATTGATTGTATTCAGGGCTGTGCTTCTCAGTAGCTGAGCTCATAATGTCGGACTTCTGTAAAGCCTCACCCAATCTGCTCAAATCTGCCTCGCTGGAACCGCTCAGATAGGTTGAAACCAGCGCCGCTGCCAGTGTTTCTGATGGGCTAGCAAACTGATCATTGAATCTTTGAACATTGCGATTAACCTGCTGTTGGAACTCAGGATCAAAGGGTTTCGATTGCAGTATGTCCATGGCCGATTCTGAGGCAGCTATGCGGTTAGCCCAGATTGCGGGTCCACACTTCAAAGCTTGCCCCAGTTGTTGTTGTAACTGATTGGCCTGTTCAAAACTTTTCTTGCTACTAAGACTTTCCTGAGCCATTTTCTGATAGGACAGGTCATCACTCATGCCCAGTTCTTTCATCCAGCTTTGGGAATGGCTTTGAGTGGCATCCATTGAAAGAGCTTTCTGGAGATGAGAACTCCAGTTTTTTGAGAAGCTTTCTTTGTTCAGGTATGTGACCGCATTCTGGAATGCATCAGTTATTACATCGCGGTTTATTCCTGACCACTGCTTTTTATAATTACCAGCTACGCCAAATAAACTACCAAGCAAACTGCCGGTTGAGATTCCACCTCCGGCTTCAAGTACTTTTGTCGTGGCCATATCCTTGGCTGTCTGGGAACCCAGACCAAATTGCTTTTGCAGGTCTCTCGCCAAATCATCCCGCATCTGAGCCACCTGGCTTTCCCCTGTGCTCAGGCTGCTGCTGAATTGACGTAGCTCCCGGCTATCCACTGTATTTCCGTAACGTTGCTGAATCGCATGACCAGTCGCCTGACTGAACGCCATCCCGGAAGATTTCCGTGCCGCATCTTTGGATTGTACGAGATTGGATAGATGACTACTGGCTGATAATGCCGGAACCACTTGATCAATTTGCCCACGAGTCGCTCCCTGCTGCGGTCCGATATTCCAGCCAGCTTGCTGGTTAATAGCAGACCCCGGCATCATAATATCTGGGGCAGAGACCTTCTCATTAATAAAATCACCACTTTGCATCCTGCCCGCAAGATGGGTGGCGGTGATCGCGCTGCCATAAAGCAACATCAGAACCAATGCTGGCGTAGACGCGGCCATCAGTCCACCAACACCCAACCAATATTCCAGAATCGGTCCCGACTCCATGATACCGGTGAAGCTGGTGATCGGGGCCGACAATGCAGCCATAGCGCCCTGAGAAACCAGAGTAATATAGAGATTATTGATCGCCAGCACTGGCATCCAAAGCTGGACCCATAACAACAGCATCAGATATTTAAAGGCCAGCCGCACGCCAAACAATCCAACGCAAACCAGCAATCCCATCAGGGGAGTCACGGCGAACACAAACCCTTCAATATACGCCATCATTGCCCGCATGCTGCTCAGAAAAAGATGTTGTTCTCCTGCCCATTGAGTATTGCGTTGCAGAATGGCTTGCTGAGTCATAATGGCAGCTTGTGGCTGTTGCATATCCTGCAATTTTTCGATGGTGGCATCGTGATAAATAGGAAGAAGAGCAGAGGCCATCAGAAAATTACGGCTGGATTCTGCACCCTGGCTTAATGACTGTAATGCAGCACCCAAAGATAAATTCCTGTCAGGAGAGGCACTGTCTCTTTGGAGTTCTCGATCAAACCAGCCCGTCATTCTGGGTTTCAACCAGGTGAATGCCTCTGTGCAGGTCACATTGGTAGGTTGCCCATTCCTGTAAATCAGAGTACCGAATACTTCAGAGGGAAATTCCAGTGCCGCAAGAACGTCACTGTTATTGAATACTTCATGCAACGTTTTGAAATTCAGATCAATGCCAATGAGCGTGCACTCCTTGATGTAGTTTCGCCATGACTGAGCCAGTGTCGGATGGTTCTGAAACTGATTCATGGCTTTGCTGCGGGCTTCCATCATTCTGGTCAGACTGGACAGGTAGCCGTTATGGGTAAGTTTTGCGGCATCGACACTATGAAAGGTTTGTTCAAAAGTTTCCGTCAGTTTCCAGGTAATCGTGGACAGCATACTGGCTGTCAGGGCGATACCAAACGGCACATTATCGACCTTGCGATTGGTGTCGGTATAAACATCATATATATCCACGTTGATACCCTTGTAACTCCTGCCTGCCGTGGGTAAACCAAATAAAGCGGAGTAGATCAGAAGACTGAGAAGCAAGTGCTGGAATGCTGGAAACTTTCCTGCCATTAGCCCCTGTAGAGCCAGATAAAACACGCCAATAGTGAATCCAATCTTGATGGTCATCAGGAACTCAGGATCGTTGACGATCATTACGAGACCATTCAGGACTGTGTAGAGAAAACTCGCATCACCAATGGAATAGATGGTCTCAATCAACGCTCTTGGCCTTCTGATAGCGTTGATAGTGATTGGGTTCCAGCTGAAGTCTCTGATATCGCTTCTGTTCGGCTACCGCCAGCATATGGCGATAGTCTTGTATCAGTTCTCCAAACCGGCCATAGCGTTCTCCCAGCCTTTGTAGCTCCTGATGCAACTGGGTTTTGGAAGATTTCAGTGTGTCCTGAAGTTGTTGGGCAAAGGGATGATAGTCACCTTCCATATTCACCAGCGACACGGTGATATGGTGTAGATCTTCCATAAACTGATGCACCATGTAGAAAGCAATATGTGGCGCAGCCTGAGTAATAAATAGCTTGGCTAACTGAACGTCGGCAGCCGTCAGATTTCGGATCATGGCTCCGATGCCTGCGGGTAAATTCTGAAGCAGTGCTGGAGCTGAAACACCGTTAACCGTCAGCAGGGAATCTTTTGCATTGCGATGCCAGTGATCTGCCAGAGCATTCAGCAATTGAGTCAAATGCTCAGATAATCCCGACAGTTTTTGCTTATCCATCAATGTCATAGACAAGCAAGCTGAATGGTTATGACAACGATACAGACTTACCTTATCAGAGCCATAAATCAGGTCCTCCACTTTCAACTGATTACCCACATAGCTAAACAATCGTGGCTGAGTATCTCCGGATTCCATGGAAACAATGATGGTTCCTGTCAGGCTCATAACTGCTTCACGGTACTCATTGCCGGTAATAGCAGAGGACTTTTTCAGTGCATTCCAAACCAGATTACCCAGCATCTTTTCCTGATCCTGCGGACTGGCCGATTGCCGCCAGGCTTTGACCGGATCACGGTTGGATAATCCCGTGCCGGTAAACGACTGAAAGGTGTCAGCCACATTGGCGCGACTTATATTCAGTGACGCATCGGTCTGAAATTTTTTCATAGCCGCAGGCATTGGCATACTGTTCACTAAACCCTGTCCCATCTGGCAGGAGTTTGAGAAGAGACTGTTCAGGTGCATGATTTTTTCCTGCAAGGCCTCGATATGCTGATAGGCCTTTTCATTCATGGCGCTGATGGCCAGTCCCAGTAAATATCCTGAAGCATTACCGGCGATATCCCGAATCAACTTGTTGAACTGTTCGCTGTTGATGAAAGAAAAAGAGCCGCCATAGAGGTCAATTCCGCCACAACCAGCCGAAAATTCCGGAGGTACAATCCCCGTCAAGTTGGTTTCATTGATGCGATTTCGGGCATGAAAGGCACCCCCTGAAATGACACCACGACGCTGGGTTTGGTATGCCGCCGGATCGGAACTGCTGGACAGGGTGTTCAGCATTTTGTTCAGTTCCTGCTGCAGTGAGATGGCGTCAACCGGAACCAGGCAGGAGAACACCAACAGATAAAACAGAATCAGGTTCCTGACCTGACTATGATGGGTCAGTGCTTTCTGAAGCTTCATCAGTTTGATGCACGGATTTTTGATATTGAATGTACTTCCTCCGCAAGGGCAGGAAGTGATCAACACAGTCAGATAAGCCTTTGGATATAGCCCTGGTCCAGACTCTGACCGGTTCACGGGACTCTTCACGCTCCCATTGTCCTGTCAGCCATAACTGGTCACATCGTTGAACCAGTAAGTCAAAGTCTTTCAGCAAATTAATATAGATTTGGGCATGAGGCGTCGTACAGGAAATCTCAACGGTTTTTGGGTAGCTGTATTCTACGGAGGTGCTGTCATTGCATAGAGTTGGCAACTCTTCGATGGCATTTTTCAAATCGGCATCGAGTTGCTCTAATAATTGAATAATCTTCTGCACAGCACTTTCAGCCATGTTTTGCAGAGTCTCATTCTCCTTGTATACCACTTCCAGCATAAACAACATGTTTTTCAACCTGAAATCCATCCAGATACTCATTCTTTGTGCCTGGTTAGTCTGCAAAAGACATTCAGCAACAATGGCTGGTTGGGATCGTTTTTGATTGTTTGACATGATTGAGACTGCTAATCAGAGAAGAATTTAAAACAAAGGCTACCGCACGTCTCCGACCTTAGGAGCATTTGGCAAAAGTATTTCCAACAGGCAAAGGAGCAGCCTGCTTTTTTTGATAAGCAAAAAGCACAGAAAAGATCAGAGTGGCTGAAGCCGTCAGGCGGAAACAGTCTTCTGAATCAGTGACCTTGCTGTTGGTATTAAAGGAGTTGAATCAGTAATAAAACGAAACAGCTGCTTCCAATCCGAACAGCAAAAGGGAGGTGGCTTTTGAGACAAGATTAAGATCGTCATGATACAACTCCTGAGAGCAGCTCATGCCGAAGTCACAAATTGACTGTCAGAACGACAACCGAGTGGCTTTGACATAATGGCAGTAACAGGAAACCAGATTGAATCAGTTGAATTTCCTGTCGTTAAAATCAGCTACTTCTTAGGCCAAGCACCTGATCAGTATTGGAGTATAGAAGATTTGATAATCTATCAAGACAAAATTGAAAGTTATTTCTTAATAATCAATATTGCTTCTTATAACCTGTTTTTAAGACGGCAGTGACTGAGTATCTGGTTAACACTTATGAAAGGATCAGGGAAATCTGTTTACCGGTGAAGCGGGAAGGGAGGTATTGATGGTACCCTTTGGCGATAGCTGCTTCGACAATATCTGGCAGACGGTGAACACCAAATTTTGTCTTGAGAGCACTGATACGACCTCTGACTGCAGATTCAGAGATGTTAAGAATCCTCGCAATCTCTTTTGTTTTTTTATCGCAGAGCAATAAAAAAAGAACTTCGGTTTGAGAGTCTGGCAGATCTTCCGGACACTGACGCAGAATGGAGATATCAGACTTCCCCGTGAAATAGTTATAAAGCCGCTGCAAACCCATTACTCCATTTTTCCAATGCTCGAGCACATCCCGCCCCTGATGTAAGGTGCCAACGATTTCTGCTTCATGGTGCTTTGCATGAGAACTGCTGATGACCTCATTTTCCAATAGGAAAATGGGCGTCTTTCTGAAAATATAAACGAACCATTCATCCTTATTTCCAGGGTGTATATCCAGTACTTCAATAGTACTGCGGGTTTGCAGGCAGTGTTCGTTCTGTTCGATAAAATTGCCTGCGCAGACGTCATAACAGGCTGCGGGAGGTTCGGTCATATGACGACCTTCAAAATCATAACTCTTATTAAGACCCACCACCTTGTTAAGATTTTTGTTGGCAAAGGCAAATCGATTGTGGATGTCCATTATGTCCCAGACGTCCTGAGGGTGGTATTCCATTAAAGAACGATAGTGCAATATTACAGAACGAGCCTTATCCATAACAGAATGACTGTCTTCTCGGGTGATTGATGAAAAAATCTGTTTATTGTTTTGAGGAAGATGGTCAAACACACGGTCGCCTATGTAACGAGACTGGGCAGCATGATCCGGTCACTATCCAAGTGCTCAGGCGGGCATACAAACATGAATACCAGGTCAGATGTAGCCATAAGCTGGTGTGCGGTTCCGGCATCTATGGTGAAGTTGTCTCCCGTAGATACTTTGCGGGACAGTGTCTCGCCAATCTGACCGTCATCGTCTACTACTGCGGTAAAAATAATGCCTTCGCCGGAAAGGATAGAATAGACCTCCTCTCCATCGGTGTGGTAGTGGCAACCTACTTTATGGCCTTCTTTGATTTCTGCACAGAACAGGCAGAAATTCTTACCAGAGGAGAGCGGAGCAATAGCAATTCCGACATTTTCATCGGTTTTTGCCTGGCTCAGGGCTTCTTTGATATTTATAATCGTCTTCACAGTATTTCTCACTCGACTGAATTTTTATTCGTAGGTCAAAGCATTGTTTAAGAACCGAAAAAGACAAGTTAATGAAGTCGTCGTTATTAAAATGATTTGAAATCGAAAATAGTTGGATTAATAACCGTTTAATACAGTAAAAATTACAGGTCAGCTTTTTGAAATGCTGATTTATACTTCGAACGATTTGTTTTTAATGCGAGGTCATTGTTGTTATTTCGAAATAAGTTTTCTTCCAGAACCCCATCAATCGTATTTGAGAAGCTAGTCTGTTAATTTCGATATTTCATTATTCAAGAGCAGTATCGTAAAGCAGTAAGAGACAGAGTGCCCTGCCTAAAGAACACCCTGTCGACGCTCACCACAGGGGGTGAACCGGCTTCTCAACCAGCCCCTGCCATTATGTCAAAGTCACAGGCTGACTATGAAACCGTTGGTTATTATAGTCAGTTCTGCGACTTGGGCCTAAATACTTTTATGGAGTATTTATGTTCAGGTATCTCCTGCGGACAGCCTTTGCCTTAAAGGCTGCCGGTCTGGATCTTCTGTTCCTCCAATACCTTTCGAAGCCTGTTCTCCAGCTGATCGTCCGATCGAGACTATTTCGAAGTTTATACCCGGTTTTTCAGTAACCGCTGTGCAACCTGCTGTTGTCTGACGGCAGCAGATACTTTCATTTCGGCACAGCGATTTGCTTTGTTTTCCAACCATGGAAGCCAAAAAAGAAAAAGCCCGGTCATAGAACCGGGCTTCCTGTAGCAATGTCTGTTGTGTCAGTGCAGGACCATACATTGCCTGTTCTCTTTCTAGTTGAGATTGGCGTGTCTGGCAAGGTTTCTTGTCATGAACAAGTTGTCTGACGTTCCGGTTGATCCGACCGGGTATCTTCAGGAAAAAAAGCTGGATTTTGCGTTATTGAGTTCTCTGATTGGATTAAGAGTTGGGCGGGACTGGTGGTATGGTGATTGCCTTGAGTACCCGCTTATAAACGTTCGTGGTCAGGTAACAGGATGTGAGCGAATCTATCCGCGAGGGTTGTTGCACAAACATTGTCCGGATCGCTTTGCAGTCAAAGACAACAAGAAAGTTACCAGGGGAACGAAAGTTTCTCAGAGTTTTACCTTAGTGGGAATTTCTCATACAGAGCTGCCAAAGTATCATGGCTGTCTAAGAATGGTTGGCGGTATGGCTGATGCGATCAATGTCTACCTGGCCACTGGTAAACCTGTGGTTTGTATAGTCGGCGAAAACAATGCCCGGTCAATTGCTGCACAATTGACTAATAAATGGCCGCACCTTGCCCGTAACCTTATCATTGCTTTGGATCATGATTTGCCGGGAATAATGGCGTGTCATCGTGCCGGTTTTCGGTGGGTGATACCGCAAAGATACGGAGAAGACTGGAGCGACGTAAGGCTGGATGCAGGTTTCCAGGGCTTAAGACGACAGCTGCAGTGGGTGAAGAAACCAATACACGCTATCAATTTAAAATCTGTGCCCGTAGCTGCTGTCGAAATGGCAAAGGATAATTTCTGTGGTGACTATCAAAGTGCCCTTAAGCTTCTTGCCAAAGCTAATAATGAGCAATCTGCGGGAACACTGGCAAAAGCCATTGTCAGTCGCTTTCATCAAAAGGTTCCAGCCCAGTGTGACGAACACGATTTTATTCAGAAGATTCAGGCCGCTAATCCCTGTCTTTTCCATCCTGACACACTGAACCAGCTTAAACGGCAGTTAAGCGGCTACTGTTACAGGCAGCAACAGGCTATTCAGAGTGGGTGTGGATTAAGCTCTGGTAAACGAAAGTCACTAGGAGAGTCCTATCACCCGGTATCAGCAATTACGCCCCAAACCGTTTCTTTAGAAAAAGGTCGGATAACTCTTGTCAAAGCCCCTTATGGATCAGGTAAAACAAAACTGATGTCGGCACTCTCTCAATCTGCTGTGCAGAAGGGTGAGCGGATTTTAGCTATTACGCATCTGGTTTCCCTGGCTCATGAACTGGCAAAACGACTGGGGCTGGAGAGTTATCTGGATACCCATGAATTCTGCATGGCAACTGTCAACCGGCTAGTGACGTGCATTAACAGCCTGTGTGCCCCGAATGTCAGCCGATTTCTGGAAACAGGAAAGACCGATATTTTGCTGCTGGATGAATTTTCGCAACATATCTCTGTGCTGGGGACCAGTCCTCATATCAAAGACCCTTCAGTTCTTGCACGTTACCTGGATTTAATTGAACAAACGCCTACCGTCGTTATCTGTGATGCCGACTTGTCCTCTTATCATTTAGGGTTGTTGCAGGAGTGGTTTCCTGAGAGGGAAATACATTTTTACGAGATGCCGTATTCTCGGGATGTAATGCTGTCCTGCCAGTTTGCTACTGGCAAAACTCAGGCTAAATCGGTCATCGATCAGCAGCTACTGCCCTCTGTCGCTCAGGGCAGAAAAATAGCGATTGCTACAGACAGCCGAGTGTATGCAGGCAAACTGGAAAAAATCATCCGAAAACAGTACCCAGACATTTCAATGTTGCTGTTTCATGGAAAAAATCGTAATGAGCCTGATCAGATGGCCTTTCAGAAAAACTTTGATCAGGAAGCTCAGCGATACCAGGTCATCATCTATACGCCCGCCATTGAGTCAGGTGTTTCGATTCAGACGCCGTTCGATCAGGTGTTTGGTTTTTCCCATAATGTTGTTTTGCCGACGAAGTTTGTGCAAATGCTCCGGAGGTTCAGGTCTGCCCAACAGTTTACTATGGTTGCCGATCTGATTCCGGGTAAAAAGGATAATGAGGACTGGCTGGCCAGAGTCCGGGCATTGCAGTATGCCGAGCGCTATGTACGCAACACTGATGGCATAACAGTGGGGGAATACGATGGATTTTGTGAAGCAGAACGTAGCCGACAGGTGAAGCTCAGGGCATTGGGCGGCAATGGTCTTTTTTATCTGATGCAGAACCGAGGATTTGCTATTGAGTATTACCAAGGTAAACAACAATCAGAATCGTTTGATTTGTGCTGGAAAGCCACTGAAGAGGAGGTGGAAAAAGAGGAGAGGGCAGCGATACAACAGTCGCCTATCGTCTCTGCAAGCCAGTACGATGAGCTGTCTCATAAAGTCGAACCAAGGCTACAGGAAATATGCAGTTGTGAACGCTATCGAATCTGTGAAGAGTTGGGTATTGAGCCGGTAGCTCTGAAAGGTGAGGATATTGAGTTCTGGAAGAAGGTTGGGCTGACACGACTCAGGCGATTTATGCAGTTCCCATTGCCGGATGGTAGCCATTACCGGCCAGAGCCTGATCAGGAAAGCACTTCCATTTGTCATCGACGATTTGAATCCATTGGCGTTGATGTTTATCGAGAGCTTTTGAAGCCATTATTTCCCAACTGGGATTACCAGCAATCATGGGGGGAGAAAGAAGCAGAGCAGGTGGTGGATAGAGTTGAGGCTTACCATAATGAGTATCCTTTCATGCTGAACCAGCTCAAGCTGATACCGGATTCTGTGATTTTGAACACTTCGGAAGGGGCAAGATTTCAGCGCCCAAAATCGGCCTGCAATTTCGTCAATCGATTGTTGAGAATGGCTGGGTTGGTCATCAATAGTCAGCAGGTGCGAACTGGTGAAATGCTTGCCGATACTGGACAGGGGAAGAGGGTCAGGCGTTATAGTATCAATTTGGAGTCATTGGCTTGTATGCGTGGTTATGCTCGATCCAGGGCGGTTTACAAGCAAATTGGGCTGTCACACACTGGTGTGGGTAGTATGAAAAGAGGGCAATGTGTGACAGCTTGTAAGCATCAGCATCAAGTAACGGCTTGCGAGACATTTCACATTGCAACAGAGTCCCAGCAACCTGAAAAAACGGATTGTCCAGATGTACTGAGCACCCCGTCAGGAAATATGGAGAAATCAAACATCAACTTAGAATACAGTCGGGAAATAACCTGAATGCGTACATCACAGTCACATCCTCTAATCATTGAATGACTCATTTTTCGGGATCAAACCTGCATGCTGTCGAGCGACATAAAGGCTTTGAAAAGCTTCCGGTGGTTCCGGTTGCGCTATTCCAGATCAGGCTCCCTGGATCACCTACGTAAGTTGATTTCTGAAAGCAGTTCTTCACCACCTTGCAGGTTGCGGATATTTTTCGCTGTAGTGTAGTGGTCAAGTAAAAACGGACACAACCTGACTGGCAGTCTTTCTTCTGCAAACAATGCAGGAGATGCGAAGCATGAATCAACCGACAAACCCCTTTACCCGACTCACCCCCGAACAGTGGCTGCGGATTATTGACCAGCAAATGGCTAGCGGTTGAGCCAGAAAGCTTTTTGCCAAACTCAAAACATCAGCCCGGCTAACTTCACAAACTAGAAACGTAAACTCAAGAGCGAGGCCTTCGGTGCGTGACTTGAAGGTTTATAAAGCCTGGCCTTCAAAGGAAAAACTAACGTGAAATAGCAGTGTTTCAACAGCCTGGTGCGCACACTAACGAACTGTACAGAGCTGCAGGAAACCATGGGAGGCCTGAAAGTCAGAAGGGAAGGCTACTACTGGTACTGGATGATCCATCTCTGCCACTGCAAAACAATCTCAGCGAGAGCCAGATCAGTGTCGGTACACTAAGCGAATTCCAGGTAGCTTCAAAGCATTTCCTCCAGGCATTGGTTTACATATCAGCAGTCGCTTTGCAAAGTGAGGTATTCCAATTAGTCTTGGTGCACTGAGCGAGAGCTTTAATGTCATTGTAATGAGAAAGAGGTTCGCTGAACCTGAGAAAGAATATTTTCCCCGAAGCTGCAGCGAAACCTGTTTCGAAAATTAGCCGCTGTTCCGGACAGCGAGTCTCGCCCTGAAGGTATCCTTTTCTGGTGGCGCATTCACAAACGTCGCGTATTCAAAACATTGTCGAATGTCGTCGGCTCCATCTGAAATATTGACAATGTCGGATCGTTGATCTGTCTGATACAGACAAAACCACCTGATTCATTGGCGGCTATCACGCATAGCAGCCGAATAGCAGATTCTGTGTTCAGCAAATGGTATTGTTACAATGCCTGTTCGATTATAAGGCGGTACTGACATTGGTCGGGTGTCATGATTGCATTTGTACAGGAATTGCGAATGATTCAGGCTTTCTTTTTGGGGGGCTTGAAAACCACTACAACCCTTAAAGTCAAGGCAAAAAAAAGCCACTACCGGAGTGGCTGGATATTTTACAGTACTCTACCTGGCAAAAGGATTTCATGCGTCTCACAGAAAACCCACTTTAACAACGGATGATAGAAAAGATGTCAGCTTTTACCAAAAAAATAATTGCATTTTTTTAGAACAAATAATGCTTAAGCTGGCATCAGTTGATGCGAACTTTTTAGCTGTATCAGTTGTTGACCTTAGAACAAAACGCAGTCAGAACTATCGGTTCATCAATGGCCCTCTGAAATATTGGTATCAACCTTGAGTCAGATTCAGGGCAGACTATTTATAATTACCACATCCAACTGATATCAAGATGGAAGGGAGATGTCACAAATCTCAGAAGAGAGGCGAGACATATTCCTTCCGGGCAAAGGAGGCTTCTTATCAACCTCAAGCAATTAGATCAGCAGTGCAGTCGGCATTTCTATTTCAGGGATATCATTTGCTGCGGTGAAACCTTTATGCGAGAGGCGATAGACAACCTCCCGTTACAGCAGGCTAGTTGGGAAGCTGTATCAGACCTCGCCCAAAATATTCTCGATCCGGTAGTTGATAAATTTGGCTCACTTCAGCTTACCTACGGCTTTTGTAGCCATAAACTGGGACTGGCAATAGCGAAAAACGAGTTCCCACGAATCGCTCCAAAACTTGATCAGCACGCTGCCTACGAACTGAACACAAAGGGCAAGCGAATTTGTGAACGTGGTGGTTTGGCCTGTGACTTTATTGTCCCCGAAACTTCATCGTCAGAGCTGGCTGCATGGGTGGTAAATCATTGTCTGTTCGACCGACTTTATTACTACGGACAAGATCTGCCTATTCACGTCAGTTACTCCATTAATCCCAGTGGCGAAGTATGTTGGATGACGGGATCTAGGTTTGGCAGGCGTCAGCCTCGACGCTACACTGTTGAGGACTTTTTGCAGCAACTGACCGATCATGAGTCCTGAACAATACCACGAATATGTTGATGGCTTATCCATTGGGAAAAAGTTGCCCAAAGCCGTGTATCTTCACAAATCTGCTCTGCAAGGTATTGAAGAACAACTTAAAGAGTACGCCCTAATACAAGTTGTCACCGTGGGACTCAAGGAGCAGGACTGGGATATCCTCAAATTTCATCGTGACGGATTCAGGCTGACACTACTCAGCTATCCTGCATTTTTTTCTGATGCATACCCTGCCTTACACAAAAGCATCAGCATTGATCTGGCTAAACAGCAATGCAAACAAACCTGTTATCAGAAAACAGATAACCCGCCAATACTGCACCGTAAAGAGTTAATGGTGCAGAGCAACTCACCGCACTACGAAGATTTTTGCCTGATTACCCAGGAGGGGGAGCTGGCTGGTTTGTATGAAAACAGCCGGGCCATTGGCTTCAAACGATCCTGGGAAAGTTTACTGGAAAGTAAAGGCTATACGCTGGTAGATGGAAGATTGTTTCGCTCCGCCGCCGTTGACTCGTCGGAAGTACACACCATTGACAGACATAAAACGGCTCTATCAAGGAACGACCTATCGACTCCGATGAGGTCACTGGCAAATCACGGCTATCTGGATGGCCGATTTTCAGTATTTGATTACGGATGTGGGCATTCTGATGATTTGCGGGAGCTGGAAGCACACGGAATCACAGCCCAGGGGTGGGATCCTAACTGGCGTCCAGAGGGCAGCAAGGTCAATGCAGATTTGGTCAACCTTGGCTTTGTGATTAATGTCATCGAAGATATTGAAGAACGGGTTGATGCACTGCTTGGCGCATGGCGGCTTACCGATAAACTTCTGGTCATCGCAGCCATGCTGGGCACTGAGGCTCATGTTAGCAAGTTTAAAGCCTACAAAGACGGGGTGATCACTTCACGAAACACCTTTCAGAAATACTACAGTCAGCCAGAGCTTCAGAGCTTTATTGAGCAGGTGTTGGAAGAGGAGCCGATAGCAGTCGGCCCTGGCGTATTCTATGTGTTCAAAGACAAAGAGGAAGAACAACTATACCTTGCCAACAAAGGTCGACGCCGACAGCGATGGCGGCAATTGTCTCAGAAAACGGTACGAGTCCCAAAAGTTCAGCAAGTTCTGGAGAAGCATTCTGAGTTGGTTCAGTCGTTTTGGGAAAGGTGTCTTGAGCTTGGCCGACTTCCCGCACTTGAAGAACTTGATGCCAGAGATAAGATAAAAAGGTGCCTGGGTTCACCCAAACAGTCTTTTAAACTGGCTTGCCTGAAATACGACCAAAATGACTTCCTCCGTTCAGAACAGCAAAGGAAAGAGGAGTTGCTGATCTATTTTGCCCTGCAACTCTTTAGCAAACGCCGCCCCTACAAAAGTATGCCGGAACAGCTAAAAAGGGATATCAAAGTGTTCTTTGGAAATTACCGCTCGGCTACAGAGGAATCCAAAAACCTGCTTTTCTCCCTTGCTCAGCCCGATCTGATCAATCAGAAATGTGAAGAAGCTCACCAGTCGCTGCCAGCCAGTATTTTGAATGGCAGACATTCTCTGATTATGCACACCCGTTTTATTGACCAGCTTCCCATAGAGTTACAGCTCTACATTGGTTGTGCGACTCAGCTTTACGGGGAGATAGAGGGGGTAGACCTGATAAAAATCCATATCCGTTCAGGTAAGCTGTCGTTGATGGTTTACGACGGCTTTGAAACTCAGCCATTACCTATGCTGCGAGAACGGGTCAAGGTCAATATGCGGGCAGGGCGGATAGAGTTCTTTGACTATGGCTATGGTGACTATGAACCGCAGCCGTTGTATTGGAAGTCAAAATTGATTGATGACAGTTTTTCGGATTACAGTAAGCAGCTGTCGTTTGATCGTCGGCTGCAGGAGATGAAGTTGCTTGATGAGAGCAAGAACTTTGGTCCAACTATGGATGAGTTGACCAGAGTACTCAAGGGCATTCATTGTTTTGAAGTGAGGGGGTATCGTTTTTTCAGGGTGAACGGTTGAGGTTTGTCTTGATGCGAAAAATACGATTCTTATAGTGTTGAACAGGGTGTTTTACAAAATCTTTGGTGAGCAAGATCAGGAATTTTATTTGCGAGCTCTTGAGCTCCAAGCGGTTGGTAATGCTCTTGAAATCACTCTCGCCATTGGTCTCATCAAGAGCCAAGTCTAAAAACCGGGCGAGTTCAGAAAGTACTGTTGAATGCTGGCTTGAAATGTTTGTAAGCGAAGCATTGAGTAGCCTGCGGGCGGTGTAGGCTGTTGAGTTAAGCTCGGCAGCTATTGTGCGAAACGGAGTGTTATTAGCCATGAGCTTAAGAAGAAGGTACTCCTCCTCCGGTAGCCTTTCGCTCAGCTCATCACAGAGATTTGAAACAGTGCGTGAGAGTGGGCGATGTTTTGCTGAAGATAAACCAGTTTTTCCTGTGGTTTCATTAGGGTGATTTAGGCGGTCATCTTCGATAGGGCTCTTCATACTAACTCAGTTACTCCCGGGTACAGGGAGAATTGCTCCCCCCCCCTTCTTTAAGTGATATAAGAATTTACTATCAAACTCTCTGTGTTTTAGTAGTTTATGTCCCAAGAACGAAGAGAACTTAGGAATATCCATTTGGGTTGATGGGTCTGTAGCAATAACTTCCAAAATCTCGCCTGCCTTCATTTTTCTGACAGCATTATGAAGCATCATGACGGGCACTGGACAGTTTAGCCCCTGTGTATCAAGTGTGTGATCTATTTGATAGTTTTCTGCAAGTTCTGGTAGGGCCATTTTATATTACTCATAGGTCTTAGACTGTTTGTGATAATCTTACTATTTTCACTTCCAGTGTATAGTTGTACAATATATTTTTTACATACAGACGCCAGCATGAGTTCCAATCATTTACGTGAATTTAGTCATACCTTTCCGGCGGTGAGAGGGATACAATCCGGTCGACCATGCTACATAGCCATGTGCCCCATGCGACTTATCCCTAAAATATTTGTCTTTGACGAAGAAGAAGTTCCGCCTGAGCTCAGGGCGCAGCGCACACTGAACCGCTCCCGTATTCCTGAGATGGTAAGATATCTGATTGGCAACAGAGAGGACTATACCCTTTCTGCCATCACGGCTTCCATTAATGATCAAGTGCATTTTGAACCACTGGCCGATACCGGTGTTGCAGTAAACCTTGGCCTTCTATCAGTACCTATGGATTCTCAAATCCTCATTAACGATGGCCAGCATCGCAGGGCAGCCATTGAGGACGCGATCAGGGAGAACAGTGAGCTGGGGCATGACAACATCCCGGTTCTGTTTTTCATTGATGAGGGTTTGAAACGCAGCCAGCAGATGTTTGCGGATCTCAACAAGCATGCGGTACGCCCCAGTGAGTCGCTGAGCACTTTGTACGATCATCGTGATCCAAGCTCAAATATGGCTCGTTACATTGTTGATAATGTTTCATGTTTTAAAAAGCTAACAGAGCTTGAGAAGTCAAGCATTTCTAACCGAAGTATCAAATTATTTACATTGAGCAGTGTAAAGCTAGCCAGTCGCAGCTTACTGAGAAAGGGCCTGAAAGATAGTATCACTCTGGAAGAAATGCAGCTGGCTAGCGATTATTGGCGGGCAGTTACTGAGGCCATGCCAGACTGGAAAGACGCAGAGAATCGTAAAGTATCTTCAGCGGAACTCAGAACGAACTTTGTTCATGCGCACGGGGTAACGCTCCACGCTTTAGGGTGTGCTGGTGCAGACCTGCTAAGTCAACATCCAGATAGCTGGCAATCTCGACTGCAAAAGCTAAATACCATTGACTGGTCAAGAGCGAATAAGGAACTTTGGGAAGGGCGAGCATTGCTGCATGGGAAGTTAAGCAAGGCACGAACCAACGTGGCTTTGACGGCAAATATAATACGTAAGGCGCTGGATGTAAGGCTCAATCCATTAGACAAGTCTCTTGAAGAGGCATTTGAATTATGACTGATAAAGCCCTTTTATATTCCAGTATTGATGAAATGCTGGAGGATGTTGACAGCCTCTATGCGGGCCGTCCTCTAAAAGACCTTGTATACGAAATTCAGGAGCTTTATCTCCACGACGATAAGCCTTGGGTTATTGGTTTCTCTGGTGGTAAAGACTCAACGACGATTTTATCACTGGTTTACACAGCTCTTCTTAAACTGAAACCGGTAGAACTGAAAAAACATGTATATGTTGTTTCTTCTGATACATTGGTAGAAACTCCTGTTGTTGTTGATCAGATCAAATATGTTATTGATACCATAAATAAAGGCGCCAAAGAGCATACGCTCCCTATGTCTGCTCATCAGGTATTTCCTAAAACAGACGAGACATTTTGGACAAACTTGCTTGGTAAAGGTTATCCGGCCCCGACTACCTCTTTTCGTTGGTGTACTGAGCGAATGAAAATTGATCCAGTAAGCGAATTTATCATGGATAAAGTCGAGCAGTTTGGAGAAGTTATTGTAATTCTTGGTTCACGTAGTCAGGAAAGTTCGTCTCGTGCTCAGGTGATAGCCAAACACAAAATAGATGGCAGCATACTCTCTCGCCACGCTTCTCTGCCAGGGGCATTTACTTACATGCCCATCGAAGATTGGTCTCATGATGAAGTTTGGATGTATTTGTTGGCAACTTATGCGCCATGGGGCGGCACCAATCGAGAGTTATTTGACCTCTATAAAGGCTCTAACGCTGGTGAATGTCCTTTGGTCATCGACAAAAATACGCCTTCCTGTGGTAGTTCCCGTTTTGGGTGCTGGACTTGTACCGTTGTTACTAAGGATAAAGCGATTGAAGGCCTGATTCAGAATGGTGCAGCTTGGATGCAGCCCATGCTCGAATTTAGGCAAAAGCTATGGGATACAACGAGACCTGAAAATAAAGACAAAATACGTAATAAACGTCGCAGAAATGGCTATATATCATATGTATCAAGTAGAAAGATCAATGATGATGGCAAAAATGAGATCAAGCGCTCCTTTGGTCCATACCTTCTGGAACACCGTAAGCAATGGTTGAAAGAACTTTTAGAAATTGAGAGAACTCTGCGAGAGCAGGGACATGATATTGAACTAATAACTCGACCTGAGTTACATGCAATTCGCAATGAATGGTTGCACGATCCGCTTGAGCCAGATTGGTCTGATCAATTGCCTTCTTTGTATCGAGAAATATATGGAGAAGACCTCGATTGGGTTGAAAATGATGCAGGTGCTTTTACAAAGCCAGATTCTGATTTACTTCGTGAACTCGAAGAGGATCACGATGTGCCTGCCGAGTTAATTATGAAGTTAATTGAGCTTGAATTGTCCATGGAAGGTCTCAGTCGACGAAAGGGGTTAATGGAAAAGTTGGATGGGCTTTTGCGACAGGATTGGATCGAGGAAGAAGCTCTTTCGCACCGTGAAGATGTTGTTACAAAATTAGATAGTTATAAAACCGAATTAAAAATATTGCGTGGAAAGTACGAAGAGCTCACTAAATCAGAGGCTCAGTCATGATTCTTGAAGAACTGAAAATCTGTGACTTCAGGGTCATCAGTGATGAAGAAACTATCAGCCTGACGCCTCAGGTGCGTGCTGGTCGCAAACGTCCAATCGTATTATTTGGCGGTTTAAACGGTGCGGGTAAAACTACAACACTGACGGCTATTCGTCTGGCTTTGTATGGCAAGCACAGTTTGGGCAGCAATGTTTCTATCAGGGAATATAAAGAGTACCTGAAAGAATCTATACATAAGAGCAAAAAGGCTAATATAAGGAAAAACTCTGCAAAAATTCATCTGACGTTTAGCTATGCAACCCGTGGTAAAGTCTCTCGCTATACAATTAAACGTGAATGGACAGCCAATGGCGGTAAAGTTCATGAAATTCTTAAAATTGAGAAAGATGGGCAAGTGCTCAGCGGTCTTAACGATGACCAATGTCAGAATTTTCTTAATGAATTGATTCCTATTGGTGTATCCGACCTGTTTTTCTTCGATGGTGAAAAAATCGCTGAACTTGCAGAAGATACAACAGGCCGAGCTCTGGGGACTGCCATCAGGAAATTGCTTGGCCTGGATGTTATCAATCGGATGCGTGATGATCTGGCCATTTATCTTCGGGAAAAAAACACCTTATATATGCCAGAGCAGCATCAACAAATAATCGGTGCTCTTAAAGAAAAGTATGATGTTGCTTATGCCACTTACGAAGCAGCATTGAATGAGAAAAGCGAAGCTATCCGTCAGGTTGTAGTTATCGACAGTGATATCAGAGAATCTGAATCTTATATTTCCAGCAAGGGTGGAGCATGGGCTCGTTCAAGAAATGAAGAGCAGGCAAGGCTGGAACAGCTGATTGCTGAAAAGAAGCATCTTGAAGAACAGATTCGCACTTCTATGGGAACCATCTACCCTTTAGTGCTGGCTATTGGCCGTGTGAAGAATTTGCTAAACCAGCTTGAAAAAGAACAGGATTTTAAAAGGCAAGCCATTCTCAAGGGCAGCTTTGACCAGAAGGTTGAATTGTTGAAAAGCTCGTTATTGCAGTCAATCAATGATAAACAAGCGGTTGAGATTGCAATTAACAACGCCTTCACTGAATTGTTTGATGAAATAGAACAGATTGATATCGTCCACGATTGTTCTGAACGTCAGTTCAATCGTGTTCAACTATTGCTGGAAAATATTATACCTGCCTCAAGACAACAGATGTTGGATATGGGTAAGCAGTTGGCTGATATTCAAAGCCAGCTGGATCATGCCAGTGAAAACCTGCAACGTGCACCAGATGTAGCTTTCCTCAAAGACGAGCTTAAACGGCTCCGTGAATTGAATGAGAAGAGAACAGCCGTGAAAAACAGAATGGCTGTTGCAAAAGATGATGCCAAAAATGCCTTGCGTGAGGCTATGGACATCATGCGTCAAATGCAGAAAAAAGAACAGGAGTCCAGTGTTAACTTCTCTAGTAACCGTGCCTACCAGATGGCTCAACGCTCCAGAGAATTGCTTAATGTCTTTGCTTCTAAAGCTACTGAAAATAAAGTGAAACAGCTTGAAAAAGAATTTGTTAAATCCTTTAGAAAGCTGGCACGTAAGGATGATATCAGCCTTCGGGCTTGGATTGATCCGAAAAACTTTGGCGTTAAACTGCTCGACAAGCAGGGCAATGAAATCAATAAAAAGCAGCTTTCTGCTGGTGAGAAACAGATTTTTGCGATTTCTATTCTGGAGGCCTTGGCACGTACATCCGGCAGGAAACTGCCAATCATTATCGATACTCCATTGGGCAGACTGGATAGTAAACACCGCGGCAAGTTGGTGGAAAATTACTTCCCAACAGCCAGTCATCAGGTGATTATTCTTTCCACGGATACCGAGATAGACCAGGATTACTTCAGACAGTTATCGCCACATATTTCTCATGTCTATGAAGTGGAATACTTCCCAAAAGAGGGATATTCTGAATACCTGAGAAAGCACTATTTCGGCTTCAAGATATCTAAAGATGCTGAAAATAAAGAGCAGGAGCTCGCTGAAGATGTTGCCTAACAGAATTCGTATATCCAAGAAGGCTACAGACCTACTGGCAAGGATGAAGGGAAATACCGGACTGACGCCCAATATTCTGGCACGGCTGGCAATTGCCCATTCTTTGGAGACAGGCAGCCTGAAAAAGAAGGTCAAAACTGTACAAGATGGTCAGGAATTCAATACCAATACCTTGCTTGGTGAGCAGGCTGATGTTTATGCCATGCTAATACGTCAGCAGTCTCAGGATATTGAAATTTCCAAGGCTGTGGCTCAGCTCGTTGATGATGGGCTTGGGGTCTTTTCCGGGGTTAACGATCTTTCGGATTTGGTTTTGAAATGTAATGGGAAGGTGGCATAAGCCACCTTGATCATGATTACTATTTTTTAAATGAGCTCCTCAGTATAATCAATAACTCTCTGAATATGTGTAGCGTTAGAGTCCAACTCGGTAATACTCACACCGTTACCTAAGAGGGATAGCAGTCTGTATCGATCAATAAAAATAGGAACGGTAATGTCTGTGTGATCAGACGGTTTTCCGTTCGTTTTTCTTGAATCGTAGGGTATGCAGATCATGATAGTATAATTATTGTTTAGACTTAGATGGTTGTTGATTTTATCAGGTTCATGTTGTTTGTTTTTCCAATCTCTTCCTGTCGCACATTGCGCAAAATAAATTTGATTATAGTTTTTATAAGTATCTCCTGGGATATGTGACCACGCAACAATATCTAAACCTTTGTCTCCAGTATCTGAAGCGGCGAAATCATCGACATCAAAGGTAGTGTTAGTGCCTAAATCTCTTGCTAATAATCTAAGCTTTTGTGAAATATGGCCAGAATACCTGTCAGTTTCTAAGCCTGACTTTCCAAAAATATGACAATCAGAAAAAATAGGAAGGTAATATTTTATTGCGCTATTACACAAATGCTCAAAGTCTCGTCTTAAATCAGAAGCGACACTTCTATCTAACTTTGAAGTACATGAGCAAAGTAAAAGAAAAATGTAAGCTCTATTTAGATTGGTTTGATCTTCTCGTAATTTCAGTGTTTCATTGTCATCCAATAAAAATGGATAGTTTTCGCCGTATATATCTGATCGATATGCAATTAACTCATAGCAATCAGTTAAAAAGTCGTTTGTTGTTTCCTCATTTTGATTGTCTCCATCATCAAAGATTCTTTCTGATGCTTCATCCTTTGATATACCTTCCTCATCTTGGCTTAGAGCTAAAAGTTCGATGAAATCAGCAAAATGATGTTTTAGATATTTTGCATCAGAGGGAGGGTTTTCTAAATCGAGCATAACAACCTTCCCTAGCTTAATTATTCTCTATTGCATTAATTGTTAATTTTATGATTTCAGCAGTTTTGATGATTTCTGAAAGTGTCTCAATATCTGTTTCATATGCTTCCTTGATACTTGGTAATTGGTGCATTGCATTTGTGATATGTTTCTTAGAAATAGCAAGATTGTGATTAAATGAGTCGTATGTTTTATCTAACTTTTCGTATGATTCTTCTAGATCTTCATTTCTAAATAAATATTCTGTGGCTATTCTGTCTGCTAATACGGCATCTAGTTTAGATAAGCTATCACTGTCACCTCTTATGGCGACTCTATTTCTACCAGATTTGTCGAAAAACCATTTTATAAGTCTTTCAAAATTAGCATGTTTAGCTTGAATGTTGTGATATTCTTCAAGAGGGTTTTCGCTTCTTGTATTTACTCCAATGAATTTGCTAATATTGGATCTTCTCAATGAATCTAATAAATAGTTAAAGTGAAACTTTTCTTCTGTTAGATCATTGATATTGAAAAAATTATTGCTTTCAATTTCACTGTATAATTCAAACCCAATTAGTAGTCGGTTCACGTAATCAGATTTACTACCAATTGCTTTAGCTAGCTCCTTCTTTAACTGAATGGGATTGCTAATTTCCAGTTCTTCAGCAAGTGAGTTTAGATATCTAGCTTTTGATAACAACTCCCATTCTTTTACGCCAGTGACATGTCGGTAGCCAAGGTATTTATTAACTTCGCTGCGATTGGAAAAAATTATACACGGAATTTCTGTAGGTCTTTCTGTTGTTTCTTCAATAACTGTTTTTACTTTCTTTTTATGGCGATTGGCAATTGTTGAATCTTGCAATAATTTAAGAGATGCAAGTCGTCTATTACCTTCTATAACAATGTATCTATCACCTTCTTTTATAGTGAGTAGCGGTTCTCCTGGAAAGAATCCATTGTTTCCTATTGCAAGCATTAACTCAATAAGGGATGCATCAGTTAGCATCCAGTTTATTACAACTTCTTCTGGTTGAATACGTAATCTTGTTGGTAAACGAGGGTTGTGGTGATCTAGTTCGAGTTGCTCTAAATTAATAACTTCATATTGCTCTTTCATGTTTTACCCAAATATTACATTAATTTACTTTAATAGTAGTAAAAGTTATAAAGTAAGAAACTTTATGACCTTCAAGGTGTGAAAATGTTCTCGTTATGCCAGTCAATATAGGTTCTCTGAGGAAGGTCTTCATCATTAAGCGGCAAATGGAACTTTCTTCCCTGATACCGATAAATCAGGTCAGTAAAACCTTGTCCGCCATATGCAAGACTACTGATCTTAATTGTATAGTCTTTTGTTAGCGTCAAGACGCCTCTATCGAAAGCCTTATGATGTAACGCGCACATGGCTATTCCATTGTCTATAGTTGAGGGACCATTGCTCTGATGCCACCTGATATGGGCGGCCTCAAGACCAATAGATGCGTGACCCAGTCGGCAGTCAAACCCACATATAGCACATTTATAGCTGTAAGCTGTCAGGACTTTATGACGAAAGTTAGGATCACGTTTATGGGGGTTACCCATATACTCAGTAATATCAAGCTTCTCAATAATATCTTCGTGAATCGTCTCGGGAAAAAACTCATCTAACAATGATCCAATAGTTAAGGCCAAATTATCTCTGTTCTGGATATTGTCAAATTCACTCTGAATTAATCCACCTGCAACGTTGTATCTGAGTAGCTCCGTTTTTTTCGCATCAGAGTTACTGGAACGAGGTTGAGCTTTTTCATGGTTCTTTAACTCCCAAAATCCATCATTTTGCAATCGCCAAAATGGATATTCCGGGTGATGAGATTTCCGATAAGGACCAAATTCAATCAGCAGATCTTTAAGCGGCTCATCAATTTCAGAGTACGAGAAAAAACGATCATGACCTTTTTGATATTGTGACAGCGCATATAACAACAAGAGCGGTTTATGAACCGCTCTTTGGCTGCCACGCTTCCATACGTTTAAATTTAGCTCCATTGCTTTCCTTTAACGCTCACCCAAGCTACTAATATTTATTTTCTTCACACTGAGTTCCAACTCACCATACTGATTAAGATGCTGCCCAACAGACAAACATTGCCCTTTCTTAAGCTTACTCAACTGCTCAATCCAATGCTGCCGTTTAGAACCCTGAACAGTAACCTCCAAAATCTCAGCATATTTCTTGATTTCAGTTTCCGCTGGAGCAAAAAACAGCTTATGTGCTGCCTGAAACAAGCGATCCTGCTCATCTTTTGATAGATTGCTTAGTGTTTGGGTCGCTAGAATCAGTGAAAGGCCATATTTACGGCCTTCCGTCAGCATTTTACCCAGAGGGCTATCCAGTCGATGATCCAGGTTTTGCACCTCGTCCAGAACAACTGGCAGAGGGTTATGCTTATTGCCTGTGCTGCAAGCATGGGCATACAAATCCCAGAGAATAAATTCTGTTGCCAACCGCTGAACATCGGTTGGAATACTGGCCAGCTGAATCATATGGGAATGACAGTCTGTGCTGTTATAAATCGCATCCCAACCGCCTTCTGCACGGGTATCAAACAGATTGCTTTTCACCATGGTGGAGAGTTTGTTTGCCAGTGCTTCACCGACTTTGCTTTCCTCGGCCAGATGAGTCAGCAACTGCTGGAAGGTATAGTCTTCACCAAAGCATTGAACACCGTTTTCAATCACGTTATTCAGCGTAGCCAGCTGCTGCTCACCGATGGTGGAGTACACAGAGTTAAATACTGAGGAAACTCGTCCTGCTATAACATGGGGCTGATCAGCCAGTTCAATACCAGCAATCAGCTGCTTCTGCTTTCTGAATGGATTAATCGCCAGCGGAGAATGTGCCACCAGATGGGTTTTAGGATTAACTGCCGCCTGAAACTCTGGCTCAAGGTGATCCGGCAGGAAACCATTGGTGTAATCCACCACCATGGAGTTGCACTGGGCTTTTGCTAGTTCCTGAAGAATACCCTGTATGCAATACGTCTTACCCTGGCCGGAACGGCCAAAGATCAGCAGATGTCGGTTTGGCAACTTCTCATGGTTAAATTCCCAGTACACTGGCTGATGGGTCATTTCTTCCCGGCCAAATAGAATTCTTCCGGATTCTGCTTCTGTCGCTGGAGTGACTATGGTAGCCGATTTGTTTTCAGCTTCAGTCGACTTGGCAGGCTTTTCCGTTTTAGTTTCTACTTCTTCAACAGATTCAATGGCCATTACTGAATCATCTGCTTTAGTTGCTGGAATAGAGGATACCTTGCTGTTTTGCCCAAGGAACCATTGTTCAGAAATACCAAGAACATTGTCTTCCAGCACCCAGGGCAATAGTTTCTGATAGGGAGTACTGATCAAATGATCCTGATAATCTGGAATCTCCAGCTGCAACAAGCCATCTTCGAAGGTTTCCTTGGTATGAATGGTGGTTGGGCTGGTCAGATGCGCTATAACCATCTTTTCAGGGAAGTCTGCAATGGTGCCTAGCTCGTAGTCACCCGTAAGCCACTGCTCACGCTGATTCAAGAATGCTTCAAAATAGTCAGCCTTAAACACTTCATAGAGCTGATACTTTTCAATCTGCATCAGCACCTGGCGGATGAACAGGCTCCTGTAGATACGACCTTCCAGAGTTTTTGGCCCCAGAATACGCTCAACCAGATAAGCTCGCAGTTTTTCAGCTTGTTCTCTGGCTTTTTCTAGAGAGGTGCCGCCATGCTCGCCTGCTTTCACCTCAACTGGCAGAAGGAAGAGCTTATTATCTTTAAAGCCAGCAAACAGAATATCGTCGGACATCTTGCCGCTGTAGTCATCTTTGTTGTGTAAAACAGCAAAATCACTCTGATTCATCTTCAGACCGATATTGCCGGAAACCCTGACCATTTCAGCGATAGAAATTGGAATCCATGTAATATCTGACTGCGACAGCATGGCACTCACCAGCTTCCAGCCGGCAACAATGCCTAGTTTGCCTTTCTTATCATTTTCCGGATCTGTGACCATTTTCAGCAGCCACTCACCATTGAAGGCATTAAACTCTTCAATCAGCTGGTCGCCCTGCTGACTCAGCATTTTCTTATACAGGTCAGACTGACGGGTTACGGTAATAGCGTCGTAGCCTGCTGAATTGGTGTACTGATCCGAATAATGAATCAGAATCAGGTCTTGTTCCTGCTGGAAGAAGTCCAGAGTCACTTTCGGATCAATAATCGTAGTCCAGATAGAGCTATCGTAGGAACGTTCCAGCTGTTCCTTGAAAGAATCGCTGACAGCAATACCAATGGAGGAGTGGGCATGGTATTGCTGGTTCGGCTCCAGGCACGGCTTAAACAACCGGCCATAAAGGCGGGACATTTCCAGATGTTGCTGACCATCAGTGTTTATTTTGTTGAGGCCGTAGGCTGTCTGGAAGGTTTTATTTTCGCAGACAGAAGCTTCACCACTCAGTAATCCGTTGCAGGCAATGCCGGAAATAAATTTGTCGATATCGCTTTCGAAGGTGGTCACCTTCTGATTGTTCTTGAAGAAGCTCAGGTGGGCGTAGTTTTGCTCAGTCACATCTTTGTGTTTGAACTTTGAAAACGACAGTTTTGTGCGGAGCAGGTCGGTAATATATTCCGATTGTTCCCGGGCTGAACCTTTATCCAGAGAATATCGCTGTTTTATCTCCTCGTGGGAACTCATCTCCGCGAAGATATCAAACTCTGTTTCGCAGAACTGGTCGTCATACAGGTTGACATGAACCGGATGACATTTAGTCAGATTCTTTTTGAAATAGGTCAGCAGCCCCATAAACACTTCACAGTTGTCGCCATTGTTTATAGAATTGATAATCAGCGGCGCATCATTCACCTGTTTGAACAGCTCGCTAAAGGTTTCGATGAACTCTTTAGACTTTTCCTTTACCAGAGTGCTGACATAATCGTAGTCAGCGTCCTTTCTGGGAACGAGTTTAAGCCAGAGCGGATTTTCCTTCACCTTTTGGGTATAGCTGAACTGGTTGCCTTTACTGTAGACGAAAGGTAGCAAGCCTTTGGGGTTCAATCTTTCCATGGTCACTGCAGGCAGGTTACGGAAAGATTTGTGCTGTTTGTCAGCCCGAATTTCATCCACCACCTTCAGGTAATAACTCAGAATTAATGGGTGGTAAGGGGAGAGGTATTTATTACCTTCAAACTCTGCCATACCCATAGCCAGAACAATACGATTTTCATCACTCAAGGTGCTGTCCATTGGGATAGCATTGAGAGAGTTCAGAGCAGCTTGCACATAGTTTCTGACTCGTGCTGTGAGATCATCCCCCCAAAATTCAAGGGATAACAAAGACTTCCTCTTTTTAAGGTGGTCCGAGAGCTCCATCCAGGCTGCATATAATTCAGGTTCAATTGATTCCAGCTCCTCTGCTTTAATAGCATCGGGACCAATAGAGATGAGTCCCTCAGTCAGAAATTCCTCTTCCCTACGTAATAAGGGCAGACGAATACCCGGTACTTTAGATTCCTTATGGTCGATAACGACCTTGCCCTTGGCGTTGATAAATTGACCGTAATGATCGTCTTTAAACAGCTCATTGAAACGGCCGGTGTCCATCAGGATAGGTAATGACAAGCTTACCGGGCTGGCTTCTCCCTCAATGGTGAACTTGATCAAATGGTCATTGCTCTGAACTTTAAATGAGACGACTTCTGACTCTTCGTAGACCTGCTGGTAATTGAGAGTACTGTAGATGCTGGCATCAACCACTTCATTATTTTCTGAGAGAATAAACTCTGAACCTGATTTTTCTGTCAGCTCCAGGCTCATATCTTCAGTTTGCAGAATTAGACCGTTTTGGTTGGGTTTAGGTTTAACCAGGAACTTGTTTTTAATAGCTGGTATATAAAAATCACCTTCTTCCACTACCAGAATCTGGAAGGTGAAGCACTCATTGTTGTTAGTTCGTTTTACCTTCAGGGTGAAGAAGGTAGGTGAACCATCAAAAGGCGCATTGACTGTAACATGGCGCTGAACAGAACCGGCAATCTTGATAATGCTGTTTTTCAGTCCACGCAGGACTTTGTTATTAATCAGCTGTAGCTGTTCTTTTTTTAGGTCGTTACCATCAAAAGTTAGCTTAAAATCGAATGTTTCGCTGCCTTTAGGTACTTCGAGAATAATGTGGTTTTCCCGCTTTTCTGCAGCTTTCTCTGATTTTGTGCGAGGGCCTGTCAGTCTGGCATTTCCTGAGCTGACAGACGCAAAGCTAATGATGTTTTCTTTCTGTTTTTCTTGTTCGGTAAATACATCGCCCATGTCCAACTGTGCGCGCCACTCTTCGCTAGACGTGTCGGAGAAATGCTTTTTAATGAACTCTTCGCCCAGCTTTGGAAGTTTGTCATGGATTTCCTCTGGGTGATTTTGCAGGGTTTGTTCCAACTTGTCGTGGAATTCTTTGTTGTCTTTCAGGCGTTTTTCGATTTGGGCTGGTTTACTCAATTCCCAGAGGCCCTTATCACGAAGAAAGCCCAGCTTTGATAGATCTGGAGTATCACCGCTGGTCATGGCAGCGTAAAGCTTTACAAAGCCAAACATGCTGCCGCTATCTTCTTTAAGCTGTTCAGCTTTAGTCTTGAGAAGATATCTCAGGACAGTATTGTTCTGTGGTTGATTATCGATCAGTTTTTTCAGCTGCTCCTCAATGCCGTGAGCAGACCATGGCATATCACCATGAGCCAGGTCTATGGCGTTTTTGACCAGAGTATCCAGCGCACTGTTATGGATAAAAATCAGCGCCGTGTTTTCAAAGTCTCCAGATTTTGAGGATACGCAATCTCTCAGGTGAGAAATGTAGTATTCATTGAAATACTGGTCTGGTGCTTCCTGCTCATCGAAGTGTGTGGCAAAGATGACTTTTATCCCATTCACCACAAAATAGCGAAGCTCTGTGCCATCGTAGAAGAATGACTGGGTACATTTGTAGATTTCGGCGTATAACCGCTGGGTATTATTCAGGTTAGTGGAGCGAAGCTGGTACTTCTCTCCGACTTGCACGTTCTGGTCGAGCCAGCCTTTAATACGCTCTACAGCAAACTGTTCAAATTGTACTGCGCACATAGACGGCATCCCCACTATCACTCATACGGTCTACATTGCCCACACGCTCATAAAAAGCGATCAGAGCCTGTTCGGATTGTTTATCAAAGTACACGCCACGCTGACGGAATTCCTGAAGCAGTTCCTGGAAACGCAGTTGGCGGTTATCGCCAATGGCAATATTGGTCAGCAGAAGCAGGAAGTCTTGGTTTATTACCAGTACACGCCCTGAACGACCTCGACTCTGTATGAAATGTTTGCCAATATGTTCAACAAATTGTTTCTGGTAGGCGTCCCTGATTTCATGTCGGCTGGCATCTGTGTCGTACCGCTTTATATCAAATTGGTCGAGCGCATACCGGAATAGCTGATTAAGCTGGGCCTTTGGTGTTAACTCCGCTGCGTCCCGAGCTTTGATTTTTCTTTTTTCCTGAAAGTTACTGGCAAAGCGTTGAAGGGCTACAGCGACTTCTTCAGCAGAAAAAACATCAGACTCTAATGCTTGAGTGTACTGCCATAGTGGAACTACCTTGCCTTTCCTGCCTTCCTTTCCTGCTTTATTGATGTTTTCCAGCATCGAAAGTGTAGGGAATATCGTACCAAATGACGAGAACAGGTGCTGATAGCCATCGTCCTGAATATGTGTGCGTTCCTGGCTGGCTTTCTCAGTATCCAGAATAAAGTACAGCGGACGTTTTTTGGGAACATCAAACTTGAAGTTCTTGATGTTGAGCGCCAGCTGAGAGCAGTAGATAAAGTTGTAAAGCTCCAGAAAACTCTCCAGATGGCTTAACAAGTACTCCGGTTTGCTGTTGAGAAACTGAATATCCTTGGCGAACAGGTCAGCAATGTAAGGTAGATAAGGTTCTACATTAGAAGCTTCCTGTCTGACTGGCTTCAGGTATCTTTGCATGACTTCCCAGAAGATCTTCTCGATAAAATTCGCTTTGGATATATCCTTACAGCTGAGATCTTGCTGAGTCAGAAAGTTGCGAAAGATTTCGCTGAGGTGAGCACTGGCTTTGGATTCTGCCCCCTGACGACCCAGAAGCAAAAATTCAGGTGATACCTTCAGTAGGGCATTATTCTGGAAGTAGATATTTTTGAAGTGTTCCAGAATGCTTTCATCAGAGAGCTTGCTGGCTAGTTCATCCAGACAGGTTTCCTCGAACTCAGCCGGATCAAATCCATGAAGCTTTTTACCGAGCAGCAAGCCCAGAACATTTCCCGCTACGGTGTCATAATTAAGGACATTTTTCTTACTGCGAATGGGCAGATAATTGCTCAGATTGTTGTCACCAATCTTGCTTTGATCAATCTCACCGAGGGCTACTAAACGACTAACAATGCTCATTAGTAATCCTCCTCGACAGTAATCTCGTCATAGTCTTCGTCATTAGTCAAAACCCATTGTCCCTCAGTGGTATGGATTTTGAGCTGATTACTGTCTCGCAGTTGGGCTGTAACCTGGTCAATAAACTCCTCGAGGATCACAATATTATTTTTATCGTGCTTATTGGGACGATAACCGCTGTTGATTTTCATAATCAGTTCCAGAAAATTGGCACTGATCTGAAGTGGTTGCTCCAAAGGTTTGCCGTTAAGCATCAGCATGGCATTGAAGTACCCCAGTCGCTTGGAGCGGTTATTTGGCAGAACCTTCAGGTTATCTTTAATGACAGCTCGGGTCGACAGACAGTAGCTATTGTAATCAGCCAGATACCACTGCTTTTGCCCCAGTTCAGGAGCCAGTCGGTTAGCAAAGCGGAAAATGGCCTCCAGCAAATCATTCTGGTAAAAATCTCGCAGGATATCCCGGTGGCTTTTATCTTTACTATCGAATTGGTCGTGTAAGCGCCAGATATTAATGTATTTCTGATACAGCTCTTGGTTAAAGCTTGATCTGAACTGATGGTGGTAGTTGTTTTCGAGAGATTTATCCTGAAGTAAATAGAAGCAGCGTATCCATGAACCCACTTCCATATAATCTTCATTTATCAGATGACGGATGCCGTCTTTGAAACGATTGAATTTATCGTCCTTAACCTTCATTGAACTCTGGATCAGGAAAATATCAATATCTTTTGAGCGAATGGTGCAAGGATCAAAATGCATCAGTGCTCTGGTTAACTCTGTGGCTGTATTGGTAAATATATTATCGAAAAGGTAGCCGGGACCGGTCAGTGCTGAGTAGATAAAATCGAGCAGCGTGCGTGCAGTGAGGAACTGATCATATTTGAGTCGTACTTTCAGGAGAGTCTGGACTATAACCTTCTGCACTTCCGGCATTTGCAACATTTCATAGTTGGCATGCAGTATTTCTGGATAGTGATCTTTCTCTTTGAACCAGGCTTGGTAAAAGGCATTTTCGTCAGTAGGTTGAGTCAGCTTAACCAGCAGCTTTTCGATAAAGTCAGCAGAAACACTGACACCTTCAGGCTTGAATTTTGAGTAGTCTTCAAAATTCAGAAAGATGTGATGAGGAGACAGACCTTCTTTATCATCATTGAGAAAAGCCTTTATAGACTGAATAATATCCAGATGCTCTCTTGAACCTTCTTCAGCGTAGTTTCCGAGCATGCCAATATTGATGCCGACGATAATGGGCTTGCCTTCTAACTTATGGAGTGAAAACTGGTTATCCAGTGTCTGAATCGCACTCATATCTGGCTGGAAGCTATGAGTAGCGTCTAGATGGAATCGGAACTGATGTTCGTATCGATCATAAAACTTGGTCAGAATTTCAGACTTGCCATCACCACTGGAGCCGCACAGAAAAATGATGGTCTCCGGGGAGTTTGAGTCTTCAACGTATCGCTGAAAATCAGTCTCAATGGGGGTTTTGATATATAGATAGTCTTTAAGAGGGTTCCCTTTAGAGTTACCCAGCGTCCTGACTGCTTCGGCTGACGATCTTGAGAGTGGCGCTAATAGTTTTCTGAGCTTCATAAGCACATGGCTCGTTGATATGATCAGGTTGCAAGAATGCTACCGCCCGTTGGACTTTATGCAGCCTCTTACAGGCTGAATGGGCGTATGTCTCATAGCTTAATGCAAATTGTCGTTTGATAATTAAATGGTTCGATTGTGCCAGATTTTTTGAAGGCTTGGTAGCATGCCACGATAGAGTGTTTCATCGGGAAAGGCCGCACAATATACACTTTTAGGCTTGTGATTATGGTGCGGCTAACTTGATGTCGGCATTGTGCTGACAGCTATCAGTGTCACATACATTTATAAATCACCACAAAGGCTAAAGTTGGTTGTATGAATAGGTTTTAACTGATTTCTGAATACGTTCCAGCGCATTTGCTATTATTTCACCGTCAGTGCTATGTCACTTAAAGCGGACATATGCACGTTAAAAGGGCATTCTGCTAAGGAAGGAGAAGTTAAGACTTCGACGTTAAGTTCTGCAGAATCCAACTTTTTGCCGTGAGGCAACCACCACTCTTTGCGAGTCTTCCCACGCAGCAGCCTCCTTGCTGCAATTACACCAGAGCTTAATCACTCTGGCTGGCGTGTTGTTCTGCTCGTCAGAATAACCTGTCACATTTGCTGCCCATTTCTCAGAGCGTGAGTACCTGTGTTTGCCATCACCCATTACATCGGATCACAGGTAAGTGCGCACTGAAATCTGGTTGCAGCGCATTTCCAAAAAAAACCATTTCAAGAGACCCTCTCTGGATATATTGGCATCCGTGCCACACAGCCAGACCAGTGTCTTCTACCGGCATTTTCTGTTGATTTGATCAACTTTTTTATAAGCAGGCGAACGTGCTAAACCCGGCCATTCTTCAGTATTGGTTATAACAGCAACCGCCTCAGCTGCTGGCATCAGCAAAGCTCAGCTCTCTGGAGCAATGAGCGTCACTGCCCGCAACCCTTGCGTTACAGGCTGTCCCGTCTGGCCACTGCGTGATGTGGCTTCGAATTGAACTTTGTTCAGGGTTTCGGGACTGATTGTCCGATGTGCCAGATTTGGATGGAGGGGTGGAGCTGTGTCTCATTTTTTAAGCCGTAACGGCCATAATTTTGGTTTTGGCCGACAGTTGTCTTATGCCGGACGGAATGCACTCAGGGCAATGATGCCGGGTCAATTTTGTACGGTGGCCACCCACTCTGAGCGATGGAAACAGTTTTGTGCCTGGTGTCAGACCCGGAATATTTGTGAAGCTCATCAGTTGAATAACCGGACATTGAAGCACTATGCCGTTTACCTGCGGGCAAGGCTGGAAGGGCAGGGCAAACCATTATCTGTTGCCACAGCACAGAATCTGCTGTCTACCTGCAATGTGGTTTTGAAGGCGCTGCGAGGCAATGAAGATATAAGGATTAAACCCTCTGAGGCTCTACAGGTGAACCGGGAGAAAATTCGCACTGAACCACCGGAGCTAAGCAGGGATAAGTTGGCTCAGGCACAAGCCGAGTTACTTTTGAAAGGGCAGGAGCGAATAGCAGCCGTTTTAGGTCTATGTCGAGAGCTTGGGCTGCGTTCCCGTGAAGCTGTGCTATTGGATTGCCATAGGGCTCTTGAGCAAGACAAAGCCTGCGGAAAAATCGATATTGAGCGGGGTACAAAAGGCGGACGTGGAAAATCGACGTCTACCAGTCCTTCACGAGTTGAACGGTGGGTTCCAGTATCCGGCTATGCACGTATGGCTTTGTCTCAAGCGGTAAGGATGCAGGGCGACAACGATTGCCTGATACCTGTCGGTAAAAAGCTTGAAGATTTTCTGGCTCTGGTGCGTATGCTCAGCGGCCCGGTTCTCAAAAAGTATGGGCTGAATAACCGGCATGATCTCCGGGCGGCCTACGCTTGTGAACAATATCAACAAATTACAGGTTGTTCTGCACCTGTTTTATCAAGTGGTATCAACATTGATATACACGGCGATCTTCAAGCCCGGAAGGCCATCGCTGGTCTGCTAGGCCATCACAGAAGCACTGTGGTTTCAGCCTACATTGGCAGTAATCAGCGAGATAGAAGCAAAGGGCGACTGCCGAAAAAACGACGTTGAATTAGCGATCTGAAATAACTGGACAACACGAAGAGTCGGTCACTACGCGACCTGATTAAAATCAATGCGTTCCAGCTTTGCTGTATCGACCACTTGCCTGGCTTTCCACAAGTCAAAGCTTTCCTGAAGTGTCATCCAGCTTTCAGCAGAACCACCCAGTACTTCCGACAGTCGAATGGCCATTTCCGGTGAAACACCTGCTTTTTCATTCAGCAAACGATTGAAAGTACTTCTGGCCACGCCCAGTTGGTCGGCAATTCTATTAGCGGTCATTGAGGTGAATGGCTCAATATAGGTGCGGTAGATCAATGCCCCTGGGTGAGGTGGGTCAAATTGTTGTGTAGCCATCAGTGGTAATCCTCGTAGTTCACGATGTAGGCATCTCCGTCTTTAAATTCAAACACAATGCGCCAGTTACCTGATACGTTAACGGCCCAAAGGCCTTCACGGTCGCCCTTCAACGGATGGAGGCGGTAGCCCGGTTTATCCATGTCATCAATGGTTTTTGCTGCATTCAAAAAAGCCAGACGATCACTGATTCGGGTGGCATGGGAAGGTCTTATACCTGATTTGGAACCTTTGGTGTAGAACTTCTCAAGCCCTTTGTGTTTAAAGCTTTTGATCATTATTGTAACGTAGCTATAAATTCCCTGTTGCGCAATTAGTAATCATTTTATTATGGTTAAATGCCGCAGATTCCAGGTTAGTGAGATCTGCAACCACTAGTTCGTTCGTTTCTGCCAATATTTGATAATGATTGTAGTTAGAATCAGGTCATGCAGGTTGCAAGCTGCATAGACCGTTGCCTTGGTAAATTCATAACTCGCATCAGCAGCTTGATATGAGATCAGCGCAATTCCGCACACAGTCTGTGCTGAATCTCTGAAATAGAAGATAGAATCGGCGATGACTGGACCCCTGAGCAAGTTGTGAAGCGACACGAAAAAATTGAATTAGCGATCATGTGTCCTATAGTTACCACTCCTTCCTGGAATATGATCTATGGCGTAGTGACCTCATCCTTGATGAGACCGCTACAACGGTAATGATCAGAATACGATCTCACAGGTCAGTGTGTTTTGCAGATCCGGCAGATAAAACACGCGCAGCGGTGAGGTGGTTGTCACAGGGAAATGACATTCCGGAATCAGCCTGTCAGCTTTGCGATCAGACATTCAGAGCATCAATTTTCTACTGACGTTAGCAGAGAAAGTCTGTTTTCGTGTCCATTGATCACTTCGGTGATCCACCCTTGTCGTATGAGCTTCTGGCTTCGCCAGAATCTTATTCGTCCCTCTGCATGGCAGAATTTCTCTGTCATCTGAGGAAGTTCTGTCTTGCATCTTGTTTTTCAGGAAAGTGAGAGAGAACTTCTTATGAATCATTCTTGTGTTGTTAATGATAGTGGCAGTGCCAACGATCTGGTGGCTCGTTTTGCGGAGCGCTATGGCTTCCGTGAAGATGAGTTGTTGAATACTTTGGCGCAGACAGCGTTTCGACAGCAGAACGGCAGCGTTCCCACCCGGGAGCAAATGCTGTCTTTGCTGGCAGTGGCAGACAGCTATGGTTTGAACCCATTTATCCGGCAGGTGTGGGCTTTATCCGACAGAAAAGGTGGAGTATTGCCTGTGATATCTGTCGATGGTTGGGTTTGTATCATGAACTCCTATCCAGAAAGTGATGGGATTGAATTCGGTTATCCCGATGAACTTATCCAGTTCGATGAGGATATGAAACCCTGCCATCCCTGGATTGAGTGCACGGTTCACCGTAAAGATCGGGAACATGCGATTCGGGTACGTGAGTATCTTGATGAGCTCTACCGGCCTGCGGTGATAAAGAATGGCAAGAAATTTCCCGGCCCCTGGCAGACTTGTCCTAAGCGAATGCTTCGCCATAAGTCTCAGATTCAGGCCATTCGGATTTCCTATGGTCTCAGCGGATTATTTGAACCGGATGAAGCTGAACGGTTACTGGAAACCCAGATGGGTGATCCTGTGCCTGATCTGCGGGAGTCTGAGTCAAAGCTGGCAGAAGCAGCGGGCAAGAAAGTGAAGGAAAAAGCTGGGCTTGTGTCGCCTGAACCGGATGTTCAGGATGACACGCTGGCTGAGATAGCAGGGGAGTTATTACCAGCGAAAGCCATTATTGGTGATGAAGTGCCTGAGCCCAATGGTCTTGAACCACAGGTTGTGTCGTTTATTGAACAGATTGTGGAACGAGCCAGGGGAACAGGAGCCTTTACCGCCGCTCAGGGTTTTGCCCAGGAGCGGTTTAAGGAAGATGGTAATGCTCTGAATTACTGCCTGTTCCGGCTGGATGTTGCGCAAGCAGAATCAGCAGAACAGGCTGTTTAAGGTGATTTGTGATGAAGCAGGTCAATCTTGAACAGCGATCCAGGGAATGGTTCGACTGGAGAAGCTGTGGCGTCACAGCCAGTGATGCCGCAGTGATCCTTGGGCAGTCACCTTATAAATCTCGTTGGCAGCTTTGGTGTGAAAAGAAAGGTGCAGAGAAATCAGGGATTCTGAAGGAACCGGATTTATCTTCAAACCCTCATGTTCAACGCGGGATTGAGGATGAAGACGACGCAAGGATTCAGATGGAAGAAGCGTTGGGCGATGCACCGCTCTTGCCCGTTTGTGGAGAGTGGGAACAGAACCCAAGGCTGCGTGCCAGTTTTGACGGTATGACCAGGGACGGTATTCCGGTAGAACTGAAAGCGCCAAGTGAAAAAATCTATCAGGATGTGAAGACTTTGAAGGGTCAGTCGGAAGGCTATCGACGTGCATTTGCACAAGTGCAGTTTCAGATGTTGGTTGCAGACTCTAACCGCGCCTGGCTCTGTTTTTATCGAAAAGGTAGGCCGATTCTTCCAGCCTGTATCAGCAGGGACGATCACCTGATTCAGCAATTGCGGACGGAAGCAGAAGCTTTCTGGCAGCTTGTGGAAGATGGTGATGAGCCGGAGAAAGATCCGAATCTGGATGTTTATGTGCCAGAAGGTCCGATGGAGCAGGCGCATTGGCTCAAGCTGGCAATGGTCTATCGCCGTCGTCAGTATCGTCTCGATGAGTTGAAAGGGATGCTGGAAACCGGGAAGTCTCAACAGAAGCGGCTGCAACAGGAGTTGCAAAAGTTAATGGGCGCTTTCCGGGTAGCTGAGTCTGATGGTTTACGTGTCTGCTGCAGTGAATGCAGTGGTTCCATAGATTATCAGAAAGCGCTGGAAGCGTTGTGCAAACAGCACCAGCTGGCGTTGCCGGATCTTGATGCTTTTCGCCGCAAGGCGAGAGAACAGGTAAGGGTAACCTTGTTGGAAAGGAGAGTGGACGACAGAGAGTCAGAAATTGAAGTGTCTGAGAATGATCGGTTGATCTTAAACCCGACCGTCAGTCACCAGAACTTCTATTTCTGAATCCAATTTTCATTAACCCGGGTGGGGCAGTTGTTTTCCCCATCCGGGGGAGATTTCTGCCCTTTTTTTGTTTTATGAGAGTGCAGGATATTAACAATGGAAAATGATGCTCAGTCTGAGCCAGTGGGCTTGCAACCGGCATTTTATGAGCTGAATGAAACCTTCGATCTGGATTCCAATCAACTGATCCTGCTCGAAGGTTATAAGGAATGTGGGCATCCGGCAGTACCGGCTGTTCAGCCTTATGTATTTGACAGAGACCGGCTGCGGAAGGTGCTGGCGTTTCTGGATAATCCGGAGGGTGATGGCTTGTATTTGTGCGGTCCGACAGGGTGTGGGAAAACCAGTCTGGTTTCCCAGGCTGCTGCAAGGTTGCACTGGCCAGTGCAGATGGTGCCTGTTCATGGAAAGTTAGAGCTGGATGATTTGCTGGGACAGAAAGTGTTGGATAAGGGATCAACTCCCTTCCAATATGGCGCTCTCAGCATTGCGGTAAAAGACGGTCATATTCTGATCCTGGATGAGATGGATGTTGCCGACCCGGCAGAACTCGCTGGTTTGTATGATCTGCTGGATGGTGCGCCTCTGGTATTGGCGCAAAACGGCGGAGAAATCATTCCGGTGCATCCACGATTCCGGTTTGTTGCCACCGGTAACAGTGCCGGAGCAGGGGATGGCAGTGGTCTGTATCAGGGCATATTAAGACAATCATTAGCCTGGTTGGATCGGTTTCGTGTGATTTCGGTGGATTATCCTGACGAATTCACAGAGCTGATGATTCTCAACCAGGTGGTGCCCGACCTGCCCGTTGTCGTCAGAGAAAAGATGGTGAAACTCGCTAACGAGGTGCGTCGTCTGTTCACGGGTGACTCTGATGGAAGAGCCGGAGAAGGCGAATCACAGCTCAGTGTCACTTTGTCCACTCGTGGACTGGTGCGCTGGGCAAGATTATCACTCCGGTTTCAGGGTGCACCCAGAGTATTTGAGTATGCGCTGGAACAAGCCCTGACTGCCAGAGTGGAACCTGCGGAGCGACAGGCGATTCATCGGATTGGGCATGATGTATTCGGTGACTTATGGTCTTCAGGAGTCGACTCATGACAGATCACGCTGTTGTAGACAAAGTTCTGGATCAAATGTCTGTGATTGCCCTGGACTGCTCCATCTGGTCGGGTGCCCGTCGTCTGAAACCAGAGGATTTGGTGCTGGGAAAAGGTGGTCAGTTGCCGTCTGATGAAGTGGCATCGCTGGGAAGCAAAAAACTGTGTAAACGGGAAGTGCTCAAGCCATTTCATCGTCTGAGAGATCAGGCCTGTCGGCTCTGTGGTAGAGAAGGTGTGCGGTTTCTGGGTGGTTATGCTGTGCCCGATCATTATGTTTCAGGATTAAGTCTGACACTGGATCAGGTTCAGCAGGACTTTAACCAGGAAAAGAGGGTGTTTCTGACAGGCTATGACCAGCATATTCAGGAATGGGTGAGTGCCCATCCTGACTTTGCCGAAGCCATAAGAAGTGCCGTGCCGGATGCTCAGGATGTAGGTCAACGTTTTCATTTTGGTTACACGACTTACAAAGTTGTGGCATCGCCCCAGCCGGAGAACCTGAATCAACAGGTAAACCAGTTGGGTGGCACACTGCGAGAAGAAATCAGTCGAGATGCCCAGGCTCTGTTTGAGCAGACCTTCAAAGGGAAAAACAAAGTCACCCGTAAAGCCCTGAATCCGATTCTTCGGCTCAGAGATAAACTGGATGGTCTGTCGTTTGTTGATCCCGGAATTTCACCCATAGTGCAACGGCTGGATGCCGGGTTATCGCAATTGCCTAACAACGGAGCATTGGAGGGTGAGGTGCTGACTCAGCTGATGGAGCGGGTTTTACTGCTGTGTTCTGTGGAGCAAATGGAGCGTTGTGCGGAGGGGTTGATGGCTCTTGAACCTGTGAAGGTGCAGGAACAGGAAATGCCTCAAACCCAGTCGCCGACATTAAATGAGATAGAGATTCAGGAAGAACCTCTCAAAGAGCAACAGGTTGTCATACCGCAGGAAACGGTTCCTACAGCCACTTTCTACTTTTGAACCGGCTGGTGTAATCCAGCCATCCCAAGCGGGACATAGTGCCCGCTTGGGCAGGAGCTATGTCCCTTTTTTATGTATACGAGGTATTTGGATATGGCTTCTGTTTTACAAAAAGCGCTCCCTATTGTTGGCTGTGCATTGGGCAGAAAGATGGGTGTTCGGGTTGAAGTCTCTGGCCGTAAAGCGTGCACCGATGGCGAGTGCATCTGGATTCCAGCCTTTGACCCGCAGCAACGTGAACAAGAAACCCTTTGTTGGGGATTCTTGAGTCATGAGGCTGCTCATGTGCGTTACACGGATTTTGATCTGGACTATGAAGGCTCTGCTCTTCGGCACAGGCTGACTAACCTGCTTGAGGACATTCGGATCGAAAAAGCAATCAGCCAGGAATACCCTGGTGCTGGCTTTTCGCTTGCAGAAGTCATCCGGCAGTTAGTGGCTGAAGGTCGTGTAGGTGCACCAAAAAAGAGTGATCCACCTGTGAAGGTGTTAAACGACTCTTTATTGTCGATTCTGCGCTACGAGGTGCTGGGACAGATCGCTTTGGAGCAGGAAGCAGCGAAAGCCCGTGAAGTGATGAAAGACTGTTTTTCCAGACAGTTACTGGATTCGCTTGATGAACATTTGGTCAAGGTGCCTGACCTGAAAAGCACGAAGGAAGCTTTGAGTCTGGCTGACCAGATTATCGCGTTATTTCAGAATCTCAGCCATGAAAATTCTGAAAGCGAAGATTCAGGTGAGGCAAGTGCGGAAAAAACAGAAAATTCGTCAGTAGATCAGGAAATCTATTCTCAGCATTCTGATACACAGGATCAGGAGGATAAATCAGATTCTGTGTTAGGTGATGATCTGGAATCCGATTCTGAGGAAGGAAAAGAAATAAAAACTGAGAATTTGTCAGGAAACGATGATCAATCTGTTTCAGCAAACGGAGAAGCTTCAGACAAGGCTGAAGACCCGATTCTGAAACGAATCCTGGAGTCGTCCGATGTTGACTGGCCTGAAGACCTCTACGAATCCGTGGCAGGACAGCTTGAATGCTGGAGTTACAAGCAATCACCCAGATTGTCAGCAATAACTACGACACCTGGAATTGATGAAGTGTTCATAAATGATGAAGACAGAGAGGCCGCAAAGGATTTGCTCTGGAAGGTAAAGTCAGAATCCGCTCGTCTAGTTGCACAGCTAGCCGGATTGGTTCAGGCGAAGACCTTAACCAGAGATCGCACTGGCAAGCGAGGTATGAGAATCAATGGTAAAAGGCTGCACAGGATAGCTCTGGACGATGGTCGTCTTTTCAAACGACGTTCAGAATCCATAGAAACCAATGCGACAGTTCATATTTCTCTCGATATCTCAGCGTCCATGGGCCCACGGATGGAACTGGCAAGAGAAGCGGTTCTGGCTCTGATAATGGCATTGAAGCCGATTAAAGGAGTCACTGTGACCGCTTCTGCCTATCCTGGCACTCTGTCTGACCGGGTATACCCAATAGTTTCAGGCAAGGAGTCCGATCTACGAATTGCAGGAACACTCTCTGCTCTGGACAGCCATGACTCAACCCCCATGGCCACAGGGTTGTGGTATGCAGTGCATCAGATTTGTCAGTCAAATGCCGAAAGGCGCTTGATTCTGATGATGACCGATGGAGCACCGGATATTGATCACTATGATGCGGTGGTTGATCTGGTGAAACGCTGTGGCTTTTCAGGGATAGATGTTGTGGGGCTGGGGATCGGTATTCAGTTGTCGGAGGAGCTGTTCCCAAGAAATCTGATGATTGAGCAGTTGGGGCAGCTAAAGTCCTCTCTCTTCGCTTTGACCTGGGACTGGTTGGTTCGATAGGTTGTGGATCAGATTGATGGAGATTAATAAAACCGGGCAGGGAGTGCCCTTTAAAAATGTTTTCCTGCTTGCCAATGTGGTTAACGCCAGTGAAGTCGAGTGGCTGAGTTTTGCTTTCATTGGGAAAGGATCTGCTGTTCACAGAGGAGTTGGCATTGCTTCTAAGCAGAAAATCTTTAAACTGACTGAATGCAGCTGGGGCGTCTAAATGGCCTACCGCCTGCGAAAAAGCTTGCCGAATATACCCGGGGCTGGATGGGGTATTTCAGAATAAACGAATATTACCGTGCTATACCGCTAATGGATCAATGGATACGTCGGCGCATCCGCTGCTTTTTCATTAAGCAGTGGCGCAAGCCGAAAACCCGTTATCGAAATTTAGTCAAGTTAGGTGTTGATCATATCAAAGCCGCTTCGATTGCAGCCAACAGCAAAGGGTATTATCGCTTGAGCAAAACCTTCGCAACACAGCAGGCATTCAACGACAGTTACCTTGCAAAAATTGGGCTTGTTTCTCTGAAAGAGTTGTGGATCAGGTTTCACTATCCTCGGTGAACCGCCCGGTGCGGACCCGCATGCTGGTATGGTTGGGGAGGGCTGGAGAAAGACCAGCTCTTACCCGATTTAGCTTTGGCTTTGGGTTTGTATAAATTTTTTGGCTATTTTAAGGTTTTCATGTCTAAACAGACTGAGAACTGCTATGTACAAAAATGAAAGACAGAACGACATTATTGATGAATTTGAAAGAGTTGAAAGACCTTTTATGTAAACTGGTGTAATAGCTACAGAACAAGTTACTATGTATAGCCCCATATAGAGACTTACTCCATGCTTTTTTATGAAAGGTTTGGAGTAGAATTGTTTCCATTTATATGCGTTGGCCTCTCTATCAAATTCAATAAAATGGTTGGACTCATTTCTCTGACTTATTTCAAAGCTGGGTGAGCCTTTATTTAAAAGGTGCTTTATTTCATCTATCGAATATGTTTTTCCACTTAACGCAAAGAAGCCTTTCTCGATTATATATGGGTGTGTTTCCTTATTTTTTAAATCTTCAAGGAACTTCTTGGTAAATTCGTATTCATCTCTTCTACGGATTGACTTTGCCAAGACTACATCAACGATCAACTTGTACAAGGCAAAAACACTTGCCAAAGAACCAATAAACTTCAAAAAGAGTTCAATATCCATTTAATTCTCGATGTTGATGTTTGATAGAACCTAACATGGGATAATACAGAACACGCAGTATAATATCATTAACAACCGTACCAAGTAGGATAGTATCATGGCAGGGAAAGCTGCTCCCAAGTAAATGGCAAAGGCCGACCATTGCATCCGCATGGCCAAAGCCCGCCTTATCAGGGACATCCTCATCGGCTGGAAATAATGCCCATTTCAGCCTTACCGCCGAAGGCAACCTAGTGGACGCAGCCCCTATGGAAAAATCATGAAACCCCACACCCAGCAAGGACTTCAGACAGGTATTGTGTGTTCATGGCTGCCTTTTTCTGTTTACGCTTTAAGCCTGCTTAAAAGGTTTTGGTATTGTTCAACATATTCACTGCCATATGCCGAAAACCTGTGAGCATTTCAGCGGCATTGCCCCTTCTGATTCGACAATCATCTTCTCGCATTGCAACATCCATTTTCCAATGGAGTTTATTTTCGATCGCCCAATGCTCTCTTGCGGCATGTGAAAATTCTTCTGCTGTTAACTTCGCAGAGGAGATATAATAACGGACACTGATATCATCAGCATTGAACACTTTATCTTCCATTCTGGCAGAGAAAATAATCCCGAGTGTTTTCATTCCTTTCCAATCAAAAGAAAAATTAACGAACTCATCAAAGGTATCACTTACTATGTGAAGGCGTGTTTCCATTCTACCATGGCTTTTCTCTTCGATTCTGAAAGTATCACCATTCCATTGATTCACTTTTTCAACAGAGAAATGTTTCTCAAATGCTTCATAAAGCTTACCCTGGTTGCCTTTTACCGCTAACAAATAATCAGCGCCTTTATCAACGATTTTCTTGGCAATATCCCTCTGACACCCCATGGCGTCTATAGTTATGAGGCAGCCACGGATTTCCAGGAGATCAAGCAATTCAGGTATGGCGGTAATCTCGTTACTTTTATCATTAATTTTAATTTGGCCAAGAACCAATTCATTTGCAGTCGCAAATGCACTCACCATGTGAATTGCACCTTTGTCCTTGCCTTTATCGTAAGAGCCTCTTGCTGTTTTTCCATCAATTGCAATGATCTCACCATTGGTTGTCTGGTGACAGGCTTGCATCCACTCAATAAAGCATTTCTGGAATTGCTTTGGGTTAATAGCAGCAACTACTCTGGAAATTGTATGATGTGAAGGAATACCGTATTCAAATTCACCATACTTTTTTAACCATTGCAGTCTTTCATTGCCGAAGTCTTCAATTTCTTCTCAACCTTCGCAGCCTGCAATGACAGCACAGATGGTTAAGAGCAGAATATCGGCAAGTTTATGATCTACTTTCCATTGCTGACGTGCGTCATAAATGACAGATAGCCTATTCATTAAATCAAATGCATTCATTTCCAGGACATCCAAATCTTTTTTATATAAGACAATGGATGTGTATTTTACTCTATAGGTGGATATCCTTATAGCCATTGAGCTCAGTGGCTTCGGGGGCTTTCATGATTTCTCCCTAGAGTTAACAGTGTAGTGTGGGGGGAGCTGAAGAAAGACCAGCTCTTACCCGATTTTGATTTACTTGCATTTATTCGTGAAATACCTTCGTACATATGTATCAAGTAAGGCATTCAATTCCTTATCTACAGCATCATGCTTCTGTGGATTTCTTGCTTTTCTCAGATGTTTCTCAATAAATTTATTTGATAATTTGATAACAACTTTTTTATGTTCAGTATAAAGTTCTTTTGTCCAATTTAATTCTTTAGCTTTCTCTAAGTTGTTATTGAATGATCTTGTAATAATAAATGCAAATTTACCGTAATCATTTGCAAGGTAAGAGTTTATTTGCCTGTATTCTGTTGATCCTAATTCTTGGTAGTTCTTTATTTCAAAAATAATTTGCCTAGTTTTATAGTCATCTAATATTCGTTTCCAGAACTTGGTTTCACCCAAGTTTGTACCCACGATGTCTCTCTGTTGCAATCCATTTTTATTTGGGTGTATTTCAATATTGCATATAGATCCAGCGAAAATTACTTTAAGTGATTTTAGAGCCCAAGATTCAAAATCATAAGCGCCAAGTTTTCCTTCTTTTATATCTTCTATTTCTTGAAGTAATGCTTCTATTCTTTGGTTTCTATGCTCTTTACTTATAGAAGTTACTTCAATGTCGTATTCGTCGTTTATGTCTTCTGCTTCGTCAATTTTTAGTTCTGACTGAGTTGTTGCTAAAGCCAACCAGTAGCATGGATGTATGAGAAACCGAGACTCTGAATTAAAATCTCTATCAGGATCTTTGCCGTCATGACAGAATACAAAGGACGCAGATTGTTCATTATACATCCCCAAAAAGCCAACACTGTACAAGCTTTGTAAAACCTGCTTTGCATTTTCGAATAGGAAAATATCTTGTTGTTTATTTCTTTTTAATCCATCTTTGCTAAGAGGTCTATCAATAATTTCAATTGATTGTTCTAAGTTTATTTCTGATGATGAACCATGAAAAGATGAAGTAAACTGATCCAATGATGGAAAAATATATTCATATTCCTTATGTAAGTCAGAGAGTCTATTTGATGAAATTGTTTTTGCTGTAATTTCAATATCGTCAAGAACTATATGTTTTCTCTCTTTAGAGTTAGCTCTTAGAAATGCTTCGTTAAGCAGTACTAGAATATCTCTTGGGCGGTAGAGAGTACGTTTAAGTGCAACCCTAAAACCTTCCATGCCTTTTAGTTCTTTAGCGGCGAATTCATTCCAAACTCTTACACTTTTTTCTGTGTCGGTATTAAATGCAGCTCTTAATCTTTTACAGACAAGATTAAATAAATTATATTCATCCCAGTGTAGTCTTAATGCTTGGCCTTCGATATTTCTTGTGAAATCAGGATCAAGTTTTGAAATTGCTCTATATATATTGTCCCTAACAAATGCGAAGGCTACTACTTTCTCGTCTAGTTTAGATTTTATGTCTATAACTGTTTGTACGAATCCATCTACTATTGCAACACCTAAATTGTCCGGGCTATAACCTTCATCTAACTTATCTGCAAAAATAACATATTGTACATTCGAATTTTCTAAAGCTTCTGAAAGAACTTCTTCTAAAAGATCGAGTTCAAGAGAGTCGGATAAATCGGCAATTCTTGACTGTGGTGTTGCAGCTTCAGTTAATAATGATTTAAGCTTCCTTCTTACTTTCGTAGCAATACTTTGCCGCTTAGACCCCCAAGATGATATATGATCACGAATAGCGGCAGCGTCAATGTTCTTTGAATATTTATAATGATTTGTTATGTCGGTAATTACTTCCATATAAATCGCATATCTCCACGCCATTTTTGTACCGGCTTTTATATGGAGATATTTATCACCAAATAATTCAAAAATATCTCTAAGACCAATAACTTGTTCTTCTTCTGGTGCGATTTTTATAATAGAAGTTCTTGGCTTTGCTTCCCAGTGCTTCGATAACTTGTGAGCAATTGCACTTTTTCCTGTACCTCTTCTACCCACTACTATCGGTCGATCATAGGATTCAACTAAAGCTTTGTAATCTGAAGATTCCCAAAATGCACTCTCTAACATTTTGGTATCTTGTTCAGCTCTAATGTCACCGAGTACATTTCCCTTCATTTACTTCTCTCTAAATTATTAATGATAATGTTTGGTTAAACCTAACGAACCTGTAGAAAAAACCAAAAACAAAGCCGTAAAACTTTTGGCCCCTGTTTTTAGCGAGAGCTGATCTGCAGGCTCCCGGTTAATTTATAACTTTTCCATCTTGGCTTATTACCAGTCTGAGAACCGTTCAGAACACTGCAGGCGCTTCTGGCGGGGCAAGCTGTTCACACAAACACCGACCAGAGTCTCAGCGTTTCTTTTTGATCTTCTCCATCCGCTGTAGCAGCTTCTCGCCGCCATAACCATGGATTTTCTTGAGATTGTGCAAAGCGCATATCAATTGCTACTGGGCATTGACCTTAGGACGCCCTCGAAGCATGAACTGGGTGAGCCCCATCTCATGCATATGACCGAAGGGCGGTTCGGCTATGGCGAGGCGTTTGCTGTAAATCCGTTTATTTTCCTGCACCCCATTTTGAGTTCTGCCTGTCAGTCTCTTTGGCGGATTGCGGTGACGAAGCTTTAATAGCTCTTCACTGTCGTTCACCCGTCTGGTTCGCTCCTGACCTGCCGCTGGTTGAGACTAAACGCTTGAAGGCGTTCTCCCCAAAGCTTCACAACTTGGATTACTCCGCAGCATGTCCGGGTAGGAGCAGCTGGAAGTACAGCAGTCCGAATCACATTATATGTGTCGATACCTCAGCCTTACCCTTGTGAATCGGGCTTATGCGTCCCCGATTCGCTGGTCGCATGCACGCTACCGCTCCTCAATACCATTTCATGAGTCCTCAGGCTGTTTTGCTGCTCTATAAACAGTATTAAAATCACTGTTGTACATCATTTCGGATTCTTCCGTTCTGAGATAAATCAATCAATACAGGCATCCCAGCTCGGAAAATAATCAAATTCATATCCCTCAGTTACTACAAAGCTCAAATGCCAAAAGTACGCAAATGTGTGCCAACTTCATATCTGAACAGTAGTCAGTAGCTATTATGCAGTAATTTCCTACTGCATCAAATCGTTGAAAAATAATGCCTTCATGTCACAGTATCCGACAGTTTTATTGCGGGATAATATTTCATGCCTCTGAAGGGCTGAACCTGCTTATCGACACCGATCATAGCCCGAGTTTGTAAGCATTCAGGCGAGATAGCCTTTTTTTGGTGCTATACGAGATATTGCAGGCGGCAGCGTTAAGGCGCTACAACCAAAAGATATTTCTGGCTTGAGTGAGCTGCTTAATGATGAGCTGATAACCACCGTGCTGACCGGTAGGCGGGCAGCGGTCTGGCTCCAGGAAGGGGACATTCTTTTTATCAGTAAAGGATTACGTCATCCTGCCTGTTTTGTTCCGCAGAATTTGCCTCTGACTACGGCGGCTCCTAGCCTGTTTCTGCTAAGGGTGAAACTGGAATATAAGGGCAGACTCAATCTGGAATTTTTGGTCTGGCAGATGAACCAACTTCCCATTCAGCGATATCTTATGAACAGTGCCGAGGGCAGCCGCCAGATTAACATTCGCAAGGCTGTTCTCGCCGCTACACCTGTGGTCTTGCCAGATATTGAGACACAAAACACCATTGCCTGATTATACGCAGTAAGCATTCGTGAAAATGCTCTTCTGCAAAAGCTGATTGCCAATAGGCAACAGCAACTTTACACTATTGCTACTGATTTATTCGCTTCAGATTACTAACTGAGAATCGATGTACCTCATTCCCCTATTAACCAGCAAGAGATCAACAATACTGTCTGGGAGGCTTGTGACACCTATAGGTGCACTGTTGATCCGTCCATCTATAAAGACTTTATTCTGACAAAAAAACCTGCCAGAACCCAACAGCGAGATGGATATTTTTCTGTTTCCAGAGGCTTAGTGTATTAACGGTCAATAATCAGGAGGAACATTTGGTTGGCTTGAAGGAAAGGCAGTCGAAGATCATTCAAGTTTTGGGCATTTTTTACGAGTCCATGTATTCCTGATAGGGGTGGTGAAAGGCGGTGGTAAACAAATGACTTGAGTTTATGAACTTTATTGAGGATAATTTTTATTAGCATCAGCGGTGTTTTTATGGTTATTTTGTCTGCTAACAAAAAACCTACTAAAAATCAGCCGCTGGTACTTCTACCTATCAAATTGACTGATTTTTACCCACAGACATCCCTGAAGAGCCCTTTTTATAGACTTGCACTTATAGCTCACAAACTTTTTGAAATTTCAGGTAACTACCCCGTTATTCAACATGCTGATGATGACAGCTGATGCCACGCACATTGTAAAAGAACTCCATCACTGAAAGGTCTTTTTGGGGCGAAAATCAGGTAGTATTTTTTGCTATATGGCACATGAAATGGCATTAATTCAAATCGGCCCTTGAGCCAAAGGCTATTCGATTCCGGCTCCGGGCACCAACTCCAAAAAGTCTTCCAGAAATGGGAGGCTTTTTTTTGTGGTGCGCCGAGTATGGCGCGTAGCGCCAAACGGCGCTGTACCAGTACGCGTGGTGGCGGCTGGATGACTTGGAGGTGAAAGTCCTCTATCAGCCCGGCAAGGGGAATGATTAGCCGAACGGCAAGGGTGTCCATCGTGAGGTGGAATCTGAAGAAAGCTGAAGGCAAAACACTGACCCGACGAACAGGAATCGCATAGTAGGCGGTCGCAGTGGGTAAGAAGGCCATTATCTTCAAAGCCCAATACTTGCATGGAAACTGCGGACGTAGATGCGGCGGGTATAAGTGGTAGAGAAATTAGGACACCCAAATATGGAGGGCGGTGTTTGTCAACAAAGAGGTCGCCTCAACTTATGCAGCTAAATCACAATGCTGCTGATTCTCTGATCGCTCAGGGTTAAGCCATACCTCTAGGAGCCTTATATGGTCCGCCCCGTTTTGCAAGAGCCTGTTTTGTTAATTAACAAACAAAGATAACTGCAATCATATATACGGCCTATTCATGAGGTCTAACCCTCTGGCCCTGATGGGTATCCGCGCAACCTGGCCTTATCAGTCCGACGGCCTCAAGGGCCAAGACTCCTATCAGGTTTCAGGTTGCCGGTTTTTACCTGTTTGCCATCAACTGTACATGCTCATCGCAATCTGCGGGGGGGTTCCCCTTTGATTAAGCTTATGCTTTACTTTGCCGCTGCCGCCTTTACCTCATTATGCAGCCTTGTAAACTTCATTTCGGGTCATGATGACCCAGACAATCCGAGCCATTTTATTAGCCAGACCAACGGCGGCAACGTTGTGATTGCTGCGCTCATTAAGTTGGCTAACCCATTTTTTACAGCGGTCATCCTTATTTTTGAGGCAGTGGAGTACCGAACGTGCGCCGTGTATCAATAATGTGCGCAGGTATTTATCACCCCGTTTACTGATGCCCAGCAGGACTGACTTACCGCCTGTGGAATGCTGTCTTGGAACTAATCCCAACCATGCGGCAAGGTGTCGACCAGATTTAAAATACGTCGCATCACCAACGGCTGCCTTCAATGCTGTGGCAGTGATGGCTCCGATACCCGGCATAGTCATCATTCGACGACATTCGTCGTCGTTTCCAGCCAGCTCCTGAATTTTCTGGTCATACTGTTGAATACGCTTGTCAAGACTGGCCAACTCTTCTGATAAACCATGTAGCAGCTCACGAGTCAGCGAATGGAGTCCATTTTCAGCATCTTCCAGAATTCGTGGAAGCTGTGCACGAACTTTACCAATACCCTGGGCAACCACAATACCTTCTTCCAATAGTGACCCCCGGATCTGGTTAACCAGGGCAGTTCTCTGATCAACCGCTTGTTGACGATAGCGGTGCAGAAGTTGCCAGGCCTGCTGCTCTGACGTTTTAACAGGTACAAAACGCATGCTGGGCCGTGAAGCTGCTTCTGCAATCGCTTCAGCATCGTTGTAGTCATTTTTGTTGGTCTTGACATAAGGCTTGACAAATTGAGGTGAAATCAGCTTGACAGTATGCCCATAGTTCTTGAATAACCGAGCCAAATAGTGAGCACCACCACAAGCTTCCATAGCGATAATGCATGGCTCCAGATTTGCCACGTACTCCAGAAGGTTCTTCCTGGACAACTTCTTTCTGATGACTTTGCTACCCTGGTCATCAACACCAAACAGGTGAAAGTTGTTCTTGCCAATATCGATACCAAGTACTGAAATAGTCATGGGTGGTTCGCTCCGGTTAATCTTGTTTAAATGGTTAACTCCATTTTGGCTCATTTGAAGCCGTTTAGGAGGGGCGGACCATCCCATTAGACCGAGAATAGCGCCCGTCTAGGCGACCCCGTAGCGAGGACGGCAGAAAATTGAGGATGAAAATTCGGTTTTGTGAGGTGAATAGCGAGCTATTTGACGAACAAAAGCGGATTTTCAGACCAATTTGCTGCCGCCACAGTAGGGCAGTCTATTCTCGGTCAGGCTCCTAGGAGCCTGACCGAGAATAGGCTTATCTGTTATGATAAGCCTTAAACCAACTCTGATTATGCCAAATGTCACCACCACCAAAGTTTAAGGACAGTCCTGTTGAGTTTGATCAGCATCTGCTGTTCCCAACCAACGTTTTCGATTTGCTTCCCAAAGATCATGATTGTTTTATTTATGAAAGCATTTTTCAGAACATTAATACGTCTGAAGTCGAAAAAAAATATCACCACCTTGGTCAGCACGCATACCCTCCAAAGCTCATTGTCGCTATTCTGATCTACGCATACAGCCATGGTGTTTTCAGTTCCCGTGAGATTGAGCGACGGTGTCGACAAGACTTGGCGTTCATGTATATCTCACAAATGAACTGCCCGAATTTCAGGGTTCTTGGTGACTTTCGTAAGGATAATCTGTCGTTTTTCCATGACTGCTTCAAACAGTCAGTCAAACTGGCCATTGAACTCAAAATGGCATCACTGGGTCATATCAGCCTGGACGGCTCCAAGTTCAAAGCCAACAGCTCAAAACACAAGGCCATGAGCTACGGGAGGCTCAAAGCGAAAGAGGCAGAACTCAGTGCCGAAGTGGATGAGCTGATCAAAAAAGCCAGTCAGTGTGATCAGGAAGAAGATGACGCCTACAAAGCAACCAATGGTTACAGCATTCCTGAAGACCTCCAGTTTAAAGAAGAGCGCCTGAAAAAAATCAAAGAGGCCAAGAAAGCACTTGAAGAACGTGAAAAAGCTTTAAATCCAGACAAACCAATAGACGACAAAAAGCAGATCAGTTTTGCAGATCACGATGCCCGCATGATGAGCAAGAAGGGGTATTGTGAGTACAGCTACAATGCTCAAATTACAGTTGATTCCGATAACCAGATCATTGTTGGCCAGCATGTCAGCCAACACGCCAACGATGTACAGGAAGTGGAGCCGGCGCTGAGGGCATTATCAGGAGCCACTGATGGCGCGGCTGTAGATAAGTGGAGTATGGATAATGGTTACTTTTCAGGGTCAAACTTACATACAGTCGAGCGACATGAGATTGATGCCTATATCGCAACCGACAAGGCGGAGAAGCCTGCCGCTGACGACCTTGAAAGCTCTGACAGGAAGTTTGTCAAAGCGGATTTTGCGTATGATTCCGAAGCTGATGTATTTATCTGTCCGGCAGGGGAAAAGCTGGTAACGAACCCGGCCAGCAAAAGCAAAAGAAAAAGCTACCGGGCAAACAAGACGGTATGCAGGGAATGCCCTTATCGTCGGAATTGCAGTGATTCAAAGAAAGAGGCTGGCAGGGTTATCCGTACCGATAAGTTTGAAAAAGCACGTCAGGCTATGAATAAGAAAATGGAGACAGCCGGTGCGAAAGCCATATATGAGCGTCGTAAAGTTATTGCGGAGCCACCATTTGGACAGATAAAAGAATCTGGTTTCCGAGGGTTCAGTCTCCGCGGCAAAGAAAAAGTTTCAGCGGAATTTTCACTGGTATGCACTGCGCATAATATCAAAAAATTTGTAAAAGCGGCTTCCACGAGGTCAATCCGTCTTGAAGATTTGAAAGAGGCTAAAAAGGCAGCATAGAGGCTGTGAGAAGGCATAAATATGCAAAAATGAGCAAAATCCCACTAATAATTGGATATTTTTTGCTCATTTTAAGATTTGGGAAAACTTCTGTTGGTCTGGTTGCGCTATTCTCGGTCAGGCTCCTAGCAGCCTGTCGGACTTAAGACTGTCCTACTGCGGTTGCAATAAATTGGTCTAAAAATCTCTGTTTCTTCGTCAAATAGCTCGCTATTCTCCTCAGAAACAGAGATTTTTATCCTCAATTTCTTGCAATCCTCGCTACGGACGCTTAAGTCCGACAGGCTGCTAGCGGTAATTTCCAGTTTCTGGTTATACGACTTCAGCAACGCTCAGGGTGTTGCTCTTTTGCTTTACGGTAAACTCTTTCACGATTCAGACCCTTTTTTTGAGCCTTCCTTGTGTGTCTGTCGTAACTTGATGCCACTGTGCTTATGCTCCATGTTGTACCAGTTTACGAACCCATACACCCACTCTCTGGCTGACTCCAGACTGGAGAAGTGATTCGGATACCCGGGTCGGTATTTCATGATTTTGAAGTCTGATTCCGGGTTTGAGTTATAGTCACTCACGCGTGGCCTGCTGAACGATGTCTGTGCACCCAGCTGCTGAAGAGTACTCAGTATGGTCGCCCCCTTCATCAGACTACCATTATCCGAGTGCAGGACCAGCGGTTGTTCCTGAAGGCTGATCTTATGATGCATGAAAGCTTTGCGGATCATCTGAGCAGACAGATCAGAGGACTCCCTCTGATGGACTTCCCAACTCTCAATCATGCGGCTATAGACGTCCAGAACCAAATAGTTTTTGTTAGGCATCCTTACATCTCTGTCAGTAACAATATTGAACTTAATAAAGAACTAAAGAACTAAAGGACGACTAAGAGGACTAAAATACATGAATCCAGTAACCACAAGCTCTAGCTTACTTGGCAAACACTCTAATATTGATCAAGAAAAAGCTCAAAGTATACAAGATACTACAGCAAGAAAAATACCTGAATTTGAAAGTGCTACACCAGAAGGAAAGCACATAGCACAAAGAGGGGTTGAGTGGCTTAATTATGGCGATCCGAAAATTTGGGATCTTGAATTTGAAAATGCAGTAACAAACGCAGTGGATAGTATTAAAAAAAATGACCTGAAATCATCAAACATTATTGAGCATTTTGAAAAAACAAGAAACCATATAGCGCTCAAAAGAAATAATGAGAAATTCAACCTATTTGGTTTGCGTAGAGATTTAAATACAGGGGGTGCTTTATTTAATAATAAATCGTGTTATACAAAAATAAACCGTAAAAGTAAGGCATATGGCTATGCACTGGAACGGGCTGTAAAGATTCCATATGACAAAAAACACTTTTTCAATTTGATCAGTGACGACGGATTATTATGGGCAAGAAAACATTTTTATGGCGGTGGTGCTACGGGTGAATTGAGATATGGCTTGGTTCATGGCCACATAGATGATACGCCAATTCCATTAACGCAGTATGTTTTTTGCCCTAGAGAATCTGGCAATAGAAGATATGAAAGCGAAAGATGGTTTGGAGTGGGCGATGATGATTATATTGGAGATAATCAAGAATCTGGTCTTTGGCTACACACTGGTAGGGAACAAATACCCATCGTGCTAGAGCATGTAAGAAATTTAATAGATAAAGCCATAAGCGGTGATCTAAGTGTTATTCCAAGAATACACTGGTGGTACGTTCACCTTGCTCCAACCTGCAGAGGCTCTGGGGGAATAGCAGAGATGTTAACAAATACATTGTGTCGGCTCCACGGTATTGACTTGCCAGCTTGGAAAAAGGGTATTGCACCATCTGTAGAAGTGCTTCTTGAGCCTAATGAAGAAAAGTTTTGCTCTAACTACCGTCTATTGTTTGAGCAAGGTGAAAAGAAACTCAAAGAAGTATTCCAGCCTGAATTAGATGCCTAATCGGGAAAGGGCAGAGTCTCACAACTCTGCTCCTCCCACAACACCGGCCATACGGATCACGTAGCTAAAAAAATGCCTCGTCAGCAAAATCTGTGGGGCATTTCTGGGTATTCCGGAGCCATTCCGGTAGTATCCGGCCACTGATTCCGGTAAATCCAGCCACCCCTTTTCTGACCAGTGGCGCAGTCCTATTTTTCACCGCTACCCTCAAACTTGAGACCTCTTCAAGGACGAGCGGATAGCATCATGAAGAGACTGCCCATGCGCAAGATTCGTGAAGTACTCAGACTCAAATTCGAGCACCTCCTCAGCGAGCGGAAAATCGCTAACAGCTGTAATATTTCCCGAGCAACCGTAAGTGACTATCTGGGACGCTTTGCCGTGTCGGGGTTGACTTGGCCACTACCAACGTTCCTAGCATAAAGGGCGTCATACCACCGAGCCAGGGCATATGCCTGAAAAACACCGAAACTATGCCGAATGGACGCCTGAGCGACTGCAAAACAGGGCGGCAAGGACAGGTCCGGAAACAGAAGCAGTTATCCGCCGCATCCTCTCAACCCGTCGACATCCAGAGCAAAGTGACCGCAGTTGCCTCGGCATCATGAAGTTAGGTTAAGGCTATGGTCATGACCGGTTGGAAAACGCCCGCCGTCGTGCACTGTATGCAGATACCTGCTCCTACCGAAGCATTGAGTCCATCCTGAAAAACAATCTGGATCAACAGTCGTTGTCAGAGCTGGAGCCTGATGAAGTGCTGCTGGATGACCATGAGAACCTGCGCGGCTCAGACTACTACCAATAACAGTTAACAAAGGGATAAGAATCATGTTACTCAATCCTACCCTGGAAAAGCTTCAGACTCTCAAGCTAACAGGCATGTTGGAAACTGGGCTCCCCTTCAGGCTCATTTCATATTGGAAGAGACTAAACTGGCAAGATCCAAATATAAGTCCTAAGCTCCATTCCGATGCGTCGCTGCGCTCCGATGAGGGAGGTGGCCGGATGCTACCGGATTGAGTGGCCGAATGCTCTGGAATAGCCAGGGTTGACAGGTTTGGCCGAAACGCCACTGATAAAGGCTGCTTTCCATTGCTGTATTTGTTCAGCAAAAAGGCCTTTCTTACGACAGTATTCGGCCATTTCTGCTTTATATAACGCCGCCGTTTCAATGATCACGGCTAATTGGTTTTCCGGTGTCCACTGATCTGGATTTTTTCCGTTGCCTGGCACAGGTATTCCTTGAGATAAAGCTTTCTTTCGCCAAGTGTACAGAGTCACATCGGGGATACCAGTATCACGTACCAGCTGAGAAACTGGCGCATTATTATTGGGGGGCATCATCATCTGAATGATGGACTCTTTGAGCTCTTCTGAATAGCGAGCCATTGATCACTCAGTGCCCGCCCCCTGTTTAGGTTTCTAAATTCAGGAGAGGCGACAACTATGCTGGCACAGGGGGGATTTGGATATTCAGGTATGCTCAAATTTATATGTTAAGTGAGGTTTTTCAGTGGAAAAAAGTTTGTTGCAGACATTGTTAATTTCTATTTTGATTACCACTGGAACGGTTAAAGGAGCTACTCTCCCAAATGCTCCGCCTGGGCCATTATCTATAGTTCTCGGTGACGGTTTCATTATTGTTGAGGCCGATATGATTTTATCGATCCATGGTTTTACTCCATTTTTTGATTCCCAAAAAGGCTCGGTACTCCTTATTTCTGACATTAACAAGAAAAATATCATCAGACTTCGGGCAGATGCTCACCAGTCCCTGGTTGTGACTGATATTTCAGATAATCAGATACCTATTGATTTGCAGGCTCTGGCAAAAAAGAAGAAGGTTTTTTTTGCGCCTGTTGATGCTTCAACTGATATTAAAAAAACAGGGCAGCATTTTTCAGGTATTACTATAACGGCAAAAGAATGGCCGACTGGTTTAAATCAAAAGGGCAGTCAGCAAGAATACTATTCAGGCAGCCTGACTCCGGGTCAGGCTATTTTTTCTCTTTCAGGTCTTGGCGATCAGGGAAAGACACTCTTACCGACAAATTATGGACTACCGGGAATAAACGACAACAAAGCGTTACGCTCTGACTTTCTGGATTATCCGTTAACGCCAGCTTTTCTGGAAGTGACGGCCTATATCAATTATAACAACTACCCAGATACTGGAGATATCAATGACACTATGATTCTGCTGAGGTTTTTGGCGGAGAAATCGCCCACAGCAACCACTTTTTATTCTTTGTTGCACGCAATGTTTCCTGACAACCTTGCTGGGAAAGATGAGTTTATGAAAAGATTCTGCAAGAAAGATCAATCGCTAAAGCTGAAAAAACTTTATAACTATTTGGTAGCCAAAAAGCAAAGAGAAATAAGCAATGCGCCCCAATCCACTGAAGGTGCAACCGGGGGAGCTTCGGCGGTGTTGACAGAGTCTGAAAACGCAGTAACAGCACTGGGTTATATGATTGCCAATCAAATTAGAAGTGGGCATCAAAGAAACAGAAATGACGAGATCAATGCTGTCCTGGAACGTTTCCTTGCACCGGTAGCCGTTCTGCCTGTTCAAAAACCATCTGCCTCCCAACGGGGTGTACCTGTCTGGAGGGGCGGTGCAAATACCGTTTCTGTTGATGATGGTTCTGCAGGAGGTACTTTAATGCTTACTCGCCAGGGTGCAGAAACGATACCAAGGGGTGAGCTACGGGGACTCCAGTGTGCTGTGCAGCGTGCCACCGGGGTAGATATGGAACTGTCAGATGAAGGTGAAGATGAGGCTGCAGCTGAGCCACTGTATGATCAGGCCACTTCTGGCGATGAACCTCTGCCCCTGCAATGCTGTCGTTCCGGAAATATTGAGGCGCTGTCTGACTGGCTTGACCGGGAATCCGAGCTGGCCGGTCAAAGCTTCTACTCAGCGTTTTATGGTGGCTATGTCACGCTGCTGCATATCGCTGTCCAGGCCGGCAATGAGGCGTGTGTACAGATGCTTATTGACCATCACTCTGATGTCAATGCCGTCTCGTCTTCAGGCGCGACGCCCCTGCATTTTGCTGCCGAATTTGGCCAGGAGCAGTGTGTCAGGACATTGGTCTGCAATGGTGCCAATATCAATATCCGGGACAGTATGGGCAGGTCGCCCCTGCACAGCGCTGCCCTGCATGGTCAGGTGAAGTGCGTGGAACGTTTTCTTGAATTCAAGGCGATTGGCAATGAAATTGACCATTTTGAAACCACTCCCCTGCATCTCGCAGCTATGATGGGGCACGATGCGTGTGTGGCAGCCCTGCTCTTCATCGGGCCCAGACAGAAACGGGAGAGGAGTTGGGTGAGGCATGAAGAGAACATAGATGCCACCCGTGATCACCACCATACGGCACTGCACCTTGCCGTTCTCAATGGTCATGGCAAGTGTGCTCAAATCCTGCTGGATCACGGAGCCGATATCAATGCCCTGCTGGACAAGGGCAAGACGCTCTTGCATGTTCTCACCCGAAGTGGCCCCATTAATTCCCTGCAAGTACTGCTTGACAGAGGGTTAGCTGTCGATGCCAAAGACGACAATGGCTGGACAGCCCTGCACGTTGCCGCCTTTACTGGCCGTATGGACTTTCTGGAACTGTTGCTCAAGCACAATGCCAGCCTGCTGGATGCCACGGACAACGGCGGCTCTACGCCCCTACATATGGCAGCCCTGGCTGGCAACGCCCGGTGCGTGGAGTGGCTGCTGCACCGACAGGCAAACGTCAATTGCAGAAACAACAGAAACTTGTCGCCACTGAGCAGCGCTGCCCATCAAGGGTATCCGGAGTGTGTAAAGCTTTTACTCGCTCATGGTGCCGGGTTTATTGAAGCCACCACAGAGCCTGGCTGGTCACCCCTGCACAGTGCCACAGATCAGGGACATGTTGAATGTGTGGAACTTTTGCTTGGCGCCGGGCATGAGGTCAATGCGGCCACCTCTGACGGTATGACTGCTCTTCACAGAGCCACCTTAACTCCCCAGCGAAACTCCGTGGATATCCTGCTCAAATACGGTGCCAACATCCAGGCCCTTACAGAGGGCAATAATACCCCCCTCCATAATACCCTCATGTTCGACAGCGTGGAGTATCTGCTGGCCTTGATCAGGCAAGGGGCTGATATCAATGCCAGGACCCTTTATGGCTTGACGCCCCTGCATATTGCTGCCCGGGAAGGGAGTGTAAAGTGTCTGAAAGTCTTGCTTGAACACCAGGCGCTGATCGTTAGCTCCCAACGAGGAGGGGGATGGACGCCCATGCATTTTGCCAGCAAAAATGATCACAGTGAATGTCTTCGGTTACTGATGATGGACAAAAGGGTGAGCATCAATCCCGTGGATGAGGCAGGCTTTACCCCCCTGCACATCGCTGCTCAGTTTGGCAGGGTTCGTTGTATGGCTGTGTTGTTGAATGCTAAAGACCATGTGCATATTAATTTAAGGAGTAACAGGCATTGGAGCCCTCTGCATTTGGCCGCACAATTTGGCCAGTTGGAGTGTGTTCAACTCCTTTTGGCTTATAAAGCAGATATTAATATCAGGAATGTACAGGGCCTGACTCCCCTGCACCTGGCCGTCATGAACGGTCACGTGCAGTGTGTGCAAGTCCTGATCGATAACAATGCCAATATCAGTGCCACGGATAGCGGTGGATTTTCGCCCGGGTTCTACGCTGCCCGACATGGTCATTCTGCCTGCCTGGAACTGTTGATTGATAAGCAGACAAAGTCCGGTATTTCCGTCAATGAGTTAAAGGGAGGGGAATCGCTCTTGCATCACGCGGCCCAGTGTAGCCGAATCGACTGTGCTCAAGTCCTTATTAACAGCGGGGCAGATGTTAATATCGCTTCACCTGAAGGCTTGACCCCGCTGCACAAGGCCATGAAGCGGGACATGGCAAAGACTGCACAATTCCTGATCCATAACGGGGCAAATATCGATGCTACCAGCAGCATGGGCCGGACGGTGCTGCATCATGCTGTCATGTTAAATGCCATTCGGTCTCTGTCTGTCCTGATCGACAGCGGCGCTGATATCCATGCCAGGGATTGCCATGGCCAGACACCCCTGGACCTGGCCAGGAGGAAAAAACGTGAGCAGCTGATATTGATGCTTGAGAAGGCAGAAGCAAACCTGGGCAACACTCCCGACACAGCAGGGCCATGATCCTTCGTTCTTTTTGCCATGGATTTTCGCTTTGCTATCCAGGCTGGCGGTCACCACATAGCGGCCATCGCCACTGAAGGTAGCTGAGTACTTATAGCTCGATGTGTGCGCAGAGCATATTTGTATGGAGAGGACCGTTTTTGTGATATAGTTACTGTAATAAATATTACGGTAACTTTTTATGATATTCTATAATCGAGAAGATGAGCTTGAACAGCTCCGTGAGTGGAGTGAACTAGCCTCTAAAGGAACGGCCCACCTGACAACTGTAGTAGGAAGGCGCCGGGTCGGTAAAACAGCGCTGTTAAATAAAACCTTTCCTCAGCGCAATACTTCTGCAGCCTCTATCTATCTGTTCGTATCCAGAAAGCAGGAGTCATTGCTGTGCGAGGAGTTTGTCGAGCAAATCAGAACGGTCTTGAATATTCCCATATTTGGTCAGCCTGCACGTCTTCGGGAAGTCATGGAAATCCTGTTGCAGTTCAGCATCACAACGCCGGTTACCGTCATACTGGATGAATTTCAGGATATCCAGCGGGTTAATCGGGCGTTTTTTTCCGAACTTCAGGATTTATGGGATCGATACAGACAACAGAGTCGTATGCACCTGGTCTGCTGTGGCTCTTTATACAGCCTTATGACCCGGTTGTTTCAGGATGGACGAGAGCCCTTGTTTGGTCGTGCCGATCATCGCATCAACCTTCAGCCGTTGCGTTGTCGCTATATCGCCCAGATGCTGAATGACCGGCAGGAGTTTACGCCTGAAAAACTTCTGCAGTGGTACATGCTCAGTGGCGGTGTTCCTAAATATCTGGAGTGGCTGTTTAACATTGATCCTGCAACCGACCTTTGGTCGCAGCTGATTAACGCACACAGTCTGGTCATTGAGGAAGGGCATTATCGTCTGGCTGAAGAGTTCGGACCTGAACATGGTACCTATTTTTCCATACTGGCTGCTATTGCTTCCGGGAGTACGAGCCGACCTGAAATAGAATCTTTGCTGGGTATTTCCGTGGGGCCACAGCTTGATCGCCTGGAAAATGAATTTGATATCATCAGCCGAAACCGACCAGTGTTGTCTAAACCGGGAACCCGGTTGGTTAAATATCGTATTGCCGATGCTTTCCTGGCCTTTTGGTTTCGCTTTATTTATAAGCACCGTAGCGCAGTGGAGATTGGCAACTTTCCGTTTATCCATAAAGTCATTGAGCGTGATTACCCGACCTGGAGTGGTCACTGGCTGGAAGAAATCGTCAGGGAAGTGATTGCGGAAACTGGCGAGTACAATATCGTCGGCAGTTACTGGGAGAGAGGGAACCAGAATGAAATTGATCTTGTCGCGGTCAATGAACTGGATAAAAAAGTCCTGATTGCTGAAATCAAGCGTAACCCGAAAAATATCCGAAAAACGCATTTACAGGAAAAAGCCACCAAGTTGGTGCAGCAACTGAAGGGATATGAAATTGAGTACAGGGGCTTTTCTCTCGACGATCTGGCAGATTGGTTTTGACAGGATTGCTCTGCCATGACGGTTCTGTCCGACGGGTCAACAGGCGACGCTACGCGCATGAAAAGGATTTTTCCTTATCAAGTCCCGTGAAATTCGCGCAGGGCGTGATTGAAAAATCATGGCTAATATTACTGCCCAGACGGACTCCGAACACAGGCACCCTGAAAGTACCCGGAAAACAGGTGAAGCTGGCAACGTTCAAATTTTTTGATCACAACAGGATTACCACTAATTCTGTAAGTAACTGGAATATCCAGGATTAATTTTCCGGCTCCGGGCACCAACTCCAAAAAGTCTTCCAGAAATGGGAGGCTTTTTTTGTACCTGTTACTCACGTTTTCTCACTATTAGATTTTGCTCCTTGTAGATTTCTTTGTCATATTTTTGCTGATCTACCCGATTTCACTTCGGGGGAATCACTGCTTCAGCAACTGACTTCTTGACCTCGAGGAGGAATGCATTTGAGTCATATCCCTTGTCAGCAAGAACGGAGTCCGCTGAAAATCACTCTATCAGAGCATTTGCCTGTCCGTATTCTGATGCTTGTCCAGCCGTGAGAATGAAGGGAAGAGGATTACCAAGCGCATCCGTCGCAACGTGGATCCTGGTTGTTAAACCGTAAACGCCAAACAAACCCACGTACTTCAGAATCAAACTCCAGCCTGAAATGATAAGCCTCCCAAGAAAACGGAGGCCGGTATGGCAAAAAACTCACCCGAGCACAATGAATGGCAAGAACGCATCCAGGCCTGGCAGGCGTCGGGACTGACCCAGAATGCCTGGTGCAAGCAGCACGACATCCGGGTATCCAAATTTGGATACTGGAAACGAAAGCTGGAAAAACCTCTAGCAGCCTGCCGTCCTCGCTACGGGCGCTATTCTCGGTCTAAGGCTCCTAGATCACTTTCAGGTGTCTTTCCGGTTAGGTGTCTGATGTTTTTATCTGTTCGGTCGGCCTCCTGGAGGGAGTCTGTTCGCTTACTTCTGTTCAACTCTACGTTTCGAACTGATATTTTTTTCCAGGTCTAAACGTAGGATTTTATGCCTTGAAGCTTGCTCAGGTTTTCAGTCCAGACCGAGCGCTACAAGCTATACTGCATCGTCGCTTCTATCGTATCTCTCAGGTCTTCTAAAGCCTGCTGTGTGTATGAATATCATGAAAACAATTGCCTTGGTACATACCTGCTTCAGTATTTTTTACTGCCTGAAGGTTTTTCCGAGTCTAACTGCTACGGCAGCGCTACCCGCTGTAAATAAGCAGGCGGCGTAAGTGTTAATTCATCAGAGGTTATTTATTATGAGACTGCACAACTACAAAACATTTTTCTATTGTTTGTTATTGCTAATTTTATCTGCTCAAAGCTTTGCCGAAGAAAATACGCAGGGCAACGCTTTCGAAAATCTTGTTTACTTTCAACCCCGGATTTACATTGCAGAAAAGGCTCAACCTTGTATTGGGGTGCGGGTTTCAAAAAAGCATATTTTTACCTCGCCATCCTGCGCCAAGCAAATACTCGCGCTATTCATGCAAGCCGTTGACATAAATGTACTGAGTCCCGGTAGCGTGAAGCTTGGCCATATTCAAACTTCACATAATCGGTCGGCTACAGCAGGTCTCCTGTCTATAGATCTTTATGCTGATAACTTGCCCTATCAACCGCCTGTATTGAGTACCGTTAATGTTACAAATGGAATTGAGCTAACGGCTTATTACATGCAACAAGGCGATGAAGAGATGAATGTTACAAAGCATTATTTTATCTTTGATAGCCAGCAAAATTCCGGAGTGCAAACAATGATCAAGCTGCCATCGGATATCAGTATCCCTGATGGGGCTCCGGTTAGACTAAGAAACCAGCTGTTCTGCGTAGTGGTAAGCGATACTTGCATCAGGTCATCCTACTTATTAAACGCTTCTGCAAAAGACTATGACCCCGGATGTCCAAGGGCTAACGATACTTATTATTTTCATTGCCGAGAAAGGGGGATGTACAATTGTAGTGAAGTTATATCACCAGAAGGTGTTGCAGGTCTTGATGTAAATGGGTCATGCGTTAACCCCAAGTCAAAAGAGCAGTGTACATTCAACTCTTCGTACGCTTTTAATTCTGATGAAATGGATTATGAGAGGAAGGGTGATTTTATTACATGCAAATCTTGTTCAGCCCAGTATACGTGGTCTAATTCGTCGTTGACCGGCAGCAAATCTGTGATTTGCAGACCCAAAGGCTGTATGCCAGGTTGTAAAGGTAAACCTGATCCAAAGCATTCTGGCAAAAAAACTGCTGACTCCATCGGAGAAGGAATAGCTGGAGAAGTTGCAGCGTTTGTTTTAATTGGTGTGATTGCTTCTGTGGGCTACCTGATTTACAAACTCTACCACAGGGCAAATTATCAGAGTTTGTAGTTCGGCGGCAGGTGCCCAGCTGATGACCCTGCCATGTTATTAAAGGCGGTTCTGTTCGCCTATTCCACAGCATAACTTCCAGTCCCCGGATTGCCAGGGCTTGTCAGGAAAACGTGATATTCATGGCGCTGTTTGCTGACGAGCGTTGCTGTAACCGGCTCTCATCTTCATTCGCGTAAGACCTTCAACGAGCTTGGGGGGCTTACGCGAATTAAGGATGAAGATGCCAAGAATCTGTTGCTCGAAGTTCACAGAACCAACCAGGGGCTACCAATGAGAATAATAGGGCAGGGTGATTGTTTTCTTCTTTTTAGCCGAGGTGAGCCTGACGCCGCTGCGGTGGTTGGTATCAACAAGTGTGAACATGGCCAGGAGTATTGGGTAAATACGGAGGAGCACAAATTCTTCTGGCATCAAACTTACTTTGATGTCATCGAACCTGCTGACACATTCATAGTAAACAGCCAATGGCGTAGGCTATACATACCGGGGCGCAGGGCTAAAATGTGGATGCTGCGGTGATGATCTGACACGATAAGAACTTTTGGCTGGCGCATTGCTGAAGTGCGTTGTTAAAGGTACAACCAGACGAAAAAAAACGCCAATCTTGCGATTGACGTTTCCAGAGAAGCTTCGAAATGGCGTCAGCCTGTTGTTGGCCTTCCTTGCATGCATCTTGCAAGCAAGTCCTTTGCTCCCCCTTTGTCCATTGGTTGTAGTTTCTCAAACCTGTCCGGTTTTCATCATCTGTGGTTATACCTGAATTTCTACGGCCAACCTGGTTCGATCCGGCTAATTTATGCTGGAAGTGGTCAGGTGCCTTCACCAGTTGCATTAAAAAGAGTATGAAAGTACCTGGGACAGGTCTGTTGAATGCTTGCTTCTGTCATATCTCTGCGTGATTTACCTGCGGTGTGGGGAATTGCCTGCTCATCAGCAGCTTTGCTTGCTACTTTTTTGACACCCTCCTGAGCACTTGAGTTCTGGAAGATAGCAAAGAAGTCCATCCAGAATCGTGCCGTCACGGAGCTTTTTCAGGAATGATCTGCCCGCCCTTTTCTATTCACCCCTTAACTCTGTGACATAAGACAGAATTTTACTGCGCAACCAGCAGTTGGTTTTGCTATTCCGGACCCGGCTATGGGCTAGCAATTTGTAGTTAATGGGCAAAGAACGAAACGGTATTTTCATGATCTGTAAACCAAATTGTTGAGAAAACATCTTTGCCAGACTGCTGCTCATAGTGCCAATACTTTCACTACTGGCTACCAGAGCCATTAACGCAAGCAGGGAGTCGCACTCAGCCATAACCTTCCTTGGTTGCAGGGGCTCTTGCGTAAAAGAGTCTGCCAAAAATGTATTTTCACGCCTTAGTTTCAACGTTATATGTTTTTCCTGATAAAACTGCTCAGCTGTAACGCTTCCCTGGATTCTGGGGTGGGATTGGCTGGCAATCAGGCAGATCTGGTCAGTAAACAAAGGCTGGGAAAAATAAGATAAGGTGGAGACATGAGCAAAATCTATTGCTAAATCCGCTTGCCGTAAATTGAGCTTATCAAGTAACTCTTCCTCAGTGGTCGGTGTTGGGAAAAGCACTATTTCCCGGTTTTCCAATGTTGAGTCAGCTTCAATCTTGGGGAGCAGTACCAGCATTACGGGCTCTGGGGTATACACGATGAACCGGCGCTTTCCATGATGGCTGAGTCCCTGCATATCAATGAGAGTATTGTTTATAGTTTCCAGGGCGGGCTCAATCTGGCGGGCTATTTCGTGGGCAAAATCCGTTGGCGCAATGCCTCGGCCATCACGAACAAACAGGGTATCTCCCAATTGGTTTTGCATTCTCTTTAATGCGCCACTGACGCCGGGCTGGGTTAGCTCCATAACCTCAGCCGCCACTGTGATTGATTGATAGCGATAGACCGCCAGAAAAACTCGCAGGAGATTAAGGTCGAACTTTGATGCTTTCATCAATATATAACCAGCAGTGATGATTAAACTAAAAAATCGTAAATTTATCATTATGAATTTAGCCATTAAAGTGATCGAGTCTTCAGTTCAACTGTGAATAAGGACCACTATGAAACCGACACAGACTCTATCAGCTATTACCCTTGCTATTCTTGCGTCGTTTAATGCAAGTGCTGAATATACCAGCCTCGAGGACTATCAGGGCGAACCTGCCACTGCCCATACTGAACAGGCAAACCAGAATCTGGCAAAAAACCTGCCATGGAAAGATGTATCCGCTTTTGAACGTACCCGCAAAGGGCTGATCGCAGAATTTGGCAATCATGCTGCGGGAGAGCTGAAAAATCGTTTTCAGTACATGACGGATATGTCGATTGACGAAATACCTGCCACGGTGAATCCGTCTATCTGGCGTCAGGGTATGCTGAATTATACGGCGGGTGGCTTGTATCAGGTGACGGATGGTGTCTATCAGATTCGCGGGGCTGATCTATCCAATATGACCATTTATCGATCCAAAAACGGCTATGTCATTCATGATCCGTTGTTGTCCCGGGAAGCGGCTGCAGCTGCCTGGGATTTTGCCAAAACACACCTGCCTGAAATCAATGGTGAGCATAAAATTACCGGGATGATTTACTCCCATATGCATGCTGATCACTTTGGTGGTTCCAGGGGTGTCTATGAGTCCGGCAACTTCGCCGAAGGCGCGCAAATCTACGCGCCAAAAGATTTCATCAAAGAGCTGGCTGACGAAAACGTCATCGCCGGTACTGCTATGGGCCGCCGGGCAAACTATCAGTATGGAACAACGTTAACCAATAGTACCAAAGGCATCGTTGACAATGCTCTGGGGTTGGGTACGTCAAGGGGCGAGGTCACTCTTGTGGCGCCTACGACAGAAATTACGTCACGTGAAAAAGTGATTAATATTGATGGCCTGGAGTTTCATGCCATAAATATGCCGGGCGCTGAAGCACCTGCGGAAATGGTGCTCTATGTTCCGCAATACCGCTCACTCAATACCGCTGAGCTCACTTATGACGGCATGCATAACATCTACACTTTCCGGGGAGCAAAAGTTCGTGATGCTCTGGTCTGGACCAAGTATCTGACTGAACTGAAAATGCGTTTTGTGGATTCCGGAATGGTTGACAGTATTCACGCTGCACACTCTGCACCAGTCTGGAATGATCCCGCCACTGAAAACAACGAAATTGCCGAGTATATGACCCTGCAGCGGGATAACTATGGCTTTATTCACAATCAGGCCATGCGCCTGGCCAACCATGGCACCACTATTAACGACGTAGGTCGTGAAATTGAGAAGCTGGTGCCAGAGGTTCAAAAGCAGACCTGGCACACCAATGGCTACCACGGTTCATACAGTCACAACGCTCGCGCGGTGGTCAATTTATATCTTGGTTATCACGATATGAACCCGGTAAACACCAACCCGCTTGAAACCAGAGACAAGTCCTGTGTTTATGTGGATGCAGCGGGTGCAGGGGCACTTTATAGCGCAGGAGTTTCACACTTCAATAACGGGCAATATCAAGAAGCATCCCAGCTGTTCAACGATCTGGTGCAATGTCACCCGGATAATCTGGATTATCGCTATGCACTGGCTGACAGCTTTGAGCAACAGGGTTATCAGTCAGAAACCATGGCGTGGCGCAACTCCTACCTGCAAGGTGCAGTGGAGTTGAGAACCGGAGAGATCAAACCATCCATTAAGCTGGCCTCTGCCGATGTTATTGCTAATACGCCAACAGGCATGTTTCTTGACTTTCTGGCGGTTCGCCTCAATGCCGAAAAAGCGGAGCAGGCGGGTTTAGACTTTAGTTTTGGCCTTTATCACCCGGACTTGGAGCAGCGCTTTTTTGGTGAAGTTTCAAACGCCAATATGAGTAATATAGAAGTGGAAACACTGCCGGAGACTGATGTTGAACTGGTCATTCAAAAAACTGACCTGACAAAAATGGCGCTGGGTCAAACTTCCCTGACAACCCTCCTGAAGTCAGGTGATGCTGAGATCAAAGGCAACGCAGAGCTGATAGAAAAGCTGTCAGCAACTCTGGATGACTTTGACGGAATGTTTGAGATCATTCCAATGCCTGCCAGCTAATGACTTTCTTTGAATGATTTTTTGGTTGGGATGAACGACAGTAGTCATCTCAACCTTTTTTTCTATTTACAAACTTTATCCGAATCTTTTAGTGAAAAAAATTCCTCCACACGCATTTGCAGGCGCCATTGACTATGACATGTGACTGTCGTGGCAGAAGAGCTGCAGGATATGTCTGATCCTCTGGCGGTCCAGACACAGGTTGGTGCTGGCATCGCAGAGTCCGATATCAGGATCTAATGGATTACAAAGCGGCTGTAGGTGCTATAAGACTTTCAGCTTTGGATGAGTTATCAGCCTTGGCACATGCGCATAAGCCGGAGTTATGTGGGGCGGCCCGCCGTTGACAATCATCACCAGGGGCTGCGAATTGGCTCAGGATTACTAAAGAACGTCATGCTGCGTAAATGCCAAACACATTGCTGACTTATTTCCTCAATGATCGCTGGCGCAGTCTGGTTTGGCCTTGCTGAAGTGTTTACATGGAACGGAATAAGCGACTTTTGGAACACATATCGCTTTGGTGATTGACCCGGTTATGGCTATTGCTCCGTCACGACAAGAGAACATTCCGGTAGTTGATATGTAGCGTCTGATCATTTACGAGCGACCTGATACCGGGTACTGCGACCACCACCCGGCAATTTCTCAATACATCCTTTATTCAATAAATAAGACAAATGTCGGGTAGCTGTTGCCTTGCTGACTTTTGCCACCTTCTGGTATTGCGATGCACTGATCCCGGATTCAAACCCTTTCTCCCCGCCGTCGAGTAGCCGGTTAAGTACTTTGATCTGCTCATCGGAAAGCCCCGTATCGTGAAATGCCCGCCAGAACCGCGTTTTGTGTAGTGTACGATCAATCTTTCTCAACGAGGCTTTGATCGTTTCATCGAGCATTTGTAAAAACCAGAGCAGCCAGTGGGTGATGTCCACCTTCCCACGCTGGGATTGTTCCAGGATCTGATAATACGCTTTGCGATTATCCAGAATCGCGCTGGACATAGCGTAGAGCCGGATGCTTTGGGCATCGGCTTGTGCCAGGGCCAGGTCGGTAATAGCCCGGGTTAATCGCCCATTACCATCATCAAAAGGATGCAGTGTCACAAACCAGAAATGACTGATGGCAGCACGAAGCAGGGGATCACACTTTGGATCGTTTCTGCTCTGGTTAAACCAGTCAAAGAATCGCTCCAGCTCTGACACCAATACACTTCTTGGCGGTGCTTCAAAATGAACGGTGGGCCGATCAATACGTCCGGACACCACCTGCATGGGTTCATCGCCCCTTAACTGACCTGCCTGAACCTTATGAAAGGTAAACTCTGTATTGGGAAACAGCCAGCGGTGCCATTGGAAAAGACGATCCAGACTCAGAGGGTCATCCAGGTTAGTGATTGCATCCAGCATCATTTCTGCCAACCCTTCGGTTCGCTCGGAAGTCGGGTAGGCAGTGTCATCAGTACCTTTGAGATTCAGGCGTTTCGCCAGTGATGACCGGACAGACTGGGCATTAAGGCGTTCACCTTCGATGGCAGAAGAGGTGATGATGTTTTCCAGCAGGGTGTCCAGTGCAGAGGCTTCTGCTTTATCACTCTGGGTAGTGCTGGCTTTTCCTAACAGGACTCCCAGGCTGAAGCGAACTTCTCTGAGTAGAGGTAACACAGCCTCTTCTTGCCAGCAAAACTGGGGCCAGTCTTTGTTTTGCCAGATCCACAGCGTTGGTGAATAATCGGTCATTTACGGGTTTACCCAAGATAGTGAGCCGGTTGTGAATCTTAATCGACTCAAATTATGAGCTAAATAGTAGTATTAATTGGCTCAAACAACAAGATTACAGGGTCAATCAAAACTACTGAACACAACATCAGTCACAACTAATTCCGTAAATCTGCAAAAACGGATTGTTCGGATATACTAAAAGATCCCGTCAGAAACTATGGGAATATCGATTATTAACTCAGAATAAAGTCCGGGAATCATTTAAATGCGAGCATCACAATCAAATCCTTTAGTCATTGATAGCGTTTCTATTCCCGGAGGTGGAATTCTGGGCATGGCCGTTGCACCCGGTAAGAAGGGGCAGTCAATGTTTGGAGAGGACTGGAACCGGGATCTGGCTACAGACATTACCACTATAAAAAAATGGGGCGCAGTGCTGGTGATCTCTCTGATTGAAGAACATGAGTTCCACATGCTGGGTATCGGTGAGCTTGAAGATGAGGTTAACAAAGCAGGTATGCAGTGGCTGCATTTGCCGATAAAAGATTTCTCCATTCCTGATGCCCGATTTGAACAGCATTGGCAGCAGTCTGTTAATACGATTTATCGTTGCCTGGACCAGGGGAAGAAAGTATTGGTTCATTGTCGTGGAGGGCTTGGGCGCACCGGACTGTTGGTTGCCAGACTGCTAATGGCCTATGGTGCATCATCTGATGAGGCTATTTCAAATGTACGAAAGGCCAGGATCGGAGCCATAGAAACCAGGGAACAGGAAGATTACGTGCGGTCTATGCCCTCGGGCAATCACCCTGTCAACACTAAAGCAAAAAAAGTTTAACAAGCCGCACAAGAAAACACTGTTTTATTCAATGCTTTCTGATGCAGCCTGATATCGCTGCGACCACGATGTTTATCTTTACGGTTATAAGTACTCAACCATACGAAATCATATTTTCTGACTTATTGTTCAGGCACTCGCGGCAACTGCTCCTGCGTTGCTCTAGCTCCTGCATCCATGCAGTCGTGATGCGTTGCAACTCTGGTCACATAGCTTGCTATGTTCCCGTCGTTGCGCCTTGCAGAGCACCTGCCCAATAAGCCAGAAATATTCGATTCCGTATGGCTGAGTACTTAGCGGTTTTTCAGCTCTTCCCGACGTTGGCGAAACATAGGGCCTTGCATCAGTTTCAGCACCGCCGAAGGCGAGTGCTTACGAGCGTTTTTTTGCTTTTTCATTGTTCGGTCTCCTGAATGTTGTTGGTATCTTTCCATTCCGGCCTTGAATGTTGCATTCATTCTGGTAATACACGTTGCGCACTGCAAACCTGGATTCATGGTTTCAGGTTTCAATCACTCGGTAACTCCAGACCATTGCTACTTCTCTTTTTTCCTAGTGCAGCCAAGCCTTGATATCCATACAGGCCACTCGTTCCGATACTCTGAGGTCGTCATTCCCGCGAAGGCGGGAATCCAGCGCCAACAGCGGGTCTCTGCCTTCTCGCGGATGAAAAGGCCAGGGGGACACCGGGCAGTATGGTTCTGGTGATGAGTCTGTGTGGATTCCCGCCTTCGCGGGAATGACGGGAGTGAGGCCGGAAATGACGGGAGGGGAACGGGTTTTGCGACACCCTCTGTTGCGTGGGAACGAGGGGTGTATGGATATCAGAGCTTAGCTGCACTAGCCTTTCACATTAACGATCTGTCGCAGTGTGCACACGACCTCAACCAGATCGTTCTGCAGGCTCATGACCTTATCGATATTTTTGTAAGCGGCGGGAATTTCATCCAGTACGCCTTTGTCCTTTCTGCACTCTATGCCCTGTGTCTGATCTTCAAGATCACGAACAGAGAAGGTTTTTTTGGCAGCGGTACGGGACATGCTCCGTCCAGCTCCGTGAGCGCAGCTGCAAAATGCTTCGGGATTGCCTCTGCCACGGATAATGTAAGACCTGGCTCCCATAGAGCCGGGTATAATGCCCAGTTCGTTGTTTCTGGCCCGGATGGCTCCTTTACGAGTTACCCAGACTTGCTGGCCATCATGTAGCTCCTGCTCAACAAAGTTGTGGTGGCAGTTAATAGCTTCATTGATGACGGTGAACGGTTTCAGATGCTGGTGCAATACGTTGAGAATACTGTTCATCATGTGTTCCCGGTTCAGCAGGGCGTAGTTTTGTGCCCATGCCACGGCTTCAACGTAATCATCAAAGTGGTCCGAGCCTTCCTTCAGGTAGCCGAGGTCTCTGTCGGGCAGATGAATCTGCTGCCTTTCCATGTCTTTTCGAGCCAGATGAATAAAGTACTGACCTATCTGGTTACCGATACCCCGGCTTCCGGAATGCAACATTACCCATACGTTGTCGTGTTCATCCAGGCACAGTTCAATAAAGTGATTGCCAGAACCCAGACTGCCCATCTGACGAACAAACTTGTCCCGATTGCCTCTACGAACAATATCCGGATGCTTTTCCAGAATACGTTGCAAGCCATGAGCAACAGATGAATCTCCGGCTATTTGCGCTTCTTTATGCTGTCCGCCGGCTCCAAGGGGAATAGCCTTTTCAATATCATGCCGGATGGCCAGAAGGTTGTCCGGCAGATCAGAGGCTTTCAGCGATAACTGAACCGCATTCATGCCACAGCCTATATCGACGCCAACTGCGGCAGGAATAATGGCTTCTGTGGTAGCAATAACCGATCCTATTGTTGCACCTTTGCCCAGATGGATATCAGGCATGCCAGCCACATGTTTGTGAATAAAGGGCAGGCTGGCGACTTTACGCATCTGTTCAAGTGCCTGTGGGCTGACCTCATCCGTCCAAATCTTAACTGGCTTTTGGCTATCGGTACCCTCTAGCAAAGTAATCACTGGCATGATGTTGCACCTCTCTTATTTTTTTCAGCGGTATGGTCCAAAATTTTATGGAGCAGGTGATTGATGGTCTCAAATGATCCCACAGTCGTTTGCTGGCTGCCCTTGAAGGCTTCCAGCGCAGAGAGTTGTGACTCCATGAATTCATTCAGTCCCAGCATAGCCTGAATGGTTTTCGTTTCGCTACTCCCCAGGCGCAGCTCCCGGATTCAATGGCATAGTGAATAATGACGTTGTGGTCTTTAATACGTTCTAAAATCTCATCTCTCATATTGCGCTCCCTGAAAGTTGATGGCTTGCTCATTGATTGTTTCAGATGTACTGAATGGTTAGACCAAATGCCGTGCCAATAAGTTCATTATGAGCTGAAAAAAAATAAGGCACTGATATGTAGAGGTTTAATTTTAAGCTATCCTCAAGTTCTCCAGTGTTTCTGTGACGACAGGACAGGTTACCTTCCCTTTGACGTTTATCTTCCCGTACCTGTTCTTCATTTTTTGCCAGCGCTGAACCCTGTGTATCGACAGGTTGAGCCTGGCGTGGGCCTTCACAGTACAAGTTCCCTTTGCCTTGTTTGTCAGAACTAACAGAGCCGATGGATTCTTACCATCACCGGGCACGAGTATACCTTGCACTTTTGTCTGTTTGCGTCAAGTATACAGAGCTGCATCAGTAATGCCGGTTTCTCTTTTTTAAGCTGAGCCACGAAAACATTACTGGCTAGGAGCCTGACCGAGAATAGTCTGCCCTATGCGGCAACTGCTCCTGCGTTGCTCTAGCTCCTGCATCCATGCAGTCGTCGGCAACTGCTCCTGCGTTGCTCTAGCTCCTGCATCCATGCAGTCGTGCGGCGGCAGCAAATTGGTCTGAAAATCCGCTTTTGTTCGTCAAATAGCTCGCTATTCTCCTCACAAAACCGAATTTTCATCCTCAATTTTCTGCCGTCCTCGCTACGGGGTCGCCTAGACGGGCGCTATTCTCGGTCAGGCTCCTGGCAGCCTGTCGGACTTAAGACTGTCCTACTGCGGTTGCAATAAATTGGTCTAAAAATCTCTGTTTCTTCGTCAAATAGCTCGCTATTCTCCTCAGAAACAGAGATTTTTATCCTCAATTTCTTGCAATCCTCGCTACGGACGCTTAAGTCCGACAGGCTGCTAGCATCACCTTCTGGAAAATGGGTTCTTCCATTTTTTGCAGCAGCGAGCCAAAACAGTCTCTTTTTATCTGCTCTCACTTATTGAAAGTCATGTATCAAAAGAGGCGATATCTATCCTGACGTAGGGGTTACCTATATGTCATTTATTTATGAAGCCAAAATATTATTCTACCGCTTTAGAGTATTAGTTACGCTAACATTCATATTTTTAGATGTATGTCCCAGCTCTATGGCGGGGTCAGATCTGATGCCTCCCCCACCCACGATATCCTCATCAGGAGGAGCAAGCGGCGGTGATGATCGTGACCCATGTCACTGGCAGAAACGCTGGGTGAAAATTGGTCAACAAACATTTTATGTGCATGCCGAAGATGAAGAACTCCTTCAGCAGCTTTCACAACAACTTGAGCAGATGCGAAATGCTGGGATGCTTATCCCCTATAGCATCAATCGGGGAGCCAATCTCTTTCCAGGTGAATGGATACCGCAAGCAATAAGAAGACTGATGGTACGCTATCCAAATGGAGTGACTATTTTTTCAGCCAGTGTCTGTTTTGCCGGAATGATAGCTTATTGCAGATATAATGGAATCAGTGGCACGTTAAGTCCAATACTGCAAGGTGCCGGCTCGGCCACTTTTGCACACATGATGTTTTTTGTAAATCTATGCCCTTCTTACTTACAGCGACCATTAATAGTTGGTTCTATAGGTGCGTCTGTCACTAATACGATTTGTAGAAATGCCATTGCTCATCATCGTTCACTATTAAATGCACGCAGGACTACAGTTATAAATCCTCAAGTTATTTTTCTGGAGCTACGGGAAGGCCAAATTCAAATGTTGAATGCTGATCAAGATGTAATTGTGCAAGCACAAGCAATAAGACCGGATGATGAACACAATATTGATGATAGATTACTTACTCATACCCGAACTTTAATAAGAACATCGCTAAACTATTTTTGGCAAACATATCATTGGCTTATGCACCTTTATTTCCGTTATCGATAATTGATGTTTCAAGGAACATAACCGCCTGCTTCAGCCGAGCGCTGGCAGGCGACTAAAAGTCATACACGACCACCAATGTGTAACTTACGGGAAAATTCTACCTATACCACGACTGGATCAATGGATACGCCAGCATATCCAGACGGACGCTAAAGTCCGACAGCCTCCTGGAGACCTTCGAAAACCCGATTTATGTCGCGTTTATAGACTACCTTTTTGAATTTATAGTATGAAAGGTTGAGGTGAGGTCGTTATGCACTATTTTGGGCTGGTTTTTCTAATTGTCTACTCCAGTTGCATTTTTGCATTAGATAGACAAAAGCGATACACAGAACCCACTCAAGTTGTTGCACCTGGCTTGCTACCTTGGGTTGTTAAAATGACAAATACCGGTGGCACTTTTACTGGAGTATTGATATCAGACAGACATATAGTAACGGTTGCTCATGCGTTAGATTCTTTTCCAGATGCTGACTGCCTTAAGGCTCATTTTAAAAATGCTTTGACTCCATTTTCGGTTAAAGCAAGCAGATATATATTGTACTCGAAATTTGATTCTTCACGAATTATTTATAATTATGACTTTGCGATAGTTGAGCTAGATCAAAAAATTTTTCTGGATGAGAAAGGTATAAAGCTACCCTTAATCGATAATAAAACATATTTAATAAATGATTTATATAAAATCAATCCCATTTACGCTGCTGCTTATTCAGATCACGATGCCTTGAAGAAAGTGATTCTTACATGGTTATCAGTTAAGAATTCAGTTTATGAGTTAAATTATGCTGGTTATGCAGAAAATGGCAATTCCGGAGGCCCCCTATTCTACAGCATGAACGGTACTGCATATTTATTAGGATTACTTGACGCAAGCGCTGGCGTGGCTGGTGGCGTAATTATCTTCGAAACCCTATCAAAATATCTTGATTTTATCGTAGATAATACCAGTTTAAAAAAGTCTCAAAAAGATAATTGGAAGGATGTTATTTGTATTTTTGACATTACTGTTGGCATTGGAGCTGGTGTTGTTGGCACTCTTCTTGGAATAACAGCCATTCTATATGTAAGTAGAAAGCTCAAAGAAACCCGCATGACAGGAGAAACAATATAATTGGGATAGGGCAGAGTCTCACAACTCTGCATCTCACTGACCAGGATCAATGCAGATCACCCAGGGATTATGGGAAAGAAAAGGCGTGTTAAACCGCTTTCAATAAATGCACACCGTCGGGCAATTATTATGTTCATGTTCACCTTCTTACGGGTATAGGGGATGCCTGCAAACAGGGCAGTGTTTTAACCTGTTTTGAACCATCGCAAGGCCGCACTCCCCGTGGACCTGGTGGGAGCAGGGAAGGACAAAACGGCTGCCGGGGACCTCTTCCAGACAGATGCAGCAGGTTTCGCGCCCTGAGATTTGCCGGCATTTGTGCGTGCTTTGTAAATTTATATCAAGGCAAAGGTTGCAAACATCACAGTGAAAGAGTTTATCCTTGCTCCTATGGCAAGCATCACATTTATCGCAGTGGAACATGGATCTTTCGCTAGAGGTAAAGAGTTTGCAACGTGCACAGAAATATTCCGACATTTGCTGGTGGCAGCCAGGGCATTTCTGGGAGTTTTCTGTAATGTCCCCCTCATATTTGCAGAGAGAACATTGAAACTGTTTTGCATCAAACGGCAGTTTATTCGTAACCTCGCATAGATCACTTTCGTTATGACATCTATGGCAGGGGAAATAGAATCTGCAGCAGTCAAATTTCAGAAGGCAGAGTCTGTAGTAATGAAAACAGAGCGACATTGGTTTTTTTTGTACAGATGTCGTCGACTGTGCCTTCGACGGGCTGGTCGTTGAAATCGGTTGCTGCTCTCCATGGGGCATATCGTCTACTGATGGTAGCTCTGAATGCTCATTGGATGAGTTTGTCGCCTCATACGAAGGGGTTGCAAGCTCATTGTGAGTGCCCGACTGCTGGTAAGAACCACTATGCCCGGCACCATTGCTTCCCATCGGCGGGCTGGCGGCTGTCATAGGTTCTTGCGCCCAATGGGGCATAGCGTTTAATGATTCTCGTAGCTCTCTGAGCACATACTGCGCCTTTTCAAGTTGTTTACTAAAGCATTCGTTTTCAGCCTGCAGGTAGCTCACGCAGCTCCGTAATCCCTGGTTATCTGTATTTAACGCTTGATTCTGCCTTCTTAACCCTTCAGCCTCCATTCTTAACTCTCGATTCTCTTTGCTTAGCCCTTTAACTTTTTCAGTTAACTCTTCAATCTGTTGTCTTTTATTTTCTTGTTTTTCCTGAGCTCCTCTTTTCAGCTCAACTTCGATTCTTAGCCTGCTGTACTCATTTAAAACAGTTTCCAGCTTTTCTAAACCACAATTGATAGTTTGAAATTCTTGATTGTTGGGGCTGTCGCCTGCATTAGATGGATTTCCCGGAGTAATCGCTGGGGTATCTGAAAGTAGTCCGTGGGTATACTTCATCGGTGCAGGCAGGGATGGTTGGGAATAAGGTTGCCGAGTGAGAAGGGAGTTGTCGGCAAAGCCAGAGGCTATTGTTCTGTTAGAAGTGCTGTCTCTACTAATGATTGCAGCCCCTTGCAGTGGAGGCTGCTGTGGTAAAGTGTAAGTTTTTAACTGAATCAACAGTCGATTTAAGAAATGTTTTAATTCATGAAACGATGGGTGTTGAGGGAATTGTGTAACGGTATATAAAAAAGAGGTGGAAAGTGTAAATGACTGTGCGCCAATAAGAATATCTAGCCTTACTTCCGGATCTGATATTTGTCCTAACGGATAAAGAATAAGTTCAAGTGGGTTGGAACGGAGCAGGAACAATTGAACGAAGTACTCTGCAAAGCAACATTTTTCAAATTGTCCTATAGGTGGCTGTTGGCTGGATTGGTTGACCCTGTGGATTATATCCCGAACAATTTTATACAAAATGATCAGGTTCTTGTTTCCAGCTTCGGACAGAGTCCGGTCAGGTGGAATTATCGGCTGGAGTTCAGACGGAATGTTAACATCATCCAAAGTCCGTGTTTTATCACTGGTGGCTTCTATCAGCTGTTCGATAAAACGGTTGCGCGTTGAGTTTTCGTAGAAGGAACGCTGCAGCTTCAATATCGCCTCAAGGGGCGTGAGACTAATGCCCTCGGTGTTTGTGCTTTTTGTTTCCAAAACCTGCAAACGCAGAGGCATGTTCAGCTCAACCAGTATTTGCCTCAGCTTAAAAACGGCATCGGGATCGTCGCTTTCAATGATGGCTACAAGTTGCTTCGCCAGTACCTGAAGGTCTTGAGTCCTGCTGTTTTTTTCACTTTCTTTTCCATTGTCGTCTTTTCTGTTATTACCATCTCCACTGCTATCATTGTCTTCTCGCTGTGAATTGCGCTCCTGATCTTCAGGGGCACCTTTTTTTTCTTTTTGATGGTCGTTATTTTCGTTCTTTAGTGATTTATCTTGTACCTTATCCGATGACTCCCCATCCCCATTACCTGCCTTTAATACATCAGCATGATCTGTCTTCAAGGCAGTGTACTCAAGAAATAGTTTTAGACAGTCAAGCTGCCACTGAAGGCTCTCGCTGGCTGGGCAAGTAGTGGCGGCACGCTGGAAGAGGGTGTTCCAGAAATTAACATCGGTCAGTTGTTCTATATTCAGGAAGTTAAGCCAACCAACGGGTATAACGGCCTCACTGGAAGAGCCGTCGGCATTGACGCGTGTCATTTTCAGACGCGCCGGGGATCGCTGTTCCGCAAACGAGACAGAATCCTTGCCTATGGACATCAGCCAGTTGATGACGGGTTTCAGGATAACCAGGTCAATTTCGAAGAATCCCGATGGTCTTCCCCCTCCGCCTCCCGGAGAGGGAGGCGAATAGAAAAAGCCTCCATTACCGCCACCGGTAAAATCGGTGTTGCCAGCGAACCCGGCTCCTTTCAATGTGATTGTGTTATTTCGGGTTTGCCCGATTTTCAGCCCAATGTCGGGCAGGTTGTCGGGATAGAGCAGAAGGGTCAGCGGGCTAGCCTGGGTTTTGTCGTTCAGCGGTTGATCGGTGGTTACAGAAATAAGCTCTGGTCTGTCCGCCGTCGTGGATTTCAAGCGAACCAGTGCGCTATTCTCAGAGGCACCTTGTGAGAGAGGCCGGAAGACGGGTGTTTGCTTCTCATTTGGAAGCACTAGCTTATAGCAATAGTCACTCAAGTCGTTCGTGACCCATATTGCGATACTGTTCAAATCAGTTGGTACCACAGGTGCCTTAAAGCAAAGAATGCTGTTTCGGTCATTGAAGCTTTCCGAAAGCAGCAAACTCACTTGCCAATGACTCACATCCCGGGGATCTGTATCGTCGCTGATTTCAATCTGAACTCTTTGTCCATCGGGATTATGTCGGTCGATGATGGTTGAAGAATAGACTGATGGCACAACTACGATAGTTATCAGAGAAACAACAAATGCTATGAATAAACGACAAATTTGCATTCGAATCCCTCAAAAAAGGCTGTGTCAATAATATCAATTCCATTCTTTTCGCCTGATAGCAAACGGCAGGACAATCCGTTTTGACTTTCTGTTCTGGAAAAATAAAGGAACATCATTGGTTGATTTCATTATTTGTTGTAGAAACAGAGAATAGCCAAAAATTTCTGAATCGCTAAACGGTTAATTGTCTTGTGCCAGAGTGCTTTTCGCTGAATCAACTTCTTTGCCAGAAAAATACTTGTCTATCTGGCCAGTTAAGTATTTACAACGGGTTTTTCGGATGAGCTTTCTATTCAATCAGTCTTCCTTCCATAACTCAGTGATTGTTGCCTTGTGACCACCCATCGCCATGGGACCTCTGCCGGCGGTCACCACAAAGCGACTATCGTTGCTGAAGGAGGCTGGTTTTATCGGACCACCATGTCGGATGGTGACTTCATGTTTCCATGTTGCATCGCCCCTACGGCTATAGATTTTCGCCCTTCTATCTACACCAGCGGTTAACACAAAGCGGCTATCGGGGCTGAAGGTGGCTGATATCACTGGGTCATAATGGCGGATGATGGTTTCTTCTTCCCATAATCCATCATCCGTCAGGCTATAGATTTTTGCTTTACCATCTTCACTGGCGGTTATTACATAACGGCTATTGGCGCTGAAGGTGGCTGAGTTAATCATACCTTTATGGTGAATGGTGGCATCTTCTTTCCATGAGCCATCATCTTTCAGACCATAGATTTTCGCCTTTCTATCATCACTGGCGGTCACCAGATGGTGGCTATCGGCACTGAAGCTGGCTGAATTGACCGTCTTATCATGGGTAATGATGACACTTTCTTTCCATAAACCATCGCTCCACTGGCCAGTGATTTTTACCTCGTTATCCTTACCGACAGTCACAATATGGCTGCCATCAGCACTGAAGCTAGCTGATTTGACCGGAGTATTATGGCGAATGGTCATTTCTTCTTGCCATGATCCATCGTTTTTCTGAGCAAAGATTTTCGCAGTATGATCCTCACTGGCGGTCACCAGATGGAGGCTATCTGCACTGAAGATGGCTGAGTTGACAGTGTTGTCATGGACAATGATGGCTTTTTCTTTCCAGACTTGATCGGCTCGCTTGCCAGCTACTGTCACCCGATTTTTGTTTTTTATAGTTACAAAAAGCTGACCATCGGCATTAATTTCAACGACTCTCTCCCTTTGCCCATTAGATACAGTCAGTACATGGTTGCCATCGGCACTGAAGGAGGCTGATTCGATCGAACCACTATGGTGAATAGTGGCTTCTGTTTCCCAGGTTCCATCGTCCTTTTGGCCAGTAATTTTCGCCCTGTGATGCCTGCCGACAGTGACCACATGTCGTCCATCCTGACTGAAGGAGGCTGATTTGATCGGACCATAGTGGCTGATAGTGACTTCTTCTTGCCATGATCCATCCGCCTGGTAGCCATAGATTTTTGCCGTTCCATCGTCACTGGCGGTTATTACCAGGTGGCCATTGCTGCTGAAGACGGCGGAGTTGATCTTATATTTATGGATAATCTCAGCTTTTATAACCGGATGAATTATTTTTCGCAGGATACTTACATACTGTAAATCATCCGATGCCTGGCTGTTATGTCTGCAAAGTTGGACAAAATGATATAAGACTCCATGACATGCTTCTGCTTTATTCCATTCGTTCACTGCTCTGGCAGCAATATCTAATGAGTAACAACCGTCGTATTTATCCAATAGCCCATTTAAGTCTTTAAGTTTGTTCCTTAAGCTAATCAATTCTGCGCGACAAACAGGGCAGGTTTTAACTGTCCTGTTTCGCAGTCTGGTTTGCAGCCACTGATACAAACAATGCACGTGAAAAAGGTGTTTACATGGCGTTTTCATTATACTTGCCGTGTGTGACCCATAACAGACTGAACAATTCTCGTCAGTAACTTGCGCTTGTTCCAGTTTGAATGCACTGTCGCTGAAAGCACTAATGTTGATTAAAGCATTCAATGCTGTTTTTTCAGTGACATCGGAGGTTCTACCCTTACTAACAGAAGATGATACACTTCCCCGGCGAGCTCGCTTTGGTGGTGGCGAGTATGAACCTGAAATGCTGGAGTTATTATTAATTCCGTCCATGTCTGGCTCCTCCAAAGTTAGCGTTTATTTCCGGTTAGCAAAGACAGTAAACATTGATTCTGTAAATCAGAATGGGTTTTAGCATGAAAGTTCATAACATCTTGTTTAGCGCAACGGATAAAGTTTCTTTCAGCACCTACAGGGTGATGTTATCCAGTGACAGCAGACAAAAAATGATGTCTCCGCAGTTCAGTGATTTTTACCATGCCATACTCGCTGGAGGTGATCACCTGGCTGCCATCAGCGCTAAAGGTGGCCGATGAGAGCCAGTCATCATGAACAATGGTGGCTTTTTCTGACCAGGACCCATCATCTTGCTGACCAATGATTTTTGCCGTTTTATCAAGGCTGGCAGTCACCAGATGGCGGCCATCAGGGCTGAAGTTGGCTGATATGACGTGACTCTTATGGGAAAAGGTGGTTTTTACTTTCCACGAGCCATTGGCTTTTCTGCGGTAAATTTTTACTCTGTGATCGTAGCCGACAGTCACCAGATGGTGGTTATCGGTGCTGAATCTGGCGGATTTGACCCAGTGTTGAATGGTGGTATTTTTTTTCCATGATCCATCGGCCTCCTTGCCATAGATTTTCGCCTTCCGATCAGGAGTGTTGGCGATCACATTGCCAGTGTCGGCTCTGAAGATGGCTGACAAGACGTTACTAACATGGGTAATGGTATCTTTTTCTTCCCATGATCCATCGTACTTCTGGCTATGGATTGTCACCGTGTTATCAGAGGCGGTTAATACATGGCAGCCATCGATGCTGAAAATGGCATCATAGAAAAAAGTCTCATTGGGAAGGGTGGCCGTTAGCTCCCATGATCCATCGTTCTTTCGACTATGGATTTTCGCTGTATAATCCCAACTGGCGGTCAGGATATTTCGACCATTGCTGCTAAAGCTGGCTGATTTGACGATACCATTATGGTGAATGAGGGTGTTTGGCTCCCATGATTCATCACAACTCAGATCATATATCTTCGCCGTACCATCCGAACTGGCGGTGACTGCATGATGACCATCGGGGCTGAAAATCGCTGATCTGACCCGTCCTTCATGGGCAATGGTGGTATTTTTTTCCCATGTTCCATCAGGCTTATGGCCGTAGATTTTTGCCGTATTGTCTCCATTGGCGGTCACCAGATAGCGGCCATCGGCACTGAGTGCGGCCGAGTAGACTACATTGATGCTTCCCATTCGGATGAGATCGTCAATGTTGGCTTTAGTAACCAATTCAAAGGTATCACATTCAGACATCAGCTTAGCCTTGGTGAAAAATAACAGACCAGGTAAATAAACACTCGTCGGTCGGCGATCTGCGAGTGAATCGGCTAACGCTTTATTATTCGAAAATGACTCAAACCATGCACGGAGTTGATCCTTGTTTTTTGTACTGAGGGTCATCCTTAGTTGCTGCTGATGTGCTGAAGTAAACTGGCGATACCAGGCTTTTGCCAGAGCGTTATCTTGCTTGATAACGTCGCGAAGACGGGTAGATACCTTTTGTAAACTGCGAATATCCCGAAGTTTCAAATGGCAAAAAATCATGGAAAGTGTATCTGAGGCCAAATCCTGTAATGAAAGTTTTTGCTTTTCTTTCTTGTCAGCTACTGTGATGGACCTACCCTGATGGTCAGCCGTTAGTGCCAGCGCTCTGGCTCTGGCTCGCGTCAGTGGAGGTTCAAAACCGGAATTATTGATTCCATGCATGTCTGGATCCTACAAAGTGGGTGTTTAATCTCGATCATCAGGGAGGTTTAAAAATTATTTAGTTAGTCAGAGACATTTCCAGAATGAAAGTTCATAACAGGTTGGTTAGTGAAACTGACAAAATGACTTTCGGCCCATGCAGAATAGTGTCACCCACTGACTGCAGACAATAAATGATTCCTGCGTAGTTCAGTGATTTTTACTATGCCATCCTCACTGGAGCTGATCACCTGACTGCCATCGGCATTAAAGGAGGCCGATGAGAGCCAGTCATGATGAACAATGGTGGCTTTTTCTGACCATGAGCCATCGTCCTGCTGACCAATGATTTTCGCCGTTTTGTCCCGGCTGGCAGTCACCAGATGGCGGCCATCAGGGCTGAAGGTGGCTGAAATGACGGTACTCGTATGGGAAAAGGTGGCTTTTTCTTGCCACAAGCCATTGGCTTTTCTGCCGTAAATTTTTACTTTGTAATCGTTGCCGGCAGTCACCAGATGTCGGCTGTCGGGGCTGAAGGTGATCGAGCTGACAGCTTCCCCTTGATTGAAGGCACTTTCTTCCCATGACCCATCGGCCCTCTTGCCATAGATTTTCGCCTTGCCATCCAAACCGGCAGTGGCCGCAAAGCCATTATCGGCACTGAAGGTGGCTGACATGACAAAACCATTATGGGGAATGATATCTTTTTCTTCCCATGATCCATCGTACTTCTGGCTATGGATTTCCACCGTTTTATCAGAGGTGGTTAATACATGGCAGCCATCGATGCTGAAAATGGCTGAATGCACAAAAGACCGATTGGGAAGGGTGGCCGCTAACTCCCATGATCCATCGTTCTTGCGGCTATGGATTTTCGCTGTGCCATCCCAGCTGGCGGTCAAGACATGTCGACCATTGGTGCTGAAGCTAGCTGAGTTGACGATACCATGATGGTGAATGAGAGTGTTTGGCTCCCATGATTCATCACAACTCAGACCATATATCTTCGCCACATGATCCGAACTGGCGGTGACTAAATGATGACCATCGGGACTGAAAATCGCTGATTTGACCCGTCCGTCATGGGGAATGGAGGTTTTTTTTTCCCATGTTCCATCAGTCTTATGGCCGTAGATTTTTGCCGTATTGTCTCCATTGGCGGTCACCAGATAGCGGCCATCGGCACTCAGTGCGGCCGAGTGGACTGTATTGATGCGTCTAATTCGGACGAGATCGTCAATGCTGTTGGTTAAGTGTGTGTTATAAGTTTTGTCAATGGTGGCTTTAGTAACTAATTCAAAGGTATCACATTCAGACATCAGCTTTGCCTTGGTGAAAAATAACAGACCAGGTAAATAAACACTCGTCGGCCGACGATCTGCGAGTGAATCGGCTAACGCTTTATTATTCGAAAATGACTCTAACCATGCGCGGAGTTGATCCTTGTTTTTTGTACTGATGGTCATCCTTAGTTGCTGCTGATGTGCTGAAGTAAACTGGCGATACCAGGCTTTTGCCAGAGCGTTATCTTGTTTGATAACGTCACGAAGGCGGGTAGATACCTTTTGTAAACTGCGAATATCCCGAAGTTTCAAATGGCAAAAAATCATGGAGAGTGTACCTGAGGCTAAATCTTGCAATGAAAGTTTTTGCTTTTCTTGCTTCTCAGCAACAGAGACGGACCTGCCCGCATTGTTACCCGTTAGTGCCAGTGCTCTGGTCTGGGCTCGCTTCAGTGGTGGTTCAAAACCGGAATTATTGATTCCATGCATGTCAGGATCCTGCAAAGCGGGTGTTTGTTCTTGATCACCGGCGAGGGTTAAAAATTGTTTAGTTAGTCAGAGGCATTTCCAGAATGAAAGTTCATAACAGGCTGGTTAGTAAAACTAACAAAATGACGTTCAGTGCCTGCAAGATGGTGTCACTCAGTGACAGCAGACCATGAATGATTCCTTTGCAGTTCAGTGATTTTTACTATGCCATCCGAACAAGAGGTGATCACCTGACTGCCATCAGCGCTAAAGGTGGCCGATGTGACGAAGTCATCATGGGCAATGGTGGCTTTTTCTAACCATGTCCCATCATCCTGCTGACCAATAATTTTCACAGTTTTCTCATAGTAGGCAGTAGTCAGCAGATGGCGACCTTCAGGACTGAAGGTGACTGATGAGACCGCCCTGCCATGGGAAAAGGTGGCTTTTATTTCCCAAAAGCCATCAGCTTTTCGGCCGTAGATTTTCGTGCCATCGCTGCTGCCAGTGGCTAGATGTCGGCCATCAGGACTGAAGTTAGCCGATTTGACCAGATTCCTGTGTTGAATGATTTTATTTTCTTCCCATGATCCATTGGCCTTCTTGCTGAAGATTCTCGCCTTGCAATCCTTACTGGTGGTGACCACATAGCCACCATCGGCGCTGAAGGCGGCTGACATGACAGAACTATCATGGGGAATGGCATCCTTTTCTTCCCATGATTCATCAGCCCTCTGACTATAGATTTTTGCGGTATTATCCCAACAGGTGGTTATCAGATGGCAGCCATCGTTGCTGAGGGCTGCTGATTCGAGACGAAATCCTAGGGAAAGTATGGCTGTTAATTTCCATGATCCATCGCGCTTGTGGCTATGGATCTTCACCTCTCCGTCGAGACTGCCGGTCAATACATGTCGGCCATCGGTGCTGAAGGCGGCTGAATGGATCTGATAATAATGGAGAATGATGATTTTTCGTTTCCATGATTCATCGCACCCCAGATCATATATCTCTGCCGTGCAGCCCGCACTGGTGGTGATTACATGGTGTCCATAGGCACTAAAAATCGCTGATTCGACCAGTCCGCTATGGGGCAGGGAGGTTTTTTTTTCCCATGTTCCATCAGCCTTTTGGCCGTAGATTTTTGCCGTTTTGTCGCCATTGGCGGTGACCAGATAGCGGCCATCGGCACTGAGGGCCGCCGTGCTAACTCGATTGCGGTTTAATATACGAAGGTATTCAGCAATGCTGTTCGCTGAGTTGGTATTATAAGTTTTGTCAATGGTGGCTTTAGTGACTGATTCAAATGTTTCACATTGAGACATCAGTTTAGCCCTGGTGAAAAATAATACCGGTGAATAAACACTCGTCGGCTGGCGATCAGTGAGTGACTCGAGTAACGCCTGATCATTGGAAAACGGCTCAAACCATGCACGGAGTTGATTCTCGGTTTTTGTAGTGAGGGTCATCGTGAGTTGATTCTGGTGTGCTGAAGAAAACTGGCAATACCAGGCTTTTGCCAGAGTGTTATCTTCCTTGATAACGTCGCGAAGGCGGGTACATACCTTTTGTAAACTGCGAATATCCCGAAGTTTCAAATGACAAAAAATCATGGAAAGTGTATCTGAGGCTAAATCTTGCAATGAAAATTTTTGCTTTTCTTTCTTGTCAGCTTCAGTGATGGACCTACCCTCGAGGTTACCTGTTGGTGTTAGTGATAGAGCTTGAGCTTGTTTTAGTGGTGGTTCAATAACGGAATTATTATTTATTCCATGCATGTCTGAATCCTGCAAAGTTGGTGTTTATTTTCGATCACCAGGGAGCTTTAAAAATTATTCAGTCAGTCAGATAAAGTTCCAGAATGAAAGTTCATAACAAGTTGGTAAGTACAACTAACAAAATTTCTTTCGGCACACTCAAGATGGTGTTACTCACTGACAGCAGACCATGAATGATTCCTTCGCAGTTCAGTGATTTTCACTATACCGTCCCGACTGGAGGTGACTACCTGACTGCCATCAGCGTTAAAGGTGGCCGATGAGATCCAGGCATCATGGGCGATGGTGGCTTTTTCTGACCATGAGCCATCATGCTGCTGACCAATGATTTTCACCGTTTTCTTGTGGCTGGCAGTAGTCACTATATGAAGACCATCAGGACTGAAGGTGGCTGATGTGTCCCAACCAGTATGGGGAAAGGTGGTTTTTTCTGCCCATGAGCCATTGGCTTTCAGGCCGTAGATTTTTAATGTGCCATCATTGCTGGCAGTGACTACGTGGCGGCCATCGAGGCTGAAGGTGGCAGAGTTGACTCTTATCCTGTGTTCAATGATGGTATTTTCTTCCCAGGATCCATCGGCGCTCTTGCCATAGATTTTCGCCTTGCCATCCAGACTGGCAGTGACCACATAGCTACCATCGGCGTTGAAGGTGGCTGAAATGACACCTCTATCATGGGGAATGACACCTTTTTCTTGCCATGATCCATCGCCCCTCTGGCTATGGATTTTCGCCGTCTTATCCCAACAGACGGTCACCACATGGCAGCCATCGGTGCTGAAAGTGGCTGACTCGACAAGATCGTTATGGGGAAGGGTGGCCGTTAATTCCCATGATCCATTATCTTTCTGGCTATGGATTTTCGCTGTTTGATCCCAACTGGCAGTCACCAGATGTCGACCATCGGTGCTGAAGTTGGCTGATCTGATGAATCCATCATGAATAATGGTGGTTTTTGGTTCCCATGGTTCATCACACTCCAGATCATATACCTTCGCTCTGTTATGACTGGCGGTGACCAGGTAGTGACTATCGAGGCTGAAAATCGCTGATCTGACCCATCCTTCATGAGGAATGGTTGTTTTTATTTCCCATGATCCATCAGGCTTGTGGCCATAGATTTTTGCCTTCAGGTTTGCATTGGTGGTAACCAGATAGCGGCCATCAGCACTGAGGGCCGCTGAGTCGACTTCATTTTCATGCACCATACGGATGCGATCATTTAATGAGGTGGCTGAGTTGGCTTTGTAAGTTTTGTCAATGGTGGCTTTGGTGACTAATTCAAAGGTTTCACATTTAGACATCAGCTCAGCCCTGGTGAAAAATAACAAAGCAGGTGAATAAACACTCATCGGCTGGCGATCTGTGAGTGACTCGACTAACGCTCTATTATTCGTAAATGACTCAAACCAGGCACGGAGTTGATCCTTGTTTTTTGTACTGAGGGCCATCCTGAGTTGCTGCTGGTGTGCTGAAGTAAACTGGCGATACCAGGCTTTTGCCAGAGTGTTATCTTGCTTGATAACGTCGCGAAGGCGGGTAGATACCTTTTGTAAACTGCGAATATCCCGAAGTTTCAAATGGCAAAAAATCATGGAAAGTGTATCTGAGGCTAAATCCTGCAATGAAAGTTTTTGCTTTTCTTTCGTGTCAGCCAGAGTGATGGACCTGCCCGCATGGTTACCCGCCTGTGCCAGCGCTCTGGCTCGGGCTCGCGTCAGTGGTGGTTCATAACCGGAACTATTGATTCCATGCATGTCTGGATCCTGCAAAGCGGGTGTTTATTCTCGATCACCGGGGAGGGTTAAAAATTGTTTAGTTAGTCAGAGATATTTCCGGAATGAAAGTTCATAACAGGTTGGTTAGTAAAACTAACAAAATGACTTTCAGTACCTGCAAGATAGTGTCACTCAGTGACAGCAGACCATGAATGCTTCCTTCGCAGTTCAGTGATTTTTACGATGCCGTCCCGACTGGAGGTGACCACCTGACTGCCATCAGCGTTAAAGGTGGCCGATGAGATCCAGTCATCATGGGCGATGGTGGCTTTTTCTGACCATGTCCCATCATGCTGCTGACCAATGATTTTCACCGTTTTCCTGTAGCTGGCAGTAGTCACTATATGGAGACCATCAGGACTGAAGGTGGCCGATGTGACCAAACCAGTATGGAGAAAGGTGGTTTTTTCTGCCCATGAGCCATTGGCTTTCAGGCCGTAGATTTTTAATGTGCCATCATCGCTGGCAGTGACTACGTGGCGGCCATCGAGGCTGAAGCTGGCCGAGTTGACTATTAGCCTGTGTTCAATGATGGTATTTTCTTCCCAGGATCCATCGGCCCTCTTGCCATAGATTTTCGCCTTGCCATCCAGACTGGCGGTGACCACATAGCTACCATCGGCGTTGAAGGTGGCTGACATGACAGCTCTATCATGGGGAATGACACCTTTTTTTTCCCATGATCCATCGCCCTTCTGGCTAAGGATTTTCGCCTTCTTATGCTGACAGACGGTCACCACATGGCAGACATCGGTGCTGAAAGTGACTGAATGGACAGAATCGTTATAGGGAAGGGTAAGGGTGGCCGTTAATTCCCATGATTCATCCTCTTTCTGGCTATGGATTTTCGTTGTGCCATCACGACTGGCGGTCACCACATGTCGACTATCGGAACTGAAAGCGGCTGATATGACGAAATTACCATGGGAAATGGTGGTGTTTGGTTCCCATGATTCATTGCACCCCCGATCATAGATTTTCGCAGTGTGATCTCCACTGGCGGTGACTACGTGGTGACTATCGGGGCTGAAAATCGCTGATTTGACACATCCTTCATGAGGAATGGTTGTTTTTATTTCCCATGATCCATCAGGCTTGTGGCCATAGATTTTTGCCGTCCTGTCTGCATTGGCGGTAACCAGATAGCGGCCATCAGCACTGAGGGCCGCTGAGTTGACTTCATTTTCATACATCATACGGATGCGATCATTTAATGAGGTGGTTGAGTTGGCTTTATAAGTTTCGTAAATGATGGCTATGTTGACTAATTCAAAGGTTTCACATTGAGACATCAGCTCAGCCCTGGTGAAAAATAACAAAGCAGGTGAATAAACACTCATCGGCTGGCGATCTGTGAGTGACTCGACTAACGCTCTGTTATTCGTAAATGACTCAAACCAGGCACGGAGTTGATCCTTGTTTTTTGTACTGAGGGCCATCCTGAGTTGCTGCTGATGTGCTGAAGTAAACTGGCGATACCAGGCTTTTGCCAGAGCGTTATCTTGCTTGATAACGTCGCGAAGGCGGCTAGATACCTTTTGTAAACTGCGAATATCCCGAAGTTTCAAATGGCAAAAAATCATGGAAAGTGTATCTGAGGCTAAATCCTGCAATGAAAGTTTTTGCTTTTCTTTCGTGTCAGCCAGAGTGATGGACCTGCCCGCATGGTTACCCGCCTGTGCCAGCGCTCTGGCTCGGGCTCGCGTCAGTGGTGGTTCAAAACCGGAATTATTGATTCCATGCATGTCTGGATCCTGCAAAGCTGGTGTTTATTCTCGATCATCAGGGAGGGTTAAAAATTGTTTAGTTAGTCAGAGACATTTCCGGAATGAAAGTTCATAACAGGTTGGTTAGTAAAACTAACAAAATGACTTTCAGTACCTGCAAGATAGTGTCACTCAGTGACAGCAGACCATGAATGCTTCCTTCGCAGTTCAGTGATTTTTACGATGCCGTCCCGACTGGAGGTGACCACCTGACTGCCATCAGCGTTAAAGGTGGCCGATGAGATCCAGTCATCATGGGTGATGGTGGCTTTTTCTATCCATGTCCCATCATCTTGCTGACCAATAATTTTCACAGTGTTGTCATAGCAGGCAGTAGTCAGCATATGGCGGCCCTCAGGGCTAAAGGTGGCTGATAAGGTCCAATCCCCATAGGACTCATAGAAAAAGGTGGCTTTTTTTTTCCACAAGCCGTTGGCTTTTCTGCCGTAAATTTTCACTTTGTTATCGTTGTCGGTAATCAACAGGTGGCGGCCATCGTTGCTGAACCTGGCTGATCTGACAATTCCCCAGTGTTGAATGGTGGTATTTTTTTTCCATGATCCATCGGCCTTCTGACCATAGATTTTCGCCTTCCATTCCAGACCAGTGGCAACCAAATAGTGACCCTCGGCGCTAAAGGTGGCTGACAGGACATCACCAACATGAGGAATGGCATCTTTTTCTTCCCATGATCCATCGTCCTTCTGGCTATGGATTTTCACCGTATTATCAGAGGTGGTTAACACATGGCAGCCATCGATGCTGAAAATGGCTGAAGCGCCAGCAGTTTTATGGGGCAGGGTGGCCGTTAGCTCCCATGATCCATCGTCCTTCCGGCTATGGATTTTCGCTGTGCCATTCCAACTGGTGGTCACGACATGTCGACTATTGGCGCTGAAGTTGGCTGATTTGATGTCACCATTATGGGAAATGATGGTGTTTGGCTCCCATGTTTCGTCGCACCTCAGATTGTATATCGTCACCGTGCCACCCGAACTGGCAGTTACCAGATGGTGACCATCAGAGCTGAAAATCGCTGATTTGATCTCTCTGACATGGGGAATGATGGTTTTTTTTTCCCATGTTCCATCAGGCTTATGGCTGTAGATTTTTACCGTATTGTCGCCATTGGTGGTCACCAGAAAGCGGCCATCGACACTGAGTGCGGCCGAGTGGACTCTATTGTTTCGTCTAATTCGGATGGGATCGATAATGCTGTTGGATGAGTGGGTTTTATAAGTTTTGTCAAGGGTGGCTTTAGTGACTAATTCAAAGGTATCACATACGGACATCAGCTTAGCCTTGGTGAAAAATAACAGACCAGGTGAATAAAGTCTCATCGACCGACGGTCTGTGAGAGATTCGACTAACGCTCTATTATTCGTAAATGACTCAAACCAGGCACGGAGTTGATCTTTGTTTTTTGTACTGAGGGCCATCCTGAGTTGCTGCTGGTGTGCTGAAGTAAACTGGCGATACCAGGCTTTTGCCAGAGCGTTATCTTGCTCAATAACGTCGCGAAGGCGGGTAGATACCTTTTGTAAACTGCGAATATCCCGAAGTTTCAAATGGCAAAAAATCATGGAAAGTGTATCTGAGGCTAAATCCTGCAATGAAAGTTTTTGCTTTTCTTTCGTGTCAGCCAAAGTGATGGACCTGCCCGCATGGTTACCCGCCTGTGCCAGCGCTCTGGCTCGGGCTCGCGTCAGTGGTGGTTCAAAACCGGAATTATTGATTCCATGCATGTCTGGATCCTGCAAAGCGGGTGTTTATTATCGATCACCTGGAAGATTTGAAAATTATTTAGTTAGTCAGAGACAGTTCCGGAATGAAAGTTCATACCAGGTTGGTAAGTACAGCTAACAAAATGACTTTCGTCGCGTGCCGGATGGTGTCACTCAGTGACAGCAGACCATGAATGATTCCTCCGTAGTTCAGTGATTTTTACTATGCCATCCTCGCTGGATGTGATCACCTGGCTACCGTCGGCGCTAAAGGTGGCCGATGTGAGCCAGCCTTCATGGACAATGGTGGCTTTTTCTAACCATGAGCCATCATCCTGCTGACCAATGATTTTCGCCGTATTGTCCATGCTGGCAGTCACCAGATGACGGCCATCAGGGCTGAAGGTGGCCGAGAAGACCCGACCCTTATGGAAAAAGGTGCCTTTTTCTTTCCAAAAGCCATTGGCTGTTTTACCGTAAATTTTCACTTTACAATCATTGCTGGCAGTGACTAAATGGCGGCCATCGGGGCTGAAGCTGGTCGAGTTGATAAAATCACCGTGTTGAATGATGCCGCTTTTTGCCCATGATCCGTCGGCCTTTTTCTCATAGATTACCGCTTTGCGATCCGGACTGACGATGACCACAGAGCCGCCATTGGCACTAAAGGTGGCTGAAATGATACTACCGTCATGAGGAATGGCATCTTTTTCTTCCCATGATTCAGCGTCCTTCTGGCCAATGATTTTCAACGTCTTATCCTTACCGGCGGCTACCACATAACAACCATCGGTGCTGAAATTGGCTGAATAGATAGCATTCTTATAAAAAAAGCTGGCTGATAACTTCCATGATCCCTCACCTTTCTTACTAAGGATTTTCACTTTACCATCCAGACTGGAGGTGACCAGATGTTGGCTATCGGTGCTGAAGGTGGCTGACCTGATGTACCCATTATGAACAATGGTGGTTTTTGGTTCCCATGATTGATCACATCCCAGATCATATATCTTCGCTGCACAATGACGATTGACGGTGACTAAATGGTGACTATTGGGGCTGAAAATGGCTGGTTGGAAATTGCTTTCATGAGGAAAAGAGGTTTCTAGTTCCCATGTTTTATCAGGATTTTGGCGGTAGATTTTTGCCCTATGGTCGCCATTGGTGGTTGCCAGATAGCAGCCATCGGCACTGAGGGCCGCTGATTTGACCTTGTTGAGACTTGCGTTAGCGTTGGGGTTTTGTAGGCTGATGGCTGGGTTGATTTCATGAGTTTTGTCAATGGTGGCTTTAGTGACTAATTCAAAGGTTTTACATTTAGACATCAGCTCAGTCCGGGCGAAAAATAATAGTGCAGGTAAATAAATATTCGTCGGCTGGAGATCCAGGAGTGACTCGACTAACGCCTTATTATTTGAAAACGACTCAAGCCACTCACGGCGTTGATTCTTATCTTTTGCGCTGATGGTCATCCTCAGTTGATTCTGTTGTGCTGAAGAAAACTGGCGATACCAGGCTTTTTCCAGAGCGTTATTTTCCTTGATTGTGTCGCGAAGACGAGTACATACCTTTTGTAAACTGCGAATATCCCGAAGTTTCAAATGGCAAAAAATCATGGAAAGTGTATCTGAGTCTAAATCTTGCAATGAAAGTTTTTGCTTTTCTTGCTCGTCAGCTTCAGTGATGGACCTGCCCTCGTGGTTACCCGTTGGTGTTAGCGATAGAGCTTGCACTGATGGTGGTTCAATAACGGAATTATTATTTATTTCATGCATATCTTGACCCTGTAAAGCGGGTGTTTATTCTCGATCGCCAGGGCGGTTAAAAAGTTATTTAGTTAGAGACAGTTCCAGAATGAAAGTTCAAGACGGGCTGGTCAGTGAAACTAACAAAATGACTTTTGGTGGATGCAGGATGGTGTTACTGAGATAGCGTCACTCAGTGACAGCAGACAATAAATGATTCCTTTGCAGTTCAGTGATTCTCACCGTGCCGTCCTCACTGGATGTGATTACCTGGCTGCCGTCGGCGCTAAAGTTGGCCGATGAGAGCCAGTCATCATGGACAATGGCGGCTTTTTCTGACCATGACCCATCATCCTGCTGACCAATGATTTTCGCCGTTTTGTCATAGCTGGCAGTCACCAGATGGCGGCCATCAGGGCTGAAGGTGGCTGATATGACCAGACTCCTATGGGAAAAGGTAGCTTTTTCTTCCCATAAGCCATTGGCTTTTCTGTCGTAAATTTTTACTGTGTGATCATAGCTGGCAGTCACCAGATGTCGGCCATCGGGGCTGAAGTTGGCCGACTTGACAGGTCCCCTGTGTCGAATGACGGCATTTTCTGCCCATGATCCATCAGTCTTCTTGCTGTAAATGATCGCCTTGCAATCGACAATACTGGCAGTGGCTACACAGTCACCATCGGCGCTGAAGGTGGCTGAGATGACACTGCCACCATGTTGAATGACATCTTTTACTTCCCATGATGGATTGTCCTTCTGGCGATGGATTTTCACTGTCCTATCCTGACAGGCGATTAACGCGTAGCAGCCATCGGTGCTGAAAGTGGCTGAATAGATATCACAATGATGGGAAAAGATGACTGATAACACCCATGATCCATCATCTTTTTGGCTACTGATTTTAACTGTGTTATCCAAACTGGTGGTCACGATATGTCGACCATCGTTGCTGAAGGTGGCTGATCTGATGAGATCATAATGAGTAATGGTGGCTTTTGGTTCCCATGATTCATTGCATCCCAGAGCATAAATCTTCGCTGTGCCATCACCACTGAAGCTCACTGCATGGTGACTATCGGGGCTGAAATTCGCTGATTTGACCCATCCTTCATGAGGAATGGTTGTTTTTATTTCCCATGATCCATCAGGCTTGTGGCCGTAGATTTTTGCCGTATTGTCGCCATTGGCCGTGACCAGGTAGCGGCCATCACTACTGAGGGCGGCTGAATTGACTCTATTGAGGTGTTCCAGGTGGATACGATCGACTAATTGAAGGTCTGGGTTGGGTTTATATATTTTGTCAATGGTGGCATTAGTGACTAATTCAAATCTTTCACATTTGGACATCAGCTCAGCCCTGCTGAAAAATAACAGAGCTGCTAGATAAACGCTCGTCGGCTGCCGATCTGAGAGTGACTCGAGTAACGCCTGATCATTCGAAAACGACTTAAACCAGGCTCGGAGTTGATTCTTATCTTTTCCAGCGATGGTCATCCTTAGTTGAGACTGGTGTTCTGAAGAAAACTGGCAAAACCAGGCTTTTGCCAGAGCGTTATCTTCTTTGATAGTGTCGCGAAGGCGGGTAGATACCTTTTGTAAACTGCGAATATCCCGAAGTTTCAAATGGCAAAAAATTAAGGACAGTGTCTCTGAGGGTAAATCCTGTAATGAAAGTTTTTGCTTTTCTTTCGTGTCAGCTATAGAGGTGGACCTGCCCGCGTAGTTACCCGTTAGTGCCGGGGCTTTGGTTGGAGCTGGCGTCGGTGGTGGTTCAAAACCGGAATTATTGATTCCATTCATGTCTGGATCCTGCAAAGCTGTTGTTTATTCTCGATCGTCAGGGCGGTTTAAAAATTATTTAGTGAGCAGAGACATTTCCAGAATGAAAGTTCAAAACAGGCTGGTCAGTGAAACTAACAAAATGACTTTCGGTGCATGCGCAATGGTGTTGATGAGATAGCGTCACTCAGTGACAGCAGACAATAGATGATTCCTTCGCAGTTCAGTGATTCTCACTATGCCGTCCTCACTGGATGTGATCACCTGACTGCCATCGGCGTTAAAGGTGGCAGATAAGATAGGGCCATCATGAACAATCCTGGCCTTTTCTAACCATGTGCCATCATCCTGCTGACCAATGATTTTCGCCGTCTTGTCCCTGCTCGCAGTCACCAGATGACGGCCATCTGGGCTGAAGGTGGCTGATAAGGCACAATGCTTATGGGAAAAGGTGGCTTTTTCTTCCCATAAACCATTGGCTTTTCTGCTGCAAATTTTCACTGTGCCATCCTGGCAGGCAATCACCAAGTGATGGCCATCGGGGCTGAAGGTGGCTGATCTGAGAGGTTTCTCGTGTCGAATGATGGTGTTTTTTTCCCATGATACATCGGACTTCTTCTCATAGATTTTCGCAGTGTGATCCACACTGGCAGTCACCAAATAGTGGCCATTGGGACTGAAGGTGGCTGAGCAGACAAGCTCATTATGGGGAATGACATCTATTTCTTCCCACAGTTCATCGACCACCTGTTTATGGATTTTCGCAGTATTATCATAACTGGCGGTTACCACATAGCGGCCATCGGTGCTGAAACTGGCTGACCAGACAGCTCTTTTATGGCGAAGGGTAGCGGTTAATTTCCATGAACCATCGCGTTTTTGGCTATGGATTTTCGCTGTTCGGTCGCCACTGGCGGTCACTACATGTTGGCAATCGGTGCTGAAGGCAGCTGACAGGATGGGACTACCATGGGCAATGGTGGTGTTTGGTTCCCATGATTCATTGCGCACCAGATCATATATCTTGGCCCTGCCATCCAGACTGGCTGTCACTAGATGTTGGCTGTCGTTGCTGAAGGTCGCTAATTGGACCCAGAAGTCATAGGGAATGCTGGTTTCTTTGTCCCATGTTTCATCAGCCTTTTGGCCGTAGATTTTTGCCGTATGGTCTTCATTGGCGGTGACCAGGTATCGGCCATCAGCACTGAGTTTTGCTGAGTACACATCACACTTTATGTCAATGGAGGCCTTAGTGACTAATTCAAAGGTTTCACATTGAGACATCAGCTTAGCCCTGGTGAAAAATAATAAAGCAGGTGAATAAACACTCGTCAGCTGGCGATCTGTGAGTGACTTGATTAACGCCTGATCATTGGAAAACGACTCAAACCAGGCTCGGAGTTGATTTTTATCTTTGCTGGTGATGGTCATCCCCAGTTGATTCTGGTGTGGTGATGAAAACTGGCGATACCAGGCTTTTGCCAGTGTGTTATCTTCTTTGATAACTTCCCGAAGGCGGGTGCATACCTTTTGTAAACTGCGAATATCCCGAAGTTTCAAATGGCAAAAAATCATGGAAAGTGTATCTGAGTCTAAATCTTGCAATGAAAGATTTTGCTTTTCTTGCTTGTCAGCTTCAGTGATGGACCTGGCCGCGTGGTGACCCGCTGATCTTAGCGATAGAGCTTGAACTTGCGTCAGTGGTTGCTCAAAACCGGAATTATTGATTCCATCCATGTCTGTATCCTGCAAAGCTGGTGTTTATTCTCGATTATGAGGGGATTTTGAAAATTATTTAGTTAGTCAGAGACAGTTCCGGGATGAAAGTTCATAACAGGTTGGTAAGTAAAACTGACAAAATGACTTTTTGTGCATGCTGAATGGTGTCACTCAGTGACAGCAGGCGATAAATAATTCCTCCGTAGTTCAGTAATTTTCACTATGCCATCTTCACTGGATGTGATCACCTGACTGGCATCGGCGCTAAAGGTGGCCGATGAGATCCAGTCATTATGGGCAATGTTGGCTTTTTCTAACCATGAGCCATCATCCTGTTGACCAATGATTTTCGCCGTTTTACAAAACACGACAGTAGTCACTAGATGGCGGCTATCAGGACTGAAGTTGGCTGACAAGAGCCAAAGCTTATGGGGAAAGGAGGCTTTTTCTTCCCATAAGCCATCGACTTTTCGGCCGTAAATTTTCACTGTGCGATCTCTGCTGGTAGTCGCCAGATGGCGGCTATCGGGGCTGAAAGTGCCCGAGTTGACAGTATCTTTGTGTTGTATAGTGGTATTTTTTATCCATGATCCATCGGACTTCTTCTCATAGATTTTCGCTTTGTAATCCATACTGGCGGTGACCAGATAGCGACCATCGGCGCTGAAGGCGGCTGACAGGACAGTCGCCTCATGGGGAAAAACCTTTTTTTCTGTCCATGATCCATCGGTCTGCTGACTATGGATTTTCGCAGTGTTATCGTAACTGGCGGTAACCACATGGCAGCCATCGGTGCTGAAACTGGCCGAATAGAGCGATTTCTCATGAGGAAGGATGGCTGTTAACTGCCAGGAACCATCGCGCTTTTGGCTATGGATCTTCGCCGTTCCGTCCATACTGGCGGTCAACACATGTTGGCTATCGGTGCTGAAGGAAGCTGATCTGATGTGATTTTCATGGGAAATGGTGGTGTTTGGTTCCCATGATTCATTGCATCCCAGGTCACATATCTTTGCCATGTCATTACTAATGACGGTGACTAAATGATGACTATCGGGGCTGAAAATTGCTGATTTGACATGGCCTTCATGAGGAATGGTGGTTTTAATTTCCCATGTTCCATCAGGGTTTTGACTGTAGATTTTTGCCGTATTGTCTCCATTGGCGGTGACCAGATAACGGCCATCGCTGCTGAGGGCGGCTGAATTGACTTTACTGAGCTGTCCCAGGCGGATGCGATTAATAATGCCGGTGGCTGAGTTGGTTTTGTAAGTTTTATCAATGGTAGCTTTAGTGACTAATTCAAAGGTTTTACAGTTCGACATCAGCTCTGCCTTGGTGAAAAATAACAGAGCAGGTAAATAAACACTCGTTGGTCGGCGATTCGTAAGCGACTCGATGAACGCCTGATCATTGGAAAACGATTCAAACCAGGCACGCAGTTGATTCTTATTTTTTACAGTGATGGTCATCCTTAGTTGAGACTGATGTTGAGGAGAAAACTGGCGATACCAGGCTTTTGCCAGTGTCTTATCTTCTCTGATAACGTCGCGAAGACGGGTACAGACCTTCTGTAAACTGCGAATATCCCGAATTTTCAAATGGCAAAAGATCAGGGACAGTGTATCTGAGGCCAAATCCTGCAATGAATGTTTTTGCTTTTCTTTCTTGTCAGCTACAGCGATGGATCTGCCTGCATGGATACCCGTTGGTGTTAGCGATAGAGCCTGCGTCAGTGGTGGTTCAATACCGGGCTTATTATTTATTCCATGCATGCCTGGTTCCTGAAAAGTTGTTATTTATCTACGATCAGCAAGGACGTTTAAAAATTATTTAGTCAGTCAGAGACAGTTTCAGAGTGAAAGTTCATAACAGGCTGGTCAGTGAAATTAACAAAATGACTTTCGGTACATTCAAAAGGGTGTCACTCAGTGACAGCAGACAATAAATGATTTCTCCGTAATTCAGTGATTTTCACTATGCCATCTTTACTGGATGTGATCACCTGACTGCCATCGGCGCTGAAGCTGGCCGATGTGATAAAGTCATCATGGACAATGTTGGCTTTTTCTAACCATGAGCCATTATCCTGCTGACCAATGATTTTTGCCGTTTTACAACGCTTGTAGATTGACACCAGGTGGCGGCCATCAGGGCTGAAGCTGGCTGACAATACTTCATCATCATGGAAAAAAATGGCTTTTACTTTCCATACACCATTGGCGTTTCGACCGTAGATATTTACTGTGCCAAAGTTGCTGCCGGTCACTAAATGGCGGCTATCGGGGCTGAAGGTGGCCGATTTGTTAACGTTGTTGTATAGAGTGAGGGTATTTTCTTTCCATGATCCATCGGACTTCTTCTCAAAGAGTTTCGTCCTGCAATCCATACTGGCGGTGACCAAATAGCAACCATTGGGGCTGAAATTGGCTGAAATGACTTTACCACTATGGGGAATGGAATCTGTTTCTTCCCATGATCCATCCGCCTTCTGGCTATGAATTTCCACCGTTTTATTAAAAGAGGTGGTGACCACATGGCAGCCATCATCGCTGAAGTTGGCTGAGTTGTAGGCTTTCCTGAGGGTGGCCGTTAATTGCCACGATCCATCATCCTTCCGGCTAAGGATTTTCCCTGTCTCATCACAACCGGTGATCACCGCATGACGACTATCAGTGCTGAAGGTGGCTGAATTGATGAGAGCACCATGGCGAAAGGTGGTGTTTGGTTCCCATGATTCATCCCATGCCAGATCATATATCTTCGCCGCATTAAAACTTACGATTAATATATGGTGACTATCGGGGCTGAAAATGGCTGATACAACCGGTTTGTCATGGGGAATAGTGGTTTTTATTTCCCATATTCCATCAGCCTTGAGGCCGTAGATTTTTGCCGTACGGTCTCCATTAGCTGTGACCAGATAGCGGCTATCAGCACTGAGAGCGGCTGAGTTAACCCTATTGAGCTCTGGCCTATTCAAGGGACCGGCAATGGGGGGGGATGAGTTCGCTTTATAAGTTTTGTCAATGGTGGCTCTGGTGACTAATTCATAGGTTTTACATTGAGACATCAGCTCAGCCCTGGTGAAAAATAATAGAGCGGGTGAATAAACACTCGTCGGCTCGCGCTCTGTGAGTGACTGGAGTAACGCCTGATCATCGGAAAAGGACTCAAACCAGGCTCGGAGTTGATTCTTATCTTTAATGGTGAGGGGCATTCTCAGTTGATTCTGGTGTGATGAAGAAAACTGGCGAAACCAGGCTTTTGCCAGAGCCTTGTCTTCTTTGATCAGGTCGCGAAGGCGGGTACATACCTTTTGTAAACTGCGAATATCCCGAAGTTTCAAATGACGAAAAATCAGGGACAGTGTATCTGAGGTTAAATCCTGAAATGAATATTTTATTTCCTTGTCAGATACAGTAACGGACCTGCCCGCACTGTTATCCGTTGTTGTTAGCGATAGAGCTTGTGTTAGTGGTGATTCAGTAACGCGATTTTTATTTATTCCATTCATGACTGGCTCTTGCAAAGTTGCTTTTTATCGTTGATCAACAAGGGCAGTTAAAAAATATTCAGTCAGTTAGAGAAAATTTCAGAATGAACGTTCATAACAGGCTGATCAGTGGAACTAACAAAATGCCTTTCGGTGCATGCAGAAAGATGTCACTCAGTGACAGCAGACAATGAATGATTTCTCCGTAATTCAGTGATTTTCACTATGCCATCCACACTGGATGTGATCACCTGGCTGCCATCGGCGCTGAAGCTGGCCGATGAAACAGAGTCATCATGGAAAATGTTGGCTTTTTCTAACCATGAGCCATCATCCTGCTGACCAATGATTTTCGCCGTTCCGTCCTTGCTTGCAGTCACCACATGACGGCCGTCAGGGCTGAAGGTGGCTGAAAAGACCCAATCATCATGGAAAAAAGAGGCTTTTTCTTCCCATAAGCCATCGGCTTTTCGGCCGTAAATTTTCACGGTTTGATCTCTTCTGGCCGTCACTAAATGACGGCCATCGGGGCTGAAGGTGGCGGATTTGACATATTTAGTGTGTTGAATGAAGGTATTTTCTTCCCATGATCCATCGGATTTCTTCTCATAGATTCTTGCCTTGCAATCATTCATACCGACGGTAACCACATAGCGATCATCGGCGCTGAAGGCGGCTGACAGGATAGCCTCCTCATGGGGAAAAACTTCTTTTTCTTCCCATAATCTGCCGTTCTGGCTGTAGATTTTCGCGGTTTTATCCCTGCAGGCAATTAGCAAATGGCGGCCATCGGTGCTGAAAATGGCTGAATGGATAGCATCGTAATGGGCAAGGATGGCAGTTGAATTCCATGATCCATCATCCTTCTGACTGTAGATTTTTGCTGTGTGATCCAAACTGGCGGTTACTACATGTCGACTATCGGTGCTGAAAGTGGCAGAAGAGATTGGATTATCATGGCGAATGGTGGCCTTTGGTTGCCATGTTTCATTAGATCCCAGGTCAAATACCTTCACCATGCCATAGCCATACGAACTGACGATCACCAGATGGTGACCATCGGGACTGAAAATTGCTGATACGACCTGTCTATCAAGAGGAATGGTGGTTTTAATTTCCCATGTTCCATCCGTCTTGTGGCCGTAGATTTTTGCTGTATTGTCGCCATTGGCGGTTACCAGATAGCGGCCATCAGCACTGAGGTCGGCTGAGTGGACTCTATTGTCAGCTTCCATAATCATGAGCTCGTCAGAGCTGGTGTCTGAGTTGGCTTTATAAATTTTGTCAATGGTGGCTTTTCTGACTAATTCAAAGGTTTTACATTGAGACATCAGCTTAGCCCTGGTGAAAAATAATAGAGCAGGTGAATAAACACTCGTCGGCTCGCGCTCTGTAAGTGACCGGAGTAACGCCTTATCATTGGAAAACAACTCAAACCAGGCTCGGAGTTGATTCTTGTCTTTTATGGAGAGGGTCATCTTCAGTTGATTCTGGTGTGCCGAAGAAAACTGGCGATACCAGGCTTTTGCCAGAGCGCTATCTTCTTTGATCACGTCGCGAAGGCGGGTACAAACCTTTTGTAAACTGCGAATATCCCGAAGTTTCAAATGGCGAAAAATCAGGGACAGCGTATCTGAGGTTAAATCCTGAAATGAAGATTTTTTTTCCTCGTCAGATACAGTAATGGACCAGCCTGCACTGTTACCCGTTGGTGTTAGCGATAGAACTTGAGTTTGCGTTATTGGCGGTTCAATAACGGGTTTATTATCTATTCCATGCATGAAGGGCTCCTGCAAAGTTGTTATTTGTCTTTGATCAACAAGGACGTTTAGAAATTTTTAGTCAGTCAGAGACAGTTTTAGAATGAAAGTTCAAAACAGGTTGGTAAGTACAACTAACAAAATGATTTTTGGTGCATGCAGGATAGTGCTACTGAGATAGTGTCACTCAGTGACAACAGACAATAAATGATTCCTCCGTAATTCAGTGATTTTCACTTTTATTGCTCACTGTTGAAGGCTGCCCGATGGTTGGGCTCCATAGTCTTCAAGAAGTTTCTTGCAGTCTGTGCAGATAAGCTGCATAGCATAGTCGAGAGCCGTCCTGCCATATTTATCCTTCTCTTTGGCTACTAAGCGGTCAAAGTCCAGCAATTTCTGGATGACCTCTGGATGGCCACAATTAGCAGCTGTGTGGAGAGCCGTTTTGCCATTGTTGTCCTTCTCTTTGGTCAGTGAGCGGTCAAATTCCAGCAATGTCTGGATGGCCACTGTGTTGCCACGAAAAGCAGCATTGTGGAGAGCCGTTTTGCCATCGTTGTCCCTCTCTTTGGCCAGTGAGGGGGCAATTTTCAGCAATTTGTGGATGGTCTCTGAGGGGCCTTCATAAGCAGCTTTGTGGAGAGCCGTTTCGCCAAAGATATTCTTCTCTTTGACCAGGGAGGGGTCAAAGTTCAGCAATGTCTGGATGACCTCTGTCTGGCCTTCCGAAGCAGCCAGGTGAAGAGCCGTTTCGCGATCAATCTTCTCTTTGGCCAGGGAGGGGTAAAAGTCCAGCATTCTCTTGATGAATTTTGTGTTGCCATTGCGAACAGCAGTATGCAAATCCCGAAGGTGCTTGATTCGGTCACTGTCCGACAATACCTTGGCCTTGACGGCCTCTGTGTGGCCTTGACCGGTAGCAAAGTGGGGTGATTTTGCTCCATCAGACGACGAGCTTTTTTCTTCTGGCTTCAATTCAGGTCGAACATCAAACACTTTCGTCACAACAATCTCAGGCAATCGGATGGTTGTTAACTGATTGGCTGAAATACTCTTGCGACAGAGAGAACACTCTTTTTTGTCTTCTACCCAACGGGTAATGCAATCTTTATGGAAGAGTTGACCGCAACAGGGAGTGGCCGCAACATGTTCGACCATTGCCTCCATGCAAATTGGACACTCCATGTGAGCCACTGCGTCTGAAAGCTCCTGAGTTGATGGCGATGAAGCAATTTCAGATGACGTGGGTTTTTGATTGAATATCGGCTCAAGCAGCCCCAGAACCTGTTTGAGTTTCAGGTCTTTTTCAAGGTAAGGAGATACACGAGCATAATCGTATAAAGGCCGCCAGCTAAGTTCGCCTACGAGATTTTTATCAAGCAGCTCATTGGCCACAGCATCTGATAAACCATGCAAAAGCCAGGAAAAAATAGTACCGGCGCCGATACCTCGATCAACCAATATATGAAAAGGCGTACAACCAGCAATATTGGCTTCTGATAGCATGGCTGGCGTAATGGTTTCAGCATTGCGTTCAAAGAATGCTGCAATCTCTTCAGGTGAGCTGTTTCTTGCTATTTCGTGTAACTGGTTTTTACCACTGGCGACAGTGACTATGGATTTTTCTGTGATGCTTTTTTCTCGCTCTTCCTTCAACCAGTCAAGTCGATGTGACCTGACTTGAAACAGCCTGGCCTGTTGAAACAGCTCGTCCCAGCTGAGTTCAGGGTTAGTCTCCAAAAGTGTTTTTAGAAGCTGGTCATGCTTATGCTCAAGGTCAGCCCGCAACCAAGACGATGCAGCTGCAGGAGAAGTATGCTGTAAAAACATCTGAGATACAGAGACACCGGCATGGTTGGTTGTTAATCCTATGAGATAATCAAAGTAAACCCTGCCCAGAAATGCTTTGGTCAGTGAGATATTACCTCTGGCAAAGAGAAGATGCAGCGGGGTATAGCCATCAATGGCTCGTTTTTTGCGTAACACCTTAGAGTCAAGGTAAATGCGACAGCCTTCAATAAGCCGTTGAATGGTAGATGGATAAGCCTGACCAAACAGTATGTGCAGTGGCGTTTCGCCATTATGGGCTTCAGCCTCCAGCATAGCACCGGTCATCAGGGAATAATTCTGGTCAATAAAATTATAAATCAGCGTGTTACTGCAACTGGCAAAAAGAATATGCAGCAGGTTTGCGCCACTGAAATTCTGCATTGCCAGATCCTGGCGAACAGGTCTGCCTGTCTGATTTTGTAATCTTTGAAACACTCCCTCCACTGCCCGGAAGAAATTCCGGTGATAAAGAATATGAAGCGGAGTTGAACCTCGGCGGTTCTGCCGGGCCTGCAATTCCCAGGTAATCATCTTGCCATTAGATTGAATGGTTTCCATGATGTCCTGTTCCGACTGATATTGAAACAGGTAGTGTGCTGATGTCCAGCCGTCATTGTCTGGAAGCTGTATCAGTTCAGCGGTTACCCAATGCTTGAAACGCTGCAGAAACGACCGGATGACTGCCGGTGAAGTATATTGAGCCAGATCGTGAAGCACGGTTCTGTGGTTACGATCTGTCTGATTTATATCCTCAGCGACTATCGGTAAATCGAATTGTTGTAACAGGTCGAGCAGGGTTTCTTCGGTTCCGAAACGAATCATGAAACGGAACAGAGTCAGAGTACTGTCCATTGAAGGTGTTCCCGGTACTTGCCCTCTGTACCGAGTGCACTGACTTTGGGTATGGCTTTTTAGCATTACTTGGCGTGCGTCAAGGGTACCTGCAATGGGTCTGAATTGTTGACACTGATCGCATGTTATCCGGTGCCTTTCTGCGTGAGGCAGTACTTCCTGAAGCAGAAACCCGCTTTGTTCGCAATCCACACAAGATAGCCTTAAACCGGCTTCTGACGCAGGCCTGTCCAGATTCGCTAACACCTGTCGTTTGCTGACGTGATATTCGGTTTGATGCAGTATGACGGTGTAATACTCATCATCCCCGGACAATGCATTATGAGTGTAATCGGTACCTTTGTTATCAGGTTCTGGATAATTCTGCTCTGGCTGGTTTTGTTGTTTTTCATTGTTGTGTGTCTGGCGGCCTGAATAACGCTGTTTGTTGCCTTTATTCACTGCGGGATTTTGTGAACTTGTGCTTTCGGAGTTTCCCAGCTGTATGGTTCCGGGGGGTGTCTGAGTCTTGGTCTGTCTTCTAAAGGTGCGTTCCAGTTCCGAGTATTCAAACTCAAGACTGAACTCAGTATCTGGAAGTTCCAACACGATAGCCAGTTGCTTTCGGAGGGATTTAAGGATTTCTTCAGATAATGGGTTGGGTAGTTCATCTGAGTCTGCTGTCAGCTCCAGAAGCTGTTGTATCAGATGCTCCCTGCCACTGAGTTTGGGTGCGAGCCAGTGTAAAAGCGCCCGTGTATTAAGCAGCTTATCCGCCAGTTCCCGGGATTCAGCCAGGCTGATTTGGAAGGTAAGCGGCGGCGAATCGCCGAACCGCACAACCATCGTTACTCCTTCGGGCTGAGTATTGGTAAGCCAGTGGTACACCCCGACAAAGGGCAGATAATCACGCCAGTTAGCAGGCAGGCTCAGAGTGGGCAGGAGAATCAGGTCGACCATCATTTTGTCAGGTACGGGCATAAAGGGCGGTCGTTTGAAATCGTTGTCATCGTCAGTGTCGTAGCCACCACCTGAAGGGCTTTGAAACAACACAGGCTTGATTGGCATATCGGCGGGAGGAATTGCCCCGGCATTTTGAGTATTGAGCGTTTTTTCTACTCGTCCATCTACCACTAAAAAAGGCCTTTTTGAACGCAGATATTGCCCTGATGTGAATGGATACGGGTGATTAAAAGACTCCGGGCAAGGCTGGCTTTCTTTAATCGTCATTCTGCCCGTTCGCTCACTCAACGTAAGCACATAAAGGTGGGTTGATTTATCATTATCAGAAAAGGGGAAAGGTACAACAGCACTGGCTTGATAAGTAAAGCCCTGAGCGTTTAAGCCTTGTGCACAGACAATGAATGGCTGGTCGATCTGCCCGAAAATAGTAACTTCGCCAGTAAAAGACTGTGTTCGTGTGCTCTGAGTTTTTGTAGCAACACTTACCGACCTGGCTCGAACGGATAGAGAGGCATCACTTTGTTGGTTTACAGGCAACTGCCATTCCAAATATTCACCAGCGGCCACTTCAGGATTTGTGAAAAAGGAAATTACTGTTGCTACAAATGATACAGTCGACAGCTGTAGAAAGGTGTAAAAGATGTACATTGCCAAAGAGTTTAGGTTGCTGAGTTTATACAGGGTAGTCTGTTTTGTTGAGACTGAGAATTGGAATAAGCCTTGTGAGGCTGTCGCAAAACTCCAACAACTCGTTCCCATACTCCGAGGTTGTCGAAAAACCCTGGTTCCCCTCCCGTCATTCCCGGCTAGACTCCCGTCATTCCCGGCTAGACTCCCGTCATTCCCGGCTAGACTCACGTCATTCCCGCGAAGGCGGGAATCCACACTGAATCACCACCAGAACCATACTGCCCGGTGCCCCTGGCCTTTTCATCCGCGAGAAGGCAGAGGCCCACTGTTGGCGCTGGATTCCCGCCTTCGCGGGAATGACGACCTCAGAGCTTGGGAACGAGGGCTGTATGGATATCAAGGCTTAGCTGCACTAGTCTCTTCCAAAATTGATGCAGTTATTTTTCGGCGTGCTACCTGAAGACTAAAGTCGAGAAACGTTGGTGAAAAGGCGTTTATTAAGGATGGGGAGGTCAAAGGTACTGCGACGGGTTTAGCGCAGTATGAGGGCGAGGTTTGAAATAATCAGGAATCGGTTCTCCGCGCAATTTTATTGCTCACTGTTGAAGGCTGCCCGATGGTTGGGCTCCATAGTCTTCAAGAAGTTTCTTGCACTTTCTGTGGCCACACTTGATAGCAAAGTCGAGAGCCGTTTTGCCATCGTTATCCTTTTCTTTGGCCAGGGAGCGGTCAAAGTTCAGCAATGTCCGAATGTCCGCTGTGCATCCCTCACGAGCAGCTTTGTGGAGAGCGGTTTCGCCGTAGTTATCCTTCTCTTTAGCCAGCGAGAGGTCAAACTTCAGCAATGTCTGGATAACCACTGTATGGCCCCAAAAATTAGAAACAGCTTTGTGAAGAGCCGTATTGCCATAATAATCCTTCTCTTTGGCCAGAGAACGGTCAAACTTCAGCAATGTCCGGGTGGCCTTTAAGTGGCCACATTCAGAAGCGAAGTGGAGAGCCGTACAGCCATAGTTATCCTTCTCTTTGGCCATTGAGGGGTCAAAGTTCAGCAATGTCTGGATGGCCTCTGTGTGGCCGTTATAAGCAGCTAAGTGGAGAGCCGTACAGCCATAGTTATCCTTCTCTTTGGCCAGTGAGGGGTCAAAGTTCAGCAATGTCTGGATGGTTTCTAGTTGGCCATTACGAGCAGCTGAGTGGAGAGCCGTCGAGCCATCGTTAGCCTTCTCTTTGGCCAGGGAGGGATCAACCTTCAGCGATTCCCTGATCAACCATGTGTTGCCATTGCGGGCAGCAACGTTAAAATCCCAAAAGCGGATGAATCGGTCAATGTCCGACAATACCTTGGCTTCGACGGTGTCTGTTTGGCCTTGACTAGTAGCCAAGTGGGGTAATGGTGTATCGCCCATCTTATCTGTCGTTTCTAATTGCATACCGGCTTTAAAGTCAGGTTCAACACCAAAGGCAAAACCTTTTGCTCCATCAGGCGACGAGCTTTTTTCTTCTGGCTTCACTTTAGGCTGAGCATCAAACCCTTTCGGAACAACAATATTAGGCAGTCGGATGGTTGTTAATTGATTGGCTGAAATACTCTCGCGACAGAGAGAACACTCTTTTTTGTCTTCTACCCAACGGGTAATGCAATCTTTATGGAAGAGTTGACCGCAACAGGGAGTGGCCGCAACATTTTCGACCATTGCCTCCATACAAATTGGACACTCCATATGAGCCTCTGCGTCTGAAAACTCCTGAGTTGATGGCGATGAAGCAATTTCAGATGATGTGGGTTTTTGATTGAATATCGGCTTAAGCAGGCCCAGAACCTGTTTGAGTTTCAGGTCTTTTTCAAGATAAGGAGATACACGAGCGTAATCGTATAAGTGCCGCCAGCTAAGTTCGGCAAAGAGATTTTTATCAAGCAGCTCAACGGTCACAGCATCTGATAAACCATGCGAAAGCCAAGACAAAATAGTACCGGCGCTGATACCTCGAACAACCAATATATGAAAAGGCGTAATACCAGCAGTATTGGCTTTTGATAGCATGGCTGGCGTGATGGTTTCAGCATTGCGTTCGAAGATTGCTGCAATCTCTTCAGGTGAGCTGTTTCTTGCTATTACGTGTAACTGGTTTTCACCACTGGCGACAGTGACTATGGATTTTTCTGTGATGCTTAAAACCTCTGAAGATTTTTCAGCACTTGCAATGGAGACTTCCGAAGTCGTTGCTTTCTCCGGTACAAACAGCGGCGGAGCGGATGGCCCATGAGCAAGCCTTGTCGAACCCAAAGGTTCTGAAAGCGGTGCCGAAAATCCAACAAATGATGGTTCAAGTTTTTCTCGCTCTACCTTCAACCAGTCAAGTCGATGTGACCTGACCTGAAGCTGCCCGGCCCGTTGAAACAGCTCGTCCCAGCTGAGTTCAGGGTTAGTCTCCAAAAGTGTTTTTAGAAGCTGCTTATGCACATGCACAAGGGTAGCCCGCAACCAGGTCGATGCAGCTGCAGGAGAAGCATGCTGCAACAACATCTGAAGTACAGAGACACCGGCATGGTTGGTTGTTAGTCCTGTGAGATAATTAAAGTCAAAGCTGTCCAGAAATGCTTTAGTCAGTGAGATATCACCTCTGGCAAAGAGAAGATGCAGCAGGGTATAGCCATCAATGGCTCGTTTTCTGCTTAACACCTGAGAGTCAAGGTAATTTTTATAGAGGTCAATAAGCCGTTGAATGGCAGATGAAGAACCCTGCTCAAACAGTATGTGCAGAGGCGTTTCGCCGTTATGGGCTACATCCCCCAGCATAAAACCGGTCTTCAGGTAATTCCGGTCAATAAAATGATAAATCAGCGGGGTACTGCCACTGGCAAAAAGAATATGCAGCAGGTTCACGCCACTGAAATCCTTCACTGCCAGATCCTGGCTAACAGGTCTGCCTGTCTGATTTTGTAATCTTTGAAACACTTCCGCCACTGCCCGGAAGAAATGCCGGTGATAAAGAATATGAAGCAGGGTTGAACCTTGGTGGTTTCGCCGGGACTGCAATTCCCAGGTAATCATCTTGCCATTAGATTGAATGGTTTCAGTGATGGCTTGTTCTGACTGATATTGAAACAGGTAGTGTGCTGAAGTCCAGCCGTAATTGTCTGGAAGCTGTATTAGTTCTGCTGTTACCCAATGTTTGAAACGCTGAAGAAACGATCGGATGACTGCCGGTGAAGTATATTGAGCCAGATCGTGAAGCACGGTTCTGTGGTTACGATCGGTCTGATTTAAATCCTCAGCGACTATCGGTAAATCGAATTGTTGTAACAGGTCGAGCAGGGTTTTTTCCGTTCCGAAACGAATCATGAAACGGAACAGAGTCAGAGTATTGTCCATTAAAGGTGCTCCCAGTACCTGCCCTCTGTAGCGAGTACACTGACTTTGGGTATGGTTTTGTAGCATTATTTGGCGCGCATCAAGGGTACCTGCAATGGGTCTGAATTGTTGACACCGATCGCATGTTATCCGGTGCCTTTCTGCGTGAGGCAGTAGTTCCTCAAGCAGAAACCCGCTTTGTTCGCAATCCACACAAGATAGCCTTAAACCGGCTTCTGACGCAGGCCTGTCCAGATTCGCTAACACCTGTCGTTTGCTGACGTGATATTCGGTTTGATGCAGTATGACAGTGTAATACTCATCATCCTCGGAAAATGCATTATGAGTGTAATCGGTACCTTTGTTATCAGGTTCTGGATAATTCTGCTCTGGCTGGTTTTGTTGTTTTTCATTGTTGTGTGTCTGGCGGCCTGAATAACGCTGTTTGTTGCCTTTATTCACTGCGGGATTTTGTGAACTTGTGCTTTCGGAGTTTCCCAGCTGTATGGTTCCGGGGGGTGTCTGAGTCTTGGTCTGTCTTCTAAAGGTGCGTTCCAGTTCCGAGTATTCAAACTCAAGACTGAACTCAGTATCTGGAAGTTCCAACACGATAGCCAGTTGCTTTCGGAGGGATTTAAGGATTTCTTCAGATAATGGGTTGGGTAGTTCATCTGAGTCTGCTGTCAGCTCCAGAAGCTGTTGTATCAGATGCTCCCTGCCACTGAGTTTGGGTGCGAGCCAGTGTAAAAGCGCCCGTGTATTAAGCAGCTTATCCGCCAGTTCCCGGGATTCAGCCAGGCTGATTTGGAAGGTAAGCGGCGGCGAATCACCGAACCGTACAACCATCGTTACTCCTTCGGGCTGTGTATTGGTAAGCCAGTGGTACACCCCGACAAAGGGCAGATAATCACGCCAGTTAGCAGGCAGGCTGAGAGTGGGCAGGAGAAGCAGGTCGACCATCATTTTGTCAGGCACGGGCATAAAGGGCGGACGTTTGAAATCGTTGAAATCGTCAGTGTCGTAGCCACCGCCTGAAGGGCTTTGAAACAATACAGGCTTGATTGGCATGTCGGCAGGGGGAATGGCCCCGGCATTTTGAGTATTGAGCGTTTTTTCTACTCGTCCATCTACCACTAAAAAAGGCCTTTTTGAACGCAGATATTGCCCTGATGTGAATGGATACGGGTGATTAAAAGACTCCGGACAAGGCTGGCTTTTTTTAATCGCCATTCTGCCCGTTTGCTCACTCAACCTGAGCACATAAAGATGGGTTGATTTTGCACTATCAGAAAAGGGGAAAGGTACAACAGCACTGGCTTCATAAGTAAAGCCCTGAGCGTTTAAGCCTTGTGCACAGACGATAAATGGCTGGTCGATCTGCCCGAAAACAGTGACTTCGCCAGTAAAAGGCTGCGTTCGTGTGCCCTGAGTTTTTTTAGCAACACTTACCGACCTGGCTCGAACGGATAGAGAGGCATCACTTTGTTGGTTTACAGGCAACTGCCATTCCAAATATTCACCAGTGGCCACTTCAGGATTTGTGAAAAAGGAAATTACTGTTGCTACAAATGCTACATTGGACAACTGTAGAAAGGTGTAAAAGCTGTACATTGCCTGATCGGTTAGGTTGCTGAATTTATTCAAGGTAGTCTGTTTTGCTGAGACTGAGAATTGGAATAAGCCTTGTGAGGCTGTCGCAAAACTCTAACAACTCGTTCCCTCGCTCCGTGGGTGTCGCAAAACTCCAACAGCTCGTTCCCATGCTCTGAGGTCGTCATTCCCGCGAAGGCGGGAATCCAGCGCCAACGGTGGATCTCTGACTTCTCGGGGATGACAAGGCCAGGGGGGCTCCGGGCAGTATGGTTCTGGTGGTGAGTCAGTGTGGATTCCCGCCTTCGCGGGAATGACGGGAATGACGGGAATGACGGGAATGACGGGAATGACGGGAATGACGGGAATGACGGGAATGAAGCCGGGAATGACGGGAGTCAACTCGTTCCCTCACTCTGTGGGTGTCGCAAAACTCCAACAGCTCGTTCCCATGCTCTGAGGTCGTCATTCCCGCGAAGGCGGGAATCCAGCGCCAACGGTGGATCTCTGACTTCTCGGGGATGACAAGGCCAGGGGGGCTCCGGGCAGTATGGTTCTGGTGGTGAGTCAGTGTGGATTCCCGCCTTCGCGGGAATGACGGGAATGAGGCCGGGAATGACGGGAATGAGGCCGGGAATGGCGGGAATGAAGCCGGGAATGACGGGAGTCAACTCGTTCCCTCACTCTGTGGGTGTCGCAAAACTCCATCGCAAAACTCCAACATGGGTGTCGCAAAACTCCAACATCAACTCTTTCCCATGCTCTGAGGTCGTCATTCCCGCGAAGGCGGGAATCCAGCGCCAACGGTGGATCTCTGACTTCTCGGGGATGGCAAGGCCAGGGGGGCTCCGGGCAGTATGGTTCTGGTGGTGGGTCAGTGTGGATTCCCGCCTTCGCGGGAATGACGGGAATGACGGGAATGACGGGAATGACGGGAATGACGGGAATGACGGGAATGACGGGAATGACGGGAATGACGGGAATGACGGGAATGAAGCCGGGAATGACGGGAGTCAACTCGTTCCCTCACTCCGTGGGTGTCGTAAAACTCTAAAACTCCATGTAGGATGGTGTCACTCAGTGACAGCAGACAATAAATGATGCCTCCGTAATTCAGTGATTTTCACTATGCCATCCTCACTGGATGTGATCACCTGACTGCCATCGGCGCTAAAGGCGGCCGATGCGATAGTGTCACTATGGACAATGTTGGCTTTTTCTAACCATGTCCCATCATTCTGCTGACCAATGATTTTCGCCGTTTTGTCATAGCTGGCAGTCACCAAATGGCGGCCATCAGGGCTGAAGGTGGCTGAGAAGACCGAACTCTTATGAGAAAAGGTGGCTTTTTCTTCCCACAAGCCATCGGCTTTTCGGACGTAAATTTTCACTGTGTTATCTGCTCTGGTCGTCACTAGATGACGGCCATCGGGGCTGAAGGAGGCCGATTTGACAGTGTTAATGGGTTGAATGAAGGCATTCTCTTCCCATGATCCATCGGACTTTTTCTCATAGATTTTCGCCTTGCCATCATACATAGTGACGGTGACCACACTACGATCATCGGCGCTGAAGGCAGCTGACAGGACTGTCTCCTCATGGGGAAAAACCTCTTTTTCTTCCCATAATTCATCGGCTCTCTGGCTATAGATTTTCGCCGTTTTATCCCCGCAGCCGATTAGCAAATGGCGGCCATCGGTGCTGAAAATGGCTGAAAGGACAGAACCGTGATGGGGAAGGGTGGTTGTTAACTTCCATGTTCCATCATCCTTCTGACTGTATATTTTTGCTGTTTTATCAAAACTGGCGGTCACGACATGTCGACTATCGGTGCTGAAGGTGACTGAACAGAGTGGACTTTCATTGCAAATGGTGGCGCTTAGTTTCCATGATTCATCAGATCCCAGGTCACATAGCCACACGGTGCCATGCATACTGCCGAGGACCAGATGGTGACTATCGGGACTGAAAGTGGCTGATTTGACCGGTCTGTGTAGAGGAATGGTGGTTTTAATTTCCCATGTTCCATCTGACTTGTAGTCGTAGATTTTTACTGTGTTGTCGCCATTGGCGGTGGCCAGATAGCGGCCATCAGCACTGAGATCAGCAGAGTGGACTTTATTGTGAACTTCCATAGACATGAGCTCGTCAAAGCTGGTGGCTGAGTTGGTTTTATAAATTTTGTCAATGGTGGCTTTTGTGACTAATTCAAAGGTTTTACATTGAGACATCAGCTCAGCCTTTGAGAAAAATAATAGAGCAGGTGAATAAACACTCGTTGGCTCGCGCTCTCTGAGGGACTGGAGTAACGCCTTATCATTGGAAAACGACTCAAACCAGGCTCGGAGTTGATTCTTGTCTTTTCTGTTGATCGTCATCCTCAGTTGATTCTGGTGTGCTGGAGAAAACTGGCGATACCAGGCTTTTGCCAGTGCGTTATCTTCTTTGATCTCGTCGCGAAGGCGGGTACATACCTTTTGTAAACTGCGAATATCCCGAAGTTTCAAATGGCGAAAAATCACGGACAGTGTATTTGAGGTTAAATCCAGAAATGAAGATTTTTTTTCCTTGTCAGATACGGTAATGGACCAGCCCGCACTGTTACCCGTTGGTGTTAGCGATAGAGCTTGAGTTATTGGTGCTTCAATAGCGGATTTATTATTTATTCCATGCATGACGGGTTCCTGCTTATCTTTGATCAACAAGGACGGTTAAAACTATTTAGTCAGTCAGAGACAATTTCAGAATGAAAGTTCAAAACAGGTTGGTCAGTGAAACTAACAAAATGAATTTCGGCACATGCAGGATAGTGCTGTTGAGACAGTGTTATTGAGACAGTGTCACTCAGTGACAGCAGACAATAAATGATTCCCCCGTAGTTCACTGATTTTCACTATGCCATCGAAACCGGATGTGATCACCTGGCTGCCATCGTCGCTAAAGGTGGCCGATGTGACCTCGTCATCATGGACAATGGTGGCTTTTTCTAACCATGTACCATCATCCTGCTGACCAATGACTTTCGCCGTTTTGTCCTCGCTGGCAGTCACCACATGGCGGCTATCAGGGCTGAAGGTGGCAGATATGACGAAATCCTTATGGGAAAAAATGGCTCTTTTTTCCCATAAGCCATCGGCTTTTCGGCTGTATATTCTCACTGTGCCATCGTTGCTGGCAGTGACAAGATGGCGGCCATCGGGGCTGAAGTTAGCTGAGTTGACAATTTTCTTATGTTCAATGATGGTATTTATTTTCCATGATCCATCGGCCTTCTTGCTAAAGATTTTCGCCATGCAATAATCCACACCGGCGGTGGCCACATAGCGACCATCAGGGCTGATGGTGGCGGTGGGTGACATGTCACCATCATTAATGGGAATAACATCTTTTTTTTCCCATGACCCATCGTCCTTCCGGCTGAAGATTTTCACCGTTCCATCGCAACAGGCGGTTACCAGATAGCAGCCATCATTGCTGAAAGAGGCTGATGAGACAGTATTTTCATGGGAAAGGGTGGTGGTTAACTGCCATGATCCATCGCGTTTTTTGCTATGGATTTTCGCCGCCTGGCGGCTACCGGCGGTCACCACGTGCTGGCTATCGGGGCTGAAGGTGGCTGAGTTGACGTAAAGATCATCGAGAGTGGTGATCTTTGGTTCCCATGATTCATCGCCCAGATCATATATTTCCGCCGTGTTCATCGAACTGGAGGTCAGTACATGGTGACTATCGGGGCTGAAAACCACTGATTCGACCCTTTCATCATAATGGGGAATGGTGATTTTTATTTCCCATGTTCCATCAGCCTTGTGTTCGTAGATTTTTGCTGTGTTGTCGCCATTGGCGGTGGCCAGGTAGCGGCCGTCAGCACTGAGTGCGGCTGAAATGACTCGATTGTGAAATGCCATATCTGAAATATTGGCAGAGAGATCATAGGAGTCGGCTTTATAAGTTTTGTCAATGGTGGCGATAGTGACCAATTCAAAGGTTTCACATTGAGACATCAGCTCAGCCCTGATGAAAAATAGTAGAGCAGACGAATAAAGGCCTGTGGGCTGGCGTTCTGTAAGTGAATTGAGTAACGCCTGATCATTGGTAAACGACTCAAACCAGGCTCGGAGTTGATTCTTGTCTTTTCGGGTGAGGGTCACCCTCAGCTGATTCAGGTGTGCTGGAGAAAGCTGTCGATACCAGGCTTTTGCCAGAGCGTTGTCTTCTTTGATAACGTCGCGAAGGCGGGTACATACCTGTTGTAAACTGCGAATATCCCGAACTTTCAAATGGCGAAAAATCAGGGACAGTGTATCTGAGGTTAAATCCTGAAATGAAGATTTTTGTTCCTTGTCAGATACAGTAAAGGACCAGACCGCACTTTTTCCCATTGGTGTTAGCGATAGAGCTTGAGTTTGCGCTATTGGCGGTTCAATAAAGGAATTATTTATTTCATACATGACTGCTTCCTGTAAAGTTGTTATTTATCTTTGATCAACAAAGGCGTTTAAAAATCATCAACAATAATCAGAGAGAATTTCTGAACGAAAGTTCAAAACAGATTGGTCAGTGAAATTAACAAAAGTTCTTTCGGCACGTGCAGGATAGTTCTATTAAGATAGCGTCACGCAGTGACAGCAGACAATGAATGATTCCTCCGTAGTTCAGTGATTTTCACCACGCCATCCAGGCTGGATGTGATCACCTGGCTGCCATCGGCGCTAAAGGTGGCCGATGTGATAATGTCACTGTGGACAATGTTGGCTTTTTCTGACCATGACCCGTCGTCCTGCTGACCCATGATTTTCGCCGTTTTGTCATAGCTTTTAGTCACCACATGGCGGCCATCAGGGCTGAACTTGGCTGATGTGACCCAACCCTCATGGGAAAAGGTGGCTTTTTCTTCCCAAAAGCCATCGGCTTTTCTGTCGTAAATTTTCACTGTGCAATCTTTGCTGGCGGTCACTACATGACGGCTATCGGGGCTGAAAACGGCGGATTGGACAGTTTTCCTGTGTTCAATGATGGTATTTTCTTTCCATGATCCATCGGCTTTCTTCTCACAGATTTTCGCATTGCAATCATCACTGGCGGTAACCAAATAGCAACCATCGGCGCTGAAGGTGGCTGACATGACAGAAGAATTATGAGTAATGACACCTTTTCCTTCCCATAATCTATCGTCTCTCTGGCTAAGGATTATTGCCACTTTATCGTGACAGCCCAATACCAGATGGCGGGCATCGGTGCTGAAAAAGGCTGAATAGACAGGTCTGTAATGGGGAAGGGTGGCTCTTAACTGCCATGATCTGTCATCGTCGTTTCGGCTGTGGATTTTCGTTACGCCATCATAACTGGCGGTCAAGATATGTCGACTGTCGGTGCTGAAGCTGGCTGAAGTGATGCCACCACCATGGGAAATGGTAGTGTTTGGTTGCCATGATTCATCGCACTCCCGAACATATATCTGTACCGTGCCATTATCACTGGCAGTAAGTAGATGGTGACTATCGGGGCTGAAAATCGCTGACTTGACCCATTCGTTATGGGGAGTGGAGGTTTTTTTTTCCCAGGTTCCATCAGACTTTTGGCAGTAGATTATTGCCGTATAGTCTCCATTGACGGTAACCAGATAGTGTTCATCAGCACTGAGGGCGGTAGAGTAGACTTTACTGAGTTGTCTCATATAGAGGCGGTCGCCCCTGTCGGCAGCCGGGTTGGGTTTATTCGTTTTGTCAATGGTGGCTTTTGTGACTAATTCAAAGGTTTTACATTGAGACATCAGCTCAGCCCTGATGAAAAATAATAGAGCAGGTGAATAAACACTCGTGGGCTGGCGATCTGAGAGTGACTCGAGAAACGCCCTGTCATTCGTAAACGACTCAAACCAGGCTCGGAGTTGATTCTTGTCTTTTCTGGTGATGGCCATCTTCAGTTGATTCTGGTGTGCTGAAGAAAACTGTCGAAACCAGGCTTTTGCCAGTGTGTTATCTTCTTTGATCAGGTCTCGAAGTCGGGTACATACCTTTTGTAAACTGCGAATATCCCGAAGTTTCAAATGACGAAAAATCAGGGACAGCGTATTTGAGGTTAAATTCTGAAATGAAGATTGTTTTTCCTTGTCAGATTCAGTAATGGACCAGCCCGCATGGTTACCCGTTGGTGTGAGAGATAGAGTTTGAACTTGCTTTAGTGGTGGTTCAGTAACAGCATTATTATCTATTCCATGCATGACGGGTTCCTGCGTAGTTCAGTGATTTTCACCACGCCATCCACACTGGATGTGATTACCTGGCTGCCATCGGCGCTAAAGGTGGCCGATGAGATAGCGGCATCATGGACAATGTTGGCTTTTTCTAACCAGGTACCATCATCCTGCTGACCAATGATTGTCGCCGCTTTACAATGCAAGGTAGTTGTCACCAGGTGGCGGCCATCAGGGCTGAAGGTGGCTGACATGGCCAAAAAATTATTGTCAAAGGAGGCTTTTTCTTCCCATAAGCCTTTGGCTTTTCTGCCGTAGATTCTCACTGTGCCATCGAAGATGGTAGTCACGACATGACGGCCATCGGGGCTGAAGGTAGCTGAGTTGACACCATTTCTGTGTTGACTGATGGTGTTTATTTTCCATGATCCATCGGACTTCTTCCTATAGATGTTCACTGTGCCATCGAGGCTGGCTGTGACCACAGAGTTACCAGCGGGGCTGAAGTCGGCTGACATGACAGCACCTTCATGGGGAAAAACCTCTTTTTTTTCCCATAATCTATCGTCTCTCTGGCTATAGATTCTTGCCGTTTTACTCCCGCAGGCGGTTACCACATGGCGGCCATCGCTGCTGAAAGTGGCTGAATAGACAGAATAATTATGGGAAAAGGTAACTGTTAACTCCCATGATCCATCATCTTTCCGGCTATGAATTTTCACTGTTTTATCATAACTGGCAGTCACGACATGACGACTATCGGTGCTGAAGGTGGCTGAACTGATCTGATGATCATGGAGAATGTTGATGTTTGGTTTCCATAACTCATTGCATCCCAGGCCACATATCTTCGCCCTGTGATTCGAGACGGTTACCAGATGGTGACTATCGGGGCTGAAAATCGCTGATCTGACCGAACTGCCATGGGGTATGGAGGTTGTTATTTCCCATATTCCATCAGCCTTTTGGCGGTAGATTTTTGCCGAATTGTCTCCATTGGTGGTGATCAGGTAGCGGCCATCGGCACTGAGAGCGGCAGATTGGACTTTATTGAGTTTTCTAAAATGGTCGGTTTCGTCAATGCCGGTGGCTGAGTCGACCTTACAAATTTTGTCAATCGTGGCTTTTGTGACTAATTCAAAGGTTTCACATTGAGACATCAGCTCAGCCCTGGTGAAAAATAATAGAGCAGGTGAAAAAACACTCGTGGGCTGGCGATCTGAGAGTGACTCGAGAAACGCCTGATCATTGGAAAACGACTCAAACCAGGCTCGGAGTTGATTATTATCTTTTCCGGTGATGGCCATCTTCAGTTGATTCTGGTGTGCTGAAGAAAACTGTCGAAACCAGGCTTTTGCCAGAGCGTTATCTTCTTTGATTAGGTCACGAAGGCGGGTACATACCTTTTGTAAACTGCGAATATCCCGAAGTTTCAAATGACGAAAAATCCGGGACAGCGTATCTGAGGTTAAATCCTGAAATGAAGATTTTTTTTCCTTGTCAGATTCAGTAATGGACCAGCCCGCATGGTTACCCGTTGGTGTGAGAGATAGAGTTTGAACTTGCTTTAGTGGTGGTTCAGTAACAGCATTATTATCTATTCCATGCATGACGGGTTCCTGCGTAGTTCAGTGATTTTCACTATGCCATCCTCACTGGATGTGATCACCTGGCTGCCATCGGCGCTAAAGGTGGCCGATGAGATAGCGGCATCATGGACAATGTTGGCTTTTTCTAACCAGGTACCATCATCCTGCTGACCAATGATTGTCGCCGCTTTACAATGCAAGGTAGTTGTCACCAGGTGGCGGCCATCAGGGCTGAAGGTGGCTGACATGGCCAAAAAATTATTGGCAAAGGAGGCTTTTTCTTCCCATAAGCCTTTGGCTTTTCTGCCGTAGATTTTCACTGTGCCATCGAAGATGGCAGTTACGACATGACGGCCATCAGGGCTGAAGGTGGCTGAGTTGACACCTTTTCTGTGTTGACTGATGGTATTTTTTTGCCATGATCCATCGGACTTCTTCTTATAGATGTTCACTGTGCCATCGAGGCTGGCTGTGACCACAGAGTTACCAGCGGGGCTGAAGTCGGCTGACATGACAACACGTTCATGGGGAAAAACCACTTTTTCTTCCCATAATCTATCGTCTCTCTGGCTATAGATTCTTGCCGTTTTATCCCCGCAGGCGGTTACCACATGGCGGCCATCGCTGCTGAAAGTGGCTGAATAGACAGAATAATTATGGGAAAAGGTAACTGTTAACTCCCATGATCCATCATCCTTCTGACTATGAATTTTCACTGTTTTATCATAACTGGCAGTCACGACATGACGACTATCGGTGCTGAAGGTGGCTGAACTGATCTGATGATCATGGAGAATGTTGATGTTTAGTTTCCATAACTCATTACACCCCAGGCCACATATCTTCGCCCTGTGATTCGAGACGGTTACCAGATGGTGACTATCGGGGCTGAAAATCCCTGATCTGACCGAACTGCCATGGGGTATGCCGGTTGTTCTTTCCCATATTCCATCAGCCTTTTGGCGGTAGATTATTGCCGAATTGTCTCCATTGGTGGTGATCAGGTAGCGGCCATCGGCACTGAGAGTGGCAGATTGGACTTTATTGAGTTTTCTTAAATAGTTGGTGTCGTCAATGCCGGTGGCTGAGTCGACTTTACAAATTTTGTCAATCGTGGCTTTTGTGACTAATTCAAAGGTTTCACATTGAGACATCAGCTCAGCCCTGGTGAAAAATAATAGAGCAGGTGAAAAAACACTCGTGGGCTGGCGATCTGAGAGTGACTCGAGAAACGCCTGATCATTGGAAAACGACTCAAACCAGGCTCGGAGTTGATTATTATCTTTTCCGGTGATGGCCATCTTCAGTTGATTCTGGTGTGCTGAAGAAAACTGTCGAAACCAGGCTTTTGCCAGAGCGTTATCTTCCTTGATTAGGTCACGAAGGCGGGTACATACCTTTTGTAAACTGCGAATATCCCGAAGTTTCAAATGACGAAAAATCCGGGACAGCGTATCTGAGGTTAAATCCTGAAATGAAGATTTCTTTTCCTCATCAGTTACAGTAACAGACCTGCCCGCACTATTGCCCGTTGGTGTTAACGATAGAGCTTGAACTTGCGCTAGTGGTGGTTCAGTACCGGAATCATTTTTTATTCCATGCATGACGGGTTCCTGCAAAGTTGTTATTTATTTTTCATCAACAAGGACGGTTAAAAATTATTTAGTCAGTCAGAGACAATTTCAGAATGAAAGTTCATAACCGGTTGGTCAGTGAAACTAACAAAATTTCTTTCGGCACAGGCAGGAAGGTGTCACTCAGTGACAGCAGACAATAAATGATTCCTCCGTAGTTCAGTGATTTTCACTATGCCATCCACACTGGCTGTGATCACCTGGCTGCCATCGGCGCTAAAGGTGGCCGATGAGATCCTTTCATCATGGGTAATGGTGGCTTTTTCTGACCATGACCCATTATCCTGCTGACCAATGATGAACGCCGTTTTGTGATAAATCACCATATGTCGGCCATCAGGGCTGAAGGTGGCTGATAAGCCCGGACACTCAGAGGGTGTATCAAAACCTCTGGTTCCCGGGCTCCAGCGTGGTAACCCATACAATATCACAGGCTGTAGAGTCTGGTTTTCAGGGAAGTAATGTATTCTCACCCTCTGCGTGGGAACGAGTTGTTGGAATTTTTCGACACTCTCCTTAAGGCGAAAGGTGGTTTCTTTTTCCCATGAGCCACTGGCGGTTCTGTCGTAAATTTTCACTGTGCCATCGTCGCTGGCAGTCACTAAATGGCGGCTATCGGGGCTGAAGGTGGCCGAGTTGACAGTTTCCTTGTGTATAATGATGTAATTTTCTTCCCATGATCCATCGGCCTCCCTGGTATAGATTTTCACCTTGCCATCCATGCTGGCGGTGACCACGTAGTTACCATCGGCGCTGAAGGTGGCTGACAGGACAGGATCTCTATGGGGAATGGTTTTTTTTACTTCCCATGATTCGTCCTCCTGGCTGTAGATTCTCGCCGTTTTGTTCCAGCAGGCTGTGACCAGATGGCTGCCATCGGTGCTGAAACTGGCTGAAAAGACTAAATCCTTATGGCGAAGGGTGGCCGTTAACTGCCATGATCCATCATCGTCCTTCCGGCTATGGATTTTTACTGTTTTATCGTTACTGGCGGTCACCAGCTGTCGGCTATCGGTGCTGAAGGTGGCTGATCTGACGGCACTATAATGGCGAATGGTGGTGATTGGTTCCCATGATTCATCGCACCTCAGATCAACTATCTTCACCTTGCCATTCCCGCCGGCAGTCACCAGATGTTGCATATCGGGACTGAAAGTCGCTGATCCGACCACTCCATCATGGGGAATGATGGTTTTTAATTCCCATGTTCCATCAGGCTTGTGGCCGTAGATTTTTGCCGTATGGTCTCCATTGGCGGTGACCAGATAGCGGCCATCAGCGCTGAGGCAGGCTGAGTTGATTTTATTCTTGCGTAGTATATCGTCGCGATCCTCATCGCTGGTGGCTGAGTTCGCTTTATACGTTTTGTCAATGGTGGCTTTAGTGACTAATTCAAAGGTTTTACATTGAGACATCAGCTCTGCTCTGGTGAAAAATAATAGAGCAGGTGAATAGACACTCGTCAGCTGGCGATCTGTGAGAGACTTGAGTAACGCCTGATCATTAGAAAATAATTCAAACCAGGCCCGGAGTTGATTCTTGTCTTTTCTGTTGATGGCCATCTTCAGTTGATTCTGGTGTGCTGAAGAAAACTGTCGAAACCAGGCTTTTGCCAGTGTGTTATCTTCTTTGATAACGTCGCGAAGGCGGGTACATACCTTTTGTAAACTGCGAATATCCCGAAGTTTCAAATGACGAAAAATCAGGGACAGTGTATCTGAGGTTAAATCCTGAAATGAAGATTTCTTTTCCTTGTCAGTTACAGTGATGGACCTGCCAGCATGGTTACCCGTTAGCGATAGAGTTTGAGTTTGCGTTATTGGTGGTTTAATAACGGAATCGTTATTTATTTGATGCATGACTGGTTCCTGCAAAGTTGTTATTTATCCTTGATCAACAGGGGCGTTTAAAAATTGTTTAGTCAGTCAGAGACAATTACAGAATGAAAGTTCAGAACAGGTTGGTAAGTGCAACTAACAAAATGCCTTTCGGCACATGCATGAAGGTGTTACTCAGCGACAGCAGACAATAAATGATTCCTCCGTAGTTCAGTGATTTTCACTATGCCATCGAAACCGGATGTGATCACCTGGCTGCCATCGGCGCTGAAGGAGGCCGATGAGATAGGTTCATCATGAACAATATTGGCTTTTTCTGACCATGACCCATCATCCTGCTGACCAATGATCTTCGCCGTTTTGTCATAGCTGGCAGTCACCAGATGGCGGCCATCGGGGCTGAAGGTGGCTGATAAGACCCAATCTTTATGGGAAAAGGTGGCTTTTTTTTCCCAAGAGCCATCGGCTTTTCTACCGTAAATTCTCACTGTGTTATCTTTGCTGGCAGTCACTACATAACGGCTATCGGGGCTGAAGGTGGCCGAGTTGACAGTTTTGCTGTGTTCAATGAAGAAATTTTCTTCCCATGAGCCATCGGCCTTCTTGCTATAGATTCTCGCTGTGCCATCGATATTTGCGGTGACCACATAGCGACTATCGGGACTGAGCGTGGCTGACTGGGCATTTGTATAATTGGCGATGGTACCTTCTTCTTCCCATAATCCATTGTCCTTCTGGCTATGGATTTTCACCGTTTTATCCCAGCAGGCGGTTATCATATGGCGGCCATCGGTGCTGAAAATGGCTGAATAGACAGATTTTTTATGGGGAAGGATAGCTGTTGACACCCATGATCGATCATCCTTCCGGCTATGGATTTGCGCTGTCTTATCGCAACTGGCGGTCACGACATGACAACTATCGGTGCTGAAGCTGGCTGAATTGATCTCAAGATCATGGCGAATGGTGATGTTTGCTTCCCATGATTCATTGCATCTCAGACTATATATCTTCGCCGTGCCATCATCACTGATGGTTACTACATGGTTACTATCGGGGCTGAAATTCGCTGATTCGACCCCTTTATCATGAGGAATGGTCGTTTTTATTTCCCATGTTCCATCAGGTTTGTGGCCGTAGATTTTTGCCGTACAGTCTCCGTCGGTGGTGACCAGGTATCGGTCATCAGCACTGAGCTCGGCTGAGTAAACTTCACACTTTATGTCAATGATGGCTTTAGTGACTAATTCAAAGGTTTTACATTGAGACATCAGCTCAGCCCTGGTGAAAAATAATAGAGCCGGTGAATAAACACTTGTGGGCCGGAGATTTGTAAGTGACCTGAGTAACGCCTGATCATTGGAAAACGACTCAAACCAGGCTCGGAGTTGATTCTTGTCTTTTCTGTTGATGGTCATCCTCAGTTGATTCTGGTGTGCTGAAGAAAACTGGCGATACCAGGCTTTTGCCAGTGCATTATCTTGTTTGATCAGGTCGCGAAGGCGGGTACATACCTTTTGCAAACTGCGAATATCCCGAAGTTTCAAATGGCGAAAAATCAGGGACAGTGTATCTGAGGTTAAATCCTGAAATGAAGATGTTTTTTTCTTGTCAGGAACAGTGATGGACCTGCGCGCATGTTTACGCGTTGGTGTTAGCGATAGAGCCTTAGTTTGCGTTATTGGTGGTTCAATAACGGAATCATTTATTCCATGCATGACTGCTTCCTGCAAAGTTGTTATTTATCCTTGATCAACAGGGGCGTTTAAAAATTGTTTAGTCAGTCAGAGACAATTACAGAATGAAAGTTCAGAACAGGTTGGTAAGTGCAACTAACAAAATGCCTTTCGGCACATGCATGAAGGTGTTACTCAGCGACAGCAGACAATAAATGATTCCTCCGAAGTTCAGTGATTTTCACTGTGCCATCGAAACCGGATGTGATCACCTGGCTGCCATCGGCGCTAAAGGTGGCCGATGTGACCCAGTCATCATGGACAATGTTGGCTTTTTCTGACCATGTGCCATCATCCTGTTGACCAATGATTTTCGCCGTTTTACTGGAGAAGATAGTAGTCACCACATGGCAGCCATCGGGGCTGAAGGTGGCTGATAAGACAAACCCGCTATAGGAAAAGGTGGCTTTTTCTTCCCAGACGTCATTGGCTTTTCTGCCATAAATTTTAACTGTGCGATCGTCGCTGGCAGTCACTACGTGGCGGCCATCGGGGCTGAAGGTGGCCGAGTTGAGATAATCACCGTGTTGAATGACGGTATTTTCTACCCATGATCCATCGTACTTCTTGCCATAGATTTTCGCCTTGCAATCGGTACTGGCAATGATCACATAGCAACCATCGGCGCTGAAGGTCGCTAACTCGACAACACTATCATGGGAAATGATATCTTTTTGTTCCCAGGATCCATCGCCCTTCTGGCTATAGATTATCACCGTCTTATCCTGACAGGCAGTTACCAAATGACAGCCATCAATGCTGAAAATGGCTGAAAGGAAGGCATTGTGACGGGGAAGGGTGGCTGTTAACTGCCATGATCCATCATCTTTCTGGCTATGGATTTTCGCTGTGTTAGCCAAACTGGTGATCAAGACATGTCGACTATCGGTGCTGAAGGTGGCTGATTTGATCTTACGATCATGGAAAATGGTGGTGTTTTGTTCCCATGATTCATTGCATCCCAGATCATATATCATTGCCTTGGCATCACTGGTGATAACAGCATGGCGACTATCGGGGCTGAAAATCGCTGATCTGGTGTGTCCGTAGTGGCGAATGATGATTTTTATTTCCCATGTTCCATCAGCCTTGCAGCCGTAGATTTTTGCCGAACAGTCTTTATTGGCGGTGAGCAGATAGCGGCCATCAGCACTGAGAGCGGCTGAGTCGACTCCGCTGAGGTGTACCATACGGAGGCGATCAACTTCGCTGGTGGCTGAGTTGGGTTTATAAGTTTTGTCAATGGTGGATTGAGTGACCAATTCAAATGTTTTACATTGACACATCATCTCAACCCTGTTGAAAAATAACAGGCTAGCTGAATAAACACTCGTCGTCTGGCGATCTGTGAGTGACTCGAGTAATACCTGATCATTGGAAAACGACTCAAACCAGGCTCGGAGTTGATTCTTGTCTTTTCTGTTGATGGACATCCTCAGTTGATTCTGGTGTGCTGAAGAAAACTGGCGAAACCAGGCTTTTGCCAGAGCGTTATCTTCTTTGATCAGGTCGCGAAAGCGGGTACATACCTTTTGTAAACTGCGAATATCCCGAAGTTTCAAATGGCGAAAAATCAGGGGCAGTGTCTCTGAGGCTAAATGCTGCAATGAAGGTTTCTTTTCCTCATCAGTTACAGTAATGGACCTGCCCGCATGGTTACCCGTTGGTGTTAGCGATAGAGCTTCGACTTGCGGTAGTGGTGGTTCATTAACGGAATCATTATTTATTCCATGCATGACGGGTTCCAGCAAAGTTGTTATTTATCTTTGATCAACAAGGACGGTTCAAAATTATTTAGTCAGTCAGAGACAATTTCAGAATGAAAGTTCATAACAGGTTGGTCAGTGAAACTAACAAAATTTCTTTCGGCGCATGTAGGAAGTTGTTACTCAGCAACAGCAGACAATAAATGATTCCTCCGTAATTCAGTGATTTTTACTACGCCATCCAGGCTGGTTGTGATCACCTGGCTGCCATCGGCGCTAAAGGTGGCCGATGAGATAGTGTCGTCATGGACAATGTTGGCTTTTTCTGACCATGAACCATCATCCTGCTGACCAATGATTTTTGCCGTTTTACAATACGAGGGCGTTGTCACAAGGTGGCGGCCATCAGGGCTGAAGTAGGCTGATTCGACCGAATGCTTATGGGAAAAGGTGGCTTTTTCTTCCCAAAAGCCATCGGCTTTTCTGTCGTAAATTTTCACTGTACGATCTTTACTGGCGGTCACTACATGACGGCTATCGGGGCTGAAAACGGCCGAGTTGACAGTTTTCCTGTGTTGAATGATGCTATTTTCTTCCCATGATCCATCGGCTTTCTTCTCACAGATTTTCGCATTGCCATCAGCACTGGCTGTAACCAAATAGCAACCATCGACACTGAAGGTGGCTGACATGACAGGAGCATTATGAGTAATGACACCTTCTACTTCCCATAATCTATCGTCTCTCTGGCTAAGGATTTTTGCCATTTTATCGTCGCAGGCGGTCACAACATGGCGGGCATCGGTGCTGAAAAAGGCTGAATAGACAGGTATGTAATCGGGAAGGGGAAGAGTGGCTGTTAACTGCCATGATCTATCATCGTCGTTCCGGCTATGGATTTGCGTTGTGCCATCATAACAGGCGGTCAAGACATGTCGACTGTCGGTGCTGAAGCTGGCTGACTGGATGCCTGCATCATGGGAAATGGTAGTGTTTGGTTGCCATGATTCATCGTACTCCCGATTAACTATCTTTACTGTGTAATCAGCACCGGCAGTCAGTAGATGGTGACTATCGGGGCTAAAAATCGCTGATTTGACCAATCTGTTATGGGTAATGGAGGTTATTTTTCCCCAGGTTCCATCAGCCTTTTGGCGGTAGATTTTTGCCGTATGGTCGCCATTGGCGGTGACCAGATAGCGGCCATCGGCACTGAGGTCTGCTGAGTAGACTTTACACTTTAGACTAATGGTGGCTTTAGAGACTAATTCAAAGGTTTTACATTGAGACATCAGCTCAGCCCTGGTGAAAAATAATAGAGCAGGTGAATAGACGCTCGTCGGCTGACGATCTGTGAGAGACTTGAGTAACGCCTGATCATTCGTAAACGACTCAAACCAGGCTCGGAGTTGATTATTATCTTTTCCGGTGATGGACATCCTCAGTTGATTCTGGTGTGCTGAAGAAAACTGGCGAAACCAGGCTTTTGCCAGAGCGTTATCTTCTTTGATCAGGTCGCGAAAGCGAGTACATACCTTTTGTAAACAACGAATATCCCGAAGTTTCAAATGGCGAAAAATCAGAGACAGCGTATCTGAGCTTAAATCCTGAAATGAAGATTTTTTTTCCTTGTCAGGGACAGTAATAGACCTGCCCGCACTATTACCCGTTGGTGTTAGCGATAGAGCTTCGATTTGCGGTAGTGGTGGTTCATTAACGGAATCATTATTTATTCCATGCATGACGGGTTCCTGCAAAGTTGTTATTTATCTTTGATCAACAAGGAGGGTTCAAAATTATTTAGTAGTCAGAGACAATTTCAGAATGAAAGTTCATAACAGGTTGGTCAGTGAAACTAACAAAATTTCTTTCGGTACATTCAGGATGGTGCCACTCAGTGACATCAAACAATATATGATTCCTCCGAAGTTCAGTGATTTTCACTATGCCATCCAGACTGGCTGTGATCACCAGGCTACCCTCGGCGCTGAAGGTGGCCGATATGATCCTTTCATCATGGGTAATGGAGGCTTTTTCTGACCATGACCCATCATCCCGCTGACCAACGATGATCGCCGTTTTGTGATAAAACACCATATGTCGGCCATCAGGGCTGAAGGTGGCTGATAAGCCCAGAAACTGACAGAGTGTCGCAAAACCTTTGGTTCCCACGCTCTGGCGTGGAAACCCATACCTTATCTTACCAGGGCGAAAGGTGGTTTCTCTTTCCCAGGTGCCACTGGCTGTTCTGTCGTAAATTCTCACTGTGCCATCGTCGCTGGCAGTCACTAAATGGCGGCTATCGGGGCTGAAGGTGGCCGAGTGGACAGTTTCCCTGTGTTCAATGATGAAATTTTCTTCCCATGATCCATCTTCCTTCTTGGTATAGATTTTCGCCTTGCCATCCTGACTGGCGGTGACCACATAGTTACCATCGGCGCTGAAGGTGGCTGACAGGACAGCCTCTCTATGGGGAATGGCTTTTTTTACTTTCCATGATCCGTTCTTCTGGCTGTAGATTCTCGCCGAGTGATCCCAGCAGGCAGTGACCAGATGACTGCCATCGGTGCTGAAACTGGCTGAAAAGACTGCATCGTTATGGGGAAGGGTGGCCGTTAACTGCCATGATCCATCATCTTTCTGGCTATGGATTTTCACTGTTTTATCGCAACTGGCGGTCACCAGCTGTCGGCTATCGGTGCTGAAGGTGGCTGATCTGACGGAAGCATAATGGCGAATGGTGGTGTTTGGTTCCCATGATTCATCGCACCTCAGATCATATATCTTCGCCTTGCCACTCCCGCCGGCAGTAACCAGATGTTGAGTATTGGGGCTGAAAGTTACTGATCCGACCCCTCCACCATGAGGAATGATGGTTTTTATTTCCCATGTTCCATCAGGCTTGTGGCCGTAGATTTTTGCTGTACAGTCTCCATTGCCGGTGACCAGATAGCGGCCATCAGCACTGAGGCAGGCTGAGTAGATTTTATTCTTGTGTGGTATATCGTCGCGTTCTTCATCGCTGGTGGCTGAGTTTGCTTTATACGTTTTGTCAATGGTGGCTTTAGTGACTGGTTCAAAGGTTTCACATTGAGACATCAGCTCTGCTCTGGTGAAAAATAATAGAGCAGGTGAATAAACACTTGTGGGCTGGCGATCTGTGAGAGACTTGAGTAACGCCTGATCATTAGAAAATAATTCAAACCAGGCCCGGAGTTGATTCTTGTCTTTTGTGTTGATGGACATCCTCAGTTGATTCTGGTGTGCTGAAGAAAACTGTCGAAACCAGGCTTTTGCCAGTGTGTTATCTTCTTTGATAACGTCGCGAAGGCGGGTACATACCTTTTGTAAACTGCGAATATCCCGAAGTTTCAAATGGCGAAAAATCAGGGACAGCGTATCTGAGGCTAAATCCTGAAATGAAGATTTTTTTTCCTTGTCAGTTACAGCAACAGACCTGCCCGCACTATTACCGGTTGGTGTTAGCGATAGAGTTTGGGTTTGCGTTATTGGTGGTTTAATAACGGAATCATTATTTATTACATGCATGACTGTTCCTGCAAAGTTGTTATTTATCCTTAATTAACAGGGGTGTTTAAAAATTATCTAGTCAGTCAGACACAGTTTCAGAATGAAAGTTCAGAACAGGTTGGTAAGTGCAACTAACAAAATGACTTTCGGTGCATGCAGGATAGTGTGATTGAGATAGTGTGATTGAGATAGTGTCACTCAGTGACAGCAGACAATAAATTATTCCTGCGCAGTTCAGTGATTTTCACTATGCCATTCCAACTGGCGGTGACCACATGGCTGCCATCGGCGCTAAAGGTGGCCGATAAGACCCAGTCGTCATGGGCAATGGTGGCTTTTTCTGACCAGGAACCATCATCCTGCTGACCAATGATTTTCGCCGTTTTGTCATGACTGGCAGTCACCAGATGGCGGCCATCAGGGCTGAAGGTGGCTGATAAGACCGAATTCTTATGGGAAAAGGTGGCTTTTTCTTCCCAAAAACCATCGGTTTTTCGGCCATATATTTTCACTGTGCCGTCGTTGCTGGCAGTCACCAGATGGCGGCCATCGGGACTGAAGCTGGCCGAGTTGACAGTTTGCGTGTGTTGAATAATGGTATTTTCCTGCCATGATCCATCGGTTTTCTTCTCATAGATTTTCGCCTTGTAATCCATACTGGCGCTGACCACATAGCAACCATCGCTACTGAAGCTGGCTGACAGGACGGCACGATCATGGGGAATGGCATCTTTTTCCTCCCAGGGTCGATCAGCCCTCTGGCTATAGATCTTCGTCGTCTTATCGTTACAGGCGGTTACCAAATGGCTGCCATCGGTGCTGAAAGTGGCTGAACGGACTGAAGAGTTATGGGGAAGGGTGGCTGTTAACTGCCATGATCCATCGTCCTTCCGGCTATGGATTTTCGTTGTGTTATCCGAACCGGCGGTCACCAGATGACGGCAATCGCTGCTGAAGCTGGCTGAATTGATGAGACCATCATGGCGAATGATGGTGTTTGGTTGCCATGATTGATCGCACCCCAGATCATATATCCTCGCCTTTCCATTCAAACTGACGGTGACTAAATGGTGACTATCGGGGCTGAAAAGGGCTAACTCGACCCATGCGTCATGGGCAAGGGTGGTTTTTTTTTCCCATGTTCCACCGGGCTTTTGGGCGTATATTTTCGCCGTTTTGTCGCCATTGGCGGTGACCAGATACTGGCCATCGGCACTGAGGTCGATTGAGTTGACTTGATTGAGGCCTGCTAAACGGTTGCATTCCTCAGTGCTGCTGGCTGAGTTGGCTTTATACGTTTTATCAATGGTGGCTTTAGTCAATAATTTAAACGTTTCACATTCAGACATCAGCTTAGCCCTGGTGAAAAATAACAGACCGGCTGAATAAACACTCTTCGGCCGGCGATTTGTGAGTGACTTGACTAATGCCCTGTCATTCGAAAACGACCTGAGCCACGCACGGAGTTGATGCTTGTTTTTTGTCCTGATGCTCATCCTTAGTTGTTGCTGGTGTGGTAAAGAAAACTGGCGATACCAGGCTTTTACCAGAGCCTTATCTTCTTTAATGACGTCGCGAAGGCGGGTACATACCTTTTGTAAACTGCGAATATCCCGAAGTTTTAAATGGCGAAAAATCAGGGACAGTGTATCTGAGGCTAAATCCTGCAATGAAACTGTTTTTTTTTTCTTATCAGTTACAGTGATGGACCTGTACCCATGGTTACCCGTTAGTGCCAGCGATTGATCTTGCGTTAGTGGTGCTTTAATACCGGGATTGTTATTTATTCTTTGCATCTCTGGTTCCTGCAAGTGCTATTTATCTCCGATCAACAAGAACGTTTAAAAAATTAATAAGTACCTGGTTAGGTACTTACGTCAGTTGGAGAAATTTTCAGAATGAAAGTTCATAACAGGTTGTTAAGTGCAACTAACAAAATTTCTTTCGACACATGCAAGAGGGTGTTACTCAGTGACAACAGGCAATGAACGATTCTTTCGTAGTTCAGTGATTATCACTGTGCCATCCTCACTGGCTGTGATCACCTGGCTGCAATCGGTGCTAAAGGCGGCCGATGAGATCTTGCCATCATGGGTAATGGTGGCTTTTTCTAACCATGACCCGTCATCCTGCTGAGCGATGATTTTCACTGTTTTGTCTCTGCTGGCAGTCACCAGATGGCGACCGTCAGGGCTGAAGGTCGCTGATAAGGCCCAATTCTTATGGGAAAAGGTGGCTTTCTCTTCCCAAAGGCCATTGGCTTTTCGAGCGTAGATTTTCACCGTGCCATCGTTGCTGGCAGTGGCTAGATGGCGGCCATCGGGGCTGAAAGTGGCTGTGTTGACGACTCTGGTGTGTTTAATGGTGGTAATTTTTTTCCATGATCCGTCGGCCTTCTTGATAAAGATTCTTGCCTTGCAATCCCTACTGGCGGTGACCAGATAGCGGCCATTGGGGCTGAACCTGGCTGATATGACAATACCTTTATGGGGAATGGAGTCTTTTTCTTGCCATGAAAATCCATCAGCCCCCAGGCTATGAATTTTCACCGTTTTATCATGACAGCCCGTTACCAAGAGACAGTCATCAGTGCTGAAATTGGCTGAATAGACACCAGACCCGTGGGGAAGGATGGCTGTATATTGCCATGATTCATCATCCTTCAGGCTATAGATTTTCGCTGTGCAATCCCAACTGGCGGTCACCACATGTTGACTATTGGTGCTGAAGGCGGCTGATTTGATGCGTTCATTATGGTGAATGGTGGTTTTTGGTTCCCATGATCCATCGGACCCCAGGGCACATATCTTCGCCTTGTAATTCAAACAGATGGTGAGTAAATGTTGACTATCGGGGCTGAAAATGACTGACTCGACCCGGTTTTCATGGGGAATAGTGGTGTTTATTTCCCATATCCCATCCGCATTGCGGGCGTAGACTTTTACCCTATAGTCTCCATTGGCGGTAACCAGATAGCGGCCATCAGCACTGAGGGCGGCTGAATACACTTTAGCGAGGAATTCTATCGGCAGGTGATCAGGAGTGTCGATGGCAGAGTTGGCATGATAAGTTTTATCAAAGATGGCTTTAGTGACCAGTTCATAGCTTTCACATTTAGACATCAGCTCTGCCCTGGTGAAAAATAACAGATCAGTTAAATCAACACTTTCTGGCCGACAATCTGTGAGCGAATTGAGTAACGCCTGATCATTAGAAAACGACTCAAGCCAGGCACGGAGTTGATCCTTGTCTTTTGCATTAATGGTCATCCTCAGTTGCTTCTGGTGTGGTGATGAAAACTGGCTAAACCAGGCTTTTGCCAGAGTGTTATCTGTTTTGATAAGGTCGCGAAGGCGGACACATACCTTTTGTAAACTGCGAATATCCCGAAGTGTTAAATGGCAAAAAATCCTGGATAGTGTATCTGAGGATAAAGCCAGCAATGAAGATTGTTGTCTTATTTTCTTATCGGCTACAGAGACGGACCTACCCGCATTCCTGCCCACTGGTGCTAACAATCGATCTCGGGCTCGCTTTAGTCGAGGTTTAATACCGGGATTATTATTTATTCCATGCATGACTGTTTCCCACAAGGTTGATATTTATCCTTGATTAACAAGAACGGTTAAAAATCATTTATTTAGTTGGAGACATTTTCGGAACGAAAGTTCATAACAGCTTGTTAAGTGCAACTGACAAAGTTTCTTTCGGTGCATGCAGGAGGGTGTCTTTTGGTGACAGCAGACAACGAATGATACCAAAGCAGTTCAGTGATTCTCACGCTGGCATCCCAACCGGCGGTGATCACACGATGGCCATCGTCGTTAAAAGTCGCTGATGATATCCAGTTAAAATGGGCAATGCTGGCTATTTCTGACCATGAGCCATCGGCCTTCTGAGCAATGATTTTGGCCGATGAGTCACCGCTGGCAGTCACAATATGGCGGCCATCAGGGCTGAAGATGGCTGATATGACCCAGGCCCTATGATAAAAGATGGCTTTTCTTTCCCATGAACCATCGGCTTTTCTGCCGTAAATTTTCACTGTGTGATCTTTGCTGGCAGTGACTACATGACGGCTATCCGGGCTGAAGTTGGCTATCTTGACATGATCCTTGTGGTCAATGATGGCCTTTACTTCCCATAAACCTTTGTCGTTCTTACCGCAGATTTTCGCGGTGTGATCCCTGCTGGCAGTGACCACATAGCGGTTATCGAGACTGAAGCTGGCTGAATTGACTATGTCATTATGGTGAATGATGGCTTCTAATTTCCATGGTTCATTGTCCTTCCGGGAATGGATTTTCGCTGTTTTATCCCAACTGGCGGTGACCACATGGCGGCCATCGCTGCTGAAGGTAGCTGATTGGACAAAATCATCATGGCAAAAGGTGGCTGTTAATTGCCATGATCCATCGTCCTTCTGGCAATGGATTTTCGCTGTCTTGTCCCAACTGGCGGTCAACACGTGGCGGCTATCGGCACTGAAGGTGGCTGATTGCACCGAATACTCATGGGTAATGATGGCTTTTTGTGTCCATGATTTATCGCACCCCAGACCATATATTTTTGCCGTACCATCATAACAGGCAGTCACCAGATGTTGACCATCGAGGCTGAAACTGATTGAGTTGAGGTCATGGTTGTGTGAAATGAGGACTTTTTGTGTCCATGATCCATTGGCCTCCCTGGCGTAGATTCTCGCCATATCACTGGCGGTAGCCAGATGGCGGCCATCGGCACTGAGGGCGGCTGAGTTGATAGTTCTCTCTTCCTCGATGATGGAATTTGTTACCAGTTTAATCCTTTCATCATGAGACATCAGCTTGGCCCTGGTGAAATACAAGAGAGCAGGAAAATAAACACTTTCCCGTCGCCCCACCAGTGAATTGACTAACTCTTTGTCATTCGAAAACGACTGCAACCAATCACGGAGCTGATAGTCATTTTTTCTGCTGATGGTCATGCTCAGTTGATGCTGATGGGGTGAAGGAAACCGGCGATACCAGGCTTTTGCCAGAGCGTTATCCTGTTCGACAAGATCGCGAAGGTAAATACATACCTGTTGTAAACTGCGAATATCCCTAAGCTTCAAATAACGAAAAACCCTGGAAAGAGATAATAAGGTTAAATGCTGCAGTGAAGGTTTTTCATTGTTTTCTGTGTCAGTCAGACTGATGGTTCTGCCCGCACGGGTAGCCCCATCTGTTCTTGATTGAGCTTGCACAGGTGGTGAATAAAAGCCTTCAATGCTGGAGTTATTACCTATCCCATTCATGGTTTGTTCCCAGAGACTGAGTATTTATCCTTGATTAACAATTACCATTGAGCTGGTTAATTGCCGAATGGCGTCTCTCAGTGAACAGCATTCAATTATTTCTCTGAAGTTCATTGATTTGCACTGTTCCATCCCAACTGGCGGTTACCACATAGCGATTATCGGCGCTAAAGTTGGCTGTCGTAATCCTGTCATAATCGCTGATGCTGGCTCTTTCTGACCATGACCCATCGATCGCCTGAGCAATAATTTTTACTATACCGTTATCGCAAGCCGTCGCTATAAGTTGGCCATCAAGGCTGAAGGTGGCAGAACACACAGCGTCAGAATGTTCAATCACGGCTTTTATTTGCCATGATTCATTAGCGTCCAGGTAGTAAATTTTCACTGTACCATCATGACTGGCAGTCACTATATGGCGGCTATCGGGGCTGAAGGCAGCTGAGTTGACAGAATCCTCGTGGTCAATGGTGGCTATTTGTACCCATAATCCATTGCTATCCCTGGTAAAGATTTTCGCCTCTTTGTCTCTGCTGGCAGTCACTACATAGCGGTCATCGGGGCTGAAGCTGACTGAATTGATCGTTTTTTTATGGGAAATGATACCTTCTAAGTCCCAGGATCCATCGGTCTTCCGGCTATGGATGTTCGCTGTGTGATTCCCCCAGGTGATTACCAAATGGTTGCCATCGGTGCTGAAGGTGGCAGATATCTCATTGGCGTCATCGGCCCTCATGAATTTACATGATTCGATAGGATCCCGGGAAAGGCTGGCTGTTACTGCCCATGATCCATCGTCCATCCGGCTATGGATTTTCGCTGTGTGATCCCGAAAGACGGTTATCACATGGCAGCCATCGCTGCTGAAAGCGGCTGATTGGACAATACCATCATTGCGCAGGGTGAGGGTGGTTGATAATGCCCATGATTCATCGGACCCCAGGCTATATATTTTCGCCGTGCAATCGCTGCTGATTGTTAGCAAATGCAGACCATCAGGGCTGAACATGGGTGGTTTGACCCTGCAGTTATGGGGAATGCTGGTTTTTTTTACCCATGATCCAACACTCTTATGGTCATAGATAGTTGCCTCATGGTTATCATTGGCAGTCACAAGATGACGGCCATCGACGCTGAGGGCGGCTGAGTTGATCAAACTATTTTCGTGAATAGTGGCTTCTGTATTCAGATTAAATGTTTCACATTGAGACATTAGCCGGGTTCTGGTGAAATATAACAGCGCAGGCGAATAATCGCTCTCCAGCGAGAGATTTGCCATTGACTCGGCTAACGCCTTATCTTCCATAAAGGGCTTCAACCAATCACGAATTTGATTCCTGTCTTTTGCATTGATGGCCGTATTCAGTTGCTGCTGGTGTGCTGAAGAAAACTGGCTATACCAGGCTTTTGCCAGAGCATTCTGTTCTTTGAAAGCCGTTCCAAGGCGCTCGCGTGTCAGTGTTGTATTGTCAATATCTCTAAGCTGCAAACAGCGAAAAATCATGGAAGGTGAGAATAAAGACAGTAGTGATGGTCTTTGCTTTTTTTCCTCACCAGCAACAGTGACGCTCCTGCCCGCGCTGTCATTCGCTGGTGTTGCCAGTCGAGCTAGCTTTGGTGGTGAGACCTGACCTTCAACGAAGGGATTATTATCTATTCCGTGCATGTCTGACTCCTGAAAAATTTGGAATTATCTTCGTCCAATAGAGACGTTCGAAAGTTAATCATTCAGGTTAGAAACTGTTTCGGAATGATAAGTTCAAAACATTGTGTTAAGTGCAACTAACAAAGTTTCTGTCTTTTCGCCTGCGCAGAAAGATGTCAGACAATGACAGCAGGTAATGAATCATTCATCCGTAGTTCAGTGATTTGCACCTCACAGTCCCTGCCGGCAGTAATCACATGGCTGCCATCGGCGCTGAAGGTAGCATATAAGACGTTGCCTTTGTGGTAAATTCTGGCTTTTTCTGACCATGATCCATCGTCGTTCTGGCCGATGATTTTCGCCGTTCCGTCCCAGCTGGCAGTGACCAGATGGCGACTATCAGGGCTGAAGCTGGCTGAATTGACCCCATCGTCATGGTTAAAGGTGGCTTTTTTTATCCATTTTTCATCAGCGTTCAGGTAATAGATTTTCACCGTGCAGTCGTTACTGGCAGTGAGCACGTAATGGCCATCGGGACTGAAGTTGGCTGACTTGACAGCACAATCGTGTTCAATGGTGATTTCTGGCAGCCATGACCCATCGGCCTGCCTGCCATAGATTTTCGCTGTGAAATCACGGCTGGCGGTCACGATATAGTGACTGTCCGGGCTGAAGTTGCCCGTGTAGACGAGACTTTTATGGGGAATGATACCTTTCACTTCCCATGATCCATCGGTCTTCTGACTGTGTATTTTTGCTGTGTAATCAAAACCCGCTGTGACCAGATGGCAGCCATCGGCGCTGAGGGCGGCTGATTCGATACGTGCATTATGGGAAAGGGTGGTTGGTAATTCCCATGATCCATCGTCTTTCAGGCCATGGATCATCGTCGTTCCGTCCCTGCTGGTAGTCAAGACATGGCGCTCATCGGCAATGAAGCTTAATGAATGACGATTATTTGCAAGGGTCGCTTTATGTTTCCATGACCCATCAGCCTCCTTGTCATAGATTTTCACTGTGCCATCGCTACAGGCGGTCAACACACGGTCACCATCGAGGCTAAAAATAACTGAGTTGACCCAGTCCTCATGGGGAATGGTGGTTATATTTTCCCATGATCCGTCAGTCTTATAAACGTAGATTTGCGGCGTTCTTTCTCTTGGGTCTTCAGCGACGGTTACCATATGGCGGCCGTCAACACTGAGGAGAGCTGTTCTGATAGCCCTGTCTTCCTTGATGGTGGCTTTATTAACCAATTTAAAGGTTTTACACTCGGACATCAGCCTGGTCTTGGTGAAATATAACCGTGCAGGTAAATAAACACTCTCAGGTTTGCAATCTTTGAACGACGTCAGTACCGCCTCATCATTAGTAAATGACTGCAACCAGGCACGGAGTTGATTCCCATTTTTTGTATTGATGGTTTTCCTGAGTTGATACTGGTGTGGTGAAGAAAACTGTCGATACCAGGCTTTTGCCAGAGCGTTATCTTCGTTGATAAGGTCGCGAAAGCGGGTACATACTTTTGTTAAGCTGCTAACATCCCGAAACTTCAAATGGGAAAAAATCATGGAAAGTGATAATGAAGATAAAACCTGCAATGAAGGTTTATTCTCGATTTCCTTGTCGGGTTCAATGACGCTCCTGCCCGCGCAGATAACCTTTGGTGTTTCCAAACGAACTTGCCCGGGTGGTGGTGAGTGTGAACCATCGGTGCTCGATTTATTATCTATTCCATGCATGTTTTATTTCCCTGAAAGTGAATACTTATCCCTGATTGGCAAAGACGTCCAATATTGATTCAGGTAGTTAGAATCGGATTTAGAGGGAAAGTTCATGACATGTTGTTTAGTTCAACTAACAAAAACAGGACTCTGATTCCGGACAATGGTTAATAATTTCTATCTTTCAACGCAGGCAGAATGGCGTCACTCAGTGACGCTAAACAATGAATGATTCTTCCGCAGTTCAGTGATTTTGACCGAGCGGTTGCTGGCGACGCTTACCACATATTGGCCATCGGTGCTGAAGCTGGCTGAGTTGATCCAGCAGCCATCCTTGTGGGAAATGCAGGCTTTTTCTAACCATGTCCCATCGTCCTTTTTGCCAATGATTTTCGCTGTTCCGTCATTGCCTGCGGTCACTACATTCCGGCCATCAGGGCTGAAAATGCCTGAGAAGACTCCCTGTTCATGGACAATGTTGGCTTCTGGCTGCCATGATCCATCGGCTCTCTGGCTATGGATTTTTACCGTGCCTTCCAAACTGGCAGTTACCACATAGCGGCTATCGGGGCTGAAGTTGGCTGTGAGCACACGGCTAATATGGTGAATGGTGTCTTCTGGTTCCCATGACCCATCGGCCTTTTGGCCATTGATTTTTGCCGTTTTATCCATACTGGCGGTCACCACATGGCGGCCATCGGGACTGAAGGCGGCTGAGATGACCATATCAAAATGGGGAATGGTAGCTTTTTCTCGCCATGATCCATCGGTCTGCTGAGTATGGATTTTCGCCGTGTCAACTAAACACGCGGTTATTAGGTGGTAGCCATCGGGGCTGAAAGTAGCAAATATGATCGGACTGTTCGTGAGTATAGTGGCTTCACTTTCCCAGGACCCATCGTCCTTGAGGCCATAGATTTTCGCCGACATATCGGAACTGGCGGTCACCACACGGCGGCCATCGGTGCTGAAGGTGGCTGATTGGACTTTTTTGGTATGGGAAATGCGGCCCACTGGTTCCCAGGACCTGTCGGCCTTAAGGCCGTAAATTATAGCCGTGCCATCTTTACTGGCAGTCACCACATGGTCACCAGAGGGGCTGAAGCTGGCAGAAGTGACCGCTTTGGCATGAGGAAAGATGGCCTCTGGTTGCCATGATCCGTCAGGCTTATTGACGAAGATTTTTGCTGAGTCATTAATACAGGTGGTGATCATATGGCGGCCATCAACACTGAGGCTGGCTGAAGTTACCTGTTCATTTTTCTTAATCTTTGATGCTGTAACTAATTTAAACGTTTTACATTCAGACATCAGTTTACTCTTGGTGAAAAAAAACAGAGCCGGTACATAAACTTCCTCCGGGTTGCGGTCTGCCAGTGATTTCACCAGTGCCTGATCACTGGTAAACGACTCAAACCAATCATAAAGTTGATTCTTGTTTTTTGCAGTCATAGACATCTTCAGTTGGTACTGGTGTGACGAAGAAAACCGACGATACCAGGCTTTTGCCAGAGCATTATCTTCTTTGACAACCTTGTGAAGGAAGTTACATACCTGTTCTAAACTGCGGATATCCCGGAGCTGCAGATAACGAAAAATCCTGGAAAATGCTAATGAGGGTAATTTCCGCAATGAAGGTTGATCCTCCATTTTCTCGTCAGGTACCCTGATACTCCTGCCCGCATAGGTACCCCTTGGTGTTTCCATACGAACTTGCTCAGGTGGTAAGAGCGAAACTTGAGTTCTGGCGTTATTATCTGTTCCATTCATATTTTTTTCTCTGAAAGCAGGTAGCTATCCTCGATGAGCAACGATGTTCAATATTCATCCAGCTGCTTAGAGTTGGTTTTAGAATGAAAGTTCATGACATCTGGTGAAGTTTCTCGTCATTCCCGCGAAAGCGGGAATCCACACTGACTCACCACCAGAACCATACTGCCCGGTGCCCCCCGGCCTTGTCATCCCCGAGAAGGCAGAGACCCACTGTTGGCGCTGGATTCCCGCCTTCGCGGGAATGACGACTTCAGAGCGTGAGAACGAGCTGTTGAAGTTTTGCGACACCCTCTTGAGTAAGAAAAATCACAAGATGGTACAGATACGCTGAAGAAGGGGTGGGGCAGCAGGCAATAAATCACTCCACTGTAGTTCAGTGATTATCACCTTGTTGCCACCAGCGGTCACCACATGACTGCCACCGTCGCTAAAACTGGCTGACATAACCCGGTATCCATGGGAAATGCGGGCTTTTTCTAACCATGACCCATCGCGCTGCAGACCAATGATTTTCGCTGTGCCATCATTACTGGCGGTCACCAAATGGCGGCCATCAGGGCTGAAGGCCGCTGAGCTGACAGGATCATTATGTTTAAAGGTGGCTTTTATTACCCATGATCCATTGTTTTTCTGGCGATGGATTTTCACTGTATTATCCCAACTGGTGGTGACCACATGGTGGTTATCGGGGCTGAAGGTGGCTGATAGAACCGTGTGATCATGGGAAATACAGGCTATTTCTAACCATGAGCCATCGGGCTGCTGACTAATGATTTTCGCCGTGCCATCTTCGCTGGCAGTCACCAGGTGGCGGCCATCAGGGCTGAAGGTGGCTGAACTGACACGATTCTGATGGTTAAAAGTGAAGGCTGCTTCTTCCCATGATCCATCGGTTTTCTGGCGATGTATTTTCACTGTCTTGTCCCAACTGGCGGTGGCTACATGGTGGCCATCGGGGCTCAAGTTGCCTGAGTAAACAGCTTCATTATGGAAAAATGTGGCTGTCAATTGCCATGATCCATCGTCCTTCCGGCTATGGATTTGCGCCGTTCTGTCCGAACTGTTGGTTATCACATGGCGGCCATTGCTGCTAAAGCTGGCTGCCAGAACCGAGTCATTATGGAAAATGCAGGCTTTTTCTGACCATGATCCATCGCACCCCAGACGGTATATTTTCGCTGTGCCATCCCAACTGGCGGTTAACACTTGCTCCCCATCGGGGCTGAAAATAGCTGAGACGACCCTTCTTCCATGGGGAATGGTGGTGTTTGTTTCCCATGATCCATCAGCCATGCGGCGGTAGATTTTTGCTGTATAATCGAAACTGGCGATTAACAGATGGCGGCCATCGACACTGAGGGCGGCTGAGTCGACACATTCATTTGCGTGAATGGTATCTTTTCTCACCAAATTAAATATTTTATATTCGGACATCAGCCTGGCTCTGGTGAAATATAACTGAGCAGGCACAGAAGCCCCCACCGGGTTGAGGTCTGTGAGTGACTTCAACAATGTCTGATTATTCGTGAACGACTTTAACCAATCACGGAGTTGAGTAGCATCTTTTGTTTTGATGGCTGTTCTTAGTTGATACTGCTGTGGTGAAGGAAACTGACGGTACCAGGCTTTTGCCAGAGCCTTATCCTCTTTGACAGCCTCGTGAAGAAAGGTACAGGTACGTTCTATGCTGCGGATATCCCTAAGCTCCAAATATGAAAAAATCATGGAAAGTGATAATGGGGATAAAAACTGCAATGAAGGTTTATCCTTTCTTTTCTGGTCAGGTACCCTGACCCTCCTGTCTGCATGGTTACCCTCTGGTGTTTGCAATTGAGCTCGCTTGGGAGGCGAGTGTGAAACTTCAATTCTGGGGTTATTGTCTATTCCATTCATATTTTTTTCTCTGAAAGCAGGTACGTATCCTCAATGAGCAGCGACGTTTAATATTGATCCAGCGGTTTAGAATCGGTTTTAGAATGAAAGTTCATGACATGTTGTTAAGTGCAGCTAACAAAATTTATTTTTTTCAACACAGGCCGTATGGTGTCACTCATTGACCACCCGTGTTGAGTAAGAAAAATCACAAGATTGTACAGATACGCTGAAGAAGGGGTGGGGCAGCAGGCAATAAATCACTCCACTGTAGTTCAGTGATTATCGCCGTGTTGTCACCAGCGGTCACCACATGACTGCCATCGTCGCTAAAACAGGCTGATATAACCCAGTATCCATGGGAAATGCAGGCTTTTTCTAACCATGAGCCATCGAGCTGCAGACCAATGATTTTCGCTGTGCCATCATCACTGGCGGTCACCAAATGGCGGCCATCAGGGCTGAAGGTCGCTGAGGTGACAGGATCCTCATGTTTAAAGATGGCTTTTTCTACCCATTTTCCATTATTTTTCTGGCCGTAGATTTTCACTTTGCAATCACTGCAGGTCACCAAATGACGGCAGTCGGGGCTGAAGCTGGCTGATAGAACCTTCTTATCATGGGAAAAGCAGGCTATTTCTAACCATGAGCCATCGGGCTGCTGGCTGATGATTTTTGCTGTGCCATCGTCGCTGGCGGTCACCAGATGGTGGCCATCAGGGCTGAAGGCGGCTGAACTGACTCGATCCTGATGGTAAAAAGTGAAGACTGCTTCTTCCCATGATCCATCGGTCTTCTGGCGATGGATTTTCGCTGTCTTGTCCCAACTGGCGGTGACCAGATGGTGGCCATCGGGGCTCAGGTTACCTGAGTAAACAGCATTATCATGGAAAAATGTGGCTGTCAATTGCCATGATCCATCGTCCTTCCGGCTATGGATTTGCGCCGTTTTATCCGAGCTGTTGGTTATCACATGGCGGCCATTGGCGCTAAAGCTGGCTTTTATAACCGAGCCATTATGGAAAATGCAGGCTTTTTCTGACCATGACCCATCGCACCCCAGACGGTATATTTTTGCTGTGTCATCCCAACTGGCGGTTAAAACTTGCTCCCCATCGGGGCTGAAAATAGCTGTGCGGATCCTTCTTCCATGGGGAATGATGGTGTTTGTTTCCCATGATCCATCAGCCATGCGGCGGTAGATTTTTGCTGCATAATCGCAGTTGGCGATTAACAGATGGCGGCCATCGACACTGAGGACGGCTGAGTCGACTGATTCATTTTCGTAAATGGTGTCTTTTCTCACCAAATTAAATATTTTATATTCGGACATCAGCCTGGCTCTGGTGAAATATAACTGAGCAGGCACAGAAACCCCCACCGGGTTGAGGCCTGTGAGTGACTTCAACAACGCCTGATTATTCGTGAACGACTTTAACCAATCACGGAGTTGAGTAGCATCTTTTGTTTTGATGGCTGTTCTTAGTTGATACTGCTGTGGTGAAGGAAACCGACGATACCAGGCTTTTGCCAGAGCGTTATCCTTTTTGACAGCCGTGCGAAGGATGGTACAGGTAAGTTCCAGGCTGCGGATATCTCTAAACTCCAAATAGGAAAAAATCATGGAAAGTGGTAATGGGGTTAAAGCCTGCAATGAAGGTTTATCTTCTATTTTCTGGTCAGGTACCCTGACGCTCCTGTCTGCATGGTTACCCTCTGGTGTTTGCAAATGAGCTCGTTTAGGAGGCGAGTGTGAAACTTCAATTCTGGGGTTATTGTCTATTCCATTCATATTTTTTTCTCTGAAAGCAGGTACGTATCCTCAATGAGCAGCGACGTTTAATATTGATCCAGCTAGAATCCAACCATTGACCACCCTGTTGAGTAAGAAAAATCACAAGATTGTACAGGTACGCTGTAAAAGGGGTGGGGCAGGCAATAAATCACTCCGCTTTAGTTCAGTGATTTTCACCATGTGGCCACCAGCGGTCAGCACATGACTGCCATCGTCGCTAAAGCTGGCTGATAGAACCCAGCCATCATGGGAAATGCAGGCTTTTTCTACCCATGACCCATCGGGCAGCTGACCAATGATTTTCGCCGTGCCGTCGTCACTGGCGGTCACGAAATGGAGGCCATCAAGGCTGAAGGCGGCTGACCTGACGCGACCCTTATGGTGAATGATGGCTTTTACTAGCCATGATCCATTGTCTTTCCGGGCGTAGATTTTCACTGTGCCATCATAGCCGACAGTCACCAAATGACGGCAGTCGGGACTGAAGGTGGCTGATTCGACAATAGCATTATGGAGAAATATGGCGGTTAATTCCCATGAACCATTGTCTCTGCGGCTATGGATTTTTACAGTGCAATCACTACTGGTGGTCACGAGATGGCGGTTATCAGGGCTGAAGGTGGCTGATAAGACACTACTCTCATGGTCAATGATGGCTTCTTCTTCCCATGATCCATCGGTCTTCCGGGCAAGGATTTTCGCCGTACTATCCCAACTGGCGGTGACTGCATAGCGGCTATCAGGGCTGAAGCTGGCCGATTCGACACCATCATTATGGGAAAATGTGGCTGTCAATTGCCATGATCCATCGTCTATCTGGCTATGGATTTGCACCTTTCCATCCGAACTGTGGGTTATCACATGTTGGCTATCGGCGCTAAAGTTGGCTGATAGAACCATGGTATCATGGGAAATGATGGCTTTTGGTTGCCATGATTCATCCAGTTTCCATGCTTCTTCGTACCCCAAACTATATATTTTTGCTGTGCCATCGCGGCTGGCGGTCAACACATGCTTCCCGTCGAGGCTGAAAATAGCTGAGTAGACAAAGCTTTTATGGGAAATGGTGGTTACTTTTTCCCATGATCCATCAGTCATGTGGCGATAGATTTTTGCCTTGTTTTGGTAATTGACGGCTACCAGATAGCGGCCGTCGGAACTGAGTGCGGCTGAGGCGATACGTTTTTTTCCGTGAATGGTGGCTTTTGTCAGCAAATTAAATGTTTTACATTCGGACATCAGCCTGATTTTGGTGGAATATAACCGGGCAGGGAAACAACTATCCTCGCGATCGAGATTTATGAGTGACTCCACCAACGCCCGGTCATTCGAGAACGACTCTAACCAATCACGAAGTTGATTATCATCTTTTGTTTTGATGGCAGTGCCTAGTCGACACTGCTGTGCTGAAGAAAACCGACGATACCAGTCTTTTGCCAGAGCCTTATCAGCTATGACAGTCTCGCGAAGGGGGGGACAAACCCGTTCTGAACTGCGGATATCCCGAGGCTCCAAATCGTGAAGAATCATGGCAGATGATGACGGGGATATAACTGATAATGAAGGTTTTTCTTTTTCTTCCATGCCAGATACCATGATGCTCCTTCCTGCCCTTGTAACCGCTGATGTATCCAATCGAGCTCGTTTGGGTGGTGGCGAGTGAGGGCCTTGAACGATGGAGCTATTGTCTATTTTATTCATGTTTTGTTCCTTGAAAGTGAGTATTTCATCCTTGATAAGCAAGGGGCGCTATAGTTGATACTTGAATTTAGATTCGATTTTTGCAGGGAAGTTCATAACAGGTTGATAAGTAAAACCAACAAAATTTTATTATCTGACACTGGCAGAATGGCTGATTTCCAGGATGGTGCGTAACTTGAGTTATTTAAATCAGCTCATTTTTTGTATTTTCGGAGGTGTGGCTCCGTCAGTCGAGGTGTTAGTGAACGGACGCTTAGATGATTTCATTGTATTCCCACTATTTGTTGGGAAAGCACCGGCTGTTGAAACAACATCGGACAGAAATTCGATAATTGTATGAGCACCTTTTTTTCTTGCATAATCTAATGGACTATCACCTTCAGTTGTTAACTGGTCAAGAGTGAAGTCAGATCGTTTTAATAGTAATTGGATGAAACTTAGTGAATCAGACTCAATAGCTGCCATCAGTACAGTTTTTTTGCAGCCTTTTTTCTGAAGAAGTGTTTTTCTATTGCTGATCGCCTCTTCAACTTTTTTACGTGCTTTATCATAATTGTGAGAAGTTTTATTATACTCGCCAATTAATGCTACGATTTTATCTCCGTGAAATTCAACTCCCACTCTTGTATCTTTCAGATTATCTGCCAATGTCTCTATATCATAAAATTGCTGCTCGTTTAGCTTCCTCTTTATAAAGCTACGTACTGTGATATCGTATTTAATGGGCTGGTCAATATTCGCACCCAGATTGATTAGTTTGTTAATGATCTCAAGGCTTGTTGAGTTAATCTTTATCTGCAAGGCAATATGGCCTAATGCAGTCTTACCCTCAGAGTCCTTAGCATCAACGCAGAGTTTATGAGAATCTAATAGTGACTGAATTATCTCAGTAAAATCACTATTGGCATTCCTGTCTTTGCTTTTTTTGTAACAGTCAATAGCTACTTGGAGCGGTGTTATTCCTTTGAGGCCGGGAGCATTGATATCTTCTTTTTCTATTAATATCTTGACAACCTTCACGGCAGTATTCTGGATAGCATAAATAAGCGGTGTTTCATTGTTGACTTTTAAATTATTAATACTCAAGCGATTTATCATTATTTCCATCAGATCTGATGAGTCGGCTTGGATAATCGACATTAATAATCTTTCTTTGTAGTTATCTTTCAGATCACTAGCTTTGAGTGACAGCATCTCTTTTCTTATTATTTCATAAGCTTCAAATCGATCCATGCTGGTAAGTGTGTTTAGTTTGGCAATCGATGGTATCAACGGAAACCGGCCATTTCTGAAGTCTTCCAGATTGTCTGCCAATGTCTCTATATCATAAAATTCCTGCTTCTTTAGCTTCCCTTTTAAAAAGCTACGTACTGTTATATCGGGCATAATGGGCTGATCAATATTGCCACCCAGAGTGATTAGTTTGTTAATAATCTCAAAGCTTGTTGAATCAATTTTTTTCTGATGGGCAATATGGCACAATGCGGTCTTGCCCCGAAAGTCTTTAGCATCAACGCAGAGTTTATGACAATCTAATAGGGACTGAATTATCCTGGTAAAATCACTAGTACAATTACGATCGGTATCCTTATCTTTCCTTTTCTTGTAACAGTCAATAGCTACTTGGAGTGGTGTTTTTCCTTCGAGGCCGGGAGCATTGATATCTTGTTTTTCTATTAATATCCTGACAACCTTCACGGCAGCATTCTGGATAGCATAAATAAGCGGTGTTTCATTGTTGACTTTTAAATTATTAATACCCAGGCGATTTATTATTAATTCCATCAGATCTGATGAGTCGGCTTGGATAATCGACATAAATAATCTTTCTTTGTAGTTATCTTTCAGAACACTAGCCTTTATTGCCAGTATTTCTTTTCTTATTTTTTCATAAGCTTCGAATCGATCTAAACCGGAAAGTTTTTTTAGGTTGGCAGTCGATTCTATCAAAGAGTCAATAGTTAATTCATGGCTAATACCCTTCTGACTTCTGGAATTCTCTGTTTTTTCGACATCCCATAAAATTTTTATGTGATCGATAATACGGAGTCCATTGCTTAAAATGCAGGAATATAAATCACTATTCTTACCAGAACATCTATCGGGATGAAAATATTTTGTTAACGTTTTAATAATGTACTCTACATTTGAATTGTCTGAATTTTGATCAATCTTCAATATGTTGGCTAACAGAAACTTGAATATTGTTTTTTCGTTATCAGTTATTGTAACTCCGTTCTCAACTTTATTTAGAATTGATTCTATGTAGTTTCCGACACCTTTAAGTTCCCTTAAAGATTCTTTTAAATTAATCCTCTTTGATCTTTGTTGCTTATTGATCTCTTCTAGAGCGTCTTGTATTTCTATCGAATCAGCAATATTGCTCTCTATCGTTCTGCAGAAAGTTTCGGCATGCCTGTTTAATCCATCAAAAAAATCAGAGGTTTGAGCAAGGGTGGGTAATATATGAATGAATTCGATAGTTCTTTCATTGACAGGTGTGTCATTCGGAAGTTTATTGGAAAATTTAAGGCTCTGCTGACTATAAACTTCCATAAGTCTAATTTTTAAAAAGCGTCCCACAGATCTGCTGTTGCCTGAATGAATCAGGCAGCCACCTGTGTTATGTTCGTCAAACAGAACCTTTGAAATCAAACCAAGCGCTTCCATGTTCATAGTTATGTACTTCCTTTCATTAATTTTTTGTAAATGGTTTTTAGACTTTATTATTGATTAGGTCATCCGTTAGACTTTTACTTCTACTAAAAGTTCAATTAAGAGAATTTTGACTCGTGCCCACGGACCAGAGAGGCTGTCGCAAAACACTGGTTCCCATGCTTTTAGACCCTGTGGGTCCCAGCGTGGGAACCCATACCCAGCTCGCGCTGCAGAGTCCGTTTCTCATGGCAGGTATGCATTCCCACGTAGGGCGAGTGTGTTGCAAAACTTCAACAGCTCGTTCTCACGCTCTGAAGTCGTCATTCCCGCGAAGGCGGGAATCCAGTGCCAACGGTGGATCTCTGCCTTCTCCGGGATGACAAGGCCAGGGGTACACCGGGCAGTATGGTTCTGGTGGTGAGTCAGTGTGGATTCCCGCCTTCGCGGGAATGACGAGAATGAAGCCGGGAATGACGAGAATGAAGCCGGGAATGACGGGAGTCAACTCGTTCCCAGGCTGGAGAGAGTTTTGCGACACCCTCTCCAGCGTGGGAACGAGCCATGTCACCTATAGTGACTGATTTTCAGGATGATGCGTACTTGAGTTAGTTAAATCAGCTCATTTTTTGTATTTTCGGAGGTGTGGCTCCGTCAGTGGAGGTGTTAGTGAATGGACTATTTGATGACTGCTTTGTATTCCCACTATTTGTTGGGAAAGCACCGGTTGTTGAAACAACATCGGACAGAAATTCGACAATTGTATGAGCACCTTTTTTTCTTGCATAATCTAATGGACTATCACCTTCAGTTGTTAGCTGGTCAAGACTGAAATCAGATCGTTTTAATAGTAATTGAATGAAACTTAGTGCGTTAGACTCAATAGCTGCCATCAGTACAGTTTTTTTGCAGTCTTTTTTCTGAAGAAGTGTTTTTCTATTGCTGATCGCCTCTTCAACTTTTTTAAGTGCTTTATCATTATTGTGAGAAGTTTTATTGTACTCGTCAATTAATGCCACAATGTCATCTCCGTGAAATTCAACTCCCACTCTTAAATCTTACAGATTATCTGCCAATGTCTCTATATCATAAAATTGCTTTTCGTTTAGCCTCCTCTTTATAAAGCTACGTACTGTTATATCGCGTATAATGCGCTGATCAATATTGGCGCCCAGATTGATTAGTTTGTTAATAATCTCAAGGCTTGTTGAATCAATTTCTTTCTGAAGGGCAATATGGCATAATGCGGTATTGCCCTCAAAGTCTTTAGCATCAACGCAGAGTTTATGAGAATCTAATAGGGACTGAATTATCTCAATAAAATCACTATTCGCATTCTTATCTTTCCTTTTCTTGTAACAGTGAATAGCTACTTGGAGTGGTGTTATTCTTTCGAGGCCGGGAGCATTGATATCTTCTTTTTCTATTAATATCTTGATAACCTCCACGGCAGTATTCTGGATAGCATAAATAAGCGGTGTTTCATTGTTGACTTTTAAATTACTAATACTTAGCCGATTTATCATTATTTTTATCAGCTCTGATGAGTCGGCTTTTATAATCGACCTTAATAATCTTTCTTTGTAGTTATCTTTCAGATCACTAGCCTTGAGTGCCAGCATCTCTTTTCTTATTTTTTCAGAAGCTTCGAATCGATCTATACTGGAAAGTTTTTTTAGGTTGGCAATCGATGGTATCAATGGAAACCGGCCATTTCTGAAGTCTTCCAGATTATCTACCAATGTTTCTATGTCACAAAATTGCTTCTCGTTTAGCCTCCTCTTTATAAAGCTACGTACTGTTATATCGCGTATAATGCACTGATCAATATTGGCACCCAGATTGATTAGTTTGTTAATAATCTCAAGGCTTGTTGAATCAATTTCTTTCTGAAGGGCAATATGGCATAATGCGGTCTTGCCCTCAAAGTCTTTAGCATCAACGCAGAGTTTATGACAATCTAATAGGGACTGAATTATCTCAGTAAAATCACTATTGGCATTCTTATCTTTGCTTTTCTTGTAACAGTGAATAGCTACTTGGAGTGGTGTTATTCTTTCGAGGCCGGGAGCATTGATATCTTCTTTTTCTATTAATATCTTGATAGCCTCCACGGCAGTATTCTGGATAGCATAAATAAGCGGTGTTTCATTGTTGACTTTTAAATTATTAATACTCAAGCGATTTATCATTATTTCCATCAAATCTGATGAGTCGGCTTGGATAATCGACATAAATAATCTTTCTTTGTCGTTATCTTTCAGATCACTAGCCTTGATTGCCAGTATCTCTTTTCTTATTTTTTCATAAGCTTCGAATCGATGCATACTGGAAAGTTTTTTTAGGTTGGCAATCGATTCTATCAAAGAGTCAATAGTTAATTCATGGCTAATACCCTTCTGACTTCTGGAATTCTCTGTTTTTTCGACATCCCATAAAATTTTTATGTGATCGATAATACGGAGTCCATTGCTTAAAATGCAGGAATATAAATCACTATTCTTACCAGAACATCTATCGGGATGAAAATATTTTGTCAAGGTTTTGATGATGTACTTTACATTTGAATTGTCTGTGTTTTGATCAATCTTCAATATGTTGGCTAACAGAAACTTGAATATTGTTTTTTCGTTATCGGTTATTTTATCTCCGTTCTCAACTTTATTTAGAATTGAATCCATCAAGTTTCCGACACCTTTAAGTTCCCTTAAAGATTCTTTTAAATCGATTCTCTTCGGTCTATGTTCCTTGTTGAGCTCTTCTAGAGCGTCTTGTATTTCTATTGAATCAGCAATATTACTCTCTATCGTTCTGCAGAAATTTTCGGCATGCCTGTTTAATCCATCAAAAAAATCAGAGGTTTGAGCAAGGGTGGGTAATATATGAATGAATTCGATAGTTCTTTCATTGATAGGTGTGTCATTCGGAAGTTTATTGGAAAATTTAAGGCTCTGCTGACTATAAACTTCCATAAGTCTAATTTTTAAAAAGCGTCCCACAGATCTGCTGTTGCCTGAATGAATCAGGCAGCCACCTGTGTTATGTTCGTCAAACAGAACCTTTGAAATCAAACCAAGCGCTTCCATGTTCATAGTTATGTACTTCCTTTCATTAATTTTTTGTAAATGGTTTTTAGACTTTATTATTGATTAGGTCATCAGTTAGACTTTTACTTCTACTAAAAGTTCAATTAAGAGAATTTTGACTCGTGCCCACGGACCAGAGAGGCTGTCGCAAAACACTGGTTCCCATGCTTTTAGACCCTGTGGGTCCCAGCGTGGGAACCCATACCCAGCTCGCGCTGCAGAGTCCGTTTCTCATGGCAGGTATGCATTCCCACGTAGGGCGAGTGTGTTGCAAAACTTCAACAGCTCGTTCTCACGCTCTGAAGTCGTCATTCCCGCGAAGGCGGGAATCCAGTGCCAACGGTAGATCTCTGCCTTCTCCGGGATGACAAGGCCAGGGGTACACCGGGCAGTATGGTTCTGGTGGTGAGTCAGTGTGGATTCCCGCCTTCGCGGGAATGACGAGAATGAAGCCGGGAATGACGAGAATGAAGCCGGGAATGACGGGAGTCAACTCGTTCCCAGGCTGGAGAGAGTTTTGCGACACCCTCTCCAGCGTGGGAACGAGCCATGTCACCTATAGTGACTGATTTTCAGGATGATGCGTACTTGAGTTAGTTAAATCAGCTCATTTTTTGTATTTTCGGACGTGTGGCTCCGTCAGTGGAGGTGTTAGTGAATGGACTATTTGATGACTGCTTTGTATTCCCACTATTTGTTGGGAAAGCACCGGTTGTTGAAACAACATCGGACAGAAATTCGACAATTGTATGAGCACCTTTTTTTCTTGCATAATCTAATGGACTATCACCTTCAGTTGTTAGCTGGTCAAGACTGAAATCAGATCGTTTTAATAGTAATTGAATGAAACTTAGTGCGTTAGACTCAATAGCTGCCATCAGTACAGTTTTTTTGCAGTCTTTTTTCTGAAGAAGTGTTTTTCTATTGCTGATCGCCTCTTCAACTTTTTTACGTGCTTTATCATTATTGTGAGAAGTTTTATTGTACTCGCCAATTAATGCCACAATCTCATCTCCGTGAAATTCAACTCCCACTCTTATATCTTACAGATTATCTGCCAATGTCTCTATATCATAAAATTTATTCTTATTTATCTTCCCTTTTAAAAAGCTACGTACTGTTATATCGGGCATAATGGGCTGATCAATATTGGCACCCAGACTGATTAGTTTTTTTATAATCAGAAGGCTATTTGGATCAATTTTTTCCTGAAAAGCAATATGGCATAATGCGGTTTTACCATCAGAGTCCTTAGCATCAACAGAGAGTTTATGATAATCTGATATGAACAGAATTATCGCAGGTAAACAACTAGTGAAAATCTGATCTTTCTTTTTCTTGTAACAGTCAATGGCTATTTGGAGCGGTGTTTTTCCTTCGAGGCTGAGAGCATTGATATCTTCTTTTTCTATTAATATCTTGACAATCTCCACGGCAGAATTCTGGATGGCATAAATAAGCGGTGTTTCATTGTTTATTTTTAAATTATTAATACATAGGCGATTTATCATTATTTTCAGCAGCGACGATGAATCGGTTTGGATAATCGTCATTAATAATTCTTCTTTGTGGTTATCTTTCAGATCACTAGCTTTGAGTGCCAGCATCTCTTTTTTTATTTTTTCATAAGTTTTGAGTCGATAGCAGTTGTCAATTTTGTTTAGGTTGGCAATCGATTCTATCAAAGAGTCAATAGTTAATTCATGGCTAATACCCTTCTGACTTCTGGAATTCTCTGTTTTGTCGACATCCCATAAATTATTTATCTGTTTGATAATATCGAATCCATTGCTTAAAATGCAGGAATATAAATCACTATTCTTACCAAGACATTTGTCAGGATGTAAATATCTTATCAACGTTCTAATAATGTACTCTACATCTGAATTATCTGTATTTTGGTCAATCTTTAATATGTTGGATAACAGAAACTTGTATATTTTTTTTTCATTATCAGTTATTGTAACTCTGTCATAAATTTTACTTATAATTGATTTTATGAAATTTCCGACACCTTTAAGTTCCTTTAAAGATTCTTTTAAATTGATCCTCTTCGATCTATATTGCTTGTTGAGCTCTTCTAGAGCGTCTTGTATTTCTATTGAATCAGCAATATTACTCTCTATCGTTCTGCAGAAATTTTCGGCATGCCTGTTTAATCTATCAAAAAAATCGGAGGTTTGAGCAAGGGTGGGCAATATATGAATGAATTCAACAGTTCTTTCATTGATAGGTGTGTCATTCGGAAATTTATTGGAAGATTTAAGGCTCTGCTGATTATAAACTTCCATAAGTTTAATTTTTAAATCGGGTCCCACAGATGAGCCATTGCCTGAATGCATCAAGTAGCCACCTCTGTCATGTACGTCAAACAGGACCTTTGAAATGTAACCAATCGCTTCCATGTTCATAGTTATGTACTCCCTTGTATTAACTTTTTGCAAATAGCTTTTAGACTTTATTATTGATTAGGTTATTAAGTTAGACTTTTGCTTGTACTAAAAGTTCAATTAAGAGCATTTTGATTCCTTCCCACGCTCCAGAGGCTGTCGCAATGACCTGCATATGCTCTCCACATATGCTCTGGTAGGATTTAGCTCAGTAGAACTCTTAATATGAGCTAAAATATTGGATGTCCCACACATGCCACACATGTTATATGCACATACGCTAAGTACTCAGCCATACGGAATCGAATATTTCTGGCTTATTGGGTAGGTGCTCTGCAAGGCGCAACGACGGGAACATAGCAAGTATGTGACCAGAGTTGCAACGCATCACGACTGCATGGATGCAGGAGCTAGAGCAACGCAGGAGCAGTTGCCGCGAGTGCCTGAACAGTAAGTCAGAAAATATGATTTCGTATGGTTGAGTACTTATGCTTCGGGCGAGGCCGCGTTTGACTTAGACAGAGCCGTATCGTCATATGGCAGTGTGGTAAGTAATAGCGAGGGTGAAATCATGAAATTAATTATCTCCTTTTTAACTTCTCTGCTGCTATTTTTTCCGTTTTCTTTGTTTGCTGATTCTTTTGCATTGCACAATCCAGATGAATACACCATAGAAGTATTTGATGGGGATTCAGTCGTATACGACAGGCATGACAGAAGCGTCTATTTTGGGGTAAACCCTAAAACCAATTACTACACAGTAAAAGTAGATAAGTTCCCAACTCCTATAAATGTAAAATTAAACAGTTCTTTAAATCAAAAGTACTATGAAGGAGGTTGTAATTATACCTTTACACTTAGCAAAGAACTTGGTTGGGAATTTACAGGCTCTGCTTTCCCTTGCACAGAAGGTCAGCATCATTTTTACCCTGTATTTACCGTCCGAAACGATTCGAATGTCCCAGGTGATCCAACTAAAAAAGGAATCAATGTCTACCCAGCGATTGCTGCAACTAAAGACGATTTTGCCACTGATCACCTACGGGGGGTTCTCGAACCAGGAGACTCCAGACTGATTACTGAAGACAATATTATATTAGTGAACTTAGGTATAAAAATTGGTTCAAATATACAAATAGGATTTTTTGATCCTGAAATTCCTGGCTATATAGCTTGTGGGGATGATGTAATGACTTATAAGGGTCGATATACATTCACACTGACGAAAGCTAAAAAGTGTGTTATTACAAAAAGTATTGACCAGGCAAAAGCTGACTGATTATTGGAATGCGTTTGACTCCTTCCCACGCAGAGCGTGGGAAGGAGTTGTTGGGCTTTTGCGACAACCTCTCCAGCATGGGAAGGAGCCATAGCTAAATAACCAGAAGCACCCTGTTTTATTGCATCGAACTCAGTTTTGAGCAGTCAGGAACTTCTGCCTCCAAGCCAACAATCATTTCAAGTCAGAGCAGTAAGTTGCCTCGTTCCATCCTCACTGGTGGTCTCCAGGATGCGGCCATCGTAGTAGAAGATTAATGATTCGATCGGCCCATCGTGGTCAATGGTGATTTGTTTTGACCATGATCCGTTGGCCACCTCGCAATAGACTTTGGCCGTGTGATCGTCACTGGCGGTCACCACATGTTTGTCATCAGCGCTGAAGGTGGCTATTCCGATTTTGGCACTGTGGTAAATAGTGGCTTTTACTGCCCATGATCCGTCGTCAGTCAACCCAAAGATATTTGCTGTGTGATCGTCACTGGTGGTCAGCAGATGCCTGTCATCAGAGCTAAAGGTGACTGATCTGATGTTGTCATCATGGTAAATGCAGGCTTTTTCTATCCATGATCCATCTGCCTGCAGGTCAAAAATTTTTGCCGTGTAATCGTCACTGATGGTCACCAGATGCTTGTTATCATTGCTAAAGGTGGCTGATCTGATCTTGTCACCATGGCAAATACCGGTTTTTTCTGTCCATGATCCGTCTGCCTGCAGGTCAAAAATTTTTGCCGTGTAATCGTTACTGATGGTTACCAGATGGAGACCATTGAGGCTTAAGGTGGCTGAGCTGACAGGACCTGTAGTGGGAACGGTGGACTCTGCTAGTGATCCATCGGCCTGCCGATTATAGATCTTCGCGCAGCCATCGGCACTGACGGCCACCGAACGGTGGAGACCAATGCTTCCTTCGCCTTGAGTATGGTAGCTTTGCTGTTGCAAACTCTCATAACGCTCCATACAAAATTGTCTCAGTTCAACTGCAGTAACAACCTTTCCGAAACCAACACCTGTTGATGCGCTCTGCGGCTGAGCAGGTTTTGTTGAGTGTAAGTCCGGAAGTCCGTTAGCACCGGGAGCGCTATTTAAGTTATTCATATCATGTTCCTTTTTATTAAGTTGGATTTATCCTTCATTGCATAGATATTGTATTGAAGGTCATCCAATATTGATTTTCTCCATTTATTGGGAGTTCCTTTCAGGATAAAAGTTCATAACATTGTCGTAAGTGCAGTTAACAAGAAAACAGGACTCTGATTCGAAAAATGATCAATAAGTACTCAGTCATACGAAATCGAATATTTCTGGCTTATTGGGCAGGTGCTCTGCAAGGCGCAACGACGGGAACATAGCAAGCTATGTGACCAGAGTTGCAACGCAGCACGACTGCATGGATGCTGGAGCTAGAGCAACGCAGGAGCAGTTGCCGCGAGTGCCTGAACAATAAGTCAGAAAATATGATTTCGTATGGTTGAGTACTTAAGACTGAGTTTTTAAATGTCTTTTTAAAGTGAAGAGTTTAAGGCCCTGGCATGAAAAGCGATATGATCGCTGATAAAACTGGCTATATAGAAATAGCTATGGTCATAGCCTTCATCCATCGATAGCTGGATGGGGTAATTCACCTTATCACACGCCGACTTGAAATGATTTGTCAGTAATTGCTGCTGCAAGAAATTGTCCGACAGACCCTGATTAATCATAATAGGCAAAACACGATCGTATGCCTGATTCGCAATTAATACAGTGGCGTCGTAGGCAAGCCATGCGTCCTGGTTGTGCCCTAAATAATAAGTAAATGCCTTTTGTCCCCATGGGCACTGACTGGGGTTTACGATCGGCGCAAAAGCCGAAATTGACTCATAATGATTGGCATTGTTCAGACCAATCACCAAGGCGCCGTGGCCACCCATAGAATGCCCTGAGATTGATTTTTTACCAGTAACGGGAAAGTTAGCCTCGATCAGGGCTGGAAGTTCGTGCACCACATAATCGTACATCTGATAGTGCTCAGCCCATGGCTGCTCTGTTGCATTGACATAGAAACCGGCCCCTGAACCCAAATCCCAGGCGCCTTCGGAATCGTCTGCCACAGCCTCTCCACGAGGGCTGGTATCTGGACAAACAATAGCAACACCATGTTCTTGCGCAAACTGTTGGGCGCCCGCTTTTGTCACAAAGTTCTGATCCGTACAGGTAAGACCTGACAGCCAATACAGAACCGGAACCTTTTCGGATTCGGCTTTACTGGGTAAATAAATCGAGAACTGCATAGTGCAGTGGGTAGTGTCAGCTTCATGCTCATTTTGTAGTTGAACGCCACCAAAGCATTTAACACGAGATAATTCTTTCATAGCTGGTTTTGCCTGTTGATTCACTTAAAAAGTTACCTGGCGGGTGAGTAGAATTCACGAGCCTCATTCACTCATTTGTCAATATTCGATGACAGTGCGAATCGATTTACCTTCATGCATCAGCTCAAAGGCTATATTAATGTCTTCTAACGGCATTGTATGGGTGACCATTTCGTCGACTTTAATTTCACCCGCCATATATTTTTCAACATACTCTGGCAGTTGCGTCCGCCCTTTAACCCCGCCAAAGGCGCTGCCGCGCCAGACACGGCCTGTGACTAATTGAAAGGGACGGGTACTGATTTCCTGACCAGCGCCAGCGACACCAATAATCGTCGACTCACCCCAACCTTTATGACAGCACTCCAGGGCGCTTCTCATGGTTTCAGTTCGACCGATGCACTCGAATGAGTAATCTACTCCGCCCCCGGTGAGTTCCACAATCACATCCTGAATCGGTTTATCGTAATCTTTTGGATTGATGCAATCGGTGGCACCAAGGTCTTTGGCCATTTGAAATTTATCGGGATTAATATCCACCACTAAAATGCGTGCGGCTTTGGCCATCACAGCGCCCTGAACTGCCGACAGGCCAACACCGCCCAAACCAAATATAGCCACCGTAGCTCCCTCTTCCACCTTAGCTGTATTCAGAACAGCACCAATACCGGTAGACACTCCACAAGCTAACAAACAGACTTTATCCAATGGTGCGGCCTGATTGATTTTTGCCACGGCAATTTCAGGTAATACCGTATGCTCTGCAAAGGTTGATGTACCCATAAAGTGATAAATGGGCTGCCCATCTTTTGAAAAACGCGAGGTTCCATCCGGCATCAGGCCTTTGCCCTGAGTTTCACGAATGGCCTGACAGAGATTGGTTTTACCAGAGGTACAAAATTTACATTCGCCGCATTCCGGAGTGTATAGCGGGATAACGTGATCACCCACCGCGACGGATGTAACTCCTTCTCCTACGGCTTCTACAACACCTGCACCCTCATGACCCAATATACAGGGAAAGATACCCTCAGGGTCCTCGCCACTCAGGGTAAAGGCATCGGTGTGACATACGCCGGATGCTGTTAATTTTACCAGGACTTCGCCAGCCTGGGGTTCTTGAAGGTCAACTTCCTCAATAGTGAGAGGCTTGCCTGGCCCCCAGGCGACAGCTGCACGTGTTTTCATGGTTATACCTTTTTAAGTTGGACAATAAGTACTCAACCATACGAAATCATATTTTCTGACTTATTGTTCAGGTACTCGCGGCAACTGCTCCTGCGTTGCTCTAGCTCCTGCATCCATGCAGTCGTGATGCGTTGCAACTCTGGTCACATAGCTTGCTATGTTCCCGTCGTTGCGCCTTGCAGAGCACCTGCCCAATAAGCCAGAAATATTCGATTCCGTATGGCTGAGTACTTAACTGAAACTACCTGGCTTTTCTCAAACTGCTGCCGAGCTCAGCAAAATTGTAATGAGAATGAATCCTGAAATGAAGGTTTTTCCTTTTTTTCTTGTAGAGTGATGGGTCCACTCTCACTGGTTTGCTGTATTCAGTCAGAATTACTTCGGGAACACGACTTATATTTGGAAATCGTATACTTCGAAAAACATCTCATATTTTGGATCAATGCCTAAGTATCTTCTTGAAGCTGAGAATATTCTAAAGTAAGGACGATCATCCGAATTGCCTAAGGTTGAAAACAATGTAGGCAAAATCTTCTGGTTAAAAATAGCTTTAGAGCAGGATTTGTTTTTTCTTGTTTTTATTATTTTATTAAATGATGGTTCGATTTTATTTAAATCTTCTGTCATTTTTTTTATTTCATCTTCCCTTTCTTTAGAAAAAAGTGATGGCAAATTATTCTCCTGATAAAACAAAATCATATCATTGGTTTTTTTTAAGCTTTTTTTATTTTTGACTATTGTTGAAGAGTCACCATTCAGCCATTGATCAAGACTAAACGCGTCTACCATCGACTGTAAGATATGGAATCTGTTGTTTTTCCTCAGAATAACAAATTCATGAGAATATACTTTCACATTATCGTTTATGTAACTGATTCTGTGTGAAAAAGCATAATTATTTTCTGGATTGCCATTGATGTATTCCTTGTATAATTGTTGTTCGCCAAACATGAAGGTATGAGTTACTGAATACTTTTCTTTAGAGAGATGTTTTTCAAGAACTGATACCGTTGTGTGGCATATATTTTTATCTTTTAGTTCATTAATACTCAACTCTAATGGAGATAAGGTGGCAGCTCTTGCTTCTGCCTGAGGTTTTTCAGACAAACATTGTGTGTCTGCAGTCGATGTTTCAGAAGTAGCATGAGATAACAATCTACTGTCTTCCTTTACCTCATTATGAAGTGAGACACATCTTGAAAAGACAGAGGTGGCTTCATTTAAAGCTTCCTTAACAAGCTGTGATTTTTTCTCCGGAGCAATTGATTGGGCTGCACCTTCTGAGGGAGGAATATTGACTGACAAAAGTTCACTCTTGTTATGTACACTGATGTCTCTACCCATACTGACAACAGTTGGTGTTTCTGATGGCGGTTGATTAGATGTTAATGGGGTGGAGCTGTCAATACTGGATTTGTTATTTATTCCGTTCATGCTTTCATCTCTTTAAGTAAGTATTTGTCCTCAATTAGGGGCTAAATCCTTTCCACCTGTCACAGCTAAATCGGCATAGAGAGGCAACCAAAAGGATCAGTAATTTACTCTAAACGGTATTTGTTTTGAATAATATTCAGGCGCTAATCTAACGATCCTTATTGATTCTGAAGGGTATGTCTCCAGAGCAGCAGGTAAAGATTGGAAAAATATATCAATCGGACCATGCTTACTTATACATCTTCCACCTCCGATATAAAACAGACTATGAATCAATTTTTCATTTGAAAATAATTGCAGAATATCTCCGATGCATAGTTTTGTTTTGTCATCTGTATGAATGGAAGCAAAAGGAAGTTTTTCATACCACCCATTGAATTTTATATCCTTTTGTTTATCCATACCAAATGCCAAATAATTTACAAGCTGGTGACAGAAACCGTGAGAATCAATTTCTTTATTTTCAAGAGGAAAAACCGTTTTGCAAACATTCTCAAAGCCCTTTGTAAAGAGACAGGACAGCCTGCTTTTTATTTGATTCAAATAACATGAATCAATATTTGCTTCCTCAGTTAAAGGCAAAGAAACCAAACATTCTTCCTTTAAAATAGGGGTATTAGCTGGCACTTTATAATGTTTGACTCCATTCAAAGTAAAAGGTAAAAGTTTAAGCTTCCAATACACAAGAGTTTCTTCAGCGTAGAGTTCTGGATTGTCAATTTGTTCAAAAAAGATTGTTCCATCGCATTTTTGGTTAGCATATAATATTTCCGTGTGGTGCTCTTCATCAAGGAACAAAAGTTTATTGGTGGAGCCAATCTTTCTTTCTGATAATGATTTCCCTTCAACCTGCGATGGCTGGCTTTGATCAGCTTTTAAGTGATGAGTTGCTAATTCTTTTGGTGCTGACTCTCTAGTGTCTGAAATGCCTATTTGCGCTAAAGCAGGGGCAAGTTGTAAGTTTGTTTCTGTCACTGGGTTCATTGTCATACAGTCCGTGATATTTTTGTAAGTTCCCGATCAGCTGGCTTCGCCTTCCTGGAAGGCGGCTTTTTCATCCTACTGCATTTCAGGCTTGGTTGTATTGACAGATAAAACGAACAGTAATTCATTATTTTGTTAATTAATACTAACCATAAAGTAAGCCAGAATAACAAAGAGTGGCATAGAAAGGATGACAGTTGCGCCGTTACTGATGACCCAGAGCATAAGCAACCTGTTTGCCATATAATGGGCACAAGTACGATCGCAATGGATTACTCACGGTATGTTTGAAACCATAGATGCTCTCAAAGCCCAATTGGATGCCCTCAGGCCCCTGCCAAAAAACAGTGTCCAGTCGCTCCATGAAGCAATGATGCTTGAGTGGACTTATCATTCCAATGCGATAGAGGGTAATACCTTGACTCTCAAGGAAACCAAGGTGGTTCTTGAGGGTATTACTGTTGGCGGCAAGTCAATCAGGGAGCATTTTGAAGCCATTAATCACCGGGAGGCCATTGAGTGGGTAGAGTCTGTAATCGCAAGAGATGAGCCATTCAGTGAACGACTGATTAAGTCTATTCATCAGTTGCTATTAAAAAATATTGATAACACTAATGCGGGTTGCTATCGACAGGAAAATGTAATGATTGCAGGTGCTCAACACGCCTCCTGAACACCTGCACTTGCAGTCGTTAATGACGGAACTGGTGGATGGCTATGAAAATCAGGATTACCATCCTGTTGAGAGGGCAGCGAGGCTGCATGTTGATTTTGTAGGAATTCATCCTTTTGTCGATGGCAATGGCCGTACAGCCCGCTTGCTGATGAACTTTGACTTAATGAGCAGTGGTTACTTACCCGTCATTATCAGAGCGGAAAATCGTCTTGCTTATTATGAAGCTTTGGATAAAGCTCATACCAGCCTGTGCTATCAAGACTTCATAGCAATGGTCGTTGAAGCAGAGGAGGACGCTTTTAAACGTTATCTGAGCATTGTTAGTTGAATTTGCCACAGCCAAAGCTCCCGGACATAAATGATGGAGCATAACCATAAAACCAGGCTCCATCATTCTTCTGAAACACCCGGAAATCTGAATCCCTTCAGTCTTCGTAGTTCTGGAATACCAGACAAGCGTTGGTGCCACCAAAACCGAAGCTGTTAGACATGATGCGGTTCAGTTTCTGCTCGCGAGCTTTACCGACCAGAATGGGCAGATCTCTGGCTTCCTCGTCCAGGGTCTCTATGTTGGCTGAAGCCGCGATGAAGTTGTGTTTCATCATCAGCAGACAGTAGATCGCTTCCTGGACACCAGCCGCTCCCAGAGAGTGACCGGAGAGGGACTTGGTGGAGCTGATGGCAGGCATTGTGTCACCAAAGACTTCTTTCAGTGCTTTCAGTTCTGCTACATCACCAACGGGAGTAGATGTACCGTGGGTATTGATGTAATCGACAGGACCGGCAACCGTTTCCAGAGCCAGACGCATGCAACGGGAAGCCCCTTCACCGGAAGGAGCAACCATGTCATAACCGTCAGAAGTAGCACCGTAGCCCACGACTTCTGCATAAATTTTGGCACCACGGGCTTTGGCGTGCTCCAGTTCTTCCAGAACCACCATGCCACCACCGCCGGCAATGACAAATCCGTCACGGTCAGCATCGTAAGCTCGGGAAGCTTTGTCCGGGCTGTCGTTGTACTTGCAACTCAGTGCGCCCATAGCGTCGAACAGGCCGGTCTGTGACCAGTGCTCTTCTTCACCACCGCCAGCAAAGACAACATTCTGTTTGCCCAGCTGGATCTGTTCAACCGCACTACCGATGCAGTGAGCACTGGTAGCACAGGCAGAAGTAATGGAGTAATTGACGCCTTTGATCTTGAATGGGGTCGCCAGACAGGCAGATACTGTGCTGCCCATCGTTCGGGTGACACGGTAAGGGCCTACACGCTTGACACCTTTTTCACGCATGATGTCAGCGGCCTCGACAATGTTTTCGGATGAGGCGCCACCGGATGCAGCAATCAGGCCAGTTCTTGGGTTGGAAACCTGTTCTTCTGACAGGCCAGAATCTTCAATTGCCTGCTTCATGGCGATGTAGGCGTAAGAAGCCGCCATACCCATAAAACGCTGGGTTTTACGATCAATATGCTCGCTAAGGTCAATGTCGACAGTGCCGGAAACCTGGCTGCGAAAGCCTTTTTCAGCGTAGCTTTCGTTAAAGCTGATACCGGATTTTCCCTGTTTGAGACTGTCGGCCACGTCACTCTGGGTGTTTCCCAGGCAGGAGGTAATGCCGATCCCTGTAACTACAACACGTTTCATTAATCTAAACCTGAATTATCCGAATGAATCAGAATGCGTCGGTGCTCTGGAAAAGGCCTACCCGGAGCCCATCGGCAGTATAAATCTCACGTCCATCGACACTGACAGTTCCATCAGCAATACCCAGCGCCAGTTTGCGACTGATAATACGCTTGATATTGATCTGGTAGGTCACTTTCTTATTAGTTGGCAGAATCTGGCCGGTGAATTTGACTTCACCGCTGCCCAGCGCCCTGCCACGACCGGGATTACCCATCCAGCCCAGATAAAAACCGACCAGCTGCCACATAGCGTCCAGACCCAGGCAACCAGGCATAACCGGGTCGCCCGGAAAGTGACAGTCGAAGAACCAAAGGTCTGGAGTGATATCCAGCTCGGCAACGATTTCGCCCTTACCGTATTTACCGCCTTCCTCAGAGATCCGAACGATACGGTCCAGCATCAGCATGTTGGGTGCTGGCAGTTGGGCATTGCCTGGCCCGAAAAGCTCACCCTGTGAACAGCGGAGCAGGTCGTCTTTATCGAAGGATTGTTGCTTCATTCGTTCATTATTCCTGGAAAATGACATGGTCGCCCGATAAGGCAGGGGTGACACGGGTACATCGACTCCCTTTCTGGCTGATCACTGATCACGGGAATTCATTACTATCGTTCCGGCGTGCACTATACCACCGGTCTCAGACTGTCATCATCGAATTCTGTTGAAATTAACAAAAAAACAACAGATGTGGCAGCTCTCGTGACATTTAATCAAGATCTGACCTTAATGGTCAGGGTTTTTTGTGCCTTGAAAAACGCAATACCGACTTATGCACTAACTTATGTACTTAGCCCATGCTATAAACGTTTCAGGTATTGTATTATTTGTTCGAATCATTTTTCCCCGGCTTGAGGCTGAAAAGATGATTCTTGACTCATGGCCTGCCCAATAGGCTGATTTGCACCAGATCAAGAGAAATAAAGCCGAAATTATAATGATGACGCCGAATAACGATAGCAAGCAGTATACCATAGCCATCCTGGGTGGAGGCAGCTTTGGTACGGCACTGTCTGATATATCAGCTCACAACGGCCATCAGGTTAAACTCTGGATGCGCAGTGATGAGCAGGTAAAGGGGATTAACCGGGATCATATTAATCATCGCTATCTACCGGATTTTACCATTCATCCTTCGGTTCAGGCTTGTACTGATATCAAGGCCGCAGTCTCATCTGCAGATCTTGTCCTGATTGCCATTCCCAGCAAATCCTTCCGTTCAGTGGTTCAGATGGCGGGCGATGCACTGGAAGGCAAAATGGTAATAAGTACCACCAAGGGGATCGAACCGGTCACCTTTGATCTGATGAGTGAAATTCTGAATGAGGAACTTGACTCAGCCAGAGTGGGTGTTCTCAGTGGCCCCAACCTGGCCAGGGAAATTATCGCCAAAGCAGTGACGGCGACCGTGATTGCCAGCGAAGATAACGAGTTGTGTGAGATAGTACAAAAGGTGCTGCATTCGGATTACTTCAGAGTCTATTCCAATCGGGATGTCTATGGCGTTGAACTGGCCGGTGCCCTGAAAAATATTTATGCCATTGTCTCGGGTATCGGGGCGGCCATGGGTATGGGTGAAAATACCAAGAGTATGCTTATAACCCGCAGTTTGGCAGAAATGAGTCGTTTTGCTGTCAAGCTTGGTGCGGACCCTATGACTTTTCTCGGACTGTCCGGGGTAGGGGATCTGGTCGCCACCTGTACTTCCAGTCTCAGCCGTAATTTCAGGGTTGGTTATGCTCTGGGTCAGGGGAAAACCCTGGAAGAAGCTGAAGCTGAACTGGGTCAGGTCGCAGAGGGGGTTAATACCTTACAGCAGGTCAGGCAAAAAGCGGTTGAGCTGGAAGTCTATATGCCGATTGTTGAAGCATTGCATATGGTCATCTTCAAAGAGTTTGATGTCAATCAGCTGGTGCGCGGTATGATGCTTCGAGAACAGAAAACTGATGTCGAATTTATGGTCAGATGAAGGGCTGGAGGGCTTTCCTTCCTTAATATTGTCAATTAATGACGCATATCCATTAACAAAAACGGCGAGGGTTTTTTTATGGATGAGAAAGTGTTAGATAATCTGAAATCAGAGTCCCGATGGCTCAGGCTGTTGTTCATGGTGTTGTTTTACATGCTGGCCCATATTGTCGGGTTGCTGATTCTATTGATTGCCATTATTCAGGTGATTCACGGGTTTATTAAATCTGAACCGAATTCACGGTTGCTGGATTTCTCAGCCGGGCTGAATCAATATTTTTATCAGATTATCCAGTTTGTTACTTATAACGCCGACACCAAGCCTTACCCATTCAGTGACTGGCCCGGAGAGAAAGAGCCTGTCAGTGATGAGAAAGATGCCTGAATTCGTGTTGAGATGTTGTCGAAGGAGCCAGAAATCCGGACTTTCACAGGGTGTCAGGATGTAGCTGTTTTTGTATCCAAAATTGTATATATTCAGTCGTATATCAGCTCATTTAAACAAACAGGTATCTAATCATGAAACTGATCATAATGCGTCATGGGCAAGCCAGTTGGTCAGCGCCAAATGATCAGGGAAGACCTTTAACGGGCATGGGTCAGCAAGAAGTGCTCAGCACAGCTTCGAAGCTGACCCATCTTGGCATTAACAGGATACTGGCCAGTCCTTATCTCAGGGCTCAGCAGTCCGGCAGGATTCTGGCAGAAACGCTGGGCTGCTCCCTGGAAACAATGGATTGCATTACTCCAGACGACGATCCGATGGCTGTTATCTCAGAACTGCCTGCTCAGGGAAATATCGTTCTTGCCAGTCATATGCCTCTTGTCGGCGCTTTAACCGGACTGCTCTGCGAAGGATCAATTCATCAGGGACCCGGCTTTATGACTGGCAATGCAGCTGTACTGGAAATGGAGCTTCCCGGTCCGGGATTGGCAACATTGGTTGAGATGGTCGTGCCCTGAAAACATTCCATTCTTCGCCACTTTGGCTAATCTTTCTCCAGGCCGCTTTGGTTAAACCGCTTTGTTCGAAACAATGGCAAAGAACAGCCGACCGCAAAACAAATATAGCCTTATCGTGAACTGTGGATTTTTGCCTGGATTTTTTGGCTCGAAACACTTAAGCAGGTATGCTTGGTGGCACTTTTAATCCTGTGTTATCGCAGTTGCAGGACGTTGAAAAGGACAGGTTAACTCGAGAATGCCATTACTAAGATTTGACAATATAAACCTTGCCTATGGCGATCATCCCCTGATGGATGGCGCTGAGTTTCAGATACGTAAAGGTGAACGGGTCTGTTTGCTGGGACGTAATGGTGCTGGCAAGTCCACCATGATGAAATTGGTATCCGGCAAAATCGATGCAGATGATGGCAGCATCTGGCGAAAGCCGGGTATGCGTATTGGCGTTCTGAACCAGGATCTTCCTGAGCAGGATGAGAAAAAAGTTTACGATGTCGTGGCTTCCGGCCTTGAACAAGTGGGCGATTGGATCAGTCAGTTTCACGAATTGTCCCAGAATATTCAGTCGGATGAAGATATAAAAGCTCTGGAAAAAGTTCAGCAAAAGCTGGAAACTGCTGATGGCTGGAGTCTTCAGCAGAAGGTAGACACAGTGATTCAGAAACTGGGTCTGCCGGAAGAGAAGAAAATGAAGGAACTCTCCGGTGGCTGGCGCAGAAGGGTAGAGTTGGCAAGGGCACTGGTGTGTGAACCTGATCTGTTATTGCTGGACGAACCCACTAACCATCTTGATGTTGTTGCCATTGACTGGCTTGAGAAGCAGCTGCTTGATTTTCAGGGCGCTCTTCTGTTTATCACCCACGATCGTTCATTTCTGCAGTCTCTCGCTACCCGGATTGTCGAGCTCGATCGGGGTATCCTGACCAGTTGGGACTGTGATTATAAAACTTACCTGGACAGAAAAGCCCATGCACTGGAAGTGGAAGCGGAACAGAATGCGCTTTTCGATAAAAAGCTGGCTCAGGAAGAAGCCTGGATTCGCCAGGGTATCAAAGCACGAAGAACCCGTAATGAAGGCCGTGTCAGAGCGTTGAAAGTGCTTCGAAATGAAAGAATGGAGCGCCGGGTAGTTCAAGGTAAGGCAAGCTTCTCTCTGGAGCAGGGCGGTAGTTCCGGTAAGCTGGTGATGGAAGCCAGGGGTATTTCAAAGTCCTGGGAAGGTCGGCACATTATTAAAGATTTTGATCTCAGGGTGATCCGGGGCGACAAGATCGGATTGATTGGCGCCAACGGTGCTGGCAAATCAACATTATTAAGTATTTTGCTGGGGCAACTTCAACCTGAATCCGGTTCTATCAAGGAAGGCACCAAGCTGGAAGTAGCCTACTTTGACCAGTTGAGAAATCAACTGGATCTTGAAAAAACGGTCATAGATAACGTGGCTGAAGGCCGTGAGAGCATCATGATTAACGGAGCCAGCCGGCACGTGATCAGCTATCTCGGAGATTTCCTGTTCCCCGCTAACCGTTGTCGTGTTCCTGTAAAGGCTTTGTCTGGCGGAGAGCGAAATCGTTTGCTGCTGGCAAGGTTGTTCAGTAAGCCCGCTAACCTGCTGGTCATGGATGAGCCAACCAACGATCTGGACGTCGAAACGCTTGAGCTCCTTGAGTCATTACTGGTGGACTTTGAGGGTACGGTGCTGCTGGTCAGCCATGATCGTGAATTTCTCGATAATGTGGTTTCCAGTACCCTCGTATTCCAGCCTGACGGCAGGATTAAAGAGTATGTGGGTGGTTTTGAAGATTGGCTCAGACAGGGAGGCGAGGTCAGTCAACTGGTTGCGCAAGCGCAAACCAGCAAGCCAGAAAAGAAGGCTGAACCTGAACCCGGCATTCAATCCCGGTCGGAACCGAAAAAGAAAAAACTCAGTTACAAGCTTCAGCGTGAACTGGATGCTTTGCCGGGAGAGCTTGAAACGTTAGAAGAAGAGTTGATTCAGCTGGAAGAAACTGTCGCCGATCCTGTCTTTTATCAGAGTGATCAGGAAATTGTTCAAACCACTCTCGCACGTTTGGAAGCCGTCAATCAGGATATTGAAGAGAAGATGCAGCGTTGGGAAGAACTCGAAAATATGAGTTGAAAACCTTCGGTATTAAGTGGGGAGTTAGCAGTCGTTAATGTGCAGTCCTATATCTGCCAGCATTTCACTCACAGCTTCTGTTCTTATTTATGTGGCCGGTGCAGAACATCGGCTATGGTTCTGCCCAGGCTGGTTTTTTCTGCAATGATCAAACGCATCAGGTTAACAAAAGTTACTTTAGATCAATGGCTGACTATGATTACTTGCGAAGCGTTTGAAAATATTGCTGCCCTTTCTTAAGGATTTGAACCAGCTCATTCACACTGTAAGCATCGAATTTATTAATATCATCAATTATGGTGGGTGAAAAACCTTCTCGCAGAAGGAGTCCGTTCAGCAGAATACAGCCGATGGTTCTGGCATTCCCATCTCTGAAAGGGTGGGTATGCTGAAGATTCCGACATAGTTCAACAATGGCATGAATAATTGCATCCTGTCGCCGTTGGCTGTCAGTTTCAGTTATTTCTTGCAACTTTTTCTCAAAGGTTTGGCAATAATTTTTTGATAACTCCATACCTTTGTGATCTTTATAATCAAAATCAACAAGATATGTATCAGAATTCAGCCTTTCTATTTTTGGAAAATTGTTCACACTAGCCAGTCTCGTTATTTCTTCTAAACCATCCTCTGTCAAGTTTATGCCTCTTTTATAGAAAACGCTGCCTTCGTTCCAGGAGATGTCTTTAATGGCCACATCTTCATTGCTTGACAAAACCCCGGATGTTGTCAAAGTATGAATGGCTTCAATTTTACTGTAATCTAGGGGTTTATTAGCCAATATATTACCAACTTCTTTAAAGGCTCTTAGCATAGCGGCTGCGTACCCGGGCTCATCCTCATAACAAAACAGCCCTAAACCGTACTCTTTCGAGTGATCCTCATCAATAAAAAGCCGGTACAGCTCTTCCACAGGAAAGCCTTTGCACTGTTCTGTGTGATCCAGCATGGTCTGCACTTCTTCAGCCTCCTCAGAAGCACGGCAAATCCCCTTTAAAAGGTGATATAACCGCAAAGAGAAGCGCTTTTCACCTTTTTCGTGTTCAATAAGAGATTGTCGAATTTCTTCAATACTCATTTCTGAAAGAAGAAGGGCGCAAGCCTTACGTGTAAAAGCCCCAACCTTCTTATAATAATTAAAATAATTAGGCAGTTGGTCTATAGCGCTGACCAAGTCTTCACATTTACTCAGAGTGCTGTTTTCATTCCACTGAAACATGGGTACTGATTCAAAATGGCTGAGCCAGCCGTCCAGTCTCGCAAGAAAGTATGCATAATAAGTATGCCTCCGCCCTTGAACAACCGTTGCTACTCTTCCCAGATTAAATGCAGCTTTACAGTCGTTCACTATTTTTTCAAAACTGCGATCATTCTGTTTAAAATTATCGTGAGATAATCTGGTTATTTTTCTGGCATGTAACAGGGTATCAGGAGTTTGTGATGGATCCGGGTACAAGTGTCTCTTTTCGGTAGAAGGACATCTGCCAAAAACAAATCGTGACTGTTCTTTCGAGCCAAACAGATAGCGGTCTTTATCGCTCAAATCGTCTAATGGATGAATCATATTCCTGAGTGCAGTAGCAAAATAAGAAGGTATCATTGGATAGTTCGTTGTTATTTTCTGAAGTACTTGTCTATCAATTTATTGATTTTTCTGTGATTCTGTCAAGAAAACTTAAGAAGTTACAGCCCGTCAACCAGACAGCTCAAGGTCTCCGGTCAGGGCAGATACTTATGATTCAATATACGTTCAGCAATGATAGCAGGTACTCCATAAGCCTCGAGCTATCAATTAACTTGAACAATTCACCAAACCGTTATTTAAGAAAGCACGATGGGTAAGAGCTGAGGTTACAGACGACAATATACCGGTGAGTGTCAGTTCAGATATTGGTGACTAAAGCTTAAAATTGAGCATTGCTGTGATCCTTGGACTACTTTATGAGGGGCGTTTAAAGACTAAGGGAAGCAGAATGATCAGTAACTCGCTGTCTCAGTTAACGAAAACAACAAGGTCCTCGAAATATCCCCATCGAAGTAAGACTAATCAGCTATTCGCAGCCTCCCTTGGTCTCGTTATCATGGCTTGCCCTTACTCAAAACTGCTGGCAGCAAACCCTTTGTTTACGCCGTTCGATGAAAGATTTGTTGAAGAAAAGGGGGCCAAGGCGTCTGACTACTTATCCGCTTTAATTAACCATAATGCCCTTACGGGTAGGTTTCCTTTCATCACCCCTAATGATACTGATTTTATCTTTGCCATGAACTCCGGGAATGAGCATGGCATAAATAAGAGAAAGGGCCGGAAAAAACCGCAGGGAGCTGGAGCACCGCAGATGCAGCCATTAATGAACTTTCCACTCCGGCCAATGTCCCGTGCACAGATCGCTGAAATTATCCGGAAATTGAATTCAGGCCTCTCAGAAGACACCATAACCACTCTGTTGAACAATATTCCGGAAATGCCTCCCGGTGATAACCTGACCATTGCAGGCTTGATTGAGCAAGTGAAGATGAGTCTTCAAATTAACATTGACCAAAATCATAATGCAATCCTGGAAACTCTATCTTATATTCAGGGGACCCAGTCCCCTGTTAATCCGAGCAATTCAGAACATCAACAGCGCCTTGCCTGTTTTTTGCTGGCTTACTATGCAGCCATAAATTCAAGCAGTGCTTCCCCTCAAAGTGCCCATGCTTTTTTTACTTCATTTCTGCTTCATGCCGCTGATATGGCTGGAATGTCTGGATTCCTCCACCATCTGCACATAGCTCAACTGTTAGGTAGAAATAAACCGATAAAAGATAAAGCTTCTTTAAAAGAAAATGTTGCAATATCATCTTTGGTATTCTCTGGTCTGAAAGTCTTGGAAACAGAACGCATCAAGTTTTTTCAACAAGTGCTGGATCCCTCAGAGTCTGAGCAATCCAGTATATCAGTCGATGCATTACTAAGAGACTCAGCCAAACTGCTGAACGATGGCATCGACAGGAACGGAATGTCGAGTCATAAGCGACAGCTAAAATCATCCGAACGAATGCTGGAACTAATAGAAGAATATGGTGAAGATAGACCTGAATTAATAGCCTGGAACTATCATTTCCTGAATTTGGTTGATGTCGTATGTCTGGTTCTTAACCCTTTCGCGCCACAATGTGAATATCCGAATGTAAATATTGAAGATATAGAGGATTATTTTAGAAAATCAGGTAAGGATACGACCTTTTATTCCGGTAGAGACAAAAGAAGGGATTTGTTTGAAGAATTCAAAAAAGTATCAATGGAAGTGATGCATGATCAAAACAATCAAGATGTTAAAGCATTTAAGAAATTGTTTTTATACATAAAAATATATGTAGCGCAACAATTGCACTTAACTTTTACTGATGAAAATGATTGCGACACCATAGAGGAAACCCTTGCTATTGGATTCAGGGCTCTATTGGAACAATCATATGATTTATTGGCACTGCTTCCTGATAAAGCTATTGGTTCCAATGATACTGTGCAGGTTGATGAAGTCATGCATGATGAGGCAGCTAAGGAACATGAAGGAACAGAGCTTAGTGAAGAAGAGAAGAGAAAAAGAAACCAGAAAAAACGAATAAAGTACTTAAAAGAACTCGTCGAATGGCTTGAATATTACTTTGGTACTAGTCAAATGGTTCCTGATCCTGCTGACAGTAGTGAATCTGAAAAAAATGATACTGACAGTAGTGATCTTGACAGTAGTGATTTTGACAGTAACCCTGACTGGACTGATTCAGACGGGAGCGATATTGACACACCGAAGCTGTAACTCAGTAAGTCAAATGTTCGCAAGTACGAAAAAAAGATAACAGGCTGTCAGCGGTCTGCGCAATGCAGGAGCTGTTACCGTGAAGGACTGGCTTAAAACAAGCTCCTGAAACATAAATCTGAGCGTAGTTGTGATCCCTGGTCTACTTTTCTAGCAGCCTGTCGGACTTAAGCGTCCGTAGCGAGGATTGCAAGAAATTGAGGATAAAAATCTCTGTTTCTGAGGAGAATAGCGAGCTATTTGACGAAGAAACAGAGATTTTTAGACCAATTTATTGCAACCGCAGTAGGACAGTCTTAAGTCCGACAGGCTGCTAGAGACATTCGAACACTTGAGTAGTTAGCATGATCAGCCACTCTATATTTCAATTACCAAAAACGACAAAGTCATCCATATTGTCCAATCGTGCTAAGACTAATCAACTAGTCGCAGGTTCCCTTGGTATTATTATGGCTTGCCACTGTTCAATATTGCTGGCAGCAAACCCTTTATTAACGCCGGTGGATGAAAGATCTTTTGAAGGAAAGGGAACAAAAGAGTCTGACTTCCTATCCGATTTGATTGACCATAATATTCTTACAGGCAGGCTTCCCTTAGTCACTCCAAATGATACCAATCTTATCTTTGCCATGCACAACGGGAATGAGCCAGACGTCAATGAGAGTGAGGTTCAGGAACAACTGCAGGGAGCTGAAGCAGCGCAGATGCAGCCTTTGATGAACCTTCCGCTGCCGCTAATGTCCCGCGAACAAATTGCAGAAATTATCCGTAAATTGAACTCAGGCCTCTCAGAAGACACTCTAAACACCCTGTTGAACAACATTCCCGAAATGCCCCCTGTTGATAACCTGAGCATTGCGAGCATGATTGAGCAAGTTAAGGCTAGTCTTCACGTTGACGTTAACCAAAATCAGAATGCGATCATAGTAGCTCTATCTCATATTCAGGGTACCAAGTCTCCTGTCAATCCGAACAATTCGCAACAACAAATGAGTCTCGCTTATTTGATGCTGGCTTACTATGCAGCCATAAATTCAAGTGGTGCTTCTATGTACAGAGCCCATGTTTTTTTTAATTCATTCATGCTTCACGCTGCTAACATGGCTGGAATATCTATACTTCACAGGCAAAAAACCAAACTATTAGCTGAAAATAAACCGATAAAAGATAAAGATGCTTTAAAAGGTAATGTTGCAAAATTATATCCAGTATTTTACGTTCTGGAATCTTTAGAAAAAGAGCGCATTACCTTTTTGCAACCATCTGAGGATCTATTTGAAGATCCATTTGAGGACCCCTCAGTTGAGTCAATTGATGCCTTACTGTGTGACGCAGGCAAACTGCTCAATAATGACCTTGATAGGAACGAAATATCGATGTATAAGCGACAGCGAACGTCAGCTGAGCGAATGTTGGAGCTTATCGAAAAATATGGTGAAGATGAACCTGAATTAGTAGCCTGGAACTATCAGTTCTTGAATTTAATTGATCTCATTGGACTGATGCTTGACCCTTTCGCTTCGGAAAAAATAGACCTGATAGCAAAGATTGATAACATAGACGTCTATTTTAGAAAATCAGATATGAGGGCAACCTTTATTTCCCATGGGAGTGGAAAAAGCAGGGAGTTGCTGACAGAAATAAGAAAAGTAATAGTAGACGCAATGCTCGACGAAGAAAATCAAAATCATAAATCATTTAAAATAGTGATTGAATACTTAAAGTCCTATATAGCGGGACAACTGCATGTTGCTTTTACTAACGAAAAGCATCATCAAGTTATAGTGGAAACCCTCACTAAAGGGTTAAAGGCCCTGCATCAACAATCATATCAATTATGGGTAATGCTTTCTGATACAACTAATGGCACTGATATCTCTGAGCAAGCTGGCGAAGCCAGATATGATGAGGCAGTAAAAAGACAAGAAGACAAAGAGATTAGTAGAAAAGAGAGGAGGAAAAAATACCTGAAAAAGCGGCTAAAGCACCTGAATGAATGCGTACAATGGCTCGATTGCTTCTTTGGTAGTAGGACATGTGTTCCTGATTACTCATACACTAGTGAATCTGAAAGAAGTGATACTGATAGTAGTGATTCCAGTAGTTGCTCTGACGGGAGCGATTCTGAACTTGCTACGGGGTCGCCTAGATGGGGTCGCCTAGATGGGGTCGCCTAGATGGGGTCGCCTAGATGGGGTCGCCTAGATGGGGTCGCCTAGACGGACGCTTAAGCCCGACAGTCTCCCAGAGACGACAATGAACCGATGAGTGTCAGATCTGATATTCGTGATCAGAATTGAGCATTATTACCATCCCTGGTCTACTTTATATGGGGTCCTTAAACCTTTAAGTAACTAGAATGATCAGCTACTCCATTTTTGAATTCTCAAAAACAACAAGGCTATCAATCACCCATCGTACCAGGGCTAATCAGCTAGTCGCAGGCTCCTTTGGTATTATTATGGCTTGCCACTGCTCAATATTGCTGGCAACAAACCCTATATTAACGCCGTTTGATGAAAGATTTTTTTTAGAAAAGGGAACAAAAGAGTCTGACTTTCTATCTGATTTGATTAACCATAATTCACTTACAGGGAGGTTTCCTTTAGTCACCCCAAATGATACCAATCTTATCTTTGCCATCAACATCGGGAATGAGCCAGACGTCAATGAAAGTGAGGTTCAGGAACAACCGCAGGGAGCTGTAGCACTGTATATGCAGCCTTTGATGAACTTTTCGCTCCCGCCAATGTCCCGTGAACAAATTGCTGAAATTATCCGAAAATTGAATGTAGGACTTTCAGAAGACACAGTAACTACACTGTTGAACAATATTCCGGAAATGCCCCCTGGTGATAACCCGACCATTGCCAGCATGATTGAGCAAGTGAAGGCTAGTCTTAACGTTGACGTTAACCAAAATCAGAATGCAATCATAATAGCCCTGTCTTATACCCAGGGTGCCGGGTCTCCTGTCAATCCTTTTAATCCGCATGACATGGAGAACCTCGCCTATTTGCTGATGGCTTACTATGCAGCCATAAATTCAAGTAGTGTTTCCCCTCAAAGGGCTCGTACTTTTTTTACTTCATTCCTGCTTCACGCTGCTGAAATGGCTGGAATATCAAGACTCCACTGGCATAAAGATCTACTGTTAGGTAATGGTAAACCGATAAAAGATAAAAATGTTTTAAAAGAAAATGTTGCAAAATCATCTTCAGTCTTTTCTGGTATCAGATCTTTAGAAGCAGAGCGCATTAAGCTATTGGAACAATTGAAGGATCCCTTAGAATCTGAGCAACCCAATGTACCAGTCGAGGCATTACTGAGAGACACTGCTAAATTACTCAACCATAATATTGATAGTTACAGAATACCGATGTATAAGCGACAGCAAACATCAGCTGAGCACATGCTGGAGCTAATACAAGAATATGGTGGCGAAGAACCTGAATTAGTGGTTTGGGGAAATCAGTACCTGAATCTGATTGATGTCATTAGCCCAATGCTTGACCCTTTCGATCCAGAAGAGAGAGGCGTGATTACAAATATTTTTAACATGGAGGAATATTTCAAAAAAACAGGTAAAAAGACAACCTTTTATAATTATAAGAGTAAAAAAAGGAAATTACTTAAAGAAATCAAACAAGCAATGGCAGTTGAATTTTTTGGCCAGGAAAATCCAGGCTCTAAATCATTTCTAAAAGTGTTGGTACAGATGAAGTTTTATATATGCCAACAATTACAAGTGGCTTTTCCAGATGAAAATGAATTTCAAGTCATACAGGAAACCATCACTAAAGGATTTAAGGCCCTGCAGTTGCAATCATATGATTTAGTGGAAGCGCTTGACAGGTCTATCAGGTCTGATGTCGCTGAGCCAGCTGACGATACCATGCAAGACCAGGCAGTAAGCGGACAAGAAGACAAAGAGCTTAGCAAAGAAGAGACTAAGAGGAAAAGGAAACGCCTGAAAAAACGGTTAAATCACTTGGATGAATTCGTGCAATGGCTCGATTATTTCTATGGTAGAAGTCTCTCTGTTCCTTATCATTGTTGGAGTAGTGATTCTGATAGTGAGGATTCCAGAAATTATCCTGACAGCAGTGGTTCTGACAAGGATGATGTTGACAAGCCACAAGGTGTAATTCGGTAAGTAAAATGTTCTCAAGTAAGAAAAAATTTCCTTTTTCCAGTAAACATTTGTCGTGTTCCTGTTAAGGCATTGACCGCTGGAGAACTCAGCCGCTTGCTGGCTGGCAAGACTGTTCGGGAGGTCAGTCAATCTGTTGGCCATAAACGAGGCTGCAACGAACTGGATGTTGAAATGCTTGAGCTGCCCGGGCCACTGCTGAAATTCTGGAATCAGGTAAAGTACGCTCTATGGAGAGCAGGTCGTTAGAATCAGACCACGACAATGAACCGGTGAGTGTCAGGTCTGATATTCGTGACCAGAATCGGGCATTATTGCGATCGTTGGTCTACTTTACGAGGGTTCTTCAAACCTTTAGGAAGTAGAATGATCAGCCAGTCCATTTCTCAATTATCAAAAACAACAAGGCTATCAATATTTACCCATCGTACCAGGGCGAGTCAGCTAGTCGCAGGTTCACTCGGTATTATTATGGCTTGCCACTGCTCAACATTGCTGGCAGCAAACCCTTTATTAACGCCGGTGGATGAAAGATTTTTTGCAGGAAAGGGAACAAAAGAGTCTGACTTTCTATCCGATTTGATTAATCATAATGCTCTTACAGGGAGGTTTCCCTTAGCCACCCCGAATGATACCAATCTTATCTTTGCCATGAATACCGGGTATGAACAAGACGTCAATGAGAGTGAGGTTCAAGAGCAACCGCAGGGAGCTGAAGCACCGCAGATGCAGCCTTTGATGAACCTTTCGCTGCCGCCAATGTCCCGCGAACAAATTGCAGAAATTATCCGCAAATTGAATTTAGAGTTCTCAGAAGAGACTCTAACCACGCTGTTGAACAACATTCCGGAAATGCCCCCGGGTAATAATCTAACCATTGCAACTATGATTGAGCAAGTAAAGGCCAGTCTTCACGTTGACCTCGATGAAAATCAGAATGTAATCATGAAAACTTTATCTTATCTCCAAAGTACCCTGTCTCCTGTCGATCTTAACAATTCGCAACAACAAGAGAACCTCGCGTATTTGCTGGTGGCTTACTATGCAGCCATAAATTCAAGTGGAGCTTCTTCTCAAAGGGCCCATGTTTTTTTTACTTCATTCCTGCTTCACGCTGCTGAAATAGCTGGAATATCCAGACTCCACTGGTATAGAGATGCACTGTTAGGTAAACGTAAACCGATAGAAGATAAAAATGTTTTAAAAGAAAATGTTGCAAAATCATTTTCAGTGTTTTCTGGTCTGAAATCTTTTGAAAAAGAACGCATTAAGCTTTTGCAACAATTGGAGAATCCCTTAGAGTCTGGACAACCCGATAATGTATCAGTCGATGGATTATTAAACGGCGCTGTTAAATTGCTCAATCATGACATTGACAGACACGGAATACCGAAATATGTACGACAGCGAAGATCGGCTGAGCAAATGCTGTGGCTAATACAAGTACATGGTGGCTTAGGGCCTGAATTAGTGTCTTGGGGCAATCAGTTCTTGAAGCTGATTGATGTCATAAGTCTGATGCTTGACCCTTTCGATCATATAAGGTTAATAGACCTAACTACAGCTATTGATAACATAGAGGAATATTTCAGAGCATCAGGTAAAAAGACAACCTTTTATAACCATGAGCACATAACAAAGAATTTATTTGAAGAAATCAGGAAAGGAATAGTAGAAATAATGATTGATTTGGGGGATCTGGAACCTGAATCATTTCTAAAACTGTTGATACACATCAAATATTATATATGCCAAGAATTACACGCAGCTTTTCCTGATGAAAATGATTATCACGCCATACTGGCAACCCTCACTAGAGGATTTAAGGCTCTGGTGGTGCAATCAATTGATTTATGGCAACTGCTTCCTGATACAACTCTTGGCTCTATAGAACCTGAACAAGCTAACGAAGCCACGGATGACGAGGCAGCAGAGTTACAGAAAAAAGAACTGATAAAACGTCTGAATGACGAGGCAGCAAAGTTAGAGAAAAGAGTCCTGATGAAACGTATGGAGTCATTGGATGAATTCTCGAAATGGCTTGATTATTTAATTGGTTGGAGTACGGAGGTTTCTGAATTCGATTACCAGAGTGAATCTGAAAGAAGTTACACTGATGGTAGTGATTCCAGCAGTTATTCTGACTGGAGTGATTCTGAACAGGATTGATATTGACACAGCAGAAGGTGTAAATCCCACGCAGCAACTGCTCCTGCGTTGCTCTGGCTCCTGCATTCATGCAGCGGTTCGGTTGCAATAAATGGGTCTGAAAATTTCTCGCAATCCTCGCTGTGGGGTCGCCCAGACGGGGTCGCCCAGACGGGGTCGCCTAGACGGATGCTGAAGTCTGACAGTCTCCCAGAGACGACAATGAGCCGGTGAGTGTCAGATCTGATATTCGTGACAAGAATTGAGCATTATTGTGATCCTTGGTCTACTTTCCGAGGGTGCTTCAAACCTTTAAGGAAGTAGAATGATCAGCCACTCCATTTCTCAATTATCAAAAACAACAAGGCTATCAATATTCACCCATCGTACCAGGGCAAGTCAGCTAGTCGCCGGTTCCCTTGGTATTATCATGGCTTGCCCCTGTATGGCATTGCTGGCGGAAAATCCTTTATTAACACAGGTGGATGAAATATTTTTTGAAGGAAAGGGAACAAAAGAGTCCAACTTTCTACCCGACTTGATTAACCATAATGCTCTTACGGGGAGGTTTCCCTTAATCAACCCAAATGATACCAATCTTATTTTTGCCATGAACACCGGGAATGAACAAGACGTCAATGAGATTGAGGTTCAGGAAGAACCGCAGGGAGCTGAAGCAGCGCAGATGCAGCCTTTGATGAACCTTTCGCTGCCGCCAATGTCCCGTGAACAAATTGCAGAAATTATCCGCAAATTAAACTCAGGCCTCTCAGAAGACACTCTAACCACTTTGTTGAATAACATTCCGGAAATGCCCCCGGGTAATAATCTGACCATTGCAAGCATGATTGAGCAAGCCAAGGCTAGTCTTCACGTTGACCTTGATCAAAATCAGAATGCAATCATGGAGGCTCTATCTTATCTCCAAGGTACCCTGTCGCCTGTCGATCTTAACAATTCGCAACAACAAGAGAGCCTCGCGTATTTGCTGTTGGCTTACTATGCAGCCATAAAGTCAAACGGAGCTTCCTCTCAAAGGGCCCATGTTTTTTTTACTTCATTCCTGATTCACGCTGCTGAAATAGCTGGAATATCCAGACTTCACTGGCATAAAGATGAGCTGTTAGGTAAAAGTAAACCGATAAAAGATAAAAATGTTTTAAAGGAAAATGTTGAAAAATCGTCTTCAGTCTTTTCCGGACTGAAATCTTTTGAAACAGAACGCATGAAACTTTTTCAGCAATTGGAGGCTCCCTTAGAGTCTGGGCAATACAATAATGTGTCAGTCGATTCATTATTAATAGAGGCTGCCAAACTGCTCAACAATAACATTAATAGTCATAGAATAGCGGTCTATAAGCGACAGCAAAGATCAGCTGATCATATGCTGAAGCTAATACAAGAATATGGTGATGAAGAACCTGAATTAGTGGCTTGGGGTAATCAGTTCTTGAAACTGATTGATGTCATAAGTCTGATGCTTGATCCTTTCGATCATTCAAGGTATTCATACGTAGAGACAGATATTGTTAATATAAAGAAATATTTCAGAGCATCAGGTAAAGCGATAACCTTTTATAACTATAAGCGCAATGAAAAGGAATTATTTCAACAAATCAAATTTGGAATGACTGTAACATACAATAATATTGGAAACCTGGATCCTGAATTATTTCGAAAACTATTGGTACAAATCAAATATTATATTAGCCAACAATTACACAGAGCTTTTCCTGATCAAAATGATTATCGCGCCTTACTGACAATCCTCACTGTCGGATTTAAGGATCTGGTGTTTCAATCATTTGAATTATGGGAGCTGCTTCCTGACACAACTATTGGCTTGCTTCCTTCTGACACAACTATTGGCTCCAATGACGCTGAACAAGCTAATGAAACCATGGACGAGGCAGCAAAGTTACAGAGAAAAGAACTGAGAAAACGTCTACGTGACAAGAGAGCAAAGTTACAGAAAAGAGATCTGATAAAACGTGTATATTATTTGATGAAATTCACGGAGTGGCTTGATTATCTAAAGAAGATGCGAACAAGTCCTCAACCATGAGATACTATTTTTATTAAGTCAGGAGTCAACAGTCAGCAGCGTGCAGCCTTAAGAACAGATATCTGCCAACTGTAAACTCACCACTTCGGTTTTTATTTATGGTTGTTATTTTTACCCACTCTTACCGCCAGAACGTCACAGCCTGCACCATGCAGAATGCTGGTTGATGTTGAACCGAGGATCAGGGCCAGACCGTGTCTGCCGTGGCTTCCAACAACGATCAGGTCAACGTCTGATTCGTCAGCGATGCGATGTACTTCTCTTTCCGGGCGGCCATAAACGACATGCTGCTCGCCCTTGTCCAGATTAATACTCTCTGCCAAACGCGAAATACGCTCTCTGGCCTGCTGGGTGATTTCATCCTGAAGGGTTGTGAGATCCAGTGGGATATCACTGCCATAAGCCACACTCAGTGGTTCAACCACATGCACCAGGGTTAGTCTCGCCTGGTAGGTTTCTGCAAGAGACTTTGCTTTATCCAGAACATCGTCTGCCTCGTCAGACAGGTCAATAGCAACGAGTATATGGTTATATTGACTCATAGACCGTCTCTCTCTTCCCGGTGTTTTTCAGAGAAATGCAGCTCAATCCAGTTTCGTAGCCATTTTTATCATCTGAGCCGGTGAGCTGCATTTCCGGATCATGGCTGTGCACTATAACCACAACAGCTACAATACCGCTGCATAAAGTTGCGATATGAGGTTGTGACATAAAGTGGCGATTAACTGCAGGCATCATAGACCAAACGCCTATATTGTATGGCTGTAGCTGGAGTTGTCCAAGTAAATTTGCAATGGGTATTTGTTATGAATCAGTATTTTTGCGGATATATTGGTGTTCATTTCCTTGACATTGATAAAAAATTCAAAGAAGGTAGGCTCAAAAATTCAAACGGTTGTATGAATTTCTGGCGAACACAGTCTGAGATGTATTCATCAGGAGTCTTACTGAGAATAATCTGCCATTTTCGTTAAAGGCACTATTTTCAGTCAGACTTCTGGCGCCATTTGTTCAGACGTCAGTTATCAGGACAACCTTTTTCAATCCGTCCGGAGAGAGATAAATGATATATCAGGGGAAAGCGTTCAAGGTTCTGGCACTTGAAAGCGGCATCGCTGAGTTGAGATTTGACCTGGATGGGGAGTCGGTGAACAAGTTCAACCGGCTTGCCATTGAAGATCTTAATGCTGCAGTCCAGGCCATCAAGTCGGACGGCACCATTAAGGGTGTCGTTCTTACCAGTGGCAAGGAAGGCGTTTTCATTGTTGGTGCTGATATCAAGGAGTTCACTTCCAACTTCCGTCAGGAAGAGAGTGAACTGATGGAGATGGTCATGGGCGTAAACCAGACCTTCAGCAGTTTTGAAGATCTGGATATGCCGACCGTTGCCGCCATCAATGGCAGCGCTCTGGGTGGTGGTTTTGAGATCTGCCTGTGTGCTGACTATCGTGTTCTGTCCAACAAAGGCGGTGTCGGCCTGCCTGAAGTTAAACTCGGTATCTACCCGGGATGGGGTGGGACTGTCCGTTTGCCACGTTTGATCGGTGTTGATAACGCGATCGAGTGGATTGCTGCCGGTCGTGAACAGAAGCCTGATGCAGCTCTGAAAGTGGGTGCTGTAGACGCAGTCGTTGAAACCGAAAAGCTGGTGGACTCAGCGGTAGCTATCATCAAACGCTGCCTGGCAGGTGAGCTGGATTACAATGCCCGTAAGGATGAAAAGCGTTCACCTCTCAAGCTGCCTTTGCTGGAATCGCTGATGGCTTTTGAAACAGCTACGGCGGTTGTCAAGCAGCAAGCGGGCCCTCACATGCCAGCACCTGTGGCTTCTGTCAAAGCGATCAAAAAGCATGCCGAGCTGCCAAGAGACGAAGCCCTGAAAGTGGAAGCTGAAGGTTTCGTCAAGTTGGCCAAGACGCCTGTGTCTGACGTCCTGGTGGGTCTGTTTCTGAACGACCAGATGCTCAAGAAGAAGACCAAGGAGCTGACCAAAAAGGCAGGTAAAGTTGAGAAAGCCGCTGTTCTGGGCGCCGGCATCATGGGTGGTGGTATTGCATACCAATCTGCTTATAAAGGCACTCCCATCCTGATGAAAGACATCGCTCAGGAAGGTCTGAATCTGGGGTTGAGCGAGGCCAGCAAGCTGCTGTCCAAGCGAGTGGCCCGTGGTCGTATGGACCCTCTGAAAATGGGAGAGGTTCTTAATCACATTGTTCCAACTCTGTCGTACAGTGAGTTTGGTGATGTTGATGTCGTTGTCGAAGCCGTTGTCGAAAACGTCAATGTTAAGAGGGCAGTCCTGAGCGAAGTAGAAAATCACGTCAGTGAGGACGCTGTTCTGGCCTCCAATACTTCGACCATTTCAATAACAGAGCTGGCTAAGGATCTGAAAAGACCCGAAAAATTCTGTGGCATGCACTTCTTCAACCCGGTTCACGCAATGCCTCTGGTGGAAGTGATTCGTGGTGAGAAGACCAGCGAAGAAACGGTGGCAACGGTTGTTGCTTATGCCAAGAAGATGGGTAAGGTTCCTATCGTTGTTAATGACTGCCCCGGGTTCCTGGTTAACCGGGTGCTGTTCCCGTACTTTGGTGGTTTCGCCGCGCTGGTGAAAGACGGTGCCGACTTCCAGCAAGTCGATAAAGTCATGGAGAAGTTTGGCTGGCCAATGGGTCCGGCTTACCTGCTTGACGTAGTGGGTATCGATACTGGCTCTCATGCGGAAAAAGTGATGGCTGAAGGTTTCCCCGACCGTATGTCCCGTGACTGGAAGAGTGCCATTGACGTGATGTTCGAGAATGGGCGTTACGGACAAAAAAACAATGTCGGCTTCTACAAGTACGAGCAGGACAAGAAAGGTAAGCCCAAAAAGGTGGTCGACGAAGCGGCTTATGAGCTTCTCTCTGAAGTGGCTGGTGAAAGTCGTGAGTTTGAGACTCAGGAAATTATTGATCGCATGATGATTCCACTGTGTATGGAAACCGTTCGTACACTGGAAGACGGCATTGTTGATACAGCTGCTGAGGCTGACCTGGCTCTGCTCAACGGCATCGGCTTTCCGGTTTTCCGAGGCGGCGCCCTGAAGTACATCGATAGCATGGGTGTCGACAAATTCGTTGAACTGGCTGATCAGTACGCTCACATCAGTCCTCTGTATCAGCCTACTGAAAAGCTGCGGGAAATGGCCCGTGAAGGCAAGACGTTTTACGGCGCGTAAACAGCCTTGAGCGACAAAAAAATGGTTAATCACGAGCAACAGATTTAAGAGAGAATTGACTATGAGCCTTAATCCGAGAGACGCCGTAATTGTTGACTTTGGGCGGACCCCTATGGGTCGCTCAAAGGGTGGCATGTACCGAAATGTCCGTGCCGATGACCTGTCTGCCAACCTTATCACCGGAGTATTGAACCGTAATCCCGGTGTTAACCCTGAAGAAGTTGAAGACGTGATCTGGGGCTGTGTCAACCAGACTTTGGAGCAGGGTTGGAACGTCGCCCGTATGGCGTCTTTGATGACTCCCATTCCTCATACTTCATCAGCCCAGACTGTCAGCCGTCTTTGTGGTTCTTCCATGAGCGCACTGCACACCGCTGCTCAGGCTATTCAAACCGGTAACGGTGATGTCTTTGTTGTAGGTGGTGTTGAGCACATGGGCCATGTGGGCATGATGCACGGAGTGGATCCTAACCCGCGCCTGTCCAAGTACGCTGCCAAAGCTGCCGGTATGATGGGTCTGACTGCAGAAATGCTGGGGTTGATGCACGGCATTACTCGTGAAGCCCAGGATGAATTTGGTGTGAGGTCTCACATGAGAGCCTGGGAAGCGACCAAAGCCGGTCAGTTTAAAGATGAGATCATCCCTATGCAGGGACATGATGATGATGGCAATCTGGCCGTTTTCACCGAAGATCAGACGATCCGTCCTGAAACCACACTCGAAGGACTGGCGCAGTTGAAGCCTGCCTTTAACCCGAAAGGGACAGTGACAGCCGGAACGTCTTCCCAGATTACCGATGGTGCTTCCTGCATGATTGTTATGTCTGCACAGCGTGCACAGGACCTGGGTCTTCAGCCAATGGCTGTGATTCGTTCCATGGCAGTTGCCGGTGTTGATCCGTCCATCATGGGCTATGGTCCTGTGCCCAGCACCAAGAAAGCTCTCGAGCGTGCAGGACTGACTATCGATGACATTGATCATGTTGAGTTGAATGAAGCCTTTGCTGCTCAGGCTCTGCCTGTCCTGAAAGACCTGAATCTGCTCGACAAGATGGATGAGAAGGTGAATCTGCACGGTGGCGCTATTGCCCTGGGTCACCCCTTCGGATGCTCTGGTGCCCGCATCTCCGGTACTCTGCTGAATGTAATGAAGCAGAACAATGGTACGCTCGGTGTAGCAACCATGTGTGTAGGTCTGGGTCAGGGTATTACTACGGTATTTGAACGTCTGTAAGGCGTCGGCCTTTGCCAGACGGGTTCCTGTCTGGCTTATCCTGCCTGAAAGTACTCGCCCCGGAATTCTATTCCGGGGTATTCCTTTTTGATGCATTTTTATGCAGAGATTCTGCTTCGAAAATGAGTATATTTTTCAGTGTCTGCATAAGTTATTTTGTCGGTAAAACCCGACATTTTTTCCCGTCAATGATCATCATGAAATCTGTCAGGCTTCACAGTAATTAAATAATCTTTTGATATTCAAGGATATTATTGCTTATAACTGGCTGGATTAATCATTGAGGCTGTGAAACGATAAATAAGAGGGTCGTTCGAGAAAAATTCAGGATCATTGCAGGGTTTTCCTTGACCGATGTTTTTCTTGACCTTATATATTGAAACAATTTTCAATTCCCGACCTTTCTTGTTTTGGTCGCAGACAGCACTGAGTGTTTTATGATCTTTTTTCCAGGCTGGTCAGCATAACCGGAACAATGGAGCTGATTACAGGACGTGTAAGGTAGCATGGGTAAATCTTTAGTTATCGTCGAGTCGCCGGCCAAGGCGAAGACAATAAACAAATATCTGGGCAAGGACTTTGTTGTTAAGTCCAGTGTTGGTCACATTCGTGATTTGCCCACCGCAGGTGGCTCCAGGAAGCCTGTGGACCCCAAAGCTCGGGCAAAGGCTGCTGCTGAGACACGTAAGCTATCTCCTGAGCAGAAAATCATCCATAAGAAGCGCAAAGCCAAAGAACAGCTGATTGAAAGAATGGGCATCGACCCTGAAAAAGGCTGGCAGGCACGTTACGAGATACTGCCCGGCAAAGAGAAGGTGGTTGACGAGCTGCGTCGACTTGCAGCATCGGCTGACACAATTTACCTCGCAACCGATTTGGATCGTGAGGGAGAGGCCATCGCATGGCATCTTCAGGAAGCCATTGGGGGGGAGCCTGGTCGTTATAGGCGGGTAGTCTTCAACGAAATTACCAGGAATGCCATCCAGGAAGCCTTCAAAGAGCCCGGCTCTCTCAATATTGACCGAGTCAATGCCCAGCAGGCAAGGCGATTCCTCGACCGTGTAGTAGGTTATATGGTTTCTCCTCTGCTCTGGGCTAAAATTGCCCGTGGCCTGTCAGCAGGGCGGGTGCAGTCAGTAGCGGTTAAGTTGATTGTTGAGCGGGAGCGTGAAGTCAGAAGCTTTATCCCGGAAGAGTACTGGGAAGTTTACGCTGACCTGGCTACGGAAAATGGAGAAGTTATCCGTTTTCAGGTGGCCAAAGAAGCTGGCGATGCCTTCAGACCTGTCAGTGAGGCTGCCACCGGAGTTGTTCTTGAAAAGCTGAGACAGGCTGATTACAAGCTGACCGTGCGTGAAGACAAACCGACCCGAAGTCGTCCTTCTGCACCCTTCATTACCTCAACCCTGCAGCAGGCGGCCAGTACGCGTCTGGGATTCAGTGTCAAGAAGACCATGATGATGGCCCAACGTCTTTATGAAGCGGGTCACATCACCTACATGCGTACTGACTCGACCAATCTGAGTCAGGAAGCGGTGGAGAGTGCCCGGGAATTTATCGATGGTACGTTCGGCTCAAGGTATCTGCCTGAAAATCCGAACCGGTATTCCAGTAAAGAAGGCGCTCAGGAGGCTCACGAAGCAATACGTCCTTCCTCTGTGACTGCTGAGCCAGGCTCTATTTCCGGTCTTGAGAAGGATGCAGAGCGGCTCTATGAACTGATCTGGAGACAGTTTGTTGCCTGTCAGATGACGCCTGCGGAGTACCTGAGTACGTCCCTGACAGTTCGGGTGGACGACTTTGATCTCAAAGCGAGGGGCAGAACCCTCAAGTTTGATGGTTACACCCGGGTTATGGCAGCCATAGCCAAAAAGGGTGAAGACATCATTCTGCCGGCTCTGGAAAAAGGTGATCCGCTGGATCTGAAAAAACTGGACCCGAAACAGCTGTTTACAAAACCGCCTGCCCGTTTCAGTGAAGCGGCTCTGGTAAAAGAGCTTGAGAAGCGTGGAATAGGCAGGCCCTCCACTTACGCTTCCATTATTTCGACTATCCAGGATCGCGGCTATGTTTCCCTGAAAAATCGTCGTTTCTATGCCGAGAAAATGGGCGATATTGTCACAGACCGGCTGGTTGAGAACTTCCATGATCTCATGGATTACAACTTTACCGCCAAGATGGAGTCCAATCTCGATGTAGTGGCTGAAGGTGGTGAGAACTGGAAAGATCTGCTGGACAGTTTCTACAGTGATTTCAGCAGCAAGCTGGAGCAGGCTGAAGACGACAGCGACGGTATGCGATCCAATGACCCTTCTCCTACCGATATCAAATGTCCTGATTGTGGCAGGGATATGATGATTCGCACGGCCAGTACGGGAGTATTTCTGGGCTGTTCCGGTTACTCGCTCCCGCCCAGGGAGCGTTGTAAATGTACCATTAATCTGGTGCCCGGCGAAGAAGTTGAAGATGCTGACGACGAGAATGCAGAAGTCAACGCCTTGCGGGCTATGCATCGTTGTCCCAAGTGTTCTACGGCAATGGAAAGCTACCTGATTGATGAGCAGCGTAAGCTTCATGTCTGTGGTAATAACCCGGACTGCTCTGGCTATGAAGTGGAAAAAGGTCAGTTCAAACTCAAGGGTTATGATGGTCCCGTGCTTGAATGTGACAAGTGCGGTTCTGAGATGCAGCTCAAATCCGGACGCTTTGGTAAATACTTTGGTTGTACCAACAGCGAGTGTAAAAACACCCGTAAGCTCTTGAAAAGCGGGGAAGCGGCTCCCCCCAAAATGGATCCGGTACCCATGCCTGAGCTCAAATGTCTGAAAGTGGATGATCATTATATTCTCAGAGATGGTGCCTCAGGTCTTTTTCTGGCGGCCAGTCAGTTCCCAAAGAACCGTGAGACCCGTGCTCCTCTGGTCAGTGAACTGATCCCGCATCAGGCGGCTATTGATCCAAAGTATCATTATCTTCTGGATGCACCGAGACAGGATGCTGATGGTAATCCCGCAATCATTCGCTACAGTCGCAAAACCAGGACTCAGTATGTTATGACTGAGTCTGAAGGTAAGGCGACAGGGTGGAGTGCTACCTTCCAGGACGGCAGGTGGGAAGAAAAAGTCACCAGGAAGCGTAAAAAATCCTGACCTGGCCTCGTCACAAACAAGACCTTCACAGAGATCCGTGGAGGTCTTTTTATTTTTGAGAAAGATTATGTCTGAGCAGTGGCGTTCCCATACCAACAAAAAATTACACTATGCCCGTTTACAGCTGGATGCCTGGGAAAGAGCAGAAGCTTTTGAGCAGGAGGCTTTTCGAGAGGCATTTCTGATGCATGCCAGTCAAGCCTATTCCTCGATGCTGGCGGAGATATTGTCTCCCTACGGTGAGCAGCTGACCCGGTTGCTGTCTCTGGAAGATGCTTGCAGATTGATGGATGAGCAACCTGCAGAAGTGTCTGAACTCGAGCAGTTAAAGCAGCTGGAGTCATCGGACAGTTGGCTGGCAGATTTACTTAAAGCTTATGACGATATTTTTAATGCTAATGGTAATATACAATCATATTCAAGTAATAGCAGTATGATTATGATTGCTTCGGATACTAGTGAAGTCACCAAAGGTATTAAGACGCCAGAAAGTGCCAAGAGTATTCTTGCCTCCCTCAAGGAGTTGGTAGGGCACTTTAGAAATTTCAATCTTGAATGGTGATTAGATTTTTTAGATCTGATTCATGACTCATAATAGTGTGCCTGGATTGATTCAAACCGTGCATGATTGTGGGAATGTTTAGAACTCTGTTGTTTATGGCTGTTGTTCAATTTGATCAGAGGTATCTTATGACTAAGATCATGCTGTGCTGTTCGGCAGGTATGTCTACCAGCATGTTCGTGGAGAAAATGCGCGAAGCAGCTGAAAGTCGGAGTGAAGAAGTCGAGGTTGAAGCCTTCGGCGCTAGTCATTTCGATGAACAGGTAGCCTGTTTCGATGTTGTTCTGCTGGGTCCTCAGGTTAAATATATGTTGAATGATCTCAAGCTGCGTGCTGCCGAATATGCTGTTCCGGTTGAGGCGATCAGCCCTGTTGATTATGGCACGATGAATGGTGCGAAAGTGTTGGGCTTTGCTCTGTCGCTAACAGCCTGATTAATTCCAGTTTATCGTGTGTATGCTGCAATACGGGGGCAAAAGCTGCAGCTCTTTTAAGGGTTTTTACTTTCCAGTCTGCAATAACACTTTGCATTACTCTCTACTGACCTATTGCATCATAAGTCACAATGCTGCATGATTTCTCCCTCTTATACGCTATTTATGGAACGAAATATGGCTGCATCGTTTTTGGAAATTGTGGAACTTCCAACAGGAGAGATTGTTCTGCGAAGCAGTGACGACGAGGGTGAGCCCCTGCTGACTATGAAATTTTCAGAGGAAGCCAAACAGTATCTTGAAGGGGACCATTTGCAAGTGGCAAAGGTCATGTTTGATGCTGGCATGCGTGAAGTTGCTGAACTCACTCGTCCGCAATCCTCTGAAGAAGAGATTCCTGAGAACAGAGTACTGCACTGACTCCATTTTCATGAAAATGACGGGCATCATGCAACCTGTCTACTGCGAATAGCCAGCCCCTGACACTGTCCATTCCTGGCTGCGCTTTCAAGCTTAGTTAGCCACCCTTTATCCAAATGCCCCAGCCAGCTGATGACAGTGTGGCTGGTTCCGGATGCCAGCGCTTTCCTGGTGAGTTCCAATGTCTGATTAATATTGTTGGAGCTAAAGATTTGCACCTTGTCATGATTTAAGTCGCAATTCTTTAACCAGTGCAGGGTTCTGGTGTCATCTGCCAGAATCAGGGTCAACCAACGTTCACTGTCAGTGGACAGCTGACTGAGCATGGGCGTCAGGAGTTGTTCTGCCTGCCAGGGTTGACCTGAAAGAATGAGTTCATTAATACTGGGCTTCAGAGACTTTTCAGTTTTTCCTGATAAAGTCTTTTCTAGGCGCGAGGGGTTAATGCAGACTGTATTGGTCTGGTAGCTTGGGGCTGAAAAATTGTGCCTTTCACTGCTGGTTCGGTACAGCATAAATTCTTCCTTCTGGCATAGCCCGGACGCTGTTTGTTATTCGCACTTCAGCGTAGTGGGCCTTTAACAACAGCTGCCTGTTGTGAGTAGTGTCTCTGGTAATGGTCAGGCTCATCTTATTCCGTCTCAGGACTGATTTCTGATGACTCCGACGCTTAAACCTTCGATGGCAAAGGCATCCTGAGTGAGATCAACGACTATGGTTTCGAACTCGTCGTTTTCCGGATGCAGCAATACTTTGTTTTTCTGTTTCTCGAATCTTTTCACGGTGACATCATCTTCAATCCGGGCGACGACAACCTGACCGTTTCGAACATCTGTTGTCTTGTGAACGGCCAGCAGGTCACCATCAAGAATCCCGATGTCCTTCATGCTCATTCCTTTTACCCTTAACAGGAAGTCTGCCGATGGGGTGAAGAAAGCGGGATTGAGCATCAGGTGGTCTTCGATATGTTCCTGGGCGAGGATCGGGTTCCCGGCAGCAACTTGTCCGATAATCGGAAGGCCTTCAGGCTGGCTGTCCGGAATACGGATACCGCGGGAGGCGCCGGGGGTAATCTCGATAGCGCCTTTACGGGCCAGTGCCCTGAGATGTTCTTCGGCAGCATTGGGTGAGCGAAAGCCGAAGGTCTTGGCGATTTCGGCTCTGGTGGGTGGGAAACCTGTCTCGTCAATATGAGATTTGATCAGGTCCAGTATCTCGGATTGCCGTTTAGTCAGTTTGATCATGGTCTCTCAATCTGTTTTTTTATACAGTATCTGTGATTATATACAGTATTTTTGTGGTGGCAAGTTATTAAATACCTGGCCAGTTGGTTTCGCATATTCTGGCGAGTGGATTTTTTCATCCTTCAAGGCGCAACGACGGGCGCGTAGCCTTAGCTACGCAACCAGAGTTGGAACGCAGAAGGGTGGAAAAAGCCGCCGTCCAGAATATGCGAAACCAACTGGTTAGGTACTTATGTTCAGGCCAGCAAAAACTGACAAGAGGGTCGTCAATGGTGCAGGTGAGGCATGCTTTGCCACCATAGTGATGAGTTGTTGGCTGAAATTCGCAAGCTGAGTCCCTGAAGCTTTTTTTAATAAAAAATCCGGAGGTGGTTAATCTCCGGATTTGGCATTTTATTTATGATTGTGTAGAAGTTAATTTCTTCCGCAGTGCATCCCAGGCATCATTTGAAACTTCTACTTCAAAGCCATCAAAACCATGCCAAACTTTAACAAAATCTACATGTTTGTAATCAAGCCATTCTAATATTCTTTCTCTGATATCAAGGGCATTATCCTTACTACCAGTATGGATAGCTAATCTGGATTTAACTGCTTTGGCACTTTTGATATTAAAATCCTCTTTCGGATCAAACTTATGGTATATTAGTTTACTCACATCAATAGATTCATCATCTGGTAACATATATTTTATAGAGTTAATAGTTTCTTCAATAATTTTTTCGTCTTTTTTGGGTTCATCTATTTTTCTGTAATTTTTATAATTTTCGATAGGAGTCATTTTGCTATCAGCTGTCAAGTCATTTGGTTTCAAACTTTTATCAGATTTCAAATCATTAGATTTCAAGCTTTCAGCTGAGTCATTCCCGGCCGCATAAAATTCTAAAAAGCTGCCATCCTTAATCAGCATCTCCACCAACCGATTGCCTTGTCCATCTACAATGGCAATGTAACCAGGGGAGACAAAATGAAAGTGTGGTGGTTTTTTTGTACCGAAGCCTCTGAGTGTTCTTGTTGCGGCAGTGGCAACTTGACCATAAGCTCCCTCTTCATTAATGGATACTCTGGTCTTCTGAAGAATTTCCAGATCACAATTTGAGGGATGGCCTAATCTTGTTAAATCTTCAGACCTTATGACATCGGCTCCAAATGTCTGAGAAATTTTGTCGAGTAAATTAGTGTCACAACTGCCGTCTATTTTTATCCTGGGTAGCATTAGATCCATCTCTTTTTTACGGCCATTTAATCCGTCAATCAGGTGATTGATTGTATCAGAATCAAGGTTGTTAATCCCTGTCGGACTGTCATCAGGGGTTATTATTGCGACTAATTTAAGATCTTCACCATTCACTGATCGGAAATTTTTGCCAATGGCGCCAAATTTTCCATTATCAAAAAATTGCACGTTTTCAGTTGACATCATCATCTTGACGTTTTCAATCATACTTCCGTCTGCGCAGATAAATTTGCCCGAGGCCGTTTTTTCTTTAGAAAATGGCCTCTCCCAGATACCCTCGAATTCCATCACATTGCCAATTACCGTTGTAATCAGTTCTCGTCGAGTTTTACAATGACCATGAAACAACTTATTGATTTTTCCATGAGTCTTCTCTTTCACGAAGTCTTCTGCGATGTCGGCCAGGCACCTGTCCTGGTCAGGACGGTCCAGCTTTTCGGTTCGATAACATACAGACAGTATCTGATCAAGATGCTCGTTTATGACGGCAGAGTCAGAACCTATAAAGTTAGCGCAAGAGAGTGCCTTCTGTATCTGATACGGATCCTTGGCGTAAGCATGGTTAATGCTGAATTCGCCTAGTTTTTTATGGATCTCAATCTCCATCTCATCAGTTAACTCTTCTTTAGAGATACCCAGGATCGATGCCTTTCTGGCTTTATCATCCATACTCGCCAGAAGCATACCCAGAACCGGAGCCAGGCTGGTAGAAGACACTACCTTGCTTTTATTGTCCCTGTCGTCTAAGGCGTTCAGAATTCCTAATGACACTTTATCAATCAATTTTTTTACAAGATATGAAGCCTGTGAGGTGGCTTTGAAGGATGTGTTTCGCAGATTTAGCGGTTGCGATGACAATGAAAATTGTCTGAATGAATGTCCAATAGGGTGCATAATATTTTCTCCTAACTCTGATAATAATTAATTTTTTATTCAGGACAAACATACTGCTTCCATGTTTGCGGACAGCGCATGCTTTTCAAATAGCCGTAAATTCTGTGTTATGTAGCATTACTATGAGTTAAGTATTTGCTTTTGCATTAATCACTAACTGGTTAGTTAGTTACGATAACATCTTGTTTCCTGCCATAAAACTTAACTTGTCTATCTGTTCATTTTATGGGGGCTAGTTTGCTTTCAGGCTTTTGTTAATAAAAAAATCCGGAGCTGATTAAACTCCGGATTTGGCTTTTTTTTATGATTGTCCAGAAGTTATTTTAGCAATCATTTTATGCCAGGTATTATTATTAACTATTATTTCAACAGGATTATCTCTTTCATAAATCTTAACAGCAGATCTGTATTCTTCTCCTATGGATTTTAATATTCTTTCTTTAAGATCTTTAGCGTCATCCGAAGAAAAGAATTCGAGTGTTAAAATTTTATCATCTGCCATAGCGCTTTTAATTTCAAGTTTCCCATCCGGATCATAATAGTCTTTTATAAAATTACTCACATTTACAGTTTCAAAAAAGTCAAAAGATAACCGTTTTATTGCAGATAAGTCTTCTTGTACCAGCCTTATTTTTGTGGGCAAATCGATTTTAGGCTCTGTATTATAGTCACTATCAGGCATATCATCTTCACTATCAGACATGTCAAAATCGTAATAACCTGACTGGTTGTCAGAGCTCTGTTTTCCAGCGGGTGTGATTTCAGGTGTACCGCCAAGCTCAAAAAAGCTGCCATCCTTAATCACCATCTCAAGCAACCGATTACCTTGTCCATCGACAATGGCAATGTATCCAGGGTAATTAAACTCAAAGCTGGGACGAGAGGATGGGTCCCTGAGAGTAGTTGTTGCGGCAGTGGCCACTGTACCATAAGCTCCCTTTTCACCAATGGATACTTTGGTCTTCTGTAGTATCTCCAGATCACCGTCTGATGAATCGCCTAATCTTGTTAAATCAGCGGCCTTTATTATGTTGGTTCCAAATACCTCAGAAATTTTGTCGAGTAACCTGGTATCACAACTATTCTCTATTTTTATTTTCGGAAGTCTTAGATCCATCTTCACTTTACGATCATTTAATCTTTCAATCAGATGATTAATGGTTTCAGAGTCAAGTTTATTAATCACTTCAGGATCTTCAAAGTGTGGTTGTATTGCAACTAATTTAAGGTCTTCTCCATTCAAGGATTGGAATTCTTTACCAATGGCATCAAATTCACTGGTCTCAACAAATTGAAGCTCTTCAGTTGAAGACATCATCTTGACGTTTCTAATAAAACTTCCATTTGCGCAATTAAATGGGCGGTGGACCGTTTTGTCTTCAGAGAATTCATCTTTCCAAATACCGTCGAATTCCATCACATGACCTATCACCGCTTTAATTAGTTCTCGTCGAGCTTTAGAATGACCATGAAACAACTTTTCGATTTTTCCATTGGTCTTCTCTTTCACGTAATCTTCTGCGACATCGGCCAGGCACCTGTCATGGTCATGACATTCCAGTTTTTCGGTGTGATAACATTCAGACAGTGTCTGATTAAGCTTCTCATTCCCGAGGGCAGAGGTAGAACCTATGAAGTTACTGCAAGAGAGTGCCTGTTTCTGATCCGGATCCTTGGCGTAAGGATGGTTAACGCTGAATTCACCTAGTTTTTTATGGATCTCAGTTTCCATTTTATCAGTTAAGTCTTCTTTAGAGATACCCAAAACCGATGCCTTTCTGGCTTTATCATCCATACTCGCCAGAAGCATACCCAGAACCGGAGCCAGGCTGGTAGAAGACACTACCTTGCTTTTATCGTCCCTGGCGTCTGCAGCGTTCAGAATTCCTAATGACACTTTATCAATCAGTTTTTTAACAAGATATGAAGCCTGTGAGATGGTTTTGAAGGATGTGTTTCGCACATTTAGTAGTTGCGATGACAATGATAATTGTCTTAATGAATGTCTAATAGGTCCCATTATATTTTCTCCTAACTCTGATAAAAATTTATTTTTATTCAGGACAAACATACTGCTTCCATGTTTGCGGACAGCGCATGCTTTTCAAATAGCCGTAAATTCTGTGTTATGTAGCATTACTATGAGTTAAGTATTTGCTTTCGCATTAATCACTAACTGGTTAGTTAGTTACGATAACATCTTGTTTCCTGCCATAGAGGCCGTTACCATGGTGGATTTATCTCTGTCCAAAGTACTGCTATAAAACTTAACTTGTCTATCTGTCCATATTATGGGGGCTACGATACTTTTAGGCTTTTTTTAATAAAAAAATCCGGAGGTGATTATACTCCGGATTTGCCTTTTTGTTTATGATTGCCCAGAAGTTATTCTATGAATCATTTTTTCCCAAGCATCAGTTGAAATATGTACTTGAAGAGGATAAGCGTTGATAGAAGATTCATATTCTTTTCCAATGGATTCTAATATTCTTTCTTTAAGATCTTTAGCGTCACGCAGAGAAGAGATTTTGATAGTTAAACGTTCATTATCTGCCTTAGCGCTTTGAATATCAAGCTTCCCATTCGGATTATAATAGTTATTTATAAAAGTACTCACATCTACACTTTCAGTAAGATCAAAAGATAACTGTGTTATCACAGATAAGTCTTTTTGTACCATCTTTGTTTTTGTGGGTAAATCGATTTGACTGCTTTGATCATCGTCACTATCAGACATATCATCATCACTATCAGATATACCAAAGCTCTGTTTTTCAGCGGGTATGATTACAGGTGTACCGTCAAGTTCTAAAAAGCTGCCATCCTTAATCACCATCTCAAGCAACCGATTACCTTGACTATCTACAATGGCAATGTAGCCAGGGCAATCAAAATCAAAGCTGGGATGCTCAGAGGATTTGTCCCTAAGAGTAGTTGTTGCGACAGTGGCGACTGTACCATAAGCTCCCTCTTCACCAATAGATACTTTGGTCTTCTGAAGTATTTCCAGATCACAGTATGATGAATCGCCTAATCTTGTTAAATCACCAGCCGTTATTATGTTGGTTCCAAATACCTCAGAAATTTTTTCGAGTAACCTGGTATCACAACAATTATCTAATTTTATTTTCGGAAGTCTTAGATCCATCTTTACTTTATGATCATTTAATCTTTCAATCAGATGATTAATGGTTTCAGAGTCAAGTTTGTTAATCGCTTTAGGATCTTTAAAGCGTGGTTTAATTGCAACTAATTTAAGGTCTTCTCCATTCACGGATTGGAATTCTTTGCCTATGGCATCAAAGGCACGGGTATTAGCAAATTGAAGCTCTTCAGTCGACCTCATCGTCTTGACGTTTGTAATAAAACTTCCATCTGCGCAATAAAATGGCCGGTTGACCGTTTTGTCTTTAGAAAATTTGTCTTTCCAGATACCCTCGAATTCCATCACATTACCTATTACCGCTGTAATTAGTTCTCGTCGATCTTTAGAGTGACCATGAAACAACTTTTCGATTTTTCCATTGGTCTTCCATTTCACGAAGGCTTCTGCGACGTCAGCCAGGAACTTGTTATGGCCATCACATTTCAGCTTTTCGGTTTGATAACATGCAGACAGTATCTGATTAAGCTTCTCATTAATGACGGCAGAGGCAGAACCTATAAAGTTAGTGCTAGAGAGTGCTTGTTTCTCATTACTATAAGGGTGGTTTACACTGAATTCACCGAGTTTTTTATGGATCTGAGACTCTAGCTCATCAGTTAATTCTTCTTCAGGGATACCCAGAACTGCTGCTTTCCTGGCTTTATCATCTATACACGCCAGAAGCATTCCCAAAACCGGAGCCAGGCTGGTAGAAGACACTACCTTGCTTTCGTCGTCCCTGACACCTTTGGCGCTGAGGATGCCTAATGACACTTTGTCCAGCAGTTTTTTAACAATATCAGAAGCTTGTGAGGTAGTCTGTAAGGATGTGTCTGGCAGATTAAATGGCTGCCACTGCGCCGTATTCATAGAAGTTCTCATTGATTCCATAGCCTTCTCTCCTTTACTTTATACAAATTAATTAGCGAGAATAAACTCACTGCTTCCATGCTGAGGAAATAGCCATAAATGCCAAGCTTCAGCCTTGCCCTTAATACTTGATATTTAAGTATTTTCTTTCTCAGAAATCACTGACCGGTTAGTTAGTTACGATAACACCTTGTTCCCTGCAATAGAGCCTGGTTGCCATAGTGGAGGTATCTCTGCCCGAAAAACTTTAATTGTCCGTCTGTCCATCCTATGGGGCCACTATAGTTTAAGCTTTTGTTAATAAAAAATCCGGAGGTGGTTAATCTCCGGATTTGGCATTGTATTGATTCATGATTGATTAGAAGTTAACTTATTGCGCAGTGCTTCCCAAGCTTCAAAAGAAACCTCTAATTCAAAAGGAGAATTTTGACCGAGTATCCTAACAAATTTGCTATGTTCATCTCCAATTGATTTTAATATTCTTTCTCTAAGCTCTATAACTTCATCCTTAGAAGACATATTGAGTGTTAGCTGCATATGATCTGCCACATCGATCCGAACATCAAACTCGCTATTCGGATTATAGTGGTGTTGTATTAAAGTACTAATCCTATCCATCGAAGTTAGATCGGTTACATCTTTCTCAATTGTGAATTGATTATCAGATGTATAAACTTTGCTATCAGGCATATCATAATCGTTAAGAGTTTCCAGATTATCAGAGCTCTGTTTTTCAGCAGTTGTAATTATAGGATTATCTTTGCTATCAGAAATATAAGAATCGGTAGGTCCTGAAGTTATTTTATCAATCATTTTTTTCCAGGGATTAGTTAAAACATCTACTTGAATAGGTTTAGCTCTTTCATAAATCTTAACAGAATCAATATATTCTTTTCCAATGGATTCTAATATTCTTTCCCTGATATCTTTAGCGTTATCAAAAGAAGATGTTGTTATTTTTAACCTGCGATTATCTGCCTTAGCGCTTTTAATATCAAGCTTTCCATCCGGATTATAATAGTCTTTTATAAAAGTGCTCACATCTACAGTTTCAAGAGGGTCAAAAGATAAGCGTGTTATTGCAGATAAGTCTTTTTTCACCAGTTTTGTTTTTTTGGATAAATCTATTTCACTGCGATCCACTGGTTCTGGATCATCTTTGCTATAAGAACTATCATCTTCGCTATCAGAAATATAAGAACTGATAAATCCAGAAGTTATTTGATCAATCATTTTTTTCCAAGGATTAATTAAAACACTTACTTCAATAGGAGTAGCTCTTTCGTGAATATTAACATAGCAACTATAGCCTTCTCCAATGCATTTTAATATTCTTTTCTTGATATCTTTAGCGTCATCGAAAGAAGATGTTGTCATATTTAGCCTGTGATTATCTGCCTTAGCGCTTTTAATATCAAGCTTTCCATCCGGATTATAACAGTCTTTTATAAAAGCACTCACATCTATAGTTTCAAGAGGGTCAAAAGATAAGCGTGTTATTGCAGATAAGTCTTTTTCTACCAGCTTTATTTTTGTGGGTAAATCTATTTTACTGCGATGCACTGGTTCTTGATCATCTTCGCTATAAAAACTATCATCTTCGCTATAAAAACTATCATCTTCGCTATCAGATATATAAAAACTGTTAAAACTTGCCAGATTATTAGAGCCTGATTCTCCATCGGTGGAGATTATAGGGTCACCAACACACTCCAAAAAGCTGCCATCCTTAATGACCAGCTCAATCAACCGATTACCTTTTTTGTCTAAAATGGCAATGTAGCCAGGGCAGTCAAAATCAAAGCGAGGTTTTTCGCACCTTGTTTGAATTTGTGCAACAGTCGCCATCGCACAGCTGGCACCTTTTTCATCAACAGAAAATATGATTTTCTGAAGCATCTCCAGATTATCATCTGCCGAAATGCCTAATTTTGTTAGATCTCCCGCTACTATGTCAGTTCCAAATACCTTACATATTTTCTTGAGTAACTGAGTGTCACAACTGTCCATGTTTATTTTGGGTAGCGTTAGCGTATATTCCGCTTGTCTATGATTTAATTGTTCAGTTAACTCGTTAATCGTGTCAGAATCAAGTTTATCAATCGCTGTGGCACTTTTATTATGCGGCTTTATTGCGACCAGTTTAAGATCTTCTCCATTCACAGATTGGAATTCCTTTGCGATGGCACGAAATCTCCTGTTAGAAGCACATTGAACCGTTTCAGTTTTAGACATCATCTTGACGTTATCAATACAAGTTCCATTTGCACATAGAAAACGTCCAGCAGCCGTTTCATCTGGAGAAAAACTATCCTCCCAGACAGCCCGGCAATCTATTACATTACCAATTACTGCTTTAACTTCGTTCAACCCATCAAACAACTTTTCTATTTTTCCTTTGGTTTTATCCTTAACAAAAGCTTCTGTGACATCAGCTACGTCCCAGAAAGCACCTTCCAGCTTTTGGGTTAGATAACATTCAGAGAGTATTTTTTCAAACTGCTCAAATCTGACGCAAAAGGCAGAAGCAATAAAGTTAGCGCAAGAGATCAACTGATCAGGATGGCTTCCGTAAGGGTGGTCTTTGCTGAATTCACCGAGTTTTTTATGGATTTCAGTCTCCAGCTCATCAGTTAAGGATTCTTCGGGGATTTCCAGAATCAATGCCTTTTTGGCTTTATCATCCATACACAACAGAAGCATACCCAGTACTGGAGCCAGGCTGACAGAAGAGATCACCTTGCTTTTGTGGTCCTTGGCATCCTGAGTACATAAGATCCCGATTGACACTTTATTTATCAGTTTTTTAACAATATCTGAAGCCTGTGAGGTGATCTCAAAGGATGTTGCTGGCATATCAGATGGCTGCCATTGCATTGCCTGGCTTGAAGTTCTAATTGTTCCGGTTGGGGTAAATGAGTGCATAGTATTCTCTCCTTTGGTTGATACAAAGTAGTGAGAATAAACTCACTGCTTCCATGCTATTGCAAATAGTCATAAATGATGAATTACAGCATTGCCATTAGTACTTGATATTTAAGTATTTCCTTTCTCAGAAAACACTGACGGGTTAGTTATTTACGATAACACCTTATTCCCTGCAATAGAGCCCGGTTGTCATAGTGGAGGTATCTCTGCCCGAAAACTTTAATTGTCCGTTTGTCTAACCTGTGGGGGCAACTACAGGTTAAGCTTTTGTTAAAAAAAACCGGAGATGGTTAATCTCCGGATTTGGCATTTTATTTATGAATGTGTAGATTTTAACTTCTTAAACAGTGCATCCCATGCGTCAAATGAAACTTCTACATGAGAGCCATCAGAGATCTCGAAAACTTTAACAAAACATTCATGTTTGTAATCCAGCCATTCTGATATTTTATCTTTGATTTTAATAGCGTCTTCCTTGGTAGGAGTTTTGATAGATAAATCAGATCTACCTGAATAGGCACTTTCGATATTAAACTCCCCATTCGGATCAAAGCTATGACGTATTAGAGGACTCGCATCAATACTTTTGATTTTTGTTTTATCAGATAAGTGCTCTATTATAGAGTCAATAGTAGCTTTACCGCTTTTTCCGCGTTTTTTGGAAGCAAGCTTTTTCTTACCATTTGTATTGGTTTCGATTTTAGCTCTTTTGCTTTCAGCTTTACAGTCATCAGTGTTCAAACTTTCAGAAGAAATGGTCTCGGCCGGAGCAAATTCAAAAAAGCGACCATCTTTAATGATCAACTCAACCAACCGATTTTCATTTTCGTCTACAATGGCAATGTAACCAGGACAGACAAAGTCAAAGCTACCTACTTTGGGTAAGCACCTTACAGAAATTTTTTCATCACTCAAAAGCTTGTTCTGAGCACCTTCTTCATCAATGGATAGTACAGTCTTCTGAAGAATACTCAGATTACTATTTTCCGGTTTGCCTAATTTTGATAAGTCTTGTGCGACTATTACGTCGGTTCCAAATGCCTCGCAAATTATCTTGAGTAATTGAATATCACAACTTTCTACTACGTTTATTTTAGGTAGCGTTATATTAAATATCGCTTTATTATGTCTTGTATCGCTAATCAGATCAGTGATTATTTTGGAACTAAGGTAGTTAATTGCTGTTGCACTTTCTTCGCGGGGTGATATCGCAACAAATCTAAGGTTTTCTCCATTCACAGATCGGAAATTTTTGGCTATGGCGCCAAATGTTCTGTTATAGGAATAGTGGCAATTTTCCCACATCTGCATCATCTTTACGTCATTAATATGAGTTCCATCTGCGCAAAGAAAATTGCCCGGGACTGTATCATTTGGAGAAAATGCTTTCTCCCAGTTACAATCGAATTGTATCACGCTACCAATGGCCGCTTTAATGTTATCCCGCTCAGTTTCAGGATAACAATCAAACAAGTTTTTAATTTTTCCATTGGTTTTCTCATTAATGTAACTTCCTGCGACGCGTGCTACGGAGCTGTCATGACAGTCGAGCTTTTCAGTTTGATAACATTCAGACAGCCTCTGATCAAGCTGCTCATCCCTGGTGGCATCTTCAGTAGCCATAAAGCCAGCGCAAGAGACTGCCTGTTTCTGATCAGGATCCTTACTATAAGCGTGTTTTACGCTGAATTCACCGAGTTTATTATGGATTGCATTCTCCAGGTCATCAGTTAAGGTATCTACGGGAATGTCCAGAATCAATGCCTTCCTTTTTTTATCATCCATACTCGCCAGAAGCATGCCCAGAACCGGTGCCAGGCTGGTAGCAGACACTACCTTGCTTTTGTCGTCATTGACGGCCTTAGGCAGGATTTTGAGTGACAGCTTTCTGATCAGTTTTGTAACAATATTAGAAGCCTTTTCGGAGACCTCCAGGGAGTTAACTGGCGGTTGTGATGTCTGCCATTGCATTGGTTCGGTTGATTGTCTGATAGGTTGCATAGTCTACTCTCCCTTTCTTGATAAAAATTAATTAGTGAGAATAAACTCACTGCTTCCATGCTGAGCAAATAGCCATAAATCCCGGGTTACAGTATTACCCTTGGTACTTGATATTTAATTATTTCTTTTCTCAGAAATCACTGACCGGTTAGTTACGATAACACTTTGTTTCCTGCAATAGAGGCTCGTTATCGTGGCAGATGTTTCTCTTTCCGAAGTTCTGCCATAAAATTTAACTTATCTATTTTTCCAAATTATGGAGTCTGGTTTGCTTTCAGGCTTATGTTAATAAAAATATCCGGAGGTGATTAAAAACCGGATTTGGCTCTTTGTTTATGATTGTCCAGAGGTTATTTTAGCCACTTAATTAGCATTATATTTATTCACGATTTGCTAGCAGTTAACTTTTCCAGCAGAGCATCCCATGCATTAGATTGAACTTCAACTCTAAAATATTCGATAAAATCTTCAAGCCTAAGTAAATCCTCATATTCTTCTCCAATTAATTCTAATATTCTTTTTTTAAGCTTTTTGGCGTCATCCAAAGAAACGACATCGATATCTATTTCGGGTAAGCACTTTACCCGAGCGTTAATAATTTCAAGCTCTTCATCCTGGTTAAATCTATGTTGTATTAAAATAGTCATATCACCATAGCGAAGAGGGTTGGAAAGAAACTCATTGATTCTGGTTTCAATAGCGTCTTCAATATTTTTTATATTATTTGCGCTTTTTTGAACTGCGTACCATCTGGCATCAAATGTATAGTTTCTTTTGGGAGTTAGATCATCATCGCTATCAGAGTCATCAAAGCTATCAAACATCAGGTCGTCAGAGTCCGGGTTTTCCACTGTTTCCAAAAATCTGTCATCCTTAATGACCAAATCAAGCAACCGATTACCTTCTGAGTCTACAATGCCAATGTAGCCAGGGCAGAGAAATTCAAAGTCAGGGGTTTCAGGATCGTCTTTTACGGTGGTTTTTTCGGCATTGGTCAATGGGTTGCAAGTATCTTGTTCATCAACGGTTACTGTAATCTTCTGAATCATATTTAAATTTTGGTCTGCCTGTTTGCCTAATTTTGATAAATCTACTGCTGCTAGTGTGTTGATTTCACATGCCTGATGAATTCTTTTGAATAATTGGTTTTCACAAGTTTCCATGTTTATTTTTGGTAGCTTTACGTTTAATGTCATTTTATTATCATTTAATCTTTCAATCAGGTGATCAATTGTTTCAGAATCAAGGAATGTAATTGTGGACGTAGATTCAACACGCGGTTTTATTGCGACCAATCTAAGGTTTTCTCCATTTACAGATTTTAATTCTTTGGCAATGGCAATGAATTGTCCGTTGTCAGCAATTGGAAAATTATCAGTTGTACTCATCATCTTAACTTTCTTTAAATCAATTTCAGTTGTACATATAAAATTGCCCGTGGTGATTTTATCTGAAGATGCACTTGTCTCCCAGATGCCCTTGAAATCGAAACTCATCGCATTGACTATGGCTGCTGTAATTTCATGCCGTTGAGCTTCAGAATAACCACCAAACAAGTTGTTAATTTTGCCATCATTAATGTAAGTTTCTGTGACGTCTGCTATGCAACTGACAGGACACTCCAGTTTTTCGGTTTGATAACATTCAGACAGCCTCTTTTCAAACTGCTCATCCCTGGTGGCATCTTTAGTCGCTATAAAGTTAGTGCAAGAGATTGCCTGTTTTTGACCAAGGTGTTTAACGTAAGCGTGTTTTAGACTGAGCTGGCCGAGTTCTTTGTGGATTTCAGTCTCCAGCTCATCCGTTAAGGCTTCTACGGGGATGCCCAGAATCATTGCCTTCTTGTCTTTATCATCCATACTCGCCAGAAGCATGCCAAGACTGGCAGCCAGGCCAACAGAAGACAGCGCTATACTTGATTTGCCGGTAAAGTCCAGAATCGAGATTTTTACTCTATCCAGCAGATTTTTAACGACGTCGGAAGCCACTACGGTGATCTTGGAGGATGTGTCTGGCAGGTCTAATGGCTGCGCTGACAGTGATGTTTGTTCTATTGAATATCCGAGAGGTTGCATAGGCTAAACTCCTTTCCTGATGACTAAATAGTGAGTGAACTCACTGCGTCCACGCTTTGATATAGCTGTAAATCGTGAGTCACGATGCGGCCATTTATATCTAATAGTTAACAATTTGTTTTCACAAATCACTAACCGCTTGGTCAGTTACGATAACGCCTTGCTCCCTGCAATAAAGTGGTGCGTTTGAATGCAGAAGACCTTCTATATCTTTTTAAAAATAATTTTTATATGTTTTTTTTCTCTATCCATTCCTGCGGCTTTTGTGGTATCTCCTGCTTTTAACCACAGTCCAGTAAGCAGCAGCTCACTCGTATACAGTCGCAATATAATTAGTGCCCGTCCGAAAACCCTCAAATACTTGAAAATAGCGGCTTATAGCCTAATTTAAGGAACGAAGGTTTTCCACAACAGGACGTTCCCGAACTTATGCGCCAGACCATTAATCCACAAATGCAGCTTGGCGAGGTTGATATCTCTGCCATTACATTCAATCTCAGGTCAAGGGATGACACTCCCCGCTTGCTCCTGGCATTGCAATATATCTGGACAAATATCGAGTTGAGGAATCAGGTTTTTCACGTGCTTCAGGGTATGATAGCTGCCGACCAAGGTAACGGGCGTCCCGGAATGGATCCCTGGAGGATGTTGGTTTTTGGCGCCTTGCGGCTGGTCATTAACTGCGACTACGACCGGCTTCTTGAGCTGGCTAACGAGCATGGAACTCACCGAAAGATTCCAGGCCATGGGTCTTACTGTGAACACCAGTACAAACTGCAAACCCTGCAAGACAACATCTCATTGTTCACACCGGAAATTCTGGACCAGAACAATCAGGTCGTCGTCAATGCTGGCCGTGAATTGGTAAAAAAAAGAAGAGAGGCCACGCGCCCGCGCTGACTCGATCGTCGTAAAAACCAATGTTCACTTTCCGACGGATATCAACCTGCTCAGAGATGCTATTTGCAAGTTGATAGAGTGGGCAACCACTTTGTTTTCGGAGCAGCATGAAAGCCTGTGGCGACAGAGCCGCTGAACAGAAATAAACCAAAAAGTAGCACCCACAGATGAGTAGGCTGAATTTTAAACAAAAATTTTTGCTGCTGCCTGCTGAATCGGATTATTTGTGGGTTTTCGGGCAGGCACTACATGGAGTCTGAAAAGGTAATTGTTATGAACAACCTCTTTTTAAAAAATATTTTTATATGTATTTTTTCTCTATCTGTTTCAGCGGTTTTTGCAGATCTTCCTGTTTTTAACCGCATTCCAGTAACCAGCAGCAATATGGGTGACCTTCCCGGTAAGCGACTTTATTTGAAAATTTATGGACCAGAAATGGCTAAAGGAAAGACATTACTACACAACTTCGGTAATACGCAGTATTACGGCGAGATAAAAATTGGATCTGACGATCAGGTATTTAAAGTTCTTTTAGATACCGGATCAAGTTATATCTGGGTTCCTGGTACAACATGTAGTTCTAACAGCTGCTCTGACAAAAAACGTTTTGATCCACAAAGCAGCAGCTCGTTTGTACGCACTAGCCACAGACTGAACCTAAGTTACGCCAGAGGTAAAATATCTGGTATCTTCGGTTATGATGATATTACTCTCGGTGGCATAAAGGTAGTATCTCAGGGATTTGCTGTAGCCGACGTTATTTCAGATGATATCGAGGACCATCCGTTCGATGGCGTTTTAGGCTTGGGCTTTAAGAGCAATAGTATCATCCCATCATGGTTAGACAATGCCCTAAAACAGGGTTTGATCGATAAAGCTGTCTTTTCGTTCTACCTGTCCCAAAAAACCAACAAGGGCGGTAGTGTTATGATTATCGGTGAGCCCGACCCTTTCTATTATCAGGGGCCTATATACTGGCACTCCCTGATAGCTATCGATGGTGAACATCCTTATTACGATATTTCTTTTGACGGCATCTCAGTCGGAGCAAAAAATATTCTCCTAAGCTGTCAAGAAAGACAATGCAAAGCCCATATTGATACAGGGGCACTTTATATTTATGGGCCAGAAAAAGACGTCGAATCCATTCTTGAATCTCTTGATGTGAAAGCAGATTGCTCAAACGTCAGCCAACTTCCACCTCTGAAGGTCTCCATTGGTGGCCATATCTATGAGGTTCCCCCACAAATTTATGTAGTCAAAGAGCAAAACTGCTTTGGAATGGTTGAATGTCATGCTGGAATTGACGAAATGCCCGGAATAAATAATGAATCTTGGATCCTTGGAAATCCATTCATGAGAGCGTTTTACACCGTTTTCGATAAAACAGATGATCGGATTGGTTTTGCCAAGTTACATGACAGGCTCAATGAACCAAAAACACTCAGGGCATTATACTGATTAATCAGATAGTTTTCGTACAAAAACATTACCCAATGAAAATCATGGTCATGAATCCATTAATTTATTATCTGGTTCGAGCTGAACCTCAAATGACCGTCTAAAATCAAGGAGGTTTTTTTTATCTACATAGAGTCTGAAAAGGTAATCGCTATGAGAATCATCTTTTTAAATAACATTCGTATATGCGTTTTTTTTCTATCTATTTCAGCGGCTTTTGCAGAACTTCCTGTTTTCAACCATTATCCAGTGACCAACAACAGTATGGATGATCTTGCGGGCAAGCGATTCTACTTAGGGTAGACATTAAGCCCCACCCACGGCACAAAGACCTAATCTTGTAGCCCTGAACAACCATCTCGTGCAGGGTGTTCACGTTTCGCATTATCTGTCCAGAAGTTGAGCAGCTTCCTTGTATGTGAAAGCAGAGACTTTCCTGCCGCCTTTCACCACCCCTATCAGGAATACATGGACTCGTAAAAAATGCCCAAAATTTGAATCCGATATTCACCACCCCCATCAGGAATAAATCGATTGGTAAATAGACCCTAAAATAAAAATGATTGTCGACTGGCTTTCCGTGATGCCTACCACATATTTCTCCGTCCCGTTGATAGCCCAAACATGAATGCCCTCAAAGCAAGAGCTTTCCCGTATTCCTTGCTATGCAGGACTTGACTTAAATTATTGATTTATTTTCTTGACATTAGCTCCACCATAGGGTCGTGTTGTAGAGGGTAAGCTAAAGGGTATGCAAGGTCGTCCAGAGCATTGGCTTGAAGTGTTGACTTGAAGTCGACTCAAGCTGCAGCAGCCTTGACAGTTCGGGGCCAGATACGTAGGTTCTACACAGTCGTTTAATAAACTTATAAAATTCTTTGTACCATGGCACAACTTTCAACTGTCGAAAGAATTCTGGATTCAGCCGAACTGCTCTTCGCTGAACATGGCTTCTCAGAGACTTCCTTAAGAACCATTACAAAACAGGCAGGGGTTAATCTGGCTGCAGTGAACTATCACTTTGGTTCCAAAAAAGCGCTGATACAGGCGGTTTTTGCCCGTTTTCTGGACCCCTTTATGAAAGGGCTGGATACCACTCTGGATGAGTGGTCCGATCAGAGTGAGCCACCTGATCTTGAGGCTGTGCTTGAGATACTTGTTGACCATATTCTTGCTGTAAAACCCAGAAGGCCCGATGACATCTCTATTTTTATGAAACTCATGGGGCTGGCTTTCACACAGAACCAGGGGCATTTGAAGCGTTATCTGACGGAAACTTATGGAACCGTCTTCAGCCGATACTTTGAGTTGTTGTTCAGGGCCTGTCCTGACCTTCCGATAGCCGATAAATTCTGGCGTACCTATTTCAGTCTTGGCTCTGCTGTCTTTTCCGTATCTGGCGCCGATGCACTTCTCTCCATTGCCCAGAGAGATTATGACATTGATGACAATCTTGAGAACATTATGAGAAGAATGGTGCCATTTATGGCAGCTGGTCTGCGTGCTCATGCCACCTATAAGAATGGTCGATAATATTTATTCGAGTTGCTGGCTCTCGAGCCTGAGCCAAAGCGAAACCAGTCAATACGAGATTCATCTGTGCACATTAATGTTAGAATTGCCTCGCAGACTCTGGAGCTGCTGCAAAAGGGTGCAGAAACGATTTGTTACTCTGTATCCACCGCCAGTAAAGGAACAGGGCAGCAGGAAGGTAGCTGGCAGACTCCACTGGGGCGTCATATTATTCGTGCGAAAATCGGTGAGGGCCTCCCTCTCCATGCGGTTTTTGTGGGAAGGCGATACACGGGTGAGATCTATTCACCCGAACTATTACAACAATACTCTGAACGTCGGGACTGGATTTTAAGCAGAATTCTCTGGTTAAGCGGTCTTGAACCCGGCTACAACCGTCTGGGAAAGGTCGATACCATGCGACGCTACATCTATATCCACGGATCACCCGATACCGCTGTGATGGGCGAGCCGGGTTCAAGAGGCTGTATCAGGATGCATGGTCGTGACATGATTGATTTATTTGACCGGGTTCTTCCGGGAACTACTATTGATATTCTGCCAAAGTAGTTTTATCGCATTCAGACGGGTCAGGAGAGCAAGAAAAGTATGTACAGGCATGATCATAACAATGCGAAAAATAATGGCGTTCTGATAATCGACCTTGAAGGTCAGACCCTCCAGCCTGAAGAGCGGGAATTACTCCTGCATCCCGGTGTTGTCGGCGTGTTGTTTTTTGCCCGGAATTTTCACGATCGTAAACAGTTGTGTGATCTGGTCAGAGACATAAGAAGCATCAGACAAAACCTGATTCTGATGGTGGATCAGGAAGGTGGCAGGGTTCAGCGTTTCAGAAACGATTTTACCCGTTTGCCGCCTGCAGAGCGTTATGCCAGCTATTTCAAATGTGATCCCCAGAAAGCCCTGGAGTTGGTTGAGGATTGTGGCTGGCTTATGGCTGAAGAAATACTCTCCTGCGACCTTGACATGAGTCTGGCTCCGGTCCTGGATCTTAATCTGGGTCTTACAGATATAGTGGGCGACCGTGCCTTCGGCTGTGAGCCAGAAACCGTCATTAAACTGGCCGGTGCATGGTTCAGTGGTGTCCGTGAATCAGGAATGCCCTGTATAGGTAAACATTTTCCCGGTCATGGCAGTGTTAACGAAGATTCTCACCTGACCCTGCCCAGGGATAGTCGTGCGCTGGATGCCATCCAGCAGCAAGATATGGTGCCATTCAAAGCTCTGATAGAGCAGGGCATAGAAGCGATTATGCCCGCTCACATTGTTTTTCCTGAAGTAGATGATCAGCCTTGTGGTTTTTCATCAATCTGGTTGAAAGACATCCTTAGAGAACAGATCGGCTTTAATGGCTTAGTGATCAGTGACTGTCTGACCATGGAGGGTGCAGCTTCAGCCGGAAGTTACACTGTCCGGGTCGAAAAAGCCTTGAATGCGGGTTGTGATTTATTGTTATTAAGCAGCAGGGAGGGTGTCCGGGAAGTTCTGCCCTGGCTTGAACGGTCTTCTTTCTCTACGCCTGATCTTTCATCTCTTCAGGCCCGTGGCGGTCGAGCTCTGGAAGAGCTGGTGACCATGGATCGCTATCTTAGTTGCAAGGACAGACTGGATTATCTTTCTGAACGATTTAACTGATCTGCCATAAAACGTCCATAGAATGATTTCAACCTTGTGGGAATGAAATCATTCTCAGTGTTAAGTGTCCCGTTTTCTATCCGGAAGTCTGATAATGTCTCTTTCTCACCCTTTTTTTCATGAACTGGATATTCCTCAATGGGTTATTCAGGCCGTTATTGTCCTGTTGATTTCAGGCGTTATCCATCTGATCTTGTCCAGAGTGTTTGCTCATCTTTCCAGAGATGGTCGTGCAGCCCTTACCCCTTGGAATGATGCCGTTATCAGGGGACTGAGAACCCCTGTGATCCTGCTGATCTGGGTTATTGGTTTCTGCTGGGTTGTTGGTGTAGCTGCCAAGGCTACGGATTCTGAGTTAATTGATGGTCTGAATAATCTCAGGGATGTCATTATCCTGACTCTGGCGGGTTGGAGCATTATCCGTTTCATTCGTCAGCTGGAGCGAAACTTTCTGAATCCTGAACTGGCAGGCGATCGGTCTAATGATCCAACGACTGTAGTAGCGATTGGCAGATTAAGCAGAATTGTGGTCATCATCATCTGTTTTCTGACTGTATTACAGTCACTTGGCTACAGTATCTCAGGTCTTTTGGCATTTGGTGGTGTGGGAGGTTTGGCAGTCGGTTTTGCCGCTAAGGATATGCTGGCCAATTTCTTTGGTGGTCTGATGATTTACCTGAATAAACCCTTCCGGGTTGGTGACTGGATTCGTTCGCCGGATAGAAACATTGAAGGCACTGTGGAATACATTGGCTGGAGAGAAACCCGCATCAAGACATTTGATAAGCGACCACTCTACGTTCCCAACGCCACTTTCAACAGCATTTCTGTTGAGAATCCATCGCGAATGGAAAATAGAAGGATCAAGGAAACTGTTGGCCTGAGGTATCAGGATGGCCAGAAGGTGGAGGTGATCGTCGAGGAAATACGGCAGTATCTGAACGACAACGATGAAATCGCCAGCGATAAGACTCTTCTCGTATCGCTCAATGCCTTTGGACCCTCCAGCCTCGATATTTTAGTCTATTGCTTTACATGTACCAGAGACTGGGCAGAGTACCTCAGGGTTAAACAGGATGTCCTGGTCAGGATAATGGCTATTATCCATTCTCATGGTGCTGATATTGCCTTCCCGACCCGGACGCTTGATGTCCCGCAAGAGTGGCTCGGCAAGTTGAAACAGACACCGGCAAAAACGGCTGAACGAGCTATGATAGATTGATTTCAACCCTTCAGTGTTGAAATCAAAGTATGTTCGTCCAGCTTTTATCCCTTGAGGATAATTTCAATGGTCTGAATATAACCGGGAAGGCGATGGCCGATATCTCCTTTACCGTGGGGTTTTCTTGTGCGAGGAGCAGGCAATGTTTTGGGAGGGTCTTCTTAAAGGGGAGAATGTCGATTTAGTGACAGCGCTTGTGGCTGCTGTTATCGTTTCCTGGTTCAGCCACTTCCTTCTCAGTCGGTGGGCTCAATCTGAGAATCAATCGGTGAGAGCCTGTCTGGCCTCAGCTTTTCGTCCTCCGTTGTTGCTTCTTCCGTGGTTGTTATGTTTTTTTTACCTCGCTCACTGGTTTGTTGATCATAGTGAAGAAGAAGGCCATGACTGGCTGGCCACATCAGAAGCTGTCTGCTCAGTATTACTTCCACTCTGGCTTCTGCTGAGACTCATCAGGCAGTTACCGAACATTGCCGAGATCTCGGGCGTTCAAGATAAAGATCTCGACCTGGCCAGAACCCTGTCACGGTTTTTTCATATCGTTCTGATTGTTCTGGCGGTGATGATTCTGGCGCAAAAGTTGGGCTATTCGCTCTCCGCGCTGCTGACTTTTGGTGGCGTAGGCGGCTTGATTGTGGGTATGGCTGCCAGGGAATGGTTGGCCAACTTCTTTGGTGGTTTGATGTTAATGCTGGATAAACCCTTTAAAGAAGGCGATTGGGTTCGTTCTCCGGACCGACAGATAGAAGGCCATGTAGAACATATTGGCTGGCGCTTGACCCAGATAAGAAATTTTGATCGCAGACCCGTGTTTGTCCCGAACTCGGTCTTCACCAGTATCGTTTTGGAAAATCCATCCAGAATGCGTAACCGCCGGGTTGTTGAAAACTTTGGTATTCGCTACGAGGATCTGGACAAGATCCCCGCCGTCATGAATCAGATCACGACAGAATTTCTTCAGCATCCCGAGCTGGATTGTTCGGAGCCCCACTATGCAAGGTTTCTTAAATATGGGGATTCATCACTGGAGTGTCAGGTCCGGGTGCATGTCATTCCCAAGGGCAGAGTGGACTTTGTCAGGGTCCAGGAAAGCATCATGTTGATCATTGCTTCTGCAGTGCAAAAAGCAGGAGCGGAGTTCGCCTATCCGGTGATGAAAGTGATTCATAAAGCGAATGCTGAACCAGAGTCAGGTAACTCACCCGATAATGATAGCCACTGATTAAGATGAAATAAGGCCCGGCCGATAAAGGCTAAATGAATATTCTTATCGTTGAAGATGCTCGTGACCAGCGTTTGATGCTCTCCGTGGTATTGAAAAAGCAGGGGCACCAGGTACTCGAGGCCGAGAATGGTAGACAGGCTCTGGAGATTCTGCGGGAACATCAGGATGTCAGAATTATCATCAGCGATTGGATGATGCCTGAGATGGATGGTCTGGAACTGCTCAGGCAGACCCGAAAAACAGATCTTGGACGTTATATTTATTTTATCCTGCTCACCGGTAATGCAGATCATAAGGCAGTTGTTGAAGGCATGAATGACGGGGCGGATGATTTTCTTGCCAAGCCGGTTAATTTTGATGAATTGGCTGCCCGCCTGAAAGCAGGGATTCGTATCATCGAACTTGAGAGGCAGCTCGAGCTGCAAAATACACGCCTGGTTGAAGCGATTCAGACCGTTGAAAAAGATCTTGAATCGGCGGCCAAAGCCCAGGAAGTTTTGCTGGCTCAACCGGCGACCATACAACATGTTTCTTTTGACTGGTTTTTCCAGCCCAGCAAAATACTGGGCGGGGACATGTTTGGTTATCAGGCTATTGATGGTGAAACCTTAGGGTTCTATCAACTGGACGTGGCCGGGCATGGTATTCCCTCAGCGCTCTTTTCATTTACTCTGAATAATATTCTCTCAGAAACATCGGGCAGAGGCTCCATCGTCAGGGAAACATTGGATTATGAGCCATTCAATAAGGTGCGTGCGCCCGAACAAGTTCTGGCCTCACTGAACAGGCGGTTTCAGCTGACACCGGAATCGATGCTTTATTTCACCATTGCCTATGGACTTATCAATAGTCGCACAGGTCAAGTCACATTATCCCAGGCGGGTCATCCGCAACCCTTATGGATTCATCGTGATAAAGCCATTGTAGAGCCCGTTGCGGGTGGAGGCGTGCCCATCGGTATGATGCCGGATATGGAATACACCTCCTGCACTTTGCAGTTTCAGCCGGGTGACCGTCTGTTTCTCTATTCTGACGGCGTCACAGAATGTGAAAACACTGAAGGTCAACAGTTTGGTGAGGCCCGTTTGCTGCAATGCCTGCAAGATACTTTAGAAGAAGATTTAAAATCGGTTATTGACCAGGTAGAGAAAAATGTCAGAGACTGGAGTGAGCTGGACCGTTTCGATGACGATGTGACCTACCTGTTACTGGAATGGAAACCCTGAAAGCCAGGAGGATGGCATGGCGTTTGAACACCACGAGGAAGGCCACATTACAGTGGTCCGGATTGATGAGTCCCGTCTTGATGCTTCCGTTGCCGAAGCGTTTAAAACCTATGTGTTTGATCTGATTGAAGACGGCAAATCCGACATAGTTATAGATCTTGCCGAAGTGCGTTTTATGGACAGCACAGGCTTGAGCGTGCTGGTAGCGGGTCTTAAGAAATTGTCGGGTAAGGGGTCACTCAGTCTGGCTTCTGCACAACCTGCGGTGCAGGATCTGTTTGATCTTACGTCCATGGATAAATTGTTCAAACTCCATGGTTCAGTGGCTGAGGCTGTTAAAGGGAGCTGACATGTCACAGGTGCTGAAGCTGGAAATCGACAGCCAGTTATCCAATACAACGCTGGTGGCTATGGCGGTCAGAGGTGTCTGTGCCATGACCACTCTCTCTCCTGTTGAAATTAATCGGCTAGAGCTTTGTCTGGTAGAGATTGTCAACAATGCCATTGAGCATGCTTACGAAAATGAAGCGGGCCATCCGGTGGAAGTGTGTATCAATCTGGACAAGACCATGATGAATATTTCTGTTAGCGACTGGGGACACAGTATTCCGGACGATGTCATGCAGAATAAGACTGAAATGGTCGTTGATCCTGAGCATCCTGAAGCCTGGTTGTGCAGTGGCCGTGGTCTACACATTGTGAACAAGCTGATGGATCAGGTGACCTATGAGTCAAACCAGGACAAGAACAGCTTTATCATGAAAAAAGAGCTGCGCCACTGACAGCTCTTTTTATACCAATCGAACTTTCCACGCCGCCTTGTCTCGGGTTAGAAAGCACGATGGGTATTACTCCGAATCAGCTGCCTTCCTGATCGACAATTCCGGGTAGTATCCCTGGCTCCGGGCTTTTTTCCTGGTCAGCTTCCATTTCAGGTAGCAAAGGTTTATCCGGCTTTTTATAGGGCGTCAGTTTGAACAGAACACCGATGACCGGGCTGTCCAGGTACTGAACCTCATCACTGTTTTTGATTCTGCGACTTTCCTGCAAATGAAAATTACGGGAAATCTTCATGGGCTGACCGTCAGGTGCCCTGACCAGTTGCAGATTTTTATCCAGGGTTGGTTTCTTTTGAGACTCCGGGTGCGGCTGAACATTCTCCATGTTTTTTGCCAGTGCTTCCCATGCCAGTTCGCTGTACCAGAGATTAACTTTTACATGCAGATAACGACTGGAGCTGATCGTAACGGTACCTTCCAACATACTGGGTTTTTTACTTTGTGTGTTGTAGTTGCCTATCCTGATTGGCCTCGAACTTTTGCCTTCCCTGAGCGGCATCAGCCAGGCTTTTTGATCGAGAATCCGGTAGCCACCATTTTTGGACAGGGCACTGCTTTCACTTTGCAACAAGTGTGATGGGTAGGGCAGGGACACAAAGGCATCCCGCTCCAGATCTGTTGCAGGCTTTTTGTCAGGACGATCCAGAAAGTCAGTGAGATCAGAAGAGGTTCCTTTTGCGTCCGCCCCGGCGTTGTAGGATTTTAGTTTAATGGTGTCAGCGGGAAGAGGGTGAGCCGTAATATCAGGCCATTTCTCATTGTCACTGGCACTCTGCTCGTTCAAAAATACAATCATGTCGGCCTGGTACCACTGCGTATCCTCACTGGCAATGGCTGTCATGGAGATTGTGCTCAGAAGTAGGGTGCCGATCGCTTTTTGTTTCATAAAATCCCTGCTCAATCCTGAAACTCTCAGACCTTCAGTCTGGTGTGCAGCCGTTTGCCACTGCCGAGGTATATGGGGCCAGTCGATCATGGGGTCAGTCGATCCAGTAGTTGCTCAAGCAGCTTGAATCGTGCTTCGCCTTTTTCCATGGAGCCACTGTACTTCAACACGCTGCTACCTTCCAGTTTGTATAGGTGCGGCTCAGATTGAATCAGCTGAATGATCGCAATGGGGTCAATGTCCGGTTGACTATTAAATTCGATTCGGGCACTGCTGGCACCTGCATCAATTTTAATGATACCCATTTTCTCGGCTCTTAACCTGAGACGGGTCTGCCGAAAGAGGTTCTTGGTCTGTTCCGGCAACAGGCCGAATCGGTCAATCAGTTCAACCTGAAGGTTTTTCAGATCTTCGTCGTTTTTCGCTGCAGCAATTCGTTTATAGAGAATCAGTCGGTTATGAACATCATGAATATAGTCCTCCGGAAGCAGTGCGGGTAACCGCAGGTTCACATCGCTGCCTTGCTGTAAAGGTTTGTCCAGGTCCGGTGTTTCACCTTTTCGGATCGCTTCCACTGCTTTCTCAAGCATTTCGGTATAGAGTGTAAAGCCAACATTCTGAATCTGCCCACTCTGATCTTCACCCAGCAACTCACCCGCTCCCCGTATTTCCAGGTCATTGGATGCCAGCATAAAGCCAGCTCCCAGGTCCTGGGCTTCGGCAATGGCTTCCAGTCTTTTCAGAGCATCCCTGGTCATGGATTTTGGTGAAGGTGTCAAGAGATAAGCATAGGCTTGATGATGAGATCGACCGACCCGACCTCTCAACTGGTGCAATTGTGCCAAGCCAAACTTGTCCGATCGGTGGATGATAATGGTATTGGCATTCGGTATATCAATACCTGTCTCAATGATGGTAGTACAGACCAGGATATTATGTCGTTTGTGATAGAAGTCGGACATGACCTGCTCCAGCTCTCTTTCACGCATCTGACCGTGACCGACGGCAATACGTGCCTCAGGAATAAGCTCCCGCAAATCAGCAGCCGCTTTCTCGATACTGGAAACTTCGTTGTGCAGGTAATAGACCTGACCGCCGCGCAATAGCTCACGCAGAATGGCTTCTTTGACCAGTAATTGATCGTTTTGTCGAACAAAGGTTTTAACTGACAGCCGTCGTGCAGGTGGCGTGGCTATGATTGACAGGTCGCGAATACCCGACATTGCCATATTAAGTGTCCGTGGGATCGGGGTAGCCGTCAGAGTCAGAATATCAACTTCGGAACGCAGGGATTTCAGCATTTCCTTGTGCCTGACTCCGAAGCGGTGCTCCTCATCAATAATCAACAGGCCCAGATTTTTGAACTTGAAATCACCCTGAATCAGTTTGTGGGTACCAATAATGATATCCAGTTTGCCTTCTGCGACTTTCTCCCTGAGTCCTTGAATTTGCTTTGCCGATTTGAAACGTGAGGCTACGTCGATTTCAACGGGCCAGTCGGCAAAACGGTCACGAAAGCTTTCGTAATGCTGCTGAGCCAGCAGGGTGGTCGGGACCAGGATCGCTATCTGCTTGCCACTTTGGACTGCCAGAAAGGCTGCTCTCATAGCCACTTCTGTCTTGCCAAAACCGACATCACCACAGACCAGTCGGTCCATGGGTTTACCCTCAGACATGTCTTTTATGACATTGATAATTGCCTGCTGTTGGTCCGGTGTTTCCTCAAACGGAAAGCCGGCCGTGAATGCATGATACTGTTGATCCGGTGCCGAAAAGGCAAAGCCCTTTCTGGCTTCTCGTCGGGCGTAGATATCCAGTAGCTCCGCTGCAGCATCTCTGGCCTTCTCAGCCGCTTTGCGACGAGCCCTGGACCATTGTTCGCTGCCAAGACGGTGCAGAGGAGCAAGCTCATCATCCGTGCCGGTGTAACGGGCAATAAGATGCAGAGAAGCGACAGGAATGTAGAGTTTAGCTTCGCTGGCGTATTCCAGGGTCAGGAATTCGGTTTCCTGATCATCAACGGACAGGGTTTGAAGCCCACGATAGCGTCCTACGCCATGATCAATATGGACGACCGGAGCACCTTCTCTCAGCTCGGTCAGGTTACGGATGGTTTGATCGGTATCGGTCTGGGTATCGCCTTTTCGCCTGCGGCGCTGCATAACTCTCTGGCCCAGAAGCAGGGATTCCGGAATTAGGGCAATATTCAGATCTTTGAGAAAGAATCCTGATGCTAAAGTACCCAGGGTAATCCCCAGCGTCTCTTTTCTGCTCAGGAAGGTATCCCAGCTGTTGAATGTATCGGGGCGAATATCGGACTGGGCCAGCATTTCCAGCAGGACTTCCCTGCGACCCGCGCTCTCGGTCACCAGAAGAACCCTTGGTCCTGACTCGATCAGGTCTTCAAGAGGCTTTAAAGGGTGGTCGGCTCGGGCATTCAGGGTCAGCTCAGGTAATGACTGGTGATCAAGGTTGAAGCTGTCCGGGGCATCAACATGCTCAGCTGACAGGATAATACGCGGGTATTGTTTCAGAGCCCGGTTGATTTCTTCTGAAGGCATTAAAACCTTTGCGGGAGGCAGAAGCGGGTGGTGTTTATCGACTTTCCGGTTTTCGTAGCGATCCGTCAGATCCTGCCAGAAGTGTTCAATCGCTTCCTGCACGCCCTGATATTGAATGATCGTTGTGTCAGTGGACAAATGATCAAACAGCGTGGCTGTCTTTTCGAAAAACAGGGGCAGGTAGTATTCAATACCCGGGCTTGCCATTCCCTGTCCTATGTCCTGATACACGGGACACTCACGGTGATCCACATCAAACGCTTCTCTGAACAGACTGCGGAAGCGATCTCTGGAGGTCTTGTCCATTGGGAATTCATGACCTGGAAGCAGTTCTATATGATCAACCTGTTCTATGGAGCGCTGGCTTTCCGGATCAAAAATTCGCAGGGTATCGATTTCATCATCAAACAGGTCAATCCGGTAGGGGGTATCGGAACCCATGGGGAAGATATCCATGAGCGACCCCCGAATTGCGAACTCACCATGCTCGTAGACTGTTTCAACACAACGATAACCCGCCTGTTCCAGTTGTTGCCTTTTCTCGGCAAGTACAAAGGTTTCACCCCGCTTCAAAACCAGACAGTTGGATTCCAGATAATCCCGGGGACAGAGTCGGTGCAGCAGGGTGGAAACCGAGATGATCAGCAGGGTCTTTTCGCTGCGAGGCAGTCGATACAGGGTTTTCAGCCGCTGGGAAATGATGTCCTGATGGGGAGAAAAAGCATCGTAGGGCAGTATCTCCCAGTCGGGAAAGTGCAGAATCCGGGTGGACCGATCACCTTTTAGGAAGAAACTCAGTTCTTCTTCAAGGGCATTGGCCTGAGCGGAATCCGGGGTAATAACCAGAAGCGGCCTGCGGGTTGACCGGGCGGCACTGGCTATGGCGTATGAGCTTGTTGACTGGCTTAAATGACCCCAGAAGGTTTTATGCCCCGGAGTCTCTGGAAGCTGGAAAGAAGATGATTTCAAGTTGGCCTGCGACATGAAAGGTGGTTTGTTCTTTATACGCTAGACCCGCAATTGTAGCTGCTCGGGGCGCCAGATACCATGCACTGGCGCAGCAACAGTCTTTTATGTATCGAAAGAATGATTAAACGCAGTGTTAAAGTTTGTTGTACTTTGTTGCCAAGTGGAGGTGAACTCTGGATAATAGCCCCAGAGCCGAAAGGCCAAAAAACGCAGACCAATGTTGTTTGAAGTAATCTGTCGGTTGCTTTCGGGTAACAGTCTGCCAGAAGTAAACAGCCTTGAGCTGATTGACAGCCTTGAGTGCATAAAAATTACAGGATTGGAACCGTGGGAAAAGACCATTTTCAGGACTGGAGAGAACGTGAAGCCTTAGCCGAATCCATGATTCCATTGATCGGCCGCTTGTATCGCGAAAACAACGTTGTGACCTCAATCTATGGCCGCTCAATCATCAACCGTTCTGTGATTGACATCCTTAAATCTCACAAATACGTCCGCCAGGTAGAAGGTTCTGCCCTCTGTGTCCGTCAGACATTCCCTGTCATTGAATTGCTGAGCAAGCTGAACCTGGCTCCGGGCAGAATTGATATTGGCAAGCTGGCATCCGGCTACGAAAAAAGTGAAGGCAATCAGACCCTGGAAGCGTACGTTCACAGTCAGGTCTCCGGGCTGGTGGATGGCAAGAATGGCAATGACCATGATGATAAAGATGTTGTTCTTTACGGCTTTGGTCGTATTGGTCGCCTTATGGCTCGTATTCTTATTGAACGAGCGGGTGGTTCCGGTCTGAATCTGAGAGCGGTTGTTGTTCGCAAGGGCAACGCGGAAAACGACCTGCAAAAGCGTGCCAGTCTGCTGAGACGTGACTCGGTCCATGGTTCATTCAATGGCACCATCAGTGTGGATGAAGAGAACAACGTTATCTATGCCAACGGTGTGGCGATCCAGTTTATCTATGCCAACTCTCCGGATTCCATCGACTACACAAGCTACGGTATTAACAACGCTATCATCGTAGACAATACCGGTGTATGGCGTGACCAGGAAGGTCTGAGTCAACACCTTCAGTCTAACGGTGCTTCCAGGGTTCTGCTGACTGCCCCGGGCAAGGGCGATCTGAAAAATGTTGTGTTTGGTGTTAACCATGACATCATCAACGATGAAGATCAGATTATTTCTGCTGCATCCTGTACTACCAATGCGATCACACCCGTACTGAAAGCGATCTGCGACAAATTTGGTGTTGAGAATGGCCATGTGGAAACCGTTCACTCCTACACCAATGACCAGAACCTGATTGATAACTACCATAAAGGTTCCCGCCGTGGTCGCAGTGCTGCCCTGAACATGGTGATCACTGAAACCGGAGCTGCAAAGGCCGTCTCAAAGGCGCTGCCTCAGTTGCAGGGTAAGTTGACCGGTAATGCCATTCGGGTTCCGACTCCCAACGTATCCATGGCTATCCTGAACCTGAATCTGTCCAAAGACACTACCGTTGAAGAGCTTAACAGCTATCTCCGCGAGATGGCGCTGTTCTCTGATCTCAAGAAGCAGATCGATTACGTGACCTCTTTTGAAGCGGTATCCAGTGACTTTGTCGGTAACCGTAATGCGGGTATTGTTGACAGTCAGGCCACCATTGTTGATGGTAACCGCTGCGTACTCTACGTTTGGTATGACAACGAATTTGGTTACAGCTGCCAGGTCAATCGTATTCTGCAACACATGACCGGTAATCACCACAAGACCCTGCCTCTTCAATAACAGGCATTAGTCTATCGTCCTGAAAAAGCTCATCTGATGAGTTTTTTCAGGGGGTGCAGTGTATTTCCGAGGTACAGTAACTGTGCTGTACCACACCTTTAGCGTCCACGGAATTCAACCGTACGTCAAACCCCCATAGCAGGTGCAGGTGTTTGAGAATTTCCATAGCAGTTCCTGCGTGAAGGTTCTGACCTAGGTGCATGGAATGAATCAGGGTCAGCGAGCGGTCTCCTCTTACATCAACATCATAAACCTGGATATTAGGCTCCTGATTACCCAGATTGTATTGATTGGACAATGCCTCCCTGAGTGCTTTGTAACCTGACTCATCGTGTATGGCGCTGACTTCCAGGAAGGCTTTTTTGTGGTCGTCATCAATGCAAAATAACTTCATATCCCGCATCACTTTGGGTGAAAGGAACTGGAGTATAAAACTCTCGTCCTTGTATTGAACCATGGCGTGATGGATAGCTTTCAGCCAGTCACTGCCCGCCAGGTCAGGAAACCAGAGCCGGTCCTCTTCAGTAGGGTGCTCGCATATCCGGCGAATGTCCCGGTAGATATTAAAGCCCAGGGTATAAGGATTAATGCCGGAATAGCGTGGATCATCAAAATCCGGCTGAAACACGACATTACTGTGGGAATGCAGAAACTCGAGTATGTAGCCTTCGTTTATCAGACCTTCCCGGAAGAGCTGATGCATCAGTGTGTAATGCCAGAAGCTGGCCCAGCCTTCATTCATGACCTGGGTCTGTCGCTGAGGATAAAAATACTGGGCTATCTTACGGACAATTCGAATCAGTTCCCGCTGCCAGGTTTTTAACAGTGGGGCGTTTTTTTCAATAAAGTAGAGAATATTTTCTTCCGGCTCCGGAGGGAAACGTCTTCTCAATTTGGCAGGGTCTTCCTTTTTGGTCGGGACCGTACGCCAGAGGTCATTGATATTTCTCTGGATATATTCTTCTCTTTCCCGTGCCTGATTTTTTTCCATTTCTGCAGAAATAGCAGAAGGGCGCATATATCGATTGACCCCCTGGTTCATCAGCGCATGACAGGCATCAAGCATCTCTTCAACGGCATCCACACTGTATTTCTCTTCGCACTGATAAATGTAGTTCCTGGCAAACAATAAATAATCGACAATCGAGTCTGCATTGGTCCACTGGCGAAAGAGGTAGTTGCCTTTGAAAAAAGAGTTGTGACCATAACAGGCATGGGCAATCACCAGCGCCTGCATGGCCATGGAATTTTCTTCCATCAGGTAGGCAATGCAGGGGTTAGAGTTTATGACGATTTCATAGGCCAGGCCCATGTGGCCGCGCTGATAGTTTTGAAGGTTGGTGAGAAATTTTTTGCCAAAACTCCAGTGATGGTACATCAGGGGCATGCCTACTGAAGCGTAGGCATCAATCATCTGTTCCGAATTAATGACTTCGATCTGGTTCGGGTAAGTATCAAGCTTAAATTTTTCTGCCAGCTGACCAATGGCCCTGTCATAAGCATGAAGCAATTCGAAGGTCCATTCGGAACCGGTTGAAAGGTACTGGCGAGTCATGGCTATTCCACTTTCTTTTCGAAAAGACGTCGGAAGACCGGATAGATATTGCTCTGGTCACGAATCTGCTGCTGAGCAAACTGTTCACTGAAGTTTTTTTCGATGTCTTTGTAGGTATGCCAGAGGTTCTGATGCCGGTTGGCGATTTCTACGTAGGCGAAATACTGGACCAGAGGCAGAAGCTTCCGGGTAATGGCGTCATGACAGAGTGGGTTATCGCTGTCCCAGTTATCGCCATCTGAGGCCTGAGCAACATAAATATTCCATTTTGCCGATGGATAACGATCATCAATGATCTGCCTGGCTAGCACCAGTGCTGAAGAGACAATGGTACCTCCCGTTTCTCTGGCGTAAAAAAAATCCTGTTCGTTACATTCTCGTGCTTGGGAATGATGTCTTATAAAAACCACTTCAGTGGCTTCATAATTTCTTTCCAGAAACAGGTAAAGCAAAAGAAAAAACCGCTTGGCGATATCCTTGATCTCCCGGGTCATGGAACCCGAGACATCCATGATACAGATCATAACGGCTTTGCTGGAAGGTTGTGGCACCCTCACCAGATTGTTAAAGCGCAGATCAAAGTCGTCAATAAACGGCAACCGACGCAGCTTTTTGTTCAATTCAGTGATTTGATGGCGAAGCGCCTCTTCCTTCTCCCTGTCACGACCACCTGGTTGTACCTCAAGCTCCCTGAGTTGACGCTTCAACTCCCTGATCAATTTGCGTTCCTTGCCAAAAAGGGCAATTCTGCGGGCATTAGCGGCCCTGAGTGAACGCACGACATTCAACCGGTCAGGAGAGCCAAACAAGGTGAATCCGGCACGCCTGAGAGAGTATTCGGTGGTGTCCATCAGGTTTTTCCTGATCAGGTTGGGCAGCTTCAGATCTTCAAAGAGATACTGAAGAAATTCATCCCGGTTGATCTGGAAGACAAAGTCATCAATGCCCGAACCCTGATGACTGGCTTCGCCTTCACCTGCCCCCTGACCCTGACTACCCTCTGGGCGCTTGAACCTGTCACCTGAGTGGAACTCTTTGTTGCCGGGATGAACATGTTGTCTGCGACCATTATCGCCATGATGAAAGACCGGTTCTGATACATCCTTCCTGGGAATAGTGACATCCGTACCACGCTCCATATCGGTAATCGAGCGTTGGTTGATTTGCTTCTTTACAGACTCTTTGATGGTGTTTTTGTACCGTCGCAGAAAGCGTTGACGGTTAACGGTACTTTTTTTGCCGCTGTTCAGGCGTCGATCAATGATGATACTCATGACGGTCACTTGCCGGGCTACTGGGACTTTCTGACCCTGATGTACCATTCAGACAGCAGCCTGACCTGCTTTTCGGTGTAGCCATGTTGGACCATGCGGTCTACAAAGTCGGCATGTTTCTTCTGGTCGTCATGAGAAGCCTTGGCGTTGAAAGAGATGACCGGCAGCAGATCTTCGGTGTTGGAGAACATCTTTTTCTCAATCACGGCTCTCATCTTCTCATAACTGAGCCAGATAGGATTCTTGCCCTGCATGTCAGCTCTGGCCCTGAGCACAAAATTCACCACCTCGTTGCGAAAGTCTTTCGGGTTGGCTATGCCCGCTGGCTTCTCAATTTTTTCCAGCTCATCATTCAGTGCCTTACGGTCAAGAATCTGCCCGGTATCCGGGTCCCTGAACTCCTGATCCTGAATCCAGAAATCCGCGTAGGTAATGTAGCGATCAAATATGTTCTGGCCATACTCAGAATAGGACTCCAGATAAGCCGTCTGTATTTCCTTACCCAGAAACTCAACGTATCTTGGCGTCAGATACTCCTTGAGAAAGCCGATGTAACGCTCTTCCAACGCTTCAGGGAACTGTTGTTGTTCAATCTGCTGTTCAAGAACGTACAACAGGTGAACCGGGTTAGCTGCTATTTCGGTAGGGTCAAAATTAAAGACCTTTGAGAGAATCTTGAAAGCAAAACGGGTTGATAATCCTTCCATGCCTTCGTCAACGCCAGCGGCATCCTTGTATTCCTGTAGCGATTTGGCGTTGGGATCGGTGTCTTTGAGATTCTCGCCGTCATAAACCCGCATCTTCGAGTAAATGGAAGAATTCTCCGGATCAACAATTCGCGACAAAACGCTGAATTGAGCAAGCATCCGCAATGTGTCCGGGGCACAGGGGGCCTTGTTCAGAGAGCTGTGCTCAAGCAACTTCTGATAAATTTTTATCTCTTCACTCATACGGGTGCAGTAGGGCACTTTGATTATATTGACGCGATCAATAAAAGCTTCATTGGTTTTGTTGTTTCTGAATGCCTGCCACTCCGATTCGTTCGAGTGAGCAAGAATAATGCCTTCGTAAGGAATGGAGCCAAGACCTTCTGTGCTGTTGTAATTCCCTTCCTGGGTGGCTGTCAGTAAAGGGTGGAGTACCTTGATGGGCGCCTTGAACATTTCGACAAATTCCATAACGCCCTGGTTGGCTCTGCAGAGCGCCCCCGAGAAACTATAGGCATCCGGATCATCCTGGGAATACTCTTCCAGTTGTCGTATATCCACCTTGCCTACCAGACTGGAAATATCCTGATTGTTTTCATCGCCGGGTTCGGTTTTGGCAACGGCAATCTGCTTCAGTCGGTCAGGGTAGAGTTTGACGACTCTGAATCGGGTAATATCACCCTTGTATTCCTCAAGGCGCTTAACAGCCCATGGGGACATAATGTAGCGCAGACAGCGACCGGGTATACCGAATTCTTTCGCCAGCAGCTCTCCGTCCTGCTCCGGGTTGAAAAGACCCAGCGGTGATTCGAACACCGGTGACCCCTTGATGGCATAGAAGGGCACTTTTTCTATCAGTTCTTTCAGTTTTTCTGCCAGAGACGACTTACCACCGCCCACCGGGCCAAGCAGGTAGAGAATCTGCTTTTTCTCTTCCAGTCCCTGGGCGGCGTACTGGAAGTAAGAAACAATCTGTTCAATGGCTTCTTCCATACCAAAGAAGCCATCAAACGCCGGATATCGTTTGATCAGCTTATTGGAGAAAATTCTGCTGAGCCTCGGGTTTCTGGAAGTATCGATAAGCTCCGGCTCACCAATGGCCTCAAGAATACGCTCGGCGGCGCTGGCGTAGGTTCCGGGTTCATTCTTGCACAGTTCCAGGAAAGCCTGAAGGCTCATCTCTTCTTCCTGGGTCAGGTCATATCTTTGCTGGTAATGTTCAAACAGGGACATGCTGCTTACTCCGACGGGATTCGTCTGCAGGTGAAGTGAAGATAGTTGAAAAGCCAGTGATGACAATGAATCAGGGAGTGAAGTATTTCATCTTCTTCATAAAAGAACGATGAAATACTCTCAGAATGCAGACTGTTTTTCCTGTCAGGAATCAGCGCCGCTGATGACTTTCGAAGGCGGCTTCAAGCAGCTCGCGAGTGTATCCTGTTTGCGGATGGTGAAAGATCTGTTCAGTTGATCCCTGCTCAATAATCTCACCGTCTTTCATCACCAGAATCCTGTGGCTCATAGCTTTCACTACAGCAAGGTCATGGCTGATAAAAATATAGCTCAGGTTGTATTTTTTCTGCAGGTCTCTCAACAGCTCAATCACCTGAGACTGGACAGTCCTGTCCAGCGCCGAAGTGGGCTCATCAAGAATAATCAGCCCGGGTTTCAGAACCAGGGCCCTGGCTATGGCAATACGCTGTCTCTGTCCGCCAGAAAACTCATGGGGATAACGGTGCCGCCATTGAGGGTTAAGACCGACTTCTGTCATGGCTTTTATGATCAGATCGTCCCGTTCACTGTTGCTGGCCAGCTGGTGGATATCGAGTCCTTCGCCAATGATATCGGCTATGGTCATTCTCGGACTCAGACTGCCATAGGGGTCCTGAAAAACAACCTGCATCTGTCGTCGGTATGGACGACACTGTTTCTGGTTCAGGAGGTGGAGGGCTTCACCTTCAAAGTAGATCTGACCCTGACTTTCCTGCAACTTCAGCAGGGCCATGCCCAATGTGGTTTTTCCAGAACCGGATTCACCGACAATACCCAGTGTTTCACCTTTTGCAACTGAGATGGAAAGATCGGTGACGGCTTTGATATGGTCAACCGTTCTTCGAAAGAATCCGGCTTTGACTGGAAACCAGACCCTGATGTCCTGTCCTTCGATAACCTTATGTTGCTCATCAGAGACAGGAGCAGGAGCCCCTGAAGGCTCAGCATTGAGCAGCTCTCTCGTATAAGGATGTTTTGGCTGATTAAAAACCGCTTCTGTGGCACCGGTTTCCACCAGTTCTCCATCTTTCATGACGCAAATTCGATGGGAAACATGATGGATCAGGTTGAGGTCATGGCTGATAAATAAAATAGCCATACCCATTTTCTGCTGCAACTCTGCCAACAGTGTCAGGATTTGCCTCTGGACGGTGACATCCAGTGCCGTGGTGGGCTCATCAGCGATAAGGACCTTTGGCTCGCAGGCCAGTGCCATGGCAATCATGGCTCTCTGGCGCTGGCCACCGGACAATTCGTGAGGATAGGCTGAAAGCTTTTTGGCGGGCTCCTGAATGCCCACCAGTTCAAGCAGCTCCAAAGCCCGCTGACTGGCAGATTGAGGGCGCATTCCCAGATGCAGACTGAGAACTTCGCAGATCTGCTTCTCTATGGTATGCAGTGGATTGAGAGCGGTCATGGGCTCCTGGAAAATCATACCAATCTGATGACCCCGAACGCCTCGCATTTCTCTTTCTGACAGAGCCAACAGGTTTTTGCCAGCAAACACTATCTCGCCCTGGTGACTGGCATTTTCAGGAAGCAGTTGCAGTATGCTCAGAGCTGTAATGGATTTACCTGAGCCGGACTCACCCACCAGACCCAGCGTCTCTCCGGGAAACAGTTCAAAACTGACGTTTTTTACCGCATCGCTGCTGCCACCGCTCTGATTGAAGCGGACTTTCAGGTCTTTGATTTGGAGCAGGGAACTTGTCATCGCTTAGTGACCTGTAACGTATTTGCGTGGATCCAGAGCGTCGCGGGTGGCTTCCCCGATAAACACCAGCAGGGTCAGCATCACTGACATTACCATGAAGGCTGTAATGCCCAGCCATGGCGCTTGAAGATTGTTCTTACCCTGGGCGATCAGCTCACCCAGTGAAGGTGATCCGGCTGGCAGACCAAAACCCAGGAAGTCCAGAGAAGTCAGGGTGGTGATGGCTCCGGTCAGAATAAAGGGCATAAAGGTGACTGTTGCAATCATGGCGTTGGGCAGAATGTGACGAAACATCAATCGGCTATCGGTCATCCCCAGGGCTCTGGCTGCACGGACATATTCAAGGTTTCGACCACGCAGAAATTCAGCACGGACGACATCCACCAGTGCCATCCATGAAAACAGCAGCATAATCCCCAGCAGCCACCAGAAACCGGGCTCGACAAAACTGGAAAGAATGATCAGCAGATACAGACTGGGCATACCTGACCAGACTTCAATAAATCGTTGTCCTATAAGATCAGTTCGTCCGCCGTAAAATCCCTGTATGGCGCCGACGGCAACCCCTATGACAGAGCTGAACAGCGTCAGAATCAGACCAAAAAGTACGGATATTCTGAAACCATAAATAACCCTTGCCAATACATCTCTGCCCTGGTCATCGGTGCCCAGAATATTGTCAAACGTGGGAGGTGCCGGAGCAACTCGGGCATAGTTGATAGTATCGTAGCTGTAATGAATCGGTGGCCACAACATCCATCCATGGGGTTCAATCAACTCTTTTGCGTAGTCCTGGCGGTAATCCATTTCCAGTTCAAACTCGCCACCAAAGGTTGTCTCAGGGTAGATATGTAAAATGGGGGTATAGATTTCACCCTTGAAATAAACCAGAAGGGGCTTGTCGTTGGCGATAAATTCGGCAAATAACGTAGTGAAAAACAGGAAACCGAAAATCCAGAGTGAGTAATAGCCCCGCCGATTACTTTTGAAACTTTGCCAGCGTCGCCGGTTGAGCGGGCTTATACGGGAAGGCTTTATGCTTTGAGACGATGCCATATTAGTCCCTCGCCTCGAAGTCAATTCTTGGGTCGACCAGCATGTAGGTCAGATCTCCCAGCAGTTTTACCACCATGCCTATGAGAGTGAAGATAAAGAGAGATCCGAAGACCACAGGGTAATCGCGATTAATGGCGGCTTCGTAGCCGAGCAGGCCCAGTCCATCCAGTGAAAAAATAATTTCAATCAGCAATGAGCTGGTGAACAGTATGCCAATCAGGGCCGCAGGAAATCCGGATATCACCAGCAGCATGGCGTTTCTGAAAACATGTCCGTACAGCACCTGGTTATCATCCAGACCCTTGGCGCGGGCTGTCTGCACATACTGGCGATGAATTTCATCGAGAAAAGAGTTTTTGGTCAGCATCGTTAATGTTGCAAAACCACCAATAACAATGCAAAAAACCGGGAGAACCATATGCCAGGCGTAGTCTGCCAGTTTGCCGATCAGACTGAGCTGATCAAAGTTTTCCGAAGTTAACCCACGCAGTGGGAAGAAGTTCCAGTAACTGCCACCGGCAAACAGAACAATAAGCAGGATGGCCAGCAGAAAGCTGGGAATGGCATAGCCTGTGGTAATAACAGCGCTGGTCCAGACATCGAAGTGGCTACCGTGCTTTATTGCTTTTCGAATGCCCATGGGAATGGAGATCAGATAGATCAGCAGTGTGCTCCATAAACCCAGAGAGATTGAGACAGGTAACTTTTCCTTGATGAGGTCAATGACTTTCGCATCCCTGAAAAAGGAGTCGCCAAACTCAAATTGAGCGTAGTTGACAACCATTTGTAAAAAGCGCTCGTAGGCGGGTTTGTCAAAACCGTAAAGCTTTTCGATGTCTTTGATGAGTTCCGGGTCCAGTCCCCGCCGTCCCCGATACTCACCGGATTCGTCCACACTCAATTGTTGAATCTCGGCACTGCTGGAGCCTCCGATGCGACTGGTGGCATTGATTTCAAAACCTTCCAGTTTGGCAATCATTTGCTCAACAGGGCCACCCGGTGCAGCCTGAATGATGACAAAGTTCAGAAGCAGGATGCCAAACAGTGTCGGAATCATTAACGCCAGACGGCGTAGAATATAGCTTTTCATAATTCAGTTGCGACGTTTTGAACGACGGATGACCCATCCCAGAAACAGGATGACCAGTAGAATGCCGACAGGCCAAAGTGGTATGCCTTTATTTTCTTCATTTTTTTCTTCGCCATCGGCGGTCGCGTCTGAAGAAGCCCTGATGGTTGTCGGTTCTATCCACCAGGAGTCCAGGTCCAACTGATAAAGAGGTTCCTGATCAGGACGGCTGAGAGGGTGTTTAAGGGGCTTCCAGTAGGCAACCCGGTTACTGGCCAGATACCATTGGGGGATCATGTATTGATTCCAGAGCAGCACCCGATCCAGAGCCTTAACGGCGGCGACCAGATCCTCTCTGGAGTCGGCATTGATTAATTCCCTGATCAGGCCATCAACCACCGGGTTTTTAATCCCTATCAGGTTTCGACTGCCTGGCAGATCCGCTGATTCGCTGCCCCAGAAGTCCCGTTGCTCGTTTCCGGGCGAACTGGATTGGGGAATGCGACTGACCAGCATATCGAAGTCGAAGCTTCTGAGGCGGTTTATGTATTGTGAAATATCCACGATTCGCAGGTTGGCATCGATGCCCATGGCTTCAAGGTTTTTCTTCATTGGCAGGGCCACTTTCTCCATGCTTGAATCATACAGAAGAATTTCGAATTCAAAGGGCTTGCCGTTTTTCCGGAGCGAGCCATTTTCCAGTTTCCAGCCCGCCTGTTCCATCAGGGACAGAGCTTCGCTCAGCTGATTGCGGATTCTGCCACTGCCATCGGTGACGGGCAGTTTGAAGGGTTGGGTAAATAACTCGGCGGGGAGTTGATCTCGCCAGGGCTCAAGGTAGGCCAATTCTTTACCTTCAGGAATGCCGGTTGCTTCCATATCAGAGTTGGCAAAATAACTCTGTGTCCGGGTGTAACTGTTATAGAACAGATTCTTGTTAAGCCATTGGAAGTCCATGGCGTAATTCAACGCTTTTCGAACTCTGACGTCCTTGAAAATATCTCTGCGCAGGTTAAAGACAAACCCCTGCATACCCTGAGGGGCTTTGGTTGGGATGGATTCCTGAATCAGGTCACCTTTTTTAACTGCCGGAGTGTCATAGGCGGTGGCCCAGTTTCTGGCAATATTTTCAAAGCGGAGATCGTATTCCCCGGCTTTCAATGCTTGCAGTGATACGTTGGCATCCCGGTAATAGTCATAACGACGTTCATCAACGTTATAGCGACCTTTGTTGACCGGCAAATCCTTACCCCAGTAATCAGCAACTCGCTCGTAAACAATACTGCGACCCGGCTCGGCAGAGCGAATTTTGTATGGTCCGCTGCCCAGAGGGTGAGTCAGGTTGCCCTCTTCGAAGTTATTCGACTCTTTTTCCCAGAAGTGTTTTGGAAGAACCGGGAGTTGGGAAATGATCAGGGGAAGTTCAGGATTACGGTTGTGTTTGAAAACGAAGCGCACACTGCGTTTGGACAGGGCTTCAGCCTTGGCAATATCGCCGTAATATGCCCGGTAAAAAGGAGAACCTTTATCTCTGAGTAATTCAAAACTGTAAACAACATCGTCAGCCGTTATCGGTTGTCCGTCGTGAAACCGGGCTTTTGAATTGATATGGAAAGTGATACCACTGTTATCAGCAGCAGGCTCCGCATACTCAGCCACCAGGGCGTACATGGAGAAAGGTTCATCCGCACTGCTGGTCATCAGAGTATCGTAAATCAAGCCTAATCCAGCAGCGGGAGTCCCCTTGTCTATGTAGGGATTCAGGCTGTCAAAAGTCCCCATGCTGGCCATCCGCATTGTACCACCCTTGGGTGCATCGGGATTCACGTAGTCAAAATGTTTGAAATCTTTTGAGTATTTGCTGTCGCCGTAGAGCGAGAGGGAAGGGAGTTTATTAACTGCGTCCTCTGCTTTTACCGTTACAGGCATCACAGACAGGGAAAGCAAGAGGGTCGCAATGGGGAGGGACTGGAAAATCGTTGTCTTCAACGATCTTTTTATCATCACTGTATGATTCATGGTTAGCCTGGATCGCATTGTTATAACTTTTGCCTCAAAACTATAGTCGGCTCCCTGACTACAGGTATTGCTTCTTGCGGAGTTGTTCCGATTTCTGACAATATTGTAAACACCTATCAAACCTGACAGGCAAGGTCTAATTCATCATAAAAAGGTCATTAATACTTTTAGATGACGGTAAAAGTTGATCTGAAGCAATTAAAATACCTGTGTTGCTTCAGAATCAACACCTACAAACATGTAACCAGAGAGTTCCTGATTGTTAGTATCGCAATGTACCCTGTCTCCCAAGCGGTTAATCTACTTTCTTCAGTATTGAACCAGCATTAGCTCTGGCTGATGGTGGTTTATTCGTTTGATACCACCATGTACTCAGGTCAAGAGCATAAAGCGGCGTCGTCTCAGGATGCTTCAGAGTATCCCGGTACAGAACGTTCCAGGAAGGTGAGTACCAGAGAGGCAGTGAGTAGTGTCCCCACAGCAGAACTCTGTCCAGGGCATGAACCATTGAAAGCAGTTCTTTACGGCTGGTGGCTGATGGAATCAATTGAGCTATGTGATCGACCACCGGTGAATGAACACCCGACAGGTTTCTGGTTCCTGGTTGATCAACGGTTTCCGATCCCCAGAAGGATACCTGTTCGGTGCCTGGTGATGCAGTATGTCGATAGACATGCAGTACCAGTTCAAAATCCAGTTCACGGAGTCTGGCTACCATCTGGAGTGGGTCTATACGATGAACATTTAAGGTAATACCAAGACGACTCAGACCGTCCTTGATGGAAAGCAGAACTTTTTCATGTTCTTCAGTGGCTACCAGTGCGTTCAGGACCAGTGGTTCCCCCATGGCATTAACTTGTTGATTATCTTTTATTTCCCAGCCTGCCTGTTTTAATAACCTGAGTGCGCTTGCCATACTCAATCGGTCGCCCGATGCCAGTCGGCTATCAGGTACTTTGAAGGGTTCATGGAAGAGGGCTTCAGGCAGTTGTTGCTGAAAGGGGTTCAGCCATTTCAGTTCTTCAGGTGAGGGAATTCCACTGGCTGCTAGTTCAGAGCCTGCAAAAAAGCTTTCAGCAGGTCGATACATTCCAAAGAAAAGGTGGTCGTTGATCTGCCTGAAATCAAAAGCATATCCCAGACTTTCCCTGACTCTGGCATCTTTTAGAAAAGGTCGCCGGGTATTGTAGGCTAACGTCAGGGTTTGGGGGTTATGGTTCTTTATGACTTCTTGTACCAGACGATATTTTTTAATTCGGTTCTCGCTCAGCTGGGTATTCCAGATGGTTGGGTCTGTAATCAGTCTGAAGTCATATTGATTGCTGAACATCGCTTCTAACAGCACAGATTCGTTTCCGTAATATTCGAACAGCATGCGGTCAAAATTATACCGACCCCGGTTTACAGCCAGGTCTTGTGCCCAGTAATCTTCGTCTCTTTTATAACTGATGGATCGTCCGGGATTGATTTTATCGACTTGGTAAGGACCGCTGGTGACGGGGACTTCAAATCCGGAGGGCGGAAAATGTCTGTCTTTCCAGTAGTGTTCTGGAAGTATAGGCATTTGCCCCAGGATTAGAGGCAGCTCCCGGTTTTTGTTGTTTTTAAAGGTAAATAGTACCCTCATAGGCGCTGTGACTTCAGCTTTCTCGATATCATCATAGAAGTGGCGGTAGAACGTTGAGCCTTTCTCCCTCAGAAGATCAAACGAGAATTTCACATCACTGGCTGACACCTTATGGCCATCATTAAAGCGAGCTTTGGGATTAATATGATAGGCAACCCAGCGGTTATCAGGGTCCAATTCTATGAACTGGGCAATCAAACCGTATTTACTTAAAGGCTCGTCCCAGGATCTTTGCAGCAGGCTGTCGTAGAGCAAGTCGCTGCCAGCCGCAGCCGAACCGCGATCTACAAAAGGTGTAAGACTGTCAAACTGGCCGGTCACGGCCTGTCTGAATTCACCGCCTTTTGGTGCGTCCGGGTTGGCATAGTCAAAGTGTTCAAAACCCTTATGGTACTTTGGTTCACCATAGAGACTTATGGCATGCTTCAGAGGAATGTTTTCTGCTCCCCATACCAAAGAGGACGTTACTATCAAAAATATTCCCGCAACAAGGCGTTTCATTTTGGTTCTTTCTCCCACCAGATGCTGAGGTCCACAGAGCCGTAAAGACCTCCGTTGTCAGGATAGTTGTAGTGGCTTCTGTATGCTACCCGCCAGTAACGATGGTAGAGCTGGGGAATGGTGTAATGTTCCCAGAGCAGGATGCGATCCATAGCTCTGGTGGCGGTCTGCAACTGGTTGATGGATTCAGCCTTGATAATAGACTCAATCACGGCGTCAACCGCAGGGTGATTGACACCTGCGAGGTTCTGCGTGCCTTGTTGATTGGCAGTACTGCTGCTCCAGTATTCTCTTTGTTCGTTGCCAGGCACATCGGGCTGGTGGAAGGTTCTGAGCAGCATATCATAATCCTGATTGCGCACTCTTCGAATGTACTGAGAGACATCCAGCGAGGTGATCTGCATTTCAATGCCGAGCATTTCCAGATTACTTTTGAACGGTATAGCAACACGTTCCTGTTCTGGCACCGCCAGCATCAATTCGAACCTGAGTGGCTCACCGGTTTCCTTGTTGACCCTTTTGCCGTTTTTGAGTTCCCAGCCAGCCTGTTTCAGAAGTCTATTAGCATAACTGAGTTGTTTTCGGATATTGCCAGTGCCATCTGTTTGTACACCAGTCCAGGGTTGTTTAAACAGCTTCTCAGGAAGTATGTCCCGATAAGGTTCAAGCAGTTGGGCTTCAGCTCTATCGGGTATGCCTGAGTGGGCAAAATCCGAGTTGGCAAACAGGCTTTCGGGCGCTGAATAAATGCCATAAAGAAGATTGGCGTTGGTCCAGGCTACATCGTAACCCTGACTGATGGCTTCTCTGACCCGTTGATCGTTAAAAGGGTATTTTCGACTGTTAAAGATAAAGGACTGAACCTGAAAGCTCTTGCGAGGGTAATTTTTCTTGATGATTTTCCCGCTCTCCAGGTCCTTACCCTTATAGGCATAAGTCCAGTTTTTGGCCAGATTCTCTATCCGGATATCGTAGTGTCCACTGAGAAAAGCCTCGAGAGAGAGCGTGGAGTTCCTGAAATACTCCAGCCTGATCTGCTTAAAGTTATTCCGGCCAATATTCACAGGCAGCTTCTGAGCCCAGTAATCCTCATTTCGCTCAAGAAAAACGGTCTGGCCAAGCTCATAGTGTTTGATGCTGTAAGCCCCTGAGCTGACAGGAATGTGGATCTTAGTGTCAACATCTTCAGACTTTGTCCAGTAATTACTGTGAATTATGGGTAGCTGGGCCAGTCGAAAAGGCAGCTTTTTGTCTTCGGGGACATTCAGGGTCAGTTTTACCCGGTTTCCGGGTTCAACTTCTATTTGATTAACATCCTTCAACAGGAGCTTGAAGTTGGGGAAGTCGCCATTTTTATATTGAAAAAATGTATCCCTCACAGTTTCGGCAGTAATCGGGCTACCGTCGGCAAAACGGGCTTTCGGGTTAATAACGAAACGTACCCAGCGATTATCATCCGGGTATTCGATACGTTCGGCAATCATTGGATAAAGACTGCCGGGCTCATCCCGGCTGGCAAACATCAGGCTGTCGTAAATGTAGGCACCAACGGCAGCAGGTACACCTTTGGAACTAAAGAGATCAAAGGTATCGTAAGTGCCTAGAACCGCCAGTCTGACCTTACCCTGACGGGGAGCATCAGGATTGACATAGGAAAAGTGTTGAAAGTCGGCAGGATATTTGGGAGTGCCGATCAGGCTGATGGCATGACCTGTGCGATAGGATTCCTGAACACTGGCCAGTACAGAAGGATAAAACCAGGAAATGTTCAGCGCCATAAGAGTTCTTGCCCATCGTTTGATCGTCATTTTTTTCCTTGTTGTTGAAGGGCTTTAGAGGCTGGTTTCATCCACCATGAAGTGAGACGAATACCAAAGGGTGGAAAAGTGTCAGGAGGTTGCACATGCTGCCAATGAGCGATTCTTATAAAACGCCCCTGCCAATTGGGAATGAAGTAATATTCCCAGAGCAAGAGACGATTCAGAGCCTGCATAGCAGTATAAAGAGCCTCTGCGTTGTTGGCTGACAGCGCATGATCAATTAAGCCATCGACGGCCGGGTTATGAATCCCGGCCAGATTGCGGCTGCCTTCAGTGTCCGCAGACTCCGAGTGAAATAACCCTTTAAGGTCTTCGCCGGGAAGAAAAGGCACCGTCAGGGTTGTTTGAACCATATCAAAATCCCTTTGACGCAGTCTTCGCTGATATTGGCTCAGGTCTATGGCTCGAAAATCCATTTTGATTCCCACGCTGGCGAGGTTGACCGCAAAAGGAAGTATGTAACGATCAGCCAGTTTTGAGTAGTGAAGAAATGTAAAGTGAAAGGGTTCATTCCGGGCGCTTAATAATCGCCCCTGATGATAATGCCAGCCAGCCTCTTTCAGGAGTTTCAGGGCCTGTCTTCGCTGGCTTGTGATATTCCCATCGCCGTTTGTTTTTGGGAGTTCAAAAGGGTGGGAATAGAGCCCCGGTGGCACTATCGACTGAAAAGCTTCAAACAGTTCCAGCTCTTTCTCTGACGGGACCGCAGATGTATTATTCTCATGAGCGCCAAAGAAACCGGTGGTGCGGACATAGGCGTTATGGAAGAGGTTTGTTGAAGACCATTCCCAGTCGAATAACAGGCTGATAGCCTGCCTGACTCTTCGATCCTGAAACAGTGGGGATCTGAGATTAAAGACAAAGAACCTTCTGCCATAATGCATCTTGTCAGGAATGTTCAGTCTGGTCGCTTTACCTTGTTGCATGGCTGGAAAGACATAAGCTGTTTCCCAGTTTTTCGCCTCGCCTTCATAGTGGACATCGGTCTCCCCGTTCTTAAAAGCCTGAAAGCTGACATGACGGTCACGGTAGAAATTCAGAGTAACTTTATCAAAATTATAAAGCCCCTTATTAACGGGAAGATCTTCCCCCCAGTAGTCTGGCACTCGTTCAAAGACGATCGTTGACCCCGGATTGACCCTGGAAATCTTATAAGGACCACTGAGTAAGGGTGGGACCAGTGTGGTTTTTTCAAAATCACGATTCTGCCAGTAATGCTTTGGTAAGACAGGCAGCTCGCTGAGTTTAATTGGGAGCGCTTTAGAAGATGAGGGTTTCAGATAGAAGTGGATAATGTAGTGATCTTCGATTTGGATGCGTTCAACTTGCTCTAGTGTCAGTTTGAAGTTTGGGTGCCCGTGTTCCAGCAGTATTTGATAGGAAAACTCTACATCTTCCGTGGTAATGGGATGCTGGTCATGAAAACGGGCATTTGTTCTCAGCTTGAATGAGAGCTTATGTTTTTCCGTATCATAAGCTACCGCTTCGGCGATTAAACCATAGGCTGTATTTTTATGTTCCATGGAGGGGGCGTAAGGACCAGTGCCCACCATCAGGGGTTCGTTCAGCTCCAGAAAGCCAAACCTGAAAGTATTATTCGCCTGCGAGGGGGCTATTCCTCTGGCACTGTATGGATTCAGAGTATTAAAGGTTCCAAGGGCTGCTAATCGCAGATGACCACCTTTGGGCGCTGCGGGATTGACGTACCGGAAGTGTTTGAAATCTTTCTTATACAGAGGCTTGTCCATGATGGACAGATAATGTTGCCATTGCTCACCCGCAGCTATTGCGTGCATACCCTGCCAATAGAGCAGAAGAGAGAGCGTCAGTCGTTTCAATGATGCTTCCTGGTATTGTTAATCCGAATGAATATAGCATCGACAGGATAGGGGAGTGGTTTATAGAGAAAAATATCAGACCCGTTCAAAACCGGGTCTGAGCATTATGAATTTATCATTCGTAAGCGCGGGTCACATCAACATAGAGAGTCAATTGTTGACCAGGCTGCAGGTATTTGCTGTCAAAGGTATTCCAGGTTCTGATCTGGGCTACGGCGACATTGAACTTGTCAGCGATTCTGGACAGGGAGTCACCATTGCGAACCTTGTAATTGACCCTGCGAACAACACCGTCCTGGGGCGCATTGGTTTTGGTCCACACCACCAGTGTCTGTCCGATCCTGAGATTGTCTCTGGGTGACATACTGTTCCAGCGAGCCAGTTCCTGGACACCGGTATTGTACTTTTTGGCTATGCTCCAGAAGCTGTCTCCGGATTTAACAGAGTGATTCAGTTTGTGTCGTCCGGCACGCTGAGTGTTTTGCTTGGCAATACGGCGCTGCGGCGCTGTCAGGGCATACTCTTCCTTCTCTTTGACAGCGACGGGAATTAAAAGACTTTGACCAACCCGGATCAAGTCTGTTTCCATTTTGTTCGCTTCCTTGATGAGCCCGGGCTTGGTATTAAAAGTATTGGCAATCCTGATCAGGCTATCACCAGACTTCACTGAGTAGCGCTGCCATTGCATACGTTTTTCCGCCGGCAATTGAGCCAGTTCAGTCCGGAAGGATTCGGCTTTGGCAACAGGCACCAGAAGGTGGTGTGGACCAGAAGGAGGGGTGGACCAGCGATTAATCCCGGGATTCAGGCGATATAACTCATTCAGAGTAACGCCAGCCAAATTGGCCGCTTTGGCCATATCCAGCTGGCCACCGGTTTCAACCTTGGCAAAATGAGGTTTGTTAGGAATTGACTTTAGCTTGATACCGTATTTGGCCGGATCACGAACGATCTTGCCCAGGGCGATCAGCTTTGGAACATAGGCGGTGGTTTCTCTTGGCAGGTCAAGATGCCAGAAGCGGGTGGATTTACCCCGCCTTTCGTTCTTGTTGACCGCATTCATGACTCGCCCTGGCCCAGAGTTGAAAGCAGCCAGTGCTAATTCCCAGTCGTCAAACATTTCGTGCAGACTGACCATATAGTCCAGAGCTGCACGGGTGGCCTCAACCACATCACGACGACCGTCATACCACCAGTTCTGCTCCAGTCCGTAATGTTCTCCGGTAGCTGGCATGAATTGCCATAAGCCGGATGCCCCTGCATGGGAATAAGCAAATGGATCGAAGGCACTCTCTACTATGGGCATTAATGCCAGCTCCAGGGGGACGCCACGTTTCTCAGCTTCTATCAGGATGAAATAGAAATAGGGACTGGCGCGATCAGAAACGCGGTCAAAGTAGCCCTGGTTTTTCTTGTACCAGCGTAATTCTGCCAATACCCGGGGATGATTATTATCCAGGTCCATAGCGAGACCCCGACGAGTTCTATCCCACAGGTCGGTCAATGGTTTTTTGGCCAGTTGATCCTTAAGTGTTTTTTTGGCCGTTTTCCCTTTGGCAACTTTTTGCTCAACTTTGACTGGTGGAGTACCTGCCTGCTCTGGAGAATGACTCTGACAGCTTGTTAGAGTCATTATGAGTGTGGCGGCACTCAAGACTCGAATCAGGGGTTTAACTTCAGGTCCGGTATAGCGACCAGACGTTTGCTCTGTAATCAAAGGTTCAGACATAAAAACTATATTTATCTTGAAGGAACACAGGGGTTATCGTCATCAAAAGTGATCCTTCCAATGACGCAATGCTCCAAATACCTCTGAATCGTTTGACAGAGGGGCATTTGGGGCGTGCTCCTTAACAGCAGTAATGACACTATTCTGGTCAGTACGCATGAATGGATTAATGGTAAATTCCAGCTTGAGGCTAGAGGGCAGGCTTGGCCTGTTCTGCTCGCGAAGCCGGATGACTTTGTTGCGATACTCCTTAATAGAGTGGTTGTCGGGTTCAACGGTCTGGGCAAAGGCAAGATTTGCCAGAGTGTATTCGTGTGCACAATATACCCGGGTGTTTTCGGGTAGAGCGCGGAGTTTATTGAATGAGCTCTGCATTTGTTCAGCAGTCCCTTCAAACAGTCGGCCACAGCCGGCTGAAAAGAGGGTGTCGCCACAGAATAGAATGGGATCATCCTGATCAGGATTAGCGAAATAGGCAATATGATCGAGCGTGTGTCCCGGTGTTTTCAAAATACTGAATTCAGTACCGAGCACTGCCAGTGTCTCTGTGCCATCCAGGGTGTGGGTAATGCCAGAAATTGCCGAATTATCAGGGCCATAGACTGGAATGCTACGGTTTTTTGTTAACGTTTCTATGCCGTTTGTATGATCCCAGTGATGATGGGTAATCAAAATGCCCGACAATTCCAGATCAAGTCTATCCAGTGCTTTCTCGACCACGCTAGCGTCACCCGGATCAACGACCAGACTTTGTTGACTGCAATCTTCAGAGAGCAGCCAGATGTAGTTATCTTGAAAAGCCGGGATAGCTTGAATGCGGATCATAGGACATTCTGTCGGATAATGGTCAATAACATTCTAATGCCTGTAATGGACAAAAAACCATTTTTACAAATTTTGCGTGTAAAGTCTGTACTATTTTCTTTACGATTGTCATAGGGGATGACACCGATGCTGGTTGAATCCTGCCGTGCCCGATAAGATGTGTATTTGAGCAGGACAACAATCTGGCTCGAGGTTTTTGCTGATTTCACTGCAGCATACACGGAAAAAGCCTGATGCAATGGTTTAAAAAAACGACCAGACCTGAAATGCCTCAAAAATTGCAGGCCCTGCAGGGTTGGATGCAATCCGGTGCAGGAGAGTTTGTCCTTGAGACAGAACGCTGTCACATAGAACATGAGTTAAAGTATATCTTTGGTTATCATGCTGTTGAATTATCGGTATCTCCGACTGCGGCTCTGTTGTCAGAGTCCCAGGTAAGTCGAAACTTTCAGTTTCACCCCTTAAACTCTGAGCCGACGTCTTCGTTGTTGCTTGATCCTTATCACTGGCCGATAGCTCCGGGCAGCCTTGACCTGGTCCTGCTGCATCATATGGTAGAAGTGTCTGATCGCCCGCACCGACTTCTCAGCGAAGCGGGGCATACCATCATCCCCGGAGGGAAGATGATGGTAGTCGGTTTTAACCCTCTGAGTCTCTGCAACATCAAGCGTATGATACTTCCGGGTTATCGAAGGTTGTTCAGTGGTGTCCAGTTCATTAGTCCAAGTCGGATGAAGGACTGGTTAACCTTGCTGGGGTTCAGTGTTGAGAAAGTGATTCATGGTGCCTACCTGTTCCCTTCTACCCACTCAGCCATGGGCTTGAAGTCGGAATTGATTGAACAACGCTGTCGTAGTTGGATGCTGCCTTTTGGCAGTTTTTACATCATAGTTGCCACCCGGGAAGTGGCAGGCATGACACCCATCAAGCCTGTCTGGTCCTCTGTGGGGCAATCCCTGGTCGGAAAACCGATTACAGGGTCCAGTCGATTGGGAGATAATCGTTGAGCAAGCTCGTTGAGCTTTTTACAGATGGTGCCTGTAAAGGAAACCCCGGCCCCGGTGGTTGGGGTGTCATTCTGCGTTACGGTACTGCTGAAAAAGGATTGTATGGTGGCGAGAAGGAAACCACCAATAACCGCATGGAATTGATGGCCGCCATTGTCGGATTGGAAACATTAACCCGGGCCTGCGAGGTGCGTGTCACAACCGATTCCCAATATGTACGCAAGGGTATTACAGAGTGGTTGTCCGGCTGGAAACGCAAAGGCTGGAAAACAGCGGCGGGTAAACCTGTAAAAAACCAAGATTTATGGGAACGGCTTGATGCCCAGAATACTCATCATAAGATTGAGTGGTGCTGGGTAAAAGGGCATGCCGGACACCGGGAAAATGAAATGGCGGATGAACTCGCCTGTCGTGGTGCTCAAGAGATTATTGAAGGTAAGAAGCAATGAACCGCCAGATCATAATGGATACGGAAACCACCGGGATAGACCCTTCGCAGGGCCACAGGATTGTCGAAATCGGTTGTGTGGAGATGATTGACCGTAAGCTGACGGGTAATACTTATCATGTCTACATCAATCCTGAGCGGCATATGGATGATGAGGTTATCCAGGTGCATGGTATTACCAACGAATTTGTTCAGGACAAACCACTCTTTGCTGCAGTGGCCAAAGATTTTCTGGATTTTATCAAAGATGCCGAGCTGATTGCGCATAATGCCCCCTTTGATATTAACTTTCTCAACCATGAGCTAAAGTGGCTGGATCCCGCCTTTGGGCAGGTTGAGGACTACAGTAAAATTACCGACTCTCTGGCTATAGCCAGAAAGAAGCACCCTGGTCAGAAAAATAACCTGGATGCACTTTGCAAACGTTATTTTATCGATAACTCGGCTCGTACCTTCCATGGTGCGCTCCTTGACTCTGAGATATTGGCTGAAGTCTACCTTGCCATGACGGGTGGTCAGACTTCTCTGCTTCTGGGAGGAACCGGAGAGGGGACTGATGATGTAACGGTTATCAGACGTCTACCTTTGGACAGACCCGCCTTGAAAATCATCAAACCGACCGATGCTGAATTACAGTTGCATCAGGAAAAACTGGAAAAGATAGGCCAGCAGAATTGGTAATTGCTACCAGTTTGCAATGACCGACTGACCATTAACTCATCATCGAAAGCAGTGACATACATGCACCAATACCAACCTGCAAACGGCTGGACCCCGGAAGGGGGTAATGCTGATCGTTATCTAATTCTGTCTGGTCATGACATCCTGATGAATTCCGAGGGGGAGTTCCTCTGGGAGAAACACCCCTGGATGGATGACCACGAATCAATCAGAACTGGAAATCTGGACGAATATTCGGTGTCGGTCATAAAAACAGACCGAATTCCTGAAGAGGGGAGTGCTGTTAATGCCCGACAATATATGGCGATGCAACCTGAATCGATGGTGGCGTTATACAGTCATGCCGCTCAAATCCTGAGATCCAGAAAAGACCACCAATTCTGTGGCCGCTGTGGTAGTCCATGCAGGTCAAGCGAAGGGGATTGGTCAATGGTTTGTTCAGCCTGTGAGATGACTTACTATCCAAGGATATCTCCGTGCATCATAGTTCTTGTTCATAAAGGGGATGAAGTACTGCTTGTTCAACATCAGCGACATTTGCGTGATACAACAATGCATACAGTCATCGCGGGCTTTGTCGAGCCGGGTGAGAGTGCTGAGGAAGCAGTTATAAGAGAGATCAGGGAGGAAGTGGGTCTGGAGGTCGGTGAAATAAAGTACCAACTCAGTCAGAGCTGGCCCTTTCCCCATGCCTTGATGCTGGGCTATCACGCTGAATATAAATCAGGTGAGATCAGGCTTGAAGAGGAAGAGCTGGTGAGTGCTGAATGGTTCCGTAGAGATGATCTGCCGGATATACCCCCTAAATTCACAATATCCAGGATGTTGATAGATATTTGATATTATACAATCATATTTTTTATTGCTTTCGAAATGTTTAGCTCCGTGCAATTTCTTAGCACAGAAAAAATACGGAACAGAGGGTCATCAAACCGACTGCCTCCATGGGGAAACGGTACATTATCATCCGCAAAACGACGGACTTTTCACATTCTCTTTTTCAGGTATCCTTAAGCACTCATATTGAAATGAATTATTGGAGGCTCTCTTGGAGTATCTGGCGGAATACGGCTTATTCCTTGCCAAAGTGGTCACATTTGTTGTGGCACTGCTGATCATCATTGTTGCGGCAGCTGCAATGGGACAAAAATCCAAAAAGATCAGTAAAGGGCATCTTGAAATCAAGAAACTGAATGAACACTATCAGCATCTGAAGGATGATCTTCAGCATGCGACGCTCGACAAGGAAAGGCTGAAGCAGCTGGCAAAGGAAAAAAAGAAAGCCGACAAGGAAAAGAAAAAGGATAAAGAAAAGCAAGTAAAACCACGTCTGTATGTCCTTGATTTTCACGGCGATATGAAAGCTTCTGCAGTCAAGTCTCTTCGTGAAGAGATCACTGCAGTACTGTCTGTTATCACAGACAAGGATGAAGTACTTCTGAAGCTGGAAAGTGCGGGAGGTATGGTACATGCCTATGGTCTTGCAGCTTCCCAGCTACAACGTATTAGGGATCGTGGTATTAATTTCACTATTGCAGTCGATAAAGTGGCTGCCAGTGGCGGTTATATGATGGCCTGTACGGCTAATCAGATTGTTGCTGCGCCTTTTGCCGTGATTGGTTCCATAGGTGTGATGGCTCAGCTGCCCAATATCAATAAATTGCTTAAAAAGCATGATGTTGATATTGAACTGCACACTGCCGGTGAATTTAAACGCACTCTGACGGTTCTTGGCGAAAACACTGAAAAGGGGCGTGATAAGTTCAAGCAGGATATCCAGGACACTCATGAGCTGTTCAAAGAGTTTATCAAGGAGGAACGTGAGCAGGTCAACGTAGAAGAGGTCGCTACCGGTGAAATCTGGTATGGCCGTCAGGCGATTGAGAAAAACCTGATTGATCTGGTCATGACCAGTGATGAGTATATCTATAGCAGGGTAGACTCCTCAGACATTATTCAGGTCAGTTATGAAGTGAAGAAAGGAATGGCCAGTAAACTGGGCTTGGCTGCTGAAACGACTCTGGACAATGCCTTCGGAAAAATCTGGGAAAGATTGTCTCAGGGTCGATACTTTTCTTAACTGCTCCAAGTGATATCTGGATAGTTCCCACGCTCTGAGAGTGTCGCAAAACCCTCTCCAGCGAGGGAACGAGTTGACTCCCGTCATTCCCGACTTCATTCTCGTCATTCCCGCGAAGGCGGGAATCCACACAGACTCACCACCAGAACCATACTGCCCGATGCCCCCTTGGCCTTGTCATCCCCGAGAAGGCATAGATCCACCGTTGGCGCTGGATTCCCGCCTTCGCGGGAATGACGACCTCAGAGCATGGGAACGAGTTGTAGTGTTATCTGGATGGGAGAACCCCGTATTGTGCGGTTTAGTCTCTTCTCAGCTTTTCCGATACCGCTATGGGTGATTCATAGTTAAACACCACCACGTAGGAAGAGATGATCAATGTTAATATGGCAGTTGCCTGGACGACGTGAGCTGCGATCTCTCCCATCAACATCTGTCCCGCTGCCAGTACTGCAATCAGAATAGAAAACTCACTGGTCTGGCCCAATCTGAAACCGACTTCCCATGCCGTTGATTTGTTCTCATTGGCACTCAGTAAGATACCAAATGTGGCAGGTTTCAGAAGCAGACAAATAACGGTCATGATAACCGCAGGCAGCCACACTTCTCCGAACAAATTGAGGTTAAAGCTGGCACCGATTGAGAAGAAGAACAGAACCAGGAAAAAATCCCGCAAAGGCTTGAGATTAATGGCTATGTACTGAGAAATCGGGCTGGTAGCAATGCTGACCCCGGCAATAAAGGCACCAATTTCATAGGAAAGATTCAAGGCATGGGCCAGTTCAGCGAAGCCAAGACACCAGCCAATGGCTAAGAGGAACATGTATTCATGAAACCGGTCGAAGCGTGCCATCAATGGCAGCAGAGCATAACGAACAGCCAAAAAAGCCGCAGCTATGATCATAGGAAGTGCGGCGAGAGCCATCAGAACATCCATTTTACTGTTGGCAAATCCACCATCAAAGTTGTACAGCAGCAGGAGAACCAGAATCGCCAGCAGATCCTGCAAAAGCAGCAGACTGACAAGAATTTCGCCGGTATGTTTGTGATGCAGTACCGTGGTTGGCAATAATTTGATACCAATAATGGTACTGGAGAACATCATTGTCGCACCGGTTATGACGGCTTCTTTTTGGCTGAAACCAAATGCCAGTCCCAGTCCATAACCGGTTAGTGCAAATATGATCGAACTGATTAATCCTACCGTAGCTGTTTTCTTGAGCAGATGACCAAGGTGAGCGGGCTGCATATCCAGTCCGAGCAAAAACAGCAGGAATATAATTCCGACGTGGGCAATATCATTTAAAAGCCCGGTATCCGTAACCATTTCCATGCCATAGGGGCCCAGAAAGGCACCCAGTACGATGTAGGCGACCAGGAGAGGTTGACGGGTAAACAGCGCAGCAGTAGCGAGTATTGCAGCACCACTGAAGATAAGGAAGAAAGAGAAGAGCAGGGAACCACTTTCCATTAGACTCGCCAGATAAATGATTGTTTATAAAAGGGCTATTCCAGCCCGCATTTTGCTTGAAGCTAAAAGGCCAAGTATATACCCAAGGCTGTGAGTCCGGTAAACAAGAGAAGGGTAGGGCCGCTGACAGCAGCCCTTAACAAGTTGGATCTGGCTCTTCTAAGATGCCTGTCTTTTTCTGTAGAGAGGTTCAGGATCATCAGTGCTTCCCTGATACCTTAGGGTAAAAGTGTCCAATGCCTTGATAGCATCTTCTGCTTTCTGGTCTTCTCTGAGGTAATAACTTGAAAAGCCACACCGCTGCAACATGAAAATCTGATCGATAAGCACGTCACCCACGGCTCTGATATCTCCTTTGTAATGATAACGGTCCCTGAGGATGCGGCACAGGGAGTAGCCTCTACCATCAATAAACTTGGGAAAATTAATGGTAATCAGGTCGAAGCTGGACAGTATGTCAGCATAATTTTCAACTTCGTCATCACTATCAAGGAACAAGCCGGTTGGTTGCTGCTTTTGTTCAAGCAGTTTCTTATATTGATCGAGTTCCTTAGCTGGAATCAGCAGTGTCCCTGCAAATACCTGATCTGCAGATTCTGAATCCAGAATCCGGTAATCATCCTCAAAAACTTCGCTATTTTTAAGCAGCCTGGGCATACACACGCTCCTTGAAAGGGGTTATGCCAATGCGCTGGCAGGTATCGATAAACAGTTCATCTTCATGACGCTGCTCTATGTAAACACTGAGGATCTTCTCCAGCACGTCAGGAATTTCTTCACGCTTGAATGAAGGTCCAATAATCTTGCCCAGGGCAGCTTCTTTTGAAGCAGAGCCACCGACCTGAACCTGATAATATTCAATGCCTTTTCTGTCGACACCCAGAATACCTATATGACCCACATGGTGATGGGCACAGGCATTCATGCAACCTGAAATGTTCAGGTCCAGCTCACCGACGTCATGCAGATAGTCAATATCGTCGAACTTGCGCTGAATTTCCTCTGCCAGAGGAATAGATCGAGCATTGGCCAGTGCACAGAAATCACCACCCGGGCAGCAGATCACATCGGTTAACAGGCCACGATTGGCCGTCCCCAAGCCAACAGCTGACAATTTTTCCCAAAGTTCAATCAGTGCCGTTTGTTCCACGTCAGCGAATATCAGATTCTGCTCGTGGCTAACTCTGAGCTCTCCCAGGCTGTAATGATCGGCAAGATCAGCAATAACATCCAGCTGTTCTGCAGATACATCACCAGGAGCATCCCCGGTAGCTTTCAAAGTCAGGGTGACGGCACAGTAACCTGGTTTCTTATGGGGAAACACATTCTGTTTCAGCCAGGAATGGAAACCTGTCGGCGCTTTCAAAGCCAGATCATTAAAGTCCTGATCCACCAGTCCCTTGTATTCTGGATCAACAAAGTGCTGGCTGACACGCTTTATCTCAGCTTCAGGCAGAAGGGATGCGGAATCTTTGATCTGCTCCCATTCTGATTCCACTTTCTCTGTGAACACTTCAGGTGTCATGGCTTTTACAAGAATCTTGATGCGCGCCTTGTATTTGTTGTCACGACGGCCATAGCGGTTGTAAACCCTCAGAATGGCATCCAGATAGGTCAATAAATGTTCAGGCTCTATGGACTCTCTGATGACACTGGCGACCATGGGAGTTCGTCCCAGTCCACCACCGGCCAGTATCTTGAATCGCACATTGCCGCTCTCATTTCGAAAGGCATGGACGCCAATGTCATGAACCATGGTAGCTGCACGATCTTCTTCAGAACCACAAACGGCGATTTTGAATTTACGGGGCAAAAAGGCAAATTCCGGGTGGAATGTTGACCATTGACGGATGATTTCAGACCAGGGTCTTGGGTCTACAATTTCATCTCGTGCAATACCGGCAAACTGATCAGTCGTCGTGTTACGAATGCAGGCACCACTGGTCTGCACAGCATGCATCTCAACTTCCGCAAGATCAGCCAGGATATCAGGAACCTGCTCAAGCAGAGGCCAGTTCAACTGTACGTTCTGGCGGGTAGTGAAGTGCACATAGCCCTTATCATATTTGCGCGAAATTTCAGAAAGTCTTCTAACCTGGCGGGTATTCAACATGCCGTACGGGATTGCGATCCGCAGCATGGGAGCAAAACGCTGAATATAGAGGCCATTCTGCAGACGCAGGGGTAAAAACTCGTCCTCTGCGATCTCACCGGCGAGGTAACGTCGAGTCTGCTCTCTGAACTGACTCACTCTTTCGTCGACGATGCGTTGATCGTACTCATCGTATTTATACATGGGAATAATTTTTCTAAATGGGTTGGCGAGCTATCCAGAGGCCTGACTATAAGTACTCAACCATACGAAATCATATTTTCTGACTTATTGTTCAGGCACTCTGACTGCGTTGCAACTCTGGTCACATAGCTTGCTATGTTCCCGTCGTTGCGCCTTGCAGAGCACCTGCCCAATAAGCCAGAAATATTCGATTCCGTATGGCTGAGTACTTATCAGGCTTCTGGAAATCTGTTTCAGGCTCGATGCAGATTCCAGCTACGACCGAGAGTAGACAAGATAACAGTATTTTTGTATTTAGTAATAAAAAATTTTTTTATATAACTAGATGAAAACTGCATATCCGAAGAAATCCATGTATTCCGGAGACTGAATAGGTCGCTTTGCTTAAGTGCCACAAACACATTATTCCAGATAAACTTTTCAATCAAGACTTATGGCGCGGAAAAGGATCATTGAGCAGTTGCCCGAAAAGCGATAATCAGCTAGCTTGGAGGAGCACCATCGAATAACTGATTGAGGGAATGAGAAATGTCTCAGGGAAAGCCCATGAAAGACAGTACTGTTGATGCCATTGCAGCTGTTTCGATAGTAATGCTGATTGTTGTTACTGCTGTATACTGGGTCAGCCATCAATAAGCTACCCAGACTGACTGAGCACCAGTTTCACCAACATTACCAGGATCAGAATAAAAACAAGCGTTCCCACAATACCGGCGATGATGAAGTGCGCCGGACGTCCCTGCGAAAAATCACGCGCCCTGTTTTTTTCACTCTGCACACCAAACGCAGACGCTAAGGCGCTCTGCAGCGTTGACAGGAAGCCAGTGCCCTTTGCCATGATAATTCCCCGTTTCGTGAGTTCGTCTCATTTATTACATGCCAGTGATGAAGTCGCAAGTGATATGACAGGAGAAAAATTAACAAAGCGTGATAATCTTAAAAATCACCTCAAGGTAGACGTGTGAAAGTAGAGTTCAGACAATGTCATAAAAGTTGTAGTCGCCCAAATCATGAGATATTTTGCATAGCGATTGGTGAATCCGCTCGCAAATGTCTTACTGAATGAGTAGTTGCTGTAACTCATAAAAAGAGAGCCAGCCATTAACGCTGAATAGCGGGTAAAGTCACTGGCCCCCTGAGCCACCAGATATTTATCGGCACCATCAACCAATGCATACCCGGCTCCTTTTATGTAATGTCCACCGCATACAGTCATTCCAAGGCTATTAAACGCTTTTCCTATGGCAGCCTGTGTTATGGCTGACGGGATATAGGAAAGGCCAGATGTCACTTTTTTGGCCGGTTCCAGACTGGTGGCAGGAACAATGGTTATATCAGCTTCACCCAGAATACGATGGAAGAACAGTTGAATGCAGGCACCATTGACACTGATCGAGCAGGAGAGGAAGTGATCTGCCGGTACCGCCTTCAATATATTATTGGCATAGGTATTACCCGTAAAGGCAGTGACCATTAACTTTGTTCCATAGGGAAGGGCTGTAACTAAACTGGTGAACAGCGAGGATTTCATTTTATTAATCTCGCTATCGGTCTCTTTGGCAAATATTTTCTTCTCAGCAACCTCATTAATCGCTTTGGTCGCAATATTCGCAAACAGCTTCCACGTATAGAATATCCGCACATCAGACTCAGACATCTCTTTCTTGTTTAGAACCAGGCCCAGATTATCCCGATAATGTAAATAGGTGCAAAAAATAGCAAGAGACAAAGTGTAACCGCTGGCATCTATCTGAGGTGTGATGTAAGACCAATTATGATCTCTGATCAAAAGCGGTATTATATCCCCCAATGCCAGAGCTTCTGCCAGTATTTGAGCGTTGGCGAAATGTCCATAATATCCGTCACTGGTATCAACAGGTCCCGAGCTGAAGAGCAGGGAATTGAAAAGTTTGAGAAGAACAGTCAGTGATTTACCGGTGTAATAAACAATGTTATTCCTTATGACCAGACTGTCTCCATTCTCCTTATTTTGATAAACATGGACTTTTTCCAGCCAGTCCGTACCAAGTTCAGGCAGATCTGACTCCTGAAATAAAGCCGTTTTTGTTTCCGAATCAGTAGCGGTAGGACAATCCATTTTCGCAGTACAATGTAACTGGGCATCTTTTTCTAATGATGAATGATCAGAGCCTGAGGATGCTTCGGCTGGCTTTATCTGCGTAAGTACCGTAAAGCGCACAATCTCTGTCAGCTGCTTTGAAGTTTCCTGTTGATTGAAAAGGTAAATCTCAACATCACACTTGAGTCTCTGCTGATTACAGGGTGCCCGAATTTCGTGATCCAGACTTCTTGCCTTTAACAAGCCAGGTAATGTCACCTCGAGATATTCTCTTGCCTCTTCCGAATACATATCCGGTAACTCAGTTATGATAAATTCTACGGACTCCTGCTCTTGTATAGCATCAACACCAAAGTGCTGCTGAAACCAGGCAGCATGTACATCGATTCCCGTTTCAAAACCCGGAGCCGGAGCAGTATGAGGATCACGCAACTTCGAGTTTGTTTGGCCAACACAGAGAGAAGTGAAGCAAGCAGATAAAACCAAAAAAATTAACTGTTTGAGCATTAATTGCATAGAGCATCCTTTAATAATAAAAACACCTGAAAGCTTGAGGGGTTTGATAACTGAGACCTTAAGGTCTTGGCTTACAGGCATAGTCATAATTTCCCATCACGGTATGACCAAGTGCCAGTACCTTTCCTGCAGTCGGATAAGAATGACTTACCAGTGCAGAGCCCGTTTCGTAGATCATGATTAACCCGGAGCCCTGGAGTATGTACATCATCATCGATCCGGGGAAGTATCGGAGGTTGAGGTAAAGCGAACCTGCCGTAATAGCGCCTCCCATGGCGAGCCCTGCCGTATCTTTAGCAATCGGATGATCGAACAGGTTTCGACCCAGAGTGATCGCCATTTCAGTGTTGACCAGACCCGCTGCTTCTAGAGCATTCACAAGATAGACCCAGGGCAAACCACTGGATAATTTCAATAAGGCCAGACCGCTCATGCTGGCCATAGAAACAGAAGCTAACCCTTTACATAAAACCAGTTTTTCTGACTCCCCATAGTGGGCATGAGGTAAAACATGATCAAAGTTTGCCATACAGTAATTCTCAAGAGAGCCAATGGTTTCATAAGCGGCACTGATCATCAGGCCGCCCGATAGGGATACGTGGTAGTATTTTCGACCGACATAACGAGCCATCGCCAATGAATACTGCTCAATATCTTTGGCGTTTATACCTTCCATGGCTGCTGAGTTGAGCAGACCCGTGTTTACCACCCCAGCCAGAAGGACAACGTAGATGGTTGTTACATCTCTTGATGCTGCCGCAGTCGCTTCGTAACTTGTAAAGCCTTTACTCAGGTAGATATTTTTTAAGTGAGTTCTCAGGGCTGATGCCATATTGCTGGTGACACCAATGGATTTAGCTCCGATGGCGAAATTTTCCAGCATATTCACTCCGGGTCCCGGAGATGGATTGTTGGCATTATAAAATTCAGCGAATAAATTAAGGCCAACAAATGAAAGGCCCGTCAGGACGTAACCGGCTGAAGGTTCTTCCTTATAACGCTGAGTCTCGTTGCTTTCTGTCGTTTTTATTTGGTCTAACACCTTTTCGACTTCGCGGTATTCTGCAACAGGTAGAGCGTATTCGTTGGTGAAGCTGGTCTGAGGGATGGACCAGGAAAGAATGGTGACCAGATTCAACAGAAAAACAGGCTTGTGCCAGTAATTATGAGGATCAACTCCGCCTGCTATTGAATTGGTAAAAGCTGATCCCAACAATGCGAAACCACCAAACTTGATTAATGAGGCGGATGGAAGACTGTTAAAATAATTAAAATTAGTCTCGTAGTCATTGCAGAAAAAAGGTTCTTGCTGCTGGATCAGGGTAGTATTCTGAGGAAGTTCTTCTCTGGAAACAATCGGATGTCCTTCCATGCCGGAGAAGTAGGGTGGCAAGTAAAATTCAAGAAAGATGGCGTGACTGTTTAAGGGCTTTATGGTCAGAATCAACATCAGCAAAAAACACGAACTGAGGGACAGCCGAATCGATCGAATGACCATAGTATTCACCTATTTTAATATTATAAAAGTTTTTGTTAACGCCCTGTTTTACACAGAAGTCCTTTCGAAAATTCATTATAGTGTCTGTTTGAATAATTATTAGGTTATTCTTGTATCATATTGAAATGAATGGAGTTCTTTTTATTATATAAATGGTGACTGTTATCTCAGGCAGTTATCTCACACTGAAAAAAGCTAAATGTTTCGGAAGGGTTTTGAGAATGTGGCAGCCCGTATTTCAGGACTGCCAAAATATCAGATAAGGTTCTTTTCAGATTGCTGCATAGGTGCAAGAGGCCCGGTCAGAATAACAATATCGTCTTGTTCGAGGGCATCCACTTCTTCCGGATCCAGACTTTGGCCGTCCCGTTTTACTTCAACAACAGAAACATCGTCTTCAAGCGGTAAATCACGGGGATTCAATCCTTCACAGGTATTACCCCGGCAAACGTTAACAGCATGCCGTAAAGAAGTTTCCTCGCTGTCTCCCATAACATCTTCATAGCCGGGATAGTAACCATTGAGAATATCGTATTGTTGTTCTCTGGCTTTATGGATCTTGTCTCTGACCTGATTACGATCTATGCCCAGCATTAACAGAACATGCTTGACGATCAACAAACTGGATTCGAGCACTTCAGGAATAACGGCTGTGGCACCGGCCTTTTTGAGTGAGTCTGTTAGACTGTCATCCTGGGTTCTGACCAGAATGGGAATATCCTGATAATGGGAACGAATTGTTTTGACAATCTCCAGGGCATTTTCACTGCGATCGATACAGACAATGACTTGCCTGGCGCGTTTCAAACCAACTGACTCCAGAAGCTCCAAACGACGCGAGTCTCCATAAAAGACAGGTTCGCCTGCAAGTCCGGCTTCATGAACATGTAAGGGGTCATTATCTACTGCTACAAAGGCCAGCTTTTCCTGCCCCAGGAATCGGCTTATTGTCTGTCCCACACGGCCGTAGCCGCAAATGAGGGTATGCTGTCTGATGTGGGAGACCTGCTGCTCAATATCGCCCTGATCAATTTGGGACTGTATAGCCTCCTGTTTCTTATATAAAAGATTGACAATTTTGCTGCTGTTTCTGATGAGCAATGGCGCCAGAATCATGGATAGAATAGTGATGGCCAGCACCACGGAAGCTCTTTCTCCCTCCGTTTGGCCATATTGAGTAGCCAGAGCAATGAGGGCAAAACAGAATTCCCCCCCCTGAGCCAGAGCCAGACCGGTTTTGAGTGAAGTGCTTTTTTTCTCTCTGAGCACCCTTGCCAGTAGCGTAATGATACCCAGTTTGAAGATGACCAGACCCACTGTACCCAGGATAATCGCTGGCCAGAAATTCAGCAGGATATTCAGATCCAGCATCAGCCCGACGGAGACAAAGAACAGTCCCAGTAAAATATCCCGGAAAGGTCGGATATCCGCTTCCACCTGATGCTTATAGTTACTCTCACCCATCATCATGCCAGCAATAAAACCACCCAGAGCCATGGACAAACCCAGAACATGGGTTAACCAGGCCGCCATCAGAGCAACCATGAGAGCGGTTAATACAAATAACTCTTCAGAGCGGGCCCTCGCGACTTCGTTGAAGACTCTGGGCAAAATCCATTTACCAACGGCCATCATGAGAAGGACAAAAAGCAGGCCCTTGGCCAGAGCCATGCTAATGGTGGTGAAGACTGATTTGTCTCCCGCCCCCGCCAGGGCTGGAACCAGAATCAGGAACAGAACTGCGGCAATGTCCTGGAACAGCAGCACACCAATCGCCATCTGGCCCTGACGACTGCGAATTTCATTGCTCTGGGTCAACTCTTTGGAAACAATCGCAGTAGAAGATAAAGCAAGAGCTGCTGCGACGATCAAAGCTTCTTTTACTGATGTTCCAACCACCAGCAAAACCGCAAAGATTCCTGCCCCACACAAGAGGACCTGCCCGCCCCCAAGCCCAAACACTTCCCGCTTCATGGACTTAATTCGTTTAAGCGAAAACTCCAGACCAAGAGTAAACAGCAGGAAGACCACGCCAATTTCTGCCAGCAAGCTGATATCAAAGCTATGATCGATCAAGCCGGTAGCGGTGGGGCCAAGCACGATACCCACCGCCAGATAGCCAAGGCTTTCGGGCAGATTCAGGCGATGAAACAGAGCAATGGCTCCCACGGAGAGAGCCAGAATTAACATCAATTGATTGAAAAAAGTAAAGTCCATCGTTTATAGGGCCTGGTTATTCTTTTTACAGTGAAAATACAGCTCTCTAGCAAAATTTTGGGGTGAGCTAAATGAACGGTTACAATTGTATCCGACTTAGCCTCCCGCTGTTCAGGAAAACTTGTGCTGCACTTATCTTTCTATACCACATCTGGTTGCCATCTGTGTGATCATGTTGAAGAGTTCCTTATAATTCTCGGCCAACATCCCCAACTTCATAGTCAATTCTGTTGGTCGGCGGTTGAAATCAGCGTATCTGACGATTTGATTGAACGATATGGTGTCCGAATCCCGGTGATCGCTACCGAAGAGGGCGACGAGATAGGCTGGCCGTTTGAAATGGAAGAGCTCGGAGAATGGATCTATAACCACCTGACTGAGCATTCATCCCGGAGTTGATGGCTTCTTAGTCAGGCTCCTAGGATTTTTATTACAGATTCAGTATTCTGAAACTAGGGAAACAGTTTACACAACATTGATGGATCGTATGTCTACAGCCTTTAAAAAAATCTCTGACAGCCATGAAAAGTTAATGAAGCTCGCTTCAATGGCCTCAGTCACAACTGCCGCCATCCTCTTATTCGTTAAAATTGCCGCCTGGTTTATGACCGGTTCTCTGAGTGTTCTGGCAACACTGCTGGATTCTGTCATGGATGTGGTTGCCTCGGTGATCACACTCGTGGCAGTCAAAATTTCCCTCGAACCTGCCGATAAAGAGCATCGATTTGGCCATGGCAAAGCTGAGTATCTGGCTGTTCTGGCTCAATCTGCTTTTATTTCTGGCTCGGCCATTATTTTGTTTCTCAGCGCAACTGACCAGCTGTTAGGAGAGGAAGGCAGCGTTGACAATGAAACAGTGGGCATGACCGTCATGCTTTTCTCGATCGTGGTGACTCTCATACTTCTGTCTATACAAAACTATGTTGTGAAGAAGACCGGATCTGCTGCCATTGCTGCAGATTCCGCACATTACCGGGTCGACCTGCTCACCAATGCCTCTGTTATTATTGCGCTCTATGGTGCCAGTCAGGGTTACTTCTATCTTGATCCGGGATTTGCTCTCCTGATTTCGATTTATATGCTGGTCAGTGTTGGCAAAATGGCGTGGGATGCGGTTCAGCAGCTTATGGACCATTCATTGCCAGAGCAGCAGGTTCAGGACATTGAACGCATTGTGCTGGCTATTGAAGGGGTTCTTGGCATCCATGAGATGAGAACCCGTATTTCTGGTCGGGTTCCCTTTATCCAGATGCACATCGACCTTGATGGTGATCAGAGCTTGCACGAGGCTCATGACATTGGTCAGGCTGCGGAAGATGCCATTATGGCGTTCCTTCCCAATGCCGACGTCATTGTTCATCTGGATCCAAATTGAAAAAGCTAGTGCACCCAAGCCTTGATATTCATAGAGCCCACTCGTTCCTGGAGGTAACCCATCAATTATATTGAAACCGGCTACGGGAATGACTGACTTGCTAAAATAAGTCACTGTGAGAACCAATGCGAGCCAATTGCAGTTTTCTATCGTGGATGCGGTAGATCAATACCAAATCGGGTTTGATATGGCAGTCCCGGAAGCCGAGCCAGTCGCCAACCAATGCATGATCCATATGGCGGGCATCCAGCGTTTGGCCTCGCTGTAAAGTACCAATAACATCACCTACGGCAATAATATCTGCAATGGCCAGTTTGGTGATCTTTTTAAAGTCCTTCTTAAACTGATTGGAATATTCCAGGCTATACATCATTTACCTTGCCATCAGTCAGCTCATTCATTAAAACACTGACGGATTCGGCGCTTTGACCTTTGCCTTCATACAGTTCTTTCATTGCAGCCACCGAGGTTTTGTTGGGCTTCTGAACTCGCAGTTCAAAGGGGATTCCACCGTGATTGATTACCGCTTTGGCAAAGAGATTAATAGCCTGAGAAGTACTTAAACCAACAGCTTCGCAGATATTAGTAAAGGCGGCCTTGGTATCGTGATCGATACGGGCACTGAGCATTTCCTGCTTCATGTTTTACTCTCTATAAGTCAAATATGTATTACATTGCTATACATTGTACAACGAATTGTAGAAAGATATCGGCGATATTCAAGTGCAGTTGATGTCGCTTCCCTGGCTAAAAAAAGGAAATCCGGTCAAGGAAACCCGCCCTGAAGAGGTTGTCGCAAAACTCCAACCACTCTGCGCGGGAAGGCAAATGTATAGTTACCGCTTCACCAGTCCGAAAAAGCTACTGGCCGTTTCTGATGTCTCTCTGGCCACTTGTTCATAGGTTTTTCCCGTTTGCTCGGCAATGGTTTTCACTACCCAGGACAAAAAGGCAGGCTCATTCCTCCTGCTCTTTGGTTTTTTGTCCATGCTTCTGGGCAGAAGCCAGGGGGCATCAGTTTCTATCATCAGGCGATTTGCCGGAATCTCTTTCAGTAATGAATGCAGGTGCGTACCACGCCTTTCATCACAAACCCAGCCGGTTATGCCAATGTGCAGATCCAGATCAAGGTATTGATAGAGCGCTTTTTTGTCGGCTGTAAAACAATGCACAACCAGCCCATCAAGATGATCTCTGAACTCTCTGGCAATGGCTGTAAAACGCTCAGCTGCATCGCGTTCATGGCAGAAAGCAGGAAGACCTGCTTCAACGGCCAGCTGTAACTGTTGCTGAAAAACGGTTTCCTGAATCGGTCTGGGTGAAAAATCCCGATTAAAGTCCAGACCCATTTCACCCGCAGCAACTACTGGCGGTGCCTGAAACAGCTCTTTCAGGACTTTGTAACAGGACTCTGTGGCATTTTTTGCATCGTGCGGATGAATACCGGCCGTTGAGTAGCAGTAATCGGAATACTTTTCGGCCAGTTCCAATGCCTGCTGAGACTCAACAACAGAGGTTCCTGTAAGAACCATCGTATTCACGCCTGCTTTAACGGCACGCGCCACGACTTCATCCCGATCCTCTGAAAATTGCTTATCGGTGAGGTTCACACCGATGTCCACCAGATTAGGGTTCATAAAACCTCGAAGTTACAGGTAAAAATCTGGTACATTCTCTCCAAAATAAGGTGGGCATGGCAATCGGGCTATGCGCTCAATCTTTAAATTCATAGTGAGACTTTAATGACTCATTCTGCCCTGACTGTGTCCCATCTTGCCATTCACCCGGTGAAGTCACTCAAGAAGATTTCAGTCGATCAGGCTGTTATTGATCCTATGGGATTTATTAATGATCGACGCTGGCTGGTCGTCGAGCCCGATGGCAAATTTATGACCCAGCGCCATTATCCAAAAATGGCATTGATTGCTGCCATTCCAGACGAAGGTGGATTGAACCTGTCTGCACCGGGCATGTCTGATCTCATCATTAAAGACCCGGAGCAAGCGTCTGCAGCCTCGCAAAAGCCTGTTGTGGTTTGGAAAGATGAAATGCAGGCGCTTGATGCGGGCGATGCCGCATCCCGATGGCTCACGGAATGTCTTGGCTTGCCATGCAGAATGGTTAAGTTCTCAAATCAGGTGCATCGTCAGGTGGATCTTCGTTTTGCCAATGAGGGCGACTGCACGGCTTTTGCTGATGGTTTCCCTTTTCTTCTGACCACAGAAGCTTCATTGCAGGAGCTTAACAGCCGCCTTGATACTCCGGTCACCATGGACCGTTTCAGACCCAATATTGTCGTTCAGGGCAACGAGGCTTATGCAGAAGATCGTTGGAAAAGAATCAAAATAGGTGAGGTGGTTTTCCGTGTCGCCAAGCCTTGCAGTCGATGTGTCATGACAACGGTTGATCCGGCAACAGGCGCCAAGACAGGAAAAGATCCGCTATTGACATTGTCAGGTTACAGAAGAACGGAGATGGGCGTCATTTTTGGACAAAACCTGATCCATGAATCAGAAGGCATTATCCGATTGGGCGACACCGTTGAGATTATCGAATAGTCTCAAAGAGCATTATAAAAATACTCTAGCCTCTTGATATAAGAGGCTATTTTGCATCAGATAACAATCAAACGTCGAATTCTACCCAGAGAGGAGCATGATCTGAAGGCTTCTCAAGACCACGAATATCGTAATCAATGCCCGTTGCTTTGCAGTGCGTCATCAAAGAGTCCGTTGCGATAACACCATCTATTCGAAGACCTCGTTTGGGCTCACGATCAAATCCACGACTGCGGTAGTCAAACCAGCTGTAAAGTTCTTCGCTGTTCTTTTCAGGGCACACACGAAAGCAATCATTGAAGCCCCAGGCCAGAAGACGATCAAACCACTCTCTTTCTTCCGGCAGGAAACTGCATTTTCCAGTCCTTAGCCAGCGCTTTGCATTATCGGGACCGATACCAATGTCAGTATCCGTGTGGGAGATATTAAAGTCGCCCATAACCAGCAGAGGTTGACCCGGTGAATACTCTTTTTCCAGAGTGCTCATCAGATCCTGATAAAAAGCCTGCTTGGCTGGAAACTTGGTAGGGTGATCACGGCTCTCGCCCTGAGGGAAATAACCATTAATGACGGTAAAGGATTGGCCACTGTCGGTCTGGTATTCTCCGGTGATAAGACGCCTTTGGGCGTCAGGGCCATCGGTTTTGAAACCTTTCTCAACCCGGACAGGCTTTTTACGGCTCATTAAGGCAACACCATAGTGTGTTTTCTGTCCAAAATACTCAACATGATAACCCAGGGCTTCAATGGCCTCGACCGGGAAATCTTCATCAGTGACTTTGATCTCCTGCAGTCCAATGACCTCCGGCTGATGCTTTTCGATCAGTGCCTTGAGTTGATGCAGACGAACACGGATTCCATTGACATTGAATGTAATGACTTTCATAACCTTGAAACGGCTTCCTTGGGTGGTATCAGCTGCATCATAGCCGAAAAGCTCCAGGGTTATAAGCTGAAGAATCAGGGCCAAAGGTCAGAGAAGTGCAAATATATCAGCCTTTGCTTGCTGCTCAATGGTCAGCTTTTATATAGTTTCCTTTAAAGAATCGTACAAGGTCGTACGACATCTCAGGAACCATCACGACACATTGCGAACACTCTATGCCTGACATTAATCGATCCTGGATCCTTGCTGGAGGAATGGCTGGGCTTTTAGGAATCTATCTGCTGACCGCAGATGTGACTTCCATGTCCGATACCGGTAGATCCTCATCTGTGGCGAAAAACAGGCCTGTTGCTGAATTACCACTGACCAGAGTCTCAGCCAAAGTTTTTCCTGTTGAATCCATTCATCGTACGCTTAGCTTATTTGGCGAAACCCAGCCCGACAGGATCGTGACGATCAGTGCAGAAATCTCTGCCAGAGTGCTAGTCGCAACCGGCCAGAAAGGGCAGCTCATGAAAAGTGGAGAAGCTATCGTCACTTTGAAAGAGGGGGCATTACCGGCCCAGATTGCCACTGCCAAAGCCAGAGTCCGAAAAGCTGAGCTGGACTATGAATCAGCACTGTCACTGAAAAGTAAAAACCTGATTGCTGAGAATGATTTGCCACGACTGGAAGTGGACCTGAGCGAAGCGCGATCAGCTCTTGCAACGCTTGAAATTGATTTCGATAACACCCGAATCCGTGCTCCGGTAACCGGCATTCTGAATGACCGGTTTGTTGAGCAGGGTGATTATATTGAAACAGGGAAACCCGTCGCCGAGATACTCGATCTTGATCCTCTGGTGGTTGCCGTTGATGTTCCCCAGTCACATATTGCTGCAGTTACCCTGGGTGATAGCGCGGATATTCGTTTTGCTTCCGGTGAAACAGTCTCTGCAAAAGTTCGCAACATTGCCCGTCTGGCGGAATCGGGCACCCGAACCTTTAAGGTAGAACTCAGTCTGCCCAATGCAGCTATGGAGACACCGGCCGGTTTGAGTGTTGAGGCTGAACTTCAACTGGAACAAGTTGAAGCCATCAAGGCTTCACCGGCCTTATTAAGTCTGGATGAGACCGGTAACCCCGGCATCAAATGGGTGGATGAACAGGATCAGGTGCACTTCACTGCCGTTGATATTGTCAAATCTGAAGCCAGCGGTATCTGGCTTGGCGGTATTCCTGCCAGTGCCAGACTCATCACCAGAGGACAGGGTTTTGTCAGGGAAGGGGACCGGGTGATGGTTGAACTGGAGCAGGCTCTTGCGGCTAAAGGAGACAAGCTTGCAGGGGATACACCATGAGCAGCCTGATTGGCCTGTCGCTGGATCGCAGTCGTACAGTTCTGATGATGTTTATTCTGATTCTTATTTCGGGGATGGTCTCCTACCTGACGATTCCCAGAGAATCTTCGCCTGATATTCCAATTCCCTTCGTATATGTTTCCGTCAGCTACGAAGGCATTTCACCGGAAGATTCAGAAAGATTACTGATTCTGCCTCTGGAAAAAGAGCTCCAGGGACTTGAAGGCGTCAAGGAACTCTCTGCAACGGCTTCACAATCTCATGCCTCTGTCACACTTGAGTTTGAGGCTGGTATGGAGCTTGATAAAGCGCTTGCCGATGTCCGCGACAAGGTGAACCTGGCAAAAAGCAAGCTGCCAGATGGAACCGATGAGCCCGTCATTGAACAAATTACCATGGCCAGCGTAAACCCTGTGATGACTGCTATTCTCTCGGGCCATCTTCCTGAAAGAACCATGGTAAAGATTGCCCGAGCCCTGAAGGATGAGTTGGAAGCCCGCAAGGCGATTCTGGAAGTAGATATCGCTGGTGACAGGGAAGAAGTCGTAGACGTTATTATCGACCCTATGAAGCTGGAAAGTTATGGTCTGGTGCCTGCCGATGTCATTAACCTGGTTTCTCAGAATAATCAGCTGGTCGCTGCTGGCAGCATGGATACCGGCCAGGGTAGTTACTCTGTTAAAGTCCCTGCCGTTTACAAAACCCCGGCAGATATTCTTTCCCAACCAGTAAAAGTAGAAGAGAACCGGGTAGTGACCTTTGCAGATGTCGCTACCGTCCTGAGTACGTTTAAAGAGGGCGGAGGCTATGCCCGCCTGAACGGCGAAAACAGTATTGCCCTGGAAATAAAAAAGCGCCCCGGTGAGAACATTATCGAAGCCATTGAAGTGGCAAAAACTATCATCAATCATGGTATTGCAGCCGGACCCGAGACGTTGAAAGTGGATTACGTGGGTGATCAGTCCGAAGAAATAAAAAGGATGCTGACTGACTTGCAGAACAACGTCCTGTCTGCAGTGATTCTCGTTGTTATCATTATTATTGGTGCCCTGGGGGCTCGCAGTGCCTTTCTGGTGGGCATCGCAATACCCGGTTCATTCCTGTCGGGCATTCTGATTCTGGAGATTATGGGTCTGACCATTAATATGGTCGTGCTTTTCTCGCTGATTATGGCGGTAGGTATGCTGGTTGATGGCGCTATTGTTGTCACAGAATATGCAGACAGGAGAATGGGGGAGGGGATTCATCGCCAACAGGCCTATCTCGAAGCCTCTCGCAAAATGGCCTGGCCCATCACCGCCTCCACAGCCACAACACTGGCAGCATTCTTTCCACTGATGTTCTGGCCGGGAATGATGGGGGAGTTTATGAAGTACTTGCCCCTGACTCTGATTGCAACACTGGCTTCTTCACTGATCATGGCCCTGATTTTCATCCCGACGCTGGGTGCCATGATTGGCAAACCCCGCTCACTGGGGGCTGGAGAAAAAGCATCCATGCAGGCTGTTGAGTCAGGCGAATTTGATCAGACCACCGGATTCACCGGACGATATGTTTCAGTTTTAGCCCGCGCGATAGACAACCCTGGCAAGGTGTTACTTTTTACCTGCATCACGGTAGCGCTGATTTTTACTCTTTTTATCAAGACTTCCCGTGGTGTTGAATTCTTCCCTGATGTAGATACTGATGCCATTATCATTACCGTAAAAGTGAACTCAGGGAACCTTTCCGTTGACGAAAAAGATGCCCTGATGGCAAACATAGAAGCCCGCCTGCTGGATCTGCCTGGCATGGAGACACTCTATGCCAGAACCGGAGATAACCAGGTTGTAGGGACCTTAAGAATCAATCTTGAAGACTGGCAGTACCGTGACACAACCTTGACCATAGCCCGGTATGCTGAACAAAGATTGTCAGCATTCTCAGGGCTGGACATAGCCGTTGAACGTGTCAAGGATGGTCCTCCCGGCAGCAAGCCGCTGGAGCTGATTGTCAGGGCCGACAATCTTTACACTCTATACAATGCAGTAGCTAAGGCAAGAAACCTGCTCGAGAATCTGGGTTCTTTTACCAATATTGAAGATTCAGGGCCAGCACCCGGTTACGAGTGGCGTCTGAGTATTGATCGTGCTGAAGCTGCCCGATATGGAGCCGACGTTACAACAACCGGTAGTATGGTAAGAATGGTGACATCCGGATTAACAGTGGGGTCCTATCGCCCTGATGATTCCGACGATGAGGTGGATATACGCATCCGTTACCCTGAAAGTGAACGACATCTGGAAAGTATTGACCAGCTTCGTCTAATGACTTCTTCCGGACTGGTGCCCATCAGTAACTTTACAGAGCGAGAAGTCACTGGCAAGCTCGATAATATCAAGCGCATAGACGGTAAACGAAGCATCACTCTTTCAGCTGATCTGGTTGCTGGAGAGCTGCTTTCACAACAAATTCCGTTACTGACCCAAGCGTTAGCAGCGGCCAATTTTGGCGATGGTGTCAGCTTTGACTTTAAGGGCGAGGAAGAGGACCAGAAAGAGAGCGGACAATTCCTGATGCAAGCATTCAGCGTCGCACTGTTTGTCATGGCCATGATCCTGGTCACCCAGTTCAACAGTTTCTATCAGGCTGCATTAATTATGTCAGCCGTGATATTGGCCACCGGTGGCGTCTTCCTGGGACTGATGATCACCGGTCAGAGCTTTGGCATCGTTATGTGTGGCATCGGCATTATTGCCCTGGCGGGGATTGTCGTGAATAACAATATTGTTTTGATCGATACTTTCAATAGTCTTAAAAGAGAAGGGCACAGTGTACGAGAAGCGATTCTCAGAACTGGCGCTCAGCGTCTCAGGCCCGTTATGCTGACAACCATCACGACCGTATTGGGCCTGATGCCCATGGTATTGTCGATGAACATCAATATGTTTGATCATTCCATCGAGATTGGAGCACCCTCCACCCAGATGTGGAATCAGCTGGCGACCTCAATAGCAGGGGGGCTGACCTTTGCCACTCTGTTAACACTGCTGGTGACCCCCTGCCTGCTGATGATCTCCGGGAAATGGCGAACTCGTTCATTTCGCTGATCTCTCAAAAGGGCATAATGCTTACTGTTGAACATTATGCCCTTCTGGCATCTAAGCCTGCAATTTGGATAAATCGCATCTCTATATCTATACACTTTCATGCTCGAAAACAGCCGCAATTGCTTCAGATCGTTGATCGAAAGGCATTTGCTCAATGGTTTGAAGCTCCCTGTTTTTAACAGAGTCAATCACCGCAGTGGAAGTCGGCTCTTCTGTCGCCTCATGTCCCATGGCTCGAATACGTTCAAAGGTTTTGTCCATGTTTGCCTGATGCGTCTCTTTTAAATGGGCTTGCAGCTCGCGCTTCTGACCAAAATTAGTCCGACAGGCAAGGCAGAATGTCTTATGGAGGTATAACCCCTTCATTTTCCTTTTATCCAGGGGAATGAAGTTGTTATCCTTTCCAGCTGCTAGGTCATGAAGGTGTTTATTAAATGATTCAATATTGTGATAGACCTCCTGACATGGAATTGCCTTAAATGACTTAGGCGTTGCAGACTGCAGAGTGTCCGGTTTAAACAGTGATCTTGTCTCTTGTGGCTTTTTCTGCAAATAGCTAACAGCAGCAGCTGCCTGTTCCGGGTTTTTATCAAACCAGTCAAGGATTTTAGTAGTGCTTATTCGGGAGGCCGGATTGTCAGCATGGTGTTTATAAAGTTGTTGGAGCACTTTATTATATTTCAGTTGCCCGGCAGGTAGTGCTGAATGTCGGTGACGTCGTTGTTTTTTTGCGGGAGAGTTTACTTTTTTACGAAATACTTCGGTTATAAACTTGCGCTGGTCCTTATCAATCACGAATTCTGAGCGGTGTTTTTTCTCACACTGGCTTCCATCCGTGAGCATGTGCTCAAAAACAGTGATTTTAGCTGGATGGGGGAGGGTGCTTTTATCAGGATCAACAGGGGACTTTGTGCGTTTTCTGTAATTTGGGTTGTGCCTCTGTGCTGCGGGAATGGCTATTTGCTTACCTTCGACCAACACAGGAGTGCCTTCTGTACAGAAATTTTTAGCATAAAAATCCTTAACGCTTTTAGCAATTCTTTGTTTCAGGACGTGATCTCTGTGTTTGTTCTCTCTTATGGCAAGTCTCCGGTTCAAGCCATCTCGACATTCACAAAGATAACGGGTTGCTTCGCAAACAGTACACGTTGAACAGCGGCAAGTAATAAATTTACTTTGTTGTTCCCTCAGTTTTTCGTGCTCATCGGCCAGATCTGAAGGCTCCGAATCCTGTGTCAGTGTCAAGTCTTCCAATAGTTTTGGAATGGCAGTGCTCTCAGCATAAGCGCGGCTCATTTTCCAGTACCGTTGCTCAGCAATGGGTAATTCATCAAATACCTTAAGCAACTGGCTCAACTGCAAAGCCGTTACTTTAAAGGGAATAGGGATGCCAATATGTTGTTCAATGGCCAGTTTTTGTTCCTTAAGGTGACTAATGTATTGTTTGCGCTCTCGATAATATTCTTCTCCGTAGCTGATATTGCCCTGATTATCCTTTGTTACTGCAAATCCCTGCTCTTTGAACTGCTTTTTAATGAGTTTAGATTTCTCTTTTTTAATCTGCTTTGTCGTAGTTTTAATGGCCTCAATGAACCCTTGTCTGGCTTTCAGTCGTCTTTGTTCTTTTTGGAATGCTTTGAATTCTTCTGTTCCTAAAAACAGTTTCTGATTGTTGGGATTAGTATAAAACTGAGACAGTATTTCTTTTACTTGCGGAATAGGAGGTAACGTTTTCCATTCAGCCAGTTGTATTGGACGCGCCAACTGTTTAGTGGTGCTGTCGAAATAGTCTCCATTAGCAATCTCTTCACTGAGTGCATTACTTCTCCAGCTGACCACTGATCTATAGTTCATCAGGTAGTTATAAATGCCATCAAGGTAATGTAAGGTAAGGGCAATATTAGGGATGATCTCGGCCTCGACCGCTTTGCAAACCTTATCTTGCTGGGTTGGATCCTGCCACTGAGAATACAGGGGAGTCAGTTTATCGGTCTCGTCAATAAAGGCCCTGCCAATCATCAACTGAAAGGTTTCAAGTTTATGATCAGTCCATAACGATGGGTTTGCTACCAGCATAAAAGCAAAAGCGCCGATATCATAAGTCGATGAGATGCCTTTTTTCAGCTCCCGTTGAATGACTTTTTCGAATTGTTCTTTTCGACTGGCTCCTTCGTCTTCGTATGCGAAGGTATTGTCAGATATTTCCTTGGTAAAGAAAATCAGCAGATGGCAGACTCTGTTCATAGTGCATGCATTGTTCTTATCCACAGCACCGAACCAGATGTCTTTGACCAGACGGAAAAATGCCAGATATCCTAACGGTGATGGTGCACCCCTATAGCTTCGATAGTGGTCGGAGCAAACCTCCGACGTAGAATCGAAGTTAAACTTCACGTCACCTTTTAACACCAGTTCTGGCCAGTTTCTTTTAATATATCGAGCTTGCTCTTTGAGTTCAGGAGGCCAACCGTCGACAATGGTTGCAATTTCCTCACTATTGGGCCACAAGGTGGCATAGTGTTTGTCAAGTTTCTCGGCTACATCATTATTGACTGACTCTGCAAATTTTGTCAGTGCCTCGGCCAGCCGGGCTTTACCCTGAACGCCTGGTGTCCGTTTAATAGCTTCACTGAGCTGGTCAAAAAGAGGAAAACGACCAGTGCGCGAGCCCGAATCCAAAAAGTGGGATATAGCTTCATAGGTGGGGGTAATGTTTCTCTCTTGAAGTGTTTTCTCTGCTGCACTGATTTCTCGTTGTGAAAATCCCCGAATCTTCAAACTCTGTATTTCAAGTGGCTCTGTTGTAGAGGTATTTCGTGAGTGAAAAGTACTGGTTATTGATGCAGAATCCTCCTCCGAGTCACTCAGACCCACTAACCAGAACCTTTCATTCTGATCGGTTGTACTTCGATTTAGCGTCGATGAAATATCCATTTAAATTTTCTCCAATCTTTAACTGCCTCTGTTAATGACCAAAGTGGGCAACACTCAAAGAATTGCTGGTAACCCTCTGTGAAAAAAGCCATAAAACTGCAGAGTGGCCATAATAGCGAAGTTGAATTACCCTCTATGGGTACTTGTAAATATTGACCAGTGAATTAAACAAAAGTTCCATAAAATGAATAAAATAAAAGTTCCATTTTCTCCAATCTTTATTCAGGCCGGATCGTTATCAGTGGGCTGGCTCGGGCTACTCTCACTGTCACCCGGAGGCTTGCCACTCAAGTTAAGCTGCAGTTTTTCGGCCAATTCATGTTTACGCATCAACTCCCACACTTTTACCTGAGCCTGGTCAAAGTCAAAATTGCCAGATGGCTCACATTGTGCTGCCTCGTCGGCATCTTGCCCTTTATTTCTCAGAGCCAGCAGCCGTGCTTCAGCCACACAGTACCGTCCAGCTGCCTGTTCACAAAGACTCAGGGTCAGGTCAAGGTTGGGAATAGTCGAAGCTCCAAATTCATTAAGCGGGTTTCTCGACCTTAGCGCTTCCAGCATAGAGCATGCTTGCGTCTTTTTTTCATAGGTCTGTTCTTTCAGCGAGCTTGCAAGCCCTATGATAATATTTTGGCATTCACTAACACTCAGCGTGAACGGGCCTTCGTTCAAAATGTCTCGGAATAATCCTTCCGCATGTCTGAAATTTTGTTTTTCTAGTTCTATGAAAGCTTCACGCATTCTATCTTTAGCGGTAGTCTTGTTTTTACTTGTTACGGGATCTGTTGTGAAATCTGCTCGATTGACTCCTTTCCTGACGTAGATTTGCACCTGCGTACAGCTTAACAAAGTCCCTCGCATAAGAGTTTTATCACGCAATTCATAGTTTTCTCTGAGAAACTCTATTGTCTCTTTTGACACAGACAAAAAATGATCCTGTTGGTCGTCATCTTCGACAATAATGAGAACAACCACTTTATTTAATGCTTCCGATTCAGTGTATTTTTTTACTAGAGGAAAGCTAATACGATGCCCCGGCAAGTCAGGGAAACTCATAAATAATACTGAGTTCTTATCAAAAAATAAGGGAGTAATATCATCGCCCGTCAAATCCTTATCATTTACCTTCAGAAAAGGAGAAAGAGCTTTCTCTGCTAAGCCATGATCTTCTTTATCGTAGAGACTTCTGGCAGGTGAATAGTCGTAAGGTCTCACAGTAAAGCCTGCCATGGCAAATAGCGCACTGTGATAACAAAAAGGCCCTGAGCCCGCATCAATGATAACATTGTCTTTTGGATCTAGATTTAAGTTGTCCTCCAGAAAACAGCGAATCTCATCAAACTCGGACGGCAATAATGGAGCATATGTTACTATGTCCCCAGCTAAAAGAGCTTTACGTTCAGCCATAAACTTATGATATTGGATTAATCCAACTATTGAGTCTTCTGAAATATCACAAATATCACGGCATTCGCCCGGTCTATTGCTAACCTCAAACTTCTTGCCGGGATGAGCTTCCGCCTTAGAGATTTCTTGCCAGTAAATAAGACCAATACTACTGACATCAGTAAAATCCAGTTTTGGTTTGCGTTCAGCCGCTTTACAAGCATTTACATCGAAAGCAACTGCTCTGGAGGAAATTTCGATCTCTTTCTGTCTTGTTGCAGGGTCAGGTGTGAAATCTGCTTGATTGATTCCAGATGGCTCACCGCTGACAGGCCTTACGGTTTTGCATGAAGCATTGCCATAATTCTCATTACCATCGTTTTTAGCACTATAACCAGACTGGCTTGGTCCCGGATTACATGAGGTGTTAGTTAATCTGTCCATCGTTTTATTCTCTTGGCTTTATCCATGATGAAGGAAAGTTACCCTCTACAGGTACTTACGCTTGTTGACCAGTGAATAAAAAAAAAGTTCCGTAAAACAAAGGAAAAGGGTCTTGAATCTTGAATAGTTCCAAGGAAAAAGTATCTTACGTGCAGGTAAATTTGCTTTAGGTGCACATTGCGGCTACATGACTCGAAATTTATAGAATATGAACCTTGATGCGGAGGAAGGAGGAAAGCTCCATAAGCCAGCGTAAGTTGAAAGCCTCATTATATATTTAACATAATATATATTATGCGCAATTTAAGGATATCAAGAAGTCATCAATAGATGACTGCCCGGAGGTGTTTCTCTGAGGATGTCGAAGATATCCGGCGTTAAAATATAGCGACCAATAGCTTGATCATTTCACCGCTGATAACCCCATATTTGCAGGCCTCTTCGGCAGGCACTTCCGCGATGGCGACAATACTGCAACGGAACTGTTTGTACAGGTTAACCATCTGGGGCAGAACACCTTTTCCATCAAGGTTGATACAGAGGTCGTCGGCTAAGACGACAGCGAACGGCTCATCTCCAATCAAAGTTTCTCCGGTCAGAATGGCATGACCCAGTCCTTTCATTTCACGCTGACGTGTATAGGAGAATGTACATTCGTCCATCAAACCCCGAATACCCGAAAGGGTTTGTTCCCTGGATCTGATGTTCCAGTTCATAATTAATCATTAGGTAAACCCCCGGCTATGCCGGGGAGACTCGCATAGGTTATACCGAGGCTTCGGTAGCTAACCTCAAAGGTTCCGCCAAGAACCAAGAGGTTTAACTTATGCCAGACTACAAAAGTCTGACTCATACTCGTTGGGATTGTAAGTATCACATTGTCTTTATTCCCAAAAAAAGGCAAAAGGTTATTTATGGGAGCTTGAGAAAATTTCTGGGAGCCATTTTCCACGATCTTGCCAGTCGCAAAGGGTGTGAAATTGTGGAAGGGCATTTGATGCGAGATCACGTTCATATTTGCATTAGCATTCCGCCGAAATACTCTGTTTCCAATGTTGTTGGCTATTTGAAGGGTAAATGCGCAATAGCTATTGCGAGACACTTCAAAGGTAAGCAGAGGAATTTTTCTGGTGAGCATTTCTGGGCAAGAGGGTATTTCGTCAGCACAGTAGGTCTTGATGAAGATGTGGTTAGGGAATATATCCGAAATCAGGAGAAAAATGATGAAACACGAGATCAGCTGAAACTTGGTTTTGACGCGCGCCCTTGGGCGCAATAAAAGCCCTTTGAGGGCGTCACCTAATAAGCCTCCGGCTCTGCCGGAGGTCATTTAACTTATATTAAAGTGGTCGTCCAAAGCCCGTTTACCACGTCCTGTAACGATGCAAATCTCATGCAAATCACCTTGCAGGGCTTCATCAACGCCGTACTCAATAAGGGGTTTGTTTACGATAGGCATCATTTCCTTGGGCATGGATTTGGTCGCAGGCAGAAAGCGTGTCCCGTAACCAGCAGCAGGAAAAAGGCATTTTTTGATCATGGATTAATAGTAGCCTTACTTGTTTCAAAGCGTAACAGCTATGCTACCTTTGCATTAAAATAGACGACCTGACTCTTAAAATTTGCCAGATCAGTATAAAACTGTCTAATATTTGTTCTGGTACCTCTGTTGTTGCACCCGTTGTGCAGTATGCTTTAGAGGCCGAAAAATAAGAAGTATACGACGCCTTAAGTTCACAGCGCGCCCATAACCTAACCTAAAGGTAGATTAATAATGACATTAAAAGGTCTGATTAAACTTACCCACCTGCTTCAGGAATACCCACTTACCATTATCCAATGGCAGATCCTGCTGGTAGTGGCTGAGAATCCTGGCGAAACCATAACTGACCTGGTGAATGCTGAAAAACTGACCTGTGGCACACCCAGCGATATTGCTGTCAGTGTGAAGCGTCTGGGCGAAGGCCGCCATGACCGCCCTGGTCTGGGTCTGATCAAAAAGGCTCAACATGAGGACGACGGTCGTTATTTCAAACTAACCTTAACTCCCAAAGGTAAAAAGCTGGTCGAAAAAGTAAAATCCAAAGCTCGCTATATTAAGTGACCCTCCCTTTGGGCTCAGGAATGCTGCTAGCGGGTATATTAGCAAGTACGACTTTCCAGCTTGAGCCCTTACTGCGGTTTATATTGCGCCCGACTCTGATGGTTGTACCGGACGCATCGTTCTACCTGCTATAAAGTCACTCTTCAGATAGCCCCGAACAACGAATCGTTGAAAGGGTAAATTATTTCGGTTTTGCTACCCAGGCTGTGCACCAACCACCCTCCTCTACTCTGCGACCAGCAAAAAGTGTACAGCCATTATTCTTACTAGCCTCAAAGAACATACAGTTTTTGCAGATATCCCCTTCCTTATATTTTGGATTGCCCTTGGCCTCAGAAGCCTCCTTCACGTAGTTGAGAGCTTTTGCCTGTGGATCGTCTTCCTGAACTTCACCAGCGGCTGCTGGTTCCGCAACAGTATCCATGGCAACCAGTGGGATTAAGGTGCAAGCCAACCCAAGCTGCATAAACTTTCTTCTATCCATTTTCAGTCCTCATCGTATGTCATTCATCAAAATAGTTTTGTACGCATTCAGATTTAAAGCAGATCTTTAGAATTTTCGCAAAAACTATTACTTACTACCGGTAAGTTCAGTTACCGGTAGTAGATAAAGAACTTTAATACTATTAATACCAGTATTATAATACTGGTATTAATAGTATGTTCCCGGGTAAAAAATCATGGATAACAAAGCCAATAGCGAGAACCAGAAGGAAATTCAGCGCAGAGAGCTGGTTTTCAGAGTCCTCGACGATCTCAAGACCAGAGGAGAACGAATTAATGCCGATAAACTGGCCCGCATTGCCAAAATGGGGAAACAAACGGTTTTGCCCTATTACAATGAGTGGCGCTTTCTGGATGACGCCCAGAAAGAGACAAACGAAGAGCTACCTGCTGATCTTGTGCGTGTTCTGAAACGCTCTCTAATCCAATGGAAACATGATGCAACCGCCTTGCAGCGTGACTTTGAAGATCAAGCCAATCAGGAAATTGACGAGCTGCAACAGGTAGTACAGCAGTTCTCTGAAGAACGACTGGCCCTGAAACACCAACTGGAGCAACTAACGGCTGAAAATGAGGTGCTACAAGAAAATGGAAAGAAGCTGATTCAGCAACAATCAGAGCATGAGAAAAGCATCATTCAATTGAAGGAACAGCTAAACGCAGAGATCGAAAAAAATAACAAGCATGAAGAAACTCTGGCTTGCAATAAAAAAGAACATACCAATGCCCTCTCCTCTCTAGAGACTAAGCTCGACAGTCAGTACCAGGCACAAATCAACCACTGGATCAAAACCGTAGACAGTGAACGTCGGCTAAGAACAGATATTGAATCCAAGCTGGAGAAACAGAAAGAATACGGATTGGCTGCCGAGAGGGCGCACAATGAAATTCAATATCGATTGGAAGCCAAGTCTAAAGCCCATTTGGAAGCTTGCGAAGAGAGGAATCATTACAAAGCCATTGTTAAAGAATCAGATCCGCAACTTCAGGCTATTAAAGAGCTGGCACTACTTATGAACCTGCCTGTTGAAGCCATTACCAGCGCAGTGCGACAGCTTATGGATACAGAACAAAAGGCCCGACATAACGAGGATGTCATCAAAGAGTCCAGAAGGCATCAAGCTGACCTTGAGCAAAAGAACCGGGAGCTACAGGAAGAACTTGATTCAACAAAAGCACTGGAGCGCGAAGTTGAACGACTTAAAGGCTATAACGATGCTCTAAAGCTGTCTATTGAACAAAGCAAAGAGAGCAGGCCATGAGTTTACCAGCGCTCTCAAAACTTCTGCTACTTCCCGGGGGCAACCATCCAAACCATCAGTCCGACTTATCGTCGTTCAATGCTGATATGACCGGCGCTGTCAATGACAGTGAGATTCTTACTTTGTTTCTGAACAAATCTGCAGCCCGCTCCAGCGAGACGCTCAGACGCTATGAAAGAGAAATCCTGCGTTTCAGCGCCTGGTTGTATCAGGATATGGGGGCAACTTATAAAGAGGTTCGGCTGAAGCATCTTCAGATGTATCTTCATCATGTACAAAATCTGCCAGATCGCTGGCTAAAGAAAGGTATTATCCCAGGACAACCAGAAAGAATACTGTTTAAGGCATCCATCAAGCCCGGAAAAAGCACTGATCAGGTCATAGACGTACTCTCATCTTTCTTTTCTTTTCTGGAGAAAAATCGATACACACCGGGCAACCCGGCTGTTTCATTGATTCGTTCCGGCGAAAAGCTCGCCAGGGGCACTTCTATTGTCCGCTTTTTTCATGAAGAAGAATGGCAGCATTTACTGAACTGCCTTGAGCTGCAAAGGCATAGTGAGCGCATCTCTGAATCAGAGTTAGCAAGAACACGCTACATCATTATGCTGGGCTACAGTCTCGGACTTCGAGAGTCTGAACTGACCGGACATAGCTGTAATGATATTCACCCGGATATTGAAGGCGGCTATTTTCTCAGTATTCTGGGGAAGGGTCGAAAACGTCGTCAGCTGCCACTGAATAACAAGCTTATTGAAGAGATCAAGGCGTTCAGGCAAAGGTTTCACTATGAAGGCCTGTTGGGGGACGACTTCCCATTAGCTCCCAGAACACGCAAAATTCAGGGCAAAATGGGCGGACTTTCCTCCAGAGGATTACGTTTCTGGTGGCAGAGCTTTATGGACTTCTGCGCTTATCAAGCAAACGGGATGGCTATCAGGGCAAGTCGATTCAAGGCTATGCCTTTCCACGCTCTGCGACATACTGCATTGACACACCTTGCCCGTCAGATGGACATAGAAGATTTGGCCATTTTTGCAGGTCATGACTCGATCAATACCACCAGCCAGTACTACCACACTGAAGCCAAGAGATTGAAGCAAATGACTGCAACCCATTTTCTCTGAATCATCAACAGCTTTAACCTGCTCCTGCTAAAGTTATTGAGTAAGCATCACATGGCCAGGGAAGGACATGAATTTCTGCAAGAGCTGTCGAAAGCCAATCCACGGAAATGGTCTGGAAGCCCTTGGTAGTCATTGGCACACACATTGTTTTAACTGTCGAACCTGCAAAAAACCGCTTTTGAACAAACCGTTTGTTGGCTTTAATGGCCGTCCTTTTCATCCAAGATGCCTGAAATGCCCCGGATGCCGGAAGACCATCAAAGACAAATACATAGAAAACGATGGCATGCCCTGGCATCTGGACTGCTACCTGAAGCAGCATCATCCCCCCTGTGCTGTCTGCCGCAAACCCCTCGGTGAACAATATTTGATGGATTTTTGGGGCAATACCTTCTGCGAGACCCATCAGGACTACACCAATTGTTCAAGTTGCGGCCGCATAGTCTGCAAAAACATCACCGATGGCGGCATGTCTTTCCCGGACGGTCTGGTGATCTGCAACCTCTGCAATCTTCACGGTGTAGTTTCTCAGGAAGAAGGGGACAGAATCATGGAGCAGATGCGCTCTGCCCTCTCCTCTGTAGGATTGAATTTGCATCAATCCAAAACCCCACTGACACTGTGCGGTCGTGATGAACTCAGGGAAGCCAGCCGACATAACTTTCATAATGAAAGGCCAATACTGGGTCTGGCACGATGGAGTATCTCTACGAAAGCCAATGGTCAGGTCATTGCCCGAGAGTTCAACGATATTCTGATCCAGAGACATCTGCCAGAAGAACATTTCCGGACCGTAGCCATCCATGAATTAACCCATGCCTGGTTCTTCTACAACAACTATCGCGACCTACCACTGGAAGTTGAAGAAGGTATCTGTGTCATGATGGAGTACATATGGTTGAAAAGTCAGGATACAAAGGACGCAGAATTCCGGAGAATGGCGATAGAAAACAGCGATGATCCTGTCTACGGCCTTGGTTTTCAGAAGGCCAAAGCTTCACTGAAATTAATGCCTTTGAAAACACTGCTGCAATTCATCAAAGAACGGAAAACGTTCCCTACCCGTTGGAGCGCATTCTTTTATCATTAAGTCAGGACAAAAAAACAGATGTCGTTCTATACACCATTGTCGGGAGTCCGTGCACAGTCTGATTGGATAAGTATAAATACAACACCTAGACTTCCTACCGACTTCACCAGTCCCAAGCTCTAAGGATAGTGGTTAAAACAGTGTATTGAGGGTTAATTACAGTGCTGCTATCAAGAAACCGTCCATTAACATTGTCTAGGCGGTGAACTCTACTGCCGCAAGGCTAGGACGGTGTGTAAGCACCAAAAATAGAGTGATGGCTTGCTCTAACGGTCTGGGCGACCCCAGCAAGTCAACATTTCTCCCCGCACTAGAAGTACGGGGTATCCAGTTGAGGAAAATCGATGATCAAGCAGCAACATTATCTGGCTCAGTTAATCGCTTCTGTATTCCTTTTACAACCCTTAAGCCTTCAGGCTCAATCCACAACTTCTCCTGCTTCAACAGTCCCTACAACGGCATTGTGTGAATCCCTCAGAGGGCAAACAGCGGGGGTTGATAAACGACTGGACGAATACAGTAATCTTGTTCGCGGGCGAAACTGTACCTTGCTCAATGCCGATCAGACAAGAGATATGGCTGAGTTGATCAACCGGATTCCTGAGAACACCGTGATACTGCTTTCCTCCAACACTGCTACTCCTACAATGACACCTTCCCCATCAACAGCTTCCCCTCTGCCTGATAAAATCTCAGTTAAGTACGGCATTGAAAATTATATAGTTTTGAAGGATGGCCAGGACATTATTGGTGCTGCCGATGAAGGTTTTGAAATCGTCATTACGCTTCGGCCAAATTATCGTCGTACAGTTATGATCTGGGTTGGAGCTACTGATAACTTCAATTTTGGAGAAACAAAAGACAGTCATATAAGCCATATTACTTTCCTGCCAAGTAGACCTATGTTCGCCCCGGAGGATATCATCATTGTTGCAGCTGCGTGCTCTAACCGGAGGCTGATTGTCGAAAACAACGTATTCCATCTCCCTAAATGGGCTGCAGTTTATCTTGATTGCAGAGAACCTCTGGATGCATCGATTGACTCCACTCAATCTGGCCCGGGTCTGAGGTTTGCCAATAACACGGTCATAGGTGATACCCTCAACGTGTCGATTACCGACGCTATTCCCGGGGAAGCGGTGTTTATTCATCTTCCTGCCATCAAGAACCAGTCGCAAAGACTGGAGATTATCGGGAACACATTGCAGGGCAAAATGGCCGACGCAGCTGAGTTTATTCTTGGATCCGGAACCCGTGTGAATATCTTCAGAAACAAAGTCAACATCTCTAATAGTGGCTTCGCACCCCGAGATGACCCCTGGTTACTAATACCAAGGGGAGGAGGCTTCGTTCTTACAGGTCATACAGAGAACAATGCCGAACGTCCTCTTTTTAACCTGGCAGGCAATCAGATTCAGGTGACAGAGACCGCTTTAATCGTCAAAGCACCACTTGAACTGGCCTTTGCCTGTAATCACCTGCAAGGACACAGTCCGTGGCGACAAATCGAGGAACAATTCAGCCTGAAAGCGGCTGATCCGTTCCTGTTGAGAAATGAGTGCGAAAGGTTGACACCCAACTCATCCGTTGTTACGGCATCACCTGCCCTCTACGCCATCAACCAGATGATCAATACCTGGACAGCCATCAAAGGTTCCACAGCGACTGCCTGCAGCGGACTGATCAATCTCGAAGATCATTTATACTTCGACTCGGAAGTCTGCCCGGTAAACATGACAAACTACGCTTTTGTTAACAACGCAGTATCCAGTACCTTTTCAAATTCAAGCTCCATTATTAATTCAAGCTACGTTATCAATTCAAGTTCCATTATTAATTCAAGTTCCATTATTAATTCAAGTTCCATTATTAATTCAAGTTCCATTATTAATTCAAGTTCCATTATTAATTCAAGTTACAGTATGGATTCGAGTATCAGCAAGGTACCCACTTCATCTGTGGGTAAAGCCATAGTCGATACTGGTTTCGGTATTATAATCACACTGGCTCTATTACTGATTCTATAATCTGCATCGAGACAAGACTTAGTCTCATCCTTCTGGTCGTTCTGTCAGACTTACAGTCTAAATCGTTAAGCCAGCCGAAGTAACTTTCATAATGAAAGGCCGATACTGGGTCTGACCCGATGGAGCACCTCTACAACAGCCAATGGTCAGGTGATAGCCAGAGAGTTCAACGATATTCTGATCCAGAGGCATCTTCCAGAAGAACATTTCCGAACCGTAGCCATCCATGAATTAACCCATGCCTGGTTCTTCTACAACAACTATCGCGACCTGCCACTGGGGGTTGAAGAAGGCATGTGTGTCATGATGGAGTAAGTACCTGGTTAGGTACTTATATCTGGTTGAAAAATCAGGATACAAAAGACGCAGAATTCCGCAGAGCAGCAATAGAAAACAGTGACGATCCTGTTTACGGCCTCGGCTACAAGAAGGCCAGGGCTTCCCTGAAATTAATGCCCTTGAAAACCCTGCTGCAATTTATCAAGGAACGGAAAGAGTTCCCAAGCCGCTGGGCTGCTTTCTTTTACCACTAAGTTAGTGGCCAACGCCTCTTGAACTCATCATAAGCCTGGAAAATAGATAATCAACTGACATGCTCCGGCATCGAAGCCCCATATATTTTGCCATGGGTGAAAGATTAGATTCTTAAAAAAGAGAATGGAGGCGAGTACCGGAGTCGAACCGGTCTAAATGGAGTTGCAGTCCACTGCATAACCGCTTTGCTAACTCGCCGTAATGGATCGATTTTCAGATAAAAGTCTTTAAAACCAACAACTTCCAAAATATTGAAGTATTTTATGAGAGAACACGCCAAATGACAATGCTTTTTTAAGGCAATATTTGAACCCGACATATCGGGCGCAGAAGCAGGCTGTCAGGCAGAGGTGGGATCTGCCTGTTCCAGATCCCCTGCATCGAGCGAAATGGTATGGCGGCTATCAAGGCAATCACTGCTGCTCGTCTGGCTATGCCTGTTGACGGTACTCACGCGGTATCACTCGATAGCTGCATCGAAACCATATATCGCACCGGTCTTGATCTGCGGGCCAAATATCTTGAAACCCCAATGAGAGGTTCGGCTATATACGCCAGGAAAGTGAAAGAATATAACGCGATTGTCGCTTGACTCTTTAGGCTGCAGCCTTCTGCGACTTACATCATTCTGAAGTTCAGATCAAACAATATCCAGATGGTCCCACCCACCATAATGAAAATCAGAACTCCGGCAAAAAACAGCGCTGTCAGATAGTCTCTGCCCGTACGCCTGAGGGTGATGTTTAAAAAAAAACGCAAGTGAACCAGCACCTGAATCAAGGCACACAGTGCAATAATGGCAAACAGTATTTTGGCCGGGAAAGCTGAGGACCAGACGACCCAGAAAGGGATGACCGTCAGAACGATCGCCAGAACGAACCCTGCTAGATAGTCCTTCAGGCTATGTTCATGTGCTTGCACGGCTACCTCCTATATGAACACCGGTAGGTAAACGACAGAAAAGATCCCTATCCAGACAATATCCAGAAAATGCCAGAATAAACCGAGGCGATACAACCTGGAGCAGACCTGGGGCGTCAACCCTTTCATAAAAACCTGCGACACCATCATCAGGATGCCAAGCATGCCAATGCTCACATGGATGCCATGGGTAGCAACCAGTGTAAAAAAAGACGACAAGTAACCACTGATTTGAGGCCCACCCCCCTCTCCGATCATTTCTGCAAATTCGGCGATTTCCAGAGAAACAAAAGTGACACCAAAAACGAGGGTAATGATTAACCAAAGCATTACAGTCGGTCGTTTTTTATGCATAGCTGCCAACCAGGCAAAACCAAATGTGACACTGGAGATCAACAGGCAGGCGGTTTCAAGAAAGACATGTTTGAGATCGAAAAGTTCAATGGGCTCAGGTCCGTTGGCAGTATTTCTGAACATACTGACATAGGTTGCAAAAAGCAGCGCGAAGATAACCGCATCCGTCATCAGATAGAGCCAGAAACCGAATTCCCGGTTATCAAGGTACTCTTCAAGATGTTCAGCCATGGCTTGTTGGAGCGCATTCTGATTCATACAGGCCCTCCTCTGGGTGAGAGACTTTCAGCAGACATTAACTGAGCCTTTCGTTTGCTCTCAATGGCCATGACAGCTTCTGATGTAAAGATCTCCTCTTCATGATCATTAGAACTTCTAACGATCAATACTGTTACCGCACCGACCATGGCGAGGATGGCCAACCACCATAAATACCAGACGAAAGCAAACCCTACTAAAAATCCAAACAAACCAATATAAACGCCAGCTCCGGTATTAGCGGGCATTATGATGGCGCTGTATTGATCAGGAAAATAATAGGCTTCCCCTTTTTTTTTCATTTCCCAGAAGGCATCGACAGAGTTGACTTTGGGTATCACAGCAAAGTTATAGGGTGCTGCCGGTGAGGAGGTGGCCCACTCAAGAGTTCTGCCATTCCATGGATCACCGGTTAGATCCCGATGTTGATTACGGTCTCTGACACTAACGTAAAACTGCATAAAGACACTGTAAATGCCAACCAGTACAAAACATGCGCCTGCAAAAGCCACCAGCAGAAAAGGTTGCCAATCAGGCTGGGTGTATTGTTCAAGCCTCCTTGTCATACCCAGAAGCCCGAGGGCGTAGAGTGGCATAAAGGCGAGATAGAAACCGATCAACCAGCAGGAAAACACCATCTTGCCCCAGAACTCATTAAGTCTGAAGCCAAAGACCTTGGGGAACCAGAACTGAGTGCCTGCAAAGTAACCAAACAAGGCGCCGGGTATCAGCATGTTATGAAAGTGCGCTACTAAAAAGGTGGTGTTATGCATCTGGTAGTCTACCGGAGGAATTGCCAGCAAGACTCCGGTAATACCCCCTATTACAAAGGTAATAATAAAACCGATGGTAAACAGCATAGCGGGATGAAAAACAATCCGCCCCCTGATCATAGTAAAGAGCCAGTCAAATATTTTAACGCCTGTGGGAACAGCAATAATCATTGTGGCAATACCGAATATGGCGTTGACGTTTGGACTGGAGCCCATAGTAAAGAAATGATGTAACCATACTGTAAACGACAAAAGTCCTATAGCCATGGTGGCGTAGACTAACGAATGATAACCAAACAGCCTTTTCCCGGAAAACACAGCAGTTACTTCAGAGAATACACCGAAAGCAGGCAGAATCAGAATGTAGACTTCAGGGTGTCCCCAGATCCAGATCAGGTTGGCAAAGTTCATCATATTGCCACCCAGCTCATTGGTAAAAAAGTGCATCCCCACTGTCCGGTCCAGCCCCAGCAGAGCCGCCACTACGGTCAGGGCAGGAAAAGCAAACGCCATCAGAATACTGGTGCAGAGTGTGGTCCAGACAAACAATGGCATCTGCATCAATTTCATGCCAGGAGCCCGGCATCTTAGAATGGTCGTTATAAAGTTAATTCCGGTCATCGTACTGCCCACACCACTGACAAGCAGTGCCCAAATCCAGTAATCGACACCAACTCCCGGACTGAAACCAATACCTGAATAAGGTGGATACCCGGTCCAGCCCGCTGTCGAGAACTTGCCCAGAACCAGGGAAATTCCCACCAACCCGGCACCTGCAGCAGTCAGCCATAAACTGACCGAATTCATGAAGGGAAAAGCCACATCTCTGGCGCCAATCTGCTGGGGAACAACGATATTGATCAGGCCAGTAAGAAACGGCATGGCCATAAAAAAGATCATGATAGTGCCATGGGTAGTAAAAATTTGCTCAAAATGCTCTGGCGGCAAATACCCATCATTGTTGAGAGCAATCGCTTGCTGGGTTCGCATCATGACGGCTTCAATAACCCCACGGACAAGCATGACCAGTGCCAGCAAGATATACATGACCCCGATTCGCTTATGATCGACACTGGTCAGCCATTCTTCCCACAAATATCGCCACTTGCCTGCCCAGGTCACGGCCAGAGCCGTCAAAAGCACAGCCATCACGGTAACAAGAGCGCCTCCCATAGCAACCGAGCTATAGAACGGCAGTGCATCAATGGTCAATCTGCCTAACATGGCTTACTCCAGACTTCCGGTTTTTTGCAGGGGTAAGGCACCGCTTGCTCCGGTGTATTTAGCAATGATTCGACTGAACAGCTCCGGTTCAACCCAGGAGTAGTACTCTACCGGGTACTTTGTTTCCGGCCTGAGGAGCTTCTGATAACTCATTGAGTCCAGTCGTTTGTTTGCTTTTTTGACGTTATCGAGCCATTGTGTAAAGTCACTTTCAGAGAGTGATTGAACGTCAAACACCATATGAGGAAAGCCCCGGCCACTGAACTGGGTATTTCTTCCAGTAAAACGACCTGGCTCGAAGGCTTTGAGGTTCAGATGAGTGGTCATCCCGGCCATGGCATAAATTTGGCCACCCAGCGCAGGGATAATGAAGGATGTCATGACCGTGTCTGAAGTAATTTCAATATTAACGGGTCTGTCACTGGGAAAAGCCAGTTCATTGACTACCGCTACCTGCTGGTCCGGGTAGATAAATAGCCACTTCCAGTTCTGAGCCACTGCCTGAACCCTGAACGTTTTCTCATCACTGACCAGAGGTTTGTAGGGGTCGAGTTGGTAGGTGTAAATCACAACAAGAACACCGATCACAACGATAATGACCAGTGGACCGGCCCAGATAAACAGTTCAACGAAAATGGATTTGTGCCAGTCTGGCCGATAGGCCCCTTTGCCATTGGCTCGATAACGCCAGCATGACCAGAAAGTGATCAGGTAAACGGGCAGCAAAGTAAAAAGCATGATGGCTGTCGCGAGGAATAACAGATTCCGCTCGGTTTCAGCAACCGGACCTTTTGGATAAAGAATGGGAGATGACTGCATGCTGCAGCCAGAAATGAGAAGAATCGCTAACAGGACAGTCAGCCATTTTGACAAAAATACGGTACGGACGGACTTCATGAAAGAATGCCACTGTCACAGGGAACTGGTGAGAAAAACCCGTTTCAGCCTTAATACAGCGTAGATCAAAACTGGAAACAATGAACTGAACTGGCAGTAATTTTGTCAAGTTAGCCCTAAGTCTAATCGATCAAGGTCGTATACTGCTCAAGGAGTCCTCTCCACTATTCTGAGTGCGAACATTGTAATGACTAAACGAATGGAGGGACCAAAGGTACGAGGGAGGTGTCGCTTATGAATCAACCGACCGAATGATAACGAACCGGTTATCTAACTTACGAAACAGGACCAAAACAGCATTAAAAAACTCTACAATCAAACAGGGATTAAAACGAACAGGGAGGTATCGTTTATGAAAGTAGAAGGACAACAACTATCTGGAAGACCGTATCAGTCTGAGACTGACAACCTTCCGCAAACCGCCAGTGGTCGTACCTATAATCGGGACGTTCAATCCAGATCCAGTCTGGACAGCCTGCTTTATATACTGGCGGAGTTTCTTGAAGACATGGCTCTGGAGTTTAAGCCTATCAGCAACTATCTGTGTCAGGTGTTAACACTTGAGAACTTTATAAAAGCCGCCAATAAACTCAGACATGAGGCAGAACAGGCCAGTATTGATGTCAAAATGAACAATACGGACTCAAAATTCAAGCGCCTTGAATTGAAAGCTAGAAAAGAGATGAACGAGTTCAGGCACGATGTCAAAAACCGATGGTCAGAATTGAGGCATGACTTTAAGGCAGGGTGGAAAAAACTGGACAAGTGACAGTTGAGAGCTGGAACTTAGATTAAGCTCCAGCTCCAATATTTGTTAGCCTGCCATTTCTAACAGGAGTTTGTTCAAACGCTGAACGTAGCTGGCAGGATCATCCAGCTGGCCACCTGCAGCCAGCTTGGCCTGATCAAAGACCACACGACACAGATCAGCAAAACGATCTTCATCTGCTTCCTGGTCCAAACGGTTAATCAGAGGGTGCTCAGGATTGATCTCAAAGATAGGCTTGGATTCAGGCATGGCCTGACCCGCAGCTTCCATGATCTTACGCATTTGGGCGCCCATATCCTGTTCACCTACGACCAAACAGGCGGGTGAATCCGTCAGACGGTGCGTTACACGGACTTCTTCAACCTGGTCCAACAGGGCATCCTTGATGCGCTTGAGCAGATCTTCTTTCTCCTTGGCACTTTCTTCCAGGGCTTTCTTGTCGCCTTCATCGTCCAGTTGACCCAGATCCAGATCACCACGTGCGATGTCTGCAAACTGTTTGCCATCGAATTCGTTCAGATGCGACATCAGCCACTCATCGACACGGTCGCTCAGCAGAAGAACTTCGATTCCCTTCTTCCTGAACACTTCCAGGTGAGGACTGTTGGCCGCCGCATTGTGGGTTTCTGCAGTGATGTAGTAGATCTTGTCCTGACCTTCCTTGATTCTGGAAACATAGCCTTCCAGAGATTGGTCCTGGTCACTACCCTTGCTCTCGGTAGAAGCAAAACGCAGGAGTTTGGCAACTTTCTCACGGTTTGCGAAGTCCTCAGCAGGGCCTTCTTTTAATACCTGACCAAACTCTTTCCAGAACTCTGCATACTGCTCTTCTTCCTTCTTGGCCATTTTTTCCAGCATGTCCAAAACACGCTTGGTCAATGCGGCTTTCATGCTGTCGACAGCAGGGTCTTTCTGAAGGATTTCACGCGATACGTTCAAGGAGAGATCGTTAGAATCCACCACACCCTTAATGAAACGCAGGTACATGGGCAGGAATTCATCGGCCTGATCCATGATGAATACGCGCTGAACGTAGAGCTTCAGGCCTTTCTGCATATCACGATTATAAAGATCGAAGGGAGCTTTGGCAGGAATGAACAACAGGCTGTTGTATTCCAGCTTGCCTTCAACACGGTTATGACTCCACTTTATAGGGTCAGCAAAGTCATGACTGATGTGTTTGTAGAACTCTTTGTACTCTTCATCAGTAATATCAGAACGGGAGCGAGTCCACAGGGCCTTTGCGGTATTAACCGTTTCCCACTCAGGCGCCTTGTCTTCCTCCTTTTCCTCTTCTTCTGAAGGCATCTCTTGCTTGACCATCAGAATTGGCATGGAGATATGGTCAGAATACTTGCGAACAATGTTGCGCAGACGCCAGCCGTCAGCAAACTCTTCGGCATCGTCCTTCAGGTGCAGGATGATGGAGGTGCCACGTTTTTCTTTGCTGATCCCTTCAACGGTGAATTCACCGGAGCCGTCGGATACCCAACGGACGGCTTGCTCAGCCGGTGCATCCGCCTTGCGGGTTTCAACGGTGACCTTATCAGCGACAATAAAGGCAGAGTAAAAACCGACGCCGAACTGACCAATCAGCTGAGAGTCTTTCTTCTGGTCACCGGTCAGCTGTTGCAGGAAGTCAGCGGTGCCGGACTTGGCAATGGTACCCAGGTGAGCAATAACATCCTCACGGTTCATACCAATGCCGTTATCAGCGACGGTAACGGTTTTTGCTTCCTTGTCAAAATCAACACGAATATCCAGATTGGGATCACTTTCCAGCAAACCATCATTATGCAACGCTTCAAAGCGCAGTTTGTCAGCAGCATCTGAAGCGTTAGAGATCAACTCCCGCAGAAAGATTTCGCGATTGGAGTACAGGGAGTGGATCATGAGGTGAAGAAGTTGCTTGACCTCGGTTTGGAAACCCAGTGTTTCTTTTTTGGCTTCTGCAGTCATTTGGCCCTCTACATTGTTTTCTGCCAGTGGCCGTCGTTCAGAACCTTCTCATGAGCGATCAGCCTGATCATAAATTGCTTTGAAACTAATGTGGGGACAGGCTTTTTGATTTCAAGGCAGAATTCGAGAATTTTATGAATATTCTTTTGCCTGCTACTCCTTAGCAGTATCAGAGAGCGTATCAAGCACTTTGGAATGAAACTCCCGACGGTACAGAATAACCACCACCATGACCGTGCTGATGATAAAAAGTGACGGATGAATAAACCAGGACAATGTGGCCAGAGAAAAATAATAGGCCCGCAGGCCGTAGTTAAAGTGGTTGGCGGCCAGCGTCATGATAAAGCCCACCTTGTCCGCAAATACTTTCTGTTCCGTTTTATTACCACTGATATCCTGCATCAGAGGGGCACTCCCCATAAGAACACAGGTAAAGTTATAGAGTCTGAGACTCCAGGTAAACTCAAAAAAGGTATACACAAATATAACCAGCATGACCAAAACCTTCAGTTCCCAGAGTTCACGGGTATTGGTCGTCACAAAAGGCATAGCCGACAGAACGCCGACCGCTTCTTCTGATGCTGCAATTCCGGTGATCAGGCCCGCCATAACCAGAATACTGGTGGAAGCAAAGAAACTGACAGATGCCCGAAGGCTGGCGAGCAGACTGGCATCGGCTATCCGGTTATCCCTGCCAAGCAGCCGATACATCCAGTCTCGTCTGTAGAGTGCCAGAACGCTGGCCAGACATGCCGTTGCCTGCCCCCTTCGATAGGCAAAAATGGTATAGCCTACCCACAGTAAAATCAGTGACAGGAGTGCCAGCCAGTCAAACCAGGAGGCAACCCCAGATAGATTGACCATAGTCCGTCCTCTTGGGTTATTGTTGTCATTCGATAAAGCAGTATCTTCTATCTACCCCGATAGCCATGACTGCGAAGGCAATACCTGCCTCATGCCGGGAAAAGATCAAATTGCCGGAAACATATGCTAAAGTGGCCTCAAGTTAAGACTCTGGATTGCTTCAGGCGTAATATTCACGGGTTAACACCTGCATCAATATAGACTATTGTTTCAGTTTTTATCGGCCGACATCCCGGGATCAACCACCTGATTTTTTCTTATCGGCTATTTTCCTCCAGCTCTGGCTTAGCCCGGTGCCATCGTCAACAGGAGAAAGGATGACAAGTTCGCAATTTATTCTAGGCTGGACAATCTACCTGGCAGGTGCAATGGGTTGTCTGGTGTCGCTTATTATGATTACCGGAAGACTGCCTGCGCGCTTGAAGTGGGTACTGCGTTTTACAGCTGCTGCCCTGCTTTGCACACCCTGGTGGATAACCAGAGGCTCTGATCTGTTGTCTCCCGCGCTGTTTACAATGATATACGATGGCATGACCCACGGTTTTGAAGCCATGTCCAGAACAGGAATGATCATTGTGTTCGCCGCTGGATTAGCGGCCCTGATTGCCTTTGTCCTGCCCGTAAAGAAGTCAAACACAGACAAGAAAAAAACTGAGCGAGCTCCGAAACCCTCTGGTAGCGAGATACGATCCAAAAGGCAGGAACCCACCTGCTGACAGTTTTGTGAACCAACGGAACAAACAATGCCAAGAAACAATACTAACGGACAGTTGAGATGTGTGAACTGCTGGGCATGAGCGCCAACACACCGACCGACATTTGCTTCAGCTTCAGTGGTTTGATGCAGAGAGGCGGACGCACCGGTCCCCACAGTGATGGCTGGGGTATCGTCTTTTATGAAGGGGCGGGAGTACGTGAGTTTCGCGACCCCCATCCGAGCTGTGAGTCAGAAATCGCCAAACTGGTCAGGAATTATCCGATCAAGAGCGATATTGTGATCAGCCATATCCGTCAGGCGAATGCCGGACGGGTTTCTCTGGAAAACACCCACCCTTTTACCCGGGAGTTCTGGGGACGAAACTGGACCTTTGCCCATAATGGCCAGCTTAAAGGGATCAAGAAAAAACCGCTTTGCTATTACCGTCCGGTGGGCACCACTGACAGCGAATATGCTTTCTGCTGGTTAATGAGCCAGCTCAGGGAACGCTTTCCTAAACCCCCTGCACGGGCTGCAACCCTGCACCGCTACATTCATAAGCTGGCGTTGGAATTAAGAAAGCTGGGGGTGTTCAATATGTTATTAACGGATTCAAAACATCTTTATTGCTTCTGCTCGACCAAATTAAGCTGGATTACCCGAAAAGCACCTTTTGAAAAAGCGACTCTGAAGGATGATTCATTGAGTGTTGATTTTAAGCAGGTGACAACTAAAAACGATATTGTCACTGTAGTCGCCACCGAACCTCTGACCACCAATGAGAGCTGGAACATTATGAAGTCCGGAGAATTTATTGCATTCCGGGAAGGCCAGGTTCACTACCGTCATGAGTGAATAATGAATCGGGATGCCTTATTACTCCTTAATATCGCTCCAGCGAATTTCTCCGGAGCGAATTCTCTGTGCCGACATGTAGTAAACCAGTTGACCTGCTTTTACTCGCTGATCACCATTGGGGTTGAGAACCAGATCATCACCGGTGGCCGTCTCAGCGACTCCCAGAACAATAGCTTCATGCTGTTTTTTCATAAATTCCAGCAATCGATTGAACCTTACTCCCTCAAAATCTTCAGGGACTTTAACGCTGTATTGTGTGGGGCCAATCAACGTTGACAGAAGCTGCCCCTGGATTCGAGAAGAACCAGGGTCCTGAGCCGATCGCACCAGCATCTCCATGGAAATACTGGTATGACACTCCACTTGCGGACAATGGGACTTGAGCAGTTTGACCATATGTTCATGCTCAAACCAGGCCACAATATGAGCGGTTTTCGTCATTGCTGTTACGGTCAGGCAACTGGTCAGTGTTTTGTCATCGTTGGAGCGGTAAATGATGACCCGGTCGGCAGAAGTCACTCCGGCCCTGCTAAGCAGTTCATAATCACTCAGACTCTTGCCCTGAATAAACAAAACCTGATCAGGAAAAGGGTTGTCCATCTCTTCTGTGGCACAGAGCACTACCTTACGATCTTCTCTGCGGATATCACCGAAAATCAGTTCGATCATTCTGGCTGTCCTTTCAGGATGCCAGCCCAAAATCACTATATGCCCGGCCAATGCTGAATAATCGCCTTTCCCCTTCATGCCTTTTCTCCATAACTCGACAAAAAATGAAGACAGTTTGCCGAGAAAGCCGGCAAAAATCACCAAACCGCCCGGCATTACCAAAAGTGAAGCAGTCATTTTTCCGCCCGCTGTTTCTGGGGTGAAATCGCCATAACCCACCGTGGTTGCCGTGGCCACAAAATAATAAAACCAGATCTCCGGAGAAGTCAGTTCCTGTTCTCCGGACAGCCACATTAACAACCAGCTGCCAAAAAACAACAGCAGCAAAACAACAAGCAGTGCCAGCCAACTCAACTTCATCAGATTCTGAGTGATAAAGTGCAGGCTTGTTTTTATCGGCCCCACAGTTTGTTCTCCATGGTCAGTTATGTCTGTCAATCAGAAGTACCATCCCATCTGCACCAGTGACGATGACTGAGCAGCCTTTCTCAAGGTCTCCGGGCGCTTTGACGGACCAGAGGGTATCACCAACCCTGATCTTTCCCTGCCCACCGGGCAGGTCATTTTCCAGAACCAGCACCCGGCCGATCAATTGAGCAGAACGCTGATTTAACTGAGGGTAATCACTTTTTTCATTCACCCGACGGAAAAATTTCCAGTAAGCCACCGTAAAGATCAGGCTGCTCAATGCAAACCACACCAGTTGCCAGGCCCAACTGGTCTCAGGCAGCAGCCACACCAACGCTGCCAGTAGGAGAGCCGCTGCAGCACTGCCAAGAAGGAAGCCTCCTGCCCCAAGAGCTTCCAGACCCAGGCACAGGAACGCAACAATCAACCAATGCCAGGGTTGCAAAGTATTGAGAAAGTCCATTGATATACCAGATCCTGTCAGGGTGTTTTCTTCAAGCCATCGAAGAGTTCTTTAATACCCGCCAGCGAGCCAATCACATTGCCTGCTTCCAGTGGCATCATGATGGTCTTGCTGTTTTCCGCCGCCGCAACAGATTGCAAGGCATCCACGTATTTTTGCGCAACAAAATAATTGATAGCCCGGGCATCTCCATTAGCAATAGCCTGAGAAACAACTTCAGTCGCCCGCGCTTCTGCCTCTGCCAGTCTTTCCCTGGCCTCAGCTTCTCTCTTGGCTGCTTCCAGCTCACCTTCTGCCTGCAGAATTTGAGCCTGTTTTTCACCTTCTGCTACTTTGATAGCCGCTTCCCGGCTACCCTCCGCTTCAAGTATCTGAGCCCTTTTCTCCCGCTCCGCTTTCATTTGACGGGCCATGGACTCCACCAGATCATTAGGAGGAGCTATGTCCCGAATCTCGATGCGAGTCACTTTCACTCCCCATGGACTGGTAGCTTCATCCACTTTGAGGAGCAGCATGTTGTTAATACGGTCACGGTTGGACAACATCTCATCCAGCTCCATGGAACCGAGAACCGCACGAATGTTTGTCATCACCAGATTCTGCATAGCCCGATAGAGTTCATTGACTTCATAGGACGCACGAACAGCATCCTGAACCTGGTAAAAACAAACGGCATCTGTCGTTACTTGGGCATTATCGGAGGAGATAATTTCCTGTGAAGGTATATCAAGAACCTGCTCCATCATATTGATTTTTTTACCAATCCTGTCAACAACAGGCACTATGACATGCAGGCCGGGAGACAGTGTTCGGGTGTACTTACCAAAACGTTCTACGGTGAAATGAAAGCCCTGTGGAACCATTCTGACACCAGTACCTATCAGCACAGCGATCAGGACTACCAATGCAATGGCTGTAATCTCAAAACCCATTTAGTCACTCCTTAGCCTGAAAAGTAGAATCAATTCAGCGGACAGTCTGACAGAAAAAATCAACAATGTCCTAAATCTGTCGTAGCCTCTGTAAAAGTCACAGAGATCATGGAAAGATAGTCATCGTTGATCGGACAAAATATCAAATAAGTATTCACAGCAGCTACAAACCTCGTTAGAGTGCTGACAGAACTCTAACGCCAACAAATCCGATTGTGATCATGAAATTCGATTCTACCGACAATTATATTGCAACCAGCGAACTGAAAACTGCTGTGAACGCGGCCATTGCCTTGCAACGCCCTCTTCTGATCAAGGGCGAACCCGGAACCGGAAAAACCATGCTTGCAGAAGAAGTAGCAGAATCCCTGGGCAAACGACTTTTGCAGTGGAACATCAAATCCACCACCAAGGCCCAACAGGGATTGTATGAGTACGATGCTGTTTCAAGATTGCGCGACTCTCAGCTGGGCGATGAAAAAGTACACGATATCGGCAATTACATCGTCAAAGGTAAATTGTGGGAAGCCTTTGAAGCCGATGAACAGGTGGTTCTGCTGATTGATGAAATCGACAAGGCTGATATCGAGTTCCCCAACGATTTGCTTCAGGAACTGGATAAGATGGAGTTCTTTGTTTACGAGACCCGGAAAATGGTTAAGGCTCGACAGCGGCCCATCGTGATCATCACCAGTAACAATGAAAAAGAACTGCCCGATGCCTTTCTCAGACGCTGTTTCTTCCACTACATCCGTTTCCCTGATCCGGCGACCATGAAGCAGATTGTCGATGTTCACTTTCCCACCCTGAAGCAGGGGCTGGTTTCCGAAGCTTTGCAGATGTTCTTTGAATTAAGGGATATCCCCGGCCTGAAGAAAAAGCCTTCTACCTCTGAGCTGATAGACTGGCTCAAGCTATTGAACTCTGACGACATACCAGTCGATGTGCTAAGAAACAGCGATGCTCGCAGTGCTATACCGCCACTCTACGGAGCCCTGGTTAAAAACGAACAGGATATTCATTTACTGGAACGGCTCGCCTTCATGACTCGTCGATAAGGTGAACCGATGCTGACTAACTTTTTCGATACGGTTCGCGCCTTTGGTGTCCCGGCCAGTACCCGGGAGTACCTTGACTTGCTCAGGGCTATGCAGGCTCATGTAGTCTTCGCGGATAACGAAGCATTTTACCAACTATCCAGAGCCATACTGGTCAAGGATGAACGTCACTACGACCGCTTCGATAAAGCCTGCAAAGCTTTTTTTGACGGCATTGAGAGCGTTGAAGATCTGCTTGAAGCCACTATACCGGAAGATTGGCTCAGAAAAGAATTCATCAATCAGCTCAGCGAAGAAGAGCGGGAAAAGCTCAAGGCACTCGGCAGCCTTGAAGAATTGATGGAGACACTGAAGCAGCGTCTGCAGGAGCAAAAAGAACGTCATGCCGGGGGGAATAAATGGCTTGGCACTGGCGGCACATCCCCTTTTGGTGCCTATGGTAACAATCCAATGGGGGTTCGTATTGGCCAACACGAGAGCAGAAACCGGAGCGCCACCAAAGTCTGGGATAAACGGGAATTCCAGAACCTGGATGACAATGAAAGACTGGGCAGTCGCAATATGAAAATGGCCCTGCGCAGACTCAGAAAATTCGCACGACAGGGGGTTCCGGATCAGCTGGATCTCGATGACACCATTCGATCCACAGCCAATAAAGGGTTGCTGGACATAAAAATGGTTCCGCAAAGGCGTAATTCAGCGAAAGTACTGCTTTTTATGGATATCGGTGGCTCCATGGATGCTCACGTCAAAGACTGTGAAGCACTCTTTTCCTGTGCACGCTCTGAATTCAAGCATATGGAGTTTTTCTACTTCCATAACTATCTCTATGAATGGGTCTGGAAAAACAACGTCCGACGACAAAGTGAAAAAACCGAAACCTGGGACATCGTTCATCGCTTTGGTAAAGACTACAAAGTGATTTTTGTTGGAGATGCCCAGATGTCACCTTATGAAATCACCTCACCGGGCGGAAGCGTTGAACACTGGAATGAAGAACCGGGGCACACCTGGATGCAGCGTGTTCTGGATCATTTTGATAATGCTATCTGGTTGAACCCCATCAATAAAGACAGCTGGTTTTTCACCCATTCTACAAAGATCATCCATGAACAGCTGGAGGGCAGAATGTTCCCTCTGACGGTGAAGGGTCTGGAAGAGGGTATGAAAGAGTTGTCTACTAAAAGCTGAGTTATGAAAACAGTCAAGGTTATAGAAGATTATCAGGCCTGCTACCCGGACCCAGTGACTTTCAGTGAAGGTGACAGTCTGATATTAGGTAAAAGTGATGATGAGTTTCCCGGATGGATCTGGGTCACAACTGGATCGGGCAAAGAAGGCTGGACTCCCCTGCCTCTGATAAGACGTTTGAACCAGAAACACGGGATTGCATTAGAGGACTTTAGCGCCAGGAAACTCAGTGTGAAAGCGGGTGAAAATTTGAGAATCATGCGTGAGATTAACGCTTGGGCCTGGGTAGAAAACCAACAGAAACAGACGGGCTGGGTGCCTATATCCAAATTCGCTGAATACCGTCATGAAAGTGATTAATAATGTCACTTTCAACCACTGAAAACAGTCAATGTCCCCTGTGCAGTGCCTTATCCAGAGACTTTGCCAGCGATAAAAGAAGAGATTATTTCAGATGTTCTGACTGCTCACTGGTTTTTGCTGATAAAAAAAGCTGGCCAACGCCTGAGCTGGAACGCTCAGAATATGAGCTTCATACAAACAATGCCTTTGAGCCGGGATATCGAAAATTTCTTTCAAGGGTGACAGAGCCGTTGAAAGGCAGGATATCTTTGGATGCACAGGGACTGGACTTTGGCTGCGGGCCTGGCCCCACACTTTCTTTGATGATGGCTGAAGCTGGTTGGCCTATGGCTCTGTATGACCCCTTTTTCCATTCGGATCAAAGCGCTCTGGAAAAAACGTACGATTTTATCACAGTCACTGAAGTCATAGAACACATTCATCAACCGGATGTATGGTTGCCGAAACTCTGGAGTATGATCAGACCCGGCGGGACACTGGCATTCATGACCAAAATGGTGATAGATCAGGAAGCCTTTTGCAGATGGCATTACAAGAATGATCCTACCCATGTCTGTTTTTACTCAATAGAAACCTTTCAGCACCTTGCTGAACAATGGCAGGCAGTGCTCAGTTTTGAAGCCCGGGATGTTATATTTTTCTATAAATTAATGCATTAAACAGTGGGATTACTATAAAGCAATCAAAAAAAATCTCGGAACTGCGTAAGAAGTATTTGGGATTATCTTGCAAGTTGGTAAGTACGAAAGGCTCATTATTTCAGTATGCCAGGCACGGGTGAGCGAGGATGGAAAGAGTGTCTAAAAAAACGATCCCTTGACTGCAGGCGAACACAAAAATAGTAAAATCGTCTATCGCAGCCCGCCAAAGTTCTACTTGTTCTTATGAGCCTTATCAGCGTGACTCCGTTGAGCAACGACCTTGGCAAAGCGCAGAGAAATCCTTTTGCATTTACAACACCGGCCGACCTCTTCCTGTTGAAGTTCATTTAGATAGGTATTAATGAAATCCTCATTCATTGTTTTTTAGAATACCCTCAAGGACTTTCATGGCTGATAGTCATCAAATAACTACTCTGTAGCCCTACATTAACCCTGAGGGTGTTTCATGACAACTGACGGCTTCGTTGTTGTTTGATTGCATTGAAGCAGACCAACATTCTGTTGCAAATTCGATCACCACCCTGGCAAGTTTTTATTCTTGCTTGATCGCTACCAGGTATGCCTTAGATAAAAATTTTCTCTGACGGTTATAAAACACACCCATGTTCTGGTTCAATCAGCCAACGCAGAGATAATCATAGCTGGATATCGTCCGACACCTGTTTGACCTGTAATAGCTCGAACAATCGATCCGTTTCCTGAGTGAGATGACGATCTCTGGCCATGACTCCTGACCCTTGTTCAGACTCATGAGTCCCCCAGGCAACCGTTACCTTGCCCCATTCAATAATCATTCTTGGGTGATGTACGTAGGACTCCGCCAGTCCCGCCACCGCATTAAGAAAACAGAGAGACTTCGAATACTTTTTGAAGGTATAGGACTTCTCAAGGTGATCAACGCCTTCATACTGACACAACGACCAGTTACTCATATATTATCCTCCTGGTGGCTTATTACCCTACCTGACAGGCACGGCAAGAAAGCACTCTGATGGTACAGACAGAGTTTATACAGACCCCACGAAAGGATAAATGAATTTTGGGCTTTGATCGAACCTCCTTTACCAGGAAATGGCAACTGGATGAATAAACGTGCTAATCAGCAAGGGCTATACAGTATATATCTTTTCAAGACATAACTGCCTGATGGCTTGAGCCTCATATCCATACGCTGCACAGCCTGCTGCACACTACAAGAGCCTTTTACAAGCTCTCTTCGCTTTCTTCCTGATCAACCTTTTCAGCCTGAAGTTGCTCCAGCTCCTGCTTACTGGCATTGAGCTGCTGAGTGAGCTGCTTCTGCTTGGTTTTCAGTGTCCCGTTCTCTGTCGTCAGAGTCCGGTTCTGCTCCTGCAGACGTTTGATCTGTTTCTTCATACGATCAGGATTGCTGGCTCGCAGCGTTTTCAGCTCGTTATCAGCGCTCTTGACCTGCTTGTTCAGCTTTTCAGCCTTCTGCTCAGCCGCATCAAGCCGTGACTTCAGCTGAGTCACTTCTTTATCGTGCTGATCAGTGATATCAAGGAGAGCTTGCAGGCGCTGTTGCTCAATAACGTCCAGTTCTTCATTTTTAAAGAAACGGCCTCCCGCGCTCAGGGTACCCATATTAATTACCTACCTCCGAAAAGAGTTTGAAGTGATGACAACAGGAAGCTGCCCTTGCCAGCGCAGGGCATCCACACATGTATGGGGGATATTTGATAATGAGATCAATTGTTCTTCATTCAATGGCTGGCAAAAGCAGACTGACTTTAGACGGAGGCAAGTTTATTACACTTACTTCCCCTAGGAAAGCGCAATTTACACAATTTTTTGCAATGCTGCCAGTTTATTTGCTCATTCTGACAGCATTATTGGTCAATCAGGCTTCTGGTATGGCCTCCAGTGTTTTAATCAGGTAGTTCCAGAAATTTCCAACCGCCGGAATATGGACCTTTTCATCCGGTGAATGGGGGAACCGAACACAAACATCGACACCACCAGCACAGCCAACATAGAGCTCTCCTTCATCTTCAGAGTCCATGTTCAGCATGATCTCACCCTTCAGCAAACCAGGCTTAAGACCGTGAGCTCCGGTCATCCCAATCTCTTCATCAATGGTAAACAGAGCTTCAACAGGACCATGGGGAATATCCGTCGACTCAAGCACCGCCATAGCCGCTGCAACACCAATACCATTATCGGCTCCCAGAGTGGTTCCTTCCGCAGTAACCCAATCGCCATCAACGTACGCCCTGATAGGATCTTTAGTAAAATCATGTTCTGTATCTGCGTTTTTTTGAGGCACCATGTCCAGGTGACTCTGGAGAACAACGCCACGGCGGTTTTCCATACCCGGAGTAGCTGGCTTGCGAATGATCACGTTGCCGACTTCGTCTATCAGGGTATCCAGACCAAGATTCTCGCCAAACTCCTTTACGTAGGCACGCACAGCATCTTCATGCCTGGAGGGGCGGGGAATCTTGCAAAGTGCCTGAAAGTGTCGCCAAATAGGTTGAGGGGATAATTCAACAAGCTGGGTCACAGCTATCTCCTGTTGATGGGGGGGGAAAGAGTCTATGAAAATAGCCCCTGCGAGAACGAACGCCCATTAGTGAATACACTAATCAAAAACCGAGATTGCCGTATTCACTAACAGTAAAACCGAAAACCTGATCTATTTTTTAACCCGGCTGCCCAGATAATGCGCAAAACCATTCCTTTACTAGATCCCGATAGACCTCAATTTCCTGCTGCTCATGAGGCTCTGGATTACCCTGATGGCCTATTGGCTATGGGTGGCAACCTTGCCCCTGAAACACTGACTGACGCATACAAGAGGGGCATCTTCCCCTGGTTCAACGAAGGCGAACCCATTCTCTGGTGGTCTCCTAACCCAAGAATGGTGCTTTATCCAGAGTATCTGCACATAAGCCGCTCCATGAAGCGTTTTCTAAAAAAGCACTCTTATAGAGTGAGTTTTGATGAAGCCTTCAGTGAAGTCATGACTGCCTGCTCGTCGCCCCGGAAAAATCAGGATGGCACATGGATCATCAAAGAAATGAAAGAAGCCTATACTGCCCTTTTTAAAGAGGGTCTGGCTCATTCGGTGGAAGTCTGGTCAGGCGATAAGCTGGTGGGCGGGCTTTATGGCGTCACGATTGACAAAGTATTCTTTGGAGAATCCATGTTCAGTTTCGAAACCAATACTTCAAAACTTGCAATGATTATGTTGTGCAAAGAGTTGCTGAATAGAAACTTCCATCTGATCGATTGCCAGATACACAGCCCCCACCTGGAGTCACTGGGCGCGAGAATGATAAGCCGGGATGCATTTCTCAAGGCATTGAAAGACGGTTGCCGAACGCCTGCAACCAGTGCACACTGGAATTAGACAGGGCAATGGACGGCCGAAGCTGATGAGCGCACTTAAAGATCTTAAATTTTACGCAACCCAGCCACACAACTGCAGCTACCTGGAGGATAAGCAGGCTATAACATTATTTATGGATCCCGACAAAGACTTGGATCCAGCTCTTTATCGGCATTTGGCCGACATTGGATTTCGAAGAAGCGGTCGACACGTATACAGACCTCACTGTCAGGGCTGCAACGCTTGCATTCCGGCCAGAGTGGTTGCCAAGAGTTTCGAACCCAGACGCAAGCACAGAAAGCTATTAAAAAAAAATCGGGATATCCTGGTCACCCGATCCGAAGCTGAATACGATGAAGAAACCTATCAGCTTTACAAAAAATACATCTCCATACAGCATCGCGATGGCGATATGTACCCTCCCTCAATGGAGCAATTCCAATCCTTTTTGGTAGGTTGCCCTGAATTCTGTTGCTACTACAAATTCTGGCTGGACGAAAAACTCGTGGCTGTTGCAGTCACCGACGAGCTGTCAAATGGACTCTCTGCAATTTATACCTTTTATGACCCTGAAGTCAGCAAAACCAGAAGTCTGGGCAGTTACTGCATTCTCTGGCAGATAGAGGAAGCCAAAAAACTGGGGCTCAAGCACCTTCACCTGGGCTATTGGATCAAGGACTGCAAAAAAATGAGTTACAAAATTCAATACCGTCCTCTGGAAGTCTATGTTAACAACCGCTGGGTTACTTTGAGGTAGTCGTCCTGATATATACTGTAACTGATTATTCAGACAGGGTTAATCAGCTACAGCGACATTAACTCCCAGTTAATTCACCGTATTATCTGGTCAATCAGGATTTGATGGGGATCGAAAGTGATGACAGAGAATGTTTTTATATGGATAAAGGCCGGTTCACTTTGCTTTAAAGCTGGTTTTCAGGCAGAATGCCTGCCAGATTTATTCAGCTAACGCTCTATTCCTGAGGTCAAACTTTATATGGCGAAAGAAGAAAGTCTTGAAATGGAAGGCACTGTCATTGACACCCTGCCTAATACTATGTTCCGTGTAGAACTGGAGAACGGTCACGTTGTGACCGCACATATTTCAGGCAAAATGCGTAAAAACTACATCCGCATTCTGACAGGTGATAAAGTCAAAGTTGAACTGACTCCTTATGACCTGACCAAAGGCCGTATCACATACCGTTCCCGCTGACAGGGGCCTCTTGCCCCTGTCCCTCTCCTGGCTTTTTTTCAGCCCTGCTCACCATCCACAACTTCAAGATCCGAAGTCAGGCTTTTGGCAGGTTCGAATTTCAGGAACAGCCCTCCTTTCTTGACCGTCACGCGGACAAAGCCACCACTCTCAGACAGCTTGCCAAAAAGGATCTGTTCCGCCAGGGGCTTCTTGAGATGCTCCTGAATAACACGCCCCATAGGACGAGCCCCCATCATCCGATCATAACCTTTCTCTGCCAGCCACTCTCGTGCCTTATCATCAACGTCAATCTGAACCATTCTCTCATCCAGCTGCGCCTGAAGCTCTGTAAGGAACTTATCGACAACATGCTTGATAGTATCCTCGGTCAATGAGTCAAAGGGAATGATGGAGTCAAGACGGTTCCTGAATTCCGGTGTAAAGGTTTTCTTAATGGCTTCCATACCGTCTGTCGTATGATCCTGCTCAGTGAAACCAATAGAAGTACGCGTCATGCTTTCAGCACCAGCATTGGTCGTCATGATCAGAATAACATTTCTAAAGTCAGCTTTACGACCATTGTTGTCTGTCAGAGTGCCGTGATCCATCACCTGCAAAAGCAGGTTAAATACATCCGGATGCCCTTTCTCAATTTCGTCCAGCAACAAGACACAATGGGGTGTCTTGTTGATCGCTTCTGTCAAAAGTCCTCCCTGGTCATAACCGACATAGCCAGGAGGTGCACCTATCAGCCTGGAAACTGTATGAGCTTCCATGTACTCGGACATGTCAAAACGGACCAGCTCAACCCCCATGGACTTGGCTAACTGACGACAAACTTCCGTTTTGCCGACACCTGTTGGCCCAGAGAACAGGAAAGCACCCACCGGCTTGTCAGGCGCCTTCAAACCAGCACGCGACAATTTAATCGCAGTTGAAAGAGAAACAATGGCTTCGTCCTGGCCGAAGACCACCATTTTGAGATTCCTCTCAAGCTTGGAAAGTAACTCTTTATCAGAAGAAGAAACAGACTTAGGTGGAATCCGGGCAATCTTGGCGACAATACTTTCAACGTCGCCCACCTCAATGATCTTCTTGCGCTCATTCTCTGGTAAAAGACGCTGATAAGCACCAGCCTCATCAATAACGTCAATCGCTTTGTCAGGCATATGACGATCGTTGATATAGCGATTAGCTAACTCTGCTGCAGCTTTCAGGGCATCATCCTTATATTCAATGGTGTGATGCTCTTCAAAGCGACTCTTGAGACCACGAAGAATATCAATGGTATCGTCAACACTCGGTTCACTGATATCCACTTTCTGGAAACGACGAGCCAGGGCACGATCTTTTTCGAAAATACCACGAAACTCTTGAAAGGTCGTTGAACCTATGCAACGAAGATCACCAGAAGTCAGCAGTGGCTTTAAAAGATTAGAAGCATCCATAACACCACCGGATGCAGCACCGGCACCAATAATAGTGTGAATCTCATCAATGAAGAGAATGGCGTTATCGAGCTTTTTAAGTTCGCTGAGCAACTTTTTGAATCGCTTCTCAAAATCACCACGGTATTTGGTTCCAGCCAGCAACGAACCAAGATCCAGAGAATACACAACCGCTTTGGAGAGTACTTCAGGTACTTCTCCGTCCACTATTCTTTTTGCCAGACCTTCAGCAACGGCTGTTTTCCCAACACCGGCCTCACCCACCAGCAGAGGATTATTCTTACGACGTCGCGTCAATATCTGGGATACCCGCTCAACCTCTTCTGCCCGACCTACCAGTGGATCAATCTTACCTATACGGGCCTGTTCGTTCAGGTTAGTGGCATAATTTTTAAGGGGGTCTTGACCGGCTGCCTCAGAGTCAGTGCTTTCCTCCATAAGCTCTCCACCCAACTCTTCCAACTCATTGCCCGGCATTTTGGAAATTCCGTGAGCGATATAGTTGACGACATCTATGCGGGCAACGTCCTGCTGCTTCAGAAAATAAACGGCCTGACTTTCTTGCTCACTGAAGATTGCAACCAGAACATTAGCACCGGTGACTTCTTTTTTTCCTGAGCTTTGCACATGAAATACAGCGCGTTGCAGAACTCTCTGAAACCCGAGAGTGGGTTGGGTCTCTCGCTCGGTATCGTTGGCAGGTATTAAAGGGGTTGTTGAATCAACAAAATCAATCAGTTCCCTGCGCAGCTTTTCGGTTTCTACACCACAAGCTAGAAGTACTCGGGAAGCGGATTCATTATCAAGCAGTGCCAGAAGCAGATGTTCCACGGTCATGAATTCATGTCGCTTGCTTCTTACATCACGGAAAGCACTGTTAAGAGTCAGTTCGAGGTCTTTATTGAGCATATGATATTACCCTGAGAACACTAATCGGCCTTAATTGTTTTGCACAACAGGGGATGCTGGAATTCTCTGGAGTACTCGTTGACTTGCTGGGCTTTGGTTTCAGCAACATCTTTGCTGAACAATCCACATACAGCCTTGCCTTGCGTATGAACCATCAGCATGATTTGTGTTGCCTGTTCACTACTCATGCTGAAAAACTTCTCCAGGACCTCAACCACAAAATCCATCGGTGTAAAATCATCATTCAAGAGCAGAACCTGATACATAGCGGGCGGTTTGACTCTGGCTTTAGCTGGTGCCAGAGCGATATCATGATCGCCTTCCTGCTCTATCCCTTCATTCTCTAAGCTTAGACGAAGCCACTCAAAGTTACTCATGTATTGATGAACTGCTATCTGCTGCATTGCACTCGCTTCCAGGTGAATTTACAGCTGAATTAACCAGGCTCTGGACTGCCTGTAACCAGGTGTCGATGACGAAAAACGTCAAAAGCACTACACCCTGAATACCATTCTAAACACGCTGAGAGCAAAGAAAAACAATTTACATCACTCGTCACTTCAAAAGCTATTGATTTCATGGATACCATCGACTGACAACCGAAATAAAATAGCAAAAGAATCAGAAAAATAATCATTTGATCTGACAAGCAAGAAAATGACCACAGAACAAGCCTGCAGCCATTCTTGATGGGTAAAAATGCCCGGAAATTAAATCATGCCATCAATTGCCGCATTAAAGGTAGTGCTTGGACGCATAGCTTCAGTGGCTTTAGCTGGAGTGGGCTCATAATAGCCACCCAGATCAACAGCCCCCCCCTGACAATCTGCCAGTTCCGAGACAATCTGACCTTCTTTCTCGACCAGCTCCTTTGCCAGACCGGAAAACTTGCTGCTGAGTTCCTGGTCTACTTGCTGAGCCGCCAGAGCTTCTGCCCAGAACTGAGCCAGATAGAAATGACTACCACGGTTGTCCAGCTCTTTCACCCTTCGGGAAGGAGACTTGTTAGCATCCAGATATTGGCCAATAGCAGCGTTCAATGTGTCAGCCAGAATCTGGGCCCTGGCATTCCCAGTCTTAACGGCAATATCTTCAAGCGATACAGCGATAGCCAGAAATTCACCCAGAGAATCCCAACGTAAATGATTCTCTTTAACAAACTGTTGAACGTGCTTGGGAGCTGAACCACCAGCACCAGTTTCGAACAGACCTCCGCCAGCCAGCAGAGGGACAATAGAGAGCATTTTAGCACTGGTACCCAGCTCCAGAATCGGGAACAGGTCAGTCAGGTAATCACGCAGAACGTTTCCGGTCACGGAAATGGCATCTTTACCTGCCCGAATCGTTTCCATACTCAGACGGCAAGCGTCCACCGGAGAAAGAATACGGATATCCAGACCCTCGGTATTGTGGAACTTCAGGTATTCGTTGACCTTGGCAATCAGGTTGGCATCGTGGGCACGATTTTCGTCCAGCCAGAAAAGAGTCAGAGCACCTGTTGCCCGGGCACGGTTAACGGCCAGCTTGACCCAATCGCGAATTGGCGCGTCCTTGGTCTGACACATTCTCCAGATGTCACCCTCTTCAACATTGTGCTCAAACACAGTACTGCCAGACTCTTCTACAACACGGATAATGCCGTTTGCAGGAGCCTTGAAGGTTTTGTCATGAGAACCATACTCTTCAGCTTTCTGAGCCATCAGACCTACGTTGGAAACATTACCCATAGTAGTGACATCGAATGCACCGTTCTCCTTACAAAAATCGATGACTTCCTGATAAACAGCTGCATAGCAACGATCAGGAATCATGGCTTTGGTGTCATGCAGCTTTCCGTCAGGCCCCCACATTTGGCCCGAGGAACGCAAAGCGGCAGGCATAGATGCATCGATAATGACATCGTTCGGTACATGCAGGTTGGTAATACCCTTATCGGAGTCCACCATCGCCAGCTCAGGGCGAGTCTTGTATACGGCCTGAATATCCGCCTTTACTTCATCCTTCTGCTCAGCAGGCAGTTTGGCAATCTTAGCATAAACGTCACCCAGACCATTGTCCGGATCGACGCCCAGATCTGAAAATAGAGAAGCGTGTTTCTCAAACACGTCTTCAAAGAAGACTGTGACAGCATGACCAAACATGATCGGGTCAGAAACCTTCATCATTGTTGCTTTCAGGTGCAGGGAGAGCAGAACATTCTGCTCTTTAGCTTCCTGAGCAGAAGCTTCGTAGAATGCCCTCAAAGCTTTCACATTCATGACAGCGCTATCAATAACTTCACCGGCCAACAAGCTCGTACTCGGTTTTAGCACCGAAACAGATCCATCGCTGCCAACAAACTCGATTCTTACATCCGTAGCCTCGGGCATGACTGCTGACTGCTCACTGGAGTAGAAGTCACCGCTGTGCATATGAGCAACGTGAGATTTGGAATCTGCAGTCCAGACACCCATAGAGTGAGGATGCTTCTTCGCAAACTCTTTTACGGGAGCCGCAACACGGCGATCAGAGTTACCCTCTCGAAGAACCGGGTTTACCGCACTACCAAGCACTTTGGCATAACGAGCCTTGATGACTTCTTCTTCAGGATTCCCGGGTTCTACAGGAAAATCAGGAATGTCATAACCGTGTTCTTGTAGCTCTTTGATCGCATCTGTCAGTTGCGGGATAGAAGCACTGATGTTAGGCAACTTGATGATGTTTGCCTGAGGCGTCTTAGCTAGCATACCCAACTCAGACAGAGCATCACTTTGCTTTTGTGCTGCACTCAACCTCTCAGGGAAATTAGCTATGATTCGACCAGCCAGTGAAATATCCTTGGTTTCAACGGCTACGTCTGCGGCTCGGGTAAAAGCCTTGAGAATAGGGAGCAGTGAATAGGTGGCTAAGGCGGGAGCTTCGTCAGTAATAGTGTAAATAATTCTGGTTGTATCTGTTGTCATGTTATCTCCAAAAAACAACTGGCTGTGGTGCCTCTGCGGAGGGGTTTAAGTGGAGTTTGACGACCACTATTTATCACTTTATTTGCACAGCCCCGTAACGCTTTTGACGTTATCGCCTATAAGATATACCAATGTGCGTAAGGAATAAATGTAGTTTTGCTACACAATCTTCTGTTTGCATATCGAAATACTCTATAGAACTGAATTAGCCAGACAGGTACAATGCCCTGCTTCCCGATTCAGCCATACAGTAACTATGATAGACTCTTGTGCCACTTTTTCTGACGAAAACCCTCAAGACACCCGTGTAATCGTGGGTATGTCCGGAGGTGTTGATTCCTCGGTATCTGCACTTCTGCTCAAACAGCAGGGTTACCAGGTAGAAGGTTTGTTCATGAAAAACTGGGAGGAAGATGATGGCACTGAATACTGCACTGCCATGACCGATCTGGAAGATGCTCAGGCCGTTTGCGACAAAATTGGTATTAAACTCCATAAAGCCAATTTTGCTGCTGAATACTGGGATAATGTCTTTGAGCATTTCTTGCAGGAATACAAGGCCGGACGCACCCCCAACCCCGACATTCTCTGCAATAAGGAAATCAAGTTCGAGGCTTTTCTGGATTATGCCCTGACACTGGAAGCTGACTGTATCGCCATGGGCCACTACGCCCGCAGAGACAACATTAATGACCGGGCTTGCCTCAAAAAGGGTCTTGACCCCAATAAAGACCAGAGCTACTTCCTGCATCAGGTCGGAACCGAACAACTGGCCAGAACTTTGTTCCCAGTGGGTGAAATAGCAAAGCCCGAAGTTCGGCGCATAGCAGAAGAACACGATTTGATCACCCACAACAAGAAAGACAGCACAGGTATCTGCTTTATTGGTGAGCGCCGTTTTCGTGATTTCCTGAAGCAGTATCTTCCGGCCCAGCCTGGCGACATTGCGACCGATCAGGGCACAGTTATTGGCGAGCATTCAGGCTTGATGTACCATACCATCGGCCAAAGGCAGGGTCTTGGTATTGGTGGACTGAAAGGCGCTTCAGAATCGCCCTGGTATGTTGTTGAGAAAGATCTTGAGAACAATCAACTGATCGTTGCTCAGGGCAATAGTCACCCCTTGCTGTTCTCTGAAGCCCTGACCGCTTCTGAAATATTCTGGATCTCCGGCTCAGCGCCGGAAATGCCAGCCAGCCTGACCGCCAAGATCCGCTATCGACAACAGGATCAGGCCTGCCGCCTTGAGCGAACACCAGACGGGAGATATCTTGTGGTCTTTGACGAACCTCAGAGGGCGGCCACTCCGGGGCAGTCTGTTGTTTTCTACCAGAATGATATTTGTCTGGGCGGTGGAGTTATTGAAACCAGACATCACTCTCTGAGTGAGGCTCAGATTCAATAAGACATCAATCAGTTCGCTCAACTCTCCACAACCGGGAGCAGACAACCTTCCGAAAAGAGAAAGCATAAGTAAGGTAGAGAAACTCAGGTGCAATACACAGCAAAGGAACAGGCAGCTGCCCTCTCAGCGATTTTTCAGGCTGCTGGCCTTGTAGAACGTCTGGCCAAGAGCGGGCAAATCAGTGAAGGGCCACTCGAACCACTGATTGGCAGCCTGTTTGTCATCTCTCCTGATCGCGTTGAGGATGTCTTCAATGGTTACGACAGCCTGCTCACTGGCAGAAAAATACTGAAAGATGTCCTGCAACGTCAGGCCGACGCGATCCAGGCCGACACCGTTCGTTATGCCCTGACCCTGATACATCTGGAACGCAAACTTTCCCGAAATCGTGACATGCTGAATGAGATCTCCCAGCGCCTGCAACGCTGCAGGGAACAGGCCGACCACTTTGGCATCCTCCATGAAAATGTTATTGCCAGCCTTGCCGGTATTTACCTCGACACCATCAGCACCTTTAAGACAAGAGTGCAAGTTTCAGGCGACCTCCAACATCTTCAGAATCAGGGCAATGCTGACAAGATACGCGCCATTTTGTTTGCCGGGATACGGGCTGCCATTCTCTGGCGCCAGACAGGTGGCAGCCGCTGGCAGTTATTACTTAGCCGAAAAAAGTTATTGAACGGCTTGAATCAGCTTTAAACCAAATCATCCACCCTGCATCCAAAGCCTTTTTCCGGTATGATGCGCCCTTTCTATGAGCATAAGGCATGTTAAACATGGAGCTGTCTGCACTGACTGCTGTTTCCCCCGTCGACGGTCGCTATGGGGACAAGACCCAAAGCCTGAGAAGCATTTTCAGTGAGTATGGTCTGATCCGCTTTCGAGTGACCGTTGAAGTTAAATGGTTACAGGCACTGGCCAGCCACCCCGAAATCATCGAAGTTCCTGAACTATCCAAGGGTGCTAACGTCCTCTTAGACCGGCTGGTCGACAACTTTTCCCTTGAGGATGCCCAGCGCGTCAAGGAAATTGAGCGCACCACGAACCATGATGTCAAGGCCGTTGAGTACTTGATCAAGGAAAAAATACAGGATAACGGTGAGCTGGCTACTATCAGTGAGTTTGTTCACTTTGCCTGTACTTCCGAGGACATTAACAACCTGTCTCACGGGCTGATGTTGAAGACTGGCATTGAACAGGCGGTACTTCCGCCCATGCATCAGATCATCAAGGAAATCGAAAGTCTTGCTCATCAGCACAGCGATCAGTCAATGCTGTCCCGTACTCACGGACAAACAGCCTCCCCTACCACGCTGGGCAAAGAGATGGCAAACGTTGCTTACCGTCTGCGCCGTCAGGTTCAGCAAATCAACCGAATTACTCCACTAGGCAAAATCAACGGTGCCGTTGGTAACTACAATGCTCACCTGTCCGCTTACCCTGAAATTGACTGGCAGCAACATGCTGAAAAGTTTGTCACCAGTCTGGGTCTGGAATGGAACCCCTACACCACCCAGATTGAACCTCACGACTACATCGCTGAACTATTTGATGCCATTTGCCGTTTCAACACTGTCTTGATCGATTTTGATCGTGATATTTGGGGCTATATCTCCCAGGGATACTTTAAACAGAAAACTGTGGCCGGCGAAGTAGGCTCTTCCACCATGCCTCACAAAGTTAATCCGATTGACTTTGAAAACTCCGAAGGCAACCTCGGTATTGCTAATGCCGTTATGCAGCATCTGGCTATGAAATTGCCTGTTTCCCGATGGCAGCGCGACCTGACAGACTCAACCGTTCTGCGCAACCTGGGAGCGGGTCTGGGTTACAGCCTGATTGCTTATGCATCGACTCTGAAAGGTATCAGCAAGCTACAGATCAATGCCGAACGCCTGAATGAAGACCTGGATAATGCCTGGGAAGTTCTGGCGGAGCCCATCCAGACAGTTATGCGCCGATACGGTATTGAGCAGCCTTACGAAAAGCTCAAGGCTCTGACTCGTGGTCAGGAAGGCATCACCCAGGCGACTCTGGAGGCCTTTATTGACAACCTGAACATGCCTGCCGGGGTAAAAGCTGAACTTAAGAAGCTGACACCCGCGAATTATGTGGGCAACGCCGCTTCTCAAGCTAGAGCGATCTAACCTGACGATAGCGAAGCGAGCAAATCGCTTCAAGACAACAAAGCCCTCAATTGAGGGCTTTATTCATTACCATTCAGTTATTTCATTTTGCAGTGGCTTTAAATTCACGCCTTCTTGCATGCAGTACCGGTTCGGTATATCCATTAGGCTGCTGACAACCTTTCAGGACCAGCTCGCACGCTGCTTTAAAAGCAACACTGGCATCATAATCGGGAGCCATAGGTCGGTATTCAGGATCCCCGGCATTCTGCTCATCAACCACCTTTGCCATACGCTTCATGGCATCCATCACCTGCTCCTCAGAACAGACACCATGCCTCATCCAGTTGGCCATATGCTGACTGGAGATACGCAGCGTTGCGCGATCCTCCATCAAGCCAACATTGTGGATGTCAGGAACTTTTGAACAACCCACACCTTGATCCACCCATCGAACAACATAACCGAGAATACCTTGAGCATTGTTGTCCAGCTCTTGCTGAATCACATCTTCAGTCAGAGAAGCCCTGTCGTGCAGCAAAGGAATAGTCAGAAGATCATCCAGACTCGCTCTTTGACGCTCAGCTATAGATTCCTGAACTTCAAGAACATTTACGGAATGATAATGAGTAGAGTGCAGTGTCGCGGCATTAGGTGAAGGCACCCAGGCGGTATTCGCTCCTGACTGGGGATGCCCGATTTTAGTCGCCAGCATCTTGGCCATCTCATCCGGCATAGCCCACATACCTTTACCAATCTGAGCACGACCGGCCAAACCACAGTCAAGTCCTACCTCAACATTCTGGTCCTCGTAAGCATTGATCCAGGCGGACTGTTTCATTTCGCCTTTTGGAATCATCGGACCAGCTTCCATGCTGGTGTGTATTTCATCTCCAGTACGATCAAGGAAACCTGTATTAATGAAGACAACGCGATCTCTGGCCGCCCGGATACAGGCTTTGAGATTGACAGAAGTACGACGCTCTTCGTCCATTATGCCAACCTTCAGGGTATTTTTCTCAAGACCCAGAACATCTTCAATCTTGCCAAACAGCTTATTAGTAAAGTCTACCTCTTCTGGCCCGTGCATTTTTGGCTTAACAATATAAACACTGCCGGTACGGGAGTTTCTCATGCCGTCCTGTTTTTTCAGGTCATGCATGGCAATCAGCGAAGTAAACATTCCATCCATAATGCCTTCTGGAATTTCATTTCCCTGACGATCCAGAATGGCATCAGTAGTCATCAGATGCCCGACATTTCGAACAAACATCAGACTCCGGCCATGCAGAGAAAACGCTTCACCTGCGGGGGATGTATAGTTACGATCAGCAACCAGCTGACGGGTTAAGGTTTTATCACCTTTAATGAATGTGTCCTGCAGGTCTGCCTTCATTAATCCGAGCCAGTTTCGATAAACCAACGCTTTATCTTCAGCGTCGACGGCAGCCACAGAATCTTCACAGTCCATAATAGTTGTCAGAGCTGCCTCTACCACCAGATCCTTCACTCCGGCCGCATCAGCCTTTCCTATAGGAGATTGACGGTCAATTTGAATCTCAATATGAAGGCCATTATTTTTGATCAGAACACTGTCAGGCGCTTTTTCACTGCCTGTATACCCAACAAACTTTTCAGGTTGGGCCAGCGCCGTGACGCTGCCGTCTTCCAAAGAGAGAGCCAATTCTCCTTCCTTGATAGCATAACCAGCCACCCTGGAATGACTTCCTTTAGCCAGAGGCGCCGCCTGATTAAGCAATGCCTTACCAAAAGCGATGACTTTCTGTCCACGCACAGGGTTATAGCCCTTACCACGCTCAGCACCATCACTTTCAGGAATAGCGTCAGTACCATACAAAGCATCATAAAGACTTCCCCAACGAGCGTTCGCTGCGTTAAGGGCAAAACGGGCATTCATCACTGGTACAACCAGCTGAGGTCCCGCCTGGGAGGAAATTTCTGTATCAACATTTTCCGTCGTAATCTTAAAGCCTTCGCCCTCAGATTGCAGGTAACCGATTTCCAACAGAAACTGTTTATAGGCAGAAGGATCATGGGGCTGCTGTTTATGCTCTTTATGCCACTGATCAATTTGATTTTGCAGAGCCTCCCGCCTCTGCAACAGAGACCTGTTCTCAAGGACGCACTCATCCAGGACACCCTCAAAACCTGACCAGAAGACCTCTGGAGTCACTCCAGTGCCCTCAATAGCTTCAACCAAGAGATTGTGGATAGGGGCTGCTATCTGCAAACCTCCGATCTGAATACGATCAGCCATATGCCTTCCTTCTACACGCTTTTATCTTCAATTCGCGTAAGACCACCACCGAACCAGGTGGAGATGTAAGCGGGGCTTGCGAAGAGCAAGCCTGTGAACTATTTTTTCTGCTTCTGTCAGACCTGCCGTGGGGCTCACGGGATGTTAAGTCTGCAGAGTTGGTTTGAGACCCTGGAAGCAAACTTGATTAGCCCAATAAAAGCTCCCTCTGGGAGAGTTTTACGCAGTAACCAAGATTACACCCTGAGCAGCGAACCATGTAACAGAAACCTGTCAGGTGACCAACAGGGAACCCTCACCGAAATAAGGTGGGGGACAATGCCAATGTTGAGATGGACCGCCTGATTTTCACCAAAAAATCCGACAGCTCAAGTCTGGCACTATTCTGTTTGAACCGACAGGTGATGACCAATTCAACTCAGTTATATATGATATTTTTTCAATAAATAGCAATTATTAACAAAGCTTATGCACAGAAAAGCCGCACAACGGCGGCTTTTCTGGATTCTGAAACTCAATCGTCCGGATGTGATTCCTGCTTTTGCTCAGCGATGATCAGGTAGTAACTTTCTGATATATTTTCAATACATTCATCAGCCACAGGGTAAAGCGTGTGCTCTGTGCTCAGTTGTGTTAACCAGTTCATTTTATCTTACCTTCCGGTGGGTCTCGTTTGGGTATTATCAGGACTTCGACAGGCAAAGCACTTAGCTACCCGCCATCGCTCAAAGGCAATCAGAGATTAACACTAGTTAACACAACTTTCTAGATAGATAGACCACTTATTTCACATAAATTATCATTTGTTATCAAACAGGGTCGTCACCCGGCTTGGTTTGTTGTGTAGTAGCTTTGATGACCTGCCGTAGCCAGTTATGCCCGGCGTCGTGATGCAACAACGGACTCCATGCCATACGAAGCTGGATTGGGGGAATCTCAAACGGCGGCGGCAAAACCACCAGCTCATCTTCATGGCGGTGCAATTCAGCCAACTTACTGGGCAGAGTCGCAATAAGGTCATTTTGGGATGAGAGCAGCATGGCTACCTGGTAATGTCTCGTCAGGACCCTGATGTCACGTTTGTGACCAATAGCCGACAACGCCTCATCAACCCATCCGAGTTGCTGAACATCTTTTGGGTCAATACCCACCCCGACACCCATACCTGTCTTACTTGCCCATATATGCTGCGCGGAAAGATAACTATCAAGGGTGAAATTACCAATAACCGGATTGTCGCGACTCAGGACACAGGAAAAAGAGTCCTCCCAGATCAATGACTGGTGAAAAGATTGCGGCATATGACTGAAACGGTTAATGGCCATATCAACACGACCATGCTCCACATCATGAAAGGTCACATCGCTGGGCGTGAGAATATCGAGAGTAATCCCCGGAGCCTCAGCTCTGAGCTTTTTCAGCACCATGGGAATGACAGTGGATTCTGAATAATCACTGGCCATAACACGAAACACCCTGGAACTCTCTCCAGGATTAAAGGCATCCCTGGGCAGAAGAGCCTGCTCCAAAAGTTTCAAAGCGTCTGCAATCTGGGGTTTCAGGGCAAGAGCCCTCTCTGTTGGAGACATGCCTTCACTGGTTCTTACCAGCAGAGGGTCATTAAACAAACTCCTGAGTCTTTTCAACCCGTTACTCATCGCTGGCTGGGTTATGCCCAGTTGCTCAGCCGCTTTAGTGACACTTCTTTCACGCAGAAGCACATCCAGATACACTAGCAGGTTCAGATCAACACGAGCCAAGTTCATATTTTTTGTTTACATCCTGAAGCGGTTCGCCAGATGGCCAAGAATAGTTATCCCCCTGCTGCAAAGTCAAACAATCCTCTGATCCTGAAAAACGCCCCATTTATTGCTATAAGCAGCAGCAAGCTCTTTGAATGACACTTCAGGACACCTGAATCCAGAGAATACTGCTTTAAAGCTTCCGGAAGTCTTGTGACATTAACTTTCCGGTTATAAAGAAGAGTTTTTCAGTAAAAGAGCCAACTATGTAGTGGCAAGGGAAGGATATTGTGACATTTTTGATGAGAATATTCACTATAACCATAATAAATTATCAAGTTTGTTATCTTTTGTTATAGATTGAAATTGCCTTGACAAACAACCGTTTGATTTTCAGGAGAGGCGATACAATGTCAACTTATAATCGCGCTGAAGAGATTGCCCGTATCGAACAGGACTGGTCAGAAAATCCTCGTTGGGCCAATGTAAAACGCACCTACAAAGCTGAGGATGTCGTCCGTCTGCGCGGTTCCATTAAGGTAGAAAATACCTTTGCACAAATGGGAGCAGAGAAACTCTGGACTCTACTCTATGAAAACAAGTCACGCAAGGGTTACGTAAACAGTCTGGGGTCTCTGACAGGGGGTCAGGCACTGCAGCAAGTTAAAGCGGGACTGGAAGCCGTTTACCTGTCTGGCTGGCAGGTGGCTGCCGACAATAATTCGGCCAGCTCCATGTACCCCGATCAATCTCTCTATCCGGTAGATTCGGTACCGGCGTTAATCGAAAGAATGAACAACAGCTTCATGAGAGCAGATCAGATCCAATGGAAAAATGGTATCGAACCAGGCGATACAGGATACAGAGATATGTTCGCTCCCATCATTGCCGATGGTGAAGATGGCTTTGGTGGAGTCCGTAACACTTACGAGCTGATGAAAAGCATGATCGAAGCTGGCGCTGCGGGTGTTCACTTTGAAGACCAGCTGGCTTCTGTCAAAAAGTGCGGACACATGGGAGGAAAAGTTCTTGTTCCTACCCAGGAAGCTGTTGACAAACTGATTTCTGCTCGACTGGCCGCAGATGTCGCTGGAGTTCCGACTTTGCTTATGGCAAGAACCGATGCCAGCACAGCTGATCTGATCACCTCTGATATCGATGACTATGATCAGCCTTTCCTGACCGGCGAGAGAACCAAAGAAGGCTTCTATCGCACCCGCAAGGGTATTGAACAGGCGATTGCCCGGGGACTGGCTTACGCACCTTTTGCCGACCTGCTCTGGTATGAATCAGAGACACCGGATCTGGACGAAGCAAGAACCTTTGCCCAGGCTATTCGTTCCGAATACCCGAATCAACTACTGGCTTATAACTGCTCTTCATCCTTTAACTGGAAAAAGAACATGGACGATAAAACCATTGCTCGCTTCCAGGATGAACTAAGTGAGATGGGTTACAAATTCCAGTTCATCACACTGGCAGGTATCCACAGTATGTGGCACAACATGTTTGATCTGGCTTATCACTACGGTAAGGGAGAGGGCATGAAACATTACGCAGAAATGGTTCAGCAACCCGAGCAGGCTGCATTTGAACGAGGCTACACCTTTTCATGCCCTCAGAAAGAAGTTGGGACAGGATACTTTGACCACATCACACACGTGATCCAGAAGAACCGATAGTGCCTTAATTGATTGTGGGAAATTTTGGAGCTTTCTGACAAATTTTAGTACCTGTAACAGCTCTTCATCTTCAACAGATGAAGAGCTGTTTCTTATTGCACGCCATTTTCCATACCGATAGGAACTCCCGCCCCCTTCATTGTGTCTATTCTGTACTGAGTTGTACAAAATGGAACCTCTATGCCTATCCCTGACTTAAAAACCCTGAAGGAAATCTATCAAAGCCTGCAGAGCTACACTCGAAAGACACCTATGATTCCCAGTGAAGAACTGGGAGCCAGGGTCCAAGGCAAAGTATTTGTGAAAGCTGAGTCTCTGCAAAAAACCGGCGCGTTTAAATTCAGGGGAGCCCTCTACAGACTACTAAAACTCACTAAACACGAGAAATCACGAGGCGTTATTGCTTATTCTTCCGGCAACTTTGCCAGAGGACTGGCTGCAGCAGGCGAGATATTGGGCATTGATGTTCACCTTGTTATGCCCGCTGATGCCCCGAAGAACAAGATAGAAAGTGCCCGCGCCCATGGTGCAGACGTTAAACTCTGTTACCAATCCGAACCATCCAGAGAGGAGGCAGCCGCCGCAGAGGCCGTTAGACTTTCCCGGCAGCATGACTACTCTCTGCTTCACCCTTTTGATGATGCTACTCTGATTCAGGGTCAGTCAGCTGTCGCCATGGAAGCTTCCGAACAACTTGAACAGATGGGAGAGACCTGCCATTTCCTGTTATGCCCGACCGGTGGCGGTAGCCTGGCCGCCGGTTCGAGCATGGTTTTTAATACTGTGAACTACCCTGATACCCAAGTGCTGGCTATTGAACCCTCCGGGTACGAAGGAATGACTTTGTCGATTGAAGAGGGGCAGCGCGCCAGAGCAGATGGCAAACTATTCAGCTCCTGTGATGCCCTTCAAGCTTTAAGCCCGGGGGAAAAGAATCTCTCAATCATACAGAATTCAAAGGTCGTCGGCCTGGCCGTTGATGAAGAGTTTGTTCACGAAGGCATACGATTTGCGGCTTCCAAACTGAAGCTAATCCTCGAGCCCAGTGGCGCTATTGGACTCGGGGCACTATTGCAGCACTCAGAAAAGTTCAGGGGAAAAACAACTGTAATCATCGCTTCAGGCGGAAACATTGATATTGAAAAATACGCCATGATCATTCATCGATGACCCAATCATCCTTTCGTGTGGTCTAACAGCAGGCTTTTTTCAACCCTCCTTCAAGATTGCGTCATATCAACTGCTCTCGGGAGAAAAGAATTCCATTATTATCGGCGTAAACATAGCCCTCAGGTACAAAATCAACACCGTGAAAAGAGACGACCAGATTGCTTTCACCCACGCCTTTTTTATCTGTCTTCATGGGATGACAGCCCAGCGCCTGAACACCCAGCGGTAAATCGGCAATAATATCGACATCCCTGATGCAGCCATAAATAATAATGCCTGCCCAACCGTTTTCAACGGCACGCTCTGCCAGCATATCGCCCAACATGGCCTTGCGCATGGAACCACCGCCATCAACCACTAACACTCTGCCTTCTCCCGGCTGCCCTACCCACTCACGAACCAGAGAATTATCTTCAAAACACTTCAAGGTCACGACCTGTCCATGAAAAGCATTAACGCCACCAAAGTTTCTGAAACCCGGTTCAACAACGGAGATCTTTTCAGGAAAATCATCACAAAGATCCGGGGTAGTAAACTGAGTCATTCTTTTTTCCTTCTTTTATGAACAAGGTTTGCCGACAAAAAGTGTACAGGAATCAATGAAGTGAAGAAGACAAAGGAAGTGAATAGTGAATATAAAGAGAAATGATGAAGCCCGCATTACGGGCTTCATTTAGGGTTCATCGCTATTGAGACTCATTGTCAGCAAGGTACAGCCAGGTTTCCAGCACAGAATCCGGATTAAGAGATACAGTCTCTATACCCTCTTCCATCAACCATTTGGCGAAGTCAGGATGGTCACTCGGACCCTGTCCACAGATACCCACATACTTACCCTGCCTTCTACAAGCCTGAATAGCCATCGACAATAACTGCTTGATAGCAGGATTACGCTCATCAAAGAGATGGGCTATCAGGCCAGAATCCCTGTCCAGACCCAATGTCAGCTGAGTCATATCATTAGAGCCAATGGAGAAACCATCAAAGTATTGCAGGAAGTCATCGGCCATCAACGCATTAGAAGGCAACTCGCACATCATGATGACTCGAAGACCGTTTTCACCTCGCTTCAGGCCAAACTTCTCCATGATGGAAACGACCTGACCCGCTTCTTCCGGGGTTCTGACAAAAGGTACCATCAGCTCAACATTGGTCAGCCCCATTTCATCACGCACCCGCTTCATAGCCCGGCATTCGAGTTCGAAACAATCCTGAAAATCTTCAGAAATATAGCGTGATGCCCCCCGGAAACCCAACATTGGGTTCTCTTCATTGGGCTCATAGAGGTGACCACCCACCAGATTGAAGTACTCATTAGACTTGAAGTCAGACAGACGAACAATGACCTTTTCCGGTGCAAAGGCGGCCGCAATGGTGGAGACTCCCTCAACCAGTTTTTCAACATAAAAGTCTACCGGACTGCTGTAGCCTGATATGCGCTCACCTACCTGTCGCTTCACATCCACAGGCAGCTTGTCAAAATTCAGCAGGGCTTTCGGATGCACACCAATCATTTTGTTGATGATGAATTCAAGTCTTGCCAGACCTACACCTTTGTTGGGTGTACGAGAGAAACTGAAAGCACGATCCGGATTACCTACGTTCATCATCAGCTTGAAAGGCAACTCCGGCATGACATCCAGATCACGAACCTTGTGCTCGAAGTTTAAAAGGCCCTCGTATATAAAACCGGTATCCCCTTCTGCACAAGAAACGGTTACAGGAGTACCTTCCCTGAGCCTGAAGGTCGCATCGCCACAACCCACAACCGCAGGAATACCCAACTCACGAGCAATAATGGCTGCATGACAGGTTCTGCCACCCCGGTTAGTCACGATGGCAGAAGCCCGCTTCATAACTGGTTCCCAATCAGGATCAGTCATATCAGTGACCAGAACATCGCCTTCCTGAACCTTGTCCATCTCATCAATATCTTCGATCAGGCGAACTCTACCCTGACCGATTTTCTGGCCAATACTGCGACCTTCAGCCAGCAATTCGCCCTTCTCTTTAAGGATGAAGCTTTCCAGCTTTCTGCCACTGCTCTGGCTTTGTACAGTTTCAGGACGAGCCTGAACAATGTAGAGCTGCTGATCATCACCATCTTTAGCCCATTCAACATCCATTGGACAACCGTAATGCGCTTCAATAGCCATGGCCTGACGGCACAACTCAGTGACATCCTCATCGTTGATTGAAAACTGCCCTCTGGCATCCAGATCCACATCTACCGTTTCTACCGAACGACCTGCCGAACCGCTGTGGCCATAGATCATCTTGATCGCCTTGCTGCCCAGAGTACGTCTCAGAATACCGGGACGTCCAGCTTTGACAGCAGGCTTATAGACGTAAAATTCATCCGGATTAACAGCACCCTGAACAACTGTCTCACCCAAACCGTAAGAAGCCGTAATAAACACGGCCTGATCAAAACCGGACTCTGTATCCAGAGAGAACAGAACCCCGGAAGAACCGGTCTCGCTGCGCACCATTCTCTGAATACCGGCAGACAGTGCTACATTCCTGTGATCAAAGCCCTGATGAACACGGTAAGCAATAGCACGATCGTTAAAGAGCGAGGCAAACACTTCGCGAACAGCAATCAGCACGTTTTTTGCACCGCGAATATTCAGAAAAGTCTCTTGTTGACCTGCAAAAGAGGCATCGGGAAGATCTTCCGCAGTCGCTGACGAGCGGACCGCTACTGGCAGGTCATCACTCCCGGAAAGAGACTGGTAAGCTTTAATAATGGACTCTTCCAGTTCCGGCCTGAAAGGTTCCTCCATAATCCAGCGACGGATTTTAGCGCCAGCAGTGGTCAGCGCCCGTATATCATTGATGTCCAGGTCATCCAACAGGCTATGAATTCTTTGATAAAGTCCGTTGCCATCGAGAAAGTCCCGATAAGCCTCGGCCGTTGTTGCAAAACCACCCGGGACTTTTACCCCGGCCTTGCTTAAGCCACTGATCATCTCGCCTAAAGAGGCGTTCTTGCCGCCGACTTTTTCGACGTCTCCCATGCCCAGAGTTTCCAGGCCTACTACAAAATTATTCAAAGCAGCATTCCCCGCTCTTTTCTATCTGCTTATGGCTGTTTCGGTTAGCCAGGCGTGCTTGTATGCTTATGGCCAACTCTTGGCTTTTTTGTACAAAAGACAAACGTCTGTTATACCAGATTCAGTCCAGCCTATCGCTTCCGTGTTACGGTAGGTACACTATGTTAGATTTTGTTATAAAATGAAATACCTTGAAGGAAAAAAAGTGAAAAGAACGGCAATTTTCGTCTCAGATGGCACAGGAATCACTGCAGAGTCGTTCGGACAGAGTCTCCTCGCGCAGTTTGAAGGCTATGAGTTTCAACATGTTACCTTCCCTTATATAGATTCCACTGTAAAAACCATTCAGCTGATTGAAAAGATTCACAGCATTCACAAAGTAGAACAGATAAGACCTGTCGTCTTCATGACAGTTCTGAATGAAGACGTCAGTCGCATACTCCACACCAGTGGTGCTTATATAATAGACCTCTTCGAAACTTTTCTGCCGGGTCTTGAGCATGAGTTCGGCCAACACCCCCTCTATAGAACGGGCAAAAAACGTTCCACAACTCACAGCCACATTTACCACCGACGTATAGAAGCTGTTCAGTTCGCTCTTGATAATGATGACGGTGCAAAAACAAGAAATTATGACAAGGCAGATATTATTCTGCTGGGGGCCTCCAGAAGTGGTAAAACCCCGTCCTGCATTTACCTGGGCCTGCAGTTTGGCATATTCGCAGCGAACTATCCGATCACAGAAGAAGATCTGGATGAACCGCTCAGGCTCCCCAAACCCTTGCAGCCACACAGGGACAAATTGTTTGGCCTGACGATTCATCCCGGTCGTCTGGCTGGTATTCGCCACGAAAGACGGCCAAACTCACGCTATTCATCCAGCCAGCAATGTCAGTTTGAAATCCATACGATTGAGCAGATTTATCGCAAGGAACGTATTCCCTACATCAACAGTACTGATTACTCTGTTGAAGAAATTTCTACTCGTATTATGGATCTTGCTCACCTCAAACGACGGCTGAAGTAACATTCGATGGAGTTTTGATTGTCAAATTAAAAAGAATCCCCGGGGACTCTTACCCAGCCTTCCATCAGAACCCGGGCACTGCGGCTCATAATAGCTTTTTTCGCTGTCCAGCCTCCCTTTTCCAGGGCAGCTTCCGCGCCAACTCGCAAGACGCCAGAAGGGTGCCCGAAACGAACCGTATTGCGTTCACCACCACCTGCAGCCAGGTTTACCAATGTTCCGGGAATAGCGGCTGCAGTGGCGACGGCTACTGCGGCAGTTCCCATCATGGCGTGGTGAAGCTTGCCCATGGATAAGGCTCTCACCAATAGATCAATATCATCCATTTTGATCTCTTTACCACTGGATGTGGTATATGGGGCAGGCCTGGCGACAAAAGCAACCTTGGGAGTGTGCTGACGTTTTGCAGCTCCATCTACATGGTCAATGAGCCCCATCCGGACAGCACCATGAGCACGAATGGTTTCAAAACGTGCCACTGCCTCTTCATCACCATTGATGGCTTCCTGCAACTCGACTCCGGAGTAACCCAGCTCTTGCGCATTCAGGAAAATGGTTGGAATACCCGCATTAATCAACGTAGCTTTCAGCGTCCCACTCTCTATAACATGAGAGGGAACTTCCAGATCATCAATCAAGTTACCCGTTGGGAACATAACGCCATCGCCGTCGGCTGGATCAAGAAACTCCAACTGAATTTCTGCCGCCGGAAAGGTCACACCATCCAGCTCAAAGTCCCCAGTCTCCTGAACCTCCCCATTGATGACAGGCACATGGGCAACAATGGTCTTTTTGATGTTGGACTGCCAGATGCGCACCATGGAAACACCATTCTCCGGAACACGGCGGGGATCAACCAGACCTCTACTGATGGCAAAAGCACCGACAGCACCAGTCAGGTTGCCACAGTTGCCACTCCAGTCTATGAAAGGCTTATCAATGGAAACTTGGCCGAACAGGTAATCCACATCGTGATCTGGCTGACGGCTTTTAGAAAGAATGACAATTTTACTGGTACTCGAAGTAGCCCCGCCCATTCCATCAGTGTGCTTTTCATAAGGATCGGGACTGCCAATCACCCGCAGCAACAGGTTATCCCGGACTTCGCCGGGAATCTGCGCCCGCTCAGGGAGGTCCTCCAGAGTGAAGAAGACTCCTTTACTGGTGCCACCCCGAATATAACTGGCTGGTATCCTGATCTGAGGCACATGCGACATTCTTATTTGCCCTCCAGAAAGTCTTTGGCAAATCGCTGTAGTACACCACCAGCAGCGTATACAGAAACTTCTTCTTGTGTATCAAGGCGACAGGTCACAGTTACTTCCAAGGTTTCACCATTGGCACGATGAATCAGCAGCGTCAGATTCGCTCGTGGAGCAGGCTCACCCAGAACATCATAAGTTTCAGTACCGTCCAGACCCAGAGTTTTACGGGTAGTGCCATCCTTGAATTCAAGTGGCAGAACCCCCATACCCACCAGGTTGGTCCTGTGGATACGTTCAAAACCTTCAGCCACAATAGCTTCAACGCCGGCAAGACGAACCCCTTTCGCAGCCCAGTCACGGGACGACCCCTGGCCATAGTCGGCACCCGCAACAATAACCAGTGGTTGCTTGCGATTCATGTAGGTTTCAATCGCTTCCCACATACGGGTTTCTTTACCTTCAGGCTCAATACGGGCAAGGGAACCCTGTTTCACCGCGCCTCTGTCATCCAGACACATTTCGTTGAGCAGTTTCGGATTAGCAAAGGTCGCTCGCTGCGCGGTCAAATGGTCACCACGGTGTGTGGCATAGGAGTTGTAATCTTCTTCAGGCAATCCCATTTTCGCCAGATATTCACCAGCCGCAGAACTCGCCAGAATGGCATTCGATGGTGACAGGTGATCGGTAGTAATGTTGTCACCCAAAAGTGCCAGAGGACGCATACCCTTCAGTGTTCGCTCACCAGTCAGCGCTCCTTCCCAGTAAGGAGGGCGACGGATATAAGTACTCATTGGACGCCAGTCGTAAAGCGGACTACTGGCTTCTTCTACCCTATCCAGATCAAACATAGGGATGTAAACTTCGTTAAACTGCTCTGGTTTCACATTTTCAGCAACGATCGCATCAATATCTTCATCACTTGGCCAGATGTCTTTCAGAGTGACGACATTGCCGTATTTATCTGTCCCGAGTGCATCTTTTTCTATATCAAAACGAACGGTACCGGCAATGGCATATGCCACTACCAGAGGCGGAGAAGCCAGAAAGGCCTGCTTTGCATAGGGGTGGATACGGCCGTCAAAGTTTCGGTTACCAGATAATACCGCTGTAGAGTAGAGGTCGCGATCAATCAATTCTTTCTGGATGTCCGGGTCCAGGGCACCACTCATACCGTTACAGGTCGTACAGGCATAAGCGACAATTCCAAAACCCAGTTTCTCAAGCTCAGGCAATAAACCAGACGCTTCAAGATAGAGTCTGGCAACTTTGGAGCCTGGCGCAAAAGAGGATTTAACCCAGTGCTTGCGCACCAGACCCAGTTCATTCGCCTTTTTGGCAACAAGGCCCGCAGCCACAACATTGCGAGGGTTGCTGGTATTAGTACAGCTGGTGATCGCAGCAATGATCACTGCACCATCGGGCAGAAGACCGGCTTTTTCTTCGGCCTGAGCTTTGTCCAGATTTACAGCAATGCCACGCTTGGCCAGCTCAGAGGTGGGCAGACGACGATGAGGGTTTGATGGCCCCGCCATATTACGAACAACAGTGGACAGGTCAAACCTGAGTACACGCTCATATTCAGCAGTTTTCAAATCATCAGCCCAGAGCCCGGTTGTCCTGGCATAATTTTCAACCAGCGTCACCTGCTCCGGCTCACGCCCTGTAAGCTTTAGATAGTCGATGGTTTGCTCATCAATGTAAAACATGCTCGCAGAAGCACCAAACTCCGGTGTCATATTGGAAATAGTGGCACGGTCACCAATAGTCAGATCCGCAGCACCTTCACCAAAGAACTCGAGGTAAGAAGAAACAACACGCTCATTACGCAGGAACTCTGTTATGGCCAGAACAATATCGGTTGCGGTAATACCGGGCTGGCGCTTGCCTGATAGCTCAACACCAATAATCTCTGGAAGACGCATCATGGAAGGACGCCCGAGCATAACCGTTTCAGCTTCCAGCCCACCAACACCCATTGCAATAACACCCAAAGCATCAACATGAGGCGTATGGCTGTCTGTACCCACACAGGTGTCCGGATAAGCGACACCATCACGGGCCTGAATCACCGGAGACATTTTCTCCAGATTAATCTGGTGCATGATGCCGTTACCCGCCGGGATAACATCAACATTTTTAAAAGCCGTTTTGGTCCACTCAATAAAATGAAAGCGATCCTGATTACGACGATCTTCAATGGCACGGTTCTTTTCAAAAGCTTGCGGATCATAGCCTCCGAACTCTACAGCAAGAGAGTGGTCAACAATCAACTGCGTGGGAACAACCGGATTAACCTCGGCAGGATCACCTCCCTGTTCGGCAATCGCATCACGCAGGCCAGCCAGATCAACCAGAGCCGTCTGGCCGAGAATGTCATGACACACGACACGGGCTGGATACCAGGGAAAATCAAGCTCACGCTTACGTTCTATGATTTGCTTCAGGGCGTCCGTCAGGGTTTCGGGGTCACAGCGACGAACGAGCTGCTCAGCCAGAACCCGGGAAGTATATGGCAAAGTTGCGTAGGCACCAGACTGGATCGCTTCGACGGCTGCACGAGTATCAAAATAATCCAGCTGAGTTCCCCGTAATGGTTTGCGATAGGCAATGTTCATAACTTCAGGCCTTCTGTTTTATAAACGGTCTTCGATCGCAACCCACTCGGCAGTTTCCGGACCTGTGTAGTCAGCAGAAGGACGGATAATACGATTATTGGCACGTTGCTCCATAACGTGTGCCGTCCAGCCAGAAACACGTGAACAAACAAAGATTGGTGTAAACAGCTTGGTTGGAATACCCATAAAGTGATAAGCAGAAGCGTGAAAGAAGTCAGCGTTACAGAACAATTTCTTCTCGCGCCACATGACCGCTTCAACACGCTCGGAAACAGTATACAAGTACTCATCGCCAACCTGCTGAGACAATTTTCTGGACCACTCTTTAATAATGGCGTTACGAGGGTCAGACTCACGGTAAATTGCATGGCCAAAGCCCATAATCTTATCCTTACGAGCCAGCATGGTCATGATGCTTCGTTCTGCCTCATCGGCAGAGCGCCAGTTCTCTATCATAGCCATGGCAGCTTCGTTCGCACCGCCATGCAGAGGTCCACGCAAAGAACCAATCGCAGCCGTTACACAGCTGTGAACGTCAGAAAGTGTGGAAGCACAGACACGGCCGGTGAAGGTGGAAGCATTAAATTCATGCTCGGCGTACAGGATCAGGGAAGCGTGCATTACCTTTACGTGCAGAGGTTCTGGCTTGCTGTCATGCAAAGTCCACAGGAACTGTTCAGCAATGGAATCAGCTTCGGTATCTACATTAATACGAATGCCTTTATGACTGTAGTTGTACCAATAATTGATCATGCCTGGGAAGATGGCCAGCATACGATCGATGTGATCCAGTTGTTCGGAGAAACTATGCTCAGTCTCCAGATTACCCAACACTGAACAACCGGTTCGCATAACGTCCATTGGGTGCGCACCCGCAGGAACCTGCTCTAATACCACCTTCAGGGCATCAGGCAGTGAACGCATCCCTTTCAGACGGGTTTTATAGGCTTCCAGCTCGGACTGATTGGGCAGCTTGCCGTAAAGCAGCAGATAAGCCACTTCTTCAAACTGAGCCTTGTCAGCCAGTTCCTTGATATCATAACCGCGATAAGTCAGACCTGAACCAGTTTTACCAACGGTGCAGAGTGCAGTTTCACCAGCAGACTGACCACGCAGGCCAGCACCACCGGGCTTCTTAATGGAAAGCGTCTTTTCTGCCACGATCGTTCTCCGTTCTTCTTATTGAATAGGTGTCATCACTAAGGATTCAGAAATTCTTCGGTCTTAACCAGTCGCTCACGTTCCTGAAACGTCATCATGCCATTGGCAATGGCACCGCTGTTGCCGTCACGCTTAATGACTTCAAGCACTTCACGCATAGCAGTCACTGCAGCTCTCTGCAGATCGGAAGGAATGATGATCAGTTGATAGCCCATTGCTTTAAGATCTTCTGTAGGTACCAGCGGTGTCTTGCCACTGTAGAACATATTGATCAGTTTCGGGCCAGGTGCCTGTCTCGCGATCTCTTCTATCTGCTTAATAGTCTGGGGAGCTTCGACGAACAACATATCTGCTCCCGCATCAACATAGGCCTTGACCCGTTCGATTGCATCGTCAAAGCCGGTTACCGCAATAGCATCCGTTCGCGCTATGACAGTGACATTACCGGCGTATTTGGCAGCAATGGAAACTTTCCTGCACATTTCTTCACTGGACACCAGAGACTTGCCATCCAGATGCCCGCAACGCTTTGGAAATTCCTGATCTTCCAGGTGAAAGCCACACACTCCGGCGCTTCTGAAAAGTTCTACGGTGCGTCTGACATTTACTTCGTTACCGAAACCGGTATCCGCATCGGCAATCACGGGAAGTGAAGTGGCTTCACAGATTTGACGGACACGTTCGACCACTTCAGTCAAGGTCAGCAGACCAATATCGGGAACACCTGTGCTTCGAGCTATAGCACCACCACTTCCATACAGTGCAGAAAAGCCCGCTTCTTCACCCAGACGAGCAGAGATACCATCGTATACACCAGGCGCGGTAACAATGCCCTCTTTAGCGATCAGTCGACCAAGGGCGTTGTTTTTATCACTCATTTCACGTCCTCTATTTATCCAGAAAAAATATTTTGCCCCTGGGGCAAAGGTTATTTCATTCGTTCATGCTGGTGATTGGAGTCAATGAATTGTTCAATTTCTTTTCTGGCCCGGACAATATGACGGCGCATCAACATTTCGGCCAACTCACCATCACGGTCTTTCAGAGCCCTGAAGATCATCTGATGCTCAGTCAACGCTTCTTCAGGACGAGCAGGACGACCTGAAGTTTTTCGGTACATTTGAATCAGATGATAGAGCTCATCACAGAGCGAACGTATCAGCCTCTGATTGCAGGAACCATGGATCACACGGTAATGAAAATCCAGATCACCCTCCTGATCAATGTATGACTGGCCACTGTGCTCATTAATATGGCTGGCATGTGTTTCAAGCAGGAATTCGAGATCCAGCAGTTGTTGATCGGACATATGGATTGCTGCCAATCGAGCCGCCATGCCCTCAAGCGCTTCCCGAACGGCAAAAATTTCTGACAACTCATTCTGGCTAAGAGTGACTACCCTGGCACCCACATGAGGAGCACGAACAACGAGACCGGCAGCTTCAAGTTTCAAGAGCGCTTCTCGAAGAGGACCACGCCCGACACCGTACTTTCTTGAAAGCTCTGGCTCTGAGATTCTGCTGCCCTGACTTAAACGACCCGAAGTAATATCTCCGATCAGCAGGCCCATCGCCTCTTGCGACTGAGTCCCAACACGAACCGGGTCCTTGTTTGCGAACTTTTCTGGCATAAGAATTGTTTACAATATTCTTTTTTTAAGCCATTTATACATTAGTAATGCTTCAAAATACAGATTATTGTTAACAATCTGAAAATTGGCAAAAATTTTTGCAATATATATTGCTTTCAACTGAATTAAGACTAATTTCTTAGAACCTGACCGGCCTTTGAAAACAGTAATCCTGAACAATAAAACACCAGAAAAGTCCGTAGCGCCAACAATACTCTGAAGGTAAAATGCGCCTCTGATCTGACCCGGGATTTTTATGCCTTTTATGAAAGAGCTATTCATCGTTGAACTGGACTACCTGAGTGACTCCAGCCCTTATTTCGAGCCTTTTATCAAGCAACCCTGGGCATGTTATCTGGACAGCTGCTCTTCCTCATCCTTGAAAGAGCAGCACAATCGCTATGACATCATCACTGCTGATCCCTGGGCCGTCGTCACTGTAGACAGCCACTACCGCATAAAGACCATCAATCGTCTATCCGGTGAAAGTCGGGTTGAGAGCGATCGGTCCCCTTTCAAGATTCTGGATAATTTACTCGCAACCATGTCGGAAGTAGAACACTCTGAATTACCCTTCACGGGTGGCGCCATGGGATTTTGGGGCTACGAGCTTTGCGGTTTGAGTGAGCCGGAAAGGATTCAGTTTCGACAGCTGGAAACGCCTTTAATGAGCGTAGGTCTTTATCATTGGGCCATTATTTCCGACCACCATCAACAAAAAACCGTCTTTTTCAGTCACCCTGATATGCCAGAGAGTAACCGGGAAAGTATTCTTGCTCTCATCCATAACAAAGCAGGCCTCGAGGATTCATCGCCATTTCAGTTGCAGGAAAAATTTTCTACTACCATCAGCGAATCAGAGTATGAATCCGCCTTCAATAAAGTTCAGGACTACATACTTGCAGGTGATACCTATGAAGTAAATCTGACACAGGAATTTACCAGTCGATTCAATGGCGATTGCTGGCAGGCATACAAACATCTCAGGAAAGTGAGTCCAGCGCCCTATTCTGCTTACCTGTCTCATCTCGATGTCACTGTTCTGAGTCACTCGCCAGAACGTTTTATAAAAGTGACTGATTCCAAGGTAGAAACTCACCCCATAAAAGGTACAAGACCCAGAGGTGAAACACCTGAAGAAGATCTTACCCATGCTGAAGAATTATTGGCTAGCGAAAAAGATCGCTCTGAGAATCTGATGATTGTTGACCTGTTGAGAAACGATCTCGGTAAAGTCTGCAAGCCCGGAAGCATAAACGTTCCCAGACTGTTTGAGCTGGAAAGTTATGCTAATGTTCATCACCTGGTCAGCACCGTGACCGGTGAACTGAGTCAGGAACACAGCATTCTCGAACTGATGGAAGGTGCCTTCCCGGGTGGTTCAGTCACCGGCGCCCCAAAAATCAGGTCCATGGAAATCATTCGTGAACTTGAAGCTGTCGCCAGAAACGTATACTGCGGCGCTATTGGCTATATCAGCTGTAACAACAAGATGGACACCAGCATTACCATCAGGACTCTGGTTGCTCATAATCAAAAGCTTCGCTGCTGGGGTGGAGGTGCCATTGTTGCAGATTCAGACTGTCACCAAGAATATCAGGAATCCATAACCAAGGTAAAAAACCTGATGACAGCTCTCGAAACTTTCTTTGAATAAATAACCACGAGCGAAGAAAAAACAACGTTTTCATAATAAAATAAACCGCAAACCAGCCACAGGAGTCTCTTGATGAAAATCACCATGGTCAAAAAAATAATGGCGGACGGTAGCCCCTGCAAAAAATGCAGTGAAGTTCTGGAGCGACTACAAAGCTCCGGTCACCTTGAAAAAATTGACCAGGTACTGATTGCCAAGGAAGGTGAAACTTCGAGCGAGGGTGCACTTCTGGCCGATCACTACCAGGTAGACAAGGCTCCGTTTTTTGTCGTTGAGGAAGACGGTCAGGAACCGAGAGTCTACACCGTTTACTTCAAGCTGGTGAAGGAAGTGCTGAATCGGCAGGCTGCGTAATGCAGCCGCCACTTCAAAGGAAATAAAAGTCAGTGATCGGGTAGCTGAACACCAGAGAACAGTTCATCTACCTCGGCTTTGTTATGTCTTGAAATCGCTTCCTGCACAACCTCTTTCGTCAAATGTGGCGCAAAATGCTGGATGAAGTCATACATAAATCCGCGCAGGAAGGTCCCTCTTCTGAAACCAATCTTGGTGACACTGGGTTCAAACAGGTGATCCGCATTCAGGGGAACCAGGTCGGAATCCAGCTCTGGGTCATAGGCCATCTTCGCAACAATCCCCACACCCAGCTTTAATCTTACATAGGTTTTAATGACATCAGCATCGGTTGCCGTGAAGACAACTCTGGGCGACAAGCCTTCATTCATAAAAGCCTCATCCAGCTTGGAACGACCTGTAAAACCAAATACATAAGTCACCAAAGGATGTCGGGCAACATCCTGAAGTGTCAGTTCAGATATTTGTGCCAGCGGATGATCTTTCGGGACAAGCACACAGCGATTCCAGCGATAGCAGGGCATCATCACCAGATCGTTAAAGAGTTCGAGCGCTTCGGTCGCAATGGCAAAATCGACAACACCGTCAGCGGCCATCTCGGCAATCTGGATCGGAGCACCCTGATGCATGTGCAGGGACACATCTGGATACTGGGAAATAAAGTTATTGATGATGTCAGGCAGCGCGTAACGTGCCTGGGTATGAGTCGTAGCAATGGACAGAGAGCCTTTACGTTCATCACTGAACTCTTGTGCCACCTGTTTGATGCTTTCGACTTTTCTTAGAATTTCACCCGCAGTTTCTATAATTTTTTCACCAGCCGGGGTGATTCGGGTCAGATGTTTACCGCTGCGGGCAAACACCTCAACACCCAGTTCATCTTCAAGCAGACGAATCTGTTTGCTGATACCAGGTTGCGAGGTATATAAACTCTGCGCTGTGGCGGATACATTGAGATCATGGTGAGCGACCTCCCAGATATAGCGCAGTTGTTGCAGCTTCATTGATGGCCTCCGGTCGAGCTAACGTCTACCCATAGCGTGAAAAAATACAAGCACTCTTAGTTCATAGCGGCATAAGAGAATATCATTTAATTACTTCCAAGAATACAAGCCGGTCGCTACAGTTACCAGTGAATCATGCAGCTTTAATCATGATTTCAAACATCGCCTGAGCTACTTATAACTTTAGACCATATTTTATGGACACATTGCTCTACATTTCAGCGGGTGCCAGCGTGGGCTTTGCCGTTGGCTTAACCGGCATAGGAGGCGGGTCACTGATGACTCCGCTACTCCTTTTATTTGGATTTCCGGCTCACATAGCAATAGGTACAGACCTGTTGTATGCCGCCCTGACCAAAGTCAGTGGCGTCTGGGTTCATCATCGACAAAATAGTGTTAACTGGCGACTCGTCAAACTACTGTGTATGGGAAGTATCCCAGCGACTGTGGCTACTATATTCCTGTTGAAATATCTTTTCACTGGAAGCGATCATTATAGCCCGATACTTACTACCTGCCTTGGCTTTATGCTTACCTTAACAGCACTGGTGCTTATATTTAGCAACAAATTGAAAAAAATGCAGTTTTACAACAGAAAAGTGCTGTCTGGAAACAGACTGAAGTACTTTACCGTATTTATGGGGATGGTCCTGGGCGTTCTGGTCACCCTGTCATCTGTAGGAGCCGGGGCACTGGGAACAGCAATTCTCTTACTGATATACCCTGCACTGGTTTCTGTAAGAGTAGTCGGCACTGAATTGGCACATGCAGTACCACTAACCCTCGTTGCCGGGATAGGTCATACCTTGCTGGGCAATGTTGATTTTAACCTTCTGGGAGCGCTGATGATTGGTTCACTCCCAGCCATTTATCTGGGCACTAAAGTTGGCAAATACATGCCAGAGAACATAATGCGTATGATTCTGGCTACTATTCTGCTGGTGCTGGGTATTCGTTACCTAATGTAAACCAGCAAGATTTCACAATAGTAGCAACGACTTAAATTAAGCAAAATTATTATTCACAGGGTTGTAGCAGCCACAGTTCTTGATTAGAGTGAATCACCGTCGCTGAACTCTGCAAGCCCGACTTATACATACCCGGGCGAGCAATCTAAGGCGCAAACCCGGAAGGGAGTAATAATCAAAGTTGAGAGCGCAACAAATGGCCGCATTACCGATTGAAAACCTGAACATTGAATCTCAGGACTTACTGATCACTCCAGAGCAGCTGAAAAAGGAAATTCCCCTGAGCGAAGCAGCTGAGCGAACCGTTTCCGAAGGCCGTGAAGTTATTCGCAATATTCTCGATGGCAAGGATCATCGTCTTTTTGTTGTGGTAGGCCCCTGCTCTATCCATGATGTTGATGCGGCCATGGATTATGCCGGACGTCTAAAGAAACTGGCAGATGAGCTTAGCGACACTCTCTATCTGGTCATGCGCGTCTATTTCGAAAAGCCACGCACCACTGTTGGCTGGAAAGGTCTGATTAACGACCCACACCTCAATGACACCTTCAAGATTGAAGAAGGTCTGCACACTGGCCGTCGCCTGCTGATGGATGTTGCCGAGCTTGGTATGCCTTCTGCCACCGAAGCTCTGGATCCTATCTCCCCACAATACCTGCAGGATCTGGTATCCTGGTCTGCTATTGGTGCCCGGACCACTGAATCCCAGACCCACCGTGAAATGGCCAGTGGTTTGTCTTCGGCTGTGGGTTTCAAAAACGGTACCGATGGTGGCTTGGAAGTAGCGATCAACGCTCTGAACTCAGTATCCAATCCTCATCGTTTCCTGGGTATTGATGGCTATGGACAGGTAGCTGTCACGCGTACCAAGGGGAACCAATATGGTCACATTGTTCTGCGCGGTGGTAACGGCAAGCCCAACTATGACTCTGTCAGCATAACTCTTTGCGAGCAGGAGCTTGAGAATGCCGGCATCAAGCCAAACGTTATGGTTGATTGCTCTCACGCTAACTCTAACAAAGACCCGGCGCTTCAGCCTTTGGTCATGGAAAACGTGACTAATCAGATTATCGAAGGCAACAAATCTGTTGTGGGCCTCATGATAGAAAGCAACATTGGCTGGGGTGCCCAGAAAGTGCCTGCAAACCTTGAAGACTTGAAATACGGTGTATCGATTACCGATGCCTGCATTGACTGGGAAACTACAGAGAAAAGCCTGCGTGATATGAGGGAGAAGTTAAAAAACCTACTTCCTGCAAGAATTGCAGAATAATTAACAGTCTGACACGGTCAGTTTATGACTGTGTCAGCATCCTTTAAAACAAATCGAATTGATGTCCTTGTGTGACCTCTTTAGTTCCAAGTATATCTATCTCTATCTGTCAGACCAGATAATAGGTCCATTTGTGATTCTGGCACTTCCACACAAACTTCATCGGGAAAACTGGAAGAAATCAACCGCTTTTTTGGCATATTACTGATTCTTCTAGCCAGGATAGCAGCACAAATCGGGCAAACTTCCGGCAGCAAGTGATTGGTCAGCACTTTATAGTGGTGCGCACCGTGTAACACTTCTGTACACAGTGTGCGGTCCGCGCGAGATTCAATATCAAGGTTGGCTTCTACCAAGTGTGTACACTGGGAGCCGCAAGATTGGATGATCTTGGCAACGAAGAAATTTGACAGTATGACTTGCTTATACCGTTTCACAGGTTCTTTATTTACTGGAAAAACCAGAAACACTACGAAAAAGGGCACATTATGATATACGTTTATGGCCAACTGTCATACACCCTAAAACCAACATAGGTAAAAATACAGCAAAAGGCTCTGCGCTTTTGTTATGAACTCTGGTTACAAGATCCAGGACCGAAATTGTCATCAAAGTCAATGGAAAGGCTTGTATTGTATCTTGTTGATAAACCAGATTTTGTTTCCCTCCGGCGTCCTGACCAGTACTTCATCGTCAACCTGCTTACCGATTAAAGCCCTGGCCATGGGTGAATCAACGGTTATGTGCCCTCGCTTGACGTCAATTTCATCAGACCCCACAATCCGGCATTGGAGCACTTCTCCTTCCTCATTCTCGACTTCCACCCAGGCACCAAAAAAAGCCTTGCCCTCCTGCTCAGGTGAATAATCCACCACTTTGATAACATCAAGCCGCCTGGTGAGAAAGCGAATTCTTCGATCAATTTCTCTCAGCAGTCTTTTCCCTTCCTTATACTCTGCATTCTCACTTCGGTCACCCAACGCCGCAGCTTCAGAAACTGCCTGAGTCACTTTCGGTCTCTTATGCCGCCAGAGGTCATGCAGCTCTTTTTCAAGCTTGTCTTTGCCTGCCTGTGTAATGAGATTCGACTTCATTTAATGCCAATCCAGTGAAATCCAGTTTTTTTATAGAAAAAAATGAGTTAACCCAACATCCTAATCAAAGATAGAAATCAATCAAGGCACTGTTTTAGCAATATCATCCAGCACAGTCATTTTATTTACATTTTCATCTATGGTGTGAATATTGATCAATCAAGGACGATTACCATGAAAGCCCTTCCTACACCCGGTCTAGCCCAACCAACCAATAAATTACCCACACTGGAAAAACAATATAAAGAAAGTTGGTTCTACGCATTTTTGCGAAATATCAAACTTGAAGAAGCTGCACCAAAAAAAAGGAACACAGGATACAGGAGCCAGCTATTTACCAAGCCTTGTTGAGGCAGATGGAAAAACATTCAAAGCCTATTCGGGATCACCCGCAGCACTGGTCTGCCCTAAGGCCTGAGAGTCCTTAAAACCATTTACAGACAAAATAAAACCCGTTTTGTAATGTCTGGTTTACATCCATAGCAAAAGTTTTGCCCACGGCTGTGTCAGTAAAGAATGTATTGTTGAAGATAATAACCAGATTAGATTCGATGGTTTTGACATGGCAACCGAACATCAGGACAGTGCTGCACTTCATGATAAATCCATGATGAACCGGGTAAAATACTTTTCTGAAACGATCTTTAACGTTCCTCATCCAGAACTTTTGCCACCAGAAGCTTTCTCCCACGAAAAGGTTATGAGACAGCTGGTGATATCTCGGCGCTGGGTGTCACTATGGCTTCTATGAGACAGCTGGTGATATCTCGGCGCTGGGTGTCACTATGGCTTCTATGGCTCATTGTATTGCTCCTGGAGAGTGCCAGAGCATTACTGATGGACACATAGTTGAGACCCTGCAAAACACCGGTAAGCTGAAGACTTCCAGAAAGGCCATCGTTGATTATGCCGAAACATTAAAAGATGCCTGTAATAAAACATTGGAAAGAGAGACTCGATCCGGGCATCGTTTCATGATTTTAGAACTCTTGCCTAAGCTACTGGAAGCCAATCCAGAGAAGAGATATACAGCCGGGCAAGCTCTGAACCATCGTTGTTTCAAAGAGGAATTAGACAACCCCATTACTGTCAGATAATTGCTTGATTGCCATACCCTCCCAGACAAATGTGGACTGATTAACACTCAGTCCCTCTTTTTTTTATATGAGTTTCAAAGTTCGAACGAAGCCTCACTTCAATTAATAGCAATAAATATGATTGTATATTGTACATACATATAAAAATGATGCTGATTCGCTATTTCTACCATTTTCCAGCGCAAAAAAAACCGGTTTATGGAAAGAATGGACTCGCTTATAGGAGTGCCATTAGTCTATAAACCGGCTCTTAAGACAGACAGCCTTTTACTTAAAGTAGGCATTCTCGGTAATGCTGTGATCTGTCACATCCCTGACGCCTTTCAACTCAGGAATTCGTTCAATCAGAGTTTTCTCGACACCGTCTTTCAAAGTCAGATCTACTGCACTGCAGCCCTGGCAACCACCACCAAACTGCAAAACAGCAACATCCTCATCAATCTCAACCAGAGAAACAACACCACCGTGAGAAGCCAGCCCCGGATTGATTTCGGTCTGTAGGAAATAGTTGATTTTCTCGTCCAGTGGACTGTCTTCACTGACTTGGGGCAATTTGGCATTCGGCGCTTTGATAGTCAGCTGGCCACCCAGTTTATCTTCGGAGAAATCAACAACAGCGTCTTCCAGGTACTGTTCACTTTTTCCTTCTACATGGCAATTGAAGTATTCCAGCTCAAGAATCAGATCTCCTTCCTTTTCCTCTCCGGGTTTGCAGTAGGCAAGGCAGGTTTCAGCATAAGGAGTACCGGGCTGGGTAACGAACAGGCGCACCCCAATACCCTCCACATTCTGTTTCTCCAACAGGGTGGCAAGGTACTTTTGTGCTGCTTCCGCAAATGTAATCTTCAACTCAAGAACCCTCTCAACATTCTGTCGACATTCTATGCCATTCAGCGTTATGTTGAAATCCCCAGTGGGCTAGTCAGGTATTAAAGACTTGTGCTTCAACGATGGCAGGTTACACCCCATTGCTGTACTTGTCTCTTTAGTGCTTCGTGAGCCCCTAGTCTTATGTGAAATTATACGATTGTTACCCTGTTCAAAAGCCTGTACCCTTCGCGCTCTTTTTCCAGGTTAAAGGGGAATTTTGCCTAAAAATAAGGGCCAATTAATTCCTTCGAACCTTTCGAACTTATCCCTTCCAGCATAAATTTCAGTAGAACGAGTCGCAGCCATGAGCTCATTAGATATAGAAAAACACTCCACTACTGTCCTGATGATACTGACAGTGTTTGCCATTGTTGGTCCAGTCTCTATCGATATCTATTCACCTTCTCTCCCGGCTATAACAGAATATTTTGGCAGTAACAGTGCTACAACCCAGTGGAGTATCGGTATTTTTATGCTGGGTTTTTCGATATCGATGCTCATAGTGGGCCCACTGGCTGACCGCCTGGGTCGTAAAAAGACCCTGATGCTGGGTTATACCCTCTACCTGCTTGCCACTGCTGCCACCCTGTTGACCAATCACATTGGTCTATTCATAGCTGCACGCTTTGCCCAGGCCGTATTTGGTTGCTTTGGTACTGCCGTTGCCCGAATTTTGGCCAAAGATTATTTCCGAGAGAAAATGGAAGTAAGGATGTTGTCCTATATCAGCGCCTGCCTGACACTGGTCCCTATGCTGGCTCCCATCGCAGGTGGATTTATTCAAGAATATGCAGGCTGGAAGTACAACATTCTGGCCATGGGCGCTATGGCCATTATTGCGATGATGAGCCTGCTATTTATCCCTGAAAAACATCAAATCCCCAGGCGCGTTGGCCACCCTATTCTCTCAGGCTATAAAGACGTATTAACTGACTGGCGCTATCTGCGGTTCACTATCGCTGCCGGCACAGCCTTCTCTGGCGCTTTTGTTTTTGTCGCCGGTGGTCCTTTTGTAATGATCAGCCAATTAGGCCTGGCTCCAAAATTTTATGGATTCCTTTTTGCGATAGCCATTGCGGGCTACCTTTTCAGTGCAACCTATGGCCCCAAATTGAATGACCGGTTAGGACGTGAGAAAAGCACTCGACTTGCCTGGATCACTCTGGCTGCAGGTGCAAACATTTCCTTTGCCACTGCCTGGTGGAGTCATGGCAGCTCTATTCCGGGTTATATGTTTGGTATGGTTGTCTTTGAGCTGGGACTGGGTCTCTTTATGCCCCTATGCCAGGCCAGAGCCACCGAACATATGATTAACAATGCAGGCACCGCTGCCGGACTGATCTTCTTCATAGAAATGCTACTGGCTACAATAGTCAGTGGTTTGGTGGGTTCACTGCCACAAATGGGAACAGTGACGCTTGCCAGTGTAACTCTGGTTGCCACCCTGGTTGCTGGGTTTTGCCTTCAAAACAATAGCCACGACAATATTCAGGCTTCAGCATAAGCATCCCGATTTTCAAAACAGTAAAGGAGGAGCCGAGAGTCTTTAGCAATTCCGTCGCGAATGCCAGCTCCACCCTTGTCACAATAAATCATTAAATAAAGCAGTGATTTTTCCAGGCTTGATCACAATAAAATCGTTATCCGCAACATTCTGTTGTCGTTTGGCAAGCTGTAGATCTTCCGGCGGCTGCAACATCGGCTCGTTGGTGAGCATAAAGCTGCCCCAATGCATCGCCAGCGATAAGCGCGAGCCAACATCCTTATGAATGCGCACCGCCTCTTGTGGGTTAACGTGGATTTCTTTCATAAACCAGCGTGGTTCATAGGCCCCAATGGGCACCATGGCCATATCCATATAGCCAAAGTGATCACCAATAGCCTTAAAGTCTGAGCTGTAGCCAGTGTCTCCAGCAAAATAAAAGCGTTTACCCGGTTTCGCAAATACTGAAGGCGCTTCAAATACCCACCCACACCAGAGCGTTCGGTCAGGAAAGATGGAACGGCCACTAAAGTGTTGGCATGGCACTGCCGTGAACGTCCAGCCACGATGGGTATGCGATTCCCACCAATCCAGTTCAACCCAATTATCAATTCCCCGCCTGCTGAACCAATGGCCTAATCCGAGTGGCAACATAAATAACGGCGGGTTGTGTTTCTGCCTTTTCTGGATCGTCAACACAGATTGTCGATCCAGATGATCGAAGTGATCGTGGGAAATCAATATCACATCAACATGAGGTAGGGCATTAATATCTATCGCAGGAGGTGAATAACGCTTTGGCCCAGCCCACTGCACTGGCGATGCTCGTTCAGAAAAGTGAGGATCAGTAATAATATTCATGCCCTGATGACGAATCAAAAAAGTCGCATGACCAATCCAACTTGTCAGCGATTTATCCGAGTACTCAAAGACCGAATGATCATCTTCCACAATAGGAATCGAAACTTTTTCCGGTAATTTTTCAAATAACTTCCATTTTAAAATTTTCCATAACGAACGGTGATGCATTTGCATCTTGTCATTATTGCGAAAGCCACCGCTTGGGAGGTGATGTTTTTTAGAAAGGGTCACGGGTCTTCCTCATAATCAATCAGTCACATTGACGCAGTGCAGGCCCGCAAATAAATTTTGGTATCGCCGCACGGCCATAACTTTGTTTACTGACAATCTTTAACTCATCATCAAACACAAAATAATCCATACCCTCCCAGTGAAACGACCTACCAAAACGCAGCTTAATCAGTGAGGCAATAACCTTCTGGCTAAACGACATACCTGCCACTGGCAGCATATCATGCTGACCCTACAATCCAAAACTGGCTGTTTTATTGTCTTCATCAACCAACATACTTTTTTTCAATAAAGGTTAATTTTCCGTACATACCGCTAAACACTGATTTGATGGCGTTACGAACCTTCTGTTTACCTCGGGCAGTATGACCATTCATTTATCGGAATTCACACTCGTCAGCGAAATGCTCTGTAACCCGATCAAGACGCTGATTCGAAAACGCATCGTTGAAGGTGTTCAGTAAACTGCGTATATCATTCGCCATTTCTAAGTTGTCCATGCCATCCATTCAGCCCATAGGGTTTATCAAATACCACCCACCAGGTAAAGGTACTTGGCTGGCGCACGCGAAAGTGTTCACGGGTCACTTTGACAGGCTCAGGTTGGTATTCTCTACCCATTAAAATAACAGTAAAAAATGGGAAAAATATCATGAATAATGCAGTGATCACGGATAACTGCAATGGTGTTGGTTTCGCTGCGGCACAGCACTTCTGTAATGGGGATTATCGTGTGTTAGTGATTGCCATGACACCGAAAAAGCTGGGGTAGGGTCACGCCCTTTTATCAGGCAGGTGCAATGGGTAAACAATGATCGCTGATATTAAGCCTCAGCAATTTTACCCTTATTCAAGCTGCCACTGCAGGTATTAACAACAAATGCCCACAATTGAAGAACTGGCCCTGATGACGGATTCATGAGTGGCCATCCCCGGTCTTACCCGGAGGCGCAAAACCCGCGTCATTTATTCAACCAAAGTAAGCGAAAATTCACTATATTGGCACGATTTTAGGCTATTGACTGTTTAAGCTCGCCAATATTTTATTCGATCGTGGTATGGGATTGAACGTCGTTATGCCGACAACGGTATCATAGTCGACCTTGCATTTTACTTACTTTTTCTATGAATATGTGTGATTTGAAGTACACACTCTGTGGCGCATTTCTGATACCATCGCTCTCCTGAAAATACCTACAAGCAGCCGTGAACCGTCAAACTGAAACCTTGACGGCCTGTTTCATGGCAATAGAGAGAACTGGCCCGGAATCTGTACCCATGCCTAACAGTCAAGAAAGAGCACACTTTCCAAGAGCAAACCTTCTTAAAGAGCAATTGGAGAAACGGATTCTGATCCTTGACGGTGCCATGGGCACCATGATTCAAGGCTATAAGCTGGATGAAGAAGATTACCGTGGAGAACGTTTTGCTGATCACAGCTGTGACCTCAAGGGCAATAATGACCTTCTCTCTCTGACACGCCCTGAGATCATCAAGGAGATTTACCAGTCTTACCTGGATGCCGGAGCTGACATTCTGGAAACCAATACCTTTAACGCTACAACCATTGCCATGGCTGACTACGAGATGGAACATCTGGTCCCGGAGATCAACCGGGAGTCAGCCCGTATAGCCAGAGAAGTGGCTGATGTAGCCACTGCTCAAAACCCTGATAAGCCCCGTTTTGTAGCAGGGGTGCTAGGCCCAACGAACAGAACCGCTTCCATTTCGCCTGACGTCAACAACCCGGGCTATCGCAATACCAGCTTTGAAGCATTGGCTATGGCCTACAAAGAAGCAGCCCTTGCCCTGATAGAGGGGGGGTCCGATATTATTCTGATCGAAACCATTTTCGATACGCTCAATGCCAAAGCCGCTATCTTTGCTGTAAAAGAACTGTTCGACGAAGTGGGCTATGAACTGCCCATCATGATTTCAGGCACCATTACCGATGCCTCTGGTCGTACCCTTTCCGGCCAGACCACAGAAGCTTTCTGGAACTCTATTCAACACGCCAATCCTATTTCTGTAGGCCTGAACTGTGCACTGGGTGCCAGTGAGCTGCGTCCGTACCTGGAAGAATTGTCCAACATTGCCAACACTTTTATCAGTGCACACCCTAATGCTGGCCTGCCTAATGCGTTTGGAGAGTACGATCAAACTCCGGATGAAATGGCAGACATTGTTGCCGAATTTGCTGAATCTGGCCTGGTGAACATTATTGGTGGTTGCTGCGGCAGTACTCCGGCTCATATCAAGGCAATTGCTGATAGAATGACGTCTATCGAAAGACGACAGATCCCAGAAATTCCTGTCGCCTGTCGGCTCAGCGGTCTTGAACCCTTCAATATTTTTGCAGACTCGCTGTTTGTCAACGTGGGTGAGCGTTGTAATGTAACCGGCTCTGCCCGCTTCAAACGCCTGATTATTGAAGAAGATTACGACACAGCTCTGGACGTTGCTCGTCAGCAGGTTGAAAACGGAGCCCAGGTCATCGACATCAACATGGATGAAGGGATGCTGGATGCCAAAAAGGCTATCACTACTTTCCTGAATCTGGTGGCCTCTGAGCCGGACATCTCCAAAGTGCCGGTCATGGTGGACTCATCTAAATGGGATGTCATCGAAGCCGGTCTGCAATGCATTCAGGGTAAAGGCATTGTTAACTCCATCAGCCTGAAAGAAGGCGAAGAGGCTTTCCGCCATCAGGCAAGGCTATGTCGTAATTACGGTGCTGCTGTTGTGGTGATGGCTTTTGACGAGACCGGTCAGGCTGACACCGAAGCCCGCAAAATAGAAATCTGTAAGCGTTCTTACGACATTCTGGTTAATGAAGTGGGCTTCCCGCCCCAGGACATTATTTTTGACCCGAATATCTTTGCTGTGGCTACCGGTATTGATGAGCACAACAATTATGCGGTGGACTTCATCAATGCGACTCGCTACATCAGGAAAAACCTGCCCCATGCCATGATCTCTGGCGGCGTTAGTAACGTTTCCTTCTCGTTCCGGGGTAACAACCCGGTCAGGGAAGCGATTCATGCTGTCTTCCTGTATCACGCCATCAAAGGTGGCCTGACTATGGGTATTGTCAATGCCGGACAGCTGGAAATTTACGAGGAAATCCCCAAAGAGCTGCGTGAACGGGTTGAAGATGTCATTCTCAACCGCAATAACGAAGCCACAGAAGCCTTGCTGGCCATTGCAGAGGACTATCGCGGTGGCGGCACCGGCCAGAAAAAAGTAGAAGATCTTTCCTGGCGTGAGCAGGATGTCAACAAGCGTCTTGAACATGCTCTCGTGAAAGGGATAACCACCTACATTGTTGAAGACACCGAAGAAGCTCGTCAACAGGCAGATCGCCCCATTCATGTCATCGAAGGTCCATTAATGGAGGGCATGAATGTAGTCGGCGATCTGTTTGGAGCCGGTAAAATGTTTCTACCCCAGGTCGTCAAAAGTGCCCGGGTTATGAAACAGGCCGTTGCCCACCTGATTCCTTTCATTGAAGAAGAGAAAGACGGCGACGTTCAGTCCAACGGCAAGATACTAATGGCTACCGTTAAAGGCGATGTACACGACATTGGCAAAAATATTGTTGGTGTTGTGCTGGCCTGTAATAACTTCGAGGTCATCGATCTTGGTGTTATGGTGCCCTGCGAAAAAATCCTGCAGGTAGCCAGAGAAGAAAACGTGGACATCATTGGCCTCAGCGGTTTGATCACACCGTCTCTCGACGAAATGGTGCATGTCGCCAGTGAGATGCAACGCCAGGACATCCACTTGCCCCTGTTAATCGGCGGTGCAACCACTTCCAGAGCTCATACAGCGGTTAAGATAGAGCCACAGTTTCAGAATGATATAGCGCTTTATGTGACCGATGCATCCCGCAGTGTCGGCATTGCGACTCGACTGATGAGTAAACAATTAAAACCGGCACTGATCGAGGAAACGCGTGCCGAGTACGAAAAAATTCGGGTACGCCACGAGAAGCGCAGTAATAAGCGACAACTACTGACTTATCAGGAAGCCGTTGATAATCGTTTTGATGCAGGCTGGAACAACTATCAACCTCCAGTTCCAACCTTCACAGGTGTAAAAGTCTTTGAAGATTACCCACTGGAAAAACTGGTGGATTACATCGACTGGACACCTTTTTTCATCACCTGGGATCTGGCGGGAAAATATCCGAATATTCTGGAAGATGAAATTGTCGGTGAAGCAGCCACCAACCTTTACAATGATGCCAGGGCCATGTTGAAAGATCTTGTTGAGAACAAGAAGATGGGTGCTCGTGCAGCTATTGGCTTCTGGCCGACGTTCCAGGTAAACAACGATGACCTTGAGGTTTATAGCGACGAAAGTCGCTCTGAAGTCAAAGTCATGCTTCATCATCTTCGTCAACAGAACCCGAGACCGGATGATAAGCCAAACTACTGCCTGTCAGACTTTGTGGCGCCAAAAGCCACTGGCCTGAAAGACTATGTGGGTGGTTTTATCACTACGGCGGGGATTGGTGCAGATGAATTGGCCAAAACCTATGAAGACAAGGGTGATGACTACAACAGTATCATGGTAAAAGCGCTTGCTGATCGTCTGGCAGAAGCCTTTGCCGAGCATATGCACGAAAAAGTTCGCAAGGAATTCTGGTGCTACGCTCCACATGAAGCCTTGAGTAATGAAGAACTGATTAAGGAAAAGTACACCGGCATCCGCCCTGCCCCCGGCTACCCAGCCTGTCCGGACCATACAGAAAAAACAGCACTGTTTGAGCTGCTCAATGGAGAGGTAAATACCGGAGTCAACCTGACAGAACACTTTGCCATGATGCCTGCTGCCAGTGTCAGTGGATGGTACTTCTCTCACCCGGAATCCAAATACTTTGGTCTGGGTAAGATCGCCAGGGACCAGCTCGCTTCTTACGCTGAGCGAAAAGGCATAAGTCTGGAAGAAGCCGAACGCTGGTTGCGCCCAAACCTTGAATAAGTCAGGGCTTATTGAATCAGGCAGGAATAGATCTCTGCTACCAAAGATCTGTTCCTGCCACTGAAATGTTTAATACATTGAACCGCTTTTCCAGCAAGTCTTCAGCACGGGAATATTCTCATTAGAACCCAGCCTGGGATCTCTGCTGCAAGATAAAAAGCATTCAGTTCTGGCGTGACACAGGCACTTCTAAACACATACAATCTAACAGAAACATCTAAAAAGCCTGAGGTTTGCTTGAAACAGCGCGTAACTACCATACTGAAATTGAGCACCCCTATCATCATAGCGATGCTGTCTCAAAGCCTCTTGAATCTTGTCGACGCTGCCCTGGTTGGGCCCTTGGGAAAAGAAGCACTTGCTGCGGTAGGTGCCGCCAGTTACGCAAACTTTGTCGCACTCTCCCTTGTTGCAGGACTCTCCGCCGGTGTACAAGCTCAGGTAGCTCGCAGATTAGGTGCTGGCCATAGCCTTCACTGTGCGACACCCGTCAACCATGGCATCATCATCGCACTATTCTTTGCCCTACCTGTCAGTCTCATCTTGATGGTGTTAGCCCCCTGGATATTGCAAATTTTTAACCAGGGTGAACTAGTGCATGACACTGCCGTTAGCTATTTTCGCATTCGCGTCATGTCTCTGACTGCCGCCGCTCTTTGCCTGTCTTTTAGAGGTTACTGGAATGGCACTGGCAGACCTTCAGGGTTTCTGCGCATTCTGGTCATCTCCCACCTCTTCAATGCGCTGGTAAGTTTCTGCCTTATCTACGGCATAGGTCCATTACCAGCAATGGGTGTGGCCGGTGCGGCGCTTGGCACTTTCCTGGCTATGTACCTCGCCGCCATGCTGAATATGTTCAGCCTTATGGGGATCGCCAGAGAACAGGGATTCATGGACTTCAGATTTTTAATAAAGCGTGACTTCAGGCAGACCATTCGACTGATTCGACTGGCTGTTCCGGACTCTCTGCAACAGTTGCTGTTCTCTTTTGGCTTTATGGTGCTGTTTGCTATCATTGCCCGGATGGGTACCGGTGAGCTGGCCGTAGCTCATGTTCTTATGAATATTTCCCTGCTATTAATTTTACCGGGTATGGGTATGGGTATGGCCGCTAATACTCTGGTGAGTCAGAGCCTGGGAGCCGGCAAACCCGATAAAGCCTGGCGCTGGGGCTGGGATATTGTCAAGGTGGCTGCCAGTGTGCTGCTGTTCCTGAGCCTTCCATTACTTATTGCTCCAGAGCTCATGCTGAGCCTCTTTCTCCACCAGGAATCTCTTGTCGAAATGGGAAAAATTCCTCTTCAGCTGACCGGTATGAGCATCTTCCTTGATGCAGCCTCTCTGGTATTCACCCAAGCCCTTTTGGGTGCTGGTGCAAATCGCACTGTACTGGGCATAAGAGCCGCCGGACAGTGGTTAATCCTGCTGCCGCTATGCTGGCTGGTTGGTCCTGTACTCGGGCTTGGACTGACTGCAGTCTGGCTGGTTCAGACGTTGCAGAGACTGATCAGCTCCATGGCTTTTGTCATGGTCTGGCAAACCCGCAAGTGGGAAAGAGTCACTGTTTAGCAGGTGAGTTGATAGCTTATGGTAGCTCTTTTCCCGCCATGACAGCATTCTGTCGTCATATCCACGCAATATACGAACAGGGCAACAGAATGTGTCATTCGAAAAAATAACAGAACGATAAGTTTGACACTCTATTAAATATCCAGTCTAAGGACTGGTACCATGATCGAGATTATTGTTATCCATCAGGTTATTAAGAATATCAGCATCACTGCCGCCCAGGGCGAACAGGTCAACTTCCTTGAACGTAACTTTCTTCGTGACATCGCCATTGGCCGTGTCACTGATTTCCATCACGGTATCATTGCCGCTGGCAACAAAATGGAAATGCTCATCAAGGCTGTCACTTGGATCCACCAGAATATCATCCAGCTTCAACACGTCGCCTTCATCGGTGTTGAAATCGGTAATAATCAGCTCGGCAGGGTTTTGCGCAGTGCCGGTGGCATTAAAATCAAAGATATCAGCCCCCAGGCCGCCAGAAGCAGTGACATCGTCATGGTCAATGGTGAAAATATCGTCCCCGATATCGCCAATCAGAGTATCCAAACCGGCACTGGAACTATGGTCAAAGCCTGCCACCCGGTCACTGATGGTGACCACATCATTACCACTGCTGTCACTCAGGCTACTGCCGGTGTAACTGAACAATAACTGTTCTGAACCGTCAATCTGGGCACCATCAAAAGTCACGGTAACTTCTTGACCGCTTATGGCAACTCCAGTCACCAGACGTGCACTGCCGTCAATTTGAACGGTAAAGTCAGAGTTCGAGGGCGAGCCGGAAATGGCTTCGGAGAAGCCCAGCACCAGTTCATTACTGGACGCCAGGGATGAGGTTAAATCAGGTGCTTTCAAATCCGCCTGAGTCACGCTGCCTGCAGAAAGCGCGTCGGTGGTAGACTCATTACCAGCCAGATCCTTTATAAATCCGGCGGAGACATCCAGCGTATCATCGCTATAATCACCACCGGAGTTGGTTTCAATACTATCAGCTTTGGCCGCTGCCAACTCAATAACGAGTTTGTTGTTATCCAACACTTTGGCGGACAGTACATCATCTTCAGTGAAGCTCTCGGTCAATGATCCATCGACCTTGTAACTGATCTTGCTCCAGTCCAGCACCAGCCTTAACTCAGCACTGTCAGCGGCGGTGTTGCCACTTAAAATATCATTGAAGTTTGAACCCGACAGCTCCAGCTGATTGGTATCGGGGTCATAACTGGCCGATGCAATGGTGGTAAGAGGAGCGGTCGTATCAATAATCAGATCTGAACTGTTGTTATCCAGAGAACCTGCTCCTGAAGGCGGTGTCAGGGTTATGTTTCGATCTGAGTTGACACTGACCTCACCACTAGACCATCCGTAACTATCAGGTTCCTTAAACACCGTGTCAATCGGGTTGGACGCCGCAAGGGAAATACTGCCACTGACGTTGTCACCACTTTGAATAGTGTATCGGAACAAAAAGCTGTTATTGTATTCACTGGTCGGGTGGGCTGAAGTATCAAGTACCGCTGAACGCTGAACGCCACCAATATCAAATCTCAGTTCTGGGGTTGTACTGTAATTCAGTTTAACGACATGGTTAAAGTCCACTTGAATCAGCAGCTCTTCACCCGCCTTGTAAGTATCGTTATTTGAAACAACACGGATATCAGTAATTTCATTATTCTGAATGGATGATTTCCCTCCAGAATCCAAATGGTGCAGCACCTCCATATCCAAACCATTTTGTGGGGATGAAAAAGCATAATCGTTTCCTGCACGATCCACCAAAAAGCCTTCCTCAACATGCACTACGAGCTTATCAGGCCAGTCGGTATAACCCCGGAAATTTTCTTTAAAGGACTCGCCACCTTCCTGGGTCAGCTCTATATTCATCTCATACTGAATGGAATTGTGCCGTGAAAAACTGTCCGTCGCAAAATCCCCATCCTTGAAGTAATGCCGATCACCCGTATCTTTATTTTCGACATACAGCTTACTCCAGTCCGGAGTCATCTGACTAACTTCGTTTGAATTAAGCGTATTAAAGCCATCCGAATAAATAAATATTGCACCTGGGTGGCCGCTATTACCTGCCCATATATTGACGGCACCCAGACCAGGCAAAGAAGGATCAGTGGTATCAATTTCAAGTGCAGCATTGCTCGCCAGAGAATTAACATCTGCTCCAGTTGGTAGCGAACTGACATCAACAGAATTACCGGCGAGGTCTGTAATGCTGCCATTTGACAAATCCAGACTGCTGACATCCAGGTCAGAGCTATCCTCACCGCTGCCAACCGTGTAATTGAACACCAGCTTATCTGTTCCGGCACCACTGGAGTAGGTGGCCTGACCTCCGGTATCCAGGTTAAGGGCTGGAATTCCTGTAATATCAACAGCTTCGGTAAAAGATACCTCGATCTGAACCACCTTGCCTTCATTGTAAGGGCCATCCGAGGTCAGGCTGTCGACTGAGGTAATTTCTGGAGCATTAACGTCAATGATGGCATTGCCTGTCTGGGCCAGGGCATCGTTACTGTTAACCGAAGGCAGCGTGGTCAGCATGTTATTCCCTGCGGAGTCAAAGACCATGACTCCAGCAGGTATGGTCAGTGCCGTATCCGAGGCATAGTTAAGCCCCAGGGTGTTTTCACTGTTGCCCGAGCCAACGGTATAGACAAACCTCAATGTATCGGTACCTGCACCACTGTCAAAGGTGGCCACAGCGCCGTTATCAAGTGTCAGGGTTGGGTAGGTGCTGGCATCAGAGGCGTCAATACCAGTGATGGACACAGACTCACTCAGCTGGATAAGAATGACCACCTCATCGCCATTAATAAATCGACCAGGATCTTCAAAACTTACCTGCACCACTGTCGGAGCAGCAATATCGGCGTAATCCAGGGTCAGGTCACTGACTGCCGCTGCCCCTTCGTTACCCGCCAGATCCCTCAGGAATCCCGCCTGGATATCAACACCGTCCTCCGAGCCCTTGTAACCAAAAATACCCTCAAGTTCAGCAGCCTTGGCGTCAGTCAACTGGATCGACAGGGTATCCGTTCCCGCCAGACGGGCAACCGTCACATCATTGGCAGAGAAGCTGATGTTTTGTGTGATACCGTCATCCTTGTCGATATCAATCACCAGCTTGCTCCAGTCCAGCCTGCCTGAAAGATCGGCGGTGGCACTTTCGCTGTTGTTCAGCAGTTGATCAAAGTCCGCTCCCTTCAGCAGGAGCTGATTGTTGTTTTCATCGTAGGCGGCACTGGTGATGGTGGTGGTAGCTGCATCTGTGTCAATAACAATGTCACTGCTACCTGCCAGTGATTCAGTGCTGGCGGTTCCGGGCAATGTCAGGCTGACGCTGCTGCCAGCACCGTTGACCAGGGAACTCACAGCCGACGAACCTGAAACGCCGTTACTGAATGTCAGGGAACTGGTATCACGATAGTTAAGGTCATCAATGTTTTCCCCGGCACTCACGGTGTGGCGGAACACAAACTCCCTAGTGCCATCACCGGAGACATAAACGGCATTACCCCCATAAGGATCGGCCTGGGTCGGCTGCCTGTCATTGAGCAACAACAAGAGAGGATCATTGTTGGCGTCGTAATTTTGCAGCGAGACCTTTTCACTGAACCGAACGCGAATCAGAATCTCATCACCGGCCTGATAGCTTCCGTCTACGGTGTCGGAGGAAACATTAAGAACCGTAGCGCCGTTGCTGGTGACAGTGACCGCCTGATCAGCAAGGGCATCGGTAGTAGATCGGTTGCCCGCCCGGTCAGCCATAAAGCCTTGACTGATGTCCAGTGCTGTGTCACCTGATACGGTACTGAAACCGTTGTTGTCCAGTACCTTGTTGACGCCTTCATCAATGACAATCTCAAGCCGGTTGTTGTGAATCTCTACTGAACCAATATCGGAGGCGTCAAGACTGACACTTTCAAAGCTACCATCAGGCTGTTTCAGTTTTATAGACAGCTTGCTCCAGTCAAACCGTGACAGCTCGTCTCCTGTCAGGCTCAGGCCAACGGATTCGCCACTGCCCAGTAACGCATCAAAACCACTGCCATTGATGGTCAGCTTTTGATCATTGGCGCCTTCGGGAGCCAGAGTCACCCCGGTAATCGACACATCAGGGGCGGAGCCATCAATCAAGATATCCGCCGTACTGGCCAGTGAATCGCTATTGGCGGCAACAGGTACTGTCAGCACAGCGGCATTGCCCGAGAGGTCTTTAATCGTGCCACCATTAAGCTGCAAGGCACTGGCACTGAGCACATCCAGGTCAGGCGCCTCATCTCCTGGCTGAACGGTGTACTCAAACACCAGCTCCTGAGTGCCAGACCCGGAACTGAACCGGGCAGCAGAGATATTGTCACCAGTGCCCAACAACAGTACCGGCGTACCCGTCACCTCCACGGCCTCATCAAAGCTCACCTGCAAACGGATAACGGAACCCGTTGCGTATTCCCCATCCGCTGTCAGGCTGGTGACACCGCTGATAGAAGGTGCAATACCATCAGGAGGCAGTATGAAGATCTCCACGCCAGCGCTGTTGCCATCGTTCATGGTGTTACCAGCCGCATCCTGGAAGAAGCCATCACTGGTAATCCGGATCAGATCCTGACCTTCCTCGTTACCATAGCCTGAAGTGGCACGCATGCTGGCAAGCTTGTTACTGCTGATCTTGATGTTCAATTGTTGATCGTTCACGGCCAGAGCGGATTCAATATCAGCAGCGCTAAAGCTGATATCTGTGTTACTACCGCTATTGTCTACAACCCGCCATGAAAGTTTTGACCAGTCCAGTCTGCCAGTCAGATCGGTATCGGTAGACTCACCTGGTGACAGCAGTGAGCTGAAACCATCGCCGGAGAGCGTCAGAATGCCCGCTGAACTGGCTGAGCTGCTGCTGAGCCCTACGGTAGGAGACACCGTATCAATCCTGATGTCGTTTTGTTGAGCCAGGGCTCCGGCTTCATTCAGCTCAGGCAGGAGCAAGTCTGCGTTGTTACCTAAAAGGTCGGCAATCGTACCGCCACCAAGATCCAGTGCAGAGGTAGATAATGCATTGAGGTCGGCAGACTCATCAGGGTTAGCCACCGTGTAGGTAAATAACAGGACATTCGTTCCTGTCCCACCGCTGTAGGTAGCAAGGCGATCAATGGTTCCTGTTTCCAGCTGCAGGGTTGGGTTCCCTGTCACCTGAACTGGCTCAGAAAACTCTACTTTGACGGTAATGGTGTCACCATCGCGATACCACTGATCCGCGTCATCACTGTAAAGGCGCACGACTTCCGGGTTACCACCGCTGTTGGTCACGTTGTCGACGGAGAAGCTGGATATCGAAGAAGTGTCATTGCCGACAAGGTCTTCCAGGCGATCATTGTCCAGAGCACTGCCCGCAGCGGGCGGAGTGTAATCCAGAGTCACCGACTGGCCATCGGTAATCGCTTTGGAGAGCGTCAGGGTCAGTTGCTGGCCGTTGATGGCAAGGCTACTGACCGATTCACTTTGCCCATCTACGACAATACTGAACAGGGAGGGGTTGATGGTGGCATTACCATTCAATGCCTCACTGAAGGTTAATGTCACAGTGTTACCATCCACCTCGGCGGTGGAAAGGCTGGGCGAAATCGTATCCGTGATATTGGTGACGGTCACGTCGCCATGATTGAGGGCAGCGGCATCAAAGCCTCGCAAGTCTTCGACCCGGTCGTTGTTACTACTGCTGTCAGCACTGGACGGACTGTAACTGAACGTCACCGACTCCCCGTCTGCCACAGGACTGGTCAGCTGCACCGTCACCTGATTGCCACTGATCGAGGCACTGCTGATCGACCTGCTGGCACCCGCCACTTCAACATCCAGAATACCGGTCAGGCTGACACTCTCGTTCAGATCCTCCGAGTAAGTCAGGATGAGGGTATCACCGTCTACCACAGCATTGTTGAGTGTGGGTACCGAGGTGTCGGTATTATTCTCAACCAGAGCACTAGTGAAATCACTGCTATCATTGCCCTGGGCATCTTGAATGGGACCACCCCCATTATTGCTGGCATCCACCACGCTATAGGACAGCTGAACGATATCTGAATCGCCAACCGGGCTGTCCAGGGTCAATGTCATTCGGCTACCGGAAATGCTGACGTTTGATACCGTGCGGCTGCCGCCACCCACCAGAGACAGAGTGAAGGCGCTGTTGTCAGGAACGCTGCCAGGGTCAAGTGCTTCGTTATACTCAACGATCAGCTGGTCACCCTCTACTGTCATATTCTGGCGGACTGCTGCTGAAACATCAGGTGTCACCGTGGCTGAAAAACCGCTCAATGCCGCAAACGGGTTGATCCCTACCTGTTCCTGAAGAACATTACTGCCCGGTGTGTAATCAAGCGTCAAATTGCCCGAGGGACTGACCGCAGTGTCAAGACTGAGGCGAATCTGGGTATCGTTGAGGTAGGAGATGTTTAGAACATTGACAGCACTACCATCAATGGCTACATCAAAGTCAGCCAGATCAGGGGTGCTGTCCCTGTCCATATTTTCACTAAAAGTCAGCACCAGATTCTGGGTATTGGCCACGATTTCAGCAGAGGACAGGGTGGGAGCAGTACCGGAGAACATGACGGTTGAATTATCCGTTGTGACATTGCCAGCACTGTCAGTCTGGGTAACGGTAATATCGAGCTGGCCGTCAGACAGAGCACTGACATCCAGTTCGCTACCCGCCAAACTCCAGGTGCCATCCAGTCTAACCGTGACGGTGGCGGAGACAGTCGCAGCTGATGTGTCTTCAATTTCGACCTGAATGGAAGCACCAGGCTCACCAACACCGGAAACGAGAACGGCACCTTCTTCGGCAGCGCTGATCTGGTTGTCACCCATTATGTTGTTATCAATGGCAATGGTTCGGGCAAGGGTGAGCTGACCATCGCTCAGTAGCTGCTCAATAATTTCCTGGTCCGTATTACCCAGCGGCGAGAGATCTGTGTTTTCCAGCACAATCTGCTGTATTACATCACCACCGGCAACAACGCTGACATCAATGATGGTATCACTGCCTTCTGTGCGGAAATGAATAAACTGATCTGCGGTGGTATTTTCCTCGCCACTGAGAAGGGAGTGCAAATCGAGAATGTCACCACCGGCACCGACGGAAAAATCGGTAATGCGGTCAATGGCCGGATCACCGGCCGAGCCACCATCGCCAGCCTGCCAGACAAAACGATCCTGACCACTACCACCCGTTAACCAATCATCGCCCTCACCACCAGTGAGCACATCCGCACCTGCATCACCATACATAAAGTCAGTGTTGTTGCCGCCTGTTACGGTATTATCCTGAGCGTCACCACGGCTAACATTTGCACTATAAGTGGTCGCAGAACTGGCAATACCACCTGCTTCCGTAGAGGTAACACTGATATTCAGCGGATCACCATCGTTCAGTGTTAACGAGGGCGTGAAACTCCAGTTACCATCACTGCCAACCGATGCACTGTAATTGTTACCATTAATAGTGAAATTCAGGACGGCATCTGGTTGACCGGTACCTGTGATTACAGGCTGGAAACTGCCATCCAGCATCACCGAATCAATTTTAGGCGGTGTATAAAAGTCAATGGTATGGGCGCTGCTCTCCAGTGCACCATCACTCACTTTGAAACCTATACTGCCATGGTGGCTACCGTTAATGCTGGCATCTGCAGTAAACACCAAGTTGGGGATATCTCCGGCACTGATCACCTGGTTAACGGAGACAGCACTGCCGTTCAACGTCAGGCTCCCCGTAGTGGGCAGTGACGTCAAGGCAATGGAAGCAAGGCTATCCCCGGAATCCACATCGCTGAATCCGAATTCTGCATTGGTAAAGGTATGCTGTCCCGCCTCACTGAGACTTAGGTTATTATCCGCAGCAGTAGGTGCATCGTTGGTGCCGTTAATGGTGATAACAATATCGTGGGTAGTGCCATCCAGGGACTTCACCGTCACCGTCTCGGTCAGGGTGTCACCATCCCCCAGGGCCTGAATGTCGGCCTGGCTGTTGCTCGCCGAATAGCTCCAGCTGCCGTCGCTGGCCATAGTCAATGAACCGTAGCTGCCGGTGACGGTCTCTGGGGTGAAACTGGCTTCACCACCATCAACATCAGTGACAGTTAGGCTACCCGAGGTCGTCAGCGTGTTACCAGCATCCTCAGTGACACTGCCGGTATCAGCGCCGGTGATCACCGCGGCGTCGTTGGTGCCATTGATGGTGATAACAATGTTGTGGGTAGTGCCATCCAGGGACTTGACCGTCAAAGTCTCGGTCAAGGTGTCACCATCCCCCAGGGCCTGAATGTCGGCCTGACTGTTGCTCGCCGAATAGCTCCAGCTGCCGTCGCTGGCCATAGTCAATGAACCGTAGCTGCCGGTGACGGTCTCTGCAGTGAAACTGGCCTCGCCGCCATCAACATCGGTGACAGCCAAGCTGCCGGAAGTCATCAGGGTGTTGCCCGCGTCCTCAGTGACACTGCCTGTGTCAGCACCAGTGATCACCGCCGCATCGTTGGTGCCGTTGATGGTGATAACAATATTATGGGTAGTGCCATCCAGGGACTGCACGGTGATGGTCTCGGTCAAGGTGTCGCCATCCCCCAGGGCCTGAATGTCGGCATGGCTGTTACTGGCCGAATAGCTCCAGCTGCCGTCGCTGGCCATAGTCAATGAACCGTAGCTGCCGGTGACGGTCTCTGCGGTGAAACTGGCTTCACCACCATCAACATCGGTGACAGTCAGGCTGCCGGAAGTCGTCAGGGTGTTGCCCGCGTCCTCAGTAACACTACCGGTATCAGCGCCGGTAATCACCGCCGCGTCGTTGGTGCCGTTGATGGTGATAACAATATTATGGGTAGTGCCATCCAGGGACTGCACGGTGATGGTCTCGGTCAAGGTGTCGCCATCCCCCAGGGCCTGAATATCAGCATGGCTGTTACTGGCCGAATAGCTCCAGCTGCCGTCGCTGGCCATAGTCAATGAACCGTAGCTGCCGGTGACGGTCTCTGCGGTGAAACTGGCTTCACCACCATCAACATCGGTGACCGTCAGGCTGCCGGAAGTCGTCAGGGTGTTGCCCGCGTCCTCAGTAACACTACCGGTATCAGCGCCGGTAATCACCGCCGCGTCGTTGGTGCCATTGATGGTGATAACAATGTTGTGGGTAGTGCCATCCAGGGACTGCACGGTGATGGTCTCGGTCAAGGTGTCGCCATCCCCCAGGGCCTGAATGTCGGCATGGCTGTTACTGGCCGAATAGCTCCAGCTGCCGTCGCTGGCCATAGTCAATGAACCGTAGCTGCCGGTGACGGTCTCTGCGGTGAAACTGGCTTCACCACCATCAACATCGGTAACAGTCAGACTGCCAGAAGTCATCAGAGTGTTGCCCGCGTCCTCAGTAACACTACCGGTATCAGCGCCGGTAATCACCGCCGCGTCGTTGGTGCCATTGATGGTGATAACAATGTTGTGGGTAGTGCCATCCAGGGACTTGACCGTCAAAGTCTCGGTCAAGGTGTCACCATCCCCCAGGGCCTGAATATCAGCATGGCTGTTACTGGCCGAATAGCTCCAGCTGCCGTCGCTGGCCATAGTCAATGAACCATAGCTGCCGGTGACGGTCTCTGCAGTGAAACTGGCCTCGCCGCCATCAACATCGGTGACAGCCAAGCTGCCGGAAGTCATCAGGGTGTTGCCAGCATCTTCGGTAACACTGCCGGTATCAGCGCCGGTGATTACCGCCGCGTCGTTGGTGCCGTTAATGGTGATAACAATATCGTGGTTAGTGCCATCTTGGGACTTGACTGTCACTGTCTCAGTCAAGGTGTCACCATCCCCCAGAGACTGGATAGCTGATAGACTATTATCCGCTGAATAGCTCCAGCTACCGCTGCCATCAATGGTCAATGAACCGTAACTGCCGGTGATGGTCTCTGCAGTGAAACTGGCTTCACCGCCATCAACATCGGTAACAGTCAGACTGCCGGAAGTCATCAGGGTGTTGCCAGCGTCCTCAGTAACACTGCCGGTATCAGCGCCGGTGATTACCGCCGCGTCGTTGGTGCCGTTAATGGTGATAACAATATCTTGGGTAGTGCCATCCAGGGACTTGACTGTCACCGTCTCGGTCAGGGTGTCACCATCCCCCAGGGTCTGGATAGCCGATAGACTGTTATCCGCCGAATAGCTCCAGCTACCGCTGCCATCAATGGTCAATGAACCGTAGCTACCGGTGACGGTCTCCGCAGTGAAACTGGCTTCACCGCCATCAACATCGGTAACAGTCAGACTGCCGGAAGTCATCAGGGTGTTGCCAGCGTCCTCAGTAACATTGCCAGTATCAGCGCCGGTGATCACCGCCGTGTCGTTGGTGCCGTTAATTGTGATAACAATATCGTGGGTAGTGCCATCCAGGGACTTGACTGTCACCGTCTCGGTCAGGGTGTCACCATCACCCAGGGTCTGGATAGCCGATAGACTGTTATCCGCCGAATAGCTCCAGCTACCACTGCCATCAATGGTCAATGAACCGTAGCTGCCGGTGACGGTCTCTGGGGTGAAACTGGCTTCACCGCCATCAACATCGGTGACAGACAGAATACCGGAAGTCATCAGAGTGTTGCCAGCGTCCTCAGTAACACTGCCGGTATCAGCGCCGGTGATCACCGCCGTGTCGTTGGTGCCGTTAATGGTGATAACAATATCGTGGGTAGTGCCATCCAGAGACTTGACTGTCACAGTCTCCGTCAAGGTGCCACCATCTCCCAGAGCCTGGATGTCAGCATTGCTGTTACTGGCCGAATAGCTCCAGCTACCACTGCCATCAATGGTCAATGAACCGTAGCTGCCGGTGACGGTCTCTGGGGTGAAACTGGCCTCACCGCCATCAACATCGGTAACAGTCAGGCTGCCGGAGGTCATCAGGGTATTGCTGGAGTCCTCAGTAACACTGCCGGTATCAGCGCCGGTGATCACTGCCGCGTCGTTGGTGCCGTTAATGGTAATAACAATATTGTGGGTAGTGCCATCCAAGGACTTCACGGTGACAGTATCGGTCAGGGTGTCACCATCCCCCAGAGCCTGAATGTCAGCCTGACTGTTGCTAGCCGAATAGCTCCAGCTGCCGTCGCTAGCCATAGTCAATGAACCGTAGCTGCCAGTGACGGTCTCTGGGGTGAAACTGGCTTCACCACTATCGACGTCGGTAACAGTCAGACTGCCAGAAGCCATCAGGGTGTTGCTCGCATCCTCAGTGACGCTGCCGGTATCAGCGCCGGTGATCACCGCAGCATCGTTGGTACCGTTGATGGTGATAACAATATCGTGGGTAGTGCCATCCAGGGACTTCACCGTGACAGTATCGGTCAGAGTGTCGCCATCCCCCAGGGCCTGAATGTCGGCCTGACTGTTGCTGGCCGAATAGCTCCAGCTGCCGTCGCTAGCCATAGTCAATGAACCGTAGCTGCCGGTGACGGTCTCTGGGGTGAAACTGGCTTCACCACTATCGACGTCGGTAACAGTCAGACTGCCAGAAGCCATCAGGGTGTTGCTCGCATCCTCAGTGACGCTGCCGGTATCAGCGCCGGTGATCACCGCAGCATCGTTGGTACCGTTGATGGTGATAACAATATCGTGGGTAGTGCCATCCAGGGACTTCACCGTGACAGTATCGGTCAGAGTGTCGCCATCCCCCAGGGCCTGACTGTTGCTGGCCGAATAGCTCCAGCTGCCATCGCTAGCCATAGTCAATGAACCGTAGCTGCCGGTGACGGTCTCTGGGGTGAAACTGGCCTCACCGCCATCAACATCGGTAACAGTCAGGCTGCCGGAGGTCATCAGGGTATTGCTGGAGTCCTCAGTAACACTGCCGGTATCAGCGCCGGTGATCACTGCCGCGTCGTTGGTGCCGTTAATGGTAATAACAATATTGTGGGTTGTGCCATCCAAGGACTTCACGGTGACAGTATCGGTCAGGGTGTCACCATCCCCCAGAGCCTGAATGTCAGCCTGACTATTGCTGGCCGAATAGCTCCAGCTGCCGTCGCTGGCCATAGTCAATGAACCGTAGCTGCCGGTGACGGTCTCTGGGGTGAAACTGGCTTCACCACTATCGACGTCGGTAACAGTCAGACTGCCAGAAGCCATCAGGGTGTTGCTCGCATCCTCAGTGACACTGCCGGTATCATCGCCGGTGATCACCGCCGCGTCGTTGGCGCCGTTAATAGTGATAACAATATCGTGGGTAGTGCCATCCAGGGACTTGACTGTCAAAGTCTCAGTCAAGGTGTCACCAACCTCCAGGGCCTGAATGTCAGCATGGCTGTTGCTCGCCGAATAGCTCCAGCTGCCACTGCCATCAATGGTCAATGAACCGTAGCTGCCGGTGACGGTCTCTGGGGTGAAACTGGCTTCACCGCCATCAACATCGGTGACAGACAGACTACCGGAAGTCATCAGAGTGTTGCCAGCGTCCTCAGTAACACTGCCGGTATCAGCGCCGGTGATCACCGCTGCGTCGTTGGTGCCGTTAATGGTGATAACAATATCGTGGGTAGTGCCATCCAGGGACTTGACTGTCACCGTCTCCGTCAAGGTGTCACCATCCCCCAGAGACTGGATAGCTGATAGACTGTTATCCGCCGAATAGCTCCAGCTACCACTGCCATCAATGGTCAATGAACCGTAGCTGCCAGTGACGGTCTCTGGGGTGAAACTGGCTTCACCGCCATCAACATCGGTGACAGACAGAATACCGGAAGTCATCAGAGTGTTGCCAGCGTCCTCAGTAACACTGCCGGTATCAGCGCCGGTGATTACCGCCGCGTCGTTGGTACCGTTAATGGTGATAACAATATCATGGGTAGTGCCATCCAGGGACTTGACTGTCACTGTCTCAGTCAAGGTGTCACCATCCCCCAATGACTGGATAGCCGATAGACTGTTATCCGCTGAATAGCTCCAGCTACCGCTGCCATCAATGGTCAATGAACCGTAACTGCCGGTGATAGTCTCTGCAGTGAAACTGGCTTCACCGCCATCAACATCGGTAACAGTCAGACTGCCGGAAGTCATCAGGGTGTTGCCAGCGTCCTCAGTAACACTGCCGGTATCAGCGCCGGTGATCACCGCCGTGTCGTTGGTGCCGTTAATGGTGATAACAATATCGTGGGTAGTGCCATCCAGGGACTTGACTGTCACCGTCTCAGTCAAGGTGTCACCATCCCCCAAGGTCTGGATAGCCGATAGACTGTTATCCGCTGAATAGCTCCAGCTACCGCTGCCATCAATGGTCAATGAACCGTAACTGCCGGTGATGGTCTCTGCAGTGAAACTGGCTTCACCGCCATCAACATCGGTAACAGTCAGACTGCCGGAAGTCATCAGGGTGTTGCCAGCGTCCTCAGTAACACTGCCAGTATCAGCGCCGGTGATCACCGCCGCGTCGTTGGTGCCGTTAATGGTGATAACAATATCTTGGGTAGTGCCATCCAGGGACTTGACTGTCACTGTCTCAGTCAAGGTGTCACCATCACCCAGTGACTGGATAGCTGATAGACTGTTATCCGCCGAATAGCTCCAGCTACCACTGCCATCAATAGTCAATGAACCGTAGCTACCGGTGACGGTCTCTGGGGTGAAACTGGCTTCACCGCCATCAACATCGGTAACAGTCAGACTGCCGGAAGTCATCAGGGTGTTGCCAGCGTCCTCAGTAACACTGCCAGTATCAGCGCCGGTGATCACCGCCGCGTCGTTGGTGCCGTTAATGGTGATAACAATATCTTGGGTAGTGCCATCCAGGGACTTGACTGTCACAGTCTCCGTCAAGGTGCCACCATCTCCCAGAGCCTGGATGTCAGCATTGCTGTTACTGGCCGAATAGCTCCAGCTACCACTGCCATCAATGGTCAATGAGCCGTAGCTACCGGTGACGGTCTCCGCAGTGAAACTGGCTTCACCACCGTCGACATCGGTAACAGTCAGACTGCCAGAAGTCATCAGGGTGTTGCCAGCGTCCTCAGTAACACTGCCGGTATCAGCGCCGGTGATCACCGCCGTGTCGTTGGTGCCGTTAATGGTGATAACAATATCGTGGGTAGTGCCATCCAGGGACTTGACTGTCACCGTCTCAGTCAAGGTGTCACCATCCCCCAAGGTCTGGATAGCCGATAGACTGTTATCCGCCGAATAGCTCCAGCTACCGCTGCCATCAATGGTCAATGAACCGTAACTGCCGGTGATGGTCTCTGCAGTGAAACTGGCTTCACCGCCATCAACATCGGTAACAGTCAGACTGCCGGAAGTCATCAGGGTGTTGCCAGCATCTTCGGTAACACTGCCGGTATCAGCGCCGGTGATTACCGCCGCGTCGTTGGTGCCGTTAATGGTGATAACAATATCGTGGGTAGTGCCATCCAGGGACTTGACTGTCACTGTCTCAGTCAAGGTGTCACCATCCCCCAATGACTGGATAGCCGATAGACTGTTATCCGCTGAATAGCTCCAGCTACCGCTGCCATCAATGGTCAATGAACCGTAACTGCCGGTGATGGTCTCTGCAGTGAAACTGGCTTCACCGCCATCAACATCGGTAACAGTCAGACTGCCGGAAGTCATCAGGGTGTTGCCAGCGTCCTCAGTAACACTGCCAGTATCAGCGCCGGTGATCACCGCCGCGTCGTTGGTGCCGTTAATGGTGATAACAATATCTTGGGTAGTGCCATCCAGGGACTTGACTGTCACTGTCTCAGTCAAGGTGTCACCATCACCCAGTGACTGGATAGCTGATAGACTGTTATCCGCCGAATAGCTCCAGCTACCGCTGCCATCAATGGTCAATGAACCGTAACTGCCAGTGATGGTCTCTGGGGTGAAACTGGCTTCACCGCCATCAACATCGGTAACAGTCAGACTGCCGGAAGTCATCAGGGTGTTGCCAGCGTCCTCAGTAACACTGCCGGTATCAGCGCCGGTGATCACCGCCGTGTCGTTGGTGCCGTTAATGGTGATAACAATATCGTGGGTAGTGCCATCCAGGGACTTGACTGTCACAGTCTCCGTCAAGGTGCCACCATCTCCCAGAGCCTGGATGTCAGCATTGCTGTTACTGGCCGAATAGCTCCAGCTACCACTGCCATCAATGGTCAATGAACCGTAGCTACCGGTGACGGTCTCCGCAGTGAAACTGGCTTCACCACCATCGACATCGGTAACAGTCAGACTGCCAGAAGTCATCAGGGTGTTGCCAGCGTCCTCAGTAACACTGCCGGTATCAGCGCCGGTGATCACCGCTGTGTCGTTGGTGCCGTTAATGGTGATAACAATATCGTGGGTAGTGCCATCCAGGGACTTGACTGTCACCGTCTCAGTCAAGGTGTCACCATCCCCCAAGGTCTGGATAGCCGATAGACTGTTATCCGCCGAATAGCTCCAGCTACCACTGCCATCAATAGTCAATGAACCGTAGCTACCGGTGACGGTCTCTGGGGTGAAACTGGCTTCACCGCCATCAACATCGGTGACAGACAGAATACCGGAAGTCATCAGAGTGTTGCCAGCGTCCTCAGTAACACTGCCGGTATCAGCGCCGGTGATCACCGCCGTGTCGTTGGTGCCGTTAATGGTGATAACAATATCGTGGGTAGTGCCATCCAGGGACTTGACTGTCACAGTCTCCGTCAAGGTGCCACCATCTCCCAGAGCCTGGATGTCAGCATTGCTGTTACTGGCCGAATAGCTCCAGCTACCACTGCCATCAATGGTCAATGAACCGTAGCTACCGGTGACGGTCTCCGCAGTGAAACTGGCTTCACCACCATCGACATCGGTAACAGTCAGACTGCCAGAAGTCATCAGGGTGTTGCCAGCGTCCTCAGTAACACTGCCGGTATCAGCGCCGGTGATCACCGCTGTGTCGTTGGTGCCGTTAATGGTGATAACAATATCGTGGGTAGTGCCATCCAGGGACTTGACTGTCACCGTCTCAGTCAAGGTGTCACCATCCCCCAAGGTCTGGATAGCCGATAGACTGTTATCCGCCGAATAGCTCCAGCTACCACTGCCATCAATAGTCAATGAACCGTAGCTACCGGTGACGGTCTCTGGGGTGAAACTGGCTTCACCGCCATCAACATCGGTGACAGACAGAATACCGGAAGTCATCAGAGTGTTGCCAGCGTCCTCAGTAACACTGCCGGTATCAGCGCCGGTGATCACCGCCGTGTCGTTGGTTCCGGTCAGGGTGATAGTCACCTGCTGATCGACAGTACCGCCTTCGCCGTCGTCAACAGTGACGGTATAAGTCTGGGTCAGAGTCTGACCGGCACCCAGATAATCGACGTCAGCATCATCAACACTGAAACTCCAGTCGATCCGGCCGCTGCCGTCACCCTGAGTATCGTCCGCCACAGTAGCCGTCAGGCTGCCCAAATAACCATTAGCCCCGGCTCTAACACTGACACTCTGCTGATCACTCAGATCGACATCGGCAATAGTGAAGGAGCCGCTGTCGGTCAGGGTGTTACTGTTCTCACCGGCGCCACCGTCGAAAATCTCGGTGACTGTACCGGAGACATCGGTGGCACTGCTGATGGTAGGCGCATCGTTGGTTCCGGTCAGGGTGATAGTCACCTGCTGATCGACAGTACCGCCTTCGCCATCATCAACAGTCACGGTGTAGGTTTGGGTCAGGGTCTGGCCGACACCCAGATAATCGACGTCAGCATCATCAACACTGAAGCTCCAGTCGATCCGGCCGCTGCCGTCGCCCTGGGTGTCGTCCGCCACAGTAGCCGTCAGGCTGCCCAGATAACCATTAGCCCCGGCACTGACACTGACACTCTGCTGATCACTCAGATCGACATCGGCAATAGTGAACGAGCCGCTGTCGGTCAGGGTGTTACTGTTCTCACCGGCGCCACCGTCGACAATCTCGGTGACTGTACCGGAGACATCAGTGGCGCTGCTGATGGTAGGCGCATCGTTGGTTCCGGTCAGGGTGATAGTCACCTGCTGATCGACAGTACCGCCTTCGCCATCATCAACAGTCACGGTGTAGGTTTGGGTCAGGGTCTGGCCGACACCCAGATAATCGACGTCGGCATCATCAACACTGAAGCTCCAGTCGATCCGGCCGCTGCCGTCACCCTGAGTGTCGTCCGCCACAGTAGCCGTCAGGCTGCCCAGATAACCATTAGCCCCGGCACTGACGCTGACAGTCTGCTGGTCACTCAGATCGACATCAGCAATGGTGAACGAGCCAGTGTCGGTCAGGCTGTTGCTGTTTTCACCGGCACCCCCGTCGACAATCTCGGTGACTGCACCGACAACATCGGTGGCACTGGTAATAGTAGGTGCGTCGTTGGTGCCGGTCAGGGTGATAGTCACCTGCTGATCAACGGTACCGCCTTCGCCATCGTCAACTGTGACGGTGTAGGTCTGAGTCAGAGTCTGACCGGCGCCCAGGTAATCGATGTCGGCATCATCAACACTGAAACTCCAGTCAATCCGACCGCTGCCGTCGCCCTGGGTGTCATCTGCCACGGTGGCCGTCAGGCTGCCCAGATAATCATTGGCCCCGGCACTGACGCTGACAGTCTGCTGGTCACTCAGATCGACATCAGCAATGGTGAACGAGCCAGTGTCGGTCAGGCTGTTGCTGTTTTCACCGGCACCCCCGTCGACAATCTCGGTGACTGCACCGGCAACATCGGTGGCACTGGTAATAGTAGGTGCGTCGTTGGTGCCGGTCAGGGTGATAGTCACCTGCTGATCAACGCTACCGCCTTCGCCATCGTCAACTGTGACAGTGTAGGTCTGGGTCAGAGTCTGACCGGCGCCCAGATAATCGATGTCGGCATCATCAACACTGAAACTCCAGTCAATCCGACCGCTGCCGTCGCCCTGGGTGTCATCTGCCACGCTAGCCGTCAGGCTGCCCAGATAACCATTAGCACCGGCACTGACGCTGACAGTCTGCTGGTCACTCAGATCGACATCAGCAATGGTGAACGAGCCAGTGTCGGTCAGGCTGTTGCTGTTTTCACCGGCACCCCCGTCGACAATCTCGGTGACTGCACCGGCAACATCGGTGGCACTGGTAATAGTAGGTGCGTCGTTGGTGCCGGTCAGGGTGATAGTCACCTGCTGATCAACGGTACCGCCTTCGCCATCGTCAACTGTGACGGTGTAGGTCTGAGTCAGAGTCTGACCGGCGCCGAGGTAATCGATATCGGCATCATCAACACTGAAACTCCAGTCAATCCGACCGCTGCCGTCGCCCTGGGTGTCATCTGCCACGCTAGCCGTCAGGCTGCCCAGATAACCATTAGCCCCGGCACTGACGCTGACAGTCTGCTGGTCACTCAGATCGACATCAGCAATGGTGAACGAGCCAGTGTCGGTCAGGCTGTTGCTGTTTTCACCGGCACCCCCGTCGACAATCTCGGTGACTGCACCGGCAACATCGGTGGCACTGGTAATAGTAGGTGCGTCGTTGGTGCCGGTCAGGGTGATAGTCACCTGCTGATCAACGGTACCGCCTTCACCATCGTCAACTGTGACGGTGTAGGTCTGAGTCAGAGTCTGACCGGCGCCCAGGTAATCGATGTCGGCATCATCAACGCTGAAACTCCAGTCAATCCGACCGCTGCCGTCGCCCTGGGTGTCATCCGCCACGGTGGCCGTCAGGCTGCCCAGATAACCATTAGCCCCGGCACTGACGCTGACAGTCTGCTGGTCACTCAGATCGACATCAGCAATGGTGAACGAGCCAGTGTCGGTCAGGCTGTTGCTGTTTTCACCGGCACCCCCGTCGACAATCTCGGTGACTGCACCGGCAACATCAGTGGCATTGCTAATAGTGGGAGCGTCGTTGAGGCCTTCAATGGTTATTGAAGCACTCTGGCTAACCGTTCCCCCATGACCATCGTCAACTTCGTAGCTGTAATCAATTCTTTCTGATTCCCCTGCCGCCAAATAGTTATAAGCGGACGAATCCAGAGACAGGCTGTTACCATCCTCCGAGATACTGATGCCAACCGGATCACCGGCGGTGAGTCGGAGGTTCACAACATCTAAGGTGTCGGTCTGATCAACATCAGTACTACCTGCCAACAAATCAATACTCTTTGATGGCGAATTCTGGTTAGTCCTCAATAAAATTGCATTTTGAACTACCGGGTCATCATTACTTCCTGCCAGGGTGATGCTGGCGGTTTGGGTCGTAAAATCTCCCTGTGAATCCGATACTTGATATTCGTAGGTGATGATTTCCATCTCGCCAACGGCTAGGTACTTATAAGCTTCCGGATCAATAACCAGCTCTGATCCTTCTTCGGTCACACTGACGCCAGCTTCGTTACCAGAAACCAGACGAAGGCTGGTAACAGACAATTCATCGTCCAGATCCTTATCACTGGCTTTTTGTAAAAGATCCAGACTAATGCCAGAGTCATTCTGATTTAGATCAAGAACAATCGGAGCCTCTACTTCAGGCGTATCGTTGACACCTTCTATCGTGATGCCTACGGATGCCTGACTTCTGTTTCCCTGTGAATTGATAACCTCAAAAACAAAAGTAACAGTCTGGCTTTCACCCTTTGCCAGATAGTCAAAGTCTGCTCCAGGCTTGAACTCAAAAGAGCCGTCACCACTTATATTTATTGAACCTGCTTCCGTTGCAGAAACCAGAGAGTACGTCAATGCTCCGCCAGCACCACCACTATTATCTGTCGCAGAAAGCTGTCCCTGAAGGATCGGTGAATCTTCATTACCATCCATTGACAATGCCTGAGCGACAGGCTGGTACGAAATAACGACAGGCTCTGGAGTCTCCGATTCTTTCTCAGATTCTTGTTGTTGAACAACTTCGTTAGTGACAGGCCTGCTGCTGGCAGTCAGGATCTCAGAAGACTCGGTAATGGATTCCTCATCTAACTGGTCATCAGTTTCAAGCGTGATAACAGGGATATCTGATGGGGCAAGCCTGGGTTCTGTCTGGTCAGGACTTCTCTCTTCGGAGGTATCTTCTTTTGCCGCTGAAGCTTCTGTTGGAGAACCGGGATCTGCTCCTTCAGCAACAGCGTCCCGAACCTCTTCATCAGCCAGCTCTTCCTCGGCCTGTTCTTCATCGATATCAGTATCCTGACCGGACAGCACACTGTCTGTAAGAGTAAGTGGCTGCTGACCACTCAGTTCCAGAACCTGATTATTCGATGTTGTAATGACAACGAGATCACCATTTTCTGAAACGACCCGATCATTAAGAAAAACTTTGTCCCCTGGCTCGAGAACTATTTGGGTTCCATCCGGCTTTATGGCGATCACTTTACCAGACGCTGCTGAGATCTCACCAATAGCAGGTGCAGAGTTTCCTGAGCTTGAATTCATATTTCTGTACTCTCTGAATCCTGAGGGAAAAGAGGAAACTCGATCCAAGTGCTGTGCAGCCAACTCAAGCACAGAATAAGGCGAGTTCCCTTCGCTCTTATATTCACGAAAAAACAGTTTATAGTTTATTAATTTCAGGGTAGACAGAATAAAGCAGCTTTGTTGCAATGCTCCGACATTCAGCTTTTAAATCTCTTTAAGAGGTCTTTATAGCAGAGGTTACACCTTCGTAACTATGCACCTATAGGCAAGTTAACAACTTTTAAACGACTTCTTATTGAAGATAGAATCATTTTTAATAAATAAAGTTCATCTGGGAAATTGATATGATTTCTCACTACTGTCCGGCTAAACATACCCAAGCTCCAGTCCCCTGATTCATGAGTAAATTGACTCTCATTTTCTCAGTTGGATCATTGAATAACTCCATCAAAGAACGGCGGCTGATCAGATTAGGGCTGATTCTCCATGCTATTTGTTGTAAGTAGAACTTGAAAGCCGTTGTATTCTGAGCAACGCGTAACAAAAGGGAATCACTTTCAGCTCAGAGCCAAAATTTATATGGCAAGGCTAAAAGCTTCTCTGAGGCACTTGAAAGAGGTTGCTAACTGCGTAACTTGAGTTGTTTAAATAGTCAAGCATTGATAAATCAATGAGTTAAGAGATACAGAATGGCGGTGAGGGAGGGATTCGAACCCTCGATACGGCTACAAACCGTATACTCCCTTAGCAGGGGAGCGCCTTCAGCCTCTCGGCCACCTCACCGTCATATTCTTTGTTTTGATGGGGTTACCCAACTTTCAAATTGGCGCGTCCGGGAGGATTCGAACCTCCGACCGCCTGGTTCGTAGCCAGGTACTCTATCCAGCTGAGCTACGGACGCTCATATTTGAAAACTTCTTAAATGGCGCGCTCGGGAGGATTCGAACCTCCGACCGCCTGGTTCGTAGCCAGGTACTCTATCCAGCTGAGCTACGAGCGCGTAATACTAACTTGTTCACTGGCGGTGAGGGAGGGATTCGAACCCTCGATACGGCTACAAACCGTATACTCCCTTAGCAGGGGAGCGCCTTCAGCCTCTCGGCCACCTCACCGGTACAACTTATACTAGCGACACTTGCCGTTTTAATGAGTGGCGCGCTCGGGAGGATTCGAACCTCCGACCGCCTGGTTCGTAGCCAGGTACTCTATCCAGCTGAGCTACGAGCACGCTGCATCAACGGGAGCGAACTATAGAGATTTAACCCCGAGGAGTCAACGGTATTGTGGCAATTTTCACATTTGAACAACAACGCACAACAACAAAAAAGCCCCACACAGGCAGGGCTAAAAAAGTTCAGGTCCAACTAAAGACGCAGGTGGTTAGACGTTAGTTTGCAACCAATCAAAAATCATAACGGATAGTTGCATTCAAGCTATCCGCCTTGAAGTCCCCCATCCAGTTATTGTCATAATGCAGACTCAAGCTCAGGTTGTTTTCCATTTTGTAGTTAACACCCAAACCGGCCAGGAAGCGATTTTGCTCACGTTCAGCACCCGTGAATGTCAAGGTTTTACCGCCTTGAAGGATTGTCACCGTTGCTTCAGGCTTTTCATCCTTAAAGTCATGGTAACCCATCAAAACAAACTCAGGTTGGAGAATACCTCGACCCAACTCGAAATCACCCATAAGCTTCAAACCTGCACCCAGCTCCATGACTTCGAATTCCTTCATCTTACGCTTCTGAGCCCAGTCACCTGTTTGCTTTTCAGTGAGATCATCAAATTTAACACTGTTATAGCCAAAGGTGACCTGAGGCTGAAGAACCCACTGATTTATCTGATAGTTATAGCCAGCTACTAAACGTGCCCCCCAGACAGTGCTATCGGCTTCGCCTCTGTAAGCAGTCTTTTCCAGCTGAACTTTACGCTTGTATTCATTGACTCCCTTACCATAACTGAACATTGAGTCCAGGAAGTAATTATTTTGATTCCATCCAGTATAAAGGGTGCCCATATAAGTATCGGTCGCTGTTTCACGATGTATGTCGTTAGTTTCAACCTTTGTATTACCATAGGTGAAGGCAAAACCGACCGTCATCTGATCATTAAGCGTGGTATCAGCACCAAGAGTGACTCCATTAACTCTGGCTTGATAACCTTTTAGAACTTCATCATTATCAAGCTTTCCGTTATTGAAAATATACTCGGCCCAAAACCCCTGAGACTGATACATATCGCCAGCATTAACTCCAGTACGGTTACTGTTGAGACGACGACCAATCGACTCATTAACTTTATTTTGCAAAGTTACAGAAGCACGACCCACTGCGTTATTGAGACCGGGCAACTGCTGGTCAGCAAACAACTTGATGTCCTGCTGCTCCGCCATTGTTACAAGGTTGAACATAGACTGTGATGAAACCATATTGTCAGTAGACAATGCCGATTCATAGGTAGCAATGTACATTTTTGCCTGATCTTCAGACAGACTATATTGAGAGCGCAATTTCTGAACCGGATTGTCATCATACTTCACATTAATAGAGTATACAGACTTGCCAGTCTTCTCACTCTTCGCAAATCCACTGTCTGAAGCATCAATGAATACGGTACCTGTATCGGGAGCAACAAAGCTACCCTCTACTTTATCGGCCTCAATAACTGCAATCGAAGTAGTCAAAGGCTTACCAGACTTGGCTTCTTCATAAAGATTTTTGGCATTTTCAAAACGTTTCTTACTGTCAATGCTATTGGTCAAATCAAGTTTGATCTGGTTCTGTCCCTGCAACTTCAAAGAACCATCAACACTGACATAGGGGACAGACGACAGTGATTTATCATCACCATCCACGACAAGGAACAGGTTAGCACCTTTCTCAAGTGTTTTACCCTTCGTTGCCAATAATGAAGGTGCTGACTCAAGAACAGGGGTATTTTTCTCATCCAGCTTGCTTTGCTTAAACGTCTTAAAGAGTTTCAAACTACCTTTGGAATCGACAACCAAAGGAGCAACCACTTTGACCTGCTTGAGTTCAGTAGATTGAAAGATAGGCATTTGAGACTTTTTAGTAGCTACCCTATCCAAAGTTCTCAGCTCAGTAGTGCCGGGCTTAACATCAATCTGACCCGTTACAAGCACTTCCTTTAGGTGCCCTCGCTCTTTCCCATCAACAACGCCGCCAATCTCACCACCCTTCAAAGTACCTTTTTTCAGAGTAACTGTTGAACCAGTGAAGCGTTCAGGATCTTTCTCATCGCCATTTTCAGCAGCAAAGCCTTGTAGGCTACCTTCTAAAGTACCACCGTCCAAAATAAAGTGTCTGAAACCATGAATATCCTTGGACACTTCCTGCCCGACAGCCAGAGTTACATCTGCGTCTCTAATAACGAAAACAGGCTGCGCATCATTAGACATTGATCGAACGGTCGCTTTTCCTCTCAGGTCAAACGAGACCAGTGGCCTTTCGAGCGTGCTGACTTCGTCGGCATACAGTTGACCATCTTCAACCAGAACTTTCTCAATATCAGTAAGGCTGACGTGTGAGACAGAGCCTTTCCTAACCTCAAACACATCAAGTACATCTTCAGCTTCAACATCAACAACGTGCTCTGCAAAACCATCAATGGAGCCTTCCATTGCCTTCTGAGCATTAAGACCTTTAACGGGAACAGCCTTGATTTCAGTAAGCGTAATTGAATTTGGCTGTTTCATTTTCCTAGTGTTGTCATTACCTTCTAACTCATCAGAAATAATGCTTTCCAGAGCAATCTTGTTCTCTTCCTGCATACTCAGATGAGTATTACTCAGAACGATATTCTGACCAGCCACAACGCCTTTTCCAGCATTTGCTGTATCGTCGGACCCTGCATCAACAGTTATATCACTGTCTGTGATAGTGACATTAGCGGATGCTGGAGTAACACCATCTTCCGCAACACCGATTTGTCGAACAACCAACCTGGAGCCTTTGATCTCTATATCTTCATAGCCTTTCAGATTGACAGTACCTTTTTTAGCCCCATCGATAACTGCTACCGCAGCTTTTCGTGCAATTGGCTTATGGACCTTTTTACCATGCTTATTCATGGCTTCTTCCATAATTTCCAATTGCTCTGGTAGTACTCCTACCAAGTCTAAAAAAGTATCAACAGTCTTGGTTTTTTTTCCGTCAACTTCGACATCAACACCCGTTACATCATCAACACCTTTCAGATAGATGATCGTAGATCGGATAGCACCATCTTTTGCGATACGTACCGATGTACCTTCTTTGGCAACAAATGCATCAAGTGCTCGTTCACTTGTGCCGAAACCTTCATGCACCGCACTGGATCTCCCAGAAAGAACAACTGTGCCGTATGCCTTAACATCAGCCTCGTCTTCAGTTGCAGCTGATGCTACCACTGGTACTCTTTCTCCCTCTTTAAAACCACTGCTGACATCCGCCAGTTCCAACACTCTGGTTTTAAAGCCCAGCCCGGTCACTTTACCATTGCCATTTGTCTTTAATTCAAAGACTTCTTCAACATTGGTCAGCTTTTCAAGAACTGTTTTTCTGACACCCCCGTCAGATAAATCGATACCTTTCAGTATGATTGCATCCGGAGCCACCTTAACCTTTTTCGTTTTCCTGGTAGATTCATCCACAACTTCTTTTTCAACGAGAATGGCATCACGAAGTGCTAAATTTTCAAGTTCTACCAATCTTTTAACGTAGGCGTTCCTGGCTTCATTAAGGCTTTGACCGTCTTTTTTAAAAAGGTGTTTATCAAGCCCATAATCTTGACCACTAAAGCTCGATTGCGTCTCTGCTGCACCCAAAGACTCAAGTGCACTATGCGCTCTCCCCAAAACGGCCCTTTCCCGCTTAACCAAAGACTCTGACTCTTTTGGCTTGCGATCATCGGCAGATACACTTCTTTCACTTAACAATAAAAAATCAGGTGCATCTATTTCAAGCTGCTTCCAGAAACTGGCATTGATGAATAAACGCTCTGCATCTGTTTGTTTTTCATCATGTTTAACTTTATAGACTTCATAACGTTTAACTGCCTTATCAGCCTGTTTAATCAGTGGATCATCAGAAAGCATTTCATTCCGAACTTTTACCATTCCGGAAAGATCTACTTTTTCAACTGTTTTAAAGAAATCTTTGTTATTCACGAGGAATTGAGCCTGTGAACATTTACTATAACCCCCAAGAGCCGTGACCACGGCTATGGAAAGCAGTGTCTTATTAAACACCTGAACCTGTCTCATTACTGCAACTCCAACCTCTTTTCTGGATGTTCTTTTCGTTGAACTTTCTCATTTATGAGTTTTCAAATTAACGGACATATCAGACATAGGAGCCTGAAGGCAAGGTATCGTACAGATGGCAACAAGTAATATTAAATACTTTTTCAGAATTAAAAGTGATATTAATTTTTCTATAGATTCTATAGATATAAAGATTCTTTCTTTTAGAAACCTGCAACTAACCCCCAGCGCCTATTAATTAAAACATTGGTAAATTTTTCGTATATGTTTTAACAAACACAACAGTATCAATCAAAAACTGCCAGGTTAAGTCACTATATTAGGGAGCTAAGCTTCCGATAAATAAAAATGTACATTAGTTCTAAAAAATACTTGCCTATGAAGCACATTCTTTTAATACTTTCTTTCAGCCTTATTTTCTCTGGCTGTCACTCCCCTGCTCCTTTTAATACCACTACCACACAACTTCTGGCCAACTCGAAAAAACTGTCCTCTGTGGAAATATCCACTTCAACCCACACCCTCAAGGCATGGCTATCTGAAAACGCCAGAAAAGAAAGATTAAGGGTCTATATAGAAGGAGATGGTAAAGCCTGGCTAAAGAGGGGTACACCCTCTTCCGACCCAACACCGGTCAATAGACTGGTTCATAGCCTTATGTTGAAGGATCCATACTCCGATATCGCTTATCTGGGCAGACCTTGCCAGTACATCATGACCAAGTTCTGCAATAAATCAGTCTGGACTTTTGGCCGCTACGACAAGGCTTCTCTGACAAGCATTAACGAGGCTTTAGATTATTTGAAGAAAAAGGGTAATTATAGAGAACTCGAGTTGATTGGTTACTCAGGAGGGGCCACTCTGGCTCTGTTATCAGCGGCCCAAAGGGATGACGTGGCCTCAATCTTGACGGTGGCTGGCAACCTCGACCCGTTTTTCACCAACCAGTTTCATAAAGTCAGCCCAATGCCTTCTGCTCTGAACCCGTTAGATTTTCGAGATAAACTCAGAGACATTCCTCAAAGACATTTTTATGGCAGCAAAGACCCCATAATCCCCTATCAAATTTCAAAGCATTATCGAAATTCACTGAGCAACGATAAGTGTATTTCAATCGTTAGAGTTGAAGGAGCATCACATCACAAAGGTTGGAGCAGAGCATGGAGCAGATTGATAACAACCAGCCTGCCCTGTGATCTTAATGAGAAAGGAAACATTAAAGAATCTGGCGGTGAGGGAGGGATTCGAACCCTCGATACGGCTACAAACCGTATACTCCCTTAGCAGGGGAGCGCCTTCAGCCTCTCGGCCACCTCACCGCATGCGCGATTAATACTACTGTTCGCACCCTGGAATGCAAGCTTTTTCTTCTTACTTACGACCAGAGACTTTTATAAAGGTTCTAAAGTTTGTCACCTTATCGGCAAACGCATTATCGCTCCTTAATCGAGACATTTTTCATAGATAAAAAAATACCCGGGCTGTTAGCCGGGTACTTTTCACTGAATTCGGTGTTAAAACCAGATACTCAGTAAGGCTCAGAGGCAGACGGAACACCCCCGTGCTCTTTCTCTTTCTGAATTCTCTGGTAGATCTCTTCACGATGAACGGCAACTTCTTTTGGCGCATTGACTCCAATACGCACCTGGTTACCTTTAACGCCCAGCACAGTGACAGTGACCTCGTCCCCGACCATCAGGGTCTCTCCTACGCGGCGAGTCAGAATCAGCATTACAATCTCCTTATTTACATCTCTGTAAGTCAACGACCGTCAATCCTGAGCACGGTGATGCTTTGCTTGATTGACCTTAGCCCCAAATACGGGAACACTTTCTCAGCAAGGCAGCTACTGCCAGATCACCGTTTCATGCTTGAGAAGCTCTCAGCCAACAGAGTCTAGCCACCGAACCCAACATTTCCATGCGTATTTTTACTAGCAGAGAAATGTAGTCATCAAAAAAATCACATTTTGTAAGTTTTTAACAGGCACAACCCATTCTAGTTGAAGAATCCATGCCTGACGGGAATGACGGTGTATTTGTCCGATATTCCTCCTGACTGTTGATCAAACCAGTCTCAGAGCCATTCGGGTTTAGCACGTTGAACTGCAGCATTCCCTTTTCAAGATACCCTACTCAACCTTAGACTTCGCTACTCTCTACAGGTTCCCTATCCAGTTCAAATACAGAGTGAAGAGCCCTTACAGCCAACTCGAGATACTTCTCTGCGATAATAACGGAAACTTTGATTTCAGAAGTTGAGATGATCTGAATATTGATACCTTCTGCAGCCAGAGCCTGAAACATCCGGGTGGCGACACCTGCGTGGGATCTCATACCCACACCGACGATAGAAACTTTAGCGATTTTTTCATCACCGTCATATTCGCGTGCACCCAATTCCTTACAGACTTTGGCACAAACATCAAGAGTGTTCTGATAATCATTACGGTGCACAGTAAAGGTAAAATCAGTGGTACGATCATCTGACACGTTCTGAACAATCATATCCACTTCAATGTTGGCCTGACTGACAGGACCCAATATTCGGGATGCGACACCTGGAATGTCAGGTACACCTTTAATAGTAACTTTCGCTTCATCCCTGTTAAAGGCTATACCAGATACTACCGGTGATTCCATAGCTACATCCTCATCGTCGATCGTAATTAGAGTTCCGGGGCCTTCCTGCATGGAATGCAGTACCCTCAGTTTGACATTATATTTTCCAGCGAACTCAACCGCCCGAATCTGCAAAACTTTTGAACCCAGACTGGCCATTTCCAGCATCTCTTCAAAAGTAATCTTGTCCAGTCTTCTTGCCCCCTCCACAACTCGTGGATCGGTTGTATAAACACCGTCGACATCTGTATAAATCTGACACTCATCTGCCTCAAGAGCAGCTGCCAAAGCAACGGCTGTAGTATCGGAGCCGCCTCTTCCAAGAGTTGTAACATTGCCTTCAGCATCACACCCCTGAAAGCCAGCGACGATCACTACACGACCCTGATCAAGGTCAGCCCGCACCTTCTCTGTATCTATATGCTGTATACGAGCTTTTGTGTGAGCCTGATCCGTAACAATGGAAACCTGACTACCGTTATAAGAACGGGCAGGACAGTTACGCTCATTAAGAGCCATTGCCAGAAGGGCTATTGTGACCTGCTCACCGGTGGAAAGCAGAACATCCATCTCTCTGGGTGTGGGTTGTTTTTGAATACTGGACGCAAGATCAGTCAGTCGATTGGTCTCGCCACTCATTGCTGAGACAACGACAACGACATCATGCCCCTTATCCCTGAACCCTTTCACCTTGTCAGCTACTCCCTGGATGCGATCCAGGTCCCCAACAGAGGTGCCGCCAAATTTTTGTACTAACAGCGCCATGTTTATATCGTTCTACGTCAATCAGCCAACGCCGGAATTTAACACGAATAGCTTTATTAAAAAAAGCTTACGATAAAAAAACGAGCCATATGGCTCGTTTTTTTATCAGGGTAAATCGATCACATTACAGACGTTCTTGTAACCATGGTACTATAGATTCAAGCGCTTCTTTGATTTTGGAAGCATCTGAACCACCACCCTGAGCAAAGTCTGGACGACCTCCACCACGACCATTGACCTGACTGGCAACCATTTTCAACAAGTCACCCGCCTTCACCCTATCAGTAAGATCTTTGGTTACTCCCGCTACCAGAGGGAACTTAGAGTGGCCAGGGACAGCCAGAAATACGATACCGGTCTGGAGCTTACCTTTCAGCTGATCGACCATGTCACGGAGAGACTTAGGGTCTACTCCCTCTAACTCAGTAGCCAGCAACTTCACACCATCGACATCAATTGTCCTGGACAGAAGGTCAGCACTGTCGGCAGAGGCCAGCTTCTGTTGAAGTTTATGAAGCTCTTTCTCAAGTTCTTTATTCCGATCGAGAAGAGAAGAAACTTTATCTTGTAAATTGTCCTGAGAACCTTTTACCAGACTTGCGACCGATTTCAGGGTATCTTCCAGTTTTTCCTGATAATCAATCGCAGCTACACCTGTTACAGCCTCAATGCGTCGCACACCCGCTGCAATACCGGACTCAGAAATAATTCTGAATGAACCGATATCACCCGTACGACTAACGTGAGTACCCCCGCAGAGTTCAACAGAGAAGCCTTCAGAACCCATAGAAAGCACGCGAACCTCTACACCGTACTTTTCACCAAACAGAGCCATTGCGCCTTTAGCCTGAGCAGCTTTCATATCTAACAGCTCGGTTTCCACCTGACTATTATTACGGATCTGCTGATTAACCAGTCTCTCTATAGCCCGGAGTTCTCCTGGCTTAACCCCTTCAAAGTGGGAAAAGTCAAAGCGAAGTTTGTCATGATCTACCAGAGAGCCTTTTTGAGTAACATGCTCACCCAGAACCTTGCGAAGTGCAGCATGAAGCAAATGGGTGGCAGAGTGATTCTGCTCCGTTGCCTTTCGGGCTTCAACATCAACGTAGGCACTCACAATATCACCAACTTTTAATTTACCCTGGGATACTTCTGAGATATGAAGATGACTGTCGCCCTGTTTCTGAGTGTCCAGCACTTTAACCTCGCCACCCTCAAACCTGAGCGAGCCGCTATCACCCACCTGACCACCAGATTCTGCATAAAAAGGTGTTGACTGCAGAACGACCGTCGCCTGTTGACCTTCAGAAATAAAATCAACTGACTGTCCATCAACAAACAGAGCAGTGACTTCAGCTCCGTCCTGAAGACTTTCATAGCCCGTGAAATCAGTAGCTCCCTCAATAACCAACTGTTCGCTGTAGTCCACGCCAAATTTGCTGGCTGCGCGGGCCCTTTCTCGCTGAGCCTCAAGTAACTGCTCGAAACCTTCTTCATCTACCGCCAGCTTACGCTCTCTGGCAATGTCACTGGTCAGATCAACGGGGAAACCATAGGTATCGTAAAGCGTGAACACTACATCACCAGGAATAACACTATCCTCAAGCCCCTGGAGCTTGCCTTCCAGCAGTTTCATTCCCTTATCGAGCGTTTTAGCAAACTGCTCTTCTTCCTGTAGCAATATTCTCTCTATCTGCGCCTGATTTTTTGCAAGATCAGGATAAGCATCACCCATCTCACGCACTAGAGAAGCTACCAGCTTATAGAAGAACGACCCAGTGGCTCCCAATTTGTGTCCATGGCGACATGCGCGACGGATGATACGTCTGAGTGTGTATCCGCGACTTTCGTTAGACGGCACGACGCCATCGGAAATGATAAATGAGCTTGAACGGATATGATCGGCAATAACGCGCAGTGAAGCCTCTGGTGTTGGTACACCACCCAGAATTCCGGAAGCATCATTCAACAGGTTCTGGAAGATATCAATATCATAGTTACTATGCCCTCCCTGCATAATCGCAGAAATCCTTTCCAGCCCCATACCTGTATCCACCGATGGCTTGGGCAAAGGTTCCATCAGTCCATCCACCTGACGGTTGTATTGCATGAAGACAATGTTCCAGATTTCAATAAAACGATCGCCATCTTCGTCCGGAGTTCCGGGTCGACCACCCCAGATATGATCACCGTGATCATAGAAGACTTCTGTGCAAGGTCCGCAAGGACCGGTATCTCCCATCTGCCAGAAGTTGTCAGAGGCGTACGGAGCTCCTTTGTTGTCACCAATACGAATGATATTTTCAGCAGCAACACCGATCTCATTAAGCCAGATGTCATAAGCCTCATCGTCTGATTCATAAACCGTAACACAGAGACGCTCAACGGGCAGTTGCAGTTTTTCAGTCAGGAAAGTCCAGGCAAAACGAATGGCGTCCTGCTTGAAATAGTCACCAAAACTGAAGTTACCCAGCATTTCAAAAAAGGTGTGATGACGGGCAGTGTAGCCCACATTTTCAAGATCATTGTGCTTACCACCAGCACGAACACACTTTTGGGACGAGGTTGCTCGTGTATATGCTCGCTGTTCCCTGCCGAGGAATGCTTCCTTAAACTGGTTCATACCTGCATTGGTGAACAGCAGGGTTGGATCGTCGTGAGGCACCAGAGAACTACTGGGTACGACTTCATGCCCATTTTCTCTGAAGTATTCAAGAAAAGCAGAGCGAATCTCAGCACTTTTCATATATTTCACACGAGTCATACAAGTCTTCCAAACGGGAGATTAAACAGCAATCTATAAAAGACGGACATTATATAGAAGGGAAAGAAAAACAGCCATGCAGACTCTGTTTAAGTTAAATGTTGTTCATATGGGCTAAGTTAAAAATAGCTGCTTTAGACAATTTGAAATCTGAAGACTGGTAAAGCCTCTCTGCGCCAGAAACCGATACTGTTTAGATCTTTCCCCCGCTCCAGCGGGCAAGTTATTACCAAATTTGCGACACCTACTGGATCTTGCCATCTCCAGCCAGACATCATCGTCCTCAAACAGAAAAGATGAGATTACTTGATCAGCAAGGCCTTTCCTGCGCAAATCAGAGCGTATTCTGACGGGGCCATATCCTTTTTCTGTTTTTGAACGAACATAACTCTCGATAAAGCGCTCATCACTTTGGAGACCTTCGTCTTGTAATCTCTCAAGTGCAGGAACCACATCAAAATCAGGGTAACGCCGACTGAGCTTTTGCTGAAGCTCCTGAAAACTGTGTTCACGGCGTGCCAGCAAATCCATGCCAGCACGGCGAATATCTTTGTCAAAGACTTCCAAAACTTATTCCGTCAGAAGTTCATCCTGATGCTTTGCATCTGATTTTGCAGAGGCTTCAGACCCAGGTTCTGCAGAACCCAACAATTCAGCTCGAATCTGTGCTTCTATCTCTTCAGCAATCTTTGGATTGTCGGTCAGATATTGAGCAGCATTGGCCTTACCCTGACCAATTTTCGTACCTTTGTAGGAGTACCAGGCGCCGGATTTCTCGACCAACTTCTGTTTAACGCCCAAGTCAATCACTTCACCCATGTGATAAATACCCTGACCGTAAAGAATCTGGAACTCAGCCTGACGGAAGGGAGGAGAAACCTTGTTCTTGACCACCTTGACCCGGGTTTCATTACCAGTAATTTCATCACCCTGCTTCACTGCACCGGTTCTGCGAATATCCAGACGAACAGAAGAATAGAACTTAAGAGCATTACCACCCGTGGTAGTCTCGGGGTTACCAAACATTACACCAATCTTCATACGAATCTGATTGATGAAAATAACCAAACAGTTTGCCTGTTTGATAGAACCCGTGATTTTTCGCAGAGCCTGAGACATCAAGCGTGCCTGAAGGCCGACATGAGAGTCACCCATATCCCCCTCGATTTCAGCTTTGGGAACCAGAGCCGCAACGGAGTCTACAACAATGACATCAACCGCACCGGAACGAACCAACATGTCCGTAATTTCCAGTGCCTGCTCTCCGGTATCAGGCTGCGAAACGTAGAGGTCATCAACATCCACACCCAGCTTGCCAGCGTACTGAGGATCCAGAGCGTGCTCAGCATCTACGAAAGCACAGGTAGCACCCTGCTTCTGAGCTTCTGCAATTACACTGAGCGTCAGTGTGGTCTTGCCAGAAGATTCAGGACCAAAAATCTCAACTACACGACCCTTTGGTAGCCCCCCTATTCCCAACGCTATGTCCAGTTGTAATGAGCCTGTAGAGATAGCTGGAATGGCTTCCTGCTTCTGGTCACCCATGCGCATGACCGTTCCTTTACCAAACTGGCGGTCAATCTGACCCAGAGCCGCCGTTAATGCTTTCTTTCTGTTCTCATCCATTATTCAAATCCACCCTTTTAGTACAGGCCACTATTCTTTAAGTATTCAAATCTTTAGATACTGTATATTTAAACACTATCTGTATATTTGTCCAGCATTTATCTGGAAATTCTATCCGCCAGTTTAATCAAGCCGTCCAGAGCGACATCAACGGCCTGTCTTCTCACTTGCTCCCTGTCTCCGGAAAAGTGAAAGACCTCAGTCGTTACCTGATCGTTAAAACACCAGCCAACCCATACTGTACCCACCGGCTTTTCATCAGTCCCACCTTCAGGGCCAGCAACGCCAGAAATGGAAACACTCAAGGGTACAGAAAGGCGCTTGACAGCACCCAATGCCATGCTTTCCACAACAGGCTGACTGACAGCACCGTAACGATCAATCAGCGCAACAGGCACACCCAGAAACTTGTGTTTCATAGCATTGGAGTAGCTGACAATGGCGCCTTCAAACCAGGATGAACTACCGGCAAGAGAAGTAAAAACCTGACTGAGCCAGCCACCAGTACAGGATTCAGCAGCAGCCACTTTCAAGTTTCCAGCCTGAAGTTTTCCAGCCAGCAGCAGCAGCTTTTTGTCAAAATCTCCGGACATCAATTTCGCCTCTGGGTCAAATAGGAAGAGTTTTTTTGAATCGGGTCAGACATACATTCAACTGCCCGCAGCTGCCAATAGCTAAAGATAAACCATTGTTGCCATGAAAACAGCCAGCTTTTCATAGTAAAATGACAGATTGTTTGTCAGCAACCTGAATTCAAGGCTTACCCTCATCTATGAGCCAGCGCAAAGACACCCAGAGTCAGCATACACCAATGATGCAGCAATACCTGCGAATCAAACAGAAGCACCGGGAGCACCTGGTATTCTATCGCATGGGAGATTTTTACGAGCTCTTCTATGACGATGCCCGTAAAGCTGCGGAGTTATTGGATATAACCTTGACAACCCGTGGACAGTCCGCCGGTGAGCCCATTCCCATGTCAGGTATCCCTTACCATGCTGTAGAGGGTTACCTGGCTCGCCTGGTCAGACTGCGCGTTTCTGTCGCCATTTGCGAGCAAGTTGGCGACCCGGCTTCATCAAAAGGCCCTGTTGAAAGAAAAGTCGTCCGGATCCTGACACCTGGTACAGTGAGTGACGAAGCACTGCTGGACGAACAGCAGGACAACCTTCTGACCGCACTGACCCGATCAGAAAATCGATATGGAATAGCCTCTCTGGATATCAGCAGTGGTCAATTTACAGCAGTAGAAGTCGAGGGTGAAGAAGCGCTGATGGCAGAAGTTGAGCGTATCAACCCTGCCGAAATTCTCATCAATGACAGTGTTGAATGGCCAGTCCGAATTGTTGAACGTCCGGGGACAATCAAACGCCCGCCCTGGGACTTTGATCGTGACAGCGCCTATGAAGGATTAACCCGTCAGTTTCAAACCAAAAACCTGCAAGGATTCGACTGCGAATCATTAACAGTCGGTCTGGAGGTGGCAGGCTGTCTGTTGCAATACGCCAAGGAAACACAGAGAACTGCCCTGCCCCACATTCGAAGCATCCGGCAGGAAGTTCGCGAAGAAAGCGTAGTCCTTGACGCAGCCAGCCGAAAAAACCTGGAACTAACCCAGAACCTCAATGGTGGCCGGGATCACACACTTTTGTCAGTACTTGATAAAACAGCGACCGCTATGGGCAGCCGATTACTTTCAAGATGGCTGAATCGCCCCCTGAGAAATCTTTATAAGTTACAAAAACGCCAATCCATTCTCTCAACAATAAAATCTGGCTATTACTTCGAGCAGATTCAACCCTTGCTTCGCGGCATTGGCGATATTGAGCGTATTCTTGCCAGAGTAGCATTAAAATCAGCCCGTCCAAGAGATTTGGCTCGTCTGAGAGATGCTCTAAATCAGCTGCCTGAGCTGCAATCCATTCTCAAAACGATCGACAATGAGGACATTCATAAGCTGGCTGAAGCCATCAGTGAACACCCTCAGGTTACAGATCTACTGAGCCGGGCCATTATCGAAAATCCGCCCGTCATCATCAGAGACGGCGGCGTCATTGCGGAGGGCTTTGACACAGAACTGGATGAGTTTCGTGCTCTCAGTCAGAACGCAGGCGATTATCTTGTTGAACTGGAAAAAAGAGAGAAGGAGAAAACAGGGCTACCTAGCCTGAAGGTCGGCTTTAACAGGGTTCATGGCTATTACATTGAACTCAGCCGAAGAGAGTCTGAAGACGCTCCGGTAGACTACATACGTCGCCAGACACTGAAAAATACAGAACGTTTCATCACACCGGAATTAAAAGAGTTCGAAGATAAGGCTCTGTCCAGCAAAAGCAGAGCGCTTTCCAGGGAGAAAGCACTTTACGACGAATTACTGGTTAATCTTCTGGAAGCACTGGGCCCTCTTCAGGAAACAGCCATGAGCATCTCTGAACTGGACGTTCTGAACAACTTGTCAGAAAGAGCTGAGACTCTGAACTTCTGCCAGCCAGAACTGAGCCCGGATCCTGGCATTCATATTGAAGATGGTCGCCACCCGGTTGTCGAACAGGTGTTAACTGAGCCCTTTGTCGCCAACAATGTAGACCTGCATGCAACAAAAAGAATGCTTGTTATCACTGGCCCAAACATGGGTGGTAAATCGACCTATATGAGGCAAACGGCACTGATCGTCTTATTAGCCCACGTAGGGAGTTTTGTTCCTGCCAACCACGCAAAAATTGGTCTGGTAGACAGAATATTCACCCGAATAGGCTCATCCGATGACCTGGCCGGGGGACGATCCACGTTTATGGTGGAAATGACTGAAACAGCCAATATTCTGCATAACGCCTCAGCAAGCAGCCTGGTTTTGATGGATGAAGTGGGTCGGGGAACCAGCACATTCGATGGCTTGTCACTGGCCTGGGCCTGCGCTCATCACCTGGCCGACACCGTCAAGGCATTCACACTGTTCGCCACTCACTATTTTGAGCTGACTCAACTACCAGACGAGTGCAGCTCAGTTGCCAACGTTCATCTGAATGCTACAGAACACGACGATAAAATTGTATTTTTGCACTCGGTTCAGGATGGCCCTGCCAGCCAGAGTTACGGTTTACAAGTGGCTCAGCTAGCTGGCGTCCCGAGAAATGTAGTCTCTCAGGCGCGATCCAGGTTGCAACAATTGGAAGAAGGCTCAACTGATCAGGCTATGCGACAGCCCCCAAAACAGGCCAAAAAGGGTTGTCATGAGAACCCGACTCAGGCAGATATGTTTGCAGCTTCACAACCACATCCGGCCGTCGAAGCACTCAAAGATCTCAACCCTGACAACCTGTCACCCCGTCAGGCTCTCGGGTTGCTGTACGACCTCAAGTCACTGATTGCGCAAAACTGACTATGCTCATAACTGGTTAAACTACTACCTTAGAAACAATACTGGTAGACTTGTCGCCTCGACTGGTTAGGCCTTGCGTCAAACCAGTCAGGGATATGCGATTGGAAATGTCATTCCTGATGGTGACATTTCATGAATGTATTGTGACTGACTTATCATCAGCCTGAACAAACGGAGTGTAACCATCATGACTTTCGTAGTGGGTGAAAACTGCATAAAGTGCAAATACACCGATTGCGTGGAAGTGTGTCCCGTAGATTGTTTTTACGAAGGACCCAACTTTCTGGTCATCCACCCGGACGAATGTATCGACTGCGCCCTCTGTGAGCCTGAGTGCCCAGCCAATGCGATCTTCTCCGAGGATGAGGTACCGGAAGATCAGCAGGAGTTTATTGAACTCAACGCCGTACTTGCTGACGTCTGGGATAACATTACAGAAAAAACAGATGCACTCCCCGACGCGGAAAAATGGGATGGCGTTAAAGGTAAGCTTGAACATCTGGAACGATAGAACCAAGAAGATCACTATAGGAAAAGTGTGCAGAACGACCTTGATTACTGCTTTCAATGATTCGGGCGTTAACTCTTTCCCAAACAAAAAGCCATGACCCCAAGATCATGGCTTTTTTATTATCAAGGCACTGCTATCAGCTAAAAAGAGACTCCCCGGACAACCCCTGTTTCTCAAGGATCGAGCGCAATCGCTTAAGAGCCTCAACCTGTATTTGCCTGACTCGCTCTCTTGTCAAACCAATTTCCTTACCCACTTCTTCAAGGGTACTGGTTTCGTAGCCCCTTAAACCAAACCTTCTGGCCACCACTTCACGCTGCTTTTCAGAAAGCTCTCCCAGCCACTTGTCCAAACTGTCATTAAGATCAAGATCCTGAAGCAATTCCGCTGGATCAGACTCCTTCTCATCAGAGATGGTATCAAGGATGGACTTATCAGAATCCGGACCCAATGGGGTATCAACAGAAGTGACACGCTCATTAAGCCCCAGCATCCTTTTAACGTCATCGACTGGTTTATCCAGCAGTTGCGCAATTTCTTCCGGGGTAGGATCATGGTCCAGCTTTTGAGTCAGCTCTCGAGCCGCCCTGAGGTAAACATTGAGTTCCTTGACCACATGAATAGGCAGACGAATGGTGCGCGTCTGATTCATGATGGCCCGCTCAATTGTCTGACGAATCCACCAGGTGGCGTATGTTGAAAAACGGAACCCACGCTCAGGATCGAATTTTTCAACCGCCCTGATGAGACCCAGATTTCCTTCTTCAATAAGATCCAGTAGTGTCAGTCCACGATTCACATACCGCCTTGAGATCTTCACAACCAGGCGCAAGTTACTTTCAATCATACGACGCCTGCCCGCTTCAACACCTCGACGGGCAAGACGCGCATAATGCACCTCTTCCTCTGGTGTTAGCAGAGGTGAAAAGCCTATCTCGTTGAGGTAGAGCTGAGTGGCATCAATGGATTTATAGAAACCGTCATCATCACGACGGGCCCTACTGTAATCTGACGCGCTCGGTGTAAGTGTCTGCTGTGCAGGCTCTTTCTCTTCAACTTCTTCATTTTGATTGAGATCAGAGTCCAACACGTTATCAATTTCACTCTTTCCCTGGGTAAAATCCTCAGCAAAATTATTTTGCTCTGAGTCTTCCCTCTTTGCTGCCATAAGAGTCAGTCCTATCCGAAAGCCCCACTGTCTGTCGAACAACCAACTGAGAGTTGAGTCGACACCCGTGAGATCCCTCTACCGACACCGCAGAATGAAATCAGCGTACAGGCAGGAATCGCATCGGGTCGACCGGTTTGCCATTATGCCGAATTTCAAAATGCAGCTTAGGCTCTGTCGTTCCTGTAGAACCTATTTCGGCTATCTTCTGGCCTGCTTTAACTGAGTCTCCTTCACGCACAAGCAACTCCTTATTGTGAGCGTAAGCGCTCAGATAGCTGTTGTTATGTTTCATAATGATCAGCTTGCCATAGCCAGCGAGCTCACTACCCGCGTAAACCACCTCACCAGCGGCAGCTGCACTTACAGGCTCTCCCAATTTGCCTCTGATATCAATCCCTTTATTCAGCCCATTGCCGTTGTGGTATCCCTGTACCACTTTTCCATTGGCCGGCCAGCGCCAACTTGAAATATTGGATGATCGTTCTACTTTCACAGGCATTTTTACTGTTGTTTTTTTAACCGCAGCAGACTTGGATGAAATGGTTGTGCTCTTTATTACAGGACCTGGAGAGTGAGATACATAGCTCGAGGAAGTCAAATTGATATGTTGGCCCGGAAAGATCGTGTAAGGTGAACGTATTCCATTGACAGCAGCTAACTCTTTGTAATCTCTACTATAAAGCCAAGCTATTGAAAAAAGAGTTTCGCCGCCACGGACAATATGACTACCACTAACTACTTTGGGGGGTAACCTGAGCTCTTTAACCTGAACTGAGGAAGGGTCATGAGAACACCCTGACAGTAACAGAGTCAATACTATCCAACCGAATATTCTTGAGCAAACACTCAAATTAATTTCTTGCCCAAGACGATCACCTGTCATTGACTCTGCTCCATACTCAGCCTCCGAGGCACGTCCCACAATATAATAAATTAGGATATATTTAAATTTTCTTAATCTAAAAAAATATATCAAAAAAAGTGATAACGCCTATATCTCAGCGCAGTTTACCTACAAAGGATCATCAGTACCGAAACATTCTTTTCATATCAGCCACCTTCCAGACTGTCTGTCAGGAATGTATTTAGTTAGTGAGACCAGGACACCAACACACAATTCTGCAAAGAATCTTTAGAACAGCCGGGAGCAGCAACCAACCCTTGACAACTATTAAGAATTAATTGCTCACTTATGCAGCAAGAGAGCCCAATAGTTAATTTTCAGTAAAACGATTACTGAATTTCTCAAGCAGAACAACCAGCAAAATACCTGAGAACATTAAAGTAATGGATGGCAACAGGTAAGCCGACTGACCAGAAAGCGCTTCATACGTCCAGGGAGAAATATTTCTTTCCAGGAAGGGAACTTCCTGCCCCGAACTGTTTATTCTCGTTTCCAGGGTTTCTTTCCACGGCCATACTTTTCCCAAGGCACCGAGCATCAGCCCTGTCAGATAAGACAGAGTCAGATCACGATGCTGCTTTAACAACCAGGAGAGGATATGAGAAAATGTCAGCAACCCGACAATGCATCCAGATCCAAAAATCACCAGCAACAGAATATCCAGATCTTTCACGGCAGCCAAAACAGCAGGGTATAATCCCATCAATAACAGGATAAAACTGCCAGAAATGCCCGGCAAAATCATCGCAGAAATAGCAATGCAACCAGCAAAGAACAACATCAGATAAGAAGGAGTCAGAGATGTAGGCGTCAGCGTCCCGATAAAATAGGAGACACCACAGCCAAGCATAAGAAGTATCATAGAAGCGACAGTCCAATGCTTTATCTGTTTTAGCATATGAATCCCTGAAATCAATATCAGACCAAAGAGGAAAGACCATATGAGTTCCGGGTAACTTTCCAGCAGGTACGTAATAAGATGCGAAAAACTCACTATACTAATCAACACACCGCCAAACAGCAGAACCAGAAAACTCCCATCTATATGCTTCCAGCATTCAGCAACCCCTCCGGATTTGAGCTTGACCAGCAAACCGGGATTGATACTCTTCAAAGCATTTAACAGACGATCATAGACACCAGTGATAAAAGCAATAGTACCTCCTGAAACCCCGGGAACAACATCGGCAGCCCCCATCGCCACCCCCTTGAGCAGAATACCCAGACTTTCTTTCATCTTTGACATAATCCAACCTGTCTTATTCTGTAATGCATAAATCAGCAAGAGACCCGTTTATCTTTTAAGAGCGACCCGACTGGTTTTCATTCTTGAGATACAAAGGAGTGTATTACTTCTGAATCCCATCCAGTAATGGCACAAACCGCACAGCTTCAAGCATTTCTTTCTTGAAGGTATCTCCCTGACGGGTGATCCGCAATAAATCCTGAACACTGCGACCTCCAACAGGAACGATGAGACGACCATTATCTTCGGACAACTGCTGTAATAGCTCTTCAGGTATCTGATCCGGGGCAGCTGTCACAATGATTCCATCAAAGGGGCTCATGACTGACCAACCCATACCACCGTCGCTAAGTTTAAACTGAGCATTGTGAATAGAAAGTGCTTTAAGCAATTTCTTCGCTCGTTCATGGAGGGGTTTGATACGCTCAACGGAGTATATTTTTTTTACCAGCGGCGATAGGACCGCTGTCTGGTAACCAGAACCCGTGCCTATTTCAAGTACTCTGTTGAGTGGACCTGCTGCCATGAGAGCCTCTGTCATTCTGGCCACAATATACGGCTGCGACAGTGTCTGCCCGAAACCAATAGGCAAGGCAGTATCTTCATAAGCTCTGTGGGATAGCGCTTCGTCCACAAACAGATGTCTCGGTGTATGTCGAATGACCTCCAGAACCTCGACAGAGTCAATCCCCTGATCTGAAAGTCGATGGATAAGACGCTCCCGGGTTCTCCGGGAGGTCATTCCTATACCATGAATATCAACCTCTTTCATATCATCTGCCCAGCCATTCACTGAGCGCAGAGAGCGTTGCATGATGAGTCTGGTCGTACTGAAGGGGTGTTACTGAGACTAAACCTTCAGCAATTGCATGGAAATCAGTACCCTCACCCGCGTCCTGTTCTTTACCAACAGGAGCAATCCAATAGACATGCTTTCCCCTGGGGTCCAATACTTTAACAGGTTTTTCAGGCCTTTCCCTGTGCCCCAAACGAGTCACTGCCAGCCCCTGGAGCTTTTCATAAGGCCTATCGGGCACATTAACATTTAAAATGGTTCTTTCTGGCAGAGATAATTGCTCAAGTCTGGGGATCAATTCTCTGACCACCCTTCCTGCTGTGATGAAGCCTTGTTCACTTTTGCCACAGGCAGACACAGCAATGGCAGGTAAGCCCATGAAACGACCTTCCATAGCAGCACCTACTGTCCCTGAATAAAGAACATCATCACCCAGGTTGGGGCCATGATTGATGCCTGAAACAACAATATCCGGCTCTTGTTCCAACAGCGCATTGACCGCCAAATGAACGCAATCAGCCGGAGTTCCATCAACACTGTTGAAACCATTGGAATGCTCAGTCACCCTCAGGGGACGACCCAGGGTCAATGAACTGCTCAAGCCCGAACTGTTCCTATCAGGAGCAAAGACAATTCTCTCACCCAGGCCATCGAGCGAACTGTACAGGGTGGATAACCCAGTAGCTAAAACACCATCATCGTTACTGAGCAGTATTCTCACCGAAACATCCTTCTATACATTCTAAAGCTTCCCTCAATACTGCTGTTGCAAAACAGCCTTTTGGAAGAGAAAATTGAAGTTGAACACAATCATCTGATAACCATTTCCAGCTCATAGCTGCAGGTATCAGACGGATGGCCCTTCTCTCCTGCTTTATACCTGCCTGCTCCAAACCTTCACACAACAACAGGTTGCGTGCAGAAATCTCTTCTTCCATCTTTCTGCAATCCGATCCTGAAAGCAACTCCCCTCGACCCCAGAGAGGCGCGGTCAATGAGACTTCTCCCGATTCAATTCTTGTCATCAGGTCCTGGTCATGGTCCCGCAGAATTAAACTACCACTGTCCTGAAAACCGGGTACATCTCCTTCAAGGTAGCGGGTCCAGTTGTGCTGACTGACACGCTCAGAAACGACCTGATTAAATATCCAGGAACGTGCTGCAGACAAATACATTGCGCGTTTGTTTCTGTGAGCCTTGAAACTGTCGGTAAACATCAGCAATGCCCGATCAACATTAGCGCCCTCATGACCAAAGCGTTGCTCTCCAAAATAGTTGGGCACACCTTGACCGGCGATCAACTTCAAGCGTTCTTCCAGCAGCACCTGCGGCACATTTACATGCCTTAAAGTGATGATAAAGTGATTACCTTTCAATGCTCCGGTCTTGAGCTTTTTACCATGTCGGGTGGCGGCAATTATAAGCAAAGATTCGCTATTCAGCTGCGACCATTCCGGGGAGTCCTGCCCGGGCAGCCAGACACTAAACCACTGACGTGTAACACCATGGCGATCCTTTCGTCCTGCATAGCTGACTGCAGAGCGTTTTACACCAGCGAATCTGGAAAGCCGCCCCGCTACCCAATCGGTATTTTCTCCGGTTTTCTGAACATTGACATAGGCATGCTCCCCTTCACCTTCCGGAAGAAAGGGCAGCTCTTCTTCAACGATGAAATCCTCAGGCAGAGACTTGAAAGCGCACTGCCCCAGTGGACCACCCCAGCAATAAGACCAGGATGGTGTGTAAGAAATTTGATTCATTAAACAATAATCTTTCGGGTATAGCGCAAACGGATCAACAAAAAAGGCCTTTGCTATGAGTCAGAAGCACCACCGCATGAACTGCTATACCTTCTTCTCTCCCGGTATAGCCCAACTTCTCAGTTGTCGTTGCTTTTACATTGACAGCTTCAGTTTCGATCTGAAGATCTCTGGAGATATTTTCTTTCATGGCAGGAATATAAGCAGCCATTTTTGGTGTCTGGGCAACAATAGTGCTGTCGACGTTGACTACCTGGTAGCCATTCTCATGAATCAATGTCACCACATGCTTGAGAAGCTGTCGGCTGTCGATTCCCTTATACCTTGGATCTGTATCCGGAAAATGCTGACCGATATCACCCAGAGCAGCCGCTCCCAGTAATGCATCACAAACGGCATGAAGGAGAACATCGCCATCAGAATGGGCTAAAAGCTTATGGCTGTGTTCAATAGTGACCCCGCCCAACACAATGCTGGCATCAGCCGCCACTTCATCGGAAAAGCGGTGCACATCAAAACCGTGACCAATTCGCATCATACTGTCTCAATCAGTTTATCTTGCTGTTGTATGTAGAGGGCTGCAAGTGTCAAATCAGCGCTACGGGTCACCTTGATATTATCGCTGTGCCCTTCGATCATCAGCGGCTTGAATCCAGCGTATTCAATAGCACTGGCTTCATCCGTGACGGGCATTCCGTCATCCAGCGCTTTTTTGAGTGCATCGTAAAGCAGCTTCATTCGAAACATCTGCGGGGTCAGGGCATGCCAAAGCTCATCCCGATCCACGGTCTCAGTCACTTCGCCAGAAGAAGAAGTGCGCTTCATAGTATCTCTGACAGGCATTCCCAACAAACCGCCGGTGGCGTGGCCAGCTAACTGTTTCACAAGCCACTCCAGATCGGAATGACGAATACAAGGTCTGGCCACATCATGCACCATCACCCAATCCTCGGCATCTGCCAACTCGGACAAAGCCTTCAGCCCATTCAAGACGGAATGGTAACGCTCATCCCCTCCCTGCACCAACATAATTCGCGAATCCCGCAACATCTCAATATTTTTGTAGTACTCATCTTCAGCACCAATCACAACAATCAGTTTCTCCAACACAGAAAAACCCAGCAGACGTTCAAGAGTGTGTTCTATTAAGGTGCGACCATGAATCTCAAGATACTGCTTGGGGATTGTACTCTGCATTCTACGCCCCACTCCAGCGGCAGGAACAATTGCCCAAAAACGGGGCTCAAGAGGGATACTCGTACTCACATTGTCACCTACGAAAGGTCATAAGGAACCTTTTGCAAACAGAATATGTTTCAGTCTGTTATAAATCTGAAACGCCACTTAAATAGCCGATCAGGAACCTGCCCCGATCTATAAAATAGCTGCAATGATGAGCGTTGTGGAATTTTTTGCCCGGTATTGAGCCAGTATTAAAGTAGCTGGAACACTCAGTCATATATCAGATAAAACGTTTCATCTTTCTTGATCATCCCCAAATCAAGACGTGCGTGCTCTTCCAGGGTTTGCAAACCGTTTTGCAGCTCAATAACTTCGGTAGCGAGCAAGCGGTTTCGCCGATACAAGCGCTCGTTTTCCCGCTCCTGCTGCTCAATCTGTTTTTTGATCGCTACCATTTCGGCCACACTTCCCTCTCCCGTCCAGAGTTGAATCTGAAGGACCAACAGTGCCAGAAGAAGTAATGTATGCACCAGCTTTAGCATCTGAATCTCTCATTGTTTCCAGCCATTGAGTCTATCAAAGCCTGTAAAATGTGCCCACGATGAAAACAGAAAAAACTAGAATACCCGAAAAGTGATCATAAAAATAAAAGCAAAGGCTCGTTACACAGAACAAAGGGAGACATTAAAAGCCTCCCTTTATTGACGCGCTAATCAAACAACCTGTCAGGCACGCTTGAATTCAGCGAGACCACGATATGGAGCTTTTGTACCCAGCTCTTCTTCAATACGGAGCAGCTGGTTGTACTTGGAAATACGGTCAGAACGGCACAGAGAACCGGTCTTGATCTGACCTGCAGCAGTTCCCACAGCCAGATCTGCAATAGTAGCGTCTTCTGTTTCACCGGAACGGTGAGAGATCACCGCAGTGTATCCAGCATCTTTTGCCATCTTGATGGCCTCCAGCGTTTCAGTCAGGGAACCGATCTGGTTGAACTTGATCAGGATAGAGTTAGCGATACCTTTCTCAATACCTTCCTTGAGAATCCTGGTATTGGTTACAAACAGGTCATCACCAACAATCTGGATCTTGTCGCCCAGAATTTCAGTCTGATATTTGAAACCGTCCCAATCAGACTCGTCCAGACCATCCTCGATAGAGATAATCGGGTACTCTTCACAAAGATTGGCCAGGTAGTCAGAAAACTCATTGGAAGAGAAAATTTTGCCTTCACCCTTCATATTATATTGGCCGTCAACATAGAATTCTGATGCCGCACAGTCCATCGCCAAAGTAATATCAGTACCCAGCTTGTAGCCAGCTGCTTCAACTGCTTCTTTAATGACAGCCAGCGCGTCAGCATTAGAAGCGAGATTGGGCGCGAAACCACCTTCATCACCTACCGCAGTATTCAAGCCTTTGGCAGACAGAACTTTCTTCAGGGCATGAAATACCTCAGCACCCATGCGCAAACCTTCAGCAAAAGTCCTGGCAGCGACTGGCTGGATCATGAACTCCTGAATATCGACGTTGTTGTCAGCGTGCTCACCACCGTTGAGAATGTTCATCATAGGAACCGGCATGATGAACTGGCCAGAAGTGCCGTTCAGGTCAGCAATATGCTGGTAGAGAGGTATTTTCTTATCTGCAGCAGCGGCTTTTGCTGCGGCCAGGGATACTGCAAGAATGGCATTGGCGCCCAGAACACTCTTGTTCTCGGTACCATCCAGCTCAATCATGGCCGCATCCAGTCCACACTGATCAGTGGCATCACGCCCCAGCAGAGCTTCACGGATAGGTCCATTGATGTTGCCCACAGCCTTCAGGACCCCCTTACCCAGGTAGCGAGATTTGTCTCCATCACGCAGCTCCAGAGCTTCACGGGAACCGGTAGAGGCTCCGGATGGTGCAGCAGCACGCCCCATGGCACCCGATTCCAGAATGACATCGGCTTCTACGGTTGGGTTACCGCGAGAATCCATGATTTCGCGGCCTTTGATTTCAACAATTTTTGCCATAATAGCTTTCTCTCTACACAAATGCCGATAGACGATGAAAAGTACGTTGCTTCACTCTTGTTGCACAGAAAGACAAAAATACTTTTCACAACACCATGTCTATGAAGGGAAATATACCTGACCTGACCGGGCAGTGAGGAATCTTACTGTAGACCGATGAAGTCTGAGATCCAGATCTTCCCAACCCAACCATCTCAGCCCGATTAGATAATAATACTGATTCAATTTTCCAGTGCCATTATCCAATTGGACTGTTTTTAGCTTCCCAGACGCTGCAGTGCGGACACTATACCAACTCCCGGCGGGTTATCAACTATTGCACACAGCAACACCGAAAGCGCAAAGATTAAACTTGAATTCAATGGAAGCCCTTGATATCACAGTGATGAAAAACGGATAACAATGAGCGAATGAAGCTTGATAAAAAAACGAACCCCAGCCTCTTAAAGACAGAACCCTTTGCCGCCATCAAAGAGATTATTTTTGACAAAAAAAACCGCCGGAATTCGGCGGTTTTCTTACATCGAACGGAACACTCAATGGGTATCCAGCTCGGGCATTGACTTAACAAGATCGTCAATAGCCTTCACCTGTACCAGAAAGCCTTCCAACTGAGAGAGACGCAGCGCTGAGGGACCATCACAACGAGCTGCATCCGGATCAGGATGGGCTTCCAGGAAAAGACCTGCCAAACGGGTCGACATACCGGCCAGAGACAGCTCAGTCACCTGATGACGACGACCGCCGGAAGCCGCTCCCATTGGATCTCTGCACTGTAGTGCATGTGTTGCATCAAAAATAACGGGAGACTGGCCACTCACCTCTTTCATGGTACGAAAGCCCAGCATATCAACCACCAGGTTGTCGTAACCATAAGAAGATCCACGTTCACAGAGAATAACCTGCTCATTGCCCGCCTCAGCAAACTTGTCGACAATATTACCCATCTGCGAAGGACTCAGAAACTGAGGCTTCTTGATGTTGATCACAGCACCGGTTTTGGCCATGGCAAACACGAGATCGGTTTGACGCGCCAGAAAAGCTGGCAACTGAATAACATCAACCACTTCAGCTACCGGTTGGCACTGATAAACTTCATGAACATCGGTGATCAACGGCATTCCGAACGTCTCCTTCAGCTCCTGAAAGATCTTCAGACCTTCTTCCATGCCCGGCCCACGATAAGAGTGGATGGAAGAACGGTTCGCCTTGTCAAAGGAAGCCTTGAAAATATAAGGAATACCCAGCTTCTCTGTAACAGCAACATAGTGCTCTGCTATTTTCATAGCCATGTCACGAGACTCGAGCACATTCATGCCACCAAACAGCACGAACGGCTTGTCGTTAGCTACCTGAAGAGAGCCTACAGAGACTGCTTTCTGTTCAGACATACGCGCCCTTAATCCTGTTTAGCCTGATAGTTTAAAGCCGCTTCAATGAATGACTTGAAGAGCGGATGCCCATCCCTCGGCGTAGAAGTAAACTCGGGATGAAACTGGCAGGCCACAAACCAGGGGTGCTCCTTGACTTCTACCATTTCAACCAGAGCATTGTCTTCAGAGCGCCCGGAAATAACCAGACCAGCATCCTGGAGCGTTTCGAGGTAATTGTTATTGACCTCATAACGATGACGGTGCCGCTCAATAATAATGTCTTTAGCGTAAGCAGAGTGAGCCTGTGTACCAGAGATGAGGTTACACTTCTGGGCCCCCAACCTCATAGTTCCCCCCAGATCGGACGCTTCGGTGCGAGTTTCTAAAGCACCATCGGAAGCCAACCACTCAGTAATCAGACCTATCACCGGATGCTCGGAGTTTTGATCAAACTCTGAGCTGTTGGCTCCTTCCAGACCTGCCTTGTTACGAGCGTATTCAATAACAGCGACCTGCATACCCAGACAGATACCCAAATAGGGAATCTTGTTCTCACGAGCATGACGAACCGCCTGAACCTTGCCTTCCACACCGCGATGTCCAAATCCACCAGGCACCAGAATCGCACTGACACCTTCCAGACGACTCAGTCCCTCCTGCTCAAGCAGTTCGGAATCAACATAACGGATATTGATCTTGGTACGGGTTTTCAATCCGGCATGGCGAACTGCTTCAATCAGGGATTTATAAGCATCCAGAAGCTCCATATATTTGCCCACCATGGCAATAGTCACTTCCTTTTGCGGGTGGGTGTCACGATCCACAACATCTGCCCACTCAGACAAATCTGCAGCCGGAGCATCCAAACCAAACTTGTCGACAACAATCTGGTCCAGTCCCTGCTCATGGAGCATCTGGGGAATGCGGTAGATAGTATCTGCATCTTCCAGAGAGATAACCGCACGCTCTTCAACGTTAGTAAACAGGGAGATCTTGCGACGGGCAGAGGCTTCAATAAACTGTTCGCTTCGGCAAACCAGAATGTCTGGCTGAAGACCAATGGATCGTAGCTCTTTAACAGAGTGCTGGGTAGGCTTGGTCTTGGTTTCGCCCGCAGTCTTGATAAAGGGCACCAGGGTCAGGTGCATCAGCAAAGCACGGGAAGAACCCAGCTCAACTTTCAACTGGCGAATCGCTTCCAGGAATGGCTGAGACTCAATGTCACCCACAGTACCACCAATTTCAACCATAGCTATATCTGCGTCACCAGCCCCCTGAACAACGCGACGTTTGATTTCATCGGTAATGTGGGGAATAACCTGAACCGTACCGCCCAGATAATCACCACGACGTTCTTTACGAAGAACGTCCTGATAGACTCGACCCGTGGTAAAGTTGTTGCCCTGCTTCATGGTGGTGCGCACAAAACGCTCATAATGGCCCAGGTCGAGGTCGGTCTCCGCACCATCTTCAGTAACAAACACTTCACCATGTTGGAACGGGCTCATGGTGCCAGGATCAACGTTGATATAAGGATCCAGTTTGAGCATCGTCACCTTAAGACCGCGTGCCTCAAGGATAGCTGCGAGGGAAGCTGAAGCGATGCCTTTGCCCAATGAGGAAACAACACCACCCGTGACGAAAATATAACGCGTCATTGTTATCTGCTGACTCTTAAATGCGGGAAAAAAATGAATACTCAAGATGGGAGATCAGGATACCAAAATCACTGCTAAACGTAAAACACATACTGAGAAAATGCGTAGAAAGTTTGGTTTAAGTCCTGCCGTACAGACTCAGTCATCGGGACACCAGGACAGGCGTCTGCCAGCACCGGGCTCACAGGCGTACGTGTCTGTGACAAAAACCCCTGGTAACGCCACCAGCTGATCCCCATGAAAAACAAATGGAACAGACTCCCTGACCCAGGGGGGAACTTTGTAGTCCTGCAACCAACGTTTGATCGTCTTACGGCCGTCACGACCTTTCACAGCGACTTTTAGCCCCGCAGGCAGCTCAGAACGAAACAATATACGCAATGCCGTTTCCGGGAGCCGGACATCCCCTCCCTCTTCCAGCGCTAAACGCCCCCCCGAAAAAGGCAGCTTGATGACTTGCTCCGCACGCCACTGCCAGTCAAAACCTTCTCTCTCAATAGGCTCAGGTTTACGAAGCAGCACCAGCTTTCCTGCAAAGCGGCGTAACTGAAAAGCACCTATTAAGACAACAGGCTCAGCATCCTCTGCCGCTTCAATCAAATCTGTGAACAGAGCGTTCAGTCGGATTCTGTCTGGCATTTGGACCTGATGAGAGGCCAGCCAATAGCGAACCACTCTCCGGGCTGCAAGACCATTAATAAGCTTGAGCGCCTCCAGATCTAAAACGCTGCGTTCACCCCAAAGTCGGGATGGCGGTGCTTGAATAATCGGCCGGGCATAGTGCTCTGTTTGCTCAAGGAGCATCTGATTTAGTTCAGAAACATCCTCGGAAAACTGTGCCAGCCGTGCTGCAACACCTGGCCAGACGGCCTCAATCTGCGGCATCAGATTTTGCCTCAGGAAATTACGCCGAAACCTCTGATCCTGGTTGGATTCATCTTCGACAAACACCAAACCATAATTTTTCGCATAGTTTTCAATGGCTTGCCTGGAAACATTAAGCAGAGGTCTTAGCAAGACTCCACCACCTAACCCTCTTGAAACGGGCATACCGGCCACACCATCCAACCCGCTGCCTCGCAGCAATCGAAAAAGCACTGTTTCCGCCTGATCATCCTGATGATGACCCATCAACAGACAACCACCATCAGGCAGACGGTCTTCAAAAACGGCATAGCGTGCTTCACGGCCCTGTCGTTCAATATCCGAGGATGACTCAATAGCAACTTTGACCACCTCCAGAGGAACCTGCCATTGTTCACAAAGGGACAGGCAATGCTCTGCCCATGAGTCGGCGTTCTCACTGAGCCCGTGATGAATATGAACTGCCGAGAGAGACTTAATCTTCCCCTGTTCACGAAGAGACAGCGATAAATGAAGAAGAACGGTAGAATCCAATCCACCGCTAAACGCCACTAAAACTGGCTTCCCTGCAATGCCTCTGATTTGCTCAGAAAGATGCTCTGTTAAGGAGAAAAATCTTTCGTCACTGGATGAAATGAAAGACTTTTTCAATCGTCGATTCTTTTCGAAAGGCTGATCCGCCATCAGACAGCGCCGTAATCCCTGATGCGCTGGTAACGACTTTCTACCAATTCATCAGCAGCCATTGTCTCCAGCTTCCGGAGTTCCTCCTCCAGGGCAACACCCAGTGTAGAAGCCATCATTTCTGGCTGACTGTGAGCACCACCCAGAGGCTCCATGACCAGACGATCAATGAGCCCCAACTCCATCAGCCGGGATGCAGTTACACCCATGGCTTCTGCGGCTGTGGAAGCATATTCAGACTTTTTCCAGAGAATCGATGCACAGCCCTCCGGAGAGATCACCGAGTAGATGGAGTTCTGCAACATCAGCAGCTGGTCACAGACACCAATAGCCAGCGCGCCACCGGAGCCCCCCTCTCCGATAACAGTAGAGATAATGGGCACTTTCAGGCGAGACATAACGGCCAGATTGTAGGCAATGGCCTCACTCTGTCCACGCTCTTCCGCGCCAATTCCCGGATAAGCACCCGGCGTGTCGATAAAAGTCATGATGGGCATTTTGAAGCGCTCGGCCATCTCCATGAGCCGACAGGCCTTCCGGTAGCCTTCGGGCTTGGGCATACCAAAATTACGAAGCACTTTGTCCTTGATTTCACGGCCTTTCTGATGACCCATGACCATCACCGGACGACCATTGAATCGGGCAATGCCACCGATAATTGAAGGATCATCTGCAAAGTGACGATCACCATGCAGCTCATCAAACTCGGTAAAGAGATGTTGAATATAATCCAGAGTGTAAGGACGACGCGGATGTCTTGAAAGCTGAACTACCTGCCAGGCAGACAGATCAGAAAAAATCTGCTCAGTCAGGGTCTTGCACTTTTCTTGCAGGCGGCTGACTTCATCAGTAATGTTCAGTTCGGCATCGGTGCCAACCAGTCTTAGCTCTTCGATCTTGGCTTCCAACTCAGCAATCGGCTGTTCAAAATCCAGATAATTCGGGTTCATAGATTCCACTTCAAGAGTTCCGCATCAGCTGAAAAATACGTAAAAGCGATCAATATGTCGAGTTAATAAGAGTAAGCGTCTGTTACTGATACTCTACTTTGGCGGACTCTTTGCCCAGCCATTGCCTTAAACCCATCACTAGGTCATCACTGGGACTAACATTCCATTTTTCGCCCAGCTGGATACTGGCCGAAGCATCGTCACGGGTGTAGTTGACCTGCACCGGGAGCTGACCCGGATGCTGTCCGAGCAAGCCGGACATTTTGGCATGAAACGCATTGTCCACCTGCCCACTGCTTAAATCCACCAGCAGCCTGCGGGCATAGTAACTTCGGGCATCAATCAGGTTGAGAGCTTTCTTGGCTCTGACCTTGAGGCTACCAGAGTAATCATCAAAGCTGACCTCCCCTTCAAAGACAATCACCGTATCCATCTTGATGAGCGCCTGACACTGCTCAAAAACATCGGCAAAGATCGATACTTCGATTCGGCCAGTACGATCATCCAATGTCACAAAACACATTTTGTCGCCGCGTTTGTTATTCATGGTCCTCATGGCCACCACCAGGCCTGCTATGTTTTGACTTTCGCCTCTGGCTGGCTGAAGGTCCCGGATACGGTTGCGAATAAAGTGTTTGATCTCCTGCTCATATTCATCAATGGGATGACCAGTCAGGTACAGACCCAGAGTGTCTTTTTCGCCACTCAGCCGAACTTTATCGGCCCACTCTTCGACATTGCCGTACTTATCGTAGACATCCTCTTCACCGGCGGGCACCAGTGCACCGAACAGATCACCATGGCCAGAGTCAAAACTCTTGGCGGCCTGGTCTGCCGCTTTCATGGCTTCAGATTGGCTGGACTCCAACACCGCGCGGTTAAAATTGTATCGGGCCTTTTTACCCGGTGCAGGCCCCAGCAGATCAAGGGCACCGGAACGAATCAAAGCCTCCAGAACCCGTTTATTGATACTCTTGGCATCAACACGTTCACAAAAATCAAAGAGGTCCTTGAATGGACCGCCTGAGTTTCTGGCTTCAACAATGGATTCGATAGGCCCCTCACCAACGCCCTTGATGGCACCCAGACCATAAACAATATGCCCGTCGTCATTCACGCCAAACATATAGTCACCACTGTTTACATCCGGTGGCAGCAGCGTAAGTTCCATTTCCCGACACTCTTCAATAAACGTCACAACCTTGTCGGTATTCTGCATATCGGAACTCATGACCGCCGCCATAAATTCTGCCGGGTAATGGGCTTTCAGCCAAAGCGTCTGATAAGAGACCAGGGCATAGGCAGCCGAGTGAGATTTGTTAAAGCCGTAACCGGCAAATTTCTCCACAAGGTCGAAGATTTTCATCGCCAGCTCGCCATCAATCCCCTGTTTGATAGCCCCTTCTTCAAAGACTGCTCTCTGCTTGGCCATCTCTTCGGGTTTTTTCTTACCCATGGCTCGACGAAGCATATCCGCACCACCCAGGGTATAACCTGCCAGCACCTGAGCGATCTGCATGACCTGCTCCTGATACAGGATGATGCCATAGGTAGGCTGCAGAATCGGCTGAAGCCACTCGTGCTGATATTGAGCATCCGGATAGGACAACTCTTCCCGGCCATGCTTACGATTAATGAAGTTATCTACCATGCCCGATTGCAGAGGCCCCGGGCGAAAAAGGGCCACGAGAGCGATGATATCCTCAAAACAATCGGGCTGAAGACGCTTGATCAGATCCTTCATGCCCCGGGACTCAAGCTGGAAAACCGCAGTGGTCTCAGCCCGCTTGAGCATGTCGTAGGAGAACTTGTCCTCCAGATCGATCATCATGATGTCAAGCTCATCCTCGCCACGTTGCTGGCGGCGGGGGTTGATCATTTTCAACGCCCAGTCAATGATGGTCAGAGTTCTCAGCCCCAGAAAGTCAAACTTCACCAGACCGGCAGACTCAACATCATTTTTATCAAACTGGGTAACAACACCGCCACCGGCTTCATCACAGTAAAGCGGTGCAAAATCGGTCAGTTTGGTCGGTGCTATGACGACACCGCCAGCGTGCTTACCGACATTGCGGGTAACCCCTTCAAGTTTGAGCGCCATATCCCAGATTTCCTTGCCATCTTCATCGATATCAAGAAAATCCCTGATAGTAGCTTCCTGCTCGTAAGCTTTACCGAGAGTCATACCGATCTCGAAGGGAATCATTTTCGAGAGCCGGTCTGCAAGACCGTAGGACTTGCCCTGGACCCTGGCTACATCCCTGACCACCGCCTTAGCAGCCATGGTACCGAAAGTAATGATCTGGGAGACCGCATCACGACCATAGGTTCTGGCGACATAGTCAATCACCCTGTCTCTGCCATCCATACAGAAGTCGACATCAAAGTCAGGCATGGACACCCGCTCCGGATTCAGGAATCGCTCGAACAGCAGGTCATACTGAATAGGGTCAAGGTCGGTAATTTTTTGCGCGTAGGCCACCAGTGAACCAGCACCGGAACCACGCCCCGGCCCGACCGGTATGCCGTTACTTTTAGACCACTGGATAAAATCCATTACGATCAGGAAATAGCCCGGAAATCCCATCTGGAGAATAATATCCAGTTCGAAATCGAGACGATCCCGATACACTTTTTCTTTACTGACATAGTCAGAATCAGCAGGGTCCAGAATAGTTTGCAAACGTTCAGTCAAACCATCATGGGAAAACTTCCTGAAAAAGGCATCCATCGTCATCCCCTCAGGGATGGGAAATTCTGGCAGAAAGTACTCGCCCAGATGCACATAAACCGAGCAGCGCCGGGCAATTTCCACTGAATTTTCAAGCGCTTCAGGGATATCGGAGAAGAGTTCACACATCTCTTCTTCCGTTTTCAGATACTGCTCTTCGCTGTATCTTTTGACCCTGCGCGGGTCGTCCAGGGTTGAACTTTCACCGATACACACCCGGGCTTCGTGGGCTTCGAAGTCTTCTTTATTGATGAACATGACATCGTTGGTGGCCACTACCGGGCAATCGTATTTTTCAGCCAGCGCGACGGAGCCATGCAGGCAATCCTCATCACCCGCTCGGGATGTTCTGTGCAGCTCAAGATAGTAACGCCCCGGAAAAGCTTCCATCCATTCAGTCAAAAGCTCACCCGCCAGCGCTTCATTGCCATTAAGAATGGCCTGACCTACATCCCCTTCTCTGGCACCTGATAGCGCTATCAGGCCTTCAGATTTTTCCTGAATCCATTCTCTTTTGACAATGGCTTTGCCATGCTGCTGATTCTCCAGAAAGGACCGGGAAATCAGCTCTGTGAGGTTTCTATAGCCCTTCTCATTCATAGAAAGCAATACAAGTCTCACAGGCTCAAGAGCCGGATCAGAATGCGTAACCCATAAGTCAGCGCCACTGATCGGTTTAATACCCGCCCCCTGGGCACTGTTATAAAACTTTACCAGCGAGCAAAGGTTCGACTGATCAGTAACGGCCACCGCAGGAAAACCCAGCTCTCCCGCTGCCTTAATCAGTGGCTTGATGCGAACCAGGCCATCGCTCAGGGAAAATTCTGTATGAAGTCTCAGATGTATGAAACGTGCAGGCATGAGAGAAGGTAGACCGATTGATGGTGATTTTTAATTCTAACAACGGAGCCATGTTAACTGCCAGCTCGTTATAACCCCGATGCCTCCAATGCATCACGGACAGGCTTGAACGAACGACGATGGATAGGCGTCGCCCCAAGCTTTTTCAGGGCATCCATATGAACTCTGGTTGGATAACCTTTGTGACCGGCAATCCCGTAACCGGGATAGTGCTTTTCCAACTCAACCATTTCACGATCACGTGTTACTTTTGCCAGAATAGAAGCTGCCCCAATCTCCGGAACAGAACCATCACCTTTCACCACAGCCTCAGCAGGACAGGGCAGATCAGGACAACGATTACCATCGATCAGGGCCAGTTCCGGCTTCACTGAAAGGCCTGCAACCGCTCTCTGCATGGCCAGCATAGTGGCATGAAGAATATTCAGTTCATCGATCTCATGAACTTCAGCCCTGCCGATGGACCAGGCCAGTGCTTTCTCTTTGATTTCTTCAAAGAGCGCATCACGTTTCTTTTCAGACAGTTTCTTGGAATCATTAAGCCCGGCTATGGGATTATCAGGGTCCAGAATGACAGCGGCGGTCACCACCGGACCGCAGAGTGGGCCCCGACCCACCTCGTCGACACCACAAACCTGTGTAACGGTCTCGGGGACAGCAAAAAAACCCAGCTCATTTTGTTGCATCGTATTTTCCTACTACCGACATCACCGCATCATAGGCCAGAGCACTGGCATCACGTTTGAGGGTTTTATGAATCGCTGTAAATTCCTGAACCAGATGACTTCGCCACTCCTGATCGTCTAATGCCCTGGCCATGGCTTCATGAAGCTTTTCAGAGGTCGCATCGTCTTGCAGCAGCTCAGGTACACAGGGCTCGCTCGCCAACAAATTCGGCAGGCCAACATGTTCAACTTTTACCAAACGGCTGAGAATCGCAAAACTCAGTGACGCCATCCGATAGCTGATCACCATAGGCCTCTTATGTAAAGCTGCCTCCAGAGTAGCCGTTCCTGAAGCGATCAAAATCGCATTGGCTGCCGCCATCATCTCAGAAGTTTTACCGACGGCAACCGTGACATTCAGATCTGGAAAATCTTCCAGCATGGGTAGCAACTGCAACTTTCTCTTTTCATTGGCACAGGGAATGACGAACCGAATATCGGGATGGTCTTTCTTTAGCAGGCGCGCAGTGTTTAAAAAAAGCTCCCCCAAACGGGATACTTCAGCTTTTCGACTGCCCGGCAATAAGGCGACCACAAGCCCTTCTTCATCCACTCCCAGTGAGCGCCGAGCTGCAACCGCGTCCGGCTCCCAGGCCACTTGATCGGCCAGCGGATGACCAACAAAAGTGACCGGAACCCCATGCCCCTGATAGTAATCTGCCTCAAACGGGAGAAGCGCGAGCATATGATCAACGGCACACCGAATTTTCTTCAATCGGCCTTCTCGCCATGCCCAAACCTGAGGACTTACATAATGAACGGTAGGTATCTCATTGGATTTAAGGTACTTTTCCAAAGCCAAGTTAAAGTCAGGCGCATCAATCCCGATAAAAACGTCTGGTTTTTCTGCCATGAAAGTTTCTTTCAGCTGCTTGCGAATCCCTAATAGCTCTCTCAGCCGCCCCAGCACCTCAACAAGCCCCATTACTGAAAGCCTCTCCATGGGGAAAAGACTCTCAAACCCTTCAGCGATCATCATTGGACCACCAATCCCATAGCATCGGGCATCGGGGTGATGGCATTTGATCTTTCTGATCAGCGCTGCTCCCAGCAGATCACCCGAGGCCTCCCCGGCCACCAGAGCAAATGACAGTGTTCTGGACATTCCTATTTACCGTGAAAAATATGTGGCTGGCAGGGAAAGACTGACTTCGAAAATCAGCGCGTGATACCTCGGGTTGACGCTTTCAAAGAGTCAATAAGCAACTGGATTTGGGGCTGTTTTTTCATGGATTCAAGCCTGTCCAGTGCCTCATTAGTCCGCAGACCCTGCCGGTAGATCAACTTGTAACATTGACGCAATTCACGGATCAGTTCCGAACTGTAACCACGACGCCTCATCCCCTCAAAATTCATGCCGTGAGCCTTGGCCGGGTTACCACTGACCATCACGAATGCAGGAACATCCTTGAAGAGAGCTGTATGAGCAGCACTCATACTGAAATCACCAATAACACAAAACTGATGCACGGTGGTGAACCCTCCCAGGATGACCCCATCACCAATCCTGACATGACCGGCCAGCGTAGCGTTATTGGCCAGGATAATGTTATTACCAACGATGCAGTCATGGGCCACATGAACGTAGGCCATCAACAAGTTATTGCTGCCAATGCGGGTAATCGAATTATCCTGGGAAGTCCCCCGATGAATAGTACAACCCTCACGGATCACATTATTGTCACCCATTTCAAGCCAGGTCGTTTCGCCTGCGTACTTCAGGTCCTGACAATCTTCACCAACACTGGCGAACTGGAAAATGCGGTTATTTCTGCCTATTTTGGTGTGCCCCTTGACAACAGCATGGGCATGAATTTCTGTTCCAGAGTCAATTTCAACGTTTGCACCAACAATGGCATAGGGTCCGACCTTTACGTCCGGTGCCAAAGCAGCACGCGGATCAATAATGGCTGTCGGATGGATCAATTCATCCAGAACAGCATTTGATTCTTGGCTGGAACGGGAATCAATCAAGACTATAGTTCCTTTCTTGCACAGGTTATTTCAGCACAGCGGGCTATCTTACCATCAACCTCCCCCTGACAGGAGAACTTCCAGACATTTCTTTTCATGGCCAGAAATTAAGCCCTCAGCAAAACCTGATCACTGGGCATGACAGGATGATCAGGAAATACAGCAAGAGACTGATAAACCAGCCTCTTGCTGATAGATACCGAACGTGCGGCACATCAAACGGGTTTCATTCTTCGAGTCGGCGCTCGCACCGTTTAAGTCGTTTGGCCATATCATCAAGTCTCCTGAAGCGGACCGCGTTCTTTCTCCACTCCCCCGCATCCATGATGCCTGTCCCGGATGCATAGGCACCAGAACGGGATATGGATTTGGTAACCATTGCCATTCCAGAGAGATGAACATGATCAGCAATGGTGATATGACCCGCAAGACCCGAAGCACCAGCAATGGTGCAATATTCACCAACCCTGGTACTACCGGAAATACCGACATTGGCAGCAATAGCAGTGTGCTTTCCTATTATCACGTTATGAGCGATCTGCACAAGATTGTCGATTCTGACTCCGTCGTGTATCACCGTGTCCCCCAATGCGCCTCGATCAATACAGGTGCAGGAACCAATCTCTACATTGTTACCGATAACTACTCCACCGATCTGGGCTATTTTATGCCACTGCCCGTCCAATCGGGCGTTGCCAAAGCCATCGGCCCCGATAACAGCATTAGCATGAATAATACTGCGCTCACCAATAAAGACACCGTGACAGACTGAAACATTTCGACAAATATGACTGTTCTTACCGATCACAGTGTCATGACCAATCACAGCACCGGCATCAATTCGAACACCCTCAGAGATCTGAACTCCGGACTCAATCACTACTTTTGGGCCTATTGCGGCCGTTGGATGAATCGCGGCGTCTGAAGCAATAACTGCGGAGGAATGGATACCTTCAGGCAACCCCTTATCAGTATCAAACAGATGAGAAAGAGAAGCATACCCCAGATAAGGATTATCCAGAATCAATGCATTCCCGGCCCAGGCTTCAGCCTGAGCGGGTGCCAGAATAACGGCACTGGCCCCTGTAGTCTCCAGGTAGCGAGCGTAGGCGGGATTCGCTAAAAAGGCCAGCTCACCAGCAACAGCATCCTGAAGGGTATTCAGGCCAGAGATACACTCCTCACCATCACCCTTGAGTTCAGCAGCCACTCTGTCAGCCAGCTCAGACAAGGTAAAGGAAAAAGACTGTTTCATGAATTACTTCAACTTATTCATGCGCTCAATCACCTTACGGGTGATATCAAAACCAGGCTTAACGAAACGCGTAGCACCACGCTCCAGAACCAGATCATAGTCCTGCTCTTTAGACACTTCCTCAATCGCTTTATCAAGCTTCGGTCTCAGCTTACCCAGTTCGGTCTGGTCAGAACGGGCTTTTTCGCTTCGCAGCTGTCGATCTTGCAGTTGCAGATCTTCAAACTTACGCTTGATCTGGACCTGACGATTCTCACGCTGACCCTCGGTTAAAGTAGGACCATCTTTCTGCAGCTTTTGCTCCATTACTCTGATTTCTTCCTGCAGTGCTTTGAGCTGTTTGATTTTAGGAGCAAACATCTTTTCAGCTTCTTTGGCATATTTTTTGGCAGCGTCTGACTCCAGAACAGCCATCTCAGAATCCACAACAGCGATTTTTTGTGCCTGAGCCAATGGAGATAACAGCAGCAGAGCAACAAACGCCAATTTGATCGATTTCAAGTTCTTTCTCCTGAATAAAAACGCAAAGTCCAAAACAGAGTATACCTTTGTATACCAGAAACTCTCTAAAGCCTGAAACAATCACCTGATAAATTCTGAAACAGCTTCAAAGCTTTCCTAAAGCCACATGCGAGAACGCACTAATTATAATGAAATGGTATTATATCGCATCTATTTATACTGCTCTGCTTGTATAGAATCAGTAAAAACTGATTCTTTCTCCTGGCAAAAAAAGTGGGCATTCATCATATATAAAACCATCCTTCGGTATTATCGAATCGCAGGAATAATCAAGTGGAAATCAGAGCCGAAAACTGCTGAGGAAACACTCGCTCAACCTGTATGATTGTATTGGCTTCTGAAAATCTTATTGAGAGCTGCTAATGCCAGAAGCAGCCCTCAATAAAATCACGAGAGGTTTTAGAAAGGCGTACCCAGGGAGAACGCAAACACCTGAGTCTCGTCCTCTCCCTCGGGATTAAGTGCTTTGGCCAGACTAAAGGTCAGCGGTCCGAGTGGAGTAATCCAGGTCAGGCCCACGCCCACACTGTAACGAAGCGAACCAAAATCAGGCTTCGAGCAATCCTTGATATCACCGCTGGGACAATTGGTATCAAAGACATTACCGTAATCAAAGAACAGACTGGTTCTGAGCGAACGCTGATCTTTCACAAAAGGCAGAGGGAAGAGCACTTCAGCGGTACCCTCGAAGACAAAATCACCACCAATGGCGTTGTAATCATTGTCTGTCCGCTCTTTGGCCTTAGGACCCAGGGAGTTATCTTTATAGCCACGAACAGAGCCAAAGCCACCCGCATAGAAATGCTCGAAGAAAGGTATGTCGGTGGTATCACCATAGGCACCGATATAACCGATTCTGGTAGAGACGCGCCCTGTCAGCGAGTCGGTAAACGGATAGAAGTACTGGCCACGATAAACCAGCTTGTAAAAGCTGACATCCGACCCCGGAATAGTCACCTGCGCCGATGCACTTTGAGAGTAACCCCGTGTCGGCAGCAAGCCCCGATTCAATTCATTTTCGGACCAACTCAGCGTTGTCTTGACGTTTGTGAAACTATCACCATTCTCCTTCAGATAATTGAGAATATAATCCGGCGTTTCTGAACCCGTTGTAATACTGGTATCGTCAATACCCAATCCCATACTGATTGTCTGAGTTTCCGAAATCGGGTAACCAAAGTTAACATTGGCACCGGTTGTATCTGCAGCATAGTTCGAGATATCAGTATCACTGTAATCATAAGAACGGTGATACAAGTTGAAACCACGGCTGACACCATCAACGGTGAAATACGGATCAGTAAAGCTGAAGTTATAGAGCTGACTGACATCACTTTTGTTCAGACCTACAGACACCTTGTTACCGGTCCCCAGGAAATTGTTCTGACTGATAGAGCCGCCCAAAAGCAGGCCGTCAGACTGAGAGAAACCCACACTGGCTGATATACTGCCCGAAGGCTGCTCTTCAACGGTGTAGTTCACGTCAATCAGGTCACTGGTTCCGGGAACCGGTGGTGTTTCAACATTGACTGACTTAAAGAAACCCAGACGTTCCAGACGCACCTTGGATTGCTCAATCTTCTGAGTGTTCGCAGAAGCACCCTCCATCTGGCGCATCTCACGACGCAGAACTTCATCTTCGGTTTTGGTATTCCCGGTGAAGTTGATCCTGCGAACATAAGCACGTTTACCAGGATCAACAAAAAATGTCAGGGAAACGGTTTTCTTTTCGTGATCCGGAGTCGGTATACCTGTCACATTGGCAAAGGTATAACCTTCATTACCCAGGCGCCTGCTCAGAATTTCTTCTGTCGTCGTAATCACCCGACGGGAAAACACTTGTTCCGGTCTGGCCAGCAACAAACTTTTGGCCTCTTCTTCAGAGATAATCAAGTCGCCCGCCAGCTTGACATCACTGATTGAGTATTTATCACCTTCATCAATATTAACAGTGATAAAAACACTCTGTTTGTCAGGACTAATCGAAACCTGAGTGGAGCGAATATTAAAGTTGATGTAGCCTCGATCCAGATAGTAAGAGCGCAGACGCTCCAGATCACCCGAGAGTTTTTCCCGGGAATACTTATCACTGGAGCCAAAGAACGAGAGCCAGTGCGACTCTTTGAGTTCAAACAAACCCAGTACATCTTCCTGAGGGAAAACCGTATTACCAACGACATTGATATGTCGGATGGTCGCTACCTTGCCTTCTTTGACATTGATAGTCAGCTTGACCCGGTTACGGGGCTGAGCTTCAACATCAGCGGTAATACTGGCTCCATAACGACCCTGAGCAACATATTGACGCTCCAGTTCAAGTCGAATAGCCTCCAGGGTAGCCTGCTGAAAAATCTCACCTTCAGCCAGACCTGACTTACTCAGCCCCTGCTTGAGATCATCCGTTTTGATGGCTTTGTTACCCTTAATTACAATTTCACTGATTGAAGGTCGCTCAATAACCGAAATGACCAGAATATCACCGTCTCTGGCCATTTGAATATCTTTGAAATACCCCGTGCGGAACAGAGATTTAGCTGCACTGGAAATCTGCACAGATTCAATATCATCCCCAACCTCTATGGGCAATGCATTAAATACTGTACCGGCTGAAACCCTCTGAAGGCCATCAATCCGGATATCAGACACTACAAAAGCATTAGCGCCTGACGCATAGGCCATCGAGCCAATCAGCAGAGACAACAGTGATCGCTTCATGGAATCCGTTCTTAGTCCGTGTTCATTTTTCACTCTGGGTAGTCGCATCAGAAAAGCCGGCTTATGTCATTATAAAGAGCCAGCATCATTACACTGACCACCAGAGTCACCCCAATTTTCAACCCAACCATCTGAGCCTTTTCAGACAGAGGTTTCCCTCTGACCCACTCCACCAGATAAAACAACAGGTGTCCTCCATCCAGTACAGGAATGGGCAGTAAATTCAAAACCCCAAGGCTGACACTCAACATGGACAAGAAATAGAGAAAATTCTCCAGTCCTGATTGCAGGGACGCGCCAGCCACTTTAGCAATGGTAATAGGGCCGCTCAAGTTTTTTACCGAAACCAGCCCGACAACCATCTTCCACAGCGACTCAAGCGTCATTCCTGTCAAAGCTGACGTTGCCTGAATAGCTTTGGGCACTGCGGAGAGCGGGTTAAACTGCAAGGTCCTGACCATATCGTCAGGCCAGGAGACCGACTGAACACCAGCACCAATATAACCCACAGATTGACCTTCCACCTCTTTCTCACCAGGCGTAATGGTAAGACTTTGGAGACTGCCGTTACGCTCAACGTCTAACTGCAGTGTTTTACCAGAGTGACTACGAATCAGGTTAACCCATGCCAGCCAATCCTGTACAGGCTCACCATTGGTTTTAAGAATTTTATCTCCGGGCTGGAGGCCTGCCTGCTCAGCAGCACCGCCCGGAACAACCTGACCGATAACAGCAGGTAGTTGTGGTGAGTAAGGTACAATCCCCAGTGCCCTGACGGGATTCAGATCCTCCTGACCTACCAGCCAGTTATGCAGGGGCACCTGCCTGATGACTTCAGTGCCTTCAGGCTTTTGACCAGGGATTCCGGGCCTGACCACGATTTCAACAGAGCGATTGTCGCCAATAAACGACAAAAGCTCCATATTCACCTGTTGCCATCCGGGTGTATCTGTTGAGTCAATTCTTAAAATCTCATCACCGGGCTGAATACCGGCTATTGCAGCAGGAGAATCAGGCAATACTTTTTCAACCTGCGGCAGCACAGTCTTTACACCCAAAACATACATTAACCACAGTGCCGCTATTGCCAGCAGGAAATTAGCGATCGGACCCGCAGCCACAATCGCTATCCGGGACAGGACAGGCTTGTTGTTAAAAGCGAAGGCTCTTTCCGATTCAGGTACAGGCCCCTCCCGCTCATCCAGCATCTTGACATAACCGCCAAGGGGGATGGCTGCAATTACGTATTCAGTCCCCTGACGATCAGTTCGCTTCCAGAGCGGCTTACCAAAACCTACGGAAAAGCGAAGAACCTTGACACCACAACGACGGGCCACCCAGAAGTGGCCAAACTCATGGATACTGACAAGAATTCCTAACGTTATGACAAAAGCCAAAAACGTTTGCAAAGTTCCAAATATCATTTCGCGCTACCCAACCTCCGGTACGCCTGCCTGCCTGCTTTGACCTTGAACTCGCAGACAGCAGTGGTTGACAGAGTTTTATGATTCAATGTACGACTGTAAATAGAATATCGCCAGAATGACAGTAAATATATGTATTTAAGCCATGACAGCATCAAGCTGTCTTGTGCCACTGTTCAATCTGGGTTCTGGCCTGCAACCTGGCCTTTCGGTCAGCATCCAGCACCTGCTCAATATCACCTGCACTGAACACCTGAAGCGCCTGAAGCGTGGCATCAATGACTTCCGGGATACGATCAAAACGTAGATGATCACCCAGGAAGGCTTCCACAGCCGTCTCATTGGCTGCATTTAACATAGCGGCTGCAGTCCCACCGGCAGTTGCAGCATCCTGAGCCAGCTGCAAACATCTGAAACGTTGCATACAGGGCTTCTGAAAATCCAGTCTGCCAATATCGGCCAGAGAAAGTGGCTCCACACCGGATTGCACGCGCTCAGGCCAGGCCATTGCATGAGCAATCGGTGTGCGCATATCCGGATTGCCCATTTGTGCCAGAACTGAGCCATCCTCATAATCCACCAGAGAATGAATGATACTCTGCGGATGAATCAGCACCTCGACCTGGGAGGGACGAGCACCAAAGAGCCAGCAAGCTTCAATAAACTCAAGCCCCTTGTTCATCATGGTGGCCGAGTCTACTGAAATCTTTCGCCCCATGCTCCAGTTCGGATGAGCACATGCCTGGGCTGGTGTAACAGCAGGTAGAGTGTCTACCGGTGCATCCCTGAAAGGCCCACCCGAAGCGGTTAATAGAATTCTGCGAACCCCAACCCCCTGAAGACCTTCACTATAACCATGGGGAAGACACTGAAAGATAGCATTGTGCTCACTATCAATTGGCAACAGCTGGGCACCAGACTCTTTTACCGAATCCATAAAGAGCGCCCCGGTCATAACCAGCGCCTCTTTGTTTGCCAGCAAGACTTTCTTACCTGCCTTGACAGCGGCCAGAGTAGGCAGCAGACCTGCGGCTCCGACAATAGCAGCCATGACGATATCGATGTCTGAATCAGCAGCCATCAGAGCGACTGACCGACTACCACCAAGAACCTCTGTTTTAATCCCTTCAGCTTTTACCGATGCTCGCAACTGATCGGCAACAGCAGGATCTGACATAACAGCGAAGTCCGGCTTAAACGCCCTCACCTGCTCCAACATCGCATCATGACTTCGACATGCGACCAGCGACCTGACTCTGTAACGATCATTGTTTCGAGCAATGACGTCCAAAGTGCTTTTTCCGATAGACCCGGTTGAACCCAGGACACAAACCTGTTGCATGCTTAACTCCCTCCGACAATCAGAGCCAGAGTAAAGACCGGCACAGCCGCCGTCAGGCTGTCTATTCGATCCAGCACCCCACCATGACCTGGCAGTAAATTACTACTGTCCTTAATACCGCGCTCACGCTTGAGCATACTTTCAAAAAGATCACCCAATACGGAAACCAGAACAACAGCAACTGAAAGTACCAAAAGACCCAGCCCACGAGCTAAAGAAAGGTCAAAATACAAGCCCACACAGGCCGCCACCAGTAACGACATTAGTAGCCCACCGACCAATCCTTCAACCGTTTTCTTGGGGCTCACCCTCTCGGCGAGCTTGTGACGACCAAGATTCTTACCGGCAAAGTAGGCACCTATATCGGCTGCCCAGACAAGCAGAAACACCAGAATAATGGTCCAGCCATGCTGATCATGGAGTTTAAGTTTTGAGAGTGCAAACCAGGCTGGAACCAAGGTCAACACACCCATCACCAGCCTGAGCAATCGACTCTGACAGAAACGGGCAGAGGCCGGATAACTCTTCACCAGAGCAAATGCCAGCAGCCACCAGATAACAGACACTGTCAGCAGTGCATAGGCCGACATATCTTTCACAAACCAGCAGACCCCAGCGATCAGCAACACATAAACCACCCGGGCAAAAACATCTTTAAAGCCGGACAAATTAGCCCATTCCCAGGCTCCCAGCATGATAACCAGGGCAATCAGGACTGAAAAAGCGGTGGGAGGAAGAAAAATAACACTGCTCAGGGCCAATACTGCCAGAACTACAGCAGTTAGAATTCTCTGTTTTAACACGTAGCCTCAGCCTCCACCTGCTCACTGGTCTTGCCAAATCGTCTCTGGCGATTGACATAAGCCAGGAGCGCACGCTCAAACTCCCTGCGATCGAAATCCGGCCACAAGGTTTTGGTAAAATAAAATTCGCTGTAGGCACACTGCCATAAAAGAAAGTTACTGATACGCTGTTCACCACTGGTTCTGATGAGTAGATCAGGCTCGGGTATACCCACTGTACTCAAATGCTGACCAATTAACGACTCATCAACCTGGTCAGCGGATATCTCCCCCTGCTCTACCATGTTAGCCACTTTGCGGGCAGACTGGGCAATATCCCACATTCCTCCGTAATTGGCAGCAATCACCAGAGTCACTTTCGCTTCGTCAGCAGTCAAAGCTTCTGCTTCAGCAATATGTTCCTGTATGTCCGGACTAAAACGACTAATGTCGCCTATAATCTTCAGTCTGATATTATTTTTCTTGAGCTTAGCGGTTTCCTTGCGCAGCGTTCTCAGAAACAACTCCATCAAGCCATCCACTTCACTCTTCGGCCGGTTCCAGTTTTCACTGCTGAAAGCGAAAAGAGTCAGAACTTCAATACCTGCTTCACCGCAGGCTTCAATCACTTCTCTGACTGCTTTCAGACCCGCTCGATGGCCGGCAAGACTCGGAAGCAGTCGCCGTTTCGCCCAGCGGTTATTTCCATCCAGAATGATGGCCACATGGCGGGGCAACTTCTGAACTGGTACTTCCTTAAGGCTGCCGATTTCCTCTTGCGATTTCATGGCCATTCACTATTTTGTTGATCTGAAAATACAATTTATTTGCAGCACTCCGGAAGCGTTCACTGCAAATTGTAAACGCCAGCAAAGTGCCACTCCTAACACCTCAGAACAGATACACAAATCCACCTGAGAAACACCATCCCTGATCAAATGAGACATTAAGAGGAGCGATCAAACAGCCATGTTAAGGAAACACAGCCATGCCAATGACACAGAGCTGACGACAACACCACAATAACCACATTTGCAATTAAAGTGAGACTGCTATATCCAGATTGACACAGATTGATTTTCTTCGCTCATGACTGTCTATAACCAATCAATTAGAAGATGAAGCGCTCAAACTTCCATCAGGTCCTTTTCCTTGCTGGCCAACGCCGCATCTACTGCCGCAATGTATTTATCAGTTACCTTCTGGATATCGTCCTGTGCACGACGCTCATCGTCTTCACTGATTTCTTTTTCCTTTTCCAGCTCCTTGATATCGGCCAGCGCATCACGACGAATATTGCGAATAGCAATTTTAGCGTTTTCAGCTTCCTGACGTGCCTGACGGGTGTAGCCCTTCCGGGTTTCTTCAGTCAGGGGAGGCAGAGGGATACGAATCACTTCACCGGCAGTGGAAGGATTCAGACCCAGATCAGATTTCAGGATCGCTTTTTCTACATCAGGAACCATCTGCTTTTCCCAGACGCGGACAGCCAGAGTCCTGGCATCTTCAGTAGAAATGTTAGACACCTGGCTCAATGGCGTCTCGGAGCCATAATAAGAGACCCTGACACTATCGAGCAGACTCGGGTGAGCGCGGCCAGTACGAATTTTGGCAAATGCACTGTCCAGAGAGTCAACACTCTTGCTCATGCGCTCCTGCGCATCTTGCTTAATTTCTTCAATCATTTTCCACCCCACTCACCAGTGTTCCTTCTTCGCCACCTACCACTGCATTGAGCAGAGCACCGGATTTATTCATATTGAAAACCCGAACGGGCATCTGCTGATCACGGACCAGACAGATCGCAGTCAAATCCATTACGCCGAGTTTGCGCTCGAGCACATCATCATAGGTCAGGGATTCAAATTTTACTGCATCAGAATGTTTAACCGGATCCTTGTCATAGATACCGTCAACCTTGGTTGCTTTCAGCACAACATCGGACTCAACCTCAATACCGCGAAGGCAGGCTGCAGAGTCTGTTGTAAAGAAAGGATTGCCGGTACCCGCTGAAAAAATCACTACATCGCCACCATTGAGGTAGCGCATTGCACGACGATGGTCATAGTGCTCTACAACACCATCCATCGGAATGGAAGACATGACCCGGGTGTTGATGTTTGAACGCTCAAGGGCATCACGCATAGCCAGAGCATTCATAACTGTGGCCAGCATCCCCATATGGTCACCAGTCACACGGTCAAGGCCAGCGGCACTCAGCGCTGCGCCACGAAAAAGGTTTCCACCACCGATCACGATACCGACCTGAACGCCGATACCGACCAGCTGGCCAATTTCCAGAGCCATTCTGTCAAGAACACTGGGATCAATGCCAAAGTCCCCCGCTCCCTGAAGGGCCTCGCCACTGAGCTTAAGCAAAATGCGCTTGTATTTCGGTTGTCGATCATTTGCCGGCATATTCAGCTTTCCAATTCAGAGTTAGGCGAAGGCGCGCCTGTCCCCGATAACCTGCCGACTCACCCCACATCCTGCCAAATGAGCTTTCTGCACTGTCAGCAGCTCAAAAGCGGCCGTTTACATACAACCTTGCAGCAGTGCATCATTGCTCAGATACCAGAACACGGGTAAACCTGCAGACCCGCTGAACAGGCTCAGTCAAGCCTGTTCAGCTAACAGGTCAGGCACCATCCATTAACCAGTAATAACCAGTATCAGGATCAGAGTCCAGCCTGAGCGCGAACTTCAGCAGCGAAGTCCACTTCTTCTTTCTCGATACCCTCGCCAACTTCGTAACGAACGAAGCCAGTGATAGTTGCCCCAGCTTTCTTGGCCAGAGCACCTACCTTGACATCAGGGTCTTTAACAAAAGGCTGTTCAGTAAGACTGTTTTCAGCCAGGAACTTGTTGATACGACCAGCAATCATCTTTTCGATAATTTCAGCTGGTTTACCAGACTGCTCTGCCTGAGCCTTGAAGATTTCCTTCTCTTTTTCAACCAGCTCAGCAGGCATGTCGCCCTTGTTAACCACCTGAGGGTTAACAGCAGCAACGTGCATAGCTACATCACGAGCCAGCTCGGAGCTGCCACCGTCAAGGCTAACCAGAACAGCAATACGCTTGTTACCGTGAACGTATGCGTCAATCACGCCACCTTCTACGATTTCAATACGACGGACACCGATGTTTTCACCGATCTTCTGTACCAGCGCCAGGCGTGCTTCTTCCAGTTCACCTTCCATCAATTTGGCTACGTCAGCTTCCTTACGGTCAAAAGCAGCGTCTAACACTGTCTGAACGTAACCCAGGAAGTTGTCATCACGAGCAACAAAGTCGGTCTCGGAGTTAACTTCAACCATTACACCGAAGCTTCCATCTTCAGCAACTTTGGTAGCGACAATACCTTCAGCTGCGGTACGACCTGCTTTCTTGGCGGCTTTAGCCTGACCAGATTTACGCAGCTCTTCAATCGCCTTTTCAATATCACCTTCTGAAGCAACCAGAGCCTTTTTGCACTCCATCATGCCCAGGCCAGTGCGTTCACGCAGTTCCTTAACCAGTGCTGCAGTAATTGCTGCCATGGTGGGTTCCTCTCGCAAATATTCAATAAGGGATTCAGGGCAGCCTTGAGCTTAGTTGTTTAGCGCTTCAAGCTTATGACATACAAAATAGGCTTGTGCATACTGAAGCTCCTGTCAATGACCACCCCAAAGTGACAAACGCTCTTTTAAATCTGAAAAAGGGGGCCACGCCCCCTTTTCGCAACGACCAGAAGATTAAGCTTCCTTAGTGTCTTCCTGGCCGTCTTCAGCCTTGGCTTCAGCTGCTTCTGTAGTTTCTGCAGCTTCAGCTGCTTCTGCAGCTTCTACTTCAACTTCTACAAACTCGCTTTCAGCGCCTGTGTTAGCAGCGGAACGACCTTCAAGAACAACATCAGCAGCAGCTTTAATGTATAACTGAATAGCGCGAATCGCATCATCGTTACCGGGGATAACGTAGTCAACACCTTCAGGACTGGAGTTGGTGTCAACGATACCGATGACAGGGATGCCCAGCTTATTGGCTTCCTGGATAGCGATGCGCTCGTGCTCGACATCGATAACAAACAGTGCGTCTGGCAGACCACCCATTTCCTTGATACCACCCAGAGAGCGATCCAGCTTTTCCAAATCACGACGGCGCATCAGGGCTTCTTTTTTGGTCAGCTTTTCGAAAGTGCCATCTTCAGCCTGAGCTTCCAGGTCACGCAGACGACGTACAGACTGACGAATGGTCTTGTAGTTGGTCAGCATACCACCCAACCAGCGATGTGCTACGAAAGGCATGCTGCAGCGAGCAGCTTCTTCACGAATGATCTTACCGGCGGCACGCTTGGTACCAACAAACAGAATCTTGTTCTTACCTTCGGCCAGCTTGCGAATGAAGCTCATCGCTTCATTAAAGGCAGGCATGGTGTGCTCAAGGTTGATGATATGAATCTTGTTACGAGCACCAAAGATGAATTTATTCATCTTCGGGTTCCAGAAACGAGTCTGGTGACCAAAATGCACGCCCGCCTTGAGCATGTCACGCATGGTGACTTGAGCCATGAGAATTCTCCTGTTACAGGGTTAGGCCTCCACACACCCCATGAGTTCGACCCAACGACCAGCTCTCGCTGACTGCACTCGGGCACCCTGAATCATGTGTCGGTGTATGTGAGTTCTGTTTACAAAATCAAATAGTAACCTCGCAATCAGGTGACCCTGAACACGAGGACGCAATTTTATACCACAATCTTATGATGATTCAAAGTCGACAGATTTCTTTGCAGGAGGATTCTTTATACAGTTGAAGCCAGTTCCAGTTAACAATAACCAACTCTCTCTTCTTTTCTGTTAGAATTTCAGCAATGAATCCATAAAGCCCCTGGGAAGCTACCGAAGCAGACCGTCATAAGTGATCAAAACGACCTTGTTAACCCGTCATCAAAGATCACTCACTATAGAGCACTCTCGGTATTTCCTGCGCCTGACAAAGAATATTTGAAATGAACGTTACGATCAAAACCCCTGAAGATATTGAAAAAATGCGCATCGCCGGCAAGCTGGCTGCCGAAGTACTGGAGATGATCACCCCCCACGTAAAACCTGGCATTACTACTGGCGAACTTGATCGTATCTGTCACGACTACATCGTTAATGAACAGCAGGCTATTCCAGCCCCCCTGAACTATGGTGCTGCACCCGGTCGCCCCGGTTTTCCAAAATCCATATGCACCTCTCTGAACCATGTTGTCTGTCACGGCATTCCCAATGACAAGAAGACCCTCAAGAACGGCGATATGCTCAACATCGACATTACTGTTATCAAAGACGGTTACCACGGTGACACCAGCAAGATGTTCCTGGTCGGCAACGTCCAGCCCTATGCAGAAAAATTAGTCAATGTCACACAGGAATGTCTCTACAAGGGCATCGAGATCGTCAAACCCGGTGTAAGGTTGAGTGATATTGGCCGGGTCATCGCCCAGCATGCTCACGCCAACCACTACTCTGTGGTTGAAGAGTTTTGCGGCCACGGCATCGGAAAGGTCTTCCATGAAGATCCTCAGGTACTTCATTACGATGGTTATGGCGATCATAACGATTATGTTCTGCGGGAAGGCATGACATTCACTATTGAACCCATGATCAATGCCGGCAAGAAGTTCACCAAACTCCTGGGAGATGGCTGGACTGCGGTCACCAAGGATCGTCGCCCTTCAGCCCAGTGGGAGCACACCATTCTTGTTACCGCTGATGGCGTCGAGGTACTGACTCTCAGAAGTGAAGAAACGCTTCCTTTTTGACCCCTGAATGGCTCGCACGTTTTATCTATAGAATCTGATCTGTAGAATTTCGCCTTCAAAGAAGCGCGAGCCGTTTTTTTAGCGACGGAGTGCCAGGAGAATAATCTATTATGAATCACGCAAACCCAAAGATTCCGAATCAGCTTGAAGCCCAGCTGTTTGATAAAAACTCGTTTGTTACCGCCCTCAGCAATCAGCCTTCCATCCCTCTTTACAAAGACACCATCCAGTCTGGCAGAGATATGCTGAACCAATGGTTCAGGAAAAAAGTCAATATTGATCAGCTGGTATACAGTCATACTTGGCTTATCGATCAAATTCTTATCACAGTATGGGAACAATCTGCCTGGGACGATTCTGAACACATCAGCCTGCTTGCAGTAGGAGGCTACGGTCGGGGCGAGCTTCATCCCGGCTCCGATATCGACATTCTGATTCTTCTGGAGAATGACGAGTACCAGACCCACCAGAGAGAAATCGAAACTTTTTTGACGACATTGTGGGACATTGGCCTGAAAGTAGGCTCCAGTGTGCGGTCCATAAAAGAATGCGCCGAACAGGCCAGAGACGATCTGACCATCATCACTAACCTGATGGAAGCACGCCCCCTCTGTGATCCTGAAAATCTCAACAAGCAACTTCAGGAAAAGATCAGCGTCCACCATATGTGGCCCAGCAATCAGTACCTTCAGGCCAAATTTGACGAACAGAAAGCCCGACACAAAAAGTATGCTGACACCGCGTATAGCCTGGAGCCCAACATAAAAGGCTCACCCGGCGGCATCCGTGATTTGCACATGCTGGGTTGGACCGCAAGACGTCATTTCGGTACCCAGGACCCGATCAAACTGATGGCTTTGAATTTTTTGACAGAAGCCGAATACGAACAACTCATCCGCTGCCGGGCATTTTTGTGGAAGATACGATGGGCACTGCATACACTGGCCGGCCGGGGCGAAGACAGACTCCTGTTTGACCACCAGCGATCACTGGCTGAACAGTTTGGCTACCGGGACCAACCTGGCTCACTGGCGGTAGAACAGTTCATGCAAAGCTACTTCCGCACGGTTCTGATTGTTGGCCAGTTCAAAGACCTGATCCTCCAGAATTTTGATGACAAGATTCTGAATGCGGACAAACCGCAGACCGTAACGGCTATCAATGATCGATTCCAGATACGCAATCAGTACATTGAAGTTACTCATGACCGGGTATTCGCTGAGCACCCGCCAGCTATTCTGGAAATGTTTGTCCTCATGACCCGCGACCCCGATATTCTCGGCCCAAGGGCTGAGACCATCCGGTTGCTGCGCGATATTCGTCACACCGTTGACAGTCAGTTCAGAAAAGACCCAAGGTGCGCAAAATTATTCCTTCAGCTTTTGCAGGCACCCTATGGATTAACCATCAGTCTCAGAAGAATGGCTCGCTATGGCATCCTTGGCCGCTACCTGCCAGAGTTTGGTCGCATTATTGGCCAGATGCAGTTTGACCTGTTCCACACCTATACAGTCGATGCGCATACTCTGTTGCTGATCAAGCACCTGCGTAGCTTTCGCTACGAAGAAAACAAGCAGCGCTACCCTATTGCCTCTCGAATCATACATGACATCAAAAAACCAGAGTTACTCTATGTCGCCGGCCTTTATCATGACATCGGTAAAGGGCGTGGAGGTGATCACTCTCAGCTGGGCGCCGTTGATGCCGAAGTATTCTGCCGAAGACACGGCCTGCGTCGTGTAGATACCAAACTCATTGTCTGGCTGGTACGCGAGCACCTCACCCTGTCGACCACGGCCCAGAAAAAAGACCTGTCGGACCCGGAAGTCATTCAGGATTTCGCACGTAAAGTGGGCAATCTGAACAGCCTGAACCATCTTTACCTGCTCACTGTTGCCGACATTAATGCTACCAATCCTGAGTTGTGGAATGGCTGGCGATCTTCCTTATTGCAACAGCTGTATAGCCAAACCCGCCTGGTCCTGGAGCACGGCATAGAGAATATGCCTGACAATGATGAAAGACTGCAGGACATTCAGCAGGAGACGCTCGCCTTGCTGGCTGATGACAACCTGGACACACAATCGATTCAGTCACTCTGGAACACTCTGGATGACGACTACTTTTCCCGTCATGACCCCCATGAAATTGCCTGGCATACGAGGGGAATTCTCGCTCACCAGGAGCAGCAGCCCCTGATACTGACCCGGGAAACAGACACTGACAGGGAGCACAGTGGTTCTCAAATTTTTGTTTATGCGCCTGACCGCCCCAATCTCTTTGCTGCAACGGTGGCCGGACTTGACTCCCTGCACATCAGTATCCAGGACGCAAGAATCATTACCTCCAGTGAACAGTTCAGTCTCGATACTTATACCGTATTAGAAGAAGACGGTTCAGCCATAGGTAACAATGAGTCTCGCATTGTGCAGATACAGAGTTACCTGCAAGATATTCTCAGCGATTCGGGGCAAATGCCCGTTGCTGCCCAGAGACGCACCCCCAGACAACTTCGGCACTTCGCCAAAGAACCTCTGATCACCATCAGCAACTTACCCGGCATTAAAAAGACACTGCTGGAGATCAGGGCAACCGACAGACCCGGACTTTTGGCCAGAGTCGTAAGGACTTTCGTGGAACTGGAGCTGCAAGTCCATAATGCCAAGGTTGCTACCTTTGGTGAAAAACTCGAAGACAGCTTCTTTATAACGGATAAAAACCATCAGCCCATCAGTGATCCTGATGTTGCCGAGCATATCTGCCTGACTCTGAAGCAGATTCTGCAACAGGCCTCTGAACAGGATGTCATCCGCTTTCAGAAACCATAAGTTCTTAGCCAGGCCGACCGGGGACTTCAAGCTGTTTATGACTCTTGAGTCCCTTTATGGCTGTACCAAAAAACACCGGAGCCAGGAAAGCATTAACAACACCTGCAAAGTGTTGCATAGTCGGAAATATTCTAAATAAAAAACATCTTTTTTCAGTGGCTTAACTATTTTTAAGCTTTTGATTAACAGGTGTGATGATGAAAAAACTATATCTTATCCGGGTATCGTTCAGTTTTGTCATTACTGTGTTGCTCCTGCTGACCCCACCAGCTTCGGTTGCAGAGCATTTCCTACTTGTTTTTCAGAGTCCGCAGACCATCGTCAGAGTCCACCTCTCTGTACCCCTTGATACAGAAGCAGCTCAAGCATCGGTAGAACAAGGATTACAAGAACAACCCTCTGGATTGTTACCCAGTGAAGATCAGAAATATACAACAGTAGGTGGCTTGCCAATTTCTGAACCGGCGCCTTCTCCCCCCCCGGTCCGGCCCTCTGATTTTACATCAGGTGCTAATGATGAAAATCAGGAACCTGGTGCAATTGGAGGCATGCCGGAATCCACCGAAAGTCAGTTCTCTGATTTGACTTACATTATTAACGATGAAGGCCAGAACCTGGGAGGCCTTCCTTCACCCGTTTCACTGCATTTCATTGATCCTCATGACGGGACTGCATCAACTTCTTCCCTACCCTTAACAACTCAACCAACTGCTGCATCGAAAGAATATATCCGTCCGCTGCAAACCAAAAGTGCAAGCGTTTCCTCCTGGCTGGAAAGAGTAGAGGATGACGGTGGTGCATTTTTTTTTGAAGGTTCTCCAGATCAGCTGGATGAATTTGTCGTTCTGTTCGCCAGTCTGGTTGCTACGGAAGCTAAAGAAATGCATTCCTGTCAGCCGTTCACCCGGCTCCGCAGCTACATATGTGACTCGGATGTAAATCCGCGCTGGTATCGGGGAAGGATTGCGGTTCTCACTGAGTCAATCGCTATAGCGGCAGTTACCAGTGTTGGATTTAGTATGGGAATCCCTGCCTTGGGAGGCACATGTCTGAGTACCGGAATCTGTATTCCTCCCAGCATTTTAATGTTAAGCCGTGCCTGGTTTCCAAACCGGTTTCAGGTGAGTTTCACATTTCGATCGGATAATTTACTCATGAGTGAGGAAATCAATCATTTGCAGCAGATAGTGAATTTACTGCAGTGCACAGGAGGCTTTAATCTGGTGTCATTTCATTTCAACGAGCGGACCTCCATCCAGACACTGAGATTTATAGTCCAGGTACCTGATACAGTACATGCTGGCAATCTCCGCGGCTTGCTTGAAAGGCACAATCAGCAATTAACAAATCCGTTTCAAATAAAGGTATCTGCCATTGGCGAGCCAACAACACACCCTGTTGGTCTGCTGGAAACCAGCCTCTAGAGCACAGATTAACTTTATATCCGTTATTTCGGACTACAGAAGCCTGGTATCAAAACGCTGTAAGAGAGAAGAAATAACATACTCAAAAACCCCTTCGCCAAATTAACAAACAAACTGTTATGAGAAACATAAAAACCACCTGCTCAACTCAAACGCTCTTTATTAAAATTATTATAAAAAGCAGAATACGTGGTTTTTTTTTGAAAATCTGTATATCTTCACATCAAAATCATTCAGTAGAAATACAATAAAAAAATTCAAAGAATTCAAATACGCCGACTAGAATATGCGACTAGAGAAACATAGCAATTGAACATTGAAGCATAAGCACAAAATTTGATAGCAAAAATAGAGTCCAATCCACCTAAACAGTTGACAACCTGCCACCTTGAAGATTGAAAAAAAACCATGGTCGTATAATTCTCAAAACAACATTAGTCTCTGATTTCGGAACAAGACGCACAATAACAAAAGAGTATTTCCCGGATCAATCAGTCTACTTTGGGTGCAAGCAAACTCGAGCACAGTCCCCACCTGATACAAGTCTAAAAAGTAGTTCAACACGTCAGTTAGTCAAATATATGGATACTTTTTCCTTCTCTATTTTAAAGTCACCCGGTCAAAGAATTCCCCGAACGTTTCTCTGTTTTTCTTTGTTTTTCTTTGTTTCCTTGTTAGTAAAATTTGTGGACACCCCTTTATTTTATATTTTATAGACAGAAATATTCTAAATAAAAAGCATCTTTTTCCAGCGGCTTAACTATTTTAAAAACGTCTGGTAATCAGGTGCAATAATGTTTGAGTCTTTAAAAGACACATTATGGCGATTTTTTTATTACCCCTTACAGTTTGCAGACAACACCATCAACAATCATGGAGGAGTGTTTTCGGGCAAGCATTAATTGAATGCATTTTCTGTTTTTTCGGGAAGGCTTAGTTACTCGCCGGGTCTTTATTCTGCCCTGGAGCAGCTCTCCCTTTCATTCTTATCTAATTCACTGTGCAGATTGGAAATGCGTTTCCGGCTATTAAGCTGGAGGAGTAATTATGAAAAAACTTTGTAGTGTTAAGGTGTTGTGCAGCTTTGTCGTTGCACTGATCTTTCTGCTGACCACCATGGTTTCAATGGCCGATAATTACGTGCTTAACTTTAAAACCTCACAAACACACGTCAAAGTATACCTGTCTATTGATCCTGAAACTAACACTGATGGAGCACCAGAAGAGCAAGCCACGGCCACCGGGATGTCCCCCGATGATGTGAGTGGAAGCCATGAACATAAGACAGTTGGAGGGTTACCAATTTCTGGGCCGCCACCTTCTGTCCAGAGCCAGCCTCGCGATTTGACATCGATAGGCAGTGATGGAGACCGTGAACCTGAAACAGTAGATGGCATTATACAGGGACTGCTATCTGATTTGACAATGGTTGAACATGCTATAGATCAGGAACTTGGAGCAACAGGCGGCCCGCCAGTTTCTCCCCAGACTCAGCCCCTTGATTTAAGATCTACTGGCATTGATTTAGATCAGCAGCCCGGAGCAGTCAGGCGCTGGCCTGCGTCTTCGCCAGTTTCAGTGACTATTATTGACTCTATCGACGCAGCAGATTCCACTTCAGCTGCCCAACCCTTAACCAATCAACCTGATGATGCGTCGGTGCATTCAGTCCACTATCTGAAAACAGGGAGTTCAATCGTCTATGCCTGGTTGGAAAGAGGAGAGGTAAGCGGCGGCAACCGGTTTCATATTTCTGCCAATGAACTTAAAGCCTTTGTCCGGATGTTTGCCAGTCTGGTTGCTATGAAAGTCAACAAAATGCGAAGCTGGAAGCCCTTTCCACGTTTCAGCACCTACGTCTTTAACTCCGAGGCAAATCCGACCTGGTCATGTGGAAAGTTTGCGGTGCTCTCGACGTTTCTTGCGGCAGCGGCAGGTACGGGCACTGGATTTGGTACGGGAATCTCTGGATTAGCTTACGGATCTCTGGTCGCAGGGGGGGTCTTTACTCCTCTGTGTACCTGTTTTTTCAGCCATACACGTTTTCCAAACCCGTTTCAGGTGAGCTTCACTTTCAGTTCAAACCAGTTGCTTATCAGTCAGGAAATCTATGATTTTCAGCAAATTGTGAATATTCTACAGTGCTCGGGAGGTTATGAATTGGTATCGTTCAGTTTGGATGAGCAAAACGCCAGCCAGACACTGACGTTCAATGTCCGCGTGCCAGATAACGTGGATGCCAAACAGTTCCAAAACTGGCTGGAAAGTAAGAATCAGCAATTAGCTAATCCGTTTCAAATAAAAGTCTCTTCCATGGGCAAATCCGAAACCACGCTATAGGGCTAAGGTTGAATTTATCCGCAGCCGACAGATTAATCCTCATCTAAACATCCCCCCACTGATTCAAAGAAATCAGCGGGGGATTGTCTTTGCAGCTACTTTTTCACGATTTCGTAGTGGTTCCTGCCTGCTTCGTCACAGATGCCAATGAGCCTGGTCAAAAGGCCAGCAGGTCACGTCCTGACGCTCAGCCTATTGTAAGTACCTAACCAGTTGGTTTCGCATATTCTGGACGGCGGCTTTTTCCATCCTTCTGCGTTACAACTCTGGTTGCGTAGCTATGGCCACGCGTCCGTCGTTGCGCCTTGAAGGATGAAAAAATCCACTCGCCAGAATATGCGAAACCAACTGGCCAGGTACTTAACGGGTGCCTTTTGAAAGAGTTTGGGTGATGGTATTGCCGGGTGGCAGTATATTGCGCTTTTTCAGTACTTTCTTACTTATCTCAGCTTTGCTCTCTGCTTTTGCGACACCCTGGGAACTCTTACGCGATAAAAAACATCTTTTTCCAGTGGCTTAACTATTTTAAGACTTCTGATTAACAGGTGTGATTATGAAAAAATTTTTAATCATCGAAGCATTGTTCCATTTTGTCACTACAACAGTGTTTCTGACAGCTCCCATGGTTTTAGCAGCCGATGACTACGTGCTTAATTTCAAAACTTCAAAGACTCTCGTCAAAGTCTATTTATCTATAGACCCTGACAGAAAAACCGATGAAGTATCGCAAGCATGCGGGCTACAAGGGCATTCCTTTGTGTTACCAAACGTTGATAACAGTGCGAGTCGAAATTCCAAAAAGGCTGAAGGGTTACCAATTTTTAATTCGCCATTTTCCCGGGTTCACGCTCCTGGGATGACACCCTTTTATAATGATGAGACCGAGGAGCGAGGCGCCGTTGGGGGCCTGCCAATTGCAGTATCTTTATTCGAGCTTGAGTTTGAGTTTGATTCCGATGACGAAGATGAATCCTCTCCTCCAGCTCAACCCTTAACCACTCAACCCGTTGCAGTTTCAACCCATTCTATCCAAAATCTGCAAACTGGAAGAGCCTCGGTTTCCGCCTGGCTGGAAAGAGTAGAGATGGCCGATGACGCCCCGTCAATTCATGTTCCTTCAACCCAGCTCAATGCGTTTGTCCGTGTCTTCGCCAGGTTGGTTGCTATGGAACCTAAAGAAATGAATACCTACCAGCCTTTCACACGGTGTGGCATCTTTGTATGTGACTCGGCCGCAAATCGGATTTGGAAATATGGAAAGTTTGTGCCTTTCTTTGCGTTGATTTTGACAGCAGCAAGTTCCAGTGCTGCATTTGCTGAGGGAGCTCCTATTCTTGCTGCCGTATCCCTGGCCGCAGGGCTACTCATCACCTCTGCCTCTACCTTATTCTATAGTCTTACCCACTTTCCAAATCAGTTTCAGGTCAACTTCACATTTAGCTCGAACAATTTCGAAATCTGTAATTTGCAGCGAATAGCGATCATGCTGAAATATTCGGGAGGTTACGAATTGGTATCGTACATTTTGGACGATCAACACGATAGCCAGACACTGAGGTTTAATGTCCGGATGCCGGACGCAGTAGATGCCAACCAGTTAAAAGCCTGGCTCGAAAGTCATAATCATCACTGGGCCAGCCCTTTCCAGATAGGGGTCTCCGACATCAGCAGACCAAACTATATGGGTGAGCGGGAATCCAGACTTTAGAATTCAGTTTCAATTTATGGGCGGAAAACAGGACGGTTGTTGTCTCATCGCAACCGTCTTTTATCGATACAAGGCGGCCTATTGACAGAAAACAAGCAGGACGCGCCCTACAAGAGGTGTTGAAAAACGACCATAAAGGAACATCACAACCGATCTAAAGAGCCTCGATATCTTTGTTAAAAAGTCTAACAAAATACTTTATTTACTATGGTCAAAGGGAATGACTGGTTAATAGTTGTCATAGTCGGAAATGTTCTAAATAAAACCCCATTTTTTCCATAGGCTTAACTATTTTAAAATTTCTGATTAACAGGTGTAGTTATGAAAAAAATTTCGAGCATCAAGAGATTGTGTAGTTTTTTCACTGCACTCCTATTCCTGCTGACCCCCACAATTTCAGTCGCAGATAATTTCGTGCTTAATTTCAAAACCTCACGGGCACTCGTCAAAGTTTATTTGTCCGTAGAGTCTGACACAAAAACCGTCGCTGATGACCTAACCCCAGCCCCCGGATCACAGGGAGACTACTCTGAGTTACCAACCCATGAAAATACTGAAAGCCAGAGATCTGACATGGTTGGCGGGTTACCCGTTACCGGACGGATCCCTTCTGCCCAGAGTCATTCCAGTGGCTTGACATCGGCGGCTGACGATACGGGTCAGGAACAGGGAGCTGTTGGGGGAGTGCCGACTTCTCCGGCAAATGGTGCGGTTTCCTTACCAGTCTCAGTGTCTTTCTTTGATTCTGATAACAGGGCTGAATCCACCACTCCCGAACAGCCCCTGACCAGTCAGCCTGCTGCTATGTCGAGACGTTCCGCTGAATTTCTACCCACCGGAAGTGCCTCTGTTTCCGCCTGGCTGGAAAGAGAAGACCGTGGCGCTGGTGAACCGTTTGTACATATTCATGAAAACCAGCTGAAAACGTTTATCCACGTATTCGCCAGGCTGGTGGCCATGAAAGCCGACGAAATGTATTCCACCCCGCCTTTCTCCCGGCCTCACTGTGTATCAGACCCGGAAGCCATAGAGCCCGACCATCAGCTCAGCTGCTTATGTGGTAACTATATATGTAACTCGGAAGTAAATCCGTCATGGTCATATATGAAGTATGCGGTTGCGCTTACGTTTCTCGCGACAGGGGCTGTTTCAGGAGTTGGATTTGGTATAGGGATTCCAGAGCTGGGAGGCGGATGCCTGGGTGCAGGACTGATCGCTTTAGGTCTGGAAGGCCTTTTCTTTAGTCATACCACCTTTCCAAAAGAGTTTCAGGTCAGCTTCACGTATAACTCAAGTAATCTGGAAATCGATACTTTGCAGCATATGTTACCCATACTGCAATACTCTGGAAGTTATGAGTTGCTCTCATTCAGTTTGAACGAACAAAACGCCAGCCATACATTGAGTTTCAGGCTATGGGTGACGAAGGCTGTGAATGCCGAGAAGCTAACAAACTGGCTCGATACTCGTAATCAGCAATTGGCTAATCCTTTTGAGATAGAGATCTCTTCTATCGGCGAGCAGGCAGATAAGGAGCCGGTAGATAAAGAGCAAACAGATGGCGCGCAGGCAGATGATGAGTCGGCAGATAACAAGCAGCCAGCAGATAACAAGCAGGCAGAAGATCGGCCAGCAGATAACAAGCAGGCAGAAAATCAGCCGGCAGATAACGAGCTGATGGATAAAGTCGAAAAGGAAACCGAACTATAGGGCTCATTAACTTTATACAAGGCGGCAGGCCGGGTAGCTTTCCTATCGCAACAATGCATAGCGATAAAGCTGGCCTGCCGAAAGAAAATGAGTTAGACATGTCCCACAGCAGATACTGAAAAACGACCAGAAAGTAAAATTACAGCCTGATTTGAGTCACTTTGTATTTTTTCTCCATCTACAGCTACTCAGCGGGAATGGCTGATTGAGAGTTTTTACATTCAGATATCATCTAAGTAAAAAGCATCTTTTTTCATTGACCTAACTATTCTGAAGCTTCTGACTAAAAAGGTATGATTATGAAGAAAAAATGCCGCAATGCTCAGTTGCTTATTATTTGATCGGATTTCGTTTTGACAGGGAGCGCAAAAGCCAGACACTGATGCTTAATGTCCGAATGCCAACCAGCTAAGAGACTGGCTCGAAAGTTATAATCAGCAATCAACCAATCCCTTTCGGATAGAGGTCACCTCCATGATGCGAAGATCTGAACATACAGGCGATGAAAGAACCCGCTTATAGAGCCTGGGCTGAACTGTCTCACTATTGCTGACAGGTAAAAAGCCTTATAAAGCATATCACCAGACTCTGGTGGACAAATGCCTTGCCTCCACCAGAGCCAGATCACTGCTGGACTAAGGTGCATCGATCTGTACAATAGAGCGACCCTTCTTAAAGGAGCCTGATGGACTTAGACGATTTTAGCCAATTCCGGGAAGCCTGAGTCCAACAGACGCCAAGTACCAGATTTGCTATCAGAGTCTTTTATGATCAACGCCTATCACCGTGATACTGAGCAGTACTGCATCACCCGTATACAGACCGATGTGGCGCTTCCTGAAAATACACTCTGGCTGGACCTTGTTGAACTGGACGAAAACGAGGATGACTGGCTGAAACAGGAGTGCCCGGGATTTATAGAAGACGAAGATGCACTGTACGAGATTGAAGCCTCATCACGATTTTTTGAAAGTGAGACAGGTTTTCATATTCGTTCCTTATTCCCTCATCAGGCAGGCCAGGAATTTCGAAGCATCAACGTTGCTTTCAACCTTCGTGACGACCAGTTGGTCACCCTACAGGATGAGCCTACCGCCCTGTTCCGACTGATGAGAAATTATCTGAAACTGCAACACATAAAGGCACGAACACCGATCGATATCTTGATCGCATTGTTTGACACTAAAGTTCAGTTTCTAGCTGACACTCTGGAAGAAGTTTACGAAAATCTCGAAGCCACCAGTCAACATGCTCTTTCTGACGATGATACTGATGTTGATGACCTGTTGAAAAATATTACCCTGCAGGAAGATATAAACGGCAAAGTTCGTCTTAATCTACTGGACAGCCAGCGCTGCCTCAGATACATACTGAAAAACTGCCGTCACAAGCTGGATGACGGACAGGTTGACCAGGTGCGAGACATTCTTCGTGATATTGACTCTCTGACACCCCACACTGGCTTTCTCTTTGATAAAATCAACTTCCTGATGGACGCCACCATGGGTTTCATCAATCTGGAACAGAACAATATCATTAAGATATTTTCCGTAGCCGCCGTGATGTTTCTGCCGCCGACCCTGATTGCCAGCATCTATGGTATGAACTTCAAGGTAATGCCTGAACTCAGTAGCAGTTGGGGATACCCTCTGGCCCTGATTCTGATGCTGGCAAGCGCTCTTGGCACTTATTTTTTCTTTAAACGAAAAGGCTGGCTATAAGTAACCGAACAGAGTAAAGCCTGCCCATATGCCAGGCTTTACTCTCCTCTGCGAAACGTCAGTTTAACAGCAAAAGATTGCTCACCCTGCTCAAAACTGATCCTGGCATTGTGCAGCTCAGCGACCACCTTGACCAGCGACAAACCCAACCCATGACCAGGAGTTGTTCGACTCTGATCAAGCCGGTACAGCCTCTGGAATACCTTTTCCTGCTCTGATTCCGGAATACCTGCCCCCTGATCAATAACTGATACTGAATCCTGATCAATACGAATTTTGACCTCGCCTTTTTCAGGAGAGTACTTGATTGCATTCTCCACCAGGTTAAAAAGGATTCTAAACAGCAACTGGTGACTCCCCCGAACAACCAGAGGCTGCTGCACTTCAAGTATTAGAGACTGCTCACAGGCTTCTGCCAAAGGCTCCGCCAGTTCAACCACTTCATAGCCTATTTCTTTCAGGTCACAACGGACAAACTCAAGATCCCCCTGCCCATATTCCAGTTTCGTGAGTTCAAGCATGGCATTGAAGGTATGCAGGATCGTATCAAGCTCAGTCTGGGCCTCAAGAATATCCTCAACACCAGCACCGCCATTTCGCAAGTATCCATCCAGCTTGATCCTCAGTCGGGATAAAGGCGTTCTGAGATCATGAGCAATACTGCTGGTTACCGATGCAATGGCTTCTACTGAGTCTTCGATCTGCGCAAGCATTTGATTGATATGACCAGCCAACTCATCAAACTCATCGCCCTTTTCAGTGACTTTAACTCTGGCGGCTAACAGACCTTCACCGACTTTTGCAGTCACTTTATTGATAGCGCGAAGACGAGCCAATATTTTTTTTGAAAATAAAAACCCGGTCACCAGTCCTACCAGCAAAACCAATACCATAGCGGCATAAAGTGCCAGAGTGAAACGAGAAGCAAACAGGTTAAAGTCTGAAGAGTTGTAGGCCAGCACCAGGGGACCCCAGCGACTGTTAATACGACTCCCCCGCACTTTCTGGAAGCGACCGTCTCCCAGAACCGAATCTCCCAGTATCCAGAAACTGCCCGTCGCTGGTGACAGGGGGACGGTTTCAGGCAGATAATTCAAATTACCCAGATAGCCTTCGGCGCTTTTAAAAACCACCAGCACTTGCCGGTTATTTTCAGCCATCTGACTTACAACCGCGCTGAATTCACTTTCTGAATGGCTTCTGGCCAAAGATGCCAGAGAATTGAGCTGTTCCAGAACAAATTGATCCTGTCGTTTCTGATAGAACCCCAGACTGTAGTCTTTCACTAACCACAGGGCTGATCCGCAGAGTACCAGGACAATAGCTGTATGCAGCAAGGTATAGCGCAGCAGTGAGGATGCCCGTAACCGACCCAGAGGGTCAAGCTGACTCACGGAGAACATAACCTGCCCCTCTCACAGTGTGAATCAGGGATGCTCCTCCGGCAGTATCCAGCTTTTTCCTCAATTTAGCGACATGAACATCAATAATGTTGCTGCCCGGATCAAAGTGATAATCCCACACAGACTCAAACAGCATGGTTCTGGAAATCACCTGATCCTGATGCTCCAGGAGAAAGCGAAGAAGCTGGAACTCTCTTGGCTGAAGGTTCACCTCAACCCTGTTTTTGACCACACGCCTGGATAATAGATCTACTTCGAGATCGGAAATAACAAGAGTATTTTTAGCTTCTTTACTGTGCCCTCTGCGAGTCAGAATTTCTGCCCGAACCAGAAGTTCCCCAAAAGAGAAAGGCTTGCAAAGGTAATCATCCCCTCCCTGCTTCAAGCCTTTAATGCGTTCATCAACGCCATCAAGAGCGCTGAGAATGATTACCGGTGTCTGGTTTTCAGAAGCTCTCAGTGCCGCCAGCACCTTGAGCCCTTCCATCTGGGGTAGCATACGATCCAGAACAATGATGTCATAGCTCTCGCCTGATGCCAGAAACAGACCATCCCGGCCATTGTCAGCCACATCCACGGTCCAGCCATGCTCCATGAATCCCTTGGCAATGTATTCACGGGTTGTCCGGTCGTCCTCAACCACTAGCAACTTCATATCATCACACCTATTCCGTTCCGACCATGGAAGGGAATCAAAAGCCTGATCATTTTTGGGTCACCGGAATCGGCCTGCCAGACTGAAGATCAACAATCACCTTGCGCACGCCTTTATCCGTCAACAACTCAATTTCAAAAAATACAATACCCTTCTCCTGTTCAAGCTCTGCTTCCATCAGCTGCCCCGGAACAATCTTTTTCGCTTCATCAATGGCTTTCTTCAAAGTCATGCCACTGTTCATTAACAGCTGGTACTTTTTACGTTTCAACTTTTTGCTGGAAAGCCTGTCTTTTTCGTCCAGCCAGACCTTTCCCGAGTCAGCATCCATAATTACTTCCAACTCAACGCTGTCTTCTGGATCAACAATGGCAAACTCATAAACCATTCTACCGTCTTCATCATCGATGCCAAATTCGCTGAGATGCCCGGAATAGCGGTCGGAAATTTTCGCAATGGCCTGTTCGGGTTTGATTTTGGCATTTTCGATAGCCAGCTGAAGCAGGACATTCTCCTGGCTTGCCAGAGCAGCGGTTGATACCAGAAAAAGGCCCAGAATGGCCTCTTTTAAAAGCCTCATGACACTTACCTGTATGAAATCAGTGAATAATCGCAAAGGATAGTGACTCTACAATGAAGACCCAATGAGCATAAGATTAACAAAAGTTAATCTTATGCTCATCTCGAATAATGACCGAGCAAAACTCGGACCGGACTACCACTTTCTGAAATTGAGTCCATACTTCCTATTCATTACAAAAAAATCGTTCATCTCCCAGGATTGAGCATGGACGTCCGTTTCTGACCAGATAACATTCAATCAAGGCAGAACCTTACGCATGAAGCAACGATTAAGTCTTCAGAACATCATTGGTATGGGTTTTATGACCTTCGCCATGTTTCTTGGCGCGGGCAATCTCATATTTCCTCCATTGGCGGGGCAGCTGGCTGGCACCCACGTCTGGCTTGCTGCTGCCGGTTTTCTGGTCACCGGAGTGCTTCTCCCTTTGTTAGCTGTGGTCATGATTTCCCGAGTTGGCGGCGGCTTCAACGAGATCACCGGTGAACTGCCACGCAGCATGATTGCATTGATGGGTTGCTGCATTTATATCATTGTTGTCCCGATATACGGTGTCCCGAGAACCGGCCTTGTTGCCTATGAAATCGGAATAATCCCGTTTCTGAAAGAGCCCGACAGCACTTCCAGACTGGCATACAGCATCATTTTCTTTGGCACTGCCTGGTATCTCAGCCTCTATCCGGGAAAATTACTTGAATCCGTAGGCAAGATCATCACACCGGCCCTCATCCTCTTGCTGATGATTCTCGGTATATCTCCCCTCATCTCCCCTCTGGGAGAAGCCGGTGAACCTATGAACGGATATGCAGAAAATCCTTTCTTTAGTGGATTCCTTGAAGGCTATATGACGATGGATGCTCTGGCTGCACTGCTGTTCGGCATTGTCATCATTACCAACCTTAAATCTCACGGTATTACCGCACCCGACGCCCTGGCCAGATATTCTGTCATAACGGCCTGTCTAGCAGCTTTCGGACTGGCTCTGGTCTACCTGTCCCTCTTCAATCTGGGTGCTCAAAGTCACGGAATCATTGCCCACCCAAACAACGGCGGCCAGATTCTTTCTGTTTATGTCAACAGACTGTTTGGTTTCTATGGCAATGTTCTGCTTGCAACGGTTGTGACACTGGCGTGCCTGACTACCGCAATTGGATTGATCACTGCTGCTTCGGAGTATTTCTGTGATCTCTCCGGGAAACTCAATTACAAGGTACTTGTGGCGACCATCAGTCTCTCCTGCATGATGTTTGCCAACTTTAATCTCAACCAGATGATCGAACTGTTTATTCCTGTTTTACTGGTACTCTACCCGGTCTCTATTGCCCTGATTCTCCTGGGACTGATCAAAAGCCTGCTACCCAATCCTCAGCTGGTCTACAGAGCCACGCTCCTGGTCACCTTTATACTCAGTCTGGTCGATGCCAGTAAGGGTTTGAACCATCCAATTACACAAAAGCTTCTGGTACCTCTTGAGTCACTACCAGGGTACGACTTTAATTTAAGCTGGGTTGCCCCCTCTGTGGTGACTATTGTTCTTACCTGCCTGATCGGGAAACGCGTTACCCCTTCATAGCCTGCTCACAAGGCCAGACTTCTTGGCAAGTCACCAAACATCAAGTAAGCTGCTCGGCTTGCGATAGACTATCGCGGCTACCATTCACTCATTTTATGTAAAAATAAGTAGCTTACCCATGACCCGTTTTCCGGCATTACCCGCGCTTATCCTGGCGATATCCGCTTTGACTGGCTGCCAGGTGCTACAAAAACCTGCTCAAACTACGGACAGTCAAAAGACCTCCAGGACAGAAACCGAGGCGCCCGACTCAAAACAGAAGACAGAAGAATTACAAACTTTTAAACCTTCCAAGCCTCTTCATCCGGATACCATTTCTGTTAAACAGCAACTGGTTCAAACCCCCGCCCGTGTTGGCGGAAAACTGGTGTTGGGTTTTGCAGAGATAGGCACTCTCACAGAATACGGTCTGAAAATGAATGCCAAGATCGATACCGGTGCAGGACGCTCGTCGATTGATGCCAGAAACATTAAGAACTTTGAACGGGATGGTAAAAAGTGGGTTCGCTTTGACCTCCCCAGAACCAGCAAGGGCAATGTCACTCTGGAACTCCCCGTCAAAGACACTGTCTTGATCAAGGTTCCGGGCGGTGAAGAGTCCCAGACCCGTTATGTCGTCAATATAAACGTCAAGGTCGGCGATATTACCCAGAACCTGGATGTCTCACTGAACGACAGGGAAAGTTTTGAATTCCCACTGCTCATTGGTCGGGATTTTCTCAAAGACATGGCCATAGCCAATGTTGGCAAGAAATACATCGCAACCGAGAAAGTCCTGGATACCTTGACCGTTAAGCTCCCGACTGGCGGCAACCTGAGTATCAAGAAACAGATTGACAAGCCTGTCGACGTCAGTGGTCTTGCTTTGTTTGGAGAGCTTGAAGAGGTTCGTATCAAAGGATTCAAGAACCCATTCAAGGCACGTATTGATACAGGTGCCAAAACGTCTTCCATTGATGCAACCGATATTGAATACTTCACAAAAAATGGCGAAGAGTGGGTTCGTTTCAAGATCGTCAATGGTGACAACAGCCGGACCTTTGAGCGCAAAGTCCATCGTGAAGTTTCAATCAAACGTCACGGCGGTCTGGCAAACCAGAGCCGGGTTACTGTCTTTATTCCCATAACTTTGGGAAAGATTTCCAAAAATGTTGAATTTACGCTGACCAATCGCACTGGCTACGAGCATCCGATTCTTATCGGTGAAAGACTCCTGAGCAATACGGCTCTGGTTGATGTTGCCCAGCAAAATATTGCTGAGAAAAAGAAGTGAGGTTTTGAATGAAAGGACGTTTTCAACTCAGTCTGGCGGTGGTCATTTTGATCGCGGCAGGTTTGGGCCTGACTTTATACAAACACTTTGCCCTGGGGTTTCCCTTAACCCGGGGAGAAACTACCACCGTCTGGAGTGTTGAAGCTGAAATACAGTTCAAGGCCGACGGTGGACCCGCCAAGGCATCCCTGACCTTACCCGATCAACAATCCGGCTTCCGTATTCTGAATGAATCCTTTGCTTCTCCGGGTTATGGCATCAACCAGTATGATGATGAAGGACAACGTCGTGCAGAGTGGAGCATTCGCAAGGCCAGTGGCAAACAAAGCCTGTTTTACAAGGTGAGTCTGCATCCGGATCGACAACTGGTGGAACCTCTGGCCCCTCCTGTTGAAGAAAACAACGACACCCTGAAGGCCAAACCGTCCCTGCCGGAACCTTATCAGACTGCAGCAGACTCACTGCTGGAACAGGTGAAAGAACGCTCTGCTGATAGTCGAAGTTTCACAGGCACCCTGATCAAGGAATTTATTGCCCAACAGCCCAGTCAGAATACCAACATGCTGCTTAGCATGATTGATAGCCGTGCTGAGCTCACCAATCTGCTGATCGAGATGCTCTCCATGGCCGATATACCGGCCCGGGTTGTTCGAGGCCTTTACCTCGAAGACGGCAGACGTCGTCAGCCCATAGTAGAGATGCTGGAAGTCTACACCAATGATGGTTGGTTACTCTTTGATCCTGAAACCGGAGCATCCGGAAACCCGGAAAACTTCTTCCTCTGGCAACGAGGTGGTAAATCCCTGTTGGATGTCATGGGTGGCACAGCGTCCCGGGTCTCTTTTTCGATGATTTCCCAGAACGAGCCAACAAGGGATCTGGCCATTGAAACGTCCCGGGCTGACAATGCAGCACTGGTCGATTTCTCTATCTACGCCCTGCCTCTGGAAGTCCAGAATGCCTTCAAGAGCATTCTGCTAATTCCGATTGGCACCCTGGTCGTATTGATCATGCGTATCCTGGTCGGCCTGAGAACATCAGGAACCTTTATGCCGGTCCTGATCTCCGTGGCCTTCCTGGAAACCCAGTTACTGCCTGGTTTGATTATCTTTGTCACCATAGTTTCCATCGGCCTCTGGATTCGCTCGATATTGAGTCAACTCAATATGCTCCTTGTCGCCCGACTGGCGGCGGTGATCATTGTCGTCATAGGCATAATGGGCGTTATGAGCGTACTCACCTGGAAGATGGGGATTACCCAGGCCCTGACCGTGACCTTCTTCCCAATGATTATTCTGGCGTGGACCATTGAGAGAATGTCTATCCTCTGGGAAGAAGAAGGCCCCAAAGACGTACTGATTGAAGGCTCTGGTAGTCTGCTGGTGGCCACTATGAGTTACCTGCTAATGTCCAACCCACTGGTTGAGCACCTGACCTATAACTTTCCGGAGTTGCTATTGACCGTTCTGGGTCTGACCCTCATGCTGGGTCAATACACCGGTTACCGTCTGTTGGAACTTCGTCGCTTCAAGCCTCTGGTTGGAGGTTAACCCATGGAGTTCATCAAACGATTTTTTCGCAGTTTTGCCAGTCCATCCAGCCTCCACGAGGCCGGGATTCTCAGCATGAACATGCGGAACCTCGATTATGTTATCAAATATAATCCCCGCAAACTGCTACCTCAGGTGGACGATAAGCTCACTACCAAAAGGATGGCAGAAAAAGCCAATGTAGACGTCCCTGAACTGCTGGGTGTTGTCGAATACCAGCACGACATTAAAGATCTGGGTACCCTGCTTGAAGAACACAACAGTTTCGTGATCAAGCCCGCCCAGGGCAGTGGCGGTAAAGGCATTCTGGTCATCGTGGGTCGCGACGGTCCACGTTATGTAAAAGCCAGCGGCGACACTCTGGAATTTGAAGACATCAACCGACATGTTTCCAACATTCTGGGTGGCCTTTACAGTCTCGGAGGCAAAAGTGATGTAGCCATGATCGAGAGCCTGATCGTGGCAGACCCGGTATTTAATGATTACAGCTTTGAAGGTGTGCCGGACATTCGTATGATTGTTTTCCGGGGCTTTCCGGTGATGGGCATGCTGCGTCTGGCCACCCGGGCTTCTGATGGTAAAGCCAACCTTCACCAGGGAGCCGTTGGAGTGGGTCTGGACATTGCCTCTGGCAAAAGCCTCAGAGCCGTCCAGTTTGATCTGCCGATTGACAGGCACCCTGACACGGGTCACAGCTTTGAAAAACTGGCAGTACCTCACTGGGACAAACTGCTCAAGTTGACATCAGCCTGTTATGACATGACAGGATTGGGTTATCTGGGCGTGGACATTGTCCTGGATGAGAGGGATGGTCCACTGATCCTTGAACTCAATGCCCGACCCGGCCTGGCTATCCAGATCGCCAATGACTGCGGCATCCAGCCCCGTTTGGAGCTGATTGAGTCTCTGCCCAACTGGACTATGCCTATTGACGAGAAAGTCGCCTTCTCTAAAGAGCACTTTGCGATGTAATTTCCACTACATCAGGACTCGACGTCCTGATGTACACTCGTTGCACCAGTGACAAGCAACGTCACTGTCGAAGTTAAATTAGTGACGAATCCGCTCTGCCACCTTGGCCTGCACACCTTGTCTGTGTCACAATCATTTACAGGGTAAATAGATTTAACAGACGACCCTTTGAAGGAAGAGTGAAAAGCTGTCAATTCGTCATGGAGGACTGCCTGAATTGCGGGTTCTATTGACCTTCTCAACCTGTTCGCAAAGAGCAGTCATTTTCATCAGGGCTCTGGTGCTTCTGCTGATCTTTTTTGTCAGCCAGGCTACCCACGGGACTTCCGTTGCAGAATCTTCACCGTCTGGACCGGTTAAACTGGTCAGCTTCCTGACTTCGGTTCCTGCTCCGGAAGCGATCCTGAGCGGAAAACAGCCCGGCACCAGTGATCGCTGGTACAAACTCCGCCTGACATTGAATCATTCTCTTAATTCAGACTGGTTGTTGGTATTCAGAAGGACTCCCCACAAGAAACTTGATGTCTTCACACCTTCTGAAAAGGGTTATCGGATCACTTCATTGGGTATTGGCAGTCAAAGCCGCAAGTCAGACCCAAGAGTTCTGAAACTCCGGCTACCTGGGAACAAAACCCACGACATTTATATACGTGTGGACAGCTCAGAACCAAACAGGTTGAACCCTCACCTTTGGCCACAATCACTCTACATGCTGGATGAATACAAAAATCAGGCCTTGTCAGCTTCACTGCTGGCATTGCTTCTGCTCTTTCTGATCGTTACAGCGGCTGTAATGATCTACACCCGGCACCCTTCCTACCTGTTGCTTACTGCACACCTGCTGGCCACCACGACGCTGATCGTATTTTACCAAGGCGACATTTTCTGGATAATTAACGGGTCCTGGGACCCCGAATTCTGGGTGCTGATCATGACGGTCATCAGCCTTGTCTCGGCCCTGGGCTGTTACAAGAACCTCGGTTTGCTGGCACTCTATAATCCCAAAACAGACAGACTTATGCTCTGGCTTAGCTGCCTGTCGGTCGGACTGGTTCTCAGCTTCTTCGCCACAGAGAAAACCCTGCTTCTCAATGCGGCATTTTTAATGATCGCAGTGTCCGCAGTCCTGCTCATTGCCAGCCTTCTGACTATTTTTTCGCAGGGTGTCAGACCCGCCAAACTGGCGTTACCGGTCATGCTCACACTGTTCTTTGCCCTATTTAGCAGCTGGGCCTCAAAAGAGTGGCCCAGAGTCATTCCCAGTCAGGCCGAACTGGCATTAATTGCTCTCCAATCCATGCTAATTAACGGTCTTTACTGGATTAACCGCAAACACAAGAATCGCCAGGCTATCTCTATCAATCTGGTTAACAGCCAATTTGATAAACGACGAGTCTTTGATTCAGCCCTTCGCAAACATCTTCAGGCACCCAGCAATGCACTAATGGATGAAAAGACCATTCGACAGCGTATTCTGGCAACTCTGGATGCGATAATACCCGATACACCCTCTATGATACTGATTAAGAATAAAGACCAGTGGGATGTCAGCAGCCATTACCCTAAAGCAGCCCAGATTCTAACAAACAGTATTGACAGTATTGAAGATGAGCTGATGAACATCATTACCTCGGAACAAAAGCACCATATCCGGCTTGAAGATCGAAACGGCGTTAAATACTGGATATTTCTGCTTCACAGTGAAGAAAACCACCATAGTCTGCTGGTGGTCTCACCGGGAAGCCAACCCAACAGACCTTTGAAGTGGCAACAGATAACCGACATCAGCAACCATGCGCGAACCCTGTTTCAGGCCAATCAGCAGACTCGATTCTGGAAACTGCAGGCCAGCCTTGATTCACTGACGGGTCTTCTGAATCGGAGAGCTTTTGTCAATGAGGCTTCAGAACTGCTTCACCGCCCTGATTCCGCAAAGTCCCAATCCTGTCTGATTTTCATAGATATCGATGATTTCAAACAGATCAATGATCGTTTCGGTCACCCGGCGGGTGACAAGGTTCTCTCTGACCTTGCCTGTCAACTAAGGAAAGATCTTCGTCAAGAGGACCTGATTGCCCGCTATGGCGGCGAAGAATTTGTTGTTCTCCTGCCCAACACAGATGCTGTCAGGGGCGTAAAGATCGCTGAGCGACTCAGGAACTCGGCATTACTCTACAAGGGAGGTCCTGTTCCCCTGAGCCTCAGCCTGGGCATTGCTGCCACCGGTCCGCAGACCGACACTCTCGACAAAATACTTAAAGAGGCAGACGACGCTTTATACCAGGCCAAGCATCTGGGTAAGAACAGAGTCTGTCGGGCACCTTCCTGTGCAGATATTCGACTATCGGTTGGTGAACCAGACAAAGTTCGACAGCCTGCGCGAGAAGAGATTACAAAACGCTTATCCTGAAACGTAAATCTACATATACTACACCGTCACACTGAGGCTTTAGAATATAGTACTCATCTCCTACCGAAAAAAACGTAATATACGACAATGACCGCTCTTTTCAGTCGCTGGAGACGGCAACGGAATGACGCAGACCTGCAGCTTGAAGAACGAAATTTAAGCTGGCTGGAGAAAGTGGCACGCGCTCCTCACCAGGAGCCCTGGAGTGTCACCATACTGCAGTACGCCTGGACTGCCGGTCCGGTCACACTTCTGGCCGCCTTTGCAGGCTACTATATTGGTTACGGCACCATGATGCCTTTGGACAAAACCCTGTATTTTGTTGGCTATTCTATTGTTGCCATTGGTCTGGGTCTGTTCACCAAGCTAATTTACGACGTTACCCACGGCCGACGGATCAATCAAGACAAAAACAACCTGCTCAGCATCATCGACCGAATTCCCGAAATCATTTACATGGTGCGTGATCTGACCCAACGTAATATGACCGAAGATGCACGTCGCATCCACTCTGCCGGTATTCTCTTGCAAAAGTTCGATCTTGGTCCGGAATGGATATCAACAGCCATCGAAGATATTACGGGTGACCCCGATCTGGCCCGCAAGGCCGAACAGATTGAAATATTTCGCAGGGCTGGCCTTTATCACAGAATGCATGACATTGTTCACGAAGTCTCTGATGACACAGAGCGTTATCAAAACGAACTCAAAGAACTTCACCCACGCATAGCCAAAGCGCTCAAAAACAGGTTAAGCGGGATCGTGGCCAGACCCCATGAAGGGCAACCCAGGGAGCCTCTGTTTATTGAGCGGATTCTCACTGCCAGCGAGCGAGATAATGAAGAATTGATGACCCTTCACGATGTCGAGGAAATACTCATATTATGCTTCGAGCTGATTTGCGGGCGCAAAATTTCCTGGCTGAAAATTGAGTATACCGGTCGCTGGGATCTGGCCAAGGCTTTGGACAGGCTCGAGGAAGAACGCAATGATTTCCGGATCAGCCGGGCCAGGGTGTACTCACGCCTCAAGGCTCTGGCAACCTGGCTCCATAATGTTGATATCCAGAATGACATTATTACCGATCACGGCCTGAGCCCCCGGAATTTGCTGGCGGCAGTCAGGGAGTCACTCGACACTCTCAGTTTGCAGGTTCGCCAGGCTAGGGACCTGACCCATAAAACCGGCAAACACGTTAAGGCCCTGAACATAAAACGCAAACAACTCGATAAAGCCATTCAACTCTACAATGAAGCTCACCGCGCCTACCTGAAACAGGGACGGGACAGCGACAAACTCAAACGCGCCCTGAAGTACTGGCAAAAACTCTCCACACTCCATCAGCACAACCCTGAAGAGAACTTAAAACGCAGCCTGACTATTTCAGAGCAGATTATCGAACTGGACGATGACACCAGAATGGAGGTTGCCAACCGTCTGGAAGCGTTTTCAAAGGAAACCCGCTTGAGAAAAGATAGCCATCGAGTCCACTCCCTGTCGCCTGCACGGAGATACCTGACAGAAACACGTGCCAGGGAGGTGGCCATCGAGGTGGCAACTATTCTAGACCCCTACATACATCTTCATGACCCACAGATTCAGAGGGCTATTGAGAGTTCCAATGCTTCCAGCCTGGCTTTTCTTGAGCCCGGTATGAGCGCCAGGACCAAGGCAGCGCTGGGAGAAGCTTTGGCCGCAGATGTTGATAAAAACCTCTCGGCCAGTGCCGAGAAACTGGCCCAAAACCTGATCCGTTACTATCGCGTCCCCCTGAGTGAGAGAACCATTAACTTCCTGGTACACACCTATCAGGCCGATTTGAAACGATTACAGTTCATTGCCCAGTTCGAGAGCCCTATGAGCGCTCGCTATTCACGGGATAATATTTCGCCCATCGAAGTTCCCCCTGCCAGTAACAAATGGCACATTGACTTATACAACGCCAATAAAGTCATCAGCAAATACAGCTCTGCCAGAAGCCATGGCTGAGTCACCTCTCAGCCCATCCTGATAACAATCAACCGAGCAAATATTTTCTATATGCCAATCAGAAATACTGATAGACAGATATTACATCCATCAGCATTCCTTATAGCCAAAAATCCACTTTACATTTCGAATGTTTCGTTTTTACACAGTGATTTATTCTTTATATTCAAACAAAAAACATTTATATCCCTAAAAAAAACCTGGATAACAATATATTTTAAACATTTTTGATGAAGATCAAACTTTGCGTCCTACTGTAGTTCATATATGTAACAAATCCGAGTAACATGTCCACAAATCTGTTTAACCAGCCACAGATTGATCCAGACCCATCTAAAACTCGTATATACCGGCGCACCGGCCAGATACATGCATTTAGCATGTATCTATTATCCAGAATGCGCGGTAACTGCAGCACAAAAAGGACCTCTGTGGCAGCATGCATTTTCTGATTTTCAGTACGGATTTGATTTAACACTGTCATAAACGAGGAGCACCATGATTACAGACGAAATCATCGACCTGTCGCGATTCCAGTTCGCGATGACAGCACTCTATCACTTCCTCTTTGTGCCGCTGACCCTGGGCATGACCTTCATTCTGGCGATCATGGAGTCGGTTTATGTTATGACCGGCAAACAAGTCTATCGGGATATGACCAAATTCTGGGGTAAATTGTTCGGTATTAACTTTGCACTCGGCGTTGCTACCGGCCTCACCATGGAATTTCAGTTCGGAACCAACTGGTCATACTACTCCCATTATGTTGGTGACATTTTTGGTGCTCCACTGGCCATTGAAGCCCTGATGGCCTTCTTCCTCGAATCAACGTTTGTCGGCATGTTCTTCTTCGGCTGGGACCGACTCAGTAAAGTTCAGCATCTGGCTTGTACCTGGCTCATGGCTATAGGTACTAACCTATCGGCCATGTGGATACTGATTGCTAACGCCTGGATGCAGAACCCGGTAGGTGCAGAGTTCAATTATGAAACCATGCGCATGGAAATGACCAACTTTGCTGACCTGATTCTGAACCCTGTAGCCCAGGTGAAATTTATTCATACGGTTTCTGCCGGTTATACAACAGGTGCCATCTTTGTACTGTCTATCAGTGCCTGGTACATGCTTAAAGGCCGTGATATAGGTTTCGCTCGTCGTTCATTTGCGGTGGCCGCAGGCTTTGGTCTGGCATCCATCCTCTCTACGCTTCTGCTTGGCGATGAATCCGGTTATGAACTGGGTGACGTACAGCAGGTCAAGCTGGCAGCGATCGAGGCCGAGTGGGACACCGAACCTGCACCGGCCGCTTTTACTGTTTTTGGACTCCCCAACCAGGAAGAGCAGAAAACAGATTACGCGATCAAAATCCCTTACGTCATGGGCATAATCGCAACCCGCTCAACAAACACAGAAGTACTGGGTATCAAAGATCTGATCGACGACAAGATTCAGAGAATCAACAATGGTATCAAAGCCTACGAACTGCTTGAAAAACTTAAAAATGGTGAAGATACACCCGACAATCGTCGCGAGTTTGATAAAGTCGTGGATGACCTGGGTTATGGCTTGTTGCTCAGCCGCTATACCGACGACATTCGAAGCGCGACACCCCAAATGGTTCGGCAGGCTGCAGAAGAGGCTATTCCGACCGTGTGGCCACTGTTTTTCTCTTTCAGAATCATGGTAGGTCTCGGTGTTGTGATGCTCCTGCTGCTTGTAACCGCCTTCTACAAGACGGCCCGCAGAACTGAGTACAATAGTCCAAAATTCCTCAAACTCTGTTTCTATGCGTTGCCACTGCCATTCATTGCCAGTGAAATGGGATGGTTCGTTGCTGAGTTTGGTCGTCAACCCTGGTCGATCTCAGGCATTCTGCCTACCTACCTGTCTGCTTCTACCCGGACAGAAGCTGACCTCTGGCTCAGCATCATTGGTTTTACTGCGCTCTACAGTATCTGCATCATTATCGAAATTTACCTGATCGTTAAATATGCCCGCAAAGGCCCTAGCAGCCTGCACACTGGCCGCTACCACTTTGAACGCAATCGTACCGACGATATGGCTCAGGCATAAAAGGAGGCCCTTATGGACTACGAAGTTCTCAAATTCATCTGGTGGGTTCTGATCGGAGTCCTGTTCATTGGCTTTGCCATAATGGACGGGTACGATCTGGGGACCGCCAACCTGCTGCCTTTCATGAGCAAAACTGACGAAGAACGTCGTATCATGATCAATGCCGTCGCCCCTCACTGGGACGGCAACCAGGTTTGGCTGATCACTTCAGGTGGCGCACTGTTTGCGGCGTGGCCTATCGTTTATGCCACAGCTTTCTCTGGCTTCTACTGGGCCATGCTGCTGGTTCTGTTCGCACTGATTGTCCGTCCGCTGGCCTTTGATTATCGCTCCAAGGTTAAACCCGAGCAGACAAAGTACTGTGACTGGGGTCTCTTTATCAGCGGCATCGTACCTTCTCTGGTATTCGGCGTAGCCTTTGGCAACCTGTTCCTGGGCTTTGGTTTTAATCTGGATGACACAATGCGCTCCAGTTTTACTCAGGGTTTCTTCTCATTGTTGAACCCCTTTGCCCTTCTTTGTGGTGTTGTCAGTGTCTCTATGCTAACCATGCAGGGATCTGTATGGCAAAGCATGCGCTCTGGTAGCCCAATCAAAGAGCGTGCGACCATTGTCGCCCGCATCTCTGCCCTTGCGACCATTGTCACCTTTGCACTCGCGGGTGTCTGGGTAGCTAACCTGCCCGGCTTTGAGGTCGTCAGCGGTCTGGTTATGAATGGCGAAGCCAACCCTCTGATCAAAACAGTTCACATAGCTGACGCAGGCATCTGGTTGGCTAATTACACCAAGTACCCGGTTATGCTGATTGCACCGGTCATGGGTTTTGCTGGCGCCATTGGTGTCTTCCTGCTGGCCAACAGCCGTCTGCACGGCCTGGCCTTTACCTGCAGTTCAATCACCCAGGCAGGCATTATCATGACAGCCGGCTTCTCACTGTTTCCATTTATTCTGCCGTCCAGCACCCACCCTAACGTTAGCCTGACACTGTGGGATGCAACGTCCAGTTACCTGACGCTGGGAATTATGACAGTGGTTGCCATGATATTTGTTCCCATCATTCTGGGATACACCATCTGGTGTTTCTACAAATTGTGGGGTCGTATGACAGCAGAACACCTTAACGAAAACACCCACTCACTTTACTAAGGAGGGCAGACTATGTGGTATTTTGCCTGGATTCTGGGCGTACTCCTTGCGTGTGCCTTTGGTATCATCAATGTCATGTGGTATGAGTTTCATGATATGGGATTTGATAATGATATCAATGATTTAGATGACTAGGGCAGGTGTTTGGGAGTAAAATTTTGTTACTCCCAAGCTCATTTTTTGTTCCCGAACATGCTCAATAAGAAGCAACAATTCCGAATCGTGCCTTGTGGCAAGATTTAGTTGCTCAGGAAGAAAACGCCACTCTACAGCAAAAAAGCAGTGAGTGGCGTTTTAGTTTCAGTGCAGCAGCCAGTCCCTGGTCAAAGCGAACAGAGAAGATTTCAGCTGATACAACTGCTCAATCATCAGGCTTTTTGGGAACAGCTCTTCTGGTAGCTGAATACTGATCCCCAGCCCCATAACATCTATCCCTGAGTACTCACAACGTTTCACCAGGTCAACCACCGCATCATAGTGGTCAATATCCGGTGCTCCATCAGTAATCATCAGAATCAAGCGCCTTTCGGCATTTGATAGACAAGTCTGATGCACTGCATACCACAACCCTGTGACCATGGGGGTTGAGTCATGGCTGTCCAGAGCAGAGAGTGATGGCTGTCCAGAGCAGAGAGTGTTCCTGCAATTCGTAGATTGGACCTGCCTTTCACCACCCCGATTGATATTTGCCTAAAATCTGTTGTCAAAGAAATAAACAGACATTCAGGTGCACCAACATGCCTCAAGCTCAATACCAGTCTAAGAACCTCAACCACCTTGGCTTGGTTGCCGCTATGTGTCGGGAGTTAAAGATAGCCGAATACATTGATGCCCGTATCACAAATGACTCCGATGTTCGTAATGTCACTATTGGACAAGCTGTAGTTGCAATGATCATCAATGGCTTGGGCTTTACGGGGCAAACTCTGTACATGCTCCCTGAGTTTTTTGAGGATAAGCCGATTGACCGCCTTATCGGGGAAGGTATACAGGCTGAACACTTGAACGACAAGGTACTTGGTCGGGCTCTCGACAGTTTGTACGACGCTGGTGTTAGCGACTTGTATCTCAATCTGGCCGTCAAGGTCGTCAATCATCTGAAACTTCCTTGCAAGGCATTAAATCTGGATGGCACCAGCTTTCATGTGGATGGAGTCTATAACAGTCATGACAATCCAGACGACTTAAATTGTATTCATATCTGCCAAGGTTACAGCCGTGACCACCGGCCTGACCTGAATCAGGTAGTCTTGCAGTTAATGACTGAAAATCAGGCGGGCATCCCTGTGTTTATGGCCCCTGCCAGCGGTAATGTAAACGACAAAACCTGTTTTCAGGAAATTATCAAAAATCATCTGTCATGTTTTAAGGCCGCTTTGAATAGCCGCTATCTGGTTGCTGATGCTGCCATGTATGTTGCAGAAACCCTTCAGTTGCTTGATGAGCAAAAGCAGCTGTTTATCTCCCGGGTGCCCCTGAACATCAAGGAGGCAAAGGAGCTGGTCTGCAAAGCGCCAACCATGTCGCTGGTGCCTGTTGAAGGCTATGAAGATTACTATTCAGCTGAAGTGCCTTCCTGCTACGGAGGGGTTCAGCAACGATGGTTCCTGTTTCTCAACAAAAAGCGCGGGCTTAGTGAACGGAAAACATTGACCCGAAAGATGCAAAAGCAGTCACTGAAAGAGGCCCGTGATCTGGAGAAGCTGAGCAAAAAGGCCTTTTTGTGCCGGGACGATGCATTGAAGGCTTTTGCCTTGTGGCAGAAACAATCGAAACTTTGCCAAAGCGAAACAGAGCCAGAGGTTATCCGTAAACCCTGCTATTCGGGCAAAGGAAGACCATCGCCGGATAGCAAGCCTGATCACTTCGAGTACTTTGTGCAGGCTGAATGCTTTGTTTCCTGCGAGAAAAGGGAGCATGCAGAAGCCTCACTGGGTTGTTTTATCCTAAGCACCAATGAACTGGATAAAAATAGTTTGAATGCCTCTGAGCTGCTGTCTACTTATAAGTCGCAACAAAAAGTTGAAGGCGGCTTTCGGTTTCTGAAGAGCCCGGACTTTCTGGTCTCTTCGCTCTATCTGAAGAAAGCGGAACGTATTGAAGCCCTGTTAATGGTGATGACTCTATGCCTGATGGTCTATGCTGCTATCCAGCACAGAATCAGGCAGGAACTGAAAAAGCAAAGTCGTGTATTTCCAGACCAGAAAAAAAAGCCCTGCCAGAACCCAACAGCAAGATGGGTATTTTTCTGTTTCCAGGGGCTTAGTGTATTAACGGTCAATAATCAGGAGGAACATGTGATTGGCTTGAAGGAAAGGCAGTGGACGATCATTCAAATTTTGGGCATTTTTTACGAGTCCATGTATTCCTGATAGGGGTGGTGAAAGGCGGCTATCAACAAGGCTGGATCAATAAAGATGACTTCCAGAAAACCAGAATCACCAATGAAACCTGGGATAAAGGTTTGCTAACTGAAAAAATAAATCTATTTAGCAAGCCTCACTTTAACCCTCACTAATACCCAATGTCATAGTCTGAATATTATGAATACTGAACTGATGCTCTTTGCCAAGTACGAGAAACCTTACGTCCGCCTCGAAGAGGTATGTGACGAGTTTTTTGGTTTATGTGAGAAAAAAGCTAAAGCAGCGGCAGCTTCCCAACAACTACCTGTACCGGTAGTGCGGCTGACTGAAAGTAGGAAGTCGCCGATGATGATTCGGTTGTCAGACTTGGCCAACTATCTTGATAATCGGCATCAAACCTATAGCAGTACTTGGGAAAAGGTTAGAGGAGTACGTTGATCAAAACAGCGCAGTTTATGATATTTAATATATTGACACCTTAGGTATTAATATCTGCATTTAGACAAACCTGTCTGTTTGGCATAAGATATAAATTAACACCTTGGGTATTAATATGTCATCTAAAATAAACTGGCTAATAAACCATACCTCTCCGGGCTCTCTGGTGCTCCAACAATGGCTGACGGAGAACGGTATACGTTATTCCCTAGCCCAGAAATATGCCAAAAGCGGCTGGTTGAAGAGACTCAGCTCTGGTGTCTACTATCGTCCGGAACCCAGTGGCAAGATCAAACCTGACTGGCCGGACGCATTGCAGGCTCTTACTCAACAGTTACAGTTGCCAATACACCTTGCAGGGCTTAGCAGTTTGACTCACCAGGGGCTTAGCCATTATCTGCAACTGAATTCAGAACAGGTCTGGGTTGGGACCAGAAGCAAGCAAATCCTGCCCAAATGGTTTCGGGAGTTTTCCGAACAGCCCTGGTTATATAGTGGTAACCAAAAGCTTTGTGAACTAACTGACAAAGATTTCACTACAGTAACCGTAAAAGGAAAGGAACTCAGAGCCAGTCGCCCGGAACTCGCAGCTTATGAAGTGGTCGATGCTATCGGGAAAAATATTCGTTTTGAACACGCCGCCGAATTATTTCAGGGTTTAGTTAACTTGAGCCCAAGAAAAGTGCAGTCACTTCTTAATCGCAGTAATGCTGTTCAGACCAACCGCATATTTCTCTTTCTGAGTGATTACTATGGCCATCAATGGTTTGGCCGTCTTGATGAATCTCAAATACAACTCGGTTCAGGTAAACGTCAAGTAGTGACTAACGGTCGATTCGACGAGCGTTACCAGATCACTGTTCCTCAATCTCTACACTACCCTGCATCGTAAAAGAAGATCAGACTAAAATGGACAAAAAATCCGTTTATTACCAACAGCTGTCCCTGTTGATCCAAATGCTGCCAGTTGTGGCAACCGAGCCTGTCTTCGCCCTGAAAGGCGGAACAGCCATCAATTTGTTTGTTCAGAATTTTCCTCGACTTTCTGTAGACATTGACCTTGCCTACCTTCCTCTCGAACCAAGGGATGAAGCACTGAAAAATGTTCGCTCAGCACTCGAACGTATAGCTGAGCGGATTAATACGCAGCCTTCAACCAGTGCAGTGCTTCAGGACAACCGACAAGACGAATTAAGAATTATTGTTACTACAGAATCCGCAACCATCAAAATCGAAGTCTCTCCTGTTGCCCGGGGTACACTGCATGACCCAGAGTTGCTGCCTGTGGTTGAGTCAGTAGAGGATGGATTTGGCTATGCTGAAATACCTGTTGTCAGTCAGGCCGATTTATATGGAGGAAAGCTTTGTGCTGCTATGGATCGCCAGCACCCTCGAGACTTGTATGATGTACAGCGAATGCTAAATGCAGGTGGAATTTCCAGAGAGATATTTACTGGCTTTCTAACCTACACACTGAGCCATCCACGCCCCATACATGAAGTCATGTCACCACGCTGGAAAGAGTTGGAGCAAACGTTTTACGATGAGTTTGCCGGTATGACGAAAGAACCAGTGGAATTGAACGAACTAATAGAAACCCGTTCTCGTATGGTGGCAGCCTTGCAAGCTCACTTCACCGAGAGAGACCAGGATTTTCTATTATCTTTCAAACGAGGCAAGCCAGACTGGACACTGTTTGACGAGCCTTCTGCTGCAGAACTTCCCGCTATCCGCTGGAAGCTAAAGAATATTCAGCGGTTGTCAAAAAACAAAGACAAGCATCAGCAGCAGCTTGAAAAACTGGAGAATACACTGAAGCAGTGGCTACAGGTTTAGAAAATATGCACTGACCACAGCAGGCAGAACTTTAAGTTTCTTACTCCGTTCCCCATGAAAGCGACATCGAAGCCTTGAGCAACTGCCTGTTCACCAGCTCATTTTCAGCCCAGTAATTATTTTCTATTCTCTTGCACTGCCCCCATAAATCCGGTGGCTCTTTGTGCAAGAGGTGAGTATAGCGCCGCAGATGCTCCCAGGTTTTATGACCACTACGAAGTGCCACTTCAGGAATCGACATATTTTGCTCAAACAGCCTTGATACACCTTCGTGCCGAAAGGAATGAAACCGGATATCTGGAAACCCAAGCTCTTTCGTCCAATAGGAAAAGCGCACAGCGATAGATTTTGCCTTATAAGGAAATATCCGGTCTTCCCCCTCGAACTTTGGCTGCCTCTCAATAATTTCAAGACACTCAACAGGTATGGGCACTTTTTGATGGTTCCCGAATTTATTGTTGGGGTCTTTCCTGTCTTCAATGATCACAAGCCCATGCTCCATATCGAGCTGACTGTACTTGATGCTACAAACCTCTCCCTCACGAAAGGTGCTGTATATGCTGAACATCATGATGTGATGGTGAGGTATGGTTCCAGTTGGTTTGTTATAACCAGCCAGTAGTACCTGATATAGCTGAAGTATCTGTTCCTCAGTAGGCCGTATGTCGTGCCGTCGGGATTTTCCCACCAATCCGAGCTTCCAAAGCTCCTTCATCACTTCATCATTAATAAAACTCTTGAAGTAAATTCCTACCCTCTTTTGCCAGCTGACGGCACGCCTCAGTAGAGAGACATATAAATGATTGGTCGATGGAGTAACCGTCTCCAGTCGTTCATCGAGGATTTTGATTAAATCCTGCTCGGTAATTTCATTTGACCTCTTCTCTGCCAGCCAGCTTTTCTCCCAAAATTTGATCGCCTGCATATCCCGATAGCTGATCTGCTTTTCTTCTGGCAGGGTACCCTGTTTTAGCCTGTAATGTTCAAGGTAAGATTTCAGGGTAATATCGCCGGTTCGAGACTGAGCCGCCTCGTACTTTGGTTCCTCTTTTTCCGCTTCTCTCAGCATTTCCTTTTCAACCTGTTTTGCCCAGGCACGTCCTGACGGCTTGTCCGGAAATGTCATCTGTTCTTTGGCTACGAAATGCTTTTTCATGACCTGAACGATGAACTTGTAAACAGTGCCTTTCTTCCGCTTTCGGGTGTCGCAATAGATACTCATCAGCATTACCTTTCAAGCAAGTTTTTGGGAGTAAATTTGGGAGTAAATGCTGATGAATTATAGGTGTTTCAAGGGGTTTTATAGTTCTCAACGGTAATCAGAATCGCAGTAAAACAAGAGGTTAGAGTGACAGGAAGGGGCGCTTAACTTGATGTGGTATGAGTTTCATGAGATGAATTTTGATAATGAAAACAAAGATTTAGAAGAATGATGTGAATTTTGGGGGCCAATTTCACTGGTCCCCAAGCTTAAAAAATCGGGTGTTATTGTGCCTGATGGTGGGCAAAAGGTTGCTTTCTGGAGGGCATTCCCTACCCGGTTTTGTTAACCCCGGAATGATAGAAGAATAGAAAAATCATAGAAAAATAGGATAGAAAAATCATCCTGAAAAATAGTGAAAAATAGGACATCCAAAAAAGAGAAACAGAAAAGGAAACAGTCTGACTGCTGTATCGTCCTAGGAGGCCGACCGAGAATAGCGCCCGTAGCGAGGACGGCAGAAAATTGAGGATGAAAATTCGGTTTTGTGAGGAGAATAGCGAGCTATTTGACGAACAAAAGCGGATTTTCAGACCAATTTGCTGCCGCCGCAGTAGGGCAGTCTATTCTCGGTCGGCCTCCTAGCAGAGGAAAATGCTAATAAACAAGCCGGGGAATGGGTCATGGTACCCCTTTTTGATGAGCTTTTGCCGGGAGCTTGAGGATTCGCCCGTTGCAACTGATCAGCGGTATATGTCCTTCCAGGCATCTGATTCATGATAAGCTGACTGATACTGATAATCCTCCATAGCTGCTTTCAAATCAGCCACGGAAAACTCCATCAGCTGTTCAACATCTGCAGTAGGATGAGCAGAGTTTGCCCCTTGAGAAGTTATAGAGTCCTCCTGTGGAGTCCCATTGTTACCGTCAAATTGTGCACCAAATTCTCTGGCGAGCCGACACTCTTGAGCAGATTGAACACTCTCAAAAAAGTTCCTGATACTTCTGGCATTAGCGAAATGTTCACCCTCTTGTTTTTTGATGTCTAATAATGTTTCTTTACAAATAGTGACGGCATCATCTGAGAGCTGATAACCGTTGTGATCACACATTTTCTGGAATATCTGGATTAACTGTTCATTTTTGTAATCATCAAAATGGATCTTTATTGGCACTCTGGATTTAAACCCCGGATTAGACTCAATCAATTGTTCCATCTGCTTATGATATCCAGCCAGGATGACTAATGTATTTATTTTAGGGTCTTCCAACATGACCAATATTTTTTCGATGGCTTCAGTGCCATAATCACGATCTGAACCGGGCTTGAAGAGACTGTATGCTTCATCGATGAACAGTACCCCGTTTTGTGCTGAATTAACCAGCGCCTCGGTTTTGATAGCCGTATGCCCAACATGTTCTCCAACCAGCCGGGATCGATCCGCTATAACGATTTTGTCTTCTTTTATTATTCCGAGTTCATACAAAATATTTGTTAACAGCCGAGAAGACATGGTTTTTCCTGTACCCGGATTACCTGTAAAGAGCATATGACCACGGGATAAATCCTTGCACTCCAGGCTGGCATTTCTCCGCATTTCTCGAACCATCATTTTTTGTTGTATTTTTTCGACGTGTCTTTTTAAGTTCTCTAAACCGACCATATTGTGCAACTTTTTGAGTGAGCCAGAGTCGACATGTTGTTGTCTTTCAAGTTGACCGCTTAACAGACGATATTCCGTGCGCAACCGGTTTATTTTTGGTTGAACGAAAAGTTTGTGGGTCAAGACACGAGTCAAGATCAGAGTACCTATTGATATAGCTACCGCTTTGCCTTCTCCAACATAGTTTCTGCTAATCTTCAATGCTTGCAGGCTAGTAGTAAGGCAAACTGTGCGAACAAGCCACTTTGAGACAGAAGTTTCACTGATTTCGTTTTCCAGTTTATCCAGCGTCTGCTCAAAATTCGGTGGTGAAACTGGTTTCAATCCATTACCACCCTGCCAGGTAATCGTGAACATAATTATCTCCTTTTGATACAGTATATTTATGCGAAGACCATGTTATCAATAACGTCGGCCTTCGCATCATTTCCAGTTTAATTAATGTATACATAAGTGACAAGAATTGCAGTGACAATAATTACAATGACAAAGATTAATACACCTTCTAATTAACAGCCTGCGCAAAATCTTATTGAATTAATTAAATCGAATGACATTGACTGCATTATTTCTGACCATGGACCAGTGAGAAATCTCCTCTCGACAACCACATTGTTAGTTAAACAAACTAATTTGTTATGCCTATTGACATATTGAGCAGCACAGATGTCAGTTATGTGAGGATTTTTAGTCTTATGGTGTTGCAGTGCTATAACAGGGTGAGTCGTCCGGAAAAGGATCCAAACCGAATAGCGTGGTGTTTTATCCAAGCGGAGATTTTTGGATATCTGTTGACTGTCGAAAAGATGCAGAGCGCTCTATAGGGGGCTTTGTATTGGCAACGAATGATGTGGACGATAAGAAAAAATAGGACATCCACATTGAAAAAAAAGCAGGGAAAAACAGGACATCCATTAAAAAAAGAGCCTCGTCAGCAAAATCTGTGGGGCATTTCTGGTTCGGGCAGGTTGCCCAGTGCGTGATATAAAGCGATTTCTGCACATCTATAGGTTCTGAAACCATACGATTTTCTCGTAGTGAGTTTTATCTTGGTGTTCAGACCTTCCACAATTCCGCTGGAAAATGCTTTTTTTGCCCTGAACCAATTCAGGATCAGTGGTCTGTGTCGCCGAACAGTTTTAGCTACTTTCTTCATCGGTTCTATCTTTGACCGCATGACTCTTGTACACCACCGGTCCAGATACTTTCCTGCCCAGTGTGGTGATATGTAACTCCAGAACACTTGAAACTCCTCTCTGAGCAGATAGGCCCTGACACTTTTGAGATTATACTGAAGCACTGTATTTAACTTGATCTCTTCTTTCTCGGTCAGGTTTTCCTTCCGTTTCAGCAGACACCAACGGGTCTTTTTCAAAACAGGCTCATAGCCATCAGCCTGAAGCTGTTTGTGTTCTGATGCCCTGACCTCATCGATGGCCTTGTTCAGCATGGCCACAATGTGAAATCGATCCAGAATATGCAGCGCCTGATTGGCAAACTCGGCGATCGCCTTTACATAGGGCTTCCACATGTCAGAGCAGACATACCTCACCCGCTGTGTCCGAGTAGAAGAGGCCGTTGCCGACCTCAACCCTCGCAGACCCGGACGAGCGCAATTAACGCATCCGGTTCCTCACAATTATTGGTTCACTAGCCGACGACCATATGAATACCGATGATAGATTTTCGGCGGTGCCAAGGGGAAGCGATCCAGAAGCAGATTGAATTTCTCCCACGTGATATGGCTCTTCTGCGAACGCCGACTGAGCCACTTGTGCCAGATTTTCTTCACTCGATGTAGGATCGTACTTAACGCTTTGGCGTTGCCCGTTATTCCGAAGTATGCGTAGTGCCCCCGAAGCTTCCGGTTGAGCGCTATATATTGTTCACCCAATGACTTATGTCGGTATTTTTGACAGTATTGGTTGAACGACTTCAAAGTTCTGGCAATTCGCCCTTTTGCTGTTTTCTGGTAAACAACAGTATTCCCTCTACGGGAAGTTCCCCAGAAGTGGGTAAACCCGAGGAAGTCAAAGCTGACCGGATTGCCGTTGCGTTTGTTTTCTTTCCGGCAGTAAGGCCGAAAGTCAACGCATCGCGTTTTCTCCGGGTGCAGTGTAAGTCCAAAGCGTTCAAACCGCTTTGACAGCACTGCCTCAACCTTGTTGCAATCTTCATGAACCGAAAATACCATGACAAAGTCATCAGCAAATCTCGTCAGATTGCATCTTCCACGCATCCTTGGCTGGACTGTCTGAGTGAACCAGTTATCCAATACATAGTGAAGATAAATGTTGGCTAGTAGCGGTGAAATTACTCCGCCCTGTGGTGTTCCCTGCGTCGGGTAGACAAGCTCCCCAGACTCAAGAATACCTGCCTTCAACCATTTATCGATCAGTTTTCTTACTACGCCATCAGCCACTCGTCTGGCTAGAAACTGTCTTAGCTGACCATGGTCAATCGTATCGAAATACTTTTGTATGTCCACGTCCAGCACCCAGTAGGCACCATTTCTCATAATGTTTTCACGCAGACTACACAAGGCTTCATGTGACGACCTTTGTTTGCGAAAGCCAAAGGAGCCGTTATAGAAGTCTTGCTCGTAGATGGGTTCCAGTAGCATAACCACCGCTCTCTGAGCAATTTTGTCTTCGAAAGTGGGTATGCCCAAAGGCCGTTTCTGACCGTTTCCTTTATCGATGTAACTCCGCTTCACAGCGGGTGCTCGGTAGCGACCGGATTTGATACGATCCAACAGATTCAGGAGGTTATACTCCAGCTGTCGTTCATACATTTCAGCCGTCTGACCATCTACTCCTGTAGCGCCATCTTTACGGGTCAGTTGGTATGCCTGATAAAGCCACTGATAATCCATGTGATGATTGAGAGAAGTGAAAGCCATGGCCGGGTTGTCTCTGGCCAGTGTGGCTATCCGTTTCTGTTTCGTTGACACAAACACAGGTTTCTGAGCACCTCTTGTGTTTCCCACAAACGGGTCAATAACTATGATGTCCCCTTTCCTCGTCCGGGTCCTCCTGAGCAGAGTTCCCCGTTGTCATCAGTACTATGGGACACTAAGACTTCCAGTACCTACTGCCCGGTCACTTATGTATTCGCTTCCGGGTTCCTGCATGCTGCTTCATGTTTGCTTCATCGGGTTTAAAGCGATACCTGATGACCGGGTTCTGTTCAGCCATAGAACCAATGGCGATTACACCCAGGTCAATACTGGACCTCACAGGTTCCTGAGAAATCCATCCTGTACCTCTGCCCTGCTCTCCGATCCCGGTTAGGTTGATGTTGCCTTACCGTAGCGGCAAACCAATGCTGACCCCATTTCCTGAACAATGAAGTCCACCAACAATTGCAACATTTCGAGACTCAATCACATGGCTTTAGCACCCACTGTCTACGCTTCACAACCATCGTTACCCGCTGGCTATGCAAGACTCGTTTCCGGCTGATGGTTAGTCTTTGCCGGGCAGGAGTTGAACCTGCTGGATTTCAATGAATGATTTCAGTTCATGGAACCTCCCACATTCTCAGGCTTCGCCTCATCCAACAACGCCTGACTTTTAAACCGCCCTTCCCAGAAGCGACCTTGGCAGCCATCTTCCTGGTTAGCCTCACGGGCAAGATATTCGTTCAGGCAACGCATGAACCAGCTGATATTCGTTAAACGATTTCGATACTCTTCAACAAATTCATCCAAACGAGCCAGTTCCGAATGACTCAACTGGTCAGCAGCAAGATATCTCTGAACCAGGAGCGGCCCTGTGAAAAGCCTTGTCCATCGACTCAAAATTTCATCTCGTGTCCACTCTCTGGCAGGCTTCTGATTGATATGCAAAACCACATGATAGTGATTCGACATAACCGCATAGGCGCAGACTTCTATAGAAAAGATTGAAACCAGTTCCCTGAGCTTATCTACAACCCACTGCCGACGGTGCTCGTAGTTTTTGCCCGTTAAATGATCCTCTCCGCACAAATATGCTCTGCGTACGCATCGAGCTATACAGTGATAATAAGGCGTACAACCTGGGTCGATCAGAGAACTTCGCGCACGGGTCATAATCTCTCCTGCCGGAACTAAAAATCAGCGACAGGGAACAGAATTAGACGAGCTGGCTTGTTTGTCAAATATAAGGATGTCCTATAATCACCCATAATCACTATCACTCATAATCACCATTGTAATCATAGTGGCACACCAGTAACTGGCTATCTTAGAAGGATGATCTATAAAGAAGGTGTTTATAGGTAGTTTTTCATTTTAGGAAGGCATTTTGATGCATACGTTTAAAGCTACTGGAGTACTGCTACTAATTTTAGTTATATCTGTTAAAGCCAAATCTGACCCTCTGGAAATATACTCACACTACGGCTATGAAATAAATCCAACTCTTGTGTATTTGGTTATAAGCTATCCTTTCATTCACGGTCTTCTTGAGCATCTGTACGCGCTGTCAGATAACTTTATCTTTGCACTAATGCAGCTGGTTTACAGAAGTTCATCAGATGCTGTCGATGAAAGAAACATGATTAATATGGAAAGAAGGTTAGCCACTACATTAGATCGTAATAAAACTGTCAATTACTTCAAAGAGCGCTTATACAAAAATAAGTGGTGGGCTAAAAAAAAACTATAGCCACCTGAATCAGGTAGCTGGATGTCTCTACTCTCCAGCCCCCAAGCACATCGACATTCGGGTCCGCACCGGGGTAGGTTCATCGAGGATGGTTAAAGCTGACCCATAAGCCCTCCAGAGAAACAAGCCCAAGGTTTGAAAGACAAGAAAAGTGTCGTTCAATGCCTCACTGTACAAGGTAGATGTCGCTTCGGCAATTCTACAGGCTATGGAAAATCTCAGAGAGCAATACAGCCGTGTTGTTGATGGTTAAGCTTATGAGACTCCTGCCAATCAGGTGCAGCCAAAAGTCATCATTCAAGACTTTTGGCTGCGGCCATTTTTTTTGAACCACCAAGGGTGTTCTTGTCTGTTGAATGGCGATCGCTGATGAGAGAGCTCCTGGTGGATGTGCCTGCAGATACGTCGATTTCAGCAAATACTCTGAGCTCTTTTATGCAGTTGGATTTAGCTAAGTAGAATTCTGAATATGAGCTAGTACATTGGATGTTCCACATATGCTTGTAACATTGGATGTCCCACATATGTCTGTTGGATGTCCCACATATGACTTGAGCTAGTACATTGGATGTCCCATATATGCTCTCTCAGTTATTGAGAGTCATGAATCAAAAGAGGCGACATCTATCCTGACACAGAGGGTAAGTTAAACCTCTTGGTTCTTGGCGGAACCCTTGAGGTTAGCTACCGAAGCCTCGGTATGACCTATGCGAGTCTCCCCGGCATAGCCGGGGGTTTACCTAATGATTAATCAATTCTTGTATAATGTTCTATGTGATAAGTAATAGCGAGGGTCAAATCATGAAATCAATCATCTCCTTTTTAATTTCTCTGCTGCTATTTTTTTCGTTTTCTTTGTTTGCTGATTCTTTTGTATTCGACAATCCGGATGAATACACTATAGAAGTATTTGATGGAGATTCACTCATATACGACCAGCATGATAGAAGCATTTATCTTGATCGAAATCCTAAAACCAATTACTTCATAGTAAGAGTAGACAAGTTCACAACTCCTATAAATCTAGTATTAAACACTTCTTTAAATGAACAGTTCTATACAGGAGGTTGTAATTATAGCTTTACACTAAGTAAAAAAAATGGATGGGCTTTTGAGGGCAGTGATTTTCCTTGCACAAAAGGCCAGGACCATTTAAAAGTTGATGCTCCTTTATTTATCATCCGAAATGATTCGATTGACCCAAGTGATCCAACTAAAAAAGGAATCAATGTCTACCCAGCAATTGCCGCAACTAAAAACGGTTTTACCGCTGATAACCAACGAGGGTTTCTCTATCCAGGAGACACCAGACCTATTACTGAAGACAATATTATATTAATAAACTTAGGTATAAAACGTGGTTCAAACATACAATTAGGATTTTTTGATCCTGGCATTCCTGGCTATATAGTTTGTGGGGATGATGTAATGCCTTATACCGGTCGATATACATTCACACTGACAAAAGATAAAAAATGTATCATTGCAAAAAATATTAACCAGGTAAAAGCTTACTGATTATTGGAATGTTTAAAAATGGGAGTCTCAGTAATTTAGCTGTCTTCCGGTTGCACACCATATACAGCTGAACATAGGCTCCCATGTTTTGATCTGTATATTCTGTTGACATCAATTGCCATTTTTGATGGCCACCGGATTGATAGCTACAAGGTTTTCTCAAAACCGTCAACAGGTCAGGCAAAAGCCCGACCTGAATCAACGAACTTACTTTTTCATCCAGGCCTCGGACCAGTGTAAACCGGTTCCCGGAGCATAATACAAAGTAGACTGATTACACCAACCAGAGTAAGGGAAAGGCTTGCACTGATAGATCTCACCATCTGTGCCAAGGACAACTGAACCAGGCTGATAGCTACCTTTACCTTCCGGATACTTATATTCGTAATTCGGTGTCGGAGAGGGTGTGGGAACGTTATCTGCTTTTATGACGGAAGTGGATGCTGAGTGTTTAGTGTCAGGAGCCCAGATACGATTGCTGAACAGGTTGTCTTCATCATACATCAAATGATTCATCTCCTGATGCCAGATACCAATGAAGGCTTTACCCTGATTGCGATCATTCACCTTCAGTGCCAACTCTGTGGTCCAGAGGTTAAAGTCGGCATTGCTGCTGGTAATGGCAATCTGCTCATCCGCCACTTCTTTACCTGTGCCGTCAAAGAGTCGGAAGCGGACCCTATCACCAGCTTCAGCAATATCGTGCCCGGTACTCACATAGGTTCCAACATTCACCAGCTCAGGTGAAGGATCCGGATCTGGAGAAGGTGTTGGAGCTGGTGTCACCCCATCACTGCTGAAAGCAATGTCAGAACAGTTATAGAAGCCTTCTCCTGCAGGGTCAGCGCGTTGCCACCGCACATAAAGAATACCGGTACCGCTTCTTCCTTCGGGAATATTGATATCCATCTCGAAATACCCGTTCACTACGGGCAGGTCATCATGGCTGTTGATCAATTCGAGATCGGACCAGTGCAACCTTTGTAGGGAAGAATCAAATCCGGGTCTGGTCAAATAAATTCGCCAATAGCTGGGGTTGTGAGGTGCAGTTGCCCTGAATCTCAGTGTGTGTGTACCGGCAGACAATTCAGTCTTTTGCCATTGCGAGGACGGAATATCCATGCCCGCTTTAGCGGCAGAGCCAGCACTGCAAAGATTACCATCTGTCACAACCGAGCTGACAGCTGCGTTATTATTATAATCAATGACATTGGCAGCAAACTCATTTTTCTGCACAAAAGGGTATGTACCAGACTCCAGAAACGCAGCACGACAAGCTGCATTGGGAATCGTGGAGCCATCCTGATTACCCCAGTAACCCCCATCATCAGCACAGATTGTCTGCCTTGCTTTGGGGAATTCAGTCCAGCCATGACCAATAGCCATACTGGAAAACACTGCAGTGGCCAGCGATGCCAGCCCGACAAAAGAAGTTTTTATCATTTTTATTCTCATCTTTATTTTCTACCCAGACAAAAGCCATGGGATATAAATACGACTTTCAAATACTAATATTAAGACGATGACAATAAAACTTGCGGATAATACCTACTGAGAATTATTGTCAATACAGAATCCGCAACCATCAAAATAAAGTGATGCTGACCCTATTTTGGCCATGTTATTCTACCTCTCACTCTGAACCTCTCTCTCCAAAACAGACAGTTCACAGGTATCAGAATTATAGAGAAAAACATCCAGTTCAAGTCCTAACTTTTTTTTCACTAAGTTCCGGAACAACTTACAGTCTTCTGAAATATAATTAACAATGAGACTCGATAAACCTGCCTCAGTATTTTTTCCATATTTTTTTTCATATGATGATAAATTAACGACCATTCCAACAATGGATTTTTTCGAGTATGAAATAATAAGTTCGTTTTCTAGAGGGCATTTTTCCGAGTTATACTTTAGATCCAATGAATCTTGCAGTGCAGAAATGGACTCCTTTTTAAATTCATGACTCCCCGTTACCGTTCGGTAGTACCCTCCAAAACTGGTTTCCAGCTCAAAGTATTTTGCTTTTTTTGCTTGTTCATTTTTTAAAAAAAAGTTTAAGTCGAAGGCTTTCTCGGGTATTGAAACCCGAAGATCCTGACCTGTAAGCCTCGAGTAAATATTCTGTAGTGCAAAGTTAAAGTATGTGTCCAACATTAAAGAAACAACTTCTGCTCCGACATACTGTTTATCTATTATCTTTAAGAGCTCATCTTTTACAAATTCATGCTTGTTTATACTCCACTTACAAACTTCGCCCTGATTATCCAGTAATCGTGTATACACATCTTTCGAATATATAGCCTTTACTTCGCACTTATCACGCTCAAGAAGAAAACCAATATCTCTGAATAACTGAGTTGGAACATTGGGGGACATATAGCTTACTGATGACACTTGAATGCATTTTCTATGCTTTAGCTCATCCACCTCTAAACTTACTCTGTCATAGCCTGAACGCAGACCAGTTTTTCTAATTTCGAATCGCTTGGGATTTTCAAGCATTTTGGCAATAAGTTTTCCTTCCTTGAAGGCTTTTATAACTTTACTTTGTTTGTAAGCATTACTGTTACCAGGCAGCTTATCAGGCTTACCTACGGACAGTGCAGGCTGCCGTAACAAGGCAGTTTCATCTTGAAGCCATTCTGTATAAGGCTGTGTGGGTAAAAGTTGAGCATCTATATTTTTATGCGAAGGAGAACTATGCTGCCTTGCAACAAAATATTCCTCTAATTTTTTTCTTGTCCTCATGATTCCTGGTTTGAATTTATCATCATCTTTAAGGACAAGGTTTTTAGGTGAAGGATCCACTGTCACAGGAGAGTATGCACTTCCATCTCTCGTTTGGGGCGGTGCCATAGTTGATACAGTTGATAATGGTTTGATAGATGAATCCATGATTAAGCCCTTTCTTGATAAAATGAATGTTTAGAGCCCTAGTCTTCAAGAAAAGTTCATAACAGCAACGACAGCACCCCTAACAAAATCCCTCAGAGACTGCCCGGTCACCTCGCTGGACCGCCAGAATCGAGCCTTTTTTGGCGTCTGACTGACAAATCTTTGCACTGCATGCCACAATTCTGTGACCATGATTAAGTCATGACTCCCAGAGCAGAGAGTATTTCGACAATTCTTTTACCAGGCCCCTTGACTGAAGCTGTACGATAAACTCCGAATGGTAACTCCAGACTCCATGAACAAAAGCTTCTGGAGCAGAGATATGCTTTAACAGAGAGCAGAGATTAGAAATACTTACCAATGACGCCTATTGTTCACATTTATACTTAAGTAGTACTTCAGCAGGTTATTTTTATCATGACTCCAATTTTTTATTTACCTCAATTCCGGAGAATAAAAAGCAGAAAAATACTTCTCTGTGTCCTGCTGTCTTTTTTTTTGTGCCTGCCGCTTTTTCTGCCTGGGAGTTTAAATATTCTCGTAGCCTTACGAAATACTGCAATGAAGCAGGCACCAAACTGAAGGAGGACAGTCCCTATCAGTATTTCCTGTGCATCTCAAAAAAAAAGAACAAAGCATCTACGATTTCAAAAGCTGTGAGCCAGGTCATGCCTGTTCCGATGGTGGCTGTTCCAATCAACACACCGGGCGAACAACCAGGCTCTGATGACGCTGAAATTTATTCGGGCTATACCGAAATTGTTATAACCAATACACTTGCCGCAACATCAACCTCTTCGTCTTTAACTGTTTTAGGCGCCATTAGCCTCAATAAAAGTCGTGTGGCCATCAGTGAAAGCGAGCTACCCACACAGGCTCCCCCTATAGCAATAAAAAATGCCTTAGAAACTTTCAGGCAATCCACTGTCTTTAGCGCAAATCCTGATGGAACTCCAATCTACTTTACAACTTCGGCTGTTCAGATGAACTCTGAAAGAGCCAGAACTATTCATGAAGAGATAGGAAAAATAGTAAAACACCTGGATGATCTTGATGAACTAAACGAAGAAATTCCACATTGGATCAGGAGAGTCTGGTTAATGATCCGAAGTTACTATCCGACTTTCACTCGATTCAGCCCTGCAGGGGCATTATTTGTTTCAATATTTTCACCGCTCTACACAAAGCCACTGGAAAACACTTTTACTGACTATATAGAACAACCTTCTTATAACTTCACAGGCTGCCGTGTTTTTGTCATTATCAACACTGAAAGGTTAATAAGGGATATGTACCAACAGGGCGTATTAATTTTTGATCCTAAAAATGGTTTTCCGCTATTGACCAGCGCCAATACGGTGAGAGAATTTGCTTTATCAGCCAACAAATCTGTGCACTCATTTAAGACTAAAGGCGAGTTCATTAGCTTTTCAGACAACTCACTCCAGTGTCAGTGCCCCATTTGCAGCAAAACAGGAAGGCATGCGGCCAGTGCATTTGGAGGCTGTCTGGTTGATGGAATAGTATTACCCAATGTCCTTTTCGTTAATGTCATAGATGAAGTGCGTAATCGACTTGACTCACCTATTGGCAATATATCAGAGATTGAAATGTATGTTCATAACATCTCTGACCCTCGCTTATTAGACCGACCTCTAAAAACCAGGCTCTATAATTTTGTAAATTTCAGTTCTTTTGATGACACGAATGAAAAATTCTTTGGGCGGCACTCCCCGTGCCAATGTGAAAGCTGTCCGAATGTACCGACTAAAGAGTCGGAAGCCTCTGCAGTTTTAGTGACTTTTATTGTGAACGGATTAGTCTTTGTTGCTGCAACAGCAATGGCTATAGCCTGCAACAATGGCCTGAGACGTGTAATCATACATGCCAGAGAACGGTAATCTAAGTACTCAACCATACGAAATCATATTTTCTGACTTATTGTTCAGGCACTCTGACTGCGTTGCAACTCTGGTCACATAGCTTGCTATGTTCGCGTCGTTGCGCCTTGCAGAGCACCTGCCCAATAAGCCAGAAATATTCGATTCCATATGGCTGAGTACTTACATATCTTTTCAGTCAGACTGCTGATGTTTGCCAGGTCGATTAGATAAAAAGGCCCTCCAGAGACACGATGCGGGTCATGTAATAGAGTGTTATTTAAATTGTTCAGGAGAATCAATCCCAAAATGATCATCAGGCAGAAGCCACTGAAGCTGCTCATCCGATACGGGTGGTTCAGAGTTTAAATTGTCTGTATGACCCAAAGTGCTTTGCATTCCTTCCAACAGCAATCCGAGGTCACTCTCGTTGACTATCATCATGCCCATTCCATAATTAGTGAACAAAGTGACCGTTTGATCATCATTTAAAGCAAGCAAAATCCAGATGTCAGAGTGAGGTTCTGGTAATTGATAGGTCGAGGTTCCATCTGATATATAAAAACGTCCCAGAAAGTTCCATCGTCCCTCTTGCAGGAATCTTAAAATCCAATCCTGCGGTTGCAGATACATCATAGTCCAACCCTGCGGATTGAGATATTGAGTAAGCCACTTCCATTTCCATGAACCTGTCATGTCAAGCACCGAGGATGGCACAACACAGGACTCAATATAAGAGCCAAATGTCATGTGCTCAGGAACAAAAAGATTGTCAATACTTTTCTCATCTCCCCTATCATAATCCAGTAAATAGCCATGCAATCGTTTGACCAGACTATTGTCCTCTTCCTGACGGGCCTGCTGTTGTCGCAGCATAATGTAATAGAGATAAGCAAAAAAACGCCTTTCATTCCTCAGTTGCTTCCAGTCATAGCTCGCCAGGTCAGCTTTTATTTCAATGGACAGCCAGCCAATTCTGATAAAGAAGGTTTTCTCAAGCCGATCTAAATCAACATCAGTGATCTCACCTGCCTCCATAAGGGCAAAAAAAACTGTCAGATCTTCCGGACTGAACAAGCTGGCATAGCCTTCACTATCTCCCCCGGGAAGGTTTCGGTGAATATGTCGCTGCATGAATTCAGATCTTTCTCTGAATGTTTGTATTTCATTGCTCAACCTCTCATTCAGCATGACTGGCTGACCTGTTAAACAGTTATTCGCAACGCTCAGTATATTTGCGTTCATTATGCTATCGTCGTCTGTTTTATCATTCAATAGCTCTACCAGCACTTCGCAGAACCCACGCAAACCCTGACTTGACATGTTAGAACTTGTTTCTAAACATCTGGCGCAAACGCCACCCACTGCCCCGAGGTTTGACAAATGTTGGCAGTCAGGACAACTGGCGTTAACCTTTGGCACAGACAGCGATAAAGTTACTAATAGTAATGCAGTGAAAAGTCGCAGCATACAAAGATGCTTAAATAGTCCTGCAGTTTCTCTCCAGGGCCGATTGTTAATGTTCGATTCAGATTGCACTTTATTGTCTCTATTGACCGGTTGAATAAACGGAAGAGTTTTAAGATTCCTGCCACGCTGGTTTGCAGTAAGAACCAGGCAAGGCAGACATGATAAATAATAACAACGATTTCCAACGGTCGCTCAAAGTTATCAACGCATTATAAAGCTCAGATGTGTTTTACGTGATGACAGTATAGTGAACTAGGACTTATGCGCCGCTTTCTAAATAAATTCACGAACTTTACTGTTTTTTTCAATTGCTGACCTGACAAAGACTGTATCATTTTTAAGCTCATCATCCGCATAAATGAAAGCACGAGGATGCTTTTTAATTAATTTCAGCAAATACTTGCGATCATTCAATATCTCTTTACTGGCATATGATAAGAAACTAATGTCGTCGGCAATGACTCTTTGAATAAGGTGCTTATCGCTTCGGATTCTTTCACTTGCATCATTCAGAGCCATTGGGGACTTTGCGATAGCGGTCATTACAACCTCATCATTGTCCCGAAGTTCCGGGCTGGCATATTCCAGGTCGCCCGGATGTTCTTTAATGGTGAGTAATACAAAATCTTTATCACTTCGAACCCGTTGGCTGGCATAGGTCAGCCCATATTCCAGCAGGATGTTCCTGACCTTTTCTTTGTGATCCTGAAGCGATTGACCCGGTGAAACAATAAACTCCAGATTGTAAGTATGAGGTGGCTTGATAACAAAGTATTCATTTCTCAGATGGCTATAAAAATGCTCAAATAATGGGGTAGCTTTTCGGGAACCAACGAGTAGGAGATGAAATAAAAATTTCTTGCAGTTGTCCTCACCGATCCCTTCATTTATTAACATTTCCTGAGGATTCTCCTTTGATTCTGCCAACCGTAGACTGTCATCCATAAACTGCTTGTGGTGGCTGCTTAATAACTGGCACCAATCGGGAGCGCTGTGGAAAAATCTGAAATAGAACATTGAAAAAAGGCAATGCTGGAAGGCAAATCTATCAGCTTCTGCAAAAGAATCGCTATTAAGGCGTTGTGCAAGAAAGTTAAAGTTCCACTGATCTCCACCAAAAATGGTCGTATTGTGCCTCAAGTGAACTTCCACCTCATCAAGAGCATCATCTAACACTGCGATCAATTTCTCAAAGGCATCCTGCATAGTTTCAGTGGTTTTCATTCGGGGGCATTCGACGATAATTTCTCCCGCTACGGCATTGCTACTTAGCTTCATGCCATCAGCATTTTTATCCAGCTCGATCGCTTGTAATAACTGCACCAGAAACCACATACGCTTCAACCTGAAGGGTTGATCACTGCCATCAGGACTATAAAACTGGTCAGAGAATGTCAGCCGCAAGGTTCGTTTTTTTCCACCCTCTGCCTGTTCAAGTAACTCAATGATACCCACATGATTGCCAAAATTCAGGTTAACAATCACGGCATCAACCATATTGACGACAGTTGCATTAATCCGCATTTTTTCGATGGCTGCTTTGCAGGTCTGATTCAATAGCGCCGTTTTATCGCCCGGGGGTGAGCAATCAACATAGGTGACTTCCTGTTCAGTAGAGACTTTGCCCTGACCAGAAGCCAGAGAGACCATTGCCAACGCTTTTACAAAGCGCTGATGCAGGGCAAAAATCAGGTCATGAACACTCTGAACCTGTTCAGCCTCCAAGGGATGGAGTGCCTGGAGAGAAGATTGCAGATGATGGCAGGTGGCCATCCACTGACGAAACATGTCCGGACACAGTTTCAGTGCTTCACCCGCCTGCAGGGGAAGAATGATACGCTTTAACGCTGATCCGATGGTCTCTTTCAGCGTCCCGAAACGGTTAATCAGTTGTGGTAATTCATCGTGCAATGACTCGAGCTGGGGTGAAAGGTGCTCACCCGCCAGTAACAGGAATGCCCGGTAACCTCCCAACAGTGCTTCAGCTCCCTGAAGCAGCAGGGTTACGTCATCCTCTGTCTCTGACATTATCTTTAAGCGTTCTGGAGACATGCTTAGTTTTATTGGATCTGCAAGACAATCCAGTCCGCCGCCGGGGGCAAAGAATGCCAACAGGCGGGCATTTTGATCCACAAGCCATTGAAACCCGCTGGCAACTTCACGGAAGGTCCCTTCAGGGGGAGATAAATCATCCGCTGACTTGCCGGTTCTTACTGATGGCACATCAGAGAATCCAGAGGATTGGGTTCTGTGACTGACCAGTTTTCCAGTAAGGTCACCGTTAACAATAAACGCGCGGGGCATACCGTCAAAGCGGGCGCAGACCAGCGTGGCTTGTTGTTCATCCTGGCCCGTCAATGTCAGGCACTGGTCACCGGCCAGCATTAAAGGTATTTTTTTCTGTCTCAGGAGGATCGCAACATGATCATTGAATCCTCCAATAACAAAGACAAAACCCGCAATCCGCTTCAGGCAATCAGGCTCAAGCATCCAGTCTTCAGCGTGTCGTGCCACGACAATGGCGCCGTCTGGCATAGAGTCTGCCTTTTGTTTTTTGGCCAGCCAGAGTGGTCCGGTGCAATAGCCTTCGCTGATGCCCTCGCCACTGGCAAGGGTTTCTTCGGGTTCGGCCATGGCAAAATCCATGCCCCCGGAAAGTCGGGTAATTGGGCGCACCTGCAACAGGAACAGACGACCCTGTTGATCGATGCCAAACTCCACATCCACAGGACAGAGCAACAGGTCTTCAAGTATTGCCACTGCCTGCCTGAGTTCTGAAACCAGGTCATCACTGAGTCGTTCCCCAACACTGTCTGGTTTGCCAACGATATTATGAATCTCTGTTTCCGAATAGCCGTCGTTATCGCTATTCCTTTGCAAGATAAAGTGACTTGAGACCGTCCCGGGAAAGTAAGTCACCTGGTCAGCCCCTCCCCTTCGTTCAATATTGATGCGGTGAGGCATGTTAACGGACTTGCCAGCCACTGCGCCTCTGGGCTGACCGGATGAGTACTCAACCCTGATGGTATTATCCTGGAGTGATTGAAAGCTCATGGCTACACCGCCACATTGGCAGACAATACACTGTTGGATGATCAGTGCCATAGGTTCCGGTATACCCCCATGACAGACTCCAGGCCTGTAACCTGAAGCCATAACCTTAAGACAGGTGCGCAATACATCATCTTCTCCCTGAATTTCAGAAAGGTATTTGCCCGCCTGGACATCGCCGTAGTTGTCTTCATTGATACCAGAGCTGCGGACAATAACAGGCTGCGATAGGGATGGCCCGCCCAGTTCAAAGCGCAGATCCCTGATTTGTTGAGCCGTTTCTGAATCTTTTACCTGCTCGTAAAAGTCATGACTGGCAACAAATTTTGCCAGCCCTGTCAGCCAGTCAACCCATCTGGTAGGCTCTGAATCCAGCCAGCCAGTGAGGTGCTTCCTGATATCCACCAGGCTGGTTTCTGCCCCCAATTCAGCCACTATTTCAGGAAGGTACGGGGCTAAACGACGGTTATCCAGTGGCTGTTGTTCAAGAGCATTCGTCAAAGAGGCTGCAACACATCTGAAGGGTGGGACTGTCAGCCCTGCTTCCTGCATACGCTGTAAAAACATACCCTTGCCCCCGAGCTGTTGCCGGTCGGGGAGAGAATGGTCAGAAGAAACAGGAAAAGGTTTACGGCAGATGCGCTTGGCTAATGGTTTTGTCTCGGTCAGAGTGTCATGGGGATCAGTACCCTTTAAATATCTCTTGGATGGGCTTTTGGCCCCGTTATTTTGAGAGGGTTGAGTGGTCGGGCTTTGATAATCAGGACTGCCAAATTGAGGATTTAGCATCAAGATCTCCAATATAACGTCTAATGTTTGTCCATGACTTAATGGCTAATATCTGTGGTTTTCAGTGATCATGGTGCCAAAAAGTTGGAAAAGAAAATCATTCATCCCGGTTGGACAGTAATATTTCTATAAAGTTCAACCGTTACAATGAAGTAGTTAATTTGGTCATTATCATAAGTACCTGGCCATCACCGGAGCCGATTGATAAGCAACAAAAAGATTTACGTGAAGAGCATGAATACGGGTTAACAATTCATGTTGAGGAATATAAAGGGGGCTCAATACCGACAGACCATCCATGGTCTGAATCGCTCGCAGATAGTACCGGCCTGTTACAGTTTCTACAGGCTGTCATCAGGACCCGTTAGGGGAGACTTTTATACTAAACGGATTAGCTAACTGTTGATTGCTGGTTTCGAGCAATCTTCTTAGCTGATCGGCATCCACGCAATCCGATACCTGGACATTAAACGTCAGTATCTGTCTTTCAACCTGTCGTTCAAAGGCTCTTAAATTGTAGCCACCCGAGCACTTCAGTAACTGCGCTATTTGCTGCAAAGCGTCGATTTCCTGAGTGATCGTCAAGCCGTTCCTGCTGAATGTGAAGCTCACCTGAAAATGATTTGGAAACTGGCTATGGCTAAAAAAAGAGATAGAGCCAAAAGTAGATAAACTTTCTGCTACTAACCATCCGAATTCCATGCCAGGTACCCCTGTACCAAGGTTGCCAGCAGTGCGTGCCGCTGTTGAAAGAGTCCTCAAAAAAATTGCAAACTTTCGACGCCACCCGCTTAGGTTTGTGAGCGAATCACATGTACAGCTGCCAGAGCTCACGGAAGGCTGATTGGCATAGATTAGGATCGGCTCCTCCATCAGATTGATAAGCGTCATAACGTAATTACGCAGCTCGCTTTCAGGTATTTCATGAGCCGGTAAATGTTCTATTTCTGTTGCTGTTTCTATGTCTGTTGCTGTATTAAAACTTGTCAACCAAGCCAAAACAGTAGTACTTCCGGTTGTCAGGGAACGAGTCCAGTCATTAATATAATCTATTAATGTCGTTATAACTGGCAAAGCAGCTGTTCCAATTGCCGGGTAAGCCGGTAAGCCACCAACGGCTCCACACTCTTCCTGAGGGACTGATGCGCTATCAGTCCTGCCAGATTCCCGGGGAGGCAAGTCATCAATGGTTCCGGATTCCCGATTTGCTCTGGATAACAACCCGGAGGATGGCTCTTGTGGCCCCTGCACTTGCGATGATCCATCGGTTTCTGTATCGGGCTCGACTGATAGCAATAGTCTGACGTATGACTTGGTGCCTTTAAGGTGAAGCAGGTAATATCCTGCTAATGAAGTCGTGGGCATCAGCAGGATTGCCAACACAGTGATAAAACTCCACAAGACTTTCAGGTTGCAATATTTTTTTATAACCTGCTTTTTCATAACCAGACCTGTTCATAACAAACCACTAAAAGTAGTTAAGCCACTTGATAACAGGTGGTCTTTACTTAGATTATTTTCGACTTAGAGAGGGTGCCCGCTCAACCCATAATGGTTTCGGCAATTTTCCGAAAAGACTTGGTCATATAGTTCTAAAAATACGGCGAGCCTGACCAGATCACCGCGCCTGAATCTTTTCAGAATCGCTTATCACCGGTGACATACAACCACAGCCCCCGCTGTCGTAGAGGATACTAATCCACGACAGGGGAACACTTTACACAAGCGATCAGTCCGAGCGCTTCGGCAATAGAAGCCAGAGAACGGTTTGTTTTCCTGATTTTTTTCTCGTAGTTAGTCCAGCAAGGTTAAAAGACAAAGAAAAACTCATTCATCCTTTACCCGCTGGCTGATGGAACTCAATTACATTGCTATCAGGATCACGGATAAAAAGCAGTATTGAGCCATTGTTTGTAGTAACAGGACCTTCTGTGATAGTGATTCCAAACGCCTGCAGCTGCTTCTGAACCTCATGGATATCATCCACTTCAAGCGCCATATGGGTATAGCCCGGGTGCTTTTGGTCAATATCCATCAGGATATTCTCTTGCGGCTGAACCGTTGCGTTCAGGATGAAGTTCAGGTTGACGCCACAGGGGTGCTCCATAATGGCAACCGGCTCTGGCCCCACAGGCCCTGCCAGAAACTGGAAACCGAGCTGCTGATAAAAGCTCCTGGTCGTCTGCAAATCGCTTACCCGAATGCCCACATGGTTAATTCTGCTGACTCTTATCATCACTCACCTCCGTCAGACCCATAAGTACTCAACCGGTCTGACTGTTGTTTAACAGCTGAATTCCTGTTAAGTACCTAACCAGTTGGTTTCGCATATTCTGGACGGCGGCTTTTTCCATCCTTCTACGTTACAACTCTGGTTGCGTAGCTATGGCTACGCGCCCATCGTTGCGCCTTGAAGGATGAAAAAATCCACTCGCCAGAATATGCGAAACCAACTGGCCAGGTACTTATTACAATTTATCAATTCCACCCAGTCATGTACAAACCGAACGCTAAACAAACCATACCCTGACTTTAGAATTAATAATACCTGAATTATTAAGTACAACTCTACCTGCCTTTATTCATATAAAAGTACAAAATACTGAAATCGTTAACGAAACCATGCAACCAAAACATTATAATCCGGCACAAAGTTTTTCAAACATACCTGTATGTTTACCCATTATTAAAATCCTCAAAAAATATCTCACCAATGACTTGAGCTATCCTTAATTGCCTACATCGGCAAGTTGATTTTAATGAAAAACAGGTGATTGACAATGAAAATGCACGTCAGATCAATTATTTTTTTTCTACTATTATTGCTACCATTTTATTCGCATTCAAAAGATTTACACCTCAATTGGAAGCTGGAACACCATAATAATTTGCTACTAAGTGGTAAAACAGTAACAACCAATCAGGTAAGTCATAGCAATTCTTTAACAGGTTGGAATGATCACCCATCAGAGCTGGATATTTCCACTCCACCTTCTGTTTCTTGTTCAGGGGACAGTTTTGCCATTTATTATGACGTAGTCTCTTTTACTACTGTGAATTTTGATCAAAATAATCCAGGTTATACTGTGCCAAAGCTTTTTAATACTTTATTAGGCAATGGCAATGATCGTCTTGACCATAGTTTCAATACTCAATACACACTAAGAGGTCACACAACAAAAGCAAGTAACCTTGCTGAACTCTTTTGTTGCGTGCTCTGTCATCCTTTTTATCTGGGATTCAAGAAATGCTCAGCCAAAGTCTCACATGGATCTGACAATGAGCTGGCCAGAATCAAAGCATTGGAAGCAGCAATAGCAGCCGATTTTCCAGAGCATATCACTATTCATAAATGCGCTTTATATCATGGGGCTGTGGACAGTCATCATAAGATGCTTTCATCATCAAGCACAGAAGCTACAGACGCTAAGACTCATATATTTGATCTTTTCCTGAATACTCCGGAAACACAGCATTGGCTAATAGAGAATCTAAACCCAAAAACCAACCAGAGGTTAGAACTGATAATACCTGAGTTATTCAATACAGCAGCACCTGCTGCAATTCTTGTGCAAGAGAATAACGGGGAAACTAATGATGAAAGCCTGCAACCATCACATTTTTTATCATTAGATTTTACCAATGGAATTAAAGTACAATATCACCTTAATCGAGTCTCCGACATAGAGATTGAGGTACTAGCAATTGTGGTAAGCGCTGAGGGGTATACCCTCACACTCGTAGTTAATAATTATGATATTACAGCTAACCAACCTCCCCCACATTATGCGGCATTACCAAAAACCTGTAACTGTAACGGCGCATGTAATTGTGACCATTCAAGGGCAAATGATACTGATAATTCAGATAATCGGATTCATAGAATTAACATTATGAATCCTCGTATATTTTTTCCTCATACTCGTCTGTGAGGCTGAAAATGAGCGTCTCCGTTGGGCAGTGGACGTTGGCAACAATCTGCTTCCCAGCCCCCTGAGAGTCATTCAGATGGTAAAATGACCCTGGCCAACTGAGCGAAATTAACAGCAACAGAATCCCAGCAGTGACTCTGTTATGATGCTTTTGTCGAATCGTGCCATCTTTGTGTCAATTCGCTTCAAAACTGCCCCACATCAGTGAATACTCGCCCTTATTTATACCAGGCTGTCGCTCAAGACAATACGTCAGTTTCTACCTGATCGCCACTAGCAGCTCGCCGAAGATTTACATTTATACAAAGACGTCTATTGGTCGCTAGAAGAACTCATAAAAAAAGTTATATCAAATGTTTAAGCTATTCTAAGCTTCAAATGTCTGGAAATTGATATTCGTAAAAAATAGGTAGTTAGTAATGAATATAGACGTCAGATTAATTATTGTATTCTTTCTCTACTCGCTATCATTTTATTCCAACTCAAAAGACTTACACTTTAACTGGAATCTGGAGCTGAACGACAGGTTGCTGCTAAGTGGTACAGCCACATCATCCCATCATTGTGGTCATAGAGAAGATTTAACAGAATGTAATTATGAAGACCTTACTCAATCGAAGACTGATTGCTCAGGGTATGATTTTTGCATTTATGAAGTAACTACTGTTACCTCTATAGAATTCAATCAGACTCAATCTTGTAATATTATACCAATGTTCTTTTACAGTTTGTTAGGAGATGGCTTCAATAGCCTTAAACATAGCTCCCTGACTTGTTATACACTTAGAAGTCAATCGCCAAAGACGACATCTTCAATTGCTGAACTGTTATATTCCACTTTCTGCACTCCCTGCTTCATGCCTGCTGAGCTGGTTTCTCAAGATTCGCAAATTCAGCAAGAAAGAGTGAAGGAGTTGAAAGCAGCAACACCAAACCATTTGCCAGATCATGTAACTATCCATAGCCGCTCAATATTATCTGAAACAGCTGTGTCAAATGATCGTCATACGTTTTTATTGTCAAATACAGAAGCTATAGACGATGATACCCATATATTTGATCTCTTCCTGAATAATCCGGAAACACAAAAATGGATAATAGCGCATCTAAATCTTAAAAACGGAATGATGTTACAACTGATAATACCCGGGCTATTCAATACAGCTTTACCCGCTATGATTTTTGTGCAGCATCAAACCAGTGGAGATAACAATGTAAGCCTGCAACCCTCACATTTTGTATCAATATATTTTCCTAACGAAGCCAGAGTGCAATACCACATTAAGAAATTATCCAATAATGATATACAGGTATTAGCAATTGTAGTTAGCTCTCATCTTTACACCCTGACATTCGCTATTGATAACTATGATATTTCAGCCAACCAGCCTCCTGCGTATTCTAACCAGGCAGAAGTAGCACCAGCAAACACCTGTCATTGCCGAGGAGCATGTAATTGTTCCAACCAAAGAAAAAATGATACAGATGAATCACAGGGCACAGAAGACTCAGATTATCAGAGTGACAGCATTATTGGTCATGTAATTTCAGGTCTGGAGCAGTTGAAGTGAACATCAGATTAAACTACTTATTCTCCTGTATATTTCTCAGGCTTTATCATCTTGAAGCGGTCGAGAATAGGATTACCCGAAGCCGACTACATTCACGAAGACAGGTAAAAACACCCACATATCAGGTTGACAAAAAACTCTATACGTTTTTTTAGAGTTGTACAAGGACGTCTAATAGTTATTACAAGCTTCATGAAATTGTTATATGAAAGTTTTGTGCTACCTTTCACCTCTGATTTCTAAAATTCGATATGAGTGAAAAAACAGGTATTTAACAGTGAAAGAAAGCGCCAAATTAATGATTTTATTCTGTCTTATCTTGTTATCATCTTATTCAAACTCAGATGCCTTGCACTTTAAATGGAAGTTGGAGCATTTGGGTAGATTAGTACTCAACGGCACAGCCACATCATCCACTCATTCTAGTCATAGCGGGCCTACAAGAGAATGTTACTGGGATGATCCCACCAAAGGTTTTAGTGATCTATCCGGGGATTACATTCTCATTTATGAACTGCTTTCTTCGATCAATATAGAGTTTAATCAGCAGAACTCTGGAAATAATGTACCCGTTTTTTTTTATGAGTTGCTAGGAAATGGCCTTCATAACCTTCAACATAGCTTCCACACTCGTTACACACTAAGAGGTCAAATTGAAACCAGGAAATCCATGATTACTGAACTTATATTCTGTTTATTCTGTCCTTGTTTTTTTGTGGCTGGCAATGGGGATTATCAAGACTTGTTGGACGAAAAAGTAAGAGCGCTGGAAGCAGCCACACCAGAACATTTGCCAGAGCATGTAACTATTGACAGCCGCTCTCTATCTCATACAGCTGTGACCAATAATTATCAACAGTTTTTATCGTCAAACACAGAAGCCATAAATGATAACACCCGTATATTTGACCTTTTCCTGAATACTCCGGAAACTCAACGATGGATTATAGGGCATCTGGATTCAACGACCAACCATGTATTGGAATTGATAATTCCCGGATTAATCCGAACTGCTATACCAGCTACAGTTCTCGTGCAAGAGCAAGGCAGTGAAAACTTGCAAGCGTCACATTTTTTATCATTAAACTTTCTGACCGGTACTAGAGTGCAATATCACCTTAACAGGTTATCCAACAATCAAATTGAGGTACTGGCAATTGTTATTAGTTCTGCTGGTTACACTCTGACACTCGTTATTGATAATTATGATGTTATAGCAAACCAGCCTCCGCCACATTACACCGAGCTACCAATACAGTTACCATTACAACAAGCCTGTCATCATCATGGGGCATGTAATTGTGCAACTTCAAGAAATAATGATACCCATAATTCAAATTATCAGCGTGAAACCATAGGTGATAATGGCCAGGACATGCTCAATCATGCAGAAGTGATAGTGCCGCTGGGCACCCAGGAATCGCAAGATATGGATGGCAAACTCAATACGAAACTGTAATGAACATCAGGTTAAGCTGTTTCCACCCGTTCACATTTCTCAAGCATAATCGTTTTACCTCTGAGCAACAGGTAGTTAACAATGAAAACAAACGTCAGTGTAATAATTTTATTCTTTCTTTACTTGCTATCGTCTTATTCAAATGCAGAAGACTTGCACTTCAGATGGAAGTTGGAGCATCTGGGTCAACTTGTACTCAATGGTAAAGTCACATCATCCACTCACTCCGGTCATAGCGAAGCCACAAGAGAAGGCTATTGGGATGCCCTCACTAACTATTTGAGTGGTATTTCCGGAGATCATTTTGTTATTTACGATCTGCTCTCTGACACCAATATAGAATTTTACCCGCATGATCCGACCATTAATGTGCCCGATTTTTTTCATGGCTTATTAGGAAATGGCAGCCATGACCTTCAACACAGCTTTCATACTCGTTACACACTAAGAGGTCAAACAACAACCAAAACAGGATCTATTGCCCAATTATTATGTTGCATTTTCTGTCTTCCCTGTTTTTTGAGTAGCAAGATAATTAATCAAGACATTCTGGAGCAGGAAGCAAAACTGAGAGAGCTGGAAACAGCAACACCAGACCATTTGCCTGAACATGTCACGATCGATAGTCGCTCTATGGCTCATATAACTATGACCAGTCATTATGAAACGCTTTCGTCATCAAACACAGAAGTTATAGACGATGATATCCATATATTTGACCTTTTCCTGCGCAATCCGGAAACACAAAAATGGATAACAGGATATCTAAACTCGGAGACCTACCTGACGCATGAATTTATAATACCCGGGTTATTCAATACCGCCAGACCTGCTGAGGTTCTTGTGCAAGAGCGAGACAGTGAAAACGAGAGTGAAGATGATGACACCCTGAAACCAACAGATTTTGTATCATTATACTTTGATGACGGAACCGTCCTGCGATACCACCTCAAGAGATCACTCACCAATGACCTTCAGGTATTAGCGATTTCGGTTAGCTCTAATTATTATACCCTGTCGTTTGTTATTAATAATTATGATGCTTTAGTCAACCAACCTCCCCTGATTCTCTCTTGGGCGGAACTTAGATTCTTTGATCCCTGTGATTGTAGTGGAGCATGTAATTGTGCACTCCCAAGATATAATAATAGAGATGGCTCAAATTATGAGAGTGACACGCATTAGTGTTTATGTATTTTTTAGTGTGAAGCAGTCAAACTGACATCCGCTTAAGCTGCTTCCATCTGTTTATACTCCCACAAAGGCAGTTAAAAACACCTATACATTAAGTACCTAACCAGTTGCTTATGCTTACAAAAAAAACTCAAACGTTTTTCTTTTTTTAAACTAGTTTGAATACTTCACAACTAATGATAAAACTGTACTATAAACTGTGAGGTTTTCGTTGAATAAAACATTTCCTTCTTTCTCAAAAACTTTAACTCCGTCTTTTCTTCTGGCTGTTTCGATATCTCTGTCGACGAGCACCTATGGATTACCAAAGGACACATTGTGTGAAGAGTATGGAGAGCGTTTCAATTTGGCTAACTCACCCTCCAGTCGTGGAGGAGCCTATGGCGAGTGGATTGATAATAAATGCAACATCACTGTTCTTCCATTAAGCGAGCTCAACAGGAAGGTTTCTCTTGTAGATGCCAGACTCCCGATTGTTTTGAAACCATCTCCGGTTTCTGACTCGGGAGGCTCCATAGCCCGCGACCGTCAAAATCACAAAGAAGTAGATGTGTCATTTATTTCATTCGACAACATAGAACCCACCTCGCATACAGTCAAATATTATCCAATGTATTCTCCCAGTGCTAGCAATGATGGTTATTCTGATGGCTTAACACGGAAAGAACCCACCTTAATGGCAGCTCCGGGCTATGAAGAGGAAGTTCTTTTGGAACTGCCGGGCGATGTGATTATTGAAAATGGTTTCATCATCGATCGCTCTCAACTCAAACCCACCATCAGTGGCTGTTTCCATTCAGGTCTTGCCCTTTTTGGCGCATTGATTACTGGCGACGTTTCAGGTGTTGGCTTTTCAGATATAGGTCTTCCCGCATGCACTGGCTTATATATGGGAGGACCTGACTTCACAGCCCCTGTCAGCAAAATCCGACAGGCAACTAAAAAAGGTAACTCAAGAGGCAGTAACGGAAAAGCTGGCGCCAAAAGCAAGAAAAATGGAAATGGCCAGAAAGGTGGTAGCCATGGACGCAATGGAAAAAGTAGCAAAAATGGTAAAAACTCGGGTGCCAGTGGTGGTGCCGGTGGCGGCGAAGACCCCTTTCACAGCAGTAAAGGCCTTCACTATATGACGGAGCCACTTTATAAGACGGTTATAGATGCCATAAAAAACCTGGCCAGTAAGAGACTGGAGAAAGGCTTTGATCGAACGTCAGCCTCGTCAAGATCACTCATAGGACAAATCAAAAAAGGAACAAGGTCCTTGTCAGATGATCAGAGAGCATTCATTTACAGTACTGAGCCCTATAGATCAATCAGTCATTTATTATAAAAAACCGTTGTGATCCTGAAGCACTCTTCAATCGACGATATTGTTGAGTGCTTTTGATGAAAGTGTTAAAGGCCAAGCCATGTCAGTGACTTTAACATTATCTCAATAAGCCCCAAAACAGGGATTTTTGTTTAAATCCATGGCAGGATATCAAACAGGAAGAAACAACAAGAGTCTGACATTATGGAAAAAACAATTGCCACAGACCGGTTAATCCTCAGAGCCTTCACTCAGCAGGATGCTGACCAGGTACAGACACTGGCTGGAGAGGAGCAGGTAGCCAGACTGACCGAAAATATTCCCCACCCCTACCCGGACGGACTGGCAGAAAAATGGATTAAAGATCAAGAATGCCTGAGAGAAACAAACAGCGCTTTTGTGTATGCCATCAAATTGAAATCATCAAGTACACTGATCGGAGCCATCGGATTGAATAACGCAACTCATACCGAGGCTAAATTAGGTTACTGGCTGGGTCTACCCTTCTGGGGGCAAGGGTATTGCTCAGAAGCCGGACAAGCACTGCTAAACCACGCCTTTGAACAGTTACCACTCAGCCAGATCCGGGCCAGGGCACTGACCAGGAACATAAAGTCCCAACAGGTTCTTTTAAGGCTCGGTTTTCGGTCCACTTCGGAAATTCTTGAAAAAGTAAAAGAGGACATGGATACGGTAAAGTATTATGTTCTGAACCGGAGTCATTCACGATGAGCCACCGAAACTAGTCAAGATCGTGATGCTCACCCGGCAGCCAGCGGATCACAGCATCAGCTTTGCAGATTAAATAACCATTCAGCAGTAAAAGAATAATTTATGGAAATAAAACTAGACGACCTACAGGGTCAGGAAATTGCCCATCTGCTCCAAGACCACCTGGATGATATGTATAGTCACTCACCGGCAGAAAGCGTTCATGCCCTCGATATTGAGAGGTTGCGTTCGCAAGACATAACCTTCTGGTCCGCCTGGATAAACCGCAACCTGGCAGGTTGTGGTGCATTAAAAGCCCTCTCGCCCTCTGAAGGCGAAATCAAATCCATGAAAACCTCATCTGGCTTTCTCAGGAGAGGTGTAGCTTCCGCCCTCTTAAAAAATATTCTCAGTGAGGCAGAACGAAGACAATATAAGACCGTGTACCTGGAAACAGGCTCCATGAATCACTTCAAACCGGCCTGTGAGCTTTATGAACGCTTTGGTTTCGAGCCCTGTGCACCTTTTGGAGATTATCACGAAGACCCCAACAGTCTTTTCTTTTCAAAAAAACTGTGAACCCATAGCGCCCGGAATTCTGAGTGAATACCGGGTGGCTGGTTGCCTGAATCTTTATCATACCCCTGGAACAACACATCTCTTTTACAGGCAGCAAGTAAACACAAAAATAATGCAAGACCCGTCGAGAGCTTTTTCTGGCACCTGTGAAACGATATGATTTTCCCCGAAAATCATCCGGATAATCATTATGAGATTGACTGAACAGGAACAACAGATCATCAAAAAGGTCATTCAAGGTTACGATGCAAAGTCAGTGATTCTATTGTTTGGTTCGCGTGCTGACAGCGGTAAGAAAGGCGGCGATATTGATCTGCTGGTAACTTCACAAACACTGGGCATTGTAGATAAACTCAATATTCTCGCTGATCTGCATGGTGAACTGGGTGAACAGAAAATCGATATTGTGTTAGACAACGATGGTTCCGGAAATTTTGCCAGATCAGTTCTCCCCACTGCGATTAAACTTTGAATAAATTGATCCGCCACAGGGTGACCCATGACTGATAAAATTGATCACTACCTGCATGACAAGCTGTCATAAGCCGTCATGGGTAGCCTTCTATACTGAGAGTGTCTTCTTTCAAAACACAATAAGGACAGCTCTACAGGGACTTAATCATGACCAGCAGCGTTGAAAACTGCCTCAATATACTTCGCCAGGACCTTCTTCAGGACATTCCCACAAGCCAGCAGACATCTGCGAATAAGCCTCTCTGGCTCGGAAGGCGTGTGGTCAGAAAAGTAAAGGGTTTCGGTCTTAAGCTGGCCGATATACTCAGGGGCCGGGGCTGGCTCAGTAATAAAAAGATCAATGAACGGGAAATTCGCGAATGCCGGTGGGCTCGAAGTGTTGCCGGGGCTGGACTGGTTGACCAGAATTTTTTTCCTGCCAACATTCCTCAACAGGAGCTTGTTGAGCGCACCCGCCTCGCCCGGGAACTCTGGCAAAAAGACCCGTACAGTTTTGCTCTCTGGTGCATTGAAAACGATCAACCTTTCCCGGAACACTTTCTGGAGGCAGAGCTTATCCCCTGGCAGATGGAGCAATTTGCCAGCCTGGGCCTTAATCGCAATCATGCGGCCCGCATGTCCCTGCGCCTGAGCATTGCAGTTAAGCTGCTGCATCCCTCTGAAGCCGCTGGTCAAAGGGAAAGCCTGTTAACCGTATTGCCCACAGATACCCCGGATGAGATTGAAAGAAAGGAGAAATATAACGAAAAACTTCTCAATCTCGATCATGATGAGGAATCAGCCGATATGTATCTGGACAGTTTTATTGGCAACTATACCCCCAGTGAACAGATCGAACTCCTGAAAGCCTGCCGGGATGAATTGGCGACCCACCCGGAAAGTCATCAGCTATCCGAGCAGAACCTGCTGAGAAAAGTGATCAGTGACCGTCAAAGGCAGGAGACCGCTCAATTTCTGAGCGAGCGACAAGGCAGTGATGACAGTCTTGTCGACTTTGATACCGAACTGGACGAGAAAGGTCGTCCAAAAAAACCGTCATGACGATAACATTTGTGGACCATATAAGCCTCCTAGACAATACGTCCGCCATCCATTCGAATCACTCGGTCCATGCGCTCCAGCATGGCCTTCTTATGAGTAATCATAATGACGGTTTTATCCCGGTATGCGTCCAGAATCAGGTTCATCAAATGATCCTCACTGACCGGGTCCAGACCTTCACTGGCTTCATCCATAATCAACACTTCACCCTTTTTCAAGAGTGCCCGGGCTATTGCGAGCCTGCGCTGCTCACCACCGGAGAGAGCGATCCCAGCCTGTCCCAACCATAGATCCAGCAGGTTCTGTTCACCCTCAGCCGCCGCAAGACGATCCAGGCCTACCACTTTGACAGTTTCCAGTAGCTCACTGTCTTGCGCTTCGGGTCGGGCCATTTTCAGATTTTGCCTCAGCGTCGTACTGAACACATGGGTTTGCTGGGGAATCACCGTTAATAATTGATAAAGTGAAGCCTCGGAATATTCATTAATAGCAATGCCGCCCAGCTCGATACTGCCCTCAAAACCCGGTAGCTGCCGGGTCAGGATACGGATCAGTGTCGATTTACCACAGCCCGTTTTACCCAGTAACGCCAAGTGCTGACCTGCCGGAACATCAAGACTGATGCCCTCCAGAATCATCGGCCCCGCTGCCGAAATTCCCGCAGCTGCGGGGTATTGGAAACACAGATCCCGAAAAATGATATGACCCTTGAAGGCATCCGGAATGGTTTGATCACCAAACTCAATAGCTTCTTCTTCAAGGATCTCTGTCAGCCTCGCAGCGGCCAGTTGAGTGTTACCGAGAAACTGGAAAGCACCCGGCAGAGGCATCAACGCCTCAAAGCCTGCCAGTACTGCAAAGACGGACATAACCATCACTGGTCCGGAAATAACGCCTTGCTGGTATTCCCCTGCAGCAAGATAGAGCATTATGACCGCTGAAATACCAGCCCCAGCCACCATCAACGCACCACCTAGCCCCTCCAGCCTTGACATTTTTCTCTGGATATAACTCAAATTTTGCCCAGTAACATCGATACGCTCCCTCATCCGGACTTCTGATCCATAAATTCTGGATTCGGCCATGCCCTGCAGATAATCCAGGGCTTTCTGTCTCAGCTCCCCCAGAAGTTTGCCCTGTGCCCGGCCACTCCTGAAACCCAGACGGTAGAACATCACCGGCAGAACGATCAACCAGACTCCCATCAGCAGCAGCGCCCCCTGAGCCAGAACAGGGCTAAAAAAGCTCAGCCCAAGAGAAAGCAGAATCACAACCAGCACCGCAGCAATAACCGGACTGAACAGTCTCAGATACAGCTGATCCAGGGCATCAACGTCCGCCACAAGGCGGTTCAGCAATTCAGCCTTACGATAACGTTTCAACTGAGTCAGAGAAAGTGGGAGCAGTTTTTCGAAAAACCAGCTTCTTAACCAGGCCAACAGTTTGAAGGTCGCATCGTGACTCACCAAACGTTCAAAGTAACGGGCAGCGGTACGACCGATTGAAAAACCTCTGACCCCGGCACCGGGAGAGAAGAAATCAAATCTCTGAGCGGTCACGACCGTCAGACCAGCCAAAGCTGTTGCCGTGATAAACCAGCCTGACAGTGCCAGCAACCCAAGACTGAACAACAAGGTTGCCAAAGCCAAAAACATACCCACAGACAGTGCCCCCCAGTGCCTGCGATAAAGCTTTAAATAAGGCAACAACTCACTCATCATCCAGACTCCCTGCTAAACCGGCCACAAAAGCTTGCACCACCGCAGACTGTTGCCTGAGGACACCGGGTTCACCATCAGCGACCAACTCCCCGTTTTCAAACATCAACACTCTGTCCATCGAATCTATCTGCTTGAGTCGGTGGGTGACAGTAATGACAGTGCATTGCGGATCGATGGCTTCCAGAGCATCCAGGACAAGACGCTCATTGTAGGCATCCAGGCTGGCCGTTGGCTCATCGAGAATTAACAGTTTTACCGGCTCGGCTATAGCTCTTGCCAAAGCTATCCGCTGTGCCTGCCCTACGGAAAGATTGCCTCCCTGTTCTTGCAGCAGACTGTTCAGCCCTTCCGGTAGCTGTTCAACAATCTCCATAGCCTGAGCCTTTGCCAGAGCCCGATTGACCTGAGATTCATCCAGATCCCGACCAAATGAAACATTTTCATAGACCGTGCCATGAATAATCAGGGGCTGTTGGCCCAGCCAGGCAATTCTTTTGCGCCAGTCATCCATTGACAGGCTGGAGAGGTCTTCACCTGCGGCTCTGATTTTACCCTGGTAGTTCCAGAACCCCATGAGGGTATTTACCAGGGTCGACTTACCTGCCCCGCTGGGGCCAATGATGGCCACTCGCTCGCCAGCTGCAATATCAAAAGAAACATCCCTGAGCAAAGCTCTGCCACCGGCACTGCCCTGAACCATCAGACAATCAGCACTGAGTGAAACCGGCACGTCCATAGCCATTGAATTGCTGCCCTGATGCATCCCGGACTCTTTGCGCTCTAGCAGCTCAAGGATCAATTCTGCTGCACCCACCGCTTTTGACTTGGCGTGATAGTGCGTTCCCAGATCACGCAATGGCTGATAGAACTCAGGCGCCAGCAACAGCAGAAACAAGCCGGTATAGAGCGTGACCCCGGCACCATAACTGCCAAAATTCAGATAGCCCAGAAAGCTCATTCCCAGATAGACGGCGAGAATAGCAATGGAAACAGAAGCAAAAAACTCCAGCACCGTAGAAGACAGAAAGGCCAGTCGCAGTACCTGCATGGTTTTGTGTCGAAAGTCTTCACTGGCCGATTTCAGCGACTGGTGCTCATGATAGGTCCGCTGAAATAACCTCAGCGTTTCCATGCCCTGCAAACGATCAAGGAAAAAACCACCCAGTCGGTCCAAGGCCCGGAAATTCCGTCGATTCGCTTCGGCTGCCTTCATCCCGACCAAGGCCATAAATACAGGAATCAAAGGGGCTGTTCCCAGGAAAATCAGACCGGCAGTCCAGTTCACTGGAAAGGCCACGATGAGTATGACCAGCGGAACCAGAACTGCCAGAGCCATTTGCGGAATGTAACGGGCAACAAAGTCCTGTAACTCTTCCACCTGCTCTACCACCATGGTCGACCAGCTACCAGCTGGCTGCTCTGCAATGACAAGAGGGCCAAGAGCTTTCAGCTTATTGAGAATAGCTCCTCGAATAGTCTCCTTGACGATCAACCCGGCTCTGAACCCGGTGATCTCCCTGCCCCAATGACAGAGTGCCCGAAGCAGGATAATCATAGCCGTCAGAATCAGGTCATGGATCAAAGACTCCCTGACTGCGCCTTCCATTACGATCTGATGAATAATTTTCGCCAGCAACCCAGCCTGAGCCAGAAACAACAGACCATTGATCAAGCCCAGTATGATGGCTACCAGCAACCAGTTCCGGGTAGGACTGAGCTGGCCAATCAACCATTTATAAGCCTGCTTCTCCGTAATACGACTCATAGCAGAGGACACAACCTGAGGGGGAAAAGAAGACTATTCTATCTGAACTCGGGTGGTTATACAGTCAGGCAACAGTAAATTACCGTCACTCTTCAGATGGAATGGCAATAATTCAATCCGGTTTCACCCAACCGGTCGTAAGTTAAAACGACTCAACGTATAATGACCTGCTTTTAACCCCTCTTCTCAGTGCTAATTCGGGTTACGATGCTGTCTAACATTCGCATTATTCTGATCAATACCTTTCATCCCGGAAACATTGGCTCCGCCGCCAGGGCCATGAAAACCATGGGACTCTCAAATCTTTGCCTGGTCTCCCCGCAACGATTCCCGGATCCGGATGCCGAATCCATGGCAGCAGGAGCCCAGAACGTTCTGGCGGCTGCCAGAGTATTTCAGACCCTGGATGAAGCAATTGCTGACTGCTCAATGGTAATAGGAACCAGTGCCCGCACCCGCAACCATACCTTTAACCGCCCCATGCTGACGGCTGAAGTTTGTGCCGACAAGCTGGTTGCTGAAGCGCCCCGAAATCCGGTGGCACTGGTTTTTGGTCAGGAGACTATGGGACTCACCAATCAAGAGCTGGAGAAATGTCATTATCATGTCTCCATTGATGCTAACCCTGAATACCCTGTGCTCAACGTGGCTTCTGCCATTCAGATTCTCTGCTACGACATTCGCAAGGCAGAATTGCGCAAGAGCCAGCCGGATTTCTCAGGCGACGAAGCAGAAGAATATCCACTGGCCCGTGAGCTTGAATATTTCTACGAGCACCTGGAAGAGACACTCAACAACATCAACTTTATTATCAAACAGCACCCTGGTCTGGTAATGACCCGCCTTCGTCGTCTGTATAACCGGGCCAGGCCTGAAGCCAAAGAACTGAATATGCTCAGAGGCATTCTTGCCGCTGTCCAAAAGTCAGTCAGCAGGGAAAATAGCCCCATCAAAAAAGACAACGAATGACGTTTTGCAGGTCAGTGACAGGCTCTTAGCGGCAGGCTGTTAAACAATGCCGCCTTGAGAGCAGCAGGAGCGGCAAATGAAGAACCTGTCAGCAATCGCCAGAATTTTTTAGGGTACTCTGTCATTTTTCGTGAATAGCCGGTCAGTCGATTTAAGGGAATATCTACACACTGGTCGCCATTGAGGTCATAACCAACGGGCTTACCTTCAGAATCATCAATACGGATGACTTCGTAGGCAGCCCGGGCGTAAGTATCAACAAAGGGATTATTAGCAACAAAGTGTTGCAACTCTGGTTCCACAGAGCCGACCGTGACTACATCATCCGCAAGAGAAAAGGTATTGATCATTCCTCTCCCGCCATTACCGGCTATGGTATAGACCTGTATACCCTGAGTGGTAAGTGCCTCCAGAGCCATTATAATCTGGTAAGTGGTTTTCCAGACTTCATCCGCCTGCCCCATCTCCCTAACTTTCTTCTTATACTCTCCTGCCCGCTGCAACTGAAGTGGCGCTTTGAATGTGCTGATCAACGTGGAAGACTCCCAGGAAAGAAGAACGGCATCAACGGGCTGTTTTTCGAAGCGAGCCAGAATATTCTGAAGGTTGACGAGGATTTCTGACATGGGCTTTTTCCCATCCAGAATCGGGTATTGGATAAACGTAATCTGAGGGTGAGACGCTATCATCCGAACCACATCACCATGATAAAAAGGCTCCCGACGTTCATCGTCGTCTAAGTCCATCATGCCATACAGCCAACCATGGAGAACTCGCTCTTCATCATTTTTAAAACCTTCGGCCGGAGGGAAAAAGCGATCGATGATCGCTACACGATAAACAGGTAACCGCACTTCGGCCTGAGTAAACAGACTCAACAGAACTATCGTAAAACCGGTAATCCATCGCATCGCAGCCTTTGCATCCTTTACTCATCCATCAGTAAAGTCATCGGCTTAAGGGCTTTTTTCTCAATGCGTGCTTATCAATAGAGAAGTGGGTTAACTCGAAACAAATGTTCAGGCACAATGTCCCTTCGTGAAAAACAGAACACCATGCTCGTCACCATAACTGCGTAATTAGAAGTAACCATTTAAGGAAAAAGAGTGTCCGAACAACGAGATTTCTCTGGCTTTGCATTGGGTATAATGGCCTTTACCATCTGGGGGCTGGTACCCATTTATTTCAAAGCTCTGGAACACGCACCTCCGCTGGAAGTATTGGGACACCGCGTATTCTGGTCAGCTTTATTGCTGCTGGCCCTACTGAAAATAACAGGTACGATTTCAGAGCTAAAGCAGATTTTCTCCAGTATCAAACTGTCGGGAACACTGACACTATCCGCTATTCTCGTTGGTGCAAACTGGTTGATCTTTATCTGGGGTGTGACCAATGACAGGATTCTTGAAACCAGTCTCGGTTATTACATCAACCCACTGTTTAATGTTCTTCTGGGCTATCTGTTTTTGAATGAAAAACTGTCACCGCTCAAACAGATTGCTATCCTCCTGGCTACTGTCGCTGTCATCTATCAGATACTGATGTTAGGTATTGTGCCCTGGGTTGCTTTTGCCCTGGCTATGTGTTTTGGCTTGTACGGACTGGTCAGGAAAAAGACTCAGGTGGAGGCTGTACCTGGCCTGGCTTTCGAAACTCTGATTCTGCTGCCAGTGACTCTGGGATATTTTTTCTGGCTCTACAAAAGTGGCAACCACAGTTTCCGTTTCTCGGACCCTCACACCAGTCTACTGTTGTCTCTGGCCGGATTGGTGACCACCGTCCCTCTGGTTTTGTTTATCACGGCGGCCAAAAAGCTGACATTAACCACAATCGGTATCCTGCAGTATCTTGGTCCATCCATTTCTTTTTTGGTTGGACTGTTCGTCTACAAAGAACAGGTGACTCAGGCTCAATTAATCACCTTTGGTCTGATCTGGCTGGCCCTGATTATTTTCACCTTTGATGGCTTGCGTAAAAAGTCATCTCCAATGAACCAGAAACCGAACTCAGTCAAGACTCAGAGCGCAGAGTAAATAACCCCCATTGCAATCGCGAGCCTGCCTGAGCAGGCTCATTTGCAATAGTATCAGGAAATTTACATCACTCCTGATTTTCCCATGACTGACTGCGAACGACCGCTTTCTTCCAACCGTCGTAAAGTTTCAGACGATCTTCATCGGACATCGACGGAGCATAGACTCGATCAACGGAAACCTTATCCTTTAACTCATCAGTGCTTTTCCAGAAACCAACGGCCAGGCCCGCAAGATAGGCCGAACCTGCGGCAGTGGATTCTACAACTGTCGGGCGAACCACTTCAGTGTCGAGAATGTCAGACTGGAACTGCATCAAAAAGTTATTGGCTACCGCACCACCGTCGACGCGCAACTGTTTCATTTCAATTCCGGAATCCTGTTCCATTGCGTCAATCAGATCACGGGACTGATAAGCAATGGCTTCCAGTGTTGCACGAACTATGTGGTTACGGTTAGCTCCCCGGGTCAGGCCAAAGATCGCACCACGCGCGTAGGGATCCCAGTAAGGGGCACCCAGACCTACAAAAGCAGGCACAACATAAACACCGTTAGTGTCGTCGACTTTATTGGCAAAATATTCCGTGTCGGCAGCATCACGGATCAGTCCCAGTTCATCACGAAGCCACTGAACTGAAGCACCACCCATAAATACGGCACCTTCCAGAGCGTATTGCACTTTGCCATCAATACCGAAAGCTATGGTGGTCAGTAAACCGTTTTCTGATTTGACCAGCTCACTCCCCGTATTCATCAGCAGGAAGCATCCTGTGCCATAGGTATTCTTGGCCATACCTTTTTCATGACACATCTGGCCGAACAGAGCCGCCTGCTGATCCCCCGCAATACCGGCTACAGGAATGCGGGTACCGCCTTTTCCACCAATGTTAGTCTGGCCATAAATTTCAGAGCTGGATTTCACTTCCGGTAACATAGAGGAAGGAATTCCCATAGCCTTCAGCAGGTTTTCGTCCCAGTCCAGTCTATTGATATCGTACAGCATGGTGCGCGAAGCATTAGAATAATCGGTGACATGGGCACGACCTTCGGTCAGCTTCCAGGTCAGCCAGGTATCGATAGTACCGAACAGCAGATCGCCGTTTTCAGCTTTTTCACGAGCACCTTCTACATTGTCCAGAATCCACTTGATTTTCGTTGCCGAAAAATAAGCATCCAGAACCAGACCGGTGGTTTCCCGGATATAGTTTTCCAGACCTTCTTTCTTCAGCTGCTCGCAGATTTCGGTTGTACGACGACACTGCCATACAATGGCGTTATAAACAGGGCGGCCAGTGTTCTTATCCCAAACGACAGTGGTTTCACGCTGATTGGTGATACCCAGAGCAGCGATTTCGTCAGAACGAATACCTGTTTTAGCCAGAACTTCCGTCAGCACAGAACTTTGGGTCGCCCAGATTTCCATCGGGTCGTGCTCAACCCAACCCGCCTGTGGGTAGTGCTGGGTAAATTCACGCTGTGAAGTTCCCACCATGTCACCGTCGTGATTAAAGATAATGGCTCGGGAGCTTGTAGTACCCTGGTCTAATGAAACAACGTATTTCTTCTCAGTCGTCATAATCAATCTTCTTTATCATTCAGCTCTGGGCTGATATCAGCAGTGCACCCAGTTAAGCCTGTTATACAAAACAGTGAAAAAGACCGCGCTTTCTATGTAACAGGGTGCGTAACGGGTTTTACTGTGTTATGTGGTTTTTATCTCTAATTGGCTCGATGTTGTCTCGGGCTCTAATTGTTTGCCTAACAGGTTAATGTAAATCCATGCGCCAGCCATTGCGCCGCCGATCGGAGCCACTATTGGTACCCAAAAATAGGGATTGGCTCGAGCGCCGGTCAGAGCCACTTCACCCCAACCTGCCATATAGGTGAACAGCTTGGGACCAAAATCCCGGGCAGGGTTCATGGCAAAACCAGTCAGTGGGCCAAAAGCAGAACCAATGGTTGCAATCAGCAAACCGATCAGGAGGGCAGACAGCGCACCATTGGAGTCACCATTGTTGTTATCACCAATAGCCAGAATAACCCCCATCAGCACTGCAGTAATCACAAACTCCACAGCAAATGCCTGCATATTGCTCAGGGCACTGTGCGCATAGGTGGAAAAGATACCCGCTGTGGCCAGGCTCTCTTCGGAACCACGGACGATACCTTGAGACAGTTCAAAATCGGCAAACAGATTACTATAAAGAAAATAAACCAATGCAGCGGAACAGAAAGCACCCAAAATCTGGGCAAGGATGTAAGGCACAACCTTGTGCTTTTCGAAACCTTTAAACACAGTCAATGCCAAAGTGACTGCCGGGTTCAGATGAGCGCCGGAAACACCACCGGTTACGTATATCGCCATAGAGACGCCCAGCCCCCAGACAATAGAAATTTCCAGCTGACCAAAATCCGCGCCCGCCAGTACCAATGCGGCAACACAGCCAACACCGAAGAAAATCAGAAGGCCAACGCCGATAAACTCAGCCAGACATTCACCAAAGAAAGATTTTCGCATAAAAATGAGCTCCGCCCACGTAGGTATACATTCAAGATATTAATTGCGAGGCCTTATAAAAACTTGTTTATTTTTAGCAGCCCCGACAGCGGGCAGATTATTTCAAACAACAACAAAACTCATCAACGCAAAACCATTGATTTAAGTCAACCAATGTTCAAACATGTTCGTTTTTTTTCTAATCAGGTCTATCACTCCGCGCATTATGTAAAGAGTCAAGCATCTTGCTCTGCTATTTTTTCAATGTCGTGCCTTTCATGGGGCCAGGGTGGAAAAATGTCAATGTTATTTCTGCAAAGGGTCAAAAAAGCCCACTAACGAACTTTTCCCAGCTGCCAGTACGCTTCCATTTCTTCCAGTGTTAACTGATGAAACTCATGGCCTTCTTCAGCAGCCCTTAATTCCATGGTTCGAAAACGCTTCTCAAACTTGTCACTGGCTTTGCGCAATGACAACTCCGCATCCACTGAAAGATGACGCGCAAGATTGACACAGGCAAACATCAGATCACCTATTTCTTCTGCAATCCGATCATTGCCCTGCTGTTCTCGCACAGCTTCACGTATTTCTTCCATTTCTTCCTGAATCTTGTCAAACACGGGTTCGACTTCTGGCCAGTCAAAACCGACCTTTGCAGCCGCTTTTTGCAGTTTGAACGCTCTTGTTAACGAGGGTAAAGCAGCCGGTAATTTTGACGGCATGGCCGACTCTGAAGTCTTCTCCCCCCTTGCCAGTTTCTCTTTCTGCTTGATCGCCTGCCAACTTTCAACGACTTGATCGGAAGTGGTGTCATCATTCGGCGACATTCTGGATTCCAGGGTTCCGTCAGGGAAAACATGGGGATGACGACGCACCATTTTCTCCACCAGACCAGCAGCGACCTGATGAAAATCAAAGAGCCCGGCCTCTTCTGCCATTCTTGAATGAAACACTACCTGAAACAGCAAATCACCGAGTTCTTCACGAAGGTTTTCAAAATCCTCGCTGGCAATGGCCTCCAGAACTTCACAGGTCTCTTCCAGTGTATAGGGGGCTATAGTCGTAAAGTTCTGCTCCAGATCCCAGGGGCAACCAGCTTCGGGGTCCCGAAGCCTGCTCATAAGATACAGCATATCCTCCAGGCTACTCTGACTCATCTGCCTTCCTTGCGATAACGCGCAACTTCGACCACGTTGGGCAGCTGATTGACTTTAGCCAGGACTTTACTCAGTTGCTGCAGACTCTGAACTTCAACCGTCAACAACATATTGGCAATGTTGTCTTCCTTGCTGGTTCGCGTCTGTACTGAGAGAACATTGACACGCTCATTAGCCAGAACAATGGTAATATCGCGCAGCAGCCCTGAGCGGTCATAGGCGGTGATGATAATTTCCACCGGGTACATGTATTCCGGAGAATAGCCCCAGTTCACCTCTATCAGTCTTTCCGGTTCCAGCTCCTGAAGATTCAGGGCGTTATTGCAGTCCTGTCGGTGAATGGTGACACCACGACCGATCGTGATATAGCCTATGATGGGATCACCGGGCACCGGTTGACAGCAGCCGGCCATCTGGGTCATCAGATTACCCACCCCGTCAATGGTGATAGTACTGTCTGACACTTTTTCCTGAGGTGCCCGGGTACGTATCTCAAACTCTTTTTCTGCTTCCGGCTCCAGCTCTCTTTGAGCCAGGGCTACGGCCTGGGTGACACGATAATCGCCAGCTCCGATGGCTGCGTACATATCATCCATTTCCTTAAAGGGCGTCTGAGGCAGGAGATCGTTGAAATCAACGCCCGTCAGAGCCAGACGTTTGAGTTCAGCATTGAGCTGACTACTGCCATCAACAATATTGGAGTCGCGATCCTGCTTTTTCAGCCAGTTGGTAATTTTGGCTCTTGCCCGATTGGTATTGACATAACCGAGATCCGGGTTGAGCCAGTCACGACTGGGTTGAACATTGGGTCCGGTCAGAATTTCTACCTGATCTCCGGTTTTAAGATTGTGATTCAGAGGCACAATGCGGCCTCCCACCTTAGCGCCGCGACACTTCAAACCCACTTCTGAATGAATTCTGAAAGCAAAATCAATGGGCGTAGCACCCAGAGACAGATCCACTACATGACCTGCTTTTGTGAACACATAAATACGATCCGGCTCGACATCAGAACGCCACTCTTCAGCGATGCCTCCCAGATCACCCAACTCTTCATGCCACTCCATGACATTACGCAGCCAGTTGAGCTTTTCTTCATAACTGTCACTTTTGGTATTAACGTCGGTGCCCTTGTACTTCCAGTGGGCACAAACACCCAGCTCAGCTTCTTCATGCATCGCTTCGGTTCGAATCTGTACCTCAAGCGTTTTGCCTTCCGGTCCAAAGACCGCTGTGTGCAGGGAGCGATAACCATTCTCCTTGGGCGTTGCGATGTAATCATCGAATTCCTGAGGGATATGATTAAACAGAGAGTGCACAACACCCAGAGCCGCGTAGCAATCCCTGACCTCTCTGGTAATCACCCGAAAAGCACGAATGTCATAAAGGTCCCTGAAGTCCAGCCCCTTGCGTTTCATTTTTCGCCAGATGCTGTAGATATGTTTCGCGCGACCATAAACATTGGCTTCTATCTGAGCTTCACCCAGCGCTTGCCTGAGTTGATCGACAACATGGTCAATATATTGCTGGCGATCGGTTCTTTTCTCATCCAGCAGGCGGGCAATACGTTTGTAATCCTGAGGATTCAGATAGCGGAAGGAAAGATCTTCCAGCTCCCACTTGATATAACCGATACCCAGGCGGTGAGCCAGGGGGGCATAGATTTCAAAAACCTCACGGGCCACCCGACGGCGCTTGTCTTTATCAGCATCTCTCAAAGCTCTGATGGCACAGGTACGCTCTGCCAGCTTGAGCAGTGCTACCCGAACATCGTCAATAATAGAAACCAGCATCTTGCGGACTTTTTCCAGCTGGTCCTGACTCTGATCCAGCACCTGGGTTCTGGCCGGGTTAAGGAGTTCACTGATGGCGGCCATACCCTGAACATCTTTAATCAGACGAACGACGGTCTTGCCGAAGTCTTCTTCCACCTGTTTCATGGACAGTCTGTGTTCACGAACAGCCCGATAGAGAGCAGCAGCCACCAGCGTTTCAGTATCCAGCCTCAGCTCTGCAAGGATTTCAACCATCTCAAGGCCGGTACGAAAACAACCCAAACCTGTAGGCCAGACAGTATCTGCCTGCTGACGAGCCTCAAGCTCGGCCCAACGACTGAGTTCACAGGCAGCCCTGAGGCGATCCGTTCCGGTCACACCAAAGCTTTCCTGCATACGCACCAGCCAGGCATCCAAATCGATGGAGCCATCAAAGCGAACGGGATGATCTTCTCTTACCTTTACCATGCAAGTTTTCCACTTATTTCTTCGGAGGCACTGCCTGAATGAAGGGATCTCCTGAATCAGGACTGTTTAAAAAGTGCCATGGATTCGACATGCCCGGTTTGCGGGAACATGTCCATCACGCCTAATCTGACCAGCTTGAACCCCTGTTGGGCGAGGGCTCCGGCATCTCTGGCCAGGGTTGCAGGGTTGCACGAGATATAAAGCAACCGATCGGGTATATGACCTTTCATGTGTTCAATAATTTCAATAGCACCGGTTCTGGGAGGGTCCAGCAACATGGCGTCGTAATGTTGATGCAACCAGCCCTCCCCTGACTTGTTCCCCTCAACCAGAGCAGCAAGGTTGGCCTGATAAAAGTGGGTGTTTTTCAGACCATTCAGACCGGCATTGAATGCAGCTCTCTCAACAGCCCCCGCACTGCCCTCGACACCAACGACAGAAGTTGTCTTTCTGGCCATTGCCAGAGAAAAATTGCCAAGACCACAAAAAAGATCCAGCACCCGGTCTTGCGGTGTCAATTCCAGCCAATCCAGAGCCTGTGCCACCATTTGACAATTAACAGGCCAGTTGACCTGGGTAAAGTCTGTTGGTCTGAACTGAAACCTAAGGTCCATCTCCGGTATCCGGTAATACAGCCAGGGATCAGCCACCGGAGAGTAGAGGCAACGGGTAAGCTTCTCATCCCCCATCAGGTACAGGTGCAATTGCTGCTCCCGGGCCATTGCTTCCAGCCTGTTCAAATCCTCGGGCGGCAACCCCCTGGTGTGTCTGAGCAGAATGGCGCGGCCGGAATCAGCCAGCAACAGTTCAGCATGACTGATCGCTTCTCGCTGGTTCAGTTCTGGTAAACAGTCTCGCAGCAACGCCGGTAGTGACTGCAAGGGTTCTGCCAGGACCGGACACTCACGAACATCGACAATCTGTTTACTGCTTCTCTCCCTGAACCCGAGTGATAAGTGGCCCTTCTTCCAAAGGATCGACAAACGGGCACGATAACGATAACCATAGGGTTGAGAAGCCAGAGGTTCAGCTATTGCCATGGGCGTCAGCGACGAAAACCGCTGCAACTGATCCAGTACAATACTTTGTTTGCCCTGAAGCTGGCCCTCATGGGACCAGTATTGCAGGCTGCAACCACCACAGACTTTAAAATGTCGGCAGGGAGGAGAGACGCGCTCATCTGAAGCAGACTCTATATCAGTGACCCGACCACTGCTGAAACGACGTCGATCTTCTGTCAGCAGGACCGAAACCTGCTCCCCGGGAAGCGCCCCATCGACAAAAAGGGTTTTGCCTTTTAATCGGGCAAGACCCCGACCATCATGGGAAAGACCCTGTACAAGAACTTCTCCAACGACCCGACGTCTGGCGCCCGGAGAAGCCTTCTGAGATCGCATGAAACTGTATCCTTCAGATTCAGAAATACACACGCAGCCTGTCAACGAAACAACACAGCCCCTCACAACAAGAAGCAGTGCCGGAGTGAATAATGCTGTATTTTCACGGGAATAGCTGCGTAAAAATTAATACCGTTGAGAATTGTACCTACAGCTGTATAAAATTTCAGTACTGGAGAGCAATGACTGTGTAAATGTTTTTTGAACCCGCTTTTAGACGACACAGTCAATGCGTTGATTCCCCTATCGGTTAAAGACGTTGGTAGAAAGATAACGATCACCCCGGTCACAGATAATGCAGACGATGGTGGCATTTTCCACTTCTTCAGCCAGTCTTAATGCTCCCGCGACAGAGCCACCGGAAGATACACCGCAGAATATACCTTCTTTTTTGGCCAGGGTTTTCATGGTTTCTTCGGCTTCGGACTGATGGATATCCATCACTCTGTCTACACGACTGTCATCGAATATTTCCGGCAGGTATTCCGGTCGCCAGCGCCGAATACCGGGAATGCTGGCTCCATCAGCAGGTTGCAGACCTACAATCTGGATATCCGGGTTCTGTTCTTTCAGGAACCTTGAGGTACCCATGATGGTGCCGGTAGTACCCATGGAGCTGACAAAGTGGGTGATCTCACCACCAGTCTGCTGCCAGATTTCAGGGCCGGTGCCTTTGTAATGCGCCAGAGGATTATCCTGATTAGCGAACTGGTTGAGCACTTTGCCCAGACCTTGCTTTTCCATTTCCAGCGCCAGATCCCGGGCCCCTTCCATACCCTCTTCCTTGCTCACCATTTTAAGCTCTGCACCATAAGCAGCCATGGCACCCTTGCGTTCTTCGCTCATGTTATCGGGCATGATCAGAATCATTCGATAACCCTTGATAGCAGCAGCCATGGCCAGGGCTATACCGGTGTTACCACTGGTCGCTTCGATCAGATTATCACCGGGCTGGATGACGCCCCTGGCTTGCGCCTCAGATATCATGGAGAGCGCAGGACGATCCTTGACCGATCCGGCGGGGTTATTTCCTTCCATCTTCAACAGAATAGTGTTCCCTCGCCCGGCAGAAAGCCTCTGCAGCCGAATAAGAGGAGTGTTGCCTACCAGCGACTCGATTGTGGGGTAATCCATACTCTCTAAACCAAAACTTCCTAAACCAAAACTTCCAAAACTGACACATAACTCTTATGATGCCCCCAGCATAAATGATAATAATCCAGTCTGTACAATTATTACTTATGAAAACATCTTTCCAGACTGTTCAGCGCAGGATTCTTGTTTTAGCACTGCTACCGGGCACACTCATCTCTGCCCTTACGTGCAGCCTCTATCTCTGGGCACATTTAGCCGGACTTGACCAGCAGCTGACCACGAAAGCCAGAGACATGACTCGCAAGCTGGCGACGCTTGTAGTTTATTCAATAGAAAGCGGTGAGATGCAGAACACCCGTGATCTGGCGGTCCGGATTCTGGATGATACTGATATCAGGGCAGTCAGCCTGCTCGATCGAAATGGCAGGGAATTACTTCATACCGGCCCCAACCTGCTCCCTGTAGGCATAGATCAACCACTTCCCGACGCTCTGACTCTTTTCACCACCCGGGATACCTTAAGAGCTATTACCCCCGTGGTTCGACTCAGTGGTGATTCAACTGAAACCCTTGGCTGGCTGCAGATTGAATACGCTTATTCGGAAACACGTATACAAAAACACAGAGCCACTCTTGTGGCCGTTATTCTGCTGGCTCTGGCTATTGGCATTGTCCTTTCTCTCTACATGAAGCTGTCCCGCTCCCTGATAAACCCCATGCGGGCCATCGCCGATGCTATGGATAAAATCGATGCAGATGATCAGGATAGCCGACTGGAAGCCTCTCCCGGGAGTCTCTACTTTACACTGGAGCTGGCTATCAACAGACTGCTCGAGCGGCTCACTCACTCCCGGGAGGTGTTGCAAAGAAGCGCTGACTTATCCACCAATGAATTACACGAAACTCTGGAAACCATAGAAATCCAGAATGTTGAGTTGGACCTGGCCCGAAAAGAAGCACTCGAAGCCTATAAGAGTAAAAGTGAATTCCTGGCCAATATGAGCCATGAAATTCGGACACCTCTAAACGGTATTTCCGGCTACACTGCCCTGCTGCTTGAAACGGAACTTAAATCACAGCAAAGGGAGTATCTGTGCACTATTGAGAAATCTGCCCAGGGTCTTATGACCATACTGAATGACATTCTCGACTTCTCCAGAATCGAGGCAGGCAAGCTCGAACTGGACAATCAGCAACTCAGTATCCGGGAAGTGATCGACGATGTCCTGGCTATTATGGCCCCTGCGGCACACCATAAATCGCTGGAACTGGTCAGTTTCATTTATGAAGATACTCCTGAAGATATCATTGGCGACAAGCTGCGGCTCTCCCAGATTCTGACCAACCTGGTAAGCAACGCCATCAAGTTCACCAATTACGGCAGTGTCGCCATTCGAGTCATGCTGGAGCAAGTGGATGACGCTGACATCCATACACTTAAGTTTACCGTCACAGATACTGGTTCAGGGCTGACGTCTGAACAGCACTCCCGCATTTTCAAATCTTTCTCTCAAGCTGACTCCAGCAGAACACGACAAGCCGGTGGTACTGGTTTGGGACTCGCCATCAGCAAAAGTCTTGTCGAACAGATGCAGGGGGAAATCGGACTCGATTCTGATCTGGGCAGAGGCTCTACTTTCTGGTTTACCATTCGAGTCCGCTCGATAAAAGATGAGAGCCTTCTGTTTAAGCCGGAGCCCTTACCCGGCTGCCGTCATGTATTACTTTACGAGCCTCAGGAACTCTCCAGGCTTTCCATAGGGCATCAGGCACAGAGCCTGGGATTAAAAGTCACTTCTTTTCAGTCTTTGTCAGAACTGCAGACTTACGTTGAAACTCATAACAACCATGACCTGCTTCTGCTGAGCCAGGGTGACGATCATCTGCAGCGCACCCTAAAAATCGCCGTAAACTATCTCCAGCAAAGCCCGGTTCTGATTCTTGCCGTGGCCGGTAGCAGCAACCTGCTGGATACTCTGCCCTCAGGGATTCACTGCCTCCTTAAACCCGTAGCCAGAAACAAGCTCTTGCGGGCGATTAAAGGGATGACTTCGAACCCCGCCCCCGGAGCCGATGTCATGCGACCTGCCAAAGCAGTGTTTGAAAAAAAACTGGATATCCTGATCGTGGATGATAATGAGGTCAACCTTAAGCTATTGGAAACCATTCTGTTAAAAATGGATCAGTCTGTAGTCACTGCCAAAAATGGTTTTGAAGCCATTGAATGTTGCCATCAGAAAATCTTCGACCTGATACTGATGGATGTTCAGATGCCTGAGATTGATGGCTTGGAAACGACTCGTCGAATCAGAAATATCAACACTATTTACAACCGTATTCCTATTATTGCAGTGACTGCCCACGCACTGCCTGAAGAACGCAAGCAGATCCTGCAAAGCGGGATGGACGACTATATGACCAAGCCCGTCAACACCCGTCAGCTGGTCTCTACCATCAGTCACTGGACAGGCAATTCAGTGCAGGCACCGGATGACCCGACTGAAGAGAGCCTATCCGTTCAGCTAGAGGCTGACTCCTCACCAATAGACGTGGAGAAGAGCATACAACTGGCAGCCGGCAACCGGGAACTGGCCAGAGAAATGCTGGACATGCTACTTGATGGTTTGCCAGAGGATTTGCAGACCATCGAAGAGAGCTTCCGAAACCATCTCCATGAGCCGTTACTGGATCGGGTTCACAGACTTCACGGAGCTTGCCGATATTGCGCGGCACCAAAACTTCTGAAAGCCTGTCTGGAGCTTGAAACCAGCCTCAAACAGAGTACCCACCTCAATTCAAGCCCTATTATTCATGGTGTTGAAGAAGTGATTAAAGCCATTAAAGAGCTTCTGGAATGGCAGCGGTCGAAGGAAGCAGTAGCTATTGCATGAGGGCTACCTGCTTCTGTTCCAGCCAGCCTTGTTGCGTCTTCGCTTAATTACGATCAGGCGGAACCTTCACGGGCACCAGCATTTTCTGCAGGTTTACCTTACCTTTCTCGTCATATCCCCTGAAGCGCTTCTCCTTAACCACCAGGCCCGCAATACATGACTGCAGTTGTGATCAGGCTTCCATACCCCGGGAAATGTTTCACTGCCAAGGCATTGGATAACTCGCTCTGGCCCGGGGCGACGGTGATAATGCTGTAGTATTCTCAGAATGGTCTCTTCGTTATCCATGGCATTAGGCAAAACCGGTGGTACTCTGAAGGGGTACTCTGAAGGCGTCGACGAGAAATTGCAACGCTTCTGGTTGTGCCAGGGAGGCAGGTTGCACAGATCGACAATGGCTGAGGCCAGGGGACCTTTGCAGTTCAACTATTTGTTGCTGCCCTACTTTGACTTTTTCTGGCCATCGCCGGTAAAAGGGCTTTTGACCACGCCGTTTCCAAAGTGCTTTAACCCAGTGGATATAATCATCTGCACTCAGCGTTCCCAGAGATTTCTCAATATATTCAGGGTGGGTGTCTGCTATTTTCGAAGGTCGCCCGGAAATTTCGCTACAACCCTCAAGAAACAGCTCTCATTCTGGTCTCTCTGTGCAAGCAGAGGCCTGATGTTGATTTATTGAAACTTTTTTCAAAAGTACCGGTCTCATATAAAGGTAATCAACGAAATCAAGGAAATTAAGGCTATGGATAGCATTCAACCAACAAGATCAGGCCCGACTGAGGACAAATCTGCCCGGTTGTCGGGTGGTCAGGCAGCGTATGCACTCAGCCGTTCTATCACTCCTAACGATCATGAGAGCCCTCCTCACAAGCAGCTGCGGTTAATGAAGGTTGATCCAGGTGAAGCTTTCACGTCTTTTACTCCGCTATCCGCTCGTGGTATCGAATGCCCGGATACGAAAAATAGCAAGCCTGCCAGCCATGACTTGCCAGCTGACTTTTCAACTCTCATCAAAGACGAGCAAATCCGATCCTCTATAGGCGGCAAGGGATTGTTTCTGCACCGTATGCAACAGGCCGGGATTCCGGTTCCACCCTTCACGGTGGTTGACACAACCCTGATCGCCAGGCTCGAGCAACAGCCTTTCCCCGCAAAATGCCTGTTGCCCTTTTTGCCAGATATAGACACGCAGAGTCAGCAATCATTCAGCCTGGAACAACTGCGCACGATCGTTACCAAACTCCCCCACCCGCAACTATCAGAATGGCTTAAGGGTTTATCCGGGTTTATTGCCAGTGAGGATTTCTATCAACAAGTAGAAAATATCAGTGCTGCCCGGGGTATTCGCCATCGCTACTTCAGACTTCGGCAACAAGCCAGTGGAGCCTGTATCGTCCGCAGTTCCGGCGTCGATGAAGACCGCTTCGGCAACGCCCAGGCCGGTCGCTATGATTCCCGGGTTCATGGTGGCGGCGATATCCTGAAAACCTGCCTGCAAGTCCTGTCATCCGCCTACCGGCCTGAAGTCTGCCCGAACGGACAGGTAAAGCCCATGGCGCTGGTCCTGCAGCAGTGCATTCATTGCCTGCTGGGGGGCGCAGTGATCAGCCACTCAACACTAAAGGACAATACCATTGAGGTGGAATATGCACTGGGTCAACCCCGGGGGGCGGTCTCCGGAACCACAGGTATCCGCCCCCATCGCTATTCGATCAAGCGCAGTGATGACGAAAACAGTCAACCAGATCGGCAATTTACCCCGGGTGATGTTACGACACAGTTTGTCCTGGAAAAAATCACCGATGAAGAGACCGGTGAAGCGGGTTATATCGAACGCAGCAAGACGGCAACCACCGATGCAAAAGACATCATGCTCTCTGACAAGATATTGCAAGAACTGCAGAAAAACATAGAAAAGCTCGAAGATATGTTCTGTTGCCCGGTCGATGCTGAGTTCGGCGTGGATGGCGATCTGCAACTCCACCTGTTCCAGAGTCGACCAGTGACTCAGCTGCCGGGCAGTACCCGTTTCTCTGCACCTGCGCCAGCCCGGCCACTGGCTGAAGGAATCATGGTCAGTGAAGGTTGCTGCAGTGGTGTGGCCCTGGCGGTCAACGAACCGGTCAACCCAGAACAGATTCCACCCGGTGCCATTCTGTTTGCCAATCACGCCAGTGACTGGATGCTGGCACCTGATATTTTAAAACGTCTGGGTGGCTGCGTGTTCAAACAGGGAGGAACTAACGATCATGTTGCCATCACCCTGCGTCAGGCGGGTATACCCTGTCTGTTGGCTGGTTGTCAGTATTCTGAGGCATTAAGACAGAGCAGCGGACAACAGGTAACGCTGGTGGCAGGCAGTTTTGCCGACAGCCCCGGAGCCTGTTTGCTGACCGGCGACCAGTCTGCCTACTGGCAGGCCAATAGCAGGACTTCTGGTGAGGATATCATAAGCCGACCCTCAAGCTGTCTCACAGAACCGCCCGACTTCACCAGAGTCGACACAGGTTTTGACTGGCTGAACCGCCAGAATAATCGCTTGCTGGACTACTTTCATGCCGACAGACTACTAAACCACTGCCTTGCTCCGGGTCGAAGCAAGGCAATGAGTATGTCAGCAAACCGAACGAATCTATTACCGGAACTCGGTATGGAGACTCTTCTTCTGCAGAACGATTTGCAGCAATTTCTAACCGGTTATGAGCGCTTTTTATATCTGGCTGCAGGCTCTGAATCGGGCGCCCTATCTTCCGGAGTCCAGCCTTTTGTCAATGAACTCACGGCACTCAAAAAACAATGTAAATACCTGGAGGATGCCATTAATGGTCTCTGCTCAAAAGTGCTCTTGCCGCTGGCTACGGAAGGAGAATTGCCCACCCGGCGGACGAATTTAGGACAATGGCTCAAAGATTGTCAGACCTTGCAGGATAAACTGCAAAAACTGACCCAACCCAGAGAAGTGTGCGATATCCATTCTGCTCATGACCTGATTTACTGGTTTCATCAGCGATTTGTCAGCGCTCTCGCCCCGGTGGCCGAAGCATCCGGCCAAGGTAAAATTACCGAAATTACAGAAAAGAGAATCCTGATTGATTTACTCCCCCGAGGCGTTTCCGGACTATTAAACGACAATTGCATCTCGGTACTGAGCATACTTAACGTAGCCAGTCTTCGCATGCTTAATATGATGGATGCCGCTTTGATTAGTGCAACACTCGGAATACATGCCTGCACCATAACCATGCTGGAACAGGCCGAGGGTGGCAAGGGCCGAACACTCCGCCTCGACATCTCAGATAAGTTTTCCCAAAACGAGAAAAACAGGAATTTACAGGGCAAACTGAAGCGTTTCTGGTTTTTGGTCCAGACACTGCGCTGCGCATCCATTGATAGCAATTCACGGCCAATGGCAATCAGTTTCAATCAAAGTGCGGGAAAAATGACCATAGAATACACTCAGGTTGATACAAAACGAGCATTGCAAGATGGCTTTGTGAAATTGGTGACCATTCTGTCAGGACTCACCAGCATGGATATATCAATCAACAAATTTAATCCCGGTGACACTTCTGAAAAGTGGTATTTTGAAACACTGGTTAAAAAGTGCCAAAACGGGCTGGACGAACCTGAAAATAACTGGATATACAAACATTGTCTGGTACTGGATGCAATCACTAGCCGATATATGCCGACAGAATGGCATTATGATTATACGTTCTTCGATTATCTGGATAGCGAGTACAGACTCTTCTTTGAATTGGCCAAAAGAGCTCGCCACCAGACTAACACATCCAAAGCTCCGAATCGAAATACAGAACTTCGCGAGATCCTTAGCTCAGCGACCAAACACCTTGAGCCGGATGATGCCGCAAGAATAATAAAAGAACTGTTAGCTCACATGGCCATTGGAAGCATATCGACACTCACTTATATTGAACTCTTGCGTGAGGACTTTAATTTAGATGACGACAGGGCTCAGGTTAGATTCCTGGTTCGCCATAACCCAAGGGTATTTGAATATATTGCCGACCGATTTAAGAATGATATTGAAATAGCTGAATCTGCAATAAAAAAGCAAGGAGATTTATTAGAGTATGCCAGCAATCATCTCAAAAATAATAAATCGCTAGTGACGATTGCCGTCAATAATTGTGGTAGAGCCATCGAATATGCCAGTACAGATCTCAAAAATGACCCCGCTGTGGTTTTGTCAGCTACCAGAAACTATGCTTTTGCCTTTTACTATGCCGGACAGACAGTAAAAAACAATGAAGCCCTGTCGAGGAAAATCATTAAGGAAAAACCGGAAGCCATGTACTTTGCTACTGAATCTCTTAAAAATGACAAGGATTTTGTCCTGCCTCTGCTCTCACGATATCCCTGCATTTACGAAGACCTTAGCGATAAACTGAAATCTGATCCGGACATCCAGGCTGCAGCGCAAAGGATGGAAATCTCATACTGATCAACGCCAAATCTCTGCATCCCATGCACTACAGAGGCTGCCTGCTTCATAGCCAGCTCAGTGGATGCGAGTCGCACACCTCAATTAAGCTCGGACTGATTAGTTGAAACTTTTTTCAAAAGCACTGGTCGAAATTAACCAGGATTATGGAAATCACAGTCATGGAAAACACTCAGCTAACAACATCGGGCCTTGCTTCACTCAAACCTGCCCGTAAGCCAAACTGCGACAGAGCATCTGCATTCGCTCGTTCTGTTATTTCTGCCAGACAAGACTCCTCTCCTTGCATGAAGGATAATTCAGACAAAACTCATCTCTCTTGTCCTGAACTCACTGCTCGTGATATCAAACTTCCGAATACGGATAACCGCAGGCCCGTCAGCTATGACTTGCAGCCTGTCACCTTGCCTAGCAGCAATGACAGGCAAACCCGGGCCTTTATGGGCGGCAAGGGGCTGTTTCTGCAGCGTATGCAGCAGGCCAGAATCCCGGTTCCACCCTTCACTGTGGTTGACACAACCCTGATCGCCAGGCTGGAGCAACAGACTTTCCCCGCAAAATGCCTGTTGCCCTTTTTGCCAGATATTGACACCCGGAGCCAGGAATCATTCAGTCTGGAACAACTGCGCACGATCGTTACCAAACTCCCCCATCAGCAACAATCAGAATGGCTCAAGGGGTTATCCGAATTTATTGCCAGTGAGGATTTCTATCGACAGATCAAAAATATCAGTGTTGCCCAGGACATTCGCCATTGCTTCTTTATGCTCCGGCAACAAGCCTGCGAAGCCTGCATCGTTCGCAGTTCCGGCGTCGATGAAGACCGCTTCGGCAATGCCCAGGCCGGTCGCTATGATTCCCGGGTTCATGGTGGCGGCGATATCCTGCAAACCTGCCTGCAAGTCCTGTCGTCCGCCTACCGGCCTGAAGTCTGCCCGAACGGGCAGGTAAAACCTATGGCGCTGATCCTGCAACAGTGCATTCATTGTCAGCTGGGGGGGGGTAGTGATCAGCCACTCAACCTTACAGGACGATACCATTCAGGTGGAATTTGCTCCGGGTCAACCCCGGGGGGCGGTCTCCGGGAATACAGGCATCCGCCCTCATCGTTATAGTATCAGGCGCAGTGATGACGAAAACAGTCAACCAGATCGGCAATTTACCGCTGGAGACGTTACCACACAGTTCGTTCTGGAAAAAATCACCAGTGAAGAGACCGGCGAAGCAGGTTATATCGAGCAGAGCACCTCGGCAACCTCGGATGCAAAAGACATGACGCTCTCTGACGAGATATTGCAACAGCTGCAGAAATACATAAAAAAGCTGGAAAATATGTTCTGTTGCCCGGTCGATATTGAGTTCGGCGTGGATGGCGATCAACAACTCCACGTGTTCCAGTGCCGACCAGTGACCCAGCTGCCGGGCAGTACCCGTTTCTCTGCACCAGCACCCGCCCTGCCAATGGCTGAAGGAATCATGGTGAGTGAAGGTTGCTGTAGTAGTGTGGCCATGGAAGTCACCGAACCGCTCAGCGCAGAACAGATTCCACCCGGAACCCTTCTGTTTGCCAATCACGCCAGTGACTGGATGCTGGCACCCGATATTTTAGAACGTCTGGGCGGCTGCGTGTTCAGACAAGGGGGGACCAACGATCATGTTGCCATCACCCTGCGCCAGGCGGGTGTACCCTGTCTGTTGGCTGGTTGTCAGTATTCTGAGGCATTAAGACAGAGCAGCGGACAACAGGTAACACTGGTGGCAGGCAGTTTTGCCGGCAGCCCAGGAGCCTGTTTGCTAACCGGCGACCAGTCTGCCTTCTGGCAGGCCAACAGCATCACTTCCGGCCAGGATATCATCGGCTTACCCGCAACCACTCCTGTAGAACCGCCCGACTTCACCAGAGTCGACGAAGGTTTTGCCTGGCTGAATCGCCAGAATAACCGGTTGCTGGACTACTTTCGCGCTGACCGGTTACTAAGCCACTGCCTTGGACCAGGGCGAAGCAAGGCGATCAGTATGTCAGCAAACCGATCGGATCTGTTACTACAACTTGGCATGGAGATTCATTTTCTGCAGGACGATTTGCAACGATTTATAACCGGTTATAAGCGTTTTTTAGATCTGGCCATTGGGTCTACAGCGGGCTCGATAGTCAGTTACTTTATCGATGAACTCCCGCTCCTTAAAAAACAATGGCGCTACCTGAAGGATGCTATTGGTGACCTGTACTCAGAAGTGGTCACGCCGCTGGCCAGCAAAGGAGAATTGCCCAGACGACGGACGAATTTCAGACAATGGCTGAGAGATTGCCAGACCTTGCTGGATAAATTGCAAAAACTGAACCAGCCCGGAAGAATGAGCGATATCCATTCTGCCCACGACCTGATCTATTGGCTTCATCGGCGATTTGTCAGTGCTCTTGCCCCGGTGGCTGAAGCATCCGGTCAGGGACAAATTACCGATATTACATTATATGGAACGCTGATTGATGTACTCCCCCAGGGAGTTCCCGGACTATTAAACGACGATTGCCTCTCAGTACTGAGCAAACTTTTTGTAGTAGAGCTAGACATGCTAAATATGGCGGATGCCGCTTTTGTTAATGCAACCCTCGGAGTGCACGTCTGCACCATAACCATGCTGGAAGAGGCTGAGGGAGGCAAGGGCCGAACACTCCGCCTTGACATCTCGGACAAATTTTCCCAAGACGAGAAAAACAAGCACTTACAAGGTAAATTGAAGCGTTTCTGGTTTTTGGTCCAGACGCTCCGTTGCGCATCAATTGATAGCAGTTCACGGCCAATGGCGATCAGTTTCAATCAAAGCGCGGGGAAAATGATCATAGAGTATACCCAGGTTAATTCCACACAAGCATTACAGAAAGCCTTTGTGAAATTGGTGAACATTCTGTCCGGGCTCACCTCCATGGATATATCAATCAACCAATCTAATTTCAGTAAAAATACTGACAAATGGTATTTTGAAACGCTGATTAAAAGGTGTCAAAACGGGCTGGACGAACCAGTAAATAACCGGACGTTCAAACATTGCCTGGTATTGGATGCAATCAATGACAGAGATGCTGCTTATTGGCATCATGAATATACTTTCCTCGATTATCTGGATAGCGAATACAAGCTGTTTTTTGATATGGCCAATAAAGCTTGTCATTGTATTAAGGCAACTGAAGATCCGAACACAAATTCAGAACTTCGGCAAATATTTAATGCTGATACCAAAGACCTTGAGCCGAATGATGCCGCAAGAATAATAAAAGAACTGTTACTTTCCATGGCTATTGCAAGCGGCTCGCCATTGCAGGACGCTTGCATTGAACTCCTGCGTGAGGACTTTGATTTAGATCATGACAAGGATCTGGTGCTTTTGCTGGTTCGGCAAAACCCTTGGATATTTAAAAATGTCGCCGACCTATTCAAGGATGATATTGACATAGCTAAAACTGCCATAGAACAGGAAACTGATTTATTAGCCTTTGCCAGCGAACGTCTCAAAAACAATACATCGCTGGTATCGCTTGCCGTCAATAATCATTGATTGTGCTCTCCACTCTGCCAGTAAAGATCTCAAAAATGACAATGATGTGATTCTGTCAGCTACCAGAAGAAATATTTATTCCTTTGACTATGCCAGGTCGTTAGCAAAAAACATTGAAGCCCTGTTGAGGATAAGACTGACGGATAGTTGAAACTTTTTTCAAAAACACCAGTCAAATATAGAAAGGATTATGGAGATCACAGTCATGGAAAACACTCAGCTAACAACATCGGGCTTAGCATTACCCACATCTGCCTGTTCGCCAAAATGCGAAAAAGCATCTGCATCTGCATTCGCTCGTTCTGTTATTTCTGCCAAGCAAGATTTCCCACCCTGCATGAAGGATAATTCAGACAAAACTGTCCTCTCTTGTCCTCAACTACCTGCTCGTGATATCAAACTTCCGAATACGGATAACCGCAGGCCTGCCAGCCATGACTTGTCCAGCTTGCAAGCCAACAATGACCGGGCCTTTGTGGGCGGCAAGGGACTGTTTCTGCACCATATGCAGCAGGCCGGGATCCCGGTTCCACCCTTCACTGTGGTTGACACTGCTCTGGTCGCCAGGCTGGAGCAACAGCCTTTCCCCAAAAAATGCCTGTTGCCCTTTTTGCCACACATAAACATGCGGAGCCAGAAATCATTCAGTCTGGAACAATTGCGCACGATCGTTACCAAACTCCCCCATCCGCAACAATCAGAATGGCTCAAGGGGCTATCCGGATTTATTGCCAGTGAGGATTTCTATCAACAGGTCAAAAAAACCAGTGCTGCCAGGGAGATTCACCATTGCTACACCCTACTTCGGCAACAAGCCAGGGGAGCCTGCATCGTCCGAAGTTCCGGCGTCGATGAAGACTGCTTCGGCAATGCCCAGGCCGGTCGCTATGATTCCCGGGTTCATGGTGGCGGCGATATCCTGAAAACCTGCTTACAAGTCCTGTCATCCGCCTACCGGCCTGAGGTCTGCCCGAACGGTCAGGTAAAACCCATGGCGCTGGTCCTGCAGCAATGCATTCATTGCCGGCTGGGGGGTGTAGTGATCAGCCACTCAACCTTGGAAGACGATGCCATGGAGCTGGAATATGCACAGGGGCAACCACGGGGGGCCGTCTCCGGAAATGCAGGCATCCGCCCCCATCGCTATACGATCAGGCGCAGTAATGACGAAAACAGCCAACCGGATCGGCAATTTACCCCGGGAGACGTTAGCAGCCAGTTTGTTCTGAAAAAAATCACCGGTGGAGAGGGTTATGTTGAAGAGTGCATTGCGACAACCGGCAATGCAAAAGAAATCAGGCTTACTGACAAGGTATTACAACAAGTCCAGAAACATATAGAACAGCTGGAAAATATGTTCTATTGCCCGGTGGATGTGGAGTTCGGTGTCGATAACCGGGGGAATGTCTTCGTCTTCCAGTGCCGACCAGTGACCCAGCTGCCGGGCAGTAGCCGTTTCTGTGCAGCCGCTCCCTCCCTGCCTTTGGCTGAAGGAACCCTGGTCAGTGAAGGTTACTGCAGTGGCCTGGCCCTGGTGGTCAACGAGCTGGTCAGCGCGGAACAGATTCCGCCCGGTAGCATTCTGCTTGCCAATCACGGCAGTGACTGGATGCTGGCACCGGATATTTTAAAACGTCTGGGCGGCTGCGTGTTCAAACAGGGAGGAACCAACGATCATGTTGCCATCACCCTGCGTCAGGCGGGTATACCCTGTCTGGTGGCTGGTTCTCAATATTCTGAGGCAGCCAGCGGGCAACAGGTCACACTGGTGGCAGGCAGTTTTTCCGGCAGCCCCGGAGCCTATTTGCTGACAGGCGACCAGTCTGCCTTCTGGGAGGCCAATAGTACCCATTCCGGACAGGAGACCGTCAGCTCACCCGCAACAGGTGCTGCAGAACCCCCGGACTTCACCCGGGTCGACGAAGGTTTTAGCTGGCTGAATCGCCAAAATAACCGCTTGCTGGATTATTTTCTCCCTGACCGAATACTCAGTCACTGCCTTGGCCCGAGGCGGAGCAAGGTCGTGAGCATGTCAGCAAACCGATCGGATCTGTTGCAACAGCTTGGCACGGAGATTCGGCTGTTGCAGGATGATTTGCAACTGTTTGTATCCGGTTATACGCGCTTTTTAGATCTGGCCAAAGTGTCTCAATCCGATAAAGCACACATTAAAGTGCGAGCCTTTTGCAATGAAATCCAGCTCCTTGAAAAACAATGCAAGAGCCTGAAAGATGCCATTGATAACCTGTGTTCAAAAGTAGTCATACCGCTGACCACTGGCCTGAAAGCATCCAGCCAGCCTGCGAATTTCAGACAATGGCTGAAGGATTGCGAGACCTTGCGAGATAAATTGCAAACACTGACCCAGCCCGAGGAAGTGACAGCTATCCATTCTGCTCATGACCTTATTTACTGGCTTCATAAGCGATTTGTTAAAGCTCTTGCCCCGGTGGCTAAAGCATCAGGACAGGGAGAAATTACCAAATTTGCTGAAAAGAGATCGCTGATTGATATGCGCCCCCCAGGCGCTTACGGACTATTAAACCACCATTGCATCTCGTTACTGAGGAATATTCCCGGATTGAAGCTAGGTGTGCTTAACATGGCGGATGCTGCTTTTGCCACTATATCCCTCGGACAACACGTCTGCACCATAACCATGCTGGAACAGGCTGAGGGAGGCAAGGGCCGTACACTCCGCCTCGACATCTCGGACGATTTTTCCCAAGACCAGAGAAACATGCACCTACAGGGTAAATTGAAGCGTTTCTGGTTTTTGGTCCAGACACTCCGTTGTGCATCGATTGATGAAAGTTCACGGCCAATGGCGATCCGCTTCAATCAAAGCACGGGTAAAATAACCGTAGAGTGCAATCAGGTTGATTCCACATCAGCATTACAGGAGGCCTCTGTGAAATTGTTGGTTATTCTGTCAGCACTGCGCGACATGGATATGTCACTCAGCGATTCTTATCAGGGTGCTACTGATCAGTGGGATTTTGAAACACTGGTTAAAAGGTGCCAAAACGGACTGGACGATCCCTTAAATAAGTCGACATACAAACAATGCCTGGTATTGGATGCAATCATAAGAAATGAGACAAGCTTCAAAAAATACGTGCTATTGGATTCAATCTCAGGGGGCAGGGATGGTGACTTCGACGATCGTCTAGACCACTACGGACCTCGTGTTTCGCTCCTTGATTATCTGGAAAGTGAATACAGGCTCTTTTATGAAATGGCCAAAGAAGTCCAAGACTGGCTTCAGACAACTGAGGACTCGAATAACCATACGGAACTTCGCCAAGTCATGACCACTGCTACCAGCCACCTTGAGCCGAAGGCTGCACCAGGAATTATAAAAGAACTGTTATTTTGTATGGCTAGTCTGGATGATTGGCGGCGCATACGTGATGTTGCTATTAAACTCTTGCGTGAGGACTTTGATTTGGATAAGGATAGAGGTCTGGTGCTTCTGCTGGTTAAGCAAAATCCAAAGATATTTGCATCTCTCGATGACAAATTGAAGGATGATGTTGACATCGCTAAAACTGCAATAGAACAAAATCCATATTTTTTACAATATGCCAGCGATCGTCTCAGAAATGATAGAACGCTGGTAAAGATTGCCGTCAAAAAAGATGGTCATGCAATCAAGTATGCCAGCAGCAAGCTCAGGAATGACCACGAGGTGGTTCTGTTGGCCGTGAAAAAGATTGCGTCTCCCCTTCTTGATGCCGGGGAGAAAGCAAGAAACGATAAAGCCTTGTTGAGAATTATCATTAAGGAGCAACCCTTAGCCTTCGCATGCATTGATGATTCCCTTAAAAATGACAAGAAATTTATTCTTCGACTGCTCTCACAACAGCCTTGCATCTATAAATATTTCAGCAACAGTCTGAAATCTGATCCGGATATTCTGGCCGCAGCCAGTCAAAGGAATATAGTTGAACCTGAAATCACGAGCTCAGATCAGCCTGAAAAGCCGACAGACCAGGGCTCTTCGTGTGTAATCCTCTGACTCTGACTTTCACCTTCTGAGTGCGCTTTTGTGAACGGATGGGGTGCAGAAAAAGATGACCGGTACCCGATGTTGTCCCGAAGATTTCGCTACACCCCTCAAGAAACACCTCTCATTCTGTTATACCAATCGAACTTTCTAACTCCCTATTGCGCTGAAGATTTGAGCCTTAATCCTGCGTTGGCGATCGTCGCCATAGCTAAGGCTATGACTCCTCACGCCGCCTTGTCTTAAGGCTCAAATCTCCATGCTCATTGCGGGAGTTAGAAAATACGATTGGTATTAGCTCTGTGCAAGAAGAGGTCTGGTGTTCATTTATTGAAACTTTTTTCAAAAGTAAGGGTCTTATTTCAAAGAAATCAAGGAAATCCAGGAAATCAAGGCTATGGAGAGTATTCAACCCACAAAATCAGGTCCGACTGAGGACAAATCAGTCCGGTTATCGGGTGATCAGGCAGCGTACGCACTCAACCGTTCTGTCACTCCTTACGATCATGAGAGCCCTTCTCGCAAGCAGCTGCAGTTAATGAAGGTTTATCCAGGTAAAGCTTTCCCGTCTTTTACTCCGCTACCCGCTCGTGGTGTCGAACATCCGGTTACGAAAAATAGCAAGCCTGCCAACCATGACTTGCCACCTGACATTTCTACTCTCATCACAGACGAGCAAATCCGATCCTCTTTTGGCGGCAAAGGATTGTTTCTGCAGCGTATGCAGCAGGCCGGTATCCCGGTTCCACCCTTCACTGTGGTTGACACAACCCTGGTCGCCAGACTGGAGCAACAGTCTTTCCCAGCAAAATGCCTGTTGCCCTTTTTGCCAGATATTGACTCGCGGGGTCAGGAATCATTCAGTCTGGAACAATTGCGCAGGACTGTTACCGAACTCCCCCATCTGCAACAATCAGAATGGCTCAAGGGGTTATCCGGGTTTATTGCCAGTGAGGATTTCTATCAACTCGTCAAAAATATCAGTGCTGCCCGGGATATTCGCCATTGCTTCTTCAGGCTCCGGCAACAAGCCGGGGAAGCCTGCATCGTCCGCAGTTCCGGCGTCGATGAAGACCGCTTCGGCAACGCCCAGGCCGGTCGCTATGATTCCCGGGTTCATGGTGGCTGCGATATCCTGAAAACCTGCCTGCAAGTCCTGTCCTCCGCCTACCGACCTGAAGTCTGTCCAAACGGACAGGTAAAACCCATGGCGCTGGTCCTGCAGGAGTGTATTCATTGTCAGCTGGGGGGTGTAGTGATCAGCCACTCAACGTTACAGGACGATACCATTCAGGTGGAATTTGCACCAGGTCAACCCCGGGGGGCGGTCTCTGGAAATACAGGTATCCAACCCCATCGCTATACGATCAGGCGCAGTCATGACGAAAACAGTCAACCGGATCGGCAATTTACCGCTGGAGACGTTACCACTCAGTTTGTTCTGGAAAAAATCACCGGTGAAGAGACCGGCGAAGCAGGTTATATCGAACAAAGCACGACGGCATCCTCGGATGCAAAAGACATCATGCTCTCTGACGAGATATTGCAAAAACTGCAGCAATACACAGAACAGCTGGAAGATATGTTCTGTTGCCCGGTCGATATTGAGTTCGGCGTGGATGGCGATCAGCAACTCTACGTGTTCCAGTGCCGACCAGTGACCCAGCTGCCGGGCAGTACCCGTTTCTCTGCACCTGTGCCAACCCTGCCACTGGCTGAAGGAATCATGGTCAGTGAAGGTTGCTGCAGTGGTGTAGCCATGGCGGTCACCGAACCGGTCAAGGCAGAACAGATTCCGCCCGGAACCCTTCTGTTTGCCAATCACGCCAGTGACTGGATGCTGGCACCCGATATTTTAAAACGTCTGGGCGGCTGCGTGTTCAACCAGGGGGGAACCAACGATCATGTTGCCATCACCCTGCGCCAGGCGGGTATACCCTGTCTGTTGGCTGGTTCTCAGTATCCTGAGGCATTAAGACAGAGCAGCGGACAACAGGTAACACTGGTGGCAGGGAGTTTTGCCGGCCGCCCCGGAGCCTGTTTGCTAAACGGCGACCAGTCTGCCTTCTGGCAGGCCCATAGCACCAGTTCCAGACAGGATATCATCAGCTCACCCGCAACCGGTGCTGCTGAGCCACCGAACTTCAACCGAGTCGACGAAGGTTTTGACTGGCTGAATCGCCAAAATACCCGGTTGCTGGACTATTTTCACCCTGACCGGTTAGCAGGCTTCTGCCTTGGCCCGGGGCGAAGTAAGGCCGTCAGCATGTCAGCAAACCGATCGAAACTATTAGAACAGCTTGGCATCGAGATTCAGCAGCTACAAGAGGATTTACAACGATTTGTATCCGGTTATCAGAACTTTTTAACGCTGGCCACAGCGTCTGAATCGAATGCAATAGCAGCCGAAGTCCAACCCTTTACCGAGGAACTCTCATCCCTTGAAACACAAAGCAATTGCCTGAAAGATGCCATTGCTAACCTGCGCTCAAAAGTGGTCATACCGCTGACCAGCGACCAGGAAGTACCGGACCAGTCTGCGAATTTCAGACAGTGGCTGAGAGATTGCCAGGCCTTGCTGGATAAATTGCAAAAACTGAACCAGCCAGAAGAAGTGCGCGATATCCGCTCTGCCCACGACCTGATTTACTGGCTTCATCAGCGATTTGTTAGCGCTCTCGCCCCGGTGGCAGCAGCATCAGGGCAGGGACAAATCACCAAAATCACAGAAAATAGAACACTGATTGACATACTCCCCCAAGGAGTTCCCGGACTATTAAACGACAATTGCCTTTTTGTACTGAGAAGACTTGGCATAGTAAAGCTACGCATGCTTAATATGGTGGATGCCGCTTTTATTAATGCAACCCTCGGAGTGCACATCTGCACCATAGCAATGCTGGAACAGGCCGAGGGAGGTAAGGGCCGTACACTTCGGCTCGACATCTCTGATCGTTTTTCCCAAGACGAGGAAAAAAAACACCTACAGGGCAAATTGAAACGTTTCTGGCTTTTGGTCCAGACACTACGTTGTGCATCAATTGATAAAAGTTCACGACCAATGGCGATCAGTTTCAATCAAAACGCGGGGAAAATGATCATAGAATACACCCAGGTTGATACCACCTTAGCGTTACAGAATGGCTTTGTGAAATTGATCACTGTCCTGAGAGGACTGCCCTCGATGGATATATCAATCAACAATTTTAATCGCGGAAATAATACCGATAAGTGGTATTTTGAAACACTGGTTAAAAAGTGCCAAAACGGGTTGAACGACGACCTGAATAGCTGGATATTCAAACATTGCCTGGTATTGGATGTCATCAAAAGCCGCCATATACCCTCATACTACTATGACTTTGCGTTCCTTGATTTTCTGGACGGCGAATACAGGTTCTTCCATGAAATGGTCCAACAAGTTGATGATTTTCTTAACACAACTCAAGGCCCGGATAGAAGTTCAAATCTTCGTCAAATCCTGACCGCTGCTACCGGACACCTTCAGCCGAATTATGCTGCAAGAATAACAAAAGAACTGCTAGCTCACATGGCCATTGAAACCCACTCTCCAAAGATTTTTATTTTACTCCTGCGTGAGAACTTTGATATAGATCACGACAGGAATCTGGTGCTTTTCCTGGTGCAACAAAACCCAAATGTATTCAGATATATCTCCGACGAATTCAAGGATGATATTGAAATAGCCAAATCTGCAATAGGACAGCAAGGGCTGTCATTAAAATATGCCAGCGCTCGTTTCAAAAAGGATAGAGTGCTGGTAATGCTTGCCATTAAAAGTGATGGCTGTGCACTAAAGTATGCCGGTACGGATCTCAAAAATGACCCTGATGTGGTTATGGCGGCTACCAGAAGGCATTTTGATGCCTTTCACTATGCCGGGCAGACAGTAAAAAACAATAAAACCCTCTTGAGAATACTCATTGAAGAAAACCCTAAGGTCATGGACTTTGCTCCTGAGTCCCTTAAAAACGACAAGGACTTTGTTCTGCCACTGCTCTCAAGGGATGTCCGCATTTACGAATACCTTGGCGAGGAACTGAAATCTGATCCGGATATTCAGGCTGCAGCCCGGAACCAGGACGCTTGATTCAGGCAATAGAGCAATAGGCACAACTTATGAGGCTGGCTGTGCCTATTCCAGCCAGCCTTGTTGCGTCTTCGCTTCATTCCTTATACGGCAAAACACTAACATCACGATCAGGAACAACCTTCACGGGCACCCGCATTTCCTGCAGCTTTACCTTACCTTTCTTGTCATATCCCCTGAAACGTTTCTCATTAACCACCGCAAATCCTCTTTTCTCAAGCGCTCTTTTTGCCTTACGTGATTTCAGGGTTTCCTGGGTTAATGTGCCGAGGCTCATGAGTATCCCTTTGGATTGCAGTCGTTGCACCTCCTGAACGATGGCCTCTTGTGTTTCAGTGCTCAGTAATCTGAAGCCATGGCGACACTGCATCTTTTCCAGACGGGTCATTCTTTCAGGCACCCTGACTTGTCTGAGATCATGAAAACTGTTGTGGATGCCACGGGTAATCCCCTTTTTCTGGTCAGTCTTGCACTCTGTATGGTCAGGGCTGGAACAGGTGTTAATGCCTGCACGGCTGGCAATATAGCGCCGGACGTTATCATCCAGGTATTTTTCCATGTTCTGCAGAGGCAGGGGCGTGTGTTCAAATTTATCGGTGATAGCGGTCCTGTCAGGCTGGAGCTGGAAAGTTTGAACATAGGGAACCGTCCGCAGGTCTTTGCTGTCACTGCCAGTGACTTGTAGCAGATCAGCAGCACCGTGCATGGCGGCTTCCAGTTGCTGTTGCAAGTCCGGTTTCAGGGCAGGACCATGGGTGAAATTCCGGGTCAGTTGCGACGGCAGATCCAGACGCGATGGGTCAAACTGTCTGGGCTTTTGTCGGTCTTTGAAGAGTCCCGGGAACGAGGCATCAACCCCGCTGAATCGGATAAAGTCCATGCGGTCGGCAAAGCGCAATACATGCAGATAACCGCGAACCTGTGTGGACAGATTCTGGTCGCTCTTACCCTGTAGGTCGTCTTCCTTGCGGGCCAGTGCTTCGGCAATATCATTCAGCTGATGTTGTGGGTACTGCCCCTTCAGATCCCGCTTGAAATAGGAAGCCGCCCTGTCTTCTTCATCCTCTTTGGGGACATCTTCTGCAGCGGCATCATGATAGATGATCGCCAACGACAACAGGTTCTTTTCAGATTCAGAGAAACGCATCAGATCGGATTTCTCCAGCAACTCGATGTACCACAACAGATTGTTCCGGGCCCGCAATACATGACTGCAGTTGTGATCAGGCTTCCATACCCCGGGCAATGTGTCACTGCCAAGGCATTGGATGACTCGCTCAGGACCGGGGCGACGGTAATAATGCTGCAGTATTTTCAAAATGGTCTCTTCGTTATCCCTGGCATTGGGCAAAACCGGTGGAACGCTGAAGGCGTCAACGAGAAATTGCAACTCCTCTGGTTGCGTCAGGGAGGCAGGTTGGGCAGATCGACAGTCGCTGAGGCCGAGGGACTTTTGCAGTTCGACTATTTGTTGTTGCTCTGCTTTGACTTTTTCTGGCCATTGCTGGTAAAAGGGCTGTTTATCTCGGCATTTCCAGAGTGCTTTAATCCAGATGATATAGTCATCTGCACTCAGCTTTCCCAAGGATTCTTTGATGCCTTTAGGGCCGGTGTCAGCTATTTCTTTTCTCACGGCGCTTAATGTTTGCTCATTGGGCTTGCCAAAATGAAACAGTGCTAACAAATAATTCCTAAGTTGGTTAAAGGGATGATGTCCCTCAAAAGGTCGTTGAAGGACAAGGTAAAACGCTTCCTGCAGTTGTGCTGAACTGAGTCTCAGACAACGCTGATGAAACTCCAGCATCACAGCCGGATCATTGCAAGATGGGTGGCAAAGTATCATAGACCGTAAATCAATACCCTTGTAGGATAATCCCAACGCCTTCAGATGGCGGCAAAGCCTTATTGAATAAAAATCCTGTAGAATGTTGTTGGCGGTTTTCTCATTAACAGACACTCCGCATTTGGCCAGATCAGTGGCTAATTGGACAAAAATAGCTTCCTGTTTAGCTGTCCAGCTCATACACTGGTCTTCGTCAGCTGCTGTCTCTCTGTGAAGATGGTCGTAAAGACATAATTCGCCTGCTGATTCGATCAACACATCAAATAGTGTTTGGTATTCTCCTTCGTAAAATACTTTCTTTTGTACAGGGAAACCCTGGTCTATTAATTTCCGTAAGCGTTGATGAGTGGAGGAATCCGGGTTCGTTACCAGTTTCATAATGTCCTCAACCTGAACCGGATGCCGCTGTGTTGGCAGATACTGTTGATTCAGAATTTCTGCTTTTAACGGCAATGGCAGAAGATTCAATAACATCATCAAGATCTCTTCAGAAATGTTATGGGATATCGCAAAATTTCTGAGCCTGGCTTCATTAAGCGTTAACAGATGATCACTGGGGAGTTCATCCTCAAAATAAACCTCTGCAGAACCGCCTTGCCTGGAAAACACCAGCCAGGGCAATGGGTCTATGCCTAAAGCCTCCTCTAATTGGTGTTTATCCTGCAAATGATCGGTAATACTTTTGGCAATGTTCTCTTTGATCGTGAAAAAACACTTGATGTGTGATTTTGTATAGCCGGTGGTTAGCCATTCTGCAGGGTTTCTTAACTTTTCATTATCTTTTTCCCTGAATTCGGGCGCTTTGAATGTGCCGTTCGGTCGCAGTTCACCTGACGTAGACTTCCTGTATACACTACAGAGCCGGTCAGCTTGCTCGAGCTTTTTCAATCTCAGTGAACTGTGGTCAGGGAGGCATTTAGTAGAAAGTTCATCCGGCTTTAAACCCCTGAACTGTAAATGAGCTGTAACAGCATGATTTTTATAAGCAGCGAGCGTATCGGGTTTTAGAATGCCAACTGTGACATCTTTCGTTGGGGGTAATAAAGAAGGCACATCTTCGATAATCAGGTTGACCGGTCTTGGTGCTTTTGGATACTCGTCGTTATGGTCATGATAAATCGACTCTTTTTCGAATCTTGTATAACATGATTCCGAGTCGCACGCCCGAATCTGTCGAGCCCCCAAAGTGCCGACCTTCAGGGCTGCGTGCAATTCCTGTCTTAGCTGCTCTCTGCTACCCGGGGACAGGCAGTGTGCAGTGTTTGAATTTTTGCCAGATTGCGCCGAACAACTCTCAGGGTTCGTAAACGATGCTGTCGAGAGTGAATTTCCTGTTTCTGGTAATGAATCCATATCAATAACCCCTGGAGTAATTGCAAAATCATTGTGATGTCCGGATTAGAATTACCCCACTCGTATTGCCGCCCTGATGTTCCTGAAGCAAGGAAGCGTTAAACATAGAGATAAACCCGACGTCATTCCTGAGCCGCTGGTGAGTCACTGCTGACGATGAATACCTGACTTCATCGGGATGATGGTGTTGGTATTAAGGTTCTTTTAAAAACGGCACTATAGTTTCTGACTTTTTTACATCAAAAAAGTTCCTGCAGCTTAAACCCGGACTGACGATTAGTTGAAACTTTTTTCAAAAGCACCGGTCAGATGTGAGAAGAATTATAGAGATCACAGTCATGGAAAAGGCTCAACCAACAACACCAGGCTTAACTTCACTGAAACCTGCCCGTAAGCCAGACTGCAACAGCGCATCTGCATTCGCTCGTTCTGTTATTTCTGCCAGGCAAGACTCTCCTCCTGACATGGGGCACTGGACGGATAATTCAGACAAAACGCTTCTCTCTTGTCCTCAACTACCTGCTCGTAATATCAAACTTCCGAATACGGATAACCACAGACCTACCGGCCATGACTTGCAGCTTGACACCTTGTCAGTCACCGATGACAGGCAAACCCGGGCCTTTATGGGCGGCAAGGGACTGTTTCTGCAGCGTATGCAGCAGGCCAGTATCCCGGTTCCACCCTTTACTGTGGTTGACACAACCCTGGTCGCCAGGCTGGAGCAACAGCCTTTCCCCGCAAAATGCCTGTTGCACTTTTTGCCAGATATTGACACCCGGAGCCAGGAATCTTTCAGCCTGGAACAATTGCGCACAATCATTAGCGAACTCCCCCATCCGCAACAATCAGAATGGCTGAAGGGGTTATCCGGATTTATTGCCAGTGAGGACTTCTATCAACAGGTCAAATATGTCAGTGCTGCCGAGGATATTCGTCATCGCTACTTCATGCTTCAGCAACAAGCCAGCGAAGCCTGCATCGTTCGCAGTTCCGGTGTCGATGAAGACCGCTTCGGCAACGCCCAGGCCGGTCGCTATGATTCCCGGGTTCATGGTGGCGGCGATATCCTGAAAACCTGCCTGCAAGTCCTGTCCTCCGCCTACCGGCCTGAAGTCTGTCCAAACGGACAGGTAAAACCCATGGCGCTGGTCATGCAGGAGTGCATTCATTGCCAGCTGGGGGGCGTAGTGATCAGCCACTCAACCTTACAGGACGATACCATTCAGGTGGAATTTGCTCCGGGTCAACCCCGGGGGGCGGTCTCCGGACGTACAGGCATCTGCCCTCATCGCTTCAGGATCAGGCGCAATGATGACGAAAACAGTCAACCGGATCGGCAATTTACCGCTGGAGACGTTACCACACAGTTTGTTCTGGAAAAAATCACCGACGAAGAGACCGATGAAACGGGTTATATCGAACAGAGCACCACGGCAACCACCGATGCAAAAGACATCATGCTTTCTGACAAGATATTGCAAAAACTGCAGGAATACACAGAACAGTTGGAAGATATGTTCTGTTGCCCGATGGATATTGAGTTCGGCGTGTCTATGTTAGGGCAATTGTACCTGTTCCAGTGTCGGCCAGTGACCCAGCTGCCGGGCAGTACCCGTTTCTCTGAACCAGCACCAGCCGTGTCGATGGCTGAAGGCATCATGGTCAGTGAAGGTTGCTGCAGTGGTTTGGCCCTGGCGGTCAACGAACCGGTCAACGCAGAACAGATCCCGTCCGGAACCCTTCTTTTTGCCAATCACGCCAGTGACTGGATGCTGGCACCCGATATTTTAAAACGTCTGGGCGGCTGTGTGTTCAAACAAGGGGGAACCAACGATCATGTTGCCATCACCCTGCGTCAGGCGGGTATACCCTGTCTGTTGGCTGGTTGTCAGTATTCTGAGGCATTAAGACAGAGCAGCGGACAACAGGTAACACTGGTGGCAGGCAGTTTTGCCGGCAGCCCCGGAGCCTGTTTGCTGACCGGCGACCAGTCTGCCTTCTGGCAGGCCAATAGCACCACTTCCGGTCAGGATATCGTCAGCTTACCCGCAAGCAGTCCTGCAGAACCACCCGAGTTCACCAGAGTCGATGAAGGTTTTGGCTGGCTGAATCGCCAGAATGACCGGTTGCTGGACTACTTTCGCGCTGACCGGTTACTTAGCCATTGCCTTGGACCAGGACGAAGCAAGGCAATCAGCATGTCAGCAAACCGATCGGATCTGTTATCACAACTTGGCAGGGAGATTCATCTTCTGCAGGGCGATCTGCAACAATTTTTATCCGGTTATCGGCGTTATTTAGATCTGGCCGTCGGGTCTGAAGCGGTTGCTATACCCTCCAAAATCCAGCCCTTTACCGATGAACTCCCGTACCTTGAAACACAATTGATAGACCTGGAGGATGCCATTGATGACCTTTACACAGAAGTGGTCACGCCGCTGGCTGGCAATGAAGAATTGCCCTCCCGGCGGACGGATTTCGGACAATGGCTGAGAGATTGCCAGACCTTGTTGGATACATTGCAAAAACTGAACCAGCCCAGTTATGAATGCGAAATCTGTACTGTCCACGACCTGATCTACTGGCTTCATCAGCAATTTGTCAACGCTCTCGCGCCGGTGGCTGGCGCATCCGGCCAGGGAAAAATTACCGAAGTTGAAGAAGACAAAACGCTGGTTGAGATACTCCCCCGGGGAGTTTCCGGACTATTAGACGACAATTGCATCTCGGTACTGGGCAAGCCTAGTTTATTTGAACTAAGCGTGCTGAATATGGTGGATGCCGCCTTTGTTAATGCAACTCTGGGAGTGCACATCTGTACCATAACCATGCTGGAACAGGCCGAGGGAGGCAAGGGCCGAACACTCCGCCTCAACATCTCAGATGATTTTTCCCAAGACAAGAAAAACGAGCACTTACAGGGTAAATTGAAGCGTTTCTGGTTTTTGGTCCAGACACTGCGTTGCGCATCATTAGATAAAAGTTCACGGCCAATGGCGATCAGCTTCAATCAAAGCGCGGGAAAAATGACCATAGAGTATACCCGGTTTGATTCCACACCAGCATTACAGAAGGCCTTTGTGGAATTGGTGAACATTCTGTCCGGGCTCACCTCCATGGATATATCAATCAACCAATTTAATTTCAGTAAAAATAACGACAAATGGTATTTTGAAACGCTGGTTAAAAGGTGTCAAAACGGGCTGGACGAACCTTTAAATAACTGGACGTTCAAACATTGCCTGGTATTGGATGCAATCAATGACAGGGAGGCAGATTATTGGAATCATGAATATACTTTCCTCGATTATCTGGATAGCGAATACAAGCTGTTTTTTGATATGGCCAGTAAAGCTTGTCATTTTATTGAGGCAACTGAAGATCCGAATAGAAATTCAGAACTTCGCCAAATATTTAATGCTGATACCAAACACCTTGAGCCGAATGATGCTGCAAGAATAATAAAGGAACTGCTCTGTAGCATGGCCATTGCAAGCGAATGGCAGGGGCGGGAAGCTTGCATTGAACTGCTGCGAGAGGACTTTGATTTAGATCATGACAGGGATCTGGTACTTTCGCTGGTTCAGCAAAGCCCGGAAATATTTAGTTTGATCGCCGACCTGTTTAAAGATGATACTGACATAGCGAAATCTGCCATAGAGCAGCAAGGAGATTTGTTAGCTTATGCCAGTGAACGTCTCAGAAATGACAAGTCGCTGGTAAAGCTTGCCATCAATAATTATGCGGATGCACTCAAATATGCCAGCACGGATCTCAGGAATGACCCGCAAGTGGTTTTGTTGGCTACCAGAAGCTATTTTCCTGCCTTTTACTATGCCGGACAGACAGCAAAAAACAACAAAGTCCTGTTGAGGACAATCATTGAGGAAAATCCTTTAGCCATGTTCTATGTCGCTGATTCCCTTAAAAATGACAAGGATTTTGTCCTGCCTCTGCTCTCACGAGTTCCCCAAATCTACGAATACCTTAGCGACAAACTGAAATCTGATCCGGATATTCAGTCTGCAGCTGAAAGGATGTAGTGGAATGGGTGACCATTCTGTCAGGTCTGACCTCCGTGGATATATAAATCAACCCATTTAATCCCAGTGAAAATACTGACAAATAGTATTTTGAAACGCTGATTAAACCGATGAAATTACTTCACTTTGGCGAAGGCGCTCGTAATGCTCAGATTCATCATATGAGGGTGGAGCATTCGTTCTGTTTTCATCCCGGGGGATGCTTGAACGCTGGTTTGCGCGTCGCTCTTGCTGAATATTAAGTGCTTCTTCAAGATCTCGTAATCGCTGACACTCTCTAGTAAAGGCTGCCTCGGCCAGAAAACCTGATTGCCCGCCAAGAATGAACCCGGTTGCCGCAGCACCCGCAAGCCCCAGAGGATGAAGTGACATTAGTTGCCCGGCAGCCAAACAGCAAACGATACCGGTAGAAATACCGATTGTCCTCATTAGTAAGCCCGGACCAAACCTTATTTCGACAGGATCATTATATTTCCAATCACGGGCATCCCAGAGGAAGTTTTCGGTGAGTGATTTTTTTACGGTCAGCCGCAGAAACCTGCCAACATTTGAATCCGTGCTTGAATCTGTTTGTGTGCCTCGGTCAATTGTTTGATGACTCGGTGCTTGAGTGTTTACATTCATAGTAAGGTACGTCCTGTTTCAAAATTATAAATCGTCCAAATTATCTTACCCTCACAGAGAATAAGTTTTACCGACACTTGTGATCATATATTTCACAAAATATTCAGCGAATATTTGTAGTATCAAGTAATCTGACAACGGAATTAAGCTGATTTCTTTAATCCCTGCGGCTTTAGACAGTGCCACTACAAAATAATTCCATTAATCATTTATCATTTCTAAACAGTCCGCATTCAAACCTGCCTGCAAGGTGTCAGTTTGTTGCGATTTTGCCTCGTCTCTTTATGAGGGCTGGCTGTATCTATTCCAGCCAGCCTTGTTGCTTGTTCGCTTCATTACGATCAGGCGGAACCTTCACAGGCACCAGCATTTCCTGCAGGTGTACTTTACCTTTCTCGTCATATCCCCTGAAGCGTTTCTCATTAACCACCGCAAATCCTCTTTGCTCAAGCGATCTTTTCGCCAGGGGTGATTTCAGGGTTTCCTGGGTTAATGTGCCGAGGCTCATGAGTATCCCTTCGGATTGCAGTCGTTGCACCTCCTGAACGATGGCCTCTTGTGTTTCAGTACTCAGTAATCTGAAACCGTGGCGACATTGCATTTTTTCCAGACGGGTCATTCTTTCAGGCACTCTGACTTGTCTGAGATCATGGAAACTGTTGTGGATGCCACGGGTAATCCCCTTTTGCTGGTCCGTTTTGCACTCTGTATGGTCAGGGCTGGAACAGGTGTTAATGCCTGCACGGCTGGCAATATAGCGCCGGACGTTATCATCCAGGTATTTTTCCATGTTCTGCAGAGGCAGGGGCGTCTGTTCAAATTTATCGGTGATAGCGGTCCTGTCAGGCTGGAGCCGGAAAGTTTGAACATAAGAAAGCGTCCGGAGGTCTTCATGATCACTGCCAGTGACCTGTAGCAGATCAGCAGCACCGTGCATGGCGGCTTCCAGTTGCTGTTGCAAGTCCGGTTTCAGGGCAGGATCAAGGCTGAAATTCCGGGTCAGTTGCGACGGCAGATCCAGGCGCGATGGGTCAAACTGCCAGAACTTCTGTCGTCCTGTCAAGAACCCCGGGAACGAGGCATCAACCCCGGTGAATCGGATAAAGTCCATGCGGTCAGCAAAGCGCAGTACATGCAGATAACCGCGAACCCGTGTGGAAATATTCTGGTCACTCTTACCCTCTACGTCATCTTCCTTGCGGGCCAGTGCTTCGGCAATATCATCCAGCTGATGTTGTGGGTACTGCCCCTTCAGATCCCGCTTGAAATAGCTGGCCGCCCTTTCTTCTTCATCCTCTTTGGGGACATTTTCTGCAGCGGCATCATGATAGATGATTGCCAATGACAACAGGTTCTTTTCAGGTTCAGAGAAATGCATCAGATCGAATTTCTCCAGCAACTCGATATACCACATCAGATTGTTCCGGGCCCGCAATACATGACTGCAGTTGTGATCAGGCTTCCATACCCCGGGCAATGTGTCACTGCCAAGGCATTGGATGACTCGCTCCGGTCCGGGACGTCGGTAATAATGCTGCAGTATTTTCAGAATGGTCTCCTCGTTATCCCTGGCATTGGGCAAAACCGGTGGTACGCCGAAGGCGTCGACGAGAAATTGCAACGCCTCTGGTTGCGTCAGGGAGGCGGATTGGACAGATCGACAGTCGGTGAGGCCGAGGGACTTTTGCAGTTTGACTATTTGTTGCTGCTCTGTTTTGACTTTTTCTGGCCATTGCCGGTAAAAGGACTCTTGATCTCGCCGCTCCCAGAGTGCTTTAACCCAGTGGATATAATCATCTGTGCTTAGCGTTCCCAGGGATTTTTTAATGCCGTTAGCGCTGGTGTCTGCTATTTTTTTTCTGATGGCGCTTAATGTTTGCTCATTGGGCTTGCCAAAATGAAACAACGCTAGTAAATATTTCTTAAGTTGTTTACAGGGATGATGTCCCTCAAAAGGTCTTCGAAGGACAAGGTGAAACGCTTCCTGCAGTTGTGCTGAGCTGAGTCTCTGGCAACGTTGATGAAACTCCAGCATCACAGCCGGATCGGTGATAGAGTCGTGATCAATCATTAAAGACCATAAATCTGTACCCTGGTAGGATACTCCCAATGCCTTCAAGTGGCAGAAAAGTCTTTTTGAATAAAATTCCTCTAAAAGCCTATTGGCGGTTTTCTCAGTAACAGGCACTCCGCATCTGGCCAGATCAGTGGATAATTGGATAAGGATATCTTCCTGATAATCTGCCCAGCTCAGGCACTGGAATTCGTCATTACCCGTCATTCTGTAAAGCTTATCGTTCCGCCAAGATACGGTTGCTGACTTGATCAATAAATCAAATATTGTTTGGTATTCTCCCCGGTAAAGTACTTTTTTTTGAACAGGGAAACCCTGGTCTATTAACTCCCGTAAGCGTTCACGAGTGAAGCAATCCGGATTCGTTACCAGTTTTATAATGTCCTGAGTTCGAAACTGCACCGTTGGCAGATGCTGTTGATTCAGGATTTCTGCTTTTAACGGCATTGGCAGAAGATTCAATAACCTCTTCAGGATCTCTTCAGAAATGTTATGGGATATCGCAAAATTACCAAGCTTGGTTTCATTAAGCGTTAACAGCTGATCACGGTGGAGTTCATCCTCAAAATAAACTTCTGCAGAACCGCCTTGCCGGGAATAAACCAGCCAGGGCAATGGGTCTATGCCAAAAGCCTCTTCTAATTGGTGTTTATCCTGCAAATGATCGCTAACACCTTTGGCAATGTTCTCTTTTACAGTCAGAAAACACTTGATTTGTGATTTTGTATACCCGGTGGTGAGCCATTCTGCAGGGCGTCTTAACTTTTCATTATCTTTTTCCCTGAATTCGGGCGGTTTGAATGTGCCGTTCGGCCGCAGTTCACCTGACGTAGATTCCCTATAGACACTACAGAGCCGGTCAGCTTGCTCGAGCTTTTTCAATCGCAGTGAACTGTGGTCAGGTAGGCATTTAGTAGACAGTTCATCTGGTTTTAACGTATTTTCCTCTAAAGAAAATGTGCCGGCATGATCTTTATAAGCAGCGAGCGTATCGGGTTTTAGAATGCCGACTATGACATCGTTTGGTCTTACTAACATCGAGGGTACGTCTTCGATAATCAGGTTGACAGGTCTTGGTGCTTTAGGAAGCTCGTCGTTATGGTCAAGATAAACCGACTCTCTTTCGAATCTTGTAAAACATGATTCCGAGTCGCACACCTCAATCTGTCGAGCACCGAAAGTGCCTGCCTTCAGAGCTGCCCGCAATTCCTGTCTTAGCTGCTCTTTACTACCCGGGGACAGGCAATGTGCAGTGTTTGAATTTTTGCCAGATTGCGCCGAACAACTCTCAGGGTTCGTAAACGATACTGTCGAGAGTGAATTTCCTGTTGTTGGTAATGAATCCATATCAATAATCCTTAGAGTCATTGGAAAGCCATTGTGATGTCCGGATTAGAATTACCTCACTCGTATTGCCGCCAGGAGCCTGACGATAAAATAACTGCCTTCATCGGGATGATGGTGTTGACATTAAGGTTCATTTAAAACCGGTATTGATGCTTTCTGACTTTTTTATATCCAAAAAGTTCCTGCCGCCTGGATCCGGACTGACGGGTAGTTGAAACTTTTTTCAAAAGCACCGGTCAAAGGTAAGAGGGATTAAGGAGATCACAGTCATGGAAAAGACTCAACCAACAACGACGGGCTTTACTTTGCCCGAATCTGCCAGTGAAGCAGACCGCTGCATCGGACGGGCATTCGCTCATTCTGTTATTTCTGCCGGGCAAGACTCCCCTCCTTGCGTGGGGCACATGACGGATGATTCAGATAAAACCGTTCTCTCTTATCCTCAACTACCTGATCGTGATATCAAACTTCCGAATACGGATATCTGCGGGTCTGCCAGCCATAACTTGCAACCTGCCACCTTGCCAGCCACCGATGACAGGCAATCCCGGGGCTTCGTGGGCGGCAAGGGCCTGTTTCTGCACCGTATGCAGCAAGCCGGGATCCCGGTTCCACCCTTCACGGTGGTTGACACAACCCTGATCGCCAGGCTGGAGCAACAGTCTTTTCCCGCAATATGCCTGTTGCCTTTTTTGCCAGATATTGGCACGCGGGGTCAGGCATCATTCAGCCTGGAACAATTGCGCACGATCGTTACCGAACTACCGCATCAGCAACAATCAAAATGGCTCAAGGGGTTATCCGAATTTATTGCCAGTGAGGATTTCTATCAACAGGTAGAAAATATCAGTGCTGCCCGATATATTCGTCATCGCTACTTCATGCTTCGTCAACAAGCCAGCGAAGCCTGCATCGTTCGCAGTTCCGGCGTCGATGAAGACTGCTTCGGCAATGCCCAGGCCGGTCGCTATGATTCCCGGGTTCATGGCGGCGGCGATATCCTGAAAACCTGCCTGCAAGTCCTGTCGTCCGGCTACCGACCTGAAGTCTGTCCAAATGGACAGGTAAAGCCCATGGCGCTGGTCCTGCAGCAGTGCATTCATTGCCAGCTAGGGGGCGTAGTGATCAGCCACTCAACACTACAGGACAATGCCATTCAGGTGGAATATGCTCTGGGTCAGCCGCGGGGGGCGGTCTCCGGAACAACAGGAATTCGCCCCCATCGCTATACAATCAGGCGCAGTGACGATAAAAACAGTCAACCAAATCGGCAATTTACCCCGGGTGATATTACGACACAGTTTGTCCTGGAAAAAATCACCGATGAAGAGACCGGTGAAGCGGGTTATATCGAACGGAGCAACACGGCAACTACTGATGCAAAAGACATCATGCTCTCTGACGAGATATTGCAAGAACTGCAGAAAAACATAGAAAAGCTGGAAGATATGTTCTGTTGCCCGGTCGATGCTGAGTTCGGCGTGGATGGCGATCTGCAACTCCACGTGTTCCAAAGTCGACCAGTGACCGAGCTGCCGGGCAGTACCCGTTTCTCTGCACCTGCGCCAACCCTGCCACTGGCTAAAGGAACCATGGTCAGTGAAGGTTGTTGCAGTGGTGTCGCCCTGATGGTCACCGAACCGGTCAATGCGGAACAGATTCCACCCGGTGCCATTCTGTTTGCCAATCACGCCAGTGACTGGATGCTGGCACCTGATATTTTAAAACGTCTGGGCGGCTGCGTGTTCAAACAGGGAGGAACCAATGATCATGTTGCCATCACCTTGCGACAGGCAGGTGTAAGCTGTCTGTTGGCTGGTTCTCAGTATTCTGAAGCATTAAGACAGAGCAGCGGACAACAGGTAACACTGGTGGCTGGCAGTTTTGTCGGCAGCCCCGGAGCCTGTTTGCTGTCAGGCGACCAGTCTGCCTATTGGCAGGCCAGGAGCACCACTTCCGGTCAGGATATCATCAGCTCAGCCGCAACCAGTCCTGCGGAACCACCCGACTTTACCCGTGTCGACGACGGTTTTGCCTGGCTGAATCGCCAGAATCACCGGTTGCTTGACTATTTTCACCCTGACCGTATAACAAGTCGCTGCCTTGGCCCGGGCCGAAGTAAGGCAGTCAGCATGTCAGCAAACCGATCGAAACTATTACAACAACTTGACCTTGAGATTCAGCAACTACAGAAGGATTTAGACCTGTTTGTCTCTGGTTATCAGCACTTTTTAGGTCTGGCCACAGCATCTGAATCAAATACTGCACCATCCAAAGTCAAACCCTTTACCGAGGTAACCCATCTCCTTGAAAAACACTGCAAAAGCCTGAAAGATGCCATTGATAAACTGCGCTTAAAGGTGGTCTTGCCGCTAACCACCGAGCTGGAATTACCCGACCAACCTGCGAATTTCAGACAGTGGCTAAGCGATTGCCAGACCTTGCAGGATAGATTGCAAAAACTGACCCGGCCCGAATTTATACTCAATATTAGTTCTGCCCACGACCTGGTTTACTGGCTTCATCAGCGATTCGTTGATGCACTCGCCCCGGTGGCAGAAGCATCAGGGCAGGGACAAATCACCAAAATTACAGACGCCAGAGTGCTGATTAATATACTCCCTCAGGGCGCTTTGGGACTATTAAACGACAAGTGCATGTCGGTAGCGAGCAAACTTCCCATAACAAGGCTACGCATGCTTAATATGGTGGATGCCGCTTTTGTCAGTGCGAAACTCGGAGTGCACGTCTGCACCATAAGCATGCTGGAAGAGGCCGAGGGAGGCAGGGGCCGTACACTCCGCCTCGACATCTCTGATAATTTTTCTGAAAACGGGTTCAACACACACTTACAGGGTAAATTGAAGCGTTTCTGGTTTTTGGTACAGACACTCCGCTGCGCATCGATTGATAGTCATTCACTGCCAATGGCAATCAGTTTCAATAAAAATGCATGGAAAATGACCATAGAATACACTCAGGTTGATTCAAAAAAAGCATTACAAGATAGTTTTGTGAAATTAGTGACTGTTCTGAGCGGACTGACCGACCTGGATATGTCAATCAACAAATTTAATCGTGGTGAAAATCTTGACGAATGGAATTTTGAAACGCTGGTTAAAAAGTCTCAAATCGGGCTGAGCGACTCTGTAAATAACTGGATATTCAAACATTGCCTGGTAGTGGATGTATTCGAAAGCCGTGACGTGCGTCGATGTTACAAAAACTATGCGTTCGTTGATTATCTGGACGACGAATGCAAGTTGTTACATGAAGTGGCCAAAAAAACTCATGAAACTCTTGAGGCATTTCGGGCCTGGTACAGAAGTTCAGAACTTCGCCAAATGTTAGCCGATGCCAGCAAACAGCTCAAACCCGATGATGCGGCAAGAATAACAAAGGAACTGCTGACCCACATGGTCATTGAAGACTTCCACCCGGAGCTTACTTTTACACTCTTGCGTGAGGACTTTAATTTAGATCACGATAAGGATCTGGTGCTTTTCCTGATAGAACAAAACCCGATGTTATTCCGTTTTGTCTCCGACGCATTCAGGGATGATTTCGATATAGCCAATTCTGCAATAAGATCGCGAGGGCGGTTATTAAAATATGCCAGCGATCGTTTCAAAAAGGATAAATCTCTGGTAATGCATGCCATTAGTGATCCTGGCGGTATTTCTCTTGAGTATGCCAGTACCGATCTCAAAAATGACCCTGAAGTGGTTATGGCAGCTACCCGATATAATTATCATTCCTTTCAATATGCCGGGCAGACAGTAAAAAACAACGAATCCCTCTTGAGAGTCCTCATTGCAGAAAACCCTTTGGTCTTGATCTATGCAACTGAGTCCCTTAAAAATGACAAGGACTTTGTCCTGCCAGTGCTCTCAGGAAATACCCACATTTACGAAAATGTCCACATTTACAAATATCTCAGTGACAGACTGAAATCGGATCCGGATATTATGGCCGCAGCCGGGCACCCGATTAAAATTGAACCTGAAACCGCGAGTTCAGATCAGCCTGAAAAGCCGAAAGATAAAAAGCGTTCGTGTGTCATCCTGTGACTCTGATTTTCACCTTCTGAGTGCGCTTTTGTGAACTGATGTGGTGCAGACAAAGAGGCCCGATACCGGAATAAAGTAAGGCTCTCATTTCAAGGAGAGAAATCAAGGAGATTAAAGCTATGGAGAGCATTCAACCAACAAGATCAGGCCCGACTGAGGACAAATCCGCCAGGTTGTCGGCTGGTCAGGCAGCGTACGCACTCACCCGTTCTATCACTCCTAACGATCATGAGAGCCCTCCTCACAAGAAGCTGCGGTCAATGAAGGTTGATCCAGGTGAAGCTTTCCCGTCTTTTACTCCGCTATCCGCTCGTGGTATCGAACGCCCGGATACGAAAAATAGCAAGCCTGCCTGCCATGACTTGCCACCTGGCATTTCTACTCTCATCACAGACGAGCAAATCCGATCCTCTTTTGGCGGCAAGGGACTGTTTCTGCACCGTATGCAGCAGGCCAGGATACCGGTTCCACCCTTCACTGTGGTTGACACAGCCCTGATCGCCAGGCTCGAGCAACAGCCTTTCCCCACAAAATGCCTGTTGCCCTTTTTGCCAGATATTGACACGCGAAGTCAGGAATCATTCAGCCTGGAACAATTGCGCACGATCGTTACCGAACTACCGCATCAGCAACAATCAAAATGGCTCAAGGGGTTATCCGAATTTATTGCCAGTGAGGATTTCTATCAACAGGTAGAAAATATCAGTGCTGCCGAGGATATTCGTCATCGCTACTTTGTGCTTCAGCAACAAGCCAGCGAAGCCTGCATCGTCCGCAGTTCCGGCGTTGATGAAGACTGCTTCGGCAATGCCCAGGCCGGTCGCTATGATTCCCGGGTTCATGGTGGCGGCGATATCCTGAAAACCTGCCTGCAAGTCCTGTCCTCCGCCTACCGGCCTGAAGTCTGTCCAAACGGGCAAGTAAAGCCCATGGCGCTGGTGTTCCAGCAGTGCATTCATTGCCTGCTGGGGGGCGCAGTGATCAGCCACTCAACACTGCAGGACAATACCATTGAGGTGGAATATGCACTGGGTCAACCCCGGGGGGCGGTCTCCGGAACCACAGGTATCCGCCCCCATCGTTATTCGATCAAGCGCAGTGACGACAGAAACAGCCAACCAGATCGGCAATTTACCCCGGGTGATATTACGACACAGTTTGTCCTGGAAAAAATCACCGATGAAAAGACCGGTGAAGTGGGTTATATCGAACGCAGCAACACGGCAACCACCGATGCAAAAGAGATCATGCTCTCTGACGAGATATTGCAAGAACTGCAGAAAAACATAGAAAAGCTGGAAGATATGTTCTGTTGCCCGGTCGATGCTGAGTTCGGCGTGGATGGCGATCTGCAACTCCACATGTTCCAGAGTCGACCAGTGACCGAGCTGCCGGGCAGTACCCGTTTCTCTGCACCTGCGCCAACCCTGCCACTGGCTAAAGGAACCATGGTCAGTGAAGGTTGTTGCAGTGGTGTCGCCCTGGCGGTCACCGAACCGGTCAACGCAGAACAGATTCCGCCCGGAACCCTTCTGTTTGCCAATCACGCCAGTGACTGGATGCTGGCGCCTGATATTTTAAAACGTCTGGGTGGCTGCGTGTTCAAACAGGGAGGAACTAACGATCATGTTGCCATCACCCTGCGTCAGGCGGGTATACCCTGTCTGTTGGCTGGTTGTCAGTATTTTGAGGCATTAAGACAGAGCAGCGGACAACAGGTAACACTGGTAGCAGGCAGTTTTGCCGGCAGCCCCGGAGCCTGTTTGCTGTCAGGCGACCAGTCTGCCTATTGGCAGGCCAGGAGCACCACTTCCGGTCAGGATATCGTCAGCTCAGCCGCAACCAGTCCTGCGGAACCACCCAACTTCACCCGTGTCGACGACGGTTTTGCCTGGCTGAACCGCCAGAATAACCGGTTGCTTGACTATTTCCACCCTGACCGTATAACAAGTCGCTGCCTTGGCCCGGGCCGAAGTAAGGCAGTCAGCATGTCAGCAAACCGATCGAAACTATTACAACAACTTGACATTGAGATTCAGCAACTACAGAAGGATTTAGACCTGTTTGTCTCTGGTTATCAGCACTTTTTAGGTCTGGCCACAGCATCTGAATCGAATACTGCACCATCCAAAGTCAAATCCTTTACCCAGAAAATCCGACGCCTTAAAATACAATGCAAAAGCCTGAAAGATGCCATTGATGAACTGCGCTTAAAGGTGGTCTTGCCGCTGACCACCGAGCTGGAATTACCCGACCAGCCCGCGAATTTCAGACAGTGGCTAAGCGATTGCCAGACCTTGCAGGATAGATTGCAAAAACTGACCCGGCCCATATCTGTGTTCAATATTAGTTCTGCCCACGACCTGGTTTATTGGCTTCATCAGCAATTCGTTCTTGCACTCGACTCGGTGGCAGAAGCATCAGGGCAGGGACAAATCACCAAAATTTCATACACCGAAGTGCTGATTAATATACTCCCCCAGGGCGCCTGGGGACTATTAAACGACAATTGCATGTCGGTACTGAGCAAACTTGCCACATTAAGGCTACGGATACTTAATATGGTGGATGCCGCTTTTGTCAGTGCAACACTCGGAGTACACGTCTGCACTATATCCATGCTGGAACAGGCCGAGGGAGGCAAGGGCCGTACACTCCGCCTCGACATCTCTGATAAATTTTCCCAAGACGAGGAAAACACACACTTACAGGGTAAATTGAAGCGTTTCTGGTTTTTGATCCAGACACTGCGCTGCGCATCGATTGATAGTCATTCACTGCCAATGGCGGTCAGTTTCAATAAAAATGCATTGAAAATGACCATAGAATACACTCAGGTTGATTCAAAAAAAGCATTACAAGAGGGCTTTGTGAAATTAGTGACTGTTCTGAGCGGACTGACCGACCTGGATATGTCAATCAACAAATTTAATCGTGGTGAAAATCTTGACGAATGGAATTTTGAAACGCTGGTTAAAAAGTCTCAAATCGGGCTGAGCGACTCTGTAAATAACTGGACATTCAAACATTGCCTGGTAGTGGATGTATTCGAAAGCCGCAACAGGAATCGATGTCACAAAAACTATGCGTTCGTTGATTATCTGGACGACGAATACAAGTTGTTACATGAACTAGCCAAAAATACTCATGAAACTCTTGAGGCATTTCAGGGCTCGTGCAGAAGTTCGGAACTTCGCCAAATGTTAGCCAACGCCAGCAAACGGCTCAAACCCGATGATGCGGAAAGAATAATAAAGGAACTGCTGACCCACATGGTCATTGAAGACTTCCACCCGGAGCTTACTTTTACACTCTTGCGTGAGGACTTTAATTTAGATCACGATAAGGATCTGGTGCTTTTCCTGATAGAACAAAACCCGATGTTATTCCGTTATGTCTCCGACGCATTCAGGGATGATTTCGAAATAGCCAAGTCTGCAATAGGATCGCGAGGGCGGTTATTAGAATATGCCAGCGATCGTCTCAAAAAGCATAAACCTCTGGTAATGCTTGCCATTAGTGATCCTGGCTGTGTTGCGCTTGAGTATGCCAGTACCGATCTCAAAAATACCCCAGATGTGGTTGTGGCAGCTACCCGATATAGTTTTCATTCCATAAAATATGCCGGGCAGACAGTAAAAAACAACGAATCCCTCTTGAGAGTGCTCATTGCAGAAAACCCTATGGTCTTGATCTATGCAACTGAGTCCCTTAAAAATGACAAGGACTTTGTCCTGCCAGTGCTCTTGGGAAATACCCGCACTTACGAAAATGCCGACATTTACAAATATCTCAGTGACAGACTGAAATCGGATCTGGATATTATGGCTGCAGCCGGACACCCGATTGAAGTTGAACCATAAACCGAAAGTTGAGATCAGCCTGAAAAGCCGAAAGATAAAAAGCGTTCGTGTGTCACCCTATGACTCTGATTTTCACCTTCTGAGTGCGCTTTCGTGAACTGATGTGGTGCAGACAAAGAGGCCCGGTACCGGAATAAAGTAAGGGTCTCATTTCAAGGAGAGAAATCAAGGAGATCAAAGCTATGGAGAGCATTCAACCAACAAGATCAGGCCCGACTGAGGACAAATCTGCCCGGTTATCGGGTGCTCAGGCAGCGTACGCACTCACCCGTTCTGTCACTCCTTACGATCATGAGAGTCCTTCTCGCAAGCAATTGCAGTTAATGAAGGTTTATTCAAGTGAGAAAAAATTAAGACACCCAAATAAAAATAAAAAAATTAAGACACCCATAAAAATGTCTCTTCAGGGGAAAAAAATAAGACATTCAAAAATGTGTACTCCCAAAAAGGATCAGAAAAATCTATCTTCAAGTAGCGTATCAACGAACCACACAGCGCCACCCAAGGAACAGAGGCTGTTCAAGCCATAATTTAGACAATGCAAATTCATTCCGACATAAGTCGAAGAGAGATAAAGAGAGGGTCTTTGACGTCTTAACTGACTTCTACGCTAACCTGTCAGGTACAAACGACTGCAGGCGTTTAAACCTCGAAGCCACTTCTGTCCGGCTTCAAGTGCATAAGCCTTCATCGCCTTCAGACGGCCAACTGCCCGATAAAAACGATTATTCCATTGCATGGTTTTCAGCCACTCATCCGGATCAATTTCCAATCTTTCAAGAATCGGAGGGGTACACGACGGGATGGAACCTTTCTTGTCTGCCCTGACAATGCGGCCACTCCAGTCAACCAGTTCCAGATAGTCGTGAAGAAGGTACGGAAGGGCAACGTCCGTATTCTGGCCCTGCAAACAAAAAGGTTTCAGGGTCAGCGGCTGATTTTTAGTCTCAGAATGTGTAACCTGCTCTACGCGTTCCTGAATCGACGTGTAGTCTGATTCTTCCGGTGTTTCTACCTTTCCAGCCCGAATCGGATTCAAGTCAACGTAGGTCATGCAGGTCAGTAACGCTGCTTCGTCCAGCAATGCCTGGCTTTTAAAGCGTCCTTCCCAGAAGCGTCCTTTACACTGGTCTTCTTTGTTGGCCTCACGAGCAAGATGTTCATTCAGGCAGCGCATAAACCAGCTGATATCCGTTAAACGACGCCGGTATTCCTCAGCATATTCATCGATACGGGCCAATTCAGCTCTGCCCAGCTTGTCAGCGGCCAGATGCCTTTGCACCAGAAGCGGACCTCTGAACAAGGTCGTCCAACGGTGAAGCACTTGATTCCGTGACCAGCCTCTGGCAGATGACTGATTGATGTGCAAAACCACATGATAATGATTCGACATGATAGCGTAAGCACAGACTTCGATAGCAAAGACTGAAACCAGTTCCCGGAGTTTATCCACCACCCACTGACGGCGATGCTCGTAGTTCTTGCCAGTCAGGTGGTTCTCTCCACAGAGGTAAGCCTGACGAACACATCTTGCCATGCAGTGGTAATAAGGCGTTGTGCCGGGATCAATCAGGGTATTGCGAGCTTGGGCCATGAACTTACCTGTCTGGGTAAAAAATCAGTGATGGGTGAAAAAGTAGACCAGGTGGATGGTAAAGCAAATTTATGGGTGTCTTTTTGATTGTTAATTTAATTTCAACTTTGTACCAGTGTTCAGGAACTTTTTTTATTTTGTTGCATCTAAAATTAGTACAGGACACAGCTGTTTATTTTGAGCTGAAGCTCGCGGATTTTTCCGGGTTGCAACTCTTCAAGTTCAAAAGGGGCCTGCAAATTCTGGGCAGTGACTACGGAATAACCCAATAACCAAGTAAAGGAGAATCTTATGAATAATTTTAACTCTTATGGAACTAATCAATCTACTGCGGGTCCTTACCAGAAGCTAATGGAGCCAGATAGGCAGAAAGCCATCACGGAAAATTTTGATAAAAATAAAGCCCCTCGCTTTATAGACACTTCTGATTATAGATATCGCTATGAGACTAGAGGCTTGTCTTCATATTCTATTAAGACTTCTGATGATAATTCTGAAAACAATGATAATAAAATCTTACAATTGCATGTGGATGAACGTGAATGGATTGGGATCAATGAGAATGTTCAAGCTACAGAGCTTAATGGTTGCATATTCGCCATTCATGTTCCTGATAATGCTGAATTCTATAATGCATGGCATTTTAACTCGGTAAACAAGGCAATTTTAGCCGACGATTTAATAGAAGCCATGTTCATGATGACGAACCCTCTTGAAGTTAAATCAGCTTACCGCGAAGCTGAGTCCTGGCTAGAAATGCTGAGTCAATATCCCGGGACGAGCTATTTATGTGCCAATTACGACGTTACAGATAAGCTCAGGAGTGTTTTTCGTGTCAGTCCGGCTAATTTCACAAAAACTGGAGAATCAGTAGCTGTTGACGTCACATTTAATATTGCTACCCGAACCTTTGAGGTGAGACATTCTCTTGAAGTTGACGCCGCTGACAGTGAGCTTGAATCCGGAAAAGAAATGCTGCAAGAACATCTCGGGACCAGCCATTTATATGGCCCTAACGACGCTGGAGATGATCTGGAAGGGAATCCTTCTGATATTGATGCGGCTGTAGCAAAACCGGAGGACAGAGCTAACTCAGCCACGGAATAGATGGCATTGTTTGGGCCGCTCTTATTGATATCCTCCCCCAACCAGAGGCTGTCGTAAAACTCCAACAGCTCGTTCCCAGCCTGAAGAGAGTTTTGCGACATCGTCAGAACGTGGAAACGAGTGATAACAATCAGGGTTAGCACTCAAGGATAACAAAAGCGAGAGCATGCTCTGCTTCATCAGAAAGGCTCAGATGGATCGCTTTTATCCCCCTCTCTTTTTGAAGTTCCCGGGCGTAGTCCAAAAAACGCATACGAGGCGCGCCCCTCTCATCACTGAATGTCTCAAGATGCCGAAACGAAACCTTGCCTATGCCGGTTCCCAGAGCCTTGGAAGCGGCTTCCTTGGCCGCAAAGCGTTTGGCCAGCCAGGCTGCCTGCTGGGGGTGGGACGCAAAGATTTCCAGCTCGGAATCCGTAAGAATTCTGCGAGTAAAGGCCTCTGCCCGCCGCTCCAGGATTTTCCTGAATCGCGCAATACTGGCGATATCCGTGCCTATGCCTGCAATCATTTATGAAGAGAAGCTCTCAGCATTAAGGTCTTCATCTCTTTTACGGCAGTTTTCAATCCGCTAAAAAATGCCCGACCAATAATAGAATGACCAATATTCAATTCATTCATACCATTGATAGCAGCAACAGGCTCCACGTTCTGATAGTTCAAACCATGCCCGGCATTCACTATTAAGCCTTTAGACAGGGCAAACTCAGTGGCTTTTTTCAGCCTGTCCAGCTCTGTCTGCATAGCTTCTGGTGTTTCTGCATCGGCGTATGCACCAGTATGTAGTTCAATGACAGGCGCTCCCGCTTCCACAGAAGCTTCTATCTGCCCCAGATCCGGATCAATGAAAAGAGAAACTTCGATACCAGCCTTTGCCATTCGCGAGCAGGCAGAGGAGATGGAAGACATCTGTCCAACAATATCCAGCCCCCCTTCGGTGGTCAGCTCTTCGCGTTTTTCGGGTACCAGGCAAACTGCGTGAGGCAGAACCTCTTCAGCAATGGCTAACATTTCTTCCGTAGCAGCCATCTCCAGATTCATACGGGTCTGAAGTACATGGCGAATCAGCCTGACATCCCGATCCAGAATATGACGGCGATCTTCACGCAAATGCAGAGTGATACCATCGGCTCCTGCCTGCTCCGCCTCAATGGCGGCCTGAACCGGATCAGGGTAAGTACCTCCCCGGGCCTGACGGATGGTTGCGATATGATCAATGTTCACACCCAGCAGGATGCGGTTGTGAGGAATCATGAGACAAACTTCTCCCTGGTACGGAAAAATTCCCGACTTTTCAGCGGCTTCTCTCCCACCAGAGGAACCAGTGCCAGACGGGTTAATCGTTTATAGCCCGGATAATGCCGAACCTTGTCAAAACGCCTCTCTGCCAGAGACAGCAGCAGCTCTCCGGAAAAATAGTGGGACCGGTCTTTTTCCCTAAGCTCAAGAACAGGTATAAAACCCACTCCGGCTTTGAATTCATAAAGCAGATCGGGTTTTATGTCTGTCCCTGATGCAGCGTCAGAAGTCAATGACGGGGCGTAGCCAGTTATTTCCAGCAATTCAATCTCAAACACTCTCAACAAAGGTTGCAGAGGCGCTCCCGAAGTCAGTTGTTGCAGCACAGCACTGTACAGGTCGAACAACCCCTCAACATGCTGTCCTGGCAACACTGAACGCATCAAGAGTTCATTCAGATAAAAACCACAGTAGAGTGATTGTCCCTTCAGGTTTATGGCGGCAGCGGTTTCAAAGCTGTTGAGAGTTTTCAGTTCTGACCGCCCTCTCCAACTGACGAAGAGCCGGGTAAAGGGCTGAATAGCCCAGGAGCGGGATTTTGCCTGACGAACCCCTCTGATAACCATGGCAATACGGCCATGGTCTTTCACCAGGAATTCAGCAATAACAGAGCGCTCCTTGTAGGGTCTGCTGTGCAGCATCCAGGCTGCGCTCAGTTCATTCATCAGTCGAAGTCGTAGCCAAGGCTTTTCAGAGCCCTGTCATCGTCAGACCAGCCTCCCCTGACCTTAACCCAGAGATTCAACATGACCTTGCTGTCGAACATTTTTTCCATATCAATCCGGGCTTCCTGACCGATCTGTCTCAGTCTGGCACCCTTATCACCAATGACAATCGCCTTTTGACTGGAGCGTTCAACCAGAATCAGACCACTGATGACCAGCAATGGGCCTTTTGGACGCATTTCCTGCTTGAACTCTTCGATCTCAACCGTCATTTCGTAAGGCAGTTCGTCACCCAGCTGACGCATGATCTTTTCACGAATCAGCTCAGCGGCCATGAAGCGGGAACTGCGATCAGTGATCTGGTCTTCCGGGAAGAAGTGAATACTCTCAGGCATCAGATCAGCAATCAATTTTTCCAGTTCTTTCAGGTTATGACCATGCAGAGCCGACACCGGAATAATAGCTTTAAAGTTCGCCTTATCAGAAACTTCCTGCATAAACTGCATCAGCTCTTCTTTGCGTTCCTTGAGACGATCGACCTTGTTCAGTACCAGAATAATCGGACACTTGGCATGACTGAGTTTAGTGAGCACGAGCTGGTCTTCTTCGGTCCAGGTCAAACGATCGACAACAAACACGACGGCATCAACACCGGTCAGAGCACTGCTGGCAGCACGGTTCATGTAACGGTTAATGGCCTTCTTTTCCACTTTGTGCATACCGGGGGTATCCACAAATATGGTTTGTACATTATCTTCCGTCTTTATACCAAGAACCTGGTGTCGTGTGGTCTGGGGACGGCGGGAGGTAATGGACAGCTTCTGTCCCAGAACATGGTTGAGCAGCGTTGATTTACCTACATTAGGGCGCCCGACAATTGCCACGTAGCCACATCGTTGACCTTCAGTCACTGCTTCAGATCCGGTCACGGCTGAAATCATTGATTATCTACTCGCAGTTTTTCCAATGCAAAACGGGCAGCTTGCTGCTCTGCCCCTCGACGACTGGGCCCCTGACCTTCAGTGGTTATGTCCAGACTTTCCAGCTCACAAACCACAGTGAACACCTGATCATGGGCATCACCTTCAATATTCAACACCCGATATTTTGGCAGAGGATTCTGACGAGCCTGAAGGAACTCTTGCAGACGGGTTTTAGGGTCCTTGTTCTGCTGATCGGTGACGGAGAGCCCTGCCAAACGATCAGTAAACCAGCTGCGAATACGCGCACGACAAGCCTCCATGCCAGCATCCAGATAGATGGCACCAATAATCGCTTCTACCGCATCCGCCAAAATGGATTCGCGACGATAACCACCACTCTTCAACTCACCCGAACCCAATCGCAGAGAGTCTCCCAACTGGAATTCACGGCCAATTTCAGCCAGTGTCGCTCCTCGTACCATACGAGCACGCAGTCGGCTTAGCTGGCCTTCCCGGGCATCAGGAAAACGCTCAAACAGAGCTTCTGCGATGACAAAGTTAACGATGGAATCCCCAAGGAATTCGAGTCGTTCATTATTACGACTGCCACAGCTCCTGTGGGTCAGAGCCAGCTCCAGCCGGTTACGATCAGAAAATGTATAGCCCAGCCGTCTTTCCAGCCGGGCAAGTTCATCAGTCTTCACTGAGTTTTAGCATTCCAGTTATGTTCAAAAGTTAATACAAGATCAGCGTTGTGCACCAGGTGTACACGACGCTCATAATTGATTTCAACCGCCACCGACTGGCCCTTATTCCGAAGAACATTGGATTCTTCCCTGGCCAGCTGCACCCGGTTAGTCGAGAGCCCCTTATTTAGCCATTCTCTTACCTGCTGCACTCCCGCTTCTTTAATACCTGGCCTGGTATCCAAAGACGTCAGCACTTTCTTGATGGCATAATCATCCAGATAGACCGGTGTCACCTTGAGAGTCAACATGATCATAAAACCACCGACCAGTATAGCTACCAGCCAGCCCAAAGTACTCAGTCCTTTTTGTCTGTTTTTTGCAACGGTCATGATCCCTCCCGCCGGGCTATTATTGTCCGTTTTTTAAACCCCGGGACAACTCTGTCTCTGCTCACCATAACAGGCAGAGCCAAACCGAGAGAATAATTAATTTATTGTCCCATTATTCTTGAAACCGGGCAGCTGAGTCCAGCTCGGCCAGTGCATCCAGATATAAACGGCTTTACCGACAATATTCTTCTCAGGCACGGTTCCCCAATATCGACTGTCGTTACTGCGATCCCGGTTATCCCCCATCATAAAATACTGCCCTTGGGGAATGACCCAGATTCCTTCAGCTCGCAGACTTCTCACGCCCAGGTCCTTGCGAATCTCGAAGCTTTTATCATCAATGGTCTCTTCAAACAGCTGATAAGCTCGACTTTCATCCCTCAGTTGCGCGATGTATTTCTCGGGAACCGGCTTGCCATTGATGGTGAGTTTCTTGTTCAAATAGCGAATTTCATCTCCCGGTATACCAATCACCCGCTTGATAAAATTGATATTCGGATTTTGTGGCTCCTTGAAGACCATAACATCGCCACGCTCTGGCTCATTGATGGAGACAATTTTGGTACCAATGACCGGTAGACGAAGTCCGTATTCAAACTTGTTTACCAAAATAAAGTCTCCCACCTGCAGGGTAGGTATCATGGAACCGGAGGGAATCTGAAAGGGCTCAAAGAGAAAAGACCGGACCACCAGCACCAGAGCCAGAACCGGAAATATCGACTTCGAGGTCTCAATAATACTGGGCTCTTTCTCCAGACTGACCAGAGTCTCCTCGTCCGGCTCAGAACCCGAACTGGAGTTGAAGCTTTCTATGGCCGCCTTTCTTTTGGGCAATAGAACCAGCCTGTCAAACAGCGCAACCAGACCTGTAATAAAAACCGCCAGAACCAACAGCAGTGGAAAATTAATATCCATGGTTATTTGTTCTCAGATACCCGATCTTTTTTCTACCAAAATTGCTGCCAAGGCAGAATCTAAGCTGCCTCAACGGGATGTTTTTTCATGTTCATGGGAAGCCCGCCTGTTATGACAGACTCTCCATTGAGTAACCCTGACACTTTTTATCAAAGGTCAGTTATTTATCTACCTTAAGCACAGCAAGAAAAGCTTCCTGAGGAATTTCAACCCGCCCCACCTGCTTCATCCGTTTCTTACCTGCTTTCTGCTTCTCAAGCAGCTTACGCTTACGAGAAGCATCACCACCGTAACATTTCGCAGTCACATTCTTGCGCAGCGCCTTAACAGTGGTCCGTGCACAGATCTGACCACCTACTGCAGCCTGAATGGCCACATCAAACATCTGGCGCGGGATAATCTCTTTCATCTTTTCAGCCAGTGAACGACCTCTGGAGACTGCATGATCTCTATGAGCAATCAGAGCCAGTGCATCAACTTTCTCACCATTGATCAGAATATCCAGCTTAACCATGTTGGCCGTTTCAAAACGATCAAAACTGTAGTCCAAAGACGCAAAACCGCGACTAACAGACTTCAGACGATCAAAAAAATCCAGAACCACCTCGTTCATAGGCATATCATAGGTTATTGCCACCTGGCTGCCAGTGAACTGCATGTCTTTCTGAACTCCCCGACGCTCAACACACAGGGAGATCACGTTACCCAGATAATCCTGGGGAACCAGAATATTTGCCTGAACGATGGGCTCCCTGATTTCCTGGATACCAGCTGGATCTGGTAGTTTGGATGGGTTATCAACCTCTACCAGATCGCCATTTTTCAGCTCTACTTGGTAGATAACCGTCGGTGCAGTAGTAATCAGATCCAGGTTATATTCACGTTCAAGTCGCTCCTGAATGATCTCCATATGCAGCATACCCAGGAAGCCACAGCGGAAACCAAAGCCCAGGGCATCACTGCTTTCAGGCTCGTAGAACAAAGAAGCATCATTAAGACTCAGTTTTTCCAGGGCTTCACGGAAAGACTCAAAGTCGTCAGAGCTGACCGGGAAAAGACCTGCATAAACTTGAGGTTTGACCTTCTGAAAACCTGGTAGCTCCTGAACACCCGGTGTTTTTGCCAGAGTCAGGGTATCGCCCACTGGTGCTCCATGAATGTCCTTGATGCCGGCGATAACATAGCCGACTTCACCCGCTTTCAGTTCACCAGTAGCATCCATCTTTGGAGAGAAGATACCCACATTATCTACGCCGTGGGTCTGGCCAGTCGATTTGACGAGCACCTTGTCACCTTTCTTCAAGGTACCGTTCTTGACACGGACCAGAGATACAATACCGAGATAATTATCAAACCATGAATCAATAATCAAGGCCTGCAACTCACCGTCGACATCACCTTCTGGAGCAGGAATAGTCTGAACCAGACGCTCAAGCACATCGTCAATACCCAGACCACTCTTGGCGGAGCAGCGTACTGCATCCAGGGCATCAATACCGATAATTTCTTCGATTTCCTGCGCAACTCGCTCAGGTTCTGCCTGAGGCAGATCCATTTTATTCAGCACGGGCATCACTTCCAGCCCTTGCTCGATTGCGGTGTAACAGTTTGCCACAGACTGAGCTTCAACGCCCTGAGCAGCATCCACTACCAACAGAGCACCTTCACAGGCAGAAAGAGAACGTGAAACTTCATAGGAAAAGTCTACGTGTCCGGGCGTATCAATGAAATTCAACTGGTAGGTGATACCGTCTTTAGCGGTATAGTCCAGAGTGACACTCTGCGCCTTGATGGTAATACCACGCTCACGCTCAAGTTCCATGGAGTCAAGAACCTGGGCTTGCATTTCACGATCACTTAACCCTCCGCAGGACTGGATAAAGCGATCTGCCAGCGTCGACTTACCGTGGTCGATATGGGCAATAATGGAGAAATTCCTGATATGACTTAAGTCGCTCACGATTGCATCACTACAAAAAATTTGTCCCCGTTCAGAGCTCAATCTCTTTCACGAGGACAGTTGTTCAGCTTGCAGGGTCTTCGCGAGCCTGAAACAAAGGCGCGAAGCTGCTGTAAATTCAGACGAAGTCTACAGCATCTGAAGATACAGATCACCCCTGAAGACCTGAAACCCCAACCAGAACTGAATTATTCGGTCAGCCGGAATGTGATGTAGCCTGACTGCCCACCACGAATTACCCTCATGGAAACCGAGCGATCTACAGGAAGATCAGCCACTACCTTGTTAAAGTCCTTAACTGATTGAATACGGTCATTATTCAGATCTGTGATAACATCCCCTTTACGAAGACCAATGGATCGACCCACACCTGAAATCTCGCCAGTCACCACCACTCCTTTAACACTCTTTTCAAGGCGCAACTTGTTGCGATAGTCATCATTGAGGGCTTCGACCTGGATACCCAGACGGTTCTTTTTAATATCTATGCTTTGAGGACGTTCTGAGCCCTGCCCCTGCTCATCAGGCAACTCACCGACTTCCACCTTAATGATTTTTTTCTTGCCTTCACGAATCAGCTCAAGCGTTGCCTTGTCTTCCGACTTGATAACACCAATTGCCATGGGAAGAGCACCAGATCTCATGATCTCACGACCATTGACCCGGGTAATGATATCGCCTGGTTGCAACTTGGCTTTATCTGCAGGTCCACTGGGCACAATCTGACTGATCAGGGCCCCCATCGGCTTTTCAAGACCAAAAGACTCTGCCAGATCGCGATCCACCTCCTGAATAGCCACCCCCAGCCAGCCACGAGAGACATAGCCTTTATCCTTAAGCTGTTCAACAGCCCATTCAACATGGTCCGAAGGAATAGCGAAAGACAGCCCCATGAAACCACCGGAGCGGGTAAAAATCTGGGAATTGATACCAATCACTTCACCCTTCATGTTGAACAGCGGGCCACCGGAATTACCCGGGTTAATAGGCACATCTGTCTGAATGAATGGAACATAGGCGTCACTGGGCAGACTTCTGTCCAGAGCACTAACAATGCCTTTGGTGATGGAATACTCAAAGTTAAAGGGTGAACCAATAGCTGCCACCCATTGTCCCGGTTTAATATCTTCCGAATTACCCATCTTCACTGCGGGCAAATTGGCATCACTCTCAATTTTAAGCAACGCCAGATCAGAGCGCTTGTCGGCACCAATCAGTTTGGCCACCTTCTCACTGCGATCATGCAGTCTGACGATAATTTTATCTGCACCCTGCACCACATGATTGTTAGTAAGGATATAGCCATCATTAGAGATGATAAATCCGGAACCCAGGGACATGGGCTGCGGCTTACCAGAAGGCGCCTCAGGCATGGGTAAACCAAAATAGCGACGAAATATCTCGGGCAACTCTTCGCTGCCCGGACCATAAATCTGCCCACGCCCCTGTTTTGGGGTCGCAAGTGTGCTGATATTAACGACTGCGGGCGAGGCCTCTTCAAACAATCGGTCAAAGTCCGGTAACTCAGTGGCCTTAACCATTTGCAATGAAAGCAGCGAGAGACTCAGAAAATAAATAAAGTTCCTGAAGAGAAGGTTGACCCTGTTCATGAACCTGACTTCTCCTTACACCTTGTGATTAGAGACCCAAAATGGGTTTTGTGAATGAATGGTTATAACGTTTATTATGAAAAATATTCTGATGGCTAACTTTCCATATTCATTTTTCATGTTAAAAAACATTTTTCTTTGTTTTAAGCTGTTTATGCAGACCAGGACTGATCGATTGTGATTAGTTCAGGTCCGACCAACTTGCGGGGCATCACCTTTATCACCCTGACGCGACATTGGTCGCTGGTTGAATGACCCAGCATACGCACGGAAACAAACCCCGCAGCAAGGCCTGCCATAGCAGACAAGGCGGTAAAAAAATCATTCCAGCCAACAGCCGTGGCCAGCAAGAGTGCCCCCATCATAGCTACCAATGGCATCAGATAAACCAGAAACGAGGCTCTCATCAACGCACTTTCAGGTATACCTATGATGACCTGATCATCCTCTTCAATAGAGAAGTCATTGATCGCCTGGATATACGACTGATGTTTATTGGAGCGATACTTCTCAAGCAGATTCTGACCACAGCCATTTCGTACACTGCAACTCGAACAGGTGCTTTTGCGAATGGTTTCTACCCAGACAGCCCCCTGCTCAATAGCCACAACCCTGCCTTCTTCCTCAATCATTTATCTGCCTTCCGACTCTGTTCCCTGGGGCGAACTGAAACCGCTATCCTCTCGGCCGTACCCAATGGAATCTCTCCCAAAACAGTGACATGAAAATACTTTTCACCGTTACGAAAGACTTTAGACACTGCTGCCATAGAACCGATCTGCTCAGTAGCCTGACTCAATACCCGGGTTTCATCCGGCTCAACAAATACTGAAAAACTGGCCAGTCCATCAGAAAAGTTCAGAGTATCCACCTTTTGATTACTGACAGCTGAGTTTCTACTGCTGTGGCCACGAGGCGAAAAGCCTTCAGGTATCCAGCCAGTTTCCCATTTCCATTCAGCCTTTTCAGGGACTGATTTACTGCTAAGTTTCACTACATTCTTGCCCGATGATTCAGGCAGTTTCCGTTTTAATCGCTCCAGCTCTTGCGAAGTCAACTCTTTCGGAAATTCAAGGCTGGTAAACTGCATTCTCTCGATGATCCTGCCTTCTTTGTCCACCATAACGGACTTGAGCAGCAGACCGGTTCGACGATCCAGCCATAATTGATAACCGTAACGGAAGCGGTCCGTTGGTACCACCAGCAGCTGAACGGCTTCCCTGCCAGCCACCCTGTCCAGTGCAGCTGGCTTCAGTTTGTAATGTTTGTCAAAATGACCGGAAGTAAAACGCCCCACCATAGGAACCAGAGACTCGTGCTCAAACCTTGCAGGCTCTCTTCCAGCGCTGGCAAAAGTGATATTGTTTCCCTGACGAACCATCTCTCTGGGCAATCCATCAAGGTAAGCAATACTCTCCAGCTCTTCTGACTTACCATTCACCTTCTGAAGCGTATGCGTAACTGCCAGGGTCTCAAGATTAGCACCCTGTTGGTAAACAAAGTGTCCGCGATAGGTAAGATTTTGAGTGGCCTGAATCATGGTTTCCATCCACTTTTCGGGCGTATCGGCAGGCTTGGATGACTGGCCGACAGGCTTAGATGACTGACCGACAGATTTAGATGACTGGTCGGCAGGTTTTGATGACGGATTGCCCGATTTTGATGACTCCCCGTCAGCAAAGGGACGACCCACTGTTACTACCAGCAAAACCAGCAGTAATGGCAGTAAACGCCCCCTGTTCAATCGAATTCCTTTCATAAACTCATTGTGATTCAAAAGTGGTCAAGCGTGCAAAAGGGAGGATTCCCTGTCCTGAATTCATGGCACTCATTTCAGCATGCTGAAGTGCATAAGCCCTGAAACGTTCCTTAATAGCCCTGTCTGCTAGGCTCTGGGCCTGAGCAAGTTGTTCCGGGGTAATGCTGTCATGCTGACGAGAGTTGTATCCCGCCTGGATCCCGGCAGCACCATAGCCATTATGCATGATCTGCACAGGCTGCAACAGTGTCGTTTGATCAGTTACCGATGTGACCAGAGGTAAAGCTTCCGGAGTGGTGTGGTAATTTTTTACACCCAGCAACACAGCCAATGCAACAGAAGCAGCTACCGCTAGTCGCCCCGCTTTAGACCACCAATGCCCAACACCCTTCAAGACGCTGTAACCGGTTACAGATCTTTCTTTAGCCAGAGAATGAGGTGGCTCAGCCTCCAGTTGGTCGCGAATACCGGCTGACAGATCGATATTCATAAATTCGTTGGTTTCTCGCCGCAGCGCGTCACCTGCTATCTGATACCTGCGAGCTTTGCCCCGTAGATCTTCATCGCTGCCGATATTATCAAGCACCCGACGCAGTTCAAACTCTCCAGCTTCACCGTCCATCGCTGCTGACAGTGACTCATTCAACCTTTCCTGGGCATGATTGTGAGGTGTCTTCTCACTCATAGGCATACCTCCGGTCATCCGACCTGTCTGATACCCGATGCATCAAGTATCAACAATATCAATCAACATAACACGAAAATGATCACCATAAGGAAATCATTTTCTTCACTCATGGCCTTAACGGCCAGTTATGGACCGCGACGCAAAAGTGGCTCGACTTCCTTATCAATCGCCTCTCTGGCACGAAAGATTCTTGATCTTACCGTACCGACGGGACAATCCATAACATTAGCAATTTCGTCATAGCTGAGACCATCAAACTCCCTCAGCACGACAGCCGTTCGCAACTCATCCGGCAGACGACGGATTACATCATGGATAACCCGTTCAATCTCATCCCGGTAAAGATTTCTCTCGGGGGTATCAACCATTCGAAGAGACGTTGTAGTGTCCAGAAAATCTGCATCATGAACATCAATCTCAGACTCCGGAATCTTGCGCCCCCTGGAAACCAGATGATTCTTGGCAGTGTTCACAGCAATCCGGTACAGCCAGGTATAAAAAGAACTGTCGCCGCGAAACTTGTCTATTGCCCGATAGGCCTTAATAAACGTTTCCTGAGCTACATCCTGCACTTCCTGATAGTCAGTAATGTAACTACCTACCAGACCCAGTACACGATGCTGATACTTGAGAACCAGCATATCGAAAGCCGCTTTATCGCCCTTCTGAACGCGCTCAACGAGCTGCTTGTCCGCCTGTGGTTGTTCTACCATAGAGGGGGTCTCCCACTATTGCAGAAAACACATGGGCAAAAGGGAAAGGAATGGAAATATGAGACAGTCAGCTGACCGACCACAAATCGGCATCCCGGCTGACCAGACTCCCCCCCTTTCCACAAACACATGCTTGTGCTGTGAACTCTATTTTCTTCTATATAGACCATGTTTTGGCCAGAAAGTTCCCGAACTCATTCAAAAAAATTCACAGTATCGGCTGAAAACTGATTCGGACTATCACAGCGTACTATAGTGCTCGCCATAATTTCTATATACTAGATACCGATTTTTCAGTGTTTTATAACGCCGTACGTTGTGTCTGCTTTATATACCGCCAAAAGCGAAGACTGCATTACGAACCTCAGGGAGCGTAATGATTTTCACTGCAAAGGTGAGTGATATTCTCCGTACAGACCATCGGCAACCTATGACACAGCTTTAGATGGAAGTGAGTTTAACCGCCATGATTCTTAGTTCCAGTTTCACCTGTAAAACGACCATATTCACTTTATGTCCAGCTTCAGACACAGGAATCTCCACTGTCTATTGATGCCCAGTGGATAATTTCCCTGCCCGTGTTCATAATATTTTTCAGACCTGAGTCTGTCAGTGACAGACTCCCGGTACAGACCCAGCAGTCTGTTATAAAAGGATCAGAGAATATACATGCATCCAATACTTGACTATGACGTAGTAATCATTGGCAGTGGCGCAGCGGGACTGACACTAGCACTGCACCTGGACAGCCAACTTCAAGTCGCCATTCTCAGTAAGGGTGAGCTAATGGCCGGCTCTTCAGCCGGGGCCCAGGGTGGTGTCGCTGCTGTTCTGGACACACAACAAGACAGCCTGGACAAACACATAGAAGACACACTTCTTGCAGGTGCAGGACTCTGCAGGGAGTCCACTGTCAGGCACGTTGTAGAACAGGGTAATGCCAGCATCCAGTGGCTGATTAACCAGGGTGTCCCCTTTACCCGTGATGAAGAAGATGAAAAAAACTTTAATTTTCACCTGACCCGTGAAGGCGGTCACAGCACCAGAAGAATTATTCATGCTGCCGATGCGACCGGCAGAGCCATTTCAGAAACCCTGATCGATAAAGCCAGAAAACAACCCAACATTCATCTCTATGAGCACCACCTGGCCATCGATGTCGTTGCTACCAACAAACTGGGCCTGGATGAGCAAAGGTGCGTCGGGGTCTATGTGCTGGATATTCGTTCAGACCAGGTAAAACTGTTCCGTGGACGTGCACAGGCTATTGCCAGTGGCGGAGCCAGCAAAGCCTATCTTTTTACCACTAACAGCGATGGTGCCAGCGGAGATGGTATTGCTATGGCCTGGCGTGCGGGCTGCCGGGTTGCCAATCTGGAGTTCAACCAGTTTCATCCCACCTGTCTGTTCCATCCCAAGGCCAAATCCTTCCTGATATCTGAAGCGGTTCGAGGAGAAGGAGGTATGCTGGTTCGCCCTGATGGAACACGCTTTATGGATGACTACGACCACCGTGGCGAGCTGGCCCCCCGAGATATTGTTGCCAGAGCCATCGATCATGAAATGAAAAAGCTGGGTGCAGACTGTCTGTTTCTGGATATCAGTCACAAGCCACGGGATTTTATTACTTCCCACTTTCCGAATATTTATGAACGGTGTCTGGAATACGGGATTGATATGACCCGTGAACCTCTCCCCATCGTTCCGGCAGCCCACTACACCTGCGGTGGCATTCTTGTTGACCTTAACGGTCAAACGGACCTTCCGGGACTTTACGCCATCGGTGAATGTTCATTTACCGGCCTGCATGGTGCCAATCGTCTGGCCAGCAACTCACTGCTGGAATGTTTCGTCAGCGCCAGAAGTTGTGCCGAAGACATCAACCGCACCATCGCCGATCAACCTCCCTGCCCTGAAATTCCGGTGTGGGACGACAGCCTGGTGAGCGACTCTGATGAAAATGTTGTCATCTCACACAACTGGGACGAACTCAGACGCTTCATGTGGGACTACGTTGGCATTGTCAGAACGACCAAACGCCTGCTAAGAGCCAGAAACCGCTCCAGATTGTTACAGCATGAGATTCATGATTTTTACAGCAACTTCAAGATCAGCAATGACTTGATTGAATTGAGAAATCTGTCTCAGGTTGCGGAATTGATTATTGAATGCGCTCTCTCCCGGCAAGAGTCACGGGGATTGCATTTCAACCTGGACTTCCCGTTCACACAGGATCACAGCAAGGAAACTACCCTGATACCGGAAAATTTTGTGCCGGAAAACGCAATTAAGTTTTAATACCTCCAAAGGGCTGAAATCCACAGACTCGCAGGCCAGACATTTTCTAAGCCCCGGGTTTCGGCTCTTTAGAAACAGGAGCATGGTTCCTTCTCTGTTCCGGCGCTATCAGCATCGCCCCAAGACAGCCGACAACCCCAGCGACCATCAGGTAAAATGCTGGAGCTGCCTGCAACTCTGTCACTCGAATCAACCCCATTGAGATAACCGGGCCAAATCCGGCAAAAATCATGGCAGCTATGTTGTAAACGAAAGCCACTCCGGTAAAACGGATGCTTACTGGAAAGGCCGATACCAGCAACAAAAAGGAAATAGCATCAATACTTCCCCATAAGATGGCTCCAATGAGAGCAGTCACCGGCAGATTCGCATCGCCAGAAGCATACCAATGAAAAAGTGGCCAGGCCATCACAACGATCAGAAAAGAAGACCCCAGCATCAGATAGCGCCTGTCTAACCGATCAGCCAGCCAGCCCGTCAGCAGGCACACAGGCACTCCGACAAACATACTGATCCCGTTGGCCACCGCCACTTCTCTGGCCGAATAATCAAGCAGCCCTGTCAGATAGCCAGGCATAAACAGTACCAGGATTGTCACAGCAACCAGCACCGGCATAACCAGCAGAAACCCGGTAAAAATTTTTGACTTGTATTGCTTGAAAAGGGTGCGCACTGGCACTCTCTCTGCTTCACCCTGAGCCAACAGCAGCCTGAAAGCTTCCGGCTCCACAAAATGTCTTCTGACGACATAACTGACAGCCCCAAGAGATCCACCCAGTATGAAGGGCACTCGCCAGCCCCAATCAATCATTTGCTCCACCGTCAACAGATAAACAAGAACCCCTTGCAGGCCAATACCCAGAAGAGTTCCAGCCATAGTGGTTGCACTCAGGATACTGACAGCAAAACCCTTTGATTGAGCAGGGACGGTTTCATAGAGATAAACGAAAGCACCACAGAGCTCACCTGCAAAAGAAAACCCTTGCAAAAAACGTAAAACAGCAAGGAGTACAGGTGCCAACAGCCCCCACTGAGCGTAACCGGGTAGTAGGCCAATCAATAATGTTGAGATAGCCATTAAGAGAATGGTGACCGTAAAACTGGATTTACGGCTATGGCGATCTCCCCAGTGACTGAAGGCGATAGCCCCAAGTGGCCTGGAAATGTACCCAAACGCAAAAGTTACAAAGGTATTAATGAGTGAACTGGTAGTACCAGAAGCTGGAAAAAAAACCTGAGAGATATAGACTACCATGTACGCATACACAGTAAAGTCGAAGGCTTCAAGGAGTCCGCCCATTGATGTAATCGCTATTACCTTTTTCTGGGACAAAGCCATAGCTAACTCTCTGAAAAATTCATCAGTAATGTTGCAAAAAAATGACTTAACTTAATCTCAATAGGTCTGCAAAAAAGCATCACATATCATCTATCCGCTTCTGGGAGCCCGTTTCAGAATAGCACCCGTCAAAAAGCCTCTCAGACTACTGTCCTACGCGGCAACGCAGGAGCAGTTGCCGCGTAGGACAGTCTGTGCCCGGTCAGGCTCCAGGTGCATCACCGATCGTTAGCCATAATCATAGACAGCTCTCTGAGACGTAAAGTAGGAGGCAGGAAGTCATGAAAGCCCACAGAAATCGCTGCCTCTATCAACTGGGCGATGGAATGCACATCAAACTTTTTCTTCAGATGCTCAATGTGGGACCGGATAGTGTTTTCAGACAGTGACAGAATGCCGGCAATTTGCTTGATCTGCTGATTACAGATCAGGAAGAACAACACCTCGGACTCTCTGGGACTCAGGTTGGGCATGACACCCACACGAAATGTTGACTGACCTCTGGCTCGACCGTCCAGCTTCATCAGACAGCGGATGTTCATGGCTGCTTTCATCCATGACTGCGTCACCGAATAACCATGGCTGAGCACACCGTCTACCTGGTGCAGATGGTTGTAGTGAGGTTTTTTCCTGGAAATGTAGGCAAACCAGCCATTTCCTCCCGGATGCACATTAAGGACAGTAATCTCTTTTTTTTCCCTGATACAAATGTTGTTCTGCTCCACAATCTGGTCAGCACAGCGAGAGAATATGGGTGCTGGAATCTCTGAAAACCGTTTTCCACAGAGTTTGTAGCGGCGTGGAATACCGTACAACCGAAGAGAGTGCTCATTCATATAGAACGCTCTGGCATGGCAATCATGCACACCCCAGGCCTGCATGCGGTCGTGCTCCATAAAATGCATGAAGTCACTGGAGAGTTCCGGAGCAGAAGGTAAGTTATCGATAGAGGTCATTTTGTTATCACAATCGGTATGACTCAATACACCAGGTTTGCTCCTGCCCATCGTGGCCAGGCATAAAAAATTACAATCTGGACAACACTCTGAAATACTCACCGAAAGCCAGCTCAAAGTGACAAGAGTCACAATCCATTCAGTTGCAATTCAAGGCAAACCCAACCTGCGAATGAACAAGGATAGACCAATATTGACCATCACTGTGCGATCGATCATATTTTTAAAAAATAAAGAACATAAGTACTCAACTATTTACCTGCTGTGGCACAATGAACTTTAATCAGTCCGTTTCGTAATCTTTCATTAGGGTTTTGACTGGACAGGTAAAAATGTGCTGTCTAAGCTTCCCGCTGCTCCTGGCATTCAAGCAAGCTATTGCGTCCAGAAAACAACCTTTGTTTTTGGCTTTTATCCTTTAAGATGGTTTTTATAATTCATGAAGATACTTTCAAGTCTGTTTCTAGCCTTGATGCTGCCTTTTTGCTCTTTTCTCCGGGCTGCGAATAATGAAATTTTTGACGACGGCCTGCCGCCATATAATCATAAAGCCAAAATTAAAGTCACAAAATTCATGAATGGCCACTTGATCACCACCTCTAAAAAAATATCTGTCTCCATAAATCCGTTGGCTAAGACCATGCAAGGGAGTCAACCAATAAACAAAATTGAGTCCAAAGTTCGCTTTCAGAATAAAGAGTCTAATTTTCTTTATTACACTCTCAGTGGGTATGCATTAAAGGAGCCTTTGTTCCATCTGGTTTTAATTGAAGAACCAGAAGACTCTTCAAAATTGTATCTTGGTTACTATGAAGAGGATGAAGACAGTGTTATTGATACCACTGTTTTAAGTTCAACTCCTGCGTCCATCTTTCTAAAAAACGTTCTGAAAAAGTCTGACACATCGGCTTCCAAAATCAATGGATTCAGCACCAATAAGACTGTTTTACCACCTCATTCAGGGCAGTCTGCAAACGACACCTTGATAAATACCAATCTTACTTCCAGGAATACCGCCGGGTTACAGGGTTTGATGCCGAAAGAGCCTGACCTTAAGCCCTTCAGACCCATACTAAGTCTGGAAAAAGGGCAGGATTATGCAATCGAAGTAGTCTGGAAATCAAAGGATGCAATAACGTCAGTTGTAATGTCTGACACCAGTAGTATGACGTTTACAGCAGCCAGTACTTCAGCAACCGTGTCTTCATCAATACACCCTTCACCAGTCCAGTCTTCATCAATATTGTCTTCGACAAAACAAATACAGCCAGTCCCATTGGCAGAAATTTCCGAAAATGTCGGCACAGAGATTATTATCAAAGATAAAGACGGGATGACTCTGGCAACATTAAACCTTGATCTGGAGCCGGGTTATTTTTCGCTCAGTGATGAAAACGGATATTTGCTAGAGTACGGAATTGATCGGTTCGGGATTCATCAGCTCACTAAAATTCAAACTCATATTGAATATGTGAAAAAAAACGGATCTAATCCTGATCCGGAAAAACCTGAGCCTGACATCATGCGTAATTTTATTGCCGGACTTGTCGCATTTGGATTAGGCTGTGTTGGTTTGGTAGCATTTATAAACCATCGTAAGAATCGTTCCCCTGCGAGACTTGATGAAGTGCCTTTATAAAAAGACCCTGAGTTTATTTATACGCTCTCTTTTGCCAACGGTTGCAGCATTAGTGGCAATTACAGCTTTCATGTCCTCTATAACGAAATTTAACTGATTGTTTGGAGCAGTGAAACACCAGTATTCGTTATGGCAGCAATATAAGCAGATATTCGTCGCTGCGTTCATCAATAACTAAACACAGCGTCTACCTTGTGCAGATGGCTATGTCGAAAAACCAACCATTTCCTCCCGTATGCACATTCAGGACAATAATTTTTGACCCTGATACCAATGTCGTTCTGCTAAACAATCCGCTCAGAAGAGCGAGACAATATGGCTACTGGAATTTCTGTAAACCGTTTTCCGCAGAGCTTGTAGTGGTTTGGAATATCGTACAACCAGAGAGAGTGCTCATGTATTTTGATTGGACAGATAACAATGTGATATCGAATTTTCCTGCTACCATAAACATCTGACAAAACTATTATGTTCGGAAAATAAAATTTTCTTTGATTTTTTATCCTTCAGGTGCTTTGTAAAAATCATGAAGTTACTTTCTAGCCTTCTTTTATCCCTGACGCTGCCCTTTTGTTCTTCTCTTTGGGCTGTGAATGATGAGATCAGACCAGACGGTGTGTTTCCATACGATCCTCAGGAATACGCCGCTGACGAAGGAGTTGGTGCTGTTCCTGAAAGGGACAGAAGAGAAGCGCGAAGGGGCAGTGGATCCTCTGGAAGCGGCTCAAAGGGAAGCGGCTCAAAGGGAAGCGGCTCAAAGGGAAGCGGCTCAAAGGGAAGCGGCTCAAAAGGAGGCGGCTACAAAGGAGGCGGCTACAAAGGAGGCGGCTACAAAGGAGGCAGTCATAAGGCGACAAACTACATAAAATCATTAGCATCAGGCGCAAAAGTCAAACTCACAAAATTCATGAAAGGTTACTCTCTGACCAACTCTAAAAAAATATCTGTCTCCGTAAACCCGATAGGCAGGTCCCTGAGGGGAAGTCAGCCAGTAAACAAAATTGAGTCCAAAGTCCAATTTCAAAGTAAAGAGTCTGGTTTTCTTTACTACACACTCAGGGGATATTTATTACGGAATACTTTGTTCCATATGGTTTTAATTGGAGACCCGGAAGATTCCTCAAAATTGTATCTTGGTTACTATGAAGAGGATGAAGACAGTGTTATAGATACAGCTACTTCCAGTTCAACGGCTGCACCCATTTATTTGCAGAACGTTTTAAATAAGTCTGAAACGCCGGTTTCCAATGATTCTGAAACCAATAGCACGGTTTTACCACCTCATTCAGGTCAGACTTCAAACGACACTTTTATAAATGCTAATTTAACATCCCACAACACCACCAGATCGCTGGGTCTGATGCCAAAAAGACGTGAGCTTAAGCCCTTCAAACCCATTCTAAGTTTGGAAAAGGAGCAGGATTATTCAATCGAAGTCGTCTGGAAATCAAAGTCTGAAATAACGTCTGTTGCCATGTCTGACACCAGTACAATGACGTATACAACAATCAACCCTTCACCAACCCAGTCTTTATCACCACAGTCTTCATCAATAGCCTCTTCGAAGAGAGAAATACTGCCAGACGCCTCGGCCATTCCAGAAAATGTCGGCACACAGATCATTATCAAAGATAAAGAGGGGATGACTCTGGCAACATTAAACCTTGACCTGGAGCTGAGTTACTTTTCATTCAGTGATGAAAACGGATATTTGTTGGAGTACAGGATTGATGGGGACGGGATTCATCAGCTCACTAAAATTCATACCGAAACTGAATATGAGAATCAAGGCAGAATTGTTTTCACCTCTCAAGAAGGACCTGATGATACCAGTCTAATCGTGGTTGGCTCAGTGGTTGCTGGGCTTCTATTACTCTACGTCGGTGCACTCGCATTAATACACTATTATGAGAATCATTGGGAGAAGAGACCTTACGCAAATCCTTGAGTTTTTTTATACGCTTCTCATTTGCTCCAGTTGCAGCACTGATGGCAGTCTCTACTGTAATAGCTTTTTTAACGACATTTAACAGATAGTTTGGTGCACGGAAGCACCGGCATTCATCAATACTAAGCGCAACCTGAAATAAACACGAGTACCATTCATGCAATCGACGACTTCTTTATTGGACAAGTAAAAATATGCTGTCTAAGCTTCCCACCAGTCTGAGCATCCGGGTCAGCTGTTGTTTCCGGCGAACAACTTTTTCTTTTGGTTTTTAACCTCTTCAGCTGGTTACCATAATTTATGAAGATATTTTCAAGCCTGCTTTTGGCTCTGCTGCTCCCTTTTTGTTCTTCTCTTTGGGCTGGGAATGATAAGATCGGAGCAAATAGTTTGTTGCCATACGACTCTTATGAGTACGACGTTAATGAAGAAGGTGACGTTGTTTCTGAAAGGGACAAAAGGGAAGCGCGAAGAGATGGCGGCTCTTCAGGAGGCACTCACAAGCTAACAAACTACATAAATTCATTAGCATCAGGAGCCAGAATTAAACTCACAAAATTCTTGAAAGGTTACTCCCTGACTACCTCTAAAAAAATATCTGTCTCCGTAAACCCGCTGGGTAGGTCCATGCGGGGGAGTCAGCCAATTTACAAAATTGAGTCAAAAGTCCGCTTTCAAAGTAAGGAGTCTGATTTTCTTTACTACACACTCAGGGGGCATTCATTACAGGAGGTTTTGTTCCATCTGGTTTTAATTGAAAACCCGGTCGATTCCTCAAAATTGTATCTTGGCTACTATGAAGAGAGTGAAGACAGTGTTATAGATACAGCTGTTTCCAGTCCATCGGCTGCGCCGATCTGTTTGCAGAACGTTTTAAATAAGTCTGACTTACCGGTTTCAGTCACCAACGCTACTGACACTAATAGCACGATTCTAACACCTCATTCAGGCCAGTCTTCAAACAATACTTTTATAAATGCTAACTTGACTTCCCATAATAACACCGGGCCAGAGGGTTTGATCCCAAAAAGGGGTGAGTTTAAGCCCTTCAAACCTATTCTAAGCTTGGAAAAAAAGCTGGATTATTCGATTGAAGTCGTTTGGAAAGCAAGGGCTGAAAGAACCTCGGTTACCCTGTCTGACACTGGTCTAATGACGTATACAACAATCAACCCTTCTCCAATCCGGTCTTTATCAATATCCTCTTCAACAAGAGATATACTGCCAGACGCCTTAGCGGCCATTCCTGAAAATGTTGGTACAGAGATTATTACCAAAGATCAAGACGGGATGACTCTGGCAACGTTAAGTCTTGACCTGGAGCCGAATTACTTTTCGTTCAGTGACGAAAACGGATATTTGCTGGAGTACAGGATTGATGGCGATGGAATTCATCAGCTCACTGAAGTTCAGACCGATACTGAATATGTAAACAGAAATGGAAATAGAGACAGAAACGGAAATCTGGCAAAACCTGAACCTGCCTGCTCAATCCATTGTGCTTTGGCGTTAGTCGTCGCGATTGGTCTAGGTTGCATGGGTTTTGCAATAATGATAGTCAAGTATCAGGATCGTCGACTCGAGAGACAACATTATAGATTCCAGCGAAACCTGTTCGGTGAATAGCCCCCTATGATTCAGTGGCTGTCAATTTCTTCCTTCAGTCATCAACAGCAAGCGCAACCTCAAAGCATGCAGCGATTCAGGGTGATCAGAGTCTTTGAAAAAATTCACTGAATAATTTCGCTCATCCTCCCCACGAAATCTCAGACACATCAGCCATGGCAATACCAGCCATTCCCCCCTTGGTCGGCATGTCTGCCAACCTTTATGAGTCTCGATAAACCATCGATCTCCATGCCAGCGAATAGCCAGCACGCTAGTGCCAATACTCTTTTTTAGCCGCAACAGATAATAATGAATGGCATAGGCATTCAGGCCTGCAAAAAACAACAGGGAGTAAGTAAAATCAAGAGAGGTGAAAAACAGTGCCAGACTGGCAAGCAGATAACAGAAAACAGCCAGTATGAAGTGACGAACAGAAAGGCCTGCCCGCACTTCAATCAGAGTATCATTGGATGCTAACCGCATTCTTCAAACCACTCGCTAAACCACTACGGGCATATTGCAGAACTTTGTCCACCATACTTGCCAGCCCAGGGTCCTGAGGACGACCTTCTCCCATAAACCAGGCAAACAGGTCCGGATCTTCGCAATCAATTAATTTCAAGTAGACAGACTGATCTTCCACAGAGAGTTTTTTAAAAACCTGATTGGTGAAGGGCTCGAGCAAGACATCCAGCTCCAGCATACCGCGTCGACTGTGCCATTGCAGGCGTCTGAAATCATCAGCGCTCAACATTATCGCAATACTCCCTTGATTGAGTTCGATAAACAGGAACAGAAAGTCTTGTCACAGGACCAGAAGCCTGTCTAAAAGTAGACAGGACAAGCATCTTGTTTCCAGCGACGAGTATTATACGGTTTAGTTAGAGTCCTGAATACTCTATATTATGACGACTAACATTCACCCGCCCTTATCTGTATCCATTGCCAGCCAGCGGGGATACTGAAATCAGCATACTTTCGAAACATTGCAGAGAATGGATCATGACTAACGATCAAGAAGAAAGATTCCAACAGTTTTTTACTGAACGGGGCGCTCGTTATGAAAACGGCAAACTGCTTGACTTTGGTGAGGCCTCTCCAGCAGCCGAACCGGAAAGCCCGATATTATCTGTTCTGGATCAAAAAGCACTTTTGCAGGTTTCTGGCCCGGATAGTCTGAAATTTCTCCAGGGACAACTCACTTGCAATCTTGATACGCTTGCGACTGACCAGTTTTGCGGGGGAGCGGCCTGCACCCCCAAAGGTAGAATGTTCACCAGCTTCAGACTGCTCATGGCCGGTGAAGATCAATTTATGATGGCTATGCATCAGGGGCTGGTTGAGAGCACCCGGACCGGCCTGGGAAAATACGCTGTTTTTTATAAAACCGAACTGACCCCTGACCAGAAGTATGTTTGTCTGGGGCTTTCCGGAAATGCTGTTGAAGAGAAAATTGCCAGTCTCTTTAATGATGTTCCCGATGGCAACAGCGCGCTCAATATTGATCAGCAGGGTTGGCTTCTGAATGTTTCCGGGAGCCTGAATCGTTTTGAACTCTGGATTACCTTCGAGCATCTGGCAACACTCTGGGACAAACTCACTGAGCAGTTCTCACCCGCAGGGCATCAGCACTGGCAGCTGCTGGACTGTCTCGCAGTCGAGCCCTGCCTGTCACCGGAAACCGCAAATAATTACATTCCGCAGCATCTCAACCTGCCCTCACTGAAAAGTGTCAGCTTCAGAAAAGGCTGCTACACCGGCCAGGAAATAGTTGCCCGCATGCAAAATCTGGGGCAGCTTAAGAGTCGTTGCTATCGCCTCAGCTCAGACCAACAGCTGAGGCTGGAACCTGATACGCACCTGTTCAATAGCACAGGCAAAGCTATAGGTGAAGTGATTGAAAGCGTTCAAACCGGACAGGGAACAGAGCTGCTGGCGGTGATTCGAGTTGAATCCGCCCAGAAAAATGATATTCGACTGGATGGCGGTGAAGGACAAAAACTCAATTGTCAGCCACTGCCTTACGAAGTGGATCCCAAACAGGAACTGCAATTTTAAAAAGTGTCTAACTGCCAGTGAACTCTAAGTACTCAGCCATACGGAATCGAATATTTCTGGCTTATTGGGCAGGTGCTCTGCAAGGCGCAATGACGGGAACATAGCAAGCTATGTGACCAGAGTTGCAACGCAGTCAGAGTGCCTGAACAATGAGTCAGAAAGTATGATTTCGTAGGGTTGAGTACTTAAACCAGGGTACCTGCACATTAACAGGAGGTACCTCTGGCTTCAGATGCTCAGAACACCATCAGCTGAATACTGAGCATTCATTCTCTTGAGCTATTCCCGACGAATAACCCTTCGATAATATAAAACATTGTCGTTTGTCCTGAAACCTCCACAAGCCGGTAATCTGTGTTTTAAAGTAGCGCTACCGGCTGCAATAAACAAACAATCCAAAGATGTAAATTTCATATCGTTTTGGAAAACGTTTTAGCTTTATTTATGAAATTTCCGGTTTAGGATGAGTAGCGCCCTTAAAATGAATTGTCACGGCACGGATGCTTTTGTTTTAACTTTTAAAAATCAGGCAGAGTGCAGTTATGAACATTTCCAGATCCGGGTCAGGGGTCGTGATATTTTCAGCAATCTATGCCCTCTCTTGTCATGCTTTGCCCTCAGGTGGCTCAACGGACAGTTCCATCGTTAGAGAGGTTTCAGATTGTTCTGAATTGACCCTGACACACCCAGATCCGGGTCACTACCTGGATCGCAACAAAGCCGTAGTGTGTTGTTCTCCATGAACTTATGGCCCAGAGAAAATATTCTGAGCTTTGTCGATGCTACCTGTAACAGTCTCGTTGATCAGCATGATAATGATCTATCCATTGACTCAGCTCATCCAGCAGATCCCTATCACTATATGGGTGGCGTTTTTGGCAGTAATAACTGTTCCAATATCAAAATGGTTAATGGACCCTTTGGATTAAAAAACAGAGAGCAGGCATGGGGTTGGATATCCGTAGACGACACTGATCAACACAGTTGTACGACTCTGTTTGAAAAGGTTTATCGAACAGGATTTGCCCCAGTGCGCACATGGGCCAGGGCGGGTTTTGATGTTAAGTGTGATTCTTCTGTGCCAACACCCGGTTCATCACCCGCATTCATTCCTGATGCAGGTGATACGGGCGCTATGTTTATGAATAATATTGAAACAGCAGAGTCACAAAGACTGGAAAGGTTAGCCACATGGGAAAAAGTAGGCTTAGGTGCTGGCTTCTCTATTTTGAATCAGGCTATAACTCAAACCTGGTTCCACCTTTCAAAACTTATCAAGCAGGCCTGGATAAGACATACCAGTCAGGTGTTAGCGGCGACATTGGGTTTGGGTCTTCCGGCTCTCCCGTTGTTACCGGAATGTATTATTGGATTGAGAAGAAAGTCAGGACATAACCCATCAGGGGATCCTGGTCTATTGAGACGTCCAGATCTATATCAACCAGGTAATTTATTAGCGACATCTTCCGTTACTCAAGGATCTTTTGCTGAATTAGCTGTTTCCATAGCGCATGATGGGCGTTGGCCCACCCACGACCATACTTCCATCACTGGTGAAGAACAGGCGGATCACTTTATTACCCGTGATGGGATAACCTTTGCGGGCACGCATTTGATCCTCGACTTTTGGGGAGCTGAAAAGCTGGATCACCCCGCTCTGATGGAACAAGCACTGCGTGATGCGGTTGCAAAGGCAGGTGCTACCTTGTTGCATATCCATCTTCATCGCTTCGAGCCCAATGGCGGCATTTCTGGCGTTGCAATACTGGCTGAGTCGCATATCAGTGTGCACACCTGGCCAGAGAGGGACTTCGCGGCGTTCGATATCTTTGTCTGTGGTGATGCTCAGCCAGGATTAGCGATTCCGGTCTTAAAGGCCGCCTTCAATCCTGACTCGGTTAATATGGTTGAGCACTTGCGCGGTCAGGTACTCAGCGAAAGTGAGTAAAGCATTTATCATTAAGCGAATACACCTGTGGGAAGTTTTTCAAAGAACCTTTTATAAGGTGCTGTGCCAATAATATCGCGTCAACAAAATGCACTTTGAAAGTAACGAACCGACTATAAATTCAATCGTCGGGAATTGCTGCATTTTCTTAATGCTCGATTTCTGACTGAAAATCCTCAAGAATCTGCTCAGCTACTTCAAAATCATAGACTCTGATGCTTTTCTGCAGTCTGTCCAGTTTCTGTTTGTCAACCTTACCGTTCAGTCCGCCAACCAGTTCAGACAGAGACTCTGATGCAGAAACATCGCCTTCCTGAAGTTGAGTGATCATGGAACTCATCAGAAAGGACAAGCGTTCAACCTCAACCATCCCTTCGCCTATCACTTCTTCTTCCGGGCCGTTCTCGACCAGCTGCTTAAGACTCTCCATCACTTTGTTAAAGGCATGCTCAAAACTTTCAATCAACGCTTTTGAAGGCAATTCATCCCGGTTTCTCAAGGCTGCCTCCAAACGAGCCGCAGTAATATGCAACTGTTCTGCCCCAAGGCTGCCTCCAGCCCCCTTAATGCCATGAACAATAAAACGGGCACCCTGCCAATCCCGTTTATCCAGACAATTCAAGAGCTTTTGCAAGTCTTCTCTCTGATCCAGATAAAAGTTCACTAGCAACTGCCGGTATAAATCGACATTTCCTCTAACCCGGTTCAGACCATTGTGGAGATGAATGCCTTCCAGTTTCTCAAGATCTTCTGCAAACGCTTTTTGCTCTGATGCACCCTTTGCAGCGAGGCTGGATGACTTTCCTCGTTCAGGCACCTGAAGCCAGCGACCTACCATTTCCTGCAACTCAGCAGGATTCAAAGGTTTGGAAATATGATCATTCATCCCCATCTGCAGGCAACGCTCACGGTCACCGGTCATAGCATGGGCCGTCATGGCAACAATCGGCAAATTTTTATCACCTGAATTTCGTCGTATGACTCTGGTTGCCTGATAACCATCCATCAGGGGCATCTGAATATCCATAAAGACCAGGTCAAAAGCTTTGGATTCAAGAATATCTACAGCCTCCTGACCATTATCTGCCAGGGTCACCTTCAGCCCCATACCTTCGAGCAGCTCACGGGCTACCTGCTGGTTAATCTCATTATCTTCCACCAGCAGAATATCACCATTCAACGTCTGCTTGCCGGCACTGCTGTCGATACCCTTGCGGCCGCCACCCGAGCTTTTATAATCAAGGGTGCGAAGAATGGTTTCTATCAACACAGAGCTGCTGGCAGGCTTGATCAGGAAAGCGTCTACCCTGCCAGAAGCCCTGATCATGACCTCTTCACGACCGTAAGCTGAAACCATGATCAATACGGGTGCAGAGTCGAGATTCATCGCTCTGATCTGCTCTGCCAGCTCAATGCCATCGGTATCTGGCATTCGCCAGTCCAACAGAGTCACAGTAACCGGATTATTCGAGTCAAGATTGTGCTCTCTCAGGATATTCAGAGCCGTTGAACTGTCACAGGCTTCCAGAGTTTCACAGCCAAAACTGTTGAGCTGACTAACCAGTATCTTCCGGGCCTCATCAGTGTCATCGACGACCAGCACTCGTGTGCCGACCAGCGCCTGATCATTAAGCCCAATCGGTACACCCAGACCCAGCTCAACATCAAATCTGAAGGTACTGCCCCGATCAATTTCGGACTCCACCTCAATATCACCATTCATCATATTGACCAGACTTCGACAGATGGCCAGACCGAGACCCGTACCCCCAAATTTACGGGTAGTGGAGCCATCAACCTGAGAGAAAGACTCAAACAGTCGGGCCTGATGTTCAGGACTGATACCGATACCGGTATCCTGTACTTCAAAACAGATTCTGGCAGTTTTTGAATTAAGCGACAGTAGTCTTACTGAAATTCTGACAGCCCCAACGTGGGTAAATTTCACAGCATTGTGAATCAGGTTAATCAATACCTGTCCAAGACGCAGAGGATCACCCCGGAGGTGGTCCGGAACATCCGGCGCAATATCGTAGCCAAGTTCAATCCCCTTCTCTTCTGCCCTTACGTTGGTAATGTCATAAACATTGTCAAAAACATCCTCCAGATTAAAGTCAATGGTCTCCATATTGAGCTTTCCGGCTTCAATTCTGGAAAAATCAAGGATGTCATTAATAATGCCTAGCAGAGCATGGGCAGAGGACTGGATCTTGGTGACATAATCCTGCTGCTTGTCAGACATATCTGTTTGCAACACCAGGTGGCTCAGGCCAATAATGGCATTCATTGGCGTACGGATTTCATGGCTCATATTGGCCAGGAAGTTACTTTTCGCCTGGTTAGCCTGATCTGCGGCTTCTTTGGCTTTATGAAGCGTTTCTTCAGCGTGCTTGCGGTCGGTGATGTCACGCCCGGTAGCAGAGAGATAACCTTCGCCTTCGTACTCCATATAGTTCGCCGTCACTTCAACCGGGAAAACCCTGCCATCATGGGTTTTGCGCAGGGTCTCATAAGTCATTGCCTTGCGCATGGTCAGCTGATCCCAGAGCCGCTCCCAGGAAGTTTCCGTCACCGCAGGATTGATATCCATGATGCTGAGTTCCATCACCTGTGCGGTGGTATAGCCCAGGGCGCGGCAAGAAGACTCATTCACATATTTATGGCTGCCATCATGGCGGAACCAGTGAATGAAGTCAGCAGCCCGATCCAGCGTGAAACGGGCCATTGAGAGTTCACGCTCACGTTCTTTCTGCTCGGTAATATCCACCATGGTGCCCACTGCTCGCAATGGATGACCACGACTATCCCGGAAAACAACCTTACCTTTGTTCCTGACCGTAGCGAAACTGCCATCCTTGCGTCTGATCCGGTATTCATAGACGAAGGCTTTATCCGAGTGAGCAAACTGGTCGTTAAAGAAATCTACGGTTGCAATCTTGTCATCTGAGTGGATCAGCCGACGCCAGCCCCCTGGGGTATTTATCAGCTCTCCGGCCTCATAGCCGAGCATACTTTGATATCGGGGACTGAAATAGATACGTTCATTAGCGACATCCCAGTCCCAGAGACCATCGGAAGCAGCATCCATCGCCAGCTGATAGCGCTCTTCACTGGACCTCAGGGCATCTTCGGAGAGTTGTCTTGAACGCGCAACAGCCACCAGTTCACTGGCCCTGCGCAGGAGATCCACTTCATCACTCAACAGTTCGTCTTCGGTCTGGCGATTGAGAAAAATGACCCCACCTATCTCTTCAGCGAATAGCCTCATGGCCACATGAATCCCTGCTACCACTCCGTCCTTACTGATGCTTCTCAAAGATTCGCTTTTGGCTAACTGTTCACTATCAACACTCAATTTCATTGTTGCTATACCATCTTCAGATGGCTGGCTTCCCTGACTGAGAGCACCCCGGAGCAACTCATTCAGGTCAGCCATTTTCAGAAATTTTCTGTCGGACCAGAAATGTTCAATGGCTGCATGTCCATCCGTTCTCGAATAAACCAGAGCTATGTCGTAACTCATAAAGACAGCCAATTTGCGAAGGAAGTACTGAACGGCCTCTTCAAGCGGTTTGTTAATGAACTTTCTGGAAATATCACTGAGCAGGCGGTCCAGATCTGAACGGGCTTTCAACTCTTCTTCGGCACGCTCCCTTTCACCGATTTCCAGAATCAGCCTTCGGTTCCAATAAATAATGAGAATCAGCGTCACAAAAATCAGTAACAGCCCGATAAACAGTTCCTTGTTAGGCTGCCACCTCAGCTCAGTAATAGAGACCCAGCGACTGTTAATCTGCGACTTCTCTGCCTCAGTCAAACTGTCAACCGCTTTCTGTAGAATGGAACCCAGCATGGGCCAGTCATTGCGACTACCAAGAGCATATTCATATTCAAAACCTGCCTCACCCACCACGCGAAGATTGGTGACTTTGAGTCGATCAAGCTCAAAACTGGAAGCTGCAATGTCGGCAATCACCGCATCCAGAGCACCGCTGGAAACCCGACTGATACCACCACTGAGACTGGCCACCGGCTTGAAATTAATACCGGAATTTTTCGCTCTGAAATAATCAAGAGAAGCACTGCCAGGCACATAACCCACATCGTGTCCTCTCAGATCCCGAATATTTTCAATGGTTTTATCCGAGGTTCTGGCCAGAATCACGGAAGGCACCTTAAACAACGGGCTGGTGAAGTCCAGATAACGACTGCGCTCGTCTGTCTTCTGTGCCATGCCGAGCACATCGGTTTCGTGACGATAGGCACGACCCAGAGATTCGGTCCAGACCTTGGAGGGGTTAAGACGGAATGTTAAACCCAGACGATCTTCAAGAAGACGAATATAATCAACGGCTATGCCTTGATAATTCCCTTCTTCGTCCTGAAAAAGGAACGGAGGATGATCCGCCTGCACATCAATCTGGATAATACGATTCCTGTCCAGCCAGCGACGCTCCGCTTCGGTCAGGTTGACATTGGTAACGCCCTTGCCAAAATACCGGTTATCACTGTTAACAATCCAGCGCTCTTCAATCTTACGGTATTCTTCTGGCGAGATATCTCCCAGCCCAGTGTTGACCAGAGTAATCAGATCATCTGTTCTATCGGCGGCTACCCCGGCAGCAATCGCCTCATTCATATTGAAGTATTTGCCACTTTTGAGTTCACCGATCAGCCCCATAGCGCCCAAGGCAGACTCAACCACCACAGGCTCAGCCAGGAGCGCATCAATATCACCTTTAAACAGACTCTGGATCAGCTCAATGACATTATCACGGGTTACCACTATAACCCCCGGAAGCCACTTGTCGACAAATTCTTCATGACTGGAGTCTGTGACAACGCCCAGCCTTCTGCCTTCCAGATCAGGCCCAAGATCATTGAGAGTCTGGTTACTGCGATAGTAAATTCGTGAATTGATGCCATAGAATGGATTGGACATACGCATCCACTCACTGCGAGCCCGGGAGGGCGAAATGCTCCCGAGAACATCTACCTTGCCACTCTTCAGTGCCCGAATGATCTCTTTTTGTTCTCCCATTCTAAAGCGAACAGGCGTAGAAGTTTTTTCTGACCACTTTCGCCAGATGTCTACATACATACCTGCCGGTTTACCCAGCGCATTCACAAAAGACAGCGGCGACGAGGCTGATTCCAGAGCAATAACCAGTTTGCCAGAAGTCTGGCTATCATTCCCAAGCCAGTTCTCGAATACCAGACTCTTACGGTCCTGCGGTATCATTTCCATACCGCTTTCAATGATAGAACCCAGGGCAGAACGTTTTTTATTAATCCCGGCCAGAAGTGAAACAGAAGTATTCAAAGGCGATGCATAAGGCGAGTATTCGGAGCTGACCCCCCGACTTTCCAGATAATACCCCAATACATCTGCATTACCGGCAAACAGCGTCACCTTCCTGGCAGCAATGTCGTCAATCATTAAATGCTGATTGTCATACTCTTTCAGACGGACATCAGGAAACCGCTTAATGATCTTGTCTTTCAGATAGTCATTGTCCAGAATGGCCACCTGATGCTCTGACAACAGCTCCTCAATGGGCTTTGGGGTAATGTCGTTGCGGATAAACAAAGCCCTGCGACTCTGGAAGATCTCGCGGGTCATAACACCTATTTCGGTGACTTCATCTGCCGACCCAAGCAGAGCAATGACATCAATTTCATTATTTTTAAGTAGATCGATCGCCTGTTGTCGAGCCATGGGATAGAACTTGACGGGCACGCCAACCTGTTCAGACCACTCCCGCCAGAGGTCGAGTATCAGACCGTCCGGTTCACCGGCATCATTGGTGAAAGCCCAGGGCAGAGAGTCTTGCGTATAAGCAATTTTAAGAGGCTTGAAATAACTGGAGTCCGACTTGAGCCTGCTGTCATCAGCCCAGGCTGAAAACGACAAAGTACAGAAAAAAAGCAGGCTAACGAAGTAAAAAATCAGGCCACGTTTTCTTTTTATAGTGAAAACAGACTCTTCACCGAAGGCTTCCAGACTAACCAACGGTTCAGGACTGTTTTCACGCTCAAGGCTTTTTAGAGCGTATGACATAAGAGCTCGTTCTGGGTCTATATAGGACTTGGCACGAACATTTTACCTGTAATCAACGGCTATGCCACTGAGAGAAGTACGCAATTTCACAGACAAGAACCTAGAATGAATAGAGGTATACCCATTCCGGATGAATCATGGATATTGAAAAACGATCCCAACAGAGTCTTGATGAGAGTAAAAACTGCATTCTTGAGGCCCAAAACCTGATGGACAAAATGGCCGCCCTGCGAGGAAAGCTAAACATCCAGGAAGGCGCAGGCAGACGCTACCTGCAAAGAATCAAGCCTGATGAAGCCAGCCTGAAAACCGCTGAAAAGGAAATTGCCAGCCAATACACCGGAAAAAGCAGCAACCCGGAAAGGAAGAAAAAGAAGCACAAGAACCTTATGAATGCCCTGCACAGACATGGCAGAGCCTGATCAGGAACACAGGCAGATTGTGATTACTGCCTGAAAGCATTGTTTTTTTAACTTAAAGTCTTGGTACTCCTCCATTTGTGTTGACATAACCCACCAGAACATGAAGAGTTAGAACCTTCATAGATACAGGCTGATTTTCCTTTCGTGTTCACTATTTATCACTCTAACCAGCTTGACCTGCTTAAAGACCTGCTGATTGATCTGATACAGCGGGATCCTCTTCCCAACCCACTGGAAGACGAACAGATTCTTGTTCAGAGCCCCGGCATGGCCCAGTGGCTTCGGCAGGAGCTGGCTCAATCCATGGGCATCGCGGCATCTCTCAATTTTCCGTTGCCAGCCAGTTTTCTCTGGGACATGTTCGTCAAGGTGTTACCGGATGTCCCGGGACGTTCAGCCTTCAATAAGGAAGCCATGACCTGGAAGCTGATGTCATTGCTGCCCGACATGCTGGAAGAAGAGGCCTTCAAGCCTCTCAGGCACTATCTGGCCGATGATAGCGACACCTTGCGGTGTTACCAGCTGGCAGGCAAGGTAGCGGATATTTTTGACCAATATCTGGTCTATCGACCGGAATGGATCGCTGACTGGGAACAGGGAAAGGATAAGACAGCAAGAGATCAGCTCTGGCAGCCTATGCTCTGGCGAGCACTGGTCTCAAGAACGTCGGAAGCGGGCCAGTCACACTGGCATCGGGCCAATATGCATCAAAGTTTTTTGAGCGCATTGGAGAACGACTCTCATAAACACTTTCTTCACAAACAAGACCTGCCCCGCAGGTTATTTGTTTTCGGAATTTCCGCACTCCCCCCGCATTTTGTAGAAACCCTGAAAGCACTGGGTCAACAAACCGACGTCCATCTCATGGTCTGCAACCCCTGCCAATACTATTGGGGTGACGAGAAAGACCCTAAATACCTGGCCAAACTGGCAACCCGGCTCTTCAGTAAACAGGTCAGTCAATCGACGGCACATAAAGCTGAGGGCGCTTCACAACAGACTGACCTGTTCGAATCCCTGGTTGATGAGCAAAGCAACCCCCTGTTAGCCTCCATGGGCAAGCTGGGCAGAGATTACATGCATCAGCTGCATGACCTGGACGCAACCGAGATCATGGCCTTTGTTGATGGTCAGGAAGATTCACTGCTGCACCGGATTCAGAAAGATATCCTGGACCTGACCGACAGAACTCTTGAAGGTCCCGTCACTATAGCCCCTGATGATCAGTCTCTGGTTTTCCATAACTGCCACAGTGCGCTCAGGGAAGTGGAAGTTCTTCATGACCAGTTGTTAAGACTGTTTGAACGAAATCCTGATCTCACACCCAGAGATGTTGTTGTCATGCTGCCTGATGTAGATCAATACAGCCCCTGGATTCAGGCTGTTTTTGGTGGACTGCCGGATCATCACAACAATCCACGCTATATCCCCTTTGCTATTTCAGATCGAAGCGCCCGCCAGGAGTTTCCTCTGCTGAAAGGCTTACTGGAGCTGCTTGACCTGGACAATCAGCGCTGTGGTGCCCAGGAAATGCTGGAATTGCTGGAAATTCCAGCCATTCAGAGACGCTTCCAGATTGATGAAAAGGGCTTTGAACTCCTGCGCCGATGGATCGCTGAATCAGGCATTCGTTGGGGATTAAGCCCTGAACACCAGAGTGGCTTTGGCGTCCCGCCAAGAGAAAGTAACTCCTGGCTCTTTGGCCTCAAGCGGATGCTGCTGGGTTATGCGCTGCCAGAAGATGCCGGACTTTTCTCGGGCATACTGTCACTGGATTCTTCACAGGGAATGAATGCGGTTCTGAGCGGAAAGTTGGCAGCTTTTGTTGAAGAAGCCTCTGAACTGATTCTGCAACTTAACGAATCTCGCTCCATTGAAAGCTGGACACTTTTTATCAATCAGATACTGGAAAACTTCTTTCAACCCGATGAAGAAGACGAATACGCACTGAAACTGGTCCGAAGCTCACTGGAACACCTGACAGAGCAAGTTCGGGATGCAGGTTATAGCGACAGGTTATCCCGGCCTGTCTTACTGGATTACCTGACAGAACGACTCACCAGCGAACGGAGCAGCCAGAAATTCCTTTCAGGCCGAGTCAATTTCTGCACCCTGATGCCCATGCGATCCATTCCTTTTAAAGTGGTGTGTCTGCTGGGTATGAATGACGGTGCTTATCCAAGAAGCATTGCTCCAGGCGGTTTTGACCTGATGACAGAAAGCCCCCGACGGGGTGATCGCTCTCGCCGTGAAGACGACCGTTACCTGTTTCTGGAAGCCTTGCTATCGGCCCGCCAGACTCTCTACATCAGTTATACGGGTCGAAGCATTAAAGACAACAGTGAACGCATACCCTCAGTACTGGTAACGGAACTGCAGGAATATTGCAGTCAGTTTTTCACCGATAGTGAAGCTTTTCAGAACCTGATCACAGAACACCGGCTACAACCCTTCAGTCAGGAGAACTTCACCCCGGACAGCGGTCTGTTCAGTTACGCCAAAGAGTGGTTACCGAATGCCAACAATCCTACTGAATCATCCGCTCCTTTTCTGGCTTCACCACTAAGCACTCGAGAAACGCCGGAAGCACTTGAAGTCCCGGAATTATTGAGATTCTTTCGTAATCCCAGCCAATATTTCTGTAACCGAAGATTAAAAGTTTTCTTCGAGCAGGAAGACACCCTGCTGGTGGAAACCGAACCTTTTGCCCTGGATGCACTGGACACCTATTGGCTCAAAACGTCCATGCTGGACACTCTTCTTGCAGATAACAGGCTGGACAGCCTCCGGGAAAAATTAAACGCCACTGGCACACTACCCCATGGTGCCTTTGGTGAGCTGCTTCTGGAAGACCAGCAGAATGCCGTCTCACCACTCGTGGAAAAGCTGAAAGATGCCACCCTTGCCCCCCTGGATGATGTTGAGGTTAATCTGTCAGTAGCCGGTATCAAGGTCACTGGCTGGCTGAAACAGCATTACTCATTTGCAGGTCAGAATTCCGGATTGCTGCGCTACCGGGCTGCAGGACTTAAGGCAAAAGACAAACTCTTCGCCTGGATTGAACATCTCTTGTATTGCGCTTCCCTGGAAAGTGAATCACATAGCGGTGGCCATACCCGGTTGATGGGACTGGACGATGAGATCCTGTTTACCCCCATTGCCCGACAACAGGCCAGAGCCTACCTTGGCGATCTGGTGTCTCTCTACCTGCAGGGGCAAACCCGACCTGTTCCTTTCTTCCCAACCACCTCACAGGCGTGGCTGGAAAAAGAAGACGACGAAGAAAAAGCACGCAAAGCGGCTGAAACGGCCTTTTATGGGGGTTTTAAGATTCATGGCGAAGTTGAGAATGTTTACATTCACAGGACGTTTCCTGAACTGGAACCCATCTTTGACGAATTTACCAACCTGAGTCGTCTTATTCTTGAGCCCATGGCCCGGACGATAGAAGTGGTTTCAAAAGGAAGCCGCAAATGACTGATACCACTCAACAGCCTGCAGCGGAAAACCAGCCCATGGCAGAAATAGCCAATCCACCACTACAGCTGGATGCCCGAACCTTCCCCCTGCATGGAAACCGCTTGATCGAAGCCAGTGCAGGAACAGGCAAAACCTACACAATTGCCAACCTTTTCCTCAGGCTGGTCCTTGGCCACGGACCTGAGCATAACCATAAAATATCAGCCCACTGTCAGCCTTTAACAGTGGACCAGATCCTGGTAGTCACCTTCACCGAAGCAGCCACTGAAGAGCTGAGAGACCGAATTCGTGCCCGGCTTCATCAGGCCAGAGAAGCGTTTGAAAAAGGTCTGAAGGATGATGACTTCATAGCAACACTGATGAACGACCTTGATCGTCACTCAGAAAGAGCAAAACTATTGCTGGCCGCAGAGCGTCAGATGGATGAGGCAGCGGTATTCACCATACACGGCTTCTGTCAGAGAATGCTGAAACAACATGCCTTTGAAAGTGGTACGCTGTTTACCAATGAGTTAATTACCGACGAATCCCACCTGCTGGAGCAGTCAGCCGCAGACTTCTGGCGCACCGAACTTTACCCACTGGACAAGCCTCTGGCACGACTGGCGCGATCTGTCTGGAAAACCCCCGGCGATCTGCTTAACGATCTGCGAGGGCTATTGGGTAAACCGGGGCTGCAAATCAAAACCGGTGCAATGCCTGATAACCTTGAACTTTTCAACCAAAAGTTTGTTGAACCCGCTGTGGCCATCAGAAATTTATGGCGTGACGATCGCAATGCCATAGAAGATCAGCTGCTGTCTTGTGGTCTGACTAAAAGAAGCAAACCTTTCACGCGAATAGCTAAAATGGCGGCTTTTGCCGATAGTGATGCCCTCTTCCCGGTTCTTGGTAAAAACGAGAGCTGGGAAATCTATGGCAGGGAGATTCTGGAAAAGGCCCTGTCCAAAAAAGGCCAACTGCCCGGACACAAGGTTTTTGGTCTCATCGAAAACATACTGGATCAGTCCACCAGCATTCAGAACGCCTTCAAAAGCATGATGCTGGCCAGAGCCCTCTCCAGCATTCAGCAGAGAAGCCACAGAATCAAAAACCAGAAGCATCAGATGTCTTTTAACGACCTTCTGACCCGACTCCATCAGGCACTGCATCAGGGTCACGGCGAACAGCTGGCAAACAGGCTGCGAATCCAGTTTCCGGTGGCCATGATCGATGAGTTTCAGGATACCGACCCACTGCAGTATGCTATTTTCAGCCGAATCTATCCCGGTCACTCAAGCCCCAACCGTGATGCCGGGCTGTTTATGATAGGCGACCCAAAACAGGCTATCTATGCTTTCAGGGGCGCCGATATTTTCACTTACATGCAGGCAAGAAAGCAGGTTTCGGCTCACTACTCACTGGATACCAACTGGCGTTCCAGCAGCAATATGGTGCAAAGTGTGAACCGGATTTTTGAGCAATGTCTCAAAACATCCGCTGACACAGGTCGCCCACCTTTTATCTACCAGGACATTCCCTTTTTATCCGTCAAACCTTCACCGAAAGCCGACCGTCAACGTCTGTTGGAAGCAAACTCTGAGGTTCCGGCTCTGACAATCTGGTGGCAGGATAATGAAGGCACTACGGTGGGCAAAACAGATTATGAGCAGACCATGACTCTGGCGACAGCCAGTGAAGTCAACCGATTGCTGAGCCAGGCTCAGGCTGCCATTCATTCAGACCAACAGCAAAAGTCTTTAAAAGCCGGAGATATTGCCATTCTGGTAAGAACTGGCCGACAAGGCCTGATGATCAGGGAAGCCCTGGCAAAACAGGGGATTCCCAGTGTTTATCTGAGCAGCAGTGACTCGGTGTTTACCTCAAATGAAGCGGTTGATGTGCTGAGAATTCTCACCGCCTGCCTCAATCCGGGCCACGACAGAACCTTGAGATCCGCCCTGGCAACGCCATTGTTGGATCTGACGGCTGAGGCCCTGGATGCACTGAATGAAAATGAGCTTGCCTGGGAAGAAGCCGTTGAAGAGTTTTCCAACTACCACCAGATCTGGATGAAGCAGGGTGTTTTGCCCATGCTCAGAGTCATGGTGCAAAAACGCAAACTGGCAGAAAAGCTGTTAGCAAAAGACCATGGCGAGCGACGTCTGACAGACCTGTTGCATGTGGGTGAGCTGCTGGCAGCAACCAGCCTTGAGCTGGAGAGCCCCCACGCTCTGCAGAGATGGCTGTCTGAACACATCAGCAAGCCGGACACCCATGCCGATGAGCAGCAGCTGCATCTTGAAAGCGAACGCAACCGGGTCCAGATTGTCACCATCCATAAATCCAAGGGGCTGGAATACCCTGTCGTGTTTTTGCCCCATATCTGCAGTTTCAGGGAAGCGGAAGAGCCGGTTTATCATGACAGCCAGCACACCACCTTAGACCTGTCTGGTGATGATCAGGCCCTGATTAAAGCCGATGAAGAAAGACTGGCTGAAGACATTCGACTGTTGTATGTGGCACTCACCCGTTCAGTTCATCGTTGCTACATGGGCATGGCTCCCGTCAAAAGTGGTTCGGGACGAAAAGGTGATCTGACCGATCTGCACAGAACCGCCATTGGCTGGTTGTTGAACGGCCCTGAAGAGCTTGATTATGCGACGCTGGAGCAACAACTGAAACATCTGGCCGAAAGCCACCCTGGCATTGCTTTCCAGCCCGTTGAAGACCTTCAGCTACCTCATTACCAGAGCGAATCTGAAGAGACTCCTCATTTTGTCGCAGAAGAGTTCAGGGGTGACATCCAGAAGGACTGGTGGGTCACCAGCTACTCCGCATTGTCCAGAACCTCGCAGTCTCATAAAAAAGAGCAGAGTCACCACAAAGCTCAGGAGCCTGATGCCTCTCTGGAAACAGCCGGTCTGGATATCGAAGTAATCAATGAGGCAGAAGCAGCTTTTAGCAATGAGCAAGAGCCCGAAGCGGAAACATTGGATATTTTCACATTTCCAAAAGGCGCTCGACCCGGTACCTTTCTGCACGCCCTGTTCGAAAACCTCGAAGATCTGACAGCAGATACACTGAATGACCTGCCCCGGGATTTATCTGGCTATGTGCTCGAACAATTGCAAATGGAAGGCTTTGATGAGAAGTGGTGCCCTACCCTCGAAAATATGCTTGATCATTGCCTGAAAGCACCATTGAACGACAACGGACTCACTTTGGGTGATCTGCCCAAGCGTTGCAAAAAAGTCGAGATGGAGTTTTATCTGCCGGTGAGCAGGCTCAGAGCCAGGGAACTAAACGCCATCCTGCAGTCAGAAGACAGACTGTCAGCCGAGGCGGGATTACTGGACTTTGTAACCGTGAAAGGCATGTTAAAAGGCTTTATCGATCTGACCTTTGAACAAGATGGCCGCTGGTATGTTCTCGATTACAAGTCAAACTGGCTGGGTGACCAGCTCGTCGATTACACCCGGGAGAACATGCAGAAAGTCATGATTGAGCACCGATACGATCTTCAATACCAGCTCTATTCACTGGCATTGCACAGGCTACTGAGTAGCAGGCTGCCAGATTATGACTTTGAGCAACATTTCGGGGGGGGTTATTACCTGTTTCTCAGGGGTATACGAAAAGATGAGCCAGGCCAGCCGGGCATTTTCCACTGTCGCCCCAGTAAAATCCTGATTGAAAAACTGGATCGTCTTTTTTATGGAGACTCTGCCCTAAGTGAAGAAGGCTCCACCAAAACCGGAGTCTCTTCATGATCAATGCCATTAAGCATCTTTACCAACAAGGCAAGATTCGCCCCCTGGATTACCAGTTTGCCCGTTTTATTCATGAACTGGACGACACGCCCTGTGTTGTAATGGTGGCAGCCCTCATCAGTCATGAGCTGGGTCGAGGCAACCTCTGTCTGGAGTTCAGTCATTTATTCCATAAGCCATTGTTCGAATTGAGTCTGGCAAACAGCAATGCACTCAGGGCTTTAGCAGACATTGACAATCAATCCGAAGACAAGCTGATCAGTCTTCTACTCTCAAGTCCGGTTATCAGCAAGGGTAAAACCAATTCGCCTCTGATTCTGGACGCTAAGCGACTCTATCTCTATCGATACTGGCAACATGAGTGTCTGGTTGCCCGACACCTGCTCAAAGAGGGAAAACAGTCAGAAGACTTTCAGGAAACCCGAGCCATTCTGGATCGGCTGTTTCAGCGAAACTATTCCGCTCTTCTTGAGAATCGTCCCGATACCAGCGATTCGAAAGCCCTCCAGGAATACCTCATAAAATGGCTCGATGTAGAATTTCCTGAGGCCATTGACTGGCAAGAATGTATCCAGACGCTGCTGTCTGCCAGAGAGACTGGAGACCTTAAGGTTTTCGATCAAACAATCCCGCAACACTATTGCCTGAACTGGCAGAAAGTTGCAGCGGCCATGGCAGCGACTCAACCCCTGGTCATCATCAGCGGTGGACCCGGTACAGGTAAAACAACAACGGTCACAAGACTGCTGGCCATGCTGGTTGAGAAAGGACTGAAGAGTGACAAAATACCGGACATCCGACTGGTGGCACCCACTGGTAAAGCCTCTGCCCGGCTCACTGAATCGATGGGGGGCGCTCTGCCCGCTCTTCACTGCAATGAAGAGGTGCGTAAGTTGATCCCAACTCAGGCAGGAACGATTCATCGGCTCTTGGGTGTTATCCCTAACCGCCCGGAATTTCGCCACAACGCCAACAACCCACTGCATCTGGATGTTCTGGTGGTGGATGAAGCCTCTATGGTTGATCTGACACTCATGCGTCAGCTGCTGGACGCACTGCCTGACCATGCCCGAGTTATTCTGCTGGGTGACAGAGATCAGCTGGCTTCTGTGGATGCTGGCAGTGTGCTGGGTGATATTTGTTCCGCTGCCGAAGGTGGTTACTCACAGGCCCAGGCTAATACACTGGAACAATTAACCGGCTTTGATCTGAAATCATGGACAAGACGACAAATGTCCACAGTAAAAGAGAACGCTATGACAGCCTGTTTTTCAGAAAAAAGTCGGGCTATCAATGACCGCTTCTGTCAGCTTCAGAAAAGTTACCGATTTGATGACCGATCGGGCATAGGCACGCTGGCCAAAGCCGTCAACAAAGGCGACACCAGACTTATAAAGGAGATATTTCAGCAAACATTTGCTGATATTGCCCTGCACCCTGTAGACGATAGCAGCTACTCCCAACTGATGTCACTCTGTGCACAGGGCTATACCCCCTATCTTCAGGCCATTAATGATCAGCAAGATGAAAAAACAGTTCTCGCTGCCTTTAACCATTTACGCTTGCTCTGTGCATTGCGGGAAGGACGCTGGGGTGTTGAAGGACTCAATGATGGCATTCGCTCAGCTCTGGCAAGGAGCAACCTGATTCCATCAGAAGGCTTATGGTATCCGGGCCGCCCGGTTCTGATTACCCGAAATGCCCATGACCTCGGCCTGTACAACGGTGATATTGGCATTGCTCTTCCTGATTGCAATGGCCGCCTGAAAGTGGTCTTTGAATTACCCGACGGTAGCCTCAAACATCTATTGCCCAGTCGCTTGCCAGAGCACCAGACGGTCTTTGCCATGACCATACACAAAAGCCAGGGGTCAGAATTCCCCCACACCGTCATGGCACTTCCAGAACAGATGACACCGGTTCTTACCCGGGAACTGGTTTATACCGGCATCACCCGGGCCAAGGCCAGACTGGATCTGTTTGCACTGCCGCAGATTCTGGTCAAAGCCATTCAGCAGAAGACCCTGCGTTCATCAGGATTGAAAGACCGACTCATTAACCATTAAAGCCCCTGAAATTGCTGTTATGACCAAGAAAATCTACGTTATTTACACCGGCGGCACCATCGGCATGAAACCCACTGATTCGGGTTATGCCCCCTCTGGTAATATGCAGGCGCTTCTGGATGAAAAACTGCCTCCCCATGTCCGTCAGGGTCTGCCCGACTTTGACCTGGTGGAGTATGGGGAGTTGATCGACTCCAGTAATATCCGCCCAAAAAACTGGAAGCAGATAGCAACGGACATTGCTGATCACTATGAAGACTACGATGGTTTTGTGGTTCTGCACGGTACCGACACCATGGCATTTTCCAGCTCCATGCTGTCTTTTATGCTTCGCAATCTGGATAAACCGGTTGTCTTTACCGGCTCCCAGATCCCTCTGTGTGAACCTCGTAGTGACGGACTGGAAAACTTTGTCGGCGCCCTGAGTATCGCCGCTGATGAGCGCATCAATGAAGTATGCCTGTACTTTAACGGTCGTTTAATGCGCGGCAACCGGGCTCGCAAACAAAACGCCTATCTTTTTGATGCTTTTGACTCTCCCAACTTCCCCTGGTTGGGACGTGCCGATATCAATATCGAGATCAATGATCTACTGTTGTTGAAGCCTGAAAAAAAACCAGAATTTCATCTTGAATGCTCTGAAGATACCCAGGTCGGCATTGTGCAACTCTTCCCCGGTATCACAGCCCAGTGGCTGGAAGCGGCCCTGAACCAGCCTCAAAAAGCCTTTATCATAAGGACTTATGGCACAGGGAATGGCCCTGATGACGACCCGGCCCTGCTGAACGCACTGAAAAAGGCGACAGATGCCGGAAAAATCATCGTCAATCTGACCCAATGCCACAGGGGCGCTGTCCATCAAGGCAGTTATGCCGCAGGCTCTGCACTGGCCAAAGCGGGGGTAACTGGTGGTCTGGACACCACGACTGAAGCCATGTTCTGTAAGCTTCATCACTTACTGTCAAAAGGCCTCTCAACACAAGAGATCAGAGAACTGGTCGGAAAGAGTATTTCTGGTGAGCTGACGATCTGAAAAAAGATGAGGACTTTCGAGTCCTCATTCAGTCGCTATCATGGCAGCTGCCAGTCGATGGGCTGAACGCCTCTGGAAGTCAGATAATCATTAGCCTGCGAGAAAGGTCGGCTGCCAAAGAAGCCCCGATGTGCTGACAGTGGCGAAGGGTGCACAGTCTGCAATACCCGATGTTTGCTGCGGTCAATGAATTGCCCTTTACGCTGGGCATAACTACCCCAGAGGATAAACACCAGCCCTTCTCTCTTATTGTTCAGCTCTGCAATCACTCTGTCGGTAAACTGCTCCCAGCCTCGCTTTTGATGGGAAGCAGCCTGCTTGTGTTCAACAGTCAAGACGCTGTTGAGCAGCAAAACCCCTTGCTCAGCCCAGTGTTCCAGGCAACCGTGACTGGCTGGGGGAATCCCGAGATCATTTTGCAGCTCTTTGTACATATTGATCAGTGAAGGAGGAATACGAACATCTGGACGCACCGAGAAACTAAGTCCATGAGCCTGACCCGGGCCATGATAGGGGTCCTGTCCAAGAATCACCACCTTGACCTGTTCAAAAGGTGTCAGCTCCATAGCCCGAAAATATTCACTGCCCTTAGGATAAATCGTTTTACCAGCGGCCTTTTCATTCAACAGAAAGCTACGCAAAACCTGCATATACTCCTTGTTGAACTCACTCTGCAAATGAGACTTCCAGGAGGGCTCCAGTCTGATTTCCTGCATAGGACTTCCCCGGTTCTGTAAATATTAACAATAAGAGTTGAATGATAATCGAGTCAGCAAGTAACTGACCAGTTGGTTTTGCATATAGTGGCGAGTGGATTTCTTCATCCCTCGTGGCACAGCCACGGCCCCATAGCCAGGGCAGGTTAACAGAATTGAAACGCAGAAGGATCGATTAAGACGTCGCCCAGAGAGGCAGAACCAACAAGGCAGGCACTTATACATACGATTGATGTTAAACTGACTTGATAAAATAGTTTCGTACACCCGTTAGCAGAGAGGTGTACGGTATTTTTAACTTTACAGAATGCCTGTTGACAGTCCGTGATTAATCAATGTTTGAACATCAACATTATCTGGCGATGTAGTCTTTCTTTAATCGGTGTCATATCCAGTCCACCTTTCTGCAACAGCCCCTCATACTCAACCTGCGCAATGAACGAGGCAAGCAGTTGTGCATCGGTTTCTGGCTGTGAAGAGCCTGTGCGCCTGAAGAGTGAAGTCAGGCTGTTCAACAGATAGGTCTGATGTTTAAAAGCGATGGGACGCAGATTTTCATTTCTCAGGCACTCCAGCTGGAAAGCCCGCTCTGCGATCAGGTAATCACGATGCTCAGTCAGCTGGTTGCCAACATAATCAACGGCCAGATCCAGCATCTGATCAACAAACTGATCCCTGGAATCACTGGAGTCATCCAGCAGTGAAAGCGCTTTTTGCAGCTGATCATCAGACTCTTCCCAGAATGCCTTGAAAGTTTCAGCCCCCATTTCCACAAACAGGGTAAAGGTGTCTGTTATGAGGTCGGAAATATCTTTGAAGTAATAAGTAGTCGCAGAGAGAGGTACTTGAGCTTCTTTAGCGACTGCGCGGTGTCTTACACCACGAACGCCATCTCTTACTACGATTCTCAGTGCTGCCTCCAGTATGGTTCGACGGCGCTGTTCACTATTGGCCCGACTGGTTTTACGCCCTTGGTATTTCAGAGTTCCATTTCCGAGAGCTGCTCCTTCATTCCGGGCCATCTGCGTTAGGACGCAGTTTCTTTCGTCACTGTACGTTGCTTCCATGATTAAATGCCTTGCAGTTGCCTGTTAGTCTTAAGACGTTTGAAACCCTCGCTTGAAAGAGAGGTTTCAGCTACGCCAATCTTCTTGTACTTCAGCCTGAAAATGACGGTTAAAGTGTCATTGTCCAGGCTTGGTCAATGGCCGCTGAAGACTGGGCTGCAGGCTAGGAGGCAGACAGATCAACTGTCTGCCATGATTCCAGCCGGGATTACTGCTGGGGTCGCATGTGCGGGAACAACAGTACATCACGGATAGAAGGTGCATCAGTAAACAGCATGACCAGACGGTCTATGCCGATACCTTCGCCCGCCGTTGGCGGCAAACCGTACTCCAGAGCGTTGATGTAGTCTGCATCGAAATGCATGGCTTCATCATCACCAGCGTCTTTTTCTGTGACTTGCTGATGAAAACGCTCAGCCTGATCTTCAGAGTCGTTCAACTCGGAGAAACCATTGGCCACTTCACGACTGCCCACGAAAAACTCAAAGCGGTCAGAAATGAATGGATTGTCATCATTACGACGAGCCAGAGGCGAAACCTCTGTCGGGTATTCGGTAATGAATGTCGGATCCATCAGCCGGTGTTCAACCGTTTCCTCAAATATTTCGATCTGAACCTTGCCCAGGCCCCAGGTACCCTTGACCTCGATACCCAGCTTTTCCGCAACCCGGGTTGCTGAATCAATCGTATCGATGTCAGCAGCCTCAAGATCCGGATTGAAGTGCAGTATAGAATCGAAAACGGACATACGCACAAATGGCTTGCCGAAATCGATCTCCTTACCCTGGTAAGTCACTGAGGTTCCACCGGTCACGTCTTTTGCCAGACGCTTAAAGAGGGCTTCCGTGTGATCCATCATATCAATGTAGTCTGCGTAAGCCTGATAGAACTCAATCATCGTAAATTCAGGGTTATGACGTGTAGACAATCCTTCGTTACGAAAGTTCCGATTAATTTCAAACACCCGTTCAAATCCGCCCACCACCAGACGCTTCAAATAGAGCTCTGGAGCAATACGCAAGTACATATCAATATCCAGCGCATTATGATGAGTCACGAACGGACGAGCGCTTGCACCACCCGGTATCACCTGTAGCATCGGGGTTTCCACTTCCATGTAATCCTGCTCATGGAAATAGTCACGAATCACCTGAACAATACGGGAACGAACACGAAATGCTTCCCGGGACTCTTCGCGGGTAATCAGGTCCACATAACGCTGACGATAACGCATTTCGGTGTCGGTCAGCCCCTTGTGCTTCTCGGGCAATGGGCGCAGGGATTTGGTCAGCAACTCAACCTGCTCCATGTCGACATAAAGATCCCCCTTGCCGGAACGCTGCAGGGTGCCTTCAGCACCGATGATGTCACCCAGGTCCCAGGTCTTGACTTCCTTCAGCACTTCTTTAGCCAGCACCTTGCGATTCACGTACACCTGGATACGACCAGACATATCCTGAATTTCCATGAATGCACCACGGTTCAGCATGATACGGCCAGCTATCTTGACCTTCTTTCCAGCTTCCAGCAGCGCTTCCTTGCTGGCATCTGCAAACTCTTTTTGAAGATCAGCAGCCAGTGCATCACGACGGAATTTGTTTGGAAAAGCGACCCGTTCCGCACGAATGGCAGTGAGTTTTTCTCGGCGAAGAGCTACCAGCCGGTTCTCTTCCTGGGTATCTAAGATCTGTTCTTCAGACATATTTTCTCCGGTTCAACCCCAGGGGGGCCGGGAGTTAACAGTTGCCTGCTACTCCTTTGCGTAAACTTTTGCGTAAACTGTTTTCTGCCAACGGCTGACTTTAAAGGCCTTTCTTGAGACTTGCCTCGATAAACTTATCGAGATCTCCGTCAAGAACGGCCTGGGTATTTCGGGTTTCCACGCTGGTTCTCAAATCCTTGATTCGGGAATCATCCAGAACGTAGGAACGAATCTGACTGCCCCAACCAATATCGGACTTGGAATCTTCCAGAGCCTGAGCGTCAGCACTGCGCTTCTGCATCTCCAGCTCATACAGCTTGGCTTTCAACTGCTGCATAGCCTTGTCCTTGTTCTGATGCTGGGAACGCTGATTCTGACATTGCACCACAATACCGGAAGGCTCGTGAGTAATACGAACCGCAGAATCGGTGGTGTTTACGTGCTGACCACCGGCGCCACTGGAGCGGTAGGTATCAATTCGAAGGTCGGCCGGATTAATCTCAATCTCAACATTATCGTCTATCTCCGGAGAGACAAAAACCGATGAGAAGGAGGTATGACGACGGTTACCAGAATCAAATGGAGACTTTCGTACCAGACGATGCACACCTGTTTCTGTTCTCAACCAGCCAAAAGCATATTCACCGGTAAACTGAACCGTGGCCGACTTGATACCCGCTACTTCGCCCGCAGACACTTCAATGATTTCTGTTTTGAAGCCTTTCTGCTCACCCCATCGCAGGTACATCCGCAACAGCATATTGGCCCAGTCCTGGGCCTCGGTACCACCGGAACCCGACTGAATGTCCAGATAGGCATTGTTGGGGTCCATTGCCCCGGAAAACATACGCCGGAATTCCAACTCTGCCAGTTTTTCGCCCAGCTGGTCCAGCTCTTCCACAACGCCTTCGACGCCGTCTTCGTCCTGCTCTTCCACCGACATTTCCAGCAGTTCAATGGAATCTTCCAGGCCTGATGTCAGCTGATCAATGGTAGCAACGATGCCTTCCAGCATGGAACGCTCTTTGCCCAGGGCCTGGGCACGCTCTGGCTGATTCCAGACATCCGGATCTTCAAGCTCCCGCTCTACTTCCTGCAGACGCTCACTCTTGTGAGCGTAGTCAAAGATACCCCCTAAGCACGTCAGTACGCGCTGTCAGATCCTTAATACGCTCCTTGATAGGGTTTACTTCAAGCATGGTTTATCGCTCAATATCGTTCAGTGTTCGATGAAAAATCGGGAAATATCACTTCGGCTGTCGGTATTGACCATGAGTAAGGCAAATGCCTGAACAGGAACAGAACCGGATGGCTTGCCCCGGGCAGTGACAGGAAAGAATGATTTCCACAATAAAAAACAGCCGACCATTCTACCTGATCAGCCCAAGTGTTGGAATGAGAGAAAAACAAAAGCCAACCCCCGAATGTCTGGTCAGGAGACTATTCAGGGAACATTTTCAGCATCTGGCAGTCAAATGTAATGAGAACAGAAAAAAAGCAACCAACAAGAGGTATACATCATGATCAAACAGAAATTGACGGCCCTGGCCCTGATACTGCCCCTGACCGCTGTAGCCCTGTCCGGCTTTGCTGATGAAGAAGAGCCAAAGCAGGATGAGAGCAATAAAAGCGAGAAGGTTCTGATCCTTCAAAGCCTGATGGCTAAAAATGAAGAGACAAACACCGAAGAAGAGTCTGCGGAGGATGAAAAACCATCGACAGAACAAAACAACCGTTTTGAGCTGCTGTAAAAAGATGGCGAAGCCGGAACAAAGTCAAAAGCTGGCATCCGGCAACTGCTTCTGCCGTCGATGAACCCCATCGACAGCAGAATCAACGCTCTCTGCAAGATTCAGAAAACTGCATGCTCTATGGCTCTTCTGAAAGGCGGCAGAGAGTCCAGAATCATACGACCATACCTGGCTGTGACCACTCTTCGATCCAGCAGGGTGATCTGGCCGGTATCCTGCTCTGTTCTTAACAAACGACCGCAGGCCTGTACCAGCTTGATGGCTGCATCAGGAACCGTTATTTCCATAAACGGATTCCGACCCTGAGCCTCAAGCCATTCTGACAGCGCCGATTCCACAGGATCATCGGGAACCGCAAAAGGAATTTTGGCGATAATAACATGCTCACAATATTCACCAGGCAGGTCGATCCCTTCCGCCAGACTGGCCAGACCGAAGAGAATACTGTCTTTGCCTTCATCAATATGCTTGCGATGCAGTTTCAGAAGTTCCGCCCGGGAATAATCATCCTGCAAAAGGATCTTCTTGCGCCAGGCATCATCCAGACCAAAATGCACATCTTTCATCTGCTTGCGTGATGAAAAAAGTACCAATGTACCTTTTTGTCTGGCCATCAGATCGGGCAGCTTCTCAACGATTTCTTCCGTGTGCTCTTCACTCTGACGAGGATCAGACAACATACCCGGTACCACCAGCTGTGCAGCGAGACTGTGCTGAAAAGGGCTGGGAACCACAACGCAACGGGATTCAGACGGAACCCCTGAGCGCATACGGAAACGATTGAAGTTGCCCAATGCAGTGAGTGTGGCCGACGTAACAATCGATGCATAACCCGGATTCCAGAGCGTCTGCCAGAGTGTTGCCGAAGACAGTATTGGGCTGCTGAAAGCCTCCAGTTCCTCACCAAAGGGCCCTTCACTCCACTTCAGCCAGCGGGCACTGGGTGGCTCACCCTCAGGGTCTTTCATGGTGTAGGTCAACCAGAGCTTAAACTGGTTTTCCAGACGCATTTGCATTGCACCCATTTCCGGATACAGTTGCTCGGCCTGCCAACGGTCAATACCCGGGACATCACCGTCCATGGCATCGTCCAGTTCCCTGGTAATTTTTTCTACCATACCACTGCAACGACTGAAACCGGCTTTGAGTACTTCAGCCTGCTGACGAAGTGCTTCAGGTATTTTCCCTTGCTCAAAGCGATAGACAGCAACCGTCGTATCACCCTGAATTCGAGGTTCAAAGGTTGCAACACCCTGTAACAGAGTATGGGTGTGACCCAGGGCATTCACCAGTTCATCAAACTCAGGCATGAGTTTTTCGAGTCTTTCACCCAACTCACCGGGCAAGGCGTTTTGGGACAGGGTTTTCTGTAGAGACTTACTGGCTTTCTCCAGCCAGCTGGCCGTTCCTTTTATTCTCGAATGACAGGCGAAATGATCGATCGCCTTGTCAGGCAGATGATGGCCCTCATCGAAGACGTAAACGGTATCTTTCGGATCAGGCAGAATAGCGCCACCGCCCAGGGCCAGATCGGCCAGCACCAGATCATGATTGGTCACCACCACATCGGCCTGTTCAAGATCTGCCCGGGCTTTATAGAAAGGACACTGATTAAAATAGCCACAGCGGCGGCCACTGCACTGAGAATGATCCGTGGTAATCATTCGCCATTGTTGATCTTCCAATGCATCGGGCCAGCTGTCGCGATCACCCTCCCACCTGGAAGCGGCAAAGTCTTCCAACATAGTTTGATAGAGCTTCAGGGAAGTCTCGTCCTGCGCCAGTGTGAAACCTTCTGCGGCAAACATATCCATTAATGAGGCCGTTGACTGCTCTTCCTGCAACAACCGATCAAGCTTGCTAAGACAAGCATACCGCCCACGACCCTTGGCCAGGGTAAAAGAGAACTTAAGTCCGGTTTTCAGGATAATATCGGGCAGGTCCTTGCCGATAATCTGCTCCTGCAGCGTCACAGTGGCTGTAGAGATTACCAGTCTTTTATCAGCAGCCTGCGCCATCACCACAGCAGGCAGAACATAGCCCACCGTTTTACCGGTACCGGTACCAGCCTCGACGACAATCACGGAAGGATCAGAGGTTCTGCGCCCTTCACTGTCGGTCTTGACCTCACCCAGGGAACGGGCGACTTCTGCAATCATCTGTTTCTGACCGGGCCGGGCCTTCAGCTTTTTGCTGGCCAGAAACGTGCTGTAAGCCTTCTGGATCTTTTTTTTCTGTGAATCTTCAAGCACTGTGCTGATCACCCACCGGCTGGGTTGGAATTTTTTTCATCAGACTCATCAGGTGAAAGCCGCCAAAGATCAGAATCATGTAGCGATCTTTCATGGACAGCGGCGCGCCCATAGCGGCAAAACGGCGACTGAAGAAGAAATGCTCTGCCGTGTGCAACAGCAGCAACAGGGGCGCAGCCCAATTCAATACGGACCCCATGGGTTCTGCCACGGGCACAAAGAGATTCCACAGTGCTGAAAGCCAGAATAAAACCACCACCGCTTTGCCAAAGCCCATGTATCTGATCCTGTAATTTAAGTAAAATGATATTCTATCGAAAACCCATCACTCCTGCTCGAAGAATTCTATGACTGAAAACAGCCCTGAGCTTAAAAACAGCCTTGAGCACAAACATCCTTATTCAGACGCCTCTATCAACCATTGCCCTTGTGGTTCAGGCCAAACCTATAAAGCATGCTGTGGCCCTTACCATTCGGGGCAAGCGGCTCCAACCGCAGAAGCCCTGATGCGTTCCCGCTTTTCAGCCTATTATCTTAAAAACACGGATTATCTGCTGGCCACCACCTGGCAGCGCCAGATCAATGGCTTGGATAAAGCCGACATTCACCGAGAGACAGACGCCACCCGGTGGACCCGACTGGACGTGGTCAGCACTGAAGCTGGCGGCAGTGCTGACAGCCGGGGAAAAGTGGAATTCAAAGCCTGGTTCCTGAACCCCGCCACCGGCAGGGAAGAAGCGCACCATGAGCACTCAGACTTCATCAGGGAACAGGGTCACTGGTATTTTATTTATCCGGATATACCTGCCAGACTGCCTGGAAGAAACGACCCTTGTCTCTGCGGCAGTGGCAAAAAATACAAAAAGTGCTGCGGTTGATTCTCTCTCAGCTTTATCAAAAGACAGCAAAATTTAATTAAGAGAGGTGAGGTGAAACTTGTTTTTAATTGCTAAACCTTCCGGTTCAACCTGCCAGTACACTGTCGTTCTTGTGTTGCTCTGTTTACTGTTGCTGCCCTTACAACTACTGGCTTTGACTTGTCACAAATGCGGCTTCAATTACAATCGAAAAGACTTCTCGTTCTGCCCAATGTGTGGGGAAGAAGCTGAAAATGAAGATCTTCTGCATCGCACAATGCCTTCCCAATCAGCAGCGCCAGTAAGTCCTGGTGCACAGGTGGATGAATCGCTGAGAAATCTGGAGTTTGCCGTAAAAGTATTTAGCCGTGCAGCCCCCAATATTCCTGAAAATTTTGTATTATCCCCTGATAGTCTTTTTCAGACACTGGCATTGTTAGTATTAAATGCGGGTCCTGACGGTGCGATCGAGCAATGGCGTCAAAATTGTCTGAGTGAGGATCATTCTAAGCCATCCGGTGCGGCAGCCCATGAACAGAACAAAAACCCTTCTTCGATTATCTTGCTCGCAGCCAGTCAACCTGAGGCTGTGGCAGTTTATAGAGAGAGACTTAAACAAATACACGACGATTTTCGCGGTAAAATCAACTTGATGAGCCTCACGCCTATGCATGGCCTGGCCCAAGAACTCAACGGACTATTTTACCAATTAACCCATGATATGATGCAACGTTTATGCAGCCCCATCGCTTGGCCCTTATCAACATACATGGAACTCATGACTTCGATTTACTTCACAGGGCTGTTGGAAAGGTCTCGCGGGACCGAAAATGCAGCTTTATTTACCTTACCCGATGGTCAGGCCGCCGTTGTAGACAGAATTATGAATGGAGAAATCAATCCTTCCCGGTACGCACATCACAATGATTGGGAAGCAGTTACCTTTCCCTACCGGAGAGATGATGAAATAATTTTGGTCTTACCCCCGCCAGAAACAATGCTAAGAGCAGTCACATCAAAAATAATAACGGCATTATTTTCATCATTAGACTCCGACGAATCCTTTTCATCCAGCTTAACGATGACTCCCGGACTTCCACCCTCTAAAATTGCTAAGAACACTGACTTGAGCGAAGCTTTACGTCCATCAGGTTCAGGTTTACTTTCTGTTGTTACCACCGATCTGAGTTCAGGCGCTATGCCAGCTCTGTCGTTTCCTATGAATGCCTTTAGTAATCAAGAAGCCCCGGACGCAGCTCTAACCAATACTGATTCTAACAGAAACCGTGAAGGAGATAGAATACAATCAATCCGATTTGATCGACCCTTTCTTTATATATTGCGTAATAAAATAACAAAAAGAATCAACCTCATTGGCAGATACTTCTTTCCACCGGACTCAGGGACAAGCTCTTCAAGAAAAACAAAAAAACAAAAAAACAAAAAAAACAACAAATAAAAAAATAAAAATAAAAATCAAAAATAAGACACCCATAAAAAATCAAAAATAAGACACCCATAAAAAAAGGCCTCGTCAGCAAAAAAAAATAAAAAAAATAAGACACCCATAAAAAAAACAAACAAAAATAAACAAAAATAAGACACCCATAAAAAAAAGGCCTCGTCAGAAAAAAATAAAAAAAATAAGACACCCATAAAAAATGTCACTTCAAGGGAAAAAATAAAAAAATAAGACATTCAAAAATCTGTACTCCCAAAAAGGATCAGAAAAATCTATCTTCAAGTAGCGTATCAACGAGCCACACAGCGCCATCCAACGAACAGAGGCTGTTCAAGCCATAATTCAGACAATGCAAATTCATTCCGACATAAGTCGAAGAGAGATAAAGAGAGGGTCTTTGACGTCTTAACTGATTTCTACGCTAACCTGTCAGGTACAAACGACTGCAGGCGTTTAAACCTCGAAGCCACTTCTGTCCGGCTTCAAGTGCATAAGCCTTCATCGCCTCCAGACGGCCAACTGCCCGATAAAAACGATTATTCCATTGCATGGTTTTCAGCCACTCATCCGGATCAATTTCCAATCTTTCAAGAATAGGAGGGGTACACGACGGGATGGAACCTTTCTTGTCTGTCCTGACAATGCGGCCACTCCAGTCAACCAGTTCCAGATAGTCGTGAAGAAGGTATGGAAGGGCAACATCCGTATTCTGGCCCTGCAAACAAAAAGGTTTCAGGGTCAGCGGCTGATTTTTAGTCTCAGAGTGTGTAACCTGCTCCACGCGTTCCTGAATCGACGTGTAGTCTGATTCTTCCGGTGTTTCTACCTTACCAGTCCGAATCGGATTCAAGTCAACATAGGTCATACAGGTCAGTAACGCTGCTTCGTCCAGTAATGCCTGGCTTTTAAAGCGACCTTCCCAGAAGCGTCCTTTACATTCGTCTTCTTTGTTGGCCTCACGAGCAAGATGTTCATTCAGGCAGCGCATAAACCAGCTGATATCCGTTAAACGACGCCGGTATTCCTCAGCATATTCATCAATACGGGCCAACTCAGCGCTGCCCAGTTTGTCAGCGGCCAGATGCCTTTGCACCAAAAGCGGACCACTGAACAAGGTCGTCCAACGGTGAAGCACTTGATTCCGTGACCAGCCTCTGGCAGATGACTGATTGATGTGCAAAACCACATGATAATGATTCGACATGATAGCGTAAGCACAGACTTCGATAGCAAAGACTGAAACCAGTTCCCGGAGTTTATCCACCACCCACTGACGGCGATGCTCGTAGTTCTTGCCAGTCAGGTGGTTCTCTCCACAGAGGTAAGCCTGACGAACACATCTTGCCATGCAGTGGTAATAAGGCGTTGAGCCGGGGTCAATCAGAGTATTGCGGGCCTGAGCCATGGACTCACCTGTTTGGGTAAAAAATCAGTGATGGGTGAAAAAGTAGACCAGGTGGATGGTAAAGCAAATTTATGGGTGTCTTTTTAATTTTTCTTTTACGAGTCCATGTATTCCTGATAGGGGTGGTGAAAGGCGGATGTACTGGGCAAGCTGCCCGAACCAGAAATGCCCCACAGATTTTGCTGACGAGGCAACTTTTTAAACTGACCGTCAAATCCAATGGCTATGTAATTACCCGACGAGTGGATTGAATTCTGGATGGGATACAACCAGGAAACTATCCTATATTGAATTTCAGATTTCGTATTCAGTTGATCGCATCCATAGGGCAAGGGTTCGGTAGACAGAGAGGTTATGGCAAGTAAAAAACCTTAAACCAAGGTAAGAAGGTACAGACGTGGTTTTGCTCAGTCATTTTTTCAATTCAGTCTGCCATTACAGGATCCTTATGGTATTGCTCTGCTTATTCTATTTATCGTTGCCAGCCTCACACCTTCTGGCTGTGACTTGTGGAAATTGCGGTCTGAATTACGATGATGAAACCCTTTCATCCTGCCAAACACCGTCGTGTAACATAGAAGCTGAGAGTGAGCCCCCTCAACATGACACAGCACCTCCTGAAAGGGCAACACCAGTTAACCCTGATTCAAATCCTGTTGCACAAGTGGATGGATCCCAGGGAAATTTTGATTTTGCAATGAAGGTATTTTACCAGGCATCAGCAAATATCCTTAAAGATTTTGTCATGTCCCCTGACAGCCTTTTGCAGACAATGACGCTGTTACTGTTACAAGCGGGTACCAACAGTACGGACGAGCAATTGCGTCGAATTTATTGGCCAGGCTATGATTATGAGCCATCCGGTGCAGGCGCAACAGCCGGTGGAAAGAACAAAGACCCTTCTTCGATTATCATGCTCGCAGCCAGTCAACCTGAGGCTTTGGCAGTTTATAGAGAAAGACTTAAACAAGTCGACAATACTCCTGGTAATGTCGACTGCACCAATCGCGGACAAACCCAAACCCTTGGCCAACTGCTTAACAGACTATTTTGCCAATTAACCCATGGTATTGTTCAAGATTATTGCACTCCCGATGCTTACTCCTTTCAGTTATCTTTCTCCATAGAACACGCATGCTATTTATACTTCAGAGGGATGTGGAGAAAGTCTTTTGGGACCGATAGTGCCTATTTATTTAACTTACCCAATGATCAAGCAGACGCTTTAAAAAGAATTATCGAAGGAAAAACCAATCCTTCTCAATACGCACGTCACAATAATTGGAAAGCATTTAACTTTCCCTTCCGGGAAGACAATGAAATAATTTTGGTTTTACCACCAGCAGGGGTGTTTCTTTATGGGCTAAAGTGTAACATAATATCGGCCTTGGTATCCTCGTTCGACTCCAAGGAACCCTTTTCATCCAGTTCAACGACAACTACCGAATTCCCACCCTCTGAAGTTGATAAAAACACTGACTTGAGTGAAGCTCTAAGTCGATCGGGTTCAGGTTTACTTTCTATTGCTAGCAGTGATCTGGGCTCAGGAGCTATGCCAGATCTGACAGTTCGTTCGAATATGTTTAGTGAACAGGGAACCCGGGGCGCAGCTTTAACACACGCTGATTCTGACAGAAACCATGAGAGAGATACAATACAACCAATCCGGTTCGATCTGCCCTTTATTTATATCTTGCGTAATAGAATAACAAAAAGAATCATCTACATTGGTCGGTTATTTTATCCCAGAGACGCCTCATGATTGTGAACCCGCTGACCGGGATCAGGAGAGCCTCATAAATCCCTCGCTGATTTCCTCGCAAGCGAAGGTCAATGGGACTTCCAAAGATTTAATGAGGGATATAAGCAATCAAAAGACAATGGACATTTGTTTTATACGACGTCGACACTCTATGTCCTTCAAATTGTTTTAGTTTTTATCTGGACGCTGATCAGAAAACCACCCTATATTGGACTATGGATTTCACACTCGATTGAGTGTTCGGCAAAATAACGTTCCATAAAAAAACAGGAAGGTTATTCCAGCTCACCCTAAAACTTCAGGCAGCATGGTACAAGCGTGGTTTTACTCAGAAAATCTTCCGATCCAGACTGCCATTACAGAGTCGACCTGGTATTGGTCTGTTTACTCCACATATTCTTATTGCCTTCGCAACTTCTGGCTGTGACTTGTGAGCAATGCGGCTTCAATTACGATCAGGAAGACTTTAAATTTTGCCCAACAGCGTCATGTAATAGAGAAGCTGAGAGTCAGCCCCCTCAACATGACACAGCACCTCCCCAGGGGGCGACAGGAGTAAACCCTGATTCAGATCCTGGTGCGCAAGTGAATGGATCCCAGAGAAATCTTGATTATGCCATCAATGTACTTGGCCATGTTGCCGCAAATATTCATGGAGATTTTGTCATTTCCCCCGATGGCCTTTTTCAGACAGTGGCAATGTTGCTGCTACATGTGGGTGCTGACGGTGCGGCCGAGCAATTGCGTCAAATTTATGTGGGAGAGTATTCTTCTGAGCCAACCGGTGCAGCATCATCACGCGCTACAGAATCCGGACAGGAGAAAAACCGGAATATGACTGACTGGCTCGCAGCCAGTCAGCCTGATCCTCTGGCAATTTACAGAGAGAGACTTGAAGAAGCAAACCGCCATGCTCGTAGTAATGTCAACTTCACCAACCGTGGGCCTATAAAAAACTTAGCCCTGTTGCTCAACAGTCTATTTTGCCAGTTAACCAGCGGTATAATTCAACGTTTCTGCAACTCCAACGTCTGGCCCCGATCCTGGTCCACAGAACTCATAAGTGCTTATTACTTCATAGGGCTGCGTGAAAGGTCTTTTGGGACCCAAAATGCAGCAGGTTTATTTACCTCATTACCTAACGACCAGGCCGCCACTTTGCGTAGAATTGTGGATGAAGAAATCAGACCTTCCCAATACGCCCATCACAATGATTGGGAGGCATTTTCCTTTCCCTACCCCAACTGGGGAAATGAAGAAATGGTATTGATTATACCACCGGCAGGAATAGTGCTTTATGGACTAAGTTCAGAAATAATAAAGGCATTATTATCGTCATTAGACTCCGAAAAATCCATTTCAACGACAACTCACGGACTTCCACCCTCTCGCGTTGATACAAGCACTCACTTGAGCGAAGCTTTAAGTCGTTCAGGTTCAGGTTTACTTTCAGTTGTTACCAGTGATCTGAGTTCAGGAGCTATACCAACGATGCCTGCTCGTATGAATGTGTATAGTGACCAGGCAGCCCCGGACGCAACCTTAACGCACACTGATTTTGAGAGAACACACGAGGGAGATACAATACGACCAATCCAATTTGATCGACCCTTTATTTATATCTTGCGTAATAGAATGACAAAAATAATCATCTATATTGGGCGGATATTTTATCTCAGAGACACTTCATGATCCTGAACCCGTTAATCGGGATCAGGAGATCCTCTTGGCTCCCTCGCTGATTTTGTATAAATTCAACACACTCTGATTTGAGACCAACCCTAAAATTAAGTCAACAAGGTACAAACGTGGTTTTACTAAGCAAATATTCCGATAGGGTCTGGCTTTCGATAAAGGCATTAACTCAAACAACTTTACATTCTCTTTTTACAAATACACTCAGCTTAGGAACCATGCTATCGGAGCCTGTACCTGTTTTAATTAATGTGTTTAATCAACACAGCGCCATAGAAGTTAACGAACAAGGAACCGAAGCCGCTGCTGTAACACACATCGGTTGTTCGAGAGGATTTAGTATGAATAGCCCTAAGCCCATTGAATTTACACGGCCATTTATTTATATATTGCGTAATAAAATAACAAAAAAAATCATCTTCATCGGGCAAATACTTGATCCCCGGAAATCAGGAGCAGGTACTTCAGGATCGGGTACCCAGTAATCGGGGTTGGGGGAGCCTCACGACCCCCCCCACCCTTTGTTGCAAACGAAAAAGAATGTGGCCTAGAAAGATTTTAATCTTCAAACTGATTTGTTTTTTTGGCGCTAACCAGGAAACCATCCTATATTGAGTGCCTGATTTAACACTAGGTTGACCATTCTGCAGGGTAGCGGTTCATAAGATAGGGACGATATTCCTAACCGAAGATTAAGACGACAAGGTACATACATGGCTTCATCAGGCAAGGCTTCCAATATAGCCAGGCAGTACAGGTCCGTTTCAGTGTTATCCTGTTTGCTCTGCTTCCTGTTCATACCCTCACAACTTCTGGCAGTGAACTGTATAAAGTGCGGCCGTAAGTACAGTGATGACTTATTTAAAGAATCTGAACCCTGCTATTTATGTCGAACAAAAGACGGTTCTGATTCTGCTGATGAGGGTCATGATTTAAATCCCGGTGCACAGGCAGATGAATCACACGGGACTCTGGGTCTTGCCATAGATATATTCAGGCGTGCAGCACAGGCAACTCCTGAAAATCTGGTCCTGTCCCCTGATGGCATTTTTCAGACACTGTCACTGTTACTGATGGGGGCCACTGATGAAACCCGGCAATTGCTTCAAAAGTGTCTGGGAGAGGATTATTCTGAGCCATCCGGTGCCACAGCATCAGGCGCGACAGCCTCTGGACAGGACCAATACTGTATTGCCAATTGCCTGCTTGTCTCCAATAGGCATACTCTTCAGGAAACTTATAAAAAAAAGCTTGAACAAATAAACGCCGATATTCGAGATAACGTCAACTTCTCCGACCGTGCATCATTACAAAGCCTTGCTCAAGAACTCAACGATCTATTTTGCCAATTAACCCATGGATTGGTTCGAGAATTTTGCCAGGACAATGATTGGCATTCCAATACTTCCATGGCACTCATAAATTCTGTTTACTTCAAAGGCCTCTGGGAAACGTTTTTCAGGAAACGAATTGGAGGATCAACATTTACTTTACCCGATAATCAAAGAGTTGTTTTAGACGGGTTTATGGATGGAACAATTAATGCTGACCAGGAGGCTGAATATAATGATTGGAGGGCAGCTGCCGTCCCCTACCAGGGAGATCATGAAATGATTTTGGTTTTACCCCCGGAAGGGATAATGCCCCACGAGGTATCGCCAGAAATAATAATGGCACTATTCTCATCATTAGACTCCAAAGAGCTATTATTTTCAAGCTCATCAGTTCCTCTTGGTCTTGGACTCCCGACTTTTAGTGTTGACTCGGACACTAAATTGATAAATACATTAGCTCAAACAACTTTACACTCTCTTTTTACAGGCACACTCAGCTTAGGATCTATGCTATCCAATCCAGCACCTGTTTTTATTAATATGTTTAATCAGCACAGCGTCATGGAAGTTGATGAACAAGGAACCGAAGCCGCAGCTGTAACACACGTCGGTTTTTTTACATCAACGGGTATGAGTTTTCCGAAGCCCATTAACTTTACACGACCATTCATTTATATATTGCGTAATAAAATAACAAAAAAAATCATCTTCATTGGACAGATACTTGATCCCCGGACTTGAAAGAAGACTCTTCAGGTTCGGGTCCCAATAATTGACATGGGGAGCCTCACGACTCCCCCTCACCCTTTCTTTGCAAGCCAGATGGAATAGTGTTCTCAGAGATTTTTGGGTAAATAGCCATCGATAGACATTAAATCTTTAATTTTTACAGCGTCAATTCCCTCGACCCTTGAGCAGGTTTAATTTTTCAGGCACTCACCAAAAAACCATCCTATATTGTACTACGGGTTCCATTCCCCACTCCTCAGGGCAACTGTCCGGTGAATAGGAAGGTCATCTTGTGACAATCCCTGAAATTGAGAAGTTACGAGGTGCCAACATGGCTCAAGTAATGAAATCTCCCGATATAGCCTTGCAGCACAGGCGCATTTTGCTCTTAGTCAGTTTGCTTTATTTCCTGTTGCTACCCTCACAACTCTGGGCTGCGCCCTATGACCACTTCGGCAACAACGAAAATCCTGGAAAATCTTCACCCTACCCGGTATTTCATGAAGAAGTTTCTGGCGACGAGCTTCAGGGTGACACGATGCCTTACCAATCAGTAACACCAGAAAACCCTGATTCAGATCCTGGTACACGAGCGGCTGAGTCCAAGCAGGATCTGGAGCTTGCCATAAGTGTATTTAGTCAGGCAGCAAAAGCAAAAGAAACTCCTGAAAATTTTCTTTTCTCCCCTGATGGCCTTTTTCGATCGCTGGTACCAGTACTCATGGGGGCTTCTGGAGAAACCAGGCGATTGCTTCAAAGCTACATGGGAGATAACTATTCTGAGCCATCCCCTGCAGAAGCAACCACAACATCTTCTGCACAGGACGACTACTTCGTCTCGAACACTGTGCTCTTGTCCGAAGAACTTGAAATTAAGGAAGCTTATCGTGGGAGAGTTAAAGAAGTAAACCTCGATGTTCGTGAAAAAATCAGGTTCGACGACGGTAAATCTTTAGAAAGCCTTGCTGATGAGCTCAACGAACTATTTAGCAAATTAACCCATGGCATGATTCCAAAATTTTGCAGCCCCAGAGAATGGTCGGCAGATACCACCTTGGGACTCATAAGTTCTATTTACTTCAATGCGCTTTGGAGAGACTCTTTTCAAGTCGGAATGATAGGTTTATTTACTTTACCCGGCGTCGTCAACAAAGTCATTTTGGACAAATGGTTGCAGGGTGAAATCAGTTCCTCCCAATACACAAGTCACGAACATTGGCAAGCAGTCAAAGTTCCTTACCGGGGAACCCATGAAATGGTTTTAGTTTTACCTCCCGAAGGGATAATGCCCCATGAGATATCAGCAGAAATAATAATGACTTTATTTTCATCATTAAACTCCGAAGAATCATGTCCATCATGTTCAAAAATCTCTATTGGACTTCCACCCTTTAAAGTTGATTCGGACATGGAGTTGAGCAATTATTTAAGAGAAACACCTCTACGTCCTGTTTTTACAGGCGTCGTCTTTAGAGGAACCAGCCCCCTCGAATTAGGAGATATGCTATTATCCGATCCTCGAGCTGCTTCTATTAATTTTGTTCGTCAACATTGCGCAATTGAGGTTAATGAAGCTGGGACCCGAGCCGCAGCTGTCACACGCACCGGTACAACGAGATCGTTTGGAAGAGGAGGACATGATAGAAAATCCGTCCAATTTAATCGACCATTTCTTTATTTTTTGATTGATGAAGAAACAGGAAGAATCCTCTTTATTGGGCAGATACTTGACCCTCGAAGCACTTCAGGATCGGGTACCGGTAGCCATTAATCAGGTGAGCTGTTCAGTGAACAGGAAGGTCATCTTGAGACAACCCCTGAAATCAGTAAGTTATAAGGTGCCAGCATGGCTCAGGTAATTAAATCTCCCGATATAGCCTTGCAGCACAGGCGCATTCTGCTCTTGGTCTGTTTGCTTTATTTCCTGTTGCTACCCTCACAACTCTGGGCTTTGACCAATGACAACTGCGGCATCAATCAGGATCGTGAAAAATTTTCAGCCTGCCCGGCGTTTCATGAAGAAGATTCTGACGACAAGCTTAAAGGTGACACAATGCCTGTCCAATCGGCAACACCAGAAAGCCCTGATTCGGATCCTGGTACACGGTCGGCTGAGTCCAAGGGGCATTTGGAGCTTGCTATAAGTGTATTTAATCAGGCAGCAAAAGTAACGCCTGAAAATTTTCTTATCTCCCCTGATGGCCTTTTTCGAGCTCTGGTACCATTACTCATGGGGGCTACTGGAGAAACCAGGCGGTTGCTTCAAAGCTACCTGGGAGATAATTATTCTGAGCCATCCCTTGCAGCAGCACCAACCGCAACATCTTCTGCTCAAGACGAATACTCCATCTCGAACACTATGCTCTTGTCCGATAGACTTGAACTTAAGGAAACTTATCGTGAGAGACTAAAAGATGTAAACGTCGATATTCGTGATAACATCAACTTCTTCGACCGTGTATCTTTAGAAAGCCTTGCAGATGAGCTCAACAAACTATTTAGCCAGTTAACCCATGGCATGGTTCCACAATTTTGCTACGCCGACCAATGGCCGCCAGATACCACCATGGCACTCATAAATTCTATTTACTTCAAAGGGCTTTGGGAAAGGTCTTTTAATGTCCGAAAAGCTAAATTTACTTTACCCGACGGTCAGAGAGTCAATTTGAACGAATTTATGGTGGGTGAAATCAGTTCCTCCCAGTACACAAATCACAATGATTGGGAAGCAGTCACCGTTCCTTACCAGGGAGCCCATGAAATGATTTTAGTTTTACCTCCCCAAGGGATAATGCCCCATGAGATATCAGCAGAAATAATAATGGCATTATTTTCATCATTAAACTCCGGGGAATCATGTCCATCATGTTCAAAAATCTCTATTGGACTTCCACCCTTTAAAGTGGATTCGGACATTGAGTTGAGCGATTTTTTACGTAAAACAGCTTTACACCCTCTTTTTACAAGACCCCTGGAATTAGGCGCTATGCTATCCAATCCTCTAGCTGTTTCTATTGATGAGGCTCATCAACATTGTGCGATTGAGCTTAATGAAAATGGGACCCGAGCCGCAGCTGTCACACACCTTATTTCTACGAGATCGACCAAGGACAATCAGAGAAAATCCGTCCAATTTAATCGACCATTTCTTTATGTATTGCATAATAAAATAACAAAAAGAATCCTCTTTATTGGGCAGACACTTGATCCTCGAAGCACTTCAGAATAGGGTACCGGTAGCCATTAATCAGGTAAGGGGAGCCTCAAGACTCCTCTCACCTTTAGTCGTTGGCAACGGGGGAGTCGTTTAATTGCGAGCAACCAGTTTCTTCACACACTCTGGTCCCTTGTTCGAAACATGATTCACCGTTCTGCCCACTTTATAAAAAGACAGTTTACTGACTGTCTCAGTCGGTTTGCCCAAACTCGACAGAACCGTCTTATAGCGCTCACCCAGCCACTCCCTGGCCTGTTTTTGTTGCAACAGAACCGGCATTCTCTCAGTCAGCGGTGTAATATCACTGATAGCAGGACGAGTAAGAATCGCGCAGGACTCGAAACTCAACTGGTCGTCCACAGGATAACTCTCCCAGAGACCGGCAAACAGGCACAAACCACCCGACTTTGGACGTATATACCATGGCTGACTGTGATCCCCTACCCTTTGCCAGTCGAACCAGCCATCGGCCAGAATCAGACAACGCTGCTTTCTGAGGGCACTACGAAACATTGGTTTATCGGCAGCGGTTTCGATTCTGGCATTGATCTGGGCTCTGGAAAAATCCTGCAGCCAGTGAGGAACCAGCCCCCACTTAACCCGCGCGGTTTCAAAACAGCCCTGCTCATTATTTTTGACAATAAGCACCTGTTCACCAGGCGCAACATTATAGGAGGGAATATTGACTTCCGTCTGGTGGATACCCAGACACCCCAGGTTGATCTGATCAGCCATCAGCGTGTAACGACCACACATAATCACTCTTCCTGAATGTGATCAGATTCTTCCAAAACGGGGGACGCCCTGAGGTAATCCTCGATCATTTCTTTAGCCAGACCGGCATCGTAATCGTCAACATAGAGAGCCAGCAGACCGGTAGCGGGTAGTTCACCCACGGCACCCGCCAGATAGCTACCTCCCAGATGGCAGGCAATGCCATGGCTCTCCAGAACATCCTTGAGGCATTGAGCCTCAAGGAGATTTTCAGGGCTGAATATCTTGATCATACTTTTAATAAAAACACGGCTATCGTCGTCAAGCAAGCTTACTTCAGGTAGACCGTCCTGATCTGGCTGACCAGCTCGTTCGCTTTAGCTCTCTGGGCAGGGTTGAGCAGTTCAGACAGCTCCTGCTTCTGTTTACGGGCCGCTGTCAGAAAGTCCCCCTCAGAATCTTCCAGACTCAGGGCAGTCCACATATAAGCAGCAATCAGGTTGCGGTCTGTGCCTGCCCCTTTATAATACGATTTCCCCAGTTCGTACTGAGCCTCCGCACTCTTGCCCTGTCGACCTGCGGCCCGTTCGATCAGTTGAAAACCTTTTTTGGGATCTTTAGCTACACCCCCCAGACCCTCTCGATAGGCCTTGCCCAACAAGAGTTCTGCCTGAACATTACCTTTGTTCGCCAGAGGCTCCAGCAGAGAAAGGGTTTGACTGGCATTTTCCGGCCTGACTTTACCAGCAACCAACAGGCTGCCGGCTTCAAGCACGGCCTGTTCGTCACCTGAGCTGGCCCGCTTCAACAGACTGGAAAAGTCAGCAGCCCAGCCACTCAGGGAAAACAGTAATGTAATGGCCAGCAGCCCACCCTGGCACTTTTTACTCAATAACATCTATTACCTCTAGCCATTTTGAGCAGTCGACTGCTCAATGATTTCATTTTTGAAACACTGATTTTTTCGATTGGGCAGAGTATACACACTCAAGGCAGGGAATTCTGCAAGGTTTCAATTATCACCAACTCAATAATCATTTAAATCCACATCAACAAACATTCATACGTCCAGCCATTCTCAAACCGTTACAAAGTGCCACAACCCGGCTACAGACCCTTTGTTTTAATAACTATATACTCGTGGTTTCACTCACTGCTGTTATAAAAGGCAACCACCCGAAACAGATGGAACGTTTTGAAGAGATCCGCCCCTATCACGATCAGGAAGTAAGGCCCGTCCTGGACCGCCTGTTGCAAGACCGTGAGCTTATTCAGGCACTGGTGCGTCATCAATACCCTGATATGCCTGCTTTCCTTAATGGTATTGCAGGCTGGCTGACAGCCATGGGATTGCGCTACAAACTGAAGAACATACATGACATTGATGGACTGCAACACGTCATTGAACCTTACCTGACCCGCGTCATTGAAGGCAGTACTTCCGGCATCAGCTTTTCCGGACTGGATCAGCTCAACAAAGAGCAGGTTTATCTGTTCCTGTCCAATCACCGGGACATTGTCATGGACCCGGCTTTTGTCAATCTGGCTGTTTACAAACAGGGCATGCAAACCGTTCGAATAGCCATTGGTGACAACCTGCTGCAAAGACCTTTTGTCAGCGACCTGATGCGTCTTAACAAAAGCTTTATCGTCAAACGCTCTGTGGAAGGCCGCCGGGAAAAACTCAGGTCTTATCAGACACTGTCAGCCTATATTCATCACTCCATAGATACCGGGCATCCCGTCTGGATCGCTCAAAGTGAAGGCCGGGCAAAAGACGGTGACGACAAAACCGACTCTGCTATCATCAAAATGCTCCACATGAGCCGAAAGGCTGCGGAAACCTCTTTTGCCGACAGCATTCGCTCCATGAACCTGGTACCGGTTTCGATTGCTTACGAATACGACCCCTGCGATATGGCCAAAGCCAGAGAACTCCACGCCACTGAAACCTGGGGTAATTACGAAAAATTTAAAGGAGAAGACCTGCAAAGCATAGTGACAGGCATCGAAGGCTTCAAAGGCAAGGTTCATGTGGCTTTCGGTACACCGCTGTTCGAGGAGTATGAAAATGCCAATCAGGTTGTTGAAGAGGTAGATCGTCAGGTTCATCAAAACTACCATCTGTTCGCTTCCAATCTGATTGCCTTTGATCGGCTCCGCAGTGGCTATCCCAATGTCACAGAGTGCACTTTAGAGGCTCTGTTTGAAAGGTTTTGCCCGGAAGAATCGCTCGACGATAAAGTCACAGACTTCAATGATCGCATAACCCAGTGCCCGGAGGCTCATCAACCCTGGTTCCTGAGGATGTACGCCAATCCTGTTATCAATCATTTTGCTGGAAAACGACATGTCTTTGCATAAGCTTTGTTTTTTTGTCCCTGAAAGTCATCTTGAATCAGTGAAGACTGCCGTCTTTGCTGCGGGTGCCGGTCGTTATGAAAAGTACGACAACTGTTGCTGGCAAACGTTAGGTCAGGGACAGTTCAGAGCGCTGGATGGCAGCGATCCTTTTATCGGTAGCCAGGGTAAGCTGGAAACCGTTCAGGAATTCAAGGTTGAAATGATCTGCGAGGACCAGTATCTGAAAGCCGCCATTGCAGCGTTGAAATCGGCACACCCTTATGAAGAGCCAGCCTTTGAAAGCTGGCCGCTTGGAGCCTGAGTCTAAAAGCCGGGAAACGCCTCACCGAGAAAACGAATAAAGTTTCTTTTAGCCTTGTGCTTTTCGCGCAGCTCTTCAAACCAATGACTGAATGCCTGCTGCTGATTCAGTCCAGTCAATATCTGCCGACACTCGGCCATTAGCTCGACCGCCTCTTTATAACTATTATTCGTTTTTTTCTGTAGACAAGCTTCAACCAGCTTCCCATAGAGAGCAAAAGAGCGTTCTCCATCCTGCCGAAAATGTTTCCTCAGCTCGTAGAGCAATGCCACATCCGGTTCTGCATCTGTAACCAGTTGCCAGGCCGACTCCAGATCAGACTCGGCAAGAAAAGTCATCATCAGTGTGTTTAACACACGGTGGTGGAGATACCCCTGAGTACTAACGACACGCTCTTTCATCCAGTCTATGGCTTTTTGCCGCCAGTCTTGCTGACTGTTCAGGTCTTGTGAAAGCTCCTGCAAATACTCAAAAGTGGACAGTGTTGGTGACTCTTTAAATTGCTCCCAAACATCCTGCAAAGCTTCAGAGCTTCGCCCCGTTTTCAAAAGCAGCAACTGTTGCAGTTCATGAATCTCAGCTGATTCACCGAAACGACTGCTCTGCCGAGCTCTATCAAGATAATTGTGGACTTCGTCATATTCATCCAGCTCCAGATAACAGCGCGCAATAACCAGATAGTCTTTCTCAGTCATGGCAATCTTTTTATAGAGCTGAATCAATGTCTTGTAGTCATTTTCCAGTTCGGGTTCGACTTGCAGGACACTGAGCAACCGGTCATAAATGAGGCGATCCCGCCAGTTATCACTTTTCAGCCTGGGTAACTCATCCCAACGAGCCCGGGCGATCTCCAGGAAAGTCTTCTGACACTCTGGCGTCATAACTTCACTGAAATCATCCGGGACGCGGCCATGCCATTCATCTTCATCCTTGAGCAGCAACTCCAACAGATGCTGAGCCTTGGACGCTTCAGACCAGTTCAGTGAAGCAAAGGCCTCAACATACATCCTCTGTAACTGAGCGACAGCCTCAAACCTGAAACCTCCGGAATCATCCACTGTCTCCAGCGCACGGACGATTCGTGACATAGCATAGTCCAGCAACGCCAACTGATCAGTAGCTGCCAGCTTTTTTAAAGGGGGTTCAAGATTAAAGAGAACCTGTTCGACATTGGCAAAATACTGCCTGACTTGAGCGTATCTAAAGTAATGTCGATTGTAGGGGATAGCGGCGGTTATTCGTTTACGGATGGTTTTTCGGTCCATAATGCCCAGAGCTGTTTCAGCCTTGAGCAACCAGTGCTCTCGCACTGAACGACTGGCGTCTATCATTTCAACAAAGTGCCCCACCAGTTCTTCTTTGGGCATCTGCAATAAATAAGCGGCCAATACGTCTGTGGCCTGTGCGCCTTTTTTCACCCGGGGAACAAAGACTTTATCTCGCAACACCATAGCCACAGCAACACAGTGTTTGCAAAAGTCGATGCCATCAGAAGCCGGACAGTTACAACTGCCGTCCAGGGCACTCTGGGTATAAACCAGATTGACCTGATAAACCTCGCTGCCCATAACACTGGCTGAAATCCTCTGGCCCCGGATCGTCAGGTCTGTAACCCGTCCTTCCTGGTAGTACCCCTTCCCCCGGGAAAAAGCTTTCTCGCCTGCCAGTTTCACTAACTGCTGATCGGTAATTTCCGGCTTGTCATTCACGCTGCTTCAACCTGATAAAATACCCCTGAAATTCAGGAAGCCACTCTACGGCCCGGCAGGGCAATATCTTCCATCCGCTGAGGGAAATCACCTGTCTGACGATCACTGAAGTAATGGCGAAGGGTGCGACTGATGGTGTTGAAAGCCAGCTGATCCCAGGGAATATCTTCTTCACTGAAAAGGGCCACTGCTTCACTTTCTTCACCGGCGCTGTATTCGGGTTTATCAAGATGAGCCAGAAAAAATACCGAGAGTTGGCTCACATGAACAATATTAAACAGGGTATATAGTGATTGCAGAGTAACCTCGGCTCCGGCCTCTTCCATGGTTTCCCGCAGGGCAGCCTGCTCAAGGGTTTCTCCCAGCTCCATAAAACCGCCGGGTAATGTCCAGTAACCCCTGCGTGGTTCGATAGAGCGTTTGCAAAGGAGCACTTTACCTTCATAGACTGGCAGACAACCGGCAACGATTAACGGATTTTGATAGTGAATTTTGCCACAGTTGTCACAAACATCACGTAACCGGTTATCGCCACAAGGAACTTTCTTACTGACCTTCGCACCACACTCACTGCAGAAATTCACTGTTTTTCCTTCTAACTATGAAAATCTTTCTTCACCTTAACCTGATTCATACCTGAAGTCACTTGAATCAGAGTTGGTGTAGAAAATGCTTATCATTTCTTTACCAGATGGATCATGCCGTAAAAAATATCTGTGTTATGATCTTTTCAAAGCCTGAAAAATTAGTGTTGCACCCACGGAAGCTTAGCTCTGCCTGGTGTTACTGGCAGTCTGGTACCCAAGGTCGATAACAATAATGTTCCAACGGCGCCTTTTTTCAATGTCACTATATTTTCTGAGCATCTGAATGTCGCCAAGAAAGCCAGAGATTCACTTGTTATATGTTGATTACAGATATAGAACGAAGACTCCACAAACATCAGCCAAGAAGTATAGACACTCCTCTACCGGAAGCCGCAGTATTGATACCTCTGGTGACTAATGGCCAGGGACAGGCCACCGAAATAATCCTTACCCGAAGGGCTTCGCACATGAACAAGCATAGCGGTGAAGTGGCGTTTCCCGGTGGCAAACGGGAAGATGACGATCATAATCTGATTCAGACCGCCCTGAGAGAATCCCAGGAAGAGATTGATCTGAACCCTGCTTCCGTCCATATATTGGGCACCATGGGTCCAGTTATTTCGCGCTTTGGCATCAAGGTGATCCCTGTCGTCGGTTCTGTACCGGAAAACCTGTCACTCAGCGCAAACATTGAAGAGCTGGACCGCATTTTTCACGTCCCACTGGAGTTTTTCACCAATCTGGACAACCTGCAGTTTCACCATTGGAGCATGAACGATAAAACCTACTCCATGCCCTCTTATCAATACGATGAATATCTGATCTGGGGATTGACGGCCATTATGCTGGTAGAATTTCTGAATGTGGGATTAAACACCACTATTCCACTGGATGCCCCTCAGTTCCATGCCAGCCACAGTTTTACGCAAAACCGCTAACTTTCGGATGGCCTGAGGTTAAAGTCCATTTTACAGAATAAGTGACTCAGGTTAAGCAGTGAAAATTTTCACTGCTTTTACTCGATTGTCCTTGACCTGCATAATCTCAAACCGGTATTCGCCTACTTTGAGACAGACACTGGACTCCGGTATAAACTGCATCATCTCGGTGATCAAACCGTTAATTGTTCTGGCATCCCCGGTGGGTAATTTCCAACCCAGAGAACGGTTAATATCTCTTATGGATGCAGAACCATCAATGATGTAAGTGCCGTCTTCCTGAGGGGTAATATCCTGGCTGGAGTCGGAAACATCGGTAGTAAAGTCACCCACAATTTCTTCCAGAATATCTTCCAGCGTCACCAGGCCCAGAACATCGCCATATTCATCGACTATCAGCGCTACACGCTCTTTTGACTTCTGGAAATTAAACAGCTGGGTATGCAGGGGAGTGCTTTCAGGAACATAATAAGGCTCTGTGGTTTCCTGCAGGAGAAGCGCTTTGTTGACTTCTTCCTGACTCAATAGTCGCGCCACCTTTCGCATATGCAACATGCCCACAAGATTGTTCACATCGCCACGATAGACTGGCAAGCGGGTGTGCTGACAGGCCCTTAACTGCTCCAGGATATCCTTGATGTCATCGTCAATATCAATTCCGAAAATTTCATTTCGGGGTACCATGATATCGTCTACCCGGACTTTCTCCAGATCCAGAATACCCAGCAACATTCCCCGTCTTTTCTGCGGCAACAACATGCCAGGGTCGGTCACAATGGTGCGCAGCTCTTCAGCGTTCAACTGATCCTCGGCAGCCTGACCGGGTTTGATACCAAAAGGTCTCAGCAGGAAACCACAGACCCAGTTTAAAACGACCACCATGGGATAGAAGAGTTTCAGCAGCGGCGTCAAAATAAAAGAGGCAGGAAAAGCAATCTTTTCAGGATAGAGCGCGGCAACTGTCTTGGGTGTTACCTCACCGAAAATCAGTACTGCCACCGTCAGACCCAGAGTAGCAATTGCAATACCGCTATCCCCCCAGAGCCTCACTGCCACCAGAGTGGCCAGGGCAGAAGCCAGGATATTGACAAAGTTGTTGCCAATCAGAATCACACCAATCAGTCTGTCGGGGCGTTCAAGCAGTTTATGAGTCCGCATGGCCGCTTTGTGATTCTTGCGAACCAGATGGCGAAGGCGATAACGGTTGATCGCCATCATGCCGGTTTCCGAACTGGAAAAAAAAGCCGACAGCAACATTAAAAGGGCCAATATGGTTAAAAGAAGACTGGTAGATGCTTCGCTCAAGGCTGAAATCGCTCGTTAAGATTCTGTTTATGAAAGCGCTGATTCTAACGTTTCATACTCTAAACCCCAAACACTTTTATCGCTCTTCCTGACTCAAATAGAGCAAGGTCAAAAAAAACAATGTGGCCACCCTGAAGCCTGGCTGAATACCACTCCAGCTGCGGGACTGCCAGGCCAGAAACCACTCTCCCGAAATTCCCATAAAGGCCAGAAACCAGAGCATGATGCCCAGAGTCAAACCCAGCAGAGCCAGACACTTGCTTTCATGGAAATTCTCACCGTGCAGATTGAAGAACATACAAGCGACACCCGTCCAACATAAAAGGGTTATAATGGCTTCAACAGCAATAATCAGGCTGTAAGCAATTTTCCAGACCATGGGATCATGAATTGCTCGCCATTCTGCCTGAGCATGGTTCCCGGTTGTATCCATACTCATCACATGCTGGACATAAAGGTAATTGCTCTGATAGTCCATCAGATTATTAAACACAACCAACGTACTAAATAGAGCAACACCCGCCGTCAAGAAAATTTTACTGAGCTTGGTGGCTATTATCATTTTCATAGCCATAAACAATAGACCGACTTACAGACATCTCAAGCTGCCGGAAAAAAAAAGAAGTACCAAGAGAGATTAAGAGGAGCAGGAAACAGAGTCTGCTCCGAAAAGGCTCATCTAACCAGGATAAAGTCAACAACCGTCCGCCAGCCAAAGTAAGCCACCAACAACAGGACAAAACCGGCAACCGTCCAACGCATGGCCTTTTGTCCTCGCCAGCCATTGACCCAGCGCCCAATCAGCAGTGTCGTAAACAGCACCCAGGCCACCAGAGAAAGCACTGTTTTGTGGAACATATCACTGGCAAACATATTATCGATATACAGGAAGCCTGAAATCAGCGAGAGGGTCAGCAGGATCACTCCTACAGATAGAAACTCGAACAGCAATTTTTCCATAGTCTGCAGTGGCGGCAGGGCTTTTAGCAGACGCTTTTGATTGTGACTCCTCAGCTGCTTCTCCTGATAGGCCAGTAGCAGTGACTGACACACGGCCACCATCAACAAACCATAGGCCAATACCGACAGCAGAACATGCACCACCATCAGGGTGGGTGAATGAAAAATGTGTTCCAACGGAGCCAGCCAGTCCGCCAGAACCGAGATGATGGTAAAAGGCAGAATCGTAACCAGCAGACTTTCAGAAGGCTTTCGCAAACTGCTGAGCAGTACTACCAGTGTGACTATCAGTGTCGTCAAAGAACCGATCGTGAGAATACCAAGGTTGGTCCCTTTATCGGTGTGAATAGAAAAATAGAGCGAAAAAGCATGTAAAGCAGCTCCAACTGTGGTTGCCAGCAACACCACCTTTCGAGCGCCACCGCGACCAGTAATTCTTCCCCATTGGCAGACCATTCCCACCGCATAAAAAATGATGGCACCGATGCTGACGAGCATGAAATTCATTGATTCTTTTATAACCTCCATCTGAAATTTTCCTGATGGCGAAACCGTCACAAAGCCACTTAGGAAGATGCAAACCAGAGCTTGCCATGTCCAAATCTACACAAGAACCACTTTGTTTTCATCCATCAAGTGGAAATACTGTCTCTGCCGGGACCCGATACTGCCCCTTTTGCGCTGGATTGGATATAATGACTGCCAATTACATACTTGCACCTTACTTCAAGGTATTTCCAAGGTAACTGGATGTTCGAGAATTTAACCGAACGCCTGTCGCAGACGCTTCGTAACGTCACCGGCAAGGCGAAACTGTCTGAAGACAATATTAAAGATACCCTGCGCGAGGTTCGCAAGGCTCTGTTGGAGGCTGACGTTGCGCTGCCGGTGGTCAAAGAGTTCATCAACCGGATCAGAGAGCGGGCGATTGGTCAGGAGGTACAGGCCAGCCTGAGCCCCGGCCAGGCCTTCGTCAAGATTGTTCAGGCAGAACTGATTTCGGTCATGGGCGAAGCCAATGACCAGCTGAACCTGTCGACCCAGCCACCTGCGGTCCTGCTGATGGCCGGTCTTCAGGGTGCCGGTAAAACCACCTCTGTGGCGAAACTGGGCAAGTTCCTCAAGGAACGCCACAAAAAATCTGTGATGGTCGTCAGTGCCGACATTTACCGTCCGGCAGCGATCAAGCAACTGGAAACGCTGGCGGGTGAAGTCGGCGTCGATTTCTTCCCATCCAGCAGCGAACAAAAACCCGTTGATATTGCCACAGCAGCCATTCAGGAAGCTCGCCTGAAGCATATTGACGTGGTCATTGTCGATACCGCCGGTCGTCTGCACATCGACAGCGATATGATGGCTGAAATCCAGGCATTGCACGGTGCCATTAATCCTGTCGAAACCCTGTTTGTGGTTGACGCCATGACCGGCCAGGATGCCGCCAATACCGCCAAAGCCTTTGGTGATGCGCTGCCCCTGACCGGTGTCATTCTGACCAAGGCAGATGGTGACGCACGCGGAGGTGCCGCCCTGTCAGTTCGCCATATTACCGGCAAGCCAATCAAGTTCATGGGTGTCGGTGAAAAGACAGACGCTCTGGACCCCTTCCACCCTGACCGTATCGCTTCCCGAATCCTGGGCATGGGTGACGTTCTCTCCCTGATTGAAGAAGCTGAACAGAAGCTCGACAAAAAGAAAGCCGACAAACTGGCCAGCAAACTGAAAAAGGGTAAAGGCTTTGACCTGGAAGACTTCCGTGACCAGCTTCAGCAGATGAAGAAAATGGGCGGCCTTGCAGGCGTTATGGACAAACTCCCCGGCATGCCGGGTATGCCAGCCAACATGCCCGGCCAGATGGACAACAGGATTTTTGTCCAGATGGAAGCAATCATCAACTCCATGACCCCGGCTGAACGTGCAAATCCGGATATTATGAACGGCTCTCGCAAGAAGCGCATTGCCTCAGGTTCCGGCACCCAGATCCAGGACATCAACCGTCTGATCAAGCAGCACAAGCAGATGAGCAAGATGATGAAGAAAGTCACCAAGAAAGGCGGCATGAGCAAGCTGATGCGCGGTCTGGGTGGCATGAAAGGTCAGATGCCCGGCGGCATGGGCGGTATGATGACTCCAGGCGGCGGCAAGAAGTTTCCTTTCTAAGCTCTTTTGAAGAGTGGTACCACTCGTTCCCACGCTCTGAGGGTGTCGCAAAACTTCAACAGCTCGTTCTCACGCTCTGAAGTCGTCATTCCCGCGAAGGCGGGAATCCAGCGCCAACGGTGGATCTCTGCCTTCTCGGGGATGACAAGGCCAGGGGGACACCGGGCATATTGTTCTGATGGAGAGTCACTGTGGATTCCCGCCTTCGCGGGAATGACGAGAATGAAGCCGGGAATGACGAGAATGAAGCCGGGAATGGCGAGAATGAAGCCGGGAATGGCGAGAATGAAGCCGGTAATGACGAGAATGAAGCCGGGAATGACGAGAATGAAGCCGACAATGACGAGAATGAAGCCGGGAATGACGAGAATGAAGCCGGCAATGACGGGAGTCAGCGCGTTCCCACGCCGGAGAGAGTTTTGCGACACCCTCGCTCTGCGTGGGAATGCATACCTACCCTAAAAAGCTGACTCTACAACGCGAGATAGGTATGGGTTCCCACGCTGGGACCCACAGGGCCTGAAAGCATGGAACCCAGAATTGTCCTGGTGCCAACGCCTCACTGACCAGCTGTAATCGTATTTCTTCATCGACCGTAATAAAAAACATGACTTTTCCTTTCTCATTCATGGATCAGGAAACGGTCGATTTTATATACGACAAACATCACCTATACCAGGTATTCAGGCTTTTCAGTCAACCCGGACAGTTTCAATAACATTAAGAATGGGCAATCTGAAAAGACTTTTTTAAAACTTACGTGCAATATAAAAGTCATAACAAGCTCGTCGTTGTAGCTCACAATGCCTGCCCTCCTCTCATTCCATGAGACTTTCCGCAGCAAGATAAGTGTCAAGCATATTGTCAGCAGGACGGTTATTCCTTAGAATATGCGCCCTTCATGGCCCACTGTCAGTGTTCCATGAATCTGAAGGCTCCCGGAGCCCTCAGAGATAAGCGTTGCCGGACATCACGATTACAGGAAATTATTCCATGGTAACAATTCGTTTAGCTCGCGGCGGTTCCAAAAAGCGTCCGTTCTACCACCTGACTGTTGCTGACAGCCGTAAGGCTCAAGGTGGCCGTTTCATCGAGCGTGTAGGTTTCTTCAACCCTACTGCCCGTGGTCAGGAAGAGCGTCTGCGTGTGGATCAGGAGCGTGTTGAGTTCTGGCTGAGCCAGGGCGCTACCGTATCCGACCGCGTTAGCAAGCTGCTGAAAGACGCCAAAGCAGCCTGAGGTCAGATTTGAACAACCCTGAGCCGTTTAGAACAGCCCCGGGCCGTTTAAACAACCACCTCAAAAAGGAACAGAACCAGTGAAAAAAGCATCAGCAACCGCTCAACCCAAACAGGTTGTCCTCGGAAGTATTACTGGTGTGTACGGAGTAAAAGGCTGGGTGAAAGTGTATTCACACACCAATCCCATGACCAATATTCTGAACTACAAACACTGGATTTTGCGCCAGGATGGTCGCCAGCAGACCATTGAAGTCGATCAGGGCCGCCGTCAGGGCAAGGGACTGGTCGCACACATCGCCGGATGCGATGACCGGGATATCGCCCGCCAGTTCACTGGCTCAGAAATCCTCATCGCTGAGAGCGAACTGCCCCCACTGGCTGATGACGAGATATACTGGCATCAGCTTGAAGGTCTGGAAGTGAAAACCGCTGACGAGGCGGGCAAGGAGCTTCTGCTGGGCAAAGCCAGCCACCTGATGGAGACAGGAGCCAACGACGTATTGGTCATCAAAGCCTGCAAGGGCAGCATCGACCGACGCGAACGACTGGTCCCCTGGTTACTGGATCAGGTGATTATGGAAGTGAATCCGGAAGCAGGATTCATTCGGATTGACTGGGATCCGGAATTTTAACCGTTATGAGTGAAACTGACATGGACAGCCCTGGTCTGATTAAAAGCCCAGAGCCTGCGGACAGCCTTGAGCCATTAAACAGCCCTGAGCCGTTAGACAGCCCTGAGCCGCAGAACAGCCATGAACAATCACCCGTAACAGCAGATATGTGGTTCGGTGTAGTCACCCTCTTCCCGGAAATGTTTCGGGCCATTACCGATCACGGCATATCCGGCCGTGCTGTAAAGGAGGGAATTGTCTCGGTAGAAACCTGGAATCCCAGGGACTTCACCCACGACAGACACCGGACTGTGGATGACCGACCTTACGGCGGTGGTCCCGGCATGTTGATGAAAATTCAACCTCTGCGTGACGCCATCCATGCAGCCAAGAAGGCTGCAGGAGCCGATGCCACGGTAGTATACCTGTCTCCCCAGGGACGCCTGCTTGACCAGGCCGGGGTTCAGGAGCTGGCCGCCAGAAAGCGGCTTATTCTGGTATCGGGGCGGTATGAAGGTATTGATGAGCGTGTAATCAACGAAGAAGTCGACGAGGAATGGTCGATCGGTGATTACGTGTTAAGTGGTGGCGAACTCGCCTCCATGACTCTGATTGATGCAGTTTCACGCTTTGTACCGGGCACCCTGGGTCACAAGGATTCCGCATTAGAGGATTCCTTTGCTGATGGCCTGCTGGATTGTCCGCACTACACCCGCCCTGAGGTTTTCAAGGGGCAGAGAGTGCCGGAAGTCCTGTTGTCTGGGGATCATGCAAAAATTCGTGCATGGCGCCTCAAACAGGCACTGGGCAGAACCTGGTTGAGAAGACCGGACCTGTTGCAAGACAGAAAACTGACCCGTGAAGAGGAAAAACTGTTGTCTGAATTCATTCAGGAGCATCATTCTTCGGATAGCCACAGCAAGGCAGACTCGACGAGCGGAACACTTGACTAACGGGAGCAAGATTTAAAATGAGCAAGAACAGAATCATTGAAGCGCTCGAACAAGAGCAGATGACCAAGGAAATCCCGAGCTTCGGCCCTGGTGATACCCTGGTCGTACAAGTTAAGGTTAAAGAAGGTAACCGTGAGCGTCTGCAGGCGTTCGAAGGTGTCTGCATTGCCAAGCGTAATCGTGGCCTGAACTCCGCTTTCACCGTTCGCAAGATTTCCAGCGGTGTTGGCGTTGAGCGTGTTTTCCAGACATACAGCCCTCTGGTCGCTTCTATCAATGTGAAGCGTCGCGGTGACGTACGTCAAGCCAAGCTGTATTACCTGCGCGCTCTGAGCGGTAAAGCGGCTCGTATCAAGGAAAAGCTCAACTAAGGGACGCTTTTCGCCTCGCGCGGAAAAACTCTTTAGGGTTCTCCAAAACCCTGAGCATGACGCCCAGGGTCATAAAAGTTCTGACAATCCGGCAACCTTGTCAGTCCATAAAAAAAGCGACGAAAGTCGCTTTTTTTATGGCTTCAAAACAGAAAACAGCTTTTCATTTTCAGGCTTGTACTGTTTTCTTTACGATCCTTCCATATGCCGCAATAATGGAGACCTGAACCTGATATACAGATAATAATGGCCAATACCTCCATCGAACTGTTTCTCAACCACCTCTGGCTTGAGAAAGGCCTTAGCGAAAACACCCGCACGGCCTATAAAAGCGATATAGAACAATTCGCTTCCTGGCTTTCTCAGAACAGACTCACACTTGAGAAATCATCTACTTCGGACCTGAGAAACTATCTGGCCTGGCGACACCAGCAAAAGTTTCAACCCAGCTCAACAGCCAGAGCACTATCCAGCCTGCGCGGCTATTACCGTTACCTTTTAAGAGAAAACATGGTCAATCAGGACATTACTCAAAATATTGAGATGCCCAAACAGGGACGGCCTCTGCCCAAATCCCTGACGGAGACTGACGTTGAAAACCTGCTTGCAGCCCCTGATCTTGATACCGATTTAGGAGTTAGAGATCGATGTATGCTGGAGCTACTTTACGCCTGCGGACTCAGAGTATCGGAGCTGGTCAACCTCAACCTGAATCAAATCAACCAAAGGCAGGGCATCGTTCGTATTCAGGGCAAGGGTAATAAAGAGAGGCTGGTGCCTATGGGTGAAGAGGCCCTGAACTGGCTTCACCTCTACCTGAAAGACAGCAGACCCTTTCTGATCAGTGACCCGGAGAATCGGGTACTGTTTCCCGGCCGAAACGGCAGCCCGATGACACGTCAGACCTTTTGGCACCGGATCAAACAACATGCCATAACAGCTAACATTCAAAGCACGGTTTCCCCCCACGTTCTTCGACACGCCTTTGCTACCCACCTGTTGAACCATGGAGCCGACCTCCGGGTGGTCCAACTGCTACTGGGACACAGCGACCTTTCAACGACCCAGATATATACCCATATTGCCCGGCAGCGGTTGAGCGAACTGCATGAATCTCACCATCCCAGAGGCTGAATGCAGGTTCAGCCTTTTTAAACAGTAAAATACAAGACTAAGCTTCATTTGACAGACACCCATTGAACATCCGAATCCGGCTTCATCAGACCCAAAAAAAACAGATATTAAGTATTTATAAGCATCACTATTTAGCAATTATAAGACCTACGCCTTTTAATTTAGCCATTCGGATTAAAATCAGAAAACATTGTGTAGGCTTGCGCTTTGAACTTACCGGATACCATCAGGCTCTACCTGAGACCCTGGGCAGTTACAGCACTGCTGCTTTTGCCTTCTGCCATCCTGTCAACAGCCCAGGCAGCTGACAGATATGAAAAGTTAGCTAACATGTGTCGTGCCTGCCATGGTCAGGATGGTAGTAATAAGTTCAATACCATCCCGAATCTCAAGTGGCAGAATCGCCAGTACCTTTTCGCTCAATTACAGGCTTTCAAAAGCGGGAAACGACAGGACATCACCATGACTAAAGTCGCTCAACTGTTAAGTGAAGAAGATATGCTGCGTCTGGCTGACTTTTTCTTCGAAGGCAAAAAGCCTTGAGCATACCCAAAGCCTCTGTAACCTGAACAAACCAGATGCCAAAAGGTTAACCGGATACCAGACAATGAACAGAAGAAAGTTTCTACAGCAGGCACTGAACGCATCCGCTGCTTCCATTCTGTCTGTGAGGTGGGTTTTTGCTCAAAACCGTCCCCCGGGTCTGGAGCCTGTTGACATCTCCACAATGAAATGGGTCAGGGCGGAAGATCTGCCAGATTATTACACGGTATTGAATACCAAGCCGTTAAATGCCCATCCTGCTGAGCATATGCTGGACCCGGCAGTCACACCGGCAAACATAGCCTTTACACGCTGGAATGGTCTGATGCCGGATTTCGACAAGATAGACCCGAAGACCTGGACCTTTACTGTCGACGGTGAATCCGTCGTCAAATCCAGGACTTATACCATTGATGAACTCAAAAGCAGGTTCAAACACCACAAACAGAACCTGGTTCTGGAATGTGGCGGCAATAGCCGTAAAAATTTTTTTCCCAACACCAAAGGCAACCAATGGAATAACGCTGCCGTTTTTTGCTCACAATGGACCGGCGTCCTGCTCAGCGATGTACTGAAAGACTGTGGCGTGAAAGACGACGCAGTTTACACCGGTAACCATGGGATTGATAAACAACTGAGCGGCACAGGACCTGCGATTTCGCGGGGTGTACCCATTGCCGCAGCCATGAATGATAACGCCCTGATCGCCTGGGCTATGAATGGCGAAGATATTCCATTTCGCCACGGTTTCCCCCTGCGCATTGTCTTTGCTGGCCGCCCGGCTTCTGTCTCCCAGAAGGCAGCCACAGGTATCAGTGTTCGTAACAAGGTGCATGATGGCGCCAAGATGGCAGCACCGGCCTATCAGGTTCCCAGATACCCTATAGCACCCGGAGAGAAAGTGCCCAATGAAGATTATGAAATTATCGAAGAGATGATCGTCAAATCTCTGATCACTTTCCCGCAGAGCGGGATTGAACTGTCACTGGGTAAAACCCAGGAAGTGAGGGGGCACGCCTGGGCCGGTTTGCGAAAAGTCGTCAAGGTTGAAGTCAGTTATGACTATGGTACTCGCTGGCATCAGGCCGAATTGAGTCAACCGGTCAACAAGGGTGCCTGGCAACAGTGGCGCATAAATCTGAAGCTGCCAGAGCAGGGTTACTACGAAATCTGGGCCAAAGCCACGGACAGTGAAGGAGATTCCCAGCCTGTGGTACAACCCCAGTGGAATCCGAAAGGCTACCTCTTCAATGGCTGTCACCGAATTGCTGTGAGGGTTGCCTGATGCCGGACTTAAAAAAGCTCAAAATATTGATAGTCTCGGCGTTACTTTGTGGAGCAAGCCTGGCCGCACCCGATGAAGTGCCAAAAAAAGAGTACCCGGTTGATCCCGGGTCCGGACTGATAATGGCTCCGGGCTGGGAGATGGTTAACGCTCAGTGTAACGTCTGCCATAGCAGTCTTATTATCAGCCAGAACAGTGGTGACAAAAAAGCCTGGCGTGAGACCCTGCAGTGGATGATAGATACCCAGGGACTCTGGGATCTTTCTGAAACCTGGGAACCGATCCTGGACTATCTCAGCACCAACTATGGTGTTGCAGATATTGATAGGGAGACTTTTCGAAGGCTCCCCCTGGACGCGGCATTAATGCCTCCACCCAGAAAGTAAAGACCCAACTCCGAACGGGTCATGGTTTATGTCGCCGCCTGTTAGAGCACTCACCACTCGTTCCCACGCTCTGAGGGTGTCGCAAAACACTGATTCCCACACTTTCAGGCCCTGTGGGTCCCAGCGTGGGAACGAGTTGTCTTCACTCCCGTCATTCCCGCGAAGGAGGCTGTCGTAGTCGGGCTGGTCTGTGACACCTTCATAATCGGCGAGGATGGCCAAATATGGCGATGCGGGGAGATCTTCCCGAATGCCAGTAGTTTGTCGGCTCACGAAAACGCAGAACACAGCGGGCGAAGAAGGTGCGACATAACCGTAACAGATACGGATGGCCAACAGAGGCTATGTTGGACGCTCTGCAGAAGTTCAAGAGACCTGACGGAACACAAAAGGAGATATCACAACCAACCAGTAGTCAATTTTCTGATTCATGACAGCTAAAACTGACAATTCCAATAAAGTGTCTAAACTTCTGCCCCAGAACCTACGATCATATTGGCAGTAGCTACCTGGCTTGCTTCACACTGTCGGTCGAGAAAAAAACAATACCCAGGAGGATGACTCATGCGCCTAAGCACCCTGATCTTATCTGCCACTCTGGCGACTGCCCCCTTTTTGCGGGCTGCGCCATTAGCAGAACAGGTCACTCAAGAAGTACAAAATGCCATTACCAGTGAACTGAAAGGTCTGGATTCCAACATTCCCATTAAAAAGATTGAAAAGACTGGCTGGGAAGGCGTGTTCAGAATAACGCTGGAAGGCGGCAGCGTGATCCATTCCAATGAAACCGGCAAACTCCTGCTGCGTGGTGACATGCTGGAAATTAACAATGGCCAGATCGTTAACCTGACAGAAGAACTCCGTAATAAAGCCGTGGCAGACCAACTGAAGTCTCTGAAAAAAGAAGATCAGATTGTCTTTTCACCCGAAGAGGTCAAAGGCGTTGTTTATATCTTTACAGATACCGACTGTGGTTACTGCCGAAAGCTCCACCAGGAAGTGCCTGAACTCAATAATATGGGGATAGAAGTACGTTATCTGGCTTTCCCCAGAGGCGGAAAACAATCCCCCGCCTACGCCAAAATGGTTAATGCCTGGTGTTCACCTGAGAGAACGCAAGCCCTTTCAGAGCTGAAAAACGGCAAAGAGATCACTCATCAAGCTTCCAAAGAAGACAAAGATCAAACCCGATGCGAAGTTCTCGTTGAAGAGCAATTCGAGCAGGGCCTGAAGCTGGGTGTGAGCGGAACCCCTGCTCTGTTTCTTGAGAGCGGCAAAGCCATACCCGGTTACCGCCCAGCTGTGGAGCTTGCCAAAATTATGGGCATTACACCTCCTCCTGCCCCTGAACCAGCTCCTGACACTAAAGCTGACTCTGCGCCAAAGTCATAGAGTACTTCAGGGTGCGAACCTGCTTCGCACCTGCTTCCCAAATCAGTCATACCGCCATACATTAATAGCCTCTGATCGTCAGCAGGAACAGCGAAGAACCTGCAAACAGTTCGGGCAAACTATCGCTCTTAAGGCCGGTTTATGGCTATAATCCCCCATCCATTGATAATAAATCAGAGCGCTTTCTGTTTCTGAAAGCCGTCGACACAGACAGTGAGTTGAGATCAGCTCACGGGGGATAACAGTTTGAAACCGGTCAAAGTAGGAATATGTGGCCTGGGTACCGTAGGCAGCGGTACGTTTAATGTACTGACACGCAATGCCAGTAGCATTGCTGCACGAACTGGCAGACCCATTATTGTAGAGCAGATTGGTGCCCGTCGGGACAATCCTGCTGCTGATACCTCGACCACCCAAGTCACCCGTGACATCTTTGATGTCGCCCGTAATCCCGAAGTGGATATTCTTGTCGAAACCATTGGCGGATACGATGTTGCCAAGGAGTTGATTCTCACAGCGATCCAACACGGCAAACATGTTGTTACGGCCAACAAAGCGCTGATAGCCGAACATGGCAATGAGATCTTTCAGGCAGCCCGTGAAAAGAATGTCGTGGTTGCCTATGAAGCGGCAGTGGCTGGCGGCATCCCTGTCATCAAGTGCCTGAGAGAGGGTCTGGCAGGCAACCAGGTTAACTGGCTGGCCGGCATCATCAATGGAACCGGTAATTTTATTCTGACTGAAATGGGCGACAAAAATCGTTCATTTGAAGAAGTACTCGCCGAGGCCCAGGCCCTGGGGTACGCAGAAGCTGACCCCACCTTTGATGTAGAAGGCATTGATGCCTGCCACAAACTGACCATTATGGCTTCTATTGCCTTTGGTATCCCTCTGAACTTTGAGCGCGCCTATACAGAAGGTATCAGCCGTATAACTCCGGCCGATATTCAATACGCGCAAGAGCTGGGCTACCGCATAAAACATCTGGGCATTGCCCGACAAACTGATGAAGGCGTTGAACTCAGAGTTCATCCGACCCTGATTCCGGCTTCCCGACCACTGGCCAATATCAACGGCGTTCTGAACTCTGTTGTGATCAATGCAGATGCCATCGGTGAAACCATGATGGTGGGACCCGGTGCTGGCGCCGAGCCAACAGCCTCTTCTGTTGTTGCCGATATTATGGACATTGCCAGAGCACTGGCAACGCCAGAAGCAGCCCCTAACCCACTGGGTTTCTCCGAAGATCAGTTACAAAGCATTCCAGTTCTGGCCATCGGTGAAACACTGAGTCCCAATTATCTGCGCATCCATGCTGACGATCACCCTGGTGTCATGAATGCCATTACCCGGATTCTCAGTGACCGTGGGATCAATATGGATGCCATCACCCAAAAAGCGATCCGTGAAAGCGATGGCTTCGCTGACATTGTTATCCTGACCCAGACCATCAAAGAATCGGAGCTGGATAAGGCCATTGCCGAAATTGAAAGCCTGAGCGATATCCAGGCACCTGTCACACGCATTCGTGTTGAGACCATGGCTTGAAAACTGTCGTTTGTCAGACAGCTACTGATTAAGTCCTGAGTGCATAAGCCCCGGAAGGAGTGAGATTCAAGTCTCACCCTTCATGGGAAAGCAGCCATGAACTCATAAACAATAGATGGAATAGACCGTGAAATACATCAGTACCCGGGGACAGGGTGGAGAAAAGAGTTTTAAGGAAGTACTTCTGGCCGGTCTGGCCGAAGACGGTGGCTTGTACATCCCTGCCGAACTGCCCCAGTTTGATCAAGATAAAATCCGCTCACTGAGGGGCCTGCCTTACAACGAACTGGCCTTTGAAGTGATTAAACCTTTTGTGGCAGGTGAAATTCCTGACCCCAAACTGAAGGAAATGATTGATGACAGCTACGCAACCTTTGCTCATGAAGCAGTTGCACCGCTAACTCAACTAAAAAGTCACCAGTGGGTCATGGAGCTGTTCCACGGCCCTACCCTGGCTTTTAAAGATTTTGCCCTGCAACTGCTTGGCCGATTACTGGATTACACTCTTACCGAAAGAGGTGAACGTGCTGTCGTTCTGGGTGCCACCTCCGGTGACACAGGTTCGGCAGCTATCGAAGGCTGTCGGCACAGTAAAGCGCTGGATATTTTCATCCTTCACCCCTACCAGAGAGTCTCTGAAGTCCAGAGACGACAAATGACTACTATTTTGGACAACAACGTCAACAATATCGCTGTTCAGGGTAACTTTGATGACTGTCAGGCGATGGTCAAACGGTGCTTTGCCGATCAGTCCTTCCTGCCAGACTCGCCAGGAAAAAAGACCCGCCTGGTGGCTGTCAACTCCATCAACTGGGCCCGCATCATGGCTCAGGTCGTATACTACTTCCATGCAGCATTGGAGTTGGGTGGCCCGGACAGAGAGGTTTCCTTCTCGGTACCCACCGGCAACTTCGGTGACATCTTCGCAGGTTACATCGCCCGGGGTATGGGACTGCCAATCAATAAGCTGATTGTTGCAACTAACCGTAACGATATTCTGCACCGCTTTTTCCAGAGCAACGATTACAGCAAACAAGGCCTCGAACACACCCTGTCGCCCAGTATGGATATTATGGTGTCAAGCAACTTTGAGCGCCTGCTGTTCGACCTTCAGGATCGTGATGGCCAGGCCCTTGCCGCACAGATGGCAGCCTTTGAAGAAACCGGCAAGCTCTCGGTTTCAGAACAGCGCTGGCAGAAAATCCGCGAGTTGTTCGACAGCAGTCGTAGTGCCGACCAGGATACCTGCAATGCCATCAAAGACCTGTTTGATCGCACTAAATACCTGGCCGACCCTCATACTATTACCGCTATCAGAGCACTGACAGAAGTTGAAACGGACAGCCGTATTCCCAATGTCGTTCTGGCAACCGCTCACCCCGTGAAGTTTCCCGAAGCCATTGAAAAAGCCGGACTGGACGCCCCGGAGCTGCCACATCATCTGAAGGACCTTCTGGAACGTGAAGAGCGTTATGAGGTTCTGCCTGACGACCTGAACGCTGTGAAAAGCTTTATTCAGAATCATCTGGCACAATAAAGCTTACCGCAGGCAGCTTATCCTGAGCTGCCTGCTCTCATTTAGCCAATAACCCTCCTGTGCTCTGACGCTCTCTGTGATAGAGTAAACCGATACTTTTTACTGCAGACAGCCCAGAACTTCCATGCCGCTTCAGATCATTAGACGCACCAGCACCCCTCTCTCTTTAACTAATGGCATAGACCCGCTTCTCGCCCGAATATACAGTGCCCGGGGCATCAGCCACCCTTCGGAAATCAATCGTCAGCTAAAGGGTCTTCAGAGCTATAAAAGTCTCAAGGATATTGAAAAAGCAGCCAGTCTTCTGACTGACGCTGTTTATGGCCAGCAACGTATTTTAATCGTCGGAGACTTTGATTGTGACGGAGCCACCAGCAGTGCGCTGGGTGTCCTGGCCATGAGAGAAATGGGTGCAATAGTGGATTACCTGGTGCCTAACCGATTTGAATATGGTTATGGTCTGACACCGGAGATTGTTCAGGTCGCCAGACAATATCAGCCTGACGTTCTGGTCACCGTCGACAATGGCATCTCCAGCATAGAAGGCGTAGCAGCTGCAAAATCTCTGGGCTGGAAGGTCATCGTCACGGATCACCATCTGGCCGGCGAACAGATTCCTCAAGCCGACGCTATCGTCAACCCCAATCAGCCTGACTGCCCTTTCATCGGTAAAAATACCGCCGGGGTGGGCATTATTTTTTACGTCATGTGCGCACTGAGAACCGAGTTGCGCAGGCGGGGCTGGTTTGCAGGAAAAACCGAGTTCAACCCTTTTCAATTACTGGATCTCGTTGCCTTGGGTACCATTGCTGACGTTGTCAGTCTGGACGCCAACAATCGCATTCTCGCCTATCAGGGTCTGGCAAGAATTCGTGCTGGCCATTGTCGTCCGGGGATTCAGGCACTGATTGAGATCTCAGGCCGACAACAGTCACGCCTGACCTCTTCCGACCTGGGATTTGCCCTGGGACCTCGCCTCAATGCAGCGGGACGCCTGGATGACATGTCCACCGGTATCGAATTATTACTGACAGAGCGTATCGAGACAGCACGGGAACTGGCTGCTGAGCTGGACGGTCTTAACCGGGACAGAAAAGAGATTGAAGCAGGAATGCAAGTAGAGGCCATGAGCCACTTGTCCAGCCTGAAACTGGATCAGCATTCCGACTTGCCCTGGGGGGTCAGTCTTTTCCGCGAAGGCTGGCATCAGGGTGTGGTAGGCATTCTGGCCTCAAGGGTGAAAGAGAAATTACACCGCCCGGTGATCGCCTTTGCAGAAGCCGACAATGACGAAATCAAAGGTTCGGCAAGGTCCATAAAAGGTTTGCACATGCGCGACGCTCTGGACAGTGTTGCCCGGGAAAACCCCGGCCTCATCATCAAATTCGGCGGTCATGCCATGGCAGCAGGTCTGAGCATTTATAAAAAAGATTTCGAGACGTTCGCGGCTGCTTTTGACCGGATTGTAAAACAGGAGCTCTCTGCTGAGCAGCTTGAAGCAGAGATCCATACCGATGGCGAACTGGGTGTCTCCGAGCTGACAATGGGTACGGCTCAACTGCTACGCGATAGCGGGCCATGGGGACAGAATTTCCCGGAACCTTCATTCGATGGCCGGTTTCAGATCATTCAGCAGCGGCTGGTAGGCCAGAAACATCTGAAAATGGTGCTCAAGCTGCCTTCGTCAGAATATTATGTAGATGCCATTGCCTTCAACATTGACCCGGGGCAGTGGCCAAACCAGAACATAACAACCGTTAAAGCGGTTTATAAACTGGACATTAACGAGTTTCGGGGTCAACAGAGCCTTCAGTTGATTGTTGACCACCTTGAATCAGCCTGATAGCAGGGGGACTGCCCTCATTGGCATATCATTGTTCTTTGCAGGTTTCTCAACTATTTTAGTGACAAGATAACTCTTTCCAGAAGACACAAGAAAAATGACTGAGCCCCGAAATTTCAGTATTGCTGCCCCCCTGATTGTTTTAATCATTTCACTAGGTTTATTGATTCCCGGAATCACCCAACCCATGATCACACTTCAGGCGGATATGAACCGACAGGCCCTGGTCAAGGAAGGTCAAAAAATTATGGAACAACAGTCCATTCACCCGGCACTGCTGACTATGGCCAACCAGTTTCTCTCTAATCTGAAGGTGGAAGGCCAGAGCCGGGTTTATGACAAGACCCGAAGCATTCTTGGCACTGCCAGCGACCTCTGGAATTTTGGCTACAAATTTGTCGCCATTCTGATTCTTACCTTCAGTGTCCTGATACCTGCTATCAAAAGCTTACTCTTGCTGGCATCCTGTCACTCGCCATCACGAAGAGTTGCACTTAAAGTCAACGCTGCGCTCGGTAAATGGTCTATGGCAGACGTGTTCGCAATGGGGATCATCATTGCCATGCTGGCTGCCAACGCCACTGCGTCGGAAAGCGCTCTGCTGAATTTTCAGGCAGAACTGCACTGTGGATTCTATCTCTTTGTCGCCTACTGCCTGGTTTCAGGATTGACAGGGCAGCTGTTATTGAAAGAGCAGCCATAAACTGCTCAATCTTCCATCTCACTTACCTGAAGTTCCAGCGCATCAATCGAAATTTTAATTTCGGCCAGACAGATGATCAGGGAAATCAATAAAGCCAGCAGGCTTATACCAAAAATGATAAAACCCACCTGATATTGACCCAGGTGAAGAAGAAACATAACCAGAACACAGCAGATAAAGCTGACAATTCCAGCCCCCTGCATGTGTTTGATGAGTATCATTCGTCGCCTGAGGTTTTCCATCTGCCCTTTGATGTGAGGGTTATCCGGATGTTTCTTGAACTCACCGTGAAGATTTCTGATCAATGTAGCCAGCGCCAGAAACTTGTTGGTATAGGCAAGGAACAATAGAGAAATGGCCGGAAACAACAGGGCGGGAGTTGTCAGATTCAGCTCCATGGGACCTTATCAGAGTTTAAATATTGAGAGATGCCATACTATATCCTTCCACCCCTGCGTTCAAACAACTCCAATTGCTGCATCTGCCCCGAGGTTCTCAAATCCAGCAGCCTTACGCCAACACCCAGTAGACGAACAGGTTTATCCCCCCTTTGCCAGGCTCGAATCAGCAATGCCTGGAAGTGTGCCTCGGGTGCCAGATCATCGGACTCTATCATTTCCTCAAGTGTTGTCTGGGTGAAATCGTTGAACTTCACTTTTACAAACCGCTTGGTGACCGAATATTCATTCCTGATTGCCTGAAAACGTCGCGACAGATCCTCAACCAGGGGTTTTACCTGAGTCAGTATCGACTGTTCGTCCTGCAAATCTGCATCAAAAGTGTGCTCAACAGATAACGACTTCCGTCTTCTATCCAGCTCCAGTGCACGATTGTCCTCGCCTCTGGCAAGCTCCCAGAGGCGCTCGCCGAAACTGCCAAACCAACGACACAACTCAACCGGAGAGTATTGTCGCAACATGCCACAGGTCATAATCCCTTTGCTATGTAGCTTTTGAGCAGTGACCTTGCCGACACCGTGTATCTTCTCAACCGGTAATTCAAAAACAAAATCCTGAACCTGGTCGGGCGTGATCACACAAAGACCTTTTGGCTTGTTCCAGTCGGATGCCACCTTGGCCAGAAATTTGTTTGGAGCCACACCCACAGAGACAGAAATCCCCACCTCTTCCAGGACAGACTGCATAATCTCCCGGGCCATCAGCGTGCCACTGCCCTGGCAGTGACTGGAGTGGGAAACATCCAGATAGGCCTCATCCAGCGACAAGGGCTCAATCATCTCAGTGTAACGATGAAAAATGGCATGCATCTGCCGTGAAGCGGCTTTATAGACATCAAACCGGGCTGGCAAAATAATCAGATCAGGACAGAGCCTGAGTGCACGATAGGACGCCATAGCAGAATGCACGCCCGACTTTCGCGCCGCATAACTGCATGTGGCAATCACTCCTCGACGTTCAGCTTTACCCCCCACAGCAAAAGCCTTGCCTTTTAGCGTGGGGTCATCCCTCTCCTCTACAGAGCAGTAAAAGGCATCTGCATCAACATGGAGAATTTTTCTCTGAACGGATTGATTCGTTTCCTGCATGGTGTTATCGAAAAATAGTGCGAAAAAAATTGAAGCTGCCTGTAAAGACTAACGACAGGTGAAGCAGGAAACAATGATTTCTTAGTGACTTTTTATACAGCCTTGATCGATCTCTTCACTCTGGACGAGGGTATCGCAAAACTCCAACAACTCGTACCCATGCTCTGGGGTCGTCATTCCCGCGAAGGCGGGAATCCAGCGCCAACGGTGGATCTCTGCCTTCTCGGGGATGATAAGGCCAGGGGGCACCAGGCGGTATGGTTCTGGTGGTAAGTCAGTGTGGATTCCCGCCTTCGCGGGAATGACGAGAATGAAGCCGGGAATGACGAGAATGAAGCCGGGAATGACGAGAATGAAGCCGGGAATGACGGGAGTCAACTCGTTCCCACGCTGGAGAGAGTTTTGCGACACCCTCTGGACATGTCTGACCTCAAAAATGTTCAGCAAAGTCTTAATGACGCAGAAAGATGCCATGTCACCCCAAGAGAGATGTCGCAACGCTGAATATTTAGGTATTTTCAAATGATCGATAAAAAACGAGGGAAATTTCCGGTCTGCTTCAGCCCGGTTCTATCCAGCAATCAGGAAAAACGACAATATTTTCACTGATCAGGGTTCTCAGAATAGATCAGACCTTATCTCCAGAAATAAGCAGAGTAATGATTTTTAGCCCGTTGGCTGGCATATTCCGGCCCATGCTCTCGCAAGACATTATTGAGCTTTTCTTTATTAACTGAAAGTGGCTGAACCGGTAGAAGATAAAACTCCAGTTTGTAGCTGAAGGATGGATTGATCACAAAGTAGTGGTTTTTATAGCCAAACAGCAACTCAACCACTTGAACAGCGTATTTGGGATGTAACAATACATAATGATGTAAGAACTCCCAGCGAATGTCCTCAGCGATCTCATCATTCAAGAACATCTCCCTCAGACTATCTACTGTTTTTTTCCCCTGAAATACTAACGAATTACACGAACCTAACTGCTGGGCCCAGCGAACAAACTGTTGCAGTCGGTTGCTTAATAACTGGCAGCATTCGCTAGAAATCCTGAACCCACCGCAGTAAAACATTGAGAAAAGGCAATGTTGAAAGGCAAATCTGTCAGCTGCTGTTGCAACATCGCGATTAAGGCGTTGTGCAAGCAAGTTGAAGTCCCACTGATCTCCTTCAAAAATACGTAAGTCCTCTAAATGTCTATCCAGATTATACATGGAATCTAACGCAATCATCAGTTTTTCAAAGGCATGCTGCATGGTTTGATGCAATTTCATTCGCGGGCATTCGACGACAATTTCACCCGCTATGGCATTGCAAGTTACCTTCATACCACCAGCATTTTTATTCAGTTCGATCGCTTTCAGCAACTGCACCAGAAACCACATACGCTTTAACTTGGCGCTGACATCGACACCATCATTGCCATCAAATTGGTCAGAAAACTTAAGCCGCAAGGTTCGTCCTTTTCCCCCCTCTGCGTTTTCCAGTAGCTCGATAAGGCAAAGATGAACGCCAAGCTTCAGGTTAACAATCGTGGCACTGTCCATACTGAAGACAGTCCCCGTAGACCCGGAATTTTCAATGGATGATCTGTCGGACGGCCTCAGTAGCGATACTTTGTCACTCGGGGTCGTGCAGTCAACATAGGTGATTTTCTTTACTCTCGATACCCTGCCCTGAACCGAATCCAGAGCAATCGGAGCCAGCGCGTTTACGAAACGCTGATGCAAGGCAAAAATCAGTTCATGAATACTTCTGACCTGCTCAGCCTCTTTAAGATGCAGTGATTGCAGAACGGATTGTAGTTGCTGACAGTCTGCAACCCACTGACGGAAGGATCCCTGCCTTTTTTCAGCAGCTTTCAGGGGCAGCATAATAGCCTCCAGGCCTGACAGGACGCTCTCTTTGAGTGTCTTGAACCGTTTGATTAATTGTTGTGCTTCATCCTGCAAAGGTCTGACACTGCTTCTCCCCAGCTGCAAGAATGCATGGTAGCCATCCAGAAATGCTTCAGCCCCCTGAACCAGTTGATTTACCCTGACTCTGATCTCTGCCAGCAACTCTGCCCGTTGCGGCGACATGCTCAGTTTTATGGGATTTGCCAGACAATCCAGTCCGCCACCGGAGGCAAAAAATGCCAACAAACGGGCATTTTGATCCGTGAGCCACTGAAAACCGCTGGCGATATTAAGGAATGTGCCTTCAGGGGGGGACAAATCACTCCGTGACGGGACGGCTCCGGTGAGCGGCACATCAGAAAATGCAGAGGACAGACTTCTGTGACTGGCAAGTTTACCGCTAAGGTCACCGGCAACAATAAAGGCGCCAGGCTTTCCTTTGAAGCGGGCAAAGGCGAGCGTCGCCTGTTGGCCAACCTGAGCGGCCACGACCGCAAACTGTCCACCGGCCAGCATCAAGGTTTTTCCTTCCTGTTTCATAACGATCGCGACATGATCGTTGAAGCCTCCTTCGGCAAAGACAAACCCCCCTGCCCGCTTCAGGAACTCTGGCTCAAGCATCCAGTCTGCAGCGTGTTGGGCCACAACAATGGCACCCTCTGGCATAGAGTCCGCCGCTTGTTCTTCAGCCTGCCAGATTGTTCCGGTGCAATGGCCTTCGCTGACGCCCTGACCAACGGTCAGGGTCTTTTTGGGTATCGGCATCGCAAAATCCATGCCGCCAGAAAGCCGGGTAACAGGGCGCACCTGCAACAGGAACAAGTTACCCTGATGATCGATGGCAAACTCCACATCCACGGGGCAAAGCAACAGGTTCTCCAACTCCGTCACCGCCTGACTGAGTTTTACCACCAAATGATCACTGAGTTTATGAACACTGTCGTCTGATTGGTCGTCCGCATCATAAATTTCTGTTTCCAAATAGCCGTTATTGTTTTTGTGCAGGGCGAAGTGACTTGAAACCTTGCCGGAAAAGTATTGAAAGTGTTCAGCGCCTTCCTTGTGATAAATATCGATACGGTGGGGCGTATTACCGGACTGACCTGCCACTACGCCTCTGGGCTGACCCTTTGTGTACTCAATCCTGACGGTATCATTCTGAAAGGATTGAAAGCTCATGATGACTCCACCATATCGACAGTCAATACACTGTTGGATGATCAGCGCCATGGGTTGCGGTATGCCTTCGGGACAGACTTCAGGACGGTAACCTGAGGCCATGACCTTGAGACAGGTTCTGAAAACATCGCCTTCTGCCTGAATGACAGAGAGGTATTTGCCCGCCTGGGCATCGCCGTAGTTATCTTCATTGATGCCAGAACTGCGAACAATAACGGGCTGTGATGCAGAGAGTCGGTCCACCTGACGGTGAAGTTCCCTGATTTTTCGGGCCGCTTCAGAATCTTTAACCCGTTCGTAAAAGTCATCACTGGCAATAAATGTTGCCATACCTGACAGCCAGTCATCCCTTTTGGTTTGCTCTGAAGGCGGCAGGGTATTGAGGTATTCCCGGAGGTTCTTCAGGCTGGTCTTAGCCAGCGGTTCAGCAACAAACCCGGGCAAATAGTGATCTAACCGATGAGTATCGAGAGGGTGTTGTTCCAGCGCATTCATGATTTGAGCAGTCACACATTCGAAGGGCGGAACAGACAGACCGGCTGCTTTCATGCGCCACAAAAACATCCCCTTGCCCCCGAGCAGTTCCCGTTTGCAGGAAGAATGGTAAGCAGCCTGATCTGAAACAGCTGAATGACAGCTGCGCTTGACCAGCAACCTTGGGTCGGGTGTACCACTGATATCAAGATTATCGAAATACCTTTTAGCTGGATGACCTGCCTCATTGGATCGAGTGCCAGCTCCGGTATTCTGAATTGAATTGGTTGTCAGGCTTTCAGGACATGATGCTCTGAAAGTAACATGATTCATTAGACATCCCTCTCATAATGTTCACCTGTGACTCAATAGCTGATGAGTCATTAATTAATTTCATTGGACATTGATATTTTTATAAAGTTCATGAAGTTTTCACGAAATTCGGGATTGCTTTGTTTCGCTGGCAAAGAATAAGGGAGAAATACTATCGGCAATTGCCATTTGCCAATTGAATAATCTCTTTATCGCTTCGGAGCCCTTCACCGGCATAACACAAAACTCCGGGAGATTCTGCGACAGCGGCAATAACGATATCTCTATCATTCCTCAGCACCTCATTCAAATATCTCAGTTCCATGGGATATTTTGAAATGACGGGTAATACAAAGTCTTTATCATTCCAGACTGCTTGGCTGGCATATTCCAATCCATGTTTGAGCAGGGCATTCCTGACCTTTTCTTTATGATCCCCAAGCGGTTGGCCTGGTGCTGCATAAAACTCCAATTCGTGACTGAACGATGGCTTGATAACAAAGTATTGATTTCCCAGGTCATACACTTGCTCAACCAATCTGGTAGCACTTTTAGGTTCGAATAATAAAAAATGATGTAACAGCTCCCTGCGGATGTCCTCACTCATCTCTTCAGTCATAAAGATGTCCTGCAGACTCTCTTCCGGTTCTCTATTAAAAAACAATGACCACTGATACGCACCTAACCGCCGGGCATGATGGGTAAGCTGTTGGTGGTGGTTGCTCAATAAACTGCAGAAAGCGGCAGTAGTGTAGCGACCACCCCTGAGCCAATAAAACATTACGAAAAGGCAATGTTGAAAAGCGAATCTATCTGCGTTTGTCACAACATCACGATCAAGACGTTGCGCAAGCATGTTAAAGTCCCACTGACCGCCTTCAAAAATGGGAGAGCACTTCAACCGAATATCCATATTATACATAGCACGTAACACAATGATCAGTTTTTGAAAGGCATTCCGCATGGTTTTTGGTAATTTCATTCGGGAGCATTCGACAATAATCTCACCCGCAACTGCGTTGCAACTTAGCTTCATGCTGTCAGCATTTTGATCCAGTTTGATCTCTTTCAGTAATTGCGCCAGAAACCACATACGTCTGAACTTGCCGGATTTATCACGCTCATCAGGCCTGTCAAATTGATCAGAAAATGTCAGCCGCAAGGTTCGACCTTTCCCCCCCTCTGCACACTCAAGCAGCTCGATAAGGCCCACATGACTTCCAAGTTCCAGGTTAACAATCGAGGCTTCATTCATAATGATGACAGTCCCTATAAGCCTTAACTCTTCCATAAGTGCTCTGAGGACCGGACTCAATATCGGTGTTTTTTCACCCGGGATCGTGCAATCAACGTAGTTGATTGCCCTTTTCCTTGTCAGATTGCCCTGACCCGAGGCCGAAGTGACCGGTGCCAGCCCTTTTATGAAGCGCTGATGCAGGGCAAAAATAAGCTCATGGACACTCCGGACCTGCTCAGCCTCACCGGGGATGAGTGCCTTAAGACAGGATTGCAACTGATGGCAGTCTGTCACCCATTGACTAAAAATCACCGGGGATAGCTGTCTTTTTTCAGTAGTCTGCATTGGCAGGATGAAACGCTTTAACCCTGATCCGATGATCCGTTTCAGTGTTTCGAACCGGTTGCTCAGTTGCGGTAATTCTTCCTGCAGTGATTTGAGTTGAGGTGAATCGCTGTTACCCGCCAGCGACAAGAATGCCCTGTAGCCATCAAGCAGTTTTTCAGCCCCGTAAACCAACCGATTAACGGTGTCTCTGATCTCTTCCATAATCTTGAGTCGTTGCGGCGACATGCTCAGTTTTATCGGGTTTGCCAGACAATCCAAACCGCTGCCGGAGGCAAAAAATGACAGCAGGCGGGCATTTTGATCCGTGAGCCACTGAAAACCGCTGGCAACCTTAAGGAAAGTGCTTTCAGGGGGGGACAAATCATCCCGTGACGGGACGGCTTTGTGTAACTGCACATCAGCAAAAGCAGAGGCCAGGCTTCTATAACTGGCCAGTTTTGCGGTAAGGTCACCGGAAACAATAAAGGCACCCGGCTTACCCTTAAAGCGGGCGCAGGCCAGCGTCGCCTGTTGGCCTTCCCCGGCGGCTATGGCTGCAAACTTTTCACCGGCCAGCATTAACGTTTTTCCTCTCTCTTTCATGAGGATCGCTGCATGATCATTGAATCCTCCTTCAGCCATGAAAAAACCTCCCGCCCGCTCCAGAAACTCAGGCTTCAGCATCCACTCTTCAGCATGGTGGGCCACGACAATGGCTCCCTGTGGCATAGAGTCGGCCTGTTGTTGTTTGGCCAGCCAGAGGGGACCGGTGCAAAAGCCTTCGCTGACACCCTCGCCAATGGCCAGAGTCTCTTCGGGTACAGGCATGGCAAAATCCATACCACCAGAAAGTCGGGTAACAGGACGCACCTGTAACAGGAAAAGTTGACCCTGATGATCGATGGCAAACTCCAAATCCACGGGGCAGAGCAACAGGTCTTCCAGCGTTGTCACCGCTTCCATGAGCTCTGAAACCGTTTCATCACTGAGTTTCTGTCCGCCGTCGTCTGATTGAGCACCAGCATTATCAATTGCTACTTCCGAATAGCCGTTATTCTTCTTTTGCAGGACAAAATGACTTGAGATCGTGCCGACAAAGTATTGATAGCTGTCAGCTTCTTCTTTACGATCCTTGCGATAAATATCAATGCGGTGGGGCCTGTTACCGGACTGCCCTGCTACCACACCTCTGGGTTGACCTGGTGTGTACTCAACCCTGACGGTATCATCCTGAAAGGATTGAAAGCTCATGACGACGCCACCATATCGACAGTCAATACACTGTTGGATAATCAGCGCCATGGGTTGCGGTATGCCTTCGGGACAGACTTCAGGACGATAACCTGAGGCCATGACCTTGAGACAGGTACTCAAAACATCGCCTTCTGCCTGAACGACAGAGAGGTATTTACCCGCGTGGGCATCGCCGTAGTTATCTTCGTTGATGCCGGAACTGCGGACAATCACGGGCTGTGATGCAGAGAGTCGGTCCACCTGACGGTGCAGCTCCCTGATTTTTCGGGCCGCTTCAGAATCTTTAACCTGTTCGTAAAAGTCATCACTGGCAATAAATTCTGCCATACCTGACAGCCAGTCATCCCTCTTGGTTTGCTCTGAAGGCGGTAAGGTATTGAGGTATTCCCGGATGTTCTTCAGGCTGATCTCCGTCAGCGGTTCATCAACAAACCCGGGGAAATAGTGGTCTAAAACATGGGTATCGAGAGGGTGTTGTTCCAGTGCATTCATGATTTGAACAGTAACACATTCGAAGGGCGGAACAGACAGACCGGCTGCTTTCATGCGCCACAAAAACATCCCCTTGCCCCCGAGTAGTTCTCGTTTACAGGGAGAATGCTCAGCAGCCTGATCTGAAACCGCTGAATGACAGTTGCGCCTGACCAGCAAGCTTGAGTCGGGCGTACCACGGGTATCAAGATTATCGAAATACCTTCTGGCTGGATGACCAGCCTCATTGGATCGAGTACCTGCTCCGGTATTCTGATCAGGATTGGTTGTCAGGCTTTCAGGACATGATGCTCTGAAAGTAACATGATTCATTAGACATCCCTCTCATAATGTTCACCTGTGACCCAATAGCTGATGAGTCAATTAATTACTGTCCTTGGACATTGATATTTTTATAAAGTTCAACCGTCGGCCAAAAGCACGCATTAGAAAAAAAGCCAATAAGCTGGCAAAACGGCTTGTGCCGGTCAACGATGTCAGAATTGATCAGACCTTATTCGCAGATTACTCGACGTATTCACGAACTTCGGGGTTTCTTTGTATTGCTGCCTCAATAAAATCCTCACCATCTTCAAATTCGAAAGCAACAAAATTGAAAACATCAGAATCCTGTTCAATCAAGTCCAGCATATAGTCACGATCCTTCAATAGCGTTTTATTGGCATATCTCAAGATATTAAAATTGATAGCCACTAAGGTTTTAATTATGTTTTTATCGCTTCGGATTCTTTCACTGGCATATCTGAGGGCTGCCGGATAATTTTTGATAGCGGCCATTACAACTTCTTCATTATCCTGTGGTTTCGGGCTGGCGTATCGCAGTTGATAGCCTTCTTGGGTGACTGCAGCCAGAACGACCTCGTTATCACTCTTCAGTTCTTCACTCAAATGTATCAGATTATAGGGGTTTGATGAAATGGCTGCTAATGCAAGGTCTTTATCATTTCGAATCCGTTGGCTGGCATATTTCAATCCTCCCCTGAGCAAGACACTCCTGATCTTTTCTTCGAGATCCCCAAGCGACTGCGCCGGTGGAAAATAAAACTCCAGGCTGTAAAGATAGGACGGCTTGATCACGTAGTATTGATCTTTCAAATCAGGATACACAAGATCAACCCATCCCATAGCCTTACCGGGATGTAACAATAAAAAATGATGCAGCAGCTCCTTGCCGATGTCCTCAGCGTTTTTATCACTCATCAATACTTCCCGAAGATTGTCCTTCGAATTAATGAGCCGTCGACTATGATCAATAAAGTCTTGTTGATGACTGTTTAATAACTGGTAGCAACCGGGATTAATGCCATTTCTGTGACTATCAACCATTAAGAAAAGGCAATGTTGAAAAACGAATCTATTGGCTTCTGCCGAAAAATCGCTATCAAGGCGTTGTGCAAGCAAGTTAAAGCTCCACAGATCTTCTTCAAAAATGCTTCTTAGCTCTAAAAACTCATCCAGATCATAAATGACATCTAACGCCGTTATCAGCTTTAAAAAGGCATCCTGCATGATTTCAGGTGATGTCAATCGGGAGCATTCGACGATCATTTCTCCCGCTGCAGCGTTGCAACTCAGCTTCATGCTATCAGCATATTTATCCAGTTCGATCGCTTTCAATAACTGCGCCAGAAACCACATACGTTTCAACTTGCCGGGTGCATCACTGCCATTAGTGGCATAAAATTCCTCAGAAAATGTCAGCCGCAAGGTCCGCCCTTTTCCCCCCTCTGCGTTTTCAAGTAGCTCGATAAGGCTCTTGGTATCTTCTAAATCCAAATTAACAGTCAGGGTATTATCCATACGGATGACAGTCCCTTTAAGAAGCCTTAACTCTCTCAGACCTGCCCTGCAGGACGAACTCAATACCGGTGCTTTTTCACCCGAGCCATCCGTTGTCGTACAGTCAACATAGATCACGCCCTCGTCCATGGCCAGCATGCCCTGAGCCGAGACCGGAGTATCTGGTGCCCGGGACTTTACCAGGCACTCGTACAACGCAAGCATCAGGCCATTGACACTCAGGACCTCTCCGGTCTTCATGGGATAGAGTGCCTGAATACAGGATAGGATGACTTCTCTGTCATTCTTCAGTTCTTCACTCACGTATTCGAGATTGTATGGATGTACGGCAATGGCCGCTAATACCAGATCTTTATCATTTCGAACCCGTTGGCTGGCATATTTCAGTCCTCGCTTGCGCAAGACATTTTTAATCTTTTCCGTTTGATCCCCAGGCGACTGAACCGCTGGAACCTCAAAATTCTGGCTGTAACTGAGGGATGGATCGATAACAAAGTATTGATCTCTCAGGCTATATACATCCTCGTACAATGGAGTAGCCTTATTGGGCTCTAACAATAAAAGATGCTGTAAGAGTTCCCTGCGGTTGTCCTCAGCGATCCTGTCACTCATTAACACTTCCCGAAGATTGTCCTTTGATTGAGCTAACCGTCGACTATGATGAATAAACTTTTTTTGGTGTTGGCTCAATAACCGTTTTAATAACCGGAAGCAATCCTGAGTAATCCAATCCCCAATACCATAAACCATTAAGAACAGGCAATGTTGAAAAGCAAATCTGTCGGCTTCAGCCGCAACATCGCTATCAAGGCGTTGTACTAACAAGTTAAAGCTCCACTGATCTCCTTCAAAGATGGCTGTCGACTTTAAGTCTATATCCAGATTCTTAATGACACGTAACGCCGTTATCAACTTTACAAAGGCATCCTGCATGATTTCACGTGATTCCATTCGCGGGCATTCAACAATCATTTCACCTGCTATGGCATTGCAACTTAGCTTCATGCTACCAGCGTGTTTATCCAGTTCGATCACTTTCAGCAAATGCGCCAGGAACCACATACGTTTCAATTTGCCGGGGGCATCACTGCCATCAGCCCTGACAAATTGGTCAGAAAATTTTAGTCTCAAGGTACGTCCTTTCCCCCCCTCTGCGTGTTCAAGCATCTCGATGATGCCCATGTGATGTCCTAACTCAAGGTTAACAATCAAAGCATCATCCATACTGACAACCGTCGCTGAACGCTTTGATTTTTTGAGGGATGCTTTGCAGGGGTAGCTCAATAGCTGTCCCATTTCATCGTCGCCACCCGGAGTCCTGCAATCAACATAGGTGATGTCCTTTTTCCTGGATATCCGGCCCTGACCCGAAGCCAGAGCGACCGGCGCCATTGCCTCTACAAAGCGCTGATGCAGGGTAAAAATCAGTTCATGGACACTTCGGACCTGCTCAGCCTCGCCGGGGTTGAGTTCTTGAAGACAGGATTGTAGCTGATGGCAGGCGGCCAGCCACTCGCGAAAAGTTCCGGCAGGTACCAGGCCTTCTTCAACGGATTGCAGGGGCAGGATGATACCCTCTAGCCTTGACCAGATAATCTGTTTCAGCGTCCCGAACCGGTCGATCAATTGCTGTGATTCTTCCCAGATTGACTTGAGCTGAGATGAATCACCGTCATCCGCCAGCCGCAGGATGGCCCTGTAACCCTCCAGCAAGGCTTCCGCCCCACAAATCAGGCGATTTATGCTGTCCCTGGTCTCTGACAATAGCTTTGATCGCTGCGGCGAAATACTCAGTTTGATTGGGTTTGCCAGACAATCCAGTCCGCCGCCGGTGGCAAAAAATGCCAACAGCCGGGCATTTTGATCCGTTAGCCATTTAAAACCGCTGGCCACCTGAGAGAATGTGCCTTCAGGGGGAGACAAATCATCCCGTGAGGGGACGGCTTTTGCTATCGGCACATCAGAAGCAGCAGAAGGCAGGCTTCTGTAACTGGCCAGTTTACCGGTCATGTCACCGCTCACGATGAAAGCACCGGGCTCACCGTTAAAGCAGGCACAGGCCAGTGTCGCCTGCTGCCCATTATGATTGACTACTGACGCATACTTTTTACCGGCAAGCATTAAAGCTATTTTTTTCTGTTTCATGAGGATCGCTACATGGTCATTGAATCCTCCTTCGGCAAAGACAAAACCCCCTGCTCGCTTCAGGAACTCAGGCTCAAGCATCCAGTCTTCAGCGTGCGGGGCCACGACAATAGCTCCGAACGGCATAGCGTCTGCCTCTGGTTTTTTGGCCAGCCAGATGGGGCCGGTGCAATAACCTTCGCTGACGCTCTCGCCAGTGGCCAGGGTCTCTTCGGGTATGGGCATGGCAAAAACCATGTCGCCGGAGAGTCGGGTAACAGGGCGTACCTGCAACAGGAATAGCTGTCCCTGATGATCGATAGCAAACTCCACATCCACGGGGCAGAGCAACAGGTTTTCCAGCTCTGTTACCGCCTCCCTGAGTTTTGAAACCCTGTCATCAGTGAGTGAATGCCCAGTGACCTTTGATTGCGGATTGGCATCATCAATTCTTGTTTCCGAATAGCCGTTATCATCCTTGTTCCTGTGCAGGATAAAGTGACTGGAGATGGTCCCGGGAAAGTATTGGTAGCTGTCAGTTTCTTCTTTAACACCCCCGCGATAAATATCAATGCGGTGAGGCCTGTTACCGGACCGCCCTGCCACCACGCCTCTGGGCTGACCCTGTGTATACTCAAGCCTGACGGTATTATCCAGATAAGATTGAAAGCTCATGGCGACACCACCATATTCGCAGTCAATGCACTGTTGGATGATCAGCGCCATAGGTTGTGGTATAGCTTCGGCGCAAACTTCAGGTTGGTAAGCTGAAGCCATGACCTTAAGGCAGGTTCGCAAAATATCCTCTTCTCCCTGAACTAAAGAGAGGTATTTGCCCGCCTGGGCATCGCCGTAATTATCTTCATTGACGCCAGAACTGCGGACAATTACGGGCTGCGATCTGGTGAGTCTGTCCAGCTCGGTGCGCAGATCCCTGATATTTTGGGCTGCTTCAGAATCTTTAACCTGTTGGTAATAATCATCACTGGCTACAAATTGTGCCAGACCCGCCAGCCAGTCATTCCTTTTGGTTTGCTCTGAGGGCGGCATGGCACTAAGGTATTCCCGGATGTTCTTCAGGCTGATCCCGGCATCCAGTTCAAGGTCAATCCCGGGGAGATAGCGGCCTGAAAGATGGCTATCCAGAGGGTGTTTGTCCAGAGGGTATTGTGCAAGCGCATTCATGACCCGGACTGTCACACATCGGAACGGTGGAACAGACAGACCGGCGCTCATCATGCGCTGCAAAAACATTCCCTTGCCCCCAAATTCTTCCCGTTTGGCGGATGAACGGTCAGCAGCCTGATCTGAGACAGCTGAACGGCAGGTGCGCTTGGCTAGCGGCGTCCGGTCCGGAACGTCACCGGGATGAAGATCACTGAAATGCCTTTTGTGTGAATGCTTAGCCTCATTATCCTGATCAGGAACAGTTGTCAGGCCACTGGGACCTGGTATGTCTGTAGCAGGAGGTAACATCAAAATATCCCTCTCAGGTTCTTATTCATCCATGACTTAATCGCTATGGCATAAAACGTTTGGTACTTTTGACAATGATATTTTTACGAAGTTCACCACTCAGGCTGAAGAGCACAACAGGAAAGCGGCAATAAGGTGTGGCAAGACGATTTGAACCAGTCAACGTTTTCAGAGCCAATCAGACCTTATCCGAAAGTTTCCTGATGTATTTAATAACTTTGGGGTTTCTGTGTCTTGCTGCCTCAATAAAATCCTTATCCTGTTTAAGCTCAAAAGCAACATATTTGAAAGCTCGATGATTTTTTGCAATTAAGTCCAGCATAAAATCGCGATCACTCAATACACTTTCACTGGCATATTCTGAGTATTGAATATCATTAGCCATTGCGATTTTAATAATATTTTGATTGCTTCGCATTTTTTCACTGACATACCTCAGAGCCTCTGGATATTGTTCGACAGCCGCCATTACCACCCTGACATTATTCTTAAGTTCTGGACTGGCATATTGCAGCTGATTGCCATCTCGAGTGACTGATGCCATGACGACATCAGTATCATCCCTCAGTTCTTCATTCACGTATTTCAGTTGTTCGGGATGTTTTGCAATGGCGGCTAATACAAGTTCTTTATCATTCAGAACCCGTTGGCTGGCATACATCAACCCATGCATGAGCAGGGCATTCCTGACCTTTTCTTTATGATCCCCGGACGGCTGTCCCGGTGGAGCATAAAACTCCAATCTGTAACTGCAGGATGGCTTGATCACAAAGTATTGATTTTCCAGGCCATACAGACGTTCAACCAATCGAGTGGCGTAACTGAAGTCGACCAATAAAAAATGATGCAGGAGTTCCCAGCGAGTGTCCTCAGCGATCTCATCACTCATTAACATTTCCCGCAGAATGTCCTCCGATTTTCGTCGCCAAAAAATTGCCCGCGTGCACTCACCTAACCGCTGTGCATGTTCAGTAAAACGTTGAAACTGATTGCTCAATAACCCCCGGCAAGCCGGAGTGATGCACCAACCTTGTTTGTAAAACATTAAGAAAAGGCAATGTTGAAAGGCGAATCTATCGGCTTCTGTCGCAACATCTCGATTAAGCCGTTCTACAAGCAAGCTAAAGTCCCACTGGCCTCCTTCAAAAATAACCCTTTTCCGAAACTTTTGATCCAGTTCAGCCATTGAACCTAACACAATGATCAGTTTTTCAAAGGCATGCTGCATGGTTTCACGTGATGCTATTCCCGTGCATTCAACAGTGATTTCACCTGCTACAGCATTGCCATTCACATGCATGCTATCGGCATCTTTGTTCAGCCCGATTGCTTTCAGTAACTGCACCAGAAACCATACACGAATAAACCTGCCGGTTTTTCCAACACCATCAGATATATTGAATTGGTCAGAAAATTTCAGCCGCAGAGTTCGTCCTTTACCTCCCTCTGCATTCTCAAGCAGCTCGATAAGAGCCAGGTGACATCCTAACTCGAGGTTAACAATCAAGGCTTCATCCATACTGATGACAGTCCCTGAAAGCCTCAACCTTTCCATGGATGCTTTGCCTGACAGTCCCAATAGCGATAACTCTCCGCCCGGAGTGGTAAAATCAAAATAGGTGATGTGCTCTTTTCTAGATATCTTGCCCTGAACAGAAGCCAGAGTGACGGGGGCCAGAGCCTCTACGAAACGTCGATGCAAGGCAAAAATAAGCTCATGGACACTCCGGACCTGTTCAGCCTGCTCAGGGTCCAGTGCCTGAAGACAGGATTGCAGCTGATGGCAATCTGCCACCCACTGACTCAGGATTCTCGGGGATACATCCCCTTCTTCAGCGGCCTGGATTGGCAGGATAATATTATCTAACCCTGATCCTATGGTCTGTTGCAGCGTCTTGAACCGTTTCCTCAGTTGCGGTAATTCATCCCGCAATGACATGGTCAGGTATGGTCGACTTTTTAGAGCCAGCCCCAGAAATGCCTTGTATCCAGCTAACAGTTCTTCAGATCCATGAATCAGCCGTTTCACGCTATCTCTGGTCTGTGCCAATAGTTTTAAGCGATCTGGCGACATGCTCAGTTTTACCGGGTTTGCCAGGCAATCCAGTCCACCACCGGAGGCAAAAAATGCCAAAAGCCTGGCATTTTGATCCGTTAGCCATTTGAATCCACTGCCGACATGACAGAACTTGCCCTCAGGAATTGATAAATCCTCCCAGGACGGAATTGCGTTCGCCAGGGGCTGATCAGAAAAAACACTGGCCAGGCTTCTGTGACTGACCAGCTTTTCTGTCATGTCACCGGCAACAATAAAGGCTCCGGGCTTGCCTTTAAAGCGACCGCAGGCCAGTGTCGTCTGTTGGCCATTGTCAGTGGCAAATACCGGACACTGATCATTAGCCCGCATCAGGCTTATTTTTTGCTGTTTCATGAGGATCGCTACATGATCATTGAATCCTGCTTTGGCAAAGACAAACCCCCTCACTTGCTTCAGGAACTCTGGCTCAAGCATCCAGTCTTCAGCGTGGTCGGCGACGACAATGGCGCCTTGTGGCATAGCGTCTTTTGCTCTTTTTTCAGCCCGCCAGAGGGGACCGGTGCAATAGCCTTCACTGATGCTGTCGCCAATGGCCAGGGTCTCTTCGGGTATGGGCATGGCAAAAACCATGTCGCCAGCGAGCCGGGTAACAGGGCGTACCTGCAGCAGGAACAGGCGCCCCTGATGATCAACGGCAAACTCCACATCCACAGGGCAAAGCAACAGGTTTTCCAGCTTTATCACCGCCTCCATGAGTTCTGAAACCGTTGCATCCGTGAGTTGCAGTCCACCGTCGTATGATTGAGCATCAACATTATCAGTTATTGTTTCCGAATAGCCGTTATTGTTCTTGTGCAAGACAAAGTGACTTGAGATTGTCCCGGGAAAGTATTGATAGCTGACAGCATCTTCTTTGCGATCCTTGCGATAAATGTCGATGCGGTGGGGCGTGTTACCGGTCTGCCCTGCCACCACGCCTCTGGGTTGACCCGATGTAAACTCTGCCCTGAGGGTATTATTCTGAAAAGATTGAAAGCTCATGGCGACTCCGCCGTATCGACAGTCAATGCACTGTTGGATGATCAGGGCCATAGGTTGCGGTATACCTTCGGAGCAGACTTCAGGCCGGTAAGCTGAAGCCATGACCTTAAGACAGGTTCGCAAAATATCCTCTTCTCCCTGAACTAAAGAGAGGTATTTGCCCGCCTGAGCGTCGCCGTAATTATCTTCATTGATGCCGGAACTGCGAACAATCATGGGCTGTGATGCAGAGAGTCCGCCCACCTGACTGTGCAGCCCCCTGATTTTTCCGGCCGCTTCAGAATCTTTAACCTGTTGATAATAGTCTTCGCTGGCAATAAATTCTGCCAGACCCGCCAGCCAGTTATTCCTTTTGGTCTGCTGTGAAGGTGGCAAGGCATTGAGGCATGCCCTGATGTTCGTCAGGCTGATCTCTTTCTCTGCTTCAAGTTCATATTCAATCATTGGCAGATAGCGGGCTAAAAGCCCGGTATCCAGAGAGTGTTGCTCAAGCGCGTTCATGATCCGGGCTGTCACACATTGAAATGGCGGAACAGACAAACCGGCTTTTTTCATGCGCCACAAAAACATTCCCTTACCCCCCAGTTCTTCGCGGTTGAGGGGAGTCGGATCTGAAACAGAAAAACAACAGTGACGTTTGGCTAAAGGCGTTTTGCTGATCGAAACGCCACTGGAATCAGAATCACAGAGATGCTTTTTGGGTGAACTATCAGTTCCTCTGGATGGACTACCAACCCGGTTATTCTGACTTGAATAAGCTGTCAGAAGTCCATCATTCGATTTATCAGAATTGACATTTAACATTAAGATATCCCTTTCGTGAATAACTGGCACACCAATAAAGTTCAACCTTCAGTCTGAAACAGGCACCAGTAAAAATGACAATAAGCCGTTAAGGTCAAGGTTGTCAGAATAGATCAGACCTGATTCACAAAATTATTGATCGTACCTAAAAGCAAAGTATTCATTTCGCAGCCGTTGACTGGCATATAGAAGCCCATTCCTCTGAAAGGCTTTCTCGACTTTCTCTTTATGCTCACTGAACAGCTGATCAGTTGAAACGACAAAATTCAACTGGTAATCTTCTGATGGTTTGATAATAAAACTTTTACCCTTCAAATGGGGATACACATCCTCAAACAACGGAGTCACCAATCCGGGATCTACTAATAAAGAATGATGCAAAAGTTCCCTGCGATTGGCCTCACCAATATCATCACTCAGCAGCACTTTTTCATAAGCATTCTCCAAATTAACTAACCGCCGGGAATGATCAATAAATTGCATCTGCTGGTGGTTTAATAACCGGTAGCAACTGGGAAGAATGTCATATTGCTGACTAAGAGCCATTAAGAAAAGACAATGTTGAAAGGCGAATCTATCTGCTTCTGTCACAACATCACTATCAAGGCGTTGTGCAAGCAGGTTAAAGTTCCACTCAACCTCTTCAAAAATGCTTTTATCCTCTAAAAAAAGATCCAGATTCTGAACAGCAAGTAAAGCTGTTATCAGTTTTTCGAAAGCCTTCTGCATGGTTTCAGGTGATGTCATTCGGGGGCATTCGACGATAATCTGCCCTGCAACGGCGTTGCAGCTTAGCTTCATGCTATCAGCATTTTCGTCCAGTTCGATGGCTTTCAGTAACTGCACCAGAAACCACATACGTTTCAGCTTACCCGGTTCTTCACTACCATCCGATGGATGAAATGTGTCAGAAAATTTCAGCCGCAAGGTTCGTCCTTTCCCCCCCTCGGCCTTTTCAAGCAGCTCAATTAAGCCCCAGTGTTCGCCAAACTTCATGTTAACAATCAAGGCTCCCTCCATAGTGACGACCGTCGCATGACGCACTAATCTCTTGAGAGATGTTTTGCAGGACGTACTGATTAGCGGGACTGTTTCACCCGGGGTCGAGCACTCAACATAAGTGACGTTCTTATCCATAGATATCTTGCCCTGACCCGAGGTCAGTGTGACCGGTGCCAGCGCCTCTACAAAGCGCTTATGCAGGGCAAAAATCAGTTCATGGACACTTCGAACCTGCTCAGCTTCTCTGGGGTTGAGTGCTTGCAGACAAGATTGCAGCTGGTGGCAAGCAAACACCCACTGCCGAAACACTAACGGGGCAACCAGTCTTTCTTTAGCGGCTTGCATTGGCAGAATGACACTGTCTAACTTTGATTCCACGGTCTCTTTCAGCTCCACAAACCGTTCCCTCAGGAGTGGAAATTCATCCTGCAATAACTTGACATGGGGTGAATCTTTTTTCCCGGCCAGCCGCAAGAATGCCTGGTAGCCCTTCAACAGGGCTTCAGCTCCATAAATCAGCCTGTTAACCCTGTCTCTGGTCTCTGCCAGTAGCTCTGAACGTTGTGCCGACATGCTCAGTTTTATCGGGTTTGCCAGACAATCCAGTTCGCTGCCGAAGTTAAAGAATGACAGGAGCCGGGCGTTTTGGTCGGTGAGCCATTGAAAGGCACTGGTGACCCTGGAGAATGTGCCTGGAGGGGGGGACAAATCATCCCGTGACGGGAGAGTTTTTGCTAAGGGCATATCCGCAAAATCAGAGGACAGACTGCTGTGACACGCCAGTTTTTCGGTACAGTCACCGGCGACAATAAAGGCGCCGGGCTTACCCCTGAAACGGGCACAGGCCAGCGTCGCCTGTTGGCCAACAAGAGTATCCATTGCCGCAAACTGACCAGCAACCAGCATCAAAGTTTTTCGTTTCTGTTTCATGAGAATGGCTACATGGTCATTGAATCCTCCTTCGAGAAGGACAAAACCCCCTGCCCGATCCAGGAACCCGGGCTCAAGCATCCAGTCTTCAGCGTGGTGGGCCACGACAATGGCTCTCTCTGGCATAGAGCCTGCCTGTCGTTTTTTGGCCAGCCAGATGGGTCCGGTACAGTAGCCTTCGCTGACGCTTTCGCCAATGGCCAGGGTCTGTTCGGGTATGGGCATGTTAAAATCCATGCCGCCAGAGAGTCGGGTAACAGGGCGCACCTGTAACAGGATCGGACGACCCAGACGATCGATGGCAAACTCCACATCCACTGGGCAGCACAACAGGTTTTCCAGTCTTGTCACATAGCCAATGAGTTTTGAAACCATGTCATCAGTGAGTGCATGTCTAGCGCCGTCGGATTGGGCATCGGCATCAAAAACCTCAGTTTCCGAATAACCGTTATCATTTTTTTTCAGGATAAAGTAACTGGAGATCGTCCCGGGAAAGTATCGGAAACTGTTAACTTCTTCTGTGCGATCCTCACGATAAATATCAATACGGTGGGGCCTGTTACCAGACTGCCCTGACACGACACCTTTGGGCTGACCATATGTGTACTCAAGCCTGACGGTATTCTCCTGAAAGGATTGATAACTCATGGCAACCCCGCCATATCGACAATCAATGCACTGTTGGATGATCAGTGCCATGGGTTGCGGTATGCCTTCGGAGCAGACTTCAGGCCGGTAAGCTGAAGCCATGACCTCAAGGCAGGTTCGCAATACATCCTCTTCTCCCTGAAGTTTCGAGAGGTATTTGCCCGCCTGGGCATCGCCATAGTTATCTTCATTAATGCCAGAACTGCGGACGATAAACGGCTGTGATGGGCAGAGTTTTTCCAGCAGACAGCGCAGGTCTCTGATTTCCCGGGCTGCTTCAGAATCTTTAACCTGTTGGTAATAGTCATCACTGGCAATAAATGTTGCCAGACCCGCCAGCCAGTCTTTCCTTTTGGCTTGCTCAGAAGGTGGCAAAGCAGTGACGTATTTCCTGATCTTCAACAGGCTGGTCTCTGCCTCCGGTTGATCAGGAATCCAGGGGAGATAGCGGGCCAGGCAGCGGCGATCCAGAGGCTCATGTTCAAGTGCATTCATGACCTGGATTGTCACACATTCAAAGGGTGGAACTGGCAGACCGGCTTCCTTCATGCGCTGCAAAAACATTCCCTTACCCCCAAGCTGTTGGCGGCTGGGGGGAGAATAGTCATCAGCCTGATCTGAAACAGGTGAACGGCAAAGACGGTCGGCTAACGATGTCTGGATGGGAAAGCTAGTGGAATCAGGATCACTGAAATAGCTTTTGTGTGGACTCTCAGCCCCGTCGAACAGACCCTCAGCCCCGGGAATCTGATTTGAATTGGTTGCCGGAGTCGGAGAATCTGCCCTTTGATAGCAAGTGGGTAACATCAAAATATCCCTCTCATGTTAATATTCATCCATGTGACTCAATGACTGGAAAGTCAATAAACCTTTGACAATAGTTTTTTTATAAAGTTCACCCCTCAGGCTGAACCACGCAATAGGGGGAACAACAATGAGCTGTCAACACAGTTGGCACTGTTTAGCGTTGTCAGAATAAATGAAACCTTGTTCAGAGATTACTCGAGGTGTTGACTCACTTCGGGGTTTCTTTTTTTTGCTGCCTCAATAAAAGCCGCATTTTGTTTAAGCTCGGAGGCAACATAAATAAAAGCAGCAGAATCCTTTTGAATCAGGTCCAGCATATAATCACGATCCTTCAATACCGTATTATTGACATACATCAGGCAATTAATATTGACGGCTATTAAGGTTTTAATAATGTTTTTATCGCTCCGAATTCTTTCACTGGCATATTGCAAAGCGCCTAAAGAATTTGTAACAGCGGCTACGACAACCTTCTCATCATCCTGAACTGTCGGGCTGGCATATTGCAGATGACAACCATCTTTAGTGATCGCAAGCATGACGACCTCTGCAACATTCTGCAACTCCTCACTGACATATTTCAGGCTATCCGGATGTATCGCAACAGTTGCCAATACAAGGTCTTTATCATTGCGAATCCGTTGGCTGGCATGCATCAGTCCATCCCTGAGCAAGAAATGCCTGAGCTGTTCTTTATTATCCCCAAGCGACTGAACCGGTGAGAAATCAAACTTCAGGCTGTAACTGCAGGATGGCTTGATCACAAAGTAATGATCTTTCAAATGGGGATACACAAGCTCGACCCATCGATTAGCCCTACCGGGATCTAACAATAAAAAATGATGCAGAAGTTCCCTGCAGATGTCCTCAGGAAGCTCATCACTGATTAACACTTCCCGAAGGTTGTCCTTTGATTTAACCAACCGATAACCATGATCAATAAACTGTTGTTGATGATTGTTTAATAACTGACAGCAATCGGGATCAATGCCATATTGGTAATTATCAATCATCAAGAAGAAGCAATGTTGAAAGGCGAATCTATTGGCTTCTGCCGCAACATCGCTATCAAGGCGTTGCGCAAGCGAGTTAAAGCACCACCGCCCCTCGTCGAAAATACTTATCGAGCCCAGGAGTATATCCAAAGAAATAACTGCTCTTAATGCCGTTATCAGTTTTACAAAGGCATCCTGCATGGCTTGAGGTGATGTTATTTGCGAGCATTCGACCATCACTTCCGCCGCTGCAGCGTTGCAAACAGACCTGATACTATCAGCATTTTCGCCCAGTTCAATAGCTTTCAGTAACTGCACCAGAAACCACATACGTTTTAACTTGCCAGGTGCATCACTGCAATCAATACAGGAAAATTTATCAGAAAACTTCAGCCGCAAGGTACTTCCTTTTCCCTCATCTGCATTTTCAATCAGCTCGATTAAGCCCACAAGACCGAATAACTCAAAGTTAACAATCAGGTTATCATCCATACTGATCACAGTTCCTCTAAGAGGTCTTGATTCTCTGAGGGATGCTCTGCAGGACGGACTCAATACCGATGCCTTTTCAGCCGTGCCTCCCTGAATCCTGCAATCAACATAGATGAAGTTCTCGTCTCTGGATAGCATGCCCAAAGCCGAGGCCGTGGTAACCAATGTCCGGGCCTCTGTTAAGACCCAATGCAAGTCAAAAATCAGGTCATTGACACGGCGGACCTCCTCAGTCTTCAAAAGATTGAGAGTTTTAAAACAGCTCAAGACGACTTGTTTATCATGCTTCAGTGCTTTACTCACATATTTCAGGTTGTATGGATTTACGACAATGGTTGCTAATACAAGGTCTTTATCATTTCGAACCCGTTGGCTGGCATATTTCAGTCCATGCTTCAAAAAGAAACTTTTGACCTTTTCTCTATCTTCCGCAAGTGACTGAGCAGGTGGAGCATTAATCCCCATCCTGTAGCTGCAGGATGACGTTTCAATAACATAGTATTGATCTCTCAAATCAGGATAAACATCCTCAACCAATGGAATAGCCTTTTGGGCATCTATCAATAACAGGTGATGTAAAAGCTCCCTGCGGGTGTCCTCACTGATCTCATCACTCATTAACACTTCTCGAAAATGCTCCTTCGGCTTTTTCCAGCACTCTTCTAACCGTTGAACATAATCAATAAATTGTTGGTGTTGTTTACTTAATAACTGGCAACAATCGGGACTCATCCTGGAATAGTCATAAATCGTTGAGAAAAGACAATGTTGAAAGGCAAATCTATCGGCTTCTGTCGCTATATCTCTATCAAGACGTTGCGCAAGCAAGTCAAAATTCCACTGATCCCCTTCAAAAAGGCTGCAGTCCTTTAAATAAATATCTATATCCTGAATAGCATGCAAAGCTGTCATCAGTTTTACAAAGGCATCCTGCAGGGTTTGACGTAATGTCATTCGGGCGCATTCGACAATCATTTCTCCCGCTACGGCATTGCAACTGAGCTTCATATTACCAGCTTGTCCATCCAGATTGATCGCTCTCAGTAACTGCACCAGAAACCACATACGTTTCAACTTGCCGGGGCCATCACTGCCATCAGCTCTGGCAAACCGGTCAGAAAATTTCAGCCGCAGGGTACGTCCTTTGCCCCCCTCTGCGTTTTCAAGTAGTTCGATAAGGCCCACATGTTGTCCTAATTCAAGGTTAACAATCAAAGCATCATCCATAATGATGACAGTTCCTCGACACTCTGATCTTATCAGGGATACCTTGCAGGACCGATTAAATAGCGGTGCCTTTTCAAACGGGCCTCCTGGAGTCCTGCAATCTACATAAGTGACCGGCCACCCCCCGCTTATCCTGCCCTGACCCGAGGCCAGAGTGACCGGTGCCAGTGCCTTGACGAAGCGCTTATGCAAGGCAAAAATCAGTTCGTGGACACTTCTGACCTGCTCAGGCGTATTGGGGTTGAGTGCCTTAAGAGAGGATTGCAGCTGATGACAAGCTGCCAGCCACTGTCGAAAAACCCCCATGGATTTCTGACCTTCTCCACCGGCTTGCAGGGGAAGGATGAACGTTTCTGACACTGACTGGATGTTCCCTTTCAATGTCTCGAACCGATTGCTCAGTTGCGGTAATTCATTCAGCCATGGCTGGACCTTGGAAGGATCCCTGTTAGCGGCCAGCTGCAAGAGTGACTTGTACCCATCCAGCAATGCTTCAGCCCCATAAATCAGCCGGTTTACACTGTCCCTGGTCCCTGCCAGCAATTTTGACCGTTGTGGCGACATGCTCAGTTTTATCGGGTTTGCCAGACAATCCAGTCCGCCGCCGGAGGCAAAAAATGCCAACAGGCGGGCGTTTTGATCTGTGAGCCACTGAAAACCACTGGTAACCTGATCGAATGTGCCTTCAGCGGGGGACAAATCCTCCCGTGACGGAACAGCGTTGGCTAACGGCACATCAGACACAGCAGAACAGAGACTTCTGTGACTGAGCAGTTTTCCAGTAAGGTCACCAGCAACAATAAAGGCACCGGGCTTACCCTTAAAACAGCCGCAGGCCAGGGTCGCCTGTTGGCCGTCCTGAGCGACCACTGCCGTAAGCTGACCACCAGCCAGCAGCAACGTTTTTCCAGCCTGTTTCATAAGGATCGCTACATGATCATTGAATCCTCCTTCGGCAATGACAAATCCCCCTGCCTGCTTCAGGAACTCAGGCTCAAGCATCCAGTCTTCAGCGTGTCGGGCCACGACAATGGAACCCGCTGGCATAGAGTCTGCCTTTTTTTCCCTGGCCAGCCAGATGGGTCCGGTACAGAAGCCTTCGCTGACGCTCTCGCCAGAGGCAATGGTCTCTTCCGGTATGGGCATGGCGAAATCCATGCCGCCAGAGAGTCGGGTAACAGGGCGCACCTGCAACAGGAACAGACGACCCTGGTGATCAATGGCAAACTCCGCATCCACAGGGCAGAGCAACAGGTCTTCCAGCTTTGCCACCACCTCCTTGAGTAATGAAACCATCTTATCACTGAGTTTCTGTCCACCGTCGCCTGATTGAACGCCAACATTATCAATTCTTGTTTCCGAATAGCCGTTATTGTTCTTGTGCAGGATGAAGTGACTTGAGATCGTCCCGGGAAAGTATTGAACGCCTTCAGCGCCTTCCTTGCGATGAATATCGATACGGTGGGGCGTATTACCGAACTGTCCTGCTACTACGCCCCCGGGCTGACCGGGCGTGAACTCAATCCTGACGGTATCATCCTGAAAGGATTGAAAGCTCATAATGACCCCGCCGTATTTGCAATCAATACACTGTTGGATAACCAGCGCCATGGGTTGCGGTACACCTTCGGAGCAGACTTCAGGCCGGTAAGCTGAAGCCATGACCTCAAGGCAGGTTCGCAATACATCCTCTTCTCCCTGAAGTTTCGAGAGGTATTTGCCCGCCTGGGCATTGCCGTAGTCATCTTCATTAACGCCAGAACTGCGGACAATAATCGGTTGTGACAGGGAGAGTTTGTCCAGCTGACGACGCAGGTCTCTGATTTGTTGGGCCGCTTCAGACTCTTTAACCTGTTGGTAATAGTCATCACTGGCAATAAATGTTGCCAGACCCGCCAGCCAGTCTTTCCTTTTGGCTTGCTCAGAAGGTGGCAAAGTAGCGACGTATTTCCTGATTTTCGACAGGCTGGTCTCTGCCTCCGGTTGATCAGGAATCCAGGGGAGATAGCAGGCCAGGCAGTGCCGATCCAGAGGCTGATGTTCCAGTGCATTCATCACCTGGGTTGTCACACATTTAAAAGGTGGAACACGCAGACCGGCTTCCTTCATGCGCTGCAAAAACATTCCCTTACCCCCAAGCTGATGGCGGCTGGGGGGAGAATAGTCATCAGCCTGATCTGAAACAGGTGAAGAGCAAAGACGATTGGCTAATGATGTCTGGACGGGAACGCTAGTGGGATCAGGATCACTGAAATACCTTTTGTGTTTACTCTCAGCCCCGTCGGATAGACCCTCAGCCCCGGGAATCTGATTTGAATTGGTTGCCGGAGTCGGAGAATCTGCCCTTTGAGAATAAGCGGGTAACATCAAAATATCCCTCTCATGTTAATATTCATCCATCTGACTCAATGACTGGAAGGTCAATAAACCTCAGACAATAGTTTTTTTATAAAGTTCACCACTCAGGCCGAACCAGGCAATAGGGGAAACAACAATGAGCTGTCAACAGAGTTGGCACTGTTTAACGTTGTCAGAATAAATGAAACCTTGTTCGGAGATTACTTGAGGTGTCGAATCACTTCGGGGTTTCTTTTTTTTGCTGCCTCAATAAAAGCCTTATATTGTTTAAGCTCATCAGACGCATACAAAAAAGCAAAAGAGTCCTGTTCAATTAAGTCCAGCATAGACTCCCGATCATTCAATAATGTTTTCCTGACATTTCGTAGAATATCAATATTAACGGCTATCAGTTTTTTAATAATGTTTTTATCGCTTCGGATTCTTTCACTGGCATAAGACACAGGTCCTGAATAAGCTGCAACTGCAGCCCTGACAATCTCTTCATTGTCCCGAAGTCTCGGGCTGGCATATTTGAGATGTATACCATCCCGTTTGATTGCGACCATGACAATTTCATAATTATCCCGAAGTCTCGGGCTGGCAAATTCCAGATAACTGCCATGAATAGTGACTGCAGCCATGACAATTTCATAATTATCCTGAAGTTTCGGGCTGGCATATTTCAGAGAAAAGCCATTTTGAGTGACTGCAGCCATGACGACCACTTTATCATTCTTGAGTTTTTCACTCGCATATTTCAGGTTATCCGGATGTCTTGCAAGGGTCGCTAATACAAGGCTTTTATCATTTCGAACCTGCTGGCTGGCATATGTCAGCCCTTCCTTCACCACAACATTCCTGACCTTTTCTTTGTGATCGGGAAGCGCCTGCCCCGGTGGCACATCAAACATCAGCGTGTAATCCCATGATGGCTTAATAATATAGTATTGGCCTCTCAAACGAGGATAGACAAGCTCAAACAGTGGAGTCGCCTCATCGGGATTGAGCCATAAAAAATGATGCAGTACCTCCCTGCGGGTGTCCTCACCCACCTCATCACTCATTAACACTTCCGAAAAATTCTTCTCCGATCGAAAGAACCGCCGACTATGATTAATAAACTGCTGTTGATGGTCGCTTAAGAACGAGTAGCAAGCATCTGAAATACCGATCGCAGCGGAGTAATATAGTGTGCATAAGCCATGTTGAATTAAGCATTTTTGAAAGGCGAATCGATCGGCTTCTGTCACAACATCGCTATCAAGGCGTTGTGCAAGCAAATTAAAGCACCACTGATCTCCTTCAAAAAGGGCTATATTACGTATGTACAGATCCAGACTATAGGTTGAATACAATGCCATTATCAGTTTTTCAAAAGCCTGCTGCAGGATTTTACGTGATGACATTCGGGAGCATTCAACAATCATTTCACCCACTGCGGGATTGACACTGATCTTCATACCATCTGCCTCTTTATCCAGTTCAATTGCCTTCAGCAACCGCGCCAGAAACCACATACGCTTCAACTTGCCGGGTTGTTGATAGCCATCAGGGCTCCGAAACCGGTCTGAAAATCTAAGCCGCAAGGTTCTTTCTTTCCCTCCTTCTGCGCATTCAAGTGCCTCGATAAGGCCTAAATGATGCCCAAGCTCCAGATTAACCAACAAGGCATCATCCAGACTGACGACAGTTACCGGGTGCCTTGATTGTTCAAGCAATGCTTTGCCTGACTGCCTCAATAACGGCACCTTTCCATCTGAGCCACCCGGAGTCGTGCAATCGACATAGGTGATTTTCTTTTCTGTAGATATCCTGCCCTGTCCCGAAGCCAGAGTGACCGGTGCCAGTGCCTCTACAAAGCGCTGATGCAGGGCAAAAATCAGCTCATGGACACTTAGGACCTGCTCAGCTTTCCAGGGGTTGAGTGACTGAAGATCGGATTGTAGCTTATGGCAATCGGCCAGCCATTGACGAAAGATACCGGGGAATGGCCGCCCTTCTTCAGCGGCTTGCATGGGCAGAATGACACTCTCCAGCCCTGATTGGATAGTCTTTTGCAACGTCTCAAACCGGCTGATCAGTTGCTGCAATTCATCCCGCAATAACTGAACCTCGGGCGAACCTTTCTCACCCGCCAGTTGTAAGAAGGCCCAGTAACCCTGCAACAGGGCTTCGGCCCCATAAACCAGCCGATTTACGCTGACTTTAGTCTCTGCCAGTATCCTGGATCGTTGTGGCGACATGCTGAGTTTTAGCGGGTTTGCCAAACCATCCAGTCCGCCACCAGGGGCAAAAAATGCCAGCAGGCGGGCATTTTGATCCGTGAGCCATTTGAAACCGCTGGCAACCTGAAGGAATGTACCTTCAGGAAAGGACAAATCATTCCGTGAGGGGACGGCTTTGGCTAGCGGCACATCAGAAACAGCTGAGGACAGGCTTCTGTGACTGGCCAATGTTCCGGTAAGGTCACCGGCAACAATAAAGGCACCGGGCTTATCGTTAAAGCGGGCACAGGCCAGCGTCGCCTGTTGCCCAACCTGAGCTTCCACTGCCGCAAGCTGCCCACCGGCCAGCATCAACGTTTTTTGCTCTTGTTTCATAAGGATCGCAACATGATCATTGAATCCTCCATTGGCAATGACAAAACCACCAACCCGCTTCAGGAACCCGGGCTCAAGCATCCAGTCTTCAGCGTGTGGGGCCACGACAATGGCACCCTCTGGCATAGAGTCTGCCTTTTGTCGTCTGGCCAGCCAGAGCGTTCCGGTGCAAAAGCCTTCACTGACACCCGTACCTGTGGCAATGGTCTCTTCGGGTATGGACAGCGCAAAATCCATGCCGCCAGAGAGTCGGGTAACAGGGCGCACCTGCACCGGGAACAGCTGCCACTTACGATTGATGGCAAACTCGGCATCCACGGGGCAGAACAACAGGTTTTCCAGCGTTGTCGCCATCTCTCTGAGATCTGAGACCGTTTGATCACCAAGTAACTGTTCACCGTCGTCTGGCTGGGCACCGACATTATCAATTCTTGTTTCTGAATAACCGTGATTGTTTTTGTTCAGGACAAAGTGACTTGAAATCGTACCGGGAAAATATTGATAGCTGTCAGGGCCTTCCTCATCAGAAATATCGATACGGTGAGGCGTGTTACCGGAGTGCCCCGCAACCACACCTCTGGGCTGACCCTGAGTAAACTCAACCCTGATGGTTCCATCCTGAAAAGATTGAAAGCTCATGACGACACCGCCGTATTGGCAGTCAATACACTCCTGGATGATCAGAGCCATGGGTTGTGGTATGCCTTCGGGGCAGACTTCAGGGCGGTAGCCTGAAGCCATGACTTTCAGACAGGTACGCAAAACATCGTCTTCTTCCTGAACCAATGAGAGGTATTTGCCTGCCTGGGCATCGCCGTAATTATCTTCGTTGATGCCAGAACTGCGGACAATAATCGGTTGTGATAAAGAGAAATTGTCCAGCTGACGACGCAGGTCTGTGATTTGTTGGGCCGCTTCAGACTCTTTAACCTGCTGATAAAAGTCATCACTGGCAATAAATTCCGCCAGCCCCGTCAGCACCCCGGCTCTTTTGACGGGTTCTGAAGGTGGCAGAGTATTGAGGTATTCCCTGATGAGCGTCAGGCTGCTGTGCACACCCGGCTCATAGGCGATATCGGGAAGATAGCGAGTTAAAGAGTGAGGATCCAGAGGGTGTTGTTCAAGCGCATGAACGAGCTGAGTTGTCACACATCTGAACGCTGGAACACGCAGACCAGCTTCCTTCATGCGTTGCAAAAACAGTCCCTTACCCCCAAGCTGATGCCGGATGGGGGGAGAATAGTCATCAGCCTGATCTGAAACAGATGAACAGCAGGTGCGTTTGCTAAGGCACGTCGTGTCTGGAATGGAAGTGCTATCAAGATAACTGAAATATCTTTTGAGGTAATTAACAGCCCTGCCGTATAAACTACCAACCCTGCCGGATGAACTACCAGTCCCGGTAATCTCATCTGGATTCGTTGTTGGACTCCGAAGCGCTGACATTTGAGAATTAGCAGGTAACATCAAGATATCCCTCCCATGTTAATATTCATCCATGATTCATCTAGAAAAAACATCAATTAATCTTTTGACAATAATTTTTTTATAAAGTTCAACCTATACGATCCTTCAACACCGCTTTACTGACATATCTTAAGTTATCAAAACTGACAGCCATTAAGGCTTTGATAATGTTTTTTTATCGCTTCGAATTCTGTCACTGGCATATTTCAGGGCTGCTGAATCATGTTTGATAGCGGCTTTGACAACCTCTTCATTATCCCGCAGTTTGGTGCTGGCGTATTGCAGGCAACAACCATCTCCGGTGACTGCAGTGAGGACGACCTGTTTATCACTCCTCAGCTTTTCACTGACATATTTCAGGCTATACGGATGTATTGCAAGAGCCGCTAACATAAGGTCTTTGTCATTTCGAATTCGTTGGCTGGCACATTCTATGCCATGCTTGAGCAAGAAACTCCTGACCCTTTCTTTTTGCCCCCCGAGCAACGGCATCGGTGGCACATCAAACTCCAGACTGTAACTACAGGACCGTTTGATAACATAGTATTGATCTTTAAGATGAGGATACAAAAGCTCAACCCATTGACTGGCGTTACCAGGATATGACAATAAAAAATGATGTAATAGCTCCCTTAAGATATCTTCAGAGACCTGATCACTCATTAATAGCTCCCAAACATTGTCCTTCGATTTGACCAGACATCGACCTTGATCCATGAACTCTTGTTGATACTTGCTTAATAACGGGTAACACTCTGGAGCAATGCCATCTCGGATACTATTAACCATTGAGAAAAGGCAATGCTGAAAGGCGAATCTATTAGCTTCTGCCGAAGCATCGCTGTCAAGGCGCTGCGCAAGCCAGTTAAAGCTCCACCGACCTCCTTCAAACAGAGTTATCCGACTTAAGTATCGATCCAGACTAACTAATGAATATAATGCCTTGGTCAGTTTTACAAAGGCCTCCTGCATGTTTTCACGTGATCTCATGCGAGTGCATTCAACGATAATTTCACCCGCTACAGCGTTACAACTTGTCTTCATGCTACCCGCATTTTTATTGAGTTCGAACGCTTTCAGTAACTCCACCAGAAACCACATACGTTTTAATTTGCCGGGTGATTCACTGCCATCATCACTGTCAAAAGAGTCAGAAAATTTCAGCCGCAGGGTTCGTCCTTTCCCCCCCTCTGCACGATCAAGTAGCTCGATAAGACTCACATGAGTGCCTAACTTCAGGTTAACAATCAAGGCTTCATCCATACAGACGACAATCGCTTTACGAAACAATAATCCTTCGAGGGTTGCTTTGCAGGCTGGACTCAGTAGCGGTGCCGTTTCACTCGGAGTCCTGTGATCAATATAGGTGATGCGCTTTTCCCGAGAGACCCTGCCCTGACTCGAGGCAAGAGTGATGGGTGCAAGCGCATTTACGAAGCGCTGATGTACAGCAAAAATCAGTTCATGAACACTCTGTACCTGCTCAGCCCTCCAGGGGTTGAGAGCTTGAAGAAAGGATTGCAGCTGATCGCAGTCTGCCAGCCAATGACGAAACGTTACCGGAGATAGCTGCCCGTCTTCAGCAGCTTGCATTGGCATAATGATACTCTTCAAGCCGGATAGGATGGTCTGTTTCAGCATCTCAAAGCGGTTGGACAGGTGCAGAAATTCATCCAGCAATGGCTCAACCCGGGATGAACGGCTGTCGCCCGCCAGCCGCAGGAATGCCTCATAACCCTGCAACAGCTTTTCAGCTCCATAAATCAGTCGGCTTATGTTCTCTCTGGTGCCTACCAGTAACTCTGATCGTTGCGGCGACATGCTTAGTTTTATCGGGTTTTCCAGACAATCCAGTCCGCCGCCGGAGGCAAAAAATGCCAGCAGGCGAGCATTTTGATCCGTGAGCCATTGAAAACCGCTGGCGACCTGACAAAGTGTATCTTCAGAGGGAGACAAATCAGCCCGCGACGGGACGGCTTTTCCCGGCAGCACATCAGAGAAGGCAGAGGATAAATTTCTGTGACTGGCCAGTTTTCCGGCAAGGTCACCGACAACAATAAAGGCGCCGGGCTCACCATTAAAGCGAGCGCAGGCCAGCGTCGCCTGTTGGCCATCCTGAGCGATCACAGCTGCATACTCAGCACCGGCCCGCATCAAGGCTATTTTTTCCTGTTTCATAAGGATCGCTACATGATCATTGAAGCCTGCTTCGGCCAGCACAAAACCTCCTGCCCGTTTCAGGAAGCCAGGCTCAAGCATCCAGTCTTCTGCCTGCCGGGCGACGACAATGGCGCCCTTTGGCATAGAGTCTGCCTGTGTTTTTTTAGCCAACCAGAGTGGCCCGGTGCAGAAGCCTTCACTGATGCCCTCGCCAATCGCCAGAGACTCTATGGGTATAGGCATGGCAAAATCCATGCCGCCAGAGAGTCGGGTAACAGGACGCACCTGCAACAGGAACAGGCTACCCTGATGATCGATAGCAAACTCCACATCCACGGGGCAGAGCAGCAGGTCTTCCAGTTTTGTCACCGCATCCCTGAGATCTGAAACCATTTTATCAGTGAGTTTTTGTCCACTGTCGTCTGATTGAGCATCGGCATTAGCAATGATTGTTTCCGAATAGCCGTTATTGTTCTTATGCAAGACAAAGTGACTGGAGATTGTTCCGGGAAAGTACTGATAGATGTGAGCTTCTTCTTTGTGATCTTCGCGATAAATATCAATGCGATGGGGCCGGTTACCAGACTGCCCTGCCACTACGCCTCTGGGCTGACCACGTGTGTACTCAACCCTGATGGTATCTTCCTGAAAAGATTGAAAGCTCATGACGACACCGCCGTATCGGCAATCAATGCACTGTTGGATGATCAGTGCCATGGGTTGTGGTATACCTTCGGAACAGACTTCAGCCCGGTAACCTGAGGCCATGACCTTTAGGCAGGTGCGCAATACATCCTCTTCTCCCTGAACTTCCGAGAGGTATTTGCCCGCCTGGGCATCGCCGTAGTTATCTTCGTTGATGCCGGAACTGCGGACAATAACGGGTTGTGATCTGGAGAGTTTGTCCAGCTGATGGCGAAGAGTCCTGATGTGTCGGGCCGCTTCAGTATCTTTAACCTGTTCGTAATAGTCATCACTGGCAACAAATTGCGCCAGACCCAGCAGCCAGTTATCCCTTTTGCTTTGCTCTGAAGGCGGCAAGGCATTGAGGTGTTCACGGATGTTCTTGAGACAGGTCTCTGCCTTCAGTTCACGGTCAATCCCGGGGAGATAGCGGGCAAAGTTATGCAGAGGCTGTTGTTCAAGAGCACTCATGACTTGAGCAGTAACACATTCGAACGGTGGCACAGACAGACCGGCTTTCTTCATGCGCTGCAAATACATTCCTTTGCCACCAAGTTGTTCCCGGCTGGCGGCAGAACAGTCAGCAGCCTGGCCTGAAACAGGGGAACAGCAGGTGCGCTTGTTTAGCCACGTTGGGTCGGGAACGTCACTGAGATCAAGATGACTGAAATACCTTTTGGGGGAACTGGCAGCTCTGCTGGATGAACGACCAGCCCCGGTATTCTGCTCTGGGTTCGTTTTCGATATTTGAAGATCAATAGTTTCAGGCAACATCAAGATATCCCTCTCATTTATCCATAATTCAATGACTAACGCCTAAAAAATCGCTTATTACATATATGACAATTATTTTTTTATAAAGTTCACCACTCAGGCTGAACCAGGCAACAGGTAAACAACAATGAGCTATCAACACAGTTGGCACTGTTTAACGTTGTCTGAATAAACGCGTTAACTCTCTTAAGGGCGAGTCACCATAAGCTGGCCGTCGTCTCTCTTGACCACTATGAATTGCACAAAGGCAGTTCCTGCTGATGACTCATAGGGAATACCATTACCCAGGTCGTAGGCACTGACGGTAATTTTGCGTACCAGACATGCGCCTCGGGAAGGTGCAGTAAATGCTCCCCAGGGGGCGAGTGCATAGGTTTGTGTATCACAATCCCAAGCGGATCCGCCAATGTATTTGATTTCACCATATACATCGAGGTCAGTTTTATTAACGATATGGACATGAGACCAGGCAAAAACCTGAGTTGCAAACAGAAGCAATATGCCGGCGATCATGCTTCCTGACTGTTTTACCTTTAACATATTTCATAGCCTTAAGACTTAAATGACTGATTATATCACTCAGGCTTCTGACCCACTCTCAGGGCATTATCCGTGCCGCCGTCTGCTTAAGCGACACACTGCAAACCAGAAACCACCAGACCGGGTTCTTTCGCTAATATATATGCGTTGCGTAAGGCTGTTAAAGTTAGAAAGCACGATGGGTATTACATGAGGTGTTGACTCACTTCGGGGTTTCTTTTTTTTGCTGCCTCAATAAAAGCCTCATTCTGTTTAAGCTCGGGAGCAACAAAAATAAAAGCAGCAGAATCCTTTGCAATTAAGTCCAGCATGTACTCAGGATCCTCCAATATCGTTTTATTAACGTATATCAGGTTATTAACGTTGATAGCTATCAAGGTTTTAATAATGTTTTTATCGCTTCGAATTCTTTCACTGGCATATTTCAGAGCGCCTGAAGAATTTGTAACAGCGGCTATGACAACCTTCTCATCATCCTGAAGTGTCGGGCTGGCATATTGCAGATAACAACCATCTTTAGTGACTGTATGCATGACGACCTCAGCAACACTCTGCAGCTCCTCACCTACATATTCCAGGCTATGTGGATGTCTTGCAAGAGCCGCTATCACAAGGTCTTTATCATTGCGAATCCGTTGGCTGGCACATTTCAGTCCATCCCTGTGCAATATATTCCTGACCCTTTCTTTATTATTACCAAGCGCCTGAACCGGTAAAAAATCAAACTTCGGGCTGTAACTGCAGGATGGCTTGATAACAAAGTAATGATCTTTCAAATGAGGATACACAAGATCAACCCATCGATTAGCCTCACCGGGATCTGACAATAAAAAATGATGCAGTAGCTCCCTGCGGGTGTCCTCAGGGAGTTCATTTCTCATTAATACGTCGCCAGGATTACCCTCCAATTTAAACAACCGATGACCATTATCAATAAACTGTTGTTGATGACTGCTTAATAACAAGTAGCAACTGAGATCAATGGCATATCGGTAACGTTCAGCCATTAAGAAAAGGCAATGTTGAAAGGCAAATTTATTGGCTTCTGCAGCAACATCGCTATCAAGGCGTTGCGCAAGCATGTTAAAGCTCCACTGACCCCCTTCAAAAACAGGTCTTGGGCCTAAAAACATATCCAAAGATCTAACAGCCTCTAATGCCCTTATCAGTTTCACAAAGGCACCCTGCATGACTTGAGTTGATGTTATTTGCGGGCATTCGACGATCACTTCAGCCGCTGCGGCGTTGCAACCAGGCTTCATGCTGGCAGCACTTTTATCCAGCTCTATCGCTTTCAGTAACTGCACCAGAAACCACATACGTTTTAACTTGCCAGGTGCATCACTACCATCAGAGTAGGAAAAATTGTCAGAAATTTTCAACCGCAAGGTACATTCTTTTGCCTCTTCTTCGTTTTTAAGTAGCTCGATAACGCCTACAAGATCGGTTATCTTAAAGTTAACAATCAAAGTATCATCCATACTGATAACAGTTCCTTCAAAAAGTCCTGATTCTCCAAGGACTGCTCTGCAGGACGGATTCAATAGCGTTGACTTTTCACCCACGCCACCCGGAGTCGTGCAATCAACATATATGACCTTATCATCTCTGGATAGCATGCTCAGAGCTGAGGCCCTGGTAACCGGTCTCCGGGCCTCTGTCACGGACCTATACAAGTCAGAGACCAGGTGATTGACACTGCGTACCTCTTCAGTCTTCAAAAAATTGAGCGCTTTAAAACAGGTTAGAACGACTTCTTTATCACACTTCAGTTCTTCACTCACATATTTCAGGCTGTATGGATGTACGGCAATGGTCGCTAATACAAGATCTTTATCATTGCGAACCCGTTGGCTGGCATATTTCAGTCCCTGCCTGCGTAGAACATTCTTCACATTTTCTCTTTGAACCCCAAGGAACTGAATGGGTGAAACCTCGAAATTTACACTGCAACTGCAGGATGGATTGATAACAAAGTACTGATCTTCCAGCTCATACACCTCTTCAAACAATGGCGCAGCGTCATCAGGCTTTAACAATAAAAAATGCTGCAAGAGTTCCCTGCGGGTGTCCCCGGGGATCTTATCACTCATTAACGTTTCCAGAGGGGGGTGTATTGATTCAGCAAGCCGTCGACTATGACGAATAAACTGTTTTTGATGATTGTTTAAGAACTTTATTAATAATCGGTAACAATCCTCATTAACGTTATATTGAGCAGAATAAGCCATTAAGAAAAGGCAGTGTTGAAAAGCGAATCTATGGGCTTCTGTCGTAACATCGCTATCAACGCGTTGCATAAGGCTGTTAAAGCTCCACTGATCTCCATCAAAAATGGCTGCTGACTTTAAGTCCTCATCCAGGTTCTTAATGACAGATAATGCCGTTGTCAGTTTTACAAAAGCTGCCTGCATGATTTGATGTGATTTCATTCGGGGGTATTCGACAATCATTTCACCCGCTACGGCATTGCAACTGAACTTCATAGGACCCGCTTGTTCATCCAGATTGATCGTCTTCAGTAACTGCGTCAGAAACCACATACGTTTCAATTTGCCGGAACCATCACTGCCATCAGCTGTGGCAAACCGGTCAGAAAATTTCAGCCGCAGGGTACGTCCTTTCCCCCCTTCTGCTTCTTCAAGTAGCTCGATAAGGCCCACATGATGTCCCAGTTGAAGGTTAGCAATCAAAGCAGCATCCATAATGATGACAGTCGCTTCACACTCTGATCTTACGAGGCATTCATTGTAGGAGTGAGTGAATAGCGGTACCTTTTTAGCCGAGTCACCCGGAGTCCTGCAATCTACATAGGTGATGGGCCATATCCTGCTGATCTTGCCCTGACCCGAGGCCAGAGTAACCGGTGCCAGTGCCTTGACGAAGCGCTCATGCAAGGCAAAAATCAGTTCATGGAGACTTCGGAGCTGCTCGGGCGCATTGGGATTGAGTGCCTGAAGAGATGACTTTAGTTGCTGACACGCCGTCAACCAGTGTCGAAAAATGCCCATGGATTTCTGACCTTCTTCACCGACTTGCAGGGGAAGGAGCATCATTTCTAACTCTGATTGGATTTTCTCTTTCAACGTCTTGAACCGGCTGGTCAGTTCCGGTAATTCATTCAGCCATGGCCCGATTTCGGATGGGTCCTTTACGCTCGCAAGCTGCAGGAATGACTTGTACCCATTCAGCAATGCTTCAGCCCCATGAATCAGCCGGTTTACACTGTCCCTGGTCCCTGCCAGCAACTTTGAGCGTTGTGACGACATACTCAGTTTTATCGGGTTTGCCAGACAATCCAGTCCGCCGCCTGAGGCAAAAAATGCCAACAGGCGGGCGTTTTGATCTGTGAGCCACTGAAAACCGCTGGTAACCTGATCGAATGTACCTTCAGCGGGGGACAAATCCTGCCGTGACGGAACGGCTTCAGCTAACGGCACGTCAGAATCAATAGCGGTCAGGCTTCTGTAACTGGCCAGTTTTTCGCTAAGGTCATCAGCAACGATAAAGGCGCCGGGCCTGCCCATAAAACGGGCACAGGCCAGTGTCGCCTGTTGCCCAACCTGAGCTTCCACTGCCGCAAGCTGCCCACCGGCCAGCATCAACGTTTTTCCTTCCTGTTTCATGAGGATTGCTACATGATCATTGAATCCTCCTTCGGCGATGACAAAGCCTCCTGCCTGCTTCAGGAACTCAGGCTCAAGCATCCAGTCTCCAGCGTGATGGGCCACGACAATAGCACCTTCTGGCATAGAGTCTGCCTCCTGTTCACTGGCCAGCCAGATGGGTCCGGTGCAGTAGCCTTCGCTAACGCTCTCGCCAGAAGCAATGGTCTCTTCCGGTATGGGCATGGCGAAATCCATGTCGCCAGCGAGTCGGGTAACAGGGCGCACCTGCAACAGGAACAGGCGACCCCGGTGATCAATGGCAAACTCCGCATCCACGGGGCAGAGCAAAAGGTCTTCCAGTTTTGTCACCGCGTCCCTGAGATCTGAAAGCATTTTATCAGTGAGTTTCAGACCACCGTCGCCTGATTGAGCATCGACATTATCAATTCTTGTTTCCGAAAAGCCATTATTGTGCTTGTACAGGATGAAGTGACTTGAGATGGTCCCGGGGTAGTATTGAGCGTCTTCGGCGCCTTCCCTGCGATAAATATCGATACGATGGGGCGTATTACCGAATTGTCCTGCCACTACGCCTTTGGGCTGACCCTTTGTGTACTCAACCCTGACGGTATCATCCTGAAAGGATTGAAAGCTCGTAAAGACCCCGCCGTATAGGCAATCAATGCACTGTTGGATAACCAGCGCCATGGGTTGTGGTATGCCTTCGGGACAGACTTCAGGCCGGTAACCCGAGGCCATGACCTTAAGACAGGTTCGCAAAATATCCTCTTCCCCCTGAACTAAAGAGAGGTATTTGCCCGCCTGGGCATCGCCGTAGTTATCTTCATTGATGCCGGAACTGCGAACAATTACGGGCTGTGAGTTGGAGACTTTGCCCAGCTGAGAGCGCAGAGCCCTGATTTGTCGGGTCGCTTCAGAATCTTTAATCTGTTCGTAATAGTCATTACTGGCAATTAATTTCGCCATACCCGACAGCCATTCATCCCTTTTGGTTTGCTCTGAAGGCGGCAGGGCATTGAGGTATTTCCTGATGCTCGCCAGGCTGGTTCCCAACTCCGGTTCATAGATAATTCCGGGGAAGTAGCATTCTAAAAGATGGGCATCCAGAGGGTGTTGTTCAAGCGCATTCATGACTTGAGCACTGACACATTCGAAGGGCGGAACAGACAGACCGGCTGCTTTCATGCGCAACAAAAACATTCCCTTGCCCCCGAACTGTTCCCGTTCGGAAGGAGAACAGCCAGCAGCCTGCTCTGAAACAGCTAAACGGCAGAGACGTTTGGTTAAAGGGGTTTCGCTGGTCGAAACGCCACGGGGTACAGGATTATCGAAATGCCTTTTGATTGCACTGCGAACCCTGTTGGATAGACTGCCAGCCCCGGTGTTCTGATTTGAACAGGTTCCCGGGCTTCGGGGATCTAATTTGCCAAAATTTTCAGGTAAAGGTAACATCGCGACATCCACGTCATACTAAGTACTCATACATAATTTAATTGCCAGAAATTCAATGTATCACCCTGTTCAGGCAATGATATTTTTATAAAGTTCCCCCCGTCAGACTGAAATACGAAATAAAAAGAATGCCAATAAGCTGGCAACAGGGTTTGCACTGACCAACTTTTCAGAGCCATTCAGACCTTATCCAAAAGCTCTCTGGTGTATTGAATAACTGCGGGATTTCTTTGTTTTGCTGCCTCGATAAAAGCCTTATTAAGTTTAAGCCCGGGAGCAGCAAATTCAAAAGCACGTGGATTTTGTTCAATAAAATCGAGCATAGAATGGTAATTATTCAACACCGTATTACTGGCATATGCCAGGTAATCAATATTATGAGCAATGACACTTTGAATAATGTTTTTATCACTTCGGATTTTTTCACTGGCATACCTCACAACTGCTGGACGCTTTGCGATAGCCGCTATCACCAGCTCATCATAATTTGGGAGTTCCGGGCTGACGCAGCTCATACAATAGCTCTTCTGAGTAACTGCGGCTAGGATGACATCTTTATCACTCTTCAGTTCTTCACCTACATATTTCAGGTTAAATGGATGTACTGCAATGGCTTCTAGTACAAGGTCTTTATCATTTCGAACCCGTTGGCTGGCATATTCCAGCCCATCTTTCAGCAAAGCTTGCCTGACCTTTTCTTTAATATCCGAAAGCGACTGAACCGGTGGAACAACAAACGTCAGCGTGTAAGCGTGTGATGGCTTGATAATAAAGTATTGGCCTCTCAAATGGTGATAAAAATCCTCAACCGGGCCAACAGAGTAATAGGGATCTAGCAATAAAAAATGATGTAAGAGCTCCCTGCGCATGCTCTCATTCATGTCATCACTCATAAATATTTCCTTCAGACTCGCCTCCGGTTTTTTCCCTGAATAGACTAAAGACCGACACTCCCCTAATCGCTCAGTATGATGAACAAACTGTTGAAGATGGTTACTGAGTAACTGGCAACAAGCGGGACTCATCCAATAATCGTTCTTATAAAACATTGAAAAAAGGCAATGTTGAAAGGTGAATCTATCAGCTTCTGTCGCAACAACGGGATTAAGACGTTGTGCAAGCAAGTTAAAATCCCAATGAGGTTCTTCAAAAATGTCTTCGTAATCAAAGAGAATATCAAGATCAGTCATAGAATCTAAAACAAGCATCAGCTTTTCAAAGGCATACTGCATAGCTTGAGGTGATTGCATTCGCGTACATTCGACAATAACTTCACGCGCTACCGCATTGTAACTGAGCCTCATTGGATCAGCATTTTCATCCAGTTCGATGGCCTTCAGAAACTGTGTCAGAAACCAGACCCGCTGTAACTTGCCGGATTTATATAAGCCACCAGGTCTATCGAATTGGTCAGAAAATTTCAGCCGCAAGGTTCGTCCTTTCCCACCCTCTGCGTTTTCAAATAATTCGACAAGGCTGACATGAACGCCTAATCCCAGATTAACCAACAAGGCATCATCCATAATGACAACAGTCCCTGAAAGCTCTAATTCATTCATAATGGCTTTACCGGTTGGACTCAATAGCAACGCATTTTCATCAGGATTACCCTGGGTCGTGTAATCAACATAAGTGATTCGCTTTTCCCTGGATAACCGGCCCTGACCCGAGTCCAGAGTGATCGGTGCCAGTGCTTTTATAAAGCGCAGATGCAGCGCAAAAATCACTTCATGGACACTTTGGAACTGCTCAGCCTCCCTGGGATTGAGTGCTTGAAGACAAGATTGCAGTTGTTGGCAGGCTGACAGCCAATGACGAAACGATAACTGCCGTTCTTCATCGTCATCCTGGGGCAGGATGATAGCCTCCAGCAATGATTGGATGGTCTGTTTCAGTGTCTTGAACCGGTTGCTTAATAGTAGTACTTCATCCTGCAATAACTGAACCTCTGATGAACTGCTGTTACCCGCCAGCAGCAGGAATGCCCGGTACCCATCCAGCATTGCTTCAGCTCCATGAACCAGCCTGTTTACACTGTCTCTGATCTTTGCCAGTATCCCGGATCGTTGTCGAGACATGCTCAGTTTTACCGGATTTGCCAGACAATCCAGTCCGCCGCCGGAGGCAAACATTGCCAACAGACGGGCATTCTGATCTGTGAGCCATTGAAAACCGTCGGCAACCTGAAGGAATGTGCCTTCAGGGGGGGACAAATCATCCCGTGACGGGACGGCCTTTGCCAACGATAGATCAGAAAATGCAGAGGACAGGCTTCTGCAACTGGCCAGTTTTCCGCTAAGGTCACCGGCAACAATAAAGGCTCCGGGTTTTTCGTTAAAGCGGGCACAGGCCAGCGTCGCCTGTTGCCCAACCTGAGCGACCACTGCCGTAAACTGGCCACCGGCCAGCATCAAAGCTATTTCTGCCTGTTTCATGAAGATTGCTACGTGATCATTGAATCCTCCCTCAGCAATGACAAAACCACCAACCCTCTTCAGAAACTCAGGCCCAAGCATCCAGTCTTCAGCATGGTGGGCCACGACAATGGCTCCCTCTGGCATAGAGCCTGCCTCTGGCTGACTGGCCAACCAGAGTGGACCGGTGCAGAAGCCTTCGCTGACGCCCTCGCCAATGGCCAGGGTCTCTTCGGGTATGGACATGACAAAATCCATGCCACCAGAGAGGCGGGTAACAGGGCGCACCTGCAAAAGGAACAGACACCCCTGATGATCAATAGCAAACTCCACATCCACGGGGCAGAGTAATAAGTTTTCCAGCTCTGTCAGCCACTCCATGAGTGTCGAAACCGTGTCATCACTGAGTTGTTGTCCAACGTCGCCTGACTGGGCATCGGCATTATCAATTCTTGTTTCCGAATAGCCGTTATCGTTCTTTTGCAGGATGAAGCGACTTGAGATCGTCCCCGGAAAGTATTGAGAGCTGGCAGCTTCTTCTTCACGATCCTCGCGATAAATATCAATACGGTGGGGCCTGTTTCCGGACTGCCCTGCCACTGCGCCTCTGGGCTGACCCCGTGTGTACTCAATCCTGACGGTATCATCCTGAAAGGATTGAAAACTCATGGCGACTCCGCCATATCGACAATCAATGCACTGTTGGATAATGAGCGCCATGGGTTGCGGTATGCCTTCGGGACAGATTTCAGGCCGGTAAGCTGAAGCCATGACCTTGAGACAGGTTTGCAAAATATCTTCTTCTCCCTGAACCAAAGAGAGGTATTTGCCCGCCTGGGCATCGCCGTAATTATCCTCATTGATGCCAGAGCTGCGGACAATAACCGCTTGTGATGCAAGGAGTACACCCAGCTGACGGCGCAGACCAGCTATTTGTCGAGCCGCTTCAGAATCTTTAACCTGTTGGTAATAATCATTACTGGCAATAAATTCTGCCAGACCCGACAGCCAGTCATCCCTTTTGGTTTGCTCTGAAGGCGGCAAGGTATTGAGGTAGTCACGAATGTTCCTCAGGCTGTTCTCTGTGTCCCACTCATGGACAATCCCGGGAAAATAGCGGTCTAAAAGATGGCTATCCAGAGGGTGTTGTTCAAGCGCATTCATAACTTGAGCAGTCACACATTCGAAGGGCGGAACAGACAGACCAGCCTTTTTCATGCGCCACAAAAACATCCCCTTGCCCCCGAGTTGTTCCCGATTGTGAGGAGAATAGCCAGCAGTCTGATCTGCAACAGATGGACGGCAGTGACGCTTGGTCAGGGGAGTTTCGCTGGTCGCAACGCCACAGGGATAAGGATCACTGGAATGCCTTTTAGATAAACTGCTAATCCCCTTGGATGAACTGTCGGCACCAGCATCCCGATTTGGATCAGTTTTCGGGATTTGACCCTCTGAACGGCCAGAATGAGCAGGAAACATCAAGACTTCCCTCCGTTATTGATATTCATCCATGATTCAATCGCTGACGAATAAACAAATCCCTTTCTATTGACAATAATTTTTTTGTAAAGTTCAGCCTGAAGCACGCAATAGGATAAATAAGTACCTGGCCAGTTGGTTTCACATATTATGGCGAGTGGATTTTTTCATTCTTCAAGGCGCAACGACGGACGCGTAGCCTTAGCTACGCAACCAGCGTTGGAACGCAGAAGGATGGAAAAAGCCGCCGTCCAGAATATGTGAAACCAACTGGTTAGGTACTTAACAACTCGGTTTGCACTGGAGGGCGTTATCTGATGAGAAAATTATTGCTTGCCTGCTTAAAAAAACCGGTAGCAACTGGCTGATAATCAGGCTTAGAGGATGTTACACAGAATGCTATGGTCCTCAGCGTTTTCGGGCTGATTTTTCTGTTGTGAACTTGCACTCCCAGTACTCAGACACATTCTTAAAGTCTTCTCGGAGAGGTATTGAACAACATCAGGGTTCCTGTAGATTGCTGATCGGATAAAATCCCTATCGCGCCTGAGTTCATCAACAGCATAATTGAAAACACGACAATGATGTTCAATCAGGTTCAGCAGATACTCGCGATCACTCAGTATTCTTTTACTGGCACATTTTAAGTTCACAATATTATCATCGATAACCATTTTTATAATGTTTTTATCACTTCGGATTCGTTCACTTGCATACCTCAGCGCTGGTGGATAACTGGCGATAGCGGTCTTTACAATATTTTCATCATCCCGCATTTCCGGGCCAGCATCATCCAGCCAAATGCCATTCTCTTTGACTGCGGTCATGACGACCTCTTTATCATTCTTCATTTTTTCACTAGCAAACTCAAGGTCTCCTTGACGTTCTGCAATGATTGGTAATACCAGGTCTTTATCATTCCGAACCCGTTGACTGCCATATTGCAGTCCGTGCTTCAGCAAGGCTTTTTTGAATGTTTCTTTATCACCAGAAAGCCACAGATCCGGAGGGACTTCTAAACTTAGCCAGTAACTGTAGGATGATGGTTTTATAACATAGTATTTATCTCTCAAATCGGGATAAACATCCTCAACCAATAGAGCCGTTCTTCTGGCATCCAGGAATAACAAATGATGTAAAAATTCCCTGCGGGTTTCTTCAGTGATCTCATTGCTCATTAATATTTGCCGATAGTCGTCCTCCGATTTATTACGACACGATTTATTACGACACTCGGCAAACCGTTGGGCATAATTAATAAATTGCTGGTAGTGATCGGGTAATAACAGCAAATAATCAGGACTGTAGGAGAAATGCTCCTCATAATACATTGCGAAAAGGCAATGTTGAAAGGCGAACCTGTCAGCTTCTGCCGCAACATCGCCGCTCAGGCGTTGTGCCAGTGAGCTAAAGCTCCACTGATCTCCTTCAAAAATCTTAATGTACTGCATTTTACAATCCACATTACACATATCACGTAATACAATAATCAGTTTTTCAAAGGCATCCTGCATGTTTTCAGTTGCTTTTATTCGAGTGCATTCGACGATAATGCCTCCCGCTACCGCATTGCAAAACAGCTTCATGCTATCAGCATTTTCATCCAGTTGGAGCACTTTCAGTAACTGCACCAGAAACCACATACGCTTTAACTTGGCGGTTGTATCAACACCATCATCTTTATAAAACTGGTCAGAGAATTTCAGCCGTAAGGTTCGTTCTTTGCCTCCCTCTGCGCATTCAAGCAGCTCAATAAGGCACACATGACTTCCAAGCTTCAGGTTGACAATCAAGACATCATTCATAATGACGACAGTCCCTGAACAAGCAAACTTTTCAATTAATGCTTTCGAGGACGGCCTCAATAGCGGTAGCTTTTCTCCCGGGTTGCGCTGAGTTGTGTAATCAAGGTAGGTAATTTTCTTTTCTTTTGATAGCTTGCCCTGACCGGAAAGCTGAGTGATCGGTGCCAGTGCAGATACAAAGCGCCAGTGCAAGGCAAAAATCAGCTCATGAACACTCCGGACCTGCTCAGCCTCTTTAGGATTCAGTGCTTGCAGAGAGGATTGCAGTTGCTGACAGGCAGTCAGCCATTGATGAAATGTTATCTGCCTGTTTTTACCATCATCCAGAAGCAGGATAATAGCCTCCAAACTGGATCGGATGGTTTGTTTCAGCGCCTCGAGCCGGTTGCACAATGTCGGTATTTCATCCCGCAATAACCGAACCTCGTAAGCACCTGTTTTTCCCGCCAGCAACAAGAACGCATGGTAGCCATCCAGAAATGCTTCAGCCCCCTGAACCAGCCGATTTACCCTGACTCTGATCTCTGCCAGCAACTCTGAACGTTGTGGTGACATGCTCAGTTTTATGGGATTTGCCAGATAATCCAGTCCGCCACCAGAGGCAAAAAATGCCAACAAACGGGCATTTTGATCCGTGAGCCACTGAAAACCGCTGGCGACATTAAGGAATGTGCCTTCAGGAGGGGACAAATCATCCCGTGACGGGACGGCTCTGAGCAGCGACACATCAGAAAATGCAGAGGACTGGCTTCTGCGACTGGCAAGTTTTCCACTAAGGTCACCGACAACAACAAAGGCGCCAGGCTCACCTTTGAAGCGGGCAAAGGCCAGCGTCGCCTGTTGGCCAACCTGAGCGGCCACGACCGCGAACTGTCCACCGGCCAGCATCAAGGTTTTTCCTGCCTGTTTCATAAGGATCGCGACATGATCATTGAAGCCTCCTTCGGCAAAGACAAAACCCCCGGCCCGTTTCAGGAACCCTGGCTCAAGCATCCAGTCTGCAGCATGGTGGGCTAAGACAATGGCTCCCTCTGGCATAGAGTCTGCCGCTTGTTCTTCAGCCAGCCAGAGTGTTCCGGTGCAATGGCCTTCGCTGACACCCTCGCCAATGGCCAGGGTCTTTTTGGGTATAGGCATCGCAAAATCCATGCCGCCAGAAAGCCGGGTAACAGGGCGCACCTGCAACAGGAACAGGTTACCCAGATGATCGATGGCAAACTCCACATCCACCGGACAGAGCAACAGCTTTTCCAGCTCTGTCACCGCCTGACTGAGTTTTGCAACCAAATGATCACTGAGTTTATGAACACTGTCGTCTGATTGGGCGTCCGCATCATAAATTTCTGTTTCCAGATAGCCATCATTGTTTTTGTGCAGGACAAAGTGACTTGAGACCTTGCCGGGAAAGTATTGAAAGTTTTCAGCGCCTTCCTTGCGACAAATATTAATACGATGGGGCGTGTTACCGGACTGCCCTGCCACTATGCCTTTGGGCTGACCCTTTGTGTACTCAATCCTGATGGTATCATCCTGAAAAGATTGAAAGCTCATGACGACTCCACCATATCGACAGTCAATACACTGTTGGATGATCAGCGCCATGGGTTGCGGTATGCCTTCGGGACAGACTTCAGGCCGGTAACCTGAGGCCATGACCATGAGACAGGTTCTGAAAACATCGCCTCCTGCCTGAATGACAGAGAGGTATTTGCCTGCCTGGGCATCGCCGTAGTTATCTTCGTTGATGCCGGAACTGCGGACAATCACGGGCTGTGATCCAGAGAGTCGGTCCACCTGACGGAGCAGCTCCCGGATTTTTCGGGCCGCTTCAGAATCTTTAACCTGTTCGTAAAAGTCATCACTGTCAATAAATGTTGCCATAGCTGACAGCCAGTGATCCCTTTTGGATTGCTCTGAAGGCGGCAAGGTATTGAGGTATTCCCGGATGTTCCTGAGGCTGGTCTTTGCCAGCGGTTCATCAACAAACCCTTGGAAATAGTGGTCTAAAGCATGGGTACCGAGAGGGTGTTGTGCCAGCGCATTCATGATTTGAGCAGTCACACATTGGAAGGGCGGAACAGACAGGCCCGCTTCTTTCATGCGCTGCAAAAACATCCCCTTGCCGCCGAGTTGTTCCCGATTGGGAGGAGAATAGCCAGCAGTCTGATCTGCAACAGATGGACGACAATCACGCTTGGCCAGAGGAGTTTCCCTGGTCAGAGCGCCACAGGGACCGGGATCACTGAAACGCTTTTTGGATAGGCTGCGAGCCTCCCTGGATGGACCGCCAGCGTCGGCATTCCGATTTGGATCAGTTTTCAGGATTTGACCCTCTGAACGGCCAAAATTAGCATGAAACATCAAGATATCCCTCTATTATTAACATTCATCCATGGTTCAATGGCTGTGGCATTAATCAATTACTTTGTTTGGACAATACTATTTTTATAAAGTTCAGCCTGAAGCACGCAACAGGATAAATAACAACTCGGTTTGCACTGGAGGGCGTTATCTGATGAGAAAATTATTGCTTGCCTGCTTAAAAAAACCGGTAGCAACTGGCTGATAATCAGGCTTAGAGGATGTTACACAGAATGCTATGGTCCTCAGCGTTTTCGGGCTGATTTTTCTGTTGTGAACTTGCACTCCCAGTACTCAGACACATTCTTAAAGTCTTCTCGGAGAGGTATTGAACAACATCAGGGTTCCTGTAGATTGCTGATCGGATAAAATCCCTATCGCGCCTGAGTTCATCAACAGCATAATTGAAAACACGACAATGATGTTCAATCAGGTTCAGCAGATACTCGCGATCACTCAGTATTCTTTTACTGGCACATTTTAAGTTCACAATATTATCATCGATAACCATTTTTATAATGTTTTTGTCGCTTCGGATTCTTTCACTTGCAAAACTCAGCGCTGGTGGATAACTGGCGATAGCGGTCTTTACAATATTTTCATCATCCCGCATTTCCAGGCTGGCATATTTCAGCCAAATGCCGTCCTCTTTGATTGCAGTCATGACAACCTCTTTATCATTCTTCATTTTTTCACCAGCAAATTTAAGATTTTCTTGACGCTCTGCAATGATTGGTAATACCAGGTCTTTATCATTCCGAACCCGTTGACTGCCATATTGCAGTCCGTGCTTCAGCAAGGCTTTTTTGAATGTTTCTTTATCACCAGAAAGCCACAGATCCGGAGGGACTTCAAAACTTAGCCGGTAACTGTAGGATGATGGTTTTATAACATAGTATTTATCTCTCAAATCGGGATAAATATCTTCAACCAATGGAGCCGTTCTTTTGGCATCGAGGAATAACAAATGATGTAAAAATTCCCTGCGGGTTTTTTCAGTGATCTCATTGCTCATCAATATTTGCCGATAGTCGTCCTCCGATTTATTACGACACTCATCAAACCGTTGGGCATAATTAATAAATTGCTGGTAGTGATCGGGTAATAACAGCAAATAATCAGGACTGTAGGAGAAATGCTTCTCATAATACATTGCGAAAAGGCAATGTTGAAAGGCGAACCTGTCAGCTTCTGCCGCAACATCGCCAGTCAGGCGTTGTGCCAGTGAGCTAAAGTTCCACTGATCTCCTTCAAAAACCTCAATGTACTGCATTTTACAATCCACATCACACATATCACGTAATACAACAATCAGTTTTTCAAAGGCATCCTGCATGTTTTCAGTTGCTTTTATTCGAGTGCATTCGACGATAATGCCTCCCGCTACCGCATTGCAAAACAGCTTCATGCTATCAGCATTTTCATCCAGTTCGAGGGCTTTCAGTAACTGCACCAGAAACCACATACGCTTTAACTTGGCGGTTGTATCAACACCATCATCTTTATAAAACGGATCAGAGAATTTCAGCCGTAAGGTTCGTTCTTTGCCTCCCTCTGCGTATTCAAGCAGCTCAATAAGGCATACATGACTTCCAAGCTCCAGGTTAACAATCAAGACATCATCCATGATGACGACAGTCCCTGAACAAGCAAACTTTTCAATTAATGCTTTCGAGGACGGCCTCAATAGCAGTGCCTTTTCTCCCGGGTTGCACTGAGTTGTGTAATCAAGGTAGGTAATATTCGCTTCTTTTGATAGCTTGCCCTGACCGGAAAGCTGAGTGATCGGTGCCAGTGCATCTACAAAGCGCCAGTGCAAGGAAAAAATCAGCTCATGAACACTCCGGACCTGCTCAGCCTCTTTAGGATTCAGTGCTTGCAGAGAGGATTGCAGTTGCTGACAGGCAGTCAGCCATTGATGAAATGTTATCTGCCTGTTTTTACCATCATCCAGAAGCAGGATAATAGCCTCTAAACTGGATCGGATGGTCTGTTTCAGCGCCTCGAACCGGTTGCACAATGTCGGTATTTCATCCCGCAATAACCGAACCTCGTAAGCACCTGTTTTTCCCGCCAGCAACAAGAACGCACGGTAGCCATCCAGAAATGCTTCAGCCCCCTGAACCAACCGATTTACCCTGACTCTGATCTCTGCCAACAACTCTGAACGTTGTGTTGACATGCTCAGTTTTATGGGATTTGCCAGATAATCCAGTCCGCCACCAGAGGCAAAAAATGCCAACAAACGGGCATTTTGATCCGTGAGCCACTGAAAACCGCTAGCGACATTAAGGAATGTGCCTTCAGGGGGGGACAAATCATCCCGTGACGGGACGGCTCTGAGCAGCGACACATCAGAAAATGCAGAGGACAGGCTTCTGCGACTGGCAAGTTCGCCGCTAAGGTCACCGACAACAACAAAGGCGCCAGGCTCACCTTTGAAGCGGGCAAAGGCCAGCGTCGCCTGTTGGCCAACCTGAGCGGCCACGACCGCGAACTGTCCACCGGCCAGCATCAAGGTTTTTCCTGCCTGTTTCATAAGGATCGCGACATGATCATTGAAGCCTCCTTCGGCAAAGACAAAACCCCCTGCCCGCTTCAGGAACTCTGGCTCAAGCATCCAGTCTGCAGCATGGTGGGCCACGATAATGGCCCCCTCTGGCATGGAGTCTGCCGATTGTTCTTCAGCCAGCCAGAGTGTTCCTGTGCAATGGCCTTCGCTGACACCCTCACCAATGGTCAGGGTCTCTTTGGGTATTGGCATCGCAAAATCCATGCCGCCAGAAAGCCGGGTAACAGGGCGCACCTGCAACAGGAACAGGTTACCCAGATGATCGATGGCAAACTCCACATCCACCGGACAGAGCAACAGCTTTTCCAGCTCTGTCACCGCCTGACTGAGTTTTGCAACCAAATGATCACTGAGTTTATGCTCACTGTCGTCTGATTGGGCGTCCGCATCATAAATTTCTGTTTCCAGATAGCCATCATTGTTTTTGTGCAGGACAAAGTGACTGGAGACCTTCCCGGGAAAGTATTGATAACTGTCATTGCCTTCCCTACCCTTGCGAGAAATATCGATACGGTGGGGCGTGTTACCGGACTGTCCTGCCACTATGCCTCTGGGCTGACCCCGTGTGTACTCAATCCTGATGGTATCATCCTGAAAAGATTGAAAGCTCATGACGACTCCACCATATCGACAGTCAATACACTGTTGGATGATCAGCGCCATGGGTTGCGGTATGCCTTCGGGACAGACTTCAGGCCGGTAACCTGAGGCCATGACCATGAGACAGGTTCTGAAAACATCGCCTCCTGCCTGAATGACAGAAAGGTATTTACCCGCCTGGGCATCGCCGTAGTTATCTTCGTTGATGCCGGAACTGCGGACAATTACGGGCTGTGATCCAGAGAGTCGGTCCACCTGACGGTGCAGCTCCCGGATTTTTTGGGCCGCTTCAGAATCTTTCACCTGTTCGTAAAAGTCATCACTGGCAATAAATGCTGCCATAGCTGACAGCCAGTCATCCCTTTTGGTTTGCTCTGAAGGTGGCAAGGTATTGAGGTATTCCCGGATGTTCCTTAGGCTGGTCTTTGCCAGCGATTTATCAACAAACCTGGGGAAATAGTGGTCTAAAGCATGGGTATCGAGAGGGTGTTGTGCCAGCGCATTCATGATTTGGGCAGTCACACATTGGAAGGGCGGAACAGACAGGCCCGCTTCTTTCATGCGCTGCAAAAACATCCCCTTGCCGCCGAGTTGTTCCCGATTGGGAGGAGAATAGCCAGCAGTCTGATCTGCAACAGATGGACGACAATCACGCTTGGCCAGTGGAGTTTCGCTGGTCAGAGCGCCCGAGGGACCAAGATCACTGAAATGCCGCTGGGATAGGCTGCGAGCCTCGCTGGATGGACCGCCAGCGTCGGCATTTCGATTTGGATCAGTTTTCAGGATTTGACCCTCTGAACGGCCAAAATTAGCATGAAACATCAAGATATCCCTCTATTATTAACATTCATCCATGGTTCAATGGCTGTGGCATTAATCAATTACTTTGTTTGGACAATACTATTTTTATAAAGTTCAGCCTGAAGCACGCAATAGGATAAATAACAACTCGGTTTGCACTGGAGGGCGTTATCTGATGAGAAAATTGTTGCTTGCCTGCTTAAAAAAACCGGTAGCAACTGGCTGATAATCAGGCTTAGAGGATGTTACACAGAACGTTATGGTCCTCAGCGTTTTCGGGCTGATTTTTCTGTTGTGAACTTGCACTCCCAGTACTCAGACACATTCTTAAAGTCTCCGCAGAGAGGTATTGAACAACATCAGGGTTTCTGTGGATTGCTGATCGGATAAAATCCTTATCGCGTTTAAGTTCATTAGCAGCAGAGTCGAAAGCACGATAATTATGTTCAATCAAGTTCAGCAAATACTCGCGATCACTCCGTACTCTTTTACTGGCACATTGTAAGCAACAGATATCATCAACAATTGCCATTTGTATAATGTTTTTGTCGCTTCGGATTCTTTCACTTGCAAAACTCAGTGCTGGTGGATAACTGGCGATAGCGACCTTTACAATGTTTTCATCATCCCGCATTTCCGGGCTGGCATATCGCAGCCAAATGCCATGCTCTTTGACTGCAGTCATGACAACCTCTTTATCATTCTTCATTTTTTCACCAGCAAACTCAAGGTCTCCTTGACGTTCTGCAATGATTGGTAATACCAGGTCTTTATCATTCCGAACCCGCTGACTGCCATATTGCAGCCCGTGCTTCAGCAAGGCTTTTTTGAATGTTTCTTTATCATCAGAAAGCCACAGATCCGGAGGGACTTCAAAACTTAGCCGGTAACTGTAGGATGATGGTTTTATAACATAGTATTTATCTCTCAAATCGGGATAAACATCCTCAACCAATGGAGCCGTTCTTTTGGCATCGAGGAATAACAAATGATGTAAAAATTCCCTGCGGGTTTCTTCAGTGATCTCACTGCTCATTAATATTTGCCGATAGTCGTCCTCCCATTTATTACGACACTCTGCAAACCGTTGGGCATAATTAATAAATTGCTGGTAGTGATCGGGTAATAACAGGAAACAATCGGGAGTGTAGAGGATATGCTTCTCATAATACATTGCGAAAAGGCAATGTTGAAAGGCGAACCTGTCAGCTTCTGCCGCAACATCGCCAGTCAGGCGTTGTGCCAGTGAGCTAAAGCTCCACTGATCTCCTTCAAAAACCTTAATGTACTGCATTTTACAATCCACATTACACATAGCACGTAACACAATGATCAGTTTTTCAAAGGCATCCTGCATCTTTTCAGTTGATTTTATTCGAGTGCATTCGACGATAATGCCTCCCGCTACCGCATTGCAATACAGCTTTATGCTATCAGCATTTTCATCCAGTTCGAGGGCTTTCAATAACTGCACCAGAAACCACATACGCTTTAACTTGGCGGTTGTATCAACACCATCATCTTTATAAAACTGGTCAGAGAATTTCAGCCGTAAGGTTCGTTCTTTGCCTCCCTCTGCGCATTCAAGCAGCTCAATAAGGCACACATGACTTCCGAGCTTCAGGTTAACAATCAAGACATCATCCATAACGACCACAGTCCCATAACAACTACACTTTTCGATTAATGGTTTCGAGGACGGCCTCAATAGCGGTACCTTTTCTCCCGGGTTGCGCTGAGTTGTGTAATCAAGGTAGGTAATTTTGTTTTCTTTTGATAGCTTGCCCTGACCGGAAAGCTGAGTGATCGGTGCCAGTGCATCTACAAAGCGCCAGTGCAAGGCAAAAATCAGCTCATGAACACTCCTGACCTGCTCAGCCTCTTTAGGATTCAGTGCTTGCAGAGAGGATTGCAGTTGCTGACAGGCAGTCAGCCATTGATGAAATGTTATCTGCCTGTTTTTACCATCATCCAGAAGCAGGATGATAGCCTCTAAACTGGATCGGATGGTCTGTTTCAGCGCCTCGAACCGGTTGCTCAATGTCGGTATTTCATCCCGCAATGACCGAACCTCGTAAGCACCTGTTTTTCCCGCCAGCAACAAGAACGCATGGTAGCCATCCAGAAAAGCTTCAGCCCCCTGAACCAGCCAATTTACCCTGACTCTGATCTCTGCCAGCAACTCTGAACGTTGTGGTGACATGCTCAGTTTTATGGGATTTGCCAGATAATCCAGTCCGCCACCAGAGGCAAAAAATGCCAACAAACGGGCATTTTGATCCGTGAGCCACTGAAAACCGCTGGCGACATTAAGGAGTGTGCCTTCAGGTGGGGACAAATCATCCCGTGACGGGACGGCTCTGAGCAGCGGCACATCAGAAAATGCAGAGGACAGGCTTCTGCGACTGGCAAGTTCACCGCTAAAGTCACCGACAACAACAAAGGCGCCAGGCTCACCTTTGAAGCGGGCAAAGGCCAGCGTCGCCTGTTGGCCAACCTGAGCGGCCACGACCGCGAACTGTCCACCGGCCAGCATCAAGGTTTTTCCTTCCTGTTTCATAACGATCGCGACATGATCATTGAAGCCCCCTTCGGCAAAGACAAAACCACCTGCCCGTTTCAGGAACTCTGGCTCAAGCATCCAGTCTGCAGCATGGTGGGCTAAGACAATGGCTCCCTCTGGCATAGAGTCTGCCGCTTGTTCTTCAGCCAGCCAGAGTGTTCCGGTGCAATGGCCTTCGCTGACACCCTCGCCAATGGCCAAGGTCTTTTTGGGTATAGGCATCGCAAAATCCATTCCGCCAGAAAGCCGGGTAACAGGGCGCACCTGCAACAGGAACAGGTTACCCAGATGATCGATGGCAAACTCCACATCCACCGGACAGAGCAACAGCTTTTCCAGCTCTGTCACCGCCTGACTGAGTTTTGCAACCAAATGATCACTGAGTTTATGAACACTGTCGTCTGATTGGGCGTCCGCATCATAAATTTCTGTTTCCAGATAGCCATCATTGTTTTTGTGCAGGACAAAGTGACTGGAGACCTTCCCGGGAAAGTATTGATAACTGTCACTGCCTTCCCTACCCTTGCGAGAAATATCGATACGGTGGGGCGTGTTACCGAACTGTCCTGCCACTATGCCTCTGGGCTGACCCCGTGTGTACTCAATCCTGATGGTATCATCCTGAAAAGATTGAAAGCTCATGACGACTCCACCATATCGACAGTCAATACACTGTTGGATGATCAGCGCCATGGGTTGCGGTATGCCTTCGGGACAGACTTCAGGCCGGTAACCTGAGGCCATGACCATGAGACAGGTTCTGAAAACATCGCCTCCTGCCTGAATGACAGAAAGGTATTTACCCGCCTGGGCATCGCCGTAGTTATCTTCGTTGATGCCGGAACTGCGGACAATCACGGGCTGTGATCCAGAGAGTCGGTCCACCTGACGGTGCAGCTCCCGGATTTTTTGGGCCGCTTCAGAATCTTTCACCTGTTCGTAAAAGTCATCACTGGCAATAAATGCTGCCATAGCTGACAGCCAGTCATCCCTTTTGGTTTGCTCTGAAGGCGGCAAGGTATTGAGGTATTCCCGGATGTTCCTTAGGCTGGTCTTTGCCAGCGATTTATCAACAAACCTGGGGAAATAGTGGTCTAAAGCATGGGTATCGAGAGGGTGTTGTGCCAGCGCATTCATGATTTGAGCAGTCACACATTGGAAGGGCGGAACAGACAGGCCCGCTTCTTTCATGCGCTGCAAAAACATCCCCTTGCCGCCAAGTTGTTCCCGATTGGGAGGAGAATAGCCAGCAGTCTGATCTGCAACAGATGGACGACAATCACGCTTGGCCAGTGGAGTTTCGCTGGTCAGAGCGCCCGAGGGACCAAGATCACTGAAATGCCGCTGGGATAGGCTGCGAGCCTCGCTGGATGGACCGCCAGCGTCGGCATTTCGATTTGGATCAGTTTTCAGGATTTGACCCTCTGAACGGCCAAAATTAGCATGAAACATCAAGATATCCCTCTATTATTAACATTCATCCATGGTTCAATGGCTGTGGCATTAATCAATTACTTTGTTTGGACAATACTATTTTTATAAAGTTCAGCCTGAAGCACGCAATAGGATAAATAACAACTCGGTTTGCACTGGAGGGCGTTATCTGATGAGAAAATTGTTGCTTGCCTGCTTAAAAAAACCGGTAGCAACTGGCTGATAATCAGGCTTAGAGGATGTTACACAGAACGTTATGGTCCTCAGCGTTTTCGGGCTGATTTTTCTGTTGTGAACTTGCACTCCCAGTACTCAGACACATTCTTAAAGTCTCCGCAGAGAGGTATTGAACAACATCAGGGTTTCTGTGGATTGCTGATCGGATAAAATCCTTATCGCGTTTAAGTTCATTAGCAGCAGAGTCGAAAGCACGATAATTATGTTCAATCAAGTTCAGCAAATACTCGCGATCACTCCGTACTCTTTTACTGGCACATTGTAAGCAACAGATATCATCAACAATTGCCATTTGTATAATGTTTTTGTCGCTTCGGATTCTTTCACTTGCAAAACTCAGTGCTGGTGGATAACTGGCGATAGCGACCTTTACAATGTTTTCATCATCCCGCATTTCCGGGCTGGCATATCGCAGCCAAATGCCATGCTCTTTGACTGCAGTCATGACAACCACTTTATCATTCTTCATTTTTTCACCAGCAAACTCAAGGTCTCCTTGACGTTCTGCAATGATTGGTAATACCAGGTCTTTATCATTCCGAACCCGCTGACTGCCATATTGCAGCCCGTGCTTCAGCAAGGCTTTTTTGAATGTTTCTTTATCATCAGAAAGCCACAGATCCGGAGGGACTTCAAAACTTAGCCGGTAACTGTAGGATGATGGTTTTATAACATAGTATTTATCTCTCAAATCGGGATAAACATCCTCAACCAATGGAGCCGTTCTTTTGGCATCGAGGAATAACAAATGATGTAAAAATTCCCTGCGGGTTTCTTCAGTGATCTCACTGCTCATTAATATTTGCCGATAGTCGTCCTCCCATTTATTACGACACTCTGCAAACCGTTGGGCATAATTAATAAATTGCTGGTAGTGATCGGGTAATAACAGGAAACAATCGGGAGTGTAGAGGATATGCTTCTCATAATACATTGCGAAAAGGCAATGTTGAAAGGCGAACCTGTCAGCTTCTGCCGCAACATCGCCAGTCAGGCGTTGTGCCAGTGAGCTAAAGCTCCACTGATCTCCTTCAAAAACCTTAATGTACTGCATTTTACAATCCACATTACACATAGCACGTAATACAATAATCAGTTTTTCAAAGGCATCCTGCATGTTTTCAGTTGCTTTTATTCGAGTGCATTCGACGATAATGCCTCCTGCTACCGCATTGCAAAACAGCTTCATGCTATCAGCATTTTCATCCAGTTGGAGCACTTTCAGTAACTGCACCAGAAACCACATACGCTTTAACTTGGCGGTTGTATCAACACCATCATCTTTATAAAACTGGTCAGAGAATTTCAGCCGTAAGGTTCGTTCTTTGCCTCCCTCTGCGCATTCAAGCAGCTCAATAAGGCACACATGACTTCCGAGCTTCAGGTTAACAATCAAGACATCATCCATAACGACCACAGTCCCATAACAACTACACTTTTCGATTAATGGTTTCGAGGACGGCCTCAATAGCGGTACCTTTTCTCCCGGGTTGCGCTGAGTTGTGTAATCAAGGTAGGTAATTTTGTTTTCTTTTGATAGCTTGCCCTGACCGGAAAGCAGAGTGATCGGTGCCAGTGCATCTACAAAGCGCCAGTGCAAGGCAAAAATCAGCTCATGAACACTCCTGACCTGCTCAGCCTCTTTAGGATTCAGTGCTTGCAGAGAGGATTGCAGTTGCTGACAGGCAGTCAGCCATTGATGAAATGTTATCTGCCTGTTTTTACCATCATCCAGAAGCAGGATGATAGCCTCTAAACTGGATCGGATGGTCTGTTTCAGCGCCTCGAACCGGTTGCTCAATGTCGGTATTTCATCCCGCAATGACCGAACCTCGTAAGCACCTGTTTTTCCCGCCAGCAACAAGAACGCATGGTAGCCATCCAGAAAAGCTTCAGCCCCCTGAACCAGCCGATTTACCCTGACTCTGATCTCTGCCAGCAACTCTGAACGTTGTGGTGACATGCTCAGTTTTATGGGATTTGCCAGATAATCCAGTCCGCCACCAGAGGCAAAAAATGCCAACAAACGGGCATTTTGATCCGTGAGCCACTGAAAACCGCTGGCGACATTAAGGAATGTGCCTTCAGGTGGGGACAAATCATCCCGTGACGGGACGGCTCTGAGCAGCGGCACATCAGAAAATGCAGAGGACAGGCTTCTGCGACTGGCAAGTTCACCGCTAAAGTCACCGACAACAACAAAGGCGCCAGGCTCACCTTTGAAGCGGGCAAAGGCCAGCGTCGCCTGTTGGCCAACCTGAGCGGCCACGACCGCGAACTGTCCACCGGCCAGCATCAAGGTTTTTCCTGCCTGTTTCATAAGGATCGCGACATGATCATTGAAGCCCCCTTCGGCAAAGACAAAACCCCCTGCCCGCTTCAGGAACTCTGGCTCAAGCATCCAGTCTGCAGCATGGTGGGCTAAGACAATGGCTCCCTCTGGCATAGAGTCTGCCGCTTGTTCTTCAGCCAGCCAGAGTGTTCCGGTGCAATGGCCTTCGCTGACACCCTCGCCAATGGCCAGGGTCTTTTTGGGTATAGGCATCGCAAAATCCATGCCGCCAGAAAGCCGGGTAACAGGGCGCACCTGCAACAGGAACAGGTTACCCAGATGATCGATGGCAAACTCCACATCCACCGGACAGAGCAACAGCTTTTCCAGCTCTGTCACCGCCTGACTGAGTTTTGCAACCAAATGATCACTGAGTTTATGAACACTGTCGTCTGATTGGGCGTCCGCATCATAAATTTCTGTTTCCAGATAGCCATCATTGTTTTTGTGCAGGACAAAGTGACTTGAGACCTTGCCGGGAAAGTATTGAAAGTTTTCAGCGCCTTCCTTGCGACAAATATTAATACGATGGGGCGTGTTACCGGACTGCCCTGCCACTATGCCTTTGGGCTGACCCTTTGTGTACTCAATCCTGATGGTATCATCCTGAAAAGATTGAAAGCTCATGACGACTCCACCATATCGACAGTCAATACACTGTTGGATGATCAGCGCCATGGGTTGCGGTATGCCTTCGGGACAGACTTCAGGCCGGTAACCTGAGGCCATGACCATGAGACAGGTTCTGAAAACATCGCCTCCTGCCTGAATGACAGAGAGGTATTTGCCTGCCTGGGCATCGCCGTAGTTATCTTCGTTGATGCCGGAACTGCGGACAATCACGGGCTGTGATCCAGAGAGTCGGTCCACCTGACGGAGCAGCTCCCGGATTTTTCGGGCCGCTTCAGAATCTTTAACCTGTTCGTAAAAGTCATCACTGGCAATAAATGTTGCCATAGCTGACAGCCAGTGATCCCTTTTGGATTGCTCTGAAGGCGGCAAGGTATTGAGGTATTCCCGGATGTTCCTGAGGCTGGTCTTTGCCAGCGGTTCATCAACAAACCCCTGGAAATAGTGGTCTAAAGCATGGGTATCGAGAGGGTGTTGTGCCAGCGCATTCATGATTTGAGCAGTCACACATTGGAAGGGCGGAACAGACAGGCCCGCTTCTTTCATGCGCTGCAAAAACATCCCCTTGCCGCCGAGTTGTTCCCGATTGGGAGGAGAATAGCCAGCAGTCTGATCTGCAACAGATGGACGACAATCACGCTTGGCCAGAGGAGTTTCGCTGGTCAGAGCGCCACAGGGACCGGGATCACTGAAACGCTTTTTGGGTAGGCTGCGAGCCTCCCTGGATGGACCGCCAGCGTCGGCATTCCGATTTGGATCAGTTTTCAGGACTTGACCCTCTGAACGGCCAAAATTAGCATGAAACATCAAGATATCCCTCTATTATTAACATTCATCCATGGTTCAATGGCTGTGGCATTAATCAATTACTTTGTTTCGACAATAATTTTTTTAAAAAGTTCAGCAATCAGCCTGAAACAAACAACAGAAAAAACAACAACACGGTTGGCACTGGCAGAAGTTGTCTGGATAAGTCAGACATTAATCGCAGATTATCTGAAGTATTCTCGAAGCTCGGGGCTTTTGAGGGTTGCTTCATCCATAAAAACCGGATCAGCTTTAAGCTCTGAAGCAGCATATCGGAAAGCTTGATGATTCTTTGCAATTAACTCCAGCATATATTCACGATCATTCAATAACGTTTCGCTGGCATAACACAGAGCTCTGGGATTTTTTTTGACAGCGGCCATGACTATAGCTCTATCATTCCTCAGCTCCTCGCTCAAATATTTGAGCTCTAAGGGATATTCTGAAATGAAGGGTAATACAGAGTCTTTATCATTCCAAACCCGCTGGCTGGCATAATCCAATCCATGTTCCAGCATGACATTCCTGACCTTTTCCTTATAGTCCCCAAACGGTTGACCTGGTGACAAATAAAACTCCAGTCTGTAACTGTAAGACGGCTTGATAACAAAGTATTGATTTCCCAAGACATACACTTGCTCAATGAATCTGGTAGCGCTTTTGGGCTCAAACAATAAATAGTGATGCAAGAGCTCCCTGCGGGTGTTCTCACTCATCTTATGACTCATTAAGATTTCCTGCAGACTCTCTTCCGGTGTTTCATGAAAAAACAATGACGACTGATACTCACCTAACCGCCGGGCATGATGGGCAAACTGCTGGTGATGGTCGCTCAATAACTGGCAGCAAACGGCAGTATAGTGCCAACCATTCCAATTCCGATAAGACATTACAAAAAGGCCATGTTGAAAGGCAAACCTATCGGCTTCTGTCGCAACATCACAATTAAGACGTTGCGCAAGCAGGTTAAAGTCCCACCGACCTCCTTCAAAAATGGGTCTGGAACGCAAATCAAGATCCAGATCAAACATAGCACGTAACACAATGATGAGTTTTTCAAAGGCATACTGCATGGTTTGACGTAATTTCATTCGGGAGCATTCGACGATCATTTCACCCGCTACGGCGTTGCAACTCAGCTTCATGGGATCAGCATTTTCATCCAGTTTGATTGCTTTCAGTAATTGCGCCAGAAACCACATACGCCTGAACTTGCCGGATTTATCAGCGTAACCAGTTCTGTTAAATTGGTCAGAAAATGTCAGCCGCAGGGTTCGTCCTTTCCCTCCCTCTGCCTGTTCAAGCAACTCGATAAGGCCCACATGACTGCCAAGTTTCAGGTTAACAATCAAGGCTTCATCCATGGTGATAACAGTCCCTGAAAGCTTTGACTCTGCAATAAGTACTTTGTCGGACGGCCTCAGCAGCGGTGCCTCTGCACCCAGTGTCGTGTAATCGACATAGGTGATTTCCCCTTTTCTGGACAGAATGCCCTGACCCGAGTCCAGAGTGACCGGAGCCAGCGCTTTTACGAAGCGCTGATGCAGGGCAAAAATCAGCTCATGGACACTTCGCACCTGCTCAGCGCTTTCGGGGTTGAGCGCTTGAAGACAGGATTGTAGCTGATGACAGTCTGCCACCCACTGACGAAAGCTTACCGGGGATACCTTCTCTTCTTCAGCGGCTTGCATGAGAAGAGTGATACGCTCTAACCCGGATTGAATGGTCTGTTTCAGCATCACGAACCGGTCGATCAGTTCTGGTAATTCATGCCGCAATGACTCGACTCTGTGTGAACTTTTCTTAACAGCCAGTTGCAAGAATGCCCCGTACCCATCCAGCAGCGCTTCAGCCCCATAAACCAGCCGATTTATGCTGTCCAGGGTCTCTGCCAGCAGCTTTGATCGTTGTGGTGACATGCTCAGTTTTACCGGGTTTGCCAGGCAATCCAGTCCGCCGCCGGAGGCAAAAAATGCCAACAGGCGGGCATTTTGATCCGTGAGCCACTGAAAACCGCTGGCGACCTGACGGAATGCGTCTTCAGAGAGGGACACATCATCCCATGACGGGACGGCTTTTTCTTGCGGCACATCAGAAACAGCAGAGGATAGACTTCCATGACTCACCAGCTTCCCGGTCATGTCACCGGTAACAATAAAGGCACCGGGCTTACCGTTAAAGCGGGCACAGGCCAGCGTCGCCTGATGGCCAACCTGAGCGGCCACAGACTCAAACTGATCACCGGCCAGCATCAGGGTTTTTCGTTGCTGTTTCATCAGGATCGCGACATGATCATTGAATCCTCCTGTGGCAGTAACAAAGCCTCCTGCCCGCTTCAGGAACCCGTGCTCAAGCATCCAGTTTTCAGCGTGTTGAGCCACGACAATAGCGCCCTCTGGCATGGAGTCTGCCGCTGATTCTTCAGCCAGCCAGAGTGGTCCCGTGCAATAGCCTTCGCTGACCCCCTCGCCAATGGCCAGGGTCTCTTCGGGTATGGGCATGGCGAAATCCAGGCCGCCGGAGAGTCGGGTGACAGGACGCACCTGCAACAGGAAAAGGCGACCCTGATGATTTATGGCAAACTCCACATCCACGGGGCAGAGCAACAGCTTTTCCAGCTTTGTCACCATCACCCTGAGGTCTGCAACCATGTCATCAGTGAGTTGTTGTTCAACGTCGTTTGATTGGGCATCGGCATCATCCATTCTTATTTCCGAATAGCCGTTATTGTCTTTACGCAGGATGTAATGACTTGAGATGGTCCCGGGAAAGTATTGATAGCTGTCGGCGCCTTCCTTGCGAAAAATATCAATACGATGGGGCCTGTTACCGGACTGCCCGGCCACTATCCCTCTGGGCTGCCCCCGTGTGAACTCAACCCTGACGGTATCATCATCAAAGGATTGAAAACTCATGGCGACTCCGCCGTGCAGGCAGTCAATACACTCCTGGATAATCAGCGCCATGGGTTGCGGTATGCCTTCGGAACAGACTTCAGGCCGGTAAGCTGAGGCCATAACCTTTAGACAGGTTCGCAAAATATCCTCATCTCCCTGAACTTCCGAAAGGTATTTGCCCGCCTGGGCGTCGCCGTAGTTATCTTCATTGATGCCGGAACTGCGGACAATAAGCGGCCCTGATGTTGATAGTCCGTGATCCCTGATGTGTTGGGCCGCTTCAGAATCTTTAACCTGCTCATAAAAGTCATCACTGGCAATAAAGTTCGCCAGACCCGCCAGCCAGCTGTCTCTTCTGGCTTGCTCTGAAGGCAGCATCGCATTGAGGCATTCCCTGATGTTTGCCAGACTGATCTCCGACTCCGGTTCATTGCCGATCCCGGGGAAATAGGGTTCCAGACGCTGGCTATCCAGAGGGTATTGTTCCAGCGCATTGGTGACCTGAGTTGTCACACACTGAAACGTCGGCACAGACAAACCGGCTGCTTTCATGCGCTGCAAAAACATTCCCTTGCCGCCCAATAGTGCCCGGTTGGCAACAGAACAATGAGCAGCCTGATCTGCAACAGGTGAGCTGCATTTGCGCCTGGCTAGTGACCTAGTGTCGGGAACGCCAGCGGGTTCAGGATCACCAAGATACTTTTTGGCTGAACGATCAGCCTCAGTCTTATGATTGGGGACAATTGACAGACTTTGAAAATCTGATCTGCCAATGGTTGCAGGCGGTAAAGGTAACATAAAGATATCCCTCTCATGTAAATCCATGATTCAACAGCGAGTCATTACCTTCACGTTCGACAATAAGGTTTTTATAAAGTTCCCCCGTCAACGCAGTAGAAAAACAGGGTTGGCACTGGTCAGCGTTGTCTGAATCGATCAGACCTTGTTCGCAGATTAAGTACTCAACCATACGAAATCATATTTTCTGACTTATTGTTCAGGCACTCGCGGCAACTGCTCCTGCGTTGCTCTAGTGCAGCTAAGCTCTGATATCCATACACCCCTCGTTCCCACGCAACAAAGGGTGTCGCAAAACCCTGGTTCACCTCCCGTCATTTCCGGCCTCACTCCCGTCATTCCCGCGAAGGCGGGAATCCACACAGACTCATCACCAGAACCATACTGCCCGGTGCCCCCCTGGCCTTTTCATCCGCGTGAAGGCAGAGACCCGCTGTTGGCGCTGGATTCCCGCCTTCGCGGGAATGACGACCACAGAGTATCGGAACGAGTGGGCTGTATGGATATCAAGGCTTGGCTGCACTAGCTCCTGCATCCATGCAGTCGTGATGCGTTGCAACTCTGGTCACATAGCTTGCTATGTTCCCGTCGTTGCGCCTTGCAGAGCACCTGACCAATTAGCCAGAAATATTCGATTCCGTATGGCTGAGTACTTATCTGAGGTATTTTCGAAGTTCGGGGTTTCTTTGTTTTGCTGCATTGATGAAAGCTTTATTATCTTTAAGCTCGGAAGTAGCATAATCGAAAGCTTCATGATTCTTTGCAATTAACTCCAACATATACTCAGGATCATTCAATATCGTTTCACTGGCAAAAAATAAGGGATTTATACTGTCAGCAATGGCCATTTGAATAATTTTTTTATCACTTCGGAGTCTTTTGCTGGCATAACAAAGAAGTCTGGGATCTTTTTTGACAGCGGCTATGACGACATCTCTATCATTCCTCAGCTCTTCACTCAAATATTGCAACTCCATGGGATATTCTGAAATGATGGGTAATACACAGTCTTTATCATTCCAAACCCGTTGGCTGGCATAATCCAATCCATGTTCCAGCAGGGCATTCCTGACCTTTTCCTTATGGTCACCGAACGGTTGATCTGGTGGCGCATAAAACTCCAGTCTGTAACTGTAAGACGGCTTGATAACAAAGTATTGATTTCCCAAGTCATACACTTGCTCAATGAATCTGGTAGCGTTTTTGGGCTTGACCAATAAATAGTGATGCAAGAGCTCCCTGCGAGTGTTCTCACTCATCTTATGACTCATTAAGATTTCCTGCAGACTCTCTTCTGGTTCTTTATATACTAACAATGACGATTGATACTTACCTAACCGCCGGACATGATGGGCAAACTGCTGGTGATGGTCGCTCAATAACTGGCAGCAAGCGGCAGTATTTTGCCAACCAGTCCAATTCCGATAAGACATTGCGAAAAGGCCATGTTGAAAGGCAAACCTGTCCGCTTCTGTCGCAACATCACGATCAAGGTGATGTGCAAGCAGGTTAAAGTCCCACTGGCCTCCTTCAAAAATGGGTCTGCCCTTCAACCAAATGTCCAGATTATACATAGCGCGTAACACAATGATCAGTTTTTCAAAGGCATCCTGCATGGTTTGACGTAATTTCATTCGGGAGCATTCTACGATCATTTCACCCGCTACGGCGTTGCAACACAGCTTCATGGGATCAGCATTTTCATCCAGTTTGATCTCTTTCAGTAATTGCGCCAGAAACCACATACGCCTGAACTTGCCGGATTTATCAGCGTAATCAGTTCTGTCAAATTGGTCAGAAAATGTCAGCCGCAGGGTTCGTCCTTTCCCCCCCTCTGCCTGTTCAAGCAACTCGATAAGGCCCACATGACTACCAAGTTTCAGGTTAACAATCAAGGCTTCATCCATGGTGATAACAGTCCCTGAAAGCTCTGACTCTGCAATAAGTACTTTGACGGACGGCCTCAGCAGCGGTGCCTCTGCACCCGGTGTCGTGTAATCGACATAGGTGATTTCCCCTTTTCTGGACAGAATGCCCTGACCCGAGTCCAGAGTGACCGGAGCCAGCGCTTTTACGAAGCGCTGATGCAGGGCAAAAATCAGCTCATGGACACTTCGCACCTGCTCAGCGCTTTCAGGGTTGAGCGCTTGAAGACAGGATTGTAGCTGATGACAGTCTGCCACCCACTGACGAAAGCTTACCGGGGATACCTTCTCTTCTTGAGCGGCTTGCATGAGAAGAGTGATACGCTCTAACCCGGATTCAATGGTCTGTTTCAACATCTCGAACCGGTTGCTCAGCAGCGGTAATTCTTGCCGCAATGACTCGACTCTGTCTGAACTTTGCTTAACAGCCAGTTGCAGGAATGCCCCGTACCCATCCAGCAGCGCTTGAGCCCCATGAACCAGTCGATTTACGCTGTCCAAGGTCTCTGTCAATAGTTTTGATCGTTGTGGCGACATGCTCAGTTTTACCGGGTTTGCCAGACAATCCAGGCCGCCGCCGGTGGCAAAAAATGCCAACAGGCGGGCATTTTGATCCGTGAGCCATTGAAATCCGCTGGCGACCTGACGGAGTGCGCTTTCTGAGAGGGACAAGTCATCCCATGCAGGGATGGCTTTTGCTGAAGGCTCATCAGAAACAGCAGAGGATAGAATGCCGTGACTCAACAGTTTCCCGGTCATGTCACCGGCAACAATAAAGGCACCGGGCTTACCGTTAAAGCGGGCACAGGCCAGCGTCGCCTGTTGGCCAACCTGAGCGGCCACGGACTCAAACTGGTCAGCGGCCAGCATCAGGGTTTTTCGTTGCTGTTTCATCAGGATCGCGACATGATCATTGAATCCTCCTGTGGCAGTAACAAAGCCTCCTGCCCGCTTCAGGAACCCGTGCTCAAGCATCCAGTTTTCAGCGTGTTGAGCCACGACAATAGCGCCCTCTGGCATAGAGTCTGCCGCTGATTCTTCAGCCAGCCAGAGTGGTCCCGTGCAATAGCCTTCGCTGACCCCCTCGCCAATGGCCAGGGTCTCTTCGGGTATGGGCATGGCGAAATCCAGGCCGCCGGAGAGTCGGGTGACAGGACGCACCTGCAACAGGAAAAGGCGACCCTGATGATTTATGGCAAACTCCACATCCACGGGGCAGAGCAACAGCTTTTCCAGCTTTGTCACCATCACCCTGAGGTCTGCAACCATGTCATCAGTGAGTTGTTGTTCAACGTCGTTTGATTGGGCATCGGCATCATCCATTCTTATTTCCGAATAGCCGTTATTGTCTTTACGCAGGATGTAATGACTTGAGATGGTCCCGGGAAAGTATTGATAGCTGTCGGCGCCTTCCTTGCGAAAAATATCAATACGATGGGGCCTGTTACCGGACTGCCCGGCCACTATCCCTCTGGGCTGCCCCCGTGTGAACTCAACCCTGACGGTATCATCATCAAAGGATTGAAAACTCATGGCGACTCCGCCGTGCAGGCAGTCAATACACTCCTGGATAATCAGCGCCATGGGTTGCGGTATGCCTTCGGAACAGACTTCAGGCCGGTAAGCTGAGGCCATAACCTTTAGACAGGTTCGCAAAATATCCTCATCTCCCTGAACTTCCGAAAGGTATTTGCCCGCCTGGGCGTCGCCGTAGTTATCTTCATTGATGCCGGAACTGCGGACAATAAGCGGCCCTGATGTTGATAGTCCGTGATCCCTGATGTGTTGGGCCGCTTCAGAATCTTTAACCTGCTCATAAAAGTCATCATTGGCAATAAAGTTCGCCAGACCCGCCAGCCAGCTGTCTCTTCTGGCTTGCTCTGAAGGCAGCATCGCATTAAGGCATTCCCTGATGTTTGCCAGACTGATCTCCGACTCCGGTTCATTGCCGATCCCGGGGAAATAGGGTTCCAGACGCTGGCTATCCAGAGGGTATTGTTCCAGCGCATTGGTGACCTGAGTTGTCACACACTGAAACGCCGGCACAGACAAACCGGCTGCTTTCATGCGCTGCAAAAACATTCCCTTGCCCCCAACTAGTGCCCGGTTGGCAGGAGAACAATGATCAGCCTGATCTTGAACAGGAGAACAGCATTTGCGCTTGGCTAGTGACCTTGTGTCGGGAACGCCAGTGGCTTCAGGATCACCAAGATACCTTTTGGCTGGACGATCAGCCTCAGTCTTATGATTGGGGTCAATTGCCAGACTTTGAAAATCTGATCTGCCAATGGTTGCAGGTGGTGAAGGTAACATAAAGGTATCCCTCTCACGTTAATATTCATCCATGATTCAACAGTGAGTCATTACCTTTGATTGGACCATAATGTTTTTATAAAGTTCCCCCGTCAGCTTTAAACAGGCAGTAGAAAAAACAACAACAGGGTTGGCACCGGTCAAGGTTGTCTGAACCGATCAGGCCTTATTCGTAGATTATCTGAGGAATTTATGAACTTTAGGGTTTCTTTGTTTTGCTGCATTGATAAAATCCCTATCATCTTTAAGCTCCGGAGCAGCATAACTGAAAGCTCCAGGATTTATTTCAATTAGTTCGAGCATATACTGGCGATCCATCAATACCTCTTTACTGACTACTCGTAAGTGACGGATACTATTAGCAGTGATCATTCGGATAATGTCTTTATCGCCTCGGAGTCTTTGGCTTGCAAAACGCAGAGATTTTGGATTCTTTGCGACAGCGGCCTTGATGACATCGCTGTCATCTCTCAGTTTCTTACTCAATTTTCGCAATTGTGCAGGATCTTTTGAAATGGCGGGTAATACAAAGTTTTTATCATTCCGAACCTGTTTACTGGCATATTCCAATCCATGTTTCAGCACGGCATTCCTGATCTTTTCTTTATGATCCCCAATTGGCTGGCCCGGTGATACATCAAACTCCAATTTGTCATTGCAAGATGGGCTGATAACAAAGTATTGATTTCCCAAGTCATACACTTGCTCAATCAATCGAGTAGCGATTTTGGGTTTGAGAAGTAAAACATGATTTAAGAGCTCTCTGCGGGTGTCCTCACTCATCTCATCACTCATCAAGATTTCCTGCGCAGTTTGTTCAGATTCTTCCCGACTTACCAATGACAAAAGATAAATACACAACCGATGAGCATAATCAACAAACTGTTGATGGTGTTTGCTCAATAACTGGCGCCAAGCGGCAGTTTTGTGCCAACCACTACTAGGCTCATAAGACATTAAGAAAAGGCCATGTTGAAAGGCGAATCTATCTGCTTCTGTCACAACATCATGATCAAGGCGTTGTGCAAGCACGTTAAAGTCCCAATGGCTTCCTTCAAAAATGGGTCTGCTCTGCAACCGAAAATCCAGATCACGCATCTCACTTAAGACAATGATCAGTTTTTCAAAGGCATACTGCATGGTTTTACGTAATTTTATTCGAGAGCATTCGACGATCATTTCACCCGCTACGGCGTTGCAACTCAGCTTCATGGGATCAGCATTTTCATCCAGTTTGATCTCTCTCAAAAATTGCGCCAGAAACCACATACGCCTGAACTTGCCGAAATTTTCAGCGTTATCATCTTTTTCAAATTGGTCAGAAAATGTCAACCGCAGGGTTCGTCCTTTCCCCCCCTCTGCGTGTTCAAGCAGCTCGATAAGGCTCACGTGACTGCCAAGATTCAGGTTAACAATCACAGCCTCATCCATAGTGATAACAGTCCCTCGACGCCTCAATGCTTTAATTAATGTTTTGCCATTCGGGCTCAGTATCGCTGCCTTCTCATCCAGGTTACCCCGAACTGTGCAATCAACGTAGTCAACGAAACCTTCCCTGGAAAGCCTGCCCTGGCCCGAGTCCAGAGTGATCGGTGCCAATGCCTCCACAAAACGCTGATGCAGGGCAAAAATCAGTTCATGGACACTTCGCACCTGTTCAGCGCTTTCAGGGTTGAGTGCTTGAAGACAGGATTGTAGCTGATGACAGTCTGCCAGCCACTGACGAAAGCTTACCGGGGATAACTTCTCTTCTTCGGCAGCTTGCATGGGAAGAGTGATACGCTCTAACCCGGATTGAATGGTCTGTTTCAACATCTCGAACCGGTTGCTCAGCAGCGGTAATTCTTGCCGCAATGACTCGACTCTGTCTGAACTTTGCTTAACAGCCAGTTGCAGGAATGCCCCGTACCCATCCAGCAGCGCTTGAGCCCCATGAACCAGTCGATTTACGCTGTCCAAGGTCTCTGCCAATAGCTTTGATCGTTGTGGTGACATGCTCAGTTTTACCGGGTTTGCCAGACAATCCAGCCCGCCGCCGGTGGCAAAAAATGCCAACAGGCGGGCATTTTGATCCGTGAGCCATTGAAATCCGCTGGCGACCTGACGGAGTGCGCCTTCTGAGAGGGACAATTCATCCCATGCAGGGATGGCTTTTGCTGAAGGTTCATCAGAAACAGCAGAGGATAGAATGCCGTGACTCAACAGTTTCCCGGTCATGTCACCGGCAACAATAAAGGCACCGGGCTTACCGTTAAAGCGGGCACAGGCCAGCGTCGCCTGTTGGCCAACCTGAGCGGCCACGGACTCAAACTGGTCACCGGCCAGCATCAGGGTTTTTCGTTGCTGTTTCATCAGGATCGCGACATGATCATTGAATCCGCCTGTGGCAGTAACAAAGCCTCCTGCCCACTTCAGGAACCCGGGCTCAAGCATCCAGTCTTTAGCGTGTCGGGCCACGACTATGGCTCCCTCTGGCATAGAGTCTGCCGCTGATTCTTCAGCCAGCCAGAGTGGTCCGGTGCAATAGCCTTCGCTGACACCCTCGCCAATGGCCAGGGTCTCTTCGGGTATGGGCATGGCGAAATCCAGGCCGCCGGAGAGTCGGGTGACAGGACGCACCTGCAACAGGAACAGACGACCCTGATAGTTTATGGCAAACTCCACATCCACCGGACAGAGCAACAACTTTTCCAGCTTTGTCAGCATCACCCTGAGGTCTGCAACCATGTCATCAGTGAGTTGTTGTTCAACGTCGTTTGATTGGGCATCGGCATCATCCATTCTTATTTCCGAATAGCCGTTATTGTCTTTACGCAGGATGTAATGACTTGAGATGGTCCCGGGAAAGTATTGATAGCTGTCGGCGCCTTCCTTGCGAAAAATATCAATACGATGGGGCCTGTTACCGGACTGCCCGGCCACTATCCCTCTGGGCTGCCCCCGTGTGAACTCAACCCTGACGGTATCATCATCAAAGGATTGAAAACTCATGGCGACTCCGCCGTGCAGGCAGTCAATACACTCCTGGATAATCAGCGCCATGGGTTGCGGTATGCCTTCGGAACAGACTTCAGGCCGGTAAGCTGAGGCCATAACCTTTAGACAGGTTCGCAAAATATCCTCATCTCCCTGAACTTCCGAAAGGTATTTGCCCGCCTGGGCGTCGCCGTAGTTATCTTCATTGATGCCGGAACTGCGGACAATAAGCGGCCCTGATGTTGATAGTCCGTGATCCCTGATGTGTTGGGCCGCTTCAGAATCTCTAACCTGCTCATAAAAGTCATCACTGGCAATAAAGTTCGCCAGACCCGCCAGCCAGCTGTCTCTTCTGGCTTGCTCTGAAGGCAGCATCGCATTGAGGCATTCCCTGATGTTTGCCAGACTGATATTTGCCTCCGGTTCATCGCCGATCCCGGGGAAATAGGGTTCCAGACGCTGGCTATACAGAGGGTATTGTTCCAGCGCATTGGTGACCTGAGTTGTCACACACTGAAACGTCGGCACAGACAAACCAGCTGCTTTCATGCGCTGCAAAAACATTCCCTTGCCACCAAGCAGTTCCCGGTTGGCAACAGAACAATGAGCAGCCTGATCTGCAACAGGTGAGTGGCATTTGCGCTTGGCTAGTGACGTTGCGTCGCAGTAGCCAATGGGTTCAAGATCACTGAAATACCTTTTGTATGAACTATCAGCCTTAATATTCTGATTGGGGACACTGGCCAGGCTTTGAAAATCTGATCTGCCAATTTTTTCAGGTGGTAAAGGTAACATAAAGATATCCTTCTCACGTTAATATTCATCCTTGAATCAACGACTGGTGATTATCTTTACGTTTGACAATCATGTTTTTATAAAGTTCCCCCGTCAGCTTCAGGCACGCAGTAGAAACAACAACAGGGTTGGCACTGGTCCACATTTTCTGAATCGATCAGGCCTTGTTTGCAGATTATCTGAGGTATTCACGAAGTTCGGGGCTTCTTTGTTTTGCTGCATTGATAAAAGCTTCATTATCTTTAAGCTCGGAAGCAGCATAATGGAAAGCTTCATGATTCTTTGCAATTAACTCCAGCATATACTCAGGATCACTCAATACCGTATCACTGGCGAATGTTAAGGCATAAATGCCATCAGCAATTGCCAATCCAATAATGCTTTTATCGCTCCGAAGTCTTTTACTGGCATAACGCAAAGCTCCCGGATACTTTTCGACAGCGGCTATGACAATCTCTCTATCATCTCGCAACTTTTCACTCAAATATCGCAGCTCCATGGGATGTTCTGACATGACGGGTAATACAAAGTCTTTATCATTTCGAACCCGCTGGCTGGCACAGTCCAGACCATGTTTCAGCAAGGCACTCCTGAGCTTTTCTTTATGATCCCCGAGCGGTGGGCCCGGTGGCGCATAAAACTCCAATTTGTGTCTGAACGATGGATTGATAACAAAGCATTGATTTTCCAGGTTATACACTCGCTCAACCAATCGGGTGGCGCTTATGGGATTTAATAATAAAAAATGATGTAAGAGTTCCCTGCGGATATCCTCAGTTATCTCATCACTCATTAACATTTCCAGCAGGCTTTCCTCCGGTTTTTCCCGGAGAAATACTGAGAACTGACAGGCACCAAACCGCCGGGCATGATGAATAAACTGTTGGTAGTATTTGCTTAATAACCGACAGCAAGCTGCTGTAATGTACCAACTCCCCCCACTCCGATAAGACATTACGAAAAGGCAATGTTGAAAGGCGAATCTATCCTCTTCTGTCGCAACATCACGACCAAGGCGCTGTGCAAGCCGGTTAAAGTCCCACTGGCCGCCTTCAAAAATAAGTTTATCCCCGAACTGACGATCGAGATTATACATAGCACGTAATACAATGATCAGATGTTCAAAGGCATACTGCATGGATTTACGTGATTTCATTCGGGGGCATTCGACGATCATTTCACCCGCTGCGGCGTTGCAACTCAGCTTCATGCTACCCGCATTTTCATCCAGTCTGATCTCTTTAAGAAGTTGCGCCAGAAACCACATACGCCTGAACTTGCCGGATCTACCATAGTCAAAAGGTCTATCAAATTTGTCAGAAAAGGTTAGCCGCAAGGTTCTTTCTTTACCTCCCTCTGCCTGTTCAAGTAGCTCGATCACGCCCACATGACTGCCAAGATTCAGGTTAACAATTATGGCTTCATCCATACTGATAACCGTCCCTGAGAGCCCCAACTCTTCCATGTATGCTCTGCCGGTGGGCCTCAATAGCGGTTCCTCATCACTTGAGGTTGTACAATCGACATAGGTAATTTTCCTTTCACTGGACAGTCGGCCCTGACCCGAGGCTATTGTGACCGGTGCCAGTGCCTTTACGAAGCGCTGATGCAGGGCAAAAATCAGCTCATGGACACTCCGGACCTGATCAGCCTGCTTGGGGTTAAGTGCCTGAAGGCAAGATTGCAGCTGCTGGCAGGCGGCCAGCCAGTGACGAAAAGCGCCCTTGGATTTCTGGTCTTCTTCACCGGCTTGCGAGGGGAGAATGATACTCTCCAAACCATATCGGATGGTCTTTTTCAGAGCCTCGAAGCGGTTGACCAGTTGCGGTAACTCTTCCCGCCATGACTTGAGCGGAGATAAATCACTGTTACCCGCCAGCCCCAGGAATGCCCGGTACCCAGCCAACAGTGACTGAGTCCCAAGCACCAGCCGATTGACGCTCTCCCTGGTCTCAGCCAGTAGCTTTGATCGTTGTGGCGACATGCTCAGTTTTATCGGGTTTGCCAGACAATCCAGTCCGCTGCCGGAGGCAAAAAATACCAACAGTCGAGCGTTTTGTTCCGTGAGCCATTTAAATCCGCTGGCAACCTCAAGGAATGTGCCTTCAGGGGGAGACAAATCCTCCCGTGACGGGATGGCCTTTGCCAGGGGTGCATCAGCAACAGCAGAGGCCAGGCTTCTGCGACTGGCCAGTTTTCCGGTAAGATCACCAACAACAATAAAGGCTCCGGGCTCACCGTTAAAGCGGGCGCAGGCCAGCGTCGCCTGCTGGCCATTCTGAGGGGCCAATGCCGCAAACTCTTCAGCGCACCGCATTAAGGTTATTTTTTCCTGTTTCATGAGGATCGCTACATGATCATTGAATCCCGCTTTTGCAAAGACAAAACCCCCTGCTTGCTTAAGGAACTCTGGCTCAAGCATCCACTCTTCAGCGTGGTCGGCCACGACAATGGCTCCCTTTGGCATAGAGTCAGCCGCTTGTTCCCGGGCCAGCCAAAGTGTTCCGGTGCAATAGCCTTCGCTGATGCCCTCACCAATGGTCAGAGTCTCTTTGGGTATGAGCATGGCAAAATCCATGCTGCCAGAGAGTCGGGTAACAGGGCGCACCTGTAACAGCAACAGGCAACCCCGGCGATCAATGGCAAACTCCACATCCACAGGACAGAGCAACAGGTCTTCCAGCTTTGTCACCGCCTCTATGAGTTCTGAAACCGTTTCATCAGTGAGTTTCTGTCCACCGTCGTCTGATTGAGCATTAACATTATCAATTGATATTTCCGAGTAGCCGTTGTTCTTTTTGTGCAGAACGAAATGACTTGAGATCGTCCCGACAAAGTATTGATAGCTGTCAGCTTCTTCTTTACGATCCTCGCGATAAATATCAATACGGTGGGGCCTGTTGCCGGACTGCCCTGCTACCACACCTTTGGGTTGACCGTATGTGTACTCAACCCTGACGGTATCATCCTGAAAAGATTGAAAGCTCATGACAACCCCGCCGTATTTGCAGTCAATACACTGCTGGATGATCAGTGCCATCGGTTTTGGTATGCCTTCGGGACAGACTTCAGGCCGATAAGCTGAAGCCATGACCTTAAGGCAGGTACTTAAAACATCCTCTTCTTCCTGAATTAAAGAAAGGTATTTGCCCGCCTGGGCATCGCCGTAGTTATCTTCATTAATGCCAGAGCTGCGCACAATCACGGGCTGTGATTTAGAAAGCTCTTCCAGCTGGCGGCGCAAAGCCCTGATTTGCCGGGCCGCGTCGGAATCTTTAACCTGTTGGTAATAGTCATCACTGGCAATAAATTGCGCCAGACCCACCAGCCATTCATCCCTTCTGGTTTGCTCTGAAGGCAGCAAGGCATTGATAGACTCCCGGATGCTTTTGACACTGGTTTCAGTCTGGGGTTCACAAACAAACTCAGGTAAATAACGGTCTAAAAGATGGGTATCCAAAGGGTGTTGTTCAAGCCCATTCATGATCTGGGCAGTAACACATTCAAAGGGCGGAACAGACAGACCGGCTTTTTTCATGCGCCGCAAAAACATTCCCTTGCCCCCAAATTGTTCCCGGTTGCCGGAAAAACAGTCAGCAGCCTGATCTGAATCAGGTGGACGGCAGGTGCGCTCGGTCAGTGACTTTGGATCGGGAACGACAGTGGTATCATGACCAGCCAAATAGCCTTCGGATGAACCATCAGCCCCTATGGATGGAATCGCAGTCCCGGCATTCTGATCCAGATTCGTTGTCAGGCTGTAAAGGTCTGATTTATCAACTAGAGCAGCAGGTAACATCAAGAAATCCCTCTCATATTAATATCCATCCCAGAGTTATTGGTTAGCATTGACATCCTCCCCGCCCTAAAGAGGGTGTCGCAAAACTCTGGTTCACATCTTCAGAGGGTGTCGCAAAACTCTCTCCAGCGTGGGAACGATTTGACTCCCGTCATTCCCGGCTTCATTCTCGTCATTCCCGGCTTCATTCTCGTCATTCCCGGCTTCATTCTCGTCATTCCCGGCTTCATTCTCGTCATTCCCGCGAAAGCGGGAATCCACACTGACTGACCACCAGAACCATACTGCCCGGTGCCCCCCTGGCCTTGTCATCCCCGAGAAGGCAGAGATCCACCGTTGGCGCTGGATTCCCGCCTTCGCGGGAATGACGACCTAAGAGCATGGGAACGAGCTGTTGGAGTTTTGCGACACCCTCTAAAGGACGGGGATTCCTACGGCTAGACGGTCATGCTCGACCGCAGTGTATACCTTACCCTATAGCGGCATACACCTTATTCGACAATCTGCTCTACCTTTCGGATTGTCTAGGCGACCCCGTTAACAAACACGGGCAGAAAGCGGAAGGTATTTTACTTTTCCTGTCAGGTAGCGTAATCGCTAAAAACACCTGACGGATAGTAAAGTAGCACAAGGGGCTTGCTCTGCAAGCCGAGCTTTCATCCCCGTCATCAAAGTACGGGGTTTTACGCTCATTCGATAACTGCCTTTCACCACAGCGACTGATATTTACCTAAGTACCCGTCTGAGAACCTCAACCACCCTGGCTTGATTGCCACTATGGTGTCGGGAGTTAAAGATAGCCGAATATATTGATGCCCGTATCACAAATGACTCTGATGTTCGTAATGTCACTATTGGACAAGTTGTAGTTGCAATGATCATCAATGGCTTGGGCTCTAGGGGGCAAACTCTGTACATAGTAGTAATTCATTGTTTACCGGCACTGAGTAGCGACATTCTGCCTATGCAGAAAGACGGACACTTTGCTCGTTTCGCTCAACAATAGAATGAACTTTCTTTTCAAAACCGACTCTAACCGACGAGATTATTGTTCGACATCCTTAACTATCGGGAATAAATATTTACTCTCGGGGAACCAGACATGAATGGAATAGATACTGACTTCAGTAGTGAAAGTCACAACTCACCACCACCCGGGCAAGAGGAATCGGCAACAACAACGGGCACCATTGCAGGCAGGAGTGTCACTGTAGCAATCAGGGAAAAAAAGGATAAACCCTCACTGCTGGACTTATCCTCATTACCCATGATTTTTCGCTGTCTGGAACTTCGGGATATCTGCCGTTTAAAACAGGTATGTACCCTCCTGCGCGATGCAATCAAAGAGGATAATGCTGAGGCAAAAGCCTGGTATCGCCGTTTTCCTTCCTCGCACCAGAATCAGCTGAGGATAGCCATCAATACAAAAAACAAGGATCAACTTCGTGATTGGTTTGAATCGTTCACGAATGATCAGGCGTTAGTGAAGTCACTCACAGATCGCGACCCGGAGGGGGCTTATGTGCCTGCTCTGTTTTTTTTCACCAAAGCCAGGCTGATGGCTGAATGTAAAACATTTAAATTAGTCACAACGTCAACCATTCACGAACATAAATTCCTGATCTCAGCCAGCCTCAGTGTCGATGGCTGCCACTTGGTCACCGTCTGTCAAGATCACTCAGCAAAAATCTACTTTCATAAGGATGTTGGATTATGGGAACTAAAACTCGTCATTCGCCATGCCCATTGGGTCTTTTCAGCCACCTTCAGCCCCAATAGTCTGCATCTGGTGACTACCAGTTATGATGGCAAAGCCTTAATTCACAGCCACAAGGCCGATGGGTCCTGGGAACTGGCAGGCATCATTGCTCATACTGATGGTGTCGTCTCAGCCAGCTTCAGCGCTGATAGCCGCCATCTGGTGACTGCCAGTAAAGATAAAACGGCAAAAGTCTATGGCCTCAGGGACGATGGATCATGGGGAAGCGAAGCTACTATCTTGCAGAAAAGTCCGATCAAATTTGCCAGCTTCAGCTCCGATGGCCAGCATCTGGTGACCGCCTGTAAAGATAAAACGGCAAAAATCCTTAGTCAGCAGGCCGATGAATCATGGTTAGAAAAAGTCAGCATCGACCATCATGGCAGCGTCCAATCAGCCACCTTCAGCCCCAATAGCCACCATCTAGTCACTACCAGTAAAGATGGCAAGGCTGTAATCTACGGTCATAAGGCCGATGGATCATGGCAACCAGAAGACACCATTCACCATACTGACTGTGTCTGCGATGCCAACTTTAGCCCCGATAGCCGTTATCTGGTAACTGCCAGTAGTGATAACACGATAAAAATCTGTGCCCGGAAAACCGATGGATCATGGGAGCCTGTCGCCAACATCAGCCATGAAGACGAAGTCTTCTCAGCCACTTTCAGCCCTGATGGCCGTCATGTGATGACTGGCAGTAGTGACGAAACAGCGAAAATAATTGGTCAGGAGGCCGATGGTACATGGTTAGAAAAAGCCAGCATTTCCCACCATAACAGCATTAACCCTCATGGTTGCTGCGTCACCTCAGCAGCCTTCAGTGCCGATGGCAGCCATGTAATCACCGCCGGTTCCGACGGCGCAGTCAAAATCACTGAACTACGGAGCAGTAATTCATTGTTTACCGTCACTGAGTAACGACATTCTGCCTATGCAGAAAGACGGACACTTTGCTCGTTTCGCTTAACAATAGGATGAACTTTCTTTTCAAAGCCGACTCTAACCAACGAGATTATTGTTCGACATCCTTAACTATCGAGAATAAATATTTACTCTCGGGGAACCAGGCATGAATGGAATAGATACTGACTTCAGTAGTGAAAGTCACACCTCACCACCACCCGGGCAAGAGGAATCGGCAACAACAACGGGCACCATTGCAGGCAGGAGTGTCACTGTAGCAATCAGGGAAAAAAAGGATAAACCCTCACTGCTGGACTTATCCTCATTACCCATGATTTTTCGCTGTCTGGAACTTCGGGATATCTGCCGTTTAAAACAGGTATGTACCCTCCTGCGCGATGCAATCAAAGAGGATAATGCTGAGGCAAAAGCCTGGTATCGCCGTTTTCCTTCCTCGCACCAGAGTCAGCTGAGGATAGCCATCAATACAAAAAATAAGGATCAACTTCGTGATTGGTTTGAATCGTTCACGAATGATCAGGCGTTGGTGAAGTCACTCACAGATCGCAACCCGGAGGGGGCTTATGTGCCTGCTCTGTTTTTTTTCACCAAAGCCAGGCTGATGGCTGAATGTAAAACATTTAAATTAGTCACAACATCGACCATTCACGAACATAAAGCACTGATCTCAGCCAGCCTCAGTGTCGATGGCTGCCACTTGGTCACCGCCTGTCAAGATCACACAGCAAAAATCTACTTTCATAAGGATGCTGGATTGTGGGAACTAAAACTCGTCGTTCGCCATGCCCATTGGGTCAATTCAGCCACCTTCAGCCCCGATAGTCAGCATCTGGTGACTACCAGTTATGATGGCACGGCCTTAATTCACAGCCACAAGGCCGATGGGTCCTGGGAACTGGCAGGCATCATTGCTCATACTGATGATGTCGTCTCAGCCAGCTTCAGCGCTGATAGCCGCCATCTGGTGACTGCCAGCAAAGATAAAACGGCAAAAGTCTATGGCTTCAGGGACGATGGATCATGGGAAAGCGAAGCTACTATCTTGCAGAAAAGTAAGATCAAATTTGCCAGCTTCAGCTCCGATGGCCAGCACCTGGTGACCGCCTGTAAAGATAAAACGGCAAAAATCCTTAGTCAGCAGGCCGATGAATCATGGTTAGAAAAAGTCAGCATCGACCATCATGGCAGCGTCCAATCAGCCACCTTCAGCCCCAATAGCCACCATCTAGTCACTACCAGTAAAGATGGCAAGGCTGTAATCTACGGTCATAAGGCCGATGGATCATGGCAACCAGAAGACACCATTCACCATACTGACCGTGTCTGCGATGCCAACTTTAGCCCCGATAGCCGTTATCTGGTAACTGCCAGTAGTGATAACACGATAAAAATCTGTGCCCGGAAAACCGATGGATCATGGAAACCTGTCGCCAACATCAGCCATGAAGACGCAGTCTTACTAGCCACTTTCAGCCCTGATGGCCGTCATGTGGTGACTGGCAGTGACGACGTAACAGCGAAAATAATTGGTCAGGAGGCCGATGGAACATGGTTAGAAAAAGCCAGCATTTCCCACAATAACAGCATTGACCCTGATGATGGCTGGATCACCTCAGCAGCCTTCAGCGCCGATGGCAGCCATGTGATCACCGCCGGTTCCGACGGCGCAGTCAAAATCACTGAACTACGGAGCAGTAATTCATTGTTTACTGTCACTGAGTAACGACATTCTGCCTATGCAGAAAGACGGACACTTTGCTCGTTTCGCTTAACAATAGGATGAACTTTCTTTTCAAAGCCGACTCTAACCAACGAGATTATTGTTCGACATCCTTAACTATCGAGAATAAATATTTACTCTCGGGGAACCAGGCATGAATGGAATAGATACTGACTTCAGTAGTGAAAGTCACACCTCACCACCACCCGGGCAAGAGGAATCGGCAACAACAACGGGCACCATTGCAGGCAGGAGTGTCACTGTAGCAATCAGGGAAAAAAAGGATAAACCCTCACTGCTGGACTTATCCTCATTACCCATAATTTTTCGCTGTCTGGAACTTCGGGATATCTGCCGTTTAAAACAGGTATGTACCCTCCTGCGCGATGCAATCAAAGAGGATAATGCTGAGGCAAAAGCCTGGTATCGCCGTTTTCCTTCCTCGCATCAGAATCAGCTGAGGATAGCCATCAATACAAAAAACAAGGATCAACTTCGTGATTGGTTTGAATCCTTCACGAATGATCAGGCGTTGGTGAAGTCACTCACAGATCGCAACCCGGAGGGGGCTTATGTGCCTGCTCTGTTTTTTTTCACCAAAGCCAGGCTGATGGCTGAATGCAAAACATTTAACTTAGTGACTAGATCAACCATCAAACTAAATAGCCGCATCGACTCGGCCAGTCTCAGTGTCGATGGCTGCCACCTGGTCATTACCCGTTACGATAACGACACAGCACAAATCTACGTTCACAAGGGTGCTGGCTTATGGGAAGTAAAAGACATCATTCACCATGCCGATTGGCTCAGATCAGCCACCTTCAGCCCCGATGGTCAGCATATGGTAACTGCCAGTACCGATGGCACGGCTGTAATCTGTGGCCATCAGGCCGATGGGTCCTGGGAAAGAGTAGGCTGCATTACCCATACTGCCCGTGTCAGCTCAGCCCGTTTCAGCACCGATGGTCGCCGTGTGGTAACCGCCAGTAGAGATCAAACGGCAAAAATCTATGGCCTCAGGGACGATGGATCATGGAAAAGTGAAGCCACTATCCAACAGGACAGTCCGATCAAAAGAGCCAGCTTCAGCTCCGATGGCCGCCATCTGGTTATAGCCAATAAGCATCGTACGGCAACAATCCTCAGCCAGCAGGCCGGTGAATCATGGTTAGAAAATACCAGCTTTGAACATGATAACAGCATCAAATCAGCGACCTTCAGCCCCGATGATCACTATATGGTGACCGCCAGTACCGATTACACGGTTGTAATCTTCGGTCATAAGGCCGATGGATCATGGGAACAAGAAGACACCATTCACCATAATTTCTGGGTCTACAAAGCCAACTTCAGCCCCGATAGCCGCTATCTGGTGACTGCCTGTGAGGATCGCAGGGCAAGAATCTATAGCCAGAAAGCCGGTGGGTCGTGGCAACAAGAAGCCAGCATTTTCCATGAAGGCGGAGTCATATCAGCCACTTTCAGCCCTGATGGCTGCCATGTGGTGACTGCCAGCAAAGACGGAACAGCGACAATAATTGGTCAGGAGACCGATGGGTCATGGTTAGAAAAAGCCCGCATTTCACACAAAAACGGCATTTTTTCTAATGATTGCGGTTTAAAATCAGCCGCCTTCAGCGCCGATGGTCGCTATGTGGTAACCGTCTCCAGGGACCGTTCGGTGAAAATCACTGAACTACGGAGTAATCATTAATGGCTCTCTAGGAGCCTCCTAGTGCATCAATAAATTACTTTCTTTTGACAGTACTGTTTTTATAAAGTTCACTCTTCAGCCTTAAGTTTGCCACGATACCTTGTCGAGACGATTGATGTCGGTGGCTGGAAAAAACTCCACCCAAACATGCCAAAACATGCCGGGCCGCAGGGCTTCAATCCGCATCAATCGGCCACGATCCGATCGGCCATTGAAGTCGATACGGGTGACAGACTGACCGCTGTCGTTGTACCAGGCCCCAAGACTTTCCAGTTTAGAATCGTATGCAATGACTACCGCTCGACCGCCAATCGTCACGTTGATGACATTATCCTGCTCAAACACAAAGTCCTCTGTATAGGCCACTGCATCACCATTTAGCGCGATACCCCATATATACGTCTTGTTAGGGAGCCGATCATCATAATGGGTCATATTATCGATAACAGGCGTGTTCTCACGAGCATGCCGACCGAGCAAGACAGCAAAGATCGAGTCGATACCGGCATCCAGCAAACGCAGAAACGGATTAGACACCGGCTTGTTCAGAAACACACGCCCATTTGGATAGGCCTTTTCAAAGGCGCGAAAACTCATGCGAAACGTTGGCCAAAGCGGCATGCCCTGGCGCTCGCAGGTCGAATGTCTGTCGGGCCGTCCATGACTGTTTGCAGACAAGTCGCAAACGCGCTGACCGAAAATATGCTGAATCGGCTCACGGGTTTGTTTGTCACGCATCACCAGGTTATTACCATGCTGTGCCAGCACGTCTAAATCGATAGGACGGCCATCCATTTCGGCCTTGAAGCCCAAACCCAGATTTGCCAGTGCGCAATAAGTCATGATCAAGCGCTTCTCGCCACCAAGACCTCTGGCACTGCTGGCCAGGTGCGGCCGACTCAAGTCGTAATCACTATGCGCAGCCGCTTCGCCATTGTTCTCGATCACCAGCATACTGGTGGAGGGATTGATAAAGTTGCGAGCCTTGTCGATGGAGTAATAGCTTGCAGTGCCTTGCTGATTGCGCAGGCCTATGTGAATCCAGACATAGGGAAAGCCATAGAACAATGTCACCAGTGCTGCCGCTGACCAGAAGGTCCAGCCGCTGCCGGCATCATACGTCAGATGACACAGGGCCATCAGCAACGCCAGACCAAGGCCGATCGCCATGAGGCGACGCTCCTGGCGAATCGCACGAAGGATGTTTTCTCGCTTAACCCTGATGAACGACTGACTGATATCACCCAGATCCCGAAACAGAATCGCACCAATAACCAAAGTGCCTGCCAGACTGAGCCAGAAGACCCACTGCCATAACATGATCCGAACCTCCGAGAGAACATGGTTGCCGCCGAAGAATTGACCGGATGTATAACAACCCCTGATGCTTTGCTTGTGCATTCTAGCGCATTATCGAACAGCGGATGCCGGAATTGCGGACAATAACCGACAGTGTCCTGGAGAGTTCGTCCCGCTGACAGCGCAAAGTGCTGACTTGCACTCTCAGTACTGAAGCACATTCTTAAAGTCGTATCGGACTTAAAGTCGTCTGGGAGACATATTCAACAACATCCGGGTTCCTGAAGATTGCTGACCTGATAAAATCCTTATCGTATCTAAGTTCATCAGCAGCATAGTCGAAAACATGATGATCACGTTCAATCAAGTTCAGCAAATACTCGCGATCACTCAGTACCTTTGTACTGGCACATCGTAAGTAAACAATATCATTATCGATAACTATTTTTATAATGTCTTTATCACTTCGGATTCTTTCACTTGCATATCTCAGCGCGGTTGGATAACTGGCGATAGCGGCCTTTACAATATTTTCATCATCCCGTATTTCCGGGCTGACATATTGCAGCCAATTGCCGTGCTTTTTGATTGCAGTCATGACAACCTCTTTATCATTCTTCATTTTTTCACCAGCAAACTCAAGGTTTTCTTGACGCTCTGCAATGATTGGTAATACCAGGTCTTTATCATTCCTGACCCGTTGACTGCCATATTGCAGTCCGTGCATCAGCAAGGTTTTTTGAAAATTTCTTTATCATCAGAAAGCCACAGATCCGGAGGGATTTCAAAACTTGGTCTGTAACTGTAGGATGATGGTTTTATAACATAGTATTTATCTCTCAAATCGGGGTAAACATCCTCAACCAATGGAGCCGTTCTTTTGGCATCCAGGAATAACAAATGATGTAAAAATTCCCTGCGGGTTTCTTCAGTGATCTCATTGCTTATTAATATTTGCCGATAGTCGTCCTCCGATTTATCACGACACGATTTATCACGACACGATTTATCACGACACGATTTATCACGACACTCTGCAAACCGTTGGGCATAATTAATAAATTGCTGGTAGTGTTCGGGTAATAAAAGCAAATAATCAGGACTGCAGGTGAAATGCTGCTCATAATACATTGCGAAAAGGCAATGTTGAAAGGCGAACCTGTCAGCTTCTGCCGCAACATCGCCAGTCAGGCGTTGTGCAAGCAAGCTAAAGCTCCACTGATCTCCTTCAAAAACCTTAATGTACTGCATTTTACAATCTACATTACGCATATCACGTAACGCAATGATCAGTTTTTCAAAGGCATCCTGCATGTTTTTAGTTGATTTCATTCGCGTGCATTCGACGGTAATGCCTCCGGCTACTGCATTGCAATTCAACTTCATGCTATCAGCATTTTCATCCAGTTGGAGCACTTTCAATAACTGCACCAGAAGCCACATACGCTTTAACTTGGCGGTTTTACCAACACCATCATCTTTATAAAACTGGTCAGAGAATTTCAGCCGTAAGGTTCGTTCTTTGCCTCCCTCTGCGTATTCAAGCAGATCAATAAGGCACACATGACTTCCAAGCTTCAGGTTAACAATCAAGACATCATCCATAATGACCACAGTCCCATAACAATTAAGCTTTTCGATTAATGGCTTCGAGGACGGCCTCAATAGCGGCGCCTTTTCTCCCGGGTTGCGCTGAGTTGTGTAATCAAGGTAGGTAATTTTCTTTTCTTTTGATAGCTCGCCCTGACCGGAATGCTGACTGATCGGTGCCAGTGCATATACAAAGCGCCGGTGCAAGGCAAAAATCAGCTCATGAACACTCCGGACCTGCTCAACCTCTTTAGGATTCAGTGCTTGCAAAGAGGATTTCAGTTGCTGACAGGCAGTCAGCCATTGATGAAATGTTATCTGCCTGTTTTTACCATTATCAAGAAGCAGGATGATAGTCTCTAACCCGGATCGGATGGTCTTTTTCAGCGCCTCGAACCGGTTGCTCAATGTCAGTATTTCATCCCGCAATGACCGAACCTCGAAAGTTTCCGAATAGCCGTTATTGTTTTTGTGCAGGACAAAGTAACTTGACACCTTGCCGGGAAAGTATTGAAAGTTTTCAGCGCCTTCCCTGCGACAAATATCGATACGGTGGGGCGTGTTACCGGACTGTCCTGCTACTGCTGCGCCTCTGGGCTGACCCAGTGTGTACTCAATCCTGACGGTATCATCCTGAAAGGATTGAAAGCTCATAACGACTCCACCATATCGACAATCAATACACTGTTGGATGATCAGCGCCATGGGTTGCGGTATGCCTTGGGGACAGACTTCAGGCCGGTAACCTGAGGCCATGACCTTAAGACAGGTTCTGAAAACATCGCCTCCTGCCTGAATGACAGAGAGGTATTTGCCTGCCTGGGCATCGCCGTAGTTATCTTCGTTGATACCGGAACTGCGGATAATCACGGGCTGTGATCCAGAGAGTCTGTCCACCTGACGGTGCAGCCCCCGGATTTTTCGGGCCGCTTCAGAATCTTTAACCTGTTCGTAATAGTCATCACTGGCAATCAATTTCGCCAGACCCGCCAGCCAGTCATCCCTTCTGTTTTAGACAGACTGGCTTCTTTCATGCGCTGCAAAAACATCCCCTTGCCCCCAAATTGTTCCCGGTTGCCGGAAAAACAATCAGCAGCCTGATCTGAAGCAGGTGAACCGCAGTTGCCCTCGGTTAGTGACTTTGGATCGGGAACGACAGTGGTATTATGACCAGCCAAATACCCTTTGGGTGAACCATTAACCCCAATGGATGGACTGGCAGTCACGGCATCCTGATCCGGATTCGTTGTCCGGCTGTAAAGATCTGATTTATCAACTAAAGCAGCAGTTATCACCAAGAAATCCCTCTCATGTTATTATCCATCCCATTACTAGGAGCCTGACCGAGAATAGCGCCCGTAGCGAGGACGGCAGAAAATTGAGGATGAAAATTCGGTTTTGTGAGGAGAATAGCGAGCTATTTGACGAACAAAAGCGGATTTTCAGACCAATTTGCTGCCGCCGCAGTAGGGCAGTCTATTCTCGGTCAGGCTCCTAGTGCATCAATTAATTAGTTTCTTTTGACAGCAGAATTTTTACAAAGTTCCCTCATCAGCCTGAAGTACGCAATAAGAAAAACAACAACAGGGTTTGCACCGGATGACATTGTCTGAATAGATCAAACCTTATTCGCAGATTATTCGAAGTATTCAGAAACCTCGGGGTTTCTTTTTATTGTGGCCTCGATAAAATCATCATTATCTTTAAGGCTGGATTCAAGCAATAACGATACAGATGACTCAGATTATCAGAGTGACAACATGAGTGATCGTGTATTTTTTGGTCTAGAGCAATCAAAATGAACATCAGGTGTCAGAATCCTCAAAAAAAACAGTCATATAAACTGTGTGTGCTACTCTCAATCATTCACCGAAAATTGATATTAGTAAAAAACAGGTAATTAACGATGAAAATAGACATAAGATTAATCATTTTACTCTGTCTCTGCTTGCTATCATCTTATTCAAATTCAAATGACCTGCACTTTACATGGAAACTGGAGCGTTTAGGTCAATTAGTACTTGATGGTACAGCCACATCATCCGCTAATTTCAGTCACAATGGGAGAACAATAAATAGCTATTTGAATAACCCCACTAGCTTTTTTAGTTATATTTCCGGGGATCGTTTTGTCAATTATGACCTGACCTCTTCCGCTAATATAGAGCTTAATCAACATAACACGGCCAATCGTGTGCCAGCTTTTTTTAGTAGCTTATTAGGAAATGGCCAACATAACCTTCAGCATCGCTTACACACTCGTTACACACTAAGAAGTGAAACGAAAACAACAGCACGTAAATTTGCCCATATATTAAGCTTTTTTGCTATGCCTTTTATCTGGACTAGCAGGATGCTTTTTCAAAACTTACTAAATAGCGAAGAAAAGGTGAACGCGCTTGAAGCAGCAACGCCAACCACTTTACCAGAACATGTAAGTATCGATAGTCGCTCTATATCTGTATCTCGATCTCCTACAGATGAGACCGATAATGCTCAAACGCTTTTATCGTCAAGCACAAAAGCTATAGACGATAATAACCTTATATTTGACCTTTTCCTGAATAATCCAGAAACACGACAATGGATAATAGAGCATCTACTAAACTCTACGTCCTACGGTACGTTTAATTTGATAATACCTGAGTTATTCAATACAGTCAGACCTGCCAATATTATTGTGCATGAGAAAACCAGTGAAGATGATAGTGCAAACCTGCAACCATCAAATTTTTTATCATTATACTTTCAAAAAGGAACTGTCGTTCAATACCACCTTAGGAAATTACCCAACAATAACATTCAGATATTAGCGATTTCAGTTAACTCCAATTTTTATACCCTGACATTCTCCATCGATAATTATGATGCTGCAGCCAGAGCTAACCAACCCCCCGCACATTTTGCGGAATTCCCGGAAAACTGTAACTGTGGAGGAGCATGCAATTGTGCTACCTCAAGAAATAATGATACTCAGTTCAGCTTTGAAGCCATGAGAGCGATGATGCTCTGTTGGCAGACACTGAACGACAAAGATGGCAGGTTCAGTAAGAAGTTGTTTCGCGGCTTTTCACAAGACTTGCAGGACCGGGAAGCCAGGGACGATTTCAATATGGCGCTTTATCACTCTTTCTCGTCCATGCGTAATGACATAAGATCGCTCACACAAGATGATGTGAAAGAGATCCTGAAATGGCCGAAAAGGAAAGACAAGGATGACGAGCCCAATACCGAGCTGTAATGAACACCAGGTTAAGCTACTTCCACCAGTTCACATTTCTCAGGTGTCGTAGTTTTACCGCTGATCAGGAGGAAGTCCTGTTCACGGGTCGGGAAATTTATGCGCCACAAGTAAAAAAGGCTAAATTAGCCTTACCTGTTGTTTGAACTATGATGCAGCAGCCTCCTACTTTCAGGTATGCAATTATGCAATATGATCTCATCAAGGCATTTCTTGATGCCATTTCGACATTGACCAGCCATCAGATGAATATTCTCATCAAAGCCCTTTCTCCAGAGGTTGAGAACAAAACGCATAAGCCGAACCTGAGTAGTTGTTGAAGTTTTGCAACACCCTCTAAAAGTACAGGGTTTTACGCTCTTTCCGGTGAAAAATTGACGGCTTACTCAGAACCCGTAGCTGACTCTGGCAATAAAACCATAGGCCTTGAAGCTGTCCATCCAGTCATAGTGATAGCTGATGGTAAAGGCCAGGTTGCTGTGGCTCTCCATATTAATCACTGCATCGAACTGGTAACGGCTTTGTTCACGTTTGGCCCCGCTCATCAGAAAAGCATTGCCACCCTGGGCAAATTGCGCGGTCATGCTCACCGGGTCATCCTTGAAATCGTGGAAGGCCATCAGGCTGACTTCAGGTTTGACGGTCATACTGGCTGTGGTGATATCGCCCGACAGTTTCAGACCAGCGCCCAGTTCCAGTATCTCGTAAGTGTCGCTTTTGACTCTTGCAAACCGCAGGATATCTGACCAATCGTTAACGCTTGTCTCCCGGTAGTCGTCTGGCTTGATGCTGGCATAGTTGAAGGCCAGTTGTGGCAACCAGTGCCATTCTCCTGACTGACCCAATGGCATTTTATAGCCAGTCAGAAGACCAACATCCCACGAATTGAGATCATGTTTGGCCTTGATCTCATTGCCGACAACGTTACGTTTACCATCATTATTACTCCAGCTGTAACCTATACGGCCATCGACAAACACGGAGCCCTGCGCAAAGCTCGAATAGACGCTGAAGGTATGCCCTTCGGTATCAATCCTGCTGCTTGAGCCATCGGTCCCGTTAACATCACCCTTTGAGTAGGTATAGGCGACACCTAACGTCATGCGTTCATTCAGATCAGAGTCAACACCCATTGTGAAGCCGTGGGTTTTGGCTTCATAGCCGTTGTACCCGTCCTTTTTATCCTGCCTGGCATCCGTGTTGGCATACTGCATCCAGACATTACCGGAGGCAACCATATCACCCGCAGCAATACCGTTGCGAAGGCCAGTCTGTCGGGCGCCAACTGCAGTACGGGCCTGTCTGATCGAAGCGTTGGCAGAACTTATGGACGCACCGGACAGGTCCGGAGTCATCTGGTTGACAATTTTGGCGACTTCGGCAGTGTTGTTATTGATCATCTTGACCTGACTCAGGATCCAGTTATTCAATGGTTCACTGTCGTTTGATTGACGGGTAGTCAGTGCTATCTCAATCGCTTTCAAGGCTGAATCGTTGGCACCGCCGGATCTGGCAAGATCCGCAACAAATGTCGCTACATGGTAGCTGACAAGGAACAGCTGTCTGGCCGTCAGGCGAAGGTAGTAAAGGGTGTGAGGAGTGAATGAAGTCGTTACCAGGGAGGGCATTGTTTTAATGTCGCAGTCGCTTGATTGCATCAAAAGATATTCGGTGCTCTCACCGATATCCGGTTGATTATTCAGTAAAACACCGGCTTCAGGGCCGACTTCAATTCTGCTGGCTTTGATGTAAGGTGCTTTCAGGTCACGCAGTTCATCCAGAGTCACTACCAGTGTGCCCTCTTGCTTATAAAGACCTGCCACTTCCAAGGCACTGTCACGTCTGGACGACAGAGCTGCAGAAGGTGCCTTCGGGTATAAAGTACCGCCTTTGTTAATATGGACAGTTGTCTTGGCCAAGGCGGTTGAGGTATCAGATTCAGCTTCTGAAACAGATTGTAAAAATTTGACGGGAGTGACAGACAATTTCAGGTTTGAGGTCAGGGTCAGTTTGCCTGAAATGCTCACTGTTCCCATAGTCTCAATCAGCTGACCGCCGAATTGAGCCTCCGGACCACTGAAGGTCAGGGAGTCCAGCCCGATAATGTCGCCCTCTACGGTACTGTTCTGAACATCCAGACTGTCACCTTTACCCGGTAGGCTCCGGATGCTGCCAATGGTGCCAGCCTTAAGGACAATGTTGATGGGTGGGCGGTGACCGGTGTCATCAAACTTCATCTCCTTTATTGTGCCACGGGTGTTTAATGGTACTTTCTTGAAAAGTACCGCTGACTTAGTGAATTTAAGAGGTAATGTTAAAGCACCGCCAGCAGGGCCTGCGTCTCTGGTCGTTATCAGTCTGGCTGTACCGTCTTCAGTCACCGTGATGCTTAATGGGTTCTGTATTGCAATGGTTTCCCATTGTTTGCCTGTGATCGAGACATCATCTATGCCACTGACCGATCCAGTGATCTTGCCACCGCTGAGAAACAGACTATCGCCGTGGCCTTGTTGACCTTTAATGTTTTCGGTGATGCCATCGAGATGGTTCAGAAAGAGTTTCGGACGTGCGGAGTCTGGCCCTGAGAGATCGATTTCATGGATTTCACCGCCTTCATTATTGATAGCAAAGGCTGACCGATTAAATAAAGACTTTTTAAAGCCTAATACCAGACGATCAGTTCCTTTTTCAACCTTTGGGTCATCCGTGATTCTGTTAACGACAGCGCCTTTAACAAGGTTCACAAGGTCAAGATTATCCATTCTCAAATAGCCCCATGTATCTCCCTGCACGATCAGGTTGTCAAAGCCGCTCTGTTCCCTGATAGTGCCTGCGACCATTACAAGAGTGTCGTTCATTCCAGGGCGTGCTTTTACAAGGTCAGCAGCTCCACCGGATTGGATAAATTGCAGTGAAGGGCGGTGGGCGTCGCTGGAAAAGTCCAGGCTTGCCAGTGTTCCATGGTTATCCACTTTAAAAAAATCGTTGTTGCTAAAGGTGCCGTTAAATGCCACAGCTAAGGTTTTATTGCCATAGGTGGAACGAGTATTGATGCTGCTGACCCGGGCATCAGGACTTATGGTTATGGAACTGGGGTTGTTGACTTGCCCTGACACCGACCAGGCATCTGCACTGTCCAGCAGGATGTGTCTGGCTCCTTGAAGCTTTCTGATCTGGGCTTCACCTTTCAGCCATAGATCTGCCTGTTTATCGGCATGACTGGTAATAATGACTGGATGATTCTTATCACTGATGATGCTCAGGGTCTCTTCTGGAACTGTTTCCTGATCTTTTTTGTCGTAAACACGGATCTGATGAATGGGGCTTTCCAGAGTCACTTGTCGTGTATTTGTGGCCCAGTCCAGAAAATCCCATTTTTTACCTGTTACCCTGATGGTATGGATGCTATCAACCGCTCTTTTTACTGAGCCGGAGTCCAGTATCAGTTCATCATTTTTATCAGAGCGACCTTTGATTTCTTTAACTATTTCACCGCCTTTCTGAGAGAGCTTTAAAGAAGGGCGCTGAGCATGAGCTGACAAGTCCAGACTCTCCAGTGTTCCATAGTTATCCACTTTAAAGTCGTCGTCGGCATCAATACTTTTAAACACCAGAGCCAGAGATTGAGTCCCGAATCCGGAGTGGGTACTGATATTCTTGACCTGTGCACCCGGTCTTATGGTTATGGAGTCAGGGTTTAGTACTTGCCCCGTCACCGACCAGTCTTTAGCGCTGTCCAGCCAGATACCCCGGGCTCCTTCAAGATCGGTGATCCGGGCCTCACCTTGTAACCATAGATCGGTTTGTTTATCGGCATGACTGGTGATACTGACTGGATTGCTACGGGTGATGATGCCCAGAGTCGCTGCTGGCAACCCTTTTTTCCATTCCTCGTCTGTCTGCTCTCTCTGGTCTGAAACACGGATCCGCTGAATAAGGCTGTGCAGATCCACTTTGTGTGTGCCGGTGGCCCAATTCAGAAAAGTCCATTCCCGACCTGTTACCCTGATGGTATGAATATCATTAACCGCTTCTGTCAACGAACCCTTGTCAAGTATCAGTTCATCATTTTTATCAGAACGACCCTTGATTTCTTTTACTTCACCTCCTTTCAGAGAAAACTGCAATGGAGGGCGGTTAGCGTTACTGGAAAAGTCCAGGCTTCCCAGTGTTCCACTATTATCTACTTTAAAGACATTGTCGTCTTTGTAGGTGCCGTTAAATAACAGGGTTAAGGTTTTATCCGAGTTTCCCCTGTTTAAGTGGGTGGAGTGGGTATTGATACTGCTGACCTGTGCTTCAGGGCTTATGGTGATAGCATTGGAGTTGTAAACTGAGCCATTCACCGACCAGTCTTCAGCACTGTCAAGCAGGATATTTCGGACACCCTTAAGATCGCTGATGTTGGCTTTTCCCCGCAACCATAGATCCGTTTGTTGATCAGCATGACTGGTAATACTGACTGGACTGTTGCTGGTGATCAGGTTCAGAGTGGCGCCTGGCACGACTTCCTGTTGTTTCTTGTCGGAAACCCGGATCTGATGAACAGGGCTTTCCAGGATCACTTGTCGTGTGCCGACGGCCCAGTTCAGAAACGTCCATGCTTTACCCGTCACATTGATGGTACGGATATTATTAACTTCGCCTGTTACTGAGCCGGTGTTCAGTATAAGTTGATCATCCCGATCAGGATGACCCTTGATTACTCCCATCTCACCCCCTTTCAGAGAGAGCTGTAGAGGTGGTCGTTTAGCGCCGTTCGAAAAGTCCAGTCTCTCCAGTGTTCCGCGGTTATCTACTTTAAAAAAGTTATCGTCAGTGTAGGTGCCGTTAAATGTCAGGGATAACGTATTATCGCCGTGACTGGAGCGGGTATTGATGCTGCTGACCTTGGCATAGGGAGTTATGGTTATGGAGTCAGGGTTGGGGACTGATCCTGTCACTGACCAAACGTCAGCACTGTCCAGCAGAATATTCCTGACTCCATGAAGATCGCTGATCTGAGCTTTACCTCGCAACCACAGATCCGATTGTTGATCAGCATGGCTGGTGATACTGATTGGACTGTTGCTGTTGACCAGGCCCAGAGTGCTGCCTGGCAAGGTTCCCTGTTCTTTCTTGTCGGCAATACGAATCTGATGAACAGGGCTTTGCAGATCCACTTTCTGTGTGCCGGTAAGCCAATTCAGAACCGTCCACTCCCTACCTGTTACCCTGACGGTATGGATATTATCAACCGTTCCTTTCACTGAACCCGTCTTCAGTTCAAGTTCATCTTGTTTATCGGAACGACCTTTGATGGCTGCTGTTTGACCTTGTTGCAGAAACCACAGCCTGGGACGTTCAGCGTCACTCGAGAAGTCCAGACTCCCTAATTTCCCCTGATTATCCACTTTAATGAAGTCGTTGTTGGTATAGCTGCGGTTAAATGCCAGACTTAAAGCGCCACGGTCACTGCCACGGCTGGAGTGGGTATTGATGCTGTTGATCTGCGCACCGTCATTTATATTTATGGAATTGGGGTTGTACACTGGCCCTGTCGCTGACCAGGCGTCAGCATTGTCACTTGTTACCGTGATGGTAGAGATATCATTGACCGCTTCTGTTACTGACCCCTTATTCAGTACAAATTTATCATTTAGGTCAGAACGGCCCTTGATGGTTCCTGTTTCCCCCCCTTCCAGAAACAACAATAGAGGTTTTCGGTCGTCTTTTGACGATAGATCAATCGTCTTGATGATGCTCTCAGGCAAGCTATGAACAACCAGATCACGAGCAACCAAAGTTGATTGGCTGAACGACAAATAGAGTGATTTGGATTTGTTCGAGGGACGTTTAGTAGTTATCTCTTCAATCTGACCTCCTGAACCTGCTGTAATGGTGAGCAGGTCAGGCAAAGGTGCAACAGGCGAGACTGACCAGTTCCCGGAATGGTAAACAGCTATATGTTTTAGCTCCGGTAAATGATTAAGCTGAGCGCTACCGAAAAGGTTCAGACTCTCTACCTTCCCTCCCCCTTCAGTATTTATGTCCAGTTTGTTCTGGCTCTCACTTGTAGTAGCAAACCTTAAGGAAGCGTCAGGGACTTCATGGGAGGATGCTATTGTATCGCTCACAAACAAGCTATTGATTTGACTGGATGTATCAAACCTTGTCGCCTCTGAAATCCAGCCACTCAGGCTCCAGCCTGATCCGGAAATCTTAATGGTGGAAAAGCCGGAAATATTGCCCTTTATGGATAATGTCGTATTTTTACCCGGAACTTCTTCAGGAAGAGCAATATAAAGAGTGTTGTCTTCGCCACTAGCACTCTCGATGTTTCCTGTTATGAATCCTCCGTGCAAATACAGAGGGGATTGACTTGCCTGCTCCATTTTAATGGCAGGCGACCCCTCAATGACGTATCCGGGTTTAATGCTAAGGCCTCTTGGAAAATTACCAGAATAAAGCAATCCGGTGCCAGTACCTCTTATGGTTCCCGCATTCACTAACTGACCATTGCCTGAGATTTTGATGCCAATGGCATTATCTTTGGTAAAAATATCACCACTGTTGTCTACTTTAGCTCGATGTGTGTCTGTGCTCATACCAACACTATCGTCGCCAGAAACGTTGATAGTGGCCCAGTTGGCAGCGGTGGAGGAGTAACCGACCGGGGGAGGGTTACTGGCATCGGCGGTTGCAGCCATACCATAATTGTTTTTGCCATTAACGTTGAGGGTACCTCTATTGCGAACTTCTGCATTACCCTGTTCTACTCCGAAGTCGTGGACATTTTGATTTCTGGCTTTCATTCCATAGGACGGTTGGTCGCTTGAGGACTGGCTAGACAAGTTAAGAGTGCCACTGTTTGTACCCAAACCGTTGATAATGAGAAAGCCCATTGCGGGAGCGCTTAAAATATTAAAGGTTCCATTTATCTCATTAGCGGCCTCAGAAGCTTTGTGCGCAGCCTGAAAGGCTGTGGGTGCAGTTCGTCTCTTTATCCCCTGAATAGTGACTATGCCCTCGTTGCTGATAGTATCCCCATATTTGGTCAGGGCCATGACGACGTCTGCAGCGTAACCCTTCTTCTCCCGTGCACTGCTGAGTATGCCTTTGTTAGTGACTCTATTATTCATGCCTACAGCGCTGACGATCATATGAACCCCGGCCTGCACTTTATTGCCACTGGGTAATTCGCTCGTCAGAGAACCTTCGATGTTTAATGTTCCATTCACCATTTTTATGTAATTTATCCCGTCGGGTTTGGATGGATCAGCGGGACCTATGGTAACGGTACTATCTTTTGGGATGGATTCTACCCACTCTACAACTTTGGTTTTATGGGGGGGCCATTCCTTGGGGTCAAAGCGGCTGCCGCCGCTATCATCTCCCAAAACCCACCCGGAAATCACAGAAACAACGGCAAAAGCCAGAATAATCTTCGAGTAAAAAACATGAGGCCTGGGATGACTCATTGATAAACCTTCAAAAGTCATTGGAATATCAGCAGGAGGCGTATTATGGGAAAGAGGCGGCAGACAGTTTGGGAGAAACCACCGCTGAAAATCTGATTTGGCGTTCGAAAGACGACCGGAGCTTGACCACGCTCATTTTAGGTAATCAAAGGAATGTTTTGAAATACCCATTAATTTTAAAAAACAGGTTTTTAGCCCGAAAAACGACACAGTTTACGTATTCCGGGGCTGACTTTGATCCCTCATCTGCTGTTTAATAGCCCAGCTTCAAGTCATAATGAAGTGACTTGAGTGAATGTTGTCATGACGACATAGCTGCCATTCTTGGGCTCTTCACTCACATATTGGCGTTCTTTGGGATCTTCAGAGATAGTGAGTATAAAACTTTCTATCATTTCGAACCGCTTGGCTGGCATATTCCAGCCCATGCATTCGTATGGCATTCGCAATCTTTTCTTTGTGATCCCCAACCGGCAAACCCGGTGGCACATAAAACGCCAGACGCTCACTGAAGGAGGGCTTGATAACATAATATTGACCTTTCAATTGAGGATACATAATGTCAAAAAATGGCATAGCTGCTTCAGGATTTCTGAATAAAAAATGCTGCAACAGTTCCCTGCGGTTGTTATCACTGCGCTCATCACTCATTAAAAGCGCCTGAAGATCGTCCTTTGATTTTATCGCGCACCGGGATAAACGTTGAACATCATCAATAAACTGTTGGTATTGCTTGCTTAATAACGGGTAGCAAAGAGTAACTTTGTGTAAATAGGTATAACTGATTGAGAAAAGGCACCGTCGAAAGGCGAATCTATCGGCTTCTGTCGCAATATCGCGATCAAGCCGTTGTTCAAGCAAGTTAAAGTCCCACTGGTCCCCTTCAAAAATGGGTTTATCGTTCAAATTCATATCCACATCTTTAATATCACGTAACACTATGATTAGTTTTTGAAAGGCATTTTGCAGGGTTTCAGGTGATCTTATTCGGGGACATTCGATGATAACTTCACTGGCTACGGCATTGATACTTGTCTTTAAGCCATCGGTATTATTATCGAGTACTATCTCTTTCAGTAACTGCACCATAAACCACACACGCTTTAATTTGCCGACTGCAAAGTCCCATTCTTTACCAAAGGTGTCAGCAAATTTAAGCCGCAAGGTTCGTCCTTTGCCCCCTTCTGCATGTTCAAGCAGCTCAATAACACTCATATGATTGCCAAGCCTCAGGTTAACAATCAAGGCATCGTTCAGACTGACGACAGTGGCTGTAAAATTAAATTCTTCCATGGCTGCTGCTGCGGAAGGCGTCAGTAGCGGCGGCCTTTCACAAGGGGTCGTACAATCAACATAAGTGATATCCTTTCTCTTGGATATACTGCCTTGCCCCGAACCCAGAGTCACGGGAGCCAGCGCCTCGACAAAGCGCTGGTGCAGGGCAAAAATCAGGTCATGGACACTTTGGACCTGTTCCGCCTCCTTTGGGTTGAGTTTTTGCAAACAGGATTCCAGTTCCTTGCAATCTACCAGCCACTGACGAAATATTACCGGGGAAAGCCGCCCTTCTTCAGCGGTTTGTATTGCAGAAATGATACTCTCCAACTTTGATTCGATGGCCCGTTTCAATGCCTGGAATCGTCTGCTCAGTTGCGGGAATTCAACCCGCAACGAGTTGACCAGAGGCGAATCCGTTTTACCAGCCAGCCGCAAGAACGCCTGATACCCCTCCAACATGACTTCAGCCCCACGAATCAGCTGGTTTACGTCGTTCCTGATCTCTGCCAGTCGTTGCGATCGTGCTGGCGACATGCTCAGTTTTATGGGGTTTGCCAGACAACCCAATCGGCCATCGGAGGCAAAAAATGCCAACAAACGGGCATTTTGGTCTGTGAGCCAGTGAAAGCAGCTGGCGACCTGACGGAACTGGCATCTATGAGGGGACAGTTCATCCCTTGAAAGGCTGACTTCCTTCAGGGGCGCATTAGAAAAAGCTGAGGACAGGCTGCTGTGACTGGCCAGTTTTTCAGTAAAGTTACCGGCAACAATAAAGGCTCCGGGCTTACCCATGAAGCGGGCACAGGCCAGCGTCGCCTGTTCACCAACCTGAGCGGCCAACGCCGAATACTGGCCACTGGCCCGCATTAAAGTGACTTTTAGCTGTCTCATGAGGATCGCTACATGATCATTGAATCCGGCATAGGCAAAGACAAAGCCACCTGCCCGCTTCAGGAACCCGGACTCAAGCATCCAGTCTTTAGCCTGTTGAGCCACGACAATGGCGCCCTTTGGCATAGTGTCTGCCTGTCGTTCATTGGCCAGCCAGATTGGCCCTGTGCAATAGCCTTCGCTGATGCTCTCGCCAATGGCAAGACTCTCTTCGGGTATGGGCATGACAAAATCCATACCGCCCGAGAGCTGGGTAACAGGGCGCACCTGCAACAGGAATAAATTACCCTGATGATCGATGGCAAACTCGACATCCACGGGGCAGAGCAACAGGTTTTCCAGCTCTGTCACCGCCTGGCTGAGTTTTGTAACCAAATGATCACTGAGTTTATGCCTGCCGTCGTCTGTTTGTGCGTCAGCATTCTGAATAGCTGTTTCTGAATAACCCTTGTTGTTTTTGTGCAAGACAAAGTGACTTGAGATCGTACCCGGAAAGTATTGAATACTGTCAGCTCCTTCCACGCGAGAAATGTCAATGCGGTGAGGTGTGTTACCAGACTGCCCTGCCACTGCCCCCCTGGGTTGACCGGGTGTGTACTCAACCCTGATGGTACCATCCTGAAAAGATCGAAAACTCATGGCGACCCCGCCGTATTGGCAATCAATGCACTGCTGGATGATCAGCGCCATGGGTTGCGGTATGCCTTCTGGACAGACTTCAGGCCGGTAAGCTGAGGCCATGACCTTCAGGCAGGTACTTAAAACATCGTCTTCTTTCTGGACGACAGAGAGGTATTTGCCCGCCTGGGCATCGCCGTAGTTATCTTCGTTAATACCAGAGCTGCGGATAATAATCGGTTGAGAGGTGGGGCACCCGTCCAGCTGACGACGCAGATCCCTGATTTTTTGCGCCGCTTCAGAGTCTTTAACCTGTTGGTAATAGTCTTCACTGGCAATAAATTCCGCCAGACCTGCCAGCCAGTCATCCTTTTTGCTTTGCTCTGAAGGTGGCAAGGTATTAAGGTATTCCCGGATATTCGTCAGGCTGGTCAGTGCATCGGGTTCATCAACATTCACAGGGAGATAGCGGACTAACAGCTGTCTATCCAGAGGGTGTTTTTCGAGCGCATTCATGACCTGGGCTGTCACACATTCAAAGGGCGGAACAGACAGACCGGCTTTTTTCATGCGCATCAAAAACATCCCCTTGCCCCCCAATTGTTCCCGGTCGGAGAAAGAATGGTCAGCAGCCTGACCTGGAACAGGCGAACTACAAATGCGCTTGACCAGCAAAGTCGAGGCGGGAATACCGCTGGGATCAAGGGCACCGAAATATCTTTTAGGTGAATCACCAGCCCTATTGGATCGAGTGCCAGCCAGGGTATTCTGATTTGGATTTGTTATCGGGTTTTTAGGATCTGATGTCTCAGAAGTAGCACAATGCATAAAATATCCCTTTCATTATGTTCATCTATGAATCAACGGTTGATACGTTAATTGACTACTTTCTATAGACATTGATGTTTTTATAAAGTTCAACCGTACGGCTGAAGTGGTTAAAACGCCGTCTGCTGGCCAATACTGTCAGAGCCGGTCAGACCTTGTTGGCAGGGTATTTCGAAGAATTCAAAAACTGCCGGGTTTCTTATGGTTGCTGCATTGATAAAGTCATAATCCATTTGAAGCCTTGAAGCAGCAAATTCGAAAGCAAGACAGTTCTGCTCAATTAAGCCCAGCATGTACTCTCGATCATTCAGTAAGGTTTCACTGGCATAATATAAGCTACGAACATCACCAGAGCTTGCGAATTGTATAATTTTTTTATCGCCTCGTAATCTTTCACTGGCATGACGCAGGGCTTGCGGAAACGTCTCAACAGCGGCCATGACCACCGTTTCATCATCCCGAAGTGTTGCGCTGGCATATTCCAGCATACGACCATTCTGAGAGACTGCGGCCATGACGACCTCTTTATTGTCAAGAAGTTCCGGGCTGGTATATTGCAACTGTCTGGCCTTCTGAGTGACTGCGGCCATAACAACCTCTTTATCATTTTTCAGTTCTGTACTCACATATTTCAGGTCACCCGGATAAACTCTAATGGTGGGTAACACAACCTCTTTGTCACTTCGAACCCGTTGGCTGGCATATTTCAGCCCATGCAAGAGTAAGACATTCCTGACCTTTTCTTTATCATCCGGAACTGGCTGACCCGGAGGAATATCAAACTCCAGTCTGACATTAAAGGATGGTTTGATAACATAGTATTGACCTTCCAGATGGGGATACACATGGGCAAACAATGGCACAGCATGTTCCGGATGTATCAATAAAAGATGCTGTAATAGTTCCCTGCGGCTGTCGTCACCGATCTCATCACTCATTAACACTTTCTCAAGATGGCGCTCTGATTTACCTAAACGTCGACAATGATCTATAAACTGTCGTTGTTGCTGGTTGTTCAATAACTGGTCGCAGGGAATAAGGCATTTGTAAAAAATGTATAATTTCCAATCATAAAACATTGAGAAAAGACAATGATGAAAAGCGAATCTATCAGCTTCTGTGGTAATATCACGATTAAGGCGTTGTGCCAGCAGGTTAAAGTCCCACTGATCTCCTTCAAAGATGGGCAGGTCCGACAATTGTTGATCCAGATTATAGGTATTGTTTAATACAGTGATCAGTTTTTCAAAGGCACCCTGCAGGACTGGACGTGATTTTATTCGGGAGCATTCGACGATCATTTCACCTGCTACTTCGTTGCAGCTCAGCTTCATGCTCTGCGTATTTTCTCCCAGTTCGATCGCTCTCAGTAACTGTGCCAGAAACCACATGCGCTTTAACTTGCCGGGATTATAAAGACCTGATGCACGATGCTTACGAAATTTGTCAGAAAATTTCAGTCGCAAGGTTCGTCCTTTACCCCCCTCTGCCTGTTCGAGCAGTTCGACAAGGCCTACATGACTTCCTAATTTCAGGTTAACAATCAAGGCATCATTCATACTGATGACAGTCGCTTTATTCGCTGATTTTCCGATGGACTCCTTGCCGAACGGAGTCAATAGCGGTGCCTTTTCACCCGACTTACCCGGAGTGGTGCAATCAACAAAGGTGGCTTGCCCTTGTTTGGATAGCCTGCCCTGACCCGACCCCAAAGTGACCGCTGCCAGAGCCTCTACAAAGCGCTGATGCAGAGCAAAAATCAGTTCATGGACACTATGCACCTGCTCGGCCTTCCCGAAGTTGAGCGCTTGAAGACAGGATTGCAGCTGATGGCAGTCTGCCACCCACTGACGAAACATTAGCGGGGAAAGCTGCCCGTCTTCAGCAGCTTGCATTCGCATAATGATATTCTCCAAGCCGGATTGGATGGTCTGTTTCAGCGTCTCAAAGCGTTTGTTCAGTTGCGGTAATTCATCTCGCAATGTCTCAATCAGGGATGAACTGCTGTTGCCCGCCAGCTGCAGAAATGCCTGGTACACCTCCAACAGCTTTTCAGCGCCATAAATCAGTCGTTTTATGTTCTCTCTGGTCTCAGCCAGTAGCTCTGATCGTTGCCGCGACATGCTCAGTTTTATCGGGTTGGCCAGGCAATCCAGTCCACCACCGGAGGCAAAAAATGCCAACAGGCGGGCGTTTTGATCCGTCAGCCACTGAAAACAGTTGGCGACCTGGCGAAGTGTGTCTTCAGAGGGAGACAAATCATCCCGTGACGGGACGGCATTTCCCAGGGGCATATCTGAGAAGGCCGAGGATAAACTTCTGTGGCTGGCCAGTTTTTCGGTAAGGTCACCGGCAACAACAAAGGCTACGGGCTCACCGTTAAAGCGGGCGCAGGCCAGTGTCGTCTGTTGGCCTTTCTGAGCGGCCAATGCCGAAAACTGATCATCGGCCCGCATTAAGGTTATTTTTTCTTGCCTCATGAGGATCGCGACATGATCATTGAATCCTGCTTTGGCAAAGACAACCCCCCTCACTCGCTTCAGGAACTCAGGCTCAAGCATCCAATCTTCGGCATGGTCGGCCACGACAATGGCTCCTTCTGGCATTGAATCTACCGCTTGTTCTTCCGCCAGCCAGAGTGTACCGGTGCAATAGCCTTCGCTGATGCCCTGACCACTGGCCAGGGTCTCTTCTGGTATAGGCATGGCAAAATCCATGCCGCCAGAGAGTCGGGTAACGGGGCGTACCTGTAACAGGAACAGGCGACCCTGACGATCAATGGCAAACTCCACATCCACGGGGCAGAGCAACAGGTCTTCCAGCTTTGTCACCGCCTCCATGAGTTCTGAAACCGTTTCATCAGTGAGTTGCAGTCCACCGTCGCCTGATTGAGCATCAACATGATCAATTCTTACTTCCGAATAGCCGTTATTATTCTTGTGCAAGACAAAGTGACTTGAGAGGGTTCCGGGAAAGTATTGATAGCTGTGAACTTCTTCTTTGTGGCCCTTGCGATAAATATCGAGGCGGTGGGGCGTGTTACCGGACTGCCCGGCCACTACGCCCCTGGGTTGACCCAGTGTAAACTCTGCCCTGACAGTATTATCCTGAAAAGATTGAAAACTCATGGCGACCCCACCATATTGGCAGTCAATGCACTCCTGGATGATCAGCGCCATGGGTGGGGGTATGACTTCGGGACAGACTTCAGGCCGATAACCTGAGGCCATGACCTTAAGGCAGGTACGCAAAATATCCTCTTCTGCCTGCACTACCGAGAGGTATTTACCGGCCTGGGAATCGCCGTAGTTATCTTCGTTGATGCCTGAGCTGCGCACAATAACCGGCTGTGATGTGGAGAGTCGGTCCAGCTGACGGAGCAGACCTCTGATCTCCCGGGCCGCTTCAGAATCTTTGACCTGTTCGTAATAGTCATCACTGGCCACAAATTGCGCCAGACCCTGCAGCCACTTATCCCTTTTGCTTTGCTCTGAAGGCGGCAAGGCATTGAGGTGTTCACGGATGTTCTTCAGGCTGGTCTCAGCCTTCAGTTCGCGGTCAATCCCGGGAAGATAGCGGTCAAGTCTATCCAGAGGGTGTTGTTCAAGAGCATTCATGACTTGAGCAGTAACACACTCGAACGGTGGCACAGACAGACCGGCTTTCTTCATGCGCTGCAAAAACATTCCCTTGCCCCCAAATTGTTCCCGGTTGGAGGGGGAACAGTCAGCAGCCTGACCTGAATCAGCTGGACGGCAGGTGCGCCTGGCGAGCGATGCTGGGTTGGGAGCGCCACCGGGATCAGAATTGCCAAAATACCTTTTGGGAGAATCATCAGTCCCGATGGATGGACTACCATCCTGGATATTATGATTTGGAATCCTTGTCAGGCTTTTAGAATCTGACATCTCAGCAGTAGCAGGTAACATCAAGACATCCCTCACATGTTAAAATCATCCATGATTTAATCGCTAAAGTTCAATAGATTACTTTCTTTTGACAATGACATTGTTATAAAGTTCAACCGACAGCCTGAAGCTGACAATAGAAAAAAAGTAATGAGCTGGTAACAACCTTTGCACCGGTCAATGTCCCCGGAGTTGAAAAGAACTTAAGTACTCAACCATACGAAATCATATTTTCTGACTTATTGTTCAGGCACTCGCGGCAACTGCTCCTGCGTTGCTCTAGGAGCTTGTCCGAGAATAGACTGCCCTACTGCGGCGGCAGCAAATTGGTCTGAAAATCCGCTTTTGTTCGTCAAATAGCTCGCTATTCTCCTCACAAAACCGAATTTTCATCCTCAATTTTCTGCCGTCCTCGATACGGGCGCTATTCTCGGACAAGCTCCTAGCTCCTGCATCCATGCAGTCGTGATGCGTTGCAACTCTGGTCACATAGCTTGCTATGTTCCCGTCGTTGCGCCTTGCAGAGCACCTGCCCAATAAGCCAGAAATATTCGATTCCGGATGGCTGAGTACTTATTTGCAGATTACCCGACGTATTGACGAACTTCGGGGTTTCTGGAGATTGCTAAATTGATAAACTGAGTATCTTTTTGAAGGCTGTTAGTAATATTTGAGAAAGCAAATGAATCGATTGCAATCAAGTCCAGCAAAAACTCGCGATCATTTAATATCTGTTCACCGGCCCCTCTTAAATAACACATACTTTTAGCAACGGCTATTCGAACAATATTTTTATCGCTTCGCAATCTTTCACTGGCATACTCCAGGGCTCCGGCATACTGTTTGACAGCAGCCATTACCACTTCCTCATTATCCTTAACTTTCTGGCTGGCATATTGTAGCTGAGAACCATTCTGAGTGACTGATGCCATGACAATATCGCTGTCATTCCTCAACTCTTTACTGACATATTCCAGTTGTTCAGGATGTTTTAAAATGGCGGGCAACACAAGGTCTTTATCATTCAGAACAGCCTGACTGGCATATTTCAACCCATGCTTGAGCAGGGCATTTTTGAACTTTTCTTTGTGACCCCCAGATGGCTGACCTGGCGGAACATAAAACTTCAGACGTGTACCGCAGGATGGTTTGATAACATAATGTTGACCTTTCAAGTGAGGATACATAATCTCAAAAAATGGCATAGCGGTTTTAGCATATGTCAATAAAAAATGCTGTAAGAGTTCAATACGAGTGCCCTCACCGATCTCATCACTCATTAACTTTTTCAGAAAATGGTCCGCCGATGTTCTCATGCACGTTTCCAAGCGTTGAACACAACGAATAAACTGCTGGTGTTGTTTACTTAATAAATGATAAAAACGCGGAACTCTATGTAAATAAGTTCTGGCAATTGAGAAAAGGCAGTCTTCAAAGGCAAATCGATCGGCTTCTGTGACAACATCGCTATCAAGGCGCTGTGCAAGTGTGTTAAAGCACCAGTGATCTTCTTCAAAAATGGCTCTGTCCAGAAAAACATCTAATTGATCAGTAGCACCTAGCACTGTTAGCAATTTTTCAAAGGCATACTGCATGTTTTTCGTTGATGTCATTCGGTGGCATTCAACGATAATTCTTCCCGCTGCGCCGTTGCAACTGAGCTTCATGCTATCAGAATCTTTATCCAGTTCGATCACTTTCAGTAACTTGGCCAGAAACCACATACGCTTTAACTTGCCCGGTTGATCACTGCCATCAGGTTTCTGAAACTGGTCAGAAAATGTCATCCGCAAGGTTCGTCCTTTACCCCCCTCTGCGTGTTCAAGTAGTTCGATAACACTCATATGTTGACAGAGCGACAGGTTAACAATCAAGGCATCGTCCAAACTGACAACAGACCCTGAAAGCCATAATTTATTCAACATTGCTTTGCCGGCCGAGTTCAATAGCGGTGTCGCCTGACTGCGGGTCGTCCAATCAACATAGGTGATGTTATTTCCCTCAGATATCCTGCCCTGACACAAATCCCGAGTAACCGGCTCCAATGCCTCTACGAAACGCTGATGCAGGGCAAAAATCAGCTCATGGATACTACGGATCTGTTTAGCCTCATCAAGGTTGAATGCCTGAAGACAGTATTGCAGCTGATGGCAGTCTGCCACCCACTGACGAAACACTCCCGGGGATAACTGCCCTTTTTCAGCGGCTTGCAGTGGCAGAACGACACTCTTTAGCCCTGATTGAATGGTCTCTTTCAGCATCTCGAACCGGTTGTCCAGTTGCGATAATTCATCGCACCTTGACTTGACCTCGGATGAAGGCCATTTACCTGCCAACTGCAAGAAGGCCCGATACCCATCCAGCATTGCTTGAGCCCCATCAACCAGCCGATTTACACTGTCCTCAGTCTTTGTGAGTAGCTCTGATCGTTGTGGCGACATACTCAGTTTTACCGGGTTTGACAGATAATCCAGTCCACCGCCAGAAGCAAAAAATGCCAACAGCCGGGCATTTTGATCCGTGAGCCATTGAAAACCGCTGGCGACCTGATGGAATGTGCCTTCAGGTGGGGACAGATCCTCCCGGGACGGGGCAACTTTTGCAAACAGCGCATCAGAAACAGCTGAGACCAGACTTTTGTGACTGGCCAGTTTTCCGGCAATGTCACCGGCAACAATAAAGGCTCCGGGCTCACCGTTAAAGCGGGCGCAGGCCAGCGTCGCCTGTTGGCCATGGTGAGCGGCCAAGGCCAAATATTGGCCACCAGCCCGCATCAGGGTTATTTTTCTCTGCCTCATGACTATCGCGACATGATCATTGCATCCTGCTTCGGCCAGGACAAAACCCCCTGCCCGCTTCAGGAAGCCAGACCCAAGCATCCAGTCTTCAGCGTGGTGGGCCACGACAATGGCGCCCTCTGGCATAGATTCTGCGCGTTGTTTATTGGCCTGCCAGAGTGGTCCGGTACAGAAGCCTTCGCTGATACCCTCGCCAATGGCCAGGGTCTCTTCGGGTATGGACATGGCAAAAACCATATCGCCAGAGAGTCGGGTAACAGGGCGCACCTGCAAGATGAACAGACGACCCCAATGATCGATGGCGAACTCAACATCCACGGGGCAGAACAACAGGTTTTCCAGCTCTGTCACGATATTTCTGAGTTTTGAAATCATCTTATCAGTGAGTCGCTGCCCGCCGTCGTTTGATTGGACATCAGCGCCAGCAATTCTTTTTTCCGAATAACCGTTATTGTTCTTGTGCAGAATAAATTGGCTTGAGATCGTCCCGGCAAAGTATTGATAACTGTCAGCTCCTTCTCGACCCTCGCGAGAAATATCAATGCGGTGAGGCGTATTACCAGACTGCCCTGCCACCACACCTCTGGGTTGACCGGATGTGTACTCAACCATGAGGTTATCATTCTGAAAGGATTGAAAGCTCATGGCGACGCCGCCATACAGGCAGTCAATACACTGCTGGATGATCAGTGCCATGGGTTGCGGTATTCCTTCGGCACAGACTTCAGGCCGGTAGGCTGAGGCCATGACCTTAAGGCAGGTGCTTAAAACATCGTCTTCTTCCTGAACGACAGAGAGGTATTTGCCCGCCTGGGCATCGCCGTAGTTATCTTCATTGATGCCAGAGCTGCGAACAATCATGGGCTGTGATAGGGAGAATCCGTTCAACTCCTGGTGCAGATCCCTGATGTGTTGCGCCGCTTCAGAACCTTTAACCTGTTCGTAATAGTCATCACTGGCAATAAATTCTGCCAGACCCGCCAGCCAGTTATTCTTTTTGGTTTGCTCTGAAGCGGACAAGGTATTGAGATGTTCCCGGATGTTCGTCAGGCTGGTCTCTGCGCCCCATCCATGGGCGATCCCGGGGAGATAGCGGGCTAAACGATGGGGGTCCAGAGGCTGTTGTGCAAGCGCATTCATAACTTGAGCAGTGACACATTTGAAGGGTGGAACAGACAGACCGGCTTGCACCATGCGCAGCAAAAACATGCCCTTACCCCCAAATTGTTCCCTGTTGGCGCTAAAACAGTCAGCAGCCTGATCTGAAACAGGTGAACGGCAGGTGCGCTTGGTTAGCGACCTTGGATCGGGAACGCCACCGGGATCAAGATCCCTGAAGTACCTCTTAGGCAATTCATTGACCTCAGTATTCTGATTGGGGTCGGTCGCCAGGTTTTGATGATTTGAAATTTCAACAGTAGCAGTAGCATTTAACATCAAGATATCCCTCTAATGATATTATTCATCCATGATTCAAGTGCAAACGTTTAAAGCGATTACCTGACATTTGACAATGAGACTTTGATAAAGTTCACCCGTCCGTCTGAAGCAGATAACAGGAAAAACGATAACGAGCTGTTGAGGTCAACATTTTCAGAATAGATCTGAACCTATTCCCGGAATCAGACCCATTTACCCAGTAAGGGGTTTCTCAGGGTTGCTTCATTGATAAAATCTGTATCAGTTTTAAGCTCCAGAGCTACATATTGGAAAGCCTGATAATTCTTTGCAATTAAGTCCAGCATGAACTCGCGATCACTCAATAAGGTCTCGCAGCCATATTTTAAGACATTAACATTGACAGCCATTAAGCTTTCAATAGTGCTTTTATCGCTTCGGATTGTGTTACTGGCATAGGACAGAACTTTTGCCTCCTCTGCGGCAGAGGCCATGACAACATCTCTGTCATTGCGCAGCTCTGCACTCAAAAACTGCAGTTCTTCGGGATGTCGTGAAATAGCGGGTAATACAAAGTCTCTATCATTTCGGACACGTTGGCTGGCGTATCTCAGTCCGTACTTAAGCAAGGCATTATTAATCTCTTCTTTATGATCCCCAAGCGGTTGACCCGGTGGCACATAAAACTCCAGTCTGTAACTGTAAGATGGATTGATAACAAAGCATTGATTTTCCAAATCGTACAGTTGCTCAATCAATCGGGTAGCGTTTCTGGGATTTAATAATAAAAGATGATGTAAGAGCTCCGTACGAGTGTTCTCACTGATCTTCATTAACCTTTCCCTCATAGCGTCCCATGGATTCCCCCTGATAAACTTTGACCTCCGACACATACCCAAGCGCCGGGCATGATGAGCAAACTGTTGGTGGTGTGTGCTTAAAAACTGGCAGCACATAGCAGTAACGGACCAAATGCTCCCAGCCCGATAAGCCATTATGAAAAGGCAATGTTGGAAGGCGAATCTATCCGATTCTGTCGCAACATCACGATTAAGACGCTGTGCAAGCAGGTTAAAGTCCCACTGACCTCCTTCAAAAATGGGTCTGGAATTCAAATCAAGATCCAGATCAAACATAGCACGTAACACAATGATCAGTTTTGCAAAGGCATACTGCATGGTTTTACGTAATTTCATTCGGGGGCATTCGACGATCATTTCACCCGCTACGGCGTTGCAACTCAGCTTCATGTTATCGGCATCTTTATCCAGTTCAATCTCTCTCAATAATTGCGCCAGAAACCACATACGCCTGAACTTGCCGGGTCTGTCATAGTCATAGTTTGCATCAAATTTGTCTGAGAATGTCAGCCGCAAGGTTCGTCCTTTACCCCCATCTGCCTGTTCCAGTAGCTCGATAATGCCCACATGACTTCCCAGCTCCAGGTTAACAATCACGGCTTCATCCATACTGATGACGGTCCCGGAAAGCTCCAGCTCTTCCATAGAGACTTTATCGGAAATTCTCAATAGCGGTGCCTCTTCACCCGGTGTCGTACAATCGACATAGGTGATGTTTTTTTCCCCGGATATCCTGCCCTGACCCGAAGCCAGAGTGACCGGTGCCAATGCTTTTACAAAGCGCTGGTGCAGGGCAAAAATCAGTTCATGGACACTCCGCACCAGATCAGCCTCTTGTGGATTGAGCGCTTGAAGAAAGGATTTTAGCTGATGGCAGTCTGCTATCCACGGACGAAACATTCCCGGGGATAGCTGCCCGTCTTCAGCCACTTGCATGGGCTTAATGATTTTCTCCAGGCCGGACTGGATGGCCTGTTTCAACGCCTCGAAACGGTCGCTCAGTTCCAGCCATTCTTCCTGTAATTGCCTGACCTCAGGTGAACCGCGTTGTCCTGCCAGCTGCAAGAACGCCTGATAGCCAGCCAACAGAGCTTCAGCGCCATAAATCAGCCGATTTACGTCATTCCTGGTCTCAGCCAGTAACTTTGATCGTTGCGGCGACATACTCAATTTTATCGGGTTTACCAGATAATCCAGACCACTGCCGGGGGCAAAAAGTGCCAACAGCCGGGCATTTTGATCCGTGAGCCATTGAAAACCGCTGGCGACCTGACGGAATGTGCCTTCAGATGGAGACAAAGCTTCCCGGGACGGGAAGGCTTTTGTTGACGGTGCATCAGAAAATGCAGAGGACAGGCTTCTGTGACTGGCCAGTTCTTCGCTAAGGTCATCGGCAACAATAAAGGCTCTGGGCTTGCCTTTGAAGCGGCCACAGGCCAGCGTCGTCTGCTGGCCAACCCTGGCAGCCAGGGTGTCAAAATGCCCACCGGCCAGCATTAAGGGCTTTTTTTCCTGTCTCATGAGTATCGCCACATGATCATTGAATCCTCCTTCTGCAATGACAAAACCTCCTGCCCGCATCAGGAACCCGGACTCAAGCATCCAGTCTTCGGTGTGTTGCGCCACGACAATGGCTTTATCTGGCATAGCGCCTGCCTCTTGTTTTCTGGCCAGCCAGAGTGGTCCGGTGCAATAGCCTTCGCTGATACCCTCGCCAATGGCCAGTGTCTTTTTGGGTATGGACATGGCAAAATCCATGCCGCCAGAGAGTTGCGTGATGGGGCGCACCTGCAACAGGAACAGGCGACCCTGTTTGTCTATGGCAAACTCCACATCCACGGGGCAGAGCAACAGGTTTTCCAGCTCTGTCACCGCCTTCCTGAGATCTGAAACCATTTCATCAGTGAGTTTCTGTCCACCGTCGTCTGACTGAGCAGCCACATGATCAATTCTTGTTTCCGAATAGCCGTTATTGTTCTTTTGCAGGATAAAGTGAATTGAGATCGTACCGGGAAAGTATTGAGAGCCTGCAGCTGCTTCTTTGCAATCCTCACGATAAATATCAATGCGATGGGGTGTGTTACCGGACTGCCCTGCCACAACACCTCTGGGTTGACCCCGTGTGTACTCAACCCTGACGGTATCATCCTGAAAAGATTGAAAGCTCATGGCGACACCACCGTATTGGCAATCAACGCAGTTTTGGATAATCAACGCCATGGGTTGCGGTATGCCTTCGGGACAAACTTCAGGCCGGTAACCTGAAGCCATGACCTTGAGGCAGGTTCGCAAAATATCCTCTTCTCCCTGAACTAAAGAGAGGTATTTGCCTGCCTGGGCATCGCCGTAGTTATCTTCATTGATGCCGGAACTGCGGACAATAATCGGCTGTGCCATGGAAAATCGGTCCAGCTGACGACGCAGATCCCTGATTTGCCGGGCCGCTTCAGAATCTTTAACCTGTTCGTAATAGTCATCACTGACAATAAATTCAGCCAAACCCGCCAGCCAGTGATTCCTTTTGGTTCGCTCTGAAGGCAGCAGGGTATTGAGGTATTCCCGGATGTTCGTCAGGCTGGTCCCGGCCTCCGGTTCACGGTCAACCTTCTGTAGATAGCGGACTAAACGATGCCTGTCCAGAGGATGTTGATCAAAAGCATTCATGACTTGCGCAGTGACACATTTGAAGGGTGGAACAGGCAAATCAGCTTTCTTCATGCGCTGCAGAAACATCCCCTTACCCCCAACTTTTTCCCGGCCAAGGGGAAAACAGTCAGCAGCCTGATCTGAATCAGCTGGACAACAGGTGCGCCTGATAAGTGGCTCCGGGTCGGGAATGCCATCGGGATCAGAATGGCCGAGATACCTTTTGGGCACATCATCAGCCCCGATGGATGGACTGCCAGCCCGGGTATTATGATTTGGATTCGTTGTCAGACTCTGAGGATCTGACGTCTCAGAAATAACAGGTAACATCAGGATATCCCTCTCTAACGTTAACAATGATGTTTTTATAAAGTTCGCCAATCAGCCTGAAGCAAGCAAATTGATCAGGCTATGAAATAAGCTCTTGTAGGCTCATCAAAGTATTTAAAAGGTGAAAATCAGGCTCAGAGGATTTTACAAATAGCTATGGGCTTTGGTTTTTCAGGCTGCTGTTTGTATTACGAACCGGCAAATTCACTACTGTAGTATTTTTCTAAACTTTCCTCGTCTACGTGTTTAACAACACCCCGGTTCCTGTGGATTGCTGACCTGATAAAATCCATATCACGTTTAAGATTATGCGCAACAGATATGAAGGCACGGGAATTATGTGCAATTAAATCCAGCAAATACTTGCGATCATTCAATACCCTTTCACTGGCATAATATAAGTGGTCAATATGCTTATCAATTACCATTTGAATAATGTTTTTATCGCTTCGGATTCTTTCACTTGCATACCCGAGAGCCTCTGGATAATCGGTGATGGCAGCCTTTACAACCTCTTCATTATCTTTAATTTTCGGGCCGGCATATTGCAGATAAAAGCCATGTTGGTTGATTGCAGTCATGACGACCTTTTTACTATTCTTTAGTTTCTCACTGGCAAATTCAAGGCATTTGGGACGTGCTGCAATAATTGTTAATATCAGTTCTTTATCATTCCGAAGCTGTTGGCTGGCATATTGCAGTCCATGCTTCAGCAAGGCTTTTGTGATCTTTTCTCTATTATCCGCAAGCGACTGACCCGGTGGAACATCAAAACTTAGCCTGTAACCGTAGGAGAATGGTTTTAGAACATAGCATTGATGCCTCAAATCGGGATAAACATCCTCAATCAATGGAGCAGTCCTTTGGGCATCCAGGTATAACAGATGATGTAAAAGTTCCTTTCGGGTTTGCTCTGTGATTTCATTGCTCATTAATATTTCCCGAAAGTTGTCCTCAGTTTTATCACGAGACTCTTTATCACGAGACTCTTTATCACGAGATTCTTTATCACGAGACTCTTTATCACGAGACTCTTTATCACGACATTCTTCAAACCGTTTGGCATAATGAATAAACTGTCGGTGGTGGCTTGGTAATAACTTGAAACAATCGGGAGTGTAGTGGATACGCTTCTTATAATACATTGCGAAAAGGCAATGTTGAAAGGCGAACCTGTCAGCTTCTGCCGTAATATCGCCATTAAGCCTTTGTGCCAGCAAGCTAAAGTTCCACTGATTGCTTTCAAAAAGGTCAATGTGCAGCATCTTACAATCCAAATCACACATACCACATAACACAGTGAGCAGTTTTTCAACGGCATCCTGCATAGTTTTAGTTGTTTTCATTCGAGTGCATTCGACGATAATTTCTCCCACTACCGCATTGCAACGCAGCTTCATGCTATCAGCATCTTTATCCAGTTCGAGCACTTTCAGTAACTGCACCAGAAGCCACATACGCTTTAACTTGGCAGCTGAATCAATACCATCATCTTTATAAAACTGGTCAGAGAATTTCAGCCGCAAGGTCCGTCCTTTACCCCCCTCTGCGTTTTCAAATAGCTCGATAAGACACAGATGACTTCCAAGCTTCAGGTTAACAATCAAAACGCCATCGGCAATGATGACCGTTCCTGAGCACCCTAACTTTTCAATTAATACTTTGCAGGACGGCTTCAATAGCGGCATCTTTTCATTCGGATTACCCGAAACCGCACAATCAACATATTTGATGCTCCCGCTACTGGATTGCCTGCCCTGACCCGAAGCCAGAGTAACCTTCGCCAGTGCACTTACAAAGCGCCGATGCAGGGCAAAAATCAGCTCATGGACACTCCGAATCTTCTCAGCCTTCTCAGGGTTGAGTGCCTGCAGACAGGATTTCAGCTGATGGCAGGCGTCCAGCCACTCAGGAAAAGTTACGGTGGATAACGGCCCTTCAACATCGGCTTTCAGAGGAAGCCTGATCGTTTCCAACATTGATCGGATGGTCTTTTTCAGTGTCTTGAAGCGCTTGTTTAATTGCGGTAATTCTGCCAGAAGTGGCTTGATCCAGGGTGAACTGCTGTCACCCGATAGCAGCAGGAAGGCCCGGTACCCCTCCAGCAGGACTTCAGCTCCATAGAGCAGGCGTTTTAAGTTGTACTTATTCTCTGCCAGTATTTCTGATCGTTGTGGCGACATACTTAGTTTTACCGGATTTTCCAGACAATCCAGTCCGCCCCCGGAGGCAAAAAATGCCAACAGACGGGCATTTTGATCCGTGAGCCATTGAAAACCGCTGGCGACCCGGTCGAATGTGCCTTCAGGTGGTGACAAATCCTCCCGTGACGGGACGGGTTTTGTTGTCAATGCATCAGAAACAGCTGAAGTCAGGCTTCTGTAATTGGCCAGTGTTTCGGCAATGTCGCCGGCAACAATAAAGGCACCGGGCTTATTTTTAAAACGGGCGCAGGCCAGCGTCGCCTGTTGACCATCCTGAGCGAACAATGCCGAATATTGGCCACCAGCCCGCATCAAGGTTATTTTTTTCTGTTTCATAAGGATTGCTACATGATCATTGAATCCTGCTTCGGCCAGCACAAAACCCCCAACCCGTTTCAGAAACTCAGGCACAAGCATCCAGTCTTCAGCGTGGTGGGCCACGACAATAGCTCCCTGTGGCATAGTGACTGCCTCTGGTTTTCTGGCCAGCCAGAGCGGTCCGGTGCAGAAGCCTTCGCTGATGCCCTCGCCAATGGCCAGGGTTTCTTTGGGTATGGGCATGGCAAAAACCATATCGCCAGAGAGTCGGGTAACAGGACGTACCTGCAACAGGAACAGGCGATCCCAATGATCGATGGCGAACTCGACATCCACGGGGCAGAACAACAGTTTTTCCAGCTTTTTCACCAGTTTCCTGAGTTTTGATACCATCTCATCACTGATTAGCTGCCCGCCGTCGTTTGCCTGGACATCGACAACATCCATTCTTTTTTCCGAATAACCGTTATTGTTGCTGTGCAGGGTAAACTGGCTTGAGATAGTCCCGGGAAAATATTGATAACTGTCAGCTCTTTTTCGACCCTTGCGACTAATATCAATGCGGTGAGGCGTGTTACCAGACTGCCCTGCCACTGCACCTCTGGGTTGACCGGGTGTGAACTCAACACTGATGGTATCATCATCAAAAGATTTATAGCTCATGGCGACCCCGCCGCATCGGCAATGAATACACTGCTGGATGATCAGTGCCATGGGTTGTGGTATGCCTTCGGGACAGACTTCAGACCGGTAACCTGAGGCCATGACCTTAAGGCAGGTACGCAAAATATCCTCATTTCCCTGAACCAGTGAAAGGTATTTGCCCGCCTGGGCATCGCCGTAGTTATCTTCATTGATGCCAGAACTGCGGACAATAACCGGCTGTGATATGTAGAGTCTGTCCAGCTCATGGCGCAGCCCCCTGATTTGCCGGGCCGCTTCAGAATCTTTAACCTGTTCGTAATAGTCATCACTGACAATAAATTCAGCCAGACCCGCCAGCCAGTTGTTCCTTTTGGTTTGCTCTGAAGGTGGTAAGCTATTGAGGTATTCCCGAATGTTCGTCAGGCTGGTCTCTGCCTCCGGATCATAAACAATCCCGGGGAAATAGCGGTCTAAAAGTCGGGTATCCAAAGGCTGTTGTTCAAGCGCATTCATGACCTGAGCAGTCACACATTCGAAGGGTGGAACAGGCAGATCGGCTTTCTTCATACGCTGTAAAAACATTCCCTTGCCGCCAACTTGTTCCCGGCTGCAGGGAAAACTGTCAGCCGCCTGATCTGAAACAGGTGAACGGCAGGAGCGCATGGTTAGCGACCTTGGCTCTGGAAAACTACGGGTGCCATGGTCACTAAAATGCTTTTTGGATGAACTACCAGCCCTGCTGGATGAACTTCCAGTCACCGTATTCTGATTTGAATTTGCTTTCGGAGTTTGAGCATCAAATGTAGTGGGAAACATCAAGATATCCTTCTTGTATTAACATTCATCCATTATTCACTAACAGCTAATTAATAAGCCTCTTTCTTTGACAATGATGTTTTTATAAAGTTCACCCGTCACCCGTCAGGCTAAAACACGCAAAAAAACAACAACAAGCCGACAACACAGCTTGCACTGACCAACCTTGTCTGAATCGATCAGTTTTAACTCGCAGGCTTCTCCACGTATCTTTGAACTTCGGCGTTTTTCCGGATTGCCACCTCAATAAAGGCCCTCTCACGAAGAAGCTCTTTGTAGGCATATTTAACAGCAAGAGCATTATCTTTAATTAAGGCCAGCATAGACTTGCGATCACTCAATATCGTGTCAGTGGCCCATGACAAGCGATTAATATCATCAGCAATCACCCTTTTAATAATGTTTATATCGCTTCTGATTCTCCAACTTGCAAAACGAAAAGCTTTCGGATGCGAAGCGAAAGCGGTCATTACAACTTCATCATCATCCTGCATTTCCTCGCCGGCATATGCCAATCCAATGCCATATTGAGTAACGACGGACATAACGATCTTTCTATCATTCCTCAGTTCTTCACTAGCATATGTCAGGTCACCCGGATGCACTTTAACCGTTGCCAATACCAGCTCTCTATCATCTCGAACCCGCCGACTGGCATATTTAAGCCCATGCTTCAGCAGATTTTTTTTAATCTCTTCTCTACCACCCGGAAACAACTGACCCGGTGAAACAGAAAACCTTAGCTCGTAGCTGTAAGCCGGGTCGATAATAAAGTAATCATTTCTCAAATTGGGATACTCATCTTCAACAAACCAAATAACCTCTTGGGGGTGTGATAATAAAAGATGATGTAACAATTCCCTGCGGATGTTTTCACCCATCTCATCACTCATTAGCACTTCCACAGGAGCCGAAAAAACTAACTCTCGACACTGATCAATAAACTGTTGTTGGTGATGGCTTAATAAATGATAGAAAACGGGGGTTGTTCGGTCTTCTCTATATAAATCACCAGCTATCAAGAACAGGATATGTTGAAAGGAGAATCTGTCAGTTTCAGTAACCGCATCACTATCGAGGCGTTGTGCCAGCATGTTAAAGTTCCACTGTTCTACTTCATCTCTTTCAAAAATAGCACTGTCCGCCAAGTAAAGATCCATATCACGAGAAGCACGTAACGCTGTCAACAGTTTTTCAAAGCCTTCCTGCATGGTTTCAGGTGATGCCATACGGGCACATTCGACGATCATGTCTCCAGCTATGGCGTTAAAACTAACCTTCATGGTTTCGCCCTCTTTATTCAGTCCGATCATTTTCAGTAACTGCACCAGAAACCACATACGTTTTAAAGCACCGGGATTGTCACTGCCATCAGGTTTATCAAACCTGTCGGAGAATTTCAGTCGCAGGGTATGGCCTTTTCCCCCTTCTGCGTCCCTGAATAGCTCAATAACGGCCACATGATAGCCAAGCTTCAGGTTAACAATCAAAGCATCATCCATACTGAGAACAGTCCCTCCGCGCCCTGATCGCTGGATGGATGCTTTGTCACACGTTCTTAAGAGCGGTGCTTCTGCACCCGGAGTCGTGCAATCGACATAGGTGATCTTGTTTTCCGTAGATATCCGGCCCTGACCCGAAGCCAGAGCGACCGGTGCCAATGCCTCCACAAAACGCTGATGCAAGGCAAAAATAAGCTCATGAACACTCCGTACCTGCTCAGTCTCCCTGGGGTTAAGTGCCTGAAGAGAGAATTGCAGCTGGTGGCAGTTAGCCACCCACTGACGAAAAGCTCCCGTGGATAACTGCTCTTTTTCATCGGATTGCAGGGAACGGATGATCGTTTTTAACCCTGATAGGATGGTCTCTTTCAGCGTCGCGAAGCGGTTGATTAGCAGCTGCAATTCATTCAGCAATGGCTGCACCTTTTGTAAATCTTTGTCACCCGCCAGGTTCAGGAAGGCCCGGTAACCCTCCAACAGTGCATCGGCCCCATGAATCAGCTGATTGATCTTGTCACTGGTCTCTGCCAATAATTCTGAGCGTCGTGGCGACATGCTAAGTTTTATGGGGTTTGCCAAACAATCCAGTCCCCTGCCGGGGGCAAAGAATGCCAACAAACGGGCATTTTGATCCGTGAGCCATTCAAAACCGCTGGTGACCTGGCGGAATGTGCCTTCAGGGGGGGACAAATCATCCCTTAACGGGATGGCTTTTACTGACGGCAGATCAGCAACAGCAGAGGACAGGCTTCTGTGACTGGCAAGTTTTTCGCTCATGTCACCGGCAACAATGAAGGCTCCGGACTCACCTTTGAAGCGGGCGCAGGCCAATGTCGCCTGATGGCCATCCCGCTCGGCCAGGGTCGTAAACGCTTCGCCGGCCAGCATAAAGGGTATTTTTTTCTGTCTCATAAGGATGGCCATGTGGTCATTGAACGCACCTGAGGCAAAGACGACACCTCCAGCCCGATCCAGACATTTGGACGTAAGCATCCAGTCTTCAGCATGTCGGGCCACGAGAATGGCTCCCTCTGGCATAAAGCCTGCCTGTTGTTTTTTAGCCAGCCAGAGTGGTCCGGTGCAATAGCCTTCACTGATGCCCTCGCCACTGGCCAGGCTGTGTTCGGGCATGGGCATGGTAAAAACCATGTCGCCAGAGAGTTGGGTTATAGGGCGCACCTGCAACACGAACAGCCCCCCCTGATGATCGATAGCAAACTCTACATCCACGGGGCAGTGCAACAGGTCTTCCAGCTTTGCCACCACGTCCTTAAGTTTTGAGATTATGTCGTTACTGAGTATGTGGCCATTACTGAATTTTTGACCATCGTCGTCTGATAGCGCATCCCCATCATCAATTCTTATTTCCGAATAGCCGCAATTATCTGTGTTTTTGTGCAGAATGAAGTGGCTTGAAATCTTTCCGGGAAAGTATTGAACGTTTTCGGCGCCTTCTTTGCGAGAAATATCAATACGGTGGGGTGTGTTACCGGACTGTCCTGCCACTACCCCCCTTGGCTGACCGTGTGTGTACTCGACCCTGAGGGTATCATCATCAAAGGATTGAAAGCTCGTGGCGACTCCACCTTGCAGGCAGTTAATACACTCCTGGATAATCAGCGCCATGGGTTGCGGTATGCCTTCGGAACAGACTTCAGGCCGGTAAGCTGAGGCCATAACCTTAAGACAGGTTCGCAAAATATCCTCATCTCCCTGAACTTCCGAGAGGTATTTGCCTGCCTGGGCATCGCCGTAGTTGTCTTCATTAATGCCGGAACTGCGGACAATAAGCGGCCCGGATGTTGATAGTCCGTGATCTCTGATGTGTCGGGCCGCTTCAGAATCTTTAACCTGCTCATAAAAGTCATCACTGGCAATAAATTTCGCCAGACCTGCCAGCCAGCACTCTCTTCTGGTTTGCTCTGAAGGCAGCAACGCATTGAGGCGTTCCCTGATCTTTGCCAGACTGATCTCCGCCTCCGGTTCATCGCCGATCCCGGGGAAATAGGGTTCCAGACGCTGGCTATCCAGAGGGTGTTGTTCCAGCGCATTGGTGACCCGGGTTGTCACACACTGAAACGGTGGCACAGATACACCAGCTGCTTTCATGCGCTGCAAAAACATTCCCTTGCCGCCCAGTAATTCCCGGTTGGCAGGAGAACAATGAGCAGCCTGATCTGCAACAGGTGTGCTGCATTTGCGCTTGGCTAGTGGCGTTGCGTCGGGCTCGCCAATGGGTTCAGGGTCACCAAGATACATTTTGGCTAAACGATCAGCCAAAGTCTCCTGATCGGGGAGAGTTGCCAGGCTTTGAGAACCTGATCTGTCAATATTTACAAGTGGCAAAGGTAACATAAAGATATCCCTCTAACGTTAATATTCATCCATGATTCAACAGCGAGTCATTACCATTACTTTGACAAGAATATTTTTATAAAGTTCCACCATTGGCCTTAAGCACATAACTTGATCAGGATAAAAGATGAAGCATTCCGAACTTATGCGCCAGACCATTAATCCACAAATGCAGCTTGGCGAGGTTGATATCTCTGCCATTACATTCAATCTCAGATCAAGGGATGACATTCCCCGCTTGCTCCTGGCATTGCAATATATCTGGACAAATAAGAACTGGTACGTTGGGTAAAAGATTCAGACTACCAGTGTCAGCTGATTGTCCGTCGTGTATTGAGCCATGAAAGCATCCCTCATAATGAGAAGGTTTTTTCTTTGTTCGAACGTCATACCGAATGGATCAGCAAAGGTAAGGCTGGCACTCCTGTAGAGCTTGGCCTCAGAGTCTGCGTATTGCAGGATCAGTTTGGCTTTACCCTGCATCATCTGGTCATGGAAAAACGAGAGGTTATGACCCCCAAAGCATTGGTCACTGGAGTTGTATCCGCTGATGAAGCAGAGGATTAAGGCTCTGTCGTGCAAACAGCTGAGTCAAAGTAGAACTGACCCTCGACGTTGGTCAGTCCAGTCAAAGCAGTGGCTTTGGAATCATTGACAGGAGTACATCTATTCACGATCTGGCAAAGTGTCGGTGCACTGGTCGTTGCCGGGCCATGGGCTTTACTGTGAACACCAGTACAAACTGCAAACCCTGCAAGGGGTACTGCTCACATACCCTCGAAAAGTTCACTAGGAGCCTGACCGAGAATAGCGCCCGTCTAGGCGACCCCGTAGCGAGGACGGCAGAAAATTGAGGATGAAAATTCGGTTTTGTGAGGAGAATAGCGAGCTATTTGACGAACAAAAGCGGATTTACAGACCAATTTGCTGCCGCCGCACGACTGCATGGATGCAGGAGCTAGAGCAACGCAGGAGCAGTTGCCGTGTAGGGCAGTCTATTCTCGGTCTAACGGGATGGTCCGCCCCTCCTAAACGGCTTCAAATGAGCCAAAATGGAGTTAACCATTTAAACAGGATTAACCGGAGCGAACCACCCATGACTATTTCAGTACATGGTATCGATATTGGCAAGAACAACTTTCACCTGTTTGGTGTTGATGAGCAGGGTAGCAAAGTCATCAGAAAGAAGTTGTCCAGGAAGAACCTTCTGGAGTACGTGGCAAATCTGGAGCCATGCATTATCGCTATGGAAGCCTGTGGTGGTGCTCACTATTTGGCTCGGTTATTCAAGAACTATGGGCATACTGTCAAGCTGATTTCACCTAATTCTGGAAGATGCTGAAAATGGACTCCATTCGCTGACTCGTGAGCTGCTACATGGTTTATCAGAAGAGTTGGCCAGTCTTGACAAGCGTATTCAACAGTATGACCAGAAAATTCAGGAGCTGGCTGAAAACGACGACGAATGTCGTCGAATGATGACTATGCCGGGTATCGGAGCCATCACTGCCACTGCATTGAAGGCAGCCGTTGGTGATGCGACGTATTTTAAATCTGGTCGACACCTTGCCGCATGGTTGGGATTAGTTCCAAGACAGCATTCCACAGGCGGTAAGTCAGTCCTGCTGGGCATCAGTAAACGGGGTGATAAATACCTGCGCACATTATTGATACACGGCGCACGTTCGGTACTCCACTGCCTCAAAAATAAGGATGACCGCTGTAAAAAATGGGTTAGCCAACTTAATGAGCGCAGCAATCACAACGTTGCCGCCGTTGGTCTGGCTAATAAAATGGCTCGGATTGTCTGGGTCATCATGACCCGAAATGAAGTTTACAAGGCTGCATAATGAGGTAAAGGCGGCAGCGGCAAAGTAAAGCATAAGCTTAATCAAAGGGGAACCCCCCGCAGATTGCGATGAGCATGCACAGTTGATGGCAAACAGGTAAAAACCGGCAACCTGAAACCTGATAGGAGTCTTGGCCCTTGAGGCCGTCGGACTGATAAGGCCAGGTTGCGCGGATACCCATCAGGGCCAGAGGGTTAGACCTCATGAATAGGCCGTATATATGATTGCAGTTATCTTTGTTTGCTAATTAACAAAACAGGCTCTTGCAAAACGGGGCGGACCATATAAGGCTCCTAGGCCAGCTTATTGGAGATCTGGGTTAGTATGTCTTCCATCTTGCCAAAACGTCGGTCCATCTTGTCAAAACGTTGGTCATGATTTTCTAAATTATCGTAGATTTGCATTAACAGGTCTTCCATCTTGTCAAAACGACGGTCATGATCGTCAAAACGCCCGTCATGTTCGGCCAAACGTTTGTCGATATTATCAAAACGACGGTCATGATCGTCAAAACGCCCGTCATGTTCGGCCAAACGTTTGTCGATATTATCAAAACGACGGTCATGATCGTCAAAACGCCCGTCATGTTCGGCCAAACGTTTGTCGATATTATCAAAACGACGGTCATGATCGTCAAAACGCCCGTCATGTTCGGTCAAACGTTTGTCGATATTATCAAAACGACGGTCATGATCGTCAAAACGCCGGTCATGATCTTTTAAATGATTGACGACCTGTATTAACACATTTTCCATATTGTCAGAACGTCGGTCCTGATGTTCTAAATAGGTTTCAATCCTGACAAAATGCTGGTCTACCTTCTTGAAACCTTGGTCAACTTTGTCAAAACGCTGCCCGATCGAGGTAAATTTCCGGTCATGTATCGTCAGGTGACGCTTTAATTCCTGATGAAAATTAAGCAAAAACGACAGGCTGTTGCTCAAGCTTCCGGTGGTTTTAAACCAGTTCTCTTGTTGTTCTTCCAGTACCCTGACTCTTGCCTCAAGGCTCATACTGCTTTCCTATGTGGTTTTTTGTTCGTCAGGTGAGCATAGCAGTTGAAAAGCAGGGTCAAGATTTTTATTTACAAACTGCCATCCCCCCCGTTCCCATGCTCTGCGTGGGAGTGCATACTGCGGACTGGACACACTCCGATGCTGAAATATGGTAGCGAGTTGAAAGGGTACGGATATTAACCCTTAGCTACGTCGGCTTGTTGGGCAAGGTATTCATTCCCACGCTGGGACCCACAGGGCCTAAAAGCGTGGGAACGAGGGGGTATCACTCAGGCTATAGATTCAACAATATGGCCAGAGAGGTTATGACCCCCAAAGCATTGGTCACTGGAGTTGTATCCGCTGATGAAGCAGAGGATTAAGGCTCTGACGTGCAAACAGCTGAGTCAAAGTAGAACTGACCCTCGACGTTGGTCAGCCCAGTCAAAGCAGTGGCTTTGGAATCATTGATAGGAGTCCAGCTATTCACGATCTGGCAAAGTGTCGGTGCACTGGTCGTTGCCGGGCCGTCGGTTGAACTCACGGATCTCTTGCACTCACCTGCCAGTGGCAATGGATCAACGGCTTTCAGGGGTAAATATTCGTAGTTGTCTACTTCCCACAAAGTCATTCCCTTAAAGTTGTTACAGGTCAGTGCCAGATCAAGCTTGCCATCGATAGTTAAAGCTGTCGTTGTGACGTTGATATTGTTACCAGCCAGATTGATTAGAGGAGCTTTTATATCGAAGACAAGATGGACAAGAGGGACAAGAGGGACGCGAAAACCTTTTAAAGCGAACCCTCCCCTTTGGCTTTCAATTCCTGTAAGAATTTCGCTAAGTGTCTCGCCTTTATTGTCAATATCAACAGTGTTTCTGAAGATATTAATATTACTTTCGTCTCCAATTCTAATATAAGCCAATCTCGAGATTCTGCCCTCGAATGTGTTACCAATTATTTCGAGTTTGTTTGACAGGTTATTGATGTAGGGAAGATTAATGAATATTGCTAACTCTGGAATCATACTGAGTTTTGTTGTGCGGATGGTTTCACCAATGACCTTGTTATTAGCGAAACGTAAGCCCGGAACCGTGTGCAAATCACTGGTGGATGCATCCAGACCCGCATAACAATCAATGTTAACTGCGGCCCGGTCAGGGAGATAAAAAACGTTGTTCTCTATAGATAGTGCCCCATAATAGCAGTTTGTGTGGACAATAGCGTGAGTTTGAGTATCTGGATTAACTCCGGTTGGCTGGAAAGTAATGTGTTTTATATGATTGTCTGCTGTTTCTCCAAAATTGAATTCGTGATAGTACTGGCCAACCCCGATCATGTATCTACTTGTAAAGTTATCATGAAGCTTGATAACAATTTCAAAACCGTCATCAGCAGCCCCGATGATGTCCTGACCGTTCTTCAAAGTTATTGCATTGGCGATAAGATATTCAACAGTGGTCTTACCTGTCACAGGGGCAACGGTTGGAGAAGTTGTTTCGGAGGAAAGCAAGATAACAGTGTTATCAGGAATCTGTTTTATCAACTCACTTAAATCATCTGCAGGGTCGGCACTGAGAACAACGCACTGTCGTCCGCTAACGAGAGCACTGTATTGGTTAAGCCGTTGTTGAACCCCAGCCGTTTGACCTCTGAGAGTGTCACATAATACCGTTGGAAGGGAAGTTGCAGTAGTGGGAGCTGCAGTAGCATTCTGTTGATAGGTACCTACCGGGCAAGCATCACTGTACGACAAGTCCAATGCATCCAGAAATTCTGTTCGCGCAGAGCAATTGGCTGTTAACACTCGTGGGTCGGCTTTTTGGCAAAGAAGCTGATCATTGGCGACAGATCCAATATTCACTTCAGTGCCATCGACATAGCTGTTCACCGCAGTGGTGTTGGCAACCGTTCCTCCATTTACCCCCCCCTCCCGATGCCGGCGCGTGCAAGTTTACCCGAGGTTTTGACCCTGCTGTTCACCGCCGTGGTGTTGGCAACCGTTCCTGAAACGTACCCTCCCCCGATGCCGGCGTCTGCAAGCCAACTCACGGTTTCGACCCTGCTGTTCAACGCCGTGGTGTTGGCAACCGTTCCTAAAACGTCCCCCCCTCCGATGCCGGCATATCCAAACATATTTTTGGTTTCGACCGTGCTGTTCACCGCCGTGGTGTTGGAAACCGTTCCTCTATCGTCAACCAACCCTCCCCCGATGCCGGCGTTTCCATGCAAACCCCAGGTTTTGACTGTGCTGTTCACCGCCGTGGTGTTGGCAACCGTTCCTCTATCGTCAACCAACCCCCCCCCCCGATGCTTGGCGTATGCCCATAAACCCCTGGTTGTGACATGGCTGTTCACAGCCATGGTGTTGGCGACCGTTCCTTCAACCCAGCCCCCCCCGATGCCGGCGAATGAACCATAACTCGAGGTTGTGACATGGCTGTTCACCGCCATGGTGTTGGCAACCGTTCCTGCCTTGTCAACCTGCCCTCCCCCGATACCGGCGCCTGCACTCCGACCCGAGGTTTCGACCGTGCTGTTCACCACCATGGTGTTGGTAACCATTCCTCCACCGTCAACCACCCCCGCCCCAATGCCGACGTGTGCATTGTTACCCGAGGTGGAAACATGCACATTTTCGGCCCGGATATCACTGACTGTGCCAGTATCATCAACAACACAGGCTGCTAACCCGGTCGGCTTCGCGGAATTTTTTATATTGGCACGAGCAAAGTGAAGGGCACTGATGCTGCCTTTCAGAATGTCAACAAAACAGTTAGACAGGCCGCTGATGGAACGGCACTGCCCATAGTACTCCCCGGTGAATGGATGGGTATCATTGCCAATGGATTGATAGTCTTTAGTGACAACAATATCCGCTGTCTGTTGATAGGTACCGTCCAGTGGATAGTCGCGATCTCGACCAATCTTGCCCAGGTCTTCTGCATCATTAATCTTTATGGGGGCTGTTGACGCTGTAGTGGGTGTAGATTGAGTGGTCAGGGCCAGTAACAGAAATACAGGAGCGATGAACAGGTTCGAATAGTGCCGCAACTTAATCATTTTCAGGACTTCCTGGAAAAGTCGATAGGAAGCCTAGGAGCCTGACCGAGAATAGCGCAACCAGACCAACAGAAGTTTTCCCAAATCTTAAAATGAGCAAAAAATATCCAATTATTAGTGGGATTTTGCTCATTTTTGCATATTTATGCCTTCTCACAGCCTCTATGCTGCCTTTTTAGCCTCTTTCAAATCTTCAAGACGGATTGACCTCGTGGAAGCCGCTTTTACAAATTTTTTGATATTATGCGCAGTGCATACCAGTGAAAATTCCGCTGAAACTTTTTCTTTGCCGCGGAGACTGAACCCTCGGAAACCAGATTCTTTTATCTGTCCAAATGGTGGCTCCGCAATAACTTTACGACGCTCATATATGGCTTTCGCACCGGCTGTCTCCATTTTCTTATTCATAGCCTGACGTGCTTTTTCAAACTTATCGGTACGGATAACCCTGCCAGCCTCTTTCTTTGAATCACTGCAATTCCGACGATAAGGGCATTCCCTGCATACCGTCTTGTTTGCCCGGTAGCTTTTTCTTTTGCTTTTGCTGGCCGGGTTCGTTACCAGCTTTTCCCCTGCCGGACAGATAAATACATCAGCTTCGGAATCATACGCAAAATCCGCTTTGACAAACTTCCTGTCAGAGCTTTCAAGGTCGTCAGCGGCAGGCTTCTCCGCCTTGTCGGTTGCGATATAGGCATCAATCTCATGTCGCTCGACTGTATGTAAGTTTGACCCTGAAAAGTAACCATTATCCATACTCCACTTATCTACAGCCGCGCCATCAGTGGCTCCTGATAATGCCCTCAGCGCCGGCTCCACTTCCTGTACATCGTTGGCGTGTTGGCTGACATGCTGGCCAACAATGATCTGGTTATCGGAATCAACTGTAATTTGAGCATTGTAGCTGTACTCACAATACCCCTTCTTGCTCATCACGCGGGCATCGTGATCTGCAAAACTGATCTGCTTTTTGTCGTCTATTGGTTTGTCTGGATTTAAAGCTTTTTCACGTTCTTCAAGTGCTTTCTTGGCCTCTTTGATTTTTTTCAGGCGCTCTTCTTTAAACTGGAGGTCTTCAGGAATGCTGTAACCATTGGTTGCTTTGTAGGCGTCATCTTCTTCCTGATCACACTGACTGGCTTTTTTGATCAGCTCATCCACTTCGGCACTGAGTTCTGCCTCTTTCGCTTTGAGCCTCCCGTAGCTCATGGCCTTGTGTTTTGAGCTGTTGGCTTTGAACTTGGAGCCGTCCAGGCTGATATGACCCAGTGATGCCATTTTGAGTTCAATGGCCAGTTTGACTGACTGTTTGAAGCAGTCATGGAAAAACGACAGATTATCCTTACGAAAGTCACCAAGAACCCTGAAATTCGGGCAGTTCATTTGTGAGATATACATGAACGCCAAGTCTTGTCGACACCGTCGCTCAATCTCACGGGAACTGAAAACACCATGGCTGTATGCGTAGATCAGAATAGCGACAATGAGCTTTGGAGGGTATGCGTGCTGACCAAGGTGGTGATATTTTTTTTCGACTTCAGACGTATTAATGTTCTGAAAAATGCTTTCATAAATAAAACAATCATGATCTTTGAGAAGCAAATCGAAAACGTTGGTTGGGAACAGCAGATGCTGATCAAACTCAACAGGACTGGCCTTAAACTTTGGTGGTGGTGACATTTGGCATAATCAGAGTTGGTTTAAGGCCTATCATAACAGATAAGCCTATTCTCGGTCTAATGGGATGGTCCGCCCCTCCTAAACGGCTTCAAATGAGCCAAAATGGAGTTAACCATTTAAACAGGATTAACCGGAGCGAACCACCCATGACTATTTCAGTACTTGGTATCGATATTGGCAAGAACAACTTTCACCTGTTTGGTGTTGATGAGCAGGGTAGCAAAGTCATCAGAAAGAAGTTGTCCAGAAAGAACCTTCTGGAGTACGTGGCAAATCTGGAGCCATGCATTATCGCTATGGAAGCTTGTGGTGGTGCTCACTATTTGGCTCGGTTATTCAAGAACTATGGGCATACTGTCAAGCTGATTTCACCTCAATTTGTCAAGCCTTATGTCAAGACCAACAAAAATGACTACAACGATGCTGAAGCGATTGCAGAAGCAGCTTCACGGCCCAGCATGCGTTTTGTACCCGTTAAAACGTCAGAGCAGCAGGCCTGGCAACTTCTGCACCGCTATCGTCAACAAGCGGTTGATCAGAGAACTGCCCTGGTTAACCAGATCCGGGGGTCACTATTGGAAGAAGGTATTGTGGTTGCCCAGGGTATTGGTAAAGTTCGTGCACAGCTTCCACGAATTCTGGAAGATGCTGAAAATGGACTCCATTCGCTGACTCGTGAGCTGCTACATGGTTTATCAGAAGAGTTGGCCAGTCTTGACAAGCGTATTCAACAGTATGACCAGAAAATTCAGGAGCTGGCTGAAAACGACGACGAATGTCGTCGAATGATGACTATGCCGGGTGTCGGAGCCATCACTGCCACAGCATTGAAAGCAGCCATTGGTGATGCGACGTATTTTAAATCTGGTCGACACCTTGCCGCATGGTTGGGATTAGTTCCAAGACAGCATTCCACAGGCGGTAAGTCAGTCCTGCTGGGCATCAGTAAACGGGGTGATAAATACCTGCGCACATTATTGATACACGGCGCACGTTCGGTACTCCACTGCCTCAAAAATAAGGATGACCGCTGCAAAAAATGGGTTAGCCAACTTAATGAGCGCAGCAATCACAACGTTGCCGCCGTTGGTCTGGCTAATAAAATGGCTCGGATTGTCTGGGTCATCATGACCCGAAATGAAGTTTACAAGGCTGCATAATGAGGTAAAGGCGGCAGCGGCAAAGTAAAGCATAAGCTTAATCAAAGGGGAACCCCCCCGCAGATTGCGATGAGCATGCACAGTTGATGGCAAACAGGTAAAAACCGGCAACCTGAAACCTGATAGGAGTCTTGGCCCTTGAGGCCGTCGGACTGATAAGGCCAGGTTGCGCGGATACCCATCAGGGCCAGAGGGTTAGACCTCATGAATAGGCCGTATATATGATTGCAGTTATCTTTGTTTGCTAATTAACAAAACAGGCTCTTGCAAAACGGGGCGGACCATATAAGGCTCCTAGTGCAGCCAAGCCTTGATATCCATACAGCCCACTCGTTCCGATACTCTGTGGTCGTCATTCCCGCGAAGGCGGGAATCCAGCGCCAACAGCGGGTCTCTGCCTTCACGCGGATGAAAAGGCCAGGGGGGCACCGGGCAGTATGGTTCTGGTGATGAGTCTGTGTGGATTCCCGCCTTCGCGGGAATGACGGGAGTGAGGCCGGAAATGACGGGAGGTGAACCAGGGTTTTGCGACACCCTTTGTTGCGTGGGAACGAGGGGTGTATGGATATCAGAGCTTAGCTGCACTAGTACCGTTGTTAGTTCGCCATCAGTACGATACAAGGCAACATAATCACTGCTACCAAAGTCAATCAGCCACTCCCTAAACTCAGGCTCCATGCCATCAACAGGCCGACCAACTTCAGGTTGATGGGCTAAAATTTTCACATTAGAACGGATTGTTTTGATAGCACGGCTGGCAGACTTTCCACCTTTGCTTGCCAGAAACCGATGAAGTCGCTGAACATCTCTAAGGGCAGAAGGTGACCATATCAATCGTGACACTTAGGAATCTCCGCATCTTCTCCGGCTTCAAGTTTGGCCAGCCATGCATCTGCCTCTTCAAGCGTCAGGTGCATGCCATTTTCCTGATAGGCTTCCCAAGCATCGAGAGCATCCTGCTTGAAGGCTTCTTTCTTTTCCTCACAAGCCACATAGTGACGAATTGCCTCACACATAATCCAGTGGGCTGATCGGTGTCTGGCTTCAGCCAAGTGCTGAACCCTCCTTTTCAAGTCTTCATCAAGTTTAACTGAGGTGGTGGCCATCCTCTTCTCCTTTGGTATTAAAAGGTGTTACCTATTAACACTGCACCACTACAACAGAAAGTAAAGAAAACCCTCGTTTTATTTACTTTTGTACTGGGTGACCAGAGTGAGCCTTTAAGTACCTGGCCAGTTGGTTTCGCATATTCTGGCGAGTGGATTTTTTCATCCTTCAAGGCGCAACGACGGGCGTGTAGCCATAGCCAGGCAACCAGAGTTGGAACGCAGAAAGATGGAAAAAGCCGCCGTCCAGAATATACGAAACCAACTGGTTAGGTACTTACCTTTGATTTGACAAGAGAATTTTTATAAAGTTTCGCCATTCGCTGCAAGCACAGAGCTTAATCAGGATAAAAAAATGGAGCATTCCGAACTTCTTACTTGCGTATGTATTTAAGAACTTCGCAATTTCTTTGGACTGCTGCATCAATAAAGTCCTCATCTTCTTGAAGTCTGTAGGCAGCATATTCGAAAGCCAGAGGATATTCCTGAATTAAGTCCAGCATATACTCGCGATCATGAAATACCGCTCTGTGGGCATGTCTTAAGTGAGTGATATCATCAGCTATCAAGATTTTAATCATGTTTTTATCGCTTCGAATTCTTGGACTTGCGTACTTAAAAGCGCCTGGATACTGTGCGATAGCAGCAATGACAACCTCATCATCATCCTGAAGTCCCGAGCTGGCATATTCCAGCAGACCGCCATCTCCAGTGACTGCGGCCAGGACGACCTCTTTATCAGCTTTCAGTTCTTCACTCAAATACTTCAGGTTATGCGGATGTGCTGCAGTGATGGCTAATACCAGATGTTTATCTTTTTGAGCCCGTTGGCTGGCATATTCGAGCCCATACTTCAGAAAGAAACTCTTGACCTTTTCTCTGTCTTCCGGAAGCGACTGACCTGATGGAACATCAAACTCCAGGCTATAACTGCAGGCTGATGGTTTTACAATATAGTATTGGTCTCTCAAATCGGGATAAACAGCCTCAACCAATGGCATAGCGTTTTGGGCATCTATCAATAACAGATGATGTAAAAGCTCCCTGCGGGTGTCCTCACTGATCTCATTACTCATTAACACTTCCCGAAAATGGTTCTCCGACTTTCTCCACCACTCTTCTAACCGTTGAACATAATCAATAAATTGTTGGTGTTGTTTACTTAATAACTGGCAACAATCGGGAGTCATCGTGGAATAGTCATAAATCGTTGAGAAAAGACAATGTTGAAAGGCAAATCTATCAGCTTCTGTGGCTGAGTCTCTATCAAGACGTTGCGCAAGCAAATCAAAATTCCACTGATCTCCTTCAAAAAGGCTGCAGTCCTCTAAATAAATATCCATATCCTGAATAGCATGCAAAGCTGTCATCAGTTTTTCAAAGGCATCCTGCATGGTTTGACGTGATGTCATTCGGGTGTATTCGACAATAATTTCTCCCGCTACGGCGTTGCTACTGAGCTTCATACCGGCAGCATTTTTATCCAGTTCGATCGTTTTCAGTAATTGCACCAGAAACCACATGCGTTTCAATTTGCCGGGTTTGTCAGTGCCATCAATGGCATCAAACTCGTCAGAAAATTTCAGCCGCAAGGTTCGTCCTTTAACTCCCTCTGCGTTTTCAAGTAGCTCGATAAGCGCCAGGTGATGTCCTAACTTAAGGTTCACAATCAAGGCATCATCCATACTGATGACCGTTGCCGGACGGGCTAATTTTTTGAGGAATGCCTTGCAGGAGGGACTCAATAGCGGAGGACTTTCACCCGAGCTAACCGGAGTCGTGCAATCAACATAAGCGACTTCTTCCTCCTTGAACAATCTGCCCTGACCCGAGGCCAGAGTGACCGGTGCCAGCGCCTCTAAAAAGCGCTTATGCAGGGCAAAAATCAGCTCATGGACACTGCGCACCTGCTCAGCCTCTGAAGGGTTGAGTGCCTGAAGACAGGATTGTAGCCGGTGGCAGGCGGCCAGCCACTGACGAAACGATATCTTCCCATCTTCACAGTCATCCAGTGGCAGGATGATAGCCTCCAGCTCTGCTCGGATAGTCTGTTTCAACGTCTCGAACCGGTTGATTAATAGCGGTAATTCATCCAGCAATCGCCCGACCTTGGGTGCCCTGCTGTTACGCGCCAGCAGCAAGAAGGCCAGGTAACCCTCCAACAGGGCTTTTGCGCCATAAATCAGCCGATTTACGCATTCCCTGGTCTCTGCCAGTATCTTTGCTCGTTGTGGCGACATACTCAGTTTTACCGGATTTGCCAGACAATCCAGGCCACTGCCCGGGGCGTAGAGCAGCAGCAGTCGGGCATTTTGATCTGTGAGCCACTTAAAGCCACTGGCGACCTGACGAAATGTGCCTTCAGGGGGGGACAAATCATCCTGTGTCGGGATGGTTTGCGGTAAGGTTTCATCGAAAAAAGCACTGGATGGCGTTCTGAAACTGGTCAGTTTTGCGCTATGGTCACCGACAACAATAAAGGCACCGGGCGTCCCTTTAAAACGAGCGCAGGCCAGTGTAACCTGATGGCCGTCCTGAGCGGCTATGGCCGGGTACTGGCCAGCAGCCAGCATCAAAGTTTTTGCTTTCTGTCTCAGGAGGATCGCTACATGATCATTGAATCCTCCTTCATCAAAGACGAGCCCTCCTGCCCGCTTCAGGAACTCAGGCTCAAGCATCCACTCTTGCGCGTGGTGGGCCACGACAATGGCTCCCTCTGGCATCAAGTCTGCCTTTTGTTTTTTGGCTACCCAGAGTGGTCCGGTGCAATAGCCTTCGCTGACAACCTCGCCGATGGCCAGAGTCTCTTCGGGTATCGGCATGGCAAAACTCATGCCACCAGAGAGTCGGGTAACAGGGCGCACCTGCAACAGGAACAGGCGCCCCTTATGATCGATGGCAAACTCCATATCCACAGGACAGAGCAAGAGGTTTTCGAGCTTTGTCACCATCTCCCTGAGTGCTGAAACCCTGTCATCACTGAGTTGCTGACTGAAGTCGTCTGATTGAGTATCCGCATCATGAATTCTTATTTCTGAATAGCCGTTATTATTCGTGTTTTTGCGCAGGATGAAGCGACTTGAAATCGTTCCGGGAAAATAGTGAGCGCTGTCAACGCTTTCTTTGCGAGAAATATCGATGCGATGGGGCCTGTTACCGGACTGTCCTGTCACAACGCCTCTGGGCTGACCCGGTGTGTATTCGACCCTGAGGGTATCATCCTGAAAGGATTGAAAGCTCATGACGACCCCGCCATATTGGCAGTCAATGCACTGTTGGAGGATCAGCGCCATGGGGGGTGGTATAACTCCGGGACAGACTTCTGGCCGGTAACCTGAGGCCATAACCTCAAGGCAGGTTCGCACAACATCCTCTTCTCCCTGAACTTTCGAGAGGTATTTGCCCGCCTGGGCATCGCCGTAATTATCTTCGCTGATGCCAGAGCTGCGAACCATCACCGGCTGTGTCCATGGTCCGTCCAGCTGAGCACGCAGTTCCCCGATGTATCGGGCCGCTTCAGAATCTTTCACCTGTTCGTAAAAGTCATTACTGGCAATAAATTTCGCCAGACCCGCCAGCCCGATATCCCTTTTCACTTGTTCTGAAGATGGCAGGGCATTGAGGTATTTCCGGATGTTAATCAGGCTGGTCTGAGCCTTCTGTTGATGAACAATCCCCGGGAGACAGCGAGCAAGTTGATGGCTATCCAGAGGATATTGTTCAAGCGCATTCATGATTTGAGCAGTAACACACTTGAAGGGTGGAACAGGCAGACCTGCTGCCTTCATGCGCTGCAAAAACATTCCCTTGCCCCCAAGCAGTGCCCGGTTGGGGCGAGACTGGTCAGCAGCCTGATTGAGTGGAACTGAAGTCTGTATACGACAGACACGATTGGCCAGTAGTGTCTGGCAGGGAATGGGACTGGCAACCAGATAACTGAAATATCTTTTGGCTAAAAGGTTAGCCCTGTTAACTGAACTGAGAGCCCCGGTAATCCGATTTGGAATGGTTGTCGGGATTTGCTGATTTGAACGATCAGAATTGGCATGTAACTGAGACATCCCTCTGATGTTTATGTTCAACCTCCGGGCTTGCATCTGCCAGCCCGTTGCCATACCGAGTGACCGCAGCCATGACGACGTACTTATCATTCTCTGGTTTTCCACTAATACCAATCGAACTTTCTAATTCCCTATTGCGCACTTCATTAACAGACAACATCTAGATTTCCCTCTCCCCCCTTTGACAATGGCGTTTTTATAAAGTTCACACGTCAGCTTCAAGCACGCAGTAGAAAAAGCAACAACAGGCTGGCAACAGTGTTGGCACTGGTCAGCGTTGTCTGAATCAATCAGACCCTGTTTGCAGATTATCTGAGGTATTTACGAAGTTCGGGGTTTCTTTGTTTTGCGGCATTGATAAATTTTTTATCATCTTTAAGCTTTACAGCAGCATAATGGAAAGCCTGAGGATTTTTTGCAATTAAGTCGAGCATGCACTCGCGATCACTCAAAACCTTTTCGCTGGCAAATGATAAGGGATAAGTACTCTCAGCAATGGCCATTCGAATAATGTTTTTATCGTTTCGGAGTCTTTCACTGGCATAATTCAGAGCTAAGGGATTTTTTTCGACAGCGGCCATAACAATATCGCTGTCATCCCTCAGCTCCACACTCAAATATTGCAGTTGTTTGGGATGTTTTGAAATGGCGGGTAATACAAAGTCTCTATCATTGCGAACCCGTTGGCTGGCATATTCCAAACCATGCTTCAGCACGGCATTCCTGACCTTTTCTTTATGATCCCCGGACAGTGGCTGAGGTGACGCATAAAATTCCAATCTGTAACCGTAAGATGGCTTGATAACAAAGTATTGATCTCCCAGGTCATACAGTTGTTCAACCAATCGGGTAGCGCTTTTGGGATCGAATAATAAAAAATGATGTAAGAGTTCCTTGCGGATATCCTCACTCATCTCATCACTCATTAAGATTTCCCGCAGACTCTCTTTCGGTTTGTTCTTAAGCAACAACGACCACTGACACGCGCCCAACCGGCGGGCATGATGAGCAACCTCTTGCTGGTGTTTGCTTAACAGCCAGCAGAAAGCGGCAGTCGAGTTTTGACCACCCGCAATCCGATAAAACATGACAAAAAGGCAATGTTGAAAGGCAAATCTATCCGCTCCTGTGGCAACATCACGTTCAAGGCGTTGTGCAAGCAGGTTAAAGTCCCACTGACTTCCTTCAAAAATGGGACTGCACTTCAAATGCAGATCCAGATCAGACATAGCAGGTAAGACAGTGATCAGTTTTTCAAAGGCATCCTGCATAGCTGGACGTGTTGTCATTCGGGAACATTCGACGATAATTTCACCCGCTACGGCGTTATAACTTAGCTTCATGTTATCAGGATTATCAGCCAGTTTGATCTCTCTCAGTAATTGCGCGAGAAACCACATACGCATTAACTTGCCGGATTTACCTGCGTAATCAGTGCTAACAAACTGGTCAGAAAATGTCAGCCGCAAGGTGCGTCCTTTCCCTCCCTCTGCGCGTTCAAGCAGTTCGATAAGGCTCACATGGCTGCCAAGATCCAGGTTAACAATCAAGGCTTCATCCATACTGATAAGAGTCCCTGAAAGCCCTGACTCTTCCATGAATGCTCTGCTGGACTGCCTCAACAGCGGCGCCTCTTCACCCTGGGTCGTGCAATCAACGTAGGTGATTTTCCTTTTTATGGACAGACTGTCCTGACCCCAGGCCAGAGTGACTGGTGCCAGCGCTTTCACGAAACGCTGATGCAGGGCAAAAATCAGCTCATGGACACTCCGGACCTGCTCAGCCTCCTCAGGGTTAAGTGTTTGAAGACAGGATTGTAGCCGACAACAGTCTGCTACCCACTGACGAAACATTACCGGGGATAGCTTCCCTTTTTCAGTGGCTTGCATGGGAAGAATAATACGCTTTAACCCGGATAGAATGGTTTTTTTCAACATTGCGAACCGGTCGTTCAATTGCGGTACTTCTTGTCGCAATGACCTGACCCTGTGTGAACACCTCTTACCAGCCAGTTGCAAGAATGTCCCATACCCATCCAGCAGAGCTTGAGCCCCATCAACCAGCCGATTTACACTGTCGCAGGTCTCTGCCAGTCGCTTTGATCGTTGTGGCGACATACTCAGTTTTACCGGATTTGCCAGACAGTCCAGCCCGCCGCCGGAGGCAAAAAATGCCAACAGCCGGGCATTTTGATCCGTGAGCCATTGAAAACCGCTGGCGACCGTATGGAATGTGTCGTCTGAGGGGGACAAATCATCCCGTGACGGGACGGCTTTTACTGGCGGCAGATCAGACAGGCTTCCATGACTCACCAGTTCCCCGGTAATGTCACCGGCGACAATAAAGGCTCCGGACTTTCCGTTAAAGTGGGCACAGGCCAGCGTCACCTGTTGGCCAGGCTTAGCGGCCACTGCCGCGAACTGACTAGCGGCCAGCATCAGGGCTTTTCGTTTCTGTTTCATGGCGATCGCTACATGATCATTGAACCCTCCTGTGGCAGTGACAAAGCCTCCTGCCCGCTTCAGGAACCCGGGCTCAAGCATCCAGTCTTCAGCGTGTCGGGCCACCACTATGGCTCCGTCTGGCATAGAGTCTGCCGCTGCTTCTTCAGCCAGCCAGAGCGGTCCGGTGCAATAGCCTTCGCTGACACCCTCGCCGATGGCCAGGGTCTCTTCGGGTATGGGCATGGCGAAATCCAGGCCGCCAGAGAGTCGGGTGACAGGACGCACCTGCAACAGGAACAGACGACCCTGATAGTTTATGGCAAACTCCACATCCACCGGACAGAGCAACAGCTTTTCCAGCTTTGTCACCATCACCCTGAGGTCTGCAACCATGTCATCAGTGAGTTGTTGTTCAACGTCGTTTGATTGGGCATCGGCATCATCCATTCTTATTTCCGAATAGCCGTTATTGTCTTTACGCAGGATGTAATGACTTGAGATGGTCCCGGGAAAGTATTGATAGCTGTCGGCGCCTTCCTTGCGAAAAATATCAATACGATGGGGCCTGTTACCGGACTGCCCGGCCACTATCCCTCTGGGCTGCCCCCGTGTGAACTCAACCCTGACGGTATCATCATCAAAGGATTGAAAACTCATGGCGACTCCGCCGTGCAGGCAGTCAATACACTCCTGGATAATCAGCGCCATGGGTTGCGGTATGCCTTCGGAACAGACTTCAGGCCGGTAAGCTGAGGCCATAACCTTTAGACAGGTTCGCAAAATATCCTCATCTCCCTGAACTTCCGAAAGGTATTTGCCCGCCTGGGCGTCGCCGTAGTTATCTTCATTGATGCCGGAACTGCGGACAATAAGCGGCCCTGATGTTGATAGTCCGTGATCCCTGATGTGTTGGGCCGCTTCAGAATCTCTAACCTGCTCATAAAAATCATCACTGGCAATAAAGTTCGCCAGACCTGCCAGCCAGCTGTCTCTTCTGGCTTGCTCTGAAGGCAGCAACGCATTGAGGCGTTCCCTGATCTTCGCCAGACTGATCTTTGCCTCCGGTTCATTGCCGATCCCGGGGAAATAGGGTTCCAGACGCTGGCTATCCAGAGGGTATTGTTCCAGCGCATTGGTGACCTGAGTTGTCACACACTGAAACGGTGGCACAGACAAACCGGCTGCTTTCATGCGCTGCAAAAACATTCCCTTGCCACCAAGCAGTTCCCGGTTGGCAACAGAACAATGAGTAGCCTGATCTGCAACAGGTGAGCTGCATTTGCGCCTGGCTAGTGACCTAGTGTCGGGAACGCCAGCGGGTTCAGGATCACCAAGATACTTTTTGGCTGAACGATCAGCCTCAGTCTTATGATTGGGGACAATTGACAGACTTTGAAAATCTGATCTGCCAATGGTTGCAGGTGGTAAAGGTAACATAAAGGTATCCCTCTCACGTTAATATTCATCCATGAATCAACGACTGGTCGTTACCCTTACGTTTGACAATAATGTTTTTATAAAGTTCCCCCGTCAGCTTCAGGCACACAGTAGAAAAATAACAACAACGGGGTTGGCACTGGTCAACATTATCTGAATCGATCAGACCTTGTTCGCAGATTATCTGAGGAATTCATGAACTTCAGGGTTTCTTTGTTTTGCTGCATTGATGAAAGCTTTATTACCTTTAAGCTCGGAAGCAGCATAATTGAAAGCCTGAGGATTTATTTCAATTAATTCGAGCATACACTCGCGATCCTTCAAAATCTTTTCACTGGCCAATGATAAGCTGGAAATACTCTTAGCAATGGCCACTCGAATAACCTTTATATCCCCTCGGGCTCTCTCACCTGCATGAACCAGAAGTGTGGAAGACGTTTCGATAGCGGCCTTGACGACATCGCTATCATTTCTCAGCTCCTCACTCAAATCTCGCAGTTGTGAGGGATCTTTTGTAATGGCGGATAATACAAAATATTTATCATTTCGAACCCGTTGACTGGCATATTCCAATCCATGCTTCAGCACGGCATTCCTGATCTTTTCTTTATGATCCTCAAGTGGCTGGCCCGGTGGTACATAAAACTCCAATTTGTAATTGCAAGATGGATTGATAACAAAGCATTGATATCCGATGTCATACACTTCCTCAATCAATCTAATAGTACTTATAGGATTAAATAATATAGAATGGTGCAAGAGTTCCCTGCGGGTCTGTTCACTCATCTCATCACTCATCAAGATTTCCCGCGCAGTTTCTTCAGGTTTTTCCCGACTTTTCAATGACAAAAAATAAACACATAAGCGATGAGCATAATAAATAAACTGTTGATGGTATCTGCTTAATAACTCACAGCAAGGAGCAATATGGGGCCACTCTCTTTTATTCTGAAAAGACATTAAGAAAAGGCAACGTTGAAAGGCGAATCTATCCGCTTCTGTCGCAATATCACGATTAAGGCGCTGGGCAAGCAAGTCAAAGTCCCACTGGCCTCCTTCAAAAATGGGTCCGTAATTCAAACGAATATCCAAATTACTCAAAGCACATAACACAATCATCAGTTTTTTAAAGGCAGCCTGCATGGTTTGAGTTGATTTCATTCGGGGGCATTCGACGGTCATTATACCCGCAACAGCGTTGCAACTCAGCTTCATGCTATCAGCATTTTCATCCAGTTTGATCTCTCTCAATAATTGCGCCAGAAACCACATGCGCCGGAACTTGCCGGATATATCAAAATCATCAGATCTATCAAATTGATCAGAAAATGTCAGTCGCAAGGTTCGTTTTTTACCTCCCTCTGCGTGTTCAAGCAGCTCGACAAGGCTCATATGAGTGCCAAGCTTCAGGTTAACAATCAGAGCATCATCCATACTGACGACAGTCCCTGAGCGCCTTGATCCTTCAATGAATATTTTGTCGGACGGCTTCAATAACGGCGCCCCTGCGCCCGGACTCGTGCAATCAACATAGGTGATGTCGTTGATCGTAGATATCTCACCCTGACCCGAAGCCAGAGTGACCGGTGCCAGCGCTTTTACGAAACGCTGATGCAAGGCAAAAATCAGCTCATGAACACTTCGCACCTGCTCAGCGCTTTCAGGGTTGAGCGCTTGAAGACAGGATTGTAGCTGATGACAGTCTGCCAGCCACTGACGAAAGCTTACCGGGGATACCTTCTCTTCTTCGGCAGCTTGCATGGGAAGAGTGATACGCTCTAACCCGGATTCAATGGTCTGTTTCAACATCTCGAACCGGTTGCTCAGCAGCGGTAATTCTTGCCGCAATGACTCGACTCTGTCTGAACTTTGCTTAACAGCCAGTTGCAGGAATGCCCCGTACCCATCCAGCAGCGCTTGAGCCCCATGAACCAGTCGATTTACGCTGTCCAAGGTCTCTGCCAATAGCTTTGATCGTTGTGGTGACATGCTCAGTTTTACCGGGTTTGCCAGACAATCCAGCCCGCCGCCGGTGGCAAAAAATGCCAACAGGCGGGCATTTTGATCCGTGAGCCATTGAAATCCGCTGGCGACCTGACGGAGTGCGCCTTCTGAGAGGGACAATTCATCCCATGCAGGGATGGCTTTTGCTGAAGGCTCATCAGAAACAGCAGAGGATAGAATGCCGTGACTCAACAGTTTCCCGGTCATGTCACCGGCAACAATAAAGGCACCGGGCTTACCGTTAAAGCGGGCACAGGCCAGCGTCGCCTGTTGGCCAACCTGAGCGGCCACGGACTCAAACTGGTCACCGGCCAGCATCAGGGTTTTTCGTTGCTGTTTCATCAGGATCGCGACATGATCATTGAATCCGCCTGTGGCAGTAACAAAGCCTCCTGCCCGCTTCAGGAACCCGGGCTCAAGCATCCAGTCTTTAGCGTGTCGGGCCACGACAATGGCTCCCTCTGGCATAGAGTCTGCCGCTGATTCTTCAGCCAGCCAGAGTGGTCCCGTGCAATAGCCTTCGCTGACCCCCTCGCCAATGGCCAGGGTCTCTTCGGGTATGGGCATGGCGAAATCCAGGCCACCAGAGAGTCGGGTGACAGGACGCACCTGCAACAGGAACAGACGACCCTGATAGTTTATGGCAAACTCCACATCCACCGGACAGAGCAACAACTTTTCCAGCTTTGTCAGCATCACCCTGAGGTCTGCAACCATGTCATCAGTGAGTTGTTGTTCAACGTCGTTTGATTGGGCATCGGCATCATCCATTCTTATTTCCGAATAGCCGTTATTGTCTTTACGCAGGATGTAATGACTTGAGATGGTCCCGGGAAAGTATTGATAGCTGTCGGCGCCTTCCTTGCGAAAAATATCAATACGATGGGGCCTGTTACCGGACTGCCCGGCCACTATCCCTCTGGGCTGCCCCCGTGTGAACTCAACCCTGACGGTATCATCATCAAAGGATTGAAAACTCATGGCGACTCCGCCGTGCAGGCAGTCAATACACTCCTGGATAATCAGCGCCATGGGTTGCGGTATGCCTTCGGAACAGACTTCAGGCCGGTAAGCTGAGGCCATAACCTTTAGACAGGTTCGCAAAATATCCTCATCTCCCTGAACTTCCGAAAGGTATTTGCCCGCCTGGGCGTCGCCGTAGTTATCTTCATTGATGCCGGAACTGCGGACAATAAGCGGCCCTGATGTTGATAGTCCGTGATCCCTGATGTGTTGGGCCGCTTCAGAATCTCTAACCTGCTCATAAAAGTCATCACTGGCAATAAAGTTCGCCAGACCTGCCAGCCAGCTGTCTCTTCTGGCTTGCTCTGAAGGCAGCATCGCATTGAGGCATTCCCTGATGTTTGCCAGACTGATCTCCGCCTCCGGTTCATCGCCGATCCCGGGGAAATAGGGTTCCAGACGCTGGCTATCCAGAGGGTATTGTTCCAGCGCATTGGTGACCTGAGTTGTCACACACTGAAACGGTGGCACAGACAAACCGGCTGCTTTCATACGCTGCAAAAACATTCCCTTGCCCCCAACTAGTGCCCGGTTGGCAGGGGAACAATGATCAGCCTGATCTTGAACAGGAGAACAGCATTTGCGCTTGGCTAGTGACCTTGTGTCGGGAACGCCAGTGGCTTCAGGATCACCAAAATACCTTTTGGCTGAACGATCAGCCTCAGCCTTATGATTGGGGTCAATTGCCAGACTTTGAAAATCTGATCTGCCAATGGTTGCAGGTGGTAAAGGTAACATAAAGGTATCCCTCTCACGTTAATAATCACCCATGAATCAACGACTGGTCATTACCTTTACATTTGACAATAATATTTTTATAAAGTTCATAATTCAGGCTAAAAAATACCTGACGTATTTATCAACTTCGGGGTTTCCAAGCCTTGCTGAATCGATAAAAACCTGATCATTTTTAAGCCTGTAAGCCGCATGTTTGAAAGCTCCAGGATACTCTGCAATTAAGTCAAGCATATACTCGCGATCATTTAACAAGGTTTTACTGACATATCGCAAGTGACAAACGCCTTGTTTAATTACACTACTAATAATGCTTTTATCTCTTCGAATTCTTTCACTGGCATACTCCAGAGCATCTGGACTCTGTTTGATAGCGGCCTTGACAACGTCATCATCATCCTGAAGTTTCGAGCTGGCGTCGATCAGACAACAGCCTCTCTGAGTAACTGCGGCTATGACAACCTGTTTATCATTCCTCAGTTCCTGACTTGCATATTTCAGGTTAGATGGATGCCCTGTAACAGCTTCTAATACAAGCTCTTTATCACTTCGAATCCGTTGACTGACATATTCCAGTCCATCTTTCACCAGGGCTTTCTTCACCGTTCCTTTGATATCCGAAAGCGACTGAGACGGTGGAACATCAAATGTCAGCGTGTAATCCCGTGATGGTTTGATAATAAAGTATTGATCTCTCAAATGCGGATAAAAGTACTCAATCAGCCCTATAGAGTAATGGCGATTTGACAATAAAAAATGATGTAAGAGCTCCCTGCGGATATCCTCACTAATCTCAACACTCATTAAAATTTCCCTTAGACTATCCTCCGGTTTTTTCTTGGAATTTACTAACGCCAGACACTCCCCTAACTGCTCAGCATAATAAACAAACTGTTGAAGGTGGTTGCTTAGTAACTGGCAGCATTCGGGAACAAGACGGCATAAACGCAGATAATACATTGTGAAAAGACAATATTGAAAGGTGAATCTATCGGTTTCTGTCATAGCATCGGAATTAAGGCGTTGTGCAAGCAAGTTAAAATCCCAATGATTTTCTGCAAATGTCTTTCTGTCAGTAAAGAAAATATCAAGCTCAGACATATCACTTAACACAATCATCAGTTTTTCAAAGGCATCCTGCATGGCTTTGCATGATGTTATGCCGGAGTATTCGACGATAATTTCACCCGCCACGGCGTTACAACCCAGCTTCATGCTAACAGCCTCCTTACCCAGCTTGATCGTTTTCAGTAGCTGCACTAAAAACCACATACGTTTTAACTTACCGTGTTCATCACTGCCATCAGGGCTCCGAAACTGGTCAGAAAATTTCAGCCTCAAGGTTCGTCCTTTACCTCCCTCTGCGTTTTCAAGCAGCTCGACAAGGCTCATATGACTGCCAAGCTTCAGGTTAACAATCAAGGCAGTATCCATACTGATGACAGTCCCCAAGAGCCCTGATTCTTCAATGGATACTTTGTCGGACGGTCTCAATAACGGCGTCTTTGCGCCCGGTGTCGTGCAATCAACATAAGTGATGCCATTTGCCGTAGATACCTCACCCTGATCCGAAGCCAGAGTGACCGGTGCCAGTGCCTCCACAAAACGCTGATGCAAGGCAAAAATCAGCCCATGAACACTTCTCACCTGCTCAGCGCTTTTCGGGTTGAGTGCTTGAAGACAGGATTGTAGCTGATGACAGTCTGCCAGCCACTGACGAAAGCTTACCGGGGATACCTTCTCTTTTTCAGCGGCTTGCATGAGAGGAGTGATACGCTCTAACCCGGATTCAATGGTCTGTTTCAGCATCTCGAACCGGTTGCTCAGCTGCGGTAACTCTTGCCGCAATGACTCGACTCTGTCAGAACTTTGCTTAACAGCCAGTTGCAGGAATGCCTCGTACCCATCCAGCAGCGCCTGAGCCCCATGAACCAGTCGATTTACGCTGTCCAAGGTCTCTGCCAGTCGCTTTGATCGTTGTGGCGACATACTCAGTTTTACCGGATTTGCCAGACAGTCCAGCCCGCCGCCGGTGGCAAAAAATGCCAACAGCCGGGCATTTTGATCCGTGAGCCATTGAAAACCGCTGGCGACCGTATGGAATGTGTCGTCTGAGGGGGACAAATCATCCCGTGACGGGACGGCTTTTACTGGCGGCAGATCAGACAGGCTTCCATGACTCACCAGTTCCCCGGTAATGTCACCGGCAACAATAAAGGCTCCGGACTTTCCGTTAAAGTGGGCACAGGCCAGCGTCACCTGTTGGCCAGGCTTAGCGGCCACTGCCGCGAACTGACTAGCGGCCAGCATCAGGGCTTTTCGTTTCTGTTTCATGGCGATCGCTACATGATCATTGAACCCTCCTGTGGCAGTGACAAAGCCTCCTGCCCGCTTCAGGAACCCGGGCTCAAGCATCCAGTCTTCAGCGTGTCGGGCCACCACTATGGCTCCGTCTGGCATAGAGTCTGCCGCTGCTTCTTCAGCCAGCCAGAGCGGTCCGGTGCAATAGCCTTCGCTGACACCCTCGCCGATGGCCAGGGTCTCTTCGGGTATGGGCATGGCGAAATCCAGGCCGCCAGAGAGTCGGGTGACAGGACGCACCTGCAACAGAAACAGGCGACCTTGATGGTCTATGGCAAACTCCACATCCACGGGGCAGAGCAAAAGTTTTTCCAGCTCTGTCACCATCTGCCTGAGGTCTGAAACCATGTCATCAGTGAGTTGTTGCTCAACGTCGTTTGATTGGGCATCGGCATCATCAATTCTTGTTTCTGAATAGCCGTTATTGTTCTTTTGCAGGATAAAGTGACTCGAGATCGTCCCGGGAAAGAATTGAAAGCGGTCAGTTTCTTCTTTGCTATCCCCGCGATAAATATCGATGCGGTGGGGCCTGTTACCAGACTGCCCTGCCACTACGCCTCTGGGCTGCCCCATTGTGTACTCAACCCTGACGGTACCATCGTTAAAGGATTGAAAGCTCATGGCAACCCCGCCGTATTGGCAGTCAATGCACTGTTGGATGACCAGTGCCATGGGGGAGGGTATGCCTTCGGAACAGACTTCAGGTCGGTAAGCTGAAGCCATAACCCTGAGGCAGGTACGCAAAACATCCTCATCTCCCTGAACGTCCGAGAGGTATTTGCCCGCCTGGGCATCGCCGAAGTTATCTTCATTAATGCCGGAACTGCGGACAATAACCGGCTGTGATGTGCAGGTTCCATCCAGCTGACGACGCAGATCCCTGATTTTTTGAGCTGCTTCAGAATTTTTAACCTGTTCGTAACAGTCATCACTGGCAATAAATTCCGCCAGACCCGCCAACCATTTATCTCTGTTGGTTTGCTCTGAGGGTGGCAAGGTATTGAGGTATTCCCTGATCTTCGTCAGGCTGGTCTCTGCCTGCTGTCCATGGTCAATCCCGGGAAGATAGCGTGATAAACGACGGCCATCCAGAGAATATCGTTCAAGAGCACCCATGACCCTGGTTGTCACACATTGGAATGGCGGAACAGATAAACCGGTTTTGTTCATGCGCCACAAAAACATCCCCTTGCCTCCAAGTTGCTCCCGGAGTGTGTCAGCCTGGCCTGAAACAGACAAACCACAGAGACGCCGGGATAAAGGAGTTTGAATGGATCGAATGCCAAAGGACTGAGGGTCACTGAAATACTTTTCGGGTGAACTATCAGCTCGGTTATTCTGATTGGGAATCCTTCTCAGGATTGGAGGCTTTGATGTACCAAAATCAGCATTTAACATTATGACATCTCTCTTATGTTAATGTTTCTCTGTTGTTTATTAAGTACTCAGCCACACGGAATCGAATATTTCTGGCTTATTGGGCAGGTGCTCTGCAAGGCGCAACGACGGGAGCATAGCAAGCTATGTGACCAGAGTTGCAACGCAGTCAGAGTGCCTGAACAATAAGTCAGAAAATATGATTTCGTATGGTTGAGTACTTAGCTGACCCCGGAGTTTTTTATGATCTTACGACCAATAAGTTAGCAACGCAGCTTGCACTGGCCATTGCTGTCAGAACAGATCAGACACTATCTAAAAAATATCTGATGTATTTATCAACTTTGGGGTTTCTAAGCATTACTGAATCGATAAAATTCTGATCACTTTTAAGCCCGGAAGCCACATATTGGAATGCTTCAGGATACTCTGCAATTAAGTCAAGCATATACTCGCGATCATTTAACAAAGTTTCACTGGCATCTTGCAAGTAAAAAACGCCATGTTTAATCACACTATTAATAATGCTTTTATCCCTTCGGATTCTTTCACTGGCAAACTCCAGAGCACCTGGATTCTGTTTGATAGCGGCTTTGATAACGTCATCATCATCCTGAAGTTTCGAGTTGACGTCAAACAGGAGACAGCCTCTCCGGGTGACTGCGGCTATGGCAACTTGTTTATCACCCCTCAGCTCCTTACCTGCATATTTCACGTCCGATGGATGCCCAGCCAGGGCTTCTAATACAAGCTCTTTATCACTTCGAATCCCTTGGCTGACATATTCCAGCCCACCCTTCACCAAGGCTTCCTTCAGCGTTCCTTTGATATCCAACAGCGACTGAGACGGTGGAACATCAAAGGTCAGCGTGTAATCGCGTGATGGTTTGATAATAAAGTATTGACCTCTCAAATCAGGATAAAAATACTCAATCAGTCCTATAGAGTAATGGCGTTCTGATAATAAAAAATGATGCAAGAGTTCCCTGCGGATATCCTCACTAATCTCAACACTCATTAAAATTTCCCTCAGACTGTCCTCCGGTTTTTTCTCGGAATAGACCAACGCGCAACACTTCCCCAACTGCTCAGCATAATAAACAAACTGTTGAAGGTGGTTGCTTAACAACTGGCAGCATTCGGGATTAATACGGCAAAAATCCCTCAGATAATACATTGTAAAAAGACAATATTGAAAAGTGAATCTGTCGGCTTCTGTCATAACTTCGGGATTAAGGCTTTGCGCTAGCAAGCTAAAGTCCCAATGATCTTCTGCAAATGTTTGCCTATCCCTGAAGAAAAAATCAAGCTCAGCCATACCATTTAACACAATCATCAGTTTTTCAAAGGCATCCTGCATGGCTTTACGTGATTTCATACCGGAGTATTCGACGATAATTTCACCCGCCACGGCGTTACAACCCAGCTTCATGCTATCAGCCTTTTCACCCAGGTTGATCACTTTCAGTAGCTGCACTAAAAACCACATACGCTTTAACTTACCATGCTCACCACTGCCATCAGGGCTCCGAAACCGGTCAGAAAATTTCAGCCGCAAGGTTCGTCCCTTACCCCCCTCTGTGTGTTCAAGCAGCTCGACAAGGCTCATATGACTTCCAAGCTTCAGGTTAACAATCAAGGCATCATCCATACTGACGACAGTTCCTGAAAGCTCTAAACCTTCTATGTACGCTTTGCCGGATGGTCTCAATAGCGGTGCCTCTGCACCCGGTGTCGTGCAATCGACAAAGATGATGTCATCTACCGTAGATACCTCACCCTGACCCGAAGCCAGAGTGACCGGTGCCAATGCCTCCACAAAACGCTGATGCAGGGCAAAAATCAGCTCATGGACACTTCGCACCTGCTCAGCCTTTCCAGGGTTAAGTGCTTGAAGACAGGATTGTAGCTGATGACAGTCTGCCACCCACTGACGAAAGGTTACGGGGGATACCTTCTCTCCTTCGGCAGCTTGCATGGGAAGAGTGATACGCTCTAACCCGAATTGAATGGTCCGTTTCAACCTCTCGAACCGGTTGCTCAGCTGCGGTAATTCATTCCGCAATGACTCGACGCGGTCTGAACTTCTCTCAACAGCCAGTTGCAGGAATGCCTTGTACCCATCCAGCAGTGCTTTAGCCCCATAAACCAGTCGATTTATGCTGTCACAGGTCTCTGCCAGTCGCTTTGATCGTTGTGGCGACATGCTCAGTTTTACCGGGTTTGCCAGACAATCCAGTCCGCCGCCGGAGGCAAAAAATGCCAACAGGCGGGCATTTTGATCCGTGAGCCATTGAAATCCGCTGGCGACCTGACGGAGTGCGCCTTCTGAGAGGGACAAATCATCCCATGAAGGGATGGCTTTTGCTGAAGGTTCATCAGAAGCAGCAGAGGATAGAATGCCGTGACTCAACAGTTTCCCGGTCATGTCACCGGCAACAATAAAGGCACCGGGCTTACCTTCAAAGCGGGCACAGGCCAGCGTCGCCTGTTGGCCAACCTGAGCGGCCACGGACTCAAACTGGTCACCGGCCAGCATCAGGGTTTTTCGTTGCTGTTTCATCAGGATCGCTACATGATCATTGCATCCTCCTGTGGCAGTAACAAAGCCTCCTGCCCGCTTCAGGAACCCGTGCTCAAGCATCCAGTCTTGAGCGTGTCGGGCCACGACAATGGCTCCCTCTGGCATAGAGCCTGCCGCTTGTTCTTCAGCCAGCCAGAGTCTTCCGGTGCAATAACCTTCGCTGACACCCTCGCCAATGGCCAGAGTCTCTTCAGGTATGGGGATGGCGAAGTCCAGGCCGCCAGAGAGTCGGGTGACAGGACGCACCTGCAACAGGAACAGGCGACCTTGATGGTCTATGGCAAACTCCACATCCACAGGGCAGAGCAAAAGTTTTTCCAGCTCTGTCACCATCTGCCTGAGGTCTGCAACCATGTCATCAGTGAGTTGTTGCTCAACGTCGTTTGATTGGGCATCGGCATCATCCATTTTTGTTTCCGAATAGCCGTTATTATCTTTGCGCAGGATGTAACGACTCGAGATCGTCCCGGGAAAGAATTGAAAGCTGTTAGTTTCTTCTTTGCTATCCCCGCGATAAATATCGATGCGGTGGGGCCTGTTACCAGACTGCCCTGCCACTACGCCTCTGGGCTGACCCATTGTGTACTCAATCCTGACGGTACCATCCTCAAAGGATTGAAAGCTCATGGCGACCCCGCCGTATTGGCAGTCAATGCACTCTTGGATGACCAGCGCCATGGGGGATGATATGCCTTCGGAACAGACTTCAGGTCGATAAGCTGAAGCCATAACCCTGAGACAGGTACGCAAAACATCCTCATCTCCCTGAACTTCCGAGAGGTATTTACCCGCCTGGGCATCGCCGTAGTTATCTTCATTAATGCCGGAACTGCGGACAATAACGGGCTGCGATTTGGAGGATCGGTCCAACTGTCGGCGCAGCCCCTTGATGTGTTGGGCCGCTTCAGAACCCTTAACCTGTTGGTAATAGTCATCACTGACAATAAATAGCACCAGACCCGCCAGCCAGTCATCCCTTTTGGTTTGCTCTGAAGGCAACAGGGTATTGAGGTATTCCCGGATTTTCTTCAGGCTGGTCTCCGTCGCCGGTTCATAAACAAACCCGGGAAAATAGCGCTCTAAAAGATGGCGATCGAGAGGGTGTTGTTCAAGCGCATGCATCACTTGAGCCGTAACACATTCGAAGTGCGGAACAGACAGACCGGCTTCTTTCATGCGCAACAAAAACATCCCCTTGCCCCCGAGTTGTTCCCGTTTGGAGGGAGAATAGCCAGCAGCCTGATCTGAAGCAGGGGAGCGGCAGGTGCGCCTGGTAAGCGACGTTGGATCGCGAACGCCACTGGGATCAAGATCACTGAAATGCCTTTCAATTGAACTGTTGACCTCAGTATTCTGATTGGGAACGGTTGCCAAGCTTTGAGAATTTGAAATGTCAAATCTAGTTGCAGGTAACATCAAGATATCCCTTTCATGTTATGTATTCATTTCGCACCCTTTGACTGGCACCCGAATCGAAGGCACCAGACTCATCGTTAAAACGGGGGCAGACCAGCGTCAGGGTCCAGCATCAAAATTTTTCCTTTCTCTTTCATGAGGGTCGCTACAGTGTCAGTGATGAGTTCTGCTTTGGCCAGGACAAAGCCCCCTGCCCGTTTCAGGAACTCAGGCTCAAGCATCCAGTCTTCAATGTATGGGGCCGAGACCATGGCACCATCTGGCATAGATTCTGCCTCCCATTCTTTGGCCAACCAGATTGGCCTGGTGCACAAGCCTTCGCTGCCCCCCTCGCCGATGGCCAGGGACGCTTGGGAATGTTTAACCTGTTCGTAATAGTCATCACTGGCAACAGGTGGTGTCAGACCCTGGATATTGCGCTTGGATAGTGGCGTTGCTTCGGGAACACCAGTGGATTTAAGATCGCCGAAATGCCTTTTGTGTGAACTATCAGCCCCGGTATTCTGATCGGGGACAGTAGCCAGACTTTCAGAATCTGATCTGACAATGTTTGCAGGTGGTAAAGTGAACATAAAGACATCCCTCTCAGGTTAATATTCATCCATGACTCAATGGCGAGCCGCTATACCCATCGAACTTTCTAACGCCCTGCTGCACTGAAGATTTGAGCCTTAATCCTGCGTTGGCGATCGTCGCCTTGCCTTAAGGCTCAAATCTCCATGCTCATCACGGGCGTCAGAAAGCACGATTGGCATTACTTTAATTTGACAATCATGTTTTTATAAAGTTCCCCCGACAGCTTCAGGCACGCAGTAGTAAAAACAACAACAGGCTGGCAACAGGGTTTGCACCGGTAGAGTTTGCAAATTCACCGATCAAATAAAAACCAGTATTCTTTTCGCACCCTTTGACTGGCATGTTCGATCTCATGCTTCAGCAAGGCTTTTTCGACTTTTTCTCTATTTTGCCGCCAAAGCGGCTGATCCGGTGAAACAGCAAACCTCAGTTCGTAACCTTGTGATGGTTCGACAACAAAGTATTTACCTCTCAAATGGGGATACACATCCTCAGTCAATTGACTAGCGATGCTGGGCTTATACGTTAAAAGATGATGAAAGAGTTTCCTGCGCGTGTCATCAGCAATCTTGTCATTCATTAAAACTTCCCGAAGCTGGCGCACTGGTTTACAATCGTACTCTGCCAAGCGGCGAGCTTGATCAATAAACTGTTGGTAGGGGTTGGCTAATAATCGGTAGCAATCTTCAGTGATGTAATTTCGTGTACCATGAACCAGTACGAAGAGGCATTGTTGAAAGACGAATCTATCAGTTTCTGTCGTAACATCGCCATTAAGGCGTTGTTCAAGCAAGTTAAAGTTCCACTGATCTCTTTCAAAAATGACTTTTCCATTTAAATATAAATCCAGATTGCTAATGACCTTTAATGTCGTCATCAGTTCTAAAATAATATCCTGCCTGGTTTTAACCAGTGGCATTCGAGCGCATTCGACAATAATTTCTCCCACTACGACATTGCAGCTTAGCTTCATAGCATCAGCATTTTTATCCAGTTCGATTGCTTTCAGTAACCGCGCCAGAAACCACATACGTTTTAACTTCCCAGGTGCATCACTGCCATCAGGGCTATAAAATTTGTCAGAGAATTTTAGCCGAACGGTTCGACCTTTTCCCCCCTCTGCATGCTCGAATAGCTCGATAACAGTCTTATGATCACCAAGATCCAGGGTAACAATAAAGGCATCATCCATACTGACGACAGTCGCTTCAGACTTTAACTCATTGATGGATGCAACGGTCGGGCTCAATAGCGGAGCCTCTTCACCCCAGGTCGTGCAATCAGCATAGGTGATGTCATTTATTTTAGATAGCCTGCCCTGACCCGAGTCCAGAGTAACCTGTCCCAACGCCTTTACGAAGCGCTGATGCAAAGCAAAAATCAGCTCATGGACACTCCGGACCCACTCAGCCTTACCAGGACTGAGTGCCTGAAGACAGGATTGTAGCTGATAACAGTCTGCCACCCACTGATGAAATATTCCCGGGGATAGCTGTCCTTTGTCGGAGGCTTGCATGGGAAGAGTGATACGCTTCAACCCGGATTGAATGGTCTTTTTCAGCTTCTCGAACCGATTGATCAGTTGCGGTACTTCATCCTGCAATGACACGACACTGTGTGAACGTCTCTCTCCAGCCAGTTGCAAGAATACACCGTACCCATCCAGCAGCGCTTCAGCCCCATGAACCAGTAGATTTACGCTGTCACAGGTCTCTGCCAGTCGCTTTGATCTTTGCGGCGACATGCTCAGTTTTACCGGGTTTGCCAGACAATCCAGTCCGCCGCCGGAGGCAAAAAATGCCAACAGTCGGGCATTTTGATCCGTGAGCCATTGAAATCCGCTCGCGACCTGACGGAGTGCGCCTTCTGAGAGGGACAAATCATCCCATGACGGAGCGGCTTTTGTTGAAGGCACATCAGAACCAGCAGAGGATAGACTTTGGTGACTCACCAGTTTCCCGGTCATGTCACCGACAACAATAAAGGCACCGGGCTTACCGTTAAAACGGGCACAGGCCAGCGTCGCCTTTTGGCCAACCTGAGCGACCACGGTCGCAAACTCGCCACCCGCCAGCATCAGGGTTTTTCGTTGCTGTTTCATCAGGATCGCTACATGATCATTGAAGCCTCCAGTGGCCGTGACAAAGCCTCCTGCACGCTTCAGGAACCCGGGCTCAAGCATCCAGTCTTGAGCGTGTCGGGCCACGACAATGGCTCCCTCTGGCATGGAGTCTGCCGCTGATTCTTGAGCCAGCCAGAGTGGTCCGGTGCAGTAGCCTTCGCTGACTCCCTCGCCGATGGCCAGGGTCTCTTCGGGTATGGGCATGGCAAAGTCGAGGCCGCCGGAGAGTCGGGTGACAGGACGCACCTGCAGCAGGAGCAGGCGGCCCTGATGGTCTATGGCAAACTCCACATCCACAGGGCAGAGCAACAGTTTTTCCAGCTTTGTCACCATCTCCCTCAGGTCTGAAATCATGCCATCAGTAAGTTGTTGTTCAACGTCGTTTGATTGGCTATCGCCATCATCAATTCTGGTTTCCGAGTAGCCGTTATTGTCCTTATGCAGGATAAAGTGACTCGAGATCTTCCCGGGAAAGAATTGAAAGCTTTTAGTTTCTTCTTTGCTATCCCCGCGATAAATATCGATGCGGTGGGGCGTGTTGCCGGACTGCCCTGCTACTACGCCTTTGGGCTGACCCTTTGTGTACTCAACCCTGATGGTGCCATCCTCAAAGGATTGAAAGCTCATGGCGACCCCACCGTATTTGCAGTCAATGCATTGTTGGATGACCAGTGGCATGGGGGAGGGTACGCCTTCGGAACAGACTTCAGGCCGGTAAGCTGAAGCCATAATCTTGAGGCAGGTACGCACAATATCCTCTTCTCCCTGAACTTCTGAGCGGTATTTACCCGCCTGGGCATCGCCGTAGTTATCTTCATTGATGCCTGAACTGCGGACAATAACGGGCTTTGATTCGGAGGTTCGGTGCAACTGTCGGCACAGCCCCCTGATGTGTTCGGCCGCTTCAGAATCTTTAACCTGTTGGTAATAGTCATCACTGGCAATAAATTGTTCCAGACCCGCCAGCCAGTGATTCCTTATGGTTTGCTCTGACGGCGGCAAGGCATTGAGGCATTCCCTGATGCTCGTCAGGCTGGGCTCTGCCTTCAATATACAGCAAATCTCAGGGAGATAGGGGTCTAAACGATGGCTATCCAGAGGCTGTTGTTCAAGGGCATTCATGACTTGAGCAGTAACACACTCAAACGCTGGAACAGACAGACCGGCTTTCTTCATGCGCCACAAAAACATTCCCTTGCCCCCAAGTTGCTCCCGGTCGCAGGGAGAACAGTCAGCAGCCGGTGAACGGCAACTGCGTTCAGCCATTGGCGTTGGATCGACAACAACTCCGGGACCAACATTACCGAAATGTCTTTTGGGTGAACTATAAGCCCCGTTAATCTGATTGGAATGAGTTGCCGGGCTTTGAGGATCCGTTTTTTTTAAAAAAGTTGTATCTAACATCAACACACCGCCATTAAATAAATCGATTACTTAACTTTCGACAACGGTTTTTTTATAAAGTTCACCCATCGGCCTTAAGAAATACCACAACGCATTTCATCGACCCATGTTGTCAGAGTCAATCTGATATTCTCCAAACGGCCCCCGATGTATCTAATAACTTTGGGGTTTCTTAGCTTTGCTGCATCGATAAAAGTCTGATCATACATAAACTTGAGAGCCGCATATTCGATAGCACCAGGATCCACTGCAATTAAGTCGAGCATATACTCGCGATCACTCAACAGGCTTGCCTCGACATCCATTAAACATTCAACATCTATAGCAACCAGCTCTTTAATAAAGTCTTTATCGCTTCGGATTCTTTCACTGGCAAACTGCAGAGATCTTGAAAACTTTTTGACAGCAGCCTTGACAACATCATAATCATCCTTAAATTTCGGTCGGAGGTACCCCAGTTCACAATCACAATTAGACACTAAGGCGATGGCGACATCTTTATCTTCCTTCAGTTCTTCACTAAAATGCCTCTGTTTTTCCGGACTTGTTATAATGGCTTCTAATACAAGTTCTTTATCACCTCGAATCCTTTGGCTGACGTCTTTCAGCCCATTCTTCGCCAAGGCTTTGCTGACCTCTTCTTTAATATCCGAAAGAGACTGACTCGGTGGCACAGCAAACGTCGGCTTGAAATCGCGTGTTGGTTTGAGAATATAGTATTGGTCTCTATAACGGTCATAAAAATCCTCAAACGGTGGAATAGAGTAATGGGCTTCTAACAAAAAAAAATGATGTATCAGCTGCCTGCGGGTGCTCTCACTCAACTCATCACTTCTGAATATCTCCCTCAGACTGTCCTGCGGTTTTTCCCCGCGAACGACTAATTTCCGACACTCATGTAACTGCTCAGCAAAATGAACAATCTGTTGAAGGTGGTTGTTTAATAACTGGCAGCAAGCGGGACTAATAGTAAGGCGGTCAATCTTCAGATAAGGTATTGCGAAAATGCAGTGTTGAAAATTGAATGCATCAGTTTCTACTGTAACATCGGGATTAAGACGTTGCGCAAGCAGGTTAAAATCCCAACGAGATTCCTCCAGAATGACTGCTTTTTCAAAGGCTATATCGAAAGCAAATATAGCTTCTAAGACAATCATCAGTTTTTTAAAGGCAGCCTGCATAGCTTCACGTGTTTTCATTCCCGGATATTCGACAATTAATTCACGCGCCACAGGGTTGCAGGCGAGTTTCATGCCAGCAGCATTTTCATCCAGTTTGATCGCTTTCAGAAGTTGTGCCAGAAACCACACACGCTGAAATTTGCCATTACTATAAGCTGCATCAAAATCGTCAGAAAATTTCAGCCGCAAGGTTCGTCCTTTTCCACCCTCTGCGTTTTCAAGTAATTCAACAAGGCCCACATGCCCCCCTGCCCCTAATTTCAGATTAACAATCAATGCATCATCCATGCTGATGACAGTCGTTTCACGCGCTAACTGCCAGATGGATTCCTTGACGGACGGACTCAATAGTGGTGCCTTTTCACCCGACTTGCCCGGAGTTGTGCAATCAACAAAGGTGATGCGCTGTTTGTAGTTTGACCTATCCCTAACCCGCTCCTCAGTTAGCCTGCCCTGACCCGACTCCAAAGTGACCGGCGCCAGGGCCTCTATGAAGCGCTGGTGCAGGGCAAAAATCAACTCATGGACACTTCGCACCTGCACTGCGCTCTCGGGATTCAGTGCCTGAAGACAGGATCGCAGCTGATGACAGTCTGCCACCCAGTGACAAAAATCTCTCGGGTATGCCTGCCCCTTTTCAGCGGCTTGCATTGGCAGAATAATTCTCTTTAACACTGATTGAATGGTCTGTTTCAGCATTTCGAAACGTTTGCTCAGTTGCGGTAATTCTTTCCTCTTTGGCTTGAGCTGAGATAGATCACCGTTACCCGCCAGACTCAGGAAAGCCCCATACCCATCCAGCAGTGCTTCAGCCCCACCAACCAGTCGAATTACGCTGTCCTGAGTCTTTGCGAGTAGCTCTGATCGTTGTGGCGACATGCTCAGTTTTACCGGGTTTGCCAGGCAATCCAGTCCGCCGCCGGGGGCAAACAATGCCAGCAGGCGGGCATTTTGATCCGAAAGCCATTGAAAAGCACTGGCCACCTGAAGGAATGTGCCTTCAGGTGGGGTCAAATCATCCCTTGAGGGGACGGCCTCTGCTGAAGGTTCATCAGAAAATGCAGTAGACAGGCTTCTGTGACTGGCCAGCTTTCCGGAAAGGTCACCCGCAACGATAAAGGCTCCGGGCTCACCGTTAAAACGGGCGCAGGCCAGCGTCGCCTGTTGGCCATCCTGAGTGGCCAATGCCGCAAACTGTTCACCGGCCCGCATTAAGGGTACTTTTTCCTGTTTCAGGACGATCGCTACATGATCATTGAACCCTGCTTCGGCCAGGACAAAACCCCCTGCCCGTTCCAGGAATTTGCGCTCAAGCATCCAATCTTCAGCGTGGTCAGCTACGACAATGGCTCCCTTCGGCATAGAGTCTGCCGCTTGTCGTTTGGCCAGCCAGAGTGGTCCGGTGCAGAAGCCTTCGCTGATACCCTCGCCAATGGCCAGAGCCTCTTCAGGTATGGGCATGGCAAAAACCATATCGCCAGAAAGTTGGGTAACAGGGCGCACCTGCACCACGAAAAAGCCACCCTCAGGGTCGATAGCAAACTCTGCATCCACGGGGCAGAGCAATAGATTTTCCAGCTTTGTCAGCGCCTTTCTGATTTTAGAAACCATTTTATCAGGGAGTCGCTGTCCACCTTCGTTTGATTGGGCATCGGCATCAGCAATTCTTTTTTCCGAATAGCCGTTATTGTGCTTTTCCAGGATAAAGTGGCTTGAGATCCTCCCGGGAAAGTATTGCGAGCGGCCAGCCTCTTTTTTGCGATCCTCGCGAAAAATATCGATGCGGTGTGGTGTGTTACCAGACTGCCCTGCCACTGCGCCTCTGGGTTGACCGCGCGTGTACTCAAACCTGATGGTTTTATCCTGAAAGGATTGAAAAGTCGTGCCGACCCCACCATACAAGCAGTCAATACACTCCTGGATAATCAGCGCCATGGGTTGCGGTGCACCTTCGGGGCAGACTTCAGGCCGGTAACCCGAGGCCATAACCTCAAGACAAGTAAGTAAAACATCGTCTTCATTCTGAACTTTAGAGAGGTATTTGCCCGCCTGGGCATCGCCGTAGTTATCTTCATTGATACCGGAACTACGGACAATAACGGGCTTTGATTTGGAGGATCGGTCCAACTGTCGGCGCAGCTCCCTGATGTGTTGGGCCGCGTCAGAATCTTTAACCTGTTCGTAATAGTCATCACTGACAATAAATTGTGCCAGACCTGCCAACCAGTTATTCCTTTTGGTTTGCTCTGAAGGCGGCAAGGTGTTGAGGTATTCCCGGATGTTCGTCAGGCTGGTCTCTGTGCCCCATTGAGGGTCGATCCCGGGGAGATAACGGGCTAAACGATGGGTATCCACAGGGTGTTGTTCCAGAGCATTCATAACCTGGGCAGTAACACATTTGAAGGGTGGAACAGACAGACCGGCTTCTTTCATGCGCTGCAAAAACATACCCTTGCCGCCGAGCTGCTCCCGGTTGCCAGGAGAACGGTCAGCAGCCTGACGTGAGCGGCAGGTGCGCCTGGTGAGTGACTTTGGATCGGGTACGCCATCGGGATCAAGAACACTGAAATACTTTTTTGCAGGTGCACGATTAACCTCAGCAACCTGATCGGATTGAGTTGTCGGGCTTTGACGATTTAACAGGCCACAAGTAAAGGTAGATAGTTGCATCAGGATTCCCCCCCTATGTTATTGTTCTTCCCCGATTTAATCGCTACTGCAAAGAACGATTACTTATATAACTTTCGACAATGATTTTTTTATAAAGTTCACCCGTCGTCCTGAAGTACGCAATTTGATCAGGATAAAGAATCCAGTCTTCTGAATGCCAATGAAAAGACTCTTGAGAAAATCCCGACAGGTTCCAAAAACCAAAGATCCAAACAACTGCGGCCGATAGAAACATTGTTCAGGACGCAGCCGGGACTTGATGTCAAGGCCGGCTTCAAAACAATAACAACGGTCGGCCTCCACCACTGACCAGGTAATTGGCACTCTGAGTCCATGGAATACAAGATCATCATTGCAGACGACCACCCTCTGTTCAGGGCCGCATTACAGGCAGCTCTGCGTCAGGGGCTGGAAAATCCTGAAATTTATGAAGCCGGGTCCATCGCAGCCCTGCAGAATATCCTTGAACAGGTGCCATCGCCTGACTTGATCCTTCTTGATCTCAACATGCCGGGTGCTCATGGCCTTTCTGGTCTGATCTTTCTCAGGGGACAGTATCCGCAGGTCCCTGTTGTTATTGTTTCCGCTTCCGAGGATGCCCAGATCATCCATCGCTCACTGCATCATGGCGCTCAGGGTTTTATCCCGAAATCCTCACCTCTGGATGTTCTGAAGAATGCCGTGTCTCAGGTGCTTGAGGGGAAGACCTGGCTGCCAGAATCGCTGCCCGAACTGCCAGAACAGGGACAGCTGTCCGAACTGGAAGAAAAGCTCGCCACACTGACGCCACAACAATTCAGAGTTCTGGGCATGATTAGCGAAGGGCTGTTGAACAAACAGATTGCCTACGAACTGGAAGTATCAGAAGCCACGATAAAGGCACATATCACAGCTATTTTCAAAAAACTGGGCGTTCGCAGCAGAACCCAGGCTGTGATTGCCATGAACGAGCTGGAAATTGATCAGCCTTTCGCAGGTGACAACGGCTCGTCTGCTGTCCCTCCTCCTGCTTAATCAACTCACGGTCAAATATAGCCCTGACGGATACAGGCGCTGTGAGCGATGAGAATAGAATTATGGTGACAAAGTCTGATTTCTTTATGGAAGTATCGCCTTAAGATGACATTCAGACACCACAATGCTAAAAACTACAAACACCGTATCAATACACTGCCAGAAGAACAATCACAAGAACAATTAAAATAAACCAGGGATTCATTATGAACGAAGTGCGTGTGTACCCGGTAACTGAGGTCCAACGAGAGAATACATTGGCAGATAACAAACGTTATCTTGAGATGTACCAGCAATCAGTCGTCAGCCCCGAAAAGTTTTGGCGAGAGCATGGCAAGAGAATCGACTGGTTCACTCCATACACTCAGATCAGGAAGGTGTCGTTCGATCATGAAAATGTCGATATCAAATGGTTCTTCGACGGCACCACGAACGCCTCTTTCAACTGTCTGGATCGTCACCTCAACAAAAAAGCCGATCAGGTTGCCATCATCTGGGAACCGGATGAAGAAGGTGACGCCTCGAGAAAAGTGACATACGGAGAGCTTCATGAACAAGTTTGTCGGTTAGCCAATGGGCTTAAGAGTCAGGGCATTGGTAAAGGTGATGTTGTCGCCATATACATGCCAATGGTCATAGAGGCCACAGTGGCGATGCTGGCCTGTTCACGCATTGGCGCCATTCACTCAGTCATCTTCGGTGGTTTTTCTCCTGAAGCCCTGGCGGGAAGAATAATCGACGCCAACGCCAGGCTGGTTATTACCGCTGATGAAGGCATTCGGGGTGGACGGAAAGTCCCTCTCAAAAAGAATGTTGATCAAGCCCTCGAAAACCCGGAAGTGACCAGCGTTGAAAAGGTCATTGTTTTGCGACACACCGGTGAAACGGTTTACTGGCAGGATGGTCGTGATCTGAGCTGGCAGGATCTGACGACCATGGCTTCACCTCACTGCACGCCTGAAGCGATGAACGCCGAAGACCCACTGTTTATACTCTACACTTCCGGCTCCACGGGCAAACCTAAAGGCATTCTTCACACCACTGGCGGTTATCTGGTTTATGCATCCATGACCCATCAGTATGTCTTTGACTATCGGGAGGGTGAAGTATTCTGGTGTAACGCTGACATTGGCTGGATTACAGGCCATACCTATGTCACCTATGGCCCACTTCTGAATGGCGCCACCATGGTTATGCACGAAGGTGTACCCAACTACCCGGCCTGCAACAGAGTCAGCAAGGTCATCGACAAACATCAGGTTAATATTCTTTACACCGCCCCCACGGCAATACGGGCGCTAATGGCTGAAGGTGATGCGGCTGTTGCAGACACTCATCGCTCCAGTCTCAGACTTCTGGGCACTGTAGGAGAACCGATCAACCCCGAGGCATGGAACTGGTACTACAAAACCATCGGCAATGAAAACTGCCCCATAGTAGATACCTGGTGGCAGACAGAAACGGGAGGGGCCATGCTGACACCTCTCCCCGGCGCCACCGATCTGAAACCCGGTTCTGCAACTCGCCCATTCTTCGGTATCAGACCCGCCCTGGTTGATAACGATGGTCGTATTCTCGAAGGCGAACAGGAAGGTAACCTGGTTATTCTCGATAGCTGGCCCGGACAAGCCCGGACCGTCTTTAATGATCATGAGCGCTTTGTTCAAACCTACTTCTCCAGCTTTAAGGGTATGTACACCACGGGTGATGGCGCCCGCAGGGATGATGATGGCTATTACTGGATCACGGGGCGTGTTGATGACGTTCTCAATGTCTCCGGTCACCGCATGGGTACTGCTGAAATTGAGTCCGCTCTGGTTTCTCATCATGATATTGCCGAAGCTGCTGTTGTTGGCTTCCCACACGATATCAAGGGGCAGGGAATATACGTCTACGTAACACTGATAGCCGAGTCTGAGTATTCAGAAGAGCTACAGAGTGAATTAAGACAGTGGGTTCGCAAGGAAATCGGCCCTATAGCCTCACCGGATATCATCCAGTGGGCTCCGGGACTCCCCAAAACCCGATCCGGCAAGATTATGCGCCGAATCCTGCGCAAAATTGCCTCAGGGGACTATGAAAATCTGGGAGATACATCAACACTGGCAGATCCTTCTGTTGTCGAAACGCTCATCAGGGACCGCGCATTAGCGGGCTGACCTTGTTCCCGGACTGAGATTTTAAACCCACAGAGAGCTCTGCATTCCGGAGCTCTTTGTCTCACCCTTGGTATAGTTATTAACCGCAGCATTTTAATCTTTTATTGACTTTAGGGATCATCGTCCATACTATGCGCTCCTCGTTGATGCGGGGTGGAGCAGCCTGGTAGCTCGTCGGGCTCATAACCCGAAGGTCGTCGGTTCGAATCCGGCCCCCGCTACCAACAACAACGACAGTTGATTACCAGAAAACTGTCGGACAGATTTCGGTGCGGGATGGAGCAGCCTGGTAGCTCGTCGGGCTCATAACCCGAAGGTCGTCGGTTCGAATCCGGCTCCCGCTACCAACTTACAACGACAGTTGACCACCAGACAACTGTTGCACAGATTTCGGTGCGGGATGGAGCAGCCTGGTAGCTCGTCGGGCTCATAACCCGAAGGTCGTCGGTTCGAATCCGGCTCCCGCTACCAACTTACAACGACAGTTGACCACCAGACAACTGTTGCACAGATTTCGATGCGGGATGGAGCAGCCTGGTAGCTCGTCGGGCTCATAACCCGAAGGTCGTCGGTTCGAATCCGGCTCCCGCTACCAAATACAAGCCGGATTTTCCGGCTTTATTTTTTTTGCAGAAAAAACTTTTAATGCCTGCATCAGGCAGGGATAAAAGATTTCTCTTCCGTTCGTGACTGTTTGGGATCTCAATGCAGAAAAAAGAGGCCAGCTCACTCACAAAAACGGCACTTGTCGTTGAGGGCGGAGGAATGCGTGGTATATACTCCGCCGGCATTCTGGACGCCTTCATGGACAAACGCCATCGGCAGTTCAATGGCTTCTATGGAGCTTCGGCCGGTGCGCTCAACCTGGTTTCCTTTATTGCCGGTCAACGGGGTCGTAACCTCGACATCTACACAGGCGCCTGTCTGGAAACCCATTTCATCAGCCTCAAGCGCCACATGAAAGGCGGTAATCTGTTTGACCTCGACTGGCTGTTTGATCGCATCCAGAGACAGCACATGAATATTGACAAGTTTCGAAACCATCTTCGAGACAAAACATTCACGGTTGTTACCAGCTGCGCAAGTTCAGGTTACCCTATCTACCACAAGTTCGATGAATACTTTGAACTGGAACAACTGTTCACAGTTCTGAAGGCCTCCAGCGCACTTCCCATGATTTATCGTAGTACCATAACCATTAATGAAAGAAATCATGTAGATGGAAGTCTTGCCGACCCCCTGCCAGTTATGAAAGCTGCCGAGGATGGCTATGAACACATAGTTGTGTTGAGGAGTCGCGAAAGCCATTATCGCAAGAAGGCTTCGTCGAGCAATAGATTGCTGGCCTGGCAATTCCGAAAGCAACCTGAAGTGGCCGAGCTGATTCGCCAGCAGTACTCAATCTATAACGAAACTCTGGACAGCTTTGATCAGTTAAAACGTAATGGTATATCCATTACAGAAATTGCTCCGGATACTTCCCTGAGTTCAACCAGAAGCACGCGAGACCGTGCCAGACTGGTTTCCGACTACCACAAAGGCTATTCCGCAGGGTTTTCGTTCCTCCAACAGCTCAATCAGGCCTGACTGACCTGATCCTGGTGATCATGCCGATTTACAAACTCTGTAACATACTCTCTGGCTTTATTAACCATCCCTACTAGGCTTATGAATCTGTGGAACTGACGATTGTCTCAATCAGCTCGACAGGCTCAGCAGTGCCTGTTCTAAAACCGCCAGATTCAGAGCAGGTTGTATACTTGCATTCCGAAGGTTCAACCATAGAGGTTTCATTATGCCAAGGCAGATTCTCGTTCCGGTTGCTCATGGCTGTGAGGAAATTGAAGCCGTCACTATTATCGATACCCTTCGCAGGGCCGGAGCCCAGGTCTCTGTCGCTGCCTGCACTTCCGATGGCAACCTGGAAATTGAGGCATCCAGAGGTATCAAGCTGATAGCCGACGACCACATCGAAGTATTTCTCAATAAAAACTTCCACCTGATAGCCCTGCCCGGGGGCATGCCCGGGGCAGCCAACCTCAGAGACAACCCCCACCTTACGGAACTTTTGCACCGGCAACACAAAGCCCAACGCTGGTATGCCGCTATCTGTGCCTCATCAGCTGTTGTTCTGGCTCATCACTCACTTCTCGATAATGTGCGTGCTACCTGCTACCCCACTTTTTTTGATCAGCTGGAGGGGGCTCTGCCACAACCGGAAAGCCCGGTGGTCGTCGATCAGAAAAACCGGGTAATTACCGCTCAGGGGCCCGGCTGCGCCATGAATTTCAGCTTCGCTCTGATTGATGCGGTATACGGTAAAGACGCCTACCGTCCTATAGCCAAACAGATGCTGGCAGACTGGGCACTCTGAGCACAACATCCAGACAGTGGATGTTATGACATTAAGCTGCCATGAACAGCAGTGTATTTCGTTAAGCCTGAACTCAAAAAACTCAGCGCCCTCTTTCGTCCGGAAAAAGTATTCCCCAGTAAGCCACACCTCATAATGGCTTTCAGCTGCGCCGCAGGCGCTCTGAGGTAGAATTTTGTGTTTTATGTTCTTTCCAGGTGGTTAGTAAAACTCACACTTTATGAACTTTGGTTTGAGATCAGAGTCTAAATCATATATCTAATGATTAAAGGGTCTTGATATATGGATGGCATAGGAAAAGGAACTGATTTTCAAGTCGGAGTCATGAACAGCTCATTGCTCAGGTCATACAGAGATGAACCATTGTGGAATGGAATTCCTGTTTGCACAGTAAACTGTACAGAAAAACATATTTCATTTTGTCCAGACCACGAACACTCTACCCGCTTGTTCAATCGCTCAATTGAATTGTCTTTGAGTAATACTTGCATTGATTTCATCAAGTATTCTGTCGGAAACAAATGGCAGTTAATGGCATCATCTTTAGGTTTCACTGATACTGAAATTCAAGAACTTCAGTATACCTATCTCCGTGGAACCGAATCTCATCACAACAAGCTTCACTTTAAACTGCCTGACTTTGTTTTTTTAATTGAAGCTATGATACGAAAAGCACAAATTGATAAAAATATGGATTCAGAAGCTATCTTTAATGCTATCGAAAGAAGTGGGCATTTTAACAAAAAATCCTACCCATTTCGGGAAATACACAATCAAGAAAAAATCCAGACAAATCCTTTTCCTGATAAATCAGGCTGCTTTACATCATATATTTTTCTTATTTGGATTAAAAAAGATGAAAGCTCATTCGCTTTACCAAACACAACGGATTGCCCGGTAAAACAAAGATGTTATGACTGGGCTCAACACAATAACGATAAATTAGTTGTTTTATGGTACAGCTCATCAATGTTATATCGAAAAGAAGAAAAAAACACATTCTCAGATTTTCAAAGGAATATTTTATCTGATGGAATTAAAAATATATTGATCCTGGATATTGATAATATCAACTGGGGTGATGAGGAAAGATATACTTACTGGCATATAGGAAAATCCAGAATTTCTGAAACATTGGTTTTCAACAAGGAACTAGCGTTCAGTCAAGTTATAGATGGCTTAAGACCTGTGCTTTTATCAAAAGGAAGTTCTTATATAAAATCTGCGATGAGGGAATCACATATTCATGAAAAGCAAATTCCAACTATGGGGGCTTATTTTGATGTAGATTATATACCTGTCCCGTTCAAATCATTTTATCATCCCTATAGAAAGATTTGTAGAGACGGTACTTTTGATAAAATATTTTTTTTTGAAGGATCGCTTTCTATTAGTGGCATGGTGCCTAACAGCTTTCTTGCCACTTATGAAGATAATAATGATTTAATAACAGATTACCCAATGTGCGACGCATATGGAACCTTGTCTTTTTACGCGGATTACAGACCCCATCTTGTTGCAACAACCAGACTTTTCAGGATGTCTGATTGTATATATGATGACGATGGGCAATTACTGAAATGGGAAAGGCAAGCTACCTGGACTGAAAAATATTCAGACAAAACACTCTACAACAGCGCATCTAAAGATAAACCATCTTTACCTGACTACTTGGTAAAATACAAAGCATCAGGCAGCTCAGGATCTGACCCAATGGTGCAGGATTAATGTTGATTACATAGCGCCAAATTCAGCAGTAGAGCCACTTGCACTGTCTGCCGGAATTTTTACGGATTTGTTTTTCTCATATGCACCCTCATTTATGACAATGGTATGAAATTCAGGCTGGCCTTCAGCATTGATAAAATTCACTTCAACCCAACGCTGACCAAGTTATACCAGATTCGCTACAAAAATTGTCAATCTATCAACACTTTACTCTGAAGCCGTATCTTCTGATGCCTCAAGTAAATCTGAAAGTCATCGAAAACACTAATTACATAATCAATCATAAGCTTCCCTAAGCCAGGGATATATGGTTTGATTGAAAAAGAGGTTAGAAAAAGCAGGTAAGGACGCTTGCACTTATTAATAAAGCCTTGAGGTACTCATTATGGAAAGCGTAATCATTCTGTTCTTATGTGGACTGGCTCTCTATCAGTTGAGCCTGAGACAAGACAAAATGGCTGAACAGCTGATCGCTCAGACGTTTAACCGGTTTGAACGACGCTACAACGATATTACCTACTCCTGCCTGAACTCTACAGTTGTCAAAAAACAACTACATGGCTTCCCTGCAGTCCCCCTGGTACCATCTGTTAACTACACGGCCAGAGCCTTGTGTTATTCGGAGAATAAAAACTGGTTCTGGTTTGATGCCAGTATCCGCAACATGAAGCTCTACTCGACCAGCATCACTCCTGTTTCACAACCAGAAGCCTGCGATGCACTTAGCAATGATCCAGAGGTACTCAGCCAGTATTTTCCGGAGAATAAAGACAACGAATCCAAGGCTGAGACAAGTACCTGATAAACTATCTACTCAAAATATTTTCAGGTACTCATAAAAAAACCAGCGCAAAGCCGGTTTTTTTATGAGTACCTGAATGGATATCAGGAGTTTTTTTCCAGCTCTTCCTTACGCAAATCTTTCCTCAGAATTTTTCCGACCGGTGTCATGGGTAGCTCCTGACGGAATTCTATATCCTTGGGCACTTTGTATGCAGTCAGATGATCCCTGCAATAAGCCACCACATCTTCTTTCTTCAATTCGTCGTCTGCAGGAACCACAAACAACTTGATTCTCTCTCCGGTGACGTCATCAGGAATGCCGATGGCGGCACAATTCTCTACCCGGTCAAAGCTGGCCACTATATCCTCAATCTCGTTAGGGTAGACGTTAAAGCCGGAAACCAGGATCATATCCTTGATTCTGTCGACAATTTCAACAAAGCCGTCTTCTTTAATGACAGCCACGTCACCGGTTCTCAGCCAGCCATCCTCAGACAGCACCTCGGCAGTGGCTTCTGCCCTTTTCCAGTACCCCTGCATGACCTGGGGTCCTCGCACACACAGTTCCCCCCTCTCTCCTACGGCTTGAGCTTCGCCGCCATCATTAATCACTTTCAGTTCAGTACTGGGCAATGGCAGCCCGGCAGTGCCCAGCTGGGCAGTATCGCCAAAAGGATTCATGCAAACTGCTGGAGAGCACTCCGTCAAACCATAGGCTTCCGAGACATAACATCCGGTAAATTTCCGCCAGCGAATTCCGGTTTCTTTCTGCAAAGCCGTACCACCGGAAAGGGTAAGTTTTAGTTTACTGAAATCGCACCCCCTGAAGTCTGGGTGATTGAGCAAACTGACAAACAGCGTATTCAAACCAATGAAGCCAGTAAACTGCCAGGGCTTAATAAATTTGATAAAGGTTTTGGTATCCCTGGGATTGGCAATCAGGACATTCTGATTTCCCATATACGGCATGCAGAGCAGATGCACGGTAAACGCATAAATATGATAAAGAGGCAGTGGCGCCACGAGAATTTCATTGCCGAGCTGCTGTACCCGCTGACCACTTTCATCCAGCTGTGAGAGAGCTGACGCGGCCTGAAGCATATTGGCAATCAGGTTGCGTTGAGTCAGTACCGCCCCCTTCGCAACCCCTGTGGTTCCGCCCGTGTACTGGAAAACAGCAGGGTCCTCAGGTGCAGGAGGATTTTCAAGAGGTACAGCCTGAAAGGCTTCGCCTTTTGCCAGTGCATCCCTGAAAGACACCGCCTTTGGCAGATTAAAAGGCTCCACCATCTTCTTGACATGTTTTGCAGCAAAGTTAATCAGGGTACGTTTTGCAAATGGCAGCATGTCGGCCACGCGGGTTACAATCAGGTGCTCAATGCCGGTTTTTTCTACAACCTCTTCAACCAGATGGCCAAAGTTGTCCATAAACACCAAAGCTTTGGCACCGGAATCATTGAACTGATGCAACATTTCCCGATCGGTGTAAAGAGGGTTGGTATTAACTATGACAAGACCTGCTCTGATGGCTCCGTAGACGGCTATAGGATACTGAAGCAGATTCGGCATCTGGATGGCAATTCTGTCACCAGGCTTCAGGGATGTGTGCTCACGAAGATAGTTGGCAAACTGCTGACTGTAGCGGTCCAGATCACCGTAAGTCAGAGTATACCCAATACCTGTAAATGCCGGTCGGGAAGCATTTTTTTCAAGAAGCTCCTCTATAATCGCCAAAAGATTGGGGTAGCGATCGGGATCAATAGTTTCAGCAACGCCAGCCGGACGCTTATCGCTCCAGAAAGATGCTTCCATAAGTACCTGCTCTCTTCTTGTTATCATGCGACGACTTCTGGCGCACACAAGTGATCGTTCGCCTGCTGCCGCATACATCACCATTTATATAAGAGTGTTCGCACTTTTGGGTCTGGCCGACTTCTGTCGTCAACCGTCAACTACCAGCCCCATAGGCTCTTTGCTCTTACAGCCGCTTTGGTGCATTTGTAGGGTAAATACGCTAAAAATGCACCTGCACTCATATAGCCGCTAAGGGAGTTTTACCAGCTTTTCGTGGTTGATACTAACCTTATCAGCACTTTGTTCGAAGATGTAGACCAAATAAAGAACTCTGGAAAAGATAGGTAGTTTCACTTAACCTAGGATTTAAATCACCTGAAAATCAAAGTTTATAAAATCTTTATCAGGGGAAAGATAGCCCAAAAAAACCATTTCATTTTTTAAACTTAAGAACGATGAAATGAGATAGGCTCTGGGAAAGTGAAAATAACCATTAGCCCACGCAGAACCATCAGCTAAGGAAAGCATTTCGGGTAGACGGCCATGATCGAGTTTTACCTTAAAATACTCTCTGGCAATCACCAGGGGGCTGAAATTCCACTTGAACCCGGAAGCTACTCTCTGGGCAAAAGCGATCAGTCTGATCTGGTCCTGACCGATGAATCACTCAGTGATCTGGAACTTATAATAAACATCAGCCCGCAGGGTCAAATCAAAATATCCAGCCAGTCTAAAGACGGATTACTCTATAGTAACGGCCTGCCCCGGGGCTCAGAGCTAAACGCCAGTCATTTTGACATCATAACCTCCAGTCAACTGTTTTTTTCTCTGGGTCCTGTAGATGCGGATTGGCCCGATCAACCACTGCCAGAGCTTCAGAGACCTGACCCGGAACCGGAAGAACATCAGAACAAAGGCTCTGAGCAAGATGAAGATGATGAATTCCCCGATGCTCCAGACATCCTGACGGAGGATGGGGATGAAGAGCTTGACAGTGATGACCTCAATAACCTGAACAATGATCTGGATGACATTGGCGACTCTCTGGCAGATGACGAAGAGGCTGAAGACGAATCAGAGGAGTTTGAGAACCCCCTGAAAAATATTGACCGGAAATGGCTGATAGGAATCCCGGCAGGCATATTTGCACTTTTCCTGCTTCTTATTATTTTACTTTCAGGTGGCTCTGATGAAGCGCCTCCTGAAATAAGCCATCTTGATCAGGCCAAAGAGATCCGCAATCGACTGAACCAGAAAAACATCAAACTGAAAGAGCTTCCTGACCAGAGCATCCTCATCTCTGGCTACACCCTGACAATGAGTGATAAACAGACAATCCAGCGTGAACTTCGTGAGCAGGGGATTCCTTTCAGCTCACAGCTGGTGGTCATGAGTGAATTAAGGGCTAATGCCGATGTGCTTTTAAAGAATCAGGGGCATACGTCTCTCAGTCTGGAGCTGGATAACTCGCCTGGTTCACTGGTTATGACCGGTTATGTTGCCTCCTCAGAAGAGCTTCAGAAAATCACTGCCGCTCTGAAACAGGAGGTTCACGGACTGGTTTCCATTGTCGATCAGGTAGAAAATCAGGCAGGTCGTCTTAACACGCTCAAGTCCATGCTCAGGGAGAAAGGCCTGAGCCCCCGCATACATTTGATACAAAAACCTAATCAAATCACTTTAGAAGGCCACCTCTTGGACGATGAACAAGTATATAACCTGAACGATGTGGTCACACGATTCAGAAAACAGTATGGCAATCAGCCCCAGCTGAAACTCGCTACCAAAACAGCTGGAGCACCTGCCAAAGTATTAAACACCCCACTGGCCCCTTCTCTGAAGATTCGGTCAGTGAGTATGGGAAGGGTGCCCTTTGTAACCATGGAAGATGGTGCCAAATACCTGATCGGCGCAAAGCTGGCCAACGGGTATATAATTGAAGATATTAATCTTGACTATCTTTTATTATCTAAAGGCACAGATCGGATCAAATATCGTCTTGGAGGCAACAGTGAAGGACCCACAAACCGACAATGAGAAAGTCCATCTCTCCGACCTCGAAGATCGCCTGATTCAGGACACTGACGGTGAGCTCAAGGAGCAGGTTCTGAAGGAATTGGTGGATGAAGCCTTGCGCCTGAAGTCGGAACGGGACAAAGGGCTTTCTCCTGATGAGTTTGAAATCAACGACAAGATGATCACTGCCCTGATCGCCGCTGCTGAAGTCGTTGACAAGACCTGGAATACTCATCACAAGAAACGCGCTGATTAAACACCTTCTGACAGCTACGTCCGACAGGGAGAGGGATCATGGCAGAGCAGAGAGCCAACCATTTAAACTTCGATCATGTACAGAACGTATTTGGTAAAACGGCCGAAAATCTTGATCAGGCCCTGAAAAGCAAAATATCGAGCATGGACCCGAACAATACCAAAGACATGGTGGAGTTTCAGGTTGAGTTCAATAAATACATGATTATTGAGGGTTTGAGATCCAGCATCATCAAATCCATCAAAGACACACTCCAGAGTATTATCCAGAAGTTGTAAGCCGGGTAAACAGCAAGAGGCCTGAAACATGACCGATGAAAAAATAATCAAAACCCTGGCAGATGTAGGCTTTATGGCCTCCAGCGTGGGTATGTCAAAACATGCTTTCGGTATTTTCAGCGCTCTGGAGAAAGCCAGACCTGAGAGCATCCTGCCTACTCTGGGCTTTGCCTTGACCTTCATTAATAAAAAGATGAATCAGGAAGCCCTCGAGATTCTTCATAAGGAAGCCATCCCAAAAGATCCTGACAACCCGACGGTTAAAGCCTTTATCGGTATGGCTCTGATGATGGAAGGAAGAAATAAGGAAAGTGAAGATTACCTGACCACGGCCAACAAAGAAGGTGACCAAGAGACCACCATCATGGCCAAAGAGCTATTGGAGAACATCAGAAAGGGTTAAGTCTTTCTCTCCCTGTCAGCCAACGCTTCCAAAACCCCATGCCTGAGCTCTTCAGGCATTCCTTCTCCCGCATTGATATGTTGCTCAAACCAACCTTCAATCATCTGCTGACAGGCATTCAGGAATCGATCCCTGAGCTTGTGATCCGCCAGGCTGGCAATCAACTCTGACTGTTTTTCTATGGTATTTACAGAAAAGTAATGACGACTTATTTCATCCAAAGTTCCATCGTATCGCTGGACAAATACCCCGGTCTCTCCAAGCTTTCTGACAAATTCACGCTGCTCCAGAGCCAGCCACCCATCCGTCACCGACTCAGCCAGAACACTGACCGGCTCCTGCCACGGAGCATCAAGCCAGCGCTGACTGACCTCGGCGGCCAGCGTGATGCGCCTTGCCAGACGCAGAAAATAACCTCTGCGGCGCTCTCTGGAAATATCCTGCAACTCTCTGGCGACATGAAGGTCACGAAACTGTTTGCGAGCCTCATTGAGATTCCAGCGCGGCTGATACCTCACCTCACAGCCTGCCATCGACTTCAGGTAATCACACCACTGCTGTGAATGTTGAGAAATAGCAGACACTGAACATCGAAAGCCTTCCACAAACGCTTTGCTATATTGAGAGGCCACTGACGGATGACGATTATCCAGAGAGTGTCTACCCTCTTCCATCAGCAGGTGATCCAGAAAAGGAGTGATTTTTTGCGGTTGTTCCGCCACCAGCTCACCATTTTCCAGTTTGACGGAACGGTAATGAGTCTGACAGGTATGGAAATTTTCCCAGATTTTCATCAAACCGGTCTGGCCCAGGCTGGAATCCCGAATGCCTCTTAAAAAACCCAGCTCGGGATTTTGCAACTCTGCCTGCAATTGCATAATCACAGCACTGTGAAGTGCTGTCTCAGCATCAATAAGGTAAGGCTTGTTACCATTGATATGAAGATTTTTGCTGTGAATATCTGCCAGACCCGACATAAGACAGAAGCCGCCCGCCACACCCATGCGACGATGGTAAGTTTCTGGATCATCACACTCAGAAAGAGTTTCCGGAGCAATAAACTCAACATAACCGTAGGAAGACTTATTCAATATCCTGAATACACCCAGAGCTTCCGAGTCCTGCAACCAGCCATTCAGTGACTGGGCCATGCTCCGCTTATCACCCAGTAATAACTGGTCAATGGCAAGATCCCTGAGTTTGTATACCAGGTGCTCACCATTGTTAAACGCCAACTGGTAAACGGGCGATCCAGCATCTGATTGCAAATGACGAATAGAAATCAGACCAGAAGCCAGTTTACGGCTCTCTCCAAGCTGAGGGCTCCCTGAAAAAAAGTAATGATTGATCTCTGACAAGTCCTGCTTTACCCGACTCAGCAATGAACGGATCACTCTGACTTGCTGGAAAAACTCTTTCTGAATGTTTCGATACCAGTGAGGATAGGCTTCAATCAGTGTCTCCATCCCTTTGGATTCCAGTAGCTTTAGCACTTCACCGTAGCTGGTCAATGTGTGATCTTCTGCAAACCAGCCAATAGCCTGCAGCAACCTGTCATCCATCCATTCAATGACTGACTGGGCAATGGATTGAATCAAGCTACTTTCTGAACCCTCTTCAGAACTATCAATGTCATTCACATAACTCTGAATGAGTTGGACGTATTGAGTGATAACGGGCTTGATCCATTTGGATCTCAGCTGCTCGGGAAAGACCAGGCCACACACCGGGCAGGGATCTTCAACCTTGAACCAGTCCGGTAATCCGGGGAAAGAGGGCTTGCGCCCCTCTGCCTCATCGGAAAAAGAGACCAGCTGATACTTCAACATCCAGGATAATAAAAATAATAAGGTCTGCCTTTCAGGAAACAGCTTCTGCATGTTGCTGACGCTTTGAGGTGTCACCAGTTTCCTGATCACCTCTCTTATTTCGTTTTTATCAAGGAGATGATTCAGCTGATTGAAAAAGAAACCTCTCTCCGACATCAACAGAATCCGGAGACCTCTGTCGGTGGCTACAAGGAAGTCCGTTTCCTGCAGAGCCACAGACGCATAATGCCCAAACACGTCCTGGTAGGGCATACCCACTGCCCTACCCTGATGATGTCGTATTCTTGATGCTTCCAGCCTCAAATCGTCTACCAGCCGGTGATACTGATCAATCAGCAAAGGCCAGCTGAAGGTTTCATTCACCCTCCGGATGGCCGCACCGGACATCTCTTTCCGGATAGATTCATCCATTAATAATGTCGACAAGGCTGTTTTCAACGCTTCTATATCTACAGCGACTCCCTGAGCCTGAATCAGCTGAGCCTGAGTTTTGCTGACAAGGCTGAGAGAGCGGGAAATATCATCATGGTCAGCCGATGTGGTTTTGATCAGGAAACCTTCCTGCCCGGAAACAATCAAGTCTCGATAGCCATTCCAGTCTGAAAGAATCACCGGAATACCTGCCCTCATTGCTTCTAACGGAGCCAGCCCAAAGCTCTCCTGAACATTATCTGCAAGAGAAACAAACACATCCGCTTCAGCCAGCAACTGCTCCCGCTTCTCATCATCAACGGAGAGTTCAAAGCGAATACAATCTTCAAGATTGAACTCATAGGCCTGAGCCAGTAATGAGCGAACATATTCGCCGGAGGCATCACCAGCCCCGGCAATCACCAACTGAAACCGGGAAACGGTTCCTTCCTCAAACAGATCATTCAATGCCAGTAATAATGGATGAAGGTCCATTTTATCGGCTGCTGATAGCCTGCCAAGACAGAGTATCTGAAGCACATTACCTTCTCTGGAAGGGACAGCCTCTTGTCTGGCCGGCTCAATACCCAGCGGAATAAGACTGACCTGCCCACGATAAGGAACAGCCCTGCCCACAGTATCACTGACACTGGCACTGGCCGAAGAGATCAGACGCTTCATCACGGTTTTCTGAGCTGTGGAACTACAGAGGATGGAGTCACAAGGTTTAACGGGAGAGAAGATCAAATCCCTGACCCGGGATAAACGGGCATCATCACTGAGACTGTGAGCCCTGCCAGTGATAGGAAATATACTGGACGCATGTCTTTCTCGCAGAGCGGCCAGGTCTGATATGTAGGGATCGCCGCAATGAAAAACGCTATAAGCATGCCTCTGAAAACAGGAAGGCAGGTCATGAACCGGCAGAATATTGATATTTTTACCCGCCCCGTACTGGTGCAGGTATTCTTTCCAGTCTTGCCTGAAAGCAGGAATCTGCCCTTCATGAAGAAACAGATGCAGTTCGTTAAAACGGCTGTATCGAATCACCGCCTTCAAAAAGGCTTCATTGGCCTTACGGAGTCCGTTATACCCATCGATTGAGTTCTCTGCCCAGGTGACAAGACAACCGAATAAAGAATGATTAGAAACCGGATCCATCATGGCATGATCATCGTTGGCATGGTCGGCATAACAGTCTGCTCCTGACCGACTTCTTTGAGGTAATACTCAAAGTTATTGGCAAACTCAGCCAGAGCTTCCTCAAGGAGGTTGTCATCCATCCCCTGAAGCGGGCGGGAGTAATGTAAAGCTAACGCATCTTTCTCAGGCTCTATGGACAAAATAACCCGCTGGGTAGTCGCCAGACCCACAGTTTTGGTCATCAGATTTCGGAGGATATTTTCCCGATCTTTTTCACCAGGTGGCAGCTGGGCAATGACGCCATGGATAAAGAATCGCCCATTGGCCTGAAAACAGGTGAACTCAATGCGGCTGTCGATGGTGAGGTAATAGCGGTTATCGCGAAAGTCCAGTTCACCCAGCTGATTATTGCGGGCAACGGCTTTCATAAGATTGTCGAAACTCATAGCTTCCCTGCTCCGGGTGAAGGCATCCATGCCTTCTGATGGGGTATTAATTACAGTTTACTATGAAATACTGTTTCGGCAGGTAGCGGAAAAAATCTCCCGGGATTATAACTTGTAAATACCGTCTGAGCTTATTCTGCCAACAGGTGATCTTCAGATTTGGCCATCTGCCCGGGGGACATCTTGCGAAAGACAAGCACAAGCAAAATAAAACCGGCTCCGGAAGCAAGAAAGCCCATGATTGAAGAATCCGTCAGCCCCATCACCAGATAGCCCAGCATAGCCACAACAGCAATACTGAGGGCATAAGGAAGCTGAGTCATGACATGATCAATGTGGTGACAGGAGGCCCCTGTAGACGACAGAATCGTAGTATCGGAAATCGGTGAGCAGTGATCGCCAAACACCGCACCGGCCAGAACAGCGGCCAACATCGGCAGAATCATGGCAATATCTGCTGCTGCAGCCATATCTCCCGCTATGGGCAACATGATGCCGAAAGTGCCCCAGCTGGTGCCGGTTGAGAAAGCCATAGCGCCGGAGACCACAAACAGGATCAGAGGTAAATAGCCAGTATCAATCTTCGAGCTGCTGACCAGGTGAGCCAGGTACTTGCCGGTTTCCAGAGAGCTGATGATATCCACCAGCACCCAGGCCAGCACCAGAATGTAAATGGCAGGCAGCATGGAGCGCGTACCTTCCACAATCGCCTTACCCCAGGTGGAGGCATCCAGATTATGGCTGAGCATTCTGATCGCCGTGACCAGAAGGCCAGCAAGACCACCATAGATAAGCGAATTGACCACATTGGTGTTTTCAAAAGCGCCCAGAATAGAGAATGGCGTACCGGCTTCCTGAAGCGCAGAAGCGCCCGTAGCAATCAGGGAAGCGGTCGTCGCGATCACGAGAGAGAGAACAGGAATCACAAGATCGGCAACTGTTCCTTTTTCACTGCTACTGATGGCCTCAGAAGATCCCGGAGGTGTCCCCTTTCGGCTGTCATACAGTTCACCGGCTCGAGCACGGCGCTCATGGGTCCGCATAGGACCGATGTTTAAATCCATGGCCGCAGTACAAAACACCAGTGCCAGAGCAAAGACAGCGTAGAGGTTCATCGGCACCATACTGACAAAAGCACCAATAGCAGTGACATCGGTCACTTCATGGGCCACCAGAATAGTGCCAATCAGGGCAATGATGTAGGCACCCCAGCTGGAGACAGGTGTAATGACACAGACCGGTGCCGCCGTTGAGTCAATCAGGTAAGCCAGCTTGGCTCTGGAGACACCCTGACGATCTGTCATGGGACGACCAATATTGCCAACGGCCAGTGCATTGAAGTAATCATCAATAAAGATAATGATACCCAGCAGCACAGTCACCAGTTGTGATCCCTGCCGGGATTTTACTCTCTGACGAGCCCAGTCACCAAAGGCTCTGGCGCCACCAGAAACATCTATCAGAGTGGTAATGATGCCAAGTATCACCAGAAAGAACAGAATAAAGACAGTGCCTGTATTGAGACCATTATCCCAAAATATCCCGGCAAAACTGTTAAGCAGGTAAGAAAACGTTCTGCCGGCGCTGAAGTCAGTCAGCAGCAGCGTACCGGCAAGGATACCTGCGCCAAGAGAAAACAGGACGTGACGAGTCAGAATCGCCAGGATAATAGCCACTGCCGGAGCGACTAATGACAAGGATGATGTGCTGTAACTGAGTAATTCCATAAATACTGATCTTTTGGGTGAACACGTCCGGAGGGCAGAATATTCATGACTGCCGACTTTAAGCTTAATTCACGAGACAGGATCAGGAGGGCAATGGATTGAAGCAGAATACGACCGGATAGATCCCGTATCTGCCTGTTGCTGAGCAACCTGCCTTTTGGGCAAAGTCCTTCAGAAACGATTGTCCAGTAGCGCTCCACAGTAAAAACTGTGACAGTGATACACCTCTTCGATGTACCACCAGCAGATGAGTTTGACGACGACTCTGCTTCGGCACCTTTTCCTTTCATCCGGCTCTCTGTCCTGGTCAATCCAGGACATACGGAGTCACCCTGCTACGGATTACTGATAAACGGTGCGCCTCTACTTTTAGTCTTGATCCATGGATTCCAGAGATCAAGGCTGATTATTGTGGGAAATTCCTCTGCCATTTGCAGAGAAACACCCTTTCACTCATAACCGCTCTCTTACAGGCTCTGTAACCTGAAACGAACCCGGCTTATGGTGTTTATTAAGAGGATCACAGGCAGAAGTGTAGCGACATCATCCTGCCACGTCACTCCTGCTGATGGGCGGTAATTATGCACATCGCTGGATGATTGACAATTGTGAGATATAGTTAGTGAAGTTCTGCTCTTAATGGAAACAGATTCTTCAGGTTCTCATCTCATCCGATGCTCTTGGGTTTGACAAACATTAAATTACTGCAAGGTCACAGCGATTATCACAGGGGAGTAATTCATTATGTTCAACCCAGTGCACCCCGGCAAGGTTCTCAAAGAATCTTATCTGGAGCCACTGAATATCAGCGTAACGGAGGCTGCCAAGCATCTGGGAGTTGCGCGTAAAACCCTGTCTGAGCTCGTTAACCAGAGATCAAATGTCAGTGTAGAGATGGCTTACAAATTAGCTAAGGCTTGCAATACCTCTCCAAAGCTGTGGCTGAATATGCAGGTTAACTACGACCTCTGGCGCAACAGGGATATGGACAAAATCCAGGTCGCTGCCTTTGCTTGATGACTAAGACAATTTCTCTGGTTCCCACACACCAGTGTTTAATCATGGCTTTTGCATGACTCGTTCCCACGCTCCAGCGTGGGAATGCATACCTGACTCACCATAACCGATCCACCTCCAACAAACCTTCAACGCCGACGTAATTACTTGCGCTGGAATAACGCCAGTACTCCGCCCTATCGACATAACCTCTTTTCACCGGGTTTTGATGAATATATTCAACTTTCTGTTTCATCATGCTTTCACTCTGGATTAACTCAGGATGTACACCTTCCTGCCAGAATTGATAGGCCCTGTCGCCCTTGTGTGCTTTTTTGTAGAAAGCCAGCTGATCCAGTAATGTTGTTACATTCCGCTCTGTCAACCATTTGAGCAGTTGTCTGGCTGTATATGCTTTGAATTTTGCTATGTCTCTATCCAGCTCTTGGCTTTGAGCTAGAAGGTGAAGATGGTTTTCAAGAATCACATAAGCGTGTATTTTCATCCCCTGACTCATCATGTACCTCATTGAGTCGAGAAGTATGGCGACAGTCTCAGGTCTGGTAAAAACTGAGATCCAGTGCAAAACGGTTATTGTCATAAAATGAGGTTGGTCTGGCTCCGTAAATTTGTATCGACTTCTACCCATATTTAATTCCGAGTGAACTGTCAGTCTGATATGCATTCCCACGCTGGAGCGTGGGAACGAGCCATAGTAAGGAATCTTTTGAAAGCTCTGTTTAGCTACTTCCGATGCTGCTTATGAGAATGCCCTACCCTATGATTTCTTCGGTTCCCAGGCTCCAGCCTGGGGACCAGACACAATTCACCGGGATTCATAATATCTATATGACAGCCCTTCCACTCTCCAGGGCTATCGCCCAGTCCAAGCGATTTCTCTGCTTTGCTGCCTGAACAGCATTCTCATATTTATATGGAATTCTCATATGTTCAACTTGCCAACCAGATGAAGTACTTTCAACAATGCAGTACGAAGCCAAATTGGAATAGTTTTCCATTTTGTGGGGAATTGGCTCATCATCAAAATAGGCGGGTAATCCGACGCTTCCGGGGTTTACAACAAGCTGGCCGTTACTGAGCTGCACAGAGCGTGGAATGTGGGTATGACCACATAAAATCAATGATTCTTTGACCCCTGCCAGTAATCCCAGGATTTCTGTATCTGATCTCACTCTGGCATAACCTTGAGCAACATCCTCAAGCATGTAGACCAGGTCATTGTCTGGAGTGCCGTGACAGATGAAAACATCATTATCCAGAGATTTTGCTTCTGGTAATCCCCTCATCCATTGGAGTGGCTCTTTACCCAATTCGGATAAGATAAACTGCATTGTTGGATTTGAAGAGATCTCTGATTCTGTAGCCTGATAAATTTGACGGTCCTGATTCCCTCGAATCGTTATTACTTCTTCTGTTTGGAGAAGATCATAAGTTTCTCTTGGAGCCAATGGGCCATATAAAATATCTCCAAGATTTATAAGGCCATCAACGCCTTTGCGTTTTGCATCCAAGAGAATGGCTTCCAGAGCCCATACATTGCTATGAATATCAGAAAGTACTGCAATTTTTTTCATATTCTTGGTTCTGCAATTTACTCAAATGTTTGATTTGGCCATGTAACAGCTTACTTGCCGACTCAGTTTCGCATAACACACTTAGTGTGAAAACCAGAGTTTTTCGGCCCCCTGTGGAGCGTGAGAACAACTCAAAAAAAACGGCTCATCCTTCGACAAGCCGCTCCATTTCACTTAACCGGTCAATCCGATGCTATTCCCACTCAATCGTCGCAGGTGGCTTGCTGGATACGTCGTAAGTCACCCGGGAAACATGCTCTATCTCGTTGATGATCCGGCTGGAAACCTTCTCCAACAGTTCATAAGGCAGGTGGGCCCAACGAGCCGTCATAAAGTCGATGGTTTCTACCGCGCGTAAAGCCACCACATACTCGTAACGGCGACCGTCACCAACCACACCTACGGATTTAACCGGCAGGAAGACAGCAAAGGCCTGACTGGTCTTGTGATACCAGTCGGCTTTATGCAGTTCTTCAATAAAAATGGCATCTGCCTCACGGAGAATATCGCAGTACTCTTTCCTGACCTCTGCCAGTACCCTTACGCCCAGACCCGGGCCGGGGAATGGGTGACGATAAACCATGTCATAGGGCAGTCCAAGCTCAAGACCAATCTTGCGCACCTCATCCTTGAACAGTTCACGCAGAGGCTCAACCAGCTCCATCGCCATATCTTCAGGTAAACCACCCACATTGTGGTGTGACTTGATGACATGGGCCTTGCCAGACTTGGCGCCTGCTGATTCGATTACATCAGGATAGATAGTGCCCTGAGCCAGGAACTGGACATTATCCAAGGCAGCAGCCTGCTGATCAAAGACTTCAATAAAGGTGTTACCGATAATTTTTCGCTTGGCCTCAGGGTCCTGAACACCTCTTAGCTTGTCCAGAAAAAGCTCTTCAGCATCAGCGCGAATAACACGTACCCCCATGTTCTCAGCGAACATGGCCATCACCTGATCACCTTCATTCAGACGCAGCAGACCATTATCGACAAAGACACAAACCAGCTGATCACCGATAGCCTTGTGCAACAGCGCTGCCACAACACTGGAATCCACACCGCCAGAAAGACCCAGCAGTACGGTTTTATCACCCACCTGTTCCCGAACGCGGGCAATGGCATCCTCAATAATTTGTCCCGGAGTCCAAAGCTTTTGGCAGCCGGCAATATCAATGACAAAACGTTCCAGGATGCGACCGCCCTGTTTGGTGTGAGTCACTTCGGGGTGAAACTGGACACCATAGTATTGCTTCTCTTCACAAGCTATGGCTGCAAAAGGACAGGAATCGGTAGAAGCCGCTACCACAAAGCCTTCAGGCAGCTGGGAAACCTTGTCGCCGTGGCTCATCCAGACATCCAGACTCAGACGACCCTGCTCATTCACATGGTCTTCAATGCCATCGAACAGTCTGACCTTGTTTTCCAGATTCACTTTGGCATAACCGAACTCACACAGATTTGAGGTCGATACCTTGCCACCCATCTGCCCTGCCATAGTCTGCATGCCATAGCAGATACCCAACACAGGAACCCCCAGATCAAAAACAGTCTTCGGCGCGCGAGGCGAAGCATCACCAGTCACGGATTCAGGCCCACCGGAAAGAATCACCGCCCTGGGGGCAAACTCGACAATAGCCTGCTCATCCATATCATAGGGATGCAGCTCACAATAAACGCCTATCTCACGTACACGACGGGCGATCAGCTGTGTGTACTGGGAACCAAAATCCAGAATCAGAATTCGTTCGGCGTGGATATCCTCTAACATGTGTCTTCTCAAAATTAGATAACTGCTACGACAAGCAACAAGCGGTCTTCGAGGTGGATGAAGGCCTGTTACTGATACGACATTCGTTAAACTGCGGATGATAGAGCCAACAGTTCAAGGGATGATCAAATTAACCCACCCGGTAATTGGGTGCTTCTTTGGTAATGGTTACATCATGGACATGAGACTCTTTCATACCCGCATTGGTCACCCGAACGAACTCAGGCACCGTGCGCATGGTCTTCATATCTGCCGAGCCGGTGTATCCCATTGCAGCACGCAGACCGCCTACCATCTGGTGAACAATGGCATTCAGCGGCCCTTTGTAGGGTACACGACCTTCAATACCTTCAGGGACCAGCTTCTCGGCACCGGCTTCCGCACTCTGGAAGTAACGATCACTGGAGCCGGAAGCCTGAGCCATGGCACCCAGGGAACCCATGCCACGATAGGCTTTGTAACTTCTGCCCTGATACAGTTCAACTTCGCCGGGAGCTTCCTCGGTACCTGCCAGCATACTTCCCAGCATGACCGCACTGGCACCCGCTACGATGGCTTTAGCCAGATCACCGGAGAAGCGAATCCCGCCGTCGGCAATCACCGGAATACCCGTTCCTTCCAAGGCTGCCACAACGTTGGCTACCGCAGAAATCTGCGGTACACCGATACCGGTCACGATGCGAGTAGTACAGATTGAGCCGGGACCGATACCCACTTTCACACCATCGGCACCTGCATCAGCCAGGGCCCTGGCTGCTGCACCGGTAGCAATATTACCGCCAACAACCTGAACCTGTGGATAGGTTTCCTTAACCCAGCGAACCCTCTCGATAACCCCTTTGGAGTGACCGTGAGCGGTATCTACGATCACAACGTCAACACCAGCATCGACCAGAGCAGCGACTCGCTCCGGGGTTTCAGGTCCGGTACCAACTGCCGCACCCACTCTCAGCTGACCATGGGAATCTTTACTGGCGTTAGGGTAGTCCTGGGCTTTCTTGATATCTTTTACGGTCATCATACCGACCAGATTAAACGCCTCATTAACCACCAGCACTTTCTCGATACGATGTTTATGAAGCAGCTTGCGAACGGCCTCCTGGTCAGTCCCTTCCTTCACAGTGACCAGTCTCTCTTTAGGGGTCATGATATCAGCCACAATCTTGTCCAGATTGGAGACAAAACGAACGTCACGGCTGGTGACAATACCGACCAGATCACTGCCATCCAGGACAGGAACTCCGGATATCTTATGACGACCGGTCAGTTCAAGAAGATCTCTGACCGACGCTGCCGAGTCAATCGTAATAGGGTCCTTGACCACACCACTTTCATGCTTTTTAACCTTGCGAACTTCATTGGCCTGTTGAGCAACAGTCATATTCTTGTGAATGATGCCAATCCCACCCTCCTGAGCCATGGCAATGGCCAGACGAGCCTCGGTCACGGTATCCATGGCTGCCGAGATCAGGGGGATTTTCAGCTCGATTTCGCGAGTCAGTTTTGTGGTCAGAGAAACATCTTTGGGGAGAACTTCTGAATATCCGGGCAGAAGCAGGACGTCATCGAAAGTGAGGGCTTCTTGGGCGATTCTCAGCATTACCTGTTACCGATCCGAGTGTATTGAGTGGATGGAAAGAATCCCGAGGATTATACATCAAGATCATTATCAATAAAACAGAAAATCCATTCAAATAGTTTGAATGCGCATACAAAAATACCAAGAGGCGGCTCAAGATCATTTTCCCTTGAGAAATCAGGGTATAAGAGGGTAGCACCCCGGCAATATCAGCCGCGAACAGTGTCAGCTTCTTCTTGCTCTCGAAAGCGCTGCAGACAGTCAGGTCCTGTACCATCGATCTTTACAATTTTTTTTTGTTCTGTTCTGTCTACGTCTACACAAACGTACACCGACTCAGATTTTGAGAATCCGGACTATCGGCTGGTCTGCTAAACAAGATAACCGACACAGTACATGAGTTTACGATTATTGATCATCACCCGAAGGTGTTGTTTCAAGAAACGTTTGGTATTTTCATCAGGATTTTTGCAAAGCTAAACGACTGACTGTTGCCTAAATTGAAAAGTGTCATCAATGCGTTAACCCCATTCTGGAAAAAGCAGACTCAGTGGACATCCCTTTGGTTACTTTTGACTCTGATGTTAATTCTGATATTCCAAAAACATGTATCGCAGCTCACAATAAAAAGACAGGACCAATGGCCCTTGAAACCTTAGCTGAGATCATTAGAGATCAGACAAGTTAGCCATTATTTTTCGCAATGCCTGCATTTCGTCTGCTACTAATTGCATTGAAAATTTTGTTAAGCAGATCAAAAAGAACTTCCCATCTATCGAGCTGATTAGTTTTCTTTATTCAAATAGAGAACCACAAAAAGTAATGAACCAGACAATGAAAACTGTTCTTATCAGTCCTGACCTGAAACCAATTTATGCCAGTAATAAGTGGTACTTATTCAGATGTAGCCAGTGCCAATCAAAGCCGATGACTGGCTGGAAAAATCAAGTTAGCTGGTTTTGATGTCGTTGATGCCGTCATTAACTTGGTTTTAACGTTCCGCAGGGACTCATTATTCAGGATACCCATCATAATGACTTCCTTGACCTTACGAACTTGAATATTGAGAAGGTAATCCATGTATCTCCAAAACTTGTAAACATTAGAAAAACACGCAGCCCTGAAAAAAATAATTTTATCAAGCCATCAGGTTAATAGATTACAAACTGTTAAAGAAAAAATATCCTCCTCCGGCTTTTCTATGACTACCGGCATTCACTAGCCGTTCTGACATCAATCGATTTATTCCTGATCGGGATGGTGAATATCACCGGTTCAAAACCAACACCCAAACTACATACAGAGCCAATCTTGCTACATCCTGAACCCACTGCTATTTTTTCTCAGACTCCATGGATATCAAAACAATACAGTCGGTAAAAATAAAAACTGTTATTTAACAGGTCAACTTTGATTGACAAATTAATAATTATCAAATGGGATCTACGGCAATTCTATGCTTGTTTGTCACAGAAGACTGTTAAAACTTCTCTTAATTGCCCTGCTATTCATAATTGAAATGAACGTACAATCAGGTCATACCTCCGGCCACCAGAATGAACCCGGGCACAAGGCACCAGAAATCCGCTTTTTGGGTCTCTACGCCGGATTTAAAGCCAATAATTTCCACCTCAAGCTGGGTAACCATTATCACGTAATACACGACGTTGGCAGCCCCAAAAAGCTGTCCCTTTTTTTCCAGAATCAATGGTTGAGTCATCTGCCCGGGTTTCTGTTAGCAAAGCTGCTTCCTCCTTCAACCGTACCCTACCCTTCTTTCAGTCGCGGATTTCCCTCACTGTCCCGGGCTTTTGGTGATACCCCCGATTGCAACCCTCATCCGGTGATGATCGATCACTCTTTGCTGAAAGGCCAACTGTCAATTCAAACCACTTGTATCGAAAATCATCCTGTCTGGCAGATTACGGCCTCACCCTCGACATCATCGTCAGAGACTCAGGCCGTCGAGGGTGATTCTTTGTCTGCCTGGCTGTCGCTTTGGAAACTGCTAAACGACACCCATACCAGTACCCTTTTCCTGCGTCCCTGGCGAGAAAGTCAGCAGAATCGCCTGCAGGCCATTATCTGCCAGACCAATCCGCTTACAGAGCATAAAAAGTGTCAGAGCGTTCTTATTGATTTCCCGCTGAATCACGCAAAACCCTGGCTATTGCCCGAACTGGCTGGAAAAGACAGTATCAGCGCTGACGGGCAAACCGCTTTGGGCAGTAGTTATATCAAGCGGGTCAATCAGGCTATTCACTGCCTCTCTTCCCACGATAAGTTGTTTGGAGAATCCAATAAAAGCAAGCCAGCTGACAAAGAAAAAATACACGCTTGCCAAAATAATCACTGGCTTTATCAGTGGTCAGATCAAAACTGGGTTTATCAACCTGGCATTCCCGAGACTGCAATAAACCCCGGTCCGGCACTCATGACCGGGAAGTACTTTAACCTCTGGGCACTGGAAAAGGTATCGCCCGGCAATGATACCTACCCGGCCTGGTCGAGATCTTCTTTGTTCATCGCCCGCAACGACAGACATCGGAAATACCATTTCTGGGGAGCAGGTGACCCGGTGCTGCTGATGCGGTTCGCTGATGCCCCTTATAATGTCGAGGATCATTACGCCGGTTGGGATGGACCAGAGATTGGCACCCTGGTAGAAAGTGAGCATCTCAACCTGGCTGCCCTGCTTATGAGCACGGTGACCAATACGCCCTTTAATCTCTATCAGTGGCGGGGAATTCTCTCAGGGTTCACATCACCCATCCCGAAAAGCCTCAGTGCCCTGGTAAGGGAGCAGATTCTGAGCGACCCTGGTTCACTTTACCAGTTTGTTAAACGGCGGCCTGAGTTACTGAACAATGTGTTGACCTATTTAAACCGTGAGTTTCCGGGCCACCCTGTCCACTCATACTTTTCCGGTCGTGTATCACCTTTTTTTAGACATCAAACAAACGGAAACCCATTGGCTTTGGTGCCCGAAACAAGCAACGTGTTCGACCGTTTTCTTACCCTTGCCCCCCCTCATCAATCAGATGCATCACTCCCTTCAACAGAGTTTGCTTCGGGCATAATGACTGTTTCTGGTATTCAAGGGAGTAGTGAGCCGCCTGTAGCCCAAGCCTGCCCAGCTTTTTGCTCTGACCAAAAAGCGCAACAAGGCGGCAACAGAAGTCAACGAAGTGCTAAATCGGACACCAGGAAAAATAACGATAATGAGCCGCCACCACCGGACGGCAACCATCCGGTCACACCAGCAGACGCAGTGTACTCAGCCTCCCTGCTTAAACGTCTATTGTATTTGTACAGGTGCTCCGGGCTTCGGCCTGAAAGAGTGACTCAAAGATCAGACTTTCTTTCAGAACAGCTTGGTGTCACATCCAGGGAAAAATTTGAAACCCTGCTCCGTCTGTGCCAACCACCCGATTGTGGAAGTGAAACATTATATAACCAGATGCTCCGGGGTTTTGACCCAAAAGACCAACAACACATGATGCTGGCATCAAAAGCTTTGCAAAATTCGATACAAGTCATCGTTCATGATGGTCAGGAATATCGCTGCTATGACCATGATAAAAACCACGATCATGCTCCTCGTCGGCTTCTGGAAAGGCTTGAAGATCGCTATATCTTCCTGTTTCACAACAATCACGCTGTAAAACTGTCTTCTCACAGTGACAACAAACTATGGTTCACTCACTTCCTGACCAACTCCCGCTTAAATACTGAGGAAAGTGACTGGCTGGCAGCCAATTGGGTTGAAAAGGCTTTATGGGATCTGTTTCCACAATGGCAGAAAGATGTCTTATTATGCCGGGAAAGTCTTGAAAAACCATCCATAAAATTTGCCAGCGAAGCACTAAAACGGGCATTTACTTCACCTGCTGAATTCATGCGGGGAGGACACGAAAATAACCAGTTCAGGTTTTACAATAAATTAGGCCTTGTTTGCTACCCCTTCGAGGATACAGAGAACCCCGATGGAATGTTTTACATTAGTAAAAACGTGCTTGGAGCAGTGATTTTTTTCTGGGAAGACTCTGCCAGCAAATATATTTCCTTTATAGCGCCGGATCTCTCCACATCAGCAATAAACGACAAAATACAGTCTTTGGATACTCATTTAAAAGATTATTCCGAGGGTGCATTTTTAGTAAAAAAACAGGATATCCGCTATGTAATTCCTGCACTGATAGTGCTCGCACCTGTTTTTAGAAAAACCTATACAGAAGCCGAAAAAATTATATCCGATACTGAAGGTGCTCTCGTTTACGGTGGTTTAGCCAGGTGGCAACACCTCAGGTCATCGGTTAAACCCACTGAATTGGGCAAGGTACCTGTTACCAATGATATTGACCTGGCAGTCAAAGATACCACAAGCCTGGAAAACATTTCGGCTTCTATGGAGGCAAAGCTAAGAGGTGTCCTGCCTGGCACTACCGTTAGACGCAACAACATTTACGGTACGGTTTTAGACAGCCCAAAGATCTTGCAGCGCCAAGGGCTACTGCACACCTTAAAGATCAATTGCTTTCCCGATACGAACGAAGAAAACACCATCGGGTTCGCCAGTTACGAGGCGAAAAAATGGCGAATCTTATCAATCGATATTTCTGCCGGTCCTGAAGGGTATTTCGATTTCATACATGTAGAACCTTTTGCCACAGGCTCCAGACTGGCTATGCCAAACCTGCCCACAATGGTTGAAAAACTGTTGCAGGATACCCAACTCGATCAAACCTACCCGGGTATTGATTCAAAGCGACGGATGAAAAATGCTCAAAATGCATTAAAAATATTGCTATCAAGTGACACTGAGCAACAGGTACAGACAATGATTCAAAAGTCGGTATTCAGCAGCTCTTCAGAGTCATCCGGGTTACCGGAATTTCTGCATCCGTATATCAAGCCTGAACCCGAAAATGAACAGAAAAGCACTATTGAGTTAGAGAATAAGGCAGAGAATAAGGCAGAGAATAAGGCAGAGAATAAGGCAGAGAATAAGGCAGAGAATGATGCGAATAATCAACATCCTTTAGTTGCTGCCAAAACCAAAACAACAACTCCCGCTGTCAATGAGCCTCTGAAAGACAATATACCGGGACAGACAACTATTGCCGCACATGCTGCAATTGCCAGTACTGCTAATGTCAAAGGTACAGAATCGATAACTCATGATCCGACTTTAAATTCCCGTAGGAAGAAAAAGAAACAGAGACAAAAGCTGAAAAAAACGGTTCAGCCAAAAGCAGGCAACATTGCAACTGCGACAGACGAGGGCGATATCAAAGTAGAAGCCAGCCCTGATAATCAAAGCGCTACAGTAGTTCATAACAGCAAGACAACAGCCCCTGATACTACTGAACGCTCAAACAAAAGAAAGAAGGAAACCGTCGCCCAAAAGCCAATCTCGAATCTGATCGACTTAGAAACGGCACTGTCCTGGTCCGTAGAAATATCAAACTGGCTTAAGGAGATGGAATATAACTTTTCGGGAGAGCTAAACAAGGCAATAAAGACACGACATTGTGGTCCCACTGAAGAAAGGGAAGCCTCTGATGAAAACAAAGCCACAGCAGAAAAACCTGCCACCAATACAGAACTGGATACACTGCAAAATCAACTGCAGGAGGGAAAAGCAAAAATCTTGAAAATACTGGCCTGTACCGGGGCCTCTGCTGATACATCCGGATATCAACCTTTCATCACCATCAATCTGACTAATACCCTGAGTAGAGAGCAGCACATAGAGTTAAAACAGGCAGCTTATGAGGACCACTTTCCCTATGCCCAACTGGTTCAGGCGTTGTTCATTTTGAACAAAAAATTACCCTCTGGAAAATCAGAAGCACTTCAGATCTATGAACATGCCTTCGAGCTATTGTTACCGGCAGCTATTGCCGGTATACCACTTGCCTATCAATTATTAATCGCAATGCAATTGCACAGCCACCATCCGGCGGGCTGGCCCCAGATAGAACCTGTAAACCGATTGTTACGTAGTATGACTTCCAGAGAGACAAGCTTGAACCAGGTAAAGATTGAAGGCTTGTTGAATGGTGGATTTCTGGAACAGCTCTATCAGGATACAGATGTTACCGCCCTGTTAAAGATTGAGCAGGGTTTCGCCAAAGCGTCAGACCTCTCAGGCAGAGGCAGAGAAGTGAAGGCCATACTCAATGCCCTGAGAGAACCGGATACCCCCTCTACATTAAAAGCCCTGAAAGCTGTCCGCCCCGGAACCCGGGAACTGCAACAAACCATCGCTTCACTGAAACTGATTCTGGAAAGAAAAAAAGAACCAGCGGCAGGTCAGATACATAGTGAGCTTTGGGCCTGCACCCTCAACACCCTGCAGATCCAGGGAGCCTCCAGGAAAAAAACTCAGTTCATTGATATAACGAGTTTCCCGCAGGTGCTGGCGATGACTGACCTGAAAGTATTCACGGGCGCTGAGCGTACCGGACAATCGTTCAGAAGTAATCAACCCAAATTCATAGCTTTTTGGAAAATGAGTTTTTGGGAGGACTATCTCAAAGCTTCGTTGAGCAAAGACAGGAAGAATGAAAGGGAAGTATTTGAGGAGTATCATGACAAAATAGGCCATAAAGCGACTGATAAATTCAGGCCCTATTTAATTAACGACTGGATTCTTGCCCGATCTTTTCTGTTTTCAAGGAGCTTTGTTCAAACCAGAGAAGTTCCGGTTTCGATCTCCTCCACTCCACCAGTCATTTCGAAGCAAGTAACTTCTGGATCAGGCACAAATTCTGGAAAAACAAAAAACTCAGCCAGACCGTCAAAAGGACCAAAGCCAGGCATCAGAATATCAAAAGACCAATTCAATGAACACGCTCACATCCAGTATTTATTACAGCTGGATATAAATATTATTCAGGAAGTCAGATTTATTCAGGAAAACCCGGAAAATTTTTTGCAACAGGTAGAAAAGCAGATCTCTGCATTCAGAAGGTCTTTACTAAAAAACAAAAATCCAACAAACGAGCTGGGAATAGGATATTACTATTTTCTAAAGGCACTCGCACTGATGAGGGCAAAAGTGTCAGGTGATAACAGAACCATTGAATTGTCCTTTAGCCCGGAAGTCAGGCTCAACGCCAAAAACATAAAGGAAACTATTATACACTCTCAACATTTCTACTTCCCTTATGCAAGGATGCTCATGCTGTTTTTCGATTATGCTATTAAAGGAGAGCCTGACGTTAAATTACAAGCCTGTATCTCTGCATTCTCCGGGGTGTCACAGTCTATTGAGATTTTATTAGAAATGGAATCAGATTCAGCAGCTCTGGCCGGAATCTTACTCAAGTGGCTACTGCTGATTCCAAAGCCTTTCGAACTGAGACTGGCCCTTGCTGCAGATATTAACCTGAAAAACCCGCAAAGCAAGATTCCGGGCAGGATAACACCTTCCATACTTATAATCAGAGAGTTTTTGGATCAGCTTCCGCTAAAAAGCACTGATGACGCAGTTGATCTTGCCTTGAAGCGAATAAGCGAGATGTTTCTGAATATCCAACAGCTGCCAAAAGGACAGCACGAACAAATGCTGGCGGTAGCGGCATGTTTAGCGGCAACGGAAGCAGCGCAAATGGAATCGGCGGCAATGAAAGCGCATGAGGAAGCACAGAAGCGTGCAGATACAATCAAAATCAATGAAGCAGCGTTGGCATTTGTGGTAGCGAAAGCAGCAGCAAAAGAGGCATCGGAGGCTATAGCAGAAGTGGAAATGCGAATGGAAATAGAGGTAGGAGATGGTTCTAAAGCGGCAGCATCAGTGGCAGCTCAATCGGAACTGTCAACAGCGGCAATATTGAGACTGGAAGTGGCATCGGAGAAAGCAGTGGAAGCAGAAAAAGTAATGCAAGAGGAAGCGAAAAAGGAAGCAATATTAAAATTGGTGCTGCACTTTGCCACTGATCGAATAGACTTGCTTCACTTTAATAGCCTGGATTTATCCTCAGTTATCTTGCGTCTTACTGTGCCAGGCATTCTTTACGCAACCTCATTGGGATCCGCATTCCTCACCAAAAAAAAGGCGCAACTCGCTGAAGATATTAATCCAGAGAAGCGGGCAATTGCAGACATCATTAAACTTGCTTTTCATCTGATCGGTTCACCTGAAGAAGTAGAGCCCGTTTTTCCTCATCTTGAAGCCCTTCCCCTCGATACCCAAGTCAACTTAACCGCTAATCATTTTGGCCATGACATACAACTTCTAAAAAAATTAATTAGCTTATTCCCTGAACTGGCTGCCGAGAATAAGCTACAATGGTACAATATTTATTTGCTGATTCACGAGTACACGATCAGGCAGTTCGGTGGCAATGCAGAACAGGTAAAACAACTGCAGAATGATTCAGAAGATTGGAAAAAAACACGTAAATGGCTTGAAAACCATATATGGTATAAGCCATTCCAAACGGGTGATACTTATTTTACACCAAAGAACGTCGACTATGCTATTTTTGACACTACTTTGATTAAAGAGTTCAAAAGTGGGGACGAAAGAGCTTTTATTTTTGCTATTGAGCAAAGCAGCAGAGTTGGCTATCAGAAATTGTCACAACGGATAAACCAATATAAAGATAAAAATGACCCTGAATCAGTAGATATTTTAAGCTGGCTTCATTGCCTGGCTGGCTTGACACTTCTGGAGGCGGAAATAAGTTCTGATCACCAGCGGGTAATACTAAACGGCCACAAAAGAGTCCTGCGCATTGCTTATGATCATTTCTTCAAGTCACGTAAAATTGGCTTTCAATATGCTGGTTATCTGGAATCACTGGTACTTATGCGACTAATAAACCACTACCAGCATTATCAGGGCGAGACATCCGAAGCCTGGCAAACTGACTCGATCAACAAGCCTGTTACTGAATATGCATCGACCAAAAGACCGGAGGAAAAAATCTTTATTGAAGCGGATAAGATTGTTACGGAAGTTTTGCCTGGCTTGTTATCAAGCTCTATATTTGGTGTACGTTTTGCCGCTGAAACAGCCATCAGAATATTTACTGACAAACGCTTTAATCTTCTGCATATCCCACAGGCTGGCTGGCCGGCAATGATCATAAGACATCTTCTGGTTACCCCTGTAAATCATCACCTCCAGTTTCTGTTCAGCAATGGTGAGTCTGAAGCTGAAAAAGCGTTATTTCCCATGATAAGTGACCCAGACAGTATTGAAGGAATACTTATGAAACCACTGGAGGAAACAAGGCAGGTAACCATTCATGAAAGACTGAAAGATTATGGTATTTTCCTGGACAATGAAATCGAAAATAGCAACAGGCCAGAAAATATTAAAAAGTATTTAAGTCTTGTCAAGGCTTTTGTATTGGATAAACCAGAGGTTCTGAATACAGCATCCGAGGCAACAGCCTCTGATAGTGATCAACTCTCAGAGAATATTGCAAGCTATGAGTTAAGCCGTTATGACTATACAAAATTGTTTGAAGCACTTCAGGAAACACCACATCCTGAAACCGGTTTTGATGAATTCGTTTATAACCTGCCCCAGCTGGAATCTCACCCAAATTATGAGGCTATAAGCAATGCTCTTTTGAAGAAACATCGCACAAAGTCAGCCTTGGTTCACTATTATTTATGGGCTTATGAGACCCTCAATGATAACAGTGATAACGAGCGAGACCTGTTCTGGGATGGGATAATGACACAGGAGATTGAAAAAAATGAACCAATGAAAAGAGCTTTTCTTGCACTTCTGGCAACTGCCGATCTAACTGTTATGTATGAAGAGAAGCGGGAAGCCATGATTACCGCATTCAAACGATACAATATAGATATTGCTTCCTGGTTGGCCTTTTTACACTCGATTACAGCCACTTCCGCCTTCCTTCTGGGAGAGAAGCAAAAAGCAGATTTCCATTTCAAGCGTTTTTCAATACAAAAAGAAATATTACCTCAAACCGGATTAATATATTAAGTACCTAACCAGTAAGAGTACCAATAAGGCCAAATGCTTCGGTTCGACAACCCGGCACCGGGCATCCGGCAGATTAACGTATCACCTCTAAGAGTCTATTCGCACAGGTACAAAGCCATCAGGTTCATAGCTTATAAACTGACCGGAGATATTTATTCTCCGACTTTTCAAGAACTACCAGCGTTGACTGACCGGGATGGTGAATATCTCCGGTTCAAAACCAACACCCAAACTACATTCAGAGCCATCCTTGCTACATCCTGAACCCACTGCTATTTTTTCTCAGACTCCATGGATATCAAAACAATACAGTCGGTAAAAATAAAAACTGTTATTTAACAGGTCAACTTTGATTGACAAATTAATAATTATCAAATGGGATCTACGGCAATTCTATGCTTGTTTGTCACAGAAGACTGTTAAAACTTCTCTTAATTGCCCTGCTATTCATAATTGAAACGAACGTACAATCAGGTCATGCCTCCGGCTACCAGAATGAACCCGGGCACAAAGCACCAGAAATCCGCTTTTTGGGTCTCTACGCGGGATTTAAAGCCAATAATTTCCACCTCAAGCTAGGTAACCATTATCACGTAATACACGACGTTGGCACCCCCAAAAAGCTGTCCCTTTTTTTCCAGAATCAATGGTTGAGTCATCTGCCCGGGTTTCTGTTTGCAAAACTGCTTCCGCCTTCAATCATACCCTACCCTTCTTTCAGTCGCGGCTTCCCCTCACTGTCCCGGGCTTTTGGTGATGCCCCCGATTGCAACTCTCATCCGGTGATGATCGATCACTCTTTGCTGAAAGGCCGACTGTCAGTACAAACCGCTTGTATCGAAAATCATCCTGTCTGGCAGATTACGACCTCACCCTCGACATCATCGTCAGAGACTCAGGCCGTCGAGGGTGATTCTCTGTCTGCCTGGCTGTCGCTTTGGAAACTACTAAACGACACCCATACCAGTACCCTTTTCCTGCGTCCCTGGCGGGAAAGTCAGCAGAATCGCCTGCAGGCCATTATCTGCCAGACTAATCCGCTTACAGAGCATAAAAAGTGTCAGAGCGTTCTTATTGACTTCCCGCTGAACCACGCAAAACCCTGGCTATTGCCCGAACTGGCTAAAAAAGACATCATCAGCACTGACGGGCAAACCGCTTTAGACAGTGGCTATATCAAGCGGGTCAATCAGGCTATTCACTGTCTCTCTTCCCACAATAAGTTGTTTGGAGAATCCAATAAAAGCAAGACAACTGACAAAGAAAAAATTCACGCCTGCCAGAATAATCACTGGCTTTATCAATGGTCGGATCAAAGCTGGCTTTACCAACCGGGTATTCCCGAGACTGCGGTAGAACCCAGCCCGGCACTCATGAACGGGAAGTACTTTAACCTCTGGGCACTGGAAAAAGTATCGCCTGGCAATGATACCTGTCCAGCCTGGTCAAGATCTTCTTTATTCATCGCCCGCAACGACAGACATCGGAAATACCATTTCTGGGGAGCAGGTGATCCGGTGCTGCTGATGCGGTTCGCTGATGCCCCTTATAATGTCGAGGATCATTACGCCGGTTGGGACGGACCTGAAATTGGCACCCTGGTAGAAAGTGAGCACCTTAACCTGGCCGCCCTGCTTATGAGCACGGTGACCAGTACGCCCTTTAATCTCTATCAATGGCGGGGAATTCTCTCAGGGTTCATATCCCCCATCCCCAAAAGCCTCAGTGCCCGGGTAAGGGAGCAGATTCTGAGCGACCCCGGTTCACTTTACCAGTTTGTTAAACGGCGGCCTGAGTTAATGAACAATGTGTTGACCTATTTAAACCGGGAGTTTCCGGGGCACCCTGTCCACTCACACTTTTCCGGTCGTGTATCACCTTATTTTACCCGTCAAACAAACGGAAACCCACTGGCTTTGGTGCCCCAAACAAGCAACGCATTCGACGGTTTTCATCCTCCTGCCATCCCTCATCAGCCAGATATGTCACTCCCCTCTATAGGGTTTGCATCAGGCATAATGACTGCTTCTGGTGTCCAGGGGAATAATGGACCGCCTGAATCTCAGTCCTCCCCGAGTAATCCCTCTGCACAAAAAGCCGAACAAAGTGGCAACAAAAGTAAACGAACTGCCAGCTCTGTCGGTAGGAACAATATTGACGACAATGAGCCACCACCACCGGGCGGCAAGCATCCGGTCACACCAGCAGACGCAGTGTACTCAACCTCCTTGCTTAAACATCTATTCTATTTGTACAGGCGCTCCGGACTTCGGCCTGAAAGAATGGCCCATAGATCAGACTTTCTTTCAGAACAGCTTGGTGTCACATCCAGGGAAAAATTTGAAACCCTGCTCCGTCTGTGCAAACCGTCCGATTGTGGAAGTGAAACATTATATAACCAGATGCTCCGGGGTTTTGACCCGAAAGACCAACAACACATGATGCTGGCATCAAAAGCTTTGCAAAATTCGATACAAGTCATCGTTCATGATGGTCAGGAATATCGCTGCTATGACCATGATAAAAACCACGATCATACTCCTCGTCGGCTTCTGGAAAGGCTTGAAGATCGCCATATCTTCCTGTTTCACAACAATCACGCTGTAAAACTGTCTTCTCACAGTGACAACAAACTATGGTTCACTCACTTCCTGACCAACTCCCGCTTAAATACTGAGGAAAGTGACTGGCTGGCAGCCAATTGGGTTGAAAAGGCTTTATGGGATCTGTTTCCACAATGGCAGAAAGATGTCTTATTATGCCGGGAAAGTCTTGAAAACCCATCCATAAAATTTGCCAGCGAAGCACTAAAACGGGCATTTACTTCACCTGCTGAATTCATGCGGGGAGGACACGAAAATAACCAGTTCAGGTTTTACAATAAATTAGGCCTTGTTTGCTACCCCTTCGAGGATACAGAGAACCCCGATGGAATGTTTTACATTAGTAAAAACGTGCTTGGAGCAGTGATTTTTTTCTGGGAAGACTCTGCCAGCAAATATATTACCTTTATAGCGCCGGATCTCTCCACATCAGCAATAAACGACAAAATACAGTCTTTGGATACTCATTTAAAAGATTATTCCGAGGGTGCATTTTTAGTAAAAAAACAGGATATCCGCTATGTAATTCCTGCACTGATAGTGCTCGCACCTGTTTTTAGAAAAACCTATACAGAAGCCGAAAAAATTATATCCGATACTGAAGATGCTCTCGTTTACGGTGGTTTAGCCAGGTGGCAACACCTTACGTCATCGCTTAAACCCTCCGAACTGGGCAAAGTACCTGTTACCAATGATATTGACCTGGCAGTCACGGATATCAAAAGCCTGGAAAACATTTCGGCTTCTATAGAGAAAAAGCTAAGAGGCGTCCTGCCTGGCACTGCTGTTAGACGCAACAACATTCACACCTTAGTTCTAGCCAGCCCGGGAGAATTGCAGCACGGAGGGCTCCTGCACACCTTAAAGATCAATTGTTTTCCCGATACAAATGAAGAAAATACCATCCGGTTCGCCAGTTACGAGGCAAAAAAATGGCGAATCTTATCGATCGATATTTCTGCCGGTCCTGAAGGATATTTCGATTTCATACGTGTAGAACCTTTTGCCACGGGCTCCAAAATGGTTATGCAAAGCCTGCCCGCAATGGTTGAAAAACTGTTGCAGGATACACAACTTGATCAAACCTACCCGGGTATTGATTCAAAGCGACGGATGCAAAGTGCTCAAAATGCATTAAAAATATTGCTATCAAGTGACACTGAGCAACAGATACAGACAATTATTCAAAAGTCAGTATTCAGCCGTTTTTCAGAGTCGTCCAGGTTACCGGAATTTCTGCATCCTTATATCAGGCGTAAACCTGACAATGAACAGAAAAGCACTATTAAGGTAGAGAATAAGGCAGAAAATGATACGAATAATCAACATCCTTTAGTTGCTGCCAAAGCCAAAACAACAACGCCCACTGTCGATGAGCCTCTGAAAGACAATGCACCAGGACAGACAACTATTGCCGCACATGCTGCATTTGCCAGTACTGCTAATGTCAAAGGTGCAGAATCGATAACCCATGATTCGGCTTTAAATTCTCGTAAGAAGAAAAAGAAACAGAGACAAAAGCTGAAAAAAACGGTTCAACCAAAAGCAGGCGACACTGCAACTACGCCAGACGAGGGCGATATCAAAGTAGAAGCCAGCCCTGATAATCAAAGCGCTACAGTAGTTCATAACAGCAAGACAACAGCACGTGATAATGCTGAACGCTCAAACAAAAGAAAGAAGGAAACCACCGCCCAAAAGCCAATCTCGAATCTGATCGATTTCGAAACGGCATTGTCCAGGTCCGTAGAAATATCAAACTGGCTTAAGGAGGTGGATTATAACTTTTCAGGAGAGTTGAATAGAGCAATAAAGACACAAAATTGCGATGCCACTGAAGAAAACAAAGCCACTACAGAAAATCCTGCGCTCGAAACAGAACTCGATACACTACAAAAACAACTGAAGGAAGGAAAGACAAAAACACTGCAAATACTGGCCAGTTCCGGAGCTTCTGCTGATACATCCGGAGACCAGCCGGTCATTACCATCAATCTGACTAATATCCCGGACAGTCAGCAACGCAGGCGTTTAGAGCAGGCGGCTTATGAGGACCACTTCCCCTATGCCCAACTGGTTCAGGCGTTGTTCATTTTGAACAAAAAATTACCCTCTGGAAAATCAGAAGCACTTCAGATCTATGAACATGCCTTCGAGCTATTGTTACCGGCAGCTATTGCCGGTATACCACTTGCCTATCAATTATTAATCGCAATGCAATTGCACAGCCACCATCCGGCGGGCTGGCCTCAGATAGAACCTGTAAATCGATTGTTGCGTAGTATGACTTCCAGAGAGACAAGCTTGAACCAGGTAAAGATTGAAGGCCTGTTGAATGGTGGATTTCTCGAACAGCTCTATCAGGATACAGATGTTACCGCCCTGTCAAAGATTGAGCAGGGTTTAGCCAAAGAGTCAGAACTCTCAGGCAAAGGCAGAGAAGTGAAGGCCATACTCAATGCCCTGAGAGAACCGGATACACCCTCCACATTAACAGCCCTGAAAGCTGTTCGTCCCGGGTCTCGGGAACTGCAACAAACCATCGCTTCACTGAAACTGATTCTGGAAAGAAAAAAAGAACCAGCGGCAGGTCAGATACATAGTGAGCTTTGGATCTACACCCTCAACACCCTGCAGATTCAGGGTGCACCCAGGAAAAAATCTCAGTTCATTGATATAACGAGTTTCCCGCAGGTGCTGGCGATGACTGACCTGAAAGTATTCATGGGCACTGAGCGTACCGGACAATCGTTCAGAAGTCATCAACCCAAATTCATAGCTTTTTGGAAAATGAGCTTTTGGGAAGGCTATCTCAAAGCTTCATTGAGCAAGGACAGAAACAATGAAAAGGAAATGCTCTACGAATATCATGAAAAAATAAGGAATAAAGCGATTGAAAAGTCCAGATCTGATTTAATAAAAGACTGGGTTCTAGCTCGATCTTTGCTGCTGTCAAGAGATTTCATTCAAACCAAAGAGGTGACGGTTCCGGCTGCCACTAAACCAGCCACTTCAACTCAACTCACTTCGGCAACAGTTACAAATACTGAAAAAGCAAAAAAAACAATAAATGCCACCAGACGACGAACGGAGCTGAAGCCAGGCATCAGACCCTCTACAGAACAAGTCAATGAACAACTACATACACAGTATTTGTTGCAACTGGATAACAAGATTATTCAGGAAGTCAAATGTATTCATGAGAACCCGGAAGTTTTTTTGCAACAGGTGGAAAAGCACATTACTGCATTCAGAAAAGTTTTATTAAGAAATCATGACCATACAACAAACAAGCTTGGAATGGGTTATTACTATTTTCTGAAAGCACTGGCCATGTTAGGGGCCAAAATGTCGGATGACAACAAAACTATTGAGTTGTCCTTTAGTCCCGAAGTCAAGCTCAACGCCAAAAAGATAAAAGAGGCTATTGTATTGTCTAATAGTCATTTTTTCCCTTATGCCCCGATACTCTTGCTATTTTTTGAACATGGTATGGAAGGCAACCCCAGCGCAGTCACGCAAGCTCATCTCTCTGCATTCTCGGGGGTATCTCAGTCTATTGAGATTTTATTCGAATCGGACTCAGACTCAGCGGTTCAGGCCGGAATGTTACTCAAGTGGCTGGTGCTGATTCCAAGGACTTTCGAACTGAAACTGGCCTTTGATCCAGACACATACCTGAAAAACCCCCATAGCCAGATGCCGGGAAGGGTAACACCTTCCATAAGTGTACTCAGAGAGTTTCTGGAGCAGCTTTCAATAAAAGGCTCTGATGGAGCAGTTGATTTTGTTTTGAATCGAATGAGCCAGAAATTTAAAAATACCCGACATTTTTCAAAAATACAGTATGAACGAGTGTTAGTAAAACCGGAATCAACTGCAGCTGTGCTTACCGCAAAAGAGGCTAATGCAGCGGCAGAATTAGCCGTAAATGAAGAGCAAACGAAAGCGAGAGCGTTCAAGGAAGCGAAAGAGTTAGAGGAAGTGAAAGCAAAAACCTTATCGGCAGTGGATTTAACAGCGAAAGTGCAAGTACTAACAGCAAAAAAAGCAGCTCAAAAAGCAGCACAGGAAGCAAAAGCAAAACTGACAGCAGCAAAGAAAGCGATAGCGGCAGCTGAAGAGGCAGCGACAAAGAAAGCGATAGCGGCAGCTGAAGAGGCAGCGGCAGCTGAAGAGGCAACTAAAGTGAAAGCGGCAGAGAGGGCGGAAGCAACAATAAGATTGATACTGTACTTCGCAACCGGTCGAATGGAACTGTTGGATTTTGGTTGCCTGGATTTATCTCTGTACATCATTAACTTTTCTATATTCGGCTCTGAAGCAAACCCGGAGATTCCCATATTCCTTAGAAAAGCTCAGAGGACGCTCTCTAAAGATATTGACCGTCATAATCGGGCATTGGCAGATATTATAGAACTTGCTTTTTATCTGGTTGGTGCATCAACAGAAGCAGAGCCGACTCTCCCCCATCTTAAAGCCCTCCCCTTCGTTAACCAGGCTCGCTTAACATCCCTTCATTTTGGTCATGATGTACAACATCTGACAAAGTTAATTGGTTTTTCTCGTGAACTGGTTACCGAGGATAACACGTCGTATTGTTATAACACCCTTTCGCTGATACATCAGCATATCATCACGCTCATCGGTGGAAATGCAGAAAATGCACGAAAACTCCAGATTGATTCAGGTGATTGGGAAGAATTACGCAAAATATTTAAGCTCTTTATATGGCATAAGCCAGTAAAGGCTGTTGCACGTAATGTTCAATCAAAATTCATCGACTACTTTGTCTTTAACAGTGAAAATTTGAAAAGGTTCGCAGATGGAGACGAAAGTGCTTTTTTTCTTGCCATTGAACAAGCCAAACAAGCTGGCTATCAGAAATTAAAACAGAAGTTAAGTCTGTATGAAGATAAAATGGATTCCGAATCATTGCAGATGTCAGGCTGGCTTCATTGCCTGGCTGGATTGACGCTTCTGGAGGCAGAATTAAGATCTTTCCAAGAGCCGATAGTATTAACCAGTCGCAAAAGAGTTCTGCCCAGTGCACATGATCATTTCAGGAAAGCACGTCAACTTGGCTTCCCTTATGGTGGTTATCTGGAATCACTGGTGAGTATGCGGCTAAACAACTACCAGCATTATCAGACCGAAACATCAGAAGCCCTGCAAAAAGACTCGACCAATGGGCTTGTCATTCAATACGCATCGACCATAAAACCAGGGGAAAAGCTCTTTATTGAAGCGGGCAAAATTGTTACGGACACATTGCCCGGATTGTTATCAAGCTCTCTAATGGGTGTGAGTTTTGCTGCCGAAGCAGCCATAAGAGTATTTACTAATGAACGGTTTAATCTTCTGCATATTCCTCAGGCTGGTTGGTCAGCACTGATCACAAAGCAATTTTTGATTACCCCCGTAAACCATAACCTCCAATTTGTGTTCAATAATGATGGCACTGAAGTTGAAAAAGCGTTATTTCCCAGGATAATTGATCCAGACAGTATTGAAGGAATACTTTTGAAACCACTGGAAAAAACAAAGCATTTTTCCATTAAAAAAAGACCGAAACACTATGGTATTTGGCTGGATGGTGAAATCAAAAGTGGTGGCAGGTCAGAAAATATTAAAAAGTATTTAAGACTTGTCAAATCTTTTGTATTGGGTGAATCAGACGCACTGGATATATCATCAGAGGCAGCAGCTTCTGATGTTGAACAACTCTCAGAAAATACTGCAAGCTATGAGCTAAGCCGATATGATTATGCAACATCGTTTGAAGTACTGCGGGAAACACCAAAACCTGAAACCTATTTCGATGAGTTCGTTTATAACCTTCCCCGGCTGGAATCTCACCCAAATTATGAGGCTATAAGTAATGCTCTTTTGAAGAAACATCGCACAAAGTCAGCCCTGGTTCATTATTACTTATGGGCTTACGAGACCCTTAATGATCACTTTGATAACGAACGGGATCTGTTCTGGGATGAGATAATGACAAAGAAGATTGACGAAAATGAACCAATGAAACGTGCTTTCCTGGCAGTTCTGGCAACGTCCGACTTAACGGTTATGTACGATAAAAACCGGGAGGCCATGAACATTGCATTTCAAACGTATAATAGAGATCTTGCCTCCTGGCTGGCCTTTTTTCACAGGATCTCGGCCAATTCCGCCTTTATTCTGGGAGAGACACAAAAAGCAGATTTCCATCAAAAGCATTATGATAACCAAAAAGCAATATTACTTTATTCAGTACCTGACCCGTAAGATTACCAGAAAGACCAAAGGCTAAGTTAGCCTTATCTGTTGTTTGAACTATAATACAACGGTCTCCTACTGTAAGGGATGCCGTTATGCAATATGCTCTCTTCAAGTCATTTCTTGATGCCATTTCGACATTGACCAGCCATCAGAAGAATATTCTTAACAAAGCTCTTTCTCCAGAGGTTGAGACCAAGACGCATCAGCCGAACCTGAGCACCACCATTCAACAGAAATTCTCTGAGCACCCGAGGTGCCCTCATTGTGAAAGTGATCAGATAAAACGCTGGGGTAGCAGTGATGGCAAGCAGCGCTACCGTTGCAAGTCATGCCACAAAACATTTAATGCATTAACAGCAACCCCGTTAGCCCGGCTTCGACATCCTGAAAAGTGGCAGACTTATCTGAATGGAATGAGCCACTCCACAACCCTGCGAGTGGCAGCATCTGAATGTGGCGTCACTCTGCGCACCTCTTTCCGCTGGCGACACCGCTTCCTTGTCGTGCTGGAGGATGACCAAGGAAATGATCTGGGTGATATTGTTGAACTGGATGAAACATTTTTGCGTGAGTCCTTCAAAGGGCAGAGATCAGAGCTACCAAGACCAGCAAGACAAAGAGGTAATGATAAAAAAACGGATTGCCGCAAAATTCCCGTTTTGGTCGCAAGAGATCATTCCTCACGAACAGTTGATGGCATCCTCGCCAATGAAAGTGCATCGGAGATGCAGCAGCACCTCGAAGGCCATCTGTCTTCAAAAGCCATTCTGTGCGCTGAAGCCAGCCTGGCTCACGAAAAGCTGGCCAGAGACATGGAGCTGCCGTTGAAAGAGTTAGTGACCTCAGCCGGCCAGCACGTCATTGAAGGTGTGTTCCACATCCAGCATGTGAATGCTTACCACAGCCACTTGAAAGGATGGATTCATGGTGTTTTTCACGGGATTGCGACCAAATACTTGAAACATTATCTGGGCTGGCGGCGAGTGCTGACAGAGGCTACCGAGCTAACAGGTGAACGGCTTTCTGAAAAAATTGCGGGACACTGGTTCAAACAACAGATAAAAGCAACTTAGCCAAGACCAAATGTGTAAATTGAAGACTTGGGTTCAGTTTACGCTCATTATTTTCTATAAACGGCGATAGTTTTCTAACCAGTCAAATAAGGGATCTACAACCCAGCGTTCGGCAGAATTACATAAACCCCATTAAAAGCTATTCACGCAGATACAAAGCCACTCTTGCTACATCTTGGTCCCACTGCTATTTTTTCTCAGTCTCCGTAGAGATCAGAACAATTTATTCAATCAGTATCAATAAAAGCTGTTATTTAACAGGTCAACTCTGATTAACAAATTATCAAATGGGGTCTACGGCAGCTCTATGCCTGTTTGTCACAGAAGACTGTTAAAACTTCACTTAATTGCGCTGCTATTCGCGATTGAAATGAACGTACATTCAGGTCATGCCTCCAGCTACCAGAATGAACCTGGGTACAAGGCGCCAGAAATCCGCTTTTTAGGTCTCTACGCAGGATTTAAAGCCAATAACTTTCACCTCAAGCTGAGTAATCATTATCACGTAATACACGACGTTGGCACCCCCAAAAAGCTGTCCCTTTTTTTCAGGCATCAATGGTTGAGTCACCTGCCCGGCTTTCTGTTAGCAAAGCTGCTTCCTCCTTCAATCGTACCCTACCCTTCTTTCAGTCGCGGATTTCCCTCACTGTCCCGGGCTTTTGGTGATGCCCCCGATTGCAACCCTCATCCGGTGATGATCGATCACTCTTTGCTGAAAGGCCAACTGTCAATTCAAACCACTTGTATCGAAAATCATCCTGTCTGGCAAATTACGGCCTCACCCTCGACATCATCGTCAGAGACTCAGGCCGTCGAGGGTGATTCTCTGTCTGCCTGGCTGTCGCTTTGGAAACTACTAAACGACACCCATACCAGTACCCTTTTCCTGCGTCCCTGGCGAGAAAGTCAGCAGAATCGCCTGCAGGCCATTATCTGCCAGACCAATCCGCTTACAGAGCATAAAAAGTGTCAGAGCGTTCTTATTGATTTCCCGCTGAATCACGCAAAACCCTGGCTATTGCCCGAACTGGCTAGAAAAGACAGTATCAGCGCTGACGGGCAAACCGCTTTGGACAGTAGTTATATCAAGCGGGTCAATCAGGCTATTGATTGCCTCTCTTCCCACGATAAGTTGTTTGGAGAACCCAATAAAAGCAAGCCAGCTGACAAAGAAAAAATACACGCTTGCCAAAATAATCACTGGCTTTATCAGTGGTCAGATCAAAACTGGGTTTATCAACCTGGCATTCCCGAGACTGCAATAAACCCCGGTCCGGCACTCATGACCGGGAAGTACTTTAACCTCTGGGCACTGGAAAAGGTATCGCCCGGCAATGATACCTACCCGGCCTGGTCGAGATCTTCTTTGTTCATCGCCCGCAACGACAGACATCGGAAATACCATTTCTGGGGAGCAGGTGACCCGGTGCTGCTGATGCGGTTCGCTGATGCCCCTTATAATGTCGAGGATCATTACGCCGGTTGGGATGGACCAGAGATTGGCACCCTGGTAGAAAGTGAGCATCTCAACCTGGCTGCCCTGCTTATGAGCACGGTGACCAATACGCCCTTTAATCTCTATCAGTGGCGGGGAATTCTCTCAGGGTTCACATCACCCATCCCGAAAAGCCTCAGTGTCCTGGTAAGGGAGCAGATTCTGAGCGACCCTGGTTCACTTTACCAGTTTGTTAAACGGCGGCCTGAGTTACTGAACAATGTGTTGACCTATTTAAACCGTGAGTTTCCGGGCCACCCTGTCCACTCATACTTTTCCGGTCGTGTATCACCTTTTTTTAGCCATCAAACAAACGGAAACCCATTGGCTTTGGTGCCCGAAACAAGCAACGTGTTCGACGGCTTTAATCCTCCTGCCATCCCTCATCAGCCAGATATGTCACTCTCTTCTACAGGGTTTGTATCAGGCATAATGACTGCTTCTGGTGTCCAGGGGAATAATGGACTGCCTGAATTCCAATCCTGCCCGGCTTTTTCCTCTGAACAAAAAGCGCAACAAAGCAGCAACAGAAGTCAACGAAGTGCTAAATCAAATGGTGAGAACAATATTGACGACAATGAGCCACCACCGGGCGGCAGCCATCGGGTCACACTGGCAAACGCAGTATCTTCGGCATCCTTGCTTAACCATCTATTGTATTTTTACCGGCGCTTCGAGCTCAGGCCCGGAAGAGTGATTGGTGTGTCCGATTTTCTTCAGGAAGAACTTGATATTAAATCCAGTGGAAGATTTGAAACATTGGTCAGTGAATGCCAACCACCTGACTGCGACAGTGAAACATTATATGACCAGATACTCCAGGGTTTTGATCCGAAAAACCAACAACACATGGAATTGGCATCAAAAGCCTTGCAAAATTCTATAAAGGTCATCGTGCCTGGTGGTCAGAAATATCGCTACTACAGCCATGATATAAACCATGCTCATACGCCTCAACAGCCTCTGGAGGAGTTTGAAGGTATTCATACGTTCCTCTTTAGCGAGAATCACGCGGTAAGACTGTCCCGTCACGATGACAACGACCTGTGGTTCAATCACTTCCTGAACCGCCCCCACTTAAGCAAACAGGAGAACAAATGGCTGCGAGGCAGTGAGTTTGAAAATGCGTTATGGGAGCTGTTTCCACAATGGCAAAAAGATATTTTATTATGCCGGGAAAGTCTTCAGTGCAACACTATAAAATCTGCCAGCAAGCAGCTAAAACAGGCGTTTACTGCACCCGATAAATTCATGCAGGGAGAATACGGACACAACCTATTCAGTTTTTACAACAAATTACGCCTTGTTTGTTACACGTTCGACGATACAGGGAACCCCGACGGAACATTTTACATCAGCAAAAACCTGCTTGGAGCAGTGATTTTTTTCTGGGAAGATTCTGCCAGTAAATATATCGCCCTTATAGCTCCGGATCTCTCGACATCAACAATAAACTACAAAATGCAATTTTTGGATATTCATGTAAAAGCTTATTACGAGGGCGCCTTTTTAGTAAAAAAACAGGATGTCCGCTATGTAATTCCTGCACTATTGGTGCTCGCACCTGTTTTTAGAAAAATCTATACAGAAATCTGGAGTGTTATATCAGATATTGGTGGTGCTCTTGTTTATGGGGGTATAGCCAGGTGGCAACATCTTTCATTGTTGGTTAAGCCCACCGAACTTGGCAAGGTCCCTGTTATTAATGATATTGATTTGGCAGTTGAGGATATCAAAAGTCTGAAAACCATTTCAGCCGCTTTAGAGAAAAAGCTAAAAAGTACCCTGTCTGGCCCCATTGTTAGAAGCGGCAACATTCATGCTATGGCTCTAACCAACCCAAAAGAATTGCAGCGCAAACGGCTACTGCATAACGTAAAGATCACCTGCCTTCACGATAAAAACAATGAAAAGACACTGGGGGACGTCCGTTACAAGACAAAAAAATGGCGAATCTTATCGATCGATATTTCTGCTGGCCCTGAAGGGTATTTCGATTTCACGCGTGTAGAACCTTTTGCCAGGAATTCCAAACTGCTTATGCCAAGCCTGCCCGCTATGGTTGAACAACTGCTTCAGGACACACAACCTGATCAAACCTACCCGGGTATTGTTGCAAATCGACGGGTGCAAAATGCCCGAAATGCATTGAAAATATTGCTATCAAGTGACGCTGAGCAACAGGTACAGACAATTATTCAACAGTCAGTGTTCAGCGGTTCTTCAGAATTATCCAGGTTACCGGAATTTCTGCATCCTTATATTAAGCCGCAGTCTTACAATGAACAGGAAAGCACTATCAAGGTAGAGAATAAGGCAGAAAACGATGCCAGAGATCAACACTCTACAGTTGCTCATGACAGTGAGGTGGTGGCACCTGATCCTGCTGAAGGGTCAAAAAAGGGAAAGAATAAAACCGCCGCACAAAAGCCAATCCCGAATAAGATCAATTTCGAATCTGCATTGTCACAGTCCGTAGAAATATCAGACTGGCTTAAGGAGATGGATTATAACTTTCCGGACGAGCTTAATAAGGCAATAAAGATGCAACATTGCGATGCCACAGGAGAAGGCGAAACCCCTGAAGAAAGCCCTGCGCGAGATACAGAACTCAATACACTGCAAAATCAGCTGGAAGACGGAAAAACAAAAACCCTGCAAATACTGGCCTGCTCCGGAGCTTCTGCAGATAAATCCGGTGACCAACCGGTCATCACCATCAATCTCGCTAATACCCCGGGCAGTCAGCAGCGCAGAGACTTGGAACAGGCCGCTTATGAGAGCCACTTCCCCTATGCACAACTGGTTCAGGCGTTGTTCATTTTGAACCAGAAACTCCCATCTGGAAAACCAGAAGTACTTCAGATCTATGAAAAAACCTTCGAGCTGCTGTTACCGGCAGCCATTGCCGGTATACCGCTTTCGTACCAATTATTAATCGGGATGCAATTACACAACCAACATCCGGCAGGCTGGCCCCAGATGGAACCTGTCAACCGGCTGTTACGCAGCATGGCTACCAGAGCGACAAGCTTCAACCAGATAAAGGTTGAAGGCCTGTTGAAAGGTGGATTTCTGGAGCAGCTCTATCAGGATACTGACGTCACTACCCTGACCAGGATTGAGCAGGGGTTAGCCAGAGAGTCAGATCTCTCAGACAGAGGCAGTCAAGTAAAGGCCATTGTCAATGCCCTGAGAGAACCGGATAACCCCTCCACACTAACAGCACTAAAGACAATCCACTTCGGGGCTCGGGAACTGGAACAAACCATCGGGTCGCTGATACTGATACTGGAGAGAAAAAAAGAACCCGCAGTCGGTCAGATTCACAGTGAACTTTGGTCGTACAGCCTCAACGCCCTGCAAATTAAGGGCGCCTCGAAAAAAAAACCTCAGTTCATGGATATATCTTATTTCCCAAACGTACTGGCCATGACTGATCTGAAAGCATTCATGGATACTGAGCAAACCGGACAACTGCTCAAATATCATCAACCCAGATTCATAGCCTTTTGGAAAATGGGTTTTTGGGAAAGCTATCTCAAAGCGTCGTTAAGCAAAGACAGCAAGGCTGAAAAGGAAATATTTGACGAGCATCATGACCAAATAAATAATAAGGCGATTAAAAAGTCCAGACCCGATTTAATAGAAGACTGGATTCTTGCCCGATCTTTGCTGCTTTCAAGAGACTTTATTCAAATCAAAGAAGTTCCGCCTCACCCTACTCCATCGACTTCGGCGCAACTAACGTCTGAAACAGATAAAAACCCTGAAAAAGCAAAAAAAACCGCAAACGCAGCCGGTCAAGCAACAGCACTGAAGCCAGGTATCCGACCCTCGGCAGGACCATTCAATCGGGAAGAACATCTCCAGAATTTGTTTCAACTGGATGACAAGATTATTCAGGAAGTCAAATTTATTCAGGAAAACCCGGCATTTTTTTTGCCGCAGGTGGAAAAGCAGATTTCTGTATTCAGAAGGGCTTTACTAAAAAATAAAAATCAGACAAACGAGCTGGGAATGGGTTATTACTATTTTCTAAAGGCACTGACACTGATGGGGGCAAAAATACCAGAGGATTACGAAACGATTGAGTTGCCCTTTAGCCCGGAAATTAAACTCAACGCCAAAAAGTTAAAAGAGACTATTGTGTTGACCGGTCACAAAAGTGCACTGGCCAGTGCTTATGATCATTTCATGAAAGCACGTCAACTCGGCTTCCCTTATGGTGGTTATCTGGAATCATTAGTGGCTATGCGGCTAGACGACTATCAGTATTATCAGGACGAGACATCAGAAGCCTGGCAAACAGACTTGGCCAATAAGCCTGTTATTCAATACTCATCGACCATAAAACCCGGGGAAAAGATCTTTATTGAAGCAGGTAAGATAGTTACGGACATTTTGCCCGGGCTATTAGCAAGCTCTCTACATGGTGTACGTTTTGCCACTGAAGCAGCCATCAGAGTCTTTACTAATGAACGGTTTAATCTTCTGCATATTCCTCAGGCTGGTTGGCCAGCACTGATGGCAAAGTTTTTTTTGATTAACCCCTTTGAACATAACATCCAATTTGTGTTCAGCAATGATGGCCCTGAAGTTGAAGAAGCGTTATTTTCCAGGATAGTTGACCCAGGCAGTATTGAAGGAATGCTTTTGAGGCCACTGGAGAAAAAAAGGGAATTTACAATTAAAGAAAGACCAAAACAATATTGTATTTGGCTGGACAGTGAAATCGAAAATAGTGACAGGCCAGAAAATATTAAAAAGTATTTAAGTCTTGTCAAAGCTTTTATATTGGACACATCAAAGGTGCAGACTACATCATCTGGGAAAACAGCTTCTGATATTGATAAATTGTTGGAGGATATTGCCAGCTACAAGCTAAGCCGGACAAAATTGTTTGAAGTGTTGAAGGAAACATCACATTCTGAAAACAATTTAGATGAATTCTTTTATAACTTGTCCTGGCACCAACCCCACCCGAATTGTATGGATTTAAGTTATGCTCTTTTGGAAAAACATCGCACAAATTCTGCCCTGGTTCACTATTATTTGTCGGCTTACGATACCATCACTGATAGCCGTTACAACGCACAGGTTCTGTTCTGGAACGCGATAATGAAACAGGCGATTGAAGAAAATGAACCAATGAGAGAGGCTTTTTTCGCACTTCTGGCAACCGCCGATCTGACGGTTATGTACGATGATAACCGGGAGGCCATGAGCATCACATTTAAACCATACAAAAAAGACCTTAATTCCTGGTTGTCTTTTTATCACTGTATGTCAGCCCAAATCGCCACTATTCTGGAAGAGGCGCAAAATACAGATTTCAATTCCACTTATTTTGAAGTCTCAAAAAAATATAAAATCATTAAGCACCGGATCCGTTGATTCTGTCGCATAGTGATTGAGTTTACTGCGTTGACCCGATGCTGTCAGTCTGGCCTCTGTAGACAAAGCCGCTCACTGCAGCAACATAAAAAAGTTATCACAAGATTCGCAGCCAGCAGCCAATCCGAACACGGAACCATTCTTGCTACATCCTGAACCCACTGCTATTTTTTCTCAGACTCCATAGAGGTTAGAACAATTCATTTAATCAGTATAAAAAAACTGTTGTTTAACAGGTCAACTCTGATTAACAAATGAAGTTATCGAATGGGATCTACGGTAATTCTATGCTTGTTTGTCACAGAAGACTGTTAAAACTTCTCTTAATTGCTCTGCTGTTCATAATTGAAATGAACGTACAATCAGGTCATGCCTCCGGCCACCAGAATGGACCCGGGTACAGCGCACCAGAAATCAGATTTTGGGATCTCTACGCCGGATTTAAGGCCAATAACTTTCACCTCAAGCTGGGTAATCATTATCACGTATTACACGACGTTGGCACCCCCAAAAAGCTGTCCCTTTTTTTCAGGCATCAATGGTTGAGTCAGCTGCCCGGGTTTCTGTTAGCAAAACTGCTTCCGCCTTCAACCGTACCCTACCCTTCTTTCAGTCGCGGCTTCCCCTCACTGTCCCGGGCTTTTGGTGATGCCCCCGATTGCAACCCTCATCCCGTGATGATCGATCACTCTTTGCTGAAAGGCCGACTGTCAGTACAAACCGCTTGTATCGAAAATCATCCTGTCTGGCAGATTACGGCCTCACCCTCAACATCATCGTCAGAGACTCAGGCCGTCGAGGGTGATTCTCTGTCTGCCTGGCTGTCGCTTTGGAAACTGCTAAACGACACACATACCAGTACCCTTTTCCTGCGTCCCTGGCGAGAAAGTCAGCAGAATCGCCTGCAGGCCATTATCTGCCAGACCAATCCGCTTACAGAGCATAAAAAGTGTCAGAGCGTTCTTATTGATTTCCCGCTGAATCACGCAAAACCCTGGCTATTGCCCGAACTGGCTGGAAAAGACAATATCAGCGCTGACGGGCAAACCGCTTTGGACAGTAGTTATATTAAGCCGGTCAATCAGGCTATTGATTGCCTCGCTTCCCACGATAAGTTGTTTGGAGAACCCAATAAAAGCAAGCCAGCTGACAAAGAAAAAATGCATGCTTGCCAAAATAATCACTGGCTTTATCAGTGGTCAGATCAAAACTGGGTTTATCAACCTGGCATTCCCGAGACTGCAATAAACCCCGGCCCGGCACTCATGACCGGGAAGTACTTTAACCTCTGGGCACTGGAAAAGGTATCGCCCGGCAATGATACCTACCCGGCCTGGTCGAGATCTTCTTTGTTCATCGCCCGCAACGACAGACATCGGAAATACCATTTCTGGGGAGCAGGTGACCCGGTGCTGCTGATGCGGTTCGCTGATGCCCCTTATAATGTCGAGGATCATTACGCCGGTTGGGATGGACCAGAGGTTGGCACCCTGGTAGAAAGTGAGCATCTCAACCTGGCTGCCCTGCTTATGAGCACGGTGACCAATACGCCCTTTAATCTCTATCAGTGGCGGGGAATTCTCTCAGGGTTCACATCACCCATCCCGAAAAGCCTCAGTGCCCTGGTAAGGGAGCAGATTCTGAGCGACCCTGGTTCACTTTACCAGTTTGTTAAACGGCGGCCTGAGTTACTGAACAATGTGTTGACCTATTTAAACCGTGAGTTTCCGGGCCACCCTGTCCACTCATACTTTTCCGGTCGTGTATCACCTTTTTTTAGCCATCAAACAAACGGAAACCCATTGGCTTTGGTGCCCGAAACAAGCAACGTGTTCGACGGCTTTAATCCTCCTGCCATCCCTCATCAGCCAGATATGTCACTCTCTTCTACAGGGTTTGTATCAGGCATAATGACTGCTTCTGGTGTCCAGGGAAATAATGGACCGCCTGAATCTCAGTCCTGCCCGAGTAATCCCTCTGCACAAAAAGCCGAACAAAGTGGCAACAAAAGTAGACGAACTGCGAGCCCTGACGGCAGGAATAATATTGACGATAATGAGCCGCCACCACCGGACGGCAGCCACCCGGTCACACTGGCAGACGCAGTAACATCAGAATCCTTGCTTAACCATCTATTGTATTTCTACGGGTGCGCTGGACTCCGGCCTGAAAAAATAGGCGATATATCGGATTTTCTTCCAGAACAGCTTGGTATCACATCCAATAAAAAATTTGAAACCCTGTTCCATCAATGCCAAATACCCGATTGCGATAGTGAAACATTATATAATCAGATGTTCTGGCGTTTTGACCCGAATAATCAACGACACATGATTCTGGCATCAAAAGCACTGGAAAACTCTATACGGATTTTTGTTTCTGATGGTCAGGGATATCACTCCCACAACTACCATGATCGTACGCCTCAACAACTGGACAAGTTTGAAGATGTCGTTACGTTTCTGTTTCACGAAAATCACGCTGTAAAACTGTCTCATCTCAGTGACAACAACCTGTGGTTCACCCACTTCCTGATCAGCTCCTGCTTGAATAAGCAGGAAAACGAATGGCTGCAAGACAGTGATTTTGAGAATGCATTATGGGAACTGTTTCCACAATGGCAAAAAGACATTTTGTTATGCCGGGAAAGTCTTCAGTGCAACGCCATAAAATCTACCAGCGAACAGCCAAAAGAGACGTCCATAAAATCTGCCAGCCAAGTGCTAAAACAGGCATTTACTGCACCCGATAAATTCCTGCGGGGAAAACAGGGACAGAACCTGTTCAGGTTTTATAATAAATTAGGTTTGGTTTGTTACCCGTTCGACGCTACAGAGAAACCCGATGGAACGTTTTACATTAGTAGAAACGTGCTTGGCGCGGTGATTTTCTTCTGGGAAGAATCTGCCAGTAAATATATCGCTTTTTTAGCACCTGATCTCTCCACATCAGCAATAAACAACGAAATGCAATCTTTGGATATTCATGTAAAAGCTTATTACGAGAGCGCATTTTTAGTAAAAAAACAGGATATCCGCTACGTAATTCCTGCACTATTGGTGCTCGCACCTGTTTTTAGAAAAACCTATACAGAAGTCGATAGAGTTATATCCGATATTGGAGATGTTCTTGTTTATGGTGGTTTGGCACGATGGCAACATCTTTCGTCATTGGTTGGCCCTACCGAACTTGGCAAGTTACCTGTTACCAATAATATTAATTTGGCAGTCGATAATATCAAAAGTCTGGAAACCATTTCGGCCTCTTTAGAGAAACAGCTAAGCAGCGCACTGGCTGGCACCGTCGTAACACGCAGCTACATTCATACTATGATTTTAGCTAACCCCAAAGAATTGCAGCACAGTCGGCTACTGCATAACGTAAAGATCAGCTGCACTCCCTGTAAAAACAATGAAAAGGCAATGGGGTTCGTCACTTGCAAGGCAAAAAAATGGCGAATCTTCTCGATCGATATTTCTGCTGGTCCTGAAGGCTATTTCGATTTCACCCGTGTAGAACCTTTTACCAGAGGTTCCAAACTGCTTATGCCAAGCCTGCCCGCTATGGTTAAAAAACTGCTTCAGGACACGCAACCTGATCAAACCTACCCGTGTATTAATGCAAATCGACGGATGCATAATGCTCAAAATGCATTAAAAATCTTGCTCGCGAGTGACACTGAGCAACAGGTTCAGGCGATTATTCAACAGTCACTGCTCAGCCGATCTTCAGAATCATCCGGGTTACCGGAATTTCTGCTTCCTTATATCAAGCCCGAACCTGACAAGGCACTGGAAAGCAATAGTGATATTGACGAACATGCAACAGTTTCTACTGCTAATTATGCCGAAGGTGCAGAGGCGATAACAAAAGATTCTTCTTTCAATTCCCATAAGAAGGAACAGAAACAACAAGAAATAAGCGACATTGCCACTGTGCCGGAAAAAAACGATATCACAGTAGAAGCAAGCCCTGATGATCAACGCTCTACAGTTGCTCATATTAGCGAGGCAGTGGCACCTGATACTGCTGAGCACTCAAATAAAGGAAAGAATAAAACCGCAGCCCAAAAGTCAATCTCGAATACGATCAATTTCGAAACAGCCTTATCTCAGTCCGTAGAAATATCAAACTGGCTTAAGGAGATGGATCATCGCTTTGCGGACGAGCTGAACAGGACAACAAAGACACAAGATTGCAAAGCCCCTGCAGAAAACCCTGCACCCGATACAGAATTCGATACACTGCAAAAACAACTGCAGGACGGAAAAACAAAAACCCTGAAAATACTGGCCTGTTCCGGAGCATCTGCTGATACATCCACAGACCAACCGGTCATCACCATCGATCTGGCCCATACCCCGGGCAGTCAGCAGCGCAAAGGCCTAGAGCAGGCCGCTTATGAGAACCACTTCCCCTATGCGCAACTGGTTCAGGCGTTGTTCATTCTGAACCAGAAATGCCCTGCTGAAAAATCAGAAATACTGCAGATCTATGAGAAGGCTTTCGAGCTACTGTTACCGTCAGCCATTGCCGGTATACCGCTTGCCTACCAATTATTAATCGGAATGCAATTGCGCAACCAACATCCGGCAGGCTGGCCCCAGCTGGAACCTGTCAACCGGCTGTTACGCAGCATGGCTTCCAGAGCGACAAGCTTAACCCGGATAAAGGTTGAAGGCCTGTTGAGCGGTGGATTTCTAGAGCAGCTCTATCAGGATACAGACGCCATCACCCTGACCAGGATTGAGCAGGGGTTAGCCAAAGAGTCAGACCTCTCAGACAGAGGCAGAGAGGTGAAGCACATTGTCAGTGCCCTGAGAGAACCGAATACTGCGTCCATATTAACAGCCCTGAAAACAGTTCGACCCAGGGCTCGGGAGCTGCAACAAACCATCGGCTCACTGATACTGATACTGGAGAGAAAAAAAGAACCCGCAGTCGGTCAGATTCACAGTGAACTTTGGTCGTACAGTCTCAACGCCCTGCAAATTAAGGGCGCCTCGAAAAAAAAACCTCAGCACATGGATATATCTTATTTCCCACAGGTACTGGCCATGACTGACCTGAAAGCCTTCATGGATACTGAGCAAACCGGACAACTGCTCAAATATCATCAACCCAGATTCATAGCCTTTTGGAAAATGGGTTTTTGGGAAAGCTATCTCAAGGCTTCGTTAAGCAAAGACAGCAAGACTGAAAGGGAAATATTTGACGAGCATCATAACCAAATAAATAACAAGGCGATTAAAAAGTCCAGACTCGATTTAATAGAAGACTGGATTCTTGCCCGCTCTTTGCTGCTTTCAAGAGACTTTATTCAAATCAAAGAGGCTCCTGCCTGCCCCACTCCGGCGCAACTAACGTCTAAAACAGGTACACATTCTGAAAAAGCAAAAAGAACCGTAAATGCGGCCAGGCAGTCAAAAAAAATGAAGCCTGTTATCCGACCATCAACAGGACAACACAATGAACAAGTACATACCGGGTATTTACTTCAACTGGATAACAATATTATTCAGGAAGTCAGATTTATGCAGAAAAGCCCGAAATTATTTTTGCAACAGGTAGAAGAGCACATCACAGCATTCAGAGTAGCTCAGGTACAAAATGGCAATGATTCAACAAACACGCTGGGAATAGGTTATTACCACTTTTTGAAGGCACTGGCCTTGATAGGGGCCAAAATGTCAGATGACAACAAAACTATTGAGTTGTCCTTTGGACCGGGAGTCAAACTTAACGCGAAAAAGATAAAAGAGTCTATTTTAATCTCTAAAGAGTATTACTTCCCCTATGCTCCAATGCTCTCTCTGTTTTTTGAACATGGTATGGAAGAAAAGCTTAAAACACCAAAGCAGGCCCTCTACTCTGCATTCTCCGGGGTGTCACAGTCCATTGAGATTTTATTAGAATTGCAAACATATGCACCGGTTCTGTCCGGACTGTTACTCAAGTGGCTGATACTGATTCCAAAGACTTTCGAACTGAAACTGGCCTTTGATGCAGAGACTTACCTGAAAAACCCGCAAGTCAATATTCCGGGCAGGGTAACACCTTCCATTGGTTTACTCAGAGAGTTTCTGGAGCAGCTTCCGGTAAAAGGCTCTGATGGCGCAGTTGATGTTGTTTTGAATCGAATGGGTCAGCAATTTACCAATACCCGGCATCTGCAAAACGTACAGCATGAACAAGCGGAAGCGACTGAGTCCGTGTCAGCAGAAGCGGCTACGACAAGTGCAGCAGATGCCATAGCTGAATTAGCCATAGAGGTAGCGATAGCAGAAGCAAACTCGCACTTGTGCTCGAGCTCGTGCTCGTGTTCGAACTCGAACTCAACAGAAAACGCTATAGTGTTAGCGGAAGCAATAGCGGAATCGAAAGCAAACGTCAAAGCGAAAGCGATAGCCTTGGCGGAAGCGACAGAGAAAGTGACAGCAGAAACGAACTCGAACGCGACAGCGTTAGATAAAACGACAGCGGTAGTGGCAGCGTTAGATAAAGCGGCAGAGACAGGTAAAGCGGCAGCGATCACGGTTCTGGAAAGGTTAAAGGAAGCGAAAGCGAAAGCAATTAAGGAAACGATAGACGAAACGGTAAACGAGGCGGTCAAGGTAGCAGTAAAGGAAACGGCAGAGAGTAGAGCAGCAACATTAAGATTGGTACTGTACTTCGCTACTGGTCGAACGGAATTGATTGATTTTGTTTACCTGGATTTATCCACATTGACCATTGTTTTTTCTATAATTGGCTCTGAATCACACTCGGGACTCTTCGAGTACCTGAAAAAGGCTCATAGGCAGCTCTCTAAAGAGACTAATTTTGATGATCAGATGATGGCAGATATTATAGAACTTGCTTTTCATCTGGTTAGTGTATCATCAGAAACAAAGCCGACCCTTTCTTGTCTTAAAGCCCAACCCTTCAATGCCCAGGCCCTTTTAACCGCAATGCATTTCGGTCATAACTTACAACTTCTGACAAAATTAATCGGTTTTTCTCGCGAACTGGTTACCCAAGATACCAAATTGTATATTTACAACATTCTTTTGCTGGTTCACCAGTATATTCTCGAGCTTATCGGTGGAAATGCAGAAAAGGCAAAAAAACTTCAGGTTGACTCAGATGGTTGGCAAACACTACATACATGTTTTAGGAACTATGTATGGCATAAGCCAGTCAAGGCTGTTGCACATAATATGCAATCAAAAGTCATAGACCATGTTGTCTTTAACAGCGACAGCGTAAAAAATTTCACAGATGGAGACGAAAATACTTTTCTTGTTGCTATTGAGCAAGCCAGAAAAATTGGCTATCAAAAATTAAAACAGCAGTTAAACCAATATGAGGGAAAAGTGGATTCTCAATCTACAGCGATGTCAGGCTGGCTTCATTGCCTGGCTGGATTGACGCTTCTGAAGGCACAAACAAGTTCTGATGACCAGCGGGTAATATTGACCGGTCGCAAAAGAGTACTGACCATTGCTCATGAGCATTTCGCAAAAGCACGTCATCTCGGCTTCCCCTATGGAGGTTATCTGAAATCACTGGTGGACATGCGGCTAGACAACTACCAGTATTACCAGAACGAGACATCAGAAGCCTGGCAAAGAGATCTGACCAATAAGCCTGTTATTCAATACGCATCGATCAAAAAACCAGGGGATAAGATCTTTATAGACGCGGGTAAAATTGTCACGGACATCCTGCCCGGGCTATTATCAAGCTCTCTATATGGTGTACGTTTTGCCGTTGAAGCAGCCATCAGAATCTTTACTAATGAACGGTTTAATCTTCTGCATATGCCTCAAGCTGGTTGGCCGACACTGATCGCAAAGCACTTTTTAATTCTCCCCGTAAACCATAGCTTACAGTTTGTCTTCAACAATGATGTCACTGAAGTTGAAGAAGCGTTATTTCCAAGGATAAGTGATCCTGACAGTATTGAAAGAATACTTCTGGAACCAATGGAGAGAACCAGGCAATTTGCCACTGAAAAAAGACCAGAACAATATGGTATTTGGCTGGACAGTGAAATCGAAAATGGCGACAGGCCAGAAAGTATTAAAAAGTATTTAAGCCTTGTCAAAGCTTTTTTATTAGATAAATCAGATCTGCTGGAAACACCGGCAACAGTTTCTGATAGTGATCAATTATCAGAGAGTACTGCAAGCTATAAGCTACGCCGACTTGACTATACAGCATTGTTGGAAGAACTACAGGAAACACCACAACCTGAAACCGGTTTGGATGAATTCGTTTATAACCTGCCCAGACTGGAGTCTCACCCAAATTACGAGGCTATCAGTAATGCTCTTTTGAAAAAACATCGCACAAAGTCAGCCCTGATTCACTATTATTTATGGGCTTACGAGATCCTCAATGATAGTCGTAACAACGAACGGTATTCGTTCTGGAATAGGATAATGACACAGAAGATTGAAGAAAATGAACCAATAAAAAAGGCTTTTTTCGCACTTCTTGCAACCGCTGATCTAACGGCTATGTACGATGATAACCGGGAGGCTATGTGCACCGCATTTAAAAAATACAAAAAAGATCTTAATTCCTGGTTGTCTTTATTTCACTGTATATCGGCTGAAATCGCCTCTTTTCTGGGAGACGACCTAAAGAAAGATCACCATTATCTCGAGTATTTTAGAGCCTTGACAGAATATTAAGTCATTAAGTAACAGCCCCCTTATTCTCATCTATCTGAATACCAACTTTTTCCATCCCTCTGCGTTCCAACTCAGTTTAATTGGCTGAAGCTATTCGCCTGTTGTTGTCACCAAAGCTATAAACGCCTTAAAGGATGAAAACCTTCTGAAAAATATTAGTGTTAGGCACCCTACGGTTGCCACTCATTTCAACTTCGACAGCCCAAAAGAATTCATCAATGAACATGAAACAAACTGACGTACGATTCTCAACGTATATCAATTTAGCAAATAGATTTTTGTCGTATAATTATTGAGTCTGCTGCTTTAACCCGAAGTTGCCAGCCTCACCTCCGGAAACAGAGCCGCTACCTTCAGCAGCAACATAAAAACGTTATCACAAGATTCGAAACCAGCAGCCAAACCGAACGCGGGACCATTCTTGCTACATCATGAACCCACTGCTATTTTTCCTCAGTCTCCATAGAGACCAGAACAATTCATTCAATCAGTATTAATAAAAACTGTTATTTAACAGGTCAACTCTGATTGACAAATTAATAATTATCAAATGGGATCTACGGCAATTCTATGCTTGTTTGTCACAGAAGACTGTTAAAACTTCTCTTAATTGCCCTGCTATTCATAATTGAAATGAACGTACAATCAGGTCATACCTCCGGCCACCAGAATGAACCCGGGCACAAGGCACCAGAAATCCGCTTTTTGGGTCTCTACGCCGGATTTAAAGCCAATAATTTCCACCTCAAGCTGGGTAACCATTATCACGTAATACACGACGTTGGCAGCCCCAAAAAGCTGTCCCTTTTTTTCCAGAATCAATGGTTGAGTCATCTGCCCGGGTTTCTGTTAGCAAAGCTGCTTCCTCCTTCAACCGTACCCTACCCTTCTTTCAGTCGCGGATTTCCCTCATTGTCCCGGGCTTTTGGTGATGCCCCCGATTGCAACCCTCATCCGGTGATGATCGATCACTCTTTGCTGAAAGGCCAACTGTCAATACAAACCACTTGTATCGAAAATCATCCTGTCTGGCAGATTACGGCCTCACCCTCGACATCATCGTCAGAGACTCAGGCCGTTGAGGGTGATTCTCTGTCTGCCTGGCTGTCGCTTTGGAAACTACTAAACGACACCCATACCAGTACCCTTTTCCTGCGTCCCTGGCGAGAAAGTCAGCAGAATCGCCTGCAGGCCATTATCTGCCAGACCAATCCGCTTACAGAGCATAAAAAGTGTCAGAGCGTTCTTATTGATTTCCCGCTGAATCACGCAAAACCCTGGCTATTGCCCGAACTGGCTAGAAAAGACAGTATCAGCGCTGACGGGCAAACCGCTTTGGACAGTAGTTATATCAAGCGGGTCAATCAGGCTATTCACTGCCTCTCTTCCCACGATAAGTTGTTTGGAGAACCCAATAAAAGCAAGCCAGCTGACAAAGAAAAAATACACGCTTGCCAAAATAATAACTGGCTTTATCAGTGGTCAGATCAAAACTGGGTTTATCAACCTGGCATTCCCGAGACTGCAATAAACCCCGGTCCGGCACTCATGACCGGGAAGTACTTTAACCTCTGGGCACTGGAAAAGGTATCGCCCGGCAATGATACCTACCCGGCCTGGTCGAGATCTTCTTTGTTCATCGCCCGCAACGACAGACATCGGAAATACCATTTCTGGGGAGCAGGTGACCCGGTGCTGCTGATGCGGTTCGCTGATGCCCCTTATAATGTCGAGGATCATTACGCCGGTTGGGATGGACCAGAGATTGGCACCCTGGTAGAAAGTGAGCATCTCAACCTGGCTGCCCTGCTTATGAGCACGGTGACCAATACGCCCTTTAATCTCTATCAGTGGCGGGGAATTCTCTCAGGGTTCACATCACCCATCCCGAAAAGCCTCAGTGCCCTGGTAAGGGAGCAGATTCTGAGCGACCCTGGTTCACTTTACCAGTTTGTTAAACGGCGGCCTGAGTTACTGAACAATGTGTTGACCTATTTAAACCGTGAGTTTCCGGGCCACCCTGTCCACTCATACTTTTCCGGTCGTGTATCACCTTTTTTTAGCCATCAAACAAACGGAAACCCATTGGCTTTAGTGCCCGAAAAAAGCAACGTGTTCGACGGCTTTAATCCTCCTGCCATCCCTCATCAGCCAGATATGTCACTCTCTTCTACAGGGTTTGTATCAGGCATAATGACTGCTTCTGGTGTCCAGGGAAATAATGGACCGCCTGAATCTCAGTCCTGCCCGAGTAATCCCTCTGCACAAAAAGCCGAACAAAGTGGCAACAAAAGTAGACGAACTGCGAGCCCTGACGGCAGGAACAATATTGACGACAACGAGCCACCACCGGGCGGTAACCATCCGGTCACACCAGCAGACGCAGTGCACTCAACATCCTTGCTTAAACATCTATTGCATTTTTACAGACACTGCGGACTTTGGCCTGGAAGAGTAATCCATGGCTCGGATTTTCTTCCAGAGCACCTCGATATCACATCCAGTGAAAATTTTGAAACCCTGGCCCGTCAATGCCAACCACCTGACAGTGAAAGTGAAGCATTATATAACCAGATGCTCCGGGGTTTTGATCCAAAAAACCAACAACACCTGGTGCTGGCATCAAAAGCCCTGCAAAACTCTATACTGGCCATCGTTCCTGACGGTCAGAAATATCGCTGTTATAGCCATGATATAAAACATGATCACATGCCTCAACAACCTCTGGAAGGGCTTGAAGATTGTCATACGTTCCTGTTTCACGAGAATCACGCTGTAAGACTGTTTCATCACAGTGACAGCAACCTGTGGTTCACTCACTTCCTGATCCGATCCCAATTAAACGAAGAGGAAAACCAATGGCTGCAAGACAGTGAGTTTGAAAATGCTTTGTGGGAGTTGTTTCCACAATGGCAAAAAGACATTTTATTATGCCGGGAAAGTCTTCATTGCAACGCCATAAAATCTACCAGCGATCAGCTAAAAGAGGCGTCCATAAAATCGGCCAGCAAACAGCTAAAACAAGCGTTTACTGCACCCGATAGATTCATAGAGGGAGAACACGGACATAACCTACTCAGTTTTTACAATAAATTACGCCTTGTTTGTTACCTGTTCGATGATACAGAGACTATCGATGAAACTTTTTACATTAGCAAAAACCTGCTTGGAGCCGTGATTTTTTTCTGGGAAAACTCTGCCAGTAACTATATCGCCTTTATAGCTCCAGATCTCTCGGCATCAACGATAAACAACAAAATGAAATCTTTGGATAATCATTTAAAAGCCTGTTCCGAGGGCGCATTTTTAGTAAAAAAACAGGATATCCGCTATGTAATTCCTGCACTGTTGGTGCTCGCACCTGTTTTTAAAAAAACCCATGCAGAAATCGAAAGTGTTTTATCCGATACTGGAGATGCTCTTGTTTATGGGGGTTTAGCCAGGTCGCAACATCTTTCATCAGTGGTTAAACCCACCGAAATTGGCAAGATACCTGTTACCAATGATATTGAATTGGCAGTCAGGGATATCAAAAATCTGGAAACCATTTCGGAGTCTATAGAGAGTAAACTAAGAAGCGCTCTGTCTGGTACCATCGTTAGGCGCAGCAATATTCACACTATGGTTTTAAACCCAAAAAAATCGCAGCGCAGACGGCTAAGGAATACCGTAAAGATCAACGGCTATCCTGATAAAAACAATAAAAAGGCCATGGGGTTGAGCCGTTGCAAAGCAAAAGAGTGGCGAATCATATCAATCGATATTTCTGCCGGTCCTGACGGGTACTTCGATTTCATCCGTGTAGAACCTTTTGCCAAGGGTTCCAAACTGCTTATGCCAAGCCTGCCCGCTATAGTTGAAAAACTACTTCAGGACACGCAACTTGATCAAACTTACCCGGGTAGTAATGCAACAAAGCGACAGGCGCAAAATGCTCAAAATGTATTAAAGATCTTGCTCGCAAGTGACACTCAACGACAGGTTGAGGAGATTATTCAGCAGTCAGTGTTCAGCAGCTACTCAAAATCATCCAGGTTACCCGAATTTCTGATGCCTTATATCAAGCCACAACCTGACAACGAACAGGAAAGCACTATTAATGTAGAGAATAAGACAGAAAATGATGCGAGCGATGAACACTCTACAGTAGCTCATGACAGTAAGCCAGTGGCACCAGTCCTGGCTGAACATTCAAAAAAGAAAAAAAACGAAACCTCCGCCAAAAAGTCAATTTCCGATACGATCGATTTCGAAACGGCATTGTCTCAGTCCATAGAAATATCAAACTGGCTTAAGGAGATGGATTATAACTTCCCGAATGAGCTGAATAGGGCAACAAAGGCACAAGATTGCGAAGGCTTTGAAGAAAACGAAGCCTCTAAAGAAAACCCTGCGTCCGATATAGAATTCAATACACTGCAAAATCAACTTAAGGAAGGAAAAACAAAAACCCTACAAATACTGTCTTGTTCAGGGGCTTCTGCAGATACATCCGGTGAGCAACCGGTCATCACCATCAATATGGCAAATACCCCGGACAGTCAGCAGCGCTCAGGGTTAGAACAGGCTGCTTATGAAAACCACTTTCCCTATGCACAACTGATTCAGGCGTTGTTCATTCTGAACCAAAAAATCCCATCCGGAAAACCGGAAGCACTTCAGATCTATGAAAATGCTTTCGAGCTGCTGTTACCGGCGGCCCTTGCCGGTATACCGCTTGCCTACCAATTATTAATCGCGATGCAATTACACAACCAACATCCGGCAGGCTGGCCCCAGATAGAACCTGTAAACCGGCTGTTACGCAGCATGACTTCCAGACAAACCAGCATCAATCAGGTGAAGGTTGAAGGCCTGTTGAGTGGTGGATTTCTGGAGCAGCTCTATCAGGATACAGACGTCACCACCCTGACCAGGATTGAGCAGGGCTTAGCCAAAGAGTCAGAACTCTCAGACAAAGGCAGAGAAGTGAAGCACATTGTCAATGCCCTGAGACAACCGGATACCCCCTCTATATTAACAGCCCTGAAAGCAGTTCATCCCAGGACTCGGGAGCTGCAACAAACCATCGGGTCACTGATACTGATACTTGAGAAAAAAAAAGAACCCGCAGTCGGTCAGATTCATAATGAACTTTGGTCGTACAGCCTCAACGCCCTGCAAATCAAGGGAGCCTTGAAAAAAAAATCTCAGGTCATTGATATATCGTGTTTCCCATATGTGCTGGCCATGACTGACCTGAAGGCATTCATGGATACTGAGCGCACCGGACAATTGCTCAAAAATCATCAACCCAGATTCATAGCCTTTTGGAAAGTGGGTTTTTGGGAAAGCTATCTCAAAACTTCGTTAAGCAAAGACAGCAAGACAGAAAAGGAAAGATTTGACCGGCATCATGAAAAAATAAGCAATAAAGCGATTAAAAAGTCCAGATCCAATTTAATAAAAGACTGGATTCTTGCCCGATCTTTTCTGCTTTCAAGAGATTTTATCCAAATCAAAAAGGTTCAGGCTTCCCCCACTCCATCCACTTTAACGCAGCTATCATCTGGAACAGCTACAAACTCTGAAAAAGCAAAAAGAACCGTAAATGCAGCCAGACAGTCAACAGAACTGAAGCCAGGCATTCAACCATCAAAAGGACTATTCAATGAACAACTACATAACCAGTATTTATTTCAGCTGGATAACAACATTATTCAGGAAGTCAGATTTATGCAGGAAAACCCGAAAAGATTTTTGCAACAGGTAGAAGACCGCATTACCGCATTCAGAAAGGCTCTGGTAAAAAATAGCAATAACTCAACAAACAAGCTGGGAACAGGTTATTACTATTTTCTGAAGGCACTGGCCATGATAGGGGCCAAAATGTCAGATGACAACAAAACTATTGAACTGTCCTTTAGCCCGGAAGCCAGACTCAACGCGATAAAGATAAGGGAGTCTATTTTAGTGTCCAAAGATCTTAACTTCCCTTATGCCTCGATGCTCTTTCTGTTTTTTGAACATGGCATGGGAAGAAAGCCTAATCAAGTAATCCAGGCCTATTGCTCTGCATTCTCCGGGGTATCACAGTCTATTGAGTTTTTATTAGAATCGCGCGCAGATACACCGGTTCTGGCCGGACTATTACTCAAATGGCTGGTGCTGATTCCAAAGCCTTTCGCACTGAAACTGGCCTTTGATGCCGACACTTACCTCAAAAACCCGCAAAGCAAGATTCCAGGCAGGGTAACACCTTCTATACATATACTGAGAGAATTTCTGGAGGAGCTTCCGGTAAAAGGCCCTGGTGGTGCAGTTGATGTTGTATTGAATCGATTGAGCCAGCTATTTACAAATACCGCGTATCTGCTAAACGAACAGCATGAACAAGGGGAATCGTCTCAGTCAGCCTCAGTGGCAGCAATTGAGGCCAAGAAAGCGGCAGAAGAAGCCATAGTAGAAGTAGCCATAGCAGTAGCGGTAGCGGTAGCGAACGAGAACGAGAACGAGTTAGCGAACGAGATAGTAAAAGTGAAGGCGACCGCAAAAGAGAAAGCGATGGCGTTAACGAAAGCAACAAGGAAACTGACACTAATAACGAAGTCGAACGCTACAGGGTTGGAGATATCGACAGAGGTGGTAACGGCGATAGGTAAGCTGGTAGACGCAGGTAAAGCGGCAGCGAATACGATAATAGAAGTGTTAACGGACGAGAAAGCGAAAGCGGTAGAGGAAGCGGTAGAGGAGGCGATAGACGATACGCTAAGGGTAACGGTATTAGAGGCGGAAGAAAGAACAGAAGCAGCATTAAGATTGATACTTTACTTCGCCACTGACCGAACGGAATTGATTGATTTTATTTGCCTGGACCTATCCATATTGACCATTGTCTTTTCTATAATTGGCCCTGAATTAGACACGGAGCTCCCCATATACCTGAAAAAAGCCCAGAGGAATCTCTCTGAAGATAGTGAACCTGAAAATCGGGCAATGGCAGATGTTATAGAGCTTGCTTTTCATCTGGTTGGTGCATCACCAGAAGCAGAGCTGGCCCTCCCTCATCTTAAAACCCAATCCTTCGATAACCAGGCTCTCTTAACCGCTATGCATTTTGGTCATGACTTACAATTTTTGACAAAATTAATTGGTTTGTCTCGCGAACTGGTTACCGAAGATAGCCATTCGTTTTATAACATTCTTTTGCTGGTTCACCAGCATATTCTCACTCTTATCGGTGTAAATGCAGAAAAGGCAAAAAAACTCCAGGCTAACTCAATGGGCTGGAAAATATTAGGCACCGGGTTGAAGAACTCTGTATGGTATAAGCCGGTCAAGACTGCTTCCCATAATATGCAATCAAAAGTCATGGACTATGTTGTCTTTAAAAATGACAGCGTGAAAAAGTTCTGGGATGGAGACGAAAGTATTTTTATTCTTGCTACCGAGCAAGCCAGAAAAGTTGGCTATCGGAAATTAAAACAGCAGTTAAACCAATACGAGGGTAAATTGGATTATCAATCTTTACAGATGTCAGGCTGGCTTCATTGTCTAGCTGGATTGACACTTCTGGAAGCAAAAGTAAGTTCTGATCACCAGAAGATAATATTAACCGATCGCAAAAGCGTCCTGATCAGTGCTCATAATCATTTTATGAAAGCACGTGAAATTGGCTTTCATTATGGTGGTTACCTGGAATCTCTGGTATTTATGCGACTAGCAAACCACTACCAGTATTATCAGAACGAGACATCAGATACCTGGCAAAAAGACTCAATCTATAAGCCTGTTATTCAATACACATCGACCAAAAGACCAGGAGAGAAGATTTTTATTGAAGCGGGAAAGATTGTTACGGAAATTTTGCCCGGTTTGCTGGCAAGTTCTTTACTTGGTGTACGTTTTTCGGCCGAAACAGCCATCAGAATCTTTACTGATAAACGGTTTAACCTTCTGCATATCCCACAGGCTGGCTGGCCGACAATGCTCACAAAGTACCTTTTGAGTTGCCCTGCAAACTATCGCATCCAGTTTCTGTTCAGCAATGACGGTCCTGAAGCTGAAAATGCGCTATTTCCCAGGACAAATGATCCAGACAGTATTGAGGGAATACTTCTGAAACCACTAGATAAAACAAGACAGGTATCCATTAGCGAAAGACCAGAGTATTATGGTATTTTTCTGGACAGTGAAATCGAGAATGGTGACAGGCCAGAAAGTATTAAAAAGTATTTAAGCCTTGTCAAAGCTTTTTTATTCAATAAATCAGATCTGTTGGATACACCATACGAGGCAACAGTTTCTGACAGTGATCAATTATCAGAGAGTATTGCAAGCTATAAGCTAAGCCGGTTCGACTATACAACATTGTTGAAAGAACAACAGGAAACACCACAACCTGAAACCGGTTTGGATGAATTCGTTTATAACCTCCCCAGGCTGGAATCTCACCCAAATTACGAGGCTATAACGAATGCCCTTTTGAATAAGCATCGTAAAAAGTCAGCCCTGATTCATTATTATTTATGGGCTTACGAGACCCTCAATGATAGCCTTGAAAACGAAAGGGATCTGTTCTGGAGTGAGATAATGACAAAGAAAATCGAAGAAAATAAACCAATGAAAAAAGCTTTCTTGGCACTTCTGGCAACCGCCGATCTAACGGTTATGTACGATGATAACCGGGAGGCAATGATCAATGCATTCAAACAATACAATATAGATCTTTCTAGCTGGCTGGCCTTTTTACACTCGATCTCAGCCACTTCCGCCTTATTTCTGGGCGAGAAGCAAAAGGCAGATTATCATTTCGAGCTTTTTGAAAAACTAAAAGGCATGTAACTTCATTAATTAACTAATCAGCAGGAATAGCAGGAAGACCAAATCCGTAAATTGAAGGCATGTGTTCAGTTTACGCTTAGCTACAAAGCCACTCTTGCTACATCCTGAACCCACTGCTATTTTTCCTCAGGCTCCATAGAGATCAGAACAATTCAATAAATAAAATCTGTTGTTTAACAGGTCAATTCTGATTAATAAATTAATAATCATCAGTTGGGATCTATGGCAACTCTATGCTCGTTTGTCACAGAAGACTGTTAAAACTTCTCTTTATTTCGCTGCTGTTCATGATTGCAATGAACGTACAAACAGGTCATGCCTCCGGCCACCAGAGTGAACCCGGATACAAGGCACCAGAAATCCGCTTTTTGGGTCTCTACGCCGGATTTAAAGCCAATAACTTTCACCTCAAGCTGGGTAACCATTATCACGTAATACACGACGTTGGCACCCCCAAAAAACTGTCCCTTTTTTTCAGGAATCAATGGTTGAGTCATCTGCCCGGGTTCCTGTTTGCAAAACTGCTTCCGCCTTCAATCATACCCTACCCTTCTTTCAGTCGCGGCTTCCCCTCACTGTCCCGGGCTTTTGGTGATGCCCCCGATTGCAATCTTCATCCGGTGATGATCGATCACTCTTTGCTGAAAAGCCGCTTATCAGTGCAAACCACTTGCATCGAAAATCATCCTGTATGGCAGATTACGGCTTCACCCTCGACATCATCGTCAGAGACTCAGGCCGTCGAGGGTGATTCTCTGTCTGCCTGGCTGTCGCTTTGGAAACTACTAAACGACACCCATACCAGTACCCTTTTCCTGCGCCCCTGGCGGGAAAGTCAGCAGAATCGCCTGCAGGCCATTATCTGCCAGACTAATTCGCTTACAGAGCATAAAAAGTGTCAGAGCGTTCTTATTGACTTCCCGCTGAATCACGCAAAACCCTGGCTATTGCCCGAACTGGCTAAAAAAGACATCATCAGCACTGACGGGCAAACCGCTTTGGACAGTCACTATATCAAGCGGGTCAATCAGGCTATTCACTGCCTCTCTTCCCACGATAAGTTGTTTGGAGAACCCAATAAAAGCAAGTCAGCTGACAAAGCAAAAGTACACGCCTGCCAGAATAATCACTGGCTTTATCAGTGGTCGGATCAAAGCTGGCTTTACCAACCGGGTATTCCCGAGACTGCGGTAGAACCCAGCCCGGCGCTCATGACCGGGAAGTACTTTAACCTCTGGGCACTGGAAAAAGTATCGCCTGGCAATGATACCTGTCCAGCCTGGTCAAGATCTTCTTTATTCATCGCCCGCAACGACAGACATCGGAAATACCATTTCTGGGGAGCAGGTGACCCGGTGCTGCTGATGCGGTTCGCTGATGCCCCTTATAATGTCGAGGATCATTACGCCGGTTGGGACGGACCTGAAATTGGCACCCTGGTAGAAAGTGAGCACCTTAACTTGGCCGCCCTGCTTATGAGCACGGTGACCAGTACGCCCTTTAATCTCTATCAATGGCGGGGAATTCTCTCAGGGTTCATATCACCCATCCCCAAAAGCCTCAGTGCCCGGGTAAGGGAGCAGATTCAGAGCGACCCCGGTTCACTTTACCAGTTTGTTAAACGGCGGCCTGAGTTACTGAACAATGTGCTGACCTATTTAAACCGGGAGTTTCCGGGGCACCCTGTCCACTCACACTTTTCCGGTCGTGTATCACCTTATTTTACCCGTCAAACAGACGGAAACCCACTGGCTTTGGTGCCCCAAACAAGCAACGCATTCGAGGGTTTTCATCCTCCTGCCATCCCTCATCAGCCAGATGTGTCACTCCCCTCTATGGGGTTTACATCAGGCATAGTGACAGCTTCTGGTGTCCAAGGGAATAATGGACCGCCTGAATCTCAGTCCTCCCCGAGTAATCCCTCTGCACAAAAAGCCAAACAAAGTGGCAACAAAAGTAAACGAACTGCCAGCTCTGTCGGTAGGAACAATATTGACGACAATGAGCCACCACCACCGGGCGGCAAGCATCCGGTCACACCAGCAGACGCAGTACCCTCAGCATCCTTGCTTAAACATCTATTCTATTTGTACAGGCGCTCCGGACTTCGGCCTGAAAGAATGGCCCATAGATCGGACTTTCTTTCAGAACAGCTTGGTATCACATCCAGGGAAAAATTTGACACCCTGCTCCGTCTATGCAAACCACCCGACTGTGGCAGTGAAACATTATATAACCAGATGCTCCGGGGTTTTGATCCAAAAAACCAACAACACATGATGCTGGCATCCAAAGCACTGGAAAATTCTATACAGGTCATTGTTACTGATGGTCGGGGGTATCTCTCCTATAGCTACCATGACCACACACCTCAAGAGCCTCTGGATGGGCTTGAAAATATCCATATGTTTCTGTTTCACGAGAATCACACGGTAAAACTCTCTCATCAAAGTGACAACACCCCCTGGTTCACTCACTTCCTGATCAGCTCCTACTTAAACAAGCAGGAAAACGAATGGCTGGAAGACAGTGCGTTTGAAAATGCTTTATGGGAACTGTTTCCACAATGGCAGAAGGATATTTTGTTATGCCGGGAAACGCTCCAGTGCAACGCCATAAAATCTGCCAGCGAACGGCTGGAGGAGGCGTCCATAAAATCTGCCAGCGAAATACTACAACAGGCGTTTACTGCACCCGATACATTCATGCAGGGAGATCTCGGACAGAACCTGTTCAGGTTTTACAATAAATTACGCCTTGTTTGTTACCCGTTCGACGATACAGAGAACCCTGATGGAACATTTTACGTTAGCAAAAACCTGCTTGGAGCAGTGGTTTTTTTCTGGGAAGAGTCTGCCAGTAAATATATCGCCTTTATAGCCCCTGATCTCTCCACATCTGCAATAAACGACAAAATACAGTCTTTGGATAATCATGTAAAAGATTATTCCGAGGGCGTATTTTTAGTAAAAAAACAGGATATCCGCTATGTGATTCCTGCACTCCTGGTGCTGGCACCTGTTTTTAGAAAAACCTATGCAGAAGCCGAGAGTATTATATCCGATACTGAAGATGCTCTTGTTTATGGGAGTTTAGCCAGATGGCAACATCTCTCGTCATTGTTTAAACCCACCGAACTGGGCAAGGTACCTGCTACCAATAATATTGATCTGGCAGTTGAGAATATTCAAAGTCTGGAAAAGATTTCGGCCTCCCTTGAGGAAAAGCTGACACGCGCCCTGCCTGGCACTACCGTCAGACGCAGCAACGTTCACACCATAGTTTTGGCCAACCCGAAAGAATTGCGGCGCAGTGGATTACTGCACACCTTAAAGATCCATTGCTTTCCCGATAAAAACAAAGAAAATACAATAGCGTTCGCCGCTTGCAAGACCAAACAATGGCGAATCATATCGATTAATATTTCTGCCGGTCCCCAGGGGTATTTCGATTTCACCCGTGTAGAACCTTTTGCCAAGAGTTCCAGGCTACTTATGCCAAGCCTGCCCGCTATGGTTGAAAAACTGCTTCAGGACACACAACTTGATCAAACCTGCCCGGGCATTGATGCAAAGAAAAGGGGGCAAAATGCTCAAAATATATTAAAAATCTTGCTGGCGAGTGACACTGAGCAACAGGTTCAGGCGATTATTCAACAGTCACTGCTCAGCCGTTCTTCAGAAGCATCCGGGTTACCGGAATTTCTGCTTCCTTATATCAAGCCCGAACCTGACAAGGCACTGGAAAACAATAGTGATATTGACGAACAGGCAACAGTTTCTACCGCTGCTTATGTCGAAGCTACAGAAGCGATAACAAAAGATTCTTCTTTCGATTCCCAAGAGAACAAACAGAAACAACAAGAAATAAGCGACATTGCCACGGTACCAGAAAAAAACGATATCACAGTAGAAGCAAGCCCTGATGATCAACGCTCTGTAGTTGCTGATAACAGTGAGGCAATGGCACCTGATCCTGCTGAACGCTCAAATAAAAGAAAGAATAACACCCCAGCCCAAAAGTCAATCTCGAATACGGTCGATTTCGAAACGGCCTTGTCTCAGTCCGTAGAAATATCAAACTGGCTTAAGGAGATGGATCATAGCTTTGCGGACGAGCTGAACAGGGCAACAAAGACACAAGATTGCAAAGCCTCTGCAGAAAGCGAAGCCCCGACAGAAAATCCTGCGCCCGATAAAGAATCCAATACACTGCAAAAGCAACTGCATGACGGAAAAACAAAAACCCTGAAAACACTGGCCTGTTCCGGAGCATCGGCTGATACATCTACAGACCAGCCAGTCATCACCATCAACCTGGCCCATACCCCGGCCAAAAGCTTAGAACAGGCGGCTTATGAGAACCACTTTCCTTATGCGCAACTGGTTCAGGCGTTATTCATTCTGAACCAGAAATTCCCAGCTGGAAAATCAGAAGTATTGCAGATCTACGAAAAAACCTTCGAGCTACTGCTACCGGCAGCCATTGCCGGTATACCGCTTGCCTACCAATTATTAATCGGGATGCAATTGCGCAACCAACATCCGGCAGGCTGGCCTCAGATGGAACCTGTCAGCCGACTGTTACGCAGCATGGCTTCCAGAGCGACAAGCTTCAACCAGGTAAAAGTTGAAGGTCTATTGAAGGGTGGATTTCTGGAGCAGCTCTATCAGGATACAGACGCCATAACCCTGACCAGGATTGAGCAGGGGTTAGCCAAAGAGTCAGACCTGTCAGACAGAGGCAGAGAGGTAAAGGCCATTGTCAATGCCCTGAGAGAACCGGATACCACCTCGATATTAACATCCCTGAAAGCAGTGCGTCCCGGGGCTCGGGAGCTGCAACAAACCATCGGGTCGCTGATACTGATACTGGAGAAAAAACAAGAGCCTGCAACCAGTCAGATTCACAGTGAACTTTGGTCGTATAGCCTCAATGCCCTGCAAATTAAGGGAGCCTTGAAAAAAAAACCTCAGCACATGGATATATCTTATTTCCCACAGGTACTGGCCATGACTGACCTGAAAGCATTCATGGATACTGAGCAAACCGGACAACTGCTCAAATATCATCAACCCAGATTCATAGCCTTTTGGAAAATGGGTTTTTGGGAAAGCTATCTCAAGGCTTCGTTAAGCAAAGACAGCAAGAGTGAAAAGGAACTATTTGACGGGCATCATGACCAAATAAGTAATAAGGCGATTAAAAAGTCCAGACCCGATTTAATAAAAGACTGGATGCTTGCCCGCTCTTTGCTGCTTGCAAGAGACTTTATTCAAATCAAAGAGGTTCCGGCTTCCGCCACTCCGGCGCAACTAACGTCTGGAACGGGTACACATTCTGAAAAAGCAAAAAGAACCGTAAAAGCAGCCAGGCAACCAAAAGACCTGAGGCCTGGCATCCGACCATCAACAGGATCGCACAATGAACAATTATATATCCGGTATTTAGTACAACTGGATAACAATATTATTCAGGAACTCAGACTTATTCAGACCAACCCGGAGAATTTTTTACAACAGGTAGAAGCTCACATCACTGCATTCAGAAAAGCTCTGGTAAGAAATGGCAACGATTTAACAGACAATCTGGGAATCGGTTATTACTATTTTCTGAAGGCACTGGCCATGATGGGGGCCAAAATGTCAGATGATGAAAAAACCATTGAGTTGTCTTTTACCCCTGAAGTCAAACTCAACGCTAAAAAGATAAAAGAGACTATTAGATTGTCTGATAAACATTTCTTCCCCTATGCCCCATTGCTCTTGCTGTTTTTTGAGCATGGCATGGGAGGAAATACTAATACAATAGCGAAGGCCCATTACTCTGCATTCTCCGGAGTGTCGCAGTCTATTGAGATTTTATTAGAATCGCTCTCAATCCCACAGGTTATGGCCGGACTATTACTCAAGTGGCTGATACTGATTCCAAAGCCTTTCAAACTGAAACTGGCCTTTGATGCAAACACCTACCTGAAAAGCCCGCAAAGCAATATTCTCGGCAGGGTAACACCTTCCATACGAATACTCAGAGAATTTATGGATCAGCTAACGGTAAAAGGCTCTGACGGCGCAGTTGATGTTGTTTTGAGTCGAATGGGCCAGAAACATACCATTACCCAGCATCTGCCAAACAAACAGAATGAAAAAGCGGAAAAGAAATCGGCTGCAGCCGAGTCAGGCAAAGCAGGAGTGGCTGGAGTACTGTTAGCCGCAACGAAAGAAGCTCTGAAAGCTTTAGAAGTAGCGAAAAATGCTTCGAAAGCAGCAGCAGTAGCTCTGGAGACAGCAAATGCAGAAGCGAGAGAGGCTTCGAGAGCGGCTGCAGTTGCCTTAGAGGTAGCGAATACAGAAGCGAAAGAGGCTTCGACAGCGGCAGCAGTAGCCTTAGAGATAGCGAATACAGAAGCGAGAGTATTAACGTTAAATACGGAGTTAGCAAAAGCTAAAGCGGAAGTGATAGCTGCAGAAAAAGCGCTGGCGGCAGCGAATTTGGAAACAGTAGAGACAGCGGAAGCAGAATTAAGATTGACACTTTACATCGCTACTGGCCGAACGGAACTGTTGGATTTTCATAGCCTGGATTTTTCGACATTGATCATTAACTTTTCTATATTAGGCTATGTTTCAGACTTGGAGGTTACCACATTCCTGAGACAGGTTCAGAGCGAGCTCACTAAAGATATTGATCCGGAGAGGCGGGCACTGGCAGATATTATAGAACTTGCTTTTTATCTGGTTCTGTATAATCCATCACCAGAAGAAGAGCCGGATCTCCATCATCTTAAGGCCCTTCCATTCTCTTCCCAGGCTAACATGACCATTCTTCATTTTGGTCATGACTTACGACTTCTGGCAAAAATAATTCATTTGCTTCCTGAAATAGCTGTCCACGATACCATGTCGTATTATTACAACACCTTTTTTCTGATTCACGAGTATATTCTCACGCTCATTGGTGGAAATGCAGAAAAGGCAAAAAAACTCCAGATTGATTCAGTTGGTTGGCAAACATTACACGATTGGTTTAGGCACTATACATGGTATAAGCCAGCAAATACTGTCGCAAGTCGTATTGAATCAAAAATCATGGAACAGGTTGTCTTTAACTATGACAGCTTGGAAATATTCATAGCTGGAAACGAAAGTATTTTTATTCTTGCTATTGAGCAAGCCAGAAAAGTTGGCTATCAGAAATTAAAACAGCAGTTAAACGAATATGATGGTAAATTGGATATTCAATCTGTACAGATGTCAGGCTGGCTTCATTGTTTGGCTGGATTGACGCTTCTGGAGGCACAAGTAAGTTCTGGCTTGCAGCGGGTAGTATTAAACGGACACACAAGCGTCCTGTCCAGTGCTGTTTATCATTTCGGAAGAGCACGTCAACATGGCTTTCCTTATGGTGGTTATCTGGAATCACTGGGGTTTATGCGGCTGTCAAACCACTTCCAGTATTATCAGGATGAGACTTCAGAAGCCTCGCGGACAGACTCCACCAATAACCCTGTTATTCAATACACATCGACCAAAAAACCAGGGGAAACGATCTTTGTTGAAGCAGGTAAAGTTGTTTACGATATTTTGCCCAGCTTATTAACAAGCTCTAGATTGGGTGTACGTTTTGCGGCTGAAGCAGCTATCAGACTCTTTACTGACAAGCGGTTTAATCTTCTGCAAACCCCTCAGGCCGGTTGGCCAGCACTGATCGCAAAGCATTTTTTGATTACCCCCGTAATCCATAACCTGCAATTTGTATTCAGCAATCATGGCCCGGAAGTTGAAGAAGCGTTATTTCCCGAGATAAGTAATCCTGACAGCATTGAGAGAATACTTCTGGAACCACTGGAGAAAACAAGGCATTTCCCCATTAAAAAAAGACCAAAACAATATGGTATTGCTCTGGACAACGAAATCAAAAGCAGTAGCAGGCCAGAAAATAGTAAAAAGTATTTGAGCCTTGTCAAAGCTTTTGTATTGGGTAAATCAGAGGTGCCGGATATATCATCCCTGACAACAACTTCTGATGTTGATCAATTATCAGAGAATATCACAAGCTATGAGCGAAGTCGGTTTGACTATACAACGTCGTTTGGATTGCTACATGAAACACCACAACCTGAAACCGGTTTGGATGAATTCGTTTTTAATCTGCCCCGGCTAAAATCTCACCCAAAGTATGAGGCTATCAGTAATGCTCTTTTGAAGAAACATCGTACAAAATCAGCCCTGATTCACTATTATTTATGGGCTTACGAGACCCTCGATAACAGCTATGACAACGAACGGCAGCTGTTCTGGGAAGAAATAATGACAAAGAAGATTGAAGAAAATGAATCAATGAAAAAAGCTTTCCTGACACTCCTGGCAACCGCCGACCTAACGGTTATGTACGATGATAACCGGGATGCCATGAACACTGCATTCAAACAATACAATACCGATTTTGCTTCCTGGTTGGCCTTTTTTCACGGGATCTCGGCCACTTCCGCTTTTGCTCTGGGAGAGACACAAAAAGCAGACTTCCATCAAAAGCAATATAAAAACCAACAAAAAATATTACTTCATTCAGCACCTGGCTGGTTAAGAGCACTGGAAAGGCCAAATGAGTAAATTGAAGGCATGTGTTCAGTTTACGCTCAGCTACAAAGCCACTCTTGCTACATCCTGAACCCACTGCTATTTTTCCTCAGACTCCATAGAGATCAGAACAATTCAATAAATAAAAACTGTTGTTTAACGGGTCAACTCTGATTAATAAATTAATAATCATCAATTGGGATCTATGGCAACTCTATGCTTGTTTGTCACAGAAGACTGTCAAAACTTCTCTTTGTTTCGCTGCTGTTCATGATTGCAATGAACGTACAAACAGGTCATGCCTCCGGCCACCAGAGTGAACCCGGATACAAGGCACCAGAAATCCGCTTTTTGGGTCTCTACGCCGGATTTAAAGCCAATAACTTTCACCTCAAGCTGGGTAACCATTATCACGTAATACACGACGTTGGCACCCCCAAAAAACTGTCCCTTTTTTTCAGGAATCAATGGTTGAGTCATCTGCCCGGGTTCCTGTTTGCAAAACTGCTTCCGCCTTCAATCATACCCTACCCTTCTTTCAGTCGCGGCTTCCCCTCACTGTCCCGGGCTTTTGGTGATGCCCCCGATTGCAATCTTCATCCGGTGATGATCGATCACTCTTTGCTGAAAAGCCGCTTATCAGTGCAAACCACTTGCATCGAAAATCATCCTGTATGGCAGATTACGGCTTCACCCTCGACATCATCGTCAGAGACTCAGGCCGTCGAGGGTGATTCTCTGTCTGCCTGGCTGTCGCTTTGGAAACTACTAAACGACACCCATACCAGTACCCTTTTCCTGCGCCCCTGGCGGGAAAGTCAGCAGAATCGCCTGCAGGCCATTATCTGCCAGACTAATCCGCTTACAGAGCATAAAAAGTGTCAGAGCGTTCTTATTGACTTCCCGCTGAATCACGCAAAACCCTGGCTATTGCCCGAACTGGCTAAAAAAGACATCATCAGCACTGACGGGCAAACCGCTTTGGACAGTGGCTATATCAAGCGGGTCAATCAGGCTATTCACTGCCTCTCTTCCCACGATAAGTTGTTTGGAGAACCCAATAAAAGCAAGTCAGCTGACAAAGCAAAAGTACACGCCTGCCAGAATAATCACTGGCTTTATCAGTGGTCGGATCAAAGCTGGCTTTACCAACCGGGTATTCCCGAGACTGCGGTAGAACCCAGCCCGGCGCTCATGACCGGGAAGTACTTTAACCTCTGGGCACTGGAAAAAGTATCGCCTGGCAATGATACCTGTCCAGCCTGGTCAAGATCTTCTTTATTCATCGCCCGCAACGACAGACATCGGAAATACCATTTCTGGGGAGCAGGTGACCCGGTGCTGCTGATGCGGTTCGCTGATGCCCCTTATAATGTCGAGGATCACTACGCCGGTTGGGACGGACCTGAGATTGGCACCCTGGTAGAAAGTGAGCACCTTAACCTGGCCGCCCTGCTTATGAGCACGGTGACCAGTACGCCCTTTAATCTCTATCAATGGCGGGGAATTCTCTCAGGGTTCATATCACCCATCCCCAAAAGCCTCAGTGCCCGGGTAAGGGAGCAGATTCTGAGCGACCCCGGTTCACTTTACCAGTTTGTTAAACGGCGGCCTGAGTTAATGAACAATGTGTTGACCTATTTAAACCGGGAGTTTCCGGGGCACCCTGTCCACTCACACTTTTCCGGTCGTGTATCACCTTATTTTACCCGTCAAACAGACGGAAACCCACTGGCTTTGGTGCCCCAAACAAGCAACGCATTCGAGGGTTTTCATCCTCCTGCCATCCCTCATCAGCCAGATGTGTCACTCCCCTCTATGGGGTTTACATCAGGCACAGTGACAGCTTCTGGTGTCCAGGGGAATAATGGACCGCCTGAATCTCAGTCCTCCCCGAGTAATCCCTCTGCACAAACAGCCGAACAAAGTGGCAACAAAAGTAAACGAACTGCCAGCTCTGTCGGTAGGAACAATATTGACGACAATGAGCCACCACCACCGGGCGGCAACCATCCGGCCACACCAGCAGACGCAGAACCCTCAGCATCCCTGCTTAGACATCTATTCTATTTGTACAGGCGCTCCGGACTTCGGCCTGAAAGAATGGCCCATAGATCGGACTTTCTGTCAGAACAGCTTGGTATCACATCCAGGGAAAAATTTGACACCCTGCTCCGTCTATGCAAACCACCCGACTGTGGCAGTGAAACATTATATAACCAGATGCTCCGGGGTTTTGATCCAAAAAACCAACAACACATGATGCTGGCATCCAAAGCACTGGAAAATTCTATACAGGTCATTGTTACTGATGGTCGGGGATATCTCTCCCATAGCTACCATGACCACACCCCTCAAGAGCCTCTGGACGGGCTTGAAAATATCCATATGTTCCTGTTTCACGAGAATCACACGGTAAAACTGTCTCATCAAAGTGACAACGCCCCCTGGTTCACTCACTTCCTGATCAGCTCCTACCTGAACAAGCAGGAAAACGAATGGCTGGAAGACAGTACGCTTGAAAATGCTTTATGGGAACTGTTTCCACAATGGCAGAAGGATGTTTTGTTATGCCGGGAAACGCTCCAGTGCAACGCCATAAAATCTGCCAGCGAACGGCTAGAGGAGGCATCCACAAAATCTGCCAGCGCACTGCTGGAAGCGGCGTCCATACAATCTGCCAGCGAAATGCTACAACAGGCGTTTATTGCACCCGATAAATTCATGCTGGGAGATCTCGGACAGAACCTGTTCAGGTTTTACAATAAATTACGCCTTGTTTGTTACCCGTTCGACGATACAGAGAACCCTGACGGGACATTTTACGTTAGCAAAAACGTGCTTGGCGCAGTGGTTTTTTTCTGGGAAGAGTCTGCCAGTAAATACATCGCCTTTATAGCCCCTGATCTCTCCACATCTGCAATAAACGACAAAATACAGTCTTTGGATAATCATGTAAAAGATTATTCCGAGGGCGTATTTTTAGTAAAAAAACAGGATATCCGCTATGTGATTCCTGCACTCCTGGTGCTGGCACCTGTTTTTAGAAAAACCTATGCAGAAGCCGAGAGTATTATATCCGATACTGAAGATGCTCTTGTTTACGGGGGTTTAGCCAGATGGCAACATCTCGCGTCATTGTTTAAACCCACCGAACTGGGCAAGGTACCTGCTACCAATAATATTGATCTGGCAGTTGAGAATATTCAAAGTCTGGAAAAGATTTCGGCCTCCCTTGAGGAAAAGCTGACACGCGCCCTGCCTGGCACTACCGTGAGACGCAACAACTTTCACACCATAGCTTTAGCCAGCCCGAAAGAATTGCGGCGCATAGGGTTACTGCACACTTTAAAGATCCATTGCTTTCCCGATAACGGCAAAGAAAATACGATAAGATTCGCCGCTTGCAAGACCAAAAAATGGCGCATCTTATCGATCAATATTTCTGCCGGCCCTCAAGGGTATTTCGATTTCACCCGTGTAGAACCTTTTGCCAAGAGTTCCAGGCTACTTATGCCAAGCCTGCCCGCTATGGTTGAAAAACTGCTTCAGGACACGCAATTTGATCAAACCTACCCAAGCATTGATGCAAAAAGAAGGGGGCAAAATGCTCAAAATATATTAAAAATCTTGCTGACAAGTGACACTGAGCAACAGGTTCAGGCGATTATTCAACAGTCACTGCTCAGCCGTTCTTCAGGCTCATCCGGGTTTCCGGAATTTCTGCTTCCTTATATCAAGCCCCAACCTGACAAGGCACTGGAAAGCAATAGTGATATTGACGAACATGCAACAGTTTCTACTGCTACTTATGTCGAAAGTGCAGAGGCGATAACAAAAGATGCTTCTTTCAATTCCCATGAGAAGAAACAGAAACAACAAGAAATAAGCGACATTGCCACGGTGCCAGAAAAAAACGCTATCACAGTAGAAGCAAGCCCTGATAATCAATGCTCTGCAGTTGCTCATAACAGTGAGGCAGTGGCACCTGATCCTGCTGAGCGCTCAAATAAAAGCAAGAATAAAACCGCAGCCCAAAAGTCAATCCCGACTACGATCGATTTCGAAACAGCCTTGTCTCAGTCCGTAGAACTATCAAACTGGCTTAAGGAGATGGATCATAGTTTTCCGGACGAGCTGAACAGGGCAACAAAGACACAAGATTGCAAAGCCTCTGAAGAAAACCCTGCACCCGGTACAGAATCCGATACAGTGCAAAAGCAACTACAGGACGGAAAAACAAAAACCCTGAAAATACTGGCCTGTTCCGGAGCCTCTGCTGATACATCCACAGACCAGCCAGTCATCATCATCAACCTGGCCAATACCCCGGGCAGTCAACAGCGCAAAGACTTAGAGCAGGCGGCTTATGAGAACCACTTCCCCTATGCGCAACTGGTTCAGGCATTGTTCATTCTGAACCAGAAATTTCCATCTGGAAAATCAGAAATACTGCAGATCTATGAGAAGGCTTTCAAGCTGCTGTTACCGGCAGCCATCGCCGGTATACCGCTTGCCTACCAATTATTAATCGCGATGCAATTGCGCAACCAACATCCGGCAGGCTGGCCTCAGATGGAACCTGTCAGCCGACTGTTACGCAGCATGGCTTCCAGAGCGACAAGCTTCAACCAGGTAAAAGTTGAAGGTCTATTGAAGGGTGGATTTCTGGAGCAGCTCTATCAGGATACAGACGCCATAACCCTGACCAGGATTGAGCAGGGGTTAGCCAAAGAGTCAGACCTGTCAGACAGAGGCAGAGAGGTAAAGGCCATTGTCAATGCCCTGAGAGAACCGGATACCACCTCGATATTAACATCCCTGAAAGCAGTGCGTCCCGGGGCTCGGGAGCTGCAACAAACCATCGGGTCGCTGATACTGATACTGGAGAAAAAACAAGAGCCTGCAACCAGTCAGATTCACAGTGAACTTTGGTCGTATAGCCTCAATGCCCTGCAAATTAAGGGAGCCTTGAAAAAAAAACCTCAGCACATGGATATATCTTATTTCCCACAGGTACTGGCCATGACTGACCTGAAAGCATTCATGGATACTGAGCAAACCGGACAACTGCTCAAATATCATCAACCCAGATTCATAGCCTTTTGGAAAATGGGTTTTTGGGAAAGCTATCTCAAGGCTTCGTTAAGCAAAGACAGCAAGAGTGAAAAGGAACTATTTGACGGGCATCATGACCAAATAAGTAATAAGGCGACTAAAAAGTCCAGACCCGATTTAATAAAAGACTGGATGCTTGCCCGCTCTTTGCTGCTTGCAAGAGACTTTATTCAAATCAAAAAGGTTCCGGTTTCCCCCACTCCGGCGCAACTAACCTCTGGAACAGGTACACATTCTGAAAAAGCAAAAAGAACCGTAAAAGCAGCCAGGCAACCAAAAGACCTGAGGCCTGGCATCCGACCGTCAACAGGACCATACGATGAACAAATTTATAACCAGTATTTATTACAACTGGATAACAATATTATTCAGGAACTCAGACTTATTCAGAGCAACCCGGAGAAATTTTTGCAACAGGCAGAAAAGCAAATCACTGCATTCCGAAAGGCAATAATAAGAAATGGTAACCATTTAACAAACAGACTGGGAATCGGTTATTACTATTTTATGAAGGCACTGGCCATGATGGGTGCCAAAATGTCAGATGACAACAAAACCATTGAGTTACCCTTTGGCCCGGAAGTGAAACTCAACGCCAAAAGGATAAACGAAACTATTTTATTGTCTGGTGATCATGGCTTCCCTTATGCCCCGATACTCTTGCTGTTTTTTGAATATGCTATGGAAATAGAGTCCAGTGCAACATCCAGAGCCATTTACTCTGCATTCTCCGGGGTGTCACAGTCTATTGAGATTTTATTAGAATCGGATTCAAACCTAATGGTTATGATCGGAGTATTGCTCAAGTGGCTGATACTGATTCCAAAGCCTTTCGAACTGAAACTGGCCTTTGGTACAGAGACTTATACGAAAAACCCGCAAAGCAATATTCCCGGCAGGGTAACAACTTCCATACGAATACTCAGAGAGTTTATGGAGCAGCTTCCGATAAAAGGCTCTGATGGTTCAGTTGATACTGTTTTGAGTCGAATGAACCAACAATATACTATTACCCAACATATGCGTAACGGACAGCATGAACGATCGCTGGTGAAAGCGGGAACAGCTGCGGCAGTGATAGCGACGTTGAGAGAGGCTGCGGCAGAGAGAGAGGCTTCGGCAGTCAGGGAAGCTGAGAATGCGGCAGCAGTAGCCATAGAGTTAGCAGATACAAAAGCGACAGCAGCAGCGATAGCGCTGGCAGAAGCTACAGTGGAAAAGAAACCTCAAAGGAGAGCGCCAGAGGAATCGGGAACGGTAGCGACAGCAATAGCGGAAACGAAAGCGGCAGTGACAGCGGCAGCGAAAGCAAAAGTAGTAGCGGAATCGAATGCGGCAGAGAAAGCAAAAGTAGCAGCGAAATCGAAAGCAGTAACAAAAGCGGCAGCGGAAGCAGAAGCAAAATTGCAAGCGGAAGCTGATAAGGAAGCAATATTAAGACTGATTCTCTACCTCGCTTCTGGTCGACCGGATTTGTTGGATTCTGATTATCTGGATTTATCTATGTTGACCATTTACTATTCAGTCTTCGGCCTGGCATCAGACTCGAACGTGTACGTATCCCTGAAAGAAGCTCAGGGCAAGCTCTCTAGTGATACTGATCCTGATATTCGGGTAATGGCAGATATTATAGAACTTGCTTTTTATCTGGTTAGTGAATCACCAGAAGCAGAGCCGGATCTCCCTCATCTTAAAGCTCTTCCCTTTGAAATCCAGGCCCGCACAACCGCACTTCATTTTGGTCATGACTTTCGACTTCTGAAAAAAATAATTCATTTGCTTCCCGAAATGACTGCCAACGATAAAGAATCCTACTGGTACAACACCTTTTTTCTGATTCACGAGTATATTCTCAGGCTCATTGGTGGAAATGCAGAAAAGGCAAAAAAACTCCAGATTAAGTCCTATGACTGGGAAACATTTCTCGCACGTTTTCAACACTTTGTATGGCATAAGCCAGTAAACACTATTGCAAGTCATATTGAATCAAGAATCATCGAACATATTGTCTTTAATCATGAACACTTGAAAATGTTCACAGCTGGAAACGAAAATATTTTTATTATAGCTATTCAACAAGCGAGAAAAGCTGGCTACGAGGAATTAAAACAGCAGTTAGAAGAATATGAAGATAGAATGGACTCTCAATCATCAGAGATGTCAGGCTGGCTTCATTGTCTGGCTGGCCTGACACTTCTGGAGGCACAAATAAATTTGGACTCTCAGCAGATAATATTAACCGGTCACAAAAGAGTTATGCTCAGCGCACATGCCCATTTCCAGAAAGCACGCCATCTCAACTTTCCTTATGCCGGTTATCTGGAATCACTAGTGGCTATGCGACTGGATAACTACCAGTATTACCAGGACGAGACATCAGAAGCCTGGCAAACAGACCTGGACAATAAGCCTGTTATTCAATACGCATCGGCCAGAAAACCAGGGGAAAAGATCTTTATTGAAGCGGGTAAGATTGTCACGGACATCTTGCCAGGGCTATTAGCAAGCTCTCTATATGGTGTAGGTTTTGCCGTTGAGGCAGCCATCAGAGTCTTTACTGATAAACGGTTTAATCTTTTGCATATCCCCCAGGCTGGTTGGCCAACACTGATCGCAAAGCATTTTTTGATTACCCCCATACACCATAACATCCAATTTGTGTTCAGCAATGATGTCCCTGAAGTTGAAGAAGCGTTATTCCAGAGTATAAGTGATCCTGAAAGTATTGAGCGAATACTTCTGGAACCACTGAAGAAAACAAGGCTTTTTCCCATTAACCAAAGAATAAAACAATATAGTTTTTGGCTGGACAGTGAAATCAAAAGTGGTGACAGGCCAAAAAATATTAAAAACTACTTAAGCCTTGTTAACGCTTTTTTGTCGGATAAATCGGAGGCGCCTGATACATCATCTGAGGCAACTGCTGCTGATATTGATCAATTACCAGAGACTATTGCCAGCTACGAGCTAAGCCGATATGACTATACAAACCTGTTTAAAGCACTGCGGGAAACACCACAACCTGACTCCAGTTTTGATGAATACGTTTATAACCTTCCGCAACTGAAATCGCACCCGGATTATGAAGCTATAAGTCATGTTCTTTTGAAAAAACATCGCACAAAGTCGGCCCTGATCCACTATTATTTTTGGGCGTACGAGACCCTCAATGATAGCTGTGACAACGAACGGGATCTGTTCTGGAATGGGATCATGAAACAGAAGATTGAAAAAGATGAAAAAATGAGAAGCGTTTTTTTGGCACTGCTGGCAACTGCCGATCTAACGCTTAAGTACGATGATAACCGGATGGCCGTGAGGACCGCATTCAAAAAATACAATCTGGAAATTAGTTTCTGGGTGACTTTTTTTCACATTTTCTCACGCGAAATCGAATTTTTTTTGCATAAATCAGAACATGGAAATGGCGATGGATGAGATGTGGATGTTTATTAAAAACCGAATGATAAGTACCTGGCCAGTTGGTTTCGCATATTCTGGCGAGTGGATTTTTTCATCCTTCAAGGCGCAACGACGGGCGCGTAGCCATAGCTACGCAACCAGAGTTGGAACGCAGAAGGGTGGAAAAAGCCGCCGTCCAGAATATGCGAAACCAACTGGTTAGGTACTTAATGTTCGGTCTTTAAAAAGTTGTTGATAATCTACTCAGTAAGAGTATCAGGAGGCCCGTGGCTGAAATACCCAACCTGACATCAATGATGTGTATAGTTTGCTCGGGAATAATCCGGTATATTGTTGTTCAGCCTTATCTCATCTCTCAAACACTGTAGCATCAACATTCTCATGCAAGGCCAGAATTTATTTCATGCTGAGCCGGGGTCTCCCGCTCAATCAGACAATCAGCGTCCTCTGACGGTAACAGAGCTGAACAGCCAAACCCGGAGAATGCTGGAAACGCGCTTCGCAAACGTCAGGGTGGAAGGCGAACTTTCCGGCCTTGCCCGACCCGGATCAGGACACTGGTACTTCACCCTTAAAGATGCCAATGCCCAGATTCGCTGTGCGATGTTCAAAAACCGCAATCGCAGCATTCGTTTTGTTCCGGCTGAAGGCATGCAACTGATTGTCAGGGGTCGGGTGAGCCTTTATGAGGGCCGGGGCGACTACCAGCTGATTGTCGATCACATGGAAGAAGGCGGTGCCGGTGCTCTTCAACGTGCTTTTGAGGCGCTTAAGCTGAAGCTGGACAACGAGGGTCTGTTCAATGCGGAGCGGAAAAGGCCCCTGCCTGCCCTGCCCTCCCATATTGGTGTTGTGACCTCTCCAACAGGCGCGGCTATCCGCGACATCCTGGCGGTATTAAAAAGACGCTTCCCCTCCATACCCATCACAGTCATTCCCAGTTCGGTTCAAGGGAAAGAAGCCGCCGACGAGCTGGTCAGATGCATTGAAATGGCCAATCGCAGTGGGTTGTTTGACGTTTTGATTGTCGGTCGTGGGGGTGGTTCACTGGAAGACCTCTGGCCTTTCAATGAGGAAAGAGTCGCCAGAGCCATAGCGGCTTCTGAAGTTCCCGTGGTCAGTGCTGTGGGCCATGAAATTGATTTTACCATTGCTGATTTTGTCGCTGATTACCGGGCACCGACGCCATCGGCGGCAGCTGAAGTACTCAGTCCGGACCAACAGGATATTCTCAATAAGCTCGGTCTGCTGAATCGAAAGCTACAGACTCTGATGAAGCATCGTCTGCAGGCCCTGTCCCAGCGGCTTGATAACACCAGTCTGCGCCTGCGTCATCCGGGGGAACGCCTGAGAGAGCTCAACCAGCGGCTGAAAGATCTGGACATTCGTCTGCAACAATCGATGACCATAGCCCTTCAGGCTCAGGCTGCAAAGTATCAAAGGCTAAACGACAGGCTTTTACAGTCTTCACCTTCAAGACGCATTGAGCGGCTGCAAGGAGAGTTGAATCTGCTGAAAAGCCAGCTTGATTCATTTCTGCAGGTACTTTTAAAACAGAAAGAAAATCGCTTGAAACAACTGACAGGCATGCTGGATGCTGTCAGCCCTCTGGCAACCCTGTCTCGAGGCTACAGCATTGTCGCCAGAGGCGATGAATTTATTCGGGATGCCGGACAACTGACTGAAGGTGAACAGGTGACAGCCCGATTCAGCCAGGGTTCAGCAGACTGTCAGGTGATTAAGATTCACAAATCGTAGGCGTTTTGCAACACCTTCTTGATGAAAAAGATAAAGAAACACTCTTGTTTTCTTAATGTATCCTTCTTCTCTGTAAACCAGAGGGCAAGGATAGAATTATTAAACAATCACTTTTTGCGGCACTGCTGTTACTGTCGTTTTCTGTGGTCTGCCCATCAGTCACTGTAGACACAAACGGCAATGTAGGACCAGGCTCATCACCTGATGACAAACGACACAAACCTGATAGTCAGGAAGTGCAAGCGAATCTTATAGAGTCAATTTCCTGGCCATGGCGTTACGCGACGAATCTGCTGGTTGCTTATGAGCTCATTCTGACTACCAGAGACGCCTCTCCAGGCTCAAACCCTCATTCACCCATAGCTGTAGAAGCAGTTTTCACTGTTGGCTGGCTTTTAAAAAGCTATTGGAATGCCAATTCACTACTGTTTAACCCAATTGAGCAACAAGAGGCGAGTCAAAATCACCGACTTGCTATCACCGCCGTGATGCCAGGCTCGGAACAAGGCCCACCTCCCTATCAACCATCAGAATCATCAGGCCAGGGTGCCCCACAAACCAGCACTTACACCAGAGGCTATTTCACCAGTCTCCTGTTTTCTGACTCTGCCGACGGTGACGAGGGTCCTGAACAACACCTGCATACTTTGGGTTTAAATTGTTATATCTATCCCTGTAATGGTGTTTGTCGATTCCGACAATCTTCCGACCCATCCGATAGCGTAGAGCCAGGTTGTGAAGAAAGTTCGACATACGACACTGAAGAAACATCCGGAAAAAGTGCATGCTCCCACCTGGCCAGTAGACACTGTTATCGTTGCGGCCCTGTAGACGGGGTCGCCTTAGACGGGGTCGCAGACTCAACAGGTGCAGGGGCCGCCAGTACAATTGACACTACCGGGCGAGCAACCTGCAACGTAATCTTAGTCGGCGAGGATGGCCAACTGTGGCAATGCCGGAAAGTCTACAAGAATGAAAAAACACTTTTGTCTCACAAAAACCAATACCATAGCGGGCAAAAAACCTGTTACGTCACAATAGTCGGGGAGGATGGGCAGCCAAGGCCTTGCGGAATGGTCTGCCAGAATGTTGTAGCCCTCAAGTATCACAGGAGAAGCGTCCACACCAGGCAACAAACCTGTAACGAAACCATAGTTGGGCAAGATGGCCAGCACCGACCATGCGAAAAAAACTACAATAGTCTTCAAGCCCTGTCGAATCACAAAAACTTATACCACAGCGGGGAAAAAACCTGCGGCGTAAAAGTAGTCGGAAAGGATGGCCAGCCACGACCATGCGGAATGGTCTACAGAAGTGTTGGTGCCCTGTCGAGTCACAAAAGTAGATTCCATACCGGGCAAAAAACCTGTGTCATGATGGTGCTCGGGAAGAATGGCCGGTCGCAGCCATGCGGAACACTCTGCAGCAATGCTAAAGCCCTGTCAGCTCACAAAACCGCTCTCCATAGCAGGCAACGAACCTGTGACGTAACCGTGATCGGGGAAGATGGCCAGCCTCACCGATGCAGGACGCTCTGCAAAAGTTCTAAAGCCCTGACGGATCACAAAAGAACCTTCCATACTGGACAACAAACCTGTGACGCAACCTTAGTTGGGGAAGATGGCCAGAAGCGACTATGCGGGACAGTCTGCAAGAATGCTCAAACTCTGTCTAATCACAAATGCAGAATGCACAGCGGGAAACGAACTTGTGGAGTGACCATGGCCGGAGAGGACGGCCAGCAGCAGGCATGCGGAAAGGTCTACAAGAGTTATCAGGACCTGAGGAATCACATAAGAAAAGATCACACCGGGCAACAAACCTGTAAGGAAACTGTCATTGGGAAGGATGGGCAGCAGCGGCCGTGCGGGGCGGTGTATAAGAATGCTATGTGCCTGTCGAGTCACAAAAGCACATACCATAGCGGACCAAAAACTTGCGACTTAACACTCATCGGAGTGGATGGCCGACCATGGCCATGCAGAAAGCTCTTCAATAATTCCTATGCCCTATCGACCCACAAAAGAAGAGACCACAGCGAACCACAGACCTGCGATGTGACAGTGATCGGCGAGGATGGTCTGCAGAGACCATGCGGGACTGTCTGCAAGAGTGCTTTTGACCTGTCGAATCATAAAAGAAGACATCGAAAACGCCAGCTTGTTGATGTAAACCGGAACAATCACCTCAATCCTTGAAATGGCACCCGCCCTTGAGGGGGTATCGCAAAATTCCCTTGTCGCCAGAGGCGATGAATTTATTCGGGATGCCGGACAACTGACTGGAGGTGAACGGGTGACGGCCCGATTCAGCCAGGGTTCAGCAGACTGTCAGGTGATTGAGATCCACAAATCCTGGTTGTTGGCGTTTTACAACGCCTTCTTGATGAAAAAGATAAAGAAACACTCTTGTGTTCTTAATCTATCCTTCTTCTCTGTAAACCACAGGGCAAGGATAGAATTATTAAACACTCACTTTTTGCGGCACTGCTGTTACTGTCGTTTTCTGTCGTCTGCCAGACTAAAGCGTTGGCAAGACGTTTTGTTATCGAGGTTGAACAGAATGCAGATTTTCCCGATCATAACTTTTCTATAAAGCTTAACCGACCAACATTTTCAGGCAACCCATCAGACATTGTCGACACAAACGGCAATGTAGAGCCAGACTCATCAGCTGATATAAAACGACAAGTGCCTTACAGTCAAAAAATGAAAGCGACTCTTGTAGAGTCGATTTCGTGGCCATGGCTTTATGCGACGAATCTGCTGGTTGCTTGTGAGTTCATTCTGACCACCAGAGATGCCTCTCCAAGCTCAAACCCTTATTCATCCTTAGCTATAGAAGCAGTTATCACCGTTGGTTGGCTTTTAAAAAGCTATTGGAACGCCAATTCACTGCTGTTTAACTCTACTGAGCAACAGGAAGCGAGTGAAAATTACCGGCTTGCTATCACTGCTGTGATGCCAGGCTCTGAACAAGGCCAACCCTATTATCAAGCACCGGAATCATCAGGACGTGCTCCACAAGCCAGCACTTACAGCACAGGCTATTTCACCAGTCTTCTGTTTTCTGACTCTGCCGACGGTGACGAAGATCCTGAACAACACCTGCATACTTTGGGTTTAAATTGTTATACCTATCCCTGTAATGGTGTTTGTCGATTCCGACAATCTTCCGACTTATCCGACAGCATAGAGCCAGATTCTGAAGAAAGTTCGACATACGACACTGAAGAAACATCCGGAGAAAGTTCATGCTCCCACGTGGCCAATAAACACTGCTATCGTTGCAGCTCTGTAGACGGGGTCGCCTCAGACGGGGTCGCCTCAGACGGGGTCGCAGACTCAATAGGTCCAGCCGCAGCCGGTACAACTGAATCTGACCGGCGAGCAACCTGCAACGTGATCTTAGTCGGCGAAGATGGCCAACTGCGGCAATGCCGGAAGGTCTTTAAGAATCAAAAAATACTTTTGTCTCACAAAAACAGATACCATACCGGACAAAGAACCTGTGGCGTTACACTCGTCGGGGAGGATAGCCAGCCAGGGCCATGCGGAACGGTCTGCCAGAATGCTGCAGCTCTCGCGTATCACAAAAGAAGTGTCCACACCGGGCAACAAACCTGTAACCTGACCATGGTTGGGAAAGACCGCCAGCAGCGACCATGCGGAAAGTCTTACAGCAGTCTTCAAGCCCTGTCGAATCACAAAAGCTTATGCCATAGCGGGGAAAAAATCTGTCACGTAAAAGTAGTCGGAAAGGATGGCCAGCCACAACCATGCGGAATGGTCTACCGAAATATTGGTGCCCTGTCGGATCACAAAAAAAGATGCCATACCGGGCAAAAAACCTGTGTCGTGATGGTGATCGGGAAGAATGGTCAGCCGCAGCCATGCGGGGCAGTCTGCAGCAATGCTAAAGCCCTGTCAGCTCACAAAAACAATCACCATAGCGGGCAACGAAGCTGTGGCGTAAACGTGATCGGGGACGATGGCAAGCCTCGCCGGTGCGGGGCGCACTGCAGAAATTCTAAAGCCCTGGCGGATCACAAAAGAACCTTCCATACTGGACAACAAACCTGTGACGCAACCCTAGTTGAGAAAGATGGCCAGAAGCGACTATGCGGGGTAGTCTGCAGAAACGCTCAAAAACTGTCGAGTCACAAAAGCAGATTCCACAGCGGGAAACGAATCTGTGGCGTGGCCGTGGCCGGAGAGGATGGCCAGCAGCAGCCATGCGGCAAGACCTACAAGAATTCTCAGGACCTGAGTGATCACATAAGAAGAGATCACACCAGGCAACAAACCTGTAAGGAAACTGTCATTGGGAAGGATGGGCAGCGGCGGCCATGCGGGTCGGTGTGTAAAAGTGCTTCAAGCCTGTCTATTCACAAAAGCACATACCATACCGGACCAAAAACCTGCAACCTGACACAAGTCGGTAAGGATGGCCGACCATGGCCATGCGAAAAGCTCTTCGATAATGCCAAAGCCCTGTCGAACCACAAAAGGAAAGACCATAGCGAACCACAAACCTGCGATATGACAGTGGTCTCAGAGGGTGGTCTGCAGAGACCATGCGGGACGGTCTGCAAGAACGCTTTTGACTTGACGAATCATAAAAGAATACATCGAAAACACAAGCTTGCTGATGTAAACCGGAACAATGACCTAACTCCTTGAAATCACCTCCTTGAAATGACACCCGCCCTTCAGAGGGTGTCGCAAAACTCTCTCCGGCGTGGGAACGCGCTGACTCCCGTCATTGCCGGCTTCATTCTCGTCATTCCCGCGAAGGCGGGAATCCACACTGACTCTCCACCAGAACCATACTGCCCGGTGTCCCCCTGGCCTTGTCATCCCCGAGAAGGCAGAGATCCACCGTTGGCGCTGGATTCCCGCCTTCGCGGGAATGACGACTTCAGAGCGTGAGAACGAGCTGTTGAAGTTTTGCGACACCCTCTTAGGAGCCTGACCGAGAATAGCGCCCGTAGCGAGGACGGCAGAAAATTGAGGATGAAAATTCGGTTTTGTGAGGAGAATAGCGAGCTATTTGACGAACAAAAGCGGATTTTCAGACCAATTTGCTGCCGCCGCAGTAGGGCAGTCTATTCTCGGTCAGGCTCTTAGTGAAGAAGACACAAAAACACTCTTATTATCTTGATCTATCCTTCAACTCTTTAAACCGGAAGGCTGACCTGGAATGGTGCCCGTTCTCGCTACGGGCGGACCATATAAGCCTCCTGGAGAAGTGCTACCCGAAATTCTTGAAGAGTTTCGCCGAAACCCTGGGCAACAGAAGGACCCCACCAAGTAGCTCAACTCAGACATTTAGCAGATCGCCAGCCAGAAAACTGGCTGGCCAGAAGGATCAGAGCAAAATTCCCAACATCCGACGCAGAGGCTCTGCAGCCCCCCACAACAACTGGTCACCTACCGTAAAGGCAGACAGATATTCAGGACCCATATTCAATTTGCGAATACGACCCACGGGAATATCCAGACTGCCGGTCACCGCTGCCGGTGTCAGCTTCTCCATGGTCACCTCACGATCATTGGGAATCAGAGAAACCCAATCGTTGGCATTGGCAACAAGGCTTTCGATATCAGCTATTGGCACATTTTTGTTCAGCTTGATGGTCAACGCCTGACTGTGGCAACGCATGGCACCGACACGAACACAGACACCATCAACCGGCACCAGAGCCTGACCGTCCAGACCGAGAATCTTATTGGTCTCTGCCTGAGCTTTCCACTCCTCACGGCTCTGCCCGTTCTCCAGTTGACGATCAATGTAAGGAATCAGACTGCCTGCCAGAGGCACCCCGAACTCACTTTGTGGTAAATCCGAGCTGCGCAGCAGATCAGATGTCTTACGATCAATATCAAGAATGGCACTGGCTGGATCGGCCAGCTCCCGGGCAACGTTATCGCGAATCACACCCATCTGAGCGATCAATTCACGCATGTTTCGGGCACCGGCGCCACTGGCAGCCTGATAAGTCATGGCGCTGACCCAGTCCACCAGCCCCTCACGAAACAGACCACCAATGGCCATCAGCATCAGGCTGACAGTACAGTTACCACCGATAAAATTCCTGACACCGGCATCAATGGCCCGATCGATAACAGGACGATTGACCGGATCCAAAACAATAACACTGTCGTCCTTCATCCTCAGAGAAGAAGCGGCATCAATCCAGTAGCCGTGCCAACCACTGTCACGCAATGGCTGAATAACCTTATTGGTGTAATCGCCACCCTGACAGGAAATAATGATATCCATAGCGGCCAGCGCTTCAATTGAGTGAGCGTCCTGAAGCGCTGTAGCAGGTCTGCCCGCATCCTGACCTACGAGTGGACCAGGCTGACCCTGCTGGGAAGTGGTAAAGAAGACCGGGTCAATATTCGCAAAGTCGTTTTCTTCACGCATACGATCCATCAAAACCGAGCCGACCATTCCCCGCCAGCCAACAAAACCGACCTTTTTCATAACTAGCCTCCCTAAATGCTCAACCCTTCAAACAAGCCACTAAGGCATCGCCCATTTCAGAGGTGCTTACCTGTTTGCAACCTGCTGATGCAATATCTCCGGTACGCAGTCCCTGATCCAGAACATCGCTGACGGCTTTTTCAATCGCATCTGCCGCTGCAATTTCCCCCAGGGAGTATCGGAGCAGCATCGCCAGAGAAAGAATCTGAGCCAGCGGGTTCGCTTTACCCTGACCGGCAATGTCCGGGGCAGAACCATGCACAGGCTCATACATCCCCTGGTTGGCTTCGTTCAGGGAAGCCGATGGCAACATACCAATGGAGCCGGTCAACATAGCAGCACAGTCGCTGAGAATGTCGCCAAACATGTTGCCGGTGACCATTACATCAAACTGTTTGGGTTCACGCACCAGCTGCATTGCCGCATTATCAACATACATATGGCTCAGTTCCACATCGGTGTAGTCAGAGCCCATATCTGACACTATTTCACGCCAGAGAGCGGTCACTTCAAGCACATTGGATTTATCAACCGATGTCAGTCGACCACCACGCTTTTGAGCCGCTTCAAAAGCCACTTTGGCAATACGCTTGATTTCAGATTCACGGTAGACATAGGTGTTGTAACCTTCCCGCTCTCCGCTCTCGAGGGTACGAACACCTCTTGGCTCACCAAAGTAGATACCACCGGTCAGTTCACGGACGATCAGAATATCCAGACCCGCCACCCGTTCGTGCTTGAGACTGGATGCTTCTGCCAACTGGGGAAACAGCATTGCTGGTCGCAGATTGGCGAACAGTCCCATTTCGGAACGCAGCTTCAGCAGTCCACGCTCAGGACGGTTCATCATCGGCTGGTCATCCCACTTGGGACCACCCACAGAACCAAAGAGAATCGCGTCAGATTTTTTCGCTTCGGCCAGAGTCTCGTCGGTCAGGGGAACACCATGAACATCCAGCGAAGCACCACCCACCAGACCTTCACTGATTTCAATAGCCAACCCAAAGCGGGTTTTAACGACATCCAGAACTTTCAGCGCTTCTGCCACAATCTCAGGGCCAATGCCGTCACCGGGCAGGCATAAAATCTGTTTACTCACTTCCCTTTACCTCTCATTAAAAACAGTGTTTTGTAAGCTCGATTTGACACTGGGCAGGCTGTTGAAAAACTCCCCCAGGGCTCCGGCGGCTGTCACAAAAAGCTGATTCCCACGCTCTCAGGCCCTTTGGACCCCGGCGCGGGAGTGAGAGCTTTGCAATAGCCTCTGATGTATGGGAGCAAGAGTCGACTTACTTTGTTATTTGTTAAACTGGCAAAATTTAATGAATAGCATCAAAAAGCCAGGGCTGACTGTTGCGATGGCGCCCTTCAAAGGCTTTGATCGCATCAGCGTCCTGCAATGTCAGACCTATGTCGTCCAGACCATTGAGCAGACAGTGACGTCTGAACTCATCAATCGAAAAGCTGAGTTCACTGCCATCAGGCTTGATCACTTTTTCACGTTCCAGATCCACTTTCAGCTGATAGCCTTCCTGCGCATCAATTTCACTGAACAGCTCGTCAACAGCCTCTTCCGAGAGAGTGATCGGCAGAATGCCATTTTTGAAACAGTTATTGTAAAAAATATCAGCAAAGCTCGGCGCAATGACGCAGCGAAAACCAAAATCATCCAGAGCCCATGGAGCGTGCTCCCGACTGGAGCCACAACCAAAGTTTTGACGGGCGATCAGTACCGATGCCCCCTGATAACGATCCTGATTCAGCACAAAGTCAGGATTCACCGGACGCTTTGAACAATCCTGGCCGGGCTGGCCCTCATCAAGGTAGCGCAACTCATCAAACAGATTGGGACCAAAGCCAATGCGCTTGATGGACTTGAGAAACTGCTTGGGAATGATCATGTCGGTATCAACATTGGCACGATCAAGAGGTGCTACCAAACCTTTATGAATAGTAAATGCCTTCATGGTGTCTTAAGCCCCCTGCCCCATCATCTGACGCACATCAACAAAATGGCCGGTTACCGCAGCCGCTGCGGCCATAGCCGGGCTTACCAGATGGGTTCGACCACCAAAACCCTGACGACCTTCAAAATTGCGGTTTGAAGTGGATGCGCAATGCTCACCGGCACCCAGTTTGTCGGCATTCATGGCCAGACACATGGAGCAGCCCGGCTCACGCCATTGCAGACCGGCCGCTTCAAAGATTTTGTCCAACCCTTCATTTTCTGCCTGTTCTTTTACCAGACCCGAGCCCGGGACAACCAGAGCTTCCTTAACGGTGTCAGCTACCTTTCGACCTTTTACGACAGCAGCCGCCTCTCTGAGGTCTTCAATTCTGGAGTTAGTACAGGAACCAATGAAAACACGATCAACAGGGATATCCGTGATCGGCATGCCTGCTGTCAGCCCCATGTACTCGAGGGCTCTTGCATAACCTTCCGCATCTGCCGGGGACGGTACATTAGCATCCACAGGCAGAACCATTTCAGGTGAGGTACCCCAGGTCACCTGAGGTTTGATGTCTTCACCTTTTAAAACAACCACTTCATCAAAAACAGCATCAGCATCAGAGTGCAGATCGGACCAGGCCTCTACCGCCTTGTTCCAGAGCTCACCTTTGGGTGCAAAAGGACGACCTTTTACATAATCGACCGTGGTCTGATCGACCGCAACCATACCTGCACGGGCACCTGCTTCAATAGCCATATTGCAGACAGTCATTCGACCTTCCATACTCATGGCTCGCAGAACGTCGCCACCAAATTCGACAGCAAAGCCGGTACCACCAGCGGTTCCGATCTTGCCAATAATGGCCAGAACCACGTCTTTCGGCGTAACACCCAAACCCAGCTCGCCATCAACACGCACCAGCATGTTTTTCATTTTCTTGGCAACCAGGCACTGGGTAGCCATGACGTGTTCGACTTCGGAGGTACCAATACCATGGGCCAGCGCGCCGAAAGCACCGTGAGTAGAGGTATGGGAATCACCACAGACTACGGTCATACCTGGCAGAGTTGCGCCCTGTTCAGGACCCACAACATGGACAATCCCCTGGCGGGTATCCATCATATCGAACTGGACGATATCGAAATCGTGGCAATTATCATCCAGCGTTTTAACCTGAATTTTCGAGATAGGATCTTCGATACCATCAATGCCGGTTTTGCGCTCATTAACGGTAGTTGGCACATTATGATCAGGCGTTGCCAGGTTGGCATCAATTCGCCAGGGTCGGCGGCCAGCAAGACGCAGACCTTCAAACGCCTGGGGAGAGGTGACTTCATGAAGTAGCTGTCGATCAATGTAGATCAAAGACGAACCATCGTCTCGTTGACGAACAAGGTGGTTGTCCCACAACTTGTCATAGAGCGTCTTACCTGCCATTGGTTGAATCCTCATTACAGCGTTTCCGTTTTATGGGTATCCTAGAACGACAGAACAGATTACTCAAATTCATCTTTTTCATGCTATTAATAACTATAAGTTATCAATCATTTACCCCTTACAAAAAACTGAACCATGGATATACCCAGCCTCACCGCATTTCTGACCGTTGCTGAGTGCAAGTCTTTCTCCCAGGCGGCAGAAAAGCTGCATTTAACCCAGCCGGCCGTCAGCAAGCGCATTGCTTCGCTTGAGAGCCAATTAGGCACCCAGTTATTTGATCGCATGGGTCGACAGATCAATTTGAACGAAGCTGGACGCATCCTTATGCCCAAAGCCAGACAAATGCTGGACTTGATGAAGGACTCCCGTCAGGAAATCAGTAACCTGAAGACTCAGGTAAAAGGGACTCTGGCCATAGCCACCAGTCACCATATAGGCTTACGCAGGCTCCCTGACATCTTGAGGGAATACTCCCGCCGCTACCCGGATGTCAAGCTCGACATTCGCTTTGTGGATTCGGAGGTGGCTTATGAAATGCTGAGTCGTGGTGAAATTGAATTCGGTATCGTAACACTCTCTCCTGACAACCCGGATCGATTTGAATCCCGTCTGGTCTGGAATGACCCGCTGATTTTTATGGCGGCCAGAGACCACCCCTTATCCAGCCTGAAAAAAGTCACCACCCAGCAGTTAAGTGAACATCAGGCAATTCTGCCAAGCTCAAACACATTCACTCACCGGCTGGTTCGCACACTGTTTGAAGAAGAAGGTCTGTCTTTGCAAACCACCATGTCTTCCAATTACCTCGAAACAATCCGTATGCTGGCTTCCATCGGCCTGGCATGGACCATTTTGCCCGCCTCGATGCTGGACGACGATCTCATTGCATTGAACACACAATGCCATACGCCTTCAAGAAAGTTGGGGTATATCATCCACAAAGAGCGAACCCTGTCGAATGCGGCCAATGCGCTTCTGGACCTTCTGAATCAGGAAACCGGCTGATCATTGTTATTCGCCAACTTGTCCCTATAATTCCACTATCGATTTCACTACCTTTCACAGAACTGACGGGGTGTTGTATGTTCAAGGCGCTGTTGCTGGAGCAGGAAGGCCAAGCCACTGTATCTTCTGTCCGGGAACTGGACGACAGTCGTTTACCCGAAGGGGAGGTCACGGTAGCCGTCGAATATTCCTCGCTGAACTATAAGGACGGTCTGGCCATCACTGGCAAGGGCAAGATTATCCGCAACTTTCCCATGGTACCGGGCATTGATTTTGCGGGTACAGTCATTGATTCTGACAATCCTGAATTTTCAGAAGGTGACAAAGTTATCCTCACCGGCTGGGGCGTGGGTGAAAACCACTGGGGTGGTATGTCTGAAAGAGCCAGGGTCAAAGCCAGTCAACTGGTAAAAATGCCAAAGGGACTCAACAGCCAGAAAGCCATGATGATCGGCACAGCAGGTCTGACAGCAATGTTGTGCGTAATGGCTCTGGAACACTCAGGTGTCACACCTGAAAAAGGTGAAATTCTGGTCACCGGTGCCAGTGGTGGCGTGGGCAGTACTTCTGTCGCCCTGCTGGCAAAATTGCATTACGATGTTGTCGCTGTATCAGGTCGTCCGGAAAACTCCGGCATGCTGGTCAACCTGGGAGCCAAACTGATCCTGCCAAGAAGCCGTTTTGAGGAGCCAGCCCGCCCGCTGGATAAACAAATGTGGGCGGGTGCAATTGATACGGTTGGCAGCAAGCTGCTCGCCAGGGTTCTCTCAGAAATGAACTATGGCGGTGCCGTTGCAGCCTGTGGACTGGCAGGAGGTTTTGACCTTCCGACTACGGTGATGCCATTCATCTTGAGGGGCGTAAACCTCCAGGGCGTCGACTCTGTGATGTGTCCAACAGAAAAACGTACTCAGGCCTGGGAGCGACTGGTGGACCTGTTACCTGCTGATTTTTACAACTCTGCCTGTCAGGAAGTGACACTGGAAGAAATTGCTGAGTACGCTGAAGCCATCACGGTGGGTCAGGTGACCGGTCGTGTGATCGTGAAAATCTAACCCGTTCTTTTTATAAGTCATTTTTATAAGCAGCCTTTACAAAAGGCATCGAATTTTTCGCTCTGCTGTTTTTCAGCTGACTCATTTTCTCATCCTCTTGATGTTGTCGTGCTGTTCATGATCGCTCCATGAATCTTGCGGCAACATGCTTTCATGGCAAAAATTGAGGATACACTCATTGAAGCCATGTACTGGTATTAACCCCTAATTACTTCGAACCCTTTAAGTGCAATAGTTCGAGGTTTGACTGATTAAACAAAAACAACCATGAATTTGCGCCCCGTTCTGCTTGTCATAGGCCTGTTTCTGATGATGCTGTCAGTATTGATGCTACTGCCAGCCCTGCATGATTTCGTCATTGGCGAGGAAGGAATTTATTCATTCGGCTTGTCGGCCCTGATCACCCTGTTGGCAGGCGCACCACTTTACTACTTTTGTCGTGTACCTGTATTCAGCCTGCAACCAAGGCAAATATTTCTGCTGACCAACGCATCCTGGTTGACACTGAGTGCCTTCGCAGCTCTGCCTCTCTACATACAGCTGGATATCAGCTACACCGACGCATTCTTTGAAACCATGTCCGGGATTACAACCACCGGTTCTACCGTGCTCAGTGGACTTGACCAGATGAATACTGGGGTCCTGCTGTGGCGCTCTCTGCTTCAATGGCTCGGCGGCATTGGCTTTATTGTCCTGGCTGTAGCGGTACTGCCTTTTCTGAAAGTCGGTGGTATGCGTCTGTTCCAAAGCGAATCTTCCGACTGGTCAGACAAAGCCATGCCCCGTTCAGGCAGCATCGCCAAACGTATTGTTTGTATCTACTTGGGCATGACCATTTTTTGTGCGTATCTCTATTTTCTCGGAGGCATGCATGGCTTTGAAGCCATCAACCACGCCATGACCACGCTTTCCACCGGAGGCTACTCAACTTCCGACAGCTCCATGGGTCACTTCAAAAACCCCTTCATTCACTGGGTTGCTATAGTGTTCATGATTTTTGGATCGCTTCCCTTTGTCCTTTTTGTCAAATTTCTCAGGGGTGATTCTCAGTCTTTGTTGAGGGATAACCAGGTTCAGGCTTTTCTCAAATTCCTGCTCATACTCTGGGGCTTTTTGACTCTGCGACTGTTTATAAACAGTGATTATTCACTGCTCAAGTCTTTGACCCTGGTCGCCTTTAATACTACTTCTGTGATCACGACGACAGGTTTCGCATTGACTGACTACGAGTCATGGGGAGGGTTTGCAGCCGCCCTCTTCCTCTGCCTGACGGTCATTGGTGGCTGCTCAGGCTCCACAGCAGGAGGAATAAAGGTTTTCCGTTTTCAGATTGCAGCACGTTTGCTGGGCATTCAACTGAAACAACTGGCTCATCCGAGAGCCTGTTTTGTACAAAGCTACAACGGCCATCAAATCAGTAGCGACATATTGAGATCTCTGATCGCTTTCTGCTTCTTTTTCGCACTCCTGACCACTATTCTCACCCTGCTTTTGAGCTTTCTGGGGCTGGATCTTGTCACCAGTCTCAGTGGTGCATTGACAGCAGTTGCCAACGTAGGACCCGGACTTGGAGATATTATCGGACCTGCGGGCAACTTTTCATCACTGCCTGATGCCGCCAAATGGTTCCTGAGCGTGGGAATGCTGCTAGGCAGACTGGAAGTTATTACCGTTTTGGTACTCTTCACTCCAGCATTCTGGAAGCACTAGAAAACTGATATAAATCAAATAGTATTTATCGTTACTGCTGTAATATTCTTCGCCGCAAACGAAAGCATTGAAAGCAGGCTGCAACCTGTTTGATGCTAAATAAAATCAGCCATAAGCAGAAAGTGTCGTTTTTTGAACCGAGAAAACAGTCACTTCTATAATATGTATATTGCTTGCCAATGAATGATAATCCTCCGTCGCACCTTGTCAGCCTGATTCGTCAGCGCTCAAATAACCATTCCCGTCAAACGGCTATTCGTTTCTCTGAAAATCATCAATGGCAATCCATGAACTGGCAGCAGCTCGGAGAAAAGATCGATTGCGTTTCCCGCTCTCTGCTAACAGACAATCTGCCGATTCAGACTAATATCGGGATCTGGTCACAGAACCTTCCCGAATGGACTATTGCAGACCTTGGCATTTTGCAGACTCGCTGCGTCACTGTGCCCATTTACCCAACCAATACCGCTGAGCAGGCTCGCTACATTATTGAAGATGCCGGAATTTCCATTTTGTTTGTCGGCGAACAGGAGCAGTTCGATAGCGCGCTGAAGCTTCTGGACCATTGTGAATGTCTGGAGAAAGTTATTGTATTTGACTCCCGGACTAACCTGAAAGGCTGCGATAAAGCACTGTATTTCAGTGATTTTATGGCCAGTGCTCCCACTGAGTCCGAATTATTGACAGAACGCCTGAAAAATCAGGCTCTGGACGACCTCTACACCCTGATCTATACCTCGGGCACCACCGGTCAACCAAAAGGCGTTATGCTCGATTACAACAGCATCGGTGCATCGTTTGAGTCACATGATCTTCTGATTCATATTGACCATACCGATGTATCCATAGCGTTTTTGCCTCTGAGCCATATTTTTGAAAGGGCCTGGAGTTATTACGTTCTGACCCGGGGCGCTGTTAACTGCTACCTGAAAGATCCGACCAAAATTGCAGAAATATTGCCCACACTGAAGCCAACGGTGGTCTGTGCAGTACCACGCTTCTACGAGAAGATTTATACCGGCGTGAACACCATGGTACAAAAGGGCTCTCCGCTTAAGCGCTTTATTTTCAAGACGGCTATGAAAGTCGGTCTCACCACCATGGAATTGAAGCGCCAGGGCAAGACAGTACCCGGTTATCTGACAAGCCTGAACCAGCTGGCTGACAGAATGGTGTTCAGCAAAATCAAAGAAAAGCTGGGAGGGCGTATCCGTTTCATGCCCTGTGGTGGTGCCCGGCTGGATGACGAAATCAACCGTTTTTTCCATGCCCTTGGCATCAATGTCAAAGTGGGTTATGGCATGACTGAAACCACGGCAACTGTTACCTGCTTTCGCGATACGGGTTACCAGTTTGGCAGCTGCGGCTCACCGCTCCCCGGCACTCAGGTTAAAATCGGGCAGGAAGGCGAGATACTGGTGAAAGGCCCAACCGTCATGCGCGGCTACTACAAAAAGCCGGATGAAACAGCCAAAGCCTTTGATGCCGATGGCTGGCTAAAAACCGGCGATGCAGGTCTGATCGATGAGACAGGGCAGCTTCGCATCACCGAGCGCATCAAGGAGCTGATGAAAACGTCCAACGGCAAATATATTGCACCTCAATACATAGAAGGCACTTTGGGCAAGGATCGGTTTATTGAACAGGTTGCCATCATTGCTGATGCCAAAAACTATGTTTCTGCTTTGATAGTACCTGCTTTTGAAGCATTGGAAGAGTATGCAAAAAGCACTGACCTGAAATACGAAAACAAAATGGATCTGATCCGCAATGCGGATATCCGGGCTATGTTCCAGAAACGCCTGGATCACATTCAGAAAGAACTGGCCCGGTACGAGCAGGTTAAGAAATTCACTCTGCTGCCTCGTGAATTCTCCATCGAAACGGGAGAGATCACGCCAACACTGAAATTGCGCAGAAAGATTATCATGGAACGTTTCCGCAAGGAAATCGAAGCCATGTACCAACCGGTCACGTCACCCTGACACCAAGGCAGGCCATTCTCAAAACGGATGGCCTCTTAATGCTGCAGTGGAAAGCCCTACTTGGCTTATCAATATTAAATCACCTATCCTTCCCTGCTTCAGTTTTATTAGCCTGTCAAAAGACTCTTCATTCATCTAAAGGTTTAAGTGCTCATGGAGCAATATAATTTCACCTATAACGATATCCATAACACCATTCGCGCCTCAGCGGAAAAGATCAGAGCCTCCGGATTTGAGCCTGATTATCTCCTGGCCATTGGTGGCGGTGGTCTGATTCCAGCACGCATCATGCGCACCTATATCAACAAACCGATTCTGATTGTATCCCTCTCCCGCTACAGTGACGAGACAGGTACGGCGCCATCAGAGACACCGGTCAAACTACAATGGCTGGAAACAGACACCAACCTGGATGGTAAAAAAGTTCTGGTCATTGATGAGGTCGATGATGAAAGAACCACTCTGCAGTTCACACTGAATCATCTGTACGACACACACCCTGAAACCGAGTTTGCTGCCTTCGTCGTGCACAATAAACTGAAAGAAAAGAAAGGCACACTGCCAGAGAGGCTGAACCACTTCTTCACTGGTGAGGACATCCACGACCACTGGATTAACTACGCCTGGGATGCTGAAGACATTGATCAGTTTGGCAAAAAGTAAGCCACTGAAAGCCGTTGAATACTCATAACACAACCCCCGACCCCTGACAGAGGGCCGGGGAACGGAACGGTTCAGGCCTGACCCTGAATAACCGGAGCCGGACTGACCACATCAGCATTCTGGGCACGTTGACGCATCAGGTGATCCATCAGGGTGATAGCCATCATGGCTTCAGCAATGGGTACAGCACGAATTCCGACACAGGGATCGTGACGTCCCTTTGTGACCACTTCAACAGGTTCGCCTTCCATATTGATGCTCTTGCCAGGCGCAGTCATGCTGGAAGTGGGTTTCAGGGCAATATGGGCAACAATATCCTGACCTGAGCTGATACCGCCAAGAACACCACCGGCTGAATTGGACAGGAAGCCTTCTGGCGTCAACTCATCACGATGCTCTGTTCCCTTCTGGGCTACAGAGTCGAAGCCATCGCCTATCTCAATACCTTTGACGGCATTAATGCTCATCAGAGAATGAGCCAGGTCGGCATCCAGACGATCAAAAACCGGTTCACCCAGTCCCGGCATCACACCTGTAGCCATCACGGTCACTTTGGCCCCGGTAGAATTACCATCACGACGCAAATCATCGATCAGTTTTTCCATGGCGGGCACTTTATCCGCATCCGGGCAGAAGAAAGGATTGTTGCGAACTTCATCCCAGTCAATCTTGTCGATACTGATCGTGCCCAGCTGGGACAGATAACCTTTAATTTCGATGCCCTGACTTTCCAGGTATTTCCGGGCAATCGCACCGGCTGCAACACGCATGGCGGTTTCACGAGCAGACGAGCGTCCGCCGCCACGGTAGTCACGAAAGCCGTATTTGTGGGTGTAGGTATAGTCAGCATGGCCAGGACGGAAACGATCCATGATATTGGAATAATCTTTGGAACGCTGATCCACATTTTCGATAAGCAAACCAATGGGGGTGCCGGTGGTTTTACCTTCAAAAACGCCGGACAGAATCCTGACCTGATCCGGCTCACGACGCTGCGTCGTATATTTAGAGGTACCGGGCTTGCGCAGATCGAGATCCTTTTGCAGATCGGCCTCACTCAGAGGTATGCCCGGAGGGCAGCCATCCACTATACACCCCAGGGCAATACCATGGGACTCACCAAAGGTCGTAACCCTGAAAACCTGGCCTATGCTGTTGCCTGCCATTTCAACTTCCCCCTCCTCTGACAGTTGTCCGTCGTTGCTCCCGTCAGGGATTTAATGCTCTACTGTGAAACCTTTTTCCAGAAAAAGGTTTCAGTCATTCATAGCTGTTTCAGCCTGCTTTCTTTGCTCACGGCTGCTAAACAGAGGCTGATATTTACGACAGCTTCCGGCATCCAGTATCAGGATGCCATGACCACCTGCCTCAAACTCCGGCCAGATAAACGGCACATCAGGATACTCATCTCTCAGGGCCCAATGACTGTTACCTACTTCCAGAACCAGCAAACCCTTTTCATCCAGAAAGTCTGCGGCACGCGCCAGAATAACGCGGGCCATATCCAAACCATCTTCTCCCGCTGCCAGACCGAGCTCCGGCTCGTGGCTGAACTCATCCGGAAAATCGACCATATCTTCAGCATCCACGTAGGGTGGATTGCTGACAATCAGCTGATACTTTGGCTTTTCCGGAGCATGATCGATCGCTTCAAAAAGATCAGAACGAATGGCCTGAACCCTGCCCCAGAGCTCATGACTGTCGATATTGATACCCGCCACTTCCAGAGCGTCTTCTGATATATCCAGTAAGTCGACTGTGGCTTGAGGAAACTCATGGGCCGCAGCAATACCAATACAGCCGGAACCTGAACAAAGATCCAGCACCCTTTCAACCCGGATGTCCATCAACCAGGGTTGAAACTGATGCTGAATCAGCTCGGCAATCGGTGAACGAGGTACCAACACTCGCTCATCAACGTAATAGGGTTGACCACAGAACCAGGCCTGATTGACAAGGTAAGCCAAGGGTTTGCGTTCTGAAATTCTGCGCTCGATCAGCCCTGCCACTCTCTCCTGCTCATTCAGGGAAAGTCGGCAGTCCATGTAGGGTTCCGGCAATTCCCAGGGCAGCTGTAGCACCTGAAACACCAGATGAAAAGCCTCATCCAGAGCATTATCACTTCCATGCCCGAAAAACAGCCCGGCTTCGTTAAATCGTGATGCTGCCCAGCGAATGAAGTCCCGGATACTGACCAGACCATCATAGGGCTTGATGGCTCTGTAGGACTTGCCGGTATGCGTGTCACTGATTTCAGTCACTCTCTCTCCTCTGGGTCACTTTCAGGATCTCCCCTGCAAAACCGCCATAAGGTAGCATATTCAGGCACAGGCAAAGAACCACTTTTTCGCCGCAAACGGCTCCGAACAGCTGCCACGGTATTAGTCAGACCACAATTAGGGTTAGAATACCTCTATTTCAGGCTACCGGGAGCCTGTTAAGTCTGTTTAAAAATGAGCGCAGAGTCATGACCGAAAACGATAACGACGATCAGGAAGGCCTGTTCAAAGAAGCCATGATGGACGTGCGGCCATTGAAGAAAACCAATCGCTCTGCTGAGCTCAAAAAACCAGCGACTAAAGTGCCCGACTGTACACTCAGAGCTCGTCGGCAGTCTGCTCAGATGGAAGACAAGCCGGGCGGAGCCGCTCTTTCGGAAGCCTGGGTTGAACCTATAGAACCAGAGCAAAAACTGGTATACAGCAGATCAGGCATTCAACATACCCGTATGCGCCAGTTACGCCAGGGATTACTGCCTATCCAGTATCAACTGGATCTCCACGGTTACAGGATCGAGGAAGCCAGAGAGCTGATTTCAGAGTTTCTATTGTTCTGCCGTAATGAAGGCATGCAATGCGTTCGAATTATCCATGGCAAATCACACCGCAGTACCAATCGCCAGAACACCCTGAAAAGTCATGTCAATCACTGGCTGCGACAGCTTCCGGAAGTCCTGGCATTTTGTTCAGCACCCCCTTCAGAAGGCGGGACCGGGTCGCTTCTTGTGCTTTTGAAGAGAAAAGCCTGATAACCCTTCACAAACACCTTCAGCACTCAGCCTCACTAATAGGTTGAGGTTTTTTTCAAATAGAGGAAACTTATGCTTCCAGGAGAATGGCAGACTCCTCCTGGTGACGGGATTCCCATTGATCCAGGGCATCAATAGCCAATTGTCTGCCCACAGCCGCGATCTCGTTAAAGCGATGGAATTCGTAGAACTGACAGATGTTTCGAGGCACATTGACCAAGACATCTGGCTGATAGCCCGCCATTTTATATCGGGAAAGTGACTCCTGCATCACTTCCATGGATTGGTTGGAAATTTCCATCAGGCTCATGGAAGCACTGAGTTCATCCTGAGACTTTTTACTCTCATTGACACCTACAAACTTGTCAATAAGCCCGTCAAAAATGGATTTTTTCTCCTTCTCTCTCTCTTCAGCCCCGTCATTTTTCTGAAAAGGTTTGCCCAACAGATCAACAGCCACCACCATATCGGCCAGAGCGGACCCTGCAGGTGCCATTGGCAAAGGATTAAGCACACCGCCGTCTACCAGCACCTGACCATGTATTTCTACCGGACTGAACAAAGAAGGAATGGCACTGGAAGCACGAATAGCCGTCACCAGATCACCACGCTGGAACCAGATTTCCTTGCGATAAGTCAAACTGGTAGCCACCGCTGTATAAGGAATCGGCAGATCTTCTATACGACAGTCACCAATAATATCGCGCATGCGTTCAAAAAGACGGTCACCCTTGATGACGCCCGGACGCCCCAAAGAAATATCCAGCAAACGGATAATCTCGAACGAATCAAGGGTCTCGGCCCATTGACAGTACTCATTCAGTTTACCCGTAGCCCATAGACCACCGATCAGTGAGCCCATGGAAGAACCGGCTATAGCCGTAATTTTGTACCCTCTGGCCTCCAGCTCCCGAATGACCCCGACATGGGCATAACCCCGGGCACCACCACTGCCCAAGACCAGAGCTACTCTTTTTGTCATCGCTCTTGTGTCCTTTGAATTGCTTGCGTTGGGCAATAGCATGAACCCTGTCAGCCCTCAGGTCTATAGGGTCTGGATACTTTGAGTTATCGGTAATGACTGAAGTCAACCAGCACTCTGTTTCGATCCAGACAGCAGGTTTACTCATACTGGTTTTTGTTTTTTTCCCGGGAGATGGCAAGGTATTGCGATGAGTATGGTCGAAACTGTCAAGCTAGCCTGCCCGCAATCTGAGCTACACTCAGCCCTGACTAAAGGAAGATGGAAATTTGAGTGCAAATTAAAACAGTGATCTTTCTTATAATCGGGACGCTCTTGATCTCTTTGGCAGTCAGTGGATTTGGTGATAGCCGTTTTCAAGGACGTCTGCTCATCGTCACAAACAGGGCGCTTGACCAGGAGGCTTATCTGATAACAAATTTTGTCTTCTTTGTGCCTGAAGACTCTCTGGCCTTGTTTGAAGAAATGCTGGTCGCTGCAAATGCTACCCACATTGGCAGGGTGCCAATAGACGAAGTTTCATTCAACTGTTATCTACTCAATCGCGATAACATTGAAACTCCCTCAACGGAACAAGGAAACTTCTTGTGCATCAGCCCTGCATTGCAACTGGATAGAACTGACAGTGACGAGGGTGACCTGGCTACAGGTAAGGTTTCTGAGGAAGCAGAGAAAAACGGCATGAGCTTCGCATTGCCAGAATGGCCCGCATTAATACCTGAACCCAACTTGCGATTATCAGGGGGAGGCTTTCCATTTGACCCACCACCGCCTTCTCCTCCTTTTATGCCGGGTATTCCTGCCAAGGGATTTTTTAATCTGCCCGACTGGCAGTTTGACTACCTATTAGCTTTGGCCCGGATCAGCCAGTGGCTGAAACAATGGCTTCATAATGGGTATCCCACCACTTCCGGTAAATCCCGACAATTCGTCAGGGCAACAGATTTATCTGCGGCTTTGGATGGAATTAAAAAGGCACACAATAAATCCTTATTCCGCCAAATGCCGTTAGATGCCTCAGAACTGCTTGCTCAACCTCCAGGGAAAGGTTTGTCCGGCTATTCGCAGATACATCAGTCAGAGAAAGTTATGTTGCATCCCGTATTTATACTACCAAAGTCTGCGTCAAACAGCTTTGAAGAAGCGCAAGGGGTTGAATATGTTGGAAGAACTTGCAGCATATGTCTGACTAATTTTGAGGAATCTGAGGACGTGGTGAAAACGTCATGTTCGCATTTGTTTCATGTAGACTGTCTGAAACTGTGGTTAACGACAGAAATTGATGAGCGAACAGTTAATTCCTGCCCGGAATGTCGGCATGATCAGGGCGTTTTACATGGTTTTTTGATCCATAAAGAAAACACTGTCAACCAAGAGAGACTAGTCAGCTCTGCTCGTATCGCACTCCAGGAGGTTGCTCAAATTGTAACGGAAATGCAGGCAGGGAGAAGAACCTGGCCTGAAGATGACGAATGTACCTATGCAAGGTTGAGCAGTGCAATACGTAGCAATGATCCGGCCATTACTGAGCAGGCACGAGCACTTAGGCCATTGGTTAATTTTTACTCTGTGCAGCATCTGATGTCACAACTGCGGGCAGGGAGAGGAACCTGGCCTGAAGATGACGAATATATCTATTTAAGGTTGGGTAGTGCAGAACGTCGCAATGATCCGGCTATTGCTTTGCAGGCACAGGCACTCAGGCCATTGGTTAATTTGCACTCTGTGCAGCATCTGGTGTCACAAATGCAGGATGGGAGAGGAACCTGGCCTGAAGATGACGAATATATCTATTTAAGGTTGAGAGGTGCAGAACGCAGCAATGATCCGGCCATTGCTGAGCAGGCACAGGCACTCAGGCCATTGGTTAATTTGTACTCTGTGCAGCATCTGGTGTCAGAAATGCTGGCAGGAAGACGAACCTGGCCTGAAGATAACAAACATATCCATGCAAGGTTGAAAAGTGCAGTACGCTGCAATGATCCAGCCATTGCTGAGCAGGCACAGGTTCTCAGGCCATTGGTTAATTTTTACTCTGTGCAGCATCTGGTGTCACAAATGCAGGATGGGAGAGGAAACTGGCCTGAAGATGACAACCCTGTCTATGCAAGGTTGAGAAGTGCAGAACGCAGCAATGATCCTGCCATTGCTGAGCAGGCACAGGCACTCAGGACATTGGTTAATTTGTACTCTGTGCAGCATCTGGTGTCACAAATGCAGGATGGGAGAGGAACCTGGCCTGAAGATGACGACCCTATCTATGCAAGGTTGAGTAGTGCAGAACATAGCAATGATCCTGCCATTGCTGAGCAGGCACAGGCACTCAGGCCATCGGTTAATTTGTACTCTGTGCAGCATCTGGTGACACAAGTGCTGGCAAGGAAAGGAACATGGCCTGAAGATGACAACCCTATTTATGTAAGGTTGAGTAGTGCAGAACGAGACAATGATCCGGCCATTGCTGAGCAGGCACAGGCACTCAGGCCATACGTTAGTTTTTTACACCGTGAAGTATCCGGTGTCACAAGTGCAGGCAGGGAGAGGAACCTGACCAGAAGATGACAACCCTATCTATGCAAGGTTGACCAGTGCGGAACCTGGTAATGATCCGGTCATTGCTGAGCAGGCACGGGAACTTAGGCCGCTGGTTGATAAATACCGTCGTAAGTCGTCAGTCAAGTGCTTCCCTGAAGATAGCCATCGCTTCGAGCAACAGACAACCACCTTGGCAAAAGCTGGTGGAGAGCGTTTAAAGCACTTTCAAGTCCGATGGTCACTGACCTTGTTATCATGGTTTGACGGCTGTTTTTAAATAAGAAGTAATTTGTGGCTTCACGACCAGCTTCATTGTCAACTTAATAGTGAATTCAGCAGCTACTGCCGCTACTTTTACCTTTCGGTCAGGTAATTTTCCACAAGAATTAGCGGCTGCAGCAAGGCTTTTAGAAATATTCACCAAACCTCTGGTGGCGGACCGGAATGTTATGTCAGAGACGCCCTTTGGCATCAAATTCTCTTCAACTTGACAACTCCTTACCTCTCGGACCCGGAATCTTCCTGAGTCACCCTGGGCAATGCCATTAACCTGACAGCCCGAGTTTGTTCTTAAATGGGCAGGCCAGTTTTGACCGCAAAGTTTTTCCAAGATCATACTAACATCCTTGTCATAAGACTTAGCTTCGATACTTTAACAATAGGAATTTGGTTCAGATCTCACAATTAGATCAAAGTATTACTTGTTGCCTCTCCTGATGTGGGCTGGTAGTGCTTTATTTACTGGCTGACTAAATATTAAACAGTGAAAACGGGGCGTTAAAAACATTCTCTGTCTGTTGCTTAGAACCTTCTCAGCATAAGAGCTTTTCTAAGTACCTGGCCAGTTGGTTTCGCATATTCTGGCGAGTGGATTTTTTCATCCTTCAAGGCGCAACGACGGGCGCGTAGCCGTAGCTACGCAACCAGAGTTGGAACGCAGAAGGGTGGAAAAAGCCGCCGTCCAGAATATGCGAAACCAACTGGTTAGGTACTTATATGCACAGGGAACTAAATGCATAGACAATGATCTAAAACTATAAGCCATTTGAAAAATCAGAGACAGGAGTATGAGATATGAACGGAACCAGACCACCCGGCACACCACCCGGCACACCACCCGGCACACCACCCGGCACACCAAGTCCGTCAGCACCTTATCAAGAGCCCACCGACAATTGCCCTGTTTGTCTCGAATCCTTTGCCGGAAGGGAAGTCAAGGTTCTCGAAGATTGCCGCCATATGTTTCACGAAGACTGCCTGGCGAGGTGGCTATCGGACAATAATATCTGCCCTATGTGCAGAACCAGTCTCAGGGGAAGGGAAGTACAACCAGTGCCTGCCATGCCATTGAACTTTCTAGATTTGTTGCTTCATCAGCCAATCTACTTCGAGTTCACTCTATCTAGGCAGCAGAGATTGAGTTGGCCAGAACATTCAATCAACTCACCCAGAGTTGACGCTCGTTACGGCTAATTAAAAGAAATCACTGTGAAATTCCCTTGGGTCACTTGGGTTGCTACTTTCTCAAGTTTTCGCAGTGGTTCCTGTTTTGACGAATGAATGGGATCGGGCCACTCTTTTTCTATCTGGAAACTGTTGTACCATTAGCCCGACTTGGAGGTAATGGTGCATTTCGCCTTTATATGTGATGCTTTATTCTAAAAAACCGCCCTATTCCGGCAAAAGCGGGCTGAGGTATATCATGCGTCTTGAAAATGTGCGTCTACATCAACAGGAAGGCCTGTTTGATATCCTTTTTAATCAGGGCATGATCCTGAGCGTTACTCCCGCCGGTACTCAACGCCAGCCTGACACTGATAGCCTTGACGCCGGGGGTAAGCTGGCACTCCCTCCCTTCATTGATCCTCATGTCCATCTGGATACCTGTCTAACGGCAGGTGAACCCGTCTGGAATCGCACAGGCACCCTCTTTGAAGGGATTCAAAACTGGTCTGAGCGCAAGAAAAACCTGACTCACGACGACGTCAGGCAACGAGCCAGAAAAGCACTTGCCTGGTATATAGGTCAGGGCGTGCAGCATGTTCGCAGTCATGTTGACACTACCGATCCGGGTCTTACCGCAGTTCATGCTCTGCTTGAGCTGAAAGAAGAAGTTAAAGATCTGATTGATATCCAGCTGGTCGCCTTTCCGCAGGAAGGCATCCCATCTTTCCCTAAAGGTGCAGAGCTTCTCGAAGAAGCCATGAGACTTGGCTGTGATGCCGTCGGCGCTATTCCCCATTTTGAATACACCCGTGAATATGCTCTGGACTCTCTCAATACCGCCTTTGACCTTGCCGAAAAATACGACAGCCTGATCGACATTCACTGCGATGAGATAGACGATGAACAATCCCGATTTGTCGAGACTGTTGCCTGTCTGGCTCTGGAACGCAACATGGGTCAGCGTGTGACTGCCAGTCATACTACTGCCATGCATTCCTATAACAACGCCTATGTCGTGAAGCTGATGCGGCTGCTGAAACGGTCAGGCATACACTTTATCGCCAACCCGGTAACCAACCTGAACCTTCAGGGGCGAATGGATTCTTACCCGAAACGCCGTGGTATTACTCGTATACCAGAACTGCTTGAGGCCGGTGTAAATGCTTGCTTTGGTCAGGACGACATTGTTGACCAATGGTTCCCGATGCAGGGCTGTAATATGCTACAAGTGTTGTTTACAGGTCTGGTGGGCTGTCAAATGACAGGGCTGGATCAGATAAATCAGGGCATCGACCTGATTACCACTAACAGTGCGAAATGCCTGAATATTCACGACCAATACGGGATTGAAGAAGGGAAACCCGGCAACCTGATTGTTTTGGACTCCGAGACCGTCTTTGATGCCATCAGACGTCAGTCAGTGGTAACCCACTCTTTCCGCAACGGCCAGCTGATTGCAGAAACCAGACCCGCAGAGTCGTGCATCAGGGCTAATCACTCGCTGTCTGGCCCTATCGATTATTCTTTCTGCCCTCAATAAGCTTTTTATCTGATAGACATCAGAAGAAGCAGATACTTAGAATCTGCCTGCTGAAAAAATACTTGCCTCCCTCTTGGGGAGGCAATGTTATTCACGGTAGAATAACTGCCTTAAAATTAAAACATAGCCCGGTGCAGTCGCATCCGGGGCAGTCAACCCGCCCTTTTTAATCGTAACCAAACCATGAAAAACAGCGATTTACAGGCTCGCTTCAACGCCATACGCTCCAACAAGATATTTGAACTCTTTGTCGTTAGTATCATCATCTTCTCTGCCCTGGTCATTGGCGCGAAGACTTATAAGCTGCCACCGTACCTTGAAGGCACTATCAGCGTGCTGGACGTCGGTATTACACTCTTTTTTCTGGTGGAAATACTGATCCGCTTTTTTGGCGAAGAGAACAAAAAGAATTTCTTCAAGTCCGGCTGGAATCTCTTTGACACCCTGATTGTGATCGTCAGCCTGATCCCGGTCAGCGATACCGAGATGGCTCTTGTGGGTCGATTAATCAGAATTTTCCGGGTACTGCGGATGATATCTGTCATCCCCGAGCTTCGACTGCTACTGAACTCACTGCTGAAAGCTCTGCCACAACTGGGTTATGTCATGTTGCTGATGTTCATCATTTTTTATATCTACGCCGCTGTTGGCAGCACCTTCTTCCTGAATATCAATCCTGAACTCTGGGGTAATATCTCCATCAGTATGCTGACCCTGTTCAGGGTCATGACTTTCGAAGACTGGACCGATGTCATGTATGAAACCATGGCTGTCTACCCACTGAGCTGGGCCTACTATCTCAGTTTTATTTTCTTCACGACCTTCGCCTTTCTGAACATGATCATTGGTATTGTCGTCAACGTTCTGGAGGAAGAGCGTCAAAAGGTGCGCAGTGAAGAAGAAGCTATTAAGAATGAGGGTCAACCCAACCTTGAAGATTTGCAGCAACAGCTGACCGAAATCAAATGCCTCCTGCAAAAGAAAAGCTAATCATCGGGTCTCTGCCAGACTGTTTAGCCTGGCAGCCTGTCGGACTTAAGCGTCCGTAGCGAGGATTGCAAGAAATTGAGGATAAAAATCTCTGTTTCTGAGGAGAATAGCGAGCTATTTGACGAAGAAACAGAGATTTTTAGACCAATTTATTGCAACCGCAGTAGGACAGTCTTAAGTCCGACAGGCTGCTAGCAGGTTGGAGATACTCAGAACAAACGGTTCAAACCATCCAGAGTAGCCACACGGTAGGCTTCGGCCATAGTGGGATAGTTGAATGTGGTGTTCAGGAAGTAGCGGATATTGTTAGCTTCCCCTTTTTGGGACATCACAGCCTGACCGATGTGTACGATCTCCGATGCCTGGTCACCAAAACAATGGATACCCAGCACTTCACCGGTCTCGCGGTGGAACAGGATTTTTAGCATACCCACTGTTTCGCCGGTAATCTGGGCCCGGGCCAGCCTCGAGAAGAAAGCTTTGCCCACTTCATAGGGCACAGCAGCAGCTGTCAACTCTTCTTCGGTTTTACCCAGCGAGCTGATTTCCGGAATGGTATAGATACCGGTCGGTACTTCGTTGACAAAACGCCACTGCCCGATATTTTCCATATTACCTGCGGCGGACCTGCCCTGATCATAAGCGGCACTGGCCAGGCTGGGCCAGCCAATCACATCGCCCGCTGCATAGATATGATCAATCTCTGTCTGATAATTCTCATTAACAGACAGCTGTCCGCGGCTGTTCGGCTTCAGACCTATCAGTTCAAGGCCCATATCCTGAGTATTGCCCGTTCTGCCATTGGCCCACAATAGAATATCCGCTTTCAGCTTCTTGCCTGATTTCAGGTGCATCACTACGCCGTCATCCAGCATTTCCACTTTCTGGTATTCTTCATTGTGACGAATAATGACGTTCATTTTCCGCAACTGGTAGCCAAGAGCATCGGAAATCTCCTTATCCAGAAAAGAGAGCAGACGATCACGGGTATCCACCAGATCCACCAGCACACCCAGACCAGAGAAAATGGAGGCATACTCGGAACCGATAACACCCGCTCCATAAATGATCATCCGGCGTGGAGTAGTGGTTAGCTGAAGAATAGAATCACTGTCGTGAATCCGTGGATGACGGAAGTTAACATCTGCAGGCTGGTAAGGACGGGAGCCGGTGGCAATCAGAATATTGGACCCGTGAAGTTTTTCGACATGGCCATTATCCTGCTGAACCTCAATAGTATGCTCGTCAACAAAGGAGGCATGGCCAAAATAAAGATCAATCCGGTTTCGGGCATAATATAAGGTGCGGGACTGCACCTGCTTCTGAATGACGCGTTCAGCCGTTTTCAAAACCTTGGGAAAACTGAACCAGCGGGGCTCACCAATTTCACGGAACATGGGATTGGTATTGAAGTCCATGATCTGTTTGACTGAGTGCCGCAGAGACTTGGAAGGTATGGTACCCAGATGGGTACAGTTACCACCTACAAAGGCATTCTGCTCAACGACTGCAACCTTCTTGCCCAGCTTGACAGCATTCATTGCCGCCCCTTCGCCCGACGGCCCGGAACCCAGCACAACCAGATCGTAGTGACTTACACCCATCCTTTAACCCCTCAAAGCGATCCGGGCAGCATTGCATCAGGTCATGAACTCTGTGCCCAGAGGTTCATGACACTGCAAGGCTCCCATATTTTTATTAATTTTCTCAGAGGCTGCCCACAAACTTTAAGGGAACAGCCTCTTAACCTTCAATACAGAAACAATCGGTCATCCGTATTGGGAAACTCCGGTTTTTTCCGGATATTGCTCGCACTCTTCCTGCAGAGCAGAAAGCCCGTTCAGAGAGCAAATCAACTCTTCTTAACAGTCTTTTCGGCAGTCGCATCGTAAAACAGATGCTCCATATCCCTATGCTGACCTTCAGAGAAAGGATCGTTCTTGTCCCCACCGCCACAGATCATGCAGCCATCCTTCAGGCCAAGGGTGCTCAAACCACCACAGGACCCCTTGATCGGCTTGTTGGCAACAATTACACCAATGGCCATCAGGGCCATCAGTAGCAAAAAGATTCCAAATGTAATCAGCATCAGTGTCATGATATTGCCCTCCTGAGAAGAGGCCCGTAGCTAAAGAAAACACTCTTATTTATCTAGCACCGCTCGGGCACTGTTAATTTTATATGACAGTTTTTCACTGCAATAAGTGCTCTGTCGTTTGCAATGGCCAGGGTTATCGGCCTGGTCATCACTCAATTCTGTTCTGGCAGAAAGGGTTTGAATGCATCACTGCTGACCGCTTCAAAACCCTTTTCAGTATGATAGGTGAAGTAGGCTGAGATTCCCTCCCTGTTGGCCAGCTTCAGACCTTCTTTATCACCTAAAACCATAAACAGGGTGGCCAGTGCATCAGCCTCAGCAGCATTATCCTCAATCACAGCCACTTCGGCCAGACGCCCCATTTCAGGATGGCCGGTTCGGGGATTGATCGTATGGGAATACTTCTGGCCATCCACTTCAAAATAATTCAGGTAGTCGCCTGATGTCGCCATGGCCCTGTTTTCCAGCTCAACAATCAGGGCCGGATTACTGCCGATCATAGCTGGACCACGGATACCCAACTTCCAGAGAGAGCCATCCGGTTTAGGGTCACCGACTATGACCTCACCACCAATCTCAACCAGATAACTGTTGATGCCTTCTGACTTGAGCAGATAAGCCACTTTGTCGACACCATAACCTTTGGCAATGGAGCTGAGATCCACAAAGACGTCTTTGGTTCGGGTCAGCTCATCGTTTCGGGTATCTGCGATAACCGCCTGATAACCCACTTTAGCCTGAGCTGCAGCAATCTCTTCATCAGAAGGCAGTTCAGCCGGATAATTATTGATCATCCATTCTATGTATTCCGGAGCTTTTTTATCACCGGAACCGGACGATTCTTCTTTACTTTGTGAGGCTTGCCTGCTGGCATCGGAAGGGCCAAAACCCCACAGATTTACCAGAGGACCCACAGTCACATCGTAGGCACCATCCGACATGCGGGAAACCACCAGACTTCTCTCGACAAGATCCACCAGCTCATCGGAAGCCTTGAATGGCTTCCCGATTTCGGCGCGGTTGAATTGCATCAACTCGGAGTCTTCACGGTAGGTAGACATGCTGTCGTTGATCTCTTCCAGCAGCCTATCCACCTGCTTTTTAACACTCCCTGTCGAATGGGAAAAAGGCGTTGAAACGTAAGTAATACTGTAGGTAGTGCCCATGGTCTCACCCTTTATATGCTTCAGGGTAGGACGCAAAGACAGAGCATAAAAGCCAGCAGCCAGAAGAATTAAGCCGATCAACAGTGACCACTTATAGGATTTGGACAACAACCTGTTCTCTCCCGTAGACACTGGAAATGCCGTTCTGACACCTCCAGAATTCGTTCAAGGGGACGCAGTGTACCACCGGGAGTGTTGCATCGTCATCCGTACAGAGCACCAGAGCGCTTTCTTATCTGACCAGACCATCAATATTGACTGGTCTGCCAGCCGGAGCACATCTGAATACCCTTCTCCAGATTGCTCTCAGGTGTCTTTCCGGTCAGGTTCATGATCTTTTGTCAGGTCGGTCAGATAAAAACACTCTCTGGCTCAAAAGCCCCTGCTATTTTTGATACGATCTAATCGTTGGTCCGTCAGCCCAGGTAGCGTGGGTACCACTACTGATACGGTGCGGAAGCACAATGCGGCAAAGGGCTCCTGCTTCTAAATCTCTGGCATCGATCAACACACACTCCGAACGGTTTTCATTCATATCCGTAATGAAGGTCACCAGGTAACCGTCGTCTTCATCTTTCGCGTTGATACGCGGTACAAAGGGCGCTTCACTGCCAAAGCGCTGTTCACCAAAGGGCAGGCTCCAGGACTCACCGGTCTGAGTATCATGCTTGACAATGCCTGAGAAAATAAACATATCGGGCTCACCCCAAACGGAATACACGAATCGAGATTTCTGGCCAGCGTACTGTTGATTAAACGTGCCGAATTCCAGATCCCGATCATCCAACCTGCCCTCAACAACCTCACCTGTTACGAGGTTAAATCGCCAGCGATACAGCTTCGGCTGAAGATGATTCAGGGCCAGCTGAGCCATCAGTTTACCAGCGCCTTTGGGCAAGCCAGGAATGGGACCCGGATTGGGGTTTTCCTGAAAATATCCTTCCAGAATAACTTCATCACCCTCTTCGTAGGCATTAAGCCAGTGCAAAACATAAGTCGGCTTTGCTTCAAACTGAACAATGTCTTTCTCGTTACCGAACCTGGGAATGATAGAAAATCGCGAAGGCAACTCAGGGTAATAGCAAGGGAAGTGAATATTGTCTTCCAGCAGCAAGGGGTCCCAAAACAGTGGCAGGTCGGCAAAAATCGAGTAGTTTTCAGAGAATGCCATGTCATGGGGCAAGCGGGGACCGGGTAGCGGCACCGGTGTGAAGTGCACCAACTTGCCGTCACGATTAACGACACCGTAGTGTTGATAAGGTGGATACCTGGAATAATTGAAGAACAGCATCTCACCCGTCTTTTCATCGACTTTCGGATGGGCAGATATCCCATCAATGGGTGCCCAGCTAACTGTGCCCAACTGTTCAAGGGTATAGGGGTCCAGCTGATACCCGTCACCGCATTGCCAAAATGTGGAAATGATCTTGCCTGCGTGAACCACCACGTCCGTTGATGAACCATCTTTCGAACTGCCCTGAGCACCAACCCCCGGGCGCTTCGACATCTTGTGGTCATTGATAAAACCAGCCCAAAGCGCTTCTCCGGCCTCCTGCTCGGCGACAAACCCCTTGGTGCGAACAAAGCGGTTACTGTATTCAGCCTTTCCATCGCGAAATGACATCGCATGAATCATGCCGTCAGCATCAAAAGGGTGGTAATGACCGATGGGTTCCTGCACAGGATTTTCAGTATTTCTTACATATACGCCGTCTATATCGGTCGGTATTTCCCCAATAACCTCCATATCACAGGCCGTGTATTCCGTGAAATTGGGAGTCCAGGCACCGCTTAGATAGGGGTGTGAACTGGGCTTCAGACTGTGTTTGACCTCGTTCTTATGGGTAATCTTCATCATTTACCCCCTTTCCGGGCTAGTGAAATACTGGGCTCTGAAGGAGCGTGGGAACCCATACCTATCTCGCGCTGCAGAGTCCGCTTTTCAGGGGAGAAGCGAGGCGTCGCCTCGCTTTCAGGTGAATGTTGCAAAATTACTGCCCGCGCACAATAAACCAGTCCGTAACGTAATTGACCTGGGGCTTTCACAGTCCTTGTTGCTCCAGTGTAATAAAGAGTTTTCAACAGTCTGGATAGCAATAGGACCACCTGTGCCAAACATACCGATGCAGAAACCGGAGTCTATGTAGGTCGTGGAATGAATCCACTCTTGTGTAAAGGTATCTGCCAAGTTTAGATAGCTGAATGGCTTAACTGTTTTTATATCAGTGACTATTGCTTCGTTGTAACAGGTTATAACGTTTTTAATAGAGAATTTTTTTACTCCGCAGTGCAAGAAATGTTCGAACTGATGACATGATGGAAGCTGATCCTTATCGTCTTCGCAAGTCGTACAGTAATTGGCCCCTAGTGAAATCCACTGAACAAATCGTTTTCCCCAGAGAGCCGGAGGGTGATATTCACGCTCAATGTCGTCCTGCTCTTTGACAACAAAAGAAATATCGTCATCTTTGTCTTGAAAAAGTGATCTTATGTACTCATTAGCGCCCTCATCACAAAATGAGCCAAAAGCTCTGCCTCCGATTTCAAAGCTATGGAGGGTTGTTTTGTTGGTAATAGAGGGATTTATTAATGACTGATGTGTCTGTATAAACGAATCCTTTATATAAACCCTGACAGTTTTTGCATGGCCTGTTTTTTTACCGGCAAATGAGGTGTTGCTGTTTTCCTCTGGACTATTGTTGTTCACGGTTTTTTCGGGGCGAAACACAGTGTTTGTGCTAGATGATATGTTCATCATATTTCCTGTTTTTTTGCGCAAGTACGATTGCATTGCCTATTGGCCATAAGAGCGCCCCCAGCCTTGTTAGAGTTCATCCCTTGAATCAGGGAGGTTAGGATCAACAAGGCCTTTCTCATCCACCAACCGGGTAGTAAAAGAATGAAAATAGTTTAATCCGTTTAATGGATAGCTCAGCCCCTCCAGCTTGTCGGGCCGCGTGTAGTGCGCAGAAGCTTTTTCCCACTGGCATTGCCTGGGCTCTATCCAGGCACCTTTTGTCCAGGCTTCTCCAGAGGTCAAACCGGTATCGCATTGATAGACGAACTGCCCAAAACCTTCAAAGTCCGCTTCTGCAGAATAGATAATGCCCTTTTTCATGCTGATCATATGATGATGCGCATAACGCTTCTTCTCTTTAGTGGCTGGCAGTAAATCAGATTTATCCTGAAAGTCGTGGGTCACTCTGAATGTTTTGGGATAACCATCTTCAAGCAGCGGTGGTTCTTTGCCATCCAGTATTTCCAAGCTCACCGCTTTTCCCCAGGCACCAATATAGGCCATGCTCACGGGCTCTACAGGGTATCGAACAACGACCAACTTGTGATGCTTGCCTCTGAGCACCATTGAACGGGTGTAAGGGTCAACATTAAGGCCACTGAAGTCTCCTCTCAAAGTGGAAGGCACAAGAGCGTGTATTTCTAACATATCGCTCGTTATATAGTTGGTTTCGCCGAACTGTAAGAGACCATCCCCTTTCGCATTGATCGGTTCATCTTTTATATCATCCCAACGGCTGGCAGGCTTGCCATTATTGAGGTTGACACTTTGCAGGAGCGCTCTGGAGTAATAACTCTCAGCTTTCTTCAGATTTCTTTGCATGATACCCAGTACATGGAAAGTTCCTTCATTATCCTGGTAAATATCCAGCCCGGTCATGGGTTTGGAGTGATCAACCCCCTTGCGGAAATCTTCCATTGGAAGGTAGGTTCGGTGTTCCCAGCCCGGTACTGTCACCAGCTCTTTCTTGTCAATATCGATGATAAACAGATGTCCATGCTGAGCGGCAAACAACCAGTTTTTCTTATAGCGCTGGTTAAATTCAGCACTATGCGCCAGATAAACAGGCGAGTTGGCATAGGATAAATTGAAGAAACCAAGATTTGGTGATGGAGAATCGATTGAGAAAGACTCCTCTCCTTCGCCCCCAACAAATACCAAACCGTTGGAACAACCAAAAGCAAACCGGTTATTTCCCAGAGGCTTATGGAATGAACTCAGACTGTGATGATGAGCCATGGTTTTTCCGGTTAGAGGGATATTGGTAAATTCATTCATAAGACAACCGGGAAGGTTACCATTAAAAACCGTTTTCCAGGCCTTGCTGCCTGGCCTGCTTTCGATAACAACTGCATTACCGTCACTATTGACAGCTCCAAGCTGAAATACCAGGGTTTCCTCAGCATGTGAATTCAGTGAGGATACCAGCGTGACAGACGACAACAACAGAGCTTTAAGTGTCCGGATCATACAAACCTCCTTATCAGGGTAATAATGTAAGTACCTAACCACAAATAAATGGCCTCTATGAGTTTTGACTCAGTAAATTGCCAAGGGTTCAATGAAACCGACAATTTTAGACGAGCGGGCTAAATAGGCCACACACTGCAAAAGTTAAGAAAGGCAGGTCAGGCTGATCGGGCACAGACCGTCGTTTTGCAGGACACCACCTTCTTGCCCAACAACCCGGTAGCCAGCAGTTCATGTTCATAGCTCATAGGGTGTGGGCGCCCCTGCCCTTTTCGGGGAGTCCTGTTAGAGTTCATCTCTTGGCTTAGGATCATTGGGATAAATAACGCCCGTTTCGTCCTCCACCCGATCGCTGAAGAAATGGATTTCGTCCATCACTCGGGCCGTGAAGGAATGGTAGTAGTTCAATCCGGTTAATCGATAGTTCAGCCCCTCCAGCTTGTCGGGCCGGGTGAATCTGGCAGAAGCTTTTTCCCAATTGCATTGCCTGGGCTCTATCCAAGCACCTTTTTTCCAGGCTTCTCCAGAGGTCAGACCGGTATCGCATTGATAGACGTACTGCCCAAAACCTTCGGAGTCTGCTTCTGCAGAAAAGATAATGCCTTTTTTCATACTGATCATATGGTGATGCGCATAGTGTTTCTTCTTATCTTCAGTGACCGTCAGTAGATCAGAATCATACTGAAAGTCATGGTTGACTCTGAATGTCTTGGAATAACCATCTTTAAGCAATGGAGGCTCTTTGCCATCCAGTTTTTTTGAGCTCACCAATTTTCCCCAAGCACCGATATAAGGCACGTTTACGGGTTCTTCAGGGTATCGAACAATAACCAGCTGATGATGCCTGCCCCTTAGCACCATTGCCCGGGTATAAGGGTCAACATTGAGGCCACTGAGGTCTCCTCTTAAAGAGGTATTCGTACCAGGGTGGTGTATCCCATTTTCTTTATCTGCTATAAACAGGGTTTCACCAAACTGTAACAGACCATCTCCTGCCCTGTTGATCGATTCATCGTCAATATCATCCCAATAGCTGTAAGGGATTCCATCTTCGAGCGTTACATGTTGCAGGAGTGCTCTGGAATAATAACGCTTTTTTTTCTTCAGATTTCTTTGCATGACACCCAACACATGGAAAGTCCCTTTTTTGTCCTGGTAGATATCCAGCCCGGTCATGGGCATAGAGTAATCAACACCCATGCGGAAATCCCACATAGAGAGGTAGTTTCCTTCTATCCAGTGCGGAAACCTAACCAGCTGCCACTTGTCGATATCGATAATAAACAGGTGTCCATGCTGGGCGGCAAACAACCAGTTTTTCTTGTAGCGCTGATTAAATTCGGCACTGTAGGCGAGATAAACAGGCGAGTTGGCATAGGATAAATTGAAGTAACCAAGATTAGGAGATGGAGAATTTACCGAGAAAGGCTCCTCTCCTTCGCCCCCAACAAACACCAAACCGTTAGAACAACCAAAAGCAAACCGGTTGTTTCCCAGAGGCATGTGAAAAGAGCTCAGACTGTAACGATGAGCCATAGTTTTGCTGGTCAGGGGAATATTGGTAAATTCATTCATCAGACAACCGGGAAGATTGTCATTAAAAACCGTTTTCCAAGCCTTGCTGCCAGGCCTGCTTTCGATAACAACTGCGTTACCGTCGCTGTTGACCGCTCCAAGCTGAAACACCAATGTTTCCTTAGCTTGTGAATTCGGTGAGCAAAGCAGCGTGACAGATGAAAACAACAGGGCCTTAAGAGTCCGAATCATAAAAACCTCGAAATCAGGGCGATGAATGAAGCCATAAGTGCTTGGCCTTTATGAAATTTGACTCAACAAATTGCCAAGGGCTCAATGAAACGGATAAGTTTAGACAAGCGGGCTGAATACGCCACGCATCAGGAAAGGCAGGTCAGGCGGTCACCCAGAGAATAACGGCATCTTCCTCACTGAGAGAAATCAGAGCATGTCCCATCTCGGCATCGTAATAGGTGCTATCACCCTCATTGAGTTCTACCGGTTGATAAAACTCTGTGTAGAGCATGATTTTGCCACTGAGAACCAGCAAAAATTCCTCACCCTCATGCCTTACCCAATCCTGATAATCCTCAAATGACCGGGCACAAACCGTCGTTTTGAAGGGCACCATCTTCTTGCCCGACAACTCAGTCGCCAGCAGCTCATGTTCGTAAGTGGTGGTGGGGTGTGGGCGCCCCTGCCCTTTTCGGGTAATGTCCCGGCGACCGCTGGCGGCCTTCTTTTCCGAAGGTTGGGTGAACAACTGGGGGATATCAATACCCAGACCCCTTACCAGTTTGGTCACAGCAGTAAAGGTGGGCGATATCTGCTCATTTTCTATTTTGGAGAGGGTTGATCGGGCCAGACCGGTTTTCTGGCTGGCTTCTTCCAGTGTCAGATTGAGGCTCAGACGGATTTCACGGACTCGCTGTCCCAGTTGCAACGGCTCAACAGCAGCCTCCCTGTTACTGCGGGAGATGATGACCGACTGTTTTTCCTGCTTCAGAAAGTGCGCCTGCTCTGATATTTCCTGTTCTGACATTTATAGTTATCTCTACTTCCAGACGTACTCGATACTATATAAGCTTCCCGTAAAAAGAAATAAGCTACCCGGAAATTAAATTCCCCTAAAATCTGTCAAAAAACATTCAGCGTTGTATTTACTCAATTAATTCATTAAGTTAGGCGTACCGTCAGGATAAGAAACCTTTGTACTGCAGGTCTCGTCCTGACCCTGATCATCTGTCTGAGCTGACACCCTGTGGTGTCCTATAACAAAGACCTGAAAATAATAACAGAACATCCAATAGCGTGGAGTGAAGTTTCATAATGGAAACACTGACCGAAATCATCGGTGCCATTAATGGCGTCGTTTGGGGACCCATGATGCTGGTCCTCATGCTGGGGATAGGACTATTCCTGATGCTGGGCCTGCGACTGATGCCCATCCTGAAGCTGGGCACCGGCTTTAAACTCCTCTGGCAAGGCCGCAGTGCCGGGTCCGGCGACTCCGGTGAAATCCCTCCTTTCCAGGCCCTGATGACCGCCCTTTCTGCCACCATCGGTACCGGTAACATTGCCGGTGTTGCAACGGCCGTCTTCATGGGGGGTCCCGGTGCGCTGTTCTGGATGTGGTGTACTGCTCTGGTGGGTATGGCCACCAAATTCTCGGAAGCTGTATTGGCCGTAAAATACCGTGAGGTCGACGAAAACGGCAAGCACTACGGTGGCCCTATGTACTACATCAAGAATGGTCTGGGTTCACGCTGGGCATGGCTGGGTACAGCCTTCGCTATTTTCGGTGCGATCGCCGGCTTCGGTATCGGCAACACCGTTCAGTCCAACTCGGTGGCTGACGTCCTGCAAAGTAACTTCAACCTGCCTCCCGTCGTGACCGGTTTTATTCTGATGTTCCTGGTAGGTGCTGTACTGATTGGCGGCATCCGTAGAATTGGCGCGGTGGCCAGTACTCTGGTTCCCCTGATGGCCATTGCCTACCTGGTCGCCGGTCTGGTTGTTCTGGCTATCAATGCTGAGCAAATTCCTGCCGCCCTGAGCCTGGTCTTCACCCACGCCTTTACACCTACTGCGGCTACCGGTGGTTTTGCTGGCGCTGCGGTATGGGCTGCTATCCGCTTTGGTGTCGCTCGTGGTGTGTTTTCTAACGAAGCCGGTCTGGGTTCTGCGCCTATCGCTCACGCGGCAGCAAAAACCAACGACCCCGTTCGTCAGGGCCTGATTGCCATGCTGGGTACTTTCCTGGACACACTCATCGTCTGCTCCATCACCGGCCTGGTCATCATTACTTCCGGTGCCTGGACCTCAGGTGCGACAGGGGCCGCGTTAACTTCTGCCGCATTTGCTGAGGCACTGCCGGGTGTCGGTAACTATGTGGTTGCCATTTCTCTGGCTATCTTCGCCTTTACAACCATTCTGGGCTGGAGCTTCTACGGCGAGCGTTGCATAGTATTCCTGATGGGCCCAAGAGCGGTAAAAGCCTATCGTTTCCTTTGGATTGTCGCCGTTCCAGTGGGCGCTACTGTGAGCCTGGATTTCATCTGGCTTGTAGCTGACACTATGAACGCCATGATGGCTATTCCCAACCTGATTGCCCTGGCGCTGCTAAGCCCCGTTGTATTCAGGCTGGTGCGTGAATACTTCGGCAAGCAATCTGAAACATCAGAGGCAGTCACTGAGTAAACAGGCCTCTAACCAGCTTCAATGAAGGTGCAAACCTACCCTCTGTTTGCACCTCTCTTCCTCACCCTCTCATCATTAAGTACTTCACTCCTTACCCAAACCCTGACAAACATTCAGAGGGCCACAAAAAAGCGCTACCCGCTAGCCCTGTCACTGCTAATATTCCAGAAACCTGTCGTTTCAGTTACCGGTCAGGGGTCTTTTTTATGGCCAGTAAAGATATCAGAAACCATCGAATGTCTGACGAGGTTTATCAGGAGAACTTTTCTGATATCAAGCCTCCGTTATCGTGCTATCAGGCCAATATTGAAGCCAGTCGTTGCCTGTATTGTCATGATGCCCCCTGCATTTCTGCCTGTCCGACAGGTATCAATATTCCCTCGTTTATACACCGAATCGCAGATCATAATGAAGACGGCGCCGCCAGGGTTATTCTGGAAGAAAACATTCTGGGGGGGAGCTGTGCCCGGGTCTGTCCAACAGAAGTCCTTTGTGAGCAGGCTTGCGTTCGAAACCACTCGCCAGAATGTAAACCGGTGATGATTGGTCGCTTGCAAAGGTATGCCATTGATCACCGGCAAAAAGCTTCTCACCCATTTATCCGCGCTCAGAAAACAGGCCAAAACGTCGCCGTTATTGGCGCGGGCCCTGCCGGTCTGGCCTGTGCACACAAACTAGCCAGACTGGGACATGACATCACCCTGTTCGAGGCTCATGACAAACCCGGCGGGCTCAATGAGTACGGCATAGCCGCTTACAAACTGGTAGAGGATTATGCCCAGGAGGAAATCCGATTCATTTTCGAAATCGGCGGCATAAACCTTGAGACAGGACGCAGAATCGACCTTGCGCAACAGCTTGCCGACCTGACCATTCAGTTTGATGCCGTCTTTCTTGGCATTGGACTGGGGTCTGCGAAAGCCATTGGATTGCCCTGTGAGCAATCCGGAGGTATCCAGGAAGCGCTTGGCACCATTGAAACCGTTCGTCAAACCAAAAACCTCGCCGAACTGCCCGTAGCTTCAAAGGTCGTTGTGATCGGCGGCGGTAATACAGCCATTGATGTGGCCAGCCAGATGCGCCGACTGGGAGCCGATGAAGTGACGATCGCTTATCGAAGAGGTCTTCAACAGATGTCAGCCACTCATCATGAACAATCATTCGCAAAAGAAAGCGGTGTTCGCATTATTCCCTGGCTGAAACCCAAAGGTTTTGAGACAAAAGCCGGGCAATTGCATGGTGTTCGTTTTGTGAAAACAACTCAGGACTCTGCTGGCCAGCTGCTTGAAACCGGCGAGCTGAGAGTAATTCCCGCTGACCGGGTTTACAAGGCCATTGGCCAGACAATAACAGCAGAGTGCTTTTCTTCTGGAAAGCTCGCCAGAAGTCAGAACGGAAAAATCAGAGTGGACGATCAATTCAGAACCTCTATCGGTAATGTCTGGGCAGGAGGCGACTGTGTTGATAACGGGGAAGATCTCACCGTCCATGCAGTCCAGCATGGCAAACTGGCTGCTGAAGCCATCAACCGGTTTCTGCAACCGCTCGAAGTATAGGCAGTAAAAGATGATGGCAGACCTTAGCACCGGTTTTCTCGGGATTCGGTCCCCCAATCCATTCTGGTTAGCCTCAGCACCGCCCACGGATAAGGCATACAACATTTACCGGGCATTTTCGGCAGGCTGGGGAGGTGCCGTATGGAAAACTCTGGGTGAAGACCCGGCGCCGACCAATGTTTGCTCAAGGTACTCTGCTCATCGGGATACTCACGGGCGGATTCTGGGCATCAATAACATTGAGCTGATTTCAGATCGCCCGTTACAAGTCAATCTGGATGAAATCAAACAGACCAAAAAAGACTGGCCCGATCGGGCTTTAATTGTCTCTCTGATGGTGCCCTGCGAAGAAGCGAGCTGGCAACGTATTCTCAATCAGGTTGAAGCAACCGGCTGTGACGGCGTCGAACTCAATTTTGGTTGCCCCCATGGCATGCCGGAGCTCGGTATGGGCGCGGCGGTAGGGCAAGTCCCCGAACTCATTACCAAAGTCACCGGATGGTGTAAACAACATACACGACTGCCGGTTATTGTTAAACTGACGCCTAATGTCACCGATATTGTCCAGACAGCCAGTGCCGCTCTTGCAGGTGGAGCAGATGCGGTGTCACTGATCAATACCATTAACTCCATTACCAGCATCAATCTCGATACCATGGTCGGCTACCCGGCCGTCGGCAATTATTACACCAGCGGTGGTTATAGCGGCGAGGCCGTCAAACCTGTTGCCCTGAATATGGTGGGACAACTGGCACGACACGATGAAACAGCCAAACTCACGATATCCGCTATGGGCGGAATCACGACCTGGCGGGATGCTGCAGAATATCTGTCACTGGGGGCAACAAGCCTGCAAGTCTGCACAGCGGTGATGCTGAATGGATTCAAGATCATTGATGAACTGGTTGACGGACTCTCAAGATGGATGGATCAGAAAGGTTATCAGGCGCTGTCTGAATTTCGTGGGGCTGCCGTTGCCAGCCTTACTGACTGGAACAGACTGGATCTGAGCTACAAAAGTGTTGCTCATATTGACCAGAGTCATTGTATCCGGTGTGGCCGTTGTTTTGCGGCCTGCGAAGATACTGAACATCAGGCCATAGCCTTGCAAACATCTGATGACGGAAAAGACCGAACCTTTGAAATCATTCCGGGGGAGTGCGTCGGTTGCAACCTTTGTCAGATCACCTGTCCCGTTGAGGGGTGCATCACGATGATCAGTCTTCCTGGCTCAAATCCAGAGCTGTAGGTCATTTGAGCCTGCTGGATTTATTGCGTTCCGGCATTGTGTACAATTCTCCATATATCCATAAACACCTCATCAGCGTCGCCTCCCAAAGCATCTTCATATTTTCCATATCTCTCTTCTGCTATTTTTATGGCTGGTTTGGGGTCTGCTCCGTGATCTAAAAGGCATCTGGCGATTTTATAAAACTCTCTCAAATCCTCATCATTTAATTCACAGTCTGAAATACGAAACATTACTAATCTTAAAGGCGTAATCGGTTGTATAAACCCGTTTGGATCGTCCTGATCTGTGGCCTGCCTGTAACTTGGATCAGCTCCTCTGTTCAAACAGTCTTCAACTCTTTCAAAATCATAATTACTTACCGCCTCCATTAATTCTTCGTCAACGGCTCTCTTCTGACTTGCTATTACTACCAAACCTGGATCCGAGGTCAGTAATACTGTGTCAGAACCGCTCGCTGCAACATGTGTAGTCGCGGATGCTACCGGAAACCCTGAATTGAATGTTGCTAAAGAATAATCATTTGATGAAATTGTTTCTGTGCTTCCAGCAGTGGTGCTTTCAGCATAACTGCCTGTACTCGATGGGGCCAACCTAACCGTAAAGGTAAACGGACTGTCATCTTCACTACTGCTATATGGCGCGCTTGAACTCGGCATGATCCTTGAGCTATCAAGCCCGGCACCTAAAAATAAAGCACCCGCCCATAACCGTCCAGCCATCGCTGGAGTTGGAGGCAGCGACGAATCGAAACCCTGAGTAAAGCCTGACTGTAAAGTTAAAGTGGACATCAAAGGCAATAGATAGGAAGCGGAGTGTTTCATAATGACGGAATTCCTGTCAACAGCTACAACCTCTGTAGCCAGAACGAAGCCGAACTTTCAATATTAATCAAAACTCAGGATTTTTCTATTTAACAACTCGTTCCCACGCTCTGAGGGTGTCGCAAAACTCCAACAGCTCGTTCCCATGCTCTGAGTTCGTCATTCCCGCGAAGGCGGGAATCCAGCGCCAACGGTGGATCTCTGCCTTCTCGGGGATGACAAGGCCAGGGGAGCACCGGGCAGTATGGTTCTGGTGGTGAGTCAGTGTGGATTCCCGCCTTCGCGGGAATGACGAGAATGAAATCGGGAATGACGGGGGTGAAGGCGGGAACCAGAGTTTTGCGACACCCTCGCTTTGCGTGGGAATGCATACTTCCCCTGATGTTGGAGTTTTGCGACAGCCTCAAAGGCGGGAATCATTCAGATTGAGTTAATAAGCTTGCAGTTGTAACTGCTGGCGAGTACCCATTCACCCTATAACAAAGTTGTCAGATTTACTGTCAGAAACGGAACATTCCATGTATGGAGAGTGTCTAGGTTTTATCAGCCATAAATGGACAGGGACAGCAACAATGAATATATCTTCGACTCCGAGCACTTCCTCATTGAATCTTGTGTCGACAAAAGACGCTGAGAGCAGTATGGATGAAACTGATAAGGCTGATGCAAAATTCAGTATTGTGGCACTGGATCATTGTTATGCCAGACTTTCGCAGGAGCTTACTGATACTCTGACGACCACAGAAGAAATACCTGTGCTGGAAAGGGTGGCAACTTCTCACGTCACCCCAGAGCCTACAAAAAAAATATCGATTTGCTCGCAGAGTTATTCATTGACAGGCAAGAGCCTATCGAGTTGGAGCTCCATCACTACCTGCCAGCTTGATCAAGTTGTTCAGGTAGCTTGTGTCGTAGAAGTCGAAACAGCAACAGGGCCTTCTTCATCCGCAGCAGTCAGAAGCAAGAAGTCAAGGAATAAAAAAGCAAGATCACCTGAAAGAAGAAGGCTTGAGAACAGGGAGTCTGCTCGAAGAGCCAGACAAAAGGCAAAAACTCGTTTGGCATACCTGGAAGAAGAATTGCAAAACATTAAAATGGAGAATTTGTACCTGCAGGTTAAGAACACTGAAATGGCAGAGCACATTTCCGAAAGGAAAGCAGAAAATATGATTTTAAGAGGAGTATTGCCAGGGGAGAGATTTGTGCCAATTGCTGACAATTATAAATGGGATTCTAACAAAATGGGCGACCCGGAGGATGAAGACGAGTGTGCAGAGAAAATACCGCCAAAGAAGGAATTTGCATCTGCTCCTGAGTACTTCGAACTGGATGATCAAGCAATATTTGATAGCGATGATGATGCCAGCTAGACCATACGAAATATTCGATTCCGAATGGCTGGGTGCTTAGTCTCAACTACCAGATGCAATGACATTAAGTGGTGCAAGCGTGAATGAATGGGCTCATACAAGAGTGGACAAGACAGCAGCACTGTTACCATTACTTTCCCCGAAATCTTATAAATCATTGATTTTTATAAATTTTTACCCACCTCGTTTCCTATAGGAAACAAATGGGTTGATGTGAAACCTCCAGATTTGCTACTCTGCCAATTCTCTGAATGTATGTTGAATTTTTTTAGTCGTTTAATTCAGGGATCTTATCGTGGAAAAACAACGGCTTCTTTCAGACCAGAATCGTTAGTCCGATAAAAATCTAAAATACAAAAGGTTTTTATGAGATAAGAATACAGAGGGAGCAGATCATGGGACTGAGCATTTTCGACCTTTTTAAAATTGGCATCGGGCCTTCATCCTCACATACCGTGGGTCCCATGGTGGCTGCCAACCGTTTTCTGGATGAACTCCACACCAACCAGCACTTCGAGCAGACACACCGCATTAAGGCCGACCTCTATGGTTCTCTGGCCATGACCGGAGAAGGACACGCTACAGATGTTGCCGTCCTTCTGGGACTTCTGGGCGAACACCCTGATAGAGTGAGTCCCGACAAAGTGCCTGAATACGTCTCTGACATTAAGAACAACGATCGACTCAAGCTGGGTGGAATCAGGACTATAACCTTTCATTTCGATACTGATCTGCAATTTCATTTTGGAAACTCCCTGCCCAATCACCCCAATGGCATGTCACTTACGGCTCTCGATGCCGATGGGCAAGTCCTTTACAAGAACCGATATTACTCGGTAGGTGGCGGTTTTGTTCTCAACGAGCAGGAAGCCTCTTCCAATCTATCCACCAACCTTCAAGCTGCCCCCATTCCCTACCCTTTTGAAAAAGGTCAGGACCTACTGGACCACGGCAAAAACAGTGGTTTATCCATCGCCGAGCTGGTGCTTGAAAACGAAAAACATCTGGGTCGCAGTCAGGATATTTCCGGGGATCTGATGGCCATCTGGCAGGTGATGGATCAATGCATCCAGCGCGGTTGCCAGCAAACCGGGAAACTGCCCGGGGGACTGGATGTTGCCCGCCGCGCCAGTGACATACACAAACGCTTAATCAACAAGCCAAAAGAGCATTGGGATGACCTGCAAAGCATGGACTGGGTAAGTCTTTTTGCCCTGGCCGTGAATGAAGAAAATGCAGCAGGGGGCCGGGTCGTCACCGCACCGACTAATGGTGCTGCCGGTGTCATACCCGCCGTTCTGGCTTATTATGATCGCTTTGTTCCCGGCAGCTGCGAACAGGGCATTCAGGCTTTTCTGGCTACCGCAGCCGCCATTGGTATGCTGTACAAAAAAAATGCCTCCATTTCAGCCGCTGAAGTGGGCTGTCAGGGCGAGATCGGGGTAGCCTGCTCCATGGCAGCAGGGGCACTCTGCGCCGTTCTGGGCGGCACCAATGAACAGATAGAAAATGCGGCAGAAATTGGTATGGAACATAACCTGGGACTGACCTGTGACCCGGTTGGAGGTCTGGTTCAGGTGCCATGCATAGAGCGAAACACTATGGGTGCAGTCAAAGCCATTAATGCGGCACGACTCGCCCTACAGGGTACCGGCCAGCATCGGGTCTCACTGGACAGCGTGATAGAAACCATGCACCAGACTGGCCTGGACATGCAGGATAAGTACAAGGAAACCGCCACTGGCGGACTGGCAGTCAATGTTGTCGTGTGCTGAGACTCGTGACAGATGCCAATAAAAGCAAAAATAATCAGCACAAATACCCGGAATGCTCCGTATAACCCGGAGCATTCCCATGGGAGCATGGGCCGAGGTCCGTGGTTCAGGTATTTTCAGACCATCACAGGGCTGTCCCATCCACCGACGGCCGTCAGAGAAAGGTAGAAACATGGCTGTTGATAAACAGGCACTCAGCGCTCTGGAACAGAGCAACGCATTTACCGGTCGTCACATTGGCCCGGATCAGGCTCAGCAACAGGCAATGCTGTCCGAACTGAAACTGGAGTCACTGTCTGATCTGATTGAACAGACCGTTCCCAAAGCCATTCGCCCATCCACTACCCCAGGAGAGAACACCCTGGCGGTTGCAGCGGGCAAGACAGAAGTTCAGGCGCTGGCATACCTGCGTTCACTGGCTGACCAGAACAAGGTGAACAAATCCTACATTGGTATGGGCTACTACAACACCCATATTCCAAACGTCATCCTCAGAAACGTTCTGGAAAACCCCGGCTGGTACACTGCCTACACGCCTTATCAACCCGAAATCTCCCAGGGCCGTCTGGAAGCCTTGCTGAACTTCCAGCAAATGGTCATGGACCTGACCGGTATGGAAGTCGCCAACGCTTCCCTGCTGGACGAAGCCACCGCAGCTGCAGAAGCGATGGCACTTTGCCATAGATCCAGCCGCAGCAAGAACAGGGTGTTCTTTGTTGCAGACGACGTCCACCCGCAAACCATCGACGTCATCAAAACCCGTGCTGAGCACATGGGCATCCAGGTAGAAGTCGGCAACCCTGTTACCGATCTCGAAAAACACGATATCTTCGGTGTACAGCTGCAGTACCCTGGCACTCACGGACAGATTACCGATGTCGCCAGCATCGTCGCCAAAGCCAAAGAACAAAAAGCCATGGTGTCTGTCGCCACCGACCTGATGGCTCTGATGCTGCTGAAGTCACCCGGTGAGCTGGGGGCTGACATTGCTTTGGGCAGCAGCCAGCGATTTGGTGTCCCTATGGGCTTTGGTGGTCCGCACGCCGCTTTCTTTGCTGCCAGTGAAAAACTGAAGCGCTCCATTCCCGGTCGTATTATTGGTGTTTCCATCGACCGCCGTGGTAACCAGGCTTACCGCATGGCGATGCAGACTCGTGAGCAGCACATCCGTCGTGAAAAAGCGACGTCCAACATCTGTACTGCCCAGGCTCTGCTGGCCAACATTTCTGCGTTCTATGCCGTTTATCACGGGCCACAAGGTCTGAAGACCATTGCTGAGCGCATCCACCGCCTGACCACTATTCTGCATAAAGGCCTGACCACTCTGGGCGTTCAGTGTAATAATACTTTCTTCGACACCCTGACCCTGAAAGTGGGCAGCCAGCAGGAAGCGATCTATAACCGCGCCCTCGAAGCTGACTGCAATCTGCGTCGCATCAGCTTCGATCAACTGGGCATCAGCATTGATGAGACCACAACAGCGGAAGACATCACGCAGCTGTTCAATATCATTCTGGGACAGGGTCAGGATCTGGATATTCAGACCATTGACAGCCAGATTGCAGTGTCCGGTCTCAAAGACGAGCATCGTCGTACTGATGCCGTACTGACTCACCCGAATTTCAACAGCTATCATTCCGAAACCGATATGATGCGCTACCTGAAGCGTCTGGAGAATAAGGATTACTCCCTGACCCACGGCATGATTCCTCTGGGCTCCTGCACCATGAAACTGAATGCCGCTGCTGAAATGATTCCGGTGTCATGGCCTGAATTTGCCAACATCCACCCGTTTGCGCCCAGAGATCAGGTCAAGGGTTATATGACCATGATCAACGAACTGGAAGCGGCACTGGAAGAAATCACCGGTTACGACAAAATCTCCATGCAGCCCAATTCCGGCGCCCAAGGCGAGTATGCCGGTCTGCTGGCCATCCGTAACTATCAGGAGGCCAATGACCAGGCACACAGAAATATCTGCCTGATCCCCTCTTCCGCTCATGGCACCAACCCAGCTTCTGCCGCTATGGTCGGCATGAAAGTGGTGGTCGTTGACTGTGACGAGAATGGTAACGTGGATGTTGCCGATCTTCAGGCCAAAGCTGAACAGCACAGTGAAAACCTGTCCTGCCTGATGGTGACCTACCCTTCCACCCACGGCGTTTATGAAGAGGAGATTCGCAACATCTGCGACATCGTTCATGAGCACGGGGGACAGGTCTACATGGACGGCGCCAACATGAACGCCCTGGTCGGCATTGCCAGGCCCGGCAAGTTCGGCTCCGACGTTTCGCATCTGAACCTGCATAAAACCTTCGCTATTCCTCACGGTGGCGGCGGTCCCGGCATGGGCCCCATCGGCGTCAGAAGTCATCTGGCGCCTTACCTGCCAAACCACTGCGTCAGCCCGATTGAAGGCGATAACGAAGGTATGGGTGCAGTATCAGCAGCGCCATTTGGCAGCGCCTCTATCCTGCCCATCAGTTATCTGTACATTGTCATGTTGGGACAGCAGGGTCTGCAACAATCCAGTGAAGTCGCCATTCTCAACGCCAACTACATGGCTGAGAAACTGGCTGCTCATTACGACGTTCTGTATCGTGGCCGCAACAACAAGGTGGCTCATGAGTGCATTATCGATATTCGTCCGATCAAAGAAGCCTGCGGTGTCACCGAAGAAGACATTGCCAAGCGCCTGATGGATTACGGTTTCCATGCACCGACCATGTCCTTCCCGGTTGCCGGCACTCTGATGATTGAGCCGACCGAATCCGAGTCCAAAGACGAGATCGATCGTTTCGTCAGCGCCATGATTGCCATCCGCAAAGAAGTTCACAAGGTACAGGAAGGCGAATGGCCTGCCGAAGATAACCCGCTGTGCAACGCTCCGCACACTATGGAAGATCTGGTAGACAGCGAATGGAGCCATCCGTACAGTCGTGAAGAAGCCGTCTTCCCGTTGAAAGGCTCTATCGATGGCAAATACTGGCCCACTGCCAACCGTATCGATAATGTCTACGGCGATCGCAACTTTATCTGCTCCTGCCCATCTATCGAAAGCTATCAAGAACAAGACTAAAGTCGTCTGAGAACCAGCATTGAAACGGGGAAGTCACTTCCCCGGCTTCTTCACAATTTCAGGGAGTATCCCTAATGACCGAACTTAAAAAAACACCACTGCATAGCCTGCACCAGGAGCTGGGCGCGAAAATGGTTCCTTTCGCAGGCTTCGATATGCCGGTTCAATATCCTCTGGGGGTTAAAGCCGAGCATCTGCACACCCGTGCAAAAGCGGGTTTGTTCGATGTCTCCCACATGGGGCAGGTTCGTCTGACAGGCAACAATCCGGCCAGGGCTCTGGAAGCTCTGGTACCTGTCGACATTATTGATCTGCCTGAGCGCAAGCAACGCTACGCCCTGTTCACCAATGAACAGGGGGGCATAATGGACGACCTGATGGTCACCAACGAAGGCAATGACAGCCTGTACATTGTTGTCAACGCCGCCTGTAAGGATCAGGACATTGCTCACATGAAGGCTCATCTGCCTGAGGATGTTAAGCTGGAGGTTCTGGATGACCGTGCTCTGGTCGCCATTCAGGGTCCTGAAGCAAAATCCGTTATGGCCCGCTTCGCGCCTGAAACAGAGAAGATGGTCTTCATGGACTCCATTCACATGACTATTGAAGGCGTTGACGTTTACATCAGTCGCTCGGGTTACACTGGTGAAGATGGTTTTGAAATCTCAATCCCGGAAGCGGACGCTGACAAATTCTGTCGTATGCTGCTGGATCAGCCGGAAGTCGAGTTCATTGGTCTGGGTGCCCGTGACTCCCTGCGTCTGGAAAGTGGACTCTGCCTCTATGGTCACGATCTGGATACAGATACCACTCCCATCGAAAGCAGTCTGATCTGGGCCATCAGCAAAAACCGTCGTAAGGATGGTGAGCGTGCTGGCGGCTTCCCCGGCGCAGACAGGATCCTGAGCCAGATTGAAAACAAAGACCTCACCCGTAAACGTGTTGGTTTAATCGGCAGCAGTCGTGCTCCGGTTCGTGAAGGGACTGAAATCGTCAACGCCGATGGCGAGAAGATCGGCGTTGTGACTTCAGGAACCTTTGGACCCACTGTTGGTGCTCCTGTCGCAATGGCCTACGTTACAACTGAATATGCTGCCTTGGAAACAGAAGTTTTCGCGCAGGTGCGCGGCAAAAAATTGCCTATGACTGTGAGTCGTATGCCGTTTATTGAACAGCGTTACTATCGCGGCTAAGCTCTGCGAAAAAGCCCGGTTAACCGGGCTTTTTTTATCAGTGATAAGCTGGTTTCTGTTTTGCCCGCTTTAAATAACCATTGGCGCAAAAACAAAACCAAAGGCAACACAAAGTGCAATACAGACAGTGCCCGGCATAAAGAATGGGTGGTTAAATACCAGTTTGCCGATACGGGTAGACCCGGTCTCGTCCATTTCTACGGCTGCCAGCAGTGTTGGATAAGTAGGCAGAACAAACAGAGCGGATACCGCTGCGAAAGAAGCGATAGCGGTCACAGGATCAACCAGAGCCAGAGCAGCAGGCATCAGGGCTCGAGTGGTGGCAGCCTGAGAGTAAAGTAGCATAGAGGCGAAGAACAGTGTAACCGCCAGCAGCCATGGGTAGCTGTTCAGTAAATTGCCTGCCAGAGCCTGGATAGAATCAATGTGCGCCCCCACAAACGTATTACCCAGCCAGGCAACACCCAGTACGCAGACGCAGGCACTCATACCGGACTTGAAGGTCTGGGCATTGAGGATATTGCCAGAATCAATCTTGCAGAAGATAGTGATCAGGCCAGCCGCAATCATCATAAATACCATGATGGCAGAGTCGCGGGGCAAAACAGGATTTTCAATCAGACCGACGTTACCGCTGATAGCCGTAGCGTAAAGCACCACAGCCAAAATACTGAGAGCAAAAATACCGACAGACAGACCGGCGCCTTTCCTGCAGTCCTGACGGGCTTTGGTCTCACGCAAGGTAATCAGACCAGCTTTCAATCTTTCCTGATAGATAGAATCCTTGTCCAGATCCACACCCATGAAATTACAGATAACAGCGGTCAGCATAACCGCCGCATAGGTAGTAGGAATGCAGATGGCCAGCAGTTGCAGGTAATCAATGCCATAGGGCTCAAGGAAGCCACTGAACACGACCACTGCGGCAGAGACAGGTGACGCAGTAATGGCTATCTGGGAAGCAATCACAGCGATACTCAGTGGACGAGATGGACGGACACCGTTTTCTTTAGCCACTTCTGCAATCACCGGCAGAGTAGAGTAAGAAGTATGACCTGTACCTGCCAGCAGAGTCATAACGTAAGTGACAGTCGGTGCAAGAAAAGTAATATACTTTGGCTTACTGCGAAGAAGCTTCTCGGCCAGCTCAACCAGATAATCCAGACCGCCAGCCACTTGCATGGCAGCCACTGCACCAATCACCGACATAATGATCAGGATAACATCTATAGGTATTGCCCCGGGTTCGAGCCCGAGGCCCAGAGTCAATACCAGCACCCCCATAGCACCGGCAAAACCAATCCCGATACTACCCAGCCGAGCCCCAAGAAAAATAGCCCCAAGTACAACCGCTAACTGAACCCAAAGCATGAAGAGGTCCCCTCTATCGTAATAATGCTTCAACCAGACAATGGCAATGTCACTGCCTGAAACAAACAAACTTAGCGTTAATATATTAACTAGTTTCCAACAGGGAAATAATAAGTTTATATGCTAACTATTTACGGATTACCGAAACATCTTTCTCTACTCTTCCCATGAATAAAACTCGACTTACTGTTAACTCCTTTTCCGTCGTGTCAGCATTTAGTCGTCAGATCCATAAAAAATAAATAGGAAGGAAAAATGCTTCAGTCGAAAAATAGCAGAGTCAGGAGCTCGAGAGGTCATGAAATTTATGGGTCAACTTCAGGCCACCGCCACAGTTTTTGAAGATAATGCCTGATAGAACTGACCATCGACATAATTTAGGGCGACAAGGTCATCAGCACTTACTCTGCCTTAACCTAAAAGTCGATGTTATATAGCTCGCGCCGGTAATGTGTTCTAACCTTATGCCTTCGATTTTCATAATTCAAAGGTAAATACATGAATTTGCTGAAACATGTGTTCACATTTTTTATCTTATGTTACTCAATACAGTTGTTGGCAAGAGACAGGGTGGAAAGGTACACTGATCCAGCAGAAGTAGTTCCTGTAGGGCAGCTTCCCTGGATTGTACAGCTAAATAATATTTTTGATCCCTGTTGTATAACAAGGTGTACCGCATTTTTGATCACTCAAAGACATGTTTTAAGTGCGGCTCACTGTTTCCTTTCTGAAAAAAAAGCATTAGATTCATATGTAGATTTCAAAAACATGGATAGCAAAAAAAGAATTAAAGTTAAAAGATTCATTCTTCATCCGGATCTTGAAATGCCAAAAACAGATATTGCAATTATGGAACTTTCAGAAGATGTCATTCTTGACAACCATCCCCTTCTTGATTTTTCAATATATAATTGTTCAAATCTAGCCAGTTTTATAAGAAACCCTTTTGCAGCAGGCTACCAGGGAACCTCAGTACTTAAAAAAGTGAGCTTATCATGGCTAACACGGCGGATGTGCCAACATAAGGATCTTAGATATATCTTAAACTATCCAGGGGATGGAAAAGGTGGAGATTCAGGCTCACCGCTATTTTATAAGTTTAATAATACTGAATATCTAATTGGTATACATTCAACCGGGTCTACTTACAATGGAAGCCCGATAATCTATACGCCAATATTCACTAACGCTGATTTTATAACCAAAAGCATTTACCTTAATTCATCAGCTAATCGAACATACTTTTATGATGCATTGACATCAAATGATTCTGAGTGGACTGATTTAGTTACTTCAACTGATCCGGCTACTTCAACTACCTCGACTGCTTCAACTACTTCAACTACCTCGACTGCTTCAATTACTTCAACTACCTCGACTGCTTCAACTACTTCAACAACATCTATTACTTCTGCTAGTCGAATTTACACATTGATTATACCAATAGCTATTATTTTTTTTGCTGAGTGACGTGATTATCTCTTGAGATAGTCATGGGCAAAAAGTTTCTGAAGTTAACCGTCGGATATTGGTTCAATGATAAATCCAACAAAAAAACCGGTGAACTCTGAGAGTATCGCCGGTTTTTTGTATCGAGAACAACTGAGTGCTCACGAATAAACATCTGCATCAGACTGCTGGATTAACCACCGAAGTGATTAACCACCAAAGTCGTCCAGCATGATGTTTTCAGGTTCAACGCCCTGATCTTCAAGCATCTTGATTACCGCAGCATTCATCATGGGAGGTCCACACATATAGAACTCACAGTCTTCAGGTGCAGCGTGTTGCTTCAGGTAGTTGTCAAATAGCACCTGGTGAATAAAGCCGGTGTAACCTTCCCAATTGTCTTCTGGCTGAGGATCAGACAGAGCTAAATGCCAGGTGAAGTTAGGGTTATCTTTTGCCAGCTTGTCGAACTCGTCTACGTAGAATGCTTCACGCAGGGAGCGGGCACCGTACCAGAAAGAAATCTTGCGGGTAGATGACAGACGCTTCAGCTGGTCGAAGATATGAGAACGCATAGGCGCCATACCTGCACCACCGCCGACAAAGACCATTTCGTTGTTGGTGTCTTTCGCGAAGAATTCACCGAAGGGTCCGTAAACGGTCATCTTGTCACCTGGCTTCAGGTTAAAGACGTAAGAAGACATCTTGCCCGGCTCAAAGTCAGTACCCGGAGGCGGTGAAGCGATACGGATATTGAATTTGAGGATACCTTTCTCTTCAGGGTAGTTAGCCATGGAGTAGGCACGGATGGTCTCTTCATCCACCTTGGAAACGTACTTCCACTGGTCAAACTTGTCCCAGTCGCCACGGTACTCATCCTGAATATCGAAGTTCTTGTACTCAACCGTGTGCGCAGGCGCTTCCAGCTGCACATAACCACCGGCGCGGAAGTTAACGTCTTCTCCCTCTGGCAGTTTCAGAACCAGCTCTTTGATGAAGGTGGCAACGTTCTCGTTGGAAACAACTTCACACTCCCACTTCTTAACACCGAAGAGCTCTTCTTCAACTTCGATTTCCATGTCCTGCTTGACGTTCACCTGACAGGACAGGCGCCAGCCTTCCTTCTCTTCACGCTTGGTGAAGTGAGAACGTTCGGTGGGCAACATCTCGCCGCCACCATCGAGTACTTTACACTTGCACTGTGCACAGGTACCACCACCACCACAGGCAGATGGCAAGAAGACGCCCGCACCTGACAGAGTCGTCAGAAGCTTGCCACCGGCCACCGTGGTGACGGCCTTATCGGGGTCTTCGTTGATGTTGATGGTTACATCACCGGTGCTGACCAGCCGCGAGCGAGCTGCCAGAATGACCGCTACGAGCGTCAGCACGATAACGGTAAACATGACTACGCCCAATACGATAGTAGAATCCATATTTACACGACCTCCTTAGAGCTGTACGCCAGAGAATGACAGGAAGCCCAGTGACATCAGACCAACAGTTATGAAGGTGATGCCCAGGCCACGCAGGCCCGAAGGCACGTCACTGTACTTCAGCTTTTCACGGATACCGGCCAGGGCGGCGATTGCCAGAGCCCAGCCAACACCAGCTCCCAGCCCATATACCGCAGACTCGCCAAGATTATAGTCACGCTCAACCATGAACAGGGAAGCTCCCATAATAGCGCAGTTCACGGTAATCAGCGGCAGGAATACACCCAGCGCGTTATAAAGTGACGGTACAAACTTGTCCAGGAACATTTCCAGAATCTGGACCAGAGCCGCGATAACACCGATGTAGGTGATCAGACCCAGGAAGCTCAGATCGATACCGGGTGCCAGCGCCCCATCTTTCAGGATATTCTGATAAATCAGATTGTTAATGGGTACAGTAATGGTCAATACGGCCACTACAGCAACTCCCAGACCCAGAGCTGTTTTCACCTGCTTGGACACCGCCAGGAAGGTACACATACCCAGGAAGAAAGCCAATGCCATGTTTTCAACGAACACTGCTTTCACAAAAAGTGAGATGAAATGTTCCATGGCTTAGTGGGCCTCGCTGAACTTGGTGTTAGGAGCCATTTTGAACTCGTTGTCTTCAACCTGATCCGGCTTGCGACTGCGAATCACCCAGATCAGCAGACCGATCAGGAAGAAAGCGCTTGGAGCCAGCAGCATCAGGCCGTTAGGCTGGTACCAGCCACCGTTGTTAACAGTCTTGAGGATTTCAACACCGAACAGGTTGCCGGCACCGAACAATTCACGGAAGAATGCCACAATCAGCAACACCGCACCGTAACCCAGACCGTTACCAATACCGTCCAGAAACGACAGCCTGGGACCGTTCTTCATAGCGAAGGCCTCAGCACGCCCCATCACGATACAGTTGGTAATGATCAGACCAACAAACACAGACAGCTGCTTGGAGATGTCGTAAGCGTAAGCTTTCAGAATCTGATCTACCACGATTACCAGGGAAGCAATCACGGTCATCTGACAGATGATACGAATGCTGTTGGGAATGTGGTTACGAATCAGAGATACCGCCAGGTTGGAACAGGCGGTAACACCGATTACCGCCATGGCCATTACCAGGCTGACCTGCATGCTGGTGGTCACCGCCAGTGCCGAGCAGATACCGAGGATCTGCAGGGTTATGGGGTTGTTGTTAACGACCGGTTCCAGCAGGATATCCTTAGTCTTCTCAGACATTATGCATCCCCCGCTTTCAAATTAGTAAGGAACGGTTTGAAGCCATCTTTACCCATCCAGAAATGAATCAGATTGGTTACACCGTTACTGGTCAGAGTGGCGCCGGAAAGACCGTCGACCTTGTAAGGAGACCTGGGATCCGCACCGCCTTTTACCAGGCCTGCTTCCACTACACCTTTATTGTCGTAGATCTTCTTGCCAGGCCATTTGTCCTTCCAAAGTGGGTTGTCTACTTCGCCACCCAGCCCCGGAGTTTCCTTCTGGTCGTAGAAACCGAATCCCTTAACGGTGTTCAGGTCGCTATCCAGAGCCATAAAGCCATACATGGTAGACCAGAGTCCGTAGCCGTGTACGGGCAGAATGATGGTTTCCAGCTTGCCATTTTTCTCAACGATATAGACCTTGGCAATGTCAGCCTGACGCTTGATGCTGGCAATATCTTCAGCACCACTCAGGGCACGGGACTCATCAGGAATCTTGGCTGCAACACGCTGGTCGTAGTTATCAGCGGTTTGACCTTCAGGTGTTTCCTCAACGAACTTGCCTGTTTTGAGGTCAACCAGTCGCGGCTGAACCTGTTTGTAAAGTTCGGCCACTTCGCTGTTGCTCAGCGCCTTGGCATCTTTGGTGAGACCAGAAATACTCAGAATGTTGCGCTGCACGTCGAGCTCAACATTCTGGGTCTGCTGCGGCTTCAGGAAAACAGCTGCAGCAGATACCACAACGGAGCACACCAGAGAGAGCAGAATCGTTACAAATAACGTCTTCTTGATACTATCGTTACCCATCAGGCACGAGCCTCCCTACGCTTGATGTTGGCTTCAACCACGAAGTGGTCAATCAGCGGCGCAAACAGGTTGGCGAACAGAATGGCCAACATCATACCCTCTGGGTAAGCCGGATTAACGGTACGGATCAGGATGACCATGATGCCAATCAGAATACCGTAATACCAGCGACCGGTATTGGTCATGGAAGCGGATACAGGATCGGTTGTCATAAAGATCAGACCGAAAGCAAAACCACCCATAACCAAGTGCCAGTACCATGGAGTACTGAACATCATGTTGGTTTCGGAACCAATCATGTTAAACAGGGTTGCCGTTGCAATCATACCCAGCATGGTACCGGCGACGATTCTCCAGGAAGCAATACGTGTCGCCAGCAACACAGCACCACCAATGAAAATTGCCAGAGTAGAGGTCTCACCGACAGAACCCTGGATGGTACCCAGGAAAGCGTCAAACCAGGTAATGCCATTGGAGACTACCTGATCTATACCTCCCTGCTGCGCCAGACTCAGGGCAGTCGCACCAGAGAAACCGTCTACAGCAGTCCAGACCAGGTCACCGGAAATCTGTGCAGGGTAAGCGAAGAACAGGAACGCACGCCCCGTCAGCGCCGGGTTAAGGAAGTTCTTGCCGGTACCACCAAACACTTCCTTACCGATTACAACACCGAAGGAAATACCCAGGGCTACCTGCCAAAGCGGAATACTGGGGGGAACAATCAGGGCGAACAGGACAGAAGTGACAAAGAAACCTTCGTTGACTTCGTGACCACGAACGATAGCGAACAGTACTTCCCAGAAACCGCCGACCAGGAATGTCACGGCATAAATAGGCAGGAAATAAACAGCACCATAGATGAAGTTATCCCACAGACTTGCCGGATCATGACCCGCCAGCAGGCTGATCAGGGCACCGTGCCAGTCAGCAGGAGCAGCCAGACCACCAGCAATAGCCGTGTTGGCCTGGAAGCCAACATTCCACATACCAAAGAACATGGCCGGGAAGGTGCAGAGCCAAACCATGCCCATCATACGCTTCAGGTCGATCGCATCGCGAACGTGAGCGGTGTTATGGGTCTTGTTAGGAGCTGTATAGAGCAGAGTGTCTACTGCCTCATACAGTGCATACCACTTCTCGTGCTTGCCACCTTTGACAAAGTGGGGCTCGAGGGAGTTAAGGAGTTTTCTCAAAGCCATTTCTCAGCCCTCCAGCTCGATACGGGTCAGGTTGTCGCGCAGGATGGGACCGTATTCATACTTGCCGGCACACACGTATGTACACAGTGCCAGATCGTCTTCTTCCAGTTCCAGGGCGCCCAGTTTCTGGGCCATTTCCGTATCGCCAACCACAATCGCACGCAGCAATTGTGTCGCCAGGATATCCAGAGGCATGACTTTTTCATACTGTCCCACTGGTACCATGGCACGTTCACTGCCGTTGGTGGTGGTTGTAAAGTTGAACAGCTTGCTTCTGCTCAAGCCGGAAGTCAGAACATTCAGCACAGAGTAACGGTTCACAGTAGGGTTTATCCACCCCATGAACAAACGCTCATTGCCTTCTTCCAGAACAGAAACCTGTGTGTGATAACGACCCAGGAATGCAAAGGAGCCTTTAGCAGTACGGCCACCAAATACAGAACCAGAGATAATACGGTTATCACCCTCTTTCAGTTCACCTGCAGCCAGCTCATCAGTGCTGGCACCCAGTCGGGTCCGCATCAGACGAGGCTTCTCAACCTGAGGACCTGCCAGAGCTACAACACGATCAGTAAAGAGTTTACCAGTGGTGAACAGTTTGCCAACGGCAATAACGTCCTGGTAGTTAATCTGCCAAACGGTCTTTTCAGCACTCACCGGATCCAGAAAGTGAATATGGGTACTGGGCTGTCCAGCCGGATGAGGCCCATCAAACTCTTCTGCAGTCGCAATACCGGCCGGAATACGAGCACCGGGTGCTTTACACAGGAAGATTTTGCCACCGCTGAGTTTGCCGAGGATATTGATGCCCTGTTCAAACGCTTCAGCATGCTCACTGATGATGATTTCCGGGTTAGCTGAGAGAGGATTGGTATCGATGGCAGTAACAAAAATGGAAACCGGGCGAGAACCCAAGGCTGGCACTTTACTGAAGGGTCGGGTGCGAAGGGCAGTCCACAATCCGGATTCATTCAGTTGTGCTTCTACCTGATCAGCAGTCAGGGCTGACAGTGCTTCTGGCTTGTGCTCAGTAAACGAGACTTCATCGTCACCATCGACATCAATAACAACGGATTGTAGTACCCGCTTTTCACCACGATTAATCGCAGCAACCACACCGCCGGCAGGCGCAGTGTAGCGCACACCCGGTGTTTTCTTATCAGTAAAGAGCTCTTGCCCTTTTTTAACTCGATCTCCGACAGCGACGGCCATTGTAGGTTTCATACCTACATAATCAAAGCCAATCACGGCGACAGAGCGAACTGCTCGGCCATCGGATATGCTTTGATCAGGCGCCCCTGTAATCGGAAGATCCAGCCCCTGTTTGATTTTGATCATACCTTTCGCCTAATCAATCAATTTTCAGGTCCGGAATAAACCCGCCTCTCCAGTGATAACCGACAACTGACCAGAACAACCCCGAATACACAGCTTTTCTCCAACCGGAAAGTCAGAATTCAAGCTATGATCTCTACTTCAATCAGATACACAGAAGGGTGTCAGTCAGACCTGAGTCCGTCCTGCAGGCTCCCTGAAGAACGCACCCAGGTAGAATGAACCCTGTTTGGCAGTATTCTGATCCAAGCAAAATGACGGTTAACATCCCCAAGCCTCATGCTGTCGAAGAGCGTGTCGGCCTCATGCTTGAAAGCATAAGTCCGAAAGGCTTCTGTCTGAGACTCAAGTAAAATCGCACATCAATTCATCGTTATGTGGCCGCAGCGGCTCACCATTGAAAAAAATGGTTGCGCAATTATAAAGACAGTCTTCTGGATATGCCATAGGCGAATGATCGTGGAATCCCTTAATGTAGAAAGAAGTCACCATTATCTTGATAGTGGAGATCGACTCAGTGAATATCCACTCATTGATCGTTACCGACAATCTGGAGAGTCGGCCAATTGATTGGATGCCTGCATTTACAACCAACCCTCTCTTCAGTCAGAAGCCGCTTTGGGGAACAACCGGAAAAAATTTTCAGAAGTGACCTCAGCCAGCTTTTCTGGTGAGATACCTTTTAACTCTGCCACACATTTTGCAACATCAGGCAGATAACGAGGCTCATTGGGCTTGCCTCGATGAGGAACGGGTGCCAGGTAAGGGGAGTCGGTTTCAATCAGCAGCCGATCCAGAGGCACCTTCTTGACGACCTCTCTTAATTCAGTCGCATTCCTGAAGGTTACGATGCCGGAAATAGAGATGAAGTAGTTCAACTCCATCGCCTCTTTCGCCATCTCCCAGCTCTCTGTAAAGCAGTGCAGCACTCCTGCTTTTTCCAGATCGCCATGCTGGCGTATCAACTTAAGGGTATCCTCTCTTGCGTCTCTGGTATGGACAATCATTGGAAGTTGTGACCGCTGAGCTGCCTGCAAATGAATTCTGAACCGTTCCTGCTGCTTTTCTTTATTGTCAGCCGAGTAATAATAATCAAGACCACTCTCACCCAGTGCAATCACTTTTGGGTGTGCCGCATAATGCAACAGGGTTTGCAGATCCGGCTCGGCGGCCTCTTTTTCGAGAGGGTGTATTCCAACCGAGGCATACACATCCTGATATTTGTCAGCCAGACCAACCACAGCATCTGCATGCTCAAGATCAATCCCCACGCAAAGTATTCTTTCAACCCCCGCCCGCCTTGCCGCATTGAGTGCTGCTTCCAGATCACCGTCGTAGCTGTCGAGCTTGAGACGGTCGAGATGGCAATGTGAATCAATCAACATATTCAGTCGTAAAAAATCCAATACTGTTCAGATAATGAATGAAGTCAAAACCTCAGGCAACGAGACTGCCTCAGGCCAGAGCTCTACATGGTACTGGTTTCGCGATCGGACTTGAGCGCCCCCGCCAAATACATTTCTATTTTAGTTCTGACCGTGTCTGTTGCGTCAGTAAACTGAACACCTATCCCGGCCATTCGGGCAGAGCCCTGGGGTGTGATCCAGACCACTTTGCCGGGAACAGGTAATTTATCCGCTTCATCCATCAGAGTCAGACGAATAAAAACCTCATCTCCCAGTGAGTAACGCTTTGAAGTCGGAATAAATAACCCACCACCCGTTATAAAAGGCATATAGGATGAATAGAGAGAAGAGGAGTCTTTGATCGTCAATGACAAAATGCCTGACATACCACCCTTTGCACGGTTCATCATTCTTCTCCTGTTATTGTGATTCTTCTTTTTCCCATAGCCCAGACTGAATTTGAGCTTATCTTTCAGTCAGTGTAACCCGTCCATCGATGAGTTGACAGAGACTATTTTCACAAGAAAAACTCAGATTTGTGCGCACAAAAAGATCTGGTCGACACTTCCTGTCGCACCGTCAGTGATGACTTGGGAGCTTTCAGGAGCATTGCCGATGCAGGACATCATCACTGCATCGTGAGGGTGATGGTCATGAGTCGATAATGACTCTCTGTCTGATAGTCTATCCTGCTATCTGGCATCGAATTCGTTATGGACTGAACGCATTCATCTCTGAACAACTGTTTGGACGGAAAAGCACCTGGCTGGCATTGCGGAAAGTTCTTTGACTGTAATTTTCATGTTCGGTGATTGAAGCCTGAACGGGATAGTGTATGACGGATACCAGAGTGATATGAAAAAAACATATTACGCACTTGCTGTTTGCAAATTTCTTTCGTCCTGTTTTATGGTGCAACTGGCAACGATTCAGCTGGCAGTGGCCGTCAATAGCATCTCCGGGCAGATGTCATTAAGTTCGCTTTTGCCTCTTATGGCCACTGTTTACCGGACTATTCCCGAAACAAAACACCATTTGCCTGACCTGAATACGCCACCACAGCCTGCTCAGCATGTCGGAAGTAGCTCATGTCCTTTTGATAAAAAACTTTCTGTCGTTTCTCCACAATACGCTCAGATAAAATTACCAGTCACTCTGGCTGCAGGCAGTGGTTTTGATAGCTCTGATAACAATGACCTTGACGCAGTCGAAAACCCGTTAACCTGTCTCCTTCGTAGCCCCTTGCCTCTGTCAATCCGTTATGTTGAATCCGGTATTCCGGTTTTATTTCAGGATGAAATCTGGCTAAGGCTTGATCAGGAAGAATCGCTGATTCTTGCACCTTCTGAGTTTGCTGCTGCGGCGAGAGTCAGCGATATTGCCGGGGAAAACTGGCCGCAATTCATTGCGGCTGAATCTGTTCAGAGTGACACCGGCAGTGTCAGATCTGTCTTCAGATGGGCTAATAAACTGACACTGGACTCATTATTCGATGACCCGCTATTAAGATTTCTCGCATTCACTCACGGCACCGCTTTTTATATTCAGGACAGTAATGGGCAACCGTCATACATCATCCAGGACAACGGCAAGCTGATATTTATCAGCAGGATTGAGGCCTGCTTGCGGTTCAGTCAGTTCAGCCAGAACTTTCTTGAGTCATTGTATCCGGAGATTTTCGGCCCATCGCTGCCAGCGGGTGGTGGTTGGCATGAATGGAACCGCTGCATTCGCAAGAAGCCTTTCCATCCTGATCATTCAGAACGCCCCTCGGAACCCGACACAGCCTCTAACGAAAGGGATGGCAGGCAAATACGGATCAACCCACAGAAAAATACGGCTGCTGGTGGTGGTCTGTCCTCTGGAGACGGTCGTATGTTCTCCGGAGACGGTCGTCTGTTACAAGTGGAGTACGCTGGAGAGGCTGTCGGTCTTGGTCTCTGCGTGGTCGGAGTAAAGTCTGCCGATACCGTCGTCCTGGCTGTGAGAAAGAAGTCGTTGCAGCTGCTGGAGAGCCACACTATCGGTAAAATCGTCAGGCTTGATGAGCACGCTCACCTGGCCTTCGCTGGTCTGTCTGCTGACGCCCGTATTCTGATCCGGAAGGCTCAGCTGGAGTGCCAGAGCTACCGTTTGTCCTACGAGGACGCTATGGATATCAACTGCATAGCCCGTCATATTGCTGAAATCCAGCAGAAAGCTACTCACTCTGCAGGTTGTCGCCCTTTCGGTGTTGCCTGTGTCATTGGTGGCTTCAACATGGATGGTACCCCTCAGCTCTGGCAGACTGAGCCCGCCGGTGTCTGCGCCAGCTGGAAGGCCTGCTCTGTCGGACAGAAGAGTAAGGCTGTGTTGGAGCTTTTGGAGAAAGAATACAGGGATGACATGAGCCGCGATGAAACGATTAAATTCGCCCTGAAGGGCCTGCTGGAGGTTGCCGACTCTGGTGCTCGCAACGTTGAGCTGTTAGTCCTTGAACGTGATCACTCCTCCAGGTGGTTGGATGACACCGAGCTTGAGCAGCTGGTGACTACTCTGAACAAGGAGCGTGAAGAGGAGGCCGCCAAGAAGAAGCGCCCCCGTGATGAGCAAAAATCAGCAGCGAACTGATTACCCGGATGCGACGATGCGTTTTTATTTTCCTGCCGCCACTTTTTGGGAGGACGTAAGGTTAAGAGGGCGTTTGTAGGGCTCTAATCCTGAACTTGCAGTCTGTCTGATGAAAAACTGACATTGTTCATTCGACATCATTTACAACACCCACTCAAGACAGCGACAGAAGACACCTTCCATTAACATCTGCGGGTTAAGATTTCCCCCTTCGAGTAGTGACTGTCTTTGCGACATCAACCACTCCCTCTCCTGCAGAAGTGCTTTGGCATCGCTTTTTCGAGCCAGATACTCGAGCATTTTCAACTGGTCGCGATTTCGAAGGTCTGAAGGGTCGCCGTTTAAACCCAGCTTAACGGCATCATCGAGCCAACCAATGATCCAGCTGATCGTAAGAGTCAAATCTGCTGACTGCCAGTTTTTTGCCAATTCAACAGGGGTTAGCTTTCCCTTGAAAAGTCCTTTTATGCCATCAGCCAGGGCTTCTCTTTTTTCAAGGAGTCCCTGATCGGCAAATCGTTTGGCCTCCAAAGGCGAGTTAGCGGTGAGATCCAACAATTGCGATACCAGACTTGAGTCTTCCAGCTGCAAAGCTAACCATTGCTCCGCTTCTGATCTTTTGGGAGTCGCAAAGTTTAATTGCTGGCAACGACTGCGTATGGTGGGCAACATATCGCCGGAGCGAGCACTGACCAGCAGGAAAATGGTATCTTCTCCCGGCTCTTCGAGACACTTGAGCAGCGCGTTGGCCGCATTGACATTCATCGCCTCTGCCGGACTCAGGATAATCACCCTGCGCCCCCCCTGCTGAGCTGTTTTATGGGCAAACTCGTTCAATTTTCGAATACTGTCAATCCGGATAGGTCGACCGGGATCATCAGGCTCCAGCACTGTAAAATCAGGATGCGTGCCGGCCTTCAGTAGCTCACACTCCTTGCAGTGACCACAAGCCCCTGTCGCCTGAGGATTCATACACAACAGATAAGCCGCTAATGCTTTGGCAAACTGGAGTTTTCCGGTACCTGGCAGACCTCTTAACAAATAGGCATGGGCCAGGTTGTCCGACTGCTGACAGTGAACCATCTGCTCCCACTGAGCGTTTTGCCAAGGAAAAATACTCCAGTCTTTCATTATCGACCTCCCAGTCTTCTCTCAAGCACTTCCAGCAACTGTTGTTGAACACTTTCAAGAGACTGTCCGGCAGCAATCACTTCAAACCGCCCCGGAGACTGCTTTGCCCTTTCCAGATAGGCATTACGAACCCGAATAAAAAAGTCCATTTTTTCTTGCTCAATCCGATCCAGCCTGCCGCCTCGTCCTTTGGCTCTGGCCATACCGGTTTCAGGATCAACATCCAGCAGAATGGTCATGTCCGGACGCAGGGAGCCCTGCACCAGGTTCTCCAACATCTCAACCGGTTGGGTATTCAGACCACGACCGCCCCCCTGATAGGCATAGGTGGCATCGGTAAAGCGATCACAGAGTACGATTTTTCCCGCTTCCAGCCCGGGCAAAATATTATGAAACATATTTTGCGAGCGAGCGGCAAACATCATCAGCAATTCAGTCATATCAGACAAGGGTTCGCCATGATGCCCCAGCAACAGCGAGCGAAGCTCTTCAGCTACCAGGGTACCGCCCGGCTCACGGGTTTCAGTAAATGCCAGCTGATGCTCAGTCATCCAGCTCTTGATAAAATCAACCGCCGTCGTTTTACCCGCACCTTCGCCACCTTCAATCGTCAGGAAAAAACCGGAGGGAGCATTAGCCATTATTGAGTCTCCACAGTCGATCGGTAATCCTCTCGACGCTGTTCGATCTGATACTTTCTGACAGCACGATTATGCTCTGCCAGAGTTTTCGAAAAATAGTGGGTACCGTCACCCTTGGCGACAAAATAGAGTGTTTTGCCATCTTTCGGATGCAAAGCAGCATGAATCGCTTCCCGACCGGCCATGGCAATAGGCGACGGAGGTAATCCTTTTATCAAATAAGTGTTGTATGGAGTGGCTCTGCGAAGCATTTGACGACTAATGTTTCCTTTATAGCTATCACCCAGGCCATAAATCACGGTGGGATCAGTTTGCAGCCTCATACCTTTTTGCAAACGCCTGACAAAAACACCTGCTATTTCACCTCGCTCATAAACGACACCCGTCTCTTTTTCCACCAAAGAAGCCATAATCAGTGCCTCGTAAGGATTTTTGTAAGGGAGTCCTTCGGCACGTTTTCCCCATTCTTCGCCGAGTACTGAATCCATCCGGTTATATGCTCGCCTGAGTATGGATTCAACAGAAGCACCGGACTGGAAGAAATAAGTATCAGGAAAAAACAGACCTTCCGGGTTCAATTCTATTGCCAGACTTTTGTAAAGTGATTGCAACGCCTTGTCGTCCATAGGTGAGGATAGTTTTTCGTGTTGATTCAAGGCAGTCACGACCTCTTCCAGCGTATGACCTTCAACCAGTGTCACGTTGTAGTAGCGCACCTGGCCAGAAGTAAAAATCTTCAGCAACTCCCTGTGACTAATGCCAGCCGGAATCAGATAATCCCCGGCGTGAATCCCGGCGGCAGCCTTCTCTATTCGAGCCAGCAGTACAAAGATTTTCGGGTGTTGAAGCCAGCCCAACTCAGCCAGACTGTCTGCTACAGCAGTCATGGACTCGCCCTGAGAAATAGTAAACTCCAGGTTATCATTACCGTCGGGCGCCATCACAGGTTGATCACCGTACCAACCCAACGCCTCCCAAAACACGACGGCTGTCAGCAACCCTGCAAGACAGAGACCTACCACAACAAACAACAACTTCTTAAGCATTCAAAACTTCCTGAACCTTGTCTCTGAATGTCCGGGTCACACTGCCTACTGACCAGTGTAAATGTCCGCAGGCGATCACCGGCCAGACTCCATTAACGCTGTTACAAACGAATACTTCATCGGCCTTTGCAAGATCTTGCAGGCGATAATCCCCCACCTCTGCTTGAAAACCCCATTGACAGGCCTGCTCCAGAATCAGATCCCTGCAAACCCCTTTGACACCTGATTTGTCGAGAGCGGGCGTCCTCAAGGTTTTACCCGATACCAGGAATAAATTGCTCATGGTTCCTTCTATAAGCCTGTCGTCCATACCCAGCAATAAACCTTCCAGGCATTCGGTACCCTGCCATTCAGAGCGAGCCATGACGTTCTCAAGACGATTAAGGTGTTTAATTCCTGCAAAGACATTATCACCGAGCCTGATTTTACATTGATGCAATCTGACACCTGTGATGGCGGGGTCGTCAGGATAGACCGGAAATGGATGAAAGGAGAGAATCCGACTGGGACGGTCACAACCCTCCGGGTTGTACCCACGACCGCCAGAACCACGGGTCACTATCGCTTTGAGCACTCCTTCCTTCAGATTCTGCTTTTGCAGAAAGTCTCTGACTTCATTTTTAAACGCTTCCAGATCAAAAGGAATACCCAGCACAGCAATACCGTAACAGAGCCTTTTACAATGAAGATCAAAAAGAGTGGGGACCCCGGCCTGAACCCGGATGGTCTCAAAAAGACCATCTCCATAAGCCAGACCTCTGTCGCTGACCAATACTTCAGAAGCTGGCTCTCCATTGACCCAGCTGACAGGATGATGATTATCCAAAGTTTTTAACCCAGTTTCGAGAAAGCCAGAGTCACATTAGTACCCCCGAACCCAAAGGAGTTGGTGAGCACATGCTCCATCTCAATGGATCTGGCTTTTCCGGGCACATAATCCAGATCACAACCTTCACCCGGATTTTCCAGATTAATCGTGGGAGGTGCCATATTATCCTGCAGCGATTTCACTGCAAACACGGCCTCCAACGAACCGGCCGCCCCCAGCAAATGACCGGTCATGGATTTGGTGGAGCTGACGGCAACCTGCCTGGCAGCCTGACCAAAAACAGTGTGCACTGCCCTGGTTTCAGCGATATCACCGGCAGGCGTGGAGGTACCATGGGCATTAATATAGGCCACCTGTTCTGCCTTGAGGCCGGCATCATCCAATGCTGATTGCATGGCCCTGGCGGCTCCACGACCATCTTCAGGTGGTGATGTCATGTGGTAAGCATCACCACTCATTCCTACGCCACTGAGCTCAGCATAAATAGTGGCTCCACGTCGTACAGCATGTTCGTATTCTTCCAACACCACAACACCAGCACCATCACCCAGCACAAAGCCATCGCGATCCTTATCCCATGGGCGGCTGGCCGCTTCAGGCTGGTCATTCCTGGTAGACAGGGCTCTGGCCGCCGCAAAACCAGCCATCCCCAGTGCTGAAGAGGCTTTCTCAGCACCACCGGAGACCATAATGTCAGCATCACCGTAGGCAATGGTTCTGGCAGCCAGAGCAAGGGCATGACTACCCGTTGCACAGGCAGTGGAGGTGGAAAAATTAGGTCCTTGCAAGTTGTAGTGCATGGACAACCAGCCCGCCGCCATATTGATAATAGCCGCTGGTATGAAGAAGGGAGATATACGACGAGGGCCTGACTTCTGAAGCGTATCATAGCTCTGTTCAATAGAAGTGATACCACCAATACCGGAACCAATGACAACACCATAGCGACCAACATTATCGCCTTTCAGCAAATCACTGCCATCAAGCCCTGCATCTTTCATCGCTTCAACAGAAGCCGCCAGTGCGTACTGAATAAAGACATCCATTTTTCGGGCATCTTTAGGGTTGAAGTGATCACCTGCTCGAAAGCCTTTTACTGTACCACAGATACTGACGCTGAATTTCTCAGTATCCAGATGATCGATGGTATGAATACCACTGCGACCAGCCAACACTGACTGCCAGCTCTGATCAACACCCAGACCTACCGGAGATAAAGCTCCAAGCCCTGTTACCACTACCCTTCTGTGCGACAAAACAATTCACTCCTGCATCAGATCTTCTGACTTTCTTTTTTTATACCCGGGCATTGGGGGCGCTGACAATTAATCATCGAGCTCAGCCCTTTCATGAGTCATAAACCAGTTAAGGCCACAGGTTTACAAAAAATCATGCTAAATGATTATGTAAAAATGATGACATTATCTTTGTGTGAGTAGCTTATACCAATCGTGCTTTCTAACTCCCGTGATAAGCACGGAGATTTTTGCCTCAAGACAAGGCTACGATCGTCAACGCAGGATTAAGGCTCAAATCTTCAGCGCAATAGGGAGTTAGAAAGTTCGATTGGCATTATATCCCAGTCAGGTTACTCACTGTAAAAACACAAAAGCCGCACGCATTTTATTGCGTACGGCTTTTTCAGGACACATTTACTCGCATGCAACCCGGACAGAATCAGGAATGAGCGACAACGTAATCAATGGCTTCCTGAACCGTAGTGATCTTTTCAGCTTCCTCGTCCGGAATCTCAGTTTCAAACTCTTCTTCCAGAGCCATTACCAGCTCAACAGTGTCCAGAGAGTCCGCGCCGAGGTCCTCTACGAATGACGCACTGTTGGTGACTTCCTCTGCTTTTACGCCAAGCTGTTCGCAAACGATCTTTTTGACGCGCTCTTCAATGGTACTCATACCTGGTTGTGCTCCTATGGATATTCGGGTGCAGTAGGGCGATTCAAAGCCACCCTGTCTGCGGTCAATTACTATATATAAACGCTTGCGGTAATTTCAAGGACAGGCCTGTTATATTACCGAAAATTTCATCTTTATCGGAGGGGTTTTTGACACGAGTCAAGTGCAAATAACACCAAACACTAGCCCATGTACATCCCACCATTCACGTGAATGGTTTCTCCGGTAATGTAACCGGCTGCGTCACTGGCCAGAAAAGCCACCACACCGGAAATTTCTTCGGGCTGCCCAAGGCGAGCCATAGGCACCTGGGACTGCAAAAAGGTTCTTTGCTCTTCCGGCAACTCACGGGTCATATCGGTATCAATAAAGCCCGGAGCTACTGTATTCACGGAGATCTGGCGAGAGCCAATTTCTCTGGCCAGAGAGCGACTGAAGCCTTCTATTCCGGCCTTGGCCGCCGCATAGTTGGATTGCCCCTGATTGCCCATGGAACCTACCACGGAACTGATGTTGATGATACGACCCCAACGGGCTTTGGTCATGCCTCTCAATACCGCCTTACTCATTCTGTATATGGAGCTCAGGTTAGTATTGACGACATCGTCCCACTCATCATCCTTCATTCTCATCAGGATATTGTCACGAGTAATGCCAGCATTATTAACCAGAATTTGCGGGGCACCAAATTCGGATGTCACTGCTTTTACCACTTCAGTACAGCTTCCAGTCTCAGAGACATTCAAGACCATACCGCAGCCCTTTATTCCCTCAGCCTGCAGCATTTCAGTGATTCTTGCAGCACCCGGGCCGGAAGTAGCGGTACCTACCACTACAGCCCCCTGCTGGCCCAGATCAAAGGCAATGGCCTTGCCAATTCCGCGACTGGCGCCGGTAACCAGAGCCACCTTGCCTTCAAGGTTCGACATAGTTATATCCTGTTGTTCTAGTGCGAAACTACTTCTTCCAAGCGCCTAAAATAAGCACGTTTTTTTCGCTTATAGCTATCAGTCACAGAAGTGCGTACCAGTCAGCCCTGCAGACTTGAATGTAATGCAAGTCCGACAAACTGCCAGATACCGCATACCTGAAAATGACAATCAAGAATGACCTGGCAAATCATCGAAAGAGGATGCCGATTCAAGAGTCAGTACAGGTGACCTGCGCAGAATCCGCTTGTTAAGCCCAGCAAGCACCTTGCCAGCACCACACTCAACAAACCGAGCCACTCCCGCTCCATTCAGATACTGAATCGTCTCCACCCAACGAACAGGACTATAGAGCTGCCTGACCAGGTTTTCACGCATTTTATCCGGCTCTGAACAAGGCTCTGCAGTGACATTCTGAATCACAGCGATTGAAGGTTGGCTCAACTCAACAAGCTCCAGCTCAACAGCCAGCTTCTGTGCCGCTGGCTTCATCAGTGCGCAGTGAGAGGGCACGCTCACAGGCAAAGGCATTGCCTTTCTGGCACCCACCTCCTTAGCCAGATCAACTGCACGGGCCACTGCTTCTTTTTCACCGGCAATAACCACCTGGCCCGGAGAATTAAAGTTAACCGCTTCGACCACACTTCCCCGGGCAGCATTCTGACAGAGTGAAATCACCTGCTGATCTTCAAGTCCGAGGATGGCAGCCATGGCGCCCGTACCGGTCGGAACGGCCTCTTGCATAAAGAGACCACGCTGACGAACAACCCGAACGGCATCGGCAAACTTCATTACCCCCGAACAGACCAGTGCCGAGTACTCCCCCAGACTGTGACCCGCCATAAAGACAGGCTGCTCACCGCCCTTCTCAAGCCAGAGACGCCACAAAGCTACACTGGCAGTGAGCAGTGCTGGCTGGGTATTCTCCGTTTTGTTGAGTTCCTCTGCAGGCCCCTCACTGATCAGCCTCAGCACATCAAACCCGAGCACTCCAGCAGCCTCAGTGAATGTTTGCACGACAACAGGGTCGTCGATATGGTCAGCAAGCATGCCCACCGACTGGGATCCCTGCCCCGGAAAAACAAATGCAAGTAAATCCGTCATTGCTTTGGGTCTAATCCTGATATAGCCAACCTTTGAAAGAAGCACGCCCTTCCCGGCGATTCAGTTCTTCCTGAAAATCCTGACAATTATAGAAAAAGTCGAACCTCAGGTTGGTAAATTTATGTTTACTTCTGAAACAGCCATGCACGCTATGAAATTAATCCATGACTTTTAAGCTCAATGTCTATGTTTGCCGATAGCCTGCAACAAAGCGGACGAGCAGAGACCAGTTGCGAGAAACAAGCCTGTGAACTACCTTTTTTCCTGCCCCTTGCAGACCTGCCGAGACACCCGGGAGAAGCGATAACACCCCGGAGGAACTCACCACCAGGATCATAACATTCTGTAAATTGCTTCAGAAACAGTTTATCTCCCCGCCTGCGCACCGGATGACCAGACTTCAAATCAGGAGAATGACTCAAATGAACTATCTAAAAGGCTTTGCCGGAGAATTTATAGGCACGTTTATCCTTGTGTTATTTGGCTGCGGCTCAGTGGCCGTCACGGTGCTATTTTCTGCCCATGCCGGACTCTTTCAGGTGGCCATGGTCTGGGGACTGGCAGTGATGCTGGCGATTTACGCCACCCGACGTCTTTCCTGCGCGCATCTCAATCCGGCAGTGAGTATTGCTATGGTGATCAGTCGTCGGATGCCTTTGACCTTACTACCCTGCTATCTGATTGCCCAGTTTGCCGGAGCATTTGCGGCAGCCGCCCTGCTTTACCAGCTTTTCTCCAGCTCAATCGTGCAGTATGAATTAGCCCATGACATTGTCCGTGGTTCCGAGTCATCCATAGCCAGTGCAATGATATTCGGTGACTACTACCCCAACCCGATGGCCGGAGAAACAGCCTCTGTTTCCACTACCAATGCTTTTTTTGCTGAGTGTACAGGCACATTCACTCTGGTATTTATGATTCTCGCCCTTACCGAAACCTGCAACACAGGGCGGCCGGATCAGGCTCTGGCCCCGCTATTTATCGGTTTAACCGTTGCCGCCATTATCTCAATTATTGCGCCACTGACCCAGGCAGGACTCAACCCGGCCAGAGATTTATCCCCTCGTCTGTTAGCCTCAATGTCCGGCTGGGCGAGCGCGGCGTTTCCCGATAACCATTATGGCTTTTTGACGGTGTATGTTTTGGGCCCAATTACCGGAGGAATCATGGCCGCTTTGTGTTTCACGGGGATTATTGAACCACTGATGAACAAAGCACCAGCTGAAGAACATGGCAAAAGCAACAAAGCAGCAGCCCCTGACAAATAACAACCCTCTGACTGTCTCTGCCAGCAGCTCCGGGAGGCTGAGCAAGCGAAAAGGGTAGCCAGACAAACAGGCTCTCTCAGAGCAACCGCTCTTCAACCTCTCGGGCAATCCTTGCCGGAACATCATTTTGTGCTTCTTTTACTGCCTGAAGAATCGCTCGATAGAAACCCTCTTCATCGGCCCCACCGTGACTTTTGATGACAACCCCCTGCAAACCGAGCAAACTGGCACCGTTATGCAACACCGGGTCAACCTTGCGATTAAATTCCTTCAGCAGGGGTGATATTAAAAAATAAAGACATCGGTTTAACAGAGAGCGCTGAAAAATAGCCCTCAGGCCATCACGCACCAGGTTCGCAACTCCCTCTCCGGTTTTAAGGGCAACATTACCGACAAAACCATCACAGACAATCACGTCAGCCCGGCCACTGAAAATATCATGCCCTTCAACAAAACCGATATAATCCAGCCCCTGCTGTACCTCAAGCTTTTCCAGCAGCAGATGATGAGCCAGCCTGACCTGCTCGTTCCCCTTCATTTCCTCAGTACCAATATTCAGCAAAGCTACTTTCGGAGACTCCACACCATAAACTGACGAGGCTAACTGAGCCCCCATAATGGCAAACTGGTAGAGATGCATCGAAGTGCAGTCAACATTCGCGCCCATATCCATTAGCAGAGCACTGCCATTAGAGGTAGGCACACTGGCCGCTATTGCCGGACGATCAATACCAGCAAAGGTTTTAAGCACATAGCGCCCCATAGCCATCAGCGCTCCGGTATTACCTGCACTGACACAGGCTTGCGCCTCACCTTTTGAGACTGTCTCAAGCACCTTCCACATAGAGGAATCTTTTTTTCCACGAAGTGCCAGCGAAGGCCTGTCATGCATGGCTACCGTTTTATTGGCATGAATCAGGGTATAACGTGACTGATCAGAAAATTCGATATCGGAAATATAATCTTCCATGAGCTGTCGATCGCCGACAAGCAGAAGATGGAGAGAAGAATAATGCCTGAGCGACCTGACAGCCGCCTGGATACGAGAACGGGGACTATCGTCCCCGCTCATTACATCAAGCGCAACCGTTATTGTTCTATCTTCGTTTGCACCTGATGTCATTTTATCTCATGCCTTTGAAAGACAGCGAAACAGTCACTGTATCACTCCTTTGGGCAAACAGCCTGAGGCTTAATCTTCGCTGCTTTCAACCACTTTCTTGCCACGGTAGAAACCTTCAGCAGAAACATGGTGACGACGATGAGTTTCGCCGGAAGCTGCTTCTACAGACAGCTGAGCAGAAGTCAGACTGTCGTGGGAACGGCGCATATTACGCTTGGAACGGGTTTTACGGTTTTGCTGAACAGCCATGTGTCAACTCTCCTGGGTCGTAGTATCTTTTTTCAATTTGGCCAGAACGCTGAAAGGGTTACTGCTCCTGCGTTCTTTATCTGCCTCAATGGCAGCAGCCTGAGCCTCTTCTTCAGACTCAGTGGTGTAATATTGCTGAGCTGAACAGTCTTCAGGCGGATGATAGGCCACCAGCGGAAGTGCCAGAATCAGCTCTTCCTCGAGAATAGGCAATAATTCTACCGGCTCATCACCGTACATTAGCGGTTCAAAGTCTTCCGGCAGGGCTTTGGCCTGCTCGTCGGTCAGTACCCCCATCAAATGGAGATCAGCTCGCACCGATAGCTTGGCCACATCCAGACAGCGCTGGCAGATCATGCTCAGTTCCGCCTCAACATGCCCTTCCAGCACAACCCGGTTGTTTTCGCTCAATGAAAAGCGAAGGTCAACCTGGACTTCGCCTCTGTCATCAACCAGACTGCTTACCAGCCGGTCGAATTGACTCAGCGCCAGCGAACCTTGAAACTGCCTGCCTTGACGCGCGAATTTACGCGGATCAAAGGTTTTGGGTAATTGTCCGATAGCCATGAGCTCACGGGTTGGTTGTCATAAGCGCGCAATAATAGGGGCAAGAAAAGTCTCTGTCAAAGGGTTTAACCGCTTTAGACTGTTTAAGGCTCAGACATGGGGCCAGCAGACTCCAGAGCAACAAAAACAATAGGTAATTTCCGCCTCTGACACGTCTTATTCTGGCCTTCCGGGTAGTTATCCCTTAACGTTTGGAATGACTGCCAAAAACCTCTATCAATGAAAGCTTTTCCAACCTGAACAACCAAAATTTATGAAAATCATTCTGGCTTCCAGCTCTCCCTATCGAAAATCCTTATTGGCAAGGCTTGACCTCGCGTTTGAATGTCACTCACCTGATATTGATGAAACACCCGTTGCAGGCGAATCCGCAGAAATGCTGACCCAACGACTTGCCAGGAAAAAAGCCGATACGCTCAAAGCTCACTATCCCGAGCATCTGATTATCGCTTCAGACCAGGCAGCACAACTCAACAATATCACTCTTGGAAAGCCCGGAACCGAACAGCAAGCCATAGAGCAACTGCTGAAGTGCAACGGCCAGTCAGTGACCTTCTACACCAGCCTTTGCCTACTCAACACCCAAACTGACCGATATCAGCTTGCTGTAGTGCCTTACACCGTTCATTTCAGAACCCTGAAAAGGGTCGAAGTTGAGAACTATATAAAGAAGGAAAAACCACTGGATTGCGCAGGCAGCTTTAAGTGTGAGGGACTGGGCATCAGCCTTTTTTCCAGAATGGAGGGGAATGACCCAAACAGCCTGATTGGCTTACCCCTGATTCAACTAAACCACATGCTGATCAACGAAGGCATCAATCCTCTGCTTAGTCATTAGTTAAGAATTTAACAATCAAGAAAAAAGTTGACCCGGATCAATACCCTGCGCCATTCCCCGCTCTATCCTGTGGAAAACAAAAACTCAGGAGAATCAATTATGTATATGGACACGGTCGTGGTCGCAGGATTATTGGTGGTTGCAGCCACACTTATTTTTGGTTGTGCGGTAGCGGGCTTCATTATCAACGATAACCGTAAAAACCGGGGCAAATAAGCCCTGGTTCACCAGCTCAAAGTCTTTCGACCGGTTTGAAAAATTCCTGGAATTTACTTAACAGAAAGCTTCTCATCCACTGATGCGCCTGGTTAAACTGCCAATGCTCTGGCCACACCAGTTCAAATGTCAGGGGTGGAGAATCTGACAAAATAGGAAGGAGAACATAATCCTCAAACAGGTCCATTGCCAGGTACTCTACATTGGTGACAATGGTAAATGCGTCATTGGATCGAATCGCCTTCAAGGCAGCTTCGAGGCTTGGCAGCTTCAGCCAGGGGTTCTGTAAAAAGGCATACTGTTCACGCAATCCATTAATATACGGACTGGCGGCAATCACCGCCTGGGTTACAACAAAAGGATACTGGTCCATCTCGGTCAGATCGAGTGTGTCCCGACCACTCATCGGATGCCCCTTGCGCATCAGAACATTAAACGACGCTGAGGCAATCACTTCTTTGCAGAGATTCTCAGTGGTATCAGGAAAAGCAACAATGGCCCCGAGATCTAACTCGCCCGACTCCATTGAGTAAATTGTTTCCTCATTCGGCAGCGACACCGAACTGCTGATACCAGGCGCAACCTGCTTAAGCTCAATCAAAGCCTGAATGAGAAAATTATCAAGAACAACCGAACTTGTCCCTATCCGGAAATGATGTTCACTGGTTGCAGGGTCAAAGCTCTGATTCTCAAACAGGGTCTCAGAGTCTGCCATCAGTTTTGAAACCAGCGGCTGAATCTGACGCGCTTTTTCGGAAAGAAAAATATGATTGCCTTCCCTGACCAGAATGGGGTCATTCAAGGCTTCTCGCAGCTGTGACAAAGTCCTGCTCATAGTGGATTGGGTCACATGCATCTGATCTGCTGCGCGGGTTACACTTCCGGTATCCAGAATTGCCTGTAAAGCGGGCAGCAAACTCATTTTCAGCCGATTACTGGCCATGAGCACAACTCTCTCTGTTAGACATTGAAATGCCCATATCGCAAAAAAGGTTGCCTGGCAGCCTGACGGACGACTCATTCGATGCACTGAAACAAACTGTTTTTACGCTCTATGAAAGCACTTTGTTTTAGCCTCTTTTAATAAAGAGGAGAAGACAAAACCCTTTCAGCAACCCTATTATGCCGGAAACACTTTAAAGACAATAAACCCTGAAAACAAAAAAGCCGGCATCAATGACTCTGGGTTGATGCCGGCAAATACACACAACACATGAACCGGAGTAGACGATTCATGACGATTAGATTACCCACCCCAACTCCTCTCAGCCAGTGAAAGAAATCACTCAGCCCATTGAACTCACCAATAAGTAATTTACACACTAAGCGGCCAACTAGCACATTCGCGATTTCGATATAACCATTGATGCTTTCAACGTGACCCGTTAGTACAACTACATAACAATCTTGGCTCAACATTAAACACACAATCAGTTGGGATACGTAACCATGCACAAAAAGATTCTGGCCGCAGCAGTAGCCACCGCAGTGGCAGGTCCAGCAATGGCAGTAAACGTTTTTGACGACGGCACAAGCAGCCTGAGTATTGGTGGCCGTGTTGGTGTTGTTGCCAAAAATAATGATGGCGAAAACACCCTGAATAACGACAGCGCTCGTATTAATTTTAAATTCGCGCACAAGTTTGACAGTGGATGGACCGGCCAGGGTGTTGCAGAGTGGGGCTTCCGCGCTCAAGATGAATACGAAAATGGTGAGAAGAAAGACACCTTCTTTAACCGTCTGGGCTATGTTGGCCTGAGCCATGAAGAAATGGGTGCATTCGCTGCCGGTAAAAACTGGAGCGTAACTTATGACGTTTCCGGCTGGACAGACATGTATGCCATCGGTGGTGGTAGCGCTCTGGGTATCTATGACGGTCGCAACGGCGGCGACTTAGACGGTACTGCCCGAGCCGATGATGTTATCCAGTACCGTAACAGCTTCGGCGGTCTAAACATCGGTCTTCAATACCAAATGGAAGATCACTCGGTATCAGGTGCTCAGCGTGATTATGGTTATGGCATCTCTGCCAGCTATGATCTGGCCATAGGCCTCTCTCTGGGTGCCTCTTATTCTGAAACGAAATATGAGGAAGCAGCGGGCTATGAAGGTAAGGAAAAGTCCAAGTCCGCCACTGCCGGTCTGAGATTTGAAAACGAAAGACTGTACCTGGCTGCCATGTACGGCGAGCTGACAAATAAAACTCAACTCGGCGACGAGCTGAACGCCAAGTCCAAAGGTATTGAACTTTACGGTCGACTGGCTATGAACAATGTTCTGCAGGGTTTCTCTCTGGAAGCAGGTTATAATGAGCTGAAAGACGACAGTTCAGCAAACGATGACCAGTTTAAGAATACTCTGAAAGAAACCATGATTGGCGCCATTTATGAAACTGGCCCAATGCAGTTTGCCGTTGAATACGCCATCGATGACAGCAAAAATGATGCTGGCAAGAAAGAGGGTGACAACACCCTGTCTCTGCAGGCGCGTTACTACTTCTAATTGCCCATCAGACACAGCATGAAAAAGGCCAGCAAATCGCTGGCTTTTTTTTACAGAAATCCATTTCAGCCTTAATTTCTCAAGCACTCAATGACAAAGACACATTCTGACCTTTAAACATCAGCTTGACATCCTCCCCGCCGTGAAGAGGGTGTCGCAAAACTTCAACAGCTCGTTCTCACGCTCTGAAGTCGTCATTCCCGCGAAGGCGGGAATCCAGCGCCAACGATGGATCTCTGCCTTCTCGGGGATGACAAGGCCAGGGGGACACCGGGCAGTATGGTTCTGGTGGAGAGTCAGTGTGGATTCCCGCCTTCGCGGGAATGACGAGAATGAAGCCGGGAATGACGAGAATGAAGCCGGGAATGACGAGAATGAAGCCGGGAATGACGAGAATGAAGCCGGGAATGACGAGAATGAAGCCGGGAATGACGAGAATGAAGCCGACAATGAAGGGAGTCAACGCGTTCCCACGCCGGAGAGAGTTTTGCGACACCCTCTGAACGACGGGGATTCCTACAGCTAGACGGTCATGCCCGACCGCAGTGTATACCTTACCCAATAGCGGCATACACCTTATTCGACAATCTGCTCTACCTTTCGGATTGTTAACAAACACGGGCAGAAAGCGGAAGGTATTTTACTTTTCCTGTCAGGTAGCGTAATCGCTAAAAACACCTAACGGATAGTAAAGTAGCACAAGGGGCTTGCTCTGCAAGCCGAGCTTTCATCCCCGTCCTCAAAGTAAGGGGTTTTACGCTCATTCGATAAGAATCATTAATCAATACTCATTCTTAATGGCAAATCAGCATACCACCCACTTCGCATGTGGTTCTATTTTTTGAACTATTGTCCCAAAAAAGACTCTAATCTATTAAATCAACTCCGAATATCATTCTTGATTGCAGGAAAATATCTATCCAGGGAGGGTGCAAGTATGACTCGCATAAATGATAATTACGGCATTGTTGGCCTGTCAGAACCAAAGCAATCTCAGTCAGAGACAACGACCAGAGTCAGTTCGGGGAAGCATGTAACGGCACCTGATAAGCCACAACATTCATTGGCAAATTTGCCCCCCTTGGCACAATCGGAAATTTTTAAATTTCTGGATCTCCGATCTGTTAGCAGCTTAGAAAGGGCATCTCGCCTTTTTCAGGGTGCTACCAAACAAGGCGATACTCTGGCAAAGAATTGGTATGGCCGGTTTCCCTCTTCACACCAGGCTCAATTAAAGACAATACTCAGTAACAAAGATGACAAGCAGCTCACTGAATGGTTGCAGCGCTTTACCGATGATGAGGCGTTAATCGATTCAGTCATGAAACGCCGGGAGAGTGTTTATTTTCCTGCTCTGTTCTTTTTCACTGTCAGTAAAGTGATGTCTCAATGTAAAACATTTAAATTAGAGACAACCAGCATTTCCCATAACAGCAGCATCAACTCAGCGTCCTTAAGCGCCGATGGCCGCCATATGATAACCGTTGGTGACGATCATAGGGTGAAAATCTATGCTCTGGGAGAGGATGGAACACTGGAAGAAAAACTCACCATTTCCCATAGTGGCCGTATCAAATCAGCCAGATTCAGCGACGATGGCAGCAAGGTCGTGACCATCAGCGACGATCACAGTGTGAAAATCCTTGGCCAGGAGGTCGATGGATCATGGCAAGAAAAAACCACCATTCACCATACTGGCAATATCAGGTCAGCTGAGCTCAGCCCCGATGGAAGCCATCTGGTGACCGCCAGTGACGATCACACGGCGAAAATCTATGGCCAGAACGTCGATGGATCATGGGAAGAAAAAACCACCATTTACCATACTGATAAGGTCAACTCAGCCACCTTCAGCGCCGACAACCAACATGTCGTAACCACCAGTGACGATCATACGGTGAAAATCCACAGCCATAAAGCTGGGGGATCATGGGTAGAAAAAACCACCATTTCCAATAATGGTTTGGACAAACCAACTATCTTTAGTTCCGATGGCTGTCGTGTAGTGACCTTCAGTAGCGATAACACGGCGAAAATCTATCAGAAACTCAATGGATTATGGGTCAAAGAAGATACCATTTTGCATAATGCTCCCATGAAGTCAGCCAGCTTTACTGACGATGGTCGCCATTTGATAATCCTCAGTGGCGATAACAGGTTGAGAATGTATACCCGGGGGGCCAGTGGATCATGGATAGAAGAAGACACCGTCGCCGTGACTGGTTGGAGCCGCTCAACGCTCTATAGCGAGCAAGGCCTCTATGTAATTGATATCAAGGACAATGGCACTGCGACAATCCTTGGCCGGAACGGCGATGGATCATGGGTAGAAAAAACCACCATTTCTAATAAAGGTCCTGTCAACTCAGCCAGCTTCAGCATCAAGGGCCACCACCTGGTGACCATCAGTAACGACTACAGAGCGAAAATCTACGACTGGGGTATCGATGGATCATGGAAAGCAAAAACCATCGTTTCCCATAATGATAAGATCAACTCAGCCACCTTCAGCGCCGATGGTCGTCATCTGGCAACCGCCAGTGACGATCACACTGCAAAAATTTATGGAAGGGAGACCGATGGATCATGGGTAGAAAAAGCCACTATTTTCCATAAAGACAAGGTCAGATCAGCCACCTTCAGCGCTGATGGTTGTCACTTAGTGACCATCTGTGACGATCACACGGCCAAAGTCTATGACAAGATGGCCGACGGCTCATGGGTGGAAAGAGTCACCATTACCCATGAGGGTCGAATCAGTTCAGCCGCTTTCAGCGCCAATGGCCGCCATCTGGTGACCACCAGTGACGATCGCACGGCGAAAATTTATGAGCTGGGGGCCGATGAATCATGGACAGAAAAAGTCACCATTTCCCATAATGACAAGGTCATATCAGCCAACATCAGCGCTGATGGGAACCATGTGGTAACGGCCAGTGACGATCACACAGCAATAGTCTATGGCAAGATGGCCGACGGATCATGGGTAAAAAAAGCCACCATTTCCCATGAGGGGCCAATCACATCAGCCACCTTCAGCGCCGATCAACGCCATGTGGTGACCACCAGTAAGGACAAAACAGTACGAGTCACTAAATTGCTGAGGAGTGTGGGCAAGCAGCCTAATTGATTCAATCCTGTAGACATGGGTGACGACTGGATTCAGGGTGAGTGGAACTTCAAAGAGAGACTGAAAAACGACCAGAAGACAGAGGTTCCGTTGTACGCTGGAAAAGCTGATCTCAACTGGATCTGCAACAAACAAGGCCAGCAAATCGCTGGCCTTTCCAGGTTTAATTATACCAATCGAACTTTCTAATTCCCTATTGCACTGAAGATTTGAGCCTTAATCCTGCGTTGGCGATCGTCGCCTTGCTTTAAGGCTCAAATATCCATGCTCATCCCGGGAGTTAGAAAGCACGATGGGTCTTACTCAAAAAACATCACTGCAACGATAAGGAGTTCAACCCAAGCACCTTAACCGCAGTCGAAGCAACCCCGGCACCAAAATCTCTCGCAAAACGCTCGAAAGGAGTCAAACGCAGAGAAAAGTCGACAATTTCTTCTTCACCAATTACTTCGCGTGCTACATAACCGGCACTACCCAGACCATCCAGCAAACCCAGTTTTATTGCCTGTTCTCCTGTCCAGACCATGCCGGAAAAGATATCTTTATTATCAGACAGACGATCACCACGCCCCTGTTTTACGACATTAATAAATTGATTGTGGATCGTATCCAGAGACTGCTGCCAGCGCTGAGTCGCTTCAAAGTCCTCGGGCTGAAAGGGGTCATTGAAGGCTTTGAACTCACCTGCCGTATAGTTACGGCGGGTCACGCCCAGCTTTTTCATAGCCTCGACAAAGCCAAAACCGGAAGAAATCACTCCAATGGAACCGACCAGACTGGCTTTATCTGCATAAATCTTATCTGCCGCCGCCGCCACGTAGTAGCCACCAGAAGCACCGATATCCATGACTACTGCGTAGAGGGGAGTCTTAGGATACAAGCCTCTCAGCCGCCTGATCTCGTCATAGATATAGCCAGACTGAACCGGGCTGCCACCGGGGCTGTTAATACGAAGAATAACCCCCTTGGTACCTTTATCTTCAAAGGCTGCACGCAGCCCGGTAACCACAGAGTCGGCATTGACATCATCGGTTCCGATAACACCGTCCAACTCTACAAGGGCAGTATGGGATGCACTGGCTGGAGCACCAGAAAGATCTACATGCATGGCGTTGTAGAAAACACCAACGGATACAAACAACCAGATAAAAGTCAGAAGCTTGAAGAAAATCCCCCAGCGACGTGCACGACGCTGCTCTTTCAAAGCACCCTGGGCCAGGTTCTCAACCAGCTTCCAGGCACGCCCTTCTTTATCACCTGACTGTTCATAGTCATCACTCTCATTCCATGAACTACTCACTCAACTCACTCCCGCTATTTTCAACAAACTTCTCTGTCCCTTATTCGAACGGAGCACAAAAAAAGTTCTTTTTCTATGACTGTCAGTGTTTGCCCAGCCAATCAATCAAATCATCAAAAGAGTCCACCGTATACACCGGATCATACTCTTTCAGCTTGCTTTCATCCCGAGCGCCATAAGTGACTGCCACACTATCCATACCAGCATTGGCAGCCATGGCCATATCAAACCCGGAATCTCCAACCATAAGCGCCTGATCTGCAGTTACACCGAACTCAGCAAGCAACTGTTCAAGCATCATCGGATGAGGTTTGGAATGGGCATCATCGGCTGTCCGACTGGCCTCGAAGAATGACTGGTAACCGTTAGCGGTCATTGAGCGCTCCAGGCCCGCTCTTTTTTTACCCGTAGCCACCGCCATTTTGATCCTCGTACCTTTCAGATGCTCCAACCCCCGGGTAACCCCGGGGAAAGGACGGGATGGCTTCTGCTCCAGCTTAAGATGAAAGAACCGGTACGCTTCACGATAAGCGGCGACCTGCCCGTCATCCAGCTCAGGATAGAGTCTTGCAACCGCCTCCCCCAGGCTCAGTCCAATTATGCTTTTATAAGTCTCATTTGAAAGAACAGGCAACACCATGTTCTCTGCCGCCCTGACCAGGGCGGTTACGATATTGGGCACAGAATCAATTAAGGTTCCATCCCAGTCAAATACAACCAGTGAATACTCTTTTCTTTCCTTCATACCTGATCAATCTTCTACTGCTTGTCCAGATGTCTGTAACACAAAAAAAAAGACGCCATCAATATCCAAAAAAATATTAATTCCTGATCGTCTCAAGTACATCCTCAAGATCTTCCGGCAAAGGGGCATCAATTGTCAAAGACTGGCCATCCGGCAGAACCAGCTTTAGTTTGGCGGCATGAAGAAACAGTCGCTTCAACCCGAACTGCCTGAATCGTTTATTATCTTCATCTGGCGTGTATTTATCATCTCCAAGAATCGGGTACCCGGCGTGCAGACAATGCACCCTGATCTGGTGCGTTCTACCGGTAACCGGACTGGCCTCTACCAGAGTGGCTGCTTCATTGGCGCAACTGAATCTCTCAAGCACCTGATAAAGGGTTTTTGAACGCTTACCCTCTAAATCCACCGTCACCATCCGCTCTCCGGATCGAAGGGTATTTTTCAGCAAAGGGGCATTCACAAGAACTTTCCTGCTCGGCCAGCGACCCAGGACGAGGGCGTTGTAGATTTTACTGATTTTATCTTCCTTCAGCTGAGCATGAAGATAACGAAGCATGCTTCGCTTTCTGGCAATCATCAGGCAGCCCGAGGTATCCCGGTCCAAACGATGCACCAGTTCCAAACTTCGATCCTGAGGACGGATGTTTCTCAAAGTCTCAATAACGCCATAGGAGATACCACTGCCACCATGAACAGCAATACCGGCTGGCTTATTGATGATAATCAGAGATTTGTCTTCATAGAGGATGGCATCTTCCAGCTTCTGGATAATAACAGCCCCAGGCGTTGCCATGGGAGCCTTTTCAGAAATCCTGACAGGTGGAACCCTTAACAGATCTCCATCCTGAAGCCGGTAATCTGCAGTTACGCGCTTTTTGTTTACTCGTACTTCACCTTTACGGATGATTCTGTAAACCCGGGTTTTGGGCACACCTTTGAGAATCCGTACCAGATAATTATCGACCCGTTGCCCGGCATCTTCGCTGTCAATATTGATCATTTTTACCGCTGGGCGGGGTTCTCCGGCTTGCCGGGAGTCGTTCTGATGTCTATCCATTGCGCTATAGTATCAGCTTTCCGTCATTTGAAGCACTTACAGATTACTGGTATAGTTGTTGCACTGCCTTATGCATATACGAGTAGGCAGTTCGATTTACGAATCCTGAGAGCGGCCGACAGCGGAATTGGCAAGTACGAAAGAGCCATAAAGCCACTTGAACCAGAGCCGATGACACTCAGGACAGATGAAACACCATCACGGCCCAGCCGTGTAAGATAAACAGCGCTACTCTCTGTCAAGCAGTGCACCCCCGGATTCCGGGCGTGAGGAGAACTCCGGGAAGATTGACATTATAATCGGCCTACTTTTTTATCGAGCCAATCGCTATCGATAAACGCCGAAAATTCCCGGTAAAACTGAATTTCCCCGCCCAGGGTGACCCGTCTGAATTAAGACCTGGTCACCGGTTTGATGCTAAATAGTTACAAAGCTGGTTAAAGAAGTACTGGGAAGTAACCCTGATAGCACAGATTATAAACCGGCAGTTCCGCATCAGTGACGGACCGGAAGACAAGAAAACGGGCAGTGCCGGCTTGAGAGGATAGCCTCTTAATGTATTCGGTACTCTATGAAGAGAATGTTAATCAACGCAACTCAGTCTGAAGAGTTGCGCGTCGCGCTGGTTGATGGCCAGCGCCTTTACGATCTGGACATCGAGTCCGGCGCTCGTAAACAGAAAAAAGCCAACATCTACAAAGGAAAAATCACCCGGGTTGAACCCAGCCTGGAAGCAGCTTTTGTCGATTTTGGTGCTGAACGTCACGGATTCCTCCCCCTTAAGGAGATCTCCAGGGAATACTTCAGCTCCCCTCATCAAGGTGGTCGCCCCAACATCAGGGACGTTATCAAAGAGGGGCAGGAAGTCATTGTTCAGGTAGATAAGGAAGAGCGCGGCAATAAGGGCGCTGCTCTCACGACGCTGGTCAGTCTGGCCGGTCGTTATCTGGTTCTGATGCCCAACAACCCAAGAGCCGGCGGCATTTCGCGTCGCATCGAGGGTAATGAACGGGCTGAACTCCGTGAAATCCTGAGCAACCTCAAGATCCCTTCCGAAATGGGTGTTATTGTCCGCACAGCAGGTCTCGGTTGCTCCGGAGATGAACTGCAGTGGGACCTCGATTACCTGCTTCAACTCTGGAGTTCCATCAAGGATGCGGCACAAAAGCCAGCACCTATGCTGATTTACCAGGAAAGCAACGTCATTATCCGGGCAATCAGGGACTATCTGCGTCAGGACATTGGCGAAGTTCTGATCGACAAATCCAGCGTATTTGACGAAGCAGTGGATTTCATCACGCAGGTTATGCCCCAGTACCAGCACAAGGTCAAGCTATACAAAGACAGCATCCCGCTGTTCAACCGCTTCCAGATCGAATCTCAGATCGAAACAGCTTTTCAGCGTGAAGTTGAGCTGCCTTCGGGTGGTTCCATTGTCATTGACCCCACTGAAGCCCTGGTTTCCATAGATATTAACTCCGCCCGGGCAACCCGTGGTGGCGATATTGAAGAAACGGCACTCAACACCAACCTGGAAGCGGCCGATGAAATCGCCCGTCAGCTCAGGCTCCGTGATATCGGCGGGCTGATCGTGATCGACTTCATCGACATGAGCCACAACCGCAATCAGCGTGAAGTCGAGAATCGCATTCGTCAGGCACTCTCCATGGATCGCGCACGCGTGCAGACCGGACGTATTTCTCTTTTCGGACTGCTGGAAATGTCTCGCCAGCGTCTGCGCCCGTCACTGGGTGAAACCAGCGGTGTGGTCTGCCCAAGATGCTCTGGCCAGGGCACTATCCGTGATATTGAATCCCTGGCCCTGTCAATCCTGCGCCTGATGGAAGAAGAAGCTCTCAAAGACAAGACTTCTGAAATCCGTGCCCAGGTGCCGGTCGCTGTTGCTGCCTTCCTGTTGAATGAGAAACGCCAGACCATCGCCAAGATTGAGAAGCGTCACAAGATTCGCATTGTTGCGATTCCCAATCCAAACCTGGAAACACCGCATTACGACGTACAGCGTCTGAGAGATGATCACGTGCTGGAAGGCTCCGAGAGCAGCTACGAAATCATCACTGCCGACGAGCCACAGGAAGAAAAAGTAACCTCTTCACAGACCAGGGCAACTCCACGTCAGGAAGCGGCGGTTAAAAACGTAGCTCCATCTCAACCCGCACCCGCTCTGGCTGAAAAACAAGGCCTGCTGAAGTCTTTTGTCAAAGCAATTGGTGGTCTTTTTACGGCCGAAGAAGCCTCACAAAAGCCTACCCAGGCTGAAACCCAAAAGCCTGCTCCTCAGCAGCGCCAGCCAAGAGATCGCAATAATCAACAGCGCGACTCTCAGCAGCGAGATCATCGTGGCCAACGCCAGCAACGCAACAAGCCACCGCACCGCAAAGAGCAGGCTGATGATCGTCAGGCTCGGAATGAGCGCCGTCGCAGTAGTCGCCAACAGGACGAGAGAAGAGACAACTCGCCCCGTCAGGAACGCGTTGCTCGCCAGCAGCCGGAGGTGCGCAGCTCTCGTCGCCAGCAACAGGAAAGAAGAGATCGCCGTGAGCCTCTGACAGATCAGAAACATCAGGATCAGGCCATTTCCGAGCAGCAGGAAGATAACCGTCGCCGTCGTCGTCCCGGCTCTGCACATCGCAGAAGAAACAACCGTCCCTCCCAGAGAGATCGTAGCCAACTGGAACAGCCCTCACTACCCTCTCTGTCTCAGCCTGAAGAAGGCAAGACGGAAGTACCATCGCAACCTGCTGCCACCAGAACGAGTGCAGCTGTAAAAGAACCTGTAGAACAGACCTCTCAAAAACAGAGTGCTAAACCGGCTCTTCAGCAGGACCTAAGGGCCTCTCAGGAAGTAGAAGCCCTACTGAAAGCACCGACTGAAAAGATGGCTGCCAGAGAATCTGAACAGAAAGCATCCCACCAGCCAGAAAGGGTCGATGCTATTGCCGAAACGCCAGCAACAAGACAGGCTGAGGAAGCGGTTAGCAAGGCAGCTCCTGCCAACGGGCAGAAGCCTCAGGCTGAAGATACCCGACCTGCTAACCCACCAGTTATTGAGGCACCTGAAACTGCAGCGCCTCGCATGACTGAAATGGCCAAGGCAGTCGCTGCCAGCAGCCACAGGGAAGCATCCCCTCTTCAGCAGCCAAATGTTCCGGTTCAGCAAAGCATTGAGCCCACAGTCGCAAAAGCAGAAGAACCTGCCAAGCCCGCAGCTCCAGCAATTGAGAGCAGCAGGGAAGCCACTGCGGCACCGGTTGCTGAAGCAGCACCTCAAAAGCAGGAGGCAAGCAAAGCTGCCGAACCCGAAGATGCAGCCGAGCCAACATCAAATGTTGTTGAGTTCAGCAAGAAAGAAGAACCTGCCCCCCGCCGCAGACGCAGCAGGGCTCACAACGACCCTCGCATGAAGCGTCGTCAGGAGCAACAGCAGGCTTCAACAGCCCTGCAGACCGAAAGCAAACCAACTGAAGATGAGCAACCTGCTGTCTCTGCATCACAGGAAAATTAATCATCAAGCCCGGTGAACTATCATCGGGCTGTTATGACTCCAGTGATGAGAGTTCATCATTTCAACACTGTCAGATTGTAATGACACCCATAAAAAAAGGAGAGGCCATGCCTCTCCTTGCTTGTCTTAAAGCTCATAACTTCATGCTTATTACGGGAGTTGGAAAACACGATTGACGTTGCAACTCCGATTACATCGTTACCGCTTTTCAATAACCACCAAAAATGCAGAGGACCAGGGAACTAAAAGAGATAACGCAGGTCTAAAAAATATAAGCCAAGTAAACAGGAGTAAATATTATGAACGTAATCACGAGCCCTTCTGACCAATATTACTGGCCCGCTACTGAATATATGAAAGAGGACGAATGTCCTGTTTGTTATTTTAGTTTTGCAGAAAAAGAAGTATCGGTTACCAAATGCGCCCACAATTTTCACACATCCTGCCTGGTAACCTGGCTAGAGCATGGTGATGTATGTCCTATGTGTAGGACTCCCCTCAAGGAAAGGACAACCCAGCGAGAGGAATCACTTGTTCATTTCTTGATAGAAGCTGGTAACGTCACATCTATCCAGCACCCGGAGGGTCCAGACCTTAATCCTTTGTATATGTTAAATTTGTTGTTTCAAGCTCGCGTCAACTTCATAAATAGCGATAGCATATAAGCTAGCGGACTTTAATCCCTGAGATAAGAGCTTGTTCTTCTTCACCTGAAAGTCCGCCGGATTCTGGTTAGTATATGGTTGAAAGTCCTTTAACGGATGAAAATTTAATCTGGTATGGCTACAAGTGCTTTTTGGTTCTCTTTAACCATTAACCTTTTTTTGAGTAAAAGCACTTTTTATGAGCGACAGTGATCCGTTATTCGCAAATTACCATCTCTATCGCGCAATTTGCCATAACCTCTTTAAGCGGCTCAGGTGGCTCAACATCCGTGAACAGGACATCAATCTGCTCAAGATGACCCAGCCTGACCATAGCACTGCGACCATATTTACTGTGATCCGCTGCCAGGAAACAGTGTTTGGCATTACCAATCATGGCCTGAGCGACCCTGACTTCATGGTAATCGAAGTCCATCAGGGCACCGTCCATATCGATGCCACTGATGCCCATGACGGCATAATCCACTCTGAATTGCTCAATAAAATCCCGGGTTGCCTGACCGACAATACCGCCATCACGATTACGGACTTCCCCCCCTGCAATGACAACGGTAAAGTCTTCGCGCTGTAGCAAAATTGACGCCACATGAAGGTTATTGGTAACGACTCTTAACGCCTTGTGATTCAACAATGCCCTGGCCACAGCTTCAGTTGAAGTACCGATATTGATAAACAGTGATGCACCATCGGGGATTCTTTTTACCAGCTCGGCAGCAATACAAGCCTTTTCTTCACTCAGGCTCATCTTGCGCTCTGAATAAGCCGTGTTGACTGTACTACTGGACGGCATACCTGCACCACCGTGATGCCTTGAGATCAGGTTCTTTTTGTCCAGCTCATTCAAATCTCTGCGAATCGTTTGGGCAGCCACTTTAAAGTGTTGCACCAATTCATCGGTCGTCATAAAGCCATGCTGACGAATCAAATCAACAATCAATTCCTGACGATGGGTCTGAGGTATAGAAGATACAACAGCTGTCTTGGCAGTCATCCGAAAACTCTTGTCAGCTAAAACACCCTGCGCAGCAGAGTGTTAATCCATGGAGATATTCCAATCAATCCCTTCAGGATACCAACTTCAAATGCTCGTGGCGAAGAAAATTCGAACGTCTCCAGTGGTTGCAATTACAGTCCGGACAGTAATGCATCATCCAGATTGTAGATATCCTGCCTGAAGCGGACACGACCATGACTGTCTGGCCAGGCAGTGAAGTAAACAAAATAGAGTGGAACAGGCTTTCTGAGTTTTAACTTGCCCGTCTCCGAAGAGGCTTGCAAAGTCCTTGCTTCATTTTCCATTCCCTGGCTTTTAAGAATATTGCCAATTAAATGTTCAATATTTTCAACCCGGGTGCAACCGGAACTGAAGGCTCTGACAGATTCCTTAAAAAGATCCGGCTTGTCAGTATCATGCAGGTAAATACTGTAGGCATTGGGAGAGTCGAGCTTATATTTGCCCAGTGGATTCACCTTCCCCGGCTTCTGCTCCAGACGATAGGGAAAGACTCTGCGATTGTATTTTTTCCAGTTAATCGTGTCAGGATCCAGCTCTCTTGCAGTTGACTTCCAACTTTCATACACAGAAAAACCCTCACGTTTCAGGAATGCAGGATCTTTCTGAGCCCTCCTCAATATCGAAGTCGAGGAAATAGAGCTAGGTACCCGCCAGTATGGATTCACTGTAATACTCTCTATACTTTCCTGAAAAATCGGAGTCTGGCGAGAAGGCTTGCCAACAATGGCGCGATAAAGCCTCTGTTTTCTTTGACTCGTCACCCAGGCCACATTAAAACCGGCAATATCCACCAGCACATGAGGATAAGGCAAGGATCTGGGCATCCACCTCATTCGCTCCATATTCACCTTCAGGACTTTGATTCTCTGAAGGGTTAATGCAATCAGAGCCTGACGAGTGCGCTCACCTACATATCCGTCTGCACGAATTCGATACTGCTTCTGTAATGTCTTGACCACTGACATGTGGGATCGACTGTAATGCCCTGTCGGCAGACGATCAGCCAGATCCAGATCAAATAACCATTGGTTCAGAATCAAAATGGAAGGATGCCGATCCCCTTCTTGCAGCACCATACTGGACGGAAAGTGATCAGCAGCCGTCTCCAGATAGGTATAAAACCGTTGTAGCGCTCTCATCAACAACTCATATTGCGGCAGCCTGGGCTCAATCATATCAAGCGAGTTAGAGTCCATATGCTCCTGCAATACAGGCAAAGTAGCTGTGTCTGCAATTCTCCACCCCGGCTGATAAACCCTTCTGTCCAGTCGCCCGGTATCCAGATAAGCCGCAAATTCGTAAGCGACTTTTCGAACATTCTGCTCGGAGGGATCAATCGCCAGCTGCAACCACTGACTCTGTGGAAATTCAATACCATGCAGGGGCGCTGTTGACATCCAGCTGATCAACTGCTCACTGGAAGCAGCTTGTGAATACCCTTCACTCTTGATTTGGATTTCGGGATCTGAAGATACTGAAGGGACTGATAACCAGTCCTCTGCGGACACGGTTGTAGCAGATAGGTTAACAAAGAGGTACGGCAATACTAACGATAGAAAACCACGCATGAAAGCTCCATTTACAGTACAAGCCTCACTGCATAAAAGGCTTTCATCGAACAGAAAACATCTCGTACTTTCTTAAGAGTAGACAGCCTGAAAAAGGGGGTTTTCTTTATCATCAGAAGGGAAGGGGAATGCCAGAAAACTGGCACTCGTGATTGGAAAAGCTCAAGAAATTAATAGACTCTTGGCTCCATATCCAGCTCGACGCCAAATTTATTACGAACCACAGACTGAATATGCTTGGCCAGCCCCAGCAAATCATCGGGCCCTGCCCCACCATGATTGACCAGTACCAGAGCCTGCTTGTGATAAGTGCCTACCGATCCCTGACGAAAACCTTTCAGACCCGCCCTGTCGATCAGCCAGCCAGCGGCCAGCTTCCAGCGGCCTTCAAAGGGATAAGCGACGATATCAGGGTAATCTGCCTGTATCTTCTTCAAAAGTGCTTCATTCACTACAGGATTCCTAAAGAAGCTACCGGCATTACCCAGTTTCAGAGGGTCAGGCAATTTTTCCCTGCGAATATCAGAGACAGCCTCACTGATCACAAGAGCATCAGGGTTTCCGTCTGAGCGCCGCTCTACTTCCTGCTGTAAATCACCATAAGAGAGTTTGGGCGACCATCTGGCATCAAGAGCAAACGAAACAGACGTGATTATAAAGCGGTCTCGAGCTGATTGCTTGAAGATTGAGTCACGATAGCCAAACCGGCAATCCTCAAGAGAAAAGCTTTTCAGTTCTCCGGACTGGATATCCAGTGCTTCCAAACTGCGAAAGTAATCTTTGATTTCAACGCCATAGGCCCCAATGTTCTGAATCGGTGCTGCTCCAACACTCCCCGGAATCAGGGAGAGGTTCTCAAACCCGAACGCCTGTTCAGACAGAGTCCAGCGGACAAACTCATGCCAATTCTCACCCGCTCCCGCTGTCACGGTGACACATTCATCTTCACGGGAGATCACCTTTTTGCCAGGAATATTGATATGGACAAACAGAACCTCCTGATCACCACTTAACACCAGATTGCTACCACCACCCAGGGGAACGAGGGGTAGATTCTTTGTGTTTGCAAAAGCAATGGCCTCGCGGAGATTCTCAACCGAAACGGCATCAACGAAATAACGGGCATTGACCCTGAAACCAAAGGTGTTCAGGGTCTGGAGGGAATAATTTTCAAGAATTCTCATGAACTACCGCAATTCACTCCGATCATGATGTTTGATGTGCTCCAACAGTGACGCCCCGCCCTTCTCAACCAGAGACAGCACCTCGGTAAAACCCTGCGCCCCACCATAATAGGGATCAGGCACTTCACGTTCCGAAACATCACTGAAAGACAGAAAAAGTTGTACTTTATGGCGGTACTCAGGCGGGCAGATATCCAGCAAATCCCGGAGATTACTCTCATCCATGGCCAACACATAGTCAAACTCTTGAAAATCGGAGGTCAAGACCTGCCGTGAACGAATAAACGACAGATCATAGCCCAGACGTGAAGCTTCTGCTATTGACCGGCCATCGGGCTCTGCTCCCTTGTGCCAGCTACTGGTACCGGCTGAATCCACCCCGATCTGACCAGATAAACCGGCCTGCTCCACTAAATGAACAAACACACCGTGAGCGGTGGGAGAACGACAAATATTACCCAGACAGACAAAAAGTACCCGAATCATTCTTTTACCCTTGCTTGGCTGCCAATCAGGAAATATCTGCCAGCCTGTTCTCCATGAGCCCCCTGATCACTTCAAGATCATCTTCCGTATCAACCCCGTGGGGAGGTGTCTCCATGGCGTCAGCCACATGAACACGATGACCATTCCAGAGCAGTCGCAACTGCTCAAGCGACTCAACGGACTCAACCGGACTCTGTTGCCACTGTACGTATTGATTCAGCAGGTTGACACGATAGGCATAGATACCGATATGGCGTCTGAAAATATCCACCTTAGGCAGAACTTTAGCACTGTCAGCAAAGTCATCTCTGGCCCATGGCACAGGAGCACGACTGAAGTAGAGAGCAAACCCTTCATGATCAGTTACTACCTTGACTACATTGGGATTAAACAGATCTTCCCGATTTCGCACAGGCTCCGAAAGGGTCGCAGCACCGGCCGAGTCAGCCTGGATGAGATTATTAGCCACCTGATTAATGACTTTTGCCGGAATCAGTGGCTCATCCCCCTGCACGTTAACAATCACCTCATTGTCACCCATCTCATAAAGGCGGGTAACCTCCTGAAGACGATCGGTTCCGGAAGGATGGCCGGAGAGCGTCATGCAGGCCTCGGCATCGAAACTTTCAGCCACTTTGACAATACGCTCATCATCCGTCGCGATAATGACGCGAGTGGCGTGGCTCTCACAGGCCCGCTCATAGACGTGCTGAATCATGGGCTTACCACAGATATCAATCAGCGGCTTGCCGGGCAGACGACTGGAGCTGAATCGGGCAGGAATAACAACAGTAAACGCAGCATTGGAAGCACTCATCAGGCTGACGTATCCTCTTGGGAAGAAGTCGCCTCACCACCTTCAAGCCGCTCATCAGCAGTCAGGGTGCGGGCTTCGTTTTCCAGCATAACAGGAATACCATCACGAATGGGATAGGCCATGCCGCAGGGACGACAAATCAGCTCAGCCGCTGATTTGTCGTATTTCAGATTGCCCTTGCAGTGGGGACAGGCCAGAATCTCAAACAGCTTCTTGTCCATGGGTATCCTTATCAGGCCGGCTCTGCGGCCCTCGAGTTTCAATCAGTGTCAGAATTCGTTCAAAAACCGGCTCAGGCACCTGTGCCTGGACCGGCAGAAACCAGAAACGGGATTCTGCGAAAGCAGAACATTTTACTGCATCCTTGGCCGTCATGATAACGGGCAGATTGTCCCGAAACTGAAAATCTTCTTTCCTGAACCCATAATGATCGGGAAAAGGATGGGGAATCACCTCATACCCGAGCTTTTCCAGCGTTCTGAAAAAGCGCTCAGGATTACCTATGCCTGCCACTGCATGTATTTTTCCGGAGGCAGGAGGCAGATCTGCTTTTTGCCCATTGACAGGCTTAAGCACACCTGGCTCAAGGGAAAAATGCTCAGAGTGACAATCCAGCGTTCCGGAGGGCTCGCCATTGATCAGCACCTGATCCACTTCCCGGAGTCTGCCAGGGGGTTCCCTGAGAGGTCCGGCAGGCAGAATAAGACCATTACCCAGCATTCTCTGGCCATCAATCACCACCAATTCAACATGGCGATCAAGATTATAGTGCTGAAGGCCATCATCAGCGATGATCAGATTACAATTTTTCTGTTCAATCAACGCCTTCGCTGCTGAAACCCGATCCGGGTCGATCATAATCGGAATATTCAACTGCTGAGCCAACATCACAGGCTCATCCCCGACCAGAGCAGGATCAGAGTCAGGCAATACTTCTGCGGGTAAATGAATACCCTTTCCGGCCCCAAAGCCCCGACTGGCAATCCCGGGCTTGAATCCCTGCTGGATTAATTTTGCCACCAGACTGGCCACAAAAGGCGTTTTACCGGTGCCCCCTACCGTAATGTTGCCAACGATAACAACAGGAACAGGCGACTGCCAGCGCTCGGAGCGCTCTAGTTTTAACCTGCGGTTTTGGGCTATTCGAGCGTATAAAAAGGACAATGGAAGCAACAGTCGGGTCCAGCACCCACGGCCATACCATGACTTGAGAACCGAGTCACTGAATACTGCCTGCCAACGACGAGATTCCTTGCTTTCCATGAGGGGTCAGTTGCTCTCGTAAGAAAAAAATGCCAACGCAGTCTCTAGGAGCCTGCGTTTGTACCAGAGGTAACAGGCCTTTCAGGCTCATTTACCCTTACTGTTCCGATTCTACTGGTTTGCGCGTTGTCATACTGAGGTTGGCAAAACCGAGCTGACCGGCAGCATCCATGGCGGTGACTACTGACTGATAAGGTGTCTTGGCGTCTGCCGTAATAGTAAGAGGCAGATTGGAGTCTCCCTCACTGACTTTTGCCAGAGCGTTTTTCAATGTCTCCAAACCATTGTTCAAAAGAGACTGGCCATTCACCGCATAATGACCTTCACGGCTGATGGTAATTTCCACCTGAGTTTTCTCAACAGACGCGCTCTGCTCGCCACTGGCTTCCGGTAAATCAATGGCCAGCTGGGTCTCTTTGGTGAAGGTCGTCGAGACCATAAAGAAGATCAGCAACAGAAAGACCACATCAATCAGCGGTGTCAGGTTCAGCGAGACTTCTTCCCGGGACTGGCGACGAAATTTCATCACTTGCCCTCGCGGTCTTTCAGCTTACGCTCTCCCTGAAGCACTTCCACCAGCTTGGTGGCTTCCTGCTCCATGGTCACCACCAGCTCATCCACACGACGGGTAAAATAACGGTGAAAGATCAGACTGGGAATCGCAACGGTCAGACCGGCTGCAGTGGTGATCAGGGCTTTGGAGATCCCCCCGGCCAGCACACCGGCATTACCTGTCCCTTCCAGCATGATCACTGTAAACACATCAATCATGCCAATAACCGTGCCCAGCAGGCCCAGTAAAGGGGCAATGGCAGCCACCGTTCCCAAAGTATTGAGATAACGCTCCAGCTCATGGATAACCCTGCCAGCCTGCTCCTCAATACTTTCTTTCATGATATCGCGGCCATAGCGGGCATTACTGATGCCTGCAGCAAGGATTTCACCCAACGGTGACCCACCCCTCAAGCCACTGACTTTCTTGTTGTCCAGATCATTATTCTTTATCCACTTCCAGACCTGAGACAAGGTATTTCTGGGCGCAATACGCGACGGTCTGAGTGTCCAGAGACGTTCAAAAATAATCGCCATGGCAATGACAGAACTAAGCAGGATTGGCAACATCAGCCAACCACCGGATTTCACCAACTCGAACACAGCTCATTCCCTTCCAGAAGCCTGTTTAATGGAAAGACTTTATCACAGAGCATCGGTTTAAAACCACGCACACCTGCGTATCAACCCTAATATTGCCAACAACACGAGTGCAAACATTGGAGACCCCCTCCTCAGCGCCACCAGTATCTGGCACTTTCACTTTTGTATTTCTTCACGGTCTCAGGCTCCTTCCCCATAACAAAGCTGAGGGTTCCTGAACTGGCCGTGTTGAAGAGAGTCGCTCCCAGTTGTTCAACCCGGCTCAGGGTCTCTGCCGCCGGGTGTCCAAATGGATTTCGATAACCCGATGACACCAATACCTGTGATGGGTTGACCTGAGATAGAAACGCCTTTGAGCCTGAAAAGCGGCTGCCATGATGGGGAAGCAGAAGATAATCTGCCTCAAGGTTTTCAACCTGACTGATTAAATAAGACTCGGTTTTTTTGCCAATATCGCCGGTCAGGAGCAACTTTTCAGTGCCTGCTGTCACTTTCAAAACACAGGATCGCTCATTATCAGTCACCGATAACCGACTGCCTGACAATACCTCGAACGCCACTCCATCCCATTGCCATTTCATTCCGGGCAGACAGGGACTCATTGCCCCTTCAAACCCGGCAACCGCAGAGCCTGAAATAATCTCTGCTTCAGGATATCGCTGATGAATCACGTCAAGCCCACCGGAATGATCATTGTCACCATGGGAAATCATGACACGGTTCACCCGGTCAATACCAAAGCGATTAAGGTAAGGAACAATGATGCCATCCACCGAGTTGAAACGACCTCTGGAAGCCACTCCGGTATCATACAGCAGTGTCTTTCGACGAGTTTGCAAGACCACTGCAACACCCTGCCCCACATCCAGTACGGCTACTTTCACTTCACCTGTTTCAGGATAATCCTTGATGGGGAAAAACAGAGGCAGAAGAAAAAAGGGGAAAAGCACTCTTAACCCAAGCCCTCTGGGTGAAGCCAGAATCAATACAGCTGCTGCCATCAGGACAACTTGTATCAGTTCTATGCTGACCTCGGGCATAAAGACTGGTAATGATGACACGGCGGCTAATCCCATATCCCATAACCTGAAAGCACCATCCAGAAAATGAAGAATCCCGTTAGAGACCGAAGTGAAAACAGGCTGAAGGGCCAAAGCAAGAAAAGCTGCTGGCACGACCAGCAGTCCCATAACAGGAATCGCAACGAGATTAATCAGCGGTGAAAACAGAGATACTGACTGCTCATTGAATAACAACATGGGAGCCAGCATCAGGAAAACCAGCCATTGAGGTTTCAGCCAGAGCTTCGACCTGCCTCCCATACTGACATCGTCATCAGCTTTCATGCAAAGCCGTCCACAACAACCGAAAAGCAAAATACCCACCGCCGAAAAGGAATACCAGAATCCGGCACTGGTTATAGCCAGAGGTTCGATAGACAATACGACACAAAGCGCCAACAGGAACAACGTCAGGGGTCTGGCTTTAATACCCAGTAAAGGGCCTGATAATGCCAGACCGGTCATCACCAGTGCTCTCTGAACCGGTACCGTAAAACCTGCCATAAAGGCATACATCAGGGCAAACAGGAGCCCTGCTCCAGCGGCGTACCGGGGTAAGGTAATCTTCCTCAGAGGAACAACGCCTGTTCGTGCCAGCATCATCATTAACCAGTAACCTGCTGCTGCCATAAGACCTATGTGCAGACCCGAGATCACCATTAAATGAGTGGTACCCGTCTGATTCAACCACTGCCATTGCTGCTGAGAGATTCCTGACTTGTCACCAATTAACAGCGCCGATAACAAGCCAGCAGAATGCTCGCTGCAATGTTGATAGAGCCAGTGTCGCACAGCACTTCTAAGGCGACTTCTGAAGAAAACCATGCTATCTGAAGTCGCTATTTTCTCGCCTGTTTTGACATACCCCGTAGCCTGAATATTCTCTCTGGCTGCCCAGGCCTCTCTGTCGAAAGCCCCGGGACTTCGATTGCCGTGAGGGTGCTTGATCCGAACCTGTAATGTCCATAACTCTCCAGCCTGAACTTCAGGTGCCCGGTACCAGCTGAGTCGAATCTTTTTAAGATACCCGGCAGTCTCTCCCTCCAGCGTTTTCACATTAAAATCAAAGCGGGTAAGATGCGGGTGATAAGCAGGAATATCAGAGATAAATCCTGTTACTATCATCGCTCTACTTTCTTGCTCCGTGTTGATCCAGCTCTTCTTAAGCCCATCAGCATGTAAAAATCCTGTAAAGATTCCTATTAACCCCAACCCGACATAAAGGAGAACAGGCACCGAAAAATCATTCGGGAAATAACTAGCACCGGGCAAAATGCTCCGAAGGCTTCGATAAACTTTATAAAATCTCCGGAATCTCGACACTCTGCTTAATGGCACTGAATCTGCGGTTTGGGCGGCTCCAGCCTCCATGATGACAGACAGCAGCCCCGTTATAATCAACAGCACGCCCAGGACGCCGATAACCCTGATAGACATATCGCCTGGTATTGTCGGAAAAAGAACCGTCAGCACTATTCCCGATAAATAGCTACAGTACCCTGTGGGAAGATTGATAGTGTGTTTCATTTAATCAGTGCATAATGTCGCGCTTTTTGCAGAGAAGACAAGGGTCAGACCCATGATGAGTTTAACGCTTGGATCAGGCTCTCAGCATAGTCATCAAGATTGGATTATGCTGAAAGGTGTGCTGGTTAGATGGCTTTTAACCAACCAATTCTGCAAGGCAATGACAGGCTGAGTGATAAACACTCACAAGATTGCCTGATCAAAACAACCGGAGACGACCGACTTTTAAGGTGAGAATCACTAAACTTGATTCGCTGCTTATGGAACGGTATTTCCACACTGAAGACTGGAAATCAGTCTCAGATCAAAGAAAGAGTACAGTTAAGGGACATGGCGAGGAAACTGATAAAACGCTATCTGCCGGATCCGGGAACCATTAAGAACAACCGACATCTTCGGTTTCTGGGCAGTACTATCCATGACGCCAACCTCTGGCACCTGAATCGACGCTCTGCAGCCAGTGCTTTTTTTGTGGGTGTGTTTTGTGCTTTTATCCCCATCCCTTTCCAAATGGTTGTGGCTGCTGCCATGGCCGTTGTATTCCGCTGCAACCTGCCCCTCTCGGTGGCTCTGGTCTGGATCACCAATCCGGTCACTATGCCAGCCATATTTTATTTCACCTATAAGGTGGGATGCTATATTCTGGATGTCCCCATCAGCGAAACCTCTTTTGAGCTCTCGGCACATAGCGTGGGTGTTGAATTGGCCAGAATCTGGAAACCTCTGTATCTGGGTTCATTAGTTACCGGTGTAATTCTGGGTTTTCTTGGCTACCTGCTGATCAGGCTATACTGGCGCTGGAATGTCGTTCACAACTGGCGCCAGCGACGCAAACGTACAATATGCAAAAAGTCATAGACCCTTCTTTGCCCAAGTTTCCCTATGGCCAGTATTCCAGTCCAGGGTTATAAAAGGGTAAATTTCACTTAAAATGCGACATTTTTATTCTATTACTATGGACAGGAGATCGCTGTCTTCCTATAGTTATCGCCATGAGTTAAAGCACTCACGTTTCGAAAACTTTTTTTGACTTCTCGGTAATCCAAATACTGCCATGCAAAGAAGCTTCCAAAAGCGCAAGCCAAAGCTGGAAGGTCGCGGTGTGCTTGAGAACATCAGCACCGAAGGCCCTCACAGTGACTGGCTGGGTATGCCCGATTATTACATTCATACACTGACCATATCCGATGATGAGTATAAGTACCTCTCAGCCGACAAGACCTTGGATGTTAATGTGGGCGATACCATCGTCTTCCGCTATAAAGAACAGAGCAATGAAAAGCGTATCGACAAACGCTCGCTGGGTATCTACATTGATCCAAGCCAGTATATGAACGATAGCTGATCGATACTTCCCGAGCTGCACTTCCGCTGAAGTGCAGTTTGTGCTGGGTGCCAATCCATATAGCCTTCCTTCCAGCAAGCTCCCCATTGATGGACCCGATAAAATTCAGGGCTGCAGCTGCATGCCCAAACATAAGTCTCACATCATCGTTATTGATAGCCATCCATGGCTCCACCCTTATTCTACGTAAGGATATGCAAGCGTCATTCGATGGTTAGAAAGCTTTATAGTCACCTTTGATTGCCATGAAGGATCATACCTCTCCACAACACCTCGCACTGTCAGATAACTCTTAGAACCCTTTCCTGTGAATTCACCATTAATCTCCCCACTTAGCGTCTTCCCATGAAGATTGATGTTCTGAAACCAAAAACTGAAATGGTTACCATTGCACAGGTTGGCCAAATCCGCTGAGTTGCCATAGGGATTAACCAAAAAATACTCTTCTCTGCCATCAGGAACCAGTTGCAGGGTCAAAATCATAAGACCGCCAGGATTCACATGCAGTTTCAGGAGGAGTTTGTTAATGCCTATGTTATGCAATTTGGCCAGATATTTAGCGTCAAGCCTGTAGGTCCCTGCTGGAATGGCGCAAGGAGTAATCGCATGTCCAAATACATGTGGCGGGGGCATTGTGTCGTAGTTAGGATAAGGTGGGAACTCAAAGCCAATGGCAAAAACCAGCTGTGGAATAGCCCATAGGCTGTACCAGTATCTTTTCATGATATTTTACCTTTTCGTCAGGAATCAGAGCGTTAATGCGTATTGACCAGATTCTTCAGGATAGGCGAAAGATAAGGTCTGTTCTGCTAATACAGGGTGGTTATTATTGTCTCGATCGAAAGCCAACGAATTCTGGCATAAATCCATCAGTACCATAATCATCAATTCGTTGGCGATGGTGCCCAGGGCGTAAAGATCAATAATCTTTCTGGACAGAGGGGAAACCCCATCTTCACGACAATAGATGTTTAATTGCTTCCAATCCCCTAAAATCCCCATATCATTACCATGAATAAAAAGAGGATGACTACTTGTGAAACTCATTGCCTGCCTGGCTATGTTCGCAATACTTTCGGGCTGCACAGGAATTCCCGAACACCTAAAGCCAGTAAAACCTTTTGACATCGAAAAATATATGGGCAAGTGGTTTGAAGTTGCCCGACTGGATCATTCCTTTGAGCGAGGACTGAGTCAGGTCACTGCTGATTACACCTTACAAAGCGATGGTTCTGTCAAAGTGATCAACTCTGGCTACTCCGAAAAAGACGATGAATACCGTCAGGCAACAGGCACGGCAAAGTTCGTTCGACACAGTGATGAAGGCTATTTAAAAGTCTCTTTCTTTGGCCCCTTTTATGGCTCTTATGTCATCTTCGAACTGGACCAAAAGGACTACCAGTACGCTTTTGTCAGCGGTTATAACAAACATTATCTATGGCTTTTGTCCCGAACCCCTGAAGTGAGCCAGAAGTTAAAAGAACGGTTTATCCAACAATCCGCTAAGCTCGGATTTGATACTGACCAGTTAATATGGGTCAAACAGTGATAGTCAGAAACAAAACCGTCAGGGCTGAGAACGCGCAACTTTCTCAATCCCTCGGCTGGCCACCTACCCAGCTGGATCATGCTTAACATATTCAAATATCTGACACTCCCCGCTCGTCGCTTCACTCTGGGCGAGGATTCTCGATCGCTCAAATTACCATTGGTCGCCAGCACAGTCACAATCAGCTTTCCAGTATTCGACTGGAAATGAATTCCTATCATTTTATTTATTTTCAAACGGAAGATTACAGCGAGGTAAAATACGGAATCTATGTCTCAGCGGGTGGAAACATTTACTTTATTGCCAGATCTGGCGTTCATCAATTCAGGGATGGGGGCACTCTTTGCCTTCATGTTCACGCAATGCTCTACCGTTTTAAAGTTCGGCAAGTAAGGTATGTAACAAACATTATCAGGCGCAAGTACTCACTTCTACGTTTAAAGACAGTTGTTCTTTGATTCCGATAAACTGGATTAAGCACCAATGGCATACCTTGTCAAAGTTCAACTACCGGCAACACCCCTAAAGCAAAGACGAAAAGAAAATTTCTAATACAGCAACTCAAGATACGTTGAGTGATAGAGACGAAAACATAAGCCTATGACTTTTATTTTTTTGTCGAAGCTCTGATTACTTCCATAAATTTATCTCCGGACTCAGAGTCATACATTTTATTTTCTGTTAGAATTTGATCTATTTCTGCCACCTTGAAAGACAAGGCGATAGATTCCTCTTTAGTAATACTCGCCAAAAGCAGCCTTAAAAAACACATAGCTGTTTTTACCTTCATACGATCAATTTTGGCTAATCCTACACAGGCAGAAGTGATATTATCTGCATCAGATCCATTCGTACCGGAAAACAGATTTATCTTACATAAAGCCCTTGATTTATTTATTTTATGCAATCGGTCAAAAAATAAATCTTTCCTGCTGGTACCAGTGTGGTGGTGAGTTGAAAGAAGGGAAGAATAAGCACAAACTGCATCTTCAGCGAGAGGCATAGCTCTCATGTAAGCGATACTTTCCAGCCCCTTAACCAATCCAACATAAGGGCTCATGTCATAGAAATCAAACAAGTATTCATAGGCATTGGAAATATTGAAATAAGACACTTCAAGTCCTTCTCCCACCAGCATTTTAAATAAACTGGCCACGTCTTTTTCTGAAAAATAGTTTGCTTCTACAGCCTATATAGCATTTTTTTTCAAGGCTGACTTAAATTCATCAAATCGTCTTTGAGATGAAAAGCAGTGTAGCTCTCCCATTGCTTCTTTGTACATTTCAGCAGATTTCAGAACTTTTGATTCGTATATCTCAATGGGAATCCCTTTACGCTTTAAAAAATCCAAAGATAAATGAACCACCTCATAATACTTTTTTGAATTAACCGAAGTTAAATTACTTAAATTCTTTAGCAACTCTCCAGTAAAATTCAAAAGTACTGGATCAATGTCAACTTGTATTATTAATTCTGATATAGATGAAAGCTCAGGAATACAAGATAATAAGCCTGACTCACCCGTGACAATTGATACTCTTCTTGCGCTTATGGGGCATAATTCACGAAGCCCGGTTATCGTACTGACTAATGAAAGCTCACTGCCTCTAATACCACCCGGATACTCGTTAGTGAACCAGAAAGTTGTTTCTGGAGTAAGATTTGTTATTTCCGAAATAGGAAAACGCTTTGCAAGCTTCTCAGCAACCCCTCTCACAGTATAATGTGAAAAATTACCAGACAATTCTTGTTTAGAAGCTGAATTACAATGCTCTCTTGTTATACTTTCCGTACTTTTGGCTGATATGCTTAGGTCAAGATTCATTTTTGATTACTACCTTATAAACCACCTATACCTTTAGACAATATTTTTATTCTTTTGTTCAAAATAACAAAACGAGGAGGTAAGTCCTGCACCGTATGTAACAGAACCCCGGAAGCTTTCTGATTTGTCGCAATTCCAAGCCACGTGCCTGAGAGTCAGGTAGCGGGGATAAGCTCGGAAGCTTTGTCCACTTTAACAAGGAAACGTCGTAACAGTGTTTTCCAACAGTTGCTCAGGGCTATTCCCCCGACACCAGTTCCAGAAGATCATCGATCGTCATAATAGCGTCCATCAACCCAGAACATGGGATGCTCCCCCTCCCAAACGGCTTTAAATGAGCCCAAAATGGAGTTAACCATTTAAACTGGATTAGTCCGAGCGAACCACCCATGACTATTTCAGTACTGGGTATCAATATTGGCAAGAACAGCTACCATCGTTTGGTGTTGATGAACAGGGTCGCAAAGTTATCAGAAAGAAGTTGTCCAGGAAACATCTGCTGGAATACTAAGCCAATCTTGAGCCATGTATTATTATCGTGAAAGCCTGTGGCAGTGCTCATTACCAGGATCAGTTACTTAAGACATATGAGCATACTGTCAAGTTAATCTCATCCCAGTTTGTTAAGCCTTATGTCAAAACCAACAAGAACGAGTGCAACTATTTTTCATCATTTATCAAACAGTAATTGCACCGTTTTCATGGACAAGAACATACGTTCCCGGTCACTTTCTTTCGTTAAGGATTCAAAGCCAAACTGTTCATATAAGGCCGCAATATTATCATTCAAACAGTCAACAATAACAGCATAAGCCCCCATATGAGCATTAATGTCGTATAAGTATTCAAGAGCTTTGATCAAAGCAATCTTTCCACCCCCCCTAACCTTGAAGCCTTTATGAACCGCAAGTTGTGCTAGCAAAAAAACAGGCACAGGATAGCCCGGTAGTTTTTTGGCTAACGACACTGGAAGCGTTTTTCTCGAAATAGAGCCCGGCGCAATGGTGTAAAATGCACAAATCGGGTATTTACCATCCGGCATAGGTTTAGCGGTTGGCAAAAGGATTGTCCGGCTGATAAAGAATCTAATGAGCCGGTTCAAAGCTGAGAGTAGTGGCGCCAAAGAAACCTTGACTATTGGGCTCCACGCAAGAGGCCATTAAAACAGCCAGATCCATACAAGCTTTCAGATCGGCAGGAACATCTGCATGAAAATGTAACTAAACGCCCTCATCTGTAGGTTTCATCAACTCATATTTCTTAACCGACAATTGTCGTTAGCCGAGTCGATCTAACGGGCAGGTCTCTGTGATCTGCCAGAAGCAAACATCTACCCCTTACTTCTTCACTAACGATGAATAAAGTTCAGGCAGCTCATCCCATCCATAACCTGCTGTCAGGTCATCCCTGGAGACCAGTTTTAACTCATTCTTGTGCAAAAACACTGACGCTGACATTCCCATATCAGAATTTAGAGTATGAATGAAACATCTTTAACTGGTATAATCGTACAAGTTGGTATAGATCTAGGTTCGATGAATGTCTGAAATCTCCACATCGGATATACAGCAGTGGCTTCACTCTGTAGGCGATAATAGCTGGCGATGGTTCCTCAAGCGTCTCTCTTGTAATGACACAGGCCAGACAGGCAGCCACCAGGTTGGAATCTATCTACCAAACGAAGCTGCTTTCCAGTTATTCCCCACCCTTAATGATAGAGTTACCAAAAACCCGGATGTCTTCCTAGATGCTAGCACCGATTCGCACAATCGCCCTCAGCGTGAAATCAGAGGAATTTATTACAACACCAAGCATTCTGAAGGTAGAAGAAATGGTCGTGATGAATGCCGTATAACTCGCTGGAAATCAGCAGACCCCCAAAGTCCTCTGCAGGATGTCAACAACACCGGCGCTCTGAGTCTTTTTGCATTCAACATCCCTGAAGACAACACAGCTTGCAAACTTGTTCGAGTGTGGGTTTGCCGAAATGCAGCTGAAGAAGATTTTCTGGAAGATATTGTCGGCCAGATTTACCCAGGTGAAAATCTCTACATCTCGGGCTCTGATGCTTCTGGTGGAATCCCTGTTCTGCCTGCAACCACTGATATCAGAGAAGTTGAAATACCAGAAGTATGGAAAGTTGAATTTCCAAGTGGAGCAGAAATCGTTAATTTTACCTTCCAGCTTGACAAGAAACTTGTTAAGGAATTACCAGACAAGCGCCTAATGAAGAGGAGAGAGCTGGAGTTCAAACTGTTTCGCATGATTGAAGACAGCCATCTCCTGCCCAGAATTGCTCAAGGATTCTCATCCGTCGAAAACTTTGTGAAGCTGGCTAACTCTGTGAGCAATCGACGTAAATCGAGGGGTGGTCGCTCTCTTGAGCTGCACCTAGAACAGATTTTCAGGGAGGAAGGTCTTAGTAGTTTTGCAACTCAAGCCGTTACCGAAGGTAACAAGAAACCTGATTTCCTATTCCCCTCCGAGGTTGCCTACCATGATGACAACTACCCCACGGAAAAACTTAGAATGCTTGCCGTAAAGACGACCTGCAAGGATCGTTGGCGTCAAATATTGAACGAAGCCAACCGTATTGACCAGTGCCATCTGATTACACTACAGGAAGGTGTTTCTGAGAACCAATTCAGTGAAATGCAAGCTGAAGGGGTAATTCTGGTTGTTCCCCAGAAGATGAAAGCAAAATATCCTGAGGCCATTCGTGATCAGCTGATGACCCTTGAGGATTTCGTCCGGGAGACCAAAGCACTTTATGCTTGCTGAGAGATATTCCCTGTCAGTTCTACGAGCTGGTTGCCTACCAGCAACCAATTCTCGACCAGCTCAGTCAACTGCTCTAATGGCAATCGCTTCTTGCCCTTCAGAGCACACTCCCATAACGTCATGACACGCCACCCCAAATCCAGCAGTGTTTGAACGTTTCTGGTATCCCTTTGTCGGTTTCCTTCGATTTTTTCTCTCCAGAAATCGGGTCGACTGGAAGGCCATTTGAATAAATGACACTGATGCCCATGCCAAAAGCAACCATTAATCTGGATAACGGCATGATATTGAGGAAACACCAGATCCGGCTTTCCCGGGAGATCTTGGGAATGCAATTTAAATCGAAAGCCCCTGGCATGAAGGGCTTTGCGAATCAGAAGTTCCGGCTTGGTATTCTTGCCCCGAATACCGGACATCATTCGACTACGAGACTCGGGGGAAACAATATCCATAGCCAGGTTGCCGTCAGGCTCCTTCGGCTTGCAGCAGGTCTTGCTGAATAACTGGCTCTTTCACATGAAGAATCTTTTTCTGCTTCAAGCCAGCTTTTTTCTTGGCTTCGATGATGCGGTCTTTCATCAATCGGGCAACGGCGGAGAACACCGGAACAACCACAGAGTTTCCAAACTGTCGGTAAGCCTGGGTATCCGAAACAGGAATACGAAATTCCTCTCCACCTGGCTGCTCAAAACCCATCAGACGAGCACACTCTCGGGGAGTCAAACGCCGGGGGCGTTGTTCCTGATTCTTACTATTCCAGAAATCTTTCTCACCCAATGTCTTGTCCCAGCCACGATCAATCAAGATTTCAGACCCGTCCTTGTGATACCGGGCTGACAAGGTTCTGGCTACCGCATCGGGCTGTGCAGGGTCCACCAGGCCATACCCAAAGCCATTACCCTTTGCACGATGCTTCTTAGCGTATTCGTAGAGGTATTCCCAAAGGCGTGGTGTCAGTATGTATTTATCGTCCACTTCTTTATCGAGCAGAGCAGAAAAGGCTACCCGATTTTCAGGAAGTTCCTTTTCGATATCCTTTAGAGTAAAACCCTTGTGGACGTTCAAGTCCTTTCTGAAGCCCACCAGCACAATTCGCTCACGATGCTGTGGAATAAAATTCTTGCCATCAATAATTTTTGGGTCCCTGGAGCTCATGTCCTCAATATCCGCCACCCAGTAACCCAGCTCATCCAGCGTTTCCGCAATGACCCGAAAGGTCCTTCCCTTGTCATGGCTCTTGAGGTTCTTGACGTTCTCCAAAACAAAAGCAGCAGGCTGTTTGATTTCGAGAATACGGGCCACATCAAAGAACAGAGTTCCTTGGGTTTTACATTCAAAGCCATGCACACGGCCCAATGCATTTTTCTTAGACACGCCCGCAAGAGAAAAGGGCTGACAAGGAAAACCAGCCAGAAGCACATCATGATCAGGGACATGTTGATCAACAAAGGCAGCAACAGCATTATCCAGCTCCGGGTGAGTTTCACTTAGAGTGACTTCACGAATATCAGAATTAAACGTGTGCTTATCAGGGTCACTGTAATAATTTGCCTTGTAAGTCTGGACCGCGTACTTATTCCACTCACTGGTGAAGACACATTCCCCACCAATCTCTTCAAAGCCCTTGCGTATACCTCCAATACCAGCAAACAGGTCTACAAATTTAAAGGAAGATACTTTCTTCCTCTCTGGCGCGGGAGGTAGCAGACCTGCCAGTATATGGTGCTGCTTGTCATCCAAACTGGGACCATCTTCCAGCTTTAACCATTTGGTGATTTCGGAGTGGTGCTTGCCCAGCTTTTCAGCTACGTTCTTCTTTCCCCATATTTCAACGGTTTTATTCAACAATTCTTTGTTGCTTGGTTTCATGTAAGTTGCAGTCTCGCGGGGTATTTTGTGCTGTTCAGAGTCACATAAATGACCCAGCGACTCAAGAGGTATTTCCCGTGCATGACAGACCATAGCACACGACAGGGTATACACCACAAGCACTCTGAAGAAAAGTTTTGAAACACTGAACATGAAAAGCAGGCACACCAGCCAGATTACTCAAACCGAAGCTTAAACCTAGTCAGATATGTTCCGTTGGGCCAGGCAAAAGACTAAAAGAAGTTGTTTTGCCACTTTGCCAAAATCTATCATGCCAGTAGGCCTAGTTATACAGGAGCTCAATATAAACAGCTTTTAACTTCAGAAAGGCCTTTATAATCAAGTGCCTTTAGGCCTTCAGTAAACGAAAACTAAATCGGGTAGCCGGAGCTCTCTAAACTCCAACCTGGGCTTACGCACCAGTATTCTCATTTAGAGAGCAGGATAAACCTCTTTATATCACTCGGGTTCAGGGCACACAAAAAACAGCCGCCAGCTCAAAACTGACTTTTTGGTTGAATTTTCCACTTAGACACATAAAACTTGTACGCCACGTAGCTGACAATTCAGCGAAAGAAAATTTCAACAGATACATAGAAGCACTTAACATAGACTATCGTACATGTTTGGCCGGATAGGGAAAAACACTTGATAGCGTGTACGACTCAGTATCTCAGTCTTTTCTTAATATGAGCAATACAGTAGCCAGCTTGACCCACAACAGTTAACAACAAGCTTATGCAACCAGCCACAATCAGTAACCGACTGATCGCTGTCAACCATCTGACACTTCCCGCCTTGTCGAGGGTGTCGCAAAAGCCCAACAACTCGTTTCCACGCTCTGCGAGGGTGTCGCAAAACTTCAACAGCTCGTTCTCACGCTCTGAAGTCGTCATTCCCGCGAAGGCGGGAATCCAGCGCCAACGGTGGATCTCTGCCTTCTCGGGGATGACAAGGCCAGGGGGACACCGGGCAGTATGGTTCTGGTGGAGAGTCAGTGTGGATTCCCGCCTTCGCGGGAATGACGAGAATGAAGCCGACAATGACGGGAGTCAGCGCGCTCCCACGCCGGAGAGAGTTTTGCGACACCCTCTGTCAGGCGAGGCTTCTGACTTCACAGGCTACAGCCAGCCTATAGCGACTGGACTTACACAGAAGCCTCCATCAGCAGTAACCGGGTGCCCCTCGGTTATTTATTGATCTTTTGTTTGATTTGCCGCAGCCTTAACGGGTCACTCAGGTATGGGCTCGTCTGGTTCTTCAAGGGCGGTTGGGCAGTTGTCTCTGCCTTAATTTTTTGTTAACAGTGCTTGGTTTTCGTCACCGTGAGTCTCTGCATAGACACAGACCGATGGGAAATATAACCAACTACGTACAAATACTCAACCGGAACGCTCTGCGTTCCCGTCTTATATCCCCGCCCGATTGAGGGTGTCGCAAAACTTCAACAGCTCGTTCTCACGCTCTGAAGTCGTCATTCCCGCGAAGGCGGGAATCCAGCTCCAACGGTGGATCTCTGCCTTCTCGGAGATGACAAAGCCAGGGGGACACCGGGCAGTATGGTTCTGGTGGAGAGTCATTGTGGATTCCCGCCTTCGCGGGAATGACGAGAATGAAGCCGGCAATGACGGGAGTCAACGCGTTCCCTCGCCGGAGAGAGTTTTGCGACACCCTCGATTGGGCGAGGGTTTACGACGATTTTGCTAAACTGATCGCCCTGCCAACCCTGGCCTTGTGCTTTACGCCATGACTGATGGCCGTTTTGCGGTGTGGGACCCTCACCGCAATTATTGACTGCCGCAAAAGAACGGTGAAGATATTCAGGAGCGAACCCCGGCTTTTGTGTTCTCACCCTCAGACGTGCGGGATGGACTGGCTGGGGCTGGCAATGCTTCCCTTTGCAACGGGTTGATTCGGGATTGGGCCAGTTGGCAGAAAGAAAAGAAGAAGCCTTATCAGCAGTTGAAGGCACTATTGGCATGGCGGAGCATACCTTTGTGATCAATTTTTCACCCGATGAAATATCACCTAACCCAGCCCTGCCAGCCAAGCAAAAGGCACTGGCTCGAAAAACCATTACCCGCCTGAAGCTTGATAGTCATCAGAATGATAAAATGGTGGACGACAGCATTGGCGGCATTGATATAGGCAAAAGCCTGAATGGTACAAATATGAATGACTCTCTGGATTCCGATATGCATGGCTCTTTAAGTTCATCATTTGATGGCTCATTTGGTTCTTCATACGATGACAGTTTCAGTTCAGGAGGGGGAATAAACAATGACGGGTAATAATAAATTTACGAGAACCTGAATTGCGCCCTGATGCCTGATGTTCTCAAACCTCCACCTCATGCAGCGCCAAATCCGGCGCAGCCCCCTTTACCTCTCCCCCTGAATAAAAGCCTTCTGCCCTAGTCCCACAGACTCTCTCCTCACTGTCACGACTGAACCACCGCTTAGCTCTGACTGACTCGTTCCATTGCCATTGAGCGCGGTGATTGTAGCTATAACCTTGCTTCCTTCCGGGATAAGCGCCTGAACTGTTGCCAGATGTTGGTAGTGGCCATGGTCTTCCCTTTTACTCTTCCCTGAACGCAAAAAAGGCAACACCCTGAGGTATTGCCTTTTCACCTTCACCAATGTGAAGCATCTCAGCTACATAGTACGTAGCTCAATCTTTACAGAGGACGGATGTCTTCTGCCTGAGGACCTTTCTGACCCTGGGTCACTCGAAATTCAACCTGCTGGCCTTCAGTCAGGGTTTTGAAACCGTCACCAACGATCTGACGGAAATGGGCGAACACGTCAGGACCATTCTCCTGAGCGATGAAACCAAAACCTTTCTCTTCGTTGAACCACTTAACAGTACCGGTAGTAGTAGACATAATCATATCCTGATTTTTTTTAAGCAAAATACCTTGCCGTGTATGCCACGGATAAGGCGGTAAAGCTAGAAGTTTTGTTATCGCTTATGAAGAACAGGACGAGCCACTACGCTCAGAACACTAAATCTATACATAAAGAATCAAACGCACTTATAACCTGGTGCCCATTTTACATGGCTTCGAGCTTTTAACAACGAGTATAAAACAATCATTAACGGTGGTAACTACTCAATTAGCATTAATTCTGTGAGTAGTGCCTTTCTGGCTCGATGATTTGTACCACTCGTCCAGAATCTGCCTTTACGCTTGCCGAAAGGCACAATGCCCTCCAACTCTCTGCATCCTCCTGAACCTCGACCAGGGCGCGTTATTATCCAACCGACCGAACAGATAAAAACATCAGTAACCTGACCGGAAAGACACCTGAAAGTGATCTAGAATGCGGCGTTTAGGTCTGCTACAACTCGCACAGTACTCAAAGATAAACAATGGGATCGGGTCAAAGACATGCTGCCGGGTAAAGTCTCTGACCCCGGACCAACAGCTGACAACAGGTTATTCATTGAGTCGATTCTCTGGCTTGCTCGTACCCGAGTACCGTGGAGAGACATGCCTGAAGAGTTCGGTGATTGGCACAATAATATACAACCGATTCAGTCGCTGGAGCTCGAAAGGAATATGCAATCAAGTCTTTGAAAAACTGAGTCAGGATTGTGATACGGAATACCTCATGGTTGACGGATCAATCACCCGTGTTCATCAACACGGTGCTCCAAAAAAACGGATAACAGTGCCGAAGCAGTTGGAAAATCAAGGGGAGGTTTAACAACCAGGATCCACACTGCAACGGATGCACTTGGTAATCCTGTTCGCTTCATTCTCACAGCTGGACAAGCATCAGAGTAAGAACAGGCAAATGCCATGATAGAGGGATTTTCAGCGGACTTCGTTCTTGCTGACAAGGGATATGACTCAAATGCACTCCTCCTCGAGGTCAAGAAGTCAGGTGCTGAAGCAGTGATTCCTCCGAAGCGAAATCGGATAGATCAGCGAAAATATGACAAAGAAATCTACAAGTAGCGAAATCTAATTGAGCGACTATTCCAAAAGCTCAAGAACTTTCGGCGAGTTGCAACTCGCTATGAACGCTTGGCACGCAATTATATGAAAATGCTTCAGATAGCAGCCATCATGATCTGGTTAGCTTGACAACATCAGTAAATTGATTGTCTGGTTAGAAAAGAACGCTCCCTGGCATCAAGCAGCTGGCTGAGAAAGAGAAGGTGGACAAGGCCAGGGTCTCAAAGTGCATCCGCCTGACCTGTCTGGCTCCGGATATTCAGGAAGATATTTTGTGCTACGAGGGTAAGTGGCAGCTGTCGATGAAAGACTGTATGAAACCCTTCCCGATGCTCTGGTCTGAGCAGCGGGAACATTTTAGAAAGCAAACCACCGCAACATTAGTAGACACTGGTTTGTAATCAGTTTTATCCGCCCAGCATAAAATCGCCCACGAACCCGACATCGACCTCCAGCCCAAAAACCAAACTAACGTACTGATTTGAAAAGAAAAACCAAAGTGGAGGAAGTGACACCCCAATTCCTCCAAAAAAACCGAGAAGAGAGAAAAACAGAGAGGAACAGGAGGAAAAACAGTGAAAAAGTCCGTTTTGCAAAACCGGCAAAAGTTGCAAAAACCCTTTAAACGTAGGGCCAAAACAGAAAAAACCTGTAGACCACAGCCTACAGGTTTTTTGTTATATGGCGGACCGGACGGGACTCGAACCCGCGACCTCCGGCGTGACAGGCCGGCATTCTAACCAACTGAACTACCGGTCCGCTGAACCCTACACATACCGCCCAAAGTAGCCAGTATGCGGTCACGCAACCCCTTTAGAGAAACTGGTGGGTGATGACGGGATCGAACCGCCGACCCTCTGCTTGTAAGGCAGATGCTCTCCCAGCTGAGCTAATCACCCGACTTCTCTCTCTGCGCGGTGCAGTGCGCTGAAGTGGAGCGAATGTTATGCAGATCAGATGAAAGTGTCAAGGAAAAAAACACGTAAAAAGAAGAACTTTTGTGTTCTAGCTGAGAGTTTTTCTGTGTTTTCAATATCAGCGATATGCTATCAATGAGTTTACAAAAACATGAGTCTATTTTTGACAACTCAAACTCTCCTTTAAAACCAAGAAGAAAGCACCAAAATTCAATCTTAAAGCTGTCGTTTATTCAGAGATACGAAAGCTTTTGATGGAGCCCCCGTATCTGCCAGAATCAATTTGCAAGATGCATATAGACTTTCACTCGACCCTCTTCTTTACCTCGATCGATTTTTATCTGCTGAATAGTCACTTCATAACGGGTATCCAATGCAACCATCCAAGCCAGAAGCTTCTGATAGGCCGCATCTTCTATCCAGACTCCCAAACCTTTACGATCAGGTTGAACACGACTTAATGTCAGTTCTGATTGTCTGGCACTGCCCGATACAATAGTAGAAAGGTCTTTTTTTGCACCTGCAGCCCTTTGTTTCCTTTGAGCTTGTTTTGCTTGATCAACATTATCTGCCATCCATTCATAAATGGATTGTTGGTGAGTGAACTCTTCCTGCTGCTTTTCACTCCATTCGGTTATAGGCTTCCAAACGAACAGATAGACTGAAGCCAACAAAAGGAGTGCTGTCAGAAGATGCAATGCTCTTCGATCTTTCTCCGGCATCAGCTCGTACTTAGCCCGAAGCTGGAGCCAGAGCGGACTTCTCTCGAGTAGATGAGTCAGTTTCATCAGCTTCACCTGCCTATCGTCATTCGAGCATTTACGCCCGTTTTTTCCTGGTTGGCACTATCCAGGCGTGCGCTTAGCCCGGATGATTTTACTGCCGCCAACAGCTTATCAACCCCTTCAAGATTGTCTGCTTTCAACTCCAGCACCAGTGCTCCTGTCGCTTCATTGAAATCCATGCTGACCGGCTTCAGCTTAAAATCTGACAAAGAAGATGACACAGCAGAAACCTGTTGCAGCAAAGGTAAAAAGGCTTCTCCAGTGGCACTTTGACCGACATTTTTCAATCGACTTTCCATACGCCCCTTCAGGTTAATGCTTCCAACTGAATGTGTCTGGGCCTCAAGCACCTGCTGATCCTGTGGAAAGACTTCCAAGTAGAGCTCTGCGCTATCCTGCCAGTACTCTTGGGCTTTCTGTTGATACAAAACTCCTTCCCCGACTTTTAAACCCAGCTCAAGCAGCAACCAGATGGAAGCCACCAGGGCCAGAGGCTTCCAGCGGCGCATCTTGCGGGTAGCTCTTTTAGGGCATTGATAAGGGCCATAACGAAGGTCAACTAAGTCGGCAGATCTTTTGGATGAAAAATACAACGCCGCCAGATACTCAAAAACAGTGCCAGTCAATGGTTCTTCTTCCACCAGCCAGCCGTTTTCTTCCAGCCATTGTTTCACCTGATCTCTCTTCTCAGTAGCCAATGACACCAGACCATCAGCAAATCTTATTCTGGCACTAACAAGAGCCTCAGCATCTTCAGCTATCAGCTCCTCATCCGTGTGAATAATATCTTCACTGACCTTTTCCCCCCAATGACCCAAAACAAACTTGAGAGCTTCGTAGTCGAGACAAACACTGGCTTGGTCGGGTGCAGAAAGAATAGAGGAATCATTTTCAAGAAGGAGGTTTAATTCTCGCGGAACGCCCTGCAAAAACTGTAGCTCAGCCATAACTTGCTGGGCGGAAACCCCCTGCTCGTCAAGACAGGCTAATAGAGATTGCATCTGCTCATGGGGAACAGCCGACACGTAAACTTGTTCACTTTTCCTGTTTAGATAACTGGCCAGGTGCATAGACTCGATGTCATCGGCTAGTTCCTCTTCAATCATAAAGGGCAGCGCGGTTGAAAGATGCTTTCGCTGACCACTGTTAATAGGTAGCCGCTTGTGCATGACCAGAGTCCCTGGCAAAAGCACTAACACCTGGTCCGGCATTTCATCTTCCAGAGTGGTCTCGTCCAGCTCTTTGTTATCAGGCTTATGGATAACAAACTGGACCCAGTCATTTTTGACTTGACCCAGCTCCGAGATATGGACATCTCCCAAGAGCTGTCCGTTACTGGCAAAAGCCCCCCACTGAACTCGAGTGTTCGTCTCAATCCGGGAAACCGGCGGTGGTATCCGAATCAACAGGATGTTTTTCATTATTAGACCTCAGGATTCCTTCTTGGCACTTACCCAGTAGTCGTTGGGTCCAATCTCACGACCGGCGATTTGAACCTGTCCCTCTGTATTACGATACATAAGGGTTTTTAAATAGAATGACGTATCTCGATACGTTGCCTTGATGTAAGCAGTAAAATATTGGCTGGCAACATCCAGAGGCACTTCTTTAAGAGCGGCAGTTTTATCTTTCAGGGCCGGCAGCCTGGCCAGATCTTCCAGTCTGACGAACCCTTCTGCACTCTGAGCATCAATAATAGTCTCTACATCACTTTCTGTGAGTTTATCAGACAGTGAACGCATTACTTCAGGCAGCACCGTATTGACGTTGATACTGGTAGTGTCTGGCAAAGCGGTTACCAGAGGAGCTAACAATTCAAACTCATCAATACCAACGCCCTTAATCAGTCTTAACTCGGATAATGAAACAAACGGAGCATCAGAAGTTCTTCTCGGCGGATCCATGGACAGATAATTATTATCTTCTCCACCGTCTTCTGAGGGTTCCTGGTCATGATCAATCCAGTCCTTGATGGCTGAGGCAATCTGTACATTCAGGCCCAGATTTTGCAGTATGATCTCGAACATTCCACGAAACTTTTGTCCGTCCAGTGCATCTGCGGCGAGCCAGTTCAGGTTAAACCGACTGGTTTCATCAACAATGACCAACTCGATATCCCCCTGATCAACGGCATAGCCCACTTCTTGTATATTCCAGCGTTCACTTTCGTGATCCATGATTTTTTTCTTTTTCTTGTCTTCTTCCGCATCCTGCTCTAGCAATAAAGCAACATAGTTTTCAGCCCCCAGAGCCAGATGTCTGGCCTGTATACGCTCCAGATAATGGGTATTTTTTTCAGTGTGGAGCCAGAGACTGGTCATCATCTGGGAAGCCATCAAGGTAATCATCGCGAAGATCAAGAGCACATAGATCAGGGCAATGCCACGCTGCCGGTTAACTGGCCTCATCGTTCTTCCTCTTTCTCATCACCTTCTTCATAGTCACTCTCATACAGCTCTGGTATGAAAGACATTCGCCCTGCTCTATTCTGATCTTTACCCTGTTCCTGATCCGGTTTTGTATGAGCATTCGGGGACTTGTAGTCTAGAGCAGGCAAAATCGTTACCAGTTTTCCAAAATTCCCGTGCTGCATCGTCAGCTCTATTGCGTGGGGCATCACCGGATCTTCTGTTTTCTTTGCTCCAGTTGCCGGTTTCGGTCTCCGGGATTTTTTTTCCGGTGGCCAGCTGTTCTTCCAGCGCTTCTTTTCGTCCATAAAACGGACTTTCAATGCCTGCACATTGTCGAGAATAACCTGCCTTATCAGAACCGGATCAGGAGCCCTGTCCAACATTAACCAGTAGTAACGAACCAGCTCATCGTCTTCCAGGTTATAAGCAACTCGTTGCAGGTTGCTCCTCAGCTCCATCAGCGGGTTACGCCAGCCAGCACGGGTAAATTCCAGAACAAAGCCATCAAGACTGGGAGACTTGACGGCTGGTAGAATCTCACCAAATTCATCCCGTACCGGTCTTGCCGCCAACTGGAACAGATCTTTCTCCAGAATCAGCTTCGCCCGCTGAATTTCATCCAAACTGTCCAGAATGCCATCGGTCACCTGCTGAGCCCGACTCACTGAATCGAACAACTTGTAGGCCGCCGTGCTGATCATGGCAAAGAGCATTATGGCTATCATCAGCTCAAGCAGTGTAAACCCCTTGCTTCCGTTCATTTTCTGGGCTTCCTCAGATAGGACTCCAGAGAGAATATCGGAATATCGTCACCATCAGGCTTCTGAACACCCACAAAGACATCCACAACAATTTTTCTGAAGTCTCTCTTGGTGGTATCCCTGACGGTTTGACGAACGTACCAGTCATACCCAACATAGTTTTCAACCTTTCCTCTGACCCCTTTATCAGGCCAGTTTTTTTCTGCCTGGATACGGCTCAGATACTGGTCAGCCAGCTGTGCAGCCAAAACCTTTTCCTGCATATAGCGGGTTTGGCGGATACTGTTACCGTCTGCCAGCATCAACATGGAAGCGGCTAAAGCAAAAATGACCACAGCCACCATCACCTCAATAAGGGTGAAACCAAAAATACTAGCGGACGACTTCGACATCGGACAAGCCATCGGTTATCAGCACCACCCTCTGCTTTTTGTTTTCACTGGGGATCACGAATAGAGAAAAAGGGGTCACCTGATAGTCTGAATAAAAAACAACATCAGGGCCGACATCTGTGGGTTCGAGAAAGGGTAGATCGTCCTCATCTGTATACAGATAAACATCCAGACTTTCCGGCATCCTGTAGGGCTGAAAAGGTGTCTCTGTAATCACAATCCATTCATTACTTTCCAGCGGCAATACCCACCAGTAGTAACGCCCATTCTCATCAATGGAAAAGCCGTATTCGGCATTATCCAGGAGCGCTTTGTCCCTGACCTGAGAGAACAAAATCTGTAATCTTGCCGCCTGCTCCTGAACTGTTTTTTGAACATTCCCAGTCATTGGGCTCAATAGAGTAATACCCAGCAATATACCTATAATCAGAATGACAACGAGCAATTCAACCAGAGTAAAACCCTGATTTTTGTTAATCACTGTCCTGCTTCCTTCCGATACCATACTGTTCATTGAGCCCCTTTAACTTTGGAAGTTTTAATCCGATATCAGAATTGAGTTCAAGACTCTTCCCAGTTGGTAATATCTGCATTAAGACCTTCACCACCCTCACGGCCATCAGCCCCCTGAGAATAGAGATCGTATTTTCCATGATTACCAGGCTGCAGATAAATGTAGGCATTCCCCCAAGGGTCAACCGGAGCTTTTTTCAAATAGCCCTCCGGATTCCAGTTTCTAGGCTCAGGAGCGATGGTAGGCTTCTTGATCAGGGCATCCAGACCCTGATCCGTCGAAGGATAAAAACCATTGTCCAGTCTGTATAATTCAAGCGCCTGGGAGAGCGTTTCAATATCCGACCTGGCCACTGTAATCTTGGCCTGATCAGGACGGCTGAGAATTTTTGGCGCCACCATGGCAGCCAGTATTCCCAGGATCACGACAACCACCATGATCTCTATGAGGGTAAAACCTCTTTGTACCTGTCTTGTCATCATTTTCACGACCTCATCAATGGATTCCGTACCGAGGAAATGGGATTGCTGCCCCCACTTCCAGAAATCTGTCAGTCAAGCGGCAGATTCTGTCGTGTACGTCCTGTTTCAACCTTTACGAACATTGCTTTAAAAGCCATGCTCACTGCATTCAGTTTAAAAGCTGGTTCATGTTAAGAATGGGCAGCAATATGGCTAACACAATCACCATGACTACACCGCCCATAACCACCAACATTAAGGGTTCAAAAAGCCCCAGCAAGAGGGATATCCTCCCATCCAGCTCCATCTGCTGATTCTGAGCCGTTCTGTCCAGCATTTCGTCCAGCTCACCAGTCGATTCACCACTGCCAATCATGTGAAGCATCAAAGGTGGGAAATAACCGGTTTCAGCCAAGGCTCGGTTCAGACTGGAACCTTCACTGACCCTTCTGGCAACATCTTTAACCGCATCACAAATTGCCCGGTTATCAATAACCTGTGCGGCAATAATCAGGGCTTCCACCAGCGAAACACCACTTCGGGTGAGTATGCTCAGGGTGCTGGCAAATCTTGCGGCACTTAATGTTCTACTAAAGCGGCCAAGAATGGGTAAGCGTAAAAAGAAACGATCCCATGACATCCGGAATGTCGGCTTCTTCAGCGCCTGCCTGAATGCGACAATTCCAAAGAAAATAATACCGAAAATAACGGGCCAGTAGGTCTGGAATCCTTCACTGGCAGCGATCAGTGCAACGGTAATGCCTGGCAAATCCTGACCCGTGTCGACGAAGACCTTTACGACATCGGGCACCACATAGCCCAGAAGAAAACTAACGATCCCCAGAGCCGCCATCAGCAGTATGATGGGGTACAAAAGAGCCTGTTGAATTTTCTGGGTGGATTTCATTCTGGCTTCTGTGTAGTCCGCCAACCGGTTCAGTACTTTGTCCAAATATCCGGCATGTTCACCGGCTGCCACCGTGGCCCGGAACATCTGGGGGAAAATATGAGGAAAATCTTCAAGGCTCTGGGCCAATGTGAAACCTTCAAGTACCTTGGAACGAATCGCCAGCAGTATATTTTTGAGCCTGCGCTTTTCCTGCTGGGAAGCGACACCATAAAGCGCTTCCTCTACAGGCATGGCCGCCTGAATGAGAGTGGCTAACTGACGAGTCAGAGTAGCGAGCTCAACAGCAGAAACACCACGTTGAAAGAGCGTGGACAAACCACCGGAGGCATTCTGTTTCTGCTCTGAGACCTGATTGACCGATAGGGGGGTCAACTCTTTATCACGAAGCATCTGCCGGACATGCCGGTTACTGTCGGCTTCCAGTGTTCCCTTATGCTGTTTGCCCTGCTGGTCGAGGGCGATGTATTCATATGCAGCCATGTCGTGCGGTGATCCGCCTCCGATACGGATTAATCTTTCTGGGTCACTCTGAGCACTTCTTCCAGTGTTGTCAGACCAGCCAATACTTTCTTGGCACCATCTTCCCTTATGCCAGGAGAGCTCTTTCTGACATAGTCAGTAATCACCTGCTCTCCCTCTCCTGCATGAATCATTCTTCTGACCTGCTCGTCGACCATGACCACTTCGTAGATGCCGGTCCGGCCCCGGTATCCACTGTGATTGCAATCTTTACAGCCTTTTGCGTGGTACAGTTCAGGCGCATTGGCTAACTCAACCCCCAACTCCCTGCATTCAGCCTCATCAGGTTGGTAGGGCTGTTTACATTGATTACAGAGAACTCTGACCAGACGCTGAGCCATCACACCCAGCAAGCTGGAAGAGAGTAGAAAAGGTTCAATTCCCATATCCTGCAAGCGGGTCAATGCACCAATGGCAGTATTGGTATGAAGTGTCGATAACACGAGGTGACCGGTCAAACTGGCCTGCACGGCAATTTCAGCTGTTTCGGTATCGCGTATTTCCCCCACCATGACCACATCCGGGTCCTGACGTAGGATGGCTCTCAGCCCCCTTGCAAACGTCATATCAACCTTGGTATTCACCTGAGTCTGGCCAATACCTTCGAGGTTGTATTCGATGGGATCTTCTACGGTGAGAATATTTCGACATTTATCATTCAATGAGGTCAAGCAACCATAGAGAGAGGTGGTTTTACCAGAACCGGTAGGCCCCGTGACTAGAATAATGCCATAGGGTTTGGCCAGCAGGCTTGATACGCATTGGAGATCCTGATTTTCCATACCCAGATGCTTCAGTTCAAGACGACCGGCTGCCTTATCAAGAAGACGCAGTACCACTCTCTCACCATTACTGGAAGGTAGTGTTGAGACCCTGACATCCACCTCTTTACCCGCAACTTTCAGAGAGATACGGCCATCCTGGGGAATGCGTTTTTCAGCAATATCCAGACGAGCCATAACCTTGATCCTCGAGACAAGGAGTGCAGCCAGTGTTCGTTGCAGACTTAGAATCTCTCTCAGAACACCATCTACCCGCACCCTGACAACCAGAATATTTTCGAAAGTTTCGATATGGACATCCGATGCGCCTTCCTTGATCGCTTCCGTCAATAAAGCATTGATCAGGCGAATCACCGGGGCATCGTCACTCTGCTCAAGCAGGTCTTCTGTTACCGGTACTGCTTCAGCAAGACTACTCAGATCCAGATCATCACTAATACCGGCAGCATTCTGCAGAGCTTCGGAACTGTCATTGTGATAACACTCGGACAAGACTTCGGAGAGCCGGTCTGCTCCCACCTTGCGATAAACAGGAGACTGGCAGGAAATTCGTGTGACCTCAGAGAAGATATCAGCTGAAGGCACCGAGCGAAAATAGAGCACCGGCTGTTCCTGCTCCCAGACCAGCACCACCCCATGCCTTTTGGCAAAAGTAAATGGCAGACGATGCAAAATCAGTCCCTGATTTTGGGATGCCTGATCTTCTGGAAGGCTGGCTGTGTCAGTCAAGGCTAACTCCTTGGATAATTAATAATTCCAGAACTTCTATTGGGTTGATCGAGGACAACCAGAAACAATCCGATATTTTTTGCTCTGAACCCTGGAAATTGAATTATTCTTCAAGCACGTCACAGGAAGTGTGATCCAATATCCAAATTTTACAACTGAATTTTAAAAATGATTCAAACACAAACCCAACTTTTTTGATCCAGAAGATATTACTGATCAAAAATGATTAATTAAAAACTGTTTTTAGTGAAAGCATCAGCTTTTAAAAACAGCACTCTTATGCTTTATTTAGGTTAAGAATAGCCCATGACCCATAACGCTTTCCTTAATCAAGTACACATCAAATAGAGAAATTAGAGAACAGTATGAATTCAGAGGTCATAGCCACCTACTTAAAATGGGGCCATCGAAAAAATTGCATAGCACTGACCTGCCTTCTGGCGATCACCATGATTGTTTCATTAGGCGCTCAGTCATTTTTCTTTTATGAATCACTGGCGAAGGAAGATGCTTTTGATAATTATGAACAAGTGTACCAAAATCAACCAAAAGAAAAAATTCTTACTCCTAAAGACTTCGAATTACTCTTTGGTGCCAATCATCAGCCTGAAGTCGCGAAACAGTCCGCCGATATTCCTAAAACAAAGTTAAATCTGGTACTCAGAGGTACTCTTGGAGAACGTGACCAGAAGAATAAGTATTCAAGTGCTATTATCCAAGGCAACAATCAGGACAAGCTTTATGGCATCGAAGACAGACTGCCCGGTGGTGCCATACTCAGGGAAGTGCATTCAGATCATGTGGTTTTAAGTCGCAATGGCCAGCTTGAAATCCTTTATTTTCCGGATGCAGGTAAAGATGACAGGGCTTTGCAGGAATTCAAGAGCCCCTCAGACACTACGGATAAGAATACAGAACGCCCCGGCTTCACTCAGGAGCCGGATGGAAAATCACTTGAACAGCGCATGCAGGAGTTGAGAGATAAACTTCAGCAGGCTAATCAAGGGATTTGATACAAGAATTAAAACTTTTTCATATGGTTAAGTGATGAAAACTAAAGACTGTCCATTTGTATGCATGGCCTTCAGACCTCTGTTTGCTGCATTGCTTGCCCTTAGCCTTCAGAGCAATGTATCAGCGGCCCCTTCTGCTGAAACTGCTGTAGTCAATCTGGCTGCACCCCCTCCCACAAAAGCCCTCAAGGCTGAAACGGCCAAGGACAAAAAGTGGACTCTGAATCATCAGAACGCTGACATTCGTGAATTCATTGGCCAAATCGCCAAGATCACTGGTGAGACCTTTGTCATAGACCCCAGAATCAAGGGGGGTAACACTGTAACGGTTATTTCTTCCAAACCGTTGAGCAGCGACGAAGTTTACGATGTTTTCCTCGAAGTACTGTCAGCTAATGGCTACGCCGTAATACCCAAGGGCAATATCATCAATATAGTGCCCAGTACTACAGCAAAAACCAGCTCTCCCAGTGGAAATCAGAAGCCACGTAATGCTGTCATGACCACACGGGTTCTGGAACTTCACAGTGTATCGGCTATTGAACTGATACCCATTATTCGCCCTCTGATCGCCCAGTATGGGCACGCAGCCGCTTCCGCATCCAGTAACGCTGTTATAGTCAGTGACCTTGCAGACAACGTTGAGCGAATCACCAAGCTGGTGAGGGAGCTGGACAAGACAGGTAATAATGATTACGAAGTGCTTCAGTTGAAGCATGCCTGGGTGGGTGATGTTTCCAAAATCATTCAGGACACACTGATAGCTGCCAAGGGGCAAATGCCAAGCGGACTGCAAGTCATTGCTGATGAGCGCAGCAACCGACTGGTCATCAAAGGTAACTCCAGTAAGCGCCAGAGAGTCAGGAAACTGGTAGAAACGCTGGACAAGGAAGGTATTCGCAAGTCCACTACCAAGGTGATCTTCCTCAGCTATGGCGATGCCAAGAATATTTCAGAAATCCTTGCAGAAGCATCTACCACGATTCAGGAGAGTCAGGAAAAGAAATCCAATTCTTCGGCTTCATCACAACAGCCTGTTCCACCGCACCCCTCTGTTCCCAAGGTTCAGACCAAAGGTCAGCCTTCCGGAAAAAGCAGGGGTTCCGGAGCAGCACCGAACGTGTTCGTTAAAGCCGACGAATCCCAGAACGCCCTCATCATGATTGCTGATCCGGACACTCTGGCAGAGATGGAGCATATCGTTCGGCAGCTTGATGTACCAAGATCACAGGTACTTTTGGAAGCCGTCATCGTAGAAGTCTCTGGCGGTATAGATGATGCTCTGGGTGTCCAGTGGGGTATTGATGGCAAGGAAACCATTCGCGGCTCAACCGAGACAGACCCTTCTGGTAAATCAACCAAAACCGTTGTCGGCAGCAAGAGCAGCATAACAGGACACATTCTCGATAACGCGGCAATCACCCTGGGCTCTCTGGCTTTGAGAGCGGATAATTTTGGTGTGCTGGTATCTGCCTTGAGTTCAAAGTCTAACAACGACATTCTATCTACACCCAGTATGCTGACGCTGGACAACCAGGAAGCTGAATTCCTTGTAGGTCAGAATATTCCTATCAAGACAGGCTCTTATCAAACCTCAGCCGGTGGTGGTAGCAACAACCCGTTCACTACGACGGACCGGAAGGATGTCGGCATTAAGCTAAAGATCACCCCTCACCTCAGTGAAGGTAACGGCATCAGGCTAGAGCTGGAGCAGGAGGTTTCTTCTCTGGACACTCGTACTTCAGAATCCCTTTTAAAGAATGATGACCTGATCTTCAATAACAGAACTCTGAAAACCACCGTTCTGGTAGATGATGGCCAGACCATTGTCATTGGTGGCCTGATTGAAAACGTCAAGAGTCAGACCAAGAAGAAAGTCCCGCTTCTGGGTGATATCCCTATCATCGGAAACCTGTTCCGCTTCGAACAGGATAAGAACCAGAAGCGAAATCTCATGTTGTTTATAAGACCGACCATCATGAGAAACTCTGAAACACTGGCCAAAGCCACCAAAGATCGTTACACCAAGTTGAAAGTGATTCAGCACAACAAAAAGGCACCTGACATGCTACCGGCAGAGCCATCTACCCTGTTCGAACCAGAAGCCTTTGATCTGCGCAAGAAAGATAAAAAAGCCTGGCAAAGTAGTGACTGATACTGGATTCAAGTAATAGTTTCCAGTTAGAAAAAGCCAGATTATGAAGTCTGGCTTTTTCTGTTTTTCATAAAAGGCTTACTGCCTTAAAATTATTTGCAAACTTTTGACTTATAATTTTCACAAAACTGACAATAAAAAAGAAAAAAGTCGTCTATTTTGAAATCTATCCGTCGAAACTAAATTAATTCACCATTCTGATTTTTTTTAACAAAGAGCCCTTCATCAGACGTTCATTCCCAAGAAGGTCTAAACACACTCAATATGAAGCAGATACCGAACACCAGAAAAAAACGTCCAGACAAAGGCGGCAATTTGTTTAGCTCGTAATCACCCAGCGAGCATCTTAACAATTTAATCGGCTGCAAGATGAGTAATAACGAAAATATCAGGTAAACAGGTTTTATCAGCAAGTTGTTCAGGTAGAGGTAATAGCTGATCGGGTATACCGACAGCAACAATATAGCGTATAGTTTCTTACTTGTATCAAACCCTATTCTGACAGTCAGGGTTCTGATGTTGGAAGACTGATCTTCCAGATAATCTCGGATTTCATTCGACACCAGTAGAGCAGCTGTTAAAAGACTCACGGGTATAGAAACCCAAAGTAGCTTATTATTCCAGACACCAGAAACCGCATAGTAAGACCCGCTTACCATCAGTACCCCAGTCAGAATAAAAACGGCTGGAACTCCCAAACCGAGATGTTTATAGACGATAGGCTCTCCTGTATAGAAGTAACCAGCAGTTACACCGAAAAGCCCCATTAGAAACAAAGGCCAGCCCGTTTTCCAGACAAGCCAGAGTCCTATGACAGTTGCTACCAGAGCAAAAAGACCGGCAAAAGCAAAGTTCCTGCGAATCTGCTGAATCACCTGCTCTGCCAATTGGCCTGTCTTGCTGTTCCAGAAATGTAAGTCAGCATGATCATTGGCCAGATTACTGGCTGCCTGTAATAAAATACCCGCAATCATTACAGCCACGGCTCTGGCAATATCTCCCTCTCCCTTTGAGAAAGCTACGGCGACCCCTAATCCGCAAGTGATCAGTGCAACAGAGAAGGAAAAAGGCCTAAGCGCCCTCGCAAAACGGTATTTATCAGGATTGAGATTCGGTGTATCCACTAGAGGATTCCCTGAGGATGGAGATAAATACGGGACTATGTGCCATTAAGCGTCTTAAGCCTATAGCGATATTCCGAAACCCGGATAGCAATTAGGTAAACAGGAGAGAGATTAGCCACTCAGGAACTCAATAAAAAATCGACCCATCTCCTCTGAGATGAGCCGTATAATGAGTCAAAACTGATCAGATCGGACTCTTACCAGCCTGTTTTCTCTTTCAGAGCCTGACCGATTTCTGCCAGAGAGCGAACGGTTTTTACACCGGCTTCTTCCAGTGCAGCAAACTTCTCGTCAGCAGTCCCTTTACCACCAGAAATAATTGCACCCGCATGACCCATGCGCTTACCCGGAGGTGCAGTAACACCGGCAATATAGGAAACAACTGGCTTGGTTACGTTTTCTTTGATGTAAGCAGCCGCCTCTTCTTCAGCTGTACCACCGATTTCGCCGATCATAACGATCGCTTCAGTCTGTGGATCTTCTTGAAACAGCTTCAGGATGTCGATGAAGTTGGAGCCAGGAATCGGGTCACCACCGATACCAACACAGGTGGACTGACCAAAACCAAAATCAGTGGTCTGCTTAACCGCTTCATAAGTCAGGGTCCCGGAACGGGAAACAATTCCAACTTTGCCTGGTTTATGAATGTGGCCAGGCATAATGCCGATCTTACACTCGCCCGGAGTGATAACACCCGGGCAGTTGGGACCAATCAGAGTAACACCCAGCTCGTCGCAGCGGACCTTGCAGTCCAACATATCCAGAGTTGGAATACCTTCGGTAATGCAGACAATCAACTTTATACCGGCATTGGCAGCTTCGAGGATAGAATCCTTACAAAAAGCGGCAGGCACGTAAATTACAGAAGCATCAGCGCCGGTTGTAGCGACTGCCTCGGCAACCGTGTTGAATACAGGTAGACCCAGATGTTCCTGACCCCCCTTGCCCGGAGTAACACCACCAACCATACGAGTACCGTAAGCAATCGCCTGTTCGGAGTGGAAAGTTCCCTGAGAGCCAGTAAAGCCCTGGCAGATCACCTTGGTCTCTTTATTAATCAGGACACTCATTCTTATTTACCCTCCGCTGCTTTTACTACCTGGTCTGCAGCGTCGGAGAGACTGCTTGCAGCGATAATATCGAGTCCACTTTCAGCCAGTTTCTGAGCACCAAGCTCAGCGTTGTTGCCTTCCAGACGCACAACAACAGGTACTTCAACACCGACTTCTTTCACTGCACCGATGATGCCGTCAGCAATCAGGTCACAGCGAACGATGCCGCCGAAGATGTTAACCAGTACCGCTTTAACACTATCGTCAGACAGAATAATCTTGAAAGCTTCACTGACACGTTCTTTGGTAGCACCGCCACCCACGTCCAGGAAGTTTGCGGGAGCACCACCGGACAGCTTAACGATGTCCATGGTACCCATAGCCAGACCAGCGCCGTTTACCATGCAGCCGATGTTACCATCCAGGGCTACGTAGTTGAGTTCCCACTGAGCCGCGTGGGCTTCGCGTGCGTCTTCCTGAGAAGGATCGTGCATGGTCTTCAGACGAGGCTGACGGTAAAGAGCGTTGCTATCAATGTTCAGCTTGGCATCCAGGCAGTGCAGATCGCCAGCTTCAGTGATAACCAATGGATTGATTTCCAGCAGAGCCAAATCCAGATCCTGGAACAGTTTCGCCAGACCCAGGAAGATCTTGGTAAACTGCTTAACCTGTGTAGCGTTCAGACCCAGTTTGAAAGCCAGTTCACGGCCCTGATAGGGCTGAGCACCGACCAGAGGGTCAATAGTTGCCTTCAGAATCTTTTCTGGCGTTTCTTCTGCCACCTTCTCGATTTCAACGCCACCTTCGGTGGAGGCCATAAAAACGATCCGGCGGGTAGAACGGTCTACAACAGCACCCAGGTAAAGTTCCTGAGCGATGTCGGTGCAACTTTCTACCAGAATCTTGCTAACTGGCTGACCATTTTCGTCTGTCTGGTAAGTGACCAGATTCTTACCCAGCCACTTCTCGGCAAATTCACGAATTTGGTCCTTGGAGCTGACCAGCTTTACGCCCCCAGCCTTACCGCGTCCACCTGCATGAACCTGTGCTTTAACAACCCACTGATTTCCGCCAATTTGGTCTGCGGCTGCAGCTGCTTCTTCCGGTGTATCGCAGGCAATACCCTTGGATACCGGCAGGCCATATTCAGCAAATAGCTGCTTACCCTGATATTCATGGAGATTCATACTGACAATACCATTGTTGTTTTAATCAAATTCCTATCCACATCCGTGGATAAAAAAGGTTTCTTTGTTTCGACCCCAACTCTTCAGGCATCGAAATTAAACTTTGGGTCTTGATGCCTGTCTAACTTGTACTTTCGATATAAAATTGTCTCAAGTCTTACAGGCTGAGATCCCCTCTGACACTTCTTCGCATCAGTTTTTTCCATTGAGAAAGCTTACTGCTACATAGGTCTTCCACACATCAGTAAATCATTCCCGGACACTCAGTTAGCGACGTTTACGATTAGGAATATGAATCGCATGACCGTCTACAGCCAGAACTGCTTCGTGCAAAGCTTCACTCAATGTTGGGTGAGAGAATATAGTCAGAGCCAGGTCTTCAGTGCTGGCCGCAAACTCCATGGCAATAACTGCCTGCTGAACCAGTTCAGCAGCGCTTGGGCCTACTACGTGCACACCCAAGACACGGTCAGTTACCTTGTCAGCAATAACCTTAACCATTCCTTCCGTATCGTTAGCAGCCAGAGCACGACCACTGGCAACAAATGGGAAAGTACCTAATTTGTAATCAACACCTTCGGCTTTCAGTTCCTGCTCGGTCTTGCCTACCCATGCAATTTCAGGATGGGTATAGATCACAGAAGGAATCAAATCATAGTTCACATGACCTTTCTGGCCAGCGATGATTTCAGCAACCATGATGCCTTCTTCACTGCCCTTGTGCGCCAACATTGGACCACGAACTACATCACCAACAGCGTATACACCGGGCACGTCAGTAGCACAGTGATCATCAACAAAAATAAAGCCACGCTCATCCAGGTTCACACCACAATCTGCAGCCAGCAGGCTCTCTGTGTATGGACGACGGCCTACAGCAACAATCAGTTTGTCGAATACAACGACCTGTTCACTACCATCAGAATCCGCATAGGTAACGTGTACTTCTTTACCCTTGATTTCAGAACCAGTGACACGGGCACCCAGGCGGATGTCCAGCCCCTGCTTCTTGAAGATTTTCATGGATTCTTTGGAGATCTGCTCGTCGGCAGCTGCCAGGAAACGATCCATGGCTTCCAGAACAATGACTTCAGAGCCAAGACGACCCCAAACGCTACCCAGCTCGAGGCCGATAACACCAGCACCAATGACCCCAAGACGTTTGGGTATTTCCTGGAATTCGAGAGCACCGGTGGAATCAACAATCAAATCACCATCAGTTGGTGCAGGGGGAATTTCTACCGGACGAGAGCCAGTAGCAATGACAACATTACCCGCTTCATAAACTTCAACAGTGCCATCAGCCTTGGTTAGCTCAACCTGCTTGTTCGCCAGTACTTTACCAGCACCTTCCAGCAGAGTTACACCATTTGCTTTAAACAGACCACCGACCCCGGTAGTGAGGGTTTTAACGATCTTGCTCTTGCGGGCGATCATTTGCGGCACGTCCATTTCCACACCAGAGTGATTGATACCGTGCAGCTTGAAGTCTTTTTGAGCTTCAACAAATTTGTGAGAGCTGTCCAGCAGCGCCTTGGAGGGAATGCAACCTACGTTCAGACAGGTTCCGCCCAGAGCTGTTTTTCCTTTGTCATCAGTCCACTTTTCAATACAAGCAGTCTTAAGGCCCAGCTGCGCTGCACGAATTGCACAAACGTAACCTGCAGGACCTGCTCCGATGACAACAACGTCAAACTGATTCGCCATATCTTCTATTCCAAGAAAATGAGAATGGCGGCCTTGTGAGCCGCCGCATAACCCATGAAAACTTACAATTCCAACAGGATTCTGGCTGGATCTTCCAACAGCTCCTTGATGGTAACGAGGAAAGTGACTGCTTCCTTGCCATCCAGCAACCTGTGGTCATAGGACAAAGCCAGATTCATCATGGGCAGAATCTCCACCTGACCGTTGACGGCCATGGGGCGCTCCTGAATTTTGTGCATACCCAGAATAGCGGACTGAGGTGGATTCAGAATCGGTGTAGACAAGAGCGAACCAAACACACCGCCGTTGGAAATAGTAAAGGTTCCACCGGTCATGTCCTCAATATCCAGTTTGCCACCCTGGGCTTTTTTACCGTATTCACGGATTTTGGCCTCAACGTCGGCGAGGCTCATGTTTTCAGCGTTACGCAGAATAGGTACTACCAGACCACGATCGCTGGAGACAGCAACGCCAATATCCTGATAGCCGTGGTAAACGATATCATTACCATCAATGGAGGCATTAACTGCAGGATAACGACGCAGGGCTTCAGCACAGGCTTTGACAAAGAAGGACATAAACCCGAGACGAACACCGTGCCGCTTCTCGAACTGATCTTTATAACGGGCTCTCAGTTCCATAACCGGCTTCATATTGACCTCATTGAAGGTGGTCAGCATGGCGGCTGTCTGCTGTGCTTCTACCAGACGCTGGGCAACTCTAGCACGCAGACGTGTCATTGGTACACGTTTTTCCGTGCGCTCGCCAGCAAATACCGGAGTTGTAGCTTCTACCACAGGCGCAGAAGAAGCATGGACTGTTGGAGCAGGAGCAGCTACCTGAGCTGGCCGCTGCTCTGCATGACGAACGACATCTTCCTTGGTGACACGACCGCCCCTGCCAGTGCCAGAAATAGTCGTTGGGTCAATGCCTTTTTCATTAGCGATCTTACGAGCAGCGGGGCTCAATACTGGCTCTTCCGTACTAGGTGACACTTCACTGGTTGCCGACGCTGATTCAGCTGCAGGAACGGAGGCTGTGGATGCTGCACCGGCTTCAAAAACGGCAATAACCTCTTCGCTCAGGACCGTCTCGTCTTCATTCTTGAGAATCTCTTTCAGCACGCCATCCGCTGGAGCAACAACTTCCAGTACTACCTTATCGGTCTCTATATCGACCAGCAGCTCATCACGAGAGCAAGCTTCTCCGGGCTTCTTGTGCCAAGTGGCAACCACACCGTCAGCGACAGATTCCGGAAACGTTGGTGCTTTTATTTCAGTGGCCATTATGGATCCTTTCGGGGTTGCGACCGATCGCCCCGGAGCTACCGGGGCATCATTAATTAAACGTTAAAAGCGTCTTCTACCAGCTTTTCTTGCTCTTCTACATGCTTGGACATATAACCACATGCTGGTGCCGCTGAAGCATCACGACCTGAATAGGCCAGACGCAGGTTGTTAGAGTGATTATCGAGAGCACGGCGCATATGATGCTGGCTGCAGTACCAGGCGCCCTGGTTCATCGGCTCTTCCTGGCACCAGACAACATCCTTCAGGTTTGGATAGTGCGCAATCACCTCATCAAGGTCATCCTGAGGAAAAGGATACAGCTGCTCGATACGAATGATGGCTGAATTTTTCAGTTCATTTGCACGCTTATACTCAAGCAGATCGTAATAGACCTTACCGCTGCACATGACAAGACGGGTAATTTCCGCTGCTTCATGCACATCAACCTCTGGAATGATGGTCTGGAAGCTGCCTTCAGCCAGCTCTTCCAACGTGGAAACTGCCAGCTTGTGCCTAAGCAGGCTCTTGGGAGTAAAAGCGATTAATGGCTTTCGCAGCGGACGCAACACCTGACGACGCAGCATGTGAAACACCTGAGCCGGAGTGGTTGGCACACACACCTGGATATTGTGCTCTGCACACAGTTGCAGATAACGCTCAAGACGGGCTGAAGAGTGCTCCGGGCCCTGACCTTCATAACCATGAGGCAACAGCATGGTCAGGCCACAGAGACGCCCCCACTTGTGCTCACCACTGGTAATAAACTGGTCAATAACTACCTGACAGCCGTTAGCAAAGTCACCAAACTGGGCTTCCCAGATAACCAGTGCGCCCGGTGTCGTAGTCGCATAACCATATTCGAAAGCCAGCACAGCCTCTTCCGAGAGCAAAGAGTCCCAGATCTGGAAGTCAGGCTGTTTTTCGGAAATATTGGCCAGTGGTACATAGGTAGAACCGTCTTTCTGATTGTGCAGCACCGCATGACGGTGAGAGAAAGTGCCTCGACCAACATCCTGACCGGTAATACGTACCGGATGACCTTCCATAATCAGGGTACCGTATGCCAATGTTTCAGCGGCACCCCAGTTGATGGATTGTGCTCCCGCAGCCATTTTCAGTCGATCATCAATAATCTTGCTGACCTGACGCTGAACAACAAAACCTTCAGGTACCTTGCACAGTTTCTGCCCCAGGCCCTGCAGAGTAGCCAGGGCTACGCGGGTATCGTGACGCGCAGTCCATTCATGTCCTAGGTGAGGAGTCCAATCAACAAACAGTTCTTTGTTGGGTTCTTTTACCAGCGACTTAACAACATGACCGCCGTTGTCCAATGCATTACGGTAGCTGTCTACCAGCGCCTTGTCCTTCTCTGCATCCATGACGCCTGCTTCCATCAGTCTCTCTGCATAGAGATCACGGGTCGTCTTGTGACTCTTGATAATCTGGTACATCAGAGGCTGTGTACCGGAAGGTTCATCGGCTTCATTGTGACCACGACGACGGTAGCAGACCATGTCAATAACAACATCGCGCTTGAATTCCATTCGGTAATCCAGCGCCATTTTGGTCGCAAAGTGGACGGCTTCAGGATCATCACCATTCACATGAAGGATAGGAGCACCGACAATCTTGGCTACATCCGTACAGTACTCTGTAGAACGGGCATCTTCCTGTTTACTGGTTGTAAAACCCACCTGGTTGTTGACGATAATATGCAGAGTACCACCGGTCTTATAAGCACGGGTCTGGGACATCTGCAGGGTTTCCATGACTACCCCCTGACCAGCAAATGCGGCATCACCGTGAATGGCAATCGGTATAACCTGACCACGGGCAGAATCGTTACGACGATCCTGACGAGCACGCACAGAGCCCTCTACTACAGGGGACACTATTTCCAGATGAGAAGGGTTGAATGCCAGTGCCAGGTGAACTTCACCACCCGGTGTCATGACGTTGGAGGAAAAGCCCTGGTGATACTTCACGTCACCAGAGCCGGTATCGGCCATTTTCTTACCCTCGAACTCGTCAAACAGTTCAGAAGGGTTCTTTCCGAGAATATTAACCAATACGTTGAGTCGACCACGGTGAGCCATGCCGATCACGATTTCCTTGGCGCCGTAAGAACCGGAGCGCTGGATAATTTCGTCCAGCATGGGAATCAATGATTCCCCTCCTTCCAAACCAAAACGTTTGGTGCCCGGGTACTTGGTTCCCAGGTATTTTTCCAGACCTTCTGCCGCAGTCAGGCGTTCCAGCAGATGCTGCCGACCTTCAAGGCCCAAATCCGGACGACCTCGAACACTTTCCATGCGGCTTTGGAACCAGCGACGTTCTTCAGTGTTGACAATGTGCATGTATTCAACACCGATGGAGCCGCAGTAGGTGGCCATGAGAGAGTCGATAATCTCGCGCAGCGTTGCCCGCTCTTTACCGATAAAAATGGTACTGGTCTGAAATTCAGTATCCAGATCTGCTTCGCTCAGCCCGTGATACTCAAGGCTCAGATCGGGAAACTGTTCACGCTGCATACAACCCAATGGGTCTATTCTGGCCTGCTGATGCCCGCGGATTCGGAAGGCACTGATCAAACGCAACACCTGAATCTGCTTGCGCTCATGATCGCTGGAAATGGTGCCGGCTTGGATTGGGCGGGTGCTCTGACGCTGACGCGCCATCAGGACAAAATTTTCCTGGATGGTGGAGTGAGGTACATCCGGACCACCACCATTGACCTGAGGAAGTTTTTCAAAATAATCACGCCACTCCTCAGAGACCGAATTCGGATCGCGAAGGAATTGTTCGTAAAGTTCTTCGACGTATGCAGCATTCCCCCCGGATATATGTGAGGTATCCCACATTTGCTGCATCACACCTTCTTGCATCATCACTACCCCGTGAATGAAGGGCTGTCTAATCATGAGAGTCGCACTGTGGTCTGCCTGTCTGTTGTCCTGACAGGCAGAGCGCTGAAAACCGGGGCTTTCGCCTCCCCCGCTTATTCAAACTCCACAGATAGACCGGTGATTGACCGGCCGTCCCGCTGATAAAACCTGCCTGACCTGCCCTTCATTGGTTTGGAGAGTCAGTAGTCAGTCAGGCTTAGAATAAACTACAGTTCCACTTAATTCGTGCGACAGTGGGACCATAGCCAGAAATTCTCTTTGGATCGTCAGCTCCTCCAGAATTCTGGCGTCAGCCTCAGACCCTTTATGTTGAAAATTAGTTTTGAAAACCAGTGTAGATACTGCTGATAGAAAAAACGTACGCTCACATAACATTCGCACATTTCATGTAATCGGACCACCCTCAAATTGATCTAAAATCGAGTTCTCCGACAACTTCCTCTTCCAGGGAGTCTCTTGTGCAGCAATAAAAGAGCCCCCCTGTTGTCTGCTTAATCGCTTAAGGCCGCCTTTTAGAGTGACCGATCAGGATGCACTATCAAACAGCATCTGTTTAATATGACCAATTGCCTTGGTTGGATTCAGGCCTTTTGGACACACAGCCACACAGTTCATGATACCACGGCAACGGAAAACGCTGAACGGATCATCCAGTTCCGCGAGTCGTTCCTGAGTCGCAGTATCACGGCTGTCAGCCAGAAAACGATAGGCCTGCAGCAGGCCGGATGGACCAACAAACTTGTCGGGATTCCACCAGAAAGATGGACAGGCTGTGGAGCAGCATGCACAGAGAATACACTCATACAGGCCATCCAGCTTCTCACGATCTTCAGGACTCTGCAGACGCTCTATGGCCGGTGCAGGCTCTTCATTGATCAAGAAGGGCTTGATCTTTTCGTACTGCTTATAGAAAAGACTCATGTCCACGATCAAGTCACGGATGACCGGCAGTCCAGGCAAGGGACGCAAAATCAACTTCTTCTTGCTACCCATGGCTTCCGACAAAGATGTTACGCAAGCCAGACCATTAGTACCATTAATGCTCATACCATCGGAACCGCAAACACCTTCACGACAGGAGCGACGATACACTAAGGTTTCGTCTTTTTCCTTGATCAGGTTTAAGACATCGAGCACCATCAGGTCTTTGCCTTCAGGAATATCCACCTCAATGTCTTTCATGTAAGGTTTGGAGTCAGTCTCCGGATTGTAGCGATAGACACTGACACTTAATGAACTACCCAACATATTCCTGCCTCCTCCTCAGTAGGTTCTGGCTTTCGGTGGAAAAGCGTCCATGGTTTTAGGAGCAAAGTTGACCTGACGCTTGCCGACCCGTTTCTCAGCCGGAAAATACACGGAATGTGCCAACCAGTTTTCATCATCACGCTCGGTAAAGTCGTTCCGGGCGTGAGCACCACGAGACTCCTTACGCTCTTCGGCAGAAACCGCAGTAGCATAAGCTACTTCATAGAGATTCTCGAGTTCAAGAGCTTCAATGCGGGCTGTATTAAATGCCTGACTCTTGTCTTCGAGGTGAGTATTTTTCAGACGCTCACCCAACTCATTCAGCTTCTTCAGACCTTCCTGCATACTATCGCCTTCACGGAATACACCGAAGTAGAGCTGCATAGTGTTTTGCAAATCCTTACGGACGTCGGCAACCTTTTCACCGCTACCGGACTTGTTCAGCCGATCCAGACGGGACATGGCCGCTTCAACATCACTGTCAGAAGCATCAACACCATCGAAACCCTCTCTCAGGTTTTTCTCGATCTGGATACCTGCTGCACGACCAAACACGACCAGATCCAGGAGAGAGTTACCACCCAGACGGTTAGCACCGTGAACAGATACACATGCAGCTTCACCGCAGGCATAGAGACCTTCTACAACTTTATCGTTACCTTCAGCATCCGGAAACAGAGCCTGCCCACCCACATTGGTAGGAATACCACCCATCATATAGTGACAGGTTGGAACGACCGGAACAGGCACTTTAACCGGATCAGCATGAGCGAAGGTCTTGGACAGTTCACAGATACCTGGCAGACGCAGATTCAGAGTTTCTTCACCCAGATGATCAAGTTTCAGCAGCACGTGGTCCTTATCCGGTCCACAGCCACGTCCTTCCAGAATTTCGAGAATCATGGAGCGAGCTACTACGTCACGGCCAGCCAGATCTTTGGCATTGGGCGCATAACGCTCCATAAAACGCTCACCTTCACTGTTGATCAGGTAACCACCTTCACCACGACAACCCTCAGTCACCAGAACCCCCGCACCGTGAATACCGGTTGGGTGGAACTGCCACATTTCCATATCCTGCATTGGGTAGCCAGCACGCAGAGCCATACCAATACCGTCACCGGTATTGATCAGGGCGTTAGTGGTGGAAGCATAGATACGTCCAGCACCGCCGGTAGCCATAACAGTTGCTTTGGATTTAACATAAACGGTTTCGCCTGTTTCCATGCAAATCGCAATAACACCGGCCACCTGACCATTCTGATTCTTCACCAGATCTACGGCGTACCATTCGTTCAGAAATGTAGTACCACCTTTCAGGTTGGCCTGATACAGAGTATGTAGAAGAGCGTGCCCTGTGCGGTCAGCAGCCGCACAGGTTCGAGCAGCCTGACCACCCTTACCGAATTCTTTGGATTGACCACCGAATGGTCGCTGGTAGATACGCCCTTCTTCAGTACGAGAAAAAGGCAACCCCATATGCTCCAGTTCAAACACAGCCTGGGGACCTACTGAACACATATACTCGATTGCATCCTGGTCACCGATATAGTCCGAACCTTTTACGGTATCGAACATATGCCAGCGCCAGTCATCCTGAGGATCTGCACTGGCAATAGCACAGGTAATACCACCCTGGGCAGATACAGTATGAGAGCGAGTTGGAAACACTTTGGTCACACAGGCCGTTTTAATACCGGCCTGAGTCAGTTGCAGTGCAGCGCGCATGCCAGCGCCACCGCCGCCGATTACGATGGCGTCGTAAGTCAGTGTGCGAAGAGCTGTCATAGATCAATTCCCCCAGAGAATTTGAATGCCCCAGACAATGTAACTGAATACTGCTACAAAACAGATCAGCTGGAAGGGGAAACGAATCAGAACAGACTTGTTCCCAAGTGCACGAGCATTCAGGTAGTCAGTGGCAATGGTCCACATACCCACCCAGGCGTGGGCAGCAATGGAAAGAATGGCGAGCAAGGTAAATACCTTCATCCAGGTCTGCTCGAACAGTCCGTTCCATTGCTGAAAATCCAGACCAGGATTTATAAGAACATAGCCGCCTAAAAACAACGTGTAAGCAGCCAGAATGATGGCAGACAACCTCTGCAGCATCCAGTCGTAGAGTCCACTTCGGGACAAGTTGGTAATATTTGTTACCACAACCACACCCCCGCGAGCACAATCAGTACAGCTGATAAAACAATGGTGACGATCGCACCAGCCTTACCTGACTCCTTACCTTCACCAATACCGATATCCATTAACAAATGCTTGACACCGGCAACAAAGTGGTAGATCAGCCCGGAAAGCAACACCCAGACAATAAATTTGACCAGGCCACCCGACATGAGCGCTTTCAGTTCGGCAAAGGACTGCTCTGAAGACAGCGACAGATCCAGTGCATAGAGCAGGAAACCCACCCCAACAAACAGCAATATTCCCGAAATCCTGTGCAGGATCGAGGTATACGCTGGCAGAGGTAGTTTAATTGTGGTTATGTCTAGATTGACAGGTCTTTTGCTATTCACGTTTTTTGTCCCAACGCCCGAGGCGTGCACAGCTGAATCAGCAACAATATCCAGAGACTACGACCCACTCGGGTTCATACCCTCTTTTTATCAGGCTTGCCTGAACAGGCTACCCTGAATGCAGGTTAAGAAGCCGCGTTAATTCATGTTAACGTTCTTTTCTCACCCCCCTAATGAAGTCCTCCACGACTTCGGCTGAGGAGTATAAACAGTTCGGTTTTCAATTACAATTGATTAACACTCTAGGCAAATTTACTATAGACCTCTGAACTTATTGCGCAGACTTTTTCACAGATACACAGGTTTGACAAACAAATTTCTGGCCCTATAGTGGTCGAACCGTAAAGGGCCCCAACCAAAAAAACTTATTCTGTACGCATAATAATTATGGGTCCGAGAAGACGATAACGACAGAATAAACGGCAAGACAGGAGCCTATGATGGCTGAAAAGAAAGCAACCCTCTCGATTGACGGCAAACAACTGGAACTTCCTGTACATACGGGGTCCCTGGGCCCAGATGTTGTTGATGTTCGCAGCCTGACTGCCAATGGTCTGTTCACATACGACCTTGGTTTTGTATCTACCGCTTCCTGCGAGTCAAAGATCACTTACATAGATGGTGAGAAGGGCGTGCTACTGCACCGTGGCTACCCGATTGAGCAGCTTGCTGAGCACTCTGACTACCTGGAAACCTGCTACCTGCTGATTTATGGCGAACTTCCTAACAGCAAAGAGAAGAAGCATTTTGAAGACACCATCATGCGTCATACCATGATACATGAACAAATGGTGGATCTATTCTCCGGTTTCCGTCGTGACGCTCACCCCATGGCCGTGATGTGCGGTGTAGTAGGTGCTCTCTCTGCCTTCTATCACGATTCACTGGACATCACCAACGAACGTCACCGTGAAATCTGCGCCTATCGCCTGATTTCCAAAATGCCTACGCTGGCAGCCATGACCTACAAATACTCCATCGGCCAGCCATTCGTTTACCCGCGCAATGACCTGGGTTACGGCGGCAATTTCCTGCACATGATGTTTGCTACTCCCTGTGAAGAGTACGAGGTTAATCCTGTACTGGCACGCGCCATGGACCGCATCTTCCTGCTGCATGCTGATCACGAACAGAACGCATCAACTTCGACTGTTCGTCTGGCAGGCTCCAGTGGTGCCAACCCATTCGCCTGTATTGCTGCTGGTATCGCAGCTCTCTGGGGACCGGCTCACGGTGGTGCCAACGAAGCAGTGCTGGTGATGCTGAACCAAATTGGTGATGAGAAACACATCGATGAATTCATTGATCGCGCCAAGGACAAGAATGATCCCTTCCGCCTGATGGGCTTTGGCCATCGAGTCTACAAAAACTTTGACCCACGTGCCAAGGTTATGAAGCAGACCTGTGACGAAGTTCTGAGTGAACTAGGCCTGGAAGACGATCCACTGTTCAAGATCGCCAAGCGCCTGGAAAAGATAGCACTGGAAGACGAATACTTCGTCGAGAAAAAGCTGTACCCGAACGTAGACTTTTACTCCGGCATTATCCTGAAAGCCCTGGGCATTCCAACAGAGATGTTCACAGTAATCTTCGCAACCGGTCGTACTCCGGGCTGGATCGCTCACTGGCATGAAATGATCAGTGGTGAATACCGCATTGGTCGTCCGCGTCAGCTCTACACCGGCGAGACTTCCAGAGACTTTATCCCGGTTTCCGATCGCTAATCACTGCTATACCCGTTACCTGCTGAAAGCCGAAGTCTTATTGGCTTTCAGCCCTCCCTTCTGCCTCAGACTTTTTTGCCCACTTTCATCATCTTCGCAACGTGACCTGCATTTTCTCGAAAGCGGCCAAAAACAACGCCTCGAGCTGATTGCTTACAACACCGACAGAACAACCTTTCAGACTTCCGGGGGTCAAAACATTCTTCACAGCTATCAGCCTCGTCTATTTTTAACCGATATTATTAACGAGTAGCTCAGGGAAGAGCATCCCGGCAAGAACGGCTAATACGATAGAGCGAATACGATAGAAACAATGACTGAACTTTTTCTGACCCCGGAGCCCTGGATAGCTCTGGCAACACTGACCCTTCTGGAGATTATTCTGGGCATCGACAACATCATTTTTATTACGATCGTTGTCGACAAAATGCCTGCACACCAACGCAACAGCGCCCGCAGACTCGGGCTGTTACTGGCCATGTTCACAAGGATCGCCCTGTTGCTCTCCATTACCTGGATCATGAGTCTCACTGCCCCTCTATTCCATCTGTTCAATCATGCCCTATCCGGCCGCGACCTGATTCTTCTCGGAGGCGGGCTCTTCCTGCTGATTAAAGCCACTCACGAGATTCACGATTCTATTGAGCCCGGCGAAGATGAAGGATCTCACCTTAAACCACGAGGGTATGTTATAACCCTGATCCAGATTGCTCTCATCGATATTGTTTTCTCCCTGGATTCAGTCATTACAGCAGTGGGACTGGCAGAACACCTCTGGGTCATGATCACCGCCATTGTTATTTCGGTAGGCATCATGATGTTTGCTGCAGCCCCTATCGGAGAGTTTGTCAGCAATCATCCTACCTTCAAAATGCTGGCGCTCTCCTTTTTGATTCTGGTGGGAGTCTCCCTTATGGGAGAAGGTCTCGACTTTCATATTCCAAAAGGCTACATCTACTTTGCCATGGCCTTTTCTATGGCCGTCGAGATGCTCAACACCCGTTTGCGATCGAGACAGTCTGCGACAAACAAGTAGCATTGGAGTATTCTCAAACAATTGAGCAACACCCTCTTATCACTGGAGCTGTTATGTCCTGTCCGATTCTGTTTGATATGGGTGGCGTGATTGCCGACTCCTGGCAACCCTTCTTCTCTTTCTGGTCAGAAGTTTTGATCAAACTGGACGCAGAAGACCTGGCCACAGAAGAGCAAGTTCTCGCCCTTTTTGAAGGCAATTTTTTTAAAAAGCTAAGCCAGCAAGTCGCCGGAGACAAAGTGCAACACGCTCTTATGAATCATGCACGACTTGCCCACCTGGAGTTCATGAAAAACTGCCGCTCTATTCCTGATGTCAGTGAGAGCTTGCAGCACCTTGGCCAACACTTCCCTCTGTACCTGATCACCTCCAATTTTACCCAAGCTGCAGAGCATTTCCTGAATAATCAGAATATCCGGTGTTTCAGGGGAATAATGGGTATGGAACAGAGCTTTATCAAAACGGACAAAATCCGAACAGTGATGAAACAGCACCCGGATCAGCCCTGTTATTTCGTTAGCGACACCTCAGGAGACCTGCATGAAGCTCGAGAAGCTGGCGCTGTTCCCGTTGCAGTCAGCTGGGGGTGGCATAACCGTAAAACTCTTGAAGACGCGAAGCCCGCTTTCATACTTGACAATCCGTCTGAGCTGCTAGACTTCAGCTTTCACATTTAAAGCCCGGACAGACCCCTATGAGGCTCAACTGTTTCAGATATGGCTTCCCTGGCCACTTCTCACGGAATTTATTCGGGATTAAAAGCAGCCAGTCTCCGGGATCCTTGTGCCTGTTGGCCTGCCCCGGAGATTCTTCTACCCAGATACCTCAAAGGGCATCAATGACTAAAACGGGTGATATTAATGAATAGCGTGAAAGCAGAATTCATTAAGCTCAGATCCCATCTACTCACAGGCACCAGCCACATGATTCCCTTCGTGGTAGCTGGCGGAGTGCTCCTATCGGTGTCTGTCATGTTTCATGGCAAGGGAGCCCCGCCCGAATCCGGTTTTCTCAAAGATGTGTGGGAGATGGGAGTCGCTGGTTTTACCCTCTTCATCCCGGTTCTGGGAGGCTACATAGCCTGGTCTATTGCCAACCGCCCCGGCCTGGCACCTGGCATGATCGGAGCATGGCTGGCAGCTCAGTTTGGATGCGGTTTTCTGGGGGCTATGATTGTCGGGCTTATCGCGGGCTATATCGTCAATGCCCTCAAGAGAATCCCCTTCTCATCGAACATACAACCTGTTGCTACCATCTTTGTCTACCCTCTGGCAGGTACTTTTCTGACCTCCGCTCTGGTGATTTGGGTGATTGGACAACCCATCGCCAATATGATGAGTCACCTCAACGATTGGTTGCATAGTCTTCAGGGATTATCGAAGGTTTCATTGGGGGTCATTCTTGGAGGAATGACCGCTTTTGACATGGGCGGCCCAATTAATAAAGTCGCTACCCTGTTTGCTCAGACTCAGGTAAAGAACCACCCCTACCTTATGGGCGGTGTCGGCGTCGCCATATGCACCCCGCCACTGGGTATGTGGCTGGCCACTCTGCTGTCACCCGGCAAATACACTGCTGAAGAGCGAGAGGCTGGCAAGGCCGCTCTGGCCATGGGTATGATAGGTATATCAGAAGGGGCAATCCCCTTCGCTGTTGCTGACCCGATACGGGTCATACCCGCCATTGTTCTGGGAGGTATTACAGGCAATGTTATAGGTTTCATGGCCGAAGTTATCAACTACGCTCCCTGGGGAGGCTGGATCGTTCTACCGGTTGTCGACGGTCGCTCCTGGTACATTCTGGCCACTATCGCAGGCGCACTGGTAACAGCTCTGGCTGTCAACCTGTTAAAACCTGTAAAACCAGAACTTTAAGAACCTGTCGACGATAATTACCTTTACCCTGAATTAAAAATGCCTGAAGGTTAGATCAACATATGAAGAACTCGCATCCATTGGTTGAAGTCACGCCGCAAAGTCACGACCTTGTTCTCGAGATAGTCTACGCCACCGAGAACAACTTCACCGGTAAGCAGGTTTATAAAAAACCTCTCTGCCTGATGCACGAAGAAGCCGCCAACAAATTGCAAAACGTCATTGAAGTTCTTCAACCCATGGGGCTCAAATTAAAAATATGGGATGCCTTTCGCCCCCTGGAAGCCCAGCAAGAACTCTTTAACTGTGCACCAGACCCTGAATATGTATCTCACCCGAAAACCGGTTTGCGAACCCACTGCAGAGGAATAGCTATCGATCTCACGCTGGTTGATCGGTTTGGGCGGACACTGGAAATGGGTACCGAGTTTGACGACTTTCGTCCTCTGGCTCACCATGGCAATGACCAGATTTCCGAGCTCGCACAGAAAAACCGGTTAATACTGGCAGGTGCCATGAATGTCGCTGGATTCGACTCTTTACAAAACGAATGGTGGCATTATCAATTGCCTGATGCCGACCTGTATCCGATATTAGAAGAAAGTGAAATCGGCTCAGGTATTATTTAGTTCAGCTAGGGGTTCTACTTCACACTGTTCACGCTGAGCTTGTCGAAGTGCGGGTCGCTCTTCGACGAAAACTCAGAATGAATGAAGTGTGTGTCTATGCCAGTGCTGCCGCACTGGTGATCAATTTGCGAATCTCAGGAATACAGGAGCCACAGTTTGTTCCGGCTTTCAGAGACAGGCCCACCTGAGCAGGATCACTGAAGCCTTCCTCTTCAATCACACGACAAATGGTTTTCTCCCCCACACCAAAACAGGCACACACTACTTTGCCGGTATCTTCTCCCTGAGGTGGCATACCTGCCAGTAAACGCCAGCGCTCCGAAAAAGGAATATCCTCTTTTTCAAAGGCAGCCTGTAGCCATGCACGATCACAGTCTGACAATGACTCACCGATAATAAGAAGAGCCTGTAGCTGGCCGAGAGCAAACCAGGCGCTACGGGCGCTGCCTGTCTTCGGATCGGTGTAATCAATTCTTTCCCTCTCAGGGCCGATAGATTCCAGCACGGAAGAATCAATGCCCTGACCTGCCAGCTCATATCGGAATCCCTGCTGGAATTTCACCTCTGTCGCATAATCAAATGGCTCAAAATCCTGTTTTTTGCGACTCAGTAACACAGCCTGTTGTTTCAGAGATACAGCCTCAATCCTTGCAGGAGTGTGTTTACAGCCCGGTTGTTTTGACCAGGGGTCTACCGCAGGCTTCACCAGCACACCACAATGCCCGGTCTTGCTGTTCTGACGTGTCCAGTGCATGGGCATAAAAACATTACCCTTACCTACTGTAGATGTCACAACCACTCTGATCAAAATGGAATCAAAGGCTGTGGACAATCGGCACAATGCCTGATCAACCAGCCCATATTTTTGAGCATCTGCAGGATGAACTTCCAGGAAAGGCTCATCAATATGCTGACTCAACCTGGGAGAGAGTGCGGTGCGTGTCATAGTGTGCCAATGATCACGAACCCTGCCGGTATTCAGCAACAGCGGGTAATCAGCATTGGGCTGATGGTAGGAGACCTCAAACTTCGTCGAAACAATAGTTGCACGACCTGTTTCAGTGAAGAAACCACCCTCAGCAAACAATCTTGTATGTGGATGAGACGTCTGCCCTGAAACCAGTGGCCACTGAAATGGCTCAAGCGCTTCGTATTCTGCATCTGAGATAGCTGCCAGAGCACCAATATTAAAATCTCTTCTACGACCCTCAGAATTATTTTCAAAAGCTGAAAGAGCCGCATGCTCGCGGAAAATATCAGCAGCCCTCTGATAATCAAAGGCGTCACCAAAACCCATTTTCTCTGCCACTTTTGAAATAATCCACCAGTCAGGTTTAGAGTCTCCGGAAAGATCAAAAAGGGCCCTTTGTCTGGAAATTCTTCGCTCCGAGTTTGTGACCGTACCATCCTTTTCACTCCAGCCGGCCGCTGGCAGACGAATATGGGCAAACTCAGAGGTGTCTGTTTTCCCAATACAATCAGACACGACAACCGTCGGACACTTTTTCAGCGCACTGATAACCTTATTGGCATCAGGCATACTGACTACAGGGTTGGTGCCCATAATCCAGACAAACTTAATGTCGCCCTTATCCATGGCATTAAACAAATCGACAGCTGTTTTACCCGGCACAGTGGCAATATTCGGCGCCTTCCAAAACCGTCTGACCCGATCTACATCGTCTGTGTTTGAAAAATCCATGTGGGCAGCCAGCTGATTGGCCAGACCTCCAACCTCTCGCCCTCCCATTGCGTTAGGCTGACCTGTAAGCGACAAGGGTCCAGATCCCGGCTTACCAATACGACCCGTAATCAGGTGACAGTTGATAATGGCATTGACTTTATCGGTGCCAGCAACCGACTGGTTCACACCCTGAGACCAGGCCGTGACAACTTTATCGGTCCCGGCAAACCACTCACAAAATTGCTTGAGTGCAGGTTTTTCAATCCCGCAAAGTTCAGCGACCTCTGAAAAGCTTCCTATTTTTCTGGCGGCTTTCAGAGCCTCATTAAAACCTTGGGTGTGCTGATCAATGTACGACTGATCCAGCTTATTGTGCTTATCGAGATAACTGAATAACTTATTAAAGAGAGCGGTGTCCGTGCCTGATTTCAGCGGAAGATGCAGGTCTGCAATATCACAGGTGTCAGTGGCACGGGGGTCAATAACAACCACCTTCATGTCCGGACGCTGCTCTTTTGCAGCTCTTATTCTCTGGAATAATACCGGGTGACACCAGGCCGTATTGGCTCCGACCAGAACAATCATATCGGCCAATTCAAGATCTTCGTAGCTGCCGGGAACCGTATCGGAACCCAGTGATCTCTTCTGACCTGCTACCGTAGAAGCCATGCAGAGGCGTGAGTTGGTGTCCATATTGCTGGAACCAATAAAACCCTTCATTAGTTTGTTGGCCACATAGTAATCTTCTGTCAGTAATTGACCAGAGCCGTATAAAGCCACCGCTTCAGGCCCGTACTCTTCTATTGTGGCTTTCAGTCGCTCAGCGACTTCATCCAGAGCAAAATCCCAGCTGACTCTCTGTTCACCTATAAAAGGCGTTAGCAGTCTATTTTCCAGAGAAACCGTTTCCCCAAGAGCGCTGCCTTTTGAACAAAGGCGCCCGAAATTAGCGGGGTGATCTTTGCGGCCTTCTATATCTACAAGATGCAAATCTTTATTGGTGACCGTCGCCTTGATACCACAGCCAACACCGCAATAGGCACACGTCGTATGGATGACTTGTTGCTGGTTATTGCAGATATCGATGCTGCCAGACATAGACATACTTCCTTTATTAATAGTTTCCTAGGAATTCAGATAACGTTTGCCGAAAACAAGTCGGTCGCGAATATCTGAAATATCCCGTCCTGTTTCCATCAATTCCTGATACCAGAGACCATCGGAAGCATCTCCAAAGAGCAAAGCCCCCATCAACTTATTATCACGGATCACCAGTTTTCGGTAGATGCCAACCCCTGCAGCATCAATGATGATCTCTTCATCACTCTCTTGCGCAACAAACTGTCCACTGGAAAACAGATCAATACCGTCAACTTTCAGACTGGTAGGAATCGGAACCGGCTCAAACCGCTCTCCCGAGGTACCCAACAGGCGATGCACGGCCACTTGAGCGTGCCCATAAACCGGCGCCACAAGCCCAAACAGGTCACTATTCAACTGAACACACTCACCAATTGCCGTTACTGAAGGGTCAGAAGTTTGCATTCTGTCATTCACCAGAATACCTCTGTCACACTCCAGCCCGGTTTCCCTGATCAGTTCTATATTGGGCCGAACCCCTGCAGTGACGACCACCAGCGAAGCCTGCAACCACTCGCCATCTTTCAGCTGCACGCCAGTCACTTTACCATTTTTGCCCGTGTAGGAATCGAGCATGGCACTGCAACGAAACTCAATGCCCTTTTCTTCCAGTGCTCCTTGCAAAAGCTTACCGGCCTTTTCATCCAGTTGTCGGGCCATGGGAATGGACATGGTATCCACCACGGTGACTTTCATGCCCCGTCTGGCAAGACCACTGGCACATTCAAGCCCCAGAAGTCCGCCACCAATCACCACAGCCTTTGCCTCAGGACCGGATGAAGCGGTCAGCATCTGCTCAACATCATCGAGATTCCTGAAAGCCATAACGCCTTCCAGGTCGGCCCCAGGTACGGGAATACGATTGGGTAGAGATCCCGTCGCCAGGACCAGATGATCATAATCAAAACATTGACCACCCTCTGTCTCGACTCGCTTCAACTCAAGATTGAGATCACTAACCCGATAGTCACAGCCCGATAACAGATTGATATCCTGATCCTGATACCAGGACTCAGGCTGCAGCTGAATCCCCCGGAGATCGACGCTGCCTGCCAACAGTTTGGATAACTGGATTCGGTTATAGCCCGGGCAGGGTTCTTCAGATAGGACGGTGACCTGATATTGATGACCGCTCTGCTCAACCAGCTTTTCCAGAAAACGGACTGAGCCCATGCCATTTCCCACCACCAGCAGCTTCCGCTGCAATGGCGGTTGACGACTAACGTCAGCCGCCTTGAATACCGCTGTCATATCAGGCTGCCTCAATGGAAACCGATACCAGTGAGACCTGAACCCTCTGGTCCACCACTTCTACGGGATAAGCATTCAGCGCCACGCTCTCATCTTCCAGACACTGACCCGTAGTCAAATCAAAGTGCTGCTTGTAAATGGGCGATGCCACTACCAGACGCCCTTCCAGATCACCTACCAGACCACGAGAGATAACATTGGCCTGACTGAATGGATCATAATTATCCAATGCATATACTTGGTCGTCTACTTTAAACAACGCAACCTGCACACCATCCACCAGAGCACAAACACCCAGGTTAGGAATAAGATCACTTTCACTGCAAACGGTTGTCCAACCTTTATTGGCTGTACTGGCTGTGAGCACTTGAGTCATGATTAAAGTCTCCTGTTTTTCAGCGCTATAGGCACTTCGTTTACAGCTGTTTAAGGGCAATTTTTTCGTCACGGGTAGCCGGACGAATCTGATCTCGCTCGTTCACAAACACCACATTAGTGTCGCTTTCATCACTGTTAATAAAGTGATTGAAACGTTTGAGTTTCTCAGGATCTGAGAGGGTGGTTTTCCATTCACATTGATAGGTACCCACCAGGTAGGTCATCTCATCTTCAAGCTCCTGACAGATACCCAGGCTGTCCTCAATAATCACTTCGCGCAGGTAATCGAGACCACCCTCCAGATTTTCCATCCAGACAGAAGTACGCTGCAGACGATCTGCAGTGCGAATATAGAACATCAGGAAACGATCGATGTATTTGACCAGCGTTTCATCATCCAGCTCGGTGGCAAACAGGTCGGCATGACGAGGCTTCATGCCACCATTACCGCAGAGGTAAAGGTTCCAGCCTTTTTCCGTGGCAATAACACCCACATCTTTACTCTGGGCTTCAGCACATTCACGGGTACATCCGGACACAGCCATTTTGATTTTGTGAGGAGAACGTACGCCCCTGTAGCGATTTTCAACTGCAATCGCCATACTGACACTGTCCAGCACCCCATAACGACACCAGGTACTGCCGACGCAGGATTTCACGGTACGCAGTGATTTACCGTAGGCATGACCAGTTTCAAAACCGGCATCGACGAGACGTTTCCAGATCTCTGGCAACTGTTCCACACGGGCACCAAAAAGATCGATACGCTGGCCACCGGTGATTTTTGTGTAGAGGTTAAAGTCCCGTCCTACTTCACCAATGGTGATTAGTTTATCGGGCGTAATTTCACCGCCCGGAACCCTTGGCACAATGGAATAAGTGCCGTCTTTCTGCATGTTTCCAAGAAAATAATCGTTGGTATCCTGCAGCTGAGCATGCTGATCTTTCAACACATATTCGTTCCAGCAGGAAGCCAGAACTGAGCCAATAGTGGGCTTACAGATATCGCAGCCACGCCCCTTGCCATGCTTTGCCAGAACTTCGTCGAAAGACTTTAATTCACCGACACGAACCAGGTGATAGAGTTCCTGCCTGGAGTGTGGAAAGTGCTCACAGATATCTTTTTTGACCTCAACACCCAACTCCGTCAGCTCATGATCCAGAACCTGTTTGACCAGAGCCGTACAGCCACCACAGCCGGTTCCGGCACTGGTTTCGGCTTTCAGTGACCCCATATCCATGCAGCCACCGGCTACCGCGTTGACCAGATCACCTTTACTGACGTCATAGCAGGAACAGATTTGAGCCGTTTCTGGCAGAGCAGCCACGCCCAAACCTGTCGCTGCAGAACCATCGGTCTGAGGCAGAATGAGTTCAGCAGGATTTTCCGGGGGACGCATGTCATTCAGCATCATCTGCAACAGGCTGCCGTACTCTTCAGCATCGCCTATCAATACAGCTCCCAGAACCTTTTTCTTATTTCTGGAAACCACCAGTTTTTTATAAACTTCTTTCTCTTCATCAATCAGCTGGTAGCTCAGGGAACCTTCGGTATTGCCATGGGCATCACCAATACTGGCAACATCAACACCCATCAGTTTCAGCTTGGTGCTCATATCGGCACCAGTAAACTGATTACCGTTCTTACCCGTCAACTGATCTACAACCACCTGCCCCATCTGGTAGCCCGGTGCCACCAGACCAAAGATACGGCCACTCCAGAGTGCACACTCACCAATGGCAAATATACGTTCATCAGATGTACGGCAGTCGTTATCTATAACGATACCGCCTCGCTCACCCAACTCCAGTCCGGAAGCTTTCGCCAGCTCATCTCTTGGGCGAATACCGGCTGAAAACAGTACGATATCGGTATTCAGTTGTTCGCCGTCAGCGAACTGCATCTGGTGAATAGCGCCTTCACCATCAACAATCTGTCGGGTATTTTTGGAGGTATGAATCGTGACCCCCAGACCCTCGATCTTGCGTCTGAGCATGGCACCACCGCTATCATCCACCTGAACAGCCATCAGACGGGGAGCAAATTCGACCACGTGGGTTTCCAGCCCGAGATCTTTCAGAGCTTTTGCTGCTTCAAGCCCCAACAGACCGCCACCCACAACGGCACCGATCTTACTGTTACGGGCAGCTTCTTTAATCGCTTCCAGATCTTCGATGGTACGATAGACAAAACAGTTTTTACGGTCATGCCCGGGTACGGGAGGAACAAATGGATAGGAGCCTGTCGCCAGTACCAGCTGATCGTACTTTTGAGTCATGCCACTGGCTGTCACTACTTCACAGGACTCACGATTTATTGATGTAATGGCTTCATTAAGAACAAGATTAATGCCTTCCTGCTCATAAAAGCCTTCAGAAACCATAGACAGGTCATCCGCTGAGCGACCTGTGAAAAATTCACTGAGATGAACCCGGTCATAGGCAGGACGGATCTCTTCTCCAAATACCACCACATCGAAGCGTTTCAGGCCGCCAGCATCTACCAGTTTCTCCAGAAAGCGGTGACCTACCATGCCGTTACCGACAACCACCAGGGTTTCTTTTCCGATCATCCCAGACATCCTCTTTAGTATCTAGCATTGGGCCGGAACAACTGCATCCTTTAGAGCCAGCCTCTTTTCTAATTCTTGTGCCTATGCAACTGCCGTGCCCACTTTCAAAACACGATAAAAACAGGAAATTCTTTCCTGAGACTTTAGCTACTCGCACAAAAATAATGCACGCAGAAATAATCAAACAGCTAAAGAGCACCATTTTGGTGAGCAGAATAAAAATACTCAGAAACTTCCCGCACTCAAATAAAGAACTTTCTTGCATAGAAGAGAAAATTCATTAAATACGCATAAAAATGCAAGTCAAATCGGTGCATTTATCATATTGGCCTGATGTTTGCTTTTGCTTGGGGAATTTCTTAAACAAGGAGGATGTATGAGCAACCCCGATTCATTTAACCTGTTTTCTTTTAGCGGGAAGACCAAGATTCTGCACCTTAGCTGGATTGCCTTCTTTATTAGCTTTGTGGTCTGGTTTAACCATGCGCCTCTGGCCCTGGCTATTTCCGAGTCTCTGGGCCTGACTCGTGAAGAACTGAAAACCCTGCTGATTCTGAACGTAGCCCTCACTATTCCGGCTCGAGTCATCATCGGTATGCTCACTGATGTTTACGGTCCCAGAAAAGTCTATTCCGGACTCCTGGCCATCTGCAGTATTCCTTGTTTTATGTATGCCATGGCAGATGACTTTACCCAGGCCGCCATAGCCCGCTTTATGCTGGGTACTATTGGTGCAGGCTTTGTGGTCGGCATTCGTCTGGTATCTGAGTGGTTCCCCGCTCGCCAATTGGGTACCGCAGAAGGTATTTACGGTGGCTGGGGCAACTTTGGCTCTGCTGCTGCTGCCATGTCTCTGCCCACCATTGCACTGCTCTTTGGTGGAGAAGATGGCTGGCGTTACGCCATTGGCCTGACCGGATTAATCTCCTTGCTGTTCAGTGTCGTCTTCTACATAAACGTCACAGATACCCCTAAAGGTGCTACCTACTTCCGCCCCAAGAACATTGGCGCCATGGAAGTCACCAGCAAAGGCGACTTTGCCTTGCTGCTGATCATGAAGATTCCGATGTATGCGGCATTGGCTCTGCTGACCTGGAAGCTTTCACCTAAGGGTGTTGCCATGCTGAGTGCCGGGATTTCAACGGCTATTTATGTCGGTCTGACTGCTATCTACCTGTTTGATGTCTGGAAAGTCTGGCAGGTCAACAAGCACATTTTCTCCGAGCCTGTGCCAGCTATTCACCAGTATCAGTTCAAGCAGGTGGCCGTTCTGAACGTTCTTTACTTCGCTACCTTCGGTTCTGAACTGGCCGTGGTGTCCATGCTACCTCTGTTTTTTGCAGATACCTTTGAACTGGATCCGGTCATGGCGGGTCTGGTCGCTTCCGCTTATGCCTTCATGAACCTGATGTCCCGTCCGGGCGGAGGATTACTCAGTGACAAGTTTGGCCGCAAGATCACTCTGCTGGTTCTCACTGCAGGCCTGGCCGGTGGTTACTACATGATGAGTATCATTGATTCCAGCTGGCCACTGGTTCTTGCTGTTGTTGCTGCCATGGCCTGCTCCTTCTTTGTACAGGCCGGTGAAGGTGCGGTATTTGCGGCTGTACCCCTGATCAAGCGTCGACTCACAGGTCAAATTGCCGGTATGACAGGAGCCTATGGTAACGTGGGCGCTGTCTTCTACCTGACAGTATTGTCTCTGGTGGACTACTCCACCTTCTTCATGGTTATCGCAGGCACTGCAGTGTTGGGTTTCTTTACCCTCTTCCTGATGGAAGAACCCAAGGGTCAGATGGCCGAAGTGATGCCTGACGGCAGTGTCACCATGATTGATGTGACCTGATCATTCTGTTTCAGTGGTCCACAATGGGCCACTGAAACAAAACACAGCCACCGGATACTCTTCGGCCTGGCTCTCTATTTCACAACCAACACGGCAGCGATACCCGCCAGAACATAGAGCCCCCCTGTAGAACGCTCAAATAACAACATACTTTTTTTTGTACTCAGCATAGGTTTCACAGATTTTGACAGTAGCCCATAGAGAAGCTTGCAAACCAAATCCACTACACCCCAAGTCATTACAATGATCAATATTTGTTGCACAAGATCCTGATCTCTATTAATAAACTGAGGCAAGAAAGCCATAAAGAAAATAATATCTTTTGGATTACTGGCTCCCAATAGAAAAGCTTTTTTAAACAGATTACTGAAGCCGGGAAACTGCAAAGAACAATCATTGAGACGTTTACTGGTAGTGTCAGCCATCGACTTCCTGATGGTATTAACCCCCAGATAAACCAGATAAAGAACTCCCATCAGTTTCAGTATCAGAAACATGTTTTCCGAAGCCGTAAGAATGGCCCCAAGACCAGTGGCCGAAATAACCAGGTAAAGTGATGAAGCCAGCGTACCACCCAAAAATGCCGGATAGGATCTGATAACCCCATAGTTAATAGAATTGGACACCATGTACAGAGATAGAGGACCAGGAATGAGTATGACTACAAAGATTGAAACAACATACAGAAACCAAACTTCAATACTCATTATTCACTCCAAAAGCAGCGACTGTACCCTATAGCACTCCCTATAGCACTACCAGTTGCTATTTTTACCTCTCCTACAAAACACTTCCTTAAGATACATGGCCCGCACACATGCCTGCAAAAAACCGCTTTGATTCTGAATCCTCCTGACAGAGCAGGAGGCCATAGCGTCGATCCCTGGACGCTCCCGCCGCTTTGGTTTGAGTAGTTGTGCAATAAACGACATTGAATGCAAATAAAATATCAGGAAATTCAAACGCTGTCCCTCCCCCCTACCCCTTTCATCAGTTCTTGATAGATCGAATCATTGAACAGAGGATATGAATCAAGCTATTGAGCTATACCGGAGAATTGTTTGCAGATTTCATGAGGAACCTGACGGAGTTCCGTACTAAACTGCATCTTGCGCTTTTTTCCCATTCTGAGCCTTTTGATCACGTCAGTGAAAGGGCAAGTATCGCCCCCCCTCTGGAGATCGTGTGGGTCAATCCTTCAGGTGTTATCATGCCAAATCACGAAGTACCCAAATTAATTCATGTTAGTATTGTCAGCCCTATTGAAGGTTTGGAGTTTGCTTTTCTAAAAATATGGGCCGAGGTTAACCCGGATTATAAAATCAATGTCTGGGCCCCCGAACGTTTGATATACCAAAAAATTCTATATTCGCTGCTGTTTTCCGAGATAAGCAATAACGCTATCGAAAAAGATGACCCCGGTGATATTGCTCGGCTGAAAGACAGCATCTGGCAAAAAATTGATAACTTTATGGGAGAAAGCAGTGAAATAGAAGAATTAAATATAATGGAATCTGATCTTCCAGACAGTGTAAAGAAGGAATTTGTCATCCAATGGAATAAAATCAATAATTCTTTAGATAAAATTAAAAATTTAATCAGCAACGCTATTGTTCATAAAAAGCTGAAAAACCTAGATCAAGAATATAAAAATTTTATCAGATACAGTTTAGGCTTTACTAACAGTTTAATCATCGAAAGATTTATCGGGCTGAGTCAAAAATTCGTACTAGGAGGGGTATATATTGATAAAGGACTACTACCGGAAATGAACAGTCACCCCTTTCTAAAAAGAAGCAGTTCCCTTGATCCTATATCGGGGACGGCAGTGACTTCTGAGAAGGAAAAGCAGCTCGAAAGTGCCAAGCTACATGCTCTTTTTAAAAAAATGTTTTCAGATGGAACTATTTCAGATCCCAGCCCTTATTTTGAGAGATACGGTACAACCCTGTCGAGAGAAGAAATCACTCGAATTCAAGGTATCGTAGCAGAAAGCAGTATTAGTGATTTATTCCATAGTCTGCCGAAATATGACTTAAAGGAGTATAGCCGTAATAAATTATTCTTCAGTAAGAAAGTAAATTTTGAATATGATACTCCCACTATAGCTCTTGATGATTCAATCCAGCCCCTGATGGTGGCCTCTCGCCAAGGACACCCAACAATCAAACTACTACTTGATGAAATCTGTTTACTTCATGAGACTGTAGAAAATTTAAAAAAATCATCACTAAGAAAAAAAGAAATCACATTAAAGATAAGGAAGGCTATTCATAAATTCTATATGGAAAGAAAAGTTATTATCTCTGATAATGACATCGATAAAATTGCAACCATATCAACTGATCTTCGGCATGATATCGACAAATTTAACTGCATCATTACTGCAAAATTAGGTTATGATGCTTTTGAAAGATTAATAAATCTTGAAAAACCAAAAGACATCAAAATCATTCCAATTAACTACTTCATAGCGAATAATCTCTTTTATAACAGAAGTTTTAGAAACCTTGGTTTTAACTCGTCACCAACAAGTGGTCAGAAATCATATGAAAGATTAATAATCGTTCATTATTCAGATAAAAACATAGAAGGCATAAGCGATTCTTTAATACATTGCTTTAAACTTTATAATAAGTACCGCACTGAAAAAAACAGCGTCTTATACAATGCTGTTGATTCAAATCAAATAGAAACAATAACACTTCAAAAAGTGTCAGGAGTAACGCTCAAAAATATTGGCGAAGACACTAAAGTCATCATGACTGGAAGCCTTCATTTCTATAATAGCGACTTGAATCTATATGATACTTTCTATTACAAGCGCTTAATGTTAAAGCTATCAGCGGTTTTGGGAACGTTGATCCCAAAAAATACCAGAGTACAAACCATAAAATTCTTTTTTGATAACTCTGCACAAGGCATTGAAGATTCTGAGGGTGTACTAAATACCAGCCAGAAAAATTATATTGTACCTGAAGTTTTAAGGAACTTGGCCAAACAAGGTATCTATGCAAACTCAGCTGTTGCGATTCGAGGATTCTTGTCAGCAGGTGATCCTCACGGGCCGTCAACCTCGAAAAATGCCCCCTATCCAGATCTCAACCGCATTGTTTTTACCCTTGACCGTAGCGGCGCCGTGACATACCGAGCCAAGTTCGGGTTGGCCTCCTTTGACCTCGAAAATGAGTTTATCGATAAGACAAGCAAAGAGGATCCGAACGATGACAAACTCACAAAAGAATTTACCGAAGCTCTACTCAAAGGAGAGTTTGCTGATGCCAAACTCAACGATGATTTGGTCAAAGTCGTAATCGAAGACAGGCCTACCTTTGCCGGACTCGAAGATGAGTTGTCTAAAGCCATAGGCGAAGATGAGCCTGGGGATCGAAGAAAAAATGCTGAAAATTACACATTTCACTTTGAGTTCAAAACCGCGATCTTTCATGGATTAAAGGAACACCCACAAACTGAAAAAGCCACTTTCGCCACTTTGGTTGCAGGAGAAACTATTCGTTTGGCAGACACACTTAGCCTTGCACTAAGTTCTCACACATACACTCAGTGGCTTGAGCGCTACGCACTGCGTTTCAGCGCGCCTGATCAGATAGATCAGCTTGAGCAGGCAATGGCCAATTTCCATAGCAACGAAGAAAAGACCAGAGCCTTCGAAACCCTCAAACGTCGGATACAGGTCAAGGCATTCGATATCTACACTCTCGATCCTAAATCGATACTGGGTGCCGCCGAACTTAACAAGGAATACAAAAATGATTTCGCCAACATCAAGCTTCTCACAGGCCGGCTACAGATGCCTTGTGACAGGCCTCGAAGATCAGCCGGTGCCGGCAGCTGCGATGCTCGACGCAAAAACCTGGAGTATGCCCTCCGGTTACTTTCCGGCTTCAAAACCCAGCTCCGTCTTGGCAACGACAGGAAAAAAACGGATATCGCCCTGATCAAACCCGCCAACGAAGATGAGCGCTGGCTGCAGAATTTTTTCACCCGGTTTCGTCGCCTGGAAGGCAAGGACGCATTGGCTCACGCCCGGGGCATGCACTCGGTCATTGCCCTGGACGAAGATTCGTTTACCCGCGCTCAACAGCAGATAAAAGACGGCACCCTGAGTGGTCAGCCCCTGTTGCTGAAAGCTACCCCCGCTGCCGGTTATGTGCTGCTCACACCCGATGGCCGGGTTCAGTCGGCCATCGCCGGGGGAGACGGCAACCGCGTCACCGTTCTCGGTCGGCCAGCCAGACTGATTGCCCATGCTTTGACGACACTGGTCGACTTTACCCCGGACCGCTACATCGCCACCCTGACCGTCAGCGATCTTGCCAGCAGCAACCAGTCCCGCGGAATCACAGCCCTGAACGCCCTGAAAACCTTTATGACCCGCTCGCCCACCCATGGCAAACCCCTGGTCGGCAAGCTGATTGTCGAACCCAGAAGTGGCAGCCCCCAGGTTTTCAAACGACTGGTGAAAGATATCCAGCATCTGATGCCGAAGGACCGCCCGGCGATTGAAAGCCTTGTGCTGCGCTCCCCGGGCACCGGACAACCGGAGTACCGTTTGCTTCCCGGCGAAAAGACTGTGCTGAGGTCGCCCCGGCCATCGGATTCAAATCCCCCGCTCCGCTATTTGCCGCCCAGCCACCTTTCGGTTCCGGTGCCGCCCCGGACTGAAGACAGCCTCTCACGTGTGGCCTCTGAACGAGCCGAATTCAGGCAGCGGCTGCTGGAGTTTGACACCGCCCTGGGGGACATTAAAGCCCGGCACTCACTCGCCGACAGCATGGCTCCCCAACTGGATACCCTTCGTCGGGATGGCCGTGGCTGGCGCATGGACTTTATGGAACCCGATACCCTGACCCGTAAGAACATCCGCTTTACCTCCGGTGCCTTTGATCGCTTCCGGGGCTTTCTCCAGGGGACGGGTCGTCAGGGATTCCGGGTCAAAGGAAAAAAATCTTCCACCAACGGACTGGAAAAGCTCAGGTCTTTTATAGGCCTTTACGACCTGATAGCAGGGCTTTCCCCTGTGGGACACCATTACAAAAATCCCCCGTCTCAGAATATGACGGACACCCAACAGCAGATTTATACCGGGCGCCAGACGCTTTTTTATACGGCTGTGGCATTGCAAGGGATTGAGATCATCAATCTCGGGCGACAGGGGATCAAGACAATCATCCCGGCCATCCGGTCGTCATTGCCCCCCGGTCAGAAACCACCAAAGCTACCCGATATTCCCGGGTCGGGCAAGTTGCCCGGCGGTCTGAAAAAAGTCGGCAGACTGGGTAAAAAAGTCGGTCGTTTTGTGCCCATACTGGGTCTCGCCGTGCCGGGAGCCAGTCTCACCCTGACCCTCATTGAGTACGAGAACGAAGAGGACCCGGAAGTCAAGAAACTCATGGAATCCATGGTGACCTTTGAGTGGGTGGATACCTATGTCTCCGTCATTTCAGAGTTCCTCGGGCCAGTCGGGGCATTTATTGACGGGATCATGCACTACGTCAGGGGTATTTTTCAGGAGAACTATAAAAGGAAGTTAAAAAAGCTGGCCTACAAAAAGTTGCAGGATGCCTCGGGTGAGGCTGCCAAAATCTTTGACCTGATCCACGCCCAGCTGGACCCCAAAAGCTTCCTGGCCAACAAGCAGACCCTCAATGCCTTGATGAGCGAGGATGGCAAAAGTCTCCTGCCCCTGAACATCCGGTCTATCAACCTGGCGAACCAGACCCTGACCTACGGTGGCGTCTATTCATTCAAGCCAACCTTAATCGCCGGGAAAAAAGACGACTGGAAACAGAAAAACTGTGAGAAGATACCCTATGTACCCAAGGCTCCTTTACGGCACTGCGCCAGCGACATCAACCGGATCGAATACTCCCCTGACACCTTTAACCTGATCGACGATGCCCTGGCGACATTGTGCCGGACGGAGTCGCGTTTAACCGGGTATCAATGCTCAGACGGGGTATTCCGCAACCTGGGGCAGATGAGCGATAAAAAGGTCATTTTAATGCCTTCTGTACCCCCGTGGGAGGTCAAGCTCCTCTACAGTCCCTTGGACCAGACCTCTCTGGGGAGTGCGCCAGACAGCAGTTCCCCCGGTGCGAAACTTCTGGATGCTGTCAGCGACAGCAAGCTGAAACGGTTATACCAGAAAAAAGTGAAAGACACCCGGTATACCGAGTGCGACGGGCATGGCTCATGTGATGACATCAGCTACGACTATAAATACCTTGGCCAGATGTTCACCCATACCGACAGTTTGAAATACCGTCGGTCAACCAGCAGACTGTATCTCGATAACAAGGATCACGTCGTCGTCTTTCGCGAGGTCTCATCGACATTCTCCCGACTTCTGAAGTATGACGTGTATAGTCCTGAAGGGGCCAACAAAACCTACGCCCTGATATCCAACGGTGAACACACTATCCACCTTCACCCCCAGGGGCAGACGGCCTCTACCTGGGTGTTGAACTACGACGGCAAGCTCCCCTATGCCTGCATTACTGAGCGGGATGACCAGGTACAAAACTGTCGGTCCTGGGTGAGCCTGTCCTATGAAGATAACCGGGACTTCAAGCTGGGTGAGACCCTTTTCCGATTTCCTGAACCAAGACCACACTCCTGGTATGAACAGGCTCCCTCGTATAAAGTCGTGGCCCGGGATCCCAACGCACAGTTTGAGTGGCGGCTGCTGGATCACAAAGTGATTCAACGCTTGTACGACAATGGCGGGCTGAATGACGGGCCATCAAGGGCGTCGAAACTGAACAGAATCATGAGCCGTTACACTGCGGCCAGCCGGTTCCTGCCGCTGGAGCTGAAAGACTGCGACTTCTCACCTCAGATCCGTGCACGCTGTATGGCCGGAGCGCCGAACCGGTGGACCACAACCACATCCGGGTGGTCACCCAAAATACCGAACCGGTGGGAGATGAACGGTGCCCTTGACCCACTACCCAAGAGCAATAATCGGCAGAACCCAGCCTGGTTACAGCACCAGCGGGACTGTGACCGACAGGTTAATGAGTATCTCAAGAAATCCTACCGCTGCTTCCCTGGCAAGCTGGGACTGGCCGAAGCAGACTGGGATCAGTTGGGCCGGGTCCTGCTTTGGTACGATACCCTTAAGCATCAGGAAATCCGGCTCATTGCTGCCAGCGCCGAGCTGCAACCGGTCCAGCTGCAACCGGTCCAGGGAAACCCGGCTACCGGCTACTATTTTTTTGACTCCGCCAACGGCCAGGTGTTATTTCAGAATAAAGAGGCACTGACCCGGGAAATCAGGCACTTCGATGAGTTGAGTGCCCGCTCGTTTGGCCGCCATGTCTCAAAGATAGTGCCGAACAAAGATGAGTCACAATTGCTGGTATTTGATGCCCCCTATTATTACCTGTTGACGGCCAGCCCGTCCGGTCAGCTGGCTCACCAGGTGATTGCGGCAGAAACCCTGGATGGCCAGCTCAGTGTACCCCCTACCCCACCTGCAGTGGCATCTGACACAACGACATCCGACCATGGGCTGATTCCCTTGCAGGATGTCGATAGCTACGGCAGCCGCCGTCTTCTTAGAACCGGTTTTTATGACGACGCCACCCGAAGCTATATTACCTTCCTGAGCAGCCTGCTGGATGGCGACATGCCAAACAATAGAAACGACGGAAGCCGTTTACGGACGATCAATGAGCGTGTCCGCAGGGCACTGCGTGAAGAGCACCTGCCGGTCCACAAGGTGGTGGTTCGGGGCCAGACTGTTTACTACATTTTGTTCAGTCGGCACTCCGGCAAACTGTATTACTTCAGCACCGACGTGAATCGCCCCGGTGGTATCCAGCGGCTGGACTCCGGTTTCCATTTGATCCGCCCTGCAGGCGAGAAGCGAGCGCTGGAAAAGGCAGAAGTAAAGGCAAAGATAGCCAGAGTCGGCGTCTTCAGGCATGTGCAGGCGCACTCCGGCAGCCTCCTGGCCGATACCAACGGTGGCTACCGGCTGTGGATACCGGACAAGGCCTGGGATAACACCCGGGTGGTCAGCGAAAACCTGTCGGTGGAGTCAGGACCTTTTAAGAACTGGCAGGTGGAAGCCACCGGGCAGATCGTCGCCAAGTCGAACGATACCCTGAGTGTGCACCAGTTCACCCCCCAGTCTGGCCTGATGGTGGACAGCCTGAACCTGGGCAAGGTAGTCAACCTGATCTTCGCCAAACTGACCATAGAACACCCCGGTACAACCTGGACCACCACCAGTGCCCGTTTTTTCATCCGTGAGCTCAAGAGTCTGCTGCGAGACCGGCTGAATGGGGCCCGGGAGGGGTTCTCGGCCAAGGTGGGGCTGGTGCCGCTGAGACCCATCACCGCAATCATCGACCACCCCCTGTTCAGCGCGATCAGGCAACTGGACGTCTGGTACTACCCGGACAGCGACACCCTGCTGGCAGCCAACACCCGTGACCAGTTTGAAGTCATGGTGAACGACGACGGCCAACTGCTCGCCCTGTCGGACACTCGCAAAGAGGAGGCTTTCGAGTTTTTCCGACAGCCTGATCAGGGCGCCAAAGGCCATCCCTTTTGTGGTGAGGCCGCCGCCGCTTCGCTGACCGGGATGCCCAGTGAGTTCGATGACCAAATCTCCGTTCCCTGCCGTTACATGGCTAAGCGTATCGACTTGAGGGGTAGCCACCACTGGGAACACGGTGCCCGGGCGTGGCGCATCCAGACACCAACGGCCCAATACCTGGCTAACCGGGAGCATCTGGCCCTGGTGGCACTGGACCTCAGCCTGATGGGACCCAGAAACACCACCGGCAGGCTGGTCTACTGGACCCGGCAAGATTTTAACCAGGCCATGGGATCTCTGCCAGCGGGCATACGCCAGAAGGCTGACACCGAACTGATCGCCCTCACGCTGCGCTCTGGCTATTCCCCAACCCAGGTAGCCTGGATGGATTACCAGGGCCAGAGTCCACGTAAACAGAGACTGTTGTTCGGTTTGCCTGGCAAGGAGCACGGCGTTCAGCAAGTGATTGGCAGCGTCCGGAAGTTCTCGCTCCCTCCGTCAACGAGCACGGTCGTTTATAACCGGAACAACCAGACGCTGTACCGGGTCACCCAAAAGGGTTACCAATCACTGGGCACCTTTGGCAGGGTCGCCGTGATGGCCGAGGGTCTGCTGCTGTCAGGAACCCCCGGAGCCGACAAGATCAAACTGGAAACGTTGCGGCTGGACACTTACTACCAAGAGCATCGGGTGGCCTTTGTCCGGAACGGTACCCGACAGCGGTTCGGGATCATGGTGGAGAGCCAGGGTGGGTCCGACGTGATTAAACTGGATGAGACAGACTTGTCATTTTTTGCCCGAATCCTCATCCATCCCGGCCTGGCTGAAGAAAGCATCACCAAGCACGACAGGGCACAAACCCGCATTGAACTGAATGTATCGGCCTTCCTCTTCCTTGCCTGGCGCCGGGGTCAGAACCTGGTGCTGTCCAACCGGTTTACCACCGGCGATGCCGAGATCGAGATTCAGCAGGTCTGGGCCAGACAGCACGACCAGTTCCTGCAACCCACAACGCTGGTGTTCAATGACCTTGAGCTGTCATTATCCGACCTGGCAGCACGGGTGACGGACTCAGGTCAGGGGGTCGTCCTGCCACTCACGGTGAGCAGCCTCGTCAGGAAGGAACGCCTCCGATTCATCAACGCCACAGCCAGCAACCCCCTGTACATCCAGCAGGACCAACCGGTAAAAATCGTCACCTACCAGGCGATGGACGGGATTAAACTGACACTGGAACCCCTGAACGCCACATACGTCAGACGTCAGGTGTTTATTACTGGCACAGGACAGTGGGGCTGGGAGCCGGGCAGTGTTCAGGTGAGCGGGCCGAAACCCGACAGCGGTTACCAGTCATGGCCGTTTCTACCCTCCGTAATCAGCTCGTCCGCCGTCGGTAACAGGACAGCGAGACTCTGGGGCAATAGCCGCAGTAATATTCTGTACCTTGGCGCCGACGCCCGACAGTGGTCACTCCGTGGATGGGGCGGTCATGACCTGCTGCTGCTGGGAACCTCAGGCAACATCGCAGCACGGCCAGAAGTGCTGGCAAACCGGGGCGACCAGTGTGACAACCGGAGGCTGGATACGCCCGGCAACAGCAGCCTGTGGCAGGCCATTCTCGACTGGACGCGCCCGCTGGTCGGCGGTGTTGGCAATGACGTCTATGACCTGCGGGCGTGCAGGCCAGCCCGCACAATCGACAGCCATGGCAAGCATTATGTTCTACTGTCGTCCGGGTCTAAGGCGGATTTACGACGTTTGTCGGGTGATAACAGCACCGCACTGTTCTTTACCGACCTGACCCCGGGACAGGTGGCGTTCAGCCAGTGTAACCCGCAGGTGCAGAGCAATCTCACCCGCAGCAGCAACTTTACCCGCAGCAGCGCTTCCCTGCCATTGGAGAGCCAAACCTTCAGGATCATCAATACCGGCACTAACCAGACACTGGCACTGGTGAAACCGGAGGTGCTGGCCAGTCTGCACTTTAAAGGTGGACAAGTCAGCCTGAACCCCATGGCTATGATCAACAGGAATGACAGCAAGTTAGCCATGAACGACAGTGACGGGGGAGAGAATGAAGCCGTGACCTTTCTGAACAAAATCATTCGCAGAGGGCAACGGCTGGTGAATTACCTGTGCAGCCTGGCCGGAGGTGAGAAAAACAACATTGGATCGGAGAGTGAGCGGCCAGTAGGAACAAGCCTGAATAATACGGAACTTTACCAGCACTACCAGCGACTGGTTCAGGACCTCAGTGCCCTGACTGGCAATCGCAGCGGTGATAGCCCGTCGTTTATCCCATCGGCAAAACAGAGAATAGTGCAGAACCTGACGACACCGCTAAGTTTGACGACGATGGGTCTTGGCTGATTGTCAGTAACCTACCCATGCTTAAAAAGACGACAAATTTATTTTATAGAACGGCTAGGCAGGTCAATTTCTCAATTCCGGACTACACTGCACGGTGCGATTTTTAAGCATTTAAAGTCCTCTGACCACGCCGGTGAAAAGACAATTATCAAAACCCTTTTGAAAACCATGTAAATCAATCTATCAGGTATTATCATGCCAGCTATACCCAAGAAGATTCATTTTGCTATTGTCGGTCCTGCTGAAGATTGGGAATTTATTTGCGTGAAAGTATGGGCCTGGGCGAACAAGAACCATGATATCTATGTATGGGCTCCCAAAGCCTTGATATACAAAAGAATTCTATATTTGTTGCTGTATTCTGAGAGAATACAACAAAGGATTGAAACAGATTATCCCGCTGATATTGCGTGGTTGAGGCGTAGTATCTGGCAAAAAATCGATGCTTTTATGGGTGAAAACGATGACATAGAAAGATTGGATATAATGAAAGCCGATTTTTCAGACAGTGTAAAGAGGTTGTTTACCACCCAATGGAATAAAACCAACAATGTATTAAATCAAATTCGAAGAACCATTGGCATGAATAATGTTGTAGGAGATACTTCTGATTTTGAACGACAACACAGTGAATATATCAAGTACACCTTAAGCCTTAAAAAGCCTTTGATAACCGAAAGAGCTATAGGGATTTACCATAAAAACTCTTATGGAGGGGTATATATAGATAAAGGACTGCTACCAGCACTGAAGGCTGGGCCCTTCGAAAAAAGCGGCATCTCGAGCAAGTCTACATCGGGAAGGGAAGTGGACAGTAGTGAGAGAGTGCAGCTAGAAAGAGCTAAGGTACGTGCTGTTTTGGAAAATATGTTTGAACGTAAACTTATCCCTGATCCTGACCGTTACTTCAAGATAGACGATATAAACCTGTCACAAGAAAAATTAAATCGAATTAAAAGTGTCATAGAAGAAAACATTTGTTGCAAACTATTTGTTACACTGAGTGAACGTCCAACGAGTGGAGTTAGTGACGATAAAATATTTTTCGGTAGAACTTTAATTCCTCAAGACAAGAATAAAGCCGGACGCCACGATGATTCAATCAAACCAATGATGTTGGAAGCCTTCCCAAATAACCCACTGATCAACAAAGTACTTGAAGAAACCATATTTTTCCACAGTATTTTAGAAAAATTTAAAAACAATGGAACAAGCAAAGAAAGACGCATAATTGAGATAATCAAGTCTTTGAATGAATCCAATAAACGTAGAGATCCTGCCTACAACAAAGAAATCTATAGAATTGCAATCATGTTAGCGGAGCTTTCATATAATAACGGGGATCTTGACCACCGGATTCTCGCTAAACTAGGTTATGACGCTTTTGAAAGATTAGAAAGAACCGTTTCCGGGGGAAAACCTATAATCTCCGAAGTTAAGAGCTTCTCAACGGAAAATCCCTTCTATAGCATGAACTCTTATGGCACTGATTCTGACCTGCCAGACTCAGCGCTTAGGCGACCATACGACAAGTTAATAATAATTAATATGCCCAGAATTAGGGACAATGGAGAGTCTGCGAGGCAGAGTTATGAAAAACATATTAGGTATCGCACTCCAAACGGCAAGAGCGTCTTATATGACATTGTTTATTCTGATCGAAGTAAAACACTAGAAACTAGAACAATTTTAGGAACACCATTCAAAAATATCGGCGAAGACACTAAAGTCTTTATTACTGGAAGTCTTGATTTCTCTGCTACAGAGTCGAGTGAGATTAATTCCATTAACTCCCTGTACTTAGTGAGAAAGCTATCATCAGTTTTAATCAAAGTGATCCCCGAGAATACCACCGTACAAAACATAGCATTCTCTTTTGATAACTCTGCACAAGACATTCCAGGTTCTAAGGGTGTATTGGGTGCTGACCAGAAAGATTATGTTATACCTGAAGTTCTGAGGGAGTTGGCCAAAAAAGGTATCCGTGCAAATTCTGCTGTTGCAGTTCGGGGATACTTATCCGCAGGCGTTCCACGGCAAACCACCGGTGGTGATCCTAACAGGCCGTCAACCTCAAGAGATGCGCCCGATCCTGAACTCAACCGTATTGTTTTTACCCTGAATGAAGACGACACCGTTACTTACATAGCCAAGTTCGGGTTGGACTCCCTTGACCCTGATAATGAATTTACTCGCAGACCCAACATTGACATTTCCGAATCCATCTTCGCAGATCAGTTGTTCGAATCCGTAGTCGCTGAGAATTCCCAGCGTTCGACCGATCCCAGACTCGCGACGGATTCAGCTGCAGCCCTTGTCGAAATGATGTATGCCGGTGACAGACACCAGGATGGTTCTGCCTCTGCCGGATCCAAAAACAGAGTGCCCACTTCCACAGGCCGCCGAGAGTTTATCGACAATAGAAAAGATGCCAGCAAATACTCATACTACACAGATTTCCAGGCAGCGATCTATTTTGGATTAGTGCAGCAACCGCCGACTGAAAATGCTGCTTTCATTCATCCGCATGAAACAGAAACCACGCGTTTGAGAGAAACACTCCAAATGGCGATGCAATCTTCCTCTTACACTGAGTGGCTTGCGCGCTATGAAAGACGTTTTCACAATGATCACATGAATCAGCTTGAGCGGGAGATAGAACACTTCAAGAGTAATGAAGCAAAGGCCAAGGCCTTCGAAAACATCAAAAACCAAGTACAGAAAGGCTCATACTATATTCACAATGTCGATATTGAAACGCCGGAAGGTGCCGCCGAAATTAACGCAGAATTCAAAAATGATTTCGACAACGTACATGTTCTCCCGGTCCCGCCACAAGGGGCTTGTCGCAGGCCTCGAAGATCAGCCAATACCGACAGCTGCAATGCTCAACGCAAAAATCTGGAGTATGCCCTCCGGTTACTTTCCGGCTTCAAAACCCAGCTCCGTCTTGGCAACGACAGGAAAAAAACGGATATCGCCCTGATCAAACCCGCCAACGAAGATGAGCGCTGGCTGCAGAATTTTTTCACCCGGTTTCGTCGCCTGGAAGGCAAGGACGCATTAGCTCACGCCCGGGGCATGCACTCGGTCATTGCCCTGGACGAAGATTCGTTTACCCGCGCTCAACAGCAGATAAAAGACGGCACCCTGAGTGGTCAGCCCCTGTTGCTGAAAGCTACCCCCGCTGCCGGTTATGTGCTGCTCACACCCGATGGCCGGGTTCAGTCGGCCATCGCCGGGGGAGACGGCAACCGCGTCACCGTTCTCGGTCGGCCAGCCAGACTGATTGCCCATGCTTTGACGACACTGGTCGACTTTACCCCGGACCGCTACATCGCCACCCTGACCGTCAGCGATCTTGCCAGCAGCAACCAGTCCCGCGGAATCACAGCCCTGAACGCCCTGAAAACCTTTATGACCCGCTCGCCCACCCATGGCAAACCCCTGGTCGGCAAGCTGATTGTCGAACCCAGAAGTGGCAGCCCCCAGGTTTTCAAACGACTGGTGAAAGATATCCAGCATCTGATGCCGAAGGACCGCCCGGCGATTGAAAGCCTTGTGCTGCGCTCCCCGGGCACCGGACAACCGGAGTACCGGTTGCTTCCCGGCGAAAAGACTGTGCTGAGGTCGCCCCGGCCATCGGATTCAAATCCCCCGCTCCGCTATTTGCCGCCCAGCCACCTTTCGGTTCCGGTGCCGCCCCGGACTGAAGACAGCCTCTCAAGTGTGGCCTCTGAACGAGCCGAATTCAGGCAGCGGCTGCTGGAGTTTGATACCGCCCTGGGGGACATTAAAGCCCGGCACTCACTCGCCGACAGCATGGCTCCCCAACTGGATACCCTTCGTCGGGATGGCCGTGGCTGGCGCATGGACTTTATGGAACCCGATACCCTGACCCGTAAGAACATCCGGTTTACCTCCGGTGCCTTTGATCGCTTCCGGGGCTTTCTCCAGGGGACGGGTCGTCAGGGATTCCGGGTCAAAGGAAAAAAATCTTCCACCAACGGACTGGAAAAGCTCAGGTCTTTTATAGGCCTTTACGACCTGATAGCAGGGCTTTCCCCTGTGGGACACCATTACAAAAATCCCCCGTCTCAGAATATGACGGACACCCAACAGCAGATTTATACCGGGCGCCAGACGCTTTTTTATACGGCTGTGGCATTGCAAGGGATTGAGATCATCAATCTCGGGCGACAGGGGATCAAGACAATCATCCCGGCCATCCGGTCGTCATTGCCCCCCGGTCAGAAACCACCAAAGCTACCCGATATTTCCGGGTCGGGCAAGTTGCCCGGCGGTCTGAAAAAAGTCGGCAGGCTGGGTAAAAAAGTCGGTCGTTTTGTGCCCATACTGGGTCTCGCCGTGCCGGGAGCCAGTCTCACCCTGACCCTCATTGAGTACGAGAACGAAGAGGACCCGGAAGTCAAGAAACTCATGGAATCCATGGTGACCTTTGAGTGGGTGGATACCTATGTCTCCGTCATTTCAGAGTTCCTCGGGCCAGTCGGGGCATTTATTGACGGGATCATGCACTACGTCAGGGGTATTTTTCAGGAGAACTATAAAAGGAAGTTAAAAAAGCTGGCCTACAAAAAGTTGCAGGATGCCTCGGGTGAGGCTGCCAAAATCTTTGACCTGATCCACGCCCAGCTGGACCCCAAAAGCTTCCTGGCCAACAAGCAGACCCTCAATGCCTTGATGAGCGGGGATGGCAAAAGTCTCCTGCCCCTGAACATCCGGTCTATCAACCTGGAGAACCAGACCCTGACCTACGGTGGCGTCTATTCATTCAAGCCAACCTTAATCGCCGGGAAAAAAGACGACTGGAAACAGAAAAACTGTGAGAAGATACCCTATGTACCCAAGGCTCCTTTACGGCACTGCGCCAGCGACATCAACCGGATCGAATACTCCCCTGACACCTTTAACCTGATCGACGATGCCCTGGCGACATTGTGCCGGACGGAGTCGCGTTTAACCGGGTATCAATGCTCAGACGGGGTATTCCGCAACCTGGGGCAGATGAGCGATAAAAAGGTCATTTTAATGCCTTCTGTACCCCCGTGGGAGGTCAAGCTCCTCTACAGTCCCTTGGACCAGACCTCTCTGGGGAGTGCGCCAGACAGCAGTTCTCCCGGTGCGAAACTTCTGGATGCTGTCAGCGACAGCAAGCTGAAACGGTTATACCAGAAAAAAGTGAAAGACACCCGGTATACCGAGTGCGACGGGCATGGCTCATGTGATGACATCAGCTACGACTATAAATACCTTGGCCAGATGTTCACCCATACCGACAGTTTGAAATACCGTCGCTCAACCAGCAGACTGTATCTCGATAACAAGGATCACGTCGTCGTCTTTCGCGAGGTCTCATCGACATTCTCCCGACTTCTGAAGTATGACGTGTATAGTCCTGAAGGGGCCAACAAAACCTACGCCCTGATATCCAACGGTGAACACACTATCCACCTTCACCCCCAGGGGCAGACGGCCTCTACCTGGGTGTTGAACTACGACGGCAAGCTCCCCTATGCCTGCATTACTGAGCGGGATGACCAGGTACAAAACTGTCGGTCCTGGGTGAGCCTGTCCTATGAAGATAACCGGGACTTCAAGCTGGGTGAGACCCTTTTCCGATTTCCTGAACCAAGACCACACTCCTGGTATGAACAGGCTCCCTCGTATAAAGTAGTGGCCCGGGATCCCAACGCACAGTTTGAGTGGCGGCTGCTGGATCACAAAGTGATTCAGCGCTTGTACGACAATGGAGGACTGAATGACGGGCCATCAAGGGCGTCGAAACTGAACAGAATCATGAGCCGTTACACTGCGGCCAGCCGGTTCCTGCCGCTGGAGCTGAAAGACTGCGACTTCTCACCTCAGATCCGTGCACGCTGTATGGCCGGAGCGCCGAACCGGTGGACCACAACCACATCCGGGTGGTCACCCAAAATACCGAACCGGTGGGAGATGAACGGTGCCCTTGACCCACTACCCAAGAGCAATAATCGGCAGAACCCAGCCTGGTTACAGCACCAGCGGGACTGTGACCGACAGGTTAATGAGTATCTCAAGAAACCCTACCGCTGCTTCCCTGGCAAGCTGGGACTGGCCGAAGCAGACTGGGATCAGTTGGGCCGGGTCCTGCTTTGGTACGATACCCTTAAGCATCAGGAAATCCGGCTCATTGCTGCCAGCGCCCAGGTGCAACCGGTCCAGGTGCAACCGGTCCAGGTGCAACCGGTCCAGGTGCAACCGGTCCAGGTGCAACCGGTCCAGGTGCAACCGGTCCAGGGGAACCCGACTACCGGCTACTATTTTTTCGACTCCGCCAACGGCAAGGTGTTATTCCAGAATAAGGAGGTACTGACCCGGGAAATCTCGCACTTCCAGTTGAATGCCAGCTTGTTTGGCCGCCATGTCTCAAAGATAATGCCGAACAAAGATGAGTCACAATTGCTGGTATTTGATGCCCCCTATTATTACCTGTTGACGGCCAGCCCGTCCGGTCAGCTGGCTCACCAGGTGATTGCGGCAGAAACCCTGGATGGCCAGCTCAGTGTACCCCCTACCCCACCTGCAGTGGCATCTGACACAACGACATCCGACCATGGGCTGATTCCCTTGCAGGATGTCGATAGCTACGGCAGCCGCCGTCTTCTTAGAACCGGTTTTTATGACGACGCCACCCGAAGCTATATTACCTTCCTGAGCAGCCTGCTGGATGGCGACATGCCAAACAATAGAAACGACGGAAGCCGTTTACGGACGATCAATGAGCGTGTCCGCAGGGCACTGCGTGAAGAGCACCTGCCGGTCCACAAGGTGGTGGTTCGGGGCCAGACTGTTTACTACATTTTGTTCAGTCGGCACTCCGGCAAACTGTATTACTTCAGCACCGACGTGAATCGCCCCGGTGGTATCCAGCGGCTGAACTCCGGTTTCCATTTGATCCGCCCTGCAGGCGAGAAGCGAGCGCTGGAAAAGGCAGAAGTAAAGGCAAAGATAGCCAGAGTCGGCGTCTTCAGGCATGTGCAGGCGCACTCCGGCAGCCTCCTGGCCGATACCAACGGTGGCTACCGGCTGTGGATACCGGACAAGGCCTGGGATAACACCCGGGTGGTCAGCGAAAACCTGTCGGTGGAGTCAGGACCTTTTAAGAACTGGCAGGTGGAAGCCACCGGGCAGATCGTCGCCAAGTCGAACGATACCCTGAGTGTGCACCAGTTCACCCCCCAGTCTGGCCTGATGGTGGACAGCCTGAACCTGGGCAAGGTAGTCAACCTGATCTTCGCCAAACTGACCATAGAACACCCCGGTACAACCTGGACCACCACCAGTGCCCGTTTTTTCATCCGTGAGCTCAAGAGTCTGCTGCGAGACCGGCTGAATGGGGCCCGGAAGGGGTTCTCGGCCAAGGTGGGGCTGGTGCCGCTGAGACCCATCACCGCAATCATCGACCACCCCCTGTTCAGCGCGATCAGGCAACTGGACGTCTGGTACTACCCGGACAGCGACACCCTGCTGGCAGCCAACACCCGTGACCAGTTTGAAGTCATGGTGAACGACGACGGCCAACTGCTCGCGCTGTCGGACACTCGCAAAGAGGAGGCTTTCGAGTTTTTCCGACAGCCTGATCAGGGCGCCAAAGGCCATCCCTTTTGTGGTGAGGCCGCCGCCGCTTCGCTGACCGGGATGCCCAGTGAGTTCGATGACCAAATCTCCGTTCCCTGCCGTTACATGGCTAAGCGTATCGACTTGAGGGGTAGCCACCACTGGGAACACGGTGCCCGGGCGTGGCGCATCCAGACACCGACGGCCCAATACCTGGCTAACCGGGAGCATCTGGCCCTGGTGGCACTGGACCTCAGCCTGATGGGACCCAGAAACACCACCGGCAGGCTGGTCTACTGGACCCGGCAAGATTTTAACCAGGCCATGGGATCTCTGCCAGCGGGCATACGCCAGAAGGCTGACACCGAACTGATCGCCCTCACGCTGCGCTCTGGCTATTCCCCAACCCAGGTAGCCTGGATGGATTACCAGGGCCAGAGTCCCCGTAAACAGAGACTGTTGTTCGGTTTGCCTGGCAAGGAGCACGGCGTTCAGCAAGTGATTGGCAGCGTCCGGAAGTTCTCGCTCCCTCCGTCAACGAGCACGGTCGTTTATAACCGGAACAACCAGACGCTGTACCGGGTCACCCAAAAGGGTTACCAATCACTGGGCACCTTTGGCAGGGTCGCCGTGATGGCCGAGGGTCTGCTGCTGTCAGGAACCCCCGGAGCCGACAAGATCAAACTGGAAACGTTGCGGCTGGACACTTACTACCAAGAGCATCGGGTGGCCTTTGTCCGGAACGGTACCCGACAGCGGTTCGGGATCATGGTGGAGAGCCAGGGTGGGTCCGACGTGATTAAACTGGATGAGACAGACTTGTCATTTTTTGCCCGAATCCTCATCCATCCCGGCCTGGCTGAAGAAAGCATCACCAAGCACGACAGGGCACAAACCCGCATTGAACTGAATGTATCGGCCTTCCTCTTCCTTGCCTGGCGCCGGGGTCAGAACCTGGTGCTGTCCAACCGGTTTACCACCGGCGATGCCGAGATCGAGATTCAGCAGGTCTGGGCCAGACAGCACGACCAGTTCCTGCAACCCACAACGCTGGTGTTCAATGACCTTGAGCTATCATTATCCGACCTGGCAGCACGGGTGACGGACTCAGGTCAGGGGGTCGTCCTGCCACTCACGGTGAGCAGCCTCGTCAGGAAGGAACGCCTCCGATTCATCAACGCCACAGCCAGCAACCCCCTGTACATCCAGCAGGACCAACCGGTAAAAATCGTCACCTACCAGGCGATGGACGGGATTAAACTGACACTGGAACCCCTGAACGCCACATACGTCAGACGTCAGGTGTTTATTACTGGCACAGGACAGTGGGGCTGGGAGCCGGGCAGTGTTCAGGTGAGCGGGCCGAAACCCGACAGCGGTTACCAGTCATGGCCGTTTCTGCCCTCCGTGATCAGCTCGTCCGCCGTCGGTAACAGGACAGCGAGACTCTGGGGCAATAGCCGCAGTAATATTCTGTACCTTGGCGCCGACGCCCGACAGTGGTCACTCCGTGGATGGGGCGGTCATGACCTGCTGCTGCTGGGAACCTCAGGCAACATCGCAGCACGGCCAGAAGTGCTGGCAAACCGGGGCGACCAGTGTGACAACCGGAGGCTGGATACGCCCGGCAACAGCAGCCTGTGGCAGGCCATTCTCGACTGGACGCGCCCGCTGGTCGGCGGTGTTGGCAATGACGTCTATGACCTGCGGGCGTGCAGGCCAGCCCGCACAATCGACAGCCATGGCAAGCATTATGTTCTACTGTCGTCCGGGTCTAAGGCGGATTTACGACGTTTGTCGGGTGATAACAGCACCGCACTGTTCTTTACCGACCTGACCCCGGGACAGGTGGCGTTCAGCCAGTGTAACCCGCAGGTGCAGAGCAATCTCACCCGCAGCAGCAACTTTACCCGCAGCAGCGCTTCCCTGCCATTGGAGAGCCAAACCTTCAGGATCATCAATACCGGCACTAACCAGACACTGGCACTGGTGAAACCGGAGGTGCTGGCCAGTCTGCACTTTAAAGGTGGACAAGTCAGCCTGAACCCCATGGCTATGATCAACAGGAATGACAGCAAGTTAGCCATGAACGACAGTGACGGGGGAGAGAATGAAGCCGTGACCTTTCTGAACAAAATCATTCGCAGAGGGCAACGGCTGGTGAATTACCTGTGCAGCCTGGCCGGAGGTGAGAAAAACAACATTGGATCGGAAAGTGAGCGGCCAGTAGGAACAAGCCTGAATAATACGGAACTTTACCAGCACTACCAGCGACTGGTTCAGGACCTCAGCGCCCTGTCAGGCAATTACAGTAGCGGGAGCCCATCGTTTGTGTCATCGGCAAGCCAGGGAATGAAACAAAATCTGACGACTCCGCAACCTTTAACTAGGATAGACGGGGGCTGAACAACCTGTTAGTTACGGAGAGCTTCCCGTATGCCTGCCAATCTGACCGATACCAATCCTCTCAATCCTTCTCCCAAAAGACAGTGGCTCAAGACCAGCAATGGCTGGTTCTACTCGGCCAGTGTTAATACTGATACTTTTGCCATCAAGCTGTCGACGGACCGGGCCCGACCGATGTCGGGCTTTGCCACGCCAGCACATATCAGTACTGTCAGGACAGCCATTGACCGAGCTTTCTGGCTAATCGAGCAGTCCGGTCTTTTTCCTCACTATATACATCGGAATATCAGTATTATCCTGTCTGACCGTGATTTGCCGGGGCAGAATATCTATTATGATGACGATGGCGTGACATTTTTAATCGGGCAATCGATCATCAATCCGTCATCATTGCCCCAGGCTTCAGGCCAACCCTCCAGTCTGGCCGATGCTCCCGGAACTGACCGGCTCGTTGCCAGGTTGCTAAACAATATGGCAATGGTCGTTTATGAGGCCTGTGATCCCAATAACTTCTGGTCAGAATTTCAGGCACGTCAGAATGGTTCCACAGAAAATGGTGGCGGTTTAATCCCGTCTCCCATCAGCCAGACTGATGACGTGGTTTCCGCTATAGCCACTCAAACACAGCTCGACTTTATCTCTGAAACCCTGGCTGCCAAATGGTTGAATCAGAAAGTATCACCGGTTTCACTCTATTGGCTGGAGTCTTTGCTTCCTGATCTGTTCAATGCCCCAAAAAATCCTGGGAAGCCGCCAACTCCTCTAAGTGCCCAACTGCAAGCCAGACACTGGCATTCTAAAAACGATCTTGGTCAAACACTTGCCTGGCTCAAAAGTGAGGAGATCCGTCCAACAGGCAATGTTACCAGACCAGTGCCTGACAGTTTTTCTCCTTTCACACCCGTCGCGCCTCTTTTGCGCATCGACGAGACAATAGCCTGTCCTGCTTTTGGCGATGGTTACCGCACCCGGGTTAACGGAACAGAAATAGGCATCAGGGTATACCCCCAGGGCGACGCCGCTCCGCCACTGCGACTGGCCGACATCACCCTTGATGTGGAAAGCTACCATTCACTCGGTTACAAGGATCCGGCACAAACGCTCCGGCGGCTGGTTTTTGACCTCAAGAAATTGGCAGGACTGTTTCTATACGGTGGTTTTAACCGGCAGTTGCTGACCTTTCTTCACGGACTGCAGATTGCCAGTGATCCGGGTGGCACGGATAACAAAGTCCCTCTTATCAAGGCAGAGTCCGACCGATTATTTATTGACAGTGACGCAACCTTCACAAACGACAGTCGGCCACTGATTCGTCTGGGAGCCGCCGATCTTTCCCGGCACTCTGACGAAGCTCTTGGGCACGGACTGTCGGCCCTGCTGATACCAACATGGAGAGAAACCCTGACCGACAATGCCCTGGCTGTGGCCGGTATTGAACAGCTGTGGGGGATCACTGGCAGCAGGCTGGAAGCACTAAAACCACATTATGGGCTTGATGAACGTTACCAGGCCCGGCAATGGCCACAAGAGTCCGGTGATCTCTACCGGCAACTGGTGTCAGGCCAACGCCATGATCTCAGGAAACGGGGTGGCACAGCGGAAGACTTTGTTGATGCCGTCCGGGAACTTTATCAGGGTGACGGGCTGGCGCCAGCACTTGCCAGCGTTATGGGAGACTGGCAGGCGTTAGCTGAGACTAACCACACAGCCGGGGAAATGGCGGATTTGCTCGAGGCCATTGTCACAGTTTATGGCGAACAGCCGCTACGCAGTGAACAATGGTTTTTCCGCAGGGCACTTGATGCCAGTCTGGACTGGCTGAGTAACAGAGACCCCAACAACCCGGCTCTGGCAAACCTTCAGCGACTGAAAAAAAATGACGAGGCACAACAGGATGAATACGATGGTCTGTTCGAGCCGGAGCAGGCGCCGCTCTTAAACAATACCACCAGCAGCGTTCGGGGCAGATTCCTTACCCTCAAGGCTCTGGGTGACTGGATTGGGGTTTATCTGACACCGGACTATCTGGCCAGTTCCAGTCATCAGACCCTTGCCAGTGACCTGCGGCAACTGGTGGATGCCAGCGAGCTGTTCAGACACCGGTTGAACAATACTGACAAGTTACGGATGCTGTCGGGCAATGTAACGACCCCGATAAGACCTGATACCCTTGGTGACATACACGACCAAGGTTTAATGAAAGTCTCCCCCGATGACCACAACAGGACGATCCCCGGAGAGTATGCCAGTCTGATTATCCCCGGTCGCAATGGTGCATTTCCCGGCAGAGAGCCCGGCCCGCTGACCTACCTGCCCATGCGTCATAGTGCGGAAAATGACACCGTTCATGACCTTGCCCCGAATAACGGGACAGACCTCGCACCCATTAACCAGACAGTCAATAACGGCACCTTCACACTGATCCCTTTTGATCCGGATGAGGGGGATTTACCCTACGGTTCCGGGTGGCTTGCAGGCCATCTTTCGTTCTTTTACCAGCTGGGAGAAGCATTGCGACTGGCGCTCGGGCTGGCGCCAGAAGAAGATACCAATGCGGCCAAAAACCGGATTCGTACTGAACTTGGTTTGCCTCGACACTACTCTGGACAGGGCAACCCCGGACAGGACAGACTGCCGTTACCGGTAGTAAACCCCCGTCAGTTGATGCTCAAAGAGACCCTGCCCATACAGGTAAGGTTTAATCAAACGACAGCGAAAGACAGTAGGAAATCCGTACCTCTGGCCGTGACCGGATATGGCTCCCTGGGGCGTCATCTGGAACTGACAGCAGAGCCTTACGGGAATGGCAGCTATCGTCTGCAACTGGCTGCCGTTGGCACAATGACCGCCGATGACGGTCTTCTGTCTCCTTCCCTGTGGCGCCGCTATCCCGCACTTACCAGACCGGCGGCAGGGCAAAGGGTTCGCCGTTCCGATACTGAGCCTGTTGCAGGTTCAGACTTTGAATTAATGAATAAACTGATTCCTGACTCTGAGACGTTCCGTAAGGAGTTTGCACCGTTATTACACTATCAACGTTCTGTGAACGCAGACTTAAACACACGTTTTGAAAATCTGCTGAAGGCTTTTACTGAGCTTGATGGCTATCGTCGTGAGAGTTCTCCATCAACCTTTGCTTCAGTGACGGGAGTTTACGAAAAACTTACCGACCTGGTCGGGAATCCCCTGATCGAAATGGAAACCGCCAAAAAACTTATGAAACTGGCGACAAACTTCCATCGCTGGTTGGATGCCACCATTAAGCCAGTCCCTGAAAAACTGCATTTTGTCAGCATTGGCCCAACCGTCGGGGAGCTGAACCGTATCCGGTTATGGATTGCAGCCAATGCAAACTCTGGTTTGCAGATAACCCTCTGGTATGACCAACACGCAATGCTCACCAGTCTGCTTTCTGAAGCCCTCAAAAAAGCAGTGACCAGTCAATTAACCAGTGAATCTGGCGCCGGTGATCCGGCTAATTTTGAATCGGATTTAATAAAAGCATTCCTGAAGTTGCAAGATCAGGCCTGGAAATCCATAGAGTCAGATATGAAGCAGGGCCGGGGATTTGATCTGGCGGTGAAGAATTTTCTGGTAGGCCACCTCAACCATAAATCATCGACTATTGATGCGAAAAAAGCCCAAATGATGAAAGCCTACCGGCGATTCAAAAAGAAGATAGAGTCTTCTTATCCCGGGGTGAAGTTTTCCTATGGGGATATTAATAAGGTCTGGACCCCTGCTTATGGAAAAGACGGAGAGAAGGCTAAAAATTACTATCGCAGGGAACTGGGATTGCGCGGCCATCTGTCTGCAGCCTGTGCACTGGCGAAAACCAGAGTGATTGGCGCTCTCGGTGGCGTTTATTCTGATACGTCCCTTCCGCCTGCCATTAACGAGAATCTTTTCAAGGATATTGATTATTCAGACGTTAGCAGAACAGATCGGAACAGGGTGAACAGAGTACAAATTCAGCTTGTCATTCAAAAGTTCGGCAAGGAATTCCTTCCTGATGATCAGGATCCTGCCATAGAACAGAAGATTTCAGACGATCTCGCCTGGTTCGCTGAAAAATACCCCAGGTTGAAAAGCGATATTGAGCAGCTTCTGGCGAGTTCTGATTCCTCGCAACTATTTGAGCCCCTGGGAGAAGTTAAAGTCATTCCCAGTGAGATCTACCTGCCATCGAAACAAGTCCCCAGTGTCTTCTTTGCGGCATTAAAGGGCAGCCCGACCATGCAGATGGTCCAAAACAGTCTTTTATCCGCTTATCAGACGATTGATAAGTATCAGTTGTCCGGCGTGACAGATTGGAAAACGACCCAGGATAAAAAAACGTTTATCAGCACAAAAAAGACAGGTTCCCCGTTTTTGGCCTTTTATCGACTCGGGGCTATATCAAATTTTGCACAAAGCTATCCAATACTGAGTGGTGATGAAGCACTGGTAACAAGCAATAGTGAAATGGGATGGACTGGCAGCCATAGAGATTCGCTGGATGTTCTTCGATTGTCTGCCAGAGAACACTACATGGTTTCCAGCGAATCACTGGCTGTCTGGGACCACAAAATCGATCTCGCAATCAATACCAACACCGATCCAAAGAGCAGAAGTCAATACCGCCAGCAATGGGTTATCCAGATGGAGTCTGGCGATGATAGCCCCATTGCCAGGGCCTGCCGTTATCTGTTTCGCAAATACAACAATCTTCAACCGGCAGAAGGCAGTTATCGTTCAGTCCGTTGGCTGGTGATTGATAACGATGATTGGTCAGATGGAGAGACGGGCGCAAAGGTTAACAAGGTCGATATTGGCAAATTTCTGGACAGTGAAAGCGAAATTCATGCAGTAGGTCTGGGTGACTCCGGGAGCGGGAAATTTACCCTGAGCGGCCAAACCGCCTCAGAACTGGCAAAAAAAATCAATGAATTGACCGGCAATACGGCGGTTAAAACCATTAACCTGGTTGGCTCAGGCATTGACGACAACGGGCTTGTAAGCGACTACCTGAAAGAAACCCTGAGAGCCACAAAAGCCTCGGCAGTGACTGCCCGTGACGGTCTTTTGAGAGTCGATATCTGGGGGCGCCTGTGGGTTGGCCTGGTCTCTGACACAGATTCGGTCACCTGGTCACTGGCCGACAACTCTGACATGCTGAAAGCGCTTCGTAAGAGTGACGGTGAAATTACCGTCGAACGCTGGTCTGAAAAAGAAACATTGGCTGAAGGTGCCATTGGACTCCGGAAGCTGTCCTCTGTGTTATCACAGGAGAGCGGGTTGCTGAGTCCCGTCAATCCTGATGATGTAGTGCCGACTCTGGCGATGTTCAAGCGCCGTTTGAAGCCGGGTTTGCTGAGGGTTCTCGAATCGAATGATTTGGAATCGCTGGAGAATAAAATCGTACAATTTGACCGACTTCGCCCAGCAGGAAGTGCTCTTGAAAAATACATGCTTGTCTATCGCATGCAGAACAACCTGCCCAAAATTCTGAGTGGGGAACCAGCAGCCTCCCATCTGGCTGCGGCAATAAACCAGTACCTGCTGGATGCTTTGGTGGAGGTTCCTAAACAGCTTAACTTTATCTGGATTGGTCGTCTCAAAGAAGGGGTTAAAACCTATCTCAAGGTTTGGGCCAAGATGGTTCCCTCCTGGTCGCAAACGCTCTGGTACGATCCACAAGCGTTTCTGGCGCCTGTGCTTAGCCGGGAAATACGTAAGACTGTTGCGGCTGAGAAAATACCTGAATTATTGAAACATGAACAAGCCAGAGATGATTTTTTGACACGCTTGTATCATCTACAAGACCACGCCTACAGCACTATAAAAGAAGGCATCGCCCAGGGTAAAACCTTTGACGACATGGCCAAGACATTTTTAGTCAGGCACTTGGGTATGGATCAAGGAGAATTAGAACAAATTCAAAGGCAAACTCTGAATGAATTCACGGATCTCGCCAAAGAGCTAACCGGGCTCCGGGGCAACGCCGGATCCGGGGGATTCACGCTGGCAGATATCAATCAACTCTGGCAGTCAGGCAAAGAAGCCAGCCTGAAAAAATGGTACGAGAAAGAAGGTGGGCTGAGGGGGGTTTTAGCGGCAGCAGCTGATTTGGCAAGAGTGGGTATTCTTACTGAGAAAAAGGGAGGTGTCTATTTGGATGTCGACACACTGCCTCCTTTCAATGAGAAACTGTTTAAACACATTGAATTCCCGGATGAGATTTCATCGTCAGAAAGACAGGGTTATGTGATTAACTATATGATTATGGAATATTTGGGGGAGCCAGGGGAGGAACAACTGTTTTTTGACAGAATGGTTGAGACAGAAATACAGGAAGAATGTAGAAAACTAAAGGAAAAATACCCGGTTTTTTTTAAGCAGGTTAGAGAAGCCATCGTTAATCATAACAAAGAGCCTCTTTTTATTTTTCCAGACTCAATCAAGGCTATTCCCGGTTCGATGGAAATAACGTTGGAATTTGGAGATAAAATCCATCCCAATAATAACTTTATTGTTGCGCCGCCAGACAGTGAAGTTCTCAAGGCAGTTAAGCAAGAAATGATAAGGCGTCAGCAGTTGGTTGAGCGTCTGAATATAGACGACCCGGTAAAATTTGCTGATTCCGATAGCGAGCAACTGAGACAATCCATTGCAGATCAATTGGGAATCAGTGATAAAGCTACCGATTTTTTAGTTAACTATCGAAGCGATGGAATACTTTTTGGGTCTGTATCCACGTTGCAGCTATCCGGGCCGAGTTTGATGGCTAAAGTCATCAGGAAGCATCTCGCTTATTTTCTTGCAGAAGATAAACATTTGGATCACAAATCAAATTCCTATTTCACGCAAATTAACCCACTGGCAAGGATTGATTTAGTGAGTTTTTATACGGGTGAAAGGTCCAGTAGCTGGGTTGCCGGTGCTGATAAAACCCAGCGTTATACCCTGATTGCTGGGCAAGACAGCCGTTATATAAACCAGATCATTCTCCAGCTGGGTAACAGCATTAATGAAGCCAGTGCCAGCTTATACCTGGGCGATAAATACCGGCCTGATTTCAGCCAGCTTATACGACTGAAGTCTGATGGCACCCTGATTGATTCGAAGACAGGTGGTGCTATTGAACCCGGGATATTGCAAGCCAGTTTTCTTACAGACGACACACGTATTATTGTTGTTGGTCATGGTACTAAGGTTCAGGACAAAAAGACCGGTTTCAGCAAGTTTCTTCTGGGCGGAAAGACAGCCAGGGAACTGGCCGAAGTGCTTGGGCGCATAACCGGCAGGCGGTCTGTCAAGACTGTCAGTCTGGTGGGTTGTGGCGCTGATGCCAGCGGGGAACATTACCCTGTGGAACAATTCGCCAGGCAACTGATTGCTGAAATCAGGACAGAACGCATCACCGTCCGCAACGCTCTGGTGGCGGTGGATGATCTTGGGCGCAAATGGACCGGCGCTCTACCTGCTGAGGGTGATGTGCTGTGGTCACAGTCAGACCCTCGGGTCAAACTGGTGCTCGAGAAGGATAAACAGGGCCAGTTAATAACCCGTCAGCTCCGGGTTGCAGAAGGGCTGGTGAAAAAACTCCGGAATTTGCCCGCGTTGCCCCCCGGCAGGGATTATGCCTATCTGGGCAAGAATGACCGTCACTTCAACCAGGCCAGAGACCTACTGCTTACTACGATTATCGAAAACAATCGAGAACAGCCACAAAACAATCGAGGACAGCCACAAAACAATCGAGGACAGCCACAAAACAATGGAGGACAGCCACTCTCCCGCCTGATTGAGGATTACAACCTTCGGCTGCAACAAGTCACCCGTGATAACTTTTCCCCTTACCGGTTGATGCCATTACCGGCTGCCGATGTCGAACTGCCTTTTGCGCAGGCAGGGGCACCAAGAGAGCTGCACCTGAGCGCCTTTGTCCGTGCAGACTCAATCGGTGACCCGTTTTCGGGGGTTGGCATGCTGGCCTATGGTAATCCTTTTGCGCAGGAGAATTTTTTCCGGACCCAACAAGCGGGATATCAGCTGGCCCGGCAAGTCGCAAGCCCACCATCCGAAGCCATGGCAGCACTGTTTACCCGCCTGCTGCTTGGGTCTTTGCAGGACATTGTCACACCCGCTGGCCATGACATAGATCCGTTCCGGGTCTCCAGCCCTGATCTGCTGGTTTCGGTATTGGGAAAAGATGACCTGTTTGCCCTGTATGCCCACAAGGAACGAAATGACTTTTCCGAATTGGCCAGGCAGTACGTCAAGGCTCTGAGAGAGTTATCGGGTGACTTTCTGGCCGACAAACGGGCGGAACAAAAAGTGCCGAGACTGAACGCCTGGAAAAGACGTGAACAGAGAAAGTCGTTCCAAAGCACCCTTTCGCTTGGGGTTAAAAAAAGGCTGATGCGCCAACCGGATGGTACGGTCAGTTTCACTGATCCTGTGTCTCTGCCTGATAGAGAGACTTTTGCTGGCAACAAACACGGCAAATACCTGCCCGTTGTCACCAACCTTTCGGGCGAAACTTATGTTCTGGTGAGCGTGCCAGAGATTAACAGCGCAGTTTTTCCGGATAATCTGCGCGATATCCTGTTTATGCTTCAGTCCTCAGGTCCGCTGGAGCAGCGTAATGCCCAGACGCTGATCAAGACCATTGAGTCTGCCTATTCCCATCGCTCACCCTCCCTGGCAGAACAGCGGCTCGATGAAAAAATGGCCCGACTGCCGCTGGCTGATGTGATCACACTGGCCAATGAAATCGATAACTTCGACACCGAGCACAGGGCTGCCCAGAGCCTGATGCGAAAGCTGTTGTTGCGGCTGGTGGACAGCGTAGTGAAGTCTCTGGAAAACGGTGACAAACCGAATCGCCAGCAGAAGCTTCTTATTGCTGAGTTGTCCAACCGGCTTCCCGAAGACAGCCGCAGTTTCAGGATCCCGCTGTCAGAAAACCGCGAACGCCTGGTTTACCTGGACCCTTTCCTGCCTTACAACGAAGATTACCATTCTTCCTCGAAGATTTTTCTGGGAGTGCGTTCGCCATTTTTCCTCTCGGCAATTGATCATAATGTTTATCGCTACCAGCTGCGTGAGCTGGCACAACTGAATGGATTGCCAAAAGAGCTGGACGCTGTGCTTCGCCATTTCAACAAACCGAATAAATTTATCGATAGCCTTCTAACCTGGCATAAATGGCAGACAGAGAATGGTTTGCAGACGATCACGCCACCCGTTGATATCCGGCTGGAACCCTACCTTTTGATCTCGGACAGTCAGGTGATTATCCGGCGGTGGCAAAAAAATCAGCCTGCTATCATCCAGGTCGGACTGTCGAGTAAACGACCAGAATCGTCTGACCTTCCCCTCGCCCGGATAATGACTCAATCCTATGGACTGGCTCTGCTCTTGCAACTGCAAGCAGAGCAGGCACCCGATTCTGTGATCACCAGGGCTATGGAAATTTGGGAAACGGATGATTCTCGCTCTCCTGCTGGCCGTTACGGTTTTACCAACGGTTTGAAACTGCGGCGACTGCCCGCCGACAGTGATCCCGTTTATCAGGTGCTGGTCGCTAACAGCGATGACCATGATCTTAAGTTTGCCCGTGGCACTGTGGATGATTGCCATAGGGCATTGGCGGTATTGTTCAGGGAAGAACGTCTTGCCCGTTCGGTCAGAGCCGTTATTAACTTCCTCAAAATCAAGCCGGAGAGCTCTGTCGATGCGTTTGTGCAAGGACTGGTAAATATCTACACAGATTACTGGCAACAGATGCAGGGTTCGCGGCTGCGTTCTGCGCTGGAGTTGCAGAACACGGATTACCGGATGTTGAAAGCACGAATTTCCAGCTCCGGTTTGTCCGCTGAAGACAAGAGCAGGTTATTGTCAGATATGGGTTTTATGCAAAACCCTCCAGACACAGGTCCGGACACTGACAGAACGTCTTCTTACTTCCATGGTCAGGAAATCAAAGCGGGCAGTCCCGGAATCCTCAGAGAACTTCCACTGGCTTTCTATGGCGACCAAGGCTCGCAGCCGCAAATCGCAATCTTGTTCTCTGCCCAATATATCAGGGATATTCTGAAAAACGATGCGCCTTCCAATGAGATGCATTCAGTACAGGATGCAATTATCAGAACGCTTCGAATATTCAAAAGAACCTTCAAATACGAGAATTTTTCCAAAACACTCAAGAAAACACGGAGCCAGAGCTTTGGCAACCTCAAGACTCTGGTGAATCAGGGGGTTATTGATGGTTCTGTCGGCAGAGGCTTCGAGCGGGTCAAAATACCTGACTCTGTCCGACTATTACTGGTCATCACGCCTCCCGGTTCATTGGCTACAACTCAGCCGGAACCGGTTCTGGTTGGTAATGCCGGTTGTGTCCTGAAAATTGATCCGAGCCAGTATGTCACCGAAGGCAAAATGCGGGTTGAACAATATCACATTTTATCAAGCCTGGTAGCCCGCTATATTGGTGCCGCAAATCGGTTGGAAGGTATCGACAGCAATTCTGAAACCCTTCGAAAAAACATTCTGCATGAAATTGGCATTGACGACATTGCGACATTACAAAGGGATGCAAAAGATCCAAAGATCCCTAGAGACAAGAAAAATGGACGAATCGGTCTTGAAATAGAGTTTGATGGCACAACCGTAGCTCTTGAATCGAGACAACCGCTTGCGTTTACTGAATATGTCTCCAGCAAGCTTTTGAACCCTGTCTACCCTGATCTGGTTGTATCCAGCGAAGAGAGTGAAGGTCGCTCTATCATTGAAATCATTACCGGACCCAAACCTCTCTCGGATTACATGGATGCATCCTCTGTTGTATTTCGTGCCACCAAAACCTTGGCCGATATTTTAGCCAATTTACCTGAGAGTGGTTATACCGTAGACGACATCACTCAAAAGTATAATGACAAGCTACTGGGCAATAATCCCACTGATGATTTAGAAAAATACCGGTTAGGCACTAATCGAAAGATGAATCCTGAAGTCTCATTGCCCGCCGAGCTAAAAGGAAAGCCATTATCTTATCATGTTCAGGTCAATATCGGGGTCGATCTCAGGGGGATTGGGGATATAACATCCTATGTTGCCACTCTTATTGTCCCAAGGAGAAGTGATTTATTAAGGCAAGTTTTTGAGTTGAGCCAATATCAGGCCTCTGTCATTTCAGAAAGACTGGGGCTGAATTCTGACTTGCTGAACTCCATGTTTACCGCTCATTTATTCAAGCAGGCATTAGACAGTTCGACCCAAAAATTTCACAGAAATAAAGGGGGTATTAAAGACTCACCGGTCACTCAACTTGAGGGATTATTAAGGCTGGGTACCGCCGATTTTTTAATGACGGTTATCTCTGATCTGGATGCAGAGCAACTTAAGTCAGCCATCGGGGATTACAGCTGGCAAGCCTTTGCTTCGTTGATGCAGGCAACGGTCGATAACCTGGCCGAAGTGGGATCTCTGGCTGAAGGAACTGGCAGGCAGTGGACAGCGCCCGAAAAACTACTGCAAGCCCGATTAGAATCGCTGTTTATCGACACCCTGGATTACCGTATCAAATATGGAAGGATGCCCTTACCCCCTTCTAAAGCAGATGCTATCGAATTACCGCAAGGCGAAGGCAAAGAATCGACGATTGTTTATATTGGTGCCACAGGCGCCTCAAGACAACACGTCACTCGTTATGACAATGGCAAGGGTGAAACCCATTACCTTGGTATAATCGAGGTGCGCGAACCCTGGCCTGCACTTAAAAAAATGGCTTTTTCCCCTCCCGGGACGGCCACGACTACGGTAATAAAGTCCGTTCAAAATCCAGAGTTACTGGGAGCGGACCCGGATGTTGACGGGATCTTTTTCAGAAGAGCCCAATCCCTGCTCACCACTGACATCATCTCGAGGCATTACCGGGACTGGATCAAGCAATCCATCCTCAACCGGCTGGGTCAACTCGATCAGGCAAGGCTTGAGCATGTAACCCGCTCCTTCTTCGACTATCAGCAGGCAGTAACGGACACATTCGGGCAGGACACACTGGGCCGGTTGCTGCTGACGGCCAATCTCAGGTCAATGACCGGTGGACGAACGGGATCATCCTGGGACACCCTGGCGCAGTTGCAAAAAATAGTGTCTGTGGATTTTAACCTTCAGCGGGTAACCAGCTGGGATCACCAGCTGCCTGCCACGACCACTGACAGCGAAGCCCTGCTTGTCGCCCGCTGGCAGCAGCTGGCAAGGTTCAATCTGCCTGCCACTGTCTACAGGCTTCTGGACTTGTTTTCCGGGCACGAAGATTTTATTAAAGCGGTTCTTGAATCGGGAAAGGCAGTTTCCGGGAACGGCATGTCACTGGGTCGTTTGTGTCGGGAAATAAACATTACCCTCAACCCTGAAAGGTACCTGTATCAGAGTTACCTCGATAGCAATCCACTGACCCTGACGGTGGGAATAAAAGACACCACTTTTGATAACCGTGAGGCTATCGCTGCAGGAAAGCTACTCGCAACAGCCCTGCTAAACCATCCCGACGTGGCGGCTATCGGCCAGACTCAAACGGAGTTGCGGGCAATCTGGGGATTATCAGCAATCACCACTGGCCGTAGCTATGGCCTGACCACAGAACTGGCGCTGGCTATTGTGCCAAACCAGAAAGACGACCTGTACACACAGTTTGTCGATGGCATCAGCCGCACCGATCACAACTGGCAGTTTGCTTCCGGGTCGGTCAGGGATTTCGCCCGGGTTCTGTACTGGTTTTCCGCCCAGCATGATGAGGACAGCCTTAAAAAGGCTTTTGAACGGGTGCGGAACTATCATCGTCAGCATCCCAAAGTATCCCTGGACACTTTTGCCTCGGCTCTGGTGAATACACACAGAAATCTGCCCGATGAACGGGCGGGTCTGGTTCTGCGTGAGGCTATCGGGAAAGAGGGATGCACTTATCTGCAACAGGCCCTGACGAAGAAAAAAGCCTCCGTAGTTGCCGGTCTGAAAACAATGATATTGGTCGGGACTATTGACCAGTTTTATGATGACCGTGATTCGTTCAATGGCATAACTGAGTTTGAGGTTTACAGGCACATATCGGTAAAAGTGAGCCGTGCTTACTTTCGTTATGGCGGAACGGAGTATCTTTCATTAGTCGATAGTCTTCAGGATTTCCTGGCAACGCCTCTGGGCGAAGATTACCTGAAGAGAACCAAGGTCGAAACCACACTTAAATATCAGACCCTGGTCGTTGATGCCCCTAAAGCTGTTGCTGGAAAGCAGCAAATTGTCGTCTGGTTACCACATACTGGCAAGCAAGTGGTGATTAATCCCGATGCCACAGCCAGTCAAAAAAACCGTTTTTCCAGCTTGATCCCGGTGTTTACTGCCCTGGTTAAATCTGGCTATGAACTAAACGGTGGCCGTCAGTCTGACCTCCCTGATGCGAAAAACATTGAACGAATGGTTCGCCAGCAAATGGGATTTGCCCCCCTGGTGAAGCTTGCCGACACAGGGACTGTAGAAAAGGACACCGCATCTGGACGGATAGTCCTTGAAAAAACCTATAGCATCCGCGAACTTGCCAAGTCAGAAAACCTGCAGGTCAAAAGCCCGAAAGAAATCAATGGTTTCCCTTTGATCACTCTGAAATGGCTTGATGCCGGAAACCCGCCGGGGTTGCAACTAATCACGGCCCCGCTTTCTCCCGATGAGCTGAACCAGCACCGGCCTTTCCTGGATGCCGCTTTTCAGGCTTTGGATAAAACGGTTTCGGCATTGTCTGGCCAGGTTAAAAACTGGGATTTAGTCCGAGCTTTTCACAGACAGCTTGCCAACACCGGGACGGTAAAAAAAGAGAGCAAACTGGGCCGGTTAATCTTTGAAAACGTAGCCTACGGAGTCCCCTACCTTGAGCCTGATGCTCTGCTCGAAAGCCCGACCATTATGATGAAATGGCTCACCGGAAAACAGCCGGGATTGCAACTCATAACAGTCCCGCTTTCCCCGAATGAGCTGGACGAGAAAAGGCTTAGGGTGGAACCAAATTTTTACGCGCTGGGTAAAGTGATCTCGGAACTGCCGCACCCGGCCACCCACTATGACTTAGCCACAAACTTTAATAATTATGCTGGTGACCTGTCAGATTTTATTGTTGTAAAACAGCCTTTTGACCAGACCACAATTTGGCAGACAGAAACGACCGGCGAGGCAGGCACCGGGATCACCCTGAAGTTTCCCTTTGAGGATCTGGGTAAGCCGTTGGTGGTGGCACTGTTTGCTGGCAGCCAAAGCCCCGGGGGTGAGCGGTTGATGGCCAGCTTCCGGGCCGCCAACCGTTTGGTAAAGGCTGTTACCCCGGCTTCAGGCCGCGATGGGGTAGCCACTGCCCAGTTAAGGTCGATGTTTACCCTGTTGTTGTTCCGACTGTCGGGGGACAACCCACAGGAGAGAGCCCTGTTTCCGGGGCTAAGGTTGGCAGACTGTATCCATACCTACCTTTCCGACACTGCCGTAACCAAACTCAGTCACTATATCAACCGCGATGGCCTGAAATCGGTGACTGATGAACTGAAAGCGATAATCGCTGACCTCCAACAGGTAACCGATGTTGCGGATGCGCAAGTGGATAAAAGGATTAAAGACCTGTTGGGGATAGCTCTGGATTACCGCCTTGCCAACGGAGCCGGGTTGTTGCCTGCGGTACTGTCGGATGCCTACTCGTTGCCCCTGGCCGATGACCAAAAATATCGGGAACTCTGGACTGGTATGGTGTCAGAGGGCGGCACACCGCAGCCTGTCTCCAGAAATGCTGATGGTCATTATCTTTTGAACCTGGTCCTGCCGGGTCAAAGCGGCAATGTGGAGCGCCTGTTTAGCCGCAAAGCAGCTGAGCCCGATAATCTTGCGGGCCATCTCAAGCTGGTGTTGAAACCGCAATGGCTGGGACGTGATCAGGAAGTTACCCGTGCGTTTATCAAGTTGGCGATGTCCAGGGTGGATAAAGCCGACTGGCCGTGGTTTTCAGAACACTTTTCCTCATTACCGGAATTGCAGCGTTTCAAGGTGGTGGAAGCGCTTGATCAATATCGCGTGCAGTATCCGGAGGCTGATAGCAAGCGGCTGGCCCTTGCCCTTACCGACCTCCAGCTCGCCGAAGTGAACAGCCAGATCAGTCAGGATGATCAGTCCGGGACACCCTCGGTGTTTCGCATCAGGAGTCTGGAATCGCTTAAAGACGGAAGCCATGGCTTGAAACTGGAGACCTACGGGGGAAGCCAGTTCGATCTGCAGGCAGGCTCTCTGGTGCCAGTGCTGACGGGTCAGGCCAAGGCACCACCGGTCAGGCCAGATCCACACCCGATGCTGCTGAGCGGGTCACACAGTAACCGGTTTCCCCCGTCGTTTCTTGATACGCGCCACAGCGAGAGACTGTACCGGCAATCCATGTTGGATGGTCAGCTGCTACCCAACAGTTACCGGAATGATGTCGAGCATTTTATTAAAATTTTCACTGACTTGAAGCCGGAAAGCCATCGCCAGCAACTCCAGAAGCAGGACTCACTTGACCTGAGTGCGGGTCGGCCTGTCCACTGGCGGTTAAACCCTCAGATTCTTTTGCGGGAGTCCCTGCTGCGGGTCCGGGATACGGCGGTCACGATTGAGCTTGGGATGAAGTACAACCTGTTACTGAAGCACAGGTTCCTGGACATAATGATCGGCCAGTTTTATGCCCTGGCTCTGGCCAAAAGTGTCGAGGCGGTGGATACCGCCCTGTTTCGGTCTGTCTGGTCAGAGGATGCTGAACAACTGGCGCGACTGGGCAACGCCGTTGGTTTTGACTCTGCCTACTACTGGGTTTCGACAACCGAGGCGCAGAATCGGGCCAGTCCTCTTTATAGCCTTCTGGCAGGCAACAACCGGGACACCCTTGCACATCATTTTGGCCCCATTGGGTCACCCGCCAGTCAGGAAGACTTTAAACAGGCGATGATATGGCTGTTCTCCAGGGAGCCTGAATTACTCTCATTGAGCCTGAACAAGGTTTCTGACTACATTCAGGCCCATCAGGATGACCCGGATATTGAAACCTTTGCCAAAGCCTTGCGCGAGTTTGACCAGAACCTCCCGGATGATGCCAGAACGCGGTTCAGGGGAGGGATTAGCCATCAACAAGTGGAATTACTGAAGAAGGTTCTGACCCGTCAGGTGCCTGATCAATGGGAACTGGTCAGCTATATAGGTGCACTTAAAAAAACACTCACCTCGCCAGCCCGGGTAACCGCTGCAACCGGGTTTGTAACATCGACGTACCAGCTGGTTGAGTCCGACAGCGGGGTGCAGGCTGGGCTGAAGGATCCGGATGCTTCAGACAAGGGACGTTGTCGGCGTGGGGTTGGCGGCTGTGGGACCCGGCTGTTACTGACGGGAGATTTGGCGGATCGCCCCTTTTTGAACATTGACAGTGCGGATATCAGTGACACCGGCAAACCTTATTACAAAGTTGAGTTCCTGACATACCAGGGGGAGTGGCAACGGGTGCTCAGTCGCTCAGGCACCGATATCACCGTCACCCCCCTGGGCGAAACTTCGGTTTATGACAGTATCCACGATACCGGCGGCTCCCGTTTTGAGCGTGTCATTCAGGCCGGGACGGAGACGGGTACGTTGGTAGCGGTCAAGCGTGCCAGCGGCCAGGTTTACCAGCTGATTTCGAAAGATGGCGGTCAATACCGCGCCGTCAGTCTGCAACCCGGCGACCGGCTGTTAGCGTTTTACGACAGCAGCGGGGAAACCCTGGTTCCGGTGCTGGAAAAAAACGACCATGGCCGAACGGTTTATGGCCTGAGGCTCGACAACGCAGCGTCAGATGCCAACCAGCTGTTTAAACTCAACCCGGTTGCATCGCTGGGGGATCAGCTGGCCGCTGCCCGCCGGGAAGATCACCTGCTGTTAGATGACAGTGCCGAGCTAAGAACCCTGGCGGGTACCGATGACCGGATAGCGGTGATCCTTCCTGGCGACTACCGCCCCGGCCAGCGACTGGCGAATCAGGCCCGGGGGCTCCTGTCCGAGCTGAGGGTCTTTATTGCCACCCCCGCCGGTCAGCGGCTGGTCAATGCCCTGGGATTCTCTGACCGTTTTAGCAGACCCATCAGTATGACTGAGCTGGACAGTCAGCTGTTGCCCGATATGGCGCCCCCCGCCCAGCTCAGGCTGGTGGTCAGGCTTGACAGTCAGGCTACTGCTGACCGGGTGATACCTTATCGTTCCAGGAGCATCGGGGACGTCAGTGGTCACCGGCTTGTGGTGCTGCAGGTTGACCCGGCGGTACTGGACGGGCAGCGCCACTCCACCAGTAATTACCTGGGGGCAGTGGCCTCTGTGCTGAAGGATTTATGTCGGGCAGCACTGGCCAGTACCGACCAGGCGGGCTCACCGGCCATCGCCATGACCTGGTTGCAGGGGAAAAAAATCACCGGGGACCGGACGCTGCTGCAACTGGAAAATCAACTTCGGAAGCAGTTCGGCCTGCTGCCTGTCCAGAGCACGGCTGCCGCCCGGGCTCCGGTTCAGGTAGTTACTGCAGCGGGCGGGATAACCACCGTGACAACAGGCCAGCGGGTCCGGATTGCCTATCAAGCCATGGCTGATCCTCTGTCCGGCTTTAGTCAGCTGGTGGGGGATCTGGAAACCCGTTTACTGTTCGAGCGGGTTCAGTATCGTTGCAACCAATGGGTTGACCGGTTATCCGGGGCTGACCGTTCGCAGGGCAACCTTCGCTCACTGTTGACACAGGTGGTCTGGAGTGAGCTGGTCAGCCGGGGCATGGTGACCGCGCAGCCCGGGCTGCTGGCTGACCCGGTGGATGTGGTGGTGTCCATGCTCAATGACACCGAGCTTAAGACTCTGGCCGATATCAATCATCTGGCCAGGCACCTTGGGGATGTGCTTACTGATGCCCTGAAAGACCGACAGAGCAGCGTCTTCACAGAGACAGAACGACAGGCGTTGTTGACCCGGTTCCGCCATGCCGAGGAGGCTCTGACGAAGGCACGGGCCCTGCGCAACGAATGGGGCGAACCCGGACAGCTCCCCCTTGGTGTGGATTCCCGCAGCAATGTGCCGGTCACCACTGGCAGCCGGAAAAACCTTGCCTTGATGACCCGCACCGAGCGGCAAAAGGTCACCCTGCTGGGTGACCGGCATCTTATTACCATTGAAAGCCAGAATGGCCCCCTGTCCGCTCCGGCAGGGGATGAACTGACCGGTTTGCTGGCGCTGTTAAGGCAGGAGTCTCCTGTTAGCCCGCAGGCTGCGGCTGCTTTGCGGACTCAGCTTCAGTGGCTCCCTGCGGCGGCTGACCCGGACTATTACCGGACTGCGATCGAGGGAATACTGTCACCTTTGTCCCAACAGCAGGCTGGCCAACTGGATAACACCCTTATTGGGTTGTTCGGGCAGCAAACCCCGTCCGGCGCTGAGCCGCTACTGGTGGAGTATTTTTTCCACAGGCGGCTTAAGAATCTGGAAACAACAGACCCCGCAGAGTTGCGGATGAATGCCCTGAAGGCGAATAAATGGCTTGATCTCCTGCAAAAAAATCAGCCAATACCGCCAGGAGCTGGCAGGAAGGCTCCGGTTTTCATCCCCGATATCGGGCTGGGCCGTCACCAGGCCGGGGTTCAGACCACCGATGGGCAAAAGATCTTCACGCTGGGTCGCCGCGATGACCTGGCTTTTTCCGGGCAGGGCCCTGGTTACTCCCTGATCCGCAGCGAAGGTGGCCGCAGGCAGGTCTTTAGCGTCGAGCTTCCCGATAACTGGCCAGACCGTCTTTTGTCGATCAGGCTGGTGGTCGATATGGAGCCTTATCGCGAGATGCAACGCGGGGGCAGTATTGGCAAACATCAGTTACAAAATGACATTCAATACATTGCCCGGGGGCTGGGGGAGTCCCGTTTATCGGAGCTTCTTCAGGCGTTTGTGAAGCCCGTCAGGGATGCAGGCATTCCCGATGGCAGCACTTATGAAGTGAGCATCAGCCCCAAACCTGTCTGGTCGTTTGTGGACAGCCGTGTCGAGGTGAGTGGAGAAAACAGCCGCAGTGCTCTGTTACTGCTGGGCACGAAGGACAGGAACCAGCCGTTTATTTTTCGGGAAACCCTGACCAGCCTGGTCGGTGCCGGTCTGTTAAAGGCCCTTGAGGGCGGTGGTGGGTCGCTGTCAGCATTGCGCCAGCAGGTGCGGGAGCTGTTCGGGATCAACAGCGAGACAGTGCCTGACGCTGAGTCGCGCCCCCTGGGACTGACCCGGCAATACGAACTCACTCTGGCTGCCACCCCTTCTGAAACAAGCCTCTATCGGCAACTGGTCGAAGGCTATCATAACCTGCTACTGGCTGAAGGTACGAAAGCTGATTACCTTAGGGCGCTCGAGTATTTAGAGATCCATAACATCGACAGGATTCTGGCAACAGCGGAACTCCTTGCAAAGGATGATGAAGGTAAGATCAGTGACAGCGATCTGTTCAACAGGGCCATCAACCAAAAACGCTCCCCGGTTGCCATAAAGTTAAGTCGGCCATTCGATCATTCAATCACCCAATACACCACCCTGCCCTCCGGCTCAGAGCAAGTCGACGTGGATTACCGGGCATTCTGGAGTGTCGGTTCCGGCATGGAATCTCTGCTCGACTCGAAACTGCTGGGGTTAAGTCGGGCGGCGGCGGAAAAGCTTCTGTCACAACGGAAAAAGGCCATTAACAAACACTTCGGGCTAAGGCCCGTTATCAGCGATTACCTGAAGTCGCTGGTGGTTCATTTTATCTACTGGAAGATGGAACAGGTACTGGGGAGCAACGGGCAGCCAACCAGCCAGATACACCTGGGGTTGACCGATGCGGTCACGGCCATACTGCCTGACAGCGATATCAATGCCATCAGAAATCTGACGTTGCTTCCGCGCAGAGGGGTGGTATCGGAGCCATCCATGGCCGCCTCATTGGCAAAAGCCTGTACTTATGTTGCCCGGGGGCTGGGCTGGGAGAGTTTTGACACTGGCCTGATGGCCAATATGAATGAGGATGTGCGCACCCTGTTCGAAGAGGCGGTAAGACTGCGAAAGAGCGTCAAAAAGCCCTTCCAGTTGCCTGTTAACCAGCAGCAGGACGCCCAAGGTAGAGAGCCACTGTTTGTGCAGAGTTTACCGGGACAGGATAAGACCATTAAAACCATCGCCAGCAGCCTTCGTCATGTGGTTATGGCAGACGGTGCCCGGCGTTATATAAAAATAACCCCGGCAGGCCCGGGCAATCCTTTCCCGCTTATGTCATCCCAGTCACAGGGAGCTCTGAAGAAGCTGTTACGCCAGCCTCTTGAGCCAGCTGAAAACGCTTCGGTCACAAAGGCTTATCTGTCACAGCTGGCGCGTCATTATAAGGCTTTTATTGAACTGGGGGACATTGATGTTAGCGACCAGGTCAAGGCGGTTATTGAAAATATGGACTCTGCTAACCGGCAGCGGTTTGCTGATGATTTCCTGAAATATGTCCGGCAGTCAGCCATCCCGGCAGGCCTGGCCGAAACCGTCGCCGGGAAGTTACTAGTGGCAGAGGTTAGCGCCTTGGGTTCCCTGCCTGAAAAGATTTCTTCCAAGTTTTACCAGCGGCTCAACGGGCTGCTGAACCTGGCCGGGAAAAAGGAATTTTCACTGACCTCTGGCAACCTGACGATTCGGGTGCTGACCGACCCCTCAATCACCGCCGATGCCTCCTACCTGATGCCTGGGCAACGGACTCTGGTGGTGGGCAACGGCGGTGATGCCAGTCCGCTGACCGCTGCCGCAGCAGTGGCTCTGCTGCAAGCCGCCCAGGCACAAAAACCGGAGGATCAGGCAAAAACATTCCTGGCCCTGCAACAGAAGCGGATCAGGCTGCCAAAGGACATAGACAGCCTGTCGCCAGAGTCACTGGTCAGTGAGTTCATTGTCAAGGAAGGCAAGCTGACGCTTTCCGGACTGGTGGACCGTCTGACCAGCTTTATCGGGCTGGCGAACAGGCTGAACCGCAAGGGCTCTTCCGAAGCCCGTCTTCTGGCCAGGGAGATTCACCAGAATATCGCCGACAGCGTTGTCGCACTCAGGGGCGGTATCGAGTTTGGCCAGCTGGCTGACATCGTTGATATGACCGACTCTGATTTCCGCAAGGCCCTGAAGAGACTGGACAAGGCGGGTTTGCCAGCCGGTCAGGCAACAAGGCTGCCCGCCCCAGACTGTGTGCTGTGCGACGGCTCCGGACCGGTCAAGACGGTGATGGCTCTGATGGACCGGGTCAGCGGGCACCTGGATGCTATTGAGTTCAGTGATCGCTTTAAAACTGTCAGGCAGGCTGCCGGAGACAAAGGGTTGCTGGCAGACGCCTTCCTGCTGATGCAACAGGAGCGTTTTGCCGCAGTGGCCACCGAGGACATTCTGGACAATCCGGAGTTCCGCAGGAAGCTGCTTGATCTATTCCGGAAAGCGCTGGCGGAACGGCAGGGACTGACGCCAGAGCAAATCATTGACCGGGTGGTCATTTTACTTAACGACTCGGGCTACAGTGCTGACGACACCCGCTATGTAAAAGATCAGCTGCTTGGCAACCCGGAATTCATGGAGCAGCTCAAGACCCACAAGAACAATCCCGGTAGTGCTGATCCCCAGAGTCCGGACGACACAGCGCCGGGAGGCAGGTCGAAGAAGTGGCTCAGGAAATTTAGCAAGGGTCTCGGGAAACTGGAGAGAAGTAAAACATACGGACGTACCAAAGCTGCTATCGGCGCAGGGCAATCCATAGCAGGCCTCGTCGGTGCTGTTCAGACCATTGGGAACCTGCAGAAATACGGCGACGCACTGTCTGATGAAGCCCGGGATCTGGCCTATGCCGGGGCCGGCCTGACGATCGGCAGTTCAGTTTATGGTCTGGCGATGACCAGCCACTGGCTGCTGAGTAAAAACAGCAAGCAAGTGGGCAAACAAGTGAGCAAAGGGGGAAGCCGTGCAGCGGGCTCTTCTGTCGAGGCTTTAGAAAACACCACCAAGGTTGCAAAAACCTCAAGGTTTGCGACCAGACTGGTGCCGGTAGCTGGCAATGTGCTTTCCATTACTACTGCCGCTACGTCCATAGCCGCTAATAAAATGGCCAGAGATGAGGCAAAAGCAGCTGGCAACGATGAACAGGTCACTTATTACGAAGTAATGATCGCCCTGGATGCGATTTCGATTGCCCTTGATGTTGTGGGCGCCGTTATGGACGTTTTATGTGGCAAGTGCGGAATTATTATCGACCTGATCGGCTACCTGCTCACTATCATACAGACCGCTATCGCGGCATCTATGCCGCCAAACAATGCCCGGCAGGAGTTCGATGCAGTGTTGAAAAGTGATGGCTTCGCTGAACACATTAACAACATGGCGGAGGACTTTGAAGAAAAAGGATTTTCAAGGTTTGAGTACCATGCCGATGCCGAGGCGTTCCTTCACCAGAGGATGTATGAGGATGACCTGGAGGAATTATGGGTATCCCGAACGAGATCACTGTCTGGTACCGAAAAAGGCCTTTCCTTTATCGACAGGATCAACCGGCGCCTCACAAAGGTGGGGACGAACCTGGAAGACTACATGCTTGGCAAGAAAGGCTACAAGATATTTTATGGTTTGGGTGGCAATGACACCCTGATCATCGACGAGGGGGAGCTGTACGGCGGATCAGACCATGACCGGTTGAAGCTTGAGAAAGGCATAGCGAAAGGGGGCAGCGGCAACGATATTATCCAGATCAGCCAGTCAGGGGAGGCTCATGGGGGCAGTGGTAACGATTTGCTCCATCTGCCCTATAGCGGTGGTGTTGGCTACGGCGGTCCGGGTAGAGACACCATTATTAACGGCAGGGTTCAGTACGGTGGCCCCGGTGATGATCATCTTATAGACGACCTTGGTTATATAAGGCAGTTTGGTGGTAAAGGAAATGACCGGCTTGAACCGGGTTTGGGCAAGGGGATTCTTTATGGAGGACCTGGCAATGATACCCTGATCTTGCCACGCAACGAGATCAATATTCCTTATTTTAGCTACTCTGGAGCCTTCTATGAACACAAGAGAAAGAATTACGATCGTCTTAATTGGACGAAATCTGACACATTATTTGAGGTTAACCTGGAAACCTGGCGCTGGGATAACCTTTTTCCCGAATATCTTAAAGACCATAGAATTGATCGCGATGCGCCGGATGGCGATGAAGGATGGAGTTCATCATACCTTTTAAGGCGCTTTGGCATGCGTGGGTCGCCATCAGGTTTTTATAGGAATCCAGTCAGACCAAGGCTCGACAAAAATGTGCGCCCATACAGAATGTACATTGCCACCCTGTCACAGATAAGAGCTGATTACGGACGTGCTGGGCGTGATAAAAAATTAATGCCCGAATATTATCTGATGGGGTATGACGCAAAGCATACGAAAGTAGAACGGATTTCTGATCATTACGGCCCTCAGGAATACTTTTACGTTGGGGAAGTCAGGTTCAGGGACGCCGAGCATGGTGATGGATCTTCAATAAAGGGCCATATGTATATTTCGAGACAGGGCGCTTACCTGTTGGATTCCAGCAGGCTTCTGTATTATTTCAGCAGGACTGGACTGAGAGAGCGCAGCGAAAGGCCCAGGCCCGATCAGGCCACTGTATTTTACGCAACGGTCATACAGCTACTGGATACCGGAGGGTCGATTGCCAATGTCGAAAATGTAGTAGGGTCGACGATGGGTGTGAATGTGATCGGGACTGCCCAGCCCAACAATATTTACTTATGGGGCAGTGGCAATGAGGTTCATACCGGAGACGGGAATGATTTTGTCGATGCCAGCAATGGCAACGGGATTAACTGGATAGCCCTGGGTTCGGGCGATGACCAGGCGTTGTTGGGGGATGGTGAGAACGGGGTCGATGGCGGTCCTGGCACGGACACCGTTTCTTACCTTGGCCGGAAAAAGGGTCTTAAGCTGGACCTTACCAGCGAGTATCGGTCCGGGTCACAGGAAGAATATCTGAAACAGGTGGAGATCATTCAGGGTTCCCCGGGCAATGACAGCCTCTGGGGAGACCACGGTAATAATGTTTTCATTGTCACCAATGGCACCAATACCGTCGATGTCCGGGGCGGCAATGACACGGTGGTTGCCATTGGCGGAAGCACTGCTATCCGGTTGCGCAGCGGTTTTAATACAGTGGTACTGGGTGAGGGCAAGGGTGAGGGTGAGAGTAGCCACGAGGTTTTCACGGGTACTCACGCGGACACCATTCTGTTGCGCCCCGGCAGCCATCTTGGTAACCACCGAATTCACGTCCATAAACGGCAGGAGCCTTCGACAGGAAAATGGCCACTGTTGGTTATCCAATGGGGATATTTTGGTGAAGTGTGCGGTGACGTTTTCTTCAAGTTAGCCAGCTTGACGATCAATACCTTTGACGAGAGCCTGAATCTGGTTTTTGACGATTTTGAACCCCATAAGAAGACAACCCTTGACTTTCACACTCCTGGTTTATCCAGTTTCGATACGCCATATGCCAATAGAAGTTTTTACTGGGAGGACGTGGCGGGCGAAAACTCTACCCTGTCAATGACCGAAGCCCTGACCAACCTGAGGAACACCACCCTCTCGACTTATCTTAATGCAGGCACAGAGCCTTGCCGGATCATAAAGAGAACAGACGACTATAGCTTTTCCACAGAGGAGATGTTGGCATTCTTGAATCGTTATCCTGAAAAACCCTTAAGTGAATTCCCCCGGGATCAATGGCGTAAAAAGACTGAGCTGAAGAGCCTTGCCAAAGAGGGAAAAACCCTGGGCGCTGGCCTGCACCGGATTGGCAGTCAGGGAAGTAGTCATACCAATCTGGTGATTGAGTTTGGTTTCGTCTCTGACCGTTGCTATCCACGTAGAGGTATTCTGCGCAAACTGACCTTGCAGCTTGGCCAGCAGCAGGTGCTTTTTGAAGGTGAAATCCCCCCCATTAAGAAGCACGGTGTTGTCTTTTTAAGACCATGGCACTCACTGGATTTAAAATTGGTTAAAACCGATGCGGACGGTGGCAGAAAACAACAAGGCCCCAAGGCATTATTTGCCATACCAACAAGTGTCATTAGACAAAAAATCAATAGACAAAATACGGCGAAATGGGCCAGCTCGAAACCATGGATCAAACTGTTCCACGGTCAGCTAATGGCGAAGACCCTGACCATGCTGGAGCTGGATTATAGATTTAATACTTATTTTCGTGACCAATGCAGCGCCTCTCCCTCATACCACAGTTCTGTGATTTTGCCGACGGTTCACCTTGACTTGTCTTCAGACTCTTACTCTGGCATCCCCATCATTTTCGGCGGCCCGGGTAATGATCAGCTGACGGGCAACCCGTCTACGGATAACGTATTAATTGGCATGGGAGGTCATGATCGTTTAAAGGATATGGGAGGCAATAACCAGTTTATTGTCGGCATGGGCAATACCAACGTTACTGCTGGCGGGGAAGGGTATAATCAGTTAATACACGACCAAAGTCGTTATGTTGTTTATGATACCCGGCTTCTGAACAAACACTCCAGGAGTCTTGGCGTCAAGGTCATCAGTTCAACCTATCAACTGGATGGGATAACCGTCAATGTGACGGAAGGGACCGTTCAGACCCGATGGCAGAATACGAATGGAACGGGCAGCTGGCGTTATCATCAGACGGTATTCAGTGGGATCAACCAGATTGCCGGGACTCCGGGTGATGATAGCTATTTTGGCAGCAATGGTACGGATATTTTCAACACCGGGGGTGGCCTGGACACAATAAGAATGGGGGACGGAGACGACCGGGTCATCATTGACGCCCCCTGGCAGAAGGGTACCTTGCTGGACGGCGGTAGCGGTGCCAATACACTGGTCTTTGATTTGCCTGTTCGTCGTGATGTGACTGTCGACCTGAAGGATGGTTTAACGGTCGAAAACTTTATCCTGGAAGACACCGGGAAGGGCAACATAAGATTTTCCGGCGATGATAAAGATAACGTTTATGTATCCAGAGGTTCCCTGCGCAGTTTTAATGGCCGGGGGGGAAATGACTACCTTTTTCTTCTGAAGCTGCCGCCCTATATCCATTTTAACGGTGGTCCGGGCAGGGACACACTGGACTTAAGCCAGGCAACCCTTACCCCGGAATTTGTCCGGCTCAAACTGTCTGTGCAAACAAAACCAGTGAGTCTCTCCTGTGTAACCGATTCGCAACCCTGCTCTGCGGAAACAAACATCGAAAGTCGTCTGTTCCTTACGTTGAGGCTACCCGGATCTCAGGTCACCTATCAAACATGGGATTCTACTGTCAGAAATTTTGAGATTTTCAAGGGCCCGCGCAGCGACGATATTTTCGAAATCCCGGCCCTCACCGGCCTCGTTGTCGATGGAAACGCTGGTGATGACACTTTCAATATTTTCTCTACCCACATCAAGGGCAACAGTTCAATCACCACCACCATAGGGGGAACCGGATACAACCGGCATTATGGCAGCCCGAAAGCTGACCGGATGGTGGCAAACCTGGGGCCTGACCTGCTTTCCGGCGACCTGGGCCCGGATATTTACGTTATTTACCCACAGGCCAATGGTACCCGAATCATAGACCGGGACAACGGGAATACCCTGGTATTGCACGGGGTACAACCTGAAAATCTTGACTGGAAACTGACCGGAAATTATAGCCGTCTGGAAGTGAACAACGATGGACAAATATTTTTCAGCATCGATTTACGGCACGTTCCCCATTGTGCGCGCGAGGATGGCAGCCTGGCCACCGGGCACTTTATCAACAACCTGGAATGGCATTTCTGGCGCCTGACAACGATTGATCCGGCCAACAACGGAAGCAGGCTGCTTAGCGGCAAAAACCTTCGGGACTACTATCACTCCAGGCTGACAGTTGATAAACGGCTGGACAACACTTATCAGCTTGACAATGTTACGGCACCGGTACATGGCGGGCCAGGTGATGACGAGTTCTTCGTCTCGGGTGCTGTCAAGCCGGAGGCCGGACTGTTCGGCGATTCGGGAAATGATATTTTCCATCTCAAAAGCAGGGGTGTCAGTGTTCACCCCGGTTCCGGCAATAATCTTGTCAGTCTGGAGCTGGAGAATGCAGAAGAAAATGGTGTAGTAAAGCTATTCTTTGCTCCCTCTTCGTTTAACCGTGTTCGAATGACTGGCGTCAGCCTTGCGGATTTGCAGGCAGCAAGCTGGCGTTCGCTGGATCAACGCAATGCCACTGACAGCGGTGACCGGGCTGCTTGTCCAGCCGGTTTGTCACACCTGATGCCGCCTCCGGTCACCGGTGGCCGCTTTATGCTGGCGGCCTGGATCCGTAGACAAACAGGGGTCGACAAACTGATTCATTTTGCCGGGGCTGACGGCTCTGATGCCATCAGCCTGAGCCTGAAATCCGGGAGACTGGAGATCAGGCTAACGGATGGTTTCAGGGTCTTTCGTAGCAGAGTCAGGCAATTTTTTACCTCCTCCCGTCAGCACCTGGCCATGACAATAAATGACAGTGGTTTTCTAACCCTCTATCGGGATGGCCAGATGGTTTTGGCCAGGCAAGCCCTCAAGCCAGCCAGGAAAGTTCGGAAGCTGAACTGTTATGCCGCTGATAAACTCATCATCAACCAACGTCTGCCGTCGTCTGAAGGCATAAAAATGATGGTGTCTGGTGTCGACCCGCTGGTGAGAATAGGCACTCGGCAGGATCCTGACCGTATCTTCGCCAATGGCTGGCCAGACAGCCTGGAACTGGATGACGGCATTCTGGATAACAAGGAAATGATCGGTCAACGACTCGAGTCGGGTTATTCACTTTCAGAGCAAACCATCCCCGGACATCAGTATTTAATCGATGAAAAAAGCGCTACTTACCGTTTCTCTGGCGATGACACGGATAACAGCCAATGGCTTCTGGCAAACGCCACGGGCACGGCTGACCAGCTCGAAATTAATACCCATGACTGCCGGACATTGGACTATAAAAAGTCGGGCGGGGATCTTATCCTGACTATCTTGCCGAATGATAGCCTGCTGAAAAACAGTGAAACTAGCACAAAGCCGATCAATGCCACCCGAAGCCTTCGGGTGCAAAATTTTTTCAGCGAGGAAGCCGAGACCATTGAGCGCCTGATCGTCAATAACAGGGTGCTCAGCAGGAACGAGGTGCTTGCGAAAGTAGACACCCCACAGTCACGTGGCAGGCGCTCGCTGAGTGACAGCAGCGCAGAAGGTGCATTGGCCGCTGAGAGTGCAGGCAACGGAACCCTGACCTTTCTGAACAGGATCATTCGCAGTGGGCAACGGTTGTTGAATTACCTGAGCAGTCTGGCCGGAGGTGAGAAAGACGACGTTAATGCGGGTGAAGCCCTGAGTGAGCGCCCCCTGGTGGCGAGCCTGAATGACACAGAACTGAACCAAAACTACCAGCGCCTGGTTCAGGAACTCAACGCCCAGTCAGGCAATCGCAGTGGTGAGAACCCGTCGTTTATCCCATCGACAAGCCAGAGAATGGTACAGAATCTGACGACTCCGCAACCTTTAACTAGGATAGGGATGGGCTGAACAACCTGTTAGTTACGGAGAGGTTCCCGTATGCCTGCCAATCCGACTGATAATAATCCTCGCAATCCTGTTCCTAAAAGACAGTGGCTGAATACCAGCGATGGCTGGTTTTACTTCGCCATGGTTAATACCGGTACTTTTACCATCAGACTGTCAACGGATCAGGCCAGCCCGGGATCGGCCTTTGCCACGCCAGCGCACATTAGTACTGTTAGGACAGCTATTGACAGAGCCTTCTGGCTAATTGAGCAGTCAGGTTTTTTTCCCCACTATATACATCGGAATATCAGTATTATCCTGTCTGATTCTGACTTGCCGGGTCAGAATATCTATTATGACGACGATGGAGTTACATTTTTAATCGGACAATCAATCGGATCTGACCGGCTCGTCGCCACCTTGCTAAAGAATATGGCAATGGTCGTTTATGAGGCCTGTGACCCCAATAACTTCTGGTCAGAATTTCAGGTGCGCCAATATGGTTCTACAGCCACTCGAACACAGCTCGACTTTATCTCTGAAACCCTGGCCGCCAAGTGGTTGCATCAGAAAGTATCACCGGTTTCACTCTATTGGCTGGAGTCCTTGCTTCCTGATCTGTTCAATGCCCCACAGAACCTTGAGAAGCCGCCAACCCCTCTGAGTGCCGAATTGCAAGCCAGGCACTGGCATTCTAAAAACGACCTTGGTCAAACACTTGCCTGGCTCAAAAGCGAGGAGATCCCTTCATCAGGCAATGTTACCAGACCCGTGCCTGACAGTTATTCTACTTTCACGCCCGTCGCGCCGCTTTTGCGCATCGACGAGACAATAGCCTGTCCTGCCTTTGGCAAAGGTTATCGCACCCAGGTTAACGGAACGGAAATAGCGGTCAGGGTATATCCCCAGGGCGACGGTGCTCCGCCGCTGGAGCTGGTGGACATCACCCTTGATGCCCAAGACTACCGTTCCCTCGGTTACAAAGACCCGGCACAAACACTCCAGCGACTGGTTTTTGACCTTGAGAAACTGGCAGGACTGTTTCTATACGGTGGTTTTAACCGGCAGTTGCTGACCTTTCTTCACGGACTTCAGATTGCCAGTGATCCGGGTGGCACGGATAACAAAGTCCCTCTTATCAAGGCAGAGTCCGACCGATTATTTATTGACAGTGACGCAACCTTCACAAACGACAGTCGGCCACTGATTCGTCTGGGAGCCGCCGATCTTTCCCGGCACTCTGACGAAGCTCTTGGGCACGGACTGTCGGCCCTGCTGATACCAACATGGAGAGAAACCCTGACCGACAATGCCCTGGCTGTGGCCGGTATTGAACAGCTGTGGGGGATCACTGGCAGCAGGCTGGAAGCACTAAAACCACATTATGGGCTTGATGAACGTTACCAGGCCCGGCAATGGCCACAAGAGTCCGGTGATCTCTACCGGCAACTGGTGTCAGGCCAACGCCATGATCTCAGGAAACGGGGTGGCACAGCGGAAGACTTTGTTGATGCCGTCCGGGAACTTTACCAGGCTGACGGGCTGGCGCCAGCACTTGCCAGCGTTATGGAAGACTGGCAGGCGTTGGAGACTAATCGCACAGCCGGAGAAATGGCGGATTTGCTCACTGCCATCGAAACCGTTTACAACGAACAACCGTTGCGCAGTGAACAATGGTTTTTCCGCAGGGCGCTTGATGGCAGTCTGGACTGGCTGACTGCCAGAGACCCCGACAGCCCAGTTTTGGCAAACCTTCAGCGACTGAAAAAAAATGATGAGGCACAACAAAGTGAATACGATGGCCTGTTGGAGCCGGAGCAGGCGCCGCTCTTAAACAATACCACCAGCAGCGTTCGGGGCAGATTCCTTACCCTCAAGGCTCTGGGTGACTGGATTGGGGTTTACCTGACACCGGACTATCTGGCCAGTTCCGGTAATCAGACCCTCGCCAGTGACCTGCGGCAACTGGTGGATGCCAGCGACCTGTTCAGACACCGGTTGAACAATACCGAAGGGTTACGGATGCTGTCGGGCAACGTAACAACCCCGATAAGACCTGACACCCTTGGCGATATACACGACCAAGGTTTACTGAAAATACCCCCCGATGAGCGCAACAGGACGATCCCCGGAGAGTATGTCAGTTTAATTATCCCCGGTCGCAATGGTGCATTCCCCGACAGTCAGTCCGGCCCGCTGACCTACCTGCCAATCGAGCATGGTAGGAAAAATGACACGGCTTATGATCTTGTACCGGTTAACCAGACAGTTAATAACGGCACCTTCACGCTGATCCCTTTTGATCCGGATGAAGGGGATTTGCCCTATGGTTCCGGGTGGCTTGCAGGCCATCTTTCGTTCTTTTACCAGCTGGGAGAGGCATTGCAGCTGGCGCTCGGGCTGGCGCCAGAAGCAGATACCAATGCGGCCAAAAACCGGATTCGTACTGAACTGGGTTTGCCACGGCAGGACAACCCCGGACAGGACGAACTGTCGTTACCGGTAGTAAACCCCCGTCAGGTGATGATCAAAGAAACCCTGCCCGTACAGGTAAGGTTTAATCAAACGACAGCGACAGACAGTAAAAAATCCATAACTCTGGCAGTGACCGGATACGGGTCTCTGGGGCGTCATCTGCAACTGACAGCAGAGCCTGACGGGAAGGGTACCTATCGTCTGCAACTGGCTGCCATTGGCACAATAACTGCGCTTGACGACTCACCGCCTCTCCCCCTGTGGCGCTATAACGCAGTGACCAGACCAGTGGCAAAGCGCAGAGTTCGCCGTTCCGATACCGATCCTGATTCTGCTGAAGTTCAGGACCTGAAATTAATTGACAAACTGATTCCTGATTCCGATGCGTTCCTGGAAAAATTCGCACCGTTATTAGACTATCAGCGCGCCGCAAACGACCACTTGAACGCACGTGTTGAAGACCTGCTAGAAGCTTTTGTCAAGCTTGATGGCTCTCGCCATGAGCAGACTCCATCTACCTTCGCTTTGGTATTAGGGGTCTACGACCAACTCATTGAGCTGACCGAGAACCACCCGCTGGAAACCGGTGAAACATTTGCGAAACTGGCTACAGACATCCAGAGCTGGATTGAATCCAGCATGGTGCCAGTCCCTGAAAAGCTGCATTTTGTCAGCATTAGCCCAACAGCCGGGGAGCTAAACCGGGTCTGGTTATGGATTGCAGCCAATTCAAAGTCCGATTTACAAATAACCCTCTGGTACGACCCGGACGCAATGCTCACTACTCTGCTTACCAATGCCCTCAAAAAAGCAGTGATCAGTCAATTAACCAGTCAATCCGGTTCCAGTGATCCGTCTAATTTTGACTCGGATTTAATGGAAGGATTCATGAAGCTGCAAGATCAGGCCTGGAAATTCATAGAGTCAGACATGAAACAGGGACGGGGATTTGATCTGGCAGTGAAGAATTTTCTGGTACGCCACCTCAACCATAAATCATCGGATATTGATGAGCATAAAAACCAAATGGTGAAAGCCTACCAGCTATTTAAACAGAAGGTAGAGTCTTCTTATCCCGGCGCGAAGTTTTCCCGCGAGGATATTAAAACGGTCTGGACCGATGCTTACGGGGAAGACGGTGAGAAGGCCAGAAGTTACTATTTAAGAGAGCTGGGGTTGCGTGGTAATAAGCCAGCGGCCACTGCACTGGTGAAAAGCAGGGTGCTTGGCACTCTCGGTGGTGTTTATTCTGATACGTTCCTTTCGCCGTTCATTAATAAGGATCTTTTCAAGGGTATTGATTACTCCGGCGTCAGCATGACAGATTGGAGCTGGGTAAAGAGGGTACAGGTACAGCTTGTCATCCAACAGTTCAGCAAAGAATTCCTTCCTGGTGACCAGGACCCTGCCATTGCCCAGAAGGTTGCAGACGATCTCGCCTGGTTCGGTAAAAAATACCCCCGGTTAAAGAATGACCTCGAGCAGCGTTTGGCGAGTTCTGATCCCTCGCAACTGTTTGAACCTCTGGGAGAAGTTAAAATCATTCCCGGTACGATCGACCTGTCACTAAAAAACGCACAAAGTCGTTTTTTTTCAGTATCACAGGGCGACCCGACCATGAAGGAGGTCGAAAACCGCCTTTTATTAAATTACCAGACGATTGACCAATATAAATTGTCCAGCGTAACAGCTTGGAAATCTATCCAGGATACAAAAACGTTTTTCACCAAAAAAGAAAAGGGTCAACCGAAATTGGCTTATTATCGATTCGGGGGGGTGTGGGAATTTTCGGAAGGCTACCCATTACTTAACGGCGATGACGCGCTGACAGAAAGCAATAGTGCAGTAGGTTGGACAGAAAGCGATAAAGCTTTGCTTGATTCTCTGCTATTGCTTTCCGGGGAACGCTATACCATTTCCAGCGAAACAGAAGCTTTCTGGTACCACGAAAACGAGATCGCAAACTATATTAAGACGGATCCCCAGAGCACAAGCCAATACAGCCAACAACTGATTATCCAGATGGAACCTGCTGATAATAACCCGATTAGCAGGGCGAGCCGTTACCTGTATCGCAAATATAAAAATCACCAGAAAACTTATAACTCAATCCGTTTGCTGGTCATTGATAATGATGATTGGTCAGATGGAGAGACAGGTGCAAGAGTCAACAAGGCCGATATTAGCAGATTTCTCGACGGTAACAGTCGAATTCATGTAGTTGGACTTGGTAAGTCCGAGAACGGGAAATTTACCCTGAGCGGTCAAACCGCGTCAGAACTCTCAAAAAAAATCAATGAACTGACCGGTGGTACCCCGGTTAAAACCATTAACCTGATTGGCTCAGGCATTGACGACAACGGGCTTGTCAGCCAATGCCTGAAAGAAACCCTGCAAGCAACAAAAACCTCAGCAGTGACTGCCCGTGATGGTCTTTTGATCGTCGATATCTGGGGGCGTCTGTGGGTTGGCCTGCTCTCTGACTCGGGTCTGGTGACCTGGTCACTGGCCGACAGCTCTGACAAGCTGAAAGCGCTTCGCATGAGTAACGGTGAAATCACCGTCAAGCGCTTGTCGGCAAAAGAAACATTGGCTGAAGGTGCCATCAGAATACGTCAGCTGCCCTCTGTTTTGTCAGAGCACAGCGGGTTGCTGGGGCCCGCTAATCCCGATGATCTGGTGCCGACCCCGGCAATGTTCGAGCACAACCTGAAGCCGCATCTGCAGGGTGTTTTCGAGCCGAATGATTTAGCAGCGCTGGAGGAGAAAATTACCCAATTTGACCAACTTCGTCAGGAAGGAGCGGCTCTTGAAAAATACATGCTTGTCTATCGGATGCAGAAAAAACTGCCCAGAATTCTTCCTGGTGGCGCTGTGACCTCCCACCTGGCCGCGACAATAAACCAGTACCTGCTGGATGCTTTGGTGGAGGTCCCTGAAAAGCTTAACTTTATCTGGATTGGTCGTCTCAACGAAGGTGTTAAAGCTCATCTCAAGGTCTGGGCCAAGATGGTTTCCTCCTGGCCAATAACGCTCTGGTACGACCCGCAAGCGCTTCTGGCACCCGTGCTTGCCCGGGAAATACGTAACGCTGTTGCCGCTGAGAAAATACCCGCAACATTCCTGGCAGAAGAAAGGAGTAAACATGATTTTTTGGCACGTATTTTTCAGCTACAAGATTTGGCCTACAGCACTATAAAAAATGGCATTGCCCAGGGCAAAACCTTCGACGACATGGCAAAGGTTTTTTTAGTCAACCACTTGGGTATGGATCGAGCAGAATTAGCACAAATACAAAGGCAAAGCCTGAAGGAATTCACGGATTTTGCCAACGAACTGACCAGGCTTCGGGGCAACCCCGGATCCGGGGGATTCACACTGGCCGATATCAACCAGCTCTGGCAGGCAGGCAGTGACGCAAGCATAAAAAAGTGGTACGAGAAAGAGCTTATGCTGAGAGGGCTTTTAGCAGCAGCATCGGATCTGATACGAGTGGATCTGCTTATTAAAGATAAGAGTGAGGGAGGTGTCTATTTGGATGTCGACTCACTACCTCATTATAATCAACGCTTGTTTAAATATATTAACCCTCCGGAAAATATTTTAATTGAAGGCCAACTGAATAATTTAATTAATCATCTGATTATGGAGTATTTAAGTGAGCCAGGGCCGGAACAACTTTTCCCTAAAAGAAATCCTGATCCGGAAATACAGGAGAAATATAATCAATTAAAGGAAAAATACCCTGATTTTACCCAGGCTGTTAGAGAGGTCATAGCCAATCACAAAGAAGAGCCTCTTTTCGTTTTTCCAGAATCCATCAGGGCTATTCCTGGTTCAGCAGAAATAACCTTGGTTTTTTCAAAAATGGTTCAGCCCAGAAATAGTTTAATTATTGCGCCACGAGACAGCCAGATTCTCAAGGCGGTTAAGCAAGAAATGATAAAGCGGCAACAGTTGATTGAACGTTTAGATATAGACAATCCATCAAAACTTTATAGTTACGATCTCGCTGAAGTCAAGGCAGCCGTTATCAATGAATTGGGAATCGATCGAGTAGCCGCCGGTTTTTTTATTTCATATCGGACTGATGGAATAATGTATGGATCCGGCTCGATCTTGCAGCTATCAGGGCCAAGTGTGTTTCGTGATGTCATGAAGCAATATTTCAATGCTTATCTTTCAGGAGAGGATCTTCTTGATTACGAAAAAAAATCCTATTTCACGCAAATTAATCCATTGGCAAAGATTGATTTAGTGAGTTTGGAAACTGATGAACAGGCCAGTAGCTGGGTCACCAATGTTGATAAAACCGTGCGTTATGCCCTGAACGATGAGCAAGACAGCCATTATGGCAACCAGATTATTCTCCAGCTGGGTAACAGCGACAATGAAGTCAAAGCCAGCGTTTACCTGAGGAAAAAATACCAGCCCTATTTTAGCTGGCATATACGACTGGAGCCTGATGGTACCTTGATTAATCCAGTGACAGGCCGTGACATTGAGCTCAGGATATTGCGAGCCGGTTTTATTAAAGACGACACACGTATTATTGTTGTGGGTCATGGTAGTGAGGGTAACAAGGCTGGCTTGGGCCTGTTTCGCAAAAAGGCCGATTCCAGAGAGTTTCTCCTGGGCGGGAAGACGGTTGGCCAATTGGCCGAGGTGCTCAAGCGCATAACTGGCGGGCAATTTGTCAGCACCGTCAGTTTGGTGGGTTGTGGCGCTGCTGCCAGCGGGGAGCACTACCCTGTGGAAAAGTTCGCCAGGAAACTGTTTGGTAAAATCAGGACAAAACGAATCACTGTCCGTAATGCCCTGGTGGCGGTGGATATGCTCGGGCGCAAATGGACCGGCATTCTCCCTGCCGATGGCAATGTGCTGTGGTCACAATCAGACCCTCGCGTCAAGCTGGTGCTTGAAGAAGACGAACGGGGACAGTTAATGCCCCGCCAGCTCCCGGTTGCAGAAGGGCTGGTGAAAAAACTCCGGAATTTACCCGCTTTGCCCCTCGGCAGGAATTATGCCTATCTGGGCAAGAATGCCCCTCATTTCGATCAGGCCAGACGCTTACTGCTTGATACGATTATCGACAACAATCACCAAAACAATGGCAGGCAGAAACTCTCCGACCTGGTTGACCATTACAACCTTCGGCTGCAACAAGTCACCCGTGATAACTTTTCCCCTTACCGGTTGATGCCGTTGCCGACTGTCGACGCTGAACTGCCTTTTGTGCAGACAGGGGCACCAAGAAAGCTGCACCTCAGCGCCTTTGTTCGTGCAGACTCAATCGGTGACCCGTTTTCGGGTATTGGCTTGCTGGCCTATGGTAATCCTTTTGCGCAGGAGAACTTTTTCCAGACCCAGCAGGCGGGATATCAGCTGGCCCGGCAAGTCGCAAGCCCGCCATCTGACGCCATGGCAACACTGTTTACCCGCCTGCTGCTTGGGTCTTTACAGGACATTTTTGCACCCGGTGGCCACGACATAGATCCGTTCCGGGTTTCTAGTCCTGATCTGCTGGTTTCGGTATTGGGAAAAGATGACCTGCTTGCCCTGAATGCCCAAAAGCTACGAAATGACTTTTCCGAATTGGCCCAGCAGTACGTCAAGACTCTGAGAAGGTTATTGGGTGACTTTCTGGCCGACAAACGGGCGGAACAAAAAGCACCGAGACTGAACGCCTGGAAAAGGCATGAACAAAGAAAGTCGTTTCAAAATACCCTTTCGCGTGAGATTAAAAAAAGGCTGAAGCACCAACCGGATGGTAAGGTCAGTTTCACGGATCCTGTGCCTCTGCCTGACAGAGAGTCTTTTGCTGGCGACAAACCTGGCAAATACCTGCCTGTTGTCGCCAACCCTGCGGGCGAAACTTATGTTTTGGTGAGCGTGCCAGAGTTTAACGGCGGGATTTTTCCGGACAATCTGCGCAATATCCTGTTTATGCTCCAGTCCTCAGGTCCGCTGGAGAAGCGTAATGCCCAAACGCTGATCAAGACCATTGAGTCAGCCTATTCCCATCGCTCATCCTCCCTGCCAGAACAGCGGCTCGATGAAAAAATAGCCCGACTGCCGCTGGCTGATGTGGTCACACTGGCCAATGAAGTTGATCACTTCGACACCGGGCACCGGGCAGTCCAGAGCCTGATGCAAAAACTCTTGTCGCGTCTGGTGGCCAGCGTAGTCACCACGCTGGAAAACGGTGACAAACCCAATCGCCAGCAGAAGCTGCTGATCGCGGAGTTGTCCAGCCGACTTCCCGACGACAACAGCGGCTTCAGGGTTCCGCTTCCGGAAAACCTTGAACACCGGGCTTATCTGGACTTTTCTCTGCCCTACGACGAAGATCGCTATTCTTCCTCACAGACCGTTCTGGGGGCTCGTTCGCCCTTTTCTATCTCTGCCATTGATCATAATGCTTATCACTCCCAGCTGCGTGAGCTGGCGCAATGGGATGAACCACCAAAAGGACTGGAGGATGTGATTGGCTATTTCAATAAACCGAATAAATTCATCGATAGTCTTTTGCTCTGGCGCAAATGGCAGAAAGATAATGGTTTGGAGACGATCAGTCCGCTCGTTGATATCCGGCTGGAATCAGACCGCCTGACCTGGGACAGTCGGGTGATTATCCGGCAGTGGGAAAAAAATGAGCCTGTTATGATTCGGGTCGGACTTGCTGATGTACGGCCAGGTTTGTCTAACACCCGCCTTGCCCGGGTGATGACTCAATCCTACGGACTGGCTCTGCTCCTGCAACTGCAAGCAAAGCAGGTACCCCTCTCTGTTATCGTCAGGGCTATGGAAATATGGGAAACGGATTACCCTCTTTTTCTTGTTGGCCATTACGGTTATGACAATGGTCTGAAACTGCGGCGACTGCCCAATGACAGTGATCCGGTTTATCAGGTGCTGGTCACTCACAGTAAAGATCATGATCTTAAGTTTGCCCGGGGCACTGTGGATGATTTCCATTTGGCATTGGAGGGATTGTTCAGGGAAGAGCGTCTTGCCCATTCGGTCAGAACCGTTATTAATCACCTCGAAAAAAACCCGGAGACCTCTGTCGATACTTTTGTGCAGGGTCTGGTTGATATACACACAGATTATTGGAAAAAGACGCAGGTTTCGCGCCTGCGTTCTGCACTGGAGTTGCAGAACGCGGACTACCGGATGTTGGAAAAACGAATAACCAGCTCCGGTTTACCCCCTAAAGACAGGAACAAGTTGTTGTCAGATCTGGGTGCTATGCAAAAGCTGCCAGACAAAATTCCGTACGCTGGCAAAACGTTTTCTTCTTTCATGGACGTCTATGGTCATGAAATCAAGCCGGATAGCCCCGGATTTATTTCAGAAATCCTACCAGATACCTATGGTGGTAAAGGTTCGCAGCCGAAGATCGCGCTCTTGTTCTCTGGTCAATTTATCAAATATGTTCTGGTAAACGATATTCCTTTAAAACAGCTGTTTTTATTGCGGAATAACGTTATCGGATTTATTCAAATGCTTAAAGAAACCTCTAAATTCGAGGGTTTTTCCAATGCATTGAATGAAGGACGGAGCCAAGTCTTTGGAGATCTCCAGGCTCTGGTGAATCAGGGTGTTATAGATGCTTCTGCCGGTAAAAACTTTGACCAGGTCAAAATACCTGACTCTGTCCGGCTATTACTGGTGCCCACTCCCCCCGGTTCATCCGGCACACTGCCGCCTGAGCCGGTTCTGGTGGGTAATGCCGGCAGTGTCCTGAAATTTGATCCAACCCGTTACTCCATCGCAGGTAAAACGGCTGTTGAAACACATTACATTATGGCTGGCCTGATCAGTCAGTTTGTTGTTGCATCGTATAAGTTAAAAAAAACCGGCGGCGATTTCAGCAATTACTTGCGCATCAAAAAACAGATCCTGCGTGAGCTTGAACCCTCTGTTTCAGAGATTAAGGGAAAAATAAATGTCCCAGTAATAGAAAATCCCAGGCGAATCGGCATTGAGATGGAAGTGCACTACGTAGAGATACATACTCCAGATAAAATCCAATTTGCACGCTCAGCCGGGATTCCTGAGGGTGCAGTTGACAATTCCTACGCTTCACTGATGTTAACCACCGACAGAACGAGTGATTGGAGAGCTGCTGGGACTTTACTGGAAATCATTACCGGACCACAACCCCTTTCTTTTTATCGGGATAAGTCTTCAGGTTTTTATGATGCCATGGAAGCTCTAATAGCCACCGTGAATAGCGCACCTGAAAATGACAAAGGTGATTATACGACAAAAAATCTGGTTGATGATTACAATAGTGCATTGTCAAAGGTGCGATTGGAAAAAAAATACTCGCAAGAGTTTCTTCACCATTTTGCCGTGAGGTTTAACCCAAATGCAGAGAAGAAATTCTCACTGAAAACCTGGAATAAAAAAATGGGGGCCCATCATCGAAGACCACAAATTAATATTTCAATTGACCTTCGTGCATTCGGAGATATAACGTCTGTCATACCTGATCTTATGGCACCGCTAAAAAATGATTTCTTAAAAAAGGTTTTTCAGCAGTGTCAATACGGCGCCAACGAGCTTTTGCAAAAGCTGAATCTGGAGCATTCTCCTTTATTAGCATCAATGTTCACCCTGCACCTCTATAAACAGGTACTGGATAGCTCAACAGAAGAATTCAATCGCGGAAAGCTCGGCAACACGGCTGGTGGTCCTGTGACTAAACTCGGTGGATTACCAAGATTTGCTACCGCTGACCTTATTATGTCAGTCATTTCCAGCCTTGATGCTGAGCGTCTTTATGCCGCAATCAATTATGGCCCAGACTTTTTTTCGCTGATTGAAGAAACGATCAATGGGCTGGTCGAAAAGGGAGCGGAGGCAGAGGGGGCTGGCCGAAATTGGCACGTGCCTACAGAAAAACTAAGAGCCAGAGTAAGCTCGCTGTTTGTGAATTTACTGGATTATCGTATTAAACATGGGCGAATGCTGCTAAATAATGTTTATAAGGACTGTTTCAAACTTCCTCAAAGCGGAATAATATTTTTTCTTGATTCCGTTGAACCAAATTCAAGAGTAAAAATCGTCAGTCATGACAGTGGAGAGGGTGGAATCCATTACTTCTCCGCCATTGAGGTTCGCAAACCTTCGGCCAAGCTCGCCAATATTGCTGTAGCTCCTCCCGATCCCGAAACAACTGCATTAATAAAGTCAGTCCAGGATCCGGATCTGCTGGGAACAGACCCGGGCGTTGACCAAGTCTTTATTAAAAGAGCTCAATCCCTGCTCACCTCTGACACCGGAACCTGGCATTACCGGGACTGGGTAAAGGTGTCCATCCTCGACCGGCTGGGTCAACTTGACCGCGCAAAGCGGGAGCATGTGAACCGCTCCTTCGTCAGCCATCAGCGGGCGGCACCGGACGCAGCCGGGCAGGACGCACTGGGCCAGTTGCTACTTTTTGCCCATCTTAAGGCAATGACCGGCGGGCGATCAGAATCATCCTGGGACACCCTGGCGCAGTTGCAAAAAATAGTGTCCGTAGATTTTGACTTTCAGCGGGTGGCCGGGGCTTACCAGCTCAATAATGACCTTCCGTTGAAAACCATTGACAGCGACGCCCTGCTTGTTGCCCGCTGGCAGCGGCTGGTAAAACTCAATCTGCCCGCCACTCTCTACAGACTTTTGGACTCCGGAGACGAAGATTTTATTAAAGCCGTTCTTGAGTCGGCAAAGATCGTTTCCGGGAACGGAATGTCACTGGGTCGCTTGTTTCGGGAAATGACCATCATCCTTGAACCCGAATGGCGCTCGTATCAGAGTCATCTGAATAACCATCCGCTGACCCTGACGGTGGGAATAAAGGACATTACTTCTGATAGCCATAAGGCTATCGCTATAGGAAAGCTGTTCGCAATAGCCCTTTTAAACCATCCCGAATTGGTGGCACTCGGTCAGACTCAAAGGGAGTTGCAGGCGGTCTGGGGATTATCGGCCATCAGCACTGGCAGTAGCTATGGCCTGACCACAGAACGGGTACCGGTCGCTTTTCCAAAGCAGAAAGCCCCCCTGTATACACAGTTTTTGAATGGCATCGGCAGCATCAATCACAACTGGCAGTTTGCTTCCGGGTCGGTCGCGGATTTCGCCCGGGTTCTCTACCGGTTGTCCGCCCAGCATGATCAGGGCAGGCTGAAAGAGGCCTTTGAACGGGTTCGGAACTACCATCGTCAGCACCCCAAAGTATCCCTGGACACTTTTGTCTCGGCTCTGGTGAAAACACACGGGAACCTGCCCGATGAACTGGCGGGTCTGGTTCTGCGTCAGGCTATCGGGAAAGCGGGATGTACTTATCTGCAACAGGCCCTGACGGAGAAAAAACCATCATTAACCGCCGGGCTCAATACGATGATATGGGTTGGGGCTATTGACTCGTTTTATGATGACCGTGATTCGTTCGATGGCACTACCGCATTTAAGGTTGACCGCCACATCTCGGTAAAACTGAGCCGTGCTTACTTTCGTTATGGGGGCACAGAGTATCTTTTATTAGTCGATGGCCTTCAGGACTTCCTGACCACGCATCTGGGCAAAGATTACCTGAAGAGAATCAGGAACGATCCCGCAGCTTTATCTCAAGATCAGACCCTGACCGTTGATGCCCCGAAAGCCGTGGCCGGAAAGCAGCAAATCGTCGTTTGGTTATCACACACTGGCGAGAAAGTGGTGATTAACCCCGATGCCGCTGCCAGTCAAAAAAACCGTTTGTCCAGCTTGATTCCAGTGTTTACTGCCCTGGTTAAATCCGGCCATGAACTGAACGGTGGCCGTCAGCTTGCCCCTTCAGAGGTTGAAGGGATTGAAAGAAGGGTTCGCCAGCAAATGGGGCTGGCGCCCCTGGTGCAGCTTGCCGACACCGGGAATCTGAATCTGAAAGAGGACACCGCATCTGGCCGGATCGTCCTTGAAAAAACCTACACCATTGACAAACCTGCCATACTGGAAAGCCTGCTGGCCAGAAGCCCGACAGTCGTCAATGACTCACCTTTATTCACCCTTAAATGGCTGGCTGCCGACAGTCAACCGGGCCTGCAACTGATAACAGCCCCACTCTCCCTGGATGAGCTGAGCAGGCACCGGCCTTTGCTGGATGCCGCTTTTCAGGCACTGGGTAAAACGATCTCGACCCAGTCTGGCCCGGTTAAAAACCGGGATTTGGTCTGGACCTTTCACGAACGGCTTGCCAACACGGAGCCAGTAAAAAAAGACAACGCCCTGGGCCGGTTAATCTTTGAAAAAATAACTTACACGGTCCACCGACCCACCGGATCGCACACCCTGATGTATCAAAGCCCGATAAAAATCGGTGCTACACCTTTGACCACCCTGAAATGGCTTGGTCCGGGACTCTATCCGGGTTTGCAACTGGTAACGCCCCCCCTTTCACTGAGTCATCAGACCACCAACAGGGATAAGTTGGAAGCCACTTTTTACGCAGTGGACAAAATTATCTCGACGCAGCCTCAACCGCTCAGTGACCGACTCTTTCACTCAAAGTTTGACGGGTATTTCAGGCACCGGCTGCCTCCTTATGTTGATGAGCCGAAGACAATCTGGCAGACAAAAATCACCGGCAAGGCAGACACCGGAATCATCCTGAGGTTTCCCTCCGGGAACCTGGACAAGCCCCTGGCCCCTGTTCTGTTTGCTGTCACTGACGGTCCTGAGAGAGAGCGACTGCTGGCCAGCCTGCAGGCCGCCACCCGGTTTGTGAACACTGTTATCCCGGCTTCAGGCAACGAGGCAATCCATGCCCAGTTAAGGTCGCTGTTTACCCTGTTGTTGTTCCGACTGTCGAGCGACGACCTGCCCGGGCAAGCGCTGTTTCCGGGGGTAAGGCTGGCAGACTATATCCATACCTACCTCTCCGACGGTGCCGTGACCACACTCAGTCACCACATCAACCGTGTTGGCCTGCAACAAGTCACTGACAATCTGGTCACTGATCTTGGACAACAGGCAGTCGGTACCCCGGACCCGCAAGCGGGTGACAGGATCAAGGACCTGCTGGGGACAGCCCTGGATTACCGCCTTGCCAACGGCGCCGGACTCTTGCCCGGCACGCTGCCTGACACCTACTCGCTGCCCCTGGCGGATGCCGGAAAATACCGGGAACTCTGGACCGGGCTGATGTCAGAGTACGGCACAACGCGACGGGTCTTCAAAGACGCCGATGGCCATTATCTGCTGGACGCAGCTCTGTCGCTCGAAAGTAGCAGTATGGAGCAGCTGTATCAGTCCGATAAGCTGACGGGCCCTCTCAAGCTGGCGTTAAAACCGGACTCGCTGGGCCGCGATCAGGAGGTTACCCGTACCTTTCTTGAAATGGCAATGTCCAGGATGGATACCGACTGGCCGTGGTTTTCGAGACGCTTCTCGTCATTACCGAAATCGCGGCGTTTCACCCTGGTGGAAGCACTGGGTCAATATTCTTCCAACTATCCGGAGGCCGATGTCAGGCGGCTGGCCCGTGCCTTTACCAAAATCCAGCTTGGCGTTATCAATGAGCAGATCATTCAGGGTGATAATCCTGAGACACCGGCGATGTTTCGCATCAAGAGTCTGGAATCGCTCTCAGGCGAGAACACGCTGACCACCGAAGATGGCAGCAAGGTCTATTTTCATGCTGGCTCTCTGTTGCCGGTAACCCACAAAAAGGCCCCATCACCCGATCTTCAACAGATGCTGCTGAGGGGGTCACACAGTAGCCAGTTTCCCGGATCGTTTCTGGATAGGCGCCACAGCGGCAGACTGTACCGGCAAGCCCTGCAGGACGGCCAGATGGCACCCGACCGTTTCCGGGATGATGTCGGGCGGTTTATTGAAATTCTCAGTCACCAGGGGGAAAGCCATCGTCGAGAATTCCACAAGCAGCACCGGCTTGACCTGAGTGCGGGGCGGCCTGTCCACTGGCGGTTAAACCCCCATATTTTACTGCAGGCGTCCAGCTTGCGGGTCACGGGTACGGCGGTCATCATTGAGCTTGGAATGAAGAAGAACCCTTCGCTGACCCTCGAGTCCTTTGGCACAGTCGTCGACCGGTTCTATGCCCTGAGTCTGGCCAAGAGTATAGAGGCTGTCGATGCTGCCCTGTTCCAGTCTGGCTGGCCAAAGGAGGCCGGACAACTGGCGCAACTGGGCAACTCCATTGGTTTTGACGCTGCCCAACAATGGGTTTCCCTGCCTGCGCTGAACCAGGCCAATACTCTCTATACCCTTCTGGCAGACAACAATCGGGAGGCCATTGAGCGTCAGTTTGACCCCATTGGTTCACCCGCCAGTCAGAAAGACTTTAAACAGGCGATGACGTGGCTGTTCGCCTGGAAGCCTGAATTACTCACATTGAGCTTTGACAGGGTCTCTGACTACCTTCAGACGCACCGGGATGACCCGGATATTGGTACCTTCGCCAGGGCACTGTACGAGTTTGACCGGAAACTGTCGAATGATAACAGGGACCTGTTCAGGGGGATGCTCAGCCATCAGCAGGTCGAACAACTGAGCGACGTTCTGGCCTATCAGGCCCCTGAGCAGCGGGAACTGATCAGCTTCATAAACACGCTTAAAACAGCGGTCAACTCCCAAGCCCCGGCAACCGATGCAGCCGGGTTTGCTCCATCGACCTACCGGCTGGTTCGCTCTGAAAGCGGGTTGAAGGTTGTCGTCATCAAGGACCCGGATGCGTCAGACCAGAAGCGCTGCCGACGCGGGGTCGGCGGGTGCGGAACTCGCCTGCTCCTGACGGGAAATCTGGCGGATCACCCCCTTTTGGGCATTGACAGTACAGACATCAGTGACACCGATACCGGCAAACCTTATTACAAAGTTGAGTTCCTGACCTACCAAGGTAAGCTGCACAGAGTGCTTAGCCGTTCAGGTAACGATATCACAGCCACCCCTCTGGACGATGAAGTTTCGCTCCATGACAGTATTCACAATAGCGCCGGTTCCCCAGATGAGCGTGTGATTTCGGACGGAACATTGACCACGACGTCGGTGGCGGTCAAGCGTTCCGGTGGCGAGGTTTATCAGCTGATTTCGGAAGATGGCGATCACTACCGCGCAATCCGCCTGCAAACCGATGACAGGCTGTTAGCCGCCTACGACAGCAGCGGGAAAACCTTGATCCCGGTGCTGGAAAAGAACGACCATGGCCAGACAGTTTATGGCTTGAAACTGGACAATGCCGCGTCAGATACAAACGGGCTGTACAAACTCAACCCGGCGGAACCTCTGGAGGAGCAACTGGCCGCTGCCCGCCGGGAAAATCATCGGCTGTCAGCCGTCAGTTCCGAGCTACGGACGCTGACGGGCACGGATGACAGGATAGCCGTGATCCTCACTGCCGGCTATCGCCCCGGCCAGCCACTGGCAAACCAGGCCCAACGGCTGCTGTCAGAACTGAGAGTCTTTATTGCCAGCCCGGCAGGGCAGCGTCTGGTCAATGCCCTGGGATTCCCCGACAGCTTTATCCAACCCGCCACTATGACTGAGCTGGACAGTAAGCTGTTCCCCGGTATGGCGCCCCCCAACCCTCTGAGGCTGGTGATCAGGCTCGACAAACAGGCTCTCGCTGACCGGGTGATACCCTATCGCCGGGATGGCAACGGGGACCTGAGCGGCAACAGGCTGGTGCTGTTGCAGGTGGACCCGGCGGTGTTGGCCGGGCAACGTCACTCCACCAGTAATTACCTGGGGGCACTGGCCTCTGTCCTGAAAGATTTGTGTCGGGCAGCACTGGCCAGTACTGACCAGTCGGACTCACCGGCTATCGCCATGACCTGGTTGCAGGGGAAAAAAATCACCGGGGACCGGACGCTGCTGCAACTGGAAAATCAACTTCGCAAGCAGTTCGACCTGCAGACCGTCCAGACCAATGCTGCCGCCCCCGAGCCTGTTCAGGTGGTCACTGCAGCAGGCGGGATAACGACCGTGAAAACCCACCAGCAGGTCCGCATTGCCTATAAAGCCATTGCCGAGCCCCTGTCCGGCTTTGACCAGTTGGTAGGAGATAGGGAAACCCGTCTACTGTTTCAGCGGGTTCAGTATTTTTGCAACCAACGGGTTGACCAGTTACCCGGCGCTGGTCGTTCGAGGCTGGGGAACCTCCGTTCACTGTTGACCCAGGTGGCCTGGAGTGGGCTGGTCAGCCAGGGTATGGTAACTTCGCAGCTTGCACTTCTGGCTGACCCGGCGGATGTGGTCACGGCTGTGCTCGACAAAGATGAGCTGAAAGCACTGGCCGGGATCGATGATCTTGCCGGGCACCTTGAGGGTGTGCTGAGCGATGCCCTGAAAGACCGACGGGGCAGCACCCTCACGACGACCAAACGACAGTCGTTGTTGACCTGGTTAAGTCGTGCAGAGACGTTACTGGCAGATGCAAAGGCGGTGCGCGATAAATGGGCCGACCCCGGACAGCTTCCTCTCGGAGAGGATTCCTACGACAATGTGCCGGTCACCGCTGGTAGCCGGAAAAACCTTGTCCTGACCAGCACCGGGCGGCAAAAGGTCACCCGGTTGGGTAACCAGCATCTCATTGCCATTGAAAGCCAGAACAGCCCCCTGGCCGCTCCGGCAGGGGATGAGCTTAACGGTTTGCTGGCACTGTTGAGACAGCAGCCGCCTGCCGGGGCGGCACTGCAGGCCGAGCTTCAGCATGCCCCTGCCTCCGACCCGGACTATTTCCGGGACGCGATCGAGCGTACCCTGTCACCGCTGTCCCGGCAGCAGACCGACAACCTGGACGACACCCTTGTTGATTTGCTCAAAAAACCGTCCCTGACCGGCGCTGAGCCGCTGCTGGCGGAGTATTTTTTTCAACGGCGGCTCAGAGGTTTGGAAACCACAGACCAGACCAGGTTGCGGACCAATGCCCTGAGGGCCAATAAATGGCTTGATCGCCTGCAAAAAAATCCGCCATTGCCTCCGGGCCCGGGCAGGAAGGCCCCGACTTTCATCACCGATACCGGGCTGGGCCGTCACCAGGCCCGGGTTCAAACCACAGCTAGCCAAAAGACGTTCACGCTGGGTCGCCGGGATGACCTGGCTTTTTCCGACCAAGGGCCTGGCTATACCCTGATCCGCAGCGAAGAGCACCGCAAGGTCTTTCGCGTCGAGCTTCCCGATCGCTGGCCAGACCGTCTTTTGCAGATCAGGCTGCTTGTCTTCATGGAGCCTTATCGCAGACTGCAACGGAAGGGCCGTATTGGCAAAGAGCAATTACAGAACGACCTTCAGCTCATTGCCCGGGGGATGGCTGAGTCACGTCTGTCGAACCTTCTTCAGGCGTTGGTGCAACCCATCAGGGACGCGGGCATTGCCGATGATAGCCCGTTTAAAATAAGAATCAGCCTCAAGCCTCTCTTGCCCTTGGTGGACAGTCGTGTCGAGGTGAGTGGGACAGGCAGCGGCATTGTCCTTTTAAGGCTGGGCACGAAGGACAGGAACAAGCCATTTATTTTCCGGGAAACCCTGGCGAGCCTGGTCGGTGCCAGTCTGTTGAAAGCTCTTGAGGGTGGTGGTGGGTCGCTGTCAGCCTTGCGCCAGCAAGTGCGGCGGCAGTTCGGGATCAACACCGGGACAGTGCCTGACGGTGAGTCGCGCACCCTGGGACTGACCCGTCAGTTCGAACTGACCCCGGTGGCTGACAATCCCTCAGGCACAGGCCTCTATCGGCAACTGGTCGCAGGCTATCATAACCTGCTGTTAGCTGAAGGTGTTACTGAGGCCGATTACCGCCGGGCACTGGCGTATTTGGAGCTGCATAATAGCGCCAGGATTCAGGCAATAAAGGACAGCCTTGCCAAAGGGGAAATTAAAGTCAGTGTCAGTGAGCGCACTCTTTTCAACAAGATCGTCAGTGAAAAACGATCTTCTGCTCCCTTGATCCCAGCTCCCCACTTTGATCATACCATCGCCCCCTATATTCCCCCGCCCCCCGGCTCTGAGCTGATCAACGCGGATTACCGGGCCTTCTGGAGTGTCGGTTCCGGCATGGAATCCCTGCTTGACGCCAGGCTGCTGGGGTTAAGTCGGGTGGCGGCAAAAAACTTTTTCGGGCCAAAAGTCTTTGCCAGCGCTTACCTGAAGTCACTGCTGGTTCATTTTATCTACTGGAAGATGGAGCAGGTTCTGGGTAGCAACGGCCAGCCAGCCAGCCGGATACACCTGGGAGTCACCGATGCAGTAACGGCCATACTGCCTGACAGCGACATCAATGAAATCGCAAACCTGGAGAGAAATACGAGGACATCCACAAAGACATCCACAAACGAGAATACGAGGACATCCACAAACGAGAATACGAGGACATCCATAAAGAATTCGAGGACATCCATAAAGAATTCGAGGACATCCATAAAGAATTCGAGGACATCCAAAAATTCGGGGACATCCACAGTCGCCGCACTGGAAAAAGCCTGCACTTTTGTTGCCCGGGGACTCGGCTGGGAGCGTTTTGACACCGGCCTGCTGGCCAATATGAAGCAAGATGTGGACACCGTATTCAAAGAGGCAGTAGAACTGCGACAGCGCGTCGGCAAGCCGTTCCAGTTGCCGGTTAACCAACAGCAGGACGCCCAGAGCAAAGAACCAACGTCTGTGCAAGCTTTAGTGGGGCAGGATACGACCATTGAAACCACCGCCAGCAGCCCTCGTCATATCGTTATGGCAGACGGTAAAAGGCGTTATCTGAAAATAACCCCGGCGGGCCCGGGCAATCCTTTCCCGCTTATGTCTCCCCAATCACAGGATGGTCTGAAGCAACTGTTACGGCGGCCCCTGAATCCGGGTAAAAGTGCTTCGGGCACCGAGGCTTACCTGTCACAGCTGGCACGCCATTATGAGACTTTTAGTGAACTGAAGGACATTGACATTACCGGCCAGGTCAATGCCATTATTGACAAGATGGACGATGTCACCCGCCAGCAGTTTGCAGAGGGTTTCCTGCAATATACCCGGCAGTCAGCCATCCCGGCCGGTCTGGCCGAAACCATCGCCGGGAAATTGCTTGCGGCAGAGGTCACCGCGCTGGGTTCCCTGCCTGAAAGGCTTGCCACCGGGCTTTATCAGCGGCTCAACGGGCTACTGAGCCTGACCGGGAAAAAGGCATTTTCGCTGACCTCCGGCAACCTGATGATTCGGGTGCTGACCGACCCTTCAATGACCGCCGATGCCTCCTACCTGATGCCTGCCCAACACACACTGGTGCTGGGCAATGGCGACGCTGACAGTCCGCTGACCGCCGCGGCAGCACTGGCTCTGCTGCAAGCCGCCCAAGCACAGAAACCAGAGGATCAGACAAAAACATTCCTGGCCCTGCAACAGAAGCGGGTCAGACTACCCGAGGGCATAGACAGCCTGTCGCCAGAGTCGCTGGTCGGCGAGTTCACGGTTAAGGAAGGCAAGCTGACCCTCTCCGGCTTGCTGGAACGTCTGACCAGCTTTATCGGGATGGCGGACAGGCTGAAGCGGGAAAGTTCCTCCGAAGCCCGCACTCTGGCCAGAGATATTCGCCAGAATGTGGCCGACAGCGTTGCCGCACTCAGAAGTGATATCGATTTTGGCCAGATGGCTGACATGGTTGATATGTCCGACCGTCATTTCCGGGAGGCCCTGCAGAAACTGGACCAGACAGGTTTGCCAGCCGGTCAGGCAACGAGGCTGCCCGATGCAGACTGCGTACTGTGCTACGGCTTCGGGCCGGTCAGAACCCTGATAGCTCTGATGGACCGGGTCAGCAGTCACCTGGATGCCATTGAGGTCAGTGGACGCTTCATTAATATCAGACAGACTGCTGGTGACAAGGGGTTGCTGGCAGACGCCTTCCTGCTGCTGGAACAGGGACGTTTTGCGGCGGTTACCACCGAGGACATTCTCGACAATCCGAGGTTTAGAAAGAATCTTCTTGATCTGTTACGGCAAGCGCTGGCGGAACGACAGGGACTGACGCCGGAGCAAGTCATTGACCGAATGGTCATTTTGCTCAATGACTCGGGCTACAGCGCCGACGACACCCGCTATGTCAAGGAACAGCTGCTTGCAAGCCCGGAATTCATGGCGCGCCTCCAGCCCCGAAAAGGCCATACCGGCGGCGATGGCTCTGAGCCCGGTGACACCACACCTGGAGGCGGGTCGAAAAGATGGCAAGGGAAATTCATGCGCACGCTGGACCGGCTGGACCGGAGTAAGAAATTCACCCGAGCCAGAGTGGGTTTCGGCGCAGGGAATGCCATCGCTGGTTTAGCCATGTCCACGATGACACTGATCAATCTGGAAAAGTACGGGTACGCGATGCCTGATGATGCCAGGGACATGGCCTATGCAGGGACGAGCCTGAACATCATCGGCTCAACCTACACCCTCGCTATGAGCGGCAACTGGTTGCTGAGCAAAACCCTTGTCAAAACGAAAAATCCGGCAGGGACTATTGGCGTCGCTTTAAAACTGGGCCCGAAAGCGTCGCGAATGGTTGCCAGGGCTTTACCGGTTATTGGCAATGTCGTTGCTATTGTCTCTGGTTTTCTTTCGCTGAACGGTAATGTCGAAAACGCCGATGCGGCAAGCAAGGCTGGCAACCACAAACAGGCGACCCTTTTTGTGGCAATGATGAGCCTGGATTTGATGACGCTTGGCCTTGATGTGCTCAGTACGGCGCTGGACTTCCTCTGTCCACCGCTGGGTCTGCTAGTGGACCTGGTCAGCACACTGCTGGGCTTCGTGCAGACTGCCCTGGCGGCACTGATGCCGCCACCTAACGCCAGGCAGGATTTCGAGGCTTTATTGGCAGGCGACGAATTCAAGAAATACGTTGACGGCAAGGCCGATCAATTTGAGAAAGCGGGCTACAGGAAGTTTCAGCTCTTCCAGGACGCCAGCGATTTTCTTGATCAGGATAAGTATGAGGATAATCTCGAATCATTAAAGATATCCATTAGCCGACTTCTGGGTGGCAAAAGAGACAAGGGACTGGCCCTTGAAGATCGGCTCAACCTCAGGCGAGTACTGAGTGGGACGTCTGAGCAGGACTATATGTATGGCCAGAAAGGTTACAAGATATTTTATGGTCTGGGTGGCAATGACACCCTGATCGCTGACCGGGGGGAGCTTTATGGCGGAACAGGCCATGACCAGTTGATCCTTAAGAAAGGTAAAGCAGAAGGAGGCTGCGGCCACGATATTATCCGGATCGAAAAGTCAGGGACGGCGTTTGGGGGCCCCGGTAATGACAGGATCTGGATCGGCGAGTCAGGGAGTGCCTATGGCAACAGAGGTAATGACGTCCTCTATCTGCAATATCGCGGGAAAGGCTTTGGCGGACCCGGTGATGACACTCTTTTTGACGGCGCGCTACAGTCCGGCGGCGCTGATAATGACCGGCTCGTAGATGGCCTTGGCGATATCGAACAGTATGGCGGTACTGGCAATGACGTGCTGCAACCGGGTTTAGGCAGAGGAAACATTAGAGGGGGGTATGGAAAAGATACCCTGGTTTTGCCGGCAGAGGTCAGGTTTCCTTACTCCAGAATCAACAACTTCTCGCAAAAGGTTAAGGGTTACCATTACCTTCGCAGGACAGAATCCCGGGCATTCTTCGAGGTTAACCTGGAACAGGGACGCTGGCGTAACCATTTTGCTGAATACCTGCAAGACCACAACCTTAAACGCCTTGCGCCGGATGGCAGGGAAACAGGGGGAACAACCTCTCTTCTGCTCTTTCGCATATCAGAGCGCAGTTTCAGAACCACCGCATCCACCCCCGACGAGGATCTGAATCCAAAGAAATTATACATTGCCCCGCTGTCAGAGATAAAAGCTGACTACCTGCGTGAACAAAACGACAAAGTATTGATATCTGAACATTTACTGACGGGGTACGATCAAAAGCACACAGGCGTAAAACGGATTTCTGATCAGTACCGCAGCCAGACCTTCTATTACGCTGGGAAAATCCTGTACAAATTCGCCAGCAACTGGAGAGGACATACACAAAGAGGCCATGTTTATTTTTCGAATCAGGGCATCTACCTGAAGTCGAACGAGGACGTGTATTACTTCAGCAAGCAGGGACTGATAGAACGCAGCAAAAGAGACCAACCCAATGAGCCCACCGTATTTTACACAACCCTCTGTCAGCTGCTGGAAACCGGGGGGACAATTAGCGGTATTGAAAATGTGGTGGGTTCGAAGCAAGGTCTGATAGTACGGGGAACCGCCGAGCCCAACAAAATTTATTTGCGGGGGGGTAAAAATGTAGCCCATACCCTGGGCGGGAATGATGTTGTCAGTGCTGGCGATGGCACCAACCTGATCCACCTGGGGACGGGTGATGACCTGGCGTTGTTGGGTGAGGGCTCGAACGAGGTGTATGGAGGTCCTGGCAGGGATACCGTTTCTTACCGTCTTAAAAAAAATGGGGTCAGGCTGGACCTCAGCCACCGGAACCCGTCTGATTCGTCGACAGGGCAGCATCTGGAACAGGTAGAGGTCATTCAGGGCTCCCCGGGCAATGACAGGATCTGGGGAGACCACGGCAATACCCTGTTCGTTATCACCAACGGCACCAATGTCGTGGATGTCCGGGGCGGGAACGACACGGTGGTCGCCAACGGCGGAGAAACCTCTATCCGGTTGCGCAGCGGCTTTAACAGGGTGATGCTGGGTGAGGGCTGGCATGAGGTATACACGGGCACTCATGCAGACACCATCTGGCTGCGTCGTGGCAGCGATCTTGGCAATCACAAAATTCACGCTTATCAACACCAGAAGCCTGCAACAGGAAAATGGCCAGTCGTGGTGGTCCGTTGGGAAATAGTCGGTAACGCCTGTGAGCACCGTCAGAAGGCCAGTTTGACGTTTAATCCCTTTGACGAGAGCCTGAACCTGCTTTTTGACGCTCAAATGCCTGACAAGCATGCGACTTTTGTCTTTCATTCCCCCGGTTTATCCAACTTCAACACAGTACAGGTCAATACTGGTATTTACTGGGACGATGTGGTGGGCAAACAACCTTCCCGGTCACTGACCGAGTCCCTGACAATCCTGAGGAACACTACCCTCTCGAGTCATATTATTTCAGGCAGCAGAACATGCCGGATCACCAGGGTTGTGGATGACTATAGCTTTACTAAAGAGGAGATGTTGGCATTTTTAAATCGCCACCCTGACAAACCTGTGGGTGAATTTCCCCGGGATCAATGGCGTAAAAAGGCTGAGCTGGAGAGCCTTGCCGATGAAGGAAAAACCCTCGGCGCTGGTCTGCACAGGATTGGTAGTCAGGAAAGCAATAATATCACGCTAGTGGTTGAGTTTGGTTTCGCCTCTTCCAGATGCAAACCAGGCACTGGTGTTTTGCGGAAGCTGACGTTTAAGCTGAATCAACAGCAGATGCTCACCGAAGGTTCTGGTATTTTGCGGAGGCTGAAGCAACAGCCGAGGCCTTCTGAAGACGCAGCCGTACCAAGGAATATCCAAGGTATTACTTCTTTGGAATTATGGCACACACTGACTTTAACATTGTTTGAAACCGGGGCAGACGGTCGCAGAAAACAACATGGGCGCCCTCAGGTGATACCGGGATTCAGGAAGGCAGGCCAATATACCTCGTTGTCTAAATGGACCCGAATATTCCCCGGTCAGCCAATGGCCAAAACCCTGAACATGCTGGAGATGGATTATACCTTCGAGACTCCTTTTATTCGCAAATGCAGTCCCTCCCCTTTATACAACAGCTCGGTGATTATGCCGACGGTTCACCTTGACCTGTCTTCAGACTCATACTCTGGCATCCCCATTATTATTGGCGGCCCGGGCAATGATCAGCTGACGGGCAACCCATCCACGGATAACGTGTTGCTGGGCATGGGAGGTGATGACCGGTTGCAGGATATGGGAGGCAATAACCTGTTCACGGTTGGCCTGGGTAATACGACAGTGATTACCGGCGGAGAGGGACACAACCAGCTGATACATGACAAGTCTGCCGTCGTTTATAGTACCCGGCTCTTGCGGCGAAGCTCCAGAAGTCTGACCGCCAAGGTGACCCTCTTGAAGTATCAACTGGATGGCATGACCGTCAATGTGACAGAGGGCATCATAAAGACCCGATGGCGAAATACTGACTCAACCGGCAGCTGGCGCTATCACCAGACCCTATTCAATGCTATGGACAAGATTGCCGGGACCTCGGGAGATGATAGCTACTTTGGCAGCAATGGTACGGATATTTTCAGCACCGGGGGTGGCCTGGACAAGGTGAGCATGGGGGACGGAGACGACCGGGTCATCATTGACGCCCCCTGGCAGAAGGGTACCTCGCTGGACGGCGGTAGCGGTGCCAATACACTGGTCTTTGATTTGTCCGTGAGTCGTGATGTGACGGTCGACCTGAAGAATGGTTTAACGGTCGATCACTTTATCCTGGAGGACACCGGGAAGGGCAACATAAGATTTTCCGGTGATGATAACGATAACGTTTATGTGTCCAGAGGTGCCCTGCGCAGTTTTAATGGCCAGGGAGGGGATGACTACCTTTTTGTTCTGAAGCTGCCCGCCTATATCCATTTTAACGGTGGTCCGGGCAAAGACACACTGGACTTAAGCCAGGCAACCCTTGCCCCGGAATTTGTCCGGCTGAAACTGTCCGTGCAAAAAAACTCAGTGCGCCACTCTTGTCCTGTAAACGATACGCAACCCTGCTCACCGGATATAAACATCAAAAGTCGTTTGTTCTTTACGCTCCTGCTGCCCGGATCGCAGGTCACCTATCAGACATGGGATTCCACGGTCAGAAATTTTGAGGTTTTCAATGGCCCGACCAGCGACGATTTTTTCGAAATCCCGGCCCTCGCCGGACTCACCGTCGATGGCAAAGGGGGCGATGATACTTTCATAATTTCCGCTGCCCACATCAGGGGCAATAGTTCAATCACCACCACCATCGGGGGAACAGGATACAACCGACATTATGGTAGCGAAGACGCTGACCGGATGGTGGCGAACCTGGGGCCGGACCTGCTTTCTGGTCACCTGGGTCCGGATACTTACGTTATCCACGCCCAGGCCAATGGCACCCAAATCATAGACCGGGACAACGGGAATAGCCTGATATTGCATGGGGTACAACCGGAAAAGCTGGACTGGCGGCTGACCGAAAACTATACCCTTCTGGAAGTAAACTACGATGGACAAATATTTTTCAGCATCGATTTACGGCACGTTCCCCATTGTGTACGCGAAGACAGCAGTCTGGTTACCGGGCACTTTATTGACAGTCTGGAGCAGCATATCTGGCACCTGACAACGATTGATCCGGTCAGTAACGAAGCCAGAGTTCTGACCGGCCAAAACCTTCGGAGTTACTATCACTCCAGGCTGACTGTTGACAATCGGCTGGACAGCACTTACCAGCTCAGCAATGTCACGGCATCGGTGCATGGCGGGCCAGGTGATGACGTGTTCTTCATCTCGGGTACGGTCAAGCCGGAGGCCGGGCTGTTCGGAGAGTCGGGAAATGATATTTTTCATCTTAAAAGCAGTGGTGCCAGCGTATATCCCGGCCCCGGCAATAACCTTGTCAGCCTGGAACTGGAAAATTCACAGAAAGATGGCAAAGAAAATGGCACGGTGAAGCTGTTCTTTGACCCCTCTTCGTTTAACCGGGTTCAGCTGGAAGGTGTCAGCCTTACGGATTTGCAGGCAGCAAGCTGGCGTCCGCTGGCTCAGCGCAATACCACTGACAGTAGTGACCAGGCTCCTTGTCCAGTCGGCTTATCCCGCCTGCTGCCGCCTCCGGTCACTGGCGGCAGTTTTATCCTGGCAGCCTGGATTCGCCAGGACTTGCCCCTCGGCGGGCTAACACGGGCCGGGAGCACGCTGATTCATTTTGCCGATGCTGACGGCTCTGATGCCATCAGCTTGAGCCAGAAACCTGGTGGGCTGGAGATCAGGCTAACGAAGGGAGTCAGGGTCTTTCATAGAAAGGTCATGCCATTTTTTACCTCCCCCCGTCAGCACCTGGCTATGACAATAGATGACAGAGGGTTTCTAACCATCTACCGGGATGGCCGGGTTGTTTTGGAAACCGAGGCCCTCAGGCCACGCAGAAAAATTCGGGCGCTGAACTGTTATGCCGTTGAGAAACTGGTCATCAGTCGGCATCTCCCGTCGCCTGAAGGCATAAACATGATGGCATCCGGTGGTGTCGAACGTCTGGTGAGGATAGGCGATTGGCGATACCCTCACCTCTTCTATGCCAATGATTGGCCAGACAGTCTGGAGCTGGATGACGGGATTCTGGATAACAAGCAATTCATCCGTCAACGGCTGAAATCTGGCTATTCACTTTTACAGGAAAAAATCCCCGGACATCAGTATCTGATAGATGAAGAGAGCGCCACTTACTACTTTGCTGGCGATGACTTCTCTAACACTGACCAATGGGTTCTGGCAAACGCCACTGGCACGGCTGACCAGCTCGAGGTTAATACCCATGACTGCCAGACATTGCACTATCAAAAAGCAGGCGGGGATCTTATCCTGACGGTCTCGCCAAATACTGGCCTGCTAAAAAACAGCGACAATAGCGCTGAGCCGACAAACTCCACCCAGAGCCTTCGAGTGCAGAATTTTTTCAGCAAGCAAGGCGAGACCATTGAGCGCCTGATCGTCAATAACCGGGTGCTCAATATGAGCGAAGTGCTTGCGCAAGTGGACGCCCCACAGTCAAATGGCAGGCACTCAATGAATGAGAGCCTCCCGGAGGATGCATTGGCTGCTCAGGGTGGAGGCAACGGAACCCTGCCTCTTCTGAACAGGATCATTCGCCGGGGGCAACGGCTGGTGAAATACCTGGGCAGTCTGGCCGGAGGTGAGAAAGATGACGTTGGAGCGGGTGAAGCGGACAGTGAACAACGCGTGGTGGCAAGTCTGAATGACACAGGACTGAACCAACACTACCAGCGTCTGGTTCAGGAGATCAATGCCACGATGGGCAATCGCAGTGGTGAGAGTCCATCGTATGTGCCGACGGCAAGTGGCAGAATAATTCAGAACCTGACGACGCCGGGAATATAAACGACGGAGGTTAATTAATAAAAAATTAAAAACCTCTGTCGCTTTTTAGCAGATTCTGGATGAATTAAGTAGAACTATTGTCCTTTGAGAACTCTAAAGTCGAGCATGATATCAAGGTTTAGCAAGTAATACCTGCTGGAAGACAGGTATCCCCCGAGTAAATTTTGGCTAATGAGGAAGCCTGCCTGATGGGAGCGGTATGAATCGAGAGGTTCACGTACTGTTCTGAGAGGGGCTGACGGGGAAGTTCCGCCGGTCTACTCACCAGGTGAAACCCCCGCCAACAACTTTGCACCCCCCTCACCAACTGCTATCCTCAAACCTCGAACAAAAGTGAAACTCAGACCTGCTGGCCGACTTATCCCCAGGGATGGGGGGTATCCCACCAAGCGCCTGGAGCGCGACTTATCCCCAGGGATGGGGGGTATCCCACCAAGCGCCTGGAGCGCGACTGGGAGGGAGCGGTTGATGGCTGAAGAATGGTATCCGTTTAATGGAGTGAACATCTATGAGTAATTTATACGAAACCGATTATCACCAGTGGTTATCCAATCAGGTAGCTTTGCTGCGAAATCGCCACTTTGACCAGTTGGATTTAGAAAATCTGTTAGAGGATTTGGAGTTGGGCATAGAATCAAAAGTCGATAATCTTGAACATTTTCTAACCAATCTCATACTTCAGCTTCTTAAGTGTGACTACCAAACCAGTGTGCTGCGGGATACTGTAGCTACAAAACGGGTCATAAACGGGTGGCTAAACTCTATTGATAATGCAAGGGACGGCATTAATAAATTATTAAGAAAAAATCACAGTTTAGAACAACGGGTGGAAGATGCTTTAGTTGAGTCATACCCTGATGGGAAAAATGGAGCCATTCGGGAAATGAATCGCCATATCCCCACTAAATGCCCAAAACTGGACAACAGCAGCTTCCCTGATACCTGCCCATGGTCTTATGAAAAGCTAATGGAAAAAGACTGGTATCCCCTTAACGGAGTTGAACTCTAACCTTTGTGGCGCTGCTCCATTTTGACTCGCTCCCATGATTTTAGGCCCTGCGGGTCCCAGCGTGGGAACGAGGTAAAAAAACCACTGTCGCTTAACCCAGGAAAGGGATAGCCCGATCCGCCAGACTCTTCATCCAAGTCCGGTTTTATATTCGGTTTCCTGACGCACAACCTTGAGCATGGCAACCGTCTCGCTTTTTACTGGACTTGAGACGGTTGCTTTTAGCAGATTCTGGATGAATTAATAAGTAGAACTATTGTCCTTTGAAAACTCTAAAGTCGAGTAAGAGTTTTGATCAATACATATAGCTTTTCCATTATATCTTTAAAGTGGGTTTCCCACAGATGGTTGTAGCAGCGGTACCTCAGGAAAATAGGTTTTGAAATTTCCCTTATCCCTTGTTATTAAAACCATATCATTATTTTTTGCCGTAGCGCCAATAACAAAGTCTGCTAACACTGTATGTTTCTTACCTCCATTCCCTTTGCATTTGCGAAATGCAACTCCGGCATCAAACATAATTTGTTCTGTTAATTCCATCTTCTTAATATTGTTGTAATCAAAGAAGTCAATAAGGTCGGCCAGATTAACAAAGTTTGTACTTAACTCTGCTAAAATAGCCAGATTATAATAAAGCACCGAACCTTCGTGTCTACACTGGTTGAGAGTATCACACGACCAATTGAAGTATATACTCTGGCTATCCAGTATATCTATTAATATACAGGTATCAACAAGGGCCAGTTTATTGATTATCTTCATCAATCAACCCCTCCCATTCCTTAGCACTCATCAAGGTTTTGTATTTTTTACAATTTTGCCGAAACGGGTTATCCTCGGCAGGGTCGATGGATTTTAAAGGGGTGGCGTTTGGGTCTTTTGTAGGGAATACCACAAGCTTACCATCTATTGCATCAATCTTTATAGCATTGTTGCCAATGCATTTCTCAGCTTCTTCAGTAACCTCAACCAATAGTGTTTTAAATTGACTCATCTGTCATCTCCCGTAACGTGTCAACATAAGAACTATGATCGATACGTATAGCATTTTCCATAATATCTTTAAAGTGTTCGACTTTAGAGTTTGACAAAAACCAACGTTCGATATAATCCCCAGGCAAGAGACAGCCTGATCCGCCAGACTCGTCATCATATTTTTGCCTATATCGGTTCCAATCCTGGCGAATAGCAATCCTCGGGATATAAGTAGAACTATTGTCCTTTGAGAACTTCTAAAGTCGAGGATGAAGTACACCTCAATCTTACAGCTCAATAACCACAGGAGGTTTCTGCTCAGAGTCACTTTTCGTTCCGTTGGTCTTCGAACCCTCAATTTTATTTCGAATCAATGAAGCCGCTTCGACATTACCAATGGACGTTGCCAAGTCTAAAACCGACTCATTATTGTTATCCGTTAATTGTAAATCTGCACCTTTTTCTATTAAAAATTCTATAGCTTTTTGATTTCCATAACGTAAAGCAACATGTAGAGGTGTCTGTCCTTCATTATTCTGGATATTTAAAGCTGGCTTGTATAAACGAATGAATAATACAGAAGCTTGGTCAAGACCCATTTCTAAAGCAACATGCAAAGGCGTATTACCGGAAAAATCTTGCATATTTTTATCGAAAGACAGGTAGGGATCATGCTCATAAAGTGTTTGAAGAAGTTCTGCGTGGTCAATCCCCTGCAAAACAAACATCCGATGGATAATTGTATGAAATATTTTATTTTCTTTAGGTAAAGTATTATGCCATGTAATCGGGCCCAGAGCTCTTACCATTTTCAATAGCCCTCTTTCAAAGGCAATATCTAAAGGTGTTCGGCCATCTTGCGCACGAATATTGGGGTTGGCAATTTCATCTTTATGTTTATCTTCATTCAGTAGATAATCTACAATTACCTGATTTTCCAGTTGGACTGCAAGATGCAAAGGCGTGTATCCAAGGCCGTTCATTATATTAATACCTGCTCCTGCTGACAAAAGAATTTCAATCATTTCCATATCGTTATTCTGGATTGCATAGTGCAGCGAAGTATTACCTTGGTCGTCCTGTGCATTAATTTTTATCAAACCCACTCTTATTAGAAGCCTTACTACAGAATATGAATTAGCAAGAACCGCCTCATGTAAGACAGTTAGACCTGACTCAGTTTGAACGCAAAACTGGTCCATTGTATCAGGCATGCATGGTTGATAGAACTTAAACCCATGATGTAGACCTCTAATTAGCAAACCTTCCATAAGGGACTCACTATTGAAATTTGCGGCAATATGAAAAAGTGCTGACACTTCATCTTGAGAAATCGCAGATTTCCAGTCTAATAACACTTTTATTGCATCTTGTGTTCCATTAATAGCAGCAAGGTACAGTGGTGTAAATCCATAATTGTTGGATCGTTCCTGGCTAGCACCATTACTAAGAAGTAAAGTCACGACTTTAGTGTTCCTTGCCAATACTGCTAAGTGAAGAGGTGTATTGCCTTGAGAGTCTTCTTGATTGATAATTCTCAATCGTTCAGAAATACGAGCTGGGCTTTCTATCAATAGTTTTACAGCTTCAGGATAATTGTTAATGATTGCTAAGTGCAGTGGTGAGTGTTGCTGATTGTTAAGTATCTCTATATCTGCCCCCGCATTTAGGAGTGCTTCTAAGGTACTTGCGTCCCCCTGTGTTGCAGCTACATGCAACAGCGTATTTCCAAAGGAATCCAATTGATTAATTAAATCCCGAGAAGATTCTAACAGGTTGCCAACTTTTTCAACGTTCCCTTGGCGAACCTCATTTTGCAAATGTGTAAATAATTGCTCTTGCTTAGCGCGATCGGCATCAGTATTAACTTCAGGGTTATCAATAACGGAAATATCAGGCATAACTACAGATGAATCAGGAGGCATGAATAACAAGCTTGTTTGCTGTCTTGCCATTTTTCTTATTAAATCACCTTCAATTTTTCGCCTATTACTTTCTATATCCTTTGCATGAGTAATTCTCGCCTTACGTTCTTCTTTTAAATTTTTATAAAATTCGTAGACACCATAAATAACTGACCCCAATGTTACCACGCCTAAAACAGTAACTATTCCAGCTATCCACTCAAGAATTCTAAAACTCCCTCCTGCATCACTCGAAATGACTTCATCATCAGTTGAGTTACTTGAAGTATGAAGTAGCTTTCTATTTGAAAATTTATTAAATACTTCCCCAGAAACATCTGAACCATTCTCAGAATTTAACTCCAAAACAATTTGCGTGCTGGGTGTTTTACCAACAGCATAAATGACTTTTTCTTCTGCCATTGTCATGATCTTATAAAAGGTAATATCTTTTGGCATGCCGGAAGGATCGTTATCATTTCCCTGCCTAACCCAAATAACTTCACCATTTGGATTCAAAGCGCTAATAAACCACTCTTGTTTGTATTGCAACTGCCCAGCGATGTACAAGTGATTACCTTTGAATACAGATGCGCTGACACTACCAATAAAATCAGGTAATGGTTGCTCATAAGTTTCTTCGTGACCAGCATTCTTAGCAACTTTCCAAAGCAATCGCCTTTTGTCTATATCGAAATAGATGTAATTAATTTCATCGCCATCGGCAGAGTTTCGATACAGTTGTAGTACCTTTGAGTTAGGCCGAACGGAGTCGGAGTTAGCCCTTACCGAAGTCCATGCCATAGTGGTATTGCAGTGAATAAATGCGGCCAGAGTTGCAGAGGCGGCTAAGTAGGAAGGAGTTTTCATAGGAGAAGAACCAAGTAGCGAGCAAAACATGGAAATTGTAGCTGATCAAAAGTAGTACCAAGGTTTTTCAAAATAGTTGCTGGCAAAGCATTGGATCAAGAGCCAACATCTGCGCAGACTTTACCGGGACAGCCTACGCGAGTGTAGAGTTAGACACGATTCGTCGTGCATCCATGGTGACGGCGTAGATAAGAAACCCCGGTCATAACTGACTTGTGATACCTGGGGAAATCGCTGTTTGTTATCTTCTGCAATAGATACAGTCACTTGGTCGCCCGTCTGTTTTTCCATGACCAGATGATGCAGGGTAAAGCCAAACTGATCCTGCAATACGCAGACTCTGAGGCCAGGCTCTACAGGGGTTCCAGCCTTACCTTTGCTGATCCATTCGGTATGACGTTCGAACAATGAAAAAATCTTCTCATTGATACAACCCCAGTGACCAATGCGTTGGGGGTCATAGCCTCTCTGGCCATATTGTTGAATCTATAGCCTGAGTGATTCACCCCCTCGTTTAAAAGAGGCTGTTGCAACGCCCTCGCCCTCTATATGAGCGGCTCAGGAGTCATGGCTAATACCCTGAATAGCAGCACTAAAGAGAGGATTGACAAAAAGATCCGCCTGTTTTCTTGCAACACCACAATCATATTAATGGATAACTATAAACACAGCGTCTAGGCTTCCTGTCGACTTTTCCAGGGAGTCCTGAAAATGATTAAGTTGCGGCACTATTCGAACCTGTTCATCGCTCCTGTATTTCTGTTACTGGCCCTGACCACTCAATCTACACCCACTACAGCGTCAACAGCCCCCATAAAGATTAATGATGCAGAAGACCTGGGCAAGATTGGTCGAGATCGCGACTATCCACTGGACGGTACCTATCAACAGACAGCGGATATTGTTGTCACTAAAGACTATCAATCCATTGGCAATGATACCCATCCATTCACCGGGGAGTACTATGGGCAGTGCCGTACCATCAGCGGTCTGTCTAACTGTTTTATTGACACTCTGAAAGGCAGCATCAGGCACCTTCACTTTACTGGTGCCAATATAACTTCCCATAAGACGACCGGGTTAGCAGCCTGTGTTGTTGATGATACTGGCACAGTCAGTAATATCTGGGTGAAAGATATTCATATTCTCACCAATGGTCGTAAAAGTTACGCTGGCATCGGAGGGGGGCTGATTAAAGGAACGGTTGGCAGCACCACGGCGGTGAACAGCAATGTCACAACCAGGGGTTGGTATGGAATCGCCGGCATCGGGGGGGGGCTGGTTTACGGAACGGTTGGCAACACCACGGCGGTGAACAGCAGGGTCGAAACCGGGGATTATCGTGCACACGCCGACATCGGGGGGGGGGCAGTTAACGGTGGAGGAACGGTTGCCAATACCAAGGCGGTGAACAGCAGGGTCGAAACCTCGGGCGAGGATGCTCACGCTCGGCATCGGGGGGGGATGGTTTTCGGAACGGTTGGCAACACCACGGCGGTGAACAGCACGGTCGAAACCGGGGATTATACTGCAAACGCCGGCATCGGAGGGGGCTTGGTTAATTTTCGAGGAACGGTTGCCAACACCACGGCGGTGAACAGCCATGTTACAACCGGAGGTGATGATGCAAACGCCGGCATCGGGGGGGGGTTGGTTAGACCTAGAGGAACGGTTGCCAACACCACGGCGGTGAACAGCCATGTCACAACCAGGGGTTGGTATGCATACGCCGGCATCGGGGGGGGGTTGGTTAGAGCTAAAGCAACGGTTGCCAACACCACGGCGGTGAACAGCTATGTCAATGGCATTAAAGAGAATTCTGAACCTACCTCCAATGATCAGCTTCTTTGCCAAAAAGCAGACCTACATGTGTTAACAGCCAATTGCTCTTCGAGAACTGAATTTCTGGATGCGCTGGATTTTTCGAACAGTAATGCTTGCCCGGTAAATGCCGCTACAGTGTCAACAGGCACTAAAGAGTCAGCACCCACTACCGCATCAACAGCCGCTAAAGAGTCAACAGCCACTGCAGCGTCAACCCCCATAGAGATTAATGATGCAAGAACCCTGGGCAAGATTGCCCTACATCCCGACTATCCAATAAACGGTACCCATCAACAGAATGCTACTGCAGCTCCTACTACCGCAACTTCCATTCCAAGGAAATTATGCAGCTCTCTCAGAGATCAAACGACGGGGGTTCAACAACGGCTTATCGAGGACAGTGATCTTGTTAGCGAACGACAGTGCGTTGTTCTCAGTGCCGACCCTGCAGATGATTTAAGTGAGTTAATACAACAGATTCCTGATAACACTGTTATCTTGCTTTCCTCCAAAACAACTTCTCCAACCGTTGCCCCCGTGACAGGTAAGCTCACTGTTGAATATTTTATCGCCAATGCAATCGTTTTGAAGAACGGTCAGGACATCATCGGGGCTGCTGATGACGGTTTTGAAATTGTTATCAAGCTTCATGATAACTTTACAAGTAAATACATGATCGGAGTTGGCGTTCACTACGATGACGAATTCAATTTTGGAGAAACAGCAGACAATCATATAAAACACATTACTTTCCAGCCAACCGGAGTTAATCCAGATACTCAAACTGACGCTATTGTCCACACAAACTGCTATAACCGGACATTATCTATAGAGAACAACGTTTTTTATCTCCCTGTCCGGGCCGCAGTTAACATTAATTGTTCTGCGAATCTGGATGCATCCACCAGTAATTTGCACACGGGCCCAGGCTTACGTTTCGCTGATAATCATGTCATTGGTCAAACCATCCACACAACAAAACTCAGTATGATTCCCGAGAAAGCAATATTCATTAATCTTCGCAACATCAATAACCTGTCAAACAAACTCGAAATAATTGGTAACACATTCCGGGGCAAAATCTCGGAATTGGCTCAGATTGCAATTGGATCCGGAAGCAATATTAATATCTTCAGAAACACTGTTGATATTGATAATAAAGGCAAGACACCTGACGAAATTCGTACAGGAATTGAAGGAGGGTTCGCTTTAAAAGGTCTTTCGTCGTCTGCCTATAGAAAAGCGCCTCTCATTAATCTGGCTGGTAACAATATCAACGTCACAAGGACAGCTTTAACTATCTATGACAAGCTTGATCTGGCGCTGGCCTGTAACCACTTTATGGGAATGACTTTGTGGAAAGTAGACAACGAATATTTCCCCCTGAAAGCCGTTGATCCATTGCCACTGGCAGATGAGTGCCCAAGGTCTGTGAGTTCAACCGTTGGCATGGCAACGACCAGCGCGCCGACACTCTGCCAGATCGTGAATAGCTGGACTCCTATCAATGATTCCAAAGCCACTGCTTTGACTGGGCTGACCAACGTCGAGGGGCAGTTCTACTTTGACTCAGCTGTTTGCATGACAGAGCTTCAATCCTTAGCTTCATCAGCGGATACAACTCCAGTGACCAATGCTTTGGGGGTCATAGCCTCTCTGGCCATATTGTTGAATCTATAGCCTGAGCTGATTCATCCCCTCGTTTAAAAGAGGCTGTTGCAACGCCCTCGCTCTGTATATGGATGGCTCAGGAGTCATGGCTAATACCCTGAGTAGCAGCACTAAAGAGAGTATTGACAAAAAGATCCGCCTGTTTTCTTGCAACACCATAATCATATTAATGGAAAACTATAAACACAGCGTCTAGGCTTCTTAGCGACTTTTCCAAGGAGTCCTGAAAATGATCAAGTTGCAGCACAATTCGGCTCTGTTCATTGCTCCTGTATTTCTGTTACTGCCCCTGACCACTCAATCTACACCCGCTAAAGCGTCAACAGCCCCCATAGAAATTTATGATGCAAAAGACCTGGGCAAGATTGGTCGAGAATATCCACTGAACGGTACCTATCAACAGAAAGCGGATATTGTTGTCACTAAAGACTATCAATCCATTGGCAATGATACCCACCCATTCACCGGGGAGTACTATGGGCAGTGCCGTACCATCAGCGGCCTGTCTAACTGTTTTATTGACACTCTGAAAGGCAGCATCAGGAACCTTCACTTTACTGGTGCCAATATAACTTCCCAGAACACGACCGGGTTAGCAGCCTGTGTTGTTGATGATACTGGCACAGTCAGTAATATCCGGGCGAAAGATGTTCATATTCTCACCAATGGTGATGAAAATTACGCTGGCATCGGGGGGGGGCTGGTTAAAGGAACGGTTGGCAACACCACGGCGGTGAACAGCAGGGTCGAAACCTTGGGTTATGAGGCACACGCCGGCATCGGGGGGGGGCAGGTAAAAGGAACGGTTGGCAACACCACGGCGGTGAACAGCAGGGTCGAAACCCGCGGTGCATATGCAAACGCCGGCATCGGGGGGGGGTGGGTTCATAAAGGAAAGATTGGCAACACCACGGCGGTGAACAGCACGGTCGAAACCTTGGGTTGTAGGGCAGACGCAGGCATCGGGGGGGGGCAATTTTTTCGTGGAACGGTTGGCAACACCACGGCGGTGAACAGCAATGTCACAACCAGGGGTTATGGGGCAGACGCCGGCATCGGGGGGGGGCAGGTTTATTTAGGAGTGGTTGGCAACACCACGGCGGTGAACAGCCATGTCACAACCAGGAATGAAAATGCATGCATCGACATCGGGGGGGGCGTGGTTACAGACACGGTTGGCAACACCACGGCGGTGAACAGCAGGAACAAAACCTCGGGCGAGAGAGCAAAAGCTGGCATAGGGGCAGGGATTTTTGCACGTGGAGCGGTCGTCACCAACACCACGGCGGTGAACAGCTTTATCAATGGCAATATAACGAATTTTGGATCTATCTCCAATGATCAGCTTCTTTGCCAAAAAGCCGACCTACGTGTGTTAACAGCCAATTGCTCTTCGAGAACTGAATTTCTGGATGCGCTGGATTTTTCGAATAGTAATGCTTGCCCGGTAAATGCCGCTACAGTGTCAACAGACACTAAAGAGTCAACAGCCACTTCAGAGTCAAGAGCCGCTAAAGAGTCAACACCCACTAAAGCATCAACACCCATAGAAATTAATTATGCAGGAACCCTGGGCAAGATTGGCCTACATCCCGACTATCCAATAAACGGTACCTATCAACAGAATGCTACTGCAGCTACTGCTAATGCTACTGCAGCTACTGCTAATGCTAATGCTAATGCTAATGCTAATGCTACTGCAACTCCTGCTACTGCAGCTCCTGCTACTGCAGCTCCTACTACTACTGCAACTTCCCCTCCAAGGAAATTATGCAGCTCTCTCAGAGGTCAAACGACGGGGGTTCAAAAACGGCTAATCGACGACAGTGATCTTGTCAGGGAACGACATTGCGTTGTTCTCAGTGCCGACCCTGCAGATGATTTAAGTGAGTTGATACAACAGATTCCTGATAACACTGTTATCTTGCTTTCCTCCAAAACAACTTCTCCAACCGTTGCCCCCGTGACAGGTAAGCCCACTGTTGAATATTTTATCGCCAATACAATAGTTTTGAAGAGCGGTCAGGAGATCATCGGGGCTGCTGATGACGGTTTTGAAATTGTTATCAAGCTTCATGATAACTTTACAAGTAGATACATGATCGGAGTTGGCGCTCACTGCGATAACGAATTCAATTTTGGAGAAACAGCAGACAATCATATAAAACACATTACTTTCCAGCCAACCGGAGTTAATCCAGGTACTCAAACTCACGTTATTGTCCACACAAGCTGCTATTATGGGGCACTATCTATAGAGAACAACGTTTTTTATCTTCCTGTCTGGGCCGCAGTTAACATTCATTGTTCTGCGAATCTGGATGCATCCACCAATGATTTGCACACGAGCCCAGGCTTACGTTTCGCTAATAACAAGGTCATTGGTGAAACCATCCACACAACAACACTCAGTATGATTCCCGAGGAAGCAATATTCATTAATCTTCGCAACATCAATAACCTGTCAAACAAACTCGAAATAATTGATAACACATTCCAGGGCAAAATCTCGGAATTGGCTCAGATTGCAATTGGATCCGGAAGCAATATTAATATCTTCAGAAACACTGCTGTTATTGATAATAAAGGCAAGACACGTAGAGAAAGTTGTACAGGAATTGAAACCCGAAGGGGAGGGTTCGCTTTAATAGGTCTTTCCTCGTCTGCCTATTGCAAAGCGCCTCTCATTAATCTGGCTGGTAACAATATCAACGTCACAACGACAGCTTTAACTATCTACGACGAGCTTGATCTGGCACTGACCTGTAACCACTTTCGGGGAATGACTTTGTGGAAAGTAGACAACGAATATTTCTCCCTGAAAGCCGTTGATCCATTGCCACTGGCAGATGAGTGCCCAAGTTCTGTGAGTTCAACCGTCGACCCGGCAACGACCAGTGCACCGACACTTTGCCAGATCGTGAATAGCTGGACTCCTATCAATGATTCCAAAGCCACTGCTTTGACTGGGCTGACCAACGTCGAGGGGCAGTTCTACTTTGACTCAGCTGTTTGCATGACAGAGCTTCAATCCTTTGCTTCATCAGCGGATACAACTCCAGTGACCAATGCTTTGGGGGTCATCGCCTCTCTGGCTATATTGTTGAATCTATAGCCTGAGCTGATTCATCCCCACGTTTAAATTCGGCTCTCGTCCCATGGCAACCTGATCTCTGGCATCGGAAATCAGGGTCAGAATGTTTTTGAAGCCCTGCTTATAGCCATGAAGAATTACTGCAATCATCCTTTGCTGGGTGCTGAATAGTTACCATTGAACTATGGAAAGAAGAGTAGTCCCGGAAAATCTTGGCTATTCTCTGATGCACTTCGAATAATGAGATTCACCCATGGCGTTCCTTTATTTTTACAGAACAGACATTCAACACGGACTGTTCTGGCATTTCCTGACAAACAAAAAGGACGTGGTTGGTATTTTTGCTTTTTCCCTGCTGGCTATGATGATTGTGCCGTTATGTTATTCCTCAAACCTTATTGACCGTCATCATCCCGATGGGCGCAAGACTCTGATTGAAATCAATGATGGGAAAACCCGCAATAGCACACTGAAAGTGACAGGAGGCAAGCTCGCTGACAAAGCCGATTTTCCCGGTGTCGGCGACGGAGGCTTTTTTTATTCGCCGCCTCCGCCCTGGGGAGGTGGAGGCGGCTGGCCATCGGGATTATTCGAAATTGACCTGGCTGTTCTGCAACCCGTCATCAACTGGCTGATGTCCATAGGCAAGACCCATCATGACGATGGCCGACAGGCAGGTAATGAGGATGGACAACCCTCTGGTAGCAGACCTAATGCAGGATCAAATGACGCAACTAACCACCACCATCAACAGGAGCAAAGAAAAGCACCTGAAAACCGAGAGAACAAATCACCCGGAGAAGAAAATAGTGGCAGCGGCGATGGCAATAACAGAAAAGACGACAATGGCGAGGAGGGTAAAAATAGTGCTTTGACTCAGGACCTTCAGCTACTTGCCAACGAGCTTTTAACTATTATTGCAAGCGACAATCCCAACGCCGCTTTTAAATTCAGGGAAATGTTAGAGAAGCTGGACATGCCTCAGCGTTTGCAGGTTCTGGAAAAAAAAGGCACAAATATCAGCGGCGATACTATTACTCCTCTTGAGGCGATATTGGCACTGCCGCGTTCTTCCCTTGAGCAATCAACACGCAACCGATTTATCAGGCAGCTGATAGAAGCCGCTGGCAACAACTGCCAGATGATTTTGTCTGAGATTGTTCTGGACATAATCCACAAGCTCAACCAACCTGACCAACCACCGCAGATAGGGGATTTCGAAAAATGTTGCTTTACTGAGTACTTCCTTCAATTGTTCCTGCTTCATTCAAACCCGGTTGAGCGTATTCGCAATCTATTAGAAAAAATATCAGATTTAGCCATAAGGAATGAGATTATAAATAATCCACAATCATTAACACTCCCCTCCCCCTTTCTGGATACCTTGAAACAATTTAACCAGCACTCATCGTTCCTTGAATTAATACGCTTATCAAATGAACAGTGTATGCAAAATGATTTCATAGCGATCACTGCTTTTGCCAATAATGGACTGCGTGTGGATAAACATGAATCCAGTCAAATTATTGGTGCAGAGTGCGCGGTATGTAAGGAGCCGTTTGAACGCTCGTCAAATATAGTGAAAACGTGCTGCAATCACTTTTATCACGTTGATTGTTTAAGTCAGTGGCTCGAAAAAAGGAGGCGGGATCGTGCAGTCCAAGATTGTCCTACATGTCGTACACAATTAAATGGCTTAACAACAAAACTTAACGACTTTAACAAACTATTGAAAAAATACGACGGTTGTCATTCTTTAGCTATTGCAAAAAGAGCCGTTAAGGAATGGAATAAAACAGAAAAAAATTATGCAACCTTGTACCATTTTGTCCAATTTTGCCGACATAGCAGCCAGGCATCTGATGATTCACGGTTTGCAAAACTCTTGCGAACCCTCATTCATCCCGTGACAAAAGCCAAGATCCGCCATGACGACGTGATCAACTCAGCCACCTTCAGCGCCAATAACCACCTTGTGGTGACCGCCAGTGACGATGGCACTGCGAAAATCTATGTTTATCAGTCCGATGGAACATGGATGGAAGAGTTCACTATCCACCACGGTAGTCCGGTCATAATAGCCAGCTTCAGCGCCGATAGTCGCCGTGTGTTGACCACCAGTGACGATGGGACAGCAAAAATCTATGTTCGAAAGGAGGATAGATCATGGCAAGAAGAAATCACTATCCGCCACGATGGGCCCATTCGTTTAGCCACCTTCAACGCCAATAGTAGCCGCGTGTTGACCGCCGGTGACGATGGGACCGCAAAAATTTATGTTCTGAAGGAGAGTGGATCATGGGAACAAGAAGGGATCACCCACCATGATGGTCCGATCCATTTAGCCAGCTTCAGTCCTGATGCTAGCCATGTGGTGACTGTTGGCAAAGATAACGTGGTAAAAATCACGGGCAAATCAGCCGATGGATCATGGCAAGTAAAAATCAACGTAATCCATAAGCGCGAAGTCAACTCGGCTATCTTTAGCCCCGACAACCGCCATGTGGTGACCGCAAGTGACGATGGTACGGCAAAAATCATTGGCCAGAAAGACGATAAGTCATGGGAAAAAGAAGTTACCATCGGTCACATCAGGACTGTTAGTTCGATCAGATCAGCCGCCTTCAGCCCCGATAGCCGACATGTGCTGACTATCGGCAGTGATGACGAACTGGTTAAAATCATTGGTAAACGGGCCGACGGAACATGGGGAGTAAAAGCCATCATTTCCCATATTGATCGTATCACCTCAGCCACTTTCAGCCCCGATAGCCACCATGTGATGACCGCCAGTTTCGACAAAGAGGCAAAAATCTACGGCGAAAAAACCGATGCATTATGGGAAGAAGAAATCACTATCCACCATAATCATTGGGTCTTATCAGCCACCTTCAGTCCCGATAGCCAACATGCAGTAACCAGCAGTTATGATGGAACCGCAAAAATCCATAGCCACAAAAATGGAGGATCATGGGATCAAGGACTCACTATCCATCACAATGATCGGGGCACTTCAGCCACCTTCAGTACCGATGGCCGCTTAGTTATGACCTTTGGTTTTGATCGTACTGCGAAAATCATTCAACTGGAGGGCGATGGGTCATGGGAACAAGAAATTCGCCACCCCTATCCAATCCACGCAACCAACTTCAGCGCCGATAGCCGCTTTGTGCTGACCCAAAGTTTTTTTTTACCAACATCTGAAAGTTGTAGCAGCATTGTGAAAATTACTGAACTATGGAAGGAAGAGTAACTCCACTAGGAGCCTGACCGAGAATAGTCTGCCCTACTGCGGCGGCAGCAAATTGGTCTGAAAATCCGCTTTTGTTCGTCAAATAGCTCGCTATTCTCCTCACAAAACCGAATTTTCATCCTCAATTTTCTGCCGTCCTCGCTACGGGCGCTATTCTCGGTCAGGCTCCTAGGAGGCTAGCGGGACAGCAACTGGTTGTGATTTCGACGGTGTCAGATCGAGTGACGTAGAAGTTGGCACCTGGACTTGTAGCAATTGCACAGCCTGTGGTTGCTTTGGTAAATGTAGCATTACAAACGGCAAAGCTGGAAAATTGCAGACAAGTACATGTGTCTGTAACTCAGATGGAGATTGCAGCGGAAAAACATGCACAGCTGGCGCAGCTTCCTTAACAGCGGGAGTCTTTAGCCTTTTGGTTGTATCTGTGGCTACTATTGCAGCGAGCTTTTAAAGTATCCCTCTTTATAAAAAGCCCTGATTGGGTAAAGTTGAGTTAGTTCCCGCCCCCGGCTTATGTGATTTGAAGGTATGGTGTCACAAATAAAAATCAGGGGCTACCTTTTCTCAGTAATTCCAAGCTCCGCAAAGGTGCTATTTAAAGGCATTTTCCTGAAGTTTGAGCTAAATGTCAGATATTACACAATCACCGTCGTATCTCCATACCTGTTCCTCAGAAAACCAGAAAATACTCACTGAGCAAACCACGGAGAACTATTGCTTCCGTATCACCTTCTACCTATGATTTTTACATCTCCATTATTTACTTCTTCTTCTGCCGAACTTAAGTCAAGGTAGCCACTTGCACTCTCTGCTGACTCAATACCTATTAAAGCAATTGGTTTATTGTTATCTAATATTATGTTTGCTGTAACAGTAATATAACCAATACCCTTGGGATTATCTTTGCTGAAAAGTTTAACGAAAAATCCTATCTCATGTTCGACTTTTGATTTTTCACCTTCTAACAAGATTGACTTAATAAGCTTGGCGCAAGTTTTCGATGTAAGTACCCAATATTTATTGACTCGAGCACCTGCACAAATACATACACCACCACCCACACCCTTCGTATAACCACCGAATAAAAGTTCACTGTCTGTATCTGCTCCTTTTCGGTAATCGTTGACAACAGAAAAAAATACTAATAAATCTTTTGCAACCTCATCTGGACTATCTTGAGACTCAGCCACACTACTTAAAGTTGTTATAAAAACAAAAAAATGCATCAAAAATAATCAAACCGATTGCGTAGCCACATCGAACTCCCCAAACTTCTAAAGAAAGCTAGGTGAGCAGATTGATGGCAATTCCCCAGCAATTTCCGATAATTTAATTGGCAGGTAATAAAGATGGACAACCTTCTGACAGCGGACCCCCCAATGCAGGAACAAAGGCACAAATCGTTAGCAAATTCGCCCCTGCTTCGTTTAACCGTGTTCGAATGGCTGGTGTTAGCCTCGCAGATTTGCAGGCGGCAAGCTGGCATTCGCTGGCTCGGCGTAATGCCACTGAAAGCGGTGACCAGGCTCGTTGCCCCGCCGGTTTATCCCGCCTGATGCCACCTCCGGTCACTGGCGGCAGTTTTATCCTGGCCGCCTGGATTCGCCAGGGCCTACCGCTGGGCAGGCGAACACGGGCCGGGAGCAAACTGATTCATTTTGCCGCAGCTGACAGCTCTGATGCCATCAGCTTAAGCCTGAGATCCAGGGGGCAACGGCTGGTTAATTACCTGTGCAGCCTGGTCGGAGGTGAGGAAGGCGACGTTGGAACGGGTACAGCGGAAAGTGAGCAACCAGTGATGGCAAGCCTGAATGATACGGAACTTTACCAGCACTACCAGCGACTGGTTCAGGACCTCAGTGCCCTGTCGGGCAATCGCAGTGGCGAGAGCACGTCGTTTGTACCGTCGGCAAGCCAGGGAATGATACAAAACCTGACGACTCCACTACCTTCGACTACGATGAGTCAGGGTTGAAAAACTCAGAAATCATTAACACAGTGATATTACTGATAAGCAACATCTGTTGCATTACTCCAGTTGGTCTTTCCCACTGTTGTACTTCGGTAGAATTCATTACAGCTCCGGAGAGCTTCCTGCATGCCCGCCAATCTAACTGATACAAACCCTCTCAATCCTACTCCCAAAAGACAGTGGTTCAAGACCAGCGATGGCTGGTTTTACCCGGCCATTGTTAATACCGATATTTTTAGCATCAGACTGTCAACGGATCAGGCCAGCCCCGGATCAGCCTTTGCCACGCCAGCACACATCAGCACGGTCAGGACAGCCATTGACAGAGCCTTCTGGTTAATCGAGCAGTCCGGTTTTTTTCCCCACTATTTACATCGGAATATCAGTATTATCCTGTCTGACTCTGATTTGCCGGGTCAGAATATCTTTTATGACGACGATGGCGTTACATTGTTAATCGGGCAATCGCTCGGAGCTGACCAACTCGTTGCCACGTTGCTGAAAAATATGGCAATGGTCGTTTATGAAGCCTGTGACCCCAATAACTTCTGGTCAGAATTTCAGGCACGTCAGAATGGTTCCACAGAAAATGGTGGCGGTTTAATCCCGTCTCCCATCAGCCAGACTGATGACGTGGTTTCCGCTATAGCCACGCAAACACAGCTCGACTTTATCTCTGAAACCCTGGCTGCCAAATGGTTGAATCAGAAAGTATCACCGGTTTCACTCTATTGGCTGGAGTCTTTGCTTCCTGATCTGTTCAATGCCCCAAAAAATCCTGGGAAGCCGCCAACTCCTCTAAGTGCCCAACTGCAAGCCAGACACTGGCATTCTAAAAACGATCTTGGTCAAACACTTGCCTGGCTCAAAAGTGAGGAGATCCGTCCAACAGGCAATGTTACCAGACCAGTGCCTGACAGTTTTTCTCCTTTCACACCCGTCGCGCCTCTTTTGCGCATCGACGAGACAATAGCCTGCCCTGCTTTTGGCGATGGTTACCGCACCCGGGCTAACGGAACAGAAATAGGCATCAGGGTATACCCCCAGGGCGACGCCGCTCCGCCACTGCGACTGGCCGACATCACCCTTGATGTGGAAGGCTACCATTCACTCGGTTACAAAGATCCGGCACAAACGCTCCAGCGGCTGGTTTTTGACCTCAAGAAATTGGCAGGACTGTTTCTATACGGTGGTTTTAACCGGCAATTGCTGACCTTTCTTCACGGACTGCAGATTGCCAGTGATCCGGGTGGCCCGGATCACAAGGTCCCTCTTATCAAGGCAGAGTCCGACCGATTATTTATTGACAGTGACGCAACCTTCACAAACGACAGTCAGCCACTGATTCGTCTGGGAGCCGCCGATCTTTCCCGGCACTCTGACGAGGCTCTTGGACACGGACTGTCATCCCTGTTGGTACCTGCATGGCGAAAAACCCTGACCGACAATGCCGTGGCTGTGGCCGGTATTGAACAGCTCTGGGGAATCACTGACAACAGGCTGAAAGCACTGCAACCGCATTATGGGCTTGATGAACGTTACCAGGCCCGGCAATGGCCACCAGAGTCCGGTGATCTATACCAGCGACTGATGTCAGGCCAACGCCATGACCTCAGGAAACGTGGCGGCACAGCCGAAGACTTTGTTGATGCCGTCCGGGAACTTTATCAGGGTGACGGGCTGGCGCCAGCACTTGCCAGCGTTATGGGAGACTGGCAAGCGTCAGCGGAGAGTAACCGTACAGGCGGGGAAATGGCGGATTTGCTCAAGGCCATCGAAACCGTTTACGACGAACAACCGTTGCGCAGTGAACAATGGTTTTTCCGCAGGGCGCTCGATGACAGTCTGGACTGGCTGATCGCCCGAGATCCCAACAATACGGCTCTGGCAAACCTTCAGCGCCTGAAGAAAAATGACGAAGCACAACAGGATGAATACGATGGCCTGTTGGAGCCGGAACAGGCGCCGCTCTTTAACGACACCACCAGCAGCGTTCGGGGCAGATTCCTTACCCTCAAGGCTCTGGGTGACTGGATAGGGGTTTACCTGACACCGGACTATCTGGCCAGTTCCGGTAATCAGACCCTCGCCAGTGACCTGCGGCAACTGGTGGATGCCAGCGACCTGTTCAGACACCGGTTGAACAATACCGACGCGTTACGAATGCTGTCGGGCAACGTAACGACCCCGATAAGACCTGACACCCTTGGCGACATACACGACCAAGGTATATTTAAGGTCCACCCCGATGAGCGCAACAGGACGATCCCCGGGGAGTATGTCAGCTTGATTATCCCCGATCGCAATGGTGCGTTCCCCGGCAGTCAGTCCGGCCCACTGCCCTACCTGCCCATCGATCATGGTGCGGAAAATGACACTGTCCATGATCTTGCCCCGAATAATGGGACAGACCTTGCACCCATTAACCAGACAGTCAATAACGGCACCTTCACGCTTATCCCTTTTGATCCGGATGAGGGGAACCTGCCCTACGGTTCCGGATGGCTGGCAGGCCATCTTTCGTTCTTTTACCAACTGGGGGAGGCATTACGGCTGGCGCTTGGGCTGGCACCAGAAGAAAATATCAATGCGACCAAAAACCGGATTCGTACTGAGCTTGGTTTGCCACGGCACTATCCCGGACAGGACAAACTGCCGTTACCGGTAGTGAACCCCCGTCAGATGATGGTCAAAGACACCCTTTCCGTTGAGGTAAGGTTTAATCAAACGACAGAGACAGACAGTAGAAAATCTGTGCGTCTGGCAGTGACCGGACGCGGCTCCCTGGGACGTCATCTGGAACTGACGGCAGAGCCTGACAGGAACGGTACTTATCGTCTGCAACTGGCTGCCATTGGCACTATGACCGCAGATGACAGTCTTCTGCCACCTTCCCTGCGGCACCGCTATCCGGCAGTCACAAGACCGGCAAAAGTACAAAGGGTTCGCCGTTCCGATTCTGATCCTGTGGCAGGTTCAGACTTGAAATTAATTGATAAACTGATTCCTGACGCCAAGACGTTCCATATGGAATTTGAGCCGTTATTACAGTATCAACGGATCTTGAACGCAGACTTGAACAAACGTTTTGAAGACCTGTTCTCGTCTTTTATGGTGTTTGATCGTTATCGCCATGTGAATGCACAATCAACCTTTGTTTCGGCGTTGAAAATCTACGAAAAACTCACCGCCCTGATCGTGAATCACCCACAGGCAACCGGCGTAAAATTTGCGAAACTGGCTACCAACATCCGGCGCTGGTTAGAAAGTAATCTGAAGCCAGTCCCTCCACAGCTGCATTTTGTCAGCGTTAACCCAACCGATGACGAACTGAAGCGTATCCGGTCATGGATTTTGGCCAATTCAGAGTCCGGTTTAAAAATAAATCTTTGGTATGACCCCAATGCAATGCTCGCCGGTGTGCTTGCCGAAGCCCTTAAAGAGTCAATGACCCGTAAATTGGCCGGTCAAACCAATCCCGGTAATCCCTCTGATTTTGAATCGGGTTTACTGAAAGACCTGATGAAGTTACAGGATGAGGCCTGGAAAGCCATAAAGCCAAAAATAGAACGGGGCCAGCCGTTTGATCAGGCGGTGAAGAATTTTCTGACAGGCCACCTCAAATACAAGGCGGACCTTGACAAAAAAAAAATCCCAAATGCAGAAATCCTTGCAGGAATTTGCACGGCAGATAGAGTTTTCTTACCCACAGGCGAAGTTTTCCCTCATCGATCTTAATAAGGTCTGGACCGCTGCCTACGGGGAAGATGGTAAGGAGACTGAAGAGGACTATTACAGGGAACTGGGGTTGCGTGGCCATCAGCCTGCGGCTGAGGCACTGGTGAAAATGAGGGTGATGGCCACCCTCGGCGGTGTTTATTCTGATACGTCGCTTTCGCCGGCATTGAATGAGGATCTTTTCAAGGATGTTGATTATTCAGGCGTCAGCAAAACAGATTGGGACAGGGTAAAGGCAGTACAGACACAGTTGGTCATCCAGCGGCTCGGCAAAGAATTCCTTCCTGACGATCAGGCTCCTGACATTGAACAGAAGGTTGCAGACGATATCGCCTGGTTCGGTGAAAAATACCCCGGGTTGAAGAGCGACATCGAACAGCGTCTGGCGAGTGCTGATCCCTCGCAACTGTTTAAGCCTTTGGAAAAAATTCAAGTCATGCCCTATCAGGCCTGTGTGCCATCAGAAAAAAATCCGGGTTTATTTTTCGCGGCGGCACCAGGCAACCCAACCATTGAGTTTGCTCAAAGCAGGCTCTTATTACAACATGAAGATATTAGTCGGCTGGAATTGTCCAGTTTGACAAATTGGAATGATGCCAAACGAAAAGAAGCGGTTTTAACCCAAACAAAGGATGCTGCTGCGGCATTGGTTTATTACCGACTCAGAGGGATACAGAAGTTTGGGAAAGGCTATCAAATCCTGAATGGCGATGAGGCATTGAGGGAAAGCAAGTTTGCCATGAGTTGGACGGCAGGCTACGAAGCTTTACTGGATGTTCTGCAATTTTCAGCCAGAGAACACTTTACCATTTCCAGCGCAGCGGCAGCTGTCCGGGACCAGGAAAACGATATCCGGCGTTATATAGACACGGATCCGCAAAAGCCTGGCCAATACAGCCAACAACTGGTTCTCCAGATGGAGTCTGGCGATGCTAACCCGATTAGCAAGGCCAGCCATTACCTGTTTGACAAATATAAAAACCGCGAACCAACGAGAGTTAGTTATAACTCAATCCGTTGGCTGGTCAATAAGAACAGTTATTGGTCAGATGGAGAGACAGGCGCAAGGATTAATACTGCCGATATTGGTAAATTTCTGGACGGAGATAGCCGAATTCATGTGGTCGGTGCGGGTCAGTCCAGCAATGGGAAATTTACCCTGAGCGGGCAAACCGCGTCAGACCTGTCAAAAACAATCAATGAATTGATTGCAGATACTCCTGTTAAAACCATTAACCTGGTTGGCTCAGGCATTGATCACGACGGGCTTGTCAGCCAATACCTGAGAGAGACCCTGAAAGCAACAAAAACCCAGGCAGTGACTGCCCGTGACGGTCTTTTGAGAGTGGATATCTGGGGGCGTCTGTGGGTTGGCCTGCTTGGAGACACGGGTCTGGTGACCTGGTCGCTGGCCGACAGGTCTGACAAGCTGAAAGCGCTTCGCATGAATGAGGGGGACGCCAGAGTCGAACGCTTGTCTGAAAAAAACCTGCTTGCTGAAAGTGCCGCTGGAATGCGGCAGTTGTCTTCTGTATTGTCAGACAACAGCGGGTTGCTGGGGCCCGTCAATCCCGATGATGCCATGCCGACTCTGGCGATGTTCAAGCACAGCCTGAAGCCCCATCTGGGTACTCTTGGTTCGGATAATTTAGCATCGCTGGAGAAAAAAATTGACCAATTTGACCAACTTCGCCCAGAGGGAACGCCCCTTCAAAAATACGCCCTTGTCTATCGGATGCAGGAAAACCTGCCCAAAACGTTTATGGGTGAAGCAGCCGTCTCCCTGCTGGACGCCACAATAAAGCAGTACCTGCTGGATGCTTTGGTCGAGGTACCGAAAGAGCTTAACACTATCTGGATTGGGCCTCTTAAAAAAGGTGTTGAAGACTGTCTCAAGATCTGGGTTTCACAGATTCCCGCCTGGTCTATGACGCTCTGGTACGATCCGCAAGCGTTTTTAGCGCCCATATTGGCCCGGGAAATACGTGAGTCTGTTGCCGCTGAGAAAGTACCCGAATCATTCCTGAAAAAAGAAAATGCCAGGAATGAATTTGTGAAACGTTTAAATCAACTGCAAGATCTGGCCTATAGCACTATAAAAAACGGCATCGCCCAGGGTAAATCCTTTGACGAAATGGCAAAGGCGTTTTTAGTCAACCATTTGGGTATGGATGAAAGCGAATTAGAAAAAATACGAACAGACAGTCTGAAGCAAATGAAGGCGTTCAGCGACGAGCTGGCCAAGCTCAGGAGCAGCCCTGAATCCGGTGAATTCAAGCTGGCAGACATCAATCAACTCTGGCCGACAGGCAATAAAGCCAGCCTGAAAGAATGGTACATCAAAGAACTTGCACTAAGGGGGATTTTGGCCGCTGCAGCAGATTTGGCAAGAGTGGAAGTACTTGCCAAAGATAAGGAAGGAGGGGGTGTCTATTTGGACGTTGATATACTACCTGCTTTTAACAAGGAATTGTTTAAACACCTTAGATTTCCGGATTTTTTTCCCTTTGGAGACCGTCGGATCGGTCCGGATTACCCCGTTAACCATGCAATCATTAAGTATTTTGGCCAGAAAGGGCCGGAACAGCTGTTTTTTGGCCGGACACCTGATCCGGAACAAGAGAAATACTATGACAGAATAAAGGAAGAATACCCTGATCTTATTAAGGGCATTGAAGAAGCCATAGCCAACCACGGCGAAAAACCCCTTTTTGTCTTTCAAGATTCGCTCAGGGTTATTCCTGGTTCAGTGGAAATAAAATTAATCTACAAAGAAAAAGCAAAGATCAACAACAACTTGATTATCGCGCCACCTGACAGTGAGGCTCTTGACGCAGTTAAGAAAAGAATTATAAGACGTTATAAATTAATTGAACGTTTAAATATCGATAAGCCATTAAACGCTGCTAAGACAGATATAGACAAAACTGCAAAATCAATCGCCAGGGAATTGAATATTGATCAGAGAGTCGCCTACAGTTTTTTTGATTACCGGAAAGATGGAATATTGCACCAGGCTAAATCGACGATGTCCATATCAGGGTCCCGAGGATTTTTAGAAGTCTCCCAGAATTATTTGTCTGATTTTTTTTCAAAAAAAGACCTTGTTGATCTTGAAGTAAAAGACCTTTTCATGGAAATCAATCCATTAGCACAGATTAATTTAATCAGTTGCAGTACTGATGAATGCCCTAGTAGCTGGTTACCCAGAACGGATAAAACCGAGCGTTATGCCCTGAACGCTGAGCAAGACAGCCATTATACAAACCAGGTCATTCTTCAGCTGGGCGACAATGACATTGAAACCACAGCCAGCTTATATCTGGCAAACAAATACCAGCCCGATTTCAGCCGCCATATAGTTCTGGATTCTTATGGTTCCCTGTACGACCCACAGACAGGCCACGACATTAAGCTTGAGGCATTGCAAGCTGATTTTCTTAAAGATGCCACCCGCATTATTGTAGTTGGCCATGGCAGACAGGTTCAGGGGGCTAAGGCCGGTTCTGAAAAGTTTCTTCTGGGCGGGAAGACGGTTGTGCAACTGGCCAAAGTGCTTGAGCGCATAACCGGCGGGCGCTTTGTCAAAACTGTCAGTCTGGTGGGCTGTGGCGCTAATGCCAGCGGCGAGCATTACCCTGTGGAGGCTTTCGCCAGAGCACTGTTTGGTGAAATCCGGACACGTCGAATCACGGTTCGTAACGCTCTGGTAGCGGTGGATGAGTTGGGGCGCAAATGGACGGGTGTGCTGCCCGCCAACGGCGATCCGCTGTGGTCACAGTCAGACCATCGCGTCAAACTGGTGCTTGAGAAAGACGACCGGGGGCAGTTAATAACCCGCCAGCTCCCGGTTGCAGAAGGGGTGGTGAAAAAACTCCGGAATTTGCCCGTTTTGCCCACCGGCAGGGATTATGTTCGTCTGGGTAAAGAGAGTGACCCTGATTTCCAACAAGCCAAACGTTTACTGCTTGAAGCGATTATCGAAAACAATGGCAGGCAGAAACTCTCCGATCTGATTGAGGATTACAACCGTCGACTCTATCAAAACACCGGTGATAACCTTTCTCCTTACCGGTTGATGCCTTTGCCGACTGCCGATGTCGAACTCCCTGTTGCCCAGGCCGGGGCTTCAAAAGAGCTTCAGCCACAAGAAAAACGTCAGATGAGCGCCTTTGTCCGCGCAGACTCAATCGGTGACCCGTTTTCCGGGGTGGGTCTGGTGGCCTATGGCGATCCCTTTGCCCGGGAGAATTTTTTCCGGACCCAGCAGGCGGGGTATCAACTGGCCCGGAAAGTCACAAACCCGCCATCCAATGCGATGACAGCATTGTTTACTCGCCTGTTGCTTGGGTCTTTGCAGGACATTGTCGCACCTGGTGGCAATGACATAGACCCGTTCCAGATCTCCAGCCCTGACCTGATAGCTTCAGTATTCGAAAAAGATGACCTGCTTGCCCTCTCGGTCCGACGGTCACAAACTCACTTTTCCGACTTGAGCGATTGGTATATCAAGTCTCTGAAAAATTTGCTGGGTCACTATCTGACGGACCAAGCAGACAAAAAAGTACTGAGACTGAACGCCAGAAAAAGGAGCGAACAGAGAAAGTCGCTGCAAGCAAGCCTTTCCCTTGGGATTAACAAAAGGCTGAAGCACGATCCTGATGGCGCTCTCAGTTCTACTGATCCTGTGTCTCTGGCCAGTGGTGAGGCTTTTGATAGCGACAAACACAACAAGTACCTGCCTGTTGTCACCGACCTTTCGGGTGAAACTTATGTTCTGGTGGACTTGCCAGAGACCAGGAGCCTGGCTTTTCCGGATAATCTGCGCAATATCCTGTCTATGCTTCAGTCCTCTGGTCCGCTTGGATCGCGTGATGCCCAGACACTGATCAATACCATTGAGTCAGCCTATACCCAACACTCAGACTCCCTGGTAGGACAGCAGCTTGATGAAAAAATAGACCAACTGCCGTTGGCTGATGTAGTCACACTGGCCAACGAAGTCATTAACATGGACTCGGAGCCTGATGCTCTGCGAAGCCTGATACGAAGACTGTTGCTTCGTCTGGTGACCAACGCAGAAAAAGCTCTGGACACTGATCAGAAACCCGATCACCAGGAGAGGTTACTGATCGCAGAATTACTCGCCCTGGCCCCCGACGAAAGGGTCTTCATCGTCGAGCTCCCACCTTCAGGAAACCGTCATCGCAAGGTTTTTCTCGACGGTTTGATGTCTGTCGACAAGCATCAGCGTTTGACCTCGCAAACCACCATGGGGGCTCGTTCACCCTTTTTTTTCTCGACCGTCCAGCACAGAGCCTATCGCTCTCAGCTGCGTGAGCTGTCGAAACTGGATGGAACCCCAGATAGGCTGAAGCCTTTGCTTGGTTATTTCAGTAAACCTAATGAATTCGCCGATGCCCTTTTGGCCTGGCGCAAATGGGAGATAGAGACTGGTTTTGTCGCAAGAAGGGTGCCCATTAGTGTTCGCCCGGAACAAGACCGATTGCTCGCGGACAGTCGGGTAATTGTCCTGGATTGGGAAATAGCCGGGCCTTTCCTCCAGATTGGATTGAAGGATGTAGAGCATTATTCGTCTGATGCCGACCTGGCCCGGGTGATGACCCAATCCTACGGAATGGCTCTATTCCTGCAACTGCGGTTAATTGGGGCAAACCCATTCATTCTCAACAGTGCTTCGGAGATATGGCAAACACAATTCTATAGTGATCCTCTTGGTGAGTTCGGCTTTGACAACAGTATGACAATGCGGCGGTTACCGGATCCCGGCGACCCGCTTTATCGTGAACTGGTCCTTGATAGCAATGACCATGGGCTTAAGTTTGCCGAGGGTACTGTAGATGATTTCCGGCAGGCACTGGAGGTATTGTTTGAGGAAGGAAATCTCTCCCGTTCGGTCAGAAACGTTATTCGTCACCTTGCAAGAGCCCCGGTGGGCTCTGTTTGTACTTTTTCAGAAGGTCTGGTTAAAGTACACGCAGAGTTCTGGAAACAGATGCGGGATTCACAACTGAGGTCTGCACTGCAGTTGCAGGACCCGGATTACCAGATGTTAAAACAACGAATAGCCAGATCTGGTTTATCCGCCAGAAAAAAGAATAGGTTATTTGCAGATCTGGCTAATATTGAAAGCTCGTCAGGCAAAACGTTTTCTCATGACACGGACGTCTATAGCAGTGAAATAAAGGAGAACAGCCCCGGAATTATTAGTGAAGTGACACCGGATTCCTATGGCGATAAGGGTTCGGTTTCGAAGATCGCGATCTTGTTCTCTGCCCGGTTTATCAAACATGTTCTTGAAAACAATGCTCTTGAAAACAATGCTCTTGAAAACAATGCTCTTGAAAACAATGTTCTCAAAAACAATGATCCAGAAAACAATACTCCTTCCAAACAACTGTTTTCATTACGCAATGAGATTATCAAAACCCTTCGATTGCTCAGAACCACCTCTGAATTCAAGGCTTTTTCCGACATCCTGGCAGAGGATCAGAGCCAGGTCTTTGGTGATCTCCGGGCTCTGGTGAATCAGGGCGTTATTGATGGATCTTTCGGGACAGGCTTCGACCAGGCCAAAATACCCGACTCTGTCCGGCTCTTACTGGTCATTACTCCTCCCGATCCATCCGCTACAGAAACGCCACAGCCGGTTCTGGTTGATAATACCGGTTGTATCCTGAAAGTGGATCCGGGCCAGTATTTCACCGAAGACAAAATGCTGGTTGGACACTATCAAACTTTCTCAAGATCAGGCCTGATAGCAGGTTATATTGTTGCATCAAATCGGCTGAAAGGTTTCAGCAGCGATTTTGAAACTATTCGAAAAAGAATTCTGCCTGAACTTGGCATTAAGGGATTACAAAAAAAGAGCAAAACTCCAGAGACACGTCGGGACGATTATAGAGGACGGATCGGCCTTGAAATAGAGAATCTCATCACACGTGTGGGTGCTGACGCGAGGGAAATGCTGGCATCGACTCGATTCAATGATGATGAGGTTCTTAACCCTGATTATCCTAATATGCTCCTGTCTACTGATCTCCATGAGGGTCGCTCTATCATTGAAATCATTACCGGACCCAAACCGCTCTCGGCTTATCTCAGTGAATCCTCAGCTTTATTTCATGCGACCAAGACAATGGTCTCTGTTTTAACAAAAATACCTGAGGGTGGTTATACCGTAGGCGATTTAGTTAGGGCTTATAATGACGAGCTACTTGGCAATAACCCCAGAGGTAATTTAGAAGATTTCAGGTTGCACACCCTTGATGAATATAGAAACAGTCAAGTTTCATTGCTGCCTGACATGATGGAGGCAGCGATAGCGGCAGAAGCACAGATACCGCCTTATCGTATTCATGTCAATATTGGAGTCGATCTTGGTTTGATTGGGGATATAACCTCCTATATTCCCAATCTTTTTGTCTCAAAGACAAAAGACATATTAAGGAAAGTTTTTCATTGGTGCCAGTATAAGGCCTCTGTCATTTCAGAAAGACTGAATCTGAATTCTGACTTGCTGAAATCCATGTTTACCATGCATTTGTACAAGCAGGCATTAGACAGTTCAACCGACAGTTTTATGAGGGGGAAAATGAATATTCCAGGTACCCCTATCAATAAAATAAGAGGATTACTGAGACTGGGTACCGCTGATTTTTTAATGACTGTTATCTCTGATTCGGAGGCCGCCCAACTTAAGTCAGCCATCCGGGATTACAGCTGGCAGGCCTTTACTTCGTTGCTGCAGGAAACGGTCAATAAACTGGCCACAGTGGGATCTGAGGCTGAAGGGCTTGGCAGGGCGTGGAAGGTTCCCAAACAGCGATTGCAAGTCAGGTTAAAATTGCTGTTCACCGACCTGTTGGATCATCGTGTCGAACATGGAAAGATGGTTATCCCCCCTGGTGATCTCTCAGATTATTTCGAATTACCCCAAGGCGAGAACAAAGGACCGAAGCTGGGTTACATAGATGTCATAAGTCCACTCTCAAGACATGATGTCACTTACTATGTCGATGACGAGGGTCAAAACCATTTCCTCGGTACCATGGAGGTTCGAAAACTCTGGCCCAATCTCGAAAACATGGCTTTTTCCCCTCCCGAGCCCTACACGATTTCGATTATAAAGTCCGTTCAAACCCCGGGGTTACTGGGAGCAGACCCGGAGATTGACGGGGTTTTTTTAACAAAAGCCCAATTCCTGGTCAAATCTGAAACCGAAACTCCGGATTACCAGCGCTGGGTGAAGCAGTCCATCCTCGACCGTCTGGGTCAACTCAGCCACGCCAGGCTCAAGCATGTAATCCGCACCTTCGTCAACCGTCTGCAGGAAACCCAGGACACAATCCAACAGGACAAAGTGGCCCGGTTGCTGCTGACTGCCAATCTAAGGGCAATAACCGGCGGGCCGTCAGGTTCAGCCTGGGACACTCTGGCGCAGTTGCAAAAAATGCAGTTGCCAAAAATAGTCTCGGTGGATTTTCAGCGGGCAAGCGAGGGTCAACGGCTTCCTTTAACAACCACTGACAATCTGGCCCCCTGGAAACAGCTGGCAGAGCTTTTTCTGCCCATTGAGTTTTATACAATCCTGGACTTGTTTCCTGCTGATGAAGGTAAAGCTTTTATTGTACCGGTGCTTAAATCGGAGGAGATACTGTCCGGGTACGGAATCTCTCTGAGTCGTGTGTTTCAGGAAATAACGATTGTCTTTAACGCTCAATGGCACTCGTACCAGAGTCGCCTGAATAACAATCCGCTGACCCTGACAGTGGGTACAAAAGACTCGCTGCCTGAACACCGTAAAGCGGTTTCCATAGGAAAGCTGTTCGCCATAGCCCTGTTAAACCATCCCGATGTCGCAGTGCTCAGGCAGGCCCAAAAAGCATTGCGGGCGACCTGGGGGTTATCGGCAATCATCACTGGCCGCAGTTATGGCCTGAGCAAAGGACTGACACTGGCCATTTTGCCAGACCAGCAAGCCCCCCAAGACAGTAACAGCAAGGTGCAAACGGGGCCTGCTCCCCTGGTGCAGCTTACCGACATCGGGACGGTGATAAAAGACAGCGCATCGGGCCGGATCATCCTTGAAAAGATAACCGACACTGTACCCAGACCTGCCGGATCGGACAGCACAAGGCGCGAGAGCCCGACAAAGGTCAATGGCTCACCATTGACGACTCAGAAATGGCTTGGTGCCGAAGGTCAGCCGGGATTGCAATGGCTATCGGCCCCGTTGTCTCTGGATGAACTGGACACCCACAAGCTTTCTCTGGAAGCCGACTTTTATGGGAACCCTGAAGGGCAGTCCATTGACTGGACAAAAACCACTGGCGGGGCAGACACCGGAATCATCCTGAGGTTTCCCTTTGAGAATCTGGATACGCCGGTGTTCGCGGCACTGTTTGCTGACAGTGACAGCCCTGAAGGAGAAAGGCTGCTGGCCAGCCTGAAGTCAGCCAGAGTTATCGCGACAGCGGTTATCCCCCCGGCCTCAGACGATAACAAGGCAATCCATGCTCAGTTAAAATCGCTATTTACCCTGTTATTGTTCCGGCTGTCGGGGGACGACGACTCTCACGAAAAACCCCTGTTTCCGGGAATAAGGCTGGCAGATTATATCCATACCTACCTTTCCGACAGTGCCGTTACCTCACTCAGTGACTACATTAAGCGCGTTGGCCTGCAACAGGTCAGCAAAGAACTGGCAGCGAAGCTCACTGTCCTGGCCCAGCGGGATACCCCGGATCTGCAAGCAAGCGTCAGGATCAGAGACCTGCTGGGGATGGCTCTGGATTACCGTCTTGCCAACGGCGCCGGGCTGCTGCCCGGCACGCTGCCGGACGAGTACTCGCTGCCCCTGAAGGATAACCAAAAATCCAGGGAACTCTGGACTGGCCGGATGTCAGCAGACCGCACAGCGCGACCTGTCGCTACAAACGCCGATGGCCATTATCTTCTGGACCTTGCCCTGCCGGGTCAAACCGGCAGGGTGGAACGCCTGTTTCCGGGAACCCCGGCAACCCCCGATAACCTCCAGAGCCGCCTCAGGCTGGCTTTGCAACCAGACCGGCTTGGCCAAGATCCGGAAATTACCCGTGCGTTTCTTGAACTGGCGATGTCCAGTGTGGGTAAAGCCGGCTGGCCGTGGTTTTCGGAACACTTTTCCTCATTACCCCAATTGCAGCGTTTCGCAGTGGTGGAAGCCTTGGGTCAATATCGCTTGCAGTATCCGGAGGAAGATATTAAGCAGCTGGCCCGTGTTCTTACCAAAATCCAGCTGGCTGAGGTGAACAGGCAGATCAGTCAGGATGATCAAGCCGGGACACCGTCGGCTTTTCGCATCAGGAGTGTGCAACCCCTCGCAGATGGAAGCCATCGCTTCAAGCTGAAGACCGACGCGGGGATTATGCCTGTCCTGGCTGACTCCCTGGAGCCAGTGACCGGACTGTTGACTCAACAACCATCAAACAAACCGTATCCGCAATGGATGCTATTGTCGGCCAGTTCACACAGCAGCCAGTTCCCAGGGGCATTTCTGGATACACACCACAACGAAAGACTGTACCGACAGGCCTTGCACAACAGCGAGCTGGATCCCTACCGCTACCAGCATGATGTCGAGCGGTTTATTAGAATTTTCAGTGATTTTTCACCGGACATCTATCGCCAGCGATTCCAACAGCAGCACTCGCTTGACCTCAGTGTCGGCCTACCTGTTCACTGGCAGTTAAATCCCCATATTATCTTGCAGGCGTCCCGGTTGCAGGTCGGTGATAGCGCTGTAACTATTGAGCTTGGGATGAAGGATAACCCTTCGCTAAGACACGGATTATTTGACTCAGTCGTCAGCATGTTTTACGCCATAGGTCTGGCCAAGAGTGTAGAGGCTGTTGATACCGCCCTGTTCCAGTCTGGCTGGCCTGAGGAAGCCGGGCGACTGGGTCAACTGGGCAACACTATTGGTTATGATTCTGTCCGGCAATGGGATTTCCTGCCTGCGGCAATGAACCGGGATTCAATTGCACTTTATCCTGACCCCGCTGGATCATCCATCACTCGGGAACAAATTAAACAAGAGGTGACATGGCTGTTCAATCAGAAGTCTGAATCATTATCATTGAGACTTGAAGCGCTCTTTGAGTGGATTCAGGAGCATCAGAATGACCAGAGTATTCAAACCTTTACCAGAGCACTCTATGAGTTTGAGCGCGACCTGCCTGATGGTGAAAGAGCCCTGTTCAGGAGGGCTTTCACTGATCAACAGATCAAATTACTGAAGGATGTTCTGACGCAGCAGGCCCCTCACCAGTGGGAACTGATTGACTACGTAGACACACTTAAAACAACGCCCGATTCGCAGGCCCCAACCAATGCCAGCGGGTTTGCTTCATCGGCGTACTGGCTGATTGAGTCTGACAGCGACAGCGACAGTGACAGTGACAACGACGGTGGCAGGAAGTTGAGGATTGTCATCTGGGACCCTGAGGCGCAAGACAACAAACGCTGCCGACGTGGGGTCGACGGGTGCAGTACTCGCCTGCTATCAGCAGGAAATCTGGCGGACCGCCCCTTTTTGGACATTGACAGCACGGATATCAGTAACACCGATACCAACAAACCTTATTACAAAGTTGAGTTCCTTAACCACAACGATGAGCTGTACCGGGTGCTCAGGCGCTCAGACAAGGATATTACTGCCACCCCCCTGGGCCAGGCTTCCGTCTATGACAGCATCCACGATAGCAACGACTCCCCAGCTGAGCGGGTGTTTTCGGACGCAACATTGGCCACCACGTCCGTGGCGGTCAGGCGTTCCGATGGCAAGGTTTATCAGCTGATTTCGGAAGCTGACGGTCACTACCGGGCAGTGAGTTTGCAATCCGGAGATAAGCTGTTAGCGTCGTACGACAGTAACAGTAAAACCCTTATTCCGGTGCTGGAAAAAAACGACCATGGAAAGACGATTTATGGTGTGAAACTGGACGACGCCGCCGCAGGGACAAACGGGCTGTTCAAACTCAACCCGAGGGAATCGCTGAAGGATCAGTTAGCCGCCGCCCGCCACTGGCTGTCAGCGAGCAGTTCCGAGCTACGGACGCTGACGGGCACAGACGACAGGATAGCCGTGATCCTTCCTGCCGACTACCGTCCCGGCCAGAAACTGGCGAATCAGGCCGAACGGCTCTTGTCAGAACTGAGAGTCTTTGTTGCCAGCTCCGCAGGACAGCGTCTGGTCAATGCCCTGGGGTTCCCTGACAGTTTCATCAAACCCGCCACTATGACCGAGCTGGACAGTCAGCTGCTGCCCGGTATGAAGCCCCCTGCCCCTCTCAGGCTGGTGATCAGGTTTGGCAAACAGGCTCTTGCTGACCGGGTGATACCCTATCGTCCCGGGGACAGCGGGGACACCAGTGGCAACCGGCTTGTGGTGCTGAAGGTTGACCCGGCGGTGTTGACCGGGCAACGCCACTCCACCAGTAATTACCTGGGAGCACTGGCCTCGGTCCTGAAGGATTTGTGTCGGGCAGCACTGGTCAGTACTGATCAGGTGAACTCACCAGCCATCGCCATGACCTGGTTGCAGGGGGCCAAAATCACCAGTGCCCGGACGCTGCTGCAACTGGAAAACCAGCTTCGTAAGCAGTACGACCTGCTGCCCGTGCTGGCCACGGCATCAGCCCATACCCCTGTTCAGGAGGTCACCTCAGCGGGCGGGATAACGACTGTGAAAAACCGCCATCGGGTCCGCATTGCCTATCAAGCCATTGCTGAGCCTCTGTCCGGCTTTGCCCGGCTGATAGGGGATATGGAAACCCGTCGACTGTTTCAGCGGGTTCAGTATTATTGCAACCAACGGGTTGACCGGTTATCCGACGCTGGTCGTGCAGGGCTGAGAAACCTTCGCTCACTGTTAACGCAGCTGGCCTGGAGTGGGCTGGTCAGTCAGCGCATGGTGACATCGCAGCCCGCACTGCTGGCTGATCCGGCGGACGTGGTCACAGCCGTGCTTGATGACAGTGAGCTGAAAGCACTGGCCGGGATCAACAACCTCGCCGGGCAGCTTGAAGAGGTGTTGACCGATGCTCTGAAAGACCGACGGGGCATCGCCTTCACAGCGGCAGAACAACAGGGATTATTGCGCTGGCTAAGCCGTGCAGAGGCGGTTCTTACGGACGCACAGGCCGTGCGCAAGGAATGGGCTGAGCCCGGACAACTTCCCCTCGCTGCGGATTCCCGCAGCAATGTACCGGTCACCACTGGTAACCGAAAAACCCTTGCCCTGACCAGCACCGGGCGGCAACCGGTCACCCGGCTGAATGATCAGCCTCTCATTGCTATTGAAAGCCAGAACGGCCCCCTGTCCGCTCCGGCAGGCGATGAGCTTAGCGGTTTGCTGGCCCTGTTGAGACAGGAGTCACCTGACAGCCCGCAGGCTGTCGCTGCTTTAAGGACCGAGCTTGGTTGGGCTCCAGCAGTTACCGACCCGGACTATTACCGGGACGCGATCAAGCGTACTCTGTTATCACTGTCCCCACAGCAGACCAACAACCTGGATGACACCCTTGTTGATTTGCTCAACAAGCCATCCCTGACCGACGGTGAGTCGCTGCTGGCGGAGTATTTTTTTCACCGGCGGCTCAGGGGGCTGGAACCCACAGACCCAGCCGGGTTGCGGGCGGATGCCCTGCGGGCCAATAAATGGCTTGATCTCCTGCAAAAAAATCCGCCATTGCTTCCGGGACCTGGCTGGGAGCGCCCGGCTTTCACCCTCGATACCGGGTTGGGCCGTTACCAGGCTCAGGTTCAAACCAAGGACGGGCAAAAAACGTTCACGCTGGGTCGCCGGGATGACCTGGCTTTTTCCAACCGGGGGCCCGGCTACACCCTGACTCACAGCGAAGGCGACCGCAAGCAGGTCTTTCGCCTCCAGCTTCCTGATGGCTGGCCAGACCGTCTTTTGCCGATCAGGCTGGTTGTCCACATGGAGTTTTATCGCAAGCTGCAACGGAAGGGCAGTATTGGCAAAGAGCAATTACAGAACGACATTCAATTCATTGCCCGGGGGATGGGGGAGCCTCGTCTATCGCAGCTTCTTCAGGCGCTGGTGCAACCCGTCAGGGATGCAGGCATTGCCGATATTAGCCCTTTTAAAATAAAAATCAGCCCCAGGCCGCTCTGGCCGTTGGTGGACAGTCGTGTCGAGGTGAGTGAGGAAAACAGTGCCCACGCCCTGTTATTGCTGGGCACGAAGAACAGGAACAGGCCATTTATTTTCCGGGAAACCCTGACCAACCTGGTGGGTGCCAGTCTGTTGAAGGCACTTGAAGGTGGTGGAGGGTCGCTGACAGCCTTGCGCCAGCAGGTGCGTCAGCAGTTCGGGATCAACACCGCGACACTGCCTGACAAGGAGTCGCGTCCCTTGGGACTGACCCGTCAATACGCACTGACTCTGGCGGTTGACCCCCCTTCAGGCACAAGCCTCTATCGGCAACTGGTCGCAGGCCATCATAACCTGCTGTTAGCCAAAGGTACGAAAGCCGATTATCGCCGGGCATTGGCGTATTTAGAGTTGCATGACAAGACCAGGATTCAGGCAATAAGGGATAGCCTTGCTAAAGGGGAAATTACAGCCAGTGACCGTGAGAAAAAACTTTTCAACGAGGTTGTCAATGATAAACAATCCTCAGCGCCCCTGGTTCCAGATGGCTCTGATAATACCATTGCCTCCTACAAGGCCTTGCCCTTCACCTCTGAGCTGGTCAACGTGGATTACCGGGCCTTCTGGAGCGTTGGTTCCGGTATAGAATCCCTGCTCGACGCCAGACTGCTGGGGTTAAGTCGGGCGGCGGCAGAAAATTTCCTGTCCCAACAGATAGAGGTCGCTAAAAAGCATTTCAGACTAAAAGTCGTTGCCAGCACTTACCTGAAGTCACTGCTGGTTCATTTTATCTACTGGAAGATGGAGCAGGTTCTGGGTGACACCGGCCAGCCAGCCAGCCGGATACGCTTGGGAGTGACCGATGCGGTGACGACCATACTGCCTGACGGCGATATCGATGACATCGCAAAACTGATGTACGTTGATCTTTGGTTGGAGATAAATACGCCAGAGAGTCCGAGGATATCCACTCTCGTCGCATTGGAAAAAGCCTGCACTTTTGTTGCCCGGGGACTCGGCTGGAAGTCTTTTGACACTGGCCTGCTGGCCAATCTGAAGCAAGATGTGGACACCATATTCCATGAGGCGGTAGCACTGCGACGGCGCGTCGGAAGGCCGTTCCAGTTGCCTGTTAATCAACAACCGGACGCCCAGGGTAAAGAGCCCACGTCTGTGCAGGCTTTAGCGGGGCAGGATCAGATCATTGAAACCTTCGCCAGCAGCCCTCGTTATGCGGTTATGGCGAATGCTAAAAGGCGTTATATAAAAATAACTCCGGCGGGCCCGGGCAATCCTTTCTCGCTTATGTCACTCCAGTCACAGGATGGCCTGAAGAGGCTGTTACGGCGGCCTCTTAATCCGGGCAAAAACGCTGCAGCCACTCAGGCTTACCTGTCACAGCTGGCACGCCATTATGAGGCTTTTAGTGAACTGAAGGACATTAACATGACCGGCCAGGTCAATGGCGTTATTGACAAGATGGACCATGTCACCCGGCAGCAGTTTGCCGATGGTTTCCTGCACTATGCCCGGCAGTCAGCCATCCCGGCAGGTCTGGCTGAAACCATCGCCGGGAAGTTACTTGCGGCAGAGCTCAGCGCCCTGGGTTCTCTGCCTGAAACGATTTCTACCGGGCTTTATCAGCGGCTCAACGGGCTGCTGAACCTGACCGGGAAAAAGGAATTTTCACTGACCTCTGGCGACCTGAATATTCGGGTGCTGACCGACCCCTCAATCACCGCCGATGCCTCCTACCTGATGCCTGCCCAAGGCACACTGGTGCTGGGCAATGGTGACGCTGACAGCCCGCTGACCGCCGCCGCAGCAATGGCTCTGCTGCAGGCGTGGGAAGCCCAGAAACCGGAGGATCAGGCAAAAACATTCCTGGCCCTGCATCAGAAGCGAATCCGATTGCCAGAGGGTGTGGAAAGCCTGTCACCAGAGTCGCTGGTCAGTGAGTTCACGGTTAAGGAAGGCAAGCTGGCACTCTCCGGCCTGCTGGAACGTCTGACCAGCTTTATCGGGCTGGCAGACAGGCTGAAGCGGGAGAATTTTTCCGGAGCCCGACTTCTGGCCAGAAAGATTCGCCAGAACGTGGCCGACAGCGTTGCCGCACTCAGGCGTGATATTGATTTTGGCCAGATGGCTGAGCTGGTTGATATCACCGACCGTGATTTCCGGAGAACCTTGCAGGCACTGGACAAGGCTGGTTTGCCAGACGGTCAGGCAGCAAGACTGCCCGATGCAGACTGTGTTCTGTGCGATGGTTCCGGACCGATCAGGACCGCGATGGCCCTGATAGACAGGGTCAGCGGGCATCTGGATGTCATTGAGGCCAGTGATCACTTCATCCATACCAGGCAGAGTGCCGGTGACAAGGGGTTGCTGGCAGACGCCTTCCTGCTGCTGGAACAGGGACGTTTTGCAGCGGTGGTCACCGAAGACATTATGGACAGCCCGGCGTTCCGCAAGGAGCTTCTTGAACTCTTACGACAGACACTGGCGCAAAAGCAGGAGCTGAATCCGGAGCAAGTCATTGATCGGGTGGCCACTTTGCTCAATGACTCGGGCTACAGTGTCGACGACACCCGCTTTGTCAAGCAACAGCTGCTTGGCAACCCGGAGTTCATGGCGAGCCTGCGGACCCGAAAAGGCCAGGTCGGGGATGGCTCTGAGCCCGGCAGCCCGGGTGACATCAGGTCGATAGCCGGGCCGAAAAAAGTGCAAGGGAAGTTTATGCGCATGCTGGATAAGCTGGATCGCAGTACAAAATTCAATACGGGCAGGATGATTTACGGCGGGGTAAGTGCCATCTCTGGCCTGGCCATGGCCTCGGTGTCACTGAATAACCTGGCAAAATACGGAGACGAGATGCCTGCCCAAGCCAGGGACATGGCCTATGCAGGTGCGGGCCTGGGCACCATCAACTCGGTCTACAGCATTGCCACGACCGCCAACTGGGCGCTGAGCAAAACCCTGGTCAAGACGAAAAATCCGGCAGGGGCCATTGGCGTCGCGTTAAAGCTGGGCCCGAAAGTGTCACGAAATGTGGCCAGGGCGGTACCCATTATAGGCGGTGTCATTTCTGTTGCGCTTGGCGCTTCTTCACTGGTCTCTAATGCCAGCAACGCCGATGCGGCAAGAAAAGCTGGCCGCCATAAACAGGCGGCTATTTTTGGTGCAATGGCCGCTTTGGATGCCATTACGATTGGCCTTGATGTGCTCAGTACAGCACTGGACTTCATCAATCCAAAGCTGGGTATTATTGTGGACGTAATCAGTCAACTGCTGAGTTTTCTGCAAACGGCGCTGGCGGCCCTGGTGCCGCCTCCCACCGCCAGGGATGATTTCAGTGCTGTATTGGAGAGCGATAAATTCAAGGAATATCTTAATGACCAGGTAACTCACTTTGAGAAAGAGGGCTACAGGTGGTTTGTGCTCCACCAGGATGCCACTGGTTGGCTTGACCAGGATAATTATAAGGAGGACCTTGAGACAGTGAAGAAATCCTTTCTCCGGTTTTTGGATGGCAAAGGAGACAAAGGACTTGCCCTTCGTGATTTGATCAACGAAAGGCGAACCACGAGAGGATCGTCTCTGTCGGACTACATGTACGGTGAGAAAGGGTTCAAGATCTTTTATGGGCTGGGTGGCGATGACATCCTGATCATTAACGAGGGAGAGCTTTATGGCGGTACCGGCAACGACAGGCTGATCCTGAAAAAAGGCGTGGCAAAAGGGGGCACTGGCAATGACGATATACGGATTGAAGAGTCAGGTGCTGCCCACGGGGACAGTGGCGATGACGTTATCCGGATTGTAAAGACGGGTACGGGTTACGGGGGCAGTGGCAACGACATCATCCGGATTGAAAAGACGGGTACTGCTCACGGGGGCAGTGGCAATGATGTTATCTGGATTGGGCGCTCAGGTAAGGCTTATGGGGGATACGGCGACGACACCCTCTACCTGTCAAAGATCGGTGGAATTGGCTACGGCGGGCCGGGAAATGATCAGATTTATTACGGCAAATTCCAGTATGGCGACGCGGGTGATGACCGGCTCATTGACCAGCTCGGCACCGTCGAACAGCACGGTGGTACAGGTAATGACCGTCTTTCGCCAGGGTTAGGCTATGCACGCCTTTTTGGTGGGCCCGGAGAGGATACTGTTATTCTGCCCAGTCTCTCGCTTCCTGTTTTCCGCCAGGAAAGTGTAGGTAATCTCACGACTCAATACAGTATTGGTCGTTATAGCATCAGCAGGTTCAATGATCAGTCATTCAAAACCACTGATCTCACGCTTCACTACCGTCATGGTTACTCTAAGCCATTACTCTGGGCTGACTTGAAAAACGAAAACTGGCTTAACCGTTTTTATCGTTACCTCATCTTTCAGGGGTTGAACCGCGACCACCCGGATAGCCAGGAAACAGGCAAAAAATCCGTTTTCGATGTTTTTCGTGTAAAGCTTGCCGGCCAGTTATCGGTGACTAAGGCATTGATGACGCACGTCACACCTGACGCCAGTCACACAGGCGTCAGTCGAATTTCTGATATTTACAGGGATCAGCTTTACTTTTACCTCGGCAAAGGCCGGTACGGTAGCGGGCGGGAGGAAGTCCACCTCTATTTTTCGCGTGAAGGCGTTTTCGTGATGAAAGCCGACCGCTCCCTGTTGTTTTTCGAAAAGGGCAGCCTGCTCAGGGCCAGTGAAAGTAACAAAGCCATTGAATTCTTCGCGACCCTCGTGGACTGCCTGATGACCGGTGGCCGTGTTCAGGGTATGGAAAATCTGGTGGGTTCCGAAGACGGCTCAGAAGTTTACGGGACCGACCAGCGCGATAACATTTATCTCAGGGGCGATGAAAATAGTAACAACATAGTGAATGCGCGAGGGGGTGACGATTTTGTCTATGCCAGCAATGGTACAGATGTAATAAAACTGGGGGCGGGCAATGATCGGGCGGTGTTGACCGATCAAAATGCGGTGCACGGTGGCCCCGGCACAGACACCATTTCCTATGCGGTTCGAAAGGAAAATCTTTGGCTGGATATGACCAACCGGGATCCGTCATCGGGAGAGGTGGTGACCGGTGTCGAGGTTATACAGGACTCCCCCCACGATGACAAGATCAAAGGAAACCATGAGAATACGGTTTTCATGACCACCGGTGGCACCAATATTCTGGATGCCGGGGCTGGCAACGACACGGTCATCACTGACGGCGGAAAGACGTCCATCTGGCTGAGAAGCGGTTTTAACACCGTAATACTGGGCGATGGTCACCACAAGGTTTATACAGGCATTCATGCCGACTCAATCAGGGTAAGTGGCAACAACCTTGGTAACCATAAATTTTACGGGCACAAACCCCAGCAGCCTTCGACAGGAAAATGGCCAGTCCTGGCCATCCGCTGGGAACGATTTGGTGCCGGGTGCATCCGGCAGCACAAACAGCTGGCCAGCCTGACTGTCAACCCGGTTAGCGAGCGCATGGACCTGGTTTTCAGCAAACAGAAACCCAATCATAACGTCACCCTGGACTTTAACACTCCCGACATCCCGCCGGTCACAGTCAGCCACGTTAATAGCCACTGGTACCGGGAGGATTTGGCCGGTACGGGCCGCTGGCAGTTCATAGACGGGGATGTGATGAAGCTGAGAAATACGACCCTGTCAGCTTATTTTGGTTCGGGAAAAGGTTCTTGCAAGGTCACCAGGAAAGTGGATATCTATCCCTTTTCCAGAGCGCAGATGCTGGCATTTTTGAATCGCTACCCCGGAAAACCTTTAGGTGAATTCCGCCGGAATCGGTGGCGTGACAGGACAGAGCTGGAGAGTCTTGCTAACGAAGGAAAAAACCTGGGCGTCGGCCTGCACCGGATTAGCAGTGAGGAAAGTAATAATCTCAGTCTGGATATTGAGTTTCGTTTCGACTCTCCCGGTTGCAACCCGCGCAGTGGTGTTTTACGCAAGCTGACCCTGAAGCCGAACCAACAGCTGGTGCGCTTTGAAGGTCTGACCCCTCTCATTGAGAAGCAGGTCAAGTCCTTCAAAAATGGGAAGAACGTTATCTCTTTCAAACCAAAGCACACACTGACTTTAAAACTGGTTAAAACCCATGCAGACGGTCGCAGACGAAAACACGGCCATCGTACAATATCAGAATTAAAACCGGTCTCAAGACAATGGGACGAACTGTTTCCCGGTCAGCCAATGGCGAAAGCCCTGGCCATGCTGGAGATACGTCATAGCTTTGGCTGGGATATGACTTTTCTTAAGGTATGCGGGGTCTCCAGGTCATACAACAGTTCTGTGATCATACCGGATGCTCACCTTGACCTGTCTTCGGACTCACACTCTGGCGTCCCCATCATTATTGGCGGCCCGGGCAACGACCGGCTAACAGGAAACCCCTCTACGGATAATGTATTGCTTGGTATGGGGGGGCACGACATTCTGAAGGATATGGGAGGCAATAACCAGTTCGTGGTCGGCATGGGCAATGCAACCGTTATTGCTGCTGGGGAGGGATACAACCAGCTAATATACGACAAGCTCTCGGTTCTCTATGGTCTCCAACTCCTGCGGAAAGGCTCCACGGGAACCAGTATCAAAGTCGCTTTAACCTATCAACTGGATGGGATGACCGTCAATGTCACCGAGGGGATCGCACAGACTCGATGGCGAAATACGGAAACAGGCAGCTGGCGTTATCACCAGACCGTATTCAATGGGATCGTCCAGATTGCCGGGACCTCGGGAGATGATTCCTACTATGGCAGCAATGGTACGGATATTTTCAGCACCGGGGGTGGTTTGGACAAGGTGCACATGGGGGACGGAGACGACCGGGTCATTGTTAACGCCCGTTGGCAAAATGGCACCTCGCTGGACGGCGGCAGCGGTGCCAATACCCTGCTCTTTGATTTGCCCGACAGCCATCGTGTAGTTGTTGACCTGGAAAGGAGTTTAACGGTCAAGAACTTTGTCCTGGAAGACTCAGGGAAGGGCAAGATAAAACTTTCCGGTGATGATAAAGATAACATTTATGTGTCCAGAGGTTCTCTGTACAGTTTTAATGGCAGGGGAGGAGATGACTACCTTTTTCTTCTGAAGCAGCCGAAGGTCACCCATTTAAACGGTGGTCCGGGCACCGACACGATAGATTTCAGCCAGATGACCATCGAGCCGCCTTTTGTCCGGCTCAATCTGTCTTTAAGAAAAAAAGCAGTGAGCTTTGCCTGTTATGCAAGCGATTCGGGAGCCTGCCCTCCCGATAAAAACGTCAAAGGTCATATGTCTTTTACGGAAAGGTCGTCCAAATCCAAGGGCACTTCCGAAAAATTGTCGACAGCTATCAGTAATTTTGAGATTTTCAAGGGCCCCGATTCCGGCGATATGTTCAACATTCCGGCCCTTGCCGGTATTACCGTTGATGGCGGAGGTGGCAATGATACTTTCAGAATTTCCTCTTCCGACACCTGGGGCAATAGCTCAATCACCTCCACTATAGGAGGAGCTGGATACAACAAACATTATGGCAGCCAGAAAGCTGACCGAATGGTGGCGAACCTGGGGCCTGACCTGCTTTCCGGCGACCTGGGCCCGGATATTTACGTTATTTGCCCACAGGCCAATGGCACCCGGATCGTCGACCGGGACAACGGGAATAGCCTGATATTGCACGGTGTCCAACCTGAAAAGCTGGACTGGCGACTGACTGGGAATTATACCCATCTGGAAGTGGACAACGACGGACATTTCTTTTTCAGCATCGATTTAGGGTACGTTCCCCAGTGTGTGCGCGAAGATGGCAGTTTGGTCACCGGGCACTTTATCAACAGCCTGGAACGGCATATCTGGCGCCTGACAACCATTGATCCGGCCAACAACGGAAGCAGGCAGCTTAGCGGCAAAAACCTTCGAGATTACTATCACGCCAAGCTGACTGTGGATAAACGACTGGATAGCACTTATCAGCTTGGCAATCTTACCGAGCCTGTACACGGCGGGCCCGGTGATGACGAGTTCTTCGTCTCAGGTGCTGTCAGACCGGGGGTTGAGCTGTTTGGAGAGTCGGGAAATGATATTTTCCACCTCAAAAGCAGCGGTGTCAGTGTCCATCCCGGTTCCGGCAATAACCTTGTCAGTCTGGAGCTGGAGAATGCAGATGAAAAGGGTGCGCTAAAGCTATTCTTTGCTCCTTCTTCGTTTAACCGGGTTCGTATGGCTGGTGTCAGCCTTGCGGATGTGCAGGCAGCCAGCTGGCGTTCGCTGGATCTACGCAATGCTCCTGACAGCGGTGACCAGACTCGCTGCCCAGCGGGCTTATCCCGCCTGGTGCCTCCTCCGGTCACCGGCGGCAGTTTTATCCTGGCAGCCTGGATTCGCCGGGGCCTGCCGCTGGGCAGGCGAACACTGGCCGAGAGCACACTGGTTCATTTTGCCGAGGCTGACAGCTCTGATGCCATCAGCCTGAGCCTGAAACCCGGGAAGCTGGAGGTCAGACTAACGGAGGGTGCCAAGGTCTTTCATCGAGGGGTCAGGCCCTTTTTTACCTCCCCCCAGCTGCACCTGGTCATGACAATAAATGACAGTGGTTTTCTAACCATCTACCGGAATGGCCAGATTGCTCTGGCAACCCAGGCCTTCAAGCCAGCCAGGAAAATTCGGACGCTTAACTGTTATGACGCTGACAAACTCATCATCAACCAACGTCTCCCGTCGTTTGAAGGCATAAAAATGATGGCGTCCGGTGCCGATCCCCTGGTGAGAATAGGCACTTGGCAGGAGCCTGACCTTATCTACGCCAATGGCTGGCCAGACAGCCTGGAACTGGATGACAGCATTCTCGATGACAAGGTAAAAATTGCTCAACGACTCGAGTCGGGTTATTCACTTTCAAAGCAAACCATCCCCGGACATCAGTACCTGATAGATGAAAAAAGCACCGTTTACCACTTTGCTGGCGATGACTTCTCTGACACTGACCAATGGCTTCTGGCAAACGCCACAGGCACGGCTGACCAGCTCGAAATTAATACCCATGACTGCCAGAGATTGCGCTATCAAAAGTCGGACGAGGATCTTATCCTGACTGTCAGGCCTAATCATAACCTGCTGAAAAACAGTGAAAATAGCACCAGGCCGATCAATGCCACCCAGAGCCTTCGGGTGCAAAATTTTTTCAGTGAGGGAGGCGAGACCATTGAGCGCCTGATCGTCAATAACAAGGTGCTCAGCATGAGCGAGGTGCTTGCGAAAGTAGACACCCCGCAGTCAAATGGCAGGCGCTCAATGAATGAGAGCATCCCGGAGGGGGCACTGGCCGCTGAGGGTGGAGGCAACGGAACCCAGCCTTTACTGAACAGGATCATTCGTAAGGGGCAACAGCTGGCAAATTACCTGCACAGTCTGGCTGGAGCTAAGAAAGACGACGCTGACACAGGTGAAGCCGAGAGTGAGCAACCCGAGGTAGCGAGTCAGAATGACACCGAATTGAACCGACACTATCAGCGTCTGGTTCAGGAACTCAACACCACGACTGGCAATCACAGTGATGAGAGCCCGTCGTTTGTCCCATCGGCAAGCCAGGGAGCGATGCAGAACCTGACGACCCCGCAACCTTCGACTAGGATTGGTCAAAACTAAACGACCTGTTAGTTGCGGAGATCTTCTCTTATGTCTGCAAATCTGACCGACACCGTCCCTCTCAATCCTACTTATAAGCGACAGTGGATTGATACCGGCGATGACTGGTTTTACTCGGCCACTGTTCATACCGATAGTTTTACCATCAGACTGTCGGCGAACCCGGCCAACCCGGAGTCGGTCTTTGCCACACCAGAACACATTCTTACTGTCAGGACAGCCATTGACCGAGCCTTCTGGTTAATCGAGCAGTCCGGTTTTTTTCCTCACTACATGCATCGGAATATCAGTATTATCCTGTCTGACCCTGATTTGCCGGGGCAGAATATCTATTATGACGACGATGGCGTGACATTGTTAATCGGGCAATCGATCATCAATCCGTCATTATTGCCCCAGGCTTCGGGCAAAGCTGCCGGTATAGCCGATGCTCTTGGAACTGACCGGCTCGTTGCCAAGTTGCTAAACAATATAGCAATGGTCGTTTATGAAGCCTGTGACCCCAATAACTTCTGGTCAGAATTTCAGGCTCGCCAGCATGGTTCCGCAGAAAATAGTGGCGGTTTAATCCCGTCTCCCATCAGCCAGACTGATGACGTGGTTTCCGCTATAGCCACTCAAACACAGCTCGACTTTATCTCTGAAACCCTGGCTGCCAAATGGTTGAATCAGAAAGTATCACCGGCTTCACTCTATTGGCTGGAGTCTTTGCTTCCTGATCTGTTCAATGCCCCAAAAAAACTTACAAAACCGCCAACCCCTCTAAGTGCCGAACTGCAAGCCAGGCACTGGCATTCTAAAAACGACCTTAGCCAAACACTTGCCTGGCTCAAAAGTGAGGAGATCCGTCCAACAGGCAATGTTACCAGACCAGTGCCTGACAGTTTTTCTCCTTTCACACCCGTCGCGCCTCTTTTGCGCATCGACGAGACAATAGCCTGTCCTGCTTTTGGCGATGGTTACCGCACCCGGGTTAACGGAACAGAAATAGGCATCAGGGTATACCCCCAGGGCGACGCCGCTCCGCCACTGCGACTGGCCGACATCACCCTTGATGTGGAAGGCTACCATTCACTCGGTTACAAAGATCCGGCACAAACGCTCCAGCGGCTGGTTTTTGACCTCAAGAAATTGGCAGGACTGTTTCTATACGGTGGTTTTAACCGGCAATTGCTGACCTTTCTTCACGGACTGCAGATTGCCAGTGATCCGGGTGGCCCGGATCACAAGGTCCCTCTTATCAAGGCAGAGTCCGACCGATTATTTATTGACAGTGACGCAACCTTCACAAACGACAGTCAGCCACTGATTCGTCTGGGAGCCGCCGATCTTTCCGGGCACCCTGACGAGGCTCTTGGACACGGACTGTCATCCCTGTTGGTACCTGCATGGCGAAAAACCCTGACCGACAATGCCGTGGCTGTGGCCGGTATTGAACAGCTCTGGGGGATCACTGACAACAGGCTGAAAGCACTGCAACCGCATTATGGGCTTGATGAACGCTACCAGGCCCGGCAATGGCCACAAGAGTCCGGCGATCTCTACCAGCGACTGGTGTCAGGCCAACGCCATGATCTCAGGAAACGAGGTGGCACTGCGGAAGACTTTGTTGATGCGGTCCGGGAACTTTATCAGGGTGACGGGCTGGCGCCAGCACTTGCCAGCGTTATGGGAGACTGGCAGGCGTTAGCTGAGACTAACCACACAGCCGGGGAAATGGCGGATTTGCTCGAGGCCATTGTCACAGTTTATGGCGAACAGCCGCTACGCAGTGAACAATGGTTTTTCCGCAGGGCACTTGATGCCAGTCTGGACTGGCTGAGTAACAGAGACCCCAACAACCCGGCTCTGGCAAACCTTCAGCGACTGAAAAAAAATGACGAGGCACAACAGGATGAATACGATGGTCTGTTCGAGCCGGAGCAGGCGCCGCTCTTAAACAATACCACCAGCAGCGTTCGGGGCAGATTCCTTACCCTCAAGGCTCCGGGTGACTGGATTGGGGTTTATCTGACACCGGACTATCTGGCCAGTTCCAGTCATCAGACCCTTGCCAGTGACCTGCGGCAACTGGTGGATGCCAGCGAGCTGTTCAGACACCGGTTGAACAATACCGAGGAGTTACGGATGCTATCGAGCAACGTAACAACCCCGATAAGACCTGACACTCTTGGTGACATACACGACCAGGGTATACTTAAAGTCCACCCCGATGAGCGCAACAGGACGATCCCCGGGGAGTATGTCAGCTTGATTATCCCAGGTCGCAATGGCGCGTCCACTGCCAGTCAGTCAGGCCCGCTGACCTACCAGCCCATTCGTCATAGTGCGGAAAATGACACCATCCATGATCTTGCTCCGGTTAACCAGACAGTCAATAACGGCACCTTCACGCTTATCCCTTTTGATCCGGATGAGGGGGACCTGCCCTACGGCTCCGGGTGGCTGGCAGGCCATCTTTCGTTCTTTTACCAGCTGGGGGAAGCATTACGGCTGGCCCTTGGGCTGGCACCAGAAGAAGATGCCAATGCGGCCAAAAACAGGATTCGTACTGAGCTTGGTTTGCCACGGTACTACTCTGGACAGGGCAACCCCGGACAGGACAGACTGCCGTTACCGGTAGTAAACCCCCGTCAGGTGATACTCAAAGAGACCCTGCCGGTGCAGGTAAGGTTTAATCAAACGACAGCGACAGACAGTAGAAAACCCGTACCTCTGGCAGTGACCGGATATGGCTCCCTGGGGCGTTATCTGAAACTGACAGCAGAGCCTGACAGGAACGGCACCTATCGTCTGCAACTGGCTGCCATTGGCATAATGACCGCAGATGGCGGTCTTCTGCCACCTTCCCTCTGGCACCGCTATCCCGCACTCACCAGACCGGCGACGGGGCACAGGGTTCGCCGTTCTGATTCTGAATCTGCTCCTGTTGCAGGTTCAGACTTCGAATTAATGAATCAACTGATTCCTGACGTTATCACGTTCTATAGGGAATTTGCGCCTTTATTACACTATCACCGCGCCGTGAATGCAGACTTTTCCGAACGTTTTGAAGATCTGTTCAGGGCTTTTAAGGTGTTTGATGGCTACCGTCGTGTGAATTCTTCATCAACCTTTGCTCTAGCGGTAAAGGTCTACAAAAAACTCATCGACCTGACCAGGAATTACCCGATGAAAGGGGAAGCCGGCGAAAAATTTGCGAAACTGACTACAAACTTTCGTCGCTGGTTAGATGTCGCCATTAAACCAGTCCCTGAAAAGCTGCATTTTGTCAGCATCGGCCCAACCGTCGCAGAGCTGAACACTATCAGGTTATGGATTGCAGCCAATTCAAAGTCCGATTTGCAGATAAACCTCTGGTATGATCAAAACGCAATGCTCGCCACTCTGCTTTCTGAAGCCCTTAAAAAAGCAGTGACCAGTCAATTGACCCGTCAATCTGGTCCCGGTGATCCGTCTAATTTTGAATCGGATTTAACCAGAGGAATCATGCAGCTGCAGGATCAGGCCTGGAAATCCATAGCGTCAGACATGGAACAGGGCCGGGGATTTGATCTGGCGGTGAAGAATTTTCTGGTAGGCCACCTCAACTATAAATCATCGGATATTGATAAGAAAAAAGCCCAAATGATGACAGCCTACCGGCGATTTAAAAAGAAGATAGCGTCTTCTTATCCCGGGGCGAAGTTTTCCTACGAAGATATTAATAAGGTCTGGACCGATACCTTCGGGAAAAAGGGTAAGGAGGCCGAAAGTTACTATCTCAGGGAGCTGGGGTTGCGTGGCCACCTGCCTGCAGCCATTGCACTGGTGAAAACCAGGGTGATTGACACTCTCGGTGGCGTTTGTTCTGACACGAAACTTTCACCTGCCATTAATGAGGATCTTTTCAAGGAAATTGACCATTCAGGCCTCATCAAAACAGATTGGGATAGGATACGGATGGCACTGACAGAGCTTGTCATCCGAAGGTTCGGCAGGGAATTCCTTCCCGAAGATCAGGATCCTGCAATAGAACAGAAGGTTTCAGATGATCTCGTCTGGTTCGGTGAAAAATACCCCGAGTTTAAAGGCGATATTGTACGGAGCCTGACGAACTCTGATCCGTCGCAACTATTTAAGCCCCTGGGAGAAGTTAAAGTCATTCCCAGTGAGATATACCTGCCATTGGAAAAAGCCCCAAGTTTATTTTTTGCAGCATCACAGGGCAGCAAGACCATGCAGATGGTCCAAAACCACCTTTTAACCGCTTATCAGACGATTGATCAATATAAGTTGTTCGACGTGACAGATTGGAAAACTATCGAGGATACAAGAACGTTTTTCACCTCGAATCAGATAGCTTTCCCGTCATTGATTTGTTATCGAGTCGGGGGTATATCAACGTTTGCAGTTAGCTATGAAATACTGAGCGGTAATAATGCGCTGGAGCAAAGCAATAGTGCAATGGGTTGGACTGGAGACCACAGAGATTCGCTGGATATTCCTGAATTGTCTTCCAGCGAATACTATACGATTTCCAGCGAAGCACTGGCTGTCTGGGAGCATGAAAACGATATCGCAGTCAATACCAACACCGATCCACAGAGCAGAAGCCAATACAGCCAACAATTGGTTATCCAGATGGAGCCTGGTGATGATAGCCCGATTGCCAGGGCCAGCCGTTATCTGTTTCGCAAATACAACAATGGTCAGCTGGCGGGAGGTAGTTATCGGCTGGTCATTGATAACGATGCCTGGTCAGATGGAGAAACAGGCGCAAAGGTCAACAAGATCGATATTGGCAGATTTCTGGACAGTGAAAGCCGAATTCATGTGGTAGGTCTGGGTGACTCCGGGAACGGGGAATTTACACTGAGTGGCCAAACCGCGTTAGAACTGTCAAAAAAAATCAATGCATTGACCGGTGATACACCGGTTAAAACCATTAATCTGGTTGGCTCAGGCATTGACGACAATGGGCTTGTCAGCGACTACCTGAAAGAAATTCTGAAAACAACAAAAACCTCGGCAGTGACTGCCCGTGACGGTCTTTTGAGAGTCGATATCTGGGGGCGCCTATGGGTTGGCCTGGTCTCAGAAACAGATCCGGTCACCTGGTCACTGGCCGACCACTCTGACAAGCTGAAAGCGCGTCGTAAGAGTAACGGTGAAATCACCGTCGAACGCTGGTCTGAAAAAGACACATTGGCTGAAGGTGCCACTGGACTCCGGCGGCTGCCCTCTGTGTTATCACAGGACAGCGGGTTGCTGGGGCCCACCGTCAATCCCGATGACCTGGTGCCAACTCTGGCGATGTTCAGGCACCGTTTGAAGCCGGGTCTGCTGAGTTTTCTCAAACCGAGTGATTTAGAAGCACTGGAGACGAAAATTGCAGAATTTGACCAACTTCGCCAGAAGGAGGGAAGTGAAAGTGCCCTGAAAAAGTACATGCTTGTCTATCGGATGCAGAAAAACCTGCCCGCAATTCTGAGTGGGGAATCAGCGGCCTCCCACCTGGCGGCGGCAATAAATCAGTACCTGCTGGATGCTTTGGTGGAGGTTCCTGAAAAGCTTAACTTTATCTGGATTGGTCGTCTCAACGAAGGGGTTAAGGACCATCTCAGGGTCTGGAGTAAGATGGTTCCCTCATGGTCGCTAAGGCTCTGGTACGATCCACAGGCATTTCTGGCGCCCGTGCTTACCCGGGAAATATATAAGGCTGTTGCCGATGAGAAAATAGCCGAGTCATTCCTGGTACATGAACAAGCCAGAGTGGAGTTTTTGACGCGTTTGCGTCATCTACAAGATCTGGCCTACAGCACTATAAAAAAAGGCCTCGCCCAGGGCAAAACCTTTGACGACATGGCGAAGATATTTTTAGTCAACCACCTGGGGATGGATCAAGAAGAATTAACACAAATACAAAGGCAAAGTCTGCAGGAGTTCACAGATCTCGCCAATGAACTGACCGGGCTCCGGGGCAACACCGGATCCGGGGGATTCATGCTGGCAGATATCAATCAACTCTGGCATTCAGGCGATGAAACCAGCATGAAAGCGTTGTACGTGAGAGAACTTGGCTTGAGAGGGATTTTAGCTGCAGCCTCTGATTTGGTAAGAGTAGTACTGCTGAAGGGGGGAGGTGTCTATTTGGACGTCGACACGCTGCCTCATTATAATGAAAAATTGTTTAAAGGGATTGAAATCCCAAGTGAAATTTTACATTCAGGAAGACTGAGTCATTTAATTAACCATATGATTATGGATTATTTTGCTGACCCAGGCCCGGAACAACTGTTTTTTAACAGAACACCTGATCCAGAAATACGGAGAGAATATAACAGATTCAAAGAAATATACCCTGATTTTTTTAAGGCTGTCAAAGAAGCCATCGTTAATCATGGGAAAGAGCCTCTTTTTACTTTTCCAGGCTCAGTCAAGGCTATTCCTGGCTCAATAGAAATAAGGTTACAATTTGTAGAAAGAATCAATGGCGGCAACTGCTTTATTATCGCGCCGCCAGACAGTGAAGTTCTCAAGGCAGTTCATCGAGAAATAATAAGGCGTTACAAATTGATTGATCGGCTGGGAATAGGCGACACGGAAAACTCTTATGACGACAGTATCGATGTCGATACAGTTGAGCAAATGAAAGAGTCAATCGTCAATGAATTGGGAATCAATAACGATTTCGCCAAAGATATAATTAACTATCGAGGTGATGGATTAGTTGTTAGAGGAGCTGGAGCGACGTTGCACCTATCCGGGCCGTCTTTGTTTATTAAAGTCATCAGAAGATCTGTCTTTGCTTTGCTTCCAGAAGAGGACCTTTTTGATTACAAATTAAAAGCCTATTTCACGCAAATTAACCCACTGGCAAGGATTGATTCAGTGAGTGTTGATACGGATGAAAAGCCCAGTAGCTGGATTACCAATACTGATAAAATCGTGCGTTATAAACTGACCAATGAGCGAGACAGCAGTTATAAAAACCAGGTCATTCTCCAGCTCGGTAACAGCGACAATGAAGCCAGAGCCAGCTCATACCTGAGAAATAAATACCAGCCCGATTTCAGCCGTCTTATACGACTGATGCCTGATGGCTCCCTGATTGATGAGAAAGCAGGTTATATCATTGAATCCAGGGTTGTGAAAGCCAGTTTTATTACAGACGACACACGTATTATTGTTGTTGGTCATGGTTCCAAGGTTCAGGATAAAAAGACCGGTTCCGGCAAGTTTCTTCTGGGCGGCAAGACGGTTGAGCAACTGGCTGAAGTGCTCGAGCGCATAACCGGTGGGCAGTTTGTCAGGACTGTCAGTCTGGTGGGTTGTGGTGCTGATGCCAGCGGCGAGCATTACCCTGTAGAAGCGTTCGCCAGAACACTGTTTGCTGAAATCCGGACAGAACGCATCACCGTCCGCAACGCACTGGTGGCAGTGGATATGCTTGGCCGTAAATGGACTGGCACCCTGCCCGCTGATGGCAATATCCTCTGGTCACAGTCAGACCATCGCGTCAAGCTGGTGCTTGAGAAAGACGGACGGGGGCAGTTAATGGCCCGCCAGCTTCCGGTTGCAGAAGGACTGGTGAAAAAACTCCACAATTTGCCCGCTTTGCCCCCCGGCAGGGATTATGCCTATCTGGGCAAGAATGACCGTCATTTCGATCAGGCCAGACGCTTACTGCTTGAAACGATGATCGAAAACAATGGCAGGCAGAAACTCTCTGACCTGATTGAGCATTACAACCGTCGACTGTATCAAAACACCGGTGATGACCTGTCTCCTTACCGGTTGATGCCTTTGCCGGTTGCCGATGTCGAGCTTCCTCTTGCCTCAAAAGAGCCTCAGCCAGAAGAAAGACGTCAGATAAGCGCCTTTGTCCGCGCAGACTCAATCGGTGACCCGTTTTCCGGAGTGGGTCAGCTGGCCTATGACGATCCCCTGGCGCAAGAGAATTTTGCCCGGATCCAGCAGGAGGGGTATCTGCTGGCCATGGGAGTTGCAAACTCGCCATCCGAGGTCATGGCTGCATTGTTTACCCGCCTGTTGCTTGGGTCTGTGCAGGACATTGTGGCACCCGGAGGCAATGACATAGATCCGTTCCGGGTCTCCAGCCTTGAGCTGATGACTTCGGTATTGGGAAAAGGTGACCTGCAGGCTCTCCGTGGCCAGCAGTTGCAAAATGACTTTGCCGACTTGAGCCAGTGGTATATCAAGTCTCTGAAAAAGTTATTGGGTCACTTTCTGGCGGACAAAGCAGACGAAAAAATACCGAGACTGAACGCCAGAGAAAGGAATGAGCAGGGACAGTGGCTGCAAAAAACACTTTCCCTTGGGATTAATAAAAGAGTTCCCCATGACGCTGTCGGTTTTACAGATCCTGTGACCAGGATTCACGGAGAGGCTTTTGATGACAGCAAATACCTGCCTGTTGTCACCGACCCTTCGGGCGTAACTTATGTTCTGCTGGACCTGCCAGAAAGTAACAACGCGGCTTTTCCGGATAATCTGCGCAATATCCTGTTTATGCTTCAGTCCTCAGGGCCGCTGGGGCCGCGTAATGCCCAGACGCTGATCAATACCATTGAGTTAGCCTATTCCCGGCATTCAGATTTCCTGGCAGGAGAGCAGCTTGCTGAAAAAATAACCCGGCTGCCGATGGCTGATGTAGTCACACTGGCCACTGAAGTTATTAACCTCGACACGGAGCCTAAGGCTCTTCGGAGTCTGATACGAAGACTGTTGATTCGCCTGGCAGCCAGCGCAGTGACGGCTCTGGACATCGGTCACAAACCGGATTACCAGCAGAAGTTTCTGATCGCAGAATTACTCGTCCGGGCCCCCGAAGAAAAGACCTTTGTCGTCCTGGTCCCAGAATCGGGAAAATACCAACGCACGATTACTCTGGATCCTTTGAAGACCATCGACACGAATGACTATCGTGGCTTGCATTCGCGAGTCACTCTGGGGGCTCGTTCGCCACTTTTTATCTCGACCATTCAGGACAGTACCTATCGCTCTCAGGTGCGTGAGCTGCTGAAACTGAATGGAATGCCAAAAAAACAGGGACCTGTGTTTCGTTATTTCGACAAACCTAATCAATTTGTCGATACCCTTTTGGCCTGGCGAAAATGGGAAATAGAGTCTGGTTTTGAGGCTAAAAAGCCGAACCTTGATATTCTTCTGGAGCAAGACCGATTCATCCAGGACAGTGAGGCAATTGTCCATCCATGGCAATCAAATAAGTCGATCATCGTCCGGGTTGGAGTGAAGGATGTACCAGAAGAGGCGTCTGACGCCCGCCTGGCCCGGGTGCTGACCCAATCCTACGGGATGGCCCTGTGTCTGCGAATCCGGGCAATGGCTCCAAATGCTCGCTATCTAATCGGGGCTATGGAGATATGGCAAATGGATTACCGTGATAATCCTGAGGGGGATTACGGTTTTGACAATGCTCTGACACTTCGGCAATTCACTGGCGATCCGCTTTACCGGGCACTGATCCGTGACAGTAAGAACCATGATCTTAAGTTTGCCGTGGGTTCTGTAGATGATTTCCAGCGGGCTATGGAGGTATTGGATTCGGAAGGGAAACTCAGCGATTCGGTCAGCAACGTTATTAGCCGCATTGCAATGAATCCGGCGACCTCTGTTAATACTTTTGTAGAAGCTCTGGTTAAGGTATACACAAATTTCTGGAAAGAGATGCAGGATGCACAACTGCGGTCGGTGCTGCAGTTGCAGGCATCGCAATACCAGATATTGAAACAACGATTAACCAGCTCCGATTTAACCGTTAATACCAGGAGCAGGTTATTGTCAAGTCTGGGCAATATGGAAAACCCGCCAGACAAAACTTCGTACACCGGCACCATGCCTTCTCATTACATGGACGTCTATAGCAAAGGAATAAAGGAGAACAGTCCCGGAATTATCAGTGAAGTAACACCAGGCTCCTATGGCGATAATGGTTCGCAGACCAAGGTCGCGATCTTGTTCTCTGCCGGGTTTATCAAATATGTTCGTGATCAGAATGCTCTTGAACAGAATGCTCCTTCCGAACACCTGTTTTCAATACACAGTAAGATTATCAAAAGCCTTAGATGGCTCAGCACCGTCCCTGAATTCAAGGTTTTTTCCGGCGCTCTGGCGAAAGATCGGAGCCAGGCCTTTGGCGACCTCCAGAAGCTGGTGGATCAGGGGGTTATTGATGGTTCTGCCGGTAGCGGCTTCGACCAGGTCAAAATACCCGACTCTGTCCGGCTATTGCTGGTCATTACTCCTCCCGATCCATCGGGTACTCCATCCGCTACAGAAATGCCGCAGCCGGTTCTGGTTAAGAATACCGGTTGTGTTCTGAAAGTGGATCCGAGCCAGTATTTCATCAAAGGACAAATAGAGGTTGAACAACATCAGACCTTATCAGGCCTGATAGCTCGTTATATTGTTGCATCCGGTCTGCTAAAAGGAATCAACGGAGATTATGAAACCCTTCGCAAAAAAATGCTGCGTAAATTTGGCATCAAGGCATTACCAGAAAAGAAAAGCATTATCGTTGTTCCCTTCGACCCTTTCAAGGGACGGGCCGGCCTTGAAATAGAGAATCTCATCACAAGTGTGGACACTGAAGCGAGGAAAAACCTTGCATACTCTCAATTTAATCCTGATGAGCGTATTAACTCTGATTTTCCTAATATACTCCTGTCTACTGATAGCCATGAAGGTCGCACCATCATTGAAATTGTTACCGGCCCCAAACCTCTCTCGGCTTATCTCAGTGAGTCCTCAGATTTATTTCTTGCAACCAAAACGCTGGCCTCTGTTTTAGCGAATATACCTGAAGGGGGGGTTACCGTCAGTGGTTTGGTTGAGGCTTATAATGATCAGCTACTTGGCAATAACCCCGAAGGTAATTTAAAAAATTTCAAGTTATCCAGTTTTGATGAATTTAAAGACAGTCAGATTTCATTGTTGTCTGGCAAGATGGGGGCAGCGGTAGCGGCAGGAGCACAGTCACCACCTTATCGTATTCATGTCAATATTGGGGTCGACCTTAGTTTGATTGGGGATATAACCTCCTATATTCCCGATCTTTTTGTCTCGGATAAAAGCGACACATTAAGGCAGGTTTTTGAGTGGAGCCAGTATAAAGCCGCTGTCATTTCAGAAAAGCTGAATCTGAATTCTGACTTGCTGAAATCCATGTTTACCATGCATTTGTACAAGCAGGCATTAGACAGTTCAACCAACAATTTCAAGAGGGGGAAAATGAGTCTTGCAGGTACCTCTATCAATAAACTTAGAGGATTACTGAGACTGGGTACCGCTGATTTTTTAATGACTGCCATCTCTGAGTCGGAGGCCGAACAACTTAAGACAGCCATCCAGAATTACGGCTGGCAAAGCTTTACTTCGTTGATGCAGGAAACGGTCAATGATCTGGCCACGGTGGGATCTGAGGCTGAAGGAATTGGCAGGGAGTGGAAGGTTCCCGAACAGCGATTGCAAGCCAGGTTAAAATTGTTGTTCACCGACATGTTGGATCATCGTGTCGAACATGGGGCGATGATTATCCCCTACAACCATGGCTCAGATTTTTTCGAATTACCCCAGGGCGAGAACAAAAGCCCGAAGCTGGGTTACGTAGATATCACAAATGCATCCTCAAGACATGGCGTCACTTCTTATGTTGATGAAGAGGGTCAAGCCCATTTTCTCGGGACAGTGGAGGTTCGAAAACTCTGGCCCAATCTCGATAAGATGGCTTTTTCCCCTCCCGACTCTTTCACGGTTTCGGTAATAAAGTCCGTTCAAACCCCGGGGTTACTGGGAGCAGACCCGGAGGTTGACGGGATTTTTTTAGGAAAAGCTCAATCCCTGGTCAGCCCTGAAACCAAAACTTCGCATTTCCAGAGCTGGGTGAAGCAGTCCATCCTCGACCGTTTGGGTCGACTCAGCCAGGCAAAGCTCGAACATGTCACCCGCTCCTTCGTCAACCGTCCGCATGAAACACAGGACCCAATCGGGCAGGAACGAGTGGCCCGGTTGCTGCTGACTGCCAATCTCAGGGCAATAACCGGCGGGTCGTCAGGATCAGCCTGGGACACTCTGGTGCAGTTGCAAAAAATAGTGTCCGTGGATCTTCAGCGGATAACCAGCGAGGAGCAACCGCTTCCTGTGGCAGCCACTGACCGTCAGGCCCGCTGGCAACAGCTGGCAGAGCTTAATCTGTCTACTGAACTCAATACACTTCTGAAACTGTTTTCTGGTGATGAAAGCGAAGGTTTTATTAAGCCGGTGCTTAAATCAGGAGAGGTGCTGTCCGGGTACGGAATGTCTCTGCGCCGTGTGTCCCAGGAAATAACGATTGTCCTTAACCCCCACTGGCACCCGTACCAGAGTCAACTGAACAAGAATCCGCTGACCCTGACAGTGGGAATAAAAGACGCGACGCAAGATAACCATAAAGCTACCCCTATAGGAAAACTTTTCGCAATAGCCCTGTTAAACCATCCCGATGTGGCCGCGCTCCATCAGGCGCAAAAGGATTTGCGGGCGATCTGGGGATTGTCGTCAATCAAGACTGACCGCAACTATGGCCTGACCAAAGAACTGACTCTGGCTATTTTTCCAGAGCAGCAGGACGCCCTTTACACACAGTTTGTGGATGGCATCGGCAACCCCGATCACAATTGGCAGTTTGCTTCCGGGTCGGTTGAGGATTTCGCCCGGGTTCTGTACGGGTTGTCCACCCGCTATGATCAGGACAGTCTGACAGAGGCTTTTCATCGGATTCGGAACTACCACCGTCAAAACACCGGAGTATATCTGGACACCTTTGCCTCAGCAGTGGTGAAGACACACAGGAACCTGCCGGATGGCCGGGCAGCACTGACTCTGCGTCAGGTTATCGGGAGTGACGGCTGCACTTTTCTGAAACAGACCCTGAATGAAAGGCGCGCACCATTAATCAGTGGCCTGGATGCAATAATAGATGCCAGAAGTCTTGACGCGCTTTATAGTGGCCGCGATTTAAAACGACGCCTTCCTGGTATCACACTGAGCAGGGGGATAATGTTAAGGGTCACCCCTGAATACTTCGGTTATGCCGGGGCGAATTATCATTTATTACCCGATGCTATCAGGAACTTCCTGGCAACACCTCTGGGCAAAGATTACCTGAAAAAATTTGAAGAGAGTTTCACGTCCGGCCGTTATCAGTACCTGATTTTTGATGCCCCAAAAGCAAGCGATGGAAAGCAGCAAATCGTTGTTACGTTAACACTGGCTGGCGAAGAAACGGCTGACAGACAAGTGATCATTGATCCCAGTGCCAGTCAAAAGATCCGTTTGTCCAGCTTGATCCCAGTGTTTGTTGACCTGGTTAAATCCGGCTACGACATGGATGATAGCAGTCAGCCTGCCGCCCCGGACGATAAAGACATTGAAACAAGGGTTCGCCAGGAAATGGGGCTGGCTCCCCTGGTGCAGCTTGCCAAAATAGCGGCGGTAAAAAAGGACAGTGCAACTGGCCAGATCGTTCTTGAAAGAGTAACCGACGCTGTCTCCCGACCTGCCGGATGGGACAGCACGGTGCAGCAGAGCCTGACAGAGATCAATGGCTCACCTTTAACGACTCTGAAATGGCTTGGTGCCGAAGGTCAGCCGGGATTGCAATTGGTAACAGCCCCACTCTCCCCGGATGACCTGGACACTCACAGGCTTTCTCTGGCAGCCGATTTTTATGCGCTGGATAAAATGATCTCGACGCTGACTCATCCGGACAATACAAAAGATTACGATGAGGTCTACAAGGAGTATTTTAGCGACCGGTCAGGCTCTGAAGGGCAGCCCATTGACCGGGCAAAAACCACCGACGGCTCAGATACCGGAATCATCCTGAGGCTGCCCTTTGAGGATCTGGACAGGCCGGTGTTCGCTGCCCTGTTTGCTGACAGTGACAGCCCTGAAGGGGAGCGGCTGCTGGCCAGCCTGAAGGCTGCCAAACAGTTCGTGACAGATATTGCCCCGGCCTCAGGCGATTACAGGGCAATCCATGCTCAGTTAAGGTCGCTGCTTACCCTGTTGTTGTACCGGCTGTCGAGGGACGCCCCCCACGGGAAATCCCTGTTTCCGGGAATAAGGCTGGCAGATTATATCCATACCTGCCTTTCCAACAGTGCCGCTGCCTTACTCAGTGACTACATTCACCGTGTTGGCCTGCAACAGGTCACTCAGGAACTGGAAACGAAGCTCACTGTCATTGCAAAGCCGGGTGCCCCGGATCTGCAAGCGGGCCTCAGGATCAAAGACCTGCTAGGGATGGCTTTGGATTACCGCCTTGCCAACGGCGCCATGTTGCTGCCCGGCACGCTGCCGGATTACTACTCGCTGCCCCTGAAAGATAACAAAAAATATCGAGAGCTCTGGACTGGCCAGATGTCAGAGGACAGCAGAGCGCGACCTGTCTCCAGAAACGCCGATGGCCAATATCTTCTGGACCTGGCCTTGCCGGGTCAAAGCGGCATGGTCAAACGCCTGTTGCTCCGAAACCCGGCCCCCCCCGATAACCTCCGGAGCCAGCTCCGATTGGCTTTGAAACCGGACTGGCTGGGCAGTGATCCAGAGGTTACCCGTGCGTTTCTTGAATTGGCGATGTCCGGGGTGGGTAAAGCCGACTGGCCGCAGTTTTTGGAGTACTTCTCTTCATTGCCCCAATTGCAGCGTTCCGCAGTAGTGGTGGCGCTGGGTCAATATCGCTTGCAGTATCCAGAGGACAGTATCAAGCAGCTGGCCCTTGCCCTTACCCGAATCCAGCTGTCGGAAGTGAATCAGCAGATCAGTCAGGATGATCAGGACGGGACACCGCCGGCGTTTCGCATCAGGCGTGTGACATTACCCGAAGACGGAAGTCATGGCTTCAGGCTGGAGACTGACGAGGGGATCATACCTGTGCTGGCCGACTCCCCGGAGCCGGTGACTGGAGAGCCATCACTCAAGCCGTATCCGCAAGGGCTGCTAATGCTCGCCAGTTCATACAGCAGCCAGTTTCCAGGGTCGTTTCTGGATACGCACAACAGCGTCAGACTCTACCGGCAAGCGATGCAGGATAGACAGCTGCATCCCGACCGTTACCAGCATGATGTCCAGTGGCTTATTAAAACGTTCAGTGACTTTGGACCGGAAATCTATCGCCAACGACTTCAGGAGGGGGGGGCGCTTGACCTGAGTGCGGGCCGGCCTCTCCACTGGCAGTTAAATCCCCATATTCCCCTGCAGAAGTCCCGGTTGCAGGTCGGGGATGCCGCTGTAACGATTGAGTTTGGGATGAAGGATAACCCTTTGCAGAGTTACAGATTCTTTAACGAAGTGGTTGGCCGGTTCTACGCCATGGGTCTGGCCAAGAGTGTAGAGGCTGTTGATGCCAGTCTGTTCCAGTCGGTCTGGCCAGAGGAGGCGGAGCGACTGCGTCAACTGGGCGACACTGTTGATTTTGATTCTGTCCAGCGATGGGATTCCCTGCCTGCGGCGCGGCACCTGGATAATACCCTTCCGAGAGACAACAGCCCGGATTTACCAAAACTTTATGCTGGATCCGTCAGTCAGGAAGGCGTGAAACGGACGCTAAAATGGCTGTTCGATCAGAAGCCTGGATCAATTTCATTGGGCCTTGAACAGCTCTTTGACCAAATTCAGGGGGACCAGGATAACCCGGCTGTTCAAACCTTTGCCGAGGCGCTGTATGAGTTTGACCGCAACCTGCCTGATGGTGACAGAGTCCTGTTCAGGGAGGCTTTCACTCCCAGGCAGATCAAATTTCTGAAGGGTGCCCTGACTCACCAGGCCCCTCAGCAGTGGGAACTGATTGACTACATAGACACACTTAAAACAACGTTCGATTCGCAAGCCCAGGTAACCGATGCTGACGGGTTTAAGTCATCGACCTACCGGCTGGTTGAGTCTGGCAGCGGCGACGACAGCGACAGAGAGTCAGTGGTTGTCATCGAAGACCCTGAGGCGCAAGACAACAAACGCTGCCGACGTGGGGTCGACGGGTGCAGTACTCGCCTGCTATCAGCAGGAAATCTGGCGGACCGCCCCTTTTTGGACATTGACAGCACGGATATCAGTTACACCGATACCAACAAACCTTATTACAAAGTTGAGTTCCTTAACCACAACGATGAGCTGTACCAGGTGCTCAGGCGCTCAGACAAGGATATTACTGCCACCCCCCTGGGCCAGGCTTCCGTCTATGACAGCATCCACGATAGCAACGACTCCCCAGCTGAGCGGGTGTTTTCGGACGCAACATTGGCCACCACGTCCGTGGCGGTCAGGCGTTCCGATGGCAAGGTTTATCAGCTGATTTCGGAAGCTGACGGTCACTACCGGGCAGTGAGTTTGCAATCCGGAGATAAGCTGTTAGCGTCGTACGACAGTAACAGTAAAACCCTTATTCCGGTGCTGGAAAAAAACGACCATGGAAAGACGATTTATGGTGTGAAACTGGACGACGCCGCCGCAGGGACAAACGGGCTGTTCAAACTCAACCCGAGGGAATCGCTGAAGGATCAGTTAGCCGCCGCCCGCCACTGGCTGTCAGCGAGCAGTTCCGAGCTACGGACGCTGACGGGCACAGACGACAGGATAGCCGTGATCCTTCCTGCCGACTACCGTCCCGGCCAGAAACTGGCGAATCAGGCCGAACGGCTCTTGTCAGAACTGAGAGTCTTTGTTGCCAGCTCCGCAGGACAGCGTCTGGTCAATGCCCTGGGGTTCCCTGACAGTTTCATCAAACCCGCCACTATGACCGAGCTGGACAGTCAGCTGCTGCCCGGTATGAAGCCCCCTGCCCCTCTCAGGCTGGTGATCAGGTTTGGCAAACAGGCTCTTGCTGACCGGGTGATACCCTATCGTCCCGGGGACAGCGGGGACACCAGTGGCAACCGGCTTGTGGTGCTGAAGGTTGACCCGGCGGTGTTGACCGGGCAACGCCACTCCACCAGTAATTACCTGGGAGCACTGGCCTCGGTCCTGAAGGATTTGTGTCGGGCAGCACTGGTCAGTACTGATCAGGTGAACTCACCAGCCATCGCCATGACCTGGTTGCAGGGGGCCAAAATCACCAGTGCCCGGACGCTGCTGCAACTGGAAAACCAGCTTCGTAAGCAGTACGACCTGCTGCCCGTGCTGGCCACGGCATCAGCCCATACCCCTGTTCAGGAGGTCACCTCAGCGGGCGGGATAACGACTGTGAAAAACCGCCATCGGGTCCGCATTGCCTATCAAGCCATTGCTGAGCCTCTGTCCGGCTTTGCCCGGCTGATAGGGGATATGGAAACCCGTCGACTGTTTCAGCGGGTTCAGTATTATTGCAACCAACGGGTTGACCGGTTATCCGACGCTGGTCGTGCAGGGCTGAGAAACCTTCGCTCACTGTTAACGCAGCTGGCCTGGAGTGGGCTGGTCAGTCAGCGCATGGTGACATCGCAGCCCGCACTGCTGGCTGATCCGGCGGACGTGGTCACAGCCGTGCTTGATGACAGTGAGCTGAAAGCACTGGCCGGGATCAACAACCTCGCCGGGCAGCTTGAAGAGGTGTTGACCGATGCTCTGAAAGACCGACGGGGCATCGCCTTCACAGCGGCAGAACAACAGGGATTATTGCACTGGCTAAGCCGTGCAGAGGCGGTTCTTACGGACGCACAGGCCGTGCGCAAGGAATGGGCCGAGCCCGGACAACTTCCCCTCGCTGCGGATTCCCGCGGCAATGTACCGGTCACCACTGGTAACCGAAAAACCCTTGCCCTGACCAGCACCGGGCGGCAACCGGTCACCCGGCTGAATGATCAGCCTCTCATTGCTATTGAAAGCCAGAACGGCCCCCTGTCCGCTCCGGCAGGCGATGAGCTTAGCGGTTTGCTGGCCCTGTTGAGACAGGAGTCACCTGACAGCCCGCAGGCTGTCGCTGCTTTAAGGACCGAGCTTGGTTGGGCTCCAGCAGTTACCGACCCGGACTATTACCGGGACGCGATCAAGCGTACTCTGTTATCACTGTCCCCACAGCAGACCAACAACCTGGATGACACCCTTGTTGATTTGCTCAACAAGCCATCCCTGACCGACGGTGAGTCGCTGCTGGCGGAGTATTTTTTTCACCGGCGGCTCAGGGGGCTGGAACCCACAGACCCAGCCAGGTTGCGGGCGGATGCCCTGCGGGCCAATAAATGGCTTGATCTCCTGCAAAAAAATCCGCCACCGCTTCCGGGACCTGGCTGGGAGCGCCCGGCTTTCACCCTCGATACCGGGTTGGGCCGTTACCAGGCTCAGGTTCAAACCAAGGACGGGCAAAAAACGTTCACGCTGGGTCGCCGGGATGACCTGGCTTTTTCCAACCGGGGGCCCGGCTACACCCTGACTCACAGCGAAGGCGACCGCAAGCAGGTCTTTCGCCTCCAGCTTCCTGATGGCTGGCCAGACCGTCTTTTGCCGATCAGGCTGGTTGTCCACATGGAGTTTTATCGCAAGCTGCAACGGAAGGGCAGTATTGGCAAAGAGCAATTACAGAACGACATTCAATTCATTGCCCGGGGGATGGGGGAGCCTCGTCTATCGCAGCTTCTTCAGGCGCTGGTGCAACCCGTCAGGGATGCAGGCATTGCCGATATTAGCCCTTTTAAAATAAAAATCAGCCCCAGGCCGCTCTGGCCGTTGGTGGACAGTCGTGTCGAGGTGAGTGAGGAAAACAGTGCCCACGCCCTGTTATTGCTGGGCACGAAGAACAGGAACAGGCCATTTATTTTCCGGGAAACCCTGACCAACCTGGTGGGTGCCAGTCTGTTGAAGGCACTTGAAGGTGGTGGAGGGTCGCTGACAGCCTTGCGCCAGCAGGTGCGCCAGCAGTTCGGGATCAACACCGCGACACTGCCTGACAAGGAGTCGCGTCCCTTGGGACTGACCCGTCAATACGCACTGACTCTGGCGGTTGACCCCCCTTCAGGCACAAGCCTCTATCGGCAACTGGTCGCAGGCCATCATAACCTGCTGTTAGCCAAAGGTACGAAAGCCGATTATCGCCGGGCATTGGCGTATTTAGAGTTGCATGACAAGACCAGGATTCAGGCAATAAGGGATAGCCTTGCTAAAGGGGAAATTACAGCCAGTGACCGTGAGAAAAAACTTTTCAACGAGGTTGTCAATGATAAACAATCCTCAGCGCCCCTGGTTCCAGATGGCTCTGATAATACCATTGCCTCCTACAAGGCCTTGCCCTTCACCTCTGAGCTGGTCAACGTGGATTACCGGGCCTTCTGGAGCGTTGGTTCCGGTATAGAATCCCTGCTCGACGCCAGACTGCTGGGGTTAAGTCGGGCGGCGGCAGAAAATTTCCTGTCCCAACAGATAGAGGTCGCTAAAAAGCATTTCAGACTAAAAGTCGTTGCCAGCACTTACCTGAAGTCACTGCTGGTTCATTTTATCTACTGGAAGATGGAGCAGGTTCTGGGTGACACCGGCCAGCCAGCCAGCCGGATACGCTTGGGAGTGACCGATGCGGTAACGACCATACTGCCTGACGGCGATATCGATGACATCGCAAAACTGATGTACGTTGATCTTTGGTTGGAGATAAATACGCCAGAGAGTCCGAGGATATCCACTCTCGTCGCATTGGAAAAAGCCTGCACTTTTGTTGCCCGGGGACTCGGCTGGAAGTCTTTTGACACTGGCCTGCTGGCCAATCTGAAGCAAGATGTGGACACCGTATTCCATGAGGCGGTAGCACTGCGACGGCGCGTCGGAAGGCCGTTCCAGTTGCCTGTTAATCAACAACCGGACGCCCAGGGTAAAGAGCCCACGTCTGTGCAGGCTATAGCGGGGCAGGATCAGATCATTGAAACCTTCGCCAGCAGCCCTCGTTATGCGGTTATGGCGGATGGTAAAAGGCGTTATATGAAAATAACTCCGGCGGGCCCGGGCAATCCTTTCTCGCTTATGTCACTCCAGTCACAGGATGGCCTGAAGAGGCTGTTACGGCGGCCTCTTAATCCGGGCAAAAACGCTGCAGCCACTCAGGCTTACCTGTCACAGCTGGCACGCCATTATGAGGCTTTTAGTGAACTGAAGGACATTAACATGACCGGCCAAGTCAATGGCGTTATTGACAAGATGGACCATGTCACCCGGCAGCAGTTTGCTGATGGTTTCCTGCACTATGCCCGGCAGTCAGCCATCCCGGCAGGTCTGGCTGAAACCATCGCCGGGAAGTTACTTGCGGCAGAGGTCAGCGCCCTGGGTTCTCTGCCTGAAACGATTTCTACCGGGCTTTATCAGCGGCTCAACGGGCTGCTGAACCTGACCGGGAAAAAGGAATTTTCACTGACCTCTGGCGACCTGAATATTCGGGTGCTGACCGACCCCTCAATCACCGCCGATGCCTCCTACCTGATGCCTGCCCAAGGCACACTGGTGCTGGGCAATGGTGACGCTGACAGCCCGCTGACCGCCGCCGCAGCAATGGCTCTGCTGCAGGCACGGGAAGCCCAGAAACCGGAGGATCAGGCAAAAACATTCCTGGCCCTGCATCAGAAGCGAATCCGATTGCCAGAGGGTGTGGAAAGCCTGTCACCAGAGTCGCTGGTCAGTGAGTTCACGGTTAAGGAAGGCAAGCTGGCACTCTCCGGCCTGCTGGAACGTCTGACCAGCTTTATCGGGCTGGCGGACAGGCTGAAGCGGGAGAATTTTTCCGGAGCCCGACTTCTGGCCAGAAAGATTCGCCAGAACGTGGCCGACGGCGTTGCCGCACTCAGGCGTGATATTGATTTTGGCCAGATGGCTGAGCTGGTTGATATCACCGGCCGCGATTTCCGGAGAACCTTGCAGGCACTGGACAAGGCTGGTTTGCCAGACGGTCAGGCAGCAAGACTGCCCGATGCAGACTGTGTTCTGTGCGATGGTTCCGGACCGATCAGGACCGCGATGGCACTGATAGACAGGGTCAGCGGGCATCTGGATGTCATTGAGGCCAGTGATCACTTCATCCATACCAGGCAGAGTGCCGGTGACAAGGGGTTGCTGGCAGACGCCTTCCTGCTGCTGGAACAGGGACGTTTTGCGGCGGTGGTCACCGAAGACATTATGGACAGCCCGGCGTTCCGCAAGGAGCTTCTTGAGCTCATACGACAAACACTGGCGCAAAGGCAGGGGCTGAAACCGGAGCAAATCATTGATCGGGTGGTCACCTTGCTCGATGATTCGGGCTACAGTCCCGACGACACCCGCTATGTAAAGCAACAGCTGCTTGCAAGCCCGGAATTTGTGGAGAGCCTTAAGCTTCGTGAAGACCATACCGGCGGGGATAGCTTCGAGCCTGATAGCCCGGATGGCAGCAAGTCAGGCGGTGGGTCGAAAAGCTTGCAAGGGAAGTTCATGCGCACGCTGGACGTGCTGGATCGCAGTACAAAATTTAATACGGGCAGGATGGTTGTTGGTGCAGGGAATGCCGTCGCTGGCCTTGCCCTGGCTTCGGTGACACTGAATAACCTGGAAAAATACGGCGACTCGATGCCTCCTGATGCCAGGAACTCGGCCTATGCGAGTGCGAGCCTGGGCATCACCAACTCGGTCTACGGTCTTACCATGAGCGCCAACTGGGCGCTGAGCAAAACCCTTGTCAAGACCAACAATCCGGCAGGTGCCCTGGGCGTCGCGTTAAAGCTGGGTCCGAAAGCGTCACGAAATGTGGCCAGGACTTTACCCGTTATAGGCGGTCTCCTTTCTCTTGAAGTTGGTACGCTTTCACTGGCCGCTAATGCCGCAAACGCCCACGCGGCAAGAAAGGCTGGCAGCTATAAACGGGCGGCCATTTATGGTGCCATGGCAGCCCTGGATGTCATTACCATTGGCCTTGATGTCCTGAGTATGGCGCTGGACTTCATCTTTCCAAAGCTGGGTCTTGTTGTGGACCTGATCAGTATGCTGTTAGGTTTCGTGCAAACGGCCCTGCAGGCCATTATGCCGCCCCCCACCGCCCAGGAGGATTTCAACGCTTTATTGGAGAGCCCGCAATTCAATGGACAGCTTGATCAGCAGATGGAGCACTTTGAGAAAGCAGGCTACAGGCGGTTTATGCTGTTCGACGATGCCAGTAATTATCTTGACCAGAGTAAGTATGACGAGAACCTCGAGACATTGAGGTTCTCCACTATGTGGTTTCTTCTGGATGATTTCGACAAAGACAAATGGTATGCCATTGTTGACAGGCAAAACGTAAGGCGATCCGGGTCAGGGACGTACCTGTCGGACTATATAGAGGGCAGGAAAGGATACAAGAGATTTTTTGGTTTGGGTGGCAATGACACCCTGATCACTGACCTGGGTGAGCTTTATGGCGGTCCGGGCAACGACTTGCTGATTGTCAAAAAAGGCAGAGCAGCAGGGGGCAGTGGCAATGACATTATCCGGGTTGAAGAGTCAGGCGAAGCTTACGGGGACAGTGGCGATGACGATATCCGGATTGAAAAGTCAGGTAAGGCTTACGGGGACAGTGGCAATGACATTATCCGGATTGAAAAGTCAGGTACAGGTTACGGGGGCAGTGGCAATGATGTTATCTGGATTGGGCACACAGGTAAGGCTTACGGGGGATACGGGGACGACACCCTCTACCTGTCAAAGATCGGTGGCATTGGCTATGGCGGGCCGGGGAACGATCAGATTTATTTCGGCAAATCCCAGTATGGCGACTCGGGCGATGACCAGCTCATTGACAAGCTCGGCGCAGTCTACCAGCACGGTGGAACAGGTAATGACCGCCTTTCGCCGGGGTTAGGTTATGCACACCTTTTTGGCGGACCCGGAAATGATACGCTTGTCCTGCCCAGGTTCTCATTTTCTGTGGTCAGCCAGATGCCAAAAGGTAATCTCACGGCTCAGTACACTATTGGTCGTAATACCTTCAGGATTGATGGCCATCCATCCGGTCCCATTCATGACACGCGTCGCTACGCTCATGGTTACTCTAAGCCATTACTCTGGGTTAACTTGAAAAACAGAGTCTGGGGTAACCGTTTTTCTGATTATCTTGAGTTTCAGAAGTTGAAGCGCACCCATCCGGATGGCGAGGAAAAGGAAACAGATAAATCCTTTTTCGGTGTGTTTGGTGTAGGGCCTGGCGGTCAGTCATCGGTGACTAAGGCATTGATGGAGCAGGTTACACCTTTCGCCGGTCACCTGGGCGTCAGTCGAATTTCTGATATTTACGGTACAGGTTCTTACTTTTACCTCGGCAAAGTTCAGTACGGCAGCGCGCGAGAGCAAGTCCACCTCTATTTTTCGCTCAAAGGCGTTTTCGTGATGAAAACTGACCGCTCCCTGTTGTTTTTCAAAGAGAACAGCCTGCTCGAGGCCAGCAAAACTAATAAGGCTGTCAAATTCTTCGCCACCCTCCTGGACAGCTTGGTAACCGGGGGCTCTGTTGATGGTATGGAGCATCTGTTGGGTTCCGAAGACGGCTCGGAAGTCTACGGAACCGAACAGCGCGATAACATTTATCTCAGGGGCGATAAAAATAGCAACAACATAGTGAATACGCGAGGTGGTGACGATTTTGTCTATGCCAGCAATGGCACAGACACAATAAAACTGGGAGAGGGCAATGACCGGGCGGTATTGAGCGATCAAAATAAGGTGGACGGCGGCCCCGGCACAGACACTATTTCCTACGTGGTTCGAAAAAAAGATCTCTGGCTGGATATGACCAACCGGGATCGGTCGAAGGGGGAGGTGGTGACCGGTGTCGAGGTCATACAAGACTCCCCCCATAACGACAAGATCAAAGGCAACTCCGAGAATACGGTTTTTATGGCCACCGGTGGCACCAATACCCTGGATGTCGGAGCTGGCAACGACACGGTTATCACTCAAGGCGGAAAGACATCCATCTGGCTGAGAATCGGTTTTAACTCCGTGATACTGGGTGATGGTCAACACGAGGTTTACACGGGCATTCATGCCGACTCAATCAGGGTGAGTGGCAACAACCTTGTTAACCAAAAATTTTATGTCCACAAACCTCAGGAACCTTCGACAGGAAAATGGCCAGTTCTGGTTATCCGCTGGGGACGATTTAGTGACCGCTGCACCCGGCAGCACGGACAGCTGGCCAGCCTGACTGTCAACCCGTTCAGCGAGCGCATGGACCTGGTTTTCAGCAAACAGAAACCCAATGCTAACGTCACCCTGGACTTTAACACCCCCGACATCCCGCCGGTCACAGTCAAGCAATTTAATACCCACTGGTACCGGAAGGATTTGGATACGGATACGGACCACTGGAGGTACATAGCCGGGGATGTGATGAAACTGAAAAACACTACCCTGACCGATTTTGATTCAAGAAAAGGTGCTTGCAAGGTCACCAGGAAAGTGGACACCCATACCTTTTCCAGAGCACAGATGCTGGCATTTTTGAATCGCTACCCCGGAAAACCTTTAGGTGAATTCCGTCGCAAGCAGTGGCCTGACGAGACTGAGTTGGAGAGTCTTGCCAATGAAGGAAAAAACCTGGGTGCCGGTTTGCACCGCATTAGCAGTGAGGAAAGCAATAATCTCAGGCTGGGGATTGAGATTCGTTTCGACTCTTCCAGTTGCAGCCAGCGCAGTGGTCTTCTACGCAGGCTGACCCTGAAGCCGAACCAACAGCAGGTGCTCTTTGAAGGCTTAGCCCCCGCCCAGAAGGTGCATGCCACGTTCGACAAGGGCAAGGAGATGGTTTTCTCTGTCCCGGCAAAGCACACACTGACTTTACAATTGGTTAAAACCGATGCAGACGGCAGCAGACAACATTATGGCCGTCACCAGATATCAGGAAAAGAACAGTACTCAAAACAATGGCACGAACTGTTCCCCGGTCAGCCAATGGAGGCTGGCCTGGGCATGCTGGAGGTGCGTCATACCTTTCAGAGGACAATGGGGCTCATCAAGCTATGCGGAGCCACCAGACTGTACAACAGCTCTATGACTATACCGGATGTCCAGCTTGACTTGTCTTCAGACTCACACTCTGGCGTTCCCATCATTATCGGTGGTCCGGGCAATGATCGGCTAACAGGCAATCCCTCCACAGATAATATATTGCTTGGCAAGGGAGGGCGCGACATTTTGCAGGATATGGGAGGCAACAACCAGTTTATTGTCGGCATGGGCGATACCACTGTTATGGCTGGCAGGGAAGGACATAATCAGCTAATACACGACAAGTCTTCCTTACTTTATGGGATCCGGCGCCTGCGGCAAGACATCAGGGTTCTTACCTTCAAGGTTGCCACAATATATGAACTGGATGGCATGACCGTCAATGTCACCCAGGGGATCGCACAGACCCGATGGCGAAATACGGAAACAGGCAGCTGGCGTTATCACCAGACCGTATTCAATGGGATCGTCCAGATTGCCGGGACCTCGGGAGATGATTCCTACTATGGCAGCAATGGTACGGATATTTTCAGCACCGGGGGTGGTTTGGACAAGGTGCACATGGGGGACGGAGACGACCGGGTCATTGTTAACGCCCGTTGGCAAAATGGTACCTCGCTGGACGGCGGCAGCGGTGCCAATACCCTGCTCTTTGATTTGCCCGACAGCCATCGTGTAGTTGTTGACCTGGAAAGGAGTTTAACGATCAAGAACTTTGTCCTGGAAGACTCAGGGAAGGGCAAGATAAAACTTTCCGGTGATGATAAAGATAACATTTATGTGTCCAGAGGTTCTCTGTACAGTTTTAATGGCAGGGGAGGAGATGACTACCTTTTTCTTCTGAAGCAGCCGAAGGTCACCCATTTAAACGGTGGTCCGGGCACCGACACGATAGATTTCAGCCAGATGACCATCGAGCCGCATTTTGTCCGGCTCAATCTGTCTTTAAGAAAAAAAGCAGTGAGCTTTGCCTGTTATGCAAGCGATTCGGGATCCTGCCCTCCTGATAAAAACGTCAAAGGTCATATGTCTTTTACGGAAAGGTCGCCCAAACCCAAACCCAAACCCAAACCCAAAACCAAAACCAAATCCAAATCCAAGGGCATTTTCGAAACATGGTCGAAAGCTATCAGTAATTTTGAGATTTTCAAGGGCCCCGATTCCGGCGATATTTTCAACATTCCGGCCCTTGCCGGGATTGTCGTCGATGGCGGAGGTGGCAATGATACTTTCAGAATTTCCTCTCCCCGCATCAAGAGCAACAGTTCAATCACCTCCACCATAGGGGGAACTGGATACAACAGGCATTATGGCAGCCGGGAGGCTGACCGGATGGTGGCGAACCTGGGGCCTGACCTGCTTTCCGGCAACCTGGGCCCGGATATTTACGTTATTTATCCACAGGCCAATGGCACCCGGATCGTCGACCGGGACAACGGAAATAGCCTGATATTGCACGGAGTCCAACCTGAAAAGCTGGACTGGCGACTGACTGGAAATTATACCCATCTGGAAGTGGACAACGACGGACATTTCTTTTTCAGCATCGATTTAGGGCACGTTCCCCAGTGTGTGCGTGAGGATGGCAGCCTGGTCACCGGGCACTTTATCAACAGCCTGGAACGGCATATCTGGCGCCTGACAATAATTGCTCCGGCCAACAACGAAAGCAGGCTGCTGAGCGGCAAAAACCTTCGAGATTACTATCACGCCAAGCTGACTGTGGATAAACGACTGGATAGCACTTATCAGCTTGGCAATATCACCGCACCGGTGCATGGCGGGCCAGGTGATGACGTGTTTTTCTTCTCGGGTGCTGTCAAGCCGGGGGCTGGGCTGTTCGGGGAGTCGGGAAATGATATTTTCCACCTCAAAAGCAGTGGTGCCAGTGTTCACCCCGGTCCTGGCAATAACCTTGTCAGTCTGGAGCTGGGGGGTTTAAAGGATAGTGGCAGGGATAGTGGCAGGGAAAGCGGCTGGGAAAACCGCGCCGTGAAGCTGTTTTTTGCTCCCTTTTCGTTTAACCGTGTTCGAATGGTTGGTGTCAGCCTCACGGATTTGCAGGCAGCAAGCTGGCGTTCGCTGGCTCTGCGTAATGCGCCTGACAGCAATGACCAGACTGGTTGCCCAGCCGGCTTATCCCGCTTGATGCCCCCTCCGGTCACCGGCGGCAGTTTTATCCTGGCAGCCTGGATTCGCCAGGGCCTGCCGCTGGGCAGAGGAACACGGGCCGGGAGCACGCTGATTCATTTTGCCGGGCCTGACGGCTCTGATGCCATCAGCCTGAGCCTGAAACCCGGGAGGCTGGAGGTCAGGGTAACGGAGGGTGCCAGGTTCTTTCATCGAAGGGTCAGGCCATTTTTTACCTCCCCCCGCCTGCATCTGGCCATGACAATAAATGACAGTGGTTTTCTAACTATCTACCGAAATGGTCAGATTGCTTTGGCAACCCAGGCTTTCAAGCCAGCCAGGAAAATTCGGGCGCTGAACTGTTATGCCGCTGACAAACTCATCATCAACCAGCGTCTCCCGTCGCCTGAAGGGATAAAAATGATGGCGTCCGGTGCCGACCCCCTGGTGAGAATAGGCACCTGGCAGGACCCTGACCGTATCTACGCCAATGGCTGGCCAGACAGCCTGGAACTGGATGACGGCATTCTGGATGACAGGGAAAGGATCGGTCGACGACTCGAGTCTGGTTATTCACTTTCAGAGCAAACCATCCCCGGACATCAGTATGAAATCGACGAAAAAAGCACTACTTACCGTTTCTCTGGCGATGACATGGATAACGGCCAATGGCTTCTGGCAAACGCCACGGGCACCGCTGACCAGCTCGAAATTAATACCCATGATTGCCAGACATTGGGCTATCAAAAGTCGGACGAGGATCTGATCCTGACTGTCTTGTCGAATAAGAACCGGTTGAAAATCAGCGACAATAGCAGCCATCCGCTCAATGCCACCCAGAGCCTTCGGGTGCAAAACTTTTTCAGCCAGGAAGGCGATACCGTTGAGCGCCTGATCGTCAATAACCGGGTGCTCAGCATGAGCGAGGTGCTGGCGAAAGTAGATACCCTACAGTCAAATGGCAGCCGCTCACTGAATGAAAGCATCCCAGAGGCAACTTTGGCCGCTGAGGGTGGGGGCAACGGAACCCAGTCCTTACTGAACAGGATCATTGGCAGGGGGAAACAGCTGTTGAATCTGGGCAGTCTGACCGTAGCTAAGAAAGACGACGCTGACACAGGTGAAGCCGAGAGTGAGCGACCCATGGTGGCGAACCTGAATAACACGGAACTGAACCGGCAATACCAGCGTTTGGTTCAGGAAAGAAACACCCTTTCAGGCAATCGCAGTGGCGAGAGCCCATCGTTTATTCCATCGGTAAGCCAAAGAATGGCGCAGAACCTGACGAATCCGCTAAATTTAACGATGATGGGTCAGGGCTGAGTCCTCCGACCACGCCGGTGAAAAGACAAGTATCACAACCCTTCTGATATCACAACCCTTCTGAAAGCCATCTAGATCAATCCATGAGGTGTTATCATGCCAGCTGTACCCAAGGATGTTCATGTTGCTATTGTCGGTCCTGTCGAAGGTTGGGAGTCTATTTGGCTAAAAATATGGGCCAGCTTGAACCCGGACCATACAATCCATGTATGGTCTCCCAAAGCTTTGAGATACAAAAGAATTCTATATTCGTTGCTGTTTTCTGAGAGAATACAACAAATTATTGAAACAGATTATCCCATTGATATTGCGCGGTTGAGGCATAGCATCTGGCAAAAAATCGATACTTTTATGGGGAAAAACGATGATGTAGAAAGATTGGATATAATGAAATCCCATTTTTCAGACAGTGTAAAGATGTCGTTTACCACCCAATGGAATAAAACCAACGATCTGTTAAATCAAATCCGAAATGAAATTGGCACGGTTTCTGTTAACGAATTAGAGTTTGAATTTGAAAAAACACACAGTGAATATATCAAGTACACCTTAAGCCTTAAAAAAACTGTGATAGCCGAAAGAGCTATAGGGTTTTCTCATCAATTCTCTGATGGAGGGGTATATATTGATCAAGGACTGTTACCATCACTGGACGATGAGACCTTTAAAAAAGGGGGTGTTTCGAAAAATCTTATACCGAGAACCAGCGGTAAGATTATTTACACGGAGGAGATAGAAAGAGTTAAGGTGCGTGCTATTCTGATAAAAATGTTTGAAAGTGGAATTATTCCTGATCCTGGACCTTATTTTAAGGTACACCGACAACTGCCAAAAGTAGACTCCGATCGAATTCAAAGAGTCGTAAAAGAAACCAGTATTGACAAACTATTTAAAAAACTAAGTGATCGTGCACTATCGAAAGCTACCTTTCATAAAGTATTTTTCGGTAAAACTATGGCTAGAGGTCGGCCTACAGCTTCATACCTTAGTGATTCAATCAAGCCAATAATGTTCGAAGCTGCCCCAAATAACCGCTTGATCGGAAAAATAATGGAAGAAACCATATATTTCCACAGAGTTTTAGAAAACCTTAAAAAAAATGAAATAAGCAAGCAAGAGCGTATACCAAAGTTACAGGAGTCTTTGAAAGCATTCTATATCTCTAGCGATGACATCGATAAAGTTGCAATGATGTTAACAGAGCTTTCATATCATAATGGGGATTTTGAACACAGGATTCTCGCTAAAATAGGTTATGACGCTTTTGAAAGATTAAAAAATAGCCAATCCGGAGTAAGGACCACAGTTAATTATGATCAAAATTTCTTAGAGTACAATCCCTTCTATTACATGAATTCTTATGACAATGATTTTGACCTGCCAGAATTTGAGCGCAAGCGACCATACAAAAAGTTAATAATGATTAATGTTTTTAAGATTCCAGAGAATAGGGAAGAATCTTTGAGAAAGTCTTACGAACTTTATAATAAGTTACGCACTCAAGATGGCAGCGCTGTTTTGTACGAATTTGTTGAATCTGATGCAGTGCAAAAGCAAGCACTTAGAGTGATGGCAGGAGAATCATTCAAAAATATTGGCGTAGACACTAAAGTTTTTATCACTGGAAGTCTTGATTTCTCTAGTACCGAGTCGAGTGCCGTTAATCACATCAACTCCCAATTCTTAGTGAAAAAGCTATTGTCAGCTTTAATTGAAGCGATCCCCAAGAATACCACCGTACAAAACATAGCATTCTCTTTTGATAACTCCGCACAAGACATTCCAGGTGTTGAGGGTGTCTTGGATGCTGGTCAGAGAGATTATGTTATACCTGAAGTTCTGAGGGGGCTGGCTAAAAAAGGTATCTATGCAAATTCAGCTGTTGCAGTTCGGGGATACTTATCCGCAGTCGTTCCACAGCAAACTACCGGTGGTGATCCTGACAGGCCGTCAACCTCGAGAGATGCGCCCGATTCTGAACTCAACCGTATTGTTTTTACCCGGAATAAAGACGACACCGTTACGTATATAGCCAAGTTCGGGTTGAGCTCGCTTGACCCTGATAATGAGTTTAATCCCACAACCGGCCTTGACACTCGCGAATCCATGTTTGCAGATCAGTTGTTCGAATCCATAGTCGTTGAGGATTCGCAGGATTCGGGCGACCCCAGACTCGGAAAGGAGTCAGCCAAAGCCCTGGTCGAAAAAATGTATGCCGGTGACAGGCAGCAGGATGGTTCTGCCTCTGCCTCTGCCTCTGCCTCTGCCTCTGCCTCTGCCTCTGCCTCTGCCGGACCGGAAAACAGGGTACCCACTTCCACAGTCCACAATGAGGTCGATTATAGAAGAGATGCTGAAAAATACTTATTTGCATCTGAGTTCAAAGATGCGATTTTTTTCGGATTAAACAAAGACTCAACCCCTGGAAGAGTTGCTTTCTTCCATCCGGATTGGAGAGAAACGCGTCGTTTGGAAGACACAATCGACATGGCGAAGGAATCTTCCTCCTACACCGAATGGCTTGACCGCTATGAAAGGCGTTTCCCCGAGTTCAACTACATCACCCAGCTTCGGCAGGAAATGAACCAATATCAGGGTGAAGAAGAGAAGGTCGTGGCCTTCGAAACCTTCAAAAGAAAGGCAAAGACCTATTCATTCGATATCTTCACTTTCGCTCCCCTCACTGAAAAGGGTGCTGCCACAGTTAGGGCAATATACAAAAATGAATTCCCCAACATTGAGCTTCCCGCAAACCAGCTACCGGGGCCTTGTAACAGGCGCCGAAGATCAGCCAATACCGGCAGCTGCGATGCTCGACGCAAAGCGCTGGCGTATGCGCTCCGGTTACTTTCCGGCCCCAAAACCCAACTCAATCTTGATGGCAAAAAAGACAACAAAGGTAAAAAAACCGATATTGCCCTGATCAAACCCACCAACGAAGGTGTGCGCTGGCTGCAGAATTTTTTCACCCGGTATCGTCGCCTCGAAGCCAGGGACGCATTAGCTAACACCCGGGGCATGCACTCGGTCATTGCCCTGAACGAAGACTCGTTTACCCGTGCTCAACAGCAGATAAAAGACGGGACCTTGAGTGGCCAACCCCTGTTGCTGAAAACCACCCCCTCCGGCAGTTATGCGCTGCTCACACCCGATGGCCGGGTTCAGTCGGCCATCGCCGGGGGAGACGGCAACCGCGTCACCGTTGTCGGTCGGCCAGCCAGACTGATCGCCGATGCTTTGACGACACTGTCCTACTTTACCCCGGACATCCACATCGCCAGCCTGACCGTCAGCGATCTTGCCAGCAGCAAACAGTCAAGCGGAATCACCGCCCTGAACGCCCTGAAAACCTTTGTGGCCCTTTCACCCACCAACGGCAAACCCCTGGTGGGCGAACTGATTATCGAGCCCAGAAGTCGCAGCCCCGAGGTTTTCAAACGACTGGTGAAGGATATCCAGCGCCAGATGCCGAAGGATCGCCCGGCGATCGAAACCCTTGTGCTGCGCTCCCCGGCCACCGGAGAACCGCAGTACCGGCTTTTTTCTGGCGAAAAGGCGGTGCTGATGTCACCCCGGCCATCGGATTCAAAAGCCCTTATTCGGTATTTGCCATCCAGCCAGCTTTCGGTTCCGGAGCAGCCCCGGACTAAAGACAAACTCTCAGGTTTGGCCTCTGAACGAGCCGAATTCAGGCAGCGGCTGCAGGAGTTTGACACCGCCCTGGGGGACATTAAAGCCCGGCACTCTCTCCCCGACAGTATGATCCCCCAACTCGATACCCTTCGTCGGGATGGCCGTGGCTGGCGCATCGACTTTTTAGAACCCGATACCCTGGCCCGTAAGAACATACAGTTTACGTCCGGAGCTTTTGACCGCTTCCGGGGCTTTCTCCAGGGCAAGGGTCGTCCATCACCATCGCGGCTCAAAGGAAAAAAAGGAGCCACCGGCAGCTGGGATAAACTCAGGTCTGTTATAGGTCTTTTCGACCTGGTCACCGGGATTGCCCCCGCAGGATTTCATTACAAAAACTCCCCGCCTCAGAATATGACGGACACTGAACGACAGATTTATACCGGGCGTCAGGTGGTTTTTTATGCAGCGGTCACCTTGCAGGGGATTGAGATGATCGATCTCGGGCGACAGGGACTCAAACTGTTCACCCCGAACTTCAAGCAGCCATTTTCTACCCACCGGACAGCGCCAAAGCTACCCGGTACCGAGCTGAAAAAGCCGGTCAGTGGGCTGAAAAAAGTCGGCAGGCTGGGTAAAAAAGCCGCTCGTTTTTTGCCTTTAGTGGGTTCCAGTGTGCCGATAACCAGTCTCACCCTGACCGTGATTGACTATGAGAACGAAGAGGACCCGGAAGTCAAGGAACTCAAGAAATCCATGGTGATCTTTGAGTCGGTGGACATGGGTATCTCAATTTTTTCAGACTTTCTCGGGCCGCTCGGGTTTACGGTTGACGGTCTCATGCACTACGTCAGGGCTATTTTTGCCGAGGATTATAAAGAAAAGTTCGCCAAGCTGGCCTATAAAAAGTTACGGGACGCCTCGGGCAAGGCGGCCCACATCTTTAACCCGATTCACGCCCAACTGGATCCCAAAAGTTTTCTGGCCAACAACCAGACCCTCAATGCTTTGGTGAGCGAGGACGGCAAAAACCTCCTGCCCCTGAACATCGAGTCCATCAACCTGGCGGACAAGACTCTGACCTACGGAGGCGTCTATACGCACGGGATAACCTTCGTGGCCAAAGATAATGGCGACTGGAATTGGAAGAAATGCAAGGAAAAGGTCGATGTAGCACACAACACCCTGGAATGCCCTACCTATACCAACCGGCTCGACCGCTCCCCGGCCCCCTTTAACCTGATCAACGATGCTCTGAAGACATTGTGCCGGAAGGAATCGCGTTTAATCCCGTACCAATGCTCAAACGGGGTGTTTCACAACCTGGGACAGATGAGCGATAAAAAGATCATTTTAATGCCTGCCGTACCCGAGTTGAAGCTCACACTCGAATACACTGACATTGATCAGGACTTTCAAGGGAGTGCGCCGGACGGCAGTTCACCCGGTGCGCAGCTGCTCGATGCCGTCAGCGATGATAAGCTGAAACGGATTTACCAGAAAAAGGTGAAAGACACCAAAGTCACTCGGTGTGTGAGCATCTTTTTTAAGAAGTGTAAAGAAAAAGTGACTTACACATATAAATACCTTGGCAAGACGTTCACTCATATAAGCGGCCAGGAGTACCTTCAATCAACCAGCAGCCTGAATCTCGATAAAAACGATCACATCGTCGTCTTTCGCTGGGTCTCAGACGAATTCTCCTGGCTGCTGGATTATGACCTGTACAGTCCTAAAGGGTCCGACAACACCTACGTCCTGGTGTCCAACGGTGACCATGTTATCCGCATTCACCCCCGGGGGCAGACGGCCTCTACCTGGGTGTTGAACTACGACGGCAAGCGCCCCTACGCCTGCATTACCGAGCGGGATGACCAGATACAAAACTGTAGCTCCTCGCTGAGCCAGATCAGGAACCCAACCTGGGACATCAGGCTGGGTGAGACCCTTTTCCGGTTTCCTGATCCGGCGCCGTCCCCCTCTCACGAACCCATCCCCTCGTATAAAGTTGTGGTACAGGATCCCAACGCACAGTTTGAGTGGCTGCCGGACGACAAAGTGATTCATCACTTATACGACACCGGTACACTGAATGACAGGCCGTCAAGAGCATCGAAACTGAACAGAATCATGAGCCGTTACACTGCGGCCAGGCGTTTCCTGCCGCTGGAGCTGAAAGACTGCGACGCCTCATTTCAGCTCCGTCAACACTGTATGGCCGGAGCGCCGAACCGGTGGACCACAACCACATCCGGGTGGTCACCCAAAATACCGAACCGGTGGGCGATGAACGGTGCCCTTGACCCACTACCCAGGAGCAATAATCGGCAGAACCCGGCCTGGTTACAGCACCAGCGGGACTGTGACCGACAGGTTAATGAGTATCTCAAGAAACCTTACCGCTGCTTCCCCGGCAAACTGGGACTGGCCAGAGCGGACTGGCATAAGTTAGACCGGATCCAGATCTGGTACGATACCCTTAACCATCAGGAAATCCGGCTCATTGCTGCCAAGGTGCAACCGGTCCAGGGGAACCCGGCTACCGGCTACTATTTTTTTGACTCCGCCAACGGCAAGGTGTTATTCCAGAATAAGGAGGTACTGACCCGGGAAATCAGGCACTTTGATGAGTTGAATGCCAGCTTGTTTGGCCGCCACGTCTCTAAGATAGTGCCGAACAAAGATGAGTCACAATTGCTGGTATTTGATGCCCCCTATTATTACCTGTTGACGGCCAGCCCGTCCGGTCAGCTGAATCACCAGTTGATTGCGGCAGAAACTCTGGATGGCCAGCTCAGCGAACCTCCTGTACCACCTGCAGCGGCATCCGGCACAACGGCATCTGACCATGGACTGATTTCCATGCGGGTCGTCGATAGCTACAACAAACGTCGTATACTTAGAGCCGGTTTTTATGACGATGCCACCCGAACCCATTTTGCCTTCCTGAGCAGCCTGTTGGATGGCGACGTGCCGAATAATAAAAACGACGGAAGCCACTTACGGACGATTGATGAGCGTGTCCGCAGAGTACTGAGTGAAGAGCACCTGCCGGTCCACAAGGTGGTTTGGGGCAAGAAAGTTTACTACATTTTGTTCAGCAAGCACTCCGGAGACCTGTATTACCTGACCGCCGACGTAAAAAACCCCAAGAATGTCCAGCGGCTGAGCTCCGGTTTCCATTTGATCCGCCCGGCAGGCGAGAAGCAAGCGCTGGAAAAGGCAAAAGTAGAGGCAAAGATGGCCAGGGGCGGCGTCTTCAGGCATGTGCAGGCGCACTCCGGCAGCCTTCTGGCCGATACCAACGGTCACTACCGGCTGTGGATACCGGACAAGGCCTGGGACAACACCCGGGTGGTCAGCGAAAACCTGTCGGTGGAGTCAGGACCTTTTAAGAACTGGCAGGTCGAAGCTACCGGGCAGATCGTCGCCAAGTCGAACGATACCCTGAGTGTGCACCAGTTCACCCCCCAATCTGGCGTGGTGATAGACAGCCTGGACCTGGGCAAGGTAGTCAACCTGATCTTCGCCAAACTGACCATAGAACACCCCGGTACAACCTGGACCACCACCAGTGCCCGTTTTTTCATCCGTGAGCTCAAGAGTCTGCTGCGAGACCGGCTGAATGGGGCCCGGGAGGGGTTCTCGGCCAAGGTGGGGCTGGTGCCGCTGAGACCCATCACCGCAATCATCGACCACCCCCTGTTCAGCGCGATCAGGCAACTGGACGTCTGGTACTACCCGGACAGCGACACCCTGCTGGCAGCCAACACCCGTGACCAGTTTGAAGTCATGGTGAACGACGACGGCCAACTGCTCGCGCTGTCGGACACTCGCAAAGAGGAGGCTTTCGAGTTTTTCCGACAGCCTGATCAGGGCGCCAAAGGCCATCCCTTTTGTGGTGAGGCCGCCGCCGCTTCGCTGACCGGGATGCCCAGTGAGTTCGATGACCAGATCTCCCCTCCCTGCCGTTACACCCTGCCTAAGCGCACCGACTTGAGGGGCAGCTACCAGTGGAAATTCGGTGCCCGGGCATGGCGCATCAAGACACCGAAGGCTCAATACCTGGCCAACCGTGAGCGTCTGGCCCTGGTGGCGCTGGACCTCAGCCTGATGGGACCCAGGAACACCACCGGCAGGCTGGTCTACTGGACCCGGCAGGATTTTAACCAGACCGTGGGCTCTCTGCCAGCGGACGTACGACAGCGGGCTGACATCGGACTGATCGCCCTCACGCTGCGCCCTGATTATTCCCCCACCCAGGTAGCCTGGATGGATTACCGGGGCCAGAGTCCCCGTAAACAGAGACTGTTGTTCGGTTTGCCTGGCAAGGAACACGGTGTTCAGCAAGTGATTGGCAGCACCCGGAAGTTCTCGTCCCCTAAGTCAACGAGCGCGGTCGTTTATAACCAGAACAACCAGACGCTGTACCGGGTCACCCAAAAGGGTTACCAATCACTGGGCACCTTTGGCAGGGTCGCCGTGATGGCCGAGGGTCTGCTGCTGTCAGGAACCCCCGGAGCCGACAAGATCAAACTGGAAACGTTGCGGCTGGACACTTACTACCAAGAGCAAGAGCATCAGGTGGCCTTTGTCCGGAACGGTACCCGACAGCGGTTCGGGATCATGGTGGAGGGCCAGGGTGGGTCCGACGTGATTAAACTGGATGAGACAGACTTGTCATTTTTTGCCCGAATCCTCATCCATCCCGGCCTGGCTGAAGAAAGCATCACCAAGCACGACAGGGCACAAACCCGCATTGAACTGAATGTATCGGCCTTCCTCTTCCTTGCCTGGCGCCGGGGTCAGAACCTGGTGCTGTCCAACCGGTTTACCACCGGCGATGCCGAGATCGAGATTCAGCAGGTCTGGGCCAGACAGCACGACCAGTTCCTGCAACCCACAACGCTGGTGTTCAATGACCTTGAGCTGTCATTATCCGACCTGGCAGCACGGGTGACGGACTCAGGTCAGGGGGTCGTCCTGCCACTCACGGTGAGCAGCCTCGTCAGGAAGGAACGCCTCCGATTCATCAACGCCACAGCCAGCAACCCCCTGTACATCCAGCAGGACCAACCGGTAAAAATCGTCACCTACCAGGCGATGGACGGGATTAAACTGACACTGGAACCCCTGAACGCCACATACGTCAGACGTCAGGTGTTTATTACCGGCACAGGACAGTGGGGCTGGGAGCCGGGCAGTGTTCAGGTGAGCGGGCCGAAACCCGACAGCGGTTACCAGTCATGGCCGTTTCTACCCTCCGTAATCAGCTCGTCCGCCGTCGGTAACAGGACAGCGAGACTCTGGGGCAATAGCCGCAGTAATATTCTGTACCTTGGCGCCGACGCCCGACAGTGGTCACTCCGTGGATGGGGCGGTCATGACCTGCTGCTGCTGGGAACCTCAGGCAACATCGCAGCACGGCCAGAAGTGCTGGCAAACCGGGGCGACCAGTGTGACAACCGGAGGCTGGATACGCCCGGCAACAGCAGCCTGTGGCAGGCCATTCTCGACTGGACCCGCCCGCTGGTCGGCGGTGTTGGCAATGACGTCTATGACCTGCGGGCGTGCAGGCCAGCCCGCACAATCGACAGCCGTGGCAAGCATTATGTTCTACTGTCGTCCGGGTCTAAGGCGGATTTACGACGTTTGTCGGGTGATAACAGCACCGCACTGTTCTTTACCGACCTGACCCCGGAACAGGTGGCGTTCAGCCAGTGTAACCCGCAGGCGCAGAGCAATCTCACCCGCAGCAGCAACTTTACCCGCAGCAACGCTTCCCTGCCATTGGAGAGCCAAACCTTCAGGATCATCAATACCCGCAACAACCAGACACTGGCACTGGTGAAACCGGACGTGCTGGCCAGCCTGCACTTTAAAGGTGGACAAGTCAGCCTGAACCCCATGACTGTCATCAACAGGAATGACAGTAAATCAGCCATGGACATCAGTGACGGGGGAGAGAATGAAGCCGTGACCTATCTGAACAGGATCATTCGCAGGGGGCAACGACTGGTGAATTACCTGTGCAGCCTGGCAGGCGGCAATAAAGACGACAAAAGGTCGGATAATGAGCGGCCAGTAGGAACAAGCCTGAATAATACGGAACTTTACCAGCACTACCAGCGACTGGTTCAGGACCTCAGTGCCCTGTCAGGCAATTACAGTAGCGAGAGCCCGTCGTTTATCACGTCGGAAAATCAGAGGATGATGCAGAACTTGACGACACCACAACCTTTAACGACGTTAGGTCATGGGTGATTATCAGCGACTGATCACGCTTAATTAAACGACATACTTTTTTTATAAAACGGATAAGCAGGTCATTATCCCAGTTCCGAACTACACTACATGGTGCAATTTTTAAGCATTTAAAATACTCTGATCACGCCGGTGAAAAGAGCAAGTATCAAAACCCTTTTGAAAACCATGTAAATCAATCTTTCAGGTGTTATCATGGCAAACTTCCCAATACCCAAGAAGGTTCATGTTGCTCTTGTCGGTCCTGCTAAAGGTTGGGAGCATATTTGGCTAACAATATGGGACAGAGTGAACCCAGGCCATACAATCTACGTTTGGGCTCCCAAGACCTTGATATACAAAAGAATTCTATATTCGCTGCTGTTTTCTGAGAGAATACAACAAACTACTGAAACAGATTATCCCTTTGATATTGTGAGGTTGAGGCATAGCATCTGGCAAAAAATCGATACTTTTATGGGTGAAAACGTTGATGTAGAAAGATTGGATATAATGAGAGCCGATTTTTCAGGCAGTGTAAAGAAGTCGTTTATTGACCAATGGAATAAAACCAAACGTGTGTTAAATACAATTAAAAATTCCATTAGCAGGGCTGTTGTTGAAGAATCCGAGTCTTATTTTGAACGAGAAAACAGTGAGTATATCAAATACACCTTAGGTCTTAAAAAAACTTTGGTAGCCGCAAGAGCTATAGGGTTTTCTCATTTACTCTCTGATGGAGGGGTATATATTGATAAAGGACTGCTACCATCACTGAACGAAGAGCCCTTTAAAAAAAGGGGTGTTTCGCTCACGAGCATATCTGGAATGGGATGGGGCAGGATTGCCAGGGAGCCGCTAGAAAGAGCTAAGGTAAGTGCTCTTTTGCAAAAAATGTACGCAAATGGAATTATTCCTAATCCTGGAGATTATTTTAAGGTAGACGATATAAAACTGCCAAAAGAAGCATTCAATCTAGTTAAAAGAGTCGTAGAAGAAATCAGTATTGGCGATCTATTTAACAAACTGAGTTCTATTGGACTAAACGGATACACCCATCATAAAATACTTTTCAGTAGAGCTTTATTTTCTGAAAATAGGGCTGAAGCTTCATACCTTAATGATTCAATCGAGCCAATAATGTTGGAGGCTCTCCCAAATAACCTACTGCTCCAAAAAGTAATTAAAGAAACCTTACTTTTCCACACGCTTTTAGAAAAATTTAAAAAAAATGAAACAATCAAACAAGTACGCATACCACAATTACAGGAGACTTTGAAGGAATTCTATAAAAATAAAGCTGCTGTCTCCAGCGATGAAATCGTTAAAGTATCAATAATGTTAACAGAGCTTTCATATCATAACGGGGATTTTGACTACCGGATTCTCGCCAGTCTAGGTTATGACGCTTTTGAAAGATTAAAAAAGACCCATGCCAGAGCAATTAGCTCAATTACCGAGAAGAATGGTTTCTTAGCGAACAATCCCTTCTATAGCACGATTTCTTATGGCAATGATTCTGACCTGCCAGAACCAAAGTACAAACGAGCATACGACAAGTTCATAATGATTAATCTTCATGACATTCCGGAAAATATAGAAGAATCTTTGAGAAAGTGTTATAGACTTTATAATAATTACCGCATTCAAGATAGCAGCTCTGTTCTGTACGACTTTGTTGAATCTGATGCAATGCAAAGGCAAGAACTTAGTATAATTGCAGGAAAACCATTCAAAAATATTGGCGAAGACACTAAAGTATTCATTACTGGAAGTCTTGATTTCTCTGGTACCGAGTCGAGTGCCGTTAATCACATCAACTCCCGATTCTTAGTGAAAAAGCTATTATCAGTTTTAAGTAAAGTGATCCCTGAGAATACCACCGTACAAAACATAGCATTCTCTTTTGATAACTCCGCACAAGACATTCCAGATGTTGAAGGTGTATTGGCTGCTGGTCAGAGAGATTATGTTATACCTGAAGTTCTGAGGGAGCTGGCTAAAAAAGGTATCCATGCAAATTCAGCTGTTGCAGTTCGGGGATACTTATCCGCAGGCGTTCCACGGCAAACCACCGGTGGTGATCCTAACGGGCCGTCAACCTCAAGAGATGCGCCCGATCCTGAACTCAACCGTATTGTTTTTACCCGGAATGAAGACGACACCGTTACTTACATAGCCAAGTTCGGGTTGGACTCCCTTGACCCTGATAATGAATTTACTCGCAGACCCAACATTGACATTTCCGAATCCATGTTCGCAGATCAGTTGTTCGAATCCGTAGTCGCTGAGAATTCCCAGCGTTCGACCGATCCCAGACTCGCGCCGGATTCAGCTGCAGCTCTTGTCGAAATGATGTATGCCGGTGACAGACACCGGGATGGTTCTGCCTCTGCCGGATCCGAAAACAGAGTGCCCACTTCCACAGGCCGCCGTGAGTTTATCGACAATAGAAAAGATGCCAGCAAATACTCATACTACACAGATTTCCAGGCAGCGATCTATTTTGGATTAGTGCAGCAACCGCCGACTGAAAATGCTGCTTTCATTCATCCGCATGAAACAGAAACCAGGCGTTTGAGAGAAACACTCCAAATGGCGATGCAATCTTCCTCTTACACTGAGTGGCTTGCGCGCTATGAAAGACGTTTTACCAATGATCACATGAATCAGCTTGAGCGGGAGATAGAACACTTCAAAAGTAATGAAGCAAAGGCCAAGGCCTTCGAAAACATCAAAAACCAAGTACAGAAAGGCTCATACTATATTCACAATGTCGATATTGAAACGCCGAAAGGTGCCGCCGAAATTAACGCAGAATTCAAAAATGATTTCGACAACGTACATGTTCTCCCGGTCCCGCCACAAGGGGCTTGTCGCAGGCCTCGAAGATCAGCCGGTGCCGGCAGCTGCGATGCTCGACGCAAAAACCTGGAGTATGCCCTCCGGTTACTTTCCGGCTTCAAAACCCAGCTCCGTCTTGGCAACGACAGGAAAAAAACGGATATCGCCCTGATCAAACCCGCCAACGAAGATGAGCGCTGGCTGCAGAATTTTTTCACCCGGTATCGTCGCCTGGAAGGCAAGGACGCATTAGCTTACACCCGGGGTATGCACTCGGTTATTGCCCTGAACGAAGACTCGTTTACCCGCGCTCAACAGCAGATAAAAGACGGCACCCTGAGTGGTCAGCCCCTGTTGCTGAAAGCTACCCCCGCTGCCGGTTATGTGCTGCTCACACCCGATGGCCGGGTTCAGTCGGCCATCGCCGGGGGAGACGGCAACCGCGTCACCGTTCTCGGTCGGCCAGCCAGACTGATTGCCCATGCTTTGACGACACTGGTCGACTTTACCCCGGACCGCTACATCGCCACCCTGACCGTCAGCGATCTTGCCAGCAGCAACCAGTCCCGCGGAATCACAGCCCTGAACGCCCTGAAAACCTTTATGACCCGCTCGCCCACCCATGGCAAACCCCTGGTCGGCAAGCTGATTGTCGAACCCAGAAGTGGCAGCCCCCAGGTTTTCAAACGACTGGTGAAAGATATCCAGCATCTGATGCCGAAGGACCGCCCGGCGATTGAAAGCCTTGTGCTGCGCTCCCCGGGCACCGGACAACCGGAGTACCGGTTGCTTCCCGGCGAAAAGACTGTGCTGAGGTCGCCCCGGCCATCGGATTCAAATCCCCCGCTCCGCTATTTGCCGCCCAGCCACCTTTCGGTTCCGGTGCCGCCCCGGACTGAAGACAGCCTCTCAAGTGTGGCCTCTGAACGAGCCGAATTCAGGCAGCGGCTGCTGGAGTTTGATACCGCCCTGGGGGACATTAAAGCCCGGCACTCACTCGCCGACAGCATGGCTCCCCAACTGGATACCCTTCGTCGGGATGGCCGTGGCTGGCGCATGGACTTTATGGAACCCGATACCCTGACCCGTAAGAACATCCGGTTTACCTCCGGTGCCTTTGATCGCTTCCGGGGCTTTCTCCAGGGGACGGGTCGTCAGGGATTCCGGGTCAAAGGAAAAAAATCTTCCACCAACGGACTGGAAAAGCTCAGGTCTTTTATAGGCCTTTACGACCTGATAGCAGGGCTTTCCCCTGTGGGACACCATTACAAAAATCCCCCGTCTCAGAATATGACGGACACCCAACAGCAGATTTATACCGGGCGCCAGACGCTTTTTTATACGGCTGTGGCATTGCAAGGGATTGAGATCATCAATCTCGGGCGACAGGGGATCAAGACAATCATCCCGGCCATCCGGTCGTCATTGCCCCCCGGTCAGAAACCACCAAAGCTACCCGATATTTCCGGGTCGGGCAAGTTGCCCGGCGGTCTGAAAAAAGTCGGCAGGCTGGGTAAAAAAGTCGGTCGTTTTGTGCCCATACTGGGTCTCGCCGTGCCGGGAGCCAGTCTCACCTTGACCCTCATTGAGTACGAGAACGAAGAGGACCCGGAAGTCAAGAAACTCATGGAATCCATGGTGACCTTTGAGTGGGTGGATACCTATGTCTCCGTCATTTCAGAGTTCCTCGGGCCAGTCGGGGCATTTATTGACGGGATCATGCACTACGTCAGGGGTATTTTTCAGGAGAACTATAAAAGGAAGTTAAAAAAGCTGGCCTACAAAAAGTTGCAGGATGCTTCGGGTGAGGCTGCCAAAATCTTTGACCTGATCCACGCCCAGCTGGACCCCAAAAGCTTCCTGGCCAACAAGCAGACCCTCAATGCCTTGATGAGCGGGGATGGCAAAAGTCTCCTGCCCCTGAACATCCGGTCTATCAACCTGGAGAACCAGACCCTGACCTACGGTGGCGTCTATTCATTCAAGCCAACCTTAATCGCCGGGAAAAAAGACGACTGGAAACAGAAAAACTGTGAGAAGATACCCTATGTACCCAAGGCTCCTTTACGGCACTGCGCCAGCGACATCAACCGGATCGAATACTCCCCTGACACCTTTAACCTGATCGACGATGCCCTGGCGACATTGTGCCGGACGGAGTCGCGTTTAACCGGGTATCAATGCTCAGACGGGGTATTCCGCAACCTGGGGCAGATGAGCGATAAAAAGGTCATTTTAATGCCTTCTGTACCCCCGTGGGAGGTCAAGCTCCTCTACAGTCCCTTGGACCAGACCTCTCTGGGGAGTGCGCCAGACAGCAGTTCCCCCGGTGCGAAACTTCTGGATGCTGTCAGCGACAGCAAGCTGAAACGGTTATACCAGAAAAAAGTGAAAGACACCCGGTATACCGAGTGCGACGGGCATGGCTCATGTGATGACATCAGCTACGACTATAAATACCTTGGCCAGATGTTCACCCATACCGACAGTTTGAAATACCGTCGGTCAACCAGCAGACTGTATCTCGATAACAAGGATCACGTCGTCGTCTTTCGCGAGGTCTCATCGACATTCTCCCGACTTCTGAAGTATGACGTGTATAGTCCTGAAGGGGCCAACAAAACCTACGCCCTGATATCCAACGGTGAACACACTATCCACCTTCACCCCCAGGGGCAGACGGCCTCTACCTGGGTGTTGAACTACGACGGCAAGCTCCCCTATGCCTGCATTACTGAGCGGGATGACCAGGTACAAAACTGTCGGTCCTGGGTGAGCCTGTCCTATGAAGATAACCGGGACTTCAAGCTGGGTGAGACCCTTTTCCGATTTCCTGAACCAAGACCACACTCCTGGTATGAACAGGCTCCCTCGTATAAAGTCGTGGCCCGGGATCCCAACGCACAGTTTGAGTGGCGGCTGCTGGATCACAAAGTGATTCAGCGCTTGTACGACAATGGAGGACTGAATGACGGGCCATCAAGGGCGTCGAAACTGAACAGAATCATGAGCCGTTACACTGCGGCCAGCCGGTTCCTGCCGCTGGAGCTGAAAGACTGCGACTTCTCACCTCAGATCCGTGCACGCTGTATGGACGGAGCGCCGAACCGGTGGACCACAACCACATCCGGGTGGTCACCCAAAATACCGAACCGGTGGGAGATGAACGGTGCCCTTGACCCACTACCCAAGAGCAATAATCGGCAGAACCCAGCCTGGTTACAGCACCAGCGGGACTGTGACCGACAGGTTAATGAGTATCTCAAGAAACCCTACCGCTGCTTCCCTGGCAAGCTGGGACTGGCCGAAGCAGACTGGGATCAGTTGGGCCGGGTCCTGCTTTGGTACGATACCCTTAAGCATCAGGAAATCCGGCTCATTGCTGCCAGCGCCGAGCTGCAACCGGTCCAGGGAAACCCGGCTACCGGCTACTATTTTTTTGACTCCGCCAACGGCCAGGTGTTATTTCAGAATAAAGAGGCACTGACCCGGGAAATCAGGCACTTCGATGAGTTGAGTGCCCGCTCGTTTGGCCACCATGTCTCAAAGATAGTGCCGAACAAAGATGAGTCACAATTGCTGGTATTTGATGCCCCCTATTATTACCTGTTGACGGCCAGCCCGTCCGGTCAGCTGGCTCACCAGGTGATTGCGGCAGAAACCCTGGATGGCCAGCTCAGTGTACCCCCTACCCCACCTGCAGTGGCATCTGACACAACGACATCCGACCATGGGCTGATTCCCTTGCAGGATGTCGATAGCTACGGCAGCCGCCGTCTTCTTAGAACCGGTTTTTATGACGACGCCACCCGAAGCTATATTACCTTCCTGAGCAGCCTGCTGGATGGCGACATGCCAAACAATAGAAACGACGGAAGCCGTTTACGGACGATCAATGAGCGTGTCCGCAGGGCACTGCGTGAAGAGCACCTGCCGGTCCACAAGGTGGTGGTTCGGGGCCAGACTGTTTACTACATTTTGTTCAGTCGGCACTCCGGCAAACTGTATTACTTCAGCACCGACGTGAATCGCCCCGGTGGTATCCAGCGGCTGAACTCCGGTTTCCATTTGATCCGCCCTGCAGGCGAGAAGCGAGCGCTGGAAAAGGCAGAAGTAAAGGCAAAGATAGCCAGAGTCGGCGTCTTCAGGCATGTGCAGGCGCACTCCGGCAGCCTCCTGGCCGATACCAACGGTGGCTACCGGCTGTGGATACCGGACAAGGCCTGGGATAACACCCGGGTGGTCAGCGAAAACCTGTCGGTGGAGTCAGGACCTTTTAAGAACTGGCAGGTGGAAGCCACCGGGCAGATCGTCGCCAAGTCGAACGATACCCTGAGTGTGCACCAGTTCACCCCCCAGTCTGGCCTGATGGTGGACAGCCTGAACCTGGGCAAGGTAGTCAACCTGATCTTCGCCAAACTGACCATAGAACACCCCGGTACAACCTGGACCACCACCAGTGCCCGTTTTTTCATCCGTGAGCTCAAGAGTCTGCTGCGAGACCGGCTGAATGGGGCCCGGGAGGGGTTCTCGGCCAAGGTGGGGCTGGTGCCGCTGAGACCCATCACCGCAATCATCGACCACCCCCTGTTCAGCGCGATCAGGCAACTGGACGTCTGGTACTACCCGGACAGCGACACCCTGCTGGCAGCCAACACCCGTGACCAGTTTGAAGTCATGGTGAACGACGACGGCCAACTGCTCGCGCTGTCGGACACTCGCAAAGAGGAGGCTTTCGAGTTTTTCCGACAGCCTGATCAGGGCGCCAAAGGCCATCCCTTTTGTGGTGAGGCCGCCGCCGCTTCGCTGACCGGGATGCCCAGTGAGTTCGATGACCAAATCTCCGTTCCCTGCCGTTACATGGCTAAGCGTATCGACTTGAGGGGTAGCCACCACTGGGAACACGGTGCCCGGGCGTGGCGCATCCAGACACCGACGGCCCAATACCTGGCTAACCGGGAGCATCTGGCCCTGGTGGCGCTGGACCTCAGCCTGATAGGACCCAGAAACACCACCGGCAGGCTGGTCTACTGGACCCGGCAAGATTTTAACCAGGCCATGGGATCTCTGCCAGCGGGCATACGCCAGAAGGCTGACACCGAACTGATCGCCCTCACGCTGCGCTCTGGCTATTCCCCAACCCAGGTAGCCTGGATGGATTACCAGGGCCGGAGTCCCCGTAAACAGAGACTGTTGTTCGGTTTGCCTGGCAAGGAGCACGGCGTTCAGCAAGTGATTGGCAGCGTCCGGAAGTTCTCGCTCCCTCCGTCAACGAGCACGGTCGTTTATAACCGGAACAACCAGACGCTGTACCGGGTCACCCAAAAGGGTTACCAATCACTGGGCACCTTTGGCAGGGTCGCCGTGATGGCCGAGGGTCTGCTGCTGTCAGGAACCCCCGGAGCCGACAAGATCAAACTGGAAACGTTGCGGCTGGACACTTACTACCAAGAGCATCGGGTGGCCTTTGTCCGGAACGGTACCCGACAGCGGTTCGGGATCATGGTGGAGAGCCAGGGTGGGTCCGACGTGATTAAACTGGATGAGACAGACTTGTCATTTTTTGCCCGAATCCTCATCCATCCCGGCCTGGCTGAAGAAAGCATCACCAAGCACGACAGGGCACAAACCCGCATTGAACTGAATGTATCGGCCTTCCTCTTCCTTGCCTGGCGCCGGGGTCAGAACCTGGTGCTGTCCAACCGGTTTACCACCGGCGATGCCGAGATCGAGATTCAGCAGGTCTGGGCCAGACAGCACGACCAGTTCCTGCAACCCACAACGCTGGTGTTCAATGACCTTGAGCTGTCATTATCCGACCTGGCAGCACGGGTGACGGACTCAGGTCAGGGGGTCGTCCTGCCACTCACGGTGAGCAGCCTCGTCAGGAAGGAACGCCTCCGATTCATCAACGCCACAGCCAGCAACCCCCTGTACATCCAGCAGGACCAACCCGTAAAAATCGTCACCTACCAGGCGATGGACGGGATTAAACTGACAGTGGAACCCCTGAACGCCACATACGTCAGACGTCAGGTGTTTATTACTGGCACAGGACAGTGGGGCTGGGAGCCGGGCAGTGTTCAGGTGAGCGGGCCGAAACCCGACAGCGGTTACCAGTCATGGCCGTTTCTGCCCTCCGTGATCAGCTCGTCCGCCGTCGGTAACAGGACAGCGAGACTCTGGGGCAATAGCCGCAGTAATATTCTGTACCTTGGCGCCGACGCCCGACAGTGGTCACTCCGTGGATGGGGCGGTCATGACCTGCTGCTGCTGGGAACCTCAGGCAACATCGCAGCACGGCCAGAAGTGCTGGCAAACCGGGGCGACCAGTGTGACAACCGGAGGCTGGATACGCCCGGCAACAGCAGCCTTTGGCAGGCCATTCTCGACTGGACCCGCCCGCTGGTCGGCGGTGTTGGCAATGACGTCTATGACCTGCGGGCGTGCAGGCCAGCCCGCACAATCGACAGCCATGGCAAGCATTATGTTCTACTGTCGTCCGGGTCTAAGGCGGATTTACGACGTTTGTCGGGTGATAACAGCACCGCACTGTTCTTTACCGACCTGACCCCGGGACAGGTGGCGTTCAGCCAGTGTAACCCGCAGGTGCAGAGCAATCTCACCCGCAGCAGCAACTTTACCCGCAGCAGCGCTTCCCTGCCATTGGAGAGCCAAACCTTCAGGATCATCAATACCGGCACTAACCAGACACTGGCACTGGTGAAACCGGAGGTGCTGGCCAGTCTGCACTTTAAAGGTGGACAAGTCAGCCTGAACCCCATGGCTATGATCAACAGGAATGACAGCAAGTTAGCCATGAACGACAGTGACGGGGGAGAGAATGAAGCCGTGACCTTTCTGAACAAAATCATTCGCAGAGGGCAACGGCTGGTGAATTACCTGTGCAGCCTGGCCGGAGGTGAGAAAAACAACATTGGGTCGGAGAGTGAGCGGCCAGTAGGAACAAGCCTGAATAATACGGAACTTTACCAGCACTACCAGCGACTGGTTCAGGACCTCAGTGCCCTGTCAGGCAATCGCAGCAGCGAGAGCCCGTCGTCTATGCCATCGGAAATCAAGGGAATAATGCAGAACCTGACGACTCCGCTAAATTTGACGACGATGGTCAAGGCTGAACAACATTAAAAATTCCCTATCATTAAAATTTAATACGACACTTTTATTTTATATAACTGAAAAGAAGGTCACCTTCTCAATTACGAACTACACTGCACGGTGCAATCTTTGAGCATTTAAAGTCCTCTGAGCACGCCAGTGAAAAGACAAGTATCACCCCCCTCTGAAAACCATGCAGTTCAATCTACCAGGAGTTATCATGCCATCTATAACCAATAAGGTACATGTTGCTATTGTCGATGCTATTGAAGGTTGGGAGCGTATTTGGCTGGCAATATGGGCCTGGGCGAACCCGAACCATGACATCTATGTATGGGCTCCCAAAGCCTTGATATACAAAAGAATTTTATATTCGTTGCTGTATTCTGAGAGAATGCAACAAACGATTGAAACAGATTACCCCGCTGATATTGCGCGGTTGAGGCGTAGTATCTGGCAAAAAATCGATACTTTTATGGGTGAAAACGTTGATGTAGAAAGATTGGATATAATGAAAGCCGATTTTTCAGACAGTGTAAAGAGGTCGTTTACCACCCAATGGAATAAAACCATCAATGTGTTAAATCAAATTCAAAATTCCATTAGCAGGGCTTATGTTAGAGGAGATACTTCTGCTTTTGAACGACAACACAGTGAATATATTAAGTACACCTTAAGCCTTAAAAAAACTGTGATAACCGCAAGAACTATAGGGTTTTCTCATTTATTCTCTGATGGAGGGGTCTATTTTGATAAAGGACTGCTACCAGCACTGAGGCTTGCGCCCTTTGAAAAACAGGGCATTTCGCACGCGCCTGTGTCGGAAGGGGGATTGGACAGTAGTGAGAGAGAGCAGCTAGAAAGAGCTAAGATACATGCTATTGTGCAACATATGTTCAAACGTGGAATCATTCCTGATCCTGACCGTTTTTTCAACACAGACGATATAAACCTGCCACAAGAACAATTAAATCGAATTAGAGCTGCCGTAGAAATAACCAATATTAGCGATCTATTTCATAGACTGAGTAATCGTCAAAATATGAAGTGGGCTAGTAATTCTAAAATATTTTTCGGTAGAACTATACCTCCTAAAGACGAGATTAGAGCTGGACACCTCGATGATTCAGTCAAACCAATGATGGTGGAAGCTTTCCCAAATAACCCACTGATCAACAAAGTAATCCAGGAAGCCACATTTTTCCATAGTGTTTTAGAAAAATTTAAAAATAATAATGAAATAAGCAAAGAAAGACGCGTAACGGAGATAAACAAGACTTTGAATGAATTCTTTAAATATGAAGATCCTGCCGACAACAAAAAAATCAATGGAATTGCAATCATGTTAGCGGAGCTTTCATATAATAACGGGGATCTTGACCACCGGATTCTCGCTAAACTAGGTTATGACGCTTTTGAAAGAATAGAAAGCACCGATTACGGAGAAGAACCTTTAATCTCCCGAGTTAAGAGCTTCTCAGAGCAAAACCCCTTCTATAGCATGAACTCTGATTCTGACCTGCCAGATCCGGCGCACAGGCGACCATACGACAAGTTCATAATGATTAATATGCCCCCGACTAAGGACGATGGAAAGTCTGCAAGGCAGAGTTATGGAAAATATTATAGGTTTCGCACTCCAGCAGACAAGAACGTCTTGTATGACTTTTTTTATTCTGTTAAAAGGCAAAGACTAGTAATTAAAACAATTTTAGGAACACCATTCAAAAATATCGGCGAAGACACTAAAGTCTTCATTACTGGAAGTCTTGATTTCCCTGATATCGAATCGGATAACATTTATTCTATTCACTCCCTATCCTTAGTGCAAAGGCTATCAATAATCTTAAGAACAGTGATCCCCGAGAATACCACCGTACAAAACATAGCATTCTCTTTTGATAACTCTGCACAAGGCATTCCAGATTCTGAGGGTGTATTGGATGCTGGCCAGAAAGGTTATATTGTACCTGAAGTTCTGAGAGAATTGGCCAAAAAAGGTATCCGTGCAAATTCTGCTGTTGCAGTTCGGGGATACTTATCCGCAGGCGTTCCACGGCAAACCACCGGTGGTGATCCTAACAGGCCGTCAACCTCAAGAGATGCGCCCGATCCTGAACTCAACCGTATTGTTTTTACCCGGAATGAAGACGACACCGTTACTTACATAGCCAAGTTCGGGTTGGACTCCCTTGACCCTGATAAAGAGTTTCATCCCAGACCCGACATTAAAACTCCCGAATCCATGTTCGCAGATCAGTTGTTCGAATCCGTAGTCGCTGAGAATTCGCAGCGTTCAACCGATCCCAGACTCGTGACGGATTCAGCTGCAGCCCTTGTCGAAATGTTGTATGCCGGTGACAGACACCAGGATGGTTCTGACTCTGCCGGATCCGAAAACAGAGTGCCCACTTCCACAGGCCGCCGAGAGTTTATCGACAATAGAAAAGATGCCAGCAAATACTCATACTACACAGATTTCCAGGCAGCGATCTATTTTGGATTAGTGCAGCAACCGCCGACTGAAAATGCTGCTTTCATTCATCCGCATGAAACAGAAACCAGGCGTTTGAGAGAAACACTCCAAATGGCGATGCAATCTTCCTCTTACACTGAGTGGCTTGCGCGCTATGAAAGACGTTTTACCAATGATCACATGAATCAGCTTGAGCGGGAGATAGAACACTTCAAAAGTAATGAAGCAAAGGCCAAGGCCTTCGAAAACATCAAAAACCAAGTACAGAAAGGCTCATACTATATTCACAATGTCGATATTGAAACGCCGAAAGGTGCCGCCGAAATTAACGCAGAATTCAAAAATGATTTCGACAACGTACATGTTCTCCCGGTCCCGCCACAAGGGGCTTGTCGCAGGCCTCGAAGATCAGCCGGTGCCGGCAGCTGCGATGCTCGACGCAAAAACCTGGAGTATGCCCTCCGGTTACTTTCCGGCTTCAAAACCCAGCTCCGTCTTGGCAACGACAGGAAAAAAACGGATATCGCCCTGATCAAACCCGCCAACGAAGATGAGCGCTGGCTGCAGAATTTTTTCACCCGGTTTCGTCGCCTGGAAGGCAAGGACGCATTGGCTCACGCCCGGGGCATGCACTCGGTCATTGCCCTGGACGAAGATTCGTTTACCCGCGCTCAACAGCAGATAAAAGACGGCACCCTGAGTGGTCAGCCCCTGTTGCTGAAAGCTACCCCCGCTGCCGGTTATGTGCTGCTCACACCCGATGGCCGGGTTCAGTCGGCCATCGCCGGGGGAGACGGCAACCGCGTCACCGTTCTCGGTCGGCCAGCCAGACTGATTGCCCATGCTTTGACGACACTGGTCGACTTTACCCCGGACCGCTACATCGCCACCCTGACCGTCAGCGATCTTGCCAGCAGCAACCAGTCCCGCGGAATCACAGCCCTGAACGCCCTGAAAACCTTTATGACCCGCTCGCCCACCCATGGCAAACCCCTGGTCGGCAAGCTGATTGTCGAACCCAGAAGTGGCAGCCCCCAGGTTTTCAAACGACTGGTGAAAGATATCCAGCATCTGATGCCGAAGGACCGCCCGGCGATTGAAAGCCTTGTGCTGCGCTCCCCGGGCACCGGACAACCGGAGTACCGGTTGCTTCCCGGCGAAAAGACTGTGCTGAGGTCGCCCCGGTCATTGGATTCAAATCCCCCGCTCCGCTATTTGCCGCCCAGCCACCTTTCGGTTCCGGTGCCGCCCCGGACTGAAGACAGCCTCTCAAGTGTGGCCTCTGAACGAGCCGAATTCAGGCAGCGGCTGCTGGAGTTTGATACCGCCCTGGGGGACATTAAAGCCCGGCACTCACTCGCCGACAGCATGGCTCCCCAACTGGATACCCTTCGTCGGGATGGCCGTGGCTGGCGCATGGACTTTATGGAACCCGATACCCTGACCCGTAAGAACATCCGGTTTACCTCCGGTGCCTTTGATCGCTTCCGGGGCTTTCTCCAGGGGACGGGTCGTCAGGGATTCCGGGTCAAAGGAAAAAAATCTTCCACCAACGGACTGGAAAAGCTCAGGTCTTTTATAGGCCTTTACGACCTGATAGCAGGGCTTTCCCCTGTGGGACACCATTACAAAAATCCCCCGTCTCAGAATATGACGGACACCCAACAGCAGATTTATACCGGGCGCCAGACGCTTTTTTATACGGCTGTGGCATTGCAAGGGATTGAGATCATCAATCTCGGGCGACAGGGGATCAAGACAATCATCCCGGCCATCCGGTCGTCATTGCCCCCCGGTCAGAAACCACCAAAGCTACCCGATATTTCCGGGTCGGGCAAGTTGCCCGGCGGTCTGAAAAAAGTCGGCAGGCTGGGTAAAAAAGTCGGTCGTTTTGTGCCCATACTGGGTCTCGCCGTGCCGGGAGCCAGTCTCACCCTGACCCTCATTGAGTACGAGAACGAAGAGGACCCGGAAGTCAAGAAACTCATGGAATCCATGGTGACCTTTGAGTGGGTGGATACCTATGTCTCCGTCATTTCAGAGTTCCTCGGGCCAGTCGGGGCATTTATTGACGGGATCATGCACTACGTCAGGGGTATTTTTCAGGAGAACTATAAAAGGAAGTTAAAAAAGCTGGCCTACAAAAAGTTGCAGGATGCCTCGGGTGAGGCTGCCAAAATCTTTGACCTGATCCACGCCCAGCTGGACCCCAAAAGCTTCCTGGCCAACAAGCAGACCCTCAATGCCTTGATGAGCGAGGATGGCAAAAGTCTCCTGCCCCTGAACATCCGGTCTATCAACCTGGCGAACCAGACCCTGACCTACGGTGGCGTCTATTCATTCAAGCCAACCTTAATCGCCGGGAAAAAAGACGACTGGAAACAGAAAAACTGTGAGAAGATACCCTATGTACCTAAGGCTCCTTTACGGCACTGCGCCAGCGACATCAACCGGATCGAATACTCCCCTGACACCTTTAACCTGATCGACGATGCCCTGGCGACATTGTGCCGGACGGAGTCGCGTTTAACCGGGTATCAATGCTCAGACGGGGTATTCCGCAACCTGGGGCAGATGAGCGATAAAAAGGTCATTTTAATGCCTTCTGTACCCCCGTGGGAGGTCAAGCTCCTCTACAGTCCCTTGGACCAGACCTCTCTGGGGAGTGCGCCAGACAGCAGTTCCCCCGGTGCGAAACTTCTGGATGCTGTCAGCGACAGCAAGCTGAAACGGTTATACCAGAAAAAAGTGAAAGACACCCGGTATACCGAGTGCGACGGGCATGGCTCATGTGATGACATCAGCTACGACTATAAATACCTTGGCCAGATGTTCACCCATACCGACAGTTTGAAATACCGTCGGTCAACCAGCAGACTGTATCTCGATAACAAGGATCACGTCGTCGTCTTTCGCGAGGTCTCATCGACATTCTCCCGACTTCTGAAGTATGACGTGTATAGTCCTGAAGGGGCCAACAAAACCTACGCCCTGATATCCAACGGTGAACACACTATCCACCTTCACCCCCAGGGGCAGACGGCCTCTACCTGGGTGTTGAACTACGACGGCAAGCTCCCCTATGCCTGCATTACTGAGCGGGATGACCAGGTACAAAACTGTCGGTCCTGGGTGAGCCTGTCCTATGAAGATAACCGGGACTTCAAGCTGGGTGAGACCCTTTTCCGATTTCCTGAACCAAGACCACACTCCTGGTATGAACAGGCTCCCTCGTATAAAGTAGTGGCCCGGGATCCCAACGCACAGTTTGAGTGGCGGCTGCTGGATCACAAAGTGATTCAACGCTTGTACGACAATGGCGGGCTGAATGACGGGCCATCAAGGGCGTCGAAACTGAACAGAATCATGAGCCGTTACACTGCGGCCAGCCGGTTCCTGCCGCTGGAGCTGAAAGACTGCGACTTCTCACCTCAGATCCGTGCACGCTGTATGGACGGAGCGCCGAACCGGTGGACCACAACCACATCCGGGTGGTCACCCAAAATACCGAACCGGTGGGAGATGAACGGTGCCCTTGACCCACTACCCAAGAGCAATAATCGGCAGAACCCAGCCTGGTTACAGCACCAGCGGGACTGTGACCGACAGGTTAATGAGTATCTCAAGAAACCCTACCGCTGCTTCCCTGGCAAGCTGGGACTGGCCGAAGCAGACTGGGATCAGTTGGGCCGGGTCCTGCTTTGGTACGATACCCTTAAGCATCAGGAAATCCGGCTCATTGCTGCCAGCGCCCAGGTGCAACCGGTCCAGCTGCAACCGGTCCAGGGAAACCCGGCTACCGGCTACTATTTTTTTGACTCCGCCAACGGCCAGGTGTTATTTCAGAATAAAGAGGCACTGACCCGGGAAATCAGGCACTTCGATGAGTTGAGTGCCCGCTCGTTTGGCCACCATGTCTCAAAGATAGTGCCGAACAAAGATGAGTCACAATTGCTGGTATTTGATGCCCCCTATTATTACCTGTTGACGGCCAGCCCGTCCGGTCAGCTGGCTCACCAGGTGATTGCGGCAGAAACCCTGGATGGCCAGCTCAGTGTACCCCCTACCCCACCTGCAGTGGCATCTGACACAACGACATCCGACCATGGGCTGATTCCCTTGCAGGATGTCGATAGCTACGGCAGCCGCCGTCTTCTTAGAACCGGTTTTTATGACGACACCACCCGAAGCTATATTACCTTCCTGAGCAGCCTGCTGGATGGCGACATGCCAAACAATAGAAACGACGGAAGCCGTTTACGGACGATCAATGAGCGTGTCCGCAGGGCACTGCGTGAAGAGCACCTGCCGGTCCACAAGGTGGTGGTTCGGGGCCAGACTGTTTACTACATTTTGTTCAGTCGGCACTCCGGCAAACTGTATTACTTCAGCACCGACGTGAATCGCCCCGGTGGTATCCAGCGGCTGAACTCCGGTTTCCATTTGATCCGCCCTGCAGGCGAGAAGCGAGCGCTGGAAAAGGCAGAAGTAAAGGCAAAGATAGCCAGAGTCGGCGTCTTCAGGCATGTGCAGGCGCACTCCGGCAGCCTCCTGGCCGATACCAACGGTGGCTACCGGCTGTGGATACCGGACAAGGCCTGGGATAACACCCGGGTGGTCAGCGAAAACCTGTCGGTGGAGTCAGGACCTTTTAAGAACTGGCAGGTGGAAGCCACCGGGCAGATCGTCGCCAAGTCGAACGATACCCTGAGTGTGCACCAGTTCACCCCCCAGTCTGGCCTGATGGTGGACAGCCTGAACCTGGGCAAGGTAGTCAACCTGATCTTCGCCAAACTGACCATAGAACACCCCGGTACAGCCTGGACCACCACCAGTGCCCGTTTTTTCATCCGTGAGCTCAAGAGTCTGCTGCGAGACCGGCTGAAAGGGGCCCGGGAGGGGTTCTCGGCCAAGGTGGGGCTGGTGCCGCTGAGACCCATCACCGCAATCATCGACCACCCCCTGTTCAGCGCGATCAGGCAACTGGACGTCTGGTACTACCCGGACAGCGACACCCTGCTGGCAGCCAACACCGGTGACCAGTTTGAAGTCATGGTGAACGACGACGGCCAACTGCTCGCCCTGTCGGACACTCGCAAAGAGGAGGCTTTCGAGTTTTTCCGACAGCCTGATCAGGGCGCCAAAGGCCATCCCTTTTGTGGTGAGGCCGCCGCCGCTTCGCTGACCGGGATGCCCAGTGAGTTCGATGACCAAATCTCCGTTCCCTGCCGTTACATGGCTAAGCGTATCGACTTGAGGGGTAGCCACCACTGGGAACACGGTGCCCGGGCGTGGCGCATCCAGACACCGACGGCCCAATACCTGGCTAACCGGGAGCATCTGGCCCTGGTGGCGCTGGACCTCAGCCTGATAGGACCCAGAAACACCACCGGCAGGCTGGTCTACTGGACCCGGCAAGATTTTAACCAGGCCATGGGATCTCTGCCAGCGGGCATACGCCAGAAGGCTGACACCGAACTGATCGCCCTCACGCTGCGCTCTGGCTATTCCCCAACCCAGGTAGCCTGGATGGATTACCAGGGCCAGAGTCCACGTAAACAGAGACTGTTGTTCGGTTTGCCTGGCAAGGAGCACGGCGTTCAGCAAGTGATTGGCAGCGTCCGGAAGTTCTCGCTCCCTCCGTCAACGAGCACGGTCGTTTATAACCGGAACAACCAGACGCTGTACCGGGTCACCCAAAAGGGTTACCAATCACTGGGCACCTTTGGCAGGGTCGCCGTGATGGCCGAGGGTCTGCTGCTGTCAGGAACCCCCGGAGCCGACAAGATCAAACTGGAAACGTTGCGGCTGGACACTTACTACCAAGAGCATCGGGTGGCCTTTGTCCGGAACGGTACCCGACAGCGGTTCGGGATCATGGTGGAGAGCCAGGGTGGGTCCGACGTGATTAAACTGGATGAGACAGACTTGTCATTTTTTGCCCGAATCCTCATCCATCCCGGCCTGGCTGAAGAAAGCATCACCAAGCACGACAGGGCACAAACCCGCATTGAACTGAATGTATCGGCCTTCCTCTTCCTTGCCTGGCGCCGGGGTCAGAACCTGGTGCTGTCCAACCGGTTTACCACCGGCGATGCCGAGATCGAGATTCAGCAGGTCTGGGCCAGACAGCACGACCAGTTCCTGCAACCCACAACGCTGGTGTTCAATGACCTTGAGCTGTCATTATCCGACCTGGCAGCACGGGTGACGGACTCAGGTCAGGGGGTCGTCCTGCCACTCACGGTGAGCAGCCTCGTCAGGAAGGAACGCCTCCGATTCATCAACGCCACAGCCAGCAACCCCCTGTACATCCAGCAGGACCAACCCGTAAAAATCGTCACCTACCAGGCGATGGACGGGATTAAACTGACAGTGGAACCCCTGAACGCCACATACGTCAGACGTCAGGTGTTTATTACTGGCACAGGACAGTGGGGCTGGGAGCCGGGCAGTGTTCAGGTGAACGGGCCGAAACCCGACAGCGGTTACCAGTCATGGCCGTTTCTGCCCTCCGTGATCAGCTCGTCCGCCGTCGGTAACAGGACAGCGAGACTCTGGGGCAATAGCCGCAGTAATATTCTGTACCTTGGCGCCGACGCCCGACAGTGGTCACTCCGTGGATGGGGCGGTCATGACCTGCTGCTGCTGGGAACCTCAGGCAACATCGCAGCACGGCCAGAAGTGCTGGCAAACCGGGGCGACCAGTGTGACAACCGGAGGCTGGATACGCCCGGCAACAGCAGCCTGTGGCAGGCCATTCTCGACTGGACGCGCCCGCTGGTCGGCGGTGTTGGCAATGACGTCTATGACCTGCGGGCGTGCAGGCCAGCCCGCACAATCGACAGCCATGGCAAGCATTATGTTCTACTGTCGTCCGGGTCTAAGGCGGATTTACGACGTTTGTCGGGTGATAACAGCACCGCACTGTTCTTTACCGACCTGACCCCGGGACAGGTGGCGTTCAGCCAGTGTAACCCGCAGGTGCAGAGCAATCTCACCCGCAGCAGCAACTTTACCCGCAGCAGCGCTTCCCTGCCATTGGAGAGCCAAACCTTCAGGATCATCAATACCGGCACTAACCAGACACTGGCACTGGTGAAACCGGAGGTGCTGGCCAGTCTGCACTTTAAAGGTGGACAAGTCAGCCTGAACCCCATGGCTATGATCAACAGGAATGACAGCAAGTTAGCCATGAACGACAGTGACGGGGGAGAGAATGAAGCCGTGACCTTTCTGAACAAAATCATTCGCAGAGGGCAACGGCTGGTGAATTACCTGTGCAGCCTGGCCGGTGGTGAGAAAAACAACATTGGGTCGGAGAGTGAGCGGCCAGTAGGAACAAGCCTGAATAATACGGAACTTTACCAGCACTACCAGCGACTGGTTCAGGACCTCAGTGCCCTGTCAGGCAATTACAGTGTTGAGAGCCCGTCGTTTATTCCGTCAGCAAATCGGGGAACAATACAAAGCCTGACGACTCCTCAACCTTTAGCTACGATAGGCCAGAGCTGAACAACATTTACGACGCATTTATTTTTTTATAAATCCAGTCATTGAACTAAGGATGTAAATCAAGCCACTGCGATAGACCGGAAAGATGCGTAGTTTCCGTAAGGAGCATGGTGGAGTTCCGTACTACACTGCAGGATGCGGTTTTTGCGCATTTAGAGCTCTCTGATCACACCGTTGAAAAGTCAGGCATCACACCCGTTCGGGGAACCGTACGGGTTAATCTATCAGGTGTCATCATGCTAATATCCAAGAATATTCATTTCAGTATTGTCGGTCCTGTTAAAGGTTGGGAGCTTAGTATTCTAACAATATGGGCAAGGGTGAACCCGCACCATACCCTCCATGTATGGGCCCCTCAACGTTTGATATACCAAAAAATTCTATATTCGTTGCTGTTATCTGAGATAAAAGCAGAAGCTATTGAAAAAGATTACCCCAGAGGTATTGCTCAGTTGAAACGCAGCATCTGGGATAAAATTGATAGCTTTTTCGGTGAAAACCGTGACATAAATAATTTGGATATAATGCATTCTGTTTTTTCAGATGGTGTAAAGAAGGAATTTCTCACCCAATGGAATAAAACCAACCATATATTAGATCAAATTGAAAGATCTATCAGTAAGGCTCTCATCCATAGAAGCCTGGATAATTTTGACGGACCGACCGATAAATTTATCAGGTACACTTTAGGCTTTGACAACACTTTAATAACCGAAAGATTTATAGGACTGCATCATCACTTCAAGCTTGGGGGAACATATATTGATAAAGGACTACTACCAAAAATGGATCCTAAACTCTTTCAAAAAAGTAGCAATTTGCTCAACCCTATATCGGGGATGGCAGCAGGTGATGGGAGGGAAAAGCAGATCGAAAGGGCTGTGATACGTGCTCTTTTAGAAAAAATGTTTGCAGATGGAACTATTTCAGACCCTGACCCTTATTTTGAAACATACGACAAAGACCTGCCAAAAAAGGCATTCACTCTAATCAAAAGCATCATAAAACAAAGCAATATTGGGGATGTATTCAATAAACTTGAGGAATACGAACTAACGGACCACACCAGTAATAAATTATTTTTTAGCAAAGAAGTAAATTTTGAAGACAACATTATCCATGGATCTCTTTATGACTCACTCAAACCAATAATGGTGACATCTCGCACAAAAAACCCGGTAATCATACTACAACTCGATGAACTCTGTTTTATTCATAACACTGTAGAAGGTTTAAAAAAATCAAAAATAAACACAAAAGAACTCACAGCAAAGATAAAGGAGTATTTGAATCAATTCTATAGAGAAAAAAAAATCAGTGTCTCCAGCGATGACATCAATAAAGTTGCAATCATGGCAACTAACCTTTTATATGATCCCGGGAAGGATGACTATCAGCTTATCGCCCAATTAGGTTATCAGGCCTTTGAAAGATTAAAAAATTACCAAACAAAAATAAAACCGACAATCAAGCTAACTGATGACTTCTCAGCAAACAATCCCTTCTATAACAGAAAACCCTATACCCCGGATATTGTCCAGTCAGTAATAGTACGGCAGAAGCCGTACGAAAAACTAATAATGATTCATGTTTCTGATAATCAGATCGACATGATCGATTCTTTAAAAAAGTGTCGTAAAGTTTATGATAACTACCGCACTGAAGACAGCAGCGTTTTGTTCAACGCTGTTAATGTCGATTCAACGGAAAGAAAAAAACTTGAAACAATAAAAGGTGCTCGGATCACAAATATTGGCGAAGACACTAAAGTCATCATTACTGGAAACCTTCACTTCTTTGATACCAAGTTGAATGCAATTTCTCCTCTCTACACCAGATACTTGGTGGAAAAGCTATCAACAGTCCTGCGAATGGTGATCCCCAGGCATACCACCGTACAAAACATAACGTTCTTGTTTGACAACTCTGCGCAAGACATTCCGGGCTCTGAAGGTTTACTGGATATTAGACAGAAAGATTATGTTGTCCCTGAAGTTTTGAGGGAGTTGGCCAAAGAGAGTATCCGTGCACATTCAGCTGTTGCGGTTCGAGAGCCGATGTCAGCAGGCGCTCCTCAGCAAACCACTGGTCGTGATCCTGATAAGCCGTCAACCTCGAGAGATACGCCCTATCCTGAACTCAACCGTATTGTTTTTACCCTGAACGACGACGATACCATTAAATATAAAGCCAGGTTCGGGTTGGCCTCCATTGACCCCGAAAGTCAGTTGACTTATGCCAGACCCGAAGGCGAGTGCACCGGTACCATAGCCACAGGCAAGATTGTTGATGTCTTAAGCCAGGATGAGTCTTTTGTTAATTTAGAAGAAGATTCGATCAAAGCCTTAGACAAAATTCCATTTATCGGTGCCAACCCCGAAGGTCATTCTTCCTCTCAAAGACTCGAAGGTGAGCACTATAACGAGATGGGAGATGACTTTAACGATCCCAGAAAAGATGCTCGAGATTATAAATTACAATTTAATTTCCAAGCCGCAATCTCTCATGGATTATGGGAAAATAATGGCAATAAAAAAGTTGCTTTCGTCAATCCGGATCACAGAAAAACTGATCGTTTATCAGACTCACTCTACCTGGCTGAGCATTCTTCCTCGTACAGTGAATGGCTTGCACGCTACAAAAGACGTTTTCCCGAGGCTCACGAAGTCGACCTGCTTGAGCGGGAAATGGACAAATTCAAGAGTGAAGAAGCGAAGGTCAAGGCCTTCGAAACCCTTAAAAGACGGATACAGGCAAAATCATACGATATTCACACTGTCGATCCTTTAACAGTAGAAGGTGCTGCCAGACTTAACGGGAGATACAAAAATGATTTCGACAACATCGATTTTCTCACAGTCGAGCTACCGGGGCCTTGTAACAGGCCTCGAAGATCAGCCGATACCAACAGCTGTGTCACCCGGCGTAAAGAACTGGCAAATGCCCTCCGTTTACTTTCCGGCTCCGATACCCAACTCTATCTTGGCGACGACAACGACAAAACGGATATCGCCCTGCTGAAAACCTCCAACGAAGGTGAGCGCTGGCTGCAGGATTTTTTCACCCGGTTTCGTCGCCTGGAAGGCAAGGACGCATTAGCTCACACACGGGGCATTCACTCTGTCATTGCCCTGGACGACGCCTCGTTTGATTTCGCCCAAAGGCAAATCAAGAAAGGGACGCTGAGTGGCCAGCCCCTGTTGCTGAAAGCCACCCCCTCTGCCAGTTATGTACTGCTCACACCCGCTGGCCGGGTTCAGTCGGCCATCGCCGGAGGAGAGGGCAACCAAGTTACTGTCCTCGGTCGACCAGCTCGACTCATCGCTCATGCTTTGACGACACTGGTCGAATTTACCCCAGACTGCCGCATCGCCACCCTGACCGTCGGTGATCTTGCCAGCAGCAGCCAGCCTCGCGGAATCAAGGCCCTGAACGCCCTGAAAACCTTTATGACCCGTTCGCCCACCGACGGCAAACCCCTGGTGGGCGAACTGATTATCGAGCCCAGAAGTCGTAGTGCCCATGTCTTCAAACGACTGGTGAAGGATATCGAGCGCCTGATGCCAAAGGACCGCCCGGCGATTGAAACCCTTGTGCTACGCTCCCCGGCCACCCGGCAACCGGAGTACCGGCTGCTCCCTGGCGAAACGACTGTGCTGATGTCGCCCCGGCCATCGGATGCAAAAATCTCCCCCCACTATTTGCCGCCCGGCCACCCTTCGGTTCCGGTGCAACCCCGGACTGAAGACAGTCTCTCAGGTGTGGCCAGTGAGCGGGGCGAATTCAGGCAGCGTCTGCTGGAGTTCGACACCGCCCTGAGGGACGTTAAAGCCGGGCACTCACTCCCCGACAGCATGGTCCCCCGACTGGATACCCTCCACAGGCGTGGCCGGGGCTGGCGCATGGACTTTTTGGAACCCGATACACAGGCCCGAAAAAACATCCGGTTTACGTCCGGAGCCTTTGAACGCTTCCGCAGCTTTCTCCAGGGGCCAGATCATCAAGGGTTCCGAGTCAAAGGGAAAAAAACCTCCGCTGGAGGTCTGAAAAAAGCTGGTCGTTTTATGCCCTTGCTGGGTAGCGGAGTGCCCTTAGCCAGTCTCAACCTGACCGTCAATGAGTACGAGAAGGAACAGGACCCGGAAGTCAACAAACTCATGAAATCCAGGGTGATCTTCGAGTCGGTGGATACGGCAAATTCCACCACTTCTGAGTTTACCGGGCGGTACGGGGTCTTCATTGACAGTTTCATGCACCATGTCAGGGAAGTTTTTAATGGCTATTATAAGGAACAGTTAGAGGAGCTGGCCTCTAAAGGATTGCGGGACGCTCCGGCCAAGACTACACAGATCTTTGACCTGATTCACGCCCAACTAGACCCCGAAAGCTTCCTGGCCAACAACCAGACCCTCAATGCGTTGATGAGCGGGGATGGCAAAAATCTCCTGACCTTGAACATCCAGTCCATCAACCTGGCGAAACAGACCCTGACCTACGGTGGCGGCTATTCATTCCAGACAACCTTAATCGCCGGAAAAAAAGACGACTGGAAACCATGTAAGGACGAATCCGTTATACTTAACTATTTCAAACCATACTGCGCCAGCGACATTAACCGGATCGAATACTCTCCTGACACCTTTAACCTGATCAACGATGCCCTGACGACATTATGCAGGACGGAGTCGCGTTTAACCGGGTATCAATGCTCAGACGGGGTATTCCACAACCTGCGGCAGATGACCGGTAAAATGATCATCTTAATGCCTTCCGTACCCCCGTGGAAGGTCAAGCTCCGCTACACCCCCTTAGAAAATATCCTTTCAAGGAGTGCGCTGGACAGCAGCTCCCCCGGTTTGAAGCTTCTGGATGCCGTCAGCGACAGCAAGCTGAAATGGCTTTACCACAAAATAGTGAAAGACATCCGGTATACCGAGCTTGAGCGGCGTGGCTCCACTTATGTCAGGTCCGACCATTTCAGCTACGACCATAAATACCTTGGCCAGATGCTCACCAGTACCGACGGTTTGAAGTTCCGTCCGTCAACCAGCAGTCTGTATCTCGATAGCCACAATCACCTCGTCGTTTTTCGTCAGGTCTCAGACGAATTTTCCAGACTGCTGGGTTATGACCTGTATAGTCCTGCTGAAGGGGCCGGCAAGACCTACGTCCTGATGTCCAACGGTAACCACCTCATCCGCGTTCACCCCCGGGGGCAGACCTCTACCTGGGTGTTGAACTACGACGGGCGGCTCCCCTATGCCTGCATTAACGGATGGGGTGGAGGGGTGGAACGCTGTTCATCCGGGCCGACTGACAACCAAACCTGGACCCTCACACTGGGTGAGACCCGCTTCCAGTTTCCTAACCCGACGCCAGACGCCCCCTATAGAGTGATAGCTCAGGATCCCAACACCCAGTTTGAGTGGCTGCCGGACCGCAAAGTGATTCATCGCTTGTACGACACTGGCGAACTGAATCACAGTTCGTTAAGGGCCATCAAGCTGGAAGGAATAATGATCAACTACACCGGGGCCAGCCGTTTCCTGCCGCTGGAGCTGAAAGACTGCGACGCCTCACCCCGGATCCGCGCACGCTGTATGGCCGTAGCGCCGGAACAGTGGCTCACATCCGGGTTTGTGCCCAAAAAACCGAAGCTGTGGGCGATGGCCGGTGCCATTGACCCGTTACCCATGAAAGCTGATCCGCCCCCGCGAGTCGAGCAGAACCCGGCCTGGCTGCAACATAAGCAGGACTGTGACCGACAGGTCAATGAGTATCTTAAAAAACCTTACCGCTGCTTCCCTGACAAGCTGGGACTGGCAGAAGCGGACTGGGATCAGTTAGACCGGATCCGGCTCTGGTACGATACCCACCACAGCACGGTAATCCCGCTCGTTGCTCCCTCCGATGACCAGGTAGAACCACTCCAGGGAGGCCCGGACACTGGCTACTATTTTTTTGACTCCGCCAACGGCCAGGTGTTACTACAGACCACCGGAGTCCTGAACCGGGACATCAGCCACTTCCATGAGCTTGAGGTCAGCAAACATGGCGCCTTGTTTGGTAACCACGTATCAAAGACAGTGCCGAACAAAGATGAGTCACAATTGCTGGTGTTTGATGCCCCCTATTATTACCTGTTGACGGCCAGCCCGGCCGGTCAGCTGGCTCACCAGGTTATTGCGGCAGAAACACTGGATGGGCAGCTCAGCGTACCTCCTACCCCACCTGCAGCGACACCCGACACAACGACATCTGACGAGGAGCTGATTCCCTTGCGGATGGTCAATAAATACGACAGTCCAAGTATACTTGGGACCGGCTTTTATGACGGTGCCACCCGAACCTATATTGCTTTCCTGAGCAGCCTGTTGGATGGCGGCCTGCTGATCAATAAGGACGACGGCAGCCGCTTCCGGCAGATCAATGAGCCAGTCCAGAAGACACTGCGCGAGGAGCACCTGCCGGTGCGCAAGGTGGTGCAGGGCCGGACTGTTTACTACCTTTTGTTCAGCCAGCATTCCGGCAATCTGTATTACATAACCACTGTCGTCAAAAATACCAAGAGCGTCCAGCGCCTGAGCTCCGGTTTCCAGGTGATCCGCCCGGCGGGCGAGCGCCGGTCCCCGGCACAGATGGCCGACAACCGGATCTTTGCCCGTGTGCAGGCGCGCTCCGGCGGCCTTTTGGCTGATACCCTCAGTGGCTATCGGCTGTGGATACCAGACCAAGCCTGGGACAACACCCGGGTGGTCAGCGAAAACCTGTCAGTGGAGTCAGGACCCTTTGAGCACTGGGAAGTCAAGGCCACCGGGCAGACTGTCGCCAAGTCGAACGAGACCCTGAGTGTGCGCCAGTTCACCCCCCAATCCGGCGTGGTGATGGACAGCCTGAACCTGGGCCAGATAGTCAACCAGGTCTTCACCAAAGTAACCCTGAGACACCCCGGCACAGCCTGGACCACCGCCAGTGCCCGGGCATTCATCGGTGGGCTTAAGGAACGGTTGCGCACCTTGGTGGCAGAGGCCCGGAAGCAGTTTTCGGCAACGGTGGGACTGGTGCCGCTGAGACCGATCACCCCGATGACTGACCACCCCCTGCTAAGCGCGATCAGACAGTTGGACTGCTGGTACTTCCCAGGCCATGATACCCTGCTGGCGGCCAACACCCGAGACCGGTTTAAGGTCATGGTGAACGACGATGGCCAGCTGCTCGCCCTTTCAGACACCCGCAAACAGGAGGCTTTCGAGTTTTTCCCCCAGCCTGACCAGGGCGCCAAAGGCCATCCCTTTTGTGGCAAGGCTGCCGCCGTTCCGCTGACCGGGGTGCCCAACGAGTTCAACACCCTGATCTCCGGTCCCTGCAGTTACACCCTGCCCTATCTGCCCTATGACACCCAATTGCGAGGCAGTTACCAGTGGCAAGCCAGTGCTCAGGCATGGCGGGTCCAAACGCAGCAGGCCCAATACCTGGCCAACCGGGAGCGTCTGGCCCTGGTGGCCCTCGACCTCAGCCGGATGGGGCCCAGGAAAGCTTCCAACAGCCGAATGTTCAGGACCCGGCAGGATTTCAACCATGGCATGAGATCCCTGCCACGAGACATTCGAGAGCGGATCGACACCGGACTGATCGACCTCAGGCTGCGCCCTGGCTATCTCCCAACCCAGACAGCCTGGATAGATTACCGGGGCCGATTTCCCGCACAACAGAGACTGTTGTTCGGCCTGCCTGACAAGGGGCACAGTGTTCAGCAACTGATTGGGCAAACTTCGGCCATCATGAAAGACCATCACTGGTACTGGTTCCGTCATTCAGCAGCTACGGTCGTTTATAGTAAGGATCAGCAAACGCTGTACCGGGTTAACCTCAGAGGTTACCAGTCCCTGGGTACTTTTAATGGGGTAGCTGTGATGGCCGAGGGTCTGCTGCTGTCAGGAACCCCCGGAGCCGACAAGATCAAACTGGAAACGTTGCGGCTGGACACTTACTACCAAGAGCAAGAGCATCAGGTGGCCTTTGTCCGGAACGGTACCCGACAGCGGTTCGGGATCATGGTGGAGGGCCAGGGTGGGTCCGACGTGATTAAACTGGATGAGACAGACTTGTCATTTTTTGCCCGAATCCTCATCCATCCCGGCCTGGCTGAAGAAAGCATCACCAAGCACGACAGGGCACAAACCCGCATTGAACTGAATGTATCGGCCTTCCTCTTCCTTGCCTGGCGCCGGGGTCAGAACCTGGTGCTGTCCAACCGGTTTACCACCGGCGATGCCGAGATCGAGATTCAGCAGGTCTGGGCCAGACAGCACGACCAGTTCCTGCAACCCACAACGCTGGTGTTCAATGACCTTGAGCTGTCATTATCCGACCTTGCAGCACGGGTGACGGACTCAGGTCAGGGGGTCGTCCTGCCACTCACGGTGAGCAGCCTCGTCAGGAAGGAACGCCTCCGATTCATCAACGCCACAGCCAGCAACCCCCTGTACATCCAGCAGGACCAACCCGTAAAAATCGTCACCTACCAGGCGATGGACGGGATTAAACTGACACTGGAACCCCTGAACGCCACATACGTCAGACGTCAGGTGTTTATTACCGTCACAGGACAGTGGGGCTGGGAGCCGGGCAGTGTTCAGGTGAGCGGGCCGAAACCCGACAGCGGTTACCAGTCATGGCCGTTTCTACCCTCCGTGATCAGCTCGTCCGCCGTCGGTAACAGGACAGCGAGACTCTGGGGCAATAGCCGCAGTAATATTCTGTACCTTGGCGCCGACGCCCGACAGTGGTCACTCCGTGGATGGGGCGGTCATGACCTGCTGCTGCTGGGAACCTCAGGCAACATCGCAGCACGGCCAGAAGTGCTGGCAAACCGGGGCGACCAGTGTGACAACCGGAGGCTGGATACGCCCGGCAACAGCAGCCTTTGGCAGGCCATTCTCGACTGGACGCGCCCGCTGGTCGGCGGTGTTGGCAATGACGTCTATGACCTGCGGGCGTGCAGGCCAGCCCGCACAATCGACAGCCGTGGCAAGCATTATGTTCTACTGTCGTCCGGGTCTAAGGCGGATTTACGACGTTTGTCGGGTGATAACAGCACCGCACTGTTCTTTACCGACCTGACCCCGGAACAGGTGGCGTTCAGCCAGTGTAACCCGCAGGCGCAGAGCAACCTCACCCACAGCAACCACTCCCTGCCATTGGATAGCCAAACCTTCAGGATCATCAATACCCGCAACAACCAGACACTGGCACTGGTGAAACCGGACGTGCTGGCCAGCCTGCACTTTAAAGGTGGACAAGTCAGCCTGAACCCTATGGCTATGATCAACAGAAATGACAGTACGTCAGCCATGGACGACAGTGACGGGGGAGAGAATGAAGCCGTGACCTTTCTGAACAAAATCATTCGCAGAGGGCAACGGCTGGTGAATTACCTGTGCAGCCTGGCCGGAGGTGAGAAAGGCGACATTGAATCAGAGAGCGAGCGGCCATTAGGGACAAGCCTGAATGATACGGAACTGTACCAGCACTACCAGCGACTTGTTCAGGACCTCAGTGCCCTATCAGGCAATCACAGTAGCGAGAGCCCGTCGTTTATTACATCGGCAAGCCAGGGAATGACACAAAACCTGACGACTCCGCTAAATTTGACGTTGATAAATCGGGGTTGAGTAAACAGGCTGATCAAGTCATTACGATAGTCCGGAAGTTTGTGTGCAAATTCTGTGAGGAACATGGCGGAGTTCCATACTACACTGCGTGTTGCGTTTTTTACGCATTTGAAGCCCTCTGTTTCAGCATTCCCTGATGTTTATTGATATTGGGTGATGGCTGAAAAAAGCAGAAGGGCTTTATTTATTTTGCAAGATCAATTTCCAAGGTTTCAATAATCAAGGTTTTCAATAGATTGTGTTTTTTGATGGGAACTAACCTACAGAAATGACCTTAAAAATAATTTTTTTTCAGGCTTTGTTTGTTTACACAAAGCTGGTTTGCACATAGTTCGTTTGCACAAAAAAACATTGCAGGCAGTACACAATGGATCAACCCAACACGCACTCGGCAGCAAGTGCACTCGCTCTGCTGCTGAAATTCCATGAAAAAAACGTCGACATCAACTCGCTGATTCATGAGTTATCCGGCAAAGACGTCAGTATCGACATACGGGAACTTGTCAGGTTATCCCGGCGCCTTGGCATGAAGGCCCGGAAGGTCAGAATTAAAAACAACCTACATAAAGCCCCTCTTCCCTTTATCGCCCAGGGAAAAGATCACCAGTTTTTTATCATTGCCAATATCGATACAGATAAGCAGACCGCGATGGTGCAATTTTTTGGTCAGCAGCCATGTATTCTGAAACTGGCAGAACTCTGGAAAAGCTGGGATGGCAGCGCCCTTTGGATGACCCGACGGTTTGATTTGGCCCACACCATGAAACGCTTTGGCATCAGCTGGTTTATTCCGGTGGTGATCAAATACCGCCGGGTATTGGGCGAAGTGGTTCTTGCCTCATTTTTCCTGCAACTGTTCGCCCTGATTACCCCGATCTGTTTTCAGGTTGTTATGGATACAGTGCTGGTGCACCAGGCCATATCCACCCTGAATGTTATTGCCATTGCCCTGCTGGCCATGTCACTGTTTGAAGTGGCGCTGAGCACCTTGCGGATGTATCTGTTCTCCCACACCAGCTGCCGGGTGGATGTAGAGCTGGGCAGCCGACTGTTCGAGCACCTGTTGAAAATCCCCATTGCCTATTTCAGTGCCCGGCCTGTGGGTCAGGTGGTGGCCCGGGTTCGGGAGCTGGAGAACATTCGGGCATTTCTTACCAACAATGCCATGACTCTGATACTGGATCTGTTTTTCACCATTGTTTTGTTTATCGCCATGTACTTCTACTCATCCACACTCACCTGGGTCGTATTGGCTTCCATCCCTTTTTACGTTCTGCTTTCCGTACTGATCAGCCCTAGCCTGCACAATCGCGCCAAGGAACTGTTTGAGCGCAGTGCCATCAATCAGGCCTTCCTGACTGAAGCAGTTACCGGCATGGAAACCCTGAAGTCAACTGCTGTTGAACCAAGAATGCAGTCCCGCTGGGAGCGTTACCTGTCGAGTTATGCCAAAGCCAGCTTCAACAGCAGCGTACTGGGCACAGTTGGCAGCAACCTGGTGGAGCTGATTAACAAAATTGTCACCGTAGCCCTGTTGTGGATTGGCGCCAAAGAGGTCATTAGCGGTCAACTGACCATTGGTGAGCTGATTGCTTTCAATATGCTTTCAGGTCAAGTCGCCCAGCCGATCCTGAGGCTTTCCCAACTCTGGCAGGAGTTCCAGCAGTTCCGGATATCCATTGCCCGCTTGGGTGATGTTCTGAACACCCCCCAGGAGCCACAGCAGAGTCTGGATAAACCACCCATAGAGGCATTGCAGGGTCATATCCAGATGGAGCGGGTCAATTTCAGCTACAGCTGCGAACTGCAGAATACCCTGAGCGACATCTCCCTGATAATTCCTGCCGGACAAACTATCGGCATTGTTGGCGAGTCCGGCTCCGGTAAGTCGACCCTGGCAAAACTGCTGCTGCGTCTGTATGTGCCAAACACCGGGAAAGTATTAATAGACGACAACGACATTGCGCTTCTTGACCCCTCCTGGTTGCGGCGGCAAATCAGCGTTGTGCTTCAGGAGAACACACTGTTCAACGGTACCATCCGGGAGAACATTGCCCATTCAGACCCCCTGCTACCTATGGAAGCTGTGATTGGTGCTGCCAAACTGGCAGGTGCCCATGAATTCATCACCCGTATGGCCCGGGGCTACGACACCGAGCTGGGTGAGCGTGGTACAGGACTGTCCGGTGGACAGAGACAACGAATTGCCATTGCCAGGGCACTGACCAGCAATCCGAAAATTCTTATTTTCGATGAGGCAACCTCAGCACTGGACTACGAGTCCGAACATGTGCTGCAACAAAATATGGACGCCATTTCCGAAGACCGAACGGTGATCACCATTGCCCACCGACTTTCAACCATCCGACATTGTGACCGGATTATTGTCATGAAAGATGGCAGGATTACCGAAGACGGCACCCACCATAGCCTGATCGATATGAACGGTTACTACACAAGATTGTGGAACATCCAGTCAGGTAACCAAGATGATTAAACAGCTCAAGCGTCTCTTCTCTGCTTTTCGTCCCAAAGAAGAAAACGAGTTCCTGCCCGCTGCGGTAGAAATCCTGGAGACCCCCGCTTCCCCCCTTAAGCACGTCTTAACCCTCGGTATCTGCCTGTTACTGGTGATTGCTCTGGTCTGGGCATGGTTTGGTAATCTTGATGTCGTCGTAGAAGCGGAAGGGCGTGTTATCCCCGACGGGTACTCAAAAAAAATCAGTCCCATACAGGTGGCCAGAGTCAGCACCATTTTTGTCGATGAGGGTAGTCGGGTCAAAAAGGGTGACAAACTTATTGAACTGATCCCCAACCCCACTGACTCAGAAAATAATACCCTGCAAACCGCCCGTGAAATTACCAGTGCCCAGTTGTCTGCCCTTAGAGAAAAAACCCTGCTCAGGATGGTCAACACCCCGGACCTTAACCAGCCGGTTTCCGTTAATCTGGAACAGGAAGCAGCCCTTGCACAGCTGGTTTTTGAGGTCCCCCCTGACGAACAGCGATGGTCGACAGAAAACAGCAACCTGACCAGTGAGCTGGATGCTTTTCTTTCGGCGGATAAAGCTATAGCAAAAACCATTGATGAGTTGTCTACGACCCTGCTGGTTGATACCGAAGAAATTGAACGTCTTCGGCTTCTACACCCTATTCATGACAAGCTGGCCACCATTACCCAAGGCCTCTATCAGAAAAAAATGATGTCCGAAGTGGACTGGCTGACACGACGGGAAAAACAGATTGACACCACTCAGCAACTGAAAGTCATGGTGCTGCGCCATAAGGAACACGAAGCGCGATATCAGGCTTTATTGGCCGAACGACAACAAAAGCGTGAATCTTTTATCTCGAACCATGTTAAGGAGTATCTGGGAGCGATCGAACAACTGGATCGTGCAGACAAGACGGGGCAAAAGGCGAACCAGCGAGAAAAAAACCAGATATTAATCGCACCCATCGATGGCATTGTCCAGCAAATTCAGACCCACTCCTCCGGGGATGTGGTTCAGCCGGGCCAGCCTGTTATGGTGATTGTGCCCACCAATATGCTGCTGATCGTTGAAGCCATCATTCTTAATAAAGACATTCGCTGGGTCAGGCCCGAGCAAAAAGTACAGGTAAAAGTCGAAACCTTTCCCTACACCCGCTATGGCTATCTGGACGGTCATGTCCGAAGAGTATCCAGCGACGCAATTAACGATGAACAAAAGGGCTGGGTTTTCCAAATCTATATTGATCTGGAAAAAGACTGGTTTCAGGTGGAAAATCTCAGGATCAGATTACAGCCTGGGATGATAGTCACCGCTGACGTTATTGTTAGCCAGCGTCGTTTACTGGAATACTTCCTGTCACCCCTGCTGCGTTATCAGAAAGAAACCTTCCGAGAAACCATGTAGGTCAATGTTAATGCAAGACCACAGCACTTCTATTGTTATTGCATTTGACAGCACCTGCCAGCAATGGTTTTCTAGGCGCCGGGAAACAGAAAAGAAGAATATGAAGCCGTTAAAAATGACCACAGCCGGTGCCAGCAGTGCCGGCGTCAAGGAAGAAAATCAGGACGCCTGGGTGGCGGAGGTGCCAGCAAACACCCATGTAATGCATAACAAAGGTGCTGTTCTGGCTCTGGCCGACGGCGTCAGCGCCTGTAGTGAAGCCCGTCGGGCCAGCCATACCTCTATCTCCAGCTTTACCTCTGATTATTACAGTACCCCGGATTCCTGGACGGCCCGTTATTCGGCCGCCAGGATTCTCAGCGCATTGAACCGCTGGCTTTATCAGCAGGGTCATACGGACCCCATGGATAAGGGCAGCTGGTGTACCACTTTTACCGCCATGATTCTGAAGTCAGCGACATTGCATCTGGTGCATACCGGTGACTCCAGAGCCTGGCGGATAAGAAATAATGAGCTGGAATGTCTGACCCGGGATCATACTGCCACTCTGGGTGGACGACAGTATTTAGGTCGGGCACTGGGCATGGCGCCTGATGTCGAAGTGGATTACAGATCAGAAGCTTTGGATGTCGGAGACATACTGCTACTGACCACCGATGGCATTCATGATTTTCTCTCACAGGATGCCCTCAAAAAGTGCTTTTCCGATCAAAGATCACTGGATGAAGTGGCACAACATCTGGTGGACCTGGCATTAAAGAACGGCAGCCATGACAACCTGACCTGCGTCATCGGTCGCATTGATGAAGTCCCTGCCGGAGATGCTGGTGAAAACCTGGAAAGGCTTTCCCAACTGAGATTGCCACCAGATCTCTACCCTGGTCAGATACTCGACGGCTATCGTATTCTTGAAGAACTTCACGCCAGCAAACGCAGCCAGCTTTATCTCGCAGAAGATATTGGGCCTGAGGAAGTCGCTGCCCATCATGTGGTCATCAAAACCCCTTCTATCAACTATGAAGATGACCCCGATTACCTCGAAGGTTTTATGCGTGAAGAATGGATTGGTCGCAGAGTAAAACATCCTTCTATTATGGCAATCATGGCCCCCAGGCCAGGTCGGAAATTTCTTTACCATACCTGTGAATACATAAAAGGTCAGACCCTGCGCAGCTGGATGCAGGAGAACCCCAAACCGACTCTGACTCAGGTCAGGGATATTGTCGCCCAGATGATCACCGCTGTTCGGGGGCTGCACAGACTTCAGATTCTGCACCAGGATCTGAAGCCGGAAAATCTGATGTTTGACCAGAAAGGCCGTCTGAAACTGATTGATTTTGGATCAGCAAGAGTCGCGGGGGATTTGGAAAATCAGCAGGCTCATCACAGCGATTTACCCCAGGGCAGCAAAAACTATACGGCGCCGGAATACTTTCTGGACGGGGTTATCGACGAAAGAGCGGATCAGTTTGCCATTGGCGTGATGGCCTATGAATTGCTGACCGGTAAACTGCCCTACCCGGAACATTCAGGCAGCAGTATCAGGGTCAGACATTATCAGCATATGCAATACCGCCACGCCAACCTGTCTGACTCATCCATTCCTTCATGGATTGATTCGGCACTGGCAAAAGCCGTGGCTGCTGACCCGGCTAAACGATACCCTGCCCTGTCTGAGTTTTTGCAAGATCTCAAACAACCGAACCGTTCATTCAGGAACCGGGACTTTCAGCCCCTGATAGAACGAAATCCGGTGTTGACCTGGCAGTTGATTGCGCTGTTACTTTTTATTGTCAATCTGATCCAGTATTTAAGCAGTTAAACCAGAGCGGGTTTTACATATAACACAACGTCCGTGATTGTCTTCACAGCGTGAGAATGAGGTCTGATCCACTCGAGAGCTTTATACCTACGGTAAGTCAGGCCACTTTTCAGGCAATGTCTTTCAGATCCGTAGCATTGAGTGGCACCATTATGCATGTACTGAGAGGCAAAAACTTTGTTAGTTACACTTAACAACTTGTTATGAACTTCTTTTATAAATCTGATTCTAACTTACTACCTTTAATCCTGACTGGATAAAGGTAAATATTGGCTTTGGAGTAATAATTCATGGACGGTATCAATAAAAGAAATGAGTCATTCAATCCATTTCCACCAGAACCTAAGCGAGCTAAATCAGAGGAAGCATCCACCGGTGCTATTATGGGCAGGGACGTCACTGTACGTAACACTAGTGAACCTTCACTGCCTGAATCGCCTCTATTACCCGATACAGGGAAATCAACTGTAACTCATGTAACATCGGTTGAAGAAACGACTCGAGCAATAGAGCGCTACCTGAAGGACAGCTCCGGCAAAGAGCCACTGAACAAGCTTGGCATGACAGCGGAAGGGCGGATTGTCCGTTTGGCAGAGCAGGATGAATGCCATCAGCCGAAACTGCGCCGAGTGCTTGAACAACAGTTTGCGGCCCTGCTACCCACGGCTAAAGGCAAGTCGTTCTGGAAGCCGGAGGTTAAGAACACTTTAAGCACTGAATTTAAGACCCTTTTAAATTTCCGAAACCGAATCCAGCGGGACCGGCAGATCCGAAATCGGCTGATGGAGCTGGAGAAGCAATATGCTTCTGAATTTGAAAAACTCGATAAGCTGACCACAACCAAAATAACCGTCCTCGATGAGGCGATCACTAAAGGCAGCAATCAACCGGGCGAACCTTTTGCGCAATACATGTTTAAAAACGAGTTTACCCAAAGCCGCTGGGCATTTTCAGATAACCGCAAATCCGGGGCTATCAAACCCAGAGACTTCTATATGAGCAATGTGATTGCCCGTCAGTTTAAGTTGAGTTTCGACAGTTTCGGATGGCTTCTGGAACTGCCGGAGATCATTGACCGGGAAATGATTACGAATCAGAAAACCATAGAGATCCTGTTAGAGCACAAAAAAGATTACGGCTCGGACGCTTTCAAGACAGCCTTTCTGGAAACAACGGTAAACGGAAAGAGTACGGTTAATGTTGCACGGGATCTTGGACTGATTATTGAACGTATCACCGTTAGTTATCATCACAAGCTGGTGGAGAGGATTGATGAATCGATTACCGACAAAGAGGCGTATAAGTGGTTTGATGTGCATGTCCATGTCAGACCTGACGAAGTGCTGTACGACCCAGTATGAAAGTAATTCTCTGGTACAGGAAGTGCCTTAATATCAGTAATTTTGTTGAGAGTTTTTTTCTGAGTGGTGTTCATAAGCCCTTGTGAAAAAATAGACACTATAGAAGGACACCGCGCTGGCATTCCGGCGCCAGAGCTACAACACCCTAAACCGGCAGAAACAGCTAAAGCAGTTCGTAAAGATAAAAGTGGCATACGTACATTTGTGCATAGCAAGAAGATCTTTCCTTCGTAGGCAATGAGAATAATGATTTTCATGTGAAGTCCTTGCTGATTTAGAAGCATTTAATGGATGTCCTATTTCCCCTTACTTCCTGATTTAGAAGCATTTAATGGATGTCCTATTTCCCCTTACTTCCTCCTTCCTATTTCCCCTTTTCGTCGCATGAGCGCCTGACTCCAATGCTGCCGTTTCACGATCTCTGGTAGTTTGAAACCATTTCATCTTTTTAATGTCTAATACTATATACACAGTATGGAGATGAAAGCTATGTTGCTCAGAATAATAGTTTTATTATACTTATTTTCTTTTTTACTTAGTGCAGATGCCTCTGCGCTACGACCAACTTACGTAATGGTTTTTCATGAAAATTATTGTAAAAACTATAATAGTGCGATTCAACATTATATGGATAGCCTGGAGTTAAACGGGTATTCCGCATTTCATTTTTGCACTGACACTGTTGATATAAATGAGCTAAAAAAACGAATCAACCATAATACCGAAAAGAGAAAAGTGAGTTTATCCGAGATAAAAGGAATTAATATCTTTGGCCCAATCACTTCCACTAAAGTAATCGATTATCTTAAACCCTATGGCCTCTCATTTTATCCTACCACAACTTTAGCGGCTGATAATATTGAGTTAGTTTTACGGAAAAATACAGTAATCGATATTAAAACTGAAAAGTATAAATCTCCCGTTATTAAACGATGGGTGTCACATATATTTGCATCACCCAGTGAAATTAATACAGATATATCTACAGCACTGTATGCTTTTTCAGATAAGCTGGCTCGGCATGGAGTTATTTCCGCTGGAGAAATTTTCAAAAACAATCTACAGAATAATTTTTCGAATTACAGAACAATCGAGTATTATAGCTTCCCTCGCGGTGAAGGAACTGCAATAATAGGAATGACATCTTTTCCTGTCCTCTGGACCATTTCCGGACTTGCTCGCATGCGAGAAGGTTACGGTTTCTGGAAGCGATATCAAACATTCGGTGATTATTTTGGCAGCTCTCTTCTTATAGGCTTAATGTTAGGGCTTGAAGCATACTCAATAAAGAGTTATTTATATACTCAATATTACCTACCTGATGACAATCGATGGAAAAAAGTCTTATTGACAAAATCGTTAGCTATTGATGGTTTTCTCGATACTTATGCCGAGCAACATAACCATTTCCATTATTGAAAAATATTACTTTGAGAAGAAATGACAAGTACCTAAAGTAATGAGAGGCATTTTTTTTTCGCAAGGTTAGGTACTTATGACAATTATTTATTTTTAGCTCATTCTGGCTTAAAAAAGCTGATAGCAAACGCCACCAAAGCCAACAGTTGAAAAATCCAGAACAATGGGAGAAAACCGAATGACTCGGTTAGTATTCCGTTGTGATTTACGTATGCACCGACAGAGTAGTAGACGACTAAGCAGCCTATGCCACATAAGCTCAAGATCAGACTTATCTTATATTTACGGAACATAAAAACCTCAACGCTCTAACCTTTCGATGTTTAAGCTTCTGCTCAAAAAAACGATTCTCGATTATCTTAAAGTAGCTATTAATTATGATTCTATCACCAACCATTGTGAACCGCCGGTGTAAAGAAGCTATTATCGGACGCTTTAGATAAATACCAGAAACCTCTGGCCATCCAATTTTTTCGCTTTACTATCTACTTACTCCTCGCTTGATTGTCCAGGTAGAAATCAGTGCCTCTGCTAACAACAAAGGGGTGGGTAAAAAAGTTAATAAATGTGCCCCTGACTGATTCGAGAACAACTTCCCAGCATAATGACCCTGAGAAATTGAACTAAATACGGTTCGCGATTCTTCAACAAACATACTTTGTTTTTCGGGTTTCATAGTTCCGAAAAATTCTTGTATCATTTCAAAAATAAGTTCTTTTTTAACTGTTCCTTTCATTTCATAAAAAACTGCAGACTGGAGTATCATAACATATCTTAAAATCAACTCACGGCTCTCATTTGGAACATAATGCAAACACAATGTTGCCAATATGAGTAGTGAAAGAACATCCCCTTTAGCGGCGTATTCTTCACTTAGGGTTGAAACAAAGGGTATCAATTCACTTCGAATGCCATGTTCTGAAACAATCTCATCAGTAATATGCAGCATTGAAACCGCATCATGCTGCATCCCCCAGGAAAGTGAACCATGCAATCTATCTGTAAAAGCTATTTTGAATTCATTTATACTGGCTTCTAATTTCTCTTTACCATCTGCAAATCCTGAGTTAGGAAACATAGAAAAAGCTATAAAAATTGACAAGAAAATCTTTATACTTTTCATGATGTACCACCATGTGTTTTTAACATCAGAAACTAAAAATAGCTCATTTTTTTCACTTTGCCTTTTAACTTGACACCAGCAGTCATTACCGAAGCAGTTTTTGCATTGAGTGCACCAAAACTTTTTTGGAGTACCAGGCGTGCCGCAGATAACCAGAAGGCTCAGTCATTTCCTTCAAAGGTTATTTGTTTTGAATAATATTCAGGCGCTAATCTAACGATCCTCACTGAGTCTGAAGGGTATGACTCCTGAGCAGCTGACAATGACTGAAAAAATATATCACACACTCCATGTTTGCTTATATACCTTCCATCTCCTATGTAAAAAAGACTATGAACTAAACTTTCACCTGATAATAATTGAACGATGTCTCCCCAGCGTACTTTTTCCTGATCGAATTTTTGAATAGATACAAATGAAAGCTTTTCATACCAGCCATTGAAATTTTGACTTATTTGTTTATCCATTCCAAATGCCAGGTAATTAACAAATTGATGACAAACACCACTCACAACACTTTCCTGATCTTCAAAAAAATATAAAGTTTTGCAAACATTCTCAAAGCCGTGCGTAAAGATATCTGACAACCTTTTTTTTACTTTCTCCCGATAGCATAAATCAAGATTTACTTCCTCGCTCAAAGGCAAAGACACTGAAAAATCTTTTCCTGAAACAGGGTAATCCGGACTTAATCTATAATGCTTTACACCATTTAAACTAAACGGAAAAACATGATTTTTTTTAACTCCGGATTTTTTTTCAACGTCGAGCTTTTCAGCGTAATGTTCTTCAAGGTACCATTTTATTACGTAGAGTTCTTCATTAAGAAAACGAAAATCATTAGCAGAGTCAACCTTTCTTTCTGATAATAATTTTGTTCCAACCTGAGCTTGGTAACTTTGATAAGAGCTAACTTGATTAACTCCTAACTCTTTAGCTCCTAAACCTTTAGCTTCAGTAGTTTCTGATTGAATTGAAGCCAGGTTGAATTGTAATTGCATTTCTGTCACTGAGTTCATTGTTATACATCCATTAGTATTTCATTAAGCACCTGTCCAGATGGTTTATCAAATCTGGATGGCAGTTTTTTTATTCTTCCAGATTAAAAATCTTATTATTCATTTGACAGATAAAACGAATAATAATTTCCTTTTATGGATATTAATACTAACCATAAAGTAAGCCAGCATAACAAATAGCCGGAACTTATCTTCGGACTTTTGTTTCAGACTATTGCTTCAGACTTTTACGGCTTAGTAAAGCCCGTTCGATCAAGAGCAGCAACTCGCCACAGAGCAAACACAGAGCAATGATAACCAGCGGGGTATTCAACGAGAAGTGCCAGCTTTTTATCATCAGGAACAGGTGCTGGGAAGCCGTGACCAGACCGACCACGGAAAACAGACAGGTTAAGAAAATACTGATATAGCGGTAATGAGGCAAAACCATCAGAACACCGAGCAGACCAATGGCAGTTCTTTCCGTGCGGCAGAATGGACAGGTTTTCACGATCTCTGTCAGATCCATCCACCAGGTCACTGCGCAAATCGCAATAGCTATCCAGCCCAAAGGTCTAATGTAGCGGCTCATCACCAGTGTTTTGATCATGTAACCTGTCCCAGTGCACTCATCTGTACAGGTTTATCGTAAGATTCCTGAGACTCTTTATAACGAAGTGATCGTATCGATCTGCATACGAGAAACTAGCAAAACTGTCTCAGACCTCCTGAAGATTAAAGCCCAGGGCCTTCAGATGTTCTTGAACCTTAGGCTCACACTTTTTGGCCTGAAGCACCAGAGTGCTGAATTCCCGCCGCTCCCGGTAGTGCTTTCTCATCCGGTCAAATTCGATAGCGCACGCCTCTTTCTTCATGGTGATGAGACGTCGCATAAGCGCATCGTCACGGCGCAGATCGTAGACGGATTTCATCGCAATACCTGCGGCCTGGGCAGCGGTAGCTGAGTCATTAAAACCCATTCTCTTCAGTGCAGGCATGGGAGTGATAGCGGCCAGTCTAACCCTGCACGGCAAGCCAAAGGTCTGGCAAAGGGCCTTATAGACCTTCTCGGTACCCGAGATCTTGCCGTCAAGACTATAGCCCGCAATATGGGGGGTGCCGATATCCACGCGAGCCAGCAAATCCAGATTGACATCGGGCTCATATTCCCAGACATCCAGCACCACACTGAGATCCAGACCTTCTTCGAGTAATTCCAACAGCGCCTGATTATCAATGACCGGGCCTCTCCCGGCATTGATCAGAATAGAGCCCGGTTTTATCTTGCTCAGCCTGTCATAATCCAACATATGATAGGTAGGATAATCCACGTCCTGGGTCAGGGGAGTATGCAGAGCAATGACATCACACTGACGTAACAAAGTTTCCAGGGATTCGAACCGAACACCCGCCGTTCGTTCACAAAGTGGATCACAGGCCATGACCTCAACACCCAGCCCTTCAAGGGTTTTATACAGTTGGCTGCCCACCTGACCATGACCCACAATACCTACCTTTCTGTTCACCAGACTGAAGCCATCCCGATCGGCAAGAATATCCAGGGCGCAAAGCACATACTCAACAACAGAACGGGCATTACAGCCAGGCGCATTGGCAAAAGTAATGCCCCGGCCAGCCAGAGTTTGCTGATCGATATGGTCAACGCCCGCAGTACAAGAACCAACAAACCTGAGAGATGAAGCCTGCCGCAGTAGTGCTTCATTCACCACTGTTACTGAACGCACCAGCAGCGCGTCTGCGTCCGCAATATCGCTTGCAGTAATATCTCGCCCGTGTAAAGCCACTACTTCACCCAGTGCCCCGAAGCATTCATGAAGTAATGGAATGTTCTCGTCAGCAACAATTTTCATCGATGGCCGTATTCGTTAAATCCAGTGATGGCGTGATACTATAGTCCATTCTTAAAATTAACAACTCAGGGCTTATGTGGATCGGTCACTCCTGTTTGAGAAATAAAACCTATACTGCACTCAATCCTGTCAATCACTGCTCATGACTTTGAAAGTAACTGTTCGCTCCCTTGCCTTGCTTTTGCTGATCACACTGGCAGGCTGTGGTTATCGTTCCACAGCTGAATACCAGCTGGAAGAGTATGAAGAAAGAATCAGTAACGTTACCGGACAGCCAATGCCGTCTGCTACGGTCAGTTTTCCTGAAATGCCTCCGTTAAGACAGCGTCAATATCCATTACCGGATATTCGTTTAAAAGCACTGGAAGCCCTGAATCTTCTCGAATGCCCAAGACTTACGCAGCTTATTGCACACCGCAACAACAGTTTAGGTAAGCAGATGCAGCCTTCCCAGTTGCTGCACTACGAAAAAAAACTGATCGTCCAGCTGGAAGACTGCACAAACTATTTACAGCAGCAGAATAAAAAGGCAGAACTAAGAGCCAGATTGAAAGCTATCCTTCAGCGGAAAGAAGCCGCATTGCCTGCCGCCAAATGGAACATGCTGCTGTCTGGAACTGAACTGCCAAGCCAGTTGAGCGGCTTTCAGACCCTGCTTCCTCTCCATGGAGATAATGGCCGTCAGGGAACACTGGAAGCCTTAAACTATCTGAGGCTTTATCTGAAAGATGACCGTTTTGCTCCTCCCTACGATCAACAGTCTCTGGAAATGCAACTGCAACAATTAACCGCTTCTCACTACAGTGGTCAACTACTGGCTGCCGCGTCAGCTATTACCAACACTCTCAACCGTGTTTCAGTGATGCTGGAAAAGAGCGACAATATCTGCCCTCAAGGTCGGCGCTCTGTAAAAATAGAACGACTCAACAATGTCTTCAGACTTTTCTACGTCGACAGTATCCAACCCTACATGGCCAAAGTCGTTTCAGAAGGGAGAGAGTGGCGATCTGTCATGTTGCCTTTACTGCTTGAACTGCCACCTGCTCCAGACAAGGCCATGAAAGACTACCTATTGGCCATTACCGGTTCTGATTACGCCTTTTCAGTTTGGCAGCAATTGGACAAGGCCATTCTGCGCCATACCCGAAGTTGGCAAAAAGTGCTGTCTGAATGCCAGATGCAACCCGGACAAATCCCTCCGAATTAACTTCCAGACTCCAGTGCCGATAGACAGCCTTAAGGGCGATTCCTGACTCACACTTATACGCCCTGCACCACCGGAGATTCAATGGATAAAAAGCCGGATGACGAAGGGAATGTGATTGACCTTTTTACCCGCAAACCCGTCAACGAAACCGAAAGTGAAAAAATTATCAGGCTGGCGCCGGAGCAGGATGGCCTGGAAATGCTTTACAGCAACGACGCTAATCCCGGAAAACTGTTCAGTATGAAAATTCTCTGCTGGGCCCTGAAAAAAGATGGCACAGTGGATGCTCTGGTGCCATGGCTCAATAAGCTGGTGCCTGCACGAGAGCTCAATGACCCACTGAATGGACGCTGGGAAGGCTACTACGACAGCTTTCATGATCACGCCTTTTTTGAGCCTCCCGAATACAAAATAACAGAGCTGGAAACCGCCGCCCTATATTTTCAAACGAAAGAAGAAGACCCCGACTTCATTTTGCAGGAAATTGGCGACAATATTGGCACTCATGCGATCCTGACAGAAGACAACTTTCACACCCTGATGTTGATTCATGTCACTAGCTGGCGCCTGTACAATGATGGTCGTATTCTTGCCATGCTGGCCGATGAGAAGAAAGTAAAAACCACACCCATTCTGCCCAAAGATGAATGCCTTTTTCCAGCGCAGGAGCATGAAGATTTCAAGTATTTCTTTCACCACATCATTGCCAACAAAATTAAACATGGTGACCCTGATGCCATTGCAGCCTTCACCGAAATGATCGAAGATTAAGCACCTGATGTCAGGGAAGATTTTTTCTAATTATTAACCCCCCCATTTGGAGAGGCTGCGCTACAGGGAAAGTCCCTTGCTAATCTTTGTTATGAACTCTATTTCTTAATATTTTGGTTTTAATACGCACTGATCCCTTCCTTGCCCAGGGTTAAAGCTTATGGAATCTACAATCACTTCTTTATAAAATGAGCCTTGGGGATGACCAACAAATATTTGGCTAATTGAATCCAGATCGTACAAAGGTAAAACATGTGCCACAGTCAAATAAAATTGCCCCATCATCACGCCAGTAATTGCTTGATAAATATCACCATCAGTTGTTATTACGATTACTTGCAAAGGAGGATTTAATAAATAAGTTAGTGATTTCACACTGCACTCTTCTTTTTTTACAGTTTTTTTTACAGTTGTGTCCTGGCTGATATTCTTATCAGAACCTGAGTTATCTTCTTCCATCATGCCCCAAGTGTTTATTGAAATAAATTTAACAACAAAGAGTAGAACAGAAACCTTCATTACAACACCAACTTAAATAGAACAAAATCAGATTGGGTATTATAGCTTATACTGAGAGGCTTATAACGCCTGTCGCTTGAGGAGCGCACAGCAGGAATCTCGTGAAAAACCCTACCAAGTGCATTTTTATTAGTTTGATATTTTCATCACAAGAACCACTTAAAAGATTCTATAAAATACCTTCTCACAGTTTTAAATTGATTCTAATTTATTAATTTAATGATCATACACCGAAAGAGATAGCTCATAATTATAGATAGCATTTCTTCTTGAAAAGGCTCTTTTCATTAAAACCCTGATGACATAGTTACCATCTTTAAGTATTTCAACAGGCTTATCATTTTCTAAAGTAAGGTTGACTGGAGAATAAATTATAACTTCAAGGTTTTTTGCTCGTAGATTGGATAAAAGTTTATCATTTTTATATAAATACAATTTATACTCGTCGTATGCATAACCTGAAATACTCCCTCTATAAACGTATTTATGAATATCGCCCTGACTGATATAAAAACAACCAGTTAGAACCACTAACAGAAAGACATGGGAATATTTTTTAATCATCTTTCCTCCACTACCTCTAACTCTGATGCTCTTTGTTCTACTCTTTCCCCCTTATACTTTATATTAAATCACTAACCTATACGCTCGAAATCGTATTCAGGTGCGCCGTAGAGCCTGTGTTTTTTATGGTCCGATTTTAAAGTATGCTTTTAATCGTCTTGATGAGTTTTATTAAAAGAGTTTCAAGATTTCACCGTCGTTGAACCTGAATGTGCTGAATTTTCCCATCATACACGACCACATCTTCCGAACCAGAATACTCTACAACTTCACCAGTGTGTGTTTCACCGACAAAGTTAAAAGTAAAATGAACAATTCCGGGTTTGGTTTCTGTGACACTGCTTACTTGCCATTCAAGTCTTGCAAACATACCATGATAAAGTCTCTGCATAGTCATGATGTCATTCACACCCAGAAAAAGCTCACCCTTTCCTGATCTGTAAGTAGTACTTTCACAAAATAGCTTTGTGATCTCATCAAAATTACTGTCATTTGAGAGTTGGAAGTAATACTTTGCTATCTTCAATGGATCGGTCATGCTTTGAGCTCCTCAACTGTAAAGAACTGAGTCATAGCATAGCCAGCCCGGGAACATAACACCAGCTTCAGCTGAACCACCGACTGCAGTGAGCAGTTGAACCAAGTCCCGGATAGAATTGGCAGATGCAGGAATTTTCACAAACTAAGCTAATGCATCTTGCAAAATATTTCTATTGACTCTGCCAAGACCAGAATAGTCAGACTTGAAAAAACGAAAGCTGATACGAATAATGCTTTTATTTACTTTGCTTTAACCCCATAATTTCACTTTTTAACTCTTGAAGCTCTTCGCTCAAGCCTAAGTCACTACATATGTTGATATACTCTCCACCTTCATTCAAAACATTCAAAACTCCTAGTAAGAGCTCCATTAACTGATCATTTAAGTCTTTATTTTTTTGCAAACCCAGAAAAGTAAAATCAACAAAACCACCTGACGCGGATACAGAAGAAGACTTTATCAGCTGATTAAAACCAGTGCGACCTAAACCATCTTCTGCCAACCTTTTTAATTGCCTCAAATATATTTCTTTTGGTTTTTTTGGATTATATTGAGTTCCAATTAAGACTACTGAAGATATAATTCTAATCATATCAATTATTTCTGCAAGCCCAGATATTTCACAAGCATTCAAAAACATTTGATGACACTCAGCACTTTTTTTATATGATATTATTAATCCTCTGTCGTTAATCGAAAGAAAACGAGAACTGATTGAAAGAACTGTTGCGTACGAATGAAATGAAAGCAAAAATATCAGCAACAATGAGATCGTCTTTTTGAACCTCATAATAAACTGTTCTCATGGTCTATTTACCTTGAAAAATAGCACTGGATATTTCGGAAAACAAAAAAAATAGAAACGACCAGGCTGCTGCGAGCTCGAGCCCTGGAATAACCAACTAAAACGACAAGAATAGATAAGTACCTAACCAGTTGGTTTCGCATATTCTGGACGGCGGCTTTTTCCATCCTTCTGCGTTCCAACTCTGGTTGCGTAGCTATGGCTACGCGCCCGTCGTTGCCCCTTGAAGGATGAAAAAATCCACTCGCCAGAATATGCGAAACCAACTGGCCAGGTACTTAACAGGATGAAAATTGTTCACCGGTAGATTGGTCAAATTTACGGTTTTGCTTATTATCCTCCTAACTTATTGGTAAGTAATGCTAACAAATAAAGAAACATTTTAAATGTAAAGCACACTAATGTATAAATTCACAATACATTACAGGTTTACCAAAATGCAGCCGACTTCTTCAGCGACCCATGTAAAGGGAGCACAAATACCACCCCCAAACTCAACTAATGAGACAACAGTTGTTTTAGCTAAAGGCCATTATGTAAAAATACAATTGATTGGTAGCGGATCTTATGGAAAAGTTTATTTAGCTAAAAATGAAACAGAATCTACGAACAAAGATAATTTTGTTGCTCTTAAAATAGCACAAAGATATGGAGAGATTGAAATCAACGTATTAAGTAAGCTAAACCCTCATAGAAACATTGTAAATCTGTTAGATTTTTCTATTTCTGATCACAAAGTATGCTTAGCCTTAGAACTTGGAGACTGTTCTCTGGATAAACTTGTTGGTTTATGGGGTAAAGAAAAAATAAAATTATCAATTGGACAACTTGATTTTTTACTTACTGAGTTATTAGAGGCCTATAAGTATATTGAGAGTAAGGGATTATTAAACAACACTGATTTATCTGAAGGCAATGTCCTCTATTTTAAAAGTGAAAACAGATTAAAACTAACAGATTTTGGAATTAACTGGGATGGTAGTACAACACAATCCAAAATCGGGAATCTTGTCTATTATGTTTTAACCCGATTAAGCCATAATTGTGATGCTCTGCCTTATGAGGAAAAAGCTGCTTTTTGTAATGTAAAATGTTTTAAAAGAATTTTCTTCGAGCCTGACTTTTCATATTTAGATTGGAAAAAGGATTTAGATAAAAAACACATAGAATTAATTATTAACTTATCAAAAGGTGTATTTAGTATTCCAGATATCACAACCTTATTGAACAATCTAAGTGAGAAATTAGAGCTTTTACCTGTGCCCGAGAATTTAATCTCAGGAGAAAATATTAAAGCACATATAGACCAAAGGGATATGGAATAATGGATCAAGCGATAAAACCAGACATATCATCATGGGGGTACATCCTGCCATACCCCGAAGTGGTGGCAGACACTCCATCCAGATATAGAGCTGATGCTGAAAAGTATCTTCCAAACCTTGATGAATACACAGAAAATCAATTGCTAAATAAAGACCTTTCATCAAGATGCATTTCTTTGGCTCAGACCGAAAAAAATAATGATAATTACCACCTCAAGCTTGCAAAAGATATAGTCTTTACCCAGGATCGAACTTATTTTGAGTTAATTGATGAAGAGTCCTGGAAAAACATGGCTGACAGTTTAAAATTTTCAGGCATTGATTCATTAGAAAAAGCTATTGCTATGGATTTGAGGGTATGTCCACCATGTCCGGTTTTCCATACATGGGTCGCACTGCATGGTACCAGCATATTTAATGGCTTGAATAATCCTGAAAAATTAGCGGGACTTAATTATGTTCAAAGAATTTTAGAAGAAGGAACCAACCTCAGTAAAAGTGATATACCACTACTAATAGTGTATTCAGATAAAAATCTAACAATATCTCAAATTAATGAGATGAAAGCTGAATTTAAAGATCATGACAATATTTTATGCATCTCTTTTGAAACAGATCTGCAACTAAAATTTCTCGCCCAATTAGAGCGATATGCCTCATCCATGAACTTTCATTTTATGGATTCTATTAGAATTATTGTATCGCAAAACATTACTAAGACTATAAGCTTTTGTATAGATAAGGCAAAGTCTGAAAACAAAACAGAACTGGCTAATCGTTTAGAAAAGCTCGGGGTTAATCATTTATTTTATTCAGACATTGATAATCAATGGTTAACCAGACCACCTTATATATTAGCGAGTCATGGGACTTTTACTCAGCCAATGATTTCAAAAATATTATCACTAACTCACATACGAGAAGGCGTTGTAGAAAAGTTATCTGAAATCAATAGAGAGCTCTTAGGGTGGCATAAATCATTTTTCTCAGAAATGCCTTACTTCAAAAAAAGAAAATCAACAAAATGGTCTGTAGAAAAAGCGAAAAAGTTATTTGATTATATTTTAAGTGGTGACGCAGAAAGTAATTATGAACATTTATCAAAACAGATTGCACATATTTCACCACACCACAATTATCTATTGATTCCTGATAGAGCAGCTTCCTGGGAGGGCGAAAATAGTTGTTGTTTTTTTTCAGAGCAGTCTAAAGATGTTTTTTTAAAAGGCGCTTTGAAAAGGCCTTTCATCATAGACCTTCATCAAATGCCAGATAGTCGACTTGATAATGACTCTTATAATCCAGATCAATATTACAGAGAGGCACACAGTCTCGTTGGGATGCAACTACTCAAATATTATTCTCATGGAAATGATAACACTTGGCACATTGCTACCTGGTAAACTCAAACAGAGTGGCCCTGACACCATGTAAATAATATCCATCATCAATGTTTTTAAATCTCGACTTCGGCTTTCAATCTCACTTTGTCAGAGATACTCACACTCTTGTTAGCAATTAATTAGAACTAAACAAAGTTAAAAGACTCTAAAAATTATTGGGTATCAAAAGGAGCAATGACGTGGATAAAGTTTTAGGAGAGAACATATTTCCAGGAGAATATTCGTCACCATACTCTAAAACCGAGTATGAGAGCCCATCTGAAGCTATGAAATATCTCTCTGAAGCAAAAAACGATGGAGATTCTCTTAGTTATAAGGACTTATCATCAAGATACGTTGCTCCGGTAACACCCGAAAAAGGTAACGACAACCACCACTTCCAACTGGCAAAGAATATAGTCGCCACTCTGGATCCAGTTTATTTTGATTCCATTGATGACGAGTCCTGGAAAAACATGGCTGATAGTTTAAAGTTTTCGGGCATAAATTCATTAGAGAAAGCCACAGCTATGGATTTGAAGGTATGTCCTCCATGCCCGGTATTTCACACATGGGTCGCACTGCACGGCACGACCATATTTAATGGCAAGAACAATCCTGAAGCTCAACCAGGAATAAATTATATTCAGAGAATATTAGAAGAAGCATTATCATGGGCATGATAAGACCTAGGTAGGGTAAAAATTCTAAGTACAATGGACTGATATTTCAGGCAGGAGTCGGTTGCTGGTAAATTCTGTATTTTTCTAACTCAGAAATATTTACGCTCATATTACTGATGGCGAGTCCAGCGGAGGCTTTCCGAACAAAAAAACCACACCACTTTGGGAAAAGGTTTTAGATCAGCATTCGCTAATAACAGGAGCCGCAAGTTTTACGGCTTTGTTTTTGGTTTTTTTCTACAGGCTCGTTATATGCTGTAAGTGAATCATACTACTAACGGAATTCAAGTCTTTGCTTCAAGGAGTGAAGTAAAAATGGAATACAAACAGCTACTATTGGGGTTACTATAATGATTGCCACTGAAAATACTGAAGCACTTGCACTAAATAGTAGTTTCACTGCAATATCTGATGGATAAGTTATTTCTCTACTATTACCAATAAGAAACTCACATCGACTACCAGTATAAACTTCAGTGAAAGAAAGCTCCTCTCTTGCATTATTCAGCCCGTCAAAGTTTAAAAGAGATTTATATAAGTATATTTTCCTAAGTGTCCATTTGTTATCTAACTCAGTGGAGTGGATACTTTTTTCCGAAAATACAAGTGTTATATTCTCATTGCTTAGTGTTGTTACAATACCATGGGCAATTGTAATATCATTCTGAGATTGAATATCTGTGATATAGACAGGCTTATCAGTAACTTCGCTAACAAAAAATGTTAGTGGTAATAATTTTCGTATAACACTTACATCTTTAAACTTATCCATAAAAAGAAAAAATTCTTCATTGGGGATATCTCTATTATTATTACGTCCTTCCAAAAGCCCCTTAAAATAGACATAATCATGAGAATATTCTTCCAAGCTTTCATTACTTGCATAGCGAATCATTCTTACATTGTTAAATAACACACTATTTTCGTATCTGCTAATATCTCCGGTAATCGTAAATCCACTTCTGTGTTCTGCAATAAACGGAGAAGAATGACAAGCAGATGAAATTAAATTACAAATACATAATGCAATGGCTTGTATATTTGAACATAAAATTTTCATGGTTGATCCGGTTATCCAAAAGTTCACAAGACATAGTGGATAAAAGTAGCAAAGAAGTCAGGGGTTGCACATAAATCCGTTAGCCGGAGGTCTCTAGCCCCCACACCATGGCAAGCCGGTCCGCAGTCGGCGATTCACTGGGGATAGTTAAACCGGATCCATAAGTCTTTCTGAGTAACAAGCCCAAAGTTTGCAAGAAGAGTGTCGTTCAATGCCTGCTCCGCCGTAAAGGCTTGCCCTGTGCAGGCCAAAGAGACTCATTTCAAAAATGGTAACGCCTTACTAAATATTGTATAAGGTCGTATCGTCCGATCTTTGCAAAAACTTCCAGTAAGTCATCGAAGATAATCCGACCTTTCATTTTTTGCCATTTTTCTATCATTACCCTTGCCTTATCATGATCGTCACCCTTATTAATCTCTCTTAGATGTTCTTCATTAAAAACACCGGTCTGTTTGGCAAATCTTTGCCAATCGATTCCCAGTTTAGAAGCAATAATCAGGAGTTCCTCTTGTGCTACGGTAGAGCTCAACTTTACAGTGCTTTTTCTTTCGACAATTTGGTTAGGATCGATGCCTAGTTTAGAACAAACACCCATCATTTTTTCTAAATGAGGGCTCAAAGTTGCAGGCTGTCGCCTGCTTATTTCTGATTGCTGATACTGTGGATCTGCGGACACATGTGCAACGGCTTGTGTTGACGGAACGGGTTCAGGACCCGATAGTTCATCAAACGATTGATCCGATGGCTTACCAAATAGTGCCCCAGGGGCCATACCAAAGATCAAAAACATACTATGTATAAACTTGTCTTTTTCTTCTGCTCCCTTCTGTTCCAGAAGCGTAACAAGCTGTTCACCGGCTTTTAAGGTAAAGGTTCTTAGAAGCTCAAGTTGCTTACTTGATACATCTTCCGCAAAACTAACATTTTCATAGAATAGATCTTTTAAACGCTTTCCGTGCATTGATCTTATGAGAACAAAAGCAGTCAATAGAGTTTCAATTTCATAAAAATCTATAAACTGATTGGTACTAATATTTAATGCCAAATCATGAAATGATTGACTATTGGTTCCAGTTAAATAATTTCTGTTACTTGGAGTAATAAAAGAGTATTCACCACCAAACCCAAACTTAAGAATTCTTGTTAACTCCCCACGATTATTGTACGGATCCGGTATACCAAAACCGTACCTATCATAAACATCTCTACCAAATTTATTGAACATTATTACTATTAAAAAACTTGATGGAAATATTTCAGCTTTTAGCGACCGACTCATTTCTTCAAATATTTTATAAATATAATTGATTAACACTATTTTCTGTTGGCTATCTAATCCTGAATAAAAAACTTGACCCACATCATCAGAAGCTAAAAAATCATTACCGGTTAGCTGGTTCAGCAATTCGTTTCCGAATCGATTCAAACTGGTTTCGCTCTCAAACTCATCCCTGTGAATAGCAAGTGTTTTAACAATCCTTGTCACCTCAGCGTAATCTTCAACTCCCTGGGTTTTTGCCAACTCACCGACTTGTAAAATAAGGTGATAAAGAGACAGACTGCCTTTTAAAAATTCAAACCATTTCGGATAAAATTCACTTAACGCATTTTTATCTGACATCAAACTTTGCGTTAAAAGGTTATAAAGTGCCGGTAAATTATAGTAATGATTAATGCGAAAACAATCTTCTCTCTCCCTTTCATTTAAATCCAAAGCTTTGAACCATTGAAATACATCGGTTACTGAAGTATCAGCGTCTTGTGTACCTGACACAGGTTCTTCTTCCCTGTCTTGTGCCATTGCAGAAGGCTGCGCTTCAGTCGATTCCTGCTCAAGTACACCAGATTCACGATCCAGACATTCTTTGCATTTATTAAAGGCGAGTACAGGCTTATTATTATTACAATTCTGGCATAATCTACCGTTTGATGAACCACCTGCCCCATCATCTCCGCCACTCTCTCTTCCACCACCGCTGTCCTGATTTTGACGACCATAGCCACCTTGAAACTGAGTTGGCTGGGCCCTGTTGAGATCGCCCTTTTGACTACCAGCCTGACCGGTTCCGGTTCCGGTTCCGGTTCCGGTTCCGGTTCCGGTTCCTCCAGGATGGCTGATCCCGGTGGAGATCTGGCCAGGAAAAACGGACACGCTGCGTAATTGTTTGGGACTTAAAATGAACGCTTGCTGTCCATAACGACGGTAGTGTTCTGTTTGTAGCGGTTGTGGCGGGTTACTGCTCAGGTAATATTCAAACACAGCTTCCGGATTATCAGGATTTCTGGACAATGCCAGAAAAAGCCCTGAACTCCTTTCAAGATTTGCAGCTTTTATTTTATCCCAAAGTTCCTGCGAAATAATAATGGCCTGCTCATTCCAACCCTGCTTGATTTTGAGCACAATCCGGGCATCCCAAATCTGTTTTTTTACGGCCTGGCCGTCAGTGCCAGGCACCAGAATAACCCTGCTGACCTGCTCACTCATCCATTCAAAGGAGTAAAGGGGGCCGCCCATCCCACCACTCGGCCTCTTCTTGAATAAATCGCCTAAATCATCGCCACTGCCAAAACCGCCTCCGCCAGAGCTTGTGAATGGTTCGCTGTTATCCGCAGTACCCGAGGCTCCGGGTATCGCAAAAGGCCCACTGACACGACTGCTGTCGTCAGAATGTCCAGACCCATCCTTTTCAGTCGGTTTATCGCGGTAAAAAATATCGACAAATGATATTTTTTTGTTAGCAGACGCATTACTGCCAGGTAACAACGGTAAAGACCCGTTTTCTGAAACAATACCGCTGCATTCCGGTTCTATAATCCAGCCATCATCATTATCTTCAATGGCTAAAACCAACGATTGATGACCTGCCGGTAAACGCCATCTGGCCGAGTACTCGTGTTGCCATCGACCCCTGTCGGGTGTTGAAGCAACCCGTCTTATTCTCCCACTTTGCATATCCGGCATACCCTGACCCGTTACAGGCTTTTTAAATACCGGCAGAGAGGGAAAATCCCCTGTCGACGATGCAGGAGACGTCCGGAAACAAAAATTAAATTGATCGCCCGGTTGACTATCGAGAATGACATAAAACTGATTGTTCTCCAATTCAGAAACTGTTTTACCGTTCTCACCAACCGCTTTGCGATCATAAGTTAGAAGAAGAGGCGGATTGTTCCCTCTAAACGACAGTTTACTAATTTCTCCCGTTGTCTCACCCCATGTCTCAGTAACTTTGGAGGAACTCCCCCAACCTGCCCAGCTCAACAGGCTGGTATAAGCATTGCAGTGACCAGCGAGCGGCAAAGTAACAGACAAAATAAATAAAAAAAACAGGTGATCCATAGTCAGGAACCTCGTTGCTTTCATGTCTGAATTTATTTTTTAAGGTTTTATCGACAAAAAATAACAATAGACATTATATTTGAAAGTGCTTTATTTATTTCGGGTATTCGAAAACGGTTGCAGTGCCTTTCCCTCCTGACCCTGTGATAAACAGAAATCAATCACTTGAATTTGCATCATCAAACAATAGTGTCCAGTGTTGCCTTCTGTGATTTGACAAGACTTGATGCTCTTCTGCTATGGCAGACTCCAAAGTCACAGGCTGTAATCTGCTTGCTTCTGATAGGGGATGTGCGGCCGCGTGTGTGATGGCTTGCGTTGACGGAGCAGGTTCGGGATCTGATAGCTCATCATTACAGAGAGGCACATAGTCTCGTTGGAATGTTACTCAAGTATCATTATCAAAATGATTTTACTTGGTAAGCGTTCAGGCGGGACAGACTGCTATGACCTGCCGAGCTTAGATTTAAAAGAATTAAAACCTGCTTTTAAGAATTGGGGGATCAAATTTATGGATGCCCTGAAATCCATATGATGAAAAACCAACGCAAAGCGCTGGCTTTTCCATCACAACACTGTTCCAACTGACAGATATGAAAGCTTTTAGAAATTTGCCTGCACTATGAACTGTGGCAGGTTTTGATCCTGCCCATCACGACCAAGCTTGTTTTTCCAGTAGTTGTATTCAATGCCGGCGTAATATTTGCCTTCTTTACCGAAGAAATCACCCACATCCAGTTTTAACTGAGGCTGTGCAATAATTTGCATTTCGACATCTTTACCCGAGTTATTTTCCGTAGCATTAGTAATATCCACAAAGCCGTCAAATAACCATTTAGTTGAACCTAGAGAAAAAGGCACGGCCCAGGCTGTAGTAAATTGAAAATTGTCATCCAACTCAACGTCAAAAGAGTCTTTGCCATTAGCACGATAATAAACGGCAGTATCCAGGAAGATAAAGCCAGGTACATTCCAACCGATTGCACCACCCAATAAAATATTATCCAGATTTACCGTCGCAGCATGTTCCCACTGTGTCGCAAAATAAACGTCCTTGATCACAGAGTCTTTAAAGCCTTCACCTCCAGTAAGCGAAAAATCAATATGTACCTCACCGTAGGTGTCATCATTATCAACGTCATCTTCTACAAAAGAACGATCAACAAAAGAAAAGCTCTTACCCCAGGTGTATGCTGCAGCATGCTCGAGAGTTACCACCTGGGATTTACCCTCTTCACCGGAAAAAGCATTCAAATAGCCGTCACCGGTCAAATAAGTTGCCGAGACATTACTCCACAGGATATCCGCTTGAGCGCCTGCAGAGGCAGCAGCAATAGTTGCAGCAATAGCGGCTTGTTTCATTAACTTCATGATTATTCCCTTCAGGATTTATTGTAATAATTCTGTTCTGAATAAATGCACGCAATTATTTCAGCGTAACCCGTGCTTTTATAGCTATATCCAATAGCCGCTGTATCAGCGTCTGGTATAGACAATGCAAATACCTGACCAACTCGTCAACTTTATATAAAAACTAACTATTTAGTCAATTTTCTTCAATTTCTCTACCGCAATGCGTTTCGCAACGACCCAGCATGGTGCACAGCGCACCATGCTGGGACCCCGGAACAGTTATGTGAAATGATTGCCAGATTAAGTCCTAGGCACCGGCCTTGCGAATCAGGTAAATATACTGTTTTTCCAGCTGCTCACGAGACAGCAGCTCATGATTCAGAAAGTTACAGAACTTGGGAATATCACGCTCGGTCGAAGGATCAGTCGCTATAACCCTGACCGTTTCTCCCGTCTTCATGTCCCTCACTTTGTTATGCAACATCATGACCGGCTCCGGGCAGAGCAGACCTGAAGTATCCAGTTCATGATTGATTTCTATAGTCTCCGACACATTCACTCCTGTTATCTGACCCAGGACCCGGACCGACTCAGGGATCGATAAACAATAGCCAGTCCTGCACTGCGGGCCAGCATAAAGGCACTGTAGGCTAACCACAAGCCGTGATTTCCCATATCCCGGGTGACATACCAGACCGGCAGGAACACAATTAACGTTGCCACCAGCATGGTGTTTTGCATCGTATCCGTTCGCACGGCACCAATAAACACACCATCCAGCCAATAGCACCAGACAGCAAATAATGGCATGGCGGCCAGCCAGGGCAGATAGATGTTGGCAGTTTCTGCGACAGCAGGAATATCCGTCAACAAGCCAATGATGCCCTGCCCCACCAGCGAGAAGGTGAGGAAAAACAGAACAGCACACATGAGCGAGCAATAGCCCGTTACCCTGACAATCTGCTTAAAGCGATCTTCTTTTCGCTGCCCCAGAGCTTCGCCGCTCAGTGCCTCGGCAGCGTGGGCAAAGCCATCCAATCCATTGGAAATCAGCAGCAACATATTCAGTAACAGAGCGTTGGCAGCCAGTATATGACTGCCGCTCTGGGCCCCCTGTGCCGTAAAGAAAGCCTGAGTTGCAAGCAGACAAAGCGTGCGAACAAACAGATGTCGATTTAATAACAACAGGCGGCGCATAGAGCCCGGGTTCAGAATCCTTGCGCGAACAAAGCTTCCGGACATACCTCTCAAGGTTTGACTGACCATCCATACCCCCAGCACAAGGCTGGTATAATCAGCGATCACTGTTGCCAATGCTGCGCCTCGGGTAGCCATTCCGAGACCCAGAACAAACAGCAGATCCAGAATAATATTGACCACATTGGCCAGTACCAGAATAAACATGGGCCCCTTGGGACGATGCATTCCGATCAACCAGCCGACGATCGCGTAGTTAATCAAGACCGCAGGAGCTGAAAGTATTCGGGTGGTGAAATAGATTCTGGCCTGCTCGGCCACCTGAGGAGCCGCGTTAAATAAAGGCAGGGCAATATCCAGAAGCGGACGGTATAAAAGGATCAGGAAAACACCGATTACAACAGCCAGCAGGATCGACTGGGCCAGCCACTGCCGGGTTTCCTGATGATCATCCTGACCCAGGGCCTGAGCCACCAGTCCGGTAGTACCCATTCTAAGGAAGCCAAAAGCCCAGAACAGCAGTGTAAATAATGTACTGCCAATGGCGACACCTGCCAGGTAAATATCACTGGAGAGATGCCCCAGGACCCCAGAATCAACCAGACCCAGCAGGGGAACCGAAATATTGGAAAGAATAGCAGGCCAGGCAAACTTCCAGACCCGCCGATACAACGCTGCTGTTGAGGTCAACACCAATCCTCACTATTGCCCGACAGAATTGAGACTATTCTATGAGACTTTAGTTCAGACCAGTACACGTAAACTTTGTCTTTATGAAGTCAGAGATCTTTTGTGCGGCTTCAACCAAATGCTGCTGATGAGTAAAACCCGATTTTATCCGGGGTTTCAGATCATGATTACCATCCGCCAGCCAGTGAAGCTCAATATTCTCTGACAGTTCATAACCCTGAACGGTTGCATAATCACCCATGGCATCCCGACTGCCCTGCACCACCAGCATGGGTAATGGGAAATCGGCAAGATGCTCTGTTCTGGGCCTGTCCTGTTTACCCGGTGCATGGAACGGGTAGCCCAGACATACGACGCCACTCAACGAAAGATCAGTCATCTCAGACACCAGCAGGCTGGCCATTCGTCCACCCATTGACTTACCGCCAACATACAGAGAGTCGCTGTATTCATTTTTGATTTGCCCGATCACATCCTGCCAGCATTGCAATAATTTTGGCTGCCTGTCTGGTGGTCTTTTTTTACCGGTTTCTCTTCGCTCTCGCATATAAGGGAATTCAAAGCGCACGACACTGATACCTTCTGTCACCAATAAGTCAGCCATTTGATTCATGAAATCACTGTCCATGGCCGCGCCGGCACCATGGGCCAGTATCAGTAATGGGGACCCGGTTTCAACCCGGTTCCAGATAAGATCCATAGAAAAACAGTCCGCAATTGCTAAAGCGTTTTATTGTAACGCCATTTAACCGACCCGTCGCCGGGATCTGAACTAAGCTGGTCGAAACACAATATCCTGTTCACTGAGCAAAATACGGCTCTTTACTATCCGTAATTCTAACGACTTTTGTCGTTTTATGCCCAACTCACCTAAACAGTGTCGAAAGGTTAGCCTACGATGACCCATGCCCGCTTTACCCAGGGCTCAACAATGAAGCACGTCATTGTTATGAGTCTCAGCAATGCAGCGGGCATCACTACGCTCTTTTTTGTCGACCTGCTCGACCTGTTCTTTCTCAGTTTGCTCGGTGAAAAATATCTGGCTGCAGCTATTGGTTATGCGGGCACTATCCTGTTTATCACTTCCGCTTTGGGTATTGGTTTATCCATTGCCGCAGGGGCTCTGGTCTCCAGATCCATTGGCAGCCACAACCGGAAAAAAGCCTGCCAATATCAGGTAAACATCTGTTTCCTGGTGCTATTAGTCAGTGTCACGCTGGCCATCCTCTTCTGGCTTCTTATTCCGCAAATGGTTGCTCTGTTGGGAGCCACCGGACGAGTTCATGAACTGGCCGACAGTTACCTGCATATTGTGATTCCCTCGATGCCTCTGGTCAGCTTGTCCATGACCCTTGGAGCCGGACTCAGAGCTGTTGGAGATGCCAGGCTCTCCATGACATCGTCACTCTCAGCCGGAGCTGTGAATGCCATCCTGGACCCCATTCTGATCTTTCTTCTGGAACTCAGTATAGAGGGGGCAGCCATTGCCTCAGTGATGGCCCGTGTCACGATGTTTGGTATTTCCTTTTACGGTATTTTTTATAAACATAAACTCTACTCCCCCTTTGATTGGTCGCTTTTTTGCAAGGATCTCAAAAACATTCTTGCCATCACCCTCCCTGCCATTGCCACCAATCTGGCCATGCCTTTCAGTGGTGCCTGGATGGTTCGCTATATGTCACATTACGGCAACAGTTACGTAGCAGGCTATTCCATCATTAACCGGCTGATACCTGTTGCATTTGGTGTCATTTTTGCCCTGTCTGGCGCGGTTGGACCCATAATAGGCCAGAATTTTGGGGCAAGACGCATGAGCCGGGTCAGGGAGTCGCTTCGAAATGCTATCCTCTTTACCGTGTATTATGTCCTTGTGATTTCAGTCATACTGTTTTTACTGCAGGACATTCTCATTCAGGTGTTCAGAGCCCGGGGTGAAGCTGCCAGTCTGGTGTCGTTTTTCTGCAACTGGATTGCCATCAGCTTTTTGTTTACAGGAACTATGTTCGTTGCCAATGCGGCCTTTAACAATCTGGGCAAGCCCGGATACTCAACCCTGTTAAACTGGGGCCGGGCGACACTGGGTACAGTCCCTTTCATCTGGGTCGCCTCTGAATATATGGGGGCTTATGGGGTACTGGTGGGTCAGGCAGCCGGAGGCGTCCTGTTTTCATTCATAGCAGTCTGGCTGAGCTTTCGAACCATTGACTCCATTGAGAGCAAGATTATCAGGCAAGACACTATTGCCAGCCTCATGACCCGTCAGGAAGAGACCACAGCCTGTCCTTTCCAGCCGATGTCATCGGAATGTTCGCAACTGGCACAAATGGCTGAAGAGGGTGAGTGCGAAGAGGCCCGCAATCTATCCGATAAAGCCAGATAAGCGTATTGATCCAAACTATAAACCCCTTCATGCTATGCAAGGTAACCTGACAGAAAACAGACAGGTTCCCATTGTTACGAAAACTGACGTTAGAGTTGGAAATGAGCACACCACAATCAGGAATTACTCCAGAAGCCAATACCGATGCCTGCTTTCTGGTTTTAACTATCAGACAAGATGCAGACAGCCTTGAACAGATTAGAAAGACCTGTGCACTGATTCCCCGACTGACTGAGGAGCTCAGCCAACAGTATCCCGATGCAAGGCTGTCCTCCACGATCAGTATTGGCAGCGAGGCCTGGGATGTTCTGTACAAAGACGGTAAGCCGGCCCTTCTTGCTCCTTTCAAAGCACTGACAGAAGGTGACCGGACTGCACCTGCCACTCAGGGTGACCTGCTGCTTCATATCCGTTCCAACCGCCGGGATATCAACTTTATCCTGTTGCACAGAGCCATGGATGATTTTGGACAGGCGGTTGAAATTCAGGAAGACGAGACAGGTTTTCGTTACCTGGACAGCCGTGACCTGAGTGGATTTGTTGACGGCACCGAAAATCCCCAGGGCGATGACAGGGCCAGCGTCACTCTGGTGGGTGATGAAGATCAGTCGTTTGCCGGTGGCTGCTATATCCACACCCAGAAGTGGGTTCATTCGTTGAAAAAGTGGAACAAACTGGCAGTACCCGAGCAGGAAAAAGTGATCGGGCGCACCAAGGAAGACAACATTGAATTCAGTGGCGAAGAAAAAGCACCAACCGCTCACGTAAAACGTTCCAACGTCAAGAACAGCGAAGGCAAAAGTATGGAAATACTCCGTCACAGTATGCCCTATGGTAATGCCAGTGAGGGAGGACTCTACTTTGTCTCCTACTGTCGCACTCCAGTCCATTTTGACAAGATGATGGAGTCCATGATCAAGGCCGATAACCATGGTCACTACGATCACTTGATGGATTATTCACAGGCCGTCACCGGATGTGCATTCTTTGCACCCTCAGTTGAGTTCCTGACATCAGCTGAGTGATCGACCTTAAACGTCTATTTGAGTACCGATCTTCCCCGCTTCCTGAGTGATTCGGTACTCACTGCTTTCCTTCTCACAGACTTCGGGTTCATCACGTATCAGACATTGGCGAGACAGTTATAAGACGTCTCTTCGTTTTGTGTCTACATTTGTTGGATGTTAATCATCATGAAAAACGCCTTCACTCTATGAACCGATGGATAAAGAATCATCTTGCGTTAACTTAAGCTGCCGCTCTGACACTCCTGCTTTCCGGCTGCTTCTCTTCCGATCACCATCAGGCGCTGGGGACACTTGAACGAGACAGAGTCACTCTGACAGCCACCGCTTCGGAGCTGATTACAGACATTCTTATCCCTGAGGGAAACCCTGTTAAAACCGGTCAATTGATCCTGAAGCTGGATGATCACAAACAACAGGCCGCTGTTGCTGCCACCCTAGCCGAAACGGAGCGGGCACGAGCCTATCTCAATGAAATGGTGTCAACGGCGCGAGAATGGAAGACATAGCAGCAGCGAGGGCCAGTGTCGGGCAAATTGAGGCCCGGCTGGTAGATGCCGACAAAAGGTTTCAGAGAAACGAAGTGGAAAAATCTTCCACCCTGTCAGGCATGACCAACAGCCTGCAAAGAATCTTCTCAATCCTGATGAAGGAATTTCGACAATTGTCACGTGATCATGCCACCTTTGCCATGATCGTCATTATTCCTCTGGCTGAATTACTGCTGTTTGGCTACGCCATCAATATCGATGTCAGAGAGATACCGGTCAGTATTGTGGATCAGAGCCAAACTTACTTCAGCCGGGCTCTTGTCGACGCGGTGAAGACAACGATCCGTCGTCAACACGGTTCCTGGTTTGGTGGGCGTTATTCTGACCATGACGATGATTATGTTCACTTCTGCCGCATTGGTACGGGAAAGGGGTAACCTGGAACTGTTGATAGCGACACCCGTTCACCCGATAGAGCTGATGATTGGCAAAATCATCCCCTATATTTTTGCAGGTTTTATTCAGACCGGCATTATTATGTTGCTGGGTAACCTGATTTTTAAGGTACCCTTTGTCGGCAGTATTTTCCAAATGTTACTGGCCACCCTGCTGTTTATTTCTGCCAGTCTGACAATGGGGCTGATTATCTCCACCTGCGCGGAAACGCAATTGCAGGCTTCACAAATGACCATTTTCATTCTGCTGCCTTCCATTCTGTTGTCAGGGTTTATGTTTCCTTTTAAAGGCATGCCAATCGCTGCTCAATGGTTTTCCGAACTCTTGCCTGCAACCCACTATATGCGGTTGATGAAGGGTATTATTTTAAGAGGTGCAGAATTACAGGGCATGGCAAAAGATGTTGCTTACCTGGGCGTTTTTACGATCGTTGGATTAGTGGTTGCGGCAAAACGATTTAAGAAGAGTCTGGATTAGATGCACTTATCAACACGCGCTGATCAACCTTGAAGATGCCAAGGTAGCCAGAAACAAAAAAAGTCTGCAAGGAAGAGCCAGTCAAAGTAGCCTGATATGTTGTAAATATAACACTTTTCGAATTAATCAGACCTCACTATGGTTCCCTTGTCGTCTGGTTATTGTCTGCTTACAAAATCAAATAACCATTTCAGATCTTCTGGCAACACAGGTAATATCTCTTCCAAATCAAGATTATTTTCCATAAAAACAACAAAAGAGTTAATTATCAGGAAAGGTAAAGACCCTATAATGACATTGAGTTCAGAAAGGCTATTGGGGGCTGTAAAATTACCGTACTTTAACGTTTTCCACCAATAATAATAAATAATTAAATGCAACCACCTTTTATCAACCAATGCATGGTTCCACTCCCATAGAGAGTCACCAAAAGGGTCTGCACCAAAACTGAGCAATGCAACAATTTCAGATATCGTTGAGGCATCATTTAAAATATGTGCGACCCTCAAACTATTATAGGTATGTGTATAGGTAAATGAATTCGGGCTAGCACCATGCTTAAGCACAAAAAGCAGCATTTCCAATGATCCGGAATTAAGTGCGTCGGACACGGCATCATTCTCTCTTTCGAGCATATAACCTTTCTTGATGAGCTCTTCTATTGCTGTAAAATTGTTACCTAAAATAGCATCAGAAAATCTCCCTGCCACAGAAAATTGCGTAAAAAAAAAGATAAGAATGAAAAAAAATGCTTTCACTGCGTCACTTCCTCTTGGATTACTGTTTGTGAACTCTAGTAGTACTATGACTCTTGACAAATGAAACTAATCAAAACCCTTCATCGGTTATGCTCACACACAATTCCAATAGCTGCACTCTGTGGTAGATGGCCTCTGATCCGGAGAATCCCCTCAGACAGCCATCGACCTTATTGTTTATCAAATTTTTTTGAACATTCAGGAAAAATATGGACCAATAGTGAAGTTGTATGACAATACCCGATATTTCAGTGACAATGACTGCCTCAAGAGCAAGAACAGGCCTTACAATGCGCTGAACTACTTATTCAGAAAGAGACTGTGGAACAACGACTTTACTCCAGTCAATTTCAAGCCACCCTCCGGGTAAATCCTGTGAAGTTGTATTTCCTTGATTAGCTTGAGTTCTGGCCACTTGATCAGCAGGCATTACCAACAACCAATGATTAGAAGCATGAAGCAACATCATACAATGACGATTTTCATGTAACGCTTCGACAATTTCGTTTTGATTCTGAAAGTTAATATCAACACCATCTGGTGTTATCAAGCTAATCTGAAAAGGACATCCTGAAGTGGGAGCATTAGAAGCTATATCAAACATTAAAATATTTTGGTTGATAAACGGGGCAATCAGGTAACGAATATGATTATCTTCAAGCCACATTCTATCCGAATGAGACCCATTCATTTCATTGGCCATTGATACGACAAAGTCAGGTTCATCACCTTCATCAACCCGTTCTTGCGCTCTGGCAGAAAAATATTCAAATACACCACTTGCCGTTAATTCATCTGGATTTTCAGTCATTTCAGATAAAAGCTCATATCTGTTGTTTCTGATCCAACTGAGGATAGCATGCCAGCCACAGTAGCCATCAGTTGGCATATTATGAACCTCAAAGCCGAGCTCATTTAAATATTTACTCGTATTTTCCAGACTGTTAGAACCGTCTGACTTTACTCTTTTGAAACTATTGACAATTCCCGTCAGAGCAACGAATAAGGCTTTAGTAATGCTAAAGACATCTGCCGAGGTTTTAGTGTACTCTCTGCAGGCTTCATAGATATTTTTAGCTTTAGCAGTAACATTAGTACCAGTGCCGGGGCTTTCTTCAACAAAGGTTTCCAGTTGGTTGTAGCTTCTGGGAAATGTCCATACACAAGCATTGTTTGAACCAATCATTCCGAAAGCGCAATAGTCTTCCTGATTCTGTACGCTGCTGAGGGCCAGCGTTTCGCAGGATTTCTTCTGACATACTAATGATGGAAAAAAAATCATAGAACCTTTATTTCTCTCTCCTTTCCTTCTTACACCGGACTTTTCAATATCCAAACGAACATTGGAATCTAGCTGAAAAGTCTGGGAATTATTATGGTGTTCATTTCCAAGAGGAATAATAATTCTAATGTATATAAAACCATCTTTTCTTCTGTCTTTAGTTTCAATATTCCACCCAAACCACTCAAGGCTCTCTAATAAATAGTCTTTACAGTCATTTCTCGACTCTTCATCACCAAAACACTTAAATAAAAGCACTACTTCCAAATCAGAGATTTTACTAACAAATGATTCAGCAAACTTTGACTCTCTATTTTTTTGCTCGATAAATGACGTATAAAAAAGATGATACCAAAAAGACTTGGTAATAAAATATTGAGTAAAACCTGGCTCATCATCTCCAAAATCAAAATAATGCAAATAAAATTTATAATCATCAGAACCCTCAGCAAAAACCCCAAACTCACGAGAAGGAACCAAAAAACAAGAGAATGGGTTTTTTAAATGTTTCATAAAGACGACTACTGCTTTACGACTCCCTTTATTTTCATCTTTAACATCTTCTATAGAGTAACTGAACTCTGTATTAAACTGATAACACCCATCCATCAAGAATTTCAAATTAGATGGTTCGACAACGAAAAAAACTCTTAAATCTTCAACTGCTCTTACATCTTGTAGATAAATTACTAATAGCCAAAAAAAGAAGTGTCTATACATTCCAAGACTCCTGTATTGTTATAGCCGTCAGAAATTAGGGCGAAGCCTACATGGTAGACTACAGGATGCCATTTCAATCAAGTTTTCCATACTTGCGCCCCTACTGCCTGTAAATCTGTAGCAGATGACCCTGGAATGAAAGATCATACACAAAGCGCGTTTTCGTCAGACTGGCAAAAGCGTCGTGGCATTGCCGACTTGCACCCACTCACTTACTGGGCTGATCTCTCGTCGTTTATAGTACTTTCGTACATTTTTTACTCAGATTAATTTGCTACCAAAGGCTGTGATCTTTCAGTACCAGCAGGCGTGCTTCTGCAATGGTGTCTGAACTGCTGCAATCACCGGCCACTCCCGAAGACTCATAAGTACTCAATCGGCTTTGGCAAGCTTTTCAATTTTTTTAAAACCTTTTGAACTTTTTCGGCAAAAGATCATCAGATAGAGTAATGAGTTGGAATTATAAAGGACTATATCCATGCATTTACCACCAATCTCCTCACAGCCAAAGCACATCTCGGCAGATACGACTTGCCAGGCGGGCCCGTGCCCGAAAATTACCAAGCGGTTGCCTGTAGATGACACTCTTTCAGATGAGCAACAGAGCCTTCATCCCATAAAAACAAGAAAAATAACAACCCTGGAAAAACCAGCAGGCTATTTCACCGTTGGCGAAAAATACAAAATATCATTAATGGAAGATTACCTGCACGGAAACACTCAGCACTTCAGTGACGATGACTGGCTCTATCTGATAATAAAAATGGGTAAGAGGATTATCAACAGAAAAAACAGGAAGCATTTCAAAAAGAATCCAGTAGAACAAAAAAAGAGTGTTTTTTAATAAAAATGACCAAATTACAAATATTGAGATACAAAATTGAAGATGTAGTTCATCATTCGCACTTAAAAGAGAATAAGACACCCATAAAAAATAACAAAGAGAATAAGACACCCATAAAAAGAGAATAAGACACCCATAAAAAATAAGACATTCAAAAACTGTAACCCCAAAAAGGATCAGAAAATCTATCTTCAAGTAGCGTATCAATGAGACACACAGCGCCATCCAACGAACAGAGGCTGTCCAAGCCATAATTCAGACAATGTAAATCCATTCCGACATACGTCGAAGAGATAAAGAGAGCGTCTTTGACTTCTTAACTGACTTCTACGCTAACCTGTCAGGTACAAACGACTGCAGGCGTTTAAACCTCGAAGCCACTTCTGTCCGGCTTCAAGTGCAAAGGCCTTCATCGCTTCCAGACGGCCAACTGCCCGATAAAAACGATTATTCCATTGCATGGTTTTCAGCCACTCATCCGGATCAATGTCCAACCTTTGAAGAATCGGAGGGGTGCACGACGGGATGAAACCTTTCTTATCTGTTCTAACAATGCGACCGCTCCAGTCAACCAGTTCCAGATAGTCGTGAAGAAGGTAGGGAAGGGCAACGTCCGTATTCTGGCCCTGCGAACAAAAAGGTTTCAGGGTCAGCGGCTGTTTTTTAGTCTCAGAATGTGTAACCTGCTCCACGCGTTCCTGAATCGACGTGTAGTCGGACTCTTCGGGTGTTTCTACCTTTCCAGCCCGAATCGGATTCAAGTCAACATAGGTCATGCAGGTCAGTAACGCTGCTTCGTCCAGCAATGCCTGGCTTTTAAAGCGACCTTCCCAGAAGCGTCCTTTACACTCGTCTTCTTTGTTGGCCTTACGAGCAAGACATTCATTCAGGCAGCGCATAAACCAGCTGATATCCGTTAAACGACGCCGGTATTCCTCAGCATATTCATCAATACGGGCCAATTCAGCGCCGCCCAGTTTGTCAGCAGCCAAATACCTTTGCACCAGAAGTGGACCCGTAAACAAGGTCGTCCAACGATGAAGCACTTCGTCCCGTGACCAGCCTCTGGCAGATGACTGATTGATGTGCAAAACCACATGATAATGATTCGACATGACAGCGTAAGCGCAGACTTCGATAGCAAAGACTGAAACCAGTTCCCGGAGTTTATCCACCACCCACTGGCGGCGATGCTCGTAGTTCTTGCCAGTCAGGTAGTTCTCTCCACAGAGGTAAGCCTGACGAACACATCTTGCCATGCAGTGGTAATAAGGCGTTGAACTGGGGTCAATCAGAGTATTGCGGGCCTGAGCCATGGACTCACCTGTCCTGGTAAAAAATCAGTGATGGATGAAAAAGTAGACCAGGTGGATGATAAAGCAAATTTATGGATGTCTATTTTACTTTATTGCGAGCTTGGGCCATGAACTTAACTGTCTGGGTAAAAAATCAGTGATGGGTGAAAAAGTAGACCAGGTGGATGGTAAAGCAAATTTATGGGTGTCTATTTTACTTTATGGGTTAGCGTAACTCTTGAAATACTTCAGGACACTGCTCTGCTATTCTGAGCAAGGCTTTTGCCGGACCTTGTGGCGTTCTACGTCCTTGCTCCCAGTCTTGAATGGTTCTGATACTCACTCCCATGAAACCAGCAAATGCTGATTGTGAAAGTTGTAATTTTTGTCGAATTTCTTTGGCTGGAGATGGCTCTGAAAGAGTAGAAGTTTTCAACTTTCCCTTACCTGATTTAAAAGCCTTAATTTCTTCTATACCATCAAGAATTTCTTGGCCGATATCACGATCATTCATTTACGATAGCCTCCGCAATCTTTCTAAGTATGTGGCCGGGTATAGAGGCTTGTTCAGACTTACTGTACATTGTGAGCATTCATATTTCATGGTCACTCTTTTTCCAGTAATAATTACTCTAACGCCAACACTTTTACCTTTGCCTTCTGGTGCCCAACGTACTTTACGGACACCTCCGCTACCACGAACAATGTCACCAGAATCAGGTTTCTCCTGAAGGTGCCATTGCAACATTCTGTATTCATCATCTGACAAACAATAAGAGAGTATCTTGGTAAATTTACTTGTTTCGATGAAAATCATAGATTAGAAGTATACGGCATTGCCGTATTTTGTCAAATTCACCTATTTTAATGGCTCTATTCCTGAAGAAAACAAATTTATGGGTGTCATTTTTTTTTTTTATGGCCTGGACAAATGCCCGGATAAAGGCATTGTAGGCTTTAAGCGGTACGTTGCGCTGCTGTTGTTGCCAGCAATCTAAAGCGATTAGGTAAAATTCTTCTGAGTAGAGATCGTCAATAGCTTTCCAGCCTGTTACCGGTCAGTTTTTGTTTTATCGTGCTATGCATGAGGGTTTTGCACGATTTGGAAAGGGTGTTTTTGTTTATATTTCACACAAATGAGTATAAGAAATAGCCTTTGCTTGCCGTAGCAGTAAAGTTCAGTCGCTATGAATGGATGTCAGTCAGAATTCGCTGTGAATTTTCTGGGTTTTCTGACAGGCACCGCATAGAACCTCATTAGAAATAGTCTATTGGTCCGCTATGCAGCCGTATGAAATGACGGAGGATTTTTTTATTTCAAGACATGATCATAAGTACCAGAACTATTTCTCACATATCAAGCAGAATAAAAGACCTGATCCAGAGATAATGAAAACTTCAAAGGAAATCCATAATGATTCACTTTCTCATAAAGCGGACGATGATAGAAATCATGATTTTGGACTTGCACATATGTTTGGCTTTCCCTTACAGGCCTTTATAAAAGGGCTGTGCAAATTATCTATAAACATTCTGGAACAGCAATCACCTACTCACTCTGATGAATACGAACAGTTCAGTTCAATAGCCATCTGGGTTGTTATGCGGCTACTGGCGTTTCTTCCAGCAATAGTCAGATCTCATGCAGAGCAGACTTTTGTGCTTCTGGCTTCTGCTAACACTGACACAAAACTGAACATCCTCTGACAATGGCAGAAATTGACAGCAATGACCCATCTTACTCGTCTGATACAGCCCTGACCCCATGGCGATCCTGACAGACTCTATACAAAACAGGCCATCACAAAAGATTTCAATACATAGCAGCCAGTCATACCCAAAAAGCATTAGCAGGCCAAGTAATATTTCTGTATGATTGCGACGGGTTTGGCGGTATCACAAAACTCTGCCAACCGATAAGGACCGGATAATAACCAGAAGTGTGCAAGATCAGGACTATCGGATCAGGATCAAAACACTCGGAGTCTGAAGGTAATAGGTCAGTCCCAAGTCATTCAGCCAGAGCCTGAGGATCTCTGTCAGGTAATGAATTTGACAACTGTCTTATATCAAACACTCGCGAGCGCAGCTTTTTGGCCGCCCTCATGAGCGCAACGTTCCGACTCAACTCGTTAACTGCATTTTTACTAACAAAAAATTTGCAGGAAGCACGGCCTTACGTAAACCCGGGGGAGCTGGCCAGTAGCAAAGAATATCTGGCCTGAAATCCAGTAAAACAGTTTCACCTTTACTTTTCAGAAGACTTTGGCGACCAGATAGCCTTGGCCTGACTCTGAAAACACTGCGCCCAGTGTCAAAGTGAATACCAAAATTGGAATGTGTTACTGGATTTTCGGTCAAAGTTGCAAAGCCTCAGGTTATCTCCAAGTCGTAATAATTGTTAGCAGAACCCGAAGGTAACACGGAGCATGAGCACTGCAACGATACAGCCAACCTATAACTATAAGGTTGTCAGGCAGTTTGCCATCATGGCGGTGGTTTGGGCCGTCGTCGGGATGGGGATGGGACTGTTCATCGCTACCCAGATGGTATTCCCTGAACTGAATCTTGATCTACCCTGGACCAGTTTTGGCAGACTGAGACCCTTACACACAAACGCCGTTATTTTTGCATTTGGAGGCTGCGTCCTTTTCGCCACCTCTTACTATGTCGTTCAGAGAACCTGTCAGGCTCCACTGGCCATGCCCGGACTGGCATCTTTTACTTTCTGGGGTTGGCAGCTGGTGATTGTCCTGGCCGCTATTACCTTGCCTATGGGCATGACTTCTTCAAAGGAATATGCCGAACTGGAATGGCCCATCGATATCCTGATTGCCATTGTCTGGGTAAGCTACGCGATTGTCTTCTTTGCCACAATCATGAAACGTAAAGCCAGGCACATCTATGTTGCCAACTGGTTCTTCGGTGCCTTTATCATTACTGTTGCGATCCTGCATATTGTCAACAGCGCCTCTGTACCCGTCACGCTGACCAAGTCTTACTCTGCTTACGCTGGCGCTATGGATGCCATGATTCAGTGGTGGTACGGACACAATGCAGTAGGCTTCTTCCTGACCGCTGGCTTCCTGGGAATGATGTACTACTTCGTACCCAAACAAGCTGAGCGTCCGGTATACTCTTACCGCCTGTCTATCGTGCACTTCTGGGCTCTGATCGCCATCTACATCTGGGCGGGCCCACACCACCTGCATTACACCGCACTGCCCGACTGGGCCCAGAGCCTGGGTATGGTAATGTCCCTGATTCTGCTGGCTCCATCCTGGGGAGGCATGATCAACGGCATCATGACCCTGTCCGGCGCCTGGCACAAACTGCGCACCGATCCAATTCTGCGTTTCCTGGTGGTATCCCTGTCCTTCTACGGTATGTCGACCTTTGAAGGCCCTATGATGGCCATCAAGACAGTCAACGCTCTGTCTCACTACACCGACTGGACGATCGGTCATGTCCACTCCGGCGCACTGGGCTGGGTAGCCATGGTCTCCTTCGGCTCCCTGTACCACCTGATTCCCAAGGTGTGTGGTCGTGAACAGATGTACAGTGTTGGCCTGATCAACGCTCACTTCTGGCTGGCTACTATCGGAACCGTTCTATACGTTGTGGCTATGTGGGTCAACGGCATTACCCAGGGCCTGATGTGGAGAGCTGTAAACAACGACGGCACCCTGACCTACAGCTTCCTCGAGTCTGTAACCGCCAGCCACTTTGGCTACGTTGTCCGTGCAATCGGTGGCGCCTTCTTCGTAGCAGGTGTTCTGATCATGGCTTACAACTTATACCGCACTGTCAGACAGGGCAGTGAAAACCAGCAGGAAGGTGAAGTTCAGGCGTCACCTGTACAGACGGCCTGACCGGGGGAGTTCACCATGAAAAAACATGATTTAGTTGAAAAAAATCTTGGTTTAATGGTGGCACTGATCGTAGTAGCCATCAGCTTTGGCGGCCTCGTTGAGATTGTGCCACTGTTCTTCCAGAAAACCACCACTGAGCCGGTGGCAGGCCTGAAGCCTTACAACGCCCTTCAACTGGAAGGTCGTGACATCTACATTCGCGAAGGCTGTGTAGGCTGTCACTCACAAATGGTTCGCCCCTTGCGCGCTGAAGTAGAGCGTTACGGTCACTACTCTGTAGCCGGCGAATCTGTCTACGACCATCCCTTCCTGTGGGGCTCTAAACGAACAGGCCCGGACCTGGCCCGAGTTGGTGGTCGTTACTCTGACGAGTGGCACCGTGCCCACCTGAACAACCCCAGAGATGTTGTGCCCGAGTCCATCATGCCATCTTATCCATGGCTGAATGAAAACGTTCTGGACGGCAAACTGACCGGCAAGAAAATGGAAGTTCTGAGAAGCCTGGGCGTACCCTACACCGATGATGACATTGAAGGTGCAGCTGCCGCTGTCAAGGGTCACTCTGAAATGGACGCCGTAGTGGCTTATCTGCAGTCACTGGGCACCGCTCTCCAGAACAAACGGTGACACTCATGGATATTAATGATCTGAGAGGACTGTCCACTGTGTTAGCCATGCTCGCCTTTGTGGGGGTTTGTTTCTGGGCGTACAGTGGCCATAAAAAGCGCGACTTTAATGAAGCGGCATCATTGCCGTTTGCAGATGACGAAGCTCATATAAATACGCAACACGCCAGTGGCATAGCAAATACTGAGCACGCAGACAAGGACAAAGGGGCCATATAATGATGAGTAGTTTCTGGAGTGGATGGGTCGTCATCCTTACTCTGGCCTGCCTGGCATTTGTAATCTATGTGCTGTTTACTACCTGGAAGCAGCAGCGCGAAGAGACAACGACTGAAACCACCGGGCACGCCTACGACGGTATCGAAGAGCTGGATAACCCCATGCCTAAATGGTGGCTGGCTTTGTTTGTCGCCACCTTCATCTTTTCTGCTGTTTACCTGGCTCTCTACCCGGGTCTGGGAAACTGGAAGGGCTTTCTGGGCTGGACTTCTACGGGTGAACTGGAACGTCACCAGCTAAAACATGATCGCCGTTATCAGCCACTGTTTGCCCAGTACGCTGATACTCCGATCGAAGAGCTGGTTAAGAACCCTAAAGCCGTCAAGATGGGTGAGCGTATCTTCCTGAACAACTGTGCCTTGTGTCACGGAAGTGATGCCGCCGGTGCTTTTGGCTTCCCGAACCTGACCGACAATGCCTGGCTCTATGGTGGCACGGCTGACGCCATCACCACCACGATCATGGAAGGCCGCAACGGGCAGATGCCTGCCTGGGGTGCGGTGATTGGAGAGAAAGGTGTTCGTGACGTTGCCACTTTCATCCGTGCTAATGCAGGTCTGATCGACAAGGTAGACACGGCCACAATGACTGCAGGCAAGAAGATTTATGACACGACTTGTGCAGTGTGTCATGGTGCCGACGGCAAAGGTAACCAGACGCTGGGGGCACCCGACCTGACCGATGAGATCTGGCTGTATGGCTCAAGCCAGGCTCAGGTGGAATACACCATTCGCAAAGGTCGTAACGGTGTAATGCCAGCCTGGAAAGACATTCTGGGCAGTGAAAAAGTCCATCTGGTCGCTACCTACGTATTCAGTCTGGACGCAGACAACAAAGACAACGAAGAAGCGCAGGACTAATACCAATCGTGCTTTCTAACTCCCGTGATGAGCATGGAGATTTGAGCCTTAAGACAAGGCGGCGTGAGGAGTCATAGCCTTAGCTATGGCGACGATCGGCAACGCAGGATTAAGGCTCAAATCTTCAGCGCAATAGGGAGTTAGAAAGTTCGATTGGTATAATTACCTTCTGGCACCTTGTCATGAAAACCGCAGTCATCTGGCTGCGGTTTTTTTTATCATGTAAAATAATGCCGAGTTTCCGATAGCATCTTTTATAAGCAATGAAAAACAAATGCCGTTCGAAGGACCGCTTCTCAAATTCATAGGGGAGAATTCGGTTCGCTGGACAGCCTGTATCGACCATCAGGGCAGTGAAGTGAAATGCCAGAGTCAGACCAAAAAATCCAATCCAATGGACCGGAATTGATTGACCTGTATCAAAAACCGGACAAAATCTACACTCGCAGTTTCCAGGGGTACTTTCGCAATCTCAGGCTAGTCGGGGGAGCGCTGTTATTCCTTCTGTATTTCGGCACGGCCTGGCTAAATCTGGATGGCCGACAGGCTGTGCTGTTCGACTTGCCAGAGCGTAAATTTCATATTTTTTCCGCTACTTTCTGGCCGCAGGACTTTATTCTGCTGTCATGGCTCTTGATTATCTGCGCCTTTGGCCTGTTTGCCATAACGGTGTTTGCCGGTCGGATCTGGTGTGGCTACACCTGCCCCCAAAGTGTGTTCACCTGGGTATTTATGTGGGCGGAGAAGATCACAGAAGGTGAACGCAACCAGCGAATACGCAGGGATAAAGGTCCAGTGTCGGCAGAAAAAGTTCTGCGCAAACTGGCAAAGCATGGTATCTGGCTGAGTGTTTCTGTTGCCACGGCTATCACATTTGTCGGGTACTTTACTCCGATTCGGGAACTGGTTCCGAATATTTTGTCCCTGAAGGTAAGCCCCTGGGCGCTTTTCTGGCTGGGCTTCTTCACTCTGGCAACTTACGGCAATGCTGGTTATCTGAGGGAGATGGTCTGCCTGCACATGTGCCCCTATGCACGGTTCCAGAGTGTTATGTTTGACCGGGACACTCTGGTGGTCGCCTACGATCATAACCGTGGTGAAAACCGGGGCTCTCGCAAAAAAGGTGTGGACCCCAAAAGCCAGGGACTGGGTGACTGTATTGACTGCAGCGTCTGTGTACAGGTCTGTCCGACCGGTATTGATATCAGGAACGGGCTGCAGATCGGCTGCATAGGCTGTGCGGCCTGCATCGATGCCTGCGACAGCATTATGGACAAGATGGGCTACGAAAAAGGCCTGATCCGCTACACCACAGATAATGAGCTTTCAGGTAAGAAAACCCGTTTCGTACGTCCCAGGCTGATCGCTTACACCACTGCCCTGCTAGCAATGATCGGATTGTTCATAGGAAGCCTGAACAATCGCTCGGCACTGGAACTGGACATTCTCAGAGACCGCAATCAGCTTTATCGCACCACTTCTGATGGCAGCATTGAAAATACCTATATCCTCAAACTGGCTAACAAGGATCAGCGCCCGCTGACCATGACCGTCAGTGTCAGGGACATAGGGGATCTGAGTACCAAAGGCGATATGAGCTTTACGGTCAATGCTGGCGAAGTTGCGCAACACGTAGTTCGACTGGTGTTGCCTGCGGGTTCTATCGATTCCGGCAGCCGCGATATTGAATTTATAATCAGCAGCGATCAGCCGGATATTGAGCCTGTGAGTGCCGAAAGCCGATTCCTTGCTCCGCAAATCTGAAGACAGGTAATAACGATTATGAGCCTTGTGAAGAATGAACCCGTCACCCGCTGGTACCAGGAACCCTGGGTATGGGGAATTCTGGGAGTACTGGCCGTCACCTTTGTCTGGGGCAGCTACCGGACCTACTATGCGTTCAAGATTCAGGACAGTGTGGTGGTCGATGACTACTACAAAACAGGTAAACAGATCAATGAAGACCTCACCCGTGATCACAACGCCAGGGACTATGGCATTCGTGCCAACCTGCTGATTGATGACCTGACAGGAGAGGTCCGAATCACCCTGAAGGGCGACATCAGTGAGTGGCCCAAACAATTAAAACTGAGCCTGCTTTCTCCGGTATTCGCCGATCAGGACAAGGTCATCATGGTCAACCGTTCCATCTCTGGTGATCAGTCCACCCAGATCTATGTGGGCCAGGTTGATGAAGCGGTTGAGGGGAAAACCTATGTCCAGCTGGAAACACTGGATGAACTGATTCCTGAAGTCGGTTACGAAACAGGCTGGCGCCTGAATCAGCCTCTGATGCTGAAAGCCGGTGTTGTCAGCGCGCTGCTGCCACGTGGTAGCTCAAAAGCCAGCTCTGAACCCTGAAGCATTTTGGATTGAGTGGATGAGTAAACATTCTGAAAGTTGCCACTGTTTCCATTGTCACCTGCCTATCGAAGGGACTCCGCCTTACACGGCGATGGTTGAAGATGTAGAACAGCCTATGTGCTGCCCTGGCTGCAAGATGGTGACTGAAGCCATCATTGCCGGCGGTCTGGACAGCTATTACCAGCACCGCACCGATCCCGGTCTGCAAGCCAATGCACTCAGTCAGCGACTGGAAGAAGAACTCCGGCTCTACGACCGGGATGACATTCAGCAGGACTTTGTGATCCGCAATGGCGATTCTGAAAGACAGGCCAGCCTATTGATAGAAGGCATCACCTGTGCTGCCTGTATCTGGCTGCTGGAGAGTCATATTGGCCTGATCGAGGGTGTGGAAAACGTCACTGTTAACCTGAGTACTCATGAAGCCCAGATCAGCTGGAATAATGAACAGGTTCCACTCAGCGATATTCTGATCGCCATTCACCAGATTGGTTACAAGGCCTACCCCTGGCGAGCGGATCGTCAGGAAGCCATGCTCAAGAAAGAGAACCGCGTATTTATACGACGCCTCGCCATTGCCGGTATTGGCACCATGCAGGTCATGATGTATGCCATCGCGCTATACTCCGGAGCGATCAGTAATGACATGACGGCCCCCTATCGGGATCTGATCCGATACATCAGTGCCCTGGTGGCCACTCCGGTGATACTCTACTCTGCTGCACCTTTCTTTAAAGCAGCTCTGCGAGATGTCCGTACCCGTCATCTCAGCATGGATGTACCGGTCTCCATTGCCATCGGTGGCGCCTATGTTGCCAGCCTCTGGGCAACGGTAAACGGCAGTGGCGAAGTGTATTTCGACTCGGTTTCAATGTTTACTTTCTTCCTGCTGACCGGTCGCTATCTGGAACTCCGTGCAAGACACTCAACCTCACGGGCAGCCCGGGCCCTCAGCAACCTGCTGCCCTCCAGCTGCCTGAAAAAAGACGGTGATAAGTATGTTCGAGTCCCTCTTCAAGATCTGAAACCCAAAGACTATGTTCGGGTATTGCCCGGTGATTCCATCCCGGCTGATGCCGTTATAGTGCAGGGAAGCAGCAGTGTCGATGAGTCCATGCTGACCGGCGAATATCTGCCAATAGCCCGCAGCAAAGGTGAATCAGTAATGGGAGGCAGCCTTAATATCGACAACGCCCTTGAAATTGAAATCACTCATGTGGGCGAAGAAACCCGGATGTCTGCGATTCTCCGACTGCTAAAACATGCCCAGCAGGACAAACCTGCCATTGCCCGACTGGCAGATCGTGTTGCCGGTTACTTTGTAGCTTCGGTACTGGTGACCGCAACGGTCGTTTACTTTTACTGGTCCGGTGTTGCAGCGGAAGAAGCGTTCTGGATCACCCTGTCGGTACTGGTCGTCACTTGCCCCTGTGCACTCTCTCTGGCAACGCCAACGGCTCTGACGGCAGCAACAGGCTATTTGCATAAATTAGGATTCCTGGTTACCCGGGGTCATGTACTCGAAGGTCTGGGCAAAATCACCCACATTGTTTTTGATAAAACCGGCACCTTGACCCAGGGCCGTTTAAGAATGGAAGGCATTTATCCCGTTGCCGACTGCCAGTATTCTGAAGATAATTTGCTCGCCATTGCTTCAGCCATTGAAGCGCATTCGGAACACCCGATTGCCAGAGCTTTTGCCGTCGCCACTGACCTCAGGGCTGAAGAGGTCGTCAGTCATACCGGACGGGGCATTGAAGCGAGAGTGGCTGCAAATTACTACAAAATTGGTCGTCCCGATTTTTGTTGTCAAACAAATAGACCGGCACCTCCGGAGCAGCAAGGACAATGGTTACTGATGTCCGAGAATGACTTGCCACTGTGCTGGTTTAAAGTGGCAGACAGTCTCAGACCCGAAGCGGCCCGTGTCATTGCTCAGTTAAAAGAATCCGGTTTCAGGGTTACACTGCTCAGTGGTGATCAGGAGCCGGTGGTAGCAGCTGTCTCCCGACAATTAGCCATAGAACAATGGCACTCTCAGGCCAGTCCGGATGACAAACTGCAATTTATTCGTCAGCGACAAGCTGATGGCGAACATGTTCTGATGGTGGGCGATGGTATTAATGACGTACCGGTTCTGGCCGGCGCAGACATCTCTCTGGCCATGGGCAATGCTTCAGATCTGGCCAAGACCAGTGCCGATGCCGTTCTTCTATCCGATGACCTGAGTCGTCTGATTGACGCCTTTGACCTGGTCAGGCGAACCCGCAAGATCATTCGCCAGAATCTGGCCTGGGCATTTGGCTACAACATGACGGCCCTGCCCCTGGCAGCGGCCGCTATGGTGGCTCCCTGGATGGCTGCGATTGGCATGGCACTGAGTTCTCTTTTGGTAGTAGGCAACGCACTGCGTTTGAGCAAAGACAAAAAGCCTGCTCCCCGGGGAGAACAACTTGCCAGCCGGGATAGTGATCGTGAAAATGCGAATAATCTGCAAGTTGCTGTGAAGGTATAGAGCCCTATGGAAAGCCTGATCATTCTTATCCCTATAGCCGTAGTGTTGATTGCCGTTGCTGTCAGGATATTCCTGTGGGCAGTCGATAATGACCAGTTTGATGATCTGGAAGGGCCCGCCCATAGTATTCTTTTTGACGATGGCCCGCCAAAAGCCAGTCGTCCGTCCAAAAAAGAGTGATCAGAAACAGCCCTGAGCCTATAAAAAGCCCTGAGCATATAAACTACCCTGAGCAGATAGATAGCCATGACCGAAGTACCCACTCTACTAGCCGCAAGCACCCTTGGCTTGCTGGGAAGTACTCACTGCATTGGCATGTGTGGGGGTATCACCTCGGCCCTTAGCCTTTCCCTCAGAGGGCGCTCAAAAGCTGAAACCAGCTGGTTAATGCTGACATATCATGCAGGCCGAATCAGCAGTTATGCTCTGGCGGGCCTGCTACTTGGATTAGTGGGCTGGTTCCTGGGGGATGCCAGCGAAGCCCTGCAATCTTCACTTCGAATCATTGCCAGCGCTATGCTGATCGCCATGGGTCTTTATATCACCGGTTGGTGGAAAGGTCTGATGAAAATGGAAAAGCTGGGGCAGCACCTCTGGAAACACATTCAACCGCTCGCCAGCAAACTACTGCCTATTCGCAGCACACCTAATGCTCTGGCCCTGGGTGCCCTTTGGGGTTGGCTTCCCTGTGGATTGGTTTACAGCACACTGATCTGGTCTGCCAGTCAGAATAACCCGACTCAGTCTGCCTTATTGATGGCCGCTTTTGGGCTGGGCACCCTGCCCTCTGTATTTCTGACCGGACTATTTGCAAGACAACTGGCGTCTGTCATACAAGCCAGCATGACCCGCAATATTGCCGGCATTATGATGATTCTCTTTGGTCTCTACAGTATTCCGGGCCCGCAACAGGGTTGGGTCATGTCCGTACTCTCTGTTGGACACGGCGGGCATTACTGAACGACCAGGGATCCCGCCCTTATTGACCAGACTGCAAGATCTGCTCGACCTGATCAGCAATCTCCTTTGAGTTCACACTCCTGAGGAAGATATGAGCATGAGCCAGACCCGCCACCGTTCGTTTATGGGGCGGATTCACATGGACATACCATTCCAGAGAGTACTTTGACAGTAACTCGCCAAGATTTTTCTTTAACAGCCGGTTTGACTCTTCCTGCAAAAACTCTTCCTGCCAGTCCTTGCCGGATATAAACAGCAACAGATGTACTACGTCGTCTTCCAGCCAATAAGGAAAACTATTCAACGCCAGTCGGCTTTCCAACATACAATGACCATCACTGCATTCCAGCGCCCTTTGCTTTGATAGCTTGAAAATATTCTCCAGAACAGCAGTTTCAGGCGATTTCCCAGTCAGCTTCAATTGCGTCAGATAGCCAAGGTAAGCCGCCAGCTGGCCAGGACTTCTTCGGGTATCAATATGGCCTGACTGAATCTCTTGCCAGGTAATCACTCCGGAGAAGGTGACAATACCGAAAAGAACCTTGAACAATGCAAGACTGCAAAGGCCAATAACTCCCAAAATATTCTCTCCCGGTTGAGTCCAATGTTATTTGTTGTCCAGCATAGACTGATTGGGTGCTGTCGGCGCAGAAGTGGATGCTTTGCCGTTGTGATCCTTGGTGAGATTAACCCCATGCTTTCAGGCGCTCTGTGTCCCAGTGTGGGTAGCTAAGTCGTCATTCCCGCGAAGGCGGGAATCCAGCGCCAACAGTGGATCTCTGCCTTCTCGGTGATGACAAGGCCAGGAGGGCACCGGGCAGTATGGTTCTGGTGGTGAGTCAGTGTGGATTCCCGCCTTCGCGGGAATGACGGGAGTAAACTCGTTCCCATGCTGGAAAGAGTTTTGCGACACCCTCTGGAGCGTGGGAACGAGTAAAGAGTAATGAATCGCTCGAGGAAGCAGTGCGATCAATAAACCCCTGTCGCTTTTTGTGCACTTACCTTTCTACAGCAACGTTTTTTACTGATGTGGCTGGGCCGGTCCCGGTTCTCTATAATCGGTCAGATTTTTACTATCATCGTTCAGCCGACGTTTATAAAAGTCCTGCTCCGTTTCAATAAACATTCCATCATAAAAGCCCCGGTTCGTTTCAATAAACATTCCATTAATTGTAGGAAAGATTGTGGGCTCTCCTCCAATTCCAAGAGTTAGGCCCATCATGTTTCCTCCTGAAAAACTATTAGGTGAACTCGAAGATTCACTTAGATAACTATAAGTTGGTGCAGAATAGCCATTGGCCCCCGATTCACAATTCTGCGGTGGTTGAGATTTCGCTCTGGTTGCGGCGCTGCCTGAACCCTGACTTACATCGGCTGCATTTCGGCCTGTAAAATTTGGGATTACTTCCAGACGCTCACAGGTACGTTGAGCACATGAAACAGATTGGAGCGGATCTTGTCTTGTTGGGCTTACATGAGATGAAGGCTCAACCCCAACGAGACTTCGACCATTTGACGTTGTTGTCGAACAGTTATTGGACCCCGCTGCAGTGTATTGCGGCGGTTGAAATTCAGCTCTGGTTGCAGCGCTGCTAGTTGTTGTTCCGTAAGCCATAATCTATCCTCCGTGATAATGAATGGTTTTGGGCAGGCAACGGACATTAAAAGTTCCCGATTACCTGAAGCCCCTTAGACTATTCAACGCAGCAAATCCTTGCTTCGTCGTAAATGGACTATACCCTTCTCGCAAAAGCTTTTTGATGACATAACGGTTAGCCGTTCTAATCAATAGGGGACGCAACAGCCCGTTTTGAGCAGGTGGCTCAATGATTGATCATCTTGAACACCTTCTGACAGAACATATCCAATAAGTCGGGACTTAAAACAATTTTCAACTTATCACGTATATCATCGAGGTTGCCTGATGGGGTGATTTCTAGCCAATCGTCGAGCAATTGACAATTGCTTTCATCCATATTTTTTACAAATTTTTCCAGATAATCATTATCTATATTATCAATCAGACTGCTCCAGTCAGGTGCAATAGTAATACATGGAGTGTAATGATCCTGGGTACTGGAATTCGAATCTTCTTCGTATATGAATGGATGACCACTTTCCAGAATTCCAAATCCAAGGAGTTTATCTATACTGTCCTGCACCCCCATCATAAATGAGTAAAATGCTTTTACCTTTAACTCAGTGTCTGGCTCCAGTGTGTACTCCCTAAGACCTACCCGGAGGCCCCTGACCTCAAAATCCTCTGAATCCTCTGAATCCTCTGAATCCTCTGAATCATCTGAATCCTCTGAACCCTTTGACATTATGTATTCACTGTAACGATTGCCGTTCTCGTCTACTACATCATAGGGTGTCAATAAAAATGGCAGTGCATCTTTATCTTCTTTTAATTGGGATAAATCTTCAGGCTTAAATCTTTCTTCCTCTAACACTAAGTTGGTCATTTCTTGAATAAACTCAGCAGGGATTTTTCCGATTTTTTCAAAAACTTTGCCAGTGCCCTCCGATTCACAATACTGCGATGGTTCTGATTCCGCTGTGGTTGCGACGCTGCTTGCAGCCCGATTTACATCGGTTACATTCTGGCCTGTAAAACTTTGGAGTTCTTCCAACCACTGACAGGTACGTTGATCCAATGAACCACGTTGGCGCAGATCGTATCCTGTTGCGCTTGTACTACTTGTACTAGATGCAGGCTCAACCAGACGTCGACCGTTCGATGTTGTCGCCGGACAAGTATCAGACCCCGCTGAACTGTTCTGCGGCGGTTGAAATTTAGCCCCGGTTGCGGAGCTGTCTGTTGTTGGTGTTAATCCATAAGCCATGATCTATCCTCCGTGATAATTTATAGTGTTAGACAGGCAACGGACATTAAAAGTTCCCGATTGCCTGTATGAACTCTCAGGTTTGCAATGAAGCAAATTCCTTACTTTGCTATCAATTGATTTTAGCCTTCACGCAAAGACCTCTTAATGACATTCCGGTTAGCATTTCTAACGGCCTTTCTCCTGAATCCACAGCCCTAAAGAAAACTTTTTCCATGTCTGCCCCACAGGCGCGAAAGCATGGGAACCGGTATGAATTGCGTCACCTACTTATTGACACACGTCAAATACATTTGGCTTTTTAGTCTTTAAACTGTTAATAAAAGAACCGGTCAATCGGCTGTTTACCTGTATAGTCATCAACAGAGCCCAGCCAGATGAGCTGTAACCAATTCGAGAGTTAATATGAGTACAGCCCCCGTATGGGATACAGGTCTGATCAAGAAGTATGACCTCAGTGGCCCAAGATACACATCCTACCCCACTGCCGTTCAGTTTCAGGAGGGGTTTAAACCCGAGCACTATGAATCCAGCGCCCGGGAAAGCAGTGCGACTAATAAACCCCTGTCGCTTTATGTACACATACCTTTCTGCAGCCACGTCTGCTACTACTGTGGCTGCAACAAGATAGTCACCAAACACCGTTCCAAGGCAAAAGACTACCTTGACTACCTGTTTCGCGAGATTGACATGCAAGCCAGTCTGTTTGGCCGGGAGCAGAGAGTCGAACAGCTTCATTTTGGTGGCGGCACTCCGACGTTTCTGAGCCCGGACCAGATTTCTGCGGTGATGGACAAGCTGAGATCCGTCTTCAACTTCAACTGTCAAAGTCATTCGGACTTTTCCATCGAGCTGGACCCTCGCGAGGTGGATTGGGTCATGATGTCTCGCCTGCGTGACGAGGGCTTTAACCGTATCAGTATCGGTGTACAGGATCTGGACGAGAAGGTTCAGAAAGCCATCAACCGGGTGCAACCCGAAGAACAGGTTCAGTCTGTTCTGGATGCCGCCAGAACCATGGCTTTCAAGTCAGTGCATATGGACCTGATTTATGGCCTGCCTCATCAGACCGTCGAAGGTTTTATGAATACCGTGAACCGGGTGATCGAGATGGCACCAGACCGACTGTCATTATTTAACTACGCTCACCTGCCACACCGTTTCAAACCGCAGAGAAGGATCAACGAGGCAGATCTGCCTTCTCCTGAGGAAAAGCTCGACATTCTGCATAAGGCTACCGAGAGGCTGGTGGAGCGCGGCTATGTCTTCATCGGCATGGATCACTTTGCCCTGCCGGATGACGAGCTGGCCATTGCCCAGGAAACAGGCACCCTGCACAGAAACTTCCAGGGTTACACTACACACAGTCACTGCGATCTGATTGCCATGGGCGTCTCTTCTATCAGCAAGGTGGGCGGTGTTTATGCGCAAAACCATGTCAGCATGGAAGCGTATGAAAACTCGATCAATGAAGCCCACCTGCCAATCTACCGTGGTTTGACCATGAATCGTGACGATGAGATTCGCCAGAGTGTCATCAACGAACTGATCTGCCATTTCAAACTGAACTTTGCTGAGGTGGAAGAGCATTATGGCCTCAAGTTCAGTGACTATTTTTCTGATGCACTGGCAGCACTGAAACCTATGGCTGACGATGGTTTGCTTTCTTTGACTGAGCAGGGAATTAAGGTGGAACCCAGGGGCAAAATGCTGATCAGAAACATCTGCATGCAGTTTGATGGTTATTTTAAGCAGCAGATACAACAGCAGCAGAACCTCTATTCAAAGGTTATTTGACACTTTTCGTGTAGAAATGCGGGCAATGCACGATTTCTATTGTTTGGTTATCCTTTTAAAAGCCAGAATAGCCAGACAGCCCGGTTTTTGTGGTAACAATCAGAAAGATCGTGTGTAGCTCAGCTGAAGGCCATCACTGGTACTGCGACTGGATCGAATCGCCGTATAATTCATGCTCAGACTGGATTGCCCGGACATTGTGGTGTTGTAGCCCATACTCAGATACAACCCATTGTCGTTAATCTCCTGAGCCCGATATTCTGACGATGCATGTTGGCCGGTATTATTAACTGTGTATCTGGACTTTCCACTCAACACCGTCTGCTGCTGGTAGCCCGCAGAAAACTTCAGGGCCGAGGGGGTATCCCCGGTTTCATTCAGTAAGACAAAGTCACTGCCCAATCGTAAAATCGATTGCTCAAAAGACTGCCCGCGCACAGCCAGCGCTCCGTCAGACAAGCCTTTCTCTCTAAAGCTGTCCGACTCTGAATGATGATAAAGGAACTCAACCATAGGTGTGACGGTAAGACCATCGAGCCAGTTATCCATATCGATGTCATAACCCAGGGCACCGAAGGCATTCCAGTCGGTGCCTGAGCGATAGGCTCGAAGTCGATGACCATCGCTACCCGTGCGTTTGCTGCTGTATTGTTTGGTACCAAGAGTCAGGGCACCATCAAACTGCCATTGATCCCTCTGCCAGGACAGGAACGGACCAAAGTGAACAGACTCTATGGAGCCCGAACCCAATTTCTGCTGAAAACTGGCTGATGTTTTCCGGCTACCCAGCATCAGGCCGACAAGGGTATTTTCAGTGGCCTGAGTGAATACTCCGACATTCAGCCCGTGACTGTCGGCATTCATTCCCTCTAAACCAGGCAGTGATGAGTAATGGGATTTCGAACCATAAGTTTGTACAAAGCTGTGCCACTGACTGCTCTCACCGCTCTGCAACTTCCCGGTAGATGTTTGGTTACCGCCTTTCACAGTACGTTGATCCAGACTGGCATTATCAAGAAGAAAAGCCTGACCATTGCGGTAGAAATCCAGAATCTGACGCAGATCACTCAACTGACTGAACAGCGCCCGGGTAGTAGCCATTTCCAAGTGGCGTGAGCCATTTAACGTCGCCTGAGCACTGGGAGACGGATGAAAGAGCACTTCTCCGGCTTCAGGCAGAGACTGATCAATCAGTGACTGCAACTCACGACTGGCAGCCCCTTTCTCAACTCTGACAACCACCCATTTTTCCTGAGCACCTTTTACCCCATCGACAGGTTTTCCAGGCTTTTTCGGACTTGCAGGATCTGTCGGGATGAGACTCGAATCCGAGTCAGGTTTATGATTAACGTGCGCTTCTCCGCCTTCACCACCGCCTCCGTCACCGCCATTTTCAAGGAGCCTGAGAGTAATTTCATAAGGCTTGTCTTCACCGGGATTAAAAAAAGAGACCGGTTCAACCAATACCGGAGCAGGTTTATCATCACTGCCGTTGTCCGGGCCGTATAGCCATTGACCAAATTTGTAGGAGAGTCCGCCAAGCCCAGTCCCCAGCAGGGCCGTTCCCCCGGTCACAATTATGGCCGGATCAATGGCCAGCACTGGCAATGGCAACACAGCGGTTGCCAACAGCATGACCAAGACCATAGATAATTTGAGCGATTTTCTGGCCATAATTCCCTCCCCCGGAGTACTGATTTAATTCCTTCGGGGGACTATGACCGATTATTTTCAGGATTTGACTAACAAGGTTGTTATATTAACGGTTGTGTATTGCCCGCTTGCTAACGAAACTTTTGCATTATATTGACAGCATCTTCCTGCCGGAGCCAGTCGATAAGCTTTTGCTTCCTCTGTTCCAGCCTGACTCGCGGACTCTCTGGCCCGGTTTCTTCATCGGAAGATTCAGACCAATCCAGCTCTTCAAGCTCCCGGTCAATTTTCTCCAGCTCATCCACTGCAGAGCTCACTTGCTGGTAAAGGTAAAACTCTTCCTGATAGTCCAAATCTTCAGGCAGCTGCTGCCAGAGCGTCTCATTCTCAACAGAATCCTCAAGGCTGTCGACTTCAGACTGGGTCGAATCGTATTCTGATGGCGGATTGTCTTCATCGTCAGAGGCACAAGAAGTTAAATCGTTAAAGCCCCCTGAATAGTGATCTAAAAAATCACTATAATCCCATTTCAATCCCACAGGGTCATCGAGCTGCAGACTGCCCGGGTCATTTGCCGTCGACTGCAATGACGAAAGCACGGTTATCGCTGTGGGTGAAATCGTCTGGGAGGAGTCTTTAAGCCTTCCATCCCTTCGCAGTTGATCAACAATAATGTCTTGTAGCTCGCCCATGCCCCATTCCAGCGCTTTTGTTGTTAATCCACGATATTCCAGTTCAGCGATCAGGTATGTCCGAAGGGCCATCAATTCTTTGAAGTATGCCCTTGAGCGAAGCTGTTCCTCATTCAGGGCCTGCTGCCAGCTCTCAAGAGCTTCTTCGCCAGCCAGCTCAATCTCCCAGTCTCTGGCGTCATCGTCATAATCGTCAATGCGGTGAATATAATCCAGAGGTTCGGTCAGCATGGCTTCCAGACCTGCCCCGAGACGGGTTTCATGTTCATCAACGGCAATGTACTTTTTAACCACTTCCAGAATTACCCTGGGGTAGTCTTCATCAGGAATCTCCGACAGTGGCATTTCAGAATGCTGTAGAACAAACTGCATCTTCAGCGTATTGATCTGACTGAGATAATCTGCTGACTTTTTTTGCTCCAGCAAGAGATCATCGCGCACCCGTTCCAGCGCCAGGGCTTCGGGATCTGCTTCAGCCTGAATAACAGGATGATTCTTCACTGTCATGAGAGTCCGTGACAGCTCTTTCGCTTCCTGTCTTGATGCCTGCAGCGAGGCTTCAGCAGCAACCAATTCTTCAGCAAACTTGTCTGCCTGTTCAGGGTCGCTGCCTTTTTGCAACCCATTGAGCGTTCTCAGAGCTTCAACCAGCTTAACCTGAGTTTCCAGAGTCTTGGTCTGACCCTCTATTTCCTGAACTTTCAACAGATAGTTCATATCATGGAGCTGTTCGACCTGACGTTTGAGAGCGGTCATTTCCTGTCCCGTCAGAACAACGATCTCCTGACATTCAGACTTCAGCCGGGACAAGGTCCTGGTAAACTCATCAGCATTACTTTGAAACGACTCATGAGGCGTTTGCAAATACCCCCCGAGGAGCGACAGCTGTTCCTCAATGTCCCTGAGCTTACCTTTGAGCTCTGGCAACGTCTGAACATCAGCCAGAGATTCGCTTACAAGATTGTCACTGGCACTCAGCTCTCCCTGTAATTTTTTGACATTGCCTTGTGCTTTTTCCAGCTCGTCCACGACTCGTTGATGAGCTTCTTTATCAATGCCTTCGGGTTTTGACCTGAGCAGCTCAAGCTCGTTGGTCAGGGAATCCAGTCTGAATTGCAGTTTAGCCCCGGAGTCTTCCAATTCTTTGAGCTTTAGCCTTCGCTCTTCGGACTCTATCTTGGTTGACTGCAGCTGAACGGATACAGCACTCGCTTCCTGCTTTGTGGCATTTAACTGCTCCGAGACCTGAGCGAACGCCTCTTCAACTTGCTTAAGTCTCTCACTCATTTCATGAACTGAGTCGTTTTTGCTGATCAGGTCCTGCTGTAATTTTCTGGCAAGAAGCTGACTCTGCTCAGCTTCAGATTTGGCCTGCCTGATTTGCTGTTGCCAGACTCTTCTTTTTTTCTGACCTCGTTTATTATTAAACTGAGTGACTTCTTCGAGCAGCTGCTTATTCATACTGCTCAACGCCTGAAACTGGAGCTCCAGGTTATGCTTTTGCTCCTCAACCTTTCTTAAGTGGTTTTTGGTATTCAGCGAATCACTGGTCAGTTGATCCACGTGATCCATAGCGCTGACCACAGTCCCCTCTATGGCCTGGCTGCGCACAGACTCATACTCTGCATTCAGGTCAAATACCTTCTGTTCAGAGCTTTCCAGAACACTTTCTGTTTTCTGTAAAAGGTCGCGAACTTCCCTGATCTCTCTATCTCTAACCAGCACCTCTAGTCTCACCCGGTCCAGTTCGGCTCTGAGCTGTTGATTCGAAAGCTCACCCTGACTGATATTCTCCTGAAGGCGGGTATAACTTTCCTGCAACAATTCAAGCTCATTCTTTTTCTCTTCAAGCTGACGCTCTGTCAAGACGAGCGCATCCCGATCGGTCTTTTCCTGTTCCCTGAGATGCTGGATCTGCACCTCCAGCAAACCTTTTTCTTTAGCAACGGCTGCTTCCCGTTGCTTAAAACCATTGAGCTCTGCTGTCAGCACTTTTCTGGAAGAAGCCTCATGTTGCAACTGAACTCTGGTTTCCTGGAGCAGTTCCCCCTGAGCCTGCAGTTCTTTTTCAACATCCTTGAGACGCTGAGTCGACTTATGGGCTTCTACCCAACGGGCTCTGACCATCTGCTCTTCCCGGGTGAGCAGATCAATCTGCTCCCGATAAAACTGATTCTCGGAAGCGACCTTTGCTGAGTTATTGATCAACCTGGCCTTCTCTTTTTGCAATTGTTCCAGATCTGACCTCAGTTGCCTTTCCTGAATGCGTTGAGCCGCCTTATCCTCCTCCAGCTGATTCTCCAGCTCATGCTGTAACATCTGACTGCTTTCAAGCTGCATACGAACAGCATTAAGTTCATCAATGACAATCAGGTAGTCCTTATAGGTTTTGTCTTTATGCTGAATGGCAGAACTCAGCTGAGACTCCAGGAACAGTACCTTCTCAGTAGCCCTCTCCAAATCAAGCTTTTGGGTAACCGCCTCATCAGAAACCGTCTTTACCTCCGTTTCCAGAGATCGAACTGTCTGCTGGGTTTGAAACAGCTGGTTTTGAATAGCCTGCTGATCGGCTCCTGCCTCCATCAGCATCCGCTCGGCTGCCCTGAGTCTTCTTTGCAATGGTTTAATGGTGTCTCGCTCAACGGCTTTCTTCTGCAAAATCAGTGCCTGAATGTCAGTAGTCTGATGGTTTTTCTGCCGATTCAGCCTTTCAAACTCAATATCTTTTTCTTTAATGGTTTCAGTCAGAATCCGTGCTTCATCTTCAAGCGCCTCGACCTTTTCCTGAAAAAGCTGAAGTGTCTCTTGTAACCTCAAATCCTGTTGTTTTAACTGCTGGCGATCTCTTCCCTTATCACTGCCTTGCCTGTTCCTGAGCGCCTCACTCAGTTGTTCAACTTCGTCAAGCACTTCCACCATCTCACGATCAACTTTCCTGTGCTGCTCAGTCAGTGTTTTCAACTCACCAGCCAACTCTTTTTGCTGTTTCTCCGCAGCCCTGAGTTTTTCGATTCTATGTTGCATTTGTTTAAAGTGTTCTTGCCCTGATGCCAGATCCGCTTTTCCCGGGAGCAGCTGGTCGGCCAACTCTGCTTTTCGCTGTTTCTCCAACTTCAGCGCGTCTTCTGCCTCACGGAGCCTTCTATCCAGAGCCTCTGCACGCTCAGACTCTCTTAGCTCCAGCTGTTCCCGAATGATTCTCTGGGGTTGTGCATGGGTAATGACAAAATCAGTCAGTTGCTTTGAACGTGTTTCCAGCTCGCCTGAATGGGTCCGCAGATAAAACAGGTAGCCCACCCCTGAACATACAGCCAGTCCGGCAGCAACAGGCACCGATACAGAAGCGGCCCCGGCAGCAAAAGCACCGACGACCAGAACCCCGGTTCCCTTGGCTATCGTGACAGCAATTCTGCGGCCATCCCAGATCGCACTTTTTTGAAGCCGGATACGATGCGCCTCTTCAAGCTCAGCACACTCGGCCTCTTCGAGCTTTAATGCCCTGAGTTCCTCAATTGTCAGCTCACCCTTTCTGGCCATCAGGATTTGCTTTTCCTGTGGTGAAAGATCATTGAACGTCAAATCCTCAGCGGCAACGAGTTCCTCAAAGGTTCGAGGTTCAGCCACTTGCACGGTTGGAGTAAACAGAATCCCTGTCACTGAGCTGAGCAGACTCATGGCGTAAATCTCCCTGATTTACGAAATTGTATTCAGTACAGTTATCGACACATTGGCGCTGAAGAACATCTTTCTTGCATCATAGGTATTGATAGCGTTCACAGCCTTCTCATCAAGCTCAATGACTTAACTGCCAGGCAACTGATCAAGTACAACATTTTTTTAGTGCGGACTTATCGCAACCCAGTAAGGATTTTCCGAAAAAGCCTTAAGTATGAAGGAATTACGCTTTAGTCTCGGAAAGCACAGACTTACACTTTGGTAGCATTTTCAATAGAATCGTCAGCGATTTCGCCAATACGACTTTGAGGCCACTCAATGACGTCAAAGCCCAATGTACGACAACCTGGCCATGTGGCCTGCAGAGACTGCAGTCTTAGCTCCCTCTGCCTACCTCTGGCATTGAATCTACAAGACATTGACCAGCTTGATCGCATCATCAAGCGAAGCCGCCCTCTCAAGAAGGGGGAACACCTGTTCCTGGAAGGAGACCGGTTTACCAGCGTCTTCGCTGTCCGTTCCGGGGCCTTAAAAACTTATACCGCCACCAATGAAGGTGAGGAACAGATTACGTCTTTCTATCTTCCCAGTGAGATATTGGGCCTGAGTGGTCTCGATACTGACGTCTACCCGGTCTCTGCTCAGGCCATGGAAACCACCATGATCTGTGAAATCCCCTTTGACCAGCTGGAAACGCTATCCGACCGATTCCCGGAGTTGCGTCGTCATATGATGCGCCTGATGAGTAAGAAGATTCGTGAAGATCAGCAGATGATGATGCTATTGTCCAAGAAAAACGCTGATGAAAGAATTGCGACCTTCCTGATCAACCTGGCCAGTCGTTTTCGTCGCAGAGGCTTCTCATCCCAGTCATTCCGCCTGTCCATGTCCCGCAATGAAATGGGCAATTACCTGGGACTGGCTGTAGAAACCGTTAGCCGGGTATTTACCCGGTTCCAGAAAAACGATCTGATCTTCGCAGTGGGCAAAGAAATTGAAATCCGTGACCCGATTCAATTATGCTCCCTGGCGGGTGGAAAGTCTGTCGGTTTGGAACAGATTATCTCCTCCGCATAAGCGCACCAGGAACGGACATTAAGGGAAAGATATGATCGTTGACGAAGCTTATCTGAAAGCACAGATTAGAACCGTTTCTGACTGGCCAAAGCCCGGCATTCAGTTTCGGGATGTGACCACTCTTTTCGAGAACCCCAAAGCCTGGCGGTCGGTCATGGACAGCCTCATTCATCGCTATATGGATGTTGAGTTTGACCGGATCGGCGCTCTTGATGCGCGGGGCTTCCTGATAGGCTCTGCATTGTCATATGCCCTGAACAAACCACTGATCCTGTTTAGAAAAAAGGGAAAGCTGCCCTACAATACTGTCGCTCAGGATTATGAACTTGAGTACGGGAAGGCAACGCTTGAAGTTCATGCAGACACTATTAAGAAAGGCGATAAAGTCATTCTGGTTGACGACCTGATTGCTACAGGTGGCACTTTGCTTGCGGCCGGTCAACTGGTCAGACAACTGGGCGGACAAATTCTGGAAGCAGCTGCCATTATGGATCTTCCAGACCTTGGTGGTTCAAAGATACTAAATGAAGCAGGAATTCCTGTCTTCTCACTGTGTGAATTTGAAGGGGAGTAGTCTCCTTCTTTTCTTTCCCGGCACCCCACGCCTTTCAACGCCTTCGCAACTTTCAGGTATTCAGTTTTATCGGAAAATGACTATCAGGGGCTGCTGTGGTTTTCACACCCGAAGTATGCCCTGGTTAAATTATGCTGTACTTAAGAATTTTCTGAGTGCTACGATAATCTGAATAATGAAAATAATGCTCTAAGACAAAGGAAATCCCGATGGGTATTTGTGCAAAGGAGCTGCGCCACTACGTTGTTCGCCCGACCCTGAAGCATTTAAAAATGTGGAGTCCTACGGCAGAAAATCTGCTGCTGGGAACAGCTGCCAGAGAATCCGGACTGGGTTTTCATCTTAAACAGGAACACCATCAGGCTCTGGGAATTTTTCAAATCTCGCCCAGAATGCATCGCAATATCTGGGACCATTATCTGGCGAAGAAATCCGACCTTTCCAGTTTGATCCGGGGACTGGCCAGCCAGAGAGAATTTCTGGCTCATCCGCATCTGGAATTAGCGACCAATCTCTCTTACGCTACCGCCATTGCCTGGATGATTTATTATCGAATCGATAAGCCAATCCACAAGGTGCCCCACGATGACGTCTATGCCTTGGGTAAGCTTTGGCATAATTACTACCACCGTCACCACCCCGGCCCCATTGAGAGCTTTGTGGACAGTTACAAGGCTTTGATAACGAATTCTACTGAGACAGAAAAGACAGTGTCAGAGAGCCTGAAGACTCCCTAACGCTGTCAGCTGGCACGATCCCGCTTTTCTGCACATTTGATGCAAAGATCGGCGTAAGGCATAGCTGCCAGACGGGCTTCAACTATCTTGTCACCGCAGCCGGTACAGAAGCCGTAATCATCATGATTCATACGATCCAATGCTTTGTTTATCAGATTAAGTTCAGCCCGGGCATCATTACCCAGCTGATCAATAACCTCATCATTTTCCCTCTCCTGCGCCTGCTCCGACCAATCGGCATTGGCTCTGCGAGTCATATCTTTATTGATGTTTCCGAGCCGGATATTCAACTCGTCTCTGCGAGATAATAACCAGACTCTCAGTTTCTCGTAATCAGCCATGGAAGTCCCCTGAATAAATGTCCACGATTATTCTGTGTATAAACGACTGGAACCTGTGTCCCTGCGCATTTTGTCCATTAGATAAGCATAGCTTCACTTAACCATATTTCGACAGCTCATTCACAATAGCAGCCGTCAGCCCTGTGAGTTCGGGAGGTAACTAATTGGTTAGGTACTTATAGCTGCTGCTGTCATTATCCCTGATGTCTATCGTGAAACCTTTGATTATAATGTTGTGAATTTTCGGGATCTTGCCCGTTTCACCATTATCCAGAGCAGTAAGTCACCCGGTTTAACCGCCCCCTCTAAGGGCCTTAAATGAAGTTGGGTACTTTCAGAGACAAGACAGAACCAAAATGCAGAGCCAAACAAAAAGCGCAAAAACCCACTTCAACAAACTACAGAAACGCCTGAGACGAGAGGTAGGTCGGGCCATCGCCGAATACAACATGATTGAGGACGGCGACCGCATCATGGTCTGTCTGTCCGGGGGTAAGGACAGCTATACCCTGCTGGATATTCTGCTGAACCTGAAGACTTATGCGCCGGTCAATTTTGACCTTATCGCAGTCAACCTTGATCAGAAACAGCCTGGCTTTCCTGAACATGTACTGCCTGATTATCTGGAAACCCTGGGTATTGAGTACCGCGTTGTTGAGGAAGATACCTACTCCATCGTCAAAGAGAAGGTGCCTGAAGGCAAAACCACATGCGCACTCTGCTCTCGGCTGCGCCGAGGCATCCTCTACCGCACGGCCAGCGAACTGAAAGTCACCAAGATTGCCCTGGGCCATCATCGGGATGATATTCTGGAAACCCTGTTCCTGAACATGTTCTATGGCGGCAAGATGAAAGCCATGCCGCCCAAACTGGTCAGTGACGACGGTCAGCACACGGTAATCCGTCCTCTTGCCTTCTGCCGTGAAAAGGATATTGTCCGTTTTTCCGAGTTTAAGGCATTCCCGATTATTCCCTGCAATCTCTGCGGCTCTCAGGAAAACCTTCAGAGGCAGGCAATCAAGGCTATGTTCACCGAGTGGGACAAACGCTTCCCCGGCAGAATGGAGAGCATGTTCAGAGCTCTGAGGAACGTAGCGCCCTCCCATCTGGCAGACAGCTCACTGTTTGATTTCAACAATCTGTCGGCGGATGGTCAGCCTGTTAAGGATGGAGACACTGCGTTTGACCCGGTGGATGTACCTCTGTCCTTCAGGGATGAAAACGATGAAGAGGAAAAGCCTGAACAAGCTTCCATTGTGAATATTGTTAACCTCTGACACGCACACTCTTGGCTTTGCTTTGGCCAGGTTCTTGAATCACTCCAGGAACCTTGCTGATGCAACACGCCTTCCCTGGCTCGTTACTTTTATCCAACCCCTCCGGTATTCACCGGAGGGTGCTGCCTGCTGCTGAGGCATCAGCAATATAAGTGCAATCAATGGCTACACTATTGCTCTGGGCAGACTAGTGGCCCGTTAGAGGCTTTTCCAGATCGTACTTCAACAAATCATTACTCTCAATCATGGATACCAACTCTTCTATATAATCAATACCTCTGGAGGAATAGGCATAAAGTCCCTGTGCCAGTACCGGCCCGGTAACCGGGTGTCCCATGGATTTTCTTTTTGAACGCAGCTCCCTCAAACCCTCATAATGATGGCTGGTATTGAGGTTATGCATATACGACCGTACCGATGCCTCCAATGAAGAAAACTTCCTGACTTCGTAGGTCGCACCTTCCGGACGCTCACCAGGAACAACACCACAGCCCGGAGTAAAACACCACTGGCCAAAGTAGTTGTTGGCTTCAACGGCAAACCTTGAAGTCCCCCAGGCCGACTCGTTAGCCGCCTGCACCAGAGCAAGCGATACCGGGATCTCGTCCGCCCTGTGCAGCAGGTCGTCATAAAGCGCATCACTGACTTTAAGCTCTTCATCCACTCTGAACTTTCGGGCCATATCCAACAGCCACTTTTCTTCGCTTTCATGCAGAGCCGATTTTTCCCTGAGCATCTTAACTTCCTGACGAATACCCGCCAGACGCTCATTCTCTTCATCAACCATTTGCTTCACGTGGGCAAAGAACTGACTTTTCTTCTTATTGACGTCCTCAATGGCAGCAAAGTCGGGAATATTCTTTTGAACCTTTTTTTCAACCTTGACTTCCTCCCTGGTGACCTTTTGCACCTGTTCTATTGCGGGCTCTTTAACAGGCTGAAAATCTCTGTTGTACCCGCTTCCCAGAGCAACGAGCCCTGCCAGCAGTAAAAGAAACAAACGATCAATTCTAGTCATCATGGTCTATGTCATTCTCCTGAGCCCGTCCGGCAAAAACGAAACTATTTAGACACTACTTTTTAACAAAAACGGCTTCGCCTGAAGTCATGTAATCATTCCGGAGTTCTATGATACTAACCGTTTAGTCTCACAATCCACCAAACCAGCGAACTGAACCAGACAGTCATGCCGAAGCCTTTATGAGACTGATAAACGAGGAAATAATTGCCCTATTATTCAATAAAAGAACCTGTATTGGGACGATATTACTTTACTTCGTATAAGAAATATGTAAACACTGAAGTCAAGGCTATCGAACGATCCTGTTGAACAGGAAGAGCCGATGCCTGTCACAGTGAATAATAACAACATATTAGCCGCTGTTTTGTAGCTGATAACTTAGCAAAACGTAAGGATTACCAGCTACTGGTACAGCCATAACGGAGGTTGCACCATGATATTAAGTCACTTTTGGGGGCTTCTCTTTCGTCCGAAAGAAGAGTGGACCGATATTCGGGAGCACCCTCCCGGCATTATTCGCCTTTACCTGGGTCAGGTCATATGGCTGGCTGCCCTGCCAGCGGTCTGTACTTATCTGGGGACGACTCGAACCGGCTGGACAGTCCCGGGCAGTGATCAGGTCGTCAAGTTAACGGAAACCAGTGCTGCTTTCATGGCATTTTTTGCCTGGCTGGCCATACTGGCGGGCGTTGCCGTTATGGGTGCATTCATCCAATGGATGGCAGAAACCTTTGGCAGCAAACCCAACATGACACAGAGTGTTGCATTTAGCTGTTATACCGCTTTACCACTCTTTCTGGCGGGCCTGTGCGGGCTTTATCCCTCTATCTGGCTGACTATTGTTGCTGGCACTATCGCCATGACCTGCTCAGCCCTGATTCTGTATTCCGGTTTGCCAACCTTTATGCAGATACCTAAGGAGCAGGGGTTTGTCTATGCCAGTTCTGTGCTTTGCATCGGGCTGGTTGTTCTGGTCTCGATTATGATCACTACCGTGATCTTCTGGGGTATGGGTGTAAGCCCCGAATACATTCAAGTTTACTGAAGTTCAGCGCCAAGCCAGATGAATTAAGCTGTATCATCTGGAAGCGATGCCTTGACGAAACCTGCCTGATTATTCCAATAAACCCACTGTACAGATACAATCCCTCTGCTATCCTCCCATGAGTTTTCCAAGTCAGCCTGTTTATGTCGAATATACAATGCCCCTATTTGCCTACCGTTGAGTTACGGGTCAGTGAGCTTTACTGCCTGGCCGAGCGGCATTTTCTTAAACGATTTCCACGCCCCCGGATCAGTCTGAGTTTAAGAGGCGAAACGGCCGGACAAGCCTGGACCGAAAAAAACCTGCTTCGTCTGAACAAACAACTGCTCAAAGAAAACCAGGAACATTTTCTGAAGCATACCGTGGGTCATGAAGTCGCACACCTCATTGCCCACCAACTGTTTGGCGGAAAGATCCGCCCCCATGGCAGAGAGTGGCAATTGATTATGCAAGAGGTGTTCAAACTCCCGGCCCGGAGAACCCACAGCTACAACACCAGCAATGCCAGCAAAAGACCATTCCTATACAGTTGCAGCTGTGCAGGAAAGACCATCCCGCTCAGTTCCATTCGCCACAACAGGGCCGTAAGAGGTGCAGTCTATTTGTGCGCCCAGTGTCGAGAACCTTTGAAATTCGTTGAGAAAATCAACGTTTGATGATCAGTGCTTCAGGGGGAATTGCGGATCAATTATCGTTAAATTTTTTAAAATACAATAAGTACTCAGCCATACAGAATCGAATATTTCTGGCTTATTGGGCAGGTGCTCTGCAAGGCGCAACAACGGGAACATAGCAAGCTATGTGACCAGAGTTGCAACGCATCACGACTGCATGGATGCAGGAGCTAGAGCAACGCAGGAGCAGTTGCCGCGAGTGCCTGAACAATAAGTCAGAAAATATGATTTCGTATGGTTGAGTACTTAATTGTTGTATCTATCCATTGTACAAGTTAGAGTTCATCCGTTAGCTAATGTTAGCAACCAAAGAATGTACGAAAAAATAATAATATGAAAAATCGTAGAACCCCCCTGGCACAAATGCAGCTAAACGTTGCAAGGCATCCCGATAAGGTCTGGCTTAATCAGCCTGACAACAGGCAATGGACTTCTTACACTTGGGGGGAAGCTGACGAGCAAGCCCGCAAGATCGCTCAAGGTCTTTTATCCAATGGAATATCAAAGGGCGATAAAGTCGCCATCATCGCCAAAAATTCAGCCGAATGGTATATTGCTGATTTAGCCATCATGATGGCAGGCCTGATCAGTGTGCCGATATACCCAACAGCTGGGGCAGACAACATAAAATATGTGCTTGAGCACAGTAATGCAAAGGCTATTTTTGTTGGCAAACTGGACAGCACTGAAGCCCTTTCAGAAGCAATGCCAGATGACTTTCTCAGCATCTCATTTCCATACCCTACACTTGATTGCAAAGAGCAGTGGCTTGACTGGTTGAATAATTATGAGCCACTAAAAACACTCCATAATCCGGATATCGACGATCTATTTTCTATTATCTATACCTCAGGCAGTACAGGCCTTGCCAAAGGCGTCATGATCAGCCAGAGAAATGTAGCTTCTTCGGCCATGGCTGGAGGTGAGAAGTTTTTAACAGGTCAAGAAAGACGGGTAATGTCATATTTACCCCTTGCCCACATTACTGAGCGATGCGTTGTTGAACTCCCATCAATTTATTACTCTGCCGAGATTTTCTTTGTCGAGTCCTTAGATACTTTTGTCGATGATGTTCGCTATGCACGCCCCACTGCTTTTTTATCAGTGCCCAGATTATGGACTAAGTTTCAGTCACAAATTCTGGCCAAAATGCCCAACAAAAAGCTACAAACTCTTTTGAAAATCCCCATTATCGGTAAATTAGTAGCAAAGAAAATTCGCACTGCTCTGGGCCTGCAGGAAGCTAAAATTTTCGGCTCTGGTAGCGCACCTATCTCTCCAGAGGTTTTGAAGTGGTTCCAAAAGTTGGGTATTCGTATTAGCGAAGGCTGGGGTATGACCGAAACCTCAGGCTTATCATGCAGCAACATCCCTTTCAAACCCGATGATATTGGCACAATAGGCAGCCCTCAATCTTGTGTCGAAATGTCACTTTCCGAGCAAGGAGAAGTGTTGATTCGAGGAGAAGCGGTATTTAAGTCTTACTACAACAATCCTGAAGCAACAGACGCTGCCTTTGAGAACGGCTGGTTTAAAACAGGTGATAAAGCTGAAATAACCTCTGAGGGTTCATGGAAAATCATTGGTCGGGTTAAAGAACAATTTAAAACCAGCAAAGGCAAATATGTTTCTCCGGTACCTATCGAGTCGAGCCTCGGTCGTAACCCGGATATCGAGCAGGTCTGTGTTATGGGGATTGGGCGCAAACAACCTATAGCAATGATTGTGCTGGGAGAAGGCGCTTCAAAAGATCGTGACCAGCAAAAAGAACAATTGGTCAGCACGATGACATCGGTTAATAATGAGCTGGAGGCTCATGAAAAGCTGGATCATATCATAGTCGCCAAAACGACCTGGAGTATTGAGAATGAAATGCTCACTCCAACACTGAAGCTAAAGCGGGATGAGCTTGAAAAGGAATATGGTCATTTTTTAACTCTGAAACATGACTCAGAAGTTATTTTTGAAGAGGAAATAGGCAGTTAAAAAGTGAAAGGTACAGTCTATTTATGTACCCAGTTTCGACAGCCTTTAAAGTTCGTTGAGATAATCTGCGTTTGAAGACCATTGCTTCCAGGGCAATTAAAGAGAGGTAAAACCTCTGTTTTTTGGGAGTGAGCCTCTCTTACATCGAAGCAATGATCGCGCGACCCGTTAGCCCGGCTGCCAATAAAACCCTGACCTTTTGAACAGGCCCCTCAGTGAGCTTCTCGCCGCTCCAGTAATCGTACCAATAAAGAGGGTGATCGGAGGTCAATGTCACCTCCCTGGCATTCTCGTTGTAGTTAAATAAACAGTGGAGTTTTTTACCCTCTGTTAATGCCAGAGAAGCGTGATGTAAAGACAGTGAAGTAAATTGAGCGGCGTCTTGACTATAACGATGGCGCAGTATCAATTTGCTTAACGTCGTTTTAGCAAACGGAGTAAGATCAGGCAGCGGATCGCCCGAAAGCAGAAGCCCGCCACTGGCGAGTAATACATTGCGATGAAAGTCATAATTACAGGGATCCGTTGATTGATTAGCAAGCGAAACAAAGGTGCCGCAATCAGGATCAATCTGCCACAATTTACGATGCTGCCAACTACGATGGAAGGTTTCTTTCGCAATTTGCTCAAACCGCTGAGCGCTCCGCTCCACATCGTCCGAGACTCTCATGGCATCAACAAGTCCTAAAGACGGCCACATGGGTGCGTTACACCCAAGTAAAAGAGCATCCTGAGCGCCCTTCGCTATTGCCTCCATACCCATTCGGTACGCCTGCACTCCGGTGACGCCTCTCTGATAACGTTTTCCTTTGAGCGTTCCCCAGTAATTGGCATCAAGTTTAAACAGCTCAACACCCCACTCTTCTCGCATGGTTTTGACTATGTGAGTTAGATGAGCCTGTACCTCGGGGTTGGATGTATCCAATACGTACCAGGGGGTACAACGCCAACCTCCGTAGGTCACATCTTCGGCCTTGAGGAGATCACCGTTATGATGGCGAACAAACCACGATGGATTCTGTTTAAACACTTCTGACTCAGGCTGAGCAATAAAAGGAGCAAGCCAAATCGCCGACTTTTTTCCTTTGCGCTTGATATCCGCTATTAATTCTTTCACTCCTCCAGAAAATTTATCCGACGGAGTCAACCAGTCGCCCATAAATGCCTGATAACCATCATCCAACAGTACCCACTCCAGATCGCTGAGATCTCCCGTCATTACATTCAGATTCTGGCGGATATTGTCCTCGGTGACATCAGTATAATAGACATACCAGGAACACCAGCCAATGGGGGCTGGTTGCACAACGCCTGCCCTTACGGGGTGATGCTGAGCAATCAACCCTGCGTATTCCTGATAAAGTTGGGGTAAAGAGCCTCCAGTTAGCACGACGACAGATTCCAACTCTCTGCTGCCCCAGTCCTGAGGAGAAGTTCCTTCCCCATCGATAGAGGCTGAGACCAAAACACCTCTCTCACCACTGACTATTTCGAAGTAGCCCGCATAGCGATGACAACAGGTAAAACCAAACAGGGTGTACTCCACTGAATCGTCTACAACCAAGTAGTTGTAGTAACGCTTTCCCTGCTGCTCTCCATAAATCCGGTAACTACTGCTGTTATCCGGACATCGACCAATATCAACCGGTTTGTCGTACGTCCCGGTGGTTTGCGCCAACATCTGAAATCCATCACCCAGCAAAGTCGCACTATGACCAAAATCAAACTCACTGGTGAATAGCTGATAGTTGTCCGGTATTGGATCGTTATGTAAACCGATATAGTGAAAGGTCACCTGGTTTTCACGAGCTTCATCCAGTAGGTCTGGATTTGCCAATGTGATTTCTCTGTGACACGGTAGATGAATGCTATGAGACATAAGAACCTGCTAAAGCCGATAAAAAGAAAACCGATAGCGTGATTCGAAAAGCACCCATACTCCAGCATAGAAAAAAATACCCGGATCAAACAGTCGAAACAACAAACCCGGATATTAACTCTACAAAGGTCTGCCCATATTTTTCCAGCTTATACTCACCCACCCCTGAAATATGAGACAGAGCTTCCAAACTGGCGGGTTTAACCGCTAACATTTCATAGAGTGTTTTGTCATTAAAAATGACATAAGCAGGAACACCCTGCTCTTCCGCCAGCTCTTTACGACGCGCTCTCATGGCTTCCCATAATGGACGATCATGGTCGTCAATAATAACTCTGCCCTGATCCACTCTCCGGGTTTTGCGTGCTGCACTCTCAGAGGCGTATTCAAAGCGATCCTGACGGAGCAATAATCGCTCACTACCTTTGAGCAGAGGACGGCATTTTTCATTCAATTTGAGAGCCCCATGCCCTTCTACATCAACATTTATATACCCTCTGGACACCAACTGCCGGAAAATTGAGCGCCACTCACTCTGTTTGAATTCACTACCTATACCAAAAGTGCTTATCCGTCGGTGACCAAATTGACTGACTTTGGCCGTTTCTTTGCCAAGCAGAACGTCGACCAGATGAGAGACTCCAAACATTTGCCCGGTCCGGTAAACACAGGAAAGGGCTTTTCTGGCGGCTTCCGTACCATCCCAGGTCGTCACCGGCTCCAGACAAAGGTCACAGTTGCCACACTTATCTTTCAAGGGTTCATCAAAATACTCCAGCAACACCTGACGGCGACAACCCGTTACTTCACAGAGAAACAACATGGCCTCCAGCTTTTGCTGCTCAATTCGCTGAATTTCAGGCGCTGCGGTAGAATTCGACTGAATCTGTCTCAGCAACATGACGTCCTGAAGACCATAAACCATCCAGGCAGTAGCCGGGAGTCCATCACGACCGGCCCGACCGGTTTCCTGATAATAAGCTTCGATACTTCTTGGCAGGTCCAGATGAGCAACAAAACGAACGTCAGGCTTATCAATCCCCATTCCGAATGCCAGGGTAGCAACAATAATCATGCCGTCTTCGTTGAGAAAACGATGCTGATTATTCTTGCGATCGTGAGCTGTCATACCGCCATGATAAGGCAGTGCTTTTCGGCCCTGGGCATTCAGCCAGGCAGCAGTATCCTCCACCCGTTTTCTGGAAAGACAGTAGACTATGCCCGAATCATCAGGGTGCTCTTTTTCCAGAAATCTCAACAATTGCTGCTTACCCTGCTTCTTCTGACTGATGCGGTAAAAAATATTGGCCCGGTTAAAGCTGTCAACAAACACCCTGGCCTGCGCCAGACCCAGACGTTCGATAATTTCCTGTCGGGTTCGTTTGTCTGCTGTGGCGGTCAGGGCAATTCTGGGAACCGTTGGAAAACGTGTTTTCAGTACCGAGAGCTGCAGATATTCAGGCCTGAAATCGTGCCCCCATTGCGACACACAGTGAGCCTCGTCAATAGCAAACAGAGAAATCTGTATCCGATCCAGCTTCCTTAGCATCATTTCAGTCATCAGACGTTCGGGAGCAACATAGAGCAGGTCAATATGCCCGGTGAACAGCTCCTGCTCTATTCGGTACTGCTCTTCCATGGAAATGCCCGAATTCAGGCTTTCGGCCCGAATACCTATCTGCTTGAGATTACGGATCTGATCTTCCATCAGGGCAATCAGAGGGGACACAACAATAGCTGTACCCGCCATAACCAGAGCCGGTACCTGGTAGCAAAGTGACTTACCACCGCCAGTAGGCATAAGGACCAGCGCGTCACGCCCTTCTGTGACCTCTCTGATGACCTCTCCCTGGAAGCCACGGAAAGATTCGAACCCGAAAGTATTTTGCAGAACATTCAGAGCAGGATCAGTCATTACAGTCCAATGCACATTTAAACGACGGTGATTAATTAGATAAGAAAAGACAAACCAGTATACCATCAAACTGAGGACCTGACCGAGAATAGACAGGAATCTTTCAGAAAACTACTGTAGACTCCCCGGTTTTCATTCATACCGGATTCTCTTTAAATGCAGGACATCTGTTCTACTCTGGAGCCGCTGCTGAACAGGTATGCGGATGAGGAAGGTTTTACTTTCCACGCCATCCATGGCTTCTATAGCGCCATGGCTATCGTCCCGTTCGAATTGAAGACCGATGTGCGTAATGAGATTCTGTTTGGCACTCGGGTAACACTCTCCGGGGAAGATTCAGCCCTTCTGGAACAGGCTCTTGATCAGTTGTCACGAGCGATAGATCGACAGTTCAATGAAGAAGAAGGCTTTGAGCTTTCCTGTGAAGAATTTGCCGACCCGAATGATGAAGACCTGCTGGACTGGTGCTGCGGTTTTCTTCAGGCTCATATGATGACGGAAGAAGAGTGGTTCCGAGAGAATGAACAGGAAGTCAGTGAACTGTTGCTCCCGGTCATGCTCGGCTCTGGTCTGTTTGACGACGAGCCTGAGTTCGAAGCTATTCTGGAAGACGAAAAGCTGACTGAAGATATGTGCAGCCAGATACCTGAGGTGTTGATGGAGCTTTATCTGATGTTTAACTCTCCAGAGGAGGCCAGCGGCAAGCCGCCAGCCAATAAGTTAAAATCAGCCCGCAAGGCCCCACCGCGCAGGCACCGGTAACATAGTCTGCACTGCTCAAGAAGGAAGTGAACAGTGCTTCATGCTATTGTACCGCCTTTATGAAATTTATCGGTGAATTCAAAAGGAGGCCGCCACTTGATTGGATTCACTGTCTGCTTTGACCCAGACTTCCACCCGGCGGTTTCTTATTTTACTGGCCAGACTCTCTGCTGAAGACAATGCCATATACTGACCGTAACCCCGGTACTGGATTTTCTTCCGTGGAACTCCAGCCTTGACCAGAGCTCTTCTGACCACATCAGCCCTGAGCTTAGCCAAAAGATCTGAATTTCTCGATTGCGCCCTCTGATCTGCGAAACCAATTAACAGAACCTCGCCTGGCTGTCGATCAATGAAACGCGCCAGCCTTTCAATATCATTGATAGCCTTGTTATCAAGCTGGGCACGCCCCTGAGCAAAGCGGAAATTAACAGACGCACGGTCAAACTGGTCAACAATCCGCTGATAATCCTCTGGTGCAGACTGCACATCAGGGCTCATCAGCTCAACCGCCTGATGAACATAACCAACAGAAGCTACGACAGGTTGTGCCTGATCGCTGGTTGCAAAACGGAGAAAGTCGAGAGCATCAGGATCAGCGTCCTTTTCTGGCAGATACATATAAAGACGGCGACTCAGAACATAATCTTCCGTCGAAACATGCAGCAGCTCAGGCTTCAATGCTCTGTCAGTGCCTTCAGAAACCATCAATGGTCTGGCTCGACCAATGGTATTCAGGCTGACAAAACCAATGCCCCCCGGGGTCGATGCCACCTTGTCAGAGACATCGGCATTGGACTCAAAACGCATGGCAGTTGGGTCGAGCTGGTATTTTTTGGCCAACACGAGGTTTTTGAAAGTATCCCAGGTTCCCGAACGATCATCGCGGGCAAACAGCGAAACCGGCAGATCGGCCCCTCCCAATTCTTTCCAGTTCTTCACTTCACCAGAAAAAAGACGGGCAATATCTTTGATATCCAGCTTGTTAATACTGTTACCCGGATTCACAATAATCGCCAGACCGTCAATGCCAACAACATACTCTGCTTCCAGACTGCTGAAATCGCCCATGCCAGACAACATGGCCTGCTCTTTAGTCTTTATCGGTCGTGAAGCGGCGGCAATCTGTCCTTTCCCGCTGGCCAGTGCTTTAAAACCACTGGATGAACCATGTGCAGCAATAAAGATGCTGACCAATTTACCCTTAGCGGGTAAAAAGCCAGTCACTTTGACCTCATTATCCAGACCGGTCGGGAAAACACCTACGCCTTCTGCCCCCAGATACTTCAGATAGGACTCAGCTAATGATGGCCCTAATCTGGCACCCACAGTATTTGAGCCATGAATCGAGAACAATAATTCTTCTTGAGCCTGAGCGCCAAAAGAAACAAGAGATAAGAATGAATAAAACAGCAGAGATCGGAATGTTGTTATTGTCATGAGTAAATTTCAGAGCACACTTCTAATTTTTCGGTGAGTCTATCGGCGAATTATGACAGAAATATGACACCCATTAACGATAAACGCCTGTCAGCGCCGCTTGACCCTGACTCTGTGGAAAATGTTACATAGCCTTTTATACTGCAAGAATCAGGGAAGATTCTCAGGAGAGAGGTTGTGGGCAATACAATTAATAACGGCGGGACTTCTTCAATAGGCCATTCTCAAACAGCGGGCGCTGATCCACAGAATTCAATAACCAAGACAGTCAAGGTCAACGGTAAGCTCTACAATTGCAGTGCTTCGAAAGTCTGGGGTTTGAGAGTTGCACGGGAAGTTCTCGGTGTTCACGGTCTGGTTAAACCCGTCTATGACCACTTCCATGGCAAGTTGCATGAACATCTCGCTGATAATACAGCGACCCCATCAAAAGCGCCTTCAACACCGCTCTCAGAAAGAAGCACCCGCCCACTGCCCAAGCTTCCCAACCAGATGAACGAGCAACCCAGGACCCATTCTAAACCTGCTAATACACCACTTGCAGTCAGAAACAGCAGTCCTGAAACCCAACCGGCTAAAGCCCTGAAAGCACCGGAAATCATTAAAAACCTGGAGCATGGCAAATTTGAGGATAAATCCGGCTTCTCACTCAACAAGTTCTCGGAAGCCGTCCAACAGCTCTCTACTCCGGATATCAAGGAATTGATCTTTCAACTTAGCCAAAAGGACGACCCTGGTTATGATACGATCATGCAAGAAGTACGAGAGATTTATGCTGAAAGAAAAGTCACCGAGGGGCTGAAAGAATTTGGTGATAATGTGCAGGGTCTCAAAGACAGATGCGCCGGACGCTATGCCAATTCCCCCAAACTTGCAGCTGCGGTGTTTGCAGAGATTGATCGTCAAGTTGGTCTTCAGGAACCCCCCGACTCCCGATCCCTTGAACTTAAGGAACTGACTCCGTCCTTGCAGTGTGTCTATGGGTCAGACCATGGATCTCAACTTGAATTTGGCACTTACCAGGGAGCTTCGCTTAACTTGAGTCAGGAGTTCCCCTATAAGCCTGACGACTCTGAAATTAATACGCAATACAAAAAGATTAAAAGCCCACAGATACAAGGAAGGATCGATAACCAACCTTTCTTCGAAAAGGCACATCCAAAATTTTCTGACATCCATCTTGGCAATAGAGACAAAGGATTTGCACCGGGAGCACCCTATCATGCCGCAAAAGTCGACCTGCCTGGTGGCAGCTTTATCGCGAGTCAGGGGCCACTTGAAAACACAGAAAACAACTTCATAAAAATGCTTGCTCATCATCGTCCTGCCGTATCCGTTTCTCTTGTTAACTCCAAAGAACTCGAAGATCCGGAAATTTCCCATAAACCAGATAAGAAGCGTTCTATCGAAGTTGGCCCTAAGGAAGTCGGCGAAGAAAAAGACTGTGGCGGCGTTAAGGTTAGACTGGATGGACAATACTCTTTTGATGAGGGTAAAGTTACCGTCAAACAACTCTCCATTAATGGGGAGACACAATTCAGGGTTTACGATAAAGGCTGGGCAGACCATAGCGCCGGCACCCCGGAAAGACTGGCAAAACTGTCGGTACTGGTTGAAAAGTTACGTCAGCACCCCTCTGTTGCAGCCAGGTCAAACAACCCCACCGTCGTCAACTGCAATGCGGGAGTCGGCAGAACCGGAACCTTCATCACGATTGATAACAGCCTGCGGCAGTATCAAAAAACGGGTGAGGTTCCCCGGGATTTCACTCAAACCATTACTACCGCGCGCCAGGTCAGGAACAAATTCGTGCAAACAGCAGGACAGTTCAATACCCTGACAGCGGTTCACGGACAGTTCACACCCTTGTTTAATCCCTTATTGAAAGAAGCGGGTCTGACCGTTGCGACACCTGCTACCCCTCAAAAAGCCCCGGAGCCCAAAGATAACGGACTGGGGTACGGCTCAGAAGATTATGCCGTCGTCAATAAGGAAGCGCGAGATGCTGCCAGACTCAGAAGAGCCAATAGGGATGACACTTACGTCAATCTCAACTTTGCAGATAAAACAAAAACTTCTGTTGAAAAGGCTCCAGACTTACCACCGGTAGCAGCGAAGAGAACCAAATACAATGGCCCTAAAGATGCCGAAGAATTGTTGGATAAAATTACTGGCGGCGGCTATGGAATGACAATACAAACATTTAATAAACAGAAGCTGACCACTGAACTTACCCATGTCTTGCGTCAGGCACATCAGAATCGGGATCAGAAACAGTTCGATGAAATTTCTAGATACACCGAGACCTTGAAAGCGGATAAAAACTGGAGTCGGATAGGCCTGCTTATTGATAAAATCGTCAATAACCGCACGCAAAACGGCCCCCCGCCCACTCCTTCCCGAAGGTAAATTATACCGGCATCCGCCGGTATTTTTTTATCTGCATATTCTCACTTGGAAGGAATCCCATCCAAGGCATCGACAACATCTTCCAGTTCAGCAATGGTTTGCCGGATCAGTTGTTTGTACTGGGAAGCGTCCAGCTTCTGCACTTCGCCTTTGAGATGATTACGGGCGCCGTCAATGGTAAAACGCTTGTCGTAGAGCAAACTGCGAATTTGCCGGATAAGCAGCACATCCTGTCGCCGGTAATAACGACGGTTCCCGCGCCTGACCGGTTTTAACTGCGAAAACTCCTGTTCCCAGTATCGCAGGACATGGGATTTGACCTGACACAAGTCGCTGACCTCACCGATGGTGAAGTAACGCTTGCCGGGAATAACAGGGAGATCACTCTTCCTGAGCTCTGTTTCCTGCATAAGCCTCGACTCGTGACCTGAGTTTCTGACCAGGCTTGAAAGTCACCACCCTGCGAGGAGAGATAGGAACCTCTTCGCCGGTTTTGGGGTTTCGGCCGGGCCGCTGACTTTTGTCTCGCAGTTCAAAATTACCGAAGCCGGATAACTTGACCTGTTCATTATTCTCTAATGCCTGACGGATCTGTTCGAAAAACTGCTCGACCATATCCTTGGCTTCGCGCTTGTTCAAACCGAGTTCTTCGTGCAGACGCTCGGCTATATCAGCTTTCGTCAGAGCTCCCATGGATAACTTCCGCTCTCTTATAACCAGGGCAGCGAACTGTCGAGCCTGCTCAGAAAACAGGCCCGATACAGAGCGCTTGCATTGGCTGATTAGCTTCGGAGACTGGCACCAAATTCCGATCCCAGCCGACTTACGATGCTGTCAATCACTTGATTAACTTCTTCGTCTTTTAGAGTGCGGGAAGCGTGCTGCAAGGTCAAGCCCAAAGCAAGACTCTTATGACCTTCCGCAATGCCTTTTCCGGCATAAACGTCGAAAATACGAACATCTTTCAACAGCTCAGAGGCTTCTTCCCGAATGACCTGGTTCAGACTGTCAGCCGCCACTTCCTGCTTGACAAGCAAGGCCAGGTCACGACGAACTTCAGGGAACTTTGACAGCGGTGTGAACTCTGTTACTTTGCCCAGGCTCATCGCTTCCAGACTTGCCTCAAACATGATCAGCGCATCATTCACCTCCAACTTTTTCGTCAGACTTGGGTGCAGAGCGCCTATATGACCGACCACCTTGCCATCACGAACCAGCGCTGCACACTGACCTGGGTGCATGGCATCGTGGCTGCTGTTTTCAAAACGGAACTCCCCTGCAGCACCACCCAGTTCCAGCAGAGCTTCCACATCCCCTTTCAGGTCGTAGAAGTCTGCGGGCTCCGCTTTAATCGCCCAGCTTTCAGGGTAGCGACTGCCTGTAATCACGGCAGCAATCTGATTTTCCTGCCTCAGAGAGTCGCCTTCACGAACGAACGTCTGACCGGTTTCAAACAGACGAACACGGCTCTGCTGACGATTCAGGTTGTAGCTGACTGTTTTAACCAGGCCCGGTAGCAGAGATGTTCGCATGACAGAAAGATCGCTGGCGATGGGGTTCGCCAGAACCACAGGCTCACGCCCGGGATCAAACAGCTGATGCAACTTCGGGTCAATAAAGCTGAAGGAGACCGCTTCCTGATAGCCACGAGCGACCAGAATACGACGAATATCCCCTTCTTTAACTCTGTTTTCATCCACTTGCTTAAGCTTTAACAGAGCCGTTGGGATGGTTTCTGGCAGTCGTTCATAACCGTAGATACGACCCAGTTCTTCCACCAGGTCTTCTTCTATAGAGATATCAAAGCGCCAGCTTGGCACAGAAACGGACCACTCACCTTCGGCAATAGAACTCATCTCCAGACCCAGTCGTGTCAGCAGAGCTTCAATCAGGTCATTCTCGATGGTAATGCCCAGCAGAGAAGCCACTTTTTCAGCTCTCAGCTTGACTGTGCTCAGTTCAGGCAGCTTGTCTTCGCTCACTGCCTCGGCAACAGGACCTGGCTGACCACCGCAGATTTCCAGAATCAGGGCGGTTGCTCTCTCAATGGCCTTACGCTGCAGCTGGAAGTCCACACCACGCTCAAAGCGATGGGAAGCATCGGTGTGCAGTCCGAAGGAACGGGCTTTACCGGCAATGGTAATGGGATCAAAGAAAGCCGCTTCCAGCAGCACGTTACGGGTGGTTTGTGAGACACCAGAGCCTTCTCCGCCCATCACACCGGCAATACCCAGAGCCTGCTGCTCATCGGCAATGACCAGAGTCCCGGTATTCATAATGACTTCCTGTCCGTCCAGCAGAACCAGCTTCTCCTGCTCATGGGCCATGCGAACAATCAGGGAACCCTTCAGGGTATCCAGATCATAACCGTGCATAGGCTGACCCAGTTCCAGCATGACATAAGCGGTCACATCAACAACGGGATCAATGGAACGAATACCGGAACGACGCAGGCGCTCAATCATCCACAGAGGGGTAGGTTGAGTAATATCAACATCTTTCAGGATACGGGTCAGAAATCGTGGCGCCCCTTCTTTGGATTCAACAGCCACCTTAAAAGTATCATCAATCGTTGGGGCTACCGGCTCAACCTGAACTTCGCTGACATCAGCCAGGAAGTTCGCACTGACTTCCCGGGCCAGACCCGCAATGCTCAAACAGTCGCCACGGTTTGGCGTCAGGTCTACATCAATAATCCTGTCATCCAGGCTCAGGTACTCTCGGATATCCTGACCCACAGTAGCATCCGCTGGCAGCTCCATCAGGCCGTCTGAAGATTCAGCCATGCCCAACTCTTCTTCCGCACAAAGCATGCCAAAAGATTCAACACCACGCAGTTTGGCTTTCTTGATTTTGAAATTGCCCGGCAGAACGGAACCGACTGTTGCAAAAGGTACACGAATACCCACACGGGCATTAGGCGCACCACAAACCACCTGGAACTCCTCTGATCCGGTGCTGACACGAGTGACACGCAATTTATCCGCATCCGGGTGTTGTTCACAGGCAACAATTTCACCCACAACCACACCGGAAAACTCGCCTGCTACCGGGTCAACGTCGTCCACTTCCAGGCCAGCCATGGTGATCTTATCTACCAGCTCCTGAGTGTCCGCTTCCAGGGCAACCCACTGACGTAACCATTGTTCACTGAATTTCATAGACTTTTCTCAACTCCGTTATTCGATCTGATCGCCGCAAACCGTTAATTGAACTGGCTCAGGAAGCGCAGGTCATTATCGAAAAACTGACGTAAATCGTTTACGCCGTAACGGAGCATGGCAAAACGCTCAACCCCCAGACCGAAGGCAAAGCCTGTGTACTTGCTGGTATCAATACCGGAGTATTCAAACACTTTCGGGTGGACCATACCGCAGCCCAGAACCTCCAGCCACTTGATGGAACCGTCTTCATTGCGTCCCCATTCAATGTCCACTTCTGCTGAAGGCTCAGTGAACGGGAAGTAGGACGGACGGAAGCGGACTTTCAAGTCGTCACGCTCAAAGAACACCCTCAGAAAGTCACTGAGAACACTCTTCAGGTCAGCAAAACTGACTTTCTCTGCCACATAAAGACCTTCGACCTGATGAAACATCGGGCTGTGAGTCTGGTCGGAATCGCAACGGTAAACCTTGCCCGGGCAAACAATGGCAATAGGAGGTTTCTCACCGGCCTTGCTCAGGGCCTCCATGACACGAACCTGAACCGGAGAGGTGTGGGTTCTCAGAACGGTGTTGTCATTGAAGTAAAAAGTATCGTGCATGGCACGGGCCGGGTGATGACCGGGAATATTCAACGCTTCGAAGTTGTGGTAATCGTCTTCGATTTCCGGCCCCTGGGCCACTTCAAAGCCGATGTTGCCGAAGTAATCGGTGATACGCTCCATGGTGCGGGTAACAGGGTGCACCGTCCCCAGGTTCTGGCTACGGCCGGACAGGGTGACATCAATGGTTTCACTGGCCAGGCGAGCTTCCAGAGCCACTTTTTCCAGACCTTCACGTTTCACATCCAGGGCGGCCTGAACCTGCTGCTTGGCTTCGTTAATAAAGCCGCCCGCCTTCGGACGTTCTTCCGGAGACAGTTTGCCCAGACCTTTCAACAGCTGGGTCAGCTCGCCTTTTTTGCCAAGAAACCGCACCCGAACATGGTCCAGATCAGTGGCATTGGCAGCTGACTCAACTTCAGCCAGTGCAGAGACGACTATAGGTGAAACAAGTGTTTCCAGATTCTCCATGGGATTCCTGATAACCGATGCGTAGAGAAAATAAACCGCCAATTCTAGCGGTTGAGGAAGGGTTTGAATAGATTTACTTGCAGGACGGATTTCACCAGTACAGGAAAGCCCTGACATTCATAACGGTACTGCGATAAATCGGTCTGAAAATTCCTGCTCCCTCGTCAAATAGCTCGCTATTCTCCTCGGAATCAGAAATTTTTATCCTCAATTTATCGCAATCTTCGCTAGGGACGCTTAAGTCTGTCAGGCTGCTCCTGCAGTCCGGATTCCGCAAAGTCCGGGAACATATGCTCTAGCCGCTCTCTGATACGAACCTCCCCATTTAGAAGTTGAAGAAATTTTAAATAATCCATTACAGCTTCCAAGAATAATGTGCGGTTATTGGTTTTCACTACCAGCTTCAAGCCTTCGTCGTGTACTTTCTGAACAACATTTAAGAACTGCTCTATCCAAGTACTACTAACAGTAAAATTACACTCCATAAAAACAGCCTGATGCTCCGTTTTGGATAAATGGCTGAAATGGAAATCCTGGCTTAGAAATTCTGTTCCAGGTAATACGGGAGGGCCCACCTGGCGGATCCGATCAGCTGGAATACTGAGTAATCTGGCTATTTCCTCTGTTGGTACGGCGTGCTCAGTGATCACTCCTGCCGCATTGCGGCCATGATACTGACCCAGTTGCGCTAGTGCATCAGCAGCCTGTACATCAGGGCTGTGCCACCATTGGGAACGGCAACTGTCTCCCTGCAAATCACTAAGGTAAAGAAAATTATGGGCACACCTGGTTAAGGGCTCGATATCGCCAAGGAATTCAGCTTTGACAGGAATATGATGATTTGAACTGACCATGATAGCTTTCTTGGCAGTCATCACATGTTTCATTGTTTTTGCCAGAAGTTGTTTGCTAAAGTGACCGCCGTTAGCATCATCGATTACCACCAAATCTTTACCGGCAAGCATTTCCTCGATCTTGCTATCCCATTCATTACCCTGGAAGCACTGATACAGTTCGCCTGCCTTATCTGCGTCTAGATACAGGGTGTTGACACCATAGTCGGCTGCTTTTTTGGTAACTGCTACACAAAGATGTGTTTTTCCTAGTCCCGGTGATCCGGTCAGGAATAGTCCCATGGGCTTTTTATACGAGGCTCCACCCTGATTATTAATCACAGCACGCGTGAACTTCAGGGCCGTCTCATGCATCAGTTCCTGCTGTGTTGAGCGGGGTTCGAATTGATCTATATCAGCATCAAGATTTTCAGTATGGAAACGTGACACCTGGTGCACCGGCTTTGGTTTCATAGCCCGAGTGACAGACAAAAGCGGTTGACGGTGCCAGACTTGATCGCACTCGGACAAAAAATTTTCCCAGGTCACAGTATTAAATCGAGCCACGATAGTGATGCCACCAATAGGGTGATCATAGGGCAGGATATCGTCGGTCCAATCTTTATAGCTTGATTTCCCTTCTTTAATGGCAAGGATTGTCTCAGGACTCTGTGGTCTATTGTAGCCATCAATCAGTATTTTTTTGACCTGCTCGTAGGTTTTCGGTTCAACAAATTCACCCGGACCAAACCCCAGATAGAGATTCTGTCCGCTGCTGTTTTGCCCGGTGCATACCAGATTAAAACCGACAGCATCACCAGTTGCGTGCTTCAAATCGTAGCCTTCTACGCCCTGAATATAGAGGATATCACCCTTTTTTATTTTCAGCTCTGACTGCCCATTGCTCCCTGAACCTTTGTAAAACTCGAGATACTCAAACAGACAATGGAGAGGGTTGCTGTACTTGATCCGATTGACATATTCACCCTTTGTGAAGCATCCAATAACCTGGGACATGTGACCGAAAAGGGTGACTGGAATTCTGAACTTTGAGATCGGTGCGCCAAAGATGCGGTCGAATTCGTCGGTGCCAATGATGGTTTCAATGGCCCGATACTGACAGGCCGAAAGGGTCGTTGCACAGTCTGCAATGGTGGGGCCATGAAAAAAAGCATTCAGACACTCACTTGGTTTATAGCCATTATCCATTGCTACAAAGTTATACTTGTTCGTTATGTCAAAATATTCCGGCAGTGAGTGCTTCCCGAGGTATGAACTTTTTGACAGACCGGGAAGTTCGAGAGTCCGATAATCCTCAGGATAAAAAACACCCAGACGTTTTTTTTCTACTTGGGTCCGATATTTCTTGATACAAAAACCATCCTGAAATAGCTCTTCTCCTGCTTCAGAACCTTCCACTCGACGCTGAAAGCTTGTCTCAACTGAGTCCCGATCAGCGTAGGATGTGTTACTGAGCTGGAGCCAGTCAATTGTATTCTCGGCGAACTGCTCAGCCACGGACTTAGTGCTGCGACTTTTCGGAAAGGGTTTGTAAGTGGGGGTTATCTGACGTATAGAGTTGAGATGATCGTTCAAAGTAGCAGTATCGTCGTCCGAGACATTATTTGAAACTGATTTCTTCTCATCACCTGATAGCAAAGATGATACGCGCCTGGACAAAACAGGTTTATGTATCGGTTTCTCTTCGCACTCAATATCGATTGCGGTTAAAGCTTGCGAATCTGAAGAATCAAATCGCACAGGTGATACACACCTTGAGGGGTTAAACGAAAACTTTCTCGTGGAACTTTCGTTACAATCCGTTTTAGTAAATTTAACATCCTCTGCTCTGGGCTGAAAATATGTGCCGGGGTGAGAGCCTTCAGGTTTAATATCCATATTTCTTATCCTCCATTCACTTATGCTTGCTGTTAATACCTTCTTGAAGTCAGCTCATTTAGTCAGCCTGTTCAATCCTGCCTGACAGTATTTCAGGTCATCTCAAGAGAACGTGCGAATTATATGATACTGAAACTATCGTCTTAATAGTTTTGACAACCAGGAAATAATTTAGTTCATTGCCAAATGGAGGTGCCCGTTTCAGGAACTTGAAACATGATCTACTAAATATCGCATCAGGTCAGACCTAACCTTTTGATCAAGTTCGCCTTTTTTGCCAAGGAGCCTTGCCCGACCTGGTCCAGGTCAGCGGCATTGGCAGCTGACTCAACTTCAGCCAAGGCAGTGACGTTGCTGTGATTTAAAACCTTCCATCTACCTGTGTTTTGAATAAAGGACATCGCAATGAAATATATTCTTTTTTCCCGGGAACTGCGAGCTTGGCTGAACCAATATAAAAAACAACCCAATTCCTAGCTCATAGCCATTCAATTCTCTGTTTAATGCACTAACAAAGCGAGAAAGCTTACGCTGGCTTATAGATAAATAGTCTTTTTCCTCGACTCCCAAGCCTGCTCCACAGTCTATCTGCTCATGATAAGTGCTAAAAACTTTTATTGTTGATGACCAGGCGTCCGAAGTAATCAGTTGATTCCCAGAAAATTTTTTATCGAAGATATACTGCACCGAAAAAACAGCATCCTCCGGTGTTGCAACATAACCATTTGAAAACAATTCATTTCGAATTAACGCAGAAACACGTTCTGGAGTAGAACATCTTTTATTCAAAGCCTGTGGCAGGTTATGCTCAATGTAAGCCTTAAATGAATCCGATAACGGCAAGCTGTTTGTCTTAACAGTTATTAGTGAATCAGGGTAACATACCGATGAATCCGCATAACATACCGATGCAGCCAGAAAAGCTAAAGCGGTTACTATTTTTCTGAAAACCATATACAACCTCAAGTCATTGCATATATGTAAACTGTTTAACCTGTTTTTCAGTTTTAAGTTCAATATTCTCGTCTCTGACCCTATCCACTAGCCCATAAGCCCTGCCATGACAAGTCTCGCTACGCCGCTCAAAAAGGCTGACCGAGATCACAAGAACGGCTCCTGACTGCCCACCATTTATCCGGAGAAGAATTTGCTTTAAACTTCCCCCCCTGTTTTCAAAACCTCCCAGAATGATCTATGCAATTTTTTGTTAATGACCAGCCCCTGAGCTTTGAGTCCCCTCTGACGCTAGAGCAGCTGCTGGAACAGATCAATCAGGCTGAAAAGGGCGTGGCACTTGCGGTCAATCAAGAGATCGTCAGTCGCTCCCAATGGCCCCGCAGAAAAGTAGAAGAAGGTGACCGCATCACCCTGATCAAGGCTACCGCAGGTGGCTGATAGCGCGCAGAAATCGCACTTGGAATGACCGACAATTTATCGAATTACAGGGCTGGTATGCTGACCATTGCTGATAAAACCTTCCATTCTCGCCTGTTTACCGGTACCGGGAAATTCAATAACAGCCAGACCATGGCTGAAGCCATCAGGGCTTCACAGAGCGAACTGGTGACCATGGCACTTAAGCGAGTGGACCTGAATAATGATCAGGATGATATTCTCTCACCCCTGATTGAAGCAGGTGTTAACCTGCTGCCCAATACTTCCGGTGCCCGCAACGCCAAAGAAGCCGTGTATGCAGCCCAGCTGGCCAGAGAAGCCCTGCAGACCAACTGGCTAAAACTGGAAATTCACCCGGACCCCAAATATTTGCTGCCTGACCCCATCGAAACACTAAAAGCCTGCGAAGAACTTGTCGAACTGGGATTTGTTGTTCTACCTTATGTTCACGCTGACCCGGTCTTGTGCAAGAGACTGGAAGAAGCGGGTGCCGCTGCGGTTATGCCTCTCGGGGCACCCATTGGCAGCAACCTGGGCCTGAAAACCGAGGCGTTTCTGAACATCATTATCGAGCAGAGCCAGGTCCCTGTGGTTGTAGATGCCGGTATTGGCAGCCCTTCCGACGCCGCTAAAGCGATGGAAATCGGAGCTGACGCCGTGCTGGTGAATACAGCCATTGCTGTTTCAAATGACCCGGTAGCCATGGGTATTGCTTTCAGGGAAGCCGTGACAGCTGGCAGACGAGCCTACGAGGCTGGCCTCGGAATACGTTCGCACCAGGCTCAGGCAAGCAGCCCACTGACTGCATTTCTGGAAGACTTTTAATGTCATTTGTAGACACGTTTAACCAGTTAAACTGGGATGAAATCAGGATGAGCATCCTCAGCAAAACCGCTGCGGATGTCGAACATGCCCTGTCCACCGGCAGACTGGCCCATGATCAGTTTCTGTCGCTCATCTCCCCAGCGGCTGAACCTTACCTGGAACAGATGGCACAGAAAAGCATGGCACTCACCCGCCAGCGTTTTGGCAATACAGTTCAGATGTACATTCCCTTATACCTGTCCAACAAGTGCACCAACATCTGTACCTACTGTGGTTTCAGCCTTGACAACAAAATTCGACGCAAAACCCTGAGCACGGAAGAGCTGGACCGGGAACTGAAAGCCATCAAAGCCATGGGGTTTGATCATATCCTGCTGGTGACTGGCGAAGCCCAGGGCACGGTGGGCACCGAATATTTCAAAACCGTACTGGACAAAGTCAGATTGCACTTTTCCCACATTACGCTGGAAGTACAACCTCTGGAACAGAGCGAATACGAAGAGTTGATGGCGCTGGGGCTGGACGCCGTGCTGGTTTACCAGGAGACTTACAATCGCCCGGCCTACGGGAAATACCACCTGCGAGGCAGCAAGATGGATTTCGACTATCGTCTGGAAACCGCTGACAGACTCGGCAGAGCAGGCATCGACAAAATTGGTGTGGGCGCCCTGATTGGTCTGGAAGACTGGCGTACAGACTCTGCCATGGTCGCCGCACACCTCGACTACCTGGAAAAGACCTACTGGAAAACCCGTTACTCCATCTCTTTTCCCAGACTGCGCCCCTGCGAAGGTGAATTCCAGCCCGTTTCCGTCATTTCAGACAGACAACTGGTACAGCTGATCTGTGCTTACCGCCTGTTTAAACCGGAAGCGGAACTGTCACTGTCCACTCGAGAGTCGGAATCGTTCAGAGACAATGTATTGCCTCTGGGTATTACCGCCATGAGCGCTTTCTCAAGCACTCAACCTGGCGGTTATGCCAATGGTGCCGTGGAATCTCTGGAACAGTTCGCCATCGACGACAACCGTCGTCCTGAAGTGGTTGCAGCTGCGATTAAATCAAAAGGTCTGGAACCGGTCTGGAAGGATTGGGACCGCAGTTATAGCCACTAACCCAAGTCATCTCATGATCTGATTGTCGGGCCTGGTCATTAAGACAGGCTCTGACAGCCTGATGATACATAGCTCTTCCGCCAAACCCTTCAATTTCATTTATCCAAGCCGAACCAAACACTAATGATTTGCTATGGAGAGCCCGGCTATGATTGAGCCTTACGAACAATTTAAAGAGTTTTTAAAGGACTTTGGTGAACATATTGGTCATGACCTGACCACAGAAGACAACACCTGCGCCCTGGTAGACGAGCACAATGAGATCGCAGTGATCATAGAGTTACCTGAGAACAGTGATCTGTTACTGCTGCACCGTATGCTGACAACCATGCCAACAGATCCTGAGCTACAGGCCGCCAGAGCAATGCAGCTGTTGTCTCTCAACGGAGCCCCAGACAAGCTCAAAGGCGCCTGGTTTTATACGGACCAGGATGGAATAGGTTTGCACCTTATGACCAGTCACCCTGTCGGCAGTCTGACCCATGAGACTTTCAATAACCTGGTGCTTGGCTTCATAGAGCTCGCCAACACATTAACCCGGGAACTGACAGAAGAAGAGCAGGAGCTTACTTACGACTCATCACCTTCTGGAGGGATAGCACAATGAGAGGAGTCTTCTTTGGAGCAGGTTTATCTGCAAGTAGATACGCAGAAGCAAACAGTAGAAGTGAAGATACTCAAAAGCCCAAGCTCAAACCAATGACAAACTCACCTCCGGGTTATATTGGAAATTTTGCATCATTGGCCAACCCCTGGCAGCATCACGTAGGAACTCTGACTCCGGATAAAGGTACTCCCAGAAATAACTGGCGAATGGGTGAAGCTATGGCTGTTGAGGCAAGGATTGCCGCTTACCCTTACGAAAAGTCCATAGACGGCTGGGGATTAAAAGACAAAAAGATCCTGAATGAACTTAAGTCCTGGGATACTGACCGCCGTCTCGCCCTGTATGCTGGCAAAGCAGCCGGATTATCCACCAAAGGATCCGAAGGCTGTGTGTTCGACAAGAAAACCGGGCTCACTGCCTATATTCTTCGTAACCCCAAAACCAGTCCTCCCGAAGTTCGCATTGTTTTTGGCAGCTGGGACGCCCTGAAAAAACCGGATGAGCTTTCTCATACTGGAAGGTTCAAAAAAGCATTCACTCTCATCCGCTGGGTACGAAATCTGAGAAACGCAAGGCGAAAAACTGTGCCTGAAAGTTACCAGCAAGCCAGCAAGCTCACTAAGCAGGTTCAGAACCTGATGAAGAAAAACAGTGCCTTTAAAGGCTGGACTCTGAAATTATCGGGCTACGAAAAAGGCGGGGCTCAGGCGGCTTACGCAGCGGTTTCACAAGATAAGGTTTTACCTGCCAGATGCTTTTCCAGTGAATACATGAGCAGCCATATTATCAACTCTCTGGACAAGGAAAAACGGCAGGCCGCCGATGTCATCCACTACCAACCTGTGGAAAACGAGTACGTATTGAATCTGGAAAAGCATGACAGGTTTTTCCAAAATAAAGTCATAGGAAAACCTGTTGCTATGTATGCCTTGAATTATGAAAAAACGAATTTCCTCTGAATTCAGGTTTAGGGAAAAAGTCGCTTAAAGCAGCTATAGTTCTCCGGATACACAAAAACAGGTACTATCAAAATTCATTGAGGTGTATCCAAACGTCAAACTTCCAGACCGTCGAGCACCTCTGACCGTTCTACGACAAGTACAAAGCCATGAGTTACGACGACCAGGATCTGTTCCTCCAGGAAATGGAGGGAGTAGCTCCCCTGAAAAGCAGCACCAAAGCGAACCTCAAGAAACATCAGACAGCGACTCCCGGTCAGGCCCTGAGAAGGAAGGCAGCCCAGGCTGAGCTGAATGACCCTAATTTTTTATCTCTGGATAACCCGAAAAGAGTCCAGCCTTACGATCACCTGGAATATAAACGCTCCGGTGTTCAGGAAGGTGTTTTCAAGAAAATGAGACTGGGCAAATACGACATTGAAGCCAGACTCGACCTGCATAATCACACAGCGGCTGAGGCTCGAAAAGCAGTTTTTGACTTCATCAACGACTGTCAGCAACACGAGCTTCGCTCACTCATTATCAATCATGGCCGGGGCCTGAACACTAATCCCCCGGCCATCATTAAAAGCTACGTCAACACCTGGCTGCGGGAAATGGACCAGGTACTCTGCTTTCATACCGCATTAAAGTTTCATGGCGGTTCTGCGGCGCTGTATGTGGTGCTAAGAAAGAGTGAAAGAAAAAAACTGGAAAACCGGGAGCGTCACTCCAAACGCACCGCCTGATTCTGACCCAACACATAAAACGGGGTTATGGAAAACCATAACCCCGTTAAAGGCTGATATGAATCAGACTCAAGCCAGAGAAGCTTTAGCCTTTTCAACCAGCTGACCGAAAACAGCCTTGTCGTGCACAGCCAGATCAGCCAGAACCTTACGGTCGATTTCGATCGCAGACTTTTTCAGACCCGCGATGAAACGACTGTAAGACAGACCGCTGGTGCGCGCACCGGCGTTGATACGGGCAATCCACAAAGCACGGAACTGACGTTTACGCTGACGACGATCGCGGTAAGCATACTGACCAGCTTTGGTTACAGCCTGTTTGGCTACGCGAAATACACGTGAACGTGCTCCGTAGTAACCTTTGGCGGCCTTGAGAACTTTCTTGTGACGCTTGCGCGCGATTACACCACGTTTTACACGTGCCATGAGCTATATCTCCGAAAAAAATGATCTATAAAGCGATTAGTCGCGCAGCATACGCTTAACGAGGCCCTGGTCAGCAGGTGTTACCATGGAGGTACCACGCAGCTGACGCTTACGCTTGGTGGTCATTTTGGTCAGGATGTGACTCTTGAAAGCACCCTTACGCTTGTAACCGCTGGCCGTTTTTTTGAAACGCTTGGCGGCACCACTGTTGGTTTTCATTTTTGGCATGAAAAAGCACTCCGCATTCGCGACCACCTACCCCTTCTCATCTTGGAAAGCGGCGCCCGTTTCAGGGCCATGAGGTGTCGGGATATTAAAAATAAAAGCGACTGTCGTTTAATCCGGGAGAAAATTTTCTGTGTAGAAAAGCCTCATCCAGGACATGAAAAACCGGCCACTGAGGCAGTGACCGGTTTTTCATACTCAAATCACTTCTTCTTTTTCGGGGCAATAACCATGATCAGTTGACGACCTTCCATCTTTGGACGCTGTTCAACGGTACCAATCTCTTCCAGATCTTTTTCAACCCGGTTCATCAGTTCCATGCCCAGCTGCTGGTGAGCCATCTCACGACCACGATAACGAAGAGAAACCTTCGCCTTGTTGCCCTCTGTCAGGAAACGTACCAGGTTGCGCAGTTTTACCTGGTAATCCCCTTCCTCTGTGCCCGGGCGAAACTTGACTTCTTTCACCTGGGTCTGAACCTGTTTCTTCTTGGCTGCGGCTTTCTGCTTCTTTTGCTCGTACTGATGCTTGCCGTAGTCAAGGATCTTACAGACTGGCGGTTCGCTGGTTGCATTAATTTCAACCAGATCCAGCCCTGCTTCCTGGGCCATGGACAAAGCGTCACGGGTATCGACCACCCCTACCTGAGAGCCATCGGCTCCTATTAGACGGACTTCTTTGGCACGGATATTCTCATTAATCGGCGCCTTCTGCGGGCGACGATCGCGGAAGCTGTTACGTCTGATGGGTGTATCTCCTGTAAAGGCAGCCTGTGCGAAAGGGCTCGTCGACGTTTAACATCAAGATCGACAAGCCCGTTACAGATTAATTACGCAGTACGGCCACGCTTGCTGATATCCGCTGCAAGGCGCTCCTTGAATGCCTCTACAGGCATGGTACCCAGGTCTTCACCTGTGCGGGTACGCACAGCAACGGTTCTGTTTTCCATTTCCTTATCGCCAATAACCAGCAAATAAGGCACCTTATTTAAGGTATGCTCGCGGATTTTAAAGCCGATCTTCTCGTTTCTCAAGTCCGCTTTTACCCTAACTCCCTTTTCCATCAACATTTTTTCCAGTTCTACCGCATAAGAAGCCTGTCTGTCAGTAATGTTGAGGATGGCAACCTGCTTGGGAGCCAACCATGGCGGCATGGCCCCTTCATAGTGTTCAATGAGTATGCCGATGAACCGCTCAAACGACCCCAGAATCGCTCTGTGGAGCATGACCGGTGTTTTGCGTTCACCGCTTTCATCGACATATTCAGCACCCAGACGGCCCGGCATCGAGAAATCGACCTGAATCGTACCACACTGCCACACCCGGCCAATGCAGTCTTTCAGGGAAAATTCGATTTTTGGTCCGTAGAAAGCACCTTCACCCGGTAGTTCTTCCCATGGCAGCGCCTGTGCATCCAGAGCATCGGCCAGGGCTTTTTCGGCTTTATCCCAGATTTCATCAGAACCCACGCGCTTTTCAGGACGCGTAGACAGTTTGTAAAGCATGTTTTCACGACTGAAGCCAAAATCCTCATACACCTCATGGAGGAAATCAATAAAAGCAGCCACTTCCGACTGAATCTGATCTTCTGTTGCGAAAATATGGGCATCGTCCTGAACAAAGCCACGGACACGCATGATTCCATGAAGCGCACCAGATGGCTCGTTACGATGACAGGAACCAAATTCCGCCAGTCGCAGCGGCAGATCACGGTAGCTTTTCAGCCCCTGATTGAAGACCTGGACGTGACACGGGCAGTTCATGGGCTTAACAGCAATATCACGCTCTTCCGAATTGGTGGTGAACATGTCGTCCTGAAACTTGTCCCAGTGACCGGATTTTTCCCAGAGGGAGCGATCCACCAGCTGAGGCGTTCTGATCTCTTTGTAGCCATGCATAATCTGCTTTTTACGCATGTACTGTTCCAGTTCCTGATAGATGGCCCAGCCATTGGGGTGCCAAAACACCATGCCCGGTGCTTCTTCCTGCATATGGAACAGGTCCAGCTTCTTACCCAATTTACGGTGATCACGCTTCTCCGCTTCTTCCAGACGCTGCAGGTAAGCTTTCAGGGCTTTCTTGTCTTCCCAGGCCGTTCCATAGATACGGGTCAGCATTTCGTTGCTGGAATCACCACGCCAGTAAGCACCGGCCACACGCATCAGTTTGAAGGCTTTCAGCTTACCTGTTGAGGGAACATGTGGGCCACGGCAAAGATCCATCCACTCACCCTGACGGTAAACAGAAATCACTTCATTTTTCGGCAGGTCATTAATGATCTCGACCTTGTACTCTTCACCCATGGCTTTGAAAGCACTGATGGCTTCGTCACGAGTCATCACCACTCGCTCAATCCCCAGATCCTGCTTTGCCAGCTCAGCCATGCGCTTTTCAATCTTCTCCAGGTCTTCGAGGTTAAATGCCCGCTCATAGGAGAAGTCATAATAGAAGCCATTATCAATCACGGGACCAATAGTGACCTGGGCACCGGGGTACAGATCCTGAGTGGCCATTGCCAGCAGGTGAGCCGTTGAGTGACGGATCACCTCAACACCTTCTTCGTCACGGGAAGTGATAATAGCCAGCTCAGAGTCATCGGTGATTTTGGCACTGGCATCTACCAGCTCACCGTTAATACGACCCGCCAGAGTCGCCTTGGCCAGGCCCGGACCAATATCCTGGGCCACTTCCATGACAGAAACGGCGTCAGCAAATTCGCGCTTGCTGCCGTCGGGAAGCGTAATTACAGGCATGAGGAGATATTCCTTAATTTTTTGCCGCCAGGGCTTTTGCCGCCATTGGCATTATGTTCATCTTCAGTGGCAACCTGTACCGGAGGCTGCTTGCTCAGCGTTCTTGCCAGCCCATACCAGAGGCTGAGAACTTTTGTACCAGTGGCAACCCATACCAGGGGATGCTTGGATTTTCTCACCGATCGAAAGGAGAAAATCTTCGGACAGTCATTAGTATTTAGCAAAGAAAAGCCGAAAGATTATTATTTTGAGTTTTTCACAGCCTGTGTCAAGTCAGGAATAAAGATAACCTCAGCAGGGCTCTTGAGTTTTTAAAGGCAAGAATGGAGAAGTATCCTCCCAACGTGGGAGCTCTTTAACCGGAAAGAGCGAGAAGCTCAGTACTTTTGCGACAGCCTCCCGGGAGGGATAGCTCAGCATGCTCAGCCAGAAAGTAAAAACTCCGGAAGCTTCCAGTAAATCCGAACAAGTTGCATTTCATCTTACATTGTCTATACCTATCCGAGCCACGACAAACCGGTCGAGCCGAATTCAGTTTATATCAATCAGCCTGTTGATGGAGAACCATCCAATGCAGTTATTAAAACCTGATCGTCTGCTTTTAATATCGACGCTGATTGTTTATATCCTGAGTCATTCGGCTTTGGCTAAAACTGACATAAATACGACGGCGTCAGTCAATCCTGAAAGTTCCACCTTTTCTTCAAATTTCAGTGAGCCTGCAATCGTTTCAGAATTTAATGTCAGCTCATCGAGTACGGTTTCCCTGGGTATCAGGCTGCCCCTGACATCATCAGACGATATCCTTTTCAGGAAAAACCAAGGTGGACTGACGGGCTTTATCTGCTCACTAATCAACCTGCCAAGTAACTCAACTTTCGTTTATGGCAACAGCTCTCACTTGAACAATATTAAAAATCATCTGGGATGTGACGCCCCCCTTCCAGTAGACGCCATAAAAAATATTCCCGATTACGACCGCTGGTTGAGCAGTATTTCCATCTGGGTTCGCGAGGGCGTGGAGATGTTCATACTGCTTAGTGCCTCTATAAAAGTTAACCCTGGAGCCAGAAAGCAGATTTTGTACGCAGCGTATCTGACCAGTGCCATCACTATGAGTAGCCTTTACAGTACTGGCGTTGCACTCGCGGCATCCGGTAAGGAAATCCCCGAGAAATGGATTCAACTTATTGACGGGTTAACAAAATTAAAAGCCAGTCTCTGCATTGGTGGCTGGGCTCTTGGGATGGCTGGAGGAATTGCAGATAAAAAAGAGCTCGCCTTATCAGGGTTACTGATAAATGTTATCTCGAACACGTTTCGCGAAACCGGCAATGCCGTTCTCACTACTGTACCGCTGATCCTTGATAAAAAATACGAAGCCGGCCTATTGGGTTTAATCCCTTTGGGGATCATTGCTTCAAAACTCATAAAATTCAACCCGAAAACCAACACTGTCTTTTTGCAGAGGTTCTCATGGTTTGTAATGGCCAGTCTCGGGGCCGGACTGTTCTCGGGAGCCTGGCATAATTTTGAAAAAATTGCCGGTGAATCCGCTACTGTCTGGGATTTGGGCAAACAAACAACGGTGAGCGATGGCTATGAGATACTCAGCGATAAAAAACTGCCAATGTCGATTATTGCTCCCTTTGGATACAGACCCGATCCTACGGTTATCACCTTAACGTCCGGCCTGGGCTATTTTACATTGGTAACTCTTGCAGGCCTCTATCTTGTTATCCACAGAGTGCAACCCACAAGTATTGATCAGTTACTGCCTGATAGCGCCGAGACATTGGGGTTGTAATGCTTATACAAGCTTTCCTTTGGGCTGTTCGGCGATCCTGCAAACGAGTTGCGTTTCACCCCAGATTTACTATACCTACTCGAGCCAATACGAATGTGTTCATAACAGCTTATCTGAATTCAATCGATATCAATCAGCCGGTCAGCTCATGGAGACACATCCAATGCAACGGTCAAAAACCTGTCTTGTGCTCTTAATATCGACGATGATTGCTTATGTTTCTGTTCATTCAGCTCTAGCTAGTCCTGCTCTGAATACTTCAGAATTAGTTAAATCTGACTACTCCACAGTGGCTTCAGCAGTTAACGGAAGCACACCTGCTTCAAAATTCAATATCATACTACCGGACAGGGTTTCCATGAGCACCAGACTGCCGCAGACAGCATCAGACGATATCAGCTGCGGGGAGAACAGAGGAAAGCTGAAAGCCTTTGTCTGCTCAGAAATCAACAACCCGAATAACTCAACTGTGTTTTATAATAACAGCTCTGACTTTAACGCCATTAAAGATAAACTGGGATGTGAAAGCTCTACTGCAACTGTCGCCAAAAAAAGCAAACAAGGTACCGAGCCGCTTCTTACCAGCGTTGCTATCTGGATTATGGAAGGCGTGGAGATGTTCGTACTCCTTGAGGGCTCTATCAGAGTTAAACCAGAAGCCAAATATAAGATTTTGGGGACAGCGCTTGGCACCAGTCTCATTACCATGGGCGGTGTATTCACTTCGGGTGTCTTACTCTCGCAGTCAGGGATGGAAATCCCCGAGAAATGGGTTGAACTTATTGCTGGCTTAACATCATTAAAAGCCAGCATCTGCGCTGGTGGCTGGGCTCTCGGGCTCGCTGGAGGTGTCACAGGTAAAAAAGAACTTCTCTTGTCAGGGTTGCTGATCAATGTTGTCTCATATACTTTTCGCGAAGCCGGAGAAGGCGCTCTGGCCACCTTACCGCTGATCCTTGATAAAAAATACGAAGCCATTTCCTTGTCTTTTATTCCTATGGGAGTCATTGCTACAAAACTAATACCATTCAACCCGGAAACCGATAGCGCCTGTTTGAGAGCATTTTCATGGATTGTAATCGCCAGTCTGGGAGCTGGACTGTTCTCGAATGCCTGGCATGAATTTGAAAAAATTGCGGGTCAATCGAGCACTCTCTGGGACTTGGGAAAAAATTTAATCGTTGGCAATAGTTATGAAATACTCAGTCGTGAAAAACTGCCTATGTCAATTGTTGCTGCCTTTGGATACAGACCTGACCCTACAATTATTACAGTAACCACCGGTCTGGGCTTTTTTACGTTCGTATCTTTAGCAAGCCTCTACCACCTTCTCCACAAAGCCAAACCCAGAGGCAACAGACAGCTTGAAATAGAAATCATGCAGTTTTAATGCTCATCAAATGTTAAAAACCTGTTGTCAGAAAGCCATTTGGGCAATCGCTATGGCGATGTAAACCTTGTGCAGAATGTTGTACTCAGATATACACAGCAGCCAAACTCTGATTCCTATACACAGCCTGTATTGTGCCGCCTGGTTTTGTTCCGGTAAGTTTGGCTGTACTCTGCCCTTCTATATCCGATAGAAACAATCCACACTTGCTTAAACAGACAGGTTCCAGCGAAACTATAGGGCTTTTGGACAAGAACCCAGCCCGCTCCCGTTGAGCTGTTACGGAACCTTATGACCCAGCAACGCCCGGATACTCACGACTACCTCGCCCTGTTCCTGAATGATGTGCCACTGATGGATGTTCGGGCTCCTGTTGAATTCAACAAAGGTTCATTCCCACTGGCGACCAGCCTGCCAATCCTGGATGATTACCAGCGTGAAGTGATTGGTACTGAGTACAGGCAGCGGGGGCAAGATGCTGCCGTCGCCCTGGGTTATCAGCTAGCCACTGACGATGTGCGTGATGAAAGAGTGACCCACTGGCAGCAATTTGTACAAAAGCATCCAGAAGGCTACCTATTCTGTTTTCGTGGCGGTCAGCGCTCTCATATTACCCAATCCTGGCTGGCCGAGTCCGGATCCCCTTACCCTCTGATCAAAGGGGGCTACAAGGCACTGAGAAGGTTCCTGATCGATGAACTGGAAAAGTCTGTTGAAGACATTCCCTTTATGATTCTCAGTGGCAAAACCGGTACCGGCAAAACTCGTCTGATTTATGACATTGAAGACAGCATTGATCTGGAGGATTTGGCCAACCATCGGGGGTCGAGCTTCGGTCGTCGTTATGGTGGCCAGCCCACTCAGATTGACTTTGAAAATCGTCTTTCTATCGCCATGCTCAAGCACCGCCACTTTAAACCAGGGCGCGCTCTGCTTCTGGAAGACGAAAGCAAGCTGATCGGGCGCTGTAGCCTGTCCCAGGTGTTCAGCAACAAGATGCAAAAGTCCTCCATTATTCTGCTGGAAGCTTCTATAGAAGAGCGTGTAGAGATAGGTCTTCAGGAGTATGTCAGCAATAACCTGGCCGAATACCAGAACGTTTACGGCAAAGAAGAGGGCTTTGCCCGCTTCAGCGAGGGGCTGACTGACAGCCTTTGCCGGATTCGCAGAAGATTGGGTGGAGCCCGTTATCAGGAGCTGGGAGAGCTTCTCTCTTCAGCCCTTCAGCAACATGAAGTTCATGGTGTCATTGATGGTTATCGGCCACTGATTGAGCAATTATTGGTTGGCTACTATGACCCCATGTACGAGTATCAGCTGGAGCAGAAACAGGAAAGAATTCTCTTCAGAGGTAACCGGGACGAGATCAGAAACAACTATCCTGAGCTGGTATTAAATTGAGAAACAGTTCGGTTCCGGTAAAAAAGAGCCATACTCGAAACCAGGATGGCAATGACTGCCCACTCCTGATTGTTGGGTATGCGCCCTTCCAGCATGAAGACAAAAAGCACTCCAAATAAAACCTCAAGGGTTGTGCAGGGATAAAATCCTGAATCACTGTTGTGCGACACTGCTTTGCGTCTGCATATCCGGGCCAAACCGGTGGCTAATATCCCTGCTACCAACCCCCCTCCTCCGAAGTAAGCCCAGTCAATATTGACAACACCTCCCGAAAACAGGGTGAATTCAGGGTGGTCCAGCCAGGTCAGTGGATAAATCATGGGCAATGCCAATACAGAGCCCAGTCCGGTTAACAGATAACGATCGGAAGGATCAATATCGGGGCGCTCAGTAGCCATTAATAACTGTATGCGGGTACCTGTGAGCCAGCAGATACTCGCCAGCAGTAAACAGAACAATCCATAGACCATACTCTGCTCATGTGAGTCCGGATTAACCTGATCAAACTTCTGGGAAATCAACAGAAAAAAGGCTCCAATCAACAGCAGTAGAGGCATAGTGAGCTGGCTGGCAGCCTTTCTTTCCAAAAAGCATTTCTGAAAAATCATGGGTAAGGCGGCTATCAGAATACAGGCAAAAACGCCGCCGAGGCTCCGGATACTGATGACAAGAAACAGGTAATAAAGAAGATTCGTCAGCAGGGCCACCCAAATCCATGGCACGATACCATCTTGCCGGACTCTTTTAATAATCTCGCGACGAAAAAGGACAATGATAGATACCCATAGACCAAATACTGCAAAGCGTCCTGCTACCAGCTCAATAGCAGAATATTCCGACATCAATCCAGGAAGAATGATCAGACTCCCCAACAAGGCTCCTGACAACAGCGAATAGACAACGCCTCTGGCAATCAACTCGGGACTTCTCCACAGAGAAACTTCAGGTTCTCTGAGCATTGTCTACAAAACCGTGATTTTCCAGCCTCCTGGCAGGATTTACCACCCTGAGCTGACCAGCGAGACAGCAAAACGGATAAAATCGGCAAAGCCATCCTGATAAATCAGATTTCAAAAAAGACTGACTGCAGGTAGTATCAGTGAAACACATTCAATCCAACCCCGGGGGAAGTATCCGTGTCCACAGATTTCGATACTTTTATCGACCGAAGTCATACCTCAAGCCTTAAGTGGGATCGCTACAAAGATAGAGATATCTTGCCTTTCTGGGTGGCGGATATGGACTTCAAATCCGCCCCTGAAATCATTGAAGCTGTGCAACAACGTGTTGACCACGGTGTTTTTGGCTATACCCTGGCCGATGAGGGTCTGGAAGATCGAATTGTCGAGCGAATGCAAAACCTCTACGGCTGGCAGATTGAAAAAGACTGGATTGTCTGGCTGCCGGGACTGGTGACCGCACTCAATATTGCGGTGAGAAGCGTCGCTGGTCCCGGAGAGACCGTTGCAGTGCCTCTGCCGGTTTACTACCCCTTTCTGATGGCACCCAGGTTGGGAGGACGCCAGATGATCGGACTGGACTGGGTGATCAGGGACAATCAGTGGCAGCTGGATTTGGAAGCCTTTGAACACAGGATCACCGACGACACCCGGCTGTTGATGCTATGTAATCCTCAGAACCCCAATGGCCGGGTACTTACCCGGGAAGAACTGGAGACTATCGAGGCGCTCTGCAAAAAGTACAGCATTGTCGTCTGTTCTGACGAAGTGCATTGCGACCTGATTCTTGATCGTAATGCCGAACACATCCCCTATGCCAGTCTGAGTGAATTCACCCGGGACACATCTATCACCCTGATGTCGCCTTCCAAGACATTTAATCTGGCCGGCTTTGGCTGTGCCTTTGCCGTAATACCAGATGGCACATTGCGCATGGAATTTCAAAGAGTGCGCAAGGGTATCGTCCCTGATCCGGATAACATGCTGATAGGCTTCACGGCTGCCAGAGCCGCCTACGAACATGGCGAACCCTGGCGCCAGAGTCTGCTCGACTATCTTCGGGGTAACCACGATTTACTGATGTCCGAAATCAATGACATTATGGGCTTAAGTATGCTGCCACTGCAGTCTACCTACCTGGCCTGGATTAATGTCAGCGAACTGGGCCTGGATGATCCACACCGCTTCTTTGAAGATGCCGGTGTGGGATTCTCCCCCGGTGCCCAGTTTGGAGACCGTGACTACCTGAGACTGAACTTTGGCTGCAGTCGATCTACTCTGGAGGAAGGCATTCGCAGGATCAGGGCCGCAATAGCTGAGTTCAAACCCTGAATGGATTATATAGGTCTGTCATTGAATAACTGACAGACCTTTCAACTCTTTCCAGAGCAATCCATTGATAACCTGTCATCCAACAACACTTTGAAAACGTATGATCTGTGGCAGCGCGAAAGGCATTAGTCAACTGGCTGAAATTGACATATCGGTCAACCTTGATACTACTGCCTTTAAGCTCTAGACCATATAGGATATTTTAATAGTCTCTGGTCAAACCGTAACGCATTGTTAAATTGCTTTGGAGGTTAGCTCGTGCCAAATGTGACGTCTACTGAAAACACCTCGCCACTCCAGATCCCCACAAGAACGCTGATACTCGATTCAGGCACTCCGGAAGCAAAACGCCAGGAACTGATTCAGTATTTCTGCGAAACCTACGATATCTACGATCGTCTTTTTGAAACACTCACCAGTGATGAGGCCTATTATCGTAAGGCTATTTCCCAGAGACACCCCCTGATTTTCTACTACGGCCATACCGCAGCATTTTTTATCAACAAACTGATTGCTGCCCGCCTGATTAATGAACGAGTAGATACCGATATTGAGGCAATGGTAGCCATCGGCGTTGATGAAATGTCCTGGGATGATCTGGACGAAAACAACTACGACTGGCCAACGGTTCCAGCCATGAAGGAATACCGTCAAAAAGTCAGGGCACTCATCGTTGAATTTATAGAAACCATGCCTTTGGAAATACCCATCACCTGGGAAAGTCCAGCCTGGCTGATCATGATGGGCATTGAGCATGAGCGCATCCACCTGGAGACCTCATCGGTTCTCATTCGTCAGCTACCCCTGGCTTACGTCACGCCTCACCCGGACTGGCAACCCTGCAAAACTTCCGGGGCAGCGCCGGAAAATCAGTTGATTGAACATGCCGGTGGCCACCAGATTCTCGGCAAGCCATATGATCATGCTCTTTATGGCTGGGACAACGAATACGGTCACTATGAAGAAACTATCCCTGCCTTCAAGGCCAGCCAGTACCTGGTCAGCAACCAGGAGTTTCTTGAGTTTGTCCGGGATGGGGGCTACAACGCCGAAAAATATTGGACCGACGAGGGCTGGGCGTGGGCTACCTTTGCCGAAGCCATTCACCCTGAGTTTTGGGTTCCCGGTGATGAAAATTACCGATACCGGACCATGCTGGAAGAGATAGACATGCCCTGGAACTGGCCCGTGGATGTCAACTGCCATGAGGCTCAGGCTTTCTGCCGATGGAAGTCAGAAATGACAGGGCTGCAGATACAACTGCCGTCCGAAGCTGAATGGTATTGTTTGCGAGACAGCATTGATACAGACCAACCTTATTGGAAACAGGCTCCTGGCAACATCAACCTCGAATACTGGGCCTCTTCCTGTCCGGTTAACCAGTTCAGGACGGGGGACTTTTATGATGTCATTGGCAATGTCTGGCAATGGACAACGACTCCCATTGATGCCTTTGAAGGCTTCAAGGTTCATCCCTACTACGATGACTTTTCAACCCCCACATTTGACGGCCGGCATAACCTGATCAAAGGTGGCTGCTGGATCTCGACAGGTAACTATGCGATCCGGGATTCCCGATATGCTTTCAGGCGACATTTTTTCCAGCATGCCGGTTTTCGCTATGTTGAATCCACTGCTGAGCTTAATGCCAACCTGAACCCCTACGAAACCGATGTGCTGGTGGCTCAGTATCTGGAATTTCATTATGGTGAAAGCTACTTTGGTGTTGAAAATTTCCCCCGGGCCTGTGCCGAAGTCTGCCATGAGCTGTTGACAGACCTCAACTGCACCCGGGCACTGGATCTGGGCTGCTCGGTAGGGAGAAGCAGTTTTGAGCTGGCCCGCTGGTTCAAACATGTTGATGGAATCGACTTCTCAGCTCGTTTTATCTCTGCGGCCTCCAGGCTTCAGCAGAATGGAAAAATTCGATACTTTGTGCCCTTTGAGGGAGAACTGGGTGAATACCGTGAAGCCAAACTGACTGACTTTGCCGATAACATTGATGTCAGTCGTGTTCTGTTTACCCAGGGAGACGCCTGTAATCTCAAAACCAAATACAATAACTATGACCTTGTCTTTGCCGGGAATCTGATTGATCGACTCAACGATCCCCATAAATTCCTTTCTTCTGTTCATGAGCGAATCCGTCCGGAGGGACTGCTGGTGCTGACTTCGCCCTATACCTGGCTGGAAGAATACACGTCAAAGGATAAATGGCTGGGAGGAATACGTGAGAATGGTGAGGCCCTGACAACCTATGACGGGCTGAAAAGAGTTCTGGGCCAACATTTTGAGGAGATTAAACCACCCAGAGATATTCCTTTTGTCATCCGGGAAACCGCCAGAAAACACCAGCATACCCTTGCCCAGGCAACCTTCTGGAGAAAAAAGACTTCCTGAAAACAACAGGAGTCTGATAGTCTCTGTCAGGCTCCTGATCTTTCTAAAGAAATCCTGATCAGGCCCAGCACAGTTGCTTTGAAACAATGACCCGTCATGAGGCTAAGACCTGTTAAGAGCCTCATTTTTCCATTATATTGCCCGGTCAAAACAGCGATTACGGGTTAAATGTGAGCAAAAACAGTTTCCAGTTTCAACAAATTGGAGTGATTCACTCCTGCTACCGGCAAAAATTTGGAATCCCCCGCCAACCGGGCATTGTCACAGCGGCAGAGTCAGAGCTGGAACTGTTACCACCCTTCAACCAGGAGAACCTGGTACGTGGTCTGGAAGGTTTCTCTCACCTCTGGGTTCATTTTGTTTTTCACGAAACCATGAATCAAGGCTGGCGCCCTACCATTCGCCCTCCCCGACTTGGCGGCAAACAGCGCATGGGCGTTTTTGCCACTCGTTCGACCCATCGTCCTAACCCTATTGGCCTGTCTGTGGTAAAACTGAAAAGCATCCAATCGGGGAACGGCAAGTTGATACTGAGACTGGCAGAAGCTGATCTGCTGGATGGCACACCGGTTATTGATATCAAACCCTACCTGCCCTACGCCGATGCTCTGCCAGAAGCTAAAGGTGGCTTTGCACCTTTACCCGCCATCATGGCAGCAGTGGAATTCAGCGAAGAGGCCATGATTAAATGCCTGGCTTATGAACGCCGGACCGGACGCTCTCTGGTGGAACTGATTCAACAGGTATTGGGGCAGGATCCACGCCCGGCCTACCTCAGAGATACCACCGGGCGAAGGCATGGCTTCGCACTCTGGGACGTTAATGTGGTCTGGGAGTCCAGGGGAGACCACTTTCTGGTCACCGATCTGGAATTATATCCATAAGGCCATATTCAGGAGCTGAAGAATGATTATTCCTTATCAGGAATTAAACACAGAAACACTGCACAACCTGATTGCTGAATTTGTCAGCCGGGAAGGGACCGACAACGGTTTTGAGCAGAATCAGGAAAGTCGTATTCAGCAGGTACTTGGGTTATTGAAATCAGGTGAAGTCTCTATTGTTTTTGATCCCCAAACCGAGAGCGTCAATATCATACCTGCCAAAGAAGCTCAAAATTATGAGTTTATGGTCAACCACACCTGAAAGCTCAGGCTTTTTTTCAACACATCAATTACCCCGTCAGGGTGGCGGGGCATGAAACCACAAACTAAAGTTGATTCTGATCCTTTAATAGCCAGAACAATAAGGAGAGCTTTGTCTCTCCTACCACTCCAGTTCTGCAGTATGTCAATTGCAATGCAGGAAGACCAAAGCCCATTATAGATGCTAACGCCCTGCTGGTGTGTCTGATCCAGGCCTGCTTGATATGGTATGAAAGAAAGAACCAGGTATGAGTGATGGCCTGATCCAGAAGAATCAGGACTGCAATTGCGGCTCTCTGATAGGTTAATGCTTGCATCTCATTATTGATAACCTGAGCACCTGTATCCGGATCGGAACCGGCTATAAATGAAATGTTGACTACCAGATTTGTATAAGGCGAGGCTGTTAATAAATTGGGTGAAATGGATGACGCGGATGAAGCAGGCTCTAGCGTAGTACAATTACAAGCAACATCAAAGCCTGTCTCAGACCATTCGCTCACTGGAGCAAAGCCTGTATGATAACCGTTTCCCAATTCAGCCACGCAGCTATGCTTATCGTTATGATCCGTTGCTATCAGACCCCATGCCTGTTCTCTGTCTTTTAATCCAAACGCTCCCTGAATTATTTTGATACCTGAACAGTAACTTCTACCGTCAGTAGGTACGAATATAACGGTTTTAGTGTTTTTCATGGTCAACTGCACTTTCCCTGTTTTCTCAAAACACTCAACATTCAGTACAGCGTTTTGAAAATCTTTCCGTCCTTTTACGCCTCTCAGAAGATCAAATTCAGAATTCATAAATCGATAGACGAAGTTTACTTCTGATGCTCTCCCACCAGCAAAGCTTCTACACCCGAGTTTCACCGGTTTAATCCGCATCTGATTATCTGCCGGATCCAGCACCACTTTGACGTTGTTCGCAACAAAGATACCTGCACCCATCAGATTCAGAACGCCTGCCAGTAGATGATTCTGTTTGGTTGGAGTTAATTCGGAAGACCCAGCCAGAGCCACTGCTGATGAATTATTCAAGACTTGGGGATTCCTGGAATCAATTTCAATATTAGCCAGATAATAGACAGAATCACTGTGAGTCGCCGATATCACGAAGTGATCCTGTAAGACTCCCTGAGTAACAAACACAGGCAGAATATCCGCTCTATTTCCCACAAAAGCCGAGTTATCCGGCAAGTGAAAAGTTGATCCCCCTTCGTGGCTGATTCTGGCATCCTCTGTCAATGGCAATTCATAGACGACTGGCTGTTTCTTTTCATGTAATTGCTCTGCATCAAAGATAAAGAGGGTTGGATGGAGCGTTTCAAAAACCTCATGACTCAATCTTTCTGATGTAGCAGATATTTTTCGTATCATGACCGTTTCAGGAATTAGAGAAAGACGATTGTTCTTTTCCCTGATAAGGGCCTTGAAAGCGGCTAAATGATGACTGCACACGTTTCTGTCGACACGACTGGTCAACTCAGAACAACTCGAAACCTCTGTATATGTGGAGCTGACCGTTGAACTAACGGCAGGAAAAGCACAACTGGGGAAGGCATAAATTGATAACAGTAAAGCAACTACTATATCTAACCTGAAAATTATCATAACAGTAATCTGTCGATTTTTTAAAAGTCAAGATAGAAGCGTCCTTAACGTAACAATCCTTCCTAGGGCCGTTATTCATCCTAGACCAGATATTTAATAAATAAAGGCAAAGTCTTCTCTAGCAAAAAGAATATCCATTGTCGTATTTTTTTAACCGAATGAGGAATTACAGCAACGCAGGAGCAGTTGCCACGAACGCCTGAAAAACAGGTCAGAAAATGTGATTTCGTACGGTGGGGTACTTAGAGTGAATCAAAATCATCATGTAACAGAGAGTGCCTTATCGGCGATACACTGTACCCTTTCAATCCACTGACACATTTCGGAACCAACTGGAGTGCTGGGAGACCCAAACCCAATGTAGCCGCCAACACCTGACTGGTGTGCCTTATCCAGGCTTGCCTGATACGGTCTGAAAGCCGGAACCAGATTTGAGCAATGAACTGGCTCCCGCCGAACAGGCAACATATACCTATGATCTCTAATCCGGTTAATTTTGATCTGCTGATTTTATTCCCGACCAGAGCATCTGCATCAGCCGTTGTGTAAGGTATCTGAGTTGCAAAGGGAGAAGCAGTGCATGCAACATTAAAACCTGCCTTAGACCATACACCCACTGGAGCAAAACCCGCTCGATAACTCTTCTCATATTGAGCCCAACAGCTCTCTTTTTCGGCATGTTCAACCGGTATCCAACCCCATGCCTGATCACTGTCTTTTAATCCGAACGCTCCCTGAACCATTTTGATATCAGAACAGTCACTGCCAAAGACGCCGCCCATATAGTGATCGGGATCCGATGGATTAGCAGGGTCAATGGATAGATCGTTACGAAACTGATCAACGACACTGTTACAGGTAGAATTAAAAAAGCTCAGAATATTTTCCTTAGGCAACAAGCTAATGGAGAACAACACACTACTGCCCTGGGGCATCCCGCGTCCTGCAGCATCAGTTTCAGTGGATACAGACAAGACAGTTGTAGTGTTTTTCATAGTCAACCGCACTTGCCCTGTTTCCTTATAACATTCAAGATTCAATGCAGCGTTATGAACATTATTTAACCCTGGCTGAAGTTCAATGTCAGAGTCTGTAAATCGATAGATGAAATACTCTTCTGCTCCTCTCCCGTCAGCATAATCAGTACACCCCAGGTCTACTGTATTAACCCTCATCCCATTATCCGCATGATCAAGTACCACCTTGATATTGTCTGCAACAAAAATACCTGCCCCCCTCAAATCCAGAATACCCGGAGGCGCATGATACTGCTTGGTCGGGGTTGAACCGGGGGATACTGTGGCAGCTGTTGCTAATGAACCACCCTGCTCTTGAGGATTTCTGGAATTGATTTTGATATTCGCCAGATAATAGACGGAATCATTATAGGTTGCCGACATCACGTGATGATTCTGCATGCCTCCCGCAATCACAAATTCAGGCAGAATATCCTCTCTGTTCCCCACAAAAGCCGAATTAACAGGCAATTGAAAACTCCTGGTCATCCTGGGATTGCCACTGTCAGGCTCTGTCAGTGGTAATTCATAGACGGCGTGTTGACCCTTTCCTGATGATCGCTCTGCATCAAAGATGAACAAGGTTGGATGGGTGTCCCTAAAAACCTCATGACTCAATCTTTCTGTTGTAGCGGATATTTTTCTTATCCAGACCGTCTCAGAAATTGGAGCTGCGGTTGAGGAAGGTGTTGCCGAAGATACCTGATTATTCTTTTTCCTGATAAGAGCCTTGAGAGCGGGTAAATGTTGACTGCACACCTTTCTGTCGAAACTACTGGTTAATTTTGAACAACTTAAAAACTTTGTATATTCGGAACCGACCGTTGGCCCAACAGTAGTGATAGCATGACAAGAGAAGCCATAAATTGCTGACAATAGCGCAACAGCTAACCCGATTCCGGAAATATTCATAACCGCACTCTGTCTGATTTTTAAACGTTAAAACAGAAGTATCCTTTCCTTAACCATACTTTTTAAGGGCGTTATTTATCCTAGACCGGATATTTCATAAATACAGGAAAAGTCCTGTCCCATAGTAAATAACCCGGACCACCGAATTGTGGAGGGTTCAGAAAAACCTTCCGGAGGCGGATCATATGGGCTCCTAGCAGCCTGTCGGACTTAAGCGTCCGTAGCGAGGATTGCAAGAAATTGAGGATAAAAATCTCTGTTTCTGAGGAGAATAGCGAGCTATTTGACGAAGAAACAGGGATTTTTAGACCAATTTATTGCAACCGCAGTAGGACAGTCTTAAGTCCGACAGGCTGCTAGCGTGGTTCAAATATATCTTGATATCCCAATGGCTCCTTATCTCCCAATACGGCGTGCCCTGACCTTCCTCTCAATCCACTGATACATCCCGGTAGCCACTGAAATGCCGGAAAACCCAAACCAAACGTAATAGCTAATGCCTGACTGGTATGCCTTATCCAGGCTTGCCTGATCCGTTTTGAAAGATGGAACCAGGACTGAGTAACGATCTGGTCAGCAAGAAACACGCCAGCTCCAACGCATACTTTCTCCCCCGTGGTTAATTTTTCTAATGCCTTTAATCCTGCGGCATCAGTCTTATTCATAACCAGAGCGCCTGTATCAACAACATCAGAAGTCAGTGCGGGTGAAACCTGAGTCGTATAGGAAGAAGTTGTGAATGAACTGACTGAAGTGTTTGAAATGGATGAAGTAGATGTTGGCATACTGCAATGACAGGCAACATGAACATCTGCCGAAGACCATTCGCTCACCGAAGCAAATCCTGCCTGATATCTTTTCTTACCCCAGCAGCTACGCTTACCGACGTGCTCAACAGCCGGCACAAAACCCCATGCTTGCGCTCTGCCTTTTAATCCAAATGCTCCATCTATCATTTTGAAGTCAAAACAGAAATTATTATTAAAGACGCGCCCCATATAGTGATCAGGATCCGATGGATTATCCCGATCAATGGATAAATCATTGCGAAACTGATCAACGACGCTGTTACAGGTAGAATCGACGAAGTTCAGAACGTTTTTCCTGAAATATAAGGCTATATAGAACAACTCACTACTGCTTTTTGGTGAATCGGTTGCTGTCCTGCCAGTGGGTACAGATATGAATGTTGTGGTGTCTTTCAAGGTCAACGCCACTTGCCCTGTTTTCTGAAGACATCTGACACTCAATGCAGCGTTTTGACGGCGTGTTGGTCCTTGCTCTCCTTGTGACAGATAAAACTCAGAGCGCATAAATCGGTAGATGAAATTTTCCTCGGTTCCAACCCCGTCAGCATAATTGGTACAGCCCAGCTCTACCAGCCCGATCTTCATATCACTATCCGCTGGGTCCATTACCAATTTAATGTTGTCAGCAACAAAAATACCCGCACCTCTGAGATCCATAATACCGAACGGAGTGTGATTCTGTGTGGTCGGGGTTGTAAACGACTGCCCTGTTGCTAAACCCCTCCCCATATCTAAAGGATTTCTGGAATCAATTTCGATATTCGCCAGATAGTAAACAGCATTATTACGGGTTGCCGAGATCATGAAATGATGATGTTTGCCTCTCCCAATCACAAATTCCGGCAGAATATCTGCATTGTTTCCCACGAAGGCCGAATTATCCGGTAATTGAAAAGTATTAATTGTTCTATGACCGCGACTGATGGTCTTAAGTGGTAATTCATAGACGGCTGGTTGCTCCTCTCCTGACGATTGCTCTGCATCAAAGATAAACAGGGTTGGAACGTTCGTTTTAAAAACCTCTTGACCCAATGGTTCTGCTGTAGCGGATATTTTTCTTATCTCGACCGTTTCAGCAATGGGCGCAGACACTGAGGGGGTACCTGGAGAAGTGCCCGGCGTAAATGTTGCCGGAGGTACCTGATTGTTCTTTTGCCTGATGAGATCCTTAAAAGCATCTAAATGGTGTATGCAAAAGCTCCTATCGGTATCACTGGCTAATTTAGAACAACTTGAAAATTTTGTACATATGGAACTTTCCGTTGAGCAAGCTGTGGGAGAAGCATGACAGGAGAAGGTATGGATTGCTAACAATAGAACAGCCCCTTGCCCGGATCTGGAAATATTCATAACTGCACTCTGTCTAATTTTTAATAGCTGAAACAGAAGCATCCATACTGTTACAATCCTTATTAAGAACGTTATATATCCTAGACCGGATATTTTATAAATAAAGGTATCGCCCTCTGGTATTTTTTCGACAAACTACATCTGTTGAGCGGGATCTTTCAATAGGCCGATCTCTATATCTGTTTTTTTCAATCCACTTTTACATTTCGGTAGCAACTGGATGGCCGGAATACCCAAACCTAAAGTAGCAGCTAGTACCTGACTGGTATGCCTTATCCAGGCCTGCTTGATACGGCTTGAAAGATAGAACCAGCAATGAGTAATGGCCTGATCCAAAGTAACTGCGGCAATACCAATGCCTGCTTTCTCCAATTCGGTCAATCCTCTAGTGCCGTTACTGTCAATAGCCAGAGCACCTTTACCCGGAATCTGTGTGGGTGAAGTGTATGCTACCTGCGTTGTGTAAGGATAGGTTGGGAATGAACTGAATGAAATTGATGTTGGCATGGTGCAATTGCAGGCAACATCAAAGCCTGCCTTCGACCATGCACTCACAGGAGCAAATCCCAATTGATAACGCTTATCCAATGCAGTCGAACAGCTGTGCATATCGGTGTGATCAACAACTATCAAGCCCCATGCTTCCTCTATGTCTTTTATTCCAAAAGCTCCTTGCATTATTTTGATATCAGAACAGTAATTGACGCCCCGGACACCACCCATGTAATGATCTGGATGAAATTTGTTTGTTAAGTCGACCGATAAATCATTGCCATGCTGATCAACGACGCTGTTACAGGTAGATTTATCCAGGCGTAGTACATCTTCTCTAGGCGCTAAATTCATAGAGAACACGACACCATTGCTATGTGTCGGACGGGGTAACAAAGTTTTAGTGGGTACAAATATGACTGTTGTAGTGTCTTTCATGGTCAACTCCACATACCCTGTTTTCTCATCGCAATCGACACTCAATGCAGCATTTTGAAAATGTGTTACATCTTTCAGGCTTTTCTGGAGATCAAATTTGGTCTCCGTAAATCGATAGATAAAACGCTCTTCTGTTCCTTTCCTGTCAGCAGAATTTGTACACCCCAGTTTTACCAGATCAATATCATCCTGATTATCCGCCGGATCAAGTACTACCTTGATGTTATCCGCAAAAAAGATACCTGCGCCCTTCAGGTTCAGAACGCCTGCGGGTATGTGAGCCTTTGAAGTGGGAGTTGTAACCGCCGGGTATCCTGTAGGAGCTGTCGTTGATCTAACAGCCTTTTTCCGAGGATTCCTGGAATCAATTTCAATATTCGCCAAATAATAGACAGAATCATTATTGGGTGCCGACATCACGTAATGACTCTGTATACCGCCCTCAATAACAAATTGAGGCCGAACAGTCGCGCCGTTCCCAACAAAAGCCGAGTTATTCGGTAACTGAAAACTGTTGACACTTCCGGAACTGCCACTGACGCCACCTTTCAACGGTAATTCATAGATGGCCGGTTGCCCCTTTCCGGGGACTTGCTCTGCATCAAAGATAAACAAGGTTGGATCATCAGTTCTAAAAATCTCATGACCCAGTCTTTTTGTCGTAGCGGATATTTTTCTAATATTGAACGTTTCATCTATTAAGTAGGTACTTGGAGCAGTGCTCAGGGAGCTATTTGGAGAAATACTTGAGTAAGCAACCGGGAAAGACGTTGTTGGAGATACCTGACTGTTTTTTTCTCTGATGAGTTTCTTAAAAGCAGATAAATGAGCACTGCACACGCCTCTATCAACACCGGTTAACTGAGAACAGCTTGAAAAATCTTTGAACAGGGTACTGTCCGTTGGCCCATCAATGGCGAAAGCATGACAGGGAAAAGCATACGTTGTCGAGAGTAGAGCAACCACCAGGACGGGTCTGGAAATATTCATAACTGTACTCTGTCTGATTTTTTAAAAGCCAAAACTGCAGCATGTTTACTGTGATAATTCTCTTTAAGTTCGTCATAAATCCTAGCAGCCTGTCGGACTTAAGCGTCCGTAGCGAGGATTGCAAGAAATTGAGGATAAAAATCTCTGTTTCTAAGGAGAATAGCGAGCTATTTGACGAAGAAACAGAGATTTTTAGACCAATTTATTGCAACCGCAGTAGGACAGTCTTAAGTCCGACAGGCTGCTAGGAGCCTGACCGAGAATAGGCTTATCTGTTATGATAAGCCTTAAACCAACTCTGATTATGCCAAATGTCACCACCACCAAAGTTTAAGGACAGTCCTGTTGAGTTTGATCAGCATCTGCTGTTCCCAACCAACGTTTTCGATTTGCTTCCCAAAGATCATGATTGTTTTATTTATGAAAGCATTTTTCAGAACATTAATACGTCTGAAGTCGAAAAAAAATATCACCACCTTGGTCAGCACGCATACCCTCCAAAGCTCATTGTCGCTATTCTGATCTACGCATACAGCCATGGTGTTTTCAGTTCCCGTGAGATTGAGCGACGGTGTCGACAAGACTTGGCGTTCATGTATATCTCACAAATGAACTGCCCGAATTTCAGGGTTCTTGGTGACTTTCGTAAGGATAATCTGTCGTTTTTCCATGACTGCTTCAAACAGTCAGTCAAACTGGCCATTGAACTCAAAATGGCATCACTGGGTCATATCAGCCTGGACGGCTCCAAGTTCAAAGCCAACAGCTCAAAACACAAGGCCATGAGCTACGGGAGGCTCAAAGCGAAAGAGGCAGAACTCAGTGCCGAAGTGGATGAGCTGATCAAAAAAGCCAGTCAGTGTGATCAGGAAGAAGATGACGCCTACAAAGCAACCAATGGTTACAGCATTCCTGAAGACCTCCAGTTTAAAGAAGAGCGCCTGAAAAAAATCAAAGAGGCCAAGAAAGCACTTGAAGAACGTGAAAAAGCTTTAAATCCAGACAAACCAATAGACGACAAAAAGCAGATCAGTTTTGCAGATCACGATGCCCGCGTGATGAGCAAGAAGGGGTATTGTGAGTACAGCTACAATGCTCAAATTACAGTTGATTCCGATAACCAGATCATTGTTGGCCAGCATGTCAGCCAACACGCCAACGATGTACAGGAAGTGGAGCCGGCGCTGAGGGCATTATCAGGAGCCACTGATGGCGCGGCTGTAGATAAGTGGAGTATGGATAATGGTTACTTCTCAGGGTCAAACTTACATACAGTCGAGCGACATGAGATTGATGCCTATATCGCAACCGACAAGGCGGAGAAGCCTGCCGCTGACGACCTTGAAAGCTCTGACAGGAAGTTTGTCAAAGCGGATTTTGCGTATGATTCCGAAGCTGATGTATTTATCTGTCCGGCAGGGGAAAAGCTGGTAACGAACCCGGCCAGCAAAAGCAAAAGAAAAAGCTACCGGGCAAACAAGACGGTATGCAGGGAATGCCCTTATCGTCGGAATTGCAGTGATTCAAAGAAAGAGGCTGGCAGGGTTATCCGTACCGATAAGTTTGAAAAAGCACGTCAGGCTATGAATAAGAAAATGGAGACAGCCGGTGCGAAAGCCATATATGAGCGTCGTAAAGTTATTGCGGAGCCACCATTTGGACAGATAAAAGAATCTGGTTTCCGAGGGTTCAGTCTCCGCAGCAAAGAAAAAGTTTCAGCGGAATTTTCACTGGTATGCACTGCGCATAATATCAAAAAATTTGTAAAAGCGGCTTCCACGAGGTCAATCCGTCTTGAAGATTTGAAAGAGGCTAAAAAGGCAGCATAGAGGCTGTGAGAAGGCATAAATATGCAAAAATGAGCAAAATCCCACTAATAATTGGATATTTTTTGCTCATTTTAAGATTTGGGAAAACTTCTGTTGGTCTGGTTGCGCTATTCTCGGTCAGGCTCCTAGGAGCCTGACCGAGAATAGGCTTATCTGTTATGATAAGCCTTAAACCAACTCTGATTATGCCAAATGTCACCACCACCAAAGTTTAAGGACAGTCCTGTTGAGTTTGATCAGCATCTGCTGTTCCCAACCAACGTTTTCGATTTGCTTCCCAAAGATCATGATTGTTTTATTTATGAAAGCATTTTTCAGAACATTAATACGTCTGAAGTCGAAAAAAAATATCACCACCTTGGTCAGCACGCATACCCTCCAAAGCTCATTGTCGCTATTCTGATCTACGCATACAGCCATGGTGTTTTCAGTTCCCGTGAGATTGAGCGACGGTGTCGACAAGACTTGGCGTTCATGTATATCTCACAAATGAACTGCCCGAATTTCAGGGTTCTTGGTGACTTTCGTAAGGATAATCTGTCGTTTTTCCATGACTGCTTCAAACAGTCAGTCAAACTGGCCATTGAACTCAAAATGGCATCACTGGGTCATATCAGCCTGGACGGCTCCAAGTTCAAAGCCAACAGCTCAAAACACAAGGCCATGAGCTACGGGAGGCTCAAAGCGAAAGAGGCAGAACTCAGTGCCGAAGTGGATGAGCTGATCAAAAAAGCCAGTCAGTGTGATCAGGAAGAAGATGACGCCTACAAAGCAACCAATGGTTACAGCATTCCTGAAGACCTCCAGTTTAAAGAAGAGCGCCTGAAAAAAATCAAAGAGGCCAAGAAAGCACTTGAAGAACGTGAAAAAGCTTTAAATCCAGACAAACCAATAGACGACAAAAAGCAGATCAGTTTTGCAGATCACGATGCCCGCGTGATGAGCAAGAAGGGGTATTGTGAGTACAGCTACAATGCTCAAATTACAGTTGATTCCGATAACCAGATCATTGTTGGCCAGCATGTCAGCCAACACGCCAACGATGTACAGGAAGTGGAGCCGGCGCTGAGGGCATTATCAGGAGCCACTGATGGCGCGGCTGTAGATAAGTGGAGTATGGATAATGGTTACTTTTCAGGGTCAAACTTACATACAGTCGAGCGACATGAGATTGATGCCTATATCGCAACCGACAAGGCGGAGAAGCCTGCCGCTGACGACCTTGAAAGCTCTGACAGGAAGTTTGTCAAAGCGGATTTTGCGTATGATTCCGAAGCTGATGTATTTATCTGTCCGGCAGGGGAAAAGCTGGTAACGAACCCGGCCAGCAAAAGCAAAAGAAAAAGCTACCGGGCAAACAAGACGGTATGCAGGGAATGCCCTTATCGTCGGAATTGCAGTGATTCAAAGAAAGAGGCTGGCAGGGTTATCCGTACCGATAAGTTTGAAAAAGCACGTCAGGCTATGAATAAGAAAATGGAGACAGCCGGTGCGAAAGCCATATATGAGCGTCGTAAAGTTATTGCGGAGCCACCATTTGGACAGATAAAAGAATCTGGTTTCCGAGGGTTCAGTCTCCGCAGCAAAGAAAAAGTTTCAGCGGAATTTTCACTGGTATGCACTGCGCATAATATCAAAAAATTTGTAAAAGCGGCTTCCACGAGGTCAATCCGTCTTGAAGATTTGAAAGAGGCTAAAAAGGCAGCATAGAGGCTGTGAGAAGGCATAAATATGCAAAAATGAGCAAAATCCCACTAATAATTGGATATTTTTTGCTCATTTTAAGATTTGGGAAAACTTCTGTTGGTCTGGTTGCGCTGTTCTCGGTCAGGCTCCTAGGAGGCCGACCGAGAATAGACTGCCCTACTGCGGCGGCAGCAAATTGGTCTGAAAATCCGCTTTTGTTCGTCAAATAGCTCGCTATTCTCCTCACAAAACCGAATTTTCATCCTCAATTTTCTGCCGTCCTCGCTACGGGCGCTATTCTCGGTCGGCCTCCTAGACCGGATATTTCATAAATAAAGGGTGACACTCCCGCTTTGTCGAGGATGTCGCAAAACTCTGGTTCCCATGCTTTCAGGCCCTGTGGGTCCCAGCGTGGGAACCCATAACTATCTCACGGTGTAGAGTCTGCTTTTCAGTGGAGGTATGCATTCCCACGCAGAAGTCTCCATCAGCAGTAACCGGGTACCCCTCGGTTGCACAAACACGCAAGCAGAAGGCTCTGCACCTGTGCGGCTCGGCCTGCGCGGCTCGGCCTGCGCGGCTCGGCCTTCACGCCTTATATCACCGCCCTGAAAGGGCGATGGTTTACGGCGATTTACGCTAATCCAGATTACCGACTTACAGGGGGCTAGCAACAAACTATGGCTGCTTCTCTTCTGTCAATAGAGTGTGCACTGCACTCCTACCTCTCAACCGACTGATGCATTTTGGCATCAACTGGATTACCGGCAGCCCCACCCCCAATGTAGCGGCTAACGCCTGACTGGTATGTCTAATCCAGTCTTGCCTGATCTGGTGTGAAAGGTAGAACCAGCCCTGAGTAATGACTTGGTCCACAAAAACAGCGGCAAGTCCTATGCCTGCTATTTGCCCCGGGGTTAATCCTGCCGCACTGGCATCATTCTTTTCCAGAGCATCGGCACCAACAATAGCGTAGGGCACCCGGGTTATAGAAGTAGATGTTGGCATTGTGCAATTAGCTGTAACTTCAACACCTGCTTTAGACCATTCGCTCAATGAAGCATACCTTGGTCGATAAGTTTTTTTCACTGCAGGATTACAGCCATAATTACTGTTGTAATCAGTTAATATCCAACCCCATGCCAGTTCTCTGTCTTTTAATCCAAAGGCTCCCTGAATCATATTAATCTCTGTACAGAAACTGGTATAGATGTCACCCATATACAGATCGCGATACGATGGATCAGCTGAGCTAATGGATAGATCATTGTCAAACTGATCAACGACACTGTTACAGGAAGAACCGACAAAGCGCATAATGTTGTCTCTTGGCCATAAGTCAATAGAGAACAACTTACCACTGCCTGGTGCATAAGGGGATATTGGATCTCCAGGGGGTACAAATATAACAGTTTTGGTGTTTCTCATGGTCAACTGCACTTGCCCTGTTTTTTGATAACAGGAAACAGTTACTGCAGCGTGTAAACCATATTTTGTTTTTTTTAAGCCTTGCAGTAGATCAAATTCAGAGTTCATAAATCGATAGACGAAAGTCTCTTCTGTTCCTCTTCCATCAGCAAAATTTGTACATCCCAGCTTTACTGGTTGGAGAGTCTTACGATAATCCGCCGGATCCAGTACCACCTTGATGTTGTCTGCAACAAAAATACCCGCACCTTTCAGTTCAAGAACGCCAAAAGGTTTATGAATCTCTTTACCGGTGGAGTCTAAGGCAGCCGTCACTGAAGAACTGCCCCTGTCCAGAGGATTTCTGGAATCAATTTCGATATTCGCCAGATAGTAGACAGCATCATTATTGGGTGCCGACATCACAAAATGATTTTGTATGCCTCCCTCAATTACGAACTCTGGCCGAATATCTTCACTGTTCCCCACAAAAGCGGAGTTATCAGGCAACTGAAAACTCTTTACTCCCCTGAGACCGTCGCCACTAACGGGCACAGTCAATGGCAATTCATAAACGGCGGGGTGTTCCTGTCCGGGTGATTGCGCATCAAAGATAAACAATGTTGGAAAGCTGGTTTCGAAAACCTCTTTATCCAGCCTTGTCGTAGCCGATATTTTTTTTATATTGACCGTTTCGGGAATTGGAGAAGCACTAGGTGAAGCCGTTGAGTATGATGTTGTTGGAGATATCTGATCGTTTTTTTCCCTGATCAGAGCCTCAAAAGCCGACAAATGATAGTCACACACCTTCTTATCTACTTCGCTGGCTAATTCAGAGCATCTTGAAACATCCGTATCTGTGAGACTACCTGTTGGAGCATCTGTGGGACTGCCTGTTGGCGCATCTGTGGAATTGCCTGTTGGAGCATCTGTGGGGCTGCCTGCTGGCGCATCTGTGGCGTAGACATGACAGGGTAAGGCATAAATTATTGACAATAAAGTGATGACCAAACTGTATCTGGAAATATTCATAACTGTACTCTGTCTGATATTTTAAAGTCACAACAGATGAATCCTTACCACGATAATCCCATTTAATGTCTTCATAAATAAAGGCAATGTCTTCAACAGTAGGAAATGAGCCTCATGCTTTTGGAATGTTTATATCAGGAAGCCGGTGACACTGCTTTAAAAATTCATATTACCGACTTGCAAAGAGCTTTGTGCCAAACCACGATCGAGCTTAATGTGTCAACAGAGTATAGAATCTCTTTCCACTCAATCCACTGCCACATTTTGGGTAGCGGCTGGACTGCTGACTGCTGACTGCTGGGTACTTGGCTTCTGACCTGAGGTTAATCCTGCTGTGCCAATATTATTCATAGCCATAAGTACCTAACCAGTTGGTTTCGCATATTCTGGACGGCGGCTTTTTCCATCCTTCTGCGTTCCAACTCTGGTTGCGTAGCTGTGGCTACGCGCCCGTCGTTGCGCCTTGAAGGATGAAAAAATCCACTCACCAGAATATGCGAAACCAACTGGCCAGGTACTTAGCCCCTGACATCAGAAATATCGCAGGATACCGGTGTTTTATCCTGAGTGGCTTTGGAAGTCGGCAAATCAGAATGACAGGCAACATCAAAGCCTGCCGAAGACCATGTGCTCACGGAAGCAAATCCCAGTTGATAACGCTTAGCAAACACATTCGAACATCTGTGGGAAGCGGCTGGATCAACGTCTATCAAGCCCCATGCCTCGTCTCTGCCTTTCAATCCAAATGCTCCCCGGAATGCCAAACGTGAACACCCTGCACGAGATGGTTATTCAGGACGAACAAGATTAGGTTTTTGTGCTGTGGGTGGGGCTTAATATTTACCCTGAGACCTGTGATTAAAATCAATGTGTAAACGTTGCCAATGGAGAGGTTTTTTTTATTAAATTCTGAAAAGTTTTTACAGCACTGAACGGAACAATTTTTTTGATGGATAAGTATAAATACAGAGACTAGACTTCTTCTCGATTGCTTCAAGGGGTCCTGAGCATGATCACGCTGAAACACTATTTATTAGCCCGATTAGTCGTCCCTTTACTCCTGTTGATGGCTTTGTTTGCAGAAGCCCGGACGACTCAATCTCCAAACGTCAACTCTTCTCCAGCCACAACCTCTTCTTCTACAGCACCCTATTCTCCTCTGCCGACAGTATTGTGTGACTCTCTTACGGGACTAACGACGGGGGTTATTCAGCGGCTGAACCAGTACAGCAAACTTTTTAGTGGACGACAGTGTATTGTTCTCACTGCTGATCCGACAGGGGAGACAGAAGATCTGAGTGAGACGATCAAACGGATTCCTGAAGACACTGTTATACTGCTCTCTTCCGAGACTCTGTCTACTGCGCCATCTACTTCTACATCCTCTCTCCCTCCGGTGGATAAAACCCAGGTTGAGTATCTTATTGATAAAGCAATAGTTTTGAAGAACGGTCAGGACATCATTGGTGCAGCAGACGATGGTTTTGAAATAGTTATCAGAGTTGATGCAGGTTTTAGAGATCTATCTATGGTCTTAATTGATGACATGCACGATTTCGATAAAACCAGAGACAGTCACATAAGGCATGTTACTTTCCAGCCCGTTGGACCTGATAACAATGTGGGGGCTTTTTCTATTATTTATGCTGGTTGTTATAACCGGAAACTGATTGTAGAAAATAACCTGTTCCATGTGTCTGTCAGACGGGCCGGACTTTACTTCTCTTGCGCAGGACCCCTTGATGCATCGGTGAACCAGAGTTCGGGCCTGCGGTTTGCCACTAACATCATGATAGGTAAATCCATACTCTACGACGGGAGGGATATTGTTCCCAAAGGGATAGATATTTATTATGCCGGTACGCAGCAGTTACAGAAGATCGCTGTTATTGGAAATACATTCAAGGGCGAGATGGCACACGCGGGTGACTTTTACCTACCGGCAGGGAGCAGTATGGATATTTTCAGAAACATTGTTGATATCAACAACAATACTCTGGGCAAGAAACCTCTTCCAACAGGATTAGCTCGTTTTAGAGATGGTTTCCTTCTCAGAGGTAGTTATGATACTAAAGTCAACTTGGTACCTCCTCTTTTTAATCTGGCAGGCAATCGGATACGCTCAAAAAATACAGCTATAGGTATCGAAGGACACATTAAACTGGCACTGGCCTGTAACCATCTCAAGGCGGTCAATCCGTGGCGACAATATCCACCTTCATGGTGGTGGCGACCACAACAATACGGCTTGAAAGCCGTTGATCCACTACCATTGGCAGGAGAGTGTAAAGGCACTGCGGATTCAACCGGTGCCATAGTAACGCCCACTTCAGCGAAAGTCTGCCAGGTTTTCAATACCTGGAGGTCTATCAATGGTTCCATGATCAATCCTTTGAGTGGACTGGACAGCCTTGATGGTCAGCTATTCAGTCTTGATGGTCAGTTATTTTTGATTTATGAGTCTGCCCCTCGGTGACTGTTGTTTCCTACAACACGAGCTCTGAGGCCGACGAGGCCCGCACGGTGTCCACTTAAACACCTTCAACCATTTTCCCCTGGCAGACGGTCGTTAAACTTCTGGAAAACGGTATTCCGCTTTCCAAACTCACAGGAGGTCACGCCATGGAATACCTATACGAATGAGATAAAGCATACGATCAGGCTTGTTATTTATACGGGCTTGTTTGAGAATTGGCTGAAGCTTCAACCAGTGCTTGTCACAGAGCATGAGGCGGGGCATAAAAGATTCGTATCAGGGCTTGTGGGAACTGCAATGATACGGGTCTGTGAACCTTTCTCAAGCCTGCGAACAAAACCTCAAAAGCCCCCGGGGCCACCAAAGCCCGAATTCGATTGAAAAGTATAAGAAACAGCTTGCAAAAACAGAGAGCTGATTTTTCCAGGGAAGCGTGTTATGCACCTTAACGTAGAAGAAATGTCTGATACACAAGCCTATCACTTATTGACCCAAACTGTGATTCCCCGGCCTGTGGCCTGGGTGCTCACTGCCAATGAAGAGGGCGATTTTAATCTGGCACCGTTTTCATTTTTTACCGCAATCAGCAGTAACCCACCGCTGATTATGTTTTCTGTCGGAAGTAAGCCCTCTGGCGAAATAAAAGACACACGTCGCAATATTTTGCGTAGCAGATCGTTTGTTGTTCATATTGCACCTTCCTCATTAGCAGAAGAAATGACTGAGACAGCTCGAACGCTGGACTATGGCCAATCTGAATTAGAGCGTATTCATCTGACAACCAACAATGATTGGCAACAATCACTGCCTCGCTTATCTGAATGTGATATCGCTTTGTACTGCCAACTCTATGAGTATCAGGAAATCGGCAAGAACAAACAGGGACTTGTATTCGGCGAAATCAAACAAGCGTATCTGTCGGAGAAAGTCGCATCTAAAGGCGAACGGCTGGTCATTGATGCAACTCAGGTAGATCCCATTTCTCGACTGGGTGGTAATGATTACGCTGCGCTGGGTAAGATCATTACCATTCAGCGACCCGTTTAACTGGCGCTATTTTTCGGGATGAAAGTCATTCAGAGGCCTTTGATGATCTCTTGAAGAAAGCGAAAATGACGATAACGTCCCGAACTGCGATCAGTCGCTGAATCCTTGGAGGCTTCTTGCTCAAAGACGGCAACGTCGAAGCTGGGCACCGTAGTTTGAGGCTCGGCTGTGCACTTTTTTAGAGGTATTCAACAGCCAGGTTTTTTTCTTGTGACTACCCCGTTTGTAGCCGCCCCAACCCTCATGGTAATTCAGGTACAGCAGATCGGTATGCCACAGAGAGACACCATTGATAGTACGCGTTTTATGGGTATACCAGCCAATAAAATCAATGGCATCCTCAAAGTCATCCCGCGCCTTGAACCAGCCACCATTCTCTTTCAGATACATCTCCCAGGTGCCGTCCAGGGCCTGGGCATAGCCGTAGGCCGATGAACTTCTGGGCAGTGGTATGAACAGGAAACGGGGTCTGGGGGGCCTTACATCATGACGATAAGCGGACTCCTGATACATAATAGCCATCATGACCTGGATGGGAGTCCCCCATTTTTCATTGGCTTTTTTAGCATGGCGATACCAGCTACGCTTTTCTTTAAAAATACTACAGAGGTTATGAGGGTTGGCAGGTGGTGTTGTACTGGTGGCACAGCCGGTCAGCAAAAGAAATCCGGCTATGGTTACGATCAGTGCCAACCTTCGTTTCACTTATCAAACTCCCCATTCCTTCAGCAAATGAGCAAACTCATCTTCTGTGACGACACGAACGCCGAGATTTTGAGCTTTAGTCAGCTTGGATCCTGCCTTTTCTCCGGCCAGTAACGCCGTGGTTTTTGCTGAAACAGAGCCGGTGACTTTGGCTCCCAGCTTCTGTAATACAGCCTTGCCTTCATCACGGGTCATAGTGAGCAGGGAACCTGTCAGCACCCAAACCTCACCTGCCAGTGGTTGAACCACGTCGGCTTCCGGTTCGGCTTCTTCTTCCCAGTGCACCCCAACCTTCAGCAGTTCATCAATCACTTCAAGATTATGTTCCTGCTTAAAAAACTTTTCAATATGAGCGGCAACGACCGGGCCAACGTCATCCACTTCCTGTAACTGCTCAAGGGTCGCTGACCTGATCGCCTCAAGATCACGATAATGAGCCACCAGACTCTGGGCAGTCGCTTCACCTACCTCACGAATGCCGAGGCTGTAGATAAATCTGGCCAGTGTCGTTTTCTGACTAACCTTCAGAGCATTGATCAGGTTAGTGGCTGATTTCTTACCCATGCGCTCCAGGGATGCAACAGGCTCTACTCCGAGCTTGTGGAGATCAGCGACAGTATTCACAAGACCTTTGTCGACAAACTGCTCCACCAGCTTATCACCCAGGCCATCGATATCCATGGCTTTTCTGGAAGCAAAGTGCTTGATAGCTTCCTTACGCTGGGCGGAACAATAAAGACCGCCGGTGCATCGGGCTGCTGCTTCGTCTTCATCTCTTTCAACGTCTGAATGACAAACCGGGCAGTGTTCAGGCAACTCAATATCTCTGGCATCATCCGGTCTTCGGTCGGGAATGACCCGAACCACCTTCGGAATCACATCCCCGGCACGGTGAATCACAACGGTATCACCGATTTTCAGCCCCAGACGTGCTACCTCGGCCATATTATGAAGGGTTGCATTGCTGACGGTGACCCCACCCACAAACACCGGCTCGAGTCTGGCAACCGGGGTAATGGCACCGGTTCTTCCCACCTGGAACTCGACCTCTTTCAGAATGGTCATTTCTTCCTGGGCGGGAAACTTGCGAGCAATGGCCCAGCGGGGAGCACGGGCGACAAACCCCAGTTGTTCCTGCTGGGCCAGACTGTTGACCTTGTAAACGATACCATCAATTTCGTAGGGCAAGGCTTCGCGCTTGTCTTCCATTCTGGAGAAATATTCAGCGCAGGCAGCAGCCCCTTTCACTACGCGCAGTTCAGGGTTTACCCGCAGGCCCCAGGTTCTAAAACACTCAAGAATATCGGCATGTCTGTCTGGTAACTCACCCCCTTCAACAATGCCGGCACCATAACAATAAATCTCCAGGGGTCTTTTCGCCGTTATTTTTGAGTCAAGCTGCCTCAGACTGCCCGCTGCTGCATTACGTGGATTGACAAACACTTTTTCATCCCTGGCTTTAGCTCTCTGATTGAGTCTTTCAAAACCTTCCCTGGGCATAAAGATTTCACCACGGACTTCCAGACGATCAGGCCAACCATCGCCCAGCAACTTCAGAGGAATAGAAACGATGGTGCGCACATTCAGAGTGATATCTTCACCGGTCCTGCCATCCCCCCGGGTAGCACCTCGCACCAGTGAACCCCTCTCGTACAGAAGGCTGACCGCAATGCCGTCCAGCTTGGGTTCGCAGGCATATTCCACCACTGAACCAGTGCCCAGACGCTCCCGTACCCTGCGGTCAAAGTCATCGAGATCATCCTGGTTAAAAGCGTTATCCAGTGACAACATGGGCAGTTCATGACGAATCTGTCCAAACGCCGACAGAGGTGCGGCGCCCACACGCTGGGTGGGTGATTCAGGTGTGACCAGCTCCGGAAAGTCCGCTTCGATGGACTTCAGCTGTTGCATCAGGCGATCATAACTGGCGTCGGCAATGACGGGATCGTCGATTACATAATAACGATAGTTATGATCATCAATCTGTTCTCGCAGCTTCTGAGCTTGTTGTTCGGCTTCCTTGAGAGAGAGCTTAGTCTGGGTCATGATTCTGTTACTTAAGCGGCCTGAAGTGATTGTAAACAGCCTTGAGCTATTAAACTGACAATTCCCGGGAGGTACGAAGCCGTCTCTGGTTCCCTCGCCGACGTCGAAGGAGCCTGATCGCGAGGAAACGAGATGTTGGAGTTTTGCGACCCTCAGTCCGGGAGAGGATTTGGATTGATGAAGGCTAGAAAGAAATCAGTCAACCATCTTCTGGGTTAACTGTTTTCTTTCGAAATCACGAATGCGTTGACGATAGTGCTCCAGCGTCTGTTGAGTCAGTACACTGAAGTGCTCGTCTTTTAGCTCTCCACCCAGATCCAGTGCTAACTGACGAACCGTTTCTTCCATCAGCATAAACGATTTGAGTGGCTCACGGGGCCCCGGCAATCCCATAAAGATACTGACTGCCGGTGTATCAGTCGATTCCAGTTTGCCGATGTCAAAAGTGCCCGGCTCTACCCCGTTTGCCATGCTGAACAGAATCTGCCCGGTTCCATCTTTGTTGGCATAACGATGAAAGATCGACATATCACCATAGCGCATGCCCGAAGCCAGCAGGCTTTGGAGCAACCTTGCTCCGTTAAACTTTTCGCCTCCTTTAGCCAGCAGATTGATGACCAGAACTTCACTGGCAGCAGGACGATCCGCCAGTTTTTCCTGATTGACAGGACGGTGACTTTTTTCCGCTCTTGCAGGTTTGGTCGTTGTAACAGGTGGGACAGCCACCTGGAGTTCTTCAACAAACCCGGGCGTCAAAGTAAAGCTTTCCTGCACAGGTGTGCGCTCTTCAACTCCGGGGGCTGGTTTTTCAATCTCTGGAGTGGGCTCTTCAACTCCAGCTCCGGGCCCTGCAGAAAGCACTTCCGAGACATCATCCACCTGGGTCAGGACGGGTAAGGGTTCCGACGCTTTCTGAACCTCTGGCGCTTCGACAGGCTGCGCCTGCACCGATGTCACTGGCCTGGCAGGCGCTACTATTTCTGATTCAAGACTGGATATTTCCGGCTCGATTCGCTCCCTTACAGGCAAATGGGATGATTCTTCCGAACGTACCCAGCCCTTGACTGTTTCCAGCTTCTGGGGGCTTCCCTCAGACTTTCTGGCTCCACCATTGGGCAATTCACTACCAAATTCGTCTTCGTTACCTTTTACATCTTCAAGACCGAAAGACAGTTCTGACGCTCTTTTTCTAGCCAGACGCATACGGCGGTATCCATCAGCCAGAACGCCAATAATGACGACGATTCCGATTACTACCAACCAATCTCGTAAACTCATGTCCATGCCGCCTGCTTACCCAATGGATTGTTGCTGCCTGAAAATCAACAACCCGAAAACGCAAAAAAATCTGAAAATTGTAAATCAGTAAAATGTGCTACTATATTACAGCAAAAAATCTTGTAATCAGACCGTTGTCTATGACTATTGTCCAAGACTGCTGCTGAAACACGTCCTTGATCGTTACTTTCACATCGCTGTTCGGAAAGTGCCAGAATCAGGACAAACGAATCGCTCTGACCTGAAGCCCTATTCTGGCGAGTATTTGTTGTCCCTTCAAGCGCAGACCACGGATATCATTAACAATCTTCTTCAGGCACCTGGCCAAATGGGCAGGCACCTGAATAGTGATAACTTTTTCCAGCCGCCAGTGCAACTCTGTAAACAGTTCACCATTCACAAGAGGGTTGCACAGCAACAAATTTCCGAATCTTAACAACGAATAACAAACCAATATATTAGAAAACAGCCTGTAAAGACTGTTCCCGAGACTCAGAGTTCTGCCATGGCTGCGGCCTCTTCCACATCCACAGATACGGGCCTGGAGACACCGGGTTCCTGCATCGTTACACCCACGAGTTGATTCGCTGCCTGCATGGCGATCTTGTTGTGAGTGATATAGATGAACTGAACCTTGTCACTCATTTCCGAAACCATTTTGGCGTAACGGCCCACATTGGCATCATCCAATGGCGCATCCACCTCATCAAGCATACAGAAGGGTGAGGGGTTCAACTGGAAGATGGCAAAAACCAGGGCAATCGCCGTCAGCGCTTTTTCACCACCAGACAGCAAATGAATGGTACTGTTCTTCTTACCCGGTGGTTGCGCCATAATCGCCACCCCGGTATCCAGCAAATCTTCACCGGTCAACTGCAGATATGCCCGGCCACCGCCAAAGACTCTGGGGAACAGCTCCTGCAAACCGGAATTGACCTTATCAAAGGTCACTTTAAAACGCTGGCGGGTCTCCCGGTCGATTTTGCGGATAGCATTTTCCAATGTTTCCAGTGCGGACTCCAGATCCTGGTTCTGTGCATCCAGATAGGTTTTGCGTTCCGACTGGGTTTCGTATTCTTCGATCGCTGCCAGGTTGATCGCTCCCAGCCTTTCAATCCGCGCCTGCAGTCTTTCCAGCTCCTGCTCCCAGGTTTTCTCGGTGGCTTCTTCCGGCATGTTGGCCAGAACGGTATCCAGATCAAACTGGTCTTCCCGCAATTGATCCGACAAGGTCGTACGCCGGACCTGCATGCCTTGCCAGTCCATTCTTAATTTCTCAAGTCTTGAACGGGCCGTCTGGGCTTTTTGCTCAGCTGACTGTCGGCTCCTTTCCATTTGTTGCAGTCGTTGTTCAACGTCTTCCAGTTCGCTGCGAGCCTTCTGCATGGCTTCCTCTTCTTCCAGCCTTCTGGCCAGAAGAATCTCCAGCTGTTCCTGCAACTCTCCTTCAGGAGAATGGTACTCTGACAGTGACGCCTGAAGCAACTCCCGGCGCTCCCGCAGCTTTGTGGATTGCTGGCTGAGTCGCTCGATAGCTGCCCGCAGGGATTCCGCCTGACTGTTGATGGTTTGCTGCCTCAAGGCCAGCTGATGCAGACGATCCTTATCCTGACGGGAAGTCTGCCGCAACTGTTCCAGCTTCTCCCGGCCCTTCTCTCTTTTTTCCAGCAAATCCTCTTTCAGACCACTGTCCATTTCCATTCGATCCAGAGCGTCCTGAAGTCGCAAACGAGACTCTCCGATACTTTCCTGTTCAGCCTGACTGAGCTCCTGACATTCAGCAATCTCGTGCTGAAGTCGGGTACGTCTTTCTGAAAACTGCTCGAGCCTGACTTTTCGGGCACCGAGATCCGCTCTGACCTCACCCTGGGTTCGGTTAAGCTCAGTGATCTGGTGTTGAGTCTGCTGTCGGCGGGTTTCCAGCTGCTCGGCCAGAGTTCTGGCATCAGCCAGACGTTCTTCTACCTGCAGGCTAAGCGCTTCCAAAGATCCCATCCGGCTGCCAAGCTCTTCAAGCTCCTGCTGACGGGCCAGAACACCGGAGTGATTGTCTGTTTCACGACAAACTCTAAGCCAGTTTCTGGACAGCCAGATACCCTCTCTCGTGACGATGGATTCGTGAGCCTGCAGGGAAGCTCGAGCAGATAGAGCCGCTTCCAGTGAATCAGTGACATAAATGCCTGCCAATAACCCTTTGGCCTCACTGCCTGACTGTACTTTGCTGGCCAGGCTATCCAGTCCCCCTTTGCCACTCTCAGTGACCTGATGGGCAGAAGCATCCAGCAAAACCGCTGTGCCCTGTTCCAGAGAATTCAAAAACCCTGCAACAGGGTCCAGATCATCCACACAGAGTGCCTGCAGGCTTTCTCCAAGAACGGTTTCAACGGCCAGTTCCCAGCCTGACTCCACCTGCAGTTTTTCGGCCAGCCTGGGTGCCGATGCCAGTCCATGCTGCTGCAACCAGACCATGACCTCGGTGTCCTGCCCCATAGCCGCCTGCTGCAGAGCTTCCAGAGAAGCATGACGCCCTCTGATCATACTCAGCTCATTGCGATGGCTGTCACGATCTTCCTGTGACTGATCAAATTGAAGGCGGGTTTCCTCTATGTCTGAGGTAACCTCTTCCAGTTTCAGTTCGTGATTTTCGCGAGTCAGCTCCAACTCGGTCAGCTTTTCGGAGAGCAATTCCATCTCTTCAATGTCTTCACCACCGCCAAGACTGCTGCTCTCTTCACGCAGACGCTGTTCACGCTCCTGCAAACGCTCCAGTACGGTTTCAGCATGTTGAATCCTGGACTGTTCTACTTCAGCCGCCTTCTGAGGCTCATGGGAGCGTTGATTAAACTGATCCCATTCCTGTTGCACACGATGCACTTCCGCTTCCACCTGGGCAAGGGAGTCACCGGACTGGTACTCCTGCTCCTGAAGCATCTCCAGCTCAGGCTCAATCTGCAATTTTTCTGCTTCCAGAATTTCCAGCTGAGACTGATCTTCAGCCATCTGTTCACGGGCTTCCTGCCAGCTTTGTTCAAGCTGTTGCAGGTCGTGGCTCAGTTCTTTGGCGCGCTCTTCTTTGTGGCGAAGCGTCTGCTCAATCCGGGTGATTTCATTGCCCGTGCCATAATACCTGGCCTGGGTTTCATGGAAATGATCACTCAGCTCCATTTGCTGGGCGCGGTCTTTTTCCATCCCGGCGTCGGAAGAGCGCTGTTCACTGACGGCAGCTTCCAGCTGGACTTCCAGCTCGGAAATCACATGTTCCTGATTCCTGACCTTTTCATCGATGCCGTGCCAGCGCAGGGCCTGAAGCTGGGCTTTTTTCAGTCGTTCATCGGCCTTGTATTCTTTGTACTTTTCTGCCGCCTCGGCCTGTCTCTGCAAATGCCCGAGACGACGCCCCAGCTCCTCACGCAGGTCAGTCAGTCTTTCAAGGTTTTCATTGGTTCGGCGAATGCGGTTTTCTGTCTCACGGCGGCGCTCCTTGTACTTGGAGATACCGGCAGCTTCCTCAATAAAGACTCTGAGCTCTTCCGGCTTGGACTCAATCAGCGTGGAAACGATACCCTGACTGATGATGGAGTAACTGCGCGGACCCAGGCCGGTTCCCAGAAAGATATCCATAACATCTTTCCGGCGACACTTGTTGCCATTGAGGAAGTAAAAGTTCTTGGCTTCCGAGGTGAGCATCCTGCGAACTGAAATCTCGCTGTAGGCAGCAAATTCGCCAGTGACCCGACCTTCGTTGTTATCAAAGATCAACTCTACCGTCGCCTTTGCTGAAGGCTTGCGACTATTGGAGCCCTTGAAGATAACGTCGGTCATGGATTCACCACGAAGGTGCTTGGCAGAAGATTCCCCCATAACCCAGCGCACGGCGTCAATAATATTGGACTTGCCGCAGCCGTTGGGACCAACGACACCGCACATATTGGAGGGAAAATGAACCGTTGTGGGATCCACGAAGGATTTGAAACCGGCCAGTTTGATCGATTTAAGACGCATCTTTTCCTTAGTTCGTAGCTATCAGGACCACAGCTGCCTGGTTATCAGTAGGTAACAATTCTCTACGAGTGTACACAGATTATGCCCATCAGGAAAAGTCGTTGTAACCGAAAGCTTTGATCATCAGCCTTCAGGCAAGTTCAGCAAGAAATAAAGAAAAAAGAAAAAAAAAAGAAAAGAAAAAAAAAGACACCCATGAAAAAGAAAACCAAAAGAAAAAAAAAAGACACCCAAACACACCCACAACAAGAAAAAAAGAAAAAGAAAAAGAAAAAAAAAGACACCCATAAATTTGCTTTACCATACACATAGTCTACTTTTGACCTACAACTGATTTTTTGCCCAGACAGGTGAGTTCATGGCCCAAGCTCGCAATACCCTGATTGATCCCAGCTCAACTCCTTACTACCACTGCATGGCAAGATGTGTTCGTCAGGCTTACCTCTGTGGAGAGAACCATCTGACTGGCAAGAATTACGAGCATCGCCGCCAATGGGTGGTGGATAAACTTCGGGAACTGGTTTCAGTCTTTGCTATCGAAGTCTGCGCTTACGCTGTCATGTCAAATCATTATCACGTGGTTTTGCACATCAATCAGTCATCTGCCAGAGGCTGGTCACGGAATGAAGTGCTTCATCGTTGGACGACCTTGTTTGCAGGTCCACTACTTGTACAAAGGCATTTGGCTGCTGACAAACTGGACAGCGCTGAGCTGACCCGTTTCGATGAATATGTTGAAGAATACCGGCGTCGTTTAACGGATATCAGCTGGTTTATGCGCTGCCTGAATGAACATCTTGCTCGTGAGGCCAATAAAGAAGACCAGTGTAAAGGACGCTTCTGGGAAGGACGCTTTAAAAGCCAGGCATTGCTGGACGAAGCAGCGTTACTGACCTGCATGACCTACGTTGACTTGAATCCGATTCGGGCTGGAAAGCTAGAAACACCGGAAGAGTCAGAGTACACGTCGATTCAGGAACGGGTGGAGCAGGTTACACATTCCGAGACTAAAAATCAGCCGCTGACCCTAAAACCTTTTTGTTTGCAGGGTCAGAATACGGACGTTGCCCTTCCCTACCTTCTTCACGACTATCTGGAACTGGTTGACTGGAGTGGCCGCATTGTCAGGACAGATAAGAAAGGTTCCATCCCGTCGTGTACCCCTCCTATTCTTCAAAGGTTGGACATTGATCCGGATGAGTGGCTGAAAACCATGCAATGGAATAATCGTTTTTATCGGGCAGTTGGCCGTCTGGAGGCGATGAAGGCTTACGCACTTGAAGCCGGACAGAAGTGGCTTCAAGGCTTAAACGTCTGTAGCCGTTTGTACCTGACAGGTTAGCGTAGAAGTCAGTTAAGAAATTAAACACTTTCTCTTTATCCCCCCTCGACTTTAAGTTGGAATAAGTTTGTGTTGTCTGAATCATGGCCTGAGCAGCCTCTGTTCGTGGGATGCTTCTGTATGGCTCGCTGATAGACTATTCGAAGATAGGTTTTTAGATCCTTTTTTAGGAATACAGTTTTTAGATGTCTTAATTATTTAATGGGTGTCTTTAAATCGATCAAACTGGCCGGTTTCAAATATTTTTTATTTTATGGGTGTCATGTGCCTCCTTTTGGGTGTCATGTACCTTATTAATTATTTAATGGGTGTCTTATTTATTTTTATTTTATGGGTGTCATGTGCCTCCTTTTGGGTGTCATGTACCTTATTAATTATTTAATGGGTGTCTTATTTATTTTTATTTTATGGGTGTCATGTGCCTCCTCATGTGCCTTATTAATTATTTAATGGGATTTAATGGGTGTCTTATTTTTTTGGGTGTCATGTGCCTTTTGTTTATGGGTGTCATGTGCCTTTTGTTTTTGGGTGTCATGTGCCTTTTGTTTATGGGTGTCATGTGCCTTTGCCTTTTGGGCGTCGTCCGTCGGACTTGTCTCGGAACACTCAATAATGCCCAGAATACTTCCTAAACAAGATGCGCCATGACAATCACCATAATTCTGGCTATTTATCAGCATATTATTCATTTCCTGCCTGACGTAGTCCGTCACACTTGCCCTTGCATCCAGGATAATGCGTAGCAAACCATTCGCATCAGTCCAACGCCTGGTTTTCAGGCTCTCTAACAGCATGTTGCTCAGTACCTGCTGGTCGTCGTCCAGCAGACTTGTCTCAGTGTCCTGAATAACGCCCAGAAAACGACCTACACTATCCCAATCCCAACGCTTCCGGGCCTCTATCAGCATGTTACCCAATACCTGCTGGAGGCCGTTCGTGAGACTTACCCTGGCATCCCGAATAATGCCTACTAAACGATCTACTTCATCCCAGTCCCTATTAATCAGGGCCTCTGTCAGCTCATAACTCAGTTCTTCGGGGGCTTCTTGCATCCCCGTTGCCCCAGTGCCCTGATCACTGAGTTGTTGTGTTCCCTGAGGCAGCAGGGTATCAACCGGCCTTTCCTGATTTGTTGTTGTCTCTGCTCTTTGAGTAGTCGCGTCGGAGACACTGGCAGAAGCCGTTTGTGAGGAATGAGTATCCGTCGGCTCGTTACAGGAATCGGGTAAGTCCACCTGTGCTTCTTCGAGTTCCCGCCGGGCGTCGTCCTTCGGACTTGTCTCGGAACACTCAATAATGCCCAGAATACTTTTTAAACGAGATGCTCCATGACAATCACCATAATTCTGGCTCTTTATAAGCATGTTACTCATTTCCTGCCTGTCGTAGTCCGTCACACTTGCCCTGGCATCACGGATAATGCGTAGCAAACCATTCGCATCAGTCCAACGCCTGGTTTTCAGGCTCTCTAACAGCATGTTGCTCAGTACCTGCTGGTCGTCGTCCAACAGACTTGTCTCAGTGTCCTGAATAATGCCCAGTAAACAACTTACACTACCCCAATCCCAACGTTTCCGGGCCCCTATCAGCATGTTACCCAGTACCTGCCGGGGTTCGTTCGTGAGACTTACCTTGGCATCCCGAATAATGCTTACTAGACGATCTACTTCATCCCAATCCCCATTAATCAGAGCCTCTGTCAGCTCATAACTCAGTTCTTCGGGGGCTTCTTGCATCCCTCTTGCCCCAGTGCCCTGATCACCGGGTTCAGGACCCAATATTTCTGTTAACTCAGGCAAGTTTTTTCTACATAGCGGGCAGGTTGACCTTGCCTCAAGTGGAGTATGTTGAAACAACTTCTGCATACAATCTCTGTGAATTTTATTGTTACAACATGGAATGAGTGTCACGCCTCTGCCAAACACGCGCTGACATATACAGCACCTGCCGTTCGCTTCAGCAGGCTGTCTGTTTTGAGAATGATTAACTGAGTTACCTGGCTTTAAGTTATCCATTATTAATACTTCCCTGCAAAATTGTTTAAACCTGGTATTTTGACCACCAGTCTTCAGGAAAGTTCCATTTCGGTCTGCCCGTGGAAGAGCATCAAACTCCCTCTCATTTAAGATCTGGAGAACAACCACGATGAGGAAACTACCGCTCGTATCCACAACAATAATGCTTGCAGCCTGTTAGCAGGCTGTGTCACTGAGCGATGGTTCGGGACTGCATATCAACAATGACTGCTGGACCGCCAAATCTTGTTCTTCTTTACTATTTGCTCTGGCGAGTGAAAAGAGAATAAAACCTTTTTGATTTTCTGAGCGACACCTTTCAGTGACCCGCTTGCTGACCTTGGCTCCTCGCGGAATTGACCCCGAATATGCATGAGCGGTCCCTCACGATGCCTTGCGTCTTCGCACGGACATCCGGGATGCAAGGGCTGGCAACAAAGGCGGTGAAACAGGGTCCACACTGATGCCAAAGATTTTACTCATGACGTGATCACCCATCCCGTCGGTAGTGAGTATCTTAAGCAAAGGGCTCAGTATTGTGGGGGTAATAGCCTGGGCAAACCCTGTTTTTAGCTTCTGCCACTGCTGCTGCATTGGTGATATTTCGCTTTGCCCTGACAGTGCTGAAAATTCCCTGCAGGCAGCTTTTTTAGCATCGTTTTCGTCGGCGTATATACCGAGACACTTAAAGCCTTTATCGCCAACATCACCACCTTGATGTTCGATAAATGTCAGCAATTGATCAAGCAAATGGCGCAAGCCCTGTTTATCATGACACGACAGGTTTTTGGCCGATTTCTCACCGATTTTGAAGATGATTCTGGAAAAAAGCATGCCAATTTCAGGGGATAAAAGGCTTTGTATCGCAGGCAAATTTAATGCTTTGGCTAACCCTGGATTATGATCCGATAACTGATCCACCAAGCGCTGAAAATCATTATACTTCTGTCGCAACCCATCAAGATCGGTTTTAATCTGCGAAGCCTCATAAATTAAATCATCCTGAGACAACATTGCCGATTTTGGAACCGTTGTTGTAAACAGAAAAGATTGACTATCGTGATTGAGGAAACGATCACGGTACTTCTTTTGCGGATGCTCTGCATAAATTTCTTTCAGTTTCTTGTATGGCCACCGTTCGGTATAGCTTGGGCACTCGATGTAATTTTTGCGACCAGCCTGGCAGACAAGGTAGTGCCCCTGTTCACTGTACCCACCATCGACTTTGGGATCTAGCGGGTAACTGACACGGAGAAATGTTTTCTTATCCGTTTTGGCCAGATAACAATTGTCATCATCGTGTTCAACATCGCTTTTGCCCAATATGGTCTGAAGAACAGCCAGCATTGATTTCATTGATGCCAGATAACTCCCTGAGGAGTCCATATAATCGGTAAACTCCTTCAAGGTTTTACGGTATTCACAGCCATTACAGCGGACAAAACCATCTTTAAGATAAAACCCCTTTAGTGCCAGAAGGCTTATTAATTCCTTTACGTCAGCGCCTTGGATGTAAGGTAACAAGGGGTGAAAACTTCGTAATCTTTCAGCGTAATCTGGCACCTCATCAGCCAGAACAAATATTTTATCTTGCCCATGTTGGCCAACTATCCTGGAAGCCTTTATCACTCGCTTATCGGTGTAGTCGTTGACCAGAAATATTTTCACATCCCGGTGCCTGATGGCAGTCATACGAAACTTGCAATCAAACCCTGACACTGGCTGAAACTTCAGAAAAACTGACTCACCCCTGGCCACCGTTATTTCAAAATGATTTATTTGATCAGCTTTATCGCTGACAATTCCTGCCCAAACCAGATAACTCTCTTGGCTGGCCCGAGCATGCATTTCATCCAGATCAATACTGAACTCAGTGTCACCCTTATCATTCTTGACATCCAATTTTTTGATAGAATTTTGGGATACTGATGGTAAAGGTCGAACCGGAATAAAGATCCTTGACTGTGCAGGAAACATAATTAAAACTCCTTTAAAAAATACTCACTCCTTTTTAGGGCTTAAGCACCAAATAAGTACTATGAAACTTAATAATCCCTCAAGCTTTTCGTTGTCCCGACCAGCAGCTAACCGTTTAAGTTTTATACCGTCAACAGCGAATGACAGTCACATTTCTGCCAAACTTTTCTCTTAGCTGAATAATCGTCAAGCTTCGTAACAGCTTAAATTCCAGTAGATCACGAACTTTGTACGCCGTCCTTGCTCCGCTGCTCTTGATAATCTTCTGGAAAATATCTGCTTTATCCCAAGACTCATTATCCAAGGCCTCTATCAGCTTGTCACTCAGTGCCTGCTGAGCTCCGAGCATCAGCCTTGCCATCGTCCATCGGCCTTGCTCCGATGCTCTCCAGAATGCATCGAATTCTATCTGCGCTATCCCAGGAATCGTTATACATAGCCTGTACCCGCATGTCACTCAGTGCCCGCTGGTCGTCGTCTGCCAGCCTTACCCCGGTGATCTGGATAATGCCTTGAAAACTGTTTGCCTTATCCCACAACCTCTTTAGCACAGCCTCAACCAGCTTGTCACTGAGTACCCGCTGATCGTGGTCCGTCAGCCTTGCCACGGTGCCATCGTCCATCAGCCTTGCCCCGGTGCTCTGCATAATGCCTTGAAAACTATTTGCGTCATCCCACGCCCCATTTTGCACAGCCTCTATCATCTTGTTACTCAGTGCCCGCTGGGCGTCGTCCGTCAGCCTTACCATGGTGCCATCGTCCATCAACCTTGCCCCGGTGCCCTGGATAATGCTTTGCAAACTAAATGCTCTTTCCCATAACCCATTATTCACAGCCTCTATCAACATATTAATCAGTACCCGCTGGTCGTCGTCCGTCAGCTTTGTCATGGTGCCCTGGATAATGCTTTGCAAATTATATGCGTTTTCCCACGATCCATTATTCACAGCCTCTATCAGTTTGTGACTCAATACCTTCATTTCGTCGTTCGGCAGTATTGTCCAGGTGCCTTTAAAAATCTGCTGTAAACGATCTGTGATATCCCAAGACTCATTATTCAAAGCCTCCATCAGTTTGTTCGCCAGTGCCTGCTGGTCGTCATCCGACAGCCTTGCCCTGGTACCCTGGAAAATGCGTTGAATTTTATCTGTGTCATCCCACAAGCCATTATTCACAGCCTCTATCAGCTTGTTACTCAGTATCCGTTCGTCGGCGTCCGTCAGACTTGCCCCGATGCCGTTAATAACCTGCTGTAAAAGATCTGCGTTATCCCACGACCCGTTATTCAAAGCCTCTATCAGCATGTTACTCAGTGCCCGCTCGGCTTCCTGCGTCGGCCTTAACCATAGAATTTTGCCCGTCGGCCGTGCCCCGATGTCCTGGATAATGCGTTGCAGGCTATATACTTCACCCCACAACCCATTATTCACAGCGTCCATCAGCTTATTACCCAGAGCCCGCTCGTGTTCGAACTGCGGTATTGTCCTGGTGCCCTTAATAATCTGCCGTAAAATATCTGCTTTATCCCAGGACTTATCATCCACGGCCTCTATGAGCTTGTTACACAGTGCATCCTGGAAATTGTTCGGCATCCTTACCACGGTGTCCTGGATAATGCATCGCAAACTATCTGCTTCATCCCACAACCCATTATTCACAGCCTCTATCAGCCTGTTACCCAGTGCCTCCTGGAAGTCGATGCTCGGCCTTGCCCCGGTGCCCTGGATAATGCATCGCAAACTATCTGCTTCATCCCACAACCCATTATTCACAGCCTCTATCAGCCTGTTATCCAGTGCCTCCTGGACGTCGTAGATCGGCGTTGCCCCGGTGCTCTTAAAAATCTGCTGTAAAAGATCTGCCTTCTCCCAAAACCCAGTATCCACGGCCTCTATGAGCATGTTACCCAGTGCCAGTTTAGCTTCATAAGTGACCCAGATATAATCGGGCTTCAGCTTTATCCCAGCATCCTGAATAGCGCGTTGAATGTTATATGCCTTATCCCATAACCCATTATTCACAGCCTCTGTCAGATTGCCAATCAGTGCCCACTGATCGTCTTCCGCCAGCCCTGCACTGGTGCCCTGAACACTGTCTTGTTGAAGTTCCGTAGGAGGCAGGGTATCCATCTGTCTTTCATGACTTGTTGTTGTCTCTGCTTTTTGGGTAGCGGAAAAATTACCAGAGGCCGATTGTGAGGAACAGGCACCCAGAGGCTCGTTAAGCGAACCTGGTATGTTCCGTTGCGCCCCGACGCTAACTGAGAAAGGTTCTGATTGCGCTGAATCAAGCTGCCCGGCGTTGCACAATGGGCATCTTAGCCTTACCTCCAGTGGAGTAGCTTGAAGCGCCTGTAGCAAATAGGCTGTATCAATTTTTTTCGAACAACAAGCGGTGACGGTCACATCTCTGCCAAACACTATTTTGCATATAGGGCAGCTATTACCTGCTTCAGCAGGTTGGCTATTTTGAGAATGATCAACTGGCTTAGTGGAGTTTGGATTTATCATGATTAATTCCTACATGAAAGTTTTTTCAGTTAAAGTGCGGACAAGTCATCTGCGGGATCTGCAAACCATTAAATGCCAGCTTGATAGTGAATTCTCTGGGCAGACCTTAGCACCACAGAATTTGATCATATATTTTGACAGCAGTTAATTAATTTGGTTCCGTAACCAACGCATTAAAGCTAATACGGGATTGATGCCAGCCAAGGGAAACAGGAACAGGAAAACACCCACTGAAAAAAGAAAAAAAAGCCCCCCCCCCAAAAAAAAACAAAAAAAAAGACACCCATAAATTTGCTTTACCATCAAAAAAAAGACACCCATAAATTTGCTTTACCATCCACCTGGTCTACTTTTCACCTACGATTGATTTTTTTCCCAGACAGGTGAGTTCATGGCCCAAGCTCGCAATACCCTGATTGACCCCGGCTCAACGCCTTATTACCACTGCATGGCAAGATGTGTTCGTCAGGCTTACCTCTGTGGAGAGAACCACCTGACTGGCAAGAATTACGAGCATCGCCGCCAGTGGGTGGTGGATAAACTCCGGGAACTGGTTTCTGTCTTTGCTATCGAAGTCTGCGCTTACGCTGTCATGTCGAATCATTATCATGTGGTTTTGCACATCAATCAGTCATCTGCCAGAGGCTGGTCACGGAATGAAGTGCTTCACCGTTGGACGACCTTGTTCGCAGGCCCGCTTCAGGTGCAAAGGCATCTGGCCGCTGACAAACTGGGCAGCGCTGAGTTGGCCCGTATCGATGAATATGCTGAGGAATACCGACGTCGTTTAATGGATATCAGCTGGTTTATGCGCTGCCTGAATGAACATCTTGCTCGTGAGGCCAATAAAGAAGACCAGTGTAAAGGACGCTTCTGGGAAGGACGCTTTAAAAGCCAGGCATTGCTGGACGAAGCAGCGTTACTGACCTGCATGACCTACGTTGACTTGAATCCGATTCGGGCTGGAAAGGTAGAAACACCGGAAGAATCAGACTACACGTCGATTCAGGAACGTGTGGAGCAGATTGAACATTCTGAAACCAAAAGGCAGCCGCTGACCCTGAAACCTTTCTGTTTACAAGGACAGGATACGGACGTTGCCCTTCCCTACCTTCTTCACGACTATCTGGAACTGGTTGACTGGAGTGGCCGCGTTGTCAGGACAGATAAGAAAGGTTCCATCCCGTCGTGTACCCCTCCTATTCTTGAAAGATTGGACATTGATCCGGATGAGTGGCTGAAAACCATGCAATGGAATAATCGTTTTTATCGGGCAGTTGGCCGTCTGGAAGCGATGAAGGCCTTTGCACTTGAAGTTGGACAGAAGTGGCTTCGAGGGTTAAACGCCTGCAGTCGTTTGTACCTGACAGGTTAGCGTAGAAGTCAGTTAAGGAATTAAACACTTTCTCTTTATCCTTCCTCGACTTTAAGTCGGAATAGTTTTGTGTTGTCTGAATCATGGCTTGAGCAGCCTCTGTTCGTCGAATCCTGTTGTGTGGCTCGGTGATAAGCTATTCGAAGATAGGTTTTCAGATCCTTTTTTGGGGATACAGTTTTTAAATGTTTTATTCAATGGGTGTTTTATTTTTTATGGGTGTCTTATTTTTTTTCTTTTTCTTTATATCTTATTTTTTATGGGTGTCTTATTTTTTTTTTGGGTGTCTTATTTTTTTATTTTTTTTTATGGGTGTCTTATTTTCTTGCCGAAAGCTTTGACCATCAGCCTTCGGGCAAGATCAACCCCTGATTTAACACTGAACCTGCCCCTTTGATAACAACGTCTATAATTCCTTATCACTCTTAATAAATACAAGACAGGAAAACACTCACTATGACAAAACTACTGCTCTTACCGACAACAACAATCATACTGTGCAGCCTTTTATCAGGCTGCGTCACCGAGCCAATGGTTCAGGATGATAGCTTCCATAACGACCAGCGCCCCGCTCCGGTATTGACTGAGGAAGAATCTGGCATCAGCCGCCAGAACCGAATTAATCACAACCAATACAGGATGAAACATGACCGACGGATGGAGTATCAGCCCTCTCCCGGACCGCAGAACATGCCCTCCTGGAAAATGACCTTTCCCAACATTGAGCCGGTCATCGTAGACTGAATCACAGTAAACAGGCATGAAGAGGCGAAAATGGAACGAGGTGTACAGGAAGAAAAAATAACGCTGCCCGGTCAGTCAACGAGGCAGCAAATTTAAAGAATTTAGAAGGGCAGCAAGATCAGCTGGCAGGTGCGATTCGCAGCTGAATAACGCCGTTATCCTTGATTTTTACATCACGGACCTCAGCCTGATAATCAGCCTGAGCCACATCGCCTGAAAGTGTAACACGAGCCACCACATCCAGACTTTCTGTATCCGACAGGCTGACTGAGCCCATCATCATGGCAGCATTATCATCCAGTATTACCTCTTTGGGAAGGTCACTGACCTGCAGAGGAACAGCAGCAATAGGGGGCTTTTTGGCACCGCTCTCACGGGCAAAAACAATGACTCTGGCTTTACCCGGAAGATTACTAAGCTCAGGAGCCAATTCGACATTGATCCGCAATTCTGCAACCGTTTCACCCATTAGTTTGCGTGCTTTGGTAATACCGGCAGACAAGGACTGTCGGGCAGCCATATCATCTTCAAAAGAGAGGGCTTTGGTCCAGGCCTGAACTGCCTGCTGGTAGTCTTCCTGCTCAAAAGCATCAATACCCTTGAGCCCTAATGCCGTGGTGTTGCTTTCATCCTTGCTGAGTGCATCCTGATAGAGGCCACGCACCTCGCCATTGATCTGGTTGCGGTTCGCCAGGAACAGCACCTGAGCCAGTTGGGCCGACGCCTGAGGACTGCCTTCGGTGACGGTGTACAGCTTCTTATAAGCGTCAATCGCCTTATTAACCTCACCCCTGGCCATGTAACGACCTGCCAGCATATACCAGGCCTGAGCATTGTCAGGTCGTTTGTCACTCCAGGCTTCCAGGGTAGAGATCATCTCTTCATGAGACACATCCCGGTTCATCATCTCAACGACAGACAGTTCTGTCTGTGAACCGAGGTAAAGGTAAACGGGCACAGCCATGGCTGGAATCAGGAAGGCCAGAAACAGAGCCAGGCTTTTGTTACTACTGCCGGTGTAACTGAGCTTCACTTTCTTATCAGCCACATCCTCCAGCAGCTTCTTTTCCAGCTCAGTGCGAATCTGTTCAGCATCTTCCGGTGTCAGCAAACCCTGATCCAGCTGCTTTTTCAGTTCGGCTTCTTGCTCTTTGAAATAAGCAATATTGGAAGCCTTGTCGGAAACACCCTGATCCGCACCAGGTCGACTGCGGAACCACAGTGGCGTAACGACGAGAGCCATACCCATGAGAGTTAAAATGGAAGCGATTATCCAGAACTGCGTCATTTATCTTTACCACCCAGTATCTTTTCCAGCACGGCTTTGTCCTGCTCGTCCAGCGTTTCATCTGCGATCCCGGGACGATGCTGTTTAAGGATTCTGAACAGTATGAAAATGCCCAGCAACAGCAGAATCAGAGGACCAAACCAGAGGGCGATGGTGCGGGCATCCATTCGGGGCTTGTAGAGTACAAAGTCACCGTACCGATCCAGCATAAACTGGATAACGGTGTCATCATCGGCCTTCTCTTCAACAATCATACGGTGAACTTCACGACGCAGATCCTGAGCAATAGGCGCATTGGAATCGGCAATAGACTGATTCTGACATTGAGGGCAGCGCAGTTCTTCGTTCAGACGGAAAAACTGCTCCTGCTGCCGGGGAGAATCAAACTGATAGTTATCAATAACCCCGGCATAGGCGCCCGTGCTGACCACCACTGCGACGAACAGCGCCAGTATGAGCCTGAAAGAAAGAACAACACTCGCAGATTTCAGCAGCGATGAGTGCCTGAACAAATAGTCGAGAGTCATTGTACTAACTCCTTCTGCAGAGCGTCGTAACGAGGCTTGAGATCTTCCTTCCAGACCCGGTCATCAATGATCCCGATGTGTTTGTGACGAATCACACCCTTTTTGTCGATCAGAAAGGTTTCCGGTGCGCCATAAACACCCAGGTCCAGACCCAGCCTGCCATCCTTATCAACAATGTTAAAAAGGTAAGGATCTTCGAGGCGATCCAGCCACTCCAGAGCATCCTGACGCTCATCTTTGTAGTTGAGGCCTACAATATTGATGCCTTCCCGGGCAAGCTTTATCAGGTAAGGGTGCTCAACCTTACAGGCCGGACACCACGAACCCCAGACATTGAGTAGCAGAACCTTGCCTTTCAAGGCTGCTTCGGTAACGCTCTCTTCAGGCTGCTTCAGTTTTTCGAGGCTGAATTCCGGAACAGGTTTATCCAGCAGCATAGAAGGCAGTTCACTTTTATCTTCCATGAACAAACCGATATAAAGCAGCACACTGAACGTCAGAAAGAAACCTAATGGGAGAAATAGTTTCCAGCGCTTCACGCCTGACCTCCTGTCGTGATGGCTGCATCCTTATCTGAATCCCCGGCGGGCTTTTTGTTACCCAGTAAAGCCTCTTTCCTGTTCTTGAGACGGACACGATATCGCTTGTCAGAAATCGCCAGCAAACCACCCAGAGCCATAAAGATGGAACCCAGCCAGATGAAACGAACATAAGGCTTAACGTGGAGACGGACTGCCCAACTATCGCCACCCAGTGGCTCGCCCAGGGCGACATAGAGATCACGGGTTAAGCCCGGATCAATATCCGCATCAGTCATCGGCATGTTCTGCACGGTATAAATACGCTTTTCCGGTTCGAGGACAGCTATTTTCTTCTCATCCTCAAAGACACTTATAGTGCCGTAGTCCGCTACATAGTTAGGCCCCTGACGCTGACTCACACCATCAAACCGGAAGACGTATTCGCCGACCTGGGCAGAGTCACCCGGACTCATTCGCAGATCTTTTTGAACACTGTAACCAGACGTCAGTGCCACACCAATAAAGGTAACCGCCAGACCCAAGTGTGCCAGCTGCATGCCATAGTAGGCTGGCTTGAGCTTTGTCAGTCCTCTCAGCAGACCGGTATTACGGGTTTTATTACGTACATCCTTGCCAATGGTGAGTACCATCCAGAGGACAAGCCCAATCGCCAGCGCTTCACTCACCCGGAAGCGATCTCCGTACAGGAAGCTGAATGCGACACCGCCGATCACAGAGACAATAAGAATCCAGCGCACCTGCTGTTTCAGCCAGCTGACGGAGCCTTTTTTCCAGTTCAGCAGAATACCGATACCCAGACAGGCAGCCAGCAGCATGGCGAGAGGAACAAACAGCAGATTAAAGTAGGGAGGGCCTACAGAAATCATGCCCAGATCCAAGGCATCCAGCAGCAGTGGGAACATAGTACCCAGCAGTACCGTGGCGCAGCTGGTCACCAGAATAATGTTATTCAGCAACAGCAGGGTTTCACGGGAAAGCAGGGAGAAACTGATTTTACTTCTCACTTCCGGTGCCCTGAATGCAAACAGGGTCAGGGAAGCACCCACCACCACCAGCAGATAGCCCAGAATAAAGAGACCACGCTCAGGATCGTTGGCAAAGGCGTGAACCGAGGTCAGCACACCGGAACGAACCAGGAAAGTACCGAACAGACTCAGGGAAAATGTGGTGATCGCCAGCAGCAGTGTCCAGCTCTTGAACAGCCCGCGTTTTTCAGTCACTGCCAAAGAGTGAATAAGTGCCGTACCCGTCAACCAGGGCATCAGGGAAGCATTTTCCACAGGGTCCCAGAACCACCAGCCACCCCAGCCCAGCTCGTAATAGGCCCACCAGCTACCGAGGGAAATACCTGCTGTCAGGAAACACCATGCCACAGTTGTCCAGGGGCGAGCCCAGCGTGCCCAGGCGCTGTCCAGCTGGCCACCGAGCAATGCCGCAATAGCAAAGGCAAAAGCGACCGCAAAACCAACATAGCCCATATACAACATGGGCGGATGCACAATCATACCCAGATCCTGCAGCAGCGGGTTCAGATCAGAACCGTCGGCAGGAGGAAATGGCAGAATACGGGCGAACGGGTTTGAGGTCAGCAGGATAAACAGCATAAAGCCAACGCTGATCATACCCATGACCGATAACACTCTTGCAGACAGTTCCGGAGGCAGTTTATTACTGCGCAGAGCAACCGCCTGTCCCCAACCGGTCAGGGTCAGAACCCAGAGCAACAGAGAACCTTCATGGCCACCCCAGACGGCAGTGACCTTGTAGTAAACAGGCAACAGGGAGTTGGAGTTGCTGGCTACGTACTGAACCGAAAAGTCATCCGAAAGAAAAGCAACTACCAGACACATGAACGACAACAGGACAAAAACAAACTGACCTGTTGCCAGCGTTTTACCGGTAGCCATCCAGTTCAGTCGGCCATTGTAGCTACCTGCCAGTGGGATAATACTTTGCAGCAGAGCCAGACAGGTTGCCAGTATCAGGGCAAACAGCCCCAGTTCAGGATTCATTACTTGCTCTCCGATGCCTGAGAGTGAAGGCTCTCAAGGGGCTGTTGACTCTCCTGTGGGTATGACGGGGCGCCATCAGGCTTATCTGACGGATTGCCTGACTTCGAACCATGAGCTTTGTCGATGGCCTTCTGTACTTCCGGAGGCATATAGTTTTCATCATGCTTGGCTAACAGCTCCTCGGCTACAAAACGACGGTTTTCATCCAGTTTGCCGGTTCCGACAATGCCCTGACCTTCTTTGAAAAGGTCTGGCAGGATTCCGGTATATTCCACTTCCACTTCGCCATCGCCATCACTGATTCGGAATCTGGCTTTCAGGCTGTTCGGATCACGTATGACCGAACCCGGAACGACGATACCGCCACCACGGATCCTCTGACCGACGGGCGCTTCGCCTCTGGCCATCTGGGCTGGAGAAAAGTAATGGTTGATGTTTTCCTTCAGGGCAAACAGAGCAAGGGCCACAGCAATACCGACGCCGGCCACCAATAAAAGCACTAATAATAAGCGTTGTTTGCGAACTGGATTCATTCCACTTCTCCCTCCCGGACACCCTGATCTTTAATATTGACTCTGTCTTCCCGCTGACGGGTTATTGTCATTTTTTGCTTTCTGTCAGCTGTCAAGCTTTGGCGCCTGTTCGCTGTTAAGCTCCGGTCTCTGGACCGGCTGCTGCGCACCTGACGCAGAACCTGGGAAAGGATCCGCTTTCTGGCCCGCAACGGAGAAATTATGTTGTAGGCAATGATCACCAGACCAATGCCGTAGGCCGCCCAAACAAAGACACCGTGACCATCCATGCGTATCAAACTGGCCAGACTTTCAAAATACATAGTTTTCAGTTCTCCAGTTTGGCCAATACGGTCTTGTGAACCCATTTGGTTCGGCGCTCACGGTCCAGTATTTCGGTTCGCAAACGGAGAATAAGGACAACGGTAAAAAACAGATAAAAAGCCGCAATACTGATCAGCAGAGGCCAAAGCATCTCAGGTGCCATGGACGGCTTTTCAGTCAACTTGAGCGTGGCGCCCTGATGAAGGGTATTCCACCACTGGACAGAAAATTTGATGACCGGGATATTGATCACCCCAACCAGAGTCAGAATGGCACAGGCCTTTGCCGCAGTATTGGTGTTCCTCATAGCACCACGAAGAGCGATGACACCCATGTAGAGGAACAGCAGAATCAACATAGAGGTCAGCCTGGCGTCCCAAACCCACCAGGTACCCCAGGTCGGTTTACCCCAGATAGCACCGGTTACCAGAGCCATCAGGCAGAATGAAGCTCCGATGGGTGCACAGCACTTCAGTACCATGTCAGCCAGCTTCATTTTCCATACCAGAGTGACAACACCAGCACAGGCCATCATCACGTAGATAGCAGAAGCCAGAAAGGCGGTAGGAACGTGGATAAATATGATCCGGTAACTATTGCCTTGCAGATAGTCCGGTGGCGCAAACATCAGACCCCAGATCAAGCCGGTGGCCATCAACAGGGCTGCCAGAATGGCCAACCAGGGCAACCACTTGCCACTGATCTCGTAAAACCATTTGGGTGATCCCAGTTTGTGAAAAAAAGTCCAGTTCATTATTACTCTACCGTGACTGGTTCCTGTTGCTCAGTCTGCAACTATTCTCAGTGATGCGGCTATCGCCAGTGGCGCCAGACACAATCCAAACATCAGCAATGCTGCCATCCACAACAAGTGCCCTGAATAGGACATACCCTCAACTGCCGTCTGAACAGCCCCTGTCCCGAATATCAGAACAGGAATATATAAAGGTAAAGACAGCAATGTCAGTAGTATTCCTCCCCTCTGAACACGCACTGTCAACGCTGCACCAATACCTCCAGCGAGACTCATCAGGGGTGTACCCACCAGCAGACTCAGTATTAATGCAGGAAAAGCCTGTGACGGTAAATGCAGCATCAAGGCCAGTAAGGGGGCCATCACTATCAGTGCTACGCCGGTCGTCAGCCAGTGCGCAAAGATTTTAGCCAACACCAGTAAAGGCAATGGGTGCGGCGATAACAATAGCTGATCCAGTGAGCCGTCTTCCTGGTCACTTCTGAACAGGGAATCCAGGGAGAGAAGAACCGCCAGCAGAGCGCCTATCCAGACGATGCCACCGGCTAACTGAGACAAAAGTTCTTTTTCAGGGGCGATACCCAGAGGAAAAAGACTGGCGACCATCAGATAAAATGCCACGGGATTCAGGGTCTGTCCCGGTGTCCGAAAGGCCAGGATCAGATCTCGTTTAACCAACCCCAGAAACGCCCGACCGCCCTGTAATGAGCTGCTGCCCTGCAATGAAGTGTCACTCATAACCAGGCCCCCGACTCTTCATGACCGGTCTCTTCATCGGAAGTTGCATAGGCCTCCAGACGAAGCTTTCTGACCCGGTCAGACAGCTTTGACAGGCTCTGGTGGCTGGTCATCACCACAGTGCCATTTTTTTCAATGTGCCGGGCCAGCAATTGCTCAAGCCAGGCCACGCCATCGACATCAATAGCCGTAAAGGGCTCATCGAGAATCCAGAGCGGCACGGTTGAAAGTGAAAGGTCTGCCAGAGCCACCCGTCTGTGCTGCCCTGCAGAAAGTTGCCCGCAGGGAACTTCTTCATAGCCAGCAAGGTTCACTTGCTCCAGCGCAGAAACAACCCAAGGCTCCGGGTAACGTTCGTTACGAAGGTTTGAGCGCCAGAGAATATTTTCTATTGGAGTGAGTTCGGTTTTAACGGCAGGTTTGTGACCAAAATAAAAGGTTGACAGCCGAAAGTCTGCATAAACACTGGAAAGCTTCTGCCCTTGCCAGATCACCTGGCCACGATAATCACCACAGAGGCCTGCCAGCACTCTCAAAAGCGTGGTTTTACCCGCTCCGTTACAGCCTTCTATCTGTAGCAGTTCACCGGGAAACAGTTGAATGGAGAGGTTTGAAAAAAGAACACGATCGTCTCGTTCACACCCCAGCTTAGCCACTTCAAGCAAGTCGTTTTCCCTACAGTCTGTCAGTCAATTGAGTGATTCAGAGACCTGAAGCCTCTACCCCCTTATACGGCTGAAATTTCATAGCAGTTTACGATTGACGCCTGGTAGCTGTTCAAAAAACACTCTAACAGACATAAACCCGGGCAGGATTATATCGAAAAAGACGTTCGTTCCGAAGTAATTAACTATCTAGATTGGGTAAATTCGCTGACATTGACCTGACTCGATTCAGCCCAACACTCTCATTCGCAAGGGGCATCAACGGTCCCGGCTGTTCACCCACCAGACCGCAGCCTCAACCCGCGAACGAAAGTCCAGTTTTCGAAGCATACGTTTGACGTGAACCTTGACAGTGCCTTCACTGATGTCCATTTTTCGGGCAATCACCTTATTGGCATCCCCTTCCGCAATAAACTGGAGAACCTCCCTCTCTTTAGGTGTCAGCAGATCAATCTTGCTGGTCTCGCTGCTATCAGGCCTGAGAACAGAAGCCAGCACTTCTGCCAGCCGGGCATCCACTGCCAGTTTTCCCATGGCCGCAGCTGGCGATAGGCACTGTTAATGCCTTCACGAATTTCTTCGACAATTGAGTCGACGGATTCTTCCGCTCCCATCCGCTTTAGAACCTTCCTCAATCGAGTGACCTGAATTTTCTGGTAAGACAATGCCTGAGCCAGAGAATCATGTAACTCCCTGGCTATGACGGCTCGCTCTTCCATCAAAAGCAATTGCTTCTCCTGAGTCTGGTAGCCACTGCGATACAGTGAGGCAGAAACAATATCGCCAAACGTTCTCAACCACTGCCTGCTCTCTTCGGTCAATGACTGCCCTTCTTGCAGAGAGATTTGCAGATAACCATAACCCTCATCATTCTGGCTCAGTGAAAACTGGACATCCGATGAGGGTTCTCGAATACAGCCTTCACACCGACCCGTGTTGCAGACATCATTAAAAGCCTCGCTTTGCGGAAAAATCCGCTGTAATTTCATGCTCCCGGCATTGCCAGTCAAACAGACGCAGGCACTTTTAAGTCCGAGCAGCCGCTTCCAGCGTTCCAGCAACAACGCCAGTTGATCTTCGTCGTAGGGGGTCATGCCCAACGTCCGGGACGTTTCATAGAATAGTTGCAAAGCCGTGTTTGAATGTTCCAGTGATCGAGTCTTCCCTGACACCTGGGCCTCGAGATCACTGTAAAGAAGCGAGAGGCTGTCGGCCATGGCAGAGAAAGTCTCTGTGAGCTGCCCCATTTCATTGGCATTCTTATAATTGAGACGCAGGTGGTTAAACTTACCAAGACGGACCTTCTTTGCCGCATAACTGAGCTGTTCAACCGGCCTGATCAGGTTCAATTGGATGTAACGTATCGTCAAAGCCCCAATGGCCAGAATGGAACAAAGTGAAAAAATCGCCAGTATCATCAGCCACTGCAGTTTTCGCTCGGTATGCAACTGTAATGAGGTCACCAGATCGTTCAGACGATCAACAAAACCGGGAACCTTATCCGCAAACTCTCGCCATCCGACTTTATCTCGCAATAAAGGTCGCATCTCACTGTGCCATTCACTGACCAGAGCCTGATAACGACGGCCAACAATATCGGTTCTGTCAGCCAAATGCCTCAAAGTAGGACTGTCAAGGCTGCTGTCATAGATCTTGATTAACTGGCTCAATCCGTTGTCGCTGGTCTCCTCAGAGTTGACCCGGTCTACCAGACGCCATGCCTGCATTCTCAATGATCCGGCAAGGTTGATAGCGGCGGCATCACTCTCTGTGGTCGCTGCAAACCACAACGAACCACTGACACTGAGCAACCCCAAAAAACAGATGGTAATAATAGCGGCCAGCGCCTTGAACCGAATGGGCTTCAACAACATGCACCTTAAATAAAGACTCGACACTCAGAGCTGTCAGACAGCTCTGAGAAAAGATTTAGACCCGGGAAGAGAGCCATGACACAAAGTCGTCACGACTTTATCAGAACCAGTGCCGCAGACGTCACTGCCGCAGGAGTGGGGAAAAATTTGGGAATTGAGACAAGTGCTTATCAGATACCCTCTCATAGCCATTAATTATTCAAGATTCATGCATTTTTCAAAGGCTTCTCTAATCTCACCACCAACGCCCTGAAAGACATCGCCTAATGTTGAGTAAACTTTATACAGCAGCCAGTCTTTGCTAAGTATGCTGACACCAGCGAAATAATTTGTATCCTGAGCTTTACTCAGTCCACCAACACCCATGCAACAGTGATAACGCTTGCCAGTAGGACAATAGCCATTGACATCGAAAAGATTACATTGATTCCCGGTGGCAGCCGTTGGATCACTGTCGGGTGCAAAATACCAAGCGTACCATTTATCCTTATGAGGAGTGTATAGATAGTGACAATCACGTTCTTCCAGTTGTCGACCGACGGCATAACTGGTACTCATAAAACCAAGATAAACGACAACAAGCAGCAGTAGTTGATATTTCCTCATAGTGTTACCACCATTTCATGTACGTCAGCTCAAGCAGAGTATAGAACTCTGGAGAAGGTGGTTGCTGTAAACCCTTGATTAATCTTAAAACAGGCTAACAATAAAAACAGAGGCTACAACAATACATACCGGACAGCCTCTCAGGTCTATTATTGACTCATACATTTTTCGTAGGCTTTTCTAAGCTCGCCTTTGCTGACGCTCTGGAAGAGTTCAGCTTTGGTCAGGTAATCTTTATACACTAGCCATCTTCCGCTAAGAAGAATACTAACACCGCCGTAATAAGCTGTATCTGGCGTGTTATTGTCTCCGGCAATAATCAGGCAACAAGAATTATGCTTCCCAATAGGACAAGACACATCGTACGCTTGTAAAAGAGTGCATTGAGCCCCTGAGTCAGTATATGGATTTTCAGGAGTAAAACTCCAATATGTATCTGATGGAGTGTATAGAGACTGACAGTCACCATTGGTGATTTGTGAACCAGCATAGCTTACATTGATAAAGCCAATGCAAAACAAAAAAAGCAGCTCGTACTTCTTCATCGTTTCCACCATTTCCTTTTCTGCCGGGTACCAAGTATAGCCCTACCCGTTCAGCTGTCTCTCAGTCACAAATTCCGGAAGGCCACAAAACCTTCCAATCCCTTTATTCCTATGGAGTAAGGGATTGCTCAGTATGTCGATTTAGTGATTTTTCATACTCAAATAATGACTCATATACGACAATGTATGCGAATACCCTGCCAGAGAAATTATTCAGTTAAACATTTTTGATAGACTCTCTTGAGCTCACCACTATTAACGTCATGGAAGAGCTCAGCTTTGGTTGAATACTGTTTATAAACTAACCAGCCTGCTTTATAGGTATTCACACCACCGAGATAATCTGTATCTGAAGTTTTGTTCGCTCCAGCTATGGTGAGACAACACCGATAATGCTTACCAGCAGGACAGCCCTGGTCACCCCACGTATGCAGAAGAGTACATTGAGCCCCAAGAGCACTGCTTGGATCACTGGCGGAGGTAAAGTCCCAAAATGTACCCGAAGGAGTATATAGACTTACGCAATCACCTTCGTTTAATTGTGAGCCCGCATAACCAACATTAACAAAACCGAGACAAATCAAAAAAAACAGCTGACACTTACTCATCATTAGCACCACTTTGTCTGCTTCAGCCATCGCTAAGTATGGCCCTATCCTCCTGCCCTGTGGTCGGGTAGCACTGACATTGAGTACCCCTAAATAACCGCTTGCTGCTGAAAACAGAGGTTACAAAAATCCGTACCGCATTGCTAAGCCAACGCTTTATCAAGCCTTCGCAGAACCACTACCTCCTAAGGGGTATGCCAGATTTACGTCTTGCTTACACAACATCTAAAAGGGCTTTTTTGTACGTCCATCCTTATTAAAATACGCTTCCGTAAAGCTTGAAACTTCAACCCGGATTCCATGCCAGAAAAGTCGTACAACACTAGAGTCACAGCATCGTGAGTCAAAAATTAGATCTTGATCGCCGTGGATTCTTGACTGGAAAAACGGTTTCAGCACCCATTGAGCCGCCTGCCCGCCCCCCCTGCAGGTTCTGTGGTACTGGCTGCTCGGTACTGGTGGGCACACAGCATGGTCGTGTAGTAGCCACTCAGGCGGACCCTCAGGCACCTGTGAACAAAGGCCTGAACTGCATCAAAGGTTACTTCCTGTCGAAAATCATGTACGGCAAGGATCGTCTTGAAACACCGCTGCTGAGAATGAAAAACGGCAAATTCGACAAAAATGGTGACTTCACTCCGATCTCCTGGGATCAGGCGTTCGATATCATGGCGGAAAAATGGAAGGCGGCCATAGCCAAAACCCGTAATTCCGATGAGATGCCCCCCGTGGGCATGTTCGGCTCTGGTCAATGGACTGTCTGGGAAGGTTACGCAGCCTCCAAGCTAATGAAAGCCGGTTTCCGTTCCAACCACATCGATCCTAATGCACGACACTGCATGGCTTCTGCGGTGGTAGGCTTTATGCGTACCTTTGGTATTGATGAGCCCATGGGTTGTTATGACGACTTTGAACATGCCGATGCGTTTGTACTCTGGGGCTCCAACATGGCCGAGATGCACCCGGTACTCTGGTCAAGGCTGGTTGACCGTCGTCTATCCAACCCCCATGTCAAAGTAGCGGTAATGTCCACTTTTAAGCACCGCTCCTTTGAACTGGCCGACCAGCCCATCATCTTCAACCCTCAGTCTGACCTGGCTATTTGTAACTACATCGCCAACTACATCATCCAGAACGGCAAGGTCAACCAGGACTTTGTTAAGAAGCATACCGTTTTCCGCAAAGGTGTAACGGATATTGGCTATGGCCTGCGCCCGGATCACGAGCTGGAAAAGAAAGCCAAAAACCCGGGAAATGGCGGCACAACACCTCTCGACTTTGATGGCTTTGCAGAGTTTGTCAGCGAATACACGGCTGAAAAAGTCTCAAAACTGTCTGGCGTCTCCGAAACACAGCTGGAAGAGCTGGCGAAACTCTATGCTGACCCCGACACCAGGGTGATGTCCCTCTGGACCATGGGCGTAAACCAGCATACCCGTGGTGTCTGGATGAACAACATCATCTACAACCTGCACCTGCTGACCGGAAAGATTTCCCAGCCGGGTAACAGTCCATTCTCTCTGACCGGCCAGCCATCTGCCTGCGGTACCGCCAGAGAAGTCGGTACTTTTGCTCATCGTCTGCCTGCGGACATGGTCGTAGTTAACAAAGCCCATAGAGACTAAGCCGAGAAAATCTGGAAACTGCCTGAAGGCACCCTTCCTGCCAAACCGGGTTTCCACGCCGTATTGCAAAACCGGATGCTCAAAGACGGCAAACTCAATGCTTATTGGGTCATGTGCAACAACAACGCCCAGACAGCTCCGAACCTGAACCATGAAACACTGCCCGGCTACAGAAATCCTGACAATTTCATCGTGGTTTCTGACCCTTACCCAACCCTGACCGGACAAATTGCCGATCTGATTCTGCCAACCGCCATGTGGGTCGAGAAAGAAGGTGCTTACGGAAACGCAGAACGTCGTACCCAGTTCTGGTATCAGCAGGTAAAAGCTCCTGCCGAAGCCAAATCCGACCTGTGGCAGCTGATGGAATTCTCCAGGCGTTTCAAGGTTGAGGAAGTCTGGTCAGACGCCCTGTTGGCAAAGCACCCACAATATCGTGGCAAGACCCTGTTTGATGTTCTGTATGCCAACGGACAGGTTGACCGGTTCAAACTGGATGAGATTCCTGAAGACCGATTGAACGACGACGCCCGAGCTTTGGGTTTTTATGCCCAGAAGGGTCTGTTTGAAGAATACGCCACCTTCGGTCGTGGCAAAGCTCACGATCTGGCGGACTTTGAGCGTTATCACCAGGAGCGAGGCTTGCGCTGGCCTGTAGTGGATGATCAGGAAACCCTCTGGCGTTTCAAGGAAGGCTCTGACCCTTATGCCAAAGCGGGCAGTGACTTCGACTTCTATGGCAAGCCCGATGGCAAAGCCTGGATTTTTGCCCTGCCCTACGAACCACCCCATGACGCTTCGGACGAAGAGTTCGACCTTTGGTTGTCCACCGGTCGTGTTTTGAAACAACGCTGCTGAGAGTGAAAGACAGCATGTTCGACAAGAACAGTAAATTCGGCCAGAAGTCTGATGCCTTACCGCAGGTTTGAAAGCAAAATACTCATGGAGGAGAGTTATCCGGCTCTGAAAAGAAAATTAATGGAACTTATTTATAGTTGAACGATCAAACAAGTAATAAACTTAACTCTATTATCAGACTCGGAGGCACATGCAATTAACCTCTGGAATTTTGCAAGCTATGCTAGCTCACACTCCATCTGATGAAAGAGCAATCAGGAAATCCAGTTCTGCCAATATTCATTGACCAATGGAGGTGTAACCATGCACATCAGTAACACAATTAAGACCAACCCACCCAGCTCTCCTGCAGACTGGCAAACTGCAACAACTGAAACAGTCAAAGCCTTTGCCCGGGAAGTTGCTGCATATCCAGGAAAAACCTACCTGCCAGAATCTAAAAATGGATCCTTCAGTCATAATCCATTCTGGCAACATAAGGGTCAATTCAGGTTTACTCCTACTCTGAAAACACCATCCCATATTGGAGTGGTATATAGGGGCGATTCGAGGCCTCCGGAAACCATTTTCAAAACGGGATTTAATCGAAAATCAGATGATTCGGACTCTATTAACGATAATGATTTCCTTGAAGCTCTGCTCAGTACAAAATTAAGTGGCCATAAACTAGCGTATCAACCAATCTTTAGTAACTACCAATTGGTGAATGACTCAGCAAACAAGATCATCTGCACTAGCCGCAACATCGCAGTTGCAACCTGGTTCCCAATGTTTTTATCGCAGAATCAGCCTGACTCGCCTGTGCTTTACATTCCTGAGCCTGGAGAGGAAGACAGCACCTATGTTTATCAGTGTTATGTCAATACCGGTATCGACATGTGCAAAACAGCTGCAGATCTGAAGGGACCTGGGCTACGCACTACTTCTATCAAATCTGCTGAAGAAGTAATCACGACACGCATACCACCTGAACATGTAGTGAGTGCATGGCCGGTTAAACGAACGGTATTTAATGCTGGGCCTTATTATATATTTGGTTTAAAAACCAGAATTCAGGAAAAAATAGTAAACCCTGACATTGATCAATGTGTAAAAACATATACAGCAGCATTTCTGCCACCTTTGGATCCAGTAAATCGCACCCATTCAATTTCATTAAACGCAAGTGCAATATTTAAAATAGCTCCTGACTGACAGGATGATGAGCCGAAAGGCATTCAGGGGCAGGTCTTTCTTCTTGATTCGACCCAGGAAGAAAGGCCCATCCCGGTTTTCTTTTCGTCGGTAGCCAGAGGCATCCAAACAGGCAAGGTAGACACCCCGGTGAAGTTTGAAGCCCATCGAAAGGCAATGGCTGAGCGGGAATGGGCTCGCATGGAAGCCAATGATTCTCAGGAGTGCCGTAACTGCCATACCCAGGAATCTATGGAACTGTCTGAACAATCACTTTTGGCGGTTAAAAACCATACCGCTGCAGAGAAAAACGGTGAAACCTGCATTCAGTGTCACAAGGGTATTGCCCATAAGCTACCTGACATGACCGGTGTGCCAGGTTGGGAGTAGCTACCCACTGGTACTGCCCTCACACAGGCTTCGGAGTTCCGTCAGGGAAATACCGGAGCCTGTCCACATGAAAACAATGAGCAGGTAATCGTTTGATTATCGGTGCAGGCTGACAGTCTCTGTTTTTTTATGAACTGACGTTCAGGATCATTCATTAAAAAAGAATCAAACAAAGGAACTTTTCTGAAATCAGCCAGTCTATATCTTCATTAGTCAAAACTCTCTTGTTTGGCCTGACCCGACATACACATATTAAGGAGAATTACGATGTCACTCCCTGTTTCCGGTCACAGCACCTTAATCCACGGAAGATTTGGCTATGCACCAGAACAATCCACAAAATCAGACAAGAAAAAACAATGGGGTCGCCGGAAAGTAAGAAAAAACACCCTTCCCAAAGAAACCACAAAGAAACAAACGGCTGCAGTCCGTGGTAAACATTTTTCTGATATGTCGATAACAGAGCGCTTCGTTTTTGCTCTTGGTCTTTTTTCAGGCTTGCAGTCAGTGCATGCACTAAGCAATGGAAGAAGTAACGTTTGTAGCATGGCTTCCCTGGCAAAAGCTGAACTCAACACTTGCCCAAAAACTGGCCTTACAGACTGGGTCACAAAGTTAGAGAAAACAGGCGGAAAAGATGATGCGAAGGCAGTGTGCCTGGCAGATAAGTGCTCAGCCCCCACAGAAATAATTCACAAAAAAAGAACAGCGCCTAAAAGAGAAGTTCAGTCTCAGTCCTGTCACCAACCAAGCCTGATGGAGCAGATCGGTCCTGAGAATAGAATGACCGGGGTTTATAAAAAATCAGATGAGACCGGCATAGTGCTTGGTATTCAGAACCCTGAATCGGTTCCTGTAATGAAAAAATATAAAGACCTTGTCCGTTTGGAGTCCAAGACATTACAATTAAAAAAGATTCTGGAACAGACTAACAACTACATCCATATACACAACAATGATTTCGGAATGCTTGTTTTTGATGAGAAGCGACTCACTGTTCTTAAGAAATATGAGTACTTCCCTCTAAGCCCCTGTATGAAAAATCTGCTCGATGAACTCGATAGCTACGATACGGCATTAAAACAAATTTTCATGTATCAGAAAGAATCCGGAGATTACAAAGCCTATGCTAGAGAACTGGACCACTTAATAAAAGGACGCAATACTGTATTTGTGAGCTTGTTACAATCATTAAAAAGCAAACTTGATGATTTAGAAAGACAGACATCAACTGCATTAAAAGTTAATAGTGATCACAAAAAAGAGGATATCCTGCAGCACAGAAAATACATTAATTCCCAGATTAGAAAATCTGCAGCCATTCTTAGCCCTGTAGAAATAAAAAAAATGTTCCAACAATGCATAAAGGATCGTCAAGCATGCCTCAACGAGCACAAGCGGACTGAAGCCAGGGAGCTTGCTGAAAGAGTAAGAGCCAGGAGAGAAGCAAACAACAACAGCTTTACTATGAAGCTCTTTAATTTAGCGTCTGTAGCTTCCTATACATTTTACCTTCTGTGCATGTTAGGTTCTACACTTGCATTGGTGCCTTTACCGAAAAAAATAACCCGTTACTTCGCCTACAGAAAGAAAATAGACACTAGTCGTTTGTTAGAAAAAATAATCAGAACCGAGAAAAAGAAGATGCCAGTGGACATCAAAAAATCTATGGATAAGTGCGATAACGCTCAAGACTTAGCGTTTTCAACCAAAACCAACGTCAATTACCCCGACGACTGGAAGCAGCCGTATTTACCCTTCTATCATGACTTAACACAGATCAAGAAAAAAAAACGCCCTAAAAAAAGTCGAAGTATTGGGGCAATAGCCAGGAAACTCAAGGATATCATTATGCCGAAGGACCAGTTGCCTGCGAGGCCGTGGAAAGAGGATATACCGATAGACAACCAATACATCAGACCTATTTACAGAAGAGGCTTTACCCCGTCAAGTAAAGATACGGGTAAAAAAAACATTGTTGCCTATGCCTATTTTGACGCTTCATCAGATGCAATCAAAAGCACAATATCCGATAATGCCCTTAAAAAAATGCAAAGCATTCACGAAACAGGCCGGTATGCAGCCCATGAAGAAGGCGCTACAGGCTACAAATGCTTTAAATATAAGAGCGAGCCATTATGGGAGTTTAAAGTGGCTGGAGATGAACGGGTTTACGGCTTAACGATTCAGGCAAATGAAGAAGGGAGACATGCGGGTGTCGCTCCACTGGTTATATTCGACACAATATTGAATAAAAAATTATAGGCATCAACTGGCTCTTGTATACCATGGGTTTCTGCAAGTTATAAAAAAAACGCCACATGACGCCTTTTTTATAACTTGAAATAACTTATTTCATCAACATGGACGAGAATGTCTGCGAATCACTCATATCATCTATCTTTTGCTTTCCTGGCTTCCAACTGATGACTTCTTCTGTTTCCAGTTCTGAATAAAGTGTTACCGGATAATCAAGTGCCAACCAGGAAAAGTAGCCGTCCCTGAAAAAGAACACTCTCTCGTAACCCCAGAGTGCGGCAAGGTAACTCGCTATCGCTCCCCTCATGTGATACGTGCTGTTTCCGTAGATGACAATAGGCGTCTTTTTATCCAAAGTGCCAGGCTTGAACAGCTGTCTGAAGCCCGCCCTTAAATCCAGACTTTGAGACCGGTCAATATGCCCCCATTCCCACTGCTGATATGGTCTCACATCTATAAATAAAGCCCCCAACTCATGAAGGCGCTTGGCCTGATGAGTGTTAATGGTAACAACGTTCTTGATATTCACTGGCGCTTCCTGTGCAGACAGGAAGCAGGAGGTAAGGGCCAGAAAGCACCCTGCGAGATAAGAATTCCATTTCATATTAATACAGGTCCGTTATAAGACTACTTAATAAAAACTACTTTATAAAAAAGTATATGGAGTAAGGACCTGCGTACTTGGAATAATAGGAAGCTAAAAGCTTGCTGCTCACTGCCAGAGAGCATATAGAGTGAAAAAATACCGTTTACTCTACAAATCATTCATTCCAGCCACAGGGTTTGGAGAAGCAATGACCCTGGATAGAAACAAAAAATGCTTGCTTTAGAGCTTGGGGACCCTATACCCACGAGTCCCCCTCGGGTACACTGGTGGTTTAACCTAACCAGTTATGGAGCTTGGCTCTTAATCTGACGGCTGCCTGAGAGTGAATCTGGCTGACCCTGGACTCACTGACGCCCAGAACCTTACCAATTTCCTTGAGATTCATCTCCTCATCGTAATAAAGCATCAGGACCAGCTTTTCCCGCTCAGGTAACTTCTCTAAAGCTTCTACCAGGGCATACTTGAACTTCTCTTCCTGAATATCGGCTGATGGACCTCTATCTCCAGAGCGAGCCTGCATTCTGGACTCTTCGCTGTCGAACAGTTCTTCAAAACTGAACAGTCGGCAACCACGAAGGTCACTGAGAATGGTGTAGAACTCATCCAGATTGACTTCCAGCTCCTTGGCCACTTCGAAGTCTCTGGCATCTCTTCCAAGGCGGGCTTCAACCTTCTGAATCGCCTCAGTCACTCTGCGACTGTTTCTGTAAACGGATCTTGGCCCCCAGTCACCTTTTCGGATTTCATCCAGCATGGCACCACGGATACGAATGCCCGCAAATGTTTCGAAACTGGCACCTTTACTGGCATCGTACTTTGAGGCCGCTTCCAGCAGACCGATCATGCCTGATTGAACCAGGTCATCGATCTGAACGCTGGCCGGCATCCTCGCGGCCAGATGATTCGCAATTCTTTTTACCAGAGCCTTATGAGTTTCAACCATTTCGGTCTGAATCAGTTTCTGACTCTTTTCCTGATTGGCTTGAGTTGCCTGCACTCCCTGTGCTGTAGCATCCATGCTTATACCCTCTCTTTTATTCTTGTTGGCAAGAAGAATTCGATACGACCTCTTGGCGGTGTTACTGGTATCGCCATCATCTGATGTGCAATACGCAAAATGGCTTTCGAAGCCCGGCAATCCGGATTTACCTGCAGAAGTGCCTGCTGACGGGTGAGTGATTCTGCGACAGCCTTGTCGAATGGAATCGCCCCCAGATAACGGAGAATAATTTCTACTTCATCATTCAGATAGGATTGCAACCTTTCAAACTGGTTCGATCCATACCGACGGTTATTAACGGCGTTGACAATCACTCCAAAACGACGGACACCGTATATTCGGTAAAGCACACGGATCATTCTCACAGCATCGAGCAGTGACACAACTTCCTGATTGATGACGATGAGAATTTCTCCCGCAGCCTGAATAAGAGCTACATTGTCCGGAGCTAATCCAGGTGCGGTATCAATGACCAGGGTATCAAGAGTTGGAGCCAGTGACTCCAGACTTTCTATCATTCGGACAGCATGACCGGTTTCTACGGTCTCCCTCCAGATAGGTTCCCCTTTTGGCGACAGCACCTTCAGACCCGAGGGCCCATCCTGAATAAAACTGGAAAAAGAGTCGTTGGCATCGAAGTGGGCCACATCCAGCTTCTTCTCGAGCCCAAGGCTTATTCCAACATCGGGGACAGCCAGGTTTCCATCCATTAAAACCACACGTCTTCCGTTGTTTGTGAGAGCCAGTGCGAGATTGACTGCAACTAATGTTTTACCTACTCCACCCTTACACCCCGCAACTGCAATAATCTGTTTTGTTGATGAGTTCATGGCTTTCAGCTTCTTTTCAGTGATTACTGCATAAAATCTGGAATCAAAAACGTTTTTTCTTTTTTTACTGCCTGTACTTTATTAATAACAAGAGCCGTGCCAATTTTTTAAAACGCCTGTTTTTCACTCATGGTCACATAGCTGACGTGACATCATTTTGACCAGTTCCAGCCTAAAGATCATAACCTACTGTTTTTATTGAGATTTATTTTTACCGGTCGAATTTCCGTCATGTTACTTTTTTGACAGAGTCAAAATCGATCTAAAAAGAAGACATCAAACGTCGTTTCATTGAAAAATAAAAAGAAAGTTATTTGACAGTGTCATTTTATAGTGACGAATTACTGTCGCATAATATTTTCCAGAGGGATATAAAGTGTTACTTAATTGACAAAATAAATTCCGAAACTGAGAGATTTAAAAAACGACAAAATAAAGTTAATTTCCAATGTTGGATAAAAACACTTTATCCAGAGATAAAAAACGTCAAAAATTTTATCTTCCTACTTGTTTGATAATTGATAAAACCGACTTACTTTTAGATAAAAAAGACAGCTACCAGGTAAAAATTTTCGGGATTCTAAAAATACAAAAACGGCCTCGTCTACTTTTTTTCAAAAGCAGACGAGGCCGTCATAAAATCGAACCTGGTAAGTTAAGACAAAAAAAAATGGCTATCAGCTCACGCTGATAGCCATTTTTTTGAACCGATCTGATTAACGCATGGTCTCTTCATAACGATGAAGGCCATACTTTCTCATTTTCTCAACCAGTGTCGTCCGGCGAATCTGAAGTTTGTCAGCCGCTCTGGCCACAACGCCGTTGCAGTCACTCAGAGCTTGCTGGATCAGGCTTTTTTCCAGCCGTGTCAAAAATTCCTTCAGATTCAGGCCGCCCACAGGAAGAATCGCCAAATCATCGACTTTTCCGGTTCCTGCAGGTTGAATACTATCCGGGAACAGCTCGGCAACACCGTCATCATCAGTAATAGCTTCCATATGACGGAAATTCTGTGGCAGATCCTGAACACCTACGACACCGTAGGGATACATAATCGCCAGTCTTTCCAGCAAATTGGACATTTCCCTGACATTACCCGGCCAGTCATGACGGCATAGCGACATAATCGCAGCAGAACTCAGACGAATGGAGCCGCGACTCTGTTTTTCCATTGCACTGACCAGCTCGTTGAGAATCAGCGGAATATCTTCCGGACGATCCCTGAGAGCAGGCATTTCAATGGGGAATACATTCAGCCGGTAGTACAAGTCTTCCCTGAACTCACCGGACTCAATCATTTCAGAAAGGTTTTTATGAGTAGCCGCTATAATTCTGACGTCTACGGGAATCTGCTCGGATCCCCCCACCCTTTCAATAGTGCGCTCCTGCAAAACCCTGAGCAACTTAACCTGCATGTGCAGCGGCATATCACCAATTTCATCAAGAAACAGTGTGCCACCCTGTGCCAGTTCAAACCGCCCTTTTCTTGAGCTGACCGCACCGGTAAAAGAACCTTTCTCATGGCCAAACAGCTCACTTTCCAGCAATTCATTAGGAATAGCACCACAGTTTACCGGCACAAAAGGCATATCCCGACGATGGGAGTGGTCGTGCAGATTCCTGGCCACCAGCTCTTTGCCTGTTCCTGACTCACCGGTCACCATAACATTGACGTCACGGTCAGCCACCTGTGCCATGGAAGCGCGAACTTTGCGGACTTTATCACTTTTACCCACCAGCCCGCGGAACAGCTCTACTTGCTGATTCATACCTGTCTGATGAAGGTGGCGCCATTGTTCACGATACACCTGACCGTAATGCAGGCAAGAGAGTAACTGCGAACGATTGCAGGGCCAGTCGATACGGGCAATGACCTGTCTGCGGAGTGAGGATTGGAGGTTTTCCGGAAGGGGTTCGGCTATACGAATGACGGGGACACCGCCACTCCAGTTCTGTATGCGGGCGATCATGCCCTGCATTGAGCTTTCTGCCTGGAGAAAATCGCCAAGAAAAAGCGCACAGAATCCATCTTTGCTGGACTCGCTGATAGCATCTTCCCAGTAGGCGGAACTGACCGCCCTGGCACGATACCCCATAAATTCGATAACGGTACTTAGATCATGTCGGCGCTGTTGAGAGTCCTCTATGATCAATACCTGATCTGCTGCATCCATTGTAACGACTTTCCTTGTCATCAACGCAATGTAACAAACAGCTCTGAATAATATGAATTGCAATAAGCAAACTCTTATTCATTCATTTAAGGTCTAAAATTCTATTTCGTCAAATTTCTCGGCCACTTTAATTCATTTTTTGATTTTTTTATAAAAAATGACGTGAAATAGCCCTGTTCATCGATCGCTTGCTGGAATAACCGGAGCATTCTCTCCATAAAACCGATAGCCTGATTCTCCACTGATCGAGTTGGTATTGATGAGCTTTCAGAAGAAAATAATGAAATCATGGTTTACCTGTTACAAGAAGCTGCATAAACGGTAACATAACCACTGTCGGGTATGGGCAGCCATCAGGAATTTGAATGCTGATTATCGAAACGCTTGGAGATATTGCCGCCATGCGGGAAAGTGTGGACGTGGAGTGTAAACTGGCACAGGGGCGGGATGGCAAAGGTGCTATCCCGAAAGACATGTGGGAAACCTATAGTGCTTTTGCCAATACCCAGGGCGGCGATATTTTTCTGGGCCTTAAAGAAAAATCGGGTCACCGATTTGTTCTGGAAGGTATTGCCGACACCCCGAAAGTTCTGAAAGAGTTTTGGGATACCCTGAACAATCCACAAAAAATCAGCACTTGTATTATTCGAGATCGTTGGGTCAAGGTTCTGGAGATTGAGGGGAAATCTCTCATCCACATTCATGTCCCTCCCGCCAATCGTAAGCAAAAGCCAGTCTACATCAAAGGTAACCCCATGATCGGCACCTATCGTCGCTTTAACAGTGGTGATATGCAGGTGAGTGAAGAGATGGTTCGCCGGATGATGGCTGAGCAGGTTGAGGAGAGCCGGGATGCCGAAATCCTGGGGGAAGTAGTTTTTGATAAATTAGGCAAGCAAGAGCAGCTTATCCTGATTACTGCTCATATTGAAAAGACAGTGGATCATGCCAGAATGATGTCTATTCTGGATATTCACCCTCGAGACCTCTCGGCCCTGCTTGCCTCTCTTGTTGACAAAAAGCTTCTATATCAAGATGGTAGTGGTCGTGGAACAATTTATTTCACCGCCCAGGCTATGGCAGAAGATACGATGCTAGAACGGATTTTCGAAGGTATGGAGATGGAAAGATCCTGGTCTGAAGGCGAAAGGTCCGGACCTTTAGAGAACCAGCTTTCGACTCTGGCAGAGCCTGTCGCTACAAAAAAGCGAGCCCCCAGCGAAGAGGTGCGCCAAGCCATCCTTAACTTGTGTGCGCTGCGAACATTACAACTGTAAGAACTGGAAAAACTGCTGAATCGAAGTGGCGAATCTCTGCGCAAAAAATACCTGCAACCATTGATCAAAGAGCACAAACTCAGGCTGATGTACCCCACCAGGCTCAACCACCCTCAACAGGCGTATATTACCGTTGGGTCAGTGATCGATAAGGAGTACAAATGATCACAGAAGATCAACTGGAACAGCTCTGTCCGGGCTGGTTCCAGAATCTCAATTATGACCATGTATGCGGATAAGATATCCCCCCGGAGAACCGGCTGCAGAACATTTTGGCTTAGCCAAAAAGGCCCCGCAAAAGCAGGGCCAGGCTCACACACTAAGGAACTGAATGGGGATCAGAACACGTATTGCAGGCGGGATACGATAGCGCTTCCCTTATCATTTTCTATGTTTTCGTTGGTTTTGCCTTGAACATAGTTCAGGCTGGCGCGGATATTCCTGGTCGCAAAGTAGTTTACGCCCAGAGTAGTGGTTTTCAGTTCAAGATCATCACTCGCACTATCCTGGTCGATAGTCGCCTGAGTATAACGTGCGAACACTTCCCACTGACCACCGGTTGGCTTACCAAAAGCACCTTCTTTATAAGAACGCTTGCCACCGTCCAGCAGGTAAGAAATCTGTCCGTAGTAGCCTGAGACTTTTGCGTCGCTGTTAGCGTCTTTAGACTTCAAGTCTCTAACCGCATACTCACCCTGAAGCTGGAGTGATTGGAACTGACCCGCCAATTCCAAAACATATTCAGAATCTTTATCAACGTTTGTGACCGTTACAGCACGGTCTGCACCTTTTTTAACGCCTAAGGAGGACTCTAAATCAACATTAGAAGCACCATCCGGATTCTTGTTGTAATAGTTCAGACCCAGATGAAGCAGCATGTCATCATTCATGATGGGAGCATAGGTAGCACGCACGATGTAGCTGGCAGTCCGTTCTACTTCCGGCTTGTCTTCTTCCGCCTGTCCATCATGGTGAATGCCAAACACTGCGGTATAGTTATCACCACCGGTCGCTACCTGAATACCGTAGTCATTACCTTCATCGCCCTGCAGAAAGTCGTAGATCATTGGACGCTCGATCGCCATGATCCAGGAAGAACTCACGGTATTTTCCAGTCCATAATCACGACCCCAGCGACCCAGAGTCACTTCTACAGGTTTGAAGCCAACATAAGTGATCTTGGCATCATCCAGTTCGATTGAGTCGTCGCTTTTGGTTTTCAGCTTAAGCTTGTATTTCCAGTCGGTGTAAGCCTTACCACTGAAACCAACCTCGGCACGGCGAATATAGCCTTTACGGGCTTCAGCGTCATTACCAGTGTCTGCGACATAGAGATCATCAAGGCTTGCGTAGTCCCACTGCAGCTTGCCGCTTACCTTAAAGGAAAAGGCGCCGTCATCTGTTTTCAGCTGAAGACCACCGTTCTTGGTGCTGACGATAATATCTTCGCCTTCCGTCTTAACAACACCAGCGTGGGCAGAAGACAGGGTCAGACCTGCAGCAACAGCGGCTACTGCCAAAGAAACAGGTTTAAGTTTCATTCAAAACTCCATTTATATCGTGCTTTTGTATTTATTACTTGGCTCTAAAGAGCGATGTGTTGGCATTTTTTGTTATTCGCAGCCTGATAAGCCCTACCGCCTCCCCAGATTCCGGAGCACGGCTGCAAGACTCTCATGGCTGTTTTTTTGTTAACTGCGGGTGAGTATATTGGGCTGGAAATATTTCTTGGAGGTGACAGCAAAAAGAAGGTTTTATGACAGTACTGTTCACCTCCCATAAAAAGCAGGCATCACTATTCAAGAGCCTGGGACTATTCCTAAGCATGTCAGAATGCTCTTGCAGCAATAAGATACATTGAGACCAAAAAGGCAAATCCCGGCAGGTGATAGAGGGAGTTTGCTTCACTGATAAGGCGTTGCCTGAAGTTACCTGCATTGCCTACATTAACTGTCAGGGTCGATTTCCATGGCCTGACGCTGCCATACTCGGCTAATGCCTCAAACTGATAAACGTCACCATTTTGGTATTCGGGTTTGAGAATAACCAGGCGCTCGCCTGCATACTGACATAACCAGCTATCAACTATGGTTCCTTTATCGTTCAGCAGGCGGACCTTGCTGTTGGGCGCTTCACAAAGTGCCACCAGCGGGTGATTTGCTGCATCTGAAATATGTTCGGTTTGAGTCTGGTTGTAGCCGATCAGCCACACTAACTCAATGGATCGTGCCGGTGGATGATGATATCCGGCTGAAGTGGACTCAGCAGCCCCGGCAGTGGTCGCTTGAGTCACTGTTGTGGTATCAGCGACAGTGTCATCATAGGTCTCGGAAATAGTGGTAGGAACAGGAGTCGTCAACGGAGCAAGAGTCGTCACGCGACCAGGATCAGCAACAGGATCAGCAACAGGATTGGTTGCAGGACAAATATTTGACTTGGGATCATAGGGTCCACCGCAGTTGGGATCAGGATCAGCAAATGATTTACAGACATGAATCCTGATGCGCATATTATGTCTAAGACAGTTTCCACCTTCACGGCTATTGATTGAAGACTCAAGACCATTGGATGTGGATATCAAATAGTAATCTTTGCCCCCTTCAAATACCCCTGTAGAATCGAAATATTTTTCAAGAAAAAGCAGTGTCAAATAAGTCAAAGAATGAGGTTTATTACATAAAAAAAGCTCTGCCTTAGGATCATACTTTTTATCAACCCGACAGTTATCGTAGCTCGTTTTGTTCTCTACCAACCATATATTTTCGAACAGATTAGAGCTTTGTCGACTTTTAATACTTTTCCTTACAGCAATGTAAGAGTTTGGGCAAATAAACCTTATCTTTGAGTTTAAAGATACGTATAGAGTCGTATTCACCTCGTGCGAAAATAAATCCTTATAAAAAAAAATGCTTTCGTATTCATCTATCGCATAACACACCGGCAACAGGTTAAATAACAGTACGAACCCAAATAAAACAAGCTTCATGTTTTTTCCTCAATACAGCTCAAGGACAAAAATAGCAGAAATTCTTGCATACCCATGTCTTTTATCTTTTCGCTAAACGTTTACGAGTTCACCGAGTCTTTGATGCCCTGAAGAGCCTGCTCTTACGGAGGTTTGGTTATTTATCATGGCGTACAAGCCAATGTAGTGCTATAGAGTCCGGTGTTTTCAAAAAAGGTCAGGTGCCTGTTATGATCCGTCAGTATTTCCGCATTTCATGGAGGAATTGCATTGCAGCAAATTTGTTTGGAGTCGCCTTACTGCTACTTCTGTTTAAGGCTCAGGCGACTGATCACTACCCTTCAATATTTTGGATGGCCAGTGATTTTTCAAAGAATGAGAATAAAACTCTATTCGTAATACCTGAAGCAATAGTCTATTTTATTTGTGACAATACTCATATCTTTCTGAAGCCAGCAGTGCATCCTAAAAGCAAAAACGAACTGTATGATAACCTGTGGCTAGTTGATAAAGCCGACTATGAGCAATGCAAAGTGAATGTCAGCAAGCCCACAAGCAGGCGTTTGGAGCTGTGTCGAAAACCTTTTGAATTAAATACATACAGAGTAATTTTTAGAGAATACGGTGCTGGCAATCTCCCAGTCTATTTACCGGGTCAATTCTACTATTATATATCCACAGCAAATGGGGCTGAATCTTCACTCGGTGACCTTGAAGGCGGTCACTGCAGATCTCATAACATGCGCCTTGCCGTATATGTCTGTGAAACCCATGATGACCCCAAATGCACTGATAAAAAAACTGAAACAACGACTCATCCTGTAATAACCACTTACCCTTATTCTGAGACAAGCAATTACACTGAAACAACAAACTACACTGAAACAACAAACCACACTGAGACAGCGAATGTCACTCAGACAGGAAACTATTCTGAAGCAACGACTTACCCCGTGACAACAACTTACCCAACAACCATTCCAACGACGTACAGTCATTCAATTAAACAACCTTTCGAAATCATTTGGAGTGTTCGCTATAACGAGAATCAGAATCTGTATATTCACAGCACATCAGAGTTTCCAATCGTTGCACTGTGCGAAACTAACAGTGTCATTTACCGGTTGGGCGATGAAGGCGAATACATCAAGAGCTGGCCATGTCAGAATGGGGACCAGCATTTAGTTATTTTACAACCAGAATATAATAATGGTGACGTTTATATCTTTGAAGCCCTACCCGAACAACGGAGCTTGCAGGTACGGAAATCATCCCTGACCGTGAATATAGGAAGTGCAGATAACGTCAAATATCTTGCAAGTGAAGCAACCCCGTCTCCCGGTAAGCCAGCATTTGCTTTTCTGATTTCATTGTATGTTTTAACGGCAAGCGCATGGTAAAACACCATGCACTTGCAGGATACTGAGTCCACATCCTTCGACTCCGCTCAGGATGAACAAGAATCCTGATTCGCATATTATGGGTAAGACGGTCATGGCGCACAAGCCAATGTAGTGCTATACAGTGCGGTGTTTTCAAAAAAGGTCAGGTACCTGTTATGATCCGTCAGTATTTCCACATTTCATGGAGCAATTGCATTGTAGTGAACTTGTTTGGACTCGCCTTGCTGCTACTTCTGTTTAAAGCTCAAGCATCTACTTTCAACCCTTCAATATTTTGGATGGCCAGTAATTTCTCAAAGAATGAGAATAAAACCCTATTCGTAAGATCTGAATCAATAGTCTATTTTATTTGTGACAATACTCATCTCTTTCTGAAGCGGACAACGGGTTTTAAAACAGATAACGACCTATATGATAACCTGTGGCTAGTTGATAAAGCCGATTATGAGCAATGTAAAGTGGATGCCAGCAAGCCCACAAGCTGGCCCTTGAAGACATGTCGAAAACCCCTTCATTTCAGTTCACACAGGGAAGTTTTCAGGGAATACGGTACCGGTAAACCTGTCTATTTACCAGGTCATATCTACTATTATATATCCACAGCAAATGGGTCTGAATCTTCACTCAATAGCCTTGAAGGCGGTCATTGCAGATCTCATAACATGCGCCTTGCTGTGTATATCTGCAAAACCTATGGCCCCGAATGCATTAACGAAAAAACTGAAACAACCACTCATCCTGTAATAACCACTTACCCTGAACCAACGACTTATTCTGAGACAAGCAATTACACTGAAACAACAAACCACACTGAGACAGGGAACTATTCTGAAGCAACGACTTACCCCGTGGTAAAAACTTATCCAACAACCGTTCCAACGACGCATAGCCATTCAATTAAACAACCTTTTGAACTCGTTTGGAATGTTCGCTATAACGAGAGTCAGAATCTCTATATTTACAAGGAATCAGATTTTCCAATCGTTGCATTTTGCGAAGCCAACAGTGTCATTACCCGATTGGGTGACGAAGGTGAAGTCGTCAATAGCTGGCCATGTCAGAGTGGAGTTCATCATTTAGTTATTTTAAAACCAAAATATAATAACGGTGATGTTTATGTCTTTGAAGCATTTCCTGAGCAAGGAAGCGTGCAGGTATTGAAATCGATCCTGACCGTGAATATAGCAAGTGAGGGTAACCTTGAGTATCTTGTAAGTGACGCCATACCCTCTACTGGCAAGCCAGCATTCGCTTTTCTGATTTCAGTTTATCTTTTGACTGCAAGCGCATGGTGAAAACTATGCCCTTGCAGAATATTGACTGCAGAAGGTATTAATAGTCCTGCTCTGCGACGCTTTGATCATGATCAGAATCATCACTGTATTCGTCATCATCGTACTTGTCTTCATCGTACCTTTCTTCATCGAACCTTTCTTCATCAGCCTCATCCTCACCTTCTGAGTCAAAGTACGGGTCCGGATACTGAGTCGTTTCATTGTGATACAGATCTTCTGCGTCATAGCCGTGCTGCCCGGAGTCAGTATCATTTTGCTCTTCAAAAAGATCCATCTCATTGGCAACGGTAAAACCAAGCCCCAAAGCAGCCAGGATCAGAATAGCCCCCTTCAAAAGCTTTTTCATGGGTGTGGCCTCCCTGCCAAACTGTGTTTAACGACTTTCTCTGAAGGTTAACGACTTTTTTCAGACTTCCTGAACCTCCAGCCATAGTTTCCTGAGGCGTTTGTCGGATACCGGGAAACGGGTTCCCAGTTTCTGGGCAAATAACGAGACGCGGTATTCCTCAAGCATCCAGCGATAAAGCATGAGGTTTTCATCAACAATTTTATGCTTCTCATGAATGGCTCTACGCTTTTCCCAGGCTTTGAAAAGGGTAGCCAGCTCCTCTGACCAGGCCCGGTCTTTATTGACCTGGGCAGGCAGTTTCTCCAGTCTTACCTCAATGCCTTCGAGGAACCTTGGATAGTGCCTGAGCCACTCAATGCCTGCATCACAGAGAAAACCGGGACAGATCAGCTGCCCCAGATTCTGTTTGATATCGGAAAGTGAAAATGCCCGATCAAAGGATATTTTGCCCTTCAGCTGCTTGCTGATGTTCTGAGCCTTCTGGAAAATCCCAAACAACAGGCCATCGACCTCTTCAGCAAAAGGCACCAGATGACCTTTTCGATCTTCAATCAGAGCATTGAAAGCCGCTTCATCCCTCGGCCCATTATTCCCGGATAACAGGGCAGGATCTCGAACAAACACCTCCGAAATCAGAAACGCCTGAAGGTCTTCCTCCAGTGCTCTGGCCTGTACGATGCCTGTGGTCAGCAGTTTCACCTGTTTCAGATGGTTCATTTTCGACAAGGCAAACTTCAGCTGTTTGGACAGCCTGAACTGAAGCAGACGAGTCACCCCCATACGGTGAGTTGCTTCAGCCATAGCTTTGTCTTCAAACAGTTTAACGGCCACAGAGCTTTTCTGATCCACCAGAGCCGGATAGGTTTTGAGCACCAGCCCTCCCACTTTGCGGGTTATCTCTTCCGGCAGTTCACCACAGCTCCAATCTTTCAAACCTTCCTGCTGCAATGAACTGTCCGTGAGTCTGCGCATACTGTCTTCAGACTCCCGACCAAACTTTTCTTTGAGCTTGATCAGATCACGGCCCTGTCCCAGCACCTTCCCGCTTTCATCCATCAGCCGGAAGTTCATCTGCAAATGATCGGGCAGATCATCAGTGTCCCAGTGCTCATCCAGAATACGCATACCGGACATACGATGCAGATGATGACCCAGTATGTCGGTCAGAGGCTCATCACAGATAGACATAGACTCCATAGCACCGCGAACATAATCCGGTACCGGGACAAAGTTTTTGCGCACCGCCTTGGGCAAGGCTCTTACCAGAGCCACACACTTGTCGTAAAGCATACCGGGCACCAGCCATTCCAACCGGTGTTTAGGCAATAGTCTCAGGGCCTGTACCGGTAATGTCAGCGTAACCCCGTCGTCCAGTGCACCTGGCTCAAAATGATACGACAGCGGTAATTCCAGCCCTTCCCAGCGGAAAAGATCGGGGTATTTGTTCCCGGTCACCTCGTCGGCATCATGCCTCATCAGATACTCTTTGGTGAGGTACAACAGCTGAGCATCCTGTTTCTCAGCCTCCTTACGCCACTTTTCAAAACCCGCTCCATTGTGGAGATTGGCTGGCAGCTTCTCATCGTAGAATTGATAAAGGGTTTCCGAGTCCACCAGAATATCTCTGCGTCGGGACTTGGCTTCCAGTTCATCCACTTCCTGAATCAACGACAGGTTGTGGGACTGGAACTTGCCCTGTGAATGATAATGCCCCTCCACCAGAGCTTCCCGGATAAAAATCTCACGGGATACTACGGGGTCAATGGCGCCATAACCGACCCGACGACGACCCACAATAATCAGGCCGTATAAAGTCACCTGCTCAAAAGCCACCACCTGGGCTCTTTTCTTCTCCCAGTGGGGCTCAAAATAATTTCTTTTGATCAGATGACCCGCCAGCGGCTCAATCCACTGGGGCTCCACTTTGGCATTAGTGCGGGCATAGAGTCTGGAGGTTTCCACCAGCTCTGCCGTCATCAACCACTTGGGCTTGCGCTTATAAAGCGTTGAAGACGGGAACACATAAAAACGACGGTTACGTGCTCCCATATAATCTGCGTCGTCATCTTTGCTACCCAGGTGAGACAGCAAACCCGCCAGCAGGGATTTATGAATATCAGCGTAACTGGCCTCGTCTTCATTGGTTTTCAGACCGACTTCTTTGCAGGCCAGCGCTAATTGTCGATGCAGGTCCCGCCACTCTCGCATTCTCATAAACGACAGGAACTGTTGTTTGCAATATTTACGCAACTGGTTCTGGGACAGCGTCTGACGCTGTTCTTCATAGGTATTCCAGAGCTGTACCAGGCTCATAAAGTCGGAGTCGTCGTGATAATGTTCACGGTGTCGCTGATCGGCAGCCTGCTTTTTCTCTGCCGGACGCTCTCTTGGGTCCTGAATGGCCAGGGCACTGGTGATGACGAGCAATTCGCCAAGAGCACGGTTTTTATCCGCTTCCACCAGCATTCGAGCCATTCGGGGATCTACCGGCAATCTGGAGATCTGCTGTCCGATTCGAGTCATACGTCGTTTATCACTGACGGCACCCAGCTCCTGCAACAGCTTGAAACCGTCGTTGATCGCCCTGGCATCAGGTGCATCAACAAAAGGAAAGGCCGCAATATCACCCAGACCCAACCGCAGCATCTGTAAAATAACCGCCGCCAGATTGGTTCTGACAATTTCGGCATCGGTAAATTCAGGACGCCCCAGAAAGTCTTCTTCAGAATAAAGTCGGTAGCAAACACCCTCTGCTACACGACCACATCGCCCTTTTCGCTGATTGGCAGAAGCCTGGGATATCGGTTCAACAGGTAGCCGCTGAACTTTTGAACGGACACTGTAACGGCTGATTCTTGCCGTACCCGGGTCTATAACGTAGCGAATACCCGGCACGGTCAGGGAGGTTTCCGCTACATTGGTAGACAGGATCACTCTTCGACCGCCACCATGAGGCTGAAAGATGCGGTTCTGTTCTGCTGCAGACAGGCGGGCATAAAGGGGAAGAATCTCGGTATGAGCCAGCCGCGCATCCTTGAGGAATTTATTGGTTTCCCGGATTTCCCGCTCACCACTGAGAAAGACCAGCACATCTCCCAGACGTCCGCCTTTGCCGGAACGTTCCAGATGCTCAATCTCCCGCAGACAGGATAATATACCCTGTTGAACTCTCAGGTCAGCATCCCGACCTTCCAGCTCCAGTTCTTCCACTGGGCGATAATTGACTTCCACGGGATAGGTTCGGCCAGAAACCTCAATAACAGGCGCATTATCAAAATGTTTGGAGAAACGCTCAACATCAATGGTGGCCGAAGTAATAATCAACTTCAGGTCAGGTCGTTTGGGTAACAGAATTTTCAGATAACCCAGCAGGAAATCAATATTCAGACTGCGCTCATGGGCTTCATCAATAATGAGGGTATCGTAGCGGTTCAGAAAACGATCATTCTGAATCTCTGCCAGCAGAATACCGTCGGTCATCAGTTTAATCAGGGTGTTCTCATTACCGTGATCGCTGAATCGAACCTGATAACCTACCTGCTCTCCCACAGGCACTTTCAGCTCCTGCGCTATCCGGCTGGCGACTGATCGCGCGGCCAGTCTTCTCGGCTGGGTGTGACCTATCTGGCCAACAATACCCCGGCCAGCTTCCAGACAGATTTTCGGAATCTGAGTGGTTTTACCGGAACCTGTTTCGCCAGCAATAACAACCACCTGATGTTTTTCAATCGCCTTACGGATCTCATCACGACGGGCTACGACGGGCAGCGCCTCATCGTATTCAATGTCAGGCACAGCCTGTCGCCTTTCCTGAACTCTGCAAGTGGATCGATTGATTCTTTCCTGCAGCTTATCCATCGCTGTCTGGTCGCCGGTTTTCAGTCTCTGAATCTGCCTGCGAACAGGAAAACGATCCCTGAGCATGCACTGCTCCAGAGCGTCGTATAATGCTTTCTTGTTTAGCTGGCCGCCCTTTGCAGGGTCGCGCTCTGGGGAATGTTCGCTGGGCGATGACCTTTCTTGACGCTGGGTGGGCTCAGGGCTCTGGATAGGCTCAGGGCTGTTTCGGCCGGACACTCATATCTCCCGGAAAATGCATTTCAATCAAAACGCCCAATTATACTCGGTCCGGGCTCTGATATCCGATTTTCTTTCATACGCTTGCAGGGAATGAAGCGGCTTCTGAGAGTCATTCGCCAGAAGCGACGGGGTGTCGAAGATGATCATTTTTTCTGTTTTCCCGGTAGTGAGCCGGTAGAAAAAATCGTTAAACCATTTACTAATTGTTTCATTTTTGCCATAAAGTGTCCTCTGACTTTATAAGTCTTGAGCCGCCCTGTCTCGCCTGTCTTATAGAGGTACTAACCTGTAGTCATGGCTAAAGAGCAAAAATTCAACAATAACGAGAGCAGCTCCACGGCATGAAAATCTACACACTGAAAAGCGACGACCACAGCATTCCTCTCTATTGCTGGAATAACCTGCCTGAATGTGTGGACCGCAAAGGCATTGTTCACATCAGCCATGGCATGGCGGAATATGGACAGCGTTACCGCTCTTTTGCCTCAGAACTGAATCAGGCAGGCTACCTTGTCTTCGCCCATGATCATAGAGGGCATGGCGCTTGTATTGAGCAAGAGGGTGCAGGCTATTTCGCCGGGCAACGAGGCTGGCATAAAGTAGTGGATGATCTGGCAACCGTTGTTGAGTTTATTCAGAAAAAGTTTCCCAACGCCCCGCTGGTTCTCATGGGTCACAGTATGGGGAGCTATATCTTGCAGAGCTACCTGATCCATCACACTCCCAGGCTGGCTGGAGCTATTCTCTCTGGCTCAAATTATGCCCCCAGGCTGTTACTGGAAGTCGGCCTGCTGGTCGCCAAACTGGAATGCCTGAGACAGGGCAAGAAAGGCATAAGCCCCCTGATCAAACAACTAACCTTCTCCAGTTATAACCGCCGATTCAAGCCAAACCGTACTGAGTTTGACTGGCTCAGCAGAGACCCACAAGCGGTGGATGATTATATCTCCGATGAGTTCTGTGGTTTCTCCTGCAGCAATCAATTGTGGCACGACCTTTTCCAGGGTTTACTTCATATCGGGGCCACCTACCATCTTAAACAAATCGAATCGAAGCTGCCTTTTCTGGTCATGGGCGGTGAAAAAGATCCAGTCAGCGCTCCCTTGGGGCAACAGAAACTTACCAAAGCATTACGGAAAGCCGGTTTAAGAAATGTCACACTGAGCCTGTATCCTGAAGGCCGTCACGAAATGTTGAACGAAACGAATTCTCAGCAAGTAATAAAACGCTTGTTACAATGGATCAATCAAACAGTCATGAGTCAGGAATATTGCTCAGTGAATAATTCCGCCCCGGAGCTCACAGAGTCATGATCGTAAAAAGCTTTTCGCGGCATTAATGGATTTGTCAGCCGGTAGTGTTTACTGCCGCCCTTTCTTGTTATGTTGCCTTTAAGGGCCAATGATAATGCGCAAACTGGAAAACACCCCGTTTGATGAGCTAAAAATCGGGGATAAAGATACTCTGACCCGGACACTGACCGAGCAGGATCTGCTGCTGTTCGCAAAGGTTTCCGGCGATACCAATCCTGTGCATCTGGACAAGGATTATGCCGCAAAGACTCAGTTTGAGGGTCGTATTGCTCATGGAATGTGGACGTCATCCCTGATCTCCTGTGCCCTCGCCACCCAACTGCCCGGTCCCGGCGGCATTTACCTGTCACAGGAAGTGAAATTCATGCGTCCTGTCAAAATCGGTGACACGATAACCGTTGAATTGGAAGTGATTGAGATTAATGAACGTCGCAAACGCGCCACTATCTCCACGAACGTAGTGAACCAGAACGGCAAAACGGTGGTCAAAGGCAAAGCGGAAGTCATGCCCGCTGTCGACAAAGTGGTGGTGGATGAATATCCATTACCCGATGTGGAGCTGATCAACAGAGCCTGATTATCCTGGAGCCGGGCAGCCCTGGCTGAACGCTTCGACTGTCTGTCTACAACTCTGGAAATGCCTTTCAAGGACAACGTGGACTCGCCGGATGAGTACCAGGGCAGGATCCCCCGGGGTTTTATGGATTTACTGGAAACTGCCCCGAAGCAAGCTACTTTGAATGAGCACCTCAGAAACTAAACCTTTTTAGAGAAGTGTGCTCTATGAATTTCAAAAATTGTAACTTCTTCAAACCAGACTCAGTGACGCGACGACAGTTGTTTTTTCTCACCCTGGCGATTCTGCCATTGTCGATGAATGCAACACCGGCCAGGTCTCAGTCTGCTGATTGTTCTCTCATTGTTAAACCCGGCGGAGCATCGGCAGGATATGGTCGATGTCCTGTCGATAAACGCTGCAAACCTTCTGATGATGAAAAGGATTGTATACCGGAGTTTGGACCCAGACTAAAAAATGGCCATTTCGGCCCATCAATTCGTCAATGGGGTAGTTCCAGAATCGGAGGCCTGAACAAGCCTGTAGCAGTGGCAGAGAACCCCAATGCAAGAGGTCAGTTCTTTGTGCTGAACAGCGGCGATGACAGCATAAGTATTTTTTACTGTCCCGGTGTAAAGTCCGCTTCTTCATACAAACCGGAACATCGTCGTGACCTGGCTTCCTGTCATTTCATGCACCGACCCACTGATATCGCCTTTGGTGGCTCACCCACCCTGGGTGATGTCCCGCAATTCGAAGGGCAGGAGGTTCATAATATAAGCCAGACCGGAACATTTGCTACCACGGGTGGTAGCTGTAACGATTACACGGCATCTGCCTTTATGGGATACGATTTCACTCAGCGAACCTGCTCGGACTTTATGGGACCGACTCTTTGGGAAAACAACCTTAAAACCTTTGCGATTAAAAACAATGATTTTTTTCCGGATGATCTCGCCACAAAACCTTTTGGTTCCCATATCGACATGCTTCATCAGGAACCCTACGCAATGGGTATCACCTGGGAAGGCAGGCAAGCGGGTTACTGGTCGTGGGACGCAGGCCCCGACTCTAAATATGGAAGTATTGTGTACAGCAATATTACCCGCTCCCATGGCTATGGTGGACATGAACATACCCATGCCTTTCTGTATCGGTACGCCAATACAACCATGAACTTAAAGCCCGGAAGCAATATTGTCCCCGGACAAATGGCCAGGTACGAGAAGTATTTGTTTGTAGCCAATCCAGCAAAAGGCGTAATTAACGTTCTTGATACTGAAAGCGGAACCGAAGAGGGGGATGTAAAGCCCGAAAATGAATGGCGTGAAAAATATGCCGCCTATACCAGAATAGTAGGTGCCAGCTTCACCGAACTCAGTGTCGCCGGACTTGAACTAAAAAGCCCCAGCGGTCTGGTTATTTCTAACAAGAGGCTGTTTGTCAGCGATTCTGAGACCGGAAAGATCCACGCCATAAGTCTCGACACTACAGGAAACCATACCTACATAGGCTGCATTCAAACGCCCGCAGGCCAGATTGCAGGTCTTGAGGTCGATCAAAAAACCGGACGCCTCTGGTTTGTTGACGCTACCTGGCACACACTGAATGTTGTTGAACCTCTGTGTCCGAGCCGCGATGACTGTGTATCTGATTCACCCTGGGGTCAGCAATGTGCTCCCGACACCGATGAAAATGGCAAGACTGTCTGGCAAGTGCATCTGGAAGAATCGAACAATTATGATAATTTTCAAGGGTGTGCCAGGTATTACTTTCTTGCTTGTCCGGGAGGCGATTCACACAAGAACAGTAAGCTTCCCGTTTGCAAGGCACAGGGTGGCACATGGCGGGATGCAAAAGTCAGCTGGATTGACGGACAGAGTACCTGCAAATGCATACCCCCTGAATTAAGACTGTCCTCCGAATCCAATCGGGTCGCTTCTGCCTGGCTGCCACTGGGCATTTTGCCATTACTGGCCCTGTATTACCGCTAAAGGGAGTCATGCTGCACTGGAAGGCATGGCCCTGAATCCACAAAGCCATATCTTCCAGAACCCAGTGATGACTCAGATGACCTGACTCAGAAAAGCCTGCAGGCGTTCACTGTCAGGACTCCCAAAAAAGCTATCAGGAACACTGTCTTCCAACAGCTCACCGGACTCCATAAACAGAACCCGGTCGGCCACTTCACGGGCAAAGCCCATTTCGTGAGTGACCACAACCATCGTCATACCTGAGCGAGCCAGTTGTTTCATCACCTCCAGAACCTCACCGACCATTTCCGGGTCCAGTGCTGAAGTCGGCTCATCAAACAACATGATCTTCGGCTGCATGGCCAGTGCCCGGGCTATGGCTACACGCTGCTGCTGACCACCCGATAATTGAGGTGAAAAACTCCTGGCTTTGTCAGACAAACCGACTTTGGCCAACAATGCTAAGGCCCTGTCTTCAGCGTCGCTTCTGGAGATACCACGCACTTTCATCGGTGCAAGACAGATGTTGTCCAGTACGCTCAGGTGAGGAAACAGGTTGAAGGACTGGAACACCATGCCCACTTCTTCCCTCAACTTATTGACATCACCGGGCGTGGTCAGGGAGATTCCGTCCACGACAATTTCACCGGCATTGATAGTTTCCAGCTGATTCAGGGTACGCAGAAAAGTCGATTTGCCCGAGCCACTGGGCCCAACCACAACCACCACCTCTCCTTCCCTGATGGTCTGACTGACATTTTTCAGGGCATGAACCCCATTGGGGTAGACCTTGTGAATGCTCGTCACGGAAATGATAGCGTCAGTTTCTTGCAGCATACTTCACCTCCATTCTTCTGACGACAAACGACAGGATACCGGTCAGTACCAGGTAAAGTGCCGCAACCGTGAACCAGACTTCAAAGGGACTGAAGGTACTGCTCACCGTTTCCCGACCGGCTTTGGTCAGATCGGTCAGGGAAATCACCGAAACCAGTGAAGAGTCCTTGATCAGGTTAATAAACTGACCAGCCAGCGGTGGCAGAACACGTTTAAAAGCCTGGGGCAGAATGATATAGCGCAGGGTTGCACCACGACTCATTCCAAGACTGCGCCCAGCCTCCATCTGACCTTTGTGAATCGACTCAATACCGGCTCGAATAATCTCTGCAATGTAGGCGCCGGTGAAGATCGACAGTGCTGCAACACCGGCTGTAAAGCGATCCAGATGAAGAACCGTACCAATAAAGAAATAAACAATGAAAATCTGCACCAGCAACGGGGTGCCACGAATCACCTCGATATAGAGTATCGAGAGATTTCTCAACGCCGGATTGGGAGAAATTCTCGCCAACCCTGAAATCACTCCCAGGAGAATGGCAAAAACAATAGAGACCAGCGACAGCTTTATGGTCATCACCAAACCATTGGCTATGGGTCCGGCCTTCCATTCATAATTGACAGCCAGCAAATCCCCTTCAAAGACCAGATCACCGTCATAAACCTGAACGTCGGCAAAGCCTTTAATGACCGTCTGCTCTGAGTCATCAAAGTCATTCACCAGAACAAGTTGTCCACTGTCGTTGGTTTTAACAGTGCCGTCGTATTCAGCCCTGAGTGGATTTTCTGCCTTGAAGAAAACGTACTGAGGAATGCGCTCCCAGCGCCAGATATACTCAATCGATTGGCTTGACTTATAGATACCCACGCCCATCAGCAGCAATAACGCACCGAAAACCAGGTTCCACAAAACCTGGTTCGGTTGTTTTTCCATTTGCAGCGGACGGCCGGTCAAGGGTTTACTGCTCAGCACTTAGTTCAGAGTCTTCTGCCATTCGGAGCTTTGGAACCACTTGGCATAAATCTTATCGTAGGTGCCATCGGCCTTGATCTGACTCATAAAGTTATTCAGCCAGTTTTCAAAATCAGGATCACCTTTACGAATACCCCAGGCCAGAGGCTCATGAGTGAAGGCGGTGTCCAGATGAGTCAGCTTTCCTTCGTTCTGGCTGGAGTAAATCGCATTGAAAGGAAAGTCATAAACGAAAGCATCTGCCTTGCCGTTAGCAACTTCCAGAGCACCATCGGCTTCTGTTTCAAACAGGCGAATATTGGCTTTACTCAGGTAACGTTTGGTCGCCTGTTCACCGGTAGTACCCAATTTGGTAGCAACAGTGTACTTCTTGTTATTCAGATCCTTGTAGCTCTTGATTTCACCTTCCAGCCCCTTGCGCAGCAGGATACTTTGACCGACGACAATGTAAGGCTGGGCAAAGTTGATCTGCAGGTTACGCTGAGGAGTCAGGGTCATGCCGGACATAATAATATCAAACTTGCCGGTCAGCAGGGCAGGAATGATTCCATCCCAAGCAGTGTTGACCAGTTCCAGCTCAACACCCATGGCTTTGGCCATCTGACGGGCAATGTCTACATCAAAGCCGACAATATCACCGCGTTTATTGGTCATTTCAAAAGGCATGTAGCCCGCTTCCATGCCAACACGGAGGGTTTTGCGCTCAATGATTTCATTCAGGGTAGACTCTTGCCAAAGCTCTGTGTCAGAAGCAAAAAGGCTGGTGCTAAAGGCCAGCATAAACGTCAGAAATACCATTATTTTTTGCATTATGTTTCACTCCAGGGTCCCGGTTTGGCCGGAACTCAGTCACTACCAGTTTTTTATAATGTGAAATATGCTGTCAGAGACAGCACAGTATCTCGCTTATTTGTCGTTTTGTTTGGCCTTCAACAGAAGGTCAAATGCGCACAAGACCAGGGTATTCTACATAGACATGTCGATTTGAACAGTACTTTAGTACTATTCAATACTGAACCAAAGCATTTCGCTAAAGAGGGTGTCGCAAAACTCTGGTTCACATCTTCAGAGGGTGTCGCAAAACTCTCTCCAGCGTGGGAACGATTTGACTCCCGTCATTCCCGGCTTCATTCTCGTCATTCCCGGCTTCATTCTCGTCATTCCCGGCTTCATTCTCGTCATTCCCGGCTTCATTCTCGTCATTCCCGGCTTCATTCTCGTCATTCCCGCGAAGGCGGGAATCCACACTGACTCACCACCAGAACCATACTGCCCGGTGCCCCTGGCCTTGTCATCCCCGAGAAGGCAGAGATCCACCGTTGGCGCTGGATTCCCGCCTTCGCGGGAATGACGACCTAAGAGCATGGGAACGAGCTGTTGGAGTTTTGCGACACCCTCCTTCAGCGTGGGAACGATAAATTCAGGACTAAGTACCTGGCCAGTTGGTTTCGCATATTCTGGCGAGTGGATTTTTTCATCCTTCAAGGCGCAACGACGGGCGCGTAGCCATAGCTACGCAACCAGAGTTGGAACGCAGAAGGATGGAAAAAGCCGCCGTCCAGAATATGCGAAACCAACTGGTTAGGTACTTACCACCTGTTTTTCTGTCTTTGACTTCAGGATGGTGTAAAGTGCACAAGCCATTGATGCCATCTGGAGAACATTTGCCATGCTGAGCCTGATTTTATACTTCCTGATCAATGGTCTGGCTGTTTTTATCACCGCCAGAATCCTTAAAGGCGTAGAGATTGAAAACTACGGAAGTGCGATATTAGTATCTATCCTGCTGGCTGTGGTGAATACCTTTGTCAAACCGATTCTGTTTTTCCTGACCCTGCCCATCACCATCCTGACTCTGGGTTTATTTATCCTGATACTCAATGCCTTTATGTTGATGATCGTTAATTACTTTATGGACAGTTTTCATGTGAAAAATTTTGGCTGGGCACTGATCATGAGTATTGTACTTTCTATCATCAATTCAGCGCTGTTCCTAGTGATACCCGGCGTAATGATTCCTTAGCATCATGCCGACTGTTCAAATTGGAGAGGATGTCAAGTTTTAAACCTTACAGTCGAGACATATTTGCAGAGACTCTGACGAAAGGAACACTGATGAAAAGGATCACTCTGGTACTGGCCAGCCTCTGCGTCCTGCTTATTTCGCCAATGACCCAGGCCAGCGCCCAGGAAGCGGCCCTGAACTTTTATTTTCAAAAAGATCCGGGCACCAGGGGGTACGCTGTCACGCTGCCACTGATGCTGAGTCCTACTTCCAGAGATCAGCCCATGGAAATCAATGAATTCCCAGCTTTCAAAGTGTCTGTTCAGCAGGGTATACGGGGGCTGGACATCCTCTTCTTCGACAAACTTTCCGGCAAGTTACTGGCCAAGATGCGCTACCCAATGTTGAATCGTCTGAAGAATACTTTTCAGACACAGGGATTTACCGGGCTTCAATATATCCATCACCCCAATGGAGCTGTGCTCCAGTTTATTGGAATGGTGAAATAGACAACAGTGACTGAATATCACTCTGGACTATCCCCATCCTCAAACTCGTAATCAGTATTTAAGCCTCCCCGATTCTGATCTGACCCGGAGAGACGCTCAACTCTTGAACAGGTATTATCAATATGCTCCTGGACGACCACACTATCACAACCCTGCAGTGCCCGAGAGCATATCGGACAACTGATCTGACAATGGAAAAACGCCCAGTGATTAACCACTGCCATTTCTGACATCAGTGGCAGATCAACCGTATAATCCGCATTGTCGAACTGTTGCAGATGACCTCCCATCAGAAGCACTCGAAGCAGGGACTCAGCCCCCTCATCACCCTGGCATGAACCACAACGGTATGACTCGATATGACGGGGCAGATGAGCTTGCAGGACTTGCTGGTTGTTGAAAGTTACAGCACAAAAACAACAGCTGTATTGCAAATGGCTATTCATGTGGAAAGCGGAAGGCTGGTGAATGCGCCCGAACTGATTAAGAGTGCAGCCTGATACCGGACATTCCGCCTGCCCCTGATGTGAGGACTCAAAATGAGCAGTGTTGTCTGTTTCTGCTGTTAAAACACTCTCACATCGGGGAAAAATACAGGCGGTAAAACAGTGTTGCAGCAAAGCATTCATGAGCTGTTGCCGGGGAAGATTTAATTCCAGGTTCTCGCTACAATGCCGACACATTGCATGGACTCTTCCTCTGGACCACTGTTGCAAATGCTCCGAAAAAAAATGAGCCCTGCCCCCCCCCTGATCAAGTACAATAGTTCTATGCTCAGGAGGGCAAAGATTACAGTGAACCCTGGGCCTTCTGCTCTTGCCACAGCATGGACACCTGGCAGGTGAGGCTCCAAAGAACCGATAGCAGTCTTCACAAAGACATTTGCCACAACAGGAGTATTTCCAGCGAATCGCCTTTTTCTGGCAATACCAGCACAGATGAGAAATCTTTTTATCTCCAGGTCCCGAGCTTCGTCCATCGCTATTATCCTCCTTGTGATCCTCCCCCCCGGTCGCAACAAGCCTATCTGGCTCAGACGACGCCTCTTTCGTACCTGTGCCTTTTCTGTTACCCCCCCCGCTATTCTCATCAGTTGAGCTCTTATCACTGCACCGGCTCACATCGGCGCCGAACTGCAGAATTCCGTTCAAGGCACCATAAAAAGAGTTCAGATTACTGGCCGCCTCAAAAACCCTATCCTGAGAGCTGCCGCCTATCGCCCGGATCGTATTTGGCATCAGGCCGTTATAAACAGGAATATGGGCGCTAAACAAGGGAGTCAGAAAAATCAGCAACAAGGCTTCATGACAAAAAGCCACTCCCGGCTGTCCTTCCCCTGAAGCTTGAGCAGGGCCCCACCAGACCAGAAAAACCAGCGGCAGAAATATCAATATCTTCAAGACTCTTCGTGCCATCAAAAAGGTGAATGGTTTTAATAGGACAGTCAGTTTCAGTCGGCCAATAAAACCTTTTGCAAAATAATGATTTTTATCAGCCTTATTTCTGCCTGCTACCTATACTCCTCTGTTGAATAAAAAGCGCTGTCCAGTAAAAACGATATTACCTGGTTGAGATTAAACCAGTAGTCCTGACAGGGCATGAATGATTGTCTGTAGAAAACGCTTTTACTCTACGAGCAATGTTGTCTAACGAGGAAACGATGAAGCTTTTACTGTCTCTTGGCATTCTCGCTCTTATAACGGTCCTGTCTGCTGAATCTTGTCCGGCTTTGCCGACAATACCAACAAGTCAAACCACTGCCGCAACAAGTGAACTTAGGCTTTACGAGCTCTGCTCAGGAAATATCGAGAATCAGGAACTGCTCAGCACTGTGGCCATGAAAAGGGCAACGGTAAAGGCTCTGGAACAGGTCCTGGCCAGGTCTACACAGCCCATCGACCGTTGTGTTATCGAGACCCCGACCAAGGGAAACTATCTTGATGAAAGCATCAATGGATTCAATACCAACAAATCAAGAGAAGACACCGCCAATACCGCTTTCCTGCTGGTAGGTGTCGGCATAAAATCAGAACCTGTCAGAGCAGCAGAGGACTGCGCTTCGACGAAACCGGTCATTGCCGGAAAACAGAAGGGACAGCCTTCGGTTTTACCCAGGGACTGGCTTGAACAGTTTCAGCTCAGAAAAACCATTTATTTAAAACCGGGACAGATGCTGATCGGGGTGCCACTGGATAGCAGCAACGGTGCATTTGCAAAGGGTTATTTTGCAGGTCTAAAGAGAAAAATTGACCCGGCAAATAACTGCTCCAAACACTTATACAACCTCAGAAGTCTTTTTTACAAAGGGGAGATGATTCATTTTAGTGGTACAAACATCCTGATTACTGGTTTAACCACGTTACCATCATTCACTGGTACTTATCAGGCTGACCTCCAAACAAAAACTCTTTGCGATCGGGATTGGCTTAATACACTTAGAGCCGCTCCAGGCCACGAAATGCACACTGAAATACTGAAAGGAGAGCTGGACCTGAAATCGCCGGAAGTTCCGGATGAAGGCGACATAGTCAATATTTTCGGGAATGAGCTCTTTCAAATCCTTCAGCCCGCCGTTAGCATTTCTCTGGCGGATGAATCCCGAGACGTAGATTCAAGGTTATTTAACAACAGAACCCTGATTGATTTTTCGAACAATCAGGTCTATTCCTGCTACCCGGGGCAGGTTGAAACGGCCGTGAATATTAACATTGCCTATCAGAATGCCTCACCAGAGTCCGGGGTCATTCAGGCTCTGGAATTTAATGACAATCACATCCTGGGAAATGCAGCGCAAGCCATAAACCTTGTGCTTCCGGAACAGGTTAAAGCCAGCATTATCAACAATCTTTTTGTGACGACAAAAGTCAGTGACAAGGATACAAAAGGTATCAGTATCAATGGCCCGGACCAGAGCAGCAAGAACTGGCAAGCCTCATTAACCCTTAATGTAACCGGAAAACTTATAAAAGGTTATCAGGCTGCATTGTCTCTGGCAGGTCATCAAAAGCGGGGGTTGTATCCTGATCCATCATCCAGCAGTAAATCAACCCCCGCTTTACTCAGCGCCGTGACTGAAATACAGGCAGCATTCAGCGATGCAACAGAGAGCACTTATTTTCAGTTCTCTGCTTATACAGAAAGTAACAACCCGGAAGACTCCAACGCCTGGCCACTCACAGCAATGGTCATTGGCGGAGTTTCGATTGCGACCCTGGGTGTTATTGGCGGATACCTTAAGTACAAAATAAGAAACTATTACTTGGCGAGATTTGGTTCTGAAATGGCACTATCAGGACCAAAATCCAAGTTCTGAGCAATGCAAACAGGTCACCGGAATACCCTGCCTCCAGTCAAATCATGAGGCAGGATACAGGCGAGGTTTCGCTGTAAATCACTCACCCCTGAAGAAAACGTTTTTGCGCCAGTATTTCGATCAATTCTCAAAAAAACCTACCAATGGATAACACCGTCTATACTCCCTTAGCAAATAAAAACATTATCTAACAAAAACAACAGTACCTGCTTGATATTGAGCAGCCATTTTTCGGCATGAATGATTGCCTGTACTAACCGTTTTTGTTTTACGACACTTATTGTGTAATGAGGACGCCATGAAATACTTACTGTCTCTCTGCATTATTATTTTTATAACGGCCTTATTGGCTGAATCTTCCCCAGCTTTCCCCACCACTGCAACAACCGCGAGCCCCACTTACAGTGCCAGCCAACCTCAAACCACTGTCGCAACAGGCAGACTGGAACTTTCCGAGTTGTGCTCAGGGAGAGTCGTGAACCTCGACCTGCTCACCTCAGAAGCCATGAAACAGGCAACTGTAAAAGCACTCAGGCAAGTCTCTGCCAGGACCAGACAATCCATTGACCGATGTGTTATCAATACCCCGACCAGAAGCAGCTATCTCGACGAAGACATTGATGAGTTCAATAGTGACAAACCATGGGAAGAGACCACCAACACCGCGTTTATTCTGGTGGGTGTCGGCATGAAGTCAGAAGCTGTTTCCGCTGGTGAAGACTGCGCTTCGAAACGGCCGGTCATTGCCGGTAAACACGACGATCTGCCTTCAGTCCTGCCCGGTAACTGGCTTGAACACTTTCAGGTCAGAAAAACCATCAATTTAAAAGCAGGGCAGATGCTCATCGGGGTGCCACTGGACAGCCGTGATGGTTCATTGGCAGACGACTATTTTGCTGCCCTGAAGAGAAAAGTTAAGTTCGAACATACATGCGATGGATATTACTATCGCTCCCACAAAAGCAGCAAAATAGATCCTAAAATAAGTCCTTTAGTTGAGCTGATTCACTTTGACGGTGCCGGCATCCTGATTACGGGTTTGACCACGTTACCTGCACTAGAGGGCTTTAAGGATGATGGTGGCAAATTCTGCGGAACTAGTTCGAAGATCGTCACTGCTCCCAGCCACGAAGCGCAAGCTGAGATGCTGAAAGGAGAGTTGAACCTGAAGTCCGTGGAAGTCCCGGACAATGGCTACATGGCCAATATTTTCAGGAATGAGTTCTTTCAGATCCTCAAACCGGCTATCAGCCTTTCTCTTGCCGATGAATCGGAAAACGTCTATTCAGCACTTTTCAGGAACAGAACCCTGATTAGCTTTTCGAACAATAAGGTCTATTCCTGCTACGACAAGGGAAATCCCGTTGAAACGGCTGTGGATATTGACCTTACCTACCGGGATGCCACACCCAAACCTGAATTTATTCAGGCTCTGGAATTCAAGGATAATTACATCCTGGGGAATGCGCCAAAGGCTATGAGCCTGGCTCTTCCCGAACACGTTAAAGTCAGCATTGCCAACAATGAGTTTGTGACAACAGAAGTGGATGACGGGGATACAAGAGGCATCAGCATTGATGGCCCGAACCAGAGCAGCGTAGAATGGCAAGCCCCGTTGACTGTGGATATGACGGGCAATCTTATCCAGGGTTATCAGGCAGCACTGTCTTTGACCGGTTATCAAAAACTGGTGTTGAAATCAAACCAGCTTCTTGGCAAGCGGGTGTCCATAGAACGTCGGAGCGATCTGACACTGCCTGTCACACTCTCAGGCGACAGAAACAACCAGTTTAATACCTTAGGTAATGATCCCTGCCACCAGCTTGAACATACTACCATCATCGGTGGCTTTGTATTTTCTGACGGGACGACTTCCTGCCCGGGAGGGTTTGTCATTCCAACAACAGGACTCCCCCCGTCTGAGCTGTCAGACTCCGACAAGCGCAGGAATCACTTTCCTGGAACACCCTCTTCAGACAGCCGTCGCTTTTCAGAAAAGCCAACAGAAACAAGCTATGAGAGCAGTTTCAGAGAGTCTGCAACGCATTCTGTCACAACACCCGATCTGAGCTCCCGGGCAGAGAAACCAGTGACCTCTGGCTTATCCCTCAGAAGTAAATCTGATTTAGAGTCGATAACGGCAAGTTCACACAAAAATTTCAATGGCACATCACCGCCGGCTTCGCCAACCCCACTAAAGTCTACCGATAAACGCAGCAACAGTAGCAAGGATAAAATTTCCGAACATATAAATACCAGGGGTAACAGCACCAGAGAACATCCAGATTCATCACCAGCCAGCAGCCTGCCCACCCATTCACAAAGCCTCGTGACACAAATACAGCCAACCAACAACAATTCAACTCCGGCAGGTCTTGAGTTTTCGGACGACAGGAAAAGACTCGACTCGTCAGGTATGCACGACTGGCAAACCGTTCTGATAACCACTGGCGTAGTTGCCCTTGTTGGTGCGGGCATTGTAATCAGCTACATGAGGTACAAAAGTAAACGTTCTCTCCAAAGGGAGCCTCTTATCAAAATGAATGCTATTGCAGAAGATCCTATACCCGAGTAGCTTGCAAAGAGTTCGCCGGAACCCCGCCCCGCTGCAAACGATGAGCAGGGCGGCGGCGGGGCTGCATAAAATATCTTATGCACAAAAGCACAATCTCAGTTAAACTGCCCAGTTATTTCCTGGTATAAGAGCGCTGCGATTCAAACGACTCGAGTGTCCGCAAGCACCGGGACTAGCGCACAAGTAGCGGGCAAAGCGAAGCACTTTTGCGACAGTCTTGCACCCTGACGGCAATCTTCACTCAATACAGCCTTCAGCAGGATAACCCTTTCCGGGCTTTACTGCGAATGAGCAAAAGCCTTTCGATTTTATGTTGACCTGAGACAAGCATGAAGCTTTCCACATTTGGCACGAAATTTACCAGTCATTCGGGCATTCTCCAACTTATGGATGACCTGGGAAATGCACTGGCCGGCGGCCAGGATATGATCATGATGGGTGGAGGCAATCCGGCCCATATTCCTGAAGTGGAAGAGGCTTTTCGTCAGCGACTTCGGAAAATTCTGGATAGTCAATCTGAGTTCACCCGTCTGATCGGGACCTATGACCCCCCCCAGGGAGAAAAAGAATTTATTCATGAGACGGCTCGCTTTCTGAACCGTCAGTTTGGCTGGCAGCTGGGGCCGGAAAACATTGCTCTGAGCAACGGCAGTCAGGCGGCATTTTTCATGCTCTTCAATATGTTTGCTGGTGATTATGATGATGGCAGTCATCGTTGTATTCAGTTACCACTGGCGCCTGAATATATTGGCTACGGTGATGCAGGTCTGAGTGAAAATTTCTTCATCGCTAACAAGCCTGAAATCAGGATCATTGATAAATACATGTTCAAATACCATGTTGATTTCAGCAGCCTGAAAGTCGATGAACGGACCGGTGCACTCTGCGCTTCCCGCCCGACCAACCCAACCGGCAATGTCCTGACCGACTCGGAAGTCAGTCGGCTGGACGAAATAGCCAGAGCCCATAACATTCCTCTGATCATTGACGGCGCCTACGGCACCCCGTTCCCGAATCTGATCTTCAGTAATGCCAACCCGGAATGGAATGAGAACACCATTCTCTGTCTTAGCCTTTCCAAGCTTGGGCTGCCCGCTGCCAGAACCGGCATCGTCATTGCCAACGAACAGGTTATCAAAGCATTGTCTGGTATTAACGCCATCATGAATCTGGCTCCCAACAGCTTTGGTAGCCTGATTGTGCTGGATATGATCCGTGATGACAGCATCATAGATCTTAGTAAAAATGTGATTCGTCCTTACTATGAAGACAAGGTCAGATTTGCCGTTTCTCTATTACATAAGTATCTCAATGGCGTGAACTGGAAAATACACAAACCGGAAGGTGCCATGTTCCTGTGGCTCTGGTTTGAAGGACTGCCCATCAGCAGTCAGGAACTTTACGAGCGACTGAAAAAACGTAACGTTCTGGTCGTCTCCGGCCACTATTTCTTCCCGGGCATGGATGATGACTGGCAACACAAGCATGAATGTCTGAGGATGACTTACTCACGCGATAATGAAACGGTAGAGCGTGGTATCCATGTTATTGCCGAAGAAGTCCGCAAAGCTTATCAAGATTGACTCTGCTCGCCCTGTCAAGGCTGTCGCAAAACACGGACTCCCATAAGCTGTCTTTGTTATCAAAGTCCGGTTCCCGGCCCTTATGCGCTCTCACGCGGAGCGAAGGGACGAGTTGTTAGAGTTTTGGACAGCCTTTATCGGGCGATGGTCAGTTAATATTGGAGAAGACTCAGGCTTGCATTCCAACCATTCAAATCTACATTAACAGCTAGTATATGGCTTCAATGAGTTTGACTGAAAACAAAACCATTCAGCCGGAAGCCTGTCGGAAAGATGTAAATTCATAATTCGGTTTTATGTTCCAGTTTGCATAAGACCTCTTCTGCGGCTTCGCATCTGCAATATAAAACGCAGGTACTGTGTTATGTACAGACAATTCCTGTCCTGTTTCTCTCGAGCCTTGATCCTGTCACTGATCATGTCGTTATTATTAGTGACTGACGGCAAGGCCGAATCGCCAACACCTGTGGAAGCTAACCGCCTGTGGCCATTGGAACAGATCATCATTCAGATTCGAAAGAAGTACGGTGAGGTCATCATTCAGAGTGTACGTATGACTGAAGAAGACAAACGTAAGGTCAGGGTCATAGACTTCACTGACAGTATGAACAGAAACCAGCGTGCAGTGGTTGATGCCCGATCAGGCAGGATCATTGAAGTTGCTCAATTACAGTCGCCCATGCCGCTGGAAAAAATCATAGCCAAAGTCAAAAGTAAACATTCTGTTGTAGCCATACTGAAAACAAGGACCGACATGCAAAATGGCCAGCTGGTTCAAATCGTTGACTTTATAGACAAGAAACACAAGCGCTGGTCTACGACGCTTGATGCCTATACTGGCATGATCATTGACGAATACAACTACACAATGAAACCTCAGGGTAAACTGCTGTCCCTGAATCAGGTCATAACAAAGGCCAGGGATACTCACAAGAGCATGGTGATCCTGAAAACCCGTCTGGCTCGCTGGAAAAAACAGCCAGTCCGGGAAATTTATTATCTGGACGAAAGCCGCTATAAGAAAAGATTGGTCGTAAATGCCTCTACCGGAGATATCATTGAAGACCGCCTCTACCCATCGCCGCTGTAACCGTCTCTATTGAAAGCCTGGTGTTACCGGCTTCTGACTTATTGTAATCACAATAATTTCTGCTACTGATCCCGATCAACCCAAACAAAGTGGCTGTTGTTCAGGATGGACTCTCCCTGCCAGCGGTATGCAGCCAGCAAAAATAATAGGAAGCAAATGAAATAATAGGACACCCTGAAAATAAAAAAGAAAAATAAAAAATAAAGAATAAGAAAAGAATAATAGAAAAAACAAAAATAATAGGACACCCTGAAGATGACGAAGAATAATAGCGAGAATAATAGGACACCCTTATATTTGACAAAAGAATAATAGGAAAAAATAATAGAATAGGACACCCTTATATTTGACAAAAAAATCAGTTCGTCTATCTTTTTCGTTGCTGAGTTTTAGTTCCGGCAGGAGAGGTTATGACCCGTGCACGAAGTTCTTTGATCGACCCAAGTTCCACGCCTTATTATCACTGCATAGCTCGATGCGTACGCAGAGCGTATTTGTGTGGAGAGGATTATTTAACAGGCAAAAACTACGAGCACCGTCGGCAGTGGATTGTAGATAAACTCAGAGAACTGGTTTCAATCTTTTCTATAGAAGTCTGCGCCTATGCTGTCATGTCGAATCACTATCATGTGGTTTTGCATATTAATCAAAAACCTGCCAGAGAGTGGACAAGAGACGAAATTTTGAGTCGATGGACAAGGCTTTTCACAGGGCCGCTTCTGGTTCAGAGGTATCTTGCTGCTAACCAGCTGAGTCATTCGGAACTGGCTCGCGTGGACGAATTTGTTGAAGAGTATCGAAATCGTTTAACGAACATCAGCTGGTTCATGCGTTGCCTGAACGAATATCTTGCCCGTGAGGCTAACCAGGAAGATGGCTGTAAAGGTCGCTTCTGGGAAGGGCGGTTTAAAAGTCAGGCGTTGTTGGATGAGGCAGCGTTGTTGACCTGCATGGCCTATGTTGACCTGAATCCGCTCCGTGCTGAAATGGCGGAAACTCCAGAAGGATCAGACTACACGTCGATACAAGAACGAATAGAAAATTTGGAAGGTTCTGATACCCGAAAGCAGCCAATCACCCTCATGCCTTTTCGATCACGGGGGCAAAATCCGGATAAGGCATTACCTTATATTCTTCACGATTATCTTGAGCTGCTTGACTGGAGTGGCCGTGCAGTCCGATCTGATAAGAAAGGTTCAATCCCTTCAGATATCCCGCCCATTCTGACCCGATTGGAAATTGATTCAAATGAATGGCTCAAAACCATGAGATGGAATAATCGCTTCTATCGGGCATTGGGCAGGCTGGAAGCCATGAAAACTTTTGCTCGGGAAATGGGGCAGCAATGGGTGAAGGGATTGTTTACCTGTAGTCGTTTATTTCGTTGCATAAGTTGATTGCCTAATTTTCCCGTTGTTATTTGCTTCTCCTGTCATCTGGGGAGCTCTGCTATTTCTGACTTCCCCCCCTTTTGAGTGATTCGCTTGTTGTTTGTTATGATAAACGATTAATATCCTCCTTTGAGTGGCTGTCAGGGCTTAATGGACTTCTGGGCTCTCGGTTTTTGAACCGTATTTATTAGTTTATATTTTATATGGATTTATATGGATGTCCTTTTCTTTCTTTTCTTTTCTTGGATGTCCTTTTCTTTTTTTATATGGATGTCCTTTTCTTTTTACCTTTTATATGGATGTCCTTTTCTTTTTTCTTTCTTTTCTTTTTCTCCCCAGGGATGAGGAGGCGAATAAAAGAAGCCTCCGTTGCCGACATCGGGAAAATCGGCGTTGCCAGCGGGCTTGCCTCTCGTCAATGTCAGGGTGCTATTGCGTGTTCTCCCATCATTGATTTCAATCCGAACCCTGTGACCATCGGGATGATGACGATCAATAAGGGTTGAGGAATAGCATAAGGGCACAACCATCATAGCCAGCATTGAAAGAACAAAAATACCAACCATGCCCTTCTCAATCATTCTTCCATAGTTCAGTAATCTTCACAATGCTGGCGGGACCATCAGATACTGGCAACAAACTTTGGGTCAGCACAAAGCGGCTATCGGCACTGAAGCTGGCTGAGGGGATTGCAAAGGGGTGGCGGATAGTGAATTGGATAGCGCCCTTCAGGTAATTGATTTTCGCGGTACCATCAACACCAAAGGTCATCACAAAGCGGCCATCGGCACTAAAGATGGCTGAAGCAACCCAACCCGTATGACGGATAGTGCGCCCTTCTTCCCATGATCCATCATTCTTGTGGCTATGGATTTTTGCCGTTCCATCATAACTGCTGGTTACTGCATGTTGGCTATCGGGACTGAAGGTGGCTGAGCTGACCCAATGATTGTGGTGGATAGTGATTTCTTCTTCCCATAATACATCGGTCTTTTCGCCGTAGATTTTTGCCTCTTTGTCGTAACTGGCGGTCACCACATGGCGGCTATCGGGACTGAAGGTGGCTGTGTTGATGCCATCACTATGGGAAATGATGGCTTTTTCCAGCCATGATCCATCGGCCCACTTGCCAACGATTTTAACAAGGTTATCCTTGCCGACAGTCAGCACATGTCGGCTATCGGGGCTGAAGGCGGCTGATGCGATCGGGCCATCGGTGCTAATGTGACCCATGGTAAATTCTTCTTCCCATAACTTGTCGTCTTTCTGGCCAATGATTTTTGCCATGCCATCGTTACTGGCGGTCAACACATAGCGGTTATCGGGGCTAAAGATGGCTGAGTTGACAGAGCCCTCATGGTGAACGATAAGTTTTACTTGCCATGATCCATTGGCGGATTTGCCTGTGATTTTTACCAGGTTATCTTTGTCGGCAGTTACCACATGGCTACCATCAGCACTGAAGCTGGCTAAGTGGATCAGACCATCATGGTTGATGGTCACTTCTTCTTCCCATGATCCTCCCTCCTTTTGAACATGGATTTTTGCTGTCCCATCGTCACTGGCGGTCAACGCGCGGCTGCTATCGGTGCTGAAGCTGGCTGAATTAATGGGCCCGTCGTGGCGGATAGTGATTTCTTCTTGCCATGATCCATCCTCCTTCTGAACATAGATTTTTGCTGTCCCATCGTCACTGCCGGTCAACACACGGCGACTATCGGCGCTGAAGCTGGCTAATTTGACCGGACCATCGTGGCGGACAGTGAGTTCTTCCTTCCATGATCCATCGGACTGATAAACATAGATTTTCGCAGTGCCATCGTCACTGGCGGTCACCACACGGTGGTTATTGGCGCTGAAGGTGGCTGAGTTGGCCTCACCTTTATGGTAAATCTTGGCTTTTGTCACGGGATGAAGGATGCGTCGCAAGAGTTTTACAAACTGTGAATCATCAGATGCCCTGCTGCTATGTCGGCAAAACTGGACAAAATGGTATAGGGTTTCATAACTTGTTTTTGCTTTATTCCATTCCTCAACTGCTCTTTCTGCAATAGCTAAAGAATGACAGCCGTCGTATTTTCTTAATAGTTCGTTAAATTCGGAAAGGTTTTTAGTTAAGGCATTTAATTCTGTCCGACATGAAGGACAATTTCTAATTGAACAATCGTGCTTCCTTTTTTTCAGCCACTGATTTAAACAACCTGCGTGATAAAGATGATTGCAGGGCGTTTTTACTATAACCATATTTGATGATCGTACAAACTGCTCCTGACATACCGTGCACTCTGCATCAATAATGTCTGCAGGTTCTTCTTTATCGACACGCAGTGCATTATCGTCGAAAGAATTGACAGCGATGTAATTATTTTGTATACGCAGTTCATTTGATAAGCACATTAATTCATGGAACGATGAGTGCTGGTTAAATTGTTTCAAGGTATCCAGAAAAGAGGTGGGGAGTGTTAATGATTGTGCATTATTTATAATCTCATTCTTTATGGCTAAATCCGATATTTTTTCTAACAGATTGCGAATACGCTCAACCGGGTTTGAATGAAGCAGGAACAATTGAATAAAGTAATCAGTAAAGCAACATTTTTCAAAATCCCCTATCTGTGGTTGTTGGTCGGATTGGTTGAGCTTGTGGATTATGTCCAGAACAATCTCAGACAAAATTATCTGGCGGTTGTTGCCAGCGGCTTCTATCAGCTGCCCGATAAATCGGTTGCGTGTTGAGTGTTCATGGGAAGAACGCGGCAGTGCCAATATCGCCTCTAGAGGAGTAACGGCATTGCCGCTGATGTTTGTGCCTTTTGTTTCCAGAACCTGCAAACGCTGAGGCATGTCCAGCTTCTCTAACATTTCCCTGAATTTAAAAGCGGCATTGGGTTCGTCGCTTTCAATGATGGCTAAAAGCTGGCTGGCAAGTAGCTCAAGGTCCTGAGGCGAAGCATTATTTTTACCCTCCTCTCCATTGTCGTCTTTTCTGTTATTGCCATCCCCGCTGCTACCATTAGCTTCTCCCGGTGATGTGTTCTCCCGATTTTCAGGTGCTTCTCTTTTTTCCTGTTGATGGTGTTGGTTAGTTGCGTCATTTGATCCCACATTGGGTTTGTTGCCAGAGGGTTGGCCATCCTCCGGGCAAGTCGTGGCGGCACCAGAATCCTTACCTATGGACATCAGCCAGTTGATGACGGGTTGCAGAATAGTCAGGTCAATTTCGAATAATCCCGATGGCCTGCCGCCTCCACCTCCCCAGGGAGGAGGAGGCGAATAAAAAAAAATCCGCTGGCGACACCGGGAAAATCGGCATTGCCAGCGCGCTGGCCTCCTGTCACTGTCAGTGTGCTATTGCGTGTTTTCCCATCGTTGATTTCAATCCGAAACTTGCGCCCATCGGGATGATGACGGTCAATAAGGGTTGAGGAATAGCATAACGGCACAACTAGCATAGCCAGCAGGGAAAAAACAAAAATACCCATCTCGCCCTTCTTGTTTGTCAGAAAATGCCAGAACAATCCGTGTTGGATGTTTGTTTTGGAAAAATAAAGGAACGCCATGGGTGAATCTCATTATTGGTAGTGCATCAGAGAATAGCCAAGAATTTCCGGGGTGCTACTGGAGTTACTCTTCTTTCCATAGTTCAATGATTTTCGCAATGTTTTCGGTACCTCTATCAAGTGACACTAAACCGGTGGTCACCACAAAGCGGCTATTGGCGCTGAAGGTGGCTGAGGATATCGGACCAGAGTTGAAGATAAAGAGTTCTTTTTTCCGTGCATTGTCCAGGATATTGATTTTCGCCGTAAGATATTCACCAAAGGTCATCAAATAGAAGTTATCGGCACTTAAGGTGGCTAAAGTGAAACCACCACCATGATGAAGGACAGTGATTCCTTCTTTCCATGATCCATCATTCTGGTGGCTATGGGTTTTTGCCGTTCCATCCAGACTGGTGGTTACTACACGTCGGCTATTGGCACTGAAGATGGCTGAGGAGACCCTATGATTGTGGTGGATCGTGATTTCTTCTTCCCATAATACATCGGTTTTTTCGCCGTAGATTTTTGCCTGTTTGTCGAAACTGGCGGTCACCACATGGCGGCTATTGGGACTGAAAGTGGCTGTGCTGATAAGATCACTATGGGAAATGATGACTTTTTCCAGCCATGATCCATCGGCCTGTTCGCCAATGATTTTAACCAGGTTATCCTTGCCGATAGTCAGCACATGTCGGCTATCGGGGCTGAAGGTGGCTGATAGGATCGAACCACCGGTACTCATGTGGTTAATGGTGAATTCTTCTTCCCATGATTCGTCGTCTTTCCGGCCAATGATTTTTGCCGTGCCATCGTTACTGGCGGTCACGACATAGCAGTTATTGGGGCTAAAGATGGCTGAGTTAACATGGTTCCTGTGGAGAACGATAAATTTTACTTGCCATGATCCATCGGCGGATTTGCCCTTGATTTTCACCACGTTATCTTTGCCAACAGTCACCACATGGCTACCATCAGGACTGAAGCTGGCTAAATGGATCGGATCATCATGGTTGATGCTCCCTTCTTCTTCCCATGATCCACTCTCCTTCAGAACATAAATTTTTGCTGCACCGTCACTGGCGGTCAAAACACGGCAATTATCGGCGCTGAAGCTGGCTGAATGAATGGACCCACGGTGGCGGATAGTGATTTCTTCTTGCCATGATCCATCCTCCTTCCACACATGGATTTTTGCTGTCCCATCGTCACTGGCAGTCAACACACGGCGACTATCGGCGCTGAAGCTGGCTGATTTGACCGGACCATCGTGACGAATAGTGAATTCTTCCTTCCAGGATCCATCGGACTGAAAGACATAGATTTTGGCAGTGCCACCGTCACTGGCAGTCACCACACGTTGGTTATTGGCGCTGAAGGTGGCTGAGTTGACTTTACCGTCATGGCGGATCTCGACTTTTACCTCGGGACGAATGAAACTTCGCAAGATAGTTAGAAACTTTGAATCATCAGATGCCTGGCTGCTATGTCGGCAATATTGGATAAAATGGTAAAAGGTTGCAAAATTTGTTTCTTCTGTATTTAATTCATTCGCTGCCCTTCTTGCAGTAGCTAAAGAATGATAACCGTCGTATTTTCTCAATAGTTTGTTAAAGTGGTAAAGTTTTGTTGTTAAGCCAATTATTCGTGTTCGACATGTAGGACAATCTTGAATTGCACGACTCTGATACCTATTTTGGAGCCACTGACTTAAACAATCAACGTGATAAAGGTGATTACAGGGCGTTTTCACTATATTTGACGAGCGTTCAAACTGCTCCTTACATACCGCGCACTCTGCACCAATAATTTGACTGGATTCATGTTTATCCAGAAACAGTACATTATTGCCCGAAGCAGTGATCGCTATGTAATCATTTTGCATACGCAATTCATTTGATAAGCACATTAATTCATGGAACGATGAGTGCTGGTTAAATTGTTTCAAGGTATCCAGAAAAGAGGTGGGGAATGTCAATGATTGCGCATTATTTATAATCTCATTCCTTATGGCTAAATCTGATATTTTTTCTAATAGATTTCGAATACGCTCAACCGGGTTTGAATGAAGCAGGAACAATTGAATAAAGTAATCAGTAAAGCAACATTTTTCAAAATCCCCTATCTGTGGTTGTTGGTCGGATCGGTTGAGCTTGTGGATTATGTCCAGAACAATCTCAGACAAAATCATCTGGCGTTTGTTGCCAGCGGCTTCTATCAGCTGCCCGATAAATCGGTTGCGTGTTGAGTGTTCATGGGAAGAACGCGGCAGTGCCAATATCGCCTCTAGAGGAGTAACGGTATTGCCGCTGATGTTTGTGCCTTTTGTTTCCAGAACCTGCAAACGCTGAGGCATGTCCAGCTTCTCTAACATTTCCCTGAATTTAAAAGCGGCATTGGGTTCGTCGCTTTCAATGATGGCTAAAAGCTGGCTGGCAAGTAGCTCAAGGTCCTGAGGCGAAGCATTATTTTTACCCTCCTCTCCATTGTCGTCTTTTCTGTTATTGCCATCGCCGCTGCTACCATTAGCTTCTCCCGGTGATGTGTTCTCCCGATTTTCAGGTGCTTCTCTTTTTTCCTGTTGATGGTATTGGTTAGTTGCGTCATTTGATCCCGCGTTAGGTTTGTTGCCAGAGGGTTGGCCATCCTCCGGGCAAGTCGTGGCGGTACCAGAATCCTTACCTATGGACATCAGCCAGTTGATGACGGGTTGCAGAATAGTCAGGTCAATTTCGAATAATCCCGATGGTCTTCCACCTCCCCAGGGAGGAGGAGGCAAATAAAAGAAGCCTCCGCTCCCGACACCGGGAAAGTCGGCGTTGCCAGCGGGCTGGCCTCCTGTCAATGTCAGTGTGTTATTACGTGTTCTCCAATCATTGATCTCAATCCGAACCTTGCGCCCATCGGGATAATGACGATCAATAAGCGTTGAGGAATAGCATAACGGCACAACCATCATAGCCAGCAGGGAAAGAACCAAAATATCAATCACGCCCTTCTTGTTTGCCAGAAAATAACAAGACAATCCGTGTTGAATGTCTGTTCTGGAAAAATAAAGGAACGACATAGGTGAATCTCATTATTGGTGGTGCATCAGAGAATAGCCCAGAATTTCCAGAACGCTGGTGGGGTTACTCTTCCTTCCATAGTTCAATGATTTTCGCAATGTTTTCGGTACCTCTATCAAGTGACACTAAACCGGTGGTCACCACAAAGCGGCTATTGGCGCTGAAGGTGGCTGAGGATATCGGACCAGAGTTGTGGATAAGGAGTTCTTTTTTCCGTGAATTGCCCAGGATATTGATTTTCGCCGTAGGATCTTCACCAAAGGTCATCAAAAGGCAGTTATCGGCACTGAAGGTGGCCGAAGTGAAACCACCATGATGAAGGATAGTGAATCCTTCTTCCCCATTCTTACGGCTACGGGTTTTTGCCGTTCCATCCAGACTGGTGCTTACTGCTCTTAGGCTATTGGGACTGAAGGTAGCTGAGGAGACCCTATGATTGTGGTGGTTAGTGATTTCTTCTTCCCATAATACATCGGTCTTTTTGCTGTAGATTTTTGCCTGTTTGTCGAAACTGGCGGTTATCACATGGTGGCTATTGGGACTGAAAGTGGCTGAGTTGATATGATCACTATGGGAAATGATGGCTTTTTCCAGCCATGATCCATCGGCCTGTTTGCCAATGATTTTAACCAGATTATCCTTGCCAACAGTCAGCACATGTCGGCTATTGGGGCTGAAGGCGGCTGATAGGATCGAACCATTGGTACCAATGTGGCTAATGGTGAATTCTTCTTCCCAAGACTGATCGCCTTTCTGGCCAATGATTTTTGCCGTGCCATCGTTACTGGCGGTCACCACATAGCGGTTATTGGGGCTAAAGATGGCTGAGTTGACATGGTCCCTATGGAGAAAGATAAATTTTACTTGCCATGATCCATTAGCTGATTTGCCTGTGATTTTTACCAGGTTATCTTTGCCGACAGTTAACACATGGCTACCATCAGGACTGAAGCTGGCTAAATGGATCGAACCATCATGGTGGGTGGTTCCTTCTTCTTCCCATGATCCACTCTCCTTCAGAACATAAATTTTTGCTGCCCCATCGTCACTGGCGGTCAACACACGGCTACCATCGGCGCTGCAGCTGGCTGAATTAATGGGCCCAGGGTGTTGGATAGTGAGTTCTTCTTGCCATGATCCACCCTCCTTCAGAACATGGATTTTTGCTGTCCCGTCTTCACTGGCGGTCAACACACGGTTACTATCGGCGCTGAAGCTGGCCAATTTGACCAGACCATCGTGACGAATAGTGAATTCTTCCTTCCAGGATCCATCGGACTGAAAGACATAGATTTTCGCAGTGCCATCGTCACTGGCGGTCACCACACGGTGGTTATTGGCGCTGAAGGTGGCTGAGTTGACTTTACCGTCATGGTGGATCTCGGCTTTTATCACGGGACGAATGAAGCTTCGCAAGATATTTTTAAACTTTGAATCATCAGATGTCTGGCTGCTATGTCGGCAATATTGGAGAAAATGATAAAAGGTTGCAAAACTTGTTTCTGCTATATTCAATTCCTTAAATGCTCTTTTTGCAGTAGCTAAAGAATGACAACCGTCGTATTTTCTCAATAGTTTGTTAAAGTCGTTAAGTTTTTTTCTTAAGCCATATAATTGTGTACGACATGTAGGGCAATCTTGAATTGCACGATCCTGCTTCCTTTTTTTGAGCCACTGATTTAAACAATCGACGTGATAAAGGTGATTACAGGGCGTTTTCACTATATTTGATGAGCGTTCAAACTGCTCCTTACATATCGCGCACTCTGCACCAATAATTTGTCTGGATTCATGTTTATCTACACGCAGTCCATTATTGACCGAAGTAGTGATCGCTATGTAATCATTTTGCATACGCAGTTCATTTGACAAGCGCATTAATTCATGGAACGATGAGTGCTGGTTAAATTGTTTCAAGGTATCCAGAAAAGAGGTGGGGAGTGTTAATGATTGTGCATTATTTATAATCTCATTCCTTATGGCTAAATCTGATATTTCTTCTAATAGATTGCGAATACGCTCAACCGGGTTTGAATGAAGCAGGAACAATTGAATAAAGTACTCAGTAAAGCAACCTTTTTCAAAATCCCCTATCTGTGGTTGTTGGTGAGATTGATTGACCTTGTGGATTATGTCCAAAACAATATCAGACAAAATCATCTGGCGTTTGTTGCCAGCGGCTTCTATCAGCTGCCCGATAAATCGGTTGCGAGTTGAGTGTTCATGGGAAGAACGCGGCAGTGCCAATATCGCCTCTAGAGGAGTAACGGTATTGCCGCTGATGTTTGTGCCTTTTGTTTCCAGAACCTTCAAACGCTGAGGCATGTCCAGCTTCTCTAACATTTCCCTGAATTTAAAAGCGGCGTTGGGTTCGTCGCTTTCAATGATGGCTAAAAGCTGGTTGGCAAGTAGCTCAAGGTCCTGAGTCGAAGCATTATTTTTACCCTCCTCTCCATTGTCGTCTTTTCTGTTATTGCCATCGCCGCTGCTACCATTACCTTCTCCCGGTGATTTGTTCTCCCGATTTTCAGGTGCTTCTCTTTTTTCCTGTTGATGGTGTTGGTTAGTTGCGTCATTTGATCCCGCGTTAAGTTTGTTGCCAGAGGGTTGACCATCCTCCGGGCAAGTCGTGGCGGCACCAGAATCCTTACCTATGGACATCAGCCAGTTGATGACGGGTTGCAGAATAGTTAGGTCAATTTCGAATAATCCCGATGGCCTGCCGCCTCCACCTCCCCAGGGAGGAGGAGGCGAATAAAAAAAAACTCCGCTGGCGACACCGGGAAAATCGGCATTGCCAGCACGCTGGCCTCCTGTCACTGTCAGTGTGCTATTGCGTGTTTTCCCATCGTTGATTTCAATCCGAAACTTGCGCCCATCGGGATGATGACGATCAATAAGGGTTGAGGAATAACATAACGGCACAACTAGCATAGCCAGCAGGGAAAGAACCAAAATACCCATCACGCCCTTCTTGTTTGCCAGAAAATAACAAGACAATCCGTGTTGAATGTCTGTTCTGGAAAAATAAAGGAACGACATAGGTGAATCTCATTATTGGTGGTGCATCAGAGAATAGCCCAGAATTTCCTGAACCTGGTGGGGTTACTCTTCCTTCCATAGCTCAATGATTTTTGCAATGTTTTCGGTACCTCTATCAAGTGACACTAAACCGGTGGTCACCACATAGCGGCTATTCAAAGCGGCCTTAAAACATGACAAATGATTTTTGATAATTTCCTGAAAACAGGTTTTGTCGTTTACATTACCACTGGCAGGAGCCATAAACACAGGGACACCATAGGCTCAAAAGAGCTGGTTTGCTGGTTATGGGGGAGTATGGGTTTAACGAGCTTGATTCAGAGGTATTGCAGGCTCTGTTAAGGCGGAATCATCCATCGGAGCGGATTTTCTTTGTTCGCAACCAGTTTGGCGAACCATTGAAAAAAAGACTTCAACGAGAAGCGCCAATTGAGGTGGGCACCCCTGAAGCGCTAGACTGTGAAAAGAAACTAAAAGATGAGCTTCAGCAAAGCCATAAAAAAATCCTGAAAATCTATAAAATTCCTGAAGCCTACCAACACCCACTTTTATTCACTACAGCGAAAGATATCCGCAACCTGCAAGGTCACCCAGAGCTGTTTTTAGAAATCCACTTACTCTGGTGGTCTTGGTGGTATAGAAAGCCGACCGAGAGTAGCGCAACCAGCCCCCCAGAAACTTTCTAAAATCTCAAGATGAGTAACCGCCTTCCACCACCCCGGTTGATATTTACCTAAAATCTGTTGTCAAAGAAATGGTGACTTGGGCTTTAAGGGACAGACACTGTACATGTACCCTGAGTTTTTTGATGGTAAGCCGACTGACCGCCTTATCAGGAAAGTTATATAAGCCGACCACTTGAACGACAAGGTACTTGGTCGGACTCTCGATAGTCTGCACGACGCTGGTTTTAATGACTTGTATCGCAATCTGGCCGTCAAGGTCGTCATTATCTGAAACTTCCTTGCAAGGCATTAAATCTGGATGGCACAAGCTTTCATGTGGATGGAGTCTATGAAAGTCATGACAATCCAGACGACTTGAACTGTATTCATATTGGGTTGTTTTATCCTTAGCACCAATGAACTGGATCAAGATAGTTTGAATGCCACTGGGCTGCTGTCTACCTATAAGTCACAACAACAGGTTGGAGGTAGCTTTCGGTTCCTGAAGAGCCCGGACTTTCTGGTCACTTCACTCTATCTGAAGAAAGCGGAACTTGAATCCCCGTTAATGGTGATGACTCTGTGCCTGATGGTCTACACTGCTATCCAGCACAGAGTAAGGCAGGAACTGAAAAAGCAGAGTCGTGTATTACCAGAGCAGAAAAAAAGCCCTGCCAGAATCCAACAGCGAGACAGGTATTCTTCTGTTTCCAGGGGATTAGTGTATTAACGGTCAATAATCAGGAGAAACATGTGGTTAGCTTGAAGGAAAGGCAGTGGACGATCATTCAAATTTTGGGCATTTTTTACGAGTTTATGTATTCCTGACGGTGGTGAAAGGCGCCACCAATCTACTGTTCAGAACAGTTGGTGACAACCTGGCTTCTCAGGGCGGTCAGCTGAGCCAACAAACCCTGATTATGAACCTGGCCATCACCTCAGCGATCAGCGTCGTCACCACGATCTATACGGCATACACCATGACCAAACTAATTATCCAGATCACCAACAAATGTGAAGCCGAAGAATTTGAATTGGCCGCCAAACGGGAGATGAAAACCTGCCATCAAGTCGGCGGTTACAGGAAAAGCAAGTTTTTGGGATTGAGCAGCATGGAGTACAACAGCTATTGCTGTTTCAGTTTACCCCTCTCCCGCATCTTGTAAGTACAGATCAGGAAGCTGCCGAACACTGGATGTGGCTCTGCCGAACACCCCGATTGCCAGGGTATAACGCCTGAAACTCTGCAAGCTGTGAACTGGAACCAGATTGACCTTAGCGAGTGGCTGGCATTGTTAAAATTGCAAAACAAACTGCCAGAGTTGAATGCTGATACATTGAAACAGTTGAATCTGGAAACTCTGACGGGCAAAGGGTCAAGGCTGGATTTCGACCAGCAGCGGGAGGACAGTCGAAAACGATTGGAAACCCGATTTCATGGGTTTCGACCTGAACAACTCAACTTGTATCAAGAACAAAAAACCAGCTCTAACCGCCACTCAAAACCATAGATTGATTTATAAATATCATGAAATGGTATATATTTACCACATATTGGTAACATAATATATTACATCATGTTCATTTTGAAAGGCATTCTACGAGCGGAAAGTCAGGAAAAAATCCTGATATATCTAATGCTTCGCAGCTCCGGTTATGGCAAGGCCATTGCCGAATTTTACGGAATTTCCTCAAACTCCGTGCAAAAGCAGCTTGCCCGGCTCGAAGAAGATGGTGTTTTGGTGAGCTACCTGATTGGCAAGCTCAGAGAATATCAGTTTAACCCCCGATATCCTTTCCTGTCGCCATTGAAAGAACTGCTTAAGTCGGCCCTGTCGGCCTATCCGGACTCCATGATCCAGAACCTCACCATGACCAGAACCCGTCCCAGAGCAGCAGGCAAACCGACTATTGCTATCCGACCAAGGGATCATTAATTTCAGAATTAAATCATGACAGATTTTAGTAGCACGCCCATTGTTGAACTGGCAGCCATTGTCGCCAATCATCTTAAGCAGCATGGCATTCGGGTGGTTTTGGTGGGTGGTTTAGCCGTTGAAATTTACAGTGAAAACCTATACCTGACCAAAGATATTGATATGGTTAACACCAGCTACGACGCCTCAGAATCGCTGAAAACCGCAATGGCTGAATTAGGATTTTTTAAACAAGGCCGCGTGTTTGTCAATGAGTCAACGCAGATTTGTGTTGAGTTTCCTTCTGCACCTCTCGCTATTGGAAACCAGATTATTGAAGAAACCACTGTCGCTCATTCAAAACAAGGCGACATACCCATTTTGCATGCCTCCGATGTAATTAAAGATCGACTTCTGGCTTATTTTCACTGGCAAGACCGCCCCTCTCTGGTACAGGCACTGGCCATTATGATTAACTATGAAATTATTCCGGATGAACTCAAAGTTTTCTGTGACGCAGAAGGTGAGCCGGATCAATATGAAGTTATTGTCCAGCTTCATGAAACTGCCAAAAAGCAACAATTAAGCTCCATGCTGGAACTGGAATCTCTGGTGCAAGAGGAATTCCTGAAGCACCTGTAGCACAAGACCTTTCCCAATCCTGACAGGAAGAACCAGATGGAAATCCCCTGCACCATCAACGACCCCATCCAGTTCCTGTTCTGGTCTCTGGATGAAATCTACCCCGTAGCCATGGGCCTGATTTGGGGTATCTGGTTTGACCAGCTGCTTCTGGGCTGGATGGCGATTCGTGTTTATCGACGGTTTCGGGATCGTCACCCTGACGGTCACCTGAGCCATCGACTTTACTGGCTGGGCTTTTATTTTGTAGAAGCCAGAACCTTGCCCAACCCTTATGTTCGGGTCTTTACCCTTCCCGAAAATGACCATTCAAGACTCTCTGCGTCGTTTGAAGCAATAGCGTCAGCAGCTCTGTGTGGACAGGCTGATGCTGCTGGTACTGGTGCTGACGAATGCACTGCTGCTGATCGACTGCCTGAGTCGCAAACCGGCTGTTGAAGAATGGTCTTGGCAGAAAAACCATAGGAGAAGAGGTCCAGTGCCACAGCCTTATCATTCCCTGGTTCCTCAAAAGCGAGTATAAAATGAGCATGTTCTGGCCTGAGCCGGAAAAGCAGAAAGCACACTGGATCGGAGCTTCAGCCGCAGCATGGGGAATGCATCGTCACCCATTGGCTAAAGACGACGCTATGTATCTGCTTTGGTAGTATCGGGATTGTTGCCAGACCGTCAGCCAATGACAATACGTGCCTGCTACAAGCTGCTGGGTCGATTGTTAGCTTTCTGCTTTCACACTGCAATGGCAGAAACCAACTCAGGAAGCCATTCGCATATTTGAGCAACATACCCGCTCAACCTGGCTCCATCAGATCGACCAGCAATATGATGCTATAACACGAAACCCTCAATCTGTTACCAACCAGCTACCAAATCTGATGATGGAAAAACCTTCAGATGCTCCGATTTAGGCAAAAGCTGGGACAAGCTCACAGAAAAGCTATGGTCGACACCGGCTGAAGTTCACACTCAGACTGCCACTACCAGACCCATCACCGGTGAGCTGTCACAGGAAGCGCGCTCTTTATCTCAGGACACGATGCTCGGAAATATGCAGCAACAACTGATGCAAAAAAATGACGGAAGTCGTCTATAAAATTCTGGGCGAGGATGCCATCAATCTACTGTTCCGAACGGTTGGTGACAACCCGGCTTCTCAGGACGGTCAGCTGAGCCAACAAACCCTGATTATGAACCCGGCCATCACCTCAGCGATCAGCGTCGTCACCATAATCTACACAGCTTACACCATGACCAAACTGATTATTCAGATCACCAATAAATGTGAAACCGAAGAATTTGAATTGGCCATTAAAAGTGAGATGAAAACCTGCCATAAAGTCGGCATTTACAGGGAAAGCAAGTTCCTGGGATTGAGCAGCATGGAGTACAACAGCTATTGCTGTTTCAGTTCACCCCTTTCCCGCATCATGCAAGTACAGATCAGAAAGCAGCTGAACACTGGATGGGGCTCTGCCAAACATCCCGATTGCTCGGGTATAACGCCTGAAACTCTGCATTCAGTGGACTGGAACCAGATTGATCTTAGCGAGTGGCTGGCATTGTTAAAATTGCAAAACAAACTGCCAGAGTTGAATGCTGATACATTGAAACAGTTGAATCTGGAAACTCTGACGGGCAAAGGGTCAAGGCTGGATTTCGACCAGCACCAGGAGGACAGTCGAAAACGATTGGAAGCCCGATACGACAGTATTACCCCATCAGAACTCAACCACTATCAAAACACCAAAACTATAAATCTTCGACAACAGTGAGCATTTCCCAGGATCGATCAGTACTTTTGTGATTGAAAATCCATCGATTGGTGAAGCACTCTGATAATTAATACGCCATTCACCGTTTCTCTGAAGAAAACGATATGAGCCTTCACAGGGTATGATTTGAGCCCTTTTCTGAGGTCATCCCGGCATCGAGCAAAGCCCGGTGTTTCAGCCAGTCGTTGAAAGGTATCAAAAAGATTTCGGATATACAGATCAGCCTGCTCTTCTCCAAACTCACTCACGGTATAGTCATATATGCCCTCCAAATCCTGTCGTGCACGGGGCTTGAACAAGTACTGCTTGGATGGGGGCATAAGGGTTACCGTTTTTTCATTTGGGAAAGGAACTTTTCAACTTCAAGATCAACCGGTTCACCACTGTTGTCACCTTCGTCAATCATTGCCCTCAATTGCTCCAGGCTTGAGGAAGCTTTCTGTTCTCTCAGGTTTCTTAACGCCTCACGCACCACTTCACTGACGGATGAGTACGCACCGGAATCGACCAGCTGTTGAGCATAGCCCTGAAGTTCATCTCCAAGGCTGATGGTTAATGTTCGAGCCATATTGCACCTCCTGTAAGAATATGTCTTACAGAGTATAGACGGTAAATGAGTCGAAAGCATCATGGAAATCCCCCGCACCATCAACGACCCCATCCAGTTCCTGTTCTGGTCTCTGGATGAAATCTACCCCGTAGCCGTGGGCCTGATCTGGGGTATCTGGTTTGACCAGCTGCTACTGGGCATGTTTCTGGGCTGGATGGCGATCCGTGTCTATCGACGGTTCCGGGACCGTCACCCTGACGGCCACCTGAGCCACCGGCTTTACTGGCTGGGCTTTTATTTTGTGAAAGCCAGAACCTTGCCCAACCCTTATGTTCGGGTCTTTTACCCTTCCCGAAAATGACCATTCAAGACTATCTGGGTCGTTTGAAGCAATGCCGTCAGCAGCTCTGTGTGGACAGGCTGATGTTGCTGGTACTGGTGCTGACGAATGCACTGCTGCTGATCCACTGCCTGAGTCGCAAACCGGCTGTTGAGTTGAGCTTGCCGTTTATGGATGGACAGGTTGGAATTTAGTCCAGAGCAGCTTCTCGGGTTTATTACGAGTGGTGGGGGCTGTCTCTGGCTGAATTGCTGGGCGCTCAAAAAGGACAACCGGGTAATGCATTTACCCAGTTCATCCTGAATCACATGGTCGCAGGAATAGTTGAAATTGATTCACCCTCAATGCCACATAGCCAGACTGTCATTACTCCGCTCAGAGCCCTGCAAAAAGAGTTGCGCAAAAAATATCTGTTGAATATTGCCAGCTATCTTATTCTGCTTGTCCCAAAGGGAACAGCAAAGCTAAAGGCTCAGGTTATCCACTGCGGTGACTGTCGTCTGGGTACCCGGCATGATGATGGAAACATTATCTGGCAAACCAGTGTGCATACTGATGCCAACTCTGAAGGTCTCTGGTTTTCAGAAAGTAGCTGTTCAAAACCTGAACGACATATCCTGACTCGTAGTCTGAATGCACGACACTTTCACACGCCTGAGATGATGCAAGCTGTCTTGAAATTTCAAAGCAGATAAACTTTTCTACGCAGAACAGTGATTGTCAAAACCTTTGGGTTATGTGAAAGCTATAAACCCATCTGGCTCCAATGTACTGATCACTCCCACAGTGCTGGCTCCATCAGTAATCTTGTGAGTTTACTGTTTTCCTCTTACAGAACGAGCTTCATTGACTCTAGCCAGGTGACCGTTTCCGGCAACCTTTGCTTTCTTAGCCTGCTCAGATATTCATCAACCGTCAATGATGGTTTTTTTAAAGCACCTCTCGCCGAGCGGATCACGCCAATGACTTCTGCCGGATGCAGATCAATCAGATCATGAATAAAGCTGTCAGGATGAATAGCCTGAAGTTCATATGGGGTAAGGGCTTCATCAGGAAAGTCTTTCAGGTTATAAGTCACTATGACATCGGCATTAGCGACAATTGCCGCTGCAACAACATGCCGGTCATCCTGATCTGGTAGTTGAACTGAATCAATCAAGTGCTCAAAACCTTCAACCACTGCATCCCGGACATGAGCGTTCATCAGCTGTCGGGTTTTATTGAGGTAATTCTCATCAATGTCTGGACGATTGGCTTTCAGATTGCGAGTCCACTCATCATGAATTTTGTCTGTCCACTTGGCGCGAAAAGTGTCTGTTATCGCCAACCTTAACAACACGTCTCTTAACACCGAAGGATAAAGAACACAGGCATCAAAAACAGCAGTAAATTGAGAAGCCATTAATACTCCGGATCGTTCATCTGGGAGAGGGATGACAACTCATCCAAAGCTGAGAGTCGTTTAGCATCTATAGCTGCTTTGTAATCCATTAAATCCTGATACCGGACTCTGCGATGCCGACCAACCTTGTGGTGAGGGATTTCCCCCTCATCCAGCATTCTGACCAGATAAGGCCGGGAAACATTGAGAATATCAGCGGCTTCCTGAGTGGTCAGTTCCGCATGGATCGGGATGATTTTTACCGCATTGCCCTGTCCAAGTTGCGCCAGAATATCAACCAGCAGGCTCAACGCTCTGGTTGGAATCGACAACGCATGCTTTTCCCCATCCTTAGAGCTGATATCAATTTGCTGAGATTTAGCACCCGTCTCAAGAAAGGCTGAAATTTCCCGGCTGCACTCTTGTGCAATCGCAATCTCTTCAGCAGTAGGCAGAGTCAGTTTGTCTTTTGTAGTCATAGGTATTCCCTGATCGAATATTTACTAAGTTTTTTCCTTAACTGCAGTTTAATCGAAATAAACGAAATAGCAATAAACGAAATATTCGAACAAACCCGAACATTCTCAGAGACATCATGGAAATCCCCCGCACCATAAACGACCCCATCCAGTTCCTGTTCTGGTCTCTGGATGAAATCTACCCCATAGCCGTGGGTCTGATCTGGGGTATCTGGTTTGAACAGCTGCTACTGGGCATGTTTCTGGGCTGGATGGCGATTCGTGTTTATCGCCGGTTTCGGGACCGTCACCCTGACGGCCACCTGAGCCACCGGCTTTACTGGCTGGGCTTTTATTTTGTAAAAGCCAGAACCTTGCCCAACCCTTATGTTCGGGTCTTTTACCCTTCCCGAAAATGACCATTCAAAACTATCTGCGTCGTCTGAAGCAATGGCGTCAGCAGCTCTGTATGGACAGGCTGATGTTGCTGGTACTGGTGCTGACGAATGCACTACTGCTTTTCCACTGCCTGAGTCGCAAACCGGCTGTTGAGTTGAGCTTGCCGTTTATGGATGGACAGGTTGGAGTTCAGTCTGGTGGAGCATCACGGGTCTATTACGAATGGTGGGGGCTGTCTCTGGCTGAATTGTTGGGCAATCTCAATCCGCAGAATCTGTCGTTTGTTGAGTCCAGGCTGCAAAGTCTGCTTTCACCCAATCTGCACCGGCAAGTCCATGAAATATTGAATCGGCAGTTCCACCAGTTACGGGAAGACAATGTTTCCCTGAGCTTTGAGCCATTGCAGCTTGACTTTGATGAAAACACTCATGAGGTCAGAGTGACGGGGAACAGTGCTCTCTCATCGGGCCATCAACGCCTGTCTGGGCAGAAAACCTTTACCTTTCAGTTCAGTCTGACCCGTTATCGCCCTGTGCTTGCTGTTATTCAGATTGAATCTGATCTCAAGTAACCCTTCCTTTATTCAGAGATTCCTCGATGAACAAAACGCTTTTTGTTGCTGTCTGTTTTTACTGTTCATTGACTCTGGCAGCTGCACCAGTCAAGTTGCAGGTATCACCGGGTCAACAGCAACCCGTAACCCTGAGTCGTCTACACCTGAATCGAATTGTCACGCCTTTTGCGGCTCCCCAGATTCGAACCATTGATCAGGCTGATATTCGGATTGAAGGTTCAGTGATCTATCTCTCTTCGCAACAAGAAGAACCTTTTGTCGTGTACATCACCCCTCATGACAATGAGACTCATGCCCTTTCTTTGCTGGTAACGCCACTGGATGTGCCTCCTAAAGAAATTCAGCTGTCACTATCAAAACCATGGCAGCAAAAAATCAACCATAACAAGGCATTAGCAAAACGATTCGAAGAAGCCTCGGACTATCAGCAGGCTATCACGGAAGTGCTTGCTGCGCTGGTGAATATTGCAGTGGAATCAGTACAGTCAATCACCAACAACCCAATACAACGAAACTGATTACTATGACACATCTCCTCAACCACCCAGACCTATCCGGGTATTAGGAACTACCAACCCTCAGGCAGTCACCCTAAATTCAAAACCAGAGGATAAACCAAAGCTTTTGCGCTTACCGGCCGGAAGTCTGCTATCCGGCCAGTTAATCACCGGGCTGGATGTTCCGACAAGGCAAGGGGCAAGACGTGAACCTTATCCTGTCCTAATCCGCATCAAAGCTTCTGCCATTTTGCCCAATCGCTATCGCACTAACGTCAGGGAATGCTTTGTTCTGGCATCGGGCTACGGCGACCTGAGTTCCGAGCGGGCTTATCTTCGCAGTGAAACCCTGTCGTGCATCCTCAAATACAACGATAAGGAAGAAGTGATTGAACGACCTCTAGAAGGTTATATCGCCGGAGAAGATGGCAAAGCCGGATTACGTGGCAGGCTGGTCAGTAAAAAGGGGCAGGTTATGGCCAAGGCGGCTATGGCAGGCTTTCTCAGCGGTATCAGTGAGGCCTTTGATACCAAACCCGTCCCAGTCTTGTCTGTAATCCCCAACCAGAACGGCCAGATTCAGTCTCCTTTTCAGTCTGGCTTAAAGGGCAGCCAAGCTCTGCAAAGCTCTTTGATTAAGGGCAGTAACAAAGCATTGGAAAAGCTGGCAGATTTTTACCTGCAGCTGGCTGACCAGATGGTGCCCGTCATTGAAATTAGCGCCGAACGTAAGGTGGACCTGATTCTCACCCGTGGTCTGAAAAACTAATCTTTCGAGAATTTACCCATGTGTAAAAACGATACCAGAGCCTTGCTTCTGATGGTTTCGCTGGTACCTGTTATTCAGGGCTGCTCACTGCTTGGTGTTGGTGAAGCTGAGTATGCCTGCCCGGAACCCGGCAAAGGCGTATGTAAATCGGCAAGACAGGTCTATCAGGATACCGGTTCAACGTCTGCTGAAAACCTGTTTCCTTCAGCTCCCAAAAACTATTCAGAACCCGATCTTCGTTTTGTAACGCCCGAAGCGATACCCAACCGCACACCCGCTCAAATCCTGAAAATCTGGATTGCACCCTGGGTTGACAAGCAGGGCAACTGGCACAGCGGCGGAGTTGTGATGACCGATATCGCACCAAGAGACTGGCAGTCTGCCATTCCCGTCTATTTACCGTCTAATGATTAATGGAGTCACTGAATATGTATGTACTGCTTGCTGATAGACCACAACTTGTTATGAAGCTGCAGAAACTGATGGTGTCGCTGGCACCTCTGATCATTCTCTCTCTACTGCCACAGGAGCTGCAGGCAGCCAATCCTGTCAATGTGACAGGTTCCACTGACTTTGCGGAAATTTATGGTCGTTTGGTGGGTTGGATCAAGGGAGACCTGGGGCGAACACTGTCTATCTCTTTTGTCCTGATCGGACTGGCCTACGGCATGGCTCGAAACTCATTAATCGGCTTTGCTACCGGAGTGGGTGCTGCTGTCGGATTGCAGGTCACTCCCACCATTATTAATTCCATTTTCGGGCTTTAACCATGTCCACCTCAAAGGCTTTAGCCATTATCAATCAATGGTTACACCCGCATCACGCTGATGGAAAAATCCTATTACCAATCAATCTTCCAGAAGCTGATCAGCCTATACAACCAGGTTCAGGTTGCGCTGGATATCAGGTGAGCACAGGAACAATCCTGCATCAGCAACAAAAGCTTTTGGAACAGTTAAACGAGCAGCTGAATTTGCCAGCAGACCTGCAGCGCATGTTTGACCAAACACTGGATAATCTCACCAACTGGCTCCATCTCTTACCTGCTCATCCTCAGCACCACTGTGAACCAGCAGGCGCGATCCGCCATGCTCTGGAAACGGCCTTCTGGTCCGTCACAGCCATGCAGCAGATTCACAGAGACCACGACTTGTATCCAGATCAACGCAGAGCGAGGGAACCGCTATGGCGGTTAATGGCAGGGATCGCCGGACTTTTATATGACAGTGGGAGAATGACCTCTTGTCTTGTTGTTCAAACATCATCCGCAGAGCAATCAGCAGAGCAATGGCCAGCGTTCCAGCAACCTCTTGGAAGCTGGTTGCAACAACACCGCATTAGCCATTACTCACCCCATTGGAAACAGTGTGATACCGATCCCAGGAAACCATTAGGACCAGAATATACGGCCATCAATCTGTTACTTTTGCCGCTGCTGACTCCTCAGGCATTCCGCAATGCCCTGCAACCCGACAACAGTAATGATGCTCTCTGGCAGACTTTTATCGGTGCGCTTACCGGACAAAAAAGCGGCCATGGCGTATCGCAAATCATCGATGCCGTTGAGCAGGCACGTTTGAAAAGCATCAAATTGCATTTCGAAAATGGGAAGGCGCTTAACCAGATCACAAAACCGTCCAAAACTGAGGATCAGCCAACAGAGGAAAAGGATAATGAACTCGGTTGGCTTGAGCTGGTTATAGGTAACCTCCACGCAGAGGATATCAAATGGGCGAAAGACAGCCTTCTGCTGCCTTGGCCTGATGCGGTCAAATCCAGGGAAACTCCAGAACCAGATATCCTGCTCAAACAATGGAACCAGAGAGGTTGGATCAGACCCGTTGGGAACCAGATTATTTTTCGACGTAATGGCCGACTGGTCATTGCTCTGCAACCTGTCATTTCCGAACAGTGCAAACAATGGTTGCCAACAAAAAACATCACGGGGACACAGCATGATCAGTGATCGCCCATATCTGCAAAACTGGCGACCCATTTATGAGTTGAGTTCTTCTGCCGTATGGTTTTCCGCCATGATTACAGCCTATACATTGTCGTTTTACAGTTCACTGCCACAGATTGGTTTTGTTCTGACCTCTTCTTTCTGTGGCGGCATGATAGTGATCCGGCTGGTACAAGCTCTGCCAAGATGGCAGCAACACCAACGACTGAAAGGGAAGAAGCTGGCTCTGTTAAAACTGACCTCGAAACAATGCCAGTTACTGCAAACAAAGAGTCAGGAACAGAGTGTCTGGTTAGGCTGGGGCTTTGAATGGCAACGACACCACGGGCAACGAGCCTGGGACTTATTACGAAGTGATAACCTGCCAACCAAATCAGAAAAAAACATGGGTGCGGGCTGGATTCACGGTATGGAAGAACATGAGGAGCCGTTATATCAGCCTCTTGAGCAGACTCAGATGCATACCATGGTGATCGGTGTCCCGGGCAGTGGTAAAACCCGACTCTTTGATTTGTTGGTGACACAGGCCGTATTGCGCAATGAACCCGTTATTATCGTCGACCCCAAAGGCGACCATGATCTTGCCAGCCATACCCTCAGAAGTTGCGAGCTTGCAGGCAATCAATACCGGTTTATAAAGTTCCATCCGGGCTTTCCTGCAAATTCCATTCGTATCAACCTGCTACAGAACTTCAACCGTTCCAGCGAGCTGGCCAGCCGGATTTCTGGATTGATGCCTTCCGGTGGTGATAATGCACCCTTTCAGGCTTTTGCCCAATTAGAAGAAACCGGAGACTTGTTTCCGCTGCAACTGCTTGGTGAGCTGCCCAATCTGGAATACGTTGCACGATTGGGCGGCGGACGTTTATTGAAAGGCAGAATCCCGATTCTTTGCTCGCCAAAATCCTGAACATCCGATTCCATCTTTCTTATGACAACATCTCAAAAACAAGCCAGTCCATTCGCAATCTGGTGTTTCGGGCTTGGCCTGATATTGCTCTGGCTTGCTTTTTCTGGCCAAAAGATGAACCAGTATCTGTACAAAGAGCAGCAACAATATGCCCAGAGGCTGGGGCGAGAGAATGCTCTATGGATTATGCGAACAGGCGACCAATTATATGCGACAACCATTGTAAAATCCGGCATTCAGCACTTTCTTATGGAACACACGACTACAGATCGAAGCTCGGGTGAAGGGTTGGCAAAGGCCATGGAGCTCTTTCAGGGTGTGGTTAAGAACTTCCTTAGTCTGATACGACAGCTGTTTTATCGGATCTCCGTATTGCTGGCCTGTCTGCCATTCTGGGGCGTGATGTTTATTGCAGTCATTATCGACGGCCTTTTGATCCGAAAAATCCGTTATCACGATTTTCACTATACCAGTCCATTGCAAAACCTCTGGAGCCGACGGGCATCAAAATGGATTCCAGGTTTATTTCTTTATCTAATCATCATCCCTTTGCCGGTTCCAGTATTGCTGATTCCTGCCGCCGCCTGGCTGGCTGCACTATGTCTAGGATGGTGGACAGCCAACTGGCAGAAGAAAGCCTGATGCCCTTCGTTCTGCTATTAGTCGGAATATGTTCAGTGACTGTTTCAGCCGAACAACAATGGTTTAGCCGCCACTCTGAAGGCTGGTTCTGGTATGAGCAGATTGCCGAGCCAGAAACCGACGAGAATGAAGCCAACGATCCAAACGAAAGACACCAGCCACTCACAACCGCATGGATCAGAAATAACATCGGTCTATACCTGGACAAAGCTATCGACCTTCCCAGTAGAGAAAACGTCAGTAACTACCTCTATCTCGACAGGTTGATAAAAGAAAAAGCAGAACGCTTTGCCTATGTTGGTAAACAAATTATCGAAAGCGACCCAATGCTGGATGAAAATGTCCGTCGACCAATCTCTCCGGCAGCGGCAAAAATCAAAGATGATATGGCTAATAAGGCCAGAGAAATTATTTTGAGAAAAGTTGCCCGGATAGCCGGCCTTGTTTTTTACTACAAGGGAAGCTGCAGGCTTTGCCATATTGAGGCCAGAACAGTGAAGCTCCTGAGCATGGAATACGACTTTGAATTGATCCCCATCTCTACCGATGGACAGTTAATACCAGCATTCCCAAACAGTCGAACAGAAAGATCCCCACCTGCATCTCTGAATATTGCCACATACCCTGCCCTGTTTCTTATGCAGCCTCCCGACAACATCGTTCTTATACGACAAGGCTCCACATCTTTGACTGCCCTGACGGAACGTATTGTTGATGTTGCCTATCAACAAGGCTGGATCAATGAAAGCGAGTACCAGAAAACCAGAATCACCAATGAAGTCTGGAGTGGCAGTTTGCTACCTGAAAATATAAACCTGTTCAATAAAGGTAAAACTCAATGAACCACCATACCGTTAAAGAACTCTCACCTGCCGTCTTGAATACAGCACAAGCAGCAAAATACATCGGCCTGTCAAAATCTGAATTGGATAGAGCAAGGATTTCAGGAGAACTTTGCGGGGAACCTCCCCCAAAATTTTTCAGGGTGGGCAAAAAATAAGTCAGGTATCGGGTAGAGGATCTGGATAGCTGGCTAAACAATCAAAAAAGCTATGAAAGTCTGGCTCAGCAATATTCTGACAATGTGTAATGCATCCGACCTATTGACGACCCATCGCAAGGATAAAAAAGGCTCAAAATCTGGAGCCTTTACTCTATCTGGCGCTCCCTGGAGGATTCGAACCTCCGACCTGCCCCTTAGGAGGGGGCCGCGCTATCCAGCTGTGCCAAGGGAGCATAGAAAAGCCAGCGGGCAGATCGTTCCGGCTGGCTGACTTTCATTTTAACGAATCGATGAAATTTTTCCAAGAATTAAAGTCGTTCTGAGCACTGTCTTAAGATAAATCCCTGTCGGCGAAATCAGTCAGTTGCTTTTGTCGTTCAGATGACTCTGGTCACTCAGTGCTGATTCAAGTTTACTCTCGAAAGCGAGCAGTTTATCTGCCACTCTGGCACTGTCCACCCTTAGCTCACCCGCAAGGTAAGCTTTTCTCAGAGCCAGTAACCGTGCCTCATTACGACAATTGGGTAAACTGCTGCGAGTCTCGGTTTCGTTCTTTCGGCTATCGTCCATGATTCCTCCTGATTGCTAAGCACCTGATAGTCTCACAAGATATTTTCAGCTTCCAGTGCCAAAACATGGCTTTTTTACCATTCAGGTTTCATGCCAGATTCATTTACTTATGCATCGTCAGATACTTACCAGAATCAAGCCGAAAACGATGAATCCGGTGCCCCACCATTTTTGTGTCGACCCCCTCTCTCCTAGCAGAAAAACACCCATCAAAACACCTACAGGAATGCTGGTTTGTCGCAAAGCCACAATCAGACTGACATTGTCAGCAAATGCCATGGCGGCCAGTACAATGCTGTAAGTAGAGAACATCGCCACTCCTGTAAAAAACAGAGTGCCCCGATGAGATGCAAACAACTGTGCGATTTCCCTTCGCTGCTTCTGAAAAGGAAATGTGAAAAGCACCAGCCAGAGGCAGGTTGTGATGGCCTGAAGAATCAAATAGAGCAGAGCACTTTTGAAGGCCACCCCTTCGACGGGCCACAGTACTCTCATCAACATAAGAGCCTGACTGTCGACCACAGAATATCCCGTAATACCTACAGCAGCCATTACTGCAAAGGCCGTTGCAGAATTGAGGTAATGAGACCAGCTTATATCACTCCAGTGCCACAATGGCAGGATGATACAGCCTGAAACAATCAGGCTGAATGCCAGCCATTTATCCGATGAGAACTCCGCTCCCCAACCTAATAAACCGATAACCGGTGGAACCAGAAGAACAGGCAGGGCTCGGGAGACCGGATACATCAACGACATATTACCAAAACGGTATGATTGGCCCAAACCCAGGTAGTAGATGGCCTGAAACAGACCACTCAGAATCAACAAATGCCAAATTTCCCGGGAAATTTCTCCCAACCAGTCGATATAGAAAAGCAACAGAGGCACAAAAGCCAGCATCCCCATTATTACGGACAGGGTAAAGCTGGCTCCTGAAGGCCTGACTTTTTTGCCAAGACAATTCCAGCCGGCGTGCATGAAAGATGAAACGAGTACGAGAATAATTGCCAGGTTGTCCAAACGTATACTCCTTAGCTGGCATGGTCAGAAAATATCCTTAACGGACACCGTAAAATAGGTGCAGGCTCGCGGTTTTGGCAGATTCACAGGAAGATTGAAAGATTTTTATACATTTTTCAGATTTTTGAATCCTTAAAAGATCAATATCCGTATGAATTATTTCACTCATCTGTGAAATGATTCAAACTATAACTCTACACACAATGATTTGGGCTAGTTTCTAACAACAAGGAAAGCGAGGACAGGAACGTGAGACGCGCACTGGCTGCAAACCTGAAAAATACTCTAAAAAATATGGTTAAATTAATACCCACTCTGCTACTGGCAGGGTATATCTCGACTGCCGGTGCTGCTGTTGTCTCCTACGACGACCCTTGGGAGCGAGCGAATCGTGCAATCTTTTCATTCAATCATACGCTGGACGACTATACCCTGAGGCCAGTGGCCAGAGGGTATGATGCAGTGACTCCCAAACCTATTCAGCAGCTGGTCACTAACTTCTTCTCAAACCTCGGCGAGATCCGTAATGCTGCCAATGCTTTGTTACAGTTTAAAGGCGGTGAGGCATTGGCTTCAGTTGGTCGCTTCGGCATTAACTCTACGATAGGTATGCTGGGACTGGTTGATGTCGCCACCCCACTGGGGATTGAACAGCAATATGAAGACTTTGGCCTGACGCTTGCTCACTGGGGCAGTCCGTCGGGCCCTTATATTGTACTGCCGTTTCTCGGGCCCAGAACACTCAGATCCGGTATCGGCTTATTGCCAGACTCCATGTTGAACCTTCAGGGACAATTTGAGCCAGAACGGAATCAATGGGTTGTAAGAGGAGTGGACATTGTCAGCACCCGTTCCTCCCTGCTCAGCGCTGAAGATTTGATTGTGGGTGATAGCTATACCTTTGTTCGGGATGCCTATCTGCAACGCCGTGAATACCTGATTACAGGTCAGCTGCCAGAAGACGACTTCTGACAGGTAGTACCTCTTCAAATGCCTTGAATCAGGCTCCTAACCCACTGATTCGAGGCATAATTGGCCAATTCTGCCTCGATATAATCCGACGATCAGACCAGAAAAAACGGAACCTCAGCTCCGGATAGATTTCCTTGCTTTACCTTCCCTCAGCTTGCAGCAAGGCCGGGTTGAGAGTATGTTTCATCACAGACAAATCAATAATGGTTTAAGGTCAGATGCACTCTGTTTTCCTTGACGTAGATTTTCCTGACAAAGGTTTGGACAGATCTCTCCAGCAGGCAGGATTATAAATATGACCAGCAGGACCATCCTGGTCATTGATGATGACACAATTGTCAGAGAAAGCATCGTAGCCTATCTCGAAGACAGCGGATTCAATATTCTTCAGGCAGAAAATGGTGAGCAGGGGCTGGCTGTATTCAAAGAGACCTCCCCGGATCTGATTCTCTGTGACCTTCGGATGCCGAAGATGGATGGACTGGCAGTGCTTCGAAACGTCCGGGAGATGTCTCCGGATACACCCTTTATTGTGGTTTCCGGTGCCGGTGTCATGACCGATGTCGTTCAGGCATTACGCCTGGGTGCCAGTGATTACATCATCAAGCCTATCGTCGATCTGGAAGTTCTTGAGTACGCCATTAACCGTGCTCTTGAAAATGCTCAGCTGATACTTGAAAACCGCCGCTACCGTGAAAGCCTTGAAGAGGCCATTCACTCACTGGAAAACAACCTGCACCTGCTGCAGGAGGACCAGAAGGCCGGTCGCCAGGTTCAGATGAAGATGCTGCCTCAGGAACCCCTGATTTTTGAAAATTTCAAGGTCGACCACCGGATCATCCCGTCTCTCTACCTCAGTGGCGACTTTGTTGACTACTTCGTCCTGAACGAGCACAGTTTTGCCTTCTACCTGGCTGATGTCTCCGGCCATGGTGCTTCTTCGGCCTTTATCACGGTATTACTGAAACACATGTCCATGAACCTGCTCAAGGAATATCAGTCTCATGGTGGACGGGTCAGGGTCAAACCTTCCCATGTGCTCAACTTCCTCAACCGTAGCCTTCTCGAAACCGGCCTGGGTAAACATGTTGCGGTCTTTGGCGGTGTTGTCGACACCCGTGATAAAAAGCTGACTTATGCCTTTGGCGGTCACTACCCTCTGCCCATTCTTTCCACGCCGGAAGAGACCCGCTGTATTGAAGGCCGGGGGTTGCCCGTAGGGCTATTTGAAGACGCTACTTTTGAAGATGTCACCATTGACTTGCCCGAGCAATTTACCTTGACTATCCTGTCCGACGGTATTCTGGAGGTACTGCCACAGCAGACACTTCAGGAGAAGGAAGACTACTTGTTGTCTGTTATTAAAGAGGGAGCCGTCACCGTATCGGCGCTGACAGAAAAGCTGGGGCTAGAAACCATGAAAGCCATTCCAGATGACGTTGCCCTGCTGATCCTGGCTCGAGACTGAATGACTACTGGAAAGATACTGTTCGCAAAAAGCGATGGCACTTATATTCTGAAACTGGTGGGAGAAGTACGGCTAACCCTCTGTGCTTCTCTTGAAAAGATGCTTAGCAAGCCTGATTTCACCTCTGTCATTATTGACCTGACCGACACTGACACCATCGACAGCACCTCTCTGGGCCTCCTGGCCAAATTGTCGATTCAAACCAAAAAAAATCTGGGGCTGGTGCCAGTTATTATTTCTACTAAAGATGACATCACCCGAATTCTCCTGAGTATGGGGTTTGACAGAGTGTTTGTGATAGTCAGGGAGCTGGAAGGCTATGAAAAACTGAACCTGAATCTGAACATGCATGACATTGCCTGCGATGGAAATCTGGAGCAGTCCAGTCAGGCCAGGAAAGTTCTGGACGCCCATAAGGTATTAATGAGTCTGAGCGAAGAAAACCGGGAAACCTTCAGTGGACTGGTGAAGCAGCTTGAGCAGATTCAAACCAATGGCCCTGATGAAGACAAAAATCAAGACGAAAATAAACATCGAGATAAAAACAAAAATCAAGATGATGAAGATGAACAGGAAGACAAAAACAGGAGCTGAAGATCAATTCCAAAGAGAAGGTTTCAGCTCAACGTCGCTTACCACTGGGACTTTTTTACTATCTCAGGCCGCATCCTGTGCTCTTTCCCTCAGACTTTCAACCTGCTTGACTGCTTCAAGCAGCACCTCTGGCCCCGCGCCATTTTTATGAGCATTTTCGCTGATATAACGACGGAACTTACGAGCTCCAGGCTGCCCCTGGTAAAGACCCAGCATATGACGGGTTATGTGACTCAGGAATGCGCCCTTTGCCAGCTCGGATTCAATGTAAGGCAGCATTCTCTCAACAACCTGATGACGCTCGATCACCGGTTTGCCGGTACCATATAGACGATTATCGACTTCAGCCATCAGATAGGGATTATGATAAGCCTCCCTGCCCAACATAACACCATCCACATGCTCCATATGCTGTTCAATCTCGGCAAAGGTTCCTATGCCGCCATTGATGGTAATTTCCAGTTGCGGGAAATCTTTTTTCAGCTGATAAACCAACTCAGGCTTTAGAGGAGGAATATCACGATTTTCCTTGGGAGACAGACCCTCAAGAATTGCGATACGCGCGTGCACAATAAATGTTTCGCAACCGGCTTCAGCCACTTTTCCGACAAAATCCACCAGCTCCTCGTAAGAATCACGACCGTTTATGCCAACCCTGTGCTTCACTGTTACCGGAATATCCACCGCCTGTTTCATGGCTTTGACCCCTTCCGCAACTGTCTCGGGTTCTGCCATGAGGCAGGCACCAATGCGACCATTCTGAACCCTGTCACTGGGACAACCCACGTTCAGGTTGATCTCCTGGTATCCGGACTGTTCTGCGTACTGGGCTGACCGGGCAAGATGTTGAGGGTCATGACCACCCACCTGAAGGGCCAGTGGATACTCTTCAGGATTGTGCCTGAGAAAACGGTCTTTATCGCCAAATACCAGAGCCCCGGTGGTCACCATTTCGGTATAAAGCAGAGAGTGCTCCGACAGCAAACGGTGAAAGTAACGGCAATGTCTGTCCGTTAATGCCATCATGGGGGCAACGGAAAACTTACGGTCCAGGGGTTTGGGCTGAGTCACTGGCATAATGATTTTCAAAATTAGAGAACGGATAATGATATAACAGAAAGCCCATTTCGGCAGTAAAGATCACTCACTATCGACTGTGGGATAGCATCACCCGCATAAGTAATTTGCCCCGCTCATTCCAGAGCATCCCCATTTTCAACTGAATTTGTCAGCGTTAACCGCGAGAGCCTGCATCCAGATGATGCCGTCAAAAAAATACCACACGTCAAAAGAGTGACAGTCGAAAAGAAATCCGATACCTTAGTCTTTACAGCTGAAGAACACAGACAGAATGTTTCAGGGCTGCAAATCTCAATAGCTTTAAGGCTTAACAGGAATACTTTCAGATCGGAGAAAATAAAAATACTGCGTTCATCGACAACTGATTAAACAATTTACCGCTTTAAATCTTTCCCGTTTTAAAGTCTTAAAAAACAGCATCGTAAAGGAAGACGATCATGTATAATCCAGGACTCGACAACAAACGGTTATTTGAGGACGCTACCCACCCTGGTGGCGAAATAGACGACATCCGTTATCCGGAATACCTTATCTCCCTCCAATCAGACAGCAATCAGGAACCTCTGGCCTGTAATGGCTACACCTCCGATCCCCTCTACCAGGCAAATAAGTACCTGCCGCAGGTTTGACAACGCGAAATACTCTGGAAAACGAGGCAGTATCGTTTTCCAGAGATGCACGAAAAAATCAACCTTCTACTCTTCCAATTCGACAAAACCGGCCTGGACAAGAAACTGAAAGCTTTGGGTTATACCGGTAGCTCAAGTGTCGATACATATACTGAGAAAATCGCCAAACGCCGGGCTCAGGCCTTTAATATCGGGTAGCTGAAAGATTGGAATTGCCAGGGAAGGCAGAATGCACATTTTAAGCAGCGTTTATAATGGATTGACCGGATTTGCCCGAACCGTCAAGGATAATGTGGTTTCCCGTTTCCGGGGAAAAAAGACCGAAGCAGTCAAACATCCTGTTCGTAAAATGACCGGAAAAAAAACCAGTGGCTCTGATTACCGGCAACGCCCTGTTATCAGTAAAGGCTACCTTCTGGCCAAAAAGCTTTCCGATCAGTCACTGCCTGCCCACATGGTCTCCGGTGTTGAACTCCCTCCCCGCTTTCCATACGTTGAAACACCGAAAGAAAACCAAACTTTTCCTGAACCTTCGTCACGAGCCAGAAGAATCCTGACAGCCCTTATGCCGGGCAATAACGCAGTGCCAGAAGACTCAAACATATCTTTCAAGCAAGCCAAAAGGTGGCAAATCCGAGGGTTGCGTAAGGGTCTGCAAACCATTAGAAGAGAAACCGGGATGGATGTCTCAATTCGCGACTTTGATCATCAGGCAGCCAAGCTCACAGATTTTCTAACAGGTAATGGCGCCACTCCAGATTATCAAGACATAAAATTCTTCTGCGACACTGTCATAAGCGTCATGGAAAAAGCAGACTCACTGCCTCATCTTATCAAACTGGCGGTGACCGAATACATGTTTGTGCTTTCAGATCTGGGACAGGCTGCTCAGCTCAAGACACTGGAAAAAAGGCAGCAACTGGCTAAGCGATTCTTACCAGGCCAGGATGGCTTCAGAGCTCACTGTCTGCGGCGAAACGTAGATCCGGACTCGGTCCTGAACCTGCACGACCTCAAACAGTTTCAGGGAAAACTGATGGGTTGGCAGGAACCGCTGGGGCACCGGCATCAGGGGCTGGTTGAAAGTCTGGAACTCAGTAGCATGGAAGCATTGACCGAGAGACTGAAAGCGGAACTGGAGATTTTCATCGATAAAATTGAGGGTGTTGCTCCCGAACCCGAAAAAACAGCAACGAAATTCAACCATGATCAGATGCAGGCAGAAGTCATGAGACTTTATGCCCAACACGGTGTCGGGGATTTACCCGACCGACAACCAAACCCTATGTTGACATCTGCAGCTGAGCAACATCCTGTTTTGCAAAGTGCGACCCAATATCAGGTTCAACCTTCCGGAAAACTTCAAAACCATTCTGTGACGCCACTTGAAAAAGCCCGGTTACATCATTGGGTATTTGAGCAGCAATTAGCCGATGTAAGAGCCAACCATGAGCTGGATACACCGGAGCAGGTGTTCAATATCCCCACCTATCCTCTGCCGACACTGGTATTGAGAAACAGCAGGGGAGCACGAATAGACTCAGACTTTATGAAAAAGCCTGAGCTTGATGAAACAGCCTTTACAATGCATGTCGTTCATTGTGAAACGGAGGATGTCAGACAAATCGATCAGGCTCTTCTGAATACTCCGGGATTTGCAAGCAAAGAAGTTCTGGATCGGTTCAAGGAAACGATGAATAGCTTCACACGCCAGTGCTATCAATATGCCATTGGTACCTCACTACCGAGTAAAGTCTTCTCGGAAAATGACACGCATCTCATCAATGACTCCCGTCAGCGCATCAACAGTGCCATGGAAACTCTACTGGCAAACCCCGAGGCCGACACGACAACTGCCTTTCACTACCTGAGGATGCAGGAAGCGGTTCTGGAAAACTTCCTTAAGATGAACGGCGTGAGCTGACGCTGTTAAATCTTCATGGCGTAAAGCAGATTGCCGTGATATAAGACGCGTTTCAGCCGCCTGAGCCAGCATCCACTAAAGCGACTTGACACCCTATGTCTTCACAAATAAAAGCCTGCCTTTATGCTCTGGCCACTGCCCTGATGTGGTCCACCGTTGCTACCGCCTTCAAGCTCACTCTCGACCATCTTGATCCATGGCAAATGGTATTCTGGTCGGTGTTAACTTCGACCCTGCTTCTGGGTGGTTTTGTCATTGCCCAGGGCAAGTGGCCCCAACTGATCCAACAGGGCAGAGAGCACTTTGGACTTTACATCCTGCTAGGTTTTCTTAACCCTTTCCTCTACCACATCGTCCTGTTTGGCGGCTATGACCTGTTGCCCGCCCAGCAGGCTCAGGCACTGAATTACAGCTGGCCTCTGGCGCTTACATTGCTGGCTGTGCCGCTGCTGGGTAACAAGCTGAGTTTCAAGGATGGCATCTGTTGTCTCTTAGCCTATCTTGGCGTATTAATTATCAGCACCCGGGGTGAGCTGGAAAATCTCAACTTTGGTAACCCAGAGGGCGTAATTCTGATGCTTTCCAGCACCCTGATCTGGGCCTTGTACTGGATTTTAAACGCCAGAAATAAGGGTGACTCACAGGTTGGCCTGCTGTTGTGCTTTCTGTTCGGATTACCCTGGATCACGGTGGCTGTTTTCTGGCAGTCCAGTGTCTGGCCTATTCCTGTGGAAGGTCTCAGCGGGGCTTTGTATATAGGACTGGTCGAGATGGGATTTGCCTATATTTTCTGGCTCAAAGCCCTCAAGCTGGCAAAAAACACCTCAGTCATCAGCAACATCAGCTATCTCAGCCCTTTCCTTTCACTGATATTCATCGCCAATGTTCTGGATGAGAGCATTCATATTTCCACCTATGTGGGGCTGCTGATGATTGTTTCAGCCGTTGTATTTCAACAAAGAAAACCAGCGTCTGAAAAGCCTTCAGAAGCTCCTGTAGCGAGCAACCATTGATGGCCAGAAACAGTTATTTTCAATTCAAACAATTCAGGGTAGAACAGGGCCAGACTGCCATGAAAATCACCACCGACGCCTGCATTCTTGGCGCCAGAGCAGAGGTGGAAAACAGTCAATCCATTCTTGATATTGGTGCCGGAACCGGCCTGCTCAGCTTAATGGCAGCCCAAAGATCGACAGCCTGCATCGATGCAGTTGAACTGGACGATCAGGCAGCTATTCAATCCCGGGAAAATTTCTCAGCCAGCACATGGAAGAGTCGTCTGAAGTTACATCACTGCTCCATTCAATCGTTTGTGCCTGAAAAACGCTATGACTGTATACTCAGCAACCCTCCCTTCTTTGAAAATGCCTCTAAAGCCCCCTGCGACAGACGATCACTGGCACGTCACACAGACAGTTTGAGTTTTCTGGAACTGGCTGAAAATATTGACAGACTGATGTCTGAGGATGGCAAAGCCTGGATTCTGTTGCCGGTTGAATCCAGCCCAGTGTTTTTGGAAGCGCTCCACCAAGCCACAAACTTGAAGCTGGAGCGAACCCTGGCTATTCGCTCTTCTGACACCCATAAAAATCATCGTCACCTGCTGGTTCTGGGGCATTCCGGATCAAGACATAAGCTTGAGCAGATGACGATATACAGCGAGCACCCAGCGTACACAACTGAGACTATAGATCTTCTCAGGCCCTATTATTTAAAGCTTTAACTGCTTACTTCCTGTCGCGTCTGCAACAATATACAAACACTAGGAGCCTGACAGAAAATAGACTGCCCTACTGCGGCGGCAGCAAATTGGTCTGAAAATCCGCTTTTGTTCGTCAAATAGCTCGCTATTCTCCTCACAAAACCGAATTTCCATCCTCAATTTTCTGCCGTCCTCGCTACGGGCGCTATTCTCTGTCAGGCTCCTAGAGAGAAGGGCTTCGTCCCTCCGGAGTTTTGAAATGGCTGAAATATTGAATCACGAAGGAAAACCAGCTTTCGTTGTCATGCCTTACAATGAATATCTGGCGATGTTAGAAAGGATGGAAGACATCGAAGACTCTGAAGCCTTCAGAGAGGCGAAAGCAGATCTCCTCAACGGAGAGGATGGGATTTTGCCTGATCAGGTCACAAACAGGCTCATGAACGGTGACAACCCCGTTACCGTCTGGAGGGAGTACAGAGAGCTTAGCCAGAAAGGGCTACATGAAAAGTCAGGCGTATCGGCTTCCATGATCAGTCAGATCGAGAGTGGACAAAAAACCGGGTCTATAAAAACTATAAGGAAGCTATCAGAGGCTTTAAATATCGATGTAGACGACATTGTCGCTTATCAGAAAATGGATAAGCAATCCTGAAAAAAACGACACCTATAGGTCAGGTGCCGTTTTTTTTGTTTGTTCTTTGAACAGGGCTAGCAGCCTGTCGGACTTAAGACTGTCCTACTGCGGTTGCAATAAATTGGTCTAAAAATCTCTGTTTCTTCGTCAAATAGCTCGCTATTCTCCTCAGAAACAGAGATTTTTATCCTCAATTTCTTGCAATCCTCGCTACGGACGCTTAAGTCCGACAGGCTGCTAGAAAGTATTTCTATTGTTTTGGGAATCTTTTTCAGAGCTCTGGGATGGATCCTCTGATTCACTCGTATCTGGCTCTCCAAAGGCTTCCCATTTATTACCAAAGCCTGGTGGCGGTGGCACTGGACTGGATACAGGTGATCCCGTATCAGTCGGCCACGGAGCCAATTTAAACACCGCTGAAGGAGCCTGTTGTTCTTGTAAATCCGAAAGAAATGGGTCAGTAGATGGTATTGAAGCGACTCCCGTAAAACGGTTATTCACTGCCGGTTGTATAAGGGGAGGAGTCTGACCAAAAGGAGGAATGGGCATATACTCCGGGTGCTCAGCCGTACCTTTTTCTGTTCTGGTCACTGATTCTTCCAGTTGCTTAAAGCTATTGACACCGTATCTGGCCTGGGCCTCTTTCGTCAACACATCCAGGTTGTAGCCCGGGTGTTCACCCAGTCCCAACTCTTCACCATAACTGGAGAGGAAATCGACCACCCGGCTTGTGCTGTCAGCATCCTTGGTTGCAAACCTTCTCAGTTTTGACAGTGTTTCCTGGAAACTTCTCAGGTGGTGATATTCCCACATTTTTTCTGAATCAAAACTGCCAACGCCATTTTCTTTATCGATATCAACCCTGATTTTATCAATCTCAGACTGAACGTCACCGGCAAACAGAGACCAGTCATTGTGCATGAGTCGAACAGCTTCCAGTACCAGGCGGTCTTTATAGACGGGCTCACCCTGTGGCCAGTTTTCTTTGGCTGCACACATATAATAATCCAACCCTGGTAAACGCTTGGAGTAACCCGCTTCTGCTGTGGCAAATTGAAGCTTGTCAGTACCCCAGATCATCTGTCTGTTACGCTGGGCTCTGACCAGGGTATTGTGTTCTGAATGCTCATCAGGATTATCAACAAAGGCAATAATGTCTTTGTAAACTCTGTTTCTGTACTTATCACTGATCTCTCTGATCCGGGAATCAATATCCAGACGATCCTGAGTCACACTGGCGATATTATTGGTGACACCCTGAACAAGATTGAAGGCATTACTTTTCTGTAAGCCCTGAGTTTTCACGTGAACCCTGATGGCATCGCGAAGGGCAGCCTCAGTATCAAACTGGCCACCCAGCTCCTTATACTTGAGCTCTGTAGCCATATGCCTGAGGTAAGCCAGACGGGATTGCGATTTATCCAGATTTTCCTTCAGTTGTTTGACTTCAGTACTCTCTTCCTCAGTCACCTCGGTAGGGCGTCTCAGCATTTTGTCATTAAGCGCAACTCTTGCCTTGGCAAAGGCTTCAAGATCGATTTCAAACTGTTTATCAGCTTCTTTTAGTGCGTTTGATTCAACCTTAACCAGGAAATCAACAGTCGTTTTGCTACCTTCAGAGCCAACCTCTCGAGACTTCACCTCAAAGCCAGCTTGCTTCTTGAGAAATTCTGACTGATCAGGGCTTAGAGGAATACCTTCTTGACTCTTTGCCTTGATACGGTTCCCCATCAAGGCTTCCTCAGCCCTGATCTGGACAACCCTTCTGGCAGTAATACGAACTCTGGGGATACGATCTGAGATACCGTGGGCAAGACGTTTGGCATGGAAGGCCGCTATTTTCATTCCCTGAACGAAACGGCCCCAGTTTTTAACCAGCACTTTTTTAGGGTGCAATGCCTTGACTTGCTGTGACACTTCACTCTTGAAATGTGCAAGCCGGGGTACCAAGGACTCTATACGTGTTCTTAAACTCATCCTGACCTCTCCATGGTCAAACGCGGTCATAACTTTTCGTTAGTATAGGAAAAAATTAGAATGAATAACGCCGATATTAGTAGAAGTCAGAATAACAACATTATAAATTCAGAATCACCGCAGAAGAGAGGCGGGTGCCGTAGATTCGGCATCCGCAAAACAGAACAACTAAATGTATGCTCGATTGAGTCTTGCTTCAGCCCACTTCTGGAGCCAGGTGCATACTAACACCACTCCCCAGTAAATCAGCGCAACACTGAGGTAACTTTCGAAAAAGCGGAAGCTACTGGCGGCCTCCATCTGGGCACGGGCCATGATCTCAACAACCCCCAGAGTAAAGGCAAGTGATGTGCTCTTGAGCAGATCAATCCCATTGTTCATCAATCCGGGAAAAGCCACCCTTGCCGCCTGAGGAATAACAATTCTTCTCATGCCCTCGGCCCGGGTCATACCGACACTCAAAGCAGCTTCCATCTGCCCCGCATGGACACTAATAATCGCTGCCCTCATGCTTTCTGACATATAGGCAGCAAAATGCAGACCCAGACCGATGATCACAGCCACTATGGCAGGCATACCTGCAAGAGCAGGTACCAACTGTGGCAGGCCATAGTAGAACAGGAAGAGCTGAACCAGCAGCGGCGATCCCCTGAAAAAAGAGATATACAGGTCAGCCAGATGGTGAAGATAAAAGGGCCGGGCAATTTTTACCAGAGCCAGAACAAGACCCAGAGACAGAGATAACACCAGACCACCCAGTGTCATAAAAAACGTCGTATCCAGATTCACGGCAACTGTCGGAAGCATTCCGACAGTGTATTCAAAATCCATCATTCAAATGCCTGTAGCTGACTTCGGAACAAACGGGCCAGTATTCCAGAGAACAGTAATGGATGAAAGGTTTACCCTGCAGGTTTAACAGTAATGTCTCCACCGAACCATTTACCGGAAATAGAAGCCAGAGTTCCGTCTTCAGCCATGACAGCCAGAGCAGAGTTCACTTGATCCCTCAGAGCCAGACCCTCTTGATCATTGACGAAGGGCATAGCATTTTTCAGGATCTCAATCGGCTCACCGGCTAACTTCAGAGGCAAATCAGACTTATCAATCAGGGCCATTACGCTGACACGATCCATAACAAAAGCATCAGAACGTTTAAGCACAACATCTTGCTCAATGCCGGTATCGTAGGTTACCACATTGATTTTGTTCTCTGGATCATTCTGACGCAGGATCGCTTCAAAGTTAGAGCCCAGATTCACAGCAACTCTCTTGCCTGCCAGATCATCAACTGACTTAATATCATTGTTGTCTTCGTGGACTACTATCTGGGCACCGTCGTAAACATAAGGCTCGGAGAAAGCATAACGTTCGGCGCGGGCTTCAGTCAGCGTAATCTGGTTGGAAATAGTGTCCAGCTGACCTGCTTCCAGCATGCCAAACAGACCAGAGAATGGTGCCGTAACAAACTCAACATCTTTATTCAGGCGACTAGCGATCTCCTTCCAGAGATCAACTTCAAAGCCTTTCAGTTCACCCTGCTCCATAAAAGTGAACGGGTAATAGGTGCCAGACATACCGACTTTAACGACAGAAGACTTAACTTCATCATTGCCTGCCTGTGTCTGTGCAGACTGATCATCAGAGCAGCCAGCCAGCACCACAGACATAGCCAGAGTGACGGTGGTTATAGCTTTTTTAAATGTAAGACCGAACATGAGTGTCTCCCTAAGAACAGCTGTGGGCAATGTGCTCAACCACTCATTTAATCTAATGAAATGTGGTCCTGAAGGCTGCTTGCCCATAATCAGGAGCGCAGATTATCAGCGTCACCAATTATAACTGAAATAACATTTTCATCAGTTTTTATGTGAAAATGTTATATAAATATTTTTGCGATCAGCGCTTGAAAGCCTGATAGATTGAGAAACCCTTTTTTACGACAAGTGTTTTACAATCTCCGAAAGCCTGTTTGATGATCGGCTCATAGCGGAGGAAGCTGTTCGCCACAATTCTCAGCTCCCCTCCTTTCTTTAGCAGGTCAACAGACCGGGCAAGAAACTGTTCCGTTACTGCATAATGAGTCTTGACACCCTGATGAAATGGAGGATTGGAAACGATCAGGTCAAACTCACCAGTGATTTCAGATAAACCGTCGCTGGCGATCACGTTAAAGTGCCTTACGTTATTTTCCTGCAGGGTACGGGTTGAACTTTCCAGAGCCAGAGCATCGGAGTCTACCAGAGTATAATGTCCGTCGGGGTTCAATTGCCCCAGAAAGCCGGCTACCACTCCGGCACCACAGCCAAAATCGAGAACACGTTCGGCCGCGCAGTGATCAAAGGTATCCAGAAGTGCTGCAGTACCCACATCAACACGTCCATGACTGAATACACCAGGTAGAGAGAATAACGGCATAAATGTATCACGAACTTTAAGTTCATAGGCACTGTAATAATCCGGCCTGGAGAATTCAACGCCATTGTGCAGATAGCCTGAAGCTTCAATTAAACTGCAATGACGGGCATTATCCATGTTTTTGACTTCAGAAAAGTTCTGCCTGAGTCGCTTGCGCCAGGATTTTATGCCTTCACTGTTTTCGCCCGTCAGCCAGACGACAGCGTCTTCTTTTAACAAAGGTGCAATCATCGCCAGCCAGAAATCCATCAGAGGTTTGCTTTTCTGCAGAAAAATCAGCACGCCATCAAAGTGGCCTGCTGTCGATTCGACCACAGAGCCATAGTGAAGAGTCATCTGACTGCTTGCAGACCAGTCCTCTTTAACGGCCCTGTAGACTGAAAAGTCTCGAGCCAGCCCGTAAACTTCTTCTGCAATGCCTTCCTGAAGAATTTCTCTTCCCAGACCATCAGCAGGCATACCCAGCACGAGCATCTTATCGCAGCTCAGCCATTCACTGTTACGAACCACCAACTGGCTTGGGTTAGAGAGAACTCGAGCGTTCATAGCATCCTTCAATCAAGCAAATAAAATCACAGCACAGAATAATATTCTATTAATGAGAAAACGTCATAAAAACTATGACTTATTGATGGGCCATCAACTGGCCAAGAGGCTGGCTTTCCAGACTTGATTGACTTGTGCAAGTACATTTTCTGAAACTACCGATTTACATGATCTTCTGTGGCTTTTAGCATTTGAGCCAGATTTTTTTGTGCTCACTGGAGACCCCTAATGCCCGAGCCACAGGGAGAGCTTATGCTCAGAACCCTCGCCATGCCTGCAGACACCAACCCCAACGGCGACATTTTCGGTGGCTGGCTAATGTCACAAATGGATATTGCCGGTGGTATCGCTGCCAATCAGAGAAGTCACAGCCGAATTTCTACTGTAGCCGTTGAATCTATGTCATTTCACCATCCGGTCAATGTCGGTGATGTAGTCTGTTGTTATGCTGAGGTCATTCACGTTGGCACCACTTCTATGCGGATCAAGCTGGAGGTCTGGATCACGAATATGCCTTTTCATCAGCAACGCATCAAGGTGACGGAAGGCGTCTTTACTTTTGTAGCCATTGATGAACAGGGTCGCCCTCAACCTGTGGATAGAGAAAAATAACGGAATATAAATGCTAAAACAAAAAACCATTCTGGTCGGCGTTGCCGGTGCCTCTGCTTCCGGTAAAAGTCTGCTGGCCAGCACTCTGGTCGAAGAACTACAGTCTCAGCACGTTTGTGTCATCTCCGAAGATTCTTACTACAAGGATCAGACGCACATGGCCATGAAGCAGAGGGTTCAGACTAACTATGACCATCCCGAGTCCATGGACCATGACTTGATGCTGGAGCATATGAAGCTACTAATAGAAGGTCAGACAGTGGATGTGCCGCTATACGATTACACAGAGCACAACCGTAAAAAGGAAACCCGCACAGTCCCTCCTGCCCGGGTGGTTCTGATTGAAGGCATTCTGTTGTTTACCCGTCCGGATATCCGTGAAACCTTTGATCTTCGTTTCTACATGGACACGCCACTGGACATCTGTCTGATAAGACGACTGAAGCGAGATATTCTCGAACGGGGCCGTGATGTTGATTCGGTCATCAGACAATATCTGGAAACGGTTCGCCCGATGTTCCTGCAATTCATTGAGCCTGCCCGCCAGCATGCTGACCTGATCATTCCCCACGGTGGCAAGAACAGAATTGCCATTGACCTTATCAAAACCAAGATTCAGGATCTGATTGATTAATTCATGCCTGTCTACACTCTGTTTTCAGGTCTGCTATTTTATAAGTCAGATCCTGATTTCAGGCAGGGCATAGCCCTTCTGCCGACACTCGTGGGCGAGACCGTCCAGGCGGTAAACCAGCCATGAGCGAAAAAAAACGTTTCGCAAATTCAACCTTTGACCTGAGTACCTGTTTTTGTATAATCGACCGGTATAGGCGTAGAAAGTGCGCGCGCTTTCCGGGTCACCGGTATCTCCTCATAGGTAGCCTCCAAAATCCTGCCGCTTGTACACTCTCCCTTGTCATCAATCTGTCGAAGACTAAATCCTTAACCGTAAATTAGTCTTTAACCTGTAAAAAGGTCTAACGGGAAAGTTATGCGTGTTGAAGCTGATATCAAGCTGGGTTTTAAAGATGTTCTGTTCAGACCCAAGCGTTCAACCCTGAAGAGCCGCTCCCAGGTAAGCCTGGAACGCACCTTCAAATTTGTTCACACCACCCGGGAATGGACTGGTGTCCCTGTCATTGCTGCCAATATGGACACAGTGGGCACTTTCTCCATTGCCCTCGCTCTGGCCGAACACAAGATGCTGACTGCAGTGCACAAGCATTACACCATTGAAGAATGGGGTGCATTTCTGGACAATGCACCCGCAGGTATTGAAAACCATATCATGGTAAGCAGTGGCACATCCGATGCCGACTTCACCAAACTCAACGATATCCTGGCGCTGAACGACAATCTTCGTTTTATCTGTATTGATGTTGCCAATGGCTACTCCGAACACTTTGTTCAATATGTTTCCAAGGTTCGTAACCAGCACCCTGATAAGGTCATCATTGCCGGTAACGTAGTCACCGGTGAAATGGTCGAAGAGCTGATTCTCAAGGGTGCAGACATTGTCAAGGTAGGCATCGGACCAGGCTCTGTATGCACTACCCGTGTCAAAACTGGCGTGGGCTACCCACAACTGTCTGCAACGATAGAATGCGCTGATGCAGCTCACGGTGTTGGTGGTCAGATTATCTCCGACGGTGGTTGTGCCTGTGCAGGCGACGTTTCCAAAGCCTTCGGCGGTGGCGCTGACTTTGTCATGATTGGCGGCATGTTTGCTGGTCACGACGAGTCCGCTGGTGAAGAGGTGGAAGTAGATGGCGAGAAATTCAAACTGTTCTACGGAATGAGTTCCGAGACTGCCATGGACAAGCACTCTGGCGGCGTTGCCAACTATCGCGCCTCTGAAGGTAAAACCGTTAAGGTGCCTTACCGTGGCCCCGTTGAAAATACTGTCCAGGACATCCTGGGTGGCGTTCGCTCAACATGTACTTACGTAGGCGCAGCCACCCTGAAAGAACTGACCAAGCGAACCACCTTTATTCGCGTTCAGGAACAGGAAAACAGAGTCTTTAACTAGCAGCCTGTCGGACTTAAGACTGTCCTACGCGGCAACTGCTCCTGCGTTGCTCTAGCTCCTGCATCCATGCAGTCGTGCGGTTGCAATAAATTGGTCTAAAAATCTCTGTTTCTTCGTCAAATAGCTCGCTATTCTCCTCAGAAACAGAGATTTTTATCCTCAATTTCTTGCAATCCTCGCTACGGACGCTTAAGTCCGACAGGCTGCTAGACTTCTATGGCCTTCCCCCTTTCGGGCAAGGCCACCCCCACCTTATGCTCCTTCTACAACCCCGATCCAATTGCTTGCCGGGAAAGGTTTAGTAGGCCGCCACGATCCCCCTCGAAGTAAACTCATCCCGGATCAGATCAAGCTGCTCTTTAGTAGGTGGAGTCACCTTTTCCAATTCATAAGTGTCGTTCAACAAATTCCATTTATGGACCCCAAGACTGTGATAAGGCAGTATTTCAACCTTCTCAATGTTTTTCATGGGCTCGATAAACTCAGCCAGCATAGCAGCGTACTGAGGGTCGACTGTGTAACCATCGACTACGACATAACGAATCCAGACAGGCTTTTTAATCTCTGCCAGATATTCAGCAAAGTGCCGGGTATGACTGCCGGTGACATAGGTCAGCTTATGATGCATCTCTTCATCCATGTGCTTAATATCCAACAACACCAGGTCGGTATTATTTAACAGACGAGTAACATCATCGTTAATGTGCTTGGCAAAGCCATTGGTATCCAGACAGGTATGAATCCCTTCCTGACGGCAGGCTTCAAACAGGTCAGCAACAAATTCAGCCTGTAAAACAGGCTCACCGCCGGTGACGGTCAGGCCCCCTGAAAGAAAGCTTTTAACTTTTTTGATTTCCCGAAATACCTCTTGGTGGCTTTTCAGCTCCCCGCCTTCACGAAGATCCCAGGTGTCCCGGTTGTGGCAATAGCGGCATCGCATCAGACAACCCTGCATAAAGACCACATAACGAATACCCGGGCCATCTACGGTTCCAAATGAATCCATAGAGTGAACACGCCCAATTGCCATAACTGACCTCATCTCAAAGATGACAAATAGCGAAAATGCAGACCTGCAGCAAGTCATCCCGGATAACGGATTTTAAGAATAAAAAGCCGTAAAAAGAAGGCCGACACAGAGCCGACCTCTTTCACTCAGCACCCAAAAAGTTTACAGGGTTGATGTAAAGGTCCTGGCAATAACATCTCTCTGTTGCTCAGGAGTCAGAGAGTTGAAACGAACAGCATAGCCAGACACGCGAATCGTTAGCGAAGGGTACTTGTCTGGATTGACCACAGCATCCTCCAACATTTCACGATTCAGAACGTTCACATTCAGGTGCTGACCTCCCTCCCGATCAACTTCATGATGGAAATAACCGTCCATCAGACCGACCAGGTTACGACGACGACCGTCTTCATCTTTACCCAGTGCTTTTGGCACTATTGAAAAGGTGTAAGAAATACCGTCTTTAGCATAAGAGAATGGCAGTTTAGCGACAGAACTCAGAGACGCTATCGCACCAGTTGTGTCACGGCCATGCATTGGGTTGGCACCTGGGCCAAAGGGCTGGCCTGCACGACGACCGTCTGGTGTATTACCGGTCTTCTTGCCATACACAACATTGGAAGTAATGGTCAGGATTGACTGGGTTGGAATGGCATTACGATAAGTTTTGTGTGCAGCCACCTTCTTCATGAAGGTTTCTACCAACTCACAGGCAATCGTATCAACATGCTCTTCGTTGTTACCAAACTTGGGATAATCGCCTTCGATCTCGAAGTCTACCGCCAGACCGTCTTCATCACGAACAGGCCTGACCCTGGCATACTTGATCGCAGACAGAGAGTCGGCAGCAACAGACAAACCGGCAATACCTGTGGCCATCGTACGCACAACATCACGGTCATGAAGAGCCATTTGAGAGGCTTCATAGGAATACTTGTCATGCATATAGTGTATGGCATTCAGAGCCGTCACGTACTGGGTTGCCAGCCAATCCATCAGATGATCCATGCTGGCGTAAACAGCGTCATAATCCAGAACGTCGTCGGTAATTGGAGCTACCTTGGGACCAATCTGAACCTTCAGTTTTTCATCCACACCACCATTGATGGCGTACAGCAATGTTTTGGCCAGGTTGGCACGAGCACCAAAAAACTGCATCTGCTTGCCTACAACCATTGGCGATACACAGCAGGCAATGGCGTAATCATCACTGTCCATATCCGGACGCATCAGGTCATCATTCTCGTACTGAATGGAGCTGGTATCAATGGACACCCTGGCACAGAATTCCTTGAAGCCCTGAGGCAAGCCCTCGGACCAGAGCACCGTGATGTTAGGCTCGGGTGATGGGCCCATGGTGTAAAGAGTATGCAAGAAACGGAAGCTGTTTTTGGTAACCAGTGTGCGACCATCAAGGCCCATACCACCAATAGACTCTGTCGCCCAGATTGGATCGCCGGAGAAAAGCTCATCGTACTCTGGCGTACGCAGGAAACGAACCATACGAAGCTTCATTACAAAGTGGTCGATCAATTCCTGGGCATCAACTTCATTGATCCTGCCTGCCTCCAGGTCACGCTGGATATAAACGTCCAGGAAAGTCGCTGTGCGACCCAGAGACATGGCCGCACCATTCTGGGATTTCACCGCCGCAAGATAACCGAAGTAGGTCCACTGAACTGCCTGCTGAGCCGTTACTGCTGGTTGACTGATATCGCAATCATAACTGGCAGCCATCTCTTTTATCTGCATCAAGGCACGGATCTGCTCCATAATTTCTTCACGCAGTTGAATGGTTTGCTCAAGATTCTCTCCCGATTCCAGCACGGAATCCAGTTCTCCATGCTGTACTTTCTTGTCTGCAACCAGACGATCAATACCGTACAGAGCTATACGACGATAATCTCCTATAATTCGTCCACGACCATAGGCATCTGGCAGACCGGTGATAAGACCGGACTTGCGACAATTGCGAATAGAAGGCGTGTACACATCAAATACACCGGCATTGTGGGTTTTTCGGTATTCAGTGAAGATCTTTTTCACCATGGGGTCCAGAACCTTCCCGTACACTTCACAGGAAGTTTCCACCATGCGGATACCACCATTGGCAATCATACCCCTCTTCAGAGGCTTGTCAGTCTGCAGACCAACGATCTTCTCCAGACCTTTCTGAATATAACCGGCTTCGTGCGAGGTAATTGTTGAAGGCAGATCATGATCGAAATCGATTGGGGCATGTGTACGGTTTTCTTCCTTGATCCCTTCCATGACATCATCCCAGAGACGCCTGGTAGCTTCAGTGGCGTCGGCGAGGAAATCATCACCCCCTTCATAAGGGGTATAGTTCTTCTGGATGAAATCCCGGACATTGACGTTTTCGGTCCATTCACCCCGGGCAAACCCTGCCCATCCTGCTGGTAGGTCTTTGGCTTGAGTGCTCATTGATAGCAGCTCCTCGTGTTTGAATATCCGTGAAGAACATCCTGTCACACTTACAGAGCGCATCTTCACAGAAAAAATATCAGTCTGGCCAAACAGAAAGGAAATGCATACCTGTGTCGAGCAATACCAGAAGCCACTCACGATCTCTCGGTATAATGACAACCATCTTACAAAGCAGTGCAGTATGACTGCCCTTCTGTTCGATAAAACTGTCGCTCATTGAGTTACAAAATATATTAACTAATTACTTTCTACTATCGTGTCCAATACCTATCAGGACAGCTATCGAACTTTAACCTCCAAGATAACCATTTACTCGACTTACGACTTACACGACCAACTATACGACTGCAAACAACTTGATGACTGACAAGGTAGCACAACCCTGCATAGAGTAAATCGACCAAAATATAACAACAGAATGCAAAGAAAAACAAAATCACCCACACAAGATTCTTTCAAAATTTATCCATATATAGGCTTTGGAACCATATAATCAAATCAACTTTAAAGCAGTTATTTTTTGGAAATAGCCGTTAATTTGAACCCATTTAATTAATTAGTTATTAACATTTTTTCAAAATGCAAAAATATTATTTAAATAAACAACCTTAAAAACCACCGACTGCTATTCTTCCCTCCTAACATCGACGCGCCATAGTAATGATTCCATATCAACATTGGCCACGAGCATGTCCATAAGTTACTAATGCATCGTTAACAAAACGACCCAACTCTCCGTTCCCGGTTCCTAGGTAATGACTTTTTTATTTAGGTATTGTTACCTATACATGGGTTTGTGGAGTTTTAATATCATCAAGTTATAAATAGACAAATTAATCTTTCCGGGACGAATCTCCTCTGGAGACAGTAATGAGCAAATATATTTACGCCACTGTTTATGAGCAATTTACCGGCTTAAAACCGCCCGAGCCAAAATCGCATAAACCTCGTAGAAGAAGGGGCTATGGTCATCCGTACAGAATGCGCTTAAATATGCAGGAATCGGAAGACAATATTCAGGAGTCAACGTCCGGCGACTGCAATCATATCCGCGATGATGAGCTTGATTTTCAGCAAGAGTCAGGCAGACAACCTTTGAATCAACCGTACCGACATCAAAACTATTCACTCACAACCACGCCTCAAAAACCTGTTGAATGTCAAAGTTTCGTTGAAGAGCAGAAGTCGGCTTGCTCTCCGAAAGTGACCTATAAAAAACGTCGTCACTATGAATCAGCTATTGGCAATTAAAGCTTGGATTCGGCTGGCTTAGTAAAGACTTCCAGCTACCCGGAGTTACATTGCAATCAAATTGCCTGTAATATTTTGCGGGCAATTTTTCTGTTGGCTGTTGTTTCGAATTATTGTTTAGTATCACTCTAAATCTGATAAATTTTCATAAATTCATCAAAAGGGTCTGGACTTCAGATAATGCTCATAATCGGGAATCTTTCTTTCGTGACTCTGACTCATCATTTTTGAAGAAAACATAAACTCAGCAGAGCCCTGATTACAGGCCACTGGAATATTCCAGACTGCTGCAATTCTCAGCAACGCTTTCACATCCGGATCATGGGGTTGCGACTCGAAAGGATCCCAGAAGAACACCAACAGATCCAGTTTACTTTCGGAGATCAATGCACCGATCTGCTGATCGCCTCCCAGCGGACCACTGATGAGCTTCCTGATGGGCAGAGACAGCGTCTTTTCTAGAAGACTGCCGGTTGTGCCCGTAGCAAATAACTGATGATTGATCAGCTCATCACGATGACGCAGGGCCCATTCTACCAGCTCTTCCTTCTTTTTATCGTGAGCTACCAGTGCAATGTTCTTTTTTGCTGGCACGACATGTGTTTTATATTCCATCGAGAATATTCCAACCCTGAAAGAAAGATGACTGAAGTATTTAACTGCTGACACTATTGCTGTCAAACAATATCCTTGCATGTGATCGAAAAAGTCAGGATTAGGGCAAAGAACAGACAGAAATGGAGGGAACAGAGTCTTATAAAAAGACATACGTTATTATTGATCGCCTTCAGAAGATAGCACTTGTAGGTGCAGAAATTTCTGTTAGATTGTCGCGTTTGCCCGAGAGCTATACCCTAATCATTCATGAGCACTATAACCCTGGCCCCCATGGAAGGTGTCGTCGACTATCTGCTACGGGAGCTGCTGACCGAGGCCGGTGGCATTGATCTGTGTGTAACAGAATTTATCCGTATCACCGACACCCGGCTGCCGACACAAACGTTTCACCGGATCTGTCCGGAGCTCAGGCACGGCTGTCGTACACGAAGCGGAACACCTGTACACATTCAGTTTCTTGGCAACAATCCGGAAATGATGGCCCACAACGCGGCCAAGGCTGCCCGACTAGGCGCACTAGGGGTCGACATCAACTTCGGCTGTCCTGCCAAAACGGTAAATCGCCACAAGGGTGGCGCAGTTCTTCTGAAGGAACCTGAGCTTATTCATGAGATTGTCGCAAGAGTTCGTAAAGAGGTTCCTGATGAGGTGCCCGTCACTGCCAAAATGAGACTGGGCTATCTGGATGGTGACCTTGCCCTGGACAATGCCCTGGCCATAGAAAGTGCCGGTGCCAACTCTCTGGTGGTTCATGCCAGAACCAAACTTCAGGGTTATAAGCCTCCTGCCCACTGGCAGGAGCTGGTTCAACTACGAGAGGCCCTATCCATTCCCCTGGTAGCCAATGGCGATATTTTTAATGTTGAGGATGCCCAACGGTGTCGGGAAGTATCCGGCTGCCAGGACATTATGATTGGCCGGGGTATCCTTCGCGATCCTGATCTGCCTGCCGCCATTGTCGCCAGCCAGCATAGCCAGGATCTTGAAGAACGCTGGACTCGCACTCTTTCACTGATCCAGAGGTTTACCGAAAAAGTGGTTTCTGCCCCTGATAATCCAGAGCAGGAGCACCCTTATTTCATCAACAATCCCAGACGCTATCTGGATGGCAGGCTTAAGCAGTGGTTAAGCATAATGAGTAAAAGCTCTGACAACGCCCGTGAACTGTTTGAAAAAGTGAAGCGGGAAACCTGCCTGCAAACCCTCTCCCATATTATCAGGGAAGCCAAATGAGCCGTAAATCTGATTCTGCAATCCTGCCTGTCACCCATGCAGACCTGGAATGGAAAGAAAACGGTCAGCCTGCATCCACTGCATTTGATGACATTTATTTTTCTACCGCTTCGGGCCTCAGGGAAACCCGGCACGTATTTATTGAGGGCAATGATCTGCCAAAGCGCTTCGCCGCTTTGCACCAGAACAAAAGTTTTACGCTTGGAGAAACCGGTTTTGGGACAGGCCTCAACTTTCTCTGTGCCTGGGCCTGTTTCGATGAAGAAGCGCCTCAGTCGGCAAGACTTCATTTTGTATCAACCGAAAAGTATCCCCTGTCCCGTAAAGATCTTCATAAAGCACTCTCCCTGTGGCCAGAACTGGAAAAGTACACGACACCACTGATTGAATGCTACATGCCCGCCATAGAAGGGCATCAGCATTTCAGCTTTGCTGATGGAAGAGTCAAACTGACACTCTGCATCGGCGATGTGCTAAACACACTGCCTGAGCTGGAAGGTCGGGTTGATGCCTGGTTTCTTGATGGCTTCAGCCCCGCGAAAAACCCTCTGATGTGGCAGCCAGAACTGTTCACAGTTATGGCAGCTAAAAGCCATGCAGGCACCACCTACGCAACCTTTACGGCCGCCAGAGCCGTCAGAGACGGACTCAGTCAGGCGGGCTTCAGTGTCGAAAAAAGCGAGGGCTTCGGGCACAAACGGGATATGATCAAAGGCAGGCTGAAACAAACAGCCAAAGATCAGAAGACCAGGCCGATATGGTTTGTGAATCCCGACCAGCGTAATACTGATGGACCAGTTCAGAGTGCCATCGTCGTTGGCGGAGGACTCGCTGGCTGCAGCACAGCAAGAGCATTGGCTGAAAGAGGATGGCAGGTCACTCTGATCGAGCAACATCAGGCTCTGGCCATGGAAGCATCCGGCAATCCTCAGGGTATTCTTTACACCAAGCTCTCGGCCAGTAAAACGCCTCTCAGTCGATTTATCACCCAGGGCTACCTCTACTCCATTCATTTATTGAACACTTTTGCCAGTGTCCAACCGGAGCTCTGGCAACAATCCGGTGTCGTACAGCTGGCTATCAATGAGAAAGTTCGAAAACGTCAACAAGACCTGGCACAACTCTTTCCCACTGACTTTCTCAGGGCCCTCTCCAGCCAGGAGCTATCCGGGATCGCTGGCCTGCCGCTGGATCATGATGGCCTTTACTTCCCAAGTGCAGGATGGGTAAACCCTGCCCTTTTCTGCCAGACTCTGGCGAACCACGACAATATCAAACTATTTTCTGACAGGAGACTAGAGTCTCTTGAATATGGATCTGATGGCTGGAGTTTAACCCTTCAGGCTGACGGCACTTCCCGGATAATGAAGTCCCGTAATGTCATCATTGCCTGTGCCAGAGCGTCCAGCCAATTGCCCGCCCTGAACTTTATTCCACTAAAGAACATCAGAGGGCAAATCACCGAGATAAGCTGTACTGACGACAGTGCCCTGCTAAAAACAACCGTCTGCGGCGAAGGCTATGCAGCTCCTGCCGTCCATGGTCGTCATACCATTGGAGCCACTTTCGACTTTCACAGTGACTCGGCTGAGGTGTTACAAGAAGATCATGAGAAAAACCTGGCCATGCAAAAGAAATGTGCGCCCGCACTCTTCCGGGCATTGGGAGGAGAACAGGCCAACATTTCAGGAGGCAGAGCCAGCTTTCGTTGCACGACGCCTGATTATATGCCTGCTGTGGGTGGGATTGTTGACCAGGAAGACTTTCTGAATGAGTTTGCCATGCTGCGCAAAAACATGAAGCACCCATTCACTCATCCTCCTGAATACCTGAATGGTCTGTATATCAATGCCGGTCATGGCTCCAGAGGATTGATTACAGCACCTCTGTCGGGAGAATTATTGGCTGCAAAGATGAATGGAGAGTGCTCACCTGTCGCTTCTGATCTTCTGGAACATTTGAACCCAACCCGGTTTCTGGTAAGGGCAATGAGTCGAAATCAGATTTAATACCGATCGTGCTTTCTAACTCCCTATTGCACTGAAGATTCGAGCCATTGTTTTAAACAAGTAATAACCGATAGCAAGCATCGGTATAGCGAATCGTCAAAAGGACATCTACTCAGGGCGAAGCCATAAAAGCACATCTATCATTCGACCACAGGTGTTAACAACACCTTGAAGTAATCATTCATACAGTTGCGTCCGGACAGCTCTCCCCTCTGTGAGACTGTCCGGTTTTTTTTGCCCTGTAACTTTTGCCCTGTAACTATTCACCACCGCAAGGGAAACGCAATTCACTTTATCCATGCAATGAGGGAGGCATGCAGATTCCAGTCCCCCCGATACCACAGTATCCCTGAGGGTTCTTGGCCAGATATTGCTGATGGTAAGGCTCGGCATAGTAAAAGGCCGGAGCATCAACAATTTCCGTAGTAATACTGCCTCTACCACTTTCATTCAACGCTGTCTGGTATTGGGCCATGGATTCACGAGCCTTCTCACCCTGCTCATCGGTAGTGGTATAAATCACAGAGCGGTACTGAGTGCCCCGATCATTGCCCTGCCGCATACCCTGGGTAGGATCATGAGACTCCCAAAACAGTTTCAGCAAAGCGTCCAGACTGATAACGCCCGGATCGAAAGCAATCATGACCACCTCCGCATGGCCTGTGCCACCAGTGCACACTTCTTCATAAGTCGGGTTAGGGGTATAACCTCCCGCATACCCTACTGCCGTTGACCAGACACCTTCCTGCTTCCAGAACAGCCTTTCAGCCCCCCAGAAACAGCCCATACCGACATAAATCACCTCCAGAGCACCGTGAAATGGGGGAACAATAGCATGACCATTTACAAAGTGCTCTGCAGGCACTTCAATCGCGCGATCACGCCCTTTCAAAGCGCTTTCCTCACTGGGCAGTTGATGTTTTTCAAACAGCATTCTAATCCCTCCAATTCCTGACAATCATAATGGCTTTATGGAGCCTCAGACCTGAAAATCAATACTGCCGTGGAGCAAAGTTCGCAGAACCAACCTTACTCGAGCACCCTCAGAGCCGGATCAAACCGTACATCGCAGCAGTTTGCCCGCCAGCATGAGCACCTGTCACTCTGCCCACTGCCCCGAAACTGAGCTGACTCATAGACGGGAACTTAAGGTGGAAACGACAGGAATATTATCTCATGGCCGGGGGCTTATTCGCACCTTCCCTTACTCATAGAGGGTGTCGCAAAACTCCAACAGCTCGTTCCCATGCTCTGAGGTCGTCATTCCCGCGAAGGCGGGAATCCAGCGCCAACGGTGGGTCTCTGCCTTCTCGGGGATGACAAGGCCAGGGGAGCACCGGGCAGTACGGTTCTGGTGGTGAGTCAGTGTGGATTCCCGCCTTCGCGGGAATGACGAGAATGACGGGAGTCAACTCGTTCCCACGCTGGAGAGAGTTTTGCGACACCCTCCATACAGAGGGAACTTATTCCAGCACTATTAGTCAAAGTACTTATGACCGGCATTGTCGCTTGTTTTTCACTGAATCAGAAACTTGAAATTTTCGCGGAAAACAAAATGAAAGCACTATTACGTCATACTGTTACCGGGAATAGCAATTTTTGAAGCTTAATCTTAACAACCTGAAAGAGGTAATACTCATGAATTTAACACCTGAAACTCCTGACTGTTTTAATCAGTCTCGAATGAATGAAATGATTTCTCTTCAGGGCGGACTTGTATCAGATGGAACTACTTCCAATGTAACTGCCCAAGAAGATGATAATCCCCTCTGCGGAATATGCCTGCAAAGTTTATTCGGCCAACATACTGTTACGATGCTGCATAAAAATAATCGTTATTACCACTGTTCCGAAAGACCTGGCAGGCATTTCTTCCATAATAAGTGTCTGCGTGATTACCGTTCATCTTCTCCTGTATTGGACATTAGATGTCCTTCCTGTCGCACACCTGCCCCTATTGACCAAGACATCTCTTTCTCGCCCGTTGCCCATGCCGTCGAGGTCGGCCGGGAAGAACAAGCACTCGAACTGATCGCCGATGGTGTCGACCCAAACGTTCTTCATTCAGAGGCGGGCATGGCAGCTATTCATATTGCCGCAAAAAACGGTAACCCGGAATTGATCCGTTCACTGCTAAACTCTGGGGCACATATTAATCTGCAAGATAAAAAAGGGATGACGCCTCTACACCATGCTGTATGTAACAGCAATATTCAGACATTAAAGATAATTCTGGACCTCAAAGCAGATATGAATCTCCAGAACAAAGGTGGTGATACAGCTCTTCACATGGCTGCCGAGGATCCTGAAAACCCTGATTTATTTGACACCCTAATCGATAATGGCGCCTCCTTCGATAAAACAGATGGAAATGGCAGAAATGTCATGCACGCAGCTGCACAATCAGGGCATGAGCGGGCACTGAAAAAACTGATAGCCAAACACGCAGATGTTAATGCGGTTGATCTGGATGGATGCACACCTCTTTTCTGTGCAACTTCTGATTCTCTCTCCTGCAGTGAGGGAATTTTGAAGAAAAATGCGCCTGAACTTGCCAGGATACTCCTTTCGGCAGGAGCCAGAATTGACCTTTTTACTAATGCGGGGCATTCCGCTTTTGATGCAATTTCGGAAGACCCTCTTTATCTAGAGTTGCTCAAGGAATTACTTCCGGCTGGCATGGCTGCCTTTGCCGATGTCAATCTGCCAGTTTGTTCTTCTAGAGAAACACTTCTTTTTTTCGCACTTTTAGCAAAAGATAAAGAAGCGGTTCAAAAACTTATTGCCAGAGGGGCCAAAGCTGATGCCAGCATTCCCGGCTTTGGCACTTTCATGTTTAAAACTCTGTTAAAACATCTGGGCGAACAAAAACAGGCATTTGTTGAAATTCTTAATCAAGCAGGCAGCACTCAAAGCGAAGACGGGTAATAACAGAGTTTGAACATATTCATCAGGTATTGGTCAAACTATCCAGGCGACCCGTAGCCGTATCCGAAACGCCAGAGTAAGCCATGTTCCTGGCTGCCTCTGTAACCGGTAACTGGTAGTGATTGCGAAACCGTATCAGAAAATGCAGAGCATGCAGACCCATCTCCTACTGAAGCATCATCAGAGCAGGATCAAGCCGGACATCGAACCAGTTTGCCCGCCAGTCAAGGTGAGCACCTGTCACTCTGCCCGTTGCACCAATAGCACCAATCACATCTCCCCTCTTTACCTTCTGCCCGTCAACCACCTTTAACTGGCTCAGGTGCAGGTAGCTGGTAGTGATGCCGTAACCATGGTCGATAACGATTGTGCCACCGGAAAAGTACAAATCGGACTCGGCCAGCCGGACAATACCATTGGCTGGCGCCATGACCGGAGCCCCCTCGGGACCGGCAATATCGAGTCCAAAATGCGGTCGCCTCGGCTCACCGTTAAACACTCTCTGACTGCCATAGACACCACTGACAGGCCCCTCTGCCGGACGTGTAAAGCCTGCAAAAAAATCTTTCTGGACGGAATCAAACTGTCTGGCTGATTTAACCTGCTGGTTTTCATCGGATATTCGACCCAACACTTTTTCCGCCGGGCTGACGTATTTGCGGGCAATACCATTAATTCGCTGAATTTTATAGTCTCGCTTTGACAACCTGAGTTTCAGTTGCTCTTTTTTACCACCCGGAGCGACCAGCCGTACTGTTTGCAGAAGCCGGGCATCCCGTCCAAACCCGATGATAAATTGGCCCCGTTCCGACACTCTGACGGACCTGTCTTTATAGATGACTTCAGTTCCCGGCTTCACCTGCCCTACATAAAAGCCCCCCTGAATCAGTTTGGACTTAAGGGAAACGACATCCTGGGCCATGGCCAGTGGCAACACCCAAAAGGAAAACAGTAACAGAATTAAACGCATATGGACTCCATGTCTTATAAGCATCACTATTTTATCGCCACCACTTTTCAAACGTTACAGCAAACTGGTAGATTGATATAAGGCTATCCGGCTCAGGAGATCTCATCCAGCCTGCATTACCCGACAAAGTAACTGCAAAACAGGATATGAGATTTTCGATATAAAAAGAATAACAGCAGGTACCCTTCCATGAACATGGATTACATTATTCTGGCTCTGTCGCTTTTTCTCCCCACCGTTTACGGTTTTGCTTTACTAATGTCCCTGGCTTTTGAACCTGAAACCTGATCGTCAGGGTGCTTATGTCCATTTAATTCGCTTGCCAGTTGCTGAACGAGTCGTTCAGCAAACTGTGTTACACGACTCCAGTCTGTAAACTCATGATCTCAAAACGAAAAAAATCAGCATGATGGTGGCCATATCGGATAGAACTGCCAAGCATCAAGGCATCGTACTGCTGCAAACGAATCCCGGTTGTCAGCCCTTCAAGATCAACCAAATCCACGCCGTGACCGGCATGACTCACTATGGAGCGCATCCTTTCGATGATTTTCTGTGTCTGACCTTCCCTGGATGCAAACAGAGTCAAAAAACAGCGGAAAACAAGCCCCTTTCAAATACGCTGCACCCACCAATGGACAGGAAATTTCAGAGAGGAATTCATACAGACCACTGGCAGAAAAGACATTCTCATCGTATGTTGTAATCAGCCTCGGAAAAAACAGATGACTTTCGGCCAATTTGGGAGTTATCCATTTTTTGTCATAACTCAAAAAAGAAAGAGTACTGATGAAGGACATAGCCCTCCTTAAAAATCATCCTGCTGCCCTTTTCGGAATGTTTCTATGGGGGCTGGCCGTGGCCCTGATCTTTGCCAAAGTCGCGCTGGAACCGGGTCAGCACACAGTGCTGGACAGCTACCTGCTGGGCGCTGACCGATGGATCGACCGGGTAAAGCTCTATTCGGGACCGGGAGGATTCATTTATACACCTACTTTTGCCCTACTGTTTGTTCCTGTCACCAAACTGCCTGTTTTTCTCGCTGACCTGCTCTGGCGTTTATTTATCATGGGTCTCTATGCCTGGGCCAGCCTGAGACTGCTGAGACACTTTCAGGAATACTCACAGGAGACACTCTTTAACCGATTTGGATTATTCAGCCTGATTGCCGTTCCCATTGCTTTTTCAGGTTTTCGAAATGGCCAGGTGAATGTGATCCTTATTGCGGCCATGATGCTGGTGATCAGCCAGATCATAGAGAAGCGCTGGAATTCGGCAGCCCTGGTTCTGGCCCTGATCATGAGTCTGAAACCCACCTTTATTGTCTTTTTCCTGCTGGTGACCACTTTGTTCAGACCTTTCTGGCTAAGAGTGCCACTGATGCTGCTGGCATTTCTTGCACTGCCTCTGATATTTGGCGGGCTCGATTACGGACTTGAACAGTACAACAACTTTCTTGAGATGGCCGAGTCTGCAGTTGACCGTGGAGTAACAACACCTAACTGGGCCAGTTTCTTTAACATTCCCATGCAGCTTTTCAACTACTCAGTACCCGAAGCCTTGCAGAACATAATAAAAATCATTCTGGCTGCCACCACCTGGGCCGTTTGTTTTTATGCCATTGTCCGTCATGGCACCAGAAATGGCCTGATCTATTTATTGAGTTTTGCAGCCTGCTATCACGTTATGTTCAACCCCAGAAGCGTCAATACCGATTATATTATTCTTGGTTCCGTTCTGGCCTTCTGGTTTACTGCTGCCGCCTTTCAATGGAGAGATAAAGCACTGACATGGATAATCGGCTTAATCGCCCTGGGTGTACTGTTAGCATTTGATATTTCAAGAACGCTGGTCACAGATACCACCAGCTGGTTCAACCCTTTAATGGCTGCCGTTTTCGCCGGCGTTCTGATCTGGCAATTGAGCAGAAAAAGGGTTTTTGCCCCCTGAGTTCAAAAAAGGAAAAGGCCGCTAAACGGCCTTTTTCCTGAAGAAAATTTGATTTAACCTTTATAAAGTTTGGGATTAAGCACGTCCCTCAGCCAGTCACCCAACAGGTTAATCACCAGAACCAGAGTGACCAGGATCACACCGGGGATGACCGTAATCCACCAGCTGCCAGAAAAAATATACTCAAAGCCGCTGGAGATCAGTGAGCCCAATGAAGGCTCTGATACTGGCATCCCCAGTCCCAGGAAAGAGAGAGCAGCTTCACTGATAATGGCGTTGGCAATCTGAACGGTTGAGATCACCAAAATAGGAGACAGGCAGTTTGGCAGAATATGACGGAACATAATGCGTCCGGAGCCAAAGCCCATGACCCTGGCAGCCTCGACATACTCCTTCTTTTTCTCAGCCAGAACCGACGCACGTATCGTACGTGCGTACTGTGGCCATTCGGCAATACCAATCACCATAATCAACATCCACATCGCCAGCTTGCTGTATAACTCTGACCCAAAGGATGCCTGGAAAACAGCCAACACGACAATGGCCACCATCATGGTTGAGAAGGACAACTGAATATCCGCCATCCGCATCAGGAAGTTGTCAACCCGCCCCCCGACATAGCCGGCTGTCAAGCCAATCACAATGCCCAGCAGCGCCTGCAGTATCACTGCAAAGAAACCGATGGTAATGGAGATTCTGGCACCATACAGAATGGTACTCAGCATATCCCGGCCCTGAGAGTCTGTTCCCAGAAGGAATCGCTCATCGCCGTCTTCACTCCAGGACGGCGCCATCTCGGAGTCCATAATATCAATGGTCGAAAGATCATAGGGATTCGTCGGAGCGATAACCGGTGCCAGCAGGGCGGCGGCAACCATAACAGCCAATATAAAAGCAGCCACCATGGCCAGACGATCATTGACAAAACTGTACCAGACATTGGACTGACGAATCTTCTGCCAGATAGAAGGCACCTTTTGTGCCTCTGCTTCATTCATGGGCAACTCACTCATTGGCTGCCTCCTGCCAGTTTTACAGTTGGGTTAATAAGGCCATAGATCAGATCGACCAGGGTATTCACCACCACAAAGATGCCGCCAACAACGATCAGATAAGCAACAATCAAGGGTGTATCGACACGGTTTACCGCTTCCAGAAACATGAAGCCCATGCCGGGCCACTGGAAGACGGTCTCCGTCAGAATTGTATAGGCGACCATGGTTCCAATCTGGACCCCCCCTACCGTAATAACAGGCAACATGGTGTTCTTCAAAGCGTGCAGGAAGTAAACACGCGCTTTCTGCAGACCTTTCGCCTTAGCAAACTTCACATACTCACTGTGCAGGGTTTCCACCATCTCGGAACGAATCAAACGAATAAAGAGCGGCAGCATGATGCTGGCCAGAGAAATAGACGGCAGAATCAGATGTAGCCAGCCACTTTTGGTCAGGAAGCCAGTTTCCCAACTGCCGAAAACGTGGGTTAAATCACCCCGTCCATAGGAAGGCAGCCACCCCAGCTCTATGGAAAACAGATAAATACTAAATATAGCGGTCAGGAAAACAGGGACAGAAATACCCAGAATACTGACTCCGAGAATCAATCTGGACAAAAAACTGTTCGGGCGAATAGCACTGTAAACACCTGCGGGAATGGAGATCAAAATAATCAGCAGGGTAGCACTGAATACCAGCTCAAGCGTCGCTGGTAACTTATTCATAATGACTTCCAGGGCGGGCTCTTTAAAGAAGTAAGAGGTTCCCAGGTCTCCCTGAACGGCTTTGGACATAAAGCGCCCATATTGCACCAGGAATGGATCGTTCAGGCCCAGCTCATCACGCAGCACCTCTCTTTCAGCTTCTGATACGGACTGGCCCACCATCTCCCTGAGAGGATCACCCAGATTATCCTGGATGGAAAAACTGATCAGGCTGATGACAAACATCACCACCAGACCCTGCATCAGTCTCCTGAATAAAAATAACAACATAAAAAATCCTGCAGCGTTTTATAGTTGCGAAAATGCCGCTCTACTCAGATGACGACACAGACTGACCAGAGAAAATTATCGATCAGAAAAAATAAAAAAAGGGCCAGCATAAACCGGCCCTGTGGGGATTACTTCTCACTAACGACCAGGTCAGCCAGGTATGGGAAGTTCATGATGTTCACCACTTCTTCGGCTTTCACACCTTTACGGGCACCCCAGGCCAGGTTCTCCCAGTGCAGAGGAACGTAAGCCGCTTCCTGATAAAGCTCCTTCTCAACTTCCTGCAGCAGTTTGGCGCGCTTGTCCAGGTTTGTTTCAGTCCCTGCCGCTTTAACCAGCTTATCGATGGACTCGTTGCAGTAGTTACCACTGTTGTACTGACCCCAGCCTGTAGTGTCATCCTTGCAGGCAGTCGTATATTCAGTCATGTTGGCTGAATCTTCGGTATCAGAGTGCCAGCCGATCATCATGATGTCAGCGGCACGCTCATCAAATTCTGGCCAGTACTGCGCCTTGGGCATGGTTTTCAGGTCAACCTTGATGTTAATACGCTCCAACATGCTGGCCACGGTCTGGGCAATCTTGGCATCGTTGATGTAACGGTTATTTGGCGCCATCATGGTGACAGAGAAGCCATCTTCATAGCCTGCTTCTTTCATCAGTTGTTTGGCTTTCTTCAGGTCATAACGTGGTGCCAGCTCATCAACATAGCCAACGTAACCTTCAGGTCCCTGCTGACCGGCAGCCTCGCCAAAGCCCTTCATAATCTTTTTAACAATGCCTTCGTTGTTGACAGCATAAACGATGGCCTGACGAACTCGCTTATCCTTGAATGCTTCAACACGATCCTGGTTCAGCTGGAAAGAGATCAGACGGGAACCGGTCAGAGTGATCAATTCAGCATCGTCTGAACGCTTGATACGCTCATGATCATTAGGTGGTACCGGATAGATAAAGTCCACACCACCGGACAGCAGAGCAGCAACACGTGTCGCATTTTCCTTGATCGGCGTCAGTGTAATCTTGTCCACGTTACCCGGAGACTGTTTGTCCCAATAGCCATCAAAACGCTCATATTCAAGCTTCACGCCCTGCTGACGCTCACTGACGACGTAAGGTCCGGTACCGGAAATGTGACGGGAAGCGAAGCTATCACCGTGCTTGACAATCAGCCCCTTATCACGGCCTTTATCATCTTTACCGCTATAGAACTGGCTGTCCATCGGGAAGATGTAAGTGGCAGAGTTCAGAACCAGTGGATAAGGCTTCCTGGTGACCAGATCAAAGGTGTAGTCGTCGATCACTTTCAGCTCGGCGAAAGGAGCGAAAATGGCTTTGTAGTCCGCACTGTCGACCATACGATCGTAGGTCCACTTGACGTCCCTGGCTGTCAATGTGTTGCCAGAATGGAACTTAACCCCCTTTCTCAGGGTAAAGCGCATGGTCAGGTCATCAATACGCTCCCACTTCTCAGCCAGACGAGGCTCAAAGCTCAAGTCCTGATTCCAGCGAATCAGTGGATCAAAGGACATATGTGCCATCTGCAGGGTACCGCCCGACAGCTGCTCATAAGGGTCCAGAGATACAGGGTCAGCGTCGTAAGCAACCTTCAACGAAGCGGCCTGTACACTCATGGCCAATGTAGAAGCCAGAGCAACTCCAGCCAGTGACTTGATCATTTTTTTCATTATTTTACCCTCTGGGCAGGTCAACAAACGTTTTTATACTTTTGTAAGAAACAACTTTTTCTGGAACAAAAAATAAAACTGATTCTGCGCTCATGGCAAAGAACACGGGCTTTAACGCGCTGGCCAATCAGTCATCACACCAGTGCAACGGGTGCCTGTTGTAATTCCTTCAGACCCCGATGGGAGAGATGATCCATTTTCGGCATCAAATCAATCAGATTCCGGGTATATTCGTGCTCGGGCGATTTGAACAGCTTTTCGGTCTCATCCACTTCCACCAGCGTTCCATGCTTCATAACCCCAACCCGGTCGCACATCTGGCGGATCACCGTCAGATCGTGACTGATGAACAGCATGGTCAGGCCCAGCTCTTCCTGCAGGTCTTTCAGCAAATTGAGAATCTGCGCCTGAACCGATACATCCAGCGCAGATGTAGGTTCATCACAAATCAGGAAGCGGGGACGGGTCGCCAATGCTCTGGCAATGGAAATACGCTGGCGCTGACCACCGGAAAACTCATGAGGAAACTTGATTCCGGCTCTACTGCCCAGGCCAACATGGTCCAGCAGGTCAGCAGTGATCTGTCGAATCTGCTGCTCAGACTGAGCCAGGCCATGAAAACGAATGGGCTCGGCAATAATATCGTTAACATTCATACGGGCATTCAGACTGGAATAGGGATTCTGGAATACCATCTGAATCTGTCGTCTTAAAGGCTTACGGGCCTTTTCGTTCAGCCGGGTAATATCATTACCTGCGAAAAAGACCTGCCCGGAGTCAGGTTGATAAAGACCCGCAATCACACGGGCAATGGTTGACTTGCCCGAGCCCGATTCACCCACCAGACCAAAGGTTTCACCGTCACGCACTTTGAATGAAACATTATTGGATGCTGTCACATAACGACGGTTCTTTTTCAAGAAAGCTGACTGGGTTTCAAATTTGAGCATGACATTTTCAACGCTCAGAAGATTCTCATCTTTTATAGAGCCAAAGGATTCACGCTGACCCAGCCAGTGATTTTTGACATCAATGCTGCGGCTTTCGACTTTCTCAATGTATTCAACCCGCGGAAAACGATGCAGTTTGACATCGGTTCTTGGCACAGCACTGATCAGACTCTGTGTATAGGGGTGTTCAGGATTTTTCAGAATCTTGTCAGGTTCACCAATCTCTACCAGTTCTCCCATATACATTACGGCAACGCGGTCTGTAACGTTTGCAATGACACCCATATCATGGGTTACCAATACACATCCGACTTCCCGCTCTTTACAGAGTTCACGAATCAAATCAAGAATCTGGTTTTGAATGGAAACATCCAGGGCAGTAGTGGGTTCATCAGCAATAATCAATTCGGGCTCGCCGGCCAAAGCAATTGCAATAACTACCCGTTGACGCATACCACCGGAAAATTGATGGGGATATTGTTTGATTCTGATTTCCGGCTCGGGAATACCCACGGCCTTCAGCAAATCGATTGCTTTAATGAAAGCTTCAGCCGGATTTAATCCGAGATTTTCGATAATGGTTTCGACTAACTGGGTTTCAATCGTCAGAAGCGGGTTTAATGAAGTCATTGGATCTTGAAAAATAAATCCAATTCTTTTGCCACGCACTTTACGAATGGCTTCACCAGAGAGACCTGAAATGATTTCACCATTCAACCTGATTTCACCACCCGCGACGCGACCGGGAGCACTGAGCAAATCAATAATGGCATTACCAACCGTGGACTTACCGGCTCCAGACTCCCCCACGAGGCCCAGAATCTCACCTTTGGCAACTGTAAAAGACATTCCCTTTACAGCCACTGCAACACCGTGACGTGAAGGAAATTCAATACGCAGGTCATTGACCTCCAATAAGGACATGCTCCCCCCCTCAAATTCAATGTGAAAACACAGTCGCTTCTTGATAACCGTTCCGATAAACGAAAAACTTTTAAAAGCTATTGTCCTGCTAATCGTTTATCAGCCGATTCTTTTATTGATGACTGTTTTTTCATCTAATTCTTATTCGTGCTTTGCCAATCCTTTCACTCTTGAATTAAACGGACTTACGGCCATAGAAACAAGAAAGATCCAATCAAAGCTTCGCGACCTGAAAGGTGCACATTCGCCTTTTGGCAAACACTCTATTTATACAGTCGCGCAACGACCAAGGCGGAAATTGTGCGAATCCGGGGTCCACCGGACGACGCTGCAATTGTATAATAAAGAGGCAACCGAGACTGTCCAACTCCGCTATTGGCGGAGTTAAAACAGGCAAACCCATACAACACATTCGGGTAAACTGGAGGGGACTATAACCAGATAGTTAGAAAATAGGAAGCCTCATTAATTAATGACAGCTATTAAAACGGCATAATTTCGGTGATTACTTATATAGCTAAGTACTAATATGAAAAATATTATTAAGCGGTTCTCATACCCCCTGATACAAATCTGTTACGACAAATCTGCATGTAAACACCGTAAGGACGAGCCATCAGCATTAAAGCACCGGTCTGACCCAGACAGGCAGTAATAATCTGTTCCATTGTTGCACCTGTGGCAGCAACCAGAACAACATAAACCGGAATCTGGAAAGAGACAAACGCCACTATATCAAGAACAGTATCTCCAACTTTTCTTGATTTGAAGCTATGGCTGTAACTCATTATCCAGTCACGATAGATTCCGTAAGGACGGGCAACCAGCATATTAACCGGAATACTCATCAAACGAGACTGCAGGGATTGTTCAATAGTCAACCCGGCCACCAGAATCTCAACCAGTAATCCAACAACCAATCCAAAACTGATCAGGGCAAATGTATCTGCCAGTGTTTCGCGTTTAATTGACATATCACTCCCCCTGAATGCAGACAATAGAAAACCTCTGACGTAAGTCACATCAGAAAAAGTCTGAAAAAAATTAATAGGTTGTCAGACACAGGCCGCTTGGTTTCGAGCGGTTAAGACACCTGTTTGACGCGGCATAATTTATACCTGACAAGAACAATTTACAACAGTGAAAAACTTTGTTTTATTATATAAAGACAAGATATATTTTGGTTAATAAATCATTTAACAAAATAATAAGCCAACCTGGCCCATCAGAACCAAAAGTCTTACTAACGAAAAAATTAACTTCTTAATCGAATTTCAAATTTCTGCTGAGTTTTTAATCAAGGCATACAGCGAGACTGGACCAGATAGCAAAAAACCCCACCTTTCAACGAAAGTGCAGGGTTTCAATTTCCTTTGGACTTGTGGAGTTCAGTGTCAGGCTGACTTAGCCAGGGGCAATAGAGGGAATTCTTTCAGTACCGAGTATTGAGTACCTTCAGCCGTGGTTTCGCTCTTCATCAATACCGCTTCATTAACCGTCATGCGGTAACTGGGCATATTGAAAAAATGGCTGTGAGTCACATGATGATGCTGCTTGAAACGAGCCAGTGTGACATGGGGTCGGAAGTTGCGCATTTCACGACGCATTCCGCACATAAGAGCGCCTTCTTCGCAAATTCGGGACAACGCATTCAACTGCTGGCCTGAATGTATATTCAAGGCCAGTGCCCGGGGTCTGTGTGCATCAGGGAAAAATTCGAAACACCCGGTCATACAGTCGAATCCGTGCACATTTGCCAGGGCATCTTCGATATAACTGGAAAACTGCTCAAGACTCTGTTCGCCACATTCACCCAGAAAGCGCAGTGTTATGTGCTGCTGCTGAGGCACCATCCAGCGAAGTTTGTGCTGAAGCACATCACCGGCGCGGTGGCGCGCTTTTTTGTGCAGTATCGCTGCAAGCTCCAGCGGAATCCTGACAGCGATGAATGCACGGATGTTTTTTTGATCTTTTGTTTTCATCAGACACTTCAATTATCACCGCTATTTGCCAGCATTATGCCTTGGTCCGGGTCAGATAGCGACGATAATCAGTTAAAATACGATTAAGGATTTGCTAGCCTGTCAGCTAATGCTTTCAGGGTTTGACGATTGGGCTTGAGACCGGTGGGTATCTGCTCAGCCGGGAGCAAGCGAATCATATCAGGAATCTTGAATCGGCTAATGATGCCTGCAAGCTTTTGTTTTGTAAATACCTCATTCAGAGAGCCCGACTCGGTTTGCACAAATGCAAAAGGCCTCTGCCCATAATCATCATCGCTTACAGACACCACAACCGCCATAATGATGTCGTCAATGCTGAGCAAGGCCTTTTCAATTTCCTCCGGATGGATGTTCTCCCCGCCAGAAATCAACATATTATCTATACGACCAATAACCATTATTTGATCACCGGAATACCGACCAATGTCGCCTGTGTGATACCAACCTCGCTCATCGACAATCGGAATAATTCTGCCGTCGTCAAAATAGCCCGCAGATAAGGTTTTGCCTCTGACCAGAATCTCTCCGGAAGCAACGATTTGCAGCTCCCGATAAGGTAGAGGCTCACCTGAGGTTACTCCCGAGCGGGTAAATTTCGGGGTTCCGGTACAAACCTGGGCACTCATCTCTGTCATACCATAAGTGGTTAGAATATTAATACCTTTCTCCTGAACCTGAGATACCAGTTCAGGAGACGCAAACCCTCCACCCAAAAGAATGTATTTCAGCTTACTGTTATCCAGCAGATCGGCTCCTCTTACCAACAGTCTGCGCAACTGGGTATTGACCAGAGATACATGGGTGATTCTGTATTCCAACAGCAATTGCTCTAATGACATTTTTTGCGTATCTATCACTATCTCGGCACCTGCGAGCAGGCAACGAACCACAATGCCAAAGCCGCCAACATGGAACAGTGGCAGAGACAACAGCCAGCCGTCATACTCTGTCAGAGGCGTACAGGATTGAGAGCCTTTGGCACTGTAAACATGATTGGAGAAAGTATGACTGACGGCTTTGGGCACACCGGTAGTGCCTGACGTAGCAATCAGATCAAACAGAGCTTCTGGCTCGATGACCAAACGGGAATCCGCTGCTTCAGGCTGGTCAGAGAAGCTGGGCCATTCCAGGCCCGTTATTGCTCCAAACCCTTCATGAAGGGTCCACTGGGCACCGATCTTCTGGCAATACTGCCTCTTCTGCACGTCCGGCATTTGCGGATTGACCGGGCAAAAGACCCACCGGCCTCTCAGGCAGGCTATGATCATTATGACCGCATCCCATGCACAGGTTATCGGTACCAGAATCCGATCGCCTCTCCTGACACCCTGACTATAAAATGCATCAAGGAGTGTTTCCGCCTTTGCGTCCAGCTCAGCCCTGGATACAGGCTGACCATTCACTCTGGCAACGACCCTTTGAGGATCTTTGAGTGACCAGTCTCTCAGAGGGCAGAACGATAACTCCATACATTCTCCATGGCATTGAGTAAATCTAAAGACATTCGTCGACCGTACTCAGGCAACCGGCAAAATCCGGGGTTCTGAAAAGCAGAGAGCGTATCAAGGCCAGGACTTTCCATCGGGTCACACTGCAGGCTGAGTTGCTCGATCAGAGTCAACCCCAAAGTACTTTCGAAGGATGAGCTGAAAACGACTCTGGCCTTTTTTCCCCTGGCCCAGTCAGCCAGAGTCAAACATCTGGACACACCACCCACCAGGGTTGGTTTTAATACGACAGCCCTGAGTCCGTCTTCAGCTCTGAGTCTATTCATTTCCGGCAGCATCGTGCCGAGTGCCGACTCCTGCAATGTTTCGTCCAGCGCGTACCCGACACCGGTTTTTTGGAATAATTGCGGAAATTCTTCATAATACTGTGTAGGTTCTTCGATGTAGCTGACTCTGCAGGCTGGCACCTGCCCGGCAAACTCTAAAGCCTCATCGAAAGACCACCGTTGATTGGCATCCAACCTCAGTTTTACATCGTCCGGAATCCGATCAAGAATTTGATTAACCGCATCCACATCCTGCCCAATGCTATTGCCCCCGACCTTTAACTTGAACTCATCGGGCCAGTTCCCGGACCAGTCATCCAGACGTTTGAGCGTCAATGCATCGGCTCCCATAAGCAAAGGTGATTCAGAGACCCTCTCTTGACTCCAATGCTCTTTGCCGAGACTGAATTGAATGCTCTCGATGGCAAAAGCAACCGACGGATATAGAAGACTCTGATCGATCACCCCCCGGGAACAATAGCATTCTGCCGCATATTTCAACTGCTCCTGAGCTTCAAAGACAGTTTCCCGGCTAAAATCTGGCAGAGGAGAAGCTTCGCCGTAATGCACCTGCTTATTCTGATCGACCATCTCAAGAATGAGACCTTCACGGATTGTCAGTGTCATCGTTTTTAACGAAAGAGGCTTGCTCAGGGGTTGTCGATATCGATATAGGTTGCAGGACTGAAAGAGAGCAGATGTCATAATGTACTCAGATCACAAAAGTAGCTGCCTTATAATCGCTGCCATAGCTTCTGGCTGCTCCCGGTGGATATTATGGCCTGCTGCTTTGATCTCATGAACACTATGAACACACCCCATCTCAAGTAAACGGTGTGCGATGTTCTGAAATTTCAGGTCACGTTCGCCACAAAAATAATGTGACGCTTGTGAAGAGCGATTGAGTACCCCGCAGAACTCTGGCTGCCGGGACAGACTGAACGCTTCAAGCGCCCATGCCAGAGATGCCCCATTCGCGCCGACTTTGTCGGGAGATAAGCCTTCAATTTGATGACTTGAACAACGATGCTGCATCAGTCGTTCCCGCTCACGACTGTTCAGATCGGCAAAAACTGGCTGGTGATACCAGCGCTGCAGAACTTCATTGAGTGGATCATTGCGAAACTGTTCTGCCCAATCCTGATCATTCTTCCAGCGAGCCTGACGCTCAGCGTCGTCTTCCAAACCAGGATGGGACGACTCCAACAGCAGCCGGTCAATAGCCTCTACTGCCTGAGCAAGGTGGCTCATGGCCAGTCGCCCGCCCAGTGAATAGCCCAACACACTGTAATGTTCGAGTCCCAATTGATAAAGCGTTCCCCGCAGCAGATCACTGAAGGCTTCAAAAGCATTATCCTGGCTGACTTTGACATCACGACTTTTGCCATGCCCGGGTAAATCAACGGCCACCAGATACAGATCAGTCTCCAGGTATCTGGCCAACTCCTCCCAGTCCCCGGAGTCTCCCAGAAAACCATGCAACAAAACCAGCGGCACACCTTCACGGATACCCCAGGTTCGATAAGCAAGGTTGGTTGCGTTCATGACAACATCTCCAGCTGGCTCAACGCCTGCTTTATCTGCTCAGCAGCCTGACCGGGTTGCGTCATCACCTCAATGACTGATGCGCCCGGCTTCTGGCTCACTTGCTTCAGCAAGGCTGCCAGCGCCTCTCGACTGTCCGGCTGATGGTAGGGCAATCCAAACATTTCCGCAGCCTGACGGGCATTCAGGCTATGAGGGCTGACAAAATACTTCTGCGCGGCTTCGGGTCGATCCTCAACCGGCAACAGGTTGAAAATACCACCGCCATCATTATTGATGACCAACAGAGCAAAGGGTGAATTCAACTGCCTCAATAATTGCAGGGAATTTAAATCGTGGAGAAATGATAGATCACCGACGACAGCCACCATAAATTTCTTTTCGCCCACAGCACAACCTGCTGCCGTTGCCAGCAATCCATCAATACCACTGGCACCACGGTTAGCATATACCTGCCCGGCCGGGGCAAGGGAGAACATATCCAATAGTCGAATGGGCAAACTGTTTCCAACAAAAAGACAATTGTCGTCAGGCAATAGTTTGGTCAGATACGCCCCCAGCCAACGTTCAGTTAATGAACCCGGGGCCGAGTCCAGCCTGGCCACCAGAGTATGGACCGATTGGGATAACTGTTCGATCTGCCCTTTCCATAATGGATCAGAGCCCTGGTCATCAGAAAGTTCAGTCAACATACGACAGCAGTCTGCAACAGGCCCGACCAGCCGATAGGTCTGGCAGTGACCGGTATCCATTCGGCGAAATGCCTGGCCAAGCATCCAGTAATGCTGCCACTCGCCGAAAGAAATGAACTTATCCAGTCTCTTTGAAACCAGATGAGCACCCACCTGAAGAATACGATCTGCCTGACTCAAAAGGGCTTTTCCGGCTTTGCTGGCCAGAAGCAGATCAGCATGGGGAATAGCCGACGGATGGCCATAAAGCTGAGATTGAAAATCGGCCAGGAGAGGCCAGCCCAATACCCGGGCTAATCCTGCAACCGCTTCGGCAGACTCCTGCTCATTAATACGGCCCGCTATGATCAAGCCTTTGCCCATCGAAAAATCTGCCCAGCCAACAGGACTTTTGTTGAGTGATATCTTCATCTCAGTGTCGTAGACAGTGTGAGGCGTTCTGGCCGAGCGCCAGAATGACAGTCGACTCAGATAACCTGAAAAATCATGGGCCTTGCCTTCCGGGTACAAAGGCTCCCGAAACATGCAGTTGATATGCATGGGAAGCCCCTGCTGGCAGGAGCGGGCAAAGGCCTGATCAATACTGGTCAATAGCCAGCTGGGGGGGATACTCTCATCAGGTGTTGGCAGCTTTAAAGTAGCTCCGGGATAACCGGCATAAATATCCTGCTGCTCAATGGCCTGATTGGCACCGCAGTCGATAAGCTCGGGAGGTCGATCAGCCGTGATTATAACCAGGGGAACACCAGACTGTCTGGCTTCTATGATGGCTGGATAGAGGTTTGCAACCGCTGTCCCGGAAGTGGTGATCACTGCAACCGGTTTACGTGTACTTTTAGCCAGTCCCAGAGCAAAGAAGCCCAGACCGCGTTCATCAAAATGGACATGCTTTTCAAACTGACTGTATTCTGCTGCCACCAGCGTCAGTGGCGCAGAGCGGGAGCCCGGGGCAATACAAACATGCTCTACACCCAACCGGCTCAGCTCTTCCAGAATCAGTGCCGACCAGAGAAAATTCAGGCTAGGATGTCTGGTGGGAAAGGTCATTAGATCTTCCAATTCGGTTAGATACATCCATCACAGGGGCTTCAGGATCCAGCAATGACAGAAGGGTTCCGATCTTGCTATCCAGCTCCTGCCACTCATCCTGAGCATCTGAGCCATTGACTATCCCGGCACCTGAAAACACCCTGAGCCGTTTCTTTTCCAGCAGAGCACTGCGAATCGATACCGTGAACTCACTGCGCTTTTTACCCAGCACACCGCAAGCTCCGGCGTAGAGTCCCCTGCTATAAAGTTCACGTTCTTCAATAAAGTGTCTTGCCATCTCCCTGGGTTCACCACCCACCGCAGGCGTAGGATGCAAAAGAGATAGAAGCTGACTGTCACTGACTTCGTCTTTGAGCACGCCCCTTATCACTTGTCTTAGATGCTGAATCGTTTTTAGTTTGACCACAGAATGACTGCGGTCAAATTCCAGATCAGAGCAGATGAATTCCAGCCGCCTGCGGATATCATCCAGCACGAGACGATTCTCATGTACGTTCTTCGAGTCATTGAGCAGACGCAACTCAAGTTTGAAATCTTCATGGCGATTACTGCCCCGCCGGGTCGTCCCTGCCAGGGCTTCAGTGTGAACAGCGCGATCGACCCGGCGAAACAAACGCTCCGGAGAGCAGCCAAAAAAGAGTGAGCCCTGATCGGATTCAAAAGCAAAAACGTAAGATCTCGGGTTCGCCAATTGCCAGTGATAGAGTAGCATCCAGGGGTTCAGCTGACCTTCCAGAAGGCTCAATTGTGCCTCTCTGGAAAGCACCACTTTTTGCAAGGCTCCTGACTCGAAACCCTCAAGGGCATGTCCAATCAGAGAAGTCCAGTGTGCCTGATCGGGTATGAATTCCGGGGCGCCCAATAAATAGTGAGCACCTACTTCTTCAAGTGTCCAGCTGACCTGCGCCAGAAAACCCAGGGCCCTCTCAATGCTGGTGCCCCATGACAGCTCATCATGACCCAGCAGATGACAGGCCAAAGAACACCCTTTCCGGGTCTGAACCACTTCGATCACCGGAAAAAAGAATTCGCCATACCCAAATTCAGGCCAGATCATCGTCTGACTGTCCGAAAAAGACAGGTATCCGAGGCAACGCGTTTTTTTATCCAACATTGCGTTCACCTGCTGAAAGCAAGTGTTCACCTCAGCCTGATCTTTGACTTTAAACCGCCAGGCTTTGCCAAGACCCGCTGCCTTGTAGTCACTTTCGCGATCCTGCCAGTAGCTTTTTCCCGGTAGTGTCTGACCTGATAGCCAGTTGAATAAATTAATCATGGGAAGGGGCTGTTCTATCCGTACCAGAATCTGCTCCGGTGCACCGGATAGCCGCAGCTGCCTCAGCCTCTCAGTCAGCTCTGCTACCTGACTTCGAACTTCTTCTATCAACACCCTACTCCCAGGCGCTAAGGCCAAATTCGGATGTTAATTGTACGTATCAGAATCAATCCCATCAGGATGGTATTTACCGAAGTATCATGCTCTCGTCATTCCCGCGAAGGCGGGTGTCGCAAAACCCTCTCCAGCGAGGGAACGAGTTGACTCCCGTCATTCCCGACTTCATTCTCGTCATTCCCGACTTCATTCTCGTCATTCCCGACTTCATTCTCGTCATTCCCGCGAAGGCGGGAATCCACACTGACTCACCACCAGAACCATCCTGCCCGGTGCCCCCCTGGCCTTGTCATCCCTGAGAAGGCGGAGTCCCACTGTTGGGGCTGGATTCCCGCTTTCGCGGGAATGACGACTTCCTTAACAACTCGTTCCCACGCTGGAGCATGGGAACCAGAGTTTTGCGACAGTCTCCTTCGCGGGAATGACGACCTCAGAGCATGGGAACGATCTGTTGGAGTTTTACGAGACCCTCACTCTGCGTGGGAATGCATACCTCCATCGAAAGCCTCAACAAAAGCATAACCAAAAACCGAATGAGAATGATATTATAGAACCCGACATAAATACTCTGGAACTGGATCGAGTATGGCAACCAATGGCGAATCTGCCAAAAGATGGCTGGAAGAAAATCAGGATAAGGTTTCTGTTGAACGTATACGACAAATTCGAGATAACATCTCAAACAAACTACAGGATCTCGATGAATCCGACGAGGCCTATCCCGGTCTTCTGGAAGCTCTGGATGTGATGGATAATCATCTGCTTCAGCAAGAAGGTGACTCACCTGCACCAGAAAGTGAATCTGCCAGCCTGGACTTGGGCCCGCTGGTTCCTCAATCCGACCTTCAAACCCCTCAACTCAGCGCCCAAGAGAAAAAGTTGAAGTTTCAGCAGTTGCTGAAAACCGGGAAAGTTTAACGCTCAGACCTTCACAACCTCTGTTATCACAGCTGCCGAAGTTAAAAAACACCTTACACAAGACTGTGGCACCGCACTGATCTCTTTTGGTGCCACGCTGAAAGCCCTGGCATTTTTTCACTCAAACGCTCAGTATGAAACTTTCAGCCGCTTGCACTCCGCTACCACCAGATCATAACTCCAGACCCGATCTTTGGGAGCAGGTTCTTCATGTTCAATCAACTTGTGACACATCTGCATGGGGTTCAACCCTTTCTTCTTCAGTCGCTCCAGGGTTTGTTTCAACTCGGCATCATGAGGATCAATCTCATCACTCTGCTGATGACGCTTTTTGACAGCCACTTGCAATTGCTTCATGGCATCCTCCCACTGTGAACTCAGGATTTGTTAATGGAAAAAGACACCTCTTACTCTATACCCGATGGATCAATTCTGCGTAATGCAAAGCAATTATGACAACGAAGGCTCTTCATCATCAACACGGGAAACAGTACAAGTCCTGCTCGCCACTTTTTCAAAACGATCTAACATATTCCTCGAGGGCTGGCGTCCCAAAAAGCTGAATAAAACACAAGCCACCATAGAAATCACGAACCCTGGTATTATCTCATAAAGATCGAACAGGCCACCGGTTAACTGTTTCCATATCAGCACGGTGACAGCACCAGTAACGATGCCCGCCATGGCTCCCAGCCCGGTCATTCTTTTCCAGTAAAGCGACAGAAGCAGGGCCGGACCGAAAGCCGCCCCCAGGCCAGCCCAGGCATAAGACACCATTGCAAGAACACTGCTGTCGGGATTCATCGCCAACCAAGTGGCGATCACCGCAATGCCAACGACCGCCAGTCGACCCACCAGCAAAACTTCCCGGGCATTGGCGTCAACTTTGAAAAGATCCCGATAAAAGTCTTCAGCAAAAGCCGTAGAACAAACCAGCAACTGAGAATCGGCAGTGCTCATGATGGCCGCCAGAATGGCCGCCAGTAAGATGCCAGCAATCACCGGATGAAAAAGTGTATTCACCATCAACATAAAGATGGCTTCCGGATCATCCAGCTGAATACCGGATCGCTGGGTATAAACAATTCCCGCCAGACCTACCATTAAAGCGCCCAACATACAGATGCCGGTCCAGCTCACAGCAATTCTTCTGGCCAAAGGCAGCTGATCTGAAGATTGCACCGCCTTAAATCGGGCCAGGATATGAGGTTGACCAAAATAACCCAACCCCCAACCCAGTAAAGAAACAATGGTAATGAGTGAAAGCGCCTGACCTTCACTGGTTGTAAAAAGGTTCAGAAGCTCCGGATTCAGCGCACCGATTTCCACAAACACCTGATCCACCCCGCCACTGACCTCCAATGCTGCAATGGGCACAATCAGCAAAGCGGCTGCCATGAGCAAACCCTGAATCAGATCCGTCCAGCAAACCGCCAGAAAACCTCCAAACAGGGTGTAAGAGATCACCGACAACATTCCAATGACTACTGCCCACTCATAATCAATGCCAAAAACAGATTCAAAAAGCTTGCCCCCGGCCACCAGACCAGAGCTGGTGTAAAACAGGAAGAAAACAAGGATGAAGGCTGCCGATACAGGTTGCAGAAACCCTTTACGATCTTCAAAACGACTGGCGAAATATTCCGGTAAGGTCAGTGAGTCATCGGCAACTACGCTGTATACTCTCAAGCGTCGGGCAACAATCAACCAGTTCAGCCAGGTCCCCCCCAACAACCCCGCAGCCAACCAAAACGCTTCCAGACCTGCGGCAAAAGCATAGCCCGGCAATCCCAGCAACAACCAGCCACTCATATCCGACGCCCCCGCGCTGAGGGCTGCAGACCATGGACCCAGCGAGCGGCCCCCAAGAAAATAATCTGCCGAACTGAGCGTTCTCTGCCAGGCGATGTAGCCGACCCCCAGCATCACGGTAAAATAAACCAGAAAGGTCAGGATTATCTGCAGGTTTCCTTCGGGCATAATTAATTCCATGATTGTTGTTGGTGCTTTTTTTTAATCAAGGTAGTTCATTTATGAATCTTCGGTAATATTCAGGCATTTTTTATAGTCAGATGGATTAATCGACTATTTTTCCCAACTCACCAACCTTAACCACCTACTTAACTCAGATTTCCTTTCGAATTAAGATTATCTGGCTATCCTTATCTCCCATATCCAGTCTTTATGAACTGCCGGCATCTTGATACTGGCTTCTGTCTGGAGCCAACTGTCCTGAGTTCAACCCATGGCAATGCACCCCATGATCCAACTTAAAGACTGCGACCGAGTCTGGATTAACGTCAATCTGGCGACTTTTGATCCTGCCGTGTCAGATCCTTATGGCTTGAAACACCATTGTGCCCTGGGTATTCACAGTGGAAAAATCGCACGCATCGAATCCATGTCCGAGGTTACCGCTACGCGGCTGCCCTATGACGTGATCGATGGTCATAATGGCTGGCTGACACCCGGCCTCATAGACTGCCATACGCACCTGGTTTTCGGCGGCCATAGAGCACAGGAATTTGAACTGAGACTGAAAGGCGTGCCCTATGAACAGATTGCCGCCCAGGGCGGTGGCATTCTTGCCACTGCCAGGGCCACCCGGGTGCGCTCCAAAGAGCAACTGATCAAATCGGCTCTGCCCCGCATCAAGGCATTAACCACTGAAGGCGTTACACTGATCGAGATCAAATCAGGCTATGGCCTGAACCTGACAGATGAAATCAAGATGCTGGAAGTGGCTAAAGAGCTGCGCAATCGCCATTCTGTAAAAATTATCAATACCTTGCTGGTTGCCAATGCATTGCCTCCAGAGTATGCGGGCAGAACCGATGAATACGTTGACATGATCTGCCAACAACTCATCCCGGAATTGGCTGAAAAAAAACTCGCAGAAGCCGTGGATGTAAATTGTGAAAATGTTGCCTTCACCATGACCCACAGAGCCAGAATTTTTCAGTCGGCAATAGACCACGGCCTACCAACAAAATGCCACACCGAACAGTTCAAAGAAAATGGGGGAGCTTCTCTGGCAGCACAAATGAATGCACTCTCCTGCGATCACCTGCAACATATCTCTGAGCAGGGTATTGCCGATATGGCCGAATCCGGATCTATTGCGGTGCTGCTTCCCGGGTCTTACTACTTCATGCGTTCTCAGACTGTCCCCCCCGTGGAACTGCTAAGGCAATATCAAGTCCCGATCGCTCTTGCCACAGATACCAACCCAGGGACGTCGCCACTGGCCTCAATAAGAATGATGATGAATATGGGATGTATCTTTTTTGAACTCACACCCGCAGAAGCTCTGGCAGGGGTCACTGTTAATGCTGCTCGTGCACTGGGTATTGCCGACCACTATGGCAGCCTGGAAGAAGGTAAAGTGGCAGACTTTTGTCTGTGGGATATTGATCATCCTAATGAACTGGCTTACCAGCTGGGGCACTGTCCTTTGCGGCAGCGGGTTGTTGATGGGCACATCACCGACACCAGCCAACAGATAGATTAATGAAAAATCTTATCCAGAGTGTAAATGGAAACGCCTTCACCAGTCTCTTCGGTGACTTTCAACATTTTCTCTACCACTTCCCAATCGTGAACAGGCCTGAACTTTTGCAAACCAGGCAGTATACAGAGAAAGGGCAGGATCTTTGCGGCAAGCCCTTCACCAAAGCGGCTTTCTCTTCTCTGCCCCAACAACAATGATGGCTGGAAAATACTGACTCTCTGGAAAGGGAGCCGTTGTACTGCCTGTTCCAACTCACCTTTCATCTTCAAATAGGGCGATACACTTTGTGCATTCGCTCCGCTAGAACTGACCAGCAGATAGTGAGGTATCTTATTCCCGGCAGCCAGCTTTGCAGCTTCCAACTGATAGTCAAAATCTATGTGTCTCTGAGCAGCGAGAGAACCTGCCTGCTTTCTTGTCGTTCCGAGGCAAGAAAAGAACAAGTCGCCTTTAATGAGCTCACTGTGCTGAGCCAGATCTTCAAAATCAATGACATGACTCTCTAGTTTATCGGACTTTTGTTGCAAGCTTTTTCGTGTCAGTGCTACCACCTTTTCGATGTCTGATGACTTCAGAAGCTGGTTCAGCAATGTGCTACCTACCAAACCTGTGGCACCGATGATTACGGCTGTTTTGGGCATGGATTTTCTCCGCAATATCAGAATATATAACTTTACTTCAATGAAGTGACGATAGTGACAAACCGACCAGTAAGGAAAAATTTATCCCGGTCTGGTGCGAAATCGATATTGGTCAAGCTACAATCACATCCCTGATAGCAGACCGTGGTTATTTGGTGCAATCGCGATCAAACTAATGCAAGTAAAGCTAGTTGTAAGCCACAATTTCGCACGACACTTGTCTGCAATTAAAAGTGCCGTTGAATCTGGGCGTGTCGGAAATATCGCTGATATATACCAATACTTTTCTTTAGTCGCTATCAACAATGACCAAGACAGCAGGGTGATTGTGCAATTTATACCTCCAAGCGCGAGCCAGTTGCCATTGGCAAGATAGCATTTACCCGGGCATCAGAGATAAAAGACTGGGGACCTCATTTAGCAAATCATGAAATCAAAGAGTAAAAAAATTCGACACCTTCCATGTAAATTTAAAAAGCTTTGCTAGACTTTCATTCCAAGCGGGTTAGCGACAGTGCAGAAAGCTGACCACTCTATATCGTTAGGGCTTATAGGGTTTAGCGTTTTTATAATTCTGCATGCTTGAACATAAACTTTTCTGATTCAAGTTATGTGATTTGTCTGTTGCCAAAAAAAGACGTTTTCTATAATTTTATGTTGTTTGTCGTGTATTTTCTCCCTGTGCGAGAGGAAATGGTGTTCTGTGCCAATAGATAATCAGCTGAAAATTTCGGAAAAAATTGGACGGGCGGTAGCCTCACTTTAAATCTACCGGTCTATTTGTTCGCCCTAGGCAATGAGCCGTAGTGAAAAATCATGAGAGCCTCCGAAGCCGCTGCACTTGATGGTTATAAGCATATCCGCCTACTACAAATCCATTGTCTTATACAAAAAAGATTTGGTTGTTCTGGAAATGAATGCATATGATTTAATGAACAGGCTATCTGTCATTTGTGACACACTTCGGAAATGGAAAGTCGATTATAATTTAATTTTCGGAGCAATTCTCGTAGTTAGTCATCATCGTTGTCTTTAGGATTTAATGATAGTGACTGGTTTGAAAATGTTGGGCATTAAGAATTTCAACGCACTACACCAGATCTAGCGATAGCGATGGAATGGTAAGGCTATGTTTTCAACAACTCCCCATGCTACTCAGATTTTTTGGCGCGATGCTAACTGTGACGATTACCACACTGTACCAAAACAGTTTTTTCAGCGTGGCGTTGCGTACGCTTCCGAGCATCAATGCAGTGGAGCTGATCGGAAGAACATTGGCGGCAGACAGCTAGCCGTAATTCTCGGTTACTACAACGGTGAGTCATACCTTTGGGAGCAGCTACATTCGATCTTTAACCAGACTCATCGCCCTTCTCACATTTTCATTTCTGATGACGGTTCTGACACCGAACTGTGCTCGGAATCACTTGGGTATCATCGGCATTATTCAGAGAAAGTCAGCATCGGGGTCAGGGCGGCAAATATCGGGTTCGCAAATAATTTCTTAAATGCTCTAAGCTACGTCGATGAGCCGTTCAGGTATTTTGCTTTTAGTGATCAGGATGATGTCTGGCACTCTGACAAACTTGAAAAGGCTCTGGATAGCCTGGAACAGTACCCCGAAGATCAACCAGCACTCTATTGTGCACGCACCCTTGTAACCGACGAAACCTGTAACGTTATCAAAGGTATTTCGCCGTTATTTAGTAAACCGCCGTCTTTTACTAATGCCCTTGTGCAGTCTATTGGCGGTGGCAATACGATGGTATTCAATAAGGCGGCGCGGGATCTTATCGTTGAATCATCATCAAACACAGAAGTTGTTTCCCACGACTGGTGGTGTTACCAGATCGTTTCAGGTGCTGGTGGCGTCGTTGTTTACGACCAGAAGCCTTGCCTGAGATACCGCCAACACACAAATAACCTGATTGGCGCAAACAAGGGCTGGAAAGCTCGATTCATTAGAATCCTCGGTTTGTTACAAGGAAGGTTCCGCAGCTGGAATGACATTAATCTTTCTGCACTCGTTAAACACAGATCGCTACTCACACAGGAGAATCAAAATTATCTGGACAATTTTGTAACGGCTCGCCGCTCAAATTTTATTAAACGTTTCTTCCTGTCTTGTCGCTCAGGCATTCACCGACAGACACTGTTCGGAAACCTCGGCCTGCTCTTGGGTATCATTGTTAACAAGGTCTAAGCTATGACGATACTGGTAACAGGCAGTGCTGGCTTTATTGGTGCCAATTTTGTCATTGATTGGCTTTCGGAAATGGATGAAACCGTCATCAGTCTTGATAAGCTGACCTACGCCGGCAATCTTAATAACCTCTCCGAAGTTGAAGAAGATGAACGACATATTTTTGTGAATGGCGATATTGGCAACAGCATTCTGATCGATAGGTTACTGCGCATCAACAAACCTCGGGCGGTGGTCAATTTTGCGGCAGAGTCTCACGTGGATAGGTCCATTCACGAGCCAGAAGCGTTCCTGCAAACCAACGTTATCGGTACTTTCAGACTGCTGGAATCCTCGCGGCGGTTCTACAGCGAACTTAGCGAAAAAGATAAACGTAACTTTCGCTTTCTACATGTCTCAACTGATGAAGTGTATGGTTCATTAGACGCAGACTCACCTGCGTCTGCAGAGACAGAAGGTTTCCAACCAAATAACCCATACAGTGCCAGCAAAGCCTCTTCCGATCATTTGGTACGTGCTTATTATCACACCTACGATTTACCAGCACTGACAACTAACTGCTCTAATAACTATGGCCCCTATCAATTTCCCGAAAAATTGATACCACTGGTTATTCATAATGCCATGGCACATAAGCCGTTACCAATCTACGGCGATGGATTGCAAATCCGTGACTGGCTCTATGTGGGTGACCACTGCAGAGCTATCCGGATGGTATTGGATGAAGGCAGCTGTGGCGAGGTCTACAACATTGGCGGCCTAAATGAAAAAGCCAATATTGAAGTAGTTCGCTTGCTTTGTGACATCCTCAATGAGATGCATCCTGTTAGCGGGAACGCAACTATCACCAGCTATCATGACTTAATCACCTTCGTGGAAGATCGCCCAGGTCATGACAGGCGCTACGCTATTGATGCGAGCAAGATCGTAACCGAACTCGGTTGGCGTCCGGCCAAGACCTTTGCAACGAGCATTCAAAAAACCGTCGAGTGGTACCTGGATAATCAGGAATGGGTTGAACAAGTTATCAGCGGAGACTATCACCAATGGATCGAGAGGCAGTACGCATGAGAATATTACTTCTTGGTGCCAATGGTCAATTGGGTCTTGAATTGAGCCGCACCTTACCTGCCTCGGGAGAAGTCATGGCGTGTAGCCACGCCGAATTGGACATCACCGACCAGTATTCAGTGATAGAGGTCATTCACAACTTCAAGCCCCATGTAATCGTTAATGCCGCTGCGTATACTGCTGTCGACCGGGCAGAAAGTGAACGCAATATGGCCTTCAAGGTCAACGCGGAGGCTACGGGCATTCTTGCGAAGGAAGCGGCCAAGCATGATATCTGGCTGATCCATTATTCAACAGATTATGTTTTTGATGGCTGTAAAACTTGGCCCTATACAGAAGCGGATTCGCCAAAGCCCATTAATATCTATGGTGAATCAAAACTAGCAGGCGAACAGATCATTGCTGGCAGTGGCTGTTGTCACCTGATCTTTCGCACCACCTGGGTGATCGGGAAGGATGGCAATAACTTTGCCAAGACCATTCTTCGTCTGGCCACCGAGAGAGACTCATTAAATATCATTAATGATCAGTTTGGCGTGCCAACCTCACCAGCATTAATCGCCAGGGTAACCATAAATGCAATCGAAGCGATAGCCACCACCAGGCATTGGCCGGTGGGGTTATACCACCTTGCTCCCCATGGAAAGACAACATGGTACGGTATAGCAAAAACATTGCTTCAGTTTGCCGAAGAGGCACAGCTCCCACTGACCGCTGGTAAAAGCAGCCTACAGCCCATTAAAAGCACCGATTACCCCACACCCGCACAGCGACCTGCCAATTCACGGCTGGATACCAGCAAACTTGAGCGTCATCTACCGTTTACTTTACCGCACTGGCAGAATGACTTTTTTATAGCTGCAGAAGACATCATCAAGAGCTACAAAAGAGCATGAGGCGAAAAGGCATTATTCTCGCTGGGGGCAATGGCACACGCCTTTACCCGGTCACACAAGTGGTTTCCAAACAACTATTGCCGGTGTTTGATAAGCCCATGGTCTACTACCCGCTATCAACCTTGATGCTTGCAGATATCCGAGAAGTGCTTGTCATTTCGACACCACAGGATGCACCTCGTTTCAGGGAGCTGTTAGGTGATGGCAGCCAATGGGGAATAAATATTGAGTATGCGCTACAGCCCTCACCCGATGGTATAGCCCAGGCAATGATTATTGGTGAAGCATTTCTCGATGGCGCACCATCGGTATTGATTCTCGGCGATAATATTTTCTATGGCCATTCAATGGATGAAAAGCTGGCATCGGCCGATCAGCGCGAGGTTGGTGCAACCGTTTTTGCATACCATGTCAACGATCCTGAGCGATACGGTGTTGCTGAATTTGATAAGGCCGGCAAGGTCATAAGCCTGGAAGAAAAGCCAGAAAACCCTAAATCAAACTATGCAGTTACCGGGTTGTATTTCTACGACGAGAATGCTCCCGACTATGCCAAACAGATCAGGCCATCTGATCGTGGTGAGCTTGAGATTACCGACCTGAATAACATCTACCTTGAGAAAGATCAGCTTTCGCTGGAACGCATGAGCCGGGGCTTTGCCTGGCTTGACGCGGGTACCCACGAAAGCCTGATTGAAGCCCATCAATTTGTGCAAACCATTGAACATCGGCAGGAATTAAAAATAGCCTGTCCTGAAGAGATCGCCTTTCGTCACAACTGGATAGACCAGAAACAGTTGGAAGCGCTTGCCCAACCCATGCTGAAAAATGGCTACGGTAAATATTTGATGCAAGTCATTCGGGAGGTAGACGATGAAAGTAACTGATACCCGATTGCCAGAAGTTAAGGTCATCGAGCCGAGGGTATTTGAGGACGAGCGCGGCTTTTTCTTCGAAAGTTTTAATCAGCAGCGTTTTGAAGATTCGGTTGGTTGCAGCGTATCCTTTGTGCAAGACAACCACTCAAAATCCACCCAGGGTGTATTGCGAGGGCTGCATTACCAGTTACCACCCAAAGCACAGGGAAAGCTGGTTCGTGTCGTCCAGGGCGAGGTGTTTGATGTTGCCGTTGATATACGTCAGTCATCACCCACATTTGGGCAATGGGTTGGCGAGACATTATCAGCTGAAAATAAAAAACAGCTTTGGATTCCGGCAGGTTTTGCCCATGGGTTTTTAACGCTCTCAGAGGTGGCTGAGTTCCTTTATAAAACGACGGATGTCTACGCACCGGAATATGAGCATTCTATTCGCTGGAATGATGTTTCAATCAGTATTGAGTGGCCATATCTGTCACCAATCGTATCGAAAAAAGATCTTAAAGCAAACCAATTGAAAGATACTAAAAAAATATTTGAATGACTCTCCCTTGCATCATCTACCGAATTCAGCATCGAAGTTACCTGAAAGAGAATTAAATTTAAATGTATGAACAAGATGGATTAAAAAGTATTCATAATTGCGATTTCTTAGAGGATCCCTCATTTATAAATGCTTATGAGAGAGGGATCGCCGCAGCCGGTCAAGATTACTGTTGGCATTGGCGTGTTCATATAGGCTTGTGGGCTGCTAGGTCTGCAATAAAACTGGATGGAGATTTTGTAGAGTGTGGTGTAAATGCAGGTTTTCTTAGTTCATCTATTATGCACGACTTAGAATGGGATCAGCATAATAAAATTTTTTACCTATTGGATACATTCAATGGACTAGACGAAAGATACGTATCAGAAGCTGAGTTAAAGGATGGTATTCTTGATAAGAATAAAAAACTGATAAAAGATGGCTTTTATGTTACTTCTTCCAAGTTAGTAAAAGAAAATTTTTCTGAGTGGGAAAATGTTCACATCATTGAGGGATCAATACCTGATACTCTAACTAAAATTACGACCAATAAAATTGCTTTTGCCCATATTGACTTAAATTGTGCCCATCCCGAGGTAGAGGCATTGGATTATTTATGGAATAAGCTGGTTACAGGTGCCTTGGTATTGCTTGATGATTACGCTTATTATGGTTACCGCCATCAAAAATGTGCTATCGATAATTTTTCTGTAGAAAAAGGATTTTATGTTGCTACACTCCCAACGGGTCAAGGGCTACTGATCAAAACCTAGATTGGTAGAATTATGAACCCTCACAAAGCGCTTCCTACTTCACTGTTTTTCCTTACCAGAACACTCTGGCAACATCGGTACTTGATTAAGGAAATGGTTATCCGAGAAGTCATTGGGCGCTATAGAGGGTCAATCTTTGGCTTAGCCTGGTCTTTTTTCAATCCGCTGATGATGCTTGCTGTTTATACCTTTGTTTTTTCAGTTGTTTTCAAGGCGCGCTGGGGTATTGAGGCAACTGACAATAAAGCTAATTTTGCGCTAATTCTATTCGTTGGGTTAATAATCCACTCACTGTTTGCTGAAGTTCTTAATCGGTCACCGTCTCTTATTTTAAGTAATGCAAATTACGTAAAAAAAGTCGTTTTCCCTCTTGAGATACTGTCAATCGTCAGCCTTGGTGCTTCGTTATTCCATGCATTGATCAGTATTGTCGTTTTACTCGTAGCATTGGCTGTGTTGAATGGAATACCAACTCTGACGACTTTCTACGCACCGATCACTTTGTTCCCTCTATTGCCAATAACACTTGGCATAAGCTGGATTGTAGCTTCACTTGGAGTTTATCTTCGTGATATTGGGCAAATAATCGGAATTGTCACTACCATGCTCCTATTTCTTACCCCTGTGTTTTATCCGATAACAGCGCTACCTGAGTCTTACCAGTTGTTCATGCATCTTAATCCGCTGACTTTTCCGATTGAGCAAACCAGAGACGTTATCATTTTTGGCAAGTCACCGAATTGGATTGGGCAAGCTATCTACATTTTGATTAGCATTGTACTCTGCTGGCTAGGCTTTTGGTGTTTTCAAAAAACACGGAAGGGGTTTGCCGATGTTATCTAATACAAATAGCCAATTACAACATGATGGTGTTGCTATTCGAGTCTCGAACCTAAGTAAAGTTTATCATATATATGATCGCCCTGAGGACCGCCTGAAGCAATCTGTTATACCGCGACTTCAAAGAAGGATTGGCCTACAACCTAAGAAATATCATAATGAATTCTGGGCATTAAAAGATGTATCTTTCGAAGTAGAAAAGGGAAAAACCATTGGAATTATTGGCAGCAATGGGGCAGGTAAATCAACATTACTACAAATTATCTGTGGCACCTTGAGTCCATCATTTGGATCAGTAGAAACATGTGGACGAGTTGCAGCATTATTGGAATTAGGCTCAGGCTTTAATCCTGAGTTCACCGGGCGAGAAAATGTTTACATGAATGGTTCAATCCTGGGATTGACAAAAAAAGAAATTGATGAGCGTTTTGGTGAAATTGAGAGTTTTGCTGAGATTGGCAACTTTATTGACCAACAGGTGAAAATATACTCCAGTGGCATGTATGTACGTTTGGCTTTTGCTGTTATTGCCCACGTAGACGCCGAAATTTTAGTAATAGATGAGGCTTTAGCCGTAGGTGACGCTCAATTTACTCAGAAATGTATGCGATTTATTAGAAGATTTCAAAAAGAAGGGACATTGATTTTTGTTAGCCATGACACAGCAACTATTCAAAATTTATGTGAAAAAGCAATCTGGTTATCAAGTGGAGAAATTAAGGCTTTGGATACATCAAAATCTGTTTCAGAAGATTATCTACATCATACGCTTCAAGGAAGTTATGGGGATAAATTTAAACTTAACAAAATAAGAAAAAATAAATTTCAGGATCAAAGGAGTCAATTAAGTCAAGATGACGAATTATTGTTTGCATGTGATTATAAAACAAAAAATCAGGTAAAAAATCAAATAGATACAGCAAGCGGCTGGCAAACCGGTAATGGAAAAATTATCGAAGTATTTATAGAGAACTTAAACACTAAGAATGAACGATCAAATCTATTCATGGGAGGAGAGAAAATCAGATTAAATATAATAGCTGTTGCTAACAAGCCAATTGATAAGCCTATAATTGGATTTATTTGGCGGGATCGGCTAGGTCAGGAACTGTTTGGTGAAAACACTCTACCAACAACTACAACCAGCCCGATGAATTTGCAGGCAGGAGATTGCGTTACAGCTCAATTTGATTTTATTTTACCAATGCTACCAAACGGTGAGTACTCTGTTAATGCTGCTTTTGCAGATGGTACTCTATATGACCATATACAACATCATTGGATCAATGATGCTCTGATCGTGACTGTTTCATCGAGTGAAGTGAGGTGGGGACTTGTTGGCATTCCGTTCAAGCAAATCATTATGGAACGGAAAAATGGTTGAGGTGTCAAAAACACTGTTATTAAAAATTCCGAAGATTAAAAGTTATGTTGAAAATGTTAGAATGCTTCGGAAAAACCTTAGAGATAAAGTTAATGAATTGAATGATCTGCAGGTTTTAATAGCTCGTTCTCGTTCACCTGGACTTTTTACTCAAGAAAATGATTTTGCTACCGAGCGTTTAATGGCTCATCCCGTTAAATCCTCAAATTTCTCTGTTAAGTTAGTCTCGCACAGACCCGAAATGAAAGAGAACAGGGTACGTGTAGCAGAGCGTTTATCGGCTGCCTACCACTTGGCACAGAACGATGAAGCAAACGCTCCAGTGAAAAGTGAAGACGAAGATCTTTGGACTGGTTTGCTCAGATCAGAGTTGTCTGAAACGATCAAAATAATGGAAAAAGGAAGTGCTGAGAGTGTCGCCTACCACTTAATGGATTTTGGGAAAAATTATTCATGGTTTGGCGGAATATCCACATCTATTGACGGATATAACTGCAATTTAAATCCAGATCAAATAGCTCTAACGTATCTGGACAAACTGGTTTGCTTAGCTGAATCTATTGGTGTGTTGAGCCTGGAGAATCCAGAGTCAGGTCCTTGGGGTGAGAATTTGTCTACTGATATTGATACAATGATTAACGAAATTGAGCTGGAATTGAGAATAAATATAGCTCCACCTCTGGGCATCATACATACCGACGGCATTTCGACACGGAAAGGTATCTTTCATTATCGGCATTTAAATGCACTATACATGGCAATGCGAATGAATAGCATAAATCCGTCAAAAGATGCCGTAGCAGAAATAGGTGGAGGACTTGGTCTGACTGCAATGTATGCGTACCGCTTCGGATGTAAGTCATATACTATATTTGACCTTCCAATCACGTGTACTTTCATTGGTCACTACCTTATTCATGCCTTGGGTGAAGACAAGGTGACACTGTATGGTGAGCCTTACTCAGGTAAGGGTGTCAGAGTTTTACCTTATTGGGAATTTTACAATGCTCCATCGAAAAGCGTGGCTGTCACTATCAGTCAAGACACACTTCCTGAAATATCTGATAATCTCGTATTTGGCTATCTTGAAGAAACAAAGCGGATAACGAAAAACTATTTTCTCAGTATTAATCATGAGGTTTTTTCACCTCGAACTGTCCACAACTTTGCAAAGAAAATCCAAAATCTACATGCCCTTTACAGATTAAAAAGCTGGTTACGTGAAGGCTATGTTGAGGAGTGTTATAAAATCAATGAATGACTTGGTTACAACATTTAGAATGCATGATGAGTAGTTTCTTATAAATTTAAAAGATTTATTCCTTACTATTGTAAGAAATTTTGATGGCGTATTTCAGATATTAAATCTAATATCTTTTGATTTAAATTCGAATATATAAATTAAACTAAAGCTGCATTCATCATTGTTTCAGGATTACATTATTGTATGGTTGCTAAATATACTAAGATATTTGAAAATCATAAAGGCTTTGCTTCAGATAAGTGGTCTTTATATTTAGAAAAATATGAAGAGATTTTCAAACCTTATCGAACCAAAAGGTTAAATCTCTTAGAAATAGGAGTACAAAATGGTGGTTCATTAGAAATATGGGCCAAGTACTTTACGAATGCTGTAAAGATAATCGGTTGTGATATCGACAAAACTTGTTCATCACTTAGATACAATAGTGGAAAAATTCAAATAGTAATTGGCGATGCAACCGATAAGAATACAATCTATGCGATTTCAGATATATGCCAAAAATTCAATATTATAATTGATGATGGAAGCCATAACTCAAATGATATTATAAAATCGTTCGTCAACTACTTCAGAAATGTAGCTAACAATGGTATCTATGTGGTTGAGGATCTTCATTGTAGTTACTGGAAAGAGTACGGGGGGGGGTTATTTCATCCATATTCGTCCATTTCCTTTTTCAAAGCTTTAGCCGATGTAATAAATTTTGAACATTGGGGGTTCGTTTCCAAACCCACAAAAGCTCTTGATAATATTCTTAATGAATATAATTGTGAAATTCCAGAACATAGTCTTTCTTATTTACATTCTATTGAATTTGTTAATTCGATGTGCATTATAAAAAAACGCCAAAAAAATAGAAATGTACTTGGTAAACAGCGAGTTGCAGGTAAGATTGAAATTGTAAAAAAAGGTCATTTTTTCTTAGACGGGAATTTCATTGATCCTCCATGTCAATCAAAAAACAAGTGGAATATAACAACAGATGCTCAGATTGCGTCACTACAGGAAGATATCAACAGGAGTAGTACTAGAATCGCAGAATTGCAGGAAGAGATCTATCAAAGCAATGCTAGAATCGAAAAATTACAGCAAGAGAACTATCAGGGTAATACTAGAATCGCAGAATTGCAGGAAGAGATCTACCAAGGGGACGCTAAAATCAATGAATATGCTAATTCATCAAGTTGGAAAGTTACTAAGCCATATAGATTTTTTGGAAGAATCGTCAGGTCATATTTTAAAAAAATTAGTTTTCTTCGATCTCTGATAACCACATATGGTATTACTAATTTGATGGAGAAAATATACGTAACCTATTGTGATGCGGGTCTTGATGGAATAATTTATCGAGCGAACAACATAAAATCACTTTATTCAACGACGGGTGCTTTACGCGAACCGTTTCAAAAAACGCATGAAGACATTGCAGGCTTATTATATAAGCACCATAATCAGGATGTTAAATGCAATGTGTTAATATCAGTGATTATCTGTATTTACAAAACGCCACTAAAAATGCTAAAACAATCAATAGATTCCATCTTAAATCAGTCTTATAAAAACTGGGAGCTAATACTTGTAGACGACTGTTCAGAAAACAAGAAAATCACTAAAATGATTAGACATTTTCAAAAGAATGACTCAAGAATAAAAGTTATCATACGTTCCGAGAATGGAAATATTTCAGCTGCTAATAACACAGGGCTTAAACATGTTTCAGGACAATTTTTCACAATCCTAGATCACGATGATACTTTACACCCTGATGCTCTTTATCATGCTGTAATTTCTATAAATCGTAATCCTAATGTTGATTACATTTATTCGGATGAAGATAAAATAACAAGAAATGGGGAAAAAATTTATGGGCCTTTTTTCAAGCCTGACTGGTCGCCTGAATACATTCTATCAATGATGTATACCTGTCATATGAGTATGTTTAGAACATCACTAGTAAAAAATCTTGGAGGTTATAATTCTGAGTTCGATGGAGCACAAGACTATGAGTTAGTATTACGTGTTATAAACCAAAGTATGAACATAGTGCACATCCCAATGGTACTCTATCATTGGAGAGTTTGGGAAAACTCAACTGCTGAAACAATTGATGCCAAACCAGAAAGCATTGGTAGAGCAAGAAAAGCAATCGAAAATCATTTAGATGAAAAAAAAGAGAACTTTAGTATAAATGATTCCGAGTTTAAAGGTCATTTTAATATTGACTTCTACCCAAAAGAAGAGTCACTGGTTTCAATTATAATTCCGACAGCTAATGGAGAGATAAAAATAAATGGTTGCTATGAAAAACACATAAATGCTGTTTGCAAAAGTATCTTTAGGCTTACAGAATATAAAAATTATGAAATAATTGTTGTGCATAACGGTAATCTTGATAGTTCACAGCTAGTTTGGCTTAAAAGCTTTAGAAACATAAAGCTATCGCATTATCAATCAGAGCAATTTAGTTTAGCTCAAAAAATTAATCAAGGATCTGCTGCTGCTGATGGTGAATATCTGGTCATTATGAATGATGATATAAGAGTCATCTCTTCTAATTGGTTAACCTTAATGCTAGGCATGGTGCAACGAGATGGAGTTGGGGTTGTTGGTCCTAAATTATTGTTCCCTGACAATACAATTCAACATGCTGGGGTAGTTTTGTTAGGTGGGTTGCCCGGTCATGCTTATTATAAATGGCCTGTAAATTCACAAGGTTACGCTTTAGGTGCTGCAGTAAATCGAAATTATTCAGCTGTCACAGGTGCCTGTTCAATTACTCCAAAAAAGCTTTTCAATATTTTAGGCGGTTACAGTAATCGCTACCCATTAAATTACAATGATGTGGATTACTGTTTGAGAGCTTCTAAGCTAGGCTATAGATCTGTTTATCTGGCAAATGTTGAACTTTACCACTATGAAGGAGTATCCAAGGAGGGTGGGCGTTCAGTTAAAAATTCAGAAATCTTAACTTTTTTAGAAGATTGGGGTGAAGAATTTAAATTTGATCCTTATTACAATCCATCCTTGAATCAAATGCAACCATATGTGTGATTTCATATGAAAGCCGTGATACTTGCCGGTGGTTTTGGTACGCGTATTTCCGAAGAAACCAATTTAAAACCAAAACCAATGATCAGAATTGGTGGAAAACCTATCTTATGGCACATAATGAAAATATATTCTGCGCATGGTGTTAATGAGTTCGTGATTTGCTGTGGCTATAAAGGGTATTTAATCAAGGAGTATTTTGCCAACTATTTTCTTCATATGTCAGACGTTACTTTCGACATGAAATCTAATCAGATGAAAGTACACAGGCAAAATGCAGAATCTTGGCTGGTAACTCTTGTAGATACTGGAGAAAAAACACTAACCGGGGGTAGATTAAAGCGAATAGAAGAACATGTTATGAGAGAGGAGAGTTTTTGTTTTACTTACGGCGATGGACTTTCAGATATTGATATAGCCAAGGAAATTTCATTTCATCAATCCCATGGTAAATTGGCAACAGTTGCGGCAGTGCAGCCGCCCGGTCGTTTTGGAGCTCTTCAAACGGAAGGTTCTTGTGTATGCGGCTTTTCAGAAAAACCTAGAGGTGATGGTTGCACAATAAATGGTGGTTTTTTCATTTTGTCCCCCAAATGCCTTGATTACATTCATGGCGATCAAACAACATGGGAAGAAGAGCCTTTGAAGACTTTGGCTGCTGACGGTGAGCTCATGTCATATGTTCACTCAGGTTTTTGGCAGCCAATGGATACCCTCCGCGAAAAAAAACTGCTAGAGGATCTCTGGGTTACAGGCAAAGCACCCTGGAAGGTATGGAAGTGAACAGGTCATTCTGGTCTGGTAAAAGAGTCTTCTTAACAGGACATACAGGGTTTAAAGGTGGGTGGTTAACTCTTTGGTTGTCGAAAATGGGTGCAAAAATATACGGCTATGCTCTAAAACCGCCTACGGAACCAAACTTTTTCTACGTAACAAAATTAGAAAATTACTTGACTGGTCATGAAATTGGTGATTTGCGTAATGCAGAAAAATTGACAGCAACGGTTTGCAGTATAAAACCAGAAATAATTTTTCATCTGGCAGCACAGCCTATTGTTCGACAGTCTTACATTGATCCGGTAGAAACATATAGCGTGAATGTTCTTGGCACTGTCAATTTATTTCAAGCAGTTCGCAAGGCCGGGAGTGTGAGAGCGATTGTCAATGTTACTTCAGATAAGTGTTACGAAAACAGGGAGTGGGTCTGGCCCTACAGAGAAAATGAGCCTATGGGTGGTTTTGATCCCTATTCCAGTAGCAAAGCTTGTTCTGAACTTTTGACCGCAGCTTATCGGCGATCTTTTTTTCAACAACAAGGTATTCAAGTCGCAAGTGCAAGGGCCGGCAACGTGATTGGTGGTGGAGATTGGGCAATTGACAGGCTGATTCCTGACTTTTTTAGAGCCTTTGAGGCTGGACATAGATTGACTGTCCGTTCGCCAAACTCAATACGACCCTGGCAGCACGTGCTTGAACCCCTTTGTGGCTACATCTTACTTGCCGAAGCCCTTTATAATACTTGTCAGGATATGGCTGAAGGCTGGAACTTTGGGCCTGATGAAGACGACGCACGGTCTGTATCCTGGATAGTTGATTATTTAGGTCGCAAATATCCGGATACCAGCTGGGTTTACGACACTACTCTTCAACCCCATGAAGCAGCAGTGCTCAAACTTGATACTTCCAAGGCGAAATCAAAGCTTAAGTGGTACCCACGTTGGAATTTGACACAAGCCCTTGATATGACCTCTGATTGGTACCTTGCCTGGAAGAATAACCAAAACATGCATAGGGCAAGCTTGCAGCAGATTCAAACCTACGAAGCCAGTTTGTCACGCCATGATGATGCCGCGTTTTGAAATACATTCTGTCGAAATTGATGGCTTGAAAGTTCTGCAAAGGAAACTGTTAGAGGATGGAAGAGGCTATTTTGAGAGGTTTTTCTGCTCTGAGGAATTAAAGACAGTGCTAGCTGGTAAATTCATCGTGCAAATAAATCATACTCTAACGAAATCCAGATACACCGTGCGTGGGATGCACTTTCAATACCCACCAAACGCTGAAACAAAATTTATTAGTTGTATTCGGGGTGAGGTTTTTGATGTTGCTGTCGATGTTCGAATGGGTTCTCCTACATTTCTGAAATGGCATGGGGAAGTTTTGAGTGAGAGAAATCTGAAATCACTTGTCATCCCTGATGGATTTGCCCACGGATTTCAAACATTATCAGAAAATTGCGAATTGCTTTATCTTCACACAGCATTGTATCAACCAAAATCAGAGGATGGTCTCAATCCACTGGACAAAAAACTGGCTATTGACTGGCCGTATAATGTAGAGTCTATGTCTGCCAAAGATTCAGGCCATCCCATGCTGGATCTTAGTCAATTTAAAGGTGTAAAAATTTGAAATGTCGGCATTGCAACTCTGACCTTGTCTTATCACTGGTTGATTTGGGTAGCTCACCTCCCTCAAACGCCTATTTGACGAATGTAAGCATGGAGGGTCCTGAAAAATGGTTTCCGTTGCGTGTTTTAGTATGCGAAAAATGTTGGCTTGTACAGACAGAGGACTTTACAGATGCTGAGGACTTGTTTGACACAGAATATGCTTATTTCAGTAGTTTTTCTGACAGCTGGTTAGTGCATTCAAAGCAGTATGTGCATGACATGATTGATCGCTTCCGTCTAAATAGCAATAGCCATGTTGTTGAGGTGGCAGCCAATGATGGTTATCTGTTGCAGTATGTTAAAGAGGCTGGGATACCCTGTACCGGAATAGAGCCGACAGCGAGCACCGCCTGTGCTGCTAGAAAAAGAGGTATTCCAGTTATTGAAAAATTCTTTGGTATCAGGCTGGCAAATGAACTTGTTCAAAAGGGTATACAAGCAGATTTAACCGTAGCAAACAATGTTCTTGCTCATGTACCGGATATTAACGATTTCATTGCAGGTTTTACATCTTTACTCAAGCCTAAAGGTGTGGCTACATTTGAGTTTCCTCACTTTTTAAAACTGGTTAATCAGAACCAGTTTGATACTATTTATCATGAACACTTTTCATACTTGACCCTAACCACAGTAAGAAAAATATTTACACGATCAGGCCTTACTATTTTTGATGTTGAAGAATTATCTACTCATGGCGGTAGCCTGAGGGTATTCTCACAACGCTCAGACACAGGTGGTGAATCAATTTCTGACAATGTTAATTCCTTGCTGACAATAGAAAATGAACATGGGATAAATAACAAGAAATTCTATCAAGATTTTCAAAAAACAACAGACCGAGTGAAACATGAATTTTTATCATTTCTAATCAAGGCGAAGAGTGAAAAAAAATCGGTTGCGGCATATGGTGCAGCAGCTAAGGGAAATACACTGTTAAATTATGCTGGCGTTCGAAAGGACTTATTGCCATTCGTTGTCGATCGCAACCCCAATAAACAGCAAAAATACATGCCAGGTAGTCGCATACCAATAGTTGAGGAAGATGTATTAAATCATGTTAAGCCTGATTACATCATTATACTGCCTTGGAATCTACGCTCAGAAATAATGCACCAACTCTCTTATGTGCATAACTGGGGCTGTCAATTTGTTACAGCCATACCACAATTAACAATTTATTAGAAAAGAAATGTAATATGGCGATATTGATAAGTCTTTCATGGCGTATCCAGAATAAAAAAGTATGATAGATATATTTTAGGTGGATTTCTCAAACACACATTTCGGCAATTAAAAAATAATGGTAACGATGAGAAACTTGCGAATAAGTTCGTTAAAAATAAGGTAATCTCAATAGAATTAGTATCAGTGAAGCCCAACGGAAAAATAACTCTCTTTTTAAGTCAACGAGTTCACCAATAAGAGTCACAAAACTTGCTGAGGTATTTTCAATGATAGATTGCATTGATCTTGATGTGGGTTTTTATAGAAAAAAATATGATGATTTGAATCATTTTAATGATCGAAAGTTAGCTCGGCACTACTCACAATATGGATATTACGAGGGCAGGGAATGTAATCCTTATTGCTTGAGAGAGAAACTTACAGTGTTGTGTAATGATAAAAGAGTATTGGAAATAGGCCCTTTTACGACACCTCAGTTAAAGGGAGATACATTTTCATATGCAGACGTTTTAAATACAGATGACTTGATCAAACGGGCAAGAGACATTGGTTTTAGTACTCAAGATATACCAATAATTGATTATGTAATAGATAATTTGTCATTAAGCAAAATAGCAACAAGGTTTGAATGTGTTTTCTCATCTCATAATATTGAACATCAACCTGACTTAATTTCTCACTTACAAGAGGTGTACAATCTTCTTTCAGATAAAGGAAGATATTATTTAGTTGTTCCTCATTGTAGTTTTTGTTTTGATGCTACACTGCCTCCAACGAAAATATCAGAAATCTTTAATGCTTAATTATGAAAAGAGAAAAATCCATACGGTAGGTTCGGTTATAGAACATTTGGCAATGACAACCCACAATGATCCAGTAGAGCATTGGAGAGGAGTCCAGAAAACCACTGATTATCAATGGGTTGATAGTATACGTATTAAAGATGCGATAGATAAATATGAAAAAAGCAATGGAGATTATATTGATGTTCATGCATGGCAATTTACTCCAATAAGTTTTTTCAATATTATAAAAAGTCTGATTGATCTTGATTTTATTGGTTTCTCAAATATTTATGTTAGCGGTCAAGTGAAAAATAGATTTGAATTTACTGCAATTATTGAAAAATGAATTTTATGGTTTCTAGAGAATCATTGTTTGTGTGTTACTGTTCAAGATCAACCACAGGTCTGTGTTCTGATTAGTGGTTGAAAGTGATTTTTAGGGTACATGTACTTTCTTTTGAGTTGACCATAAATAGACAGCCGACTCACTTATTTGGTTGACTGGTGCCTTCGGGTTGTCAAAGCTATACCACGACTAACAATTTACTAGCTAAGGTAATTAACATGACAATACTTGATGAGTATTTCATGACATATCCTAAATCACAAAATGCGATAGATATATTTTATGGGGAATGGTCAAGTATTATTCCTGGAGATATAAAAAGTCATGGCACCGCTGATCTTTTTAACGATGTTAGAATTGATCTTATTTGTAACAAAGTAGGCGGTTTAAATAATGCCAATATTCTGGAATTAGGACCATTGGAAGGTGGGCACTCTTACATGCTAACAAAAAAGTTAAAAGCAAGAAGTGTTACTGCAATTGAGGCAAACAGCAGAGCTTATCTTAAATGTTTAATTATCAAAGAAATACTCGAAATGAACAACGTGTCTTACATGTTAGGGGATTTTGACCAATACTTAAATGACTGTAATATGTATGACTTGATTCTAGCATGTGGTGTCATATATCACTGTAAGAATCCCATTGAAACAATAGTAAAAATATCTAATAAAACACAAAAAATTGGTATATGGTCTCACTATTTTAAAGAGAGTGAGGTGAGGTCTATTTATGGTGATAGATTCTCTTACGTTGCGGAGATAATGAATTACAAGGGTTATACAGGCACTGTCTACAAACACAACTATTCAAAGGCACTCAACATACCTCGTTTTTGCGGAGGTGGTAACACATATACCTATTGGATGGATTTAGAGAGCTGGTTCAGCCTCTTCGATTCTTTGGGCTTTACGTTAGAGATTTTGTCTGGTAGCGAAAATCATATCCATGGCCCAGAGTTCACAGCTATCGCCACTAAAAAGTAATGAGCAAGAAAATACTCATAACAGGTGCTACAGGTTTCATAGGTCGCTACTGTCTGAAACTGCTAAAGGACTCTGGTTTTGAAATACATGCTGCTACACGTCAAGAACGAGAAGATAATGAAATTTTTTGGCATAAGTGCAATTTGCTTGAGAAAGGGTCTGCAGTAAGGCTCATTCGTTTGGTACGACCAAGTTATCTTTTACACCTCGCTTGGAATGCAGAACCAAATGTGTTTTGGTCCACACCCGAGAACCTACAATGGCTTAGTGCCAGTCTTGAGCTTTTGCAGGCTTTTGCTGAACATGGTGGCCATCGTGTAGTAATAACGGGTACCTGCGCCGAATACGACTGGCGTTTTGGTTGGTGCTCAGAAGATATTACACCACTAAATCCAGGCACCCTCTACGGAACGTGTAAGAATGCATTACAAGATATATTGAGTTCTTACAGCCATGAGACAGCGATAAGTACTGCTTGGGGGCGTATTTTTTTCATTTTTGGGCCCCACGAGCATCCGGCAAGGCTTATCTCATCAGTTACACTTTCACTATTAAGAGGTCAAATTGCCGCATGTAGCCAGGGTAACCAGGTGCGTGATTTTTTACATGTCGCAGACGTAGCCTCAGCTCTTGTCACTCTAATAACATCTGATCTACAAGGCCCTATCAATATTGCATCTGGAAGAGGAATATCAGTTAGGGAAATGGTCATCAATATAGGTACTTCTTTAGACCGCCTAGATTTAATTCAGTTTGGAAAAGTGCCAAATTCACCGACAGAGCCACCCCTTCTTGTAGCCGATACACGCAGACTTAACGATGAACTAGGATGGCAACCTTCCGAAACGTTTCAACAAAGGATAAAAGAAACAATTGATTGGTGGAAGCTGCAATTTTCATAATCAATCGATACGAATTCAAACTGACAATGTTGACATATAACTACCTGATTTTTCCATGCTGAATAGTAAGCCTGCGGGATTGCGTATTCTGGTCAGCCGGTGTTTTCTAATGGGTAGCTACCGTCGCCGCCTACTCGCAATGTCAAGAATAAAGTGTACCGTTTTTTCGATTGTCTGCTGGCGTCAATAGGTCTGATTGTTGGATCACCTCTGCTTCTGGTGATTTATATTATGGGTCTTTTCGATAATGGCTCTCCTTTGTTCAGCCAAGAGCGAGTTGGGCGCTGTTAACTCCGCTATAAAAAGCCGTTTGTTCTTTTGAAGTTCCGTACCATGCAAGTGCAACGCAGGCATGAAGAAAAAACAAAAGAAAGCAGCTATGAGTACACGCTATCTGGCTGAAGTCCTTGCTGGGCAGGCACTTTCATGATTTTGCCGTGGTTTTGATATTCAGAAATGTGAAAATTACTTTGTGAGAATTCCCTGATCACAGGTTGTTGGACTTAATCTGGTTTTCCTGTTGTACACACCTTAAGGTAAGACTATATTAGTATTGCCTTAAGGTGGAGATAGAAAACCATGAGAGCATCTACAAAAGGACAAGTTAGCATCCCTCGGGAAGTAAGAGAGGTACTCGGGATTTTGCCGGGTAGTGAAATAGAATTTATTGAGGAAAATGGCAGATTCTATCTGGAAAAAAGAGATCAACCAAAAACAAAGAAAAGATTTGCCCGGTTCAGGGGAATCGCATCAGCCCAAATGAGCACTGAAGAAATTATGGGACTTACGAGAGGCGAGCCGTGAATGGCATTCTGATCGATTCCTGTGTTCTACTCGACTTGTTGACTAACGATAAAAATTGGGCTGATCGGTCAGAGAAAATTCTCGAGCAATACAGTCAAAGTAATAGCTTGTTCATAAACTCAGTAGTATACACAGAGATATCCATTGGTTTTAAAACAACAGAAGAAGTCGATGAAACATTGACTAAAATGGGTATCAAAGTTTTGGAAATCCCTCGAGAAGCATTGTTCTTGGCAGGTAAAGTTTATCTTCAATATTGAAAGAACAAAGGCAAAAGAATATCACCATTGCCTGATTTCTTTATTGGAGCCCATGCGTTGATCTCAAATTTTCAACTAATAACGCGGGATAATGGTAAGTTCTCAAGCTATTTTCCCACCCTGAAATTGATAACTCCCGCTAATAGTTAATAAGCTTATCTTAGGAAAAAGTCATGCAAGCACCCGAAGCCATTGGGCTCAATGCCATGGAAAAATCATGAAAACTGCTGAAATCATTGACCTGTAGCTTACATTTGCTTTCTTTTTAATACGGCTATGGTCTTATATCTACACATCAGGATAAGGCCTCAGCATGAATGCTCACGACTTGATTTCACAACTCTCTATTATCAGTGACCCTCACCAAGCTTGGAAAGTTGACCATAAGCTAACAGACATCCTTTTTCTGACGATCTGTGCTGTCATTGCAGCGCAGAAGACTGAGAATAAGCTTCACTGGAAACTTGATGTTGCGATGAGAGAAGACGAGTATCGCATCCGAAGAAATGTCGGAGCAGAAGTTCTAGCAGGCTTTAGACATATTGCAGTCAATCTGCTGAACAACACGAAAACCTTCAAAGCAGGTCTGAAGAGGAAACAAAAGAAAGCCGCTATGGATGAGTACACGCTATCTGGCTGAAGTCCATGCTGGGCAGGCACTTTCATGATTATTCCTTGGGCAGATACTTTCAGTTCAAGGGTTATTGCACTTTTCGTGAAATAATTTGATGTAAACGATGAATAATTTCATTGAATTTCTCTGCTTTTATGGTCGCGATTTCTTGGCAGATAATGCTTTGGTGTGCCGTGAATAACTTTCCCGGGCGCGCAAAGCTCTCACGGTCTAGGATTCCTTGGTTGAAATCGTTCGGAGTGATAACAATTGCTGTCGGATCAGAGTATGCTTTACTGGTGATCTGACAGAGAATAACATCACCTTTTCCGACGCTGGCAAGTGTAAGAGCCGGGCGGCGTTTAGTTGACGACAAGTCGGAGAACGGGAAATTGATAGTGACTATCGTTCCTGCTGAAGGCATTCCCATGCTTCATCCTCATCTGGCTTATTCCAGTCTGCTGCGAGTGACGGTTCACTTAACAGCACTTCATCATTAACCCGCTGGCCGGGTGACTCCTCAAGTATGGTTATCAATACGTTAGACCCTGAAGGCAATACCAGATTATCTGGCAGTTTGAGGTTGCCCTTACTGTCTACAGTGGCTTTGTATGTCTGAAACATATCCATGCTCCCTGTATCAATGGTTCATCAACGATAGCTTAGTTCTGTAGTGAGGGGAAGCTATTGACACCTGGAAAACGAGGGTATGTTTTAAGAAAAGTGAAAAAGGAAGCTTGATGGTGCGATGAGAGAAGATGAGTGTCGAATTCGAAGTAATGCCGGGGCAGAAATTTTGGCAGACTTTAGACAGTCACTCTACTAAACAGTTCGAAAACGTTCAAAGCAGGCCTGAAGGGAAAGCAAAGGAAAGCTGTTATGAGCACATGCTATCCGGCTGCAGTCCTGGCCAGGCACGTACTTTCATGATTTTACCGTGACTCACTGTCCAGCCTGTCCAGAACCTTCAGAGCTTCCTTTGGATTACCTGATTCTGCTCTGACCAGGTAACGGTTATAGGTATCAAACTCTGCCAAGGCGATGGTCGATAATTCATCCATCAATTTGTTCAGACTGATATTTCTGGACTTGGCCAATTGCTTCAAGCGTTCATGTTTTTCTTCGGTCATTCGAATGGTAAGTACGCTCATTGCCTGATCTCCCTAATAAAGTCTTCTGGATTACAAATGGTTAGGTGGTCAAACCTCAGTTCACCGCGACCAACATCTTTAATGTTCTTGATCGGGATAGGGCCTAGCCTCACAGCTACGCTCCTCCCAGTCGAGTCAACCAAGGGAACCTCCCCCTCAGCTGCTCACGGAACCGTACTTGAACCTCTCAGCTCATACGGCTCTTCTTATCCAGCCGCTGACACACAACCAATACGCCAGTGTGCCATTAACCACGGGGCTTTCTTGGCGACTCTCCCTAAACAATGGGCAGCTCGCTTCTTTCGCCCCCTCAATTTCTTGTATTTGCCCATAGCCCAGCGAACCAGTGTTTCTTCCACATAGTTCAGAACTTTCTTCAATTCCGACGGGTAGAATTTCCCATAGTAATTGATCCAGCCCTGTACATAGGGATTGATCAACTTTGCCAACTCATCAAGCGAGTAAAGTGATCGTTTGGTGGGAACTGCCAGCTCCCTGATAGTGTCCCGGATATGCTGAGCCGAAGCCTTGCTTATCGCCGGGAGAAAGCTGACAAAGAACTTCCCGTACCGGTTTCTGGCCATCCGTGGGCGAAAGGTATAGCTCAAAAAGTCAAACGCCGTGTTTTCATGCTTTTCCGGTCGGTCTTCATCCATGCAGTAGACCAGCTTCGTCTTTTCCGGATGCAATGTCAGGCCGCAGTCTTTCAACCTCTGCCTGACCTGCTCCAGTACTGACTCCGCTTCCTGTTTGGTACGACAATGGATCAGCGCATCATCAGCATACCTCTCAAACCAGACATGCCGTATATTGCGTTCGAGCCATAGATCAAAAGCATAATGCATAAACAGGTTCGCCAGCAGTGGGCTAATCACGCCCCCTTGCGGCGTCCCCTTCATCCGTTTAACTTGCTCCCTGCCATCATCTACAGGAGCTTCCAGCCAACGTTTTATGTATAGCAGTACCCAAGGTTCCTGAATGTGGCGCCTCGCCGCTTTCATCATGAGTTCATGATCCAGATTGTCAAAGAATCCCTTTATATCGAGATCAATCACCCAGTCGCGCCGCCAGCAACGCTTTCGCGCAACCGCCAGTGCCTGATGAGCATTTCGGTTAGGCCGGTAGCCATAGGAGTTTTCATGAAAGACAGGTTCCACTAATGGCTCCACGATCAACTTGACCACCGTTTGGGCTATGCGATCCGCTACTGTCGGTACTCCCAGCGGTCTCGTGCCTCCACCTTTCTTGTCGATGTCTACACGCATGACGGGGGGAGGAAAGTAACTTCCCGATGACATCCTGTTCCATAGTTTGTACAGGTTGCCGCTCAGGTTGGCTTCAAAGTCAGCCAGCGACTGACCATCAATGCCTGCGGCTCCCTTGTTGGCTTTCACCTTCTGCCAGGCTTGCCAGACAAGCCTTTTCGAAATTGTGAACGGTTTTGCATCAGTCATAGATTCATCCCATAAAGTTGGTTGATCTACTCCTTCCGCTGGATAAGTCAGCCCCTTCGCTCCATACCCATTACAGGTACTTCATCGCTACTACGAGCTGATCCGCCCCTGTGCCCTGTATTGGTACTCAGAGCCTTGCTGTTTGACAGCTTGGCTGGCTCCCTTAACACCAGAGCGACAGGTTCTCATGTTCCATAAAAGAGCCTGAAATCGGTTCATGCCATCTTTGTGCCGGACACCGCTCAGGCAGTAACTGGATAACTCCTGAACTTATCATGAGGTAGTGGTGCCCCTCACTTTTGATGCCAACGTATACGCTTACGACACGTCATCAATGGTTCACTTGCGTTCATCTCCCGAAGTCATACCTGACGCAATCTTGTTGCGTCTTTTCTGTGACGCTCACCACCCTGACTCTTAATCAGCGCAGCTCACAGTGGTTTGGTGGTCGCTTCCAGAAGCCGCCACCGGAGGGCCTGCCTCCATCTCAATTACAGTTACGAACAGACCGACTCTGTTCTCATGACACACCAACACCCAGCATACGGGTCCGTACTGGGCGTTTCGGTCAGTTAAGCAGCCAATAATCTAATCAAACCTAATTCATCGAACCAACTATTCGGCAATGCTAAGTGCAGCGCAGGACTCCGGCTTATCCGCCAGTACCCTTTGCTCGACCCTACTGTCTGCCTCGTCAGCTCATCACTGACTCCTCGCCTTCTTAGCTCCGCATATCGCTTCGGGCTTTTCTTCCATTGATACCAGAGCAAACTTCTCAATCGTCGCCTGATCCAGCAGTCAAAGTTTTCAAACTCCGAACGGGTTTCAACTTCTCGAAAGTAGTTCTTCCAGCCCCGTAAGTAGCGATTCAGAAACTCCAATCTCTGCTCCAGTGACCGCCCGCCTTTGCGGGTTAGTTGTTTGACCTTGTCCCTGAACCGCTTGCAGGTTTTATCTGCCAGCTTCTTCCTGCCATCTCTGGTAAAGCTGTATCCCAGGAACGCCCGCCTCCATGCCTTGTCAACTGCACTTTTCGCAACGTTGACTTTTAGCTTCAGCTTGCTTTCGATGTAACGAGTCAAACTTGCCATCACTCTCTCGCCTGCTTTCTGGCTTCGCACAAACACCCGACAGTCGTCAGCGTAACGTACAAACCGTAAATCACGCTTTTCTAACTCTTTATCGAGTTCATCCAGTACGATGTTAGACAACACAGGTGAGAGCGGCCCTCCCTGAGGCACTCCTTCGGTCTGCGGTTTTACCAGCCCGTTCTCCATCACTCCGGACTGTAGGAATCGTCGAATTAAACGTAATACATCCTTGTCATCTGTGTGAACTGCCAGCTTTGCCATCAGTCGATCATGGTTAACCCGATCGAAGAATTTCGACAGGTCAATGTCCACAACCCAGCTATATCCTTCTCGGATATACGACTGAGCCTGATTAATCGCCTGATGTGCTGACCGGTTCGGCCTGAATCCGTAACTGAAGGCTGAGAACCTTGGTTCCCACTCGGCCTGCAATACTTGCTGTATCGCTTGCTGCACCATTCGGTCTAAGGCGATTGGTATACCCAACTGCCTTTCTCCTCCGTCCGGTTTGGGAATCAGTACTCGCCTTACGGGAGCAGGACGCCATTCTCCCTGCAAAAGACATTGCCGCAGTTCATGACCATGTTCTTGTAGATGGGTGTACAACCCTTCCACTGTCATGCGGTCGATGCCTGCTGCGCCTTTATTGCGTTTAACTCGCTGAAAGGCTCTTGTTAAATTATTGGGGTTGGCGATACGTTCCATCAGGCTCGTACCACCCGCCGGGCTTTCGTAATCCTGTGATACCGACACGACCTCAGCCCTCATAGCCTTGCAGCCTCCGGTTCCGCCGTGACCACTTGGCATGAGTTCCAGTGTTTGCTGGATTTGTCTGCGTCCAGTGTATCGAATAACAGAAACTACTCACCACTCTGTACCGTTCAGGCCTTCACTGACATACGCCAGCTACTATGCCATCTGCTGACTTCTGTGTGGCGGTCAAGTCACCTTACGATGGCCTCAGTCCGAAATATCAGACACCACACAGACCTCCCGAGGTAAGTCACACCGCCTTCGCCGCACAACCGCCAGATCTACTGCCTGAATGTCCGGATGAGTATGGACTTCGTCATCATACGCTGACTCGTCCTCACGCAAACAGCCTCATATCTGATTTCTGTTCGTCGGCTCGCGGTTTTGCTCCACACTGCCTTCAGCCTGCACCTCACGATACAAACCTTGTGCTTCACTAGTCCTTCGCCCTCATCTGGCTGGACAGGGGACTTTCACCCCCAAGCTGTGTGACATGCTCGGCACACGTGATGATATGGCTGGCACCGCCAGCCATCGCCAGCTCTACCAGGTGATTATCAGCTTCGTCTGGTAATTTTGGCCGCCAGAGATAATAGATCTCAACCCACTGGGTAATACTTAGCAGCGCGTTGAGCACCTGTTCACGTTCCGACTCAATAGGTAAGCGGTGTTTATTACCCATCCATGGAAAAATCATGAAAGCCCCTTCAATTATTGGCCTGTAGCTTATATTTGCTTTCTTTTTAATGCGTCTATGGTCTTATATCTACACATCAGGATAAGGCCTCAGCATGAATGCTCACGACTTGATTTCACAACTCTCTATTATCAGTGACCCTCACCAAGCTTGGAAAGTTGGCCATAATCTAAATAATCGTCCTTACTCATGATTCGATCCTGAATGAGAAAATAAACATTATATTGCGAGACAATAGCTCATATCGTCTACAGATTTAAATGCAGACAAGCTGATTGGTGATTTACAGGGTCGATCCTGCAAAGGCAATCCACCTTTTAGGCTGGCAACCGCCCTATCCTGTCGAACAGGGTATTCGGGCTACCGTTTTGGCCTATTCTCCAGGTAAAAAATGAAGTGTATCGTTTCCTCGATTGCCTGCTGGCTCTACTCGGTCTAATTCTCAGCTCGCCTTTACTTCTGGTAATTTATATTATGGGTCTTCTTGATACCGGCTCTCCCCTGTTCAGCCAGGAACGGGTTGGCCGTTATAAAAAGCCGTTTGTGCTTGTGAAGTTCCGTACCATGCAAGTGGATACTTTCTCTGTTGCCAGTCATCTTGTCCCTTCCTCATCCATTACGCCACTGGGTCGATTCCTGCGTAAAACCAAGCTGGATGAACTGCCACAGCTATGGAATGTTCTGGTTGGCGATATGAGTCTGGTAGGTCCACGGCCTAATCTTTTTAATCAGCAAGAGTTGATTGAAGCCCGTGAACAACTCGGGGTGTATAATGTGTTGCCTGGCCTTACCGGACTTGCGCAAGTCAGACAGATTGATATGTCCACCCCTGAACTGCTTGCCAGAACAGACAGCCAGATGATCCGATCCTTAACTCTTCGGGATTATTTTAAATATATTTTGATGACTGCGACGGGGAAAGGTCAGGGAGACCGGGTGCGATGAGTAGTAATAACAAAAACCCCGGTCAATCTCTCAACCGGGGTTCTGCTTTATTCAATGCCTGGCGATGACCTACTCTCACATGGGGAAGCCCCACACTACCATCGGCGATGTGTCGTTTCACTTCCGAGTTCGGGATGGGATCGGGTGGTTCCAACGCTCTATGGTCACCAGGCAAAACTGGTCGAGCCGTTGGCTCTCGAGCTGGAAGCTTGAAGCTGGAGGCTTGAAGCTGTTTCTCGAAAACTAAGGCTCTGGAATCCAAATCTCTTTTAAGCTGTGTCGTCTATTCTTGCTCAACACTCTCGTTCACTGTGTACGGCTTCAAGCTTCCAGCTTCAGGCTTCCAGCTTTTGCTGGCAGCTTCGCTGCGCAAATCGCTTTGGCGTTATATGGTCAAGCCTCTCGAGTCATTAGTACGGGTTAGCTCAACGCCTCACAACGCTTACACATCCCGCCTATCAACGTCGTAGTCTTCAACGTCTCTTATGGGCCTTGCGGCCAGGGAAGTCTCATCTTGAAGGGGGCTTCCCGCTTAGATGCTTTCAGCGGTTATCCCGTCCGAACTTAGCTACCGGGCAATGCGTCTGGCGACACAACCCGAACACCAGTGGTTCGTCCACTCCGGTCCTCTCGTACTAGGAGCAGCTCTCCTCAAACTTCCAACGTCCACGGCAGATAGGGACCGAACTGTCTCACGACGTTCTAAACCCAGCTCGCGTACCACTTTAAATGGCGAACAGCCATACCCTTGGGACCGGCTTCAGCCCCAGGATGTGATGAGCCGACATCGAGGTGCCAAACACCGCCGTCGATGTGAACTCTTGGGCGGTATCAGCCTGTTATCCCCGGAGTACCTTTTATCCGTTGAGCGATGGCCCTTCCATTCAGAACCACCGGATCACTATGACCTACTTTCGTACCTGCTCGAGATGTACCTCTCGCAGTCAAGCTGGCTTGTACCATTACACTAACCGCACGATGTCCGACCGTGCTTAGCCAACCTTCGTGCTCCTCCGTTACTCTTTGGGAGGAGACCGCCCCAGTCAAACTACCCACCACACAATGTCCCCGATCCTGCTAAAGGACCTGGGTTAGAACCTCAATATTGCCAGGGTGGTATTTCAAGGTTGGCTCCATGCAGACTGGCGTCCACACTTCAAAGCCTCCCACCTATCCTACACAAGCAACATCAAGATCCACTGTGAAGCTGTAGTAAAGGTTCACGGGGTCTTTCCGTCTAGCCGCGGATACACTGCATCTTAACAGCGATTTCAATTTCACTGAGTCCTGGGTGGAGACAGCGTGGCCATCGTTACGCCATTCGTGCAGGTCGGAACTTACCCGACAAGGAATTTCGCTACCTTAGGACCGTTATAGTTACGGCCGCCGTTTACTCGGGCTTCGATCAAGAGCTTCTCCGAAGATAACCCCATCAATTAACCTTCGAGCACCGGGCAGGCGTCACACCGTATACGTCCACTTACGTGTTAGCACAGTGCTGTGTTTTTAATAAACAGTCGCAGCCACCTGGTATCTTCGACCAGCCTCAGCTTACGGGGCAAGCCCGATCACCAAAGCTGGCGCACCTTCTCCCGAAGTTACGGTGCCATTTTGCCTAGTTCCTTCACCCAGGTTCTCTCAAGCGCCTTGGTATTCTCTACCTGACCACCTGTGTCGGTTTCGGGTACGGTCCCTCTTGACCTGAAGCTTAGAAGGTTTTCCTGGAAGCCTGGCATCAACCACTTCCCCACCTTGGTGGGTTCGTCATCAGTTCTCGGCTTTGTGAACCCGGATTTGCCTGGGTCCACAGCCTACGACCTTAAACAGGGACAACCATCGCCCTGCCGGCCTAGCCTTCTCCGTCACTCCATCGCAGTCAAAAGGGGTACAGGAATATTAACCTGTTTCCCATCGATTACGTCTTTCGACCTCACCTTAGGGGCCGACTCACCCTGCGCCGATTAGCGTTGCGCAGGAACCCTTGGTCTTCCGGCGAGGGAGCCTCTCACTCCCTTTATCGTTACTCATGTCAGCATTCGCACTTCTGATACCTCCAGCCCACCTTCCGGTGAACCTTCAACGGCTTACAGAACGCTCCTCTACCGGTTCAGTTGTCAGTTTGCAGTTGTCGGTTGTCAGTTTGAACTGAGTTATTTAAAACTCTTGTGCAAACTAACCAACATCTTACTGACTTGGTTGTATTCGGTTTTGAGGTCTTGCCATTGCTGATCGTCAATGTAATTGAGATCAAGGCAGTACCTTAACCAAACTCTCATTTCGTCAGATGATCCGATAGCCATCAATATGAACCTTCGAAACTCTGCTTTTGAGATGATCAGTTTCCCATGTCCTTCAGCAATATTTGCACAGATTCCTTTACTGGCTCTGCGCATCTGATCAGCAAGTCCATGCATTTGTTCAATTCTCGGAAATTCCAGCGAGAGCTTGTGAACTTTCAAAGAAAGCTTATAGGCCCATTGAAATACTTCTAAATCTTCAAATCGCTGCATACTTACTTCTCATACTGCCAACTGACAACTGTAAACTGACAACTGAACCCCGTAGCTTCGGTGAATAGTTTGAGCCCCGTTACATCTTCCGCGCGAGCCGACTCGACCAGTGAGCTATTACGCTTTCTTTAAAGGGTGGCTGCTTCTAAGCCAACCTCCTGGCTGTCTGGGCCTTCTCACATCGTTTCCCACTTAACTATTACTTTGGGACCTTAGCTGACGGTCTGGGTTGTTTCCCTTTCCACGACGGACGTTAGCACCCGCCGTGTGTCTCCCGTGATTGCACTCATCGGTATTCGGAGTTTGCATGGGGTTGGTAAGCCGGGATGGCCCCCTAGCCCAAACAGTGCTCTACCCCCGATGGTGAGACACGAGGCGCTACCTAAATAGCTTTCGAGGAGAACCAGCTATCTCCGGGCTTGATTAGCCTTTCACTCCTATCCACAAGTCATCCCCTGGCTTTTCAACGACAGTGGGTTCGGTCCTCCAATCAGTGTTACCTGATCTTCAACCTGCTCATGGATAGATCGCCCGGTTTCGGGTCTATTCACTGCGACTGGACGCCCTGTTAAGACTCGCTTTCGCTACGGCTTCCCTATACGGTTAACCTTGCCACAGAAAATAAGTCGCTGACCCATTATACAAAAGGTACGCAGTCATCAGTGGCCAGTTGTCAGTTGTCGGTGGTCAGTTTTGTTCAGCGTCAATTTCAACACCTCTGCAAATCTGCCCGTATTTTCCAACTTGACGACCTGGTAATCAGTCATCTGCTGTCGCTTGCCTACTGGCAACTGACAACTGACAACTGACCACTGACTCCCACTGCTTGTACGTACACGGTTTCAGGTTCTATTTCACTCCCCTCAACGGGGTTCTTTTCGCCTTTCCCTCACGGTACTGGTTCACTATCGGTCAGTCAGGAGTATTTAGCCTTGGAGGATGGTCCCCCCTTGTCTCCGAAAAGACGGTTCAGACAACATTT
>NZ_JBLYNU010000004.1:3225000-5382500 GCF_049310145.1 Endozoicomonas sp. ALD068
ATTCAGCGGTCAGCGCTGTTCAGCGAGGCCGCTATCTTACCGCGACCGTTTTTGTTGTCAAGTGCTTGTTTTCTAAGTCACTTTTCAACTTACCAAGACCGCATTCGTTCACTCAGTGAGCGTTGCGTTTCTGTCTCAGCGGCGGTGCATTCTACGCTGTTCGATCCGATTGTCAATCACCGTTTTAAACGCTGTTGCAATGGATCCTTGCGTGCTCTTTGAGAGCCATGCACCATTCAGTGGAGGCGCATTATACAGGGGAGGTTTGTTCTGCCAACCCCCGGTGAATACCTACACCAGCAGGTCAACTTTCCAACCTTTGGTTATGATCAGTCTCTTTTCATTTTCTTTTCTTTACCAATTAATACATTTGTTTTTTTCACAGTTATTCGTCGGTTAGCGTATATTTAGCTCTTCATTTCGTCATTCCCTTCAGGAGAGATCTGTGAAAAAAATACTCCTCTTTGTTTCAGCGCTTGTAATGAGCCTGAACGTTCAGGCCATTGAGCTAGATGGTGTAAATGTTCCAGAAACGCTAACCCTGGAAAACCAGACTCTGAAACTCAATGGTGCAGGTGTCCGCTCCAAATTTTTTGTTGATCTGTACGTAGGCTCGCTCTTCACCACGGAAAAAGCCAGTGAAGCCAGCAGTGTCTTGAACAGCACAACGCCTGTAGCCATTCAGCTGTTCATCACCTCCACGCTGATCACTTCTGAAAAACTCACTGAAGCCGTTAATGAAGGATTTGAGAAGTCGACCGGTGGCCAGATCGCACCTCTCGAAGATCGACTGACCGCCTTTATCGATGTTTTCAAAGACGAGATTGTTAAGGGTGATAACTTCGTAATGTTTATCACCCCCGGCAAGGGCGTTAATGTCTATAAGAATGGGAAAAAGCTGGCTACCATCGAAGGTGATGACTTCAGCAAAGCTCTACTGGGTGTCTGGCTGGGAGATCAACCTGCCGACGCTGACCTCAAGGCTGATATGCTGGGCCACTGATACTTTCGCAGCCAGTTTACTGGCTGCTTACTCCTGAACCTTTAGCTCTGATCACTGAGAAACTGCTGTTCAATAGTTTCCACGGCATGACAAAAGCGGTCTCCCTGCATTTCACCAAGACATTCTTTCTGCAGATAACCCACCATCGCCTCCCCTATCATGGTGATTACCATTTTGCGATTGTAGAGAGGCAGACTGCTTGCATAACCCAGAGCAAACTGCCTGAGCGGATTCACTATGCAGTCATAGGCAACCCCACAATAAAACCCCTTCCTGGTCTGAGCATCAGAGGCCATTTCAGCCAAACTTCCCACCACTTCCTCAAGATCTTCATGCACATAGGCTGGCTCACCAAATTCGCCAATGGTCTCCGCCAGGTCCACCAGGTAGATTCGATCAGATTCCTGGTCATAGATTTCATTATTTCCATTTCGGTCCGGAAGGTGTAACCGAACCATCCGGCTCAACATTTCGGCAATATTTTTGGCGGGCCGTCTTGGATCTAAATGAGCCAGAGCCAATACCTGCCCATAACGGTAAAAAGCTTTTCTCAGCAAAATTTTCTGTTTGGTATTCAGGGCATGATCTGAGGCAAGATACTGTTGATAGAACAGTTGCAGCCATTCCGGGAAGAAATAGGCATAATGTGAAGCAAGATACTGTTGATTGTAAATGTCACTCAAGTTCCTGCCCGGAACCAGAGGATAACTCAGGATGTAATGCTGCTTTTGATTGAGCATGAAAGTAGCAGCACGATCCGGGAGTACCAGTTCAGCATTCACCCTGACCAACCAGAGGTAAAGCGAAAGCTTCTTTTTCAGCAGCCATTCAGACTCAAAGCGTATCAATTCACATCCATAACAATCTTCTCGAAAGATTTTGACAAACCATTCAGTACCATCAAACAAAACGGTGTAAGCCCGATCGAGCTCGCCACCGGCGGTTATGATTTCTTTAAAGTTTTTACCTTTACCCTGAAATAGCTGGTGTATGGCCTCTTCATAGGTTTGCAGTTCAGAGAAGTCCGGCACCTTCGGTAATTCAACAAATTCTGCCCTGGAGGCACGACTGAGGATGAGTAACAGGATCAGAAAGGAAGATCGGAGAGCGGTCATTTGAAAAAAGCCTCTGATAGCTTAATAACCGTTTTATCGACCTTTAGCCCTATCCCTTAATAAATCAGGCAAGCCAGAGTAGCAGAATGACACTACTCAGAATCAGAGCCATACCACAATATTCACGAGGCGAATGTTTTTCCCTGAACAGACGACTGGAGATAATCAGCGTGAAGAAGAATTCAACCTGCCCCAAGGTTTTGACCAGGGCCGGGTTTTGCAGACTGAAAGCTGTAAACCAGCCGATGGACCCCAGCAGACTGAGAAGCCCGACAGCGCCACTTAACTTCCATTGCTGAATGAGCTTTCCCAGAGTCTGAGGCTCTTTTAACCAGATAAAGCCACCCAAAAGCACCGTTTGCATAAGAACTGTGACAGTCAGTGTATAGGCCGAAGCCACGAGCGGATCATCATCCAGCGACAAACTCGCCTGTCTGACCCAAAGGGTGGTCAAAGCCAGAAGGAACCCTGCGCCGAGGCCAAACGCAGCAGATACCGAAAACAGGGATCGCCATCCTTGCTGCCCGGGCGGGTTCAAAAAGATCAACCCAACCGTCCCCAACAAAACACTGATCCAGCCCGCCCAGCTGAGCATCTGGGAAAAAATAATGGCACCCAACACAGCCACCAGAACCGTCTCAGACTTGGAATAAATAACCCCAATCGCAAAGTTTCTCAGGTGAAAGAGCTTGACGATAACAACCGTAGCAGCGATTTGAGCCAATCCGGCGCCGAAACTGTAGAGCAGGAAAGTGGAAGAGATTTCAGGCAGCTCAGAATCCTGCCAGTGCAGTTGCAGATACAAATAAACCCAAACCAGGGGAAGTGAGAAAACATATCGGGAAAATGTGGTCCCCCAGACACTGACTCGCTCAGAAAGTGTTTTTTGACATGCCGTGCGAAATGCCTGAGCAACAGCGGCCATCAAAGTCAGCCAGATCCAGGTAGACACTGTTTCTCCTCCCTGAAAAAGATGAAGCACACCATCTTACCCATTGGACTTGGTGATGTGGGTAGACGACAAACTTGACATGTGTTCCAAAACCCCGGTGTTGAGCAATGAGGTTTCGGAACAGTCAAATAAAATTGCAACAATCGCAAAATCAATTACGCTAGACACAAGATAAATCATTAAAAGGTAAATTTATCTTGTGGGTTTCAGCTACAAAGCTAGCCAAGATTGAAAGCGTAACCAGCCAAACTATAAGGCGCAAGATCGAAAGCGGTCACTACGAAAAAGTGAAGCAAACCAGTGGTGGTCACTTCCGCATATTCATTAGCCAGTAAAGGAAGATATGCTATGCAAGAGTCAGTTCTGGAGAGCAAAAATCCAGCATTGACACGCAAAAGCATATCTTACTCCAAAAACATCCTGACGCAGAATTTATCAGCGATATTGCCAGTGCTTTCAACTTTAAGCGAAAAGGACTGCAAACCATTCTGGAATCAGCGGTGTGCGGAAATCCAACCCATATTGTGGTTGCCACAAAAGATCGCCTTGCCCGATCAGGATTTGAACTTATCAAGTGGCTTGTTGAATTATCGGGAGGACAAATCGAAGTTTTGGATGACCCGGATAACGCCTGTGAGCCATTCGACACCCAAGAGCTTATCGGTTTCATTACCTCATTCTGCAATAGCCACTACGGGAAGCGATCTGCTAAAAGACGCAAAGGACGCAAAGATAGTAGCGTCAAAAAAGATCAGGTTTTACCCAGAGAATGAGCAAGCCTATCACGATGCCCTGATACTCTATCGCAGGTCGTACAACCTTGCTGTTGAGCGTTTCCGCAATGATGACTATAAAGATGCCAGCGGAAAATTCATCAACATGCGACCCGCCATTAAAGCTCAAGTGGAGCAGGAGCAAAAAGAAAGTGGCAGGGCTTATAACTCGATTGTTTCTGATAATGGAACACTGGCGGCAGCGACCACATTCAAAGCGGTCTGCAAGCACAACAAGAAGCTCAAGGGAGCTAAAGAGGGCTTTGCAGAAATCAGTTTCAAAAGCCGCAAAGGTAGCAGGCACTCATTCTCTATTGACCGTTTGCCAAAGGGATTAAATCCCTGCGTAGAGGCTCTTGGCAAGATTCACCTGACAGAAGATCTGCCAACAGAAGCGATTGGCAAGTCTTGTGTCATAACCTACGACAAAGGTCGCTGGTTCATTCAGGTTCAACAACATATTGAGCTAAATCCCGAAATCCAAGGGAAGGTTAGATGCGTTGGAGTTGACCCCGGAGTTCGCACCTTTGCCACTTGCTACAGCGAAAAAGAGGCGTTGATAGCGGGTAATAACGTTGCAAAAACAAAGCTGTTCCCACTGATGAAGCAAGTGGACAGCTTGATCAGTCAAAAGCAAAAAATCCTGAACACTCAGAAGGGCGTTGAGTTCCCCGATATGCCCCAATGGGCAAGAGATCGGATTATTCATTTCAACAGGGAAATTGACCGGCTGAAATGCAAAAAGGATGACATTGTTCTTGATCTGCATAACCGGCTGGCGTTCGAGTTGGTGTCGAACTACGACGTTGTATTTTTGCCAACCTTTGAGACAAGAGGTATGGTCACACGCAAAGATAAGAAGGTTCGCACCATTCGCCGTAACACCTGCCGCCAGATGCTTGACCTCAATCACTACCAATTCAAAAAGCGGCTTAAGTGGTACGCCAAAAAGTATGGAAAGCATGTAGTTGATTGCAACGAAGCCTATACATTCAAGACTCAATCATGGAACGGGACCATTGACGAAAAATTAGGTTCTTCCAAAATTATTAAGGGTGAGGGCTTCACCGTTGATCGTGATATCAACGGTGCCAGAAATGTCTTTCTTAAGTGTTTGACAAGGTAGCTTGAACCTTAGCCATAACAGCGAGTGTTGCGCTCGTTGCGGTTTTAATCAAGAGGATAGACCTCAGTAGCAAAGCTGGTCGAATTGAACCCTTTCTTCCAGCAATTCTGCCAAGGCCTCCAGACCTTTTTGGTCTTCTTCATCAAAACGGGAAGTGATCGGACTGTCGATGTCCAGAACCGCTTTCACCTCACCCCCTTTAGACAACGGAATCACGATCTCGCTCTGACTGGCTGAATCACAGGCAATATGACCAGGAAATGCAGTCACATCAGCCACTAGCTGGGTGGTTTGGTCCCGGGCAGCAGTACCACAGACGCCCCGGCCAAACGGGATGCGAACACAAGCAGGATTACCCATAAACGGCCCCAGTACCAGCTCATTGCCCCGGACGATATAAAACCCGGCCCAATTTACCTCTGCCATGGTCGTAAACAGCAGGCTGGCAACATTGGCGAGATTGGCTAGTGCATCCATTTCACCCTCAGTCAATGCCTTTGCCTGAGCCACCAATATTCGATAAAAGCTGGCTTTATCCTCCGGCATCTCAACAACTTTAAACATACTTGCACTCATTTAGATACAGCTTGATACAGCCCTAAGTTAGTAGCAGTTCGCAGCAGAGTACGTAGCCACTGCCGTTATTATCACCATCAGAGCCAGTTTATATACAAGTTCAGAGACTCCAAGGGGAACTTATGTCTCTAAAGTCACTCTAACTAATTATAAGGCTAACCGTGCACTTTCCCGAAGCCCGTCTAAGCTGGACTAGTGTTAAGAAGGGGGTGTGTGTTCAAAAGCACAATTAACAGAGAGGCTGTAATGTTCAATTTACATCGAATTCTTGAAGAAATGTCGACCACCGGATGGATCATCGTGGCTTTCTGCCTGGTGGCATGGATTGCCGCTACCTACCTGATGGGAGAGATTTCCGACAAACATTGGGGCGACAGGGAATCCGGTGCTTTGGTAGGCTTCTTCGTACCCGGTATTCTCTTTGTAATTGGCCTTTATATGCTCTGACATTTCTGTCTGGTTGATTCAGCCTGCATCAGCCAGACAATTCACTTTCTGGCTGACCGACCTGGACAAACAGACTGATGAAAAGCATTCTGCACATTTAATAATTAAGAAGGGAATCGGTGCCAGGGAAAGGAATTGTATTGCAGCAACGAATGATTGAATTATCTTTTCGATCATCTCAATTTATTCATCACTTCAAAGATAAATGGCATCCCGTAGGGGACTCGAACCCCTGTTACTGCCGTGAAAGGGCAGTGTCCTAGGCCACTAGACGAACGGGACACAATATTTAGCTAACACCAGGAAAGTGTTAAATTGGTGGAGCTAAGCGGGATCGAACCGCTGACCTCAACACTGCCAGTGTTGCGCTCTCCCAGCTGAGCTATAGCCCCAAAATCTGATGAGTATTATGCAGTTATTTTCTCAATGATCAAGTAGTAGATACTACCGAGGTCTGTGACACTCCCCGCCGTGCGGAGGGTTTACGGCGATTTTGTCAAAAAGCAAATTCATTAAGAGCTCAATCGAACTTTATAAAGACATAAAAAAAACAGTCAAATGACTGTTTTTTTTATGAAGCATTATTATGGTGGAGCTAAGCGGGATCGAACCGCTGACCTCAACACTGCCAGTGTTGCGCTCTCCCAGCTGAGCTATAGCCCCAATTGGCATCCCGTAGGGGACTCGAACCCCTGTTACTGCCGTGAAAGGGCAGTGTCCTAGGCCACTAGACGAACGGGACATAATCTTTTGTGTCTATATGCTTGTGCATACAGCCTTTAATTTGGAGCGGGAAACGAGACTCGAACTCGCGACCCCAACCTTGGCAAGGTTGTGCTCTACCAACTGAGCTATTCCCGCATTTTAAATGGCATCCCGTAGGGGACTCGAACCCCTGTTACTGCCGTGAAAGGGCAGTGTCCTAGGCCACTAGACGAACGGGACACAATCTTTTGTGTCTGTATGCTTGTGCATACAGCCTTTAATCTGGAGCGGGAAACGAGACTCGAACTCGCGACCCCAACCTTGGCAAGGTTGTGCTCTACCAACTGAGCTATTCCCGCATTTTAAATGGCATCCCGTAGGGGACTCGAACCCCTGTTACTGCCGTGAAAGGGCAGTGTCCTAGGCCACTAGACGAACGGGACACAATCTTTTGTGTCTATATGCTTGCGCATACAGCCTTTAATTTGGAGCGGGAAACGAGACTCGAACTCGCGACCCCAACCTTGGCAAGGTTGTGCTCTACCAACTGAGCTATTCCCGCAATGAAGATTATTTAGGACTTCTTCAAAGTCCGGAGCAGGAAACGAGACTCACTCTTTAACTCTGAGGCGACCCCAACCTTGGCAAGGTTGTGCTCTACCAACTGAGCTATTCCCGCAATGAAGATAATTTAGGACTTCTTCAAAGTCCGGAGCAGGAAACGAGACTCACTCTTTAACTCTGAGGCGACCCCAACCTTGGCAAGGTTGTGCTCTACCAACTGAGCTATTCCCGCAATGAAGATTATTTAGGACTTCTTCAAAGTCCGGAGCAGGAAACGAGACTCACTCTTTAACTGTGAGGCGCCCCAACCTTGGCAAGGTTGTGCTCTACCAACTGAGCTATTCCCGCTTAATCAGTGCATTCAACAATGAACTGAGCGACGCAGTCTAATGACTTAGCCGGTCAGAACAATCAGTAAAAATACTATTCACCGACTTTGAAAATGGCATCCCGTAGGGGACTCGAACCCCTGTTACTGCCGTGAAAGGGCAGTGTCCTAGGCCACTAGACGAACGGGACACAATTTTTTATTCAAACGCCCATGACGAACAAAACGTCTGGCTTTGAAAATTTGGTGGAGCTAAGCGGGATCGAACCGCTGACCTCAACACTGCCAGTGTTGCGCTCTCCCAGCTGAGCTATAGCCCCAAAATACTCCTTAACACTCCGGCTCACCCTACCCTTCCTGAAAAGATGTTTGGCTGCCCCGAAACGCAGGGCGAATGATATGGATGCCCCCCTGACCTGTCAAGCTCACTTATGAAAAAATGTTTAATTGAAGCAGATAGTTATATAGTTTTTGATCGCTGGACGCTTTACCGCTCAGGCTTTAAACAAAGCTTCAACCCCTGATAAAGAAAAAGCCGGAAAAATCCAGCCTTTTCTATAGTGAGGGATGAGTCAGGTTTACTCAGACCCAGCTCCCAGTACCCTGAACTCTTTTTCAAAACGCTTGGTTTCTTTCTTGGACAATCCACCCAGAACATCGACCGCATGGCGAAGACGGGCTCGAGTCATGTCGGCACCGAGAATGGCCATAGAATCCATTACCGACCAGGAGTTCGGTGTCCCGGCAATGGCGATAAAGATTGGAGGATTAAAATCTCCCAGCTTCAATCCCATCTCCCCGGCAAGGGTTTTCACTTCAGCAAAGATATTTTCTTTGTTCCACTGCCTGAGCTGCTCCAGTCTCCAAAGGGTGAACTGTAGCACTTTCTTTACCTCAGCCAACGCAAGCTTTTTATGTATAAAGTCTTCTTCTGACAGCTCTAACATGCCAGAGAACATAAAGCTGGCCATGGGAGCAAAGTCAGCCAGAGTTTCGACACGCCCCTGGGCGAAAGGCAGGAACTTCATAATGTAGTCGCTGTTGAGCAACCATTTATGAAGGCGATCGGCAAACTGCTCGGTGCTCAGATCCTCACGAATCCAACTGGCGTTCAGCCACGACAGTTTTTCCTGGTCAAAAATCGGACCACCCAGGGAAATACGCTGGATGTCAAAGTTTTCAACCATCTCTTCCAGGTTAAACTTCTCGCGCTCATCCGGCATCGACCAACCCATACGAGCCAGGTAATTCAGCAGCGCTTCTGGCAGGTAGCCGGCATCCCGATAATAGGTAATACTGGTTGGATTCTTGCGTTTGGATAGCTTGCTCTTGTCCGGATTTCGCAGCAGTGGCATGTGGCAGAGCTTTGGCATTTCCCACTCAAAGTATTGATAAAGCAGCTGGTGCTTGGGTGCAGAACTGATCCACTCTTCACCCCTGATGACATGAGTAATACCCATCAGGTGATCGTCGACCACATTAGCCAGATGGTAAGTAGGCATACCGTCTGCTTTAACCAGAACCTGCATATCCACCTGAGACCATTCAATTTCGATGGTGCCACGCAACATATCTTCTACTTTGCTACTGCCTTGAGAAGGTACCTTCATGCGAATAACATGGGGCTCGCCTGCAGCCATCTTGCTCTGCACTTCTTCTTCAGACAAATGCAGACAGTGACCATCATAACCTGAGCCCTGTTTGGTTTCAGCCTGCTCTGCTCTCAGGGCATCCAGACGCTCAGCGCTGCAGAAGCAACGAAAAGCATGCCCTTTATCAAGCAGCGCTTGCGCGTGCTCGTCGTAAATTTCACGTCTTTCACTTTGACGATAAGGGCCATGAGGACCGCCCACATCAGGGCCTTCATCCCAGTTCAGCCCCAGCCAGCGCAAAGAGTCGAGAATCTGCTGTTCAGATTCAGCGGTACTTCGCGCCTGATCAGTGTCTTCTATGCGAAGCAGAAACTGCCCACCCTGACTTTTGGCGAAAGCCATATTAAACAGGGCAATATAGGCCGTTCCCACATGGGGATCGCCGGTAGGTGAGGGAGCTACGCGAGTACGAACAGTCATGATCTACTAATGAGTAAAGTTTTAAGTGGCCGCTAGTCTACACCCTGCAGGGCCGCATCGACAACGAATCAACGACCGGTTAATACTTGAGGCCAACAATCCGTTCATTAGCGTTGCTCTTGATTAAATCCGCAACGAGCGCAACACTCGCTGTTATGGATAAGGTTCAAGCTACCTTGTCAAACACTTGAGAAAGACATTTCTGGCACCGTTGATGTCACGATCAACGGTGAAGCCCTCACCCTTAATAATTTTGGAAGAACCTAATTTTTCGTCAATGGTCCCGTTCCATGATTGAGTCTTGGATGTATAGGCTTCGTTGCAATCAACTACATGCTTTCCATACTTTTTTGCGTACCACTTAAGCCGCTTTTTGAATGGGTAGTGATTGAGGTCAAGCATCTGGCGGCAGGTGTTACGGCGAATGGTGCGAACCTTCTTATCTTTGCGTGTGACCATACCTCTTGCCTCAAAGGTTGGCAAAAATACAACGTCGTAGTTCGACACCAACTCGAACGCCAGCCGGTTATGCAGATCAAGAACAATGTCATCCTTTTTGCATTTCAGCCGGTCAATTTCCCTGTTGAAATGAATAATCCGATCTCTTGCCCACTGGGGCATGTCGGGGAACTTAACGCCTTTCTGCGTGTTCAGGATTTTTTGCTTTTGACTGATCAAGCTGTCCACTTGCTTCATCAGTGGGAACAGCTTTGTTTTTGCAACCTTATCACCCGCTATCAATGCCTCTTTTTCGCTGTAGCAAGTGGCAAAGGTGCGAACTCCGGGGTCAACTCCAACGCATCTAACCTTCCCTTGGATTTCGGGATTTAGCTCAATATGTTGTTGAACCTGAATGAACCAGCGACCTTTGTCGTAGGTTATGACACAAGACTTGCCAATCGCTTCTGCTGGCACATCTTCTGTCAGGTGAATCTTGCCAAGAGCCTGTACGCAGGGATTTAACCCCTTTGGCAAACGGTCAATAGAGAGTGAGTGCCTGCTACCTTTGCGGCTTTTGAAACTGATTTCTGCAAAGCCCTCTTTAGCTCCCTTGAGCTTCTTGTTGTGCTTGCAGACCGCTTTGAATGTAGCCGCTGCCGCCAGTGTTCCATTATCAGAAACAATCGAGTTATAAGCCCTGCCACTTTCTTTTTGCTCCTGCTCCACTTGAGCTTTAATGGCGGGTCGCATGTTGATGAATTTTCCGCTGGCATCTTTATAGTCATCGTTGCGGAAACGCTCAACAGCAAGGTTGTACGACCTGCGATAGAGTATCAGGGCATCGTGATAGGCTTGCTTATTCTCTGGGTAAAACCTGATCTTTTTTGACGCTACTCTCTTTGCGTCTTTTAGCAGATCGCTTCCCGTAGTGGCTATTGCAGAATGAGGTAATGAAACCGATAAGCTCTTGGGTGTCGAATGACTCACTGGCGTTATCCGGGTCATCCAAAACCTCGATGTGTCCTCCCGATAATTCAACAAGCCACTTGATGAGTCCAAACCCTGATCGGGCAAGACTATCTTTTGTGGCAACCACAATATGGGTTGGATTTTCGCACACCGCTGATTCCAGAATGGTTTGCAGTCCTTTTCGCTTAAAGTTGAAAGCACTGGCAATGTCGCTGATAAATTCTGCATCAGGGTGCTCTTTGAGTAAGATACGCTTTTGCGTATCAATGCTGGATTTTTGCTTTCCAGAACTGACTCTTGCATAGCATATCTTCCTTTACTGGCTAATGAATATGCGGAAGTGACCACAACTGGTTTGCTTCACTTTTTCGTAGTGACCGCTTTCGATCTTGCGCCTCATAGTTTGGCTGGTTACGCCTTCTATCTTGGCTAGCTTTGTAGTTGAACCCCACAAGATAAATTCACCTTTTGACGATTTATCTTGTGCCTGGCGTAATTGATTTTGCGATTGTTGCAATTTTATTTGACTGCTTATTACCGCTTTCACGATGAATCATTAAAAGGGTTATCCCCCCAGCTTTTTCATAGCTTCTCTAACTATGATGTAGTGTTGATTGACACCCAGCTTTCTCATCAGCCAGTTTACTGTAGTGCCCTGAACCAGAAGAGAGAACAAAATCACAGCCAGAGTCATGTCCATAATCAGTTTTTTCTCGGGAATACTGTCAGGAATCGACAGCATCAGTGCAACAGGCACTACACCTCTCAAACCACCCCAAAACATAATGGCTTTGATTTTGTTATCCACCGGACGCCCCACCGGCAGGCGGTTAGATATGGGCAGGAGCAGATAGACGACGACCAAACGACCAATCAAAACAGAAGCAATGGCGATCAACAGGTAAGGGTAATAGTACTGTAAGTGGTCCAGATTTCTGAATAACAGGTTTTCTTTCATCCCCAAAAGCAGGAAAATCAGGCTGTTAGCAATAAAGGCCACAAACTCCCAAAAAGGCGTAATAAAGCTGCGCACCTGTTGAGACAATACTTTTCCTGAATTGGATCGAGTAACGATACCCGCAGCAATAGTTGACATAACACCGGATACTCCCAGAACGTGGTCAGCAACGATAAAGCTGCTATACGCCAGGATAGTGGTATGAGCAATCTGCACAAAGGGCTCGTTTCTGCCCAGCTTCAATAGCCAGTCCATACCGATACCCATGACCAAACCAACCAGTATTCCGCCAAAGAAGATTTCGATAAATGACCAGACTCCGTCGAACAGAACACCGACGCCGAGGCCGCCACCGGCCTGAATAACCGCCAGGACAATCCCGAAGATAACAATTGCTGTGGCATCATTAAACAGACTCTCTGCATCCATCAGCATAGACATTCGAGCCGGCGCTCCAACTTCCTTGAACAGGGCAATAACGGCAACGGGGTCCGTTGCAGAAATCAGCGCCCCGAACAGCATAGCTCCAGCGAGACTGAGAGGAGTCAGCACATTCATGATGACCCCAACCACCAGCATAGAAAGGATTACGCCAAATATGGCCAGATTCAACACCGAAGTCATCTCACGAAACAGATATGGAGGCTTTATGTTGATAGCCGCATCAAATATCAACACCGGAAGCAGGATATACATGATCAGATCATGGGACAGTTCGACCTTTAATAAGGGCCCCAATACGTCAGTGTATTGCGCCAGAATTCCCAGAGCCATGCCGATTACTACCAGACCAATGGTATAAGGAAACCGCAATTTTTTTAGTAATATGGCTGAGCTGGTGGCAAGCAGCAGCAGAGCAGCCAGTATCAGGACCTGTGTAGCAAGGCCGGTTTCATGCATATCAAAACCTCTGAAAACGATTCAATGAGACATCAGGATTATGTCGATTCGGGTAGACCAGGAAGAACAATTGCGCCTGAGGTACCAAGGAAAAATAGCATCCCACCGAGGAATTGACAGCTCAACCAGGAGACTGGTGCAGAGCTTACATCAGCCGTTAACTCCATAGGTTACAAAGACGTAAAGGTGAAGACAATCAGACATCTTAAAATTCAGTATTGTGCTCAACCAGTTTAAAATACAAGCGTTACCCTAATCAGAACCTCAACATGCACATCACACTGAAACAGCTCAAGACATTCCGGGCTGTCGCAAGTCTCGGACAGGTTCGCCTGGCTGCCCAACAGCTTAGCCTTTCTCAACCCGCTACCAGCATGGCCCTTGCCGAGCTGGAGAATCAGCTGGGCTGCCAGCTTTTTGACCGCACTGGCAACAAGCTCCTGATCAATCACCAGGGCGAGCTACTCATGCCTCTGGCCTCCGAGTTACTGGATCGGACGTCTGAAATAGAAACTCTGTTTAGAGATCTGCAAAACACCGAATCGGGTCATCTTCGAATCGGTGCAAGTACCACAATTGGCAACTATTTGTTACCCGATATTCTGGCCCGGTTCAGTGCAGACTTTCCCAGGATCAGCTTTAACATGGATATCCGTAATACCGAGACCATCATCAAGCGGGTAACCAGTTTTGACCTGGATATTGGCTGTGTAGAGGGTCCCTGCCAGCATGAAGATATTGACGTCATCCCCTGGAAAGAAGATGAACTGCTGGTCATCTGCAGCCCTGACAACCCTATAGCTAAACGGGGGGAAATCTCACTGGAAGAACTCAATCACCAGCAGTGGATTCTCAGGGAACCGGGCTCTGGCACCCGAAATATTTTTGATCAACATCTGAGCCAAAAGCTGACTGACCTGCCTATCAAGATGGAACTAAACCAGTCAGAAGCCATCAAAAAGCTGGTACAGTACGGTCAGGGCATCGGCTGCCTGTCCCGGCTTTGCGTCAGCCATGAACTGGAGCTGGGCGAACTGGTTGCTGTCAAAACCTCCGGAATCACCATGAAAAGAACCCTCTCTCTGTTGCTTCACAGGAAAAAGTATCAGAGCCAGATCATTCAACTGATACTGAAAGCTCTTCGCTGACAGAAACCGGAATATTGACTATTTTAAGTGAGCTACTGATGAACAGCGTACAGGGATATTATTTTGCAGCTCACGGCAAAGCCTTCACACTCAAAACCGCTTTTTACCAGCAAGACCATCTGGAATATTGTTTTTCTGATTCTGGCATTCTGGTTGGCCAAAGCTAATGCCTCCGAGTCTGAAGAGACCGAGCCTGCATCGAAAATAAGCAATGCAGAGCTGGAAAAGCTGGATGTCAATGAACTGAAAATGACTGTGCTTACGGACATCTCCAGCACAATAATCAGTGACGAAGAGCTTGCCAGCAGTATCAAGACCAACATCGCAAGCCTGGTCATCAGCCCCCTCATGCTCACACCTGAAGTTCAGGTTGTCGGCAGTGATGAGTTCACACGCCCAATAGCTGTCAGTTTTCAGAAAACCTTTGAGCAGAGCTTGATGAATATGCTTGATGAAGCCCTCCTCAGTCATGCAATAGCGATTATCCACACCCGCAAACCGACCACCCCGCTATGCAATCCTGTGGGCAAAGCACTCAGACAAACCATGTCAGCTTCCATGCAGGATGACCCGCACCGGGTTAAAACCATTCAGGACAGGACTTTCACCCTGCGCAGAATGGCGCAGAAAGGTTCACCTGTGGAGCTTTATGTGGCGTACACCAAAGGCGGTCTGGATAAACGCTCGCCCGAGGAACAGCAGATTTATAAAAAAGAGGTTAATAACACTGCCAATTCCAGTCTCCGTGACAAAGAGATGACCTGCACTGAAATGCCTGATGAAATAGTAGGCGCCTCCTACTTACTGACCACTAAACGAGGAAACACGCTCTTCTTTAGCACTAATGGTACTCAGGCGGCGGATGCTGCTGGCAGTACTGTCTGGAGATTCTGGTTCGGAAGTTTGAAAGATGCTTCCGTCGAAAAGCGTTACAAAGAAGTGATCAAGTACCTCAAAGAAGGTGGTCTGGATATTCCTGTTAAGTAATTGTACCTGAATCGGCCAGTTACCCCCCCTCACTACGATGACAAAGCCCTGACAGGTGATTAGAATCCGCAAACTAAAATTGGTAAACCGCCCCAGATAACTTAAGTATTATGCACAAAGTCATTGAAACCCCGGATGCACCACCTGCCATTGGCCCATACTCCCAGGGGATTCAGTTTGGCAACCTGATTTTCACCTCCGGCCAGCTGCCCATTGAGCCTGAGACCGGAGTAATGTCTGAAGACACCAAAGAACAGGCTCATCAGTGTCTGAAAAATCTAAAGTCTGTTCTGGAAGCCGCAGGCAGCAGCCTGAATAAGGTCAAGAAAGCGACGGTGTTCGTAAAAGATATGAATGACTTCACTGATATCAATGAAGTTTACAAGCAGTACTTTACCTTCCCTTTCCCTGCTCGCAGTTTGGTAGAAGTGGCTCGCCTGCCCAAAGATGTGAAGGTAGAAATTGAAGTCATTGCCACCACTGAGTAGTCAGTTGCGTCAGTAAGGGGGCCTGAACGCCCCCAGTGCTTCACCACATCAAATCGTCCGGAATTTCATAATCCGCGTACCACTCCTGCTCTTCTTGGGTCAGCTCGCTCTGACTTTCAGACTGAACAACCACAGCAGCAGGTTGACGCTCTTCAATCTTTCTGGCCACTGTTGCGGGAATCACCCGATATTCTTCTTCGTCTGCCTGACTCAGAATACCGATCGCATAAAGCCCCCGACTCAGTCTGTTTTGCATGTCTTCAGAGACATAGATCTTTTTAACCTTGCCATCCACCACAAAGTTATAACCCACATCACCGACTTCCCGGGGAATAGTGTTCATCTCAATGAGCTGACAAACCTGTGCAGCAAGCGCCTTTTTCTGACGTTCTTCCTCCAGTTTGCGATTGAGCTCACGATCACGTTCTATCTGGTCGGCTTTCTGCTTTTCCAGTTCAATACGGCGTTTTTCCTGATCGGTCAGCTCACCAGTCTTGGCAGCCTGCTTCTTCTTTTTCTTATTACTGGATTTGGCTTTCAATGCCTGTTGTTTGGTTGCCAGACCAGCGCCCATCAGCTGGTCTCTTAATGATTTACTCATGGATTGCTCAAAATAGATGGATCGAAGATGGATAAAATCTCAGGAGTGATATCTTAGCAGCCGCGTGATTTCGGAGCCAGCCGAACTCTGGTAGATAAGACACATGCCTTCAACAGAGGACTTGCAGTTGAGCATTCAGGTGTTTGAAAATAGGCCACTAAACTCTGGAAAGCAGTCACGGGTGACGCTAACAATGAAAAACAACATCACACTGATCGGTATGCCAGGCGCTGGAAAAAGTACTATTGGTATTATTCTGGCCAAAGATCTGGCCTTTGGCTTTCTGGATACCGATGTACTGATCCAGATCAGCCAACAGAAAACCCTGCAGGATATTGTTGACGGATCAGGCTATATGTCTCTTCGAGACATTGAAGAAGCAGAACTGCTCAAAGTTAATCTTAAACGGCACATCATTGCCACCGGGGGCTCAGCCGTTTACAGCGAAGCCGCCATGAAACATCTTGCTAAAGAATCGGTCATCGTCTTTCTGGATCTGGACCTTGAGCAGATTCGTCAGCGCATTCATAACTTTGATACACGGGGTATCGCTCGTGCAGAAGATCAAACCATTGAGGATCTGTTTGAAGAACGGGTGATGCTTTACAAAAAATACGCAGATGTAACTATCGATTGCCGAACCCTCTGTCAGGACTCGCTGGCACTGGAAATCATTGAGCAGGTTAAACCACTTCTTCAAACAGATTGAGTGATCACAACTACCCGGGGAAAAACAGCAGATAACAAAAAGCCCATGACAGATATTCCGACATGGGCTTTTTTACGCTAACAGACTGTCAATCAGTGAATATCTTTCCAGTATTCGCGCTTGAGCAGCAGAGCTACGATGAAGAGCAGAACCAGGAACAACAAGACATAGATACCCAGCTGCTGACGCTTCTGCTTCACAGGCTCAGCAGAGTATGACAGGAAGTTGGTCAAGTCATACATCGCCTGATCGTATTCAGCCGGAGTCAGGGAGCCTTTGCGCTCAGGATCCACAACCAGACCACAAATCTTCTCACCGGTCAGAGGATCACGCTCGGTCGGGCTTGCACCCTGACAGCTGTCAATCTGAACACCTTGAAGCTCCATCAGCACATGAGGCATACCCACGTCAGGGAATACCTTGTTATTCACACCCCACGGACGCTTTGGATCTTCATAAAAAGTACGCAGATAGGTATAGACCCAGTCTTCACCACGTACCCGGGTCACCATGGTCAGATCCGGTGGCGCAGCACCAAACCATACCTTGGCTTCATCCTTGCGCATACCGTTCTTCATAAGATCACCGATCTTGGCAGACTTTGGTACCAGATTTTCCATCATCAGATCGTGTGGAATACCGATATCGTCGGCTACACGCTCGTAGCGCTGGAACTGAGTCGCATGACAGCCCGCACAAAAGTTCTGATAATACATGGCACCACGCTGCAGCGATGCCTTGTCAGAGTGATCAGTCTCAATCGGATCCAGAGGATAACCTGAACCACCCGCCGCAAATCCAAGCACTGGGACCAGCGAAAACAACAGGGTAATTATTGTTTTTTTCATTATCCGGTCACCCTCTCCGGTACAGGTTTGGTTTTTTCCCATCGTGTATAAAACGGCATCAACAGGAAGAATGCGAAGTAATACAGGGTGCAAAGCTGTGCAATCAGTGTGTAGGTTACTGTCGCCGGCTGAGTTCCTAACCAGGTCAGCACCGCAAAGACAATGGCAAACAGGAAGATCCCAACCTTGCTGATAATACCCTTGTAGCGCCAGGATCTGACCCGGCTGCGATCCAGCCATGGCAGGACAAACAAAATAGCAATCGCTGCCCCCATCATGATAACACCACCGAGCTTGGAGTCGATCGGACCTATGTCAAAGGTGATCGCACGCAGGATGGAGTAGAAGGCTCCGAAGTACCATACCGGTGCAATATGCGCTGGAGTCTTCAGTGCATCGGCCTGCTCAAAGTTAGCGTACTCAAGGAAGAAGCCACCCATTTCAGGGAAGAAGAACATGACACTACAGAACACAAACAGGAAGACTGCAACCCCTACCAGGTCTTTCACGGTGTAGTATGGGTGAAATGGAATACCATCCAGAGGTACGCCGTCCTTGTCTTTCAGCTTCTTGATATCAACACCGTCAGGGTTGTTGGAACCCACTTCGTGCAGGGCAATGATATGCAAGACCACCAAACCCAGAATAACGATAGGCAGAGCCACAACGTGCAGAGCAAAGAAACGGTTCAGAGTAATACCCGAGATCAGGAAGTCACCCCGGATCCACTGCTGCAGGTCTGGACCAATAACAGGGATAGCACCGAACAGGGAAATGATAACCTGGGCACCCCAGTATGACATCTGACCCCATGGCAGCAGGTAGCCCATAAAGGCTTCAGCCATCAGTGCCAGATAAATGGCCATACCAAAGATCCACACCAACTCCCTTGGAGCTCGGTAAGAGCCGTAGATCAGACCACGGAACATGTGGAGGTAGACAACGATAAAGAAGAAAGATGCGCCGGTAGAGTGCATGTAGCGAATCAGCCAGCCGTATTCCACATCACGCATGATGTATTCAACGGAAGCAAAAGCCTGCTCTGCACTGGGCACGTAACTCATGGTCAGCCAGATACCGGTCAGCAACTGGTTAACCAGAACCAGTAGCGCCAGAGAGCCGAAGAAATACCAGAAGTTAAAATTCTTTGGTGCGTAGTATTTACTGAGATGATCTTCCCAGACCTGGGTGACAGGTAGCCTGGCATTAAGCCAATCCATGAAGTTGCCCATTACGTATTCTCCTCATCTTGGCCGACAATGATGACTGTGTCGCTCTCAAAGGTATAAGGAGGCACTTCCAGATTGGTGGGCGCAGGCACTCCCTTGAATACACGACCAGCCAGATCGAACTTCGAACCATGACATGGGCAGTGGTAACCACCTTTCCATTCAGGGTCAAATTCCATCGGTTTAACTTCAGGCATGTATTTGGGTGAACACCCGAGGTGGGTGCAAAGACCGACCAGAATCAGGTACTCATCCTTCACGGAACGGTACTCATTTGCTGCGTACGCTGGCTGTTCTGATTTCTCGGACCTGGGGTCTCTCAACTTGTCATCCAGAGACCTTATATTATCCAGCATGGCCTGGGTTCGTCTTACCACAAACACAGGCTTACCGCGCCATTCAACTACAATCTGCTGTCCCGGCTCCAACTTGCTGAGGTTCACCTTCACAGGAGCACCAGCAGCCTTTGCTTTGGCACTGGGATTCCATGACTTGATAAAAGGTGTAGCGACCCCAACGGCCCCGGCAGCCCCCACCACCGAAGTCGCAGCCACGAGAAAGCGGCGCCGGCTGTTATTTACGCCGTTGTCACTCATTTAACCTACTCTCCCCATCCAGGCAAATGCCCAAAAACTTCTTTTAATTCACGGGTGGGATATTAGCAGGGAGTACAAGAGTTACGTCTCTTACTAAGAGAAAAATCTTTAAATGACCTTTCTCTCACCCCCTGTCAAAGCCTTGTCTGATTATTTGTCCCACCTAAGCAGCAGAGCGTAATGATACTGGTTTTAGTTTCTATACAAAAGCCTTACATGAAGTTTTCCTTAACCTCTGAATCAAACCCTTACGCCACAGGAACTCCAGCCCCCCCCATTGTCCAAGGGCATATTCTATTACATCCAGCCCAGGCCATATTTGTTAAACATCCAACACTGATTAAGTTTGTTTTTTATACAAACAACCTTCGCCAAGGATACAAAACACCAGCGATCGTACCGTTTTCTTTTTTTCAGCCAAAAAAAACGCCCGCATAAAGCGGGCGTTTTCTGCAGCGCCTGAAAACAGGCGCCAGCGACATCAACGCTTGGAGAACTGTGGACGCTTACGCGCTTTGCGCAGACCCACTTTCTTACGTTCAACTTCACGTGCATCACGAGTCACATAGCCAGCTTTACGCAGAGGAGAACGCAGGCTCTCATCGTACTGGATCAGCGCACGAGTGATACCGTGACGGATAGCGCCGGCCTGACCGGAACCACCACCACCGTTAACGGTGATTTTAATGTCGAATTTTTCCAGCAATTCGGTCAGTTCCAGAGGCTGGCGAACAACCATACGAGCAGTCTCACGACCGAAGTATTCGTCCAGGCTACGGCCATTGACAGAAATACTGCCAGAACCAGATTTCAGGAAAACGCGAGCGGTAGAAGACTTACGACGTCCGGTACCGTAGTATTGAGTCACTGACATGGCTACCCCCGATTAAATGTCCAGTTTCTGTGGCTGTTGAGCAGCATGCGGATGCTCAGTACCGGCGTAAACTTTCAGCTTACGGTACATGTCGCGACCCAGAGGGCCTTTTGGCAGCATACCTTTAACAGCTTTTTCAATGACCATTTCTGGCTTGTGCGCAATCAGCTTTTCAAAACTGGCTGAACGCAGGCCACCAGGGAAGCCAGTGTGACGGTAATACATTTTGTCAGACGCTTTACGACCAGTAACATGGACCTTCTCGGCATTAACAACAACGATGTAATCGCCAGTGTCAACGTGAGGAGTGTATTCTGGCTTATGCTTGCCGCGCAGACGGGTTGCAATTTCGGTAGCCAGTCGCCCCAGGGTCTTGCCTTCAGCGTCGACCACGAACCAGTCACGTTTTACGGTTTCTGGCTTTGCACTAAAAGTTTTCATTAAATTCGCCTCAGTAGTATTGCTCTCGCAATACCTGTTCTTACTTGGCCGCCCCTCTCAGGGAACTGATCAGGGATCGAAGCAAGGCTAATAGCTCCGGCAACGACCTGTTCAAACATGGGCGCTCAATTGGGAAACGGGAGCGGTATTATATCGTCTGTTCACAGGAATGAAACCCCCTTCCGACACATTAGAGGATTCCTACGTATCCGCTGATACAAATAATCTGCAAATACCCTTGTGAACATTGTAAATCCGGAGTTATTCTGCCATCAGGCTGAAACCTTTGGAGCTTGATTTCAATGGAATACAGAAAACTGGGGCGCACCGATATTAAAGTCAGCGTCCTTTGTCTCGGCACTATGACCTGGGGCGAGCAAAATACCGAACAGGAAGCATTCGCTCAGCTGGATCGAGCTGTGGACTATGGTGTCAATTTCATTGACACTGCAGAAATGTATCCGGTACCGGCCAGGGAAGAAACTTATTCCCTTACAGAATCTATCATTGGCAACTGGATAAAGCAGCGCGGTAAAAGCAATGATCTGGTCATTGCCACCAAGGTCTGCGGTCCCGGCCTGACATATATAGACGGTGGCCGAATGATGACACCGAATCATATCCATAAAGCCATTGACGGCAGCCTGAAACGACTGGGCGTTGAAGCTATTGACCTTTATCAGCTGCACTGGCCTGATCGTAACACCAACTTCTTCGGAAAGCTCGGTTACGCTCACCAGCACGGCTTCGACGGGACGCCGGTAGAAGAAACACTTTCAGCCCTGGATGAACTGGTTAAGGTCGGCAAGATCAAACACTACGGCCTCTCCAATGAAACCCCCTGGGGTGTTATGGAGCACCTCCGTATCAGCAGCGAAAAGCACCTGCCAAGAGCCGTCAGCATTCAAAACCCCTATAATCTGCTGAACCGTTCTTTCGAGGTAGGTCTTGCTGAAATAACCCACCGTGAGCAGGTCGGTCTTCTGGCATACTCACCATTGGGGTTTGGCGCTCTTTCGGGCAAATACATTGGCGGCGCGCGACCTGAAAACGCTCGATTAACGTTATTCCCTCACTACCAGCGCTACGACTCACCCCAATCTCGCAGGGCCATCGAGGCCTATGTACAGCTGGCAAAAGATTCAGGTCTGGACCCTGCTCAGATGGCACTGGCATTTGTCACATCCCGCCCTTTCCTGACCAGCAACATCATTGGCGCTACCAACCTGGAGCAACTGGAGAGCAACCTCGCTTCCAGTGAATTGCAGCTGTCAGAACCCCTGCTGGAAGAGATTGAAAGCATTCACACCCTGCAGCCGAACCCCGCCCCCTGATTTATTACACCCTTGTTCATCGGGTGTCAGCCTCAATGACACCCAACACCCCTGAAACAACGAGCCTCTTCCAGTGAGCAAAAGGTCAAAACACCGCAAAGCTTCAGGCACTTTCTGAAAGCACGACTCAATCTAGTCAGTCCACCTACTTGAAGGTGAATACTTTTTTGTTAAGAACTGACATCGGCTGGGCAAAAGTCTAAAATCCCCCACATTTCTGATCGGAACTCACCGGAAACCAAAACATGCGTGACTTTATTATCGCCCCCAGCATACTTTCGGCTGACTTTGCCCGTCTTGGAGAAGAGGTGGACAACGTCATTGCTGCCGGAGCTGACTGGGTACACTTTGATGTCATGGATAACCACTACGTACCCAACCTGACCATTGGCCCCATGGTTTGCAAGGCCCTGAGAAAGCATGGCGTTACTGCTCCCATCGATGTCCACCTGATGGTCAACCCGGTAGACCGCATAATCGGAGATTTTATTGAAGCCGGGGCCAGCATGATCACCTTCCACCCTGAAGCCTCTGATCATATTGATCGCAGCCTGCAGATGATTCGTGAAGGTGGCTGTAAAGCCGGTCTGGTATTGAATCCGGCAACCTCTCCCGACGTGATTGAATATGTGATCGACAAACTGGATATGATTCTGCTTATGTCCGTAAACCCGGGCTTTGGTGGCCAGAAATTCATTCCTTCGACTCTGCGCAAACTGCGCCATGCTCGCAAAATGATTGACGACAGTGGGCTGGACATTCGTCTGGAGGTAGACGGCGGCGTCGGTGTACAGAACATTCGCCAGATCGCTGAAGCCGGTGCAGATGCTTTTGTTGCCGGCTCAGCCATCTTCAATGCTGAGGATTATCATGATGTTATCAGCCAAATGCGGACAGAGCTTTCCAAGGCAGAATCCCTCTGAAGCTGACCTCAGGGAGTAGAGTCGCCTGCTGACTCTGTTCCTTCTAAAACCTCGGCCTCTATTACTTCTTCCCTCTGGATATTTGAAAACAATGAAGTTGTTTGAATTGTTGAGCAGTCCCGTTCAATTAATCATGTACGATCTCGATGGCACACTGGTTGATAGTGTTCCCGATCTGGCTATAGCCCTGGATAAAATGCTGACAGAACTCAACCTGCCTGAAGCTGGTGATGAAAAAGCCAGGCTCTGGGTAGGCAATGGTATTCCATCCCTGGTCAAAAGAGCTCTGGCCGATGACATGATGGGAGACCAACCCGGTGTTGTTGAAGAAGGCATCTTTACCAAAGCTATGGAACGGTTCAAACACCACTACGCCATTGAAGTTGGCCAGCACAGCGCTCTTTACCCCGGCGTATTCACCTTCCTCAACCAGATCCACAAGGCGGGCGTCAAACAGGCTGTAGTAACCAACAAATCCGAAATCTTCACCGACTCACTGTTAAAGCATATGGGCATTGACCACTTCTTTGAACTCAGCATAGGTGGTGACAGCCTGAACGAGCAAAAGCCCCACCCGCTGCCCCTTCAGCACACCATGAAGCACTTTGGCTGTACTACGCAGAACAGCCTCATGATCGGGGACTCCAGCAGTGACGTAAAAGCGGCCAGAGCTGCAGATGTAAAAGTGGTGGGCCTTCGCTACGGCTATAACCATGGAGAGCCGATTGAGTCTGCACACCCGGACCTTGTTATCGATAGTCTGACGGATTTGCTATGAAATCTGACCCTGAGCCTGACAGACTGCCAAACTGCAAAGACTCAGGGGAGAGGCAATAAACTACACAATTCAGTAGTCCCAGTGTTTGCATTAACCCTTGCAGTCATATAGTCTCCAACTCTTACTCATACAACTGCGCCCAGAATAATTGCGGAGCCAGCAGTGATAGCAAGTCATTCAGAGACATACATCAATATAAGAGCCACTGAACGGTCAGTGAGACCTTCCACCCCTACCTCAAAGCTTTCCTCCCGGCGATGGCATGGCTGGCCCTGCGCCTGATTAAAAAGCCCCAACTCAGCCAAAACCCTGCGTTTTTTAGTACTTTTTAAACAGCCTGATAATAAAGAGGCCAGTATGACGCCTGAAGCTTTTTCTCGTCTGGCCCGCGAAGGATATAACCGTATTCCTGTAACGCGGGAAATCCTGGCGGATCTGGACACACCCTTGACCACTTACCTGAAGCTGGCCAATGGTCGCTACTCATACCTGCTTGAGTCCGTGGAAGGCGGAGAAAAGTGGGGACGCTACTCAATGATTGGACTACCGTGCAGAACCATACTCCGGGTGTCAGGCTACAACCCCGACTGCAAGGTCACACTGGAAACCGATGGCCAGATTGTTGAAGAGCATAACCCTGAAGATCCTCTGACCTTTATTAAGCAGTTTCAACAGGGCTACAAAGTGGCCGAGCTGCCTGATCTGCCTCGCTTTACCGGCGGACTGGTAGGCTACTTTGCTTACGACACGATCCGTCATATTGAAGAACGGCTGAAACGAACAGCGCCAAAAGATGAGCTAAACAACCCGGACATCATGTTGATGGTTTCTGACGAACTGGTGGTATTTGACAACCTCAGTGGCAAGTTGATTATGGTGACCCATGCTGACCCGGCAGAATCTGCTGCCCTGGAAAAAGCAGAGTTTCGACTGGATGACCTGGTGCGGAGACTGCAAACGACCAATCTACTGCCACCGGCACAGGCTTCACTGAACCCTGCCCGGGAAAATGATTTCAAATCCGGTTTCGGTCAGGATGCCTTTGAAGCTGCAGTAGAAACCATCAAAGAATACATTCTGGCCGGAGACGCTATGCAGGTGGTTCCATCCCAGCGCATGACCATTCCTTTTGACAGCTCACCCCTTAACCTTTACCGGGCTCTGCGCACTACTAACCCATCCCCCTATATGTATTACATGGATCTGGGTGATTTTCATGTCGTAGGCTCATCACCTGAGATTCTTGCCCGTCTTGAAGACGGTGAAGTCACCGTCAGACCTATTGCCGGTACTCGCAAACGCGGTGCCACCGAAGAGCGGGATAAGGCACTGGAACAAGAACTGCTGAATGACCCCAAAGAACTGGCAGAACACCTGATGCTCATCGACCTGGGAAGAAACGACGTTGGGCGTGTAGCTAAAACAGGCAGTGTCAGCCTGACCGACAAGATGATCATTGAACGTTACTCTCACGTTATGCATATCGTATCGAATGTCACCTGTCGTTTAAAAGACGGTATGGATGCCATGGACGTGCTCAAAGCGACACTACCAGCAGGTACACTCAGTGGCGCACCGAAAGTACGTGCCATGGAAATTATTGATGAACTGGAACCTGTCAAGCGCGGGGTTTACGGCGGAGCAGTGGGTTATCTGGCATGGAACGGCAACATGGATACTGCCATTGCCATTCGCACTGCCGTGATCAAAGACCGCAAACTCCACGTTCAGGCTGGTGCGGGCATTGTCGCCGACTCAGTTCCCGAAATGGAATGGAAAGAAACCATGAATAAGGGGCGAGCCCTTTTCAAAGCCGTTGCCATGGCTCAGACAGGTTTGTCTGCTGCTTCCAGCAGCCAGAAGCAGACAGGGGAGCGAAACTAAGATGCTTTTAATGATCGACAACTACGATTCGTTCACCTGGAATCTGGTTCAGTACTTTGGCGAACTGGGTCAGGAAGTGGCAGTGCATCGTAACGACCACATAACTCTGGAACAGATCCAAACCCTAAACCCGGAACGTATAATTATTTCACCCGGCCCCTGCACACCCAATGAGGCCGGTATCTCCATGAAAGCTATTGCTCACTTCAGTGGCAAAAAGCCTATTCTTGGTGTCTGTCTGGGACACCAGAGCATAGGCCAGGTCTTTGGTGGCAAAGTAGTCCGGGCCCGGCAAGTCATGCATGGAAAGGTCTCACCTGTTTATCATAAGGGGCTGGGGGTGTTCACAGGCCTTCCCAACCCGGTCACAACGACCCGCTACCACTCACTGGTTGTTGAAAAAGAGAGCTTGCCAGACTGTTTTGAAATTACCGCCTGGACCCAGCACGAAGATGGCAGCATGGATGAGATCATGGGGATTCGCCACAAGACTCTACCCCTGGAAGGTGTCCAGTTCCATCCGGAATCCATCATGACCGAACGAGGCCACGACATGCTGGAAAATTTTCTGAAGCAATCCTGAAGCAATAAAGCCTTTGGTGACAGAAGCCAGGCCATAGACAACAGACATTCAGACGAACGATTGAGAACACCGACTGGAGCCAGATTACATGAATATTAAAGAGGGCATTTCCCGCGCTGTCAGCCATCTTGACCTGAGCCGTGACGAGATGATGAGCATCATGCGCGACATCATGACAGGCCAGTGCACCAATACCCAGATCGGCTCATTCCTGACCGCCATGCGCATGAAAAGCGAAAGCATTGAAGAAATTACCGGGGCTACCCAGGTACTCAGAGAAATGGTTACTGCGGTTGAAGTTAACGCTGACCACCTGGTGGATATTGTCGGCACCGGTGGAGATGGTGCACACCTGTTCAATGTATCAACAGCTTCCTCGTTTGTCGCCGCCGCCGCCGGTGCCTCTGTTGCCAAGCACGGCAACCGGGGAGTATCCAGTTCCAGCGGCAGTGCTGACCTGCTGGAAAGAGCAGGCATTCAGTTGGACATCAGTCCTGAACAGGTAGCACGCTGTATTGAACATGTGGGCGTAGGCTTCATGTTTGCTCCGGCTCACCACTGTGCCATGAAAAACGTTGTCGGTGTCCGCAGAGAGCTTGGCATAAGAACCTTCTTCAACATCCTGGGACCTATGTCCAACCCCGCCAGTGTAAAAAACCTTGTCATCGGTGTGTTTACCCGTGAACTCTGCCGCCCTATGGCCGAGGTTCTGCGCGAGCTGGGCAACAAGCACATCATGGTCGTACACTCTATGGATGGTCTGGACGAAATCAGTATCGCCAGCGAAACTTTTATAGCTGAGCTGAAAGATGGCGAAATTCATGAATACGTGATCAAGCCAGAGAACTTTGGCATTGAATCCCGGAGCCTGATCGGGTTGAGTGTAGAAGGTTCCGGGGACTCACTGGCGCTAATCAGGGATGCCCTGGGTAAACGGGAAGGCGAATACGCCAGCAAAGCGGCAGACATGATCGCGCTGAACGCTGGTGCGGCCATTTATGTTTCCGGTGTCGCCACCAGTCTGCAGGAAGGGATAGCCATGGCACAGGATGCTATTGCCAGCGGGCTGGGCCTGGAAAAAATGCGTGAGCTGGCCAGCTTCACACAAGTGATTGCGGAGGGGTAACAATGTCTATGCCAACCATCCTCAACACAATTGTTGAGAGAAAACGTGAAGAAGTCGCAGAGCGTCAGGCAACACTGTCCATGCAGGAGGTTATTACCAGAGCCCGTCACACTGAAGAGTCCCGTGGCTTTGCCAAAAGCCTGGAAGCCCGGACAGAAGCCCGGCAGGCAGCGATCATTGCCGAAATCAAAAAAGCGTCTCCCAGCAAGGGGGTGATTCGCGAAAATTTTGATCCGGCCAGCATTGCCCGGAGCTATGAAAAAGCGGGCGCCAGCTGCCTGTCCGTATTGACTGACAGGGACTTTTTCCAGGGTGCTGAAAGCTACCTTCAGGAAGCCCGCTCAGCCTGTGCCCTGCCTGTTTTGCGCAAAGACTTTATGATCGATCCATGGCAGATTTATGAATCCCGCATGATTGGTGCAGACTGCATCCTGCTGATCGCTGCCTGTCTCACAGACGGTGAACTTCAGGAGTTCAGCAGTACTGCCCTGGACCTGGGGATGGATGTTCTGGTAGAGGTCCATGGTGCCGATGAGCTGGAACGTGCTTTACCTCTGGAAGGTACATTGCTGGGCATCAATAACCGAAACCTGCATACTTTTGAAGTCACATTGGACAATACGTTCTCTCTGCTTACTGAGATTCCGGAAGGCAGAAAAGTGATTACAGAAAGCGGCATCCATACAACAGAAGACGTGGATAGTATGTTTTCGAAGGGTGTAAACAGCTTCCTGGTCGGTGAAGCATTTATGCGTCAGGAAGATCCGGGTGACGGGTTGAAAAAACTGTTTAGTCAATACCTTTAACGCCTTAGATTGAGGACCAGCAGCCAAGATCAAACTGTTTTCTACCCAGGCATCAGAGGCTGTCGCAATACTGCCTCCAGCCCCCAGGAGCCTGTCGGACTTAAGACTGTCCTACACGGCAACTGCTCCTGCGTTGCTCTAGCTCCTGCATCCATGCAGTCGTGCGGTTGCGATAAATTGGTCTAAAAATCCTTGTTTCTTCGTCAAATAGCTCGCTACTCCCCTCAGAAACAGAAATTTTTATCCTCAATTTCTTGCAATCCTCGCTACGGACGCTTAAGTCCGACAGGCTCCTGGCCCGGGTTTCGTCTGCTCAAGCAGAAGCTCTCAAAGCCCAACGGATAACTACTTGATGACCCCGCAGGCAATCCTTGAATCGGCGCCTTCTGGCGTGTTATTGCCAATGACAGCAGTGCCGGAGTGGATAACCAGCGAGCGCTCTTTCAGATCAGTCAGTTTCAAATTCTTGGCAACCACCGGAACTGTGGCGAAGCCCTTGTCGTCTACATCAAGCATGGGCAGATCATCAAGAGCACCTCCGGCTGCCAGGGCCGCCTGCATCACGTCATTTTTGGAGCCCGGTTCGCAGCTGGGGTTTTCATGAACACGGAAACCATGCTCTCCGGGCGGCAGGTCATAAAGATTGGGTGTCAACTGCACCCCTCCTCCGGAGGCTTCAGAAACAGTCACTGTTCCCAGTTCTGCTCCTACACCGGAAGGAGAAACCTGATTCACCATGACCGTATAGCTTTCATTGGAGGTACAGGCAGAAAGCATAGCTGCCACGACTACTACACCCGATAGCGCACTGACTTTATTGAACATGATTGCCAACTCCAGGAGAAATGGGATTGTAAAACAGCAATATAGCCATGCTTATTCGGGTTTACTTAATACAGTGCCTTAAAAAACAGGCTTTTTATGGTTTTATTCCAAAAAAACTCATTGACATTCCCGACCGTTATTATGTTGCTTCCGACTCACCAGCATCACGTTTCTTATCAGCCAGAGCCGTTATGGCTCCTGCTCACAGAGCGTACATTAACAGGATGGTTAGCCTGACATCCTGCTGCTGAGGTAAGATAGCGGCTTGATACCCATTGGATTTGGATAAAAGACGATGGGGATATTTTTCTGGCTGCTCTTATGAAGCCTCCACCCCAAGCTCCCGACCTTCACAGCTTGTGGGTTTGAGACTGAGAGCCCTCTTCAAGAAAGGAAAGACGCTGTAATGAAAGCACAAGTCAAATGGGTGGATCAGGAACGTTTTCTGGGACTGACTGACAGTAATAACTCCGTTGTCATGGACGCAGATAGAGCGGTTAAATCCGCACCCAGCCCAATGGAACTGATCCTGATGGGCCTGGGTGGCTGCTCATCTGTTGATGTGATCGGTATTCTGAAAAAAGCTCGCCAGAAGGTCGTTGACTGCCACGTCGATATTCAGGCTGAACGTGCCGACTCTGTACCTGCTGTCTTCACCAAAATTCACCTCAACTTTGTCGTTAAAGGCACCGCAGTAAAAGAATCCCATGTTGAGCGTGCCATAGAGCTGTCTGCAGATAAGTATTGCTCGGTTGCCAAGATGCTGGGTAAGGGTGATGTAGAAATCACCCACAGCTTTGAGATTATTGAAGCCTGAGTCACAGGCATGGCTCGTCAGCCCGGAGGCCAGCTCATCTGACGACCACCAATCAGGTGGAGATGAATGTGGTAAACCGACTGACAGCCATGACTATTACAGTTCATCACCGTTCTGTAGCCGTCTTCGGCAAAACCTTCATCTTTAGCGATCTGACTGGCCACCAGCGCCATTTTCCCCAAAACTGCCTGATCTTCCGGAGTGGCATCGTTAAGTGTTGCGATATGCTTCCTGGGAATGACCTGAACATGAACGGGGCCCTGGGGATTGATATCCCTGAACGCAAGAACATCGTCGTCTTCGTAGACCTTGTCGACGGGGATCTCCCCTTCGACTATCTTGCAGAAAAGACAGCTCATTAATTGACCTCCGGGCCTTTGAGTCGAAAAACTGAATTAAGCCTATCATCAGATTCCTTAGCCCGAAAGGCTCCTGTTGCACTACTCAATCCTGTCTTCCCAAAGCAGCGTCGATCCTACGACAGCAGCTGGCATGACCAGCAAGTTGACAAAAGGAATCAGCATAACCAGAGTGACGGCTGTACCAAAACCCCAGACGTAATTTCGATCCTGCTTCAGACGTTCCAGCATATCATTAAACGACACCCCCCTGTTGTCCGCAGCATAGTCACAGTATTGGATCGACATCATCCAGCTGTTGAACAGAAACCAGAGCACAGGGGTGACGAGGTTCACCACGGGAATAAAGGATAAAATTAACAGAACCACAGCCTTGGGCAGGTAGTAGATGAGTTTTCTGACCTCCCGGCCTACGGCTCTGGGTAACAGGGTCAGCCAGTCTTTCAACTCGTATTCCGGCAGGTCTGACTTGCCATGAAGGTTCTGAACTTTTTCGGCAAGAAGCCCATTGAAGGGTGCCGCGATAAAGTTCCCAACGATGGTAAAAGTAAAAAAGACCACTCCCAGCATGGCCAGGAATAACAGAGGCCAGAGCAGGAATTCAAGGAAAGACAGCCAGTCAGGCAACCAGTTAAGCAGCTGCTCCATCAGCACGCTCATTTGCTGAAGACCGAAATAGATCAGGAATCCAAACACCAGAATATTAACGGTCAGGGGAATCAAGACAAACAGGCGGATGGCCGGATCGGGAAGATAGGATAGACCCTTGAGGAAATAACCGGGTCCACTTCCCGGTGCAGGCGATGGCATGGCAGAGTTCCTTTTATTGATGTTAAGTACCTAACCAGTTGGTTTCGCATATTCTGGACGGCGGCTTTTTCCATCCTTCTGCGTTCCAACTCTAGTTGCGTAGCTATGGCTACGCGCCCGTCGTTGCGCCTTGAAGGATGAAAAAATCCACTCGCCAGAATATGCGAAACCAACTGGCCAGGTACTTACACAACTGCTGACAATTGGCAGTGAAGTTAATGACGAACAAAGGCCAATCGCTGAAGAGATTCTGGTTCTCGTCAGCACAAGCCGTTATTATTCACACAGTTTAACGAATTATGAAGCCTTTACCGTCAGAGATTTTCTTTGTCTCTGACAGTCATTCCTGAACGAGGAGTAAAATGTGAGTGAAGCCAAGCACGTCCAGCTGCTGATTCTGGGTTCCGGTCCTGCAGGATATACAGCTGCGGTTTACGCTGCCAGGGCAAACCTGAAGCCGGTTATGATCACTGGTATGCAACAGGGCGGGCAGTTGACAACCACTACCGACGTGGACAACTGGCCAGGAGGCCCCGAAGGTCTTCAGGGACCCGGCCTGATGGAAGATATGCGCATCCATGCAGAACGCTTTGGTACCGAAATCATCTTTGATCATATCGAAGAAGTCGATCTGAGCAAGAAGCCATACACCCTGAAAGGTAGCGATACCTACACCTGTGATTCCCTGATTATCAGCACGGGTGCCAGCGCCCGCTACCTGGGCCTGGACAGTGAAGAAGCCTTCAAGGGCAGAGGGGTTTCTGCCTGTGCCACCTGTGATGGATTCTTCTACAAAAACAAGGACGTCGTGGTAGTGGGTGGCGGTAATACTGCTGTCGAGGAGGCCCTCTATCTTTCCAACATTGCAAAGAAAGTGACACTCATTCACCGTCGCAAGGGTTTCCGTGCAGAAAAAATTCTGCAGGACAAGATGATCGACCGGGTAGAAAACGGCAACATGGAGCTGGCCCTTGACGCCACATTGGATGAGGTACTGGGAGATAGCATGGGCGTGACAGGCGTTCGCATCAAGGATGTGAATACTGGCGAGACCCGCGAAATCAACGCTGAAGGCTGCTTCATTGCCATCGGCCATACACCGAATACCGGTATTTTTGAAGGCCAGCTGGAAATGAAAGACGGCTACATTAAAGTCAACAGTGGTTCAGAAGGCAACGCAACACTGACTTCCAAAGAAGGCGTATTCGCTGCGGGTGACGTTATGGATCACGTTTACCGTCAGGCTATTACCTCTGCCGGCACTGGCTGTATGGCTGCCCTGGATGCTGAAAAATACCTTGACTCTCTGTCCTGATCACAGTGCCCCGCCATTGAGGCTGTCGTAAAGCTCTGCATACTCTCAGGCCGTTTGGGTCGCGGCCCGGGAGCGGAGGGTGGAGTCTTGCGTCGGCTTCTGTTGTCGGCTTGCAGGCTTAAGAGAGATCAGGAGGTTTTCTGGCTACTCACCGCCTCTTGAGCTTCAGTTGTTACCATGAAGTCTTCAGACAGGGTGCCTTTCTCATCCGGAGCTGTCGTCTTGGGTGCATAGTCCAGCGGCTGCTCCAGAGGCTTCGCACGTTCGTTATGACGCTTGGGAATCTGACCCGACAACAGAGCTGTGCTGCTGATCAGAGAATCACTGAGCTTGTTCTTGACTCTGTCATCGTTACACAGTGAATCGGCTCCGTTAGCCATATGCTCATAGACATCTTTATAGCTGTCCGTCAGCTTGTTGATCAGGTGAGCCGTTGTGTTGAAATGATCGGCTACGTTATCCTGATACTGCTTGAAATCAGCTTCCAGTTCGATCAGCTGAGCTTCCATTTTGCCTCGATCCGAACGGGGGCCTGCCAACAGATGATACAAAAGTGCGCCACCGGTCATACCCGCCAGAAATGCCAAACTGCCTAAAAACCAAAGTACATTCACATTTTCCACAGCATCGCCTCATTGGGTGGAACATTTCACGTCCTTTATTGCTGTCAAAGTTATAATCTTTTATGCGCAAAGTATAGAGCGGTTGTGTAACATCGGGATGCCAAAACATACCTTGTCCTGCTGAAGCCGGAAGGATACATTGTGCTCCGTTATTCCAGACTGCGGCAATGATGGCAGCTCGACTTATGCCTGCCGATACAGGAATGGGCCGGAACTGTTTCAACAACCCTGGAAATGACACCCGTAAACAACGGACCTGGTGAAATAACAACTGTATGACTAGCATGACCCCGGAATCTCGTTACCAGCAGGACTTAAAGAAAGACAGCTTCAGCTATGACCCGGCTCAGGAAGCAGCGGTTCAGCATCTTCAGCGTCTTTTTGATCAGCTGACCGCTGAAGCTCCCCGCAACTCCCTGCTCAGGCGCATCAACCCTTTTGTCGGCAAAGAATCCCATACTGTTCGTGGACTCTACTTCTGGGGAGGCGTTGGCCGGGGCAAAACCTATCTGATGGACACCTTTTATGACTGCCTCCCGTTCTCCGAGAAAAAACGCATGCACTTTCACCACTTCATGCGCTGGGTTCACGGTGAACTGAAAAAGCTGTCCGGAGAAAAAAACCCCCTGGATAAAGTGGCAGAAATACTGGCTGCCGAAACCCGGGTCATCTGCTTTGACGAGTTCTTTGTCTCAGACATCACCGACGCTATGCTTCTGGGTGGACTCTTTGAGCAACTTTTTCAAAGAGGCATTACACTGGTAGCCACTTCCAACGTGGTACCCGATCAACTCTATAAAGACGGCTTGCAAAGAGCCCGATTCCTGCCAGCCATTGACCAGATAAAAGAGCATACCCTGGTGATCAATGTTGATGGTGGCACCGACTATCGCCTGCGCCTGCTGGAAAAGGCAGACACTTACTTCAGCCCTCTGGGAGCGGAAGCTGATCTGCACTTGCAGAAAACATTCGATGACCTTGCACCAGACATAAGTCACTGCAGGGAAGCCGACGTCATTGAGATAGCGGGCCGAGCCATCAACAGCGAACGCACCTGCGAAGACATAGGCTGGTTTAGTTTCGGGGCACTCTGTGACGGTCCAAGAAGCCAGAACGACTACATAGAGCTGGCCTGCCTTTACCAAACCGTCATTCTCGAAAATGTACCCCAGATGGGCGAGAAGAAAGACGATCAGGCCAGACGTTTCATCAACCTGGTGGACGAATTCTATGACCGCAACGTCAAGCTCATTCTGACCGCTGCAACGCCCTTGCCTGAACTCTATACCTCCGGCAGGCTGAACTTTGAATTCCAGCGCACCATCAGTCGTCTGCAAGAGATGCAATCCAGAGAATACCTGTCGCAACCGCACGACCCGATTTTGTCATAAAACAGAGTATTGGGCTCAAATGAGCATGCCCTCGAGCCATGCATTTTGAGCCTGAAACCAGTCCGGGCATAGCTGTCATGCATAACTGAATATCCTGTCTATACTCCCCTCCCGGAAAGACATCGAAAAGCCACTGAGGCAACAGATAGCAAGCTGCCATCTATGTTGTCTTCTGTCTGGTTTTGAATGCGATCAGGACAGCCATAACGTGAAGGAATGTATTAATTTAATACGCTAAGTACTCAGCCATACGGAATCGAATATTTCTGGCTTATTGGGCAGGTGCTCTGCAAGGCGCAACGACGGGAACATAGCAAGCTATGTGACCAGAGTTGCAACGCATCACGACTGCATGGATGCAGGAGCTAGAGCAACGCAGGAGCAGTTGCCGCGAGTGCCTGAACAATAAGTCAGAAAATATAATTTCGTATGGATGAGTACTTACAACAATGCATCAGATGTCTTTCTTACACATACACCATGCAAGCTTTTTATTAGCGCCACGACCTGTTCCCGGAAAAGCAACGTGAGATTTGCGAGGGCATTGATTGCTGATTACCGGGTTGAGGTTTGATTTATTTTGTCAGGGGAAGAGATGTTGTGAGTGAATTATCTACAACCCGGTCTATCGATGGCAAATCGGCAACCGGGGCGAGGTCGCCTTTTGTCCCAAAAGAGTTAATGATTCCTTTTGTATTGCTGGTCAGTTGTTTTGCCTTATGGGGGCTGGCACATAACATGACCGATGTCCTCATCGCCCAGTTCCGTAAGGTCTTCACCTTAAGCGATGCTCAATCCAGCCTGGTGCAGACCGCCTTCTACGGTGCTTACTTTTGCCTGGCCCTTCCTGCCGCCATATACATAAAAAAGTTTTCTTACAAATCCGGTGTGCTGCTCGGAATGAGTCTGTTTGCATTTGGCGCCTTGCTGTTTTACCCAGCCAGCCAGACTATGCAATATTCCCACTTTCTGGCAGCCCTGTTTGTACTGGCTGGCGGGCTTTCCATTCTGGAGACCAGTGCTAACCCTTACATTATTGCCATGGGGCCACAAGAGACCGCTACCCAGAGATTGAACTTCGCCCAGTCCTTCAACCCTTTAGGTTCAATTGTCGGGGTCCTGATCGGGAAATTCTATATCCTGAGCCAGCTCAACCCGGCTTCAGTCGCAGAGCGGGTAGCAATGCCGGTTGCCCAGCTTGAGGCCATCCAGTCCCGGGAATTAATGGCTGTTATGGAGCCATACATAGTGACGGCTGCCATCATTCTGGGAGGCTGTCTGTCTATAGCGCTCTGCAAAATGCCAAAAGCGGCAGATGCTTCCGAAGCATACAGCTATTCAAAATCCTTTAGCCGTCTCTTTAAAAAGAAAATATTTATCCGTGGAGTACTGGGGCAGTTTCTTTACATGGGGGCGCAAATTGGCTGCTGGTCATGGACAATTCGTTATGTCATGAATAATGTCGGAGGCACCGAGGCAGAAGCATCAACCTATTACCTCTATTCAATCCTGTTATTCAGTGGAAGTCGCTTCCTTTGTACCTCTCTGATGCGCTATATCGAACCTGCCAATTTACTGGGGGGGCTTGCCACTGTTGCGGCAGTTATGACTATCGTTGTAATGATGAGCGCTGGCTATGCTGGCATTTACGCTCTGGTGGTTATCTCCGGATGCATGTCACTGATGTTTCCTACCATTTACGGCCTCTCTGTAGCTGGGCTGGGTAAGGACACTGAGCTAGGTGGCAGCTGCCTGATTATGGCCATTCTTGGTGGCGCGGTGCTCACCGCAATAATGGGGCGGATTTCAGATATGGCGGGGATTGGCTGGGCCTTTATTATTCCGCTGATCGGATTTACTTACCTCACATGGTTTGGTCTCAAAGGGAGCAAAGCCTGATTTCATGGTGAAAAGTTTCTGGCAGGTTGCAATGGCTGCACCTGCCAGTTTGCTGAAGCTTAGCTCAGAGTGACTCTTCGATCCCATATGGTTTTTGCAAAAGGTTCATAAATCAGACAGCGAATATACCTCACAGAACTCCGTACTTGCTTTACCCGTTTGAGCGGATAAAAGCAGTAGCCTTCATTACGCTCTCTTTTCAAAACAACCCGGGTCGTGGATGGAATGTGCCAGTACATGAATCGTTGTCTGACAATATTCATGGAAGAATCTCCTGAGAGAGAGAAGGCGTCCCTTCCAATGCAACAGGCATTCCGTGTTCTGCGTTTGAAAGAAACATTAGTCTTCTTCTCCCTATTGGGAAAGTTCCTGACAAAATGCTCCCGAATTATTTACTTTTCCGGTGCTCTCGAATCTGGTCGTAAGCCGCCTGGATTTCCTGGGTTTTCTGCTTGGCGACTTCCATCATCTCTTCGGGCAGACCTTTGGCCACCAGTTTATCAGGATGGTGCTGACTCATCAGCTTACGGTAGGCTCTTTTCACTTCACTGTCTGTTGCAGAAGACTCAACCCCTAGCACTTCATAGGCTTTGGAGAGACTTTTCCCACTGTCTGGACGTGCCCAGCCGCCACCCTGATGCCCCCCGGCATGATAATAAGCTCTCTGAGCCTGAAACCTTTTGTGAAGCAACTCAAAACTGATCTTGCTGACACCCAGTTGATCACATACCTGTTTGAAAACAACCCGCTCAGCCTGAGTCAGGCTGCCATCAGCGTATGCAGCCTGCAGCTGAATTTCAAGAAACAGGGGGAGCAGGGTACTTGAACCTGCGACTCTGCGAAACTCAGCCAGGGCGGCACTGATATCTGCCGAAGGCTGCTTACCCTCGTTAAAAAGATTGATTGCAGCCTCACGCTGATCCGGTGAGAGACGCATCTGATTCATAATGGCCGATGCCATTTCAATCTCATGCTCACTGACTCGCCCGTCAGCCTTGGCCAACTTGCCCATCACCAGAAAAGTGGCCTGAAAAAACGCACTCTGGGCACGCTGACGATTAAAATGCCCCCCGGGACCGCCACCCTGGCGTTGATTGGGATTAATATAATTACGGTTCAACCAGGCGCCCACCAAGCCACCCAAAAACGCCCCGAAAGGTCCTCCAAACACAAAACCGATGAATACACCGATCAGAATTGCCGTCATGTTGCCCTGCTCTGATTTAAATGTCCTTCCAGACTCTGCAAGCGTTCCACTGTGCCGACATCAGTCCAGAGTCCGTGATAATGTTCTCCCGCCACTTTGCCCGAGGCCATTGCATCAATCAACAGGGGTGCGAGTTTAAAGACGCCGGATTTACAATGTGCAAAGAGTTCGGGTGACAATACACTCAGCCCACTGAAAGTCAGCTTGTTCTTACCATCCTTATGAACCCGTCCAAGACTGTCCAGGGCAAAATCACCGACTTTCTTGAAGTCAGGATTATCCACCAACACCAGGTGAGCTAACCCCTTGGGTGTATCTGGTAAAGACTGGAAATCAAAGTCTGTATAAACATCGCCGTTGACCAGCAGGAAAGGATCATCCCCCAGCAACGGTAAAGCCTTGAACACGCCACCACCTGTTTCCAGAGGCTCAGACTCCGCTGAATATTCAATATTCAAGCCCCAGTGGCTGCCTTTACCCAAAGCCGCAACCAGTTTTTCACCGAGCCAGGCATGATTGATTACTATGTCTGTGAAGCCAGTCTCCGAGAGCTTTTCCAGATGATGTACTATCAGCGGTTTACCACCCACTTCTACCAGTGGCTTGGGTTTTTCCAAAGTCAGTGGCCTGAGTCTTTTTCCCAGGCCGGCAGCCAGAATCATTGCTTTCACTGTTCAGTCTCTTTCCGTGTAGCTGTAATACAATCGTTAAGAATGGGTGCCACAGATTGCCTGAGCCATTTGGCATGAAAATCCAGCTCCTGATAACGTTCACAAACATCCATGACATAAGCGAAGGTTGCTGGTATCTCTGGCAGGTACTGAGGCTTGTTATCCCGGAACCAGAGTCGGGAGAATATTCCGAGACACTTGAGGTGTCGCTGCAATCCAATCCAGTCAAACCATTTAAGGCTGGTTTCAAAATTCACATCTTTCAACTGAGGGTGAGACTTGATAAACATCTTTAACCAACTCTCCACCTTGTCTCTGGGCCAGCTGATATAACAATCTTTCAGCAAAGAAACAGCGTCATACAACACGGGACCATGAAGGGCACCCTGAAAATCAATGACCCCCAGGTTCCCTTGCGAGAGCACCATCAGGTTTCTGGAATGAAAGTCACGGTGAACGACCCCTTTGGGTTGTTGCAAAGCTGTCTCGGTAAGCAGTTCAAACAGCTGGTTGAGTTGCCTGCCGGTAGTGCCTTCAATATCCAACCCCAGCAATTCTTTCAGAAACCATTGGGGATAGATTTCCAGCTCTGTCATCAACAGTTCACGGCTATAAGGGGGGAGTGTGTCAGGCTTACACGTCTGGATTTGCAAAATAATATCCAGCGCTTTTCCATAAAACTCGTCAGCACTGCTATCATTGAGGGCCTGAAGCAACAGGGTGTCACCAAAGTCATCCACCAGCATAAAGCCTGACTGATAATCAACCGAGTGTACATCTGGCACAGAAACTCCCTGAGCCTTGAGCAAACCCGCAACGGCAACAAAAGCACGGGAGTCTTCAGTCTCTGGTGGAGCGTCTACTGCCAGCAATGAGCCTTCAGGGAGTTGCAATCGATAATAATTTCTGAAGCCGGCATCACCACCCACAGGAATCATTTGGGCAGCCCGGTCGAGTGTAGCCTGGACCGGCGTTAAAGCCTTGTACGCCCAATGCTTTAATTGCTGCAGACGATCGTTTGGAGAGGGTGTCACTTGCTTTACATGTCCTGTGTTGATTGAGAGGCCACTTACAGATTCAGAGGCTCCATTGCTTATGCCTCTTTTACTCTTGAATGTCTATGCAATATTCGGACTGAACAACTGAAGGTTTAACATCAAGGTGTTGAAATGTATTGCACTGAAAGACAGAGTAACACAGACTAGTAATAGTGATATAACTGACCCTACTGATTGTTTACTGCATGAGCAATCGGGCTCAGTCATAAATTGTCAACAAGCCATGGAATGCAAAGTCTTCGGGCAAAATCACTGTCCGCCTGAAACACTCAGCCGGACAATAGCTCATGGTAAAAAGCAGATGTTCGCTCTACGATTTCCAGAGGTCTGCCAGCAATTGACAGAGACTGACCTGAACTTTCATGTTTTCAGAACAGCTGGCGATCATGATAACCACACACAAGACCCGAAACACTGCTTTACAGATGCCCTTATTAATAGGAAATGCTGCTTCCGGCAGCAGGTTGAGTAACAAGGTTCTCTGTACGCATGACAGAGCAGATTTAAACCGCCATCAACCATGGCACGCCGTTTTGTCTCGCTCCGACATAAACCGGAGTTGTGCAAAAAACCTTCAAACCATGGTAACAAGAACGGCACGGGAAAGTTGAGCTCATGGAGAAATACCCTCTACCTTTCAAACCGGCAACATTAACTCTGGCGATTGCTTCCGTGCTGCTTGCCAGCCAACCGACTGTCAGGGTTTATGCCGAATCCACACTATCAGCAGATGATCATTGGAGCTGTAAAGCCAGCCCGGATGGGTCCGGCTGGCACTGTTCTGCCGAGCCGATGGAGCCTGGTGTTATGAATCGGGCGTCTCGCCCCATTGCGCCGGCTGTGACCCAATCCGCTCGAAAGAAAGCCAGCAGTGAAACAGCGACTGTCGTAACCGGCAACAGCCACGCCAACCTCAGGGAAACGCTAGACTGGGTGCCTAAATCCCGGCTCAGCGAGAATGAACGAAAAGCATTGGATCAGGCAACGCCCTGGTGCACAGGTGACTATTCAGAGCCTGCCCGTCCTGGTAAAAACTTCGCGGGCAACTCTGATACAGCACCCATCATTGCCGAATCAGATGAATCCTCTTTTGGTCAAAATGACATAGGAACTCTTACCGGCAACGTCTCTATCAGACAGGGCAATCGTCAGATCCAGAGTGATACGGCCAGAATGAATCGCGCTACCAACTATGCCGAGTTCGAAGGCAACGTGGTCTACCGTGAACCTGGCACCCTGCTGGTAGGTGATTACGCTGATATGCTGCTCGATAGTGGCCGGGCTACCATCAAGAATGCCAGTTACGCCATGCATGGAGCCCATGCCAGAGGGAACTCCGAACAAATCATTCGCAACGAAGACTCTACACTGGTGCTCGAAGATGCCTCTTACACCACCTGCCGCCCCGGTGATGAAAGCTGGCTGCTAACTGGCAGTAATGTCACTCTTGACCCCAATACCGGTTTTGGTTCAGCGCGAAATGCTGTTATTCGGGTCGAAGGGCTACCCATTTTCTATGCCCCCTACATGTACTTCCCCATTGATGATCGTCGTCAATCCGGCTTTCTGTACCCGACAATAGGCTCAGACAGTGAAAACGGCATCGACTTTACCCTGCCCTATTACTGGAATATTGCCCCGAATTACGATGCCACCATCACGCCTCGCATTTTGTCCAGGCGCGGTCTGCTGCTGGAAAACCAATTCCGCTATATGAATGCAAGCGGAGAAGGTGAAGCAGGTATTGCCGGGCTAACCAGTAAGGACAAGCTGGAAAAAGAAAACCCCTATTACGATCAGGAACGCTGGCTGGCCAATGTGCGTTATAAACAGCGTTTTTCTGAGCGTTGGACGGCAGAGCTCGACTATGCCGACGCCAGTGACAAAAATTATATTGAAGACTTTGGTACCAATCTAAACCTGTCCAGTTCTGGTCCGTTGAATCAGAAGATAGGCACCCAATACCTGGGCGGCAGTACTTACAATAACTGGACCTTCAGTCTCAATGCTCACCAGTTCAAGAACATGAGTCAGACGGCTGATGACCCCTATAACAAACTTCCACAGCTGGTCTTCAGTGGTAACTGGCAAGCAGGAGAAACATTGCAGGTCAATTACCTGGCGGATTACACCCAGTTCAGTCGGGATAAAGACTGGCGCTTCGTCAGAGAGATTCAGCATCCGGACTTTGGTGATCCGGATATCAGAGAAAGTGTTTACGACGAAGGCTACGGTATCAAAAAAGCCGAAGGGGGTCGGGCCTTCGGTCAGGCAGGTGTCAGCTACCCAATGAAGACCATTTGGGGCTTCCTGACACCTGAAGTAAAGGTTCGAAGTGTTAACTACAGCCTCAGCAATCTGGTGGCAAGTGAAGTGATCAACGACCTTCAGGGAGCCTATGGTCAATCTGTCATCGACCCGAATGATTTTACCAAATCTCCGAATACCACAGCGGCTTCCTTCAGCCTGGATAGTGGCCTCTACTTTGAGCGTTTTACCAACCTGTTCGGTACTGACTTCACAAACACTCTGGAGCCCAGGGCCAAGTACCTTTATGTGCCTTATGTCGAGAATCAGGAATACAACCCGATTTTCGACACCGCCGCCATGGGCTTCACCTACGGTTCTCTTTGGCTCGATAACCGCTTCAGTGGCTATGATCGTATTGGCGATGCCAACCAGCTCTCTCTGGGCGTTACCACCCGCCTGATTGAAGACGATGGTTTTGAACGGATGCGTTTTGGTATTGGCCAGATTGTCTATTTCCAGGATCGCAAAGTCTACATAGCCAACAATTTAGGCTACGAGAAAGTTCCGGCTGAGGACATTGATGAAAACTTTGTCGCCATGGATGAAAGACTCAAAAGTGAACTGACCGATCCAACCTCTCCCCTGGCATCGGAATTCATCTACAATTTCAATCGCACAATGAGTCTGAGACAGGATTTCTCCTGGAATACCAACGAAAATCGTCTGGACAACTATGGTCTCTACTATCGTTGGCAGCCTGAACAGCGCAAGACTCTGAACCTGGGTTTCCGTTTCAGGGATCAGGTTGATCGCTATGTTCAAGACAAAGATGGACAAAATATTCAGATCGGCACCGACCAGAATGGCAATCCAATCTTTGAAACTGCTGATAACAACGTGAAGCAGACCGACCTGTCCTTTGCCTGGCCGATCCCCGCAACCACTAGTTGGGTTGGTCTGGGTCGCTGGCAATATGATTTAACCAACAAAAGGAACCTGGAGAGCCTTGCGGGCGTCGAATACAACAGTTGCTGTTATCAGGTTCGATTTTTCTGGCGTTCATGGATCGAAACAGACGATAATATCGACCACCCTGATCCGAAGAGCGGTGTTTTCTTCCAGTTCATCTTGCGTGGACTGGGTAATATCACTGGCAGCTCCGGAACGGAATACTTGCAAGGTATCCAAGGTTACGAGATTCACGAGAAGTAATGATGACGGGATTGAAGAGTCTATTCTTTGCCGCCTGCTGCACCCTTGCAGTAGTCGGCGGTACGGCTAACGCCAAGTCGCTACCATTGGATCGCATTGTTGCCGTCGTCGACAAAGACGTGGTGATGGAAAGCGAGCTAAACAACCGTATCGAAGCTGTTCAGCGTCAGTTGAACAGTCGGGATATTCCCATGCCTCCTGACAACATCCTCAAGAAGCAGGTGCTCGACCAGCTGATCCTTGAAAACCTGCAACTGCAGATGGGTCAGCGCGGCGGAATCCGAATTGATGACTGGGCTTTGAATGACGCCATCAGTAAAATCGCCAAGCGAAACGGTATGTCTGTTGAAGCCTTCAAGAAAAATCTTGAATCAGGCGGCCTGTCTTACGCCGCTGCCCGGGAAGAAATTCGTCGCGAGATGATCATCAACCGGGTGCGTCAACGCCAGATTGCCGAGCGCATCCAGATCAGCGAGCAGGAAGTGGACAACTTCCTCAAGTCGCCGGAAGGACAGGCCAGCATGCAAGTTGAATATCGTCTGGGCCATATTCTCATTGCCACACCAGACAATCCGACACCTGATCAGGTTCGGGAAGCTGAAAAGAAAGCCAACAATATTGCTATTCAGCTTGACAGGGGTGCCAACTTTTCCGAAATGGCGCTCAGCTACTCCGGCGGCCAGAACGCTTTAAATGGTGGCGATCTGGGCTGGCGCTCTGCTGATCAGCTGCCAACTCTTTTTGCTGAACAGGCGTTGAAGATGACAGACGGAGAAGTATCTGCACCGATTCGCAGCCCTGGTGGCTTTCATATCTTCAAACTGATCGACACTCGTGGTAACGAGAAGCATATGGAACATCAGATACACGTTCGTCATATTCTGATCAAGCCCAACGAAATTCGCAGCGATCTTGAAGCGCAGATGCTCGCCAAGAGCCTCTATGACCGAATTGAGAAAGGTGAAGATTTTTCTGAGCTGGCCAAGGCTTATTCTGACGACACTGGCTCAGCTCTCAATGGCGGAGACCTGAACTGGGTTTCTCCCAAGACTCTGGTTCCGGAATTCCAGAAAGCCATGAAAGAAACGCCTGAAAAAGTAGTCAGCGACCCCTTCAAGAGTTCATACGGCTGGCACGTTCTGCAGGTATTGGGTAAACGTAATTCAGACATCAGCGACAAGGTCCGCAGAAACAAAGTGCGTGAAATTCTGGGCAACCGCAAGTTTGAAGAAGAGCTTCAGGTGTGGCTACGTGAAATCAGAGATCAGAGTTACATAGACATACGACTCTGAGACATCCCGAGAAGAATAACGCCCCGGTTTTCCGGGGCGTTGTTTTTTTTGTAGACTCTCTTTTGTGGCACACACTCTATTTTTCATGGCTCATGGCTGACTTATGACACGCAACACACTGCCCAGACTGATCATTACCTCCGGCGAGCCTGCAGGCATCGGACCCGACCTCTGCCTGCAACTGGCTTACCAGAATTTGCCAGTGCAAACAGTGGTCGCTGCCGATCCTGAGCTTCTGGCGCAGCGTGCAGACACTCTGGGAATGGATATAACCTTTGAATTATTCAACCCTGATGAAAAAGAACCTGCCAGAGAAGGAACTCTTCTGGTTGCCCCTGTCTCCCTGACCAAACCCTGCTCAGCCGGACAGCTTAATGAAGCCAACAGCCCCTACGTTCTGGAAATGCTGAGCTATGCCATTGAAGGCTGTCAAAACGGTTTGTTCGATGCCATGGTCACCGCTCCTGTCAGCAAGGAAGTGATCAATAACGCAGGTGTTCCTTTCAGTGGCCATACCGAATTTCTAGCCGAAAAAACCAACACTCAAAAAGTCGTTATGATGCTGGCAACCGAAGGCCTCAGGGTCGCTCTGGCCACCACCCACCTGCCACTTAAGGATGTCTCGTCTGCTATCACACAATCTTCTCTGGAAGAAGTCATCAGAATTCTTCACAGGGATATGGTGACAAAATTTACCATCGAGAACCCCAGAATTCTGGTCTGCGGTCTTAACCCTCACGCTGGAGAAGGGGGTCACCTTGGCATGGAAGAAATAGAAACCATTATTCCGGTACTGAATCAGTTAAACCATGAAGGTATGAATCTGCTAGGTCCTCTGCCAGCCGACACGCTCTTTAACCCGAAATATCTTGAAAATGCTGACGCTGTTCTGGCGATGTACCATGATCAGGGTTTGCCGGTTCTGAAATACAAAGGCTTTGGTAATGCCGTCAATATTACCCTGGGGCTTCCCGTTATTCGTACCTCTGTCGATCACGGCACGGCTCTGGATCTGGCCGGGACTGGAAAAGCCGATTCGGGCAGCCTGTTTACCGCTATCCGCTATGCTCTCGATATGGTTCACTAGGAGCCTGACCGAGAATAGCGCCCGTCTAGGCGACCCCGTAGCGAGGACGGCAGAAAATTGAGGATGAAAATTCGGTTTTGTGAGGAGAATAGCGAGCTATTTGACGAACAAAAGCGGATTTTCAGACCAATTTGCTGCCGCCGCACGACTGCATGGATGCAGGAGCTAGAGCAACGCAGGAGCAGTTGCCGCGTAGGGCAGTCTATTCTCGGTCAGGCTCCTAGCCAAATGGCTTATCTGCCGCTATTATAGCGCCCCCTCTGTTGCTGGTTTAGTTTGTCAAAAGCATGGCTGAAATTCCCTACCACAAGGCCCGTAAACGATTTGGTCAGAACTTTCTGCACGATCACGGTGTCATTCAACGGATTATCCGTTCCATACACCCAAAGGCGGGCGACCGAATTGTGGAAATTGGCCCAGGTCAGGGTGCACTGACCGAATTTCTGCTGGACGCTGCCGGGCAACTGGACGTGGTTGAACTGGACAGAGATCTGATCCCGACTCTGAAGCTCAGGTTTGGCCTGAATCCTGAGTTCAGAATTCACGAAGGAGACGCTCTCAAGTTTGATTTCTCCTCTCTCATTAAAGAGGGTCAAACACTTAGACTGGTGGGCAACCTGCCCTACAACATATCCACCCCCCTGATTTTCCACCTGCTTGAGTTCCAGGGGCTGATCAGCGATATGTACTTTATGTTGCAAAAAGAGGTTGTGGAAAGACTGGCAGCGCAGCCCGGTGAAAAGCACTATGGGCGTTTGGGCATCATGGCCCAGTACTACTGCAAGGTAGACAATCTGTTCGTTGTGGGCCCGGGCTGTTTCAAACCAGCCCCCAAAGTTGACTCAGCCATTGTACGACTTGAGCCTTATAATGAGTTACCTTGCCCGGCGGATGACGTAAACCTTTTGGAAAGGATTGTTCGGGAAGCTTTCCAGCAACGCCGTAAAACCATGCGAAACACTCTGAAAAAGCTGATCTCTGCCGACGCACTCACTGAACTGGGTATTGACCCAGCGAGTCGCCCTGAAACGGTGACGCTGCCCGAGTTTGTTGCCATCGCCAACTATCTGCATACATCTGCCATGAACGACTGAAACAATTGTTCATCACCCTCGGGGATGAACAATTTTTCACCGTGAAAAGCTGCTATTAAATGCTAAACAGCAAGACAGCTTGCATGCCCGCTGCTCACTGAGTTACTACTATTAGCAGGGAAATACAGTTTTCAGTAGTGTGGAGAAGAACCTCCATCCGGCCAACGAAGAAAAGGATATTTTTTCGAGTCGGTCAGAAGCTTATCCTGAAACAGACACCTGATCAGGAAAAGCCTTTGGGCATTTCCACCAGGCATTCCTCAATTTGATGTTAAAAATCAGCAACCTTTATAAGTCATGTATTGCTGCTCCACATTGAAAGGTTCAGGAGATTATAGTTAATGACCGTTTACGCCGTAGGTGATATCCAGGGATGTTACGAACCTCTCAGACGCCTGCTTGACAAAGTCCGTTTCAAGCCTGGCCGCGATCAATTGTGGGTGGCGGGAGATATGGTAAACCGTGGCCCCGACTCACTGGCCACGCTTCGCTACCTGAAAAGTCTCGGTAGCCATTGTACTGCTGTTCTGGGGAACCATGACCTGCACCTGCTAGCTGTTGCTGCACGCGTTCGCCGATCTAAAAGGAAAGACACATTAGCCCCTCTACTCAGCGCCCCTGACCGGGACTCACTGCTTGATTGGTTAAGGTACCGCCCACTGATTCATCATGATAAAAAACGCAAAGTCACCATGGTGCATGCCGGAATTCCCCCGATCTGGACTCTGAAGCAGGCCTGCCTTTATGCAGGCAAGCTGGAAAAAGCGCTTCAGGGAGAAAACTATCAGGAGTTTCTTCAGTTTTTATTCAAATCAGACTCCATCAGCTCTATGGAAGAGGCCTATACCCGTCGAGCTCGTCTCAAACTGACCGCAGCCTACCTGACACGGATGCGTTTTTGTGACCAATACGGTCGGCTTGACCTCGATAACAAGACAGCATCTGCCTCAGAGACATTCGCCCCCTGGTACAGCTTTCCTGACAGCCCGGTCTACAAGGAACGTATTATTTTTGGTCACTGGGCCGCCCTGGAAGGCAACAGTCAGCGAAAAAAAATCCATGCTCTCGATACCGGTTGCGTCTGGGGACGCTGCCTCACTGCCCTGAACCTGGACGACTACACTACCACCTCAGTAGACTGCTGCTATGAGGATGAATGAAATGGCTAAGAGAAGTTTGTTGAACACTTTGGGCCCTTAAGTACTCAACCATACGAAGTCATATTTTCTGACTTTTTGTTCAGGCACTCGCGGCAACTGCTCCTGCGTTGCTCTAGCTCCTGCATCCATGCAGTCGTGATGCGTTGCAACTCTGGTCACATAGCTTGCTATGTTCCCGTCGTTGCGCCTTGCAGAGCACCTGCCCAATAAGCCAAAAATATTCGATTCCGTGTGACTGAGTACTTAGCGCCTTCTTTTGAAATTCTGACTTTGCTCGGAACTCCCGGTATTGTGTTCTCTTTTTTGGTGCTTCAAAAGAGCCTCATGATTCATACAGACTACCCCGCATCCACAGGTTACTGGATCGTAGTCGTCTGCCCCCCAGGCATCACCTGTAAAGATTGCCTCTGGATGCAGCGTGCAGCTGTTTGTTGGGTCATCCATCGTAAACGTAAATTTAAATGTATGGGGTTGCTCAAAGGGTTGTGTTTCTGCCATCTCATTATCATAACAAGTGTGGGTCGTCGAATTCTCCAGCGGACCCAGCGACCAATCAGCTGACTCGCTAATATCGATTATTTGAGGGAGTTTACAGACACCTGCGCAGGAATCGACAAAACAATTTAAACCCAAAGTATGCTGGGGTTGTCCAGAGCCTTCGTTACCGCCGCCAGAGCCTGAAGACCAAAAGCTGGAAAAAGCTTGGGGGGTTGCGGTTCCTGAGGCTTGCTGACCGGATGATGATGCTTCTGCTGATGGCGCTTTTTGTTGTTGACTGTGACCAGGAAGCATCATAGTGGTGACCGCAAACGGGTCACCCTGAGTTGCCTCCAGTTGACCCAACGGTTTATAGAACGGTGAATCGGCGTTCCAATAGCTTTTCAAAAGCGCGCCTACAGCAGCAAGTGCTTCTGCAGTCAGACGTGAGTATGGTTTAGAGTCAGGGGTGCCATTGGTGGTCAGAACCAGTTCGTAAGCAACCAGCAGATTAGCAGCGTAAATCAGTTGCCAAGAAATCGACTCAATAAAAGACGTTTTCACTCCGTAACCGCCAAGACTGAATGCTTCGTTATCAGGTGGCAAATTCGATCCTGAATCGGCGTCGACACCGTATGACGGCTTGTCAGACAATCCATGCTCGCCAGACATTATGGAAAAGCTCTCGCCCGGGTAAACGCCACTCTGTTCAAACTCGACAACAAAACTTCCTTTCAATGATCTGGCCTGACAAATCACAGACAGAGAGAGCATCAGCAACAGCAGTGCCAAAGAGAGTGGTTTTTTCAAAATTTTTTCCTTACATCTGTTTTGTGTTTTATGTCTTCTGTCTTGTGTTTTTGATTTATTAGATTGGAAAAGTAGACAAAGAAAGTGATAGTTCAAGAAAGCAAGCGTATTTTTCTGTCAAAAACCAAAGGTTTCACTGGTAAAAAAACCGCTGCGGCAAACCCGCTACAGCAGAATAGTCACCGGCTTTTTACAACCGTTCTGAAGACTTCTGTCATCTTTTTGTGATTTTGTTTTCTACTTCCTATAAAGTTTCCCTAAGGTCTCGTACAATATTCGCCGACAAAGCCATTAGCGCTATAATGAACCCCCTATAGCGAACTCCGTTAACAGCGGTTCAGCGCCATTGCATCGCGGTGGCTCAACAAGAATGATAAAAGAAGCTACGGAACTGGCTAGATATGGCACGAAAACCAACAAAAACAGCCACATTCGTCTGGGAAGGTAAGGACAAGAGTGGACGGAAGGTCAAGGGAGAAATCCAGAGTGGTAGTATTGCCCTGGTCAAGGCCGAACTCCGTAAGCAGGGAATCAGCACCACAAAAGTCAGAAAAAAAGGTATGTCACTGGGCACAAAGGGCGGCAAGATCAAGCCCATGGACATTGCCCTGTTTACCCGCCAGCTCGCTACCATGATGAAAGCAGGTGTACCCCTGCTTCAGGCTTTTGATATTACCTCTGACGGCATCGAAAAGCCTGCCATGAAAGATCTCATTGGCAAAATCAAGAATGATGTTGCCGGTGGTTCCACCTTGGCCGACGCTCTGAGAAACCATCCCATTCATTTTGATGACCTCTATTGCAACCTGGTCGCTTCCGGTGAGCAGTCAGGCTCTCTGGAGTCACTGCTGGACAGAATCGCCACCTACAAAGAGAAGACCGAGGCCCTCAAGGCAAAAATCAAAAAAGCAATGAAATACCCCATCGCAGTCGTGGGTGTTGCGATGATCGTAACCGGTATTCTGCTGGTCTATGTAGTGCCTCAGTTTGAGGAAGTATTCCAGGGGTTTGGAGCCGAGTTGCCTGCCTTTACCCAGCTGGTTATCGGTATCTCTGAAGTGGTTCAGAGTTCATGGCATCTGGCGATAGCCGTTCTTGTCGCCTTCGGATTCCTGTTCAAAAAACTGTTGCAGAAGTCCAAAGCAACCAGAGACAAAATGGATCGAATCACCCTCAAGATCCCGGTGATTGGTGTTATTCTTGATAAATCAGCGGTAGCCCGATTTGCCAGGACTTTATCGACGACGTTTGCCGCCGGTGTCCCCCTGGTGGATGCCCTCGATTCGGTTGCCGGTGCTGCAGGTAACGTCGTCTATTTCGATGCTACCCAACGGATCAAGGAAGACGTATCCAGCGGTCAGCAACTCCAATTTGCCATGAGAAACTCCGGCATATTCCCTGCCATGGCCGTTCAGATGGTGTCGATTGGTGAAGAATCTGGCGCTCTGGATGAAATGCTCGATAAGGTCGCTACCTTTTACGAAGACGAAGTCGACAACATGGTAGATGGACTGACCAGTTTGATGGAACCTTTGATCATGTCGGTTCTTGGTGTGCTGGTTGGTGGTCTTATTATTGCCATGTACTTGCCTATCTTCCAGTTGGGGTCTGTTGTGTAGAAACATTTTGATGATGACCTGAAAAAAGCACTGGAGGCTGGTGATTTAGTGGAGATTAGCTATGAGTGATTTACTGGACGCAATGCATGAAACCTCCAAGGGCTTGTATGACGCTGGCATTATGAATACCACGACCATGCACAAGTTCGATGCACTATGTTTACCACCAGTAAAGGCGTTGGCTCCAACGCAGATTAAGCATTTGCACCCTAAATGCAAAGTCAGCCAGTCTGTCTTTGCAGCATTTTTGAATGTTAGCCCGTCCACCGCCGTGCAGAAATGAGAAACGGTCAGCAGCACACGAGGCCGGAATTCTGTCCAATTGGGCTTCAAATGACTCGGGTGACATGATTGGGCGAGGTGTTACGGCGTTTTTGCTAGGAGCCTGACCGAGAATAGCGCCCGTAGCGAGGACGGCAGAAAATTGAGGATGAAAATTCGGTTTAGTGAGGAGAATAGCGAGCTATTTGACGAACAAAAGCGGATTTTCAGACCAATTTGCTGCCGCCGCAGTAGGGCAGACTATTCTCGGTCAGGCTCCTAGCGTGCTGGCTAATTCTATACATGTTTCGACGGGCAGCCACATATCAAGTTTTGTTTCATCTTCTGGATAGGCTAGACAAAAACCATATTGTTCATAAAATGAAACAACGGTTGCCATCATTGGATCAACAAATAATCCGATAGTTGAAATCTGGTCTGCAACAAGTACCGTTCGATAAATAGCATCAATTAGTAACATTTCCCCTAATCTCTGCCCTTGATATGAGGTAGCTACGGCGAGTCTTGCAAGCTTTACGGCACTCAGAGGATGCGGGTACTTCTGGTAATATTGATGTGCCGGAGGAACTGTTACTGAATATCCAGTCAGAGTGTAATAACCGGTGATAGTCTTTGATGACGATTCCTGGCAAGCCACATAGGTTTTTGAAATGTGTTTTACACTCTTTTGTCGAGCCTGCTGTTGTAAAAATCTATTTAATTCTTCAATACCGCAATCAAAGATCTTGCGATCATGATTGCGTGTGATTTCCTCAATGATTAGTGACATTCACAGTGTCCTTATAATTCCTGGCTGCTTCCAATAATTTCCCATTTGCTTTAGGAGGATTTTCCAGGGCTTCAAATAGTGCATCAGCCCCCTTCATGGAAAGTTGTAATGATTCAGTTTGTGTTATCACAGTGCGAGCCTTCTCCATTGCAGAATCAATTAGAAACTGAGAAAGAGATGCACCGGAATAATCAGCAGCTCGTTGGATAATGTCCTGAATATCCTTGGATGTTCGTGCTACAAGCCGTGTTTCTTTACGATCTGGAATTGAGGCCATAAATCACCTATTAGTTAATTATCGAATAGATGTGTGTCATTATGGCATACAGGAAGATCATTAACCAATAAATTAATTGCCTCACCACATGGTATTCGGCCTGCAAAATTGCTTTCACCCGGTGGCTTATGGATTCGTTCCCGAGCTCCTGTGGTTGCTTCATCTTTGCTCTGGCAGGTCTGAAGCCAATTTCTGCCAGCCTGGTTCTGTTCAACAAGAGAACCAACGGTTAATTCACACAGGTCAATACTGGACCTCGCAGGTTCCTGAGAAATCCATCCTGTACCTCTGCACCGGTCACAGATCCCGGCCAGGCTGAAACTGCCTCACCAATTCGGCAGTTCTGTGCTGACACCATTCCCAACAAAATGAAGTCCCAAGCGAACACATGATATCGAGACTCAATCCTGCGGCTATAGTACCTTCTGTCTTCGCTTCACAACCAGCGTTATCTCTGGCTGTGCAAGACGCACTTCCGGTCCTGCCCAATTTGGAACGCACTGCGTTCCAGTTTGCAAAAGCCAGATAAAAAGCGCATGTAAAGCAGGTCGCGACATTCGCCTATGCGTAGCCCCTGTGCGTGGAGTTAGCTGTCATCGTCAGCATTTTGGATACGGGGGTAGTTACCTGAAATTTCAAAGAGTGAGTGAGCTATAAGTGCAAGCCTATAAAGAGAAGCCATGCCAGTGTGATGAATATATGCATCATTAATAAGTGCAGCTATGGCTCTTTCATTTTCTGTATCTGAATTGTAATTTGCCTGGCTACCATTGTAAAAATGGTTAAATCTTTTAAATGTATTAAAATCCCAATCTCTAGTCCTGTTTCTAATAAATTTGATAACTGAAGATCCTCGACCGAAATTTCTTTTAAGCTTAGCTAAGGCTTCTTGTTCGTGGAGCGTATATTCTTGAGTGTTTTTTCCCAAATCCGGGTCATCTCCATAATTAAGCCATTGCCCTACAATATCAGAGCAATAACTTGTATTCTTAACCATAATAATGCCTGTATTCGGTAAATGACCACCATCTAAGAAATCTGACTCTTCATAGTACCAGTAGTCCCGAGAAGTTATAATGCAAACTTTCTCATCAACTGAATCTATTATTTTATCAAGATGGCTTTGATCATTCTTGAAATCATTGATCACAATATCATCATCAATCCAGGCAATCCATTTCCCAGGTTTTACCCGACCCTCTTTCAGGAATTTCTTAATTAAAAATATTTTCCCCCAATAAGGCTGCATACCTTGCATCCAATTCATCAAATCTACTGAGTCATCATCCTGACTATTCTGGCTAAACAATACAAACTTATAGTTAGTGCGTCTTGCTTTTGAAAATGCCAAATGATTTTTTGCAACGGCCAGTGAATAGGGTTTCCAGGTTCCTCCCGATAGAATAAAGTCTATATTTTTCAATCCATGTATTGCATTGCCATCAATTTCAGAGGCATTTGGAACAGAAGAAAGAGCTGCTTTAAGAATATTTGGCTTGTTGAAATTTGTCTTGGAATATCTAGAATAATTATCTCGATATGATTTAGATTGTCCTTCAAAATCAGCTTTATTACTGATTTCTAATTCAAGGTTATTTTTAACATTCACATATAAATAACTCTCTTTAGAAAGCTCTGTATAAATATATTTATTTAAATTATGCTTTTTATCCTCATTTTCTATTTCAGTGATACTTTGCTCATATGGGCTTTTCCAGAATCTATTATCACCATCGCTTGGAATTGTGCTGTCAGCTGAAAGCCATAAAGGGATTAATGATAGAGAAATGTATCTATATTTTTTCATAACGCTTAGAATTCCATTTAATATTCATATATTTTCGGCATCATCATGATATTTTAAACAGGATGGGATGCAACTAACAAAACCTTCCAACCGACGCACCTCAGGCGTGCGGTTGAAGGCGGACCCGCTGTGTCATGATTATTGTCCCGGTTATTAATTAATCTACTAATAAAACCGTCGGCGGTAGACAGTTTATCGTTCCTCGTTATTCTGAAGAACGGAAAGCCGCTATAAGTACCTGGCCAGTTGGTTTCGCATATTCTGGCGAGTGGATTTTTTCATCCTTCAAGGCGCAACGACGGGCGCGTAGCCATAGCTACGCAACCAGAGTTGGAACGCAGAAGGGTGGAAAAAGCCGCCGTCCAGAATATGCGAAACCAACTGGTTAGGTACTTATTATTGAAAAAGCTTTTACCATCCGTTAATCGCTCTGTTCCCTGCGTTGACTAAGAAAAAGGCATTAGCGAGTGGCTGGCAGCATTTGAAGCGATTGCTGCAGAACTCTAGACAAATCCACACTGACTATATTGGGTGCCTTGGCTGGTAACAGTTTCCGGCACCTGTCAGTATTTTTAATACATTGTCATTATGGTCTGAGTCGCTGGCAGGCCATAAAGACTTTCAAAGGATAACCCGACAACTCAATTGAGACTGCACCCAAGAATGCACTGACGCCAAAAATCAAGTAGAGTAACCCCAGAAACAGCCATGAGCCATAGTGTCGCTGCTATCGAATTATAATGCGTCTCTGAACCTGAACGAGTGGCACTTTAATACTAAGAAAACCGGATTTATTGACTAATGGCACTCATAGAATTACTGCAATCTTCGCCCACTTACTTCTACCTGACCCTGACTCTGGTCGGCCTTCTGGTCGGTAGTTTTCTCAATGTTGTTATTTTGCGCCTGCCGGTGATGATGGAACGTCAGTGGAAGCTGGATTGTCTGGAAACACTTCATCCGGACAAGGTGCCCACTGAGATGGAGCCTTATAACCTGATCAAGCCCGACTCCACCTGTCCAGGCTGTGGTCACAAGATTCGGGCCTGGGAAAATATTCCGGTTATCAGCTACCTGTTTTTGAAAGGTCGTTGTTCTTCCTGCAAAGCCTCTATTTCTGCCCGCTATCCGATCATTGAGATGATCTCTGCCCTGCTGACCGTTGCTGTTGGTATCTACTTTGGCGCCACTCTCCAGACAGTTTTACTTTGCTTTTTAGTCTGGTCCCTGCTGGCATTGACCATGATTGACCTGGACACCCAACTGCTGCCAGACAGCATTACCCTGCCCTTACTCTGGCTGGGCTTACTGACCAACAGCTTTGAATTATTTATTCCGTTGCAGGACGCAGTGCTGGGTGCTGCTGCCGGTTATCTTTCGCTCTGGTCTGTTTACTGGTTATTCAAACTGCTGACGGGCAAAGAAGGTATGGGCTATGGTGACTTTAAACTACTCGCTGCGCTCGGTGCCTGGATAGGTTGGCAAATGCTGCCACTGATTATTCTGCTGTCTTCACTGGTAGGAACCATTGTCTCAGTGGTACTGATCATTCTCAAAAAACAGGAACGGAGCAAACCTGTTCCTTTTGGACCTTATCTGGCCGCTGCCGGTTTTATTGCCCTGCTTTGGGGGGAAACACTGGTTCAATCTTATCTGCAGATTATGGGGCTGTGAGCTGAGCATGAGTAAGTTGGTTATTGGCGTAACGGGCGGCATCGGCAGTGGTAAAACAGCCGTTACCGACTACTTTTCCAGTCTCGGTATTACCGTGGTGGACGCAGACCAGGCTTCAAGAGAAGTGGTGGAACCCGGTCGGCCAGCTCTGCAAAAAATTGCAGAACGACATGGTCAGGATATTCTTACTGATGAAGGTACACTGGATCGAAGAAAACTCAGGGATATTATTTTCAATGACGACAGCGAACGTGTATGGCTGGAACAGCTGCTGCACCCTTTGATCCGTCATCAAATTATTCAGGAACTGGCAGCGTCTGAGTCTCCTTACACCATCATCGTTTCACCGCTTCTGGTGGAAACCGATCAACATGTGCTCACCGATCGCATTCTGGTTGTCGATGTCCCTGAAGACATTCAGCTTTCAAGAACCATGAGTCGGGACGGCATGGGCAAAGAACAAACCCGGGCCATTATGGCCAGGCAAGCCTCCCGGCAACAGAGGCTGGAGAAAGCCAGCGACGTAGTTGATAACAGCGGCTCTCTGGAGCAGCTGTTTCAACAGCTGGATGAGGTTCACAAGACTTACATGGCTTTGGCAAACGCATGAGCCCTGTTGGGGAAGCCTGGTTTTGCCCGGACCCTCAAATGCCCGGACGCCATCCGTTGGTAATCGGGTATCGGCGGTCTCGCCCAAAACCACGGGGAGTAATGCGAACCCCGACCACCGCCTGCCGACGTTTGAACTCATTAACATCAATCAGGCGCAGTACCCGATAGACAGTATCCCGGTCAAAACCGGATTCGATAATGGCTTCCGCGCTTTTATCTTCTTCCACATACATTTCGATGATTCGATCCAGTTCATCGTAGGGAGGCAGGCTGTCTTCATCCACCTGATCCGGTGCCAGTTCGGCGGAAGGCGGGCGATCGATCACTCGTTGCGGAATCACATAGCCCAAAGAATTTCGGTACTCGGACAATTCAAAAACAAGCGTTTTTGGCACATCTTTCAGGGCATTGTAACCACCGCACATATCACCATAGAGCGTGGCATAGCCTACCGCCATTTCACTCTTGTTACCGGTAGTGAGGACCATGTAACCTTTTTTGTTGGAAATAGCCATCAGCATAACGCCCCGGCAACGGGACTGAAGGTTTTCTTCTGTAGTGTCCTTTTGGGTATTCTCAAACTGGGCACTCAGCGTTTCCATAAACGCATCAAACATCGGTGCAATGGGCATGACGGAGTAATCGACACCCAGAATATCGGCTTCTTCACGGGCATCTTCCAGACTAATGTTTGAGGTATAACGGAATGGCATCATAACCGCCTGCACCCGCTCAGCGCCCAGGGCGTCAGAGGCAATGGCCAGAGTCAGAGCGGAATCAATACCACCAGATAAACCTAAAACAACGCCTTTGAAGCCATTTTTATTCACATAATCACGAACACCTGTAACCAGAGCTTTGTAAACCCTTTCATGAAGGCCTGGCAGCTCTGCGACGTCTTCCTGGTCAAAAGCCTTGTCTACTATGTCGAAACGGGTTGTGTAGAGACCTTCAGCAAAGTAATCGGCCCTGACAGCAACCTGCCCATTGCCGTTCATAGCAAAAGAGCCACCGTCAAACACCAGTTCATCCTGACCACCCAGCAGGTTGACATAAAGCACAGGAAGACCCGTTTCCAGACAACGGCTGCGGATGGTTTGGTAACGGATAGATTGCTTATCTTTGTGAAAGGGAGACGCATTGAGACTCAAAATCAGCTCGGCCCCGGCATCCGCAGCCTGCTGGGCTGAAGAGGGATACCATAGATCTTCACAGACAGTCAGTGCCAGCGTTACCCCTTTACACTCAAAGACACAGGGTTTCTGTCCCGGCATGAAATAGCGTTTTTCATCGAAAACCTGGTAATTCGGCAGATGTTGTTTGGCGTATCGGGCCACCACCTGACCGTCTCTCAACACCACGGCCTGATTTTCCAAACCATGAGCCCCCATGGCGGGCAGTCCAATCACCAGGTCAACGCCTTTAATCACACTGAGCTTGCTGATGGCCTGCTCAATTCTTAACACCATACTGGGCCTGAGTAACAGATCTTCAGGGGGATACCCACAAAGTGTCAATTCAGGAAAAACCACCAGATCGGCCTGATGCTGATCACGGGCTTCTTCAGCCGATTCGATCACCTGTTGGGTGTTGCCGTCGATGTCGCCCACCTTGAGGTTAAGCTGAGCCATGACGATATTGAGCTTTGCTGACATTGAAAAGCCTGATGTCTTAATCTTGAATCTGAGAGCAGGCTATTTTCGACGATGTTGCAGTCGGTGTAAAACTCAAAATGATCCATGATTATGGGGAGGCTAGAAATCACCCTCAAAATCAAAGTCCATATGTTCTGCAGGCTCCTGAAGAAAGTCGCCCTGGATGAAATCAACACCGGTATGCCACAGTGGTGCCATTTCAACAGCACTCTGAACCTGGGGAACAATCACTTTCTGACCTTTTTCCGACAGCGCCTGAACCATTTTCTTGAGCTCTTCGCCCTGATTTTCGCTGGTCAGATCTTTGGTGAAAGACGGATCGACCTTTATATAGTCCAGAGTCATTGAGGCAATGGTTTCCATAGGGTTCAAACTACAGCCAAACTCACTCACTCCAGTACTGCAACCCAACTCCTTGACCGCCTTGAAAAAGTCCGGTGCCTGTCTATTGAAGCGGACAATATTCTGCTCACTGACTTCCACAACCACGGATGAAGCAGGAATACCTGCTGCCTTAAGTGCAACGCCCATCCAGGGCAGGAACTCCTTCTCAAGTATGGCGTTACCGCCGAGGTGCATAAAGAGTCGGATTTTATCCTTTGTGCGGGTTTGGTTCAGAAGCGCTTTTCCTGCTTCTATGACCTGCCAACGATCGACTTTGCTCCAGAGCGCATTTTTATCGAGCTTGTTTCGGAATGCCACTGAGTCATGTTCACGACCTCTGGCATCCACCATATGCAGCTGAACTTCAAAGTGCTTTTCAGAAGAACCTTTCAGACTGACCACAGGCTGGTACTTCAATTTGAAATTGTCATTTTTCAACGCCTGACTGACCATGCCTGCCAGATGCTTCTCCACAGAACTGACCTTATTAATTTTACGTTTCTGGAAGAAACAAATCTTTCCGCCACCTTCTTTTTGAGCCTGTGTGGCAGCATGACGGGCTCTGACCAGCTGAGTATTTAGATCGCTGCTGGAATCGGTCAGTATGACACTCCCCAGACTCAGCTTGACGGGAAGCTCATTTCTTCCCAGTGTAACTCTCTCGTGTGTAACACCCCTGATAACTTGATCGGCCAGCTCCCGCACTGCCTTTTCATCACTGGCCTTAACCAGAGCCATAATACAGTCGCCGCTCCAACTGGCAGCCTGATGTTCTATCAACACCAATCCGAGTCGAGAACTAACTTCCTTGTAGTAAGGCTGGCTGACTCTTTTGCCTCCTTTGGCATGAAGTGCCCGCAGTGAATCGAGAGTAATACAGAGCAAGGCAAATTGGTCTTTACCTGCAACCACTCTCTGCATGGCAACATCCAACTGCTCCTTGAAAGCTTCTTTATCATAGAGGTGGGTTTCACTGTCGGGACGTGCGACTTCAACGTCTTTCTGCCCAATTTCCGAAGTTCCTTCGGATTCCTGGGTTCTCACCAAAACGCTCAGTGTATAACGCCCCTCATAGGAAGTAGGACTGACTATAGCCCTCACAGGCACTTCCTTATCCCGATCAGCCAGCAGTGGACATTGAATGGCTGCCAGTGCCCGACCACTGTCTTCGATACTGTTCAGGAAGTCACCCACTTCCCTGCGATCTCTGCCCGCAACCAGATCAGTAAAGGGTTTACCGACAAGACTGGCGTTGCCATCAACCCCTACCAGCTCATTAAATGCCGGGTTTGAGTATTTAATCTGACCTTCACTGATGTAGATGATGGCATCGACCTGATCATCCAACAGGTGACGCCTCTGCTTCTCTGATTCATTCAGGGCAACACTCATGCGTCGGTAGTGACGGCGGGTATTAAGGTCGGCAATTTCCCGATCGGAAGTCAGCAGAAGCAGTTCATCATTGTCCTGGGTAATGACACTTCTTACTCCCAGCTTAAGCCATTCCAGCTGTTCTTCTTCCTGCTCTTCTTCCTGTTCTTCTGACAACACGATGGCAGGAATATCCCTGCCCTGCTGGTCAACCCGATCAAGCACTGAACTGATTGTTAATCCTTCTGGCAAGCCTGCTGATGAGATAATCAGCAAATCCCATTTCTGATGACCGGACAGGGCTTCTTCCAGACTTTCCATAGCGATGACATGATGAGCACGGGTCGGGTATCCGGCATCCCGATAGACATTCAGCAGTGCCTCGGCTTCTTCAGAAGAAGCATCCACTATCAACAGCCGGACAGTATCCCTTTTTTCCTGCTCCATGGCATTGACCTGATTCAACGAGAGTTTAAGGCTTATCTCATTCTTATAACTGCCATACGCCTGAAATCATTAGCCCCTGCCAAAAAAACACCCTGTTTTTATCCGTCTGGCTTCTTTGTAAATAATTCTACAGGTTCTCTGACCCTATACACAGATCACGAAAACGCACTTCTAAACTAATCAGAGAAGCGCTAAAAACCGGTCAGATGTGATGGAGCAGTCAAACAATGATAAAGCCAGAGCAATAAACAGCCCTGAGCCTGGAGAACAAGGATTTTCATTAATTGAACTGATGATCACTCTGTTGATCGCTGCGATTATTGTTGCCATGGGACTGCCACAACTGAGAGAAATGTCTAACTCCATCCGTTTCTCAAACATTCAGCAAAACCTGCTGTCAAACCTGCTTTACACCCGCAGTGAAGCCGTTAAAACCGGCAACGATACCATCGCCTGTGCATCCACTGACGGAGTCACCTGCGCAGCAGACCCAACCCTCTGGAGTCAAGGCTGGATCATTTTCACCGATGAAAACAGTAACGGCCTATTTGATTCAGGAGTCGATACCTTGAGACGTTCCCAGACAACAGATTCCATCGCCTCAATCACCTGGAGTAACAACACTCCAATCGTGTTTGAGGGAGATGGCACTGTCAATAACACCAGTTCAGGCAATTTTCTCATTTGCGACAATCTGACAACATCCAAGGTTGCCAGGGGCATCACCATTAACCTGTCTGGCCGGGTGCGCTCAACGGACTCGGTGGTCTGTCCATGAGTTCAAAGCGCTCTCAGGCAGGAATGACCCTGGTGGAAGTTCTGATCACAGTGGTCATTCTGGCTTCTGGCCTTTTGGGAATGGCTGCTTTACAAACCCGAAGCATCAGTTACAACAATATTGCCTACTTCAACTCTCTGTCCAACATTCTTGCTTACGACATGCTCGACAGGATCAAAGCCAACCCGGTCTATGGCCTGAATGGGCCCGGTTATTCTGCCAGTGTCGGCAATGTGCCCGCAGCCTATCCCGATGATTGCGACACAGCAGATTGCACACCTGCAGAGCTGGCCCGCTATGACGTAGCACAGTGGAAGTTCATTCTCGACACTCAGCTCCCCGATTCAGATGGCTCAATTGTCAAAACCGATACACCAGAGGGTCGGAACTACACCATCACGATTTTCTTTGATGACAGCAAAGGTCAGCAGCCCCGCCGTCAGGTGATTCTGAGGAGCACGCTATAAAACATGAATAGTTCCAAGCAGAAGGGACTCAGCCTGATTGAACTGATGATTTCGATGTTATTGGGTATTTTCATCATTACTTCGGTCACTCAGGCCTTTCTTAGCAGCAATAACTCCAATCGCTTGAACTTTCAGTTGGGGCTAATGCAGGAAGCGGCCAGAATTGCTGTCAGCTCCATATCCAATGACGTCCGTGTCGCTGGCTACACAGGCTGTAATACCGATGCTGCAATCGGTAATGCTCTGCTTCAAAACAGTGCTCCCCATGAATGGCTCACTGCTGAACAACCGACACAGGGAATGAATCTTTCTGACACGCGGTCAAAGATGGACGCTCAGGCCACTTCGGAAAGCCTGTTGATCTTCAAAGCCAATCCCGACACTGTTTTTGCTATAACCAACCATGACACATCCACATCCACCCTGACACTGGACCGCAACATCGGTTCGACCCTGCCGGCCGGCGGTGCTGCAGTGATAACCCGTCAGGACTGCTCTCAGGTAGCCCTGATAGCCCTGAGTTCCATCGGCGGCAGTACCCTAACCCATACCACCAGCGGTGTCGGCGATTTCAAGAATTGTGTCGCTCAACTCAAGGGCAGTTTTCGCTGCTATGACGGCTCGACGCCTTCCGGCGCTCTGTCATTCAATCCCGGTTATTTGAAGCCTCTGGAATCTGTGGGCTATTTTGTGAAACCGGATAACGGCCTGCCTACCCTGTTCCGAAAAGAAGCAGGCAATGCCTCAGCACTGGCCATAGTGGACGGCATTGAGGATATTCGAATTCATTACGGCCTCGACACAGATAACGACGGGGTCACTAATCGCTATATCAGCGCCGGTGATCGCAGTTTTCGCCATGCTGACTGGCTGCAAACCACCGCCATCCGAATTCATCTGCTGACGCGCAGTGAAACCGAAATCCTCCCTGTTCCAGCACCTCCGCCTGCGCCCCCGAGAACCTATCTTTTCGATGGTCAACAAGTCACTCAGTCGGATCGCTTCTTACGCAAGGAATATGTCATGACCATGGCCCTGAGAAACAGTGGATAATCATGAGTCATATCAGACGACGTCGCGATGAAGACGGAACCGCTCTGCTCTACACCATGATTTTTTTTACACTCATGGTGATGGCGACTCTGACGGCGGTTCAATTCTCAAGCCTTGAGCAAAGAATGTCAGCCAGCTACCGGACTCATCAGACCGCTTTTATCGCTGCCGAAACCGCACTGCTGGAGGCCGAACGCTGTATCAAAAGCCAGAGCAGTTGCAACGATATCAACACGTTCGCCAGCGATTGCAGTAATGGCCTCTGCTTCAATGGCTCTGACCGTAACAGCATTATCAGCTGTCGGGCCGGGAATGCCAGCCCCTGGGAAAGTGCCGCCCTCTGGGCCGATGCCAGCAAAACCATTGTTGCCACCAGTGTGCCTTCAGGAACCTCAGCCCGCTATACAGTGGAATTCCTCTGCTACATTCCAAGAGTCTTGTTTGGGGTCACTCCCAACCCCGCCAACCCTTCCGACTGGTCAAAGCTTTACCGTGTAACCGTGCTTTCTTCGGTCGATAACCTCAATAGTCAGGTCATGTTGCAGTCCACCTACAAACGGTGAACCAGAAGAAAAAGGATTTCACAGTGTTCGTGTTAAAAGGGATCAGTCCGTCTGCGCTTTTTGCAGCCAGAAAACAGCCTTTATCTCTGTTTTCGCTAAAAATCTGTTTATTGACATTCCTGCTCCAGCCCCTTTTCCTGCAACAGGCCATCGCAGCCGCCTCGGACTACGCTGCAAAGCCCAACCAGGGCAGCACCTTTTCATCGCCTCTTGTTATGCTGGCGATGCCGGTGGATCAACAGCTCTTTCAAAGAGCTTATTCAGACTACACCGATCTCGATGACGACGGCCTGATCGATTCAACTTATAAGGACGACTTTGATTACATCGGTTACTTTGACAGTAACTGGTGCTACGCATACAGCAGCTCGGACAAGATGTACCAACCCGTATTGCCAGCAACGGGTAGCAATCAACATTTTTGCCAGGACGCCTCAGCCCCATGGAGTGGTAACTTTATGAACTGGGTGTCCATGTCCAGAATGGAAATACTGAGAGTCATTCTCTACGGTGGACATCGGTCAACGGACTCTGCCACACAGACAGTGCTTAGAAGGTCTTCCCTCTCTACAAACCTCAGTGGTGCTTTTGCCAAAGTTTATTCCGGTGCAGACATTGATAAATACACTCCGTATTCATCACCGGTTTCTTTTTGCAGTCTCTGGGCTGGAGCACCGTCACTGAGAATCGCAGCGGGTCAGTTTCCTCGCTGGGCCACTACAGAAATCAACCAATGTCAGTGGGGAAATGCATTCAGTCCTGCCAGAAGTGCTGAACTGGCGACCCACACTGTCCAGGTAGAAGCTTGTGTCTCGGGCAAAGATGGCAATAATGCCGGGCGTTGCAAACAGTACTCCAGCGGTGTTCCCAAGCCCGTTGGCCTGCTCCAAGGCTATGGCGAAGAAAATCAGATTCAATTTGGTCTTATTACCGGAAGTTATGGCCGCAACAGCTCAGGCGGTCTGTTGCGGCGCAATATCAGACAGTTTGCAGGTAATACCGACCCAAATGATGATGAGATCAATCTATCCAATGGCACCTTTAATACCAGCGTTCAGGGTATTATTCACAATATCGATGCCATTGGTTTGACTGCATGGCGTAACCCGATTTCAGAAATTTATCTTGAGGCCATCAGGTATTTCTCGGGAAGCAACGCAGGTTCTTCTGACTTCAGCACCTCAGATGCCGGACGAGGCATGACCAATGAAGCCTGGGTGACACCTATGAGCCAGGCCAATGACTGCGCCAGCTGTGCCATCATTCTTATATCCAGTGGCACCAACGTGTATGACCTGGATGATTTAGACAATAGCATCTCTGATGTCACAGGTCTGAGTAATATCAATGACCTGATTAACCTAACCGACGATCTCGGTGACATTGAATACAATGGCAACCTCTCGGGTAATTATTATTACGGTGGCAGTAACAACCGTTGCACAGCAAAGTCCCTGTCCAATCTTTCAGATGCCGTCGGTATCTGTCCTGAAGCTCCGGACAAAGAAGGGGGTTACGCAGTTGCGGGTCTGGCTTATCACGCTCAAACAACAGACCTGAGAACCGATCTTGATGGTATCCAGAATATTAAAACCTATACCATTCAACTGGCTGACAGCCTTCCCTCCCTGAGCGCCAATGTCAACAACAAGACGGTCAGCTTCCAACCGATCACTTCCAGCGGCTCTTTCCGTGACCTTGTGGTCGATGAGCAGACGGCAGACGGCAAAAAAGGAAAATACACGTTTATCTGGGAAGATTGTCAGGAAGGCTGTGACAATGATTATGACGCCAGCTCCAGTATTGAATATTGCCTTGGCAATGCCTGCTCACCCGCCATCACCGGCAATCAGATTCAGGTCAGTTCCCGCTTCGAAGGGAAGTTTTCTAACGGAAACTACTCTTTTTCCCACAGTATTTTTGGTACCAATAATGATGGTATAGCGTCACCCTACGCGGCGGGCCCCGGTGGTGGAGCAGCCCAGGGTCCCGGAACGCCAGAGACTCAAACCTATGTGGCAACTGGCACTGCGTCCGGTATTTTGCCCAAACCACTGAGGCTGGCAGCAAAGTATGGGGGCTTCAACGATCTGGATAATGATGGTACACCCAATCATGATGCCAATGGTGATGGAGTGCCTGACAATGATTCCAGAGAGTGGGATATCAGAAATAACGCAACAGGTGAACTGGGCGCCGACAATATTCCCGACAATTTTTTTCTGGCGAGCAATCCATCTTTGTTACGAACCCAGCTGGAGCTGGTTTTTAAGGACATCGCCAGCCGTATATCTTCCGGTGCCAGTGCCGCGTTGGTTTCTAACAGTGCCAGCGGTGCAGGCTCGGTCATTCAGGGGCTATTCCGCCCCAAAATAACGGTCAGGAACATTGAAATCAGTTGGGTCGGACTGCTTCACAGTTTATTTGTTGATACCAAAGGTCACTTCCGGGAAGACTCCAATGGTAACCGGACACTGGATGACTATTCGACTGACCAGGTTGTGACCTTGTCTTTTGACCCCGCCAGTAGTTCTACTGTTATTCAACGTTATACCTCTTCCGATAATGGTGTAACACTGACGCCTGATGGCAGTACCGCCGATTTGACCTCACTGGCACCTGTCTGGGACGCTCGTGAACGCTTGACGGAAATCAACAATATTACCAGTCAAAGAAACTATACGGCGCTGACCAACACTGGCCGTCATATCCTGACCTGGCTGGATGCCAATAATAATGGCCGTGTCGATGCCGGTGAGGAACAGCCTTTTGTCTCTGCCACCTTCACAGGCAGCAACGGTGACTATTTAGGTGTGAACGCAGCGGAATCGGATAAGCTGGTTAAATTCATTCGTGGCGAAGACCAGACGGATTATCGCTCCCGTTCTGTGGACATCGACAATGATGGCGACCTGGAAGTATGGCGACTGGGCGACATCATTCACTCCAATCCCGTCGCCGTGTCCAAACCGGAAGGGTATTACTCTGACAGCAAACCCTTCAACGGCAACGACGCAACCTTTATCGATTTTCAGAAACACTACGAAAACCGCCGCCAGGTCGTGTATCTGGGTGCCAACGATGGCATGATCCATGCCTTCAATGCCGGTTTCTGGGACAAAAACAATCAGCGCTTTGACCTGAATCATGATCCCTCAGAAACTCAGCACCCCCTGGGTGGAGAACTCTGGGCGTACACACCGATGAATTTATTGCCCCATCTTCGCTGGCTGTCAGAACCGGATTATCCCCATGTTTATTACATGGATGGCGAACCTTTGATTTTTGATGCCAATATTTTCACCCCGGATGCGGACCACCCAAAGGGCTGGGGAACAGTGCTGCTCATGGGCATGCGGCTGGGTGGAGGACCCATTGGCGTTTCAGTCAACAGTGCAACCCGGACAATGCGTTCTGCCTACGTCATGCTGGATATTACTAACCCGGAAAAGCCTCCGAAACTGCTGGCAGAAATTACTCATCCGGAGTTGGGCTATACCACGGGCCGACCCGTGGTGATACAACGGCGAAAACCCAATGCTTCCGGAGACTATAATTTCCCCACCGAAAACAACTGGTACCTGGCCTTTGGCTCAGGTCCGACAGGCACAGGGCCCAGCGGTATACGACAAGCTCTGGGCGATGCTACCAGTGACCAGAATATGAAAGTGTTTGTCTATGATCTGAAGAGCAAAAACTTTCTCAGCGCTTTTAACCCAATGGACAGTGGTATCGCACAGGCTTATGCCGGCAACATGGCCACCGTGGACTGGGATCAGGATTACTATGACGATGCCATCTACTTTGGCAGTGTAGAAACCGCAGGCAATCTCAGTGGCGAACTGCTAAGGATCAACCTGGCAGACCCTCTGGCTGCAAACTGGACACTGGGCACCTTAACCCGCCCACAGCGCCCTGTTAGCGCCCGTCCCACGGCAGTGACCAACAGCGATAATGAGCGCTGGGTCTTTGTCGGTACTGGTCGTGAGTTGACCCGGGCAGACAGTCAGAATACTCAGCAGGAGTTCTTTTTTGGTGTTAAAGAACCCAAGCCCAGTGATGTGTTCTCTTATGGCACGGTGCCCTTCAGCAGCCTGATTGATACGACGGATATTAAAGTGGAAGCCGATGGTGACCTGAAATCCGGCTTTACCGTATCGCCGGGCACGACAGTGAGTAACTTTGAGTCCCTGCGCAACAGCCTGACCACCGAAGCCGGTTGGAAAAACCGACTGATCCATGACGGCAAAAATCCCAGCGGTAAAAGTGTTAGCTCACCGGCTAATGCTTTTGCCCTGCTGCTGTTCACCGAATACCAACCACCTGCTGATCAGTGTCTGGTGGATGGCACCAGCTTTCTGAATGCTCTGCACTATCAGACAGGCACGGCAATACCCGCCAGTATCCAGCAAGTGCTGACTGCGGGTGGTTTTACTGACGATACGGTATCGGAAAAGAAAATCAGCCTGGGAGCAGGCCTGGCACCGGCTCCGGTAGTCCACCAGGGCAGTGACGGCAAAACCAGCATTATTATTCAGGGCGGTGCCGGTAATATTTCCAGCACCAATCTGGAATACACACTGACAGATGATGGCCGACAATCCTGGCGACAGATATTTAATATCCCCAAGTAGGAAGGCTATAGCGTAAACGGCCATGTGCCAGAAGAAATAATTCTAAGGAGCTGAGTTATGGATAACGAGCCAGTGCCTACTATAGGCAATGGATTCAGTCTGATCGAGCTGATGATCGTCGTTGCTATCATCGGCATTATTGTCGCGGTTGCCATTCCATCCTATCAGCAATATGTCTTTGAAAGTCGCAGGACAGACGCCCATATCGCCCTGACGACGGCGGCCGCAGAACAGGAGAAATTCTACACCTACGACAATGCTTATACCACTGATATCAACAATCTTGGTGGAGCTACTTCTCCGGACGGGCACTACACCATCGCCGTAACGGCCACCAATACCACCTATACCCTGACAGCCACAGCAAACACCAGCAGCAACCAATTTGAAGATGCAGACTGTCGAACCATCACCTTAAATCAACTTGGGGTCAAAGCCGGTTTTGACAGTGCCGGGACAGCGTTTTCAGAATGTTGGTGAACCGGAAAGAGCTATTGCCAGGAACCGAGTGGCGTTCGTGTACCACGACTATTGATGGTCAGGTTACCGTCCGGGGCCTGAACACCCTGAGGGGTCGCAGTCAGTAATACACACTGTGAAATAGTCATAGAAGAACACGCAGCTGCACTGATTAAGTAATGACCATTCTCGGACACCACTTCATTGGCACCATTGATGGCATAGCCCAATTTTGAGAGATCAGTAGTATAAGCCAGTTGTTCGGTAAAATAGCGTTCCTGCTGCTGCATAATCGTCAACAGGGACGATATGCCTTCGCTGCGTCGGGAATGCATGACATGTTCGTTGTACGACGGGACAATGATTGCAGCGAGAATACCGATGATGGCCACCACGATAATAATTTCCAGTAGTGTAAATCCCTTTACCTTTCTCACTGTTTTTCCCTCCAGAACGTTTTGTGGAAAGGTATCGAACCCGCTTCCCTGAGAATATCCTGAAAACACTCCCCACCCACACAGATATCTGCGCCTTGACTGCTACGGTTAAGAATGACGGGCGCTGGCGTCAAGGTATCATAGCGTAGCTGTCTCTTGCGATCGCCTTTAACAACCTGACTATTGCCATCAAGATCAACCACTGCACTGGCATTATCAATGTTCAACACATAAAGAAAGCTGCTACCCCCGCCACCAGGCGCATAGGTAGTCAGGGTCAGGACATTATTGAACACGGTGGGCCTGCCCAGCAGCTTTTCTCCAGACACCTCAAAGCGGATATACCAGCCTTTCAAGCTACCCAAAGAACTGCGGGCCGTTGCCCGCTGAACCCCATTCCCCTGCTGTACAAGGTTGGCCGTGGCATCGTAGAGCGCTGATTCATCAATGACTGAACCATTGTTGTAGTTATAACTGGCAGGAGCGTCGTAAATGTTGGGATCCCTGAATACATAAAGCCGATCATTGACCTGAGTCCCCAGAGGTTTCGCCCTGAAACCACTGCCTACGACAATGTTCAAATGATCAACCGATCTTGACAGCGAAACATCCGGCCTTTCATAAAACCGTCGGGCATCGGCACTGGAGCTGCCAGAGAAGTTGGCAATTCGCCCTCCCGTGGCGAAGTTCGAGGCTCCGCTGTTATTCTGGTTAACATCGAATCGCCAGACCTGACCGCCAATGTCCACCGCAAAAAAGTAATCCGTCAGCCCATCGTTGTCGATGTCAATGACCGCAAGATCAGCAGGAATACTGTAATCCATATCCGACAGGTTCAGGTTGGTACCGCTGTTACCGGCAGACCAGAGCTTCTGGCCTGTTTCGGCATCCACCATATAGATGGCCCGGCCGATGTCATTATTGCCGATCGTCGTCTGTTCATCAGTATCCTGATCGTAGCCAGCACCAAATAACAGCACTTGTCTGTCAGAACCATTAAAACGAACCTTTGCCAGCGTTGGGGCTGACCAGGTCTGGCCCAATTCAGGAAAATCAGGGTTATTTGCAATGCTATCTGCCTGATTGTCCCTGTCCTGGTCCCCTCGAATCACCCATTTCAATACCGGACTGTTCCTTTCAGTAACATCAAGAGCGTAGATATTACTGCCGCCGCGCCTCATGGTGAGATAAAGATAGACATGCTCTCCAGAATCGGGACTGCCATTATTAGTCTGAAGCACATCGCCATCACCGTTGGCATCATTTATCCATACCGTCATAGGGCCATCCATGCCGTAGGGCTTGGCCGGCTTAGTCACAGGGGGAGGCGGTATCTGAGGGGTGCTCCTGAGCCTGCAGCTCTTATCAAGGGGGACATCACCAAACTTATAGCGATACTCACAAAACTCAGGCTCTAAACAGGTTCCCGGGGGCACAGAAAGAGAATAATTATAGTAACAGTCACCGTCCGACTTTGGTATGCTATTTTTAAGACGGCAACTCTGTGTATGATGAAGATCTAAAAATCGATACTGATAACTGCACCAATACTCGGGAATGCATTTACCGGGTATTCGGTAGTCCCAGACACAACCCGCATCGGAAGATGGGCCGCTATAGTGGTCCCCCCCCCCTACCAGATTATCTTTGTAGAGTTTAAGGTTAACGAGCAACTCTTTAGGAATAAATGAGAACTCGGTGCTGCCATTAGCGGTATTTACACCGTGTAAAAAGCCGTCGTTGGTGGTGAAATAGACAGTTCGATCCACCACTGAGCCAACACTGTTCTTATAATAGGTGATCACTTTTGGCTGGGTATGAAGTGGATCACCAATACTGGTTCGATTGTCCGTAATGGAACCGTCCCTGTCTTCGTCGTCAACATCAACCCCTCTGGCCCACTTGAGAACATTGGTGCGGTTCGTTGCCGACCCACTCCCGGACAAAGCCAGAAGCCCGGTGGTAATCCTTGAATTATTCTCACTGACACGATTACCCGAAGCACTCAGGATGAGATTGTTACCAGTGATAATATTGGAAACCACCAGCCGATTTTGACTCAGATGGGCAGCCATCCCCCCTTCACTAACAGAGCCACCATCATAAGTATTTCCCCAAAAGCTTTTGGAAACGCCGCCAAAAAATCCGGTGGATGAATTGATAGCCAAATTACCATTGGCATCATAAACCTGATTATCCGAACCCAACCGGTAACGCTTGAGGTTGCCGCGCCAGCTGGGGCCATTCTCAGTCCGCAGCACGATATAATAGAGTTCATCAGAGCTTTGGAGAGCGTTTGCAGCATCACTGACCGATCCGGGTGCCGCAAACCCCAGGGTATCGGTCTGACTGTTATTGTATGCATTGATCAGAAGATCTGTGTCGTCGGACTTTACCTTTGACAGCCAAAACAGACTGAGAAGCAATGTAAGAAGTAGATGATGCATTAAAGGGGAAATCCTCCGTCACGCGCTCTTACTTCTCCATCGGCAGCAAAGCCTTCAGATTGATTCAAAGTGTGGTCACATAGATAAAGCCCAGGGTCTGACTGGATTGTGCGCCTGCCTTGAGCAAAGTAGCGACACTATCAATTTCGAACATCAGCCCCATGTATTTGCCCAGGCTGTAGCCCGGAGGCGGTGGTACCTCACCGATATATCGGAGAGTGGCAGTCTGGCAGATTTGAGTCGAGTTAGGGCAACCTGTCTGGTCCTGTACAATGGTCAGGCTGACATTACCGGCCTTGGCATCCAGTAAAACACTGGGGTTGTCGATAAGGTATTTATATTGTCCATCCAACTCACTGTACGCTACCTGATAGACCTGTAATCCTTTCTGTTCATTGCTGACCGCCATTTCTTCAAAAATAGCCATTTCCATGACAAACAAACTCGAAAATAGCAGCACCAGCATAATGATCATGGTCATAAGCATGATCGCACCCTGTTGCCTGGCTCTGTGAATAGATCTCATACTAGAATCCGGCGTTGTTAAGTTTATAGGCTGTGGTAAAGACATATCGGGGGCGTCCATCGTTAAAGGTCAAAGTATTACTGTCCAGAATGTTGTACGTCCGCGTTCGCTGTTCAAATGAGCGAGCCTGCTGACCAGAATTCACAAGTATGCCCAATCTGATACTTCTGACATCCCGCCAGTCACTGACCGTACTGGCCGACAGATACTGATGTACATTATTCGTATTGTTATGGGTAACGCCATAAAGAGCCTGGAGACGTTCAACACCACTGATCACAGCCCTGGCTGCACCTCTGGCTATAGAGTTTGCCGGGTTGTAGCCCCGGCAGAACAGAGTATCAATATTGTTATTAGCCGGATCAGGAGCCACATAGTAAACATTGGCCGTCAGCTCATTCGCCGGAACGGTGTTACCCGCACAATCTTCACTGTTCTGAGGTAGAAACTGGACAGCCACCTGATCACTGTTGTTACCGCCACCATCAAATGTACATTGTGCCGCGCTGCCACATCTGCCAGTAAAGAATGGCAGCACCAGACTATTCACTTCATCGCTGTAGCCTGCCTGTCTTAGAGCACGACCCAGCAGATACAGTGTATGCCGCCCATTTTCCTGGGCCAGGGCAAGATCTTCCTGGAAATAGGTAGAACGACTGCTGTTCAACATCAGTTTTAAAAAGGTGCTGCTGACTAACAAACCGATCACAAGCGCCAGCATCAGTTCAATCAGCGACAACCCTTGCTGTCGGAATAAGGATTTTCTGATCATTACCGTAGATATTTCAGAGTCAGTGATTTCTGAGCCAAAAACAAACTACCAATGCCGCCTCTGGCTTCCCATTCAAGGGTTATCGACACCGTTGCACCAGAATTACAGGGGCTGGCTGAACAGCTGACAGTCATCTGCTGGTCGGATAGTCTGGCATTTCGGCACATGAGATCATGAACATCAAAGTCAGCCATTTCATCAGCCGTGCAGGTGTTGGCAAGGCATTGTCTGGGAGCAGGCCCGGCACAATAGGATGAGAGATTACTGCTGGCGGTCTGGGCTCTACTCTGGTAACGGCCTGACTGCACCCCCTGAACATTCACCTTCATACGTTCAGACATCTCATTCGCCAGCCAGAGCGCCTGAGAACGTTGCAGGCTGTCTTGAGTTGCTCTGGTGGCCTGAGCCTGCATTCCCGCCATCCCAAGAATGCCTACCATAAAAATCACCACACTTATCAACACTTCTATGAGACCAAAGCCTTTCTCTTTGCTCTGTGGAACCTTTCTGTACGTCTTTGTATGTGCTTTTAAGTGTGCTTCCATCAACAATTACCTGTGGAAGAAGATTTTCGAATTTGTCCAGTCGTTGTGACCGATACGGTTTTAATTGGAGTGCCCAATCCTCCCGTGGGACAAACTCTGATAGTTCGCACCACTGAAGGGCTGCCCCTGGGGGTAAATGTCAATGTGTTACCGGCATTCAGATTAATCGTGACATCACTGTCAATTTCTCCGTATACCCTGATAACGTCCTCACCCGTATCAACCGAACTGTTATTGTTGGGATTAGTGAAAACCATCCAGCCTGCTTTCCAGTTGCTGCCTGAAGTATCGCAACTTGTGCCGTTTTTGCTTCGACAGAGACTGATATTCACGCCTCTTTTTATCGCCTCACTGCGAGCCACCACCACACTACTGAAAATACGTTGATTGTAAAAATCCAATCGAAACGATTGCACAAGCGAATCCAGAGACACCGTTATGGAACTAATGATGCCGACCAAAAGAATGGTGATCATCATCTCGATAAGGGTCAGCCCTTTCACAAGCCCGGGCCGGGTAATTGCGAAGCGATGCCTGAACACAACCTGCTTCCTTTGCTGAATGACACTCCAACTTTAGGAAAAAAAGCAAGACCAGAGATTCAGGGAATGACAGGCGGCTTATCCAGGTGTGAGCCGGATAGCACCTGATAAAAAGGCTTCAAAGAATTGACACGAATCGGGAGATTAAGGGCTTCCCCGGGGAATGCCAAAGATCTGTCGTCATGACATTCTGCCCAAGGTTTGTGAATTCAGTTCGTGATTGCTGATACCGCCTCCGGCTTCCTGATGGATAACGAAAGACGATGTAACCCAGCTCCAGTTTGACTCTTTTTATGAAAAGGTCACGTCCCGGCTTAGAAAGCAGCCGAATACGTCAAACTGACCAGCTCAGAGCCATCACCCTGACCGCTATAGTTATAATTCAGCCCCAACTTGCCATTGCCCAATTCCATAACGGCGCCCAGATTAGCCGTAGCAAAGCCACCTTCATCCACATAGGCTCCAGGCAGGTTGTACTGCCCAAAATTCAGATTGGTATTGGTGACGTTAATGCTCTCAAAGCCACCTTCCTGCTCATCGGTATGATACATCTCGGCGTTGAAGGCAATAGTCTCCGTGAGCTGCATACTACCCATAAAACCGGCACGCAGCTGCATGCTTTCTGTGGATTGATTCCCCCATTTGTAATTGGAAATTTCTCCGCCACTCTCGGTATAACCGTTAACAGAAGCATGAATGGCTTGTAATCCGAGAACGGGACCAAAAACAAACTGAGACGATTCATCGAGCAGGTTATAGCCAGCCAGAAGATCCAGACCAACAGCATGGCCTTCGGTATCCCCTTTGGCAGTATAAGACTGCGAACCTATATTGAAATCACGCGCAAGATCTGCATAGTCCATATTGGTATAACCCAGTGCACCTTCTAAAAACCAGGCACCTTCACGATAACCATAAAGAATATTCAGACCATAATTGTTTGCCTCAAACGATGAACCATCGACGTCCAGCTCATTCTGTCCCAGAGTAACAGCAATACCCAAAAAATGGTTGTCATCCAGGCCTTTGATCAATCCCACAGTGGATGAATAACGATCATCGTCGGGACTTAAGCCGCCATCCAGCTCATTGGCCCCCGAAGCGCCACTGATAAACCAGCCACTTTTTACATCCTTCCAGCGGGACTGACGCATTTCATTGGTAACTGCACTGAATTGACTGCGAGCTGCACTCAAGCCCATCTGCGGTAACAACCCCACTTTTCTGGGGGCTATAATGATATCCGCCATGTAATCTGCAGCCAGAGCATGGGTTTTGCCGGTGGGGTGCAAAAAATCATTAAAAATCAGGCTGTCAGGGTCCGGAGCAGTGCCATCAACCCCATAGACCGGATGCTCGAAGCATGTGCTTGAAGCACCAGTACCCGCCTCACCATTGTCATAACAGGTATACACCTGATCGATTGGAGCGACGGTGACAGCTGCATCGACGCCTGAGGCAAAACCAAATTGATCAGCGTCCCTGATAATAAGATCAATAAAACCCTGAAAATCTACCGGTATGACATTGGCACCGGTTTGGTTGACAAAAATTTCAAGCGCCTGGTTGTAACCAGCAGCAGCAGTACTTGCCCCAGTGGCCTGATTCGGATCAGCCAGAGCAGCCAGTTGAGTAAGGGGAATCCGCCCCATATCAGGCAAATTTGCCAACATAATATAGTTGGCACCAGCAGCACTCAGAGCACCCACCGCTGTAGCCATATTCTGGGCTGATGCCTGAATCGCAGCCGCTTGATCGGGCGCGCTCGACCATGTTCCCCGTAAATCATTCCCCCCACCATCGAGCAAGTAAAGTGCATTTCCAGAGGCCGAAGGGTTATCAATCAAGTAAGAATTAAAATTGCTTCCTCCACTGACCGTAACAGTATTTGCATCATCCTGAAGGGCAACCCCACCAACAATAGAATCCAGAACATCGGCGGTTTGATAGCCCCCGACTGCATAGTTATTACCGCCATTGGCAAGAGTATCAATATCCAATCCCAGGGCCTTAGCCAGCAATTCAGTCGCTATGACTCCGCCATCATTTGTCGCATAAGACAGGTTGCCTGTATCCAGCAAGCTGTCACCAAACACGTAAAAGTCACTGAAGGGCTGCTCGGCCTGAGCACCAAAAGATACGACTGCAGCCACAGCCGCAGATAGAATTTTCCGCTTCATCTTCTTTCCTTATTATTATTGTGATGATTTTTATATGCAGTATTGTGAGGCTATTTTTATCACTGCGACCAGAATTTAGCAATCAGTCATTAATAATCGGCATATGCCGCCGACTCACTTTTCCTGATTTTCTCAAGCAGCTAGCTCATCAGTCTTTATTGTCTTTCTTTGAACTTTTTTTGGATTTAAAGGTCAAAATATACTCAAGGAACACAATACTTCAGGGATTAAGTATATGAATATATCGCAGTCTGGAGCCTTCAATGGCCCCTCCATCGGAAATGAGCCCTACTCGCTACAGGACAGCGTTGCCAGACTGCCTGGCAGCAACAACGCGGCAGAGGTTTATTTACCAGCTAATCGCGAACATCACTACACGGGTTCAGAGCAACCTGTTGTACAGCGCAAGGTTTCTAACCTTGCCCTCTTTGACGGGCCTGGCCCAGTATCCGCTTCAGGTCATGATATTTACCTGACGCCACTGTCCACAGCTGTACATCTTCGGGAAACGCTGCAGAACCTTATCAAAACATTGCATTATCAAAAAATAACCATCGAAAAGTCTGACGTTAAAGAACCGGAAAACCAGATTGAAGAAACGAAGGAGGATGATAAAACCGATGAGGCACTCAATATTTTTATCGGTTTTATATTATACAAGGAGGGCCTCCAGGAAGACCGTGGTTTTTTTGCAAGAGAACAAAATCGATATTTGCCAGACCAGACAATCGAAGCCAGACGGGTTACTGAGATCTGTGATGTCCTGAAGAAAATATTTCAAGAGCATTCAGAAGGAGTAAAATCTAACGAGAACTATTTTAAACATGAAGGTCTTAATTATGATCTCTCTGAAATGCTGATTGATTATCTTGCGGAAACCGGTTATATCCCAGTCTGGAAGAATTGCGATAGTATACCCTGGGCTCTTCGCAGGGAACTGTTTGAATTTTTTGAAACTATCCTGTCGCATTACGGCAAGTTTTCCGAGCTAATCGCTATATTTGGTTTTATTTACAAACATGAATCCCATTTTATTGAGATTGCCAAAGCTTCTGCTGACAGTCTCAATAATAATTTGTTGTCGTGTGTTTTACGCATCGATGATGACCTGCGCGAAACATTCAACAAATCGATAATGAAAGAAATATTTGAACGACGCTATATACATGTTATTGACAACCTGTTTGCCAAAAAGTCTGAATTCGTGGGGAGCAGCGAGTACCCATTGATGAGTCCATGCCTTAAATTTGGAGAAGAGTTCGAATACTATATTAACACTTTATCGGGCTCAAAAAGTGAAGCGAGGCGTAAAGCCCTGTATCCTCTTGGAGAGCACCTTGAAGAGCAGGGCTTTAAGTTCCTTGGTTGGATTGAACCATACAAGAGGCGGTATACCCTGAACAGTGATTTTGAGATTACCTCGTTTGTGGATACAGTTGAGTGTCTTGAGATAAACTGCAAGCCATACCACTTAGATGATAAACAAGCCCATGACTGCTTTAAAAAGGTGATTAGTGCGATTAACTTCATGCGCAACAATAGGGTTATCAGTTATAGCTCCGGGCACAAACATGTTGATGTGTTGAGTGCAACGGGCGGTGATCCCGCAATTATCATGGCAATCGAATGTGAATTACAAAACAACCCCTATTTACTCAGATTTTTCGGTAATGAAAAACGGATTGTCTCAGATAGCGAGGCGCAATGGCATAAAACATTCAGTGATTTTGAGAAGCTGAAGGATATCGCGATAGTCAGGATGAATCAAATGATTGCCCATTACAATACGAGACTAATGGATGGGGATTATTGCAGCAGCAATTTGCAAGGAGCAACCGATGAAGAAAAAATGGAAAACCTGAAACAGTTTACTGGTTTTTACAGTCGATTTGTTCAGATGACCGACTTTCAGCATATGACCGGGAAATGGAGGTGTATGCCATGTGAAGAAAATGATGCACTCGCAGGCGCTGCAGAAAAGTACATGGCGATCTCGTTATTACATATCAACGGAACAGCTGCCATCAATGCGCTTCCAACAATGGAATTCCGTTTTTTCCGCTGTCCGAAAACAGCTGAAGAGGTACAACTGGTCAATGAATTCTTGCAGGCCTGGTTTCAATATATCCACCAGTGTCGGCGTGACAATATACCTCTGGAACCCGTTCCTGCTGACATCAAGGCATCCAAAGATTATTCCCCTGAAGAAGTGCGGAGCTGCAGTCTTGCCTATCTCGAGAAAATAGGTCTGGATTCACGACGTTATCTGGTCTTTATGGATGCAGAATAATGGCTTTATCCAATCGAAAAGAAAGGCAAGACCAGAGATCCATGGAATCATTCGCTTCCCCAGGGAATGCTCAAGATCTGTCGCCATGACATTCTGCCAGAAGTCTGGAAACGGTAATTCAGTTCGTGACTACTGATACTGCCCCCGGCGCCCTGGGTTACCGCAGATCGACTGCCACCAGCCCCCTGATGGATAACGGGAGACGATGCATAGCCCAACCCCAGATTGACTCTTTTTATGGAAAGATCAGCGCTGGCTTGATCGCCCTGGTCCTGCTCACCCAGAACGGGGTCGGGTGATGCTGTCCCCGTCTGGTAATGCAAGCCGACCAGAGTACTGGAACCATCCACACGACAACTGTCTTCTGATGGCTTGTATTCAGTGAACAGAATCAGAGAAAACAATCGGGAAGCCGAGGTGATTGACCGCCCGGCGGGAATAACACCATCACCCTCTAAATCAAGCATCCAGCCACTCTTGGCCGCAATCACTGTCTGAAGCGCAGTAAAGCTGCTGACGGTTGAGGAGTCCACTGTAAAGGCCACATTGCCACTGTTGGTTTTTTTATTGACAGTACCATTGGTGTAGACCTGAACATCCGTCGTATTGACCAGACCTGATAAAGACACCGCATTGTAGTTTAAAGCACCGCTGCTATTTTTTGGCTCCTTGAAACCATAAAAAGACTGTGTTTGTGTGGTGCGATTGTCATTATACGTCAGTAGCCTTCCACTCCCTACATAAAGCCAATGATGACGCTTGTCTGAGGCCACAACAGGGGCGGCTGAAATCGGCTTCCCGGTATCAAGAAGTGTTGCCAGTGTTGAGTCGGCCATAGTGTTTTGCAGACGCAATCTCATAAGTTTGCCATCCAAAGTCGAAGCACCTGTTGCAACTGCTCCGAGATAAACGGCATCGTCTTTATAATCCCGATCCCAATCCACAGCTGTAATATTACCTCCGTATGCCTGAGAAACCCCTGAATCCATCGGCGCCATGCCCGACACAAAAGCTTTACTTTTCAGATCATAGACAAAGAGTTTCAGATTCTGATTACTCGACCCGTCATCCAGTGCCGTTCGTATGCCAGACTCCCCTGTACCGATGGGTCCTGATGCAAAAACCAGATACCATTCATTCGTCGTAGGTGTTTGACTCCAATCATCTTCACCCTGGCTGTCTTTGGCAGCCACACGACGTTTTACCAGAGCAGGGCGAGAAGTGGTAAAGCCCAGTTCCGGATGGGTTATTTCCGCCAGCAGTTTAGGGGGCTCCTCTGGATTAGTGATATCCAGCACTACATAGGCAGAGCGAAGTGTTTTGTTATTCCCACCCAAAGTCACCTCGTAATCACCGCCACCAAGACGCATACCCATCACCAGCACGGTTCCCCAGCCGCCGGGATAATCACTGTCATTACTGTCAAAAATGTTGGCATCGAAAGTTACAGGCTCTGCATCCATGTAGTAAACATGGGGATAGTCCGGCTCTCTCAACCACTGCAGATGAGGCAACAGATTCATGGGCGTATAAGCCCAAAGTTCAGAACCCAGTGGATGGCTGACTTCGCTGTTATCCCCCGTTGTGTTATAGCCGTATTGACTGTCATCCCAGAAGCCACCGTTAAAAGCGTGGATCATGCCGTCATTAGCCCCTACGTAAAGCATGTGCCGACGGTTTTTGTATTGGTTGTAGAAGGAGGTATAGGTGGTATCGGAATAGAGGGCATCAAACCGACTTTCCGGAGAAGACACCAGCTGTGGTGTTGAATGAATAATATCACCCAGTCGCCAGACATCATCGTCTCCGTCTTCATCGTAGTCAATGGTTCTAGGACGGGTTCCGGAGATCTCCTCACCGCGAACATAGTTGATGACATTGGCAACCTCAGAAGCTGAAACCCCCAGATAACCCTCGCTTGTGCTGAATGTATCAGGCGTCAGTGGCAGAGTTTCACCGATATCAACAACACCATCATTATCTTCATCCAGCCAGGTCAGAATATGGCGGCCACCTGAAGCGAGGGAACTGAAGGTACGCTGACTGGTGACGTTGGAGAGACTGGATAATTGATCTCTGGCATCCCAGATTGCATCCAGCTGATTCAGGGACTGAAGAGCGCCGTCGGGCGTCAGTGTTACCCCTGAATCTGAAGTGGAATATCTCTGAAGCAGCGTCTGGTTGGAGTTGGGGTCAAAAATCAACTTCACGACTTTATCGACCGTATAATCATCAAGCTTGTCATTACCATTGCTGTCTTCGCGAAGTAAACCCTTACTGTCGACAAAGAGCGCGTGAAGCATACCACCCCAGGAAATGGTCTTACCGTTGTACTCCATAACGGGTTGAAACAGCGCCTGATAGAGAACACCTGCGCCAGTCTGACTGTTCGAAAAAAGTGCCGCGTTGGTGGCGGAGGACACCCTGCTGACGATATCCTGCAACACTTGCCCCAGCTGAGCTTCTAACTGGCTGGGGTTACGAGCGAAATAATAATTGTCAGGTAAACCATCTGCGCCTATTGAGCCTGTAGTATTATTCCGGCTATCCCACTCCCGGTCGTCATCTGAAATCCCATCGCCATTTTCGTCATACCTGGGCGTACCATCGCCATCAAGATCAACAAAGCCACCGTACTTGGCCGCAAACCAGAGCGGTTTTTCAAGTAGACCTGCTGAGTTGCCGCTGGCCGTAAAGTTATTCACTTCATAATCCGTCTGCCCTTTGTAGACAAAATCGTTTTGTAATCCATCGTCGTAAGTACCAGTCATTGTGTAACTGAACCTCAGGTTCAATCCGGCATAAACACCATCTACTTGGACAGCCATTCGCACCTGGTCACTGCCAAAACTACCCACACGCAGGGTTGAATCTGAAGTGGCTGAGCACTGGGCTCCAACACAAAACTTAATGCGTGAGGAAGCGTCATAATCAAAATCATTACCCCAGAGAGAGTCCTCCCAGGTAAACAGCAAGCTGCCTTCCACGACCTCACCATCAGAGTTCAGTACTGTATTCTCTACCACTACATCAGTGAGTGTGCAGTCACTACCACTGCCAGAGAAATTCGTTCCGGAACCAAAGTTGGAGCTGGTATGACAAACCGGTTGGAAAGTGACAGGCTTACCACCCGCATTCAGGGTAAAGCTAGGCATACTCTCTGCCAATTGAACGGCATAGGTTTTGACTTTCTGCACACCATCAAGAGTAGTGTTCAAATCGGTCTGGTTGCCATAGAACGCCAATCCGGACGCCTGATAACTCCCCTCCAGCTGAGGCAACTCAGGACACAGGCCTTTGGCTTCTGACAACCCATTAAGATACTTAGATGTACACTGTCGTGTGCTACCTGTACCTCCAACCAGATAGTTACCAGCAAAGTTATTGTTATATTCAAGCTCACCCACTTCATCGGTTTTGCTATTCACACTGGCAGTACCCGACAAGCCAGGCAAATCGGCACTACTGGAGAGTTCGTCGGAATCAAAAGAGTTCAGTCCGCTGGACAACAGGATAATTGAACAGTTGGCACAGGCGTTGGCTGAAGTGACGGGGGCAATCCAGGACTCGGTCGACAGTCCTGACACAAATTGATCATCAACACTGGTATCAAAAGCACTGCTGGGTGATGACTGACCGGCAAAGTATCTTAGAGCCTCCAGATACATTTCAGCCAGTGGATTCCCCCAGTTGCTGCAATGACGATTTGAATAAGTTGAACGCCCTGATTTAAAGGTATCAATGGAAATGCCATAAGTGCTGCAGTCGGTATATTTATTCTGACTGTAGCTGTACCTGGCAATTCTGAAGCTGTTGATGTGCTGTATGATGCCATTGACAGAGCCGTTAAAAATACCAGTAGATACATTGACCTCATCATCAGAAGACGACGAGTTACCACCAATTTTGGAGATATTTCTTCGCAGCAAGCCACCAGAAATATTCTTGTCGTAACTGCCGCTGATCAAGCCAAACCGGAGACTGCCATCTTCACCATAGCGTTGCAGCAATCCCACCGGTTTGGCGTTGCCATTAGAATACTCTCTGCAACGAACCGACGTTGATGCATCTTTACCTGCTACACAGGATTCAACCCGAACCGTTTTTTCTGCTAACTCATAGCTGCTGGAAGGACTGTTAGACGCACCCCACTGGCACTGAATCACTTCAGTAGAAGCCCAGCGTGGCCATTGACCACTGGCAATACGAACCTTTGGTTCACCAAGTTCACTGGTCGCCAGATTACAAAAACTCACAGAACCACTGTAAGGAGTCAGACTGGCAAGATCACTGCCATTGTATACTTTGACAAAAGCATGAATATCTCTGGGCAAATAGGCTCTTTCCAGAACGGTCAATGATGAACTATCAGAAGAACGTTTACCCCCAAAGAGCACCCTTCTCAGAACATCCATTCGACTCATGGTCGCCCAATTCAGAAAATTACCACTCCATGGTGCACTTGCTGTATCACAGAAGTGACTATGAGTACCGGTTGCCAGTGCAACCGGTGAAAATCGCCCATTCGACGAACTGTACGAATAGCACCACTGACTGTCGAAGTACCCCAGGTATTCGAAGTCGTCTTTATAGGTCACATCCAACTGACCATCACCATCCAGATCCGAGTAATCCGGGTAGGCTTTTTTAAACAGCTCGTGATCAACCGACATCACCAACATAACCAGAGGTTCCGAGCTTCGACTTAACAGAGGTGGCACCGATGAATAGAGATTCGATGAGGGATCTGCTGATACCAGAGTGGACCAGACTGACAAAACAGACAGGCTGTTTATCAGCATTTGCTTCATCTTCATGACTGCACTCCTTGAGCTATAGCTAGTCATTTTTTTTATAAGTAGTCTGCAGCATGACCCGGGCATCTGTAGAACCACCCGTTGCCAATACGGTAATCCGATAAAACTGCGCCCAGTCAGTAAAACTGCCCGGGTCGGGGACAGGGCCATCACTTTCCTTGGGTAGATAACACCGGAACTCAACGATGTATTTAGCCTGAGCAGATATACCTTCCAGATTAATGACCGTCATTCGATGTTTTGAAGAGGAAGACCAGACAGACTCATCCTCCCAGGGCCTGTCACTGCCATTTTCACAGGTTCCTGCATCGGTAATTTCAGCGCCACTGAAACAAAGCCCATTGCTGCAGCCTGAATTAAAACTGGAAAGGGAAAAAACGGTATTGGCAATGTAATTTTCAGCTTCGAGCACTGCCACTTCGGCAGAGTGAAAGGCTAATTGTTCATTTCGAAAGTTACCGGTCATTTTCTCTTCCAGACTGGTCATCCTGATCGAAGTAATACCGGCTACTGTGAGAATCAATAGCAGCACCAGACTGACCATTAAAACGCTTCCCTGTTGAGACTTCATTGTGCTTTTCATTGAGCGATCCTCACTGCGGAATTCGATTCCGCAACTCCATAGTGATCACAAAAGATCGACGTAAAAAATTATCCGAGGGTGTTATGCGGTTTCCGGCAAAAAAATAGGACTGAGGGGTGTCCGTCACCTCCTGAAAACTTCTAAACAGCATCTCCATACGCACACTGGTGACATTTTGCCAATCAAGACTGAACAACCCTATCTCTGAAGCGGTTCGATATTGATTGGCAATGCCATCGTCATCGCTGTCATAGCCATAAAGCAGACTTAAACCTTCTACACCTTCAAGAAGCGCTTCAGCTGAATTAATCGCTCCAGAGGAAGTTTCTCCGGCAAACCTGCGATAGAGATTCGGGACACCGTTACTGTCCCGGAGGTAGTAAACGACAGAAGACAGAGGAAAAACCTGTGAACCGGTATGACTCTCAGCTTTGGCGTCCGCAGCGGATGTCAGACAGTTATAGCTTCCACCCAATTGGCTGGTGCAGTTATACAAGTTGCCACTGGAAGCTGATTCGTGAGAGACCATTGAGCCACTGGTATTGGCTCCGGCACGAAAAACGGAGACCCCCTGACAGTCAGAGCGAACCGCAACCAGAAGATCTCCTGAATTAAAACTATGAGGAGCCGACAGCGTCATTCTGGCCGTTCCGGTATTGTGGCTGATGACACTCAACGCGCTTTCCTGATCAACCTTGTGAATGACAACACTCTCTGAAATAGCATTGCTGTCGACTCTGGAATTATTGGCCTGGGGAACACCCAGAATGCCCTTATCAAAGTGTGCCATCCAGATGCGGTCATCCGTGCTGGTAAATAAAGCATTGGCAAGATCCGAAGAGGGAGGGCAACCTGTAGAGCCAGCCATACGAATATCCCGCGCGATCAAATCAATGGCAAAGCGCGCATTTTCCTGAATGCGGGAGAGTTCATCCTGTAACATGTAAGTGCGATTGGCACTCAAAAAAAGGTGCCCAATACCCGCGATAAGAATCAACCCCAACAGCAGGGCGACCATCATCTCTACCAGTGATAACCCTGCCTGCTTCACCCCCTCTCTATTCATAGTGCACTCCTCAACACCACTTCACGTGCTGCCTGGGCACTATGGGAATCATTGAATTTCAGAGTGATGACATAGACACGGCCTGAGGAAGTATCTTCTATGGCAATAGAGCCTGTAGCATCGGGTAGCTGACAGGCCAGCTGGAATTTCCATTGCTGCACATCATAGGTTGCTAACTGTGACTCACTGCAGGTTGCAGATTCACAGCTATTAATAAATTCCTGAGTCGTACAGGCAGCGGCAACATGCTCTGTTTCCAAAGTGATGTAATCACTGCCCGTAGCTGCGACTGTTTTATTCGCACGAATACGATCCATCATATCGTTGACAACAATGACAGCCTGGGAGCGGAGATAAGCCAACTGGTTATGCTGGAGGCTTTTGGTTTGCAGGCCAGCCATGCCCAACACACCGACGGAGATCACCAGCAGAGCCACCATGACCTCGATCAGGCCAATACCCTTCTGATACAGCTGGTTGATCAGGTTGCGTGTACTTCCTTTCATACGCACCTCAGTAGATTTCACAGTCTATTCAGTTGCAGGTTCCCGACTCTGACACCCTTGCTCTCCCGGTGAGACTCAGAACTATCTGCCTGACTTCAAAGCCACTCGAATTGGCTTCGCACAGAGTAAATGTGCCTGCCAGCCGGGCTTGTCCATGAGGGTTAAAACCCAGCGTGTTGCCATTATTCCACTGCATGGAAATCAGATTATCCGTATCTCCAAAGACTCTGATTAACTGATCTTCCGAGTCGAGAGCACCATCAGCATCTTCATCTGCAAACACCAGCCACCCTGAGCTCCAGTTCATCAGTGAGTTATCACACCCAGACCCATTACTGGACTTGCAAATCGAAACAGGACTTCGTCGTTTAATCGCCTCACTTCGGGCCAGCAACATACTGCCGAACAGTGTCTGGGTATTAGCAGCAACACGACGATCTGCCAGTACATCTTTCATTGAGGGAGCTGCAACAGTGATAAGAATCGCAAAAACAGACAGTGTGACCAGCATTTCAGGAAGCGTCATCCCTGCCCCGCTTTTCCATTTTTGGCCCGATCCGAACACCATAATCAGTTCTCTGTTTCGATACTTTGGGAAGAAGGTTTCTCATCGTTTAACTGCACTTTAGTTGTCTCTGATCTCAAACCGTAGAAGCACTGTAAGAAACTCGGATAGCAAGATCGCTTCAACCGACCAATGGCAAAAACCGCTTGGTTTTCAGGGATAAAAGATTTCGGCAGGGGGCAAAGTGGCAGGTACTTATAACAGCTCATCCAGATGAAATACCGCTTATCGGTATCTACTGCCAACTGCAAAAACATTGTGTTCAACTCGGCCATGCAGGGATCGGTACACTGCCTGCGGCTTTCGAAAAGAAGAAAAATAAATACAAGAAGAAATGCTTTTTCATGGATGTTCAGCCCAAAACCAAGACGAATGGCTTCACACTGGTGGAGCTGATGATTACATTAGCCATTGTGGCCATATTGGCGACTGTTGCATTTCCATCTATGCAATCGTCCATCGCTAATAATCGTGTTCGCTCCCATGGTCAGGATATTGCCAGTATTCTTAGTTTTGCTCGTTCTGAAGCCATTAGCCGCGGAATTCCTGTCGTTGTTACACCAGTCAATAGTTGGCTTGGAGGAGCAAATGTTTCTGCTAATGGCGCCGCTATCCAAGAGTTACCGGCTCTCGTGGGCTCTACAAATATTACTAACAATTCAGCAAACTACACCTTTGACTCAAGAGGCTTAACGATTAATAACACAGCTATTGTCGTCAACCACAATGACTCAGACAACGAAGTAAACATAAATATATCAGCAGGCGGCGCAATTACTGTTAGTGAGGGACCAAAGTGATGACAACTTATCAGGGAAGAGGCAACAGCAAACATCAGAAAAAAGGTTTCACTATGATTGAAACCTTAGTGGCATTAATCATTATCTCTGTGGGTCTTCTTGGTGTTGCCGGTCTGGTCAGTGAATCCCAGAAGAATGTTCAGGAAGTACAGCAAAGATCAATAGCCCTTCAACTCACAAACGACCTTCTAGCCAGAATGACTGCCAACCCCCAAGGACTTGCTAACTACCAGGGTAATATAGTTGCCGCCTTAAATCAGCCGGGAACACTCTGTAATCAGAACAATTCCAACTGCACCCCCGCTCAACTTGCAGCCTATGATCTCTGGGAGTGGAGCGCCTATCTTTTCGGTAGTTCTATACAACTGAACAATAACGACGCAGGTGGTCTTGTTTCTCCTACGGCTTGTATAACAGTCAACAACGATGATGATGTCACTCTTGTGATTGCCTGGAGAGGCAAGTTTCAGAGAGCGGATAGTAATGCTGCGCAGACCTGTGGCACAAATAGCCCAAATTATAACGGCGGCAATGCCAATGATTTACGCAGATTAATGGTTGTTGATACAACTATAAGCTAAGGGGTAGTGCTCATGAGAAGCCAACTAAATTCACTCCATAACCAATCTGGCTTATCCCTGATAGAAATCATGGTAGCCATGACGCTATCTCTTTTTCTTTTAGCAGGTGTTGGTATTTTGTATATCAATACATTCACAATACAAAGAGACAGTAATCAAAGAGTTGATCTTAATGACAACAGCAGAACGGCTCTTACGGTAATATCAAAACACCTGAGATCAGCTGGATACGCCAACGGTCTTGGAATAGGTAGCCTGGATACCAACGGCCTTGCTATAAACCCCGCAAATAGTGACTGTGATAACCTCGGTGCTGTTTATAACTCGCTGACTCCCTTTCTTGCAGGTCGTTCCTCTGCCGATATCCTTGGGTGTGCAGTTGGCCAAGTTGGGAATTACACCGTAAATGCTGGCTCTCCATCTGACTGGATTTTATTCAAAGGTGCAGTAGGCCCGGCACTGGAGTTTGATCCTGCCAATGGTGTCAACCAGCTTCAGGTAAATACCAATTATATTTTTTCCAATACTCAGGAAGGCCAACTCTTCAGAGGAACCATCCCACCTGCAACTCCAGAGGACGAAATAATCAGGGAATATCAATTCAGTCTTTTTTATCTTTTCAACAACAATCTCCAGTTAACAAGACTCGTCAACAATAGCCTTGTCACAGATACTGTTGCAAACAATGTAGAAAGCATGAGGGTGGTTTTAGGTTTTGACGATAACGAGGATGGCCAAGTAAATCGGTATACAGGTGTACCCGCCAATACACAAAATTGGACCGCAGACCAATGGAATAATATTATTTCAGCCACCATTTATATTCTTGCCACGAGTGACAATGATCCGGGCTATCAAGATACACGCTCTTATTTGATGGGGGATATCACTGTTGCAGCACCCAATGACAACCGTCACCGTACCTTAGCCAGTACCACAGTCTATTTATACAATCAGGCATACAGGTAATTTACCCATGAATAGAAGTCACCGAATGTCGCAAAAAGGTATGATTCTGCTTACCTCACTTTTATTTCTGCTTATGCTGACTGCCGTAGCTGTCACCTCTGTAAACCATTCGAACCTGTCACCCAGGAAGTTGGCCAATGCGGAAATAAAAACGCTGACCTTTAATCAGGCTCAAGGTGAATTGAATGAAGTCAATGCGCTTGGTATGGATCAATTGACGCCAAATCAGTGCCCCGGAGAAAGCCCCAAAGACAGTTATAATCCAACGGAAGCGCCTGCGGGTTCAACCAGTGCTGAAATCCAGAATCACCGTTGCAATACTGCTTCTGATACCGCTGCTAATTATCTAACAACAACAGCAAACACTCCAAGAAAAGAAGATGCCAGCGGTGTTGGTAATTATTCCGTTGAGTATTATCGCTTGGAAGCTGAAAGAGAGCAGTCCGGAATTCGAACTTCGATTGCAATGAATAGCTATAAGGGATTACTGGGCGACCAAAGCGGCTCGACATTTGGCCTTGATGAAGGTCGTACTGTCACGGTAGGTGACAACTTTCAGTCAAACTAGGTCAAATTAAAATAAAAGTATTAGACGCATGATCCACTTTAAAACCAAGAAATATCTATCTTCTATAGTGAGAAAAGCGACAATCCTGAGTTCTTTGCTATTGAGTTTCACTGCTGGTGCTGATGACACTGATATTTTTATTGGCGGCAACATAAATAATAATGAACGGCCTCAAGTACTTGTCATTTTTGATAATTCAGGCAGTATGGACAACCCTGCTCCTAAAGAATCATATAATCCCAATAGGGTCTATCCAAAAGATTATCACTCTGATCCTGACAGTTACTATTATGTAGATTATAACTACTGGTATTACATCTCTGATTACACTTATTGCAACACATACTATCAAACCTGCAAGGGTAATTTTCTTAACTGGTATTATATGCCTAGCCCAAAGAAAATTGACTTGGCTAAAGATGCTATTCAGTCGCTCATCATAGATAACCCAAGCATCGATTTTGGCTTGTCCATTTTTAATTCAAGTACCGGTTCTATAGGAAGCTATGGTGGAAAAATATTTAGTGGTGTAAGAGAACGTAACTCAAGCGAAACTCAGGATTTGATCAATTTAGTAGGAAGCATTGAAGCTAAAACATGGACTCCACTCTGTGATACTTTTTATGAGGTTTATCGATACCTTACTGGAAAGCCTGTTTACTTTGGCAAAAACTCTTCATCTTCAGATAGAGATACAACAGTAGAAGAGCCTAATGGCAATTACATTCTACCCATTAGAAGCTGCCAGAATTTGTATGTTATCTATATGACAGATGGCGAACCCTCTCAAGACGGCTCCAGAAACAGTGCTATAAAAGATTTGAGAATCAATGGAACAGATCGAATTGCAACCTGTGATAAATATAAAGATTATGAAGGGGAAATGCTTGAGAACTGTTTACCTAAACTTGCTAAGTACCTCGCCAATCCTGGTGAATCTGGCTTAGATGGAAAGTCATCTACAGGTAGTCAGAAAGCTTACACTTATACTATCGGTTTTGCTACAGACCAAAGTTTACTCTTCGATACTGCTAGAGACGGCAATGGTGTCTGTTACACGACAGTTGGTAGTAATACAGACTCAGAATCTGGCTGTATAGCCGTTGATAATATAGCCTCGGCTTTCAAAGGTGCAATCAAAGAAATCCTGAAGCGAAGTAGTACATTTGTTTCACCCGCTGTCGCTGTTAACAGCTTTAATAGAACAGAAACTCTTGATAATGCCTACTATTCCATGTTCCTGCCTTCAGAATCATCTCGCTGGACGGGAAACATCAAAAAACTGAAAGTCTTCAAGTCTCAGACAGACACTCCCGACTGTGGAAGTGGCGATGACCACGACGTAGGCACTGTCGTTGATCGCGGATGCGATCAAGCTTTGAAAGAGGGGTCCAGTCAAATTGATGATGGCGCTTCTACTTACTGGGGAACGATCAATGATGGTGATCAGGTAGAAAGTGGTGGCCTGGGTGCACAACTGCTCAACAGCCTTAGCCAGCGTACATTCTACACAAATATTGTTACCTCCGATGGCTCTGAGCAAATTAGCCCTCTGTCTTCAGATAGCTTTCCTGCTTCAAGTTTTAACATTGCTTCAGACAAAACCTATAACGCCAAAGATCTGATAAGCTGGCTAAAGGGTGAAAGTGATGCCAGTGGATCTAACAGAGGGTGGGTATTAGGAGATATTCTCCACTCCAGACCTGTAACATTGAACTATGGAGCGAGAACCAATGCCTATACACAAACCAATCCTGATATACGAATAGTGTTTGGTACCAACTTTGGTCAGCTCCACTTTATAGAAGATCAAGGAAATACTGTCAGAGAAAATTGGTCATTCTTTGCCAAAGAAAGTGCTCCTATCGTTCCGTCAATCTATGAAAATCTTGATGATGTACCTCACCCTTACGGACTGGATGGTCAGATAAGTTTATTGCGTCTTGATGTAAACAACGACGGTAGCATCAAGAAAACTGACAAAGACCGAATGATCCTGTTCTTTGGCATGAGGCGTGGAGGTACAAGTTACTATGCTATTGATGTGACTGACCCGGAAGCCCCTCCAATACTCTTGTGGAGAATTGATAATTCAACACCTGGCTTTGAAGAAATGGGCCAAAGCTGGGCACCTCCAGTACCTGTTATCTTACCTGGCCACCGATTCGTGGAAGAGACAGTTTCCGGAAGTACAGCTACAAAAACCATATATTATAAATACGCATTAGCTATTGGCGCAGGATACGACGGTGACGAAATTAACGGTAAAGATGATGATCGCACAGGAGAGGAAATCGTCGACTCAAATGGTGAGACCAGATATGAACGCTATTACTCAACCAGAGGACGTGGCATTTACTTTGTTGATGCTGCAACCGGCAGCCTTATAAAGTCGTTCACTGCTCCCGATACAGATGATACCAATGACAACGACGCAACCCGTTTTGAATACAGTGATTTAAAATGGAGTGTACCTTCCCCACCCGCAGTCCTCGACAGCAATGGTGATGGTCTGGTTGACAGGGTTTATGTACCTGATTCAGGAGGGAATGTTTTCCGAATTGATATCGGGAAAGACTACAATGATGAGGGTGATGAACTGGCGATCTGGTCAATCTTTAAATTTGCAGAGCTGGGAGCTGATGCCCCAAGCAACAAGCCTTCACCCGATTCAACTGATGACAAGAGGTTTATGTATCAGCCTGAGATAGTTAGAACTGTCCACAGAGGCGAAGCCTACGATGCTGTTGTCCTTGGAACTGGTAACCGTGCCAACCCACTTACAGAAACAAATCTTGATCACTACTATGTTCTCAGAGATAAAAACCTGTTTTATCGTTACTACAAATCCGGAGACTGCAATGGGTGCACCACGCCTCCAGCAACAATAAGACATTCCGATTTATATAATGCAACAGCCAATACCATTCAGACAGGCACAGCTATTGAGCAGCAGGAGGCTCTGAGTCAACTGGCAGGCTCCTATGGTTGGTATATTCAGCTTGAATCTACTGGAGAGAAAACAACAACGACGGGACAAGTGTATGGAGGGCAGCTTCTTTTCAGTACCTACTCACCATCCAGCAATCCCGGGGCTAATATTTGTACTCCTGGTGTAGGGAGTAGTTATTTTTATGTTCTAAATTTACACACTGCCAGTGCAATCCGACAAGAAGATAATAACTGGGTCAGAAAAACAGCCTTATCAGTCATCGGCACACCCGGTGATGCCACTATCTTTTCACCGGGTGCCGGAGAAAATCTTGTTGACTTAAATACCGGATATAATGGTATCCCAAGCGAAATAGGATTATACCGTTACGGTTGGGTTGAGCAGCAGTAAAGAAGCACTCACTATGATCAATAATCAAAATACAATGAACAGATATAATGGCTTTACACTAATAGAACTTATGATTGTAGTTGCAATCATAGGCATTTTGGCTGCAATAGCATTTCCCAGTTATCAAGCCTTTCTCACCGATGGAAGAAGATCAGAAGGTCAAACGGCTTTGTTGCAAGCAGCGGGTCAACAGGAGCAGTTTTTTTTAGACAACAAAGTCTATACAACCGATATGACGGCACTTGGCCATGCCACTAGTCCATTTATGACTGAGGATGGGTGGTATTCTGTTTCTGCCGCCTGTGCTGTGGGTGGCTGTCAAAATGGATACACACTGACTGCCATACCCCAAGGTGCACAGGCCGCTGATGGAAACCTGACGCTTGATTCACTGGGTAGAAGAAACGCAAACTGGGATAACTAATTCTGAAAAAGCCCTCAAAAAACCCGAGGGCTCCATTCCAAAAAAACCAGTCACCCCACAAAAATCTCAGCCACCATAACATGACTCCCCCCCGGTTCCAGCCCAACAGAAACCTGGGGCAACGTTATCGTTTCCACACAAACCATAGACTTATAATCAAAAGTAGGCACATCATGCATTTTTTCTGCCCGAACAGGTCCCGGGTTCCAGACGACTGTGCCGTTGCTGCCGGATTTTTTGATGGTGATTTTTCTTCCCAAACCAGGATCGTGAAGGATGCAGGCTTCGCTATCATCAATATAGGTTCTGTCGACTTCACCCTGAATGATCACATCCCCTTCCTGAATGCAGGCTCTGCTGTCGTCAGTCTCATCCAGGTAACGCTTGCCATCCAGTCCTTCAATCCAGATCAGGTCCGTGTTTGATACGGTGAAATAAGTATGCAATGCCTGACTGATTTCAACTTTTCCTGCTCCAGTGTTTCTCGAGGTCAGACTGATTCTTAGTGTTTTGCCAACAATAATCTCTATAGTTAGGCCTGCTTTACCATCCCATTCCGGAATACTGTCAATTGGTAATGACAAAACAACTCGAGTCTCGCCAGTCTCCAGCGTGTCAGTCAACTCAAATTTCCAAAGCTCTGTACGGGCAAAACCGTGATTGGGGCCTCCTTCCTGTCGAGGACCAAACCATGGCCAGCAAATGGGCACGCCACCACGAATCGCTTTTCCCTCAACCATATCCGCTAGCGGGCTCATCCAGAGGACCTTCTCCTGACCTTTTGGCTGATAACTTAAAACCTGCCCTCCCTGCAGGGAAATCATAGCTTTGGCAAAAGGATTGTCGATTTCAAGAACAGGCACAGCGCCTATCATTCTGGGTTTGAAAGCAGAATTCGTTTGAAAAGTCATAGCGAAACTTCCTGAGTTGTAACATCAGAATAACAGACCCACATTTCTGTGACATGATCAGGCACCTCATCGACACATGCATTTACATCTATACCTGCAGATACACTGATAGCAGGGTATGCGGTCAGTCTGGACTTATTGTGGCAACCAAAAATTTACAAGACTATGAAAGAGTATCAAAACTTCAGATAGAGAATTGGGTAAGTAGACGATAAATATCGTATTTTGGACATCCGCTAAGCCGGATTGAATATGGGATCAATAACTATTTTATGAAAGGGAAGCTCAGGCTTCCCTTTTCGTTGTTATCAGAAACTTAAACCCACCCACAACCAGAGTTTATCGGTATCTACCTTACCAGCAGCATCATCGCCTGCAGTATAGGTAGCATATTTCACACCCGCGTTATAGTGCTTCCCAAACTTCTTGCTGTAGACCAGGTCGATCTCTTTACCCAGATCTTCAATAGTGGAGGTCTCTTCATCAGCACTAAAATCGTGATAGGTGACCGACCACTTACCACCAAAAAGCTTGCCACCAACTGTGGCATAAAGATCTTTAAGACCCTGAGCAGGAGTGCTCAGGAACTGATCCGCCCAACCATTGAACTTATGAGCAGTAGCAAGCGGCGTCGAGAAGCCATAATTGCCATCATCGGAGCCCAGTACTTCATAACCCACTTTGGTGGTAATACCGAATATCGCTACTCCACCCTCGACAAAGTAGAAATTGGCGTCGTATTTATCTGAGCCTGATTCGGACTCCTGAGTGGCAAACTCTCCGGTGTAGAGGAGTTTCAGGTCACTGACATCTGCGGAACCTGAGAGTCGCACGCCGTAGGTATCCAGACTGTTGTCGGTATCATCATCCAACTCAAGCAAGTATGCATAGCCGGTCAGTTTTCCTAAGGGTGTGGCATAAGAAGCGTTGAGCAAATGATCCTTGGATCTCAGATCCTTTTCTTCCGCAAAAATCCGGTTGCGTTTGTTGATGTAGGCGTATTTCAGTGACAGTCCTTCAACCGGCATATAATCAGCGCTGAATGCATTAAAGGTTTGTCGATCCTGTCGCCAGCCCACATGCCCAACAAAACGTTGATTATCATAAGCGATAACCTGTCTTCCGAGCTTGGCTGTCAGCCCTTCCATTTTATATTGAATAAATGCCTGATCGACTTCGGTCACTTCCGGATCAGCAATCACGGAATAGTCAGCACCATTGCCAACCGCATCATTGTAATCATCGATACCCGCTATAGACCTTGAATCTTCAAATTCCAAAAGGCCAGAGAAACCGTAGTAATCCCCTGTCTTGTATCCCAGTCGAGAGCGAAGGGTCAGTGCTTTGCCATCTTTCAGGGTATTGTCCTGATCAACCGTTTCGTATCTGAGCCTGAAGTCACCATACGCCTCTCCGCCGGTAAGCGCTTCTATAAATTCGTCAGCCTGAACCTGAGTTGTTGAGACAGCAGCTGCCCCCGCAATAGCCGCTGCCAGTAATGTTACCTTTGTGTGTTTCAAGGACTTAAACTCCGTTTTTTTGTTGTGAAAAGCCTTTTATCGCATGGACGACAAAAAATTATTTTTCTCGCTCATTGCTGATTTATTTTTGTTATTGTTGATTGAGCTGCGTTATATCCCCCGGATACTACGCGGCCTGAAAGCTTTCCTTACTGCTGGAAGCTTCTTTTTTCTTTTTATGCTTGCTGATGTTTTCCACCTTGCGCTGTTTCTCATAGAGGAACTTCAATACTTCAGAGCGCAGACGGGTATACTCAAGGTCTTCTGCCAGAGCCAGACGATCTCTGGGACGTTCCAGATTGATGTCAAGAATTTCGCCAATAGTGGCTTCTGGCCCATTGGTCATCATGACGATGCGATCCGAGAGCAGTACGGCTTCATCCACATCATGGGTAATCATGATGACGGTGTTATTCAGCTCCTGCTGGATCTCCATCAAAGAGTCCTGCATATGAGCCCGGGTCAGGGCATCAAGGGCACCGAAAGGTTCATCCATCAACAAAATTTCCGGCTGCATGGACAGTGCCCTGGCAATGCCGACACGCTGCTTCATACCTCCGGAAATTTCATCAGGTCGCTTGTGCATGGCATGTTCCATGTGCACCAATTCCAGGTTGTGCTCTATCCATTCTTTTGTTTCAGACTTGCTTTTTGAGCGTCCAAATACCTGCTTAACCGCCAGCTCAACGTTCTGATAGGCTGTCAGCCAGGGCAGCAGAGAATGATTCTGGAACACCACGGCTCTTTCCGGTCCCGGTTCCCTGACCTCCTTACCGTTAAGGACTACACCCCCGGTAGTGGCCTGGTAAAGCCCGGCAACAATGTTCAATACGGTTGACTTACCACACCCCGAATGACCAATCAGCGAAACAAATTCTCCTTTACTGATCTTCAGGTCCACGCCTTTGAGTGCCGTGAAAGGTCCTTTTGGTGTATCAAACACCATGTCGATATGGCTTATGTCTAATAGAGTGCCTGCTGCTTTTTGAGAGTTCATGTCCGTCACCTCCGTGAATTAACTGACTATGCCGGCCTTGTCCCAGGAGACAAAGCGCTGCAGCTGAAGCATGGTGCGATCCAGCAGAAAACCGATAAACCCGATGACGATAACGGCCACCATAATCCGGGCCAGAGAGTTGGAGCTGCCATTCTGGAACTCATCCCAGACGAACTTTCCAAGACCGGGGTTCTGAGCCAGCATTTCCGCAGCGATCAGAACCATCCAGGCAACCCCTAACGACAATCTCATGCCGGTGAAAATCATCGGTATGGAAGCGGGCAGAACAATTTTCTGCACATGCTTCAGGGCTGGCAGTCTCAGCACACGGCTGACATTCACCAGATCCTTCTCAATAGAAGAAACGCCCACTGAAGTGTTGATTACCATGGGCCACAGACAACAGAGCGTGACGGTAATCATGGAATTTAAAAAGGACTTGGCTACCAAAGGGTCAGGACTGACATACACAGCACTGACGACCATGGTCACCAAAGGTAGCCAAGCCAGGGGAGAAACCGGTTTAAAAATCTGAATAACAGGATTCACTGCCGCATTCAGGGTTTTATTCAGTCCTATGGCAATCCCCAGGGGTATGGCGATGACTGCTGCCAGGACAAATCCACTCAGCACAGTGATAAGGCTGGTGAAGATCTGGTCCAGAAACGTTTCTTTACCGGTGTAGGCACGAATTTTGGGTACGTAATCCGGGTCCTTGGCCAGTCTGGCTTCGATACGCTTCTCTTGTCGCTCATAGAAGGCCTGCTCTTTGAATCGTTCGGCGCTGTGTTCTTCATAGAGCGACCCCATTTGCTCCCAGACTGCCGAGGGTCCGGGAAATTGGCCCAGTGATGTATCAATTTTGCTGGCGACCCCTGACCAAATCATCAGAAAGACCAGGATGCCGGCAAAAGGAATCAACAGGGTTTTAAAGGTTATTATTATTGTTGTTTTAAGATTTTCAGAAATAATTGGCTTGTTAGTATTGTTATTGGCCAACGCAGTTTCAGTTGTCATGTTGGTTCTCTCCCCCAAACAGCCTTGAGCGGAAAATTCAGCCCATCCCAGAACATAAAACAGTGCACAAATCGTGATGGGGCTGTATTTTCAAAATCATCAGCCCGAGCTTGAATGGATCAACCACAAGGCTGATCCATTCACAACAAAATCAAATCTTGTCGCCCTGCTTCAGACCAATACTGAACTTGTTGATGTACTCATTAGGCTTCTTGCCGTTGTAGACGATGCCGTCAATAAAGTGGGTCTGTGGATTTCTGAACCCGTCTTCTTCTGCAAAGTTCGGGAAGTCGCTAACCTTGGCCAATTTGTCTTCGATCAGGGACCTGGCAGCTGCTTCATAGATATCCGGGCGATAAACTTTCTTGGCAATGTCGACGTACCAGGAATCGGGTTTATCTTCAGAAATCTGTCCCCAGCGACGCATCTGGGTCAGATACCAGATCGCATCAGAGTAGTAGGGATAAGTAGCGTTGTAACGGAAGAAGACGTTGAAATCAGGTACTTCACGTTTGTCACCTTTCTCATATTCGAAAGTACCGGTCATGCTGTTGGCAATCACGTCGTAGTCAGCACCTACATAATTGGACTGGGAAAGTATTTTCACAGCCTCAGGACGGTTGGCGTTGTTGTTTTCATCCAACCATTTGGCAGCACGGATCAGTGCGCGAGTCAGACGAATAGTGGTGTTGGGGTATTTTTCGGCAAAGGCTTTGGTAATACCGAACACTTTCTCCGGATTGTCTTTCCAGATCTCGTAATCCGTAACAACAGGAACACCGATGTTTTTGAAGACAGCCTGCTGGTTCCAGGGCTCACCTACACAGTAACCATAGATAGTGCCCGCCTCCATAGTGGCTGGCATCTGAGGTGGCGGAGTCACCGATAGCAGTGCGTCAGCATTAATCTGACCTGAGGTATCCCCCTTGTGCGGAGCATAATATCCGGGGTGAATGCCACCCGCTGCTAACCAATATCTTAATTCATAGTTGTGTGTGGAGACCGGGAAGACCATACCCATGTTGAATGGTTTGCCGTCGTCTTTGTACTTTTCAACAACGGGTTTCAGAGCATCCGCCTTGATGGGATGCTGAGGCTTGCCGTCTGCCCGCTTGGGAATATTCGGTTTCATCTGTTTCCAGATTTCATTGGAAACAGTGATACCATTACCGTTCAGATCCATGGAAAACGGAGTGATGATTTCCGCTTTTGTACCATAACCCATGGTCGCAGCAATAGGCTGACCGGCCAGCATGTGCGCGCCATCGAGCCGTCCATCGATGACACCATCGAGCAATACTTTCCAGTTTGCCTGAGCTTCTATGGTGACGTACAAGCCTTCATCTTCGAAGTAGCCTTTTTCGTACGCAATGGCTATAGGTGCCATGTCCGTCAGTTTGATAAAACCAAACCTCAGTTCTTCTTTTTCTGGATAACCCAACTCGGCATTTGCCTGCATTGACACAAGACCACTGACGCTAATCAGGGCACTCATTGCCACCGACTTAAAGGGTCTGAACCACTTCATTTGTCACTCCAAATATCTCTACTGATAGCTCACTGCCCTGCTACCTAAAGATTTATTATTCTGCACCGCCCCCTGAAATGCCTTTTCGGCTCTGGCTCATACATCGCTCCATCACCTTGTCGTCACGCATTTCAGGGGTTCGGTACATCCATGTAAAAAAAAAGGCGCCCACCGCTACCTGGAAATTTTTCCGGATAGCGATGAGCGCCTTTGCTCTCTTTCACAACGTCTTTGTTGCGAATGCCTGCTCCTGCCGCCCTTGGCAGGAACATTTTTTATTGTTGTAGCTGAGTTAAAGCATTCTTCGTGCCAACTAATTTCGGCCTCTAACTCTGATCTTTTTTCAATTTTGTTTCATTTTTATTTCGGTTTGGTGCACGACACTGAAATTGCGCACCAACAACGAGCAATCTTCCGATCATGACGCTTTTTCTTCCAGCATGTTGAAAACATCAATAACATTTCTGGCCACAGCTGCCAGAGTTTGACCGTTATCCATAGCCATCTTTCTTAACTTTTTATAAGCCCGGTCTTCACTGATCCCCTGTCTGGACATCAGCAACCCCTTAGCCTTGTCCAGTAGCTTTCGATCTTCCAGACGACTCCGGGTCCGCTCCAGCTCATCTTTCAATGACTGGTATTCCTGAAAACGGGCAACGGCCACATCAATAATGGTTTTGAGGCGCTGAGGCTGCAGATCAGCCACGATATAGGCATTAACGCCGGATCGTGTGGCTTGCTGGACGATGTTGTCAGTGGTTTGCTCAACAAACATTACGACAGGGAGTGGAGAGGTCTTATTGATCAGAGCCAGCTTTTCCAGAAGTGAGGGGGCAGGCTTATCCAGACCAATCACCAGAATATCGGGCGAGAGGTCGGGCACAAGGGTCAGCAGGTCCTCATTCTGCCCCTGTCGTTTAATGACTTGGTAGCCAAACTCATTCAGTGCCTGGTTTAAAACAGACAGTCGAGCCGAACGGTCTCCAATCAACAACACTGAATCCATAGCCTGTAACACTCTATATCCCTGAAAAGATAACTATTCACAGGCTATTTTTAAGCAAGGGCTGTACCAGAGCAATGAGGAACGGGTTTAGCATTCAGAATCAGCCAGCTGTTCCGGAAACGAAATCGATGCAAATGCCTGATGCCTGGCCAATTGGATGTGTCAGACTTCTACCATCCGGAGCTCTTTGGGCATGCTAAAAACAATATTCTCTTGTTCCCCTTCCAGTTCTTCGGGCTCTTCGGCGCCTAATTCAATCAACCGATTGATGACACCTTTTACCAGCACTTCAGGGGCTGAAGCGCCTGCGGTAATGCCCAGACTCTGTCTGCCTTCCAACCATTCAGGCTGAATATCCTGGGCTCCGTCAACAAGATATGCTGATGCGCCTGTTCTTTCGGCTAATTCTCTAAGGCGGTTGGAGTTGGAACTGTTCACCGAACCTACCACAAAGACTGCATCGCATTCAGATGACAGAGCCCTCACGGCATCTTGACGATTTTGAGTGGCGTAGCAGATATCGTCTTTGCGCGGCCCATTAATTTCAGGGAACTTGGCCCTCAGTGCATCAATCACCCTGGCGGTATCATCCATAGACAGTGTCGTCTGTGTAACATAAGCAAGATGTTTCGGATCTTTCACTGTCAGTTTCCGAACATCGTCTTCTGTTTCGACGAGGTACATCTTCCCGCCTTTAGAGTCGTCGTACTGGCCCATGGTACCTTCCACCTCAGGGTGACCATCGTGACCAATCAGAATACACTCCATACTATCCCGAGAGTAACGCACAACTTCCATATGGACTTTTTTGACCAGAGGACAAGAGGCATCAAAGACTTTCAAACCACGACGGGCAGCCTCTGCTTCGACTGCTTTGGAAACACCGTGAGCACTGAAAATAACAATAGAATCATCCGGTATCTGATGGAGCTCCTCGACAAATATGGCACCACGCTGTTTGAGGTTTTCTACCACAAACTTGTTGTGAACGACTTCGTGACGCACATAAATAGGAGGCTCAAAAACATCCAGAGCCCGGTTTACGATGTCGATAGCCCGGTCAACGCCTGCACAGAATCCCCGGGGATTTGCCAGCCTGATTTTCATGCCTCTGCGCTCTTGTCTGGTGTATGAATCGCTTGAGTGATATTCAGAACCTTCACTTCAAACAACAGTTCTTTACCCGCCAGTGGATGATTAAAGTCCACTTCAACATGGCTCTCTGTCAAACCGGTAATGACGCCAGCCAGCTCAGAGTTGGCGGCATCAGCAAAAGAAACGACTAAACCTACCTGCAACTCCATATCATCAGAGAATGTGTCTCTGGTAAACTCCCTGATGTTCTCGGGATTAGGCATACCAAAAGCACCGACGGGTGGGATTCTGAAGCTGCCCTGGTCACCCTCGGACAAGCCATAAATCACCTGCTCAAAACCCTGAGGCAGGTTCCCATCCCCCACGACAAATGTAGCAGGCTGGCCATCAAAATTACTGTCTACCACCTGCCCGTCTTCCAGTTTCAGGGCAAAGTGCAGTGTTACCTGCCTTCCCGGTCCTACCACAACATCAGACATTGTTTTTCTATACCCGCTTTCGAAAAATCCATTCATACACAGACAACGATTGCCGCCATCTTAAAGACTCCAGGTGCCCCGTAGTCCAGCATAATTTCAGCTATGACTGTTATGCTGAGGCCGGAAGATATCCAGAACCAACATGGCTGCACCGGAGGTTATGGCCATATCCGCCAGGTTGAAGGACGGGAAATACCAACCGTCATGATACACCAGCAGAAAATCCACGACGTAACCATTCATGATCCGATCATAAAGATTGCCCAGTGCACCTCCCAGTATCAGAGCCATTGAGCAGGCCTGCCAACTTTCTTCTCTCTTCATTCGGGCAAGCCAGATGACCAACATCAGGCTGACGACGGATGCTACCCCCACAAAAAGCCACCGTTGCCAGCCACCCTGATCACTCAGAAAACTGAATGCGGCGCCAGTATTATAGGCCAGAGTCAGCGAGAAAAAGGAAGGAATGACAGGCACCTGCTCATAAAGGTATAAGCTGTCCACAATGCGATGCTTGACCACCTGATCCAGAATCAGAACCACTCCACTTATCCACAACCAGTGGAGCATTCCCCAGGATTTTTTTCTCATACTGTTGAGGCCCTTTTAATCTGTTTTAGTGAGTCCCAGTTAAATCTTATGCCGAGTCGTATAAATGTCGATATGGTTACAAACCGAAATAGAAGATAAAGCTCTATGTCTATAACCGGAGAAGGTGACTTTTCCTTGTCCGTCTGACTGTTCATGCAGTCAAAAAATAGAGCAACAGTGAATGAAAAAAATGCCCGAACGCTATCGGGCATCTCTGATTCATGACGATCAATCAGGCAAACCTTCTGACCTCACCTTCACCGTCAACATTTTCAACACAACGCCCGCAGAGTGAAGTGTGTGCTTCAATAGTTCCAACGTCTTCACGACGGTGCCAGCAACGATCACACTTCTCATGCACTGACTTGCGAACAGCAACCTTCAAACCCTCAACTTCGGTATCCACAGCCTTCACAGCTTCAGGCAGAGGCTTGAGTTCAGCCTTGGAAGTAATCAGGACAAAGCGCAGTTCATCGCCTAGTTTGCCCAGCTTTTCCAACAGCTCATCACTGGCAAACAAGGTCACTTCTGCTTCCAATCCGCCACCGATCACACTTTCTTTACGAGCATCTTCAAGCGCCTTATTGACGGCGTGTTTTACGGCCATGACAGAGTTCCAGTAATCTGCACCCAATTCATCACCTTCCAGGCTTTTCAGGTCTTCATACCAGGTTTCCAGCAGAACAGACTTGCTGCGCGAGCCAGGAATGGACTGCCAGATCTCATCGGCCGTAAAGCTGGTGATGGGAGCAATCCACCGGGCAAAGGCTTCAACAATATGGAACATAGCCGTCTGACAGCTGCGACGCGCCAGACTATCTGACCGGGTTGTATACTGACGATCCTTGATGATGTCCAGATAGAAACCACCCAAATCCAGAGAGCAGAAATTATGAACTTTCTGGTAAACATTAAGGAAGTTATAGCTGTCATAGGCGTCAATGACTTCCTTCTGCAGACCCATGGCACGGCCAACGGCCCAGCGATCAAGAGACAGCATATCATCCCAGGCTACACTGTCGGTTTCAGGGTTGAAGCCGTTTAGGTTAGACAGCAGGAAACGAGCCGTATTACGAATACGACGATAGCTGTCTGCCGTGCGCTTGAGGATTTCATCAGACACGGTCATTTCTGCGGTGTAGTCTGTTGCAGACACCCAGAGACGTAAAATATCTGCACCCAGTGACTTGAATACCTTCTGGGGGGCGATAACATTGCCCAAAGACTTGGACATCTTGCGACCATTGGCATCCACCGTGAAGCCATGGGTCAGAAGCTGCTTGTAGGGTGGCACACCTTTAGTAGCAATGCCGGTCTTCAGGGAAGACTGAAACCAGCCACGGTGCTGGTCAGATCCTTCTACATAGATATCTGCAGGGGACTGCAAATCTTCGCGACGATCCAACACAGAGTAGTGGGTGACACCGGAGTCAAACCATACATCCAGAGTGTCTGTCACCTTCACATAGTGCTCAGCATCTTCTGCTGATAACAGATCAGCAGGCTCCAGATCAAACCAGGCATCCATACCTTTCTGCTCGACTTTCAAGGCCACTTTTTCAATGAGTGCAGAGGTATCAGGATGCAACTCTTCGGTTTCCTTGTGAATAAACAGAGCAATGGGCACACCCCAGGTACGCTGACGAGAGATACACCAGTCAGGGCTCTGGCCCAGCATGGACTCCATACGGTTACGACCCCAGTCTGGAGTGAACCTGACATTATCCAGAGATTTCATGGCTGTGTTTAGCAGGCCTTCTTTTTCCATACTGATAAACCATTGCGGTGTAGCACGGAAAATCAGGGGCGTTTTGGTTCTCCAGCAGTGTGGATAGCTGTGCACCATTTTGGCCTGAGCCAAAAGACGACCATTTTCTTCTAACGTTTCAACAACCTTTGGATCAACCTTGTAAACATGCTCTCCGGCAAAACGTTCAACATGACTGCGATAGAGACCGGCATCATCCAGATAGTTCAGTGTGCCAATGCCGTACTTTTTACCAACGTTAAAGTCATCGACACCATGGTCAGGTGCAGTATGTACAGAGCCGGTACCGGCGTCGGTGGTGACATGATCACCCAGAATCAGGGGGATTTCACGATGATAGAATGGATGGGCTACTTTTTTGCCTTCAAGCCGGGCTCCCAGACTACGGGCAATGATAGTGTAGTCTTCAATACCGTAGCGTTGCATGGCAGACTCAACCAACTGTTCGCCCAGAATCAGTCGTGCAGGCTGACCGTTGACCTGACACTGAATCAGTGCATAACCCAATTCTGCACCCAGTGTTACTGCCTGGGAGGATGGCAGAGTCCATGGCGTTGTGGTCCAGATAACAACGGCTACTTCGCCTTCACCCTGCTCATTACCTTTGCCATCATTGTCAAAATCAAAAGCAGACAGTAGATCAGCTTCGTCCAGAGCGGCGTAACGCACATCAACCTGGGTAGAGGTTTTTTCCTGGTATTCCACTTCAGCCTCAGCCAATGCAGACCCCCCAACCACACTCCAATAAACAGGCTTATAACCTTTCACCAGATGACCGTTGTCGGCTATTTTACCCAAGGCCCGGATAATGTCGGCTTCGGTCTGGAAGTCCATGGTCAGGTAAGGCTTATCCCAGCTACCCAGGATGCCCATGCGTTTGAAATCTTCACGCTGACCATTGACCTGCTTGGCGGCATACTCCCGGCACTTGGCACGGAAGGTTTTAAAATCAACCTTATCGCCCGCCTTGCCCAACATGCCTTCCACTTTATGTTCAATCGGCAGGCCGTGGCAGTCCCAGCCCGGCACGTAGGGAGCATCAAAACCGCTCAGGGTTTTGGACTTGATGATCATGTCCTTAATGATTTTATTGACCGCGTGACCGATATGGATGTCGCCATTGGCATAAGGAGGGCCATCATGCAGAATGAACTTGTCACGACCTTCGGACACCTTGCGAATCTCTTCGTAAAGCGCTTCGTCGTACCAGCGCTTGAGCATTTCAGGCTCACGCTTGGCCAGATTTCCACGCATTGGGAAATCAGTCTCCGGCAAGTTCAATGTATGCTTATAGTCGGTCATAGTTGGATCTCATCATCACACGTCTTGCGGGCCAGACAAACAGGCCCAAAGCTCGTCATCCCAAACTGTTTCAAGAAACTCGCCCGGAAGTTCCAGACGATGTTTCTCAGCAATCTTCTCACAAGCTGTTTTTCTGAGTATTCGTGAAACAGCTTTTTTGAATCCGGCTCATTGATGAAAGAAGCTTCTTGCGGCTTCCACATCATCAGCAATCGCTGCCTTGAGAGCATCCAGCGATTCAAACTTTTTCTCACTGCGGATCTTCTTGATAAATTCTACCCGCAGGGTGTGGCCATACAGGTCACCCTGATAGTCCAGAAGGTGCACTTCCAGCATGGCACGGGTGGCATTCACGGTTGGCCTGACACCCAGGTTAGCCACCGCATCATAGCTTCGGCCATCGAACCATGCCCTGACTGCAAACACTCCCTGTATAGGCAGTGTCCGCCTGCAGACACGTATATTCGCAGTTGGAAAGCCCAACTGCCTGCCCAACTGCTGGCCTTTTGTAACACGCCCCATCATGGTGAAGGGACGTCCTAACAATTTCTCTGCCGCATCCAGACTCACACTCGCCAACTGCTCACGAATCCGGGTACTGCTGATACGGTCCATATCCATAGATACCGTTCGGGTGTCGCACACCTCGAACCCGAATTGATCGCCCATCTTTCTCAGGTGCGCAAAATTTCCCTGCCGCTTCAATCCGTAACGGAAATCATCTCCCACTATCAGATAGCGTATATCCAGTCCATCCACCAGCACCTTCATAACAAAATCATCCGGTGTCAGGTTTTGCAGTTTCTGATTGAAAGGCAGGCACAGTACCTGATCTACACCGGCTTCTTCCAGAAGTGTCAGTTTCTCTCTCAGGTTAGTCAGTCTTGCCGGTGCCTGATCGCCCTGAAAATATTCCCGGGGCTGAGGTTCAAAAGTGATCACACAAATCCTGACATCCAACTCGAAAGCTTGCTGCCGCAGTGTCTCCAGGATAGTCCGGTGTCCAAGATGAACACCATCAAAATTACCAATAGTCGCAACACAGGCGCGATGCTCCGGTCTGATATTGTGCATTCCGCGAATCAACTGCATTAGGCGGTCTATTCTCTGTTAGGCTGGCAAAGGCAGGGATTATATCTCAGGAGCGTTTTGTACTTAAGAGCCATGTTCATCAAATCACCGCTCTTTTTTCCCGGGTTGAATCTGTCGCCCGGAAAAGTACTGAAAGGAAGCCTGACAGACAGTAAAAAACTGCCCGCCAGACACTGCTCATTAATGCCTGAAGTGAACAGGGCGCAAACCGACAACCAGTAAGGCCGTTGCGTAAACAGCAAGCCCGGCAGCAACCACTTTCGCCATTTCAAACACTCGCTGCCAGAGCGTTGCATCCAGCCACCAGGCAGCGTCACCCGCCATCCAGAGCAGTAGCACCGCCATTGCGAGATTGGCAAAGATCAGTCGCCCGCAGAACGACCACCACCCCGATTCAGGAGTGAATACACCGGAACGCTTTAACCCCCAGAACAATAGTCCGGCATTCAGGAAAGCAGACAGGGTAGTAGCCAGGGCCAGACCCGCATGTTTAAGCCAGAAAACCAACATCAGATTAAAAGCCATATTGGCCACCATCGCAATGATGGCAATCTTGACCGGAGTTTTGGTGTCCTGACGGGCAAAGTAGCCGGGTGCAAGCACCTTGATCAGCATAAAAGCAATCAATCCCAGGGAATAAGCCCGAAGACTCATACCCGCCATAATAACGTCCCGGTTCTGCATCTCACCGTAGTCGAACAATGTTGCCAACAGAGGCTCTGACAGAATGAACAGCGCAATGCCCGCCGGAACGCCAATCAACAGGACAAGACGAATTGCCCAGTCCAGGGTTTTGGAAAACTGATCTCCGTGGTCATCAGCATGCTTGCGAGAGAGGCTTGGAAGAATCACTGTGGCAATAGCAATACCGAAAACACCCAGCGGCAGTTCAGACAAACGGTCTGAGTAATAAAGCCAGGAGACACTCCCGGTTTCCAGAAAAGACGCCAGCACCGTATCCAGTAATAAGTTGACCTGACTGACAGACACCCCAAACAACGCTGGAATCATCAGTTTCATGATACGCCTTACACCCTCATGCTTATGTCCCCACCCGGGAGCTGGCAGCAAGCGAATCTGCAATAAAAAAGGAATTTGCAATAACAACTGTGACACGCCGGCAATCACCACACCCCAGGCCAGAGCCATGACAGGCTCATCAAACCATTGCGACAGCAATACAGTAGAGCCAATCATGCTGAGATTCAGCAGAACCGGGGTAAACGCAGGTACTGCAAAGCGGTTGTAACTATTCAGAATGGAGCCCGCCAGAGCCGTCAGCGAGATCAACAGAAGATAGGGAAAGGTAATCCTCAACATCTCCTGAGCCAACAACAGTTTTTCGGGATAATCCATAAAACCCGGAGCAAACAGGCGGATTAACAGGGGAGAGGCCAACATGCAGACCAGGGTCACCAACAGCAGCAAACCTGCCAGAGTGCCACTGACCCGACTGATCAGATAGCGCACCTCATCAAAGCTGCGTTTAGTACGATACTCTGACAACACCGGCACAAATGCCTGGGAGAAAGCCCCCTCAGCAAACAGTCGACGAAGAAAATTTGGAATCTTGAAGGCAACAAAAAACGCATCTGCTGACGATGTGGAACCAAAATACCCAGCAATAACCACATCTCTGGCCAACCCCAAAATCCGGGAAAGCATGGTCATTATGCCCACGACCAGGCTCGACCTCAGCAAACTGGGTGATTTATCCTCAGCTTCACTCTTCTGAGGACTGTCTGATAAGTTTTCTGTGGACATTCAGGTCGCTCAAACGATCAAAAACCGATAATAGTACTGAGTTGTCAAAGTTATTAACAGCCTCACCATTCGGGTTTGCACGCCATAGCGCCAGGAAGCCTTATTGACAACCCTTGTCCAAATAGGCATGATTCCGCGACTTGACTGTATGGGTATGGCACTGGTGAGACCCTTGCCCGGGGGATTCATTTGTGACGCGGCAAACACCATACTCCCAACAGGGTGCCCGAAGCAGCCCTGTTTAAAAACAGTGCAAATGGTTAATTAAGATTCTTAGGAGCACCACAAATGGCTAACTCTCCATCCGCCAAGAAGCGCGCCCGTCAGGCTGAGAAGCGTCGTACTCACAATGCTTCCCTGCGCTCCATGGTTCGCACTTCCATCAAAAAAGTAGTTCGCGCCATCGAAGCCAAAGACGTTGAACTGGCTAAAACTGAATACACTGCGGCTGTTCCAGTGATCGACCGCATGGCCGACAAAGGCATCATCCACAAAAACAAGGCTGCTCGCCACAAGAGCCGCCTGAATGCACAGATCAAAGCTCTGTCTGCATAATTGCCAGCCCTTGCATAGCAAGGGCATAACAAAAAGGCCGGTTTTCACCGGCTTTTTTTATGCCTTTACAAATTGAAACTTAAAATTCACAACTATACTTCCGCATTATTTCTTCCTACCCCCTCTCAACGAGGACCTTAACCATGCGGCATTTTTATTCGTTAATCTTACTCGCTTTCACCAGTCTGGCAGCAACGTTCTCTTACGCGACGCCAGCCCTACCTCCGGAAATCACTCTGGTGCTCTGTGCCCCCAAAGGCACAACGACCGATTTAATTACCGAGATGGGGATAGCCAGATTTGACTACAAAATAAATCCCGTCAAGGCTGCCGCACTCGTGCAAAAGACGATATCCGACCACCCTTTGCATCCCAAGGTCGTTTGCACCGGCGAAATTTCAAAAATCATGGAGAAAGTCAAAATTGGCAGCCAGCCTGCTGCAAACGACAACGATCAGGAAGCCTTCCGGAAGATCGCGGACGCTGTTGCGAAGACTGAAAAGTCGTCCAACTTGTTCCGCAAAGGGGATCATGAGTTTTATTACCGCACCGTCTCCCCGGAGAATTCAAAAGAGATCCTGATGGAACCCGGAAAGGCTCAGGCTCTCTATCAAAAAGATTCCGGCATACCTAACGCTGGAATCAGTGATTATATGAACAGAAATAGCGGCACGCTTCTCCTGCTTCCACCTCTGGTATTCGCCGCAAGTGGTGCTTCTGAATACACCATTTACTACATCCTGGCACTCGGCCTGGGAATTTCGTTCCAGCAAACAGGCATCTGGAATTCACTCACCATTCTGGCGCTGAATACCGCCGGCATTGCCGCCCAGGCAGGTCTGCTCTTTCAACAAAACAAAGGGGGCGAGTTTCAAGATGAGTGGGACACCAATGGTTATTCCGCAGAGGCAGTTAAAGAAGAGTATGAGAAGCTACGTGCTTCGGAGGCAGATTATAACACGGTGGCAACAACCTCATGGGCTATTCTGACCCAGCAGGTTGCAGCCACTGCATTTACATTCAGCGCTATCAAATTGGCAGCGGCCAAATATCTGAGCATGGGCACAACACAGGCACTGGGCGTTTCATTTGGTCAGGCAGCGTTTAACATCATCTTCGAAAGCATAACAGGCTACCCGCTGGAAGATTGCATCCCTATTTTCAAATACGATAAAAATTACAGCGCCATCAGCGCCAGAAACTGGCCTTACTACGGCAAGAAATTTGTCGCCACTAATTTTTTCATGATTCACTGGGCCGCCAAACATTCAGGATTTATTGCTCGAAAAACCGCTTGGCTTGGTGGGCATCTGGGAAGAGCAGCATCCTTTTTGTGGAAAAAGAAACAGGATTGACAATAATTATACCGGTGTCCATGAAACCGGGATCAGATCATAAAGACGAATACCTCAATGAGTTGCGATCTGATCCCATACCTGACTCAATGCCCAGCAAGCACCATATTATCTCGATGCAAAAGCTCGGGCTCACCTGAATAACCTAACAACTCACCAATCTGGTGACTGGGTTTGCCCATGATCTTCCGGGCATCATCAGCCCCGTAATTGATCAAGCCACGGGCCACTTCCTGACCCGACTCATCAATGCAGGCCACCATCTCGCCCCGAAGGAAGTGACCTTCTACAGCCTTTACCCCCACGGCAAGAAGACTTTTGCCCTGGTTTTTAAGCACATTAACGGCACCCGCATCCAGAACCAGCTTTCCTGAAGTTTGCATGTGCCCCTGCAACCACTGCTTGCGAGCAGCCAATCGCTCATGATCCGGAGTGAGCAAGGTCCCCAAAGCTTCCTGTTCAAAAAGGCGAGTGATGACACTCTCAATCTTGCCGCCCACAATAACCGTTGCCGCACCAGATGCCGCCGCCTGACGAGCCGCCCGAAGCTTGGTTTGCATGCCACCGCGCCCCAAACGACCACTGCCACCACCTGCCATAACATCCAGGGACGAATCAAAGGCCCTGGCCTCACTCACCAGTCTCGCCCTGGGGTCTTTACGAGGATCGGCAGTATACAAACCTTCCTGATCCGTCAGAATCACCAGGATATCGGCCTCCACCAGGTTGGCCACCAGAGCACCGAGAGTATCGTTATCACCAAAGCGAATCTCATCGGTCACAACGGTATCGTTCTCATTAACGACGGGAACCACATCCATATCAAGCAGTGTTCTCAAGGCGCTGCGAGCATTCAGATAGCGTTGACGATTACTGTGGTCCGCATGGGTCAGTAACACCTGAGCCGGCTGGATACCATGCCTCTGAAAGCTGCTCTCCCAGGTTTGAACGAGTCGCGTTTGCCCCACGGCAGCCGCAGCCTGAAGCTCGTTCAGAGCGGTCGGTCGCTCCTTTTGTCCAAGCTTTTCCATGCCAGCCGCGACAGCTCCGGATGACACCAGAACCAGCTCAACACCTTGCTTACGCAGTTCGCACAACTCATCGACCCAGCCATCTATCTGATCAATAGCCAGACCACGCCCTTCATCCGTTAACAGGGCGCTACCTATTTTGACCACCCAGCGTCGGGCTGTTTTCAGCCTGCTACGCTCACTCATGTTGCTCTCCTGCACTTTCTCCTGCACTCGCTCCTGAACCTGAGAAGGCTGTCGTGCAGTGCTTCGCTAATACTGAGTTATAAAGTGGTTCAGCTTTGCTCGCCAGTTTTGCCACAGCCTCTAAGGTGCGTAGAAGACTTCAACATCATCATCGTCGTCGTCATGATCATCATCGTCCCGAGCCGCTTTTTCAGCTTTTCTGGCAAGACGCTGCTGCCTCCTCTCTTCCGCCAGCTCACGCATACGCCCTCTGGCTTCGTGCTCCAGCTTCTGACGGGCCTCTGCTTCCTGAGCAGCCAGTTCAGCATCTTCGCTCTCCTGAAGATTACGCTCTTCAATGTAAGACATCAGATCCTGGGCCAACTTTTCTGTACCCCGGGAAGAGATTGCGGAAATCTTGTAAACAGGTCCTTCCCAGCCCAGCTCTGCAATCACCCGATCACAGATCTCCTGCTGTTGCTCTTCGGGCAACAAATCCAGCTTGTTCAGCACCAGCCAGCGCTCACGTTCAGCCAGAGCCGGACTGAAACTTTTCAACTCATCGACAATGGCATTTGCCACATGCACAGGATCGCTCTCGTCGAAGGGAGCCACATCGACCAAATGCAGGAGTACACGACAACGTGAAAGATGCTTAAGGAATCGAATTCCCAGACCCGCACCATCGGCAGCCCCCTCAATCAGACCGGGAATATCAGCGATAACAAAACTGCGATGCTTCTCCACACTCACCACACCGAGATTAGGAACCAGCGTGGTAAAGGGATAGTCTGCTACTTTCGGCCTGGCATGAGAGACTGAGCGAATAAAGGTAGACTTACCCGCATTGGGCATACCCAGAAGCCCCACGTCAGCGATAACCTTGAGCTCCAGTCTGAGCGAACGCTCTTCACCCAGAGAACCCTTGGTTGTCTGCCTCGGAGCACGGTTGACGCTGGATTTAAAGCGGGTGTTACCCAGACCATGCCAGCCACCCTGGGCCACCAGTAATTTCTGACCCTCGTGTGTCAGATCACCAATCACTTCTTCTGTTTCATCATCCACAACCGTAGTACCCACAGGCACTGGCAATTCCAGATCCTGACCCTTGGCACCGGAGCAATTGCGACCACGACCCGACTCACCACTTTCTGCCTGATAGCTGCGCTGATAGCGATAATCCACCAGCGTGTTCAGGTCGTTCCCGGCAACCACATAGATGCTGCCTCCGTCACCGCCATCGCCACCGTCCGGCCCCCCTTTGGCAACATACTTTTCTCGCCTGAAACTCAGGCAGCCATTGCCACCTTTGCCAGCCTGAACCCTGATGGTGGCTTCATCGACAAACTTCATTCAAAACCTCCCGCAGCAATGACTTCAGACGGCCAATGCCTGCAGATAAATACTCACCCAAATGCCTGCAGCAAAAGAAAAGCATTGACCTCCAGACACTCAACTTCAGGAGTCTACACCACTCAAATCACTTTACGCATATACAAGAAAGCCCCGCCAAAAAGCAGGGCTTTCCCGTGGCGCCACCCTCAACAGGGGGTAAACACCAGAAAAGTACTGTTACGCAGCTTCGATGCGAACGTACTTACGCTTCTGAGGACCTTTAACCTCAAAAACAACCTTACCGTCAGCCTTGGCAAACAGGGTATGATCCCTGCCAATACCGACGTTTTCACCCGCGTGGAACTTGGTGCCACGCTGACGAACCAGGATATTACCTGCGTTGACTACCTGACCGCCGAAACGCTTAACGCCAAGGCGTTTACTTTCTGAATCGCGACCGTTACGAGTAGAACCACCTGCTTTTTTGTGAGCCATGCTGCTCTCCTTTTAGCCCGGTCAAACAGCCGGCTACCACACCAGATGCAGACCTTAGAAGTATTTAACGAACTGTTTCCAGTCCATCAGCCATGCCCTTTTAATCAGCCTTGAGCGGCTTCAGCAATTAAAAGGCCTGATTATTAGCCAGCAATGCCGGTAATTTTCAGCTCAGTGAACCACTGACGGTGGCCCATCTGCTTGCGGTGATGCTTACGACGCTTGAACTTTATGATCTTGATCTTTGGACCACGACCATGAGCTACAACTTCAGCAGTCACCTTGGCACCTTCAACAACAGGAGCGCCGATCTTGACTTCTTCACCATTAGCTACCAGCAGAACGTCGTTAATATCCAGGCTTTCACCTGCAGCTACGTCCAGTTTTTCAACCTTCAGGGTTGTGCCTTCAGCAACACGGTACTGTTTGCCGCCAGTTTTGATAACTGCGTACATATTTATCTCCGAAAATCCTTAATAGCCTCTTTGTCAAAGGCATCCGGCGAGATCCAGGCTTTGGTTCAAGAAAACAAGACCAGGGTACTCAGACCGGAATTTTCAATGCCATCTACGTCTATCTGATCATCACTTCAAGGTGGGCTGCGCCGCATAAACTTCTGATCAACTCTGAAAACAGAGCTCAAAAGCATGACAAAATGGACCGCCGCCCGGATTCTCAGTCAGATTGTAAGACAGGGGCGCAAATTCTAAGGAATTGCAATCCGACTGGCAACCCCGATTTATCCTTTATGACCCCTGGGGGTGATACCCATGAAATAAGCACCAAAGTCATACAGCTATTGACAGCCGGGTGGTCTCTACCTACGATGCTCGATTTCCCTATCTCTGCAGCAGCCTTATGCCTGAACGCAACAAGCACTCCTTTCAAACCGTTGTCAGCGAAGATTTTGCTCTGGTTAACCAGTACATCGCCGAACAACTGCACTCGGATGTTGTCATGGTCAGCAAAATTGGCCAGTACATAATCCAGTCCGGAGGCAAACGGCTCAGACCCCTTCTGGTTCTGCTGACCGCAGGCGCCACAGGCTTCCGGGGACAGGACCATATCCCACTGGCGGCTATCATCGAGTTTCTCCATACCGCAACGCTGCTGCACGATGATGTCGTGGACCAGTCGGACCTCCGCCGAGGTCGCGATACGGTCAACGCGCTCTGGGGTAATGCTCCCAGTGTTCTGGTGGGCGACTTTCTCTATTCCCGAGCCTTTCAGATGATGGTCAGTCTGGACAACATGAAGCTGCTCAAGATTCTCTCTGATGCCACTAATATCATTGCTGAGGGTGAAGTCATGCAGTTGATGAATATCAACGATGCCAGCGTGACAGAAGAACAGTATATGGATGTTATCCGATGTAAGACCGCCATGCTCTTTGAAGCCTCTACCCATACTGCAGCGATCCTGTCTAATGTGGACAGCAGGGTTGAACAATCTCTGAGAGATTATGGCAATCATCTGGGCATGGCATTCCAGCTGGTAGACGACCTGCTGGACTATGAGGGCAACAGCGAAGACATGGGAAAAAACCTCGGCGATGACCTGGCAGAAGGCAAACCCACTTTGCCCTTGATATTCACTCTCTCCCAGGGCACCCCGGAGCAGAAAGCACTGGTCAGGGAAGCTATTGAACAGGGTGGTCTGGATAAGATTGATCAAATTGTTGAGGCGGTTCGCACCTGTGGAGCGCTGAATTACACATCCCGCATAGCCAGAGAACAGTCTGAGAAGGCCATTGCCTGCCTGCAGGCCTTGCCTGACAGCGAGTATCGTGACGCTATGGAAGACCTGGCACGTTTTGCTGTGGCCAGAACATTCTGAACACTACCGAACAGCTTCTCTCTTCAGGTGGATGCTATCCACCTGCAAGGCACTGAACCTTTATTTCACTCTAAACCATCGGGTGTGAGCAGCTGACAAGCAGATTCACCTTCTGTTGGTTAGCCACCCAAACTCTTATGGGATCAAGCTGCACCTCAGAACCCATCAACTTGATAAGCCCTTCATTTTATTCATCTATCAGATTTTGATCTACGACTTCTATCATCCGAATCGAAGGGGGCAAAACACATAATGAGAAAATAACAGAAAAATGTAGGGAACATTTTCATGAAATCACAGTCTAAACCTTCATTATGGTCAGAAATACTGGAAAACAACTGAGAAACCACTTAGCAAGAATTGATTAATCGGCTTATCTCAGCGTCTGTGTCTAACTGACCACTCATGCTCAAATTGGAGATTGCTATGATACATGATTTTTCCTTAACAAAGACTGATACGAGATGGCAATCATCCCAGAATCATGGAGAACAAACCGCTTCTTCAGTATTGCCCCTTGTGAACATCGATTCATCGGTTGTGAACATCGATTCATTGCCCTTAACACCTGAACCACAAAGTACCGGGCTGCAAAGACGCTCCAGAATTGAAGCAATTAATCAATCATGCCTTCGATGCCTGCTACCCAAATTACCCGAATCTTTTCGGTTGGATTTTGACCTTAGTGAAATTGAACGCCAGATTGATAGCTATCGGAATAGCTTTCAAGCTTATGCCGATAAGGATAAGCCTTTGGAAGCTTATGAGCGCAACAAATTGGCATTGAGAACACTGGAGTCTAATATAGATGAGAATCTCAGGTGGCCCGTACGCAGACACGATAACAGAAGATACGTCAGGCTACAGAATAGACTTGATGAACAAATACAGAATGTAGATACACTCTTGAAAGCTAATTTGAAGCGTGCCACCCAATCATTTTCCAGTATCAGCCCCCTACTGAACCTCGTCTACTCAGAGCTACCTGAGTTCATTGAATTCCCCGATACGATCTGCCCGCTAAAGGACTCATTAAAGAGGTTATTTGACGAGGACCAGGCTCAGCACCCTCACTCTGGTAATGCCGAGACTCTCCAGTTGATATACAAGGTTTCTTGTTTGGTCGATCAAAAGATAGAGGAAGAGCAAAAAAGCCTGGATCATTTTCGCATTAAACTGCAGATGAGGAGGCAAGAAAGAACACAAAGAGACTTAGAGCTTCTTAAAAATCTGAATGCAACCCTGCATGACATGGCCGTTGCTAATATGTGCCGTCACCTTGATTCACTCAACACTATGGAGTCGTTAATAGAATTCGTTGAAAATCATGGCGGAAATATAAGAACCCTGTCAGATTCAAACCATAACTCTCTTATTCAGCGTATGATAAAAACAATAGAGCATTTACCTGAAAAGGTATCCGCTGAACCACTGTTTTTACTTGATAAGAAGATGGAAGCTATTCGTGAAGACAGTAAAAAAATAATTCTCAAAAAGGCATCTTCTTTACTAACCAACGAGATCGACTCATTAGATGCCGGGATAAAGGCTTTTATCAGAGCAAGTCTTACTGGACTGGGTGGATTTAGAAAAGATGAGGTTGCCGAGGCATTATTCTATAAGATGTGTACATTTATTAAAGACTTTGATGATGCACTTCTTACATTTGATAAAGTCACTGCCTTAAATCCACATACCTCAAAAAAACATTCTGATATCTTGTATAAAAAAGTGGTATCCCAGGCAGTCAGTTTCGAGCACTTTTACCGGCTCACCAATCATACAGCTTTTGATAAAGACAAGAGCACCCTTTTCCTGAAAGCTTTTGTTGCTCTCTCTGAATGATTGAAACAAATGTACACTTAATTTACAGCTATTATGGAAACACCTTTTCATAGTAGTAACCTGTCATGTCTGCTTCTATTATTGCCCGCCGAGAGAAAACTATTGTCCAGCAGATTGTGGTGCCTATTGATTCTGGGAACATGCTGAATCTTGAAGATGGTTTGCAGAGAGCACTGAATGAAGCAGGGCAACTCGGAACTCAAGAGTTACTGAAGCTATTTGAGCCCCCTAATAAAGAACCTATCGTCGTTAACCAGCAGAAGTGGAGCAGCTATAAGGGAAAAGTGCTGAAGCACTACGAAACCTTATACGGGCGCGTACCCATGGAACGTTCTGTTTATCAGGGGGTCAGGGGTGGAAGTACTTTGGCACCGATTGATCTTCGCACTGGGATTGTTGGCTCTGCTACACCCAAATTTGCCAAAACTCTTGCCTGGAAATACAGTCAGATGCCTGCTCCTGCTGTAAAAGAAGATTTTGAAACCAATCATCAAAGAGTACTGTCAAACTCGTACATCAAGCATTTATCCTACAGATTAGGTGCGTTAGTCGAAGACCAGAAAGACACTCGCTACGACTTGCCATCACTTACCGAGTCCGTGGAAACAATCGCTATCGGTCTGGATGGCACCTGCATGCTGCTGCGAGTATCGTGACGCTACGGAAGACCTGGCACGTTTTGCTGTGGCCAGAACATTCTGAACACTAGGAGCCTGCCGAACAGCTTCTCTCTTCAGGTGGATGCTATCCACCTGCAAGGCACTGAACCTTTATTTCAACCTAAACCATTAAGTGTGAGCAGCTGGCAAGCAGATTCACCTTCTGTTGGTCAGCCACCCAACCTCTTATTGGATCAAGCTGCGCCTCAGAACCCATCGGTCTGATAATTACCTGACCTGAATCCACCGTCGCAGGATGTCGGGAGCAGTTTATGCCTTTTTGAGTGAAGCAACGATGGCTGGATCAGAGGTTGGAAGGACAGGCTTCATCAGCAATGCAGCAAAGATTTCACGTAATGAGAAAATAACAGAAAAAATGTATGGAACATTTTCATGAAATCACAGTCTAACCCGCCATTATGGTCAGAAATACTCGAAAACAACTGAGGAACCACTTAGCAAGAATTGATTAATCGGCTTTTCTCAGCGTCTGTTTCTAACTGACTACTCAGGCTCAAATTGGAGATTACTATGATACATGATTTTTCCTTAACAAAAACTGATACGAGATGGCAATCATCCCAGAATCATGGAGAACAAACTACTTCAGTATTGCCCCTTGTGAACATCGATTCATCGGCCTTAACAAGTGGACCACAAAGTACCGGACTACAAAGACGCTCCAGAATTGCAGCACTTGATCAATCATGTTTTCGATGCCTGCTACCCAATTTTGTTTGGTTGCGTTTAGGCCTCAGTGAAATTGAACGCCAGATTGATAGCTATCGGAGTAGCTTTCAAGCTTATGCAAATAAGGATAAGCCTTTGGAAGATTATGAGCGCAACAAATTGGCGTTGGAAACACTGAAATCTAATATAGATGAGAATCTTAAGTGGCCCGTACACAGATACGATAACAGAAGATACGTCAGACTACAGAATAGACTTGATGAACAAATACAGAATATATATACGCTCCTGGAAGATAATCTGAAGCGTGCCACCCAATCATTTTCCAGTATCAGCCCCCTACTGAATCTCGTCTACTCAGAGCTATCTGAGTTCATTGCATTCCACGATGCGCTCTGTCCGCTAATGGACTCATTAAAGAGGTTATTTGACAAGGACCAGGCTCAGCACCCTCACTCTGGTAATGCCGAGACTCTCCAGTTGATATACAAGGTTTCTTGTTTGGTCGATCAAAAGATAGAGGAAGAGCAAAAAGACCTGGATCATCTTCGCAGTAGACTGCAGACGTGGGGGCAAGAAAGAATACAAAGCAACTTAGAGCTTCTTAAAAATCTGAATGCAACACTGCACGACATAGCTGTTGCTAATATGTGCCGTCACCTTGATTCACTCAACACTATGGAGTCATTAATAGAATTCGTTGAAAATCATGAAGGAAATATAAGAATCCTGTCAGATTTAAAGCATAATCTTCTTATTCAGCATATGATAAAAACAATAGAAGATTTACCTGAAGAGGTATCCACTGAACCATTGTTTTTACTTAATAAGAAGATGGAAGCTATTCATAAAGACAGTAAAAAAACAATTCTCAAAAAGGCATCCTCTTTACTAACCAACGAGGTCGACTCATTAGCTGCCGGGATAAAGGCTTTTGTCAGAGTAAGTCTTGCTGGACTGGGCGGATTTACTAGAGATGAGGTTGCCGACAGATTATTCAATAAGATGTGTACATTTATTAAAAACTTTGATGATGCACTTCTTACATTTGATAAAGTCACTGCCTTAAATCCACACTTCTCAAGACATTCTGATATCTTGTATAAAAAAGTGGTATCCCAGGCAGTCAGTTTCGAGCACTTTTACCGACTCACCAAACATACAGCTTTTGATAAAGACAAGAGCACCTTTTGCCTGAAAGCTTTAGCAATAAATCCAGATCATGTTGACCTCAGGAAACTTCATAAAAAAATCATTGAACAGAAAATTAATCAACAGTTTTATAAAACCGTAGACGCATCAAGAAAAGTTTTTATTAAAAACAGTCAGTCACAGATTGAAAAGATTATTGGCTCACACAAAACTAATTATCAAAATCAAATTAGCACTCTAATTAGAGAACCAAGTATTCTCACACGCTACAATGAAAAAATTAAAGAAGCTACCAAGAAATTTGAAAAAGCTGATCTTAGTTTTCGCCACATTAGAAGTCGTCTTGACACAGATAGATTAAAAATACCTTTAAAAAAGGCTATTACGCTTTCCTTGGAAGCTATGATACTAGCACCCACAGACAAAATGAGAAAAAGCGCTGAAGAACTAATCGACAAATTTTTTAATGAAACACATATGAACCCACGGACTTACCAAAAAAAAATACCGAGACCAAAAATAATAAATAAAGAGATTAAAAAGATCAAAGCTTATCCAACCACAGAAAACAAATGTCAGAATTTAAAAGAAACTGCCATCGCTAATCTCAAGCGCAAGCTTGACGCTCAGGTTTTAATTAAATCCCATGAGTTCGATAAACTTGTGAGCCAGAAAAAGCAAGAATTAGACAACTCATTGTCGTTGCACCATCAGAAGCTTGGCAGTTATTACCATAGCTTGGCTCAAATGAGTCCCACTGCCTGGTTTTTTCCAATAGATGGGTTTTTGATGCCCTATGTGTATGCTGCCCTATTAAGCCCTGAATATCCCGTCAATATGGGTAGCAGATATTCATCTGATACCGGTGATGTGCGCGGAGATCTTTCTCCGTCTACTGTCACAGGAAATTTATCAATTTCAGATTCAGTCATTGGAGATGTTCTTGATCAAGGCAGTCTCGATTTAAGCGGTATCGGTGACAGCATCGATTTAAGCGGTCTGGGTAACAGTCTCGACTTAGGCAGTCTCGATTTAGGCAACCTCGAGCTAGGCAACCTCGAGCTAGGCAACCTCGAGCTAGGCAACCTCGAGATAGGCAACCTCGAGCTAGGCAACCTCGAGATAGGCAACCTCGAGATAGGCAACATCGAGATAGGCAACATCGAGATAGGCAACATCGATTTTAGCGGTCCAGATAACAGTTTCGATTTAGGTTTCTAGTAAAACAACAGACAGCCATGTTCGTAGACAGAGGGTTATTTGCAGACGTCAGAAAAGGACTAATCAACCTATAAGCCTCGTAAGACAGATCCAAAATACTTTCTGTCTATGTCAGACTTGAGGAAGCTTTGAAACCTGGCTTAGCAGTTGGAGGCTCTCATGCTGTTTAGCACCGGGAAAAACAAGGCGGGCAGAGTTCACACCCGCAAGATTTTCGGTGGTTATTTCACTTTAAACCGAGCTTTATGAGCAAGCTTATGAGCAAATTCACCCAGACGCTTTTTGTTCAACTTAGTCTTGAACCCGGGGATGTTGATGTTCATTTGCTGCAATTCAAGATTACCTGAACCAAACTGGAAAGCCTGACTGAGGTTACGATCCTCCCGGCTAACGGGTTTGCGGGGATCCGGGACATAGCCTCTGGCCTCCACTTCGGCAGCAAAGCGCTTGATAGAGGCGTCGGCTTCTCCGGTTCGATCCTTGCCACTTTTACAATTGATATGACCCACTGCGCCTATCTTGAATGCCAGCAACTGAATTCGCTCAACCATCTTATAGGCATCTTCGCCTTCTGTTTGATAGTCGCCTGAAACATGAAGATCCCTGATCTGTTCAACCAGCATACGAACAATCTGCTTGGATTGCTCCGGGGCCGAGCCTGCCAGATAGTCGCCAACCCAACCGCCAACAGGATCGAACTGGTCTAAAGAGCCCATCAGTTCAATAAGTCCCTCATTATTAACCCGCTTGGCCTCACCCCAGGGACGGACAACCGACTTCAGACCACCCAATGACAGTGAATTGACACCATAATTAGTGTTGGCCAGCTTCATATTGACTCTGAGTTGATATTTTTCGCCTTTGGCATCAGAAATAACCAATGGCTTACCATCGTTGAGTTCTTTCTGAACTTCCTTGAGGGCGGCGACCTGCTCTCTCTGCATCTTCAGTTCATCATCATGAATATGCAGATAGTGCCTCAGTTTGTCGGCACTGAGCATAGACGTGGAGAGCATTTTCAAAGGAACAGGCTGCCCCGATGTCAGATAGTCTGGATTATCATCCAGAAACTGTTTTACAGCCGCCGTCACCAACTCCCTGGCCCGGTTTTTGGCTGCGGCAAGTCGAGGCTCTTTTTCTTTTATCCCATAGGCCGAGAGGGTTCCGGAACGCAACCCTTTGAACAGAACTTTCTTGTTCCCCATTTCTGCAGTGGACAGCTCAGATTGTGCCATATTGACGGCATGAACGCGTTCTCTGGTTTCAGTCGAAGGCCTGCCCATACCCTCATAAGAATGCTCAAAGATATCTTTTGCTCCTTCTCCCCACTTCATTTGCGAAGCAGGGGTCAGCTGACTCTCATAATGCCGGGTTCGCCCCTCAATCCTCACATCCAGATGGGTAGTGATTTTTTCCCATTGAACTGTTGAGAGCACCTCACTGCGTGATTCTTTCAGTTTCTTGCTGGCATTATCCAGACCCACCTCTCCCAGCCGCTTCAGTATACAGGCGGTATAAGCCTTTGCATCAACCACGGGAAGAGCGTCAGCCCGGGAAGCTCTTCCAGTTAGCTTCGCTCTGGCTGGAGGAAGATCATTGTCTGTTCCTTCCTGAATACGGTCAAAATGGTCACTCCACGTCTGGTGCAATGCCTCCAGCTTTGCCAGCTTGCTGGTTTTCTTTCTGCTGAGTAGACCTTTCTTACCTGAGTTGTTGATGAGTGCACTTTCATGCTCAATTTCATTCTTGAGAACATTAATTGCGGAAATCAGTTCCTGACCTTTAAACTTTTTCCACTGCTGCGGCCCCAGTGGATTCTCCTGGTCACTGACCTCCAGCTGATCGATAAAATCCAACACACCATCGAGCTGCCCCACCAGATCATGGATTAGAGCCTGCTGCAATTGGGCAGGCAAATTTTGTGAATGCCGTTCCAGTGCATCCAGCGTCTTGATAAGTTGCTTGGCAAGCTCTCTGGCCTCTTCAGCCTGTTCGGCATAACTGGTGTTCTGCAGACGCTCCAATGGGGAACCGGAAAGAAGCCCAGAAACACGGTTGGTGTAATACTCGGCATTACCTATCAGCTCCATCTCGTATTGGCTGATATAGAGATCATCACCTTCTATCGGAGTTCCCGGGACTTTGTCCCTATCAAAGTGCTCTTCGGCCCAGAGCCTGAGCTGACCGGGAAAAAGAGTATGTCCCTCCTCTGTTTCCCCGGTGAGAAAGCGGGCCGTTTCGGGAATATTGGCTGAGAAGATGGATTCATGCTGAGCGACCACTTTTACCGCAAGCTCAAGAGCCTTTGATTGACTCAGATAATCGGTATGACCAGAGAGCTGAAACTGAACGACTTCCTTAAGATGCTCCTGCTCATGTGGAGGAAGAGATCGCCACTTAAAAGGTGTCGCAGTCTCAAAGGCTTTTGCCACCATATCGGAATCCAGCCAGAGCTCTATACTGCTGCAATTCAGCTTTCTGACATCCCTTAGCAGGTCTGTGGCCCGTGTTTCCAGCTTTTTAATGTTTCTTTGGTTCAGCGGCTTGCTTTTGAGATCATTGTGAAGCTGATTTTCCACAAAACTGCCGTACTTGAAAACAAATGCCGTAGTACCTTCACTGGCACTGAGTTTTTCACCTTCCCTCAGCTCTCTGACAGGAAGCGGCAGCAACTCGGCCTCCCGGCCTCGCCACTTGCCTCTGACAGAAATGTCACTGGATTCATCCTGCCCTCTGTCCAGCAGGGGTTGCAAGCATTGCAAAGTCCGTTGCGATGGATTCAAAACACTCACTTCCTTATCATCAATCTCCTCGCAACTTTATCGACCGGTTTCGCCAAAAGTCCTGTGTTATCAAGCACAACATCCGATTTCAATCTTTTATGATGATTCTGGCTTTGCGCAACAGAGCGGATATAATGTCGCCATTTTTTCAAGCTCTGGAATCAGGCAAAACATCAATGAGTGGATTATCCCCCGAAGTGGCAAAGCGTCGAACCTTTGCGATCATCAGTCACCCGGACGCCGGTAAAACCACCATCACAGAAAAGCTGCTGCTTCTGGGTGGTGCTATCCAGATGGCCGGCACTGTAAAAGGTCGTAAAAGCGGTCGTATGGCTACTTCTGACTGGATGAAAATGGAACAGGAAAGAGGTATCTCGATCACCACCTCGGTTATGCAGTTCCCTTACAAAGGTTGCACTGTCAACCTGCTGGACACTCCCGGACACGAAGACTTCTCGGAAGACACCTACCGAACCCTGACAGCAGTGGATAGCTGCCTGATGGTGATTGACGGCGCCAAGGGTGTCGAAGACCGGACCATTAAACTGATGGAGGTCTGTCGTCTGAGAGACACTCCAATCTTTACCTTTGTTAATAAGATGGACCGTGAAGTCCGGGACCAGATTGAAGTGCTGGACGAAGTGGAAAGCATCCTGAAAATTCAGTGTGCTCCCATTACCTGGCCGATCAGCATGGGCAAGAATTTCAAGGGGGTTTATAACCTCTACACCGATACTATTCACGTCTTCACCCCCGGCCAGGGACATACTATACCCGACGATATTCGTATCAAGGGTCTTGAGTCGGACGAAGCCAAAGAGCTGCTGGGTGATATTCATGAAGACTTTGTCGATGAGGTGGAACTGGTTCGCGGCGGCAGTCATGAGTTTGACCTGGAAGCCTATCATGCTGGCAAGATGACGCCTGTTTTCTTTGGTACTGCCCTAGCCAACTTTGGCGTCCGTGAAATGCTGGACGACTTTGCCGAGTGGGCTCCAGCGCCTCTGGCTCGTATAACAGATCAGAGGGCAGTGGAGCCGGACGAAGCCAAATTTTCTGGCTTTGTATTCAAGATCCAGGCCAATATGGACCCTAAACATCGTGACCGCATTGCCTTCCTGCGCATCTGTTCCGGAAAATACACCCGTAATATGAAAATGAAGCATGTGCGAATCGGCAAAGATGTAAAAATTGCCGACGCTGTCACTTTTCTTGCAGGTGATCGCTCCCATGTCGAGGAAGCTATCTCCGGTGACATTATCGGTCTGCACAACCACGGCACTATCCAGATTGGCGATACTTTCAGCCAGGGCGAAGAGATTCGCTTTACCGGGATTCCACACTTCGCCCCCGAACTTTTCAAGCGCGTTCGCCTGAGAGACCCTCTGAAGCTCAAGCAGCTCCAGAAAGGCTTGCAACAACTTTCAGAAGAAGGCGCAACCCAGTTGTTCATGCCTCTGAACAATAATGACCTGATCCTGGGTGCGGTCGGCGTACTCCAGTTTGATGTCGTTATGCGCCGCCTTAAGGATGAGTACAAGGTGGAGGCTATGTACGAGCCGGTCAATGTCAATACCGCCCGCTGGGTGGATTGTACGGACGAACGTAAATTGGAGGAATTCAAGCGCAAATGCGCTGACAATCTGGCGATTGATGGTGGTGGCTACCTGACTTACCTGGCTCCTACCCGTGTCAATCTCTCTCTGGCAGAGGAACGCTACCCGGATATTAGCTTCAGGACCACCCGCGAGCACTGAGCTCTCCTGAATCCTGCCACTTCGCTTTAAAGTGAAGTGACAGGATCAGGCCACGATGACTTCTGAATCAGTGATCCATGGTACTGTGATCCACTGAGCCGTGATCCATCTCGCCATGCTTCGTGGCACTGCCATGGGCCATATCTTTGGTTTCGTGACTAAGATCCTTTACCGGCACTTTTACATCCACAGCGTCTCCGTCAGAGAAATGCAGGGTGACATCAACCTCACTACCGGCTTTCAATGGCCTCTTCAAACCCATCAGCATGATATGATTGCCACCACTTTTGAGATATTCAGTTTTACCTGCCGGTATATCAATATCTTTCAACTCGAACATTTTCATCATATTCCCTTCATGCCTGTGACCGTGCAGCTCAACATGAACCGCGCTATCACTGTCGGCAGAGACCAGCTTGATATCTTCTTTACCTTTGTTGGTAATAGTCAGAAAAGCCGCAGAGTTTGTGGAAACAGCCGGTACCGCTCTTGCGTACTGATCCTTTATCTCAACATCTGCCGCCTGAAGGGCTATAGGTGACATGCCTGCGAAAATGGCCAACGTAGCCATTGCCAATAGCTTCATAATTCAAGTCTCCAGCTCAAAAACAACTGTTGTCACTTCGGAACCTGATTCAATCACCAGTCTGGCCAGCCAGGTCATATCTTTATCAACCGTGCAAAAAGTCAGGTTACCTACGCCACTGAATACCGAAGGCCCAAAAAAAGAGGACTGCTTGTAGAGTGGAAAAGGAGCTAACCCCATCGGCATATCCCGGCCAAAAAACTCCATGGTAACCCTGTCTGCTGACAGGCCTCTCAGGAGAACTTCAACATCCAGCGGCTCCAGCTTCGGCAGACCTGACGGCTTTATTCTCAGCTCAATCTCGCTGTCTGCTGTTGTCAGTCGACAGCCTTCAGCCACCAGACATCTCTTGTGGAAGCTCTGCCCGGTCAGCCCTGTTTCAGATTCCGACTTGAAGTAGCGAGGTATAAAAACCAGTACTGCAATCAGCACCAGCGAAACACCCAACCCTATGTACTGCTTTATTTTCATCGGGGTAACATAACAGACTGAAGCCCGATGACCAACTTTATGAACATTATGTCCCCTATACCAGAATTGTTTGACAGCCATTGTCACCTGGACTTTCCCGAGTTCGACCAGGACCGGGATGAAACCCTTGAACAATGCTGGCTCGCAGGTGTCCGCTCAATCTGCATCCCGGCAACGGAAGCGCGTTACTGGCCCAGAGTTCTGAAACAAGTGAATGATTCGCCCGATTCTGTGCGACGCTTTGTCTCACTCGGACTACATCCTTATTTTCTGAAAAGCCACAGACCTCAACACCTTGATGAATTGAAAGTATTCCTGGAACGTCATTCCAAGACGGTTTGTGCTGTGGGTGAGATAGGCCTGGACTACTCGCTGACCAACTCGGACCGTCAGCAACAGCACTACTATTTTATCAGGCAGCTTGAGCTTGCCGATCAATTTAAGCTACCTGTCATTCTGCACTGCAGGAAAGCACACGATGAAATCCTTAAAGAAATCCGGCAAATTAAACCGGAGAAAGGTGGCATCGTACATGCTTTTTCTGGCAGTGAACAACAGGCCCGACAGTATATTGAACTGGGCTTCAAACTGGGGTTTGGCGGTACAATTACCTACCAGAGGGCCAGAAAAACACGCCAGCTGGCCACCTCGTTACCCCTGAGTAGTATTGTTCTGGAAACCGATGCCCCGGACATGCCGATGTCAGGCTATCAGGGTCAAAGGAACACTCCCACCCTATTACCTGTTGTCCTTGAGCATCTGGCACAATTACGTTCCAGCTCTACAAAAGAGATCGCACAGGCTACTACCGAGAATGCATTATCAATCCTGGCGAAATAATATAACTGGACAACGGCTCAGGCTCAGGTTCGGTTAAATTACCCCCAATCACCATGTCATCAATCTGGCGGATAGGACCGCCCGATGAGCTCAAGAGTGATGACAGGGAAGAGGATGAACTGGAACTGGAAGAAGAATAGAAGCCTGAGTCATCGTCATGACCTCCATCATCATTAAAAGTACCACCATCAGTGGAGAGCGTCGTTGGAAGCACACCGGGCACATTATTCAGGATATTCTGTTCGGACGTTGCAAACATCCAGCGATTAACACCATCGTAGATCAGCACCGGCTCAACTTCAGGAACAGCATCCAATTCACTGATGGTGCCGTCCAGATTAAGGCTCCAGACCTGTATAACACCGCCCAACCGGATCATAAGATACAAAGGTTTATCAGGTGGATGATCCGACCCCAGCAGGGCTGCCCAGGTCATCAAAATAGTAGGAAGTCCGCCCAGATTCCCTTCTGAGAGAAAATCAGCTTCAGCTTCAATATCTGCAGCAATCCAGCTTAAAAGCCTTCTCTGGGCATCAGTCAGATTATTCTGCTCCCAGGTTTTCCATAACTGTCTCAACAGGACAATGACACGCTCCCGATTCAAATAATCGTTTGGCAGAATAGCGTTCAGTGAAACAAATAAACACTCATTGCCATGATGGACCTCGTGAAGAGTCAGCCTTAATGGTTCCAACAACATTCTAGCAAACGAAAGAAAGCTTTCATGTTCCATCGCCACAAGACTTCTACTGGACATGAAAGGTTGGAAGTGATGACGCATACGACTGCTTAATACTTCCGAATCTAATGAATTCTGTTGAAAAAGACGTGTCAGGGCATAGCCTGAGTTAAAATGATGAAGTCGCAACTGTCGAGCCAGATCTGGCAGCTCTGAATCAATAGTTTCTTCTGTCAGTTCAGGAACTTCGTTATTCGTATGCCAATAAAAATGAATGTCCGATAGGTCAGCATTTCTTCTTCTCCAGGTTTTAAACTGCTCAAACAAAACCTGCAAGATTGCAAATAATTCTTTTTTCGTTCGATTACCCAGAAGATAGTTCCGTTTCCACATATTCCAGGTAATTAAATTATCATCACTGTCGAGAAACAGGGCGTGATCAATGGAAGCCCGAGCCCCCGGATCATTCACATGAGTACCTTCGATAATAAGAATATCGCAGGTGATACGCCGGGCTTCTTCAGGACCCAGCTGACCTTCCAGATGGCGACAATAAGGGGCATACCGAAAAGAATCCCCCCGGGCTATCGCTGCCAGACAGCTATCTCTAAGCTCTGCCCGATACTCCTCACCATTGTTGTTCCCTGACGCGCCATCGCCCAGATGGCTGAACATTTCACGTCGGTCGGCACGGGAATGAAGAAAGGTATCAATCCCCAGTGTCTCCAGACAGCAGACCCTGCCTGACAGCTCCGAATGTGATCGTTGATAAAGTGCCGAAGAAGTTCGAAGCTCCTGAGTAAATTGATCAAGAAAAGTAGACTTACCGGCTCCGGAAGGCCCATCCAGACCAATAGTAAAAGGTCTGGAAGAATCATTTTCTCCTTCCAGATTACCCTGTTGCAGATTATAGAGATAATCAAGAAAAGCGTTTATCGCCAGAGCTTGAACAATCAAGCCGTTTGATCCTTCAGCAGTAGTCCAGGGGATAGAAACAATAAAAGCTATAAATAATGAACGACGTCCCGTTCGAGCAAACTCCTTTATTTTTTTAATGAGCAAAACAGTAACTCCAAGCCAATAAACACGACCTTATCTAAAGTAGACTAAAGCGATTCATTCTGCCGAAAGGAAGCTGCTTTTAGTTTATTAATAAATGCACTCTGAAATGAACAAGGCTCGGTTTACTATGAAAACACTTCTATTTTCCAGCCTACAAACCTTCTATAGGATCAAGAGTCAAAAACATGTTGGATTCAAATCTGTCTGCGGCCTTATTTATTACCTCTTTCATGCTTCTTCAGCGCCTTACGTGCTCTTTGACGTACCATTTTTTGCTTCAGAGCCGAGAGTTTGTCAATAAATAATACACCGTCCAGATGGTCGATTTCATGCTGAAAAGCTTCTGAAAGGATACCCTCACCTTCCATCTCGAAAAATTCACCATGACGATCCTGAGCCCTGACTTTGACCCAGCCTGCCCGCTTAACTGCTGCCCAGCAGCCCGGCAGTGAAAGACAGCCCATCTCCATTTTCTGTTCACCCGACTTTTCAATAATCTCAGGATTTACAATGACCAGAGGCTGACTTTTATCACGCGTGACATCAATTACCGCCACTCTCATCCCCAGACCAACTTGTGTAGCAGCCAGCCCGGCACCGTTAACGGCATACATAGTTTCGAACATATCATCCACGATTTTCTGAAAACCCGGACCAAAGTCAGTAACAGGGGTAGTGGGAGTTCTTAAAGCAGGATTGGATTCCGGAACCAGTTTTAAAATCGCCATGGAGTTTCTTCTGTGAATATTTTGTTGGTTGTTACACAACAACTATAGACAGAAAAAAAGGAGGAAAAAATGGTCGGGGTAGAGAGATTCGAACTCCCGACATCCTGCTCCCAAAGCAGGCGCGCTACCAGACTGCGCTATACCCCGATGCGTTTTGACCAGAAACCGTGAAATTTCTGCAAGAATTTGGTCGGGGTAGAGAGATTCGAACTCCCGACATCCTGCTCCCAAAGCAGGCGCGCTACCAGACTGCGCTATACCCCGTGTTCTGTCCAGAAGTCAGGTTACTTCTGCAAGAAACTGGTCGGGGTAGAGAGATTCGAACTCCCGACATCCTGCTCCCAAAGCAGGCGCGCTACCAGACTGCGCTATACCCCGTCTCTATCTCGTGACAGGCTTTTGAGGCCTCGCCACGGAACGGCGGCTAATCTACCAAAATGATTCGCCTTTGACAAAAGTATTTGCCACAAAACTTCAACCAGCTAAAAAACAGACAACCAAGAACTTGCACAGGAAGGACCTTTTTTTAATGTAAAATGTTTTTTCGCTCATGGTTATTTTTTTAGTCAGACTGGGAAAATTTCCTTCCGAAGCATAGATGCCCTGTAAAGATATTATCAACTCCAATTCCTCAGTGCTGAGTTGAGCAGTAACAATGCCATTCACTACCCCCTCGAAGGATCCTGTCCAACTGCATCATCGTGGTCATCTTTCACGCAGTTTTCGACAGTCTTTCAGAGTGTCGGAAATCATGAAAGCAAGTTCCAGCGCCTGATCAGCATTCAGTCTTGGATCACAGTGAGTATGATAGCGATTACCCAGAGAGTCTTCGGTTACGGCACGGGAACCACCAATGCACTCGGTTACCTTCTGACCGGTCATTTCAAAGTGAACACCACCCGCATAGGTTCCTTCTGCCTGGTGAACCGCAAAGAACTGTTTCACCTCACGCAGAATTCGGCTGACCTCACGCGTCTTATAACCGTTGGAGGCCTTGAATGTGTTGCCGTGCATCGGATCACAGCTCCACAACACCTGACGCCCTTCCCTCTCGACAGCACGAATCAGTTCTGGCAGGTGTTTTTCAACATTGTCTGCGCCCATGCGCACAATCACATTCAGGCGACCAGCTTCGTTGTCCGGGCTGATCAGATCAATCAGGCGAATCAGATCTTCAGGAGGCATGGTTGGACCCGCCTTCAGACCAATCGGGTTGCTAATACCCCGAACGAATTCAACGTGTCCCCCCTCAACCTGACGAGTTCTGTCGCCTACCCAGAGCATGTGTGCCGAGCAGTCGTACCAGTGACCGGAAAGACTGTCCTGACGGGTCATGGCCTGCTCATAAGGCAGCAAAAGAGCTTCATGGGAGGTGTAGAAGTCCGTTTCACTGATCACCCTGGAATGCTCGGAAGAAATACCGCAGGCCCTCATGAAATCAAGTGCTTCATCAATTCGATCAGCCAGATGACTGTACTGCTCAGACTGTGGACTGCTGGCGACAAAATCCAGATTCCAGGCGTGAACCTGCTCCAGAGACGCAAGCCCGCCCTGGGCAAAAGCCCTGAGCAGGTTCAGAGTCGATGACGCCTGATGATAGGCCTTAAGCATTCTCTCGGGGTCAGGAATTCTGGATTCTACTGTGGCGTCCATAGCATTAATGATGTCGCCGCGATAAATCGGCAGCTCAACACCTTCTATGACTTCGGTACCAGACGAACGGGGCTTGGCAAATTGGCCAGCCATCCTGCCTACCTTGATGACAGGACAACTGGCGCCAAATGTCAGCACGACGGCCATCTGCATCAGGACCTTGAAGGTATCCCGAATATTATCTGCTGAGAACTCCAGAAAGCTCTCGGCACAGTCACCACCCTGCAATAGAAACGCTTTGCCCTCGGTAGCAGCTGTCAACTTCTGTCGCAACGCTCTTACCTCACCGGCAAAGACCAGCGGCGGCATGCGGTGTAACTGTTGCTCCACCTGTTTAAGATGATCTTGATCGGGGTATTCCGGCAGCTGGATGACAGGCATTTCTCTCCAGCTATCAACTTGCCATTGTTTCATTTGCTCCTCTCGGGGCGTCGTATTTCTTCATGAACATAACAGGCCATTTTACATGAAATCACTGGACAAAGCCCAATCTCTATCGAACTTGTATCAAAAAGAATAGCCTGTTTTTTACTTTCAGCCTTTCAACAAAAAGCCTTTACACACAATTGAAAAATTTGGTATACAGTGCACTGAAATTTAGCCTGGTGCATTAGCGACCATGAATTCCACACGATCCATGACCAAAACCATTATGAAACGCGGCATTATTATGTGTCGCGGGGTCTGTCGTGGATAGCTTAAAAGCAGAAAACACAGCCCCCGCACCAAGAGAAGGTCCGGGGGCTTTTTTTTTGCCACTGCGAAATAAAGCGTCACGAAAAAAAGGAGAAGACAGTGAGCGAACTCAAACTCAGACTGGTCACGACAGGTAGCCTCGACAGCCTTGAGAAAGTATTGAACTCCAGTGCAGAAGAGGGCCTCAAGATCAGCAACTTTTCTGCTGAACTGGTTCCGGAGCGAGGCCACTACGAAGTCAAAATGTCTGTCTCAGGCTTTACCAGCCAGAACCAGGTCGTCAGTAAGCTGGCTATGGAAAAAGACATTCGCGAGCTGACGCCGCTGCGCCGGTGATCCTGTAGCCTGTCAATCTGAAGCTGTCTTGAAGCTTGTTTGCGGTTGATGTTTCCTGCCGTCATTGCCTGCTGCAGGAAACGCAGGCTCATAGTCAGAGCTGACCCATTACATAATTGAGACTGCCGACAATAGCCGCCACCTGGGCATCATTGCACTCTTCGTCAGTTACTTTTGGGCTGTCCGGATAAACTTCAGTCGTGGTGCCAAACCTGCAGTCTGTTATACCACCACAAAGACCCAGCTTTTTCATAGGATAGTGGATCACACCTTCCTGAATCACCGGGGAGCCAATAATTTTTCCCTGATCGTCTGCGGGTGCAATGTGCGTCACCTGTCTGACGGAATCAATCACCGCCTTCTGGAATTCGGGAACAGGGTTTTCGGTATCAGCCACTGTGTAGAAACCATCCGGTATTCCCTCTTCCACATAGCCTTTGCCATCCCTTGCTGCCAGAGCAGGACGAAATTGAGTTTCATCCGTATCCGTAGTTTCATGCAGATCAATATGAACCAATACTTCCTGCTCCAAACCTGCCAACAGTTTCATCAAGTTGGTGGACTCTTCTGCCGGGCTGTCTTTGTAGAAGGAACGATTAGGATCAATGGCATTGGGATTCCAGCGATTGATGGTTTCATAACCCCAGGGGCTGATGCAGGGCGCCACCAGGATATTGAAGTGGCTTACAAAGTTTTTAGCCTCAACTTCCAGAAATTTTAACGCACCGTGAACACCACTGGTTTCATAGCCGTGGACTCCACCGGTCACCAGAACAACGGGCTTGTCAGTGTTCCAGTTTCGACTCCTGATGGCATACAAAGGAAAACGCTCAACATCGTAGGAGAGGGCACCATACTGCTCAACATCATAATGCTCTTTCAAAGCCATTATTTTGGGCACGACTTCCCTTTGGTATTCACGCTTGATGGTGGTTTGTTCATACCAGACTTTACGTTCTTCCTTGCCCCATACTTGACCAGGCGTGCCAATCGGGAATCTATAACTGCTGCCCATCTCTCTGCCCTTAACGCATTCACTGAAAAGAGCAGAGTATACAGAGTTCAGTCAATAGCCGCTTGTGATGATAACATCCAGTCCAAAAGACACAGGGTTCAACGCAAACCGGTTGCTACCGGCCTGCTGTCATCAGTAATCCACTCACTCCATGAACCCGGAAAGAGTTTGGCAGCTGGCATACCAGCGTATTCCATAGCCAGAAGGTTATGACAGGCAGTAACACCCGAGCCACAGTAAAACACGGGCTCCAGTCCATCGACCATCAGAACTCCCAACTGTTTTCGTAACTGTTCTATGGAAAGAAAAGAACCTGAATTATCCATATTGGAAGTGAATGGATAACAGATCGCCCCGGGAATATGACCTGCTTTACTGTCAAGAGGCTCTGATTCTCCGGCAAAACGCTCAGGAGCACGGGCATCTATTAAACGAAAAACCGGACTTTGCAACTGCTCCATAACCTCACTGGCAGAGACTGTCATGCCGTGATTAACATCAGCCATAAAGTCAGAGGGGGTGATAGCAGGCGTTTCAGTCGTTACAGGATAACAGCCAGCAGACCATCTTTTGAAACCACCATGCAAAACCTGAACAGGTTCCACGCCAACCCAGCGCAATTGCCACCATGCTCGGGCAGCCATAGCATGATTACCGTCATCATAAACAACCACATGGGTGGTTTTGCTGATACCCAGGGTTCTCAAATGTTCAGCAAACACCTCAGGCTCCGGCAGGGGATGCCTGCCGGTTTTCCCGGGAACCAATGGAGCAGACAGATCTTTCTCGAGATCGATGTATCGAGAACCGGGGAGATGTCCTTGACGGTAAAGAGTCTGTCCCAGTTTGGGGTCGGCAAGACTGAAGCGAGCATCAAGCACGACAACCCCGGGGGCGGTTAGCAGGGCTGCCAGGGTTTCGGGTTCTATGAAGGGTGACATTCTATAAATCCATCCCAACTTTCAGGGAGATGCTCAAACATCTCGGTAAGAAGACTTCACTGAGGTTCTGGATTATTGCTGATCAATTCAGAGGCAGGGGCTGGGTAAAAACCCTGAGGGGAGACTCAGGGTTACTACCCGACTGTCCATGATGGGTTCACATCCGTGTGAATTTGCTGTCCATGCACCTTCAACATATCAAGCTGCTGAAGGGCAGAATGCAGGAAGAAAGCACCAGACTTTGTAAGACATTTCCCACAATCTTGTAATCAATCAATAAGCCTCGGTAAATAATCGTTATATCTCAGTGATCCAGCTCATCCAGTTCGCTCTGGTCTACCACTTCGTCATTGATCAGAACCTTTTCAGACAAAATGTCACCGATATCCCCAGCCTCATCATCAATAATAATCCGTGTTACATCACCATTATTGGACAACGGGAAATCATCGTCGTCTTCAGCTGCCCTGGTTTCTGCCTCAGGCTCAGAGGGAGTCTCAACAAGCACATTGTTACTATCTACCTGCCCAGGTTCATCAGCGGGTTGCATCAGATAAAGCCCTGCGGCAACGGCCAGAATCCCAAAGCCAAATACCAGGGCAATCAGATGTTCCTTTCTCATAGCTACTCCGTCAGAGGGTCTGTTTATGATCTCAAAATCCGGACTATACCGTATCAGACGACAGGACATTGGTCATGCTTCTGTGCCCCGAACTGACAGAATGCCCCAGCTAAAAGATTCTTCTAATGAAAGCAAGGATTCACGCAATCCTGAGTCAGTCCTTTAAAACTCTGACCGCAACTTGCTTTTTCAGAGACACCATACCACTATGGTGTAGAACTTTGCTCAATTTTTGGTCACAAGCGCGAGTCAGGAATGCTCTGTCAACACCAAGAAAAAAAGCATTTTACTGATGAATAACCTTGTTCTTTTCCTGCAGCTTAGTGAATTGAGCCTCACTGTAAAGAGTGCCAAGCCGATAAATAATAACAATTAAATGTAGCCATGAGCCCGATATATCGCTCCCTGTTCAAGGATGGAAAGCGAAACTCATGACCCTATAAATTATCGAGCCGGAGACAAAATGCCCTCTAACAACTTCTTACTTAGCTGTGTGGTGCCGGTTTTCAATGAAAGCCAGGTCATTGGTCGGTTCATGGAAGCACTGATTAAACAGCTTGAAGAGATCACCGAGCATCTTGAAATTATTGTGGTGGATGATGGCAGTACCGACAAAACGGTCGAACTGGTCGAATCCTTCTGTAATGACGAGAGGATCAAGCTGATTGAGTTATCCAGAAACTTCGGCAAGGAGACTGCGCTGACTGCCGGAATTGATGCCACTTCCGGTGACGCTGTGATTTTGATCGACGCAGACTTTCAGCACCCTCTGGAAATGATCCCTGTTTTTGTTGATTACTGGCAACAGGGTTACCAGATGGTCTACGGCGTCCGTCAGAACAGGGAAAATGAATCTTTCCTGAAAAAGAAAGGCGCACAATTTTTCTACCGAATCATGCACTCCAGCACAGGCATTGATGTACCAGCTCACGCAGGCGACTTCCGGCTACTGGACAAGGTAGTGGTCGATGCCCTCAGAGCCATGCCTGAGCGCAGTCGCTTTATGAAAGGTATCTATGCCTGGGTAGGTTACAAGAGCATCGGCCTTCCCTTTCAGGTTAGAAACCGGCTGGCAGGGCAATCCGGCTGGGGCTATGGCAAACTGACCAGCCTGGCTCTTTCGGGCATTACAGCATTCACTACTTTGCCACTCAGGATTGTCGGTGGGCTTGGACTGATTATTTCTTTCATCTCAGTGTTTTACGCACTCTTTATCATCTTTCGAACTCTTGTTCTTGGCGCCCCCTTGCCGGGCTGGCCCACGGTCATTGTCGCCATCACCTTTATTGGCGGCATACAGCTATTGTCTCTCTGGTTACTGGGTGAGTACATTGCCGGTATTTTCTGTGAAGTAAAAAAACGCCCCAGATACTTGATACAGCGACAACTGGGATTCAAGAATCAGAAGGATAGCAATGCAGCCGATTAAGTTTATTATAACTGGCAGTACTGCTGCAGCTGTTCACCTTTTTGTACTCTGGCTTCTGGTAGACCTGACTCAAGTAAACCCGCTACTGGCAAACCCTGCCGCTTTTATTCTGGCCTTTGTCGTCAGTTACCTGGGTCATTCATTGTGGACTTTTAATCACAAGCAACATGTACTTCGCAATACTCTGCTGAAATTCCTGTTGGTTCAATTGCTCTGCAGTTTTGTGCTCAATCAGGGGCTTTATACCCTGCTGTTAACCTACACCGGTTTGAATTATCTAATGGCCAGCTTTATCGTCCTGGCAACGATTCCCCTGGTCACTTATACCCTGAGCAAATACTGGGCCTTTAAATGAAAAGAATAACACTGTGCGCAGATGATTACGGGATTCACCCAGGGGTATCGGAAGCTATTCTGGAGCTGGCCATTCTCGGCAGAATTCAGGCCACCAGTTGTCTGGTCACTGGTCCGGACTGGATAAAGCAGGCAAGCCACCTGACGACCATTCAGGAAAAGGTTGATATTGGCCTGCATCTTAATTTAACTGAAGGCAATGGCCTCAGTTCCGCCTATGTAGACGGGCTCCCCAGCCTGAATGAGGTTTTAATCAAGAGCCATCTTCACTTATTGGACCGGACCGCCCTGCTGGAAGAAGTCACGGCACAATATCAGTATTTTATCGACGCTACCGGCAGAGCCCCCGACTTTGTTGATGGCCATCAGCACGTACACCACCTGCCCATGGTACGTGAAACCCTGTTATCGGTAATACGCACCTTTAGGCCCGAACCTTCTTTCTGGGTGAGAAGCGTTACACCCATCATCCGTCATGGTGGTGGCCTGAAAAGCTACATTATTGAAGGTTCTGGCAGTAAGAGCCTGAACTGCGAATTGCTCAACCAGAGTATCAATACCAATACTTCCTTTGCTGGCGTCTATTCACTGAAACCGCAAGAAAACTATTCCACCCTGATGAAAGCATGGCTCTCTGATTCATACGACAAAGGGCTGATTATGTGTCACCCGGGTAAAACTGCCGACCACATCAATCTGGATCACCCTCAAGCCAGACAGTTAGAGTTTGATTATTTATCGAGCCAACAATTTCTAGCCGACTGTCAACAAACAGGAGTTGATCTGTGCAGAATGAAGCAATGATTGCCGAGTCTTCACCCTCTTCCATGGTCATTAAGCACCCTTTTCGCTGGCTCGGTCTGATCTGCCTTTTTCAGCTGTTTTTCTGGACCCTGGGCCCCTGGTTGGTCAGGAACACGCTGCACTCTGACACACTTGAAGGCATCGCCTGGGGTAATCTCTGGCAGTGGGGGTATGAAAAACACCCACCTCTGGCAGCCTGGACTGCCGCTTTTTTTTCAAACTTAAGTGATACCAGCGACTGGCCTGTCTATCTCTTTGCCCAGGTTACTGTGGTGATTGCTTTTGTTGCTGTCTGGCGTCTGGCCAGAGAATATTTGACCGAGGCTGGTGCCCTGCTGGCAGTCTTTTTGTTACAAGGCATTCTCTTCTACAGTAACCGGGTAGAAAGACTGACACCGGACACGCTTCAGCATCCAATTTGGGCCTTACTTGCCCTGACTTTTTATTTTGCAGTGACTCGTCAATCCCTGGCTTATTGGCTGCTGACCGGAGTCATGTCAGGGCTGGCCATTCTGACTAAATATCAGGTGGCCGTTTTGTTTGCGCCCCTGTTTATTGTTCTTTTAATTACCCACGAAGGCAGACTCGCACTTTCCTCCGTTGGCCCATGGTTGGGTGGGCTTCTCGCACTGGCTATCGCCTCCCCCCATCTTTACTGGCTATGGGACAACAACTTTGCAGCAGTGAGCTATCTGGGAGAAAACTACGTTGAAAGCGAGCGTTATGGAACCGGTACACACTGGGATCATCTGATATTTCCTCTGAACTTTATCAAGAATAATCTGGGCAATGTCCTGGTATTCTTTCTTTTGATGATCCCCCTTTTCAGAGCTCCCAGGCTCCCTATCCTTTATGATCGTTTCAAAAAAGTTTTTCTAATCGCCATAGCGACAGGTCCATTTGCCTGTACACTCTTGTTTGGACTGGTAACCGGCGAGAAGCTCGTACCCCGCTGGGCTACCCCCTACTTTGTCTGGCTGCCGCTGCTGGTGCTGGTCTGGACTCGTCCATTGATCGATTACCCGCGTTTCAAGAAAGTGGTGTTCTGGTGTTTATTCACCGGGGTATTGTTTGTTTTATTGAGATGCAGCTACTTGCTGTTCAAACCTGTCTTTGATGAAGATTACTCGGATTCAGTGGAGTTCGTGCCTCTCAGGGCCCAAATGCTAAAAGCTGAAGAGTTGTGGGCATTTCACCAGGAAGATCGTCCTGAAAACGAAGGTTATATCCCTTATCTGGGCGGGCTTCACTACCACGTTGCTGAGCTGCTGGCGTATAGCCAGAATCACAAAACCATTCCATTTTTTGGTCTTAATCCGACAGAAAGCCTCTGGATGAAAGAAGAAGATTTCCGCAAAAAAGGCGGAATCATTGTCATGACGGATGGCAAGCGATATTCAAAGGAAGTCAGACAAAGGCTTGAAAAGAACTATCCTCAGGCTGAATTTCTAGGGCTCTTTGAATTCGAGCCCGTGACTAAAGTGAAGGTGGATAATAAGCCTAAACTGTTTGTGGAGTATTACCTCTTAAGACCGCAAATGACCCCAGGTAATCTGGCGGAGGGCATTGATTAAGCCGATCCGCCTTTTTCTCACTGAACCTTGACAACCCGGCTGGCAGTGCCCTGGGTAAGGATTTTTACTTTATCGCCCGCAGCAAAGCTAACGGCCGGATCAGCCTGTTGAACAACAGAAACATAAGAGCCGTCATCCAGTCTGACTGTTAGTTCAACACCCTGCTTGGAGGTAATTTTCTTCTCGGCCATATTGCCCAAAACGCCACCGGCAACAGCTCCAGCCACTGCTGCAATAGCACTTTCGCGCTGACCACCAATACTGGAAGCTGCGATACCACCCACCGCTGCCCCTGCCAGAGTGCCGACCTCACCCTGGCTGCCTTCGAGTTTGACCAGCCTGGATTCAGCAACGGTGCCAAACCGGACTGTCTGCATTTGACGGGCTTCAGAAGCAGAATAAGTAGTCCCTGTCTGATCGGTCGTACAGCCAACCACAGAGAGAGAAAGCAGCAAGACGGTCCCTGCCTGTTTGATCCTATTGTTCATAAATATGCCTCCTGTTAGGTTTAATTCCAGTTTCCTGTCCAGTTTAGACTGTGCTATGGCGACAAAATTCCCCACTAATCCACTGATTTGGAAAGCCCTCTGATTTCTTCGCGAATGGCAGGATCACCCACTCTCTCGTTGATCGAATCGACCCATTCTGTTTTATAACCGCGAACACCGACGTTCTGCTCCTGGACTTCCAGGTTACCGCTCTCCTGAAGAATCTTCTGGAACAAGGCTCTGTCAGCAGGATCCACAATAGGTCCCGGTTCGGGCACTTCTCCGGTTTCCGGGTTGATCCTGGCCGCCAGAAACTTGATTTCGGCATCCAGCATTCCGGCTCTGTCTTTACCGCTTTTGCAATTGGATAATGGCACAGCACCTACCATATGAGTCAACAGGGCCACTCTGGTAGCCAGCTTATAGGCATCATGATGATGGTGATAATGGCTGCCTTTTTTATAGATTGCTTTAATCTGAGTGGTAAGGTCCTTTACTGTTCGATCATCCCTGGTTAACTGGTCCAGCTGGGCATTCAGTTCAGACACTTTTTCCCCGTTGCCTACTTCTTCGGCGTCCCTGATCTGCGCCCTGATTTCCTCACATTTCTTTGAAGTGCCACTGAGAAATTCAGCAGCCATACCGCCGGGGATGTCGGCCTTGCCCAGCTTGCCTACCAGCATTTCCATAGCCGGATCGTTCATTTTTTTCTGGAAAGATCTTCCACCTGTTACCAGAGAGGCGCTTCCAACCCCTCCCCAGTTCACAGGAATATTAAAGCGTGCCTGTTTGAAATTAAGTTTGATGGTCCGGGTCTGTCCATCAGCTCCCGGAAGTTCCATCGTGACAGGCTGTTTAGCAGGGTCAGTAAAGTATTTAAAAGCTTCATTCTGAGCTTTCTGCATTTTTCTCTCTTTTCCGGAACCCAGGCCTGTCGTGACCATGGAAGTGGATGTCATAGCAAGTGTTGGGACTGGCCCTCCCTGTGACGCTATCAGAGCTTGCTCAAAAATATCAGGCCGGGTTGCCAGAGCCGAAAGTAAGATTTCTCTGGCCTTGACTTTTCCACCTTCAGCCTTTAGATCGGGATCCCAGTCAACACCATAAGGATCGGCAATGCCATGTCTTATGCCTGTGTAGACATTACTGTTATTAATAGAAAAATCACTGCGACTCAGGTTAGTAGCATGATACGTGTTGGTCGAATCGATACCGCTGACTCCATACCCTGCATAGTCAGTTTCATAGAGACGGGAAACCTCTCCCCTTAAGGACTCTGGCACTTTGATTTCAGCCGCAGGTTGCTGTCTGGAAGCAAACTCAACTCCAGCCTGAGAGAAAGATTTTTCTATCGTTTTCCAGGGACGAAAATTTAACTGATCGATAAAAGCCTCTTCGAAATCTCTGGCCACAGTTTGCTTATCGACGCCAGCCGAAACCAGGGCGTCCTGCAGAATTTTCGGATATGATTCTTTGGCCTTGCGCATCTCTTCCCTGTTGACAGGTTCATCGCCCTTAAGCTGAACGGTTTGCTGGAGTCTTCTCAACTCATTCAATAGCTGACGATCTAGCTTGGTCAGGCGTTCAACATCCTCTGTACGTCCCTCTCTCTGAGCCGAATGTGATTCATTCTTCAGAACTTCTCTGGCTGAATCAAACTGCAGCTTCTGTAACTTGAACAACTCTTTGTGATCGTGAGTACTTCCGGGAACGACCACTTCAGCATCTGATAGAGGTATCTGATTGTGATCTGAGACGGTCTGGGACTCCCTGCTTTCATTCAGATGCACGTCTAACACTTCTCTGGCAACCTCCCTGTCTACATTCCTCAGAGATAATTCATTGAGGAGCTTACCTGGAAGTCCCCGCAGATCTTCTACCATCTTTTCTGTCACGGGTTCATAGTCCTGATGAATCTTTTTCTCATGCTGCTCGATGAACTCTTTCATTGCCAGAATAAGCTCACCACCATCAGACTGAAGCCTGGCTTCAATGAGAACATCTTTGGCTACGGAAATAGCTGCATTTTCGAATTGGTTTCTGGCCTGCTGATAGGCCTTCTGAACTTCAGGACTGTCACCCTGCCCCATTTTTACCTTGGCAAAGACATCTTCAACCTCTCTGAAAATATCGTTTGCCTGAGCCTGAGATCGAATATTGCCAGACATCATCTTCGGCACAGGCTGACTGAATGCAGTGATTTGTCTCTGCTTTATGGGGATATTGCGAAGTGCACGGTTACCTCGTCCCGGCAACTTTTTCAGAACATTCTTAATGGCTTTGATGAACCTGTTCTGGCGGCTGCTGTGCCTCGCCTCCTGCATTTCCCCGATATCCGGAGTTGCCGCTTGAGGGCTAACCGATGTGTGCTGGAAGCCCGCTGGAAGTTTGCTGCCATCCATAGCTATGATTCCTCAGTCAGTGATAAATTCCGGGAAGTGAAGAAAGAATCAGTAAATCCCTGAGCACCGCCACAGGGGTTGTCTGATCATATCGGGAGCGAATCTGTGTCCATTCATGTCTGGGGTTAGAGAACAGACCTGGAATTTGATTTAGTAGCATTAACAATAAGCCTTTGACATCCTATTAGAAGAATAGCCAAAGGCAGAACCTGTAACCTGTCATCGGTAGCTATTCACACCCTGAATGATGACATTTGTAATAGTTTGATAGGTAGAATTTCATATTGCCGGAAGCTCTAAGCAGGAACAGACTAACCCTGATATTTTGAGGTGGCACTTAACCAGACTCCCCATCTCTTGTTGCCGATATTCCTTATTAGTGGTGATACATCAATGGCACTGGATAATACTGATCTGAACGAATACCGCATCGAGCATGATCTGCTGGGTGAAGCCCCTGTACCCCAAGAGGCTTACTATGGCATCCAGACTCAGCGAGCCCTGGAAAACTTCAACATTTCCGGTGTCACACTGAACCACTTCTCAAACATTCCGAAAGCCCTGGCCATGGTCAAGAAAGCCTGTGCACTGGCTAACCGCGATCTGGGAATGCTGGATACAGCCAAGGCCGATGCCATTGCAGACGCCTGTGACGAAATTATTGCCGGAAAACTGCATGACCAGTTCACCGTTGACATGATTCAGGGTGGTGCCGGAACCTCCACCAATATGAATGCCAACGAGGTGATTGCCAATCGCGCGCTGGAGCTGATGGGTTACCGTCGTGGTCAATATGAGCACCTGCACCCAAACACCCACGTGAACATGGCACAGTCTACCAATGACGTTTATCCAACGGCTATGCGTCTGTCCATGGTGTTGAAACACAACGAACTGGTTGTAGCCGCCAAGAGCCTGAAGAATGCCTGTGATGTTAAAGCTGAAGAGTTCAAAGACGTACTGAAAATGGGTCGTACCCAGCTGCAGGATGCTGTACCTATGACTCTGGGTCAGGAATTCCGTGCTTTCTCAACTACTATCGGTGAAGACATTGACCGTATCAAGGATATGGCCAAGCTACTGTGCGAAGTCAACCTGGGCGGTACTGCCATCGGAACGGGTATCACTGCAGACAGCCGTTACGCACCCCTGGCGGTTAAATACCTGTCTGAAATTTCCGGCCAGAATATGATCCTGGCGGGTGACCTGGTGGAAGCCACCTCCGACATGGGCGCTTTTGTTATCTTCTCCAGCGCCCTGAAACGAATGGCCGTCAAGCTGTCCAAGATGAGTAATGACCTGCGTCTGCTCTCTTCCGGTCCTCTGTGTGGCTTTAATGACATCAATCTGCCTGAAATGCAGCCAGGTTCCTCCATCATGCCGGGCAAAGTTAACCCGGTTATTCCTGAGGCCATGAGCCAGATCGCTTTCCACGTTATCGGAAACGATCTGGTCGTTACCATGGCTTCAGAAGCAGCCCAGCTGCAGCTTAACTACGCTGAGCCGGTACTGGTTTACAAGATTCTGGAATCCATCCAGCAGCTCACCAACGGTATGTTCATGCTGTCTGATCGCTGCGTTAAAGGCATTACAGCTAACAGGGACGTCTGTATGGATTATGTCTACAACTCTGTTGGCCTGGTAACCGCTCTGAACCCATACCTGGGTTACGAAAATTCCAGCCGCATTGCCAAAACTGCCTTGAAGACCGGTCGTCGTGTAGTAGATCTGGTTAAGGAAGAAGGCTTGCTGACGGACGAGCAACTGGCGGAAATTCTCAAGCCAGAAAACATGATCGCGCCACTGGACCTGAGCAATAAGGTACACTGATCGTTAAAATCAGTCGTATATAGTGACATCCGGTGTATGAAGAACCGCGCTATTGCAGGTGCGGTTCCTTTATCAGCCCTTTGTCCCCGGAATCCGTTGAAAAATCAAGACCAACAAGGATTTTACCGCCCAAAACCTGCCCTTCTGCTTACTTACCCACATTTAATAAACATTTACAGTAGTTATACCACTTGGAATGTATAATTTTTTCATTAACATTGCGCATTCCGTTAGGCGACCAGTAGAAAGCGAAATTATCTGGACCATTCAAACGTAATTACGACTTGGAAATATCGGACATCGAATAACCAAGCTCAGTATACTGGGTTGTAGTTTGCAAAAAGCTGTCCAGCAAAATCCAGGCAGAACAGCCCACTCAGTGTAAGTTGTAAAAGAGACAACAGGCGTTACAAGAAACAGCCTGCGCGGAGCATAGCTACTTCGAGGTGTTGTTACTTCAGTGCATTGTTACAAACCTCTGCTACACTGAGATCGAATTCCACAGCCGTTAAGCATGTAAAAAAATGAATGACGTGGTTCTACCTTCGCAAATTTTCTCCGGCCTGACGGCGTTTGATTATTAAATCCGTTTACGGCAACTTTTATACAGTTACAGTGGAGTCGTTATGCAGCAACAGGATATGAAGCAGGAGCCCACCGTTTTCATCATCGACGATGACGAGGCTGTTCGTGATTCGCTGAAAATGCTGATGAAATCTGTTGGACAGACAGTAGAAGCTTTCTTTTCCCCAGCCGAATTTCTGGAAGTCTACGATGAAAACCGTCCGGGATGTATCGTACTGGACATTCGTATGCCGGGAATGAGTGGGCTTGAGCTACAGAGCAAACTCAACGAAATGCACTGCATTCTGCCTATCATTTTTATTACCGGACACGGCGATGTACCTATGGCCGTTCAGGCTATCAAGGATGGTGCAATGAACTTTATCCAGAAACCGTTCCGCGATCAGGAGCTTCTGGACCTGATTAATGACGCCTTGAAACTTGATGCGCAACAACGTCGTGAGCTGCTCGAGCACAAAGAAATCCTTCGTCGTCTTTCTACGCTGACTGACCGTGAGCGTGAAGTTCTACACCATGTCGTTGAAGGTAAGGCGAACAAGGTGATCGCTGCTGACATCAATCTGAGCCAGAGAACGGTAGAAATCCATCGCTCTCGTGTGATGGAAAAAATGGGCACCAAATCCCTGGCCCATCTGGTTCGCCAGGTTATGCAGGTTAAAGAGCACCTGGAAGGTGAATTTTACTTCAAGGTCTGATCTCTATCCGGGGCGCCTTTATGAATGACGCCCCGGTTCATTAATCTCTCCCTGGTAGTGGTCAGCACACAGTCTTGTCAGTCCATAACACGCCAGCCCTGCTCCTCACAATTATCTCTGGATTCCCTGCGAAGCCTTGCGCCACCTTTTAAGTAGTCCCCGTACAACGTCTAGTACATCCCTCCATTCAGCAATTCTAAGACTAATCCTAAACTCCTAATACGCTATGAGAGAGCTGAGGGCAGAAGTCGATTTTTCTTAAATGAACGAGACTATTTTTGGGACTATTTTTGGCTACCAAGCGGTAACTGAATACTTTATTAATAAAAAAATCGATCATTTCAGAAAAATCATCTACTTTATTGCAACTAAAGTTTTTCTTTCATTGCAGATAACGCTCTGCTGGATGTAGATGCCCTGTGTTAAGAGAGCAGGTCATTCTTTCAGAGCATGAGTACAACAGAGTTTCCATTTTCTGGCAGGATACCCGATTACCCTGCAGAGGCTGGCGGCTCGGCAAAAGACACAAGTATTGTTATTGAATTGACCATCAAGGCTGCCCCTATGAGCTTGGCAACAAAAGCTACTGTGTATCTTCTGGAACAGGATACAAATGTTACCGACACCATCCGCAGCCTGTGTGATGAGAAGTCTATGCTACTCGAATGTTTCAGCAACAGCAGTGAACTGTTGATGGCGATGCAGGCCATAAAGCCTGACTGCATCATTGCTGAGAATGAAAAAGAAAGTAAAGAAGCTATACAGCTGTTGGAGACCCTGAACGAAGCTGAATATGATATTCCTGTGATCGTTCTTGGACACCATAACGATGTCCACACTGCCGTCGCGGCCATTAAGGCAGGCGCAGTCGACTACATCGAAAAGCCCGTTATTTATGGCCGACTGGCTGAACACTTTAACCAGGTGATCGGCGGAGGGGGTGCTGCTGCGGTTTGATTCATTTCAACTCACAGATGATTCCAGTCCCCTGACGTAACCGGCCAGCTCATCAAGCAGAGCCTGCTGTGCGACGGAAGCCATCCCCTGTGCTTCATCCATAGCCTGCCAGAATGAGCCAAAGCCGAGAATCCGGTCGTCACCCTCAGACAGTCTCAGCTTTCGATAAGATTCCCAGGTTTCCAACTCCTCGACATCCAGTGTCTCTGGATAATGTCGTGCCCGGTAACGAAACAACATATCATCCAATCGCGCATCATCGAAAGAAAAGCCCAGTCTGGCCAGAGAATAGGGCTCTGAAGATCTGATCACCTGCATTCGCTCTTTATCTTCATCAGAGAAAAAACCACCGGTATAGAGCATCTGATCCGGATCGCTGGAAGTGTTTTCTGGCGCAGAGTCAAATACCTGCTGAACCTTCTGCATCACTTGTGGATGTTGCAGCAGCCATTCCCTGTTCCTTGAGCACGCATTCAGATCTATCCCCAGTCGCTGCTGGTCCTCTGGCCTGAGTACCTTCAAGGGAGCTACCACCGGGCATTTATTGATATGCACCACTTTCAGAGCAATCCTTTCCTGCCCTTCTCTGGCAGGTGAGAATAATCGCGCCTGTAACTCTTCCACCGACAGGTCCATCAGAACTTCAGGGTCAACAGACAAGTCGTAAACGACCACCCCATTGCGATTAACGGGATGTATGGCAACAGGCATCACGATAGCAAGACAGTGCCTCTGAGCACCAAACATACCTGAGACATGGACAACAGCCTCTTTTTTCATCAGATTCAACTGCCGGGAAACGTCTCTCTTATTGCGAAGGTTCAAGATAAAGTTGAAGACTCGGGGTTGTCGGTCACGTATCAGACGTGCCATCGCTATGGTGGCTCTCACATCAGACAAAGCATCATGAGCATCGCCATGATCAATCCCGTTTGCCTGGGTCAGTTCTTCCAGCCTGTAACTGTTAAAACCATCTTCTCTTTTGGGCCAGACAATACCTTCGGGCCTCAGAGCAGCGGTCAGCCTCACCAGATCAATGAGATCCCAGCGACTGTTTCCGTTCTGCCACTCCCTGGCATAGGGATCATAAAAGTTTCGATAAAGGCTGTTACGAGTCACTTCATCATCAAAGCGAATCGAGTTGTAACCTGCGGCACAGGTTCCGGGCTCCACCAGCTCGGCATGAATCCGACGAATAAACTCCGGCTCAGCCACCCCTCTTTCGTTGACAACCTGAGGTGTCAAACCGGTGACCAGACAGGCCATGGGATGAGCCAGATGATCTGGGGGTAGCTTGCAGAAGATATTGAGAGGCTCCCCGATTTCATTCAACTCGGCATCAGTTCTGATACCCGCGAACTGGCAAGGCCAATCCGTCGCAGGATCGGTTCCAAAGGTTTCGTAATCGTGCCAGTAGAAACTTCTCAGCATGTTCACTCCTGCCAATTTAATGCAATCTTCCCCTTCAGGGATTCAGTAATTCTGGAAGCAAAGTCCATCCGGTTCGCTTCAGGCAATTCAACCTGGATAACAACCTGGTCGGTATAGTCACAATCAATGATCTGTCCTGACAAAGATTCGAGCCAGTGTCGAAAAGCCTGTTCGCTGGCATAATCCAGCACTGCGGTTCCCCGAACCATGGGAACGCATTCAACCACAGGTAACTGTTCGACGGCGGCCTGAACTGATGAGCCATAAGCCCGAACCAATCCTCCGGCTCCCAACCTGGTACCACCAAAGTAGCGTACCACGACGGCAGCGACTTCTCCGATTTGACGATGCTGCAAAACATTTAGCATGGGCTTGCCAGCCGTGCCACCGGGCTCACCGTCATCATCAAATCCCATGACGGTATTCCCCTCGGGAGGGCCCGCTATAAAAGCCAGACAATGATGGGAGGCGTCAGGAAACTGTTTTCTCAGAGATTGCTGGAAGGAGAGTGCTTCGGCTCTTGAGGCCACTCTGGACAGGAAAGTAATAAAACGGCTTCGCTTGACTTCCGTTTCCCGCTCAAAAGAGGTTTCGGGTAAGAGGTCTGGCACCCGATAGCGGCCGGAGGGCTGGCTGGACATTCAATTCTCTTGTTGCAGTCAGGGCGATGTGAATGCACAAGACAAAGCAGATAACAATCAACCCAGTGATCGTTGACCTTATTTTCCGCTAAATCTATGGGCACTCAGTGAAAGAAAAGTACTCCTTGAGCACTTCAACCAGATCAATAATATCATGCCCTGCACTGACAATACTGTAGCCAGAATCAAAAAACTCCGGACCCACGTCGGGCTTGCACCAGTGACACCGGGCATCAAAGTCAATATAATTTTTCTCTTCATCCGGACCAGGCAGCTTAATTCTCATGCTGTAAACCGCACCAATGAGAACCGGTACCGTACTGATGAGCATCAGACCATTGCTGCTGATATTGCCAATACTTCCCATTTCCTTGAGCGTGTTCCTGTTGTAAATGGTCAAATAATCATTCAACTGGTGACGCTTGATGCTGCGACGCTCCTTGCCGCGTGGGACCATAGACATAATCTGTATTCCTTTACTGCCCAACCTGTAAAAATTTAAACCAGAACCTTGTACAACTTGCTCTGCCTTAACTCACTCTGTTTCAGCATTAACTCCTGCTCTCGCTCTGTGATCTTTTTCTGTTCCCTGGTAAAAGCATCAAACTGCTGCATTAATGCTCTTTCCACTTCATCCACACAGCCCCTGAACTCGTTTTTGACCGGGTGCTGGCACAACTTGACGGCACGATCCAGCTCAGCCTGCCGCTCACTAAGGGAAGCAGCCTGGGTCTGCAAGCGGTTCAACTGAGCTTTGTTGGAGATATAACCGTCTTTAATCTCGAAATGACCTTCGGCCTTATCGCAATCCATAACGTTCTGACTGCTATTCCCAATCAGCGTCCACTGACCTTGCGGCCCCTTCCTCCGCCACCTGAACTTTTGAGGGTTGGCAGCGAACTCTTTAAGTCGACCGAAACCCATCGCTTTGATTACGTCAGGACCAATGGGATTCCTGTACAGAGACAGCCGCAGGTTGTGATCAAGATCAACACATTGAGTGATCACGTCCATCATCCGCTTTTCTAATGCTTCAAGATCTGCTGGTTTAATTTGATAAACTATGACTTTCATGACAGCCTTCATCATATCGCTGTACGCTCTCCGAATGGTGGCCTCCGTTTGCATCGCCTCCCGCGCCCCCCCTGCACCACTCAGCTTTCGCCTGCTGGCCTGAAGGGAAGCCATAATGTCCTCGAAAAGCTTAGCGCCCAGAGCTTTGTCATTGAAACTCTTCACTACATTGTGAAGTTCAGTGACTCTTGTAAGAGCCTCTTCTAAAGCGACATCGCTCTCACGGATCAATTTTTTATTGGTCTCACTCACCATATCTTTGCCATCAAGCTTAATGCCTTCGCTCTTTAACTCCTTGAAGTAACCACTAAGGCGCTCACGCATGGGTTTTGCATCCGCTGTTTCAAGCAGATCCTCCTGATAGGTTCCTGGCAGAACAAATCGCCTCTCAGTCGACTTGAGAAAGCGCGTGACTTCTGACTTGAGGGTACGGGTCACGACAGGCACCGCTTCTGTGGGAATTCCTGCTGCTTTCAAGTCCAGACCATCCACCAGGCTGACACCTTCATCATTCAGCCAGTGATGCTCTCTGGCAAACACCTTATCCAGATGACTGTTGGTTCTGGCCTGCATCAACTCTTTCTCACAGCTCAGGGTATGATGACTTTTCTCACGACTGGCAATATCCACAGCCACAAGTTCAAGCCATGCATTCTTACAGACCCACTGGCGGACTTTCAGTTCAATCAGCTCCTGAAATGCTGCCTCAGAAAGACCCAGCTCTGCCCACTCTTTTTTAGCCATCTCAGCCAGTTGGGCTCTTATTTGTGGAAGGCTCTGCAAATAACCACTCTCGCCTTCTTCTGTTTTTTGAACAGGGAGGGTAACTGTTTGCTCAACCACTTTTTTCAATGCGGGAGAGGCGTTATCAATGCCCTCAGGAAACAGATTTTCTTCAGCCTGCATGGACTCATCCAACGCGTTCAAAGCCTGAATAAATGCCTCTTTCTGTACGTCGGCACCTTTGATGTCTTTAACCGCATCCAGATCCACCGCCATGAACACCCTTTGAGCCTTGTGCAAGTCCTTGCTGTCACGGGTAAGACGGCCAAGTTGCTGAACCAGATAGTTCTCATTGGCTTCACCACCGGCCTGACCCACCAGCCCATGAAAAATACCTACACTATCATTCCCCTGGGGCATGTCAGTGCCCACAGACTGGGCTTTACTCAAGTAACCATCGGTACTCTGTCCACCCAAACGGCTGAGCTGGGTAATGGTTTCCCGGGAAGCTGAAGCCCCCTGTCCATAGACCGGATCATCCTGATACTGCATCTGCAGATTCTTGTCATGGTCATAGTAAATAACAGACTTCTGAACGCCCCCCATGGCCAGTCGTTCCTGATTCAAAGTCCGACTCATCTGGTGCGCTTTTGTCGTACATTCATCACCCGACTCAGCGCCATCAAAGAAAATAATCTGGGGCTCTGGGCCTACCCTGTGCAAAACATCCGTCAGCATCTTGTTCCTGCCCTCAGGGTCGGAAGAGCTGAAAAACACCGGTTCTGCCAGAGAAATAAAGTGCCAGAAACGCTGATTGGTGGTCACCGGGTCTGTTCTTGCTTTGTGACGCACTTCTTCAGCACTGCCTGAAGCACTGGCCAAAGCTGCACAGTACAAGGTGCCCAGAGTTGCTGAGAGTAAATGCCGGGCTTTACATCCAAACAGAAATTCAGAATGTTTCAGATTGATACTTCGGGGCCCTACTTCAAAGACATAGCCAAGCCCTCTGATCACCGCTTGTACAGTCTGAGCCACTGATATCGACTCAGCTTCGGTATGAGGCACCATCTCACTGTCAAACTCGTCGGCAAACACCATAGAGTTTTTGAGCAAGTCCAGACAGTCATCCAATTTTGCCAGTATCGCCTGCTTGTCCTGAATGAAACCTTCAGCGTCCAGCAAGGCCTGCTTCAGATGCATCAGAATCTGCACATCTGTGATTGAGGCGCCCACGGGCACTCGCCCCTGAGCCAGCAGGGATCCTCTGTCATTAATCGAAGTTCCGGCAGGTAACCCCAGCAGGGTATTCTCAACTTCTACCAACCGGGCGACGGATAACTCACAGGGAGGTGCAAAGCAGGTTTCAAGATCCAATCGGCGATAGTCCTGCCCCTTGCGAGCGTAGTACTCACGCAAGCCTTTATCCAGTTCTGCCTGATTGGTCTTTGGAGCCATGACAATAATCGAACGGTCCGTATCAGCACCTAACTGGGCCGAAGCGTGATCCGTCAGCGCCAGCAGCAGTGTACTTTTACCGTAGCCAGTGCCTTTATGAGACATCATGGCAACTTCATGGCCATTGGCCCATTGGCTGACACCGTCCAGTGTAACAGCCAGTTCGTCGGCCTGATCGGGTGACAAGACAATGTGATGCCTTCTTTCAAACGACAAAAGGGCCAGGTTTTTAGTATCCAGCAAGGTATTCTCGTAACTGCTGATTCGGTTATTCAGATTGCTCTGTCTGGATGCCAGCAGAGCCATATCCAGATTCCATTCCTGACAACGCCTGATGTATTCGTGGGGCTCACTCACCTGCTCAAAGGCGGCAAAGTCCAGATCCACCAACTCACTTTTAAGCGCCTCAAGGCGCTGACCTATCAGGCTGCTCTGCTCAAGGTCAATATCCACCAGCATTAGCTGCGACATGCGTTTGATAAACCCGTCAACATCATTACCACCCGGAGCCAGTCCCTTCTCAAAGTTACGAATGGCATGATCCAGAAGCTCGCCATCAGAAAAACCCTGCACATCATTTTCAGAAGCATTACGAATGTAGCTGACCAGACCTTTTTCCAGAGCTTTTTTTAACTGAAGTGTACGAACACAGTGCTTTCTGTTGTTGACGATGACCTTTTCAAAATGGCTCAAAACCGACTGCCTGTTGGTTTTTAGCGTTTTCGGATCAGGTATCCCACGGGGTCCCTGGGTTTGCAACTCGCAACCAGAGTAGACTGACAGGTTTTTAAATACCTGTTCCTGAAACGCTTTTTGTTCTCCTTCAAGCGTTTTAATAACACTTTCAGTGACACTTTTAGTGACACTATGAGCACTATCAACCAGCAACTCCCTCCTGGCTTTCAGAAACGCTTCACTGACATGGCCGAAACTGGCATTGACGGTAAAGGGCGAAAACTGTTCTGGATGAAACGTTTCCTGATGGGCACCGGTTTCCGGCTTCCTTGATTTTTCCTGAGCCACTTTTCTCACCACCGGAAGCTCAACAGGCAGGCTTCTGACACGTCCATCACAAGGTGTGCAGGTAAAAGGCGGTTTCAGTAATTGATGATCCACTTCCTTAACAACTTTCTTATAACATTCATCAATTTGCTTGAGGGAAGCACTCGGTAGCCAGGTATTTTTCAGCGATTCAAGCTCAAGGACTTCAGGCGGATAATCTTTGCGTGATCTTGATGGTGAAGTACTGTCTGGCTTCAGTAAGCAAGCTTTACTCAGTAAGTTCGCTTTAATCAGCTCGCTTCTGGGGTTTTCCCCCCGGATTGGCACCGGGATCAGTTGATCATTGGAACCCAGTTCATACATAAAGCACTGCTGATCTGAAGGTGTTTTCTGAGCAACCAGCAGGACGGTTTGTCCCGAAGCACTTTTCAGGGGAATCCAGTCCCGCTTTTTTTCTCTTCCTTCCTTGCTGACCTGAAAGGGAACTTCGAAATTGGGATGCTCATGAAGAAAAGCAGGATCCAGAGACCAGGTTCGTCCATCCAGCTGAATCTGCCAGTGCTGACCCTCTTTGGAGTGAAACACCAGTGAAGGTCGGCATTGGGCACCTTCAGACAATTCAATGTATCGGTCACCGGTAACAAGGCTGGTTTTATGGAGAGCAATCTTATTAAAACCATTCATGAAACTGTTTATCAGACAGTCAGGGTTCTGGGTAAGAGCACTGACCCTGAAACCGGCCTGATTCTGAACATGACCTGAAGCTTCTGCCAGAGGTACCGGTGAATCTGGCTGAAAGCAGGCAATTTCGGCTTGATGAGGATGTTCAACAGCCTGGGTAAAATCATCATCGTGAGTAAGGCCCCTGAACTTCTGCTCCGGCTCGAGTCTGGTTTCCTGAGCCAGCAACTCTGTGCACTGCCTTTCCAACTTGAGCCTGCGCGTCTCTCTCTCTTTTTTGGTTTCGTAATTCTCTTTATGCTGCCTTACAGCCATGGTGAGAACCAATGATCCGGGTCTTTTCAGCTCCTTTTGAAGGGTTCTGAGCACCTTTGTCATGGTCGGTGTCGCGGGTAATCCAAATTCATCCCTGATCTGACTGAGCCCCACCAAGGAGGCATCGGCATAGCTGAAGTCAACCCATTGCGTTGCCCCTGCTGCTAAATTTGCGGACCCGGGTTGTTTAACAATCCCTTCATGCTGCTCCTGTAAACTGGACAGCAGAGTTAAGAGTCTGTCACAGATCTGCGGATCCCTGACCATTTGCTCTTCCAGAGAATGGCCCGCCTGCGGCTTGAGATCGCCTCCCAGCTGTTGATCCAGTCTGGTTTCAAACTCCGCCTTTTGATATTCAACCAGCTTCGATAAAAATACTCGTCCATGTTCGGGCACACTGCGTCTCAACCGGGGTGGCAGATGCTCTGAAGCCAATCGCTGAAGCGAGTATTCATACTGTTTTAAAAGCCGATGCCCTTCGTCTGGCTCCTCAATCGTTGCAATTTTTTTCTTCCAGGATTCATTCAGACGCTTTGAAGCTGATCTGGCAAGGGCGCACAAGGCATGTGTATAGAACTCCCTGTCCCGATCCCCCGAACTTTTTGCCAACAGTGTACTCATATTGGTCAGTTCCAAATCGACTATGGCTTCAGGATCTTCCGGGCCAGCCAGAGCATCAGGCTTTAAGGCTTCAAGAGTGGCTTCGAATCTGTCGACCTGAGTCTGAAAATCATCCTGCTTCCTGGCCAGTACCTCTATATTGCCCCGGGTCAGGGATACAGTCCGGTCAATCTGACGGGTAAACTCATCTACTGAAGGGCGATCCGGGTTCGCACTCAGGGCTTTTTGATAGGTCTGATGGATAGACTCCAGCTCCATCAGGAATTGCTCATGGAGCGACATCACTTGTTTTCGGGAGCCGCTCCTACCCGGAAAATGATCCGGATCGGTGAAATGATAAATTTCCCGTTCTTTTTCTATCACTTCCAGTCTGGAAGCCAGCTCAGACCAGGCTGAACTCATTTTTTGAATCAGGCCCGAAATAACAAAAGTTCCTGGGCCAAGAGAAGCAAACTCTTTGCTTTTGATCTCTGAAACGACTGTCCCCAAATCTGTCCACTGGGGCAATGGAGATTCCTGAGTGAGATCCAAACCTTCATCAGCAGATGAATCGAACCGATCAGGTAACGGATCAGAAGAAGCCTTTGAAGTATAAGACTCCGCCTCGGAAAAGCCGTCCTCGGAAAGAGAATCTGACTCATAACCGGAGTCAACCTGATGACTGTCAACCTGATGACTGTCAGCCTGAAGCGTTAATTGATTGAACCGCTCAGATTCGCGCTCAAGGCTTTCCTTAGCTTCAACTAATTCTTGGTTTTTTAATATCAGGGCGCTCTCTTTCTCAAGAACTTGAGCTTCCAGATTACTTTTCGTTTCAGAGAGTGTTTCAACCCGTTCCCGCTCATCTTCTAACTGGCTTTGTAGAGAGGCCTTGGCCTTAAGAGCTTCTTCTGATTGCTGCTCGACTTCTCTCTTTTTCTCTCTAATCTTGTTCAACTCTTCCTGAGTTATATGCAGTTGGTCTTTTAAATGAATAACTTCAGTGGCAAGCGTCTGGTTTTCAATACCCACAGCCTGAAACTCAGTCAGTTTCGATTGCAAACCCTTTCGCTCCTGCTCCAGGTCACTGACAGCCTTTTCCAGCTTTATCTTTTCCTGATCTCGCTGGCGCTTTTCCTGCTCAAGACTCTCGGCTAATTTTTGATGAGCAAGTTCTTTCTCTTTCAATGCAAGCGTATGATTTGACGCTGCTTCTCTGGATTGACCACTCAGGCTCCTTAATTCAGTTTTCAGGCTTTCAGCCTCGCTCTGAAGACGACTGACTTCTTCTTTTCTCTCCTCAAGGCCCAGAGATTTTTGCTGCAACTCAAGATCTTTCGTCTTACCTTCCAGTTCAAGCTTTGAAACCCGGTTATCAACATCATTTTTCAGATGCTGGAGTTTTTGCAACTGCTCTTTAAGATCAACGACGATCTCTTTGTGCGAGCTGGTAAGACGCTGCCTTTCTTCTTCCCAACCCGAAGCTTCGTGCTTATGCCTGCTTTCCTGAAAAGCCAGATCTTTTTCAAGCTGACTGCTGTAAACTTGAGCCTCTTTCAACGCCCTTTCCTGTTTGACACCCAGATCATCAACCATACCCTTTAAGCTGTGAGCCTCTTTTTGGCTATCCCTCAACAGGGCTTCCAGTTCGCTAACCCTTGTATCCTTTATTTTTCTTTGTTCTTCCGCTGTCTCGGAAAGCGATTTAAAGTGGTCCCTGTTTTCTTTAGCCAGACGAATCTCTCTTTTAAGATCAGCAAACTCCAGTGACTTCTCACTTTGCTCATCGTTAAGCTGCTTTTTCAGAGACTCCAGGGTGGTTTCTGCCTCTTCAAGACTGCCTTGCAGAAGGCACAGCTCCTCATTCTGCTTTAAGGAAGCGCTATGAGCCTGATCCCTCTCTTGCGTCAATCTTTTTACTTCCAGCTCCAACCTTCCATATTGTGTGCCCAGTTCGGTAGCCTCACCCTCCAGAGACAACACCCTGGTTTGACTTTCCTCAAGACTGTTTTTCAACGTAATCAACTGGTTATTTACACGCTCAATGCTTTGTTCTTTCTGTTCGAGAGTGGCGTCTTTATGGGATAGCTCAAGCTTTGTCTTCCTGACCTCCTCCTGAGACGCAAGAAGTTGCTGATCAAGTCGTTTTTTTGTTTCAACCAGCTGGTCATGCTGGTTTTTCAAATCAGCAAACAGTTTTTTCCTGGCCTCCTCAATTCTGACTTTTTCTTTATCCCAGTCAGCTGAAGCAACTTCTGCCTTTTGCTCCAGTGCCTCGACCTTTAGCTTAAACTCATCTCGCTCCCGGATGAGCCTTTCCATCTCAAGGGAATGCTGACTTTTCAGACTTTCTGCATTGAGCTGAAGCTCCTGAAGCTGCTTCTTCACCTGATCTCTATCATGAGCAAGAGCATCTGACTCTGATTGAAAGTGGTCTCTTTTCTTTTCGGTCTCTTTAAGACGACTTTCCAGATCAGACACTCTGGATCTTGAATCCCTGAGCTGGTTTTCCCATTGAGCTTTCTCAATCTCTGCGGCATCACTACCGCTTCGTAAATTTTTCTCAGCTTTCAGAAGCATTTGCTTTGCTTCATCTCGCTCCCGGGCAATTAACTGAACTCTCTCTTCCAACTCAATGACTTTATTGTCACTCAATTCTTTCTCAGGGAGCAGTTGTTGAACTCTGTGCGTGAGCTTTTCAATAGCACGAACTTGATCATCGACATTCTGGCTAAGCGCAACCACTTTCTGTTGCTTTTCCTGCGTTCTTTGATTGGCTTTTTCAATCTCGCTCCTGAATTCAACCTCAGCTTCTTCAAGTTCCCGAATCCTGTCGTCCTTTGCCAGGATCGAAGATGACAGCGAGTTTTCCCTGATTTTGGCTTCGGCAAGTTCATCTTCTTTGCCGGTTAGCAGATCTTTTAGTCGATTCACTTCCTGCTGGCTTAATTGAAGCTCTCTGTGATAACGCTCTGACGTCTCCTGCAATTTAGGGATAGACTCGTCAGCTATTGCAGAGCGCTCTCTCGCCTCTCTTTCCTTGCTTTTTGCTTCATCAAGTTTGCTTTGCAGCTTTTCTGCTTTGTTTTCAGCAGCTTGAAGCTGTCTTATATATTCGGTGACCTCCTCTTTCGAGGACCGGGTAGCCCTTTGAGCCGTCTCAAGTTCTCCGCGAAGGGCTGCCAGCGATGACTCGAGTTTATCTTTCTCTTCCTCAAGCCCATCGCTCTTAACCGTTAGCTCCTGAACTTTTCTCCTCTCAATCACTAACGCCTGATCTCTCTGTGAAAGATCCTCCTCTTTTGAGCGAAGATCATTCTCAAGACTGACTATTTTTTCCCTGAGTTCACGCTCAGTGCTCTGCAACCTTGACTGCAACTCATTCAGCTCCCTCTCTTTGTCTGTGAGCTGAATCTGTACCTGCTGTTCAGATATTCTGGCGCTTTCGACCTCTGACTCTAAATCAGCTTTTTCTTTTTGATGCTTTTGTTCAGCAACTCTTAACTGCTCTGCAATCTGAGCCATCTCAGCCTCGTGAGATTGACTCTCCTGCGAACCGTTACTCTGTTCAAGCCGGAGACTCTGCAGCTGCTCTTTCAGGGAGGTGATCTCAGCTCTGGCTATATCCAGCTGCTCATTCAGCGCTTCCAGACCTTTTAAGTCCTGCTCATATTTGACTTGCAAGTCTTCCAGTTCGGCCTGTTTAGTCAATAGCGACGCTTCAAGCTTCGCTTTTTCTTCCTGAGCCTGATCCTTATGCTCAACAAGGGTTTGTTGCAGGCCTTTGATTTCATCGTCGTATTTCTGTCGTTCCAGATGAATCTCTTTTAATGATCGGGCTTTTTCCTCAAACTCAGACTGCTGCTGCTCGAGTTCTTCGACCTTTTCTCGCAGTTCTCTTTTGGTATCCGTTAATGCTTTTTTGAGATCTTCTTCACGGGCAAGCACCCCTTTATGATCACCTTCAAGGACAAAAAGTGATTGCTCTGCTGAATGAGCCCTGCTGTCTGCTTCTTCAAATTTTCTTTGCAGCTGATCCAGCTTTTGCTTATGGTTTTCTTCAATAAGATTCAGCTGCTCTTCCAGTTGCTTCGCCTTTTCTTCAACTTGCCTTTTCTTGCCAGTGATATCGACATGGTCCAGAACCCAACGATCACGATACTTGGTAAGCTCTTTCACTTGGGATTCAAGCTGCGCCACTCTTGCAGAATCCGCTTGCTTTTGTGCTTCAAGGTCCTTATTGAGTGCCTTGATATCAAGCTGCAGTAACCCATTTTGCCTGAATAAATCAGCCACTCGCTCCTGAGCATTTTGATAACTCTGCTGAAGCTCTGCCAGCCTGGCTCTTTCCTGATTCAGCTCATTTTCAACGGATTGATAGCTCTCCAGGTACTCCTGCCGCAGTCGCAGTACCAGCTGATCCTTTTGTTCCAGAGCTGAAACAGCCTCCTGACCCATCTGCTGATGGTTCAGATGGGCTGCCTGAAGTTGACTTTGCAGCGCGTCTATTTTTTGACCAGAGTCAACCACCTGTTTCTGGAGTTCTGACAGAGTAACGCCATTGTCAGCCAGCATTCGGGTTTGCTCTTTCATTCGAGCTTGAAGCTGACTGTTCAATGCTTCCAGCTCATCCAGCCTGTCGTCAGAATCGAAGGTTTCTGCACTCAATAATTCGCTGCTGCCAATGGGAGATCCATGGGTACTGACTATCCGATACTGCTCCTCACGTAACTGACGATCCCTCTCGCTGAGTTCGTCTTTTAGTTCGGATTGTTCTTTCTCAAGCTCACTCAGCCTTTCTGAAAAACCTTCAGGCACTCTCTTTTCTTTCTGCTTGAGGACTTCTACTGCTTCCTTCAGTTCAGTCAACTGATTGCGGGTCTGTTGCAGCTCGTTGCCTAATTCTTCTTTCTCTTCTCTGAGACATCTCAGTTCCTGTTGCGCCCTGGATAGTTCAAAACTCCGGGTGGAAAGAACAGGACCATCAGGCGGTCTGGGAGTTGCAAGTGTAGGCACCAACGGTGGCGTGCCGAGACTATTCTCTGCAAAGATGTGACCAAGAAACGGATCATTCTCTGAAGGGCTGGAAATCTCTTCAGGGTTTGTTAGCTCGGGGGAATGCCGACAATAGAACTCAGCGAGCGCCAGAACCTCGCGATTCATTTTATCCAGCTCATACCGTTTCAGCAGTCCCCATGCCCATGCTTCCTTCGATTGACCACTGGCTGTGATTGCATCAGCAACACCGGTCTGCAGAACCTCTATCTGATGAAGCATGGATTGGGCCATGGCCAATGTCATCAAAGGCCCGTTGTTGCCATTGAGGCCAGTTTCCAGCTGTTGGCGGTTAGCTGGCATTTTAAAGCGCCAGCCCAACACATCATGGACCCTGCCCAGCCGTTCAGCCATCTGTAGTCTGGTTTTCCTGTCAGCAGTTTTTACTGTCTCAGACCTTATGCTTTCTCTGAGTCTGAAAAGAGTATGATCAGCAACCTGACTGACAGGACGGGCATAAGCCCTGCAAATCATGTTGTGAGGTTTTGGAATTGAGGGTGTGCCCACATCGACATGGGAGATATCCCTGTCTCCAATGGGGGTTGTAATTGAACGATCGCCTTGTAGAAGCTTATTTGGCAGTTGAACTGAACCCACACCATGACTTGTCTGTTCCTCAGAAGTCTGGGAACCATGCACTGATGTACTGTTCAGGTGTTGGCTATGGGGTATGCCAATGCCACTGCTTCTATGGTCCATGCGGTCTACAACATCCGTTGAAAAACTACACAACTGCCAAGAAACAGCTTACATTCCGGCACCTAAGACGCTAAATTCATACCTGTCGGATGAATTCACAATTTAAGATTAGCAGTGGGTTGCCGAGGAGTTTTGCATTCCGGTGGCTTGAAAGCACAGCTCGTCAAAACGCCAGAGTACTCATCTGGACGGCCTTGAGATGGCTTTGGTCGCGTCACTCATAAACTCAATAAAATAGGGAAGCAGAACCTGATTGACCTCAACCAGTGACGTCGTTTCTATCCAGCCCGGGCCATGTAAACCTCTCTGTTTCTCAAGCTCTTGCCAGTTCAATGTGCAGGAACCCAGGCTAATAAAAGGTCTTTGCTCGCCATTACCCGGAACGGCCCAGTCAAAACGTACCTTGCCAAGGTAGGGTCTGATGCTTTTTTCTCTCACAGAAATGGGCTGTTCGGAAATCAATCTGGAATTGGCAGAATAACGAGCACTCAGGAGAGCGTCAGAATTAAACAGTTCACTGGAGCCCATGATCAGGTATTTAACAGACGAATGAGATTGGTACCAGCGCTTGAGACGATCTTCATCATAAACAGTGTTTTCTTCCCCTAATCCGGTAAAAGACATCCATTTTTTAAACTGGCAGCTGTCGATCTCCCGGGTCATGTTGGCAGGACAGGTATGTTCAACGCTGGATAACAGGGTCTGATAAAATTCCAGGCTGTCACCTGCCCCAGCCAACGGGAATTGAGATCTGAGTATCTGGTAAAGTCTCACGCTGTTTTCAAAATCTGGCGACAATGTCAGATCACTGGTCACCTTGATGACAGGAACCAGCAAACCCTTTGGTTTTGATTCCAGCAGAGTCAGCATATCGGCAGAAAATGAGCACTGACCTGTCAGGGTCATGTATTCGCCAGGTACCAGAGACTTAAGAGAGGGATTAGTATTCTTGACCTGCCATTGATGATTGAAAGTCCAGCCTGATGGCTTTTTTAGAACTGTATTTGCGGATTGGGAAGAGTCTGGTTTAGTCTCAAACCAGTCAAATAGTGAGCAGGAAGAGGTCATGACTGCCATCGCAACCACCAGACATATGCGCACTGTCATGGGAAAAGAGCCCATCATCGACCCACATCTCCGGAAAAAGTTATTAATTTAAATGTAGCCAGTTTAAAACGGAATCTCGCTTTTCATTAAATGAAAGGTGGTTTTCAGAAGCTGTCGAGATCTTGTTTAGCACTCAGCAGCGCCTGAAACCAATTACGCTATGGGGATTGGATTATTCCAGCCCCAGACCTTCCCTGGGGGGTTGCGTCAGTTCCCTGACAGTATCTTCCAGTTGCTGAAGTTTGCGGTTAACCTGCACCCGGAATGAATCAACCGCTTTAACTGCCTGCTGCTGATCTTCCACTTTCCTGGTGAGCTCAGCCTGAAGTTTTTTCTGATCAGCCACCAGCTTTTTCATTTCAGCAACCTGTTTGTCAAACTTCGCAAGGCTCTCCGTCATCATACCCTGGGCAGCCACCTGCTCAGTGCTAATGGCCTTCATCAACTGATCCATTTCACGAATACGCTTCTGCAAAGCACTCAGCTGGCCAGATGCTTTATCCGCTGTTTTGCCTGCCTTATCTGCGTCCTTGAGAGCTTTGGCAACATTATCCTTATTGATCAGGATCCACTGGCGGTTTCGCTTATTCGAAACATCCCAGAGCTTGCGAATTTCAGAATTCACTACCTCCAGCTCAGATCGCAGCGCTGAGCCGCTCTGATCAAGGTTTTCACCAGTAGCAGTGATCTCTCCGGTCACGGTACTCAGCTTTTCCTGGGTGACCTTCAAGGCCTGGCGGGTATCAGCCAACTCCTTTTGTATCAATTTGAATTGCCAGACGCCACCCGCCCCAAGCACAACAATCATGACCAGTATGAGCCAGGTCAGGCCATTTCCACCTTTAGCCGAAGCAGTCCGCCCCGAGCCCCCTTTCTTGAGAGGAGGCGTTCCTCCGGAAGCCACAGCTTTCCTGCGCCCCGGACGCTCGTCCGCTGCAATTGAGAAATCCGGTATATCATTGATCGCCTTTTTCTCTTCTCTCATGGGTTTCTCATCTGTCTCTTAATCCGCTACGGGCATCTGTTCCGCCATGGGCAGTTGAGGGGCAATACTACTATGAAATAGAGACTGGAATAAGGGCAACAGACTTTATGATCACCGCTGTAACAGAGAAAATCAGCGGAATTGCCTATCACAGTCTGGAAATATCCGGTTCATGACACTGTTTCAGGTTTTTTCTGTCACCCGGGGGTTGAAGAGATATCGCGCGCCCCCAAACTATCCACCACATAGATTCGTAATCAAACCGATGTTAATATCGTCGCGCGAGACGAATTCAGGTCAAACAAGATCAACCCCCCAAGTGGAGAACGACAACATGGCTTTTGAACTTCCTGCACTGCCCTACGCACGCGATGCACTGGCTCCTCACATTTCTGAAGAAACTCTGGATTACCACTACGGCAAGCATCACAAGACCTACGTTGACAAACTGAACGGTCTGGTTGCGGGTACCGAGCTGGAGAGCAAGAGCCTGGAAGAAATCATCAAGACTTCTGAAGGCGGCATCTTCAACAACGCTGCTCAAATCTGGAACCACACGTTCTACTGGAACTGCCTGAGCCCTAATGGTGGTGGTGCTCCTGCCGGTGAACTGGCTGAAGCTATCAATAATGCTTTCGGTTCTTTTGACGATTTCGTTGCTGCATTCAACGACAAAGCGGTTAACAACTTTGGCTCTTCCTGGACCTGGCTGGTTAAAAACAGCGATGGTTCTGTAGAAATCGTAAACACCAGCAATGCAGGCACTCCTTTGACGACCAATCAGAAACCACTGCTGACCTGCGACCTGTGGGAGCATGCCTACTACATCGACTATCGCAATGTGCGTCCAGAGTATCTGAAACATTTCTGGGCACTGGTTAACTGGGACTTTGCTGCGGCTAATTACGATGGTTAAGATTCTGATTTGATAGATACACAATTAAGTTGGAAATCAGCACAATTTGTTGGAAATTCTAACATTTAAGTTAGCAAACAGGCTTAATTTTTGACCTTCACTGTCTGGCATATAAATGTCAGACGGTGTTTTTCTTTATGCCTTTAAAGAATATAAATGAAGTGGTCTAATGACACCGGACACCTCGTTAAGCACAATAGTGCAACCAGTAACGAGGTTCATAATGGCAACGCGAAAACATTATTCTCAGGAATTCAAACTCAAAGCTGTAAAACTGGTTACTGAACAAGCTCAGTCGCCTACAGCAGTCGCCAGAAGTCTAGGAATTTGTGCGACTAACCTCCGTCGTTGGGTTCGACTCAGTGAAGAGAAGAAAGAGCTGGCTTTCCCCGGCAAAGGCCATCAGGCCCTGACGACTGAACAGCAGAGAATCAAAGAGCTTGAAGCTGAAAACAAACAGCTGAAAATGGAACAGGAAATCTTAAAAAAAGCCATGGCCTTCTTTGCGAAAGACCAGCTGTAAGATACGCCTTCATACAGCGGGAGAGGAAGGCCTATCCTGTCGTAACGCTATGCAAAGCACTAAAAGTTAGTCGCAGCAGCTTCTACTAATGGAATAAACAACAGGCAAAAAATCAACAGATTGACCCGGAGATGTTTCGCCTGGAGGCAGATGCCCGAGAGATTTTTGCTCAATCAGGTGACTCTTATGGAAGTCGTCGAATGGCGAAAGCCCTGCGTTCAAAAGGTTACAGCATAGGGCGTTATCAGGCCAAAACCCTGATGCAACGGCTTGGCCTGCGGGTTCGGGTGGTCAAAAAATTCAAGGTGACAACCAACAGCAAACACAAACTGCCAGTGGCGGCAAACCTTTTGAATCGTGAGTTTTCAGTTTCAGCACCCGACAGAGTATACGTAGCTGATATCAGCTACCTCTGGACTCGTGAAGGCTGGGTTTATCTGGCGGCTGTCGTTGATCTGTTTTCGCGGAAAGTCGTCGGTTGGTCGATGAGTAACCGTATGACGACAGAGCTGCCCCTGGAAGCTTTGAGAATGGCTTACTGGGGCAGAAAGCCTGGAGATGGTGTGATGCACCATTCAGATCGTGGCAGCCAGTACGCGTCTCTGGAGTATCAGAATCAACTCAGGGAGTATGGGATGGTCTGTAGTATGAGCCGCAAGGGTAATTGCTGGGATAACTCTGTGATGGAGCGGTTCTTTGGCAGCCTGAAAAGGGAAAGAACGGATCATTATATTTATGATACTCGGGCAGAAGTAGAGGCACATGTTATTGATTACATTTTGTTCTACAACAATAAAAGATTGCATTCCTACCTGGACTATGTGAGTCCAGTAGACTTCGAGAAGCAAAAATTGAAAAAAGCAGCTTAATCAGGTGTCCGTTTTTACTTGACCACTACAGATAAACGATTGACCCAGCGGCTGCTGGCGGGATGAATAACGCTGAATCACAAGAGTGCCTGATACATAATTAACAGCTGATCATATTGCTTACACGCCATTAACGCCAGCATGCTTTCAATATGCTAGCATATAAAATGGTAGCGCAATGACTTAGCAAAATGGAGGCCCCCTATGGCAACACTGACCATTAGAAATCTACCCGATGAACTGGTTGAGCGCCTTAAACTGAAAGCCAAAGCAGCCAATCGTTCCATGGAGCAGGAGTTGCGGGAACTGCTGGAAGCCAGCTACCCCAGGAAGCAGGATACAATTGACCGTATCAGAAGCCGCTGGAACCAGCTCCCGGAAACCCATCATGAAGAAATGGACGAGTGGCGCAACGAAGGGCGTCCATGATGGCAAATAAGGGCATAAAAGCAGCTGTCATCGATACCATGGTATTTGCCTATGGCCTTCTTAACGAAACGGACTTTGCAGAAGATTCACTCACAACCATCGCTCGTACAGAAACTATTCACGTACCCGACTCCATCAGGGCCGAGCTGACCAATGTGCTATGGCAGTGGATTACCCAAAAAAGCATTTCCGTGCAAACCGGCCTGGATGTGCTTCAGGATGCCAGCACCCTGTTCAGCCGTGTTCATCCGACCGAACATTACTGGCGGGAGGCCTTGATTCTGGCCTGTGAAGACAAGCACCCTGCTTATGACACCCTTTTCATTGCCGTGGCGAAAGGCCAGAGTATCCCCCTGGTGACTTACGATAAAAAGCTGCTGAAAAAATATCCTGACATAGCCATCAGCCCCGATGTGTATATTCGAACCCTCTGAATACAAAGAACCTGCAACCCTGGCCACTCGCTACATATTAGAATGGGCACCGTTGCAGGCCTGTGACTCAATTGATAGCAGCTGAAGCAGGAAACGCAAGCTGCTCGAAAACCGGTAGGTCGTTCAAACCATTTCGCTTTTCACCCTCACTGGCACCATGCCAACAACCAGACTCATCCTGCAGCTCTTTCGCTTTCAGCCCACTGCTCAGGCTTCACTGAAACAACCCTGATAGCGGGCTTTGAGTATGCGCACCAACTGATCCTCAGCCTGATATCCAGCCTCTGTGTTTTGATAGCCAACAGCATTCACAACCGCTGTGACAAACTCATCAGATGCACTGGCAAGGCTCTCAAGCTCATGTCTGAGATAAGTCACCTAGGCGTCTTTCAAGTAACGGCGGTAAGAGGAAAAAAAGAAAGGAAAAAAAGGAAAGGAAAAAAAGGACATCCGGAAAAAAGGAAAAAAGGACATCCAATAAAGGGAACGGAAAAAAAGGACATCCAATTAAGAAAAACGGAAGGAAAAAAAGGACATCCAATTAAAGCAGGAAAAAAAAGACATCCAATTAAAAGAAAAAAATTAAAGAAAAAACAAGATATCCACGGAAAAAAACGGAAAAAAAGGACATCCAATAAACGAAAAAAAAGGAAACAGGAAAAAAAGGACATCCAATTAAAAGAAAAAAATTATCCATTTAAAAGAAAAAAATTAAAGAAAAAACAAGATATCCACATCAAATATAAAATACAGACCACAAACTGGGAGCCTGGCAACCCATCAAACCCTGACAGCCACTCAAAATCATCGCTTATCATAACAAACGACAAGCGGATCACTCAAAAAAGGAAAAAGTCAGAAATAGCTAGACGCCCCATATGACAGGAGCAACAAATAACAACGAAAAAGTCGGGCAATCAGCTTAAGCCATGAAATAAACGACTACAGATAAACAATCCCTTCACCCAATGCTGTCCCATTTCCCGAGCAAAAGTTTTCATGGCTTCCAGCCTGCCCACTGCACGATAGAAGCGGTTATTCCATCTCATGGTTTTGAGCCATTCATTTGAATCAATTTCCAGTCGGGTCAGAATGGGTGGAATATCTGAAGGGTTTGAACCTTTCTTATCAGATCGCACTGCACGCCCACTCCAGTCAACCAACTCAAGATAATCATGAAGAATATAAGGCAACGCCTTATCCGGATTTTGCCCCTGTGATCGAAAAGGCATAAGGGTGGCTGGCTGCTTTCGGGTATCAGAACCTGCCAAATTTTCAATTCGTTCCTGGATCGACGTGTAGTCTGATCCTTCTGGAGTTTCAGCCATTTCGGCACGGAGCGGATTCAGGTCAACATAGGCCATGCAGGTCAACAACGCTGCCTCATCCAACAACGCCTGACTTTTAAACCGCCCTTCCCAGAAGCGACCTTTGCAGCCATCTTCCTGGTTAGCCTCACGGGCAAGATATTCGTTGAGGCAACGCATGAACCAGCTGATACTCGTTAGACGATTTCGATACTCTTCAACAAATTCGTCCACGCGAGCCAGTTCCGAATGACCCAGCCGGTCAGCAGCAAGATACTTCTGAACCAGAAGCGGCCCTGTGAAAAGCCTTGTCCATCGACTCAAAACTTCGTCTCTTGTCCACTCTCTGGCAGGTTTTTGATTAATATGCAAAACCACATGATAGTGATTCGACATGACAGCATAGGCGCAGACCTCTATAGAAAAGATTGAAACCATTTCCCTGAGCTTGTCAACAATCCACTGCCGACGGTGCTCGTAGTTTTTGCCCGTTAAATGATCCTCTCCACACAAATATGCTCTGCGTACGCATCGAGCTATACAGTGATAATATGGCGTGGAGCCTGGGTCGATCAGAGAACTTCGTGCACGGGTCATAATCTCTCCTGCCGGAACTAAATATCAGCAACAGAGAAAAATTAGACGAGCTGGCTTGTTTGTCAAATATAAGGGTGTCCTATTATTTTTCGGGTCATAATCTCTCCTGCCGGAACTAAATATCAGCAACAGGGAAAAATTAGACGAGCTGGCTTGTTTGTCAAATATAAGGGTGTCCTATTATTTTTCCCTGCCGATGCACTCCTTAATAGTCAAAGTAGCCAGGGAAAAATCCGTGGATATTCCAGGAAAGAAGCGAGGGCCTGCCATTAATGTCTCTAATGTCCCTGAGCAGGCGCAGCCAGAACAGAAGGAACAGGGTAATTGGCAGGGTAAGAAAGTTCAGTCAAATGATGTGCCGGTCGACGATCTGAGGCACAGCTCTTCAAGCTCAGGCTCAGACTCAGCTTTTGCTGAAATATCTGACTTGTCTGACTTTTCGGTTTCTTCCCACCCCCCAAGCCCGGGAGAATTCAGTGAAACTGAACTCTTTCCTGAAGATGATGTTTTTACTTATCCCTCTCCTTTGAATGAAACGGCCCATCTGGCAAAAAAACAGTTGGGTAGAGGGCGCTTTGCAACGGTACACCGGGTTATTCAGGAAAAAAGCGGAGGCAAGCAAGAACATTTTGCATTAAAACAGACGCATTTGGGTGACCAGGGAGCAGGTGAAGACAGGATATTAAAGAAATTGGGAGAGCATCCAAATATTGTCAGCAGTTATGGTCTGGTCGAAGTCGACGGGGTCAGAGGGCTCCTGACAGAGTTGATTGAAGGCCCCTCTCAGGATAGCGTGATGATGCTTCTTATTGAGCTTTATGGAAATGGCAGGCTCAGCAGTCAGGCGTTTTTCAATGTTCTGGCGTTTATGGAATACGAGAAGTTCCGGGCACTTGATCACCTGCACAAGAAAGGCATTGTCCACAACGATCTGAAACCCAATAACGTCATGATTGATCTTAAAAGCGGCCGCTTGAAACTGATTGATTTTGGTGGTGCCAAAGAAGAGGGTCAAAAAGCCAGTTACAGTCATGAAGACTACGCTTCTCCGGAATTGTACCGATCGGAGTTAATTAAGAAAGAAGAAGTTAAAGCCAGCTATGCAACGGATGCCTTTGCTCAGGGGCAACATCTCTACCGTTTTTTGAACAGTCCGGATCAACCCCATATTCATTCCTTTACCAATGGCGCGGATCCATGGGGCAAATATACGCCCAATCAACGATCTGAAGCGGCTTTTGAGGTACTTAAGGCATTTCTTGATTATCAGAAGCCCAATTTTGATGGCAGTTACAAACAAGCAATGAAGCCAGTAAGTCCTGAATTAACAGAGGACGATCTGAAGACTGAATCTGAGCGTATGAAGCTGCAAGAATTTAATCTGGATAGTCTGCTGACCTCCAGTGATGAAATTAGCAGCATTATAAAGTTGCTGGATGGGGATTTGAGCGCCAATGATGTAGAAAGAATCAAAAAAATGCTGCATGGAAAATTAAACGCCAAGGACAGCGAGACAGCGCAAAGACTGCTGGACGGGCCGCTCACATTTCATGATATCAAGGCAATCAAACGATTGCTCTATAGCAAGTTAACGACACCTGAAAAAGAGACGGTGGCCGATCTCGGACACCTGATAGCCTCTGCAGAAGAGATGAAGAGAAGTAAAAGTCAGCTGATTAATATGATTAACCGCCTGCTGCACCCGTCGCCCGAGCAGAGAATGACACCAGAGCAAGCTTTGCAGCACACCTGGTTTACTGAGCGTACGATAGACAAAGAGCAGGCCTTAAGAACTCTTCAGATGGCTGCTGATGCCCTGAAGGGAGCTGATGAAGGTGGTGAAAATAAGCGTTTTGTATGAGTGACTGAGCCCACCTCGGAGCGCCTTTTAAACCCTTCACTTTCTTCTCCCGGATAATAGGCTCCCGTTAATTACCTCTCATTCCTGCCGATTCACTCATTAATAATTAAAGTAGCCGGGAAAAATCCGTGGATATTCCAGGAAAGAAGTCAGAGCCAGCCAATGCTGCATCGCTCCCCGCTGAGCAGGCGCAGCCGGAACCGGAGAAGCAGGGGAAATGGCAGAGTAAGAAAGTTCAGCTCGAAGCGCCGGTGAAAAATTTAGAGCAACACTCTTCGGGCTCAGGCTCTGATTTCAGTGGTATCTCCACTTCTTCGATTTCTTCTTACCCGTCAAGCCCCGGAGTCGTCAGTGATAGCGAAGTATTTCCTGAAGATGATGTTTTCACGCATTCCTCACCATTGAATGAATCGGCCCACCTGGCTAAGAAGCAATTGGGTAGAGGACGCTTTGCATCGGTACATCGTGTTATCCAGGAAAAAAGTAAAGGCGTTAAAGAACATTTTGCATTAAAACATACTCATTTGGGTGACAAGGGAGAACGGGAAGCCAGGTTATTAAAGAAGTTGGGAGAGCACCCAAATATTGTCAGAAGTTATGGAATGGCCGAAGTCGACGGTGTCAGGGGGCTCCTGACGGAGTTGATTGAAGGCCCCTCTCAGGATAGCGTAATGATGCATCTGATTGAGCTCTACGGCAATGGCAGGATCAGCAGTCCGGCGTTTTTCAATGTTCTGGCGTTTATGGAGTACGAGAAGTTCAAGGCGCTTGATCACCTGCATAAAAAAGGCGTTGTCCATAATGATCTGAAACCCAATAACATCATGATTGATCTTAAAAGCGGCCGCTTGAAACTGATTGACTTTGGTTGTGCCAGAGAAGAAGGCAGCAGAGCCAGTTATAGTCATGAAGACTACGCTTCTCCGGAACTATACCAATCCGAGTATGAAAATGGGTTGGTCAGAGCCAGTTATGCGACGGATGCTTTTGCTCAGGGGCAACATCTGTATCGTTTTTTGAACAGTCCGGGTCAGCTCCATATTCGCTCTTTTACCAATGGCGCAGAGCCATGGGGTAAATATACCCCCGACCAACGATCTGAAGCAGCTTATGAGGTGCTCAAGGCATTTCTTGAGTATCAGAAGCCCAATCCTGATGGCAGTTACAAAAAGGCAATGAAGCCAGTAAGTCCTGAATTAACAGCGGATGATCTGGAAGCTGAGTCTGAGCGTATGAAGCTGCAAGAATTTAATCTGGACAGCTTGCTGACCTCCAGTAGTGAAATTGGTGTCATCACAAAGATGCTGGATGGAGAGTTGAACGCCAGAGACATAGAAAAAATCAAAAAAATGCTGCATGGAAAATTGAATGCCCGAGACAGTGATACCGCTCAGGCACTGCTGGATGGACCACTTTCATTGGATGATATCCAGGCCATCAAACGACTGCTCTACGGCAAGTTAACGACACCTGAAAGAGAGACGGTAGCCGATCTGGGAAAACTGATAGAGTCTGCAGAAGAGATGAAGAAAAGTAAAAGTCAGCTGACTGACATGATTAACAGTTTGCTGCACCCGGAGCCCCTGGAGAGATTAACGCCAGAGAAAGCTTTGCAGCATCCCTGGTTTACTGATCGGACAATAGACAAAGAGCAAGCCCTGAGAACACTTAACAGGGTTGCTGATGTCCTTAAAAGAGATGAAGGCGATGCAAATAAGAGTTTTGTATGATGGTCTCTGTCCTCTTTGTACGAAAGAGGTCGCACGCTGGCAAAATGCCCGTTTTCGCTGTGAAGTAGAGTGGTTTGATATCACCGGTCAGGAAAAAGTACTGGAAACCTGGGGGGTTGATCCCGGTAAGGCTCTGCTTGAATTGCACACCATAACCAATGATGGACAGGTTTATACCAGTATTGACAGCTACGCTCTCTTGCTCAATCAGCTACCCGGTTGGGCCTGGCTGGGTTGGCTCATGAGTCTGCCCGGTCTGAAACAGTTCCTGAAATGGACCTACGACTGGATGACCAAAGTCCGCCTGAAAAAAGAGGGACGCTGGCCGGGTCAGTGCAACACAAAACAATGTAAATAGCCTTGCACTTGTTCATTACACATCATCATCCGTGTACTTGGTGTGCGAACGCAAAAATATTGCCGACAAGCAGTGTAAGTCCCTTGACCAGACTGACCAGAGGAAAGACAGCGTTGTTGGCTCCCAGATTGAGTTCGTCATTGACATTATGGAAATCTCTGGGGAATTTTTTTTGCATGTCGAAGATACTCAAACCTTCTGGATACAGTGTGCTATCCAGATTTCCAGTCTCCTTTATATGTTTCGAGAAACACTCAACATAACGATCAAATGTGGCCTCATCAGGTTGCCTGGCCGTCCAGTAAATAATTTCACGGGCTGTTCGATTCAGCCATGAACGGTATGTGTCTTCGTCTAGCCCCATAAGTTCTTGCAGTCTTGACTTGGACGGCGACTCTTTTTCTTTTGCTAACAGGCCTGACAGGTATTCGTTCAGTAGTTGCTCAATAAAGTTTTCTGTGTCTTCCACTGCCTGTTGATTTTGATAATGATAATCCGGCGAGTCGCGGCGCAGACGTGATCTCAACAACACGGCTGCCAGCAGGTTTTCGCAGAGGGCATTGGCAAAACTTAACCGCTGCATAACTTCTGGCGTATAGCCCGAAGTTTTTGAGTCTCTGGCAGTGAGGCCGCTTTTCATGCTGCCATAGAACTCAACATCGCCCCAATCCCGTAGACCATCCCAGCCAAAATCAGGGCGTTCAATGGCTTTGATCCAACCTCCAAATGTTCCGGGTAATGGCAAGGCATAAAGCATGGATCCCAACAAAGGGGTGAGGAACACCCAGCGACGTCCGGTATCGTGAAACGCCGGGATAGTTGACGTGGGCATAACACCAAAGTTGCCATTAAGTACTCCAATATCATGGATGCCTTTCAATAGACCTCTCTCGGCGACCGCGAAGGGGGCATTGGTTAGATCAGGAGTGTGAGCGTATTGACCATAGTGTTTTGTGGCCTTGAAGAAGTAGACCCTGACAGCTCTTTCACCATCAACATTAATCACTTGTAAGCGATCAGTGAAACCTCGGGTACTCTCGGGAAGATCCTTTTCCAGCACCGTAAGGTATTGGCCAAAAAGGGGTTTCTGGCTTTTGAAGCGGTCACTTTTGGCTATGAATTGATGCATAACGCCTTCTTGCGCCAGGGTAGTCACGGGCTCCCCGACCCGCTGGAACTTATAGTAATCAACCTCTTCACCGTTGGTTATTGCCAGTGTACGGCCACCAACAATGGTTCCTTCTTTTTCAAACAGTGACAGCCGGTGCTGACCAGGATAAACCGATGGAAATTCTGTTTCACCAGCACGAGCAAATTCTGACTGTAACTGACGACTGGCGTCTTTATTCGCAAACTCAAAACTATATGCGTGGAGAGACGCCAGCAACTTGAATGCCACAGTATTTGGCTGTTGAAATTTGAGCGGGTTAACCGGCTCTGTTAATGCAACAGAGGAGTCCAGTCTGGAGAAAAGCCCAGGATCATTGAGATAAGCCAGAGTATCATCCAGTAACTTTCTGGGTAAGCGATCCTTCCAGAACCTCAACAACAGCGGTTTGTTAGCAAGGATCCTGGCAGCCAGAACATGAACAAGCCTTTGCTGGAGTGCCGGGTCATTGCAACACTGCTCCAGATACCCTGCATCATTAAACTTATGCAAAAAATCCAGATGGAGTTCAATGTAGCTTACTATAAGGTCGCCTTTGTCGGGCCGTAAACCTCTCTTAATAATATGAGTCGCTCCAGACCAAAAGGGTTCAGAGTTTAAAACGATATCGTCTTGTTTCGTCAGTAATTCATCGGAAAACGAATCGAAATATTTTATAGGAAAATACTGACAGACAGTACCCATCACCTGGCTTTTAAAATCATCACCTGCATTAATTTTTTCAAAAAACTTATCAAGAAGACTAAGGGAGAAATTTTCACTTTTCTCAGGTCTGTTGATTAATATTCTCAATAAAGACCATTTTGCTTTTTCGATTAATCCCTGAAGCAACCTATCATCTGTATTTTTAATTGATACAACAATAAAAGGATTGGCAATTACCAGTTTATTTAACAACAAAGCAAGTTTATCTCGATCAGTCTTATATCTTTCTATACAAAGATGATAAATATCAGGTAAGGGCGTGGTATACGAACGAGCGAAATCTCTGTTACCCAGAATGGCTGAAGCAGTTTTGAAAAGGACTTCTTCAAAGAAATCATCATCATTTATCAGCACCTTATATTCATGATTGCCGTTGAAAATTTCGCTAAAATTATCACACAAATTTTCACCGTCAAGGGAGTCCAAAATCGACTTTTTTGTTATGAACCGATCCGGAACCTCTGATAATTGACACCGTCCCTTCGATAATTGTAAAAGGCAGTAGTCTTTTTTTCTGTTAATAATGTGTTGTGGCAGATCTTTAAGCTCTATCCTTCCTGAATTGATAAGCTCATCATACAATTCATCATCTTTAAAGCTGTGTGGAAGAACGCTCAGAGATCTTATTTTTGCTGCGATGTCCAGATAACCATAAATCAGTTGTGCCTGTTTCAGTGGTGTTCCCTTCGGAAGACCATTCACGTTTGAGTACTCTATCAAAAAATCAATATCAGATTTTAATTCTTCAGAAAAGTCTTTGTAGTGAGCGGTTAGGGCCAGGTTCCTGATATCATTTAAAAATATTTTTTTTGTTCGATCAGCTGTTGATAACAATACATCTCTGATTTTATCACCTTCCGTCATTGAAAAAGCACACCAAAGACGGTTCCTTACTATCTCTTCAAGAAGGGTTTCCGATTTGAAATAATCTTCAGGCAAATATTTTTCAGGCGCATAAGGAAGAAAGTCGGCAACATCGATAAACTCATCTTTTGTGAGCCGATCGCTTCTACCATCAATGAGTCCTTGAATCAGCCCGACTTGTCTGTCGCTGATGATCGCACTATTCGCACTCTGAATGGCTTTAAGCTTTCTTAAAGGTCTGGGTGATAATGCTTCGGGCTTTACAACTCTGTCATCAGTGAAGTCCAGTTTTCGTTTGCTTATAGTGGCTTCACGAGTATTTACCTCTAAAGCAACAGCTCTGGAGGAAATTCCGATCTCTTTCTGATCTTGTTGCCCTATTGCGGGATCTGGTATGAAAACTGTGCGATTGACTCCAAATGGCTCACCGCTGACAGAGCTGAAGGTTCTGCCGGAGACCTTGCCATGATCCGCTGTCTCTTTAATATCCGCTGTAGCACCGCAGGTAGAGGGATTAAATGAGTGTTGAGATAATCGATCCATTGTTTATTTCTGCCTTTAACTGTCCTTAATCTTGACGAGGGTCAAGCCAAAAAATGCTTAAAAATTTTGACCCATGAAATAAACAAAAGTTCCAAAATCGGGTGGGGACGGGCTTTTACTCAACATCCGGCAGCCAACCTTCAGTCATCACTTCCTCATATGTCCATGGGCATTCCCTGGGGAAATCACTGGGTTTACACATCATTTCTCTAGGAGCCTGACCGAGAATAGTCTGCCCTACTGCGGCGGCAGCAAATTGGTCTGAAAATCCGCTTTTGTTCGTCAAATAGCTCGCTATTCTCCTCACAAAACCGAATTTTCATCCTCAATTTTCTGCCGTCCTCGCTACGGGCGCTATTCTCGGTCAGGCTCCTAGCTACTTGATTTCGAGCTGATTGATAAGCTTTTGGTAAAATCTCGTCCAATTTATTGTTGAGAGAAGGGTTTTCTTCCAATTCTTCTTGTACAGCGTCCCTCTGTTTTCCAATACTGATCAACCAGCTTGTGTGCCATTCTTTAAAGTCGTGCATATCATCTTTTTTAGACTGCATCTGCCATTTAAGCGCATGTAAAAAAAGCCCTTTTAGACAACTTTTTACTGTACGATAACGAGCTTTGCCCATGTCCTCAACTTCCTCGATCAGGTTGTCCAAATCCAGCTCGCTATAACGACCTTGCCTAATCAGCTCGGCTTGCTGAAAAGACCAACTGTAGAAGTCGGTATCGTATAAATCACTCATTGTTAAACCTCTTGTGAAACAATGCAGTATGTACCAATGAACAATGACCATTACCAGTGAACCGTTACAATCCGTGACCTCTTGACAATTATAAAACATGCCTTCACGCACCAAAAAAGAGCCTGTGCAGAGGCAATAAAGAAGGATCGTAGAGCTGCAAAAAAGGCCAATGGCCAAGCCAGTGCCACACCAAACAATGTAAATAGTCTTAAATACTGGCTGCGCTGGGGGAATACGAACCTCATTCCCTATTTTCTTCCTCGGTGTATTGACCTGCGTACGCAAAAATATTGCCAGCTAACAACGTAAGCCCCTTGACCAGGGCGACCAGGGGAAAGACGGCGTTATTGGCTCCCAGATTGAGCTCATCATTGACATTATGGAAGTCTTTGGGGAATTTTTTATGCATGTCGAAGGTTTGCAAACCTTCCGGGTACAATGTGGCATCCAGGTTTCCGGTTTCCTTTATATGTTTTGAGAAACACTCAATAGAAGGATCAAGTGCACTGTCACCTTTCGCCTCATAGGGTTGTTTGGCTGTCCAGTACAAAATTTCCTCGGCTGTTCGCTTCAGCCAGGAGCGGTATGTGGTATCGTCAAGCCCCATCAATTCTTGCAGTCTTGGTCTGGGCGGCGATTCTTTTTCTTTTGCCAACAGGCCAGACAGGTATTCATCCAGTAGTTGCTCAATAAAGTTTTCTGTCTCTTCCACTGCCTGTTGATTTTGATAGTGATAATCCGAAGAGTCCCGGCGCAGGCGAGCTCTTAACAACACTGCTGCCAGCAGGTTTTCGCAGAGGGAGTTGACAAAACTTAATCGCTGAAGAAGCTCGGGAGTATAACCCGACGTTTTTGAGTCTCTGGCAGTGAGGCCGCTTTTCATAGAGCCATAAAACTCAACATCGCCCCAATCCCGCAAACCATCCCAACCAAAATCAGGGCGTTCAATGGCTTTAACCCAGCCCCCAAAGGTTCCCGGTAATGGCCAAGCATAAAAATCAGAGTTACCCAACAATGCGCTAAGGAACACCCAACGACGGCCGGTAGCATGAAACGCCGGGATCGTTGACGTGGGCATAACGCCAACGCTGCCATTAAGTACGCCAATGTCGTGAATGCCATTCAACAAGCCTCGCTCGGCGATCGCGTAAGGGTTGTCGGTTGCATCCGGAGTATGGGCGTATTTAGCGTAATTTTCTGTCGCTTTGAAATGGTAGACCCGGAAGGCTCTTTCACCATTAATTTCGCTCACTTGTAAACGATCAGTGAAACCCGGGATACTTTCGGGAAGATCCTTTTCCAGTACCATGAGGTACTCTCCAAAACGGGGTTTCTGGCTTTTAAAGCGGCCACTTTTGGCAATAAATTGATGCATAATGCCTTCCTGTGCCAGAGTGGCTTCGGACTCTCCAATTCGCTGGAATTTATAGAAATCAACTTGCTCACCATTCTGTACTGCCAATGTACGGCCACCGACGATGGTTCCCTCTCTTTCAAATAGCGACAATGAATGTTGATGTTGACCAGGATAAACCAGTTTAAAGTTTGTGTGATCCGCACGGTCAAATTCTGATTGCAACTGAAAACTTGCGTCTTTATCGGCAATCTGAAGGCTATTTCCCTTAAGAGACGCCACCTGCCTGAGTGCCAAAGTGTTGGGTTGTTGGAGTTTGAGAGGATTCACCGGTTTTGTTAATGCTCTGGAGACATCCAGTTCGGATAAAAGGGCAGGATTATTGAGATAAGCCAGAGTACCATCAATCAAATGCCGGGGGAGATAACGTGGCCACTCCGTCACTAACTGCTGCTTGTTGGCAATGACCTTGTTAGCCAGGACATGAATAAGCCTTTGCCGGATTGCCGGGTCGGCGCAACGCTCCTCAAAATATCCTTTGTCATTGAAGTGGCTCAAAAAAAGTGGATAGGATTCAATGTAGTCTATTATGATGTCGGCTTTGGCGGGCCGTAATTTTCTGGAGATAATGTGAATCGCTCCAGCTTTAAAGGGCTCAGAACCCAGAACCAGAGCGTCTTGCTTACGCTTTATGTCTTCTGAAAAAGGTTCTGAGCAAGTGACAGGAAAATACGGATAAACAACATTTATAACTTGGTTTTTAAAATCATTACTTGCATTAACTTTATTGAAGAAACGAGTAATCATAGGCATAAAAAAAAGGTGACTTACTTCAGGCATACTATCCAATATTTCCAACAATGATTCTTTTGCTTCCTCAATCAAATCCTGAAACAGCTGATCACCGACATCTTTAACAAGTAAAATAAAAAAAGGATTAGTTCTTATCAATCTTTTCAGCAACAAAGCAAGTTTTTCTCTATCATCACTGTATTTTTCAATACAACATTGATAAACCTTGGACAAGGTATTGATTTGTGCAGTGTAGAAATTATATCTTGCTTCCAACACCGATGAAGTCATTTTTAGCAGGAATTCTTCAAAGAAGTCAGGATCATTCTTCAGCGTCTCAAATTCACTATCACTTCTGAGGATATTGATAAAATCAGCATGCAAACTGTCACTATTAAGCGAATCCAGAACAACCTTTTTTGTTATAAACTGAGCCGGAACCTGTGATAACCGGCACAGACCTTTTGATAACTGCAAAAGGCAGTACTCTCTGTTTTTGTCCCGGATTTTGAATGGCAGCTTACTTATCTCTATTCTTCCTGAACGGATAAGCTCATCATAAAAATCATCATCTTTAAAGCTTTCAGGCAGAATATTTATAGACTTTATTTTGGCTGCGATATCCAGTCGCTCATAAATCTGCACAGCCAGTTGCGGCGGTGTAAAACAGGGAATACCGTGAAAACTTGAGCATTCAGTCAGAAAATCTATATCCTTTTTTAATTCTTCAGGAAAGCTGCTGTAGTCAGGCCTGATGCCTTCTTTCCTGATACGGGTCAAACACAACTCTTTTTCCCTTTCAGGTGTTGATGCTAATACCTCCCAAAATTCATCACTCCCCTCCATTGCGAAACGCTTCCAAAGCTGATTTCTTATAATCCCTGACACAAGGGTGGGTGATTTGAAAAAATCTTCAGGCAATTTTTCTTCAGCGTAATAATCAAGAAAGTCGATAACCTCTATAAACTCTTCTATTGTGAATCTACCTTTTTCTTCATCCAGGAGTCTTTGTATCAGCTGGAATTGTTTGTCGCTGATGATAGCAGTAGATGTCCCCGGAATAGCTTTAAACTTTTTAAATTTTGGTTTTTTTTTAGCGGCTACAAGACTATCTATCTCTAAAGCAGCGACTCTGGAGGCAATCCCCACGTCTTTTCGTTTTTTTCTTGTAATGGGATCTGGCCTGAAATCTGTGGGATTGACACCAAATAGATCATCACCGGCAAGGCTGACGGATCTGCCGAAGACCCTGGCTGCATTTTTTTTATCATCAGCTGTAGCAATGCAGGTAGAAGGGTTTAGCCTTGAATTACATGAGGGTTGATTTAATTGATCCATCATTTTTATCCTTTCTCTGATTGTCCTTAATCTTGACGGAATTCAGCCCGATCAAGGAGTACTTATATATTTTGACTCTTAAATTAGACGAAAGTTCCAAAAAAGAATGATCGCAGAATTGAAGAAAAGGCCGCTGGCTCAGCCAGTGCCAAACCTCTAAATAGCCTGAGATATCGGAGTCAGCGGGGGAATACCCATGTCATTCCCTATTTTCATCTTCAGTGTACTGATTGGCGAACGCAAAAATATTGCCGACTAACAACGTAAGCCCCTTGACCAGACTGACCAGAGGAAAGACGGCGTTATTGGCTCCCAGGTTGAGTTCGTCATTCACATTATGGAAGTCTTTGGGGAATTTTAAATGCTTATCGAAGGGACGCAAACCTTCTGGGTACAATGTGGCATCCAGATTTCCAGTAGCCTTTATATGTTTTGAGAAACACTCGACAGAAGGATCAAGTGGACTACGGTCTTTGGCCTCACTGGGCTGCTTTGCCGTCCAGTACAGGATTTCCTCGGCTGTCCGCTTCAGCCATGAACGGTATGTGTTATTGTCGAGACCAATAGATTCTTGCAGTCTTGGCTTGGGCGGACACTCTTTTTCTTTTGCCAACAAGCCTGACAGGTATTCGTCCAGTAGTTGCTCAATAAAGTTTTCTGTCTCTTCCACTGCCAGTTGATTTTGATAATGATAATCCGCAGAGTCGCGGCGCAGGCGTGCTCTTAACAACACGGCTGCCAGCAGGTTTTCACAGAGGGAATTGACAAAACTTAACCGCTGCAGAACCTCGGGAGTATATCCCGAAGTTTTTGAGTCTCTGGCAGAGAGGCCGCTGCTCATGGAGCCAAAAAACTCAACATCGCCCCAGTCCCGTAAACCATCCCAACCAAAGTCAGGGCGTTCAATGGCTTTAACCCAGCCTCCAAAGGTTCCGGGTAATGGCAAGGCAAAACAAATGGAGTTACCCAACAATGGAGTAAGGAACACCCAACGTCGTCCGGTATCATGAAATGCCGGGATCGTTGAAGTAGGCATAACGCCGAACTTGCCATTAAGTACGCCAATGTCGTGAATGGCGGCAAACAGGCCTCGCTCGGCGTTTGCGTATGGGCTGCTGGTTGTATCGGGAGTATGAGCGTATTTAGCGTAGTTTTTTGTCGCTTTGAAGTGGTAGACCCGGAAGGCTCTTCTCCCATTAATATTGATCACCTGTAAACGGTCACTGAAACCTCGAATACTCTTGGGGAGATCCTTTTCCATTACGATAAGGTACTGACCAAAACGGGGTAGCTGGCTTTTAAAGCGGTTATTGGTCACCCTGGCAATAAATTGATGCATAATACCTTCTTGTGCCAGGGTGGCTACGGACTCTCCAAGTCTCTGGAATTTATAGTAATCAACGTCCTCACCATTCTCTACTGCCAGTGTACGACCACCCACGATGGCTCCCTCGCCTTCAAATAGTGATAATGGATGTTCAATACTATCAACCCACAGCCCAAGCCTTTTCATCGGAAAATACAATGGATGCAGACTGCAATAAACCGGTTCAAAATAAGTGCGATCTGCACGGTCAAATTCTGATTGCAACTGACGACTGGCGTCTTTTTCGTCAAACTCAAAGCTATATGCGTGGAGAGACACCAGCAGCTTAAATGCCGACGTATTGGGTTGTTGAAATTTGAGTGGATTCACCGGCTCTGTTAATGTGCCTGAGACATCCAGTTCTGAGAAAAGGGCAGGATTATTGAGATAAGCCAGAGTATCGTCAATTAATTTTCGGGGTACACAACCTCTCCACTCCGACATGAACAGCTGCTTGTCTGCAATGATTCTGTTAGCCAGAACATGAATAAGTTTTTGCCGGATTGTTGCATCCGTACAACACTTCTCCAAATATTTTTTGCTATTAAAACGACGTAAAAAAGATTGATAATACTCAATGTAATCTATTATGAGTTCGGCTTTATCAGGTTTTATACGTCTATCTAAAATATGCGTTTTTCCAGCATCAAAAGGTTCAGAAGCCAGAACAATAGCATCTTGCTTTAGTAATATATCTTCCGGAAAACTACGGGGATAATCTTCAGGAAAATACGGAAAAACAACATTCATAACATCGCTTTTAAAATTATCGTCTGCTTTAACTTTCTTAAAGAACAAAGATAGAACTTCCGTATCAAAATCCTGACTTATTACAGGTCTAATGCTTAACATCTCTAACAGTGATTCTTTTCCTGTTTTAATCAATTCCTCAAGCAACCTGTCATCCTGACTTTCAACGTTTATAACAAAAAAAGGATTAGCCTTTACCAGTTTTCTTAACAATAAAGCAAGTTTCCCCCTGTCATCCCTGAACCTATCTGTACAACATTGATAAACAGAAGACAATGGATAGGCTCTTGAATCTTCGAATTTCATTTCTCTTTCCAACGCTGTTAAAGCAAACTTGAGAACGACTTCTTCAAAGAAGTCAGAATCATTGCTCAGCATCTTATACCTGGTGTCATCTTTAAAAATATTGATAAAATCAACATGCAAACTGTCACTATTGATCGAATCCAAAATAGCCTTCTTTGTTATAAACTGATCCGGAACCTCTGATAACCTGCAGAGACCTTTTGATAATTGCAAAAGGCAGTACTCTTTGTTTTTGTCTCTGATGTAGAATGGCAGATATTTAAGTTCGATTCTTCCTGAATGGACAAGCTCATCATAAAAGCCTTCATCTGTAAAACTGGGCGGCAGAACATTGATAGAATTTATTTTAGCTCCTATGTCCAGGTGCTCATAGATCGACACAGCCAGTTTCGGCGGTGTATCAGGAGGAATACCCTGCAAACTTGAGTATTCAGTCAGAAAGTCCATATCGTTTTTTAGTTCTTCAGGAAGGCTTATGTAGCGAAACCTTAACCCAGTTTTCCTGACATCAGTCAATAATATCTGTTTTTTCCTTTCGGGTGTTGATTGTAATACTTCCCTCATTTTATCACTTCTGTCCAGTTTGAAAACATCCCAAAGATGACTTCTTATTATCCCTGACAAAAGAGTGGGTGATTTGTAATAATCTTCAGGTAATTTTTTTTCAGGACAAAAATCAAGAAAGTCGATAACAGCTATAAATTCATCGACTGTAAATCTACCTTCTTCACCATTCATGAGACTTTTAATCAGCTTGATTTGTTGGTCGCTTATGAGAGCAGTGTTTGCATCCTGAATGACTTTAGGCTTTTCTGAAGGTCCGGGTAATTGTGCTTCGGACTTTATATCTCTGGCATCGGTAAAGTCCATTTTTGATGTGCGTTTAGTGGCTTCACGGTTATCTCCATCTAAAGCAACGGCTCTGGAATAAATTCCGATCTCTTTTTGATCTTTTTGTCCTGTTACTGCCGTGAAATCTGCGTGATTGATTCCCACCAGCTCACCACTAGCAGGGCTGACACTTCTGCCGTAAGCATTGCCATCATTTGCTTTATTCTTTTCCGGAACATCGGCTGCAGCAATGTAAGTAGAGGTATCTGGTCCCTCATTATGTCGGAGTTGAAATAATCGTTCCATCGTTTTTTCCCTGCCTTTAATTGTCCTTAATCTTGACGAGGATGAGCCTTCCCAAAGAATGCCTAGAATTTAGACCCGTTAATTAAACGAAAGTTCCAAGAAATAAGAATCGCAGAGTTGAAAAAAAATTCGTTAAAATTCAAACGTTAATCCGCCTGAAAGAGTGGTTGTGTTATTGCAATTCTTCCAATTGGCTCTCAAGATTTTTAATGCGATTATATGCAGCCCGATTTTCAAGCACGCAGTAACATGGGTCATTGCAAACAGAAACACAATCGGCTTTTAACGGGCCATAATGACAATAATCTATATAGGTAACGATTTCCTCCCAGTCAGGATAGTCTTGGCAATTTGTCAGTTCGATGTTCAACCACTCTTCAATAATCACCCGTTCGTCCTCACTCCAGCCATTACGCAGAGGTAGGCAGTCCTTGAGCAAGAGTTTTTTTAATTCACTGTACTTTTCGTCCGGATTGAACGTCGGGTATTCCGTACCTTTTTCTTCATAAAAAACCCCTTTCAAATAATCGTATTTACCAAAAAAAATAAATGCACCGTGGAACTTCACCAAAGCTTGATACTCCTCGGGGGCAAAACTGTCTCTACCAGACCAGTCTTTATTCAGAAACTCATATAACGCTGTCGGCAACCTCGTTAATATTGAATCTGCCAGTGACTTCACTTCATCCTTGGCAGGCCAATCGTCTCTACGGTTATGATCATAAAGAAAAACCAATCTATTATGGACATGCGATGTAAGAGCATCTTTAAGTTTTCCCGGATTGACATGCAAATCAAAACCGGAGGGGCTGACAGAATTTTGTGGGTAGAGCAGTATTATGTCATTTTCCTGAAACTTTGCCGGTGATTTTTCAGCACCTGTTTTTACAACACCGGGTACTGGCGCAGTCATTTGATGCTCATCCGGCGATTGCTCCGGATGCTCCCGGGAAACAGGAAGCCGGGTTACTGGCATCAATGTTTCATCCACTGGCTGCAAAGGTGCAACGAATTTAGGGTGTGCGGGTTCTGTAGGCCTGGCAGGATCAAATTCTGGTTTGTTTGTAGCGACAGTGTCTACAGTCAAAGCTACGACTCTGGAGGAAATTCCGATCTCTTTTTGATCTTTTGGTCCGGTTATGTGATCTGCTGTCAAATCGGGGCAATTGGCTCCCACTGGCTCACTGCTGACAGGGCTGACGGTTCTGCCGGAGAGTTTGCCCTGATTCGCTGGAGCATTTTCTACTTTATCATCTGTTCCAACAGTAGAAGCAGAGGGAGTTACCCCATAATCAAATGAGGGTTGTAGTAATCGATCCATTGTTTTATTCCTTACTTTAATTGTCTTTAATCTTGTCGAGGGAGAGCCCATCTAAAGAATGCATACGTATTCTAGACCCGTTTATTTAACAAAAGTTCCAAAAAAAGAAAGATCATAGAGCTGAAAAAAGACCTCTGGCCGGGCCAGTGTCGCAAAAAACAATGTGAATAGCCTGAGGTACAGGATGAACTGTGGATATCCAGGTCATTCCATACTTTCATCTTCAGCGTATTGACCTGCGTAGGCAAAAATATTGCTGACCAACCGCGTAAGCCCCCTGGTCAGAGCGACCAGTGGAAAAACAGCGTTAATGGCTCCAAGGTTGAGCTGACCATTCGCTCTGCAGAAGTCTCTGGGAAATTTTTTCTGTATTTCCAGGGGATGCAGAGGTTTCGGGTACAATGTTTCATCAAGACAGCCCTTCTGCTTTAAGTGTTCCGAGTAACACTCACCAGAGAGGGGAGAGGCACAAGGGTCCGTCACCTCACAGGGTTGCAAGGCAGTCCAGTAAAGGATCTCCTGAGCTGTGCGAGTCAACCATGAACGGTATTTGGAATCGTCTATTAATTCGAGTGCCGAAGTATTGCGCAGCTGAAAGTTAAGAGGATTAACGGGTTCTGACAATTTGTCAGAAGCATCCAGTTTCGAGAAAAGTGCCGGGTCTTTGAGAAAATCCAGAGTATCATCCAATAATTGTCGGGGGAGACAAAATTGCCAAACATACAATACATCTTCTTTATTAGTAACTAACCTTTCTGCAAGTATTGGAATGAGCCTTTTCCGGACTATTGGATCATTGCAAGACTTCTCCAAATATTCTTTATTGTTAAAAAGCCTCAAAAATTCCCGATTCCGTTCAATATAGTCAATTACAGTGCGAGGGTCAGCGGGCAATAACTTTCTGTTCAGAATGTGATGACATCCCATATCAAAGGCTTCAGATTTGAGCACTATTCGATCCAGCTCATTCTGAATTTCATCTGGAAGATACTCGATCCCATGATCAGGAAAATAAGGATAAACAACATTCAAAACATGGGTTTTAAAAGCGCTGTCTGCATTAACTATTTCAAAGAAACCATAAAGAGCCAAAATACTAAAACCTTGGCTTACTTCAGGCCTACTACTTAATATGTCCAATAATGAATACTTTGCTATATCGATTAACTCCTGAAACTGCTCACCCTTAAAACCCCCAATAGAATTCAATACAAAAGGATTAACTTTCACCAGTTTTTTTAATAAAAGACCAAATTTTTTTTTGTCATTTTCATACAGTTTCGAAGCAAGAGAATATACCCTGAACAGGGACCTTCGATAGGCATCATCGACAAGATTATTTGTTTCCAATTCAGCAGTTACCACCTTGAGCATGATTTCTTCAAAAAAGACAGAATCCTTGGTGAACAGGTTGCATTTCTGGTAGTAAATACTCTCAAAATTATGATACCAATTACAGCTACTGAGCGAATCCAAAATAACTTCTTTTGTCAAAAACTGAGCCGGAACCTCTGGCAAATCACACAAACCCTTTGATAGTTGTGACAGACAATAAGCTTCGTTTTTACTTTTAATATATTCTGGAAGGTCTTTAAGCCTTATCATTCCTGAGCGAATAAGTTCATCATAAAAATCATCATCTTTGAAACTGACTGGAAGATTTTCCAGCGATTTCATTTTCGCTGTGGTATTCAAGTGGCTATAAATAAAAACGGCCAGACTGAATGGTGTATCTTGGGGAATACCATACAGATTCGAATACTCAATAAGAAAATTAATATCACATTTCAATTCATCGGTTAGATCATCGAGGCCACATCGGAAAGGTATATACATAGGCTGGGCCAATAGTATACCCTTGGTTAGCTTGTTTTTTGGTAGTTCTTGAATCGCAAAAATACCATGTCTTACAAACTCTTTCATAAGAATTGGCGACTGATGATAAGCTCGAGGCAAAAATCGGCTAAGGTCTTGTCGTCTTATAAAGCTGATAATTTTAGTGAATTGACCTTCTGTGAGTTCATGGCCTCGACCATCAATAAGCTTTTGAATCAGCTCGACTTGTTCTTCCGTAAAGATAGCATTGCTCGTGCCCGGGCTCGCTTTAAGCTTTTTTAAAGTTCCGGGTGTTGATGCTTCGGACTTTATCGAAAGACCAATATCTACAGCATCATTAAAGTTCAGCTTTGTTTTGCGTACACTGGCTTCACAGGTATCTATATCTAAAACAACCACTCTGGAGGACATTCCGGTCTCTTTTTGATCTTTTGTGGGTTCTGATTCGAAATCTTCTCGATTGAAGCCCAACGTTCCATCGCTGACAGGTCTGACGACTCTGCCGGAGATATTGCCCTGATTTTCTCTAGCATTTTCTGGAACATCGGCTTTAGCTCTGTCAGAAGTTCCAAAAAAACACAGAGTCGGAAAAAGACCCCAGCCCGGGCCAGGACGGCACAAAATAATCTAAATAACCCTGGATGCAGGATGCAATGGCGGATATCCACGCTATTCCCAATCAGCACCCTCGGTATATTGGTCTTCGTAGGCAAAAATATTACTAACAAACAGGGTAAGCCCCTTAACCAGACTGATCAGGGGAAAAACAGAGCGCCTGGCCCCAAGAATGGACTGACCAGTAGCCAGGCGGAAATCTCTGGGAAATTTTTTATGCTCATCCAGGGGGTGTAAATGTTTCGGGTACAGTGTTTTATCCAGGCGTCCACTGCGTTTCAGATGTTCTGAATAGCACTCGCCAGAAGGGGTAAAAGCACAAGGGTCTGTGACCTCATCAGGTTGCAGGGCAGTCCAGTATAGAATCTCCTGGGCTGTACGAGTCAACCATGAACGATATTTAGCATCGTCAAGTCGCATCAATTTCTGCAATCTTGACTTGGGCTGTAATTCTTTTTCTTTTGCAAACAAACCCGAAAGGTATTCGTTAAGTAGCTGTTCAATAAAGTTTTCTGTCTCTTTCACTGCCTGTAGATTTTGATAATGATAATCCGGGGAGTTGCGACGCAGGCGCGATCTCAACAACACGGCTGACAGCAATTTTTCGCAAATAGCATTGGCAAAGCTTAGCCGTTGCAAAACCTCCGGAGAATAATCCGTAGTTTTTAAGTCTCTCTTAGTCAGGCCACTTTTCACAGCGCCATAGGACTCCATATTGCCCCAATCCCTTAAACCATTCCAGCCGAATTCAGGACGTTCAATAGCTTCGATCCAGCCCGTAAACTCTCTGGGTAAGGGGAAGACAGAATAAAGTGACTCGTCCAACAACGGACTCAGGAACACCCAGGGACGTTGGCTAGCGTGATAGGACGGTAACCTGGACTTAGGCATAATGCCAAACTGGCCATTAAGTACGCCAATATCATGAATGCCCTTCAGTAGGCCCTGCTCAGCTGTCGCATAAGGGGTTCCGGTTACATCAGGAGTGTGAGCGTATTTAGCAAAGTTGTTTGCCGCCTTGAAGTGATAAACCAGACTGGCTCTTTTACCATCAAAATCGCTCGCTTGTAAGCAATCAGTGAAACCTTGGGTACCCTTGGGAAGATCCTTTTCCAGCACCAGAAGGTACTGTCCAAAACGGGGTTTCTGACTTTTAAAGCGGTCACTTTTGGCAGCAAATTGATGCATAATGCCTTCTTTCGCCAGGGCCGTCTTCAACTCTCCGACCCGATGGAATTTATAGTAATCAACCTCTTCACCATTGGCTATTGCCAGTGTACGTCCACCAACGATGGTACCTTCTTTCTCAAACAGTGTTATCGGATGTTGACCAGGATAAACCGGTTGAAACTCTGTTTCAGCGGCACGAACGAACTCTGACTTTAATTGTCGAGTGGAATCTTGATCCGCAAAATGAACACCAAATGCGTGAAGAGCCACCAGTAATTCGAATGCCGAAGTATTGGGCAGTTGAAATTCCAGAGGATTAACGGGTTCTGTGAGTTTTTCAGAAGAATCCAGTTTGAAAAAAAGTGCCGGATCTTTGAGAAAATCAAGAGTATCATCCAGCAATTGTCGGGGCAGATTATCCTTATAATCATGCAATAAATCATGTTTATTGGCAACAAGCCTTTGTGCAAATGTATATATGAGTCTTTGCCGGAGTATCGGGTCAGTGCAGCAACTTTCGAGATATTCTTTGTCTTTAAAAAAGTACACAAACTCCCTGTGTCGTTCAATGTATTCTACTACAATGCTACGATCGACAGGCCGTAACTTTCTGAACAGAAGATGCTCTTTTCCCTTGTGAAAGGGCCTGGATTTGAGCACCATTTTATCTTGCTCCTTGAGGATTTGCTCTGGAAAACGAATACGGGGTTTGAAAGACTCCCCAATATGAGCAAGAACATAAGGAGAAACAATATTCAGGACACGGACTTTAAAACTTTCATCTGCATTCACTTTGTCAAAGAAACCATCAATTAGTCCAGGGTATAAGCCATGACTTACTTTAGGTCTCCTGCTTAATATGTCTAATAATGACTCCTTTGCTATGCCGATTAATTCCTGAAGCAAGGCAGCATCCAGATTTACAGTGTAAAGCAAAATAAAAGGATTTGCTTTTGTCAGTTTTTTTAATAATAAACCAAATTTTTCCCCATCTGCCTCATATCTTTTTAATGCAGAATTATGCACCTCACACAAGCAGGAATCGTTTAAATCAGAGTATAATACAGAATCGAACTTATCCAACATCCCCAATTCGACTGTGACGAACTTGACCAGTAGTTCTTCATAAAAAACAGGATCACTGGTGAACATTTTGTATTCATCGGAACAAATTCTACGAAAATTACGAAGCAAATGTTTACCATTATTAATCGAACTCAGGATGGATTCTTTTGTCATAAAATGAATCGGAACGTCTGATAATTCACAAAAGCCATTTGCCAATTGTGAAAGGCAGAAGGCTTTGTTTTTATTTTTAATGCGTTCTGGAAGGTAATCAAGCTCGATCATTCCTGAACGAATGAGCTCGTCGTATAAGTAGTCACTTTTAAAACTGGCTGGAAGACGATGCAAGGACCCTATTTTTTCCACGGTGTCCAAGTGACAATAAATAAAAATTGCCAATTTTGCTGGTGTGCTGTAGGGAATGCCATAACGCCCTGAAAATTCAATAAGAAAATCAAGATCTTTTTTCAATTCATCAGGTAATTTATCATAGCGGGTAAGGGTACGAATACCATCGCTCTGAGCTAAAAGTATATCTTTAGTTAGTTTATCTACTGGTATTTCGTCAGCGCATAAAACACCATTCCTCACAAAGTCTTTCATAAGGCTGGGTGATTCTAGATAAGCATCAGGCACATATTGCCTGGAATTTATTATTGAAAAATAGTCGATAACGTTCACGAACTCATCTTCTGTGATTTCACTGGCTTTGCCATCAAGGACCTTTTGAATCAACTCGACTTGTTTCCCGGTAAGAAGAGCGGTGTTCACACCCGGACTAACCTTAAACCTTTTTAAAGGTCCGGATGATGAGACTTCGGGCTTTACCATAAAACTTCTAAATAACGCAGGATGCAGTACCCACAGCACCGGTGGAACGTCGGAGAGCTTTCCTGATTTCCAGATACCACCTTCCGGCATCAACGTTTTAACCACTGGCTGCAACGCTTTAGCAAGCTTATCGTGAGGGGGGGTTATGATCGTTTTAAGGCTTCTTTCGTTATGTTGAGAGGAGGCCTGAAAATAAGGCTTGCCAGCATTCTCTGGCTCCTGATTGTTTTGCTGAAAAGAGGCTATGAAAAAGTGTAGAACCGCCTTTTCCAGCAGTTGCAGAATCAGCTCAGCGCGGTTGGCATTCGCCAGCTGTTTAATGGTCGCGTCAACGCTGGTTTTGATGTCCTGCTGCCCCTGCAAAGTCATACCAAAATGCGGGTATGGAAACAGTTTATAGGTCAATTGCAGATGGCTGTTGCATTCGGGTTGCTGCTCGCCACAAAGTGAGAGCTGACCGCTATGACCATCCGCCTCAAATTCAACGTTGCCAGCGACCTGTGACACAGGGAGGTTGGTTGAGGCCGAATCCGGATTTTGGATCAAAGCTATGGTGTTTTTAATGACCGCATCGCTTAGCAGGCTGGCAATGGAAAAACCATTGGCAAAATCTTTCGCCTCATTATGCAACAACGACTCAATACTCACCGGTAAACTTTCTGAGTTACCAGTGTTGGTCAGTGTGACTAAAGTTGACTCCCTGCTTTTGTCTGAATAGTCAATATCAATGCGAATGGCATTTGCCGCCATGGGTGAAACCCATGAGAGATCAATATGAACGACACCGTGTTGCGAACTGGCCTCGTACAGCTCCAGCCAGGGGGAGTAACCCTCAGCTAATGGAGTCTCGGCCAACCAGGGGCTGATGGATGGGTTCAACGGGAATGGCGTTATTCGCAAAGTCTGCTGGTGACTTTGCTGCTGGTAAATCAGCTCCAGGTAAAATCGCTTGCGAATGTGAGGAGGGTCCACCTGAATTTGTTCTGATCCCAAACGAGTCCCGGTATACCAAGTGTACAAGGCACTTTTTACACCGGGCAAAATGGCCATGGACAAGACTTGAGCGGTGTGCAGCATCAAAGGGTTTTCTGTCCAGCGGCTCAGTACGGAGGCTGTAGTTTTACTCACCATCCAGTAAATCATGGCGTTAAACGCCAGCGTGGGCAGTGTGCGCAAACCGTTCAGTGATAAATAATCGCCATAACGTCGATAAGTAAAATCATCTCCAAGACGGAAAAAGAAGCCCAATGGCGACACAATGTGAAACTCAAAATCAAAAGGTGAAAGTGCATTTAACCCGCTTTCAGCTTCACGATAACCGTGATTATCCGTATCTGAATTGCTGATGCTTGCCCAGGACAACTGCAGGGTAAAAATAAAAAATAATGCGTATCTTCTCATGAGATTGTTTAAATCCAATCATTGATGAACGCACGAAAACAAATAATGGTCTTTATTGTTTTTACCATTGAAACAGGCATCAACAACTCATGGTGACCGCTATCAGTGCAAGAGCCTAGTCAATATTTTTGATTCCGGCAAAAAAATCATACGAATTTCACGCCCTTTCCGGTCTCGGGTCAAGGCTTCACGACAGTTACCCGGTGGTTCATCCAGGATTAGCACAGAATCCAGCTGATCCAGCTTTCTTGCGGCGATTTGCCAAAACGACTGTGGACAGACTTTGCGGGCCAGGCGGGAAGCCTTACCGTTAAAAATATCTGCTGTAGCCTTGTCTTTGAAAGAAGCGATGATAGATTGCATGGTGGCACGGTTACCATGCCACCATCGGATGAATATTCAGTTCGGTTAACAGTTCTACGGCGAAGGCTTTTGGCTGAGGGCATTGAACAGAGCATCAGTTTCAAAGGATGCACTTTGGGCACGAGCTCTGGATTCAGCATCAGTCTGGTTCCCATGTTCCTGCGTTGGAACCCATGGGCTCTTTTCAGTTACTGTGCCTGACATGTTGGGGAGGTGTGCATTCCCACGGTGGAGAGGGTGTCGCAAAACTTCAACAGCTCGTTCTCACGCTCTGAAGTCGTCATTCCCGCGAAGGCGGGAATCCAGCGCCAACGGTGGATCTCTGCCTTCTCGGGGATGACAAGGCCAGGGGGACACCGGGCAGTATGGTTCTGGTGGAGAGTTAGTGTGGATTCCCGCCTTCGCGGGAATGACGAGAATGAAGCCGGGAATGACGAGAATGAAGCCGGCAATGACGGGAGTCAACGCGTTCCCACGCCGGAGAGAGTTTTGCGACACCCACTGGACCGTGGGAACGAGTCAAAAAAATATCGCTGATTATATCCTTTACTGGCTGGCAGAACCCGAATTTTCTACCAGAACCCGGCTGGAAAAAGTTTACACCTGTGTTAACCTGTGACCATGCGTGTAATCAGTTTCTATACAACGGAAGACGGCAAAACGCCTGTTGCTGATTTTCTGAATACCCTGAGCAGCCAGCAGGCTCGAAAAGTTACCTGGGTTCTGAAGCTGGTTCAGGAGCAGGAGAAAGTACCAAGCAGTTATTTTAAAAATTTGGTTAGCACTGAGGAAATCTGGGAGGTTAGGGTTCAATCTGGAAGTGATATATTTCGTCTGCTGGGTTTCTTTGACGGAAGCAGCCTGATCGTATTAAATCACGCTTTTCAAAAAAAGACACAGAAGACACCGTCAAAAGCCATCAAGCTGGCAGAAAAGCGTCGCAGGGATTATCTGAACAGGAGGATACCATGAGTGATCTGGATCAATACATTCAAGATAGGAAAGCCCGAGACCCGGAATTTTCCGACGGTTATGATGAGGACTATGAGTCGTTCAAGTTTGGAGTATTGCTCAAGGAGGCCAGAAAAGAAGCAGGGTTGACCCAGCTCCAGCTGGCACAAAAGCTTCAAACCCATAAAAGCGCGATATCCCGTATCGAAAACAATTCTGAGGATGTAAAACTCTCCACACTTGAGCGCTTTGCTGCTGCCCTGGGTAAAAAGCTGGAAATTCGGCTAGTATAACCTGCATCTGGACTTTTATTTCACCCATCAGGGCTGTGGCTTCTTGCGACGTTTCTAACACTGCTTCAAGTATGAACAGTAACCAGCTTTCCCAGTCTCCTTTTGCTATCTCAATGCTTGTAATCGTGAGTAATACTGAGCCTTGTTTCGAATGATGCCCTGCCCCCGGATATCCAGCCATTGCATTAGAGGGCCTGTTTCATCCTGAAGTTGCTGCCGGGTTTGTGGTGCGAACTAATTGCCTGGCGATGGTTTTCAGGCTGCCCTGTTCAAACTTTTTCTGAGCGGCTTTGCCCAGTTCAATCCAGGCTTCAAGACGTTTTTGGGCCAATGATTTGCTTTGGCTGACTTCGCCTTCTCCGGGGTCTTCTTCAAAGTATTCAAAGTTGCCCCAGTGGTCGAAGATCCGGAACTTTTCTTTATGCTTACCCAGACCATACAGGTTTTCACAGAACCGGGTTCCCCGCTCAATCATCTGCCAGAATTTCACTTTGGATTTGATGGGTTTGGCAAAGACCGGGTTCACTATTTCCGGTACATCAATTCCGGTATCCAGCATATCCACCGAGATCGCTATGGTCAGCTCATCATTGGTGGACTGATCACCCCCTTTGAAATCATCAATCAGTTGCTCGGCACGGGAAACATTCTTCAGGGTATCCAGTCGTATTTCTTTGTCTGGACTGCTGTAGAAAGGTCCTGGTAAATCACCATTTGCTTATCTACAACTTAGACTAGTGCAGCTAAGCTCTGATATCCATACACCCCTCGTTCCCACGCAACAAAGGGTGTCGCAAAACCCTGGTTCACCTCCCTTCATTTCCGGCCTCACTCCCGTCATTCCCGCGAAGGCGGGAATCCACACAGACTCATCACCAGAACCATACTGCCCGGTGCCCCCCTGGCCTTTTCATCCGCGTGAAGGCAGAGACCCGCTGTTGGCGCTGGATTCCCGCCTTCGCGGGAATGACGACCACAGAGTATCGGAACGAGTGGGCTGTATGGATATCAAGGCTTGGCTGCACTAGGCCAAATTATCATCCTCGGAGTATTGATCTGAGAATGCAAAAATATTGGCGGCCAACAGCGTAAGCCCCTTGGTCAGACTGACCAGAGGAAAAACACCGTTAACGGCTCCGAGATTGGGCTGACCATTGGCTTTGTAAAAGTCTCCGGGGAATTTTTTCTGCGCGTCCACAGGATGCAATTTCGAGTACAACATTTCATCAAGATGTCCATTTTTCTTTAAGTGTTCCGAGTAACACTCATCAGAAAAGGGAAATGCACTGGGGTCTTTGACCTCATGAGGTTGCAGGGCCGTCCAGTACAGGATCTCCTGAGCTGTCCGAGTCAGCCATGAACGGTATTTGGTATCGTTTAACTGCATGAACTCTTGCAATCTTGCCTTGGGCTGTAATTCTTTTTCTTTTGCAAACAGGCCCGACAGGTATTCGTTCAGTAGCTGTTCAATAAAGTTTTCTGTCTCTTTCAATGCCGATTGTTTTTGATAATGATAATCCGGGGAGTTCCGACGCAAGCGTGATCTTAATAACACAGCCGCCAGCAGGTTTTCGCACAGGGCATTGGCGAAGCTTAATCGTTGCATAACTTCTGGAGTATAACCCGCCGATTTAGAGTCTGCGGCGGCCAGGCCACTTTTCATAGAGCCATAAAACTCCACATCACCCCAATCCCGCAGACCAGCCCAGCCAAAATCAGGACGTTCAATAGCTTCGATCCAGCTTTCAAATTTTCCGGGTAATGGGAGGGCAAAATATTTCGAGTTCCCCAACAACGGACTCAGAAACACCCAACGACGTCCGGTATCGTGAAATGAGGGTATCGTTGACGAAGGCATAATGCCAAACTGGCCATTCAGTAAGCCAATATCATGAATGCCATTCAATAGACCTCGCTCAGCAGTCACATAAGGAGTGTTTTTTTCATCAGGAGTGTAAGCGTATACACCATAGTCGTTTGTCGCTTTGAAGTGATAGACCAGTACGGCTCTTTCACCATCAACATTGATGACTTGCAAGCGGTCAGTGAAACCTCGTGTCTTCTCAGGGAGATCCTTTTCCAGTACAGCAAGATACTGGCCAAAACGGGGTTTCTGGCTTTTAAAGCGGTCACTTTTGGCAATAAATTTATGCATAATGCCTTCTTCTGCCAAAGTAGACATGCACTCTCCGACCCGATGGAACTTATAGTAATCAACCTCTTCACCATTAGGTATTGCCAGTGTACGACCACCAACAATGGTGCCCTCTTTTTCGAACAGTGATAGCGGATCCTGACCAGAATAAACCCATTGAAAGCCTGTTTCACCGGAATGGGCAAACTCTGACTGTAACTGACGACCGGAGGCTGGATCCGCAGGTTTAAAACCAAATGCGTGAGCAGCTACCAGCAATTCGAATGCCGAAGTATTGGGCAGTTGAAATTTAATTTGCGTCTGACTTATATCTTTTTGAGGCGTAATCATATGCTTGCATCATACATAATTCCCCTGAAGAATATTTCAATGAAGCATTATATTTATCAACACTTTCCAAATCAGCTGTTACAGCCCTGACCAGTACTTCTTCAAAAAATACAGAGTCCTTGATAAAAACCTTGTATTCATCAAAAAAAACTCTACTAAAGTTACGCCCGTAATATATACCCTTGATCGAGTCCAGAATGGATTCTTTCGTCAACAAATGAACCGGAACTTCTGATAATTCACACAGGCCTTTTGATAATTGCGAAAGACAGTATTCTTTGTTTTTGCTCTTGACGTGTTCTGGAAGGTCTTCAAGCGCTATCTTTCCTGAATGAATGAGTTCATCGTAAAAATCATCATTTTTATTTTTAAAGCTGTCTGGAAGTTGATTGAGAGATTTTATTTTCTCTGTGATGTCCAGATGATCATAAATAAGAACAGCCAGTTCCGGTGGTGTACCAAAGGGAATACCTTTACGGGCTGAATATTCAATAAGGAAATCAAAATCTGTTTTCAATTCGTCTGGTAGTTCATCGAAGTCACAACAACCAATACCAAAACTACTCTTGGACAAGAGTATATCTTTAGTCAGTTTATTCTTTGGTATTTCATAAACTTTCAAAATACCATTCCTTAAAAATTCTTTCATCAAGGCGGGTGATTCTAAATAAGCTTGGGGTACGTAATCTCTAAAATTTTTTCGTGAAAAATAGTCGATAACGCTCTTAAATTCCTCTTCTGAGAGTTCATGGCTTCGACCATCAAAGACTTTTTGAATCAGCTCGACTTGTTTTTGGTTTAAGATAGCCGTGTTGCCACCCGGATTGGCTTTAAACTTTGTTAAAGATCTGGGTAATGATGCTTTAGGTTTTACCCTAAGAGCAATATCTCCGGCATCGGTAAAGAGCCGTTTGTGTTTGCGCTGAGAGGCTTCAGAGGTATCCGGATCTAAAGCAACGGCTCTGGAGGAAATTCCGATCTCTTTTTGATCTTTTTGTCCTGTTACAGAATCGGTTGTGAAATCATCGAGACTGACTCTGAATGGCTTACCGCTGAGAGCGCTAACGGCTCTGCCGGCAACAATGCGCTGCGTTGATGTAGCATCTTCTGTTTCTGTAACACTGGCTTTAGCAATGCTAGTAGAGGAACTTTGTACATTAGTACATGATTTTTGAAATGATGCTTCCATTATTTTTTTCCTGCCTTTAATTGTCCTTAATCTTGACGAGGATGAGCCGACGAAGATGAGCCCAACCAGAGAAGGTTTACTAGTAAGACCCGTTTAGTAGACCAAAGTTCAAAAAAAATCGCCGGATTAAAAAAAGCTTGTTGGCCAGACCTATGTTACATAGAGCAGTGCAAACAAGCTGTCATTGCTACTGATTCTGCGTATTTGATTAGCTGAAGCCTGCCAAAGATAAATAACCCTCTGTCTGATGGTCTATCCTGCTATGCAGCATCGAATTTGTTCTGGATTGGGTGCGCCGGACAACCGATTGGACGAAAAGTATGGGATTGGCAAAACGGACAGTCTATCAACAATAATTTTTATACTTGTTCACACAGACCAGACAATTTATTCCTGACTGGCAGGGTGAATGACGGATTTCAGGGTGGCATGAAAAAAACTTATTATTCACTGGGTGCTTACGGACTTCTTTTTTTCTGTCTTGCGATTCAAGTGGCAACAATACCCCAGGCAGTGGCCGAGAATAGTCTCTCTGAGCCCATGTCATTAAGTTCGCTGTTCCCCTTGCTGGCCACTGTTTACCGGAATATGCCCGAAGCAAAGAGCCCATTGCCTGACCTGAATCCGCCACCGCAACCATCACATCATCCCGGAAACATTTCATGCTCTTTTGATACCACCGTTTCAGTCGTTGCGCCGCAATACCACCAGATAAAGCTACAAATCGCCCTGGCTGAAGGCCATATCTGGCAATCTTCAGGCAATAATGAACCTTTGGATCTGGAGCCCCGTCATCTGCCCAGTGCGGTAAGATACATTGACCCAACGGGACATTGTCACGAGCACTGGGTTATTCAGGGTGTTACCATACAAGACATTCCACCAGACATCGACCCGGAAGACCCTGAAAACAGCCTGCCACCATCACTGAGGAATAATTCTGATTTACCCACACCCTTTAATTTCACCCATCTTTTTGCAGGTAATGGACTGGATAGATCTGATAGCAATGACCTTGACGCAGTACAAAACCCGTTAACCCATCTCCTGCCTGCCCCCTACCCCCTGTCAATCCGTTATGCTGAATCCGGCCTGTCGGTTTTATTCCAGGATTCAATGTGGCTAAGGCTTAATCAGGAAGAATCGCTGGTTCTTGCGCCTTCGGAGTTTCCTGCCGTGGCCAAAGTCAGCGATATGTCCGATGAAAACTGGCCGCAACTCATTGCGGCTGAGTCTGTTCACAGGAATACCGATGGTGTCAGGTCTGTCTTGAGATGGACTAATAGGCTGATACAGAACGCACTGTCCGATGATCCGTTATTAAGATTTCTGGCATTCATTCACGGGACAGCCTTTCTGGTACAGGACAGTAATGGACAACTTTCATACATCATCCAGCGCAACGGCAAGCTGTTATCCATCAGCAGATTCGAAGCCCACTTAAGGTTAAGTCTTTATAGCCAGAGCTTTCTTGAGTCACTGTATCCGGAGATTTTCGGGCCATCGCTCCCCGCAGGTGGCGGCTGGCATGAATGTAACCGCTGGGTTCGCAAGAAGCCTTTTCATCCCTATGAGAGGTCTGAACGTGATGCCAGTAACGGTTCTGGTGCTCAAAGACCTGTAAATCCTGAAGGCGGGAATAATGAAGGAAATGACAGATCGACTCGATCTGAAGCTCATGCAATGCATTACTCAGAACAAACCCGGGAACCCGGAACAGCGTCTACCGAAAAGGATGGGAGGCAAGCACAGATAAACCGGCAGAAAGTTGACGCTATTTACGATTATCAACCTCCGGAAAACCGCGATGAAACGCCCATTCCGTTATACGCTACCGCTTTTCTTAATGGCAACCAGCAACATTTGTATTGTCCGGTTTGCACTGAGTTCATTACCGGAGAAGCGAAAGCCTGCACTTCGAGTGTTCCTCACAGTGTCTGCATTGACTGTTTTGACGAAATGACTAAAGCAAAAGTGAGAAACATCAAAGAATGCATTACTTGCAGTGAGAAAATGCATAATCATTCATTCAACTATGAAGACGCTGCCGCAGTTGTCATGTTCCAATGTCCGTTAGGCTGTGGGCACAGTTGCCCGCTGGCATTCATAAAGAACCATATCAAAGAGCAGCATACCCCCGGTTCATCCGAAGATCGATCAGTGACTATGAACCAAGAAGAGGAAGAGCAGGCGATGCCTCCGGGGAGCGTGTTATTTTATGGTGTGCCTGTAATGGCAGAAGATAAAGACAGGGTCGAGCAATTTCTTCATATCTGCCGGCAGATTAATGATCCCGAACACCTGCAACTGGCAGGCGCATTTACCCGGGTCTTCGAGGCACTTCAAAACAGGCCCGAACAGTCAGCCAGTGTTCATTCTGGACGGGATAACACAGACGTGACCAGTCATCACCCGTCGTATGCTTTTTTCAATTCCAGAGAGAAAAATCTTGATTCGGCATACTTGCAGTGTGTCAGAAGTACTGATGAACAAAGCGCCAAATGCCGTTTTTGTAACGTACGCATAGGGTTGAATCAAAATGTGATGGATATACGGGAACATTTAAGCAAATGCTCTAAAATCGGTTTCTGCCCTAACAGAGATGATGGCTGTTCTTTTCAACATCAGTCTGCCCTGATGCCGACACACTTGTTAAAATGCCGTTATAACAAAGTTAAGTGCCAAATATGCCACCAACAGGTAGCTTTGACGAAAATGAGCAGGCACAGGAAAAACTGCCTTGCCAGTATACGACTGAATCAGGATGATGCCTTATTTTATGACAGAACTGAGCAGAAGCCTGTTAGGCTCTGGGGTCAAGATAAAGAGGAGGCGATTCCAGTGTTTAAGAAGCCAGGAGAAGATACCTACTATTGCAAAATTTCAAAGCTTTTTTATGAATCAATAACCAAAAGAGGACACGTATGGGGAAAACACTCTATAAAGTTTATCTGCGTTAACCCTGATTATTCCGATGGTTTTTCTGTAGATTTCAGATTTGATACCTTTGAAGGTAGTCTGTCTCTCCTTATATTTCCGGAAGCAGAACATCGCCGTATGGCACTACCCGTCGTTTTTAACGGAAAAGGTGAAAAGCTGGAAGACATACCCTTTGTGATGCGGGGAGATTCCTCATGTGATCTCTGTGGTTACGAGGTTCATCTTGATACGATGACTCATCCAGATCCGTACCCAATATGCCTGACAGAATTACTTTTTAAAACCGTGTATAGTAAGGACAGAGGTCGTCACAACAATGGTTTTCCTGAATGTGTTTACGTTCAGATTAAACTTACCCCGGTTGGCCAGCAGCGTAAGTCCCCTGACCAGAGGTAAAACGGCATTATCGGCCCTGAGATTAAGCTGATCATCGCCTTGATCGAAGTCTCTGGGAAATTTTTTCTCCTCGTCCGCTAGGTGCAAAGTTTCAGGGTAGAGTGTTTTATCCAAATGCCCCGTTTGCTTTAAGTGCTCTGAGTAGAACTCACAACCAGGATCAAATGCACGATTGTCTCTGACCTCGTAGGGTTGCAGGGCAGTCCAGTAGAGGATCTCCTGAGCTGAGCGAGTCAACCATGAACGGTATTGGGTATCGTCTAATTCCGTAAATTCTTGCAAGGTAGTAGCTAGAGCGTTAGTCGCTATCCTTCTGCAAAAGGCGCCGGACGGCAGAATTCCATGGCCAGAATACCGATTCCTGCGGTGTAGAAACCGATACCTGCCCCCGCTGCGGCCTGGCTGCTGATCCAGATGCTGGAGGGTTTCAGCATCATCCGCATAATCAGGCAATCAGGGCAAGGATGCCTTTTGCTGCACGACTCAGAAAACGCAGAGGCTCAAGTGATAGCGAGGGATCACTTATTGACATCCTCCCCCGCTGATTCAAAGAAATCAGCAGGGGATTCCTTTACAGGTGCTACTCTCTCACGATTTCACACAGGTTTCTGCTTCATGGGTATGGCACAAAGGACTTACATTACCTCCACAGACTTTACTTTCCCTCTGCCCGAGGGTAGGTCTACAAAATGCTTTTCGACAATGACAGACATAACAAAAGAGAAGAATCATTAAATGAAGTCATCAATCAGTTGTGCAGGCTCTTTGTCCAGACGATCCGGATCAAGACTCCAGCGACAGTTTTTAGAAAACTGGCTGCTGAGATAATCCGCCTGCTCCGGCAAAATCCGGTGGCTATTCACTAAAGCCAGATATTCAGCGGCATTCGGTCGATAGGGTAGCGCCACCAGTGTCATATCCAGTTCATCCAGCAAACGATCACTTTTGAATTGATTGCATCGCTTGCAGGCAGCCACCACATTCATCCAGTCGTCTTGTCCGCCCCTTGAGGTAGGCAGAATATGGTCACGGGTCAAAAACCGGCGTGCCAGGAACTTGCCACAATACATGCACTGGTGATTATCACGTTCAAAAAGAGAAGTGTTAGTTAAGGCTGGATTTGTGCGGGCAGGGAAGAGTCGTTTACCACCACAAGCAATGATGCTGGGTAATTCAATGACCGTCTGGGCGCCAAGCCATCGGTTATAGCCACCTCTTACCCGATAAATGATGTCACCAAGGCTCCAGCGGATCAGGTCTCTCGAGTAGAGACAGACTGTCTCCTGCCAGGTCAGCCACTCCACCGGTTGTCCGGCAGCATTCAGTCGCAGAATATACATAATTCAGCTCCCGTTTTTTCATCCATGACCCTCTTTTATTAACTTATCGAAATGAAATGCACTTGCCAATGCCCTATTCCCGACAACTGTTTGTTAACAATTGAACTTTTGTTCAAAAAACACAGGCAGGAACTGCATTTATTTTAAATCAGAATTGACTCCTATACTGACTTTCTGAAACCACAACCCAACCAGAGTTGGAAACGCAGACACGCCGTAACGGATTCTGATAGTCTTTTTTCAAGGGACGGAGCTTGTCTCCCCTGCAACAGAACGACAGCGAAGTAATAATACTGGCAGTAACCATCCTGGATGTAAAACCGGGCCAGGAGGTCGGGTTTGAACGAGCCTTTGCTCAGGCACAGGACACCATTGCCAGCATAAAGGGTTACTTCTACCATCAGCTACAAAAACGTCTGGAGAAGGATAGCCGTTATCTACTTTTGGTAAACTGGGAAACACTGGAAGATCACACTGAAGGCTTCAGAGGGTCAGAAGAGTATCAGGATCGGAAACGGTTACTGCATCACTTTTATGATCCCTTTCCAGAGGTGGATCACTACACCCAAACTTTAATAAGTAGTTTCCCCCCTGAATAAGCTATGAAGCAAACTTCATAATATACGGTCACCCAGCAAGAAGAATCAGGCCAATGTCATCAAAAAGAGAACCTGTGTTTTATCTGGATCTATTACGAGTTGTGGCCGCAGTAGCTGTGATCATTATCCACGTATTGGGACCCTATCGTGACCTTTACGGGCAAATTCCGATGTCGGACTGGCTCACAGCGGTCACTTTTAACAGTTTTTCCCGCTGGTGTGTTCCTATTTTTATCATGATCACCGGCATGTTGTTTTTATCAGACAAACGCCCTTTTGACCTGGATTACTTCCTCAGACGACGGGTGATGAAAGTTCTGGTGCCCTTCCTTTTCTGGGCCATGTTTTATTCCTTTCTGGCAGGACTCTCACCCACTTTTGATTACCAGTGGACCAGGGCCATTGATACCCTGAAAGAACTTCCCTATAAAAGCACCTGGTACCACCTTGGCTTCTATTACTATTTTATTCCTCTTTATCTTGTTATTCCTTTTCTAAGGCCTGCCGTTCACATCATGCCCGATGATCTGCTTAAATTTATGGCCGGGGTCTGGTTATGGCTGACATTGAGTTATTTGATCAGGATCGAGACTTTCTGGCATATCAATACTCTCCTGTACGGGGGTTATTTAATCTGGGGTTATTGCCTTGCAAAGTATGATACCCGCAAACATCAACCATTGATTATTCTTGGCGGTATTCTTGGACTGGTGCTTACTTTAGGTGGTGTGCTCTGGCTCAGCACCGAAAAGGGAATGTACAGCTTTGGTCGATTTAACTCCTATAAAACCATTAATACCGTTCTTGTGGCGACCATGGTCTTCTGTCTTGCCAAGCACTATGGCGACAGGATTCAGGGTAGAAGCAAAAACATTATTTCCATGTTCAGCCGTTACAGTCTGGGCATCTATCTGGTACATCCTCTTCTGCTCTGGCCCGTAAGAGCCTACGACCTCTACCCAGCCAGCGCCATTATCATGATTCCCTTCTGGACTGTTGTGACCTTACTGGCCAGTACCGCTTTCGTCTGGCTACTCAGTCGAAGTCGTTTAACCCACTGGATGGTTCCCTGATCTAAAGAATGTCGCAAAAGTAGCGGGCAAGAGACCAGATTCTATTCGATAACGGGGAGGTAAAACTCCCCGCTGAAAAGCTATCTGGCTATCTGGCTTTCAAGCACCTTATAATGCCCTTCTAACTGTCCAAACTGATCAGGTAGCATTATGTCTAAAAGCGTGATTTGTGACATTGACGGCGTAATTCTGCATGACAACACCCTGATTCCTGGCGCTGATGATTTCATTCATAGCATGCAGGAGCGGGACATCTCTCTGATCATGCTGACCAACTACCCCTCCCAGACCGAAAAAGATCTGCAAAACCGCTTTGCTTCTGCTGGTATCACTATCCCGGAAAGTTGCTTTTTCACTTCCGCCATGGCCACCGCAGAATTCCTTAAACGACAGGAAGGTCAGAAAGCTTATGTTATTGGCGAAGGTGCCCTGATTCACGAACTGTATAAGGCAGGCTTTACCATTACCGATATCAATCCGGACTTTGTCGTCGTGGGTGAAACCAGGAACTATAACTGGAACATGATCCACACCGGTGCCCGATTTGTCTCTGAAGGGGCACGCTTTATTGCCACAAACCCTGATACCCACGGTCCCAATATGTCTCCGGCCTGCGGCGCACTCTGTGCTCCTATTGAGCGGATTACGGGCAAAAAGCCATTCTACGTAGGTAAACCCAGTGCCTGGATTATCCGTGCCGCCCTGAACAGGATGGGGTCACACTCAGACAACACTGTTATTGTGGGTGACAACCTGCGCACTGATATTCTTGCAGGCTTTCAGGCGGGCCTTGAAACCATTCTGGTTTTATCCGGTGTGTCCCGCCTTGCCGATATCGATCAGGTTCCTTACAAGCCCAACCATATTTTCGATTGTGTAGCGGATATTGATATTATCTGAGCCGGTTTAATCTCAGACAGAATTTGAGTGATCTGAATGCCTGCCTCACAGATAACGATCAGTCTTTCTCTTTTTAGTCCTTTTGACGTTGTATCTAACGCCAGAGCCGGCTACCGACATAGCTCTGGCAATGGACTTCTCCAAGGCAGTTCTGAGTTCTGGAAACGACTCCCACCGGTCAAAGCCGTTAATATAATCTCTGGCAATGCCCGCCATCTCTTCCAATCGTTTTGAAGGATTTTTAACACCAATACCTTTGCCAAATCTCACCAGTTTGTCTTGATCTGAAATATTCATATTTAAATAACTCATCAAGATCATCCCATGTGGGTCTTTCAGCATCTTTAACCGTCAGCTCCAGGCCCAGCAACCCAAGATAATTGTTCAGAGCCCACAAAGCTCCCCGATATCGATCGTTTTCTATGGCTGAGATAACACTTCGGGTGGTTTTAGCCTGTTTAGCAGCCTCGGTCTGATTCCAATCCCTGGCTTTTCGGCGATCTCGACATTGCTGTCCAATAGTATTCATTTTCATCAATTATGAATGCATATACATTCACTATGACATAGGTTCACATTATGAACTTATATACATTCATTTTTAGTTTGAAAAATCCTGTTTAACTTCTGAGGAAGCATCTTTCCAAACGGGAAACTCAGAGCCTTGATTTCGGCTCTCTCTGCAGAGCATCCTGATCCATCCCGCCTGCCAGAAACTCAATGAGGAACCGGGTCTGCTGAACAATATGTTCCGGTGTCCAGGTCTCAGGGTCCAGACGGCACTGCTGATCCCAGCGAGCTACCGTGTGAACGACCATGGAACCCAGGAAAGTGAGCCGGGCATGGCGCTCTTTGACACTCAAGTGTGGCAAGGTGGTAGCAAATGCTTCAGTCATACGAACCAGAGAGCTGCTTCTGGGGGTATCCATGGCAACGATCTGTTGATTGCCACGCTGGAACAGCTGACTGACCAGACTGGTATAGGAGCTATCTTCTCTTGAGCCTGTAAGGTTTTCCATGTAGGGAAGCAATAGAACCTTAACTAAATCTCTGGTTGTTGGAGGTTCCTTGCGGTTAAGGAGTTCATCCAGCATCTCGTGACGTTTTTGGTTGAGAGGGATCATCCGGAAATCCAGAATTGCATTAATCAATCCGGCCCGGTCACCAAAATGGTACTGAACAGCAGAGTTATTCTTCTGTCCTGCAGCTCTGGCTATTTCACGATCCGAAACAGCATCGAGCCCTCTTTCGGCTATCAGCTTTTCCGCTGCTCTTATCAGTGCTTCCTTAGCGTCTGTCAGACGTATAATTGCATTCATAGTGTTGCCACAAAGGTTAAGCTATCTAGCTTAATTACTCACTTTAATATCATTCAAAAAGAACGAGCCAACTCAGTTATAAAGGCTGCCCGCTGTCGTAGACCGCCTACGTTGTCTGGCAGAGAAATGCCGATCATAAAACCCTTTTGCCGTTCTCAATGATGAGACACTGGCAGCACTTCCTGTTCAATGCCGTTTAATAGCAGTATTTAAAGCTTCTTAAATTGAACGCAAGCTTAACACCTGTAGTCTTTGAGGGCGAACCCCAGTGAGAGCTGAAGTCTTAATTCCGCTGCACCGGTTAAAAAATGGCTTCCATTCTCCCTGTCCCGAAGAGGGTGTTCCTTGTCAGCCTGCGTTCTCCTGAATGCTATGGGCAGGGTGAAGGACAGCCAAGCCAGCTCCCTGGTTTGGAAGAGATTATTGTAGATTAGAGGGACTTATTCGCAATTTAGTTAGCTTCACTTACCTTAATGTTATGAACTTTCATTCTAAAACCGTTTCCAACCTTCATTAATCAATTTTGAAAAGCCTCTCAAGGAGAGAATACAAACTGACTATGGAGTAACCAGACATGTTTTCCCCTGTAGAAAGAAATCCCAGCATTAACGATTCACTCTCACATATACTTAAGCAATCCCGATCAGAGGAAGCGCCAAGGGGTATAAGTGCAGGTAGGAACGTCACTGTGTGTGACAAAAATGAATCTTTATTCCTCAGTTTGCCCCGCATACCAACATTGATGATTATTGGCCATTTAAATTTTCGAGAGGTCACCGGTTTAGCAATGGTATGCAAACATTTTCACACATTTATTAAAACAAATAAGACTGTGGAAAGAGCCTGGTATCGCCGGTTTCCTTCACCACACCAATATCAACTCAATACCATTGCTACGACAAAAAAAGATGAGGAAAAACTCCGTCATTGGCTGCAGCCGTTCGCATATGAGGACACCATCAAGTCACTTATAGAACAACGAAATATGACTCATTTTCCTGCCGACCTTCTTTTCACCAACAGTAAACTGATGTCTCAATGTGAAAAATTTGAATTAGTGGAAAAAAACAAATTTAGCCATAGTAATACAATCTGCAAGGCTACCTTCAGCGCCGATGGCTACCATCTGGTGAGCACCGGTATGGATAAAAAGGCGATAATCTATGGCCAGAAGATCAATGGGTCATGGGTACAAGAAGCCAAAATCCCCCATGACTGCTGGCTCAGATTCGCCATCTTCAGTCACGATAGTCGTCATGTGGTGAGCGCCGGTATTCATGATGGCAAAGCGAAAATCTGTGGTCAGGGTGACGATGGATCATGGCAAGAAATAGTCACTATTCGCCATAAAGGTGTTGTCCTCTCTGCCACCTTCAGCGCCGATGATCACCTTGTAATGACCGCCAGTTCGGATGGAGTGGTGAAAATCAATGGACAGGAGACCTATGGATCCTGGGAACAAAAAGCCACTATTAACCATAATGGTTCGATCGTGTCAGCCAGTTTAAGCTTCGATGGCGGACATCTGTTAGTTATCGATTCAGATAACACCATAACAATCTATGGTCAGGAAGAGGATGGATCATGGAAAGTAAAAACCGCCATTCACCATGAGGATAATGTCCGCTCTGCCACCTTCAGCACGGATGGCCACCATCTGGCAACCGCCAGCGTGGATGGTACGGCAAAAATCTATGACCTGCTGGACGATGGATCATGGAAAGCAATAACCACGATTTCTCATCGTGATAAGGTCTACTCAGCCAACTTCAGTAGCGATAGCAACCGTGTGGTGACTGCCAGCGCTGATCGCAAGGCGAAAATCTATGTCCGGAAGGCGCCCGGATCATGGGAAGAAGAAGCCACCATTGAACAACAGGGGGCAGTCACATCAGCTGACTTCAGCGCCGATGGCCGTCATCTAGTGACCGCCAGTGATGATCACACGGCGACAATCTATGGCCAGAAGGCGCCCGGATCATGGGCAAAAAAAATCACCATTACCCACAAGGGCTGGGTCCGATCAGCCACCTTTAGTGCCGATGGTTGCCATGTATTGACGATCGCCAACAAAGACAAAGAGGCTCAAATTTATGGTCTCGGAGGCGATGGGTCCTGGGTCAAAAAAGCCACTATTCGGCGCAAGTCGAGGATCGTGTTAGCCACCATCAGCAGCGATGGCCGACATGTGTTGACCATCAATGCATCTCATCAGCTGAGAATCACTGAACTGCAAAGGAAAGACCAATTACATGTGCCTTAAGGACATTGCAAGCAAAATGGGTGGACATAAGAACGTCTGCTGGAATGGGCAAAAAATCCGGGTCCCACCTTAATCCCTGTATTCAACTTTCAACAATAAGCATTTACGTTGACTCCAAGAAGTGGAACACTAAGATTATATTCTGAAGTTATTTATCCGATAACTGACGTTTAGATGGATGTACAGAAAGATCTTCGGGACTGTAGCCACAAATTGAAATGCTTTAGCCAATCAATGCCTATAGTCTAAGAACAATTTAAACAAAGATGCTTTCAATGAGTTACCTGACATTCAACTTCAATCTGGGTGAAACCAATGATCTGCTGAGAGAGCAGGTCAGACAGTTTTGCGATCATGAAATTGCTCCACTCGCACAGGAAATCGACAGGAGCAACCAGTTCCCCATGCACCTCTGGCAGAAGTTCGGAGAGATGGGTTTGCTCGGTATAACAGCAGAAGAAGAGTTTGGCGGCTCTGGCATGGGTTATCTCGCGCATGTCATCGCTATGGAAGAGATCAGCCGCGCTTCCGCCTCCGTTGCACTCAGTTATGGCGCACACTCCAATCTGTGCGTAAACCAGATCTGTCGCAACGGCAACAGAGCACAGAAGCAGAAATACCTTCCCAAGTTGATTAGTGGTGAGCACATCGGTGCTCTGGCCATGAGCGAACCCAACGCTGGGTCTGATGTTATCAGTATGAAACTGAAAGCCGAAAAAAAAGGCGACAGATATATTCTGAATGGCAATAAAATGTGGATCACCAATGGCCCTGATGCCCACATTTACGTCATTTACGCCAAAACCGAACCCAAAAAAGGTTCCCGGGGAATCACCGCATTCATCGTTGAACGAGACGCCAGGGGTTTCTCCCGCGCACAAAAACTGGACAAACTGGGCATGAGAGGCTCGAACACCTGTGAGCTGGTGTTTGAAGATTGCGAAGTGCCTGCAGAAAATGTACTGGGCAACGTCAATGAAGGGGTAGCTGTACTCATGAGTGGTCTGGACTATGAAAGGGTCGTTCTGTCCGGTGGCCCGACCGGCATTATGCAAGCCTGTATGGATATCGTGATCCCCTACATCCACGATCGTAAACAGTTTGGCAAATCCATTGGTGAATTTCAGTTGATTCAGAGCAAAGTGGCTGACATGTACAGCCAGATGAATGCCAGTAAAGCTTACCTTTATGCGGTTGCAGCAGCCTGCGATCGTGGTGAAAGTACCCGAAAAGACGCAGCCGGTGTCATTCTTTATTGTGCTGAGCGAGCTACTCAGATGGCACTGGACGCCATTCAGATTCTGGGAGGCAATGGCTACATCAATGAATACCCGACAGGTCGCCTGCTCAGAGACGCCAAACTTTATGAGATAGGTGCTGGTACATCAGAAATCCGTCGTATGCTGATTGGCAGGGAGCTGTTCCAGGAGTCATGCTAACAGCGACACGCAGTATTGCCCCTTCAGGGAACCATGCTGCCATAACAAGAATAATAAGCTCTCAAACAGCCATGGCCTTGGCATGCTGGATGTGATCTGACCTCTATCGCAACGCTGCAAGACTATGTGCAAACGAAACGGCTTCATCAGAGGCGATCAATATGCCCGTATTATCTTCAAAAGTGGCACCCGACAGTCCCGAATTCCACAAGAACCGGCGACATATGCAGGCCCTGGTAGACCAGATCAATACACGCTTTGAGACCATTGCCCGGGGCGGCAGTCAAAGATCCAGAGAAAACCATATTGCCCGAGGTAAACTATTAGCCAGGGATCGTATTGCCCAGTTGCTTGATCCCAATTCTCCCTTTCTTGAAATAGGCCGTTTTGCCGCCACAGACATCTATGATAATGACGCTCCCTGCGCCGGTGTTGTTGCAGGTATAGGTTTTGTTGCTGGCATCGAATGTATGATCCTGGCCAACGATGCTACTGTGAAAGGCGGCAGCTACTTCCCGCTTACAGTAAAAAAGCACCTGCGCGCCCAAACCATAGCTGAACAAAATCATCTTCCCTGCATTTACCTGGTGGATTCCGGAGGGGCCAACCTTCCCTATCAGGATGAAGTATTTCCAGACAGAGAACACTTCGGTCGCATCTTCTTTAACCAGGCCAATATGTCTGCCAAAGGAATCCCCCAGATTGCAGCGGTTATGGGCTCCTGTACGGCGGGAGGAGCCTATGTGCCGGCTATGGCAGACGAAACCATTATCGTCAGAAATCAGGGCACCATTTTTCTGGCAGGACCACCGCTGGTCAAAGCCGCTACCGGTGAAGAGGTCACGGCAGAAGAACTGGGTGGAGCCAGAGTTCATTGTGAACAATCCGGGGTGGCTGACCACATGGCCGAAAATGATGCCCATGCGCTTGAACTTGTGAGACACGCCATTGGCAGATTGAACAAAAAGAAAAAACACTCCGTTGCATTAGAAAAGCCTGTTCCTCCAGTCTATGATCCTGGCGAGCTCTATGGCCTTATCCCTTCTGATCTGAAACAGAATTATGACGTTCGAGAAGTCATTGCCCGAATCGTCGATGGCTCCGAATTTGATGAATTCAAGGCCCGCTATGGCAACACTCTGGTCTGCGGCTTTGCCAGAATTCATGGTCACCCGGTCGGTATTTTGGCTAACAACGGTGTTCTTTTCTCGGAATCAGCCCAAAAAGGGGCTCACTTTATTGAATTATGCTGTCAAAGACGTATACCTTTGATTTTCCTGCAAAACATCACAGGCTTTATGGTGGGTTCAAAATATGAAGCTGGAGGCATAGCGAAAGACGGCGCCAAAATGGTGAATGCAGTAGCCTGTGCAACCGTGCCAAAGCTCACCGTCATCATTGGCGGCAGTTTTGGTGCTGGCAACTACGGTATGTGTGGCCGGGCTTATGATCCAAGATTTCTATGGACCTGGCCCAATGCAAGAATTTCGGTCATGGGCGGTGAACAGGCCGCCGAAGTTCTGGCCCAGGTTAAAAAAGACAGCCTGGCCCGAAAAGGAAAAACTCTTTCTGCTGACGAAGAGGCCGCCATAAAAACACCGGTCATCGAAACCTATGACCAAAAGGGCAACCCGATTTATGCCAGTGCCCGGCTCTGGGACGACGGCATTATTGACCCCGTCAATACCCGTGACATTCTGGGACAGAGCCTTTCTGCAACCCTCAATGCGCCCATTGAAGAGACTCGCTTCGGCGTGTTCAGAATGTGAGCCAGGGAAGTAATACCATGAGCAACTCTCTCATTATCGAAACCAGCGGCAATGGTGTTGCCACCATTACCATGAATCGTCCGGAAGTGGGCAATGCCTTTAATGCGGAACTGATCAGCGAACTGATTGATGCCCTGAAACAGCTGTCTGGCGAAGAGACTCGACTCCTGCAACTGAGGGGCTCCGGCAAACATTTTTCTGCCGGAGGTGACCTTAACTGGATGAAGAACGCCATTCATCTCAGTGAGCAGGAAAACTACGACGACGCACGCACACTATCAGAACTGCTCTACACCCTGAATCACTTTCCTGCACCAACTATGGCGGTGGTTCAGGGTGCTGCATTCGGTGGTGCCATAGGACTGATTTGTGCCTGTGATATCGCAGTTGGCGCTGACAACACCCGATTCAGCCTGAGTGAGGTCAGGATTGGCCTGATTCCAGCCGTCATCAGCGCATACGTTGTCCAGGCCATTGGCACCCGTCAAGCTCGTCGTTACTTCCTCAGTGCGGAAGTCTTTTCCGGAGAAAAAGCACTTGAGTTGGAATTGCTGCATGAACTGGCGCCTGAATCAGAACTTGATGCCAAAGCCGATGAACTGACCCAACAGCTTCTGGGGAATGCTCCGGCAGCGACCCGACTGGCAAAAAGCATGCTGCACAGTGTTCATAACAGGCCCATTGATGATGAATTTGTTGAACTGGCTTGCCGGGAGATAGCCCGGATCAGAGTTTCTCCGGAAGGTCAGGAAGGTCTGGCATCATTCCTTGAAAAACGCAAACCTTCATGGAGACAGCCATGAGCAAGAATACAGCCATGAACTCGGACAACAGTCTCCAGAATGTAAAGCATTTCCATAAAATCCTCATTGCCAACCGGGGTGAAATCGCCTGCAGGGTAATAAGAACCGCCAGAAAACTGGGAGTCAGAACAGTCGCAGTCTACTCTGATGCGGATTACCAGGCCCTTCACAAAACCCTGGCCGATGAGGCTTATTATATTGGCCCTTCACCTGCACAGAAAAGCTACCTGTGCAGCGACAAACTGATTGAAGTAGCAAAACAATCCGGTGCCCAGGCAGTACATCCCGGCTATGGGTTTCTGTCTGAGAATGCCGACTTTGCCCTCGCATGTCATGACGCCGGCATTCACTTCATTGGACCCGGGCACGAAGCCATCAGAGCAATGGGTTCAAAAAGTGAAGCCAAAACCCTGATGGAAAAAGCCGGTGTTCCTATTTGTCCCGGTTACCACGGTTCCGATCAGTCTGATGAAACCCTGAACCTGGAGGCGGAGCGCATCGGTTACCCCCTGATGGTCAAAGCCGCCTTGGGTGGCGGCGGCAAGGGCATGAGAATTATTGAGCATCACGACCAGTTACAGGAAGGCCTTCAGGCGGCCCGAAGAGAGGCCCTGAAAAGTTTTGCCGATGACCACTTACTTCTGGAGTCGTATATCACCCAACCTCGCCATGTAGAAGTTCAGATCTTTTTCGATCATAACAATGAAGGTGTTTATCTCTTCGATCGTGACTGCTCCTTGCAGCGACGTCATCAGAAAGTCATCGAAGAAGCCCCCGCACCTGATCTTTCCGATGCCATGCGAAAAAGTATGGGAGAGGCAGCAGTCTCAGCGGGTAAGGCGATACAGTATCGCGGAGCCGGTACGGTTGAGTTCCTGGTCGACGGTGAACGTTTCTACTTTATGGAAATGAATACACGACTTCAGGTCGAGCATCCGGTCACTGAGGCAATTACCGGACAGGATCTGGTTGAATGGCAACTGGCTATTGCCGCAGGTGCATCCTTACCTCTGACCCAGGACCAGCTGCAATGTCATGGTCATGCCCTTGAAGCTCGCATTTATGCCGAAAGCCCCGATCATGATTTTTTACCCTCTTCAGGGAAAATCATGAACTTGCAATGGCCTCAAGCAGTAGATCACGTCCGCATCGATACAGGTATACGACAGGGAGATTATATTTCCAGTCACTATGATCCGATGCTGGCAAAACTGGTAGTCTTGGCTGAAAATCGTGAATCTGCTATTGATAAAATGTCCCGGGCTTTGTCTGACTATCAACAGGCTGGCTTAAGTGATAACCGTGATTTTCTGCTGCATCTGATCAATGAGCCCGCTTTCAGAGAAGCTGGATTATCCACACATTTTATTGATCAACATCCACCTCAGATAGAGCTGGATCATGATCAACTAAGAATGTCGTTGATTGCAGGAGCCCTTTATCAATTCCATCAATCTCAATACGAGGGGTCGTTACCGGCTGCTTCAGCACCGTCTCAAATGACTCTCTTTCTGAACCAACAACCCTATCTGATTTCACTGGAAAAAGTGTCTGAAGGATTCAGGGTGAGTCTGCCTGATGGCTATTGTCAGGCTGATATCCACTGGTATGAGGCAGAGTCTGGTTGTTTGTCGGGACAACTGTTGATTGGCGATCACACAGAGTTCTCTTCGACACAATTAACATCACAATGTCGTGTGCTTCCCCTACCGGAAGCCAGACTGAAAATATTCTTCCCGCACTTCAGTGTCGAGCTGTGTCTTTCAGGACAATGCCTGACCGCTCACGATGGTTCTGAAGCCATGTCAGCACCAATGAACGGAACCGTCAGCTCTGTCATGGTCTCAGAGGGACAGCAGGTCAATGCCGGAGCCCCTTTAATGGTTATGGAAGCCATGAAAATGGAACATACCATTCATGCTCCCTGCGGCGGAATGATTGAGTCGATCTTTTACAAGGAAGGCGACCGAGTGGACGCTGGTTCTTCACTCATGAGTTTTCAGGAAGCCTTGAGCAAGGGTACAAAGGAAAACGAAAATGCTGCCTGAATCTGTCCGCATTGTTGAAGTTGGACCCCGTGACGGGCTACAGAATCTGCCAACGCCAGCGTCTTCAGAAACCCGGGTAGAACTGGTCAACTTACTGTCTCAGTCTGGTCTTGAGCACATTGAAACCGGCAGTTTCGTTTCCTCCAACTATGTTCCTCAGATGGCGGGCTCGGATCAGGTATTCCAGACCATTAAGCGACAAAGTAACGTTGTTTACACGGCTTTGACCCCCAACCTCAGGGGGATGGAAGATGCCCTGAAGGCAGGAGCGGACGAGGCCGCAGTGTTTGCCTCAGCTTCCGAAGGTTTCAGTCAGAAAAATATTAACTGCTCCATTGCCGAGAGCCTTAAACGTTTTGAACCGGTTATGGAGTTGGCCAGACAGAATAATATGCCCGTCAGAGGCTATGTTTCTTGCATTATCAGTTGTCCTTATGATGGTGCAACCTCACCTCGGCAAGTGGCTGAAGTGACTAAAGCGCTCTATCAAATGGGATGTTACGAAGTATCCCTTGGAGATACCCTGGGCACAGGAACACCTCTTCGGGTTAAAAGAGTTCTGGAAGCCTGTTGTCGTGAAGTGTCTATCAAACACCTTGCTGCTCACTATCACAATACTTACGGACAGGCATTAGCCAATATTTACGCATCCCTTGAGGAAGGTCTGGCGGTTGTGGATTCGGCGGTTGCAGGTCTGGGCGGCTGCCCCTATGCACCGGGGGCCTCTGGCAATGTTGCGACCGAAGATGTGCTCTATCTAATGGAAGGTCTGAACATCAAAACCGGCGTGCGGATGGACAAGCTTTTGGAGGCCGCTGCCTTCATCTGTCATCAACTGGGTATTCGTTCTCACTCGAACACTGGACTGGCTTTAAAAAAAATAAAACAGGATCGCATATGACGCAGCTCTGGACACCTGACGAGAACCGGATTCAAACATCAAATCTTCATACATTCATTCAGTCTGTCAATGACAGTACCGTTCAGCAGCTGACTGACTACCACTCCCTCTATGACTGGAGTGTCAGTGATCGTTATGCTTTCTGGGAAAACCTGGCAAAATTTGTCGATATTCACTTTCACTCCCCACCCTCTGCCATCTGCAACCATGATCAAATGCCGGGAGCAGAGTGGTTCCCGGACTCGACTCTCAACTATGCAGAACACATGCTGCGACATGGCAAAGATGCTGAGAAGGCTACAAAAGATGCGCTGGTTTTCAGACGCGAAGACAGCCACCGTACCACCTTGAGTTGTGGCGAACTGACTAAAGCGGTCGCGGCAGCTCAGGCAGGACTGAAAGCGGCAGGGGTCAGCAAAGGAGACAGGGTAGCAGCTTTTATGCCCAACTGCCCTGAAACCCTGATCATGATGCTGGCTACTACCGCCCTGGGAGCTATCTGGTCGTCCTGTTCGCCAGACTTCGGTATTCAGGGCGTTCTGGACCGTTTTGGGCAAATCACACCAAAAGTACTGCTCAGTATTGATGGCTATTTTTATAATGGTAAGCCGATTCAGTGTCTGGAAAAGGTTCAATCCCTTCAGGCACAGATCCCTTCTATCGAACAAACCGTCATTGTGCCATTCCTGAGCGGTGATGCCGATATCAGTTCCCGAACCTCATCGGTCTTATACGACGATTTTATTATTCAAGACATTGATACACCTGAGTTTGTAGCGGTGGACTTTAATCATCCTCTGTTCATTATGTACTCTTCAGGCACGACCGGAGCACCAAAGTGCATCGTGCATGGACATGGCGGAACCCTTCTGCAACACCTGAAGGAATTGTCTTTACACACGAATTTAAAACCCGAAGACATTATCTTCTACTTCTCTACTTGCGGCTGGATGATGTGGAACTGGCTGGTTTCCTCTCTTGCTTTGGGTGCCACTGTCGTTCTTTATGATGGTTCCCCTTTCTATCCCGAACCGCGAAGTCTTATAGATATGGCGGAAGAAGAAGGCATCACTGTTTTTGGCACCAGTGCAAAATACATTGCGGCATTGGAAAAAGCCGGGGTTAAGCCTGCTGAATCTCACTCTTTACCAAGGCTGAAGACTATTCTGTCTACGGGCTCTCCTCTGCTTCACGAGAGCTTTGATTACGTATACCGGCACATCAAAAAAGATCTGTGCCTGTCTTCTATTTCTGGTGGCACCGATATCATCTCCTGCTTTGCTCTGGGCTGCCCTGCCTTACCAGTTAATAAAGGGGAGATTCAGTGCCGCGGACTGGGAATGGACGTTCAGTTTGTCAGCCCTGAAGGCAAGCCTCTGTTGGAAGAGAAGGGTGAACTGACCTGTCAGAGCAGTTTTCCATCCATGCCCAATGGATTCTGGAATGATCCCGAAAATAAAAACTATCACAAAGCCTATTTCAGCCAGTTCCCGGGTGTCTGGGCCCATGGAGACTTTGGTGAGCTGACAGAAAATAAGGGGGTGATCATTCACGGTCGGGCAGATGCTGTCCTGAATCCGGGTGGCGTAAGAATCGGGACTGCGGAAATTTACCGACAGGTTGAAAGGGTAGAGCAGGTGCTTGAGAGCATTGCCATTGGTCAGGAGTGGAAAGGCGATATCAGGGTTGTTCTGTTTGTTAAGTTACGAGATGGTGCCACACTGGATGACGAACTTATCCACGAAATTAAAAAGGCCATTCGAGACAATACAACGCCCCGTCATGTGCCTGCGGTTGTACTACAGACACCGGATATTCCCAGGACCATCAATGGCAAGATTGTTGAGCTGGCCGTTAGGGATGTTGTCCATGACAAACCAGTTGCCAATGTCGAAGCCCTGGCGAACCCGGAAGCTTTAGAGTATTTCCGAAAGCGACCAGAACTTCAGGATTAAGGGGCTGTCGCCCTTGAGGCAGCAGTTTGTCAATGCGCTTTGGAAACCTCCCGATCGACAGGAGCGCCCACCACAAACTGATACAGATTTTCATAGGATTCTCAAGTATGGGTTCCAAAAAGAGGATCTGGAGTCTCTTTCAAAGCCTCACTTACCTGCTTAAGGTCTTCCTCCGTCAGAATCGCTTTTATCGCCGGGATTAAAACCCTGTTTTCTTTCTTTATGTGAGCCCTTTGCAACTCAACGTATTTTTGATATTCCGCCAACAGCTGATTGACCGGGATAACCTGATCCATAGCCAGAGCATTGAAGCGCTCTATCAAACTGGTGGTTAACTGACGTATTTCTTTATGTTCAGCCTCTACTTCTGCCATAAGATTGCGCTGGCTGGCATCAGTCAGTCTCGGACGGAGACGGGATAGCAATCGGGATTTCAGTGGGTGATGGAAGCTGTCCGGATAATTATGCAGGTAATCCAGAACATCGAGGATCAGTCAGACTTTGGGTGTACGCTGACTGTCATCTTTGTATCCGGCGTGATCCAAACAATCGAGCAGCCGCAAAAGGTGCTCATGATCCTTCACAAGTCTATTGATCGGCAGCGACATAGCACACTCCCTCCCTTGTTCTTCTTAATTATGAAATGCCAGCTCTGAAAGAAAACTTAAGGGATCTTCAAGACATTCAGACATTTCAGCCCGGGGCTCGAGAATAGACAGCCCTCTATGGAGTCAAGTGAATAAAAACCCTCTCACATTCTGAAAGCTGGATCTATTCTATTTACAGAATATTTCCGAAGGGTTGCTCCAATGCCTTATTTTGCCACTATTCAAGTCAACCTGCTCAACAACCATTTGAGCAGGTTCGCAGAATAACTGCAGTCAGCCGTAATCCAGAAGTTCTTGAGTCAAAGGAGTTGTTGGAGTTTTGCGACAGCCTCTTCATACGGAGACTGAATTCCCGTAACCTTAAAAAGGTAATGGTTTCACTCTGAACAATAAAAGTAATGAACTGTAAGGAGCCCTGACATGAGTGCTCAAATCAACCATTTCATCGCCGGCTTGCCCTCTGCACCCAGCGCACGACAGTTACCCGTTTTTAACCCTGCTACCGGACAGCAGGAAGCTTCTGTTTCTCTGGCCAGTGCCATGGAGGTCGAGGTTGCTATAGCCACAGCCAAACAGGCTTTTGAGCAATGGCGAAATGTCACCCCACTAAATCGCGCAAGACTTCTCTTCAAATACAGGGAACTGGTTGAAAGACACCGTAATGAGCTGGCTGAAATGCTGACCAGAGAACATGGAAAAGTTCTGGAAGATGCTCATGGCGATATTACCCGTGGATTGGAAGTCGTAGAATTCGCTTGTGGTATTCCTCACCTGCTGAAAGGGGAATACACAGAAAATGTGGGAACTGATGTGGATGCCTGGTCCGTCAGCCAACCCTTGGGCGTAGTGGCCGGAATCACACCTTTTAACTTCCCGGCCATGGTTCCCATGTGGATGTTCCCCCTGGCCATTGCCTGCGGTAACACGTTTATTCTCAAACCTTCAGAAAAAGACCCCTCAGTTCCTTTCCGTCTGGCCGAGTTGATGAAAGAAGCCGGTCTTCCCGATGGTGTTTTGAATGTGGTCAATGGTGATAAGGAAGCTGTTGATACTATCCTCGCCTCAAGGGATGTTCAGGCCGTCAGTTTTGTTGGCTCTACAGCTGTTGCTGAGTATATCTATCAGAAAGGCTGCCACCACGGAAAGCGCGTTCAGGCTCTGGGTGGAGCCAAAAACCACATGGTTATTATGCCAGATGCTGATCTTGATCAGGCCGTTGATGCACTGATAGGTGCTGCCTATGGTTCTGCGGGCGAACGCTGTATGGCTATTTCTGTTGCAGTTGCTGTGGGTGATGTAGCGGATGCACTGATTGAACGCCTGACTCCGAGAGTGAAAGCCTTGAAGGTGGGTAACGGTCTGATGTCTGGTATTGAACTGGGTCCACTCATCAGCCAGGAGCACCGCAGCAAGGTATCAGGTTATGTGGATGCCGGTATTGCCCAGGGTGCCAAACTGGTCGTGGACGGCAGAAATTTTTCCGTTGAGGGCCACGAAGAGGGTTACTTTCTGGGCGGCTGCCTGTTCGACAATGTTACCACCGATATGTCCATTTACCGGGAAGAGATATTCGGACCGGTACTGTCGATAGTACGAGTGCCTGATTATGAGACAGCGGTCACCCTGATCAATGATCATGAATACGGCAACGGTGCTGCCATATTCACTCGTGATGGCAACAGTGCCCGACAGTTTGCCCATGACATCCAGATCGGCATGGTCGGTATTAATGTACCCATTCCAGTCCCAATGTCATTCCACAGCTTTGGCGGCTGGAAGCGGTCTCTGTTTGGTCCACTGCATATGCACGGCATGGAAGGTGTGAAGTTTTATACACGTCGCAAAGCTATTACTTCTCGTTGGCCAATCGGAATCAGACCAGGCGCAGAGTTTGTCATTCCTACCATGAAATGAATAGCCACTGAACATTAGAAGCTGGCACACAGCAGAATCAGTTGTCAGAGACAACAGGAGCGGCCGGTCATCAAGATCTTCTTAAAAACATAGCAATATGGGGGATACCATCTTCCTCATAGATGTCACCTTCAGCTTTAAAGCCATAAGCGCCATAAAATGTTTGAAGGTGAGCCTGACCACTGAGATAAAGATCATACTCAGGAAAGAGTTCGGTGGCTTTTTCTACCGCTCGTTTCATCAACTCTTTGCCCAACCCGCCACCACGGTAAGAGTATGTAGTGATAACACGACCAATAGCCACAACAGATTCGGGGGAGGATGGGGGTATAATCCTCAGATAGGCCGCAAGATTATTTTCACCTTCCCTCCAGCCTGATAAGTGCAGACACCTTTGATCAACCCCATCCGCATCGTGATAAGGGCAATCCTGCTCAACGATAAAGACATCCTGACGGGCTTTAAGAATGCTATATACTTCCTGCCCGGTAAGTTCTTCAAACCTGGACCATTGCCAATTAATCAAACCCGAATCCAACCCAAAATCAATCAACCTGTGTGTGAATATCTATTCACTGTTAAGTAACGAGCTACCCAACAGAGTATCCTGCTCGCCGGACCATCTCTCAAGAATTAAAAACAAAAAACTCTGGCTTCCAAAAGCAAACCAGAGTTTTCGGTTCAGATAACCTTAAATCAGATTTCAGACAGCATTTCAGCAGCAGATCTGTAGGTCAGGTTTTGTACCTGAGCAACGCTCTCACAGGTCACTATGCCTTTGCAGACGTTAAGACCTTCCAGCAGGTGTGAATTATCCTCAAGAGCTTTACGAGTCCCCTTATTGGCAATGTCCAGAACATATGGCAGCGTTGCATTTGTCAGTGCCACTGTAGAAGTTCTTGCCACGGCACCTGGCATGTTGGCCACACAGTAGTGAACAACACCATCCACGATGAAGGTAGGATCATCATGGGTGGTGGGTCTGGACGTTTCAACACAACCACCCTGATCAATAGCAACATCAACAATAACAGAGCCACGCTTCATTCTGCTGACAAGATCTCTGGTCACCAATTTGGGTGCGGCAGCACCTGGCAGCAGAACTCCGCCTACCAGCAGATCAGCTGTCAGTACATGCTCTTCAATAGAATGATGAGTAGAAAACACGGTTTTAATACGGTTGCCATAGCGGGCGTCAAGCTGTCTGAGAGTGTCCACAGAGCGATCCAGAATAACAGCGTCTGCCCCCATGCCAACAGCCATAGCTGCAGCATTTTGACCAACAACACCGCCACCGATAATGACAACCTTCGCAGGATCTACACCCGGAACACCGCCCATGAGTACGCCACGACCTGACTGGGACTTCTCGAGACAGTGGGCGCCAGCCTGAATAGACATACGACCAGCGACTTCTGACATGGGTGCCAGCAAAGGCAGACGACCATTAGCATCTGTTACAGTCTCATAAGCAATGCAGGTAGCTCCTGATTCAATCAGATCCTGAGTTTGAGGAACGTCTGGCGCCAGATGAAGGTAAGTAAAGAGAGTATGGTGAGGACGCAGCCTTGCTCTTTCAATAGCCTGAGGTTCCTTGACCTTAACAATCAGCTCAGCCTTTTTGAAAACTGCCTCGGCACTTTTAACAACAGTAGCTCCGGCATTCTCATAACAATCATCGGTGAAACCAATACCTGCTCCGGCATTCATTTCAACCATAACTTCATGTCCCTGTGCCACGAGTTCCTTAACTGCAGCGGGTGTCAACCCGACTCGATACTCATGATTTTTTATTTCTTTCGGCACACCTACCAGCATATATTCCCCCAGCCCAAGCTTTATCTACGCTTATAAACTAGTATAAGACCCTCGGTTTAGTGAATTATTTTTATTTGAAATTTTTTTCAGAATATTCAACCAAAAAAACTAACACTACAAATAAAATCACCAACTCCAGAAATTTTCAGGCAATCAACTGCCTCACCGCAAGCGAAGAGGAAAAAGACTCCCAGGGGTTAGTCAATAGAAACAATAAAGAGGCTTTAAAGATTGGAGAAAGCACGTACCAAGTCAAAGAAACGAAACATATTGCTGCTATTCTGGTTTCGAATTTCAGTGAGACCTTTGTTCGACCAGAACCTGGAATGGATGATCTGGATAGTAGAGAGTCACTTTATGGAGCCAATAGTTGGAGGCTAACGTGCCCGACACCATTTTTATGCTTGAATATCTCAACCGGGTTGGCGTAGACATCAAGCAGTTTGCTGATCAGAAAGCCCTGACGGCGGAATACTTCAGAAGAATTTACAGAGTCGACCCCAGAGAAAAGATCATTGACCGTGATGGAAAGCCCATTGGTAAAGCCAGCAATCCAAGACATCTGCACTGATTTCTGGTTTATTACTCAGAAAAACGCCACAACTTGTAAAGAAACGCTTGAGACATAGCTTTTCTATCTTGCTTGGCTATAAAATGCCCCTATGAATATTATCATCTGGATGCTACTTGGAGCAGCTTTTGCCTGGTACTGGGCTGATACAACAAAAGCAAGAGAGATCGCGATCATGCATGGCAGACGTGCCTGCAAGGAAATGAACTTACAGCTTCTTGATGGGACAGTGGTTCGTTATTCTACACGTTTCAAGCGCAGTCCAGACGGTCAGATGCGCCTTGCCAGAGATTTCAGTTTTGAATTTACACCCGATGGGATTCAGCGTTACCCGGGTCATATACGCTTGCTCGGTCAATACTTGCAGGTAGTGAATTTGCAATACACTAACCCTGAAGAACAGCAAACTTCGAATCTGATCATGTCTACAGAGTATTCAGAGGATACTCAGCCCAAGAATAACAACCCATCTGATGCAGTTGATCTGACAAACTACCAGGACACGAAGCCCTAGTACATCGTTTTAGCCCAAACATTCAGACCCAATATACAAATGATTAACGAGCCGATGGCAATTTCTGTCCTGTGATAGAATTTGCCAGCCCCCTTTGAACCGAGGTTAAAACAAATGGCCCATGCCAAAGATCTGAAGAAAGGTCAGATTGTTCAAATTGAAAACCAGTATTGTATCGTTCGACAGCAGGAAACCAAGAGTCCGTCCGCTCGCGGTGCCTCAACCCTCTACAAGTTTCGTTTCAGCTCCATTCCCGATGGCCAAAAGCTGGAGATGACCTGCACAGGTGACGATCAGTTTGCTGATGTCGACTTACTCCGCCGAACAGTTTCGCTTCTCTATCGTGAAGGTGATGAATTTACCTTTATGGACAGTGAGGACTACAGCCAATATCTGGTTAACTCAAGCACCATTCAAGAGCAACTTCCCTATATGTCTGATGGCATGGAAGGACTGATCGCTCTCTTGGTCGATGGTCAGCTACTGGCTATTGAACTACCGTCATCTATCGCTCTGGAAATTATTGATACCTCTCCCGCGATTAAAGGTGCTTCTGCTGCTGCTCGAACCAAAACAGCACGATTGACTACCGGTCTTGAAGTTCAGGTTCCAGAATACCTGAGTACCGGAGAAATCATCAAGATTAATACAGAGACAGGCAAATTCATGTCCAGAGCATAAAGTCGGATCATACCTTTTTGGCTCTTCAAACCTTCTGCGATTTAAACCTTCAACAGTGCACTTGAGTGCGCTGTTAAAAACGATCGCCATTGGAGTCAATACATTCGCTCGGTCACCTAATGTCAGGGCATTATGACCAGATAGTATTGGTCATTCACAGCCCAGAGCCTGCAAAAGGGTCAAGATAGCAACCCCGTGGCCGATAAGGTCAGATACCAGAGTTTTCTTGTAGATTTCATAGTTCAAGGAAAAAACCAGTAATAAGTGAAATAAATACGAAGGAATATAACTAACTATATGGTCCCAATACACAACGAATGGATAACGAGGTGTTTTTCTCTTTTTGTACCATTCATCACGGCCATCCTGAGAAATTATTTCACAATATAATAACGAAAAAACATATATATTATGTCGCTATATTGAGCAGGAAATTCAAGGCACTTCAGCCTGAACATGCTTAACTGAATAGTAGGGGTTTTTCTATTGCCAGCATGTCGTATAGACTGGCAATATAATTTGGATGGAAGCGCATTCAGCGCTAACTAAGGGTTAGCACCATGGATGGAAGCAAATCTTTAAACAGCTCTAGTGCATGTTGCAAATGGGGGTCGTGCTTTTTCATGACTTTGTTCCCGGTTGTAGCACTGTCGGACTCGGAAGGTCATTATCTTTCAGGGTCCCCTCATTACAGCACTGTCTACTCTCGTGATGTTTCGATGATTGACCCGTTCTCCACCATAACTACTAAGCGATCAAAAAACGTCAATAGAATGCCTGAGTTGTCTATCCGGGAAAAATCCAAAGTAAACCAGAAAAAAGTCAGCTCTTTTGTATACAAAGCTGTTAGCGATCCCAAAAAGCTGGCCGAACAGGCTGCCGCCAGTGCTGCATTTCTCGGGCTTGACTACATTGGTGTTGCCAGACCCATCAAAGAAGGCATGGACTTCATCAAGGAAAAAACACAGTTCGAATTCGGCGACTGTGGTAAGGTCCAATTCAGCAGTAACGTCAAAGCAGAAACCTGCATGTTCGATAATTCTACAATTGAGCTCAATTCTGATTATGATCTGGATTCTTTCACTGTTAACTTCAAATGGCAGATCTAATTAAAGGGTTATGATTTGTAGCCAAAGCTCTAACTGACTCAGGAACTTCTTCCAAGCAGTGCCTTCCCGGTATAATCCCGTTAGAATCCCTGTCCAGATATTCTGGCCTGAGGTTTCACCTTGAACACACATCGACAATACGCTCAGTTCTTGCGTCAACTGCATAAACTTCCAGCCTGGAAGCTCGTAGCAGTCACAACTGCTGTCTGTGAAAGAAGCTGGCCCAACTTTGCCCTGTTTGCCGAACTGACAGAGTTTGGACTTCCCGAAGACGTTCGACACTCTCTTAATATGCTCTGGGATAACGTCGCAGGCTATCAATCAGCCAAAAACTTTGAGCGTCTTCTGGAGAAGCTTGAGCCGAATGTACCCGACCTTGATGAGTGGGAGATGTTTGGCGCCATTCCAGCTTACGACAGTGTTATCAGTACGATATGTGCCGTTAACTGTGCTATGGAACCTGATGCTGGAGAGACAGCCAGTGCCTTGACACTCTCACTGAGCACCATTGGTAAATTCGTTAAGTATACAGAAGCTGAAGAGCTTAAAGGGACTGAACTCCAACAGTATGTTGAGCAGCATGAGCTTTATCAGCAACAGATTGCGTTTATTAAAGAACTGCTGGATCAAATCAGCAGAAGCAAGCAAAGCCCCGATGTTATGAAACAGATCAGGGCTTTGGCCAGGAATGAAGGAATCAGCCACATTGGTATCAGTCTTGAGTGATTTATCATTTCGAATTACTGATGATATCTTTCAGCAATGTATATATTTTACTCTGAGAGTTCGACATCGTATCAAAGTTCTGATTGTAAGTAGTCATCGCACGCTGCAACTGGACAGTCTGCAACTGGTTACTCCCCGTCAGATTTTCTTTTGCCGCGTTCAGTGATGTCTTCAGCGAAGCCCATTCCTCTGGTGTGAGCTGGCCTTTTCCACTGGCGTCAGTGTAATTGATCTTCAGCAGATTACTGAGAACATCACGCTCTTCCTGAGTCAATGCTGGCATACCACCAGTCACTTCATTAGTAAAACTATTCTGGAAGGCGACTTTACGGGCTGCATAGCCACTGAGAGTTTGACTGGAATCGTTCGGGTCCTTACGAGACATCTGGTTGGTATTCACTCCGTCAAACTCCCAGGAATGAAGCCCACCCGCCTCAAGTAGAACATAACCATCGTTACTGGCAGCATCCAGGGCGGTGCCATTGAGATTTGGTGTACCTATAACAGGCTTTGCCGTATTCAAGTCAGTTACTGTAAGCCCCTGATTGCCTCTGGTGATGGTGATTCCGGTGATATCCGCGAGACCTCCTGACAAATTGGAAGGATCAAAGGGAGTTCCGGGAGCAGATGTTTGAAAAGTAATCTCAGTACCATCATCCAACACCATAGTCATATCATTCATAACCGGAATGCCCACCTGTTTGGCATCCGATATGGAGCCCTTGGCAACCGGCACCAGTGCCTGGTTTTGATAATTGAGTTGATTGCCTTCAGCATCCACCAGAGTGAAGGTAGTTTTGCCATTAGCATCCGGCTGAATAGCAATACCATAACCATTATCCAGTACAATGTTATTACCGTTAGTGGTCCAGGTCGTCTGCTTGTATTGACTGGTGCCATACTGGGCTATGTTGGATTTGTTGATCAGAGTATTGACGTTACCCAATAGCTTATTAGAAGTTTCTATCTCACTGAGAAGTCTGCGGACTTCTGAGTCCAGCATGTTCCCGCGCTCAAGGTAGACAGCCGAGACAAAGTCCTGCTGACTGAGCTTGGAAGAATCAACAACATTAACATTATTATTACTGTTAACTCCATTAACGGTAGCCATGAAAAACCGCCCCTGTCATCCACATGAATATTCAGTAAAAAAACACTGTTTTCTGCCCGATCCGGCCGTTCTGTTCGGACCATCAGACAAATCCGGTCCGATGCCTTCTGCCGGAGGATCCTGATTTTGTCTTAGGTTTCAGCAGTCGATTAGCCATTCTGAGTTCTTTTCGTTTCAGTGATGCTTCTTGAGAAAGGTCACTCTTCAGCTCATCATTGAACTTGATCAGCTCCTGACGGGCTTTATGCTTGAAATGGGTGGGCCAGGCATCGCTATTGATAAACTCACGGAGTTTCTTTTTATCCATACCAACAGAATCCATAAAGTCTTTCTGTTGGTTAATGCCTGCTTTGGCGGTCTTTACTGCAGCTTCGGATTCCTGCTGAACAAGCCAGGACGATTTCTTAAGCTTGGTGACATCAATCAATCTGATACGGGAGGCCATAGGGTTCTCTCCTTTTAGCGAAGTAAGCGGCCATTTACTCACCAGTCAATGGCCCATTATCGCTTTGGCACTTTGTATTCTTTCCAGCTCAACCTTACTTTCCGATGACATCAGCCAGTTCTTCTTATTTCAGTGTAGACATAGAATTCACCGGCGATAGAATGAGTAGCCCTATTCGCTGGAGTGAAGTATGGATATAGACAGTTTTGAAAGCCTGATGATGAAAGCCCTCCTGACAGCTCTGGTGTTGTTCATGGGTTTCATTGTTTACGATCTGGCTAAAAAGTCGAAAGCGGGAAAGTTTGGTACATTTATTCTTTTTGGCGCTTTATGCCTAGGTGTACTGGGGTTTATCCTGAAAGGTGTTTTGATGAAAACGATTGGTGGTTAAGGCCTTTTGCCTGACTCTGCGACGATTGAACACGCACTTACCACTCAAAACAGCGTAATCCTGTCGAACGTTTGCAGAGTCTCGCCCATTATTCAGATTAGACTTCAGGGCTTTTGTTCTGTCTCAATCACTTTATAATATCAGCCAAAGCCAATGAGACTGAGCCCGATGTCAGGTCGCCCCCTCCACCCCCCCGGTTCTCCCGAGAAGAAAACAGAAAAGACTCCCGCTCCCCGACTGATTCTGTTTAACAAGCCTTTCAATGTACTGACTCAATTCACCGATTCAGAAGGGCGCCCTACGCTTAAGGATTACCTGCCCATTCCAGGTGTTTATCCTGCTGGTCGCCTGGACAGGGATAGTGAAGGGCTGGTGCTACTCACTAACAATGGACAGATTCAACATCAGGTCAGTTCTCCCCTTCACAAGATGGATAAAACCTACTGGGTTCAGGTGGAAGGCATACCCAATGAACGGGCATTGGAGAAACTGAGAAAAGGCATAGAGTTCAAAGACGGCAAGACACTTCCTGCAAAAGCCAGAATCGTAGAGGCTCCAGCAGTCTGGCCAAGGACACCGCCCATAAGGGAAAGAAAGTTCATCCCTGACTGCTGGTTGGAGCTGACTATTCGAGAGGGACGAAACAGACAAGTTCGACGCATGACCGCAGCAGTTGGCCACCCTACCCTGAGACTAATACGATACCGTATAGGTGATTGGGCACTGGACGAACTCAAACCGGGAAACTGGTGCGAGATAGAGATACCAGATGCTTTAAAGGTACAATTAAAACAAAACAGTATTACCAGAAATCGTTCCAGCGCCAATAAACTGGCTCGAAAAGGTTTTACAAAACGTCATAGAAAATAAATATCTGATCATTTTCAGGAATCGACAGGAAGGACAGCTTGATAGCATTATTCAAGACTCATTACACAAAACTGGCCCGGACTGCCCTCCTGCTGGCCATGGCATCTATTGTGGTTTTGTCCCTATTGCCAATAGAAAAAGTCCCCCTCAGTGCTGTAAACGATAAGCTTCAACATCTTGCAGCTTTTCTGCTGTTAGCTTTTCTGATGGATGCCAGCTTTCCAAACCAGCCATTCAACTTATGGAAAGTCAGTGGTTTAATGGCCTACGGCTTTCTCATTGAATTGCTGCAATTACAAACGGAATATCGCTTTTTTTCACTGGCTGACCTGATGGCTGACCTGGCCGGAACAGGTCTGTACTTTTTCACTATTCCTGTCTGGAAGCGCATACCGCTGATCAACTGGCGCTGGTCTCTAACGTAAATGCTGAGCGAGGAGTCTTCAGCTTTGCCAGCGCTTCAATTCATTGCGGCGTTCTCCCTGATTTCTGGCAGATGCCGGTCATAACTTGCGCTTATTGTCCAGAGGTATCCTGATCGTTACTTCAAGACCAGGGTGGGCATTTCTGGCGCAGATTGACCCATCGTGATTGGCTATAGCACCCATTGCTATGGCAGTCCCCAGTCCAAATCCATCATTCTCCTTGCCTCGGGTTTCATCCACCCTGAAGAAAGGTTCGAACATGGACTCCAGCACCTCTTCAGGAACACCCGGACCTTTGTCCCGTACTTTGATGATCACATTTCGCCGAAATTGTTCCAGTGTCACTTCAACGTTACTGCCTTGCGGAGTAAATCGGATGGCATTACGAATGATGTTTTCAGCGGCGCTGCTCAGCCAGTCACGCACTCCAACAATCTCAACAGGCTGGCTCTTAATCAGATCAACACCTTTATTCTGCGCCTGAGCTTCAAAATTGCCGTCATCCACCAATTCCTTGATAAGCTGCTCCAGATTGACCTGCTCACAGGCCACTTTACTCAGACCATGCTGAATACGGGAGAAACGAATAATCTCACCAATCAGCTCATCAAGGCGCTCAATTTCCCTCTCTATACGCCCATGTTCTGCCTCAGCTTCTGGCGTTTTTCTTCGAGCCAGCGCCAGAGAAATCTGCAACCGGGTTAACGGGGAACGTAACTCATGAGAGACGTTTCTGAGTAAGATTTCCTTGTTATTGATCAGCGTCTCTAACTGCTCTGCCATGTGATCAAAGTCGCGGGCAAATTCTCCCAGCTCGTCGCCTCTTTGTCGAACAGTGGCTTCCACCCGGGCAGAGAGCTCTCCTTTCGCCAACTTTCTGGAGGTTATCTGCAATCGCCTGATGGGGACTACCAGATAGCGCGCCAGCATGATGCAGAGCAGAAAACTGACCGCCAGAGCAATGATGACCAGATGCCATTGCTGAGAAAGTACTTTGGTCACTCGCCAGTGAACCAGTCTGGGCATTTCCTTGGTCAGAAACAGATCATAAGGCACTCGTCCAATCCAGACTTTCCTGGGGCCTACAACTACCACTCCACTTCTGAAAGTAATGGTAGGCTCAGTGCGATCATGGGTTCGATCATAAGCGGACATCAGTTCGTCCGGAATGGCTCTTCTACCCATCACTTCACCGGCAGGATCAAAAAGGTAAAAATAACTTCCGCTGAACTGAGGGAAAGGAGTGTGGGGAGCCCAACCAGAAGCCATGCGTTCGACTTTTCTGGAAACGATCTCCAGTTCACGAAACAGCTCTCTGCGTTCTGACAGAAAATCCGAGGGATTCACCGTTATGGCCACCGCTATAACCATGGCAGCCATCATCGACAACATGGTAAGCCAGAACCACAGGAACAACTTCCAGAACAGACGCTGAAATGGCCAGACCAACATTCTCCGGACTTGTTTAATCATGGTCGTATATAGAAGTAGCCGGCACCACGGACGGTTTTAATTCTGGGTGAGCCATCCGGTCGTGTGCCAATTTTCTTGCGTACATTGCTCACATGCATATCAATCGCGCGATCATAAAGTGTCAGACGACGGTTCAATGCGATTTGGGTCAGTTCATCTCTGGAGATCAATTCGCCAGCTTTTTCAATCAGTGCCTTGAGAACCATAAACTCAGTGGCCGTCAGCTCAAGCAGTGTTTCACCCATCTTGGCTTCACGGTTTGCCAGATTGAGAGTGATATCATCAATAGAAAGGACTTTATTACCGACCTCGGTCCCCGGTGACCTTCCCCTTCTCAGAATGGCCTTGATCCTGGCTACCAGTTCGCGGTGGTTATAGGGCTTGGGCAGATAATCATCCGCTCCGATTTCCAGCCCAATGATGCGATCTACATCATCGCCACGAGCCGTTAACATCAATACCGGGATATCAGACGTCTGACGGATTTTTTTCAGGACTTCGAAACCGTTCAGTTTTGGCAGGGTAACATCGAGCAATACCAGCTGATACTCGCCAGAGAGGGCAGCATGGGCACCTGACTCACCATCATGAACTGCATTGACAGAGTACCCTTCTGTGGCCAGGTACTCAATCAACAATTCACAGAGTTCAATATCATCATCTATCAACAGAAGCTCTAGATTTTCATTACTCATTGGCAGCTCCTCAATAAAAAAAGACCCCGCAGGGGCAAGGCGGGGTTAAAGGTACAGCACAGGGCACAAAATTTACAGAGAGTCTGTCAGCTGACTTATCCAACACGACCCCGGAAAGCGTCACGAAACAACAAATTGTCTTGTTGCAAACAAACAGAGCTCAACATTCCGGAAGACCTTCGTTTCAATCGCCCCCTTCTTTGTTGAAAAACTTCAGCGTTTAAACAATGGCCACAGTGTATTGAAGCCCGTATATACACTGGGGTTAGAGTCAGTAAGCACTCTGTAAAAAGATTTACTCGCATCTGAAGTAAGCGTCCTGTAAACAAATGCTTTATTTTTAATTTAGTGGTAGGAATCAGCCTTTAGCTGAGTACAATACTCACTACTTTTCCAGCACGAGTATGCTCAGCTCTGCAAAATACTGCGCCAACTATAGAAAAACGGGTGACTTTGAGTATAAACGCTCAATAATTAATGTTTATATTCACCTTCTCCGGCACTCAATGGTGGCGGTTGCACAGAATAAAAGACAGGTGAAAACTAACTGTAATCATGCCTGAATAAACTCTTGTGCAAGCAGCTAAGACTATTTACAGACTAGACTTGCCGGTGTATTGCCTGGCGGAGAGATCTCCTGACCGGCACACTCATACCACAAGACTCTGACCGTGGGCTGGAAATCTGAACTTGAGACTCTTTCTCTCGGAGCCATCGATGAAATCAATCATCAGAAATAGACAACGCCCCCTGCTCCCTTTCGGCTTGCTTGTCGCATCTCTGTTAGCCTTGTCAGGCTGTAATCAAGAGCAGGAACAAAGAAAAATGCCTCCCCCTGCTGTTTCAGTTATCAGTGTTACGGAGCAGCCTGTTGGCGATTACAAAGAATATGTCGCTCGTACAGAAGCTGTTAATACTGTCGACCTGAGAGCGAGAGTAGAAGGCTTTCTCGCAAAGAGAGACTTCATTGAAGGGCAAACCGTCGAGAAAGATCAGCTGCTATTCGTTATAGACCCGAAACCGTATATCGCCAACCTTAAAAAGGCCGAAGCTGATCTGGCCAGTGCTAACGCAGAGTTGAACAAGTCGAAAAAAGACCTTCAACGCAGCAAGGATCTTCATAAAAAAGGCTATATCAGTCAGGCTGATCTGGACACCCAGACCAGCAAAGAAGCTCAGGCAGAAGCCTCTGTTCAAGCTGCTGAAGCGCAGCTGGATACTGCCAAACTGGATCTTAGCTACACCAAAATCATAGCCCCCTTTAAAGGTCAGATCGGCCGCACCAATTACAGCGTGGGTAACCTGGTAGGTCCCAATAGTGAACCTCTGGCAACTCTGAATTCGATTGACCCTATCTATGTCAACTTCCAGGTCGACGAACAACTATTCATCAGCCGCTTGCAGGAAAGTTCTGGCAGCCGGACATCCGAAAAGCAGGACTTTGAAATGAGCCTGCGTTTACCCAATGGCAGCGATTACGATCACAAGGGCACCTTCAATTTCGCAGACACCAGAGTCGATGAAACCACGGGAACCCTAACCCTGCGGGCTGAATTCCCGAATCCTCAGGGCATCATAGTTCCGGGCCTTTACGTCACCCTGATCGTGGAAGGCAAGAACAAAACCGAACATCCGATCATCCCGCAGTCTGCCGTTCAGGAAAACCAATCGGGCCGCTTTGTATTGGTCGTAGATGCTAATAACGCAGTTGAAACCCGTCAGGTAGAACTTGGACGTCGCCTGGGGCCAATGTGGGTTGTAGACTCTGGACTTAAAGCCGGTGAAAAAATCATCGTTGAAGGCCTCCAGAAAGTTCGTCCGGGTGTCAAGGTCACTCCCACCAGCGTCACAATTGATCCAGAGACAGGCGGAATTGAAGCCCAGCCAAAGTCTGATCAAGAGCAGGGCAGCCAGGCTAACAAACAAGGGTAACTGCGATGATCAGTCAGTTTTTTATTCACAGGCCCAAGTTTGCCTTTGTTCTATCGATCGTCATAACCCTGGTGGGTATGATTTCCATGCTGACCCTGCCTGTGGCTCAGTTTCCTGAAATCACCCCTCCCCAGGTTAACATCAGTGCGGTATTCCCGGGAGCCGATGCAGAAACCATAGAAGAAGCCGTCATCCGACCGATTGAAGAACAGGTCAACGGTGTAGAGGACATGATCTATATCAACTCTTCTGCTGGTAACGATGGCAGCGCCAGCATCACCGTGACCTTTGATTCCGGTGTCGATCAGGATATGGCTCTGGTAAACGTCCAGAACCGTGTTGCTGTAGCTGAACCATCACTTCCCGAAGACGTGAGAAGAACGGGGGTGACGGTCAGCAAAAAGTCTTCAAGCATGCTGTTGGGCATCAACCTGGTTTCCAATAAGAGTGAGTACGACGGCGTTTACCTCAATAATTACGCCAACAATTACCTGAAAGAACCCATGGCTCGTATTGACGGGGTCGCTTCCGCCGACATTTTGGGTTCACTGGTTTATAGCATGCGTATCTGGCTTGATCCTGAACGCATGGCATCTCTTGATATCACAACCTCAGACGTATCCAACGCACTGAATGAGCAAAACGTTATTGTTGCAGCCGGTAAGCTGGGTCAGGCGCCAAACCAGCCAGACCAGCAGTTCACTTACACCATAAAAACCCAGGGACGTCTGAGCAACCCTGAGGAATTCGGCAACGTCATTATCAAGGCCGACCCTGATGGCTCCTATGTTCGCATCAAGGATATCGCCCGGGTTGAAATGGGTTCCCAGAGTTACGATGGTGTTGCCAAGTTTAACAATGATGACACGGCTTTCCTGGTTATCTATCAGCAGCCTGATGCCAACGCTATGGATGTGGCGAAAGGTGTAAAAATGACCATGGAAGAGCTGTCTGCCCGTATGCCGGAAGGTATCGAGTATGAAATCAAGTTCGATACAACCCAGTTTATTGATCAGTCCATCAAGGAAGTAATCATCACTTTGCTCCAGGCAGTCGCTCTGGTGGTATTGGTTGTATTCCTGTTCCTGCAAAACTGGCGGGCAACACTGATCCCCGCAATCGCAATACCGGTCTCCCTGATTGGTACCTTCGCTATCATGAAAGCTCTCGGGTTTTCCATTAACACTATTACGCTTTTCGGCCTGGTGTTGGCGATAGGGGTGGTCGTGGACGACGCCATTGTTGTTATTGAAAACGTTGAGCGATTAATCACCAGGGAAGGGATGAGCCCGACTGAAGCCACCAGTCAGGCCATGAAGGAAGTATCGGGTCCTATTGTGGCGACCACCCTGGTATTGCTGGCGGTATTTGTACCTGTAGGCTTTATGCCGGGTATTACCGGTGGACTTTATTCACAGTTTGCGGTCACCATATCGGTAGCCGTTGTAATCTCTTCCATCAACGCTCTGACATTAAGTCCGGCCCTGTGTGCCACTTTGCTGAAAAAAGGCAAGATGGGACACATCAACTGGCTGGTTCCTCTTGATAACTTTATCAAGCGACTGACCGGCGGCTACAAGAGCTGGGTTACCCTGTTGATTAGAAGAAGCATTCTGGGAATTGGACTGTTTGCAATCATGATGGCCTCCACCGGCTTCCTGTTCAACAGCACGCCCTCCGGTTTTGTTCCGGATGAGGATCAGGGATTCTTCGTGGTTGATGTTCAGCTTCCTGACGCAGCGTCCCTGAACAGAACCGAAGCCACTATGGAGAACATCACCAACATCATTCGAACCGAACCCGATGTAGACAGTGTTATCAGTGTTTCCGGCTTCAGCATCATGGGTGGATCCAACTCCAACAACGCCATGGCTATCGTTGTCCTCAACGACTGGAAAGATCGCCCGGACCCTCTACAACACCAGCAGGCGGTACTGAGAAAGATACAGGGCAAGCTCTGGACGTTACCGGAAGCCCAGGTCATGGCGTTTGCCTTCCCGCCCATTCCAGGCCTTGGATCTTCAGGTGGTTTTGACTTCAGGCTTCAGGATACGCTTGGCCGCACCCCTCAGGAGCTTGGTCAGGTGTTGAATGGGCTGATCTATCAGGCAAACCAGCGCCCCGAAATGACTCAGGTATTCAGTACTTTCCGTGCTAATGTGCCTCAATACTTCCTCGAAGTAGATCGCAACAAGGCTAAGGCACAGGGTATTCCGCTGTCTGAAATTTTCATGACCCTGCAAACCCAGCTGGGCTCCCTGTATGTCAATGACTTCAGTAAATTCGGTAGAACCTACCAGGTTAAGCTTCAGGCAGAAAGCGAGTATCGCGCCAATCCTTCAGACCTGAGCAAGTTCTTTGTCAGAAACCTGAATAACCAGATGGTGCCTCTGACTACCGTTGCCTCATTGAAACCGATTCTCGGCCCCAGCAGCATTGACCATTACAACCTGTACCGCTCAGCCAGCATAAGTGGCAAGGCTAATCAGGGTTTTAGTTCCGGTGATGCTATCACAGCCATGGAAGATCTGGCCAAAACATTGCCCGATGGCTACACCTTCGAGTGGTCTGGACAGTCACTGCAGGAAATTGAAGCCGGTAGTCTGGCTCCACTGCTATTTGCCCTGGCATTCCTGTTTGTCTACCTGTTCCTGGTGGCACAGTATGAAAGCTGGACCATGCCGCTGGCAATCATCGTGGCAGTGCCCATAGCGGCTTTCGGTGCCATTGTCGGAATCAACCTGTTCCGGTTATTGATACCCTCGATGGCCAATGATATCTACGCCCAGATAGGTATGGTGCTATTGATTGGTATTGCTGCAAAGACGGCGATTCTTATCGTAGAATTTGCCATGGTTCAAAGACAGTCAGGCAAGAGTATCTTCGATGCTGCCATCAACGCTGCCGAACTGCGCTTTCGCGCCGTATTGATGACAGCCCTGTCTTTCGTACTTGGGGTACTACCTCTGGTATTTGCCAGTGGTGCCGGTGCTGCCAGCCGAAGGATAATTGGTACGACAGTAATGTCTGGAATGATCGCTGCCACCCTGTTCGGCACGATAATGATCCCATTGTTCTATTATCTCCTGCAAAAAATGCGTGAGCATTTTGATTCAGATAAAGCGAACAGCTGATCAACATAAAGCCCCTGTCTAAAGGGGCTTTTTTGTGTCCAGCCTGCCTCTCGCTACCGTGCGCCAGCTTGAGAACCAGAGTTTTTTGCTCCCACTTGCATGAGGTAATCTATCCTTCCTCTCTGAATGCCAGAATGCTAGAACAGAATTATTAAACACTCACTCTTTGTAGCGGCGCTTTGGCTGCTGCTGTCGATGTCTATCGTCTGTCAGGCTCAACCGTTGACAGGTTTTTTTGTTGTCGAGCTTGAACCGAATGCAGTTTTTCCAAACCAGAGCCTTTCTATAAAGCGTAACCGGCACACATGGCCTTGCAGCCCATCATACATTTCCGACACAAACGACTGTACAGAACAAGATTCGCCGCCTGATATCAAACAACACATACCTGACATTTACGGGATGCCCCCTACCCTTATTGAGTTGATAGCGCAGCAATGTTTTTTCACCGCTCCTCTGCTGATTGCCTACCAACTGATCCTGACAACCAAAGATTCTCCTTCAGGCTCGAATCCCTATTCATGGCTCCCCTTAAAAGTGGTTATCACTGTCTGTTGGCTTTTAAAAAGCGATTGGACCCCCGATTCACCTCTGTTTAAACCGATTAAACTACAAGAGGTCAGCCAGAAACATTCGTTTGCGACCATCACTATGATGTTTGGCTCTGGAGATAACCAGCAATCACAACAGTCATCAGAATCATCCATTCAGACAGTATCGGAAGCCAGGACCCTCCCTGCAGGCTCTTTCACTAACCCCGTGAACTCTGACTCTGGCGGCGGTAACGGAGATCCTCAACAACACCTGCACACTTTCGGTTTAAATTGTTTCATCCTTCCCTGTCATGGCGTTTGTCAATTCCGAAGATCACCCGACAGCGGATTGCCCAGTGGATGGCCACTGAAATCGGCAGAAAGTTCAGCAGTCCAGAAGGGAGCAGGACAGAGCACATGCCCCGATCCAGTCAATAAACACAACCATAACCGTATAGATCGCTTTAATTTTCTACAGACTCTATATTCCCAGCAAAACTGGCTTTTCCAAATATTGAGTAATCCTGCCATTCAACTCCAATGTACTTCTGTTCAACCTTCTCAGACACAGTTCGATCAGATGCAACCCCGTGGCCTTAACAACAACCGGGCAAGTAGCTGCAAGCTAGCATACTCCATGAGTTCTGGGTCAACAGACAGTCACTCAACCGGGCCAGTCAGAAATGACGCCCAAGTACTTGAGAAATTTCCTGTCTCCAATGATGACTTGATTGTAATCAACGGGTTACTCAATTTAGGTAATCAAATCCTTCTCGAAAAAATCGGGACCTCTTGTGCCTTTACCGACTTCACATCCTCACTGGGAACTTCAGAAACACCACAAAAAACAACAGAATCACCCCAATGGGTTCAAAGCCCAACTCAGCTTATTCAGATAGGTTCAATAAAGGCGCCGACAGCATCTTGTAAAATTATATTCGCGACATCAAACCAAAAAACCTCTCAAGCTGGCGAACCTGAATTGGCTCGGACTTCACCTTCAGGTTATCTTCCCCCCAATGGTTCCACCCGTTGTCAACAAGACTGGCCTAATCCCATAAGGAGAAACGGTGGCGGGCAACAAATCTGCGCAGTGACTTTGGTCGGGAAGGATGGCCAGACACGGCCATGTGGGGTGATCTTCAAGAATGCCCGATCTCTATCCTCGCACAAGAGCAGATACCACAGCGGGCAAAAAACCTGTGACCTGACAGAAGTCGGAAAGGATGGCCAGCTGCTGCCATGCGAAAAGGTCTTTAATCATTCTCAAGCCCTGGCGGCTCACAAAGCCAGAGCCCACATCAGACAACAAACCTGTGGCGTAACCTTAGTCAGAGAAGATGGCCAGCTGCAAAGATGCGGAACAGTCTGCGAGGATGCCAGAGCCCTGATATCTCACAAAAGAAGCGCTCACAAAGGACAACAAAAAATCTGCGATAAGACAGTCATCGGAGAGGATGGCCAGCCGCGACCATGCGGAAAAGTCTGTAATAATTCAATGGCCCTGTCGTATCACAAAAGAAAATACCACACCGGGCTACGAACCTGTGACGTGACCGTGATCGGCGAGGATGGCCGACAGCAGTCATGCGGGAAAGTCTGCAGAAGTACTCAAGACCTGATTGAGCACAAAAACAAAGAACACACCGGCCAACAAATCTGCTACGTGCGCCTGATCGGAGAAGATGGTCAACTGCAGCAATGCGGAAAGGTCTTCAGGAATATTCCATCGCTATCAGTTCATAAAAGCAAAATCCACAGCAAACAAAAAACTTGTGATGAAACCGTGATCACAGAGGATGGTCGGTCCTGGCCATGCAGGGTGATCTGCAAGAATGATCAAATCCTGATGGATCACAAAAGAGGACATCGTAAGCGCAAATCTGTTGATGTGGAGCAAAACAATGACCTCACTCCTGAAAAAGCTAAACGAAGTTTTCAAAGCCATTAAGCTGGTGTAATAATTGACAGATTGATCCGGAAGTTTCTTAAAGCCTCAAGCTCCTCAATCAAGTCAAAACGGCTTTATGATCAATGATCGCAAAGACTCAACGTATTTCACGAAACCAGAACTGCGGGAGCTTCTCTGGAAGAAAGGGAATGCTCCTGGTAAAGAGAACAAGGAGCTTCAGGTTTGAAAAGATCTGATCATTCCAGAACATCTCTTCCCATCGCAGCATGGATACTCCCATCCATTCTGTTGGCTGGCTGTGCCAATCCTCTGGAATCAATCAGCTGTTACTACCAGCCTGTCAGGGGAACGATGCTGATTAATGAAGTGAAGGGAGACCTTGCTGAACTGGACTTCTTTCCCGATACAAAGCAGGATCTGGTATGGTTCAGGAAGCACGATATTGAACCTGAAGGTCTTGTGATGCCTATCAGCAATGTTGGGCGAGCGCCAAAACCTTCTAGCCGTCACAAGGCGATTGTTAATATCCTTACTTCAGGCAGCTGCTCACCCTATATTGTTTATCAGGGAGAACCTGTTCTGGCGCAATGAGAACAGGAATTATCCCCTGCCTTTCACTTCAACCGTTCACCAGGAAGTGGGTTGCAATACTGGCGGCATATCCCAGGGCAATGGCCCAGCTCCACTTCAAATGGCCCAGGAAGGTATATTGGCCTTTGGCCGTTCCCATCAGACCGACGCCTGCAGCGGAGCCTATTGACAGTAAACTGCCGCCTACCCCTGCGGTCAGGGTAATCAGCAGCCACTGGAATGTATCCATTTCAGGGTTCATTCCCAGAATGGCAAACATGACTGGAATGTTATCCAGAATCGCAGAGAAGACTCCGGCTGCAATGTTCGTCCAGGTGGCACCTATACCGGTGTACATGCTTTCGGAAATCAGCTCCAGGTAACCCAGATAACGCAAGCCCCCTACAGAGAAAATGACACCAAAAAAGAACAGCAGGGTGTCCCACTCGGCGTGGGCAATCCGTTTGAAAATATCCAGATCTTCTTTTTTCTCGTCGTCCATCGAAGGCATAATCTGACTGGCGGTCAGCCCTTTCAATCGCAGGAAATAGGTATAGAACATCAACAGCGAAAGTCCGGTCATCATGCCCATAAAAGGGGGCAGTCCGAAGAAGCTCTCAAAACAAACGGCCAGTACAATCGTGATCAGGAACAGCACACAGATAGCCCACCCACCCCGGCGAATACCTGAATGGTCTTCGAGGGCCGCCGGGCGACCATTATCAATAAAGAAATTCATGATGGTCGCCGGGATAATAAAATTCACAACCGAGGGAATAAATAAAGTAAAGAATGTGAAAAACTCAACCTTGTCAGCCTGCCAAACCATCAACGTTGTGATATCACCAAAAGGACTGAAAGCTCCACCGGCATTGGACGCTACAACCACATTGATCATTGCCAGGGTGACAAAAGCAGGGTTTCCCTGTCCGACGGACATAATGACGGCACCCATCAACAGAGCCGTCGTCAGGTTATCGGCAATCGGTGAAATAAAGAAGGCCAGCACTCCGGTTACCCAGAAGAGTTGACGATAACTGAACCCCTTTCGGATCAGCCAACTGCGAAGTGAATCGAATACCTGACGCTCTTCCATGGCATTGATGTAGGTCATCGCCACCAGCAGAAACAAGAACATGGCCGAATATTCTTCCAGGTCATGCATGACCGCTCTGGATAAGCTTTCGTGGGATACTCCCTCTCCGACGGCCAGCCAGGCAATGAGGGCCCAGATGATACCGGCAGCCAGAATGACCGGTTTTGACTTACTGAGATGTAACTTCTCTTCCGCCATCACGGCAATATAAGCCAGAGTAAAAATGACAATACACAACCAGGCGATGGGGTGAGTTGTCATCCTCAACAACTCCTCTGCCGCAAAAGAGTTCTGCGGAAGAGCAAACAAACCTGCCCCGGCAAGCAGGGAAGGCCTTCTCAGTCCAGAGAAATTCACTATGATTTCCTTTAATTTTTAAATGAGTCAGGGTCCAAAAACGCGCAAATGATACTGATTGAATAACGATAAGCCAACCGCCTGTGAGATCCAATTTGAGCCAGCCCAACTCATTTCAGTGGATTCCTGTCTAATAAATCGACACCCTGACTATTTACTTTCGATATAAAATATTTTTTGTGAAATCTGCTCAGACATGCAGGGTATGAAGCGTCGGTTAAAGAGTAGAAACAGATTACAATCGACTTTTATATACAATTTTCATCTTACTATTTAGGCCTGAGGGCACAGCACTCTGAAATAATCCATATACACTTGGGCGTAGTCTCTTTAATTACGACTTTTCTAACCTTCGTGCGGGGACGTGAAGATGAGCATCGCCCGGAAACTGCACATGTTTCTAAACCAACATAATGCGGAATACGAACTTGTTTCCCACCCATACTCAGAAAGAGCGATGAATACGGCACACTCCGCCTGTATTCCCGTCAAGAATATGACGAAAGCTGTCGTTCTCAGGGACAACAGGGGTTATGTCATCGCTGTCATGCCCTCAATGAACAAACTCATGCTGCGCTGGATCAACGCCAAGCTGGATCGACATCTGAATCTGGTTTCAGAACAGGAATTGAAACACCTTTTCCCGGACTGTGAGGATGGTTCGATTCCTGCTATCGGCACTGCTTATGGCATGACCACCTGCTGGGATGACGAATTGAATTCATTACAGGACCTGTATCTGGAGTCTGGTAACCACAGGGAGCTGATTCATATGAACCGTAATCAGTTCAAGGCATTGCTTCAGGGAGAAACCCATGCTGCCATCAGTTGCGACCCAGACGAAATGGAAGCCTATTGCAACTGAAAAAACAGCTGAGGGTCGATAACCGCTGAAGACTCTATAGCCAGTGACGGCTCTCTTCAGCGGGTCATTTTTTTTACAAAAACCACCACAAAAAGTGCCAGCGTGAAGCTGCCAATAAAGGCCTCAATGGCTGCAAACAATCTTGAAAGACCCACGGGAGCCAGATCTCCGTAGCCCAGTGTGGTAAAGGTCACGACACTGAAGTAAAGTGCCTCCAGCCAATTAATCAGATTATTATAAAAAGGCTGGCCCGACTGGTACTGAACCATTGTCCCGCTATCCTCAATACCCAAAAAGAAATAAAAAAGGGAAAAGAAGACAATAAATGACACTGAAAACAGAACCACTCTTTCGGGCTTTTCGCCATAGCCGCTGAGCAGATCGACAATCTTTGAAACCACCCTCTGCCGGGAGATGAGGGGAAACCGGTATCGGTTGAAGGTCCTTTCCCGGTAAAAAAACTCACCAGCATTATGAAACAGTCCCTGCGCTTCACAATGTTTGCGAATATTTCTGGCTACTTCTTCAGCCTCCTCAAATAACTCGCTGGACTGGCGTTTATCGCCTTCCCGGCTGGCCTGATGAGCTTTTTCTTCCTGCAGAAAAGTATCACCAAAATCAACATGCTCAATTCGGGCCGACTTAAAATTAACACCCAGAAGGTTTGCTCCTATTAAACGGGTACGATGTAGATTTGCACCACTTAAGTCCGCTTTCAGTAAATTACAACCGGAAAGGTCTGCTCGATAAAGATGAGCTTTAACAAGGCTGCAACGACTCAAGTCACTACTGATCAAGTGATAGACTTCACCCTCAGGAGAGACAAGATTCAGATTATCGAGATGAGCGCCTTTCAGATAAAACCCCTCCATCATGGTACTTTTATGAGCCCGCTCTTCCAATAATGCTCTGACATCGGCACCGGATTTATCAACGTCCCTGTCATGCCAAAAGCAATAGTCACTGCCTTCTAAAGCCGGCTCACTACAGGGGCCGGATCGCTCGCCAATATAACGGCATTGATGGTCATCTTTAATCGGCATGACAAAATAGCCCAACCTTTTTCAATAAGTGCTCCATACTGTGTCGGCAAAATAATCAGAAGTGTTTACCATCTGCTTTTTGAATTTCCTGACCGGCTCATGCAATTCAACACCCAGACGTGTATGCTTAGCCGCTTGAAACTATTACTTGAATATCTTCCATCTCCCGGTGAGACAGAAGATGGTTTTATTGCATACCGCGTACACAGCGGACACACAGGTAGCCTCGTGATCACCCTCTACGGAATCAGCAACTGCGAGCTTTTTATGTGACTTAAACCATATAGATTCTTTTGTATTCTCCGACAGGCTTCTACCTTGTTATAATGGTTTGGTTTAGACAGCTTCTAGAGGGTTTTAGATGATTGCGATTGAAATGTGTGCTGGTGCAGGAGGTCAGGCGCTGGGGTTACATGAAGCAGGCTTTCAACATGCGGCACTTATCGAAATCGATCATCATGCATGTGAAACCTTACGGCTAAATAACAGGCAGCTTGGCCTCGGCTGGGGTGATATTATCCAGGGAGACCTGAAAGATTTTGCCAAATCATCGGCTGAATATGCCAATCGTATCGATCTTGTTGCTGGCGGGGTTCCTTGCCCCCCATTTAGTAAAGCGGGTCAGCAATTAGGCCATGAGGATGAGAGAGACCTGTTTCCCACTGCTTTGCGGGTTGTGAATAAAGTAAAGCCAAGAGCAGTAATGCTTGAGAATGTTCCCGGCTTATTTGAGGAAAAATTCCGCTGGTACCGGGACAAGATATCCGCTGAACTTTCTGCCATGGGATACGAAAGTGAATGGAAGTTACATCAAGCGAGTGATTATGGTGTGCCTCAGCTCAGGCCTAGAGTTATTCTGGTTGCAATGTCTCAGGAAGATTTCAGAAATTTCATCTGGCCTGAGCCAGCAGGAAATACGGCAACTGTCGGTGATACTCTGTATGACCTGATTTCAGAAAGAGGCTGGCAAGGTGCAGCCGAGTGGCGAGAGAGAGCTAATAAGATCGCCCCCACACTGGTTGGAGGTTCCAAAAAGCACGGCGGACCTGATCTCGGCCCTACTCGCGCAAAACGTCAGTGGCGGGAACTGGGAGTTAATGCTCACCGATTGGCCAATGACGACGAAATTCCGGGATTAGACTTCAGGGGTGCAATGAAAAGAGACGGATCTATTCAAGAAGGTTGTGAAAATATGCCTCTTCTCAATGTCAGAATGACTGCACGAATTCAAGGCTTTCCTGATGATTGGAGCTTTTACGGAAGTAAAACACACGCCTATCGACAAGTAGGAAATGCTTTTCCCCCTCCAGTTGCCAAAGCTATCGGGTCTCAGATTATCAAAGCACTACGCGCTGAGCCAAAGGAATGCGCTGCATGAGCATACTATCTGAAGAGAGAACTAATTTTCATCGCTATCTGATTGAGAATGAAATTCTCACTCACGCCCCTTTTTTCAAATTTGATGCCGAATACATATGCAGCAATGCGGATAATGGGCAAAAGCATAGTGTTCTGGTTGCAAATTTGCTTGCCACAAAGGTTGCAAAAAAAGCAGGAGTAATATTAGTTGAGCGCAAAAAGAAAGATGGTCAGACACTTGGCAACGAGTTCGAAGAAGCTTGTGCCCTATATCTGAAGAACACTTTTTTGAGATTAGGAAGCCTCAGGCCGGGAAACTGGGAAGTCCGGAAGATCAGCAGTAGAAAACAATCTGTACTTGGAAAATACGAGCAATACACACATCTTGCTGAGCTGGGACGACTGGCTACTGAGCATTTGGAATTGCGGAACTTTCTGGGCGACGGTTACACCCTTGCACCTGATGTGATTATCTCCCGCATTCCAGAACAAGACGAAGTTATAAACATAAGCTCCAATATCGTAGATAGCGACTCTTGCCATCAGGCAATGCTTAGAGCGACGAACCATAAAAGCGCAATATCTCATATTCTTCACGCAAGCATATCCTGCAAGTTTACTATGCGCTCTGACCGGTCACAGAATACAAGAACTGAAGCCCTGAACCTTATCAGAGCCAGAAAGGGGCGTTCACCACATATTGTATCCCTGACTTCAGAGCCCACGGCCAGCAGAATTGCCTCCCTTGCCCTCGGAACGGGTGATTTAGATTGTGTTTATCACTTCGCTTTATATGAGTTGAGAGAAGCGCTGGTAGAACTTGATGCTGATGATGCGCTTGATCTTCTTGACTCTATGGTTGATGGAAAAAGGCTGAAAGATATCAGCGACCTCCCTCTTGATCTGGCCATTTAATTGACAAGATAAAATAGAATTTTCTTATGATTACTCTTTACGGAATCAACAACTGCGACACCGTTAGAAAGGCCCGTAAGTGGCTTACTGCTGCCGGTATTGAATACCGGTTCCATGACTACCGCAAAGACGGCCTGGACAAGGCTTCTCTGCAAACCTGGTCCAATGAACTAGGCTGGGAAGCACTGATGAATCGTCGTGGCACAACCTGGCGACAGCTACCAGAGCAGCAAAAAGCGTCTGTCGATGAAGCCTCAGCCATTGAGTTAATGCTGGAGCAACCCGCTATAATCAGGCGACCCTTGCTCGACACAGGCTCCAAAAGAGTTCTGGGCTTTTCAGACAAGCAATATCAAACACTTTTTCAGTGAAACGCCTGACTCTTTTCAAGCAGGCAGAATAACAAAGCCCCTTGCAATCGCTGCAGAGGGCTGTCTCCAATTTGATTTGAATATCAGGGGAAGTAATTTATGAACCAAACTCTTTTCAGTCTTGCGATTGGTGTAGGCAGTAAAAACACGAAAGGCGACTGGCTGGAAGTATTCTATCCTATGCCTCTGCTGAACCCATCGGAAAAGCTGGTTGCAGCGATTATCGAGCTCGTTGATTACACTGGCGGCAACACCTGCGTTGAGCTGGACAGTACAACCTGTCATGCGCTTGAAGAGTCTTTCGTCAATCTGGGTGAGGAAGCTCTGGCGAAAATGATGCTGAGCCTTGAAGAAAGTGATCAGCCCCGTGTCATTACTTTTCTGGAAACGGACGACACCCTGAACAGCACGCCTGAAGCTTACCTGAAGCTGCATCTGCTCTCACATCGTCTGGTTAAGCCCCATGGTGTCAAACTGCAAGGGATCTTCCCTCTGTTGCCCAACGTTGCCTGGACCAGTGAAGGAGCTATCGACCTGACAGAACTGCCTGAGCGCCAGCTGAAAGCTCGTGCTGAAGGCCGCTACATCAGCGTAGACTCAGTGGATAAGTTCCCGAAAATGACCGATTACGTGGTCCCTGCCGGAGTGCGTATCGCCGATGCGGCCAGGGTTCGTCTGGGCGCTTATGTTGGTGAAGGCACCACGATCATGCACGAAGGCTTTATTAACTTTAATGCCGGCACCCAGGGTAAGAGCATGATTGAAGGTCGTATCTCTGCCGGTATTATGATTGGTGAAGGTTCTGACCTGGGCGGTGGTTGCAGCACCATGGGTACCCTCTCGGGTGGTAACGACATCGTCGTTTCCCTGGGCGAAAACTGCCTGATCGGCGCCAATGCAGGAATCAATATTCCACTGGGCGACCGTTGCACCATCGAAGCCGGTCTGTACCTGACGGCTGGCAGCAAAGTCAATGTCCTGGACGATCAGAGAAACGTGGTTGAAACCGTCAAAGCCAGCCAGTTGAGTGGCCAGTCTGACCTGCTGTTCCGTCGCAACTCAATTTCCGGTGCCATTGAATGCCTGACCAATAAGTCGGCTATCGCTCTTAACGAAGACCTGCACGCTCATAATTGATAAGTCAGGGCTTCCAGCGCTCTGAACAATTCGGACTACTAAATGAATAAACCAGTCCATTTCTGGCCAAAGCCTTATAAACTTTATTTGAGGTTCTGGTCAGTCGACTGGTTTCTTCTATCAGGCCTATCGAACGGAATGGCCACTCTGTAAGATAAGCGACTTTGATCGATTAATTTCTACCCCTTATCGGCTAATGACTATCGACAAAATCCGGTAGCTTTCATGACATTTTGAATCTCGAAAAGTGAAACCTCTGAAAAGTGACCACTCTTCCAGCAAATCATCCCTCTGACGCCTCTCTGACGCCAGTTGTTGTCAAAAAAACAGCCTGATCTCAGCCTGCCTCTAACAATAAAACCAAACCACCGGAAAACAGTCATCTGGAGCAGGATTCAACGCTCCCTATAATCAACACAAATGGTCTGCATTCATTCTCTTGCAGACCAGACTCTAAAACCATGGATAGGAGTAGTACCATGTCTGCAAGGATGCTGAGCACGTTAGCTATCGTTTTCCCTCTGCTGTTCACGGCAGGTTGTTCCACCACCTCTTCACAGACTCAACCTCAGAAGCCTCACTGGTCGACCTGTATGGCCCAAGGGGGGGTAGTTATGGGGATCCCCGGAGCGGCTTACAATATGGCAACCGGTGGTGCTGCCCTGGTGGCAGGAGCACTGATCGGTGGCACAGCCTGCGCCATGGCAGACCCTGTTACTGAGCCTGAGGGTCCAATGGTTACTAATGGTGTAGAAGAGATGTCCACCGTTAACTTTGACTTTGACTCTTCCAGACTGAGATCGGGCGATCTGGAAATGCTGAACACGCTGATTGGTCAGCTGGATCATGACAGCCACATCGAAATAGTCGGCCACGCCTGTGAGATAGGTTCCCGCTTATACAACCAGAAGCTTTCTGAAAGAAGAGCTGAGGCCGTTAAAGACTACCTGGTGAGCAAAGGGATTCCAGAAGAAAACATGAACGTCAGAGGCAAAGGTGCAGATCACCCACTACGCGGGAATGATACAGAAGAGATGAGACAGGAAAACCGTCGTGTTGAAATCATTCTGAAATGATACCGGCCTGACAGCTAAAACCCCGGCTTGCCCGGGGTTTACTTTTTTGTCATCAGACCGGGAGCTCTACCTCATTGATCCTCAGCAATTCGACTGGCTACTGCACTCTTCTGTTCCTTGTATTTTGCGTCTTTTCGTTTGTTGTAGGGGCGGGCTGCGGTACCACTCATGGTCTCGAAATTAATGGCTCCTATGCCCATTCCCGGTCTCAAAGCCAGTGGCAGTTTGCCACCGTTGAAAAACTCCAGCACAATCTGACCACTCCAGCCCGGGTCAATCCGGTGAGCGGTGACATGCACCATCAGACCCAGTCTCGCCAGAGAAGATCGACCGTCCAGCCAGCCAACAATATCATCGGGCAAGGTAATGGATTCACGGGTAACTGCCAAAGCCAACTCGCCCGGATGAAGGAAAAAAGCTTCGCCATCATTCAGGGCAATCTCCTTGCTCATGATGGAGTCCAGCACCCGATTAATCTCTTCTCTGGGACCACTGATGTCCACAAAAGGGGCTGCATGATCGTTGAACACCCTGAAACTGTTTCCCAGAGTCAGGTCAACACTGACCCCACTGATCTTGCCAGAGCCGGGACGGGGCTCAATAATGATTTTTCCACTGTCGAGGCAAGCTTCTATATCCCGATCACAAAGTCTCATGGTCTATTTTTCCAGCAGCAAGAAGGGAGTGTCTCAACCACAACCCCCAGGATGTTATTAAACGTCATTATACGTGCCCGACAATCAAAGGCGGTAGCCCTCTCCTCGCTTTCTCTGCTACACCTGTTTTTGTTGCTAAAAGCCTCTAAAATGGCTCTGATTGTTGTCAGCAAATAAGATCAGAATGAATGTTTTAGTCGTTTATGCCCACCCGAACCCGGAAAGCTACAATGGAGCACTGTTCAGAATGACCTGTGAACAGTTGACTCTGGCCGGGCACAATGTACACCCACTGGATCTTTATGAGATTGAATTTGAAGCTCGAATGTCCCGTGAAGAGAGACTGAACTACATGACCCGTAACAACACTGACGGGATCGAAAACCAGGTTGCCAAACTGAAATGGGCAGAAGCAGTGGTCTTTATCTACCCCACCTGGTGGATGGGCCCTCCGGCGATTTTAAAGGGCTGGCTTGACCGGGTCTGGCTACCCGGAGTTGTGGCAACCTATGGACCTAAAGGTCTGGAACCGGGCCTGACCCGTATTAAAAAGTTCCTGATCATTACTACCCAGGGGTCATCCCGCTGGCGGATGGCTCTGATAGGCAATCCGCCCAGAAAAATGTTCAGGCTCTCACTGAAAGTGGTATCCCGCTGCAAAGATATAAAGTGGCTGGCGCTTTACGGTATGGACAAAAAAACAGAGGAAGATCGAAAGCAGTTTATGAAAAAAGTCAGTAAGCACCTGCAAGGCTTCTGAAAAACGGGAGAGCAGCCTCTCCCCGTTTTAGTTAGTCGTCACTGAATGAGATGGTTGGCGCTTCGGGCTTCTCAGTATTTTTTAATGCCAGTTCCGCAGCCATCCGTTTAGCCATATCCCTGTAGATCATGGTGATCTGTGAGTCCGGCTCAGAAACCACAGCCGGCTCTCCTGCATCAGACTGTTCACGAATCATCATGGACAAAGGCAGTGCAGCCAGCAGATCAACACCAAACTGGTCAGCAATGCGGGTTCCTCCCCCTTCGCCGAAGAGATGCTCGGTGTGACCGCATTCAGAGCAGACATGCATAGCCATATTTTCAACCACACCCAGCACCGGGATATTGACCTTATTGAACATTTCGATGCCTTTTTTAGCATCGATCAACGCCAGATCCTGCGGTGTAGTCACAATAACACTGCCAGTGACGGGTACTTTCTGAGCCAGTGTCAGCTGGATGTCCCCGGTGCCCGGAGGCATATCGATAAACAGGTAATCAAGATCATTCCACAATGTCTGGGTCAACAGTTGCTGCAGAGCACCACTGACCATGGGACCGCGCCAGACCACCGGAGTATCTTCTGTCACCAGAAACGCCATGGACATGGCCTGAATGCCGTGAGCCTCAATGGGAATAAAGAACTTTTCATTTTTGACTTCCGGACGGGTACCATCAGGCAGGCCCAACAACATCCCGATACTGGGACCATAAATATCGGCATCCAGAACACCAACTCTGGCACCTTCTGCGGCCATCGCCAATGCCAGATTGACAGTGGTGGTCGACTTACCCACACCACCTTTTCCGGAAGCCACTGCAATAATGTTTTTGACACCGGACAGAGCTTCCAGCTCACCCTGAACCGGCGCACTGGACACACGCCAGCCGACAGAGACTCTGGCACTTTCAACACCGGGAAGGTTCTCGATCTTGGCAGCCAGTAACTGCTCAATGCCCCCCTTCAAGCCTTCTGCCGGGTAGCCCAGTTCGACCTTCAGGGTGACTTTGCCCGACTCAATGGAAAGCTCTTTGATACAACCTGCCGTGACCAGGTCCTGTTTCAGAAAAGGATCGTGATAGCCTTGAACAGCGGCTTCAACCGCAGCACGATCTGGGACACTCATGGGCGTCAGACTCCAACCGTTTGAATGGCAGATAGACTAATGATTTCGTTGTTATTCTGCCAGTAAAAAACGAATTTACTGACCATTGGACAGCGACTTTTTCAACTTCTCAAAAGCAGAGCGGCCCGAGTCAGGATCAATGCCCTGCTTTGCCATGGTTTTTCGCAGCGCCTGCTCAGCCTGCTCATCCGCAACCCTCACGGCTTCTTTCGAGCGACTGTCTTCAATACCTTTCATGATTGAAGCCTCAAGATCCTCACCATCAAGAACCCGGTTACAGAGTATGTTGTAATTTCGCTCAAAGATGGGAAAGGCGACTCTTTGCTCTTCACTTCGCAGGGTCATCCAGCCCGTTTCCCGTGCTGCCAGATAGACGGCAATGTGAGACCAACGAGAGTCGCGGCTCTGCTCAGGCGCATAGCAGGCTTCGTAATAAGCTTGCAGAGGCTTTTTCAAGCCCATCTCATCATGATGCAGCTTACAATGTTCGCGTATCTCGCTGAGATCAGGAAAAAATTTAGTGGTATCCAGAACTTTTTGACCAGCCCTGACAATCTTGGCAGGCTTGAATTCTCCGAGCCCCTGAATCCAGACTTTCTTCGCTTCTACCAATGAAGCATCGGTTGGGAAGGCTTTTTTAAACTTTAACGGGAAGGCGGCTTCCAGCATGGTAAACAGAGTATTAATGGCATACTTTGTCTGTTGAGCTCTTTGCAAGGTTTCACGACTGGTCGTCTGACTCGTCGAAGTCGAACTGGAGTCCATCTGCCCAGCTGGTGTCTGTAAGTTTTTCGACAGTTGATTTATGAGTTCGTTGCCCTTCTTCACTTTGACCCCGCTTCCACTGGTAGATCACATGGTTCTTGAACTTATTCTGCCAGGCTTTGCGAGCTTCACCGGTCTCCAGCCAGTAGAGCTTGAATTCCGGAAGTTGGGCAAGGGTAAAGTCTGCCGGAATACCGTGGTGCGCCTCAAGAAACTCTATGTAAACTGCATCAGGCGTAAAATCCTCAGGCAGAGGCTGAACCCTGGCGCCCTCCGCAAGCGTCTTCGACTGAGCGGCTGTCGCTCCAGTCGTCTGTCGGGCAAACACAGGATGTTCTTCTCCACGTTCCTGAGCAAAATCCTGAAATGGAGACCTGTCTCCGGAAGCCCACTCTCTTCGCAGTTTTTGCTTCTGGCGTTCTTCGTCAGTCATGAATTTAACAATACCTGCCTTCCCGGCTTCGGTCTACCGGTTGTAATAATGGAACAGCCCTGCGCTGTCAGATAAGGCCAAAGGCGAAGACGCCAGCCAGAGACAGGATCATTCCTCCGTTAAGGAGGCAGAAACCTGTCTTAAGATTTTGTGCTGAGTAAATCCCTTCGGGAGCCTGAAGCCAGGCCGGACAGAACCCATTTACTCCCGGAATTTGTCCCATACCTGTAACGGGAAGCCGGTTATTTTAACGCCAGTAAAGCCGGATTGAATAGCGGTATTTTTACTTTCTTCGGGCGGTTTCACCCAGACCAGACCTGTCATGCGCTGGCGACTTTTCCTTTGTAGCTTTTAAGTGATCTTACTTTTTTCACAGGGACAAAAATTTCATCTGAACACGAGATAAATTTCAGTGGCTATTGATTTAAAGTAAGCTGTGTTGCCAAAATAACCCTCTTCAAGGCCTCTCATAGCAGCACTTTGTTCTGCTTCGCTGAGGTAGCCCCACACATCACCGATTTTTAAATCGGTACCCGATCAAGATTTTTTGGTCGTTCGGTTAACTCCTTGCAAGCACTATTGTCGGTTGCATCGTATGCTACTCGAATTGGAGATAAAAACAGGCACCTATTGACATATCACCCACTAACACCTAGTTTTACCCTAACACGCCCGCCATGCCTCTCGACGAAGCACACTCTGGCCTTTCAGCAGCCATTGATTCGAAGTAAGCTGTTCTGCTGAAAAGGTCTTGAGAGCTGTTCCTCAGTCTGTGCTTTCAGTAGCCATTGATTCGAAGTAAGCTGTTCTGCGTATGCCGTGCGTCGTCAGTTCACACTGGGCAATCTTTCAGTAGCCATTGATTCGAAGTAAGCTGTTCTGCAGACGGACGAATTCTTTTGCCAAGGTTGCGAGTTGCTTTCAGTAGCCATTGATTCGAAGTAAGCTGTTCTGCTGCCCATATTGAACTGATTGATGTGATAACCCCACTTTCAGTAGCCATTGATTCGAAGTAAGCTGTTCTGCAACAAAACCAAACCGCCGGCCAAGGCGAAAGCTAAACTTTCAGTAGCCATTGATTCGAAGTAAGCTGTTCTGCGTTAATCTTTTTCGTCATCTCCGTAAGCGACGTTCTTTCAGTAGCCATTGATTCGAAGTAAGCTGTTCTGCCAGAAATGGGGCATGGATACAATTCGCTGGGTGTCCTTTCAGTAGCCATTGATTCGAAGTAAGCTGTTCTGCGAAGCTACTGCGTACAGTCGCTCAAAGCTGATTACTTTCAGTAGCCATTGATTCGAAGTAAGCTGTTCTGCGAAAGGCCAGCAGCTCGGTGATGAAAATTCACCTTCTTTCAGTAGCCATTGATTCGAAGTAAGCTGTTCTGCTGCTGAAGTGCTTGATATGTCCGGTGAAAGGATCAACTTTCAGTAGCCATTGATTCGAAGTAAGCTGTTCTGCGCTTGACCACTTCCAGGAAAGGCCACCGTCTTCCCTCTTTCAGTAGCCATTGATTCGAAGTAAGCTGTTCTGCCCCGGTAGCGCCAGCAGAAAACCTTCCTGCCGCCCTTTCAGTAGCCATTGATTCGAAGTAAGCTGTTCTGCAATCTTTGTGTGTGCTCGTAGTGGCGATCCGGAATCTTTCAGTAGCCATTGATTCGAAGTAAGCTGTTCTGCGAGAACACATTCACTACAGAGACCAGGGCAAAGTCTTCTTTCAGTAGCCATTGATTCGAAGTAAGCTGTTCTGCACGCCGTACAGGATGAAACAGGGACTTCTGACTGACTTTCAGTAGCCATTGATTCGAAGTAAGCTGTTCTGCCAAAGCGACTGACGGCATGGCTCCGGAGGGTAGCTTTCAGTAGCCATTGATTCGAAGTAAGCTGTTCTGCGTTCTGCTGCCTTCGTTCGTAGCGTTTGCAGGAATACTTTCAGTAGCCATTGATTCGAAGTAAGCTGTTCTGCACAACCGTTTTATTCAGTTTGAATCCCCGGAATATGCTTTCAGTAGCCATTGATTCGAAGTAAGCTGTTCTGCTCAAGCGTCTGGAAATTAACAGGGCATATATCTATCTTTCAGTAGCCATTGATTCGAAGTAAGCTGTTCTGCGCAACGCCAGAAATTCGAGATCGTCCTTTGCTAACCTTTCAGTAGCCATTGATTCGAAGTAAGCTGTTCTGCCGGTGCAAAGCGTGGTGGACGCCATCAACGCGCTCTTTCAGTAGCCATTGATTCGAAGTAAGCTGTTCTGCTCAGATATTTGATGACCCTCAACAGGGCTGGGTGACAACTTTCAGTAGCCATTGATTCGAAGTAAGCTGTTCTGCGAATCACAAGTGCCAGATAAACGAACTGGATGAACTTTCAGTAGCCATTGATTCGAAGTAAGCTGTTCTGCGGATATGTGGAGCCAGTCAGCCGAAGAGTTGATGATCTTTCAGTAGCCATTGATTCGAAGTAAGCTGTTCTGCTCACCAAGAAGATATGGTAGAACATGGTCTCCATTCTTTCAGTAGCCATTGATTCGAAGTAAGCTGTTCTGCACCCGGACGTGGAAAATGACATCCGGGACATGCCCTTTCAGTAGCCATTGATTCGAAGTAAGCTGTTCTGCGGTTTTTTATTTGGGCTTAGTTGTGTTGTACGGACTCTTTCAGTAGCCATTGATTCGAAGTAAGCTGTTCTGCCTACATAGGGGCGGGGATTAATGTCATAAAACCCCTTTCAGTAGCCATTGATTCGAAGTAAGCTGTTCTGCTGCTGGTGCGGGTATCCTTGCAGTTTCTCTTGGATCTTTCAGTAGCCATTGATTCGAAGTAAGCTGTTCTGCTTTATCGACAAATTACAACCGTTATTGCTGTTAAGCTTTCAGTAGCCATTGATTCGAAGTAAGCTGTTCTGCTCCTCACATAACCAATTGATTTTTATTGGTATAATCGAGGCAGAACGAATATTTTTTTCGAAAGTACCCAGCCTGCATAAAAAGGCTGTCTTTTTTCGAAAAAACGAGTAAGCTGAAACTAGCTCGAATCATATGCTCTGAAATCATAGAAAATCGCGATATGCGAACCAGCTCTCTGGATTGCCCATGCTGGTGTTTAATACCATTAATCTCGATCGTTGCAATAGTGCAGGTATTCGCACGAAGTGCACTGAACGTCAGCCTTTGCGGGACTGTGGGGTAGGCTTACTCTACTGAGGCTCGTGTTTATTTCATCAACCTTCATTTTAACTTCATTTCTTAGCGATAACGTCAGCTCGTAGTAGTGTGCTTTCGCTTTTCTTCCTGTGGATACAAAAAAAGCTGGGCATTTTCGCCCGTAACTATTCTCTGCCGCCATACCATAAGCTGCTGCTTGTAAAACCTGCCCTTTGGTTGGCTTTCCTTCACCCAGTTTGAATTCTACGATATGTACTGTTTCATCGTTTAGAAGAACCAGATCAATGCGACCATGCATAGCTGGCTCGAAGGATTGTACAGCCTGATCAAATAGCTGCTCAGCGTTTTCGATACCGTAACGGCTAAGCTTTCTGCGGCGAGACAAAAAGTCTTGACGGTTGTGAAATTGCTGACCCTGAGCCACCCACATCGGTCGCAGCGGCTCCAGAGCTGCCACTTCCTGAAACCATGGAATACGGGGGCAAAACTGATATTGTCGTAAGTGTCTTATGGGTAAGCTAGAGTATGTCATAGTTCAGTGGCTCGTGAATATCTGCTGGTACTGTGCCAACAAAGTGAGTGAGTTGATCAGTCAGGTTGGCTCGAATCAAAAAAGCTCTGTCGCTTTCTTCTATAAGCTCCTCGAGGACTCTCATAGCAGCACTTTGCTCTGCCTTGCTGAGATAGCCCCACATCACCGATTTTTGAATCGGTACCAGACCAAGATCTTTTAGTCGGTCGGTGAGTTCTTTGCGCGCCTTATTATCTGATACATCGTACGCTGCTAGCATTTGTGTTCTTATTGACATAGCTACCATTTGAAAAGGAAAGGTTTATAGGCTCTTTCTCCAGCAAACTCCCCGGCAAGCAGGTAGACCTGACGCTGAAGAATGGACTCCAGTGAGACTTTCCGTTTTTTATAAAGATGTTTTTTTCGAAAAGTTTCGTGGATAGAGGCGGCTAATTTCCGCTTTATTGCTGCATCCAGTCCTTTTTTATCACTGCATTGTTCTCTGAGTTTGATGACATTGCGATCCACAACCCAGGGACGGTACTCTTCCATAAGGTCGAGTATCAGGCAGGGCTTTCCAGCACGCTCTGTGTGCAGGACACCAGCAAAAGACTCAAGACCTGCATTGATCACGCAATGCCAGATATAGGAAGACAGAATGGCGTAGCCGTAATTGAGCATACTATTGCCAACATCTTGTGCATTACGACCAGTTCTACCAGGAAATGATGCCGGTAAAAGAGCGCAGTCCCTTAATGTTTGCCAGTAGCTTCTAGCTGCAAATCCTTCATGCCCAAGCAGAGTGCTACGCCATTCGCCAGCCTTGGGTAAGTGCATTTTTTTTACATTATCGCTGCTGATGGCCAGCTCCTGACACGCATCCTCCAGTCTTTGTTTGTGATCAGGACGCCTGGCACTGTATTTACCAAAATACTTCAATACTGCCCGCTGGTTTCGAATTTTACCGACAATAAACTGCTGACCCATATGAAGCTGATTTGCCGACTGTGCCAGATATTCAAACTGTTTTTGCCGCACCCGAACCACCGCATGTTGCTGGGATCCCTGAAGGCACACAATACCTCTTGGTCGCCAGTCCATGACAAACAACTTGATCCCACGGAGGGCACATGCGGTAATCATATTGCTGGACAGACTGACGCCGGATTTTGCCACAGTGATAGTCTTTACTCGACTCAGCGGATATTCCTGTATGCACCGGCCTTTCTCACTGACCGTAAGGCGGGCACCGGTGATGCCCAACGCCTGCCCATAGTCGGATACCGTTATATGCATTCTGGCACTCCCTGCTCATAAGCAATCTGGAGGACAGGCTTCATGTTGTCATTAGCGATGTACTCAAAGACAATAGTTTTACCCAAGCGGAGTATTTGAGCATTGCCTTTGTCTTTGCGTGGGAGCGGGATTAAATCGTGTTTAAATATATCCCAGTTGATCAGCTGCTTGTGGGGTAGAGAGGGTTGCAACTCCCAGCTGTATTTGAGATCAGCATTGTTTTCCTTGTTGTACCAATTCAGAAGACTGGATTCCGTTAGGGTTACTCTTGTACGGATACGGTCTTTACTGCCGGGGGCACAGGAAACGCTCATTATTCCATCTGGCAATGGTAGGTCTTTAGGCACTATCAATTCTCTCCAATCATCAAAAAAGGTAATATCGTCAGCTCTCTTGTTTAATGATCGGTCTAAACTGGTGAGATCTTGACTGTTACTGAAATGTGGTAGTTCAACAACTTGATCCCATTGGGTCTTACCCTGATTTTTAGCAAAACCAGCTGCTCCAAAACTATCTACAGCAAGTTGCTGCCAGACAGTGCGACCATCCAATGATGTTCTTCTTACCCGATAGCTGCCACCAGCAGCCTTGATTGGCAGAGAATAAATCTTCCTTACTTTTTTGTGCTGGTGTGCCGTTTCTTGTTGTGTCTCAGGGAAAAGGCGCTGCCCCATATTGCGCCAATAATTTGATGTCAACTCTCGTTTTTTTCCTAAATTGTCGGCGATATCCTGATCGTTACACACTTTTTCCCACTCTTTGTAGCAGGGAAGTGTGAGCTTATGTTTTTCTACCTTGGCTATGGTCGCGGGCAGCTCTGCATTTATTTGAAAGAATTTTCCAGCCAGTACGTCGTCCCTTTTTCTGAAGCATTTGTTTTTACTGTCATAGAGATGAACCTCCAGTTTTTTCTTCTGCGTCACATACATCATTTTTTCCAATGCTGTACAGTGCAGCTCAAATTCTGCCTGCTGGCCGTTTTTGTGTAAAAAAGCAAAGGCAGTGGGTCGGTCAATGTAAGCAGTAACCATATCATTATCACTGAGTTGGGCTTGCAGTTCGTCCAGATTAAGTGGCAATTCAGTATTGTGACTGCGTAAACAGGGATGGAGCAGGGCATAGAGTTGTTCTGCCCCCTTAAGTACTTTGACGCTATTTTCCGGGGTAAAGCCGAGGCGAAGCCGGTCTGAAAAAACCAGCAGGGGGATGAATCGCTCTGCATACAGACCAGCTTTGAACAACCGTGAGCTGGCAAGATCATCTTTCCGGTACAGCGGTTTTTTGCGCAACACCCGAATATCAATGCTCTCTGGAAGCAAACTGTTCAACCATTCTGCCTGTTTCTCGCTGCTTACCGGGGCTATTTTCAGCGCCCTGGCAACAGAAGACTCCATAAGAAGGCTACCACTGACCAGTGCTGCATCAATCGCATGACTGGCGATAGGCTGCGGTGATGCTTTGGCCAGCTCAGGGTGTTGCGATGCCAAAATACCTCGACAGAGCTGTACTGATTCCACCGGTACTTTTACCAGCTCAAAACGCACACGGTTACCCTGAACTTTGCGAATGTAGTGCATGATTCGCTTGGCAAGCCACGCCTGGGTACCGTTGACTCTGGCCTTTCGTTGTCCGGCCAGCAGTTGCAATAGTTCATCTCTAAAGCCGGGAATAAACAACCCATGTCGAATGGCTTGTTGCTCCTCTGCCGTCAGGGTGTGAAAGCTGATAAGTTCTTTTCTGTCGATAAAAGGTTGCGCTTTCTTCCGGATTGTCGCTTCAATTGCCTTAATATCTGAGGTACCAAAGATATTTTCCAAATAGTTGGATGACAGCTCAGACAGTGTATAGGTTGTGTCGCCTTTTTTCTGGTTACCGGTACTACTGACAAATAGCAAGTTGGCTTCGCTGTTGAACACCGTTCCCATGCGCTTTTGAGTATATGAACGGGGGATAATATGATCGTACTCCCCATACCGGCCAAGAGAGTGACCGGTGTAGGCACAGATACCCTGTGAGGCTTCACGAATCCGCTGTTCTTTATCCCTGAAGCGCGCCAGCTCCGACTCACCTCCTTTTTGAGCATCTTTCTTCTTTTTTTTATTGCGTTTGATTGTGTAGAGATCTTCCGCAAACTGGAAACGATTTTCTTCTAAAAGAATAGGGACAACCAGAGAACAATTGTCTGGGGAGCTTTCAGCAATTTGTCGGTTTTTCTCATTAGCGATGGCATAGGCCTGCTTTTCCAGAATACGACCCAACATGCCATCAAAGGGGCGAATACTGTCACTGCTGAGTAGGCAGGCTCTGGCACAGTCTTTGCCGTCCTGATTAACGGTTTTCATCCGCCAGAGATTTTCTTCAGCCGTTGGTTGTGATGAATGGCTGAAACCGGAAGGATCGCTCTCCAGCAGGTTATAAATCTGTGCCAGCTGGAAAATATTACTAAAACGTCGTGCATTTTCCGGAGAGAGGTTCAATTTATCCGTAATGAAATCAGCTACGGTACCTGCCGTATCTGCCAGTTTTAACAGGTCTTTTCCATGCTTGGGCAGTTTTGTTTCCGTCAGTCCGCTCTCAATCCTGTCTCGCAATGATTGAAATTGCAGTAAATGGGTTTTGAGCCTGTTGCCGTGGTCTTTTTGTAATTCGGATGCAAGTTTGCACCAGCCCTTGATAGACCGACCGTTAAACTTTCCACCTCCTATACCCCAAGCGGATTTGAGGTTATCAATTTTTTGCTCTGCCTTGTCACCTAAGTCGCTGCCAATGATTCGCCCCAAGAGTTTAGGGAGCTGGTTGGCTTTTCGTTGAGGTGTACGATTGAGACTCAGTAGCAAATTATTGTCATCTTCTGGCGACCAGAGCCCTTTTCGGGCATCAGCAATTTGCTGATAGTAAGGGCGAGCAATCTTACTGAGAAATGGCTCAGCGTGCTGCGACAGGTGAAGCAGAAGTTCGTCCATGGCAGCTTTGAGTTTATTACCTTTTTCTGGTTTACCGGTGCTGAGGGCTCTGATCTGATAAGGATCCCAATCTCTGCTTCGATCCAGAATCCGCATAAGCAAAATACCGTCTTTATCAAGAGCGGCATCAAGACGGGCAACAGTCTCCGCATGGGGTTCATCAAGCTCAGGTTGATGTCGAAGGATACGCTCCACAATTATACGCCAGCGAGGATAAGCTCGATCTAGCGCACTCGCAGAAAAATAAAGCGTCTTGTCTTTTGGTGGTCGACGGTTGTTTTGATCTTCGTAGGGCGGGATAGTCAGCAGTGGATCAATGGTTAGCATTAAGTTAATGACTGACTGCTGAGTTTTTCGGAGCTTCAGCAGTTTTTGCCAGTTAGCTTTGGTTTGCTGATCACAGTGCCAGTTTTTTATCGAGCGCCAGAATTGCTTGCTAAATCTTTCTTCATCCCAGTAATCACCTTTTTTGCTTTTGCTGAAAGAAGAGTCATTAAAGTAACGACGCAATGTACTCAGTTTTAAATTACTGATGTGGCCAATCAGCTTAGAAAATTCATCCACAGAAAGTGATGTTTGACTAAATATTTTTTTCAATTTTCCGTCTTTTTCAAGACAAATATCGTTGGCAATATTTTGCAGGTAATCTCGACGGTGCAGGTGCCCCTCTTCATGGGCATTAATCCGGGTTTTCAGAAACTCGCACATGTATTTGTGTGCGCTTTCAATCATTTTTTTATCATCTCGCCATTCAGCCGGAAGCCCTTTAGAGAAGTCTCTGGTCTTACCCAGTCGCTCTATAGCCTCGTGGATGGCAGATGAATCTTCTGCAGTCCGTTGTAACCATTCTTCAATATCATCGTATCCCGCTAACTCAGGAATAATATGCTCAAAAGCGGAGGGGGAGCAGGCAGGAGGTTTGGACAGTGATTCATCATCAAATCGATTGAAACCACGACGGTTCAGTAGTCCAAATAAAAACTCTCTGTCTTTTTCTGACCATGTGTATGGATTGACTGCATAGATGTCCTTGAGAATAGTCAGCAGTAATCGCTTGGCCAGTTTGCGTCGGTCGTAGTTCCGCCCCTGATGCCTTACCTGAGTTCTACCCTGTTGGGAAAGCTGGAAGTTGTCATCATCAAGCAAGAGCACATAACCACTGTTCAGAGGAGAGTTACGAGGATCTTCGCCCTGATGGTAATGCATGGTATGTACGCCGGTATATTTGGCACCCAAATCAATGGCAATGGGTGAAATTATTGTTGTCATTACTATTCAGGCTCCCGTGGCCAGGCATTTAGACAGAAAATGATCTGCCCTACCGGTCAAAATAATAATCTATTTCCCAAAAACTCAGGTAATCATAATAAAGCCAGTAGGTCAGGACATAGGTAAAGGAAAGTTCACCCAAGTCTTAGCCTAAGCGACAGAAATTATCGTATACTGCCCACCTTTACCCTCTTTCAACTTTCCAGCAACACAGTACTCGAATGAGCCAACGTAAAATACTTGTCACCAGTGCCCTGCCCTATGCCAATGGTCCTCTGCATATGGGACACCTGGTGGAATACATTCAAACCGATATCTGGGTTCGTTTTCAGAAGCTGTTCGGCAACCAATGCACTTACGTCTGCGCCGACGATGCCCATGGCACCGCCATCAGCCTGCATGCTGAAAAGCAGGGCATTTCGCCAGAAGAGTCTGTCGCCCTGATCAACAAAGAGCGCATTCGTGACTTTGGTGATTTCCTGGTGGAGTTTGATAATTACCACTCCACCCACTCTGAAGAAAATCGCAAACTGTCTGAAGCCATTTACCTGAAGCTGAAGGAAAATGGCCATATCGCCAGCCGCAACATCACACAGGCGTATGACCCTGAGAAGCAGATGTTTCTGGCGGATCGTTATATCAAGGGGGAATGTCCAAAGTGCGGGGCAGACGACCAGTACGGTGATAACTGTGAAAAATGTGGCGCCACCTATTCTCCCACCGACCTGAAAAATCCCAGGTCGGCTATTTCCGGTGCGGTTCCGGTAGAAAAAGAGAGTGAGCACTTTTTCTTCAGACTTTCAGATTTTGATGGCTTCCTGAAAGAGTGGACCCGTTCCGGCACCATTTCCGACGAGATTGCCAACAAGTTGGCTGAGTGGCTGGATGCGGGCCTGCAGGACTGGGATATTTCCCGCGACGCGCCTTACTTCGGCTTCGAAATTCCCGGTGAGCCCGGTAAATACTTCTACGTCTGGCTGGACGCTCCCATCGGCTATATGGCGTCTTTCGAGAACCTGTGCCAGAAAAGAGACGACCTGAACTTTGACGATTACTGGAAAAAAGACAGTGACTGTGAAGTGCATCACTTCATCGGCAAGGACATTGTCAACTTCCATTGCCTGTTCTGGCCTGCCATGCTGGAAGGTACGGGTTATCGCACACCGACCTCCGTCAATGTTCATGGTTACCTGACAGTGAACGGCGAAAAAATGTCCAAGTCCCGTGGCACCTTTATTACCGCCCGGACTTATCTGGAGCACCTGGACCCGGAGTATCTGCGTTATTATTACGCCGCCAAACTGTCCAGTCGCATCGATGACCTGGACCTGAACACAGAAGACCTGGTTCAGCGGGTAAACTCTGACCTGGTCGGCAAAGTGGTTAACATTGCCAGTCGTAACGCCGGCTTTATCAAGAAGCGTTTTACTGGAAAATTGTCTACCAACAACATGATCCCGGAGCTGACAGCCGACTTCCAGAAGACCGGAGAGCGCATCGCAGAACTCTATGAAGGCCGTGAATTCGGCAAAGCCATGCGTGAAATCATGGCTCTGGCTGACAAAGCCAATGCCTGGATTGACGAAGTGAAGCCCTGGGTTTTTGCTAAAGAAGAAGGCAAGGATCAGGAACTGCACGACATCTGTTCAGCCGGTATTAACCTGTTCCGTTTGCTGATGATCTACCTGAAGCCGGTTCTGCCTGCTATGGCGACCAGGGCAGAAGCCTTCCTGAACATAGAGCCTCTGCGCTGGACCGACAGCCAGACCCTGCTTCTGGATCACGGGGTGAACAAGTTCAAGCCTCTGATGACCCGTGTCGAGTTGAATAAAGTCGAAGCCATGATTGAAGCCAGCAAAGAGGTACTTGCCAAAATGTCTGAGCAAAAACCTGCTGAAACCTCTGCCTGCAACGAATGGCTGGAAAAAGAGCCTGTGGCTGAGCAGATTACTTTCGATGACTTTGCCAGGGTGGATCTGCGTATTGCCAAAATTGTCAATGCCGAGCTGGTAGAAGGCGCTGGTAAACTACTGCGATTAACTCTGGATATTGGCGAAGCAGAGCCTCGCAACGTATTCGCCGGCATAAAGTCTGCCTATGCCCCGGAAGCCCTGACCGGCAAGTATACGGTTATGGTCGCCAACCTGGCACCTCGTAAAATGAAGTTTGGCGTGAGTGAAGGGATGGTTCTGGCCGCCGGCCCCGGCGGTAAAGATCTCTGGATTCTTGAGCCCCATGAAGGTGCTCAACCCGGAATGCGTGTCATGTAATCCACAATACTCAATCATACCCTGTTAAAACCCTCCCCCTCCCCACCGAGCTGATTCGGTGGGAATTCTCATAAGGAGTATCGCTTGCTTTTTTCTGACCTGGCTCTGCACGAACGGCTGCAAAAAGCCCTGACTGAAAGAAATTTCAGCGAGGCCACCCCCGTCCAGGTGGCAGTGATTCCCAGAGTGCTGGATGGCAAAGATCTGCTGGTCAGCTCCGAAACCGGCAGTGGCAAGACGGCGGCATTCCTGCTGCCTGCCCTGAATCATTTCGAGAACACTCCAGCCCCCCGCTCCAGCACCCGAATGCTGATTCTGGTGCCCACCCGGGAGCTGGCCCGACAGATTCTGAAAGAGACGGAAGCCCTGGCCCGTTTTACCCAGATCAAAGCCGGACTGATTACCGGTGGCGACCCGTTTCGTCACCAGGTCAATACATTGAGAAAGAATCCGGAAATTCTGATCGCCACGCCGGGCCGTCTGCTTGAGCACATGGAGAACAACAATACCGACTTTAATGATCTGGAATACCTGATTCTGGATGAGGCTGACCGCATGCTGGATTTTGGTTTCAGTCCAGACATCCTGAAAATTGCCTCTGAATGTCGTCAGGATCGACAAACCATGCTGTTCTCTGCCACCCTGCAACAAAAAGGGATGGGTGTACTGATTGACTTGGTTTTGCGAGAACCTGAAACCCTGACCTTAAATACGGCCAGAGAAAAGCATGAGAACATCCATCAGCAGGTCGTACTGAGCGATGATCAAAAGCATAAGGAAAAGCTGACTCGCTGGCTGTTGGAAAACGAGCCTTTCGAGAAAGCCATTGTTTTCACCAATACCCGTAACCTGGCTGACCAGCTGTGCGGTTTCCTTCGCTACAGTGACCTGAAAGCCGGTGTTCTGCATGGTGAGATGGATCACCAGGAACGAAAAAAGATTATGGCCATGCTGGCTTCAGGCCAGATCAATATTCTGGTGGCTACCGATGTCGCAGCCAGAGGTCTGGATATCAAAGGGATTGAGCTGGTCATTAATTTCGATATGGCTCGCAATGGCGATGACTATGTTCACCGCGTCGGCCGCACTGGACGAGCCGGTGAAAAAGGTCTGGCCATCTCCCTGATTGGCCCCAACGAATGGAACCTGATGTCAGGCATAGAGCGTTATCTGAAAACACGCTTTGAAAAACGCTCAATCAAGGAGCTGAGAGGCAGCTGGAAAGGCCCTAAAAAGCTGAAGGCTTCGGGAAAAGCCGCCGGCAGCAAGAAAAAGAAGGTCTCCGACAAGACTAATGCTGGAAAAACACGGCAGCGCAACAAAAAGAACCTGGGTAAGCGCCGTAAACCCGCCAGCCAGGACACCACTGAATCGGTTGATGCCGGTTTTGAGCCTTTAAAACGCAAGAAAAACTAATCCTTCCTGAACCGTTATGAGAGCGGGTTTTCTCAGACTTTAGTCTAGAAAAAACCGCTTTAACCTCAACAAATCCCTTCCTACTGAGAACTTAACTGCACATTCCTTGTCCAATAACAATATAAGCCATTAAAAAATTGGAGGAAGGGAATGAAAAATCTAATAAAAATTAAGCTATTCAGCGTGCTTGTTTGCCTGGCCAGCTTCGTCAATGCCGGAAACTTATGTAACCTGCCCTCAGGGAACTACTCGGGAATGTCTAAAGTTACGCTTGATCGCTCGACCGACAAGGTGGAACAGTTTCAAGTGGAACTGAAAATCGGCTCCGACAATAACAGCTTCGGCTATATCAAGCTGTATGAGCTGGATATGGACTCTTCAGGCACACTCCATCATAACCTGATCAAAAATGAGTATTTCACGTTGAGTGGTTGCAGCTCTGGCGCAACTTTCAAGCTGAAAGGCCCTGAGATCGAGGGTTTTCTCAAGGTGATGAACATTAATCAGAGCCTGGGAGAAATCACCATCACAGGGGCTATCAATACTTATGAAGAAGGTCTTTATGGCGTGGCTCAATGGCTCTATGACAGTGCCGGATCAATGATTGGATCCGAAGGTAAGTACGAGATAGATTTTCGCAGACTGCCCTTGCGCCTGCGCAAGCAGATCTGAGTTGCACTCCCGCTCCAGTGAGAGCGGGTAAACCCCAATGCACAACGCCAAAGACTGCTGTACAATCCTCTGCCCATTTCATGTCTTAGAGGTCTGCAGATCAAAATGACTGATTTTTCATCCCTTGGTTTGTGTAAACCTCTCCTTCAGGCAGTCACCGAACAGGGTTATAAAAAAGCCTCCCCGATTCAGGCCAAAGCTATTCCTATGGTTCTGACCGGCCGCGATGTCATGGCATCCGCCCAGACCGGAACGGGCAAAACAGCTGGCTTCACCTTGCCGCTGCTGCACCGTCTGTCAGAAATGCGGACGCTCAAGAACCATCCTGTTCGCGCCCTGATCCTGGTACCTACCCGCGAGCTGGCTATTCAGGTTGGCGAAAGCGTCGTTCGCTATGGTTCAAACCTCTCTCTTCGCTCAGCAGTCGCATACGGCGGTGTTGATATAGAGCCCCAGGTGGCAGCGCTTCAGGCTGGAGTGGATGTGCTGACGGCAACACCGGGGCGACTGCTGGACCTGATCCGAAAACAACATGTGACCCTGGACCACCTGAAAATCCTGGTTCTGGATGAAGCCGACAGAATGTTGGACCTCGGCTTTAAAAATGAGCTGGATCAGATTCTTGAGGTTCTGCCCGCCAAACGTCAGAATCTGCTTTTCTCTGCAACCTTCTCCAAGCAGATCAAGGTGTTGGCCCATGAGTTCCAGCGTCATCCGGTCAAAATTGAAATAGAGAATCCAAACTCTGCTGCCAGCACAGTCAAACAGTCGGTCTATCCTGTGGATCAGCAGGATAAACCGGAAATCCTCAGCTATATCATTGAAGGTGGCAAGTGGGAGCAGGTTCTGGTTTTCGTGCGCACCAAAAAAGCCGCCGAAAAAGTTGCAGACCTGCTCGCTGACGAAGGTATCAGCGCCACGGCACTGCACAGTGACAAGAGCCAGCCTGTTCGCAGCAGAACGCTGGTTGAGTTTCAGGCGGGTGCTTACCGGGTTCTGGTAGCCACTGATGTTGCTTCCAGAGGGCTGGATATGGATCAGTTGCCACTGGTGGTAAACTACGACCTGCCTAAAGTGCCGCAGGATTATGTGCACCGTATTGGTCGAACCGGTCGTGCTGGCAGCCCGGGGCGAGCGATCTCCCTGATGAACCCGGAAGAGAAAAAACTGCTGGAAGCCATTCGTAAGCTCATTAACAAGCCCCTGAACGTTGAGCCAGTGCCTTATTTTGAGGACGGTGTTAAGGTTACTTTGAGTGACGAGGCGCCCTCCAAAAAGTCTGGCAAGCCGCGCTCAACTTCAGCTCATCCGGGAAAAAAGCCTGCTGGTAATAAAAACAGGCCAGCATTCAAATCCGGCTCCGGCAACACTCGAAAAAAACCTTCCCAATCTGGCAGACCGGTCAAAGGTCGCAGATAATCAGGAAAACCGGCTCCATTGAGCCTCATGACAGCCCCTTATCCATGAGGGGCTTTTCTACCGCCACAGCCCCAGTCACAGGTTATCGCTATGGAAGATGTCATTGATGAACTCCGGGAAGGTGCCGTCGAGGTACCTACACCATTGGAGCTTCCTGACGAAGATGAGATTATCGAAGCTGAAGAGCAGCTGCTGCTTCCGATTCCTTCCGACTTCCGGGAGTTTCTGCTGCAAGTCAGTGACCTTGTTTATGGCTCCATGGAACCCGTTACCATTAAAGACCCCTGCTCTCACACCTACCTGCCTGAAGTTGCGGCCATCGCCTGGGACCAGGGAATGCCCAGAGATCTGCTGCCGCTCTGTGAGCATAATGGCGACTTTTATTGCGTGTCTGCGGAAGGTGAAGTAGGCCTTTGGACAGCAGGCGACCTCTCGGAAACCACCTGGCCTTCGGTCTGGCACTGGGCTAAAGATGTCTGGCTGCAAAGCTAGTTTATGTAATAAAACCAGACCAACCAACAGAGTGTGTGTGAGTATTAACTGCACTGGCAGCCGGTGCTTTCTCTTTGCTATCCTTACCGGCTGGTCTGATTCCTGACCAGAAAGTTAGTCGTCTTTCGCCTGAAGGAGGCTGTAACACACTGCACCGGATTTACGCTCCGGCCAGCAACAGGACCCTATATGTCAATCGTCGTTTGTGCGCTCTATAAATTTGTTACTCTGGATAACTTTGAAACCATTAAGCCTGAACTTCTGAAAGTCATGGAGGGCCATGGCGTTCATGGCACTCTGCTGCTTGCCCGGGAAGGTATTAATGGCACCGTTGCCGGTACCCGAAATGCCATAGACCAGCTCCTGGTCTGGCTGAAAAGCGACCCCCGTCTCGCTGAAATTGAGTATAAGTTATCCTACACCGAGGCGATGCCTTTCAAACGTACCAAGGTCAAACTCAAGAAAGAGATCGTCACCATGGGTGTGGAAGGTATTGATCCCAACCATGTTGTCGGAACCTATGTCGATGCCAAGTCATGGAACGATTTGATCAATGATCCGGAGGTTCTGGTGGTTGATACCCGCAACGATTATGAAGTCCAGGTAGGCACCTTCAAAAATGCGATCAATCCCAACACCGAGACCTTCAGGGAGTTTCCTGAATACGTCAGGGATCACCTCAACCCCGGGCAACACAAGAAAATTGCCATGTTCTGCACTGGTGGCATTCGCTGCGAAAAGTCGACGGCCTATCTGAAAGAACAGGGTTTTGAAGAGGTCTACCACCTGAAAGGCGGGATTCTCAAATACCTGGAAGAAATACCCCAGGAAGAATCCACCTGGGAAGGCGAATGCTTTGTTTTTGATGATCGTGTCACCGTCAATCATCAGCTTGAAAAAGGTCAGTACGATCAATGCAACGCTTGTCGTCTTCCTATAACCGTTCAGGACCAGCTCAGCGAACACTTTGAACAGGGCGTCAGTTGCCCTCACTGCTATGACAGGCACACACCGGATCAGAAGCAACGTTTCCGTGAACGTGAACACCAGATTCAGCTGGCAAGACGACGTGGAGAAGCTCACCTCGGAGGTGAGGTCGGCAATACCGTTTTGAATCGAAGAAAAGCCAAACAGGCTTTTCGTGAACAACAACGCGCTCTGGCAGCCACAAAGCAGTAATACCAATCAAACTTTCTAACTCCCAATTGCGCTGAAGATTTGAGCCTTAATCCTGCGTTGGCGATCGTCGCCATAGCCAAGGCTCAAATCTCCATGCTCACAAGAAATACCAGCCACCTCCCAACAGCATCACAAACAGGATGGCCCATCGATCTGCATCATGCCCCTGCGTCAAGGGATGCTCAACGGCCCTTTTAAAAACACACTTATCTTCTTGATCTATCCTTCCTATCGGTAAACCAGAGCAAGGATAGAATTATTAAATACTTACTCTTTACAGCACTGCTATTACTGTCATTGTCTGTCGTCTTTCAGGCCGAGCCGTCGGGAAGAGATTTTATTGTCAGGCCTGCACAGAATACAGATAATCCAAACCCGTGCTTTTCTATAAAACGAGACCGAACGGTCCGGCCAGGCAGCCATTTTTTTTGGGTACCTGACGAAGTGGTTGTCGGATTTGCGATCACTACTGTGCTATTTAACTCTGGGCATGACCCATCACAATACCGGCCATCAACATCATCATCCGGCCAACAAACCTCACCAGCCACCAGCCACTCCGGGGGCTCTTTTACCAGCCCACTGAACACTGATAATGACGACGGTAACGGAGACCCTCAACAACACCTGCATACTTTCGATTTAAACTGTTATACCTCTCCCTGCCATGGCCTTTGTCAACGGCGACCATTACCCGACAGCACCGAGCCAGGGCAATGGCTGCCGAATTTTGAAGAGAGTTGGACAGACCAGACAGAAGCAACACACGAACAAGACTCATACTCCCATTTAGCCGATGACTGTTTTATTTGTATGGGTCATCTTGAGTTTCCAGAGGCCCAACTCCCTCAATACAATGCGCCTATCGAAACACTGGCCGAACCGGGCATTCAGCCCCAGGGTACTTCTGGCCTTTCTGCCACCGCTGATGGTTTTGCTGTCATTAATGACTCGTTCACTGTCCCGGGCCCTCCCGAAGCGGTCGGGATTTCCATTGCTCTTACCCAGAGAGGCACGTTACAAGCCCGGAAAGAGGATAAAACCAGACAAAAAACCTGCGACGCACCCCTGGTCGGGGCGGATGGCCACACGAAAGCCCTGTCAAATCACAAAAGGAAAGATGACACCGAAGCTCAAACCTGTCCTGAGTGCCAGAAGACCCTGTCAGACGCGAAGGCCCTTTCGAGTCACAAAAGGCAATATCATAGTGGAGAGAAAACCTGTTCTAAGTGTCTAAAGACCTTGCGCAACACTCAAGCCCTGTGGGATCACAGAAAAAAAAATCACAGCGGAGTAAAAACCTGCCCCCAGTGCCAGAAGACCCTGCCAAACACGAAAGCCCTGTGGATTCACAAAAGAAAAGATCACACCGGAGTGCAAACCTGCCCTGACTGCCAGAGGACCCTGTCAAACACTCAATCCCTCGCGGATCACAAAAGTCACTATCACACCGGAGTGCAAACCTGCCCTCTGTGTCAGAAGGCCCTGCCAAACTCGAGAGCCCTGTCGGTTCACAAAAAAAAAGATCACACCGGAGTGCAAACCTGCCCTGAGTGCCAGAAGACTTTGCCAAACGCGAAAGCCCTATCGTACCATAAAAGAAAAGATCACAGCCGAGTGCGAATCTGCCCTGAGTGCCAGAAGCCCCTGCGAAACGCTCAAGCCCTGTTGGATCATAAAAGAAAAGATCACAGCGGAGTGCAAACCTGCCCTGAATGCCAGAAGACCCTGCCAAATGCTCAAGCCTTGTCGTATCACAAAAAATGTCATACTGGAGTGCAAACCTGCCCTGAGTGCCAGAAGACCCTGCCAAATGCAAAAGCCCTGTCGAATCACAAAAGCAAAGTACACACCGGAGTACAAACCTGCCCTGAGTGCCAGAAGAGCCTGCCAAACGCGAAAGCTCTGACGTATCACAAAAGTCAACACCGGAAACGAAAGCTTGATGACTCAAAGTCAAGTGATTGATTTGTGCTTGTCATTGGATCACCTAAACACAACCAGAATGACCCATCGGTCTGCATCATGCCCCTGCGTTAAGGTATGCTCAACGGCCTTTTTAAAAACACACTTATCTTCTTGATCTATCCTTCCTATCTGTAAACCAGAGCAAGGATAGAATTATTAAATACTTACTCTTTACAGCACTGCTATTACTGTCATTGTCTGTCTTCTTTCTTGCCGAGCCGTCGGAAAGAGATTTTATTTTCAAGCCTGCACACAATACAGATAATCCAAACCCGTGCTTTTCTATAAAACGAGACCGACCGGCCCGGCCAGGCAGCCATTTTTTTTGGATACCTGTCGAAGTGGTTGTCGGATTTGCGATCACTACTGTGCTATTTAACTCTGGGCATGACCCATCACAATACCGGCCATCAACATCATCATCCGGCCAACAAACCTCATCAGTCACCAGCCACTCCGGGGACTCTTTTACCAGCCCGCTGAACACTGATAATGACGACGGTAACGGAGGCCCTCAACAGCACCTGCATACTTTGGATTTAAACTGTTATACCTCTCCCTGCCATGGCCTTTGTCAACTGCGACCATCACCCGACAGCATCGAGCCAGGGCAATGGCTGCTGAATTTTGAAGAGAGTTGGACAGGCAAGACAGAAGCAACACACGAACAAGACTCATACTCCCATTTAGCCGATGGCGACTGTTTTATTTGTATGGGTCATTTTGAGTCTCTGGAGACCCTACTCCCCCAACACAATGTGCCTTTCGAAATACTGGCCGATCCGGGCATTCAGCCCCAGGGTGCTTCTGGCCTGTCTACCACCACTGATGGTTTTGCTGTCATTAATGACTCGCTCACTGTCCCGGGCCCTCCCGAAGCAGTCGGGATTTCCATTGCACTTACCCAGGGAAGCACAGTACAAGCCCGAAAAGACGACAAAACCAGACAAAAAACCTGCAATGCAACCCTGGTCGGAGCAGATGGCCACACGAAACCCCTGTCAAATCACAAAAGGAAAGATGATACCGGAGCTCGAACCTGTCCTGAGAGTCAGAGAACCCTGTCAGACGCAAAGTCCCTTGCGAGTCACAAAAGGCAATATCATACTGGAGAGAAAACCTGTTCTGAGTGTCTAAAGACCTTGCGCAACAATCAAGCCCTGTGGGATCACAGAAAAAAAAGTCACAGCGGAGTGAAAACCTGCCCCCAGTGCCAGAAGACGCTGCCAAACTCGAAAGCCCTGTCGGATCACAAAAGAAAAGATCACAGCGGAGTGCAAACCTGCCCTGACTGCCAAAGGACCCTGCCAAACGCTCAATCCCTCTCGGAACACAAAAGTCACTATCACACCGGAGTGCAAACCTGCCCTCAGTGTCAGAAGACCCTGCCAAACACGAGAGCCTTGTCGGATCACAAAAGGAAAGATCACACCGGAGTGCAAAGCTGCCCTGAGTGCCAGAAGACCCTGCCAAACGCGAAAGCCCTGTCGGATCATAAAAGAAAAGATCACAGCGGTGTGCGAACCTGCCCTGAGTGCCAGAAGACCCTGCGAAACGCTCAAGCCCTGTCGGATCACAAAAGGAAAGATCACAGCGGAGTGCAAACCTGCCCTGAATGCCAGAAGACCTTGCCAAATGCTCAAGCCCTGTCGCATCACAAAAGGCGTTATCACACCGGAGTGCAGACCTGCCCTGAGTGCCAGAAGGCCCTGCCAAATGCAAAAGCCCTGTCGAATCACAAAAGGCGTTATCACACCGGAGTGCAGACCTGCCCTGAGTGCCAGAAGACCCTGCCAAGCTCTCAAGCCCTGTGGGCTGACAAAAGCAAAGATCACACCGGAGTGCAAACCTGCCCTGAGTGCCAGAAGACCCTGCCAAACGCGAAAGCCCTGACGGAACACAAAAGTCAACACCGGAAACGAAAGCTTGGCGACTCAAAGTCAAGCGATTGATTTGTGCTTGTCGTTGGCTCACCCGGGAGGCGAAGTCGGCTGTCTTCAGACAAAATATCGAATCACTATCTCAACATTGAGCCGACCCTTATTATATTGGTGCACCAACAACATACAGAAGGCCAGTGTTATCAACGGAAGAAGCCGCTTTTTCTCTTCACTTAAGAAATACCAGCCACCTCCCAACAGCATCACAGCCAGAATGGCCCAATGGCCAACCTCGTGCTCCTGCGGCATGGTGTGGAACAGCACCACAAAACAACCCACAATATTGAACAGAATCCAGAGTGGCGAGAGCATCCCGATACTGCCCAGTATTGGAAACCTGATCAATGCTCCACCGGTCCATGTTTTTGGCTGGATATCGGACGACAAATGCAGCGCAATCCCCATTGCCAGACCGCCTGCAACGAAGGGCAGATCAAGCATCAAGGGCAATACCGCCAGAAGGCACGAATGAGTAATTCCTGAACGGTGACTCAGCCCTGGTAAAGCCAGATCAATATCCGGCAATCGAATACCGGCAATCAGTCCACTCAGGAACAGCAGTGCTGATTCAAACCGGACGATGGCCTGAAAATAATCGGGAAAATAATGCCGCCCTGCCAGAACAGAAGCCGCCAGCAGACAACCCGCTAACGGAGAAGTGATGTGTCGCATACAACCGGAACAACTAAAGATATGAGGGTGAAACCAGTCTAGTACATGATTTCGATGAGTCTCATAGTCAACCCAATGGCAGGTAAGTGGTATTTTTCAGCTTCTCCATAGCAAAGGAAGAGGTCACTTCACTGAGTCCAGTCACACTGTTTACCAGTCGCTTATAGAATACGTCAAAGGCTGCCATATCCCTGACCAGCACTTTCATCATATAGTCGTACTCTCCTGCCATCCGGAAGAACTCAATCACTTCGGCAAAGTCACTGACTTCCGAGACAAAAGCCTCATACCATTCATTGCTGTGATTTTGGGTTTTGATATTCACAAAAGCAGTGAGGTGTAAACCCAGTTTTTCACTGTCCAGCAGCGCCACCCGCTGAGTGATATAGCCCTCTTCTTCCAGCCTTTTCAACCGCTTCCAGCAGGGTGAGACGGTTAACCCTACCCTGTCGGCAATATCAGCCACTGGAATGGATGCATCCCGCTGAAGGCAGTCAAGAATCAGTTTATCCTTTTTATCAAGCATAATAGAGAATTATTTTTCCCAAAACTTTTTAAATCATGACGACTTTGACAACATTTTTCCAGCTTTGTCATTTAAACTTTTCATCATAGGTAATAATTAGCAACAACTGTTTTTCAGCCATTGAACGTATTACGAGGATGTTGGCATGAGCACAAAGACCCGGGTCAGCCTTTTGTTTGTTACTGTCTGCTTCATTTGGGGGACGACATGGCTGGCTATGGAACTGGCTGTTGCTACTATTCCGCCCATTACCGCTACCGGCATTCGTTTTGCTGTTGCAGCACCCCTGATTCTTCTGCTGGCCAGATTGAAAGGCGTTACGATCTGGTTCCCAAAGAATAAAAGTCTGGAGTTTTTCCTGATCAGTCTGTTTTACTTTGCCATCCCCTTTACCCTGATGATTTTTGGCGAACAATATATTTCATCGGGACTGGCGTCTATCATCTTCGCCAATATGCCGGTCGTCGTTCTGATCTTTTCGGTATTACTCCAGCGCCATAAGGTGGCTATGCACCAGCTGGCGGGTCTGGTCATAGCCCTGGGCAGCCTGGTGACTATTATTGGTAACGAAATGTCGGTCAACAGTAACGGCAGCCTGATGGGTGTGATTGCACTGGTCGTTGCCGTGCTCATGCATGCCCTGATTTACACCAGTGTCCAGACTCGTTGTGAGGGTATTCATGTGCTGACCTACAATGCCCTCCCCTGTCTGATGGCAGCGGTATTTCTGATGATTACGGGCTACTTCATGGAAACGCCGGATATAAACAGTTTCTCGGCGCTCTCACTCAGCGCAGTGATCTATCTGGGTTCCGTAGCAGGGATTGGCGGCATTATGGCTTACTTCCAGTTAAACAAACTGGCCAGCCCATTCCAGGCTTCCATCTGTTTTCTGATCTTCCCGGTGATTGCACTCTGTCTGGACAGCCTGTTGAACGGAACAATGCTCAGCCATGAGTCTCTGTTCCTGACTCTATTCCTGATGCTCGGTGTATTTTTGACCAAATTGCCAGAAAAAACTTTCAGAAAAAACAAGATCTTGTTCAAAAGAAGCTAATGCTTTTTACCGTCATAAAAAACCGGGCTATTCACCCGGTTTTTTATGACTGATTCAATGCTCGTGACCACCGGGTCCATGTACATGACCATGATCCAGCTCTTCTTCTGTCGCATCACGAACTTCAACCACCTCAACGGCAAAGTTCAGGTCTTCCCCTGCCAGATGATGGTTGGCATCAATCACAACTTCATCGCCTTCAATGGCCGTAATGGTGACAATGCGTGGGCCGATAGCGGTATCTGCATGGAACTGCATACCTACTTCTACGTCGTGTTCACCAAACTGGGCACGGGGAATGGGCTGCACCAGACTTTCATCGTATTCGCCATAGGCTTGCGCAGCTTCTACAGAGACGTCCAGCTTGTCACCCGCCGTTTTTCCTTCCAGAGCACTTTCCAGACCGGCGATAATATTACCCGCACCGTGCAGATAGGCCAGAGGGTCATGACCTTCGGAACTGTCCAGAACTTCACCCCCGGCATTTTTCAGGGTGTAGTGGATCAGCGCGACTGTTTTGTCGGTAATGTTCATGAATTGAAATTCTCTGGAATGAATGAAAATGAAAGAACAGAATACCTGTCTGTCTGAAAAACGAACAGTTCTTTTTCCGGTTAAAATCACCCTCTATTCAGACATCATCCCGGAACGTGCTGACTCTGCCAACTCAAGGTGAAGCTGTGCCCTGTTTTCTCCCTCTTTGCCTGCCTGTTGCAACAACTCAACCGCTCTGGCCGGATTGGAAACCTTACCTTCAACACCGTAAAGGTAGCGTATACCGAGCTGGTAGAGTTCGTCCGGCCTGACATCGTGTAATCCTTTGTGTTTCATTCGCTTTTCCAGAGCATGAATACTCTTTTCAACCCTGGCAGTAGGATGTATGAAAATCTTCCGACCGTTTTCTATTCTGTTAGCCAGAATAGTTTTTGCTACTCTCCCTTTGACTCCCTCTCCCTGTGCAGCTATTCCCTCAAGCTGGTTCAGGGCTTTGTAGAAAGCAGAAGGTTTATGAACATGGGTCAACAAATCTCCGGCTTCAGCCAGCAACGCATAAGGCTCCCGTTCTTCACAGAGTTGCTTCTGAAGCGCTATCGCTGCAGGGTATTTTTTCCTGGCAGCAAGCGATAACCTGCGGGCCGACTCAATACTCCGATGCTCTTTCTCGTCCTCGCTCATCTGATCCGGCCTGATGGCATGGAGCCCGTCTCTTAAAACGACACTTGCATAGTAATTCAGTCTGGGATCTTCCGGCTTCTTCTTGAGTGCTTCTGCCAACACTTCATAAGCTTCTTTGATCAGCCCTGCCTGCGAAGCGGAAAGAGCCAAAGCTACAGGATCAATCTGTGAGCGGAAGGGCTGTTTCAGTATGGCTTGGGCCAGAGGCGGGGTAACAGGCCACTGAAGGCTCCTGAATAACAGGATGCCCCGACCAGCTGTACCCGGATACTGAAAAAATAATCCAGCTAATGTTTTCAAATAGCTGAAGGACAGTTGATCCCCACCCTTCGACCTCTCTATCCAGGGTTGAAGCTGCAACGTTTTCAGCAGACGCTCAGCCCGATCAGATCCGACCTGTCGACAATAGCTCTCCAGTGTTGAGAGAGCCTGCAGATCGCCCATATTGATCTTATGTATAAAATCTTTGTCGTCTGTTAAAGCATCACCCCAACAGACACCGGTGTAATGATGCAGCAAAACCGGAAGAGAGAGCTTTTCGCCCCGAACAGCCTCTTGCGGTGCTTTCATGATCGGAATGGGGTAACTCAATGGACCAATACCCAGTGAAATACAGAGCTGTCCGTCGGCCACATTCATACCCTTGAACGAAGCCCAACCGGCTGCACCGATCAGACCACTTCTGAACCATTGATCCCATGAAGACCATTGTGTCCAGGCGGATTTATCCACATCCTTTTCATCCAGATCGAAAGAGAGAAACTCGGCTGTTTTCAGGTCCACCAGCCCCTTCTCCACCTTTACTTTGACTGACGCCTTCAGCTTTCTGCCCTTAAGAAAACCTGTGGGTATGTTTTGTCGGATAGCTTGGGGAAGCTGCTCGAAATCCTCGATAAGGTCATCACCACTCAAAAAAACATCGTTGAGACAAACGTATCCAGTGCCTTCTTCATCCAGCTTTGTAGTCAGGTTTCCAACCTTGACAGAGCCGGCTCTGACGCCATCGATACTGATATTTCCCGGAGTGACTGCCGTAATCGCTGAAGATTGCCTTAAATCCCCTTCTTTGAACTTCGTATTAGAGACCTCACACTGATCCACAGCCACATTGCCCCTGACTGGAACAGAAAACTTGCTGGCCTGAGTCTTAACGGTCACCAGCCCCTCACCTGATAAGTGTGTTTTACCGACACTGAACTTGAGTTCAGCATCTCCTTTTTCACTGTCTTTGAGATGAGCAGAGAGCTTCTGTATCTGCCCACCCAGGTTTTGGGGCAGCTCAATGCGGGTATCACGCCAATGAATCGAGGATGGCTGGCCATGGGTATCAACGATCAGCCGGTTTGTTTCAATTTCGGTTTGAACCTGCCCCTGATGCAGAGCCCTTGCAAGCTTTAAATCTTCACCTCTGACATCAGCATGACAATTAACACTGTTACCAGAATCCGCTCCCAGCTTCTGATTGAGCCTCAGCCCGGCTGAAAAGGTTTTTGCACGACCGCTAAAATCTGTTGCACCTCCATCCAGTTTGCCCTCCATATGAACCTTATTCAGATCCAGATGCGCTTGTGCTGCTCCGCTATTTTCCAGCTCCAGATGGCCTGCATCGAGTTCCAGATCGAAATCTCCAGACCCACTTTGAACTTTTTCTTTTGATAACTGCGCCTTCAACTGCAGATTAAGGTCGCTGGCTCTGGCCCTGAGACCGGAGGACTGTTTTTCCAGTTCAGAGACCCAGTCAAAATCTTCCTCTTTATCAGAGGTTATTAAATCCATAGGCTTGAGCTTTTTCTCGCGGGCAATACCATACAGGGCATCCGAAAGCCCTCCTGTATCCACTTCCATGGTTTTCACACTGACGGCCAGCCTTCTCTCCGTCTCACCCTGTGTGCACTCAAAAGGCTTGAGTTCACTAGCCACCTTAAGTCCTTCCATCCTGCTCAGTGGCAGAGGCAGACCTTTTCTGGCTATCTCAAGATCATGAACCATCAGATCAAATGGATGCTCGAGCAGAGAAAACATCTTGCTGATGCTTTCTTTCACCCCGATACTTAACCCCCCTGTAAATGCAAACAGGGCTGCCGGGTCCGGTTCATCCAGAGAAGCCTTTATTTTTCCAATGGTGACCCCTGTCCGGTTAAGCTCGAAGAAGGTGCCTTTCTGCCTGCGAATACGGTGAAGTGCCCTGAAAAAGCCTGCAATGCCCTTTCCACTAATATAGGCATTAATTCCTGCTACCACTCTGCCCTGAATACTGACATCCATATCCTTGATTTTGATATCCATCTTAAGGGGAGGCTGACCGGGCACATCAACATTAACAGAGCCCTTAACATCCAGGGTAATTTTGGGGTAGGTCTGGCCCGTGTCCGAATCCAAGAGCTCCACTTTGTGGACCCTTAACTCAACATGCTTCAAAGTGGCTTTGCCACCTCCCAGTGACAGTTCGTCCAGATGAACAGTATGATCCTTTAACTCTCCTCTATGCATAGCTTTGAAAGATCGCAACAGCCTGAGGTAACTACGAATCTCATTATCCCTGGCCACTCTTGCCTGCTTTTTCTGTTTACGCAACAGCATCTGCTTTTTTTTCAGAATCCGGCGTTCATCAAGCGTTTTCTTTAAAGGCTTGCTGTGTATCGCCTCCCTGACCCTTTTCAACTGTTTGTTCAGTTGTCTGACGACGGCCGCCCTGCGAAAGCTGACTTTTGACCGAACTTTTTTCAAGTCCAGCACCCAGATTATGACCGTAGCCAATAGTCTCTCGAACACGCTTGATCTAATTTTTGGCAGGGCGGGAAAGGCTGCTTCCGAGGTTGCAGGTATATCATCAATCTGAATCAGTGGCTGGGCATCGACCACTCTGGGGTGTCGGGAATCCAGACTTTGAGGAGCAGTGTGCCACCCTTCCTGCGGGAACGTTAATCCTTCCTCTCCATCCGCAACAGAAACATCTCGAAAGCCTGATGAAACGGTGTTTTTTGATGAAGGCTCATCCGGCAAATGAGGAGGTACAGGTGGCAACACAGAACCGGATGATGACACTTTGGATGGCATGACTTCCTTCCATGAAGTTGTTACTGTTTCAGCTTAGCCAAAATCACTGCCAACAGCTCAAGAGTGCCATTGACCTGTTCTCTAATGCTTTACTCTTCACGGCAACCAGTATGGGAGTCATCCTTTTGACAAATCAACGATGTGCCTGGTGCACAGAAGACCCGGACTACATTCGATATCATGATGAAGAGTGGGGCATTCCCTGTCACGACGATCAGAAGCTGTTCGAATTTCTGATTCTGGAAGGGGCCCAGGCTGGTCTCAGCTGGATCACCATACTCAAACGCCGGGAGGGCTACCGCAGAGCATTTGCAGGCTTTGATCCGACAGCCGTCGCCCAATTCACCGGGCAAGATGTAGAAAGACTGCTCCAGGATGAAGGTATTGTCAGAAACCGGCTGAAAGTAAACAGTGCCATCAACAACGCCCGGGCCTTTCTGAACATTCAGGAAGAGTTTGGCAGCTTTAATCAATATATCTGGTCCTTTGTGAATCACACTCCAATCCGGAACCAGTGGAAAACCATGTCTGAGGTGCCGGTCACCACCCCGGAATCCAATGCCATGAGTAAAGACCTGAAAAAAAGAGGTTTTTCATTCGTAGGCAGCACTATCTGTTATGCCTACATGCAGGCTATGGGGATGGTGAATGATCATTTGGTGGGCTGTCCTTCGTACTCCTCACCACTGTTGGTGTCGGTTGAAGCAAAAGATGCTTCAACCGACAAGAGTGAATATCTGACGTAAGGTTAATATTTCTTTTATAGTCTGCAATTCATTCTTCTGAAATATCCATCATTAAGTACTCAACCATACGAAATCATATTTTCTGACTTATTGTTCAGGCACTCGCGGCAACTGCTCCTGCGTTGCTCTAGCTCCTGCATCCATGCAGTCGTGATGCGTTGCAACTCTGGTCACATAGCTCGCTATGTTCCCGTCGTTGCGCCTTGCAGAGCACCTGCCCAATAAGCCAGAAATATTCGATTCCGTATGGCTGAGTATTTAGTCCCAGTATGAAGAGTTTTTATTTTTTCTTCTGGCAAGGTGACTGAATGGCACCATCCGTTTATGTAATATACCGAACGCGATCAACATACTGTCACGCATGAAATAATAAATCACATGGCTAGCACAGGGAAAACTCAAAACGTTCGTCCCAACCTCCGGCCTCTGTGCGCCGAGAGTAGGACTTTCAGCAAGAAGTTGTATAGTTTTTCGGAGTTCGGAAATGTATTTTTTTGACTGTTCAATTCCCCATTGAGCTATTGTGTAGCGCCGGATTTCGATCAAGTCAGATTGAGCGTCGGGAGTTAAGAGATAGATTGCATCAGTCATGTTGTCCTGATTCCAGCTCATCAAAAAATGCATCTCCATCCGCCAGCTTGCCTGCTGCTATATCAGCTTCAGCCTGAGCAGCCTTTAACTGCAACATTTTCAACTTGAGTTCTTCGATGTCTTTGTAATCATCTGCTGAAATAACCACAGCAACGGGCTTACCATTCTTACTGATTTGGACCGGGCGACTCTGTGCCTTTAGCAACATGTCACCAAAATTTGTTTTCGCTTCATTAGCGGTTAGAGCTTCCATTGCATTGATTCTCCCAGTTTCGTTCGATTCGTTCAATATAATCGAATCAGCCTATTTCCGCAAAAATATGGAAAATTAAATTTCTGCTCGTCATCTTCGAAAGTCAACCCAAAAGCCCGTATCACCTTCGAAAAACCGTAACCAGAGTCTTGCTTTGGTCGGTTCCATCGGATAAAACAACGTAGTTCATACTGCTGCTTGGGTGTCCCCAGACCTCCACCGGGCATGAATCACACTCCAATCCGGAACCAGTGGAAAACCATGTCTGAGGTGCCTGTCACCACCCCGGAATCCAATGCCATGAGTAAAGACCTGAAAAAAGAGGTTTTTCATTCGTAGGCAGCACTATCTGTTATACCTACATGCAAGCTATGGGGATGGTGAATGATCATTTGGTGGGCTGTCCTTCGTACTCCTCATCAGTTTCCTTGTCAGACAAACCATAAAGTGGTTTTTGCGGCAACGGCTCTGCACAAACGGTGACTTTCAAGGATATGCAGGATTAGAGGGATTGCCTGAAACCCGTTCAAATGCCAACTGGTTGATTGCCGCCAGTCGTTTTGTGGCGTTTTTCTTTTGAAAGTCGAGATCGATATCAATCTCCCCAACCAGATCACTGAGCTTCCGAGCAAGCTCCGGGGAAAACGGCTTCAGTGTTCGGGGGTGGTTTTTCATATCCCGCTCAAGAAAATCCAGGAAGCCTGCTATTACAGGGTCTCTTTTGTCACTCTGGCACTTAAAAAGCAGGACGCTGCCATCGGAGCGAATCTCATACTGAAGCTTTTCCTGCTTGTTTAATTCCAGCGCCTTTCTGACCGAGGCCGGAATAATCGTCTGAGAACTATTCAGCTCTGGCATATATTCTGCACATAGCTTTGCAACATAACCTGTTGAACCAAAAACTCATCAGGATGCCCCCGGATAGCGCAGAGAGCGAACAATAACAGTGCAAATTTCCAGAATACTTCCCGACTTCCGCCCACTTTTATTCTGTTATAAATTCCTGGGCTTTATTATGGCGTATTTAATCGCTTACTCAGGAGAAACTTCAGCCGCCCTGAACGATGCCGAAGCGGTCAACACATCCGGTTTGCAACGGATGCTGTCTCAGCGAGTCGCTAAAAGCTACCTGATGATCGGAGCCGACATTAACTCAGAAGACGCCAGAGAGCAGCTCGATAAAAGCATTACGCTGTTTGAAAATAACTTTCAGGCTTTATCAGATTATGCGCCCAACGGTGCAATCAAACATCAGCTGAATGTGGTTGCGAAAGACTGGGAAACTTACAAAAAAATGGCACTGTCAGAACCCGACAGAGAAGCTGCAGCTGACCTCATTCAAAAGGCTCTGAGGGTATTCAACAGCAGCAATGACCTGGTTACATTGATTGAAAAGCACTCTGCCACCAGCAAAGCCAGACTGGTCAATGTTTCAGGTCGACAGCGCGCGCTCAGCCAGAGAATAGCTATGTATTACCAGGCTCTGGCCTGGGGCGTCAGTGGCAGTATCTATGAGAAAGGTTTTGAGGAATCCATGGCTCTGTTTGAAAGCTCACTGAATGAACTCGACCAGTCCCCCGTGAATACCCCTGAAATCAAAAAGCTGCTCTCCAAGGTTAAAGCTCAATGGTTTTTTTCCAAATCAGGGTTTACGCAATATAAACAGGGACGCTATATGCCTACAGCCATCTCTGTGACCACAGAATCCATTCTCAAGAAAATGCAGGTGTTGACCCAAAAGTACGAACAGGTCATGGTCAATGATCAGGGGCTAGCCAGCAGTTAGTCCCCGGCTTCCTCAGCGGTATCACGCTACATACCTGTGAAACGCAAGCTGATCTCGGCAAGACCGTCATTATAAAAACCTCCCCAACTCAACACCGTCCTGGTGGCTGCGGGAGGTTTCTGGCTGCAAGGCTATACCCTCTCGCTTTGTCCTTTTCCTGCTTACAGCACGTGTTTATGAACTTCCCCTGTTTCTTCTTGTCAAATTTAAGTAAGCAATTAACGGAGTGACTTATGATTCCATCTAATTCAACTAAACCACCTTTATTGGTTACTGGTTCTGGCAAACCGACAACAGCGCCGGATCAGCCAGAAACGGCCAGAGCTACGGCTGTTGACGCCCAAAAAACATCTGGCCTTGATAATCCAACATCCCATGGTGCAGCCAGGCCATTGTCTTCATATTCTATTGAGTCTTCAGACGATGAATCTGAAGACAGTGATGAAGATTTTTCAAAACGGCTGGACGAATATCTTGAAGGCAGCAAAAGCGGAATTTTAAAACTGTTTTCGGATGAACGTGAATGGGTTGATATGGACAAAAACGTTCAAGCACTCAGGCTTGTTAATAGTTTATTCCTTGTTCATGTTCCTGATCAGGGTCGGGCCTACAAAGCCTGGTATATTTCCGGGATGGATTTGCATAATATATTCAAGCCAGAGTTACGAGATATACTCGGGGTGAACAGCCGCTTAGAAGCTGAAGCTTCTGACGACAGAGTAAAAACCTGGAAAGAATTCGTGCAAGAAACGCCTGGAACCAGCTATTTGTGTGGCCCTAATGCTGACGATAAAGTACGGGATTTTTTTGATGTTGACCCAGTTAATGTCACTAAAACCAAAAAAGGGCCAGTTACCGTCACATTTGATATTGCTACCAGAAGTTTTCGGTAAATGACATGAAGATCATCGACAATAGAGCCCAGTCAGGGAAAGGCAAAACACCTTTCCCTTCGGCTCCGTCAGGCTTCAATACCCACAATCAGCCAGGGAGCATCGGGCTCTTTCAAGCTACGTTGCAGATGCCAGATATCGGTAATATCTTCTTCAACACCTTCAACGGTATCGCGATATTTACCGGTGAAGCGCACGCTGATCTCGGCAACAGTGTCGTTGTAATCAGCTCTGCCCAACTCAGCGTCCACAAAGATCACTTCGGTGTGCTGATCGCCACCCAAAGTGGCTCTTTCCGCTTTTAACTGTAAAAACAGTTCAGGGTCCAGATACTCACGTATGATGTCCAGATCGTTTTTATTCCATGCTTCCTGAAGCGTGCGGTAATGGTCTCTGGCACCATTCATGAATGCACTCAGGTTAAAGCCTTCTGGCAGATTCATCGGGACATCACTGGTTCCAAAACCGGTTTGAGGCAAGCTTGTTTGGTCAGCCTGACCGAAGTCATCTTCGCGCTGTTCCCTGTTCTGGCCAAACAGCTGATCTAACGAAGGGGAAGGCTTATTCTGGCCTGACTGTTCCGGGGTGAAGTGAGCATGATTGCCACCATGACCCGCTGCCGTAGCTTTGGCACGGTTCATACTGCGGAACACCTTGAAGAGCACAAAAGCCAGCAAAGCGATAATCAGAATATCCATCATCTGCAGACCAGTGAAAGCACCGCCGAACAGAGAGGCAATCAGCCCACCCGCCAGCAGGCCACCCAACAACCCGCCCAGCATGCCCTTGCGGGAGCCTTGAGCAGCTGTCTGTTTGCTACCCTGCTGAGGTGCTGCAGTCGGCTGTTTGGGAGCGGGAGCCGTGTTATAAGAACGGCCGAAGCTCTTGCCTCCTCCAAACTTTTTAGCATCGGCTACTGGTACGTTGAAGACGAAGCTGAAGGCCATGATGATGGCCATAAAAGAAGCAAATCGTTTTATCATGAATCCGAGAGTCTCTTGTTTCCAATACCCATGGGCCTTAATCCTATGGAGAGCCAGATTTATTGCAAGTCATTCCATAAAAAAACCGCATTAATCAATGAAATAAGTTAGGTACTTAAATCAGGTCTCAATTCATTCAGCCTGAGGAGATCTCTTTGTTTCTCCACAAAGCTCCTCGGAGGACTGTAGAGGGTTCAGTATACCATTGGAGGCACTGATTGTCGGTTTAGTCCGGCGCCCCGTTACCCGAAGGTGGGGGCGCAGATCCATCGGTTGGCGGTATCGGCATCTGGAGTCTCCTGACTCTTTCACTTCCGTTAGCTTTATAGTCCGTGGCAGTGGGACTGTTAATTAATTTTTCTAATAATAACCGAGTTTTGATCACCAGCCCTTGACCTGACCTCTCAGTGCTTTTGTCTGGCCTCGCTGATGCTTTCGATCCATGCGTTTTTTCTGTGAAGAACGGGTGGGTTTGGTGGCCTTTCTTTTTTTAGTCACCGCTGTCGCTTTTTGAATCAGGCCCAGTAACCGATTCAGAGCATCTTCACGATTTTTCTCCTGAGTTCTGAAGGACTGCGCCTTGATAACAATGACGCCCTCAGAAGAAATCCTCTGATCACTGAAAGCCAGCAGCTGTTCTTTATAAAAGTCCGGAAGGGAAGAAGCCCTGATATCAAACCTTAAATGGACCGCCGAAGAGACTTTATTAACGTTCTGCCCCCCAGCCCCCTGAGCACGGATAAAATTAAACTCAATCTCATCCGAAGGAATGGTAACGGCATTGGAAATCTTCAGCATAGAATTCAGTTTCTATCCTGAACAAGCACCCACGGGCGCACAACTACCGCCCATAAATCCGCTTTTTGTTCATGCCAATTCCTCGCCTGATCATCACTGACCGGTCCCAGTTTCCTGTCATTCAACCAGATTTCTACCGTCGCTTTATCATCAATGGAGATACTGTGAGCGACGGCAACAATATCCAGATCGGGAGCCACCGCCAGCAGGTGGCCGGAAGCAAAGTAGCGCTGGAGATCTTCCCAGGCAATTTTTGCGGTTTCCAGGTTGAGTTTGGCTTTGTTCAGCTCATTGGGGTCTACAGAATCACTCATTAACAATCTGTCTGTCTGATAAAGGTTAATAAAGGCAGAGACTAACACATCCATGGTTTTTTCAGCCAGTCAGGTCTCAGGAGGGCTCAAGCTTCTTCAGTCCTGTATGTCTAAAGATCCGGAGTCTCCCGAACCGGAGATAACTTTCCATTTTTTGAACCAAATCAAACTTTGCTGGTCCAATAATTAAGAGATTTAAAAAAAAAATCAGACTATGGATGGAGTAAATCATGATAACAGGGATAGCCAATACTACCGCCTCAAACTTCTCCAGTTGGACCCTTCCGGAAACAAATGTTTCCGCGCCTGCTTCCACTCCAGATTTGAGCAACACTACAGCCGGGTCTGATGGACCCTCAAGTCGCTCTGTACACCTACGACAGATCACTTCTACTGCTGACCAGCATAGTGAATGGATATCCCATGTTCAGGGTGCAATAAGTAGAATTGATATTCCAGTTGGTAATAAATCTTTGCGAGAAAAAGTAGAAAATGCCAATCATGATCTTGAAAGGATGAGTCCGATCCATCCCGGGAAGGATGAAGAACTCTATTCGCAGTCATTGCAAGAACTGATCTGCTGCCTTGTCGAGGAGCCTATATATCCTGAAAATATTTCCGTTCTTCAAACGCTGGCTGATTTGGGGCTGGGACTTGAAGGCATGTCGATGAATTGTGAAATAGAGATCCCCCCCCGGTTATTAGAACAGTTCTTGAGTAACACACACCATAAAGAAGTGCTGAAAATTCTTGACAAACATGCCAAAAAAATAATCTTTATGGCTGATCCGGGCTATATGGAAGTATTGAAAAAATACCTCACCCGCTGGCAGATTCAGGAGACTGCCCGGGAGCTTATGCATCTGCTGGCAAAAAGTTGCAATCTTCTGAGATACATCAATCCATCTCTACGGTTTTCCGATCTTTCAGCAACGTATCTGATAGCAGCTATTTTCGATTCGCTGGGCATCAGGCATGGAAACCCTCAGGCGTCACAGGATTTCTGCCAGAGCATCAACTCTGCACTTGGCTCAGAGTTTTTTATATTTCAGCTTTCTATGCTGGAAGTGAATGTACAAAGGCATGAAAAACTGATCCTGGAAGAACTGAAAAAGCTGGATGATACGGAGCGGGAACAGCTTCTGGTATCCAGCTTTATACTAGGCCAGTGGGAGCTGTTCAGGCGGTTGCTGGCCGACTCTTCTCCGACAATTCTTAATCGGGAGTTTAATAACGGCGGGAATATTCTTCACCTTATGGTGACAGCACTGCAGAGCGTGAACTCTTTCGATGGGATATGCAGCTATTCCTGTCTGGAAGCTTATCCCCCCCGCTATGACCAGTTGTTTCAATATCTGCCCGCCGAGACTCTGGCCAATCAACGGGACAACAGCGGCGCAACTCCGCTGTTGCTTTTATACCGACATCACCGCGAGCAGTTAGCATCAGTGCCCATATCCAAAGCGGAAGACCGTCAACTGGCCAAAGCCCGGCGCAGCGCTCTGATCAAGATAACCGCTTCTGCTCACCTCATTGATTGTATGCAGGATCATTTAGACGGAAAATTCCCGTTCAATGTCAACTGGTTTTTTGAGTTCCTGCAACTCTTTAAATCCCTGCCGTCATCTACCTTTAAGGCCGATCGCTTAGGTTCTTCTGACTATTCATACAAAGGACACTTGTTACACAAACCCTTGCCCAGTGCAACCAGGTTACTACAGCCTGTTATCAATTATTTTCACCTTCACCCTGACGTTTTGCGGGATGAGCAGCAGACACTGGAATTAATGAGGTTAATACATCAGAACGGGTTGCCGGTTGAATTTTCTGCGCAGGTGCTCCGGGCTGCCAGCGAGGACATACAAAAAAAACTACTTGAGCACCTGTCAGCAGCACCTGATGATCGCAATTCACTCTTTATTGAACGAAACTACGACGTAGCCCAGAGGAGACGTTTCTACCCATGGCATCTGATTGGCCTTGGGGTTGGCGGCGGGTGTGCGCCTGATCCAGACAGATTTTATTGTCAGGGGTTTCGCCATGCGGTTGCTGAATTTGACAGGGAACACCCAAAAGAGACGGTTCCACGAATTCCCGGGCTTTGGGAAGCAGAGCTACTCAACGTCAACTGCAGGAGTATTATAACTTACGGTCGCAGCCTGGCTTTTCCATCCAAAGAGGTACCTGAGGGGTATCGCCGTTTCAAGTTCCTGAAACAGCAACATTGCTGCACAGAAAACTGGCATGATTTTGTCCGCGAGCAGCCACAGCTGGAATTTTTTCGAACCCATAAGGATAAGCTGGGCCTTGAAAGCGCCCTGCTTAAACCACGGGGCATTTATCGTCTGAACGATGCCCTGGACAAGCTCAAAGCCTGTCGATTAACTGAAGAAACCCTGGCAAGCATTGCCCTGGAGCCTGATGGTTCGGCACTGCTACAGGTCTTTGATGATGAAAAAGATACCTGCCTGTATCACCACTATCCTTATGAAGCTGGAAAGGTGGACGGCCTCTCAGTGCAGGCATCCTTTGATGGCCTGAGACTATTTGCCAGAGATGCGGGTCGTCTCTGGCATCACAATTTTCAGGCACCGGATACACTAACTTCGTTCCATAATACCGCTAATGGCAGACGCTGGGTACCAACACCCTTTTTTGGAACTCAGAGTGTTCCCGGCACGATGGGAGAGTGGAATGCCCAGCATTACCCAAACGTAGCACCTGCACCGGTGGGGATGAGAGACTGGGCTGATATCCGCTCGTTTGCCGAGCAAACCTCCTACAGCTTTGGTTTGCCAAAACTCTACCTTATAACCGATCGTGAGGGGATGGGCGAATTGCGGATCACTGAGCTTGGGAAAGTCTTTTACGGACTGGTGATTAACTGGCTCAGGGTGCGCCATGACACTGACAGTCTCGATTACAAAAACACCGTGCAGATGAACCAGTTGCAGGATGAGCTGGTGACCATTGCCGCTGACCTGTTTGCTAGTGCTTACCAAATGGACACGGAGGCCATGAAAGCAAGGATATGCCAGAAATTCCCGGCAGAGTCGCTGAGCCGGGCTGCACTTGAGTGCGGTTACTGGTGTGACCCGGAACTCCGCTATGTAAAGGATATCAAATCAGGCCGTTTTCCTGATGAGGTTTATCCGGATCATCCGCGTCAGAGCTTTAGCCCTGGTCGATTAAATCCAGACACAAAGAACCTGACCGATCTGGGAATTCGGCGCTCATCCAGAGCCAAAGGGCCAAATCTGGGTGTTGACACCGGCACCCTGCCAATGCCCCATCTCGACAGTTTGTTCTGGTTTGCACTTTATACGGGGTGGCAACAGCAGGAGCCATCCCGGCAGAGTGTTTCAAGATAACCATCCTGTTGATGGCCTTTTTTATACCCATCGAACATTCCATTTTTTGAACCAAATCAACCTTTGCTGGTCTAAAAATAAAGACGCTACAAAAAATTCAAGTTATTGATGGAGTAAATTATGTTGTCACGGATGACCCATACTATCGCCTCAAACTTGTCCGGTTGGACCGTTCCGGAAACAAATGTTTCTGCCACTGTTTCTGCAGGTTTGAGCAACGTAACAGCCGGGTCTAATGGACCCTCAAGTCGCCCTGTACACCTGCGACAAATCACTTCTACTGCTGACCAGCATCGTGAATGGATATCCCATGTTCAGAATGCAATAGGCAAAATAGATATTCCAATAGGTAATAAATTATTGCGAGACAAGGTAGAAGATGCCCATCATGATCTTGAGACGATGAGTCCGATTCATCCAGGGGAGGATGAAAAACTCTATCCGCAGTCATTACAAGAACTGATCAACTGCCTTGCCATGGAACCTAAATTTCCTGAAAATATTTCCGTTCTGAAAACGCTGGCGGATTTGGGGTTGGGTCTTGAAGGCATCTCGATGTCTTTTAAAATAAACACCTCCCCCCGATTATTAGAACAACTCCTGAACAACACAGACCATGATGCAGTACTGAAAATTCTTGCCGAAGATGCCAAAAATATAATCTTTATGCCGGATTCGGGCTATATGGAAATATTGGAAAAATACCTGACCCGGACGCAGATAGAGAAGGCTGCCAGAGAGCTTATGCTTAGGCCGAGAATGTTCTGCTTAATAGTCACAAAAATTAATCGATCTCTACAGTTTTCCGATCTTTCAGCAAGCTATCTGATAACAGCTATTTTCGAATCGCTGGGCATCAGGCATGGCAACCCCGGAGCATCAGGGGATTTCTGCCAGAGTATCACCACTGCACTGAATTCAGAGTATTTTATATCTCAGCTTTCTATGCTGGAAGTGAATGTACAAAGGCATGAAAAACTGATCCTGGAAGAACTGAAAAAGCTGGATGATAAGGAGCGGGAACAGCTTCTGGTATCAACCTTTATATTAGGCCAGTGGGAACTGTTCAGGCGATTGCTGGCAGACTCCTCTCCGACAATTCTTATTCGGGAGTTTAATAACGGCGGGAATATTCTTCACCTTATGGTGACAGCACTGCAGAGCGTGGGCTCTTACAAGGAGGTATGCAGATATGACTGTCTGGAAGCTTATCCCCCCCGCTATGACCAGTTGTTTCAATATCTGCCCGCCGAGACTCTGGCCAATCAACGGGACAACAGCGGCGCAACTCCACTGTTGCTTTTATACCGACATCACCGCGAGCAGTTAGCATCAGCGCCCATATCCAAAGCGGAAGACCGTCAACTGGCCAGAGCCCAGCGCAGCGCTCTGATCAAGCTAACTGCTTCTGCTCATCTCATTGGTTGTATGCAGTATCATTTAGACGGAAAATTCCCGTTGAATGTCAACTGGTTTTTTGAGTTCCTGCAACTCTTCAAATCCCTGCCGTCATCTACTTTTAAGGCCGTCCGCTTAAGTTCTTTTAAGTATTCATATAATGGAGAGTTGTCACACAACCCCTTGCCCGGTGCAACCAGGTTACTACAGCCTGTTATCAATTATTTTCAGCATCACCCGGACGTTTTAAGGGATGAGCAGCAGACACTGGAATTAATGAGGTTAATGCATCAGAACGGGTTGCCGGTTGAATTTTCTGCGCAGGTGCTCCGGGCTGCCACTGCGGGCATGCAAAAAAAACTACTTGAGCACCTGTCAGCAACACCTGATGATCGCGATTCACTCTTTATTGAACGAAACTACGACTTAATCCATATAAGGCCACGTTTCTATCCATGGCATCTGATTGGCCTTGGGGTGGGTGGCGGGTGCGCACCTGATCCTGACAGATATTATTGTCAGGCTTTTCGCCATGCGGTTGCTGAATTTGACAGGAAACGCCCAAAAGAGACGGTTCCGCGAATACCCGGGCTTTGGGAAGCAGAGTTAGTCAACTGCAGGAGTAGTATTATAACTTACGGTCGCAGTCTGGCTTTTCCATCCAAAGACGTACCTCAGGGGTATCGCCGTTTCAAGTTCCTGAAACAGCAACATTGCTCCACAGAAGACTGGCATGATTTTGTCCGCGAGCAGCCACAGCTGGATTTTTTTCGAACCCATAAAGATAAGCTCGGCCTTGAAAGCGCTCTGCTGAAACCAAGAGGCATCTATCGTCTGTTTGATGCCCTGAATAAGTTCAAAGCCTGTGGATTACGTGAAGAAACCCTGGCAACCATTGCCCTGGAGCCTGATGGTTCGGCACTGCTGCAAGTCTTTGACGATGAAAAAAATACCCAACTGTATCACCACTATCCCTATGAAACCGGAGACGTGACCGGTCTCTCGATGCAGGCATCCTTTGATGGCCTCAGACTCTTTGCCAGAGACGCAGGTCGTCTCTGGCATCACAATTTTCAGGCACCGGATACACTAACTTCATTCCATAATTCTGCTGATGGCAGATGCTGGGTACCAACAGCCTTTTTTGGAGCCCAGGGTGTTCCCGGCACGATGGGAGAGTGGAATGCCCAGCATTACCCAAACGTAGCACCTGCTCCGGTGGGGATGAGGGACTGGGCGGATGTCCGCTCATTTGCTGAGCAAACCTCCTACAATTTTGGTTTGGCAAAGCTCTACTTCATAACTGATCGTGAGAGACAGGGCGAATTGCGGATCACTGAGCTTGGGAAAGCCTTTTACGGGCTGGTGATTAACTGGCTCAGGGTGCGCCATGACACCGACAGTCTGGATTGCAAAAACCCCGTGCAAATGAACCAGTTGCAGGATGAGCTGGTGACCATTGCCGCTGACCTGTTTGCCAGTGCGTACAAAATGGATACGGAGGCCATGAAAGCAAGGATATGCCAGGAATTCCCGGCAGAGTCGCTGAGCCGGGCTGCACTTGAGTGTGGTTACTGGTGTGACCCGAAACTCCGCTATGTAGAGGATATCAAATCAGGCCGTTTTCCTGATGAGGTTTATCCGGATCATCCGGATCAGAGCTTTAACCCAGGCCTATTAGGTCCAAAAACAGAGAACCTGACCGATCTGGGAATTCGGCGCTCATCCAGAGCCAAAGGGCCAAATCTGGGTATTAACAGCGGCACCCTGCCAATGCCCCATCTCGACAGTTTGTTCTGGTTTGCACTTTATACGGGTTGGCAACAGCAGGAGCCATCCCGGCAGAGTGTTTCAAGATAGTCATCCTGTTAATGGCCTTTTTATATCAATCGAACTTTCTATTTTTTGAACCAAATCAACCTTTGCTGGTCTAGAAACCAAGACGTTACAAAAAAATCAATTTATTGATGGAGTGAATCATGTTGCCACGGGCGACCGATACCACCACCTCAAACTTGTCCAGCTGGACCGTTCCGGGGACAAATACTTCCCCCCCTGTTTTCACTACAGGTTTGAGCAACAAAACAGCCGGGGCTGACGGGCCCTCTTCTGGTCGCTCCATACACTTGCGACAGATCACTTCTACTTCTGGCCAGCGTCATGAATGGGTAACCCATGTTCACAATGCATTAAGAAATATTGATATTCCACTTGATAACAGGTTTTTGCGAGAGCTGGTAGAAAATGCCCAACAGGATCTTGACAGGGTGAGTAAGAACAATTCCACAGAGGATGAAAAATTCTATTCGCCGCACTTGCTAAAACTGATCTTCAACCTTGCTTGCCGACCCACCCTTCCTGAAAATATTTCCGTTCTACAGACGCTGGCTGATTTGGGGTTGGGACTCCCGGATGAGTCGGTGGGTAATGAAATACGGATACCGCCGCAATTATTAAAACAACTCTTTGATAACACACACCGTGAAGCAGTACTGGGAATTCTTGGCGAGCACGCCAAAACAATGATGTTTAGGGCTGATCCGGGCTTTATGGAAATATTGGAACACTACCTGAGCCCGTTACAACTTCGGCGGGCTGCCCGTGAGCTTCTGAATTATCTGGCAAGAGATTGCCATTTTCTGGCGGAACTCAACCAATTTCTTCGACTTTCCGATGGTTCGGCACCGTACCTGATAAAAGCTATTTTCAACTCACCGGGCATCAGGCATGGCAACCCTCAAACGTCGCAGGATTTCTGCCAGACAATCACCACTGCAATGGCTTCAGAGGCTTTTATTTTCCAGCTTTGTTTGCTGGAAGTTAATGCCCAAAGGCATGAAAAACTGATCCTGGAAGCACTGGAAAAGCTGGACGAGAGGGGGCGGGAGCGCATGCTGGCATGTGCTTTTATATTAGGCCAGTGGGAACTGTTTAAGCGCTTGCTGTCGGGCTCATCAGCCGCAATTCTAAGCCAGACGTTTGCTAACGGCAGTAACATTCTACACCTTATGGCGACAGCCATTCCGAGCTTAAAATCTGGCCTCAGCATACGCAGCTATCGCTGTCTGAATACTTATACTCCCCGCTATGACAAGTTGTTTCAATATCTGCCCGCGGAGACTCTGGCCAACCAACGGGACAACAAGGGCGCAACTCCGCTGTTGCTTTTGTACCGTCATCAATGCCCGCAATTAGCGTCGGCGGCCATGTCCGGAGCGGAAGACCGTCAGCTGGCCAGAGCCCGCCGCAGCGCTCTGATCAAGCTAACCCATTCAGGTCATCTCATTGATTGTATGCAGGATCATTTAGACGGAAAATTCCCTTTGAATGTCAACTGGTTTTTTGAGTTCCTTCTGCTTCACAGATACCTGCCAGCATCCACCAATAGAGCAATCAGCTTACGCTCTACTGAGTATTCATTGTACGAACAGCTAATAGACAAACCCCGGCCCCATGCAAGAGAGTTACTTCAGTCAGTTATCAACTATTTTGAACTTCACCCTGACACTTTAAGGGATGAGCAGCAAACACTGGAACTGATAAAGTTAATACACCGGATCGGATTGCCGGTTGAATATTCTGCGCAGGTGCTCCGGTTTACCACTGGGGACATGCAAAAAAAACTCCTTGGGCACCTGTCGGCAACAGCTGATGATCGCAACTCACTGTTTATTGAACGACGCTACGATGTATCTTATGACGGGAAACCTTATTACTATCCATGGCATCTGATTGGCCTTGGTGTGGGTGGTGGGTGTGCACTTGATCCAGACATGTTTTACAGCGAACGTTTCTGCCATGAGGTCGCTGAATTTGGCAGAAAACATCCAAAGGAGTCTGTTCCGGAAATTTCCGGGCTTTGGGAAGCAGAGTTATTAATCAACAGCGGGTATATTGAAACTTACGGTCGCAGTCTGGCTTTTCCTTCTGCAGAGGTACCTCAGGGGTATCGCCGTTTCAAGTTCCTGAAACAACAACCTGGCTCCACAGAAGGCTGGCATGATTTTGTCCGCGAGCAGCCGCAACTGGATTTTTTTCGAACCCATAAGGATAAGCTTGGCCTCGAAAGCGCACTGCTGAAACCAAGAGGCATTTATCGTCTGTCCAATGCCCTGAATAAGTTCAAAGCCTGTGGATTACGTGAAGAAACCCTGGCAATCATTGCCCTGGAGCCCGATGGTTCGGCACTGCTACAGGTCTTTGATGATGAAAAAGATACCCACCTGTATCACCACTATCCTTATGAAGCTGGAAGAGTGGACGGCCTCTCAGTGCAGGCATCCTTTGATGGTCTCAGGCTGTTTGCCAGGGACGCGGGTCGTCTCTGGCAACACAATTTTCAGGCACCGGATACATTAAGCTCATTTCATAATGCTGCTGATGAAAGATGCTGGACCCCCACACCCTTTTTTGGAAACCAGTGTGTTCCCGGCACTCTGGGAGAGTGGAATGCCCAGGATTACCCAAACATAGCACCTGCCCCGGTGGGGATGAGGGACTGGGCTGATATCCGCTCATTTGCAGAGCAAACCTTCTCCAGCTTTGGTATGAAAAAAATCTATTGTGTAACTGATTGTGAGAGACAGGGCGAATTGCGGATTACTGAGCTTGGAAAAGCGTTTTATGGGCTGGTGATCAACTGGCTAAGAGCGCGCCATGACACCGACAATCTGGATTACAAAAACAGCGTGCAGATGAAGCAATTGCAGGGAGAACTGGTGACGATTGCCGCTGATCTGTTTGGTAGTGCATACAAAATGAGCACCGGAGCCATGAAAGCAAGGATATCTCAGGAATTCCCGGCAGAATCGCTGCGCCGGGCTGCACTTGAGTGTGGTTACTGGTGTGACCCGAAGCTCCGCTATGTAAAAGATATCAAATCAGGCCGTTTTCCCGTTGAGCTTTACCCAGATCATCCGAATCAAAGCTTTGACCGTGAACGATTGAACCCCGACAATGAAAACTTTACCGATCGGGGATTTATTCGCTCATCCGGGGCCAAAGGACCCAATTTAGGTATTGACACCGGCACCCTGCCATTGCCCCATCTGGACAGTTTGTTCTGGTTTGCTTTATATACAGGGTGGCGCCTGCAGGAACCATCCCGAGGGAGTGCTTCAAGACAATCACCCTGATAATGGCATTTTGTTGCGAGAGCAGATCAATAAACCGATCCTCTGAGTCTTAAGGCTGCTGACGTGTAGCAGAAACCACAATTTCACGCACACAGACATTTTGAGGCTGGCTGTAAACAAAGTTCACGCAGCTGGCGATGTCTTCTGGATGAATAACGCCACCCATGCTGTCTTTCCAGCTTTCATAACCTTCCCTGATATCACTGGACGTGGTGTGACTCAGCAGCTCGGTCTCTACTGCACCGGGAGCAAGGGTAATCACCCTTACATTGTCGTCTGCAACTTCTTCACGCAGGGTTTCTGACAAGCCATGAACCGCAAATTTGGTGCCACAGTAGGCCATATGATTAGGAAAGCCTTTGATACCAGCAATGGAACTCAGGTTAATAATGGTGCCACCCCTGCGCTTTTTCATTTTGCCAATAACAGCTCCAATACCATTAAGAACACCGTTCACGTTAACGCGGATCATTTGATCCCACTCGGCTGGATCTTGTTCATTCGCATTACCCAGCAACATCACACCTGCATTATTGACCAGACAATCAGTCTCACCGTAAACAGATTCCGCTTCATCCACTGCGGCATAAAAAGCTTCGCGATCAGTCACATCGACTTTTCTGCACAGCGTGTTGGGCAGGCCCAGAGCTTCCAGCTTTTCAATTCTTCTTGCCAGCAGTAACAGTGCATGGCCCTGGGCACTGAATTGACGGGCAATGGCTTCACCAATACCGGAACTGGCACCTGTAATTACTACCAATGGTTTTGTCATGGGAGGAATTCCTGTTAATACCAATCGAACTTAAATCGTACCTGGCATGAGTTCGTAACCAATCAGAATTGAGCGATACTCTACCTTCAGACTCACCTCTTGCAGAAATACCTTTTGGTTTGGACATCAATGAGTTTTTATTATCTACAGGGCTACCTGGATGCCCTGCAGCGAATATCAATGCCTGAAAAATGTTATGTGAGATCAAAACTTGTAAAAGAGTTTCAATTCCTGGCAAGAACTCCTGTATTATTTTTGTGCCTTGTCCGCCGCCTGAAGAATAGTTTCAGATGACTTAACCTGCCCGGGAACCTCCGTGAACCATAGCAATACACCCATTCTTTATTCTTTTCGTCGATGCCCTTACGCCATGCGTGCCAGACTGGCTCTGACTTACGCAGGTATTACCCTTGAGCACAGAGAGATATTACTGAAAAACAAACCTCAGGCGATGCTTAGTGTCTCACCAAAAGGCACTGTTCCTGTTTTGGTACTTCCTGAAGGCAGAGTCATTGATGAAAGTCTGGATATCATGCTCTGGGCACTGGCTGTCAATGATCCTGAAAACTGGTTACCTGAGAATCCTGATGACAGAGCTGAAATCGTGGCACTGATCCGCAAAAGTGATGTCGAGTTTAAGCCACGACTGGATCGCTATAAGTATGCCGATCGACACCCTGAGCATCCCATAGAATTTTACCGTACTCAGGGTGAAGAGTTTATAGCGCTTCTGGACAACAAACTCAGCAGTCAGAACGGATTAATGTCCGATAAAGTCACCCTGGCGGATATGGCAATTGCTCCTTTTATACGACAGTTTGCCCATGTAGACAGAAACTGGTTCTTTTCGACGCCTTACCGGGGAGTGCAACAATGGCTGAAGCGCTTTCTTGAATCCGGGCTGTTTTTGCAAATCATGGGCAAACACCCTTTATGGGAAAATTAACACTCAGAAATCTCCCTTCGAAATCAGAGACCATGGCAAAACTCCAACAACTCGTTCCCACGCCAGGACCCAAAGGGCCTGAAAGCATGGGAACCAGAGTTTTGCAACAGCCTCAATTGGCGGTGATTTACGCCGGATTTGCTAATTATCTGGTTAGTGACTTACAACTCGTCTTTATCCTCGGATGTATCAGTGGCCCGGGCAGCTATAGACTGAAAGGCGTCGCTGAGTTCCTGATATTTTTCCTCTAACTGTTCTGCAGTGGCTTCCGCATTGTCATCAAGCCAGGCAATGGCATCCTGAACGTTATTATCAAGAAGGCTCTTGTCTTCATCAGAGAGTTTACTTACCCAGCCGTTACTGTCATCCGTCAATTGGGCGCGTTGCGAATAAACAATTGATTCCAACTTGTTACGGGCCTCAACTCTTTTTTGTGTCTGCTGATCCTGCTCCGCGAATTTCTCGGCATCCTGAACCATTTTTTCAATTTCCTCTTCGCTCAGTCGGCCAGTATCTTTGTTAATAACGATATTGTTACTGCCACTGGATTTTTCCTCGGCCTTAACCGTCAATATGCTGTTCTCGTCCACAGAGAAAGTCACATCTATTTGAGGAGTGCCCCTGGGAGCAGGTGGAATACCGGTAAGATCAAACTTACCCAACAGGTGATTGTCCTTCGTCATAGGACGCTCCCCCTCGTAGACCTGGATAGTCACTGTGGTCTGGCTATCGCTGGCAGTGCTGAATATCTGGTGTTTCTTGGTGGGGATTACCGTATTGCGGGTCAGTATTTTTGCGAAAACCCCGCCTACTGTCTCAATCCCCAGGGAAAGTGGGATGACATCAAGCAGAAGTATGTCGCTGGTTGACTTATCCCCACTGAGCACCGCTCCCTGAACAGCAGCACCATAGGCGACGGCCTCATCCGGATTGATACTATGATTTAAAACTTTACCTTCAAAGAAATTGCTTAGCAGCTCCCGAACTTTAGGGATTCGGGTGGAGCCACCAACCAGAATAATCTCGTGGATATCCCCGCGCTCAAGTCCGGCATCTTCCAAAGCCTTCTTCACGGAAGTCAGTGTTTTTCGGAACAGGTCAATATTGATCTCTTCAAATTTCGCTCTGGACAGTGGCTCGCTGAAGTCCTTTTCATCTGCCAGTGACTCAACTTCAATCCGGGCCTGATGGGACGCTGACAAAGTGCGCTTGGCCTTCTCCACCTCACGGCGTAATTTTTGCTGAGCGCGTTTGTTATGGGTCAGATCAAGACCGTATTTACGTTTGGCAATTTTACTGAAGTGATTAACCAGTCGCTGGTCAAAGTCCTCCCCCCCAAGGTGAGTGTCGCCAGCAGTAGCCAGTACCTCAAACACACCGCCATCAATCGTCAGTATTGATACATCAAAAGTGCCACCACCAAGGTCAAATACCAGTATGTTTTCTTCACCCTTGAGCCTTGCATCCAAACCATAAGCCAGTGCCGCTGCCGTCGGTTCATTGATGATTCGCTCCACAGTCAACCCTGCTATTGTGCCAGCATCCTTGGTAGCCTGGCGCTGGGCGTCATTGAAATACGCAGGCACTGTGACAACCGCATGGGTGACCTTCTGCCCAAGATATTCTTCCGCAGTTGTTTTCATTTTGCTCAGGACCATCGCACTTAGCTCTTCCGGAGTAAATGAAAAATGTTCCTGCTGGGTCGTCATTTCCACCTTGGGCTGACCATTGACATTGACGACACTGAAAGGGAAGTGCTTAATATCTGCCTGCAATTGCGGGTCATCATAACTTCGACCAATAATGCGCTTGACATCAAACACCGTAAGCTCCGGATTTCTGGAAGCCTGGTTCTTCGCAGCGTCTCCAACAAGACGCTCATTTTCCGGCGTCCATGCGATAAACGATGGCGTTATTCTATTTCCCTGATCATTGGCGATGATTTCCGTTCGCCCATTGCGACGAATACCCACACAGGAGTAGGTGGTCCCCAGATCAATACCGATAATAACTCCTTTCTCTTCGCTAGCCTCTGATTGGGCAGAGGCAAAGATTATCAGAGCGCGAAATAGCATAGCCTTAATAAATGACTTTTGAATTAAACCCCACTCCAGCATGATCAGCACCTTTATTAACGGATTTGAAGTTAACAGTTACCCCAGGCAATCAATGGCAGAGCGCTTGCTAATACAAACGCACATCCTAAAAACGCTAATCTGAACTCTATGCCTTCGTCAGAAGAGGAAGGATTGGCAAGCGCAGGCCCCCTTAGACCTCTCATAGTTTCCAAGAGTCGAACGGGAATTACGCTTGAGCATAAAATTCAGTTGCGCAAGTCAAACTTTACACTCAACGTTTTTCAGTCAACTTGCGCTAAAAAGTGAACTGTTTTATCGAATTGACCGGAAAGCTAGGCCATTATTTCTGGATTTTCAACCAATCCACTTACTTTCCAAACAGTCTCTCGAACTGGGTGACTTGGGAAATTTCCACGATGCATCAATGTTCCAATCCCGCTATAATCCCGCAGTTTTCAACATGAAATGTGGTCAGGCGGTGGTGTGAACCGTTTTATATTTATTTCTTTTAGATCTTAAAGTGCATTTAACTGCATTTTTTGGACATATATAATGAGCGGCCGCATTCGGGTATTGACGATGCTGACACCTGGATAAGTCACTCCATGGTCAGCCTGCCCCCAGAACACTCTCGGTAGAGTCAAAATGGAACAGATGAGCGAACTGGTACTGATTATGATCAGTGCCATCCTGGTCAACAACTTTGTACTGGTTCAGTTTCTGGGCCTCTGTCCGTTTATGGGTGTCTCCAACAAGCTGGAGTCAGCCATGGGTATGTCTCTGGCCACCACGTTTGTTCTCACTCTGGCCTCTATCTGCAGCTATCTCACTTATCAGTACCTATTGATTCCCCTGGGTCTGGAATTTCTTAAAACCATTGCTTTCATCCTTGTCATCGCAGTAGTGGTTCAGTTTACCGAGATGGTGGTCAGAAAAGTCAGCCCTCTGCTGCATCGTGTCCTTGGCGTATTCCTGCCTCTGATCACCAGTAACTGTGCTGTTTTGGGTGTGGCTCTGCTGAACAGCAATCGATTAAACAGCTCACTGGTTGATTCTGCGACCTACGGCTTCGGCGCTGCTGCCGGTTTCTCGCTGGTGCTGGTTTTGTTCTCTGCCATGCGTGAACGAATTGCTGCTGCCGATGTCCCAACTCCTTTCAGGGGAGCGGCCATCGGAATGATCAGTGCTGGCCTGATGTCACTGGCCTTTATGGGTTTCACCGGCCTGATCAAACTGTAAGGGAGAGCTGTCAAGGTTTATGGAAATCGTCATTTTCGCCATTATCGCCCTTCTTGCCCTGGCGCTCGTTTTTGGCGCCATACTGGGTTTTGCCAGCGTTCGCTTCAAGGTGGAAGGCAACCCTATTATCGACCAGGTGAATGAACTACTGCCCCAGACCCAGTGCGGTCAATGTGGTTTTCCGGGCTGTCGTCCCTATGCAGAAGCAATTGTCAGCGGTGAATCCATTAATCGTTGCCCTCCCGGTGGTCAGTCCACTATCAATGCACTGGCTGATCTTCTGGATGTAGAGCCAGAGCCACTGGACGAAGAGCACGGCGCCGAAAAACCACCCATGGTCGCTTATATCCGGGAAGATGAGTGTATCGGTTGCACCAAATGTCTACAGGCTTGCCCGGTTGATGCCATTCTCGGCGCTGCCAAGCAGATGCATACGGTCATGAAAGATGAATGCACCGGCTGTGATCTCTGTGTTGAGCCCTGTCCTGTTGATTGCATAGACATGGTAACCATCGAAACAACCACTCGTACCTGGAGCTGGAACCTGCCCTCCAGAGCAGAACCCGGCCTGATAGCCACTGACATGAGAGGGCAAGCCCTATGAATCTGCCTCTCAGGGACATTACTGAATCCGGGCACTTGTCCAGAGGCAAAGTTTGGCCTCTGACGGGTGGTGTTCATCCTGAAGAAAACAAGCACCAGTCCAACCGCACGCCAATCAGGCCGACTCCCATGCCGGAGAAGTTGATTCTGCCATTGTCACAGCACGCGGGATCTCCTGCCCAACCCATTGTTTCTGTTGGCGACACCGTATTGAAGGGACAGATGATTGCCAAAGCGACCGGCTTTGTCAGTGTGCCCGTTCACGCACCTACCTCAGGCACTGTAACTGCAATAAGTTCGCAAGCTATTCCCCATCCCTCCGGGATGCACGACGAGTGCATTACATTGGTTCCGGATGGAAAAGATCAATGGTGTGAGCTAAAGCCCGTCAACGATTATACTACTGTTGAGCCAGCCACCCTGGTTGAACTTATCCGCCAGTCAGGTATTGCGGGTATGGGCGGAGCAGGCTTCCCAACCGCAGTCAAGCTATCGCCAAGGAGCCCGGTACACACCCTGATCCTGAATGGCTCGGAATGTGAGCCGTATATCACGGCTGATGACATGCTGATGAGAGAACGTGCCGACAGCATTATTGCCGGCGCAGAGATTTTGCAACACCTTCTCAATGCCGAATGCTGCCTGATCGGCATTGAAGACAACAAGCCAGAAGCGATTGAAGCTGTTAAAAAAGCCGTTGCTCTGTGCGACAACGGTCACAGGATGAAAGTGGTCGTCTTCCCAACCAAATACCCTTCCGGTGGTGAAAAGCAGCTGATTCAAATACTGACAGGTCTTGAGATACCCTCCGGGAAACTGCCTTCTGATTTGGGTATTGCTGTTCAGAATATCGGCACGACGGTGGCTGTCTACGAGGCTGTCCAGCATGGAAAGCCCCTGATTTCCAGAATCACCACCATGACCGGCAAAGCCCTCTCAAGCCCGGGTAATCTCGAAGTTCTTCTGGGCACACCCGCCAGACACCTTCTCTCCTGTGCAGGTATCAATGATCAGGAGCTGGAAACATTGATTATGGGTGGCCCTATGATGGGTTTCACGCTCAATGAGCAGGATGTCCCTGTCACCAAAACCAGCAACTGCCTGATTGCCGGAACCCGGGAAGAATTCCCTCCGGCTATGCCCGCTCAGGCCTGTATTCGCTGTGGTATGTGCGCAGAAGCCTGTCCTTCCTCTTTGCTGCCTCAACAGCTTTACTGGCATGCGAAATCAGAAAATCATGAGCAGCTGAAGCATCATAACCTGTTTGACTGTATCGAATGCGGTGCCTGCTCCTATGTTTGCCCGAGCAGTATTCCACTGGTTCAATATTACCGCGCCTCAAAAGGTGAAATTCGGGCTCAGGAAGCCAGACATGCCAAAGCAGAGCGCTCTAAAGTTCGCTACGAAAATCGCCAGGCCCGTCTGGAAAAAGAGCAGGCTGAAAAAGAAGCCAGGCGTAAGGCTAATGCTGAACGCGCTGCCAGGTTAAAAGCTGAGAAGGCGGCTTCAGGCAATAAAGTTTCATCAGCAGCCCCGGACCCTGTCCAGGCCGCCATTGAAAGGGCCAAAGCCAAAAAAGCAGCCACTGGCACAGCTACCAGCAAGTCGGCAAAAGCGACACTGTCAGGAGATCAGAAAGAGCTCAGGATCCAATTGTCTCTGGCCAACGCCCAGCTGAAGAAAACCCGCAGAGCTCTGATTCAGGCTCAAGAGAAAGCAGAAGGCGACGTTGACAAGCTAAGTGCTGACGTCAGTATGCTGGAGAACCAGGTGGCAAAACTGCAGAAAGATTTTGATGCTGCAGCCGTTTCAGAGCCTTCAGCTATAAAACAGCCTTCAGCTATAAGACAGTCTTCAGCTATAAAACAGCCGCCGAAAACTGAAAAAGCCCTTGATGAAGAAGCCGCCAAAAAGCTGAAAATAGAATCCGCTATGGCTAAAGCGGCCTTGAAAAAAGCAGAAAGAGCTTTGGCCACAGCACTCGAAGAAGGTAGCTCTGAAACAGAAGCCCTCGAGGACACTGTAGAAGAGTGCCGCCAGAAAGCAGAGCGTCTGGCCAAAGAATGTGCTAACGCCGATCTAGAAAAGCCTGCAAAACCCGCAGCGGATGACAAAAAACTGAAAGTTGAGCGTGCAATGGCCAAAGCAGCTTTGAAGAAGGCTGAGCGCGAAATGGCTAAAGCCCGGGAATCGGGCTCCATTGACACAGTACCCCTTCAGGAAAAAATAGACGAATGTCGGCAAAAGCTTGAACAGCTGGAATCTGGAAAAGCATCCGTTGCTGATAGCGAACCGGAGACGACCAGACCATCATCCCCGGCAAAAGTAGAAGCCAGCGACGACCTTAAGAAATTGAAAATTGAGAACGCCATGGCCAGAGCCGCTCTCAAGAAAGCCCAAAGGGCACTGGATAACGCCGAAGGCGATACTCATGCCCTGGAAGCTGCGCTGATGGAAGCACAAGCCAAAGCAGCTGAAGCTGAAAATGCTCTGACCGCAGCAGGTTAAATCTCATTTAATAAACAGTCGGAATTTACGATGACCCTGGTAAGGCAGACATCCCCCCATGCTCGCAGCCCGAACAGCACGCAGCAGGTAATGAAATGGGTCCTACTGGCAGCAATGCCGGGTCTGGCCATGCAGACAGTCTTTTTTGGCTGGGGAACGCTGATCAATCTCGTCTGGTGCGTATTCATTGCACTGGGCTCGGAAGCCTTGGTGCTGAAAATACGACAACGCCCTATCGGCTTTTATCTCTCTGATGGTTCTGCGATTGTCACTGCCGTGCTGCTGGCCCTGGCACTGCCACCTCTGTCTCCATGGTGGCTAACCCTGATAGGGACCTCCTTCGCTATTATCATTGGCAAGCAGCTCTATGGGGGGTTGGGCAACAATCCATTTAACCCGGCCATGTTAGGCTATGTGCTGCTACTGATCTCTTTCCCTCAGGAAATGACACAGTGGTTACCTCCACTGGGTTCAGCAACAGGCGCAGAGGGTCAGGCTGCAGTGAAAAGTTTCAGCGATGCGCTTTTCACCATTTTTCCATTGTTCGGCCAACCCGTTAATGTTGATGCCATCAGTATGGCAACGCCGCTGGATATCGTTCGGGAGAATACATCTCTGACCATGAAAGAACTCTGGTCAGAGAATACAGCCTTGCAATATTTTGCTGGCAGAGGCTGGCTCTGGATCAACCTTGCTTATCTGTTGGGTGGCCTTTTCCTGCTCTACAAAAAAGTTTTCACCTGGCACGCACCAGTGGGAATGCTGGCAGCCCTGCTGGTGATGTCTACCCTGTTCTGGGGTGGCACCGGATCTGGCAGCCACGGCTCACCACTGTTCCATTTATTCAGTGGTGCCACTATGCTCGGCGCCTTTTTCATCATTACCGATCCCGTCAGCAGTGCTACCAGTAACAAGGGCAGGCTGATCTTTGGCGCTGGCATAGGAATTCTTGTTTACGTTATCCGAGTCTGGGGCGGGTATCCTGACGGTGTCGCCTTCGCCACACTGTTAATGAATATGGCTGCACCCATGATTGATTATTACACCCAGCCCAGAACCTATGGTCATAAGAAGCCCAACAAGGGTTTGCCTAAGCAGCCCTGAGTGAATAATGCGAAATGAGTGACTCACGAATACCTGTAGATAAAGAAAGTCAAAATGAGCCAGAGGCGTCTTCTCAACAGAAGACACCTTCTGGCGGTCTGACCAGTAGCATCGTCCACAACAGTCTGACACTGGGTCTGTTCGCCATTCTGACCGTAGGCCTTATCGCTGCGACTTTTGTTTTGACAGAGAAGAAGATTCATGCCCAGGTTCGTGCCTTTGAAGCCAGGGCTCTGAAAGAAATTCTTCCGGGTAAGACACACGACAACAACATTCTGGATGCCCGAATTACCATCCCGGCCAATGATTTGCTGGCAACCTCTACCGAAAAGTATGGCTACGTAGCTTTCAGGAATAACAAGCCTGTGGCAGTTATTCTCCCCGCCGTAGCCCCCGACGGCTATGCCGGAAAAATCGATCTGCTGGTGGGTATTTATACCGACGGAACCCTGGCTGGTGTCAGAGCTACCCAACATAAGGAAACACCCGGACTCGGTGATAAAATAGACACCAAAGTGTCTGACTGGATTTTGCAGTTCCAGGGTAAATCGCTGCTGGACCCTGCCCCTGAAGATTGGGGTGTCAAGAAAGATGGCGGCCAGTTTGACCAGTTCACCGGAGCTACTATAACCCCCAGGGCTGTTGTCGGTTCCGTTTATCGAACCCTGAACTATTTTGACGCTCACAGGCAAGCACTCTTTAAAGAGGGCGAGGCAGCCATGAACGGAGAAACTACTCTAAGCGAAGAGACTGACTTGAAGGGAGAGACAGCCTTGCGCGAAGAAAGAGGTGCAGAAAAATGACCAATGACGTTGCTACTGATTCAGCGCTGCAGAAAAAATCATTATTTGCCGATCAATCTGCCGCCAAGATTGCCTGGGACGGACTCTGGAAAAATAACCCGGCCCTGGTCCAACTGCTGGGTCTTTGCCCCTTGCTGGGTGTATCCAACACTGTAGTTAACGCTCTGGGACTGGGAGTTGCGACCATGCTGGTTGTCATGGGCTCAAACATCGTTGTTTCCCTGATTCGACATCAGGTGACTGACGCAATTCGCCTCCCCGTTTTTGTTATGGTCATCGCCTCCTTTACCACCTGCATAGAGCTTTTGATGCAGGCCTACACCTATGAACTGTACAGGATTCTGGGTATCTTCATTCCCCTGATTGTCACCAACTGCATTATTTTGGGCCGTGCAGATGCCTATGCCTCCAGGCAACCCGTGATTCCTGCCGCTTTTGATGGGTTTATGATGGGAGCAGGCTTTGCTGCCATTCTGGTTCTGCTGGGAGCGCTTCGGGAACTGATCGGTCAGGGAACACTATTCTCAAGTATGGACCTGCTGCTGGGCCCTGTCGCACAAAACTGGACAATTGTCGTTTTTCAGGACTACAAACAGTTTCTGTTCGCCATTCTTCCTCCCGGAGCCTTCGTATTCATGGGCTTTCTTATCGCCATCAAGAATGTCATCGACAAAAAGCTGGAAGAAACCAGAAAGGCTCAGGAACCGTTATCAGAAGTGGGCAGTAAACGTGTTCGAGTAACTGGGAATATCTAATGAATAAGGAAAAAAGGACCCGAATTTTTACCCGGTTACGGGACCAGAACCCTAACCCGACCACAGAACTCAATTACTCCTCATCCTTTGAGCTTTTGATCGCCGTGATTCTTTCAGCTCAGGCAACGGATGTTGGCGTTAATAAAGCAACGGATAAATTATTCCCGGTGGCTAATACACCCCGGGCCATTTTAGATCTGGGTCTTGAAGGTCTGAAGGAGTACATCAAAACCATTGGCCTGTTCAATGCCAAAGCCGAGAATGTCATCAAGACCTGTAGAATGCTGCTCGAACACCATGGCGGCGAAGTCCCAGATACCCGCGAAGCCCTCGAAGCACTCCCCGGTGTGGGTAGAAAAACCGCAAACGTTGTATTAAACACTGCTTTCAGGCAACCTGCCATGGCTGTAGATACTCATATATTCAGGGTTTCCAACCGCACCGGAATCGCTCCGGGCAAGAATGTTCTGGAAGTGGAAAAAAAACTGGTCAGACTGGTTCCCAAAGACTTTCTTCTGGACGCTCACCACTGGCTCATTCTTCATGGTCGCTACGTCTGCAAGGCCAGAAAACCTCAGTGCGGCAGCTGCATTATTGAAGATTTGTGTGAATTCAAGAAAAAGACTTCCTGACCTATTAGTACCTGACCAGGCACCGAGACTCCGTCCGTCCTGAGCTTGTCGAAGAATAATGGCAACACATTTCGACAAGCTCCGGACGAACCTTATGGAGTATAGCGCTTTAGAAACCGCAGTGACCTCTGTTAATCCAGGCGGCAACAGCTGCGGAAGTAACAGCAGACAGAATACCAGCATAAGGAATCGCTGAAAAATAACTGACAGCGGACGAAGTGTTAGCCGGATCGCAAACCTCTTTATAACTTGCAGGGTAGTAACCATGAGTTCCAATATAGGCTTGAGTGGTAGGTGACAGCATAAACGCTGCAAAGGTTTCAGCTGCTTTGATGCTGGTAGAACCCTCTATTATTACCATTTCCTGCCTGAGACGATGAAAATCATTGTCTTTTAACAGGGACACCTCGTCATCTTTGGGATAATTGTGCCTAACATGATGTGAATCCCTGGAGTGATCATCTTCTTCATGAAACACTAATGAGGCCGGGAGCAGAGCAAATAGCTCTGTTTTGTTTATGTTGTTGTTCCAGACATCATGGGTACTGTTTTCGATCTTGATTCTCCTCATTTCATTCAGGGGATAGTACAACCCCGCAGCCTCAAGCAGATCCTCCGCCCTCTTGCCGTAGGGAGAATCCTTAGGATCCGGTATATAGACTGTCTCATTGCGATGCTTGGAGATAAAGTCACCCAACTCCTTCAGTGTTATAGTCTCTTTTCCATGACCGTGACCATGATCTTCGGTCTGGTTACCCATCTTGTGCAAGAACGCAAGCCGACCAAACGCATAGGTTTTCCGTGACTTCGGTTTGGCTTTTTCTAGCCGCACCAGCGTAGCCGGGTGGGTTTCATCTGCACTGAGAAAGACGTCGAAGGGCTCGTCATTAATAATACGATCAAACAAATCATCACTTGCGCCTTTCACCAGCGTAAGCTCAATGTCCGGATGGAGTTTATTAAAGGTTTTTCTCAACTCAACAGCTGTCGGGTAAAAGTTGGATGCAACCGCAATTTTCAGCGTGTCTGATAAAACAACGGGACTGAGGAATATCAGAGCCAGAATAAAACATGCGGATCGATAGACTTTTTTAAAAAAACCATGTCGTGTATTAGACCTGAGAGACTGCCAATACTCTTTGAAACTCCATTTCGGGCAGCTGAATAAAGTCGGCATTAACGTAGTCATAACAACTCTGTGTTTACTGGTAGATAGGGCAAGAAAGTATAGACGGTATTTATGCGATGTATTTTTTTATCGGTTTAGTCTCACTCGTCATTTGGACATTGGTAAGGTCCGCACATGCTGACGTACATGAAATTAAAGGTATCAATCACCTGTTGTATAGTCATTTCAATGATGCCGGTCCTGGCAGGGCTTCTCTCTGCTGTAGGCTTCGATCTTGCAATATTTAAAGGAATGACGCCCTGCCCTGCAGCTAATGCCTTCGGAAAAGTTTGATTAAGAATAACGGTAATCAGAGACTCTGTCAGGCCTAAAGCGAAACCATAGTCAGGGGAACTGGGATTACTCGCCATGTATTCATATATTACTTTATTTTCTGAAGAAGCAGGTTGAATATGTCTATTAATGGTAAGGAGACTTTCAACCGCACCAGAACGACCATGAGGGTCACGAATATAAACAATCTCTTTTTCTTTGTCATAACCGATCAGACTATAGGCGTGCCGGGGTTCGATTCCCTCGAATGGCCTTAGCTTCAAGGGGGCTGACAACGCTGAGGAAATAAAAAAAGTTGCTGCTTTTTCATCATCCACAAAAAAGTTGAGTAGCATCTTTAACCGAGCCTGAGATTCAAACTCCGGGTTGATGTGCCCGGAAAGTGAATTCATGAGTACCTCATTGGCTATTGATGGGAGTACTTTGACCAGCTCAGAATATTGATGATACTCGAATCGCGCCCGATCATTTCGTCCCCGTACGTTATAATATTTTTTCGACAGATGCGCATAAGCGGCTTCCAGCATCGCCAGCCAGATACCGCCATCGCGTGTTTCGGCAAAGTGTGAGTAACGCTCAACTTCTCTGAATTGAATCACTTCGCCTTTAGCAATCCCGGGAAAAACAATTTCAAACGTCTGTTCATCGAAGGGATAAAAGTAATTGAATGCGAGTCTTTTTCCCGTTTCTGAGCTGGCTATTGAGGCCAGCCAAGCGATCAGAATACAATCTGGAAAATACCCCTGCAGGAGATTATCCGGAGTAATACTCGTCAGACCTTGAGGAAAAAGTCGTCTGTAGCCGTCGGCAAACGGTTGCCGTTCGGGTTTTGCAAGCCAGACATCCCAGAAGCTGTTGTCCTGCTCGTGGTGATACTTTGCGACTCGCCCCGACAGTTCAGCCAATTCAATGCTTTCTCTGCTTAATGAGGCAGTGACAGGGTTTTGCCATGACTCGAAATTAACAAGATAAAGTCTGATGGTCTGGTAAAGGTCTTTGTTCAGATAGGGTGCATGGTAGCCCTCAATCAGCTCATCGTAGGAGAGCAGGCCATCAAAGTCTTTATCAAGGGCACCTGCCAGCTCAGGGAAGTAGCGGTAGGCCGACGGATAGCCGGGTGAAAATACCCCGCCAAAAACCTGGACAGAAAAAAATAGCAAACTCGTCAGTAATAAAGGGTGTAAGCGGTCCATAGTACTTTTTCTCCAAAAAAACCTTAATCAGCTCGTCAGGTATTGCGATACAACCCTCTATTAATTAGATGACAGAAGGCTCCGAAGAGTTCCTGTATATGGGTTAGTGAAATGGACACTATTGTTAGCAGAATCGCCGTGTGCCTGCTCAGAATCAGCTTGTTTATTCTGCGCTAAAGCGCACCGGATCTGAATTTAAGGCCATAAGGTTCCTGCAACAATTGAAAGAGAAAACAGTGCTGACTCTTCTTTTTGACTCTTCTTTTTGACTGTCTGGAACTAGTTGCACTTTCTGTTGTCCAAATAGATACCGACAATTAAATTTAGAGAGGTAACTTACTATGCAACCATTAAAATCCCCATCATCACTGCCACCAGACAGCTCAATCAGGCAGGAGCAATCTGTCCAGTCAACAGACACCTCAGGAAGGGCTGATAACGGAAGGGCAGTAAACAGCTGGTTTGGCGCTATCTATAACGGTTTCTTCCGCGCTATTGGCTACGGAGAAACCGGTACAGACACTGCTTCAGCTCTTTCCGACAGGACAATCGCTGCTTCTGTCTCCGGCAGCTCTGCACACACAGGCTCCATTCAGGCAGCCGATCCACAACCAGTCACTCCAATGGAACTCACAGAGGTTTTACCTGCTCTGGCAGAGGCCGTAAGTGCAAAAGATGCCGCCCGGGTTAAATCACTGCTGGCATCACTGAAACTGACATCCCCGAATCAAGCTGCGCAAGTAGCCGAGGATAACCTTAAAACCATTTTGCAGGATTATTTTCCATCTGCTCGTAAAATACCCCAAAATGATTACATAAAGCTGAAAAAGCTTATCGACTGTTTGCTGGCCAACTGTGGCAAGGGTGGTTATGCACTGGCGAATTCAGCTCTGAACCTTTTTGTCGTCCGGGGAGATTTTCCACATGCCCAGTCTGTTAAAGATAAACATCAGGCAATTCTGGAAGCAGATCATCTTCAGGTAGCCCTCGATAAGGATGTCCAGAATTACGCGCCATACGTTAAACATACCGACGACTCTTACCCACGCTTCCTCCATAGCCACAGCAAAGCGCTACTGGCCCTGGTGGATCAGCAAGATCATCAAACCATGGAGATTGCCAGGAAAACGTTCGCTGACGGGCTGGAAAAATGTTTGAGAGACACCCAATGGGTGCGAGGCTTGCCCCCACAAGATTTTACTGAGATAGAGAGGTGTTTTTGGGAATTTTACAAATTCGGCATCAAGGATGAGGAGCTGGCCTACTCCTTCCTGAATCTCTTCTTTATCAGGGGTGATTACGAGTCGGCAAAGAAAGTTGCATCGGACGGTATCCGCATTAACGACGAGGACCTTTGCAAAGCCCTCAGGGATCATTTTCACCAAGGCTCTGTCAAGCAACTGTTTGAGCTGGCAAATCCCGGGGCTGCTGGCCAAAAGAGAACTAAAGAAACCGTTCTGGATATTTTGCAACAAGCTCTGGTCGATGTTGATCGCATGCCACCTCATGAGATTGTAAATTTCGAGAGTTTTATCCGGTCTTATATCTGCCTGCTTTCTAAACCGGTCGAAGGCAGATTGTTCTTGCTCAACCCGCTCATTGATTTTTGTGTTCGTGGGGAAAAAATTGAACTGGCACAACGGCTGAAAAGAATTTTTAAGGGGTGTTACCTTGAGCCAAAGGCTTTCGAGAATGCCTGTGAAAAACTGAAGCAGTCTGCAACCGATGAATTAGAGAAATCAGAGACGCTAAAAGCGTTATCGGATCTGACCGAGCCCGCCAAGATCAAGACCGATTAAGCCTTCGGTCTTGATCTTGGGCTGAGTGAATTTCTTCAAGGTCCTGGACAGAAAACCCTGGCATTCTGAAGACTTTATTGGCTCGGCTGGCAAGTACATCACGTGGTACAATCACTTTTCAAAGTGAAAAACTGTAAACCATAGAACAGATAAACTGCACATGACCCCTACGATTGAACTTGCCATAGATCTGATTCAGCGTCCCTCAGTCACTCCCGAAGATGAGGGCTGCCAGGACCTGATGATCAGCCGTCTGGAACCCCTGGGCTTCAAAGTAGAGAAACTGCGGTTTGGTGAAGTGGAAAACATCTGGCTTCGCAGGGGAGACTCTGCGCCGGTTCTGGCATTTGCCGGTCATACCGACGTTGTACCCACAGGCCCTGTAGAAAAGTGGGATAACCCTCCTTTTTCTCCTTTTGTCGATGAAAACGGTATGTTGCAGGGCCGCGGCGCGGCAGATATGAAAGGCAGTCTGGCTGCCATGGTGACAGCTTGCGAAACCTTTCTGGCCGCGAACCCTGACCATAAAGGCTCCATTGCTTTCCTGATCACCAGCGATGAAGAAGGTCCGGCACGGCATGGAACCGTTAAAGTCATTGAGCACCTGGAAGCCCGTCACGAAAAGATAGACTGGTGCATCGTAGGCGAGCCATCCAGTACTCATCAGGTAGGCGATATCATCAAGAATGGACGCCGGGGCTCTATGCACGGCCACTTGCTGATTCATGGGATTCAGGGGCACGTCGCCTATCCGCATCTGGCCAGAAATCCGGTTCATGAAGTGGCACTGGCTTTATCAGAGTTGACCGGCGAAGAGTGGGATCAGGGCAATGAGTTCTTCCCACCCACCAGCTTCCAGATCTGGCATATTCATGCCGGAGAAGGTGCCAGCAATGTGATTCCCGGAAACTGCGAAGTCAACTTTAACTTCCGTTTCTCCCCTGAAGTCACTGACAAAGCGCTGCAGGAAAGAGTGCTGGCCATTCTGGATCGACATAACCTTGAATACGATATTGAATGGCATATCAGCGGCCAGCCATTCCTTACCCGCCCTGGTGCGCTGGTCAATGCAGCCCTGGCATCCATCAAGGCTGAAACCGGCATAGATTCAGAGCTGTCGACCTCTGGTGGCACCTCCGATGGCCGGTTTATAGCGCCAACCGGTGCCCAGGTGGTTGAGCTGGGTCCGGTCAACAAAACCATCCATAAAGTGAATGAATGTATCAAAGCCAGCGACCTTGATGATCTGGGCCGGATTTATCAGGGCATCCTGAAGCGACTGTTGACCTAAATTCATCCTCTACTCTCAGACATACAGACCCTATGAACAAGGTTGAAGATCTAGAAATTTATGTCAAAGACCTGAGCCTGGAGATGATCCGGAAATGGCTCACGGTTAATTTTGATAGCGTTGAAGTTCTTAGTAGCGGCAAGAAAGTCCACGACTTTCTGCTGCACAGCGAGAAAGACTCAGCGCCGGTGATGATTGTTGAGTGTGCGGTTGGCAAAGCCTGGACCAGCATCTGGTTCAAAGCCAATAAAACCCCCTGGAGTGATGATATGGCCTGCGCCAGAAGCCTGAACCAGTTTGCCAGGTGCCGGGTGAGGGCCAATGCAGCCCCCTGGTCAGACGGTGAAGATATGGATGAATGGTGGCAGATGACGGAAACAGGCGAAGAAAGCACAGTCTCCTGGCCTAATGCTCTTTGAAAACTTATTGCTGCCAGAGAAGCTATTAAGCGCTTCTGGCTTTTCCCCATTGCTTTTGCTCGCCAGGAAAGAACAAAACCCTTACTGGCGTGCCTTCACTCCGGGAACCTGTTTTCAATCCGGGAAATAGTCACTTTCCTCTTTGCGCCACGGCCTCTATTCAAGCTAGAATCCACCGACAGCCATTCACCCTCTTGATTTCAGGCCGCGACCAATTCCATGCACAAACCCAATACTCTCAGTCGCTTTTTGTTTCATAGCTTGAGAAAGCTGTTATTCATCTGGGTTAGAACAACGGTTCATAACAACACTGCACAAAGCCTTGGGATTCAGCCAGACAAGCCTGTCTGCTACGTACTTCGTAACCGCTCCCTGTCCGATCTGATGGTAGTTGAGCAGGAGTGTCGAAAAGCCGGTCTGCCACGACCCTATGCGTTTATTCACAGTGGTCACAAGAACGGTGATCAGGCCTATTTTTATCTGACTCAGCAGCGAGGCGTTCTGCTTCAAAGAGAGCATCCGGAAACGGCAGATACACTGGCAAATCTTCTCAGGGAAACCGAGGAGCATCCTGACCGCGACGTTCAGCTGGTTCCTGTCAGTATTTTCTGGGGACGGGCCCCGGATAAAGAGCAGTCCGCCCTGAAGCTCCTTTTTGACTGGAACTTCAGCCTGGGAGGACGGTTCAGGAAGTTTATGGCCATTCTGCTCCATGGCAGACAGACCATGGTTCACTTTAATCCAGCCATGTCCCTGAGAGAAATGGTGGATGAAGGCCAGGAACACTGCCGCACTCTCCGAAAGGTGGGTCGTATTCTCAGGGTGCACTTTCGTCAGCTCAGAGAGTCTGTCATTGGTCCTGATCTCTCTCACCGAAGAATACTGGTCAATGGCCTGATCCATACACCACAGATTCGCAAAGCCATAGAAGCTGAAGCCGCTGCCCGGGAAATCACCCTGATCGAGGCCGAGAACAAGGCTCGACAATACGCCAATGAAATCGCCTCTGACTACTCTTATCCGGTCCTCAGGTTTCTGGACATTGTCTTGACCTGGTTCTGGAACAAGCTCTACGACGGCCTGTCGATCAATAACATCGAACCGATCAAAGCACTTTCCCAGAAGTACAGCGTTGTTTACGTACCCTGTCACCGCAGCCATATTGACTATCTGTTGCTTTCCTATGCTCTTTACAATGAAGGACTGACACCTCCCCATATTGCTGCCGGTATCAACCTGAATATGCCTGTCGTTGGAACCATTCTCCGTAAAGGCGGCGCTTTCTTTATGAGAAGAACCTTCAGAGGCAACCCTCTCTACAGTGCAGTCTTTCATGAATACATGCATACCCTGTCCAGTCGTGGATTCCCCATTGAATATTTTGTTGAGGGTGGCCGCTCCAGAACCGGTCGAACCCTGAACCCGAAAACCGGCATGCTCTCTATCAGTCTGAGAAGCTACCTGAGAGATAACCGACGACCCATATTGTTTGTGCCGGTTTATATCGGTTATGAGAAGTTACTGGAAGTCAGCACTTACATGAGTGAGCTGCGGGGCAAGAGCAAGAAAAAAGAGTCCCCTCTTGACGTTGTGCGCACACTGGCAGCCCTGAGGGATCAGTTTGGCAAAGCCTGGATTAACTTTGGTAACCCGGTCAGCATGGGTGAATTCCTGGATAAGGAAGTACCTCAATGGCAGCAGGATCAGTCTGAAGACTTTAAACAACAGTGGCTAAAGAAAGCTACCAACACACTTGCTTTCAAAATTGCCAGTGGGATTAACTCAGCGGCAGTCATCAACCCGATCAATCTGATTGCCATGGCCCTGCTTTCATCGCCACGTCATGCTCTGGGTGAACAGGAGCTGGTTCTGCTGATTGAGACTTATCAGCAACTCCTCAGGAAATCTCCCTACAGCCAAAAAACAGTTATTACTGATATGGATGGCTATAGCGTTATCCGCTATGCCGAGAAGCTGGATGTACTCAATAAATTCACTGATTCTCTGGGAGATGTTTACAGTCTTGACGAAAAAACGGCGGTAATGATGACTTATTACCGGAATAACGTACTGCATATGTTTGCCGTACCTTCCCTGCTCAGCTGTCTGTTTATCAACAACAATGCCATGACACAAAGAGAAATTCTCCGAGTCTGTTCCATTTTATACCCTTATCTTCAATCCGAGCTCTTTCTCAGATGGAGTAAAAGAGGATTTCTGAAAGTGGTCAACCAGTGGCTGGAAACATTGGCAAGTGAAGGGCTTATCATCAGTGACCATGACGGCTATTACCGCCGACCTGATTACAGCTCAGTGCAGTTTGTCACCCTGACGGTGCTTTCCCGTGCCATTGCCCAGACCCTTGAGCGCTTCTTCATGGTCATCAGCCTGCTGATCAGTAATGACAGCGGCAATATCGAACAGGAAACCCTGGAAAACCAGAGTCGTGTTCTGGCTCAGAGACTGTCCATTATCCACGGGTTGAATGCCCCTGAGTTCTTTGACAAGGCGCTGTTCAAAAACTTTATCGAGCAGTTAAGACTCAATAACGTCGTGGAGATCACCCGGACTAACAAGCTCAACTACGGCGATGAAGTCAAAATGGTCGCGGACGAAGCCTTTAAGGTCCTGACCAGCGAAGTCCGTCATAGCATACTGCAAACCACCAAAACCCAACCTGCTCCTGTCGAAGAGCATTAACTCGCTTTCGGTTCGGGAACCCTCTTTCATCGTCGGATGATTGGATGATGAAAGAGGGAACCGCTAGTCCTGAACCTTTCACTAAAATGCTTTAAGAGCGTGGATATCATACCTGCATGCCTTTCCTTCCAGTTTGTAGGTAGGTGAGGTATTGCCCAACTCCGGTGATAACCGGGGTCTTTTAATCACCACCCGGTATTGGGCCAGTTTCAGGGCAGGCTCAAGCAACTCATCGGCATCGGGATCACCTGATAATAGTGCCTGAAAGATTTTCATTTCCTTTTTGACCTCTGCAGACCTCTCTTTATGCGGAAACATGGGATCGAGATAAACGACATCAAACTGTTTTCCAAGGGACAGACTCGACGCCATAGCATGACGACTGTCTTCTTTGATCAGCTGCATACGTCCGGCAATCTCTGAGACCTCCGGATCTGCTATCGCTCTTCTGATGCCGTCTTCCAACAAAGCGGCGATGACGGGAGAGCGCTCAATGACCGTCACCTTGCAGCCAAGAGAGGCCAGCACGAAGGCATCTCGACCAAGCCCACCTGTGGCATCCAGAACATGAGGTTTGACACCTTTATTCAAACCCACAGCTTTGGCTATGTCCTGACCTTTCCCGCCGCCGAACTTTCTTCTGTGGCCTGCCTTGCCGCCCACAAAATCAACACTGATGGGTTTTTCTTTTCCACAAGCCCGTGTCAGAGAAAGGCGATCATCTTCGAAACCCAGAATAAGTTGATTTTCCCGGCAGCCAGCCGGATTCTCAATGTAAGTGGCTCCATCCATGGAACTCAGCAGCGCCTCAAGATAGGCTTGCTTATCAGGATCCGGATGAATTTGTACTACGACAGAACTGGCCATTCACCTATTGCTCACAACGCGTTTAGTTAGATCGGATTTTATCACCGGAGAGCTGTTTGAAAACCTCGAATCATTTCTAAAGGGGGCCTCCCGGGCTGGTTCCAGACCGCTATTCTGTAACTGTGCACCATAAAAAAACAGCAGACATTTGGCCTGCTGTTTCTGTTAATAGAGGAAGTTTCAGATATTAGTTCGAGCATTAATCAGGCTGAGCAACCACCCTCAGGTAAGGCTTCAGAGTCTTCCAACCCTGCGGGAATTTCTTTTTAGCTTCTTCCTCTGAAACCGCAGGTGGAATAATCACATCCTCACCAGGCTGCCAGTTCACTGGAGTAGCCACAGTGCATCGGCTGGTCAGCTGAATAGAATCCAGAGAACGAAGGATCTCGTCAAAATTCCTGCCGGTGGTCATTGGATAGGTCATCATCAATTTGACCTGTTTGTCAGGGCCGATGATAAATACGGTTCTGACCGTAGCATTGGTGGCAGCTGTTCTCCCTTCTGAGCTATCACCTGCGTCAGCAGGCAGCATGTTATACAGCTTCGCTACGTTGAGGTCCGTGTCACCAATCATGGGGTACAGGGGCAGGTGCCCCTGAGTTTCCTCAATGTCTCTGGCCCAGCGTTCATGATCATCTACAGGGTCCACACTCAAACCAATGAGCTTACAGTTGCGTCGTTCGAACTCTGGTTGCAGCCGGGCCATATAGCCAAGCTCTGTCGTACAGACAGGTGTAAAGTCTTTCGGATGGGAGAATAAAATAGCCCAGGAATCACCTATCCAGTCATGAAACCGAATAGAGCCTTGGGTGGTTTGAGCTGTGAAATCAGGGGCAACGTCATTAATTCTCAGAGTCATGTCAATTCCTCGGGGATCTACCTCGGGTCAAAAGCCAGTATCTCAGTACTATCTATGAAAAACTGTTCTCATTAAGATCAGTCTGAAACAGATAGAGTCTTACCCGACCCGTCCCGAATTACAACCTATGAGAAGTAAAGCCTGTTTATGCAAATGATCAACCGGAATTTACAGTTTGAAGATGAAATTACCCATCCGGACAGGATGGGTAGCGATGCTTTAAGTGTTTACCTGGAACACCATCACAGCGATCAGTAATGCGCCGAGAATAAAGCGATAGATCACAAAAGGCATTAATCCGATTCGATTAATAAACGACAGAAAGAAGTATATGCAAACCCAGGCACTGAAGCCTGCCAACAGGGCACCAGAGAAGAGTACGCTCCAGTCCACCGGCTCTGTCGCTTTAACAAGGTCCAGTGTCAGAAGCAGCCCTGCTCCGAGTATGACCGGAATAGAAAGCAAAAACGAAAAGCGGGCTGCTGCCTCCCGGGTCAAACCGAGCATAAGGCCAGCGGTCATGGTTATGCCTGAGCGAGAGGTGCCCGGAATCAAGGCGATAGCCTGGGCAAAACCAATTAACATGGCCTGACGAAAGTTTAACTTTTCGATAGGTTGTATTTTTTTCCCCTTGTAATCTGCCCAACCGAGAAGCGCACCAAATATCATGGTTGTCCCCGCAATGACGGCAATACTGCGCATAGCCTCGTCCAGGCCCAAGGACTTCAGGACAAAACCAAACACAACCGCTGGCAAGGTAGCAAAAATCAGGTACCAACCCAGACGACTGTTGACCGATGAGCCTTTACCCATCAGAGAGCCCAGCCAATCCTGAGTAATTCTGATCAAGTCTTTACGAAAATATCCTACAACCGCGATCAATGTGCCAATATGAACCGCCACATCAAATGCCAGACCCTGATCCTTCCAGCCCAACAATTGCGCAGGCAATATCAAATGAGCAGAACTGGAAATCGGCAGAAACTCTGTCAGGCCCTGAAGCAGAGCAAGAATGATTACCTGAAGGCTATCCACGATAGCTTCCCTCCCCTGATGGATAATATCAGCCCATGCCGACTTCTGTGTCATCTCACAAAGGAAGAAAGCACTTCCCATCAGGCTTTAATTGTTAAAGGAGAAAACGAGTTTTATCGTTCACTTTTCTTGAGAGCCACTTTATCTCTGAGATAGACTGGCCTGGCTTCTTCAGCAGGGACACTGAGTCCTTCGCTGAAATCAGCCGCAGCCAGAATGGCGATATCTGCCGCCCTGGGATATGCCTCGGGAAAACATTTCACCACTTTTGCTGCCAGCTGGTCTTCGAACTGCCAACCCGTCCCCATACCCAGCCAATTCTGTTTGCCATCGGGCAGGACAACTTTTTCGGGGGTGATAACGCGCTCTTCAATCACTGGCTGCATCAGCCCATTCTCTTCCTTGAAAGCTCCCCAATAAACCTCACCCATACGGGCATCAATAGCAGCCAGTACGGCATTTGACTGATGCACTCTGAAGCCTTCCTGCGCCAGTGCTCTAAGAGTTGACACAGCAACAACCGGCTTATCGATGGCAAATGCCAGCCCCTGCACCATGGCAGCCGCTATTCTGAGACCTGTGAAAGCACCTGGCCCGCAACCAAAAGCCAAAGCGTCCAGATCAGACAGGCTGACTGCCTGTTTTTTCAGTAGATTGTCGACCATTCCCAAAAGCTCACGGCTGTGCCTTCTGGGTAATAACTCAAAATGTTCAACAATCTCGCCATCCAGATTCAGTGCCACTGAACAGGCTTCTGTAGCGCTATCTAGAGCCAGAATTTTCATCAGCGTATCTCTAGTAGGGGTAACTCATGCGGCTAACGGTGTATTATATCGTTGCCAGCTCATGAGAAAGTCTCCTGAAAACGTAAAAAAAGGACGAACAGTCGTCCTTTTTTTACGATCAGCATCATGAGATGCCAGACAGCAGAGCTTATCAGGCAGCCCCAGGCTTCAGGGCACTGATCACTTTAGCCTTGATATCATCAACACTGCCTACACCCTCTACACGGCTATAACGGGTCTGGCCTTCAATAGACTTATAGAAACTGACCAGAGGGGCCGTCTGGTCATGGTAAACGCCCAGACGCTTGCGAACGGTCTCTTCGGTATCGTCATCACGCTGAATCAGGTCTTCACCCGTCACATCATCTTTACCTTCAACCTTCGGTGGGTTATAGACAACGTGATAGGTTCGGCCACTGTCGGGGTGAACACGTCTTCCTGCCATGCGTTGAACAATCTCTTCATCTTCAACGGCAATTTCGATCACATGGTCAATGTCGACGCCGGCATCACGAAGTGCTTCAGCCTGGGGAATGGTTCTGGGAAAGCCATCAAACAGGAATCCATTGGCACAGTCATCCCTGGCAATACGTTCTTTAACCAGCTCAATGATGATTTCATCTGAAACCAGGGCGCCGGAATCCATAACCGCTTTGACTTTAAGGCCCAGCTCGGTACCGTCCTTGATCGCTGCGCGCAGCATATCGCCGGTAGAGATCTGGGGGATACCAAACTCTTCCATGATGAACTGGGCTTGCGTACCTTTACCGGCACCCGGGGCACCCAACAGAATCACTCTCATGAACAGGCTCCTGTCTGACAAGACCCAGTGTTTGAGCATTGCCACGACGATTTTAAAAGGCACAAAGGATATACACAGAGCCACTGGGTTACAAGTTGATACAGGAAAATTCTAACCTCCATGCACCCATCATCAGGGTAAACGAGGTTAACTCACAACGATGAAATTTCTTAATCCCTTGGCCGATAAAGTCTCCAGAACACCCATTCCAGAGAGAAGCAGATATGAGATGGCCATACAATGCAAAAGTACTATCCATAAAGGTACTATCCATAATGGTTGTGTCCCTGATGGCTATGACCCTGCCGGTCACATCTATGGCACTTCCTGACGCTAAAATCATGGGGCATCGCTGGCTACTCTCCGCTATAAAAAGTAACCGCCCCCCTTCTGGCTATCTTGATCTCAACAACTGCAGTATTAGCAAGAACATTGGCGACCTGCCTGCTGACAAGCGCACTTACAGAGTTTCATTTGCCGAAAATTTTTCCTACGATCCCGAAGATGGCAGCATCTCAACCATCATGAACAGGCTTTACCAACAGACCCTTAACCTGGGCGGAACCCCTGTTCTTATCAGTAGACCTGCCACCGTTATCCTGACCAGCAGGCCTCAGAGAGAATCGGTCACTTACCAGATCGTCGTCTCTCACAATGAGAGAACCCTGATGCAGCTCTATGAATGCCCCTGGAGTACAGCAGTCTATTTGTGGAAACCCAGAGGGACACTGTTCAACTAACGATTTAACTGATCATCAGTTTGACAACATCAGCATCGGGCTCCCGGCTTTCACCCGCCTGGTGCAGCTTCTCCAGATAGGCCTCCCAGTACACTTCCTGGTTGACACAAAGATCGTAGAGATAGCCCCAGTCGTAAATGCCACTGTCATGGCCATCACTAAAGTGAATTTTAATCGCATAGTGGCCAACCCTTTCTATATTGGTGACCTGAACCTGCTTTTTTCCGGTTTGCAGTACTGGAGTACCATGCCCCCTAACCTCGGCAGAAGGGCTGTGGACACGAAGCATCTCACTGCTGAGCTGATAAGACTCATCGCCGCCGTATTTCAACTCCAGTCGTTGGGATTGCCTGTGAAAGTTCAAAGCTTCGGGGATTTTTTGCTGCATGCTTCAAAGTCTCTACTGCATCGTTAAATGACTGGCTCAACGCAGTTTACATCAGAGTGCTGTTTTCTTGTTAGTTATGCTTACGTCAATGTTGTGAACTTTCAATCTGAGAACCACTCTGATTTATTGGAGGACATCGCTGTTGAATGCCCTTCAACCCGATATCCTTGTAATCAAGGAGAATACTCATTTAATTGAAGGAGCTTAGTATGATTAACTCAAATAACACTACCGGCGCTGTCGGAGGTTCAAACCCAATCACGTCACAACCTGTTCAACCTCAACCGCAAGAGGCTGGAGAAGGTGCTTGTTTCGGTAGGACTGCCAGTACTGCTTTTAGCAGCAAAGGTACGCAATGGGCCGCAGACGAAGCGGATCTGAAAGTCTGGCAAGAAGGCCGTTCAAAGCCACGGAAAATGAAAAAAAAGAAGAAAGGCTCAGGTTCTGCTGACAAGCCTTCTTCAGGCGTTTTTCCCGTTGCATTCCGATACCTTGGCAACCCGAACTACCCTGCCGTTCAGGGTCAGCAGGTCATGGATAAGGGCCCGGAGTCCCGATATTGCCAGCGCTCAAGCGAGGCCGCAGCATCACCTGATGCGCCTGCCAGGGATGATGAAGCTTCTGGTTTCCAGTTAGCTGCCCGGCCAGAGTCGGGCAAGGTAAATCTGACTCGCCCGAGGTTCGGCAGGCCTCAATACACGACGCCACTTGTTGATATTGGAGCCAATCTCGTTAAAGACTGCTTTGACTTGCCCCAGGTTCTTGCAGAAGCCTCCCGGGCAGGGGTTGGTAGCATCATGATAACGGGCACTTCCATTTCTGCGTCGAAAAAGGCTCAGAAACTGGTGGATCAATGGTCGGAGCCATCGGCGAAAGCTGCTGAAGCTTGTGGATTTTCAGATTCCTCCCCATGCTCTTTGTACTATACAGTGGGGTGCCATCCACACGATGCCAAGAATTTCCACCGAGAAGGTGGCATACGGGAAATGAGAAAAATACTTAAACAGGGGGATCGTCACTGCATTGCGGTGGGTGAGTGTGGATTGGATTACGATCGCGAATGGTCGTTTCCTGATGTGCAACGAACCGTGTTCAGGAAACAATTGGAGCTGGCTGCAGAGCTGAAAAAACCACTGTTTTTGCATGAGCGACTTGCCCATGATGACTTCATCGGCATTCTGAAAGATCACATAAATCAGTTGCCTTCACCAGCCATGGCTTGCGTTCACTGCTTCACGGGTAACAGTGAGCAACTGCAGGCCTATCTTGATCTGGGCTGTTCCATCGGAATTACCGGTTATATCGGCGACAAACGTAACGAAGATCTGGTTAAGGCACTGCGCTCTGTTGGTTGGGAGACTCTGCGTGAGCGCCTGATGGTTGAGACCGATGCACCGTTTTTAGAGCCTTATCTGGTCATGCCAGAGCGGTTAGAAAATCGTCGGGGTGGCAGAAGAAGAAATGATAATGAACCGGCTAATCTGCCCTATGTGGTCCACGCGCTGAGCCAGGTGCTTGGCGTGGATGGCGAAGAGATTGCCGCTGCAACCACCGACAATGCCAGACGTATATTCTCCCTCGGTAACTGACGCAGTACTGTTATCCCACCTGCAATGAATCGGATTATTGACACCCTCCCCGCCGTAAAGAGGGTGTCGCAGATGGCAGCATCTCAACCGGCATGAACAGTCGTTGAGATTGTTTCAGAGCCTCGGGGATTTTTTGCTGCATGCTGAAAGTCTCTGCTGCAGTTAAATGACCGACTAAACGCGGTTTACAACAGAGTCCTTTTTTCTTGTTAGTTACGCTTACAACAATGTTATGAACTTTCAGTCTGAAACCCGTTCTAACCCATCGTAGGACATCAATATTGAATGCCCTTCAAACCAAAATCCTTGCAATCAAGGAATACTTATTTAATTCGAGGAACATAATATGAACGTAAATAATGGTAACATTAGCGGCGCTACCGGGTATTCACCCGCGCCACAAGCTCCGGAAAACACACCAGAAGGTACTTGTTTTGGGAGGAGTGTTATCGTCATTAATAAACATGACAATTTTGGTAACAGTGCGTCAATCTTAGAAGGAGGCGAAATAAAAGTCACCTTTAGCGTGGATGATATGATCACTTCAGCCGAATTAAGTGCCGATGACACCCGGGCGGTGGTTAACACTCGTGATGGAGTGGCGAGCACCTACGTTAAGTCTGCTGATAGCTTCTGGTTCTTACAGGATCATATCACTCCAGACAACTTAAGTGCCGATGGCAACCGGGCGGTGATTAACAATCGCGATGGAGTGGCGAAAATCTACGTTAAGGATGCTGAAGGAGTATGGTTCTTACAGGATTCGATCGCTCCAGCCGACTTAAGGGACGATGGCACCCGAGCGGAGATCACCACTGATGGAGTGGCGAAAACCTACGCTAAGGATGATGATGGGTTATGGTTCTTACAAGACACTTCTATGGAGAGGTGATCAACTACGCTTCTTCAGTGCGGTGACTGCCATCAGTGCACTGCAAGTAGCGACAAAACGTTGAAAATCACTGAACTAAGAAGGGATTGTTCGATGGCCTCCGGCTGAGTCGGAGGCGTATTTTGTCCATAATGGCTGTGACCCTGCAGACGGCAGCATATCGACCATGATGCAGCTCTTTGGAGCCTTTCGGACTAAAGCCTGCATAGCGAGGATTCATTCAGAGCTTCGGGGGTTATTTGCTGCATACTCAAAATCTCTACTTCAGCAAAATGACAGGCTCAACGCGGTTTATCAGGGTCCTGTTTTCTTGTTAGTCACGCTGCCATCCATGTTATGAACTTTCACTCTGAAACCCGGTCTAACCTATCATAGGACATCAGTATTGAATGTCCTTCAAACCAAAGCCCTTGCAATCAAGGATGATACTTATTTAATTAGAGGAACTTAATATGCATAACGTAAATAATAACACCACTACCGGCGCTTTTGGGTTTTCAGAGTCAACCTCACAACAAGCTCCGCAAAACGCACAACAAGGTGCTTTCGGCCCAAGGCCTGTTATCGGTACTGGCATTTATGACAACAGCGTGACGATCTATTGTCCGCGAGCCGATGGATCAGAGGAAGCAAAAGCTACCATTTACCTTAAGGATCGGGTCGTTGCAGCTGCAGCGAAAACCGGTGATAGCAACCACCCGTGGTTTGACTTAAGTGGCCCCCGGGTAAAAGTTGCCACTGCCGATTGGTGGAGAATCTACTTTTTGAGAGACGATGGGACTTGGAGATAGCCGCGACCAACTCTGCTACTTTCAGTGCCGGTGAATGCCATCTATGCACTGCAAGCAGCGACAAAACGTTGAAAATCACTGAACCAAGAAGGGATTGTTCAATGGCCTCCGGCTGAGTCGGAGGCGTATTAACTGACGCCCTCAAAAGGCTTTTTTGCACTCAAAGACGCGAGCCAAAACCAGGTTTCAGCTGATCTCGCTTTACCAACAATAGCCTCTGGAAGACCGGCATAAAATCACAGGAGACATTAACCCTTTTATTCTGGATAATGTTGCAGCACTAAATTTACAACGAATAAATACGCTCAAGGATTTTATCCCAGGTATGAATAACCTACAGACCCCAAATCAGTTATACCATGACCCTTATCCTGACGATGAAATTGACCTTTTTGAACTTGCAGAGAAACTGTTTGCCCAGAAATGGCTGATTATAGTGATTACCACGCTGGCAACAGCCATTGCTGTGATTGCTGCCTTTAAGCTTCCTGTAAGCTACACGACCGAGGCTGTCTTAAATGAATCTTCCCCGGCAAATATTGCGGCTTGGAACAGTAACGTTTTCCTGATTGCCTCAAATGGTGAAAGCAAGGACTCCGAGCATCTGACCACTGAAGAAGCCTATCAGCTGTACCTGAAGTATTTAACCAGCCCTGCCGCAAGACGTTACGCATTCCAGAAGTCGTCTCTTGCAAACACTGCTTCCGATAATAGCTCAACGCCTGATCAAAAAATGCTCGCAGCACAATACAAAGCATTTTCTGATAACTTAGCTATCACAACGGGCAAGAATGATAATCGGACGAACATTCGATACAGCTCTTCAAACCCTGAAGAATCAGCATCGATCATTAATGAAGTTCTTTTGCCCTATGCTCAGGAACGGTTCGTAAAGAATATGCATGAGAACTTTCATGCACAGGTTGAAATAACGAAAAAGCAGATAAAAAGTCATATTGATCGTCTGGAATCAAACTTCATCTCTTATAACAGACTGCGCCTGACAGAATTGAAGGAAGCCTTAGCCCAGGCTCAAGCCGCCGGAATTACGGAACTCCAGACCAGTCAAGTGAATGCAACCATTATTGATGGAGCTACTTACTTACTGGGTGAAAAGCTTCTGAAGTCAGGGGTTGATGCGGTCAGTAGCAGAATTGAGAAGTATCGCTTTTACAGCAGGCCCAATGCAGAAGATAGCGCAGAAAAACCCTACATCAGAGGTGTATCCAGTCGTGTTTACCAGCTCGAACAATTAGAAAAACTGGACCCGGACTTTTCTACCATGATTCCTGCCAAAATAGAGCAACCTGCGATCGTGCCAGTTTCACCTTCTAAACCCAATAAAAAGCTTATCGTCGTTTTAGGAGCTATGTTAGGGCTGATGGCTGGCGTCTTTCTTGCCCTGATCAGGATAGCGCTGAAAAACAGAGAAGAGAAAAAGCGAGCTGCCGACCACAACTCTCTGAGCATGGTCGGCTAGAATATCAGAGAATATAGCGACTCAGGTCTTCGTCCTGAACCAGCTCGCCCAGATGCTCGTTAACATAAGCGGCATCGATCAGCAGCGGTGATTCGCTGTGTTTCAGGGAGAGGTCTGCTGCACTGTAGGAGATCTCTTCCAGCAAACGCTCAATCACGGTGTGCAGACGACGGGCACCGATATTTTCGGTGTTCTCGTTGACTGTCCAGGCCACTTCCGCAATACGGGCAATACCATCTTCAGCAAAAGAAATATTGAGTTCTTCTGTTTTCATCAGCGCCTGATATTGCCTCGTCAGGGAAGCATTAGGCTCAGTCAGAATACGAACAAAGTCTTTAGTGGTAAGTGCCTTCAACTCAACACGAATAGGCAGACGACCCTGCAGCTCTGGAATGAGATCAGATGGCTTGGCGAGGTGAAATGCACCGGAAGCCATGAACAGAATGTGATCCGTTTTGATCATGCCGTACTTGGTGGAAACGGTGCAGCCTTCGATCAGTGGCAACAAGTCCCGCTGAACACCTTCACGGGAAACATCCGCGTTGGAGCCGGAAGAACGCCTGGCCACCTTATCAATTTCATCGATGAAGACAATGCCATTCTGTTCAACAGACTCAATCGCTCTGGTTTTCAGTTCGTCTTCATTGACCAGTTTTGCAGCTTCTTCGTCCTGAACCAGTTTCAGAGCGTCCTTGACTTTCAGCTTGCGTTTTTTCTGCTTGCCGGCATTCAGATTCGAGAACATATTCTGCAGTTGGCTGGTCATTTCCTCCATGCCGGGAGGTGCCATTATTTCCACACCCATGGCCGCTTCGCGAACATCGATCTCGATCTCTTTCTCATCCAGCTGGCCTTCACGCAGCTTTTTGCGAAACACCTGACGGGTTGAATTATCCTGAGGCTTTTCGGACTCTTCCGAGAAGGAACGGGGAGGCGGCAGCAGGGCGTCGAGTATCCGCTCTTCTGTGGCATCAAGAGCACGATCTTTTACTCTCTCAACTTCCTGCTCACGCAGCATTTTTATAGCCGCATCCATCAGATCTCTGATGATGGATTCTACGTCACGGCCAACATAACCCACTTCTGTAAACTTGGTTGCCTCAACCTTGATAAAAGGGGCATTAGCCAGTTTGGCCAGACGACGAGCGACTTCAGTCTTACCAACACCGGTAGGACCAATCATCAGAATATTCTTGGGGGTAATTTCATTTCGCAGCTCTTCATCCAGCTGCATGCGACGCCAGCGATTGCGAAGAGCAATGGCTACAGCACGCTTGGCATCATCCTGGCCAATAATATGTTTATTCAGTTCGTGAACGATTTCACGAGGGGTCATATTTGACATGTCACAGACTCTGTTAACGAAAGATCAGTAAATTCACCATTTAAACGCTGTCAGCGAGAAGCCGGATTGTAACCGATTTCTGCTTTCGGCCTTCTGGTCAGGACTGCTCAATCTTGATTTCTTCGATAACCCGGTTCTGGTTGGTATAGACGCAGACATCTGCGGCTATTTCCAGACTTTTCTCAACGATATCTTTCGCACCCAGGTCAGTATTCTGGTAGAGCGCTTTGGCAGCAGACTGAGCAAAGAATCCACCCGAGCCAATGGCCAGAATGCCATCGTCAGTGACCATAACGTCACCATTGCCGGTAATGACCAGAGATGCTTTGGCGTCTGCCACAATCAACATGGCCTCCAGACGCTGCAATGTTCTGTCGGTACGCCATTCTTTCGCCAGTTCAACGGCTGCTTTTTCCAGACGCCCATGATGCTTTTCCAACTGGGCTTCAAAACGTTCGAAAAGAGTAAATGCGTCTGCTGTACCACCTGCAAAGCCTGCTATAACCTTGCCTTTGAACAGGCGACGCACCTTATGGGCATTGCCCTTGATGACGGCATTACCCAGTGAAACCTGACCATCACCCCCTACGACCACACTATCGTTTCGACGAACGGACAGAATGGTGGTGCCGCGATACTGTTCCAAGGTGGGCTCCTTTTAGCATTTTGCTTGATTCGTCGATTAATATTGGGGGCGAGACAGAATTATCAAGGGGGCGGCAGGGAAAAACTTTCCATACCGCATAACGCGCTCCTGACCAGTGGGTTATCCGCCTGATTTTTCGCATTAGAAAATTTCGAAATTAACCCCATGGTAACACTTAATAGTGTTTCCGCGCCTGACAGTCCGTTAAGTACTCAGCCATACGGAATCGAATATTTCTGGCTTATTGGGCAGGTGCTCTGCAAGGCGCAACGACGGGAACATAGCAAGCTATGTGAACAGAGTTGCAACGCATCACGACTGCATGGATGCAGGAGCTAGAGCAACGCAGGAGCAGTTGCCGCGAGTGCCTGAACAATAAGTCAGAAAATATGATTTCGTATGGTTGAGTACTTACATCCTATCAAAACATTTCAGGATAAAGGCGTAATCAAATGCAATCTCCTCTATCCATTCGTAACGCTTGCTGGCACCGGCATGACCCGCATGCATTTTCATATTGAGGATCAGGGGGTTATCGTCGGTTTTCAAGGCTCTTAGTTTGGCTACCATTTTGGTGGGTTCCCAATAAGTGACCTGTTCATCGGATATCCCCGAGTTGTAAAGCGTAGGCGGATAGTCCTTTGCTTCTATGTTGTCATAGGGCGAATAACCTGAGATGTAATCAAAGTCTTCTTTGCTGGTGATCGGGTTACCCCACTCTTCCCATTCTGGCGCAGTCAGGGGCAAAGACGCATCACTGATGGTATTGATCACATCGACAAAAGCCACATCGGCAACAACACAACCAAACAGGTCGGGTCTCATATTGGTCACGGCTGCCATCAGCAGACCGCCCGCACTGCCACCATTGATAGCAATATTACCCCGGGCCGTATAGCCACGACGAACCAGGTACTCACAGCAATCAATGAAATCATTAAAGGTATTCATTTTGTGCTGCATTTTGCCATTGAGATACCAGCTATACCCCTTGTCATCCCCGCCCCTGACATGTGCAATGGCATAGACAAAGCCGCGATCAATCAAACTGAATTTAGGCGAAGAAAAACCTGCCGGCATTCCATAGCCATAAGAACCATAGGCATACACCATGGCCTTGTTACTTCCATCCAGCTTCGTTCCTTTTTTGCAGATAATGGTCAGTGGCACCTGTTCACCATCTCGAGCCATGGCAAACTCTCTCTTCACTTCATAAAGCGCGGCATTAAAGTTGGGAACATCCTTGCGATAAACCTCTGTCAAAGCACCATTTTCCAGATTCAACTCAAACACCGTGTTTGGCGATACAGGTGAATCGTAGTCTAACCTGACAACGGTTGCCTGATGATCCCAGTCACCATAAAAATCCAGACAATAAGCCTCATCCGGCATTGAGATGATTGAGAGAGTTCCGGAATCCATATCCATCACAGCCACTTCATCCAGTACTGTCTGGTTATTCTTGCGCTCAACGATCAGAAAGTGGCTATAGAAATGGATACCGCCCAGGCACAGGTTCTTCTGCTCAGGCAGAAACTCCTGCCAGTTTTCCTGGGGCCACTTTTCCTGAGCAATCGTCATTTCAGAAGCTGCCGGACACTTCATAACTTTGAAGTCGTTGGCTCCATCCTGATTGGTCAGAATGTAGAAGTCGCCCCTGTAATGTTCCAGAGAGAAAGAGACATCGTTCTCGCCCACAGCAAACTTTTCAAACTGATCTGAATCCCGTCCAGCCAAATACACGACATGCGTCGAACCACTATCCAGATGAATCATGAAATACTCACGATCATTGGTTCGTGATAATGACAAAAACATGCTGTCGTATTCTTCAGGCTTGGAAAAGATTAACTCTTTTTCAGCAACACCTTTATGGATATGGACTTTGTATACATCACGACCACGACCTGACTCATCCCGCTCAACAATGTACAGATGCTCATTGCCGTGCCAGAGAAAAGACCCGGTACTGTTTGCAAACTCCCAATCCAGATCCTGTCCTGTCTCCAGATCTCGAACCCGAATAGTCCTCTCCATTGAACCGGTCAGATTGAAGCTGTAGGCAAAATGAGTCTGCTTAAGGTTGGTGCCTGAAGCACCGAAGATATAAAGCTCTTTACATTCTGCTTCCCTGTTTATGTCAAAGTAGACTTCTTCAGGCGCTTCTCTTGAGCCCTGCTTGCGACAGAGAATCGAATAATCCTTGCCTTTTTCTTCTCTTGAGTAATAGAAAAAACCACCTTCTTTGACCGGCCAGGATTCATCGTCTTCCCTGATACGGGAAAGAACTTCACCGTAGAGAGTTTCTTCAACATCCTTGTAGCCTTTCATAAACTCATCTTTGTAGGCGTTTTCAGACTGGATGTATTCAAGAACCGCCGGATTATCAAAATCCAGATCACCGGCAATAAACTTCTGCCAGTTTTTATCTCTCAGCCAGTGGTAGTCATCAACCCTGCTGGTACCATGTTGAACGATCTCGTGGGCTATTTTTTGGGCTACCGGTGCTTTCATACTTATCACCTGATTCATTTTTCTTCGCTTATGGCACTTTATCATTCGGGAGTATAAGTGGGTGAATCCAGCTATTTCATTCTCAACAACAGACCATCAATCTTGAAATCAGCCAGCACCTGCTTTGCCTGATCAATACTTTCTGATGTATCAAAAGGCCCCAGCTGCACCCTGTGCCACGACTCCCCTGCACCCACGGTTACCTTGACGACCCTGGGTTCCTGACCTGCCAAAAGCAACTGCGCCCTCAGACGATCGGCGTCTTTGGCACTTCGAAATGAACCAGCCTGCAACAAATACTTCACACCGGGCTTAGTAGCTCTTTTCGCTTCAGGCACGGATTTGGAGCCAGTTTTTTCACTGACACTGACTGCAGGTGGCGACTGGCGTTCAATCGGTTCAGGCAGAATCACTTCCTGCTCGGGCAGCACGGTATAAAAATCGAAGACCGGCTCCGGGCGTTCCTTACCCGACTGAGCCGTTTCAGCTGTCTCCATAGGAGCATTAACGGAAACAGGAGCCGGTGTCAGCTTGATCAGGAAAGCCACAAAAAAGCCTGCCGCAAAACCGGTTACCAGCCACATCCAGCCTGGCAGTTTCGACTGTTGATTGGATTTCTTTTTCGAAGCGGCCTTGCTGGCGCCTCTTCTTGTTGGAGTACGGGTGCTCATATGCCTGATGCAAAATCTGTTTCAAGAGAAAAAACAAGAAACTCATCGTCACTCATGAACCGGATTTTTGCACAATATCCTTTTTAACAAGACGACTTTAACGAACAGGATCATATTACCACGGTTCCCCATAGTTACCACGAAGTCACGACACCTTGTGACTTTACATCCGGTCCTGGTGGCCAATCCCGAGCTGAAAAAGGGCCATCTCAGACCGGTGATTACATTCCGCCGGAAATCCATGCACTGTACTGTCGCAGAAATGCACTTCATGAACCTCTTTGGTTTCAATCAGTTGTTGTCTTCTATTTCCATCTCCCCAGATTTCTATACGACTGCCTTCCAATTGCCTGGAATGCTCCAAATAGACAGTGCTTTTTGAAGATTGATTGGTTTTGTGTAACTTCAGGTTTTTCAGCATAACCATGTCACCACTGACATGAACACAAGGAATACAAATCAGATAACTCTGGTTTTCCACGCATTGTTTATTTGTTTCTATGACTTAGACGACCACATTTATTCTGTATTTCCTTCTATGTGAGCGGTTGGATACCTTCTCTGAAGGCATTCTGGAACAAAATATTCACTTAACTTGTCCTCCTTATCAGTTTTTTTTGGAAAATAACTGATTTTATCATTGATACACCAAGGAACATTAGAATGAAATATGCCGGTCATTTGTCGGTCAGAAGCGTTATTTTTATAGGTAATGATCGCGTGAACCTCACCATAACGACGTTTTACCCATAATGGGACCTGGATCTCATCAAAAGCGGGGTCATGGGATGCGGATGGTTCAGTTTTTATATTTTCAAAACTCAATTTGGCAGCGAACATTCCATAATCTTCATAAACGATAAAAATCCCCGGGGTAACTCCAGATTGCCAAGACTGTGAATGTTTAACAGGGTAGGTAAAGTTCGAATACGACACAATACGACTGTTTTCATGCAAAATCAGTGTGCATTCTGATGGGAATCCATGCACAGTACTGTCGCTGAATTGCACTTTAAAAACCTCCCTGGTTGCAACCACTGGATGCTCTTTATTCCCATCATTCCAGATTTCAATCTGGCTGACTTCCAGTTTTTTGGAGTGCTCCACATAAATAGGGCTTTCAATAGACTCACCCGTTTTGTGTAACCTGAGGTTCTTCAGCGTAACCTCGTCACTCTTGGCATGGATAAAGTGATTAAGATTACCGTAAAAATTAGCAAAGCTGCCACCGGCATCCAGTTCAAACCCATCGAGATACAGCAATTGGGTGTCTGAAGCCCGAATAAACTCATCAACACCGTTGGAAAATATTGTCCCCGCTAATGACACAGTTGGATACTTGCCATCAGTGGCAATACCAACAATACCCACATTGACAGCTCTGCCTGACACGGTAATCGGATCATACAGAGCAAAATCACTGGCTACAATATGCAGAGTATTTCGGGATTTCAGATTACCCCTCAGACTTCTGACCGGATTGTCATGGAAAACAACATTAGTAAAAACACCCGGAAATGCTTTTAAAACCTCTTCACAACGAGCCTGAACATCAGCTCTGGGGTGAGTGCAACAATATCCGGCATTTATCCACAAAGCGGACAATATTATTGGAAATCGGTATAACCAGATCTGCAATACTGAAAACATATCTATTTCCGTTAAAAATAGTTAGCATTAGCAAAAGCTGAATCATGTAAGTACCTGGCCAGTTGGTTTCGCATATTCTGGCGAGTGGATTTTTTCATCCTTCAAGGCGCAATGACGGGCGCGTAGCCGTAGCTACGCAACCAGAGTTGGAACGCAGAAGGGTGGAAAAAGCCGCCGTCCAGAATATGTGAAACCAACTGGTTAGGTACTTATAATGGTCAAACAATTCAAAAATTCAATTCAGAAACATTCCGTCAGGTGAACCACCCTCAGGCAAATAAGTCAAATGCTAAGGCGACAAACAGACTTAAATGAAAAATCACAATAAGAGCAGGCATTATCTTAGAGTTCTCGCTCGCTAATATTTAATAGTTTATCTAATGATATTCGCAACTCTATTAATTCTTTATTCCCTTTTATAGAAGCTGATGGATACTTTCTATGAAGGCATTTTGGAACAAAATCTTCTTTTAAAAATGCCTCATATTGAGGTGTTTTCAGGATAGGTATGGCTGCAGCATCTCCCTTCCAATGAACATCAGTAAGAAACATGAGAGTATTTGCCCGGTCAAACGTGTTATTTTTATAGGTAACGCTCGCGTGAACCTGATCAGGACCATTTACCCATAAAGGAACCTGAACCCAGTCAAGATCGGGATCATGATATGAGGGCGGATCGGTTCTTATATTTTCGAAACTCAAATTGGCACTGAATTTTTCAGGATCTTTATAAACGATAGAAATTCCCGGGTAAGCAAACACATACGAAAAACGTTCTTGTTTAATGGGTAAGGCAACATTTAAATACGACACCTGATAACTGTTTTCATGCAAAATCAGTGTGCATTCTGATGGGTAGCCATGCACCGTACTGTCACTCAAGTACACTTCATCAACCTTTCTGGTTTCAAGCAATGGTGGTTCTCTGTACCCATCTGTCCAGATTTCTAAATGGCTGACTTCCAGTATTTTGGAGTGCTCCACATAGATAGCGCTATCAATAGATTCATCAGCTTTGTGTAACTTGAGATTCTTCAGTGTAACTCTATCATTACTGGCATGAATAAAATGGTTAAGATTGCCGTAAAAATTAGCAAAGCTGCCACCGGCATCCAGTTCAAACCCATCGAGATACAATAACCTGAAGTCTGAAACTCGAATGAACGCATCAACGCCATGGGATAACATTGGTCCTGTCAATGACAATGTTGGATATTTGCCATCAGTGGCAACACCAATAATCCCCACATTGACGAAATAACCTGATACGGTAATCGGAGCATCCAGGGCATAATCACTGGTTACAATATGCAGAGTATTTCGGGTTTTCAGAATGCCCCTCAGACTCACAGCCGGATCGTCATGAAAAACAAAACGAGTAAAAATACCCGGATTTGCTTTTAACACCTCTTCACAACGAGCCTGAACTTCAGCTCTGGGGTGAGTACAAGAGTATCCAGAATCTATCCACAAAGCAGCCAATATTACCGGGAATCCGGATAACCAGATCTTCAATACTGAAAACATATCTACTTCCATCAATAATGGTTAATAAGAGCAAGACCTGAGTCAGCTGTAATGTTAGTAGCTCCAGAAATGTCCAGTTGTCAGCCGCTGTGTATGCAACACCCACATAAGTCGCATCAGGATAACGCGCTTTTATCTTATGAACTTCCAATGAAAAACGCTTCATGAACGTTTGCTTGCCACACTCAGGTGCTGCTGCGCAATAAAGATAGCAATTGCAGAACAAGCAAAATATGCTAATTTCGTAAGCAACTTTCATAGATTCAGGAGAGCTGAATCCGTGCATGCAAACAAAAACGCAATCTTAACTCTGTTTTTTTACACCTTTATATTCAAAGATGTTTTTGCCGCATCATTGGATAGAGTTGAACGATATGTGCCATCATCAGTAGTGCCCATTGACACATATCCATGGATTGCCTTCTCATCCTCCCCCTCATCATTATGTACAGCAGTACTAATATCTGACATTCATCTGTTGACTGCAGCCCATTGTGTAAGTTCATTAAGCGAAAATGATAGTCTACGACTTTTTTTCTTTAATAAAGCTCATGCTCCAGTTAGAGAGGCTGTTAGATATATCAAGCACCCTGATTACAGACATCCGAACACAATACACGACATTGCAATCATTGAACTGGAGGATTCAGTGAACATAGCACCTCCAAAAATGCAATTAAATGCAACATGCCCTGATCTCCGGGAAGTTGCGCCCCATCCAATGGCTGCTGGTTATGCAGGTAAAAAAATATTACGATCAGCTTCTTTATATTGGCCCTTTAAATGTCGAACCGACGTCTATCGACTTTGGTATAGGGGTACATCGCAGAATGGCGACTCAGGAGGACCTTTGTTTTATTTTCGGAACAACGAGACTTATGTATTAGGAATACATCATTCTTCTGTCAACATCTCGTTTTTAGCGGGTGCAATCTTTCAGAATAAAGTATCTCTGTCTTTCAATCATGAATTCATCAGTGACTCAATTGCGTTAGAAGAAGTGTATCAGGCGCATTCTGGCACCTGGTTTATTTCTGGTCATTCACTTATTTTAGAAAACTGGAGTAAGTTAGCTACATCCAGTACACCCACTTCATCCAATATATCTACTTCAACCGATACATCTACTTCACCCAATACATCCAGTTCATCCAATACATCGACCAGGTCCACCTCAAATACTTCATCCAGTACATCATCAAACTCACATTTTGTTGCCCTGCCTGCTCTGTTGTACATTGTTCTACAAGCCCCATAACAAAAAATTCCAGAAGCGCTACCCCCGCTGCCCTCACTCATGTATGCTTCGCAGGTTATACTGAACACCCGTGTTCTTCTCCGCTCTGCAATTAAAAATTTGTACATTTTGCAAATTTTTAATTGCAGAGTTTGAAACCCTTTAAATCCAGATTCTCGCAAAGAGCCATGATGGAAGAGCATTACCAGCCGCACAAGATTGAGACAGAAGCCCAGAAATACTGGGAAGAGAATGACAGTTTTGCTGTCAGTGAAGAGGCCGGCAAGGAAAAGTACTATTGTCTGTCCATGTTCCCTTACCCCAGCGGCCGACTGCATATGGGCCACGTTCGCAACTACACCATTGGCGACGTGGTATCCCGTTATCAACGTATGCAGGGTAAAAACGTCCTGCAACCCATGGGTTGGGACGCCTTCGGCCTACCGGCAGAAAACGCCGCTATCAAACACAAAACCGCTCCAGCCCCATGGACTTACGAAAACATTGACTACATGAAAGGTCAGCTCAAGCGTCTTGGCTTCGGTTATGACTGGAACCGTGAGCTGGCCACCTGCAAACCGGACTACTACAAGTGGGAACAGTGGTTCTTCACCCAACTGTACGAAAAGGGTCTGGTCTACAAGAAAATGTCTTCTGTGAACTGGTGCCCCAACGACGCCACCGTACTGGCCAACGAACAGGTAGAAGATGGCCGTTGCTGGCGTTGCGACACTCTGGTGGAGCGTAAAGAGCTGCCCCAGTGGTTTGTGAAAATCACGGCTTACGCTGACGAACTGCTGGCTGATCTGGATCAGCTGGAAGACTGGCCTGATCAGGTTAAAGCCATGCAGCGCAACTGGATTGGTCGCTCCGAAGGTGTTCAGATGACCTTCAAAGTGGCCAATCCCGTTGCCGGATCACCGGAAGCATTCCAGATCTACACCACACGCCCGGACACGCTGATGGGTGTGACTTACGTGGGCGTTGCTGCAGAGCATCCTATTGCCAAAGCTGCGGCTGCTAATAATCCGAAACTGGCCGCTTTCATTGCAGAATGTAAGTCCAACGGTGTCACCGAGGCAGAAATGGCCACCATGGAAAAAGTGGGTGTCGATACCGGTATTCGAGCCATTCACCCAATGACGGGTAAAGAAGTACCTGTCTGGGCTGCCAACTTTGTATTGATGGATTACGGCACCGGCGCTGTTATGGCGGTACCCGGTCATGATCAGCGTGACTACGAATTTGCTACCCGCTTTGAACTGGCTATCGAACAAGTCATCGAGCCCGCAAACGGCGAAGAGTGTGACCTGTCCAAAGAAGCGTTCACTGAAAAAGGCAAGCTGATCAACTCCGGGGAATTTGACGGCCTGACTTCTCAGGAAGCATTCAATGCAATTGCCGACAAGCTGATTGCTTTGGGCCAAGGTGAAAAGCAGGTTAACTACCGTCTGCGTGACTGGGGAGTCAGTCGTCAGCGTTACTGGGGAGCTCCGATTCCCATGTGTTATCTGGAAGATGGCACTGAAGTCACAGTCCCTTTGGAAGATCTTCCGGTTCTGCTGCCTGAAAATGTTGAGATGGATGGTGTTCACTCACCCATCAAGGCCGATCCTGAGTGGGCTAAAACCACCCATAACGGCCAGACAGCAACCCGTGAAACCGATACCTTCGATACGTTCATGGAGTCCAGCTGGTACTACGCTCGTTATTGCTCTCCTAAGACTGACGAACAAATGCTGGACCCGGCGGCTGCCAACTACTGGCTGCCTGTCGATCAATACATTGGTGGTATTGAACATGCCGTTATGCATCTGCTTTACTCCCGTTTTTTCCACAAACTGCTTCGTGATGCCGGCCTGGTTGACAGTGACGAACCCTTCAAAAAGCTGCTCTGTCAGGGCATGGTTCTGGCTGATACCTTTTACAAGCTGGACGATAAGGGCCTGAAGCACTGGATTGCACCAAACGAAGTAGACTTTGAACTGGACGACAAAGGTCGATTGATCAAAGCCACCCTGAAGGAAACCGGTGAAACCGTTGAGCATGCGGGCATGAGCAAAATGTCCAAATCCAAAAACAACGGTATTGATCCACAGGAACTGATCGATAAGTACGGTGCCGACACTATCCGTCTGTACACCATGTTTGCTGCACCTCCCGAGCAGACCCTGGAATGGTCCGAAAGCGCTGTTGAAGGCGCTCACCGCTTCCTGCGTCGTTTCTGGAAACAGGTTTCTGAACATCTGGCTTCCGGAGATGTACCTGCTTTGGACAGCAAGGCTTTGAGCAAGGAACAGAAAGACCTGCGTCGTAAAACTCACGAAACTATCAAAAAGGTTTCCGATGATTGCGAACGTCGTCTGACTTTTAACACCGCTATTGCTGCCATCATGGAATTGAACAACGCGATTGCCCGGTTCCGGGACAACAGTGATCAGGCTCGTGCCGTTCTTCGTGAAGCCCTGGAGGCCTCCACTCTGATGTTGGCACCTATTGCTCCTCACGCTATGCACAGCGTCTGGAATGCCCTGGGTCATGCAGAGCCTGTGGTTCAGGCTGGCTGGCCTGCGGTGGATGAGTCTGCCCTGGAGAAAGACGCCATCACCATGGTGGTTCAGGTCAACGGCAAAGTTCGTGCAAAGTTGGAAGTTCCAGCCGACATGGATAAAAGTGCGATTGAAAAGCTGGCGCTTGAGCAGGAAAATGTAACCAAGTTTACTGAAGGAAAGACTGTTCGCAAGGTGATTGTAGTACCCGGCAAACTGGTTAATATCGTTGCCAATTGATCGGTTAACGCCAGCCCCCTGTCAAAAAGGCCAGCATTTTTGCTGGCCTTTTTCCTGAGACGTCATTCAGCCGAGATAATCGACCAGGGTTTGAAATAAATAATCACGCTCAATAGGCTTGGTTAAGTAGTCGTCCATGCCTCTGGATAAGGCTTTATTTTTTAACTCGTCAATAGCATGAGCACTGAGACCAATAATAGTATGCTCTTCTATTCCGGCCTCCTGTTCAAACTCCCGGATTGCTTCGGTGGCAGTGTAACCATCCATGACGGGCATTTCACAGTCCATCAGAATCAGGTCCCAGCTCTCCGGATCACTCTTGCAGTATTCCAGAGCTTCCTGACCGTTTTCTGCGAAAACCGGCTCAATATTGACTTTCTTGAGTAACTTCTTCAGCACCAGTTGATTGGCGGGATTATCTTCAGCCACCAGCACTTTCTTGTTCTCCAGCACACCGGACTCAACGATTTGGTAAACGTCCATGATTTAACCTTCTTATAACAATTGCCCTACTTTCAGATTAGCGGTTAACCCAGAGTTTGCATTAATGCATCTGGTCTTATGCTCTATTAACGAGTCATAATCCCCCACATATATCACGTAAAATTCTTCATTTGTCCCAGGTAATGATATGTCTCAGCCCTTGCAAATCGCCTGCCCCAAATGCAGCACTCCCAACCGGGTCCCTAAAGAGCGCCTGGAAGACGGGGGCTCTTGCGGTAAATGCAGGAACAAACTCTTTTACGGCAAACCCGTAGAACTCAATTCCGGTAATTTCAAACGTTTTCTGGCCCAGACCGATATACCGGTTGTGGTGGATTTCTGGGCTCCCTGGTGCGGTCCCTGTAAAGCCATGGCTCCAGCCTTTTCCGAAGCAGCCCGTGAACTCGAACCCAACATAAGACTGGCAAAACTCGATACTCAAAAGCACCAGCAAATTGCAGCGCAATTGAACATCCGCTCTATCCCAACCCTGATTGTGTTCAAATGCGGGAAAGAAATTGGCCGTATATCCGGTGCCCTGCCCGCCAATCAGCTGAAGAAGTGGATTAAAAATGCGGCCAAAAGCTAATAAAAACCAGAGGCAATAATAAATAGAACAACTAATGCTCTACTATTCTTAAGGAACGGATAGAAAACGGCATACAGGGACAGTATGAGCTTGATCGACAAAACCTCAGGTCAGGGTCCAAAATGGATACAGCCTGAGCAGACCAATCGGGTTTCCAAGGATGGCAAAGTCAAGGCGTTGAGTGATGTCGTCAGCAAGATGCTCTCTCCTGGAGATCAGGTGACTCCTGAAAAAAAGTCCATCTATAAACGGGGCGTCCGGGTTATACCTCCAACGCCTAAAGAAATGTACAAGACATCGTCCCAGCCGCGCAGACAGGCACCGTCGGCGACCGATCTTAAGCCGCAGAAACAACCCTCTGTTGAGCAGAAGACCCGACTCAGACCCAGAAGCCAGGTGCTGACTGAAAGACCCCAGGAAGCTAAATCAGTTGCCAGTCGATCCATTAGCAAGCCTGCGACACCTCCAACGAACACATTGCTTCAGACTGCCGCTATGCAAAAAGCGACCAGCAATCTACTGGACCATCACCTGGCCAAAATATCATGGGCAACGGACAAGCAGGCAGAGTACCGGGAACTGATTGCAACCTTCAAACCCGGCTCCTGTGCTGAGGGAGATGATGCGTTCTCTGACGTACAGGAAGCCCTGAGGGGCGCAGCCCAAAAACTGGGAATCCCGGAACTCGCAGACGATCCCGCTGCGATAAAAGACTTGCAGAAGCATTTTTATCGGCGTCTGGAAACAAAGGGTAAAGAACTTCTGAAGCAAGCTCCCCCGGAAAGAACCGTTAAAAAAGTGCCTCCAAAACCACCAGTCCGCACCAGCTCACTGCCCGATAGTGTAGCTCCGACTGCAAAAAGCAAAGAGCCAGCGAGCATTCAGAAAACGCCTGTCACACCATCAGAGAAGGTTGAGACAGAGCCAGCCGCTCCTATCACTGAAATTTCTCTTCCGGCCAGACGCCGGAGAAAAAGACAAGCGGCACTGGATGCACCGGCAAAATATATGTCCAAAAGTCTCGCTCAGCGCAAGGACACCCCCTGGAAAGAGCAGATGCCGAAATTTTTCACCCGATATCTGAGAGCCATGGCTCTGACGGGGGCATCCGAAAAAGGGGGTGTCGATAAAAAATGGTTCAAGCATGAAGTACCAGGTTCCTCAATCCTCAGTAACAAAAGCAGTGCTTCGGATACCCAGAAAGGACTCAGGAACAGACTGGAAGACATTGCTTTCCAAAAAGGTGAAAGCCTTACCGGCTTCTATCGTTTCTTTGACCAACATCAGCTCGGCAGAAATGTGAGAATGGCGGCAGTCAGTCAGATGATGTTACCCCTGTCCGAGCACGGCCATCTTGACCCCATGAGTCTGCAGGACCTTGAGCCCAACTCGGGTAAAGAAGTATCCCAATGGCTGAATCAACAACTGGACACTATATCCCAGCAGGAATACCAGAATTACACGACGCTGCTGAATGACCTCAAGAACAGGACAGAAGGTAAATACAAAGTACGCCTGGATGACACGCCTTTCGGTAAAGTGCCTCTGGAAAGCATTACCGAGAAAACCCATGGTACAGGTGTTTTCAAGGTAGCACGGGTGAACAGTTTTCAATACACCCTCGATCATTGCACACCCTGGCTAAAATCCGCTCACCCCGTCACCGAAAAATTTGCCGAATTGCGCCTGAAGAACACCAAAAAAGATGATGATCAAAATTTAACAGCCGGAGGAAATAAGGGTCAAAATTTAACAGCCGGTCAGCTCGAAGAGCTGAACAACCAAGCAAAAGGACTGTTAAGCGAAATGAGCCAGATAAACATGAACAAGGTCCCAAAGAGTGTTCAGGACATCATGGATACAGAAAAGAAAAGTCTGGAAAATATTGTCACCAAATATAAAGAGCTGTCCAAGCAAAATTAGTGCAGCCAGGAGGTATATTCCATACCACTTGGCTGCACTCGATGGTTGGCCACCATCAAGCAAGAACAGAGAACTAATCCCGCCATCCTGCTTTCCAGGTAGATCTATTTTATTTGCTGAATACTAATGAAAAATTGACAGGAACGGTCTCAGAAATCGGGATCTGTCCCACAGTTTTAGCCAGTTCTGTCAGATTTTTAGCCGGAATACCAAATTGAGAAGCTCGAATGATAACCGGCTCTGTGCTGGCCACCGACAATAGATTTCCGCACTTTACCACATTGACTGGAAATTCCAGCTCTTGTGTTTGGCCATAAAGGGTTACTTTTGCCGGCACAGTTAGCTGCTTAACCACTGTCTCAGGGGCTAATAATGAGTTGGAAATTTGTGCAGAAACCTTAGCACTGGGAAATAAATCCGATTGGAAAAACAGCTTATTCAAGCGCTCATTTCTAATTCCAATGCCAGTGTCAATGCCAGAGATTGGAATATCCAGAGTTAACAGACCGGCTTCATTAATACTGCCCGTTAGAGAGGATATTGAAGCCGACTCAATAACGTACTCTAACTTCACCGTAGCAAATGACACTCTTGATATATCCCGGTTTAGTTCGTATTGCGCCGCTTTACTGAGTCCGCAAGCAGTTAACACTAATAGAAATAAAAGGATTTTTTTCATCTTTTTTCCCTTGGAATTAATCGGGGCAGGTTGAAACCTCATGGCTTCATTCCTCCAACGTAGAGGTATTTACTGGGCGTTTCTGCCAGTTAAGCACTCAATCCAATCAAAAATCAAACCAGACGCACTAACCTCAATGGCACACCGTCTGAAAATGGCAATAATTTTTGATCATAAGTGGCTATTCCAAGATAGTCTGTGACACTCCCTGCCTTGTCAGGCGAGGCTTCTGACTTCACAGGCTACAGCCAGCCTATAGCGACTGGACTTACACAGAAGCCTCCATCAGCAGTAACCGGGTGCCCCTCGGTTATTTATTGGTCTTTTGTTTGATTTGCCGCAGCCTTAACGGGTCACTCAGGTATGGGCTCGTCTGGTTCTTCAAGGGCGGTTGGGCAGTTGTCTCTGCCTTAATTTTTTGTTAACAGTGCTTGGTTTTCGTCACCGTGAGTCTCTGCATAGAGACAGACCGATGGAAAATACAACCAACTACGTACAAATACTCAACCGGAACGCTCTGCGTTCCCGTCTTATATCCCCGCCCGATTGAGGGTGTCGCAAAACTCTCTCCAGCCTGGGAACGAGTTGACTCCCGTCATTCCCGGCTTCATTCTCGTCATTCCCGGCTTCATTCTCGTCATTCCCGGCTTCATTCTCGTCATTCCCGCGAAGGCGGGAATCCACAATGACTCACCACCAGAACCATACTGCCCGGTGTCCCCCTGGCCTTGTCATCCCCGAGAAGGCAGAGATCCACCGTTGGCGATGGATTCCCGCCTTCGCGGGAATGACGACTTCAGAGCGTGAGAACGAGCTGTTGAAGTTTTACAACACCCTCGATTGGGCGAGGGTTTACGACGATTTTGCTAACCGTTCACCTGCGAGCCTTTTTACTTGGAGGCGGCGACAATAACGATGACGCTGCAGCACGTTTACCTTTCGAGGGGGATGTTGGCGCTGCCTCCACCCCGCAGAGGCGCCAGACTTTAATCCGCTTCCCCCTGCTGCTAACAGTGACGAGATGGCTGCCGTTGGCGCTGAATTCTGATGATTTGAGTGAGTATTGATGGCGGATGAGAGTTTTACGTGACCATTTGCCATCTTTGCCACAGCCAAGGATCTGGGCATCGCCTGAAAAGTCGCTGATGACAACATGGGTGCCATCGTGGTTGAACTGACCTGAACAGACCCCGCCCTCTGGCTCAATATTGGCGCCTGGCAGCCACTGCCCATCGCTACAGAAAGAGTGGATTAAGGCTTTACAATTGTTTTTGGGCTCTGATGTGTCGTTGCTCGATAGTGTCAAAATATGGCGACTATCAGCACTGAACAGGGCAGAATTGATTTTATCTTCATGCATAATGGCCATTTGCTCTGCCCAGCTCCTGTGGTCTGTATCAAACCCGTAAATTTTCACCGAGTGATCATCACTGCTGGTTATTATCAGCAGACTATTGGGACTAAAGCTGGCAGAGCTGACACACCCTGTATGGTTGATCACCGCATTTTTCTGCCAGCTGTTGTCGTTATCAAAACTGAAGACCGTACCAGTATGATCGAGACTGGCCGTCACTGCATGACAGCTGTCGGGGCTGAAGGTGGCTGAGCAGATCCTGTCGGAGTGGGTAATGTCGGCTTTTTCTGTCCAGCAACCATCAGGGTTAACGCTGTAAATCGTTGCTGTTTGTCCAAACTTACCAGTCTGATTAGTCCAGACAGTGATGATATGCTTGCTATCCGGGCTAAACTCGGCTGAGATGACTTTGTTTTTGTGTTGCAAGGTGGTTATCGGCAACCATTTGCCGTTAGCTGCACGCCTATGGATTTTGGCGGTATGGTCTTCACTGGCGGTCACTAGAAGGCAGCTATCAGGGCTGAAGTTTGCTGAACAAACATCCCCCTCATGGACAATCGTCGCTGTTAATGCCCAGCGGCCATCCTGGTCTACTGAACTGATGTACACATTTTTATCGCCGCTGATCGTCACCGCATGCCGACTGTCGGGGCTGAAGCTGGCTGATCTGATCTTTTTTTTATGGATAATGCAAAGTTGCTCTGCCCAGCGGTTATCCATAGAACGGCTGGTGATTTTTACCGTACATTGGGTACAGAAGCTCAGTATATGGCGATTATCTGCGCTACAGATGACCTGCCTGACCCTGCCTACGTGGGGAATGTGGATCTGCTGGCAGTCACTGTTCTTCGCCGCCAGAGCATGAATTTTTGCTCTGCCATCGGCGCCATAACAATCGGTCACCAGGTAGCAGGCGTCGTGGCTGAGTATGGCTGTTTCGACTGAATAGGACTTACACTGAATGTCTGCTACCAAATTCGGCTGCAAAACCGGACTGTCAATCATAAATTGACTCACCCGGTAAAACAGGAGTTGAGGGAACAATGGTATCTTTTCCGGGCTCCGGGCCTCAGAGTTGTCTGTCACCTCCCTGTCTGACTGGCGACAGAGATGATTCACCAGCATTTTATCCCGGGTAAACTGCATCAACCAGGCTCTGACTTGAGGTTCACTGAAATTTTTGGCGATCTGTATGAATATCTGCTGTTGTGATGGCGCGAACTGTTTGAACCATACCCTGCTGCTGGCGATGTTCCTGGCACTCAGAACCGAAGCAGCTATTTCCCTTAAACGCAGACAGCTTTCTTCCATCGCTACTGCATCTCTGTGGGATAAATAACCCAAGATCCGGGATATAACCTCCTCTGGCAGAGCCAGTAATGGAAAGAAGTCCTGATCAGGAACAATGGCAACAGGAGTGCTGGTAACGTTTTCTACCGGATCATTGGTCATGGCAACTGGAGTCGAAGAGCCATGAGCCTTGCCAACAAGATGGGTATCCGGGCTTAAAGGCTTCTGTGGCGTCGCGTAAGAGTGATCCAGGATATGTCCAGGTTTGAGCTCAGGCGCTGGCGTTACATCTTCCGATGTTGAGGGCTGCTGTTTTTCAGGGTGGGCGGCGCTCTCCGGGAGTAATGTTTTATTGTCAACACTGTCAACGGAGGTAGAGCTAATTGTGACAGGAGAATTGTCAGTGCTTGCTGAGTTAGTCTGAGCATCCGGTATAGGAGAAAACAGAGACTTAATATCTGAGACAGGGCGTGCGTGGAACCGTGAGATGCCGTCCTGCGTATGAATGTAACAGGTGTCAGCATTGGAAAAGAAGGCAGAAACCTTTCTGACAGCCTTAACGGATTTGCCAGCAAAGAAGTAATAGCTGTCGTCTTCACGGGCCTGTAACAAAATAACTGGCTTTCTGGACTCATTGCCATAAAACCTCAATTCGAAAGCTGCACCGACAGTATTCTTCGATAGGTTGCGAATGCCCTGCATACTCTTATTCCTTTAAGCTGGTTATTTATCCAGGAGCCTGACCGACATAGCGCCCCCGAAGCGAGACGGGCGCTATACCTGGTCAAGCTCATATGGGCTTTGACTGACTTACAAAGAAAAAGTTCATGGGAACAACTGAGATGGCGAATGTTCATAAGCTGGTGCCAAAAACGGCAGGTGGTTATTCTGTCCATGTAAACAGGTCTTGGTACATCACCTGGTTCTGAATGTTTCCAGAGAGCACCTATCCCCCACCTGATTCGTTGGGGCTATTGTGCCGGAGTTCAATAAGAAGAACGTAAACAACACTCAAGCACTTTCAGTAAAAAGCGCTTTTTTGTGCTTTCTCTGCTGGCTATAACCCACGCTTCTTCAGCTCTGTCTCTATCAGCTCCCTGATTTCACCACGACATGCCTCAGGGGCTAAGGCTTCTGAAGATGTTTCAATATCAGCACCTTCTTCAAGAAGACGTTTAACGATTTCAATATGCCCGGCTTTGATCGCAATCTGTATCGGGGTTTCGCCCTCATTCGTTTTGTGATTTATTTGGACATCAGGTCTGACGAGTAACTTTTCCACTATTTCGGCGTGACCATAATGACAGGCACAGTGTAATGGTATTGCACCATCTTGTCTGGGTAGATTGGTACGAATGCCCGGCTGATCTAACAACTTATCCACGACATTTGTATAATTCTGGAGTGCAGCCCAAGTCAGGGCAGTCTGGCCAAAATCATCTTGCTGATTGAAAAAGTCTGGATCTATGTCTGCGACCTCCGTGGCTTTAACCATCACTGTTTCAGCCACTTCACTGGTTCCACATTTAACAGCCAGTAGCAACTGATTGAAATTATGAGGGTTACGATGATTTATGGGTAAAAGCCCGGATTCCGGAATTTCCGCTAACAGGATTTCAAGACGCTTGTACCCTGAGTTGCTGCTGGCTGATGAAAGGTTTGTGAATTCCTTGATGGCAAATACGGTATCCGTTGACTCGTCTGGAATAGCTATGCCTGATGAAAAGATTTGACTGGTGTTTAAAGAGTCGGCCAGGCAGCCAGCGGCAAAGGCGAACAAGTCCCGTTCCTTTTTAAATAACTCCTTATAGTTACGAATATTTTGATCCCTGATTTCAAATCCTTCGGGAGTCAACTTCAGAGATAGGATATGTCTGCCGGTTGCGAGGTGAAAAAGACGGCTTCCCCGGCCTTCCGGAATCGTTTCTGCGATCTCGTTTAATAATAAGCGCAACCCGGATTGGGTAAGCCCAATGGGGTACCAGGGAGTTGAATGTAAGACCGGAGTACTGCTACCAGCCGCTGAGACAATCCATTGTGCAGTCTTCTCTGTATTTTGCACAGGCACTTCTTCCTGCAACGTCGTGGTTGCCGGTGCCTGAAAAGCCAGTAACGATTCACAAAAAGGCCGCAGTTTTAATAACAAGAGCGCCTGATGATCCTGCGTGGCAGGATCGGCTTTAAACATCTGCTGGGCATCCAGAATAGCATCCGCCAGATGATCATAGTGGTTATTCCAGAATACCCAGCCCAGTGCCGGATCCTGACTGACAGTGCTCAAAAGTTCATCATATTCCTCTGCACACCCCATCTGCTCGTATAGTACGTAGCTTGAGGCAAGACCACAGCAACAGCCGTCACTGAAATCATAAAGTCTTGCCTTATCTTCACCATCAAACCGGGTTGATAGTGACATCAGATTCATGACCAATCAGGTGGAGCAAAGGCAATAATATAATTTGCGTTACCCGACTGAGCAAAGTTGTGGATTGAGTGATTGCTAAAGACAGCGTATGCAGAAAAGTTTGACCGACCGTACTTTTGACTAACCAGTGCTTAAAACGCCCTGAATCCAAGTCCTGTTGCCGAGGCATCTGATCAGATTGAACCTGATCATTCGGCAGGCGTGGTCCTGTTTTCATCGCTATTCCTGAGTCACAATAATGACCGATTTATCGGCTCTGGGTGAAGTAAATCAACAATTTACCCATTCATCAGTTGATTTTTCCGGGTTTATGGGAATACGGCGATGTATATGCATTACACAGAAGTTAGAAAGCACGATGGGTATAAATCACTGAATCAAGAGGCATAAACTGACAAGCTGCTCTCAGATACCGGAAATATGGCCGATATAAGCCACATCGCCTGCAAAACAGAGTGTTTTTTAAGGTGTGACAGACCGGAAGGAACCATGAATAAAGCAGCTGAACCCATTGAAAACGTTATGCCAGAAGAGAGCAATAGCCCTTACCCGGGTCTATCAGAAAAAATGACTCGGGCCGAGCTGAGTCAGAAACTCAAGGATGCCGTTGCCCAGAATCAGATCAAGCTGCTGGAATCTCTTTTCTGTTTCATGCTGGTCAATGAATACTCGCCCGAACAAATTAATCAGGAGTTGGATTATATTCGCGCCAATAATTCGGCCATTCAGGACTCTCTCATTCGCTGGAGTGAGGAGCCCAAAGGGAAAAAGAAGCTAAAGATTGCTGGCAAAGCCGCTTTTATTGCGGTGATGATTCATTATGGTAACGGAAGTTTTGTTCCTGCTATTAAGGCCATAGAGCGTTTCTATGCCCTGGGAGATGCCCCCCATGAATTTACCGAGGCCATTGATGAAATTCAAATAAGCTCCTGGCTGGGCCTGTTGAACCATGAACTTGAAAATCAGGTTCCGCTTAAAAACATCATACGTCAGCTTGAAGCTCTCAGGCTGAAACACATCTGGTCAAAAGATCTGGCTATGTTTGCCATTCCAGTGACCACGGCCTATTTCCGTGAACAAGCCAAAGAAAAACTCCTTGATGGTGATTTTATCGGAACTTATCGTGACCTCGAGCAGGCCCTGAGACTCCCTGAAGAAGACAAGTCAGAGACCTACCAAGCCTACGCTGATTGTATTGTCCGACAGGTAAATGACCCTCTGTTTCGTTCAAGAGCAATCAAACCCGAACTGGAAAAGCTAAGCGCCAAGATGGAATACCTGCACGAAGTAGACTTCTGGACACCGGAGCTGGACATCGGACGCTTTCATCTCAAAAATATGCTGGGTGATATTTAGCGTTCTGATTTGAGAAGTCAGAAGGACCCTGAAAAACATTATTTCTTCAGAAACTTGCCTACTGATGTATACCCGCTTAGCATGGCGGTGCCATTTTGATCTGACTTATTCTCAGGGCAGGTAGGGCAGGCTGTGGCTCCGATGGAGGACGGCCAATCGTGATACTTTGCTGACCAATAAAATTTTATTCAGTGTGCCATGTCAGCCAACGCCTGAACATGGTTATCACCGACACCAAAAGCCAATATTCTGCTAAGTTCGGCCAACGATCGACCACTGGTCTCCCTGAGCTGATTGAAGAATAACTGGATGGCTTTCTGGCTTTTCTGACTGGTCGCACTGCCTTCAATGACTTTCATAGCACGAAAATAGCCTTCAACATCCCGTGTCATCAGAAAGGTATCTTTGCCCAATGCCCTCAGGGCATAGGGGCCGGTATTGCCGCCCAGACGACTGCCATGTTTTTTCAGATAGGCCCAAAGCCCAATGATATTATCTTCAGGCCAGAGCGCGACAAACTGTGCAAAGCTACCTTCTCTCTGTCGTACATCATGGATCATCAGGGCATTTTCCCGGATGCTCCAGACCTTCTTGAGATGACGAATAATTTTAGGGTCAGTTGCTTTTCGCTCCAGCATGTCGTCAGGCATCATCAGCAACTTGTCAATATCAAAACCCCAGAATACCTCCTCAAAGTCAGGCCATTTCTGATCCACAACTCTCCAGACAAATCCACTCTGAAAAACCTTGCGGGTAAGTTCTGCAAGATAGCGGTCATCCGGAATACTTCTTAATTGGTCATTGGAAAGGGGTTTTACCAGCAAGGATTCAACGGCTGCTTCTCCCCCCTTGCGTTCACAGGCACGTTCAAAGATGACATCATAGCGTTCTGGCTTCATGGCCACTCCATATTTCTGGCAAAGGTTTGCCGAAAAGTGTATACAGTGCTCAAAAAAAATTGAACATTGATAGTTACTGATAAAATGTGTATTACATACACACCCCTTTGTCATAAACCTGACCAAAAGGTCAACAACAGCAGAACAAGACATGACCATTCAATCATTTCATCCGCCCAAACGAACACTGATGGGCCCGGGCCCTTCAGATGTATACCCTCGAATTACAGAGGCTCTGTCCCGACCCACTATCGGTCATCTTGATCCTGAGTTTGTCCGTATGATGGATGAGGTCAAGGAGCTGCTTCAGTACGCCTTCAGGACCCGCAATGCCCTGACACTGCCCATCTCCGCACCCGGCTCTGCCGGTATGGAAGCCTGTTTTGTCAACCTGATCGAACCAGGCGACAAGGTAGTGGTATGCATTAACGGCGTCTTTGGTGGCCGTATGAAAGAAAACGTCGAGCGGGCAGGTGGCGAACCCGTTATTGTTCAGGGTGAATGGGGTCGTGCTGTTGATGTGGCTGAAGTTGAAAAAACGCTTCAGGCTCACTCGGACAGCAAAATTCTGGCCTTCGTTCATGCAGAAACCTCTACCGGTGCCTGCTCTGATGCAGAAACACTCTGTCGTCTGGCCAAAGAGCATAACTGCCTTACCATCGTTGATGCGGTCACTTCACTGGGTGGATCTGAGCTGGAAGTAGATGCCTGGGGTATCGATGCTATCTACTCGGGCACACAGAAATGTCTCTCCTGTGTGCCAGGTATATCTCCGGTGAGCTTCAGCGAAAAAGCTGTGGAGAAAATTGCCAGCCGCAAGCACAAAGTCCAGAGCTGGTTCCTGGACATGAATCTGATCATGGGATACTGGGGTAAGGGGGCCAAAAGGGCTTATCACCATACTGCGCCTGTCAACGCCATGTATGCCCTCCACGAAGCTCTGGTTATTTTGCAGGAAGAAGGTATCGAAAACGCCTGGCGCCGCCACAAGCTTCATCATCAGGCCCTGGCAACCGGTCTTGAAGCCATGGGGTTGGAACTGGTTGTTCCTGAAAATGAACGTCTGAGCCAGCTGAATGCGGTCAGGATTCCTGATGGTATCGACGACGCCCGGGTGAGAAGTGAACTCTTATCAAAGTACAACCTGGAAATTGGTGCAGGCCTTGGTGATCTGGCTGGAAAGGTCTGGCGGATAGGGCTGATGGGCTGCAGCGCCGACCAGACCCATGTTCTGTGCTGTCTGGGTGCCCTGCAGGCGGTTCTGGGTTCTGATGAAAACGGAGCGGCCGCTGCACTGGCATTTTATCGCTCACAGAACTAATGCCCTGGGTCTCCTTCATCCGTTGAGGGAGGCCTGAATTTTGTTAAGAGAATTCTCAACAGTACACCGAGCCTGGAAGAATCATTCTGCTAATATCGAAGAAACAGATTCGTTGGGGTAAGAAGTATGTTCAAGCTGCTGGCAATTATTTTACTGACTCTGGTTGCGATCGTCGGCCTCGCACGGAATTTTGAAATGCTCGTTGGACCGGATTATGCCTATGTGAAAGCGGACTATCCCCGCTTTGCCGATAAAGCCTGGTTTGACTTTGAATTCGGTAAAAGAGCCGGACTCGAAGGCGTATACGATGATGTTAAAGAAAAAATAAAGCAGTAATCCTGCGGCATAAATCTATTTGCTGACAGACGGTACTCCAGTTGCGGGCTGCTCGCCTGCCAATGGATTCTAAGTCTGATACCAGCTGATACGGACGGACTCGCTCTATCATACGGCCAGACTGCCAGCGTCGGTGCTGCTTGTCTGAAAAGCAGCTCGGGGACACCCGCTTGTGCGTTTAATGTATCTTCACCAGGTCTTGCAAATATGATTTGTATAAAAGACTGATATTTTTTCCTCCGCATGGAAGCATGAGTATTATGTCGTAGTGTTATCCAACAGACGAGTTATTAATCCAATGATTGCCAGGAAAAAACTGTATGTATTGTTATTTATCGTACTTGGCAATATATCTTTTTCAGAAGCTTCAATATTGAAGTTACATGACAAGATGCTTGTAGACTCCCGGAGATCAGGAATGACACAGCTGGATTTTTGTCAGAACATTAGCAAAGCTTCAGGTTTGATTAAACTCATGGCACACCTAAGATTTTTTCATTCTATATTATTAAGTCGTCGCCAGCCCAATCCCATAACACCAAAAGAATTATTTTTTCGAATTTCACAAAGAACAGCTCCAACTGAAATGAGTATGGAAATGCAAATTGATATGGCAATTCAAGTTACTGAAATAGCTCACGGTTTTAGTCTCGACTATGCTTTTTCCGAATTTGATGCAATGACTACAAGTGATATAGAAAATGAAGTGAGAACAATACTTATTAAAATACGAACAATAATGAGTGGATACGAACCCTTTTTTAGACGGTGTGAAGAATTAAATTTATCCAAAGAACTACAAGATACAATCGCGCTAATCGACGAGTCGGTTTAAAAACATCCGCACCTCAGCTACCCACCCTGAAGAAAAGGGCTTATAAAGCCTTTGTTGACCAGCCGTTGCTGTCCTCTATGTTTTTACATTGCCTACTGGCTTCCGGGTGGCAAGACTTAAAACAACCGCTATTATTCCCTTACCAGAATTAATATAAGGAATGTATCTAATGACTAACCTGGGACGAGCTGATCCAGAATGTTGGTATAAATCAGTTAATCTTCAATTTTTCATTGCTCAGTGCATGTGCTTTGCAGTCTTTTTCCTGCTCATAATGCCTGCATTTGCTGCTACGCCGACCAATGCAGAGCTGGCATTGCTTGGCACTGCCCTGGGGGATTGCAAGGGGACCGTTCGTTACGGCTATGGAGCTGGGAGGCGTGAGCTATTTACGGATGACACTCACAAAGCGGCTGCGATTTACAAGTTCTTTTTGGATTATTACCGAAGCTCTGATCGCCCTAAAAAACAGCATCAAAAAAAAGGTAAAGGTGCACAGTTTGATGCTGTCAGGCTGGCTAAATGCCAGTGTTTTTTTGCATTTCCCAAAGAGCAGCGTTTTCATTTAAATATGGAAGATTCGATGGATGTGGTGTTAAGCGAATACGGTGCTTTTCACTCTCGGTTGTTAAAAACTTTCTTTCAGGGATTCAGAAATGGCACTCTGACAACCAGGGATCAGGTTCTCGACCTTTCCGGTCAGAGTTTTCGTACAAGATCAGGGAAAGCAGAAGGCTCCTCTGGTAATGGCGGCTGTATGGGAATTGCTACGATTGTGGCTATCCTTGATCATGATCCCTATATCAGTGACGAGGATTTTGTCAGCCGCGTTCGACAAACGGTTCAGGTCAGTCATAACCATGAGCAGGCCATGCAGGCTGCTGTCGCTATCGCCCTTGCAGCGAGGGTCATGATTGAAAATCGTGATTCAAGAACTGCGAACAGAGATCTGGCCGAAATCACCTTACAACGCATTTATAGACAGGTAACTGACCCGGAAGTTTTGAAATGCCTGAGGATTATTGAGCAACAAATCCTGCAAAACACGCATGCTCGCAAGCTTGATCATGGGGAGGTTATGGCTGAGTTAAATCTCCTTCTGCCTTCCAGCTCTGGTGCAGAGAGATCCCGAAAAAAGACTGGTGACACAAAGCTTCGAGGAACCTGGGCCCCCAGTTCTGCAGCGGCCGTCCTGTATTTTCTTTTTACCGGTGACAGATCCCAGAATTCATTGCTGCAGCAGGTAGCAAAATTTACCATAGACCAGGATACGATTGGGGCAATGTTAATGGCACTCAGTGCTCTGCGGGAAGGTGGTTTCAGACGAAGCGAGTTTGGTGCAGGGCAGGAGCTGAAACTGTTACAGGAGTTGCTTGACCATTTGCCGGAGTGGGTTGCAATAAACCCCAATGCCTTGGATTATCTGGTCGATGATGATGAGGATGAAGGTGAGGCAGGTGCGAGTAATTGTGCCTGTCGGAGCCAGTCAATGTGAATTAAGAATATTGAGCTAATCGATGAATCAATTAAGTACTTCAGTGCATAAAAACAAAGGCTTATCAGCTTCAATCGCCGTACCTCTATAGCTGGCTATATCTCTCACCCCTTCGCTCCAGAGTCTCAGAGGAAACGGGTTGAGACAGGGAAAAAAGTGTCGAAAAACCGCTAATTACAGAGAGTAAATAAGCATTTTGAGCCACTTGTTAATATCACATCAGCATTTTTCGACGGCCTCTGAAGCAAGCAAACAAGTCAATGACTGTTATATTTTTACTCAGCAATTAAGTACTCAACCATACGAAATCATATTTTCTGACTTATTGTTCAGGCACTCTAACTGCGTTGCAACTCTGGTCACATAGCTTGCTATGTACCCGTCGTTGCGCCTTGCAGAGCACCTGCCCAATAAGCCAGAAATATTCGATTCCGTATGGCTGAGTACTTAACGTTAGAATTACTAACTAAAAAGATATTTTTGGAACTTTATAAGACTTAAGAAATCAAACATATTGATAATTTTTTACGATATAAAGTAGACAATATGACTCCACCTCATCCAGATGATCCATTGTACAGAAGTTGGTATTTTGACAAGAAAAACCCTATTCATAAAGGAAATACTGTAAAGTTAAGAATGCGATCTTTTCGATCAATGAAAAGAGCATCCCCTTATCCTCTGAAATTCAAATATATACCTATTCCTGATAAAGCCCAAAGGTCAAAGACTTTAAGACTGGAAAGAGGAAGAAATTTAGTCACACAGAAATTTATAGAAGTACTTTCAGTAGTGAAAGTTAACTGGGCCAGGGCAGTAAAGCTACTGAAAAGTGGTGGAGATCCTTTTGCATATAAAGGGACTGGCTTCACTCCAAATATATTATTTAAGCTTATTGTTGATATTACCAATACTCCAAAAATCGAAGCAAAACACCTTTTAGAGTCAAAAGAACGGGAAGAGTTCATTGCATTACTTCTGGAGAGAGATGAGATTGAATCTGCCCTAATGGAGTTTGACTCGTCACCCTTTCAAAACACACCATTTACCGCAGCCATTGCAGCCAGAGATATAAAGTTATCAAAAGCCCTATTCAATCATCTAACGAAAACAAACCATGAGTTATTAATCACACCAAATCAAAAGACATTAGAAAGGCAATTTGGAAACAATACACCTCTGGTACTGGCCATTAAAACTAACAATGAAGAACTGGCTTTGGATTTAGTACCTTTTTATACCGATGAGTTATTGCGTAAGCGTGTAACCTGGGCAAACAACAACACTCTTGAATTGGCTCATTTAGCGAGATTCAATCATTTACTTCCAATAATGGTGGCAATAGCTCAAGGTCTTACTACAGATGAAGCAACAAAGCTTCAATCATTATATGATGGATGTCCACGTGGGAGTGATATATGGCATGATTTATATGAAACAGATATGTTTCTTAATGACGAAGGAGAATTCATTGAAGATAGAGAAAGAGTCTCAAATCCTGATATTTATCATACCTCAAAATATATTCGAACCAGTGTAATTCCCCTACCCCAAAATCGGTGTTCCCTCCATTAATACATAATAACTGATAGCAGATCGAGAACAGGCTATCGCAAAAGTAGCCTGTAAAACTGACCCAGCTTAACGCTCTATTGGTCAAGCAAAAGACTTTCACAACAGCCGCCTTTTCAGAAAGGAATTACTTCTCAACAAAAGCCCTTTCAATAACATAGTGCCCAGGATTTCCACCACGGGCTTCCTTAAAGCCACGCTCATCCAGAATACGACACAGATCTTTCAACATGGCAGGGCTGCCGCACAGCATGAAGCGATCATTTTCCAGATCGGGCTCAGGAAGATTCAGGTCGGCAAACAGCTTGCCACTTTCCATCAAGTCCGTCAGGCGCCCCTGGTTGCGGAAAGGTTCCCGGGTAACCGTTGGGTAATACTTCAACTGTTTTTTAACCATCTCACCAAAGTATTCATTTTCTGGCAGTTCATTTTCAATCCGGTCCTGATAAGCCAATTCAGAAACATAGCGAACGCCGTGAGTCAGAATTACATTGTCGAACTGCTCATAAATTTCAAAATCCTTGATAATGCTCATAAAAGGAGCCAGACCCGTTCCTGTGCTGAGTAGGTAGAGATTCTTTCCGGGCAGCAGATGGTCGGCTACCAGAGTCCCCACAGGCTTGGTGCCCACCAGAATGTCATCTCCCACTTCCAGCTTCTGCAGGTGTTGGGTCAGGGGGCCATCCTGTACCTTGATGGAAAAAAACTCCATCTCTTCTTCATAGTTGGCGCTGGCAATGCTATAGGCTCTCAGCAGAGGTTTGTTATCGATTTCCAGACCGATCATGGTGAAATGGCCGTTCTTGAACCTCAATCCCTGGTTGCGTGTAGTGGTGAAACTGAACAGGGTATCATTCCAGTGATGAACACTGGTCACTGTCTCCCGGATAAGATTACTCATAGTAGGTGTCACTCCTGATGGTCGATTTTTCTTTCTGACACTTTGCTGTACCCTGAAAAGTTACTTATCTTTGTAATAATTCAAAAGGCGGTCAGCTCCCTCGCGATCTTTTCCTGTGACTCGAGCATCCCTGTCAATGAGTTTTCGCAGCGATTCGATGTCCCGAGCTTTGAGAGCGTATTTAAGAAAGCTCCCACCCCGAGAATCTACCGGTGCATTAACATCACCGAAGCCATTGATAGCGGACGGGAGTAACAATTTAATATCTACCGCTCTTTTGGACAGATATCTGATTTTTTTTGAAAGCGTCATTAGCCGAAAGTTCATTTATTCGTACTATTTTTTCTTCCGGGATATCTTAGTCAGGGGTAGGATATTTGTGAAACAGATAATTCTTATAAGATTATTCGATTAAATCGATTACCCCATGAAACTGACTCTCCAACAACTGGAGATTTTCCCGGAGGTTGCCCGCCAGCAGTGCACTGAAAGAACTGTAACAAAAATTCAATACTCAGCGCTTTGATCGCATTGGCAAAAGACTTCAGCTGAATGATCCCGATAAGATTACTCAAGGTTGTTATCACTCCTGATGATCGATGGTTCTGCCTGACACTTTGCTGCATCATGAACAGTCAAATAAAATTGCAACAATCGCAAAATCAATTACGCCAGACACAAGATAAATCGTCAAAAGGTGAATTTATCTTGTGGGGTTCAACTACAAAGCTAGCCAAGATTGAAGGCGTAACCAGCCAAACTATGAGGCGCAAGATCGAAAGCGGTCACTACGAAAAAGTGAAGCAAACCAGTGGTGGTCACTTCCGCATATTCATTAACCAGCAGAGGAAGATATGCTATACAAGAGTGAGTTCTGGAAAGCAAAAATCCAGCATTGACACGCAAAAGCGTATCTTACTCAAAGAGCACCCTGATGCAGAATTTATCAGCGACATTGCCAGTGCTTTCAACTTTAAGCGAAAAGGACTGCAAACCATTCTGGAATCAGCGGTGTGCGGAAATCCAACCCATATTGTGGTTGCCACAAAAGATCGCCTTGCCCGATCAGGGTTTGGACTCATCAAATGACTTGTTGAATTATCGGGAGGACACATCGAGGTTTTGGATGACCCGGATAACGCCAGTGAGTCATTCTACACCCAAGAACTTATCGGTTTCATTACCTCATTCTGCAATAGCCACTACGGGAAGCGATCTGCTAAAAGACGCAAAGGACGCAAAGGTAGTAGCATCAAAAAAGATCAGGTTTTACCCAGAGAATGAGCAAGCCTATCACGATGCCCTGATACTCTATCGGAGGTCGTACAACCTTGCTGTTGAGCGTTTCCGCAACGATGACTATAAAGATGCCAGCGGAAAATTCATCAACATGCGACCCGCCATTAAAGCTCAAGTGAAGCAAGAGCAAAAAGAAAGTGGCAGGGCTTATAACTCGATTGTTTCTGATAATGGAACACTGGCGGCAGCGACCACATTCAAAGCGGTCTGCAAGCACAACAAGAAGCTCAAGGGAGCTAAAGAGGGCTTTGCAGAAATCAGTTTCAAAAGCCGCAAAGGTAGCAGGCACTCATTCTCTATTGACCGTTTGCCAAAGGGATTAAATCCCTGCATACAGGCTCTTGGCAAGATTCACCTGACAGAAGATGTGCCAGCAGAAGCGATTGGCAAGTCTTGTGTCGTAACCTACGACAAAGGTCGCTGGTTCATTCAGGTTCAACAACATATTGAGCTAAATCCCGAAATCCAAGGGAAGGTTAGATGCGTTGGAGTTGACCCCGGTGAACACGCGGAAGGGCGTTAAGTTCCCCGACATGCCCCAGTGGGCAAGAGATCGGATTATTCATTTCAACAGGGAAATTGACCGGCTGAAATGCAAAAAGGATGACATTGTTCTTGATCTGCATAACCGGCTGGCGTTCGAGTTGGTGTCGAACTACGACGTTGTATTTTTGCCAACCTTTGAGACAAGAGGTATGGTCACACGCAAAGATAAGAAGGTTCGCACCATTCGCCGTAACACCTGCCGCCAGATGCTTGACCTCAATCACTACCAATTCAAAAAGCGGCTTAAGTGGTACGCAAAAAAGTATGGAAAGCATGTAGTTGATTGCAACGAAGCCTATACATCCAAGACTCAATCATGGAACGGGACCATTGACGAAAAATTAGGTTCTTCCAAAATTATTAAGGGTGAGGGCTTCACCGTTGATCGTGATATCAACGGTGCCAGAAATGTCTTTCTTAAGTGTTTGACAAGGTAGCTTGAACCTTATCCATAACAGCGAGTGTTGCGCTCGTTGCGGTTTTAATCAAGAGTTACTTATCCTTATGATCATTCAAAATCGAGTCAACTTTGTCCCGGTTGCTGTCTGTGACTTGAGCTCCTCTGTCAATGAGTTGTTGCAATGCTTCCTTGTCCTTGGCAATGAGTGCATATTCAAGAAGGTTGCGACCCGGGTCGTAACCTGAATGACCTGCCGGTGCATTAATATCAGCAAAACCATTGATAGCAGACGAGAGTAACACTTTAATAATTTCCACCCTGTCAGATGAATTTCTTACATAATTGACTCCGTCAAAAGCTGTGTACCCTTGTCCGGTACTAAGCTCAACTTTTGCCCCCGCATTGATCAGCATCCTGACCAGGCCTAAATGGTTTTTCGTTTTAGGGTAATCTTGATGTAAACCAAATACCATTGCGTAGTGAAGGGCGGTACGTCCATCGCGAGCAGTTGCATTTACATCGGCTCCGTTTTTAATCAGAGTTTCAAGTGCCAACTCATGGCCGGCATCAACAGCTATGTGAATTGCCCTGTGACCGTCGTTATCTGGAATATCGAAACGGACTCCATGCTCCATCAAAAGGGCAAACAAATCAGGACATTCAGGCTTTTCGGCAGCCAGATGCAGAGGTGTTCGGCCACACTCGTCGCGGATGTTCACACCAGCATTGAAGTCCAGTAATGTTCTCACCGTCTCCAGATTATGATTGCTGACTGCGTAGTGTAGTGCTGTTTTGCCCTTTGAGTCCTGAACGTCAATATCTTCGCCAATGTCAAGTTCTTCGGCGACATCAATACCTTCGTCAGGGTCAATATCTTCGTCGATGTCAGGATCCTCGGCCAGTAATCTGGCTATATTTTGATCGCCCTTTATCGCTGCAATGTGGAGGGCTGACATCTTCGCTTCCTGCCATGAGTGTTTCGAGCCCGGGCCTTCATGCTCCATAAGTTCCAGGGCGTGGTCTATCTGGCCAGATACTACGGCATGGGCCACCGATGAAAATTCTAATTCCGGAAGACGGTGATCCTGACAGATAGGGCATATTTTCCGGGAATCAAGACTCTGCTGGTTTTCTTCAAATTCCCTGTGGCAGGAACCATGAAAAAGATGGAGTTTGGGGTTGGTGGACTTAAAAAAATTGTATGTTACGTGTGCAACAACGACGTTGTGAGAGCCAAAAACACCCTTAAAGCAAATGCCACATTCTTGAGAAAAATTACCTTCAGTCAAATTGTTGATTTTTCTTGTACTGTCATCACAGAAACTTCTCGATTCCAGAATCAATTGTTTCAAATTTGCCATTGAGAAGGTGTGTGAACTTATATCCATTAGTCAGTCCCTTATTGTGTTTTTAGATCAATGTCGAACCATCATATCAACTGATAGCAGACATTCTTTGGTCGACAACTAGTCGCTCCAAGTGCTGGCACCTGAGCTATCTGAGTGATTGTTTCTTACCCGGAGCGTAAAAAATCCATCACAATCGAACGTTTGAGAGAAAAGTTGGCCAAAAGTTCAATTATTCATACTATTTTTTCTTCCGGAATAGACCAGTCAGGGGTAGGATATTGGCAAAACAGATAATTCTTATAAGATTATTCGATTAAATCGATTAGCTCATGAAACTGACTCTCCGACAACTGGAGGTTTTTCTGGAGGTTGCCCGCCAGCAGAACCTTAGCCGCGCCGCCGAAGCTCTGGTCATGTCCCAGTCTGCCGCCAGCAGTGCACTGAAAGAACTGGAACAAAAGTTCAATACTCAGCTCTTTGATCGCATTGGCAAAAGAATTCAGCTGAATGACCTCGGCCAGCAGATTCGACCGGACGCCGAAGCCCTTCTGGAAAAGGCCCGGCAGCTTGAGCAGAAACTCTTCAGCAAAGCTCTGACAGGACAGATCCGGGTCGGCGCTACTTTGACCATAGGCAATTATCTGGCCGTTAACATCGTAGCCCGAATGATGAGAGACAAACCGGGTACCCATATTGATCTGCAGGTGGCCAATACCGCCAATATTACCGAGAAGGTTCTTAACTTTGATCTGGATATCGGACTGATCGAAGGAGAGTTACACCACCATGACCTGAATGTCATTCCCTGGTGTGATGATGAACTGGTTGCCTTCTGCGCACCGGGCCATGACCTCGAACACAAAACCCAACTGACAGACCAGGATCTTTTGAGTGCTGACTGGATTCTCCGCGAAGCCGGTTCGGGTACCCGTCAGGCGTTTGATCGAGCTATGCACGGCATTCTGCCCAACCTGAATGTGGTTATTGAGTTGCAACACACTGAAGCCATCAAGCGGGCTGTCGAGGCCGGTCTCGGGATTGGCTGCCTGTCGAGAATTACACTTCAGGATGCTTTCAAAAGGGGCAGTCTGATACCTTTGTTAATCCCTGACAGAGATTTGAGCCGACAATTCTATTTCATCATGCACCGACAAAAGTACATCAGTCAGGGAACCAGGGAATTAATTGAACTCTGCCGTAGCTGGACCGCCAGTCCTTGAGAACATAAGAGGTCTGTGGGCTCTTAACTTCTCAGGAAGTTGTACAAACCTGAAGCCGGGTTTAGTCTTTTAGCCAGTGCAACAAAGGTCTGATTATGATTAAAAGAATCACTATCGTGGGCGGAACCCATGGCAACGAGTTGATTGGGCCTAACCTGATCAGGAAGTTGGAACAGGACGGTAGTTTCAAACAGAGCGTCATTCCAGTAGATTATCTGCTGGCCAATGTTGAAGCTTATAAAGCAGTCAGACGATTTATGGATGCCGATCTGAATCGTTCCTTTACGGATGACATTCTCAACGGCGATGATGATTCGGTCTATGAACACCGCCGAGCCCGGAAAATCAATCAACTGCTCGGCCCCAAAGCCAATAATGACCGTTTTATCATCGATCTGCACAGTACCACCAGCAACATGGGAATGACGCTGATTATCAAAGATCAGGCCGCTTTCAACCTCAAAGCAGCATCCTATGTGCAACAACAGATGCCGGAAGTAAAAATCATTCTGAGTGACCGTGATAACCAATTCAGCCGAACGCTGAATAGCCTTTCCGACTACGCAGTGACCATTGAAGTCGGCCCTATTCCCAACGGCGTTTTGCGACACGATCAGTTTTCAGACACTGAATCAGTGATCCAACATCTGGTCGACTTCACCCAAATGCCAGAAAACGAACGGGACAATATCCGGCCCGCAAGCACCGAAGTTTATACCGTCAGGGATCGTTTTTTTTATCCCAGAGACGACGACGGACAAATATCTGCCATGGTTCACAGTGCTCTGCAGGACAGGGATTTTGAGGAGCTGAAGCCAGGCATGCCGATGTTTCAGAATATGGATGGCACAGTGACTCCCTATCAGGGTGAACCCGGATACCCCATCTTTATCAATGAAGCTGCGTACTATTACGAGAACACGGCTTTTGTCATGACAACCCGGAAAACGGTTGTTCCAGACGGTTAAACTCTTCAAGGCAACGATACACAGGCAGGCATTCCGATGTTAACCTTTAAGGGACGTCATGCTAGCATGCCGTCCCCTGAGATACTGTCCGACTGCTGGCACAATCTCTGGTCGCAGTTCATCAGCCTTGAGCTAAAACAGCCATGAGCTCAATAAAGAGTCCTGAGCCCGGAATGGAGAGATTATGACAAGACGCTTTCATACAGGGGCCATTCTCCCCCTGCTACTGATCACCGGTTTGCTGACAGCCTGCGGCTTTCAGCTGCGAGGCAAGGTCGATATTGCCAGTGAAATTGCCCAGCTGTCTGTCTCAGGAAGTGATCTGCCGTTTGTCAGGGAGTTAAAAAAAGCCCTGACGCTCAATGGTATTGAGATCACAGATAATGCCCACTATCACCTGCAAGTGTTGAGTCTGGAGCGTTCGACAGGCGATGAGATTCAAGCCAGTGTCGGTCAGTACGAACGCCTGCTGACCCTGAAAGCCACCTACCAGCTCAGCACTAATGATGGCCTGAAACTCTTTGACCCCATTGTGCTCTTCAACGAGCGCTACATGTTCCAGGACAAGAACCAGACCAACGCGGCCCTGAGCGAGGAAGCCATCATCTTTGATCAACTTCGTCAGGAGCTGTTGCTGACCACTGTTCGCAGAGTGGCTGCTATTTCCGGTGAAGTGCTTCGCCAGGAAGAAGTACGAGCCCGCAAAGCCCTCGAAGCCGAGCGAGAGGCGCGTGAAGCGGAACAATGAACATCAGACCCGACCAACTCGGCGCCCAACTCAAGCGACAACTCTGTGCTGTCTACATAGTCAGTGGCGATGAGCCCCTGCAGGTCTCGGAGTGCTGTGACCAAATCCGGCAAGCGGCAAGAAAGCAGGGGTTTACCGAGCGACACGTTTACCATGTCGACAATAACTTTGACTGGGGGGATTTTCTGGAAGCAGCAAACAGTCTCTCACTGTTCGCTGAAAAACAAATTCTTGAAGTCAGGATGCCCAATGGCAAGCCCGGTGATGCAGGCCGAAAAGCTTTTCAGGAATATCTGAAACATCTTTCTCCGGATAACCTGCTACTGATCATTACCGACCGGCTTGATAATGCCAGCCAAAAGGCAAAATGGTTCAAGGCCCTGGAACAGGAAGGACTGTTTATCCCGATCTGGCCTGTTGAACATGACAAGTTGCCGGGCTGGATTGCCCGACGTCTGAAAAGTCAGGGGTTTGAAGCCAGTCAGGATGCTCTTTCGCTACTTTGCGAACGCATTGAAGGAAATCTGCTGGCCGCGTCACAGGAAATTGAAAAGCTGAAGCTCCTGGCGGATGGCAAAAAGATTGAAGTGGAAACCGTCAGGGAAGCGGTTTCTGACAGTGCCCGCTATGACGTTTTCCAACTGGCTGATGCGGCCCTGAATGGTGACCCGAAGTCTGTGGTCAGAATACTCGGCGGTTTGAAAAGCGAAGGCATTGAGCCACCCATTGTGCTCTGGGCTCTGGCCCGTGACGTGCGACTGCTCAGCCACCTCAGCCGATTAAAATCCCGGGGCACACCGCCCAATCTGGCTTATGATCAGGCAGCCAAAACTCACGGCATGTCATCCTTTATTCTCAAGAAGCGTAAAAACCTGCTGGAAAAATGCATGGGTCGTCACAGTGAGCGTGCCTTTCGCCAGATGCTGATTCATACTGGCCATATTGACAAAGGTGTCAAAGGGCTTGAAAAAATCAACTGCTGGGATGAATTATTGACCCTGAGCCTTTTCCTGGCCGGTATGCCTGCTCCTCTTCAAGCCTGAATTTTATACCAATCGGTACGTTTTTAATGACATTAAACAGACAGCTGTGACCGTCAGACCTCTGGCTAAAAATAGTATTCAATCTCAGTCGGTTGACTCATTCTGCCTTTAATTAGTCGCTTATAATTTCCTATTGCACTAAATAAACCCACTTGCTAGACGCATTTGCAACAAGCGAACAACTTCTATAAAGGCTTCTATGGCAGGGCCGATGGTTCGAGAGATCCGAAACCGCGCACAGGAGTGTATGGATATGATTTTTCGAAACCTGCTGGGAGCAGCTGCTGCATTGCTGGTAGCAGGCTGTGCCTTCAACATGTCAAACCATAAAGGGGCCTATAACGAGAAATGGTCCAAAGCCAAGAACCTGACTAATGCAGGCGGCATGCTTGAACAGGTGTATGACCAGCAGTTACCTGCCGGAGCTTACAACAAGGAAGGCAAGCTGGAGGACTACAAACTGGGCAATATTTCTCACCCGGCCTATGGTGCTGCCAGCGGTGTGGTGGGAGTTAATGTCAAACCTTATGGCGCCTTTGAACGCTTTTACTGGGGATGGACGGTACCGGGTGCCAGCCATTATGATCACCACAGGTTATTTGCCTGGATGCCCATCGCCATGGCCGAGGATGAGATCGGAGCCAGGGAAACGATGGAGCTGATGCTGACCCGTTCCGCCCTGACCATCCTCAACGACATGAATTACAAGTACAAGCCGATCAAAACACCTTTCGAGCATAATGGTCTGGCTTTCAAGCAGTGGTACCTGGAACAGACCGGTGCTACCTGCTCTTTTGCCCGAATGAACTGTGTTCTGAGTCTGTATATCCCGGTTCCAACTGCTGTCGACCATGCGCCTTCATTCTCCTATTTCAGTATGGCGGGAGAGCCAGCCTGGTTTTTCTCAGCCCATGATGATAACGCTTTCCCCAGGCTGTCCATCACCCAGGGTGAAGGTTTGGAAAGCATCAGCGAGAATGTCTTTTATCAGAAGCTGAGTGCCCGTCTGCCAGGGTGGGTCTATTTCTACATGGCGCCCAAAGAGGTGGGTATCGGAGACGACAACAAAACCATCGCTTACCCCTATGTACTGGAGAAAGGCAAACCGTTGCTGTTCATTCGCCCCAACAAGTAGGTAAAAACGAAAAGCAAACCTCAAAATCACTGCTATAGTCTTTGGGATTTGCTGTTACAGCGGCGCAGTTGTCGGCCCATAAAGATCAGGCCCGCGCATCAGACAACGAGGAAGCTGTTATCAACAGGCTGTATTAAAAATAAGTCGGCGGACAAACAGTCCCTGAATGGAATGACTGATCAGAGTAAATCCACCTTGCCAGAAATCCAGGCTACACGAGGTCAGTTCAGTAGCAGACTGAGCTTTATTATTGCCGCTGCCGGCTGCGCAGTAGGTGTGGGAAACATCTGGAGCTTTCCAACCCAGACGGCACAAAATGGCGGCGCAGCCTTTGTTCTGGTTTACCTCTGTTTCTCATTCCTTCTTGCCTATCCCACACTGGTGGCCGAACTCACTATCGGCCGATACAGTCAATCCAACTCAGTGACTGCCATGACCGGTCTGGATAACAGGAACTGGGTCAAAAAACTGGGCTTGATCACCAGCATTATGGGATTGGTGACCCTGACTCTGATTTACAGTTTTTACAGCATTATCGGTGGCTGGTTTACTGGTTTCTCTCTGGCCCCGATCTTCGAATTGGGCGGCCTTCACGCGGCGGCCAGCTGGCTGACCGATTTTAATGTCTACTCAACGGCTCTGGTCACCCTGCTTTTCATGGTTCTGACCACGTTGATCGTCATCGGTGGGGTTAAAGAGGGCATAGAGCGCTGGTGTAACAGGCTGATGCCCGCCCTGTTTATTATTTTGTCTGTGCTCATTGCTTTCGCTTTAAGCCGACCCGGTGGTATAGAAGGTTTGAAAGTCTATCTGATTCCGGACTTTTCCAAACTACTGAACCAACAGCTTTTGATTTCAGCCCTGGGGCAGTCTTTCTTCTCTATGTCTCTGGGTGTGGGCTGCATGATGGTTTACGGTTCTTATCTGAGTAAAAAAGCCAACCTTCCACTCACCGCTTTCCAGGTTGCGCTGGTCGACAGCTCAGTGGCGTTCCTGGCTGGTATGCTGATCATTCCCTGTATGTTCGCTGCCATGCAGCAGGGTATCGAGATTTACACCGCTAACGGACAGCTCCACAGTGCTGACACGCTGGTTTTTAACGTACTGCCAACCTTATTTAATCAGCTGGGAATACTCGGGCAGCTGGTTGCGCTGGCTTTCTTCATGCTGCTAACGATTGCCGCGCTGACTTCATCGATTTCTCTGATAGAACCAACCGTAGCCTATATGGTTGAAAAGCTCAGTTTTCGTCGCCATTACGCCAGTTGGTGCATTACGGTGATCTCAGCCTGCCTGTCGGTTTTAATCATTTATCACATTGAGACGCTGCTGGGTCTGGCCGTTAAAGTCGCTACTCAGTATCTGCAACCTGTTTTGTGCTTCATGATTGCCATTTATGGCAGCTGGATCATGCGTCAGAACCGCCTGCTGAAGGAATTGAGTCAGGGCTTCCCTGAAATCCGGAAGAGCCTGTTCTGGAAGATCTGGCCCTGGTATATCAGGACGATTTGCCCGGGCCTGATTCTGATACTCTTCCTGAGCAATCTCTGATCTTCTTTTTAAAAATTTCCCGGAAAGCCTGCTAATAGCAACCGGGCTGAAAGAACAGGAAGAAGATTAAAAATAAACTCCGTCAAAAGCCAAAACTCTCTCTGACGGCATCGATACCCCCAGAATCATAAAGCGCATCCACTCTCTCTATGACGGCCTCGATATTCTCAGAACCACAAAACGTTTCCACTCTCGCTCTGACAGCCTCGATATTCTCAGAACCATAAAGTTCTTCCAGAGAAGAATCAAAGTTAGCATCGAACCATTCAGTGAAATCCTTCAGGTATTTTTCCCGTTTTTCCAGATATTTTATCCTCTCTTCTTCTTTTCTTCTCTCCTTCTCTTTCTCTTCGATGCTAAGCTCTTTTTCTTTATCTCTCTTTTCTGCCTTGTTTTGTATAGCTCCATGAACCTGCTCAGTGACGTTGGTATTAACAGTTGGCGGAAACATCGCCATCACAGCAGTTGACACTGCCACAACATAGTTTATTTGCATTCTGTCAAATATTGTGCCAAGGCTTAACATTGTGCACGTGAATTCACTTCTACCAATAAACGGTTTTTCTAATTGATTTGTTATGAACTTTTCTAAGGCTAGAAGAAATTTTTGAAACAATTCAGGGTTTTCATTTCCAGGGTTTTCATTTGAGGCGTTTAATACCCTTTTGAGTCTTATCTTTAATTCTAATTTTCTGAAAATCGTTACACAATGTTCAACCATGTCTTCATCCGTATCTGATTGGCTAAAACAACTCGGCATATTATCAACATGTGCGCTTACGATTTTTTTAAAGAGAAATTCAAGATTCAGGCTTGTGGCATACAAGAAACTCATGAACTGCATATTCGAGGCAACTGATTCAGGATCTTTCTCACCATATTCTTCTATAAGCATTAACATTTGTTCAGCTGATTCTACACCGTACTGATAAAGCGGTGTTAAATTTTTATTAACTTCAAAATTGAGCAGAGAGTAAGCAGCTAATAACATTGGGTCTGCTGATGCCTCAGAACTTTCAGCTTCTGGGGAACCACCCAATTGTTGCAAAATCTTAAGACGCATTTCTCCCAATAACTTAAGCCCAGAGAAGACGGAAGCAGACTCTTTAACATTTGCTTTTAAAACATCGTGATCGTTTATTGAGGCTAATGTACCTAAAAGGTCACGTTTTCCGGCATGGAGTCTCTCAATACCAGACAAGCCAGTGGCGTGAAACAGGAATGAGTCAAATAAAGCATGAGCCACCTGAGGGAGGCTTTCATTTGAATGGATGATTGTGTAGTAGCTCAACATCAAAATCGCCAGGTTCTGTTGATCTTCTGGCTTAGTCATATCGACAGGAGATTCGGTACCCATGATGTTAGTCAGAACGCCTATCATTGCATTCTGGTTACTGTCAGCCGAAATATGGAGAACTTGTTGTACTTGCTGAATCATGCTTGCAATTGTCAGGCTCTCATCGGGTGGGGTTATCGGGATATAGCTCAACATAGTGTTCAGGGTGTTGTTTTCAATTCCCGTATTCAATCCCAGGATAATGGCAGTAATTTGTGCATGATTCATTGGCGGGAGCGGAATATCCATTAAAGGCTGAGGCTGCTGCGCTCCAGCCCCGTCCGATGCTTCTGAACCCTCAGCTATTATTCCGCCTTGCTCATTTTCATAGTTCAATGCAAAGATAAGATGGGTGCTATTTGGGCTGGGTACAAAAGGAGGGATTTTCCCCGTATAAGCATTATGGTTAATTAAATCGTCCAGGAAGCCAGACCCTTTTGTAGTTTTTCCTCTGACAAATTCCTCCACCACAGGCATTGAAAAAGGACTTCCTGCCAGCAGTTTTGAACAGGGGCAAGCCATTATGATGAGGCCAAGGGAAGCAGCAGTTGGTAATCGAGCCATATAATTACCCATTGTCGTCTTTCTTGCCTAGTTTGAACACTACAGTAACGTAGTCCATCTATTGCAGCAGCGACAGATTTTCTGCACCCGCCAGACTTGACCTGATCACCCTTTTAACTCCGCTTTTAAATAGAAAAGGCGGATAACGGGCTCAACCTCATCTCTGAAAATGAAAGTCAGTAAGGATTAGTGCTTGAGCATGGGCTGGAGACCTGAAACTAAAATTCAGTTCCCTGTACGATTTCGAGCACTCGTAGTTTTAAAAGTGGCCAAATTTAAGAACGCTTGTATTAACTTGCACAGGCGCTATAGTTTATACCTGTGTATATACTTTTATTCGGAGCCAGTGGCCAGATGATCGTTCAAATTAAAAAATGGGGTAATAGCCTTGCTGTTAGAATACCTGCTAAGGCTCTTTCTATTTCAGGGTTAGGTGAAGGTTCCTGGTTGGAAGTAAATTCTTTAAAGGGTGAAATTCTCCTGAAGGAATCAAAGCCAAAGATGAAATACACCTTGGAGCAAATGTTTGATGGTTATGACGAGAACAGTTTTGAGCCTAGTCAGGAAGATAAGAGGCTGGCCCTTTGAGGTCAAAATTGATGGCGGAGATGTTTCAGGAGTTGCCCTTTGTGAACAGATCAAGTCATTGGACTACATTTCGAGAGAACTAGAATTCATAGAGAAAGCTGATCCTGATGCAGTTGAAGAAGCGATAGCCAAAATAGTGGCTATTTTCGATTAAGTCGGCACATCAATGTAAGCTCAGACTCATTGTCCTGGATTTTTTTGTTTGTTTACGACAGATAAAGTACACGACAAGCTCTATATAACATAGAGCTTGTCGTTCATGAGTCACTGTCAATCCAGGAGCGACACATCTCTGACAGCACCTTTATCGGCACTGGTCACCATAGCCGCATAGGCTTTTAATGACGCAGAAACCTTACGAGGCCGCTCTTTCAGAGGTTTCCAGGCTGCCTTGCCTTTCGCTTCCATCCGGGTACGACGCTCGGCCAGTTCTTCATCAGACAACTGTACGTCAATGGTACGATTAGGAATATCGATACGAACAATATCACCCTGCTCCACCAAACCAATATTGCCCCCCGCTGCCGCTTCTGGAGAAGCATGACCAATAGAAAGTCCGGAAGTACCACCAGAGAAACGACCATCGGTCAGGAGCGCGCACTCTTTACCCAAACCTTTGGATTTCAGGTAGCTGGTCGGATACAACATCTCCTGCATACCCGGACCACCTTTGGGACCTTCGTAGCGGACGATAACAACATCACCGGCTTCTACCCGACCTTCGAGAATATCACTGACTGCATCTTCCTGACTCTCACAGATATGTGCAGGTCCTTCAAAAACCAGAATACTCTCATCGACACCAGAGGTTTTTACTACGCAACCATCCAGAGCAATATTACCGGTCAGAACCGCGAGACCACCTTCATTGCTGTATGCATGCTCCAGTGTACGGATACAACCTGATTCACGATCATCGTCCAGCGTTGGCCAGCGAGTTTCCTGACTGAATGCCTGTGTCGTACGTATGCCGGCGGGTCCTGCCTTGAAGAATGTCAGTACCGATTCGTCACTGGTCTGTTTGATATCCCATTTAGCCAGAGCTGCGGCCATGGTTTCACTGTGAACCGTCGGGATCTCATTGTTCAACAACCCTGCCCGATCCAGTTCACCCAGGATGCCAAACACACCACCCGCACGATGGACATCTTCCATATGGTATTTCTGGATGTTAGGTGCCACCTTGCACAGCTGAGGCACCTTGCGAGAAAGGGCATCAATATCTTTCATGGTGAAATCGACACCCGCTTCCTGTGCAGCGGCCAGCAAATGCAGAATGGTATTGGTGGACCCCCCCATGGCTATATCCAGACTCATAGCATTTTCAAAGGCCTTATAGCTGGCAATAGAGCGAGGCAGAACAGACTCGTCATTCTGTTCGTAATAGCGCTTGGTAATATCGACAATCCGTCGACCGGCTTCGAGGAACAGTTGCTCACGATCGGCATGAGTGGCCAGCATGGAACCATTGCCCGGCAGGGACAGACCCAGAGCTTCCGTCAAACAGTTCATGGAGTTGGCGGTAAACATACCGGAGCAGGAGCCACAGGTTGGGCAAGCTGAACGTTCATACTCAGCAACAGTTTCATCGTCGGCATCCGAGGCGGCAATGACCATGGCATCGACCAGGTCCAGTCCATGCTGTGCCAATTTGGTTTTACCGGCCTCCATGGGACCACCGGAGACAAATATCACTGGAATATTCAGTCTCATGGCGGCATTGAGCATTCCGGGAGTAATCTTGTCGCAGTTGGAAATACAGACCAGGGCATCAGCAGTATGGGCATTTACCATGTACTCAACGGAGTCGGCAATGATGTCCCGGCTGGGCAGGGAGTAAAGCATGCCGTCATGGCCCATCGCGATACCATCATCGACGGCGATGGTATTAAACTCTTTGGCTACACCACCATGCTTTTCAATTTCTCTGGCCACCAGCTGTCCCATGTCTTTTAAATGAACATGGCCGGGAACAAACTGGGTAAAAGAGTTGGCTACGGCAATAATAGGCTTTTTGAAGTCATCATCCTTCATACCCGTGGCACGCCAAAGCGAGCGGGCTCCAGCCATATTACGACCGTGGGTCGAGGTTCTTGAACGGTATGCAGGCATGACTCTCTATCCTTTCTCTCTGATTCTTAATCCTGATGTTTGAGAAGCTCTCTGGAAACCAGGCTCTCTGATGTCTTCCATGGCGGATTCGGGATTATAACAGAATGATGGGAGCCTGATAGGCTCCCGACAGCCTCATAATGCAGAAGAATAATTAAGCTGCGTATTCTATCCGGCGACGATTATACTCCTCGACCATACTGTCGACGGCAGGCTGATCATATTCCCGCAGGTTGGCCAGAACCATGGTTTTCTTCCCTTCGCCCACAACTTTGTCACCTTCTTTGAAGACAAAGCCCAGGGTGACATTACCACGTTTGCCATTCACTTCCAGATGAGACGCTGAGGCCTCTATTACGGGGTCTTTCAGATCAATTGTGTCCAGATGTACCGACATGGTTTCGTAGATAACCAGAGGCCGCGCCACATTAATCATGACATTCTTCTCTTTCATCAGTGGCACCAGAACATGTGGGAAGTTTTCACCTGAGAACGCCACATAAGCCTTTACCAGCTTTGCAATCATGTCAGCATTGTTTGTTTGCTTGCCATCATGCTCAACCCGCAGGTATTCCTTCTCACTCTGGTCACAAATAATCTTGTCACCATTGTCGGCATCGGCAATCGACAGGGCAACGCCATCACTGACCATGCCACTGAAACTCACTTTCATATCAGGGTATAGCCCTTCAGAGCAGAGAATTTTGGCAAACAGAAGATCACCCGGAACACAAAACTTCTTGGTGTCGACATCATGCAGCGGGTTGAAGTCATTGGCGATATTCTTGGCAAAATCACTGGACTGCTGACGAGTGAATGAGAACTGGTTATTTTCCAGCTCAGTACAATATTGATCTAAAAACATAATGTTGTTCTGTTGGCCCGGTCTTTCAGATGAGTGACCAGAGCTCAATCCATTTCATATGGACTTGTATTTCCCCAGGGCAGTGAGAATCAAATATTGAAAACGGCCAGAGGGCTCGATCTATCTCTGGCGACTCACTGATATCATACGTCAAATCCGAATAAGACTACTGTTACTAAAACGTAGCCGTTTGTTTCAGCACTTCATATATTAATACAACCAATTGATTAATAAGCCATTTTAGTATCAACCCGGAAACTCAATTAAATTTCCGGGTTAGACCATGACTAGAAAAACTGCATGATCCATTGAGCTATCAGATCACTATCAGGATCGTCTTTCAACGAATCCATGCCCTTGCGCACTCTGTCCCCGGGAATCGCCTCCCGACGTGAATTCATCAAGTCCGCAGAGTAAGACTTGCTGAATTCCGGATGCCCCTGAATACTGATAAAAGAATCGCCATATTGCAGCATAAAATTGGGACAGAAATCACTGCAGGCGAGTACTTCAGCCGAAGATGGCAAACGAGTGACTTGATCCCTGTGACTGACCAGTAACTTGAAGTCCTCAACCGCAGGCTCCATCCAGCGGGTCTTTCGGGTGACGTGATTGTACGACATACCAACACCCCAGCCTTTGTCAGCCAGCGCTACTTGCCCCCCAAGACTGTTTGCCATGATTTGATGACCAAAACAAATACCCGCCAACTTGCAACGATCCTCGTACAGCCTTCTGATAAACCCTTCCAATAAAGCTATCCATGGAAAAGGATCATAAGCACTGTGACGACTGCCCGAGATAATCCAGCAATCACACTCATGGGTCGTTTCAGGAATCTCACCATCCACTACCCGGTAGGTGATCATCTGTATATCAGGTTCCTGCTTTCTCAACAGAGCCAGAAACATATCCGGATAATTGTTGTGAACCTTGCGCAGCTCGGGCGAAACATCATCACACAACAGCAAACCGACTTTCATCATAGATTTCCTCGAACCGCATTCTGGCCTATCTGCTGATATTCAGCCGCAGAAAAAGAGATTGGGTTTCCGGCTGCCGAAGGATCGGCAAACGCCATCCGCCCGACTTTATCCAGCTGGCTATCGTCGATTCCGATTTCAGCCAGTGTATGGGGGATTTCCAACTGTTCTCTGAGCCCTATCACCCAGTTGAAGAAAGCGTCAAAGCCCGGAGCAGGCAGGTCAAGGTAACGACTGAGGGCCGCCATTTTATGACCGATGGCGGCTCTGTTTGCCTTCAGAACATAGGGCATCAGAATGGCATTCAACAATCCATGATGAGCGTCGTATAAAGCCCCCAGTGGATGCGCCAGAGCGTGCATAGCACCCAAACCTTTTTGAAAAGCCGTTGCCCCCATGCTGGAGGCCACCAGCATCTGATGCCGGGCCTCAAGATCACTGCCCTGCGCCACTGCCCTGGGAAGATAGTCTTTTACCAGACGAATGCCTTCCAGTGCGATACCCTGGGCCATAGGATGATGGAAAGGCGAACAATAGGCTTCAAGATTATGGGAGAGTGCATCTATACCAGTCGCTGCGGTGAGTCCGGCAGGTAAACCACAGGTCAGTTCGGCATCAAGAAGCACGATGCCAGGAAGCATACCCGGGTGAAAAATGATCTTTTTCACCTGCTCATCCTGATGGGTGATCACGGAAGAACGCCCCACTTCCGAGCCCGTTCCGGCGGTGGTGGGCACAGCTACAACGGGCAACATTCCCTCTACATTGACTCTCAGGTAGTTATCACCCACATCTTCAAAATCCCAGATTGAACGACTCTGGCCAACCATCAGGGCAATAGCCTTACCCGCATCCAGGGCAGACCCCCCGCCAAAAGCGATCACACCATCATGGTCGCCTTCCTTACAGGCAGCGACGCCGGCTGAGACGTTCTCACCGGTTGGATTACCCTTGATTCCGGAAAACAGTCCACACCCGGTCAGAGCAGAGCTGACCTGTAGCCGGGCTTCCTGAATCATGGGCAACTGTGATAACCCCGGATCGGTAATAATGAGTGGGTTTCTCATCCCCAGTTCAATGCAGGCAGCAGGCAGATCTTTGATGCGGCCAGCGCCCGTTCGGATAGCTGTCGGGAAGTTCCAGTTAGCTGTGTACTGCTCAATGTTCATTAATGTACGTCTCCTTACTGCCTCAGCCGTGCTTGATGTGGAAAGATTTGGGTCGGGTCAGGGCATCAAAACCCAGCACCGACAGGGTGCAGCCCCGACCAGAGTTTTTAATACCTGTCCAGGCCAGAGCAGGGTCAAGATAATCACAGCGATTGACAAAGAAAGTGCCGGTTTGAACCTGACGACCCAACTCAACCGCCCGCTCAATATCCCGTGAGAAAATGGCGGCAGTCAGTCCAAATTCACTGTCGTTCATCAGGCTGAGCGCTTCTTCATCTGAAGAAACTTTTTGAATCCCTAAAACAGGACCGAAACTTTCTTCAGTCATCACCCGCATATCGTGATTTACCTGAGTCAGCAGCTGGGGTGCAAGATAGGGAGTGCCTGGCTCATCCTTGGGAAACAAGGCCGGATCGATATGAGCAACTGCACCCTGTAACACAGCTTCTTCCACCTGCCCCCTGACAAAGTCCGCAGGACTGCTTTTTACCAGAGGACCCAGAGTGGTTTCAGGATCATCGGGTCGTCCGAGGCGGTATTGCTGCACCAGAGCGACAGCCTTTTCAACAAATGCATCATAAACAGCTTCATGTACGTAGAGCCTTTCTATGCCACAGCAGGATTGACCGGAGTTAAAGAAAGCACCGTCTATCACCGTTTCTGTCGCTGCATCCAGGTCAGCATCCGCTCTGATATAAGCAGGATCTTTGCCACCAAGCTCCAGACCCATACCAATGAATCGTCCGGCAGCTGCCTTTTCTACTATCGCTCCTGCAGGAACTGAGCCAGTAAACGCCACATGCTTGATGGCATCACATTGAATCAGGTACTCGGTATTCTCATGGGACATGTGCAGATACTGAAAAAGCCCTTCAGACAGACCCGCTTGAAGAAAGGCTTCGACCATGCGCTCGGCACAGAGCGGGGTTTGAGCAGAATGTTTCAGAAGCACGGCATTACCGGCCAGCAGGGCTGGCATAATGCTGTTGATTGCGGTCAGGTAAGGATAATTCCAGGGCGCTATGACCAACACAACACCCAGAGCTTCCTTGCAGATATAACGGGTAAAGCCTTTTTTTTCAGGAATTGTGACGAGCTTCAGTGCTTCACTTGAAGCTTCAATCATGTAGCGGGCACGCTCTTCAAACCCTGCTACTTCTCCGGCAGAGTATTTGACTGGTCTACCCATCTGCCAGGTGATTTCACTGGCAATGTCGTCTTTCTGAGCGACAAAGTAATCCACAGCTTTGCTGCAGATGTTTTGTCGCTCTTCCAGAGCAGTACTTTGCCACTCAAGCTGAGCTTTCTCAGCCTTTGCCAACGCTTGATTAATGTCTAAAATATCAGACAGTGGACGTTCAGCAACCACCGAACCATCCACTGGTGAAAGGGTAATCTGTGTATTATTCATTGTTTTAAATCCGTTGGAAGTGATCAGATAATTTCGAAATAACGATCCATTTCCCAATCCGTAATATGCTTTCTGAACTCTCGTTCTTCCCACTCTCTGGAAGCAGCGTAGTGTTCGACGAAAGCGCCACCCAACATCGTTCGGGCGGCTTCGGATTGCTTGAATTTTTGGGCTGCATCCCAGAGCGTTGTGGGTAGTGCATATTCAGGTGGGTGCCCCTGGTCGTAGGCATTTCCTTTCACCTGATCCTCGGGCTCCCATTGGTGAATAATGCCCTGAAGACCGGAAGCCAAAGCGGCGGAAAGGGAAAGATAAGGGTTAGCATCTGCAGAGCCCAGCCGGTACTCCACTCTCTGTGACTTCTCTGAACCCGGAATAACACGCAATGCGGTGGTACGGTTTTCAACCCCCCAGGTCGCGTCGGTAGGTGCCCAGAAGCCGGGAATAAGTCGGGTGTAACTATTGACGGTAGGGGCCAGCATCGGCAGGAATTCAGGCATTAATCGCTGCAAACCGGCAATAAAATGCCTCTGTGTCTGACTGATGCTGTGTTTCTGGCTGGGATCAAAGAACGCCGACTGCCCATCCTTTTTGTTGAACAAAGACAAATGAATATGACCGCTCTGCCCCGGATAATCCGGTGACCACTTGGCCATAAAAGTGGCCATCAGCCCATTACGCTGCGCCAGCACTTTCATAAACGTTTTAAACAGTGCGGCTTTATCTGCGGCATTTTCAGCAGAGTCGACAGCAATGGCAGCTTCGACCACGCCAGGCCCGGTTTCTGTATGAATGCCTTCGATGGGAAAATCCATTACTTCGGCCATTTCCAGTATCTGGTGATAAAGATCGGAATGCACTGAGTTTCTTATCATCGAATAACCAAACCAGTCAGGCGTCAATGGTTTGAGGTTTCGAAAACCTTTTTCCCGAACCGATTCCGGTGTCTCCTGGAACATAAAAAATTCATATTCCAGCGCCGCACGGGCATCAAAGCCCATGTCAGCTGCTTTCTCAATGACCCTTCTCAATGTACCCCGGGGACAGAGCGCTTCTGACTGCCCCTTGAATTCGGCAATGAACAACAGCATGCCATTTTCAAATGGGATCTCCCGGCAGGAATGGGGCAGGATTCGTACGGGAGCATCAGGGTATCCGGTATGCCAGCCTGTATATTTTACATTGTCATAAAGCTGGTCTTTACTGTCCCAGCCGAGGATTACATCACAAAAGGCAAAGCCGCTTTCCAGAGCTGAAAAAAACTTGGCCTTGCTCATGTATTTGCCGAGCATGATTCCATCGTTATCGAAAAGACCGACCTTAACGTGAGAGAGTCCCCTCTCTTCAACAATTTTTTTAGCATCTTCAATGGTTTTGACATCTCTGGGGTTGTGCATATTTGATACTCGTTTTTCTTAGGCTTTTCAGGTGTCAGGCACCAGAAAGGTGCCCAAACAATCAGCTCAGCTCAGCTCAGACTCAGCTTCGGCAATGGCTTCGAATTCTTCTTCTGGCGCTTTAGCCACCAGGTGCTGTCGGCTGTATAAACCGAAATAAGCCACCATGACGGCATAGAAAGCCGCAGACCAGAAAGCGGCTTCGCTGCTCACCAGAAAGGTAGAGAGAAAGGCAACAATAGCCAGACCAAAAGCAATGCCTGACGTTATGATGCCACCCGGCGTTTTATAAGGACGTTCCAGCTCTGGCTCTTTAACTCGCAGGATAATATGAGACAGCGTCATCATGGCGTAGGAGAGGGTGGCACCAAAAACGGCCATAGTGATCATCAGATCACCTTCTCCGGTCAATGACAGCAGGAAACCAATGATTCCAGGAATGACCAGGGCCATTGTGGGCACTTTTCGCTCACCGGTTTTTGATAAAAAGCGAGGTAAATAGCCGGCTCTGGACAAGGCGAATACCTGTCGGGAATAAGCGTAAATGATAGAAAAGAAGGACGCGATCAGACCGGCAAGTCCAACAAAGTTTACAAAGGTCGCCATGTAAGAGTCTTTACCATAGACTTCTTGCAGAGCCCCTACCAGTGGAGCAGCATGATCCTTCATGTATTCGGCGCCCACTGCGCCGGGGGCCAGAACCAGTACCAGCCCTCCAAACAACAACAGAACGACCATGGCGGTGATAATCCCTCTGGGCATATCCTTCTTGGGATCGCTGGCTTCTTCAGCCGCCAGGGGAACACCCTCTACCGCCAAAAACAGCCACATGGCAAATGGGATGGCAGCCCAGATACCGACATAACCTTCGGGCAGGAAAGTTGAAGCGCCGGTAGCTTCTGCATTCACGGCGATATCAAACAGGTTGTCGACGTTGAAGACAGGAATCATTCCCAGGATAAACACTACTATGGCTAAACATGCCAGGCCGGTAATCACCATCATGATTTTCAGAGCTTCTCCGGCCCCCAAAAGGTGCAAACCAATAAAGGCAGCATAGAAGGCACCGTAAACCAGGGGTCCGTCCCAACCAAAAAGTTCATTCACATACCCGCCTATAAACACGGCTATCGCTGCAGGCGCGATCGCATATTCAAGAAGTATGGCGGTGCCTGTCAGATACCCTCCCCAGGGACCCATTGCCCGACGGGCGTAGGAGTAGCCGCCACCAGCAGTAGGTAATGAAGAAGACAGCTCAGCCAATGACAACACCATAAAGGTATACATAATAGCCATGACAAGGGTGGCCAGGAGCATGCCACCAAAACCGCCCTGTTCCAGCCCGAAATTCCAACCGGCAAAATCTCCGGAAATCACATAAGAAACCCCGAGTCCAGCCAGAACCAGCCAGCCCGCTGCTCCTTTCTTAAGTTGTCTCTGCTTCAGATAATCATCAGAAACCTGCTCATATTCAACAGAACGGGTTGTTGGAAACGAACTCGTATCGAGCATGTGTAGTACCTTTTTTTAAAGCCATCCTGTTAGCTCATCTATGCTATTAACTCCCCTGATAGCATAGTGAGAAAGTTAAAATATTGTTTAGCAACTATTAAGCCAGAGTTCTTAACGTTTCCCCGGGATGATCCACTTCCTTTTAAAGTCCGTAACAGAGTTATAACTTAAAAATATAACTGAAGGTGCTATTCACACTATGAAAATCCAGCTCAGTCAGAGAGAGTATTTATTTGCCTATTTCGGAGGTGGGCTGGATTTCCAGCCTACATATCTATGAGTCGAACACTGGTCTGGTTCAGAGGCGATCTGAGAGTGAGAGACAACCCTGCTCTATACCACTGCGCAGACAAAAATGAAGTTATAGCTGTTTATTGCCTGTGCCCGGATCAGTGGCAGGAGCACAATGACAGCCCGAACAAGCTCTGGTTCTGGATGCAGAATCTCAAACAACTGGAGCAGTCTCTCAACAGACTCAACATTCCATTGGTCGTCATCCAGTCTCTCAGGTTTGAGCACTGTGCCCAACAACTGTTGCAGATGGCCCGGAAGCTACAGTGCGATGGCATAAGCTTTAATAACGAACATGGGCTCAATGAAGAAAACAGGGACAAGGCTGTAGAGCAAACATTTATCGGGCAGCAGCTAGAGTGCCAGCGCTTTTCTGACCAGACCCTGATCCCTCCCGGTCAACTGTTGAATGGCAGCGGTGATTATTTCAAAGTCTTCACGCCCTTTAAAAAGGCTCTCTATCGAACCCTTAACCTGCATCAGATTCAGCCACTGCCTGCGCCTGAAAAGCAAAAGCCCTTGAAGTTGCCTGAAGTTGAGACCTTCGACTATCAAAATCTGTTTAAGCCCGTAGAAGGCTTGCAAAAACTCTGGCCCGCTGGTGAGGAGGAAGCAGCAAACCGGCTCAAAGCATTTATTGAGTCTCACGGTGAAGGTTATAAAAAGTTCCGGGATTTTCCGGGTATTGATGCCACCAGCACCCTCTCACCCTACCTGGTTTCAGGAACAGTCTCCCTCAAACAGTGTTTTTATGCTGCCCTTCAAGCCAACAACGGAGAAATGGACTCAGGAAGTGATGGCCTGCAATGCTGGATGAGTGAGTTAATCTGGCGGGAGTTTTACAAACATATTTTGCATGGATTCCCCAGACTCTCCAGAGGCAGAGCATTCATCACGGACACTGAACATCTGCCCTGGAATGATGATAAACAGGCATTCAATGCCTGGTGCAAAGGTGAGACCGGCTTTCCATTAGTCGATGCAGCCATGAAGCAATTGGTGAATACCGGCTGGATGCACAACCGCCTCAGAATGATCACGGCCATGTTCCTGACCAAAAATCTGATGATTGACTGGCGCCTCGGGGAAACCTTCTTTATGCAGCATCTGATTGATGGTGATCTGTCTGCCAACAACGGTGGCTGGCAGTGGTCTGCCAGCACAGGCACCGATGCGGCCCCCTATTTCAGAATGTTTAACCCTGTCAGTCAGTCCGAGAAATTTGATTCACAAGGTCATTTTATTCGCCACTGGCTACCCCAGCTGGACAAACTCAGTAGTAAGGAGATTCACGCCCCCTGGCAAAAAAATACTCATGAGATTAACTACCCGGCACCGATTGTTGACCTCAAAGCATCCAGAGCAAAAGTACTCTCTGCTTTCAAGGCGCTGAAGCAGTCATAAACAAAATCGGAAGAGCCTGTCTCGCCCCTGAGCCTTCGGAAATGAATTTCAGTGGACGAGGCAGTTTTTTTTGTTGGATTTGTGCGAATGGTTGACCTGTCTGAGCAACCCTTCAGGTCGATTTTGCATCGTAAATCACGCTGTTTATAACGCCTCTGAATTTGCGGGTTATGACGGTCGCCTACTAGACTGGGTGATTATGGTCTTTTGAAGATAATCATGTCTGATGTTAAAACTGCTTCATCCATATTGCCTCTCTGGAAACGTTGCCTGATTGCCCTTGCAGTGATGTTGGTAGCAAGTTTTTTAATCGGTTTATTGTTTCGTAGTATATTCGGTTTTTCTCTGCCCGATTATGTGTCTGGGGCAGTCGGAGGTTTCTCAGCGATATTGATATGGGAGTTTCTCAAGTGAGTGCAACTTGGGCCTTTGTTGTTATCGGTCTTTGTTATTATCAGTGCCGAATCGTTGGACTTATACGTACGCAGTAGTATGTTAGCCTTCCGTGCTGTCGTTTATTCGGACCTGGCAGGAAGCTTACAAAAGATAAAGATGGCCGCTCTTTCCGGAGCCCGGGTCGAACCTTGGTCCGACAGGCTCCCGGGGGTTTGCCTTAAAATAAGTGACATTGAAAGCAAAGGGATAAGAAAGGAAGAGTTAAATGGCTATCGTCTCGATTCCAGAACCTGAAAAAGACATCAAACTCGGCATCAGCGCCTGCCTGATGGGTCAGAAAGTCCGATACGATGGTGGGCACAAACGCTCTTCATTCTGCATGAATACCCTGAGCCAATACTTCCACTTCGAGCCAGTCTGCCCCGAAGTGGCCATCGGACTCGGCACCCCCAGAGAGCCAATTCGTCTGGTTGGGGATATCCAAAAGGTTCGGGTTGTGGGTACAGACCATCCGGATGTCGACGTTACCGATCAGCTAACGGATTATGGCTACAAGAAAGCCAAAGAATTAACCGATATCAGTGGCTACATCCTGATGCAAAAATCCCCCAGCTGCGGTATGGAAAGGGTCAAGGTCTACCATGAAAACGGCTGCCCTTCCGGCGTCAGTTCAGCCGGTGCCTACGCCAAGGCCCTGATGGCAGCACAACCCTTACTGCCGGTAGAGGAAGAAGGCCGACTCCATGATCCCGTTTTAAGGGAAAATTTCTTCACCCGGGTCTATGCCTATCACCGCTGGCACAACGAAGTGCTGAACAACCCCAGTCATGCCGCTGTGGTTCATTTCCACTCTGCCCACAAATATATGATCATGGCTCACAACCCCAGTGACTATACAGCCCTGGGAAAACTGGTTGCCAAAGGTGGCAAACTGGAACTGGAATCTTTGCTGGCACAATACTTCGAAGAATTCATGAACACCCTGAAAAAAAGGGCTAACCGCAAGTCCCACACCAATACCATGTTGCACATTCTGGGGTATGTGAAAAAAACCGTGGATACCAAAGAGCGAAACCAGTTTCTCAAACTGGTCGAAGAGTACCGTCAGGGTATATTGCCATTAGTGGTTCCAATGACCATGCTACGCCATTTCATTGAAAATCATGGTAACGATTACATTCGGGAACAAACCTATCTAAACCCTCATCCTGATCAATTAGGACTCAGGAATCAGATCTGAATTCTGACGCTCCACACTAAGCGCCGGACACAAGTGTCTGGTGCTGAGCTACAAACTGTGAAACAGAACCTTCTTGAGCGGTCAAGAACCCTCGCCTGATAGAGGGTGTCGCAAAACTCTCTCCAGCGTGAGAACGAGTTTACTCTCGTCATTCACGGCTTCATTCTCGTCATTCCCGCGAAGGCGGGAATCCACACTGACTCACCACCAGAACCATACTGCCCGGTGCCCCCCTTGGCCTTGTCATCCCCGAAAAGGCAGAGACCCAATGTTGGCCCTGGATTCCCGCCTTCGCGGGAATGACGACTTCAGAGCGTGAGAACGAGCTGTTGAAGTTTTGCGACACCCTCAATAGCGCTGACAGTCACAAAGAAAGCGGAATCACTATTCGGATACTTCGCATCTTGCACGCCACACAGCAGTAGCCTCCTTCCAGATAAGCACTTCAAACTACTTCACTGATTATCAGAAAAGAAGGAACTTTTCCGCCCCCCCATACTCTAATATCTAGTCCACTGAAGTGACACACAAAGAAGAATTAAGAAGTAAAAGGAGTTTTGAGTGCGATTTTTTGTATTGGGATTCATTCTGTTATTAATGAATGAAATGGCTTTCTGTTCAGAATTATTACAACCCTCTTATCCTGATCTGGTATCTCACCAGCCTCATCAGATATTGCATAATTCTCAGTGGCTGGTAATGCCTGTCCTGAGCGGTATTGCAGGTGGCATAGCTGCGAGCAATTCGCCTGACCAAACCCCTTATACCGTGAGTGCAGGCGTTATTTCCGGTGTCGCACTATCTGGCCTGGATTTACTTTACAATCACGTCAATACATCTGCCTCCTATTATATGAGTGCCGGTGTCATGGGAGCCGCTACCATGAGCAATACTCCCATGCCCAGCTCTATTAATTACCTTTGTGGTTTTGTCGGTGGCGCACTGATTGCTTCAGGCCAGTTTAACTTTCTTGAAAAGTACCTCAGCGCACCCGCAAAGGGAGCCATCAACGGCGCCATCCTGGGAGGAATGCCGGGAGCGGCTGCAGGAGCGGCTCTCGGTGCAGTCGATGAAGTGATGGCAGCCTGTAATCTTACGGGCACCGAGCCCTTATCCACAACATTATCCGCTGTCACTCAGCTAAAAGTAATGACGCCCTTTTTCTCATCGGCTCTGGGCCGACTGCCACTGATTGACAGCTCGTACAGCTCTGCGGTGTCTCAACTCAATGTTCCTTATTTAATGGAAAGTGCTGGCACTGTCTGGAGTGGAACCTGCCTGTTTACCTCACTTTCAGAAGACGAGCGCTCCCTTTCTTATCTGTGTATCACTCTGAAACCCTCCAGTCGGGAGAATGACAAATCCAATTTGGAAGTCGTTTCTGAAATGGATCAGATCCTGAATGAAATTATGGATCACCAGACCATCCAGAGACTCTCACACATGCAGGCTCTTGCTATAGCAGGCTCTCAACTGATGAGCTCCAGACTGACCAAAATGCGCTCTTCCCGGGCCCAGTCTCTTCATACAAGTCTGTCAAACTTTAATCCAAGGTTCGGTCTAAAACCTGAAGAGGCTTTATCCGGTTATGTTGAAGCCGGTCTGTCAGTGGGCTATTTCTGCCTGCCATACGTAGGACACTGGTTGATGGATTCGGTGATAGAAAGCTACTACAGAATTCTGATGACGCAAGCTGCAGAAGATGAACTGGAGAGTCTCTTTTTCGATGACCAGAATTTTATAAGACTGAATCTGGATAAAAATCTCGACACCCTGATTGCCGGAATGGATGTCAGTATCCACAACATCGTCAATGCCGGTAGCTCACTGAAGCGTTCGCTGGCCCGCGCTTATATCGGTGGTTTTTATGACCTTTCTTTTATTGTCAAAAGCGGCGCTGCCGATATGCTGGTGTTCATGGATATCTATAGCAAAATGACTGAGTCCGTAACCCTGAGCCTTAACCAGGGAGCCCTGGATCTGGAAACCAAAAGGCATTCCCTGAGCACTAAACTCGACTTGTTGAAAAAAGACTTCAACACCAATGCACGAACCATTGGCAACGGTGCCAAAAAGGATTTTATGGTCGAAAAGTATTCTGAGCTGCTGCTGGCAGTTCGTGAAACAGAAGCCAGCCAGTCTAAAGCAGGGCTGATTTCGGGCAGCTGGAGCATAGCAAAAGGCCTTGTCGACTTCGTCGCCAAAAGCCTTTTTATTGTCAAAAAGATGAGCACTGGGGAAGTTGCATACGACGATTATCAGGCCCTTCTTTTCGCCTCTGACAGTGTTTCCGACGCCTTCTCGTGGCACGCTAATAACGTCGAAAACCTGCTCAGCTTCGATAAAGCACTATATAGCATTTACTCACTGGGAGCAGAAATAAACGATCCCCCGGCGGAACTTTGGAAACAGCCTGACTATCGGGCAAAAAAAGGGGATGAGGTCGCCATTCGTCTGGACGCCTTCTCCATGGGACATCCTGAAGGAGTGCTGATGACCGATCAGGCATTGACCATTCCCAAGGGCTATTATGCGGTTTCCGGTGCTTCTGGCAGCGGCAAGAGCAGCCTGCTTTCAAAGATCAGAAGAGAAGCCGGCAACGGTATCTGGGCAACGGGTAATGTGACCTACACCACTGCCAATGGCGAGTTGCCTGAAGTCTTCCATGCCGAACAGTTAACCTACATTCCTCCGAACACAACCCTGAGAGAACTCGTCACGTTAAGATTGGAAACCGACTCAAACGACCCGCATCCTCAAAAGCCAGAACACAGAGGCGACCTGACAGATAGAGAGTTAATCAACATGTTGCAGGAGATCGATTTCTACCCTGAAGATCAATGGCACCTTCTGGAAGAACAGCTTCGCGACGAACGCAACTGGAAAGATCAGCTCAGTGGTGGCCAGATTAAAAAACTGGCGCTGCTCTCGGTAATTAACCGGCGCCCCGAAGTAGCCATACTGGACGAAATTTTCGCCGGGATGGATCAGGCATCGGTGCAACGGGCACAGGAAATGTTAAAAAAATACCTGCCTGACAGCCTGCTGCTGATCGTCGACCACAATGCAGCCCATAATAACCACGATGGATTTTTTACGGGCAGAATCCACCTTGAAGACAGCCAGGTCAATCTCTGGGAAATGGAAAGTGAACAGTAATGTTCTTTATTTATAAGCAACAATGACCATATCGTATTTTGGAATCGGAATGTCCTCACCTGTCTTTACATCCTTAAGCCACACTTTTCCACGAATCCGGTGCTCTAAAATCCATTCATTATCAAAAAACTTAGCTACATGAACTTTAAAACCAACGTCGTTCAGCATAAAGATAAGTTTGCGGGGATGAATGAATCCGTAATGTTCTTTAATTTCTGCATGCCAGTCTTCCGTATAGTCCTTTCTGAACATGTAATCATAAGCTGATGCCATATCCGTCTCGACGGATTCATAATCTTCGGTACTCTCATACGAACCAATTGGCACATGCCGGCTATGTTGCCAGAAGCCGAGTGCAAATTCAGCGAAACAATGTCGGTCCTTTACATCAGATTTTGCGTGATAAAAACGAACTTGCCTCGTATCATCTTCAGGTCGGGCAAAATCTTTGATAATGATTCTCCCCCCTTTCTTAAGCGTCTGATAGGCAAGCTCTAAAGCATTTTTAACAGCGTCGAGAGAATCTTCGTTGTAGGAATAGATCTCATGAAGGACCGCAGCCATTATCACTGCGTCAGCATTCATGCCATAAGGTTTATTGCCACTGCCCTGCTCAAAATGAAGATTTTCTATTGCGCTGTATCGACTTTGGGCATGGGCTATCATCGGAGGCTGAATATCGATCCCCTGAACCATTAATCCGGGATTTTCCCTGGCAATGGCTGCGGCCACAGCACCAGTGCCAGATCCTACATCAATAATAAATGCCCCGTCGTATAATGGCAGATGGGGTAACAGCCGGGACAGTTTGTGTTGTAAAGCAGCATCCATCTGATTGGTGTAAAGGTCGAAATTACGATGCTCGGCAGCCGCCCCCATTAAACTGGATTCATATTGTCCGGTTAAAAAATTAACTGCCGAAACATTAACTAAAGGTGCTAATGCCAGCCATAGAGTCAGGGCAAAGCAGAAAGTCCTCAAAAACATCGCAAGCTCTCACTGATCTGAAGAATATTCAAGTGTCTGAATTCAAATCCTTATGTTTAGTCGCTTTTTGGAAAAAAGACAGTTATTTTATTTTCCCATTGATGGCGATAAATCCGGTTTATCAGCCTCTGCAGCAGCCGGGGTAGACAAATCAGCCAGCTGACCATGGTGATACCCGACTTCACATTTCTCGACAGTGGCAACATTTCTCATGATTGAAGAAGACTGCTATTGTCTCAAAGCCGTTTTATTCGCTATTATTTCCCGCTATGAAATCACTCTCATCAGCCACTTCATCTGCCTCTCAGGCGGCAAGTCCTGAAAGGCTTCAGTCAGCATCTGATATTGCCCTCTGTTGCGGCAACTTTCCGGGCTGCCTGACATTCACATTGCGACGATGCCAAGGCTGAAAGGTTGCTTTTCAGTCACCATCACTTTCGACATCCTGCTTTTTTGCAGAACAAGGCTGCCGCTGACCGGAAAGGTCAACAGGCGCTCTATTAGAGACGCCCAAGCGATAGAAAAATATTTTGAAAAACCATCAACAATGAGACGCAGACAGTGCAAAATATTTTTCCCGATGAGCAGCCAAGAGAGAAAAAAATCATCGCACACAAGTTTCAGACCAAGGAATTTTTTCCATGAATATTCTTAAACTGCTTGAAGACAGAGTCATCAAAGCACTGATCGCCGCCGGAGCCCCAGAAGACACCCCTCCGATGGTTCGTCAGAGCGCACGGGCCAACTTTGGTGACTATCAGTGCAATGCGGTGATGGCAGCAGCCAAGAAAATGGGACTCAAACCTCGAGATCTGGCCCAAAAAGTAGAAGAAAACCTGGATCTGGAAGGCATTGCTGAAAAAACGGAAATTGCCGGACCCGGCTTCATTAATATCTATCTCAAGCCAGAATGGCTCGCTGCCAGACTGAAGGAAGCAGTAAAAGACGATCGTTCCGGTGTAGCCTCTGTCGACAGCCCGGAAACTGTGATTGTCGATTACTCCGCGCCTAATGTTGCTAAAGAAATGCACATTGGCCACATTCGCTCCACCATCATTGGTGATGCCACCGCTCGAACCCTGGAATTTCTGGGCCACAAGGTCATTCGCCAGAACCACCTGGGAGACTGGGGGACTCAGTTCGGTATGCTGATTGCTCACCTCGAAGAACTGGAGCAAGACAGTCAGGAAGCTCAGGCTATGGAGCTTTCAAATCTGGAAGCCTTCTACAAGGCGGCTAAAAAACGTTTTGACGATGACGAAGTGTTCGCCACAAAAGCCCGTGAATATGTTGTCGAATTACAATCTGGCGATGAGCACTGCCTGAAACTCTGGAAAAAACTGGTTGATATCACTCTGTCTCACAACCAGGAAGTCTACGAGCGATTGAATGTTTCCCTGACGCCATCCGATGTTATGGGTGAGAGCGCCTACAATGACAGCCTGCCTGCCATTATCAATGCACTGGACAGCAGAGGCCTGTTGAGTGAAGACCAGGGGGCAAAAGTGGTCTTTCTGGATGAATTCAAGAACAAAGACGGCGACCCGATGGGTGTCATCGTTGAAAAGTCTGGCGGCGGCTTTCTCTATTCTACAACCGATCTGGCGGCCCTGCGGCACCGGACTCACGCCTTGAACGCCGACCGTGTTCTTTACTATGTTGATGCTCGTCAGGGACAACACTTTGACCAGATCTTCACCATTGCCCGCAAGGCCGGCTTTGTCAATGAAGATACCCGCACAGAACATCATGCATTCGGTATGATGCTGGGCAAGGATGGCAAACCGTTCAAAACCCGTGCCGGTACTACCATCAAACTGGTAGATCTGCTGGACGAAGCTGAAGAGCGTGCAGCCAGACTGATTGCCAGCAAAGCCTCTGATCTCAACGAAGAACAAAAGTTCAAGGTTATCAAAGCCGTTGCCATGGGCTCGGTAAAATACGCTGACCTGTCCAAAAACCGCACCAGCGACTACGTTTTCGACTGGGACACCATGCTGGCCTTCGAAGGCAACACTGCGCCTTACCTGCTCTACGCCTATACCCGTATTAAAAGCATCTTCCGCAGGGCCGGAGTTTCTGAAACCGACCTCACCGGTAACATCCTGGTTGAAGAGCCTTCCGAGAGAGACCTGGCTCTGAAGCTCAACCAATTCAGCGAAACCATTGAGCAGGCTGCCCGTGAAGGAACGCCTCACGTACTTTGCGGCTACCTCTACGACTTGTCTGGTGCATTCATGAGCTTCTATGAAAACTGCCCGGTTAACAAAGAAGGCGTCAGCGAACCCGTTAAAAGCAGCCGCCTGCAATTCTGTGCCCTGACTGCCCATATCCTCAAGAAAGGCCTTGACCTGCTGGGCATTGAAACCGTTGAACAGATGTAATCCTGTTTAACCCGGAAAATGCCGACTTTAATGTCGGCGCTTTCTATTTCAGGCAATCAGCCCGGGGAAAAACTCATCAGCCGAAGCCTGGGCCCAGTGGTTGCTGTAGCCAACCATATCATCGCGATTCAACAGGCATCCTGTTTCCAGAACCGGGTATATGGTTGCGTAAGAAGCTTCTGTCTGATCGGCGAGACGTCGGAAGATATGCCTCGCATTCAACTGTTCCGGGCTTTCCAGCCCCATTGCTCCAACAATATCGAGAAAACTGGCCACCGTCACATGGTGATAATTTGCTACCCGGATCTGTTTTTCAGCGATGTTGACGGCACTGCCTCTGACCGGGTCCTGAGTGGTCACTCCGGTCGGGCATTGATTGGTGTTGCACTTCAATGCCTGAATACATCCCACAGCAAACATCATGGCTCTGGCTGAGTTACACAGGTCAGCACCCAAAGCAATCTTTGTCACCATATCAAAACCCGAGGCTACCTTGCCGCTGGCAATGATCTTTACTTTCTCTCTCAGACCTGCACCCGTCAGGCAGTTGTTCACAAAGACCAGGGCTTCATTCAACGGCATTCCCAGCCGATCAGTATACTCCACCGGGGCTGCACCTGTGCCTCCCTCTGCGCCATCAACCGTAATAAAATCCGGTGCCAAACCGGTTTCCAGCATGGCTTTACAGATCCCCATAAACTCCACTTTGTTGCCCAGACAGAGCTTAAAGCCTACTGGCTTACTGGCAATACCCCTGAGATGATCAATAAATAAAATCAGCTCTTTAGGCGTTGAAAAAGCCGAATGCGCGGGAGGAGAAATGACGGCCTCTCCCTCAGGAACACCTCTGGCTTCAGCAATTTCTTTTGAGACTTTAACGGCGGGTAGCACGCCACCATGGGACGGTTTGGCTCCCTGGGATAATTTGACCTCAACCATCTTCACGGCTTCATGCTTTACTTTTTCAGCAAAACCTTTTTCGTCGAAGCCACCTTCTTGTGTACGACAACCAAAGTAACCTGTGCCGATCTGCCAGACCAGATCCCCTCCTTCTGCCAGATGGTGTCGGCTTAACCCGCCTTCTCCCGTATTGTGAGCAAAGTCTCCCCTGCGTGCGCCCGCATTCATTGCTCTAATGGCATTGGCACTCAGGGCGCCAAAGCTCATGCCGGAAATATTCAGCCTTGACGCCAGATAAGGTTGTGAGCAGGAATGTTCACCGATCAGTATTCTTCCATGGCTGGCATCCACCTCTTTGGGGGTCAGGGAATGATTGGCCCGATGGTAGCCGCAATCGGTCAATTCAAACTGGGTGCCAAAAGGTTGGGTATCAGAAACGCCCTTGGCTCTTGAATACACCATATTTCGGATTTCACGATTAAAAGGTTTGCCGCTCTGATTTGACTCGATAAAGTATTGATGAATCTCGGGACTGATAAACTCCAGCGCGTAGCGCATATGGCCAATGACAGGATAATTTTTCAAAACGTTATGATTGGTGCAGGTCAGATCAAAAATCCCGACCAGAGTGTAAGGCACCAGAAAAACAAACAGCCAAAGTATCCCGGGCCAGAAAAACGACAGAAGCAAGGTGATCAGCATTCCGCCAACGGCAACCCAGAAAAACAGTTTACGAGCCATTTCTCCACCTTTTTCAGCGAGAAAATCCAGATAGCTGGATCTGATGCTCTTGAGTCTTGATGATAAAACGGTCTTTGGCAATGCTCCTTCTTTTGTCCCCCTCCGCAAAGGCATCTAAACCTTGGGAGTTCATTTTGATTCCCTTCTGTTTTTTGCCTACAGTGGTAAGGCAAATGGAGGTATTTTATGGAAAATCTTTACGAAACCGATTACACCCAATGGCTTGGCCAGCAACGGGAACTTCTGGCCCAGGGGCAATTTGATCAGCTTGACGTCCCTAATCTTTTGGAGGCGATAGATATACAGATGGGCAATATTGCCGACGAGTTAGGTTCCCACTTGATCATATTGCTAGTGCATCTTCTCAAATACGACTATCAGAAACAGGTACTGAAAGACCCTTGGGTTAAAGATAAAGTGATCCATACCTGGATGCCAAGTATCAATAATTCAAGAACACAAATTGGACGCCACATACAGAAAAATCCCTGCCTGCAACCCAAAGTTAATGACCTGCTGGCCGAGGTTTATCCGCATGCCAAAAAAGATGCCATCAAACAAATGAACCATTACATTCGCACTGAGGCCAGTCGCCTGAACAAAGACAGCTTCCCCGAACAATGCCCATGGACTTTCGAGCAAATCACCGATGACGACTGGCTGCCGGGAGATTAACCCTTCTGGCGTTTTTCCATCGAATAATACTTCAGACTTCGAGATTGAAAGTAACCGGCCCATCATTCAACAAAGAGACTTTCATGTCGGCACCAAAACGACCCGTTGCGACATCGTGATGAAGAGTTTGGGCACGCTCGACAAAATAATCATACAGCTGTTCACCATGTTCAGGAGAAGCCCCGGAACTGAAGCTGGGACGGAGTCCTTTGCGTGTGTCGGCGACAAGCGTGAACTGTGAGACCACCAGCAACCCACCTCCAGTGTCTTTCAAACCCAGATTCATTTTTCCATCCTGATCACTGAAAACCCTGTATTTGAGCACTTTATCCAGTAACTTATCCGCTTTTGCCTGATCATCGTCCTTTTCTATGCCCAGCAATAGCAAAAGACCTTCTGCAATCTGGCCTACGGTTTCACCGTTCACTTTTACATTGGCAAACTGAACTCGCTGGATTAATCCACGCATGGGTTATCCTACTCCGGAAGTCTGTATAAAAGGTCGCCCAGGCTAGGAGCCTGACCGAGAATAGCGCCCGTAGCGAGGACGGCAGAAAATTGAGGATGAAAATTCGGTTTTGTGAGGAGAATAGCGAGCTATTTGACGAACAAAAGCGGATTTTCAGACCAATTTGCTGCCGCCGCAGTAGGGCAGTCTATTCTCGGTCAGGCTCCTAGTGCCAGGGCTGGGAAGAAAATCACTGGAACCCATGTGAAATTAACCGAATTTTTCCGCCAACTTATCGGTGGCAATTACCAGTGCATCGACAATACCTGGCTCGGAGGACGAATGACCTGCCTCCCTGATCACCTGAAGCTCTGCTTCTGTCCAGTGATCAGCTAACACCTGAGCGTTATCCAAAGGGCAGATCATATCGTATCGACCATGGACAATAATGCCCGGAATCTGGTCAATGTATTTCATGTCACGAATAATCTGATGAGGTTCAATAAAGCTGTCATTCATGAAGTAATGAGCTTCAAGCCGGGATATGGCTTTTGCGTTATGTGGTTCGCTGCAAAATTCTTCAGCATCAGGACAGGGCTTCAATGTGCTGATCCTCCCTTCCCATAATGCCCAGTGCTTGGCGGCATTCATCTGTGCCAGCTCATCATCACCGGTCAGGCGATTGTAATAAGCTTCCAGCATATTACCTCGCTCACTTTCCGGAATAATTTCTTCAAAGTGCTTCCAGTGATCCGGAAACACTCTGCCGGCTCCCTGCTTGGTGTAGAGCCAGTCAAAGTCCTTCTGTCGGGACAGAAAAATCCCCCTGAGCACCATGGCCATAACCCTTTTAGGGTGAGCCTGAGCGTAGAGCAGAGAGAGGGTTGAGCCCCAGGAGCCGCCAAAAAGAAGCCATTTTTCAATACCCAAATGTTGTCGAATCTGCTCCATATCAGCAATCAGATTCTGGGTGGTATTCCCTTCCAGCTCAGCATGGGGCAGCGACCGACCACAGCCTCGCTGATCAAAAAGGATGATTCTATATTTCTCGGGATCAAAGAATCGCCGCGATTTTTCTGAAGTACCCACCCCGGGCCCGCCGTGGACAAACAACACGGGAATACCATCTGGACTCCCGCACTCTTCCACATAAAGTTGATGAACGGTATCTACAGCCAGTTTGAAAACAGAGTATGGCTTTATAGCCGGGTAAAGCGTGCGCATGTTCCTTCCTTCAGAAGTCACTGAATCAAGCGAAGTCAGTCAGCTGAGCAAACAGAGCATCTGATCCACCTCTTGTCTCTGGGACACTGCCGAAAACTTAAATCAGACAGGCTCCCAGCACTCTACAATACTCTTAAAAACCAAGGTTTTCCAAGCATTGTCACGGCTTCTGAGGAACTTTTACGCCTCTTGGCTATCTAAGTTTCATAGCTGATATGAAAGGCAGGGAGTGCCTATGTATAACGTTGAAACAGCGAGCAGTAGTCGATGAACAAGCCATTTTTTCACAGGTCCATTAATCCATTGATCATAGCTTTGGCGTTCTCCACCGCCATGGGTTTTTGCCATGCTGCAGTGGTGGAGCCCTTCCCGGTGGATAATTCTGAGGAGCTGAACAGACACCTCTCAAGCCACAATTATCAAATGCCTGAAAAGTGTAACAAAAATGCAGATCAGGGAAGTTGCTGGGCCCGCTCCATCATGAGCCTTCTCAGTGAACAGGAACTCAGCCAACTCTACAGGCAGTCGGCAGAGTACCTTAACTACCCGGACGATCAGCCAATTAATGCGGCTGCCCTGCATCTCTATCTTGAAAGTCACAGCACGGTCATACCTGAAGGTGCGACACCGGGTATGCCTATCAACCATCTGAACACTCAACTGGCCATTCTTCTGAAGAAAAGAATACTGACAATAACGCCGTTGGCGGATGGATCGATTGCTATTCAATTCTTCTCAGGCTTTGAAGATGGCAGCTATGAAATCGAGGAAAACATCATTTCATTGTCAGAAGAGCCTGAAACTCTTTTCTCAGCCTTAATCACAGCAGATATAAGCCTTTTCCTGACCCCCGGCGTTAATGACACTCCTGGTCATGTGCAGCCCATTGTCTTCAATCTGCAACCCCATCAGACACCCGGGGCAGCTCTTGCTGAAGACTCGCTGAATGCAATGATCAACCGACCTGCCAGAACACTTGAGATCTTCGCTGGTAGCAGCGGTGATATACCACCTTACTTTTTCTCTGCGCTCCAATTTGGCGTCAGAAATGTCCGCCACCAACCCAGTTGGGAGGAGATGGAGCGCGAAATAAAAGAGGCCAGAAAAAGAAAATTCGCCAGAGAAAAAATGAAACAAGATGTCGAGCATTACAGAAACGAAGCCGCAAGCGAATATCGAAAAGGAGCCATGACTCGTTTTTGTGCAAGCTGTGCAAAAGGTGCCTTCAAACTGGGTATTCTTGGTGCTGCCTCTGCAGTCATTTACCAGAAATGGGAAACCATTAACGCTTATTCACAAGACTTCTGGAAAGAAGTTATTGCTCCTAACCTGCCAATGATGGCCCGTCTCGATGGCACAGGGGTGATAGGAAACTCTAAAGATCTGCCTGAGGAACTGGTTGGCTACGTTGATACAATTCCGGAGAAAAGTCGTGAAGCCTGGAAATATCTCACTTTCAAAGTGGACAGCTACCTGAGATCACGTTGGTCTGACTCTCGCTGGACTCATTCTCATTGGTACAACGAGGTCCTGGACCAACCCACCCAGGGCTTTGCAAATCAGGTGCTAACCGCTGTCAATGCTATACGCTCTAAACCGCAGGTCTGTGGCAATACCGTCATGCGTGCAGTCGGACGTTTGCGCTGGAACTACTCTCTTGAAGCAGCGGCCTTCAGACACGCAACGGATATGGCCAATAAAAATTTTATGAGCCATGTAGGTTCAGGTGGCAGTGAAATCAATCAACGAATTGAAGCACAGGGTTATCGCTGGTCAGCTCTTGCCGAAAACGTTGCCGTAGGCCAACACAACCTGGACGCTGTGTTAAAAACCTGGATGAACAGTCCGGGGCATTGTAAAAATATCATGTCGCCTGATGTCACCGAGATGGGAGTCAGCTTTGTAGAGAATCCCTCCGGCCGATCCAGAAAATACTGGGCCCAGGTTTTTGCTTCACCAAAATACTGACCGGGGCGCTGCCCCCGGTCAGAACAGCCACTCAATTATTTACTGCGGCTGGCGCGCTTGCGCTCATGCTCCTTCAGGAATTTCTTGCGCAGACGGATATTGTCAGGTGTAACTTCCACCAGCTCGTCATCGTCGATAAATTCCAGGGCCTGTTCCAGGCTATGTCGGATAGGCGGTGTCAGTTGAATGTTTTCGTCAGAGCCGGAAGCACGAACGTTCGTCAGCTGTTTACCCTTGGTCGGGTTAACCACCAGGTCATTGTCACGATTATGCAGACCAATGATCTGACCTTCATAAACGTCAACGTTCGGGTTCAGGAACAAACGACCACGATCCTGTAAGTTCCAGAGCGCATAGCCCAGCACCTTACCATTCACCATAGAAACCAGAACACCGTTCTTGCGGTGAGTCACTTCGCCATCTTTCACGTCACCGTAGTGATCAAAGACATTGGTCAGAATACCGCTACCAGAAGTCATGGTCAGAAACTGGGAACGAAAACCGATCAGACCACGGGCAGGCATGATGAACTCCAGGCGAATACGGCCCTTGCCGTCTGGTACCATGTTGGTCAGTTCTGCCTTACGGTGTCCCATCTCTTCCATCAGAGAGCCCTGATGTTCTTCCTCAACATCCACAACAACCTGTTCGTAAGGCTCCTGCAAAACGCCGTCAATCTCCTTGATGACAACCTCTGGACGGGAAACCCCCAGCTCAAAACCTTCACGGCGCATGGTTTCGATCAGAACCGACAGATGCAGTTCACCACGACCAGACACCTTGAACTTGTCAGCATCATCACCCTGCTCAACACGCAGCGCTACGTTATGCAGCAGTTCGCGATCCAGACGCTCTTTGATATTACGGGAGGTCACATACTTGCCATCCTGACCTGCAAAAGGAGAATCATTGACCTGGAAGGTCATGCTCACGGTTGGCTCATCCACCGTCAGTGCTGGCAGCGCTTCAACGTGATTTGGATCACACAGGGTGTCTGATATGTTCAGCTTGTCGATACCCGTTACACAAACGATATCGCCAGCACGAGCCTCTTCCACGTCTACACGTTCCAGACCCAGGTGCCCCATAACCTTGAGGATCTTGGCATTGCGCTCATTGCCATCGGCACCAATCAAGCGAATCGGAGTTGAGGGCTTGAGAACACCACGGGTGATACGACCAATACCGATAACTCCCAGAAAGCTGCTGTAGTCCAGGGCAGATATCTGCATCTGGAAAGGCGCATCGACATCCACCTTGGGAGAAGGGACATTATTGACGATCATTTCAAACAGTGGCGTCATATCTTGTGCCATGTTTTCAGGATCATCACCGGCAATACCATTCAGTGCAGAAGCGTAAATAACCGGAAAATCCAGCTGCTCTTCGGTAGCACCGAGACGATCAAACAGATCAAAGACTTCATCCATGACCCAGTCCGGACGAGCACCAGGACGGTCAATCTTGTTGATAACAACGATAGGGCGCAGACCCTGCTCAAAAGCTTTCTGGGTGACAAAGCGGGTCTGAGGCATAGGACCGTCAACCGCATCCACCAGCAGCAGAACCGAATCCACCATGGACATAACACGTTCCACCTCACCACCGAAGTCGGCGTGTCCGGGTGTGTCCACAATATTAATGTGGTAGTCCTGCCAGTTGATGGCGGTGTTCTTGGCCAGGATGGTAATGCCCCGCTCCTTCTCCTGGTCATTGGAATCCATGATCCGTTCGGCACCCTGATCTTTTCGACCCAGAGTTCCGGACTGCTGAAGCAGCTTGTCAACCAGGGTGGTTTTACCATGGTCAACGTGTGCGATGATGGCAATATTGCGTAACTTTTCTATCACTGTCTTTCTCTCTTAAAATCTTTCAGGTGTGCTTCATTACAGCTTCGACCTTGTCCACATCCAAATCCGCCAGCCTGGCGTAGGTGGAACAAAATGTCTGGTCCTTAATCAGATACTGAACATCCTGCTCATAACGAGCCAGATGATGTAAATTCCTCAGCCTTAACGCTTCTTTCAGAGGACTCCGGCTAAAGCGCATATCGGCAATGTCTATCAGCCCAAGAGCACCGTCGGGCAACTTGAGAATATTACCCATGTGCAGGGAGCGAAAATAGACGCCCTGTTTATGCAGCTGCGCAATATATCGGGCTAACTGCTCGGCCAGAACTCTGGTTCCATCTTCATCCAGAGCAGGGAAAACCTGCCTGAGGGTCCGACCCGGCAATGGCCGATAATGGACAGCTGTTTTTTTATATCTTCCAAGACGGTAGCAGCTAATAATGTCAACCGTTTGAATGCCACGGGTCACGAGTTCCGAGGCATTTCTGGCGAACCGGACAGAATATGGCTTAAACCACGCCGAGCTGATAGTGCTTTTAACCCGAAACAGTTTCAGAAAAGTCTTATCTTTCAGTTTCAGAACCTTGTCGCCAAAATGGTCCTGCTCTATCACCTCAGCCCCTTCGATCAGGGCCTGATAAGCCGTGGAAGATAATCGCTGCATACCACTCATGTCTGTTGAGTACTCATTATTTCCACAATAAAAAAAGCGGCCAATCATACCCTAGCACGAAACATTCATAAAGCCGCTTTGATCCGGGTAAAGGAGGGCAACGCAAGGTAGAGCTTTACCAAGAACGTCATTTTACGGTAAAAATCATGGTTTTAGAGGCTCTATCCATTGAGCCCACAGCCAGATTCATCCAGAATAGGCCCCTCATTTTTAACTGATTACAGTGGCCATGTCGGAACACGCCAAGTCGGGAAGCCTGCAGATTTACCTGCGCCTTCTCAGCTATGTAAAGCCCTACTCGGGCTTTTTTGCCCTCAGTATACTGGGCTATGTCATGTTTGCGCTCAGCCAGCCAGCTTTTGCCCGTTTGCTGGAATATTTTGTTGAAGCGCTCGAAGGCAGCTTTGCCACTATTGACAGAGACCTTGGGAGTTTTCTTCCCGCTTCTATCATGACTTCGGTGGCCCTGATTCCTATCGTCATGTTGTCTATTGCCATATTCAGGGGGATTGGTTCCTTTCTGGGTAACTACTTCCTGGCCAAGGTGTCCCTATCGGTTGTGCACGACCTGCGCTGCCTGATGTTTAACCGAATGATTCAGTTGCCCAATAACTACTTTGACAACAACAACTCCGGGCACCTGATTGCCAGAATCACCTACAACGTGGGTATGGTGACCTCGGCAGCAACCGATGCCGTCAAGGTTATTGTGCGGGAAGGCCTGACCGTTGTTTTCCTGTTCGGGTATCTGATCCTGACCAACTGGAAGCTTACCCTGGTATTCATCGGCGTTGCTCCCATCATTGCCCTGGTGGTCAGTGCCGCCAGCAAACGTTTCCGTAAGCTGAGTTCGAAGATTCAGACATCCATGGGGGATCTGACCCACGTCAGTTCGGAATCGATCAATGGTTATCGGGTAGTCAGAGGCTTTGGTGGTGAGAGTTATGAAACCAGCCGCTTTTTTGATGCCAGTGATCGCAATACCCGTCAGGGGCTGAAAATGGTCAAGGCTTCCGCTGTCCATACGCCCACCCTGCAATTCCTGGTTAATACAGCCCTCGCTATTCTGTTCTTCCTGGTGCTGTGGCTAAAAGGAGATGCAACCACCGCTTCTCTGGTGAGTTTTGTCACGGCTGCGGCACTGCTGCCAAAGCCTATTCGTCAGCTGAGCGAAGTAAACGCCAACATACAAAAAGGTATTGCCGCAGCAGAGAGCATTTTTGAAATGGCTGACCAGCCTTCCGAACCTGATAACGGCACCTTTGAAAAGGAAACAGTTGCAGGCAAGCTGGAGTTTCGAAACTTGTTTTTCACATATCAGAATACTGACAAACCCGCCCTGAACAATATTAACTTCACTGTTAATCCGGGTGAGACTATTGCTCTGGTGGGCCGCTCGGGATCGGGAAAAACAACACTGGTCAACCTGGTTCCCCGTTTCTACACCTATGGACAGGGTCAAATTCTTCTGGATGATACGCCCATTGATGATTACAGCCTGAAGAACCTTCGCAGTCATATCGCTCTGGTAGATCAGAATGTCACTCTGTTTAATGATACAGTGGCTCGCAACATTGCCTATGGAGACCTGCGCGACAAAGATGATTCTGACATTCACCTGGCTGCTGAAGCCGCCCATGCCAATGAATTCATCAAGAATATGGCTCAGGGCATGAACACGCTGGTTGGTGAAGATGGCGTGCTGCTCTCGGGTGGCCAGCGGCAGCGTTTGGCCATAGCCAGGGCTATTCTGAAGGACGCTCCCATTCTGATTCTTGATGAAGCCACTTCGGCCCTGGATACCGAATCCGAGCGTCATATCCAGGCGGCCCTGGATGAAGTCATGAAGAATCGAACAACGCTGGTCATTGCTCACCGACTTTCCACCATCGAGAATGCTGACCGTATCATTGTGGTGGATAAAGGCGAAATTGTAGAGAGCGGCACTCATTCCGAACTACTGGCCAGAGAAGGTCATTATGCCAAACTGCATCAGATGCAGTTCCAGGAAGAGCAGGAAGAAGCCGTAGAGGTGATACCTTTGGCTTCTTCGCAGCCATTACAACATTGAACGCTTTAAAAAAGCTGAGGTTTTACCATGATTACCCATCAAGATGATTTCGTGGTAAACCTACCGGAAACTGGGCCAACTTACTTGGCAGGCCTCCCAAGATACCGAAGCGGAAGACACTGAATGAAACTGACTCTGCCACGATTTAATGAAGCCAGGGTTCTGGTGATCGGCGATGTCATGCTGGATCGATACTGGCACGGCGGCACCTCCAGAATCTCCCCTGAAGCACCAGTACCTGTTGTTCGCGTCACCAATATAGAAGATCGCCCCGGCGGCGCTGGCAACGTAGCCCTTAACATTGCCTCTCTGGGCGCCCCGACCTGGCTGATAGCTGCTACCGGAGATGATGAAGCAGCCGACTCCCTGCAGACCCGTCTTGAAGCGGCCGGAGTCTATTGCGATTTTGCCCGGCTGAAAGATATGCCTACCATCACCAAACTCAGGGTCATCAGCCAGCATCAGCAACTCATTCGCCTGGATCAGGAAGAACCTTTCTCCGTTCTCAGCAGCGATATTCTCGAAGAAAAAGCAGCCAATTTGCTGAATAACATAGGGGCTGTCATTCTTTCTGATTACAACAAGGGTACCCTGCAGAACCACCAGCAGCTGATCAAACTGGCACGTACAAAAGGCGTTCCGGTCCTTGTTGACCCAAAAGGTACAAACTTTGAGCGTTACCGTGGTGCTACGATCATTACTCCGAACCTGCAAGAATTTGAAGCCGTTGTCGGCCGCTGCGCAGATGAGCAGGAGCTGATCACCAAAGGTCACCAGTTACTGGACGAGCTGGAGCTTGACGCCATGCTGATCACTCGCAGTGAGCACGGCATGACCCTGATTCGCAGAGACGAAAAGGAACTGCACCTGCCAGCCAGAGCCCGTGAAGTCTTTGATGTGACCGGCGCCGGAGACACCGTAATTTCCACTCTGGCCACTGCACTTGCAGCGGGGGCTGAACTGCCCAAAGCAGCCGCTCTGGCCAATATTGCAGCCGGTATTGTGGTTGCCAAGCTGGGGACTGCAACGGTCAGCATGCCAGAGCTGCGCCGTGAGGTGAACAGAGAACTGGGCGCAGAGCGTGGCGTTGTGACCCCGGATCAGCTCAAGATTGCACTGGAAGACTCCCGGGCCCATGGCGAAAAGATCGTCTTCACCAACGGCTGCTTCGACATTGTTCATGCCGGCCACGTGGGTTATCTGGAGCAAGCCCGAAAGCAGGGTGACAGGCTGGTACTGGCTATCAACAGCGATGCTTCTGTAAAAAGATTGAAAGGTGAAGGCCGCCCCATTAACTCGGAAGATCGCAGAATGGCGGTACTGGCAGGCCTTGAAGCTGTGGACTGGGTCGTATGCTTCGAAGAAGATACACCTGAAAACCTGCTCAGAATGGTTAAACCTGACGTTCTGGTAAAAGGCGGTGACTACACCATTGATGAAGTGGTCGGTGCTCCTATCGTCTACGAATACGGCGGCGAGGTGAAGGTTCTGGCGTTCCTGGATAACTGTTCGACAACAGCCATTGTTGAAAAGATCAGGAAGGACAAATCTAAAGAGTCTGCTTGATACTTTTATCACTTGATACTTTTATCATAAAACAACAGTATTGCCGCCAACTTTTCGACAGTTAGCGGCTATCTTCTTCAAAACCCAAGGCTAGCCACTCTCCAGAACTTCGCCCTCTATAATAAGTTGAAAGCACTCAAAGATTCAGGGATAGAGTAATGGGTATTATCAACGGCGGCGAAAAGATTTCTATCAGCCCGACATGGTCTGAACATGCTCAACAGAAAGTTGATAAACCCAGGGGACGCCATAAAGGCTCTTCAGTATACTCCATCGAAAATACCGTCCCTCAAAACGGGAAAGGCAAGAAACTACCGATAAAAAGCCTCTTCTCCCGCTGTGTCAGCAATTCTGATAAAGCCGCAGCGAAAGAAAAGAAAGCCACTGAGAAGAAAGCCGTCAAAGCGTTTATGGTGGCAATGGATGATGTCAAAAAAGCAGTAAACAACAAAAATGGCAGTTCTGAGTCTGTTCAGAAAGTGATTGACAAGCACGCCAAAAACAAGGGTGAATTGGAAGACCTGTTGGCTAACCTGACCAGAAAATCCGGACAAGCAGCCTTGCAACCTCATGTTCAAAAAGCATTCAAGGAGGCCGGTCTTTCTATGATGCTGTCGAAAGCAAGAGATAACGCTCAGCCACTAAAAAATACCACAGATCATGGTCAGTCTTTCAGAGATGCACTGGATAAGTGCATGGCACCGTTAAGGGCTGAGCGGCAAGAACTGAATTACTCCACTTATCCTGACTCTATTCGAGATCAGCTTAAATCTTATCCCGCACTGACTGAATGCCTGGTGGAAGAACTACCCAACTCAAAAGGATATTCTTCTCCCAACAATCGATATTCTGCTATTCAGGCCCAGACTATTCTGACCTGCCAATGCTTTGAACAGGCTCACCAAATTAAGCAAAATCTGAACAGAACTATGAAGAGTCAACAATTACCCCCTGAAACAAAAAGCAAGATCGCGAGTGCTTTAAATGAGGTTCAGGGAATTTTAGAAGCTACGCAAAAAGACCTCAAAAGCCTGCACCGTAACTACGCCATGAAAGGAGAGGGTCATTTCCTGAACACTGAATACCGAGAGAGTATCAAGGAAAGAATTCATTCAGACCCTGTTAGCAAAGATTCATTCAGTAGCAAGCAAACTTCCAGCAAGCGCCAACCGGTCAGTCAATCTATACCGGCTCAGGAAAACAGGGTTCAACCTGAAGCCAAAGCAGCTCATAAGCCACCTGGAAGAGTAGCACCCGCCATTCCTTTCGATGCTTCTCTTGCAGCCCTGAAAAAAGAGAGGCCAGAGCTGTCACGTGAAGCAGGCCTACTAGGTGATTATCTGAAGGAACTGCAGACTTTCTGCAATTCACGAGAGTTAGTTAACCTTATGGGTAAAGATTTTTCAGCTTACAGAGACGCAGGCTGGAGCTTTGACCAGTACGCATCCCTGTGTCAGCATGCAGCTGGATTCATTGCAGAAAACCGGTCACTGACACCTGCTGAAGCGATGAATGCGGCCTATGAAAACATCACAACCCCGCGCCAATAAAAACCTTTTTTCTCTAACCTGGCCGCCAGAGAATCAGCTCTCAAGAAGTCTGATGACTCTGGCGCACGACTCTGCATTACTCTTGAGGTGTAACGGATTAATAGTGCCAATCACTGCCGCCGAGGTCGCAGGATGAGAGAAAACCAACTCCATGCTTTTCTCCACCGGATCTTCACCTTCCAGACAAACATGCCCACTGGCCAGAGCTTTCTTGATCAGAATGCCCTTATCGTTCCGGAGAGCGTAATCAAGTACCGGTTTCTCAGCCTGCTCCTTCAAGTTATAAGTCACCATGGCGATATCCGACTTTTCCAGCGCCATAATGCCGCCTTCAACAGTTTTGGTAGACATGCCTGACGCCAGAATCTTGCCCTCTTTTTTTAACGCTTCCAGTACTTCCAGACAGCCATATTGCTGAATAATATTGACGTCATCACCATAGGAATGGACCAGCACCATTTCAATCCAATCAGTATTCAGCCGTTTCAGACTTCTCTCGATGCTGAAGCGAATATGTTCCGGTGTGAAATCAAAACGAGACTCACCGTTCTCAAACTCTTCTCCGACTTTACTGCAGATAACCCAGTTGTCTCTCTGACCTTTTAACAAAGACCCCAATCTTTCTTCACTGGTGCCGTAGGCTGGTGCTGTGTCCAGCAGATTAATACCCAGGGTTTGTGCCAGTTTCAGAAGCTCTCTGGCCTCGCTATCATCCGGAATCCTGAATCCGGATGGGTATTTTACGCCCTGATCCCTGCCCAGCTTTACGGTTCCGAAACCGATGGGAGAAACCCGGATATCGGTACCTGCAATGGTTCTTGTCTCAAGTCGGTAATCAGTCATGATCGACAAATGCCCCGCTCCAGAAGGGTTGGCAGATTTCAGGATGCTGAACATCCTCTGGCAAAGCAAAGCCTTCATTGCCAGAAGGCGAGAGTTGCTGCCTGTTCAGCACTTTAATGACCTCATCAGAAAGGTTGGGTGCCAGCGCCAGCTTGGTCGGCCAGGAAACAATGCCGTTTTCTATCTCATGAATGAATGCGGCATCCGGTCTCAGCAGTCTGCTCTGTCTGGGTTCGGCCCGGTTTACAAACATCGTCGCCCATTGGGCATCGTCCAGATTAACCCATGGCAATAATGCAGTCAGCTCACGCCGGGCCACCCGGATCTGTTGTTCCGGTGTGCGTTCCATCCCGTCTTCCGCAATTTCGCCCCCCAGATACCAGACCCAGCTGCCTTCACCATCCGGATGGCTGGTGACTGTTATTCTTGGAACGGGTTTAGTACCCAGACAATGCGCGAAGAGCGGCTCAGGATGACGATGCCGAACCATAACCATATGAAGCGGCCTTCTCTGCATCTCTGGCCGGGAGAGTCCCCAGAGTTTTATCAGGTCCTCTGTGCCTTCGCCCGCCGTGGTAACAAACTTGCTGGCCCTGATTTGCAGGGTTTTGCCTCCAAAGGTATGCTCGATGAAATCTATTTTTTTGCCTTCAGTGACAATACGGGTGTTTTCAGACCAGTCCACCTTGAGAATCCGATCTTCCAGACCTTTCACCAATGCATCGATGACCGTCCGGATATCCAGCACGATCTCATTGAGCTGATAGACTTTGCCCAGAAACGCTTCATGACGAAAAATATCAGGAAAATCCTCCGGTTTCTTCAACTGCTCCACCCGACCGCGCAAAGCCTTGCTGGCGAAAAACGTAGTAAGCCTGGAACCCACATCACCGGGAGACCATAGATACTGGAACTCAGAGAGTATAACGGCTCCCGACAGATCAACCTCACCTTCCCCCCTGAGAGCCTTGCGCCAGCGGTCTGGCATGCCGACAATACACTCTGCCGCCTTGGTCAGAGTGCCGGTCAAAGTGTACTTGGTCCCGCCATGAACGATCCCCTGGGATTTGATCGTCTGACCACCGCCGAGGGTAGCATTCTCCAGCAGAAGGGCTTTATAGCCTTGCTGATTGAGGGTATTGAACAGCCAGAGACCGGCAATGCCTCCGCCAATTACAACAACATCTGTTTCTATGGTCTGAGTCATATAAAGTGGATCAGAGAGTAAGACAGGGAAAATACAAAACCGGCAGTATACGCCTCATACCCGTCCGAGACCAACATCGCCTTCAGCCTCTGGATGCCAGACGTTCGCATTTGGTAGATTTACTCTCTCCGACGACTAACGCTTGATAACCCAATCCTATGTTAGAATCGGCTGCAGACTTTGAGAATATGACGATAATATGAACCATCCCTGTGAGTGCTTCCCTCTGGGTGACTCAGCTCTAATGCTGTGTTTTGGTGACCGGATCAGTCCCAAAATAAACCTGATCGTTCACACGGCGGCAAAACAAGTTCTCGAAGCGGCATCCCCTGAAATAATTGAGATAGTTCCGGCTTACACAACTTTGACCGTCTATTACGATCCCTGCCAGATTCAATCAGCAACACCTTATGAAGCTTTGAAAGAAAAAATACTCAACCTCCTGCAAACACTCAAGGTGGGTCAGACAAACGTTGGCAATCTTGTTGAAATACCAGTCTGCTACGAAAGCAGCTTTGCTCCGGACCTGGATCGTGTAGCCAAACACTGTCGCTTAAAAACTGAAAAAGTGATTGATCTTCACACTTCAGCGACTTACGACGTTTACTTTCTTGGCTTTGCTCCGGGTTTTCCCTTTCTGGGTGGAATGAATAAAAGACTATCGATACACAGACTTGAAAACCCACGTCTGTCGATACCGGCTGGCTCCGTTGGCATTGCCGGTGAGCAGACAGGTATCTACCCTCTTTCCACTCCCGGAGGCTGGCAGCTGATAGGCCACACCCCTGTTTCTCTGGTGGACTTCAGTAACGACCACCCCACCCTGCTCAAGCCCGGTGACAGAGTAAAATTCACCGCTATTTCCTCCAGAGAGCATCAGGAAATGGAGGCGCAAAGGTGAGCCTGACCGTCAAACAACCCGGAATGCTGACCAGCCTCCAGGATCTGGGCAGGTATGGCCTCCGGAACCTGGGCCTATCAACTTGTGGCGCTATGGACTCCCTGGCAGCCAGAGTCGCTAATCTGATACTGGGTAACCCTGAGAATGCCCCACTGCTGGAATTCACTTTGACAGGACCCACTCTGGAATTTCATAAGTCCACTGTAATCTGTCTTAGTGGAGGAAGTGCCGATGCCACCGTGGATACCCATCCCATCGCCAGCAACTTCGTAACCGCCGTTAAAGCAGGGCAAACACTGAAAATTGCCAGTCTCAGAACAGGCTGCCGGGGCTATCTGGCGATTAAAAACGGCTTTCAGGCTCGGGAAGTGTTGGGAAGTTGCAGTACTTATCTGAGAGCTGGTATCGGTGGCCTTGGCGGTCGGGCACTGAAAGAGAACGACCGGCTTGGCTTTAACAGCTGGGCAGCAAAGAAAAATTTCAAACCTGATATTGCTGTGGGCCACAGGTTTACACAGTATCTTGAGGATCAGAAACATGTTCAGCCTGTTCGTTATATCCGGGGTCCACAAACGTCATGGTTCTCCGGCCCAAGCCTGAATGTTTTCCAGAACCAGAGCTACTCTGTCCGCCCGGATTCTGACCGGATGGGTTATCGTCTCTGTGGTCAAAAGATCAAAAGCAGCTATCCCGGAAATCTGATCACAGAGGGGACAGCCATGGGTTCCATTCAGATCCCTCCGGATGGTCAACCCATTATTCTGATGAGTGATTGTCAGCCCACTGGCGGATATCCCAAAATCGGGAACATCATCTCTGCGGACTTGCCCAGAGTCGCCCAGCTGAAGCCATCGGACACACTGACCTTTCAGGAAGTCACTGTGGAAGAAGCACAACGGGAACTGGTAAAACAGAGAATCGGCCTGAACCGTCTGGCCATAGCGGCTGAATATTATTGGAACCGAAACCAAAATGATTACTGATAAAGCTCTGACACTGGATCTGAACTGCGACATGGGTGAAAGCTTTGGCCAGTACAGGCTGGGAAACGATACTGGAATCATGCCGTATATCAGTTCTGCCAACATTGCCTGCGGCTTTCATGGGGGTGATCCGAATATCATGGCCAACACGGTAAAACTGGCTTTGGAACACAGTGTTGCCGTCGGTGCTCATCCCGGTTTACCAGACCTTCAGGGCTTTGGTCGCAGAAACATGCACATCAGCCCCGAAGATGCCTATAACCTGACACTTTACCAGACAGGCGCATTAAGCGCTTTTGTGACGGCACAAGGCGGTCAACTTCACCATGTCAAACCTCACGGAGCTCTGTACAATATGGCCGCCCGTAACCCGGACCTTGCCAAAGCCATAGCCGAAGCGGTTTATCAATTTAATCAGGAACTGATTCTCTATGGGTTAGCCGGTAGTTGCCTTATATCTCAGGCTGAAGCCATTGGCCTGAAGACCGCCAGCGAAGTCTTTGCCGACCGCAGCTACCAGATTACTGGCCAGCTAACCCCCAGAGATCAGGACGGCGCAATGATTGAAGACCAGCAAAAGTCCCTCGACCAGATCAGAGACATGGTATTACACAAACAAGTGACGTCAGTGGATGGCCGGACAATTGCTATCCAGGCCGAGACCCTGTGCATACATGGCGATGGTCCCCGGGCTCTGGACTTTGTCCGTGGCTGTGAACGATTTCTCCGGGCACAGGGCATCACCATTCAAACGATTCAGGCGCAGTAATGAATATTTCTCCCCAGGCTTCATTGCCCTCTTCAAGATCTCTTTTTGCCACTTCCTGGAGTGGCGGCAAGGATGGTTGCTTTGCTCGATGGATTTCCAGTCAGAGTGGCGCCAAACCCGCCTGTCTGCTCACTATGCTCAGAGAAGGTGAACAGAGAACCAGTGCCCATGGACTGCACCAGGAGGTTCTTCAGACTCAGGCTGATTGTCTGGGAACCCCAATCATTTTTGGCTCTGCCGGGTTTGGAGGTTATGAACAGGGATTAAAAAAGGCACTGGCAACCGCTATCAGTGAGTATTCTGCCAGTCACCTTGCTTTTGGTGATATCGACCTGGATGCCCACAAGGATTGGTACGATCGTATTCTCAAAGATACTTCTATCCAGACCTGTTACCCACTCTGGCACTACAGCCGCAAACAGCTTCTGAAAGATATGTTCTCGGTGGGCCAGGAGGCCCTGATTGTCAGCATCAAGAATGAATCACTGGATCAAAGTTTTCTCGGACGAATACTGACACCCTCACTGGCCGATGAGATAGAAGCCAGAGGCATCTGCCCCACTGGAGAAGAAGGCGACTTTCACACACTGGTGATCAATGGTCCTGACTTTAAAGAACCCTTGTCCGTTAAAAAAGCAGATATCTGGCAGGATGACTGGGGCCACTCTGTGCTTGAGCTCTTACCTGCCTGAGGTTCAGGAGAACGCTTTCTGGCCCTCTCCAACAACGCTCTTTTATGCCGTGGAAACGTCCGGGTCAGGCACAGGTATCTCTTCGTAAGCAACCCTGTTAAATGCCCTGGAGCGTAAAATGCTGGCCATTTTGTCCAGGGCTGGATCGGGGTAACTGTCCTGAAGACGCTCCACAACGTGCATAAGTACAATGCCTGATATGGAATCAAGCTTTGGCTCTGAAGATTCAAGGGCTGCCAGGACATTAATGCGCATCATTGCCATCAGTGCACGGGCAGGGCCAGCAGCCTGACCGACCGCCAGGTTGAGTTCGTCAATCATAATGCTAGTAAGCGGTCTGGCGAGGGTCGGACTACCGGAAGCCAGCTCGGGGGAATCGTAAGGCAGCAGGGTTGACGGACCAGAATCCATAGGGGTAATCAAGTCAACCACATAAACCCAGTCTTTCTTTGTATAGCCTTCTTTTAAACGAAGAATGAGGTTGCAAAAAAAACATTTTTTTCCGTAGTAAAGTTCCTCACCAACTTTGGTCTTAAGCAGCACACATTTCTCAGGCAAGTAACCACCTGCCCGGGCAGCTTCCTCCAGCCGGTTATAGAGTCTCCCTATGATCTCACTGAATTGCTCTTTGTTAAGTACTAAAAGATCTGTATCCCTTGGCGTGACTGAGCGCTCAATAATTTCCCGGGATATTTCGCCCGGTAACAGATCGCTGCCGGTTACCCGTTTTAATGCCTGGCTCCCCCAGCGTGACTGAACCTGCGTCTGATAGGCACGGCTTCCCAGATATACCACAGGCTTATTGTTATGATTCAGCGCCTGTACTTCGCTGGCTATTTGCTCATGAAAATAAGCTCTTGTCTCGAGAGTCTCCCGAGTATCTACCCTAAAAAATGTATTCACGACAAAATTTGCCAGAGTATCAGGCTTTTTGCTGGCTTGTTTGTTAAATCGGCCATTTTTAAAATGAACTGGATTCGGTTCATTATTGCCAGTGATTTTCACTAGTGATAGCTCTTTGGAATTATCCAGATCTTTTACGCAACCTGCTATGAAAGCAATATTTTTGTTAATTTTCTTCCTGCAACTGACTGTAGCCTGCTCAAGGTTGGCAATAGTGGGAAATTCACTTTTGAGAATATCGATACGTTTACTGCTAACGGTAACAAGCCCCGTATTCAAATGCTGAAGTTGTCGTAAGCCATGGTATAAAGTAGCTTTGATTGACTCGAACAGGACAATCTTCAGACATTTGTCTTGCCCAGTAATAACTTGCTCTCTGATTTTGTTCAATTGCCTGAAAGCATCTCTGAAACAGGTTTGGATGTTTTGATTGATCTTATCAAATTGATCAATTTTCTCTTTAATCCCGGAAGCATTTGCTTTGATTTTTTCTTTCCATTTCTCTTTGGTCTCCTTAAGCGAGGACGACGGATCACTTGTTTGAATGCTTGTAATGCAGCCCTCCAGATCACTGAAAATTGAAGCGCATTCACAAATATGCTCAATGAGCATTGCACAGTAATAACTGCAGTGGGAGAACGTCAGGAGCAATTCACTGTGTGGTGATTGGGCAATGTTTGCAAAAATATTGATTAGCCATTCACAGGATTTCCTGTCTAGTTCTGTGATGTTAATGCCTGGATTATAGATATCGCACTCTTTGTTTATGAGCTTTAAAATATCATTATTCTGGATCAGAGTCTCTGCCAACAGGGATTTCAGGGATTCAGGAAGCTGTTGCGGATTGTCATTTGTTATCCCATCCGTGGCGGTACCTTGCACGATAACTTTTTTGACCTCATTAAAGCTATTTCTGATAGCCACCTCGTGATTGTTGGTCAGAGTCTGTATTCTTAGCTTGGCGAGTGATAATCGATGATGGTATTTACAGGATTCCACGGCTTCATTGGTCAATAAGCCAAGCTCCTGCAACTGGGTTGCCCATGGGCTCAGAACATTAAATATGTGTTGCAGCTCTTCTGTCTTCTTTATCTTTATTAATGGTGACTGGTTCTCAGTGACACTCTCCTTGTGAGCAAGCAGGGTACTCAGGTAGATAGAAGAAGCTTCAATCCCAAGTTCGAAATAACGGTTCAGGGGATAGCATCGGGTTTGTGAATATTCATTAAGACCATCATGCCAGCTTTCAATGTTGATTCCTTTCGTATTGTCTTTTTTAAGCCCTTGAATAACTTTTTCCAGTGAATAGTCGTTATGGAAAACGATTCGACTGGTTGTTTCACAAACCTTATTAATAACATCCCATCGTTCTGACATTAACGCTGCATGGAATAGCTCTGCACAGAATAAATGCTGAGCAATCATCTTTTTGTCAACGCAGACGGGTTGGAATTCCTGATCGTACCCTTCATTCCTGTATCGATCAATTGAACTGAAAAGACATCCAGAGGCGATTTTCACGATATCTTGAGAATCTTTCTTGCTCTGGATTTCCAATGTTGCCGAAGCAACGGTAGTGAGCAGATTGCTTATCCCTTCACTGAGTCTGCGAGACTCAGATGCCACAGAGTTAGATCGTTTCCGGGGGGGCGCATGCAAAATTGAGTGGTGCTTCCTGATTTTTGGTTCAACTGGCGCTCGTAGAGCAATATTTCTTCTGAAATCAGCATGTCTTATCATGCTCTCCACAAAACTATAGATACAGGACAAATGGCATACAATAGACTCACTCAGAAAGCTGATTGATTGCTGGCCCGGGGAAGTATCCTTGGGGGACCATAGACATAGCATTTTCCCGAGAACACGATAGTTCTGGACCAGCTGCCGTGTTACGTTACTCATGTCATCGCTCAAAAACAGCTGTTTGGACAATAGGACATATTGGCTTTTGTCAGCCAATTTTATTGTGTTGAACCAATCAACAATTTTGTATGAACTCTCCTTGAGTACCTGATATTTATTAGCGAGACGCTTGAGCAAAGCCAGTCTATTGTAGATTAAGCTATGGAACTGCAGAGCATCTGTATCAAGAAATTTTCTATCAAAAAACTCTTGATCAAGTTTCATTTGAAATTTGAGTAATTCCTGCCTGAAGTTTTGGACATCCTCTATCGTAATTTCTTCAGAAGGTGAGGACGGTGCTTTGTGAAAACAAGGAAGAGTATCCAGAATGATGTCATCAGGCAGAGGCCCCAGGAGAACTTCGAGGGGAGAAAGGCAGGCTGATGACTGCTCCGGCTGGCCTTGGTCAATAGCTGATGTCAAATCAGGTGTATGGTACTTTTGTTCTACTGATCTGATCGCAGCCTGTCTTTCAGATAGTGGAAAACCACTGGGTTTGCAGTATGCCGGATCATTGCTTTGATCACTGCTCTGGAATTGAGACTCTGGATTTATTGCAGTCGTTGAGCCTATGTCCTCCAGTCCTTCTGAGCAGCGCTGAGTGTTGCATTCTTCAGGGTCAGGCTGCGGGTAAAAAGGCGGAGCAGAAGTGTTTTCGATATTTTGCATAATAGATACTTAAACCAAACAATCATTAATTAAATAACCGCATGTAATAATCAGGCACATACTATTTTGACATCATTATGTTGATTTGGTTCCATGGACTTAATTGCACTCGCCCCTCAAGGATTAAAGACTTGCGAGTAAGGTCTGCCACCAACAGGAGCCTGACCAAGAATAGACTGCCCTGCGCGGCAACTGCTCCTGCGTTGCTCTAGCTCCTGCATCCATGCAGTCGGCGGCAACTGCTCCTGCGTTGCTCTAGCTCCTGCATCCATGCAGTCGGCGGCAACTGCTCCTGCGTTGCTCTAGCTCCTGCATCCATGCAGTCGTTCGGTAGCGAATAGTCGTCACATCGCCGCAGCAAACCGGCTGAGCAGAGTTCCGCCTCCCAAAAGCCACTTGCTTTTAAACCCTGAGTCCGGCATGTTGTAGCGCTTTTCTTACCCTCATTAATATAAGTTGCATAAGGGGATATCTATGCGCTCTCTTTTAAACGACTTTTTCAGCCTCTCTGAGCGCTCAAGACTGCATCATCGCACATGGCTAAACAGACTCCTGGCGTCAACTCTTGGCTTTTTCATGGTCGCTTCAGTCTCAGCGGCTGAATCCAGAGCAGAACAGGCCACCCTGCAGATACCGGCCAAATCTGAGTTACTGGTTCTTGACGGCACCAATCTCAAAGACCTCGACTTCAAAGTGGAGGCTAACAAGCCCATTTCTCTTACCAATGTGCGCCATCAGATTGTTTTCCAGTTATCTGATACCGTCACTAACGGCGGGGACCGAACTCGCTTTACTTCCAAACCTTTTGTCCTGACCTTCCATCCAGCAGCTGGCAAGCACTACAGCATTGATGTTCCCGACCTGAGAGACATTCGTCAGGCCGAAGCTATCAACAACAACCCCACCGGCAAGATTTCATTGAAGGATGCCAAGGGCGAAGCCGTTCCCTATGAATTTGCTATTCTGCCCAGCAAGGGTATCCAGTTCGGCCGCAACTATGCAGCAGACGTCCAAAAGTTTAATCGTAGCGACAGCCCTGCAGCGGCCAGCGAATTTTCAGGTATGGGTGTCTTCGCAGAGACAAACACAGGCTTTGCCAATGCGACTCAGAATGAGGAAATCTATGGCTCTGCTGCCAATAAAAGTGACGAGGCCAATATAAGTGCCAGCATGCTGCGTTACTGGTTTGAAAAAGCCGATCCGAAAACCCGGAAGACCTTCGTCAACTGGGCCCGGGAACAGGTCAGCCAGTGAGACTCGACAAATTTCTTTGTGAAAGCACCGAACTGAGCCGCTCAGAAAGCAAAAGGCTTTTGAAAACCGGGTCGGTGACCGTGGAGGGTACCGTCGTCAAAGACCCTGCCTGCAAGGTTTCTGACGATGCTGAAGTTCTTCTGGATGGAGCACCACTCACTCTGGTGGGATTTCGTTACATTATGCTCTACAAACCGCTGGATACCCTTTGTGCAACGCCCTCCGGAACAAGAGCCGAGATGTATCCATCCGTTATTAATCTGCTGGATGTCATTAAATCCGATCGTCTCAGGATTGCCGGTCGGCTGGATGTCGACACCACTGGGCTGGTACTGATTACAGACGACGGTCAGTGGTCTCACAAAATCACGTCACCGGTTAAAAAGTGCGGAAAACGTTACCGGGTAGAACTGGCCTCGCCTCTGGATCAGTCAGCCATCGAACAGTTTGCGCAGGGTGTCCAGCTGCATGGGGAGAAAAAGCCAACCCGCCCCGCGCAACTCGAATTTATTTCTGATCAGGAAGTACTGCTGACGATACATGAAGGCAAGTACCACCAGGTCAAGCGCATGTTTGCGGCTCTGGGTAATCGTGTAACGGCCCTTCATCGGGAACAGATTGGCTCTATCACGCTCGACCCTGATCTGAAAACGGGTGAGTGGCGCTATCTGACTGAAAACGAAATCCACTCCGTTCAGGAAGCCACCACCTGACCCCGGTTAAAACTGGACGTCGCTGGTGCCATACCCACGGAAGGGTCGATTTTGTTACCTGCTACTTTTGCGATCGTCGCCATCATTGCCAGATGGTGAGTCAGATGACTGCTAGCAAAGACCAGCTCCCTTCCCAGGGTGGATTTTAATCGCACGCTGCTGCTTTCTGACAAAAGTACCTCGGTTTTGATTTCAACATCTAAATCCAGATCCCCTGCTTTCAGCGCCTTTAACCATTGCTGCAAATCTTTTAACTCTGCCAGACCCGCATTCTTTTCATGCTCCAGCAACAGCCCCCGACGTCTGAGATCATAATCTACCGATTTGTCAGAAGAAGAACGGATAGCTTCATACAGATCCAGAACATGACGCAAGTGCTGCCCGACGGTACTTTGGAAAAGATCGGAGTCCCTGAATCGGTAATCATCAGCGCTCAAACCAGAAACAAAACCGATCATCTGTTCAACTGTTTCCTGATTGCCCCGGAGTATCCGCTCAAAATCATTACGCATGATAAAAATATCCTTTTCTCTTAACTGTCTATCGAGTTTTTATCAGAAAATTATTTTTTCCGCTCATGGCTTCTCTATCTACCCTGACAGTTCCGGCCTGCCAGCTATAGCGGAAATAAACCAAAGCTAAAATGGATGAAACAAAGTACACAGCCTGAAGTGCCTCCAGAGCGGCTTTTCCCTGATGCAAGAACAGAGCTGTAACAATAAACAAAACAGCGACACCCAGTTGCGAGCAGTAACTTTTCAGTAAAAGGTAGGTATGGGTATCCGTTTTATCGGAACGATCAAAAAACACTTTGTTGAATGACAAACGGAACAGGCTGGTCAGGAAAGCAATGACGAGAATAAATGCATACTGCTGCTGTGTTGAGAGCGTTTCATCGACCATTCCCCTGAGCAGCCAGCTGAATGCATAAAGAAATATGGCCCACCGGAAAAGACGGATAGCGGACATACGGTCAATAAAAGTCTGTATCAGTTTAAACAGGGCAGCGACTGCGATTGCCAGAATCACCATCATCCCACCCAGCTCAAGCAGACTTTCTCTGTTGATAAAATAGAGTGAGAGAGTCCAGAAATAACTTTCCAGAAAAAGAAACAGTCCATCTACAAAAAACACCCCGCAGGAGCCAAAACTATCACGAAATCGGAGCACTTCAGAGACACGGGCAGCCGGTGCCGAAAACGCTGTGTTGATTGCAACAGCCACCTTCGTTTTGAAAGTTTGAGCAACACCTGCAGTTGAGATCAGTGCGCTGAGTAGAAACAGAATCCAGTAACTCGATTGCTCCAACAGAAATGCACCCGCCACTATGCCGATTTTAAGCATCACTGCTACCAATATCTGGAAGTTGCCAAAGTGCTGACCGGAATTCCGATTATGACTGATGGATTTGAACAGCAGACGTTGAGCCATCCAATAGAAACAGCCATAAATACCATTCAGAATGGCCAGCAGAATAAGTCCTGTGGCTCCGCTGTCTGCTTGTTGTTGAAAGAAAAACAGTCCCGCCACCAGCAGGACCTCAGTCAAAAACGAAGCCCTTACGGCCCAGACGCTGCCTTTTCCAGATCTCAGGTTTTCCCAAACCCACAGGGTAAAAAGATAAGCCAAACCGGACAGGGCAATAAATACAGCTATTTCGGTCAGACTATAACCCTGTTGCCATAACAGAGTGGGCATAAAGAACGGCAACAGACCGACCAGAAATGCGTGAATACCTGAGAACTGAAAAAAGTAATGCACTCCAGTCTCCTCTGTCTCAGAAAATATCAGTCTGAGCGATCTGGAGTTTATTCAGTTCCTCAAACACCCCGGAGATATCTTCTTTTTCTCCATATCTGGGGTAGTCGTGCATTTTCACGTAAGGACGAGAGTTCACCTCCAAAAGGATGCATTTCTGATCTTTATGACTATGCTCTATGCCTTTTTCCATGATGACATCGATACCGAGAATATTGGCATCGAAAGTAGCCAGCACTTTTTCCATCAGTCGTATATTCTCTCTGGCCAGATTAGTGGCCGGAATGGTTTCAATAACACCGCCGGGTGCCAGGGCAATTCGATGGAACAGCTTTACCTGCTCCTGATCAGCCGGAACGGAATTCAGATCAAAGCCCTGTCTCGCTAAATAGTTTCTGGTTTGTTCACTTTTCTGAAGCGGGTACATGCAATCCAGAAGCCCCATCTCCTTTCGAATAGTATTCTCCTGATCGATCAGGGTGCTGATCGAGTCCTCACCATTTCCGATAACAAAAGGAGCATAACGCTGAATCACAGACACCACTTCACCGTTCGCCACCAGAACCCGATAGTTTTTTCCTTCCAGATACTGCTCTACAACACTGGCAGGCCACCAGATTTTGGCCAGCAAAGCCGCTTTCCATAACTCCCGATAGTTGCGAATGGGAAAATAGCTGCCTCGTGAGAAACCGCCGACATTAGGCTTAACCACCAAAGGAAAGCCATGCTGCCTGGCAAAGCGAATAGCCTTCCATGGATTAATGAAAATCTCACCACGGGCATGGGGAATATCATTTTTATTGAATGCCGCTCTTGCCTGAGCTTTTGAACGACAGCTCTTGCGAACTTCCAGAGAGTTGTACTGAGTGCAACCATTCATGAATTTCTGGCTGATGTAGCTGTAAACCGCTTTCCTGATAAATTTCACAGCACCATCTCCTCTTCGGTCTTGGCTGGCAGCTTTTTAAAATTCAGCCGGTTCAGGTAAAACAGCTTCCTGAAGAAAATAGATTTCCGTTTACGGGCTTCTGGAATTTCACCGGTCACCTGCGCCAGTTGACCGGTCAACTGACCTATCAGCCGCAACTTCTCGAAAGCCCCCAGATTCTTGCTTAACAACACCAGAGGCATTGGCAGGAAGAGATTGATTTCAAAAATTTTGAACTCTCCTTCAACCAGCGCTTCGATGCTGTCTGCTCGGATACCATAGCGAGCCATTCTGAACGGCCCGGTCTCACTCAAATGCATAGCCAGCTGATCGGCCTGTTTTCTATCCAGCTCGTGGGTTTTGTCCAGATAAAACGTTTCGCTGTTGTAGATACCATTGACAGGATGTTCATCGTTGCTGGTATTCAGAACCTGGGTTACGGACAGTGTTCTAAGGCACTTTGTGGAATCCGGGGAGCAAATCACAAACACTTCAAACTCTCTTTTCCCCTGGGCACCTTCCTGAATCAGATAGGGCACACTGTCCTGAATGCGATTCGCTCTTGCGGCCTCCAACTGAATTTCATTATCGACCCGTATAACCCCGGCGGAGTTCTGTCCCCATTCAGGTTTCAGAAAAACCGGGTATTGCTCCGGCCTTATACCATCAGTATCCAGGCTCTGTTTCAGGCGCCACCGTCTGGGAATAGACTCATCCATATCAAGTTTCGAGTACAGTCCTTTGGCGTCATTGAAGTAATCGGCATTCAACTGAAAAAACAGCCAGGGCTTTACTCTTTGTCTCAAGGCGTGCCAGATAAATCCCAAAACCAGCAACGTACGAACTATCATAATGATCACTTCCAGATTTAGTGTCTCCGGTGAGTTAAGGGTTAGATCTTGCCAGTTTTTCTTCTTTAACCAAAGAGAAGTTGGCTATCGCCATGATCAGCCCCAACACCAGGATGGATACAGCGGCATAGAACAGGGAGCCGCCGTCACTTTTCCCCTGGTGCAATACCTCTATTCCCAGAGGTGTAGCAAGGTGGAAGAAAACCGCACCCACCATGATACCAGACGCTGCCAGCCCCCCGAGACTGTGTATCAGACTCTGGCTGATTTTGCTTTCATTGCGACTCAACTTATTGTTAATGAACAGTATGACAGGCAGGAACAACAGCAAACTGACGGATAATTCTGCAACTCCAACAACAATAGCACCGTAACTACTGAACCACTCACCCATTGAAACACCAATAACTCCCTGCATCCACTGACCAATAGTTCCAAAGATATGCCGGGTATCCGGATGCCCACTGAACTTGTAGGGCAGGGAGAACAGAAACACCTTGGCTATCCAGAGGACAGTTAACCAACTAAAAACTTGTATCACGCGTTTTTTCATGGGATCAATTCCATTTCTCAAAAATCAAAAAGTCCTTTCACCCGATTTAAAGTGATGTGACTCATCGTACTAATGGGATAGATGAGTAAAGTCTCAGATCGCCAGCGAACCAGACTTTACTCGGAACTTGATAAGCTTTAATTGATCACTTTCGGCCAGTTATCATCAGCTTTATTGATCAGGTTTTTCTTATCCTTGAGCCATTTTTTCTGAACGGAGCTATTGTAATTCAGGTAAAGCTTACCATCTTCGATGGTCCATTGCTGAGGATCAGCACTGGCAGTCTTACCTTGAGCCACAGCCCATGCACAATAGCCGCCATACTGAGGGGCGTACTTTTCCGGAGACTCCAGAAACAGCTTTTTATGTTCTTCACTGCTGAAGTACCAGGTAGCCCCTTTATAGCGGGTAGAAAATTTATCGGAACCTTTTACCGGCTTACTATCAGTAAAATAAGCCACCGGGTCGTAGCCACTGACAGCCTTGTCGCTGAAAAGCCCGGTATAAATCTCGTCTTCGGCCATAGCCTGCATCGAAAAAACCAGCGTCAGAGCCATGATCAATCTGGCCCATACGCCTCCAGCTAAAGATAAGTGATTTGCTCTGGTCATTTGCTTTACCTCTTTGATATTCGAAAAAAATCATTGTCCTCTTGGCTGAATATACGCTAAGACAAATTAAATAGTTTCAGAACAAAGAAATAAAAATCAAACACATCAAAACTGTCATTCAGTTTTCAGTTATCGATGCATGAATACGTGTTTCAGGGGAGGCAACGAGGTGGGAATTGCGGGGTTCTACAGACTCAGGAAGCCTGTAGAATAGCTCGATAAACCTGTTTGGCAGTGACCATTCGGGTCTGTTCCGGATTCCGCCCGGCAAGAAGTGCGACAGAGGCCCGGGCCTTGCCAAAAGCCTTTATGGCATCCAGCAACGTACACTGTTCTTCCAGGAAAACAACCTGTCTGGCCAACTCTCCAACCGTTTTATCGGCAAGGCCATTAACCAGACAGCTAGTGATATGACGATAGTGTACAATACCCACTACTTCGCCATCGCTCACAACCAGGTAGCGCTTGTAGGAATGCTCGCAAATGAATGCCTGAATGTCCTGCACTCTGGAGTCAGAGGCAAGCCAGACCATAGGACCATCTTCAGTGGTCAGGGCTGCCAGAGTCTTCTGGTTCATTTTCAGGGCCAGCTCTGCCATTTTACGCTCTTCACGTTCTATCACGCCGGACTTATTGAAATGACGAATGATGCCTTTCAGCTCGTCGCGACTGGGCTCCTGAGTATTCTCAATCCTGAACAGTCTGGCCCAGACCAGCGTCATCTTGAGCATTGGCCGAAGCAGAAAACAGATAACTCTTACGAAACGGGCAGAATGATTGAGTACGGGCTCTGCCATCTGAACCGCAAAGAGTTTTGGCAAAATTTTGGCAAATACCAACATGCAGTAGGTCAGAAGAGCAGTGAATATGGCCAAACCGGTGTCATTAAAATGTCTGGCAGCAATAGCTCCTATCATCGAACTTCCGGCAATACTGATCAGCGTGATCAACATGACCATGGAGGACAAATGAGCCTCCTTGTTCTTGATAATGTATTTAATGTCGGCCTTGTTAACAGGCTTGTGTCTGAGAATTGTGGCTAACCTGAGATCATCAACATAAATAATGGCAGATTCAATAACCGAGAGAATAGCAGTAACAGCAACAATCAGGCAGGCAACAGCAACAACAAGAAGCATCCTTGCTCCTCCATTTTTTTAATCTGTGGGAATAAACCTTTATCGGTCACCTAATTGATAAGTTTAAGTTAAAAATCTCATGACGACAGGCTGATTTCACGACTTGCAGACAGCCTTTCTTATTTTGAAATAGAGCGCCTGAACAGCTACAGGCACTTAAACAGCCATGAGCGTAAAAGTAGTGAAAAGAAAGTCCTTTTCTTACCACGGCCTCCAATTTCTTTATTATTCTGAGCCTACTTTCTATCCTAAATCGAACTTTCCTGATTACACAACCTTTTTCCTGGACTCCTGCTTTAACTTTGAGGGTGACTTGGACTTGTAACTCTTGCTCACATACTCAGGTTCCGTGATCCCCAGTCGTCCATTAATCACCACCGTTAATCTGAAAAAGAGATTGCAAAGCATGTTGGCAAAGCGGTGCAGAACATCCGGAACTTCTATGCCTTCAGCATCCACCAGAACCATGGCTCTGATCGCTTTTTTACTGAGCGAACGACAGGAGTGAAGCAACTGAACGGGTCGAGGTCCGCGAGGTAAAACAAAACCTTTTATTCGCCCGACAATCTCTTCCTGATAACGATCAAAATACCCGGCGAGCCATTCTATCTGCTCTTCAAAGATGGCCTGCTTCCCCCGGATAGACGCATTAAGATGAAAAATTTTCGGCTGCAGTTCGCAGAGAAAATCGTAGATATCCCTGAACCTTTCATCTCCTTCCAGCTCATAGATAGCTCCGCCCAGTGTCGTACAAAGCTCATCGGTAATAATTTCGTGATCACACAAAGGTGAATGCTCGTAGATGAAGGGATAGCATAGTTCCCGGACGTCTTTGGATTTTTTAAGTGCCATATTGACTACCTTATAAAAAAGCTCTCACTCCTGGAAAAGAGGGTGAGAGCTTACTTAACATATGACAGACGTTAGTCGTACGAAAATTGACTTACAACTCAGGAGTCCAGGTCAGAGTTACAAACGCCCCCAGAGGCTGCCCCCTGTAGCCATCAACCGGCTGATATTCTTTATCGAAAATGTTCACCACTTTCAATCCGGTCTTCAACTCAGAAGTCAGCTTATAGCTCATGCGCAAATCAACAGTTCCGAAACCTGCAACTTCTGTCGTATTGGCAGCATCTGCATAAGACTTGCCTTGCGCACGGAAAGTAGCACCTAGCCCCAATTTATTGAACTGCTTGTCAAAGTCCAGAGTAAAGAGCTCTTCAGCTCTATTACGTAGAACCTTACCCTTATTCACTCCAGAACGATTTTCCGGATTAAGAAAAGAAACGCTGGAATTGACATCCCAACCCATAGCACGGGTCTTGACTATTAGCTCAATCCCTCTGATGCGAGCCTGATCAATATTAATGGGCGTGTAGGTGCTGTCTAAAGCAATCATATCTTCCATGTTGTTCTGGTATAGAGAGACGGACCAGTCAGCAACAGCCAGAACACCTTTCAGACCCACTTCAAAATTTTCAGACTTCTCAGGTTTCAGATTGGGGTTATCATAGCCCGGGTAGTATAGGTCACCCAGTGTTGGTGCTCTGAAGGCAGTGCCGTAGGAAGCCGTGAAGCGCATTTCATTGGGCAAAGCCAAACCGTAGGAAGCACTACCGGTTGTGTTATACCCATACGCCTCATTCTTGTCTCTTCTCAGAGCTACCTGAACGTCCTGGTTACCTATTGAGGAATGGTTTTGAACAAACACGCCCGCGTTGTATCTAGAATCTTCCACATAAGCAGTACTGCCATCGTATTTCTCATTAGAATAATCAATGCCTGCTGTCAGCAACTGGTTCTCATGCCAGGCAATATCATTCTTCCAACTGGTTGAATAACGCATGGTTTCACTCCAGTAACTGTCTGAAGTTACACCTGTTTTATAGTTTTCTTCCCTTGCCTGGGTATGCTCTTCGGCATAACCAGCCTCCAGTCGTGTACCCCAGATATCATTTATAGTCAGATCAACGAAGGAGCTGATGTTGGTTACCCTGAAAAGATTATAGGGCTGGGTGTCATAAGAATAAGCAGAGTTATTGTCATACTCAGACTTACCCTCTGAGTGCTGAAAGCTAGCCCCTGCTATCAAGTTACCTGAAAATTCGTTAGAAACACTACCAAACACAGATTTGTTTCTGTACGCGTCATTATCACCATCACCATTCGTTTCAGTGAGCGTAAAATCGTACCCACCTGTCTCATACATGTTTGCCCCAAGGTTAAAACGCAAACCTTCTGACTGACCGCTGTAACTCAGACCATACTCACCGGTGTTTCGGCTGCCACCACCCACCTTGACTTTCAGATGAGGCTTTCCATGGCCCTTGCGAGTGAAAATCTGAATTACACCACCTATTGCATCGGCACCATAAAGGCTGGAGCGAGGGCCCCGAACAATCTCAATTCTTTCGATATCTTCCGGGTCCAGATATTGAAGAGGTGACACACCTGAGCTGGCCGAGTTGATCTTCTGTCCGTCGACCAGAACCAGCGCTTGAGCGGTCTTTGTCCCCCTGAGATAAATACTGGACAGGCTGCCTGCACCACCGTTTGTTGCGACCTGCATACCCGGTGTTTTACTGAGCAATTCCGGCACACTGGTAGCCAGACTACGCTCAATTTCTTTCCGCGTAATTACAGTAACCGGAGCCAGAGCCTCATCCACAGACTGAGCAGTTCTGGAGGCTGTCACAACCACTTCCTCCAGCTTGATAATTTCTTCACTGGCCTGAAGCGTGCCAGCCAGACCTGCTGTGGCCAGAGCGACTGCAATACGCAATGTGTGGGACATGGGATTATTCCTTGTGTGTGTTTGCTGGCGTCTTTGAAGCCCTGGCAAGACTTTCTTTTCTGACGCTCTCGAGTTGTTGGCAAAGGGATTCGGCAGCATCCAGAGCCCGGGGTGCTGGCCTGGATATCAAATTGCCCGGCACGGTAATCAGATGGTGCTGTTTCACTGCCTGAAGATCGCTCCATTTCGACCAGCGCTCTTCGATAGCTTTACCGTCTTTAAGATTGCTGGAGCTGACAATAACCTCTGGGTTCTTGCCAAGAAGGGATTCCATGCTGACTTTGGGTACCCGTATTTTTGAGTCGGCATAAATATTTTGGCCACCACAAAGCTCTATCACCTGCCCGATAATCTGGTTCCTGCTGATACTCATCAGCGGTTTGTTCCAGATCTCATAAAAGACAGTGACAGGCTTTTTAAACTGGTATTTTTTCTTGATGGATTGGTAACGAGCCAGAAACCTTTTGGCTTCTTTATCCGCAACCGCAGAGGTGCCAAACAGCCTGCCCAAGCGCCTGATGACCGATGCGATCTCAGGAAAGCTTAGCGGATCAATGTAGAAAACCCTGACACCCAGTGACTCCAGCTTTGACGTCACTTTCGGGCTGTTGCCTCCTGCCCAGGCCACCACTAAATCTGGTTTCATAGCAGCAATGGCTTCAATGCTGACATTGGGAAAGCCACCTACTCGGGGTACTTTAGCGACTGCGGGAGGGTAGTCGCTGTGATCATCGACTGCGACAACTTGCTTACCTGCTCCTGCAGCATAGATCAATTCTGTTGAACCGGGAGAAAGGCTGACTATTTTTTTGACGGATTTGGGGGCACAGACTTCCCTTTTCAGGTCGTCTTTTATGCAAACCTGTGCTGCCTGCAACAATGTCGTATGACCAGAAATTACAAAAGCAGCCAGCCAGGTAGCAGACAGAAGATACCCTTCAGCGAAGCGCAGCACTTTTGCGACAGCCTTCCCGAGTGATGAACAATTTCGTTCTCGACTTGTTTGATGCAGATGCCTCATGGAATCCCTGAGATCGATGTTTCTCAGGGCGGCAGACAGTCGGCCAGACACAAAGTTCCAACCGCAGAATTATTCTGACTTGTCTCTCTTGCTCAAAGACTTGTCAGTTTCCGGGGAAGATATGAATTTTCCCAACCGCCAGGTGACCCGCCCGGTTAGAAAGCTCTATAGCTCAGAGCTTCCATGGTTGCTTTACTGAAGGCAGGTCTCCTGGCTCCGGGATCAACATGCTTTTCTCACCTTCCCGGACCTTGAATCCAGTGGTTTAGAAAGCCTCCAGGGGCTTTCTTGAGAACGCATTACTCCGTCACAGTTGCGGGCACAGCCGGGTTTAAAACCCCGTTCCCTATCGTTCGCAAGCGGATAATAGACCGTTTCGCAAACAATCCACAGCGTCTGAACATGTCAGCACTTTTTATGCGCTGCCGTTGCCACCGTGGGACCTTCGTAAAGGTCGGGCATATTACCCGAACTTTCGTGTTAATTCACCCCTCTTGAGAAAGGCGACATTAACCCTGAACTTTTGATTTGGGAGAGGGCTGCCAGAGCACCTCTCCTTCGTTCTTTCTGGCACAATGCCTTGAAAGCACATACATCACATCGGACAGCCTGTTGAGAAAGGTAATGAGAGGGGCATTAATGTCGACACCAGATTCACGCAATCGGACCACAGCACGTTCGGCCCTGCGCGAAACCGTTCTTACCATATGACAATGACAGGCGGCAGCCCCGCCACCGGGCAATGTAAAATTTTTCAATGGTGGTAAATCTTCATTCAACTCGTCAATCAATGTCTCCATGACTGTCGTATGCTCTTCCTGAATCAATTGATATCCGGGCATGGCCAACTCTCCACCGACATCAAACAGCCTGTGCTGAATCTCGCTGACCCGACTCAGCTGCGACTCGGTCAAGTCATCAGACTGCCTGAGCACATTTAGCAACATACCCATCCAGCTGTTTGTCTCATCAACGGAGCCAATAGCTTCAATCCGATCATCCGCTTTTGACAGAACATCACCACTGCCAATCCGGGTGGTTCCCTTATCACCAGTACGGGTATAAATTTTGGTCAGCCGATAGCCCTTGCGCTCTTCTGTCATCTTAAATATTCCCTCAGACGTAATTATTTGAAGTAACGAAATATTTTTCACTGATAAACAGCTAACAATTTGTTCAAATCAATATTCTGCTCAACAGCATCCGCCATTCTATTAATACCTTCTTCCCTGAGCGCTTCGTAGTCCACTGCCGCTAATTGCCTGAGACCAGACCAGGTTAAAAAGGCATTACAGGCTGCCGTTGTTTCAAAAATGCCATGCAAATAAGTACCAAATATCTGGCCATCTTCAGACATGACACCGTCCACCCCCTGTTTCAGTTGAATGAGAGGATTATCAAGAGCCGAACCCCGGGTAATACCCGCATGAATTTCATAACCGGTCACTGGAACCTTTTCCATATCGGGAAGAGAGAGGCAACCAGCCACCTGTTTCAGCTGCTTTTGGGGGGCTATTGTGGTTTCCAGGTTCAGCAACCTCAATCCTTCAGTGCTGCCAGGTTCTCCTTCGATACCCTGAGGGTCATGTACAATATTGCCGAGCATTTGATAGCCTCCGCAGATGCCCATCAGCTTTCCACCATATCGCAGATGCCTGAGAATATCCTGATCCCATTCATTCTCTCTTAGATAGTCGAGATCAATCCGGGTATTTTTGGTACCGGGAATAATAATCAGATCCACCGGAGGAATGGGTTCGCCTTTGCCAACAAAGTGAATCTGAACATCAGGTCTCAGCCTAAGGGGATCAAAATCAGTGTGATTACTGGTACGGGTCAGTATAGGCACCGCAATTTGTAAAACTGAATCATTATCATGAGAAACCTGTTGTGACTCAATTGCATCTTCAGCCTCCAGATGCAGGCCATGAAGATAAGGAAGCACACCCAGCACCGGCTTACCCGTTTTTTTCTCGAGCCATTCCAGTCCCGATTCCAGTAGTTTGATATCACCTCTGAAGCGATTGATCACAAAACCGGCTACCCGTCTTTGCTCTGATTCTGACAATAGTGCCAATGTTCCATAAAGATGGGCAAAAACCCCGCCTTTATCGATATCAGCAACAATAATGACCGCACAGTCGGCGGCCTGGGCAAACCCCATGTTGGCAATATCCCTGTCACGCAGATTGATTTCTGCCGGACTTCCCGCCCCTTCAACCAGCACGAAACGGTATTGCTCTGCCAGCCTGCGCCAGGATTCGAGGACGCACTCCAGCAACCTCGGTTTGAATTCATGATAGGTCTGGGCATTCATTTCCCCGATAGAACGTCCATTGACGATCACCTGTGCACCTGTATCGGAGTTAGGCTTCAACAACACCGGATTCATATCCGTATGGGGCTCAAGACCCGCCGCTAATGCCTGCAGCGCCTGGGCTCTGCCAATTTCGCCGCCATCCTCGGTCACCGCACTGTTCAGAGCCATGTTCTGTGGTTTGAAGGGAACCACTGGAATACCCCGCCTGCTGAAAGCTCGACAAAGTCCGGTAACCAGCGCACTTTTCCCCGCATCACTGGTGGTTCCCTGAACCATGAGAGTCCGTCGCCCGGGCGGTATTGAGTGATTCATAAGTTCCAGAATGGCAGTCCTGACAATAAGGTGAGGCAGTTTGATATTGTTCAGTGGATGGATGCAAGCGCTTTCTTGATGCCCAGCATCATTTCTCCATGGGTTACATCAGTGTTCGAAAGCCCCCATCACTGAAAGCCGGACAGATTCGACTCATAAATCTATTTCGGGTCAGGCTCTATCTGTTAACATACTTGGTAGTCCAACTCCTAACGAATCCAGCCCGAGCATGAGTCGATACTTATATTCACTTTTATTGTACCTTTTGGTGCCCGCTGTCCTGATCAAGCTGATTCTGCGCACTAGAAAATCTCCTGCATATGGTCATCGCTGGGGTGAACGCTTTGGTTTTATCAAAAAGTTGCCCAATGACAAACCCGTCATATGGATCCATTCCGTTTCTGTGGGTGAGACCATAGCCAGTGCGCCCATGGTTAAAGCCTTGATGAATCAATACCCCAATTACCGCTTTGTCGTCACCACCATGACACCCACCGGCTCCGAGCGTGTTAAAAAAATATACGGTGACCGTGTTTCTCATGTCTATTGCCCCTACGATTTGCCAGACGTGCAAAACCGTTTTTTAAATCGGACTCACACCAAAATGGCTTTAATCATGGAAACAGAGCTATGGCCCAACACCATTGCCGCCTGTAAAGCCAGAAACATTCCCGTGGTTATCATCAATGCCCGGTTGTCAGAGAAGTCGGCCCGGGGTTATGCAAAATTAAGCTCGCTGACTCGAAATATGATGCAGAACATCCATCAGGTAGCCTGCCAGACCGAGAATGACGGTGAACGATTCAAACAACTGGGCTTGCCTGCTGAACGTCTGGCCATAACCGGCAGCGTCAAGTTTGATATGTCTGTGGATGATGAGATCAACAACAGTGCAGCTTTGCTTAAATCCACATGGGAATCGGGATTGGGCCACAAGACAAAAATACTGATAGCTGCCAGTACCCACGACGGCGAGGACAAGCCGGTTCTGGATGCTTTTCGCAAAGTGCACGAGAAATTATCCGATACTCTGTTGTTGCTTGTTCCCCGACATCCCGAACGCTTTGACCGTGTTTTTGAACTGTCAGAAAGTCTCGGGTTCATCACCATAAGACACAGTCAGGCGACAGAAACATCTGCAGATACCCAAGTAATCATTGGCGACACCATGGGTGAGCTGATGAAGCTGTATGCAACATCAGACATAGCCTTTGTCGGGGGTAGTCTGATTAAGAACGGAGGTCATAATATGCTGGAGCCCGCCGCCCTGGGGATACCTGTTTTATCCGGTCCCAGCGTTTATAACTTCACAGATATCAGCCAACAGCTAGAAGACGCTGGCGGTATGAAAACCATACAGAACTCAGATCAACTGGCAGCAGTCGTATACGATCTGCTGACAGACGATGCAGCCAGAAAAAAGATGGGCGGCCAGGCTCAAAGATTTGTGGAAGGTAATAGAGGTGCATTGCAAAAGCTTTTGAAACAGGTGTCAGAAACCATTGATCATCTTGACTGAGTGGCCACAGAAAGTACACTGATCGCCTGACTGGACATCAGAGCCAACTCACCTGGACAGAGTCGATAAATGTCTCGACTCTGGCTCCTGCGTCGTTCTACCTCATGAATCCATTGACTCGAAGCGCACCTTTTAAATTATCGACCTCCGGTAGAATACGAAGTGGCAATTTAGCCGTAGGACCTGTGTCTATTTTATCGGGGGAGTATCATGGCTCACTGTGTTCGCCACCTTTGCTAAAAGCATTAGCTGCCATGCCAGTTGTCAGCGCTCGAACTGTCTTCCAGCAAACAAAATTCAGAATAACCGGCTTTGCAAATATTTTTTACTATTTCTAAATATTTTGTCTTCAGCATAGCTAGAATAACATTGGAACTGTACATTGGAAGTGAGGATATGTACCCTTGTGTAAAACTATTAAAAGGGATTAACAGACATTCATGATTTCTTCCGCAATTTGCATCGGTGTCCAGCTCATCATAAAGATCAATCATATTTAATAGCCACAACCCTAATTCTTCTTTCACTTTAACTTCTCTTCCAATATATCTATTATCATCCGCTAAATCCAAGATATATATTTTATCTTTATCTTCATGATATTTTTCATTCCTGGTATTTCTATCACTAAGATGTAGCCTTACAGATCTATTTAATATGACATCTATATCGTGACTAGGAGCCTGACCGAGAATAGCGCCCGTAGCGAGGACGGCAGAAAATTGAGGATGAAAATTCGGTTTTGTGAGGAGAATAGCGAGCTATTTGACGAACAAAAGCGGATTTTCAGACCAATTTGCTGCCGCCGCAGTAGGGCAGTCTATTCTCGGTCTAATGGGATGGTCCGCCCCTCCTAAACGGCTTCAAATGAGCCAAAATGGAGTTAACCATTTAAACAGGATTAACCGGAGCGAACCACCCATGACTATTTCAGTACTTGGTATCGATATTGGCAAGAACAACTTTCACCTGTTTGGTGTTGATGACCAGGGTAGCAAAGTCATCAGAAAGAAGTTGTCCAGGAAGAACCTTTTGGAGTACGTGGCAAATCTGGAGCCATGCATTATCGCTATGGAAGCTTGTGGTGGTGCTCACTATTTGGCTCGGTTATTCAAGAACTATGGGCATACTGTCAAGCTGATTTCACCTCAATTTGTCAAGCCTTATGTCAAGACCAACAAAAATGACTACAACGATGCTGAAGCGATTGCAGAAGCAGCTTCACGGCCCAGCATGCGTTTTGTACCTGTTAAAACGTCAGAGCAGCAGGCCTGGCAACTTCTGCACCGCTATCGTCAACAAGCGGTTGATCAGAGAACTGCCCTGGTTAACCAGATCCGGGGGTCACTATTGGAAGAAGGTATTGTGGTTGCCCAGGGTATTGGTAAAGTTCGTGCACAGCTTCCACGAATTCTGGAAGATGCTGAAAATGGACTCCATTCGCTGACTCGTGAGCTGCTACATGGTTTATCAGAAGAGTTGGCCAGTCTTGACAAGCGTATTCAACAGTATGACCAGAAAATTCAGGAGCTGGCTGAAAACGACGACGAATGTCGTCGAATGATGACTATGCCGGGTATCGGAGCCATCACTGCCACAGCATTGAAGGCAGCCGTTGGTGATGCGACGTATTTTAAATCTGGTCGACACCTTGCCGCATGGTTGGGATTAGTTCCAAGACAGCATTCCACAGGCGGTAAGTCAGTCCTGCTGGGCATCAGTAAACGGGGTGATAAATACCTGCGCACATTATTGATACACGGCGCACGTTCGGTACTCCACTGCCTCAAAAATAAGGATGACCGCTGTAAAAAATGGGTTAGCCAACTTAATGAGCGCAGCAATCACAACGTTGCCGCCGTTGGTCTGGCTAATAAAATGGCTCGGATTGTCTGGGTCATCATGACCCGAAATGAAGTTTACAAGGCTGCATAATGAGGTAAAGGCGGCAGCGGCAAAGTAAAGCATAAGCTTAATCAAAGGGGAACCCCCCGCAGATTGCGATGAGCATGTACAGTTGATGGCAAACAGGTAAAAACCGGCAACCTGAAACCTGATAGGAGCCTTGGCCCTTGAGGCCGTCGGACTGATAAGGCCAGGTTGCGCGGATACCCATCAGGGCCAGAGGGTTAGACCTCATGAATAGGCCGTATATATGATTGCAGTTATCTTTGTTTGCTAATTAACAAAACAGGCTCTTGCAAAACGGGGCGGACCATATAAGGCTCCTAGGCTTTTCAGGGTCAAGATGATTAACTGATAAAACCTGCCCGTAGCGATAAAATGCTTTCTTCAAGGTTTCTTTGCGTATTTTTTCGTTAAAATACTTACTGTAAATATCTGATAATGTTTCACTAGGAACCCAGGCATATCTGGCAACCAAATGTTTTTTATTTTCCAGAATAAAGGTTTCACCTTTTTCAGGAAATACCAGTTCTGCATTTTTTAAACCAAGCCATGAATAATTCTTATATTCTTTCTTTAATTTCCACTCAGTATCAAAATGAGTGTTTTCACATGACTCGCAGTCTTCTCTTGTAATTTTAACAAACCACCTTTTGTTCAGAGATATAACAGAAAAGACTTTTTCAACCTGGCTGCCAGAAGTCTTTATCTCTTCTATCTCTTGTAAATGATCATCGAAAAGTATTCTGACGGCATCATAGTATGAGTTAACTTTTCCAAAATCTGGCAATTTTGGAAGCCCTTTAAAATCTGCTTTTAAAGAAAAAGGATACATCAAGCAGAACAGAAATATTACCAGATGCTTTTTAAACATTTTTTCGACTCAAGTATTTTTATTGTTATCGGTATTTCAAAAAATAGCTTTACCACTCAACCTCAAGGCAGCCAAAAAGCGAATTAGATGCTCTTGCCAGGCTTTTATTGTCGACGGTCATCCCATCAATGAGGGAGTCCAAACTACTGACTGCATCATTAAGTGGTGATGCATTGGCATTGTATGAATACAAAATAGAGATAATAAAAGTAATTCGAGTTATTACACTTGCTCTGTGATTTTTAACGCTTGAGATCTATGGACAAAATAATAGCGCTGAAACCAGCGCTATTATTTTGTCATCCAAGCCTGTTTAAACCAAAATGTCTCTGTCAGTTTGCACGACACTGGGCAGGAATGGACATCTCCTCTGAAGACACTATCCAGTTATTCAGCTGGGTAAGGTCTTCCGGATTCAGGGTACCTGCTGTCTGCTTCAGCTTCAATGTGTTCACGATAAAGTCGTAGCGGGCATTCAGGTAATCACGCTGGGCAGCAAACAGTGTCTTCTGGGCATCGAGAACATCGGTAATGTTACGGGTACCAACTTCATAGCCGCTCTCTGTCGCTTTCAACGCACTTTCAGAAGAGACAATACCCTGACAACGGGCTTCTACACGAGCGACATCAGAATTGACGGTGCGGAACAGGTTACGGGTACCGGAGTTAATCTCGCGCAACGCCTTGTCGTAATTCTGCTGAACCGATTCCATCTGGTAAGTCGCCTGGCGAACCTGAGAGCTGGTTGCACCACCGGCAAACAGTGGCAGGGTAAATTTAACGCCTACTACGGTTTGGTCACCATCACCTGTCATCATTGCGCCGGTATTGGGATCAAATCTTTTGGCAGAGTCAGCATCACTGGAGTTGTAGTTATAACTGGCAAAAGCATCAACTGTAGGTGCATGTCCTGACTGCTTGGCCTTGATATTGCTCTCTGCTGCCTTCAGGCTTTCACGCGCTGCCTCGAGCTTCAGGTTATTCTTGAGCGCGCTGTTTACCCAGTCATCAGAGCTAGCGGGCGTGGGAGCAGTGACAGGCATGGTCTTGTTCAGCTTGCCAATGTCCCGAACATCTTTATTGATGATTGTGCGCAGCGCTTCATAAGACACCGAGAGGCTGTTTTCACCATCAATCCGGGCCACCCGGGCGCCGTCGTAGCGCGCCCTGGCTTCGAGAACATCAGTCTCCGCAATAAGACCCACATTATAACGTTCACGAGCCTGATCCAGCTGCTGTTTAACCGCTTTTTCTTCGGCTATGGAGGTGATCAGACTGTCTTCAGCTCTAAGCACATTGAAGTAGGCTTCTGCAACCCTGAGAATAAGATTCTGTTGCTCATAGCTAAAAGTGACTTCCGCCTGGGCACTTTGAAACTTGGCGGTATCATAACCAAACCAGCTGGCCATATTGAATAATGGCTGGCTTAAAGTGGCTCCCCAAGTATGAGAGTTATAGTCGTCTTTAACGTCACTGACTGTTGCCTCGAGGGATGTTTTGTTGTACTGAGTTCCACCCGACAAAGACAAATTGGGCAGCAACAGGGCTCTTGCCTGGGTGCTACCTTCCTGAGTCGCCATCATATCGGCACGTGCAGCGGCCAGCTGGGCATCATTTTTCAACGCCAGATTATATACTTCCAGCAAGTTGTATTCAGTCTCAGCCGCTTGGGCAGACATAATTGAGCTGGCCAGGGCTGCCAGTAAAAAGCCTTTAAGATAAGTTTTTGGCATATCTCCAGTTCCTTGAAAAATGGGCCCGAAAGCCGAACAATAATGTCGGTTTACCCGTTGTTACTCAAGCGCAACTCGCTGAATTTACACTAGTTTACCTGTCGTCAAAAGCAATAAACTCAATGTGAAAAGATTTGAACTGGCTTCTTAATACAGGCGACCATGAATCCAATAATTGTTTGATCAGGAAACCGACACCGAATGGTCATCCATTGTCTTATAGTTAAACAGGTAATATTCCATGCTGAACATGAACTTTAAGGAATCCGTTGTTATTCAAACCGAAAATCAGCAGTGGCAACCAAGCCCCGCCAGTAAAGTGTTCCGTAAGCCACTGGCTCGGGAAGATAAGGAGTCAGGACATGCCACCAGCATCGTTCAGTATATTGCCGGTGCCAGTTTTCCTGCGCACCCTCACCCGAATGGTGAGGAAATTCTGGTACTCTCAGGAACTTTTTCCGACGAAACGGGAGATTTTGGTCCAGGTAGCTATCTGCGAAATCCACCAGGCAGCCAGCACGCGCCTTTCAGTAAAGAAGGCTGCGTGATATTCGTGAAGCTATGTCAGTTTGATCCGTCAGACAGGCAAACTGTTCGAGACAATATGTTCGAAGCCCTGGGCCGGAATGATTCAACCGGTGTTGCTGAAGTGTTTCTATATCAGTTTAAAGATGAGAAAGTTTCTACCCTCAGAATTCCTGCAGGGAAAACCCTGTCTCTGCAAGACAGGTCTGGAGGACTAGAAATACTGGTTATTTCTGGTAAGCTTTCGACGGCTTCAGGAGACTGGCCTGCTGGCACATGGATACGAACCCCACATTTTAATTACGATCTTGAACCGGCAACGGAAGACACTATCGTTATGATCAAGACTGGTCACCTTCCTCTTTAGCACGGCCATGCACTACAATTGAGCATATGGACACCAGGACAGAAAAGGCTCGCTACAAAGCCGACCTCATCAAGCAGCAAAACTTGTGTGAAAGGAATTTTCATAAACTCATGCTTCTGCTGCCCGATCTTGAGCAAAAAGATAACGTTGCTCTTTCATTTTATTTCGCTGGCAAGAAAGGACAGGCATGGTTTCAGGTGCTCGAGCGGGCTCCTTTTACGACCGTTCTGCAAGTCGATCTGGATGCAGCCTGGGGTGAGTGGCTGAGGCTGCCCGAGTTCCGAATCCGAATTTATCTGGATGTCAGAATGGCCGAGATCATCAGTGTCAATAAAGAACGACACTTCAAGGCTATCTATCCTTATCCCAATGAAAAGATGCTCATGCCTGACGAAAAGGAACAGTTGAATCAGCTTTTTTCCGAATGGCTGAACTTCTGTCTGACTCATGGTTTAAGTCAAATCTGATATGAACTGAAGACGTGCGAAGAGTGACTGCTTTATTCTGGCCTCCCTGATAAAATTATGAAGAAGACTCGCTGCACCCATTATGAATTATCAGAGGACCTATGACCGGAATACGCATCATTCAGTTAACGGATACCCATCTGTTCGGCTCTTCTGATCGCAGATTGATGGGAGCAGACACCAATCAGAGTTTTCTCGACGTTTGGGAGAAGATTCAATCCTCGTCCTTTAACCCGGACATTTTCCTTGTCACCGGAGACCTTACCCAGGACGAGAGCCTGGAATCCTACCAATCGTTGAAAACGGTTCTGGATACCAGTGAGAAACCTTATCTCTGGACTTGTGGAAATCATGATGATGCTCAACTGATGCAACAGGTCAGCCCGCAAGCCATGAGTCCTTATCTGGATTCAGGCTCCTGGCAGATCATTATGCTTAATTCCCAGATTCCGGGGCAGGTTCCGGGCTTTTTATCGGACAAAGAGCTCCAGCTTCTGGAAAAACACCTCTCTGAGACCCCGCATAAACACACACTGGTGGCTTTTCACCATCCGGCCTACATCATTGAGAGTCAGTGGTTGGACGCTATCAGCCTGAAGAACGCTGAACAGTTTATGAGCCTGATCCAGTCATACTCCAATGTCCGGGTGGTTATCAATGGTCATATCCATCAGGAACGGGATCAGACCATCAAAAATACCCGGTTTCTTTCTACCCCTTCTACTTGTGTCCAGTTCAAGCCTGAGTGCGATAATTTTATGCTGGATGACCGCTGGCCAGGCTATCGAGAGCTTGAGCTAATGCCTGATGGCACCTTACATACACGGGTGGTTCGACTGGAAGGCTACTCTTTAAAACCGGATCTCACTGCTAACGGCTATTGATAACCCCCTTCAATATCAGCATTTTTTATTAGAACCCTGACTGTTTTTTTCTAGATTGATAATTAGGAGTAGTAAAAAAGGAAGTAAGATTATGTCCAGGGTTAGGTCAATGCAGTTCGATGACCAGGATAAGATCTTTTGGGATTCAGGTCAGGAATTCAGAAAGAGACAAACCGCCAAGGAACGCTGCAAGCAGAGAAAGAAGAAATCCATTCGACAAGGCATTGAAGATTATTGGGATAAAAAGTCCCTCCGTCAAAACCTCGCCGATTCCCACGACGATTTAGATGACGATGACGATTACAGTCAATGGGATGACATAGAGGGTGAACAACCCAGGCATTGAAGTTGATACAGTAAAGCCGCCCGTCTGAGGCGGCTTTTCTTGTTACTTCAGGATTCAAGAAAGCGCATCAAAGTACGAGCGACCAATTCTGGCTTTTCGGCATGCAACCAATGTCCTGTACCGGCAATTTCTCTCATGGCTGCTTTTGGAAATCGTTTAAGTACTTCTTCCCGGTGTTCTGCGAGAATGTAATCCGAGTTACCGCCTTTCAGGAATAATACATCACCTTCAAAAGACTCCTTTCCGGAATGACCCGCAGAAATATTCAGGTAGTTATGATGAATCGCTTCCAGGTTCATTCTCCAGCGGTAATTTCCCTCGTCATTGCGATAAAGGTTCTTCAGAAGAAATGTTCGAACAGCCAACTCTTCTACATGCTGGCGCAGAGCATGATCGGCATCGCCACGCTTCTGTATAGTCTCAAGATCAACAGCAAACAAACCTGCAAAAACATCGTCGTGCCGTCGCACCCTGTAATGCACGGGAGCTATATCCATAACAGCCAGCTTGTTTACCCGCTCAGGGTGAGTCAAAGCCACTTCCATAACGACTTTACCGCCCATAGAGTGTCCTAGCAGGTGTGCTTTCTCAATCTGCTGATCATCCAGGTACTCAACGACATCGGCAGCCATGACAGGATAATCCATTGCATCATCATGGGGAGAGCGACCATGGTTGCGTACATCCAGACCGTGTACCATGAATCTTTCTGCAAGCTGCCGATTGATAGCCCCCAGGTTTTCCTGTGATCCAAATAATCCGTGCACACTAACCAGGTGCTCACCTTCTCCCTGTTGTCTGGCATACAATTTCATGGGTTATTTAATCTCTCCTTCGTCTTGCAGCGATCCACGCAGGATAAGGCATCATACTGGTTGACCACGTGGACATTGTATTTCCTTAAGATACTTTATCAGTATGGTCTTTCTTCAGTAATACGGAAAAAGCCTAAGACACTCCCTCAGACGTAATGCTAGTCTGAACTTTATGACTTCACTATCTGGTAAGGACACCATTATGAAAGGCTCTCAATGGCTCCGCGGCCTCTTAATCTCGGTATTTTGTCTGCCTGCCTGGTCTGCGCCCCCCTTAAAACCCGAACTGCTCTCCGAGCAGGTGCAGGCAGACAAAGAAGGGTGGTGGAAAACTGGTTTCCTGGTTGGCACGGTTTCCTCAAAAGGCTGGGAAGTGGGCTTTATCTGGGAATCCGGAGAGCTGGAAGTTCTGGCAGGGAAAGGCACCTTGAATGGCACAAACTACCCAGCCAAAACCTACGAGGTATCGGTACAACCTGAATTTTATTACCTCTGGGACAAACTGAGAGTTTCCAGGAAACCTTTAGTGATCAGATACCAATATCCATTTTGGTCTAACCCCTTCGCTACTAACAGTGGTTATCGAGTGATTGATGTCCAACCGGTTGAGAGCAGCTTTTCCAAAACGCCTTCATTTACACAATACCCTAATGGCATAGATTTAAATCCGACGATAAAAAATTCAGGAACCTACACTCAGCGGCAAACATTCGGCCTGGTGCTCCATGTAGCCCGTTGGCTACTGAACCACAAATGTACGGTATACCTTCATTTGGGTGGCACCGCCAGGAGTCTGAAAAGCAGGCCGACTTATAAACCGTCTCTTGAATACAATGTCGATAAGCGTGAATATGAACACAGAACGGTTTTAACCTATGAAACTTATGAAGTAGAAGTGCCTAACGTTGTTAAGTTATACACGGACAGCGAAGCCACTTGTCGCTATGCAGAAGATTCCGCTATATCGCAGTCAGAAGTCTATGTTGAATACTATGGAGTAAAAGCCCAGGCTGATACCGCGACGTTCTCAATCCTCAACTCCATCCATGTTGCCCCCCCCTTCGACGAAGAAGAAAATTAATGATTCAATCTGACGTAACAACGGCCTCTGGCCTGATACGTCAGAGCACTTGAAAACCTCGAAAACTGATTAAACCGAAACAGCCGCCCTGATATGAGGATGAGCCTGGTAATCAACCAACTCAAAGTCATCAATAGTAAATTCAAACAGCTCCCTGATGACAGGATTCAACTTCATTGTTGGCAAGGGAAGTGGCTTGCGGGTTAGCTGCTCTTCTGCCTGTTCCAGATGGTTGGAGTATAGATGGGCATCACCAAAGGTATGAACAAAATCCCCCAGCTCCAGGTCACAGACCTGGGCAATCATCATGGTGAGTAGTGCATAAGAGGCGATATTAAAAGGCACACCCAGGAAAATATCAGCACTGCGCTGGTAGAGCTGGCAGGACAGCTTGCCGTCCAGAACATAGAACTGAAACAGACAATGACAGGGAGGTAAGGCCTGCTTACCCATCGCGGCATTGTCTTTAGGGCTGAACTTTACGTCCGGCAGCACACTGGGATTCCAGGCACTGATGACCAGCCTTCTGGAATCTGGATTGGTTTTTATTTCATCCAGCAGCCACTGTATCTGATCAAACGTTTCTCCGTTTACACCTTCCCAGCTCCGCCACTGCTTGCCATAAACAGGGCCCAGATCACCTTCGTCCGTCGCCCATTCGTCCCAGATTCTGACACCGTTTTCCTTCAGATAGGCGATATTAGTGTCGCCCTTCAGGAACCAGAGCAGCTCATGAATAATGGAGCGCAGGTGGCACTTCTTGGTGGTAACCAAGGGGAAACCTTTCGACAGATCAAAGCGCATTTGATAACCAAAAACACTGTAGGTTCCAGTGCCGGTCCGATCAGATTTGAAAGTTCCTTGCTCTTTTACATGACGCAGGAGATCAAGATACTGTTTCATGACATTGATCCTTTATTTTATTAACGCTCATGGCTGTTATTAACGCTCATGGCTGACTTCCTTAGCGGGCTTGGGTTTATATTTTTTCAACCAGGCCCGGTCATCCTGATTCTGACCATCCACCAGTGGGAACTTTTTATAGGCTACCACCATAAGCGCCACACCCAGAAAAATCATGGGCACTGTCAGCAACTGCCCCATGGTCATCCAGTCAAAAGCAATAAAGCCCAGCTGCTGGTCGGGTTGCCTTACGAATTCTACGCAGAAGCGTCCGATGCCATAGATCAACAAGAATAGTCCCGATACAGCCATACGGGGACGTGGTTTGGCCGAGAACCACCAGAGTGCTCCAAACAGGATGACACCCTCAATAACAAACTGGTAAAGCTGTGATGGATGTCTTGGCATCCGGGAGGGGTCTGTCGGAAATACCATAGCCCATGGAACATCAGTTACCCTTCCCCATAGCTCACCACCTATAAAGTTACCCAGACGGCCCATACCCAACCCCAGTGGAATGAAAGGGGCAATAAAATCCGTCATCTGAAAGAAGTTCTTGTCAATCCTGCGACCAAAGAGGAATACGGCCAGCAGAACCCCCAGCAGACCACCGTGGAAAGACATGCCACCTTCCCAGATACTGAATAGCCAGAGCGGATTTTGCAGAAAATAATCAAAGTTGTAGAACAGCACATAGCCCATGCGCCCACCTACTATGACCCCGACAGCTATGTAGAACAATAAATCCCCGATTTGTTCGGGATTCCATAAGCCGTTTGATTTCCTGGCTCTCTGGACCGCAAGCCACCAGCCTCCGGCAAAACCCACCAGATACATCAGGCCGTACCAGTGGACTTTGAGTGGCCCAAGGCTGATCGCAACGGGATCAATTTGAGGATATGGGATCACAGGAGGATTCCGGATAGTTCTCAAGGTTTGCTATTACACACCCCTCTCTCTCAGTTCGAGTGGAGTGCCATGGATACGAGTTGGACCAGTGTATCAGCTGTACAGAGGAGTGAGCCAGCTGGCCGGACTCTTTTACATTGAGAAAAGAAACTTAAACCCTACTATCACTAGCAGGAGAGCAAAGAGTTTTTGCAGCTTTTCGGAAGGCAGCTTATGGGCTAACTGAGCGCCAAAGCGGGCGAAGAGCATACTGGTCAAGACAATGCCAAGAAATGCCGGCCAATAGACATAGCCAGTGCTCATCGTCGGCAGCAGCTCGTTTTCCCAACCCAGAAACATGTTCGCAGCAGTTCCCACAAGAGCAATCGGTAAACCACATGCAGCAGAAGTCCCCACCGCATCAGTCATTGAGAGATTGCACTTGCGCAAAAAGGGTACCGACAGGCTTCCACCCCCGATGCCAAACATACTGGAAGCCCAACCGATGACACCTCCAGCTGCCACCAGTATTGGTCGTGCCGGTACCTTGCTGCTTTCAGAAAGCTTGAAGCCAAACCACATCTTTGCAGCCACTGCCAGGGCAAATGCCCCAATAAGTTTCTGAAGCATAGAACCTGACATCTGGATCGCTGTGTAAACCCCCAGCCATGAACCCAACAGAATCCCCAGAGCCAAAACGCTGAAAACAGGCCACTGAACAGCACCCTTGGCATTATGAGTCCTAATGGAGCTGACTGAAGTAACAACAATAGTGGCAAGCGAGGTACCCACAGCCAGATGAGTGAGAATATCGGGAGATAATCCTTGCAGTTCGAAACTAAATACCAGCACCGGAACAATTATCAGCCCTCCACCAATCCCGAACAGACCGGCCAGAGTCCCGGCCAGAGCACCGAGCAGCAGGTAGGAAAGAAAAATCATTAAACAACTATCCAGCTAAGCAGCCTCAAATCAGGAATCCTGTTGTGATTACCCATAGCCAAGGCCAACAAATATTATCAGGGCAGCATTCCTTGATGGAATGAAGAGTGACCCTTATTGTAAATAAAATCAACAAGTAAATTAACTAGAAAACAGCGATTTAGCTCATCTCTTTCAAAAACATAACCCGACGGGAAGCTCATTAAGGCTCAACACAATGACCGCATTTAATACAGCATCTAAGCAACGTCCCTGTATGCGGGGCGTTGTGCAACATAAACAACAAAGTACAAATTTTGCCCATCGACTGGTAATAAAGCATTCCTTCACCTAATCTGGTTGTCACAATTTTTTTACATAACAAGAATAAAAATGGCGATACTCTTAAAGTCCGGCTGGAAGGACTCAGTGTTGGATCTCTTAATCGGGCTCTTGTCCCGAACGCCTCAGGTGCTTTATTCTGTCATAGGCCTGATATTTTCTTACGTCTTGCGAGCTAAAAAGGGGCATATTGCCCGAGCGTCACTACAACTAGCTCTATTGCCTGTATCCGAGAAGACGCATAAACAGATCATTCGACAGTCTGCACGTCACACCGTTGATTATATTCTTACCCTGCCTTTTCTTGATAAAGTGCCTTATCTGCTCAACAATCAGGATGTCATTGCCCGCGCCCTTTCAGAAAACAAGGGTGTGGTTGTACTCTCTCTCCACTTGGGCCCTCCTGATTTGGGAACCCTGGCACTCTCACAACGGGGTTTACCGGCAACTACCCTGATTGGTTCAGGAAAGCAGTCGCCTTTGACTCATAAGTTCGGAAAAGCATTTCTTTTGAGGGTCGGCATTGAGCCCATTGTGAAAGGTGACCCCACTGCCCTGCTTCAGGCTCTGAAAAAGAAAAAAGCCGTATTTCTATACAGCGATCTCCGCTCAAAAGAGATGCCTGTAACATTTTTTGGACAGGCAACCCGGGCCCCTGCCTGCGGAATCATGACAGCTCATCTTCTAAAAACTCCCGTTCTCTTTCACTACTGCACGTTTGAAAATAATCAATGGCAGTTGCATTTTGAGCCTCTGCCACTGACCCGAACCGGTAACAGAAAACTGGACACCCAGCACGACCTTCAACAACTGATGCACAGAATGGAACAGGTGATCAGGGAAAACCCCCAACTTTGGATATGGCATTACGACCGGTTCAAGTTGAAAAACAAGATTTACGGGAACAAAAGCATTTCATTATCTTCAACCAAGCCGGATGTATCATAAAATCGACTAGTGCGAGTATAGATGGCTCAAGATCAGTCCCCTGAACGACAGCTCTCCTTACGAATTCAACGTTCAATTTTTTTCACTGGTGACTGTCTGACAACGCCCTTTATGACAACTTTCCATGACTGGCAAAAGCCTGTGATAATGGCGAGTTGTTCGATTAAGTTAAAGGTATTCATTGCACTGCTCTCAGTTATTCACTGATGGCGCTTTTCAGGAGATAAAAGTGTTACCAAAATTGCATTTAAGGGTATTGCTCGGGGCCGACTTTTCGTAATCTTTTCGTCATCTCAGCCTACTTCCAAGAACTTTGCTATACTCTTGTTACCGTTTTATCCTGTCACGTCTAATGTCAGTTATCTCTCGTTTCCAGTGATTTGGAACTGCAGCCATGCCTCTTCACTCTATCCATCGAAGTTATAGCAGGGACTATCAAAAGACTGATGACGTCTACGCATCGTCTGATTTGTCCGTCAGTATGCCCAGGTACGAAATGCCGAAAACATCCGAAGATCCTCGGCATGCTTATCAGGTCGTTCATGATGAGCTGATGCTGGACGGTAATTCCCGTCAGAATCTGGCTACCTTTTGCCAGACGTGGGTAGATCCGGAGATTCATGCAATCATGGATGAATGTGTCGACAAAAATATGATCGACAAGGATGAATACCCTCAAACAGCAGAATTGGAAAGACGATGTGTGCATATTTTGGCTGATTTGTGGAATTCACCGGATGCAGCAAACACCTTGGGCTGTTCCACTACTGGCTCAAGCGAAGCTGCCATGCTCGGCGGTATGTCTCTTAAGTGGCGATGGCGTGAGCGGATGAGGCAACAGGGCAAACCTGTTGACAGGCCGAATCTTGTTTGCGGTCCAGTGCAAATCTGCTGGCATAAATTTGCCCGTTATTGGGATATAGAACTTCGTGAGATTCCAATGGAAGGCGACCGTCTTATAATGACTCCGGAAGAAGCCGTTAAGCGCTGCGATGAAAACACGATTGGTGTCATTCCAACACTGGGCGTCACCTTTACCTGCCAGTATGAACCAGTAGAGGCGGTTTGCAAGGCTTTGGATAAACTTGAGGAGGATACTGGTCTCAATATCCCAGTGCATGTCGACGCTGCAAGTGGGGGCTTTCTTGCTCCTTTTTGCCAGCCAGATTTACTTTGGGATTTCAGACTGCCAAGGGTAAAGTCCATCAACGCCTCCGGTCACAAATTTGGTCTGGCGCCTCTAGGCGTTGGCTGGGTCATCTGGAGAGATCATGAAGATTTGCCTGAGGATTTGATTTTCCGGGTCAATTATCTTGGCGGTGATATGCCAACTTTTGCTCTGAACTTTTCCCGTCCCGGAGGTCAGATTGCGGCTCAATACTATATTTTCCTGCGTCTTGGAAAAGAGGGTTATCAACGTATACAGCAAGCCTGTTATGACACAGCCCAATACCTCAGCAAAAAGATCGAAAGCCTGGGTTTGTTCGACGTAATCTACAATGGAAACGGCGGGATCCCGGCCATAAGCTGGTCACTGAAGCAGAACGTTAACCCCGGCTTTAACCTATATGACCTGTCGGATCGCATTCGCATCAGGGGCTGGCAGATTGCAGCCTATTCAATGCCAGCCAACCGTGAGGATCTGGTTATCATGAGGATTCTCGTTCGTCATGGTTTCAGTCGGGATCTGTCAGACTTACTGATTGATGACCTCAGACGTTGCCTTGATTACTTTGAGAATCATCCTGTAGAAAATTCGGGTAACGAAGGGGATTCATCGAGCTATAACCACACTGGCTTCAAGTCCAAATGACTCACCTCTGCTCAGGCTAGCCTGACTCTTTTATCAGACAACTCCCCCCTCCCAGGGTAACAATGTCTGGAATGAGGTAAACACCTTATGGCTGACAATTCCTCTACTGGAGTCAGTGTTAAGAAGTTCACAGTTTTTACACTGGCAATTATGAACATCGTTGCGGTGGTCAGCCTTCGTGGCTTACCCGCAGAGGCTGAATATGGGCTTAGTTCAGTTTTCTACTACATCTTTGCAGCAGTAGTCTTTTTGATACCGGTATCTCTTGTTGCCGCAGAACTTGCCACCGGCTGGCCTGAAAAAGGCGGTGTATTCCGCTGGGTTGGAGAAGCCTTTGGCCCGAGATGGGCTTTTCTGGCCATGTTTATGTTATTTATTGAAGTCAGTGTGTGGTTTCCTACTGCATTAACTTTTGGCGCAGTATCTCTGGCATTTGTTGGACCGGACCAAACCTGGGATCAGGCCCTGTCTTCCAATAAACTATTTGTGCTTGCTGTTGTTCTTGTCATCTACTGGTTAGCCACTTTTATCGCGTTTCGGGGCGTAGACGCATTCTCTAAAGTTTCGAAGTGGGGAGGGATGATTGGTACAATTATTCCAGCCGCTGCTTTGATTGTTTTGGGATTCAGCTACCTGTTCAGTGGTCAGCCAATTCATATTGAACTTAAGTGGGATGACATTCTTCCTGACTTCACTAATTTCAGCAACATTGTACTGGCTGCCAGCATTTTTCTCTTTTATGGCGGCATGGAAATGAATGCAATCCATGTAAAAGAGCTGGATAACGCGTCAAAATCTTACCCGATGGCCATCGCCGTAGCCTCCATTGGAACAGTAGCGATATTTGTTTTTGGCACACTGGCTATTGGTTTTATTATTCCTCAGTCAGATATTAATCTGACACAGTCACTTCTGGTGGCGTATCACGATCTATTCAAGTGGGCAGGTCTGGGCTTCCTTGCCCCGATTACGGCCATTTGCCTTGCTATCGGGGTTCTTGCCGGCATTGTCACATGGGTTGCAGGCCCGTCTTCGGGTTTGTTAACTGTTGCAAAGGCAGGTTATCTACCACGGTTCTGGCAGCACACTAATAAGCATGATATGGCAACTCACATCATGTTATTCCAGGCTGGAATAGTCAGTGTTTTGTCCGTGCTCTTTGTGGTAATGCCTTCTGTGCAGGCTGCCTACCAGATTCTCAGCCAACTTACGGTTATTCTTTATCTCGTGATGTACCTTCTTATGTTTGCTGCGGCAATACATCTGCGCTTTACTCAACCCAATCGCCCAAGACCATACAGTGTGCCCGGTGGCAAAGGTGGTATGTATCTGGTTGCAGGCATTGGCCTTTTTGGATCAATGATTGCGTTTATCTTCAGTTTTATTCCGCCAAACCAGATTGCTATAGGAAGTCCAACCACTTTCGTGTTCATTCTGATCGCTCTTACCATCCTCTTTATCATACTTCCTTTTATCATTTATGCCTGTCGGAAGCCGCACTGGAAAGACGAGCATGCCGACTTTGCTCCGTTTACCTGGGAGATTGAGGGTACTCACCCAGGCATCCCCAATGAATCTGATACTCACACCACACACCTGACAAAACAACATTTTCAATGGTTACACAAGAAGAGGGCTGAGAATCAGGTTGAAATTAAAGGAGATCAGGCATGAGCTTCAACACAACTCAGTTACAGGATCTTGCCAATGAAGCCCTGATACTTGGCAAGGCTTGTCTTGATGGGAAAAATGCCGATTATATTCCGTTCCTTGCCAGCGTCCCTCCTGATTTATGTGCCATATCCATATCCTGCTGTGATGGAACAATCATTCATAGTGGTGATTACGATTATGCTTTTGCCCTTGAGTCCATCAGTAAGGTGTGTTCAATGTCACTGGCTATGCAACAAAAAGGCTCCGAAGAGGTTAGAAAAAAAATCGGGGCTGAGCCTACGGGGTTGCCATTTAACTCTGTTCTGGCACTTACAGTACATCAAGACAAGCCGCTGACACCTCTGGTTAATGCCGGTGCCATTTCTACTGTAAGCTTTATTAATGCTCCCGATAAAGAGTCACGCTGGCAGATGATCCTTGATTTCCAGAGGAAAATGATGTCCCAAAACGTTCGTCTCTCAGAGGATGTTAACACTTCCGAGCAAGAGACCAACTTTCATAACCGGGCCATCGCATGGTTATTGTATGCAGCAGACAACTGCTTCAGCGATCCAATGGATGCCTGTGATGTATATACACGTCAATGCTCAACTTTAGTTAGTTGTGATGATCTGGCAACCCTTGGCGGGACACTGGCTAATGGTGGGGTAAATCCGGTCACGAAAGAAAAGGTAATTGACCAGGCACATATCGCGCCTATTCTCGCAGAAATGACGATGGAGGGTATGTATGACTATTCCGGGGACTGGGCATTTCTGGTGGGCTTGCCGGGTAAGAGCGGTGTTGGCGGTGGCGTAGTGGCTGTTGTTCCCGGAATGATGGCCATTGCCGGATTCTCACCACCACTGGACGAGGCTGGCAACAGTGTTCGAGCCATGAAAATGATTAGTCATATTGCCAATAGCCTTGATCTTAGTGTTTACTGCCCACCTTGAGGTAAAGAGTGCTCAAGATCAAACTCCTGAACGACGGCTCTCCTTACAACTTCAACGTTCAAAATTTTTCACTGGTGACTGTCTGAAAACCCCTATAAGATAGATTGGCTAACTCTCTCGAAAATTATATTTTTCCTTTTTTATCAACAAGTTACCCTCCTCTACCCAGACAAGAAAAAGTCCGAAAAGAAGTAGACATTTATACGGATAGTCTCTATAACATTTACTGTGACCAACACACACAGAGCACTTATAAAGTTACAGTGTCGTGTGAATCGCAGTAACAATTCGCGTTCAAATTACAGTGCCCAGACCAACAATAAAATAAGTACGCCTATGATCATGGAGGTCGTGGCGAGGGGGAGCCGGATATGTCTATTTTTTCTCACTATCAGGAAAGGTATGAATCAACTCAGCAAGAGGAGATGAGCCTTCAGGAATACCTCGACCTATGCAAGAGCACCCCTGGTGCTTATGCCAATGCGGCAGAGAGAATGCTGTCAGCCATTGGCGAAGCAGACATTGTCGATACGTCTCGTGACCCACGTCTGAGTCGTATTTTTTCCAATAAGTTGATCAAGCGCTATCCTGCTTTTGAAGAGTTCTATGGCATGGAAGAAGCGATCGAACAGATTGTTTCTTACTTTAAACATGCTGCACAGGGTCTGGAAGAGAAGAAACAGATTCTTTATTTGCTGGGTCCGGTAGGTGGCGGTAAGTCCTCTCTTGCTGAGCGTCTCAAAGCTTTGATGGAACTGAAACCATTCTATGCCATCAAGGGCTCGCCCGTATTTGAATCACCACTGGGTCTGTTTAATCCCGACGAAGACGGCAGGATTCTAACCGAAGAATACGGCATTCCCGGCCGCTACCTGAAATACATCATGTCTCCCTGGGCGGTTAAACGCCTGCACGAATTTGGTGGCGATATTTCCAGATTCCGTGTTGTTAAAGTCTACCCTAGTCGTTTAAATCAGGTGGCTATTGCCAAGACTGAGCCAGGTGATGAGAACAACCAGGACATTTCCAGCCTGGTTGGCAAAGTAGATATCCGTCAATTGGAAGAATTCTCTCAGGACGATCCGGATGCCTACAGTTTCTCTGGCGCACTGTGCCGTGCCAACCAGGGTGTGATGGAATTCGTGGAGATGTTCAAGGCACCTGTAAAGGTTCTACACCCACTATTGACTGCCACTCAGGAAGGTAACTACAACTCTACAGAAGGTATGGGGGCCATTCCTTTTGAAGGTATCTTGCTGGCGCACTCCAACGAATCCGAGTGGCAGACCTTCCGTAACAACAAGACCAACGAAGCATTTATTGATCGTGTCAACATCGTTAAGGTTCCTTACTGCACACGCATCAATGAAGAAGTGGGTATCTACGAAAAGCTGCTTGAACACAGCTCTCTGAAAGATTCGCCCTGTGCACCTGACACTTTGAAAATGCTGGCCCAGTTCTCTGTTCTGTCCCGCATCAAAGAGCCCGAGAACTCTTCCGTTTACTCCAAGATGCGGGTCTATAACGGTGAGAACCTGAAGGACACCGACCCTAACGCCAAGCCTCTGCAGGAGTATAAAGATTCAGCCGGTGTTGACGAAGGCATGGACGGACTCTCTACCCGCTTTGCGTTCAAGATTCTGTCCAAGGTCTTCAACTTTGACTCCACCGAAGTCGCAGCCAACCCTGTGCACCTGATGTACGTTCTGGAACAACAAATTGAACAGCAGCAGTTCCCGGATGAATTGACTGATCGCTACATGCGCTTCATCAAGGAATATCTGACACCTAAATATGTTGAGTTCCTGGGTAAGGAAATTCAGACCGCATACCTGGAGTCCTACTCCGATTATGGGCAGAACATCTTTGATCGCTACATCACTTACGCTGATTTCTGGATTCAGGATCAGGAATTTCGTGATCCCGATACCGGACACATTCTGGACCGCAGCGCCCTGAATGACGAGCTGGAAAAAATCGAGAAGCCTGCTGGCATCGCGAACCCGAAAGACTTCCGTAACGAAGTGGTTAACTTTGTTCTGCGTGCCCGGGCCAACCACGAAGGCAAGAACCCAAGCTGGTTGAGCTACGAGAAAATGCGTGCGGTGATCGAGAAGAAGATGTTCTCCAACACAGAAGATCTGCTGCCAGTGATCTCCTTTAATGCCAAAGGCTCGAACGAAGACCAACGCAAACACGCAGACTTTGTTAAGCGCATGGTTGAGTATGGATATACAGAAAAACAGGTTCGCCTGCTGTCCGAGTGGTACATTCGGGTTCGTAAGTCACAGTAAGTCATGAGCCCATTTGCGGCCCATGGCAGCGTTCTTGATTAATCACCACAGCGCCTTTGCGGGCGCTTGTGCATCTTGTTTAATCAGGAAAAATGGTCATTGTTCAAAGAACGACATGGCCATGGCACCAGGAAAATAGTTCTGGATAGAACAAGCAGCCAGGGCTAAGCACCCAAGGAGAGCGTCCTATGAGCATAATAATTGACCGGCGCCTCAATGCGAAAAAGAAAAGTACGGTCAACCGTCAGCGTTTCCTGAGGCGCTATAAAGGTCTGGTAAAAGAGGCAGTTCAGGATGCTGTCGATCAACGCTCTATTACTGACGTTGACAGCGGCAGTGACATCAGCATTCCCAGAAAAGACGTGTCAGAACCGGTTTTTCATCATGGTCGCGGTGGCCGTGTGGAACAGGTTCATCCGGGCAACAAAGAATTCACTGCCGGCGATCGTTTCCAGCGCCCTCAGGGCGGAGCTGGTCAGGGCAGCGGTGAAGGCGAGGCCAGCAACAGCGGTTCCGGTGAAGACGATTTCATTTTTTCCATTAACCGTGAAGAGTTCCTGGAATATCTCTTTGAAGATCTCGAGCTGCCCAATCTGGTTCGCAAAGAACTCAGGGATTCCACCGACTTTAAACTGAAAAGAGCAGGTTATACGACTGCGGGCTCTCCTGACAGGTTGAACGTAGTTCGCTCCCTGAGAGCAGCTCACGCTCGTCGAATTGCTCTTTCCGGTAAAGAAAGAAAAGAGATTCGTGCCCTGAAACGTCAACTGCGTGAAATGGAAGTAAGCCCGGAAAGCAACGATGAAGTTCTGAGAAAAGAGCTGAAGGATCAGATTGCTGAGCTGAACAAAAAACTCAAGCGTCTGCCCTTTATCGACGAGTTCGATCTTAAGTTCAACAACCTGGTAAAAGTGCCGCAGCCTTCAAGCAAGGCGGTCATGTTCTGTGTTATGGACGTGTCGGGCTCTATGACCCGTGAAATCAAGGACATTGCCAAGCGCTTTTTCCTGCTGCTCTACCTGTTCCTGGAGCGCAATTACGAAAAAATTGAAGTTGTTTTCATTCGTCACCACAGTGAAGCCCGTGAGTGTAACGAGCACGACTTCTTCTATGCCCGGGAAACCGGTGGCACCGTTGTATCCTCAGCACTGACACTGACAGACGAAATAGTGACTGAGAGATATTCCCCTGGTGAGTGGAACATCTATGTAGCCCAGGCGTCTGACGGCGATAACTGGGAAGCAGACTCTGCCAAGTGCCGTAATATTATTGTCGACAAACTGTTGCCGCTGACTCAGTACTACTCCTATGTAGAAATTACTGATCGTCACCACCAGAACCTGTGGCATGAATACAAAACCATCGAAAAGAACCACGAAGGTCATTTTGCCATGCAGCAGATACGACATGCTGGAGAGATCTACCCGGTGTTCCGCAAACTGTTCGAAAAGAAGGAGGGTCAAAATGCCTGACAGGGAACGCTATGAGCAGGACATTGATCCGCATACAGCAGGGCCTTCCTCCGAAGCTGCCAGTGTTCAGAAGCCACCACGTCGTGCAGAGCCTATTTCCACAGGCTCAGAGTGGACTTTTGCACTGCTGGAAGAATACGACAGAGAACTGGCAAAGTTGGCAGCACGCTATCAACTGGACACCTACCCCAACCAGATAGAAGTCATCAGTTCCGAACAGATGCTCGATGCTTATGCTTCTGTGGGTATGCCACTCATGTACAACCACTGGAGCTTCGGTAAGCAGTTTCTCAGTAACCAGCAAAACTACCAGCGCGGACAAATGGGTCTGGCCTATGAGATTGTGATCAACTCCAATCCTTGTATTGCCTATCTGATGGAAGAAAACACCATGCCTATGCAGGCACTGGTTATCGCACACGCATGTTACGGACACAATTCTTTCTTCAAGGGTAACTATTTGTTCCGGCAGTGGACAGATGCAGACTCCATTATTGACTACCTGCTGTTCGCTAAAAACTACATTGCAGAGTGCGAAGAAAAGCACGGTGTTGACGCAGTGGAAGAGCTGCTCGATGCCTGTCACGCTCTAATGAATCAGGGTGTCAATCGCTATGAGCGCCCTCGTCCTATTTCACCAGAGGAAGAGAAAGCGCGAATCAAAGAGCGTGAAGAATACATTCAGCGCAACCTGAATGACTTGTGGCGAACCATTCCTCTTCGTGAAGAGAACGAAGTAAAGCAGACTGAGCGCTATCCAAGAGATCCGGAAGAGAACATTCTCTATTTCATAGAGAAAAACGCCCCTCTACTGGATACCTGGCAACGAGAACTCATACGGATCGTTCGCAAGGTGGCTCAATACTTCTATCCTCAGCGTCAGACTCAGGTCATGAACGAAGGTTGGGCAACCTTCTGGCACTACCACCTGATGCACGAAATGTACAACGAGGGTCACATTACAGAAGGCTTCATCATGGAGTTCCTACATTCGCACTCCAGCGTGGTGTTCCAGCCTGATTTTGATGACCCCCGTTACAGTGGCATAAATCCATACGCTCTGGGCTTTGCGATGTTTCAGGACATCCGCCGGATCTGTGAAAACCCGACAGAAGAAGATCGTCGCTGGTTCCCTGATCTGGCCGGTTCGGATTGGCTGGAAGCCGTTCACTTCGCCATGAAGAACTTTAAGGATGAAAGTTTCATCATGCAGTATCTTTCACCCAAGGTGATGAGAGATCTGAAGCTGTTCTGCATCGACGATAATGAAATCAACCCATATCTTGAAGTCAGCGCCATTCATGACGACTCCGGCTACCGAAAGGTGAGGGAATCTCTTGCCGCACAGTACAATCTGGGCAACCGTGAACCCAACATTCAGGTATACAGCGTAAACACCCGCGGTGACCGCTCCATTACCATGCGCCACTTCATGCACCGGGGTCGCCCGGTAGATTCTGACAGTACTCGTGAAATCATCAAACATATCCACAGACTGTGGGGCTTTGATGTGCATGTGGAGTCTGTTGATGAGTGGGGTGGTGTAAAAACCATTTACGGTCTGCCCAGACAGGAAAAAAATGAAGAGACCGAGGCAGCCTGAAAAAGCTCAAACAACCTCTTTATCCATTAGCCGGGTCCTCCAGAGGATCCGGTTTTTTGTTACCCCGATGCTGATACCGGTAAACTGCACCACCAAAGACAATCAACACCGTACCGTATAAAAAAACCATATAGCCAGCCCCACTGAAACCGAGAAGACAGTAACCGGACGCCAGAAGAATGATAATAAACCAGCCTGAAGTAATCCCTCCGGGTTTTCTCCGCTGAATCTGGAAGCAGGAAAGACAGGCACAGAAATAAGTCAGCAACATAATGTAAACCGCAATCAGTACGATAGACTCAAAATGCTTTTGAACTGTAGGCTCCACCGTTAACAGAAGCATTATGGACATCAGAATGGCGGTGATTAACAGGCCTTTCCAAGGTGATCCATAACGATTCAACACCCTGAATGCTTTAGGTAAAAGTCCTTCCGAAGAGGCCGTTATGGCTATCTGGGAATGCATAAGAATCCAGCCATTAAGGCTGCCAAAACAGGCAATAACAGCCATGGCACTGACCAGTTCACCGACCCGGTCACCCAGCAAATAGCTGGCTGTTACGGAGAAAGGTGCAGCACTGCTTTGCAGAATATCGTTAGGTACAATACCCATCATTGCCGTGGTGCTCAGAATATAGAAAAGAGCAGCCAGCAGAGTGCCTAATAATGTCGCACAGGGGACATCCCGCCTCGGATTTTTGGCGTGACATGCAAGGTTACAGGCTGATTCCAGACCTATAAAAGACCAGAGCGTCAACGTGATGGATTCAGACAAGATATGACTGGACGGTTGTCCGGTCACATTAAAGGAGTTAATGATGTTTACCGTTTCGAACTGACTCCAGCCCAGAGTACTGACAATAATCACAGGCACCAGCATGCAGGAAGCCGTAATGATCTGGAGACGACCTAAAAGACGAATATCGGTCAAATTGATCACACTGAGGATCCAGATGACAGCAATGGCAGCCAGGGCGGTTTCCCAGGGACCATCGAGCACAGGAAAGAAATAACTGAGATAGGCCACACCACTCAGAGCCACCGCAATGTTGCCAATCCATATGGCAGCCCAGTATCCATAAACAACCTGTGACCCGATATAACGTCCCAGTCCTCCCCTGATATAAGCATAGAGACCGGAACCCTGTTTACAATCTGACCTCAATCGAACAAAAACCAGAGATAGCATTACCGCGCCAATAACCGTAACAATCCACCCCAGAAGAGTGATTGAACCATAGCTGGCCAGAGATGAAGGTAACAGAAAAATACCGGCACCCATCATATTTCCTGTTACCAACATGGTCAGTGGCAAAAGGGATAATTTTCCAGACACCAGAGACACACCTCCATCATCAACAGCCATGAGCTCAGAGAAGTATTTTGCGTTATTCTTTGCTTGATCCTTTTCCTTTTACTTCACTCTTCACAAGTATCACTGGCATCGCGAACCAGCTTTGTTATTCCATCGGATAGTAGGATATCCATCTCAAACCGCTCATTTATCGCTGCCACGAAGTCATGACAGTTTAGACTATGAAGCATTCCAAAACGTTTTCCGGACGTTTGGAAGTACCCTTTTTTTTAAAGATCCATCCGGACAGCATCGGCAGAAAAAAGTAAAATCATAGTAAGAGCGTTCCTGACGGCAGATAAAGTGGTAAATCCAACAATTGAGAGAGCAGTATGACTAATACCATTAAGCCTACAGTTGTTCTGGCCGGAGGAGGCCATGCCCATGCACTGTTCCTGAAAAGGCTTCAGAAGAAGCAAACGCCTCCCGCTCATTTTATTCTGGTTTCTGCCAGTCGCTATACCCCTTATTCAGGCATGCTTCCTGGTGTCATTTCAGGACAATATAGTGCTGAGCAGTCCCACATTGATCTTGAGTTGCTGGCCCATGAATCAAAATGCAGATTCCTTAAAGCGACTATCTCGGGGGTAGATACCAAAGCGAATGAATTGATTTTTTTGAATGGTGACCGACTGGGGTACGACATACTCTCCATCAATACAGGCTCTACACAAGCTCGTGTCATTGATACAAAAGACAGCATCACTATAAAGCCTATCAGGCCTTTTTTATCCTGGTTAGGACAGCCTTTGCCCGAACATATTAAGCAGAATGAAAGTTTTACTCTGGCCATTATGGGTGCCGGGGCTGCAGGTGTTGAGGTAGCAATGGCCCTTCACCAACGCTTCAAGTATCTTCACTCCCTCAAAATACATATTGTCACAGCTCAGGGTATTCTGAAGGGCTATCCGCCGAAAGTTCAAAAAATGGCCAAAGAGGAAATTGAACGAAAGCCTATTAAAATACACACTCATTTTCGGGTAACCGAAGTCAAAGATAAAACCCTGATCAGTGATCAAAATGACCGCCTGCCATATGATGCCCTGATACTGGCTACATCGGCAGCTCCCGCTCGTTGGCCTTCTGAAAGCTCGCTTGCAACCAGTCCAGAGGGATTTATCCACGTTAATCCCATGCTGCAATCCGTCAGCCATGACAATGTCTTCGCTTGTGGTGATGTCGCAGAATTCACTCACTCCAGACAGGCCAAGTCGGGAGTTTATGCGGTTCGACAGGCTCCGACCCTGTTTCAAAATATTTGTAACATCCTCGAGAAAAAAACGTTGGAACCCTACCGTCCACAGAAACAATTTCTTTCTCTGCTAAGCTGTGCAGATGGTCGAGCCATTGCATCAAGAGGCTGGTTCAGTACCAGAGGGCGTTTAATATGGCTTTGGAAAAACTGGATCGATCAACGATTTATGGCGCAGTTCCCCCTGCCCGCCTCAGGCTCCATGGAGTTCAATGGTTCCGATTGAAGCTAAACCTCACGAGAATTTTATCGGCCCGAAAGAAGCCTATGACTCTTCTGATTTTAGTGTTGTCTGTTGTGATGTCAGTGCCAGTCCATGCAAATGCGGTGCTCAGCCTTGACGACCTGGAGCAAAAGATCCGGCAGGCCAGTAACCTGCTGCTTCTGGATGTACGCCCCAAGTTTCGCTTCCTGCTGGGTCATATTCCCGGTGCTCACAACATCTGGCGCCCGGCTTTTCAGGCTGACGCAGATGATTATCCCTACTCCGGAATGAGAGCCAGCAGAGAGAAACTGTCCGAACTATTAAGCCGACTGGGTGCTACTCCAAAAACGGAGATTGTTCTCTACGATGATCAGCAAGGCATGAATGCAGCCCGTCTCTGGTGGTTACTGAAACTCTATGGTCATGATCAGGTCTCTATCCTTGATGGAGGCCTGTCGGTCTGGGAAAAGCACAAAAAAAAGCTGAATTTCAAATCGCCTCAAACACCTGAACGATCCAATTACCAGTTCACGGGGACACCTCATCCTCAATGGCTTGCTGAGATGGAACAGGTAAAGTCGATTCAAGCAAAAAAAGAGAACGTCGCCCTACTGGTGGATGTCAGAAGTTTGGATGAATTCACCGGTAAAACCATAAAGTCAGGAGCCTATCGCCATGGCCGGATTCCCGGAAGTATCTGGTTTGAATACAAGCAAACTGTCAATGAAAATGGATTCCTCGACAAAGAACGATTAAGACATTTGTTTCTGTCAGCGGGTATCACACCTGATAAAGAGATCGTTGTTTACTGTCAGTCCGGAGTCCGTTCGGCTCATACCCTTTTTGTTCTTTCCGAGATACTGGGATACAGCAGGATAAAAAACTACGACGGTTCCTGGATTGAATGGTCCTGGATGAGAGAGTTACCAGTCGTCCAGGGGCCACCCAAAAAAAACCATATAAAGTTCACAAATCCTCTGCAGCATAATTAATTCTCAAAAATACTGTCTTATCTATTCCTGAATATCAAAATGGGCTGTTATCTCGCGTCAATATGGTCTTATAATAGGTTTAGCTCTATATGGAAATGTAGGCTGTATTCTTGGCATGAAAGCTTTCTAGGAGCCTGACCGAGAATAGCGCCCGTAGCGAGGACGGCAGAAAATTGAGGATGAAAATTCGGTTTTGTGAGGAGAATAGCGAGCTATTTAACGAACAAAAGCGGATTTTCAGACCAATTTGCTGCCGCCGCAGTAGGGCAGTCTATTCTCGGTCAGGCTCCTAGCCGAGGAGACATCACCAAAAAAGGGCTCTGTGATATGGACGACGCAGAATAGACATGTGACTAAAAATAAAACAACAAGGGTTGCTGTTTCCCGGCAGTTCCTTCAATGTTAATAATGTAGGAATCGCGCTGTATGGAAGCGACCAAGAAGGAAATGGAAGCTATGCTGGAAGGTACAGTAAAGTGGTTTAACAATCCTAAGGGATATGGATTCATCCAGGCCCAGGAAGCCACTGAAAATCAAGACGTACTCATACATTACTCCGTTATCGAAATGGACGGCTTCAAGACGCTGAAAGCCGGGCAGCTTGTGCAATTTGAAATTGGTCAGGGACCCAAGGGGCTGATAGCCACTCGTGTCGTTCCTGGTGGTGGAGAAAGCGCAGACCAGAGCACACAGACTTCCCGGGAAGAATCCCTGCCAGCCTGACAGTTGGTGTCAGCCTGGCTCCAGAGTCCAGAGACGATGTCACCCGAAACTTTGCCTCGTCAAAGAGAAAGGGTGACATTAGTCTGACAGGGATTTGTAATAAAATGCACCTGTTCATCAGGTAGCAGATGCCCGGTATTTGGGAAAATGCTCGCTGAGTGCTCTGATGATCAAGGCAGAAAAATACTGTGTGTTTTGAGCTGTGTGTTTTACCCGCTACACGGCTCGCTCAAGAGGAATAAACAGAAATCCTGGACTGCGTCTTTTCTGTTTCCGTCACTTTTTCAAAATGAATTTTTGGCTGATTTTTGTCAAGAATCATGTCCGCTGCTTTTTCAGCGATCATCATTGCAGGCGCATTGGTATTCCCGCTGATCAGAGTTGGCATGATTGAGGCGTCAACCACCCGCAACCCTTCGAGCCCGTGAACTTTCAGACGAGTGTCGACTACAGCCATGTCATCAGCTCCCATTTTGCAAGTACCCACCGGATGATAAATGTGATTGGCATTATTTCTTATATAAGACTCAAGCTCATCATCGTCCTGTACATCCGAGCCTGGCAGATACTCCTCTCCAGCGTAGCGGGACAACTCAGACGACTGAATAATCTGTCTCACTCTTTTGATCCCTCTCACCAGACAGTCCATGTCGGCCTGTTTTTCCAGAAGATTCAGTTCAATCACGGGATTATCCGTGGGGGATGCACTGTTAAGGGATACACGACCTCGGCTATCAGGCCTAAGGATACATACATGAACCGAAAACCCGTACTGCAGATATCTTGAAAGTTTACGACCATGATCTTCCATAGCCGCTGGAATAAAATGCAATTGCAGATCAGGCCTTTCAACTTCCGGAGAGGATTTTATAAATCCGCCCGACTCTGCAAGGCTACTGGTCAGGAAACCTTCTCTTTTATAGATGTATTTCACTGCATCCCTGATAACCCTGCCCATTCCCATCGGCCTGGCAAAAGCCATTGATGATGCAGTCTTGTCATTGGCGACAACCAGAACATCAGGATGCTCCTGAAGGTTTTCACCAACACCTGGCAGTTCATGCAAGCAGTCAATATTGTGGGGAGCCAGTTTATCTACGGCTCCGATGCCTGAAAGCAGCATAATCTGCGGAGAACCATAAGCTCCAGCTGAAAGAATGACTTCTTTTCGAGCAAAGAGTTTCCTTCTGGTAACGCCTCGAACAATTTCAATCCCAATAGCCTTTTTGCCTTCAAGGATAACCCTGGCAGTATGACTTTTGGTCATAACCGTCAAATTGGGTCTATCCATGACAGGGTGCAGATAAGCAGCCGCTGAACTGCATCTTTGACCCTCTTTCTGTGTCACCTGATACCAGCCTACACCTTCCTGATCGGCACCATTAAAGTCCGGATTGTTTTTTTCTCCGACTTCTATCGCACCTTTAATAAAAGCTTCACTCAAGCAGTGTTGACTTCTGGGGTCTGCAACATTCAGCGGGCCACCGATGCCATGAAGTTCAGAAGCACCTCTTTCCTGATTCTGGGATTTTAGAAAATAAGGCAAGACATCATTGAAAGACCAACCTTCATTCCCCAGAGCAGCCCATTGATCGTAATCTTCTTTTTGCCCTCTGATATACAGCATGGCATTGATGGAACTGCTCCCTCCAAGGGTTTTTCCCCGGGGACAGTATATATCCCGGTTATTCATGGTGGACTGAGCCTCGGCATTCAGCTGCCAGTTGTGAAAGCCGTGGGGCACAGTAATTGCGGCTGCGGCAGGTATATAAATCAAGGGAGACTTGTCGCTGCCTCCTGCTTCTACCAGGCAGACCTGATGGTCAGGATTCTCAGACAGGCGGTTAGCCAGAACACAGCCTGCAGAGCCACCTCCCACAATGATGTAGTCGAACTCTGTCATATAAGTCACTTTTATTATCAGTCTTTTTCAGCTTATTGCTGCTGAATTCTTTGCCGTAAAAGCTTACTAGCTAGCCTGCCATCGCTTCAAGTTCATTTTACTTCTCTGGCATTTAGCCATAAAAAAGTCCTTGCAACTCTCCTGATATCAGGAATTTATTCATGAACATGATTATTAGATTCCAGATTTCCGAGATCTCCCTCCCGCAGAAGCCCACGGGAAGGGAGTCTGAGAGACTGTCGAAAAACGCCTAGCCGGTAACAAAAACTTCCGAAACCATAGCTTTGGCTTCTTCCTGAATTTGCTTAAGGTGGTCAGGACCGACAAAACTTTCGGTATAGATCTTATAAACTGCTTCAGTGCCAGAAGGTCTGGCAGCAAACCAGCCTTTTTCAGTAACGACCTTAAGACCACCGATGGCGGCGCCGTTTGCAGGAGCATGGGTTATTTTGGCAGTAATGGGATCACCCGCCAAAGTATCAGCTTTAACCCTATCCGGGCTCATGGCTGAGAGTACTTTCTTCTGCTCATCGGAAGCAGGAGCCTGCAGTCGTTCATAAACCGGAGAGCCATAGCGGTCTGTCAGCTCCTGGTAATGTTCACCCGGGTCTTTACCTGTAACGGCAATAATCTCAGCAGCAAGAAGAGCCAGGATAAAACCATCCTTGTCTGTGCACCAGGTGAGCCCATCACGCCGCAGGAAAGCAGCACCGGCACTTTCTTCGCCTCCAAAGGCCAGCTCGCCAGAAGCCAGACCATCGACAAACCACTTGAATCCGACAGGCACTTCCGCCACTTCTCTGCCTAAACCTTTTGCTACATGATCAATCATGGCGCTGGACACCAGAGTCTTGCCAATTTTAGCATTGCCCGACCATTGCTCACGGTGGTTGTACAGGTAATTGATCGCCACCGCCAAATAATGATTGGGGTTCAGCAGACCATGTTCACGAGTCACAATACCATGGCGATCAAAGTCTGGATCGTTACCAACAGCAATATCAAAGCGATCCCTCAATTCAATCAGCCCTGCCATGGAATAGGCTGAAGAACAATCCATACGAATCTTGCCGTCTTTATCAACATGCATAAAGGAGAAAGTAGGATCAACTTTCTTGCTGACCAGCTCAATATCAAGCCCGTAACGCCTGGCAATAGGCTCCCAATAGTGAAGGCCGGAGCCACCCAGTGGATCAACACCTATTTTTACACCCGCCCTGCGAATAGCCTCCATATCAATGACATTTTCCAGATCATCAACATAAGGTGTGACATAGTCGTATTCAGTAATAAAGCCGGATTCCATCGCCTTATTAAGCGACATCTGTTTAACACCTTCCAACCCCTGAGCAATGAGTTGATTGGCTCGATCCTGAACCCGGTTGGTGACTTCAGAACCGGCCGGACCTCCATGGGGAGGATTGTATTTGAAACCACCGTCTTCAGGAGGGTTATGGGAAGGCGTGATGACAACACCGTCCGCCCTGTCCTGATGATCCCGGTTGTAGGAGACGATGGCATGAGAAATGACCGGAGTTGGTGTATAACCTCTGCCTTCCTGGATTCGAGCCTTTATACCGTTGGCTGCCAGCACCTGAATGGCGCTGATCAATGCAGGTTCTGACAGGGCATGGGTATCCATGCCAACAAACATGGGTCCGGTAATATTATGCTCGCGACGGTATTCGCAGATCGCCTGTGTGATAGCAAGGATATGAGTTTCGTTAAAAGAGGCCTTGAAAGAAGTCCCCCTGTGTCCTGAAGTACCAAACTGGACTCGCTGCGTGGGGTTCAATGGATCGGGCTGAATAGTGTAATACTCGCTGACCAGACGGGGAATGTTGGTCAGCATATCATCTGTGGCGATTTTACCGGCTTGAGGATGCATGAAGAATTCCTGAGTGAGTGACACTGAAGCATAAAGCAAAAGCTGCTCCAGGTCAGAACACAATATGGCTTAGGTTACCCGCCCTGACTATATGAAGACAGTATCGGAAATTGCCATTGTACCGTGCCAACGATGACCCAGAAACGTCTTGCAGGCCATTCCACAAAGATTCCCTCATGAAAAGCTTTACAGAGGCTCTGAACTTAACAGAGCCTTGGAGATGTCTTCAAAGAGTTGGGAGCCAGCCACAAGCCTTTAGGTCACTTCAAAAAGGAAGTGATTTTTCTTACCCAGTTTCACCAGGAAGAACCGTCCATACATGGCATTTTCTTCAGCAAAGCACCCAGGCAGGTTCATGTTGTCGGCAGCACCGCGAGCTGCTCCATTGAAGAATACCGCATTACGACCCAGCGCATCCTTTACCTGCTTACCGCTTTTCACCATGCCAACCTCTGCAAACAGCTGGGTCATGGGATTACCTTCCAATTGATCACGTTTGATGGTTGCACTGGGCAGCCCATCCAGCTTCAACTGTTCAAGATCCGTTTCAGATAAATTGCTGATCTCTCCCGAGAACAGAGCTTCCGTAATACGTTCTGCAGCTTGCAGACCCTCTTCACCATGCACCAGAAGAGTGACCTCTCTGGCAAGAACCTGCTGGGCCTGCGGACGACCTTCACGCACTTCGTCTTCTTGCTTGATCGCTTCAATCTCTTCCTGTGACAGGAAGGTAAAAAAGCTCATAAAACGGTAAACGTCAGCGTCCGCAGTATTCATCCAGAACTGATAGAAAGCGTACTGGGAAGTCCTGGAAGGATCCAGCCAGACCGCACCGCCCTCGGTTTTACCAAACTTGGTACCATCGGACTTGGTGATCAGGGGCACAGTCAGGCCAAAGGTTCTGGCTTGATTCTGACGACGAGACAGATCAATGCCACCCACAATGTTACCCCACTGGTCACTGCCACCCACCTGAAGAGTGCAGTCATAACGACGATTCAGCTCAGCGAAGTCCATTCCCTGAAGGAGGGCGTAGGAGAACTCGGTGAAAGAGATACCGGAACCTTCACGATTCAGTCGCTGCTGAACGGATTCTTTGTTGATCATGGCATTGACGGAGAAATGTTTACCTACGTCTCGCAAAAAATCCAGAGCAGTCATCTCACCAGTCCACTCCAGATTGTTGACCACTAAAGCGGCATTCTCACCGCAGTCAAAGTCGATAAACTGGCTGACCTGTTTCTTGATCTTGTCAACCCAGCCTGCCACAACATCAGGTGTATTCAGCTGTCGCTCGGCCGCTTTGAAACTGGGATCTCCTATCAGACCCGTTGCACCACCCACCAACGCAATAGGCCTGTGCCCTGCCATCTGGAAACGTTTCAGGACCAGCAAAGGAACCAGATGTCCCAGATGCAGACTGTCTGCAGTCGGATCGAAGCCGCAATAAAGAACCCTTGGCTGTTCACTCAGATGAGCGTCCAGCTCTTCCACGGCAGTGGTCTGCGCGATAAGCTGGCGGGCCTGCAGATCTTTCAGAAGCGGATTTTGACTCTCAGACATTTACCTATCCTGCTATGAAGTCAACGAGACTGAGCGAAACCATCACGGCTCAGCCTCATGAATTAAACACTGCCGAGGCAGCTGTAGACTCAATTTAGCGGGTAAAAGTACAATAAAACGACTTAAGAACAAAGCCGGAAAAATCGGTTTAATTACATTAATTAACTTAGAGAGCGGTTTAGTTACCTTACTTTAGAAAAAACCACAAACAGAACAGGGCAGATCGGTAGCTTTCAACTAATAATATATAGAGTTTTGGGCCAGAGTCGGTTTCCTGACGCCCGCCAACAAAACATTTACAATTCGTTTATAGCTATATATCAATTCATTATGTAGCGTTTAGATATATAATTCATATATATTCTTCACAAAACTTTAACCAAACAGCTACGAGCTATTTGAAATACTGTCTGATCCGAACCATAAAAGTGGCAGGCACCTGAAACAGTAATTCAACAGTAAATACGTGCAATGACCAAACTTCCCCCCAGAGGTGCCACGCGCAAGCAACCCGGCGGCATCAAGAGTTTTCCTAAAAGACACCTGTTACTGGTAACCGGTGTCGCAGCTACGGTGATGACTGTTATTGGCTTGCTGCCGTCTCCACAAGTTGAGGCCAAACGCTCAGAAACCGAACTGCTTATTGACGAATTTCAATCTTCATCCCCCAAAGAAAAACTAAAGGAATTGGCTCTTGAGGAGAAAGCTGCGCCTGAAGAAACGGTTCCTGAAGAGACGGGAGAGCAACGTGAGGCCAGAGAAAAAGCCGAGCGACTGGCCAAGGAAGAAGCTGCTCTAGGCCCCCGAAGAAGTATCACTATCGAGTCCGGCGATAATCTCTCAACTTTGTTTGATGATATGGGTTTGAGTGCCAAAACTGTCTATGAAGTCTCCAGAACTCCGAAACTGGGCAAAAACCTGACCGATATCCTCCCCGGACAGGCGTTTGAATACCGGGTCAACAGCAAAGGAGTTCTGACCCGGCTGCGCTATGTCCAGAATAAACTTGAAAGCATCCTCTATGAAAGACAGGGGAATGGCTACGTCGGTAAGAAGATAATCCTCGAGCCTGAAGTGCGTATTGCCTTTGCTCAAGCCTCAATCAAAAACTCTCTTTTCCTGGCGAGCCAGAATGCTGGTCTGAGCGAGAAGATGACCATGGAGCTGGCGGGCATATTTGGTTGGGACATTGATTTCGCGCTGGATATTCGCAGCGGTGACAGTTTCAACGTGATGTACGAAGAAAAATATTTGGATAACGAGAAGCTGGGTGATGGCAATATACTCGCAGCAACATTTATTAACCAGGGTGAAGCCTTTACCGCCATTCGTTACACCAGCAGTCATGGTGACAGCAATTACTACTCTCCGGATGGCAAAAGTATGAAAAAGGCATTCCTGCGAACGCCTGTGAACTTCACCCGGATCAGTTCAAGCTTTAATCCTAACCGCCTTCATCCAATTTTCAAAACCAAGCGCCCTCACAACGGGACAGACTATGCAGCGCCCACTGGCACTCCCATCAAGGCAGCGGGTGATGGTAAGATTCAATTTATTGGCTGGAAGAATGGTTTTGGCAATGTTGTCTTTATCCAGCACCCTCATAATATTGTTACCGTTTATGCCCACCAGAGTCGTGTAAATAAAAGATTCAAGAAAGGTAGCCAGGTTAAACAGGGACAGACCATTGGCTATGTGGGCCAGACTGGCTGGGCTACAGGCCCGCACCTTCATTACGAGTTCCGGGTCAATGGTGTTCACAGAAACCCCGTTACCGTCAAGCTGCCTAATGCCTCACCGATCCCCAAAGCCGAGAAGGCACGTTTTATGGCTTTTGCCAATAAAACCATGGCCCAGCTGGAAAAGCACGGTACAACTATGCTGGCCAGAAACGAGAAAGAGTCGAAATAACAACGATAGCCTCCAGGGAGGGCATGATGGATTATCAGAGATATGCCTGAATACTTTATCGGCCTGATGTCAGGCACCAGCCTTGATGCCATTGACGCAGTTCTGGTTGAATTTGAGGACTCGATATCCAGGCACTCACCATCAGGAAACTGTCGACAGCTGCAGGCATTATCCCATCCGCTCCCTGAAAATCTCAGAGAACAGCTTCTTGCCCTGACACTACCTGGTCCTGATGAAATTGAACGAATGGCGCTGGCTGAGCCCGCTTTTGCCCGGGAATCGGCTGATGCCGTCAGGCGACTCCTGGAACAGGCCAATGTTGATTCAAACCAGATTTCTGCCATTGGCAGCCATGGACAAACGATCCGCCACCGCCCGGAAAAAGGTTTCACTCTGCAGATTGGTGACCCTGGTCTGATTGCTGAACTATCAGGGATTACTGTTGTCGCCGACTTCAGACGTCGAGATGTTGCGGCAGGTGGACAGGGAGCTCCCCTTGTTCCTGCCTTCCATCACGCTGTTTTCAGCAACCCTGTATTGGACAGAGTCATATTGAATATTGGCGGTATGTCCAATATCAGCTTGTTACCTGCAGACCATAAGAAAGCTGTCATAGGCTTTGACACCGGTCCGGGTAACGTTCTGATCGATTATTGGTGCCAACAGCACCTCAACCAGAAATTTGATGCCAATGGCCAATGGGCCTCATCAGGAAGCGTGGATGACCAACTGCTGAATGCGATGCTGAATGACAGCTACTTTTCTGAAGTGCCGCCCAAGAGCACTGGCAGGGAACGCTTCAACCCGGGCTGGCTGGAGTCTCACCTGAGAAATTTTTCTGGCCTGCAACCTCAAAACGTGGCGGCCACACTCACTTTACTGACAGCAAAAACCATTGCCCTGGATATCTGCCAATACGCTCCCTCAGCCAAAGAACTTCTGGTTTGTGGTGGGGGTGCCAACAATAAGCAATTGATGAAACTGATTGAAGATGAGCTTGACCCTTTGTCCGTTGCAACCACAACCTCTCTGGGCATAGCACCTGAATGGGTAGAAGCAGTAGCCTTTGCCTGGCTGGCCAGACAGACACTGTCAGGAAAGCCTGGCAACCTTCCTGCCGTGACAGGAGCTGCTGGCGAACGGGTCCTTGGGGCTATATTCCCGGCTTGATAAATACCGCTGACAATGGATAAAATTGTTCGACCAGACTAAGGCTGAAGAAAAATCGTGATTTCTATTAACCTTCCGGAGCTTTCAAGAGTCGTTTTCTGGCTTCTTCAGCACCGTATTCGGCGATTAATGCCGGAGTAAGAATTTTGTTAATTTTATCGACACTACTTCTCAACTTGTCCCTGTCCTGAATAGAGGTTAACCCTTTACTCATTAAAGACCGAATAGACTTTCTAAACTTATCAAAACCATTGCTATACAGTTGCATCAGTGATCGTTCCTGTTTCATGTGAGCAGCCCACTTGAGTAGATTTGACTTCGGGGGTCTCTGACTCTTAAAGGTTTTAATCAGAGAAAACATTTGCTCATCAAGCCAAACAGAATCATTGAACAGTGGTTGAAAGTCGTAAGCATCACCGAGATTCTGAGAGACATCTTCCAACTCCAGCTCTAATTCAAGCATCTCCAGCTCAAACTCTTCATCATTAATCGATTGGTATATATTTTCGCCAGTAGATGGGTCTATGGAATCCGAACGGACTCTTTCCGGATCACTTGCATGCTGGGGTGATGATTTGAAGTTCAAACTTTTGGGGACATCGTAATCTGAAGATACTTTCAGGTCTCTGGGTATATCATAGTCTGTACTTTTCATCCGATTAACAGGCACATCATATTCTGGTTTTGCTTTCAGATTTGCAGGTACATCATATTCAGGGCTTCGCTTGCGATTAGCAGGCACATTATACTCCTGTTTTGTTTTCAGATTACCGGGTACATCATATTCAGTGCTTCTCTTCCGGTTAGCAGGGACATCGTATTCTGGTTCTTTTTTTAGTCTACCGGGTACATCATAGATATTAGCCTGTCCAGGCTTTTCATTTCCGGCAAGTGCCTCTTTGCCCTGGTTACGTGGTTTTGGCTGCGGAGCTCTACTCAGAGAGCCGCTCAAGTCCCCGCTGTTTTTTCTTCTCGTCCGAGGGGTAGGTACTGGCCTTTCTTTCACATCTGGTTGCTCTTGTTGCTTGCTCTGAACAAGCTCATCGGTCGGCTCTTTAACCTGAGGAGGCTGCCTCGGTAATGATTTACTTCTTCTGGGTGCCACTGGTGGCGCCTTCTTATTGCTGCGTCGATTCGATTCAACTTCATTCCCACTCCGCTCCTGTTGGCCGTTCACTGAAGAGGGGCTCTCTGGAGATCCAGGCGTTGGAATGGGGGCCGAAATGGATTGACCCTGCAGAGGGAGTACCTGAATGAAAATCTTGCTTTCAGCTTTCGCTGCCACTCTCGACTTAAGGTCTGTAGGAGGCTTAGGATCTGGTTGCTTACTTTTCGCTTGCTCAGTCTTCAAGGAAGGAAGCCCATGGGGGCCAGCTTTTCTGATTTTTCTCAGTATGCCTCCCAGCAGTGCTTTGACGGTAGTTTTCCAGTTATTCTTAACAGGTGAAGACGAATATAAGGGCCCATCGCTTCCCTGAGGACCTGAGAGATCTGCCATCACACACCATCCATATATGCATTAATATACCTATCAGTATAATAGCCTCTGAATTCAACGCGTTACGACGACTTTCAAGTTACGGACTACTGACGCTTCAGAGAGTACTTGTCTGACAGCATTGCCCTGCTGGCCAAACAAATGGCAGGGCTGAAAGGATGAGGGCATGAGCAGCTACTTAACAGGAATATCCGGGCGCTGGCGCCCGGCAAAAAGAGTATTCAGATAGAAAAAGAAGAACCGCAGCCACACGTGGCGGTTGCATTAGGATTTTTCACCAGGAATCGGGAGCCTTCCAGTCCCTCTTCGTAATCGACTTCAGCACCGACCAGATACTGGTAGCTCAGTGAATCCACGACCATTTCAGCTCCCTGCTTTCTGACCAGGGTATCGTCGTCTGCCAGTTGATCATCAAACTTGAAACCATACTGAAAGCCCGAACATCCACCACCAGTGACATAGACACGAAGCCTCAGGCACTTGTTATCTTCATCTTCCATGAGCCGATTGACTTTCTCAGCGGCATTATCCGTCAGTTCGATCGGGTCCGGCATTACCGTTTCAACTACTGCGCTCATTTATCCTCCCGTGCTACCTGATCGCCACAGGCAAACCCTATCTCTGTATACTCTCAGAGTCCTGCTCTTACGGTCTCTGCACGTATAACTGTATTAATATGCTGCGTCCATTATCCAAGTAACCCAGTAAAGCAGTCAACTACTCAGGCGACTTAACCACTTTCGGTCAGTCCGTTTTTCACATCGCCTTCCAGCTCTTCCTGCCAGTCCAGAATATTGGTCAGGCTTCGCACTGCACCACTTTTGACTTTAATGCTGACCATCACTTTCTCGGGCTTGAACCCGTCGGGAAGCGTCAGATTGATATAGTCACGGTTTTCAGGGAAAGACTGAAAATAACGGAACCCAAGTGCCTGGGACTTTTCCATTCCGGCCAGTTCCATCAGGGACAGAGACTCTTTCTTACCATCTTTCACCCCTTTGACAAAGACATTCAGAGTTCCTTTGAGAAACGGGTTGTCTCTGGCCACCTGAGAGACCACCATTCTGAAGCGATACTGATTTTTCTCCTCACCCTGCAGCAGATCAAATGCATAGAGCCTGATGCCTTCAGCACTGTCTTCCGGAGCAAGAATACTCTTGTAAAATGCTAGATCCTTGCTCAGCAGAGCTTTTTCATCTTCCAGATCCCGTATAACACTACGAATGCTGTTTGCCGCCTCGCGGTCCACCTTACTGGTTCTTTCCAGAATAACCAATTTCTGCCTGAGAGACTCCTCTACCCCCAACAAGTCTTGCAACTGATTCCTTAGATCTAAGCTTTCCTGCCTCAGTCTGGCTGCCTCGGTATCGGAAATCCGTCCCCCAAGATAATAAGAAAGTCCCGTAGCCAGAACAAAGGCCAATACCAGAAAAAGCCTGATTTTGCGCTCTCTGGCGGGATCATCACGCACCACCTTCATACTACCCGGCGGCTTGATAGAAAGAGAATCTGGCATCTCATTTATCCTGATAAAAAAGCGGCATAATGAACTTTCCGGGCAAAATTTATGCTTTCAGGGACAATCCCGGCAAGCTCCCGACAACCTAATGTTAAGTACCTGGCCAGTTGGTTTCGCATATTCTGGCGAGTGGATTTTTTCATCCTTCAAGGCGCAACGACGGGCGCGTAGCCATAGCTACGCAACCAGAGTTGGAACGCAGAAGGATGGAAAAAGCCGCCGTCCAGAATATGCGAAACTAACTGGTTAGGTACTTATATAAGCACCTAATCAGATACTTACAAATAGAATCCGCTGGACTATGCAAAAGCCACTTTCCCGGCTGCTTAAAACAGTAACGTTTCGACTCCTATGGCACGATCAGGGTATGATAACCGGCTGTGACTAAAGACTGCCTGAAACCCTGATGCTTGACCGCTGGACTTCTCTCTGGATCAGATCGCCTCTGAATCTTCTTGCCCGCCCACTGAAAAAAGCAGGTGTCCGGGCTGACCAGATTACTCTGACTGGTTTCCTGGTCGGATTAACAGCCCTGCCATTGCTGGCATTTGAACTCTATTTGCCTGCTCTGGTTGCCATTCTTTGCAATCGTCTGATGGATGGGCTCGACGGTGCTCTGGCAAGAATAACACAAACCTCAGATGCCGGTGGCTATCTGGATATAACCCTGGACTTCATCTTTTATTCGGCCATCGTGCTTGGCTTTGCCTTTGCCGATCCTGAAAAAAATGCCCTGATGGCCAGCCTGCTGATCTTTACTTTCGTCGGAACGGGCTCCAGCTTTCTGGGCTATGCGATTATGGCTCAGAAGAGAGGTCTCTCAGACCCTGACTTTAGCAACAAATCCTTCTATTACCTGAATGGTCTGGCAGAAGGTACAGAGACCATTGCCATTTTTGTGGTCTTCTGCCTGTTTCCCCAGTATTTCCCGATTCTGGCTGCATTTTTTGCTGTAACCTGTATCCTGACAACCATGACCAGAGTCTGGGCAGGTTACCAGACTCTCAGGCGGGCAGACGAGCTCGATACCCATCAGTGAATGATAACCATGGAATTATTGAAGATACTGTTTCTACTCTTTATTGCGCTAGCCGTAGTGGTCATGGCAACACAGCGGTTCGGCAAACCCATGAGTCGGGAGAAACAGTCAAAACTGTCAAAAATAGCCATCATACTGATTTTGATCATGCTGGTAGCCAGAATCATCAAAGAGTTCGTCTAGACGAAAGAAGGCAGCGCAAAGCGCTGCCTTTTTTGTTCACTGCCCGAAGGGTCGTGAAGAGTAATCAGTCGATTACTTCAATGTTCTCAGCCTGAGGGCCTTTGGCGCCCTGAGTCACCTCGAACTTAACACGCTGGCCTTCGACCAGAGTTTTGAAACCAGTACCGACGATAGCTCTGAAGTGAGCAAATACGTCCGGACCAGAGTCCTGGCTGATAAAGCCGTAACCTTTGGACTCGTTGAACCATTTAACTGTTCCGGTAGAAGCAGACATAATCAATTCCTGAAATTGAACAAAAATAGGGTGGTCACACAACATGACCGCTTAGCTGAAAGCGTCGCTACTACTTATGATTTATCAGGAAGATCTACAACTATGGAACTTCGAAACGCAAGACATAAATATAAGGCATAACTTAAAGCTAAGCTAATTGTATCTCAAATAGCTACAGAAGCAATGAGTACAACACGATTAAAGATATCGTGAAAATCAGCAGATACAACCCCGGCAACATTGATATAGAGACAACCTGCATGATTATTTCTCATAACCGTTACCTTGATTCCTTATTCCGCACCAAAACCTGCGACTGGAAGACCGCTATCAGAGGGCATGCAGCCTTGTAAAACAGATACCAAAATTCCCAGACAGACAGTTTTGTTGAACTTTGCTACTTATTCCCACACCCAGGCTCACACCAGCCACCTCGAGAAAAGCACCCAGCCATATAACTTGCATCGAACATTTGGGTAGAGAATACTGCAGTTTTGAAGTTATAGCAGAGAAGTAGTGATCATGAAAATAAAAATACGACATCAGGAAGACAGAGACTTACCCCACATTGCAGAAATGTTTGAATATGAGGATTTGGCAGAAAACACCTCCCAGATCCCCTATAACCACTCCGACCACTGGAAACAGCTGTTCCAATCCCGAAGCAATGAATCCGTTCAACTGATTGCAGAGGTAAATGGCAAGGTTGCAGGTCATCTCGGCATTCTTATGTCCAGCAAGCCACGTAAAAAACACGTCGCTACTTTTGGCATCAGCGTACATCCTGATTTTCAGGGACAGGGAATAGGATCAGAACTGGTTGACGAGATGATACAGCTTTGTGATCACTGGCTGAATATTGTTCGCATTGAACTGGGTGTTTTCACAGAAAACAAACAGGCAATCGCCCTGTATAAAAAGTACGGGTTTGAAATTGAAGGGACGTCGCGCTTTGACTGCTTCCGCAGAGGCCAGTACAGCAGCACCTATAAAATGGCCAGAATAAGACCGGATCTGCTGGAACAACTGTCATAACACCAAGGTCCGGGAATAATCTGCAAATCCAGAACGCTGTCCTGAGCCACCAGTATCACAGCAAGGTCTTCTGGTGCACGCTCCATCAGTCCATACTTCAGGCATTGGACAGGTTAAGAATACAAGAATAGAAAGAATATCAGTCATAGCTGGCTCACCGGAATGAGTCAGCCTGAGAACAGGATTAACCTCTGAGTAAGAGAGCGTTAGAGCGAGGTATTAATTTCTTTCTCTTTTCTGTAAAGCAGGAGATCGAGCAGGCCCATAAAGAACGCTGAGGCAACAAAGGTCAGATGTATCAGCGCCGCCCACATCAACTTGTCATTTGGGATATTAACTGTATTCATAAACATTTTGAGCAAGTGGATTGAGGAGATGGCTACAATGGAGGCAGCAACCTTGGCCTTAAGTGAGCTGGTATCCATTTTACCTAACCAGCTGAGCTTCTCAGAACTCTCATCCAGGTCTATTTTAGAAACAAAATTTTCATAACCGGCATACATAACCATAACGATCAGGCCCCCAACCAGAGCTAAATCAACTAGCGTAAGCACCTTGAGTATTACCTGCGTCTCATTCATATTAGAAACGTCGAGCAGCAGGTTAGTAACACTCTGAAAAAACTCAATCAATAAAGCGATCAGGACAAGACTCAAGCCGATGTAAATTGGCGCAAGAAGCCAACGGACAGAATAGAGCAGCTTTTCAAACAGTTTTTCCATGGATATGCCAGATCAGTCGGTAGATCATTAAAGGTCGCAGAATATAGCACAATTATTCTAAGCGAAATTACAAAAGTCGTAATGATTTGCGAACCGAGCAGTGCCGACGCATGAAAGACTTGAAGAAGCCATTACCCAGTATACTTGCTCTTTTGATGTCTACCCCTCAAGCTGAAGTGTCCTTTGACCAAAAATAACGCTCAGTCTATGCAACCTGCCAGGCAAGGATGGAGCATCGACAACCCGAACAGGCTCACAAAAAAATATCAAGGCATCAAAGCAGGCGCATCAAGGCCTGCTGTTTCATTCAGTTCGCACATGATATTCATGTTCTGAATGGCCTGACCTGCCGCCCCCTTCACCAGATTATCTATGACCGACAGAATAACTACGGTATCGCCGTCCAGAGGACGATGAACGGAAATGCGGCACTGATTACAGGATTTGACTGAACGGGTTTCCGGATGACTGCCTGCAGGCAAAACATCAACAAAAGGTTCATGACTGAACTTGTTTTCATACAACGCCTGAAGATCAATGGAGTGATCTTTTACCGAAACATAGGACGTTGCATGAATCCCCCTGATCATGGGGACAAGGTGGGGCACAAAAACCAGCTCGCCCCTGTAACCCTGCCCTCCCATTCTGCCTATTCCCTGTCTGATTTCTGGCAGGTGTCTGTGGCCTGGCACACCGTACGCCTTGAATGACTCCGAAACTTCGCACAACAAACTGGCCACTTTGGCTTCACGACCAGCGCCGCTGACTCCTGACTTGGCATCTATAATAACACTGCCTTCTACCAGAGCATTTTCCATCAATGGCAACAGACCCAGCTGTGCAGCTGTCGGATAACAGCCCGGATTAGCCACCAACTGCGCAGTTTTAATGGACTCCCGATTCATTTCTGGCAAACCATAGACCGCTTCTGCCAGCAGTTCGGGACAGGCATGATCAATACCATACCATTGCTTCCAGTCAGTAGCACTGGCCAGACGAAAATCAGCAGCCAGATCCACGACTTTCACACCTTTGTCCAACAGTTTGGGCACGGAATTCATGGCAATTCCGTTGGGCGTTGCGAAGAACACAAGATCACAGGTGGCCAAGACATCATCGTCTGGCTGTGAATAGACAATATCCATCTTGCCTCTAAGCCCTGGATATAGCTCACTGACGGGCTTGCCTGCCTCTTTTCTTGAAGTAATCACCGTTACTTCAACGTCGGGATGAATCGCCAAAAGACGCAGCAACTCTGCTCCGGTATAGCCGGTACCACCAACAATGCCTACCTTGATCATGGATACAACGCCTTAAAAATAGAATATTTATTTAAAATAATAGAATAAATATTTATAAAAGCTCTTTCAAGACTCGCTTCTGCAAATATTCTTTGTGACACTCCCCGCCTTGTCGAGGGTTTACGGCGATTTGCTAAAAGATGATGCTATTTGGCCCAAGACTACGATAAATATCCCGCAAGCTCTCACCAGCATGCAAAGACTGTTTAAGACAGCGAGTCACTCTAACAGCAGGGTTTCAACAAAACAACGTTCATAACACAACCTAGCCGGTTTACAATACTCAGGAATTCACTCACCCTTGCACCCGGATATCGAACTCTGGCGTCTTTTCCGCTACTCTCTATCCGCTATCAGTAATCAAAAATCAAGGATCTCGCGCATGCTCTGGGTTAAAGCCTTTCATATTATCGCCATGGTCTGTTGGTTTGCAGCCCTTTTCTACCTGCCAAGACTCTTTGTTTATCACGCCATGAGCGAAGATCAGGTCAGTAATGAACGATTCAAGATCATGGAGCGCAAGCTTTACCGTGGGATTGCCCTGCCGTCCATGATCGCCACTCTGGTGCTGGGTATCTGGTTACTCCGTTTCAACCCGTCCTATTATATGAGCAGTGGCTGGATGCACGCCAAGCTGGCATTGGTGGTTCTGCTGATTGGCTATCACCACATGTGTGGCGCGTTCCTGAAAAAGTTTGCCAATGATGCCAACACTAAGTCAGACAAATTCTACCGTATTTTTAATGAAGTGCCGGTTCTGCTTCTGGTGGCTATTGTAATTCTGGTTGTAGTCCGTCCCTTCTAAGGATTAACAACCTTGCGTTTCCGGCATATCTGCCGATAAGACGCCCTGAGTGGTGACACCCCGAACAGGTGTTTCCAAAGCTCGGGGGATCCAGTTATGAAGCGCAAAGATTATAAAGTCATATTCAAAGGGCAGATTCTTCCTGGCTTTTCCGAAGCTGAAGTCAAAAATAATCTGGCCCGTTTGTTCAATGCCGATGCGCAGCGCATTGGCCGCCTTTTTTCAGGCAAGCCCTACGCGGTTCGAAAGCCTGTCACCAGGAAAGAAGCCCGCAAATACGAAGAAGCCATTAGAAAGGCCGGTGGACAATGCCGGATTATGACCCTGGATGGCTCAAAAACATTACCACCCACTGAAGAAAACAGCTCATCTATCTTTGCCGAGACCCCGCTGTCCAGAGCACCCCGACAAAATAGTAATGAGCCATTGCGGCTGATAAGACGCATCGGACGAACCCGCTACCTGGCCATGAGTTGGCTGGTCGTAGCTGTAGAAGCTGTTGCCTTCCTGCTCCCTGATTATTTACCAATGCTGATTGGAGCAGCCCTGACTATTCAGCAGACTGTGTCAATGGTTCTGGGCATTCACAGTCTGGCAATCATGCTTACACTTTATCTGGTCATTACCCGACTTCACGATATGGATCGAAGCGGCTGGCTGTGGCTGTTTCTGGTCATTCCAGTGGTCAATATTCTGCTGCTTTTCTGGCTCAGTATCGGACCGGGCACAGAAGGAAAAAACAACTATGGGGAGCCGCCGTTACCACCAGCCAATCTGACACGTGCACTGGGCATTTATCTTCCCATCTCATTGATGCTTGTTGGAGTCGCTGGCGCTTATCTCTATCAGGAACAACTGGTGACCTGGATTCAGATGTTGCCTGAAGCGACCAAGAAATGGACGGGGCTTGAGTATCCGGGATAAAAGGCTAAATTACCTTTGTGCCCTGAACAGATTCTAACAATATGATTTTCCTATCTGCGGAATACCTTTCCCCGGACTGTAGAAATTCCGATAGAGGCATTCAAAAATAGTATCTGAATACGCATCTTTACGCAGTCCACTGACCTGCATCAATGGTTATAATCGAAACTTTTATAACGTTGCCCGTATTATGAGTCGATATTCGTCTGGTGAATTGCAAAGCATTTTTATTCATCCCTGGTTTTCGAATATCTGTCCTGCGGGCCACCATGATGCAAACAGTTCCTTCAGTATTGAACTCAGGGTGCTTCGGCACACAGAGTCAAACTACTGTTGACACACACCCCTTCAGGAGACTGACCGGAGTCAATCGGTCAGCCTCCCATTGCAAGTATTCTGCTAGGTACTATTTCAATGAGCAAAGACAGCATTCTGGTCATCAACTGCGGCAGCTCATCCCTCAAATTCGCAGTGATTAACCCGACAACGGAAGAAGAGAAAATCAACGGCATCGCTGAACGCCTGGACAGCAGCGAAGCGGTTCTGCGCTGGAAGGTCAAGGGCGAGAAAGGCTCTCAGGCGCTCGGACTGGCTGCACACGAAGCAGCTTTGGAAGCACTCATGGGCCTCCTGCGTGAAGAAGGTCTGGTAGAAGGCATCTCCGCCATTGGTCACCGCGTTGTTCACGGTGGAGAGAAGTTCTCCAAGTCCTGTCTGGTCACAGATGAGGTTCTGCAGGCGATTGAAGACGGCACCAAGCTGGCTCCTCTGCATAGCCCAGCCAACCTTGCAGGTATCCGTGCCGCCCAGAAAATTTTCCCGGGCCTGCCCAATGTTGTTGTTTTTGACACTGCATTCCATCAGACCATGCCAGCCGAAGCTTACCTCTACCCGATTCCATACAGCCTGTACAAAGAACACGGTGTTCGTCGTTACGGCTTTCATGGAACCAGCTATCGCTATGTCGGTCAGGCTGCTGCCGACATGCTGGGTCTGGATATCAATGACAGCAATCTCGTGGTAGCTCATCTGGGTAACGGAGCCTCTGCCTGTGCGATCAAGAATGGCAAGTCCATTGATACCACTATGGGCCTGACACCTCTGGAAGGTCTGGTTATGGGCACCCGTTCCGGTGATGTTGACCCCAACCTCTTCAACTTCCTGAACAAAACTCTGGGCTACACCCTGGAAGAAGCCACCGACCTGCTGAATAAGAAGAGCGGTCTACTGGGCCTGTCTGAAATGGACAGCGACTGTCGTGTTATTGAAGACGCTGCAGCTCAAGGCAATGAACGTGCGCAACTGACCCTGGACGTTTTCTGCCATGTTCTGGCTGAAAAAGTAGCGGGTTTTGCTGCCGCCATGGGTAAGATTGATGCCCTGGTATTCACTGGCGGTATCGGAGAGAACTCCAGCGTCATTCGCAAGAACGTTATTGAACGCCTGAGCATTTTCGGCTTCAAGGTAGACAACAAGCTCAATGATGAAACTTTCCGGGGCAGAAGCGGTGTTATTACCGAGGAAGGCTCAACGATTGCAATGGTCGTGACCACCAACGAAGAGCTAATGATTTCCCGTGACACTCAGGCCCTGATCGCCTGATTCAACCTGGGGTCTGCCTGAAGACCCCATGTTTGACTTGCTTGCGAACATTTCTGGAGCTGCATTATGCGTACGTTTTTTCTGGCCCCAACCCGATATGGAGTCGGCCTGACTTCAGTCTCCCTGGGTCTGGTGCGGGCACTCGACACTCTGGGCCTGAGGGTAAAATTCTTTAAGCCCATTGCCCAGTTGCATACGACGGATAAAGGACCTGAGCGTTCTACACGACTGGCTCAGCGTATTATGGACCATGAGCCACCGACACCGATTACCACCCAAAGGGTTGAAAACCTGCTGGGAGACAATAAAGGTGATGAGATTATGGAAGAGATTGTCGCTCTATTCGACGATGCTTCCGAAGGGGCTGAAGTGGTCGTAGTCGAAGGCCTGGTTCCCACCCGTGACATGCCTTATGCCAACCGCCTTAACAGCGATATGGCCAGAACATTGAACGCCGATATTATTCTGGTTTCAGAAAAAGGCAAGGACTCTCTGGAAGATGTTGCAGATAAACTGGAAATTGCTGCCGACAGTTTTGGTGGCATCAAAAACCCCAGTGTCATCGGTTATATCCTGAACAAACTGGATAAAGAGCTGGTTGAGCAACTGACTGAAGATCAACAATTCAGACCCTTGCCCGAGTTTACTCGCAAGAGCTTCTTGCCCCTGGGTTACATCAGCTACGATCCACAGCTGAGTTCACACCGCACTCTGGACATTGCCCGCCATCTGGGTTGTGAAGTCATTAACGAAGGTGACATTGCCCAGCGTCGTGTTAATTCCTACACACTGAGTGCCAGAACTCCCAGTAACATGATCCAATACCTGAAGCCCGGTAATCTGATCATTACTGCCGGTGACCGTGATGATATTGTTCTGGCAACCTCTATGGCAGCCTCCAACGGTGTTCCCCTGCCCGGATTGTTACTCACCAGCGGAATCAGAATGTCCAAGGCTGTTCAGGAGCTCTGTGCCAAAGCATTCTCTACCGGTCTGCCAGTCCTGATGACTGAAGATGACTCTTATACGACCGCTACCCGTCTGGATCGCATGAGTGACGAGCTGCCTCTGGACGACATGGAGCGTATTGAAAAAGTGATGAACACCATCGCCGAGAATCTTAATAACAACTGGTTCAAGCAGCACTGCGGAGGTCTGACAGAGCGTCGTCTTTCGCCTCCGGCATTTCGCTACAGTCTGGTGCAACAGGCAAAAGCAGCTCGCAAACGCATTGTTCTGCCAGAAGGTGATGAGCCAAGAACCATTCAGGCTGCCATCATCTGTCAGGAACGCGGCATTGCCGAGTGTATCCTGCTGGGTAATCGCGAAGTCATTGAACAGGTGGCTCGTGACAACGGTTTTGATCTGCCAGAAGGGCTGATTATTATGGACCCCAGGAGTATCAGTCAGCGTTACATTGAGCCCATGGTCGAACTGCGCAAGCATAAAGGCCTGAATGCTCCTATGGCAGAAGCTCAGCTGGAAGATACCGTTGTTCTGGGTACCATGATGCTGGCCACGGACGAAGTGGATGGCCTGGTTTCCGGCGCTGTCCACACTACGGCCAACACCATCCGTCCGGCTTTCCAGCTGATCAAGCCGAAAAAAGACGCCGGTGGACTGGTATCTTCCATCTTCTTTATGTTGCTGCCTGATCAGGTTCTGGTGTACGGTGACTGCGCCGTTAATCCAAACCCTGACGCAGAAGCTTTGGCTAACATTGCCATTCAGAGTGCCGACTCCGCCAGAGCCTTTGGCATTGAGCCGCGCATCGCGATGATCAGCTACTCTACAGGCTCTTCCGGCATTGGTGCAGACGTTGAGCGTGTTCGCGATGCTACCCAGCTGGTTCGTGAGAAGCGCCCTGATCTGGTGGTTGACGGTCCACTGCAGTACGACGCTGCGTCCGTCGAATCTGTTGCCAAGAGCAAGGCGCCCGACTCAGACGTTGCTGGTCGTGCAACTGTCTTCGTATTCCCGGACCTCAATACGGGCAATACTACCTACAAAGCTGTACAGCGTAGTGCCAATGTCATCAGTGTAGGTCCAATGCTTCAGGGTCTGAACAAGCCGGTCAACGACCTCTCCCGCGGTGCTCTGGTGGACGATATTGTCTACACCATTGCCCTCACCGCTATTCAGGCTGCTGCCGAAAAAGCCTGACTCTGCCTTTTGTTCGGGGGAGACAAAATGTCTCTCCCGTCATTTATGCAAATCAAATATCTCATCTCACTGTCGTTTGTTTATCCTGCTACACATCTTCCTGAACACGACCGCGAATAATCTCTTAATCATTCGAGGCAACACATAATTGTCACACTTCTTGCTTAACATTTATGAACAATCATTCAAGTAAGGAGAAACTGTGTCGACATTGGATTATTACGCCCTGAAGAAAATAACAAAAGCAGAGAAATTGACAATGAAACTTCATCTTAATACCAAGTCAACGGTTACCTGTAACTGCTGCGGCCATTCCGAAACTGAAACCATGCCACTGGATGCTTGCGTTTATCTCTATGAATGCAGAAGCTGTAAAAACCTGATGACTCCCCAGAGAGGGGACTGCTGCATCTTTTGTTCTCGTGGCTCCCATCCCTGCCCCACCAGCCAGAAAGAAAGCAGAAGCTATCGAGTAATACCCAAGCAAGAACAAGCAGCCACGGAAGCCTCACACTATGAGACGAGCCAAACGATGGCAGGATAATCTGTCTGCCAGCCCGTAAAGGAGCCAGTGAGGCCGACGAACGCTTATCTCAGAACAGTTTCGGCACACTGGCTGGCTTTTCAATATTTATTGATGTTTGGGATCCGGTATCAAATTTATCTCTACCCTTCTGTTCAGCGCACGACCCTGCATGGTGTTGTTATTGCCAATAGGATCTGAGGCTCCCGCACCAGAATAGGTAACGCGTGACCCGGAAACCCCTTGATATATCAGATAATCCGCCACACTCCTGGCCCGATCCTCGGAGAGAGGCAGGTTAATCTTGTTAGTCCCGGTGCTGTCGGTATAGCCAACTATGTCAACCAGATTCTTGTCGAACTCCTTGACAACTTTGGCAACAGAACCCAGAACAGGATAGAAACTGGACTTGATCGCTGACTTATTGGTATCAAATGTGATGTTAGAGGGCATGATTAACTTGAGGTTATCTCCATCCCGTTGTACCTGAACACCGGTTCCCAGCAACTCTTTTCTGAGCGCTGCTTCCTGCCTGTCCGTGTAATAACCATAGCCAGCTCCGGCTGCAGCACCAATCGCAGCGCCCTCCAGAGCCCCTTCGCCGCCACCGACCAAACCGCCAATGACAGCACCGGTAACTGCACCAATGCCACCGTATGCAGTGGTTTTACTGACTTCCTTCTCACCAGTGTATGGATTGGTCGTATGACAACCCGCTATGACCGCAGCGGCGGCAACGACCAATGACATTCTTTTCAGCTGCATTAACATGTTCACTTCTCCTAACCGCGAATAATGCTGTTTTCCCGGATTTCTTCGCCAATACAGGTATCCGGACCATGACCTGTAACTACAGTGGTTTCCTCATCCAAAGTGTACAGACGATCACGAATGGACTTCTCTATTGCTTTGAAGTCACCACCCCAAAGATCCGTTCTACCAATTGATCGGCGGAACAGGGTGTCTCCAGCGATCAACAGATTCTCTTTCACAAAGTGGAAACACATGGACCCAGGGGTATGTCCGGGAGTATGCATCGCCACCCCCCCACAGCAAGGAAGCTCCTGATCATCATTCAGCCAGAAGTCAGGATCTGGAACAGGGTTATAGGGCACACCAAACATACGACACTGAGTTTCGAGATTATCCCAGAGGAACTTATCTTCTTTGTGAAGATGAATGGAAGCACCAGTCTTTTTCTTGATTTCACCGCTAGCCAGGAAGTGATCCAAGTGAGCATGAGTATGAATCAACGCTACTGATTTTAGTCCGTGACTCTCCAACTTGGCAAGAATCACATCAGGATCACCACCGGGGTCGATGACGATGGCTTTCCTGGTAATGGGGTCACCAATGATGGTGCAGTTACACTGCAAAGGCCCCACAGGAAATGTTTCTTTGATCAGTGATGGATATTGCTCGGTCATTCTAGGGAACCTGCGAATAAGATTTGATTTCTTCCAACCTTTTTGTTTTCAGCAAAGCCAGATCGATATTCAGAAAAGAGAGTGGCTGTTGAACGGACACTCTTTGACAGGGCTTTGACGCGGAGATTATCACATATCGGGGGATCTTATTCGCCAGCTTACGTTCGAAGTGTCTGGTGTGCCAAACTCCAACTCCAATCTCAGGGAAGTCTTACCAGCACCTTCATTCGCCCACGACCCTGACTCAAAGAAATACTCAACCGCGTATTGACGGGAGCACCTCGCAGATTCAGCCTGACCAATGAATTACAAACGGTCAGCCGCCTCATGACGACTTCTTCTGGCAACCCGCCAAATATCGGGTAGGGATAGCAGGGTTCTGCGTCACAAGAGCCCTGTTCTTCGTCAAAGTCTTCCAGCAGATCAGGCAGATCAAAACGGAGAGCCATAACTAAACCTCCAGCAGCAGCCTTGGGAAGTGCCAGCCCGGAAGCCCGAACGAGGGCCACCGGAACTCTATAACCGACTATCCGAGCCGGATAGCACGTAGAATTGTAGACAACCCCTGCAGAGCCCATGAATCTTTTTTGAGCACTGGCACGCCAATCACCAAATCCCTCAGCGCATCCTGCTCAGCCATTAATTGCGATTCGCACTCTCGCGAGACGGTGCTCGTTAACGGATGGACTCAACAACCGTACAAATGGCTTTGCACAGAGTATCCAGATCTTCATCTGAAATGACATAAGGTGGCATAACATAAACCAGTTTACCGAAAGGTCTGACCCATACCCCCTGTTCTGGGAAACGGGGTTGAATTTCAGACATCACCACCGGCTGTCTCAATTCAACCACACCAATAGCTCCCAGAACCCGTACGTTAGCCACCGCTCCAAGCTTATTACAGGGAGAGAGACCAGCCCATAATTTTTTCTCTATGTTAGCCACCTGATTGACCCACTCACCTGAAGATAAAATATCCATGCTCGCCACACCGGCAGCACAAGCCAGAGGATTAGCCATGAAAGTAGGTCCGTGCATGATCGGACCAGTGTCACAGATGGCCTTACTGACTTCTTCGGTGCACATCACAGCTGATAACGTCATATAGCCACCGGTAAGGGCTTTACCTACACACATGATATCCGGGATAACATCGGCGTGTTCACAGGCAAACATTTTCCCGGTTCGACCAAAACCCGTGGCAATCTCATCATGAATGAGCAAGACTTCATGCTCATCACAGAGTGCTCTGACTTTTCTCAGAAAGTCGGGGGAGTAGAAATGCATTCCACCAGCCCCCTGAACGATAGGCTCAATAATAACGGCGGCCACCTGATGATTCAGGGACTCCAGTTCAGAGCGAAAAGGTTCTATATGATGGTCTTCAAGTGTCTCATCGAAGCCGCAGCCGGGACGGGGCACGAAATGATGTTCAGGCAGAATACCGGTAAACAGATGGTGCATACCATTGTCAGGATCACAGACCGCCATGCCCCCGGTCGTATCGCCGAAGTATCCGCCTTTAAATGTCAGCAACTTGTTCTTGTTAATCTCGCCCCTGCATTGCCAATACTGCATGGCCATCTTGATGGCTACTTCTACAGCGACTGAACCTGAATCCGCAAAAAATACGGTTTTGATCGGTTCGGGTGTCAACTCAACCAGTCTGCGAGACAGTTCAATGGCGGGCTTATGGGTCAACCCACCGAACATGACATGGGACATTGAATCGACCTGATCCTTAATGGCCTGATTCATAAACGGATGATTATAGCCGTGGACCGTACACCACCAGGAGGACATCCCGTCAATCACTTCTCTGCCATCACTCAAGCGGAGCCTGACCCCTGAAGCACTTTCAACGGCAAACAGTTTATACTGGCTGGGTGTTGTCCCATAAGGGTGCCAGATATGCCGGGCATCAAATTCAAGATCAGATTGTGTGATGGTTCGATCCAAAATGGACTCCAAGGTTTTCAGGTGTTCAGGATGCGATGAATAATAAGCTAAATCCCCGCAACAATTCACTGGGCGGCCAAATGAAAATCCATTCCACAGAATTTAGCCGGGCACTGAATCGCCTCGAGAAATGAGTTACAATTGCTCTTTAACTCATTATTTTTCTTCACCCCGTTTTCTTCAATCACAGTAGAACCAGAAACCAATGACCGCACTGTTCGTCAATCAACTCACCACACTTGATTTCAGTTACCTTTCTCCGGAACGCGGGGTTGTAGGGGAAACCTGGCTGGTCGATGTCGTGCTTCGGGGCGACCTGGATGAACAGGGCATGGTCTTTGACTTCGGCCATGTCAAAAAGCAGATCAAGGCTTCTCTGGACATTCTTGCCGACCACCGCCTGCTTGTGCCTGCTTCTCACGGAGCAATAACCGTCAAAACAGAGAGCGAAGAATGCCTTTCTGTCAACATGCAGACCAGTACCGGTGATGCCATCGAATGCAAGGCTCCCGCCCCTGCAATTTTACTGGTCAATGCTCAGGAAATAACCCCTGAAGCTCTGACCCCCTTTCTCGAAAAAACCTTGCTGGATGAACTGCCAGACAATGTCATCGGTGTTGAACTGGATATTTATCCTGAACAGTTTTCCGGTGCTTTCTACCACTACAGCCACGGCCTGAAAAAACATCTGGGCGACTGCCAGCGAATTGCCCATGGCCACCGTTCTCCTATCCACATCTACCTGGACGGAAAGCGCGACCCGACGCTCGAAGCAGACTGGGCCGAAAACTGGAAAGATATCTACATCGCCACCCGTGAAGACCTGCTGGAAAAAGTGACCATAGGCAGGCGGGATCACTTTCGCTTTGGCTATACCTCAGACCAGGGCTACTTCGAGCTGACTCTGGCAGAAGACCGCTGCTACCTGATTGATACTGACAGTACCGTGGAACTTCTGGCAGAACACATTGCAACCACCCTGAAAGCCCGTACCCCGAATCACTCAGTCCGGGTTGTGGCTTTTGAAGGATTTAACAAAGGCGCTGTGGCGGAAAAATAAATACCCCTGATTCAGGAGGCGTCTTTGACGGGTCAGACTTATGCTTTCAAGCCAAAGCTGTCTTAAGTCGGACTAAAATTAGATCTATCGATCAACAGAAACGGATTTCTTATGGCCATCGAAGACGTCAATAATCGCCCCATTTCCCCCTCAAGCCCTCGACAAGATCCTGAATTGGGCCTTTCCGCTGAGCAACAGGTTGAAGAAGAAGTAAAATTCACTTTTCAAGACCTGAAAAGCCACATGGAAGAGATGTTGCAATTCAATTACGCCGTCATCCATGAACTCCTGGGGCAGATTGCCGCTATCAGTCCCTACAGGGCAGACATGGCTCAGGGTAAACAGCCAGAAGTGGCCTTAACAGAAGCTTCTGATGCCGTCAAAGCAACCCCTGTTGCGCCCGTCGGAAAAGCAAGCGCGTCAGCCTACCTGGCTGGCCTTCAGCACATTGAAGGGATGTTGGGAAACCACGACATCAAGCTTCAGGCAATGCTTGATAAGCTGGCGCTGTCGCGCTCTGGCAGAAAAGTCAGTCTGGAGAGTCAGGGGTTGGAGTTTGAACGTCTGAAATCCATCGTCATTCAGGCAGAAGGCAGAATGAACCAGGTATTAAGCCAGATGCCAGAAACCCTGCCTGAACATCCGGGACGCATGTTAAAGGACATGCTGCCTGAGGTCATCGAAAAATTGCAGCAATACGATGGCAGCTTTCGGGAAGCGCTCACCGAAGTGCGTGAAGAAATCCTCAGGGTCAGCTCACCCCGGTGAGAACCGATGATCACCTCACTGCTCCTGAGCATTCTCACCTGAGCATAGGTAATCATAACCCTACGGAGCCCGTTTAGCGTCATGGTACAATCATGGTCATTTTCCTGCTGACAGGTCTGAGACATGACGACTTTTTATCTGAAGGCAAAAAAGATCTTCACTGAAGAAGGCATTCTTCAGGACAGTTTTCTAAAAATAACGGACGGCCGTATTGCCGCTATTGACTGTGTGCCTGAAGAAGGCGCGGAGATCACGGATCTGGGAGACAGTCAAATTGTCCCCGGCCTCATTGATCTGCATATTCATGGCAGCGGTGGCTTTGACGTCATGGATGCCAGCCACGAAGCCATTAACACCATCTCAAAAACCATTGCTGCTAAAGGTGTCGTAGGCTTTCTTGCCACCACCGTTACTGATACCTGGGAAAGAAACCTCGCGGCCCTGAGAAACGTTAAGCACTGTATCGAGCAGGGCGTTGAGGGTGCAGAAGTGCTGGGTTCCTACAGTGAAGCCCTATTTTTTTCCGAACGTTTCAAAGGCGCCCATGAAAGCAGCTACTTCCTGAAGCCCACAAAAGAAAGACTCGACGAGTTGCTGGCAGCATCGGGTGGCACCCTTCGCTCACTGGCTCTGGCCCCTGAAATTGAGGGCGGCATTGAAGCAATTGAATACCTGACCAGCAAGAATGTCCGCGTCATGATTGGACACACAGGCGCTACTTACGATGTCTGCAAGAAAGCCTTTGCAGCGGGAGCCGTGGGCGGCGTTCATATTTTTAACCAGATGCTCGGATTGCATCATCGTCAACCCGGTACCGCCGGTGCTGTTCTGCACCACCGGGATATCTATGCAGAATTGATAGCAGACGGAGTTCATGTTGACCCCATAGTGATGGACCTGGTTTACCGCCTCAAAGGGGCTGATAAAACCGCTTTGATCACCGATTGCATCTGTGCAGGTGGATTGAGCGACGGGGAATACCAGCTGGGACTGTTGACAGTTCATGTCAAAGACGGTGTTGCCAGAACCGAATCGGGTGCTCTGGCAGGAAGCACCCTGACACTGAATCGTGCCGTCGCCAACATGATCGAAAAAGTGGCTGTAGACCCTCTGAGCGCTGTTCACATGGCTTCTCTGACACCAGCGACTTTGCTCGGCCTGCAGGACGAACTGGGCAGCATTAAGGTCGGTAAGCGTGCATCCATAGCGGTTATGAACAAAAATCACGAGGTCCTGATGACTTTTATCGACGGCAGGCAGGTTTTCAGCCTGTATTGATATCTTGCTCCGGTGGTGCGCTGACTACTGTAGAAGGCTAACTTACGATTGCCGCTCTTCCCTGGGCGTCAGATCAAAATGGTTTTTATACGCCGTGCTGAAATGTGAAGCATTAGAGAAGCCACAAGCAACCCCCACATCCACTACCGGCCTGTCAGTCTCCCTGAGCAGCTTTCTGGCGCACTCAAGCCTGAGCTTCAAGTAGTGCCTGGAAGGCACAGTATCCAGATATTTTCGAAACAGTCGTTCCAACTGTCTACGGGAAATACCCACCAGAGAAGCCAGTTCATCGGCACCCAGTGGCTCTTCTATATTGGCAGCCATCAACTGTGTTGCTTCCTCAATCTGTGGTTGCTGCTTTCTGACGGGGGGCGCGACAAAAGAAGAAGTCCCCAGCCCACCAAGACGATCCCTCACCAATAATTCCGATACACTGGCAGCAAGATAACCCCCCTGCTCCCGGGCGACCAGAGAGAGCGTCATATCCATAGCAGCCGTGCCTGCGCCACAGGTCATTCTGTTTCGGTCCAGTTCAAAAGTCGTCTGGCTCAACACCACCCGGGGATAGAGTTCCTGAAGGGCATCAGCGGCCCCTTCCAGTCGAGCACGATAACCATCAAGAAGGCCTGCACTCGCCAACAGGTTGGCGCCTTTGCCAATCCCGCCCAAAACAGATGCCTCGGACAATGCGGCAGAAGGAATCTGAACACCTGTTTTTGAAGCGACCAGAATCACCACATCCATGAATTCCAACGCCGACTGAGAGGGCTCAATGGAAAGACCCAGGTTACTCGTGACCGTTGATTCTGCAATGACAGCACTCTCATAAACGCACTGTCCGGTCGCCTGATTAACTGCTCTCAGCACTTCCAGGGCTGAAGACAACCCCAGCAAAGAGAAGTCGGGATATAAAAGAAAACCGACTTTGCAAGGCTTACTCACCCATAGCTCCTTTCTGCGCTGCAATCTCCGGAACCGAAAAAAGAATTATTCTTCATAGGGAAAAAAATACTCGTAAAGCGTGCCTGATGATATCTCTATGGACAGAAGCCAGACTCTGAAAAATTCATCATAACAACTAAAGGCATCTTCTTTCAGTACAGAAATAAGCCTTGCAGCTCAGATCAGGACAATGGCCAGTCAATGCCCCAAAATGTAAATACTGAACAAAGGTGAATGAAGCTCGTCCTTCCACGGCATCCCGTCATCTGCCGTCCCCAGAGGCTGACTAAACGCCAGCAGGTTCAAATTCGACAGAGAGAATACTGAGCGGTAGTCCTCATCAGTCCAGAAAAAATCTTCAAAGACCACCCCCGAATCCGCCACAGAGCATTTAACTCGACAGCCACTGGTAAGCTCCCTGTTTTGAGGGAAGTCATTATCGATCGTCAACCAGTTGCCCTTGAACTTTTGCTCTGAACTGACAATCACTATCGCCGCACCATCGGGCTTTAATACCCTTTTCACTTCGCGGATCACCGCCTCCATTTCAGATAAAGAGTCTATTTCAACCAGAACATAAGACAACATCACCAAATCATAAGACGCATCGGGACGAGGAATAGCTGCGGAATGAATGCGGGTAAATACCGTGTTCTGATGATCCTTTATAGCCTGATGGAGCATACTGTCTGAAATATCCATACCCTCTACATCAAATCCGGCATCTCTTAATAGCGGAATCATCAATCCTGCACCGCAACCATAGTCCAGCGCCCGGGCTCCCACTTTAACGTATTTAGCCAGGATTCCAGGCAGGTCTCTGCGGATCATAAATCCGAGGTGGTTTTTCTCTTCGGCATAAGCCCTTGCTATCTCTTCTGAGTACTCCATAGACTCATATCACTGTGATGGGAACATGAAGGTAAAAAATAGCAGAGCCGTTCAGAAATTTTGCTCACATTCGTTGCAAAAAGCTCAGCCCTCTTGTATGCCAGTCTCGCCAGTCATAATTTCATCCCTTGGGAAATATTCAGATCATCTTTCCAGTCTGCAGTTTATAAACTACAACGTGTTTCATGGTCACAATTAAACAGACTGAAACTTATCGTAAATGAGAACGAAAGCTGAAGGATTCCCGGGCAAAGGCGGCCATAGCAGCGCGAATTTTTCGCCTGGCTAACGGGCTACCTGGCGATGTTTCTCCCGTGGGACAAGGGACAAGCGAAGTGACACTCCCCGCCTTGTCAGGCGAGGCTTCTGACTTCACAGGCTACAGCCAGCCTATAGCGACTGGACTTACACAGAAGCCTCCATCAGCAGTAACCGGGTGCCCCTCGGTTATTTATTGGTCTTTTGTTTGATTTGCCGCAGCCTTAACGGGTCACTCAGGTATGGGCTCGTCTGGTTCTTCAAGGGCGGTTGGGCAGTTGTCTCTGCCTTAATTTTTTGTTAACAGTGCTTGGTTTTCGTTAGCGTGAGTCTCTGCATAGAGACAGACCGATGGAAAATATAACCAACTACGTACAAATACTCAACCGGAACGCTCTGCGTTCCCGTCTTATATCCCCGCCCGATTGAGGGTGTCGCAAAAGGTCAATTAAAACGCTTCAAGCTTCAAACCGTCATCTCCGCGAAGGCGGAGATCCACTGTTCGTGGTGGGTTCCCGCCTGCGCGGGAACGACGATCTTGATATATCCTGCTGACCATACCCTTTTGCGACACCCTCGATTGGGCGAGGGTTTACGACGATTTTGCTAAACAATTAGTAAAAACAATGGAGGACAAGTGATGACTGAACCTGTATACAGTTATGATCCGGCTGCTGCACTGGTCAGCCCCGAGGCTATAGAGTTGTTTATCGCAGACGCTTTCGAGACTGGCGATGCGTCTTATATTGCCAAAGCTCTCGGTGTTGTTGCCAGAGCTGAAGGCATGAGTAATGTTGCCAAAAAGACCGGACTTTCCCGTGAACAGCTTTATCGTTCATTCAGTGAGGATGGAAACCCAACATTGAAAACCATCCTGTCCGTTATGCAGGCGCTTGGCTTAAGCGTTACAACCAAACTCCAAAAAGCTTGAAATGATCACCGTGGCAGAATTCTTTTCGTTCTGTCACTGGGAGCCAGGGGGCGTTCTTATCCAACCGACCGAACAGATAAAAACATCAGTAACCTGACCGGAAAGACACCTAAAAGTGATCTAGAGCACGGCATTTAGTGAACAATGGGATCGGATCAAAGACATGCTGCCCGATAAAGTCTCTGAGCCCGGACCAACAGCTGACAACAGGTTATTCATTGAGTCGATTCTCTGGCTTGCTCGTACCGGAGCACCTTGGAGAGACATGTCTGAAGAGTTCGTTGATTGGCACAATACATACAACCGATTCAGTCGCTGGAGCTTGAAAGGAATATGGAATCAAGTCTTTGAAGAACTGAGTCAGGAGCGACTATTCCAAAAGCTCAAGAGCTTTTGGTGAGTTGCAACTCGCTATGAACGCTTGGCAAGCAACTATATGGGAATGCTTCAGATAGCGGCCATCATGATCTGGTTAGCATGACAACATCAGTAAGTTGATCGTCTGGTTAGATAAAAACGCTCCCTTGGAGATGGCAGCAGTGGCTTCTGCCTCTGCTGTCGGCAAAAACTCTTAAGGAAATGCTATGAGTGATTCAAGACCATGGGGATCAGCCTATTACTCCGAAAGGAGTAATCCCGTTCATAGAGAAACATGGGGACACCTTCTCCAGCAGAAGTGCCCAAGCTTGAAGGAGGATGTTACCAGGGCTGTCAACCACTGGAACCAGCAGGTGAGGGATCATTTGCGGGGTGAAACCGCACTAAAGCTAACGATAGGAAACGATACGATTAAGGTACCAGTGGCAGTGGTTGACGGTCTTCCTTTACCATTTGCCGAGGTTCTGGGTGAATTTGAAAACTGGCCACCACTTTTACCGAACAGGGAGGTCCTTAAAAAATCTATTGATGGTCTTTTGGTGACTGAACAGCATTTCAATCCCCTGCAAGATCTGGTACCAGCAGATATAGATAGGGAAGAAGTTAGCGCTATGCACCAGTGGCTGGTGAGGATTCTCGATAAACTTGATCAATCTGAAATCATCCGGCGCCTTTGTGGTATCCAGCAGGATATTCTTAGTGCTTATTTTTTTCATGTTCCCAAGGTAGAAATTTACTGGATGGCAATAGGCGTAGCCTCAGTGCTATTCGACATTCCGGTTGAAGCCCTGACGATTGTTGTGCTGGCTCATGAACTGGCCCACGCATATACCCATCTGGGCAAGGACATTGATGGTAAACAATGGGAAACACCTGCGTTCGCGCAAAGTGATCTCAGGATAGTGGAGGGGCTGGCGCAGTTTTACACAGAGGCGGTGTGCAAAAAATTGGAGAGACGATATCAGGCAGCGCTTGCAGCCTATGAATCCCTTCTGAAGAATCAATCAGAACCCTACACAGTGCAAATCGGGTAGGCAAAAGATACTGATCACCGGGGGGAGGCTATCCGGTTTACGATGGTTCATGCATGGACCTTACAAGTGAAGGACTATGTTGATTTTCAGAAAACACTGGAACAACAGAGTAAGACCATGGGTAGAGCACTACCTTCTTCTCGGGTTGATTGGTAATTACAGGGGCTGTACGTTATATCTCCGGGCTTTCAGCAAATTTTTTTATAACAGTGATCTTGTGACTGAGTAATCTGATCAAGGCGAGCCGGATGATCACAAACCGAAAACTGATTCTATAGGATATATTTGTCGTTTTTTGAAGCATGAGTCAGAAAGACTTCTATCGTAGATCTGTGTGTCAGTCTAACATCGAAGTTATGGTCATTATGCTTGGTTCAATCGACACTTTGGCTAACCTGATTGAAGAAAATGCGACCCGTGAAGATAAAAGACCAGTTGAATTGTTATATCGCTTTGTCAGTGCAAGCCATCCTTCGTATGAAATCCCAGGCTGTGAGGTGCAGGCTATCTGCCTGTTAATCGAGTATCAGGAAAGCTCTTTTTCATCCAGTTAATACACAGAGCGGCCTCTTTTACTTGCTCAGTAAAATTAATGGCACTTAGCTGTTGCTTTATTTCTTCATAACCTTCAGTTATTACTCGATGTTGATCTTACAATATATGAGGTCGTTTGGCAGGAGTTAAAGGTGGGTTTTGAGTAATTTGCTTCTGTTGAATTTTAGGTTTAATTACTGTGTTTGAAATTTCATCGTATGGTACAGGAAAAGCAACACTTGCTGCTGCGAAATGTGTTTGATCATAAACTCTTTGATAATATTGAAGCCATTTTTCAATCAGCTCTCTAAACAAAATGGTTGCATTTCGCATTTTTTCCTGAAGTTCCTCAGCCCACAGTTCAAACTTAGCAAGCTTATCTTTGTATTTTTTTTTAATTTTCTCTATCTCTATCTCAATCTCAAGGAACTTGTCGAAATCATGAGAATTAAAATCTAACATACCAGTGGGGGTTTTTAAGTATACTATTGAAATTTCTACATTCATCTTTTGATCTAAAATGTCTTTGATTTCGTTCTTACATAGATGATAAGAATCTAAACCAATATTGAAATTTCGTTTAATAAAAGCGTTAGCTACCTTGGCTACACCAACTCCAACTAGTCTTCCAAAGAGTGCACCTACAACAGCTCCCCATTGCCCGAATGATCTGCCGATTGTAACGCCTGAATCGGTAGTCAACGCAGCCACTTCTTCTTCTGGGAAGACGTCTCTAGCAATGCTATTACATGTTCTAAGGAAAAACTTTTGGTCATTATCAGAAGTTATATTCTCAAGATGCCCTAAGATTTTGTGAAAATAACCTTTAAATATATCTAGCTCACTACCATGAACTTTATCTGTCCTCACGTCTGGATTTATAATCTCCTTAATAGCATCACTTATAATAATATTGATAACTTCTATGCTAGGTAATTGATCATCATATGTCTTAACGACCCCTTCAGTTTTCTCTTTCAGAAATTTGATTAATTTTTCATCAGGTCGCATCCTTGTTTTTAAGTACTTTTCAAAAAATGTTCTTTCATTTTTTTTTAGGATAGTCAGAATTTCTTTTTCCAATTCTTTGGTTGCTGTTATTTCTTCTACATTTTTACTGTTGGATTGGGAACATGTAAAAATAAGATTTGGAGTATTCTGAATACCAACTTTTCTTAAATTACGCTCTAACCGATCTTTTATTTTTTCTTTGTCTCCCTTATGAGTGCATGTATCGACCTTATTACAAACAAAAATAATTCTATTTCCATTTTCTACTAATACTTTGATAGCTTCACCATCATGCTCAGTCAGATCCTTGTCAAATAAAAAGATAATGACGTCGTTTTGCTTGATATTTTCATCTTCAAGGTATTGATGTTTTATATAGTCACTGCCATAGCCAAAACCGCCATAACCTTTTATAGACTTGATTTCCACCTCTTGAAAGCGGTAGACAGGGTCAGTCTCTTCGTTGTAAACAGCATTTCTTTTAAAAGGCTCCCAGCCAATTAGCTGGTTGCCCAGAGATGACTTGCCAACATTTTGCATTCCAGCAAAGACAATCCTTAGCGATGGAGTGTACTCCAAGCTCATTTCTTGCATTCGAGTCAATAGCCATCTCTCGCTCTCTTCGTCATCTTGTGCATTACCACCTACACCAGAGCGTTCAGCTCCTCCTTGACTAGAACCAGCCCTGTTTCCACTCCCACTACTGTTGCTCCGGTTTTTTTTGCTACCCCTAAGCCAGCTAAACATGGCCTGATAAATGAGTTTTTTAATATCTTCACCTTCATAGATTGTCTCTGTATCGGGTTCATGAGCCATAGTCATGTCCATAAAGTTATCTGAATTAGCCAGTGTTTGTTCCAGCTGCTCCCACTCAAACTCCAGGTTAAACTCATGGTCCGGCCACTCTGCCAGCGTATCGATTTGCTTTTCAATTTGCTGTCGGGAGTCTTCATCCTGTTCAGACAGTCCGGCGGCCATATCCATAAGACAGTGAACAAATGCTTCTCTGCCGCTGAGTTTGGGAACAAGCCATTGCAGTAGCTGTTTCGTACTGCCCATATATGCCTTTAGCTGGCGAAACTCTGCCTGGCTCAGTTGCATAACAGAAGGCGATGAACCATTAAAACGGATGTGTAAGGTCACTCCTGAAACAGGATCGGGCTCGCCCATGACCCAGTGAAACCAATGATTTCCCGGTAAATAACTGCGCCAATCAGAAGGAATCCGAAAAACCGGGAGTAATGTCAGGGTGAAATCCCCTTTGTTCTGAATTGGATAGTAAGGGGGACGTTTAAAGCTATCGTCGTCATCCTGAACAAGGTAACCTCCTCCGTATAGTTCAGACTCTCGTTTTTCTTCTGGAAAAGGCAGTCCTGCAATCCCTGACAGACTCACAATCTGGCCTGATTTTTTTTTCTTTTTTCGAGCAGGTGAATCTTTGAGGCTTTCAATAACTACCACGGTTTCCGGGGTTGAAGTGATTTCTATAACCTTATCGGACTCCGGACCTATTGCTGACAGACGGGTCGTTAAACGGAAGCTTGTCTTTTCAGGCACACCCGCAGTAATGGACGTAGTGGTAAAACCCGTCGCATTAGGTGTTGCCTGTTCCAGAGAAATCCATGTAAGAAAAGTCAGCAGGCAAGTCTTCCATGTATTGACCAGCAGTCGTTGGTTAAGAAAGCGATTTTTCATTGAAGGAAACCAATAATAACGGATGGAAGTTGGAGAGGAGGAGAGGGCAAGAGTATTTCTCAACAACTGACTGAAATTAGACGATAGCTAGATTAACGTCAAAGGTGAATTTTGGCCACAACAGGTTTGATTTTCTCCAGTGGGGTACCAAATGCGTAAAGCGAAGGAATAAAAATAACAGAGTTGTAATAACCATGTTGATGCAGAGCCGTTTCAACAGGCTCTTGTCTCCCGGTTGAATAAGCCTACAGAAACTTTAACCTGTCTCTAATATCAGGAAAGCTCTTTTTCATCCAGCTACTACACAGAGCGGTCTCTTTTACTTGCTCAGTAAAATTAATGGCGCTTAGCTGTTTCTTTATTTCTTCATTTTTTTCTGTTGTTACTCGATAGTGATCTTGCAATATATAAGGTGGTTTGGCAGGAGTTTATGGTGCGTTTTGAGCAAGTTGCAGCTGTTGAATTTCTGGTTCAATTATTGTGTCTGAAATTGTATCGTCTAGTACAGGAAAAAAATCAATTTCTCTATAGAAATATTTTTGATCATAAACTCTTTGATAATATTGAAGTTGTTTCTCAGCCAATTCTCTCACCAAACTTGTTGTACTTACCATTATTTTCTGAAGTTCTTCAACCCATGTGTCAAATTTAGCAAGCTTCTCTTTGTATTCTTTTTTAATTTTCTCTACCTCAGGGCTGTCGCCGGCATGATGCTTTCCTTCTATATCATCAGTGACTTTCTGTGGGTCTATCTTTTTGATTTTATTATTCATTTGTTTAACTAAAAGGTCTCTAATTTTACCCTTACATTGATGATAATAACGAAAATCAATCTTGAAATTTGGTTTAAACAAAAAGTTAGCTCCTCTGGCTAATTGTAATCCAAAGTATCTTGCTATAAATATATATACAAATCGTCTCCAGAATCCGTAAGATTGAGTGTAGCCAGTGGCTACAAATTGAGCCCAAAATTTCGCCCGATCTTCATTATACCCATCTCCAGCAATCTCATTACATGTTCTAAGGAAAAACTCTTGGTCATGATCTGGTACTATATTCTTAACATGCCTTAAAATTTCGTCAAGCTCATTTTTAAATCTATCTGGCTCACTATCAGAAACTTTAACTTCCACCCAGACTGGAGAAATATGCCTATTAATGACATCAATTATAACTTTATTGATAATTTTTATACTAGGAAATTGATCATTACATGTCTGAACCATCTTTTTAAATTCTTTTTCCAAAAGTCTGATGAAATTTTCATCAGGCCGCATCCTTGTTTTTAAGTAATTTTCAAAAACTGTTCTTTCATTTTCTTTCAGAGCAGTCAGAATTTCTTTTTCTAATTCTTTGGTTGCTGTTATTTCTTCTACATTTTTACTGTTGGATTGGGAACATGTAAAAATAAGATTTGGAGTATTCTGAATACCAACTTTTCTTAAATTATGCTCAAACCGCTCTTTTATTTTTTCTTTGTCTCCCTTATCAGTGCATGTATCGACCTTATTACAAACAAAAATAATTCTATTTCCATTTTCTACTAATACTTTGATAGCTTCACCATCGTGGTCAGTAAGATCCTTGTCAAATAAAAAGATAATAACATCGCTTTGCTTGATCCTTTCATCTTGAAGGTATTGATATTTTATGTAGTCACTGCCATAACCAAAACCGCCATAACCTTTTATAGACCTGATTTCCACATCATGAAAGCGGTATACAGGGTCAGGCGCTTCATTGTAAACAGCGGTTCTTTTAAAGGGCTCCCAGCCAATTAGCCGGTTGCCCAGAGATGACTTGCCAACATCTTGCATTCCAGCAAAGACAACCCTCAGCGTAGGAGAAGAGTAGATCTCGCTCATTGCTTGCATTTGATCCAATAGAAATCTCTCGCTATTTTCGTCATCCTGCGCATTACCACCTACACCAGAGCGTTCAGCTCCCCCTTGACTAGAACCAGCCCTGTTTCCACTCCCACTACCTCTTGCTCCGGTTTTTTCGCTACCCCAAAGCCAGCTAAACATAGCCTGATAAATGAGTTTATTGATATCTTCACCTTCATAGATCGTCACTGTATCGGGTTCATGACCCGCAGTCATGTCTTTAACGCTATCTGAGCCAGTCAATGTTCTACCCAGCTGCTCCCACTCAAACTCCAGGTTAAACTCATGATCCGGCCACTCTGCCAGCGTACCGATTTGCTTTTCAATTTGCTGTCGGGAGCCTTCATCCTGTTCAGACAGTCCGGCGGTCATATCCATAAAAAAGTGAATAAATGCTTCTCTGCCGCTCAGTTTGGGAGCAAGCCATTGCAGTAGCTGTTGCGAACTTCCCATATATGCCTTTAACTGGCGGAACTCTGCCTGGCTCAGTTGCATTACAGAAGGCGATGAACCATTAAAACGGATGTGTAACGTCACTCCTGAAACAGGATCGGGCTCGCCCATGACCCAGTGAAACCAATGATTACCCGGTAAATAACTGCGCCAATCAGAAGGAATACGCAAAACCGGGAGTAATGTCAGGGTAAAATCCCCTTTGTTCTGAAATGGAAAGTAAGGGGGACGTTTAAAACTATCACCATCATCATGACCAAGGTAACCTCCTCCGTATTGTTCAGACTCTCGTTTTTCTTCTGGAAAAGGCAGACCTGCAAGCCCTGGCAGACTTACAGACTGGCCTGATTTTTTTTTCTTCTTTCGAACAGGTAAATCATTAAGCCTCTCAATAACTTCCACTGTTTTCGGGGTTGAAGCGATTTCTACAACCTTATCGGACTCTGGACCTATTGCTGACAAGCGGGTTGTTAACCGGTAGCTTGTCTTTTCAGGCCCTCCCGCAGTATATGAAGCAGTTGTAAAGTCTGATGAAGTAGGTGTTGCCCACACTAGAAAAGCCCAAGTAAGAAGAGTCAGCAGGCAAGTCTTCCATGTATTGACCAGCAGTCGTTGGTTAAGAAATTGATTTTTCATTGAAGGAAACCAATAATAACGAATGGAAGTTGGAGAGGAGAGAGTATTTCTGTAACTGCTCAAAAATCGTAGGTAAATTCAGCTGTGAGGTGAGTTAATTTCTCACGTACCAGCTCTGACAACTTCGGAATAAGACCGGACCCTGAAATTCTGTCTTTCAGGTATTTTGAGAATGACAGGCCATGCAGCCGACACGTTTTCTTTAGGCTCGCGAATGTGTCCCGACAGCGCTGGCCAAGTAAACTGCGAGTACCGCCACTAATCTTTCGTCGTTTCACATATTCCCTGATCTGACGTTCACTCAGGTTGTTATGCAGTGGTAACCATGGATATTTCAGAACCAGTAGCAATTCCTCACGGGCCCGATAAATTTTACCCAGTTCCGCACGAAGTTCCGGGTAATCTACGTGCGTCGTCACCCAGTGGTTAAAGTCCTGTTCAAGCTGGAGTTTTCGAGCCTCCGTTGGTGCCTCGCAATAAGCCTCTATATCGTCGTATAGATTCCAGTATTGCTTTTCTACCCAGTCACGGGCGGCTCGCTCCCTGTTATTGGCAGGGATTAGTTTTGCCAGAGGCCGACTGGCATGGAACCAGCACAGAGAGTGTTCAAATACCGTGTCGAACTGACGGGCTCCATCGCTATGGATGATCATGCTCTCTGGAAAACCATTGCTCAGCAGCCCTGCCTTGAGAACAGCTTCTGTTGCCCAGCGGCGCTGCTGTTTAGCAGACAGTTTGTGGTCATCCAGAAAGGCTGACCACGCGGCATCATTCAGAAAATGGGTTTCACCATAGGCTGACAGGGCTTTGATCCATTTGGCAGCCATTCCGACCTGTTCCATATACTTGATGGCTTCCAGGTTTAATACATGGCTTCTGCGCTGACCCTGCAAGAGTTCCAGGAAATTGATACGGCTTTTACTCGAAGTCGATGTAAATACGGTAAAGGCCTCGTTGCCGATCACTGTACAATAGCCATTACTGCCATCGTGTCGTGCACCTGTGTCGTCTACAAGAAGTGCGCTGGAGTGGGCGATCCCCATTTCCAGAATATCTTCTCACTCCTGGTGAAAAGCATCGTGATTCTGAGTCAACAGGGTATTAAGAGTGCCCTCTGAAATTGAGCAACCATGGCTGTGCAACCAATCAAGTAGCAGCGGTTGGGTCACACTGCAGGAATGATAAAGATCCAGAACCATAGCGACGAGGTTATCACCGAACCGTCCTTTAACATGCTCGGGCAGTGGTGCGATGACAGGTCCTTCAGGAGTGAGCCAGAATTCGCGTCGGTAACAGGTCGTCGTAAACTGAAGATCAACATCTATATGGGTAAAATCTTTGTAACCCTTGAACTCCCAGTCTTTTTGCACACCTTCTGCCTTACGGATTTCTTTGCGGATAGAGGTTGGTGCTGGCTTGCTTGTGCGTCCGGGCTTCTCTGACCGTTGTCGTTTCCCTTTCGGGGGAGGTGTGTTGCCTGAATCAGGTGCAGGTTTTTCGCTGTTATCTTTGTTGCTGGATTCTGAATTCTTTTTCCCGGGCCGAATTTTAGGTTGTCCCTTGAGTTTTTTCAGGTGCCGGAGTTCCTCACGCAGGGAGGTGTTGTCGGTGGTCAGCTTGTTGATCTTGTCGAGTAGATTGCCGACAAGTTTTTTAAGCTCGCTGACTTCTGTTTCGAGCGATGAGGTTTTCGACGGATTCATGGTTCAGGAGTATACCTGAATCCAGCTCACTGAGTTTTGATCTGGGTGTCTTGATATGGGACTTTCCACCAAATTTTGAGCAGTTACGTATTTCTTAACAACTGTCTGAAATTAGACGATAGTTAGATTAACGTCAAAGGCGAATTTTGGCCACAGCAGGTTTGATTTTCTCCAGTGAGGTACCAAATGCGTAAAGCAAAGGAATAAAATAAAAATAACAGAGGTGTAACAATCATGTTGATGCAGAACCATTTCAACAGACTCCTATCTCCCGGCTTGAGAAGTATACAGAATCTTTTACCTGTCTCTAATATCAGGAAAGCTCTTTTTCATTCAGCTACTACACAGTGCAATCACATTTACTTGCTCAGTAAATTTAATGGCACTAGCTACTTCTTTGTTTCCTCATTTATGAAAAATAAATTATCATAAGCTCTTTGGTAATATTGAATTTGTTTCTCAGTCAGCTCTCTAACTAAACTTGTTGCACTTGACATTATTTTCTGAAGTTCTTCAACCCATGGGTCAAATTTAGCAAACTTCTCTTCGTATTCTTTTTTAATTTTCTTTACCTCAAGGCTGTCGTCGGTATAACGCTTCCCACCTAGATCATAAGTGACTGCCTTTGGATCTACGTTTGAAATTTTTTCATTCATTTCTTTATCTAAAATGGATTTAATTTCGGCTCTACATTGATTATAAGAATGTAAATTAATATTGAAATTTGGTTTAAACAAAACGTTAGCTCCCTTGGCTACTAGTCCTCCAAAGAATCCACCAATGATTGCACCTGCAGCACTTCCCCATGGTCCAAAACAGGTACCGATTATAATGCCTGCACCTGTAGTCAATGTAGTCACTTTTTTTTCTGAGTAACCGTCTCTAGCAATCCTATTACATGTTTCAAGGAAGAACTTTTGGTCATCATCAGGCGCTATACTCCCAACACGCTCTAAAATTTTGTCAAGCTCATTTTTAAATCTATCTAGCTCACTATTAGAATCTACATCTGGCATCACGGCGGGACGTATATGCTCCTTAATAACACTGCTTATAATATCATTGATAATTTTTATGGTAGGAAGTTGACCACCATATCCCTTAACCATCTCTCTAATTTGTTCTTCCAAAATTTTGATGAATGTTTCATCAGGCCGTATTCTTGTTTTTATGTAATTTTTAAAAGCCGTTATTTCATCTTCTTTCAGAACAGACAGAATTTCTTTTTCCAACTCTTTGGTTGCTGTTATTTCTTCTACGTTTTTACTGTTGGATTGGGAGCATGTGAAAATAAGATTTCGAGTATACTGAATACCAACTTTTTTTAAATTACGCTTAAACCGATTTTTTATTTTTTCTTTGTCTTGTATCCTATCAGTGCATGTATCGACCTTATTACAAACAAAAATAATTCTATTACCATTTTGTCCTAATACTTTGATAGCATGACCATCATGGTCAGTCAGATCCTTGTCAAATAAAAAGATAATGACATCGCTTTTCTTGATACCTTCATCTTGAAGGTAGCGCTGTTTTATGTAGTCACTGCCATAGCTAAAACCGCCATAACCTTTTATAGACCTGATTTCCACGTCTTGAAAGTGGTAGACAGGGTCAGACTTTTCATTGTAAACAGCAGTTCTTTTAAAGGGTTCCCAGCCAATTAGCCGGTTGCCCAGAGATGACTTGCCAACATCTTGCATTCCGGCAAAGACAATCCTTAGCTTAGGAGGGTAGAACCGGCTCTTTGCTTCCATTTGAGCTAATAGCCATCCCTCACTATTTTCATCATCTTGTGCATTACCATCTATATCAGGGCGTTCAGCTCCCTCTTGACTAGAACCAGCCCTATTTCCACCCCCACTACCTGTTGCTCCGGCTTTTTTGCTACCCGAAGACGAGCTATACATAGACCGATAAATGAGTTTATTGATATCTTCACCTTCATAGATCGTCTCTGTACCAGGTTCATGAGCTATAGTCATGTCCTTAAAGTTATCTGAATTAGCCAATGTTTGCTCCAGCTGCTCCCACTCAAACTCCAGGTTAAACTCCAGGTTAAACTCATGATCCGGCCACTCTGCCAGCGTATCGATTTGCTTTTCAATTTGCTGTTGGGAGTCTTCATCCTGTTCAGACAGTCCGGCGGTCATATCCATAAGAAAGTGAATAAATGCTTCTCTGCCGTTAAGTTTGGGAGCAAGCCATTGCAGTAGTTGTTGCGAACTTCCCATATATGCCTTTAACTGGCGGAACTCTGCTTGGCACAGTTGCATAACAGAAGGCGATGAACCATTAAAACGGATGTGTAAGGTCACTCCTGAAATATGATCGGGCTCACCCATGACCCAGTGAAACCAATGATTTCCCGGTAAATAACTGCGCCAATCAGAAGGAATACGCAAAACCGGGAGTAATGTCAGGGTGAAAACCCCTTTGTTTTGAATTGGAAAGAAAGGGGGACGTTTAAAGCTATCGTCGTTATCCTGTCCAAGGTAACCTCCACCGTATAGTACAGACTCTCGTTTTTCTTCTGGAAAAGGTAGTCCTGCAAGCCCTGACAGACTCACAACCTGGCCTGACTTTTTTTTCTTATTTCGAACAGTTGAATCATTAAGCCTCTGAATAACTTCCACGGTTTCCGGGGTTGAAGCGATTTCAATAACCTTATCGGACTCCGGACCTACTGCTGAGAGGCGGGTCGTTAACCGGTAGTTTGTCTTTTCAGGCCCCCCTACAGTAAATGAAGTAGCGGTAAAATCTGTCGAAGTAGGTGTTGCCTTTGCCAGAGAAGCCCAAGCAAGAAAAGTCAGCAGGCAAGTCTTCCACATATTGACCAGCAGCCGTTGGTTAAGAAAGTGATTTTTCATTGAAGAAAACCGATAATAACGGATGTAAGTTAGGGTGGAGGAAAGGAAGAGAGTGTTTCTCAACGACTGACTGAAAATAGACGTTAGTTAGGTTAACGTCAAAGGTGAACTTTTTTTGCCCATCAGCCTGGTAGACAGGGGATTTGAGCTTTCTGCAATGAATGTGTGCACTGCCGGAAATTATCGTGCTTTTCGGAATGATTGTGAATTCATTTGCAATGTAACCGAGCAGTAGCCATTTTCAATTTGCAATGAATCCTGGCTGAAAAGGTGAGTTTTGCGATCACTGTAGTTGGTTTTTGCAAGCGCTTCCAACCATGCACCATTGGCTGACCGGGATTCTTGGTAAACCTGATCAATCTGAAATCATCCGGCGTTCTTGCGATTTCCAGTAGGATATTCTTGGTGCTTATTTTTTCATGTACCCAAGGTGGAAAGATTCTGGTAGTAATGCTTAAAACGTGAAAGGCACTTTGATGAAAATAAATCATGATGATCATTATTTCACTGAGTGATAGCTTGAATATAACCGTAGACTTTTCGAGATTGCAGATAAGCTAATTATGCCATTCTGGTTCAAAAATCAGGCAGAAATCACCAACATCACAGAATAAGTCAGTCATAGACATGGATGCCACTGGTTGGCAAAGTGTGATCTGGCAACCGTAAGATAGCTAAATAACGGAGTTTGTATGTATTAAGTTTTTATAGCTGAACAGAGCGGGTATCAATGCCTTCAAGAATTGAACCCGCGTCCGCCGATTCTCAGCCTTCGGCTTTACATGCTTGGATTTGCCTTTGGAATCCATCAGTCTTAAGCATGCGCTTGAGGTGGTTTGATCAAGGATTCAGCAGGAATACCCAAACCTTGATGCAGATTCCAGATCATTTTTAGTGTAAGCGAACGTTTATGGTTGAGAATCTCATAGACTCGATTGCTTTTACCAATCATTGGCTCGAGGTCTTTTACTGTTAAACCTTTGCGCTCCATTTCGAACTTGATGGCTTCAACAGGATCGGGTAGATCCATAGGGAAATGCTTGGCCTCATAAGCTTCGATAAGCGTGACCATGATATCCAGCTTTTCACCTTCGGGAGTGTCAGAACCTGCCATCATCAAGCTTTCAATTTCGTTTAATGCCGCTCGGTAGTCGGCATCAGTTTTAATCGGTTTGATGTCCATAATTTTTCCACCGCTAATTAAATAGTTTGTACATCAATTTTGTCGTATTGCGCATGGGTGCCGATGAACCGGATGTACATCACACGGTAGGCGTAGTTGATCCAAACGACCAGTCGGTACTTGTTGCCTGCAATATTGAAAACCACTCGACCATCTTTGAGAATACTGGCATTTCTGAAGTCCTGCTTTACATCAGCTGGTGCGCTCCAATCGGCGGCTAATGCATATCGATACCAGGCGAGCGTTGGCTCTTTAGCATCCATGCACTCTGGGTGTTCTTCCCAGAAAGCTTTCAGTTTCGATAAGGCAATGATTCTCATAAACTTAACAATAGTCCCATAATGGGACTATTTCAACTGAAATATATTGGAGAATCAATATGAATGAATATCAAGCACTTATGACGCAAAGAGAGCGATCTGACACTCCTCGCCCGACGCTTCACTCTGGGCGAGGGTTCTTAGATCGCTCCAAGAACATTCCTGTTTCAACACGCCCTCCCTGGATGGTTGCTTAAGCAGCCATCCCCGTTCCAGTCGCTCCGCAGGCTAACCCGCCAATCCGGCAGTTTTTATATTCAATGCTGCATTAAGAAAAACTTTATGACACCCGACCTCTTCAAGTGCTTCAATCTGGGGAGTTAGAAAGCTCGATTGGTACGATATGATCCTCAGAGAAAACTTCAGGTCGCCTGGTGTAAACTGTTCGATCCGACTTTGATCTATAGTGGACAGGCAAGCGGCCAATATAATAAATAAGTTCATGATAAATCAGCCATGATCGGAAGCAGCGCATTTCAGTCTGTACCCTGTTGAAAGACGCTCACTATATAAAAACCATGTACACCGAGGACAAGAAATGAGCGAATACTCCGTTAACAGAGCGACCTTCGATGAAGTCATGGTGCCTAACTATGCACCACAGGCGATGATTCCCGTTCGCGGAAAAGGTTCACGAGTCTGGGATCAGGAAGGCCGAGAATACATCGATTTCGCAGGGGGTATTGCCGTTAATGCTCTTGGCCATTGCCACCCTCGGCTGGTCAAGACTCTCAAGGAACAGAGTGAAAAGCTCTGGCATATGAGTAATGTTTACACCAATGAGCCTGCTCTGGCTCTGGCCCAGCGCCTGACCGAGATATCCTTTGCCGATAAAGTATTCTTCTGTAACTCGGGCACCGAAGCCAACGAAGCAGCCTTCAAACTGGCCAGAAAGTATTCTTTTGATCATGTTGGCCCTGAAAAGCATGAAATCATATCCTTCAAAAGCTCCTTCCACGGTCGCAGCCTGTTTGCTGTAACAGTGGGAGGCCAGCCAAGTTACTGTGAAGGTTATGCGCCGGTCCCCGCCGGTGTGACTCATCTACCCTACAACGATCTGGAGGCCCTGAAAGCAGCCATTTCAGACAAGACCTGTGCGGTCGTTCTGGAACCGATCCAGGGTGAAGGTGGGGTAATCCCGGCGGACCCAGAGTTCCTGAAGGGCATAAGAGCACTATGTGATGAACACAAAGCTCTGATGGTTTTGGATGAAGTGCAAACCGGTGTAGGCCGTTCCGGTGAGTTTTATGCTTACATGACCACCGGTGTCATTCCAGACATTCTGACCACAGCCAAATCACTGGGCGGTGGCTTCCCCGTAGCTGCCATGCTGACCACCGACGAGGTGGCCAAAAGCTTCGGCTTTGGCAGCCACGGCAGCACCTATGGCGGTAACCCGCTGGCATGCGCTGTCGCTCTTGAAACCATCAACCTGATCCACAACGATCAGGTTCTGGCCAATGTCAGCAGCAAACACGAACTCTTTCGAAGCGAGCTGGAACGCATTAACAAAGCCTATGGCATCTTCAGCGAAGTTCGTGGCAAAGGTTTGCTGATGGGTGCAGAGCTGACCGAAAACTGGCACGGCAAAGCCAAAGACTTTCTGGCTGCTGCTGCTGAAGAAGGTCTGATGATGCTGGTTGCTGGCCCGAATGTGCTGAGAATGGCCCCCTCACTGATCATCCCGGATGAAGATATCCGTGAAGGTATGGCAGCACTGGAACGGGCAATTGCCAAGGTAGTCAATTCATAATTAACCACTGCACCGGTCTCTTGCTTCTGGCCGGTGCCCCTCTTTAATCAGAAGAGAATGCCGCATTAGTGTGCATTTCAACAAAAAACATCTCTGAAAATGGTGTTTCATGTCCGACCTTCTTGCCCCGCTACAATCCCTGCTAACCCGTCTGGATAGCCTTCAGGCAGAGATGCTTCTACACACCATTGAACTGGCTGAAATCAACTCTGGCAGTCTCAATGCCACGGGCGTTAATCAGGTGATGGAACGCCTCAGACAAATGACTGCACCTCTGGGTGGAAAACAGGAAGTCATTGACCTGGAACCTTATGAAGTAATTAATGACCAGGGGGAAGTGATTCAACACACATTGGGCAAGGCCCTGAGAATCCGTAAGCGCCCCGAGGCGCCCCTGCAGGTTTTCCTGTGCGGCCATATGGACACTGTGTTCCCAAAAGACAGCTCTTTCCAGAAGGTTATTCAACTTGATGAAGATACTATCAATGGTCCGGGTGTCACCGATTTGAAAGGCGGCATCATTGTGATGCTGAATGCACTCAAAATTCTGGAAGCAAGCCCATGGGCAGATCAAATTGGCTGGGAAATTCTCTTTAACCCGGATGAAGAAATAGGTTCACCGGGTTCTGCTGCGTTAATAAAAGACGCCGCCAGCCGTGTAGATCTGGGCATGATTTACGAACCCTGCTTCCCGGATGGCAGCTTCGCGGGTCAACGCAAGGGCAGCGGAAACTTCACTGCTGTCTGCTACGGCAAAGCAGCCCACGCTGGCAGGGAACATCATCTGGGAAGAAATGCTATTCGTGCCCTGTGTGACTTTATCTCTGCTATGGATGACCTGAACGGAAAGCGGGAAGGCGTCACATTTAATCCCGGCTATATTCACGGTGGTGGCGCAACCAATATTGTTCCGGACCAATGCATAAGTCGTTTCAATATACGTCTGGAGAGACCGGAAGATGAGCAGTGGTGCCTTAAGGAACTGCAAATGATTGTCAATGAGATCAGCAGTCGCAACGGTATCCGTCTGGAACTTCACGGTGGCTTTAGCAGAAAGCCCAAGGTACTCACTCCGGCCAATCAGCAACTGTTTGAGCTGGCCAGACAGTGTGGTCACGCCCTGGGGCTGACCCTTGATGTAAAGCCAACCGGCGGCTGCTGCGACGGCAACAACCTGGCCTCAGCCGGCATTCCCAATATTGATACCCTGGGTGTTCAGGGTGGGCATATCCACAGTGAACAGGAGTACCTGAAAATCAGCAGCCTGATACCCAGAGCCAAATTGAGTGCAGCCCTGCTACTGACCCTGGCCCGTAATGAAGCCCTGGGTACCGGAAACGCCTGGCTGAAAAACAAAGAGTCCCGACCATGAAAGTCGTCAGACCTGTTGATTATCAAGACCTCAGTGCTCTGGAAACACTGGCCAACAGCGCCAGAGGCTCAATGACCACCCTGCCTGCGAACCGTGATCATCTGGCAGAATTGATCTGCAAAACCCGTGACTCCCTCAGTCAGAACGTTGAAGGTGCCGGAGAAGAAAGCTACCACTTTGTTCTGGAAGATCAGGAAACGGGTGAGATTCTTGGCATATCTGGCATTATCGCCACGATAGGTCTTTCGGCGCCTTTCTATAATTTCCGTGTCGACGAAGAAGTTCACGCCTCCGAGACACTGCAAACCATTAACCGGATGACGGTTTTAAAGCTCTGTCAGGACTACACGGGTTACACCAGCCTTTGCACTCTTTTTATCTCTCAACAACACGACAGCTGGTCTAACCTTCAGTTGCTGAGCCGTGCCAGGCTGCTGTTCATAGCTGAACACAGAGACCGTTTTGCTGACCGTGTTCTGGCAGAAATTCAGGGCGTTGTTGATGAAAACAACCGCTCAGCGTTCTGGAACAGTCTGGGCGCTCACTTTTTCCCAATGGCGATGTCCAAAGCCAATTATCTGACCGGCCTTGAGGAAAAGAACTTTATTGCTGACCTGATGCCCCGTTATCCGATTTACACACGCCTGCTGCCGAAGCAGGCAAGAGCAGTCATTGGTGAACCCAGACCCGACCGGGAGCCGGTGTTTAACATTCTTGAACGGGAAGGCTTCAGCTATCAGGGGTATGTGGATATTTTTGATGCTGGCCCCACTCTGGAAGCAGGAACCGACCGGCTAACCACTCTCCGTGACAGCCAGATCCATCAACCGGATCTATCCACAACATCGGCTGAACGAGAAACAGTTTATACACAAAACGACGACTATCTTGTAGCCAATACATCGGCCCGATCTTTTCGATGCATCAGCACGGCTTTCAACCCTCAAGCCCCCACCCTGAAACAGAAAGAAACAGACCTGCTGCAACTGAATGACGGAGACCCCGTCAGAGTGGCAGTTAGCTATTAAAAGACCTTGGACTTATAAAGTTAGAGGATACAGGCAATGACAGAAGCCAAAACAAACACGATCAAAACCCTTCTGGAAGCCATGTGGCAGAATTATCTGGAACTGACCCCTGACGCCCGGACAATCCATAACCTCTTTGCTGCTCAAAATGATGGCTTAGTGATCAATGATCACATTGCATTGCGAACGTACAATCTGGACAGGGTTAGCCTCGAAAAAGTAGCACGCCCTTTTCTCGATGCAGGTTATGTTGCCGGCGGCGACTATGAGTTTCCCGGCAGAAAACTGGTAGCCAAACACTTCCAGCATCCCGACGACACCCTGCCAAAAGTATTTATCAGTGAGCTGCTGGTTGAGGCGCTGTCCATTGAAGCTCAGCAAGTTATCCACAGCCTGGTCAACCAGGTCACTGAAACGTCTGTTCTTCAGGATGATTTCTGTTTTTCAGGACGACCCTGGACGGTCAGTCAGCAAGACTATGACCTGCTATTACAGGAAAGTGAATACGCTGCCTGGGTGGCAGCCCTCGGGTACCGTCCCAACCACTTCACTGTCTCCATTAATCACCTGCAATCCCATGATGACATCCAGGTTCTGAACCAGATGCTGCAGGACAATGGTTTCATACTGAATGAAAGCGGCGGTCTGGTGAAAGGCTCTCCCGAAGTGCTTCTGGAGCAGTCATCCACTATGGCCGGTAAAGTCAACGTCAGCTTCTCCGATGGTGACCGGGAAATCCCCGGCTGCTTTTATGAGTTTGCCAAGCGCTACCCTCTGCCCGACGGCAAACTCTATCAGGGGTTTGTAGCCGCTTCTGCTGACAAAATTTTTGCAAGCACTGATACCCGGTCAACCCAATAATCTGGAGTTGTTCAGTTATTGAAGAAGGCAAAAGCGGCAGTGCAGATTTTTTCTCAGGCTGCTCTATTCAGCTCAATATAATCAAAAACAACAACTATTCAGTGACGTTTTCTTATGATGATAATCAGACCCATCACCGAACAGGATCACGACGCACTCTGGCAGATTGCCCAGATAACCGGCGTGGGTTTCTCGTCCCTGCAACCTGACCCTGAGATGGTTCAGAAAAAGCTCGAATGGGCAGTCAACTCCTTCAGGGCTGAAAAACCTCTGGAAGAAGCTTACTACCTGTTCGTCATGGAAGACATGGAAACAGCAGAGGTCGTTGGTGTCTGCGGCATTGAGTCCGCTGTGGGCCTTAAAGATCCCTGGTACAACTATAAGGTCAACACTCAGGTACATGCCTCCAGAGAACTGGATGTCTATACCCGTATCAAGACCCTGACACTTTGTAGTGACTACACAGGTCACTCAGAACTTTGCACTCTGTTCCTGACACCGCAATACCGCAAATCCAGTAATGGACACCTGTTGTCCAAATGCCGCTTTCTTTTCATGGCCGCTCATGAGCCTCGCTTTGACGAAAGCGTCATTGCTGAGCTTCGTGGTTTTTCCGATGAAGAGGGTGAATCTCCTTTTTGGGAAGCCCTGGGCAGACAATTCTTTGCCGTGGACTTTGTCGAGGCGGATCAACAGGTCGCCCGTGGTAAATCCTTTATCGCCGAGCTGATGCCACGCAACCCCATTTATAGCAACCTGTTACCGGCAAAAGCCCAAAGTGTCATTGGCCAGACTCATGAGGATACCGTACCGGCCAGAAAACTACTGGAGGGCGAAGGGTTCCGATACACCGGTTATATCGACATTTTTGATGGTGGCCCGGTGCTGGAAACTCAGGTTAAAGACATCCGGGCAATCAGGGATTCCCGTCGCTACCGGATCAAAGTCCATAACCACCTGGATACCGATGAAACGGTCTGGCTGATGGCCAATAGTCACTTCCGTGACTTTCGCTGCATCGCCGGACAATTGTCTTTTGAAGGACTGGAGTTCGTCAACATCAGCCAGAAACAAGCTCAGGCACTGAATGTAGGGGACGGCGATGAACTCAGAGTCGTGCCACTTTTCAACCCACAACGAAGTCATCGCTAAGAAGCAGTTATTGATAAACAGCCCATGGCTCACTAACGGAGTTACATTATGAAAGGTTCTCTATTTATAAAAGGACAATGGCTTCAGGGTGAGGGGCAGACATTTCATTCCCTGAATCCAGCCAGTGGTGAAATCATCTGGAGTGGTTCTGCTGCTCAACCCTCCCAGGTTGATCAGGCCATTTCAGCAGCCCGAAAAGTCCAGCCGGAATGGGCTGCACGCACTCTGGAAGACCGCATTAAACGGGTGCGCAAGTTTGCCGCACAGGTTGAAGAAAATGCTGACTTGCTGGCCAGAACCATTGCCATGGAGACGGGTAAACCCCTCTGGGAATCCAGAACTGAAGCAGCGGCCATGAAAGGCAAGATTGAAATTTCTATCAAAGCCTGTAATGAGCGCACCGGAACGACAGAAAACACCATGCCCGGAGCCCGCGCTTTTATACGACACAAGCCTCATGGTGTCGTCGCGGTTTTTGGCCCCTACAATTTTCCGGGACACTTGCCCAATGGGCACATTGTTCCGGCCCTGCTGGCGGGCAATACGGTTGTCTTCAAACCCAGCGAACTGACCCCGGCTACTGCGGAAGAAACCATCAAACTCTGGCAGCAGGCCGGGCTGCCGGAAGGCGTGTTGAACATGGTTCAGGGCGAAAAAGAAACGGGTATGGCTCTGGCCAGGCACAAAGGCATTGACGGTCTGTTCTTCACCGGCAGCTCCAATACCGGAAGACTGATCCACCAGCAGTTTGGTGGCCAGCCAGGCAAAATTCTGGCTCTTGAGATGGGTGGCAATAATCCATTAATTATTACTGAAGTTAAAGACCACAAAGCAGCGATACACGACGCTATTCAGTCAGCGTTTATTACTGCCGGTCAGCGCTGTACTTGCTCCAGGCGCTTGTTCGTTCCTGCCTCAGAATGGGGTAATAGTTTTATTGATCAGCTGGTCGAAGCCGCTGGCAACATCAAAGTGGGTCAATGGAATGATGAAGACCAGCCCTTCATGGGAGCCGTTATTTCAGAAGCGGCGGCGGACGCTATTCTTCAAGCTCAGACACACCTGCAGCAGCTGGGTGGTCAATCACTGCTGACGAGCCAAAAATTGAAGAAAGGCACCGGTTTACTGTCACCCGGCATTATTGATGTTACCGCCATTAAAGAGCTGCCTGATGAAGAATACTTTGGCCCTCTGTTGCAGGTAATTCGTTACGACCAGCTCGACGAAGCCATTGAACAGGCCAATAACACCCGCTATGGACTCTCCGCAGGCATTTTCAGTGACAGTCGTCAAGACTATGAACAGTTCCTGCACCGCTCCCGGGCCGGAATCGTCAACTGGAACAAGCCCATCACCGGAGCCAGCAGTGCTGCGCCATTTGGTGGTATTGGCGACAGTGGTAACCACCGCCCCAGTGCCTACTTTGCCGCTGATTACTGTGCTTACCCGGTAGCCAGTGTGGAAGCTGAGAGTCTGTCACTCCCGGAAAAACTGGCCCCGGGTTTAAAGCTTTAATAACGCTGGCTCCGAGATCGGAATAGAAGAGATATGAATAAAACTGTTGAAGCCAATTTTGATGGCCTGGTAGGTCCAACCCATAACTATGCCGGCCTGTCTCTGGGCAATATCGCCTCAACCCATCATCAGTCAGCGCCTTCCAATCCCAAACAGGCTGCTTTACAGGGTCTGGCGAAAATGAAGGCATTGCACGACATGGGTTTAGTACAGGGAGTGCTGGCACCCCAGGAAAGACCAGACGTTTATACCCTGCGCAAGCTTGGTTTTAGCGGCAGTGATGAACAAGTGCTTGCCGAAGCCTCACGACAGGTGCCCAAAATTCTTGCCGCATGCAGTTCTGCATCCACCATGTGGACCGCTAATGCCGCTACTGTATCACCCAGCGCCGATACAACCTCTGGCACCGTGCACTTTACACCTGCAAACCTGTGCAGCAAGTTTCACCGCTCCATTGAGCATGAGATAACAGGCAGAATTCTAAAAGCCGTTTTCTCCAGCGAGGAACATTTTACGCATCATCCTGCACTTGTCAGTAGCTCTCACTTCGGTGATGAGGGTGCAGCCAACCATACCCGTTTCTGTCAGAACTATGGAGACGAAGGGGTAGAGTTCTTTGTTTATGGCCGTTACAGCTTTGATGACGCCCGGCCAGCTCCGACAAAGTTTCCGGCTCGACAGAGTCTGGAAGCCTCACAGGCTGTTGCCCGCATCCATCAACTCAATACCAGTCGTACTGTATTTGCACAACAAAACCCCGAAGTCATTGATCAGGGAGTTTTCCATAATGATGTTATTGCTGTGGGGAATCGCAACGTCCTGTTCTGTCACGAGAAAGCTTTCCTGAACCAGGCTCAAGTCTATAACGACCTGAAAAATGCCTATGGCCGGGATGACTTCTGCATTATTGAAGTGCCTGAAAGTCAGATCAGAGTGGAAACGGCAGTGAAAAGTTACCTGTTCAACAGCCAGCTGCTCAGCACTTCCGATCGTGATATGACTATTGTTGTTCCCTCTGATTGCCAGAGCGATCGACAGGTTGCAACCTATCTGGAAGGGCTGGTTGCATCCGATAATCCCATCAATAACATCAAAGTGTTCGACCTGCGTCAAAGTATGAATAATGGTGGTGGACCTGCCTGCCTGCGCCTGAGAGTTGTGCTGACTTCTGAGGAACTGGCTGCCACCAACCAGGCCTGCCTGATAAACGACACTCTCTATGTAACACTCTGCCACTGGGTTGAAAAGCATTACCGCGACAGGCTGACTGAAGCCGATCTTGCCGATCCTGAACTTCTGATTGAGTCTCGCACAGCACTGGATGAGTTAACCGGCCTTCTGAAACTGGGGTCTATTTATCAGTTCCAACAGGTGTAAAGGCCCGGAGCTGATTTTATCTCCGCAAGAGATAGAATCAGCTCATCCATTTCATGGGAGAAAAAAATGAGAACAATGTCGCTTGCCATGGTGGCGCTTATTTCCATAGTCCTTACAGGTTGCGTGAGCCTGACAGCTCCTCAGAAAAATCCCCAGGTCGCCCCCCTGTCGATTACTTCTTCGCCTCTGCATCGATTCTCTTTAGCCGATTTTGATGGTCTGATGTTCGAGCCCATTATCCCCGAAGAAGCGGACCCGATGTTCCCCAGCCGCGAGAGTGCTTATCAAACAATAGAATTCGAGATAGCCAAACAGCTGTCAGCGAAAATGACTATCGATCCTGACCAGATCCCTCAGAATTCATTGATTGTTCGCTATGGCATTGCTTCCGATTCCATCGTCTCCGACGCAGAACTGATTCAATTCTTTGGCACAACGCCGGGACTGGTCACTGAGCCGGGTCAGGAAAAACTGACCATAGCCATTGCTCTGATTCGGGCCAATACCGGCGACGCCCTGTGGAAAGGGGTTGCCCAGGGCACAATAGTTCCCGGACTGAGCAATGAAACACGACTGGCCAGAGCCGAAGCGGCCATAGCCAGAATGCTGGGCAATTTGAAGTAACGTCTAGGATATTGGAGAATGAAGGCAAGTAATCAATTATTCATTTTCCGTAGTTCAATAATTTTCACCTTGTTATAGCTGCTTTCATAACTACCGCAGGCGTTGGTAAGCACGTGGCCGCAGTCGGTACTGAAGGTGGCTGATTCGACCCCCCACATCCCATGGGAAATTGTGGCTTTTTCTACCCATAATCCATCAGCACTCAGGCCAATAATTTTCGACGTTGAATCTCTGCTGGCAGTTATCAGATGACAGCCATCGGGACCGAAGGTGGCTGAGTTGACCCTTGCCTTGTGGGAAAAGGTGGCTAATTTTTCCCATACTCCATCATTGTCATGGCCATAAATTTTCACCTTTCCATCGTTACTGGCGGTCACCAGGTAGAGGCCATCGGCGCTAAAGCTGGCTGAATTGACTCCGTCCTTATGGTGAATGGTGGTTTTTTTCTCCCATTTTCCGTCCTCCTCCTGGCCGTAGATTTTCGCCTTGCCATCAACACTGGCGGTCACCAAATGATTGCAATCAGCGCTGAAGGTGGCTGAGTTGACTACTTTCTTATGTAAAATAATGGCTTTTTCTTTCCATGGCCCGTCATCCTCATGGCCATAGATTTTCACCGTACAATTGCTGACGGTCAACAGATGGCTGCTATCAGCGCTGAAGGTAGCTGAATCGACATCATCAACATGGTAAATTTTCGCTTCTTCTTCCCAGGTTCCCCCCTCCTTCTGGCCGTATATTTTTGCCGTGCCATCACAACTTGCGGTCACCACGTGGGTGCTATCGGGGCTGAAGGTAGCTGAGCTGACAGAGTCATCATGATCGATTGTGGCTTTTTCCACCCATAGTCCATCGCCCATCTTGCTGTAGATCTTCACTGTGTGATCGTCACTGGCGGTCACTAAATGAGAGCTATTGGCGCTGAAAGTGGCTGAATTAACGCATCCATCATGAAAAATGGAAGCTTTTGCTTTCCATGATCCATCGTCCTCATAACCATAGATTTTTGCCGTGCCATCATCACTGGCAATGACCAAATAGCAGCCATCGGCACTGAAGGTGGCCGACTCAACGCAGGTATCATGGAAAATGGCAGCCTTCTCTTCCCATGAACCATCGTCATTACGGCTACAGATTTTCACCATGTCATCATTACCGATGGTCACCAGGTGGCGACCATCGTCGCTAAAGGTAGCCGATTCGATGCCTTCATCATGGAGAATGGTAGCTTTTTCTTTCCATGATCCATCGGACTCCATGCCATAGATTTTAGCCGTGTCATCGTCACTGCCAGTCACCACGTGGAGACCATCTTTACTGAAAGTCGCTAGACTGTATAAGGAGTCATGGGAAATAGTGACTTTTTTATCGACATTGAATGTTCTGCACTTCGACATCAAATCAGTGTTGTTGAAAAAGAACAGAGCAGGAAAACATTCCTCTTCTCGACGCCCAACAAGTGACTCGATTAACGCCTGATTATTCGTAAATTGCCCCACCCAACCTCTGAGTTGCTCATCACTTCTTGCCTTGATAACTGTCTTCATCAGAGACTGTTGAGCTGGAGAAAAACGTCGATACCATTCCTTTGCCAGGACATCTTCTTTTTTAATAAGCTCTCGAAAGTGGGTACATGACTGTTTCAAACGGGCAATATCTTTAAGCCACGGACGGCCAATAATATTTAATTGTGTCGAGCGGGAAGCATTGAGTAGAGGAGGTTTACCATTCTCAAAGGCAGTAATTTCCCTACCCTCACTGACACCGGTTTTTGCTCGCTTCGATTCAGGTTCATCAGGTTCTGGTAAATATGAAACGCCGGTGTTTGAGCTGTTATATATTGAGTCCATGCTTGGTCACTCCTTAGTTTAATAGTTTGTGTTTATCTTCAATCAGGAAGAACATCCAAAATTGAAACTAAGGGTTGGATTCTGTTTTAAAGTAAAAGTTCATAACAGGGTGTTAAGTGAAACTAACAACAGTTTCTGCCTTTCAGCACAAGGTAAAGGCAAACAATCAATTATTCATTTATCCGCAGCTCAGTAATTTTCGCCTTGTGATAGCCACTGTTGGCGGCGGTGGTAAGCACATGGCTACAGTCGTCACTGAAGGCGGCTGATGAGACCAGCCCGCCATGGGAAATTGTGGCTTTTTCTTTCCATAATCCATCCGCCCCCAGGCCAATAATTTTCGCCGTTTTATCTTTACTGGCGGTGACGATATGGTAACCATCAGAACTGAATGTGGCCGAATAGGCTCGACTATTATGGCAAATGGTGGTTTTTTCTTTCCATGATCCATCGTCCTCACGGCCATAAATTTTCACCTTGCCATCGTCACTGGCGGTCACCACATAGCGGCCATCGGGACTGAATGTGGCTGAATTGACATCGCCTCCATGGTAAATGGTGGCTTTCTTTTCCCATGACCCATCATCCGCCTTCTTACCATAGATTTTCGCCGTGCCATCATAACTGGCGGTCACCAAATGGCTGCCATCGGCACTGAAGGCGGCTGATTTGACCTTATTTTTATGACGAATACCGGTTTTAAATTCCAACAGCAGTTTGGTGGCCAGCCAGGCAAAATTCTGGCTCTTGAGATGGGTGGCAATAATCCATTAATTATTACTGAAGTTAAAGACCACAAAGCAGCGATACACGACGCTATTCAGTCAGCGTTTATTACTGCCGGTCAGCGCTGTACTTGCTCCAGGCGCTTGTTCGTTCCTGCCTCAGAATGGGGTAATAGTTTTATTGATCAGCTGGTCGAAGCCGCTGGCAACATCAAAGTGGGTCAATGGAATGATGAAGACCAGCCCTTCATGGGAGCCGTTATTTCAGAAGCGGCGGCGGACGCTATTCTTCAAGCTCAGACACACCTGCAGCAGCTGCGTGGTCAATCACTGCTGACGAGCCAAAAATTGAAGAAAGGCACCGGTTTACTGTCACCCGGCATTATTGATGTTACCGCCATTAAAGAGCTGCCTGATGAAGAATACTTTGGCCCTCTGTTGCAGGTAATTCGTTACGACCAGTTCGACGAAGCCATTGAACAGGCCAATAACACCCGCTATGGACTCTCCGCAGGCATTTTCAGTGACAGTCGTCAAGACTATGAACAGTTCCTGCACCGCTCCCGGGCCGGAATCGTCAACTGGAACAAGCCCATCACCGGAGCCAGCAGTGCTGCGCCATTTGGTGGTATTGGCGACAGTGGTAACCACCGCCCCAGTGCCTACTTTGCCGCTGATTACTGTGCTTACCCGGTAGCCAGTGTGGAAGCTGAGAGCCTGTCACTCCCGGAAAAACTGGCCCCGGGTTTAAAGCTTTAATAACGCTGGCTCCGAGATCGGAATAGAAGAGATATGAATAAAACTGTTGAAGCCAATTTTGATGGCCTGGTAGGTCCAACCCATAACTATGCTGGCCTGTCTCTGGGCAATATCGCCTCAACCCATCATCAGTCAGCGCCTTCCAATCCCAAACAGGCTGCTTTACAGGGTCTGGCGAAAATGAAGGCATTGCACGACATGGGTTTAGTACAGGGAGTGCTGGCACCCCAGGAAAGACCAGACGTTTATACCCTGCGCAAGCTTGGTTTTAGCGGCAGTGATGAACAAGTGCTTGCCGAAGCCTCACGACAGGTGCCCAAAATTCTTGCCGCATGCAGTTCTGCATCCACCATGTGGACCGCTAATGCCGCTAGCGTATCACCCAGCGCCGATACAACCTCTGGCACCGTGCACTTTACACCTGCAAACCTGTGCAGCAAGTTTCACCGCTCCATTGAGCATGAGATAACAGGCAGAATTCTAAAAGCCGTTTTCTCCAGCGAGGAACATTTTACGCATCATCCTGCACTTGTCAGTAGCTCTCACTTCGGTGATGAGGGTGCAGCCAACCATACCCGTTTCTGTCAGAACTATGGAGACGAAGGGGTAGAGTTCTTTGTTTATGGCCGTTACAGCTTTGATGACGCCCGGCCAGCTCCGACAAAGTTTCCGGCTCGACAGAGTCTGGAAGCCTCACAGGCTGTTGCCCGCATCCATCAACTCAAGGCAGTGAAAAGTTACCTGTTCAACAGCCAGCTGCTCAGCACTTCCGATCGTGATATGACTATTGTTGTTCCCTCTGATTGCCAGAGCGATCGACAGGTTGCAACCTATCTGGAAGGGCTGGTTGCATCCGATAATCCCATCAATAACATCAAAGTGTTCGACCTGCGTCAAAGTATGAATAATGGTGGTGGACCTGCCTGCCTGCGCCTGAGAGTTGTGCTGACTTCTGAGGAACTGGCTGCCACCAACCAGGCCTGCCTGATAAACGACACTCTCTATGTAACACTCTGCCACTGGGTTGAAAAGCATTACCGCGACAGGCTGACTGAAGCCGATCTTGCCGATCCTGAACTTCTGATTGAGTCTCGCACAGCACTGGATGAGTTAACCGGCCTTCTGAAACTGGGGTCTATTTATCAGTTCCAACAGGTGTAAAGGCCCGGAGCTGATTTTATCTCCGCAAGTGATAGAATCAGCTCATCCATTTCATGGGAGAAAAAAATGAGAACAATGTCGCTTGCCATGGTGGCGCTTATTTCCATAGTCCTTACAGGTTGCGTGAGCCTGACGGCTCCTCAGAAAAATCCCCAGGTCGCCCCCCTGTCGATTACTTCTTCGCCTCTGCATCGATTCTCTTTAGCCGATTTTGATGGTCTGATGTTCGAGCCCATTATCCCCGAAGAAGCGGACCCGATGTTCCCCAGCCGTGAGAGTGCTTATCAAACAATAGAATTCGAGATAGCCAAACAGCTGTCAGCGAAAATGACTATCGATCCTGACCAGATCCCACAGAATTCATTGATTGTTCGCTATGGCATTGCTTCCGATTCCATCGTCTCCGACGCAGAACTGATTCAATTCTTTGGCACAACGCCGGGACTGGTCACTGAGCCGGGCCAGGAAAAACTGACCATAGCCATTGCCCTGATTCGGGCCAATACCGGCGACGCCCTGTGGAAAGGGGTTGCCCAGGGCACGATTGTTCCCGGACTGAGCAATGAAACACGGCTGGCCAGAGCCGAAGCGGCCATAGCCAGAATGCTGGGCAATTTGAAGTAACGTCGGGAATATTGGAGAATGAAAGCAAGCAATCAATTATTCATTTTCCGTAGTTCAAAGATTTTCACCTTGTTATAGCCACCGGGATAGCCACTGCTGGCGGTGGTAAGCACATGGCCACAGTCGTTACTGAAGGTGGCTGATTCAACCCCCCACCCAAAGGAAATTGTGGCTTTTTCTACCCATGATCCATCAGCCCTCAGGCCAATAATTTTCGACGTTGAATCTCTGCTGACAGTTATCAGATGGCAGCCATCGGGACCGAAGGTGGCTGAGTTGACCCCTGCTTTGTGGGAAAAGGTGGCTAATTTTTCCCATACTCCATCATTGTCATGGCCATAAATTTTCACCTTTCCATCTTCACCGGCGGTCACCAGGTAAAGGCCATCGGCACTAAAGCTGGCTGAATTGACTTCGTTCTTATGGTAAATGGTGGTTTTTTTCTCCCATGTTCCATCCCCATCCTGGCCGAAGATTTTCGCCTTGCCATCAACACTGGCGGTCACCAAATGATTGCAATCAGCGCTGAAGGTGGCTGAGTTGACTACTTCCTTATGTAAAATAATGGCTTTTTCTTTCCATGGCCCGTCATCCTCATGACCATAGATTTTCACCGTACAATTGCTGACGGTCACCAGATGGCTGCTATCAGCGCTGAAGGTAGCTGAATCGACATCATCAACATGGTAAATTTTCGCTTCTTCTTCCCAGGTTCCACCCTCCTTCTGGCCGTATATTTTTGCCGTGCCATCATAACTGGCGGTCACCACATGGGTGCTATCGGGGCTGAAGGTAGCTGAGCTGACCCAGTCATCATGATCAATTGTGGCTTTTTCCACCCATAGTCCATCGCCCATCTTGCTGTAGATCTTCGCTGTGTGATCGCCACTGGCGGTCACTAAATGAGAGCTATTGGCGCTGAAAGTGGCTGAATTAACCCATGCATCATGAAAAATGGTAGCTTTTGCTTTCCATGATCCATCATCCTCATAGCCATAGATTTTTGCCATGCCATCATCACTGGCAATGACCAAATAGCGACCATCGGCACTGAAGGTGGCTGACTCTACGCAGGAATCATGGGAAATGGTGGCCTTCTTTTCCCATAAACCATCGTCATTCAAGCTACAGATTTTCACCTCTTCATCATCACCGATGGTCACCAGGTGACGACCATCATCGCTTAAGCTAGCCGATTCGACGCCATCATCATGGAGAATGACGGCTTTTCCTTTCCATGATCCGTCGGACTCCTTTTGATAGATTTTCGCCATGCCATCGTGACTGGCAGTCACCACGTTGAGACCATCTTTACTGAAAGCCGCTGAACGGATTAAGGCCTCATGGTAAATAGTGACTTTTTTATCGACATTAAATGTTTCACACTGCGACATTAGATCGGCATTGTTGAAAAAGAGCAGAGCAGGAAAACAAGCCTCTTCCCGACGTTTAACAAGTGACTGGATTAGCGCCTGATTATTCGTAAATTGCCCCAGCCAGGCACTGAGTTGCTGATCACTTCTTGTGGCGATGGTTGTCTTCAGTAGAGACTGGTGTGCTGAAGAAAAACGGTGGTACCATTCCTTTGCCAGAATATCTTCTTGTTTAACAAGCTCTTGAAATTGGCTAGATACCTGTTTCAAACGGGTAACATCTTTAAGTCCCAAATAACCAATAATATTTAATGGTGTGGGGCGAGACAAATTGAGTAGCTGAGGTTCACTGCTCACAGATACAGTGATTTCCCTACCCCCACTGGCACCCCTTGGTGCATGCTCCGATATAGATTGAGGAGGTTTTGGTAAATATGAAAAGGCAGCTTTTGAGTTGTTGCTTATTGATTCCATGCTTGGTCAATCCTTAGTTTAATAGTTTGTGTTTATCTTCAATCAGGAAGAACATCCAAAATTGAAACTAAGGGTTGGATTCTGTTTTAAAGTAAAAGTTCATAACAGGGTGTTAAGTGAAACTAACAACAGTTTCTGCCTTTCAGCACACGGTAAAGGCAAACAATCAATTATTCATTTATCCGCAGCTCAGTAATTTTCGCCTTGTGATAGCCACCGTTGGCGGCGGTGGTAAGCACATGGCTACAGTCGTCACTGAAGGCGGCTGATGAGACCAGTCCCCTATGGGAAATTGTGGCTTTTTCTACCCAGCATCCACCAGCTCCCAGGCCAATAATTTTCGACGTTTTATCTTTACTGGCGGTGACGATATGGTAACCATCAAAACTGAATTTGGCCGAATAGACTCGACTATTATGACAAATGGTGGTTTTTTCTTTCCATGATCCATCGTCCTCACGGCCATAAATTTTCACCTTGCCATCGTCACTGGCGGTCACCACATAGCGGCCATCGGGACTGAATGTGGCTGAATTGACTTCGCCTCCATGGTAAATGGTGGCTTTCTTTTCCCATGACCCATCATCCGCCTTCTTACCATAGATTTTCGCCGTGCCATCATAACTGGCGGTCACCAAATGGCTGCCATCGGCACTGAAGGCGGCTGATTTGACCTTATTTTTATGACGAATACCGGTTTTAAATTCCAATGATCCATCGTCTTCAAGGCCATAGATTCTCACCGTGTAATTGTTGCTGACGGTCACCAGATAGCTGCCATCGGCGTTGAAGGCAACTGAATCAATATCGTCAAAATAGTGCAAGGCGGCTTTTTCTTCCCATATTCCACCTTCCTCCAGACCGTAGATTTTTGCCGTGCCATCATAACTGGCGGTCATCACACGGGTAGCATCGGTGTTGATCTTAACCGAGCTGATCAAGTCATTATGATAAATTATGCCGGTTTCCAGCCATGACCCATCGTTCTCCCTACTGTGGATCTTCACTGTGTGATCGCCACTGGCAGTTACCACATGGCGGCCATCGTTACTGAAGGTGGCTGAGCTGACAAATTCATTATGGGGAATGATAGCTTTTGCTTTCCATGATCCATCCTTCTCATAGCCATAGATTATCGCCGTGCCATCGTCACTGGCAGTTATCAAATAGCGGCCATCGGCGCTGAAGGTGGCTGATTTGACATAGGCATCATGGCAAATAGTGGCCTTTGCTTCCCATGATCCATCATCATTACGGCCATAGATTTTCACCTTGTCATCTTCACCGATGGTCAACACGTGCAGGCCATCGGCGCTGAAGGTGGCTGATATGACCGATTTATCATGGGAAATGGTGGCTTTTTCTTTCCATGACCCGTCGTCCTCCTTGTCGTAGATTTTCGCGGTGCCATCGTCACTGGCAGTCACCTCGTGGAGACCGTCTTTACTGAAAGTCGCTGAATTGATAAAGGCTTTATGGGAAATAGTGACTTTTTTATCGACATTGAATGTTCTGCACTTCGACATCAGATCAGTGTTGTTGAAAAAGAGCAGAGCAGGAAAACATTCCTCTTTTCGACGCTTAACAAGTGACTCGATTAACGCCTGATTATTCGTAAATTGCCCCACCCAACCTCTGAGTTGCTCATCACTTTTTGCCTTGATAACTGTCTTCATCAGAGACTGTTGAGCTGGAGAAAAACGTCGATACCATTCCTTTGCCAGGATATCTTCTTGTTTAATAAGCTCTCGAAAGTGGGTACATGACTGTTTCAAACGGGCAATATCTTTAAGCCCCAGACGGCCAATAATATTTAATTGTGTCGGGCGGGAGGCATTGAGTAGAGGAGGTTTACCATTCTCAAAGGCAGTAATTTCCCTACCCTCACTGACACCGGTTTTTGCTCGCTTCGATTCAGGTTCATCAGGATCTGGTAAATATGAAACGGCGGTGATTGAGTAGTACTTGTCTGGCCGCATGCTTTGTCACTCCTTAGTTTGATAGTTTGTATTTATCCTCAATCAAAAAAACATTCGAAATTGATGTTTAGAGTTAGATTCTGTTTTAAAGTAAAAGTTCTTAACATGTTGTTAAGTGGAACTAACAACAGTTTCTGACTTTTAGCACACGCAGAGTAGCGTCACTCAAAAGAAACCTCTTGAATGGATAAGCCCGGATCGCGCACTCATCTTCAGGGTGACAGGATTACTGAAATACGATCAATGTCGCACCGTCGTGGACAATGGAATATGGGAGCGGCTACTCGAGGCTATATTTAACCGCTCTTTGATGAAGAAGCGGTGGACTAGTGAATATAAAATGAAAGCAAACAATCATGCATCAGTAGTTGTGTAATTTTTACTTTGCGATCGCTACCAACGGTAACCACATGACCACCATCATTGCTGAAGGTGGCTGATGTGACCCAACCCATATGGGAAATAGTGGCTTTTTCCAACCATGATCCATCGGCCTCCTGGCCAATAATTTTCGCCGTGTAATCTTTGCTGGCAGTCACCAAATGGCGGCCATCGGAACTGAAGGTGGCTGAATTGACTTCGTCGGCATGGGAAATAGTGTTTTTTTCTTTCCATGATCCATCGTCCTCACGGGCATAAATTTTCACCTTGCCATCTACACTGGCGGTTACCAGGTGGCTGCCATCGGCGCTGAATGCGGCTGATCTGAGATCATTTTCGTGGGGAATAGCGACTTTTTCTCTCCATACTCCATCCTCAAGAGCAAAGATTGTCACCGTGTTATCGTAACTGGCGGTCAGCAAATAGCGACCATCGGAGCTGAAGGTGGCTGAAACGTCAGACTCAAAATGGCTAGTGGTTACTTTTTCTTCCCATGTTCCATCCTCCTTCAGGCTGCAGATTTTCGCCGTGCAATCATAACTGGTGGTCACAAGGTGGGTACTATCGGCGCTGAAGGTAGCTGAGCAGGCCCAGTTATCATGATAAATTGCGGCTTTCTCTACCCATGACCCATCGTCCTCCTTGCTAAGGATCTTCAGTGTGTAGTCGCTGCTGGCAGTCACTATATGCTGATCATCTGGGCTGAAGCTGGCTGAATGGACCTCTTCAAGATGGGAAATGATCGCTTTTTCTTTCCATGATCCATCGTTCTCATGGCCATAGATTTTCGCTGTGCCATCGTCACCGGTGGTCACGACATGGTGGCTATCGTTGCTGTTGCTGAAGTTGGCCGAATTAACATATTTACCATGGCAAATGATCGCTTTTTCTTTCCATGATCCATCGTCCTCATGGCCATAGATTTTCGCCGTGCCATCGTGGCTGGCGGTCACCAAATAGCGACAATCTGTGCTGAAGGTGGCTGATTCAACACGGGCAACATGGGAAATGATGGCTTTTGCCTGCCATGATCCATCGTCATCACGGCCATAGATTTTCACCTTGTGATCGCAACCGATGGTCATCACGTGGCGGCCATCGGTGCTGAAGGTGGCTGATCTGACCAAGTCATCATGGGAAATGATGGCTTTTTTTTGCCATGATCCATTGTCCTCCTGGTCGTAGATTCTCGCCGTGCCATCATAACTGGCTGTCACCAAGTGGAGGCCATCGGTGCTGAAAGTGGCCGAGTTGACATCGCTTCTATGGGAAATAGTGACTTTAGTCTCTAAATTAAACGTTTTGCGTTGCGACATTAAATCAGTGTTGTTGAAAAAGAGCAGCGCAGGAAAATAAGCATGGTTTCGGCGTTCTACAAGTGACTTGATTAACACCTGATTATTCGTAAACTGCCCCAGCCAACCACTGAGTTGCTGAACATTTTTTGCAGTGACGACTGTCTTTAGCAGGGACTGGTGTGCAGAAGAAAAGCGGCGATACCATGCCTTTGCCAGAATGTCTTCTTCTTTAATAACCTCTCGAAAGTGGGTACACACCTGTTTTAAACGGGCAATATCTTTAAGTTTCAAACAGCCAATAATTTTCAATTGTGCCAAGCTGGGCAAATTGACTAGTGAAAGTTCATCCTCGTCACATACAGTAATTTTCCTGCCTGTATTGACACCCTTTGGTGCTGGCATCGATGTAGATTGATCAGGTCTTGGCGAAAGTGAACCGACAATATTGGAGTTGTTATTGACTCCATTCATGCTCTGTTACTCCTAGTATTTACCCTCAATTAAAAAGAACATTTAAAATTGATGCCACGGGTTAGAATCGGTGATGAAATAAAAGTTCATAACAGGTTGTTAAGTGAAACTAACAAAAGTTTCTGTCTTTCAGCACACGCAGAGCAACGTCACTCAGATGGATAAGCCCGGATCGCACGCTCATCTTCGGGGTGACCGGAGTACCGAGCAAGCAAACAATCAATCGATGAATAGTTTAATGATTTGCACCCTGTCATGGTAGCTGACGGTAACCAGATGGCTAACGTCGTTGCTGAAAGTGGCTGATATTTCCGACTCCCATTGGTAAATCGCGGCTTTTTCTACCCATGATTCATCAGTTTCCTGGCCGATGATTTTCGCCATGTTGTCGTAACTGGTAGTCACCAGATGGCGGCCATCGGCACTGAAGGTAGCTGAGGTGACCGGATCGTCATGTTCAATTTCGGACTTTTTTTTCCACAAACCATCGTCGTCATGGCCATAAATCATCACTCTGCCATCGTAACCGGCAGAAACCATATGACGGCTATCGGCGCTGAAGGTGGCTGAATTGACGTAGTTATAGCCGCCATGGTCGATGATGGCTTTTTCTTCCCATAATCCACCCGCACCCGCCTTCTGGCCACAGATTATCGCCGTGCCATCGTCACTGGTGGTCACCAGATGGCAGCCATCGGGGCTGAAAGAGGCTGTATCGACCGCATCTCTATGGAAAATAGTGACTTTTTCTTTCCATGTTCCATCGTCCTCATAGCCATGGATTTTCACACTGTAATCGTTACTGACGGTAACCACATGGTATCCATCGGCGCTAATTGTAGCTAAAATGACACCGTCTTCATGGTAAATGTTGGCTTGTTCTTGCCATGTTCCACCCGCCTCCTGGCCGTATATTTTCGCAGTGCCATCCCAACTGGCGGTCAGCACACGGCGACCATCGTCGCTTAAATTAGCCGAGATGACACAGTCATCATGAGTAATTCTGGCTTTTTCTTTCCATGAACCATCATCCTCATAGCCGTAGATTTTCGCCCTGTGGTCGTAACTGGCGGTCACCACGAGACGGCCGTCGGAGCTAAAGACGGCTGAAACGATCTTGTCATCATGGGAAATGATGACTTTTTCTTCCCATAATCCATCCTCATCATGACCATAGATTTTTGCAATGTCGTCGTCACTGGTGATCATCAGATGGCGGCCATCAGGGCTGAAGTTAGCCGAGTTGATGCAGTCATTATGACGAAAGATAGCTTTTTCTTCCCATCTTCCATTAGCCTCCCAACCGAAGATTTTTGTGGTTTTATCGTCACTGGTGGTCACCACGTGGCGGCCATTGTCACTGAAGGTAGCTGATCTGACCGCGCCATAATGGGAAATGATGGCTTTTTCTTGCCATGATCCATTGTCCTCCTGGTCATAGATTCTCGCCGTGCCATCATTACTGGCAGTCACCAAGTGGAGGCCATCGCTGCTGAAAGTGGCCGAGTTGACACCCATCCAATGGGAAAAAGTGACTTTAGCCTCTAAATTAAGTATTTTGCGTTGCGACATTAAATCAGTGTTGTTGAAAAAGACCAGAGCAGGAAAATAAGCATTCTTTCGGCGTTTTATCAGTGACTGGGTTAGCACTTGATTATTCGTAAACTGCCCCAGCCAAGCGCTGAGTTGTTCATCGTTTTTTGCGCTGACGACTGTCTTTAGTAGAGACTGGTGTGCTGAAGAAAAGCGGCGATACCATGCCTTTGCCAGAAGGTCTTCTTCTTTAATAAGCTCTCGAAAGTGGGTACATACCTGTTTTAAACGGGCAATATCTTTAAGTCGCAAACAGCCAATAATTTTCAATTGTACCAAGCCGGGCAAATTGATTAGTGACAGTTCACCCTTGTCACATACAGTAATTTTCCTGCCTGTACTGACACCTGTTGGTACTGGCCTCGATGTAGATTGATCAGGTTTTAATGAAAGTGAACCGACAATATCGGAATTGTTATTGACCCCATTCATGCTCTGTTACTCAATTAAAAAAGACGTTCAAAATTGATGTCAGGGGTTAGACTCGGAGTTGAAATAAAAGTTCATTACGGGTTTTCAAGTGAAACTGACAATAGTTTCTGTCTTTCAGCAAAAGCAGAATAGCGTCAATTAGAGGAAACCCCTTGAATTGATTACCCAGGATCGCACGCTCATCTTCGGCGTGATTGGAGTAAGGCTTTTCAGCCGGGTAACAATAACGCAGCTCAGCCTTACTTTTTTACCACCGGCAGCAATAATTTTCGCCACTAGTGCAGCCAAGCCTTGATATCCATACAGGCCACTCGTTCCGATACTCTGAGGTCGTCATTCCCGCGAAGGCGGGAATCCAGCGCCAACAGCGGGTCTCTGCCTTCTCGCGGATGAAAAGGCCAGGGGGACACCGGGCAGTATGGTTCTGGTGATGAGTCTGTGTGGATTCCCGCCTTCGCGGGAATGACGGGAGTGAGGCCGGAAATGACGGGAGGGGAACGGGTTTTGCGACACCCTCTGTTGCGTGGGAACGAGGGGTGTATGGATATCAGAGCTTAGCTGCACTAGCCTTCTGATTTTGGATCTTCTAAACAGAAATGGATGACAACTGTTTTCCAGTATCCAACATTATTTTCCGTTTTTTTTGATTAATTCAACAACCTCGCATCTTCCTTCATTCTTTTCTGCAAAGCCGGATGCGCCTTGACCCTATGGAGATAGGCGGCAAAGGCCGGATATTCTGAGGGGTCAGGTTCGAATCCGGCATAACCGGCATTGATAAAACAGGAACCGATGCCAATATCAGCCATCATCAACGATTCACCCAAAAGAAAACCTTGTTCCGGAACAACACTTTCCAGATAGGCCAATGTCCTGGGCATGTTGTCTTTAAGGTTTTGCTGTACTTTGTCTTCGTCCGTTTCCATCCCCATCATTGGCTTCACCACCCGTTCGAAGAACAAACCTTCAGCAATCACTTTCATCAAAACGGTATCAGCGTATTCCTCATACCAGCGGGCTTTGGCTTTGTGGGCCGGATCGGTGGGATACAAAGCAATTTCCGGATAGCGATCTTCCAGATACTCACAGATGATGGAGGAGTCGGCCAGGGTAACTTCACCATCCTGCAGGGCAGGAATTTTTTTCAGTGGACTGATTTTTTCAAAGCCCTCCGGGGTATTAAATGGAATGACGAGGTCCAACTCAAAATCCAGTCCCTTCATTTCCAGGGCTGCTATAACCTTTCGGACCATGGGAGAAAGGATTGCTCCGTAAACTTTCATGCTAATTCTCCTTTACTGTGAATCATTTTCATTCCTTAAAGATAAGAAAATGGTTCTATCACTATGACGACTGAGAACCCCTTATCCTACAACCAAGTCTATTAATAAGACCACTTTATGCTAACCTTGCGTCGTTTATTTACATTCCGATGAAATTCAATGAGACAGTCTATTCTGGGTCCCCTCTCTGCAGAGGCTTTCCTGCAGGGCTATTGGCAAAAGAAACCCCTGCTGATTCGCCAGGCCATAGCGGATTTTCAGTCGCCTCTCTCAGCCGATGAGCTGGCAGGTCTGGCTCTGGAAGAAGAAGTTGAGTCCCGCATTGTTCTGGAGAAGGGAGAAACTCCGTGGCAACTGAGACGAGGACCTTTTAGTGAATCTGACTTTACCTGTCTGCCTCCCAGTCACTGGACACTTCTGGTTCAGGCTGTGGATCACTGGGTTCCCGATGTTCACTCGCTGCTGGATTACTTTGACTTTCTGCCCTCCTGGCGCCTTGAAGACATCATGATCAGCTATGCAACCGATGGGGGTTCAGTGGGTCCTCACTACGATCATTTTGATGTTTTCCTGATTCAGGCCGAAGGCAAAAGGCGCTGGCAAGTCGGCCCGGTCTACGATGCCAGCTCACCAAAACTGGAAAACACTGACCTTCATATCCTGTCAGAGTTTGAAGTTCAGGAAGATTATGTCCTTGAACCGGGTGATATGCTCTATTTGCCACCCGGTGTCGGTCATCATGGCGCTGCCGAAGGCGAATGCATGACTATTTCAGTAGGCTTCCGGGCTCCCAGTCATCGCGAAATTCTAATGCAGTTTACTGACTTTATCGCCGATCAGCTGCCAGAAAGTCTTCGCTATTCAGACCCCGACCAGACTTTGCCCGAACGCGAAGGCGAGATTGATGAAAAAACCCTGGATCGTCTGCAGACAATCCTGAAAGAGCATATAGAAGATCGTGCAATGCTGGCAGACTGGTTTGGAGAGATGATGACTCAACCCAAACACGAGCAGCCTGTCGAAGAGCCCTGGCAAAATTGGGAAGCCTTTAAGGAAGAGGCTGCAGGAGTTGATCTGGTGCTTAATGAGGGCTCAAGGCTTGCTTTCAGGGAAGAGAGAAATTCCCTGACACTGTTTGCTGATGGTGACGCCTACAAATGTCACTCTGAGGAGGCAACAAACCTGGCTCAACAGTTGTGTCAGGACTCACAACTGGCATCCGATCATTGGTGCTCTGTCGTAGATAATGAAACACGGGAGCTAGTGCTCGACTTGATTAACTCAGGCTGTATCTACCCGCTCTTTGAAGAAGATGGTGTGGGCTCATGATCGACATCCTACCCGACCTAAAGAGGGTGTCGCAAAAGCCCAACAACTCGTTTCCACGCTCTGCGAGGGTGTCGCAAACCTTCAACAGCTCGTTCTCACGCTCTGAAGTCGTCATTCCCGCGAAGGCGGGAATCCAGCGCCAACGGTGGATCTCTGCCTTCTCGGGGATGACAAGGCCAGGGGGACACCGGGCAGTATGGTTCTGGTGGAGAGTCAGTCTGGATTCCCGCCTTCGCGGGAATGACGAGAATGAAGCCGGGAATGACGAGAATGAAGCCGGGAATGACGAGACTGAAGTCGGCAATGACGGGAGTCAGCGCGTTCCCGCGCCGGAGATAGTTTTGCGACACCCTCTCTGCGCGGGAATGCATACCTCCCCTGAAAAGCGGACTCTGCAGCTCGAGATAAGTATGGGTTCCCACGCAGGGACCCACAGGGACTAAAAGCATGGGAACCAGAGTTTTGCGACATCCTCTAAAGGACGGGGATTCCTGTTAGTCACCCGACAGGTTCCTGTTTCACAGTTCGTTGCTCAGGGAACAAGCGAGGGCGCCTAGCCCAATGTTCCCCAAGTCTCACACGAACTCCGCAGGCTTAACATTCCTCCAGCCCGGAGGTAGGTCTGCGAGAGACGTAAGGTTTGATAGTTCATGGGCTTGCTCTACGCAAGCCGAAGCCGAGCTTACATCCCCATCCTCAAAGTATGGGGTTTTACGCTTATTCGATAAGAGTGAAAGCAAGCAATCACTCATGCATCTGTAGTTGTGTGATTTTCACTTTGCGATAGCCAATTAGTTCTGTTTCTTTGAAAGATTACCCAGACATCTTACGGCCCTAAAATTTCACTGATACAGAATCCCCGCAGAAATTTTAATTACGACTATTCTGGTTAAATTATTTTAAAGAATGCAGATGAAGCAATGACCATACAACATGCCTTTAAGTTATTTTCGTTTTCAATATTTTTGTTTATTTGTCAGCATGGTCTGGCAAACGACACTTACAACCTTGAAGAATTTCGCCAGTATTATATAAAAAACTGGAAGCCCACTTCAAAACAACAACAAGACAAAGATAATTCCATCATAAACCCATTTAAAAATATTCGTATTGGCTTTTTCAGGCTAAATTTAACGACTGACGATGTATATGGAGATGATCGGCTGGAAATTTATAATGACTTTCTGTTTGATGAGCAAGACTTTAGGCATCTTTTAAACTTTTACTCTAATTACGTGAACATAGGGGGTCCTCAATATCGGCATGGGCGCATTCAGAAAATGTTGAGATTGATGTTTCATATATTCACTATAAATGTGACCACGAAAATCAGGCCGATAGATCGAATGAAAATGAATGCAATGGCGACAAGACTCTTCGAACAATTATTTAAGTCTCCAACCATCAATGGCGGAGCAAACCCTCATTACAACTATTTCAATTTAGGTATAGCACCTATGCTACCTGATTATGACAATATAAATGACGTTTTTGCCCTGATGTTTCTTGCTTTTCTTAGCCCTCATGTTCTTTCCATGCAAGACTTTGATCCGTACTTTGATCAGGTGCTCCTGCACTTTACCCGAAACAGCTATCATCAAGCGGTATCCGATTCTCTGATGTCTGGTAATATCAGCAAATATCAATCTCCGCAAGGCTTTGCCCATCAGCTCAAAGCGGCAAATCTGGACAGTGAAACTGCGCTTTTGATCGCTTTATGCGCAATGGGAAGAGCTTCTCACCATTACATCGAATTAGGACGGGTTTGGCCAAAAACACTGGAAGAAGTGCTGCAAAGATTTTTGCGAAATGACTTTCTGAGCAGAAGCTACCTGTTTATGGCAAACGACGACTACAAAAAAATACTTTCTATGCCCGCAGCCCTGCATAGCCGTGAAAGCATGCAAGAGTTCACACACATAATTCTGGGTATTGACATGGCATCCTTGCCTGTATTGGTGGAGGATGATAGGCCAGATTTCGACTATTACGGGAGTTCAGACAGTGAAGATTCCGATGAAGGAATGGTATCAGACTATAACAGCGAGGTGTCAGAAGGAGCAGTGGGAGGAGCCGCACGAGAAACCCAGGGATGCAGGATTTGCTCAAGACCAACGGATGATAATATTCCATCAGAAAACTGCACACGCTCTGTTGTCTGCAGTGTCTGTATTGAAAGCACTTTGAAGGAATAGAGGGGCAGTCCGGTATGTCGGAACAATAACACAGCGCTGTGATCGCCTGATTACCAGAGGTTCAGCTATGGTGTCGTATCTCATGACTGGCACCCGGTCAATGGTCTTCTGTCATGGACAATAAAACACAGGAATGGCTTCTTGACTTCATTTACTCAGGCACTAACCGTTCTTGGGGAAAAATGCCAAAGACTGATGAACAAGAGTGAAAACAAACAATCAAACGCTCATCACTAGTTTAATGATCTTCCCCCTGCGATCGCAGTCGACGGTAACCAGATGGCTTAAGTCGTTGCTGAAGGTAGCTGATGTAACCGAATCCCAATGGGAAATAGTGGCTTTTTCTACCCATGATCCATCAGTTGCCTGGCCAATAATTTTCGCCGTGTTATCTTTACTGGCAGTCACCACATGACGGCCATCGGCACTGAAGGTGACCGACCTGACCGGAAGCGTATGGTAAATGATGGATTTTTCTTTCCACAATCCACCGTCCTCACGGCCATAAATTATCACTCTGCAATCTTCACAGGCGATAACCACATGACGGCCATCGGCGCTGAAGGTGGCTGAATTGACGTTGTCGTAGCCATGGTGGATGTTGACTTTTTCTTCCCATAATCGACTCGCATCCGCCTTCTGGCCATAAATTATCACCCTGCCATCTATACAAGTGGTGACCACACGGCAGCCATCGGGGCTGAAAGAGGCTGTTATGACCAAATTCCCATGAACAATAGTGGCTTTTTCTTTCCATGTTCCATCGTCCTCATAGCCATGGATTTTCACAATGTAATCATCACTGGCGGAAACCACATGGTGTCCATCGGCGCTGAAGGTGGCTGATCTGACGACTTCATCATGGTAAATGGTGGCTTGTTCCTCCCATTTTCCGCCCGCCTTCTGGGCGTAGATTTTCGCCGTGCCATCGTAACTGGCGGTCACCACATGGCGACCATCGGCGCTAAAAGTAGCCGAGATAACCCAGTCACCATGAGAAATTCTGGCTTTTTCCAGCAATGATCCATCGGACTCCAGACTGCAGATTTTCGCTGTTTTATCGTCGCTGGCGGTGACCACATGGTGGCCATTGGCGCTGAAAGAAGCTGAATTGACACTTTTACCATGGACAATGATGGCTTTTTCTTTCCATAATCCATCGTCCTCATGACCATAGATTTTCGCCATGTTGTTGTCATCGGTAGTCACCAGACGGCGGCTATCAGGGCTGAAGTTAGCCGAGCTGATATAACCATTATGGTGAACGGTGGCTTGTTCTTCCCATGTTCCATTGGCCTTCCAACTGAAGATTTTTGCGGTTTTATCGTCACTGGTGGTCACGACGTGGCGCCCATCGTCGCTGAAGGTGGCTGATCTGACCCAGTCATCATGGGAAATGATGGCTTTTTCTTGCCATGATCCATTGTCCTCCTGGTCATAGATTTTCGCCGTGCAATCATTACTGGCAGTCACCAGGTGGAGGCCATCGGTACTGAAAGTGGCCGATCTGATAGGGCGTCTATGGGAAATAGTGGCTTTCGTCTCTAAATTAAACGTTTTGCATTGCGACATTAAATCAGTGTTGTTGAAAAAGACCAGAGCAGGAAAACAAGCATTCTTTCGGCGTTTTATAAGTGATCGGGTTAACACTTGATTATTCGTAAAATGCCCCACCCAATGGCTGAGTTGTTCATCATTTTTTGCGGAGATAACTGTCTTTAGTAACGACTGGTGTGTTGAAGAAAAGCGGCGATACCACGCCTTTGCCAGAATATCTTCTTCTTTAATAAGCTCACGAAAGTAGCTGCACACCTGCTTTAAACGGGCAATATCTTTAAGTCTCAAACAGCCAATAATTTTCAATTGTGTCAGGCTGGGCAAATTGAGTAGTGAACGTTCATCCTTGTCCGCTACAGTAATTTTCCTGCCTGCACTGACACCCATACCCGTTGGTAATCGCCCAGATATAGATTGTCCAGGCGTTGTTGAGCGAGAAATATCAGGGTTGTTATTGATTCGATCCATGGGTGGTTGCTCCACACCTCGTATTTATCTTCAATTAGAAAGAGTCAATTAGAAAAGACGTTCGGAATTGACGCTGTATGTTCGACGCGTTTTTAAAGTAAAAGTTCATAATATGTTTTTAAGCGCAACTGAACAAAGTTTCTGTCTTCCAACATACTCAGAATGACTGACTTCAATCAGTCAGAGCTCCATGGAGCTGTAAGACTTGGAATTTTCATTTTCCACGTCTCAAATCAAGAAAAGTTGAAGCTGATTTCTTAGGTAGATATGTCCTGTCAAGTACTGGATTTCTGAGTCTTTGACAGATTAACCAGTCATTTTTTGGCCTTCAGGCTTTACTGAAAAAAAGCCCAACGGCAGGCTTGTTAGTTACTATTCTAATGAGGTTGTTTTAACTAATTGAAGGCAAGGTTATGATCCTGGAGCGCTCCTTTATGGTGCTTTTGTTTTCAGTGTTTTTTTTCTTTCAGCAGGGGCTGGCAAAGGATACCTATGACCTTGAAGAGTTTCGCCAGTATTTTAAAAAAAACCGGAATCGACCTTCGAAAGAACAACAAGAGGGCGCAGATAATTCGATCGTGAGTCCCTTTGAAAATATTCGTATTGGCTTTTTCAGACTGAATTTAACGGCTGACGATGTATCTGGAGATGATCGACTGGAAATACATAATGATTTTTTGCTTGATGAGCAAGACTTTAGAAATCTGTCAAGCTTTTACTTTAACTATGTCAACATTGGGGATTCTCAACATCGGCATGGGCGCATTCAGAAAATACTAAGGCTTATATTTCGTATATTCACTGTAAATACGACCACGGAAAACAGCCCGGAAGATCAGGAGCTAATACAGGCAATGGCAAAAAGCCTTTTTGATCCATTGTTTTATAATCAAAGCAACGCTGACGGGATTAACCCCTATTACACTATTTTCAATCCAGATTCACCAGAATTCCTGTCTCATCATATCAATATTGATAACAGTTTAGCCCTGATGTATTTTACTTTTCTTGGTCCTTATGTTCTTACCATGAATACCTTCTTACATCATTCTGATGTTCTGATTAGACGTCTCACCCGAAACAGCTACCATCCGGCATTATCCAATTCACTGCTGTCTGGCAATATCAGCGAATATTATTCTGCGCAAGGCTTTGCCAATCAGCTCAAAGCAGCGAACCTGGACACTGAAACAGCCCTTTTAATCGGGCTATGCACCATGGCAAGAGCTTCTTCAATGTGTACGAATTTACATTGGAGCTGGCCAGAGACGCTGGAAGCACTGTTGAAAAAATTCATGTCCACTGGAATTTTGGGTAACTGCTTCAATGCTATTTCGCTCCTACGCCAAGGACCCTTTGCTTCTGTACCCGAGTTTTCGCATAGCTATCAAGGCATGCGAGAGTTTGCATACAATATTCTGGGTCTTGACATTAACTTCACACCCTCGCGTTTATTAGCTAAAGAAATCTATTCACATTCAGGCATTCCCGGCAATCTGTCGGACCATTCTCTCCAGGATACCGGTTCTTCCCGTAATTTTGACTCTGGCTGGCGTTCAGAAAATCAAGGTTCCAACAATGGAACAACGCTGGAAGCAGGAGCAATTGAGGGAGCCACAGAAGGACGTCAGGAATGTTTGATTTGTTCAGGATCACTGGAAGATAAAACAATATCAGAAAACTTCATACGCTCTGTTTTTTGCACAGCCTGTACTAAGAACATTTTAAAGGACTAGAAAAGAAGGGAAGCCATGCTTCCCTTTAATCTTTCCTGCTGTTCTGACACTCTTTCCGGCCTTTACTGGGCTGACTCAGGCGGACCTTCGGTAATAACTACGGGGCTATTGGAGCGGTTCAAACCTTCAAAAGCCTCCAGTCTCACAGGCTTATGGCGTACTTCCTTCCAATGCTTTTCCCAATCGTTATCGAAATCGTTCTCACCTTCCTGGTAAGTGTTGTCGCCCAGTTTATCAGCGATCACTTTGATACTGTTTTTAATGATTTCCAATTTTTCATTTTCATGTTCAGAATTGTAATTGGCAAAGTTTGCAATCTCATGTTCTGCCAGCACCTTTCTAGCGGTATCCCAAAGTTTATGAAAATCAGCTCGCTCCATAAGCTGGTCGTCCCATGGAATGAGGGTAACGGGCTCCTCACCTGGAAAGGCAATGGTCACTTTGAGATCTTTTGGAGCATTCTTTGGATTATCCAGAGCCCCCTTGGCTCGATTTAATAAGGAAAACTCCTCATAGCGATTGGAGATCGGAGCTGCTTCATTCAGCTTCTCCTTCTGCCTGGCAATGAGTTGATCCTTAGTCATGGTTTCAAGCTCTCTGAACTCCCTGAAGGCTTTTTCTTCGGGAGTCTCGGGTGCCGGAGGTGCCGGAGGTGCCGGTGGTGCCGGTGGTGCCGGTGGTGCCGGTGGTGCCGGTGGTGCCGGTGGTACCGGTGGTACCGGTGGTACCGGTGGTGCCGGTGGTACCGGTGGTGCCGGTGGTGCCGGTGGTGCCGGTGGTACCGGTGGTGCCGGTGGTGCCGGTGGTGCCGGTGGTACCGGTGGTACCGGTGGTGCCGGTGGTTCTTCGCCGGGTCTCAGCCCCGGTGTATTTTCGGGGTTTGAAGAATCTATTCTTCTTTCGCTTAAAGGCGTATCAGGCGTCTTTTTTTGCTGAAGCTGGCTTAACTGATGATCAGGGTTCACAGGACCACTGATTTTATGAGTTTTTGAATTCCCGTCATTTGATAAAGGGTCGTTGCCACCTGTACTTCCAGACGGTGTTTGAAGATGACTACCATTCCCTCTGATTTCCATGCCACTGCTCATATGCTGCTCCTTTCCTGTTAATCGCCATGACCAGAGTCATCGGCAAAGTGCATTCCTGATTGAGTTGGAAACTCTCCTCAGAGGGTCAACTTCCTCTGTCCATATAAGGTTTGATTCTGAAAGATCTAAAAGGTTCCTTCACATTCCACTTTTTTTCACTCTCAGATTCGAGCTTAAGAAGCGGTTTGTCAGCAACAATTGAGTCGGTATGAAGTGATCTCTGCAAGCAGATCACCGCAAACGATGGGGAATATGATCATCAAAAAAGGCCACTCCTGAAACAGAAGCAGCCTTTTAGGAGAAGCAGAGCTTCGGGAAGATGACTACATCATGCCACCCATACCGCCCATACCACCCATGCCGCCCATGTCAGGCATAGCAGGAGCAGCAGCGTCAGCGGGCTCATCAGCAACCATGGCTTCAGTAGTGATCATCAGACCTGCAACAGAAGCAGCCGCCTGCAGGGCAGAACGGGTTACTTTAGCAGGGTCCAGAATACCCATTTCGATCATGTCGCCGTACTCGCCGGTAGCAGCATTGTAACCGAAGTTGCCTTCGCCGGATTTAACCTTATCAACAACAACAGAAGCTTCATCACCGGAGTTGGAAGCAATCTGACGGATTGGACCTTCAAGAGCGCGCAGAATCAGCTCAACACCGGCTTTCTGCTCAGCATTCGCCGTTTCAACAGAGATCTTGGAGAGCGCGCGAACCAGAGCAACACCACCACCAGCTACAACGCCTTCTTCCACAGCTGCGCGGGTAGCGTGCAGAGCGTCTTCTACACGAGCCTTTTTCTCTTTCATTTCCACTTCGGTCGCAGCGCCAACCTTGACCACAGCAACACCGCCAGCCAGCTTGGCAACACGCTCTTGCAGTTTTTCCTTGTCGTAGTCGGAGGAGGAGTTTTCGATCTCGGCACGGATCTGCTCAACACGGGAAATGATATCAGCCTGGTTGCCAGCACCATCAACAAGGGTGGTGTCTTCCTTGGTGATGGCTATACGCTTGGCAGAACCCAGGTCTTCCAGAGAAGCGGCTTCCAGAGACAGACCCACCTCTTCAGAAATAACAGTACCACCGGTCAGGATCGCTATGTCCTGCAGCATGGCTTTGCGACGGTCACCGAAGCCAGGCGCTTTAACAGCAGCTACCTTAACAATGCCACGCATGTTATTTACAACCAGAGTGGCCAGAGCTTCGCCTTCAACATCTTCAGCGATGATCAGCAGAGGCTTGCCAGCTTTGGCTACGTTTTCCAGTACTGGCAGCAGATCACGAATGTTGGAGATCTTTTTGTCAACCAGCAGGATGAAAGGATTTTCCAGTTCAGCAGACATGCTTTCCTGGTTGTTGATGAAGTAAGGAGAGAGGTAGCCACGATCGAACTGCATACCTTCTACTACGTCCAGTTCATTTTCCAGACCGGAACCTTCTTCAACGGTGATAACACCTTCCTTGCCTACTTTCTCCATGGCTTCAGCGATGATCTGACCCACCAGCTCATCGGAGTTAGCGGAGATAGTGCCTACCTGAGCGATGGACTTGCTGTCTTCGCAAGGTGTGGCCATAGCTTTCAGTTGTTCAACAACAGCCGCTACCGCCTTGTCGATGCCACGCTTGAGATCCATTGGATTCATGCCGGCAGCTACGTACTTCAGACCTTCGTTCAGAATAGACTGCGCCAGTACAGTTGCAGTGGTCGTACCATCACCCGCCTGGTCGTTGGCCTGGGATGCGACTTCCTTAACCAGCTGAGCACCCATGTTCTGGAATTTGTCAGCCAGCTCGATTTCCTTGGCTACAGATACACCATCTTTAGTGATGGTTGGAGCGCCGAAAGACTTTTCCAGCAGAACGTTACGGCCTTTTGGACCCAAAGTCGCTTTTACAGCGTCGGCCAGAATGTTGACGCCTTCCAGCATTTGTTTGCGAGCTTCGTCGCCGAACTTAACCTGTTTTGCTGCCATGATGGGTAATCCTTTGGAAATTTAAAACAGTTGCTATGAAATCGGGGTTCCGGGATCAGTCTTCCAGAACAGCGTAGATTTCGCTCTCGGATACGATGATCAGCTCTTCACCGTCAATCTTCACGGTGTCAGAACCAGCGTACTTACCAAAAATGACTTTGTCGCCGACGCTCACACCCACAGGACGCTTTTCACCGTTGTCCAGAAATACGCCGTCACCGACAGCCACTACCACACCCTGGTTTGGCTTTTCAGTAGCAGAACCTGGCAACACGATACCGCCAGCAGAGGTAGTGGTTTCTTCTTCACGACGAACGACCACGCGATCACGCAACGGACGGATTTTCATCGATGTATCTCTCCAACTGTTTATGCCGAAAAATCAGCAATCAACTCTTGTAAAACGGTCTGACTTGCATCGCCAGAACCGAACCCAATTATCGGTACTAAGTAGGTAGGGGTGGCTTTTGTCTTTTCAAGGGGGTACTAAGATTTTTTTTCATCTTCGCGCTTGAACTCACCCTCAAGGGTCTGGTGAATCCCCCGGTTAGTGTCGACGTCTTCACGGTAGTATTCACCCTCAAAGGTGTTGGATGACGCCTGCCAGCGACCATTTTTGATCATTCGTCTTACCAGCATACTGTGCACCGGGGGAATGAGCAGAACCAGCCCGATAAAATCGGTGATAAAGCCGGGAACCATCAGCAACACTCCGCCCAGGGCGGTTACAAAACCTTTCAGCAATTCCAGTGCAGGCTTCTCGCCACGATTCATTTTCTCTCGGGCCTTGAGCATGGTACGAAAACCCTGACGACGGATGACCGCCATACCTGCCACCATACCCAGGATAACCAGAGCCAGTGTATTAAGTGCGCCAATATAACTACCTACCTTGATCAGCACGACCAGTTCAAGAGCAGGGAGCAGTAAAAAAATCCAAACGGGGAAGCGCATAGAAGCCTCCAGAGACAATGGTGCTTCTTATATAATGTTAATTGTGCAAACTTCAAGAGTTTAGACGCAAAAAGCCCCGAACACGTCGGGGCTTTTTGCTAAAAGCAAAGCCTGTTATCAGGCCACTTTAGCCATCTCAACCAGAGTCTTGCGTACTGCCATTGGCTCGTTCACTTCTGTCGGGAAAGGAATACGAACCAGCCTGTCTTTCAGTAAAAGGTGCATGCCAGTGGCATCAATACCTGCCATCTTTGGCTCAACACCTTCCGGAAGATCAATATCAGCAGCTTTGCAGTACTTCACCATCGCCTCGACATGATCTTCGTTCATATGCTTGACCATGCCCTTTTCTACGCTGCCGTAAAATGGGTTTTCACGAGTCATCAGCTCATTTTTTACCCAGAAAATCTGACCAAAACCACCGATGAAACGAGCACGCTTCAGATGAATTCGGTAGAAGTCAAAACCATGGGTTTTGTGATACTGAGCAGAAGGTGGGAAGAAAGAGTAGTAACGTTGCTCCAACTCCTTAAGTTCTTCGCTGTCCGTTGCAATCTTTTCTGCATCACCCATCCAGGTCAGACGGCCAGCCTTATGGATATCGTCTACACCACTCTGGGTAATAATCAAGGAAACCTTGGGGTTGGCTTCAATGTTTTTGGTGTGCTGGGCGAGGTCACTGATCAGGATGATCGGGCTGCCCTGCCCGTCGAGGCAGTAAGGCATAACAGAACCAAACGGATACCCGGGCACATCATCAGAGTGAGTCGACAAAATACCGTGGTACTCATTCAAAAGTAAGTTGCGTGCGTCGTGCGCCGCCTGAACCTTGGGTTCCATCTGTTTCCCCCTGAATTTTCATATCATAAAACATACCACTTATAACCACTGCCTTTGAAGATTTCCCAAATCCAGCGGGTATATTTCGATATGTAGAATACTGCTGATCAACCTATAGCCGGAATCAACTATCTATAGCTGGAATCAACTATGGCTGAATATTAAGACACCTGTTTCAGGTATTTTTCGGCGATTATATATTAATGAGAGTGATTATCAATAAGATTTTCATGCGCTGTTAGCCGCTAATCACCAGGCAGACATGCAATCATTGAACAATACCGCAGACTGTTAACGTTGGAACTTTGTTCGAGCATTGAGGTCTGAATGCTCAGGATGGCTGGTAACGCACTTAAATCAGCCCATTTACCTCAATTTAACTTACAGGAATTTCGTTATGCAGATCGGTAATCCAATGGCTCAAAGCCTGTCAATGGGGCAGCCTGCTTCCACATCAGCCAATGCCTCTGAGGAGGGGGTGTTTAGAAATATCAGGAAAGTTTTTTCCTGGTATGATCCGATGGAGGGAACCAGGACAAAATTATTACCCAGCTTAGCACTCGTGGCGGGGACTGCTTCTGCAGGAGCGGTTTCCCTGGATGCTTTGGTAAAGAACTGGCCCCCTGTCACTGTGCCAACCGGCACAGGTCTGGCCGATCGCGCTGTTGCCGTGCTGGAAGATACCGTTCAGAGACATCCATGGGTCTGCGGTGCCGCCGTCGGAGCAGCAACAGCTTTCGTAGGGTTGAACATGCTTGCCAGTAGTCTGAAGCCATTGGCCAAAGAGTGTATAGAAGCTGCCCGGGACGGGGTGAGGCATGAGCTTCACAGGGACTTTCAAGAAATCACGGTTCTCAAAGAGCTGATTGCTCAACATCAGAAAAAGATGTTGGAACTTAAGCCTCTTCTATCGGAGGAGGAAGCAAGATACAAAAAACATTCACAGGAAGCCTATGAGAATCGCCTGGCCGAGTTCTGGCAAGAAGCTAATAGTATGGCGGGGCATTTGAAAGGTTATGTCGATGGCTTGCTGTCGTCTGGCCGCAGTTATCGGAGAAATGTCCTGCGTGGAGATAACCCGGCTCATCTTTACAGGGCTGGTGTGGAGTTAGAAAGGTTTGTCAGCAGGGAGAATCAGGACTATTCATTCCTTTCCCAACGACAACTGCTTGATGCACTCAGACCTGTCTTAAGTGAGGATGAATTAAAGAGAGTTAAAATCATACTCCGAAACTTTCCTATCAAACCCTCCCTTTTCGTCCATCGCGGGCCAATAGCCAGAGAGTACGCAGAAATTCAGGAACAAAACGCATCAGACCAAAGAGAGGTTGGCGGATTGCAATCCAAAATCAGAAAAGTGCTGGGCCAATACCCGATTTTAAATCCTGACGCTGCTGGCAATATCCCCAAACCTCCGGCTAAGGAGTTTGGGGGCTATATGCCAGAGTAATTTGATTGATGGTGTCGTCATTGAACTAAGGCCGGTTTGCGGGCTCAGAGAGGCTCCTTATCCACAAAAGCGCTTCTGACAGTGAAAGATATCGCTACATCCCTGGCTGATCAGGAAGAACTCTGACAAAGCAGCTCGTTCTAATGGCTGCTCCGCATAACAGAGCCGTTTATAGAGAATTCGTTGTGTTCCGTTACAATCACTAAGTGGTTTTCAGACGCAGAAGAACAGTAGAATGAATCTTGAACGAAGCAACATCCTGATCACCGGCGCTGCCCGTGGTCTGGGCAGGGCCATGGCGCTGCATCTGGCAAAAAAAGGCGCTGGCCTTGGACTGATAGATCTTGAAGGCGAAGCCCTGGATCAGGCGTTAAAAGAATGCTCTGAGCTGGGAGCAAAAACCATTGCCCTGCCCACCAATGTCGCCAATGAGCAGGAAGTAGAAAACAGTGTCAGGCTTGCCAGCGAGAAACTGGGCCCGCTCAATGGTCTTATCAATAATGCAGGCATCCTGCGTGACGGCTTAATGATCAGGACAAAAGACGGCAAGGTCACTGACAAGCTTTCATTGGCAAAATGGCAGTCAGTCATTGACGTCAATCTCACGGGTGTTTTTCTTTGTGGTCGTGAGGTGGCGGCCAGCATGATTGATTCAGGCAGCAAAGGATTGATTCTGAACATTGCCAGCATTTCCCGCTCAGGCAACTTTGGACAAACCAACTACTCCGCCGCTAAAGCCGGTGTCGTCGCCATGACAGTATCCTGGGCCAGGGAACTGGCTCGTTTTGGCATCAGGAGCGCTGCAATTGCACCGGGCATGATTGAGACTGAAATGACGCTGGGCATGAAGCCTGAAGCCCGCGCCAAAATGACTGCAGGTATTCCGGCTGGACGTATGGGCAAGCCTGAAGAGATTGCGGCAACTGTCGCCTTCATTTTTGAAAACGACTACTTCAATGGTCGTGTATTGGAACTGGATGGAGGTTTACGCCTGTGATTGGTCGCCGCAGAAGCTATTGGCCTCTGCGGCCAATCCTCGCTACCAGGAATAACCAATGCCCACCTTGATCTGACTGGAGGTTTTGTCAGCACCCTCTGTTGGAATACTGTCGTAATCCAGATAATGCATCAGGTTTAAAGAAAGACTTTCAGATAACCCCACCCTCAAACCATGCTCTCCATCAAACAACCACTGCCGACCTGAGTTCAAACGGTAAAACAGCTTACTGTTAAAGGAATACTCAAGGTTATCAATGAGCTTCTTCCGGTACACCAGCCCTGTTGTCACGGCCAGGTTTTGCTGGTTATCTTCCAGCTGATAATCTTCCCAGAGATGGGTCAGGCCGACAGTGGTAATCAAGGTTTCTTTGACCGTTTCCCTGAAGCGGTAACCAACCGACCCTCCCAGTGTCAGTCTTGATCTCAGATCTTCCATGGAGTCATACTCCTGATCCAGAGAGCCCTGGACAAACCAGTGTTCAGTGAAATAGCGACTGTAGGCATACCCCAGCTCCCACTCCTTGGTGGAAGAGTCTGAGTCTTCTTCTTTCTCTACTTCAATGTCCCACTTAAAACTGTTCTTGTTCCACTCGTCATTGATATCCAGATTGCCACTGAGCATAAAGGTGGTTTCATTGTCCCCACCCAGATCACTGTCCAACCCAAAGTTGACCTTGCCAGCAATGTCCCAGTTCGAAGCCAGCACGGGCTTTTCACGGCGAATTTCTGCTACTGGCCAGGCGGCCGAGAAGCTCCGCTCAAAACCATCGGGATCCACAACCACCAGTTGATCGCCATTGCTCTTTAACTGACGCTGCTGAGCCTCTTTCTCACCAATCAAACCAATCCAGACGGGCTGATCGGTTTCAAGAGAACGAACATGACGCCAATTGATGGAAATATCTCCAGCATACCGGGTAGAAACAGTCAGTTTACCCGCTTCCAGCCCCATGATTTTGCCACTGATTACATCTCCATTTTCCATCCATATCTTATCCCCATGAACCATCGCTGCCATGCAGGAAAGAAGTAGTACCCAGACTTTGCGTAACCCAGGAAAACGGCCAATGCCCCTGAAACACTGGACCCCCATGAATACCCCTCGATGAATCGATGTCTTAATGCTTTATAAGGGGGACAAGAGTTCCAAATTAATGAAAGCTTAACAAGAGGGAAAGCCGCTATAGGCATCAGTTTTGCCTCTACAAACGGGTGCCTGGAACCAACAAAAAGGCAGAATCATCGTTTGTCTTGACAGCTTAGTGTGCTTAGTCGGGGGAAATTAAAAAACTTTTCACGACAAATGGCCAACAGATTAAGATATGCTTGGCAAGTCCGCTGGTAATACCTACCCCTTTCCAATCACTCTGGAGACCAGGCTTGCAAGCACCGTTCAGTCCATCCGATATCTGGCTCATCCTGACCAAAATACCCGAGGGTAAGGTGGTCACTTATGGACAACTGGCCAACATGGTCGGTGCTCCGGGCTATGCCCGGGTAGTGGGTAATATTATGAAGCAACTGCCTTCAGGTTCCGGACTTCCCTGGCACAGGGTCATCAATAGCAAGGGACAGATTTCGTTTCCGGAAACCAGCGCCAAGTATCAGCAACAGCAATCCTTGCTTGAGTCAGAAGGTATTACTTTTCTTAATGGCAAGGTCAATCTGAAGCTATATCAATGGAGTGGAGATTAAAGTTTGAACGATCAGGATCAGCACCCGGAAGACATTGCTCTGGCGATTGAAATTATTCGCCAGTTGGAAAACCTTAACTATCAACCCGAGACCATTCTCCAGGCAATGATGCATATTTGCAGGGATTCTCTCGGCAAGCTCCCCGAACAGGAAAAAGAACAATGGCAGGCAAAACTCATTGCCGAGATCAAACGCTAGGAGCCTGACCGAGAATAGCGCCCGTAGCGAGGACGGCAGAAAATTGAGGATGAAAATTCGGTTTTGTGAGGAGAATAGCGAGCTATTTGACGAACAAAAGCGGATTTTCAGACCAATTTGCTGCCGCCGCAGTAGGGCAGTCTATTCTCGGTCAGGCTGCTAGGAAGCTTATATTGTCCGCCCCTCCTAAACGGCTTCAAGTAAGCCAAAATGGAGTTAACCATTTAAACAGGATTAATCGGAGCGAACCACCCATGACTATATCCCGCTAGGCGTGGAGCAGGGCCAGAAGCCGACTGTCGAGCTCTACCCGAATGGATAAAGCGTTAACGTGTGCTACTTTTAAGAGCTGGCAAACCTTAATTAACGTGCATACAATAATTCTATGAAGTATGAAGTGACTCGAACGCGGGAGTTTGTCCGCTGGCAAACCCGACTGAAGGACCGTCAAGCCCGCAGGGCGGTTACCATGCGCTTGGTCCGTGCCCGTGCTGGCCACCTGGGCGACACCAAACCGTTGGGTGGTGGTGTCAGTGAAATGAGAATTTTTGCAGGCAAGGGTTACCGCCTTTATTTCACGATCCGTGAGGGTCAGCTGATTGTGTTGCTTTGCGCTGGCGACAAGTCCAGCCAGTCCAGAGACATAGAAAAAGCCAGACAGATCCTGAAAGACCTGGAGGAATAAACGATGAGTTTGAAATTGACACCCTTTGATCCTTTTGACCATGCCCTGACCGATGAAGACATTCCATGGTTTCTGACGGAGGCTTACCTTGATGAGGACCCCGCTGTGTTCATCATTGCCCTTGGGGATGTGGTAAAGCACAAAGGCGTGGCCGAGCTGGCCGAGCAGACCGGACTGAATCCCGAAAGCCTTTACAAAGCCTTCAACGGCAAGACTCAGCCCCGCTGGGATACGGTTCACCGCATTCTTAAGGCGCTGGGTGTCCGGTTGCAGGTGGCGGCCTGAGTTGGTTAAACCTTTGTGCCCTTGATAAAAGGGAGATTAAACGTTATGCCGAAGCTTATACCGGGCACTATATGGCCCACTGATGAAGAAGAGGCGGCCATCAATGCAGGCATTGCCGCTGGTCCTGACACATATGAACTTACTGACGAGGAGTTCAAACAATTACGCCCAGTGGGGCGACCCAAGGCCGAAGAGACCAAGGAGCGGATTACTATCCGGCTGTCACCCGAGGTGGTAGAATTTTTCCGCGCCACTGGCAAAGGCTGGCAGACCCGTATCAATGAAGCTTTGCGTGAACATGTGGTCAGGCATTCAGGGTGACAGCTCATGCGGCCTCCCCCTGCTCTGGTTTCACCGGATCCCCAGCCAGCCGAAACGCCACTTCAGTACTCCCACCCCCCGCAGATTGCGATGAGCATGTACAGTTGATGGCAATCAGGTAAAAACCGGCAACCTGAAACCTGATAGGAGACTTGGCCCTTGAGGCCGTCGGACTGATAAGGCCAGGTTGCGCGGATACCCATCAGGGCCAGAAGGTTAGACCTCATGAATAGGCCGAATGTAATTGCAGTTATCTTTGTTTGCAAGTTAAATGACCTCCGAGAGCCGGAGGCTTATTAGGTGACGCCCTCAAAGGGCTTTTATTGCGCCCAAGGGCGCGTGTCAAAACCAAGTTTCAGCTGATCTCGTGTTTCATCATTTTTCTCCTGATTTCGGATATATTCCCTAACCACATCTTCATCAAGACCTACTGTGCTGACAAAATACCCTCTTGCCCAGAAATGCTCACCAGAAAAATTCCTCTGCTTACCTTTGAAGTGTCTCGCAATAGCTATTGCGCATTTACCCTCCAAATAGCCAACAACATTTGAAACAGAATGTTTCGGCGGAATGCTAATGCAAATATGAACGTGATCTCGCATCAAATGCCCTTCCACAATTTCACACCCTTTGCGACTGGCAAGATCGTGGAAAATGGCTCCCAGAAATTTTCTCAAGCTCCCATAAATAACCTTTTGCCTCTTTTTGGGAATAAAGACAATGTGATACTTACAATCCCATCGAGTATGAGTCAGACTTTTGTAGTCTGGCATAAGTCAAACCTCTTGGTTCTTGGCGGAACCTTTGAGGTTAGCTACCGAAGCCTCGGTATAACCTATGCGAGTCTCCCCGGCATAGCCGGGGGTTTACCTAATGATTAATTAACAAAACAGGCTCTTGCAAAACGGGGCGGACCATATAAGCCTTCCAGGCGGGCTTTAAGCCCGCCTGGTGTCAATCGCGTGCAGCTTCCTCAGATTGCTCCATAAGCCTCTGCACGTAACTGATTAACAGCAGCACCGGCAAACCAAGAATAGCGGAGCCTGCAAAAAAGACAGGATAGTTCACTGCATCCACCACGCTACCGGAGTACCCCGCCAATAGTTTCGGTACAAGCGACATCAGCGAACTGAAGACTGCGTACTGCATCGCTGTGAATGCACGATTCGTCAAACCGGAGAGGAAAGCAACAAAGGCAGCAGAGGCAATACCTGCACTGAGATTGTCAGTTGCGATGACCACAGCCAGAATCCAGGTTTCAGGTTCCATTTGAGCCAGCAGGGAAAACAGCAGGTTACTGATAGCAGCCAATAGCCCACCGATCCAGAGAATTTTCATCACCCCGTAGCGAAGGGCTAACAATCCCCCCAGAAAACCACCGGCAATGGTCATTAACAGACCAAAGGTTTTGGTAACAGCTGCTATCTGTTCCTTGCTGTAACCCATATCCTTGTAGAACACATTAGCCACTGCCCCCATAACAATATCTGCAATCCGATAGGTGCCTACCAGCAGCAAAATATAGATCGCCAGTTTTCCGTAACGCGCAAAGAAATCAGCAAAAGGAGCCACATAGGTTTCTCTGACCATCCCCTTGGGCGCTACGTTCAGACTGATCATCAACCAGGCAGCCCCACCACCCAGAGCCACACTGAACAGCAATCGGAAAGATTCAGAAAAGAACCCTGCAACATGAACTGAAACACCGCCATCAACCAACATTGTTTTCAACTGGGAAGAGATCTCGGGAGTTAATGTAAAACCTGCAACAAAAGCCCCTGCCGCTACTACAAACAACCCCAGAAAACGAACATAGTCACTGGTGCCATAATCCTGAGAGAAGGCAGACTGATTGTTTTCAGGCTCTGGAATCAACAAGGTGGTGACAACCCCTACCAGCATGAACGCAGCCATACAGCGATAGACAGAAGCCCAGGCCTGGTAGTGATAAACGGATTCATCACCCCCTGAAAACCAGCTGGCCAGTGCCAGACTGCCAGCCCCGGCCACCAGCATGCCGACTCTGTAGCCCGCAATGTAGGCGGAAGACATCATGGCCTGAAGATCGCTCTCTGCAGCTTCTATCCGGTAGGCATCAATCACTATATCCTGTGTAGCAGATGAGAATCCCAGCATCACAGCCCCCACTGCAACCCAGGTCAATCCATAGACAGGATCATGACTCGCCATAAATAAAAGAGCAGCCATCACCGCGAACTGGGCGAGTAATAGCCAGGCTCTGCGACGCCCGAGACTTTTTGTCAACCATGGCAGAGGGACCCTGTCTACCAGAGGGGCCCAGACAAACTTGAAGGAGTAACCCAGGGCAGCCCAGCTAAAGAAGGTCACCATGCTGCGCTCAACACCCGCCTCCCTGAGCCAGATAGAAAGGCTGCTGAATATGAGTAATATGGGAAGGCCGGCTGAAAAACCAAGAAACAGAACACTGATGACCCTTGGATGCCTGAAGCTTTTCCATGCCTCTCCCCAGGAACGGGAAGAAGAGTCCATTAGTTGCATTCTGCTCCTCCGGGTTTGCTCTTCACAGATGTCAGCGAGTTCTTCGTTGAACTCATAGAAAGGTGCCCTGATAATAACATACCGTTAACGTCTTCCAGTGGTCGAATCTGGCAAATTTATTTTATAGAACTATCGGGAAAGTTTAATAAAAGCACACCTGAACATGCCGGGGAATATTTTTTTGTCTCGATGTTGATTTACCGGATGCCGGTTAACAGGAGAGGCAAGCCCCTCCTGCCAGAATCAGTCTCTGAAGTTGTTGTACTGCAGAGGCATCTCGGTATCCGCTTCTCTCAACAATGCAATAGCGGTCTGAAGATCATCACGCTTCTTACCCGTAACGCGAACCTGCTCACCCTGAATGGCTGGCTGTACCTTGAGCTTGGCATCCTTGATCATCTTGACGATTTTTTTGGCTTGCTCTTTATCCAGCCCCTGACGAACTATGATATCCTGTTTGACCTGTTTGCCAGAACCATAATGATCTTTCACTTCCAGACATTTAACATCAATGCCCCGCTTGACCATTTTGGTTTTCAGCATTTCAACCATTTGCAGCAGCTGGAAGTCAGCATCGGCCGTCATCACAATCTGGTTTTCACCGCTTTTTTCAAAGCTGGCTTCAACCCCTCTGAAATCATAACGGGTGGTCAGCTCACGGTTCGCCTGATCGACCGCATTGGTCAACTCGTGCATATCCACTTCTGAAACAATATCAAATGAAGGCATGAGGGATTCCCCAATCAACAAATTTTAAACGTTGACGACTATTGTATCCGAGAATCCCTGTTGAATGGCAAGCTTAGGTTGAACAGGGTATGGCAATCAGGATGATTGACCACGGTCTTCCAACCTGAAACCAATTCTGACGGTTACCTGAAAGTGTGCAATCTCACCATCCTCAACATGGCCCCGATGCTCCACCACTTCGTACCAGCCCAGGTGATTAAGAGTGACACTGGCAGTGGCAATAGCATTGCGAATAGCGTCATCGCTGCTGACAGTCGAGCTGCCTACCACTTCCAGGATTTTATAGATGTGTGCCATAAATACTCTCCACGACATTGGAACGTCAGGAGAAGTATAGACGTCCATTTAATCACGTTTGCCAAGAACAAACATTTGATAACCGAACTGTCCCAGGAATTTTCTATAGATTTCCAGCTCAGTCTCAATATTCTTCAGCGCTAATGAGTCAGGCATGGCAGGTGACAAATCATGGATTCGTTTTTTCAGTGGTTCGGAGTAGTTATCCCAAGACTCCCGGCTTAGAGAAAAATGGTCGACTATATCATATCCGACAGCGTCCATTTGCTTGAGACGATTGCTGATCGTCTGCATATCAGGGTAGTCTTGCTGCCAATGGGCCATCGCTTCCTGATCCGGATTATCTGTTAGCCATACCAGGTCGCTTACCACCATGAAGCCACCGGGCCGCAGTAATGACTGCCATTGCGTCAGGGCTTTTTGGACCCCCATGATATAAGCACTGCCTTCCGACCAGATAAGATCAAAGCTTTCACTCTCAAAGGGCAATTCAGTCATGCTCACGCAAACGCTGGAAAGCCGTCCGGAAATATCCTGCTTCTCAAAACGCTCTTTTAATCGAGCCAGTGCTGACGCTTCATTATCTATGGCAGTGATGTGTGCTTCGGTATTGTCTATCAACACTCTGGTTGACAGGCCTTTGCCACAACCAATCTCCAGAATATCAGCAGGAGCTTCGGGCACCAGTGATAATGCTTTCAGCGTGTCTTTTTCACTGCCTGGACCCCAGCGTTCGAGGGTCTCATAAACTTTCATAAAGTCGATCATATAAGTCTCGTGATCATTCATATCTTTCGATAACCACTTCAATCTGAGGGCTTCTTTTTCACTAAAACCCTGTTTTACTAACCAGTTCAGATGAGCATCAGGAGCAACCTTATCGAGGTCTTCATGCCAGGCTCTGAGGTCACCCTCACCCAGCATGGCTGCCAACAGCGCTCGTGACTGCTGCTTCAGTGCAATGTCTTCATCAAGCTGCCTGAGGCGGTTTTTCAACAGGTCCCTGTCTATCTTTTTTTCAAGGCAAACTTTGCACTCTTTCAAAGTCAGCCCTCCCGCCTGCAGTTGCTGAATCAAGCGGACTCTTTGAAGGTCTTTATCACTGTAAAGACGGTAGCCATTTTCAAGTCTTTTACCTGAAATAAGCTGCTGCTTCTCGTAGTAGAGAAGCGCTGTACGTGAAAGCCCTACAGCGGCGGCTAACTCAGAAATCCGGTACACACTGATGCATCCTCAAACCATCAACAGGAAGGAACTTTAAGCTATAAAGCTGTAGACAGGTCAAGAAAAATTGAATGATCGAGAACAAATAGAGACCAACACCCGGAGCCTTAGAGAGGGTGTCACAAAACTCTCTCCGCCGTGAGAACGAGTTGACTCCCGTCATTCCCGGCTTCATTCTCGTCATTCCCGCGAAGGCGGGAATCCACAGTGACTCATCACCAGAACCATACTGCCCGGTGACCCCCTGGCCTTGTCATCCGCGAGAAGGCAGAGATCCACCGTTGGCGCTGGATTCCCGCCTTCGCGGGAATGACGACCTCAGAGCGTGGGAACGAGTAGTTGGAGTTTTGCGACACCCTCTTTGTCGAGGGTGTCACAAAAATACTTACCCATTCAGATCAGGTCTTTATTATTACAACTACTGATTATAGGGTCGCCCGGACGGGCGCTATTCTCTGTCAGGCTCCAATTTGTCCAATAGCGCCTCAAGATACCCTATATACTGACGATATGCAGATAATTGCCACCCAACCCGCATTAGCCTGGGATCGATCGGTCTGATCTGAAAACCGAAACTTTTAGCCAATTTGTCAAAAGGAACACCGACGACTTTGTTCAAGGTCGCTTTGCCAGCCTTCTGCATATCTTGCTCCTCATGCTCCATGGCAAGCCTGATCAAAAATCGCGACAATAGCTCTACAAACGCAGCCTCTGATTGAACAGGCCCCTTCGTATTAGAATCGTCCGAGATGCCTTTTAACCAATGATAAATCTGACTGCAAACTGCTCCAACGGTAGCTTCTCTCTGAAATTGTTGTAATTCATCAATGGGGGGTATGATGCCCCGTCCAAAGCCGCTACGAAAAGGTTCAATAAATTCTTCTAAAGATTCCAGCATTTCCGGAGATATTGGCGTGTAAACCAGATCCCGGACATCAACTTCGTCGGTTGTATCCGTTGGGCTGGGGTTATTTTGCTCCTCAACCAGACCATTCCCGGTAGCACGGCTATGAAAAAGCAAGAACAGTCCAATAATAAGTGAATAATAAACAGTATCTTTTACTATGCGCAAAATATCGTTATTGGTACTACTGTTAGCGTGATCAATACAATAAATACTGATACGATCGCTCTCCAGTTTCATCATGAAATTACCCGATTGAAAATCGGTGTTGAAAAAACTGGATTCACTGACTGAATCCAAATAAACCGATAACACATGTTTATGAATGCCGACGATAATAGTCTTTATTTCCGCTTCACTTAACCTTCCACCCTCTTTCCAGTCCGGCTGCCATGAAGCGAGCCTCTCCCTTAATGCGTCTGTACGATCGAGAGAACAGCCATCAATATACTCCATCACAAGGGCATCAGGGCTGGATAACGATACAGCCACCTCAGGTACCCTGAACTGAACTGGCACCTGATGGCCTGAACCGGTACTTACGCGGTACTCGTTGGTTTCTGTCAAATTTTTTAATGCCTCAGACGCTTTTTCAGTAAACTTAAGTTCCTGTGATAAATCACACTCATTACTAAAACTCTTGAATGCCTTGGAAAAGTCGTCAAAGTCCTTCTCTGACATAAAACCCCGGTCATAAAAGTCAGAAAACACGTCGGTCATTATCGAAACATCAATGTTAATTTTTTCTGCCAATTCTGGTGATAAATATTTAACAGCAAAATCTTGTCCATCAATATTAAACTGATCGACCTGGCAAATAGTCCCACGCCCAAGTGTTTCAACATGCCGGACAGTTGCTGCTGAAAGGGCAATGTTAGCCATGAACTGACTACCGCTGTCATTATCAGCTGTGCCTGATCGTTCCTGCATGGCACCTTCAGAAAGCAGCCTGTCAGAACGCAATCCGGCATTAGCCACATTGCGCTCGACAACTTTCCTGATTACCTCAGGATCAACCTTGCCTGCCGAATACTGACTTGCGGATTTCACTATGTCAGTCACATAGTTATAAAGCTTTTGATCTGATTTAAAATACTCAGCCGGTAACTGAGTTGCTGCCAGGTATTGGCCTATTTTGCCGCATAGTCCACCATTTTCATGGTAAATCTGAGCAATTGCTTCAGGAGAACGTAAACAGACTTTCTTCGCCACTGCAGCGCCGCAACTGGCAGCCACCCCAAGAACACGTGATGTCCTCTTGAGGGTGCGGGTGACTCCCTGTGTTATTGAGCCAGCCGCCTGAGATATCGTCCTGAAAACCAGGGAGTCACCCGCTCTGGAGTGACCTGCTGCAGGGTGCTCATGGGCGGGTTGCAATTGCTTATCGGGATTAATGGCGGTGACAGTGCTTTTTGATGATGCACTGGTGGAAGAGTTAGCCTCAGACAGCCTATTGTATGCACCGGTGCTGGTCAGTCCTGCGGTATTATTCGAAACGTCCATATCAACTCCTTGGTTCATCCATATTGTTTACATACAATCTTTGACTTGAATGAATCAAAGAAGTTCATTTTTAATGCTTATTATTTATTTTGAAAGAAATTAAGGGCGCAATCCCGCTTCTTTAGAGGCGGGTCAAGGCCTTGCAAGGCGTTAGCCTTGCTGTGACAATTGCTTAGATATTGTTACTGACTTTTTCCGAGGTAGTGACCAATAAGACTGCAGTCGTCGGCAACTGCTCCTGCGTTGCTCTAGCTCCTGCATCCATGCAGTCGTCGGCAACTGCTCCTGCGTTGCTCTAGCTCCTGCATCCATGCAGTCGTCGGCAACTGCTCCTGCGTTGCTCTAGCTCCTGCATCCATGCAGTCGTCGGCAACTGCTCCTGCGTTGCTCTAGCTCCTGCATCCATGCAGTCGTCGGCAACTGCTCCTGCGTTGCTCTAGCTCCTGCATCCATGCAGTCGTCGGCAACTGCTCCTGCGTTGCTCTAGCTCCTGCATCCATGCAGTCGTAGGTGGCAGTGAATTGGCCTGAAAACCCGCTTTTGTTCGTCAAAAAGCTCGCTATTCTCGATAATACTCCCAGTTATCCATTAGCGACTCCAGTTGCCCTATATACTGGCGATATGCAGACAATTGCCACCCAACCCGCAGTAATATGGGATTGTTCGGACTGATCTGAAAACCCAGACTTTGAGCAAATTTGTCAAAAGGAACAGCGACAACTCTGTGCAAGGCTGTAATGTCAGCCTTCTGCATATCTTGCTCCACATGTTCCATGGCAAGCCGGATCAAAAATCGCGTCAATAGCTCCACAAACGCAGCCTCTGATTGGACAGGCCCCTCCGTATTAGAATCGTCCGAGATGTCTTTTAACCAATGATAAATCTGACTGCAAATTTCTCCAACGCTAGCTTCTCTCTGAAATTGTTGTAATTCATCAATGGGGGGTATGATATCCGCTCCAAAGCCCCTACGATAAATTTCAATAAATTTTTCTATATATTCCTGCGCTTCCGGGGATATTGCCGTGCAAACCAGAGCCCGGATGTCAACTTCGTCGGTTGTATCCATCGAGCTTTTGATATTTTCCTCTTCAATCAGGCTATTCCCGTTAGCACGGTTATGAAACAACAAGAACAGTCCTGCAAGAAGTGAATAATAAACAGGGTCTTTCATCATGCGCAAAATATCGTTATTGCCAGTACTGTTGGCGTGATCAATACAATAAATACTGATACGATCACTCTCCAGTTTCACCATGAAATTACCCGTTTGGGGGTCAGTATTTAAAAAAAAGGATTCACTGAATAAATCCAGATAAACTTTTAGCACAAGTTTATGAATGCCGACGATAATAGTATTTATTTCCGTTTCACTTAGCCTTCCACCCTCTTTCCAGTCCGGCTGCCATGAAGCGAGCCTCTCCCTTAACGCGTCTGTACGATCAAGAGAACAGCCATCAATATACTCCATCACAAGGGCATCAGGGCTGGATAAGGGTACAGACACCTCAGGTACCCTGAACTGAACCGGCACCTGATGGCCTGAGTCGGTAGTTACATGGTAGCGCTTGGTTTCTGTCAAATTTTTTAAGGCCTCGGACGCTTTTTCGGTAAACTTAAGTTCCCGTGATAAGTCACACTCATTACTAAAACTCTTGAATGCACTGCAAATGTCGTCAAAGTACATCTCTGAGATAAAACCCCAGTCATAAAAGAAAGAAACCAGGCTGTTCACCAACGAAACATCAATATTAATTTTTTCTGCCAACTCTGGTGATAAATATTTAACAGCAAAATCTCGTCCACCAATATTAAACTGATCGACCTGGCAAATACTCCCACGCCCAAGTGTTTTAACATGCCGGACAGGTGCTGCTGAAACGGCACTGTTAGCCATGAACTGGCTAACGCCGTCATTTATGCCTGATCGTTCCGGCATGGCATCTTCAGAAAGCAGTCCGGCATTAGCCACATTGCGCTCGATAACTTTCCTGATTACCTCAGGATCAACCTTGCCTGCCGAGCACTGGCTCGCGACTTTTACCATGTTAGTCGTGTAGTTATAAAGATCTTGATGTGATTTGAAATACTCAGCCGGTGCTTGTTTTGCAGCTACGTATTGGCCTATTTTTCCCCACAGTCCGCCATTTTTATGGAAAAACTGAGCAATTGGTTCAGGAGAACGATAACAGGCAACCTTCGCCAGAGTAGCGCCACCACTGCAAGCCAACCCAATAACACGCGATGTCCTTTTCAGGGTGCTGGTGACTCCTTGTGTAATTGAGCTAGCCGCCTGAGATATCGTCCTGAAAACCAGGGAGCAACCCGCTCTGGAATGGCCTGCTGCAGGGTGTTCATGGGCGGGTTGCAATTGCTTATGGGGATTAACGGCGGTGACAGTGCTTTTTGATGATGTACTGGTGGAAGCAGCGTTAGCCTCAGACACCCTATTGTATGCACCGGTGCTGGTCACTCCTGCGGTATTATTCGAAACGTCCATATCATTCCCCCTGGTTCATAAATATTGTTTACATACAATCTTTGACTTGAATGAATCAAGGAAGTTCATTTTTAATGCTTATTATTTTAAATTTTGAATTGAAAAAACTGTAGATAGGTGGAGAAAAATTGAATGGTCGAGAACAAATAGAGACCAATCTTACACCGCTGGCAGCACTCAATATTCACATATCATCATTGACTGTTTAAACTCGCCCGGATTATCTCAACCAGAGTGAGCCAAGAAGTGACCTGGCATATCATCGGTGCTGGCAGTATGGGCTGCCTGTGGACAGCTCAGTTCCTCAAGGCAGGCATGGAAGCTACCCTGCTTGTTCGGGAACAGAGACTGCGCTCACTCAACGTTACCCAACCTGTTCTGGCCATTGATGAACTGGATGGAGTCAGTCAACACTTCCCTATCAAACTGGACTCTCCCGAGTCTCTCACTGGCTCGATAACCCATTTATTAGTCTGCACAAAAGCACAGGATGCTGAAGCGGCTGTTCTTTCAATCGCTGATCACTTATCAGACCAGTGCCAGATACTATTAATCCAGAACGGTATGGGCAGCCAACAGGCGATAGCACAACATTTCAGTTCACAAACCGTATGGGCCGCATCGACGACTGAAGGAGCATGGATGAAAGACGTTCTGCATGTCTGTCATGCCGGTCGTGGGTCAACCTGGGTGGGTCCTGTTGCTCAGAAGCCTGACAATGCTGTCTGGCAAGGATTAAAGGGCACGCTGAAAAAGCTGCCAGTTGACATTCAGTTTACCCATCAGATTGAAGAAAAGCTCTGGGATAAACTGGCAGTCAATTGTGCCATCAATGGTCTTACGGCTTTATATGATTGCAGGAATGGAGAACTGCTGGACACTGAAGAGCGTCAACAACGTTTGGCAGCATTGGCTGAGGAAGTGACACAGGTGAGGCAAGCCGCCGGTATTCCCGGTTCAGGAAACCTTCTTGAGCTGGTCAGGCAAGTCTGCCGAAATACCGCAATAAACCACTCTTCTACCTGCATGGATGCCCGACAGGGGCGAAAAACCGAGCTGGCATTTATTAATGGTTATCTGATCGAGCAGGCTGTAAAGCTGGGATTGGAAACGCCTGCTAACCGGACACTGATAAGAGAGCTGGCAGAACTCAACATTCGTTAGCCAAAAAATAACGTCAAGGCGTCAGCGACAGGTCAATTCAAGAGTGAGGTGTGCACCACAACTTAACGGCTGATCCAAATGGACAAGTGAAGCGACCGGTTTCGAGGGTCTTTCCGGTTTTTGCATCCGCAGCAATAAACCAGATGTTAAATTCTGTATCATTGTCTCTGGAGAGGGCGTAGGCACTTTGCCACTCTATCCAGGCTGGCCAATCTATCCAGTCTGGCAGAGGTCTGCCATCCCTGACTTCAGCCACTAGAGAGGTATTGAGTTTATAGCTCGTTAACATCATTATCGAACCATCTTCATTGATGGTGTTTCGTTTAAAAATAGTGACCTCTTTTCCACGGAAACTCTGTAATGCCTGAGATTTATGCTTAAGGTTCTGGTACTTATGAGTACACTGTCCAAAATCAATCACACCGATAACAGGCACTTCTCCCTGCTCAAGAGCATCCTTGAGGGCTATGTAGGAATTAATTTGTCTGGTCTCGGCCCATACCTGAGAGCAGGACATGGCCAGGGCAAGAAAAGCACACTTAAACGGCTTGATAATGTACATACTCTTTTGTCTTCTGCTGTGTTTTGAACATGACCCACGAGTATAGATCATGACAGGCTATTACTGTCGGCAAGAGCAAAGACATGAGACAACGATTTGTTTATAATCCCCGCCAATTCTTCATGATTTCCGGCCATATATTAGTAGAGTCAACATGCAGCCCCGAGACAATCTCGCTTCCGACCTGACCGACACCATCCAGCACAATGTTCGCAATGCCCTGGAAGAAGACATCGGCTCAGGTGATATTACGGCCTCCCTCATTCCTGCCGGGCAAATGGCCAAAGCACGTATCCTCTGTCGTGAAACTGCGGTTATTGCAGGGCGCCCCTGGTTTGATGAAGTATTCAGGCAGATTGACCCATCGGTGACTCTGGACTGGCAGGTTCAGGAAGGTGAACAGGTGGAAGCGGACCAGGTTCTGGTTTTTATGGAAGGTCCTGCCAGAAGCCTGTTGACCGGTGAACGTGCAGCCATGAACTTCCTTCAGACCCTTTCCGGCACTGCTACCCGCTGTTCTTACTACGCCAATCTGGTCAAAGAGACGGGCGTTAAACTGCTGGACACTCGTAAAACCCTGCCCGGTCTTCGCCTCGCCCAAAAGTACGCCGTCATGGCAGGCGGATGTCACAATCACCGGATCGGGCTTTATGATGCCTTCCTGATCAAGGAGAATCATATTGCCGCCTGTGGCGGGATTGAGCAGGCAGTCAGCACCGCCCGGACCATGGCTCCGGGCAAGCCTGTGGAAGTTGAGGTCGAGAACATGGAAGAGTTCCAGCGGGCAAGAAGCGCTGGTGCCGACATCATTATGTTGGACAACTTCCCTCTGGACGCACTGCGTGAAACCGTCGAACTGAACAACTCCCTGCCAGCACCTCAACCCGGGCTGGAAGCTTCCGGGGGTATTACCGATGAGCGCCTGCCGGTAATTGCAGCGACCGGAGTCGACTTTATTTCCATCGGAACACTCACCAAAGATATTCAATCCATTGATCTGTCCATGAGACTGATTGATACCACAGAGATCTGAACAGGAAGCCAAAACCATGAGTAAAATTCTGGTCACAGGAGGTGCAGGCTATATCGGTAGCCATACCTGTCTGGAATTATTAAACGACAACTACGAAATAGTGGTTCTGGATAACCTCAGCAACAGCAGCGAAGAATCTCTGGGCCGGGTTCAGGAGATTACCGGCAAAACACTGGCGTTTGTTAACGGCGACATCCGCGATCGAGCTTTGCTGGACGGCCTCTTTCAGCAGCACGATTTTGAAGCCGTTATTCACTTTGCGGGGTTGAAAGCCGTAGGGGAGTCTTGCGAAATCCCTCTCGATTACTATGAAAACAATGTCTACGGCACCCTTGTACTCTGCCAGGCCATGCAGGCAGCTAATGTTAAACGCATTGTCTTCAGCTCGTCAGCGACCGTTTATGGTGACCCTGCCAGTCTGCCGATCACAGAAGATTTTCCGCTAAGTGCCACTAATCCTTACGGTCGCTCGAAACTGATGGTGGAAGAAGTTCTGGAAGATCTTTTCAAATCGGATACTGACTGGAGCATTGCCCTGCTTCGTTACTTTAATCCGGCAGGTGCTCACGCTTCTGGTCGCATTGGCGAAGATCCTAATGACACCCCGAACAACCTGATGCCTTACGTGACTCAGGTGGCCATTGGCAAGCTGGAAAAGTTGAGAGTTTTCGGTAACGACTACCCCACCATCGACGGCACCGGAGTTCGTGATTATATTCACGTCGTGGACCTGTCACTGGGTCATGTCAAAGCCATAGAAAAACTTCGTACGACCAAAGGCGTACATACCTGGAACCTCGGCTTAGGTAAAGGCTACAGTGTTCTGGAAATAGTTGCGGCGTTTGAAAAAGCGTCTGGCCAAAATGTACCTTACGAGATCACGGCTCGCCGTTCCGGTGACATTGCCGCCTGCTATGCCAATACCGACAAAGCTCTGAATGAGCTGGGTTGGAAAGCAGAGCGGGGGCTTGAAGAAATGGTGACCGACGCCTGGCGCTGGCAGTCCGACAATCCGGATGGATACAACCCTTAACTTTAATGGGGCTCTAATGCCCCATTTCGATCAGTTTCGTCTTATCTGGCCGATCAATTAAAGACGTCCCCCTCCCCGGAAAACTGATCATGAAACACCTTTTTTCGCTTTTTCTCCTACTCATTCCAATCACTGTATGGAGCGCCTGTCCAAGCTGGACCTCAGAGCAGGCTGAAAAGCAGATCGTTGCTCTGCAAAAAGAGATCAGACATAACGATGACCTTTACTACAACAAACACTCTCCCGTGCTCACCGACCATGAATACGATGCGCTGAAAGCGCAACTGCAATCTCTGATAAAGTGTTTTCCGGAACTGACACTTCCTCCTGTTGCTGAGGAGAATATCGAGGGAGACGTTGACCATCGCGCCTTTATGGGTAGCTTGAAAAAAGCCCGGGACATTGATGATATCAAAAAATTTCTCAAACAAGCCGGTAAGGAAATCATTCTGGTTCAACCCAAGATTGACGGTGTTGCGGTTGAGCTGGTTTATCAGAACGGCAAACTGGTCGCCGCTTCTACCCGGGGCACAGGCGACAGAGGGCAGAATATTCTTGATGCCGTCAAACACATGCCCATAATCCCGAAAGCGCTGATTACGGAATATAACGATATTGTCCTGCACGGAGAACTCTTTGCCCGCCTGAATGAGACCGTCAAAAATTCCGTTTATAGCAGTGCCCGTCATTATGTCTCCGGCCATATCAGTCGCAAAGAACTGGATGTTTCGTCACTGGGCAGTATCGAATTCTTCCCATGGCGCTGGGTCAACAGCCCTTTTGATAGCGACAAGACGGTGATCAATACCCTGTATGGCTATGGTTTTGAGCTACCTGCCGAGCATACCCAACGGGGTAATACTCTGAAAGAGATAGAAAAAATCCGTGATACCTATAATAAACGCAGCGGTATGGAGCCCTTCCTTATGGACGGTATTGTTCTGAAACTGGACAACCTCGAGCTTCGTAAAAAACTGGGCTGGGAGAGCCAGAATCCAGCCTGGGCCATTGCCTGGAAATTCCCTTCCGACAGTGCGATAACCACAGTTAAAGGCGTTGATTTCAGAGTGGGACGTACCGGCCAGATCACCCCGGTACTTCAGCTGGAGCCGATAGCGATCGGAGGGGAAACTGTTCGGCAGGTATCACTGGGCAGCATCAAAAACCTGTCTGAGAAGGATATCGCTATTGGTGACCAGATTTCTGTGCAACTGAAAGGCGCTGCTACACCGGTTTTTGGTCAGGTTGTTCTGAGGCCGGAGCATCGCACCCGACCAATGTTTCCAGACCCGAAAAGATACAATGCCTTCTCCTGCCTTGAGTTAAAGCCGGGCTGTGAAGAACAGTTTACTGAAAGGTTGAAATGGCTGAGGATAAGTCTGGATATTCCCTTTTTGCACGAGCCACTGATAAAAAAGCTGATGGCAAATAAGGCCATTGACCGCTTTCCAGATAGTTTCAAAGTGTCTGAGTCTGACCTGAAACAGGCTGGCTTGAATGAGCATTCATCGAAACAACTGCTATCAGTACTCAATACACTTCATAGGGTTTCTCTAAAGTCCCAGATAAGAGCCCTGAGCATTCCACAGCTGGGAGAAACTCGCTCCAGAAAGCTGGCAAGCCATTTTAAAAGCTGGGACAAAATTCTTGATGCCACGCCAGAGGAAATGGCGGCTGTGGTTTTGATGTCCGTTAAGCAGGCTCAGAGGGCTAAAAGCTATTTGAATACTCCAAGCATCAGGGACTCTATTGAATGGTTCAGACAGCCCTGATTCTTCTTCTGGCCTTCAATCTCAGGTCACCCTCATAGATTTACCAAACAGAAAAAAGGCCGGAATTAAATCCAGCCTTCGAAGAAACTACGTCAGTAAAGTTCTAGGGCGAGTAATCTGGTGTAGTAGTTAAAGAATCATTGCTGCACAATGTACCACCACCATTACATGTAAGAGTCCATACAGTGCCTGTTGCATCAGGAGTGTACGTTAAAGTCTGTGAAGCAAAAGCCCCACCTGGAGTAATTGTGATAACCCCATCCACGACATCGTCTATTGTGTTTCTTGCAGCGGGAATACCATTTGATCCATCATCACAATCAGTGATAGGGTTGGTTTGAGCACAAATACCTACAGCCGTCTTATACTGGCTGGCTTCACTCAATGCAGCGTTTACCGTCGCATTACGGGTGTAATTCTGGTACTGGGGAATCGCCACAGCCGCCAGAATACCAATGATCGCCACTACGATCATCAGCTCTATCAGCGTGAAACCCAGCATCCTGGACATCCATGTTTTCATCTCGTTATCCTCGGTCATTGAATAGCTGCCCTCCGCCAATACACTGGGCCCCACAGGTCAGTCTCTAGCAAGATGTCGGCGCTCATGACCAGAGCTTTAGGACTTACCTTTCGTTTTTAAAACCGCTGATTTCTCGTGATTTTCAGATGTGGCCCGATAAGCCTTATACAGGCTTTTCTTCAGGGGCAGCTGCCATGAAAAATCTCACCCTTTTCGCCAATAAAAGACTCTCTCTTGTTGCCCGGGTCATTACTGTTGTGCTGATACTGACAACCACTGCGATCACCGGCGCTGTTAGTCTTCAACATGTCTACCAAGGTGAAGTGGATCGTTATTTTGAGCAGGGGCAAGACTCAGAGCTGATGCTGATCATTCAATCGGGGTACCACACACTCAAAACCACAGGCGTGGGAAAAGACAATTTCAGACCCTTATTAGGCAGTGAACTGGGAGAATATCAGAATCACACCTTTGTTGGCTGGCACGCAGATTTCAGACAAATGACCCGGGAAGGTGGATTTCCTTTCTTCATGCTCTACGAAGTCAGTTATCAGAAAGGGCGGACTCAGGAGTATTTTTCCTACCAGGGCCTACTGAATCCTCAACTGGTAGCCAGAGAAATCCATATTAATTAACAAGGTGAAAGGCTCCATTCTGCCAGAAACGTGGGGCCATGGATTCAAAGGGAATTGAAACTGGGTAGGTTCCCTGAATAAACTCAACGTAGAAAATGCTAAAGAAGGTAATAGACAACAAGATAAGCATTGAAGCCAACAGCTTTGAAACACTCAGTTCGTAATCCTTAACTTCAGCAATGACCTTCACTCTGTCCTTATCGTGAGCATACAGACAATAGCCCACTACCAGCAACATCATCATCTGACTCACAGGCGTGATAAATACACCACTGATCTGGGCATGAAGCACCGCACTCAGAATAGCCCAAAAGGCCGATATCTGGATATAGGTTTGCTGCCCCGACAATGATCCTCTCTCTAACCTTTTTTTCAGCCGCATCAGGTAAGAAACGCCACCCCAAAGCATGACGATAACAAAGCACAATGTAGCCAGCGTCCCCCACTCAGAAAGCCATTGCAAAACAATATTATGGGGCGATCCCAGTCCATTGTCTGATGAAAGAATAAAATGCTGAGGCCCCACCCCAAACAGGGGATTATCTAATGCCAGTTGCCAGGCAGTGATCCAAAGCTCAACACGATCATAGGTTTTCAATGCCGCTGAGAGTGGTCTGAATCCCTTGACTCCATGCCCCAATAAATAAGGAATGAACCAAATAAAAACCGTATAAGCGATCAACCCAAGCATCAATGCTTTTGTATGAACTCGAATAATGGGTGTTATTACTTTCTGGAAACAAAAGTAAATAGCTATTCCACTCATAACCAAAGACAGAAGGATGCCTCGGCTCTGTGATAAAAAAATGAAAAAATACATAATCATCAAGGGAATCCAGCTTAGCCTCTGAACCAGTGACCCCTTGCTTTTCGACAAAAGGGGCAGTAAAGCCAAAAGTGGAATCAGCCAGTTCTGCGCATGATTCAAAATCCTGGGGTTAGTAAATCCATAAATCGTGTGCATCCAGGACTCAGGCGGATATTGTAAATAAACAGCATAGTGAAACAGGTAGCCAAAACCGTAAAGCCCTAAAGCCATGCCAATAACACTGATAATGCCTGCCAGCTTTCTCTCATCAATACTTTTGGCCAGGAGTAAAGTGCTCATCATCAGTAAACCATAGAGCCCAACCTCCTGAATGCCTTTTAACGGATACTCACTCATTAATGCCGAGCATGATCCAAACCCTAAGCCAAGGAAGATCAAGACTCTGGCCAGAACGGGCAAATAAGCAAAGCCATTCAGGGACTGATAGCAAACCATGAACAACCCAGAGGCAACAGAAAGAAAAACAACTTGAACAACTCGCCTGAAGTTGTAGCTGGACAGTCCGAAATCCCAGATTAGAAGAGCCGACCACATTGCCAGTAGTGTCAGCGTCATTAAAAGAAACACTGCGCTTTTATGGTGAGACTGATGAATGAACGTGAGCATGAGCACTGAATTTATGTGGACATAATCATCGTATATCGGCTATGAGCCGGACAAGAAAAGAACAAAAAGGACACCCAAAAAGAACAAAAAGGACACCCATATATTTGACCAATAGCAAAAGAGAGGAAAGGAAAAAAGAGAACAAAAAGGACACCCATATATTTGACAGAAAGAACAAAAAGGATATCCATATATTTGACCAATCGACTGGTTAAGCTATTTTTCTCATGTTTACGATTTTTACCCACCATAGCAATAGGAGATCTCATGACTCAAGCCCGCAGCAACCTGATTGATTCAGGTTCGACACCCTATTACCACTGTGTGTCTCGGTGCGTCCGCAGGGCTTACCTGTGTGGTGAGGATCATCTGACCGGGAATAGTTTTGAGCATCGCAGGCAGTGGGTGGTCGACCGTCTGCGTACATTGACCTCTGTCTTTGCTATCGAAGTCTGTGCTTATGCTGTGATGTCTAATCACTTTCACCTGGTACTACACATCAACATCAATGAGTCTGATAAGTGGAATCGAGATGAAATACTGCGGCGATGGACTACCCTTTTCACAGGTCCATTATTGATCCAACGCCATTTGAGCAATGCAAAGCTCAGCTGCTCGGAGCTCAGCCGTATCGATGAATATGTGGCTGAGTATCGTAGCCGTTTGAAAAGTATCAGCTGGTTTATGCGTTGCTTGAACGAACATCTTGCCCGTGAAGCCAACAGGGAAGATGGTTGTAAGGGCCGATTCTGGGAAGGACGTTTTAAAAGTCAGGCGTTACTGGATGAAGCCGCTTTACTGACCTGTATGGCTTATGTTGACCTTAACCCTATCAGGGCAAAACTTGCCTCAACACCAGAGCAATCCGACTATACCTCTATCCAAAAACGCATTGAAAAAACTACCGAAGCAACAGATAGCAGGCAGCCGTTCATGTTGAAGCCTTTTCAGAACCAGGAGCAAGACCCGAATAAAACATTGCCATACATTCTTCATGATTATCTGGAGCTGGTAGACTGGAGTGGAAGAGCGGTCAGAAAAGATAAGAAAGGTTCTATAGCGGAAAGCTCACCTCCTATCTTGGCAAGACTAGAAATAGATGGTGACGAATGGCTAAAAACCATGAGCAGAAACAATCGATTTTATCGTGCAGTCGGACGACTGAAGGCCATGAAGGCATATGCGATCAGTACAGGTCAACGTTGGCTTCAGGGGTTATATTGTTGTGGCCAGTTATTTCAGACTGGTTGATTCATCTTTTGCCTTATACGCCACATTCTTACCGAATAGATTTGGTGAGATGGGATTCTGCATATTTTATAAACCTAATAAGTTGTATTTCCTTGTTTTATCGAGTTTAGGGTCATCCCAAGTTTGATCCGATCAGGTATTTTTTATGCGTGACGGGCTATGTATTGGCTTCTGGTCAAGAAATTTTATGGGTGTCTTATTTTTCTATTTTCCTTCTTTTTCTATGGGTGTCCTATTTTCCTTCCCTAATGGATGTCTTATTTTCCTTCTTTTTCTATGGGTGTCCTATTTTCTTTCCTTCTATTTTCCTTCCTTATGTGGGTGTCCTAATTTCTCGTCATGCGTGAGGGGCTATGTATTGGCTTCTGGTCAAGAAATTTTATGGGTGTCTTATTTTTCTATTTTCCTTCTTTTTCTATGGGTGTCCTATTTTCCTTATCCTATTTTCCTTATTTTTCTTTTATCTAATTTTCCTTCTATTTCTCTCTAGTTTCCGTTCTTTGAACAAAAATACTAACGAGAGCAAGTACACCAGACCCCACCATCAACAGCGTCGAAACCGCATTGAGCACAGGTGTTGAACCTTCCCTCATACGATCAAACAATGTAATCGTTAAAGGGGAATCACTGCCTGCAAGAATTAAAGTGGTATTAAAATTCTCGAAAGACATCAGAAAGGCCACAACCGCTGAGCCCATCACTGCTGGCTTTAACCAGGGCAGTGTAATAGTTATAAATACCTCAAGACGGCTTGCACCAAGGTTTAAAGCAGCTTCTTCCATTTCACTATCCAGCTTTCTTAGTCGTGCCGAAATGACTAGTGTTGCCATAGTACTGATAAAGGCGAATTGCCCAAGCACAACAAGTGGCAGACCAGGCCTTAAAAACTCCAGATCAAGCCCATAACTGTCTTCTATCGTATTGGCGATGCCGCTGCTGAAAGAAAGAATGGAAATCCCGAGAATGACACCTGGAACCACCAGTGGTAGCAACATCAAGCTGTAGAGAAACTGTTTTCCCCGGAAATCATAACGCTCAAACAACAGTGCATTAGTAATAGCTAAAGTAACTGACAGAATAGCAACAAACAGTGCGATCATTAAGCTGGTGATAATACTCTCCTTTATCACACCGTCATGAAATAAACCAAGTCGCTCTTTGTTACTAGCAAAATACCAGTCCAGAGAAAACCCTTCCCAGGGCAGGGAAGGAAATACACTGTCGTTCATTGAGAATACGGCAACCGTGACAAGCGGAGCCAAAAGAAACAAAAAGAACAAACATACATAAACCGTGTAAGTTTTCTGAAATGCTCTGCTTTGGGGAATACTTTGTATCATGATCTATTTCTCAGGTTTCACTGGCTAATGCCTGTTTGAACGATTGTTTGCTGAGCTTCAGGCCAAGCCAGACAATCAGCGACGACAGGCAAAGCAATAAAACCCCAAAGGCTGCTCCCTGTTCCCAGTTAAAGCGAGTAATAAACTGGGTAAAAATCTGCTCGGTAAACCAGAGACTGTCTTTACCACCCAAAAGTGTCGGTGTCAGATAATTGCCAAGGGTCAGCATAAAGACGACGATGCACCCGGATACGATACCTGGTACAGCATATGGGATAATGACTGTGCGAAGCACAGTGAAGTGGCTACCGCCCAGATCATAAGCTGCTTCTACAAGGCTATCATCCATTCCTTCCAGAGTGCTGACCAAAGGCACCACCATAAAGAGCGTGGAAGCATATACGAGGCCGGTCATAACAGTGATGTCGTTGTACAGCATCTCTACCGGCGCATCCGCCAGCCCAACCCATTGCAGTAAGCCACTGACAACACCGCTCTCCCGCAGCAAAATCATCCAGCCGTAGGTTCGCACTAGCTCACTGACCCAGAATGGAATCAGACAGGCAAGAAACATCAGGTTCTTGTTTTTACCCTGAGCAATTTTAGCGATATACCAAGAAACCGGGAAAGAGATCAGTAATGTCAGGCCAGTAGCAAGAATGGACATCACAACAGTTCGCAAAAATGTATTCCAATAGAGCGGCTCTGTAAAAAACTCCTGATAATGAAGCAGGCTGAACTCATAAACACCGTAACTGACTCGCTCCCTCAAAGAAATGACCAGCATATCCAGCTGTGGTAACAGAATCAACAATACCAGCGTCAGCAAGAGAGGCATTAACAGTAGATAAAAAGAGAGTTTTCTGCCGGTCATGGTCACGGCCGCCTCTTTTTGTTTGATAGTTTCTTATTTGACAAAAAAATATTGTTCTGTCGTATATCCCAGGACAGTGAAACAGCGTCTCCAGCCACCAGATCATGAAACTCTTGAGTCTGCGGCAACGAAACACTCAACTGCTGGGATGAATCAATATCTTTCACCAATATCTGGCTATTACCGCCATCAAAAAGAATATTTTCTACCCGACCATTAATATGGTTTTCAGAAGTTACATTCTGATCTCTTCGGATACGGATAGCTTCCGGACGTATAAACAAATCAACAGAGTCTCCGGAGTTCAGTTCTACTTTTGGAAACGCAGTTTTAAATTGCTGGCCCGCGTTAGATCGAATTATTGCTGTTTCACCAGCAATAGACTCAACGATTCCATCCACCCGATTATTATTACCAACAAAACCAGCGACAAATGACGTTTCTGGCTCATAGTAAAGCGACTGAGGAGAGCCCACTTGTTCTAAACGGCCATGATTCATGACGGCTACCTGGTCTGACATAACCATCGCTTCAGATTGATCATGGGTTATATAAATAAAGGTTGTACCAAACGCCTTTTGTAGTTTTTTTAATTCAACCTTCATTTGTTCCCGAAGCTTCAGGTCAAGAGCGCCAAGAGGCTCGTCCAGTAAGAGAACATCCGGTTCTAGCACAAGGCATCGTGCAATAGCTACCCGCTGTTTCTGACCACCAGAAAGTTGATTGACTGATTTTTTTTCAATACCCGGCAAGCCAATACGTTCCAGAACATCGGCAACTTTTTTATCCCTCTGCAGCTTTGGTACCTTATTGCGCTTAAGCCCGTAAGCAATGTTTTCCCCAATATTCATCATGGGAAAAAGAGCCAGGTGCTGAAATACCATATTTACCGGGCGCTTATTAGGTGGGATACCAGCCATATTCTTCCCTTTTATCAGAATTTCTCCCTGATCTGGTTCAGAAAAACCGGCAAGCATTCTCAGCAGGGTGGTTTTGCCACAGCCAGAGGGGCCAAGTATGGAGAAAAAGGAGCCAGCAGTAATTTCAAGAGAAATGTCTTCTACTGCCTGAAAACTGCCAAAGTGTTTGAAAACATTGCGGCATTCGAGATCTAAAGTCATCGGGTTGTACATCCTGGAAAACCACCAGCCTCTGTCATATAAATCTCACATTAAAAAAACAGGGCTGACGGATACAGCTATAAGTGACTATTGTGCGGCTTTGATACGATCCAGAGTTTTCCCTTCGATGATTTCAAGACCTGCAGGCACTGGCGGATACCACTTGATATTATCGAGACTGCTCTGGTTATAGCTGATCTTGTAGCTGTTGCTGAGCTGATCGTTAACAAACTCTTCAGCACCGGCGGATGCAGTAAAATTACCCGCAGCTTCGGTAATTTTGGCAGCAATTTCGGGCTGCATTACAAAGTTGATCCATTTATAAGCAGCTTCGTCATTCTTGCCTTTAGCGGGAAGGGCGAAAGTATCAATCCAGCCGAGTGCTCCAGACTCTGGTGGTACGAAGTTGATGCTAGTCGTTTCCTTATGCAGCTTCCAACCGCCGGCATCCCAACCCATAGCCAATGTGACTTCGCCACTGCGCAGCAGGTTAAGCAAAGCATCACCGCCTTCCCAGTAAGCTTTAACATTGGCTTTACAGTTGATGAGCTTCTGCTCAACTTTGCTGAGAATTTCAGTGTACTTCTTCTGATCGTCGTAGGCTGCGAATGGGTCTTCACCCATAGCAAAAGCGAAACCAATAAGGGTTGGACGCTTCAGTCGATAGGAGACTTTGCCCTTATAATCATCAGAGCAGAGGTCATTAAAGCTGTAGCTGCTTTTGCTACCTGCAGTATCGACAATCAGACCGCTGGTACCCCAGATATGAGGAACACCATACACATCACCGTTAATCGTGGTGTTGGCTTTGGTAGCAGACAACATGGAAGGAATAAACTGACCGGCATCGAGTTTACTGAGATCAATAGGCTTATAAATTCGATATTCTTTTTGAGCACCGGTAATACGATCCTGACTTGGCTGAACCAGATCATAGCCTGCGCCGCGAGTAGCGCGGAGCTTGGAAATCATATCTTCGTTATTGGATTTGGTAACCTTAACGGCAATACCGGTTTCCTGTTCAAACTGATCAATGACTTCCTGGGGTGCGTAGCCTCCCCAGGTCAAAAGCCTTAGTTCTTCCGCCTGTGCATCGACAGAGAACATGACAGCAGTGGATATGGTCAGCACCAGCAGACCTTTTATCGGTTTCGACATGGAGCGCCCCTAAGAGGTTTGTTGTTGTTCGTTATTGTTATGCAATCTTGTTACAGAAATATTTCACCAATTGACAAGAAGGTCAATAAAGATATTTTCCTGCTATTTAATTATTCCAACTTAGAAAACAGTTTACCTCGGATAAAAGAGGGCACGCCATCAGGCGCGTTAAAACAGACGACGCAAACTCTTTATTGAAATAAGTGAGGAGCACCGGGCTGCAAAGGCTGTTTTCTAGTTAATCTTTAACACAGCGCAGCAAAATCATCAAGACATTTTGTGAGCATCCAAATTCCCTCAGTTTCTCTTTATATTTTCCCCCTATAGACTTCAAGAGTAATCTTATCTTCTTTTTTAACTCCCAAATATCTCCTTGAAGATGAGAACATTCTAAAATATGGTCGGTCATCCGAATTTTTTAAAGCTGAAAACAATGCAGGCACAAACTTCTGGCCAAATATAGATTTAGAACAGGCTTTATTATTTGATGTTTTTATAACTCTACCGAATGACGATTTTATTTTTTCAAATTCCTTGTAGATTCTTTTCATTTTTTTAGCGGATGAAGGGGAAGATTTTTTTTCGCACTGAAATAAACTCAAATCACAATCTTCTTTAAATTCTTTTACTTGATTGTTTATCATTGAAGAGTCACCAGTAATCCATTGTTCAAGAGTGAATGCTCCAGAAACTGACTGTAGTAAGTGAAATTTTTCAGCTCCCCTAACAATAACAAAATCATGAATACTTTCCTCTTCGCTATCATCCGAAACTTTAAGCTTATGAAAAAACACGTAATCATGCTTTGGGTCATTATTGAGGTAGTTCTTATATCCATCCTGATCATCAGGTGAAAAAATAGTAGATTCTGAATAGCTTTTCAGATCGAAGTTTTTTTGAAGAACTAAAGACGTTACGCTGCTTATCGTTTCTTCTTCCAGTTCACCTAAACTCAATTCTAATGCTAATGAAAATGTGTCGCTTTTTTTTGCAAGAACCCTGTCAGGCATATATTTTTTGTCGACACCCAGTTCTCTTAAAACATCGGATAACAGTCTACTATCTCCCTCACTATAAAGTGAAACAGGCCTTGAAAAAGCACAGGCAGTCTCATCTGAAGTACTTTGAAAAAACGGTGACTTTTCCTGTAGTTCGATTGATTGCCCTACATAGGGTGCTGAGGGCAAATTGAGACAATGCGGAGAACTTTCATTATATACAGTAACTTCTTTACCCATAATGAAACCAGTGGGTAATTTCCCTCTTCGGGCGCGCTTGGGTGGTGGTGAGTCTGAAAAAACTGTGTCGGAATTTTTATTTATGCCATCCATGTCGGTTATCTCCCTGATAAGTATTTTTCCTCGATTAGCAAGAGCTTACAAAATTACTCCTAATAACTTAGAGGCGTTTTTAGCATAAAAGTTCATAGCAAGCTGTTAAGTGCAACTAACAAAGTTTCTGTCTTTCAGTAAGGGCAGGACGGTTTTACACATTGACACCTTGTTTCCAGACTCCACAGACTGACGTAGAACTCTGGCCCCCTTGCTTTTAAACCCTCTGGGTCCCAACGTGGGAGTCCATACGTTATCTCAAGTTACAAAGCTCGGCTTTAGAGGGGGGGGGTGATGTGTTTCCAAACAGGTTGCAAGTACAAGTCGGAAATTTTTTGGATGCCCTGATTTCTTTGGGAACAAGTAAAAAATTTTATGGGTCTCTCTCACACTAATCTATCCTTCTTATCTGTAAACCAGAAGGCAAGGGTAGAATTATTAAACACTCACTCTTTGCAACACTGCTGTTACTGTCGTTGTCTGTCATCTGTCTAGCGAAACCGCTAACAAGGCGTTTTATTATCGAACTTGAACAGAATGCAGATTTTCCAAACCAGAACTTTTCTATAAAGATTGACCAAGGCACATTGTCGGGCAGCCTGCCAGACATTGCCGACATAAATGGCTGCGCAGAAGCGGATTTACCGCCTGATAACAAACGACACAAACCTGGCAGTTACAGGGTAAAAAGGACCCTCGTTGAGTCGATTTCCTGGCAATGGCTTTACACCACAAACCTGCTGGTTACCTACGAACTGTTCCTGACCAGCAGAGATATCTCTCTATGTTTAAAGCCTTATTTATGGATACCTGTAGAAGCATTTATAACCGTCGGCTTGCTTTTAAAAAGCAATTGGAACCCGGATTCATTGCTGTTTAACCCGATTGAACAACATGAAACGAGTCAAAGTCACCTGCTTGCGATAACCGCTACGATGCCTGGCTCTGAACATGAACAACAAGGCCGACCATCAGAATCATCCGGCCAGCAGGGCCTACGTACCGACAGCTACCCTAAAGACTATTTCATCAATCTACTGCATTCTGACTCTGGCGAGAATAACGGATTCCCTCAACAACACTCGCACACTTTAGGTCTAAATTGTTTCATTTTTCCCTGCAGTGACGTTTGTCAATTCCGACAATCTTCCGATGCGTCCTACAACGCAGCCCCAGATTCTAGAGAAAGTTCAACAGACCACAAAGAAGCAAGACCCGGACAAATATCATGCCCCCATCTGGCTGATACAACCGGCCCTTCCAGACAAGCAACCTGCAACGTGATAGTGTTCGGGAAGGATGGCCAGCTGCGACAATGCGGAAAGGTCTACAAGAATAAACGAGCACTAAAGTCTCATAAAAGCAGATTCCATAGCGGCCAAAAGACCTGTGATTTGATGGTGATTACAGAGGATAAAGAGTCGCAGCCATGCGGAAAGGTCTTCCAGAATGCCAGAGGCCTGGAAAATCACAAAAGCATTGTCCACAGCGGGCAAAAAACCTGTGCTGTAACCATAATCGGGAAAGGTGGCCAGCCGCAGCCATGTGGAAAAATCTGCAGCAATGCTCGATCTTTGACGGTGCATAAAAGTCGATACCACACCGGTCAGAAAACCTGTTCCATAACCTATATTGGGGAGGACGGAAATCAGCGGCCATGCGGGAAGGTCTGCAAGAATGCTATAGCCCTGACGGAACACAAAAGCAAATGCCACAGCGGGCAAAAAACCTGTAACGTATCGGTGGCTGGAGAGAACGGCCAGCGAGTGCCGTGCGGGATGGTCTGCCAGAATGCTATAGCCCTGTCGAATCACAAAGGCAGCTACCACAGCAGGCAACAAACCTGTATGAAAAACGTGATCGGGGATGATGGCCAGCTGCGGCAGTGCGGGACAATCTGCAGAAATGTTCCAACTCTGTCGTATCACATAAGAAGAGAGCACTGCGGGCTACAAACCTGTAAAGTAAACATGGTTGGGGAAGATGGTCAGAAACGGCATTGCGGGAAAGTCTGCAAGAACCCTGATGCCTTGTCGAATCACAAAAGAAGAGATCACAGCGGGCAAAAAATCTGTGATAAAACCATAATCGAAGATAATGGCCAGCCGCGACCATGCGCGAAGGTCTGCAATAATGCTAAAGCCCTGTCGGATCACAAAACCAAATACCACGCCGGGCAACAAATCTGTGACGTAGCCGTGATCGGACATGACGGCCAACCGCAGCCGTGCAGGAAGGTCTTCAAAAATTCAAAAAACCTCTTGAATCACAAAAGAATACATCGAAAACGCAAGCCTTTTGATGTGGATCGGGACACTTATCCTATTCCATGAACTGGCACCCGCCCTTGCATAAGGAAAACTCAGAAACACGCTTATTTCTTCAACTCGTTCCCAGGCTCTGAGGCTGTGGCAAAACCTTTAAGTCAGAAATTTTGTGGGTGTCTTGTTTCTTGCCCCCGGATTCATGTCCCAATTTACTTATCTACCCATGGGTTATATAGCTTTGCCTGGCTCATACGCATATCGTTTGTATTTCGAGTAACTACAGTACAGTCATGAACTAAGCCAGTGACAGCTATAAGCCCATCAATAACAGGCATGGGGGCACCCTTCTTTTCAGATTCAGAGTGAATTCGCCCCCAAGCCATTGCCACCCCTGAATCTACAGGTAATATTCTATGCTTGAAGCGCTCCATAAGATCAAACTCAAGCCAGGTCCGCAATTTATCCTGCCTTATCGGATCGTGGCACTTTCCTATCCCTTTTTCTATTTCTCCCAAAGTCAAAACACTCAAATAAAGCTTGTTTTCCTCGCAACCATCCATCCATTCAATTACATGCTGATCAGGACTTTTTTTGAATGCTTCTGACAACACACAGGTATCCAGTAAATACTTCACAGATCTATATCCCTCGGGGTTTCTTTACTTCTGTCAAACGCTTCAACATTAGAATCCGAAAAAGGAGATGTTTTGAGAAAGTCACTCAGACTATTCTCTGGTGCACACATCTTTTGATAGTCTTCAAATGAGAGAACAACAGCCGCTTTATGCCCGTGTCGGGTCACAAATTGTGGACCGAACTGACGAGCCCGGTCCACAATATGACTAAACTTGCTTTTCGCCTCTTGTAACTGCCATTGATTTTCCACTTTGACCTCCTGAATCATCACAAACTCTCAACAAAAACTAGTCTGACTAGTCATTTATGTCAACCTCGGCATCTACGCCATCAACTCTATAGACAGGCTGGAGCTGCAATTGCCGAGAATATCTAACTTTATGCAGAGTACGTCGGAGGAAGTTAAGAAGAAACGGATTCATTCAAGCATTCAAGCACAATGATTCAAGGACACCCATATTAATGTGGATGTTCCCGAATTCCTTCCAACCCTTCCCCTCTGTCGCTTTTCTCACCGGATTCAAAGACACCGGATTCAAAGACACCCATATATGACGGATTCAAGGAAATCAAGAACACAATGATTCAAGGACACCCATATTAATGTGGATGTTCCCGAATTCCTTCCAACCCTTCCCCTCTGTCGCTTTTCTCACCGGATTCAAAGACACCGGATTCAAACGGATTCAAAGACACCCATATATGACGGATTCAAGGAAATCAAGAACACCCATATAAATTTGGATGTCCTCAAATTTCGTGGGAGAAATTTATGGGTGTCCTAGATTGCTCGTTCTTGATTACTTTTTTACCTTTATTATCGTCCATCTCTGATATCAATGCTATCATTTACGAATTGAATACATCTGGATGACTCTCATGGCTAACCTGATAGTGCGCAATATTGATGAGGAAATAGTTGATGCCCTCAAAGCTCGGGCAGGAAAACACGGGAGAAGTGCAGAAGCTGAGCATCGAAGAATTCTGGAAGCAGCTCTCCTTCGTCCCAAGAAAAAAAGCTTCACTGAAGCACTGAAAAACATTCCAGATGTCGGCTCAGATACGGACTTCGAACGTATCAATGATAACGGTGATCGTGATGTATTTAATTGATACCAATGTCATCAGTGAATTAAGAAAAAGAAACAGTGCAAATCAGGGCGTTCAGCTTTTTTTCAACACAGCACAAAAAAAATCATTAAAGCTCTACCTTAGTGTTATCTCCATAGGTGAGCTCCGTAGAGGCGTTGAAAAAATCCGTCATCGAAATGACTCTATTCAGGCAAAGCAGTTAGAGCTATGGCTAAATCATCTGGTAGATGATTATCGAGATCATATTCTTGACTTTGGTAGCACCGAAGCACAGATTTGGGGAAAACTCAGAGTACCCCGCCATGAAAACGCAATTGACAAACAAATTGCAGCAACAGCCCTTGTTTATGGCCTGACAGTAGTCACAAGAAACACCCGGAATTTTGTGGATACAGGAGTTAATTTGCTCAATCCATTTCTGGATTGAACAAAGAGATTATGTCGATGAGGCATAGCAGTCATTGCCAGAAATATTGTGGGTTACCTATTCTCCCTTGAGGAAATTTCGTGGGCGTCGCATTTCTTGCCTTTCTTCGATTCAAAGACACCCGTATACAAATATGGGTGTCTTTGATTAATTTGGTTAGAGATAAATATGGGTGTCCCAGATTATCTGTGGATGTCTCATTTATTGGTTTCTTGTCAGACATCCCGCAAAGCCCCTGACAAATACTTATGAATAATACTGGACACCAGTGTCTGGTATGGAATCCCTTCCCGCTGGGCCCGTGACTTAATCGCCATCAGGTCATGTTGGGAAATGCGGATATTAATACGCTTATCCTTTTTAAACGTCTCACTGGCCATGGCTTCCAGCGTCGTCTTGCGCTCAGGGGTCATCACAGACTCATACTCACCCTGTTCAAGGGCATTGAGCAACGTTTGCTCCTCGTTATCCAATCTTGTTTTTTTCATGTTCGATCTCCCAAATAGTCACGGGTAAATTTGCGGCTGGGAATCAGTGTTTTCAAAAAGATCTCCTGCTCACTTTCCACGTAGGGCACCAGCCAGACGTAACCCTGTACATTCACCACAAAGATCCGCTGATGCGGATAGGCTTGCGGATTTGGATGGACGATGTCATCCAGCAGGCCACCATTCTCTATGTGGAAAATGACTTCCTCGAAAGACTGATCCCGTTCGCGGATCAGCTGTTGATTCTTCTGAGGGTTCCAGTTAAAGCGTTTCATCAGAGAAGTATAGCGAATGTGTGCCTTTTGTCATCAAATAAAGCAGGCAATAGTGATTCAATAGTTCGGCTTTCTGGGGGATTCAAGGATGGGAGATTCAAGGACACCCATATATAAATGTGGGTGTCTTAGATTACCTTTGTCATCAAATAAAGCAGGCAACAGAGATTCAATAGTTCGACTTTCAGGGGGATTCAATGGGTATTCAAGGACACCCATATATGAATGTGGGTGTCCTAAATTACTCTCCCAGTTTATTTTTTTACTCAGTGCAATCTACTGGCTATATAACGATTCAAGCTTACACCTGATTCGGCTGCCTGAATAACTAACAAACGATGCGTTTCTGGAGTAATTCTTAACAATACTTTCCCGCTATAGTCTCTGGTTGAAAAAGGTTGCGGTATCTCTTCATTTGCATTTTTCATTTCATCTACGGTTTCCAGAACTAAATTCTGGATTCCTGATAAAGCACCTACTTGCGTTTCTTCAAGCCAGCTCAAGCCAGGAAATTCAGCACATAAGCCAACATATTCCTGATCCTCTTCAGACCAGGTTACCCGGTATGTATAACGATCAATTTTCCTATCCATTTTTATCACCCTCTATGCGTTCGATCGCCTGTAACACCTGCCTTACCTGGTAAGGTTTAGCTTTGCCCTTGTTATTTTGAATATTCACTCTTGGGTCACCAACCCAAGGTGTTTTATACACCTTATGACTTGATCCTGACTGCCTTGGTGCACCAAAGTATGATTCACAGACTTTGCAAAGGTCTCTGAACCTCACGCCTTTGGGATTACTTCTCATCTGACTGAGAATTTCAGTGATATTAGTCATACAAGGATAGTAGCATTATTGATACTATATTCAAACTGTTAAACACTCCATAGACATGAATAGACCCTTTGGGTCCTGGTGTGGGTGCCCATATTTTTTCTCAAGTTAGTGAGTTCGGCTTTTGAGGGGAGGGGTATGTATTTCCAAACAGCGTGAGGCTACGAGTCAGAAATTTTGTGGGTGTCTTAGATTACTCGTTCTCTATGTGGAAAATGACTTCCTCGAAAGACTGATCCCGTTCGCGGATCAGCTGCTGATTCTTCTGAGGGTTCCAGTTAAAGCGTTTCATCAGAGAAGTATAGCGAATGTGTGCCTTTTGTCATCAAAGAAAGCAGGCAATAGTGATTCAATAGTTCGACTTTCTGGGGGATTCAAGGATGGGGGATTCAAGGACACCCATATATAAATGTGGGTGTCTTAAATTACTCGGCTACGAGTCAGAAATTTTGTGGGTGTCTTAGATTACTGGTGTCCTAGTTTATTGTTACAAATGTGGGTGTTCTAGATTACTCGCTAGATTATTGTTCACCAGATTATCGGAGATAAATATGGGTGTCCCAGATTATCCATCCCAGATTATCCAATAAATGTGGGTGTCCTAGATTACTTTTCTTCCCAGATTATTGGTTCTTCTAGAGATAAATATGGGTGTCCCAGATTATCGTGTTTATATAAATGTGGGTGTCTAAGATTATTGTGGGTGTCTTAGATTACTGGTGTCCTAGTTTATTGTTACAAATGTGGGTGTCCTAGATTACTCGCTCTCCTTCCCAGATTACTACCCACATATAAGTGTGGGTGTCCTGAATTACTTCCTAGAGATAAATATGGGTGTCCCAGATTACCAAGAGAAACCCACATATAAATGTGGGTGTCCCAGATTATTACCCATATATAAATGTGGATGCCCCCGGATTCATGGGAGAAATTTATGGGTGTCCCAGATTACAGGTGTTAAGAAACCCACAAATAAATGTGGGTGTCCTAGATTACTCGTCCTAGATTACTCGGGAGATAAATATGGGTGTCTTAGAATATCTCTTCTTAGAGATAAATGTGGGTGTCCCAGTTTATTCTTACTTCATGAGAAACCCACAAATAAATGTGGGTGTCCCAGATTACTAGGTGTCCTAGATTACTCTGGTACCCTCATAAATGTGGGTGTCTTTATAAATGATCTAATCCAGAGAAACCCACATATAAATGTGGGTGTCCCAGATTATTGCCCATTGGTATCCTAGATTATTTCATTAGATTAAATAAATGTGGGTGTCCTAGTTTATTGGTGTCCTAGATTACTCTCTGCACTAGAAACCCACAAATAAATGTGGGTGTCCTAGATTATGTCCTATTTAATCAGGAAACAAATGTTTCATTTCATTCTCAACAATCTTTGCCTGATCATTTTTACCAAGCGCTTTCAGGGCAATGATCCTGTTAACGTATATCCCTTTTCTTGGCCACTTATTCACAGCTTTTTCCGACCATGAAATATAGTTAATCAAATTTACTCTGTCATTTTCTTTCAACGCCTTATAAAGCATCAAATAGTTCACCTCACCTTCAAACTTTAAATCAAGTGTCATAGGGTTAACAACTTTCGATAGGACGGAAGGGTCTTTTTTTCCATTACGCTCATATTCATAGAATACATAGATCGTATACAAATTGCTTAGCATAAAGACAACTGAAAAGACTGGTACAGGATATAAAAGTAGTTTCATTTTTTTATTTATACTAAAAAAAATTCTTTCCACTTTAAAGTCGAAACAATAAATAAAGAATAAAAATATAATCCCATGAGTGATAGACAAATAAAACGGAAGTTCTGTTTGCGTGTGAAAAGCAATAGGGCAAAGAAGCCCAATTATAGCGAGGATCAAACTCCATTCTTTTCCTTTAAGCAGGTAAAATCCACCAATAACCAATACTAACAAACCAATGGTAGATAGAACACCTCCTTCTATCCCCCAATAAAGAAATTCATTATGAGGATGAGAAAACACAGCCTTAAAAATAACTTCTTCGTTATAATTCGCTCTATTATCAGCAATAAACTCTCTATAAGAACGCTCAAAGTTTCCGTAACCGAAACCTGTAAAGGGTTTTTCAAGAATCATATCAAAAGAAGCTGAATATAAATTCAATCTATGTTCAATCCGCTGAAATGACTCAGCCGATCTTGCTCCCTCTTTAATGTCCGCTAGTAGACCAGCTGTCACTCCAAGAGAGAGAGATAGAACTATCAGACCTGTAAGTTTCCTACTCTTCATTATCAACAAAGGTATTGAAAGAATAAAAGCTAGTGAAGCTCCTATTAGACCAGTTCTTGATTGAAGGACAAAAAGCACAAAGCTGGAAATAAAAACAGTAATTAGCACCAACGCTCTTTTTATCGTTTCACCTCCCTCGCTGAATGACATTAGAATAATTGAAAGAGGTATTGAAGATGCTAAATAGCTTGCCAAAACATTGGGTTGCTGAAAGACTCCACCCGGTCTTATTGAGTATTTGTAGCCGTAAAGTTGACTTTCAGGGATAGGCTTAACAATCTCGAAGAACACATAAAGGCACTGAAACGTAGCTGATATTAGAATAAAGTAAAGAATGACGAGCTTATGCTTTCTATTAAGCTCTAATTGAATCAATGAAAAGTAGAAAAATAATAACGCAGTCATTGCAATCAGCCGGTTTGGAAGGTCACTGCTTTGTTTATAAAAAACGGGCACAACTAAGATTACAAGAGCAAAAGAAAATATAAGCAAAACCCTTGTATACTCTAATTTCTGCTTTCTAAAAACACATACAATACCTAAGAAGCTGATCAGTGAGATAAAAATCCAAGCAACACTGTTTTGAGGTAGATACAAGTCACTTCCACCACCATTTGGAAGGACTAAGTGCATAAAGAGCAGGAAATGAAAACCGAATAAAGAAATAGCTATATTGGACGTATTAGCTTTGAAATAAGCCATAAGACTCTTCAACACAATGGTTCATACAAAGAGACAAGAAAGGGAGCATAAAGCTCCCTAGTAGCATGAATCAGCAGAAGCCTTCAGCAGTACAGCCACCACCAGTAGCCCATTGAACAGTCCCGCCTGCAACAGAGCCAGTCAGAACATAGGTTGTAGCAGCAGCGATATTATCAACACCATTTGTTGGAGTCACTGTGATAGTCACAGAATTAGAAGCACCACCGATCAGAACACTGTCTACCAATGAATCTGCAGCAGTACTAGCAGCTAGAATTTCTGTAGCTGCCAGCTGAGAGCAATCTGCAGGCCGACCTGTTTGAGCACAGACTTCCACAGCTGTCTTAGAAGGTCCAGCAGCAGCAATTATTTCAGAGTATGCAGCACGTGCAGTGTAAGTTTGATAAGCCGGCAAAGCCACAGCCGCCAAAATCCCAATAATCGCCACAACGATCATCAATTCAATCAGCGTAAAACCACTTTGTTGTTTTTTCATTATTCTTAGCCCCCTGAGGACATACATTTTTATTATTGAATCAACCTGCCACCACAGGCCGTAAGCACCCGACAGTGACGCTTCCATAAATACTCTTTCATCCAGTCCATTGTCTGATGGGCAGAATACGATGAAAAAATAACCACTCATGGCTGTAATGTCTTCCTGACTGCTCGCTGAGAGCTTTTTGATGCAAAACTTTCTGTCCTGAGACCCTGTGCGAAAGTGGTACATCAACCTTATCCAACTGCAGAGACCGCACACAGATAAGGGAACATCCTTAGAGCATTACGATATATTCCAGAAAGAAAAAAGCAACCTTTTTCTGGTGTATTTGTGTTGTTTTGGCCAACTTTTTCAGCTTGACAAAAAACACGGTTTCTGACGTTTAGTTGCCTGACAAAAGGCAGCCCCTGAGCCACACAGGATTCTGGCAAAAAGAAGGGTTTCAACTATAGTTCCTCCCACTATCAGTTTAAGGCCAACAAGGAGCCCACCAGTGCAAAATGCCCTGTTTAAAGAACTCAAAAGAATGGGTATGAACGAAGATATAGCCTTGGAGTTCGTCAGTAGCGAACTCCCTCAAAACCTCGCCACCAAAGAAGATATTCTGGTGCTTCAGGAAAGCATCCTGCAAGTCAAACTTGATACAGAACGTAGTATTGCCTCATTACGAGAAGAGATGCACGTCGGTGATAATAAACTTCAGGCTGAATTCGTAAGTCTACGGGAAGTAATGCATACCGATCAGAATAAACTTCAGGCTGATTTTGTAAACCTGCGAGAAGAAACTCATCAATCCATCCACGAGCTGCGCATGGACAATAAGGACATCCGGGCCGAAATGAAAGAAATGAGAGCTGAGATTCGCAGTGAGCTGGCCGTACTGAGCCGACAGTTCTGGATTACTTTTGGAGGTCTGATTACTACTATTGTTAGTGTCTTTCTGATCAATTATTACTTTCACATGCCATAGTGCACTGAGCCAATAAGATGCCAAAAAATACCTGTATTACCCTTGGAGAACACTTCGACAACTTTATCTCCAGACAAGTCGATAGTGGTCGTTATAGCTCAGCCAATGAAGTCATCAGGACTGCGTTGCGGCTGCTTGAAAACCAGAACAAAAAGCTGGAAACCCTCCGGCAGCTCTTGATAGAAGGCGAAGAAAGCGGACATGCAGACTACCAACCAAGACTGGGGGATGAGGCAGAGAGTTTTGCTGAAGATGTCAGAATGGCTCGTTCTAACGACTCATTACCAGATTCATCATGGGACTGATCGAAGTCGCTTAAATGCTGATTGTCGATCATTCCCCCCCAAATCCTATTAAAAGGGAGGCTATTGTAGAAAGTCTGCTGGCCAGAAATCAGCACTCATAGCTTGGTCGTAAGTCCAGGGACAAGTCGAAGGAAACGTCTCAATAGTCAACCCTGTCTCTTTGGTCGCCTCAATCAGTGCGTACCGGTAGGCTCTTTCCATGGCTGCCGGGATTCTGGGTTTAAGGCTGGGGTTATCGTTAATGTGATCCGAGAGTTCTGCCCTTTGGCCTATAATCGTATACCGCCAGCTATTGGATTGCAGACCCGGTTGATATTGCCACTTCAGCAAATGCATCAAGAGAATCTTCAAACGACTGACTAGCTCTCGATGCAGGTTTTTCCCCATAGCTTCTATTTCCAGTGCAATATTCTTGATATCGGCTTCATCCAAATTCCCGGACCTGAGCAAATCAAGCTGTTGATTGACCCATCCGTAAAAGTCAGAGTCGTAAAGTGGCTCGCCCATCAGATATCCCTCCTGCCAAAGTAGCTATTATAGTCATTCATTCTGAATTCAGTGCGTCTTAACCTCAAACCACCTCCAACCCCGAAGCCTTAAAATGAGCAAACACCTTCATGCCAATTTTCAGCACCAACCGATCCACCGACTTTCGTGTCACCAGGGCCATTAATCTCTGCTCCCCAAGACACAATGTAATTAACTGGTGCCAGTCGTCTCTTGTTTGTATTGAATCAATCACCACCGGCAAACGATTCAAAACACTGGTGTCGCGAAAATCTTCCAGGACAATACTTACTTCATGGGCAGGGACAATCATTCGCACTCTGGCCCCTAACGCCAAACCTGACTCGTGAACATGCAGCGTATGGCCTTCCGCATTCAGAACAGTAAGCCCATAGTCTTTATCATGATCAACCACTTCTGCTTCCAGCATGGATAACAGCGGCTCATGCTGATCATCTACGGCTAATGCGCTGTTTAACAGAGTCTGACTCTGATCTTTGCCGGTCACAGTGCCCCGGTGCAGTAATAACACCTTGTCTGTCAGGCGAGCCACCTCTTCTCTTGAATGACTAACCATGATGATGGGGATATTAAAATCCCGGTGAATACTTCTTAAGCAGGGCAATATCGTTGCCTTGGAATCCCAATCCAGAGAGGCCAGAGGCTCGTCCATTAACAGCACCTGTGGCGCATTCAACAAAGTACGGGCAATGGCTACACGTTGTTTTTCTCCGCCGGACAAGGTTTCAACGCCGCGACTTAACAAGTGACCAATGCCTGATTGCTCGACGACTTCTGCAAAGGTTAATCCCTGTCGATCAGTGTTTGAGCGCTTCATGGAAAACTGCAGGTTACCCAGAACGCTCAAATGTGGAAATAAACGGGCTTCCTGAAAGATGTAACCTATCCCACGTTGTTCCGGGGGTACAAAAATACCCTGTTCGCTGTCCATCCAGACCTGTTCATTAAACTGAATCCGACCCAGCACCTGTTTTTCCAGACCGGCAATGGCTCTGAGCAGCGAGGTTTTGCCACAGCCCGAAGCACCCATGATGCCCCAGACAGCATTGAGCTTCAGGGAGCTATTGATGGAAAGATCAAATCGATCCCGGGGCAGTTGAATATCCAGTTTCAACATCAATGATTACTCACTCCAGACACCTGTCGCTTGTCAATGCTATAGAGGGCTACCAGCATCACAAGAGCAAAGGTTAACAAACCCGCTGCCATAGCATGCGCCTGATCCAGCTGTTGGGTTTCCACCGCATCGTATAAGGCAATGGACAATACCTGGGTTTCGCCGGGAATATTGCCGCCGATCATGAGCACCACTCCAAACTCGCCCACAGTATGAGCAAACCCCATACAGGCAGCCAGTAATAATGCTCTGAGGGAATTAGGCAGAACCACATTCATAAACCGGTCAAGCCGACTGGCACCCAGCATTGAGGCGGCTTCAAGCAGACCATAATCCAGCTGCTCAAACGCTCTTTGCAGAGGTTGTACGACAAATGGCAACGAATACAGTACAGAAGCAACCACCAGCCCTGAAAAACTGAATGCGAGGGTAGAACCGGTTAGATCAACCCACCACTGGCCCAGAATATTGTCTGGCGAGAAGGCGATTAACAGATAAAAACCGAGTACCGTCGGCGGAAGCACCAGTGGCAAACCCACAAAAGCTTCTATCAATGGCCGAAAACGACTTTTCATATTGGCCAGTTTCCAGGCCAGAGGGACACCCACCAGCATTAATAGCAGCGTCGTCGTCAGAGCCAGTTTAATAGTCAGCAAGATGGCTGTGGTCAGCATTATTTCGCCCTATCCTTGATGGCTGGAAAATAGCCATGCTCAGCAATATATTTCTGGGACGAGACAGACAACACAAACGCCGAAAACGCCTGAGCTATCTTTTTATGCACTGTCCTTTTCAGTATCACCATATCCTGACGAACGGGATCATAAAGCCTGTCCGGCACATAGGTGATTTGCTTCAGCTCTTCACCCGTCAGCTGAGATAAGGCAACCAGTCCCATATCAACATTACCGCTGGCAACAAACTGCCAGGTCTGCTGAATGTTAGCGCCCTGAACCAGCCGCCCCTGATAACTCTGCCATAACCCCAATTTTTCCAGAGATTGTTTTGCCGCCAGTCCGTAGGGAGCGGTTGCGGGGTTGGCAATAGCCAGTCTTCCCTGCCAGTCTTTGAGCTGCTCAATCGAAGAGGGGTTTTTATGTTCTGTTCGATGCCACAGAACCAGACGTCCATAGGCGTATGTTCTGCGACTGTCTGGCAGCACCCTGCCATGGCTTTCCAGCTTCAGGGGTCGGGCTTGATCGGCTGAGAAGAAAAGATCAAAAGGAGCACCGTGCATAATCTGGTGATAGAGCACGCCGGTCGACGCTGAAGAGATACTGACCCTGTGGCCGGTCTGACGCATAAACTGTTCAGCCAGATGTTCCAGCACAGGTTTAAAATTGGCCGATACCGCCACTCGAAGATTGGCGGCGGTTGCGCCTATGCTCAACAACAGTGTCAGCATACCCAGCCAATACTTCACAAGGATTCCTGTCCCCAGCGTTTGGCTGCCTGTTCATCGGACTCTCTGGCATCGACCCAGCGATCACCTTCTGGCGTGGTTTCCTTTTTCCAGAAAGGAGCACGAGTTTTCAGGTAGTCCATAACAAACTCACAGATCTCAAAGGCTGCTTTGCGGTGGGCACTGGCCACACCGACAAAAACAATTCTGTCGCCCGGCTGAAGCTGTCCAACCCGGTGAATTACTTTAATGGCTTGCAGTGGCCAACGTTCTGCGGCTTCATCAATAATTTCCTGGAGCGCCTTCTCGGTCATACCCGGATAATGTTCCAGGTACAGCCCTCCCACATCATCCCCGAGGTTTTCATCCCGCACCAGTCCGGTGAAAGTCACCAGCGCCCCGGTACCGGTGTTGCCACTGAGCTGATCCTGTTCATAGCCCGGATCAAAGTCGTCTTTCTGTATCGAGATCATGATCACCCTCCGGTGACGGGGGGAAAGAAAGCAATTTCGTCGCCTTCTTTTATTTCAAAATCCTTACGGGTCATGGTCTGGTTCAAAGCCACCAGGGTGCGTGAGTCATTGACGACTTCCTGCCAGTCTTGCCCCTTTGCAGAGAGCAGACTTCGGAGTGCAGAAAGATTCTCTGGAATCTCTGCCAGCTCCAGTCTGTCTGTACCCAGCTTTTCCCGGTAGCTGGCAAAAAAAAGAACCTTAATCACCGGATTTACTCTCCTCTGGAAAAAGTCTGCTACTTTGAGAGTTCTACTCAATAACGTTCTACTAAAACAAGGCTGTATCTATGTCACCCATCGAAGCCAGACTCGACATACTGGAAATACAACATAAAAACCTGGACGCCGACGTGCATAGCCTCGCAAAGGTCTGTGCAGAAATCAAAAATATCGCCCTGACCAATCAGAGTGATATCACCGGATTAAAGCTTGATGTCGCAGACGTTATCAACGACATTGCTGATGTTAAAAATGATGTTGGGTCGGTTAAGGAACATGTCAATGCCTTAACCGCTGCAACTCATGCCGGCTTTATGAGAACCGACAAACGCTTTGATGAGATGGACGCCAGATTCACCGAGCGTATGGATCAAACGGATAAAACAATTAATCAAATGAACACTGAGCTCAATGAACGTATGGATCATATGGACTCAAAATTCACCAAGCGCATGGACCAGATGGACTCAAAATTCACAAAACGCATGGACCAGATGGACTCAAAATTCACCGAACGCATGGACCAGATGGATTCAAAGTTCGCCGAACGCATGGAGCAGATGGATGCCAAGTTCACTGAACGCTTTGAACAACTGGAATTATTAATCCGGCAACGACAACCCATTAACTAAAACCCGCAAACCAGTGGCAGCTTCCTATGTTGCCACAGCCATCTACCCTGCTTTGTAGTGGCCGCCCTTGCCACCGCTTTTCTCAAGCACCCGCACACCTTCGATGCACATATCCTTATCCACCGCCTTGCACATGTCGTAGATCGTCAAAGCCGCCACTGAAGCTGCTGCCAGTGCTTCCATTTCAACACCGGTTTTACCGCTCAGGCGACAGCAGGTCTCAATACGTATGCGGTTTTGCTCTGGCTCAAGTTCAAATTCTACGCCAATGAAGTTAAGCATTAACGGATGACACAGAGGGATCAGGTTGCCACACTGTTTAGCAGCCTGAATACCGGCAATGCGTGCTACCGCCAGAACATCGCCTTTCTTGAGACCATTGTCGGCTACCAGTGCCAGCGTTTCCGGCTTCATCACCACGAAACCTTCTGCCATGGCTTCACGCCGGGTGACATTTTTGTCACCCACGTCCACCATGCTGGCCTTGCCCTCGTCGTTGGTATGGGTGAGCGACATCAGCCTTCAACCTTTTTGAGTTGCTCGACAAAGTTGCAGGGGCGATGACGACGGTCCAACTGCTCTCTGATAATACCTTCCCAGGCAGTCTTGCAAGCGTTGTTAGAACCCGGCATCGCAAAAATGATGGTGCCATTGGCCAAGCCGGCAACGGTTCTCGACTGAATAGTAGAGGTACCCACCTGCTCATAGGAGAGTTGCCGGAACAGCTCGCCATAACCGTCTACCTCCTTGTCAAAAATGGGGAGTAAGGCTTCCGGTGTACTGTCACGACCTGAAAAACCTGTACCGCCAGTCACCAGAACGACCTGAACATGATCCGAGGCGATCCAGCGGGATACGACTTCACGAATCTTGTAGATGTCGTCTTTGACAATGGCTTTGTCAGCCAGTTTATGACCGGTGGCGGTCAGATTATCCACCAACAGTTGGCCGGAGGTATCTGTTTCCTCTGTGCGGGTATCAGAAACAGTCAGAACCGCAATATTCAGGGGTACTAATTCAGTTGCTTGCTTATGAGCCATCATGTCTCCGTTAATACCGTTAATCATTTCTCAAGCTTTTCCCCGCTCATGGCTTTCAGGGCACGATGCCACTCATCGGGGGTGTTGGTGTTCTGGAAATACGCTGCCATTGGGGCAGGAAGCGGGACAGCCACACCCTGCAGACGATCAAACAGCCGTCCAAGTGAATAGTCTTGGTGATCCTGACTGCTCAGCGCACTATTGACGGCACTTCGTAGCTGGCTGTCGACAGGCAGGATAAGTGGCAGGGAAAAGGTTTCAAAGATAACCGCCCTGCCCAGCTCAGCTGCAGATAATACCAGCTTCCTGCAGGCTTCCGGTGGCAATAGAGGCATATCCACTGGTACCACTAAAAGGTTCACACCATCGGGTAGAGTGTCAATGGCCGCATGAACACCGCCAAGAGGTCCCCGGCCAGGTATTTTATCCACCAGCGCCCTGCTGCCAAACTGGTCACCACTGAGCAGTACTTTATCGATACCCGACTCATGCAGCAGATTTTGCATATGTTGAAACAGGGGAATGTTCTGCCAGAGCAGACGAGCCTTGTCCTGCCCCATCCGGGAAGACTGGCCACCCGCCAGCACCAGTCCGATAGTTTGGGTCATATTCAGGCACCCTGACCATAAAACGTTTTGCCAGATGAACGGGTTGAGGATTCTACCAGTCTGTCCTGTAGAGGTTAAGGCTAAAAAGTTGCATAGCCCAAACCGGTAACCAAAAATGACTGGTCGTTTAAATCTGCTCTTTACCGAACCGATTCCGTGCCGCTAATTAAATTGATGGATTCCATCCTGCAGACTCCCGGGAGCGAAAAAAGACTTTCCCGGTCAATCAGGGAAGCATCAGAGACTGACATGCCCAGCATAGAAGAACACATAAGCCATCATCTGGGGCTCATCGACCAGGCTACTCAGGAAGGGCGGGCCTGCCGTGTCGCTATGGGCAGGGATGGTCGGCCAGTTGTAGAGACCTCCCCAAAAGAGTTTCTGAAGCAAGGCTCCTGGAAACTGTTACACCGGAGAAACGCAGAGGCTGAAAGAACGCTCAGGGAAATGATCATCGACGTTATTCGCAAGCCTGAGACTAGCTTATCTCTGCGAAAACAGGTCTTTGAAGGCGCCAAAGCCGGTCGATACGTCTTTTTTTCGGAAAGGGAAGCCAAAGTAATAGAAGAAAACGAAGCACTGATGTTACGCCCTGACCAAAAAAAAGAACCCGTTACCAGCAAACCTCTGCCAAAAAGAAAAGTCAAACTGCAGGATGCCATGAACTTCAAAGGACGGATCAGAGAGGTGTCCGGCAACCCGAAGAGGCACCAGTTTCCCGATGCCATGAAAAGCAGTGGCCCTGCCAGAGAGGTTAAAAAAAGGACACCTCCGGAAATCCCTGCTATTCCCTTTACGCCACCGACCATTACTGTTACTCCACCCGCTGAAGAGGCCCAACAGCCGGGTGAATCAACACCGATAGACTTCGAAGCAACGCCTGTGCTTCAGCAGCCGTCAGAAACCACAGACTCTCCGCCCATCAACGGCGGCATCCCCTACATACCGACACCGGTGGAAGTGCCGGAAGACCCGCCTGAGGCCCCGGTTTCTCCAATATCAAGACCTATCACTCTGGTCCCAATGGATTCGCTTGAACGCCCGGTGATTTTTCCGAAAGTGCCCCGGCTTATGCTCGAAGAGGCTCGAAAAGAGCTGGAGACAAAGCTGCCTGCAATCAATCTTGCCGACGCAGATCAGTTTCTCTGGTTGTACTACACCTGTGTGTTTCTCGAAGAACACACATCCGACGACTCGGATGAATTAAAAGCGCAGCTGGAGCAAAGCTTTGCCGCTGCCGGTCTGTCTAATCAATACAGAAAACGGCAAACCGAACAAATGTGGCAGGCGGTTCGCATGCTGAAAGCCGACTTGTCGCCCGAAGCGTTCACTGAATGCACAGATGGAATCAGTCAAATCAGCAGCCCCATGCGTTTCAGCCTTACCCAACACCTGGTCAGGGATATCAATCAACTCGGTTTTCGAAAACTGCCCTACCCCAACGGCGATCCGGCTAAAAGAATCGATGCATTTCAGCTGGAGTTTCTCGAGCAGGTTAAAGATACCGACGAATTAATGGAAGAGCTGGGCTTTGAAATCGAAGATCCCGATGAAAGTGACCACCCCCTGGAAGCCAGGGCAAAGCTGGTGGATGTCAGGGCACAGTTAGAGAACGAATTATTAACCTACAGCACCGAGCATGAGTCCTTTGCTCAGTTGGTTGACCAGCTGGAAGAGGTTGATCCTGCTGCAATCAGAAAGAAAATCGAAGATGAAATAACACTCACCGGGGAAGAATTACAGGCCATTATCGCAGCCAAAAAGCAGAAACTGGAAATAGCGCAGCGGCTGGGAAAAAAGTGGGGAGACTCCCTGCTGCTGGACGGACGTAACTGGCCAGACAGCTATTCCAGGCAAACGTTATCGAAACTTTATGATCTTGCCAGTCTGGACTGCCCGGCCATTAACTCCAACCTTAATAGCTGGATTCTGGATAAACATCAGCAGGCGGAATACCACCCACAAGTTATCATTGATGGTTCCGGCATCCATGGACTGCTGGCGGCGTTGACACAGGTTGAAGCTGGCGCCAATGTTACCCTGTTATTGAACCCGGAACCCGTCTTTGCTGCCAACGAGACAGTCCGGCTCGACCCGCAATGGATGGAAGCATTACGCTTTCATCTCGGTGCACAGTTTGACCTGCTGTTTACAAGCCTGCCAGACCCTGAACAACATTCTCCACAAAACACTGACAGCAGCTCAGGTCTGCTGCACCCGGACGGTTTTGGAGAAATTTCAGCGGGCACCCTGCATCAGGCTCTCTGGAACCAGGTCCTTGAGATGGCCGGGCCTGATGCGTCGCCCCTTAAAATGGTCGCCAATGCCCGGGTCGTCGATATTGAAGCGCCTGATCAGCAAAATACAAAACATCTTGTTCATCTGGAACATCAGAGCGAGCAGAGCAGCCACAGGAACAAAGTCCCTGTGGACCTCCTGATCAATGCCCGGGCAGAGCCTGACGCGCCCAGCGCCGAATATCTGGCAACAAAAACCGTCGATGATAAAGCCCATAAGGCCGAGACTGACGGGCAAGCCAGGCCGCCAAAGCGTTTAGCCTGTCGGTGTGCATTTTCATTGCCCCTGGCTTCCGCTCTCAATGAACCTGCGCTAAGGAGCCCTTTCTACACGACGGTTACCGACTCGTCATTCAGCCAGTCTTTGGCCAAAAACATGCAGGAGAGACTGGGTCATATGGCGCCTGTCCTTCCTGGTATCAGAGAGAACATGCTCAACAGAATCCAGCTCAACCTGATCGAAAGGAAGGAAGATTTCGACAACAACAGCCAATATACAATCACTGGCGAATTGGAAAAGCTCTGCCTCTCACTTAAGAATGAACCGGTACCGTTGAAAATCTTTCACACTGAAAACCGGCACGTCATCCAGATTGACATGGAGCTACCTGCCCAACTGTGCCAGTTTCTTGAAATTGCCGATGCTTACCTGCAACACCATGACGCAACTACCCAAGAGGCAGCAGCCATTCGTCAGCAGATTATGGCGGCATGGTTTGAAACGGTGGTGGTGCATACAGAATTGCCTGAACGGGGCATCCAACCGGAACACCTGAGACTGGATTCCCTGTCTACTTTTGCACCGAAAAAGACAGCTCTTGATCCCGCCGTTGAGACCCTTGAGGCTGATAACAGCATGCTCACCATAACGGCCATTGGCCCTGCAGCCGTCAAAAACCCAATGTCTCCCGAAGCTAACCAGACCTCGGCCAGAGAACATATCTTCCAGTGTCAGGCGTTGACTGAAAAGCTGTCGGAGCACTACAGCCCGGAGGGTCATCTTAAGGACGCTGAAAACCTGCTGGAAGACGCAGAAGATATGGCACAAAAGTACTTATTACTGCAAAAATTCGTTTTTGAAGACGATTAATCCTGCAAGAACTTCATCCTTTATTAGACTTTAAGGTTCCTCTCCTACGAACACTAATAATTGAATGAGGTTGTATCATGTCCAGCCATCTGGAAAACACTACAGCATTGAAACAATGGACTGCAAGACTGGCTGTTCCCCTGTCGTTCTGTGCACTCCTTCTGGTGATCTCTTTGCCTCTTGAAGGTTTGACCGCTTATGGCCAGATTATGCTGGGCATTCTGGTTTTGGCGGTCATTCTCTGGGTAACAGAAGCTTTGGCTTACCCTATCAGCGCCCTGCTTATTGCTGCACTGGTTACCCTCCTGACAGGCATTGTCCCCAGCAGTGAAACCGGTGCAGTACTGGGTACCAGTAAAGCACTGGGACTGGCGATGAAAGGCTTTTCATCGCCCAGCATCATTGTTATAGCCGGAGCACTGATCATGGCTGCCGCAATGCAGTCCACAGAGCTGGACAAACGTATCGCCCTGACCATTCTGTCACGCATTCGCCCCAGCCCCGGCGCTATTATTGCCGGCTGCCTTCTGGTCGGCGTGGTGTTTTCGTTTATGATTCCTTCACCCACTGGACGTACGGCCGTTCAGGTTCCTATTCTGGCAGGGGTGATCGCAACACTGGGCCTGGACCCCAAAAGCCGTCTGGCAGCGGTATTGATTATGGGGGCCGCCCAGGTCAGCACAATATGGAACGTTGGTGTCATGACAGCCACCGGCCACAATGTGGCGGGCCTTGAGTTGATGCATGAACACACGGGCTTCACCATGACCTGGATTCAATGGTTGATCCATGCCGGTCCCTGGTCGGCCCTGATGACGGTAATCCTGTATTTTATTTTGAAAATGGAGGTCAAGGGACACGCTTTGAAAGACGACATCGGCCAATGCCTGGACACCTCTTCCGACCCCTGGACCTCCCAACAGAAAAAGCTGGCACTTTTTACCGTTCTCCTGATCAGCCTCTGGGTGACCGAGGGCACGTTTCACCACATTACTGTTCCAGCCACCATGTTATTGATGTCCGTTTGTCTGCTGCTGCCCGGAATTGGGGTCTTTGAAAGCTGGAAAGATATTGAGAAGCGCATTCCCTGGGGCGTCATCGTCATGTTTGGCGTCAGCATCAGTCTCGGTCAGCAACTGGTGAGTACAGGCGCTGCTGCCTGGCTGGCAGAACGCTGTTTTTCATCCATGGAAATTCACACCATGTCGTTGGCCCTGCTGGTGTTCGTCATGACATTGTTTACTGTGGTCATGCATTTGGGCTTTGCTTCGGCAATGAGCCTGACCGTAGCATTACTGCCGGTATTCCTGGCTTTTGCCGACACCCTGCCAGACAGCATGATACATAACGCCATGGGGCTGGTGCTCATACAACTGTTTGCCGTGAGCTTTGGTATGATTCTGCCGGTGAACTCACCCCAGAACATGGTGGCCTATTCAACAGGCACCTTCCAGGCAAAAACATTTGCCCGGATCGGTTTGCTGCTGACTCTGGCTAGTCTGTTGACCTTTGTACTCTTCTCAATGACCTGGTGGCAGTGGACCGGACTCTTGTCTCCGACCCATTAACCAAAACAGGATAGAGTGTGAAGCCACCTATATCTTAAGTCGAAGATTTGCGGTAAGTTTCACACTCTCATACCAGCCGATTTCCAGCCTATGTCTTCACCAGCCCAAGAACCTTTCTGGCGCACCAAAAGCCTGAAAGCCATGACCCGTAATGAATGGGAGTCTCTTTGTGACGGCTGCGGGCGCTGTTGTCTGAACAAACTCATTGATGACAACACCGGCGAGATTCATGCCGTCGCGGTTTCCTGTAAATTACTGGATCCCACAACGGGTCGATGTCAAAACTACAAACATCGCCGCAAGTTTGTGCCCGACTGTATTATGCTCACCCCCGGAACCATGCAGGAACATCTCCCATGGCTGCCCGACAGCTGTGCATATCGGTTATTGCATGAGGGCTATGATCTACCTGAATGGCACCCTTTGATTACGGGTGATCCGGACTCAGTTCACAAGGCTGGTTTTTCAGTAAAAGGAAAACCTGTCGCATCCGAAGAAGACGTGCCAGACCCTTCGGATTGGTTTGATTACATTATTCGCACCGGATGACAGATAACTCCTGACTATCAGGCTTTCCCCATAAAGGCACCCATAATCTCGCGAGCCTCGTCCGACTGAAGTCGTTCAGCAAAAAGAGCGCCTTCATCGGTCAGTCTTTTCTCGACATCACTGCGGTAGGACTGTTTAAGCAGTTTTTTGGTGTATCTCAGTGCTTCTTTTGGCTTGGCGGCCAACTCTTCAGCCCTGGCCAGGGCATGTTCAAAGATATGATCAGTATCAACCGCTTCGTTGGCTATACCGTAATCCCGGGCCGTTTCTGCATCAAAAAAGTCCCCCAGCATAAGCAGTTCTGCGGCGCGCTGATGACCCATCACCTGAGGCAGCAGAAGGCTGGAAGCCGCCTCCGGGACCAGGGCCAGGTTGACAAACGGTAATCTCAGCTTGGCGTTTTTAGCAATATAAACCAGGTCGCTGTGCAACAGCATCGTAACACCAACACCGACAGCGACACCGCTGACCGCTGCCACCAAGGGCTTTTCCAAAGCAACCAGTTGACGAAGGAACGTCATTACAGGGGAGTCGAGACCCAGACCCTGTTTCAGAAAGTCACCCAGATCATTGCCTGCCGTAAAGGCATCGGTGTATCCCTGAATCAGAACAACACGAACAGCATCATTCTTATCTGCATCGGCCAGTGCTTTAGCCATATCGGCATACATAGCACTGGTCAGGGCATTCTTTTTTTCCGGCCTGTTCATGGTCACAATCAAGACCGAACCATTTTGCTCAAGCACTACATTATTTTCAGACAAATTCATCACCTTTGAGAGTTGTTTTCTTATTTTCCTGAGTTCACTAATTTGAACACTAACCGCAGCCAGTCTCGGTAAATTGAGACCCGTATCTCGACCCAATTATTCTTTCCCAAGCTCCGCAAGGGAATGTATACCCCCTGAAAATCCGGGCTCTAAAATCTGTGGTAAGGTATGGGTTCCCACGCTTGGGTCCAGAGAGTTAAAAGCATGGGAGCCAGAGAAACTATAGACCAACGCCTCGACCCATCCTTAATAATGGTAAGGAAAACGAGAAAAGTCCCTGGATCTCTTTTCCAGAAAAGCATCACGTCCTTCCCTGGCTTCTTCCGTGCCATAGGCCAGCCGGGTCGCTTCGCCGGCAAACAGCTGCTGGCCAACCATACCATCATCAGTCATGTTTAAGCCAAATTTCATCATGCGAACAGCTGTTGGTGATTTCTCGCCGATCATGCCTGCCCATTGCAGAGCCACTTCTTCCAGCGTTGCGTGAGGCACTACTTTATTGACCATGCCCATTTCAAAGGCCTCCTGAGCGGAGTAATCCAATCCCAGGAAAAAGATTTCGCGGGCCCGTTTTTGTCCGACCATTTTGGCCAGATAGGCTGAGCCATACCCCGAATCAAAGCTGGCTACATCCAGATCAGTCTGTTTGAAAATGGCGTGTTCTGCCGAAGCCAGTGTCAGGTCGCAGACAACATGCAGACTGTGTCCACCTCCTGCGGCCCATCCGGGCACTACCGCCATCACCACCTTGGGCATAAACCGGATCAGTCGCTGCACTTCAAGAATGTGCAAACGCCCCAGACGGGCATGATCCAGCGCATCCTGAGGTATTCCCTCATACTTGTAGCCGTCTTTGCCACGCATACGCTGGTCGCCTCCGGAGCAGAAAGCCCAACCTCCATCTTTCGGGGATGGACCGTTGCCCGTCAGAATCACAACGCCTATATTGCTGGAGGTTCTCGCATGTTCGAGCGCCCGGAACAGTTCATCCACTGTCCGGGGTCGAAAAGCATTTCGACACTCGGGCCGGTTAAAAGCAATTCTCACGGTTCCCTGATGTCTGGCTCTGTGATAAGTAATGTCCTCAAATTCAAAGCCATCCACTTCCTGCCAATGTTCCGGATTAAAAATTTCAGAAACCATAGGACCTCCCGAGACACACAGGCCGTAGCGACAAAAGATTTTAGCGAACAATTGTCGTATAACAGCCAGGCAGTGCCATTAAATAATCCATAAAAAAGCCGTGATTCAGAAGCCTTGCGGATTGACTGAAGCATAGCCCTGTCTAAAAGTTATGAAAAACCTTTACCATGGGTTGGTGTCTGTCAATAAGGCAATATCCAGGAGAGTTTTTCATAAAAATCGGATATGATCTGCGAATATTTCACAATACATAAAAGCCTGACCCACTTAAGAGCCTCAGGATATAACAGAAAAAATACTCATGGAGTTATAACAATGGCCACGGTGCAAGAAATCTTTGATGAAATGCCCAACCGTTTTGATGCCATTGCCGCAGTAGGGCAAAAACTGATTTTTCAGTTTGATATTACGGACGGGGATAGCTATCACATTACCATCAATGACGGCACTTGTCGTGTGGTCAAGGGTGCCAGTAATGACCCCAGTGTCACCTTAATCACAGACACTGAATCTTTTGTCGGTATCATGACCGGTAAACTGGATGGCATGCAGGCCTTCATGGCTGGCAAGGTTCGCACTGAAGGCAATATGATGCTGGCTACCAGGCTCAACGACTTTTTTCGCAACGAATGACCTTCTCCGGAGTTAATGGCCTCTCGACCTGTTGGAAATCAGCAGGTCTTTCCCTCTCTATCGGCACTTCTGTTTGATTGGTATCATAGTACCCAATTTCGCATAAGTAGCTATTTTCAATTCCCTAGCAATCGTGAGTGCAGTTTATGAGTGATCAGTCTCTGGTTTCGGACTTTAAACAGGCCATGCAGGAACTGGCAGCCTCCGTCAACGTCATTACTTCACAACATGACGGATCAAGAAACGGTCTTACGGCCACAGCCGTATGCTCTTTATCCATGGAACCGGCTTCCATGCTGGCTTGTATCCATGAAGACGTACAGACACTGGCAGAAATCAGAGCCAGCGGTTATTTCTGTATAAATGTTCTGAGCGCAGACCAGCAAAATGTATCTGATGTATTTGCCGGCAGTTCAGGTGCCAGAGGCGAGCAGCGATTCCTGGAAGCAGGAGACTGGACAACGTCTCAATACGGAGCACCCATGCTGGATGAAGCTTTGGCCAGCGTCGTCTGTGAACTGCAGGAAATCAATAAGTCCGGTACCCATCATATTTGTATTGGCCATGTTCGCGAAGTTCGCCTGAACCGGGGCTCATTGCCACTGGTTTATGCCCGGCAACAATACGGCACTCTGACCGATCTGTCTGAAGCAGAAAGAGCTGCCTGAATATGAGAATTCTCACGATAGCAACGCCATCTATCCTGATAGAAATCCACCCACAAAAACATAAAAGTCCATGAGCCGTATTCAACATACTCTCGCAGCGATCGACAAGCTGCATGAACAAGACCCTGAAACCTTCGAAGGTAAAGCCAAAGAACTGATCTATGCAGAGAATATGTCTGCATGGCTCCATAAGTTAAGCCCGGATGCTTCTGAAGAATTGCAGATTGCTGTTCGCAGCCAGCATCTCTGCCGTTGGGAAATTCCGCGCTCAGAATTCCCGATGGATCGCCCCGGATACCTTAAATGGCGAACCGAACTGGGCAAGCTGCACGCCCGAAAAGCAATAGCGGTCATGCAGGAGAATGGTTACAGTGAAGAGAGTTGCAAGCAGACCGAAAGTATCATTCGCAAACTTGGTATCAAACGCAATGCCGAAGCACAGACCCTTGAAGACTGCGCCTGTCTGGTATTTATTGAAACCGACTTTCTGAACTTTGCCGGGAAGCACCCGGAAGATAAAGTTATTCGAATTGTCCAGAAGACCTGGGCCAAAATGTCAGAACAGGCTCACCGGGAAGCCCTTGCACTGGATCTGCCTGCTGAAGCAGTGAGCCTGATTCAGAAAGCTCTGACTTAGAAAGGATTTCAATGAGCATACGTCTTGGCAAGTTTATTCGGGAAGCCTTCTTCACGCTGCTAATCGGTGTTGCAGTCATGACGGCATACAACGTCTATCTACAAAAAGATATGCCTTCAGGCAAGGCTCCAGAGCTGCGTGCAATCCCCATAAACGGAGAAGCAGTCGACCTTTACACACTGTCTGAGGAAAAGCCCGTCCTGCTTTATTTCTGGGCCAGCTGGTGCCGGGTCTGTCACTGGGTCAGCCCTGCGGTGAGTGATTTGTCAGAAGAGTATCAGGTCGTTAGCGTGGCCCTGGCCTCGGGCAACAATGAGAGAGTAGCGCGATACCTTAATGCTAAAGATTTGCACTTTTCCGTCATTAATGATCCGCAGGGCTCTGTCAGCAGAGCCTGGAATGTCAGCGTGACGCCGTCTATTTTCATCATCAGAAACGGTGAAATCAAAACCATTACAACAGGCTACACCAGCAAGGCAGGATTGCTGGCAAGGTTGTGGATAAATCAATAGCTTATCTAAGCATTTGGTAATTACCTTTGATCCAAAATCACGGTTTCAGGATAATGGCTGTTTAGAATGACTCGTTTCTCAGCCATGAAATACCTACGATACCTGACAATAGGAACCTTGCTCCTCCTGATGTCGGGTTGTACCACGCAGAACAACTTATCGTCACCAGAAGTTTCTCTGCCAGCGGCCTTTTCTCAATCCGGCAATGAAGCCAGGTACAGCCTCTGGTGGCAAAGCTTCAATGACCCCCAGCTCAATACTCTAATTGAAAAAGCACTGACCGATAATTTCAGTCTGAAAGCGGCAACGGACAGGCTTCGTCAGGCTGAAGCCGCTGCCAGACAATCTGGAGCAGCGTCACTTCCCAATGTTGATGCGACCTTCGCAGGCAGCCGAACCCATCAGTCTTCCAATAATATGGAGCAATTTCAGATCGGATTGATGGCCAGTTATGAAATTGATCTCTGGTCACGCCTGACAGCCAATGAAGCCTCTGCAGAATTCGATTTTCTCGCCAGCCGAGAAGCACTGGCCATTGCAACAATAACATTGTCGTCTGAAGTAGCCCGTCACTGGTATGAATTGGTCACCCAGCAAACTCTGATCAAACTCTATCACCAGCAGATTGAAAATCTGACCCGTCAGCTGTCAGTGATTGAACTGCGATTCCGATACGGTCAGACACAGGCAGAAGACCTGCTGCAACAGCAACAGCTTCTGGAAAATCTTAAGGCTAAAAAACTCGCCGCCGGGCATCAGAAGCAACTGACTTCCCGACAGTTGGCGCTTCTGATTGGGACAAGCACTCTGCCCTCAATCGATATTCCGGAAACCCCGGAGCTGAAACCTCTTCCTGCTACCGGCTTGCCAGCTGACCTACTGAGTCGTCGCCCGGATCTGAAACAGGCCTGGTTTAATGTCGAGCGTCAAAACCAGCAATTAATAATGGCCGAAGCCAACCGGCTACCTCAGATCAATCTCACGGCCTCAGTGTTATCCACCAGCTCAAACTTCTCTTCTCTGATGAATGATTGGGCAGCCAATCTGGCGGCCGGACTGATAGGCCCACTCTTTGACGGCGGGATGCGTAAAGCTGAAGTCGATCGTCGACAAGCTGCTTTAAGCGAATCTCTGAACACTTACTCTCAAGCAGTTCTCGAAGCCTTTACGGAAGTAGAAACCACACTGACTCGCGAACAGTCCGTGCACCAGCACCTAGAGAGTATTGACAAACAATTGTCGTTAGCTTTGAAGGCAGAACAGTTCAAACTCACCCGATATCAGAATGGTGACAGCACTTTTCTTGAAGTGTTAACCGCACAAAACAGCAGACTGGATCTGGAACAACAGAAACTGATTAGCAAGGGCAATCTTCTGGCCGCGCGAATTCAACTTTACCGAGCTCTGGCAGCTGATCTGAACATAGAAAAGCTCGTCCGGCATGGAAGCATGGCAAGCACTGAACAAGACAAGGCTCTGCTCACACACTGATATGAAAATGAATCCCCCCATCCAACACCTGAAAAAACCTGCTGCTCCTCTATTGATCCTTGTTATCTCGGTTATTGCAGCATGGTTGCTGATGACGACCTCCCCCAAAGCCGGTCGTGCCGAACCCGGGAAAAAAGCTCAAATGGTGGAAACGGTTACCGTTGAACAACAAACCGTCAACATTCGTGTCAGGGGTCTGGGTACCGTTATCCCCAGTCAGCGGGTCACTCTTTATCCTGAGATCAGTGGCAGGGTCGACGGTATCCTTGATGGTCTGGTGCCCGGCTCCCGTGTCAGGAAAGGTGAGCTGCTTGTGGCTCTGGATCAGGATGAATATCAGATTCTTGTTCGGGAACAGGAAGCCGCTGTCGCTCAGGCATGGTCGGAATTGAAGCTGGAGCAGGGACAGCAGAATATCGCCCGGCAGGAGTACGAACTGACAGGCAATACGCTCTCTCCGGAAGAAGAAGCCCTGGTCCTTCGGCAACCTCAACTGGAAGCCGCCAAAGCAGCCTTAAGTCAGGCTCAGGCGAATCTGGATCAGGCAAAACTGAACCTTGGAAGAACACACATAACAGCTCCGTTTGATAGCCAGATCATCAGCAACACTATTCACCCCGGCAGTCAGGTTAACAACAGCACCGCTTTGATGGTGCTGATCTCTACTGACCGCTTCTGGATCGAAATGGAAGTGCCTGCCGGTCAATTGCAATGGCTGAATTTTGCCAACGAAGACCCTGCCGGTAGTGCGGTGAAAATCACCAGCCCGGATTGGGGTACGGAGTCCCGTCAGGGAACACTGATCTCCGTATCTCCGGAACTGAACGACGGTTCTCTGATGGCAAAAGTCATTATTGAGATTGAGGACCCGCTGGCTCAACGAGAAGAGAATAACGATAAACCTCCCGTCATGATTAATGACCTGCTCCGAGCAGAGATCCTGGGCAAAAAAGTGGACAATGCCTTTGTCGTGCCTGAAGCACTGATAAGAAACAGCCATCAGGTCTGGCTGTTAACCCGGGATAACAGTCTTGAGATTCGTACCCTCTCACCTGTATACCGTGATTCCGAAAAAGCGATCCTGCTTTCTGGTCTTGAAGATGGTGACCAACTGGTCAGCTCCTCGCTGATTGCCCCTGTCGATGGCCTGCCCTTGCGAAGAACTGAAAAGCCTTTTGATGCAGGTAAGCAGCCATGAACGAAAATAAAGGCGCTATCGCGTGGATGGCCCGTGACAAAATCACTCCGAATCTCCTGATGCTCTTTCTGATTATCGGCGGCCTGTTTGTCACCTGGGGCATCAAGAAAGAAATTATGCCGGAATTCAATGTTGATCGGATCGAGGTCGCTGTCAGTTATTCGGGAGCAACACCCGAAGAGATCGATCTGAGTATTGTACTGCCTGTTGAAAATGCCATCCGGGGCATTGAAGGCATTGATGAGATCAACTCAACTTCGGTTTCAGGCTCAGCCTCAATCACCATCAAAGTAATGGAAGGGTATGATGCCAACCAGATGCTTCAGGAAATTGATCAGGCAGTAAACCGGCTCACCACGCTGCCGGAAGAATCTGAAAAACCAAGGATATCCGTCAAGAGTCGTAAAAGAGAAGTCATGGAAATCATGATCTACGGTGATGTCGACAAGCGGATTTTGCGTACTCTGGCAGAAAACGTTCGCGACCGTTTACTGCAAGACCCCGGACTCACCCAGATTGAGCTGGATATGGAACCAGGGCATGAGATTCAGATCAGTATCGATCAAGATCAGCTTCAACGTTATGAATTGACTCTGGGAGAGGTCTCCGAAGCTATCAGTCAACAGGCATTCGATCAAACTTCCGGAGAAATTAACGCTATCGGGGGCGACATCAGTGTAAGGGTTCAGGAACGTCGTGAACAGGTTGACACTTTTCGTGATGTTCCGATCAAATCAATGACCAGTGGCAGCACCCTGAAACTGGGAGACATTGCCACACTCAGCCATGAATTCGACGATGACGGAATGGAAGCACGTTATAACGGTCAGCTGGCAGCCGGACTGACTGTTTACCGTGTAGGAGAACAAACGCCCATCGGTGTATCCGATACCGTAAGAAATATTCTGCCTGAGATAAGGGCGGAACTGCCTCCCGGAGTGAGCATCGATATCACCGATGATGACTCGGTAAACTTCAGAAACCAGATGAACCTGCTTTTGAAAAATGCATTCCTGGGGCTGCTACTGGTGCTGGTTCTTCTAAGCCTGTTTCTGGAGTACCGCCTGGCCTTCTGGGTCACCATGGGGATTCCGACATCCTTTCTTGGAGCAATGCTATTACTGCCCGGAATGGATGTTTCCATCAACATTATTTCCATGTTTGCCTTTATCATCGCCCTTGGAATTGTGGTGGATGATGCCATTATTGCCGGTGAAAACATCTATCATCGTCGTCAGGAAGGAATGAGTTTTTCCAGAGCAGCTATTCTTGGCGCCAGAGACGTCGCCGTACCACTGACGTTCAGTATCCTGACCAATATGGTAGCCTTTCTCCCGATTCTGACCCTGCCCGGAATGCTGGGTAAGCTACAGCAGGCCACTCCGCTGGTGGTCATCAGCGTATTCGCTATTTCATGGATCGAGGCCCTTTTTATTCTCCCTGCCCATCTGGGGCAAACGAAAGACAGGCCAAAAGGTAAAGCAGGTCAATGGCTGGACAGCGTTCAACAAAGTACAAACAAACGTCTAATGTCGTTTATAAACACAAGATACAAGCCAGCACTAAACAGCATTCTTAATCATAAATACCTGTCACTTTCCGTTGCCCTGGCTATTGTAGTGCTGGTTGGAGCATGGCAAGCCAGCGGCAGGCTGGGCTTTTATCTGATGCCCAGAACCGATGCCAGCTTTGTCAGGGTCATCGCGACCCTCCCATACGGTAGTCCAGACAGTAAAATCAGGGAAACTCTGGCAATCATTGAAGCTGGCGCTCAGAAGCTGGCCCGGGAAAATGGCGGCGATAAACTGGTTAGCGGCCTTACAACCATCATTGAGAACGAGGTGATCAGAGTTTCTCTGAACCTGACGGCTCCTGATGTACGTCCAATCAATACGGCTGAAGTTGCCAGACTCTGGAGGAGAGCCAATGGTGAAATGAACGGCCTGCTGAGTATCACTTACACAACGACGGGTCATGGACCGGGAGGTGATCCTGCCCTGACCGTTGAACTGAGCCACAGCGACACTGAAGTTCTTAGTCAGGCCAGTGAATTCCTCTCACGGCAACTGCAACAGTTTAGCGGAGTCACAGATATCTCCAGTAGTTTTGCCAGTGGTAATCCTCAGCTGGATATCCGTATCAGTCAGGAAGGCATGGCAATGGGACTCACTGCTGATGATATTTCAAAGCAGTTGCGCAATGCTCTCTTTGGAGTCACTGCTATAAAACAACAGGAAGGAAGAAACGAAGTTTCGGTAAAAGTCATGTTGAACGAAGCACTGAGACAGAGTGAAGCCGACCTTCTCAACATGATGATTCGTACTGACGACGGCAACTATATTCCTCTGACTCGTGTCGCAACCGTAGACCATAGCATTGCACCATCAACTGTCATCCGCAGGGATGGTAACAGAACCGTTGATATTACCGCAGAAGTGAACCCCAGAGGCTCTACACCTCAGATCATCAGCTCTTTGCAAAAAAATGTGTTTGACGAGCTTTTGGCAAAGTATCCGGGACTGCAAATCGACCTGGGAGGAGACCAGAAACGTGCGGCAAAAAGCATGAGCGCACTGCTGAAGTCGAGCCTGCTGGCCATGCTTCTGATCTACGCTCTGCTGGCTATACCTTTTCAGAGCTTTACCCAGCCGCTGCTGGTCATGGCAGCTATTCCCTTTGGACTGGTAGGTGCTTTCCTGGGTCATATGATACTGGGTTACACCCTGAGTATGATCAGTTTTATGGGCGTTATAGCACTCTGTGGTGTTGTAGTGAACGACAGCCTTATTCTACTCACTACTTACAACAAGCACAGAAAAGATGGTAAAGATTGGCGAGAAGCGATTAATAAGGCCGCAACCCGACGATTCCGCCCCATTATCCTGACGACACTGACCACTTTTGGCGGCTTAGCTCCGATGATTTTCGAAACATCCCGTGAAGCTCAAATGCTCATCCCCATGGCGATCTCCCTGGGCTTTGGTATTCTCTTTGCCACATTTATCACTCTGGCCATCATTCCCTGTCTGATTGGCGTTGGGCATGATATCAAAAGCCGGTTTAAGTGGGAGGCAGGGCAAGCTTATTGATGTGAACCGGAACAATGCCTTAGCAGCCTGTCGGACTTAAGCGTCCGTAGCGAGGATTGCAAGAAATTGAGGATAAAAATCTCTGTTTCTGAGGAGAATAGCGAGCTATTTGACGAAGAAACAGGGATTTTTAGACCAATTTATTGCAACCGCACGACTGCATGGATGCAGGAGCTAGAGCAACGCAGGAGCAGTTGCCGCGTAGGACAGTCTTAAGTCCGACAGGCTGCTTAGGTCTCTGAACCAAAAATCGCCATTTCTTGTGGCTTTCCTGGTCTATCCTTCCTCCCTGTAAACCAGAAGGCAAGGATAGGATGATTAAACATTCACGCTTTGCAACGCTGCTGTTGCTTTCGCTGACTGTCATCGGTCAGGCCGAGGCGTTGACAAGACGTTTTATTGTCGAGCTTCAACCTGACTCAGATTCTCCATACCAGAGCTTTTCTTTGAAGCCAGACCACCACCATACATTGTCAGGCAACCCATCCAATGTTGCTGACGCAAGCCACTTTGCAGGTTCAGACTCGCTCCCTGATGAAAAACGACACTATCCTTATGATTACGGGATAAAAACAACCATCATTGAGTCAATTTCGTGGCAATGGCTTTACGCCACGAAGCTGCTGATTGCTTATGAAATGATCCTGCACACCCAGGACAGTCCTCTATACTCCAACCCTTATTCATGGCCACCTATAGAAGCGTTTATCACTGTCGGCCTGCTTCTGAAAAGCTATTGGAACCCCGATTCACCCTTGTTTAACCCGATGGGACAACAAGAGGCAGCATTGATGTTGACACAGGAGGAGTATCCATTTGTGATCAACACCATGGCCTCTGGCTCAGGAGCTGACCAACAACATGACCAACAACATGACCAAAAACATGGCCAGCCAGCAGCATCATCCGACCAACAAGCTTCAGGGACAACCACCCGGCTTAGAGGCACTATTACCAGTCACCCGCCTTCTGACTCTGGCGACGGTAATGGAGACCCTGAACACCAGCAGCACACTTTCGGTTTAAATTGTTTGGCAGATAGCTGTAATGGCGTTTGTAAATTCCGACAATCAGGAGCAAGACCGAAACAATGGTCAAGGCTCAATGAAGATTCCGATCGACAGAGCGTCCCTTCCAGAAAAGTCAGGCTCTCCTCTTCGCTTACCCGGTTGCCACCCACCTCCCTCCCGGCAACGACAGCACAGGCGCTGCCGGTTTACCAAAACAGAGACAACACCGGGCAACAAACCTGTCACAGAATAGTGGTCGGGCCCAATGGCCGTCTGATGCTGTGCGGGACAATCTGCCAAAATGCTCAAATTCTGATGGATCACAAAAGAAGATTTCACCAAAATACCTGTTACGAAACAATGATCGGGCCGAACGGTCAGCTGCGGCGATGCGGATCGGTCTTCCAAGATGCCAGAACCATGATGCATCACAAAGCAAGGTGTCACCCCGGGCAAAGATTCTGTGACATAACAGTGGTCAGGCAGGATGGTCAGCAGAGGCCATGCGCAAAGCTCTTCCCCAATAGCCAGAGTCTGTCGGTTCACAAAAGCAGATGCCACCGACATACCTGCGAAGTAATAGTGGCCTGGCCTGATAATCAACGGAGGCCATGCGGGCGTCACTTTAGAAGCGCCCAAGACCTGATGACCCACAAAAGAACCCATCAAAGACTCGGGCCTGTAGCCTTAAAAAGGCTAAGAGCCATAAAGCAAGCTTTTTTTATCTTCAGGCAAAAATGACTAAAAAATACTTTCATAAAACAGAGCAATCATGATCTTTGGGAAGCTGTGTCTCAAACAAATTTTGGTATTTCTCACGCAAATGATTATTGCGTTTTGAAAAATGATCCATAACAGTATTGCCTTGGTTGTCTTTGATGTGCATTAGCTTAAAAAATGTTTCAAGACCAAGTTTTTGAATTAAAAGATCACCGATTTTGTTATTGATATATTTACAGGAAAAGAAATTGTGCAGCGGTGTGCAGCCGTTATTGTCTTTAAGCTCAAATAACTCAACCAGCAGGAGAGCATCTGCATTTGGTTGACATAGCCGATTCATAATATGCTCTTGTAATGTTTGTGAATCAATACAACCAGATAGTAATGTTGAATTGTCGGCTGCCAAGAATAGTAAATGTAAAGGAGTTGAGCCATCGTTTTTCATACGACCTTGCAAAAACAGGCTTAATTCATAGTTTTCATCCAGCCAATTGACGGTATTAATGATATCATTCAGTTCTGTATCTTCAGATTCAATAAGCCTGGGCTCAAACAGAATATGCAATAGATTTCCACCGGTCGCAGGATTTATTTGTTCAAGAAAGGCTTTGCCCGAATCACCCAGGGCATAAACTATGTTTTTCAGGATTTCTTTATAGACAAACAGATGTAAAACATTATAATGACCATCCTGTAAAGAGAAGAAAAACCCCTTTACTTTCTCCTCACTCATCATGCTTACTATTCCCTGGAATATCTGCATATTCAAACAGGCTAGCATTTCCCGCTGTTCACTGCTATCAGGATAGAACTTGAATTTCTCAGGACATTTCCATTTGCGGTAAGCTATGACGTATCGACTCAGGGCTGTGGTTATTGGGCATTGTTCACCTTGCTGTGGACTTGTAGCCCATTTGGAAAAAGTATCTTTATTGACTGCATTCTTCTGCAATGTAATCACGTGAAGAAGGTTTTCCGGCAAGGATTTTTTATTATAGAGAGTTTGTTCAAGTATATAGATTAAAGATTCTGTGCATTGGGATGGAGTTTTCTGACTGAAAAAATGTTCAATATCCGCCTCTGTTTTCCTAGAGATACTCACAAAAAAACATTTGGGATCGTTCGATAGATCGTGTTTTAATTTTGTATCACTTATTTGGCTGAAATAATATTCTGCATCAACAAAACGTTTGGCAGCTAAGGCATGATAGTACAATTCAGCAGCAAATGAATTTTGCAAGGCCTTGTTACTGGTGTTCATGATCCCGTATTTGAAGTAATCCCACTGCTCCCTGACATCAAGCATATGCTGCAACAGGGTTGCCTGATGTCTGGTTTTGTAAAGCAGCAGTTTAATTCTTAATTCTGGATCCGCAATCTGCTTCCAGAGAAATTCAGCCAATTTCATTTTACTCCTGTTCATGGCCTCTACAATTGGAGTTTGCTCTTGCTGCCGTGTGATGTCCTGATGATCAGTACCGTCGATTGTCTGATCCCAAATACGTCGATCACCAGCAATGATCAGAATCCGGTGGTAAGCGATCATATCCTGCAGCATGTACTCTATACCTTTTTCAATTTCTCTATGAGAATCATTAGAGTTGAGAAGCCACTGTTTAAAGAAGGAATGGCCTTCCAATGTGCAGATCGACAGCACCTTAAACCTCAGTGATTGATCGTGGATAGTCATGCAGAGAGAGGCAGCTTTATCAAGCTTGTTAAGCTCAAGGCACTTTTGTATCAGTGAATGGCCCGTTTCCGATTGCACGGTACAAAGCCTGGCTTTTTGAACATCATCCAATTCTTCAGTCAGTATCAATACCAATTCATCAGAATGGAGTCGTGTGCCTGTGCAGGCCCATAGCAAAGCAGACTCATTGGATTTACCGGTAAATTGGATAGCGTCAAAGCGTTCCTGCGGGTTCAGCTTACATAACAGTTGTTGAATACGGTGAAAGTATTTTTCAGTCCTTAGCTGGAGGGCTCCACCGGGCCTTGCTCTGTCATTGCACATGAACTGTAGTATGCTTTGATCAAGGTCGGGACTCCCCTTCAGGAGTTTTACAATCAATTCCCTGTTTTCATCAAAGACGGTGTCAAACAGATGGGTACTTTTATTATAGAGACAGGCAAATGCAAGGGGAGAAGCAAGGTCATTTATGGGTTGGGTGAGCATCTCCAAAAGGGTTTGTCTATCTATTTTCTCTTCCAGCTTCTTGAGTAATGGTTTATCCATAACACAGCATATCAGATGTAAAAACGTTTTGTTGTCATCGTATGGTTCTAACAGTGCATGCTGTAGTTCTTCCGAAGACAGTCGGTCAAATAAAACCTGGAAAAAAATATGGCCTGCCTTTTCGGTAACGACGGCCAATTCAATAAGTGAATTCGTAGGTTCAGATCTTACCCAGTTTTGAGAGGGTCGAGTAACAGTGAACAGACTTTGAATCTGAGCATCACTGAGAGCATTTACCTGGGCTTCGATCTCCTGATCTTTTTCTTGCTCCAGGGATTGATAAATACGCTCGAATTCAGCGCCCCATGGAATCATTTTGCAGGGTTTATCGGCATCTGAGTTGATAAAGGGTTCAAGTGTAGTGACCGATCGAGCATTAATGTTACTTTCAGGGGGGAATGCTGCAACCAGGGTTAAAGATGGCAGCTTGGAGGAGTGCGGATCATCTGGGTCCAAAACATCCAGTTGCCTTTTAAAGCTTTTAGATAAACTGCTCCCTTTGGGTTCAGTGTCTGAATTAACGGGTAGTGGGCTTGGGTTCGGGCGAATATTCATTAAAAATTTACCTCCTGATTGTTACACATACTTTAATCTGGAGATCGTAAACTTAAGTCTCCCTCAGTATCGCTGTGCAGCATGAAATTATAATTTTTCGGTTGATTGGTTCGTAATCTTTTACTTTGACTCTTGACAATAAGAAAGGTTCAATGACAAGAACAAAAAAATATCTCCATAAACGTTTGGGGAGTCACTTATCGTTCAACGGATTCTTGTTAGTCTGGCTATCATCAATGTCTTGAACTTTCATGCTAAAACCGAATCTAACTCTCAGAAACAATTTTGGGTATCCCTGCCAACCAAAGTTAAAATTATGGAGAAACGAGCCATGAATTTCATAAGAAGCCTTTCCTGTTTTGGTGGCTCACTGACATCAACTCCGGATCAAACTCGATCAGGTACATCATCTGGTACCACTCTGGGCAGGAACGTTATTCAAGGTAACAAGAACAAGCCTTTAATGTTGCTCGATCTGCCCCCGGACATACAATCCGAAATTTCTACTTATTTGAAGGATTATGACGTTGCCAAATTAACACGGACACATTCCTACATTAACAACACACTCAAAAATGATACAGCAATGGCAAAGGCATGGTATCGCCAGTTTCCTTCATCCCATCAGGCTCTGCTGAAGAGAATCGTCGCTGCAAAAGATAAAAATCAACTTGAGGCTTGGTTGGGGCGCTTTACAAAAGACAAGGCATTAATCAAGTCAGTCATGGATCGCCAGAAGAGTATTTGTTTTCCTGCTGTGTTTTTTTCCACTCTCACTAAACTGATGTCTGAATGTAAAACATTTAAATTAGAGAGAAGAGCCACCCTCCCCGATAGTGCTGGTGTGAAATCGGCCAGTTTCAGCCCCGATGGTCGCCATGTGATCACCTGCAGTAGAGATAACAGGGTGAAAGTTTATGGCCGTAAGGACGATGGCTCATTGGAAAAAAAAGTTACTATCACTCACGAAGACACCGTCAACTCAGCCACCTTCAGCCCCGATAGTCGCCATGTGTTGACCATAAGTGACGATAAAACTGTGAAAATCTGTGGTCAGAAGGACGATGGATCATGGGAAGAAAAAATCACTATTTCCCATGAAGAAAGGGTCAGGTCAGCCAGCTTCAGCCCTGATAGCCGACAGATGGTGACTGCCAGTGATGATTGCAAGGCGATCATTTATGGCCCCAAAGACGATGGCTCATGGGAAGAAAAAGTCATTATTCAACACGATGATAAAGTCTTGTCAGCCAGCTTCAGCCCCGATAGCCGCCACCTGGTGACCCGCAGTGACGATGAGGAGGCGAAAATCTATTACCAGAAGGATGATGGGTCATGGGTAGAAAAATTCACTGTTTCCCACGACAACTATATCTTCTCAGCCAACTTCAGTGCCGATGGCCGCTATTTGGTGACTGCTGGTATCGATGACAGGGTGAAAATCCATGGCCTGGTGGCCGATGGTTCCTGGGAAAAAAAAATCGCCATCCGTAATAAAGGCATCAAATCAGCAACACTGAGCGCAGACAATCGCCATTTGGTGATCAACTGTCACGATGGTAGGGCGATAATCTATGGCCATAAGGAGGATGGATCATGGGAACGAAAAGGCTTCATTGCCCATAAACATGTCAATTCAGTCACCTTCAGCCCCGATAGCCGACATTTGCTGACCTACTGTAAAAATGGTAAGGCGAAAATTTATGGCCAGAAGGACAATGGATCCTGGGAAAAAAAAGCCGTCATTCGCGATAAAGATACTTTCTTCTCAGCCAAATTCAGCGCCGATAGCCGCCATGTAATCACCTGCAGTGAAGATAACACGGTGAAACTCTATGGCCGAAAGGTCAATGGATCGTGGAAAGAAAAAACCACCATTTCCCATGTTGGTCTTGTCACATCAGCAAGCTTTAGCGTCAATGGCCGCCACCTGGTCACTGTCAGTATCAATGGAACGGCGAAGATTTATGGCCAGGGGAACTATGGATCATGGCAAGAAAAAGGCATCATTCACCGTCGTGATCCGATCGGGGCAGCCACCTTCAGCATCGATGGCCATGTGTTGACCGCAAGTGACAGCGTACAAATCACTGAATTACAGATGAATAGCTAAATGTTTGCGAACACTCATTAGCTCAGAGCCACATTATTTTGCTGCAACACATGTTAAATGACACGGCAAAAATCACTGAACTTCAGATGAATAAATGATTGTTTGCTGTCACTGGTAAATTGCTCTACAGGTGACGACCATTATCGATCTCGGTATAAAAATCCATGGCCTGGAAGCCGGTGGAGCATGGGAACAAAAAGCCATCTTTTCCGATATGCATATCCTTTTCCAGGAAGGCGTTTTTATTGAGGCTGTGTTTTTCACTATAACCAGCAAAATCTTTGTTCAGCGTGCCAATCACGTCCCCTTCCTGAGTTAATTTCAGTGTGAGGATATCCCCGGAGTGACTGTCTTCCTCGGTATTTGCGCCCTTGCCTGTGCCTGTTATCTAAATATAGTGTTATATTTAGTCTAAATAATGATTTAATTTGAATCTAAATAAGGTGATTTTATGTTGCAGAGAGTGCTTTGTGGGTTCACGACTTCTATTAGTAAGTTCAAAACCAATCCGGGCAATGCCATAGCGGAAGCCCAGGGAGAGGCAATCGCAGTGACCTCGAATAATGAGGTTCAGTTCTATGCTGTACCGGCTGAGCTGTTTGAGGAAATGACCGCATTTTGCGAGTATGCTCAACATGGCACTTCTGAGTTGAGGAGTGTTCCTGGTCGTTTTACTACAACCGATGAGATGGTTGAGCAGATGACTGAAAAGCTGAGAACCAGGTCAGATGATGACTTGGGGGAATTTGTTGAATGCGAAAACAAAACATAAAAGCCAGCGATAACCAACTGATTTGAAATCCTGGAAGATGATCAGAATCATCGAGGAAAGACAGAAAGAAGGGATGGGAAAGGACGTTTTAATCCCTCCGAGGCTCAATTCGATCGATTGAGTGAAAAAACAAAAAAAAGTACTAACTACCAATAAAAAGTAGGGTTGTAATGGCTAAGTTGGAAAAAATTGCTGAAGGGTTTCGCGAAAAATTTTGAGAGGGAAGAACGACATTTTACAGGCTAGAGATTAAGTACCTGGCCAGTTGGTTTCGCATATTCTGGCAAGTGGATTTTTTCATCCTTCAAGGCGCAACGACGGGCGCGTAGCCATAGCTACGCAACCAGAGTTGGAACGCAGAAGGGTGGAAAAAGCCGCCGCCCAGAATATGCGAAACCAACTGGTTAGGTACTTAATGACTGATTGTTTGCCATCAATCCTGTGATTAGAAGTTGTCCAGAGAGCATGAGAACAATGTGAACTTTCACACTAAAACCGACTCTAAGCTGCAGAATCAATTTTGAATCTCCTTGACAACCAGGGATAAAAAAATAACCACGAAAAACGAATTATGGATTGCATAAATAACCATTCCGGTATTGGTGATAAACTTCCATCAAGACCAGATCAATCTCCACCAGAGACGCCAAGTGGTAGCACTGCGGGTAGGAAAGTCACTGTACACGACAAGAATGAGTTTTCATTATTGCTGTATTTGCCCCCGGGAATACAGTCCAAAATTTTCACCTATTTGCGAGTTCATGATATTACCCAATTAACACGGGCAAATTCACGCATTAACAACAGGCTCAAAAATGATGCAGCAATGGCGAGGGCATGGTATCGCCGGTTTGCTTCATCACACCAGACTCTTTTAAAGACAATCGTCGCTAAAAAAGATAAAGATGAACTCCAGAAATGGTTGCAGCGCTTTACAAAGGATGAGGCATTAGTCAAGTCAGTCACGGATCGCCAAGAAAGTATTTATTTTCCTGCGCTGTTCTTTTTCACTCTCACTAAACTGATGTCTCAATGCAAAACATTTAAATCAGAGACAGCCATCCTCCCCGGTAATAACAAGTTGTGCACGTCTACTATCAGCCCCGATGGCCGCCACGTGGTGACCGCCATTGACAATAAAACGCTAAAAATCTATGGCCAGAAGGACGATGGATCATGGAAAGAAAAAAGCACTGTCTCCCATAATAACAATGTATTCACAGTCTCTTTCAGCCCCAATAGTTGCCATGTGGTGACCGCCAGTGTTGGTGGTGAGGTGAAAATTTATGGTCAGAATAACGATGGCTCATGGGTAGAAAAAGCCACTGTTTCCCATGACAAATTTGTTTTCTCAGCTATCTTCAGCACCGATGGTCGCCATCTGGTGACCGCCAGTAGTGATAACAAGGCAAAAATTTATAGCCACAAGGACGATGGATCATGGTCAGAAAAAGCCATTATTCGCTACGATGAGCCAGTCATATCAGCCACCTTCAGCAATGATAACTGCCATGTGGTGACCACCAGTTTATTCGGCCAGTGGAAAATCTATAGCCAGCAGAACGATGGATCATGGACAGAAAAAGCCGTTAACCACGATGATTCAGTCAGATCAACCACCTTCAGCGCCGATGGCTGCTATTTGGTGACGACCACTATCCATCACGGTGCAAAAATCCATGGCCTGGAGGCCAATGGAGCATGGAAACAAAAAGCCATCTTTTCCGATATGCATAGGGTCAACTCAGCCATACTCAGCGACGATAGTCGCCATTTGGTGACCTCCAGTTACGATGGCAGGGCGATAATCTACAGCAAGAAAGACGATGGATTATGGAGAAAAAAAGCCATTATTTACCATGATCATCGTGTCGATTCAGCCACCTTCAGCCCCGATAGCCGCCATATGGTGACCGCCAGTTGGGATTGCACGGCGAAAATCTACGGCCTGAAGGGCAATGAATCATGGGAAGAAAAAGCCATCATTTCCCATAACAATTTTGTCTACTCAGCCACCTTCAGCCCCGATAGTCGCCATGTGATTACCCGCAGTCAAGATAACACGGTGAAAATCTATGACCAGAGTATCAATGGTTCCTGGGAAGAAAAAGCTACCATTTCCCATCTCGGGAGAGTCACATCAGCCACCTTTAGCATCGATAGCCGCCTTGTGATCACCGGCAGTGACGATGGCACGACAAAAATTTTTGGCCAGCAGAGTGATGGAACCTGGGAAGAAAAAGCCACCATTTCCCTCAATATTCCCATCGGATCAGCCACCTACAGCATCGATGGCCATGTGTTGACCGTCCATGGCTTTAACACAGTGAAAATCACTGAGCTACAGATGAATGACTCTTGATTAAATCGGCAACGAGCGCAACACTCGCTGTTATGGACAAGGTTCAAGCTACCTTGTCAATGATAAATTCTGCATCAGGGTGCTCTTTGAGTAAGATACGCTTTTGCGTGTCAATGCTGGATTTTTGCTTTCCAGAACTCACTCTTGTATAGCATATCTTCCTCTGCTGGTTAATGAATATGCGGAAGTGACCACCACTGGTTTGCTTCACTTTTTCGTAGTGACCGCTTTCGATCTTGCGCCTTATAGTTTGGCTGGTTACGCCTTCAATCTTGGCTAGCTTTGTAGTTGAACCCCACAAGATAAATTCACCTTTTGACGATTTATCTTGTGTCTAGCAGCCTGTCGGACTTAAGACTGTCCTACTGCGGTTGCAATAAATTGGTCTAAAAATCTCTGTTTCTTGCAATCCTCGCTACGGACGCTTAAGTCCGACAGGCTGCTAGCGTAATTGATTTTGCGATTGTTGCAATTTTATTTGACTGTCACTCATTAGCCCAAACCCTCATATTCTTCTGCAACATCTGACCAATAAGCCAGATATATTCGATTCCATATGGCTGAGTACTTATTGATCATTTTTCCCAGATCAAAACCCTGCTTTTTTGTTAGTCAGGCTTACAACAATGTCTTGAACTCTCACAATAAAACCGACTCTAAATTGCACAGTCAATTTTAAATACCAACCCAATTTAAATAATAACTATGGGGAAACGAGCCATGAACTTCATAAAAAGCCTTTCCTGTTTTGGTGGCTCACTTTCATCAACAGCGGATCAGTCTCGATCAGAAAGAAGAAGTGGTACCACCATGAATAGGAACGTCTTTATACATAAAAGGAAAAAGCCTTCACCATTGCTCAGATTGCCCGAGGAACTTCAATCCAAAATCTGTACTTATTTGCAGGCTCATGATATTGCCAAATTAGCGCAGGTAAATTCACACATTAACATCACTATCAAAAATGCTGATTTAATAGCAAAGGCATGGTATCGCCAGTTTGCTTTATCACACCAGACGCTACTAAAGACACCCCTCACTTCAAAAGACAAAAATCAACTCGAGGGTTGGTTGAGGCGCTTTACAAAGGATGAGGCATTAATCAAATCAATCATGGATCGCCAAGAGAGCAAGTATTTTCCTGTTTTGTTCGTTTCCACTGTCACTAAACTGATGTCTGAATGTGAAACATTTAAATTAGAGACAAAAGCCACATTCCCCGCTTTTGGTAAATCGGACTTGTTTAAGTTCAGCCCCGATGGCCACCATGTCATAATCCCTATTGACAAAGGGAAAGTGAAAATCTACGGCAAGAAGGACGGTGGATCATGGGAAGAAAAAATCACTATCTCTCATGATGACTGGGTCAGGTCGGTCACTTTCAGCGCCAATAGCCGCCATGTGGTGACCACAAGTGACGATAAAACCGCAAAAATTTATGACCTGAGTACCGATGGATCATGGGTAGAAAAAGCCACTATTTCCCATGTTAAATCTATCTTTGAAGCCACCTTCAGCCCCGCTGACCGCTATATCGTGACTGCCAGTAAAGATGGCAAGGCGAAAATTTATGGCAAGCAGGACGATGGTTCATGGGTAGAAAAAGCCATCATTTCCCATGACGACTTTGAAAACTCAGCCGAATTCAGCGCCGATGGCCTCTATGTGGTGGCCATTGAACATCGCAGAGCAATAATCTATGGCAAGCAGGACGATGGGTCATGGGTAAAAAAAGCTATTATTTCCCATTACAAACCTGTCAGGTCAGCCAAATTCAGCGCCGATAGCCGCCATCTGGTGACCTGCAGTAACGATGGCACCGTAGCAATCTGTGGCAAGAAGGACGATGGATCATGGCGGATAGAAATCATCTTGACCGTCCATGAAGATAACACGGCAAAAATAACTGAACTTCGTATGAATGAATGACTGATTGTTTGCTGTCACTCATTAGCCCGGGTCCACATTTTTCTTCTGCAATTCCTGCCCGGCAGCTTATACCAATCGTGCTTTCCCGTGTTGAGCGTGGAGATTTGAGCCTTATGACAAGGCGACAATCGCCAACCCAAAGCTGACGGGCGCACAGTATGTGCGTCCCTGTTGAGCGTGTTGTTAGGTGGCATGGCTATTGGCGCGAGAGTAAGACTTGGAGCATTTCTTTGATAGCGGCAATATCAGAACCTTGCTGGTCAAAACGCTTATCTTGCTGGTCAAAACGCTTATCTTGCTGGTCAAATCTCTGGTGCATCTCACCACGGATTTGACCAAGGCCGTCAATTACGTCAGCCAGGGTGTTACGGATATTATTAATCTCTGTCGTCTGAGGTTTGGGTTTGGGTTTGGGTTTCACACTCATCGGTTACTCCTTGATAAAATGTCGAAGAAGATCAGCATAGCAGAGACTGGCACAAAGACACCTAACACAGGATTAAGGCTCAGATCTTCAGCGCACCAGGGAGTTAGAAAGTTCGATTAGTATTAAGCCCCTTTGAGTTATCAGAAGCCGAGACAGCTCCGGGCTCTGAGTCGCCTTTGACTCTCTCTGAGACTTCTCCTGCTTCTTCAACCGGGCAAAGAAAAGCTTTATAGGTGGCCCTCACCATATGTTTGAACAAATCATTGTCAGGCAAATTAACTGGATAAAGCCTACCTCCCTCATTATTCAGGTAACAGTTGATCACAGAAATAACGTGACTTTCCTGATCACTGGCATAAGCCATCACTTCGCCATCTTGATTCAGAAGAAAAACAAAGATCATATTGTCTTCTTTGATAAGAACAGCAAGGAAACAGCCTCCCTTAGGATTAGGAAGCGTCAGAACGTATTCATTCTTTTCCAAAGTCCGGATACTGTACCGTGGCCAAGTGTACGCTCTCATCCAGCCAAAAAAGATCAACCCTAACACGACATCCTGTCGAATGGCAGACTGTGCCTGAGTTAATAGCTGCCGAAATTTATCTATCCTGCTATCATCTGGATCGTCGGGGACGAACGTGTCCATGTTGCTTTCAAAATAACAGTCATTGAAGGATGTAGTTGTTGTGACTGGTTGCTCGCCGGCAGGTTCATCAACCACTGAAGTCTGCTGCTGGACAAGGCTAGAATCGTCCTGCTGATTAACCCGTTCACAATCAGACTGATTTCCCCCATCTGGAGCAGGTGCAATAACCACTTCATTAAAAAAGCCACTCGTGGAAGACTCTAACAAAGCCATTTTGCTTGTTGAAGGTCCATCAAAAGCAACAGCCTTTATCCTGGGACCCAGCTTCAGACTGGAAGCCGGTGGTAGCTCTTCACACTGGCAAGTATTCTCAGTGGATAAATACACCATTTTGGGCTTGGGGTCCTTACCTCTGGAACTTGGGGTATTAGCCGCCAGCCCTCTTTTTCTTATTCTTGCCTGGGCGATCTCCCTTTTTTCCCTGAACTGCCTGTGACATCGATAACATCGACAATCACAGTCATCGAGATGACGGTTACACTGCTTACACCTTTGACGACCCGATTCATCCGTTACTATTTTATCTTTCCCGTCGCCGTTACATCCATGACTGTAGAAGACTCCAGGCAACAAAAATACAAACAACAGCACACTCAAACCCGATCTAAGCATAAACCCTCCTGAACCAAACCGTTCAGGCAGACTAGTTAATTAATTCAGATTCGTCATCTTGAATGCCATTGCTTTTAGCCTTTCTGTAGCCGGAACTGTTCAATAAAGAACCCTGACCCGATTCCCCTCTGAATCACGCTCTGTAATATCTCTGTTGGTCGCTTTCCAGCATCCTCCCTCATAAGGGAATTTTGTTCCTTTCCACCATCACCAAACTGATGTCTGAATGTAAAACGTTTGAATCAGAGGCAAAAGTCACCCTCCCCCTTAGAGGCTGTCGCAAAAGCCCAACAACTCGTTCCCACGCTCTGCGTGGGAATGCATACCTCTCCTGAAAAGCGGACTCTGCAGCTCGAGATAAGTATGGATTCCCACGCTGGGACCCACAGGGCCTAAAAGCATGGGAACCAGAGTTTTGCGACAGCCTCCTTAATGCTGGGTTAGACTTCTGAGCCTTAAGACAGGGCGACAATCGCCAACGCAGGATTAAGTACCTAACCAGTTGGTTTCGCATATTCTGGACGGCGGCTTTTTCCATCCTTCTGCGTTCCAACTCTGCTTGCGTAGCTATGGCTACGCGCCCGTCGTTGCGCCTTGAAGGATGAAAAAATCCACTCACCAGAATATGCGAAACCAACTGGCCAGGTACTTAAGGCTCAAATTTTCAGCGCACCAGGGAGTTAGAAAGTTCGATGGGTATTAGCCCCGTTGAGTTATCAGAAGCCAAAACAACTCCAGGCTCTGAGTCGCCTTTGACTCCCTCTGAGACTTCTCCTGCTTTTTCATCAATGTAACGAAAAGCTTTAAAGGTGGCCCTCACCATATGTTTGAACAAATCATTGTCAGGCAAATCAACTGGATAAAGCTTACCTCTCTCCTTATTCAGATAGCAGTTGATCGCAAAAATAACGTGACTTTCTTCATTACTGGCATAGCCCATCACTTCGTCATCTTGATTCAGAAGAAAAACAAAGATCATACTGTCTTCTTTGATAAGAACAGCAAGGAAAAAGCCTCCCTGAGGATTAGGAAGCGTCAGAACGTATTCATTCTCTTCCAAAGTCCGGATATTGCGCCGGGGCCAAGTGTACTCTCTCATCCAGCCAAAAAGGATCAACCCTAACACGACATTCTGTCGAATGGCAGACTGTACCTGAGTTAATAGCTGCCGAAATTGATGTACCTTGCTATCTGGATCGTCGAAGACGAACGCTTCCATGCTGCTTTCCAAATAACAGTCATTGAAGGATGAAGTTGTTGTGTCTGGTTGCTCGTTGGCAGGTTCATCAACCAATGAAGTCTGCTGCTGGACAAGGCTAAAATCATACTGCTGATTAACCCATTCATAATCAAACTGATTTCTCCCATCTGGAGCAGGCGCAATAAGCACTTCATTGAAAAAGCCACTCGCGGACGACTCTAACAAAGCCATTTTGCTTGTTGAAGGTCCATCAAAAGCAACAGACTTTATCCTGGGACCCAGCTTCAGACTGGAAGCGGGTGGTAGCTCTTCACACTGGCAAGTATTCTCAGTGGATAAATACACCACTTTGGGCTTGGGGTCCTTACCTCTGGAACTTGGGGTATTAGCCGTCTGCCCTCTTTTTCTTATTCTTGCCTGGGCAATTTCCCTTTTTTCCCTGAACTGCCTGTGACATCGATAACATCGACAATCGCAGTCATCAAGATTACGGTCACACTGCTTACACCTTTGACGACCCGATTCATCCGTTACTATTTTATCTTTCCCGTGGCCGTTACATCCATGACTATAGAAGACTCCAGACAACAAAAATACAAACAACAGCACACTCAAACCCGCTCTGAGCATAAACCCTCCTGAACCAGACCGTTCAGGCAGACTAGTTAATTAACTGAGATTCGTCATGGTGAATTCCATTGCTTTTAGCCTTTCTGTAGCCGGAACTGTTCAATAAAGAACCCCGACCCGATTCCCTCTGAATCACGCTCTGCAACATCTTTGTTGGTCGCATTCCAGCGTCCTCCCTCATAAGGGAATTTTGTTCCTTTCCGCCATCACCAAACTGATGTTTGAATGTAAAACGTTTGAATTAGAGGCAAAAGTCACCCTCCCGCTTGATGCTGGGTTAGACTTCTGTAAATTCAGCCCCGATGACCACCATGTGATGGTCCCTGATGACAATATCTGGTTCGTACAAGCCAGATTTACGAGTTTCCAGTTAAACGCTATTTTTTTCGAAACATGAATCAATGAATTCTGAGGTCGTCTAATGAAGAATTATCTCTTTGTAATAATGCTCGGATATGCATGTGTTTTCTCGGACATTGTTCATTCCAATGACCACTCCGATCAGGAGTACTATAGCTATATTTGGGGTTCATATAACGCTGATGGTTTTGTGGCAAATATAATTGCATTGTACGGAACTGGACTTGTAGTTATTGCGATAACCCCAGTCATATGCGTAAGTGCTCTTGCGGGATGTTGTTTTTGCTCTGGTTCACTTCATGTCAGAGCGTTGAAAGGCGCTGCAATACCGGGAGCCCTCGCAGCATTGGTATATTCAGCCTTGGGGGCTGACGCGTGGTATAACTGGCGTATGGGTAATGTAGTCGGGGGGTCTGGGCCGTGAAATTCTATGGCAAGAAGGACGGTGGATTATGGTAAGAAAAAGCCACTATTTGCCATGATAAATACACCCTGGTTCCCATGCTTTCAGGCCCTGTGGGTCCCAGCGTGGGAACGAGTTGATACTGTGCAAATCACTCAACTAAAGATGAAAGACAAAAACCCGCTTGCTACTGATTGATCACTTTCACAGATCAAAGCCCCGTTTTCTTGTTGGTTACGATTAGATAATCTTGTGAACTTTCACACTAAGACCGAGTCCAAGCTGCAGAATCAATTTTGAATATCCTTGCCTGCCGGGGATAAATAATAGCAGCGGAAAAACAAACTATGGATTGCATAAATAGCAATGCTCGCACTGGTGGTCCACTTTCATCAACAACAGATGAATCTCGACCAGGAACGCCAAGTGGCACCTCTGCGAGTAGAGACGTCATTGAATGTGACAAGAATGAGTTTTCATTATTGCTCGATTTGCCCGAGAATATACAATCCAAAATTTTCACTTATTTGCAGGTTCGTGATATTACCCAGTTAACACGGGCTAATTCAAACATTAACAACAGGCTCAAAAATGATGATGCCATGGCAAGGGCATGGTATCGCCAGTTTGCTTCATCACACCAGGCTCTGCTGGAGACAATTGTCGCGACAAAAGATAAACAGGAACTCCAGAAATGGTTGCTGCGTTTTACAAAGGATGGGGCTTTAGTCAAGTCAATCATGGATCGCCAAACGAGTGTTTATTTTCCTGCTCTGTTCTTTTTCACTCTCAACAAACTGATGTCTGAATGTAAAACATTTAAATTAGAGACAAAAGCCAGCCTTCCCTGTCATGGCAGGACAAACTCCGCTACCTTCAGTGCCGATGGCCGTCATCTGCTGAGCGTCAGGAATGATAAAAAAACGGTGGATATTTATGGCCACAAGAACGATGGATCATGGGAAACAAAAGGCACTATCTCCCATTATATGAGTGTCGTATCGATCACCTTCAGTGCCAATAGCCACTATGCAGTCACCACTGGAATGGATGGCAAGGCGAAAATTTATGGCAAGAAGGACGAACGATCATGGGAAGAAAAAGCCACTGTTTCCCATGATCAGTGGGTCATATCAGCCACCTTCAGCACCGATAGCCGCCATGTGGCGACCTGTAGTAATGACGGCAGGGCGAAAATCTACGGCAGAAAGGACGAACGATCTTGGGAAGAGAAGGTCACTATTTGCCATGATAAATTCGTCAACTCAGCCACCTTCAGCGTCGATGGTCGCTATGTAGTGACCACCAGTGGAGATCACAGGGCGAAAATCTATGGCCAGAGGGACGATGGGTCATGGGTAGAAAAAGCCACTATTTTCCATGACAACCGAGTCTGCTCAGCCACCTTCAGCCCCGATGGTCGTTATCTGGTGACCACCAGTTTTGATGGCAAAGTGAAAATTTGCGGTCAGGAGGACGATGGGTCATGGCTGGAAAAAACCATTATTTCCTATGACGACTTTGTTGACTCAGCCCCCTTCAGCTCCACCTTCAGCTCCGATAGTCGCCATCTGGTGACCATCGCAGGTAGCAAGGCAAGTATTTATAGCCTGGAGGCCGATGGATCATGGGAAGAAAAAGTCACTATTTCCCATGATAAGTGGATCAACTCAGCCACCTTCAGCTCCGATAGCCGCCATATGGTAATCGCCAGTGATGATGGCAGAGCGATAATCTATGGCCAGAACCAAGAAGGATCATGGGAAGAAAAAGTCACCATTTCCCATAACCTGAGTGTCTGCTCAGCGACATTCAGCGCCGATGGCCGCCATGTGGTGACCGCCAGTTTAGATCGCAAAGCGAAAATCTATGGCCAGAAGGACGATGGATCATGGGAAGAAAAAGCCATCATTTCCCATGACGGTTTTGTCGACTCAGCCATATTCAGCCCCGATAGCCGCCATGTGATCACCCTCGGTCAGGATAACACGGTGAAAATCTATGGTCGGAAGATCGATGGATGCTGGGGAGAAAAAGCGACCATATCCCACCTTAGGAAAGTTAATTCAGCAACCTTTAGCATCGATGGCCACCATGTGATCACCGCCAGTGCCGATGGAACCGCGAGAATTTATGGTCGGCAGAGTGATGGTTCCTGGGAACAAAAAGCCATCATTTCCCATCATAGTGCGATCGTGTCAGCCAGCTTCAGCACCGGTGGCCATGTGTTGACCATTCATGGCGATAACACGCTGAAAATCACTGAACTGCAGATGAATAAATGACTGATTGCTGTCAACCCTGTGGTGAGAAGTTGTCGTATAATGCCAACAACTCGTTCCCACGCGAAGCGAGGCTGCCGCAAAACTCTGGTTCCTATGCTTTCAGGCCCTGTGGGTCCCTGCGTGGGAACTGAAGTCGTCATTCCCGCGAAGGCGGGAATCCAGCGCCAACGGTGGATCTCTGCCTTCTCGGGGATGACAAGGCCAGGGGGACACCGGGCAGTATGGTTCTGGTGGAGAGTCAGTGTGGATTCCCGCCTTCGCGGGAATGACGAGAATGAAGCCGGGAATGACGAGAATGAAGCCGACAATGACGGGAGTCAACGCGTTCCCACGCCGGAGAGAGTTTTGCGACACCCTCAGAGCGTGGGAACGAGTTGTTAAAGGCAGAACCCCCCTTTCTAATTGTTGATCATTTTCCCGAATCGAAGTCTTGTTTTCTTGTTAGTCAGGCTTACATCAATGCCTTGAACTTTCATACTAAATCCGACTCTAAGTAGCACAATCGATTTTAAATACCCCCACAAACCAAATTTAAATAATAACCATGGAGAAACGAGCCATGAATTTCATAAAAAGCCTTTCCTGTTTTTGTGGTTCACTTTCATCAACAGCGAACCCATCCCGATCAGAAAGAGCAAGTGGTACCGCTAAGGGTAGGAAGATCATCGTACGTAACAAGAAAAAGCCTTCACCATTGCTCAGTTTGCCCGAGGAAATGCAATCCGAAATTTTTACTTATTTGAAGGCCCACGATATTGCCAAATTGGCACAGGTAAATTCATACATTAACGACACTCTCAAAAATGATACTGCAATAGCAAGGGCGTGGTTTCGCCGGTTTCCTTCATCACACCAGACGCTATTAAAGACAATCGTCACTGAAAAAAATAAAAATCAACTCGAGGGTTGGTTGACGTGCTTTACCAAGGATAAGGCATTAATCAAGTCAGTCATGGATCGCCAACCGAGTATTTATTTTCCTGCTCTGTTCTTGTGCACTCTCACTAAACTGATGTCTCAATGTAAAAAATTTAACCTGGAAACCAAAGCCACCTTCTCTGGTAGCGATGCCGCCTTCAGCCCCGATGACCACCATATGATGATCGCCATTGACAATGAAACGTTGAAAATCTATCGCCAGGAGGACAATGGATCATGGACAGAAAAAGCCACTGTTTCCCATGATGACGGGGTCAAATCCGCCACCTTCAGCCCCGATGGTCGCTATGCAATAACCGCCAGTAAAGATGGCGCGGCGAAAATTTATGGCCAGCAGGCCGATGGATCATGGGTAGAAAAAGCCACTATTTCCCATGACGACTGTGTCAACTCAGCCACCTTCAGCGCCGATGGCCATGTGCTGACCATCCATGGCAACAATACTGTGCAAATCACTCAACTAAAGATGAAAGACAAAAACCCATTTTCTACTGATTGATCATTTCCCCGGATCAAAGCCCCGTTTTCCAAGTTGGTTACGATTAGATCAATCTTTTGAACTTTCACACTAAAACCGACTCTAAGCTGCACAATCAATTTTGAATATCCTTGCCTGCCGAGGATAAATAATTGCAGCGGAAAAACAAACTATGTATCGCATAAATAGCAATGCCTGTATGGGTGGTTCATCTTTATCAACAACAGATGAATCTCGACCAGGAACGCCAAGTGGTATCTCTGCGGGCAGAGACGTCATTGAATGTGACAAGAATGAGTTTTCATTATTGCTCCATTTGCCCCCGGGAATAGAATCCAGAATTTTTACCTATTTGCGGGCTCATGATATTACCCAGTTAACACGGGTAAATTTACACATTAACAACGAGCTCAAAAATGATGCTGCAATAGCAAGGGCATGGTATCGCCAGTTTGCCTCATCGCACCAGGCTCTGCTAAAGACAATCGTTACTACAAAAGATAAAGATGAACTCCAGAAATGGTTAAAGCGTTTCACAGAGGATGAGGCATTAATCAAGTCAATCATGGATCGCCAGGCAAGTATTCACTTTCCTGCTTTGTTCTTTTCCACTCTCACCAAACTGATGTCTGAATGTAAAACATTCAAATTAGAGACAAAAGCCAGCCTCCCCTGTAATGGTGGGACCGATTCCTCTACCCTCAGTGCCGATGGCTGCTACCTGGTGAACACCATGTATAAAACGGTGGAAATCTATGGCCGGGAGAGCGATGGATCCTGGGAAGCAAAAGGTACTATTAGCCACTGTGGCCAAGTCATGTCAGTCACCTTCAGTACCGATAGTCGTTATGTGCTGACTGCCACCGATGAGGGCGAGGCGAAAATCTATGGCAGGAAGGACGAACGATCATGGGAAGAAAAAGCCACTATTTCCCATGATGATTGGGTCACATCAGCTACCTTCAGTACCGATGGCCGCTGTGTGGTGACCGCCAGCGCAGATGGCAGGGCGAAAATTTATGGTCAGAGGGATGATGAGACATGGGCAGAAAAAGCCATCATTCGCCACGATTATTTAGTCACTACGGCCACCTTCAGCGCTGATGGTCGCTATGTGGTGACCGCCAGCATGGACAACAAAGCGAAAATCTATGGCATCAAGAATGATGGTTCGTGGGAAGAAAAGGCCATTATTACCCACGAAGACTCTGTTGAATCAGCCATCTTCAGTGCCGATGGTCGCTATGTGGTGACGACCAGTGAAGATCACAAGGTAAAAATCTATGGTCTGGAGGCCGATGGATCATGGGAAGAAAAAGCTATCATTACCCACAATGGAGAGGTCAACTCAGCCACATTCAGCTCCGATAGCCGCTATTTGGTGACCGCCGGAGATGATGGCAGGGCAGTAATCTATGGCCTGAATAAAGACGGATCATGGACAGAAAAAACCACCATTTCTCATGATGGTTGGGTCTACTCAGCCCTCTTCAGCCCCGATAGCCGCCAGGTGGTGACCTGCAGTGAAGATTCCACGGCGAAAATCTATGACTTGAAGGACGATGGATCATGGGAAGAAAAAGCCATCCTTCCCCATGAGGATAAGGTCTACTCAGCCACATTCAGCCCCGATAGCCGCTATGTGGTCACCCACGATGAAGATTACACGGCGAAAATCTATGGCCAGAAGCTCAATGGATCCTGGGAAGAAAAAACCACCATTTCCCATGATGGGAGTATTATGTCAACAACTTTTAGCGTCGATGGCCGCCACGTGATCACCGCCAGTGGAGATGGCACGGCGAGAATTTATGGCCAGACAAGCGATGGGGCATGGCAAGAAAAAGCCATCATTTCCCATAATGCCGGGATCCTGTCAGCCACCTTCAGCGCCGATAATCTGGTGTTGACCATCCATCCCGATGGAATGATGAAAATCACTGAACTGCAGATGAATAATCAACAGCTGTCACTCATTATCCCAGATCCACATTATTCTTCTGCAACTCCTGCCCAGCAGGATAGACCCCTGCTTCAAGTTGGATGTTGCCTCTTTTGATTCATGACGCTCAATAACTGAGAGCATTTAGCAAGAGGCTGTTATGGCTCACTATTCCAAAGAAATGAAAGAGCCCGTTATCCAGAAACGGGAAGATCAGCGTCAATAGGCAGACCGGACAATGCCTGCCAGCCAACTAACCGAAATTGAACAAATATCGTGAACTTTCACACTGAAACCCACTCTAAGCTGCAGAATCAATTTTAAATATCCTTGCCAACCAGGGATAAATAACAACCATGGAAAACGAACTATGGATTGCTCAAATAGCAGCTCCTGCAATATTACCCCACGCTCAACACCACCACGTCAGTCACCATCTGATACACCAAGTGCTACCACTATGGGCAAGAACGTCATTGTACGTCACAAGAATGAGTTTTCATTATTGCTCGATTTGCCAGAGAATATACAATCCAAAATTTTCACTTATTTGCAGGTTCGTGATATTGCCCTGTTAACACGGGCTAATTCAAACATTAACAACAGGCTCAAAAATGATGATGCCATGGCAAGGGCATGGTATCGCCAGTTTGCTTCATCACACCAGGCTCTGCTGGAGACAATTGTCGCGACAAAAGATAAACAGGAACTCCAGAAATGGTTGCTGCGTTTTACAAAGGATGGGGCTTTAGTCAAGTCAATCATGGATCGCCAAACGAGTGTTTATTTTCCTGCTCTGTTCTTTTTCACTCTCAACAAACTGATGTCTGAATGTAAAACATTTAAATTAGAGACAAAAGCCAGCCTTCCCTGTCATGGCAGGACAAACTCCGCTACCTTCAGTGCCGATGGCCGTCATCTGCTGAGCGTCAGGAATGATAAAAAAACGGTGGATATTTATGGCCACAAGAACGATGGATCATGGGAAACAAAAGGCACTATCTCCCATTATATGAGTGTCGTATCGATCACCTTCAGTGCCAATAGCCACTATGCAGTCACCACTGGAATGGATGGCAAGGCGAAAATTTATGGCAAGAAGGACGAACGATCATGGGAAGAAAAAGCCACTGTTTCCCATGATCAGTGGGTCATATCAGCCACCTTCAGCACCGATAGCCGCCATGTGGCGACCTGTAGTAATGACGGCAGGGCGAAAATCTACGGCAGAAAGGACGAACGATCTTGGGAAGAGAAGGTCACTATTTGCCATGATAAATTCGTCAACTCAGCCACCTTCAGCGTCGATGGTCGCTATGTAGTGACCACCAGTGGAGATCACAGGGCGAAAATCTATGGCCAGAGGGACGATGGGTCATGGGTAGAAAAAGCCACTATTTTCCATGACAACCGAGTCTGCTCAGCCACCTTCAGCCCCGATGGTCGTTATCTGGTGACCACCAGTTTTGATGGCAAAGTGAAAATTTGCGATCAGGAGGACGATGGGTCATGGCTGGAAAAAACCATTATTTCCTATGACGACTTTGTTGACTCAGCCCCCTTCAGCTCCACCTTCAGCTCCGATAGTCGCCATCTGGTGACCATCGCAGGTAGCAAGGCAAGTATTTATAGCCTGGAGGCCGATGGATCATGGGAAGAAAAAGTCACTATTTCCCACGATAAGTGGATCAACTCAGCCACCTTCAGCTCCGATAGCCGCCATATGGTAATCGCCAGTGATGATGGCAGAGCGATAATCTATGGCCAGAACCAAGAAGGATCATGGGAAGAAAAAGTCACCATTTCCCATAACCTGAGTGTCTGCTCAGCGACATTCAGCGCCGATGGCCGCCATGTGGTGACCGTCAGTTTAGATCGCAAAGCGAAAATTTATGGCCAGAAGGACGATGGATCATGGGAAGAAAAAGCCATCATTTCCCATGACGGTTTTGTCGACTCAGCCATATTCAGCCCCGATAGCCGCCATGTGATCACCCTCGGTCAGGATAACACGGTGAAAATCTATGGTCGGAAGATCGATGGATGCTGGGGAGAAAAAGCGACCATATCCCACCTTAGGAAAGTTAATTCAGCAACCTTTAGCATCGATGGCCACCATGTGATCACCGCCAGTGCCGATGGAACCGCGAGAATTTATGGTCGGCAGAGTGATGGTTCCTGGGAACAAAAAGCCATCATTTCCCATCATAGTGCGATCGTGTCAGCCAGCTTCAGCACCGGTGGCCATGTGTTGACCATTCATGGCGATAACACGCTGAAAATCACTGAACTGCAGATGAATAAATGACTGATTGCTGTCAACCCTGTGGTGAGAAGTTGTCGTATAATGCCAACAACTCGTTCCCACGCGAAGCGAGGCTGCCGCAAAACTCTGGTTCCTATGCTTTCAGGCCCTGTGGGTCCCTGCGTGGGAACTGAAGTCGTCATTCCCGCGAAGGCGGGAATCCAGCGCCAACGGTGGATCTCTGCCTTCTCGGGGATGACAAGGCCAGGGGGACACCGGGCAGTATGGTTCTGGTGGAGAGTCAGTGTGGATTCCCGCCTTCGCGGGAATGACGAGAATGAAGCCGGGAATGACGAGAATGAAGCCGACAATGACGGGAGTCAACGCGTTCCCACGCCGGAGAGAGTTTTGCGACACCCTCAGAGCGTGGGAACGAGTTGTTAAAGGCAGAACCCCCCTTTCTAATTGTTGATCATTTTCCCGAATCGAAGTCTTGTTTTCTTGTTAGTCAGGCTTACATCAATGCCTTGAACTTTCATACTAAATCCGACTCTAAGTAGCACAATCGATTTTAAATACCCCCACAAACCAAATTTAAATAATAACCATGGAGAAACGAGCCATGAATTTCATAAAAAGCCTTTCCTGTTTTTGTGGTTCACTTTCATCAACAGCGAACCCATCCCGATCAGAAAGAGCAAGTGGTACCGCTAAGGGTAGGAAGATCATCGTACGTAACAAGAAAAAGCCTTCACCATTGCTCAGTTTGCCCGAGGAAATGCAATCCGAAATTTTTACTTATTTGAAGGCCCACGATATTGCCAAATTGGCACAGGTAAATTCATACATTAACGACACTCTCAAAAATGATACTGCAATAGCAAGGGCGTGGTTTCGCCGGTTTCCTTCATCACACCAGACGCTATTAAAGACAATCGTCACTGAAAAAAATAAAAATCAACTCGAGGGTTGGTTGACGTGCTTTACCAAGGATAAGGCATTAATCAAGTCAGTCATGGATCGCCAACCGAGTATTTATTTTCCTGCTCTGTTCTTGTGCACTCTCACTAAACTGATGTCTCAATGTAAAAAATTTAACCTGGAAACCAAAGCCACCTTCTCTGGTAGCGATGCCGCCTTCAGCCCCGATGACCACCATATGATGATCGCCATTGACAATGAAACGTTGAAAATCTATCGCCAGGAGGACAATGGATCATGGACAGAAAAAGCCACTGTTTCCCATGATGACGGGGTCAAATCCGCCACCTTCAGCCCCGATGGTCGCTATGCAATAACCGCCAGTAAAGATGGCGCGGCGAAAATTTATGGCCAGCAGGCCGATGGATCATGGGTAGAAAAAGCCACTATTTCCCATGACGACTGTGTCAACTCAGCCACCTTCAGCGCCGATGGCCGCTGTGTCGTGACTGCCAGTAAAGATGGCAAGGCGAAAATTTACAGCAAACAGGACGATGGTTCATGGGTAGAAAAAGCCACTATTTCCCATGACGGCTGTGTCGACTCAGCCACCTTCAGCGCCGATAACCGCCATGTGGTGACCGCCAGCGTAGATGGCAAGGCAAAAATCTATGGCAAGCAGGACGATGGGTCATGGGTAGAAAAAGCCATCATTTCCCATGATAATCGTCTCAAGTCAGCCGACTTCAGCACCGATGGCCACTATGTGCTGACAGTCAGCACTGATCAGGAGCTGAAAATCCATCGCCTGAAGGCCGATGGATCATGGGAACAAATAACGATTATTCATATGAATAATGTCAATTCAGCCCTATTCAGCGACGATAACCGCCACTTGGTGATCTCCAGTGACGATGGTACGGCGACAATCTACGGCAAGAAGGACAATGGATCATGGAGAGTAAGAACCATCATTTCCCATGGTGATAGTGTCAGCTCAGCCACTTTCAGCCCCGATAGCCGCCATCTTGTAACCTGCAGTCGCGATGGCGAAGCGAAAATCTATAGCCAGAAGGCCATCAATGGATCATGGAAAAGAGAAGCCATCATTGCCAATATCGATAAGGCCTTCCCAGTTATATTCAGCCCCGATAGCCGCCATCTAATCATCTGCAGTAGAAATAATGACAGGATGAGAATCTATGGCCAGAAGGTCAATGGATCCTGGGAAGAAAAAGCCATCATTTCCCATAATCAGTATGTTAATTCATTCGGCTTTAGTGACGATGGCCGCCATGTGCTTACCTCCGGTTCTTATGGCAAGGCGAAAATTTATGGCCAGTTAAGCGACGGATCATGGAAAGAAAAAGCCACCATTTCTGATCAAAGTGGGATCGTATCAGCCACCATCAACGCCGATGGCCATGTGCTGACCATCCATGGCAACAATACTGTGCAAATCACTCAACTAAAGATGAAAGACAAAAACCCATTTTCTACTGATTGATCATTTCCCCGGATCAAAGCCCCGTTTTCCTGGTTGGTTACGATTAGATCAATCTTTTGAACTTTCACACTAAAACCGACTCTAAGCTGCACAATCAATTTTGAATATCCTTGCCTGCCGGGGATAAATAATAGCAGCGGAAAAACAAACTATGGATTGCATAAATAGCGATGCCCTTACTGGTGGTCCACTTTCATCAACAACAGATGAATCTCGACCAGGAACGCCAAGTGGTATCTCTGCGGGCAGAGACGTCATTGAATGTGACAAGAATGAGTTTTCATTATTGCTCCATTTGCCCCCGGGAATAGAATCCAGAATTTTTACCTATTTGCGGGCTCATGATATTACCCAGTTAACACGGGTAAATTTACACATTAACAACAGGCTCAAAAATGATGCTGCAATGGCAAGGGCGTGGTATCGCCAGTTTGCTTCATCGCACCAGGCTCTGCTAAAGACAATCGTTACTACAAAAGATAAAGATGAACTCCAGAAATGGTTAAAGCGTTTCACAGAAGATGAGGCATTAATCAAGTCAATCATGGATCGCCAGGCAAGTATTCACTTTCCTGCTTTGTTCTTTTCCACGCTCACCAAACTGATGTCTGAATGTAAAACATTTAAATTAGAGACAAAAGCCAGCCTCCCCTGTAATGGTGGGATCGATTCCTCTACCTTCAGTGCCGATGGCTGCTACCTGGCGAACAACAGGAATTATAAAACGGTGGAAATCTATGGCCGGGAGAGCAATGGATCCTGGGAGGCAAAAGGCACCATCTGCCACTATGATCGTGTCACATCGGTCACCTTCAGTGTTGACGACCGCTTTGTGGTGACCGCCAGCTTCGATGGCAAGGCGAAAATCTACGGCAGGAAGGATGAACAATCATGGGAAGAAAAAGCCACTATTTCCCATGATGAGTGCGTCACATCAGCCACCTTCAGCGCTGATAGTCGCAATGTAGTGACCGCCGGCGTGGACAACAAAGTGAAAATCTATGGCATCAAGAATGATGGTTCGTGGGAAGAAAAGGCCATTATTACCCACGAAGACTCTGTTGAATCAGCCAGCTTCAGTGCCGATGGTCGCTATGTGGTGACGACCAGTGACGATCGCAAGGTAAAAATCTACGGCCTGGAGGCCGATGGATCGTGGGAAGAAAAAGCTGTCATTACCCACAACAAAGAAGTCAACTCAGCCACATTCAGCTCCGATAGCCGCTATTTGGTGACCGCTGGTGATGATGGCAGGGCAGTAATCTATGGCCTGAATAAAGACGGATCATGGACAGAAAAAACCACCATTTCTCATGATGGTTGGGTCTACTCAGCCCTGTTCAGCCCCGATAACCGCCAGGTGGTGACCTGCAGTGAAGATTTCACGGCGAAAATCTATGACTTGAAGGACGATGGATCATGGGAAGAAAAAGCCATCCTTCCCCATGAGAATACAGTCTACTCAGCCACATTCAGCCCCGATAGCCGCTATGTGGTCGCCCACGATGAAGATTACACGGTGAAAATCTATGGCCAGAAGCTCAATGGATCCTGGGAAGAAAAAACCACCATTTCCCATGATGGGAATATTATGTCAACAACTTTTAGCATCGATGGCCGCCACTTGATCACCGCCAGTGCAGATGGCACGGCGAGAATTTATGGACAGACAAGCGATGGGTCATGGCAAGAAAAAGCCATCATTTCCCATAATGCCGGGATCCTGTCAGCCGCCTTCAGCGCCGATAATCTGGTGTTGACGATCCATCCCGATGGAATGGTGAAAATCACTGAACTAAAGATGAATGAATGAGTCTTTGCTGTCACTCATTAACCGAGATCTGCATTATTCTTCTGCAACACCTGCCCGACAGGATAGCCCCCTGCTTCAAGATAGATGTTGCCTCCTTTGATTCATGACTCTCAATAACTGAGAGCATTTAGCAAGAGGCTGTTATGGCTCACTATTCCAAAGAAATGAAAGAGCCCGTTATCCAGAAACGGGAAGATCAGCGTCAATATGCAGACCGGACAATGCCTGCCAGCCAACTAACCGAAATTGAACAAATATCGTGAACTTTCACACTGAAACCCACTCTAAGCTGCAGAATCAATTTTAAATATCCTTGCCAACCAGGGATAAATAACAACCATGGAAAACGAACTATGGATTGCTCAAATAGCAGCTCCTGCAATATTACCCCACGCTCAACACCACCACGTCAGTCACCATCTGATACACCAAGTGGTACCACTATGGGCAAGAACGTCATTGTACGTCACAAGAATGAGTTTTCATTATTGCTCGATTTACCCGAGAATCTACAATCCAAAATTTTCACTTATTTGCAGGTTCGTGATATTGCCCTGTTAACACGGGCAAATTCAAACATTAACAACAGGCTCAAAAATGATGATGCCATGGCAAGGGCATGGTATCGCCAGTTTGCTTCATCACACCAAACTCTGCTGGAGACAATTGTCGCAACAAAAGATAAAGAGGAACTCCAGAAATGGTTGCTGCGTTTTACAAAGGATGAGGCATTAGTCAAGTCAATCACGGATCGCCAACCAAGTGTTTATTTTCCTGCTCTGTTCTTTTTCACTCTCAACAAACTGATGTCTCAATGTAAAACATTTAAATTAGAGACAAAAGCCAGCCTCCCCTGTGATGGTAGGTCCAACTCCGCTGCCTTCAGTGCCGATGGCCGCCACCTGCTGAGCTTCAGGAATGATAAAACGATGGATATATATGGCCACAACAGCGATGGATCATGGGAAGCAAAAGGCTCTATCTCCCATTATGACCGTATCAGATTGGTCACCTTCAGTGACGATAGCTGCTATGTAGTTACCGCTGGAGTGGATGGCAAGGCGAAAATTTATGGCATTAAGGACGAACAATCATGGGAAGAAAAAGCCACTGTTTCCCATGATCAGTGGGTCATATCAGCTACCTTCAGCACCGATAGCCTCCATGTGGCGACCTGTAGTAAAGACGGCAAGGCGAAAATCTATGGCAAGAAAGACGATGGATCATGGGAAGAAAAAGCCATTATTTCCCATGATAAATGGGTCAGCTCAGTCACCTTCAGCGTCGACGGTCGCTATCTGGCGACCACCAGTGGAGATTACAGGGCGAAAATCTATGGCCAGAGGGACGATGGGTCATGGGCAGAAAAAGCCATCATTCCCCACGATTTTATAGTCCATTCGGCCACCTTCAGCGCCGATGGTTACTCTCTGGTGACCACCACCCTGAAAGGCAAAGCGATAATTTGCGGCAAGAATAACGATGGATCGTGGGTAGAAAAAGCCATTATTTCCCACGACAAGTTTGTGCACTCAGTCACCTTCAGCATCGATAGCCGCTGTCTGGTGACGACCGGTTACGATAGCAAGGTGAAAATCCATGGTCTGGAGGACGATGGATCATGGGAAGAAAAAGCCATCATTTCCCATGATAAAGAGGTCAAATCAGTTACCTTCAGCTCCGATAGCCGCAATTTGGTGACCGCCAGTGATGATGGCAGAGCGATAATCTATGGCCAGAACGAAGAAAGATCATGGGAAGAAAAAGTCACCATTTTCCATTACCTGGGTGTATGCTCAGCCACATTCAGCGCCGATAACCGCCATGTGGTGACCGCCAGTTTAGATGGCAAAGCGAAAATCTATGGCAAGAAAGACGATGGATCATGGGAAGAAAAAGCCATCATTTCCCATAACGAAAGTGTCGACTCAGCCACATTCAGCCCCGATAGCCGCCATGTGATCACCCTCAGTAATGATAACACCGTGAAAATCTATGGCAGGAAGATCGATGGGTGCTGGGGAGAAAAAGCTATCATATCCCACCTTATGAAAATTAAATCAGCAACCTTTAGCATCGATGGCCACCATGTGATCACCGCCAGTACCGATGGAACGGCGAAAATTTATGGTCGGCAGAGTGATGGATCCTGGGAAGAAAAAGCCATCATTTCCCATCATAGTGCGATCGTGTCAGCCAGATTTAGCACTGATGGCTACCTATTGACCACTCATGGCGATAAAACAGTGAAAATCACTGAACTGCAGATGAATGACTGATTGTTTGCTGTCAACCCTGTGGTGAGAAGTTGTCGCATAATGCCTACAACTCGTTCCTACGCGAAGCGTGGGTGTCGCAAAACTCTGGCATGAAAGTTCATAACATTGATGTCAGTGAAACTAACAGTTCAACAGGACTTTGATTCGGGACAATGTTTCGTCCCCTTGCTCCCACCAAAACCATTTGCCGATTAAACGTTAATTGAAGCCGGAAGAGTTTGAGAAGTATCAGTCATTCATCCATCCTTAGTTCAGTGATTTTCGCCGACTGATCTTCATGGATGGTTAACACATAGCCATCGACGCTGAAGGTGGCTGACACGATCCCTCTAGGATAGGAAATGGTGGCTTTTTTTTTCCATGACCCATCGCTTACCTGACCGTAAACAATAGCAAGATGAAAATCTAACGGCGCCAATAAACTAAAAAATGTATTTCTAAACTGGTGATAAATAGATTCCGACGCATTATCGTTATTGGCAGTGACCAAATGGCTGCCATCGGCGCTGAAGGATGCTGATCTAATATACATACCATTGGAAACGGTGGTTTTTTCTTCCCAGGACCCATTAAACTTGCGGCCATAGATTTTCACCTTCCTGTCTTCACCGTGGGTCATCACATGACGGCTGTCGGCGCTAAAGGTTGCTGATATGATTGGCATACGATGGGAAATGGTAGCTCTCTCTTCCCATGATCCATTATCGTTCAGGCCGTAGATTTTCGCCTTATTATCTGCACTGCGGGTGATCACACAGCGGTTATCGGGGCTGAAGGTGGTTGAGTAGACCCGATCATCATGAGAAATGGTGGCTTTTTCGTTCCATGATCCGTCTTCCTGACCATAGATTATCGCCCTGCCATCTTGACCGGAGGTTACCATATGACGGCTATCGGCGCTGAATGTGGCAGAGTAGAAACGATCCTCATTGGAAAAGATGGTTTTTTCTTCCCATGTCCCATCGTCCTCCAGGCCACAGATTTTCATCCTGTTACCTTCACAGCAGGTGATTATATGTCGGGTATCGGCGCTGAATTTGGCTGACCAGACTGAATTGTCATGGGAAATGATGGCTTTTACTATCCATGACCCATCGTTCATTTTGCCATAGATTTTCGCTGTGTGATCCAGACTGGTGGTCACCACATAGCGACTATCGTCGCTGAAGGTGGCTGATGTTAAAAAATCGTGGCTAATGATGGCTTTTTCTGCCCATGACTCATCGTCTTCCAGGCCATAGACTTTCGCCTTGCCATCGTGACTGGCGGTCACTAAATAGCGATCTTTGGCGCTGAAGGTGGCTGACATGACAGGTTTATCATGAGAAATGATGGCTTTTTCTTCCCATGATCGTTCGTCCTTCTTGCCATAGATTCTCGCCTTGCAATCTTCACTGGTGGTCACTACATAGTGGCCATCGTTACTGAGCATGAATGATGTGACACGACCATCATGGGTGATAGTACCTTTTGCTTGCCATGAACCATCGGTCTCCCGACCAAAGATTATCACCGTTTTACTATCACTGACGCTCACCAGATAGTGGCCATCGGCACTTAATGTAGCAGAGTTCATCCTGCCGTTATTGAGGAGGGAGGCTTTTGTCTCAAATATAAATGTTTTGCATTCAATCATCAGTTTAGTGAGAGTGAAAGAGAACAGAGCAGGAAAGTCAATACTCCCGTGACGATCCATGACTGACTTGACTAATGCCTTATCCATTGTAAACCGGCTCAACCAATTCCAGAATTGATCCTTATCTTTTTCAGTGACGATTGTTTTTATCAGAGCCTGGCGTGATGAAGCAAACCGGCGATACCATGCCCTTGCCATTGAATTATCATTTTTGAGCGTCTTGTTCATGTATGAATTTGCCCGTATTAAATTGGCAATATCACGGGTCTGCAAATGACTATAAATTTTGGATTGTATTTCAAAGGGCAAATTGAGCAATAATGAAAGCTTATTCTTGTCACGTACAATGACGTCCCTACCCATAGTGTTAGCAATGGGTGTCTCTGATTGAATCTCTGATTGAGAGTGATCGGGGGTTGGTGAGAGTGGCCCACCAAGGCAAGAATGGTTACTTATGCGGTCCATAGTTCGTTTCTTAAAAGTTGTTATTTCCGCTGGTTGCAGTGATATCCAAAATTGATTCTGCAGATTAGAGTCGTTTGTAACATGAAAGTTCATAACATTGATGTCAGTGAAACTAACAGGAAAACAGGACTTTGATTCGGGAAAATGATCAATAAGTAGAAGTCAGTTTTCTGATAAGTACCGCTCAGAGAACTTACCATCATTGCAGATTGCTTAACTCAACTTAAGTTATGCGCCTTGCCAACTGGCCGTGATTACAGGATCGATTTGATTTCGAGTATCCTGTGACAGCTGAGCGTTACCCGCAGGTGGGGCACTGAAACCAGCCATTGCAGTTACAAGGCTGTCAACCTTGTTTGCAAGAAGCACTGCATCATTGGTACGAATCTCATCCTACGCAAAGCGTGGGTGTCGCAAAACTCTGGTTCCCATACTTTTAGCCCCTCTGGGTCACAACGTAGGAACCCATACCCATCTCGCGCTGCAGAGTCTGCTTTTCAGAGGAGGTATGCATTCCCACGCAGAGCGAGGCTGTCGCAAAAGTGCTGTTGGCATCAATGGCCGAATTAACCAGCCCAAAACCACGGCCCCCCCCGGCAAAGGCATCTGTGCTCTGGTAATTCATTTTGCTTCCCTTCTGTTATTTGCCTACAGTGGTAGGTCAATGGAGGTATTTTTATGAATAGCTTATATAACACTGATTATCATCAATGGCTGAGTCAGCAAGTAACCCTGTTGAAAACTCAAAACTTTAATCAGTTGGATTTAGAAAACCTGATTGAGGATTTAGAGTTGAGCCTTAAGCAAGACCTTCGCGAGTTGGAGAACCGCCTGTCAACTTTGATAACTCATCTTCTTAAATGTAATTACCAGACCAGTGCACTAAGGGAGTCTACAGCGACAGATAGAGTCCTTAAAGGTTGGATGGAAACCATAGTTAGATCAAGAATTAAGATTAATAAACTGGTGAAAGAGAATCCTAGTTTAACGTCAAGGATCAAAGACTCCCTTAAACAAGCGTATGTTGATGGTAAAAAAGGAGCCATCAAAGAAATGAATATTTATGTCCATAAAAAACTCGACAACAATAGCTTTCCTGACGAATGCCCCTGGAGCTATGAGCAAATAATGACTGAAGACTGGTATCCACTCAACGGTGTCTGAGTGGTAGGGCAATGGAGGTGATTTATGGAAAACTTGTACGACACTGATTACCACCAATGGCTGAGCCAACAGCAGGATCTGCTTGCCAAATGACATTTTGACGGGCTTGACACAGAGAAATTGTTGGGGGAGCTAGAGCTGGGCAATGAACAACCCCGCCAGGGGGCGGGGTATCCTTGGTGCAAACTCAAAACATTGCAAGCTGATGATCTGAGTGAAGTTTGTCGTACTCATTTCCCTGATTCTTCACATAATTCGCTATCATCTGCTCATCACCATGCTTTCCGACAGTGCTTGCAAAGTACCCATCAGTCCAAAATTCGCCGCCCATAATGGTTTTGCAACACCCTCAAAGCGTAGGAACGAGTTGTTAGAGTTTTGCGACACCCTCGAAGCGAGTTGTTATTGTGAACTTTCTCAAGAAATCCGACTCAAAGCTACAGAATCAATTTTGAATATCCCTGCCAGTGAGGGATAAATAATAACTATGGAAAACGAGTTATGGATTGCCTAAAGAGTCATTCCAGTATTGGTGACGCACTTTCATCAACACCCGTTCAATCTCAATCAGGGACACCAAGTGGAATCAGCACGCGCAGGGACGTATTTGTTCGTGACAAGAATGAGCTTTCTTTATTGCTCGATTTACCCTTTGAAATACAATCCAAAATTTATACTTATTTGCAGACTCGTGATATTGCCCGTTTAACACAGGTGAATTCATGCATTTACAACACGCTCAAAAAAGATGCATCAATGATAAAGGCGTGGTATCGCCAGATTGCTCCATCACACCAGGCTCTGATAAAGACAATCGTTATGGCAAAAGATAAAAATCAACTCGAAGGTTGGTTAAGCCGTTTCACAGAGGATAAGGCATTAGTCAAGTCGATCATGGATCGCCAAACGAGTATTTATTTTCCTGCTCTGTTCTATTCCACTCTCACTAAACTGATGTCTCAATGTAAAACATTCGAATTAGAGACAAAAGCCAACCTCCCAGGTAATGGTAAGCTGAACTCAGCCAGCTTCAGCGCCGATGGCCGCTGTATGGCGATCGCCAGTGATAATGATACGCTGGAAATCTATGGCCGGGAGAGCGATGGATCCTGGACAGAAAAAGGCACTGTCCTCCATTATGGCAGTATCATTTCGTCCACCTTCAGCGCCAATGGCCGCTATGTAGTGACCGCCAGTAAGGATGGCGAGGCGAAAATCTATGGCAAGAAGGACGATGGATCATGGGAAGAAAAAGCCACTATTTCCCATAATAACTGGGTCAACTCAGCAACCTTCAGCAACGATAGTCGTTATGTAGTAACCGCCAGTGGCGATGGCAAGGCGAAAATTTACGGCCAGAGGGACGATGGGTCATGGGTAGAAAAAGCCATTATTTTCCATGATCAAGATGTCAAATCAGCCACCTTCAGCCCCGATAGCCGCCATGTGTTGACCCGCAGCAGTGATGGCGAAGCGAAAATCTATAGCCAGAGGGTCGATGGATCATGGGAAGAAAAAGCCATTATTTCCCACGACGACTGGGCCTTCTCAGCTGGCTTCTGCGCTGATAGTCGCCATGTGATCACCTGCGGCGAAAATAACAAGGTAAAAATCTTTAGCATCGAGGCCGACGGGTCATGGCAAGAAAAAGCCACTATTTCCCATGATTGCTGGGTCCTCTCAGCCGCTATCAGCGCCAGTGGCCGCTATGTGGTGACCACCCGTCGCGATCACTCTGTGAAAATCCATAGCCTGGAGGACGATGGATCATCGGAAGAAAAAGCCATCTTTTCCCATGAGAATCGTGTCAATTCAGCCTGCTTCAGCCCCGATAGCCGCCATGTGGTGAGCCACAGTTACGATGGCAAGGCGAAAATCTATGGCCAGAAAGACAATGGATCATGGGAAGTAAAAGCCATCATTTCCCATGATGACAGAGTCTGGTTAGCCACATTCAGCGCCGATAGTTGCTATCTAATCACCTGCGGTGAAGATAACAAGGCGAAAATCTATGGCCGGAAGGGCGATGGATCATGGCAAGAAAAAGCCATCATCTCTCATGACAAGGATATAAGATCAGCAACCTTTAGCGTCGATAGCCACCATGTGGTCACCGCCAGTATTGATAAAACGGCGAAAATTTATGGCCAGGTAAGCGATGGATCCTGGCAAGAAAAAGCCACCATTTCCCATCCTAGTAGTATCAGATCAGCTATCTTCAGCGCCGATGGCCTTGTGTTGACCATCCATGGCATTAACACAGCAAAAATCACTGAACTACGGATGGATGTATGACTGATTATTTGCTGTCAATCTTGTGGTTAGAAGTTGTCACATAATTACAACTCGTTCCTACACGAAGCGAGTTGTTATTGTGAACTTTCATACTAAAACCAACTCTAGCAGCCTGTCGGACTTAAGCGTCCGTAGCGAGGATTGCAAGAAATTGAGGATAAAAATCTCTGTTTCTGAGGAGAATAGCGAGCTATTTGACGAAGAAACAGAGATTTTTAGACCAATTTATTGCAACCGCACGACTGCATGGATGCAGGAGCTAGAGCAACGCAGGAGCAGTTGCCGTGTAGGACAGTCTTAAGTCCGACAGGCTGCTAGGAGCCTGACCGAGAATAGCGCCCGTAGCGAGGACGGCAGAAAATTGAGGATGAAAATTCGGTTTTGTGAGGAGAATAGCGAGCTATTTGACGAACAAAAGCGGATTTTCAGACCAATTTGCTGCCGCCGCAGTAGGGCAGTCTATTCTCGGTCAGGCTCCTAGGCTGCGGAATCAATTTTAAATATCCTTGCGGGATAAACAATAACAATGGAAAACGAGTTATGGATTGCATAAAGAGTAATTCTGGTATTAGTGATGCACTTGCAACAACACCCGTTCAATCTCAATCAGGGACACAAATTGGAATCAGCACGCGCAGGGAGGTATTTGTTCGTGACAAGAATGAGCTCTCATTATTGCTTGATTTACCCATTGAAATACAATCCAAAATTTATAGCTATTTGCAGACTCGTGATATTGCCCGTTTAACACAGGTGAATTCATGCATTTACAACACGCTTAAAAAAGATGCATCAATGATAAGGGCGTGGTATCGCCAGATTGCTTCATCACGCCAGGCCATTACGGGAATAATCCTCACTGCAAAAAATAAAGATCAACTCGAGAATTGGTTGAGCCGATTTACAAAGGATAAGGCATTAATCAAGTCAATCATGGATCGTCAGGCGTGTTTTTATTTTCCTGCTTTGTTCTTTTCCAATCTCACTAAACTGATGTGTCAATGTAAAGCATTTAAATTAGAGACTAAAGCCACCATCCCCTGCCATAGTTCAGAGGACTTAGCTTCCTTCAGCGCCGATGGACGCCACCTGGTGATCGCCTTTGACTCTGAAACCTGTAAAATCTATGGCCAGCAGAGCGATGAATCATGGGTAGCAAAAGGCACTATCTCCCATGATAGGCAAGTCAAATTTGTCACCTTCAGTGCCAATAGCCACTATGTAGTGACCGCTGGCATGGATGGCAAGGCGAAAATTTATGGCAAGAAGGACGAACAATCATGGGAAGAAAAAGCCACTATTTCCCACAGTTACTGGGTCCGCTCAGCCACCTTCAGCCCCGATAGCCGCCATGTGTTGACCTACAGTAACGACGGCAAAGCAAAAATCTACGGCAAGAAGGACGAACGATCATGGGAAGAAAAAGCCACTATTTCCCATGATAATTGGGTCGATTTTGCCACCTTCAGCAAAGATGGTCGCTATGTAGTAACCACCAGTTGGGATCACAGTGCAAAAATCTATGGCCAGAGTGACGATGGGTCATGGGCAGAAAAAGCCGTCATTCCACATGATGACATTTACTCAGCCACCTTTAGCCCCGATAGCCGCTATGTGGTGACTGAAGGCCTGGGCAGCAAAGCGAAAATCTATGATAAGAAGAACGATGGGTCATGGCTGGAAAAAGCCATTATTTCCCATTGTGTCTCAGTCACTTTCAGCTCCGATAGTTGCCATGTGGTGATCACCAGAAGAAATGGCAGTGCAAAAATCTGTAGACTGGATGCCGATGGATCATGGCAAGAAAAAGCCATCATTTCCCACAATGCAGAGGTCAATTCAGTCACATTCAGCCCCGATAGTCGCTGTTTAATAACCTCCAGTGACGATGGCAAGGCGATAATCTCTGGCCAGGATGAAGACGGATCATGGCAAGAAAAAGCCATCATTTCCGATTACCTGAGTGACTGCTCAGCCAAATTCAGCGCCGATAGCCACCATCTGGTGACCGCCAGTCTAGATTTCAAAGCGAAAATCTATGGTAAGAAGGACGATGGATCATGGGAAGAAAAAGCTATCATTTCCCATAACGAAAGTGTCTACTATGTCTCATTCAGCCCCGATTGCCGCCATGCCATCAGCTGCAGTGAAGATTTAACGGTAAAAATCCATGGCCTGGAGATCGATGGATCATGGAGAGAAAAAGCCAACATTTCCTATGATAGGGGCATTACAATAGCAACCTTTAGTGCCGATGGCCGCCATGTGGTCACTGTCAGTCTCGAAGGGACAGTGAACATTTATGGTCAGAACAGCGATGGATCATGGGAAGAAAAAGCCAGTATTTCCCATCCTGGTACTATCCGATCAGCCACCCTTAGCGCCGATGACCATTTGTTGACCATCCATGGCACGGACACGGCGAACATCACTGAACTAAGTATGAATGATTGCCGTTACTAGCCCAGCCATACCAATCGAACTTTCTAACTCCCTGTTGCGCTAAAGATTATTGTGAACTTTCCTACTAAAACCGACTCTAAGCTGCAGAATCAATTTTGAATATCCTCGCCAACCAGGGATAAATAACAACAATGGAATAACAAACAATGGATTGCATAAATAACAATTCCTGTATTGATGATCGACTTTCATCAAAACCAGATCAATCTCAAACAGAGCCGCCAAGTGCTACCTATGCAGGCAGGGAAGTCATTGAACGTGACAAGAATGAGTTTTCATTATTGCTCGATTTACCCGAGGATATACAATCCAGAATTTTTACTTATTTGCAGGCTCGTGATATTGCCCAGTTAACACAGGTAAATTCATCCATTAACAACAGGCTCAAAAATGATGATGCAATGCCAAGGGCATGGTATCGCCGGTTGGCTTCATCACACCAGACTCTTCTAAAGACAATTGTCGCTACAAAAGATAAAGATGAACTCCGGAAATGGTTGCAGCGTTTTACAAAGGATGAGGCATTAATCAAGTCAATCATGAACCGCCAGGCAAGTATTCACTTTCCTGCTTTGTTCTTTTCCACTCTCACTAAACGGATGTATCAATGTAAAGCATTTAAATTAGAGACTAAAGCCACCATCCCCTGTGAAAGTTCAAAGCACTATGCTGCCTTCAGCGCCGATGGACGCCACCTGGTGATCTCCCGTGTCCCCAAAACCTGTACAATCTATGGCCAGGAGAGCGATGGATCATGGGTAGCAAAAGGCACTATCTCCCATAATAACTATGTCAGATCAGTCACCTTCAGTGCCAATAGCCACTATGTAGTGACCGCTGGTATGGATGGCGAGGCGAAAATTTATGGCAAGAAAGACAATCGATCATGGGAAGAAAAAGCCACTATTTCCCATAATCGCTGGGTCCGCTCAGCCACCTTCAGCCCCGATAGCCGCCATGTGTTGACCTGCAGTAACGACGCCAAGGCGAAAATCTATGGCCTGACGGACGATGGTTCATGGGAAGTAGAAGCCATCATTTCCCATAACGAAGAGATCTACTTAGCCACCTTCAGCATCGATAGTCACTATGTAGTAACCGCCAGTGCAGACGGCAAGTCGAAGATCTATGGCAGGAAAGACGAACGATCATGGCAAGAAGAAGCCACTATTTCCCACGATGACTGGGCCAAATCAGCCAACTTCAGCACCGATGGCCGCTATGTGGTATCCGTCTGTGGAAATGACACTGCGAAAATTTATGGCAAGAAGGACGATGGATCATGGGAAGAAAAAGCCATTATTTCCCATTTTGTCTCAGCCATCTTCAGCTCCGATAATCGCCATTTGGTGACCACCAGAAGAAATGGCAGTGCAAAAATCCATAGACTTGATGCCGATGGATCATGGAAAGAAAAAGCCATCATTTCCCACAATGGAGAGGTCAACTCAGCCACATTCAGCCCCGATAGTCGCTATTTAATGACCACCAGTGACGATGGCAAGGCGATAATCTATGGCCAGGATAAAGACGGATCATGGAAAGAAAAGGCTACTATTTCCCATTACCTAAGTGTCTGTTCAGCCAAATTCAGCGCCGATAGCCGACATGTGATGACCGCCAGTTTAGATGGCATAGCGAAAATCTATGGCAAAAAGGACGATGGACCATGGGAAGAGAAAGCCAGCATTTCCCATAAAGAAAGTGTCTACTCTGCCACATTCAGCCCCGATAGCCGTCATCTCATCACCTGCAGTCCTGATTACACGGTGAAAATCCATGGCTTGGAGATTGATGGATCATGGAGAGAAAAAGCCATCATCTCCCATCGAAGGGTTATTACATTAGCAACCTTCACTGTCGATGGCCGCCATGTGGTCACTGTCAGTTACGTTGGAACAGTGAAAATTTTTGGCCAGAACAGCGATGGATCATGGAAAGAAAAAGCTACCATTTCCCATCTTGGTGTTATCCAATCAGCCACCCTCAGCACTGATGACCATTTGTTGACCATCCACAACGCAACGGCGAGCATCACTGAACTAAGTTTGAATGAATGATTGCTGTTACCAGCCCAGCCTCACATTATTATTCTGCAACACCTGCCAGGCATGATAGTTCGAACGCACCGGAAAACCGGCCACGACTTCAACAATTTCCTGGATCAAAGTCCTGTTTTAAGCACCTAACCAGTTACTTATTATTGGTTACGCTTACATCAATATTGTGAACTTTCCTACTAAAACCGACTCTAAGCTGCAGAATCAATTTTCAATATCCTTGCCAAACAGGGATAAATAACAACCATGGAAAAGGAACTATGCATTGCTCAAATAGCAGCTCCTGCAATATTACTCTACGCTCATCAACAGCAGAGCAATCTCAAACAGGGCCGCCAAGTGGTACCTATGCAGGCAGGGAAGTCATTGAACGTGACAAGAATGAGTTTTCATTATTGCTCGATTTACCCGAGGATATACAATCCAAAATTTTTACTTATTTGCAGGCTCGTGATATTGCCCATTTAGCACGGGCAAATTCATGCATTAACAACAGGCTCAAAAATGATGATGCCATGGCAAGGGCATGGTATCGCCAGTTGGCTTCATCAAACCAGACTTGTCTAAAGACAATCGTCGCTACAAAAGATAAAGATGAACTCCGGAAATGGTTGCAGCGTTTTACAAAAGATGAGGCATTAATCAAGTCCATCATGGATCGCCAGGCAAGTATTCACTTCCCTGCTTTGTTCTTTTCCACTCTCACTAAACTGATGTGTCAATGTAAAACATTTAAATTAGAGACTAAAGCCAGCATCCCCTGTAGCAGTTCAAAGGACTTAGCTGCCTTCAGCGCCGATGGCCGCCACCTGGTGATCGCCTGTGACTCCAAAATCTTTAAAATCTATGGTCGGGAGAGCGATGGAACATGGCAAGCAAAAGGCACTATCTGCCATGATTCCGCTGTCGAATCGATCACCTTTAGTGCCGATGACCGTTACGTAGTGACAACCAGTAGAAAGTGCAAGACGAAAATTTATGGTAAGAAGGACGAACGATCATGGGAAGAAGCGACTATTTCCCGAGACAACTCCTTATACTCAGCCAAGATCAGCGCCGATGGCTGCCATGTATTGAACCGAAGTACCAATAACAAGGTGAAAATCTATGGCCTGGAGGCCGGTGGTTCATGGGAAGAAAAAGCCACTCTCTGTCATAATGATTGGGTCCGGTCAGCCACCTTCAGCCCCGATAGCTGCCATGTGGTGACCTGCAGTGAAGATTGTAAGACGAAAATCTATGGTCTGGAGGCCGATGGATCATGGAAAGAAAAAGCCAGCAAATACCATGGGTATAGCATCAGATCAGCCACCTTCAGCCCCGATAGCCGACGTATGATGACCTGCACCTGTGATGGCAGGGTGAAAATCTATGGCCAGAAGGACGATGGATCGTGGAAAAGACAAGCCACCACTTCTAATGATGATCAGTTCAATTCAGCTACCTTCAGCCCCGATAGCCGCCATCTAATCACCTCCTGTTTCCCTGGCAAAGCGAAAATCTATAGCCAGAAGGACGATGTATCATGGAAACAAAAAAAGACCATTTCCCACTATTTGGAAATTAGATCAACAGCCTTTAGTGTCGATAGCCGCCATGTGATGACCTGCAGTTATGATAGAAAGGTGAAAATCAACGGCCTGAAGGACGATGGATCATGGCAAGAAAAAACGGCCATTTCCCACGGTTTGGGAATCAGATCAGCAGTCTTTAGCTTTGATGGCCGCCATGTGGTCACTGCCAGTGACGAAAAAACATCGGAAATTTATGGTCAGGTAAGTGATGGATCATGGCAAAAAAAAGCCACCATTTCCCATGGTTGCAGGATCAGGTCAGCCATCTTCAGCGCCGATGGCCATGTGTTGACCATCCATACCGATAACACGGCGAAAATCACGGAACTAAAGATGGATGGATGGGTGGATGAATGAATGAATATTTCGCGGATCAAAGCCCTGTTTTCTTATTGGTTACGCATACATCAATAGTGTGAACTTTCAGACTAAAACCAACTCTAAGCTGCAGAATCAATTTTGAATATCCTTGCCAACCAGGGATAAATAACAACCATGGAAAAGGAACTATGGATTGCTCAAATAGCAGCTTCTGCAATATTACTCCACGCCCATCAACACCAGGTCAATCTCCATCAGATACACCAAGAGGTACCATTACGGGCAAGAACGTTATTGTACGTGACAAGAATGAGTTTTCATTATTGCTCGATTTACCCGAGGATATACAATCCAAAATTTTTACTTATTTGCAGGCTCGTGATATTGCCCATTTAAGACGGGTAAATTCATCCATTAACAACAGGCTCGAAAATGATGATGCCATGGCAAGGGCGTGGTATCGCCAGTTGGCTCCATCACACCGGACTCGTCTAGAGACAATTGTCGCTACAAAAGATAAAGATGAACTCCAGAAATGGTTAAAGCGTTTTACAAAGGATGAAGCATTAATCAAGTCAATCATGGACCGCCAGGAAAGTATTCACTTTCCTGCTTTGTTCTTTTCCACTCTCACTAAACTGACGTGTCAATGTAAAACATTTAAATTAGAGACTAAAGCCAGCATCCCCTGTAACACTTTAGAGGACTTAGCTGCCTTCAGCGCCGATGGACGCCACCTGGTGATCGCCTGTGACTCCAGAACCTGTAAAATCTATGGCAAGGAGAGCGATGAATCGTGGGTAGCAAAAGGCACTATCTCCCATGACAGACAAGTCAGATTTGTCACCTTCAGTGCCAATAGCCGCTATGTAGTGACCGCTGGCATGGATGGCAAGGCGAAAATTTATGGCAAGAAGGACGAACGATCATGGGAAGAAAAAGCCACTATTTGCCACAGTCACTGGGTCCGCTCAGCCACCTTCAGCCCCGATAGCCGCCATGTGTTGACCTACAGTGACGACGGCAAAGCGAGAATCTATGGCAAGAAGGACGAACGTTCATGGGAAGAAAAAGCCACTATTTCCCATAATGATGAGGTCCATTTTGCCACCTTCAGCAAAGATGGTCGCTGTGTAGTAACCACCAGTTGCGATCACAGGGCAAAAATCTATGGCCAGAGTGACGATGGGTCATGGGCAGAGAAAGCCATCATTCCACATGATGACACTGTCTACACAGCCACCTTCAGCCCCGATAGCCACTATGTGATAACCACCAGCCTGGATAGCAAAGCGAAAATCTATGGCAAGAAGAACAACGGGGCATGGCTGGAAAAAGCCATTATTCCCCATTTTGTCTCAGTCCAATTCAGCTCCGATAGTCGCCATGTGGTGATCACCAGAAGAAATGGCAGTGCAAAAATCTATAGACTTGATGCTGATGGATCATGGCAAGAAAAAGCCATCATTTCCCACAATGCAGAGGTCAACTCAGTCAAATTCAGCCTCGATAATCGCTGTTTAATAACCTCCAGTGACGATGGCAAGGTGATAATCTCTGGCCAGGATAAAGACGGATCATGGCAAGAAAAAGCCAGCATCTCCGATTACCTGAGTGACTGCTCAGCCAAATTCAGCGCCGATAGCCGCCATCTGGTGATCGCCAGTTTAAATTACAAAGCGAAAATCTATGGCAAGAAGGACGATGGATCATGGGAAGAAAAAGCCATCATTTCCCATAGCAAAAGTGTCTACTTTGCCGAATTCAGCCCGGATTGCCGTCATGCCATCACCTGCAGTGAAGATTTAACGGTGAAAATCCATGGCCTGAAGATTGATGGATCATGGAGAGAAAAAGCCATCATCTCCCATGATAAGGGTATTAGCTTAGCAACCTTTAGTGCCGATGGCCGCTATGTGGTCACTGTCGGTTACGATGGAACAGTGAACATTTATGGTCAAAATAGCGATGGATCATGGGAAGAAAAAGCCACCAGTTCCCATCCTGGTTTTGTCGGATCAGCCATCCTCTGCACCGATGACCGTTTGTTGACCACCCATAGCGCGTGCACGGCGATAATCACTGAACTAGGAATGAATGAATACTCCCTGTTTCAGGCTATTATGTGTCGCCTCTTTTGATTCATGACTCTCAATAACTTATTGTGAACTTTCCTACTAAAACAGACTCTAAGCTGCAGACTCAATTTTGAATATCCTTGCTAACCAGGGATAAATATCAACCATGGAAAACGAACTATGCATTGCTCAAATAGCAGCTCCTGCAATATTACTCCACGCTCATCAACAACAGACCAACCTCCATCAGATACACCAAGTGGAACCAACGCAGGCAGGGAAGTCATTGCGCATGACAAGAAAGAGTTTTCATTATTGCTCGATTTACCCGAGGATATACAATCCAAAATTTTTACTTATTTGCAGGCTCGTGATATTGCCCATTTAAGACGGGTAAATTCATCCATTAACAACAGGCTCGAAAATGATGATGCAATGGCAAGGGCGTGGTATCGCCAGTTGGCTCCATCACACCGGACTCGTCTAGAGACAATTGTCGCTACAAAAGATAAAGATGAACTCCAGAAATGGTTAAAGCGTTTTACAAAGGATGAAGCATTAATCAATTCAATCATGGACCGCCAGGAAAGTATTCACTTTCCTGCTTTATTCTTTTCCACTCTCACTAAACTGATGTGTCAATGTAAAGCATTTCAATTAGAGACTAAAGCCACAATCCCCTGTAATACTTTAAAGGACTTAGCTTCCTTCAGCGCCGATGGACGCCACCTGGTGATCGCCTGTGACTCTAAAACCTGTAAAATCTATGATCAGGAGAGCAATGAATCATGGCTGCCAAAAGGCACTATCTCCCATGATGAGAAAGTCAGATCAGTCACCTTCAGCGCCAATAGCCGCTATATAGTGACCGCTGGCATGGATGGCAAGGCGAAAATTTATGGCAAGAAGGACGAACAATCATGGGAAGAAAAAGCCACTATTTCCCATGATCAGCGGGTCAAATCAGCCACCTTCAGCCCCGATAGCCGCCATGTGTTGACCTACAGTGACGACGGCAAAGCGAAAATCTATGGCAAGAAGGACGAACGTTCATGGGAAGAAAAAGCCACTATTTCCCATGATGATGAGGTCCATTTTGCCACCTTCAGCAAAGATGGTCGCTGTGTAGTAACCACCGGTCGCGATCACAGGGCAAAAATCTATGGCCAGAGTGACGATGGGTCATGGGCAGAGAAAGCCATCATTCCACATGATGACACTGTCTACACAGCCACCTTCAGCCCCGATAGCCACTATGTGATAACCACCAGCCTGGATAGCAAAGCGAAAATCTATGGCAAGAAGAACGACGGGTCATGGTTGGAAAAAGCCATTATTCCCCATTTTGTCTCAGTCCAATTCAGCTCCGATAGTAGCCATGTGTTGATCACCAGAAAAAATGGCAGTGCAAAAATCTATAGACTGGATGCCGATGGATCATGGGAAGAAAAAGCCATCATTCCCCACAATGGAAAGGTTAACTTAGACAAATTCAGCCCCGATAGTCGCTATTTAATGATCTTCACTGACAATGTCAAGGTGATAATCTCTGGCCAGGATAAAGACGGATCATGGAAAGAAAAAGCCGTCATTACCCATGACAATAGCATCTGGTCAGCCAAATTCAGCGCCGATAGCCGCCATGTGGTGACCGCCAGTTTAGATGGCAAAGCGAAAATCTATGGCGAGAAGGACGATGGATCATGGGAAGAAAAAGCCATCATTTCCCATAACATGGGTGTTTACTATGCCACATTCAGCCCCGATAGCCGTCATGTCATCACCTGCGGTATAGATAACACGGTGAAAATCCATGGCCTGACGATCAATGGATCATGGAAAGAAAAAGCCATCATCTCCAATGATGACGATATTAGATTAGCCACCTTTAGTCTCGATGGCCGCCATGTGGTCACTGCCAGTTTCGATAGAACAGTGAAAATTTATGGTCAGAACAGCGATGGATCATGGGGAGAAAAAGCCACCAGCTCCCATCCTGGTGGACTCGTATCAGCCACCTTCAGCATCAATGGCCATGTGTTGACCATCCATGGCGATAACACAGCGAAAATCACTGAACTACGGATTGATGACTGATTGTTTGCTGTCAATCCTGTGGTTAGAAGTTGTCGCATAATTACAACTCGTTCCTAAACGAAGCGTGTTGTTAAGTACCTGGCCAGTTGGTTTCGCATATTCTGGCGAGTGGATTTTTTCATCCTTCAAGGCGCAACGACGGGCGCGTAGCCATAGCTACGCAACCAGAGTTGGAACGCAGAAGGGTGGAAAAAGCCGCCGTCCAGAATATGCGAAACCAACTGGTTAGGTACTTATTGTGAACTTTCCTACTAAAACCGACTCTAAGCTGCAGAATCAATTTTGAATATCCGTGCCAACCAGGGATAAATAACAACCATGGAAAAGGAACTATGGATTGCTCAAATAGCAGCTCCTGCAATATTACTCCACGCCCATCAACACCTGTTCAATCATCATCAGATACACCAAGTGGTAACACTATGGGCAAGAACGTCATTGAACGTGACAAGCATGAGTTTTCATTATTGCTCTATTTACCCGAGGATATTCAATCCAAAATTTTTACTTATTTGCAGGCTCGTGATATTGCCCATTTAAGACGGGTAAATTCATCCATTAACAACAGGCTCGAAAATGATGATGCCATGGCAAGGGCATGGTATCGTCGGCTGCCTTCATCACACCAGACTCGTCTAAAGAGAATCGTCGCTACAAAAGATAAAGATGAACTCCAGAAATGGTTAAAGCGTTTTACAAAGGATGAAGCATTAATCAAGTCAATCATGGACCGCCAGGAAAGTATTCACTTTCCCGCTTTGTTCTTTTCCACTCTCACTAAACTGACGTGTCAATGTAAAACATTTAAATTAGAGACTAAAGCCAGCATCCCCTGTAACACTTTAGAGGACTTAGCTGCCTTCAGCGCCGATGGACGCCACCTGGTGATCGCCTGTGACTCCAGAACCTGTAAAATCTATGGCAAGGAGAGCGATGAATCGTGGGTAGCAAAAGGCACTATCTCCCATGACAGACAAGTCAGATTTGTCACCTTCAGTGCCAATAGCCGCTATGTAGTGACCGCTGGCATGGATGGCAAGGCGAAAATTTATGGCAAGAAGGACGAACGATCATGGGAAGAAAAAGCCACTATTTGCCACAGATACTGGGTCTGCTCAGCCACCTTCAGCCCCGATAGCTGCCATGTGTTGACCTACGGTAATAGCGACGGCAAAGCGAAAATCTATGGCAAGAAGGACGAACGATCATGGGAAGAAAAAGCCACTATTTCTCATGATGATGAGGTCCATTTTGCCACCTTCAGCAAAGATGGTCGCTATGTTCTGACCGCCAGTGAAGATCACAGGGCGAAAATCTATGGCCAAATGGACGATGGGTCATGGGCAGAAAAAGCCATCATTCAACATGATGGCATTCTCTGCACAGCCAAATTCAGCCCCGATAGCCGCCATGTGGTGACCACCAGCATGCGTGGAAAAGCGAAAATCTATGGTAAGAAGAACGACGGGTCATGGCTGGAAAGAGCCATTATTTCCCATTTTGACTTAGTCACCTTCAGCTCCGATAGTCGCCATATGGTGATGACCAGAAGCACCAGAAGAAATGACAGTGCAAAAATCTATAGCCTGGATGCCGATGGATCATGGGAGGAAACAGCCATCATTCCCCACACCGCAGAGGTCAACTCAGCCACATTCAGCCCCGATAGTTGCTGTTTAATAACCTCCAGTGACGATGGCGAGGCGATAATCTCTGGCCAGGATAAAGACGGATCATGGCAAGAGAAAGCCATCATTTCCGATTACCTGAGTGAATGCTCAGCCAAATTCAGCGCCGATAGCCGCCATCTGGTGATCGCCAGTTTAAATTACAAAGCGAAAATCTATGGCAAGAAGGACGATGGATCATGGGAAGAAGAAGCCATCATTTCCCATAGCAAAATTGTCTACTATGCCACATTCAGCCCCGATTGCCGTCATGCCATCACCTGCAGTGAAGATTTAACGGTGAAAATCCATGGCCTGAAGATCGATGGATCATGGCAAGAAAAAGCCATCATCTCCCATGATAAGGGTATTAGCTTAGCAACCTTTAGTGTTGATGGCCGCTATGTGGTCACTGTCGGTCGCGATGGAACAGTGAACATTTATGGTCAGAACAGCGATGGATCATGGGAAGAAAAAGCCACCAGTTCACATTCTGGTCATATCGAATCAGCCATCCTCAGCGCCGATGACCGTTTGTTGACCACCCATGACACGGACAAGGCGAGAATCACTGAACTAAATATGAATGAATGATTGATTGATTGCTGTTACTGGTCCAGCCGTACCAATCGAACTTTCTAACTCCCTGTTGCGCTAAAGATTATTGTGAACTTTCTTACTAAAACCGACTCTAAGCTGCAGAATCAATTATGAATATCCTTGCCAACCAGGGATAAATAACAACCATGGAAAAGGAACTATGGATTGCTCAAATAGCAGCTCCTGCAATATTACTCCACGCTCATCTGCACCGGGTCAATCACCATCAGATACACCAAGTGGAACCACTATGGGCAAGAACGTCATTGAACGTGACAAGCATGAGTTTTCATTATTGCTCGATTTACACGAGGATATACAATCCAAAATTTTTACTTATTTGCGGGCTCGTGATATTGCCCAGTTAACACGGGCAAATTCATCCATTAACAACAGGCTCAAAAATGATGATGCCATGGCAAGGGCGTGGTATCGCCAGTTGGCTTCATCACACCAGACTCGTCTAGAGACAATTGTCGCGACAAAAGATAAAGATGAACTCCAGAAATGGTTGCAGCGTTTCACAAAGGATGAAGCATTAATCAAGTCCATCATGGATCGCCAGGCAAGTATTCACTTCCCTGCTTTGTTCTTTTCCACTCTCACTAAACTGATGTGTCAATGTAAAGCATTTCAATTAGAGACTAAAGCCACCATCCCCTGTAATACTTTAAAGGACTTAGCTTCCTTCAGCGCCGATGGACGCCACCTGGTGATCGCCTTTGACTCCAGAACCTGTAAAATCTATGGTCAGGAGAGCGATGAATCATGGGTAGCAAAAGGCACTATCTCCCATGATGAGCAGGTCAGATCAGTCACCTTCAGTGCCAATAGCCGCTATGTAGTGACCGCTGGTATGGATGGCAAGGCGAAAATTTATGGCAAGAAGGACGAACAATCATGGGAAGAAAAAGCCACTATTTCCCATGATCTGAGGGTCAAGTCAGCCACCTTCAGCCCCGATAGCCGCCATGTGTTGACCTACAGTAACGACGGCAAAGCGAAAATCTATGGCAAGAAGGACGAACGATCATGGGAAGAAAAAGCTACTATTTCTCATGATGATGAGGTCAATTTTGCCACCTTCAGCAAAGATGGTCGCCATGTAGTAACTACCAGTCTGGATCAAAGGGCAAAAATCTATGGCCAGAGTGACGATGGGTCATGGGCAGAAAAAGCCATCATTCCACATGATGACAATGTCTACACAGCCACCTTCAGCCCCGATAGCCGTTATGTGGTGACCGCCAGTCTGGATAGGAAAGCGAAAATCTATGGCCAGACAGACGATGGGTCATGGCTGGAAAAGGCCATTGTTTCCCATTTTGCCTCAGTCACCTTCAGCTCCGATAGTGGCCATGTGGTGATCACCAGAGATAATGGCAGTGCAAAGATCTATAGACTGGATGCCGATGGATCATGGGAAGAAGAAGCCATCATTTCCCATAATGGAAAGGTCAAGTCAGTCAAATTCAGTCCCGATAGTCGCTGTTTAATGACCTCCAGTGACGATGACAAGGCGATAATCTCTGGCCAGGATAAAAACGGATCATGGAAAGAAAAAGCCACCATTTCCGATTACCTGAGTAACTGCTCAGCGGGTACATCAGCCTGGGAGTTTCTTAAATCAATTTCCGGTTACCTAAGAGAGTGCTCAGCCAAATTCAGCGCCGATAGCCGCCATCTGGTGACCGCCAATTTAGATCACAAAGCGAAAATCTATGGCGAGAAGGACGATGGATCATGGGAAGAAAAAGCCATCATTTCCCATAACAGAAATGTCTACTTTGCCAAATTCAGCCCCGATAGCCGTCATGTCATCACCTGCAGTAATGATCTCATGATGAAAATCTATGGCCTGAAGATCGATGGATCATGGAGAGTAAAAGCCATCATCTCCCATGATAGTTTTATTACATTAGCAACCTTTAGTGTCGATGGCCGCCATTTGGTCACTGTCAGTTTCGCTGGAACAGTGAAAATTTTTGGTCAGAACAGCGATGGATCATGGGAAGAAAAAGCCAGCATTTCCGATCCTGATATTATCCGATCAGCCACCCTCAGCGCCGATGACCATTTGTTGACCATCCATGGCATGGGCAAGGCGAGAATCACTGAACTAAGTATGAATGAATGATTGCTGTTACTGGCCCAGCCATACCAATCGAACTTTCTAACTCCCTATTGCGCTAAAGATTATTGTGAACTTTTCTACTAAAACCGACTCTAAGCTGCAGAATCAATTTTGAATATCCTTGCCAACCAGGGATAAACAATAACTATGGAAAACGAACAATGGATTGCATAAATAACAATTCCTGTATTGATGATCGACTTTCATCAAAACCAGATCAATCTCAAACAGGGCCGCCAAGTGGTACCTATGCAGGTAGAGAAGTCATTGAACGCGACAAGAAAGAGTTTTCATTATTGCTCGATTTACCCGAGGATATACAATCCAAAATTTTTACTTATTTGCAGGCTCGTGATATTGCCCATTTAAGACGGGTAAATTCATGCATTAACAACAGGCTCGAAAATGATGATGCAATGGCAAGGGCGTGGTATCGTCGGCTGGCTTCATCACAACAGACTCGTCTACAGAGAATCGTCACTACAAAAGATAAAGATGAACTCCGGAAATGGTTGCAGCGTTTTACAAAAGATGAGGCATTAATCAAGTCCATCATGGATCGCCAGGCAAGTATTCACTTCCCTGCTTTGTTCTTTTCCACTCTCACTAAACTGATGTGTCAATGTAAAGCATTTAAATTAGAGACTAAAGCCACCATCCCCTGTAATAGTTCACGGGACTTAGCTTCCTTCAGCGCGGATGGACGCCACCTGGTGATCGCCTGTGACTCCAGAACCTATAAAATCTATGACAAGCAGAGCGATGAATCATGGGTAGCAAAAAGCACTATCTCCCATGATAGGTTTGTCAGATCAGCCACCTTCAGTGCAGATAGCCGCCATGTGTTGACCTACAGTGACGACGGCAAAGCGAAAATCTATGGCAAGAAGGACGAACGATCATGGGAAGAAAAAGCCACTATTTCCCATGATAATTCGGTCAAGTTTGCCACTTTCAGCAAAGATGGTCGCTATGTAGTAACCACCGGTCTCGATTGCAGGGTAAAAATCTATGGCCAGAGTGACGATGGGTCATGGGCAGAAAAAGCCATCATTCCACATAATGAAGCTCTCTACCCAGCCACCTTCAGCCCCGATAGCCGCTGTGTAGTGACCGCCACTATGAATTGCAAAGCGAAAATCTATAGCAGGAAGAACGATGGTTCATGGCTGGAAAAGGCGATTATTTCCCATTTTGTCTCAGTCAAATTCAGCTCCGATAGTCGCCATGTGGTGATCGCCAGAAAAAATGGCAGTGCAAAAATCTATAAACTGAATGCCGATGGATCATGGCAAGAAAAAACCATCATTTCCCACAATGGAGAGATCATCTCAGCCGAATTCAGCCCCGATAGTCGCTGTTTAATGACCTCCAGTAACGATGGCAAGGCGATAATCTGTGGTCAGGATAAAGACGGATCATGGAAAGAAAAAGCCACTCTTTCCCATTACCTGGGTGTCTTCTCAGCCAAATTCAGCGCCGATAGCCGCCATCTGGTGACCGCCAGTTTAGATAGCAAAGCGAAAATCTATGGCAAGAAAGACGATGGATCATGGGAAGAAAAAGCCATCATTTCCCATAACATAGGTGTCTACTTTGCCACATTCAGCCCCGATAGCCGTCATGTCATCACCTGCGGTATAGATAACACGGTGAAAATCCGTGGCCTGACGATCAATGGATCATGGAAAGAAAAAGCCATCATCTCCCATGATAGAGGTATTAGCTTAGCAACCTTTAGTGTTGATGGCCGCTATGTGGTCACTGTCGATCGCGATGGAACAGTGAACATTTATGGTCAGAACAGCGATGGATCATGGGAAGAAAAAGCCACCAGTTCACATTCTGGTCGTATCGAATCAGCCATCCTCAGCGCCGATGACCGTTTGTTGACCACCCATGACACGGGCAAGGCGAGAATCACTGAACTAAGTATGAATGAATGATTGCTGTTACTGGCCCAGACCCACATTATACCAATCAAACTTTCTAACTCCCTGTTGCGCTAAAGATTATTGTGAACTTTCCCACTAAAACCGACTCTAAGCTGCAGACTCAATTTTGAATATCCTTGCCAACCAGGGATAAATAACAACCATGGAAAACGAACTATGGATTGCTCAATTAGCAGCTCCTGCAATATTACTCCACGCCCATCTGCACCAGGTCAATCACCATCAGATACTCCAAGTGGTACCGCTATGGGCAAGAACGTCATTGAACGCGACAAGAAAGAGTTTTCATTATTGCTCGATTTACCCGATGATATACAATCCAAAATTTTTACTTATTTGCAAGCTCGTGATATTGCCCATTTAAGACGGGTAAATTCATCCATTAACAACAGGCTCAAAAATGATGATGGAATGGCAATAGCGTGGTATCGCCAGTTGGCTTCATCATACCAGACTTGTCTAAAGACAATCGTCGCTACAAAAGATAAAGATGAACTCCAGAAATGGTTGCAGCGTTTTACAAAGGATGAGGCATTAATCGAGTCAATCATGGATCGCCAGGCAAGTATTCACTTTCCTGCTTTGTTCTTTTCCACTCTTAATAAACTAACGTGTCAATGTAAAACATTTAAATTAGAGTCTAAAACCACCATCCCCTACACTTCAAAGGACTTAGCTTCCTTCAGCGCCGATGGACGCCACCTGGTGATCGCCTGTGACTCCAAAACCTGTAAAATCTATGGCAAGGAGAGCGATGAATCATGGGTAGCAAAAGGCACTATCTCCCATGACAGGGAAGTCATATCAGTCACCTTCAGTGCCAATAGCCACTATGTAGTGACCGCTGGCATGGATGGCAAGGCGAAAATTTATGGCAAGAAAAACGAACAATCATGGGAAGAAAAAGCCACTATTTCCCATGATCAGTGGGTCAAATCAGCCACCTTCAGCCCTGATAGCCGCCATGTGTTGACCTACAGTGACGACGGCAAAGCGAAAATCTATGGCAAGAAGGACGAACGATCATGGGAAGAAAAAGCCACTATTTCCCATGACTATAGAGTCAGTTTTGCCACCTTCAGCAAAGATGGTCGCTATGTAGTAACCACCAGTTGGGATGAAATGGCAAAAATCTATGGCCAGAGTGACGATGGGTCATGGGCAGAAAAAGCCATCATTCCTCATGATGACAATGTCTGCACAGCCACCTTCAGCCCCGATAGCCGCTATGTGGTGACCGCCAGCCTGGACAGGAAAGCGAAAATCTATGGCCAGATAGACGATGGGTCATGGCTGGAAAAGGCCATTGTTTCCCATTTTGTCTCAGTTACCTTCAGCTCCGATAGTCGCCATATGGTGATCACCAGAGATAATGGCAGTGCAAGGATCTATAGACTGGATACCGACGGATCATGGGAAGAAGAAGCCATCATTTCCCATAATGGAAAGGTCAAGTCAGTCAAATTCAGTCCCGATAGTGGCTGTTTAATGACCTCCAGTGACGATAACAAGGCGATAATCTCTGGCCAGGATAAAAACGGATCATGGCAAGAAAAAGCCATCATTTCCGATTACCTGAGTCACTGCTCAACTGGTACAACAGCCTGGGAGTTTCTTGAATCAATTTCCGGTTACCTAAGGGAGTGCTCAGCCAAATTCAGCGCCGATAGCCGCCATCTGGTGACCGCCACTTTAGATGACAAAGCGAAAATCTATGGTAAGAGGGACGATGGATCATGGGAAGAAAAAGCCATCATTTCCCATAACAAAAATGTCTACTTTGCCAAATTCAGCCCCGATAGCCGTCATGTCATCACCTGCAGTAATGATCTCATGATGAAAATCTATGGCCTGAAGATCGATGGATCATGGGGAGAAAAAGCCATCATCTCCCATGATGAGCTTATTAGATTAGCAACCTTTAGTGTCGATGGCCGCCATGTAGTCACTGTCAGTTTCGCTGGGACAGTGAAAATTGTTGGTCAGAACAGCCATGGATCATGGGAAGAAAAAGCCAGCATTTCCCTTCCTGATGTTATCCGATCAGCCACCCTCAGTGCCGATGACCATTTGTTGGCCATCCATAGCAAGAACACGGCGAGCATCACTGAACTAAGTATGAATCCGCCTTTCACCACCCCTATCAGGAATACATGGACTCGTAAAAAATGCCCAAAATTTGAATGATCGTCCACTGCCTTTCCTTCAAGCCAATCACATGTTCCTCCTGATTATTGACCGTTAATACACTAAGCCCCTGGAAACAGAAAAATACCCACCTTGCTGTTGGGTTCTGGCAGGGCTTTTTTTTCTGGTCTGGAAATACACGACTTTGCTTTTTCAGTTCCTGCCTGATTCTTTGCTGGATAGCAGCATAGACCATCAGGCATAGAGTCATCACCATTAACAGGTCTTCAATACGTTCCGCTTTCTTCAGATAGAGCGAAGAGACCAGAAAGTCCGGGCTCTTCAGGAACCGAAAGCCGCCTTCAACTTTTTGTTGCGACTTATAAGTAGACAGCAGCTCAGAGGCATTCAAACTATTTTTATCCAGTTCATTGGTGCTTAGGATAAAACAACCCAATGAGGCTTCTCCATGCTCCCTTTTCTCGCAGGAAACAAAGCACTCAGCCTGCACAAAGTACTCGAAGTGATCAGGCTTGCTATCCGGCGATGGTCTTCCTTTGCCCGAATAGCAGGGTTTACGGATAACCTCTGGCTCTGTTTCGCTTTAGCAAAGTTTCGATTGTTTCTGCCACAAGGCAAAAGCCTTCAATGCATCGTCCCGGCACAAAAAGGCCTTTTTGCTCAGCTTCTCCAGATCACGGGCCTCTTTCAGTGACTGCTTTTGCATCTTTCGGGTCAATGTTTTCCGTTCACTAAGCCCGCGCTTTTTGTTGAGAAACAGGAACCATCGTTGCTGAACCCCTCCGTAGCAGGAAGGCACTTCAGCTGAGTAGTAATCTTCATAGCCTTCAACAGGCACCAGCGACATGGTTGGCGCTTTGCAGACCAGCTCCTTTGCCTCCTTGATGTTCAGGGGCACCCGGGAGATAAACAGCTGCTTTTGCTCATCAAGCAACTGAAGGGTTTCTGCAACATACATGGCAGCATCAGCAACCAGATAGCGGCTATTCAAAGCGGCCTTAAAACATGACAGATGATTTTTGATAATTTCCTGAAAACAGGTTTTGTCGTTTACATTACCGCTGGCAGGGGCCATAAACACAGGGATGCCCGCCTGATTTTCAGTCATTAACTGCAAGACTACCTGATTCAGGTCAGGCCGGTGGTCACGGCTGTAACCTTGGCAGATATGAATACAATTTAAGTCGTCTGGATTGTCATGACTGTTATAGACTCCATCCACATGAAAGCTGGTGCCATCCAGATTTAATGCCTTGCAAGGAAGTTTCAGATGATTGACGACCTTGACGGCCAGATTGAGATACAAGTCGCTAACACCAGCGTCGTACAAACTGTCGAGAGCCCGACCAAGTACCTTGTCGTTCAAGTGTTCAGCCTGAATACCTTCCCCGATAAGGCGGTCAATCGGCTTATCCTCAAAAAACTCAGGGAGCATGTACAGAGTTTGCCCCGTAAAGCCCAAGCCATTGATGATCATTGCAACTACAGCTTGTCCAATAGTGACATTACGAACATCGGAGTCATTTGTGATACGGGCATCAATGTATTCGGCTATCTTTAACTCCCGACACATAGCGGCAACCAAGCCAAGGTGGTTGAGGTTCTTAGACTGGTATTGAGCTTGAGGCATGTTGGTGCACCTGAATGTCTGTTTATTTCTTTGACAACAGATTTTAGGCAAATATCAATCGGGGTGGTGAAAGGCAGATTGAACGTGAGAAAATATGATTTCGTATGGTTGAGTACTTAATAGCTGTTATCTGCTAAGAGGAGTGTCGTCTATTATAAATGACGACTAAGTACATAATAAAGTTTAAAGTAACATGGGATGCTGTAGCGCTTAGTAAACCATAATCTTTAGTAAGTTGTCCTCTTCTGTATGAGTTTATCGTTGATATCACAGCTTGTGCCATTAATGGGTTCGGGTTGGTAAGATGTAAAAGTCCAAATGATGTGGATTTGATAATGTTACTTAAAATAAATATTTTTTCATCATGACTGTTGCTACTATTAGTTGCGAATTCTATAGAGTAATTGATTAGACGGAGCAAGAGGCCATTAAATATCACCTCTTCAATGGCAGCTCCTGTAATAGCCTCTTCGAATGTTATTTTTCCATTGTATGGGTCATGAATTAATGATAGAGGACGTAAAACGAAAATAGCCACAATTTGAACTTGTGTAAAATGTATTACACCTGATAATAAACCATAATAAAGTTGATTATTAACATCAAACTTCTTTAAAAGAGCGACTATTCTGTAGGATTCTTTATCTTTAATATTCACTGATTCTAATTCTGATTCTGAATTTGTGAGCGTCATATTTATGATTGTATGCAAAGAGTTAAACTCATCCTCTGTTTTTGGTAGAGGTGTATCTGAATTTATAAGAATGATCTTCTTGTTAGGTTCTTCATCTTCAATATTCACTGAATCTGAATCTGTGAGGGTCATGTTTATTACTGTTTGCAAAGAGTTAAATTGATCCTCTGTTTTTATGAGAGGAGCAGACTTTGCATGTTGAGTTACTAATGAAAAACATATTACGATTATTAAAGTATATTTTTTCACTGTACTTCCCCCCTAAAAAAACAAGCATGGTAGATGCTAAACGATTTCAGTCTGTTCCGAGACTTCGTCTATCGATAATTCTCGCCGTCAGTAGTTGGCTGAAGCAGGCTTTATGAAGTTCGATTAATGTGTTCAACTGTCTTAAAATTATCCGTGTTTAAAAGTAACCCTTTTCCATATCATTGCATTCAGGGTTTTGTATAACGCTACTGTCTTTAAAAGTGAGTTCATTGATACCAGGTGTTTCTCTGAGTGCCTTGTGTTTGCATTTTGTTCTCCTTAAGAATCGATTTGATCTTTTATTATTTGACTATGCTGTTGCCAAAAAGTTCTATGAATAGAAACGACTGTGTTAGGAATGCTAACTATTCGAGACCAGTACAAAATAAAAATACCAGCAGGGTGATAGAAGTGCTTACCGCTTCTCTCTGTTGAGACAACTGTTTAAGTATCGCATAAAATGTCATGCAAAGGGCATGGAACCAGGTTGTATTCAATACTGCTCCAAAGACTCAAAGAATGTGGATTCGTATAGCGATAGGTGGGATTCTTAGGGTAGACATTAAGCTCAAAAAAGATTCACTTCTAGCGGCAGAACTCACCTTGAACAGCCACAACAAAGCTTCGAAAAAATTATCAAGGCTGAACAAGATGAGTACTGCAAATAGTAGACTAGTTGAAAAAAACTGCTGACGTGTTTCGACCGGTCTGAACTCCTCAGTATGGCTGACTACTTACAAGGAAGCTGCTCAACTTCTGGGCAGATAATGCGAAACGTGAACACCCTGCACGAGATGGTTGTTCAGGGCGTACAAGATTAGGTCTTTGTGCTGTGGGTGGGGCTTAATGTCTACCCTAAGATAAGTACCTAACTAATCGAACTTTCTAACTCTCTATCGCGCTAAAGATTATTTTGAACTTTCCCACTAAAACCGACTCTAAGCTGCAGACTCAATTTTGAATATCCTTGCCAACCAGGGATAAATAACAACCATGGAAAACGAACTATGGATTGCTCAATTAGCAGCTCCTGCAGTATTACTCCACGCCCATCTGCACCAGGTCAATCACCGTCAGATACTCCAAGTGGTACCGCTATGGGCAAGAACGTCATTGAACGCGACAAGAAAGAGTTTTCATTATTGCTCGATTTACCCGATGATATACAATCCAAAATTTTTACTTATTTGCAGGCTCGTGATATTGCCCATTTAAGACGGGTAAATTCATCCATTAACAACAGGCTCAAAAATGATGATGGAATGGCAATAGCGTGGTATCGCCAGTTGGCTTCATCATACCAGACTTGTCTAAAGACAATCGTCGCTACAAAAGATAAAGATGAACTCCAGAAATGGTTGCAGCGTTTTACAAAGGATGAGGCATTAATCGAGTCAATCATGGATCGCCAGGCAAGTATTCACTTTCCTGCTTTGTTCTTTTCCACTCTTAATAAACTAACGTGTCAATGTAAAACATTTAAATTAGAGTCTAAAACCACCATCCCCTACACTTCAGAGGACTTAGCTTCCTTCAGCGCCGATGGACGCCACCTGGTGACCGCCTGTGACTCCAAAACCTGTAAAATCTATGGCAAGGAGAGCGATGAATCATGGGTAGCAAAAGGCACTATCTCCCATGACAGGGAAGTCATATCAGTCACCTTCAGTGCCAATAGCCGCTATGTAGTGACCGCTGGCATGGATGGCAAGGCGAAAATTTATGGCAAGAAAAACGAACAATCATGGGAAGAAAAAGCCACTATTTCCCACAGATACTGGGTCCGCTCAGCCACCTTCAGCCCCGATAGCTGCCATGTGTTGACCTACAGTAACGACGGCAAAGCGAAAATCTATGGCAAGAAGGACGAACGATCATGGGAAGAAAAAGCCACTATTTCCCATGATGGTAGAGTCAATTTTGCCACTTTCAGCAAAGATAGTCGCTATGTAGTAACCATCAGTTGGGATCACAGGGCAAAAATCTACGGCCAGAGTGACGATGGGTCTTGGGCAGAAAAAGCCATCATTCCCCATAATGACATTCTCTACACAGCCAGATTCAGCCCCGATAGCCGCTACGTGGTAAGCGCCAGCCTGGATAGCAAAGCGAAAATCTATGGCAGGAAGAACGATGGGTCATGGCTGGAAATAGCCATTATTCCCCATTTTGCCTCAGCCACCTTCAGCTCCGATAGCCGCCATGTGGTGATCACCAGAAAAAATGGCAGTACAAAAATCCATAGACTGGATGCCGATGGATCATGGGAAGAAACAGCCATCATTTCCCACAATGCAAAGGTCAAGACAGTCACATTCAGCCCCGATAGTCGCTGTTTAATAACCTCCAGTAAAGATAGCAAGGCGATAATCTCTGGCCAGAATAAAGACGGACCATGGCAAGAAAAAGCCACCATTTCCCATATAAAAAGCGGCTTCTTACCCAAATTCAGCGCCGATAACCGCCATCTGGTGATCGCCAGTTTGGATAACAAAGCGAAAATCTATGGCAAGAAGGACGATGGATCATGGGAAGAAAAGGCCATCATTTCCCATAGCGAAAGTGTCTACTATGCCGCATTCAGCCCCGATTGCCGTCATGTCATCACCTGCAGCGAAGATTTAACGGTGAAAATCCATGGCCTGGAGATCGATGGATCATGGAGAGAAAAAGCCATCATCTCCCATGATAGGGGTATCAAATTAGCAGCCTTTAGTGCCGATGGCCGCTATATGGTCACTGTCGGTTACGATGGAACAGTGAACATTTATGGTCATAACAGCGATGGATCATGGGAAGAAAAAGCCAGCATTTCCGATCCTGGTATTATCCTATCAGCCACCCTCAACGCCGATGACCGTTTGTTGTTCATCCATAGCGCGGGCAACTCAAGAGTCAATGAATACTCTCTGTTTCACACTAAATGTCGCCTCTTTTGATTCATGATTCTCAATAACTGAGAGCATTGGGTCATTAAGTAACGATTTGGTCTGTAATGCCTTAAATTCAGTTTTTGCAGATTGATAACCGGGGGCACCAGGAGCATAATAGAGTTCATCAAATAAGGGTGTGGTTCCAGTAGCCAGAGACCAACTTGCACCAGAAAAGCCATCATCTCGATTATCTTTAAGAGTATTGGTAACAGAAAATAGCACCTCACCCTCATAACTAACATGATAATAAGAATTAAATAGTTGAGAACGGCACGTCCCATCATTAATTTTTTGACTTTTTGAAATATTGCGAGGTTCAAGATATCCAAGTAATTGGATGACATTCTCAAGTACTTGGATATCCTGAGCAGTAGCTGTATTTCTCCTACACCTATCTTTATTAATTAGATATTCTTGTTTCAAATTATCTAAGTAATTTATGATTTTTTTCACAGTTTCCCGGGCTTTTTTGTTTGCTGCGTCTATTTCGGTGCTCTCCTGGCTAGACACTATTCTCTGTTCAAGTGATTTGCTGGTGCTGGCAACCGCTCCCAACCTCTGACTTGAGTGATCAGGATCACCTCCGTTGACGGCACGCCTCGATGAAGAATCAATTTTTCCAGATGCCGTTGTAGTTCTTCCGAAGCAGACAGCCTCTGATGATTCCTTCTCAGGCTTTGGTGAAAATAAAGCAACAATGCCGGAATTGTTATCTACATTATCCATTTTTAATATCTCTTTAGTTAGCTTCGTTCTCACCTAGGAGCCTGACCGAGAATAGCGCCCGTAGCGAGGACGGCAGAAAATTGAGGATGAAAATTCGGTTTTGTGAGGAGAATAGCGAGCTATTTGACGAACAAAAGCGGATTTTCAGACCAATTTGCTGCCGCCGCAGTAGGGCAGTCTATTCTCGGTCAGGCTCCTAGCAGCCTGTCGGACTTAAGCGTCCGTAGCGAGGATTGCAAGAAATTGAGGATAAAAATCTCTGTTTCTGAGGAGAATAGCGAGCTATTTGACGAAGAAACAGAGATTTTTAGACCAATTTATTGCAACCGCAGTAGGACAGTCTTAAGTCCGACAGGCTGCTAGCAAGAATATTTAAAATTGATTCAATAGTTTTGAGTCGGTTTTGGAAAGTAAGTTCATAACATTGAAGTCAGTGCGATTAACAAACCTGTGAACAAGACGGGAACATAGCAAGCTATGTGACCAGAGTTGCAACGCATCACGACTGCATGGATGCAGGAGCTAGAGCAACGCAGGAGCAGTTGCCGCGAGTGCCTGAACAAGAAGTCAGAAAATATGATTTCGTATGGTTGAGTACTTATGTGAACTTTCCTACTAAAACCAACTCTAACCTGCAGAATCAATTTTGAATACCCTTGCCAACCAGGGATAAATAACAACTATGGAAAACGAACAATGGATCACATAGATAAAAAATCCCTTGGAAGCACGCCAACCTCATCGACACTTGAACAACCTCCATCAGTTGCACCAATGGGTACCATTATGGGCAAGAACGTCATTGAACGTGACAAGAATGAGTTTTCATTATTGCTCGATCTACCTGAGGATATGCAATCCAAAATTTTTACTTATTTGCAGGCTCGTGATATTGCCCATTTAACACGGGCAAATTCATGCATTAACAACAGGCTCAAAAATGATGCTGCAATGGCAAGGGCGTGGTATCGCCGGTTTGCCTCATCACACCAGACTCTACTAAAAACTATCGTCACCACAAAAGATAAAGATGAACTCCAGAAATGGTTAAAGCGTTTTACAAAGGATGAAGCATTGGTGGAGTCAGTCATGGATCGCCAAGCCAGTATTCACTTTCCCGCTCTGTTCTTTTTCAGTCTCACTAATCTGATGTCTCAATGTAAAACATTTAAATTAGAGACAAAAGCCAGCCTCCTTAGTAATGGGATGAACTCAGCTGCCTTCAGCCCCGATGGCGACCATCTGGTGATAAGAGAAGGTGAGAAGAACACTTTGAGAATCTTCGGCCAGAAGGACGATGGATCATGGCAACGCAAAGGCAATATCTTCCATGATGACCATATCCGATCCTTCACCTTCAGCGCTGATAGCCGCTTCATGGTGACCGCCGGTAAAGATGGCGAGGCGAAAATCTATGGCAAGAAGGACGATGGATCATGGGAAGAAAAAGCGACTATTACCCATGATAACTGGGTCAACTCAGCCACCTTCAGTGCCGACAATCGCTACGTAGTGACCGCCAGTTTCGATCATAAGGCGAAAATTTATGGCCTGATTGACGATGGATCATGGGTAGAAAAAGCCATCATTCATCACGATTGTCACGTCGATTCGGCAACCTTCAGCGCCGATAGCCGCTATGTAGTGACTGCCAGTAAAGATGGCAAGGCGAAAATTTATGGCCGGGAGGACGATGGGTCATGGACAGAAAAAACCATTATTTCCCATGACGACCGAGTCCTCTCGGTTACCTTCAGCGCAAGTGGCCGCTATGTGTTCACCAACGGCAGAGATAAAAAGCTGAAAATCTATGGCCTGAAGGCCGATGGGTTATGGGAAGAAAAAGCCACTATTTTCCATGATTGCCACTTCCGCTCAGCAGCCATCAGCGCCAATGACCGCTATATATTGACTGCCAGTTGCGATCACAAGGTCAGAATCCATGACCTGACTGACAATGGATCATGGGAAGTAAAAGCAACTATTTCCCATGATTACCGGGTCAACTCAGCCACCTTCAGCCCGGATAGCCGTCATGTGTTGACTGGCAGTCACGATGGCAAGGCGAAAATCTATGGCCAGAAAGACAATGGATCATGGGAAGAAAAAACCATCATTTCTCATGAACACTGGATCGTATCAGCTAACTTCAGCGCTGATAGCCGCCATGTGATCACCCTCAGTGAAGATAACAAGGTGAAAATCTACGGCCTGAAGAACGATGGATCATGGCAAGAAAAAGCCATCATCTCCCATGGCAGGGATATCAGATCAGCAACCTTTAGCATCGATGGCCGCCATGTAGTCACTGCCAGTTTCGATCAAAAGGCGAAAGTTTATGGTCAGAACTGCGATGGATCATGGCAAGAAAAAGCCACCATTTCCCATCAAAGTACTGTCCAATCAGCCACCTTCAGCGCCGATGGACTTGTGTTAAGCATCGATTTCACGACTAACATCACTGAACTGAGTATGAATGATTGATGGTTTGCTATAAGTACCTAACCAGTTGGTTTCGCATATTCTGGACGGCGGCTTTTTCCACCCTTCTGCGTTCCAACTCTGGTTGCGTAGCTTCGGCTACGCGCCCGTCGTTGCGCCTTGAAGGATGAAAAAATCCACTCGCCAGAATATGCGAAACCAACTGGCCAGGTACTTACGATTAGATCAATTGTGTGAACTTTCCTGCTAAAACCGACTCTAAGCTGCAGAATCAATCTTGAATACCCTTGCCAATCAGGGATAAATAACAACTATGGAAAACACACAATGGATCGCATAGATAACAAATCCTTTAGAAGTGCGCCATCCTCATCAACACCTGAACAACCGCCATCAGTGACCCCAATGGGTACCATTATGGGCAAGGACGTCATTGTACGTGATGACAATGAGTTTTCATTATTGCTCGATTTACCCGAGCATATGCAATCCAAAATTTTTACTTATTTACAGGCTCGTGATATTGCCCATTTAACACAGACAAATTCATCCATTAACAACAGGCTCAAAAATGATGCCACAATGGCAAGGGCGTGGTATCGCCGGTTTGCTTCATCACATCAGGCTCTACTAAAGACAATCGTCACTGCAAAAGATAAAGATGAACTCCAGAAATGGTTGCAGCGCTTTACAAAGGATGAGGCATTAGTGAAGTCAATCATGGATCGCCAGGCGAGTATTCATTTTCCTGCTCTGTTCTTTTTCAGCCTCACTAATCTGATGTCTCAATGTAAAACATTTAAACTAGAGACAAAAGCCAGCCTCATCTGTAATGGTGGGTTAAAATCAGCTGTCATCAGCGCCGATGGCCGCCATGTATTGGCTCATACTGAAGACACATGGATGAAAATCTTCAGCCGAAAGGACGATGGGTCATGGCAACCAAAAGGCACTATCTCCTATGATGACTACGTCATATCGTCCACCTTCAGCGCCAATAGCCGCTACCTGTTGACCGTCAATGACGATTACAAGGCGATAATCTGTGGCAAGAATGACGATGGATTATGGGAAGAAAAAACGACTATTAACCATCATCGCTTTATCAACTCAGCCGTCTTCAGCGCCGACGATCGCTATGTAGTGACCGCCAGTTACGATAAGAAGGCGAAAATTTATGGCCAGAAGGACGATGGATCATGGGAAGAAAAAGCTATTATTCACCACGATTATTGGGTCAATTCGGCAACCTTTAACGCTGATAGCCGCTATCTAGTGACGGCCAGTGAAGATGGCAAGGCGAAAATCTATGGTCTGAGGGACGATGGGTCATGGGCAGAAGAAGTCATTATTTCTCACGATGACCAGGTCCACTCTGCTAACTTCAGCGCAAGTGGCCGCTACGTGTTCACCCGCTCCGGAGATAAAAAGGTGAAAATCTATGGCCTGGATGATGGGTCATGGAAAGAAAAAGCCACTATTTTCCATAATAGCTGGTTCTACTCAGCAGCCTTCAGCGCCAATGACGGCTTCATATTGACTGCCAGTAGCGATCACAAGGTGAGAATCCATGGCCTGACTGACAATGGATCATGGGAAGTAAAAGCCACTATTTCCCATGATAAATGGGTCAACTCAGCCACCTTCAGCCCGGATAGCCGCCATGTGTTGACTGGCAGTTTCGATGGCAAAGCGAAAATCTATAGCCAGAAAGACAATGATTCATGGGAAGAAGAAGCCATCATTTCTCATGAAAACCGGATCGTATCAGCTAACTTCAGCGCTGATAGCCGCCATGTGATCACCCGCAGTGAAGATCACAAGTTGAAAATCTACGGTCTGAAGTACGATGGAACATGGCAACAAAAAGCCATCATCTCCCATGGCAATAGTATTAGATCAGCCACTTTTAGCGTCGATGGCCGCCATGTGGTTACTGCCTGTTTCGATGGCAAGGCGAAAATTTATGGTCAGAACAGCGATGGATCATGGGTAGAAAAAGCCACCCTTTCCCATCAAGGTACTGTCCTAATATCCACTTTTAGCAACGATGGTCTGGTATTGACCATCGACCGAAAATCCACCCCCAGCGTCAATAATGCCCTGATGGTGATCTACGATCGTGCGGCGAATATCACTGAACTAAGTATGAATGAATGATGGTTCGCTGTTCCATTCAGCCGTGTACCGAAGGTGCATCAGCTGGAAGATTTCGTTGGCCATACCAAAATTTCTGATTAGCTTCGATCTTGCTTTGTGCGGCTAATGCCTGCTGATATCAGATGGCTAGGAGCCTGACCGAGAATAGCGCCCGTAGCGAGGACGGCAGAAAATTGAGGATGAAAATTCGGTTTTGTGAGGAGAATAGCGAGCTATTTGACGAACAAAAGCGGATTTTCAGACCAATTTGCTGCCGCCGCAGTAGGGCAGTCTATTCTCGGTCAGGCTCCTAGCAGCCTGTCGGACTTAAGACTGTCCTACTGCGGTTGCAATAAATTGGTCTAAAAATCTCTGTTTCTTCGTCAAATAGCTCGCTATTCTCCTCAGAAACAGAGATTTTCATCCTCAATTTCTTGCAATCCTCGCTACGGACGCTTAAGTCCAACAGGCTGCTAGAAAAACTCACATTTCAGTAGTCCCGACTTTTAAATCAAACTTCACATTGCATGTTCAGAGATAGATAGTGAACTTTAATACTAAAACCGAGTCAAAATCACAGAATCAATATTAAATATCCTTGCTATTCAAGGTTAAACACTATCTACGGAGAAAGAGAAACGAACAATGGATTGCATAAATAAAAATTCCTGTGATGTTACTCTACCCTCATCAGCATCAGGTCAACCTCCGTCAGATACATCAAGTGGTACCATTATGGGCAAGAACGTCATTGTACGTGACAAGAGTGAGTTTTCATTATTGCTCGATTTGCCCCCGGGAATACAATCCAGAATTTTCACCTATTTGCGCGCTCATGATATTACCCAATTAACACGGGCAAATTCACAAACTAACAACGGGCTCAAAAATGATGCTGCAATGGCAAAGGCATGGTATCGCCATTTTGCTTCATCACACCAGACTCTACTAAAGACAATTGTCGCTGCAAAAGATAAAGATGAACTCCAGAAATGGTTAAAGCGTTTTACAAAGGATGAGGCATTAGTGAAGTCAATCATGGATCACCAGGCGAGTATTCACTTTCCTGTCCTGCTCTATTTCACTCTCACAAAACTGATGACTCAATGTAAAACATTTGCATTAGAGACAAAAGCCACACTCCCCTGTGATGGCGAGACCGGCTCAGCTACCTTCAGTGCCGATGGTCGCCATCTGGTGAGCGTCAATTGTAAAACAGTGGAAATCTATGGCCAGAAGAGCGATGGATCATGGGAAGCAAAAGGCACTATCTGCCATGATAACCGTGTCTGTACGGTCACCTTCAGTGCCAATGGCCGCTATGTAGTGACCGCTGCTGACGATTTCAAGACGAAAATTTATGGCCAGAAGGACGAACAATCATGGGAAGAAAAAGCCACTATTTCCCATGATAACTGGATCAATTCAGCCACCTTCAGCGCCGATAGCCGCCATCTGGTGAGCTGGAGTAAAGACGGCAAGGCGAAAATCTATGGCAAGAATGACGAAGGATCATGGGAAAAAAAAGCCACTATTTACCATGATGAATGGGTCTGCTCAGCCACCTTCAGCGTCGATAGTTGCTATGTAGTGACCGCCGACGGAGACGGCAAGGCGAAAATCTATGGCAAGACAGACGAAGGATCATGGGAAGAAAAAGCCATTATTTCCCATAATAAATGGGTCAAATCAGCCACCTTCAGCACCGATGGCCGCTATGTGGTGACCGCCAGTGGAGATGGCACGGCGAAAATTTATGGCCAGGGGGAAGATGGCTTGTGGACAGAAAAAGCCGTCATTACCCACGATATGTTAGTAGCATCGGCCACCTTCAGCACCGATGGCCGCCATGTGGTGACCGCCAGTTTTGATGGCAATGCGAAAATCTATGGCAGGAATAACGATGGGTCGTGGATAGAGAAAGCTATTATTCCCCATGACGATTGTGTCAGGTCAGCCACCTTCAGCCCCGATGGTCGCTATGTGAGGACGATCAGTGACGATCACATTGTGACAATCTATGGCCTGGAGGACGATGGTTCATGGGAAGAAAAAGCCATCTTTTCCCATGATGAAGAGGTCAACTCAGCCACCTTCAGCCCCGATAGCCGCTATTTGGTGACCTCCAGTGACGATGGCATAGCGATAATTTACGGCAAGAAGGACGATGGAACATGGGAAGAAAAAGATGCTATTTGCCATGATGATTGGGTCTTCTCAGCCACCTTCAGCCCCGATAGCCAACATGTGATCACCGCCAGTAGAGATGGCACTGCGATAATTTATGGCCGACAGAGTGATGGGACCTGGGAACAAAAAGCCATCATTTCCCATCATAGTTCCATCGAATCAGCCACCTTCAGCACGGACGGCCATGTGTTGACCATCCATGGTGATGGAACGTTGAAAATCACTGAACTACAGATGAACGACTAATTGTTTGCTGTCACTCATTAGCCAAGATCCGCATTATTCTTCTGCAACACCAGCTCAGCACGATAACTTGAGCGCAAAAGGGTACCCGCAACGAATTCTACAAACCCTCTTTCCAGACCCCGCTGAGGATTAGATCAATAAGCGCTCAGCCATACGGAATCGAATATTTCTGGCTTATTGGGCAGGTGCTCTGCAAGGCGCAACGACGGGAACATAGCAAGCTATGTGACCAGAGTTGCAACGCATCACGACTGCATGGATGCAGGAGCTAGAGCAACGCAGGAGCAGTTGCCGCGTGTGCCTGAACAATAAGTCAGAAAATATGATTTCGTATGGTTGAGTACTTAGTGTGAACTTTCCTGCTAAAACCGACTCTAAGCTGCAGAATCAATTTTGAATGTCCTTGCCAATCAGGGATAAATAATGGAAAACAAACTATGGATTGCCTGAATAACAATTCCGGTAGAAGTACTCCACCCTCATCAAGACCAGGTCTACCACCATCAGATACACCAAGTGGTAACACTATGGGCAGGAACGTCTTTGTACGTGACAAGAATGAGTTTTCATTATTGCTCGATTTGCCCCCGGGAATACAATCCAAAATTTTCACCTGTTTGCGGGCTCATGACATTACCCAATTAACACGGGCAAATTCAGACATTAACAACAGACTCAAAAATGATGCTGCAATGGCAAGAGCATGGTATCGCCGGTTGGCTTCATCACACCAGACTCTATTAAAGACAATTGTCGCTGCAAAAGATAAAGATGAACTCCAGAAATGGTTAAAGCGTTTTACAAAAGATGAGGCATTAGTTAAGTCAATCATGGATCGCCAGGCGAGTATTTATTTTCCTGCTCTGTTTTTTTCCACTCTCACTAAACTGATGTGTCAATGTAAGACATTTAAATTAGAGACTAAAGCCAACATCCGCTGTAGTAGTCAACAGAACTCAGCTATCTTCAGTGACGATGGCCGCCACTTAGTGATCACCTGTGACTTTAAAACATGGAAAATCTATGGTCAGGAGAGCAATGGATCATGGGAAGCAAAAGGCACTATCTCCCATGATGACGATGTAAGATCTGCCACCTTCAGTGCCGATGGCCGCTATGTAGTGACCACCACTATATTTGGCAAGGCGAAAATTTATGGCAAGAAGAACGAACAATCATGGGAAGAAGAAACTATTTCCAACGACGATTCGTTACGCTTAGCCACCTTCAGCGCCGATGGTCACTATGCAGTGACCGCCAGTAAAGATGGCAAGGCAACAATTTATGGCCGGTTAACCGATGGGTCATGGGTAGAAAAAGCCATCATTCGCCACAATAATTTTTTAAGCTCAATCACCTTCAGCGCCGATGGCAGCCACGTGGTGACAGCCAGTTTTGATGGCAGAGCGAAAATCTATGGCAAGCAGAATGATGGGTCATGGGCAGAAAAAGCCATTATTTTCCATGATAACCGGGTCGACTCAGCCACCTTCAGCGCCGATGGCCGCCATGTGGTGACACGCAGTGCCGATAACAAGGTGAAAATCTATGGCCTGGAGGCCGATGGTTCATGGGAAGAAAAAGCCATCATTTATCATGATGATGGAGTCTGTTCAGCCAGCTTCAGCCCCAATAGCCGCTGTGTGGTCACCGCCAGTAAGGATGGCAGGGCGATCATCTTTGGCAAGAAGGACGATGGATCATGGGAAGAAAAAGCCACTATTAACCATGATGATTGTGTCTGGTCAGCCACCTTCAGCCCTGATAGCCGCTCTGTGGTCACCCGCAGTAAAGATGAAAAGGCGAAAATCTATGGTCTGAAAGACGATGGCTTATGGGAAGAAAAAACGACAATCCCCCATTATTTGTATATTTGTTCAGCAACCTTTACCTTCGATAGCCGCCATGTGATCACCCGCGGTGGAGATAGCAAAGTGAAAATCTATGGCCATCAGGACAATGGCTCCTGGGCAGAAAAAGCTATCATTACCCACGATGATGTCATATCAGCAAACTTGAGCGTCGATGGCCGCCATTTGGTCACTGCCGGTAGCGATAAAATGGCGAACATTTATGGCCAGGTAAGCGATGGACCATGGCAAAAAAAAGCCACCATTTATCATCGCAGAGGGATCAGACGAGCCATCTTTAGCGCCGAAGGTCATGTGTTGACCATCCATGGCAATAACATGGCGAAAATCAGTGAGCTATGGATGGATGAATGACTGATCATTTTCCCAAAACAAAGTCCTGTTTTCTTATTGGTAACGATTAGATCAATCCTGTGAACTTTCCTACTAAAACCGACTCTAAGCTGCAGAATCAATTGTGAATATCCTCGCCAATCAGGGATAAATAACAACGATGGAAAACAAATTATGGATTGCCTGAATAACAATTACGTTAGAATTACTCCACCCTCATCAAAACCAGGTCAACCACCATCAGATAGACCAGGTTGTACCACTATGGGCAGGAACGTCATTGCACGTGACAAGAATGAGTTTTCATTATTGCTCGATTTACCCGAGGATATACAATCCAAAATTTTTACTTATTTGCAGGCTCGTGATATTGCCCTGTTAACACGGGTAAATTCATCCATTAACAACAGGCTCAAAAATGATGATGCAATGGCAAGGGCATGTTATCGCCGGTTGGCTTCATCACACCAGGCTCGACTAAAGAAAATTGTCACTACAAAAGATAAAGATGAACTCCAGAAATGGTTGCAGCGTTTTACAAAGGATGAGGCATTAGTTAAGTCAATCATGGATCGCCAGGCGAGTATTTATTTTCCTGCTCTGTTTTTTTCCACTCTCACTAAACTGATGTGTCAATGTAAGGCATTTAAATTAGAGACTAAAGCGAGCATCCCCTGTAGCAGTCGAGAGAACTCAGCTACCTTCAGCGACGATGGACGCCACCTGGTGATCGCCTGTGACTTCGGAACATGGAAAATCTATGGCCAGGAGAGCGATGGATCATGGGAAGAAAAAGGCACTATCTTCCATGAATACTGTTTCAAATCGGTCACCTTCAGTGCCGATGGCCGCTATGTGGTGGCTGTCTACAGAGATGACAAGGCGATAATTTATGGCCAGAAGGACGAACGATCATGGGAAGAAGTGACTATTTCCCACGACGACTCGCTCTGCTCAGCCAGCTTCAGCACCGATGGCCGCTTTGTAGTGATCACCACTAAAAATAACAAGGCGAAAATTTGTGGCAAGAGGGACGATGGCTCATGGGTAAAAGAAGTCACTATTTCCCATGATAAATCGCTCCAATCAGCCACCTTCAGCACCGATGGCAGCCATGTTGTGACCGCCAGTTTTGATGGCAAGGCGAAAATCTATAGCAAGAAGAACGATGGTTCATGGATAGAAAAAGCCATTATTTCCCATGATAAATGGGTCCAATCCGCCGCCTTCAGCGACGATGATCGCCATGTGGTGACCCGCAGTATCGATCACAAGGTGAAAATCTATGGCCTCAAGGCCGATGGTTCGTGGGAAGAAAAAGCCATCATTTCCCATAATAAAGACATCAACTCAGCGACATTCAGCGCCGATAACCGCCACTTGGTGACCTCCAGTGACGATCGCAGAGCGATAATCTACGGCAAGAAGGACGATGGATCATGGGAAGAAAAAGCCACTATTTACCACGATGATTGGGTCTTCTCAGCCACCTTCAACTCCGATAGCCGCTCTGTGGTCACCCGCAGTGTAGACAGAGTGGCAAAAATCTATGGCCAGAAGGACGATGGATCGTGGGAAGAAAAAATGATCATCTCCCACTATTTGAAAATTATATCAGCAACCTTTAGCGTCGATGGCCGCCATGTGATCACCAGAGGTGAAGATAGCAAGGTAAAAATATATGGCCATAAGGACAATGGATCCTGGGAAGAAAAAGCCATTATTTCACATGCCTATGGTGATGTCATATTAGCAACCTTTAGCCTCGATGACCGCCATCTGGTCGCTGCCGGTAACCATAAAACGGTGAAAATTTGTGGCCTGGTAAGCGATGGATCATGGAAAATAAAAGCCGCCATTTCTCATCGCGAAGGGATCAGGACAGCCATCTTCAGCGCCGATGGCCATGTGTTGACCATCCATGACGATGACACGGCGAAAATCACTGAACTATCAATGAAGGACTGATCGTTTACTGTCACTCATTAGCCCAGACCTACATTATTCTTCAACAACGCTTTTTCCAGACCCCGCTGATGCTGCTTCCCAAACGCTTGGGGAGTCTCATGCAAGGTTCAGCAGGTAAATGTTTTTTGGTGGGTTACAGGTGCTGACCCAGAGTGCCATTCTGCATGTTCTGAAAGATAGAAACCCGCTTTCTGGTTATTGATCATTTTCCCGGATCAAAGCCCTGTTTTCTTGTTCGTTACGATTAGATCCATATTGTGAACTTTCCTACTAAAACCGACTCTAAGCTGCAGAATGAATTTTGAATATCCTTACCAATCAGGGATAAATAACAACGATGGAAAACGAACTATGGATTGCCTGAATAACAATTCCGGTAGAAGTATTCCACCCTCATCAAAACCAGGTCAACCACCATCAGATACACCAGGTTGTACCACTATGGGCAGGAACGTCATTGTACGTGACAAGAATGAGTTTTCATTATTGCTCGATTTGCCCCCGGGAGTTCAATCCAAAATTTTCACCTATTTGCGGGCTCATGACATTATTCAATTAACACGGGCAAATTCAGACATTAATAAGAGGCTCAAAAATGATGCTGCATTGGCAAGGGCGTGGTATCGCCGGTTGGCTTCATCACACCAGACTTTACTAAAGACAATTGTCGCTACAAAAGATAAAGATGAACTCCAGAAATGGTTGCAGCGTTTTACAAAGGATGAGGCATTAGTTAAGTCAATTATGGATCGCCAGGCGAGTATTTATTTTCCTGCTCTGTTCTTTTCCACTCTGACTAAACTGATGTCTCAATGTAAAACATTTAAATTAGAGACTAAAGCCAGCATCCTCTGCGATAGTTCAGAGCACTTAGCTGCCTTCAGCGGCGATGGCAGCAACTTGGTGATCGCCTGTGACTCTAAAACATGGAAAATCTATGGCCAGGAGAGCGATGGATCCTGGGAAGCAAAAGGCACTATCCCCAATAACTACTGTGTCAAATCGGTCACCTTCAGTGTCGATGGCCGCTATTTAGTGGCTACCAGTATAGGTGGCAGGGCGAAAATTTATGGCAAGAAGGACGACCGATCCTGGGAAGAAGCAACGATTCCCCATGACGACTCTGTCCACTCAGCCACCTTCAGTGCCGATAGTCACTATGCAGTGACCGCCAGTAGAGATGGCAAGGCAAAAATTTATGCTAAGGTGGCCGATGGGTCATGGGTAGAGAAAGCCATCATTCGCCACAATAATTTTTTACGCTCAGTCACCTTCAGCGCCGATGGCCGATATGTGGTGACCGCCAGTTTTGATGGCAAAGCGAAAATCTATGGCAGGAAGAACGATGGGTCATGGGCAGAAAAAGCCATTATTTCCCATGATAACGGGCTCAACTCAGGCACCTTCAGCGCCGATGGTCGCCATGTGATAATCCGCAGTGCAGATAACAAAGTGAAAATCTATGGCCTGGAGGCCGATGGTTCATGGGAAGAAAAAGCCATCATTTCTCATGATGATGGAGTCTGGTCAGCCACCTTCAGCCTCAATAGCCGCTGTGTGGTGACCGCCAGTATGGACGGCAGGGCGATCATCTTCGGCAAGAACTACGATGGCTCATGGGAAAAAAAAGCTATCATTACCCACGATGATTGGGTCTTCTCAGCCACCTTCAGCTCCGATAGCCGCTGTGTGGTCACCCACGGTATAGATAAAGTGGCGAAAATCTATGGCCAGAAGGACGATGGATCATGGGAAGAAAAAATGATCATTTCCCATAACCTTAAGATCCGCTCAGCCAAATTCAGCGCCGATAGCCGCCATGTGATCACCTGCAGTGAGGATCACACGGTGAAAGTCTATAGCCGGAAGGACAATGGATCCTGGGAGAAGAAAGCTACCATTTCCCATGATATTAGTGTCGGACCGGCAACCTTCAGCATCGGTGGCAACCATGTGGTCACCTGCAGTACCGAGGGTAAGGCGATAATTTACGGCCTGGGGAGCGATGGATTATGGAAAGAAAAAGCAGTCATTTGCGATAATACTGAGATCAAATCGGCCATCTTCAGCTTGGATGGTCATGTGTTGACTATACATGGAGGTAACAGGGCGAAAATCACAAAACTATGCATGATTGACCGATCGTTTACTGTTACTCATTAACCCAAACCCTCATTATACTTCTGCAACACCTCTTTCCAGACCCAGCTGATGCTACTTCCCAAACGCTTGGGGAATCTCATGTAAGGTTCAACGTTACGCTTGCATCAATCTCAAAAACTTTCGTGCTAGAGCTGACTCTAACTTACTGAATTAACGTTTGAATATCCCTGTCAACCGCAGGTAAATAACAGCTTGTCACAGGATAAGTCATAAAATTTGGTGAACTTTTCTCCCGGTTTTTTATCTAATCATTAACCAATCAACAAAAATGGAGTTTATTTTATGAAGATGAATGTTACGGATGTATGTCAAATCTGTTTCGGGACTTTTAATGAAAATGATCATGAAAATCTTCGATGTCATGATAAAGTATTTCTCTCGTGTCATGAGACTCATGCCTTTGGAAGAAAATGCATTGCTCAATGGTTTGACCAATCTAAGAAATGTCCTATTTGTAGATTTGAAGAGCCGTCATTTATTCTTGAGAATATGCCTCCTGCTCGTCCATTGCATGAACGGGTAATCAGAAAAATTTCTCAAATTGCTAATTATACTTTTATTAGTGCTGCTAGCTCTGCTCTTACTGCAGCAACCTTTATTGGTGCCTTCGGCGCTATTAGCCTCGGCACTGGTTTGGCTGGGACTGTTGCTGTTGACTCTGCTTTGGCTGCTGGTGTAAGTACAGCTATTGTAACTGGATCTGCTTTTGGAGCGGGAAATAGCTTGGCTGACTTACGACCTTTCGGGTTGGCAGGTGCGGCTATTGGCTTTGCCTGTTGTCCTGTAGCTTTTGGAAGTTATAGCTACCTTGCTGCTTCTCATTTTGCTGGTTTTACTGTTGGTGCACTCGTTGGCGGAACTTGGCCCTTAACTAATCTACACCCATAAAGAAACGCGAAGACTGGTCACACCCAACAAAGTCGTCATGACTTTTATAACCGCTGATGAAGTGGAGGTCAGGCTCCTGGAAGGACGAATTGACTGTCAGGCAGATTGATTAGTTAAAGTAGAATTGACCCTCGAAGTTGGTCAGTCCACTTAAAGCACTGGATGTGGAATTCTCGATGGGTGTCCAGATATTTGAACAGAGATGGAGTTTATTTTCGATGAATGTTGCGGATGTATGTCAAATCTGTTTCGAGTCTTTTAATGAAAATGATAATGAAGATCTTCGATGTGATGATAAAGTAGTTCTCCCGTGTCATGAGACTCATGTCTTTGGAAGAAAATGCATTGCTCAATGGTTTGACCGATCTAAGAAATGTCCTATTTGTAGGTCTGAAGTGCCGTCATTTATCCTTGAGAGTATGCCTCTTACTCGTTCATTGCGTGAACGGGTAATCAGAAAAGTTTCTCAAATTGCTACTGATGTTTTTATTTGTGCTGCTAGCTCTGCTATCACTTCGGCAATCTTTATTGGTGCCTCCGGCATTATTGACCTTGAGACTGGTGATGTTGAGTCTGCCCTGGCTGCTGGTGTAAGTACAGCCATTGCAACTGGATCTGTTTTTGGAGCGGCAAATAGCCTGGCTGACTTAAAACTTTTCGCGTTTACGGGTGCGGTTATTGGCGTTGCCGGTTGTCCTATAGCTTTTGCAATTTATGGCTACCTTTCTGCTTCTCATTTTGCTGGTTTTGCTACTGGTGCATACGTTTGCGGAGTTTGGTCCAGTATTAGTTCTCATCTGGATCCATAAGGCTCCTGGAATATTGATTTTCAATTCACGCAAACCCCTCACCAGGCTGAGCTTGTTGCAAAAGTAGCGAGAAAAGCACAGCACTTTTTCGACAGCCTTTTTACGTCGGAGGTATGTTCAGGTACAGGCTCAAAATCAGGGTCAGACTGGTCATGACATCCAACACAGTACTCGTGACTTTGGTACCCTCTGATGAAATCGAGGACTGGTTAAAAGGAGCAACAGCGGACGAATCGACTGTCAGGTCGGTCATAGCACCCAACATAGTTGTCATGACTTTTGTACCTGCTGATGAAGTGGATGTATTGTCAAAAGGAGAAACAGAGGACGAATTGACTGTCAGACTGGTCATGGCATCCAACAAAGTCGTCATGACACCTGCTGATGAAGTGGAGGCCTGCCCAGAAGGAGTAACAGAGGACGAATAGACTGTCGGGCAGGCTGATGAGTTAAAGTAGAATTGACCCTCGAAGTTGGCCATTCCAATTAAAGCAGTGGCTGTGGAATTCTCGATGGGTGTCGGGAAATACAGGCAGTCTGATGAGTTAAAGAAGAATTGACCCTCGTAGTTGGTCAGTCCACTTAAAGCACTGGTTGTGGAATTCTCGATGGGTGTCCAGGTATTCAATGCGATATTCACATGCTGGGAAAATGTAAGTGGGCCGGTAGTTGCATTGCCTGGATTCACGAAGCTTTCGCAATTATATGCCCAAACCAGTGGATCTGTGCTTTTAATGCTGTATTCATGCTGCTCTTGTCGCCAGAGTTTGACTGCCTGAAAGTGGTTGCAAGTGAGGGCTAGGTCAACGATTCCTTTGATATCTAAAGCTGTATTTTTTACCCGGATCTGATTGCCCACGAGTACATAAAAAGGAGGTTCTTCACTGGTATCCGAATGACCGACAAGAGAGAAACCAAATTTTTCTTTTTTATATCCCGGCGACACAGTTTCGAACAAAATTTCACCTGCATTGTCAATGTCGATCTCGTTTCCAGAGATATCGATACTGCTTCCCGGTCCAATATGTAACTCAGCCACCCACCCCATCTTGCCCTGGAATTTGTTCCCATAAACACCGATCGCCATGAACCGTTTATTGATGGCGGGAAGTTTAACAAATAGCCCTCCATTGGGAATACAGTCGCGGCGCCATGATTCGATGGTATCACCAGTCACCATGTTATTGGCAAAAATCAGGCTCGGACCCTGGTGCCTAAAATCGACAGATGCATCCAGAGGAAGTCTGCAATCAATTCTAACTCCGTTCTGGCAATTGAGATTGAATACGTTGTCTTCTACAAACAGTCTCCGGTTAATACAACGTACTGTAATAATGCCAATTGGATTGCGGCCATTAGGTGCAGTTGGCTGGAAAGTAATGTGTCTTATACGGCTGTCCATTGTTTCATCGAAACTAAAGTACTTAAGGGACCCGAACGTGATCATATATGAATCTGTATAACTTTCATCAGGCGAGATGACGATTTCGTAACCTTCATTTGGAGCCCCGATGATGTCCTGACCATCCTTCAAAACTATTTCACTGTCAATTAGATACACAACCGGAATTTTACCTGATGAGGGGGTAATAACGGATGGAGAAAGCGTTGCGCCAGAAGCAGTTTCGGAAGAGAGCAATATAACGGTGTTCTTTGGAACCTCATTTATAAACTTACCTAAATTCTCTGAAGAGTTGGTACTGAGAACGATACACTGTCGTCCGCTAACAAGGTCTTTATAATCGTTTAGCCGCTGATGAACCCCTGTCGTCTGACCTTTAAGAGAATCGCATGGTACCCTTAGAGGAGGGCTTGCAGGAGAATAGGTTGTAGGAACATCGGTTGTAGGAGCAGCAGTTGTAGGAACATCGGTTGCAGGAACAGCGGTTGTAGGAACAGCGGTTATAGGAACATCGGTTGTAGGAACAGCGGTTGTAGGAGCAGCGGTTATAGAAACAGCGGTTGTAGGAACATCGGTTATAGGAACAGCGGTTGTAGGAGCAGCGGTTGTAGGAACAGCGGTTGTAGGAACAGCGGTTGTAGGAACAGCGGTTGTAGGAACATCGGTTGAGGCAACAGCGGTTGAGGCAACAGCGGTTGAAGGAACATCGGTTGTAGGAGCACCGGTTGTAGGAACAGCGGTTATAGGAACAGCGGTTATAGGAACATCGGTTGTAGGAGCAGCGGTTGTAGGAACATCGGTTGTAGGAACAGCGGTTATAGGAACATCGGTTGAAGGAACATCGGTTGAAGGAACATCGGTTGTAGGAGCACCGGTTGTAGGAACAGCGGTTATAGGAACATCGGTTGTAGAAACAGCGGTTGTAGGAACAGCGGTTGTAGGAACAGCGGTTGCAGGAGCAGCGGTTGTAGGAACAGCGGTTGTAGGAACAGCGGTTGTAGGAACATCGGTTGTAGGAGCAGCGATTGTAGGAGTAGGAACATCGGTTGTAGGAACAGCGGTTGTAGCAACATCGGTTGAAGGAACAGCGGTTGTAGGAACATCGGTTGTAGGAGCACCGGTTGTAGGCAGACTGGTCATGACATCCAACACAGTGCTCGTGACTTTGGTACCCTCTGATGAAGTCGAGGACTGGTAAAAAGGAGTAACAGAGGACGAATTGACGGTCAGGTTGGTCATAACACCCAACATAGTTGTCATGACTTTTGTACCTGCTGATGAAGTGGAGGCATTGTTAAAAGGAGAAACAGAGGACGAATTGACTGTCAGACTGGTCATAGCATCCAACAAAGTCGTCATGACACCTGCAGATGAAGTGGAGCCCTGCCCAGAAGGAGTAACAGAGGACAAATCGACTGTCAGACTGGTCATGGCACCCAACAGAGTCGTCATGACTTTTGTATCTGCTGATGAAGTGGAGGCCTGCCCGGAAGGAGTAACAGGGGACAAATTGACTGTCAGGCAGACTGATGAGTTAAAGTAGAATTGACCCTCGAGGTTGGTGAGTCCACTTAAAGCACTGGCTGTGGAATTCTCGATGGGTGTCCAGATATTCACAATCTCGGAAAGTGTGGTTGGGCCGACAGTTGCCATGCTTGAATTCGTGAATCTTTCGCAATTACCCACCAATGATAATGGATCTGTGGTTTTAATGCTGTATTCATGCTGCTCTTGTCGCCAGAGTTTGACCGCTTGAAAGTGGTTGCAAGCGAGGGCCAGCTGAACGATTCCTTTGATATCTAAAGCTGTATTTTTTACCCTGATCTGATTGCCCACAAGATTATAAACAGGAGGTTCTTCATTGGTATCCGAATGACCGACAAGAGAGAAACCAAATTTTTCTTTTTTAAATACCGGCGACACAATTTCCCACAAAATCTCACCAGCATTGTCAATGTCAACCATGTTTCTAAAGATATCGATACTGCTTCCCGGTCCAATATGTAACTCAGCCACCCACCCCATATTGCCCTGGAATGTGTTCCCGTTAACAGCAATCCTTTTTGACTGGTTTTTGATGGCGGGAAGTTTAATAAATAGCCCTCCATCGGGAATATAGTCGCCGCCCCATGATTCGATGGTATCAGCAGTAACCCTGTTATTGGTGAACATCAGGGCCGGACCCTGGTGCAAATCATTAACAGATGCATTCAGAGGAAGTCTGCAATCAATTCTAACTCCGGTCTGGCAATTAAGATTGAATACGTTGTTTTCTACAATCAGTCTCCGGTTAATACAACGTGCTGTAATAATAGGACCAATTGGTTTGCGGCCATTAGGTGCAGTTGGCTGGAAAGTAATGTGTCTTATATGGCTGTCTTTTGTTTCATTGAAACTAAAGTAGTTAAAGGACCCAAACTTGATCATATATAAATCTGTATAAGTTGCATCAGGCGAGATGACGATTTCGTAACCTTCATTTGGAGCCCCGATAATGTCCTGACCATCCTTCAAAACTATTTCACTGTCAATTAGATACACAACCGGGATTTTACCTGATGAGGGGGTAATAACGGATGGAGAAAGCGTTGCGCCAGAAGCAGTTTCGGAAGAGAGCAATATAACGGTGTTCTTTGGAACCTCATTTAGCAACTTACTTAAATTCTCTGAAGAGTTGGTACTGAGAACAATGCACTGTCGTCCCCTAACAAGGTTTGAATATTGGTTTAGCCGTTGATAAACCCCTGTCGTCTGACCTTTAAGAGAATCGCATGGTACCCTTAGAGGAGGGCTTGCAGGAGAATAGGTTGTAGGAACATCGGTTGTAGGAACATCGGTTGTAGGAGCACCGGTTGTAGGAACAGCGGTTGTAGGAGCAGCGGTTGTAGGAACAGCGGTTATAGGAACATCGGTTGAAGGAACATCGGTTGTAGGAACATCGGTTGTAGGAACATCGGTTGTAGGAACATCGGTTGTAGGAACATCGGTTGTAGGAACATCGGTTGTAGGAACATCGGTTGTGGGAACAGCGGTTGAAGGAACATCGGTTGTAGGAACAGCGGTTATAGGAACATCGGTTGAAGGAACATCGGTTGTGGGAACAGCGGTTGAAGGAACAGCGGTTGAAGGAACATCGGTTGTAGGAACATCGGTTGAAGGAACATCGGTTGTAGGAACATCGGTTGTAGGAACATCGGTTGTAGGAGCAGCGGTTGTAGCAACAGCGGTTATAGGAACAGCGGTTGTAGGAGCAGCGGTTGTAGGAACAGCGGTTATAGGAACATCGGTTGAAGGAACAGCGGTTGAAGGAACATCGGTTGTAGGAACATCGGTTGTAGGAACATCGGTTGTAGGAACATCGGTTGAAGGAACATCGGTTGTAGGAACATCGGTTGTAGGAGCAGCGGTTGTAGCAACAGCGGTTATAGGAACAGCGGTTGTAGGAACATCGGTTGTAGGAGCATCGGTTGTAGGAGCATCGGTTGTAGGAGCATCGGTTGTAGGAGCATCGGTTGTAGGAACATCGGTTGTAGGAACAGCGGTTATAGGAACAGCGGTTGTAGATTGAGTGGTGATCTGAGCTTGCAGGCTAAGAGTCTTTAAGAGAAATAGAGGAGGGATTAAAAAAGCAAAACAGCGCTGAAAATCAATCATTTCCATGGTTCCTTATAAGACGTCTATAGGGAACCTAGTGTAGTGCATCATTGTGTTTTGAGATTAATCGAAATCGACGGTTCACACGAACCACATTATCCAATGAAACGGAAGAATACCCATCTTGGGGTTTTACGCTCATTCGATAACGTGTTGACCATCCGTGGCGATAGCACGTTGAAAATCACTGAACCAGGAAATGAATAAGTGATTATTTGCTGTCACTCATGAGCCCAGACCCACATTATTCTTCTGCAACACCTGCTCAGCACGATAGCTCGAACGCACCAGGGCACCGGCTACGACTTCAACAAAACCTCTTTCCAGGCCCCACTGACGATACTTCTCAAACTCTTGAGGGGTCACGTAACGCTCAATAGGTAAATGGTTTTTGGTAGGCTGAAGATACTGCCCCAGGGTCAGGATATCGCAATCAATGGCCCTGAGATCATCCATGGTCTCAATTATCTCTTCCTCGGTTTCACCCAGACCCAGCATCAGACTGGTTTTAGTGAGTACGTCTGGACGATATTTTTTGGAGTGGGCCAGAACATTGAGCGTCTGCTCGTAGCTGGCACGCGGGTCACGAACAGGATGTGTCAGTCGTTTAACGGTTTCAACATTTTGGGCAAAAACGGCAATACCACTGTCGACCACCGTTTCAACATCGACCAGAACACCGAGAAAATCCGGTGTCAGTGCTTCAACGTCGGTTTCAGGATTAACTTCCTTTACACGTTTTACGACGGCGGCATAGTGACCGGCACCGCCATCTTCCAGATCATCACGGTTAACAGAGGTCAGAACCAGGTATTTCAGGTTCATCAGTTTTACGCTGTTGGCCGTATGGTCTGGCTCATCTTTATCCAGCCAGCCTTTGGGGTTACCAGTATTCACCGCACAGAAGCGACAGGCACGGGTACAAACATCACCCATCAGCATGATAGTGGCGGTACCCGAACTCCAGCATTCATTAATGTTGGGGCACATGGCTTCTTCACAAACGGTACTCAGCTTGTGCTCATGAACCGTCCCTTTGACTTCTTTGAACTTACTGCCGTACCTGGGCTTGATTCTCAACCACTCCGGCTTGCGCATAAAAGGCTGAACCGCTTCATCGGAGCGATTGCTGGCCTTGATGCCATTCTTGATGGCGGTAATGCCTTTTTCATTGACGAATTTCTCGCCACTCTGAATAGTAACAGCCGGAATCTGGACGGTTGGAATCAGGTTGCTATCGGTCATAGAGTCCCAGTCATGTTGGTCGGTTGTACCGGTTTGTGAAGCCGTTCGTTCACTCACTCGAATTTGAAGAGAGATTGCTCAGGCCTCCTGAACCAGATCAAACTCTGTTGCTTCCTTTACTGTCTGAGCCTCATTATACCCAAGTTCCTCCATAAGGCACTCAAGTAAGCGATTGCTCACTTCATTCCATTGCACAGGATTTTGAAATTCCCTGAGCTGGGCGACCTGCAGATCCTTGTAACCGCAGGGGTTGATACGGGTAAAGGGTTCCAGATCCATATCCAGATTGAAACTCAGTCCATGATAACTTTTCATCTGTCTGAATCGCAGCCCCAGGGCGGCAATTTTTGCTCCATCAATGTAAACGCCGGGAGCGTCAGGTCTGGCACAGGATTCAATACCATAGCTTGACAGTACTTTGATGATGGCACTCTCAATAGCTGACACCACCTGCCTGGGACCACTGCCTGAGCGGCGAACATCCATCAGCAGGTAGACCACCAGCTGACCCGGACCGTGATAAGTGACCTGACCTCCACGGTCCACCTGGACCACAGGAATATCTCCGGGTGCCAGGACATGTTCAGGCTTGCCGGCCTGACCCTGAGTAAAGACAGGGTCGTGCTCGACAAACCAGAACTCATCATCCGTCTGCTCATCTCTGCGTTCGGTGAATGCTTTCATGGCCTCAAAAACAGGCTCATAAGGCTGCCTGCCCAAGTAGCGGATGTTCAGTTTCATCAAAGTACCATTTGCACCCGGCCGGTCGCTTTCAAATCTTCGAAGATCGCTTTCAGCTGAGATTCTCCGGTGGCCCGAATAGTCACCATAACCGAGGTGTATTTGCCAGTTCGACTCTCTTTCAGCCGGAAGTTGCCATCGTAATCCGGTGCATGCTGCTTGACGATAGCGCAGACAACCTTCTGAAAATCGACAGCGGCATTACCCACAATACGGATCTCGTAATCGCAGGGAAATTCAATTTTTGGCGCTTCTTGATCGGTCATTTTTTACACTGATGATAAATGAAATACCTTCAGATTCTGCGAGCCTGAAGGTATGGGCATTTCACTCACTGCTGCCACTGAATGTTCAGGACAGTCCTTTAAAGAACAGCACGATACTATCCCACAGACGTTTGAAGAAGCCACCACGCTCTATCGCAGTCTCTGCTCTGAGAGGGACTTCTTTGATAATTTCATCATCGATAGTCACTTTCAGTGTACCCAGCTGCTGGCCAGCTTCAACAGGGGCTTCAACAATTGGATCAATATTCAGAGTCGCTTTCAGCTTCTTACCCGTATGCCTGGGCACTGTGACAATCAGATCCTTGTCAATGGCGACGTCTACCTGATCTTGTGTGCCTTTCCAGACCTTCACAGTTTCAAGCGTTACGCCACCTTTTTTAACATCAACATTTTCGAAGAAACGGAAACCATAGGTCAGCAGTTTCTGTGCCTCCGCAGCACGCTGCTTCTCACCTCTGGCACCCAGAATAACAGTAATCAGACGACGCCCATCGCGCTTTGCGGTAGCTGCCAGACCAAAACCACTGGCCTCAATGTGCCCTGTTTTCAGACCATCAACATTAGGGTTAGTCCATAACAGACGGTTTCGGTTGGGCTGACGACGCAGTGGCTTACCGGTTTTTTTGTTGGTACCGTATTGATAATACTTCTGAGCATAAAGCTCGTAATACTCAGGGTAATCCTTGACGATATGGCGAGACAGTATCGCAAGATCCCTTGCAGAGGAATAGTGATCAGGCGCAGGCCAGCCCGATGCATTGACAAAATTGGAGTTAATCATCCCCAGTCGCTCGGCGGTACTGTTCATCAGCTCGGCAAAGGCGTCTTCACTGCCGGCAACATGTTCAGCGATGGCGACACTGGCGTCGTTACCGGAGACGATAATAATACCTTTCAACAGCTCCTGTACCGGAACCCGCTCACCCACCTCAATGAACATGGTTGAGCCGCCCATTTTCCAGGCTTTTTCGCTGATCAGCACTTCATCATCACGATGAATATTGCCTGACGCCAGCTCAACCTCGGCAATGTAAGCAGTCATCATTTTGGTCAGGCTGGCAGGGTGAACAGGGTCATCCGCATTCTCGGAGGCCAGAATCTCACCGCTGTCGGCATCCATCAATATAAAACTGTTGGCAGCAATCTTGGGTGCCGCAGGAATCAGGGCAGCGGCTTCAGCATAAACTGCGCCGGTTGCCAGAATAAATAGCATGGACACCCATCCGGCTAACCTTTTCAATCGCTCATGGTTGGCCCGGACAGGATTTAATCGTTTGATCATTATAGAAATTAGCTCTGAAATTCACTGTTGCTGGCCATTATAATGTTACCGACTAAGGAGTTTAAGAGAAGCATTGAAAATAGAATGTAATATGCTCATTGCCTGATCAGTGAAAGTCTGTCAGGCCACACTGGAATATCGGTCTGGCCGACTAAAAAGACTGACTCAAACTACTTCCCGGAAGCCTCAGTAACCTCTTCGTAAATCAGGTAAGGCACGTCAAAATCGCCTTCATCCAGCTTCTCAAGGAGTTCTTCAAGATGCTCAATCGTTTGCACCGGCCCAATCCTGACTCGGTAAAAAGGATCAGGCTCCTCTTCCCCTTTCACCACTCTGATATCACTGCCTATGGTCTCAGCCACCTGTCGACGCAATATCTGGGCATAGTGATAATTCTTCAGCGCAGCCAGTTGTACAAAGAGCAGTTGATTATTACCGCTCCCGCTAACCGCTTCATTGCCTTTGGCGGCAGCAAGAGACCTGACATCTATCCCCTCTACCAACACATCAGTCACTCCTTTCTTAGCGAACCCCAGCTTAACGGCAGCAGCATAAGAGAGGTCTATAATCCGATCGCCGTGGAATGGTCCGCGATCATTGACCCGAAGTACAACCGACTTGCCATTGTGACTGTTAGTGACCTTGACATAGGAAGGCAGGGGCAAAGTCTTGTGTGCCGCAGTCATACCGTAGAGATCGTAAACTTCACCGTTAGCCGTCTGCTTGCCATGAAACTTGGTGCCATACCATGAGGCCTTGCCCTTTTCCTGATAGCCTTTGGCACTCTTCATAGGGGTATAGGTCACATCATTGAGTTCATAGGGAGAATCCTTGAACTGACCATCATGGGTGACAGGAATCGCATCAGGAATCTGACTGACATCCCTTTTCTCAGTGGGAGGCCCGTCCTCAACGGTGACACAACCGTTCAAGAGGAAAAAGGTCAGTCCCACAAGGCTTCCTGCTATAGATCTTGCTCTGATTATCGATTTCATAGGATATGGTGCTTTAACGTTATTCTGCCTGAGATCGGGAGCCTGAAGGAATACCCGCGAGACAAAGAAGAAAACCGCTTTTATGACTCAGGCATAAAAACGGTACCTTCACTGATGAACCGGGAGGCTCAGACTATTCAGACTGCTTTCCTGCTAGTGTCTTCGCAGACTTTGACGCCGATGTTATATAGCCTGTTTTTACATCACTTGCCAGCTGATAAACGGCCATTGCATAAAGCTTGCTGCGGTTGTAAGTCGTAATGACATAAAAATTATGCATCCCCAGCCAGTACTCCGGCCCCTTATCACCTTCAAGCTTGATGGCAGCAGCCTTGGCGGTCTCTGGCAAAAGGGCTTCAGGATGCCAGCCAGAACCTTCCAGCTGCTTCAGGGTTTTTTGCGGTCTGACAGAATCAGACACAGCTTTCTCATATTTGGTTCCGGTAACCTTCGCTTTACTGACAATAGGCTTGCCAGCTTTCCAGCCATTTTCCCGGAGATAGTTAGCAACGCTGGCAATTGCATCTTCTTCATGCTTCCAGATGTTGGACTGACCATCACCGGTATAATCTACCGCATAAGCCCTGTAACTGGAGGGCATAAACTGAGGTATACCCATGGCTCCGGCATAAGAGCCGGTCAGATCTGAAGCATCCAGCTCCTGTTCACGGGTCAGAATCAGAAACTCCTTCAGCTGCTGTGTGAAAAACTTGCTTCGCGGAGGGTAATCAAAACTCAGGGTAGAAAGAGCATCAAGAACCTTAAACCCACCGGTCTGTCGACCATAGTATGTCTCTACTCCGATAATGGCGACTATAACATCTGCAGGCACACCATACTCTTTTTCAACTCTTGAGAGTGTTTTCTCGTGAGCCTCCCAGAAGTCCACGCCAAGGTCTACTCGCTCCGGGGTCATGAAAATTTTCCGGTAGTCTTTCCACTCCAGACGTTTCTCGGCAGGTCTGCTGATCAACTCAAGCACTCTTTCAGACTTGTTTGCCTTACCCAGAATGTCTTGCAGTTCCTTACGGGAAAACTGTTCGTTCTTCACCAGATCATCAATGAACGCCTTCACCTCCGGTTGAAGTGCATAGTCAGGCTGATTATCGACCACCTTTTCAGCACCGGCCGTTACCGATCCTGAAAGAAGACAGCCGCTGAATAATATGCCCGCCGTCATGAGTCGAAATGTCGGCAGTCCTAAAAATTCTTTTACCATTCTTAAGGCCATAAACCCTCCCTGCTACTACTCAAGTGAATGTCGTTAGCTGATATAACTTCATACGGGATAATGTCTACTCTACAGCAGTCATGAAGAGACAACTAGCATACCGGCGCAGTTTAAGTTAAATGTCGTTTTCTCAGTGCAGAAAAACCGATCTAAGGAACTCTCCCGTGAGATTGAAAGGATCTTAAGATATCGCTCCCTGCGGCAGGGACTCACCGGAGAGTCTTCCTGCCTGTCAGAGTCTGATAAGGGAGAAAGAGTTTTGTGAAGGACATTGACCTGACCGGCAATAGTCGTTGCCCGCAGGACGCCCTTAGACTGAAGTGGTCGCATGACGAACATTCCAGACCCTACAAAAAACGGGTCGATTCTCATTATAGCTCATGCAAACAGCATCTAACGTAAAACAGAGCCAGCAAGCCTGCATAATAATCTCCATGCTCATCACGGGAGTTAGAAAGCACAACTGGCATAACTTATGGAAAAAAGCTTTCTCTGTGATTATCGACTTTGCCCCAGAAACGTTTTATGAGTGTGTATCGACATCAACAGACCAAAGCCAGCCATCAGAGTAGCCAGCGAGGTCCCTCCCCGGCTGACCAGAGGCAGAGGTACCCCGACCACGGGGAGCAGGCCGCTCACCATACCAATATTAACGAAGATGTAGACAAAAAACGTCAGTGTAATACTACCTGCGAGCAGTCTGCCAAACAGAGTCTGAGCCTTGAGCGTTATAAACAGGCCTCGACCAATAATCAGTGCGTATAATGCCAGAAGAACCAGACACCCCATCAGGCCGAACTCTTCTGCCAGCACTGCAATAATAAAATCAGTATGACTTTCCGGCAGAAAATCCAGATGCGACTGAGTTCCCAAAAGCCAGCCCTTGCCGTATAGCCCACCCGATCCTATGGCAATTTTTGACTGGATAATATTCCAGCCCGCACCCCAGGGATCACTCTGGGGATTGAGAAAGGTTAATACCCGCTGCTTCTGATAATTGAGCATGACAAAGTGCCAGAAGCCCCAAACAGAAGGAACAGCCAGCATAATGGCAGAAAAAATCAGCCGTTTCCTCAACCCGGCCAGCAATAATATAAACAGACCTGAAGCACCAATCAGCAGGGAGGTCCCCAGGTCGGGCTGCCTGGCAATCAACACGACCGGAATACCAATCAGAATCAGTACCAGCGCAATATCTTTTAGAGAAGGTGGCAACTGTCGTTTCGAAAGATAACTCGCCACCACAATCGGCATAATCAGCTTGATGATTTCTGAGGGCTGAAACCGTATGAAAGGCAATTGAATCCAACGCTGTGCGCCCTTGGAATGAATGCCCAGAAACAGCACAGCGACCAAGAGAATGACACCGCCAACATATATCCATGGTGACAACCGCATCAGCAGTCGGGGTGAAACCTGGGCAATGATGATCATTCCAACAAAACCAATGAGCATATAGACGGCCTGTCGAATAACAATGCTCATATCCTGTCCACTGGCACTGTATAGAACGAACAGACCGGCTCCACAAACAATGACCACAAACCCTGTCAGCATAAAGTCGATATGCAGACGCTCTGACCAGTCCGGTGCCCTGTGAAAGCCCTGTCCTTCATTCAGCTGACGAACAAAATCCTGGCCGGTCATTGTGCGGTCCCCTTGTTTTCAGCACTGGTTTTCTCCTGTTCGGCCCTGGCGAGTTTGGGAAGGAGATAAAAGTCCATCACCTCCCGGGCTATGTTGGCAGCACCATTATTGTTCTCCAATACCACAGCCATCGCTATCTGGGGATCTTCAACAGGCGCAAAGGCCACAAAAAGACTATGGTCCCGCTCGAATTCCTTGAGTTTCTCAGCATCATATTCTTCACCCTGAGGAATACTGACCACTTGGGCAGTACCTGTTTTTCCTGCCATTCGATACTTCAGGCCACGACCAATTCGCCAGTAAGCCGTGCCCCGATTGTAACTGACCACTTTTTCCATAGCATTGATGACCAACCCCCAATGCTGGTCATCCAGCTCAATGTCGTCCCCCCATTCGGGGCTTTGCAATTCCGGAATGTCTTCTTTCACCAGACGAGGCTCAACATGTTTCCCCCGGTTGGCAATCAGGGTAACCAGTTCTGCTAATTGCATGGGAGTCGTCAGCATGTAGCCCTGGCCAATGATGGCAATCACAGTTTCCCCGGGATACCAGGGCTGACCATAAGCGCCTTGTTTCCACTCTGTTGAAGGCAGCAAACCTGCTCTTTCTTCATGAATGTCAATACCGCTACTGCGCCCCATCCCGAACTGGCTGAGAAAATCATGGAGACGGTCAATCCCCATTTTTTCAGCCACCTTGTAGAAAAAAGTATCGTTGGAACGCAGGATTGCCCGATTCAGATCAATCCAGCCGTCACCCTTTCGGTTCCAGTTACGGAAACGGTGCTCACTGCCCGGAAGTTGGAACCAACCTTTGTCATAGATTTTGTCATTCTTATCCACCACGTTATTGTCCAGCAGACCCAGAGCTACCAGAGGCTTGATCGTGGAAGCCGGCGGGTACTCACCCAATGTCGCACGATTATAGAGCGGCTTTTCGATGTCCGTATTCAGATCATTGAAAGTAGCGTAATCGATTCCGGTCACAAACAGATTGGGATCGAACGCCGGATTACTGACCATAGCCATGACACCACCAGTTTTGGGATCCAGAGCCACCACGGACCCCCTTCTTCCCTGCATTGCCTGAATAGCTGCATTTTGCAGATCGGTATCAATAAACAGCTGCAAATCTTTGCCAGGGATGGGATTAACCCGGTTCAGAACCCTGGTCACCCGACCACGGGCATTGACTTCAACTTCCTGGTAGCCCGGCTTACCTAAGAGTACAGGCTCATAAAAACGTTCCAGACCGATCTTACCGACAGTGTATGTGCCGTTATAAAGAGCCGGATCGAGGTTTTTTAACTCACGCTCGTTGATTCGCCCCACATAACCGACACTATGGGCGAAAGCGTCGCTTTCAGGGTATTCACGAACCAGTTCGGCATTAATCTCGACACCCGGCAGGCGAAACTGGTTTACAGCAATCAGCGCAACCTGCTCGTCGTTCAGCCGAAACTTGAGGGGGACCGATTCAAAAGGCCTGCGTCGTTTTATCTGCTGCAGGAAACGATTGCGCTCAGTCTCGGTAACAGTAATTAACCGGGCAATCTCGTCGAGCAGCTGATCAAGATCTTCTACGCGCTCCCGAACAATAGCCAGTGTCTGACTGGAGCGGTTGGTTGCCAGCAATCGGTTATTTCGGTCATAGATCAGTCCCCGAACCGGAGGCACTGTCTGCAAAAGAACACGGTTTTCTTCCGACTGGGTGGCCAGTTCATCGTATTGAACCACCTGCAGATAGAAAAGTCTGGAAATCAGCACCATGACTAAAAGGATCGTGAAGACCAGTGCTAACCAGACTCGAATGCTGACAATCCGTTGCTCTGCTTTGTGGTCCTTTAAGGTATTCACCGGCATCTGTATAACTGTCTATTTATGATAGGGGTGATTCTTGAGGATACTCCAGGCACGATAGACCTGTTCAGCAACAACGACCCTGACCAGGGGGTGAGGTAACGTCAATGGCGATAACGACCATCTGAGATCGGCCCGGGCCATCACACTGGGATGAAGCCCTTCTGGCCCTCCGACCATGAGGCTGACATTACGGCCAGAATGCATCCACCCTCCCATATTGTCTGCCAGTTTATCCGTCGACCAGGGCTTCCCTGTGATTTCCATGGTCACTATCAGGTCACCCTGGCCGACTGTACTCAGCATTTGTCCAGCTTCTTTTTCCTGCAGGCGACTGATGTCAGCCCCCTTGCCGCGCCGGTTCAACGGAATCTCAATCAGATCCAGTTTGAGGTCAGAACCCAGGCGACGACTGTATTCCCTGTAGCCCTCATCAACCCAGGGTGGCATTTTCGAGCCAACGGAGATCAGACGAACACGCATCAGGACTGCTCTGTAGCCCGCTGCTCCTCGCTGGCCTCCCAGAGGCGTTCAAGATCATAGAATGCACGGGTAGCTGGCATCATAACATGCACTACAACGTCACCCATGTCGACCAAAACCCATTCGGATTTCTCCTGACCTTCTGTACCCAGTGGACGAACACCATTTTGCTTGCACTTATCGATTACATTGTCTGCTACAGACTTCACATGACGGTTGGAAGTACCGCTGGCGATAATCATGTAATCGGTCACGCTGGTCAGCCCGGAAACATCAAGAGAGGTAATGTCGTTACCTTTCATTTCTTCAATAGCATCAATGACCAGTTGCTTCAGTTGTTCAGATTGCATATATCTCTTTAGAACTCGATAAAAAACCAAAAGCCTGACCATGAATTGTACAGGCTTTTGTCATAATTGTTTGCTGATTAAGTACCTAAGTACCTAACCAGTGATTATTATGTACCATAATTAACCGCCACCTTGAGTGATGGCAATTCGTTATTTCCGGATATGACCATCGCCTAATACTACATATTTCCGGGATGTCAGCCCCTCCAGCCCCACAGGACCACGGGCATGAATTTTGTCCGTTGAAATACCAATCTCAGCACCCAGCCCATACTCAAAGCCGTCCGCAAACCGGGTAGAGGCATTGATCATAACAGAGCTGGAGTCTACTTCTCTCAGGAAGTCCCGGCCCCGGGTATAACTCTCGGTGATGATCGCATCGGTATGATGAGAGCCATAGCGATTAATATGCTCGATAGCTTCATTCATATCAGCGACCAACTTAATGGATAGCACCGGTGCCAGATACTCTGTCTGCCAGTCTTCTTCGGTGGCGGCCAAAGCATCCGGAACCTCGTCACAAACCTCTGCACAGCCTCTGAGCTCAACCCCCAATTTCCGCAAGCGCTGAGCCAGTTCCGGCAGTATATCGACCGCAACAGCCCTGTTTATCAGCAGGGTCTCCATAGCATTGCATACACCATAGCGGTGGGTTTTGGCATTCACAGCAATGGCCAGTGCTTTCTCCCGATCTGCCAGATCATCAATATAAACATGGCAAATGCCATCCAGATGTTTGATAACAGGGACCCTGGCATCACGACTGATACGTTCGATCAGACCTTTGCCCCCCCTTGGAACGATGACATCTACATATTCGGGCATACTGATCAGAGTTCCCACTGCTTCACGGTCAGTGGTCTCTACCACCTGAACCGCTGCTTCTGGCAAGCCAGCCGATACCAGGCCCTTCTGAATGCATTGGGCAATCGCCTTGTTAGAAGCAATTGACTCACTGCCTCCACGCAGAATCACAGCATTACCGGATTTCAGACAGAGACTGGCAGCCTCAATGGTTACGTTGGGTCGAGACTCATAGATAATGCCTATAACCCCCAAAGGGACTCGCATTTTACCCACCTGAATACCACTGGGTACATATTTGAGGTCATCAATCGTACCCACTGGATCAGGCAACGAAGCCACCTGATTCAGGTTCTCGATCATGGTATCAATGCGGGCATCTGTCAGTTCCAGGCGATCCAGCAATGCTGCATCCAGCCCTCGCCCCCGCCCGTTTTCCAGGTCCACAGCGTTAGCTTCACGCAGTAGCGGTCGAGTTGCTTCCAGCTCAGTGGCGATCGCCAGCAGAGCTCTGTTTTTCAGGCCAGTATCCGCTTTGGCTACTTGTGCACTGGCTTCCCGGGCCTTTTTGCCCAGTTCATGCATGTACTCTGTTACCTGTTCAGTCACTGCGTGCTCCTTGTTCAGCCGGGCATTATAACCTGCCGACGGTTATACAGGAATGCTGCTATGCCTGCATAGTTCCTCTGGACAGCAAAGTACCTCTGGACAGCAAAGTACCCCTGGACAGCAAACTTTCTGAATTTTACCCAGCGTCGCCCGATAGCATAGCCTTTGCTGCTAAGTGCGATCGAAGCAGCTTTAATCCTGAATGCAAATTGATTGGAATCAGGATGCTACGTGATCCCATAGCCTGAGGTGTGGGAAAAGCAGAGTTGTGAAGCTCTCCCAACGAGTTGTCGCAGTGCAAATGTCTGCTATCTTGATGGCTTCAGACAGAGGGAGTATGAAGTATCAAAACTATTCTCATATTATTTGCACTATTTATACAGCCTGCTTTACCAGATACAGTCTTATGTGAACTGAGGGTCTTTCATCAAGTGAGGGAAAAACACTATATCCTTCGACATATTCAGAAAGAAACGGGTAAATATCTATGGACCCGGTCATATCCCGATGGCCGACACTATTGCATACCATCGTATGTTTCCCCCTTGATCGGAGGTTATATTTTTGTATGTTTCGATGATAACTGCATTTATTATGAAGTCCTCTCGCATAATTGCCCGACCGAAGGCTCATATTCTCCTCCTGCTCACCCATCATTTGGTTGCCATTTAAGAGATGGAGCGAGGGGAGTCAGGCAATCGGCATTGTAAACTCAAAAATAGTGCCGCCCTCAGGGTGACGATTGAACGTCAGTCGTCCACCATGTGATTGAATAATCGAGTGGCAAACGGTCAGACCGATCCCCATACCATCTGACTTGGTGGTGTAGAAAGGCGTGAACAGTTTTTCTTCTGCATCAGCAGCCAGTCCATAACCCCGGTCAATGACGGATACCTTGACGAACCGATCATCGATCTGCTCTGCCTTAACCCAGACACCTATGTCCCGGGTGTCCTGATCTCTCATGGCTTCCATACCATTGCGAATCAGGTTCAAAGCCACCTGCTGAATCTGCACCGGGTCCACTTTCACCTCAGGCAGGTTCTGAGCCACCTCAGTATGAATTTCCATACTGTTATTTCGAGCATCCACCTCAGCCAGCTTGACGGTATCGCTAATCAGCTTGATCGGATCGACACAACCCAGAACGTGATCAGGCTTTTTAACAAATGAGCGAATGCGGGCAATGATCTCACCGGCACGACGGGCCTGAATATTAATTTTGTCCATAGCCTCATAAAGCGAATCGTAAACATCGTCGTCTTTATGTTCCAGCCTGACCATCATGCGCTTGGCTACCTGAGCGTAGTTGGAAATTGCGGTCAGAGGCTGGTTCACTTCATGGGCAAAACCTGCGGCCATCTCTCCCATGATACTCAAACGGGAAACATGGGTCAGTTTTTCCTTCTGGGTCTCCAGTTCGTCCAGAGCCTTCTGCAACGCTGCCTGTCCACGCTTTTTGCTGCTGATGTCAGTAAAGACCACCACTGCACCGCTGGGCTGTCCCTCTTCCATAATGGGAGTGCATGAATAACTGACCGGGAATGATGAGCCCTCTTTATGCCAGAAGAGTGCATCGTCCACCCTTATGCTGACCCCTTTACTCAATGCCTCCTGAATAGGAGCCAGATGCAGACTGCGTGCTTCCTCTCCGGCTTCATCCAGCATCAGTTCAATCAGGCTACGACCGATGAGGGTGTCCATGGGCCAGCCCGTCATAATGGAAGCGGCTGCATTGGCAAAGGTGATTCGCCCCCTGCTGTCCAGCCCAAAGATACCTTCGTTCATGCTTTCCAGAATACGGGCCTTGTCAGCTTCAAGCTGTCGATTGCGGGCAGAAAGCGCCTGCTCCAGTCGATGTATCTTGAGCTGGGTTTCTACCCGGGCAATCACTTCTTCGGCCTGAAAAGGTTTGGAGATAAAGTCAACGGCACCCGTTTCCAAACCTCGAACCTTGTCCTTGGTGTCATCAAGGGCTGATAGAAAAATCACGGTAATATTGCTGGTAGCCGGATCTTCTTTCAGCTGACGGCACACTTCATAGCCGTCCATGCCTGGCATCATGATATCCAGCAAAACCAGCGCTGGCTTGGCCTTGTGAGCAATCCTCACAGCACTTTCACCGTTTTTCGCAATAAGAAGCTTGTAGCCTCGTCCACTGAGGGTCTGCAGCAGCACCTGCAAGTTGGTAGGGTTGTCATCCACCAGGAGAATGCGTTCTACATCATCAACCGTTTCCGGAGGAGTGTCTGCCACGTACATAGTTTTCGCCAATTCGTTAGTCACAGCTGGAAAAAGCATAGTCGAAGAAGTGCGCCATTCTGACAGAATTTGCCCTGCAGGGCATGGGATCTTTACATACTTAACGATGTGTTTTTTTGCGTTTTTACGGCGCTCAACCAGGAGACCGACAGAGAATAGCGCGTCCGGGCGACCCCCTAGGAGCCTAAGTTCGATAAGCCCCCGGGGCCTTGATAGGTATCAGTCCGTCAGCTTCTCCTGATAATCACATTTATTCACTTTATCTGCTGCAGGAATGAGTTCACCATCCTCGTCGAGATCAGCAGGCTTGCGTTTTCGATCTCTTCTGTTGTGATCCGACAGGTCTTGAGGTTTTTTGCGGACTATCACGGACGCTCGTTGCTGGCCATCCTCGATTACGCCTGGGTTAGGGTCTTGTTGCTTCTTGTGGGCACTTCTTTTGTGAGACCACAGGCTTTGAGCATTCTTATAGACTTTCCCGCATGGCTGCTGCTGACCATCAGCGCAGACCACAGTCACGTCACAGTTTTTCTGTCCGGTGTGGCATTTATTTTTGTGACTCGTCAGGGCTATCGCACTCTTAAAGACCTTCCTGCATGACTGCTGCTGGCCATCCTCCCCGGTCACGGTTGAGTCACAGATTTTTTCGCCGCTGTGGCATGTGCTTTTGTGTATCGACAGAGCTTTAGCATTCTTGCTGAGCTGCCCGCATAGCCGCTGCTGACCATCCTCTCCGACCAGGATCAATGCACAGATTCGCTGCTCGCTGTGGCATTTGCTTTTGTGATATATAAGGGCCCTGTGATTCTTGCAGAACGTCCCGCATGGCCGCAGCTGACCATCCTCCCCGAACACAATCAACTCACAGACTTGCCCGCTGTGGTAGTTTCTTTTATGGTCTGACAGAGCTCCGGCACTCTTACAGACCTTCCCGCATCGTCGCTGCCCGTCATCCTCCTCAAACATGATTATCTCACAAGTTTTTTGCCCGGAGTGTTTTCCTCTTTTATGGTTCACCAAGGCTCTGGCATTGTTGCAGAGCTTCCCGCATGGCCGCTGCCGACCATCCTCCCCGACCACGAGCACTTCACAGGTTTGTTGCCCGCTGTGGTAACTTCTTTTGTGCTTTGACACGGCTACAGCATTCTTGCAGTGATTGCTGCATGGCCGCAACTGACCCTCCTCCCCGACCACGACCACTTTACAGGCTCGTTTTCTGGAGTGTTCTTGTCTTTTGTGATACTTCAGTTTTTTTGTATTTGTGAAGAGCCTCCCACATGACCGCTGCTGGCCGTCCTCCGCAACCACAACCACATCACAGGTTCGTTCCCCGGAGTGTTCTTCTCTTTTGTGATATTCCAGGCAGTTAGTATTCATGAAGAGCTTCCCGCATGGCCGCTGCTGACCGTCCTCCCCGAATACGATCACTTCACAGTTTTTTTGCCCTTTGTGGTATTTACTTTTGTGATCCGACAGGGCGCCAGCATTCTTGCAAATCTTTCCGCATCGCCGCTGCTGGCCGTCCTCCCCGACTTCGATCTGATCACAGGTTTTTTGCCCGGTGTGGAATGTGCGTTTGTGATTCACCAGGGATCCAGCATTCTTGTAGACCATCCCGCATGGCCCCTGCTGGCCGTCCTCCCTCATTACGGTCAAGTCACAGACTTTTGGCCCGGTGTGGCATCGTCTTTTGTGACTCGACAGGCTTATGGCATTCTTAAAGACCTTACCACATGGCTGCTGCTCGCCGCCCTTCAGGACCACGGTCAACTCACAGATTTTTTGACCACTGTCGGCTTTAGCTTGTAGTGCGCCTGTCAGGGAAAGATGAGCTTGACTTTGATCCAACTGGGATGACTTAAAGGTGGTTTGCTGTGTTTCTGAAGAATTAAGCGTAAAGGCAAGTTCGTGTTCTCCAAGAAGACGCTGCAGATCAAGTGACCCATTAGTGGCCGTTAAATCATCGGCAATGGAAGACAAATACCCGAGCATTTGCACATCATCATCGAGTGACTCAGTAGCGTCAATGGCATTCTGGATTAAGTCTGCAAAATGACCATCAATGTCATCAAATTGTGGATCAGAATCGAATGGAAACTGAATGTCAGAAAAATCATTGAATGTTCTGAAAAGAGGGTTTTGACGGGACTCCATAGCTTTTGCAGGATCAAAATGCCCCATGCAACCTGAGCAGTGTCCGGTAGCCAAGTGAGGGCATGAGCTTTTCAGGGTATTCAGGGGCCATTCAGCAGGCTCACTGCTACCAGATAAGGGGTGCAATTGACAAAAGCCATAACAGGGATGGACGAAACAATTTAAACCCAAGGTGTGCAGGTGTTGCTGGTCGCCTCCGTTTCCGCCGTTATAGTCATTATTCAGAGGGCTGATAAAAGAGCTCATAAGTGGCAGAGTGGCTTTTGGGGCTGGCTGGCTGGATGATTCTGACGACTGATATTGCGGTGAGTTCTCTCCGGAGCCAAACGCTGCAGTGATGGTTGCAAACCGGTGATCACCCTCTGTCATTACAGATGTCACCTGTTGTTCAATCATGCCAAACAGTCGTGTATCGGGATTCCAATAGTTTTTTAAAAACCAGGCAACAGCGACAAGCACTTCTGAAGGAAGCGATAAATAAGGAGTGGTGATTCTGGTTGCCACTTTTGTGGTCACGCTCATTTCGTAAGCAATAAGCAGATTTGTAGCGTAAAGCCATTGCCACGAAATCGACTCAATGATGGTTTTTTCTATTCCACAACCAGGTGACCTATTTCGCTTTTTACAAGGCGGCAAATATGATTGTCCGTAGTCGTTTATATGGGCAATATCTGATGGGTTGCCCGACAACGTATGCCAGTCAGATTTTATAGAAAAGTTTTGTTTTGGGGAACCTGCATTCTGTTCAAGCTCGACAATAAAACGTCTTGTCAACGATCCGGCCTGACAGATGACAGACAACGACAGCAGCAGTAACAGCAGTGCCACAAAGAGTGAGTGTTTAATAATTCTATCCTTGCATTCCGGTTTACAGAGAGGAAGGATAGATCAAGAAAACAAGCCTGTTTTCTGTCAAAACGCTCAAAAATCATACTCCTGGCGGCAGAAGGTAAAACTGATAATGCCACTCGTTGGAGTACTCGTTCTATGACTGCTGTCAGCGATGGCGGTGAAGCCAGCGTTCGACCAATCTGGAAGGCAAATGACCTCTTGAAGAGACGTTCAAAGTCTCTTTCTTACCTGATCAACTTGTCAGGTCGCTGATAACCTGACCAAAAAGACGGCTGCCAGGACGTTGAAAGGTATTAGTCCGCCAGCTTCTCCTGGTAATCACACTTATTCACTTTATTTCCCGGAGGACTGAGTTCCTCGTCCAGATCAGCAGGCTTGCGTTTTCGATCTCTTCTTTTGTGATCCGACAGGGCTTTAGCGTTCTTGCAGACTTTCCTGCATGGCCGCTGCTGACTATCCGCCCCTAACACAGTCACTTCACAGGTTTGTTGCCCTCTGTGGTTTTTACTTTTGTGATTCGACAGGGCTTTAGCATTCTTGCAGACCTTCCCGCATGGTCGCTGCTGGCCATCCTCAGCAAACATGATCACTGTACAGGTTTGTTGCCCTCTGTGGTATTTACTTTTGTGATCCGACAGGGCTTTAGCACTCTTGACGAGCTTCCCGCATGACCGCTGCTGGCCATCCTCGCCGATCAGGATCACTCCACAGGTTCGTTGCCCGGAGTGTTCTCTACTTTTGTGATTCGATAAGGCTCCAGGACTCTTGAAGACCTTCTCGCATGGCCGCTGCTGGCCGTCCTCCCCGACCACTCTCAGGTAACAGGTTTTTTGACCGCGGTGGTATTTGCTTTTGTGATTCGACAGGGCTCTGGCACTCTTAAAGACCTTCTCGCATGGCCGCTGCTGGCCTTCCTCCCCGACCACGGTCAACTGACAGACTTTTTGCCCGGTGTGGCATTTGCTTTTGTGATTCGCCAGGGATCTGGCGTTCTTGTAGACTGTCCCACACGGTCGTTGCTGGCCGTTCTGCCCGACCACGGTCAACTCACAGGTTTTTTGACTAGTGTCGGTTTTAGCTTGTACTGCGCCTGTTCGGGAAAGATGAGGTTGGCGATCCAATTGGGATGATCTGGAGATGCTTTGCTCTGTCTCTGAAGGGTTAAGCGTAAAGGTAGGCTCGTCTTCTTTGAGAAGACGCTGTAGATCAAGTGACCCATTAACGACCGAAAAATCATCAGCAATAGAAAACAGATGCCCGGGCATTGGCACATCATCATTGAGTGACCGGTTAGCGTCAATGGTATTCTGGATCAAGTCTATAAGGTGACCATCAATGCCATCAGAGGGTAGCTCAGACTCGAACGGGAACTGAATGTCAGAAAGATCATGCAATGTATTGAAAAAAGGGTTTTGATGGGACTCCAAAGCATATGCAGGATCAAAATGCCTCATGCAACTTGAGCAGTGTCCGGTAGCCAGGTGAACGCATGAGCTTGCCAGAGTATTCAGGGGCCATTCAGCGGGCTCACTGCTCTCGGACAAGGGGAGCAATTGACAAAATCCATGACAAGGATGAATGAAACAATTTAAACCCAAAGTGTGCAGGTGTTGCTGATCGCCTCCGTTGCCACCGCTGTAGTCATTATTCAGGGGTCTAATAAAAGAGCTTATAGACGGCAGGGTGGCTTTTGAGGCTGGCTGGCCGGATGGTTCTGACGACTGATATTGCGGTGAGCTCTCTCCGGAGCCAAACACTGCAGTGATGGTTACAAACGGATGATCCCCCACTGTCATTATAGATGTCACTTGTTGTTCAATCTTGCTAAACAGCCGTGTATCGGGCTTGCAATAGTTTTTTAAAAACCAGGCAACAGCGACAAGTACTTCTAAAGGAAGCCATAAATAAGGAGTTGCGATCTTGGGTCCCACTTTTGTGGTCACGAACAGTTCGTAAGCAATCAGCAGATTCGAAGCGTAAAGCCACTGCCACGAAATTGACTCGATGATGGTCTTTTCTATTCCATAATCAGGTGATCTATGTCGTTTTTTATCAGGTAGAAAATCTGGTTGTTCATAGTCGTTTATGTGGGCAATATCTGATGGGTTGCCCAACAACGTATGCCCGCCAGGTTTTATAGAAAAGTTTTGTTTTGGTGAACCTCCATCCTGTTCAAGCTCGACAATAAAACGTCTTGTCAACGATCCTGCCGGACAGATGACAGACAACGACAGTAGCAGTAACAGCAATGCCGCAAAGAGTGAGTGTTTAATAATTCTATCTCTGCATTACGGTTTACAGAGAGGAAGAATAGATCAGGAAAATAAACCTGGTTTCTGCATAAACGCTCAGACATCATACTCCTGTGCCCATTGGAAATCTTACTCGGAATAGCGCGTCTAGGCGACCCCGTCTAGGCGACCCCGTCCAGGCGACCCCGTCCAGGCCGACCCCGCATAGGTGACGCTTAAAGCTGATAAGCTCCCGGGGCGCTGACAGGTATCAGTCCGTCAGCTTCCTCTGGTAATCACACTTATTCACTTTATCTACAGAAGGACTGAGATCATCGTCCTAGTCCAGATCAGCAGACTTGCGTTTTCGACCTCTCCTTTTGTAATCCGACAGACATCGTGGATAGTAGCAGACCGTCGCGTATGGTCGTTGCTGGCCAACAGTTACTTTAGGGTTTTGTTGCTCGCTCTGGTCGTTTCTTTTGTGATTCAACAGAGCTTTAGCATTCTTGCAGTCTCTCCCCCATGGCTGCTGCTAACCATCCGCCCCGACTACGATCACATTGCTGGTTCGTTGTCGGCTGTGGTATGTTTTTTTGTGATATATCAGGGCCTTAGCATTCTTGCAGAGCTTCCCGCATGGCCGCCTCTGACCATCCACCCCGAACACGATCACTTTACAGGTTTGTTGCCCGCTGTGGTATTTACTTTTGTGGTCCGAGAGGGCGTTAATACTCTTAAGGACCTTACCGCATGGTCGCTGCTGGCCACCCTTCGCAAACAAGATCACTTCACAGGTTTGTTGCCCGGTGTGTTGGCCTCTTCTATGAGTCACCAGGGCTTTAGCATTCTTGCAGAGCTTCCCGCATGGCCGTTGCTGACCATCCTCCCCGACCACCATCACTTTGCAGGCTTGTTGCCCGCTGTGGTATTTGCTTTTGTGATCCGACAGGGCAGCAGCGCTCTTGAAGACCCTTCCGCATGGCCGCTGCTGACCACCCTCCCCACCCACGATCACTGTACAGGTTCGTTGCCCGGAGTGTTCTCTTCTTTTGTGATTTGCCAGGATTATAGCATTCTTGCAGATTTTCCCGCATGGCCCCTGGCGACCATCCTTCCCGAACACAATCACTTCACAGGTTTGTTGCCCTCTGTGGTATTTACTTTTGTGATCTATCAGGGCTTTAGCATTCTTGCAAAGCTTTCCGCATGGCCGCTGCTGACTGCCCTCCCCGAAAACGATCTCTTCACAGGTTCGTTGCCCAGTGTGGTATTTACTTTTGTGATCCGTCAGGGCTTTAGCATTCTTGCAAAGCTTTCCGCATGGCCGCTGCTGGCCGCCCTCCCCAACTTCGGTCAGGTCACAGACTTTTTGCCCGGTGTGGTATGAGCTTTTGTGATTTGCCAGGGCTCCAGTACTCTTCAAGACCTTCCCGCATGGCCGCTGCTGGCCGTCCTCCCCGACCACAGTCAGGCTACAGATTCTTTGACTGGTGTGGTATTTGCGTTTGTGATCCGACAGAGCTCTGGCACTCTTAAAGCCCCTCCGGCATGGCCGCTGTTGGCCGTCCTTACCGACCACGACCACCTCACAGGTTTCTTGACCGCTGTCGGCTTTAGCTTCTGCTGTACCTGTCCGGAAAAGATGAAATGGTTTCTGATTCAATAGGGACGACTTAGAGGTGGTTTGTTGTGTTTCTGAAGGGCTAAGCGTAAAGGCAACCTCGTCTTCTTTGAGAAAACGCTGTAGATCGAGTGACTTATTAATGACCGCAAAATCATCAGCAATAGAAGACAAGTGCCCGACCATTGGCACATCACCATTGAGTGACCCGGTAGCGTCAATGGTATTCTGGATTAAGCCTGTAAGTTGACCATCAAATAGTGGATCAGAATCGAATGGGAGCTGAATGTCAGAAAGATCATTCAATGTTTTGAAAAGAGGGTTTTGACTGGAATCCCCAGCATATGCTTTATCAAAATGCCTCATGCAACTTGAACAGTATCCAATAGCGACGTGAACGCATGCGCTTTCCAGGGTATTACGGGGCCATTCAGCAGGCTCACTGCTACCGGATACGGTGTACAATTGACAAAAGCCATGACAGGGATAGACGAAACAATTTAAACCCAAAGTGTGCAGCTGTTGCTGATGGCCTCCGTTTCCCCCGTTATAGTCATTATTCAGGGGGCTAATAAAAGAGCTCATAAGCGACAGGGTGGCTTTTGAGGCTGGCTGACTGGATGATTCTGACGACTGGTATCCTGGTGAGTTCTCTGTGGAGCCAAACACTGCGGTGATGGTTGCAAACCGGTGATCCACCCGTGTCATCATAGATGTTGCCTGTTGTTCGATCGGGCCAGACAGCCGCATATCAGGCCTCCAATAGTTTTTTAAAAGCCAGGCAACCGCGACAAGCGCTTCCAAAGGCAGCCATAAATAAGGGTCGGTGTTCATGGGAGCCACTTTTGTGATAACGAACAGTTCGTAAGCAATCAGCAGATTCGAAGCATAAAGCCATTGCCAGGAAATCGACTCAATGATGGTCTTTTCTGTTCCATAACCAGATGAACTATGTCGTTTTTTATCAGGTGGCAAATCTGCTTCTGCATAGTCGTTTGTGTGGGTAATATCTGATGGGTTGGCCGACAACGTATGCCAGTCGGGTTTTATAGAAAAGTTTTGTTTTGGAGAGCCTGCATCTCGTTCAAACTCGACAATAAAGCGTCTTGTCAACGAACCGGCCTGACAGATAACAGACAACGACAGTAGCAGTGACAGCAGTGCTGCAAAGAGTGAGGGCTTAATAATTCTATCTCTGTATTCCTGTTTACAGAGAGCAAGCATAGATCAAGAAAATAAACCTGTTTTCTGCTGAAACGCTCAAAAAATCATACTCCTGTGCCCCCCGGGAGTCTGACTGGGAATAGTGCATCCAGGCAACCCCATCCAGGCGACCACAGAGGACGCTTAAGCCCGATAAGCTCCAGGGGCGTTCAGGTATCAATCCGTCAGCTTCCCCTGATAATCACGCTTACTCACTTTACCTCCCGGAGGACTGAGTTCAGCGTCCTCGCCCAAAGCAGGCTGGCGTTTTCGATCTCTTCTTTTGTGATACGACAGGGTTTGAGGTTTTTTGCAGGCGGACCCGGACGACCGTTGCTGGCCATCCTCGATTAAGGTCAGGTTACGGTTTTGTTTCTCTTTGTGGGCCTTTCTTTTGTGATGCCACATGACTCTGGCATTCTTGCAGAGTTTCCCGCATGGCTGCTGCTGACCATCCGCACCGACCACGATCACTTTACAGCTTCGTTGCCCGCTGTGGTATTTGCTTTTGTGCTCTGACAAGGCTAGAGCACTCTTATAGACCTTCCCGCATGATCGCTGCTGGCCATCCTCCCCGAATACCATCACTTTGCAGCTTTGTTGCCCGCTGTGGTATTTTCTTTTGTGATCCGACAGGGCTCCAGCGCTCTTGAAGACCTTCCCGCATGGTCGCTGCTGACCATCCTCAGCAAACATGATCACTTCACAGGTTTGTTGCCCTCTGTGGTATTTACTTTTGTGATCCGACAGGGCTTTAGCATTCTTGTAGAGCTTCCCGCATGGCCGCTGTTGACCATCCTCCCCGAACACGATCACTTTACAAGTTTGTTGCCCGGAGTGTTTTCCTCTTCTGTGGTTTGCCAGGACTATAGAATTCTTGCAGAGTTTCCCACATGGCTGCAGCTGACCATCCTCCCCGGCCACCATCACCTCACAGGTTTGTAGCACGGAGTGTTCTTCTCTTTTGTGATCTATCAGGGTTCTGGCATTCTCGAAGAGCTCACCGCACGGCCGCTGCTGGCCATCCTCTCCGAACACGATCACTTCGCAGGTTCGTTGCCCTCTGTGGTATTTATTTTTGTGATCCGACAGAGCTCTAAAACTCTTGGCGGGCTTCCCGCATGGCCGCTGCTGGCCATCCTCCCCGACCAGGATCACTTCACAGATTCGTTGCCCTGAGTGTTCTCCACTTTTTTTGTGATTCGATAAGGCTCCTGCGTTCTTGAAGATCTTCCCGCATGGCCGCTGCTGGCCGTCCTCCCCGACCACTTCCAGGTAACAGTTTTTTTGACCGCGGTGGTATTTGCTTTTGTGATTCGACAGGGCTCCGGCACTCTTAAAGACCTTCCTGCATGGCCGCTGCTGGCCGTCCTCCCCAACCAGGGTCAGCTCACAGACTTTTTGCCCGGTGTGGCATTTGCTTTTGTGATTCGCCAGGTATCTGGCATTCTTGTAGACCATGCCACACGGCCGTTGCAGGCCGTCCTGTCCGACCACGGTCAACTCACAGGTTTTTTGACTAGTGTCGGCTTTGGCTTGTACTGCACCTGTTCGGGAAAGATGAGGTTGGCGATCCAATTGGGACGACTTGGAGGTGGTTTGTTGTGTCTCTAAAGGGTTAAGCGTAAAGGCAACCTCGTCTTCTTTCAGAAGACGCTGTTGATCGAGCGACTTATTAATGACCGCAAAATCATCAGCAATAGAAGACAAGTGCCCGACCATTGGCACATCATCATTGAGTGACCCGGTAGCGTCAATGGTATTCTGGATTAAGCCTGTAAGGTGACCATCAAATAGTGGATCAGAATCGAATGGGAGCTGAATGTCAGAAAGATCATTCAATGTTTTGAAAAGAGGGTTTTGACGGGACTCCCCAGCATATGCTGGATCAAAATGCCTCATGCAACTTGAACAGTATCCAATAGCCACGTGAACGCATGCGCTTTCCAGGGTATTCCGGGGCCATTCAGCAGGCTCACTGCTACCGGATACGGTGTACAATCGACAAAAGCCATGACAGGGATGGACGAAACAATTTAAACCCAAAGTGTGCAGCTGTTGCTGATGGCCTCCGTTTCCCCCGTTATAGTCATTATTCAGGGGGCTAATAAAAGAGCTCATAAGCGACAGTGTGGCTTTTGGGGCTGGCTGACTGGATGATTCTGACGACTGGTATCCTGGTGAGTTCTCTGTGGAGCCAAACACTGCGGTGATGGTTGCAAACCGGTGATCCCCCCGTGTCAACATAGATGTCGCCTGTTGTTCAATGGGGCTAAACAGCTGTGTATCGGGCTTCCAATAGTTTTTTAAAAGCCAGCCAACAGCGAAGGGCACTTCCGAAGGCAGCCATAAATAAGGCTCGCCACTCATGGGGGTCACTTTTGTGGTAACAAACAGTTCGTAAGCAATCAGCAGATTCGAAGCGTAAAGCCATTGCCACGAAATCGACTCAAAGATGGTCTTTTCTATTCCATAACCAGATGAACTATGTCGTTTTTTATCAGGTGGCAAATCTGGTTCTGCATTGTCGGTTATGTTGGCAATATCTGATGGGGTGGCCGAAAACGTACGCCAGTCACGTGTTATAGAAAAGTTTTGTTTTGGGGAGTCAGCACCCCATTCAAGCTCGACAATAAAAAGTCTTGTCAATGATCCGGCCTGACAGATGACAGATATTGACAATAGCAGTAAGAGCAGTGCCGCAAAGGGTGAGTGCTTAATAATTCTATCTCTGCATTCCGGTTTACAGAAAGGAAGGATAGATCAAGAAAATAAACATGTTTTCTGCCAAAACGCTCAAAAATCATACTCCTGTGCCCCCTGGGAGTATGACTGGGAATAGCGCATCCAGGCGACCCCATCCAGGCGACCCCATCCAGGCGACCACAGAGGACGCTTAAGCCCGATAAGCTCCAGAGGCGTTCAGGTATCAGTCCGTCATCTTCCCCTGATAATCACGCTTATTCACTTTACCTCCCGGAGGACTGAGTTCATCGTCCTCACCCAAAGCAGGCTTGCGTTTTCGATCTCTTCTTTTGTTGTAGGAAAGGGTTTGAGGTTTTTTGCAGGCCGTCCCAGACGACAGCTGCTGGCCATCCTCCCCGAACACGATCACTTCACAGGTTCGTTGCCCGGAGTGTTCTCTTCTTTTGTGATATAACAGGCTGTTAGCATTCATGAAGGGTTTCCCGCATTGTCGCCGCTGACCATCCTCCCCGACCACGATCATTGCACAAGCTTTTTGCCCTCTGTGGTATTTACCTTTGTGATCCGCCAGGGCTTTAGCATTCTGGCAAAGCTTTCCACATGGCCGCTGCTGGCCGTCCTTCGCGACTTTGGTCAGATCACAGACTTTTTGCCCGGTGTGGCATTTGATTTTGTGATTCGCCAGGGCGCCAGCATTCTTGTTAACCATCCCGCACGGCCGCTGCTGGCCGTCCTCCCCGACAACGGTCAGGTCACAGGTTTTTTGCCCCGTGTGGTATCTGCTTTTGTGATTCTCCAGTGATCCAGCATTCTTGAAGACCATCCCGCATGGCCTCTGCTGGCCGTCCTTGCGGACTTCGATCAGATCACAGACTTTTTGCCCGGTGTGGCATTTGCTTTTGTGACTCCACAGGGCTCGAGCATTCTTATAGACCTTCTCGCATGGCCGCTGCTGGCCGTCCTCCCCGAACACGGTCAGGTCACAGGTTTTTTGCCCCGTGTGGTATCTGCTTTTGTGATTCTCCAGTGATCCAACATTCTTGAAGACCATCCCGCATGGCCGCTGCTCACCGTCTTTCCCGACCACGCTCAGACCGCAGACTTTTTGCCCTGTGTGGCACTTGCTTTTGTGATTCCCCAGAGCTCGAACACTCTTAAAGACCTTCCCGCATGGCCGCTGCTGGCCGTCCTTCCCTGACACGATCACTTCACAGGTTTTCTGGGCGCTGTCAGCTTTAGCTTGCGCTGCGTCTGTCCGGGAAAGATGAGGTAGGCTCTGATCCAATCGGGATGACTTAGAGGTGGTTTGTTGTGTTTCTGAATGTTTAAGCTTAAAGGCAGGCTCATCTTCTTTAGGAAGACGCTGTAGATCGAGTGACCTATTAATGATCGCAAAATCATCAGCACTGGAAGACAGATGCCCGGGCGCTGGCACATCATCATTGAGTAACCCGTTAGCGTCAATGGTATTCTGGACTAAGCCTGTAAGGTGATCATCAATGCCTTCAAATGTTGGCTCAAACTCGAACGGGAGGTGAATATCAGAAAGATCATGCAATGTATTGAAAAAAGGATTTTGACAGGACTCCTCAACATATGCAGGATCAAAATGCTTCATGCAACCTGGGCAGTGTCCAGTAGCCAGGTGGACGCATGAGCTTTTCAGGGTATTCAGGGGCCATTCAGCGGGCTTACCGAAGGATAAGGGTTGCAATTGACAAAAGCCATAACAGGGATGAATGAAACAATTTAAACCCAAAGTGTGCAGGTGTTGCTGATCGCCTCCGTTTCCGCCGCTATAGTCATCATTCAGAGGGTTAATAAAAGAGCTTATAAGCGTTAGGGTGGCTTTTGGGGCTTGCTGACTGGATGATTCTGACGACTGGTATTGTAGTGAGTTCTCTCCAGAGCCAAACACTGCGGTGATGGTTGCAAACCGGTACTCCCAACGTGTCAGCATAATAGATGCCGCCTGTTGTTCAATCGGGCTAAAAAGCCGTATATCGCGCCTCCAATAGTTTTTTAAAAGCCAGGCAACAGCGACAGACACTTCCAAAGACAGCCATAAATAAAGGGCGGCGCTCATGGGAGCCACCTTTGTGGTAACGAACAGTTCGTAAGCAATCAACAGATTCGAAGCGTAAAGCCATTGCCACGAAATCGACTCAATGATGGTCTTTTCTATGAGATAACCATATAAACTGTGTCGTTTTTTAACAGATGGCAAATCTGGTTCTGAATAGTCGTTTATGAGGGCAACATCTGGTGGGTTGCCCGACAACGTACGCCAGTCACGTTTTATAGAAAAGTTTTGTTTCGGCGAGTCTGCATCCCGTTCCAGCTCGACAATTAAGCGTCTTGTCAACGATCCGGCCTGACAGATGACAGACAACGACAGTAGCAGTGCCAACAGTGCCGCAAAGGGTGAGTGTTTAATAATTCTATCTCTGCATTCCGGTTTACAGAGAGGAAGGATAGATCAAGAAAATAAATATGTTTTCTGTCAAAAGCCTCAAAAATCCTGCTCCTATGCTTACTGGCAGTCTGACAAAAAATAGCGCATCCAGGCGACCCCGTCTAGGCGACCCCGTCCAGGCGACCCCGTCCAGGCGACCCCGTCCAGGCGACCCCGTCTAGGCGACCCCGTGCAGAGGACACTTAAGTCCGATAAGCTCCCGGAGCGTTGATAGATATCAGTCCGTCAGCTTCCCCTGGTAACCACAATTATTCACTTTATCTGCAGGAGGACTGAGTTCATCGTCCTCGCCCACAGGATGCTTGCGTTTTCGATCTCTTCTTTTGTGATTTGATAGAACTTGAGGTTTTTTGCAGACCGTCTGTCGACCATCCTCGATTACGGTTAGCTGGCAGTGTTGTTGCTTGCTGTGGACTTTTGTTTTGTGATTCGACAGGGCTTTAGCATTCTTGCAGACTTTCCTGCATGGTCGCTGCTGGCCATCCTTCCCTATCACGGTTGAGTCACAGGTTTGTTCCCCGGTGTGGCATATGCTTTTGTGTATCGACAGGGCATGAGCATTGATGCAGAGCTGCCCGCATGGTCGCTGCTGACCATCCTCGCTGAACACGTTCACCGTACAGGATTCTTGCCTGCTGTGGTGTTTAATTTTGTGATATCTCAGTGCTCTGGCATTCTTGCAGAGCCGCCCGCATGGCCGCTGCTGACCATCATCCCCGAGCAGGTTCACTTTACAGGCTTCTTGCCCGCTGTGGTAATTACTTTTGTGGTCTAACAGGGCTACGGTATTCTTACAGACCTTCCCGCATGGTCGCTGCTGACCATCCTCCCCGACCATAATCAAGACACAGGTTTTTTGCCCGGTGTGCCATGTGTTTTTGTGATTCGACAGGGTCTTAACATTCTTGCAGAGCTTCCCGCATGGCCGCTGTTGACCATCCTCCCCGACCACGGTCACTTTACAGATTTGTTGCCCTCTGTGGTATTCACTTTTATGGCTCGACAGGACTCCAGCATTCTTACAGACCTTCCCGCATGGTCGCTGCTGACCATCTTCCCCGACTACAGTCACTTCACAGGTTTGTTGCACGCTGTGGTATTTAGTTTTGTGATAAGTCAGTGCACTGGCATTCTTGCAGAGCCACCCGCATGGCCGCTGCTGACCACCCTCCACGAACACGATCACTTTACAGGTTTGTTGCCCGCTGTGGCATTTACTTTTGTGGCCCCAGAGGGCTTTAATGTTCTTAAGGACCTTACCGCATGGTCGCTGCTGGCCATCCTCCCCGACCACGCTCTGACCACAGACTTTTTGCCCGGTATGGTATTTGCTCTTGTGATTCGCCAGGGCTCCATCACTCTTAAAGAACTTCCCGCATGGCCGCTGCTGGCCGTCCTCCCCGACCACGGTCAACTCACAGGCTTTTTGAGCTCTTTCGGCTTTAGCCTTTACTGCGCCTGTCCGGGAAAGATGAGGTTGGCTTTGCGCCAATTGGGATGACTCAGCGGTGGTTTGTTGTATTTCTGAAGGGCTAAGCGTAAAGGCCTGCTCATCTTCTTTGAAAAGATGCTCTAGATCGAGTGACCCATTAATGACCGCAATATCATCGGCAATGGAAGACAGATGCCCGAGCATTGGCACATCATCATTGAGTGACCCGGGAGCGTCAATGGCATCATGGATTAAGTCTGTGAGGTTACCATCACTGCCACCAAATAGTGGATCAGAATCCAATAGGAGCTGAATGTCAGAAAGTTCATGCAATGTATTGATAAGAGGGTTTTGACGGAACTCCGCAGCATATTCAGGATCAAAATGCCTCATACAACTTGAGCAGTGTCCAGTAGTCTGGTGAACGCATGAGCTTTCCATGGTATTCAGGGGCCATTCAGCGGGCCTGCTGCTACCGGACAAGGGCTGCAATTGACAAAAGCCATGACAGGGATGAATAAAACAATTTAAACCCAGGGTGTGCTGGTGTTGCTGATTGCCTCCGTTTCCGCCGCTATAGTCATTATTCAGGGGTCCATTAAAAGAGCTTATAGGCGACAGGGTGGCTTTTGGGGCTGGCTGGCTGGATGATTCTGACGACTGGTATTGAGGTGAGTTCCCTGTAGAGCCAAACACTGCGGTGATGGTTGCAAACAGGTGATCCTCTCGTATCAACATAGATGTCGCCTGTTGCTCAATTTGGCTAAACAGCTGTGTATTGGGCTTCCAATAGATTTTTAAAAGCCAGGCAACAGCGAAAGGCACTTCCAAAGGCAGCCATAAATAAGGCTCGTCACTCATGAGGGTCACTTTTGTGATAACAAACAGTTCATAAGCAATCAGCAGATTCGAAGCGTAAAGCCATTGCCACGAAATCGACTCAATGACGGTCTTTTCTATTCCATAACCAGATGAACTATGTCGTTTTTTATCAGGTGACAAATCGGGTTCTGCATAGTCGTTTATGTGGACAATATCTGATGGGTTACCTGGCAACGTATGCCAGTCACGTTTTATAGAAAAGTTTTGTTCTGGGGAGCCTGCATCCCGTTCAAGCTCAACAACAAAACGTCTTGTCAACGATCCGGCCTGACAGATAACAGACAACGACAGTAGCAGTGACAGCAGTGTCGCAAAGGGTGAGTGTTTAATAATTCTATCCCTGCATTCCGGTTTACAGAGAGGAAGGATAGATCAGGAAAACAAACATGTTTTCTGACAAAACACTCAAACGCCTGTGCCCCTGGACAGCTATTCGTGCTTCAATAGCCTTTTAATCATTAAGCCTGTGATATTGGAATCCAAGTATGAAAGTACTGGTCATCGGTCAAACCGGTCAGGTCGGCCATGAAGTCTGCAAAAGACTGACAGAGAAAGGTATTCCCTGGCACGCGCCGGACAGAACGGAACTGGACTTATCCAGGCCCGATCAGATTCAGAGCTGTCTCAACCACCACCAGCCAGATCTGGTCATCAATGCTGCGGCCTATAACAATCCGGTCAAGGCCGAGAATGAGCCTTCCCGCTGTTTCAGTATCAACAGAGACGCCGTTGCAGAATTGGCAGACTGCTGCCAGCGTCAAGGCATTATTCTGTTTCAGCTGTCAAGTTACAGGGTATTTGACGGTACCAAGCAGGAACCTTATAACGAAAAAGATCCTACCAACCCCATCGGTGTTCTCGGTAACAGCAGGCTTCAGGCGGAGCAACAAATCCGTGAACGCTGTGAGCGGCATATCATTCTGCGTCTGTCGTGGATCATCAGTGCGCGTCGTCCCAACATGCTTAGAAGACTGGCGGAACAGATGCTGGTTAACAAGGAAGTCTATGTAACTCCGGACCAGCTGGGTTGCCCGACACCGGCTGACGATGCTGCCCGGATTATTATCGCCATGGTTCAACAACTCGATTGTGGCGCCCAGACCTGGGGCACTTACCACTACTCCACCACAGAGTCGGTTTCTGAAAGCAACTTCGCCGAAATTCTTATTGCTGAGGCTTCCCAGCATCGCGACCTGAGCGTCCGAAAGCTGATCATGGCCAACATCGAATCCAGGGAAGGCATCAAACCTCCCGCCAATGGCACCCTATCTTCCAATAAGGTGCTGAACACTTTTGGCGTACATGCCCGCCCATGGAGAAGTGCTGTGGCCCGTATTGTCCGTGAAGTATGTGAGCTGACATCTTATCCACCGTAAACGACGGGGGATTGAAAAATAGCACAAGAGGCTTGCCCTGCAAGCCGGGCTTGCTGGTTTCAAAGTTGTTAGGTCGTTAAAGGTAATCGGGCCTTTCATTCTTTTCCATTTTTTCATCATCGCCTTTACCTTATCATCAAACCCGACGTTTTCAGCATCAATATCTCTTAGCTGTTTTTCACTAAGAACACCGGTATTTTTGGCAAATTTTTGTCAATCAATGCCTGGCTTAGAACCAATACTCAGGAGTTCATCCTCTGCAACGGTAGAATCCAAAGTTAGATGTGCGGTGGCGTATGCAACGGCTTGGGTTGACGGAACAGTTTCGGGATCTGATAGCTCATTAGATAGTTCTCTGGGAACCATACCAAAGATCAAAAACATACTATGTATAAATTTGTCTTTTTTTTCTGGCTCAGCAGCTTCCAGAAGCTTAACAAGCTGTTCGTTGGCTTTAATGCTAAAGTTTTCTAAAAGCTCAAGTTGCTCACTGGGTACACCTTCAGCAAAACTGACATGCTCAGGAAACATATCTCTTAAACGCTGTCCGTGCATTGATCTTATAAGAACCATTGCAGTATACATAGCTTCAACATCTATAAAATCATCATTTTCATCGCTAGTAACTCTTAACCCCGTAAAATGAAGTGTTTCACTGGCATGTCTACCTAAATATTTCCTGTTATATCGAGTAATAAAAGAATATCGTCCAAAACTCGCACAGCCCCACATAATAATTCCTGATAAGTTCTCATAATCCATATCCGTATCCGGAAGACCAAAACCATACTTGGCATAAACATCTCTAGCTAATTTATTTAGCATTGCTATTGTTACAAACCTTGATGGGACTTTTTCATCGTTTAGCCACAAACTCGCTTCAGAAAATATTTCAAAGATAAAATTAATTAATTCTGATTTCTCTCTCTGATCTAATCCGGAATAAAAAACTTTGCCCGGGTCATCAGAAGCCAAAAGATTATTAGTCGTCAAGTAGTCCAGCAATTCGTTTCTGAATTGTTTCCAACTGGTTTCGTTCTCAAACACATCCCTGTGAATAGCAAGTGCTTTGACAATTCTTGTCACCTCTACATAATCTTCAATTCCCTGGGATTTTGCCAATTCACCGACTTCTGAAACAAGGTGGTAAAGACACATACTGCCATTTAAAAATTTAACCCATTTCGAATGAAATTTACTTAGCGCATTTTTATCTGATACAAAACTTTGCGTTAAAAGTCTATAAAGTTCCGGGAGCTTATAGTTATCATTAATGCGAAAACAATCATCTCTCTGCCTTCCATCTGAATCCAACGTTTTGAACCATTCAAATACGTGGATTGCTGAAGGATCAGCCTCTTCTGTGCCTGACACAGGTTCTTCACTGTCTTGTCCTGTTGCAGCAGACAGCTCTTCCGTCGATTCCTGCTCAGCGAAAATGTTTCCTGACCCAGGTACTTCCTTATCCTGCCCTGTTGCAGGGAGCTGTTCTTTAGTCGGTTCCTGCTCAAGTTCACTGGATTCACGATCCAGACATTCTTTGCATTTATCGAAGGCAAGTACAGGTTTATTACAAATCAGGCATAAACCATTGTCTGATGACCCACCTGACCCATCATCTCCATCACTCTCACTGCCACTGCGGCTGCCTCGATTTTGACGACCATACTCTCGTTGATACTGGGCGTAAGAGGGTGGTCCAACGTTGGCCGTTTGCTTTCCAGCCTGAGTGGTTCCTCCAGAATGGCCGATCCCTGTAGGGACGTAGCCCGGAAAAACGGACACGCTGAGTAATTGTTTGGGACTGAAAATGAACTCTTGCTGCGCATAACGACGGTAGTCTGCTGTTTGTAACGGTTGTGACAGGTTACTGTTCTGGTAATGATCAAATACGGCCTCCGGATTATCGGGATTTCTGGACAATGCCAGAAAAAGCCCTGAACTCCTTTCAAGATTTGCACCTCTTATTTTATCCCAAAGTTCCTGCGAAATAATGATTGCCTGCTCATTCCAACCCTGCTTTATTTTGAGCACAATCCGGGTATCCCAAATCTGTTTTTTTACGGTCTGGCCGTCAGTGCCCGGTATCAGGGTCATTCTGCTGACATGCTCACTGGTCCATTCAAAGGAGTAAAGAGGGCCCATCCCACTGCCCGGCCTTTTTTTGAATAAATCGTCTAAATCATCGTTGCCGCCAACACCGCCACCACCACCAGAGCTTGTATAGGGTTTGCTGTTATCGGCAGTATCAGCGGCTCCGGGTATACCACTGAAACGGCTGCTGACGTCAGAATGACCAGGCCCATTTTTTACAGCTTGTTTATTGCGGTAAAAAATATCGACAAATGATGTTTTTTTGTTAGCTGACGTATTAATGCCTGATGACGAAGGTAAAGCAGCGCTTTCTGAAAAAAGACCGCTGCATTGCGGTTCTATAACCCATCCATTCTCGTTATCTTCAATGGTCAAAACCAACGATTGATGACCAGCCGGTAAACGCCATCTGACCGAGTACTCATGCTGCCAGCGAACACTGTCAGGTGTCGATGGAACCCGTATCACGCTCCCATTTTGTATATCTGGCATACCCTGACCCGTTACAGGCTTTTTAATGACCGGCGGGGTGGGATAATTTCCTGTCGACAATACGGGGGGCGTCCTGAAACAAAAATTAAATTGATCGCCCGGTTGACTATCAAGGATGACATAAAGCTGATTGTTCGCCAATTCAGAAACTGTTTTAGCGTTCTCGTCAACCGCCTTGCGATCATAAGTAAGAAGGAGGGGCGGTTTGTTATCTCTAAACGATAGTTTATTAATCTCACCCGATGTGTCAGTGACTTTGGAGAAGCTTCCCCAATCCGACCAGCTCAACAGGCTGGTATAAAAAGCACAGTGACCAGAAAGCGGCAAAATGACAGACAAGATGAACAAAAAAAACAGGCGAACCATAGTCAGAGGCCCTGCATTTTTCATGATCGGATTTTCCTGAAGATTTGTGATTGATAAGGCATAAAAGTAGACCTTAAATTTGAAAATTTTTTATTTATTTCTGAAGCTCTGATGTGTGATGAGGCTAATCTGTATTTGCCTCGTGGAGAGGTGAATCCTGTTGAAAAGTCACTCTCAGGGCATTAACCTTGACGAGGGTACTCCCTTTTGCGCCGGGAAAGAGTTTGAACCTTATGAAGCTGTTTCTTCAAGAAACAAAAACTTTCATTTGATATTAAAACATTAATGGAAATCCCCGAGACAGATTAATGAGTTCCTATTTAATACGCTCAAGGAGTTCGAAATGCCACGCCCACTCTATCCAGCAACCCTGACAGCCAAACACCAGCTCAGTCAGAACTCCGTACAACTGGACTTCAGGTTAGAGGCCGGTTTTGACTATCAGCCCGGACAATTTGTGCAGTTGCACTTCTCCTTCCAGGGACAGGACTACAAAAGAAGTTACAGCATTGCCAATTCACCCGAGTCTTTCCAAAACTCTCAACAGCTTGAGATAGCCATTAGCTTTGTTAAAGGGGGGGTTGCCTCTTCTCTGTTCAGTGAAGCAGAAGCGGGTCTGGAACTGTCCATCGGCGGGCCTTTCGGTGTGCTCACCGTACCGAAACAACACGACGGACGCATCATACTGGCAGGTACCGGAACAGGTCTTGCACCTTACCGGGCCATGGTACCTGAACTGAAAAAACTGGCCAGTGAAGGTACTCGGATTCTTGTTTTGATGGGTGTAAGAGACAGGGCCGATATGATTTACGAGCAGGATTTTCGTGACCTTGCTGCTTTATCCGAATCCATAGAATACAGGGCCTGTTATAGCAGGGAAAAGTCACTGAACTCCTCCGCCAACGAATACCCTGGTTACCTTCAGAATCAGTTTCCACAACTGAATCTTTCACCCGAAAAAGACCTGGTTTACCTGTGTGGCAACCCTGCCATGATTGACGATGCTTCCGCAGAACTGAAAGAGCTGGGCTTTGGACCAAGGCAGGTCAAGCGGGAAAAGTATGTCTTTTCCAGTTAATCCTTCTTGCGACTGAAACCATAGGCGCCCATTGCAGTTTTTAGATAGCACCAATAAGTTAATACACACCCACTTAAAACCTGTGTATGATGAGTTACACCCCGTTGAAACGAAACGGTAATCGTCGAGATTCAATTGCGGGTGAAAAAAATATAAAAACAACAAAAAACAATATAAAAATAATAAAAAAGGTAACTCCATGTCGAAACGGCTACTCAAGCTGCTGGTTCTTCACCTGGCATTGTCTCTCCTCCCTCTCCATTCCTTCGCATCCATACAGCCACTGTTTCAGTTCGCTGCCGGATTGCTGAACAATGGACAGTTTCCAGAGTCTGATCGCTATACAACCGATGATGATATTGTCATTCTGACCAATGATGGCGTAGAACTGACCGCTAATATCTTTGTGCCCACCCAACTCACCGGGTCTGCACCCGCTGTCGTTTTTATTAACAGTTGGGGGATGAATGAGTACCAGTACCTGCAACAGGCTGCAGCTCTGGCTGAACGAGGATATGTTGTTCTTAGCTATTCTACCCGGGGCTTTGGTGAGTCTACCGGACAAATTGACACGGCTGGTCCTAAAGACATTGCCGACTACAGTCAGGTCATTGACTTTCTACTGAATAACTACCCTGTAAACCCCAATGCGGTTGGTACTGCGGGTATCTCTTATGGCTCAGGAATCAGCCTGATCGGAGCTGCTCAGGATGAACGGGTCAAAGCCGTTGCCGCCATGAGCAGCTGGGGAAGCTTGCTGGACGCACTCTACGGCAATCAAACCCCCAGACTGGCCTGGGGAGAATTACTGATTTTGTTATCTGACCTCCAAGGCAGTCCCGATCCGATCATTGCTGAAAACTGGAACATCATTAAAAACCAGAAGCTGGATCAGTTACCTGCCGTTATCGAGTGGGCAGATGAAAGGTCTCCGATCAGCTACGTCGAGCAACTGAATCAGAATAATACTGCCGTCTATTTTGCCAAAGCTTATGGCGATAACCTTTTCCAGGCAAACTCTCTGCTTGAGATGTACAGTCAGCTGAGTACCCCCAAATATATAGATCTGCTGACCGGAACCCATGCAACGGCAGAGCTGTTGCCTCCGCTGTTGGGCATTGGTGAAGACAGAATCTGGAACAATGTCTACCAATGGTTCGACATTCACCTGAAGGGTGAAAGTAACGAACTGAGTCAGGCCAGTCCGTTTCAGATGAAAGTAAAGTTCCAGGACCGGTATGAAGGGTTCGACGGTTTTCCAATAAAAGAAGCTGCAGAGCAGAAGTACTATCTTCATCCAAGGTCTGCATTTGATAACGGCGATTTGGAAACCTTTCCCTATGAACCACCGTTCTGGATGTCAAAAGACAACACTATCAACTCCTGGACGGGTAGTTTATTCAGTACCCAGATTCCTGTTCTTTCACAACTTCTGGAACAGCTTGAAGTCCCGGTCGTCACTAACATTTACGCCGCATCCGATTTCAGAGGCATTTATTTCAACACCGATAAGCTGCAGAACGTCATGAAAATAAGGGGTAATCCGACCGTTAACCTTGTCGTACAACCACACTATGACAAGGCACAACTGGTGGGCTATCTCTATGACATGGACAGTTTGGGTAATGCAAGATTGATCACCCACGGTGTATCAACCTTGCCTCAGGCCGAACCCGGACAAAAAATTGAAATGTCCTTCGAGCTGGTCACCACAGCTTACGATGTACCGGAAGGGCACCGGGTTGTGTTGGCTATAGATACTAAGGACCCTCAGTATAAGAGACCTACAAGCAACAATTACTTTATTGATTTCGAGTTCAGTCGCCAGAAGCAATCAACATTCACGATTCCAACCCTTCAGGCAAACTGAGCCTACACAGTTTCTTCTTCTGAACATCACCGCCCGGAACCATTCCGGGCGGTTTCTATCAGGATATTCGGGGCTTGGGGATTTTCTCGTTAAAGTAAACTCTCTCTGCAGTCACCGCCACACTGAACCAGATACTTCCTAACAGCAAACCTGCCAGAACATCTCCAAACCAGTGGGCTTCAAGCACAAGTCTCGAGAGTGCCACCATCAGGGCAATCATCATGGCACAACTGTAGGCACTGAACTTAACAACGCCTCTCTTGGCGGCCACCAGGTATAAGGTCACCAGCAGCCAGACAAAGGTAGCCTGAGTGGTATGCCCGGAAGGGAAAGAAAACTGATCCAGACCATCAAAGTCAGCTGGTCTGGGTTTATCAATCCCCCATTTCATCAACCAGAGAGTTGCCTCCATACCCGCCAGGCAAGTCGACATAATCAACAATTTTTTATAGCGCCTGCACCAGAGAAAGTAGACAGCAAACAACACCAGGGGTAACCAGAGAATAAGGGCACTTCCCAGCCAGGTCACCAGACCGGACAGGTACTCAACTATCGGTACAGAAATACTGGCAATAAACGAGTGCATTCTGGGATTGTGGTCATCAAACTGACCACTGACGTCCATCACTGTCAGAAGTAACAGGCTGATATGCGCTATCACAATGAAGCTGACCGGTAACAGCAGCATCAACTTTTTCCTGTAGAACCTGCGATCCAGAATCAGCCCCAGATAAGCAATCAACAACGAAACAACGGTCAAACCGGTTAAAAGATAGTAAAAGGATTGCGGCACATCCAGCTTCAGGGCAGCACCGGTCAGATAGCCCGGCATGGTGTAGGCTATCGCCCAGGGCGCCGTGGAGAGCAGGTTGATAATATAAAAACGCAGGGGAGGCATATCCATCATCCCGGCAACGGCTGGAATCACCGGACGGATAGGGCCTATAAAACGCCCCAGGGCAACACTGAAGCCACCGTACCGTTCAAAAAAGCGTTCGCCTTTTTCCAGCCAACCGGGATGCCTTGAAAATGGCCAGCAGTTGCGAATTCGACCATGTAAATGATAACCCACCTGAAAGCTGACACCATCTCCCAGGGCCGCGCCCACAAAAGCCCAGGCCAACATGGGTAAGGGTTCCATCAACCCACTGCCAGCCAGAGCCCCAAGAGCAAACAGCAGTGCAACACCAGGAATGAGAAAACCGATGGCCACCAGCGACTCCACAAAAGCAGCCAATGCTATAATCGGGCCCAGCCAGTACCCGTGATGTTGAAGCCATTCATGCACTGCAACAAAGCTATCTGATTCCACAAAAAGCCTCTTTCAGAGTCATCATTTTTGGCCAGAAGCCAGTGTTCTCCTGCAAAGCAAGAAGGCTTATAACCCTGGGTGAATTCATTGATGTAAAATACTCCTATCATACCTACGAGAAATGCCACGCAATACAATATTGAGAGCAGAGCCATGACACCGGAACGTTACAAGAAATTTAAACACCTTCTGGATCGACGCCAGCCCGACCTGACGGTAATCACCGATCAGGTTCATAAACCCCATAACCTTTCAGCTATTATCCGAACCTGCGATGCAGTAGGCATTCCCGATATTCATCTCAGCCAGCCAAAGATGGGCTATCGAAATTTCCGCGGCAGGACTGTTGGCAGCCACAAATATGTCAATGTTCATCATCACAGCAGTGTAGAGGAAGGTATATCACAACTGAAAGCCAGCGGCTTTAAAGTTTATGCTGCGCATTTTTCCAACACTGCAATCCCCTATTCAGAAGTTGATTACACTTCACCTGTAGCCGTAATGATGGGCGCTGAGAAAAAAGGGATCAGCACCGAGGCAGCAGAGCTTGCTGACCAGCACATTATTATTCCCATGCAAGGTATTGTGGCTTCTTTCAACGTCTCGGTAGCAGCAGCGGTCATCCTGGTTGAAGCTCAAAGACAGCGTCTGTTAAAGGGAATGTATGATAAACCAAGCCTGCCTCCCGAGATCTACCCCCCAACCCTGTTTCGCTGGGGATACCCCGAACTGGCTCGGTATTGTGACCAGCGGGGGCTGAAATACCCGCAAATGGATGACAACGGGCAGCTTATAGACCCATCTTCCTGGTATGCCCAGGTCCGGACTGATACCTGAGTCCTATGGCAGTTTCTGCTCATTGAAGCCAGTCCCTTGTCATGAGCTGACAATGCTTGCCAAACATACCGTAAATGTCTTAGTTTCAAACATTGAAACTCTTCATAAGCAGTCCTTGTACTCATTACTCACTCTTACTTTAAAAACAGAGGCTACATGATCCCCCGTATAGTATCCCGCATCAGGCAACTCAACCGCACTGCCTCTTTGCCCTTGAGAGGATTACTGGCTGCAGCTGCATTCATACCTTCACTGGCTATGGCAGCAGATAGCGCGGTTTTCCTGCAATATCATCATGTCAGTGACAAGACCCCGGCTATCACCAGTATTACGCCAGAGATGTTCAGACAACATCTGGATTACCTGGATAAGAATGACTTTAACGTAGCGCCCATAGAGGCCATCACCAAAGCCATACAAAATGGCGACTCGGTGCCTGATAAAACGGTAGTGATCACTTTCGATGATGCTTATAAGAACATCTACGAGAATGCTTTCCCAATGCTGAAAGAAAAGGGCTGGCCCTTTACCATTTTTGTCAGCACTCAGCCAGTAGACAGTGGCTTTGGCAACTTCCTGACCTGGCAGCAGATTCAGGAGATGACCCGCTCAGGCGCGACCATCGCCAACCACACCCTCAACCACCCTCATATGCCGGAAAAGCAACCCGGAGAATCCAATCAGGCCTGGCTCGAGCGTTCCAGAAAAGAGATCACCGAAACCGAACAACGCATCAGGAAAGAAACCGGTCAGAATGTGAAAATGCTGGCCTGGCCTTTCGGTGAGACAGCCCCGGAACTGAGAAAGATGATCAAAGAGATGGGCTATATTGGATTTGGACAGCAGTCTGGTGCCGTTGGCCCATTATCAGACTTTACCCGTCTGCCCCGCTTCCCTATGTCCGGAAGTTATTCCGATATGAGTGGTTTCAGAACCAAAGTTAACAGCAGACCCCTGCCAGTGATGCAGCAGGAACCCGATACCGCCATCATCGATCCAAAAAACCTGACACCCTCTTTAACCCTTACTCTGGCCGATGGCAGCTATCAGAAACAGCAACTCAATTGTTATGTCTCCGGACAGGGCAAAGTTGAAGTGAAATGGTTCGATAAAGAGAAAACCCGATTCACAACTCAGGCAAAATCGCCACTGCCAGTTGGTCGCAGTCGCTATAACTGCACGGCCCCTTCGATGGATGGACGTCATTATTACTGGTTTTCTCACCAATGGCTTCGCCTTACGGAAGATGGAAAAGCCATTGATTAGAGTCACCTGACCAGGGCTTGCTGTCTTTTGACAGAGAGTGATACAAACGCTTAATCCGTTTCAGCCACTCTGATTTAACTGAATGGCTGAAACAGGATTAAATGAATATTAAAGTGAGTCTCTTGGCAATAGCAGTCTTTGAGGTGTTTTTTCTAAAAACTCGTAATGTACTCTATATTTCATCATTCAAAGAAATGAATGACTAGTTTATATAGGATAGTGTGAGAAACTCTGAAACAAGTGTTTTTTGAAGCTTACACTGGCGAATAATCTCTTGAATTTCTTTTTGCTTACCACTAATTATTTCACATAAGATACTCATCACAATTCTTGAAATATCAGATGTCGAGCTTATACAAGAAACAATTAAAAGTCGCATATCCTGGGAAATTTTACATCCATTGAAAAGACATATTGCATCGTAAAGATCCAAATTTTTAATAAGCTCCAGCCACGACGGAGCTAATAGAATTGTACCTTCTGTGTCGTAAGTTGTTGAGTCAACAACCCCTCCCTCAATAAAAAACACAACTCCATCTTTCCTTTGACCTGCAATAGACCACTGTTCTCCTACCCATGATTTAATTTCACAATCATAAAGTACTACAGACTGAACAAGTTTTACTTCAAATTTATCAATTGGAGAATATGAAAGCAAACCAGGCAATGGTACCCCCTTTATAGTAAAACTTTGGTCATCGAGGCGAATTATATCTTCCTGCAAACAATTTTTTAACCCATTGACCCAGATTGTTTCTGAAACAAAAGAAAAATCAATATGGCTAACTTTATCGGCCACATCATTAGTTACCAGCACTATAGCTCTTTCCATACCCTCTACATCTTGAATTGCCTCAATAAGGTTTACTTCTTCTGGACAGCTTAAATAGTTTAAAATAATTAAAAGCGGCACGTCATATTTGAAAACATCTTTTAAGTTAATTGCTACAGCACCTTGCACGTTTAAAAGAAAAGTAGCTATTACCGCAACCAATATTTTTTCAATTAAGTTCATAGCATGACACTTATACAAATATCTTAATTTTAAGACTGCCCAGACTATAACATGTCATATTCTCAATAATATCTATATGAGGCCTTACATTGATCCTCATTCCACTGGTAATGGTTCAAGTAAATAATCTGTGCATTCCCGGTAGTATCAAAGCAGCTATTTTATTCAGCACCTAACTCTTCAAAAGTTTTCAAAAATTTCCATTTTGAGGCCACAGGTATAGCAGATTAGGTATGACACATCTCCTTATTTAAAAATTATTTACATTTCATTCGTAAAAGGAGTGGCACCCATGGAGAAGTGGCGAATAAGCAAAAAAAGCTGGAACCCATGATTGCCAACCTGTTGACGATTTTTGGAGGTCGCTCAGCCTGCGGTGCAGCAACTGAAATCAGCATTATGCTTTCCCAGAAATTTCAACTATACATACTGCAGAACCACCACTCGGTTGGACGACAATGATGAAGATCATAAGGTGTTTGTTGGTTTTAATAGCTACATGTTCCGTAGAGCTTCATGCTGACCTACTATCTGAAACGAAAAAAGTATTGGATTTTTTTGATCGGGGCATGGAGAAAACTCTTCCATCAAACTCAGAGGAGTTTGGAAAACATGAAGACTTAAAAAGTTCTTCAGGGCTTAGCATTACTCTTGATGAACTCAGGGCATGTTTTTCAGTGCTTCACTCTAAACTGGAAGTTTCTGCAACATCTGCCAAAGACGTGTTTGTGCAGAATCTTCAAAAATCAATGAGCCAAGTCTTCCATAAGCATATACCTCAGGAGTTTGCTACAAAGGCGGCAGAGTTCGGTACAACCACTCTGCATGGTGTAAGCTTGAGTGATTTCCTGCGTCCGTATGAATCAATGGGGGTAGGAGATTTGAAAGCCAGAACCAAATTTTTACTGGAACAAATATTAAGTACTTTTCTCAATAACCAAGGTTTTCATGACTTTTACAAGTCTATTGGAATCGACACCAATTTCTATGAAACCATAGTCTTGTTACAGTCTATTTCATCTGAAAAGTAATTTATCCACCTTAACAACAAACATAACAATTGATCAGGTTCGTTCCGAGGCGTCGCCCTGCGATGCGCAGCTGAAGCAGGCGATAGCCGTACAAAACAAGATCAAAACCACTCAGAAATTTTGGTGTAGATTCTCATTCCTTTGTGTAATGCAAAAAATCGACATTTAATACTCCTCCTTTTTAAAGTTTTGTGAATTAGACAAAAATGTAAGTTCATTGTTTAATGTTTTGTCATACAGATTCACATTCTTGTCATTAATACTAACGTCATCGCAAGGCACGGCTAAACCGGGTAGCCGGAGGTCTCTAACCTTCAACACACACCGCCTCAGCTAGGAGCCTGACCCATTAGAGAGGTATCTTGGGGAACATTATGAACATTAAGCCCTGGCTGCCCATCAGCCTCTTCTCTGCGGTCCTGCTGGCCGGATGCGACCTGTCCGGGCACAAAAGCTCTGAATTTCGTCCGGTTGAAATGACTCCGAGACTGGAAGCTGCGAAAAATAAGGCCCTGGTTCTGTGTTCCGGATGCCATGGCCCCGACGGCATAGGCACTGCTGACATTAATCCTAATCTGGCCTGTCAGAAGAAAGTCTATATGGTGAAGCAGCTGAATGATTATCGGAATGGACTGCGAGGCAACCATATCCCCATGGTCAATATCGCCAGGATGCTGACCGGGGAAGAGATAGACGCCATCAGTGAATGGTACTCACTGCAAAGGTGTCCCATTGATACTTTTTAGGGAGCCTCTGAGAGCCTGATGTTAGCCACACTGACCGAACCGTCAGTGACCTCTCTTTTCACCCCATGTCATACTGCCTGTCGTGAAAAAACCAACCCGCTCATGGATTATCAAGGAGGTATGCCATGGCTTACGGAACAGAAGCAACGCATTCAACGCCAGTGTTTCAGGATCATAAGATCATTAATGGGACGCATGATCAGCTGGCGATAGACACTGCTAATACTCTGGTTAGAGCTGGAGGTAGAGCTCTTGAGCAATTGGGCGCCAGAGCCAAAAGAACCTTTATGGGGCTGTCTGTGGACAGTATCAAAGTACCGACCTTTATAAAGGACAAGATCAAATCCATTGGAACGTCCAGAGCCTGGAAAAGCATCAAGCAGTATTGTGTACGCATCAATGAAGCCTGGGGAACCTTCGCCCGATGGGGAATGGGTGGTGCATTGGCGGGAGGCTTCCTCTTTGGATCAACGGTAGGTGCTGCTTTCAGCATGGGCCTGGGTGGTGCGGTCGGGCTTTATTACGCCACCAGCACCTGGTCAAACGTTGCCAGACAACAGGAACAGACCAACCAGGATGCCGCCAAACTGCAAAGGTATCAAGATCTGTATGGAGATATTAAACCTGATGAGCCTTATAAGCTGACAGCAGAAAATTTTCATAATTAAGTATCAATAAACTGCTTTTGGTATAGCGTGGCATTTTGCCAATGCCACGCTTTGTGCTTCAAGAGTGAGGTCTCAAAAGGCAATCATGAGGTTTTTCCCCATTGACTTTCAAAACCATAAATTCAATTACCCGATCTATAAGAACCCGCTTTACTTTGACCGAATTCAACCGATCTACACTGAAGATAGGAAAACACACAAGCTGAGGAAGTCCCATGAATGATGATACCGTCAAAAAACTGGCCCTGATGATTGCTGCTAACTGTACCCGCAACTCTGTTCTGGAGGAGGCTGAAAAAACCAGGGCTATCTCAGAAGAACAGATGACACAGTTTAATCATCAGATGTCCAACCGCATCTATACCTTTCTGACCTACCTTCTTAATAAACCGGCAGAAGAATACTCGATCATGATTGCAGAACTCTCAAAAAACTACCCTGAAGCCTGGGCGCTCCCCGATCTGGATCAGAGCCTGATTAATGCGGTAGCGAAATCTTCTTTGCCATCTTTACCACATTGAATCAAAAACTGATCTATGCTGAGGTGTTTTAACCGGGTCCATCAATGGTCATGAACTTCAGCTCCTATCAACGCTATAAGCTCCAGCTATCAGGGCTTTTACTGACGCTCTTCCTGACAGCCAAGACTCTGGCTGCTGATCCTGCATTAAGCCAGCAGCAACTTGATACACTGTCAGCACTGCTCTCTGAAACGGGCACTCCTCACAAGAAAGATTTTAACTCCATGGTCGAAGCAACTCAGCAGTGGCGGAGAAAACCCGGCCAGGAGCGCTGGGAAGTGGCAGACCTGAATTTTTCTGCCAAACAGAAAAAAAAGGTGAGGAAGTATCTGGCAGCCCTGGGCTTAATCAATCAACAGAAACCCAATAAGAAACAGTTTGATTACGCTCTGGTGCTAGGTGCAACAGCACCACGGATGAAAAGTCGTTTTCAGCATCTGGTCACACTCTGGAAGGAAGGCGTTCGCTTCGACCGGATCATTTTTTTATCCGGAGAGCGCCCCATTCACGACGACATCGACATGACAGAATTACTGGTTTCTGACGTGATTGGTAAAGAGGCTTCCAGGGATAAAAAACAAAAGGCACGCCCTGCAACAGAAAAAGAAGCCGCCAGGATGGTCTATATGTCCACTGAAATGCCTGATGACATGCAAAATATTCCTGTTGAACTCTTCTCATCGAGCCGAACCTGGCTGGTCGATCGATGGCAACGGGGCAACACAAGAGACAGTTTCAAAAGCTGGGTAAAGAGCAACCCCAAACCCGGCTCTGCCCTGATCGTATCAAACCAGCCGCATCTTCTTTATCAGCAAGAGGTCATCCGGCAGGAATTACCCCAAGGCTTCATCACCGAGGGAACGGCCCAGCAAGCAGATCCTGACAGTCAAATCATCATGATCCTCGATGCTTTGGCCCTCTGGCTTCACAACCTGCAGATCAGAATCGCTCAGAAAGCAGGCCAGGAGGCTGACAGGCAATAGTCTAAATCACTCTTCTGCCCGGCCGAAAAATTCTATTACGGCTTTAGTAAGTACCTGGCCAGTTGGTTTTGCATATTCTGGCGAGTGGATTTTTTCATCCTTCAAGGCGCAACGACGGGCGCGTAGCCATAGCTACGCAACCAGAGTTGGAACGCAGAAGGATGGAAAAAGCCGCCGTCCAGAATATGCGAAACCAACTGGTTAGGTACTTAATGTTTTAACACCTGCCTTTTCCCATTCTGACTGATTCCATGGAAGGACTCTATGCACCGACATGCCCCCGCCTCTGACAGCTCGATTCTGGACCACAGCACAGTCATTAACCCTCTGAAACTGTCGGGCTTAGCCACTTTAATGGACGAAGTCGGTATCTCTCACACAAACTCCCTCGACTCTCTGATCATTGCTTCTCAACAGTGGCGCAGACAACCCGGTCAGGAGCGCTGGGAGATGAAGGATCTGCCCCTGACACCGGACCAGCATCTGGCGGTTATGGGTCACCTTAAGGCGCTCAACTTCGTTCAGGAGTTACTCCCATCCTCTACAAACTATGAGTACTCCTTAGTCCTGGGGGCAACGGTTCCCGGAATGGAGCGAAGACTTGACCACCTCGCCAAACTCTGGCAGGAGGGTGTCCGGTTTAACAAAATTGTTTTTCTGGTAGGACAACGTCCACTGAAAGAGGGTATCGATAATATTGACAGTCTTGTTGCCAACAGTATTGGTGAACAGGCCCGGGGAAAGGGCGCCAGAACTGCCCGCCCCATCACAGAGACAGAAGGTGCCATGCAACTGTTTGCCACCATGAAACTTCCCGGGGAGATGAAAAAGCTGCCGACAGAGTTTGTTGACTCTCCCAGAGTCTGGAAACAGAATCACTGGCAGAGAGCCAACACGCGGGACACCCTGATTCAGTGGATGAAAGCAGCACCGACTCCCGGCAGAACACTGGTAATTTCTGACCAACCCCATGCCCACTATCAACTGGAAGTGGTGAAACAGGAGCTTCCTGACGCTTTCCAGCCTGAAGTAACCGCTCAGACTGCGGATGAAGGGACCCGGATAATACTTTATCTGGACGCACTGGCTCTCTGGCTTCACAACCTGCAGTCGCGAATTAACTAATTAACTAATTAACGTACGACTGCCCCCACCCGGGCATCAGTGTCTGCTCGATGTCCAGCTGGCTTAATATCCTGGCCACCACAAAATCCACCAGATCTTCCATAGTTTCAGGTTTGTTATAAAATCCGGGTGAGGCAGGCAAAATCACTGCCCCCATTCGGGTCAACTTGAGCATATTCTCAAGGTGAATCTCCGAATATGGTGCTTCTCTGGGCACCAGAACCAGCTTTCTGCGCTCTTTTAAAGCCACATCCGCAGCTCTCTCAATCAGATTATTACTGGCTCCATAGGTTATAGACGACAATGTGCCCGAACTGCAGGGACAGACGACCATCTTACTGGCAGCACCACTGCCAGAGGCAACGGGCGACATCCATTCTTCATGGCCCAATAGTTTGATCTGCCCGGCTCTGGCTTTGCAGTAATCAATCAAGACAGCCTCTGCTTCCCGGTCGCCGTCAGGCAGATGAAGAGACGTTTCCGTTTCAATCACCACTTTTGCGGCTCTTGAAATCATGCAAAAAATCTCTGCCCCCGAAGCGACAAGACACTGCATCAACCTGAGTCCATACTGGGCCCCGGAAGCCCCGGTAATAGCAAGAGTAATTCTCTCAGCCAATGTATTAACCTTTTTCTGACGCTGCCGCGTTATTAAGTTTCACCAGCAGACGCTGATGAATTCCCTCAAAGCCACCATTACTCATAATGACCAGATGATCACCCTTCTCAGAAGTTTCAATCAGGTAATCGATGATCTCTTCAGTAGACGACATTACACGGGTAGGAACGGGGCTTTTGTCAATAAACTCACCCTGTAACCACTCAATATTTGTGGGCTGAAACCAGATGACTTCAGACGCATTCCTGACACAACCCGACAAAGCATCACCATGAACGCCCATTTTCATGGTATTGGAGCGCGGCTCGATAACAGCCCGAATACGGTCATTCTGATGTCGGGCACGTAAGCCATTCAAAGTGGTTTCAATCGCCGTCGGATGATGGGCGAAGTCATCATACACTTTGATGCCACCTATATCAGCCAGCAATTCCATTCTGCGTTTGACCCCCTTGAAGAGGCTGAGTGCTTCACAAGCCAGAGCAGGCAACACCCCGACGTGCCGGGCAGCGGCTATAGCCGCCAGGCCGTTGGCAACGTTGTGATCACCCGTATGCGACCAGTTGACCTGGCCAACCACCTTGCCCTGATAGATGACATCAAAACCACTGCCATCCGTTGCAGTCAGGTGGGTCGTCCACTCAACTCCCAACTGCTCCTGTTCCGACCAGCACCCCATCGCCAGAACCTGGTTCAGGGCTTCGCAGTTCGCCGGAGATATAATTCGGCCATCACCCGGTATTGTTCTGACCAGATGGTGAAACTGCTTCTGGATAGCGGCAAGATTTTCGAAGATATCCGCGTGATCAAATTCAAGATTATTCAGTATGGCTGTACGGGGATGGTAGTGAACAAACTTAGAACGTTTATCGAAGAAGGCGGTATCGTACTCATCCGCTTCGACCACAAAAAACGGAGTCTTCCCCATTCTAGCCGAAATACCAAAGTTAGCCGGGATGCCACCAATCAGAAAACCCGGCGACATGCCTGCATATTCCAGAATCCACGCCAACATGCTGCCGGTTGTGGTTTTGCCATGAGTACCAGCGGCGGCCATCACCCATTTGTCTTTCAGAATGTGCTCGGCAAAAAACTGGGGACCCGAGGTATAAGCAAGTCCCTTGTTCAGGACGTGCTCTACAATCGGGTTCCCCCGGCTCATGGCATTCCCTATCACGACCAGATCAGGCTCATGGTCAAGATGTTCGATATGATAGCCCTGCATCAGCTGAATACCTTCAGCTTCCAGCTGTGTGCTCATGGGCGGATAGACATGTTCATCGGAACCACTGACCCTGATGCCAATATCCCTGGCCAGAAGGGCGAGGCTTCCCATAAATGTGCCGCAGATTCCCAGAATATGTATGCGCATACCATCCTTACTCATCGTCAGTCGCTGGCGGCTCTTCAAGGGCCGCAAACGGTTCTGAAAACATATGGCCAATGCGAAGTCGTTCTGGCCGTGGATTTAAGACTCTTTCCTTACCTTTTTACAGAAAAAATTCCGCTAAATAAACGGACAAACAGGCTTGTTTTAAGTATTATGCGGATCGAAACCCGCTAAACCATAGAACAACAGAAACATTCAAAGCCAAGATTACTATTCAGCGAGAGCCACTCAGGATGTCAATCAAACATGCATTTTATGCACAGTCAGGGGGCGTAACAGCAGTTATCAATGCCAGTGCCTGCGCCGTTATCGAGACCGCACGTCGCTATCCGGACCAAATTGGTAAGGTCTATGCGGGTTATAACGGTATTCTGGGAGCGCTCAGAGAAGAACTGATTGACACCAGTCAGGAATCCCATGAAACCATCGGAGCACTTCACCGAACCCCCGGAGGCGCATTTGGATCATGCCGTTACAAGCTCAAATCCTTCGAAGAGAGTGAAGCAGAATACCGCCGACTGATCGAAGTGTTTCAGACACACAATATCGGCTACTTCTTCTACAACGGCGGTAACGATTCCATGGATACGGCGCTGAAGGTGTCTCAGCTCAGTGAAAAAATGGGCTACCCTATCACCTGCATTGGCATTCCCAAAACCATCGATAATGATCTGGCGGTAACCGACAACTGCCCCGGGTTTGGTTCAGCCGCCAAATACCTTGCCGTTTCCACCAAAGAGGCCAGCCACGATATTGCCTCTATGTGCGATACCTCTACGAAGGTGTTTGTCATGGAAGTGATGGGCCGCCATGCCGGCTGGCTGGCAGCCGCCGCCGGACTGGCAGCCCGTCAGAATGGAGACCCTCCTCATATTATTGTGTTCCCGGAAACGCCGCTGAATAAAGAAAAGTTTCTGGCCAAGGTCAAGAAAACCGTGGATGAAGAAGGTTACTGTGTCATTGTCGCCTCTGAAGGCGCCAAATACGCCGATGGCAGTTTTGTATCTGCTTCAACCACGGTCATCGACTCTTTTGGTCATCAGCAGCTCGGTGGTGTGGCACCGGCACTGTGCACCATGATCAAGCGGGAGCACGGCTTCAAATACCACTATGCGGTGGCAGACTACCTGCAGCGTTCAGCCAGACATATTGCCTCCAGAGTGGATGTTGAACAGGCTTATGCCGTGGGTAAAGCAGCAGTTGAACTGGCGGTCACTGGCAAAAATGCCGTAATGCCCTGTATCACCCGTGAGTCCAATGCGCCCTATCGCTGGTCTATCGGTGAAGTGCAGTTGGAAGAAGTGGCCAACTTCGAAAAGAAAATGCCCATGGAGTTCATTGATGAGGAAGGCTTTGGCATTACTCCGGTCTGCCGGGAATACCTTGAGCCGCTGATTGAAGGTGAAGAATACCCGCCTTATCTCAATGGTCTGCCAAGATTCGCCAAGCTGAGAAAAGTGATGGTTGAGAAAAAACTCAACAACACTTTTGATAGCTGAATCGAACACGCCCGGACAGGAAATCATGCTATGTAGTGACCTCTTCCGGGCGTGCTTTATTAAAAAAACACTCTTACTTTCCTGATCTAAACTCAGTCTCGCAAGATTACTTGCAGAAACTTTAAATCAGGATGTAAGAATAAATGTTCAAACACTCACTCCTTGCGGCACTGCTGTTGTTGCTGTCGTCATCTGTCACCTGCCAGGCTCAATGGTTGACAGAGCGTTATATTGTCGAGCTGCAACAAAATGTGGATTCTTCTGAAAAAATCTTTTCTATCAAGCGGCATGACCGGCATACATTGCCGGATAACCCTTCAATCACTGGCAAAACAAACAGCTATGCATTATTAGACTCCCCGACAAATAACCTGGCATTCGGACCCGACGGTTACTGGCTAAAAAAGACCATTATTGAGTCGATTTCCTGGAATTTGCTTTTCGCTACTCATCTGCTGGTTGCCTTCGAACTGATCCTGACCACTCATGACACTTCTCCAGACGCCAAAACCTATTCTCAACTACCCCTTGCATTTATCGCTGTCGGCTCTCTTTTAAGCAGCTATTGGATCAGCGACTTACCGATGTTTAACCCGATAGGACAACCAGAGGCGAGTAAGGACCACCCGTTTGCAATCAACACTATGATGCTCAGCCCCGAAGATAATTCTCAACAAGGCCAGCTATCAACAGCATCCACCCAGCAAGCCTCAGGAACAACCATACGACTGAGAGGCACTATCACCAGCCACCCGCATTCTGACTCTGGCGAAGGTAACGGAGACCCTAAACAACAGCAACACACTTTCGATCTAAACTGTCACGCAGATAACTGTAATGGCGTTTGTAAATTCAGAAAATCAGAAGCAACAACGGAACAAGGCTCAGGGCTCGATGGGGAATTCGATCCACAAAGCTCTCCTTCAGAAGCCGTTGGGTTCTCACTTTCGCTTGCCCAGTCGCCGTCAACCTCCATAGCTGAGACTCCAGAAACACAGCCAATAAAAACAGAATCGAGGGAGTTATCATATTTGCGTCAGACCCAACACGCGACTCTTGCCCAAATAGCCACTGCAAGAGACCCGGAGGTTTTCCGAAACGGGTACATTTACCTACTCTGTGAAGAGGCAGTTTGTGGCGAACGCGTGAAAAGCCCGAATGGCACGCTGCAACCATGCGGGACGATCTGCGGGAGTCGTCAAGCCCTGGTGGATCACTTTGACAAGTTTCACAACGGCTGGGAAAAACAGCAGGGAGCCGGAACGGGTCTGAAGGACAATCTATCGAAGTTTTGGCAAAGGTTCTGTGCTGCGTTGAGTCGGAGCCAACCCACCCCTGAAGCCCCATCGGGTAACCAAAACAGACACGACCTGCTAGTCTGTGGCATTGAGGTTGAGGGCCCGGGGTGGCCGTGGTGCACGCGGATTTGCATGAATCCTCAGCGTCTGATGCAGCACAGAATGATGTATCATGGTCGTAGGCCTGCCAGTGTGAACCAGCATAACCCAGCCTCAGAAAAGCAAAAAGAAGTCAGTAGCGATTAAATCTGACGCTCGCCTTTTGCTCTCAACTCGTTCCCGCTTTGCCCTCGTTCTCACGCTTTCAGGCCCTGTGGGTCAAAGCGTGGGAATGCATAAGCCCCTTCAGTAAAAGACAATAATCGTTTTGATAGGTACACAAAGCCACCCATCCACCACCGAATGGCTCGTGATTACCCTCTTCGGCCTCGCCAAAGGATACCGCAGCGCTTCAAAGAATTTTCCTGGGCTACACTTGGCCTCGCAAGATTGATTGCAGAATATTTAAATCAGGATGCAAGAATAAATGATCAAACACCCACTCCCCGCAGTGCTGCTGTTGCTGCTATCATTACCGGTCACCTGCCAGGCTCAAATGCTGACAAAACGTTATATTGTCGAGCTGCGACAGAATACAGGTTCTCCAGACAAAAGCTTTCCTATCCAACAGCATTATCCACATACATTGCCTGACGACCCTACAATCATTGCCAAAACAAACGACTATGCAGAGTCAAATTACCCGGCAAATAACATACCATTTGGACCCGACGGTTACGGGCTAAAAACAACCATTATTGAGTCGATTTCGTGGCATGTGCTTTATGCTACCCGTCTGCTGGTTGCCTTTGAACTTACCCTGACGACCAAAGACGTCTATATAAATTCCAACACCTATTCATGGCTAGCGTTTATCGTTGTCGAATCACTTTTAAACAGCTATTGGAATCCCGATTCACCCATGTTTGGCACCATTGGACAACAAGAATTGAGTCAGGATTATCCGTTTGCGATCAACACCATGACGCCCAACCCCGGAGATAACCCACAACAAGGCCAGCCACCAGCATCATCCGGACAGCAGGCCACAGCAGTAACAACCACCCAACTGACAGGCTCTCCCACCAGCTCTCTGGATTCCGGCGCTGGCGATGGTAACGGAGACCCTGAACAACACCAGCATACTTACGGTTTAAATTGTTTCGTCGATTCCTGTAATGGTGTTTGTCGATTTCGACCACCATCCGATAGCAGTGAGCGAGCTGAAGCAGATGAGGAGTGTCCTATATGCTATGAAAAGTTTAGCAACACAATGATTACTCCCTGTTGTTCGCAGAAAATTGATAACCACTGTTTAAAAAGGACGTTTCAGAATGCTCCACGACGGTCAATGAAAACCTGCCCACTTTGCAGAGCAGACATGAATTTGTTAGCACAATCACCGGATTTTGCAGTAAGCGAAGAGGGACAGCAGGACCGACCAAATCCTTATAACGAACCCTGGGGTTTTCGTTTGGCCCCTTTCGTTTTCACCGGGAGAGCAGACAGTCTGACATGTGACAATGTCATAATCGGCCAGGATCGCCAGCCACGGCCATGCGGGAGGCACTGCAGGAATAGAAGAGCCTTGGCAGCACACGTAACACAGTACCACTCTGGGCAACAAACCTGTGAACTGACCGTGATCGGCGAGAATGGCCAGCAAAGGCCATGCAGCAGGATCTTCCGGAATGCCAGAACCCTGAGTTTTCACAAGATGATGCACCACCGACGGCAATGAACCTGTGACATGACCACGCCCCGGGGGCTCAGCAGCCAGCGATAGAGTTTTTTTAACAAATGGTCTTTATTAGAAAACACACCTGTTTTTCTGGTCTACACTTCTTCGCTTTAAATCAAAATGTAAGAAAAAAGTGATTGTAAAACCAATTTTTACGGCCCTGCTGTTACTCTTGTTATTATCTGTCACCTGCCGGGCTCAAGCATTAACAGAACGTTATATTGTCGAGCTTCAACAAAATACAGACTCTCCAGACAAAAGCTTTTCTATCCAACAGCACTACCCGCATACATTGCCGAAAAACCCTTCAATCATTACCAAAATAAACAACTATGAAGGATCAGATTCCCCGGCAAATAACATACCACCCGGACCCCGCAGATACGGACTACATACGGCCATCATTGAGTCGATTTCGTGGCATGTGCTCTACGCTACCCATGCACTGGTTGCCTACGATCTGACCCTGACGACCAAAGACGTCTATATAAATTCCAACACCTATTCATGGCTACCGTTTATCGTTGTCGGCTTGCTGTTAAGCAGCTATTGGAATCCCGATTCCCCCATGTTTAATCGGATTGGACAACATGAATTGAGTCAGGATTATCCGTTTGTAATCACCACCATGGCGCCCAGCCCCGGAGATAACCCACAACAAAGCCAGCTATCCGCATCATCCGGTCAGCAGGCATCAGGAACAACCACCCAATTAACAAGTTCTTTCACCAGCCCTCTGGATTCAGGTTATGGCGACGGTAACGGAGACCCTGAACAACATCAACATACTTACGGTTTGGATTGTTACGTCGATTCCTGTAATGGCGTTTGTCGATTCCGACCACCATCTGATAGCAGTGAGCTGGCTGAAACAGACGAGAATTGCCCTATATGCTACGAAAAGTTTAGCGATATAATTGTCACTCCCTGTTGTTCGCAGAAAATTGACACATACTGTTTGCGAAGGGTGTTTCTGGCCACTCCACGATGGACCACGAAAACCTGCCCATTTTGCAGAGCAGACATGGATTTTTTAGCACGATCGCCGGATTTAGCAGTAACTGAAGAAACACAGCAGGACTTGCCTGATTCTTATAACGAGCCCCGGGGTGTCCGTTCGGACCCTCTCGTTTTCATCAGGAGAACAGACGATCTAATATGTGACAGGCCAGTAGTCGGCGAGGATGGCCGGGTTCGGCAGTGCAGGAAAATCTGCAGGAATCCCATATCCCTGTCATACCACAAACGCCGCTATCACAACGAGCAACCAACCTGTTATGTGACCGTCACCTCCAAAGATGGCCAGTCAGGTCCATGTGGAAAAAAATTCAAAAATGTTCAAGCTCTGGCGCATCACAAAAGTAAATTCCACATAGTGCAAAAAACCTGCGTAATGACCGTGATCGGCAAGAATGGCCAACAAAGGCCATGCGGAAAGATCTGCAGAAATGCCAGTGCCCTGGCGGACCACGAAAGAAAAAGACACTGACGGCAATGAAGCTGTGACATAACCGTGGGACTGAGGAGGACCAGCAGCGTCCACGTTGACTCGTTCCCACACTCTCAGGCACTCCGGGCTCCCATCTTGGGAATTCATCGGCTCCTCCTAAAAGAGACTATTGAGGAGATGCACGAGCCAAATGGCTCGTGACTACCCTCTCATGGCTCGCCAACGGGTACTGCTGCAACGCAATCAATTTTCCTGGTCTACACTTGGTCTCGCAAAATTACTTGCAGAACATTTAAACCAGGATGTAAGAATAAATGACCAAACAGTCAATCTATGTACCACTGCTGTTACTGCTGTCTTTGTCTGCCACCTGCCATGCTCAACGATCGACACAACATTTTGTTGTCGAACTTGAACAGAATACAGATTTCCCTGAAACCCAGAGCTTCTCTATCACGCAGCATGACCTGCGCACATTGCCGAACAACCCTTCAAGCATTGCCAAAACAAACAACTTTATGGGGTCAGATTCCCAGTCACCCGGACCCGGCAGTGACGGGCTAAAAACAGGCATTAGTGAGTCGATTTCGTGGCATCTGCTCTACGCTACCCATTTGCTGGTTGCCTGCAAACTGACCCTGACTACCAAAGACGCCCATCTAAACTCCAACATTTATTCATGGCTACCGTTTATTGTTGCCGACTCGTTGTTAAACACCTATTGGAGCCCGGATTCACCCATGTTTGGTACGATCGGACAACAAGAATTGAGCCAGTATTATCCGTTTGTGATCAATACAATGATGCTTAGCCCCGAAGATAACCCACAACAAAGCCAGCCATCAGAATCATCCGGTCAGCAGGTCTCAGGAACAACCACCCAACTTACAGGTTCTTTCACCAGCTCACTGGACTCAGGCTCTGGCGAAGGTAACGGAAACCCTGAACAACACCAGCACACTTACGGTTTGGATTGTTACGTCGATTCCTGTAATGGCGTCTGTCGATTCCGACCACCATCCGATAGCCAAGAGCTGGCTGAAGCAGGTGAGAACTGCCCTATATGTTTTGATAAATTTAACAATGCAATGGTTACTCCCTGTTGTTCACAGAAAATTGACACACACTGTTTACGAAGGGTGTTTCTGAACGCTCCGCGACGGTCAATGAAAACCTGCCCACTTTGCAGAGCAGATATGAATTTATTAGCACAATCACCTGATTTTGCAGTAACCGAAGAGGCACAACAGAACTTACCAGGTACTCATAACGAGCCCCGGGATTTCCGTTCGTTGCCTTTCGTTTTCACAAGGAGAACAGACAATCTGACATGTCTCATACCCTTTGTCGACGAGGATGGCCTGCTGCGGTCATGCCAGAGAACCTGCTTAAATAGACGAGCCTTGGCAGAGCACAAACGCCGCTGCCACAGAGGGCGATGAGTCTGTGAGGTCTAAATCAGCGAATATGGCCAATAGCGTCGATGTGGAAAGGTCTTCAAGACTGCCAATCCCTGAGTTTTCACAAAATGAGAAGCCACAGACGACAATGAACCTGTGACGTGACCACAGCCCGGGGGCTCAGCAGCCAGCGATAGAGTTTTTTTAACAAATGGTCTTTATTAGAAAAAACACCTGTTTTTCTGGTCTACACTTCTTCGCTTTAAATCAAAATGTAAGAAAAAAGTGATTGTAAACCCAATTTTTACGGCCCTGCTGTTACTCTTGTTATTATCCGTCACCTGCCGGGCTCAAGCATTAACAGAACGTTATATTGTCGAGCTTCAACAAAATACAGATTCTCCAGACAAAAGCTTTTCTAACCAACAGCACTACCCGCGTACATTGCCGAAAAACCCTTCAATCATTACCAAAATAAACAACTATGAAGGATCAGATTCCCCGGCAAATAACATACCACCCGGACCCTGCGGATACGGACTACATACGGCCATCATTGAGTCGATTTCGTGGCATGTGCTCTACGCTACCCATGCACTGGTTGCCTACGATCTGACCCTGACGACCAAAGACGTCTATATAAATTCCAACACCTATTCATGGCTACCGTTTATCGTTGTCGGCTTGCTGTTAAGCAGCTATTGGAATCCCGATTCCCCCATGTTTAATCCGGTTGGACAACAAGAATTGAGTCAGGATTATCCGTTTGTGATCAATACAATGATGCTTAGCCCCGGAGATAACCAACAACAAGGCCAACTGTCAGAATCATCCACCCAGCAAGCCTCAGGGACAACGACACGGCTTAGAGGCATTATCAGCAGCCGCCAGCATTCTGACTCTGGTGGCGGTGACGGAGAACCTCAACAAAACCAGCATACTCTGGGTTTAAATTGTTTCGCGAATAACTGTAATGGCGTTTGTAAATTCCGACAATCTGGAGCAAGACCGAAAACAAGGTCAAGGCTCTACAGGAACTCAGAGCCACAGAGCTTACCTTCTGAAAAAGTCGGGTTCTCCTTTTCGCTAACCCAGACACTTTCACCATCCCCGGGAGCGTCTTCAGAAACACAACCAATAACAACACAAACGACGGAGTTATCCCGACTGGATCACAGCCGCAGGGAAAGCCCGCAGGAAGCCCGAGCCAGTATAACGCCCCCTCCCGTATCGAGGCTGTGGAAAAGATTCTGCGCTGCTTTGGGTCGGAACCAACCTGACTTTTCCCAAACGGGCACCGTAAAAGCTGCGTCGGGTAACCAGAAAAGATACAGGACCGAACCGGAAACCTGTGACTTGCCCGTAGATCAACGCCCGAGGCCATGCAGACGTCTTTGCAAGAATGCTCGTCAGCTGAGCAAGCAAACAAGAATAGTGCATCTTCGAATACCTGTTGGTGCAAACCGGGGACTTAGGCCTCCTGATGTAAATCAAAATCATCCAACCCCAAAAAGAGCAAGAGGATAAGTTTTGCAACACCCTCTTTCATGAGGGTAATATGTTTTGCTTGGCAGTCCGGAAACACCAAAGGACACAAGACTTCTAACTAAGTGACCGAAGTCATCCATCTAACCATCGAATGGCTCATGATCACACTCTCAGGGCCCAGCAATCGATACAGCTGCATTTTAATGAGTTTTTAGCAATTTTTTTTGTCAGAAAACACGCTTATTTTCTTGGTCTATACTTCTTCCCTTCAAACCAGGATGTAAGAATAAAGTGATTAAGAACCCTCTATTTGCGGCACTGCTGTTGCTGTCTGTCACCTGCCGGGCTCAGGTATTAACAGAACGTTATATTGTCGAGATTAAACAAAATACTGGCTCTCCAGACGGAAGTTTTTCTATCAAACAGCATGACCTGCACAAATTACCGCTCCCCCCTTCAACCACTACTAACATCAACGTTCATCCAGTCCGGGACTCTCAGGCAAATGACACAGCATTCGGGCTCAGCGTTTACGGGCTGAAAACGGTTATTATTGAGTCGATTTCGTGGCATTTGCTTTACACCACTCCTCTGCTGGTTGCTTACGAACTGTTCCTGACCACCCGTGACGCCCCTCAAAGCCCCAAAACTTATTCGCGACTACCTGTGGAAGCGTTTATCGCTGTCGGCTGGCTTTTAAACAGTTATTCGAACTTCGACTCACCGATGTTTAACACGATTGGACAACAGCAGGCGAGTCAGGATTACCCGTTCGTGATCAACACTATGATGCTCAGCCCGACAGATAACCAACAGCATGACCAGCGGTCAAAATCATCCAGCCAGCCAGCTTCAGGAACAAGCACCCGGCTTATGGGCACTTTCTCCAGTCACGAGCATTATGTCTCTAGCGGCCGCAAAAGAGACCCTGAACTGGACCAACACACTTTTGGTTTAAATTGTTTCGCAAATGACTGTAATGGCGTTTGTCAATTCCGACAAGCAGAAGCAAGACCGGGAAAAAGGTCAAGGCTCAATGAGGACTTCGATCGACAGTCCACCCCTTGCAATGAGTTAACGCCCCCCTTCCCGCCAGGAACTTCAGAAACACAACAAATAACAACAGATACTACAAAATCATCCCCATTGGGTCAGAGCCAACCTCATTTTTCCAAAACAGGCACAATACAAACCCTGTCAGAAGACGAAGGTCTAGCGGATGACGATCCCCTTTCGGATGACGGTCCACTTTCAGATGAAGAACCTCTGTCGGATGATGAACCCCTGTCGGATGACGACAGCGATTACTACATTGAGCCACCAACCTGTGAGGTAATGGTGCGCGGGAGCGACGGCCAGTGGGAGATATGCGGGAAGGTCTGCGAGCCTTTTGAATTCCTGTCGGAACACAAAGGAACTCACCGAAGACGCCAGCCTTTTGATATGGACGACTAAGGTAACCTCGGGCCTAATCTGCCCCTCTCTGTCGAGACTGTCGCAAAAGTACTGCGCTGATGCCGGTTAAAAAGGTAGCCCAGGCTTGCTCGCTTATCTTTTGCGACTTTCTTCAGCCTGGGAACCTATAGTCTATCTGAAGTTGTAGAGCGAGATTTTCTTAGGGGTATGCATTCCTACTCGGAATAAGTGAACGAGATGCTGGAGTTTTAGGATACCCTCTTTTTTCATAAGGTGGTCTAACCTTCTTCTCTATAGACAGGAATGCAAGTACAGAATCATTAACCAGTCACTCGTTACAGCACAGCTATTGCTGCTACTGTTGTCTGTAATCTGTCAGCCCGAACTGTGGACAGGATGTTTTACCGTTGAGCCTGAACAGAATGAAAACTTTCCAAACCACAGCTTTTCTATAAAGTGTGATCAGCCTGCAGTGCCTGGAAAGCGATCAGGCATTGCCAGTGCAGACACCTGTTCGGGATCAGCTTCACCGTCTAATGACAAGCGGCACAGACATGACGGTAACGAAGCAACAATGATCCTTATCGATTCGATTTCGTCGCAAAGATTTTATTCTACTAACCTGCTGGTTGCTTACGAACTGACCCTGGCCTCTGAGGACGCCGCTCTGAGTGCCAGCCCCTATTCATGGCTACCTTTAGACGTGGTTGTCGCTGTCGGCTGGCTTTTAAAAAGTTATTGGAGCCCCGGTTCACCCCTGTTAAACACGATGGAACAACAGGGGGCATCTATGTTGTCACAGGTAGATCACGCTTTTTCAGTCATTACTGTGATGTTTAACTCTGGACATAACCAACAAGAAGGCCAACCATCAGAATCATCCTGCCAACAAGCCCCTGAAGCCAACAACCGGCCTACTGGCTCTCTCGCCAAGCCACTGCATTCTGACTTTGGTGACGGTAGCCAGAGCCCTGGACAAAACCAGCATACTTTAAGCCTGAATTGTTTCGTTCATCCCTGTTATGGCGTTTGTAAACTCCGACAAGCATCCGAAAACGCAGAGGCTGCTGAATGGCTGCTGGACATCGAAGAAAATTTGACAAACTACACTGAAAAAACACCCAAACAAAGCTCATGCACTCATTTAGCCGATGGATACTGCTTTAGTTGCATGGATTATTTTGATCCTGTAGAACCGGGACAAACCATGCCTTTAAAAACATTTAATAATCTCGCTGACATCCAATTCCAATGCAACTCTGGTCAACTGTTTCAAACGTCTGGCTCTGATAGCAACCCAGACAATAGCTGCAATCCTATAGAATCAATGAATACAGTAGCACCTGAGAACACTCTATCCGGAATAACACATTGCCATCAAGCCCTCTCCTGTGACGTCAAAGTGGTCGGGGAAGATGGGATGCAGTCGTGCGGGAAGATTTTCAAGAATGTTCGAACCCTTTCAATTCACAAAAAGAGATACCACACCGGACAAAAACGCTGTAATACAACTGTCGTCAGTAAAGATGGCCTGCAGCAGCCATGCGGGAGGCTATTGAAGAATGTTCAAGCTCTGTCAACTCACAAACAGAGATACCATACCGGACAAAAAAACTGTAATAGAACTGTCGTCGGGAATGATGGCCATCAAAAGCCATGCGGGATAGCTTTCAAGAATGCTCAAGCCCTGGCAGATCACAAAAGAAAAGTACATACCGGACAACAAATCTGCAACTTAATCGTGGTCAGGGAGGATGGCCTGCAGCAGCCATGCGGAAGGGTCTGCAAGAGTTCCAGAGCCCTGTCGGATCACAGAAGCATGCACCACACCAGCCACAGAACATGTAGTGTCATTGTGTTCAGGGAAGATGGCCTTCAGCGGCCATGCGGAAAGATCTGCAGGAGTAAAAAATCTCTGTCAGATCACAAAAGAAGTGTCCATAGCGGGCAAAAAACCTGTGACGTGATAGAAGTCGGAGAAGATGAACGTTCGTCGCCATGCGGAAAAATTTGCAGGAGTACCATAACCCTGGAGCATCATAAAAGAAAACATCGAAAACGCCAGCCTGCCAGTGTGGTCCGGAACAAACCTGAGCCCTCAAAAAGTCACATTGAATAAGTAAAAATCTAATCTGTCTCCCGCCGTTACCGGGCTGTCACAAAACTCTGGTTCCCATGCTCAGGAGGGTGGTCTACTCTTCCTCTCTGTACACCAGAAAGCAAGGATAGAATTATTACACACTCACTCTTTGCGACACCTCTGCTACTTATGCTGATGTTGCCTGTCGTCTGCCAGGCCGAAGCGTTAACAAGACGTTTCATTTTTGAGCTTGCACAGGATGCAAGCTCTTCAAACGCGATTTTTTCTATACAGCGTGACCTGCCTGTATTACCGGTCAAAACGTTAGACATTGTCGACACAAATGACTACGCAGGGTCAGATTCACCATCGAATAAAAAACGACAGGGACTACTCTTTACGACACTGATGTTGGCGCTGTTGTTGTCTGTTACCTGTCAGGCAGATGCGTTGGCAAGACGTTTTGTTGTCAAACCCGGACAGGTTGCAGGCTTGCCAAATAAGAGCTTTTCTATAAATCCTGACCGACAGACATTGTCCGACAACCCGACAGAGATCGATCTTGAAAACGGCTATGCAGCCTCAGATTCTCCACCTGATGACAAACGACACAGAGCTGATGGTTACAGAGTAAAAACGCCCCTTATTGAGTTGATTTCGTGGCAATTGCCTGACCTCAGGCATCTTCTGGTTGCTTACGAACTGATCCTGACAATTAACACCACAACTCTCAGACCCAAACATTATTCCGGACTACCTGTCGAAGTGGGTGTCGCTCTCGGCTGGCTTTTCAAAAGCTATTGGAACCCCGATTCACTACTTTTTAATCCTATCAGACAACATTTTTTATCTATATTGAAACGGGGGGAAAACCTGTTCCAGATCATCACTGTGATGTATGGCTCTGGATATGACCCAGCAAAAAACCCGTCATCAGGATCATCCAGACAGCAAACCCTGAAAACCCATACCCACACTACAGGCACTTTCACTAGCCTCTTGAATCATGGGTATAGTGACGGTGACGAAGGCCCTGAACAAGACCAACATACATTGGGTTTAAATTGTTTCATCTACCCCTGCCATGGCGTTTGTAGATTCAGACCATCATTTGATAGCAGAGAGCCCGCTGAAAAGGCTTTGAATCCCGAAGAAAGATCGACAGACTACAAAGGAGAAACACCCAGACAAAGCTCATGCTCTCATTTAGCCAATGGATACTGTTTTAGTTGTCTGGATCACACTAATTCTCTAAACATTTCATGTTCACAACAAAACACATTTCCAGAAACAAGGGATTATTTCCCTGGCATTCAAAGCCAATACACTTGCAGCCAGCTATCAGAGCCAGTGACCCATGACATTGATAACAACTGTTCAAACGATGTCGCTATAGGCGAGGCCGACTTTACTTTGATCAGTGCAGTAGCCGACTTTAAAAATGTCGCTAACGAGCCACTCGGTGACGAAGTATCAATGCTCAGTAATTTGTCTTTCACCACTGATAATTTTGCGGTCATGAATGAGTCAGTCAGTTTTGAAAGTCGTCTCGAAGAAATCGGGATTTCCTTTACACAAACCCAGACGGGCACAGTACAAACTTCTTCAGTATCTGACAATGTCCAGATAGAAACGGCATATTCTCAAGAAACTCAGTCGGTTCAAAAAAGCAAATACCACAACGGGCTAGTCTGTGACTACAAAATAGCTGGAGAGGATGGCCAGCCGCGACTCTGCGGAAGAGTCTACAAGAATACCAAGGCCCTGACGTGTCACAGAAGCAAATACCACAGCGGGAAAAAATTCTGTGACATGATCGTGGTCGGGGAAGATGGCCAGCAAAGACCATGCTGGAAAGCCTTTATGAATGCTCAAGCTCTGTCGAATCACAAGAACAGAGAGCACACCGGACCACAAATCTGTGACGTGACTGTCGTCGGCGAGGATGGCCAGCTGCGGCCATGCGGGAAGGCCAGTAAGAATATTCATGCCCTGTCGAGTCACAAAAACGAATACCACAACGGCCAGCAACAAATCTGTGACATTATCGTGGTCGGGGAGGATGGCCAGCAGAGGCCATGCAGGAAAGCCTGCAAGAATGCTAAAGCCCTGTCGAGTCACAGGAACAGATACCACACCGGACCACAAATCTGTAAGGTGACTATCGTCGGGGAGGATGGCCAGCAGCGGCAATGCGGGAAGGCCTGCAAGAATATTCTTGCCCTGTTGACGCACAAAAGCGGATACCATACCGGCCAGCAAACCTGCGATGTATCCGTGTTCGGTGAAGATGGCCAGCGACAGCCATGCGGGAAGGTCTGCAATAGTGCTGTGGCCCTGACACGCCACAAAAACAAATGCCACACCAGGACAAGAACCTGTGACATGCCCGTGATCGGGGAAGATGGCCAACAAAGGCCATGCGGAAAGTTCTGTGTGAATAATCTTGTATTTGCGTATCACAAAACCGCATACCACTCCGGGCAGTCAACCTGTGAAGAAATCGTAATCGGGGAAGATAGACAGCAGCGGCCATGCGGGAAGGTCTTTAGCAATGTTAAATGCCTGTCATCTCACAAAATCAGATATCACGGCAGGGAACAAACCTGTGATGTGGTAGTCGTCTCAGAGGCTGGTCAGACGCAGCGCTGTGGGAAGGTCTGCCCCCATCCTATAGCCCTGCGGTATCACAAACAAAATCACGGCAAACAAAAAAGCTGTAACCTGACCGTGATCGGGAAAGATGGCCAGCAGCGGCCATGCGGGAAGGTCTGTAAGAATGCTAAATGTCTGTCATCTCACAAAAGCAGATACCACAAAGGGGAAAAAACCTGTGACGTGCCAGTCGTCTCAAAGGATGGCCAGGCGCAGCCGTGTGGGAGGGTCTGCATCAATAATCAAGCTCTGAAGAATCACAAAAGAAGAGACCACGGAGAGAAACAAACCTGTTACCTGACATTGGTCGGGGAAGATGGCCAGAAAAGGCCATGCGGTGTGGTCTGCAAGAATGCTTCATCCATGTATGAACACATGAGAAGGCATCGAAAACGCAAACATGTTGATGTGGACCAGAACAATGAACTCCGTCCCTGAACTGACAACCACCCTTTCATGAAGTGATCTATCATTCATTCTTTAAACCATCAGGCAAGGATAGAATTATTAAACATTCACTCTTTGCGGTAACGCTTCTACTGCTACTGTCATTATCTGTCTTCAGTCAGACCGAGCCTGGAACAGGACGTTTTATTGTCAGGATTGAACGGACAGCAGGTTATCAAAAACAAAACTTTTCTATAAAGCCTGACCGTCGCGCATTGTCGGGCACACCGTCAGACATTGCCGACACAATCAGCTTCGCAGGATCAGATTCGCTGCTTGATGACAAAGGAGACAGATTGGGTACTCACGGAGTAAAAACGCCCCATATCGAATCAATTTCCTGGCAACTGCTTTACGTCACGAATCTGCTGGCTTCTTTCGAGCCGATCCAGACCACCAAAGACGTCCTTCAAAGCCCTTATTCTCATCTATGTCTACCTGTAGAAATAGTTATCGCTGTCAGCTGGCTTTTAAAAGGCTGTTGGCCCCCTGATTCATCATTGTTTAACCCGATTGAACCACTGATCGAACAACAAGAAGCGAGTCAAAACCAGCCGTTTATGATCACCACTGTGATGATTGGCCCCGAACATCAGCAACAACAAAGTCAGCCATCAGATTCAACCCGCCAACAGTCTTCGGGTACGACCATTCCTTATAAAGGCTCTTTCACTCCTCCCATGAATTCTGGCTCTGGTGATGGTGAAGAAAATCCTCAACAACACTCACATACTTTCGGTTTCAATTGTTTCACCAATCCCTGTCATGGTATTTGTCTATTCCGACCATCATCCGATAATGGAGAACCCGATGAATGGCTAGTGAATTCCATAGCAAAATCATGCCCCCATTTGGCTGGTGGAAATTGCTTTAGTTGCATAGATCATTTTCATTCTCAAAACACCAAAGACTCCCGGGAAAGTTCGCATTTCGGAACACTGGATGATCTTTTTGACATTCAGCGTCATTACGACTTTGATCTGCTATTTGAGCTACCTACTCATGACACTGGCAGCCACTTTGCCAATAGCTGCAACCCTGAACAATCAGCAATTGCAGGGGACAATCATACAACGGCCCCTGACAGGCAAAAAATCTGCGACGCGATCGTGACTGGGAAAGATGGTCGGCAGCAGCCATGCCAGAAGGTCTGCAAGAATGCTCGAATTCTGTCATCTCACAAAGCCAGGGCGCACAATGGGCAAAGAACCTGCGAGGTAACAGTGTTCGGGAAAGATGGCCAGCCGCAGCCATGCGGGAAAGTCCTCAAAAATACTCAATCTCTTTCATCCCACAAAAACAGATACCACTCAGGGCAGAAGACCTGTGACGTATACGTGATCGGCGAGGATGGCCAGAAGCGGCCATGCGGGACGAACTGCAAGAACGCTCAAGTCCTGACGATTCACAAAAAACAACATCACACCGGACAACAAACCTGTAGCGTGTTGGTGGAGGGGATGAATAAGCAGCTGCAACAATGCGGGACGATCTGCTTGAATGCTCAGGCCCTGCAGATGCACAAAAGCAATCATCACTCCGAGCAAAAAACATGTAGGGTATTCATGGTTGGGGAGGACGGTCAGACGCGGTCATGCGGTAAGATCTTCAAGAATAATCGAGACCTGTGTAATCACAAAAAAAAAGATCACTCCAAGCAACAAACCTGTGACTTGACAGTGCAAGGGAAGAATGGCCAGCCGCAGCCATGCGGAAAAGTCTGTAAGAATGCCAAAGCCCTGACGGATCACAAAAGCAGAGGCCACAGCGGGCAACAAACCTGTGCCACAAAAGTGATCGGGAAAGATGGTCAAGCTCATCCATGTGGGAAGATCTGCAAGAATGCTCGTGTCCTCAGATATCACAAATTAAGCGCCCACACCAGCCAACAAACCTGTGAAGTAAAGGTAGTTGGGGAGAATGGTGAGCCGCAGCCATGCGGAAAAGTCTGCAAAAATGCCAAAGCTCTGACGGATCACAAAAGAAGACACCGTAAACGCAAACGTGCTGATGTCGATCAGGAGGATAAACTCGATCCCCGAACTGATACCCATATTTTCGTAAAATGATTTATCCTCTCTGTCTAATGAGTCGATTTCTCGGCAGTTGTTTTAAACCCTCTGTACTCTGGCTCTGGTGGCAGTAATGGAGGTCCTCAGGAACTCCTGCATGCAATGGGTTTATTGCTAATGTCCGGGAGTTTGCTCTCCAGCATAGATGATTTTGCAGACGTTAATCAGCTGCACGATTTAAATAGTCTTCTTGAAGAAATCTGGATTTCCATTACGCTTAACCATTCAGAAGCACAACCGAATCGTCACATTTGGGTCAGAGCCAACCTCATCTTTCTTGGGCTGACGCATTAAAGGTTTCGATAGGTGACAGTAATTGGAAAGGATGGCAGGCTGCGGCCATGGGGGACGATCGGTAAGAACCCTCGTGGTCCGGGGTGGTAGCTTTAATCCCTGGTCTGACCACCGCACCTTCATGAGGAAGACACAAAAAAATACTTATTTTCCTGACCTATCCTTCCTCTCTTTAAACCAGAAGACAAGGACGGAGTTATCAGACACTCACTCTCTGCGGCGCCGATTTTGCTGCTAATGTTGTCTGTCACTTCCCAGACCGAAATGTTGACAGACCGTTATAGTGTTGAACTTCAACAGCATGCAAGTTCTCCAAATCAGGGCTTTTCTATAAACTCTGTTACTAGTACACTGTCGTATTATATGTCAGACTTAGTCGATTTCAACGGCTATTCAACCTCAAGTTCGCCACCTGATGAAAAACGACACATATACACCACAAACCTGCTGGCTGCATGCAAACTGATCCTGACCATCAAAGAAGCTCCACAATACTCACCCTCTTATTCACGGTTTTCTGTAGAAGTGATTGTCGCTGTCGATTGGCTTTTAAAAAGCTATTGGAACTCCGACTCATCACTGTTTAAACCGATTGAGCACATGGCGTCTTTGACAATCATCACTGCAATGTTTGGCTCTGGACATAACACACCGCAATACCAGCCATCAGGATCATCTGGCCAGAGAGCCTCAAAGGCTGCTCGCCAGGACACAGATTATTCCACAAGTCTCTTATATTCTGGCTCTGGCAGCGGTAACGGCGGCCCTCAACAACACCTGCATACCATGGGTTTAAATTGTTACGTTTATCCTTGTCATGGTGTTTGTAGCTACCGACTCTCTGCTGATAGCAGAGAGTCAATTGAATGGCTGCCGAATTCTGATGTAAGTGCGACAGGCCACATGTGGGCAACTCCCCGACAGAGCTCATGTCCTCATATGCCCAGTGGCTACTGCCATCACTGTGTAAGCCATTTTAACCCTGTTAACGCTAAAGATTCCGCACAAAGATCGCTTATCGAACTATGGAATGATTTTTCTGACGTTCAACCCACCCTCTATTCTGGCCAACCATTTGAGTCTAATTCGCATGGCATTGGTTTCAACCCAGACGGGTCACTGAATAATGAAGTACCAATGCACAGGAATTTGCTCTCCAGCGTTGATAATTATGCGGCCATTGACAGACTTCCCGAGACAGATAGTTTTCTTGAAGAAGCCGGAATGTCCATTACGCTTAACCATTCGGCAACAGAACAAAAAAACACCGGATCACCCCAATTGAGTCAGAACCAACCTCACCTTTCTCAGACAGATGCATTACGAGTCCAGGTAGCAGAGAACGACTGCACTGGGCAGACAACTTGTGACGAGATCGTGTTCGAGGAGGATGGCCAGCAGCGACTATGCGGGAGGGCCTACAAGAATTACAAGTCTCTGGCATCTCACAAAAGCAGAATCCACACCGGGCAAAAAAACTGTTACATGGTTGTGGTCAATAAAGATGGCCAAACACAACCATGTGGGAAGGTCTTTAAGAATGCCGGCGCCCTGGCATGTCACAAAAACAGATACCACAACACGAAGCAAACCAGTATTGTTACTGTGATCGGGGAGGATGGCCAGCACCAGCTATGCGGCAAGCTCTACCCAACTGCCCACGCCATTTCGATTCACAAAAGAAGAGTCGAAAGGAAAAGAAATACCTGTAATGTGGCCCTGGTTTCAGAAGATGGCCTGCAGCGGCCGTGCGGGATGCTCTTCAAGAATGTTCAATCTCTGTCGGTTCACAAAAATAGATACCATACCGGGCAACAAGCCTGTGACGTGATCGTGGTCGGAGAGGGTGGCCTGCAGCGGCCATGCGGGATAGTCTGCAAAAATACTCTATCCCTGTCAGTTCACAAAAGTAGATACCACACCGGGCAAAAAACCTGTGACGTGACCATGATTGGAAAGAATGGCCTACAGCAACCGTGTGGGATGATCTTCAAGAATGCTCAATCTCTGTCGTCTCATAAAGGCAGAGCCCACAGTAAGCAAAAAAAAATTTGTGACGCGACCCTGGTCGGGGAAAATGGACTACAACGACAATGCGGGGTAGTCTGCAAAAATGCTCCATCTCTATCAGTACACAAAAGCAAATATCATCGCAGACAACAAACCTGTAACGAAATCGTGGTCGGGAAAAATGGCCAGCTGCGACCATACGGGAAATTATGCAAGAATGCTGGTGTCCTCCGGGATCACAAAAAAACACATCGAAAGCGCCAGTCTGTTGATGCGAATCAGGACAATGACTCCGATTCTCAAGAAGGCAAAGTAAACAAAGCAAAATGAATTAAATAACGATCTGATACTCATCCTCTCAAACACATTTATTTTCTTGATCTATCCTTCATCTCTGTGAACCATAATACAATGATAGAATTATTAAACACTCACTCTTTAAAACACTGCTGTTGTTACTTTCGCTATCTATCGTCTGTCAGGCAAAACCGTTGACAAGACGTACTGTTGTCGAGCTTGGACAAGATGCAGACTTTCCAAACCAGAGCTTTTCTATAAAGCTTAAGCTGAACACGTTGCCGGGTAGCCCTTCAGTCATTGCTGACAATAACAGCTATGAAAGACCAGATTCGCCGCCTGATAATAATCGACAAGAATCGTTCGGTTACGAAATAAAAACGGCCATCATTAACTTGAGTTCCTGGCAGTTGCTTTACGCTACTCACCTTCTGGTTGCGTTCGAACCGATCCTTACCACCAAAGACGCCCCTCCATGCGCCACCCCTTATTCATGGCTACTTGTAGAAGTGGTCATCACTGTCAACTGGCTTCTAAAGAACTATTGGAATCGCGACTTATTGCAGTTTAAGCCGATTAAACACCCAGCGACGTCTGCAGCCATCACTGCGATGTTTAGCCCAGGACACAATCCATCACAAACTCAACAATCAGAATCGTCCTGCCGGAAGCCCTCAAAGGCAGCTACCCACGCCAAAGGCTATTTCAATAGACTGCTATATTTTGGCTCTGCCGACGGTAACGGAGACCCAAAACAACAACTGCATACTATGGCTTTCAGTTGCTACGTCTATCCTTGTCATGGTGTTTGTAAATACAATCCATCTTACGCAACGACACTCGAACAAAGCTCATGCCCTCATCTGACCAGTGAATACTGCTATAGTTGCGTAAGTCATGTTAAACCTGTTAACGCTACAAATATCGAACAAGAATCGCTTTTCGAACTATGGAATGATCATTCTTACATTCAGCCCCTATTCGATTTTGACCAACTATCCGAGCCAAATCTGCATGACATTGATGTCAACCCGACCGAACCACCCGACCACGAATTACCAATGCCCGGGAGTCTGCTCTCCGGCATCGATAATTTCGCAAACAATAATCGGCCATTCTGTGTAAATAGTTTTCTCAAAGGTATAAGTATTCCCGTTAGGGTTAACCATTCAGAAACACAACAAAAAACCACCGAATCATCCCAATCGGATCAGAACCATCCTCATCTTTCTCAGACAGACGCAATCCAGTTGCAGCCAGCAATTAACGACCACACCAGGCAGATAGCTTGTAACGTGACCGTGGTTGAGGAGGGTAACCAGCCGCGACCATGCGGTGTAGTCTGCAAGAATGTCAAAGCTCTGAGATGTCACAAAAGCAAGTACCACACCGGGCAAAAAACCTGTGACATAACAGAGGTTGGGCAGGATGGCCTGAAGCGGCATTGCGGGACGGTCTGCAAGAATGCTCAATCCTTGTCGTCTCATAAAAGGAGAGCCCACAACCAGCAAAAACAAACCTGTGAAATGGGCGTGATTGGGGAGGATGGTCTGACACGGCCATGCGGGAGAGTCTGCAAAAATGCGCCGTCTCTGGCGGTTCACAAAAGCAGATACCATACCGGGCAACAAATTTGTGATGCAGCCGTGGTCGGGGGGGATGGCCAACAGTGGCCATGCGCGATGATCTGCAAGAATGCTCAAACCCTGTCGGATCACAAAAGAAGAGACCATAGCAGGCAAAAAGCCTGTGGCATAATAATGGTTGGGGACAATGGCCAGTGGAATATATGCGGCAAAATCTACAACAATCCTTATGCTCTGTCGGCTCACAAAAGAAAATATCACCCCAGGCAAAAAACCTGTTACGTGAAAGTATTCGGGCAGGATGGCCTGTCGCAGAGATGCGGGTTGGTCTGCAGCAGTGCTCTGGCCCTGTCATATCACAAAAAAACACATCGAAAACGCAGCACTTTTAATATCAGTGACGACAAGTAACTCAGCCCCTGATCTGACACTCCCCATTCCATAAAGTTGTGCCCCTTACAGCCTTAGTTTTTTAATAGAGTTTTTTAACATAAGGTCTTTGACAGATAAACACTCTTATTTTCTTGATCTATCCTTCCTCTCTGTAACCCGTAACACTAGGATAAAATTATTAAACACGCATCCCTTGTAACCCTGCACTTGCTGGTATTTTTCTTATCTGTCTTCTGTCAGGCTGAAACATTGACAAGACGTTTTATTGCCTTGCCTGAACAGGATACAGGTTTTCCAAATCAGAACTTTTCTATGAAAAATAACCGGCGTACTTTGTCAGGCAGCCCATCAGACATTGACGACACACCCAGCTACGCAGGATCTGATTCGCCGCAAGATCAAAAACGACACGAACCTGGCGGTTATAGAGTAAAAACGATAATCATTGAGTCGACTTCGTGGCAATGGTATTACGTCACTCATCTGCTGGTTGCTTTCGAACTGATCCAGACCAACAGAAACATCCCTCTAAGCTCTCACAGTTATTCATGGGTACCTGTAGAAGCGTTTTTCACGGTTGGTTGGCTTTTAAAAAGCTATTGGAACCACGGTTCACCGCTATTTAAACCAATTGAACAACAGGAGGCGACATCTGTGCTGACACAGGGGGATCAGTCGTTTGCGATCACCACCATGATGTCTGGCTCTGGACATCAACAACAAGGCCAGTCATCAGAATCATCTGTCCAGCAAGCTTCACATTTCTCCACCCTGCCTACAGACTATTTCACAGGTCTCATGTATTTTGACTCAAGCGGAGGCAGGGGGGGCTCTGGACTATACTCACACACCTTTGATCTAAATTGTTTCGTCCATCCATGTCGTGGCGTTTGTCACTTGCGATCATTACCCTTTCACCACTTATATTCTTTATACGGTTTTTTTGGTTTATCCGATTCATCTGACTCATCTGACTCATCTGACTCATCCGATTCATCTGACTCATCTGACTCATCTGACTCATCTGACTCATCTGACTCATCTGACTCATCTGACTCATCTGACTCATCTGACTCATCCGATTCATCTGACTTATCCGATAGCGAAGAGCTGAATTCCGAAGAAAGTTCGACAGGGCACGCAGAATATAATTGCAACTATATGGACGGGGTCGCATCACAGTCAGTAGATGCAGAGAAGAACGATAGAATTGGCCCTGCCGGGCAGGTCATCTGCAACCTGATAGTGGTTGGGGAGGACGGCCGACAGAAGCTATGCAGGAAAGTCTGTGAGAATACTCGATCCCTGTCGTCTCACAAAAGCATATACCACTCCGGGAATAAAATCTGTAACTTTACAGTGACCGGGAAGGATGGTCAGAAGCAGCCATGCGGGTCAGTCTTCAAGAATGCTAAATCTTTATCATCACACAAAAGCAGATATCACTCCGGACAGAAAATCTGTAAAGCGATCATTGTCGGGAAGGACAGTCAGAAGCGGCCATGCGGGGTTGTCCTAAAAAATGCTCAATCACTGTCTGTACACAAAAGCAGATACCACAGCGGCCAAAAAATCTGTAGGTTCACCGTGTTTGAGGCGAACAAGCAGCCGCGACCCTGTGGAAAACTCTGCAAGAATGCTAAGGCCCTCTGGGATCACAAAGGAAAATACCACTCCGGGCAAAAAACCTGTAACTCTAAATTGATCGGGGAGGATGGTCAGCAGAAACTGTGCCTGATGACCTTCAGAAATTCCAGAGTCCTGTTGGATCACAAAAACAGATACCACTCAGAGCAAAAAAGCTGTGACTTCACTGTGTTCGCAGAGGATGGCCAGCCACAGCCATGCGGGAAGATCTGCAAGAATACCAGAGTCCTGCTTGATCACAAAAGAAAAGAGCACACTGGACAAAAAACCTGCGACTTGACATGGGTCGGGGAGGATGGCCAGCCGCGTTCATGCGGGAAGCTATGCAAGAATGCTAAAGCCCTGTCGGATCACAAAAGCAAACAACACAGCAGGCAAAAAATCTGTGGCGTAACCATTTTCCCAGAGCACAGCCGACCTCGGGCATGCGGGAAGATCTGCAAGAGTTCTCAGGCCCTGTCAGCTCACAAAACCAGAGCCCACAGCGGGCAACGAACCTGTGACCGGACCGTGATCGGTGAAGATGCTCGTCCACGCCCGTGCGGAGAGGTCTGCAAGAGTTCCAGAGCCCTGTCAGATCACAAAAGAGACAAGCACACAGGGCAACAAACCTGTTACGCGACCGTGGTCGGAGAGGATGGTCGGCAGCGACCATGCGGGAAGGTATTCAAGAATGCTCGAACCCTTTCGAATCACAAAAGAATACACCGTAAACGCATGCCTGTTAATGTGAACCTGGACAATGACCTCATTCCTTGAACTGATAACCCCCCTCTTAGAGGGAAAGACAAAACAATAAACTTATTTCTTGATCTATCCTTCCTCTCTGTAAATCAGAAGACAGGGATAGAATTATTAAACACTCACTTTTTTTGGTACTGCTATTGCTGTCGTTGTCTGTCATCTGCCAGGCTAAGCCGTTAACAAGGTGCTTTGTTATCGAACTTGAACAGAATGCAGATTTTTCAAACCAGAACTTTTTTATAAAGCTTGACCGACGAACATTGTCAGACAACCCGTCTGACATTGCCGAGACTAATGGCTGTATAGAACCCGGTTCACCGCCTGATAAAAAACGACACAAACCTGACATTTACGGTATAAAGACGCCCCTGATTGAGTCGATTTCCTGGCAATGGCTATACGCTACGAATCTGCTGGTTGTTTATGAACTGATCCTGAACACCAAAGACACCTTTCAATGCCCAACCCTGTATTCATCGCTACCTCTGGAAGCGGCCATCACTGTCGGCTGGCTTTTAAAAAACTATTGGAACCTCGACTCACTGCGGTTTAACCCAATTGAACAACAAGAGGCGAATCAAAATCACCCGTTTGCCATTACCACTATGATGGCTGGCTCTAAACAGAATCAACCTCAATATCAGCCATCACAATTATCCGGTCAGCATACCCCAAAGGCCAGTACTCATATTACAGGCTATTTCACCAGCCTTCTGTATTCTGACTCTGGCAGTGGTAATGAAGACCCTCAACAATACCTGCACACTCTGGGTTTAAATTGTTTTATCTATCCCTGTAACGGTGTTTGTCGATTCCGACAATCTTCCGATCCGTCCAATAGCGTAAACGGGGTCGACTCAGAATCAATGGTTGCAGGCGCAGCCGATACAACTCCCCCCGTCAGAAAGACAACCTGCAATGTGATCCTGATCGGAAACGATGGCCAGTTGCGACAATGTGGGAAGTTTTTAAAGAATAAAAAATCACTTTGGACTCACAAAAAAAAATGCCATACCGGGCAAGAAACCTGTGACGTAACATTATCAGGAGAAGATGACCAGCCGCGCCCCTGTGGAATGGTCTGCAGTAATGCCAAAAAATTGGCATCTCACAAAAAGAGATTCCATAGTGGGCAACAAACCTGTAACTTGACCGTGCTCGGGGAGAATGACCAGCTGCAGCCTTGCGGGAGGGTCTTCAAGAATACACAAACACTCTTATCTCACAGAAGGAACATCCATTCCGGGCGACAAACTTGTGAAATAACCATGGTCGGGGAGGATGGCCAGCCACAGCCTTGCGGGAAAGTCTACAAGAATATTCAAGCCCTGTCGTATCATAAAAGAAGCATACACAGCGGGCAACACATCTGTAATGAAAAGGTTGTCGGGAAGGATGGCCAGCCATGGCCGTGCGGGGAGATCTGCAAGAGTGCTCAAGCCCTGTCGAATCACAAAGCCAGATCCCACACCGGGCAAAAAACCTGTAACGTGGCCGTGGTCGGGGTGAATGGCCAGCTACAGCCTTGCGGGAAGGTCTTCAAGAATGGACGATCACTGTCATGTCACAGAAGGTGCATCCACAGCGGGCAAAAAACCTGTGACTTGACCGTGCCCGGGGAAAATGACCGACCACAACCATGCGGGACGCCCTGCAAGAATGCTCAGGCCCTTCGGGATCACAAAAGAAAAGCTCACACCGGACAACAAACCTGTGACTTGACCGTGCTCGGGGAGAATGACCAGCTGCAGCCTTGCGGGAAGGTCTTCAAGAATACACAATCACTGTCATCTCACAGAAGATGCCACCATTCCGGGCGACAAACTTGTGGAATAACCATGGTCGGGGATGATGGCAAGCCACGGCCTTGCGGGAAAGTCTACAAGAATATTCAAGCCCTGTCGTATCACAAAAGAAGCATGCACAGCGGGCAACTCATCTGTAATAAAAGCGTTGTCGGGGAGGATCGCCAGCCATGGCCGTGCGGGAAGACCTGCAAGAGTGCTCAAGCTCTGTCGGATCACAAAGCCAGATACCACACCGGGCAAAAAACCTGTAATGAGGCCGTGATCGGGGTGGATGGCCAAACATGGTCGTGCGGGAAAATCTGCAAGAGCGTCAGAGCACTGTCGGATCACAAAAGAATACATCGAAAACGCAAGCCCGTTGCTAATTACCGGAACAATGACCCCACTCATTGAACTGCCCCCTCTTTGATGAGGAAATCAACACACTTATTTTCTTGATCTATCCTTCCTCTCTGTAAATCAGAAGACAGGGATAGAATTATTAAACGTTCACTCTTTTCGGTATTGCTGTTGCTGTTGCTGTTGTTGTCTGTCATCTGCCAAGCTAAGACGTTAACAAGGTGCTTTGTTATCGAGCTTGAGCAGAATTCAGATTTTTCAAACCAGAACTTTTGTATAAAACTTGACCGACGAGCATTGTCAGACAACCCGTCTGACATTGCCGTTACTAGTGGCTGTATAGAACCCGGTTCACCGCCTGATAAAAAACGACAAAAACCTGACATTTACGGTATAAAAACGGTCCTGATTGAGCCGATTTCCTGGCAATGGCTATACGCTATGAATCTGCTGGTTGCTTATGAACTGATCTTGATCACCAAAGACACCTTTCAATGCCCAACCCTTTATTCATTGCTACCTCTGGAAGCGGCCGTCACCGTCGGCTGGCTTTTAACAAGCTATAGGATCGGCTCATCGCTGTTTAACCCAATTGAACAACAAGAGGCGAATCAAAATCACCCGGTTGCGATCACCACTATCATGGCTGGCGCTGAACATAATCAACCTCAATTTCAGCCATCACAATCATCCAGTCAGCATACCCCACAGGCCAGTACTCATATTACAGGCTATTTCACCAGCCTTCTGTATTCTGACTCTGGCGGCGGTAATGAAGACCCTCGACAATATCAGCATACTCTGGGTTTAAATTGTTTTATCTATCCCTGTAACGGTGTTTGTCGATTGCGACAATCTTCCGATCCGTCCAATAGCGTAAACGGGGTCGCCTCAGACGAGGTCGCCTCAGACGAGGTCGCCTCAGACGGGGTCGCCTCAGACGGGGTCGCCTCAGACTCGATGGCTGCAGGGGCAGTCGATACGACTCCCCTGGTCGGACAAACAACCTGCAACATAATCCTGATCGGAGATGATGGCCAGCTGCGACAATGTGGAAAGTTATTAAAGAATAAAAAAGTACTTTGGTCTCACAGAAGCAAATACCATACTGGGCAAAAAACCTGTGACCTAACATTATTCGGTGAAGATGGCCAGCCGCGCCGCTGCGGGAAGGTCTACAAAAGTGCTCAAGCCTTTTCTGAACATAAAAGCAGAATCCACAGTGGAAAAAAAACCTGTGATGTGACAGAAGTGTCGAAGGATGGTCAGCATCGACCATGCGGTAAGGTCTGCAAAAATTCCACAGCCCTGTCGAATCACAAAAGAATAGCTCACTCGGGACAACAAACCTGTGATGCCAACCTGGTTGGGGAGGATGGCCAGCTATACCCATGCGGGAAGCTCTGCAAGAATGCTAAAACCCTGTCGAATCACAGAAACCAATATCACACCGGGCAAAAAACCTGTGACGTAAAAGTCGTCGGAGACGATGGTCAGCCTCAGCCATGTGGAATGGTCTGTCAGAATGCTAAAGTTCTGTCGGATCACAAAAACAACTTCCACACCAGTCAACAAAGTTGTGATGCGAGCGTGGTTGGGGACGACGGCCAGCAACGGCTCTGCGGGAGGGTCTACGGGAGTGTTCGATCTCTGTCGGTTCATAAAAGCAACAGCCACACCGGACAAAAAACCTGTGCCGTAACAGTAATTGGTGAGGATGGCCAGCCAGGGCCGTGCGGATTGGTCTGCAAGAATCTTAAAGCCCTGTCGAATCACAAAGCCAGATATCACAGCAAGGAAAAAACCTGCAAGGAGACCGTGTTCGGGTTAGATAGTCAACCGCGGCCGTGCGGGAAAGCCTGCAAGAATGTCAAAGCCCTGTCGGACCACAAAAGACAACACCGTAAACGCAAGCCTGTTAGAGTGAACCGGGACAATGACCTCAGTCCTTGAACTGATAACCGCCCCCTTAATGGGAAAGACAAACAAACACACTTATTTTCTTGATCTATCCTTCCTCTCTGTAAACCAGAAGACAGAGACAGAATTATTAAACACTCACTCTTTGCGGCACTTCTGTTACTGTCGTTGTCTGTCATCTGCCAGGCTAAACCGTTAACAAGGTGCTTTGTTATCGAGCTTGAACAGAATGCAGATGTTTCAAACCAGAACTTTTTTATAAAGATTGACCGAGGGACATTGTCAGGCAACCCGTCTGACATTACCGATACAAACGGCTTTAAAGAACCCGGTTCACCACCTGATAAAAAACGACACAAACTTTACATTTACGGTATGAAAACGACCCTGATTGAGTCGATTTCGTGGCAATGGCTACAGGCTACGATTATGCTGATTGCTCATGAACTGACCCTGACCACCAAAGACACCTTTCAATGCCCAACCCTTTGTTCATGGCTACCTCTGGAAGCGGTTATCGCTGTTGGCTGGCTTTTAAAAAACTATTGGAACCCCGATTCACCGCTGTTTAACTCAATTGAACAACAAGAGGAGAATCAAAATCACCCGTTTGCCATTGCCACTATGATGCCTGGCTCTGAACAGAACCAACCCCAATATCGGCCATCACAATCATTGGATCAGCATACCCCACAGGCGACTGCTCATATTACAGGCTATTTCACCAGCCTCCTGTATTCTGACTCTGGCAGCGGTAATGAAGACCCTGAACAACACCTGCACACTTTGGGTTTATATTGTTTTATCTATCCTTGTAACGGTGTTTGTCGATTTCGACAATCTTCTGATCCATCCAATAGCGTAAACGGGGTCGCCTCACACGGGGTCGCCTCAGACCCAATGGTTGCATGGGCAGCCGATACAACTCCCCCTGTCGGACAAGTAACCTGCAACGTGATCCTGATCGGAGATGATGGTCAGCCGCGCCAATGTGGGAAGGTGGTAAAGAATAAAAAAGTATTTTGGTCTCACAAATACAAATACCATACCGGGCGAAAAACCTGTGGTTTAACATTATTAGGAGAAGATGACCAGCCGCGCCGCTGTGGGAAAGTCTGCAAAAGTGCTCAAGCCTTGTCTGAACATAAAAGCAAAGTCCACAGTGGGAAAAAAACCTGTGACTTAATAGAAGTAGCGGAGGATGGCCAGCTGCGACCATGCGGCAAGATCTACAAAAGTGCACAACTCCTCTCGACTCACAAAACCAAATACCACACCGGGCAAAAAGCCTGTGACGTGGCAGTAGTCGGCGAGGATGACCAGGTGCGGCCATGCGGGGTGGTCTGCAGTAATGCCAAAAAATTGGCCTCTCACAAAAAGAGAGTCCATATCGTGCAACAGATTTGTAATGCGACAGTGGTCAGAAAGGATGGCCAGCCGCGACCATGTGGGAGAATCTGCAAAAATCCTAAAGCCATGTCGGAGCACAAAAGCAAATTCCACAGTGGGCAACGAACCTGTACTGCGACCGTTATCGGGGAAGATGGCCAGCAACGACCGTGTGGGGAGATCTGCAAGAGTGCGCGGAGCCTGTCGTATCACAGAAGCAAATACCACACCGGGCAAAAAACCTGTGACCTGACAATAATCAGTGAGGATGGCCAGCTAAGGCTATGCGGATTGGTTTGCAAGAATATTCAAACCCTCTGGACTCACAAAAGGTATGTCCATAACACACAGAAAACCTGTGATGCCATGGTGGTTGGGAAGGATGGCCAGCTGCAGCCTTGCGGAAAGATCTTCAAGAACGCAGATTCACTGCCATCTCATAAAAGCGCCTACCATTCCGGGCAACGAACCTGTGAAATAACCATGATCGGAGAGGATGGCCAGCCAAGGCCATGCGGGAAAGTCTGCAAGAATATTCCAGCCCTGTCGTATCACAAAAGAAGCGTGCACAGCGAACAACAAGTCTGTAATGAAACCGTGGTCGGCGAGGGCGGCCAACTGCGGCCATGCGGGAAGGTCTTCAAGAATGCAAATTCACTGTCATCTCACAGAAGCGCGATCCATAACGGGCAAAGAACCTGTGAAATAACCATGATCAGAGAGGATGGCCAGCCACGGCCATGCGGGAAAGTCTGCAAGAATATTCCAGCCCTGTCGTATCACAGAAGAAGCGTGCACAGCGAGCATCAAGCCTGTAATGAGACCGTGGTCGACGAGGGCAGCCAGCCGCGGCCCTGCGGGAAGACCTGCAAGAATGCTCAAGCCCTGTCGAATCACAAAAACCAATATCATACCGGGCAAAAAACCTGTGATGTAAGAGTCGTCGGGGAGGATGGCCAGCCACGGCCATGTGGAGTGTTCTGTCAGAATGCTAAAACTCTGTCGAATCACAAAGCCAGATACCACAGCGAGGAAAAAACCTGCAAGGAGACCGTGGTCGGGTTAGATGGTCAACTGCGGTCGTGCGGGCAGATCTGCAAGAGTGGCAGAGCCCTGTCGGACCACAAAAGAAAACACCGAAAACGCAAGGCTGTTAATGTGAACCGAGACAATGTCCTCACTCCCTGAACTGTGCCGCCTTTCATGAGGAAGCCACAAAAACACACTTATTTTCTTGATCTATCCTTCCTCTCTGTAAACCAGAAGACAGGGACAGAATTATTAAACACTCACTCTTTGCAGCACTTCTGTTACTATCGTTGTCTGTCATTTGCCTGGCTAAACCGTTAACAAGACGCTTTGTTATTGAACTTGAACAGAATGCAGATTTTTCAAACCAGAACTTTTTTATACAGCTTGACCGAATAACATTGTCAGGCAACCCGTCTGATATTGCCGATACAAACAGCTATGCGGAACCTGATTCAGCGCCTGATAAAAAACGACACAAACCTGACAATGACGGGATGAAAACCACCTTTCAATACCCAACCCTTTATTCATGGCTACCTCTGGAAGCGGCCATCACTGTCGGCTGGCTTTTAAAAAGCTACTGGAGCCTCGAATCACCGCTGTTTGACCCAATTGAACAACAAGAGGCGAATCAAGATTACCCGTTTGCCATTACCACTATGATGCCTGGCTCTGAACAGAGCCAACCTCAATATCAGCCATCACAATCATCGGGGCAGCATACCTCACAGGCCACTCATCCTATTACAGGCTATTACACCAGGCTTCTGCATTCTAACTCTGGCAGAAGAGATGAAGACCCTGAACCAGACCTGCATACTTTGGGTTTAAATTGTTTTATCTATCCCTGTAACGGTGTTTGTCGATTTCGACAATTTTCCGATCCATCCGATAACGTGAACGGGGTCGCCTCAGACGGGGTCGCCTCAGAGTCAATGGTCACAGGGGCAGCCTATACAACTCCCCCTGTCGGACAGGTAATCTGTAACGTGATCCTGATCGGAGATGATGGCCAGCTGCGACAATGTGGGAAAGCTTTAAAGAATAAAAAAATACTTAGGTCTCACAAAAGCAAATACCACACTGGGCAAAAAACCTGTGACGTGACATTATCAGGAGAAGATGACCAGCGACGCCCCTGTGGGAAGGTCTACAAAAGTGCTCAGGCTTTGTCTGAACATAAAAGCAAAGTCCACGCCAGAAAAAAAACCTGTGACTTAACAGAAGTAGGGGAGGATGGCCAGCCGCGAACATGCGGGAAGACCTACAACGGTGCACAAGCCCTCTCAATTCACCAAACCAAATACCACACCGGGCAAAAAACCTGTGAAGTAACCGTGGTCGGGAAAGATGGCCAGCCGCAGCCGTGCGGGAAGGTCTGCAGTAATGCAAAAAAATTGGCATCTCACAAAAAAAGAGTCCACAGCGGGGAACAAACCTGCAATACGACCGTGATCAGTGAGGATGGCCAGCCGCGAACATGTGGGAAAATCTGCAAGAGTCCTAAAGCCCTGTCAGAGCACAAAAGCAAGTTCCACAGTGGACAAAGAACCTGTAACGTGACAGAGACAGGAGAAGATGGCCAGTCACGACCCTGCGGAATGGTCTGCCCGAATGCTATAACCCTCTTGAGACACAAAAAAAGAACCCACGGTGGGCAACGAACCTGTGCTGCGACCGTTACAGGGGAAGATGGCGAGCAGCGACCGTGTGGGAAAATCTACAAGAGTGCGCAGAGCCTGTTAAATCACAAAGGCAAATGCCACACAGGGCAAAAAACCTGTGTCTTTAAAGTCGTCGGGGAGGATGGCCAGTTATGGCCATGTGGATTGGTCTGCAAGAATGCTCAAGCCCTTTGGACTCACAGAAGGTACGTCCACACCAGAGAGCAAACCTGTGATGCCAACGTAGTTGGGGAGGATGGCCAGCTGCACCGATGCGGAAGGGTCTGCAAGAGTGTGCAGAGCCTGTCGAATCACAAAAACGCATACCACACCGGGCAAAAAACCTGTAACGTAAAAGTCATCGGGGAAGACGGCCGGCCACGGCCATGTGGAATGGTTTGTCAGAATGCTAAAGTCCTGTCGAATCACAAAGGCAACTTCCACACCAGTCAACGAATTTGTGAAGCGAGCGTGTTTGGAGAGGACGGCAAGCAGCGGCGATGCGGGAAGGTCTTCAGAAGTGCTCAATCTCTGTCGGTTCATAAAAGCAACAACCACACCGGGCAAAAAACCTGCCACTTAACCGTGCTCGGGGAAGATGGACTGCCACAACCATGCGGGGCTATCTGTAAGACTGCTCAGGTCCTGTTGAAGCACAAAAAAATGGCTCACACTAGCCAACAAACCTGTGACCTGGCTATGCCGGGGAAGAATGGCCAGCTGCAGTCTTGTGGGAAGGTCTTCAAGAATGCACAATCACTGTCATCTCACAGAATCACCATCCATTCCGGGCGAAAAACCTGTGAAATAACCATGATCAGTGAGGATGGTCAGTCAAGGCTATGCGGGAAAGTCTGCAAGAATATTCAAGCCCTGTCGTATCACAGAAGAAGCGTGCACAGCAAGCAACAAGTCTGTAATGAAACCGCAGTCGCCGAGGACGGCCAGCCGCAGCACTGCGGGGAGGTCTGCAAAGATGTCAAAGCCCTGTCGGACCACAAAAGAAAACACCGTAAACGCAAGCCTGTTAATGTGAACCGGGACAATGACCTCGCTCCTTGAACTGATAACCGCCCTCTCAGTGAGAAAAGCAAAAAATACAGTTATTTCTTGATCTATCCTTCCTCTCTGTAAATCAGAAGACAGGGATAGAATCATTAAACACTCACTCTTTGCGGCACTGCTGTTACTGTCGTTGTCTGTCGTCTGCCAGGCTAAACCGTTAACGAGACGCTTTGTTATCGAGTTTGAACAGAATGCAGATTTTTCAAACCAGAACTTTTTTATAAAGCCTGACCGACAAATATTGTCAGACAACCCCTCTGACTTTGACAATACAAACGGCTATACAAAATCCGGTTCACCGCCTCATAACAAACGCCACAAAACTGACATATACGGGATCAAAACAACCCTGATTGAGTCTATTTCCCGGCAATGGCTAGACATTACCAATCTGCTGGTTGCTTATGAGCTGATCCTGACCACCAAAGACACCTTTCAATGCCCAACCCTTTATTCATGGCTACCTCTGGAAGCGGTTATCACTGTCGGCTGGCTTTTAAAAAACTATTGGAACCCCTTCTCACCGTTGTTTAATCCAATTGAACACCAGGAGGCGAATCAAAATCACCCGTTTGCAATCACCACTCTGATGCCCGGCTCTGAACAGAACCAACCTCAATATCAGCCAACACAATCATCGGGTCAGCATGCCCCACAGGCCACTACCTGTGTTACAGGCTATTACACTAGCCCTCTGCATCCCGACTCTGGCAGCGGTAATCAAGACCCTGAACAAGACCTGCATACTTTGAATTTAAATTGTTTTGTCCATCCCTGTAACGGTGTCTGTCGATTTCGACAATCTTCCGATCCATCCAATGAGGTAAATGAGGTCGCCTCAGAACCAATGGCTGCAGGGGCAGCCAATACAACTCCCCCGGTCGGACAAGCAACCTGTAACGTGATCCTGATCGCAGATGATGGCCAGCTGCGACAATGTGGAAAGGTCTTCAAGAATAAAAAAGTACTTTGGTCTCACAAAAGCAAATACCATACCGGGCAAAAAACCTGCGACATAACATTAGTCATCAAGAATGGCCAGCCGCGCCTCTGTGGGAAGGTCTGCGAGAACGCTCAAGCCCTGTCGAATCACAAAATCTCTTGCCACTCCGGGCAAAAAACCTGTGTCGTGATTGTGTTCGGGGAGGATGGTCAGTCAAGGCCATGCGGAATGGTCTTCATGAATGCCGCAGCCCTGTCGAGTCATAAAAGGAGCGTCCACTGCAGCTTAAAAACCTGCGATGCCAACCTGGTTGGTGAGGATGACCAGCTTTACCCATGTGGGAAGGTCTGCAAGAGTGCACAAGCCCTGTCGTGTCACAAATACAGATACCACAGCGGGCAAAAAACCTGTCGCGTAAGAGTCTTCGGGGAAGATGGTCAGCCAAGGCCATGCGGATTGCTCTGCAAGAATTCCGGAGCCCTGCTCAATCACAAAAACAGCGTTCATGCTGAGCATAAAACCTGTGATGCGGCGGTGATCGGCGAGGATGGTCAGCTAAAGCCTTGCGGGAAGGTCTTCAAGAATCCACAATCACTGTCATCTCACAGAAGGTGTATCCACAGCGGGCAAAAAACCTGTGACTTGACCGTATTTGGGGAGGATGAGCAACCACAACCATGCGGGACGCTCTGCAAGAATGCTCAGGCCCTTCGGGATCACAAAAGGCTCGTTCACACCAGACCACAAACCTGTTATGCCAACGTGGTTGGGGAAGATGGCCAGCTGTACCCATGCGGGAAGCTCTGCAAGAATACTCAAGCCCTGTCGACTCACAGAAACCAATACCACAGCGGGCAAAAAACTTGTAACGTGACAATCGTCGGGGAGGATGGACAGCTGCGGCCATGTGGAGTGGTCTGCAATAACGCCAAAAAATTGTCCTCTCATAAAAGCAGAGTCCACAGCGGGCAACAAATCTGTTATACGACCATGGTAGGAGAAGATGGCGAGCTGCGTTCATGCAGGAAGGTCTGCAAAAGCACTCAAGACCTGTACGTGCACAAAAGCACAGTTCACACCGGACAGAAAATCTGTAACCTGACACTAGTCGGGGAGGATCGACAGCCACGGCCATGCGGAGTGGTCTGCCAGAATGCCAGGGCCCTTTCGAATCACAAAAGAATACATCGAAAACGCAAGCCTGTTGATTGGGACCGGAACGGTGACCTCACTCCTTGAACTGCCCCCCTTTCATGAGGAAGCCACAAAAGCACACTTATTTTCTTGATCTATCCTTCCTCTCTGTAAATCAGAAGACAGGGATAGAATTATTAAACACTCACTCTTTGCGGCACTTCTGTTACTATCGTTGTCTGTCATCTGCCAAGCTAAACCCTTGACAAGATGCTTTGTTATCGAGCTTGAACAGAATGCAGATTTTTCAAACCAGAACTTTTTTATAAAGCTTGACCAAGGAACATTGTCAGGCAACCCGTCTGACATTTCCGGTACAAACGGCTATAAGGAACCCGATTTACCTCCGGATAAAATACGACATATACCTGACAATTACGGGATGAAAACCACCTTTCAATACCCAACCCCTTATTCATGGCTACCTCTGGAAGCAGTTCTCACTGTCAGCTGGCTTTTAAAAAACTATCGCAACACCTACTCACAGTTATTTAATCCCGGTAAACAACAAGAGGCGAATCCTGACCACCCGTTTGCCATCACCTCTCTGAGGCCCGGCTCTGAACAGGACCAAACGCAATATCAGCCAACACAATACCAGCCAACACAATCATCGGGTCAGCTTCCCCCGCAGGCTACTACTCATGTTACAGGCTATTTCACCAGCCTCCTGTATTCTGACTCTGGCAGCGGTAATGAAGACCCTGAACAACAACTGCATACTTTGAATTTAAATTGTTTTATCCATCCCTGTAACGGTGTCTGTCGATTTCGACAATCTTCAGATTCATCCAATAGCGGAACGCCTGTTTGTGAAAAAAGTTCAACAGACAACACTGGATCACCCCCCGTATCAGACTCATACCCTCATTGGGCCGATACAACGGCCCCTACCGGAGAGGCAACCTGCAGCGTGATCCAGGTCGGAGATGATGGTCAGGTGCGGCAATGCAGCAAGGTATTTCAGAATAAACACAAGCTGTCGCTTCACAAAGGCAAATACCATACCGGGCAAAAAACCTGTGTCGAAACATTATTCGGAAAAGATGGCCAGCTACGACCCTGTGGTAAGGTCTTCAAAAGCGGTCAAGCCTTGTCTGGACATAAAAGCAAAGTCCACAGTGGAAAAAAAACCTGTGATGTAACAAAAATCGGTGAGGATTGCCAGCCTGGGCCATGCGGATTGGTCTTCAAAAATTCCAGAGCCCTGTCAAGTCACAAAAGGTGCGCTCACACCAGGCAAAAAACCTGTGATGCCAACCTGATTGGGGAGTATGGCCTGCTGCATCCATGCGGGAAGGTCTGCAAGAATGCTCAAGCCCTGTCGAGTCACAAATACAAATACCACAGCGGGCAAAAAATCTGTAACCTGAGAGTCGTCGGGGAGTATGGCCAGCCACGGCCATGCGGGATGATTTGCCAGAATGCCGGAGTCCTGTCGACTCACAAAAGCAACTTCCACAAGGGGCAACGTAGTAGCTGTGATGTGAACGTGCCTGGGCAGGACGGCCAGCTGCGACCATGTGGGAAGGTCTTCAGGAATGTTCAATCTCTGTCGGCCCATAAAAGCAGCATCCACAGCGGGCAAAAAACCTGTCACTTGACCGTACCCGGGGAGGACGAGAAACCACAACCATGCGGGACGATCTGCAAGAATGCCCAGGCCCTGTCGGATCACAAAAGAAGAGCTCACACCGGACAACAAAGCTGTGACTTGCCCATGCTCTGTGAGGATGGCCAGCTGAGGCCGTGCGGGAAGAGCTACAAGAGTGCAAAAAGCCTCCTGGATCACAAACACAAGTATCACAGCGGGCAAAAAATCTGTATGGAAATCGTGATCGGGGTGGATGGACAGCCATGCCAGTGCGGGAAGGCCTGCAAGAATGCTAGAGCCCTGTCTGATCACAAAGCCCAATGCCACTCCGGGAAAAAAACCTGTAAGGAGGCCTTGGTCGGGATGGATGGCCAACTGCGGTCGTGCGGGAAGATCTGCAAGAGTCTCAAAGCCCTGACGGATCACAAAAGAATGCATCGAAAACGCAAACCTGCTAATGCGAATCAGGACAATGACCCCACTCCTTGAGCTGATAACCACCTCTGGTGTCAGAGACAAAAAAACACACTTATTTTCTTGATCTATCCTTCCTCTCTGTAAACCAGAAAGCAAGGATAGATTTATTAAACACTCACTTTTTGTGGCACTCTTTTTGCTGTCGCTGTCTGTCGTCTGCCTGGCTAAACCCTTGACAAGATGCTTTCTTATCGAGCTTGAACAGAATGCAGATTTTTCAAACCAGAATTTTTTTATACAGCTTGACCGACGAACATTGTCAGGCACCCCGTCTGACATTGCCGATACAAACGGTCATACGGAACCTGATTCACCACCTGATAAAAAACGACACAAACCATCCAATTACGGGATGAAAACCACCCTTATTGAGTCGATTTTCTGGCACTGCCTATACGCTACGAATCTGCTCGTTGCTTATGAACTGATCCTGCCTACCAAAAACATCTCTCTGTGCCCAACCCTTTATTCATGGTTACCTCTGGAAACGGTTATCACTGTCGGCTGGATTTTAAAAAATCACCCGTTTTCCATTACCACTATAATGAACGGTTCTGAACAGAACCAGCCTCAATATCAGCCATCACAATCATCGAGTCAGCATACCCCACAGGCCGCTACTCATATTACAAGCTATTACACCAGCCCTCTGTATTCTGACTCTGGCAGCGGTAATGAAGACCCTCAAGAACACCTGCATACTTTGGGTTTAAATTGTTTTATCTATCCCTGTAAAGGTGTTTGTCGATTTCGACAATCTTCCGACCCTTCCAATAGGGTAGACGGGGTCGCCTCAGACGGAGTCGCCTTAGACTCAATGGTTGCATGGGCAGCCGATACAACTCCCCCGGTCGGACAAGCAACCTGTAACGTGATCCTGATCGCAGATGATGGCCAGCTGCGACAATGTGGGAAGATCTTCAGGAATGCTGAATCTCTCTCGGTTCATAAAAGCAGCACCCACAATGAGCGAAAAACCTGTAAAATGGTCGTACTCTGGGAGGATGAACAGCCACAACCATGGGGGATTCACTGCAAGAGTGCTCAGGCCCCGCGAGATCACAAAAGAATAGCTCACACGAGACAAAAAACCTGTGACTTGACTGTGCTCGGGGGGAATAGCCAGCTGCAGCCTTGCGGGAAGGTCTTCAAGAATGCACGATCACTGTCATCTCACAGAAGCGGCACCCATACCGGGCAACAAGCCTGTGATATAAACGTGCTTGGGGAGGATGGCCAGCTGCATCCATGCGGGAAGGTCTGCAAGAATACTCATTCCCTGTCGAATCACAAAAGCCAATATCATACCGGGCAAAAAGCCTGTGACGTAAGAGTCGTCGGGGAGGATGGCCAGTCACGGCCATGCGGGACAGTCTGCAAGAATATTCCAGCCCTGTCGTATCACAAAGGCAAATACCACACCAGACAACAAAGCTGTGACTTGACCATACTCTGTGAGGATGGCCAGCCGCGGCCGTGCGGGATGACCTTCAAGAGTGCAAAAGCCCTCTTGGATCACAAAAGCAGATATCACAGCGGGCAACAAAACTGTCCCGTGACAGAAGTCGGGGAGAATGGACAGCCACGAACCTGCGGAATGATATGCAAGAATGCTAAAGCCCTATGGGATCACAAAAGCAGAGTACACTCCGGGCAAAAAAACTGTGAAGAAAATGTGGTCGGAAAGGATGGTAAGCCGCAACCATGCGGGAAGCTCTTCAAGCATGCTATGGCCCTCTCGAATCATAAAAGAAGCGCCCACACCGAACAAAAAGCCTGTGAATTTACAGTGATTGGAGATAATGGCCAGTCGCGGCCATGCGGAGTAGTCTGCAATAATGCCAAAGCTCTGTCGAATCACAAAGGCAATTACCATACCGGGAAAAAAACCTGTGGCATCACTGTGCTCGGAGAGGGTGGTCAGCTGCGAAGATGCGGGAAGGTCTTCAAAAATGTATCATCACTGTCGTCTCACAAAAGCAGCGTCCACACCGAGCAGCAAACTTGCGAAGCTACTGTGATTGGGAAGAATGGCCAGCCTCTGCCATGCGGGACAGTCTGCAAGAATGCCAAAGCCCTGTCGAATCACAAAAGCAATCATCACACCGGGCAACAAACCTGTGAATTCATCACAGTCGGGGAGGATAACCAGCAGCGGCCGTGCGGTAGGATCTTCCGCAGTATTGCATCTCTGTCGGCTCACAAAAGCAAATATCACACCAGACAAGAAACCTGTGACTTAAACGTGCTCGACAAAAATGGTCTGTTGCGACCATGCGAGAAGGGCTGCAAGAATACTCAAGCCCTGTCGAAGCACAAAAGAACACATCGAAAACGCAAGTCTCTTGATGCGGACCGGAACGATTACCTGACACTTTGAACTGAAACCGGCCCTTTCATTGGGAAAACACAAAAACATACTTACTTGCTTGCTTGATCTATCCTTGCTCTCTGTAGACTTGAATACAAGAATAGAATCATTAAATACTCACTCTTTGCAGCACTGTTGATACTGTCGCTGTCTGTCACCTGCCAGGCTAAACCTTTGACAAGACGTTATATTGTCGGGCTTGAACAGAATGCAAATTTTCCAAACCAGAACTTTTTTATAAAGCTTGACCGAAGGGTATTGCCAGGCAACACAACGGACATTGTCGACACAAACGGCTATGCAGAACCCTATTCACAGCTTGATGACAAACGACACAGACCTGACAGCTACAGGTTGAAAACGTTCTTCATTCAGTCAATTTCGTGGCAGTGGTTTTATGCTACGAATCTGCTGGTTGCTTATGGACTGTTTCTGACCACCAATGACATCCCTTTAAGCTCAAGCCCTTATTCATGGATACCTGAAGAAACAGTTATCGCTTTGGGTTGGCTTTTAAAAAGCGATTGGAATCCCTATTCATCCCTGTATAACCCGATTGAACCACAAGAAGCGAGTCAGCCCCCCCCGTTTGCAATTTCCGCTATGATGGCTGGCTCTGAACATGCTCCGCAACAAGGCCAACCATCAGAATCACCCGGCCAACAGCCCCCCGCTCATATTAAAGGCTATTTCTACAGCCTCCTTTATTCTGACTCTAACGACGGTAACGAAGACCCTGAACAACACTCGCATACTTTAGGTTTAAACTGTTATATCTATCCCTGTCATGGCATTTGTCAATTCCGACAATCTTCTAATCCATACAATAGCGGTGCGTTGGCTTTTGAAGAAAGTTCGACAGACCACACAGAGACAAACCCAGAACCAGACTCATGTCCCTATTCGGCAAATACACACTACTATCTTTATAAATTTGAAGACGGGGTCGCCTCAGACGGGGTCGCCTCAGACGGGGTTTTCCTTAACCTAATGGGAGCAGGATCAGCTGATCCAACTCACCTTGCAGGGCAAACAAAGTGCAATGAAATAGTATCAGGGGAGGATGGCCAGCAGCGACAATGCGGGAAAGTCTGCAAAAATGCCAGAGCTCTGTCATCTCACAGAAGCAAGTACCATAGCGGAAAAAAAGCCTGTGACTATACGGTAACCGGCGAGGATGGCCGACCTCAGCCATGCGGATTGCTCTGCCAGAATAACAGAGCCCTGTACAATCACAAAAACACCGATCATATCGGACAAAAAACCTGTGGTGTGACTGTGGTCGGGGAGGATGGCCAGCAGCGACCATGCGGGAAAGTCAGCAAGAATGCTCAAGCCCTGTCATCTCACAAAAGCGCATACCATACCGGGCAAAAAATCTGTAATTTGACCGTGCTCTGGAAAGATGGCCAGCTGCGACTATGCGGTCAGGTTTTCAAGACTTCACGATCACTGTCGTTTCACAAAAACAGCGCTCACAGCGAGAAAAAAATCTGCGAATTTACAGTGATTGGAGATAATGGCCAGCCGCGACCATGCGGAACTGTGTGCAAGAATGCTGAAGCCCACTGGAGTCACAAAAACAGTTACCACAGCGGGAAAAAAACCTGTGGCATGACTGTCCTCGGGGAGGATGGCCAGCAGCGGGCATGCGGGAGGGTCTTCAAAAATTTAGCATTACTGTCGTCTCACAAAAGAGGCACCCACACTGGGCAAAAAACCTGTGAACTGAACCTGATTGATCAGGATGGCCAGCCGCAACCATGTGGAAAAGTCTGCAATAGTGCCAAAGCCCTCTCATCTCACAAAAGCAACTGCCACTCACGGCAAAAAGCCTGTGAACTGACTTTGGTTGATCAGGATGGTCAGCAGAGAGCATGCGGAAAGGTCTTCAAAAATTTAGCATCACTGTCGTCTCACAAAAGCAATTACCACTCAGGCCAAAAAACCTGTGAACTGCCCCTGATTGATAAGGATGGCCAGCCGCAACCATGCGGAAAGGTCTGCAAAAATGCTCAAGCCTTCTCGGACCACAAAAAAACACATCGGAAACGCAAATCTGTTAATATGAATCTGAACGGCCTCCCTTGATCTGACTCCCGCCCTTTCATACGAAAGACACAAAAACACTCTTATTTTCTTGATCTATCCTTCCTCTCTGTAAGCCAGAAGACAGGGATAGAATTATTAAACACTCACTCTTTGCTGTACTGCTGTTACTGTCGTTGTCTGTCACCTGTCAGGCTAACCCCTTGACAAAATGCTTTGTTATCGAGCCTGAACAAAGTGCAGATTCTTCAAACCAGTATTTTTTTATAAAGCTTGACCGAAGAACTTTGTCAGACAGCCCGTCTGATATTGCCAACACAAACGGTTATACAGAACCCGATTCACCGCCTGATGAAAAACGACACAAACTTTACAATAACGAGATGAAAACGACCCTGATTGAGTCGATTTCCTGGCTACCTCTGGAAGCAGTTATCACTGTCGGCTGGCTTTTAAAAAATTATTGGAACCCGGGCTCACAGTTGTTTTATCCCATCAAACAACAAGAGGCGAGTCCTAATCACCCGTTTGCCATCACCACTCTGATGCCTGGCTCTGAACAGGACCAACCACAATTTCAGCCATCACAATCATCGGGTCAGCATACCCCACATGCGGCTAGTTATATTACAGGCTATTACACCAGCCTTCTGTATTCAGACTCTGGCAGCGGTAATGAAGACCCTGGACAATACCTGCATACTTTGGGTTTAAATTGTTTTATCTATCCATGCAACGGTGTTTGTCGATTTCGACAATCTTACGACCCATCCAATAGCGGAGCGCTGGTTTGTGAAAAAAGTTCGACAGACAACACTGGATCACCCCCTGTATCAGACTCATACCCCCATTTCGCTGATACACACTGCTTTGGTTGTACGTCTGTAGACGGTGTCGCGTCAAACTCTATGATTGCAGGGGCAGCCGACTCAAGGCTCCCTGCCGGACAGGCAACTTGTAGCGTGATCCAGGTCGGAGATGATGGTCAGGTGCGGCAATGCAAGAAAGTATTCAAGAATAAAAAATATCTGTTGTTTCACAGAAGCAGATACCATACCGGGCAAAAAGCCTGTGTCCTGACATCAGTCGGAGAGGATGGCCGGCCAAGACCCTGTGGGAAGGTCTGCAAAAATACTCAAGCCCTGTCGAGTCACAAACACAGATACCATAGCGGGCAAAAAACCTGCAACTTGATCGTAATCGGGGAAGATGGCCAGAAACGGCCGTGCGGGAAGGTCTTCAAGAATGCTGTCGATCTGTCAATTCATAAAATCAGCACTCACTACGGGCAAAAAACCTGTTATGAGCCCGTTGTCAGGGAGAATGGCCAGACACAGCCATGCGGAAGGGTCTGCCAGAATCCTAAAGCCTTGTCTAATCACAAAAGAAATTTCCACAGCAAGCAACAAACCTGTGATGCGATCGTTGTCGGGGAGGATGGCCAGCTGCGACCATGCGGAACGGTATGTCAGAGTGCTAAAGCTTTGTCGAATCACAAAAACAATTACCACACCGGGCAAAAAACCTGTGAAATAACCGTGGTCGGCAAGGATGGCCAGCTGCGGCCGTGCGGGAAGGTTTTAGGGAGTGCTCAATCTCTGTCTGCTCATAAAAGCAGCATCCACACCAGGCAACAAACCTGTGACCTATCAGTAATCGGTGCGGATAGCCAACCACGGCCATGCGGAACGGTCTGCCGGAATGCTAAAGCCTTGTTGAATCACAAAAGTAATTTCCACACCGGTCAACAAACCTGTGATATGACCGTTATCGAGGAGGATGGCCAGCTGCGGCCGTGCGGAACGATCTGCAAGAATGCTAAAGCCTTGTCGAATCACAAAAACAATCACCACACCGGGCAACAAACCTGTGAAGTAACCGTGATCAGGGAGGATGGCCAGCAGCGGCCATGCGGGAAGGTTTTTAGGAGTGCTCAATCTCTATCGTGTCATAAAAGCAGCATCCACAGAGGGCGACTAACCTGCGACCTATCAATAATTGGTGCGGATAGCCAACCACAGCCATGCGGAAAGGTCTGCCAGAATGCTAAAGCCTTGTCGAATCACAAAAGAAGAGACCACAGTGAGCCACAAACCTGCACTATGACAGTGGTTGGAAAGAATGGCCTGCAGCAGCCGTGCGGAAAGGCCTTCAGAAACGATCAATATCTGTCGGCTCATAAAAGCAGCGTCCACACTAGGCAACAAACCTGTGGCATAACCCTGGTCGGGGACGACGGTCTGCTGTGGCAATGCAGGAAGGTCTGCGAGAATGCTCATGCCCTCTCGGAGCACAAAAAAAGACATCGAAAACGCAAGCCTGTTTATGTGAACCAGCTCAATAACCTCACTCCTTGAGCTGATACCCGCACTTTAAGGGAGTGTCGCAAAACTCCAAAAACCCGCACCTTCGCTCTGCGTGGGAATACATAACTCTCCAGAAAAATTTTCTTGATCTATCATTTCCTCTTTAAACCAGAAGGCAGAGATATAATTATTAAACACTCACTCTTTCCAGCACTGCTGTTACTGTCTTTGTCTGTCGCCTGTCAGGCTGAACCCTTGACAATATGCTTTGTTATCGAGCCTGAACAGAATGCAGACTGTTCAAACCATAATTTTTTTATAAAGCTCGACCAACAAACCTTGTCAGATAAACCGCCTGACATTGCCGACACAAACGGCCACACGGAACCCTATTCATCACCTGACAAGATACGACGTAAGACTTACAACTACGGGGTAAAAAAGCCCCTCATTAAGTCGATTTCCTGGCATTGGCTATACGCTACGAATCTGCTGGTTACTTATAATTTGATCCTGACCACCAAAGACACCTCTCAATCCCCAACCCCTTATTCATTGCTGCCTCTGGAAGTGATTATCACTCTTGGCTGGCTTTTAAAAAACTATTGGAACCCCGACTCACTGCTGTTCAACCCAATTGAACAACAAGAGGCGAGTCAACATCACCCGTTTGCCATCACCACTATGATGGCTGGCTCTGAACAGGACCGACCACAATATCAGTCATCACAATCATCAGCGCAGCATCCCCCGCAAGTCAATACTCACTTTAAAGGCTATTACACCAGCCACCTGTATTCTGACTCTGGCGGCGGTAATGAAGACCCTGAACAGTACCTGCATACTTTGGGTTTAAATTGTTTTATCTATCCCTGTAACGGTGTTTGTCGATTTCGACAATCTTCCGATCCGTCTAATAGCGTAAACGGGGTTGCCTCAGACGGGGTCATCCTCAACTCAATAGCAGAAGTGGCAGCCGATAGCACCAGCCCCGCCGGGCAAATTACTTGCAACGTGATAGTGTTAGGGAAGGATGGCCTGCTGCAACAATGCGGAAGGGCCTTCAAGAATGCAAAAGTCCTGTCGGTTCATAAAAGCACATATCACACTGGACAAAAAACCTGTGACGCAACGGTAGTCGGGGAGGACTATCAGGAGCGGCTATGCGGGAGGGTCTACAAAAACACTAGAAGCCTTACATATCATAAATACAAATACCACTCCAGGCAAAAGCCTTGTGACGTAGTCGTGGTTGATGAGGATGGCCAGCGGCGACCATGTGGGACGATCTGCATAGGTTATTTTGCCCTGAAACAGCACAAATCACGAAAGCACGCTGCTCAAGAAACCTGTAACGTAACCGTGATCGGCGAAGATGGCCAACCGCAGTCATGCGGGAAGGTTTACAAGAATGCCCTATCCCTGTCATGTCACAAAAGCAACTTCCACTCAGGGCGACAATCCTGTAACGTGAACGTGGTCGGGGAAAATGGCAAACTACGTCCATGCGGAAAGGTTTGCAGGAATGCTCAAGCCTTGTCGTATCACAAGAGATCCTTCCACACCGTGCAACAAACCTGTCATGTAACCGTGGTCGGGAAAGGCGGCCACGCGCGAGAGTGCGGGAAAGTCTTAAATAATGCTCAGTCTCTTTCAGTTCATAAATATACATACCACACCGGGCAACAAACCTGTGATGTGACCGTGGTTGGTGGGGATGGCCAACAGCGGCCATGCAGGAAGGTCTACAAAAATGCTCAAGCCCTTTCGCATCACAAAAGCAGTGTCCACACTGGGCAACAAACCTGTGACGTGGTAATAGTCGGCAAGAATGGTCAGCAGCGGCCATGCGGGACGGTCTGTATGAATGCTCTAGCCCTGAGGTATCACAAAAAAAAAGTCCACTCAGGACAACAAATCTGTGATATGACAGTGGTCGCAGAGGATAGTCAGCAGAGACCATGCAGGAGGGTCTGCAAGAGTAATCAAGACCTGTCGAATCACAAGAGAAGACATCGAAAACGAAAGTCTGTTGATTCGGACCAGGGCGATGACCTCACTCCCTGAACTGACACCCGGCCTTTATGAGTAAGACACAAAAACACACTTATTTTCTTGATCTATCCTTTCTCTCTGTAATCCAGAAGGCAAGGATAGAATTATTAAACACTCAGTCTTTGCGGCACTTCTTCTGACGCTTTTATTACCTGTCGTTTATCAGGCCGAAGCATGTACAAGTCATTTTATTGTCGAGCCTGAACAAAATACAGGCTCTTCAAACGGGAATTTTTCTATAAATGGTGACCGCTACACATTGCCAAAAAAATCCTCAGAGATTGCCGACACAAATGGCCACGCAGAACACGAATTGCCAACGGATAAAAAACGACAGAGTTTTTATATTTACGGAGAAAAAATGCCTCTCACTGAGTTGATTTCGTGGGAATGCCTTTACACTGCGAATCTGCTGATTGCTAACGAACTGGCTCTAGCCACCAGAGACGCCCCTCTTCGCTCAAACCGCTATTCATGGATACCTTTGGAAGCGGTTACCACTGCCGGTTGGCTTCTAAAAAATTATTGGAATCGCTATTTACCTCTGTTTAACCCGATTGAACAACAAGAGGCGAGTCAAAATCGCCCGTTTGTAATCAACACTATGATGCCTGGTTCTGAGCAGGATCAACCTCAATATCAGCAATCAGAACCATCTGGCCAGCGTGCCCTGCAAGCCACCACTCACATTAGAGGCTATCACACCAGCCTCCTGTATTCAGATTCTGACGAAGGTAACGAAGACCCTGAAGGACAACTGCATACTTTGGGTTTAAATTGTTATATCTCTCCCTGTAATGGTGTTTGTCGATTCCGACAATGTTTAGATCCATCCAGTAGCGCAGGGTTGGTTTGTGAAGAAAGTTCAACAGGCTACGCAGAAGTAACATCCGGACAAAGCTCATGCCCCCAACTGGCCAGTAATGCCACCGGCCCTGCCCAGCAGGCAACTTGTAATGTGATAATGTTCGGGAAGGATGGCCAGCTCCGACAATGCGGGAAGGTTTACAAGAATAAAAAAATTCTTTTGTCTCACATAAGCGGATACCACACCGGGCAAAAAGCCTGTGACGCAATAGTGACTGGGGAGGATAACGAGCCGCAGCTATGCGGAGCGTCCTACCAGAATGCCAAAACTCTGTGGTATCACAAAAGCGTTGTCCACAGTGGGCAACAGACCTGTGTCGTAAACATAATCGGGGAAGATGGCCAACAGCGACCATGTGGAAAAATCTGTGAGAGTATTCGATCTCTGACGGTTCATAGAAGCAGATACCACACCGGGCAAAAAACCTGTTACGTAAACGTTATCTGTGAGGATGGCCAAGAGCGGCCATGCGCAAAGGTATGCATCAATAATGCTGCCCTGATGCACCACAAATCAAAAGATCACTGCACACAACAAACCTGCAGCATAACCGTGATCGGGGATGATGGCCAGCCGCAGCCGTGCGGAAAAGTATGCAAGAGTTATCGATCACTGTCATCTCACAAAAACTACTTCCACACCGGGCAAAAAAACTGTGACGTGATAGTGGTTGCTGAGAATGGCCAGCAGCGAGCATGCGGAAAAATCTGCAAGAATTCTCATGCCCTCTCGGAGCACAAAAGCAGCAACCACTGCGAGCGGAAAACCTGTAACGTGACCGTGGCTGGAGGGGATGGTCAGCAGTGGGCATGCGAGAAGGTCTGCAACAACGCCAGAGCCCTCCGGGAACACAAAAGAATATTCCACACCGGGCGACAAATCTGCGACATGCCAGTAATGGGAAAGGATGGTCGGTCGCGACCGTGTGGGAAGGCCTTCAAAAATGCCAAAGCCATAATGGATCACAAAGGAAGAATCCACACCGGGAAAAAAAACTGTGACTTAATAGTACTCAAAGAGGATGGTCAGCTGCAGCAATGCGGTAAGATCTGCAAGAATGCTCATGCTCTCTCGGAGCACAAAAGAAGACATCGAAAACGCAAGCCTCTTGATGTGGGCCAGCAAGATGACCTCAGTCCTTGAACTGACACCCGCTCTTTTATGAGTAAGGCACAAAAACACACTTACTTCCCTAGTCTATCCTTCCCCTTGGTAAATAAGAATGCAAGGATAGAATTATTAAACTCTCATGCTTTGCAGCACTGCTGTTGCTGATACTGTCATTATCTGTCTTCTGTCAGGCCGAGCCGTTGACAGAGCCTTTTATTGTCGGATCAAACGACCATACAGTGTCTGATTTGCCATTGGATGACAAACGACACAGAAATGACAATTACAGAATAAAAATAAACTTCATTGACTCGATTTCATGGCAATGGCTTTACGCCGCGAACCTTCTGGTTACTCTTCAACTGATCCTGTCTAGCAAAGACGCCTCTTTAAGCTCCAATCTTTATCCATGGCTATCTGTAGAAACGATTATCGTTGTTGGTTGGCTTTTAAAAAGCAATCGGTCCCCTGATTCAGCGTTGTTTATGCCTCTTGAACAACAAGCGAGATTTATGTTGACAGAGGTGGATCTCTCGTTTGCGATCAACACTATGATGCCTGGCTCAGAACCTAATCAAGCACAGGCCCAGCCCTCAGAATCATCCATCCAACAAGCCCCACAAATCACAACCTACCCTATAGGCTATTTCACCAGTCTACTGTATTCTGACTTTGATGACGGTAACGAAGCCCCTCAACAACACTCACATACTTTGGGTTTAAATTGTTTCGTCCATCCCTGTAATGATGTTTGTCAATTCCGAAAATCTTCAGATTCATCCGATAGCGGAGCGCTGGAATGTCGAGAAAGTTCGGCAGACCACACAGGCGCAACACTCGAACAAAGCTCAACCCCCCATCAAACTAATACACAATTTGATAGCTTCGACTCTACAGACGGAGTCGCCTTAGACGGGGTCGCCTTAGACGGGATCGCCCTGAACTCAAAGGTTACTCTTCTGGCCGATACAACTAATCCCCCGCAGCAAACAATCTGCAGAGAGTTATTAGTCGGAAAGGATGGCCAACTGCAGCAATGCGGGAAGGTCGCCAAGAATGAAAGAGCACTTTCATCTCACAAAAGCAGTTACCATACCGGGCAAAAAACCTGTGAGCTAACCGTGGCCGGGGAGAACGGACAACGGCGGCCATGCAAGATGACCTGCCAGAATGCTCAAGCCCTCTACGCTCACAAAAAAATCGTCCACAGCGGGCAAAAAACCTGTGACTTTACTGTGGTCAGGGAGGATGGCCGAAAGCGGGTATGTGCCATGGTTTGCAAGAATGCTCAATCTCTTTGGAATCACAAAAGCAAAAACCACGGCGGGGAACAAACCTGTAGAGCGACCCTGGTCACAGAGGATGGCCTGCAGCAACCATGCGGGAAGATCTACAAGAATTTTCAGGCTCTGTTTTATCACAGAAGAAAAGAGCACACCGGGATACAAACCTGTAACACAACCGTGGTTGGTGAGGATGGCCAGTCGCGGCCATGCGGTATGACCTGCAAGAATCTCGTAGCCATTGGGATTCACAGGAGCATCTTCCATTCCGGGCAACAAACCTGTGACGAGGCATTAGTCGGGAAGGATGGCCAGCAGAGGCCATGCGGGACGGTCTGTAAGAATGCTTCAATCCTCTCGGTTCACAAAAGCAAAGTTCACAGCGGGCAAAAAACCTGTGATGTGGCAGTGGTCGAGAAAGATGGTCAGCAGCGACCATGTGGGAGGGTTTGTAAGAGTGCCCATGCCCTGTGGGATCACAAAAGCAAAATCCACAGCGGGCAAAAAACCTGTGACGCAACGGTGGTCGTTGAGGATGGACAGCAACGACCATGCGGAAAGGTTTGCAAGAATGCCAGAACCCTGACGAATCACTATAGAAGAGACCACAGCGGGCCAAAAGCCTGTGAAGTGACAGTGATCGGGGAGGATGGTCAGCAGCGGCCGTGCGGGAAGGTCTGTGAAAATCTCCAAGCCCTGTCGAATCACAAAAGAATTCATCGAAAACGCAAGCCTTTTGATGTGAATTTAGACAATGACCTTAATCCTTGAATGGACAACTTCCTTTTCATGAGAAAGTTACAAAAACACACTTATTTTCTTGATCTATCCTTCCTCTCTGTGTAACAGGAGGCAAGGACAGAATGATTAAATACTCACTCTTTGTAGCACTGATGTTGCTGTCGTTGTCTGTCATCAGCCAGGCCAATCCATTGACGAGACGATTTATTGTCGAGCTTGAACACAATACAGATTCTCCAAACCAGAACTTTTCTGTAAAGCCTGACGGGCATATTTTGTCAGACAACCTGCCAGACATTGCCGGAAAAAACGACTATGCAGAGACCGTTCTGTCATCAGATGACAAACGACAAAGACCTGAAGAATACGGGGTAAAACGCTCCTTATTGGATCGATTTCACGGCAATGGCTTTACGCAACAAATCTCCTGGTTGCATACGAACTCATCCCGATCACAAGAAACACCCGTGAAAGCTCCCACCATTGTTCATGGGTACCTGTAGAAGCGGCTATCGCTGTCGGTCAGCTTTTAACAAACTATTGGAACTCGTATTCACTGCTGTTTAATCCGATTGAACCAAGAGAGGCGAGTGAAAACCACACGTTTGCAATCACCACTATGATGCATGATTCTATAGATGACCAACAATAAGGCCAGTCATCAGAATCATCCGGCCAGCAAGCCCCACAAGTAACTAACCATTGTGCAGGCTCTTTCAATCATTTCCTTTATTCTGACTCTGGTGAAGGGAACCAAAGCCCTCAACAACACTCACATACCCTGGGTTTGAATTGTTTCGTCCATCCCTGCAACGGCCTTTGTCAATTTCTACAACCTCCCGATTCATCCGATAGCAGAGCAATCAAATCAGTAGAAATCTCGAAAGACTGCACAGGAGCCACACCCAAACCGGGATCATGCCCCCATTTAGGCAATAGACGACTGTAGTTGTAACTCTGTAAGTGGGGTCGCCTCAAATCCGATGGCTGCAGGATCAGCCAATACAGCTCCCCCAGCCGGGCTGGCAATCTGCAACGTGATAGTGTTCAGGGAAGATGGCCAGCTAATGCAATGTGGGAAGATCTACAAGAGTAAAAAATCACTGTCCTCTCACAAAAGCAACCACCACACCGGGCAACAAATCTGTGACGTAACCCTGCTTAGAGAGGATGGCCTGTCTCACCAATGCGGGGCGATCCGCAAAAGCGCTAAAGCCATGTCGGATCACAAAAGCAAATACCACAGCGGACAGAGAACCTGTGAAGTAAAAATGGTCGGAGAGGATGGCATTCAGCGACTATGCGGGATGGTTTGCAAGAGTACTCAGAGCCTGTTGGATCACAAAAGAAGAAACCACAGCGGGCAAAAAACCTGTAGCGTGGTCATAAACGGGAAGGATGGCCAACAACGTCCATGCGGGCTGATCTGCAAGAATGCTTCAGTCCTTTGGAATCATAAAAGAAGAAACCACTCCGGGCAACAAACCTGTAGCCTGCTCGTGATCGGGGAAGATGGCCAGCAACAACCCTGTGGAAAGGTCTGCAAAAATGCCATGGAGCTGAGGAATCACAAAAGAACACATCGAAAACGCAAGCCTGTTGATGTGAATTGGGGCAGTGGCCTTAATCCTTGAACAGACACTCGCCTTTCCATGAGCAATATACAAAAACACACTTATTTTCTTGATCTATCCTTCCTCTCTGTACACCAGAAGGCAGAGATAGAATTATTAAACACTCTCTCTTTGCAGCGCTGCTCTTGCTGTCGTTGTCCGTCATTTGCCAGGCCAAGCCATTGGTAAGACGTTTTATTGTCGAGCTTGAACAGAATGCTGATTTTCCCAAACAGCACTTTGCTATAAAACACGACTTGCGTATATTGTCGGGCCCTCCGTCAGGCATTGTCGACGAACACGGCTATGCAGAGCCCGGGTTGCCATCCCATAACAAACGACATAAACCTGACAGTTACGGAGTGAAAACCACCTTCATTGACTCGATTTCGTGGCAATGGCTCTGCACCACTAACCTACTGATTGCTTATGAACTGATCCTGACCAGCAAAGACAGCTCTCTATGGCGAAACGCTTATTCATGGCTGCCATCAGAAGCGGCTATCACTGTCAGTTGGCTCTTAAAAAGCTATTGGAACCCCAATTCAACGCTGTTTAGCCCGATTGAACAAAAAAAGGCGATTCAGGATCATCCGTTTGCGATCACCACTGTGATGGCTGGCTCTGAACATGTCTCACAACAAACCACACCATCAGAATCATCCGGCCAGCCAGTCCGACAGACCATCACCTTCCCTAAAAGCTATTTCACTCAACTTCTTTATTATGATTCTGCCGACGGTAACGAAAACCCTCAACAGCACTCACATACTTTGGGTCTGAATTGTTTCGTCCATCCCTGTATTGACATTTGCCAATTCCGACAATCTTTGGATTCATCCAAAAGTTCAACAGACCACACAGGATCAACACCCGGACAGAGCTCATGCTCTCATTTGGCCAATGCACACTGTTATCGTTGCAACTTTAAAAATGGCGTCGCCTCAGACTCAGAGAATACAGGGGTAGCCCATACAACTGGCAATGCCGGGCAATTAATCTGCAACATGATAGTGTTCGGGAAGAATGAGCAACAGTCGTCATGCGGGAAGGTCTGCAAGAATGCTCGCGCCCTGGCGGTCCACAAAAGATCACTCCACTGCGGGCAACAAACCTGTAACCTGCCCCTGGTCGGGAAGGATGGCCAACTGCAGCTATGTGGAAAGGTTTACAAGGGTAAATACGCCTTGTCGGATCACAAAAGAAAAGCTCACACCGGGCAACGAACCTGTAACCTTACCGTGATCGGGGAGGATGGCCAGCGGCGGCCATGCGGAGTGCTCAGCAAGAATCTACAGGCCCTGATGTCACACAAAAGAAGATACCACTGCGGACAAAAAACCTGTGACGAGATTGTGACCGGGAAGGATGACCGGCAACGGCCATGCGAAAAGGTCTTCAAAAATGCTTTAGACTTGTTTAATCACAAAAACAGGGACCACGCCGGACAAGAAACCTGTAACGAGATCATGATCAGGAAAGATGGCCAGCAAGGGCCATGCGGGAAGCTCTTCAGGAGCGCTAAAGCTCTGTCATCCCACAAAAGAACCCATACCGGGCAAAAAACCTGCGAGATGACCGTAGCCGGGAAAGATGGTCAGCGATGGCAATGCGGAAAGGTCTGCAAGAATAAAAAAGTACTTTCAACTCACAAAAGCCAATACCATACCGGACAAAAAACCTGTGTCGTAACAGTAGTCAGGGAGGATGGCGAAAAGCAGCCATGCGGAACAGTCTGCGAGAATGCTTATGCCCTGATGAATCACAAAAAAATACTCCACTGCGAACAACAAACCTGCAACCAGACCGTGGCCGGAAAAAATGGCCAGCTGCGGCCATGCGGGAAAGTCCGCAAAAATGCCAAGGCCCTGTTGTATCACAAAAGAGTAGCTCACAGCGGGCAACAAATCTGTGACCTAACCTGGCTTGGGAAGGGCAACCAGCGAGAGCTATGTGGGAAGGTCTTCAAGAATTTACAATCACTGTCGTCTCACAAAAGCAGCGCCCACAGCGGTCAAAAAACCTGTGCCGTAAAAGTGCTCACAGAGGATGGCATTGAGCAACTATGCGGTTCGGTCTGCAGAAGTGCTCAAGCCCTTCTGGATCACAAAAGCAGAGTCCACAGCGGACAACAAACCTGTGACAGTATCGTGGTGGGAGAAGATGGCCAGCAGCAGGCATGCGGCAAGGTCTTCGGTAATAGTAACTCTCTGTCATCTCACAAAACCAGATACCACAGCGGGCAAAAAACCTGTAGCCTGGCCATTGCCGGGAATAATGGCCAGCAACGGCCATGCGGAATGGTCTGCAAAAATACTCAGGCCCTGTCGGACCATAAAAGAAGAGACCACACCGAGCAAAAAACCTGTAACCTGCCCGTGATCGGAGAAAATGGCCAACAGCGACTTTGTGGGAAGGTCTGCACAAGTGCCTCAGAGCTGTCGAGTCACAAAAGAATACATCGGAAACGCAAGCCTGTTGATGTGAAGTGAGGCAATAACGGGAGTGAAGCCGGGAACGACGGAAGTGTTCCCGATGCTCCCAGTAACGTGATTCTTGCCTCAAGACTGGTACTGACTGTCCTGTGAGGTTTGTGCTACGCGAGCTTATTGAAGATCTGGATTAGCATGTCTTCAATCTTGTCAAAACGACGGTCATGATCCTCTAAATAGTTTTCAATCTTGTCAAAACGCTGGTCAACCTTCTTAAAACGCTGGTCAACCTCCTTAAAACGTTGGTCAATCTTGTCAAATTTCCGATCATGTATTTTCAGGTGAATCTCTAATTGCTGATATGACCGAAGCATAAACGATAAGCTATCGCTCAAGCTTGCGGTCACTTTCTCCCATTTGTCTTGTTGTTCTTCCAGTACCGTGACTCTTGACTCAAGGCTCATACTGCCAGTCCCATGTGGTTTTTTGTTTGAAAATTGAGAATAGCAGACAATCCCCCTTCCTCAAGGAAGATACAAAAACACACTTATTTTCTTGATCTATCCTTCCTCTCTGTAGACCAGAAGGCAGAGATAGAATTATTAAACACTCTCTCTTTGCAACACTGCTGTTGCTGTCGTTGTCGGTCATTTGCCAGGCCAAGCCATTGGTAAGACGTTTTATTGTCGAGCTTGAACAGAATGCTGATTTTCCTGAACAGCACTTTTCGATAAAAAACGAATTGCATATATTGCCAGGCCCCCTGTCAGACATTGCCGACAAAAACGGTAGTATTGAACCCAGTTTGTCATCAGATAAAAAACGACAGAAAACTTGCAGTTACGGGCTGAAAACGCCCCTTATTGAATCGATTTCATGGCAATGGCTTTATGCCGCAAATCTGCTGGTTGTTTTTGAACTTATCCTGACCACCAAAGACGCCCCGACGGGGTTCAACCTTTATTCATCATTACCCCTGGAAGCGGTCGTAGCTGTCGGATGGCTTTTAAACAACTATCGGAACCCTGTGTCATCCTTATTCAATCCTTATGAACAACAGGAGGCGAGTATAAATGACCCGCTTTCGATCATCACTATGACGCCTGGTTCTGAACGCAACCCATCACAATATCAGACATCACAATATCAACCTTCACAAGCATCTGGCCAACAAGCTCCGAGAACCACCCCCTATCCCGAAGGGTCTTTTACCAGCCCCTGGCATTCTGGCTTCGGTGACGATAACGAGGACCCTCAATCACATCGACATACTTTGGGTTTAAATTGTTTCGTCTATCCCTGTAATGGTGTTTGTCGATTCCGACCATCATTCGATAATGCACATTCATTGAGTGCAGTGGCCGCCCGTACTGTAAAAACCCGACCACTGACGATGTTTTGGCATTTACCCGTCACCACCGATGATTTGCTCATAATCAATGGGTTACTCAATCTGGGTAGTCATGGTCTTGCCGAAAAAAACCCGTTTTCCATTTCGCTAATCCATTGCACTCCCCCGGCAGAAACTTTGGAAGCACAACAAACAACAGCATCAACCCAATGGAATCAAAACCTGATTCATCCTTCCCGGACAGCCCAGGCAGCAGCTGATAAGATTATATTCACGACATCAGACAATAAAGACTCTCAGACGGACGACATTGAATCGGCAGAGACTTCATCTTCGGGTTGTCTCCCTTACACAGGCGCTAACCATTGCCAACAAGGCCTTTTGGATCAAAAAAAAAGAGACCACTCCGGGCAACATATCTGTGTCGACAAACTGCTTGGGGAAGATGGTCAGCAACGACTATGTGGAAGAGTCTGCAGCAGTATCAAAGCCCTGTCAGATCACAAAAGAAGACACCACTCGGGGCCTCGAACCTGTTGCGAGACGGTGCTCGGCGAGGATGGCCAACCGCAACTCTGTGGAAAAGTCTGTAAAAGCATCAAAAACCTGTCAGATCACAAAAGAAGACATCACACCGGACAACAAACCTGTGCCCAGACAGTGCTCGGGAAGGATGGCCAACCGCAACTCTGTGGAAAGGTCTGCAACAATATTAAAGCCCTCTCAGATCACAAAAGAAGACACCACTCCGGGCAAAAAATCTGTGGCGAGACAGTGCTCGGGGAGGATGGCCAACCTTGTCAATGCGGAAAGGTCTGCAAAAGTAGTCAAATCCTGGCGGAACACAAAAGAATAAGTCACAGCGGGCAAAAAACCTGTGACGCAACCCTAATCGGGAAAGATGGCCAACTGCAGCCGTGCAGGCGGGTCTTCAAGAATGCTCATGCCCTTTCGGCTCATAGAAGCTTTATCCACAGCGGGCAAAGAACCTGTTCCGTAACCGTGGTCACAAAAAGTGGCCAGAAACGACCATGCCGGATGCTCTGCAAGAATGCTCAGAGCCTGGCAGATCACAAAAGAAGAAACCACACAAGGCAACAAACCTGTGACATGCTCGTGGTCGGGGAAGATGGCATGCAGCAGCCATGCGGGAAGCCCTGCAAGAGTGCCAAAGTCATGTCGGACCACAAAAGAAGAAAACACGGTGGGCAACAAACCTGTAACTTGACCCTGGTTGGGGAGGATGGAATGCAGAGGCCATGCAAGACAATCTGCAAGAATCCCGCTGCTCTGTCGACTCACAAAAGCAGTGTCCACAGCGGACAAAAAACCTGTGACTTGAACATGGTCGGGAAGGATGGTCGACAGCGATTGTGCAGGAAGATCTGCAAGAATGCTCAAGCTCTGCGGGATCACAAAAGAACACATCGAAAACGCAACCCTGTTAATGACAGCCGGGACGATGACTTCAGTCCTTGAACAGAGACCTGCCCTTTCATGAGAAAGACAAAAGAACACGCCTGTTTACTTGATCTATTCTTCCTCTCTGTATACCAGAAGGCAGGCACAGAATTATTAAACACTCAATCTTTGCAGCGCTGCTATTGCTGTTACTGTCATTGTTTGTCATCTGTCAGGCCAGATCGTTGACAAGACATTTTATTATCGAGCTTGAACAGAACACAGATTTTCCAAACCAGAACTTCTCTATAAAGCCTGTCCGGCAAACATCGTCGGGCAACCCGTCAGACATTGCCGACACATACGGCCATGCAGACCCTGTTTTGCCATCAGATGACAAACGACACAGACCTGACAGTTACGGGATGAAAATGCCACTCATTGAGTCGACTTCGTGGCAATGGCTCTACGCCACGAAGTTGCTGGCTGCTTACGAAATGATTCTGACTAGCAAAGACGCTCCTCAGTACTCCACTCCTTATTCATGGCTACCTGCAGGAGCAGTTGTCGCTGCTGCCTGGCTTTTAAAAAGCTATTGGAACTCTGATTCACTGCTGTTTAAGCCAATTAAACAAAAACAGGCGAGTCAAAATCACAGACTTGCGATCATCACTATGATGTCCGGTTCTGAACACAACCCATCACAATATCAGCGCTCACAATCATCCGGCCAACAAACCACAGAAGCCGCCAGCCAGCTCACAGGAGCTTATAATAATCCCCTGCATTCTGACTCTGGCGACGGTAACGAAGACTCTCAACCACATCGACATACTTTGGGGTTAAATTGTTTCGTCAATTCCTGTCATGGCACTTGTCGACTCCGACACTCATCCGATAGCAGAGAGTCCGCTGAATGGCCGCCAAAGCCGGAAGAAAGCCTACCTATAGACGAGGTAGCTTATATAAATGACTTTGCCGGGTCATTCAGAAATGATTTGACATACCCGGGGAGCATGCCCTGGAACACCAGTGATTTTGGCGACATTAATGCACTGTTCGACCCACAATATCTTCTCGAAGAAGAAGGGATTTTCGTTAAACTTAATCATTCAGAAGCACAACCAACAACCATTGAATCATACCCACTTGATCTGAACCAACATACTCTTTGCGAGACTCCTTTTATCGAGACAGCCACAGCACAAGTCACAACCAACAGCGAGCAAAAAGTCTGTGAAACAATAGTAATCAGAGAAGATGGTCAGCCGCAGCCCTGCGGGGCAGTCTGCAAGAATAGTTATGTCCTGTCGAACCACCGTAGAAGAATCCACAGCGGTCAAAAAGTCTGTCACGTCACTGTGATCGGCGAAGATGGTCAGCAACAGCCATGCGGGACAGTCTGCAAGAATGCCCAAGCCCTGACGGACCACAAAAGAAAAAGTCACACCGGGCAACAAAGCTGCCAGATAACTGTGGTCGGGGAAAATGGTCGGCAACAGCCATGCGGGAAGGTCTGCAGCAGCACCAGAGCGCTATCGGATCACAAAAGAAATGCCCACACCGAAAAAAAAACCTGCGACCAGCCAGTCTATATGGAGGATGGTCAGCCTCAGCTATGCGGAAAGGTCTGCAAGAGTGCCGTTATGCTGTCGGACCACAAAAGAAGAAAGCACACTGGGCAACAAACCTGTACCTTGACCGTAGTCGGAGAAGATGGTCAACAGCGGCCGTGCGGGAGGATCTTCAAGAATCTTGCGGTTCTGAGCAATCACAAAAGGGGCCTCCACTCCGGTCCAAAAACCTGTGAAGAGACCATTATCGGAGAGGATGGTCAGTCGCAGCCTTGCGGGAAAGGCTGCAAGAATCTTCAAGCCCTGACATCTCACAGAAGCAGATACCACAGCGGCCAACAAACCTGTACCGCAACTCTGGTCAGCGAAGATAATCAACTGCGACCATGCGGATTGGTCTTTAGCAGTGTCAGAACCTTGTCGGACCACAAAAAAAAAGTTCACAGCGGGCAAAAAACCTGTAGCCTGACCCTGGTCGGGGAGGATGGTATGCTGCGGTCGTGCGGAACAGTCTACAATAGCTATCAAGCCCTGTCATATCACAAAAGCAGTTACCACAATGGGCAACACACCTGTAGTGTGATCGCGTTCGATGGAGATGATCAGCTGCGGCAATGCGGTAAGACCTTCAATAGTTCTCGAAATCTGGCGCAACACAGAAGAAAAGTCCACAGCGAACAAAAAACCTGTGGCATGGCCATAATCAGAGACAATGGCCTGCACCGGACATGCGGCAAGACCTTCAATAATGCTCAAGCCCTGACGAATCACAAAAGAAAAATCCACAGCGGACAAAAAACCTGTCGCGTGACCGTAATCGGAGAAGATGGCCAGCAACGACCATGCGGGAAAACCTGCAGGAGTGTCCAAGACCTTTCGGATCACAGAAGAAGAGACCACACAGGGCAAAAAACCTGTGACCTGACCGTTGTCGGGGAAGATGGTCGGCAATGGCGATGCGGAAAGGTCTGCAAGAATGCGGTAGCCCTGATCGGTCACAGAAGAATAAACCACAGCGGAAAACAAACCTGTAACCTAACTGTTATCGGGGTGGATGGTCAGCAGCGGCGATGCGGGACAACCTGCAACAATGCTGCAATTCTTTCCTATCACAAAAGCAATCTCCACAGCGGGCCAAAAACCTGTGACGTAACCGTGATCAGGGAAGATGGTCAGCAGCGACAATGCGGAAAAATCTTCAAGAATGCCAGAGTCCTTTACAATCACAGAAGAACACATCGAAAACGCAAGGCCGTCGATGTTGAACCAGACGATGGTATCACTCCTTGAACGGACAACCGCCCTTCAATGAGCAAAACATAAAAACACACTTATTTTCTTGATCTATCCTTCCTCTCTTTAAACCAAAAGGCAGAGATAGAATTATTAAACATTCTCTCTTGGCAACACTGCTGTTGCTGTCGTTGTCTGTCATTTCCCAGGCCAAAACGTTGACAAGACACCTTATTGTCGAGCTTGAACAAAATGCAGATTTTCCAAACCTGAACTTTTCTATAAGCCCAGACTGGCCTGCATCGTCGAGCAAACCATCAGACATTGCCGACACAAACAGCTACCCTGAACACGATTTGCCATTGGATGACAAACGACATAGACCAGACAGTTACGAGGTAAAAACGACCCTCATTGAGTCAATTTCGTGGCAATGGCTTTATACGACAAATCTACTGGTTACTCACGAAGTGATCCTCACCACCAGAGACATACAACAAAGTTCAAGCCATTATTCATGGCTGCCATTTGAAGTGGTTATCGCTGTTGGTTGGCTTTTAAAAAACTATTGGAATCCGGATTCACTGCTGTTCAACCCGACAGAACAACAAGATGTGAGTCAAAATCATCCCTTTGCGATCACCACCATGATGACTGCCTCTGAACATAACCCACCACAATATCAGCCAACAGAATCACCCGTCCGGCAAGCTCCAGGAGCCAACAGCCAACTTTCAGGCTCTTTCATCAACCCCGTGCATTCTGACTCTGGAGACGGTAAAGAAGATCCTCAACCACATCGACATACTTTGGATTTAAATTGTTTCGTCTATCCGTGTCACGGCATTTGTAGATTCCGGTCATCATCCGATAATGCACATTCAATAAGTGCAGAGGCCAACTGTACTGAGTCTGCCCGGAAACTGAATGATGATCTGACAATGCCCGGGCATTCGCCTGTCAAGTCTGACGATTGGGTCATAATTAATTGGCTGATCAATCTGGGTAATCATGGCCTTGTCGAAGCACCCGGTAAGGTTGTATTAACGAGATCAAATCCTGAAACCTCTAAAACGGACGAAGTTAAATGGTCAGGGGCTTCACCTTCGGGCTACCTTCCTTTTGGTGGGGCTTGCCATTATGAAAAAGCCAGCTCGAATCAAGAAAGAGAAGACTGCACCGGGCAAATAACCTGTGACGAGACAGTGATCCTGGAAGATGGCCAGCAACGATTATGTTGGAAGCTCTGCAAGAATGCTCGGACTCTGGCGGATCACAAAAGCAGAAACCATACTGGTCAAAAAACCTGTGACGTGTCTGTGGTCGACAAGGATAACAAGCAGCGGAAATGCGGATTGATCTGCAAGAGTGTTCAAGGCCTCGCATATCACAAAAGGAGAGACCACACCGGACAAAAAACTTGTGATATGACCGTGATCGCGGAGGATGGACAGTTGCGGCCATGCGGGATGGTTTTGAAGAATGCTCCACTTCTGTCAGCTCACAAAAACGGATATCACACGAGACAAAAAGTCTGTGCCGAAACAGTGGTCTCGCAGGATGGCGAGCAGCGGCCATGCGGGAAGCTCTGCAAGAATACTAAAGCCCTGGCGGAACACAAAAGAAGAGAACACAGTGGAAAAAAAACCTGTTATATAACCGTGGTCGGGAAGGATGGTCAACAACGTCAATGCGGGAAAATCTGCAAAAATGCTGCCGCTATGTCGACTCACAAAAGCAGTATCCACAGCGGGCAAAAAACCTGTTACGAGACTCTGATCGGGAAAGGTGGCCAGCAGCGGCAATGTGGGAAAGTCTTTAGTAATGCCGGAGGCCTTTATGAACACAAAAGAGTACATCGAAAACGCAAGCCTGTTAATCTGGACCAGAACGATGATCTCAGCCCTTGAACTGAAATAATACCCGCTCTCAGATGTGGTGATCTATCCTTCCTCTGCGTAAACCAGAAAGCAAGTATTGATTATTAAACATTACCTCTTTGTAGCATTGCTGTTACTGTCATTGTCTGTCATCTGTCATGCAAAAACGTTGACACGACTTTTTATTGTCGAGTTTGAGCAGAATACAGACTTTCCAAACCAGAACTTTTTTGTAAAACCTGACCAGCTTACATTGTCGGGAAACCCATCAGACATTGCCGACAAAAACGGCTATGCGAAACCTCATTTCCCATCGGATAAAAAACGACACAGACCTTTCAGTTACGGGTTTAAAACATCCCTCATTGGGTCGATTTCGTGGCAATGGCTTTACGCCAAAAATCTGCTGGTTGCTTTCGAACTGATTCTGACTACCAGAGAGCCCCCTCTATCCTGTTTATGGGTACCTGTAGAAGCTGTTATCGCTGCCGGTTGGCTTTTAAAAAGCTATTGGAACCCCGAATCACCCATGTTTGAGCCGATTGAACGACAAGAGACGAGTCAAAGTGACCCGTTTATGATCACCACTATGATGCCTGGCCCTGGACAACATACAACACACTATCAGTCATCAGAATTATCTGGCCAGCAGGCAGCAAATGCTATCACCCAACGAACAGGCTCTTTCACCAGCCCGCTGCATTCTGGCTCTGCTGACGGTAACGAAGACCCTAAGCCAAACCGACATACTTTGGGTTTAAATTGTTTCGTCTATCCCTGTCATGGCATTTGTCGACTCCGACCATCGTCTGAAAATGCCTATCCACCGAGTGCAGAGGCCAGTTATACTGATCCTGCCCAGCCACTCAATCATTATGTGTCAATGCATGGGCATTTAACCGAAGACAGTGACGATTTGGTCATAATCAATGGGTTACTCAATCTGGGTAGTCATAGCCTTGTGGAAAAAACCGGGATTGCCTCTGCCCTTTCCCACTTCACAGCATCAAACCATAACACCTTTCAAACGGGCACAACTGAATGGACAGGGGCTTCACCTTCGGGCTGCCTTCCTTTCGGGGGGGCGACCCATTACCGACAAGTCAGGTCGACTAAGGAAAAAAGAAACCATACCGTGAAACGAACCTGTCTCGTGAGAGTACTCGGGGTGGATGGTCAGCAACGGCCATGCGGGATGGTCTGCAAAAATTCTCAGGCTCTGGCGAGTCACAAAAGAAGAAACCACACTGGAGAACAAATCTGTGATTTGATCGTGGACGGGAAGGATGGCCAGTCACTGCCATGCGGGACTGTCTGCAAGAATGCTCAAACTCTGTTGGGTCACAAAAGGAGAAACCACACCGGGCAACAAATCTGTGACGTAATCGAGATCGGAGAAGGTGGCCTCAAGCGGCCATGCGGGACACCCTGCAAGAGTACCAAAGCACTGTCGGATCACAAAAAAAGAGACCACACCGGGCAACAAACCTGTGTCGTGACCGTGGTCGGGGAGGATGGTCGTCAGCGGCCATGCGGAAAGATCTGCAAAAATGCTCAATCTTTATGCACCCACAAAAGTCAATACCACAGCGGGCAGCAGATCTGTGACTTCATCCTGGTCGGGGAAGATGGCCAGCAACGACTATGCGGGAAGGTCTGCAGGCACTCTCGAAACCTGACTGACCATAAAAAAAGGAACCACAGTCGGCAACAAACCTGTGAATTTAAAGTGCTTGGAAAAGATCGCCAGCTGCGGCCATGCGGGGTAATCTGCAAGAACGCTGCAGTTCTCTCGACTCATAAAAGCAGTATTCACAGCGGGCAAAGAATCTGTGGCCTGACCGTGTTCGGGGAGGATGGTCAGGAGCGGCTATGCGGGACAACCTGCAGGAATTCTGCGTCTCTCTGGAATCACAAAAGCACTATCCACGGCGGACAAAAAATCTGTAACCTGACCATGGTCGGAGAGGATGGTCAGCAGCGTCGATGCGGGAGAACCTACAAGAATGCCGGCGCTCTTTCGAGTCACAAAAGCATTGCCCACAGTGGGAAAAAAACCTGTAGCATGACCGTGGTCGGGCATGATGGTCATCAGCAACAATGCGCAAAAATCTTCAAAAATGCTAAAGCCCTGTCTAAGCACAAAAGATTGCATCGAAAACACAAGCCTCTTGAAGCCGACCAGGATTAACAGAAGCTCTTTGATAGAAAGGCACACTTATTTTCTTGATCTATCCTTCCTCACTGTATATCAGAATCCAAGGATAGAATTATTAAACACTTATTCTTTGCAACAACGCTGTTGATGCTTTCGTTTTCTGTCTTCTGTCAGACTGAACCGTTGAAAAGTGGATTTATTGTCGAGCTTGAACAGAATGAAAGTTTTCCAAAAAAGCGCTTTTCTATAATTCAGTCGATCTCGTGGCAGTGGATTTACACCACTAATCTGATGACTGCGTACGAACTGATCCTCACCACCAAAGAAGTGTCTCCAGACAGCAGCCCTCATTCATGGCCACCCGTCGAAGTGGTTTTCACTGTCGGTTGGCTTCTAAAAAGCTATTGGAAACCGGTCTCAGCGTTGTTTAACCCAATTGAACTACAAGCGCCATCTATCTTGCCACAGGAGGATCAGCCGTTTGCGATTATCATTACCCTGTTCGGCTCTGGACATGACCAACAACAGGTCCAGCCTTCAGAATCATCCGTTCAGCAAGCCCCAAAAGCTACCATCCAGAATACAGGCTATTTCACTCATCGCCCCTACTCTGACTCTGACGACGGTGACGGAAACCCACCACAGTATTCACACACTATGGGTTTAAATTGTTTCGTCCATCCCTGTCACGGTGTTTGTCGATTCCAACCATCATCCGAAAGCAGAGAAGCTGCTGAATGGCTGCTGAATTTAAAAGAAAGTTCGAAAGGCTGCACAAAAATGACATTCGGGCAAAGCCCGCGCCCTTATGGCATTAATGACAAAACGACAAATAACTGTAACCCGAAACAATCAGGGCATGCAGAAGCAGCACATGCGGACCCTGCCGACTCAGTCAATCATGATGTGCCAATGCACAGGCATTTACCTCTCACAGCTGAAGATTGGGTGATAGTCAATGGATTACTCAATCTTGGTTGTCACAGTTTTCGCGTAAAAACAGGAATTTCCTTTATGCGTGACCATTTCAACCCCCCAATGGAGACTTCAGAAACACAACAAACAACAGAGGGATCAACCCATTTCAGTCATAAGCCACTTCATTTTTCCCAGAAAGACACAGTGCAAGCCAAAAACAACATAAGGCAAAAAATCTGTAAAGCAACGGTGGTCGGGAAGAATGGCCAGCAGCGATTGTGCGGAAAGGTCTGCTGGAGTGCCGCAGCTTTATCGGTTCACAAAAGCACTTACCACAGTGGGGAAAAAATCTGCCTTAAGACCGTGATCGGAGAGGATGGTCAGCTACGACAATGCGGCAAGGTCTGCAAGCATAATAATGCCTTATCAGATCACAGGAGAAGAGACCACACCGGTCAAAAAACCTGTGAAGTCACCGTGATTGGGGAAGATGGCCAGCAGCAGCCATGTGGAAAAGTCTGCAAAAATGCTCAAGCCCTGACGGATCACAAAAGCGGGTACCACTCCGGACAAAGAACCTGCAACGCTACCATGGTTGGGGAGGATGGCCAGCCTAAGCTATGCGGGAAGATCCTCAAGAATACTATTGCCCTGATGCATCATAAAGAACACTTTCACAGCAGAAAAAAAACCTGTGACGTAACCGTGATCGGTGAGGATGGCCTGCTTCGGCCATGCGGAATGGTCCTCACTAATGCTCGATACCTGAAGAATCACAAAAAAAGGGTCCACACCGGACGACAAACCTGCGACGAACCCTTGATCGGAGAGGATGGTCAGCAGCGACCATGCGGAAAAGCCTGCAAGAATGTTGAAGCCTTGCGACTGCACAAAAGAAAACATCGAAAACGCAAGCCTGTTGATACGAATCTGGATTAACAAGAGCTCTTTAGCAGAAAAACAAACTTATTTTCTTGATCTATCCTTCCTCTTTGTAAACCAGAATCCAAGGATAGAATTATTAAATACTCACTCTTCTCGACACCGTTGTTTCTACTATCTATTTCCGTCGCCTGTCAGGCCGAGCCGTTGACAAGCCGTTTTATTGTCGAGTTTGAACAGAATGGAGGTTTTCCAGACCAGAGCTTTTCTATAACGCCTTACACCCCTTCAGATATTCCTGACACAAACAGCTACACAGGATCAGCTTCGCTGCCTGATGGAAAACGACACAGATCAGGCTTTTACGGGGTAAAGCCAAACCCCATTGAGTCTATTTCGTGGCAATGGGTTTACACCACTAACCTGCTGATTGCTTACGAATTGATCCTCACCACTAGAGGCACTCCTCTGAGAGCTAACCCCTATTCATGGCTACCTGTAGAAGCCGCTTTCGCTGTCGGTTTGCTTTTAAAAAACTACTGGAACCCCAACTCACCGTTATTTAACCCGATTGAGCAACAGACGGCATCTATGTTGAGACAGTGGGATCAGCCGTTTGCGAGTATGATTACAATGTTTGGCTCTGGACATAACCAACAACAAGGCCAGCCTTTAGAATCATCCAGCCAGCAAGCCTCACAGGCCGCCACTCAGCCTGAGCGCTATTTCATTAATCACCTGTATTCTGACTCTGGCGAAGGTAAAAGAAACCCTCAGCAAGACTCTCACACTTTAGGTCTGAATTGCTTCGTAAATTCCTGTCGTGGCATTTGTCAATTCCGACCATCAGCGAGCAGCAGAAGGCCTGCTGAATCACCACTGAATGTCGAAAAAAGCTCAACAGGTCCTACAGGAGCAATACCCGGACAAAGCTCATGTCCTCCTTTGATAATTAAACACGGTCTCAGTTGCACAGGCTACTATGATTCTGTAAACACTACAGACTCACAAAAAAAACCGCCTGTAAAAGTATTCAATGATCGCTTTTCCTTTCAATTCCAATGCACTCCTGGTGAAACCTTTCTGCCTCAGACGCATCAAGCTCAGCCCCATGACGTTAATGACAACCTGACAAACAGCTGCAACCATACCCTCTCGATGAATGCAGGGAAAGCACAGTCTAACTCTGGCCAGCCACTCCATGATAATGCGCCAAGGCATAAGTATTTGTCTGTCACTGATGATGATTTGGTTATAGTCAATGGTTTACTCAATCTGCGTGATCATAGTCTTCTCAAAAAAATCAGGAATTCCTATGTCCGCAAACCTTTCAGACTTCCAGCGGGGGCGTCAAAAACACAACAAATAACAGGATCACCCCAATTGGGTCATAACCCACTTCATCTTTCCCGGACAGGCAGAGAACAAGCCACAAACCTCAGCGGGCAGAAAATTTGTAACGCAACAGTGGTCACAAAGAATGGCCTGCAGCAACCATGCTGTAAGGTTTGCATGAATACTACTGCCCTTTCGATTCACAAAAGCAAATACCACACCGGGCAAAAAACCTGTATCGAGACCGTAATCGGAGTGGATGGTCAACTGCAGCCATGCGGAAGAGTCTGCAAGCATGCTAATGCTCTTTCAGATCACAAAAGAAGAGAGCACACTAAGCAAAGAACCTGCGGTGTGGTAGTGGCTGGAGAAGATGGCCAACCGCAGTTATGCGGGAAGGTCTTCAAAAATACTTATGCCCTGACGCATCACAAAAGAACTCTCCACAGCGGGCAAAAGACCTGTCCCGTGCCAGTGACTGGAGAAGATGGCCAGCCGCGACCATGCGGGAAAATCTTCAAGAACGCTGAATCTCTGTCATCTCATAAATGCAAATACCACACCGGGCAAAAGACCTGTGACGTGACTGTGCGCGGGAAGGATAACCAACAGCAGCCGTGCGGATCCGTTTTTAACAGTTTTCAAGCCCTGTTGGATCACAGAAGAAAGAACCACAGTAGCAAAAAAATCTGTGAGGAAACCATAATCGGGAGGGATGGCAAGCGACAGAAATGCTGGACGATCTGCCAGAATGCTAAAGCCTTCTCGGATCATAAAAGAAAACATCGAAAACGCAAACCTGTTGATGCGGATCAGAATTAATTTTCTATAAAGCGAAACCTGAGCGTATTGTCAGATATCTCCACAGTCATTACCGATACCAAAGACTATTCAGAACCCGATTTGCCATCGGATAAGAAACGACATAGACATCAAAGACATAGGGTAAAAACGATCAACATTAAGTCGATTTCCTGGCAATGGCTTTATGCGACGAATCTGCTGGTTGCTTATGAAGTGATCCTGATCACCAGAACACCCTCTCTGAGTGCAGACACTTATTCACAGATACCTGAAGAAGCAAACTTATCTTCATAACCTATCCTTCCTCTCTGTATAGCAGAGTACAAGGATAGAGTTATTAAACACTCACTTTTTGCAGCATCACTATTGCTGCTCGTTTCATTTCCTGTCGTCTGTCAGGCTGAAGAGTCAACAAGGTGCTTTGTTGTCGAGCTTGGGCAGAATGCAACTTTTCCAAACCGAAGCTTTTCTATAAAGTGTGCAAGACAGGCAGTGTCAGAAAAACCATCAAACGTTGTCGACACAAGCGACAATGCAGGATCAGATTTGCCGCCTAATGGCAAACGACAGAAACCTGGCAATTACGGAGTCAAAACAACTTTTCCTGAATCGATCTCGTGGCAATGGCTCCACACTGCCAAGCTGCTTGTTGCCTACGAACTGATCTTCACCACCAAGGGTCCCGCCCTCGGTGCCATGACTTCTTCATGGCTGCTCATAGAAGTGGTTGTTGCTGTTGCCTGGCTTCTAAAAAACTATTGGCGCCTCGATTCATCGATGTTTAACCTCATTGAACAACAGGCGAGTCAGAGACATTCGTGCGCCGCCATCACTGTGGTGTTTGGCTCTGGAGATGACCAACAACAATACCAGCCATCAGAATCTTCCTGCCAGAAAGCTCAAAAGACAACTACCCACTATAGAGGCTCTTCCGCTGCTGGCCACCTGAACAATGATAATGAAGACGGTGACGAAGGTCTTCAGCCAAACCTGCATACTTTGGGTTTAAATTGTTTCGTCTCTACCTGTCGCGGCATTTGTCGATTCAGATCATCATTCGATAGCAGAGAGTCAAATGAATGGCCGCTCAATTCCATAGAAAGTTGGATAAACCACAGAAGGGCAGCCCCCTTTCTGGGCGCGTGCCATCATTTGGCCAATGGACACTGTTTCAGTTGCTTAGGTCGATTTAATCCTGAAGACACTGAAGATTTTCAACAAAACTCATCTTTCGAAGATTTGAATGGTATCCTTGATACTCAACTCTTATGCAATTTTGGCCAACCGCTTCATTCACTGTCATACCAGCCACAGACTCGTGACATTGATGGCAACCCAATCAACAGCTGCAACTATGCAGATTGGGTCGACTCAGACGGGGTCGCCTCAGACGGGGTCGCCTCAGACGGGGTCGCATGCACAATAAGTTCAGAGGCAGCCGATGCAACTGAACCTGCCAGACAAGCAATCTGTAACCTGACAGTGATCGGAAAAAATGGTCAACAGCTGTCATGCGGGAAGGTTTACCGGAATGCTAAAGCCCTGATTAATCACAAAAAAAATACCCACACCGGGCGAAGAAACTGTTACCTGACGGTGGTTGGGAAGGATGGTCAGCAACAACCATGCGGGAGAGCCTTCAAAAATACTCAATCTCTGTGGTCTCACAAAAGCAGGGTCCACAACAGACAACAAACCTGTAAGGTGACCGTGGTCGGGAAGAATGGCAAGCCGCAACCGTGCGGAAAGGTCTGCAGTAATAATCGTGCCCTCAGGGATCACAAAAGAACTGCTCACACCGGTCAACAAACCTGTAACCTGGATGTCATCGGAAAGAATGGCCAGCGGCAGACATGTGGAAAAGTCTGCAAGAATGCTCAAGCCCTGGCGGTTCATAAAAGCTGCTACCACAGCGGGCAAAAAACCTGTCACCTGCTTGTAATCGGGAAGGATGGTCTGCAACGTCCATGTGGAAGTATCTGCAAGAATGCCAAAGCCCTGCAGATTCACAAATGCAAGTATCACACCGGGCAAAAAACCTGTAACTTGATCATAGTCGGGGAGAATGACCAACAGCGGTCATGTGGAACCATCTGCAAGGATTCTCAAGCCCTGTTTCATCACAAGAAAAGACATCACACAGGGCAACAAACCTGTCAAAAGACTGTGTTCGGGGAAGATGGCCAGCCGCAGCAATGTGGGAAAATCTGCAAGAATGCTCTGGCTCTGCTTAATCACAAAAACAAAGTCCACAGCGGGCAAAAAACCTGTAACGAAACAGTGTTTACAGAGAATGGTCAGCAGCAGCCATGCGGAGTGGTCTGCCCCAATACCAGAGCCATAGAGAATCACAAAAGGCAATACCACAGCATACAAAAAACCTGTAGCGAAACCTTGGTCGGGGAGGATGGTCAGCCGCGACCATGCGGAAAGATCTGCATGAATGACGTGGCCCTGACGAATCACAAAAGAAGAAAGCACACCGGGCAACAAACCTGTGACGTGACCGTTCCCGTACAGAATGGTCGGCTGCGGCCATGCGGGGCAATCTTCAAAAATGCCGGATCCCTGGCGTCTCACAAAAACAGCGTCCACTCCGCTCAAAAGACCTGTCGCTTGACATTGGTCACAGAGAATGGCCAGCCGCAGTCCTGCGGGAAGGTCTGCAAGACTGCTAAAGCCGTGTCGGTTCATAAAAGAACACACAGAAAACGCAAACCAACTGAAGGAGTACAGGACGATGCCCCGGCCCTCAAAAGGTAAAGATATCAATCTGAGATCAGCACTTTTATTCAGTTTTGCCATTAAGCCGTTGGTTTATTGCAGAAGATCTGCGATTGAAAAACATGCTTATTTCATGATCTATCCTTTCCCATCTGTAACCCGCAAAGCAAGGATAGAATTATTAAACATTCACCCTTTGCAGCACCGCTGTTCTTACTATTGTTGTTTTCTGTCGTCTGTAAAGCCGAACCTTTGAAAGGACGTTTTATTGTCGCGCTTGAGGAGAATACAGGTTCTCAAAATCAGATCTTTTCTGTAAAGCCTGACCAGCTCAGGTTACCGGGCCCGTCAGAGTTGATTTCGTGGCCAGGGCTTTATGCCACGAACCTTCTGATTGCTTATGAACTGATCCTGACCACCAGGGCCACCACTGCGGGTGAAACCCCTTATTCATCGCTACCTGCCGAAGGAGCTATCGCTGTCGGTTGGCATTTAAAAAACTATTGGAACCCGGACTCATGGCTGTTTAACCCGATTAAGCAACAAGAGATAAATCAGGATTACCCGTTTGTCATCACCACTATGATGCACGGCTCGGGACATGACCAGCAACAACGTCAGCCAACAGAATCATCCCGCCATCAAGCCCCAAAAGCCACCAACCGTCCTTCAGGCTATGTCACCAGACTACAGGATTCTGAATCTGGCGACGGTAACGGAGACCCAGAACAACACTCACATACTTTGGGCTTAAATTGTTTCGTCTATCCCTGTCATGGCGCCTGTAGATTACGATCATCATCCGATTCATCCGATAGCAAAACGTCGGATCGTGAGGCAGTCCACACGAGAGAAATGGCCGAACAAAGCTCATGCCCCCATTTGGTCAATAGACACTGCTATCGTTGCCGGTTAGTGATCGGGGCCCCTTCAGAGTCAGTGGGTGCTGGTACAGCCAATAAAACTCAGCTCAACGTGACAAACTGTAACGTTATAGAGATCGATGAAAATGGCCAGCTGCGCCAGTGTGGGAAGCTCTACAAGGATGTCCGAACACTGTCGACTCACAGAAGAAGATACCACACCGGACAACAGGCCTGTGAAACGACTGTGGTCGGGCAGAATGGCCAGCCGCAGCCATGCGGGGCAGTCTGCAAGAATGCTGGAGCCCTGATGGTTCACAAAAGCAGCGTCCACACTGGACAACAAACCTGTTACTTAACATTGGTCGGGGAGGATGGCAAGCTGCGCCAATGCGGAAAGCTCTGCAAGAATAGCGGAGCCCTGTCGACTCACAAAAGAAGACATCATAGCGGGCAACAAACCTGCGACATAACATTGGTTGGAGAGGATGGCCAGCAGCTCCCATGCGGAGTGGTCTGCCGCAATGCTCACATCCTGACGTTTCACAAAAGAAGATACCACTCCGGACAAAAAGTCTGCGATGTAAGAGTGGTCACAGGGGATGGCCAACAGCGGTCATGTGGGACGGTCTGCAAGAGTGCTCATGACCTCTCGATGCACAAAAGATGTACTCACACCGGTCAACAAGTCTGCGATGCAACTGTGGTCACAGAGGATGGCCAGCAGCAGCCATGCGAAAAGGTCTGCAAGAATGCTAAAACCTTGTCAGAGCACAAAAGCAATTACCACACCGGGCAGAAAACCTGTGACGTATACATTGAAGGGGAGGATGGCCAGCAGCAGCCATGCGGAAAGGTCTTCAAGAGCGCTCGAGCCCTCTCGTCGCACAAAAGCAGATTCCACACAAGTCAAAAAACGTGTGACGCGACAGTGGTCGGGGAGGGTGGTCAGCAGCAGCCATGCAAGAGGGTCTGCAAGAGCGCTCCAGCCCTGTCGGATCACAAAAGAAGACATCATAGCGGGCAACAAACCTGCGACATAACATTGGTTGGGGAGGATGGCCAGCATCGGACATGCAGGAAGGTCTGCAAGAATGCCAAGGCTATGGATAATCACAAAAGAATACACAGAAAACGCAAACCAGCTGCAGGAGAACAGGACGATGCCCCAGCCCTCAAAAGGTAAAGTGAATAAATAACAATCTGAGATCAGCACTTTTATTCAGTTTTGCCAGTAAATCTCTGGTTTATTGCAGAAGATCTTCAATTGCAAAAAATGCTCATTTCATGATCTATCCTTTCCCATCTGTAACCCGCAAAGCAAGGATAGAATGATTAAATATTCACCCTTTGCAGCACCGCTGTTCTTACTATTGTTGTTTGCTGCAGTGTGTATGGCCGAACCTTTGACAGGACGTTTTATTGTCGCGTTTGAGGAGAATACAGGTTCTCAAAAGCAGATCTTTTCTGTAAAGCCTGACCAGCTGAGGTTACCGGGCCCGTCAGAGTTGATTTCGTGGCCAGGGCTTTATGCCACGAACCTTCTGATTGTTTATGAACTGATCCTGACTGCCGGGGCCACCACTATAATGCACGGCTCGGGACATGAGCAGCAACAACGTCAGCCAACAGAATCATCCCGCCATCAAGTCCCAAAAACCACCACCCGTGCTACAGGCTTCGTCTCCAGTCTCCTGAATTCTGAATCTGCTGACGGTAACGGAGACCCACAACAACACACACATACTTTGGGCTTAAATTGTTTCGTCTATCCCTGTCATGGCGCCTGTAGATTAAGATCAGATAAAACCCGGCCCACCGGGCAAGTAATCTGTAACCTGATAGAAGTCGATGAAGATGGCCAGCTGCGCCAATGTGGGAAGTTCTACAAGAATGCCAAGGCCCTCTGGACTCACAAAAAAAGATACCACACCGAACAACAAAGCTGTGACGCGACTGTGACCGGGCAGAATGAGCAACCGCAGCCTTGCCGGGTGGTCTGCAAGAATGCTGGAGCCCTGGCGTCTCACAAAAGCAGCTTCCACACTGGACAAAAAACCTGTCAATTAACATCGGTCGGCACTGATGGCCAGCAGCTGCCATGCGAGAAAGTCTGCAAGACTGCTAAAGCCCTGACGGATCACAGAATAAGACACCACTCCGGGCAAAAAACCTGTAACCTGACGTTGGTCAGGAAGGATGGTCAGCAGCGGACATGCGGAATGGTCTGCAAGAGTAATAAAGCCTTCTCGGATCACAAAAGAAGATACCACACCGGACAACAAACCTGTGAAGTAACCGTGATTGGGCAGGATGGTCAGCCCCAGCCATGCAGGAAAGTCTGCAAGAATGCTATAGCCCTTTCGACTCACAAGAGAAGATACCACAGCAGGCAAAAAACCTGTGACTCAATGATGTTCCGGGAGGATGGCCAACAGCGGCCATGTGGAACCATCTGCAAAAATGCTCAGGCCCGGGTGCATCGCAGGGGCAGAGACCTCAACGGGCAACAAACCTGTCAAATGACTGTGATCGGGAAGGATGGCCAGCAGCGGACATGCGGAAAGGTCTGCAAAAACGCTCAAACCTTCTCAGAGCACAAAAGCAATTACCATACCGGACAAAAAACCTGTGACCTAACCGTGATTGGGGAGGATGGCCAGCAGCGGCCATGCGGGATAATCTGCAAGAATGCTAAATCCTTGTCGGATCACAAAAGAAGATGCCACACCGGGCAACAAACCTGTGACGCGACCCTGGTCGGTCAGGATGGCCAACCGCGATCGTGCGGAACGGTCTGCCAAAATGCCAGAGCCTTTTCGGATCACAAAAGAAGATACCACACCGAACAACAAAACTGTGACGCCACTGTGATCGGGCAGAATGGCCAGCCACAGCCTTGCGGGGCAGTCTGCAAGAATGCGGTAGCCCTAACAAGCCACAAAAGCAGCTTCCACACTGGACAACGAACCTGTCACTTAACATGGGTCGGGGAGAATGGCCAACAGCGGCCATGCGGATTGGTTTGCATTAATGCCAGAGCCCTGGCTAACCACAAAAGAACGCATCGTAAGCGCAAGTCTGTTTATGTGGATCAGGATGATGATCCTCAGCCCTCGAAAAAGTAAAGCAAGAAAGCAATGATCTCTAACAGAAACTATAAATCTTCCTTAACGCTCAAGCATTGTGGTTTCACAAAAAAAAAGACCACACCGGGGAACAAACCTGTAACTCGATGGTGGTCACGAAGGATGGCCAGCGGCGACGATGCGGGAAGGTCTACCGGAATCTTAAATCCCTGTCTGAGCACAAAAGTAGATATCATCGAAAACGCAAGCCTGTTGATCTGGAGCAGCACGATGACCACAGCCCTTCAAAAGGTAAAGTAAGTAACGATATTTAACAGGAGGCTTTTGACAGAAAAACACGCTTATTTTTTTGATCTATCCTTCCTCTCTGTAGACCGGAACTCAAGGATAGAATGATTAAACACTCACTTTTTGTGGCATCGCTGTTACTACTACATTCCCTGTCTGCCACCGCTCAAGCCGATCCGTTGACAAGACGCTTTATGGTCGAGTTTCAACAGGATTCAGGTTTTCCAAACCAAAGCTTTCCATTAAACAAAGACCAGAGATTATCGGGTAACCCGTCAGTCAATGCCGAAACAAGCCGCCATACAGGACAAGTTTTACCATCTTATTATAAACGACAAAAATATTATGAGGTAAAAGCAACCTTGATTGGGTCGATTTCCCGGCAGTTGCTTTACGCCACGAATCTACTGGTTGCCCTCGAAGTGATCCTGACCTCCAGAGATGCCCTTCTGAGCTCTGCCCCTTATTCGTGGCTACCAGTAGAAACGGTTGTCGCTTTCGGCTGGATTTTAAAAAGCTATTGGAACCCGGATTCATTGCTGCTTAATCTGATTCGACAACAAGAGATAAGTCAGGATCACCCGTTTGTGATTACCACTATGATGCCTGGCTCTGGAAATAACCAACAACAAGGTCAGCCTTCAGGATCATCGGGTCTGCAGGCCCCCGCAGCAGCCCCCAGCCATCCGATAGGCTATTTCACCAGCCTTCTGTATTCCGACTCTGGCGAAGATAACGAGAACCCTCAACAACAGCAACATACTCTTGGTTTAGATTGTTTCGTCCATCCCTGTTATGGCGTTTGTAAATTTCGATCGCCTGTTGAAGGCTTGACAAACCTTACAAAAGCAACACCCAAACAAAATTCATCTACCTATTTGGCCAATAGACACTACTATCTTTGCATCAGTCATTCTGATCCTGTAAAAGAAACATCGAATGATTCCCCTGACATTCGACTCCAATGTTTTTCTGGCGAACTATCTCAGGCACTTCACATTGATGGCAACCCGGCCAATAGCTGCAACCTTGAAGGAGTCGCCCCGGACTCAACGGGTGCAGGCACAACCGATATAAGGGCTCCAGCCGAACAAGCAACCTGCAACGCGGTAGTGGTCGCGGAAGATGACCATCTGCGGCAATTCGGGAAAGCCTTTCAAAGTACTCAAGCACTGTCGAATCAGAAAAGAAGAATCCATACAAGGCAAAAAAACTGTGAGGTGACTGCGGTCGGGGAGAGTGGCGAACAACAACCATGCGGGGTGGTTTGCAAAAACGACAAATCTCCGACGTCTCATAAAAGCAAATACCATTGTGGGCCAAAAACCTGTAACGTCGCTGTGGTTGGAAATGATGGTCAGCAGCGGCCATGCGGGAAAGTCTGCAGGAACCCTGTTTTCCTGTCGGATCACAAAGGCAGATGCCACACCGGACGAAAAACCTGTGATGAAATAGAGGTCACGGAAGATGGTCAGCAGCGGCCATGCGGGGCAGTTTGCCAGAATTTTAGAGCCCTTTCGACTCATAAATCCAGATACCACACCGGGGAAAAAACCTGTGGCGCAACAGTGATTGGGAAAGATGGCCGACAACAGCCATGCGGGAGAGTCTGCAAAAATGCTTTAGCCCTTTCGAGTCACAAAATAAGGAATCATAGCGGGCAAAAAACCTGTAACCTAACAGTGGTCGGAGAGAATGGTCAGCAACGGCCATGTGGGAAGATCTGCAATAGTGCTGGAACCCTGTCGGATCACAAAAAAAGAAACCACAGCCTACAAAGAACCTGTGACGTGAAGATTGTTGGAGAACATGGCCAGCCTCAGCCATGCGGGATGGTCTGCAAGAATTCTTATACCATCTGGGCTCACAAAAACAGAGTCCACGGTGGGAAGCAAACCTGCGACGTGATCATGGCTGAAAAAGACGCCCAGCAGAGGCCGTGCGGAAAGGTCTTTAAGAATAATCTGACCCTTTCTGATCACAAAAGAAAATATCATCTAAAACGCAAATCTGTCGATGTGGACCAGGATGATGACCTCAGTCCTCCAAATGGTAAAGTGAGTAAGTAACGATCTTTAACAGGACGGTAACCTCAGCCTTCCAGAAGCTAGAATTAATTAGCGATCTTAAAGAGAAGATTTTTGAAAGAAAAACACACTTATTATTTTGATCTATCCTTCTTTTCTGTAAACCAGAATGCAGGGATAGAATTATTAAACACTCAATCTTTGCGGGGCTGCTGTTGCTGCTCTCTGACGTCTGCCAGGCCGAACCGTTGACATTGGGTTTTATTGTCGAGCTTCAACAGGATACAAGTTTTTCAAACCAGAGCTTTTCGATAACAACACACCGGCGCACATTGCCGGGTGATCTGCCAGACATTGCAGATAAAACCAACCATTCAGAAAAGAAACTGCCACCTGAAGTCAAACGACACAAACCTTACAGTTACGGTATTAGAGCAGCAATTATTGAGTCGATATCCTGGCAGTTGCTCTACGCTGCGAACCTGCTGGCTGCCCGTGAACTGACCCTGACCACCAAAGGCATGCCTGTGGACGCCACCTCCCATTCATGGCTGCCGGTAGAAGCGGTTGTCGTTGTCGGTTGGCTTTTAAAAAGTTATTGGAACCCCGATTCACCGATGTTTAATCAGATTGAACAACAAGAGATGACATCTATGTTGGCACGGTGGGATCAGCCGATTGTGATCACCACTATGATGGAAGGCTCTGGAAACAACCAACCGCAGGGCCAGCTATCAGAGTCATCTGGCCAACAAGCCTCTCAAGCCACCAGTCAACCTGCAAGCTCTTTTTTCGACCCTCAATATTCTGGCTATGGCAACGGCTCCGGAGACCCTCAACAATACTTACACACTCTGGGTTTAGATTGTTTCGTCCATCCCTGTCATGGCGTTTGCGAATTTCGGCCATCTTATGAAAACGTGGACCCCGTTCAAAGGTCGCTGAATGTTGAAGAAAGTCTGGTAAACCATACAGGAGCAACACACTGGGAAAACTCATGCCCCCATTTGGCCAATAGTCACTGCTATCGTTGCATCAGACATTCTGATAATGCAAAAGAAACATCGAATGATCCTCCTGACATTCAACTCCAATGGGCTTTTGGCCAACTATTTCAACCAAATGGCATTGATAGCAATTTTGCATATAGCTGTAATCTGATAGTGGTCGGGCGTGGTGGCCAGTCGCGACTTTGCGGAAAAGTCTTCAGAAGTACACAAGCCTTGTTGGGACACGCAGGCAGAGTCCATTCCGGGAAAAAAATCTGTGACTTAACCCTAATCGGGGAGGATGGCCAAAAGCAACCGTGCGGGAAGGTCTTCAAGAATGCCAAAACCCTGTCGGAGCACAAAAGAGGCATTCACAGCAAGCAAATGACCTGTAACAAGACAGTAACCGGGGAGGATAACCAGCCACGGACATGCGGGAAAGTCTGTAAGAATACTAAAGCCCTGTCCAATCACAAAAGACAGGACCACTCCGGGCAACAAACCTGTAACGTTATGATGGTCGGGGAGGATGGGCAACAACGGCCATGTAGACAGATTTGCAAGAATAGCCGAGCCCTTTGCGATCACAAAAGAAGCACCCACACCGGGCAACAAACCTGCGACTTTATAATACTCAGAGAGGACAGCCAACCACGACTATGTGGAACGATCTGCAGGAGTGCCGAAAGCCTGTCGGAACACAAAAGAAATGAGCACACCGTGCAACAAACCTGTGACGTCGTAATGGTAACAGAGGATGGCCAGCGGCGGCCATGCGGGAAGGTCTACAAGAATAAACGGATCCTCTGGCATCACAAAAAATACTCCCACACCGGGCAACAAATCTGTGACTTCATGGTGGTCGGGGAGGATGGTCAAACACACCCATGCGGAAAAGTCTGCTGGAATGCTAAAATCCTGCACGACCACAAAAGAAACGCCCACAGGCAAAAAATCTGTGACCTTATGGTGGTCGGGCAGGACGGCCAACAGCGGCCATGCGCGACTCTCTTCGAGAATAAAAAAGCTTTGTTGTGCCACAAAAGAAACGTCCACAACGTGAAACAAAACTGTGACGTAACCGTGGTCGGAATGAATGGCCAACCCCGGCCATGCGGAAAGGTCTGCAAGAGTATTCAAGCCCTGTCATGTCACAAAAGCAGATACCATAGCGGACAACAAACCTGCAACGCTATATTGGTCGGCGAGGATGGCCAACAGCAGCCATGTGGAAAGGTTTACAAGAATGTCAGAGCTCTGTCTGAGCACAAAAGAATACATCGAAAACGCAAACCTGTTGATGCGGACCACAAAGACGGTCTCAGCCCTCCGTAAGGTAATGTGAATAAGTAACGACCTTTAGCAGAAGGTTTTTTGACAGAAAAACACGCTTGCTTTCTTGATCTATCCTTCCTCTCTGTATATTTAGAGGCAAGGATAAAATCATTAAATACTCACTCTTTGCAACACCCCTGCTGCTACTTTCGCTGACTGTCGCCTGACAGGCCGAAGCGTTGACCAGACGTTTTATTGTCGAGCTTCAACAGGATGCAGTTTTTTTCAAACCAGAGTTTTTCTATAAAAACAGACCAGCGTTCGTTGTCGTATAATCAGTCAGACATTGCCGACAAAAATGGCTTTATAACTATCAACAAGCTTATCATGCTGACCGGTCATATCCTGACATGTGGTCAGTAAATGGTTGTACTTGCAGCCCCAAAGTCATTTTTTTCACAAGTAGTCGAGTTCACATATTTGGCATGATGATTCACGGTATCATCTTAAAGCGGGTGAGTAGGGTTTAAGCTCTTCGTCATCAAAAAGTTTACACTGTGGTTTTGTATCTTCTGTCTTCACTGTCAGTGTGCACATCAGCTGATAGTACAAAGGCGCATCGTCATTAACCCGGTTGACTGCAAGTGTGAGATCAGCTCTCTGACCGATCAATTGATGAATGGCCTTCGCCAGATATCGTGGGCAGTAACCAACAATCTCGGGTGTCTCGCTGGTGCGAATAGCGATCGCCTGGTGATCTGCCGGGTTCTGAATATCCTGCATCAGTAGAAGCGGATCGCCGGATTGCAGGGTTTTGATACGGGCTCGGGCGGAGTCCGTAACGTAGCGTACGCCGTGAACAAAAAAGTCGAATTCAAAGGAGCCCGATGTATCCTGCTGCACTTCAGGAAAGACCTGCAAATTATCAGTACTTTTAGTACCACCGGTTTTGGCCAGGATAAGCAGTGGGCAATTTTGTCCCTCCAGGCCCAGCCAGGATAATAAAAGCTTATATTCAGGCCGACGTTCTGATAACAGGCGATTGGCAAACAGGGGGAACAACCGTTCAGACCGATAAACCTTGGTTAAATCCTCCATGCCGGTAAACGGTGTAAACCGTTCACTATAGCCAGCTCCCCGAGTGTATTGAAACTGGTAATGATCGCCATTCCGAGTCAACTTGCCCACCGGGTGCCACTCTCTTTTTAACGGGTCCTGCCAGGCTAAAAATACGCTGTTTAACGATGTGTGCATAGTAGACTCCTTCTATTTTCTAAAATCATTTGTTCAGCAAATTGAATGGCTATGGGGGTTGTTACCTCCTCTGGTATCCGCTGTAGTAGCTGACCTATTTCAGCCTCGGACAGCAAGCTGAGTTTTTTCAGCCAGAAGCCTGCAGCCCGGGGCTGCATTTCTTTGGCAATAATAAAAGCATCCATGGTTTTCAATGGTTTGTTGTCGGCTTTGGACCTATAGAGCGCACAACTGGCTTTCCTGACGTATGCCGCAACGGAAAACCCCCGGTCCTTTGTGGACAGGCGTTTCTGCCGGGTATCATCCCGCTCTGTGCAGCCAAGGCTGGAAGCGTGATCATAAGTTGGGCAAAGGTACTTTTTACCGCTGGCATCGTCCAGTAAAACCGCCCAGTTTTCATGGTGCCGATCCTGATTGCTGATCAGTGCATCCAGCATAAGGTAGCCGGTAAACACGCCAGCAGCATCCATAAACTCGGGGAATTTCTCCTTAAAGGGCGGAAGAATACCACTTTTTGCGGTTTCAAGAATACCCATTACCCGTGCCACCGTATGTTCTCTGACCCGGACAAACCGTTGTTGTTCATCGCCGGGATAGGTGTTATCAGTGGACATTAACAGCTGGTTACCCAAAGTCATCCGCCAACGGGTACGATCAGTAATAATGCTTGGGCTGGTGACACCAATATTGCCCTGAAAGCGGGCCATCTCATAGGTGGCGTGGAGAATACCCAACTGCACGCAAAGTTGCTCTGCCACCTTTTCCGACCAGTGCTCCCCGGTTAACGGGCGTGACTTTTTAAACAGCCATTTCTGTTTCTGCCAGGTATACCAGGATTTCTCCTTGGTGCCGAGATCCTCCGGCGAGTCCATCTCCTCCCTGATATCGATGATTTTATAGGGTGTTGTCATGCCGGGTTTCCTGGCTTTCTTGGGTTATTTAACGGTGACCTGGCCGTTCATTAGCATGGGAAGTAGCCACTCCGGGCACCAAACCTGCAAGGTTATAATACTCGGGAAGGACAGCCAACCACGACCATGCGGAATAGTCTGCAAGAATGTTCGAGCCCTGTTATGCCACAAAAGCAAATACCACACCGGGCAACAAACTTGTGATGTGACCCTGGTCCGGGAGGATGGACAGCCGCAGCAATGTGGAAAGGTTTGCAAGAATGCAATTACCCTGTCCAGGCACAAAAAAACACATCAAAAACGCAAGCCCGTTGATACAAACCAGAAAGACGGTCTCAGCCCTCCATAAGGTAATGTGAATAAGTAACGACCCTTGGCAGAAGGTTTTTGAAAGATAATCACGCTTGCTTTCTTGATCTATCCTTCCTCTCTGTACAACCGGAGGCAAGGATAAAATCATTAAATACTCACTCTCTGCGACAACTCTGCTGCTACTTTTTCTGGCTGTCGCCTGTCAGTCCGAAACCTTGACCAGACGTTATGTTGTTGAGCTTCAACAGAATACAGCTTTTTCAAACCAGAGTTTTTCTATAAAGCCAGACCAGCGTTCACTGTCGGATAAACCGTCAGATATTGACGGCAAAAACGGCTTTAAAAGACCAGATTTACCCTCTGATAATAAACGACAAAGATTTCTCAATTACGAAGTAAAAACAACCCTCATTGAATCGATTTCCTGGCAGTTGCTTTACGCCTCGAATTTGCTGCTTGCTTTCGAACTGATCATGACCAGCAAAGCCCCCCCTCTGGGTGCTACTTATTCATGGCTCCCCGCAGAAGGCATTGTCACTGTCGGCTGGCTTTTGAAAAGCTATTGGAACCCCGACTCACTGCTGTTTAAACCGATTGAACAATCAGAAATGAGGTTGTCACAAGGGAATCAGCCTTTTGCAATCACTACTATGATGCACGGCTCCGGCTATGACCAACAACAACAACCACAACAACAAAGCCAGCTATCAGAATCATCTGGCCAACAGGCCCCGCAAGCCACCAGCCAACAAACAGGCGCTTTCACCAGCCCTCTGTTTTCTGGCACCGGTGACGGCTACGGAGACCCTCAACAAGACACACATACTTTAGGTTTAGATTGTTTCGTATACCCCTGTTATGGCGTTTGTGAATTCCGACCATCTTTCGAAAACACAGAGCCAGATGAAAGCTGGCTGAATTTTGAAGAAAGTCTGGCAAGCTATACAGAAGTAACACCCGGACAAAACCCATGCCCCCATGACTGTCTCTGCTTTCGTTGCATATGGCATTTTGATCCTGAAAATGAAAGATCAAATGATCCCTTTGCCATTGAACTCAAATGCACTTCTGGCCAACTATTTCAGTTAGATGGCATTGATGACAACCCGGTCAATACAACCGCCCCTGCAGAGCAAGTCACCTGTGACCTGACAATAGTCGGTAAGGATGGCCAGCTACGGAATTGCGAGAAAGTCTACAGGAGTATCAAAACCCTTTTGAATCACAAAGGAAAAGTCCACTCCGGTAAAAAAACCTGTCTCGTGCCGGTAGTCGGGAAGGATGGCCGACTGCGACCATGCGGGGAGGTCTCGAAAAATGCCGGTGCCCTGTCGAATCACAAAAGAAGGGCCCACAGTGGGCAGCAAACCTGTGAAGTCATAATGGTCACAGAGGATGGTCAGGAACGGCCATGCGGAAAGGTCTGCATGAATGCCAGCGCCCTGTCGAATCACAAAAAATGCGCCCACACCGGACAAAGAACCTGTGATATGACCGTGGTCGGGGAGGATGGTCAGCCGCAGACATGTGGGAAACTCTGCAAGAGTGCTCAATCCCTCTCGTGTCATAAATTCAGTCACCACACCGGGCAAAAAACCTGTGACGTAATCCTGATCGGAAAGGATGGCCAGCAGCGACCTTGCGGAAAGGTATACAAGAATGTCAGTGCTCTAAGGTATCACAAAAAAAACACTCACACCGGGCAAAAAACCTGTGATGTGATCGTGGCCGACGAGGATGGCCAACAGCAGCCATGTGGAAAAGTTTACAAGAATGCCAAAACACTGGCTATTCACAAAAGAACACATCGCAAACGCAAGCCTGTTGATACCAACCAGAAAGACGGTCACAGCCCTCCATAAGGTAAGTAACGCCCCTTAGCAGAAGGTTTTTTAACAGAAAAACACGCCTGCTTTCTTGATCTATCCTTCCTCTCTGTATATCCGGAAGCAAGGATAAAATCATTAAATACTTACTCTTTGCGACAGCTCTGCTGCTACTTCTGCTGACTGTCGCCTGTCAGGCCGAAACCTTGACCAGACGCTATGTCGTCGAGCTTCAACAGGATGCAGCTTTTTCAAAGCAGAGTTTTTCCATAAATCAAGACCAACGTGCATTGTCGGATAACCCGTCAGATATTACCGATAAAAATGGCTTTAAAAGATCAGATTTACCCTCTGATTATAAACGACAAAGTTTTTTCAGTTACGAAGTAAAAGCAACCCTCATTGAGTCGATTTCCCGGCAGTTGCTTTACGCCACGAATTTGTTGCTTGTCTTCGAACTGATCATGACCAGCAAAGCCTCTTCTGTGGGTGCCCGTGCTTATTCATGGCCACCAATAGAAGGGATTGTCACTGTCGGCTGGCTTTTGGAAAGCTATTGGAACCCCGACCCGGCACTGTTTAAACCGATTGAACAATCAGAAATGAGGTTGACACAGGGGAATCAGCCTTTTGCAATCACCACTATGATGCACGGCTCCGGATATGACCAACAACAATCACAACAACAAAGCCAGCTATCAGAGTCATCTGGCCAACAAGCCCCGCAAGCCACCAGCCAACAAACAGGCTCTTTCACCGACCCTCTGTCTTCTGGCTCCGGTGACGGCTACGCAGACCCTCAACAACACGCACATACTTTGGGTTTAGATTGTTTCGTCCACCCCTGTCATGGCATTTGTAAATTCCGACCATCTTTCGAAAACATGGGGCCAGATGAAAGGTCGCTGAATTTTGAAGAAAGTCTGGCAAGCCTATCAGGAGCAGTACCTGGGCAAAACTCATGCCCCCATAATTGTCTCTGCTATCGTTGCATCTGGCATTCTGATCCTGCAAATGAAACATCAAATGACCCCTTTGCTATTCAACTCCAATGGGCTTCTGACCATCTATTTCAGGTATATGGTATTGATGACAACCCGGTCAATACAACCGCCCCTGCAGAGCAAGTCAGCTGTAACCGGACAATGGTCGATGAGGATCGCCAGTTACGGTGTTGCGAGAGAGTCTACAAGAGTGTTCAATCCCTTTTGAATCACCAAAGAAAAATCCACACTGGCAAAAAAACCTGTCTCGCACCCGTGTTCGGAGAGGATGGCCGACTGCGACCATGCGGGGAGGTCTGGAAAAATGCCAGTGCCCTGTCGGGCCACAAAAGAAAAATGCACACTGGGCAGCAAATCTGTGAAGTAATCGTGGTCGGAGAGGATGGTATAACGCAACCATGCGGGAGAGTCTGCAAGAATGCCATTATCCTCTCAGATCATAAAAAAAGAAAGCACATGGGGCAAAGAATCTGCACTATGATCCTTGCCGATGAGGATAGCCAGCAGCGGCTATGCGGGAAGGTGTGCATGAATGTCCACGCTCTACGGTATCACGAAAGAAGCGCTCACACCGGGCAACAAACCTGTAACGTTATGATGCTCGGAGAGGATGGCCAGCAAAGGCCATGCACGCTGATCTGCAAGAATGTTGGAGCCCTGACGAATCACAGAAACAGATACCACTCCGGGCAACAAACCTGTAAAGTAACCGAGACAGGAGAAGATGGCCAACCTCGAGCATGCGGCAAGGTCTTCAAAAATGTCAGCGCCCTGGGGTATCACAAAAAAAGCGCCCACACCGGGCAACAAACCTGTGACTTTATGATGGTTGGGGAGGATGGTGAGCGACGGCCATGCGCGAAGGTTTGCAAGAATACCATAGCCCTTTATGATCACAAAAGAGGTACCCACACCGGGCAACAAACCTGTGACGTTATGATGGTTGGGAAGGATGGCGAGCGAAGGCCATGCGGAAAGGTTTGCAAAAATATCCAAGCTCTTGGTGATCATAAAAGAAGCGAGCACACCGGGCAAAAAACCTGTGATGTGATAGTAGCCGATGAGGATGGCCAGCAACGACCGTGCGGGAAGGTCTACAAGAATAGACATGTCCTCTGGGATCACAAAAAAAACGCCCACACCGGGCAAAAAACCTGTGATGTGACCGTGGCCGATGAGGATGGCCAACAGCGCCTGTGTGGAAAGGTTTACAAGAATGCCAAAACACTGTCTGTGCACAAAAGAACACATCGCAAACGCAAGCCTGTTGATACGAACCAGAAAGACGGCCTCAGCCCTCCATAAGGTAATGTGAATAAGCAACGACCTTAAGCAGAAGGTTTTTTCTTGATCTATCCTTCCTCTCTGTATAGAAGGTGTCACGAAACTCCAACAAATCGTTCCCACGCTGCGACCCACAGGGCCTGAGAGCATGGAAACCAGAGTTTTGCGACCCGCTCTATATCCGGAGGCAAGGATAAGATCATTAAATACTCACTCTTCGCGGCACCTCTGTTGCTACTTTTGCTGACTGTCGCCTGTCGGGCCGAAACCTTGACCGGACGCTATATTGTCGAGCTTCAACAGGATGCAGCTTTTTCAAACCAGAGTTTTTCTTTAAAGCAAGACCAACGTGCATTGTCGGATAACCCGTCAGATATTACCGAAAAAAACGGCTTTAAAAGACCAGATTTACCCTCTGATGATAAACGACAAAGATTTTTCAGTTACGAAGTAAAAACAACCTTCATTGAATCGATCTCATGGCAGTTGCTTTATGCCACGAATTTACTGGTTACCTTCGAACTGATCATGACCAGCAAAACCCACCCTCCGGGTTCTACCTCTTATTCATGCTCACCAGTAGAAGGGATTGTCACTGTCGGCTGGCTTTTGAAAAACTATTGGAACCCCGACTCATCGTTTTTTAAACCGATTAAACAATCAGGAGTGAGGTTGGCACGGGGGAATGAGCCCATTGCAATCACTACTATGATGCACGGCTCCGGATATAACCAACAACAACCACAACAACAAAGCCAGCTATCAGAGTCATCTGGCCAACAAGCACCACAAGCCATCAGCCAACAAACAGGCTCTTTCACCAGCCCTCTGTATTCTGGCTTTGGTGACGGCTTCGGAGACCCTCAACAACAAGCACATACTTTAGGTTTAGATTGTTTCGTCCACCCCTGTTATGGCATTTGTATATTCCGATCATCTTTCGAAAACATGGGGCCAGATGAAAGGTCACTGAATTCTGAAGAAAGTCTGGCAAGACTTACAGAAGCAAAACCCGGACAAAACTCATGCCCCCATAATTGTCTCTGCTATGGTTGCATCTGGAATTTTGATCCTGCAAATGAAACATCAAGTGATCCCTCTATCATTGAACTCCAATGGGCTTCTGGCGACCAATTTCAGGTACATGGCATTGATGACAAACCGGTCAATACAACCGCCGCTTTGGAACAAGTCAGCTGTCACCTGACAATGGTCGATGAGGATGGCGAGCTTCGCAATTGCGAGAAAGTCTACAAGAGTGTTGCATCCCTTTTGAATCACCAAAGAAAAATCCACACCGGCAAAAAAACCTGTCTCGCGACCGTAGTCGAGAAGGATGGTCGGCTGCGACCATGCGGGGAAGTCTGCAAAAATGCCAGTAACCTGTCGAATCACAGAAGAAGGGTCCACAGCGGGCAACAAACCTGCAACTTTACAGTGGTCGAAGAGGACGGCCAGCAGCGACCTTGCGGAACGGTCTGGAAAAATGCCGGTGCCCTGTCGAATCACAAGATAAGGACCCACACCGGGCAACAAACCTGTGACGTGACAGTGGTCGAAAAGGATGGCCAGCAGCGACCTTGCGGAACGGTCTGCAAGAGCACCAGAGCCTTGTCGTTTCACAAGCGTGGATACCACAGCGGGCAAAAAACCTGTGAAGTGATCGTGGTCGGCAAAGATGATAAACCGCAACCATGCGGGAGGGTATGCAAGAATTCCATCACCCTGTCGCATCACAAAAGAAACGCCCACACCGCTCAAAGAACCTGTGACCTGATCGTGGTCGGGAAAGATGGTCAGCCGCGGCCATGCGGAAAACTCTGCAAGAGTGCTCAATCTTTCTCGTGTCATAAATTTAACCAGCACACCGGGAAAAAAACCTGTAACCTGACCGTGGTCGAAGAGAATGACCAGCAGCGACCTTGCGGAACGGTCTGCAAGAACGCCAAAGCTTTATGGATTCACAAACTTGGATACCACAGCGAGCAAAAAACCTGTGATGTGATCGTGGTCGATGAGTATGGCCTGCAGCGGCCATGCGGGAAGGTCTACAAGAATGTCAGCGCTCTATGTGATCACAAAAGAAGGCCTCACACCGGGCTACAAGCCTGTGACGTTATGACGGTCGGGGAGGATGGCAAGCAATGGCCATGTGGAAGGGTTTACAAGAATGCCAAAGCCCTGTCTGTGCACAAAAGAATACACCGAAAGCGCAAGCCTGTTGCTGCGAACCAGAAAGACGCTGTCAGCCCTCCATAAGGTAAAGTGAATAAGCAAAAACCTTTAGCAGAAGGTTTTTGAAAGAAAAACACGCTTGCTTTCTTGATCTATCCTTCCTCTCTGTACACCCCGAGGCAAGGATAAAATCATTAAATACTCACTCTTAGCGGCTCCTCTGCTGCCACTTTTGCTGACTGTCGCCTGCCAGGCCGAAACCTTGACCAGACGCTTTATTGTCGAGATTCAACAGGATGCAATTTTTTCAAAACAGAGCTTTTCTATAAAGTCAAATAAACGCTTAATGTCGTATATTATATCGAATATCTCCGAAAGAAACTGTTTTAAAACACCAGATTTACCCTGTGATGATAAACGACAAAAATTTTTCAGTTACGAAATAAAAACAACCCTCATTGAGTCGATTTCCCGGCAGTTACTTTACGCCACGAATTTGCTGGTTGCCTTCGAGCTGATCATGACCAGCAAAGCCCCTCCTCTGAGTGCTACCTCTTATTCGTGGCTACCGATAGAAGGGGTTGTCACTGTCGGCTGGCTTTTGAAAAGCTATTGGAACCCCGACTCACCGCTGTTTCAACCGTTTGAACAATCAGAAATGAGGTTGACACAGGGGAATCAGCCCTTTGCGATCACTATTATGATGCACGGCTCCGGCTATAACCAACAACAACCACATCAACAAAGCCAGCTACGAGAATCATCTGGCCAACAAGCCCCACAAGCCAACAGCCGACCAACAAGTGCTTTCACCAACCCTCTGTCTTCTGGCTCCGGTGACGGCTTCGAAGACCCTCAACAACACGCACATACTTTGGGTATAGATTGTTTCGTTCACCCTTGTCATGGCGTTTGTAACTTCCGACCATCTTCCGAAAGCATAGGGTCAACTGAAAGGGTGCTGAAATCTGAAGAAAGTCTGACAAGCCCTGCAGGAGCAACAGCCGGACAAAACCTATGCCCCCATAATAGTCTCTGTCATCGTTGCATCAGGCATTCTGATTCTGCAAATGAAACATCAAATAATCTCTTTGCCATTCAACTCCAATTCACTTCTGGCCAACTGTTTCAGGGACATGGCATTGATGACAACCCGGTCAATACAACCGCTCCAGTGCCAGTCCCCTGTAACCTGACAATACTTGATGAGGATGGTCAGCTACGAAATTGCGAGAAAGTCTACAAGAGCGCTTTTTCCCTTTTGAATCACAAAAGAGCATACCACTCCGGTAAAAAAACCTGTCTCGCGCTCGTGGTCGGGAAGGATGGTCAGCTGCGACCATGCGGGAAGGTCTGCAAGAATGCCAGCACCCTTGGGTATCACAAAAGAAAGACGCACACCGGGCAACAAACCTGTGACGTCATAGTGGTCAAAGAGGATGGTCAGGAACGGCCATGCAGAAAGGTCTGCAAGAATGCCGACGCCCTGTCGAATCACAAAAAAAACGCCCACTCCGGGCAAAGAACCTGTGATGTAACCGTGGTCGATGAGAATGGTCAGCTGCGGCCTTGCGGGAAGGTCTTAAAGAATGCCGGTCTCCTGTCGAGTCACAAAAGAGACGCCCACACCGAGCAAGAAACTTGTGACGTGATCGTGGTCGGAGAGGGTCACCAGCAGCGACCATGCGGAAGGGTCTGCAAGAACGCCAAAGCCCTTTCATCTCACAAGACTGGATGCCACAGCGGGCAAAAAACCTGTGCAGTACTCGTGATCAGCAAGGATGGTAAACCACAATTGTGTGGGAGGGTCTTCAAGAATGCCTATATCCTGTCAGATCACAAACAAAGAAAGCACAGTGGGCAAAAAACCTGTGATGTGACCCTGGTCGGAAAGGATGGTCAGCCCCGGCCATGTGGAAAGGTTTTCAAGAATGCCAAAACCCTGTCTGTGCACAAAAGAATGCATCGAAAACGCAAGCCTGTTGATACAAACCAGAAAGACAGTCTCAGCCCTCCATAAGATAATGGGAAGTAACGACCTTTAACAGAAGGTTTCTGACAAAAAAACAGGCTTACTTTCTTGATCTATCCTTCCTCTCTGTATATCTGGAGGCAAGGATAAAATCATTAAATACTCACTCTTTGCGGCACCTTTGCTGCTACTTTCCCTGACTGTAGCCTGTCAGACCGAAACGTTGACAAGACGTTATATTGTCGAAATACAGCAGGATGCAACTTTTTCAAAACAGAGTTTTTCTGTAAAACCAAACCAGCATGTACTGTCGTATGATACGTCAGATATTGCCGACAAAAACGGTTTTATAACACCAAATTTACTCTCTGATTATAAACGACGATGCTTTTTCGGTTACGAAGTAAAAAAAAACCTGATTGAGTCGATTTCCTGGCAATTGCTTTACGCCACTAATTTGCTGGTTGCCTTCGAACTGATCATGACCAGCAAAGCCCACCCTCCGGGCGCTACCTCTTATTCATGGCCACCGGTAGAAAGGATTGTCACTGTCGGCTGGCTTTTGAAAAGCTATTGGAACCCCGACTCACCGATGTTTAAACCGATTGAACAATCAGAAATGAGGTTGACCCAGGGGAACCAGCCTTTTGCAATCACGACTATGATACACGGCTCTGGATATGTCCAACAACCACAAAGCCAGCTACCAGAGTCATCTGGCCAACAAGCCCCACAAACAACCCACCAGCCAACAAACGCTTTCACCAACCCTCTGTCTTCTGGCTCCGGTGACGGCTTCGAAGACCCTCAACAACACGTACATACTTTGGGTATAGATTGTTTCGTTCACCCCTGTCGTGGCGTTTGTAACTTCCGACCATCTTCCGAAAGCATAGGGTCAACTGAAAGGGTGCTGAAATCTGAAGAAAGTCTGGCGAGCCTTACAGCAGCAACACCCGAACAAAACCCATGCCCCCATGATTGCCTCTGCTATTGTTGCATCAGGCATTCTGCTTCTGCGTATGAAACATCAAATAATCTCTTTACCATTCAACTCCAATGCGCTTCTGGCCAACTTTTTCAGGGATATGACATGGATGACAACCCGGCCAATACAACCCCCCCTCCAGAGCCAGTCCCCTGTAACCTGAAAACGCTTGATGAGGATGGTCAGCTACGAAATTGCGAGAAAGTCTACAAAAGCGTTCAATCCCTTTTTGATCACCAGAGAAAAGTCCACTCCGGTAAAAAAACCTGTCTCGCACCCGTGGTCGGGGAGGATGGCCGTTTGCGACCATGCGGGGAAGTCTGGAAAAATGCCGTTGCCCTGTCGAATCACAGAAGAAGTGCCCACACCGGGCAACAAACCTGTAACGTCATAATAGTCACAGAGGATGGTCGGGAACGACCATGCGGAAGGGTCTGCAAGAATGCCAGTGCCCTGTCGAGCCACAGAGGAAGGACACACACCGGGCAGCAAACCTGTCAAATCACAATGGTCACAGAGGATGGTCAGGAACGTCTATGCGGAAAGGTCTGCATGAATGCCTTCGCCCTGTGGAGTCACAGAACAAGTGTCCACTCCGGGCCAAGAACCTGTAATGTAACCGTGGTCGGTGAGGCTGGTCAGCTGCGGCCTTGCGGGAAGGTCTGCAAGAATGCCAGCGCCTTTTCCGATCACAAAAGATACGCCCACACCGGGCAACAAACCTGTGACGTGATCGTGGTCGGAGAGGGTGGTCAGCAGCGACCATGCGGAACGGTCTGCAAGAACGCCAAAACCCTTTCATCTCACAAGGTTGGATGTCACAGTGGGCAAAAAACCTGTGAAGTAATCGTGCTCGGCAAGGATGATAAACCGCAACCATGCGGGAAGGTCTGCATGAATTCCGGCGCCCTGTCGAGCCACAAAAAAAGCGCTCACACCGGACAAAGAACCTGTGATGTGACCGTGGTTGGGGAGGATGGTCAGCTGCGGCCATGCGGGAAACTCTGCAATAATGCAGGTTCTCTCTCGTCTCATAAATTCAAACAACACACCGGGAAAAAAACCTGTCAGGTAACCATGGTCGCAGAGGATGGTCAGCCGCGACCTTGCGGAACGGTCTGCAAGAATGTCAGCGCTCTAAGGTATCACAAAATAAGCACCCACACCGGGCAACAAACCTGTGATGTGACCGTGCTCGGGGAGAATGGTCAGCTGCGACCATGCGGAAAGGTTTACCAGAATGCAATGGCCCTGTCTGCGCATAAAAGGACCCATCGAAAACGCAAGCCTGTTGATGCGAACCGGAAAGACGGTCTCAGCCCTCCGCAAGGTAATGTGAATAAGTAACGACCTTTAGCAGAAGTTTTTTGACAGAAAAACACGCTCACTTTCTTGATCTATCCTTCCTCTTTGTATATCAGGAGGCAAGGATAAAATCATTAAATACTCACTCTTTGCGGCACCTTTGCTGCTACTTTTGCTGACTGTCGCCTGTCAGGCCGAAACGTTGACAAGACGTTATATTGTTGAGCTACAACAGGATGCAGATTTTTCAAACCAAAGTTTTTCTATAAAGCCAAACCAAGGTGCACTGTCGGATGATCCGTCAGATATTGCCGACAAAAACGGTTTTGTAACACCAGATTTACTCTCTGATTATAAACGACGATGCTTTTTCAATTGCGAAATAAAAACCACCCTCATTGAGTCGATTTCCTGGCAGTTGCTTTACGCCACGAATTTGCTGGTTGCCTTCGAACTGATCATGACCAGCAAAGCCCCCCCTCCGGGTGCTACCTCTTATTCATGGCTACCGGTAGAAGGGATTATCACTGTCGGCTGGCTTTTGAAAAGCTATTGGAACCGCGACTCACCGCTGTTTAAACCGATTGAACAATCAGAAATGAGGTTGACACAGGGGAATCAGCCTTTTGCAATCACGACTATGATGCACGGCTCCGGATATGACCAACAACCACAACAACAACAACAAAGCCAGCTACCAGAGTCATCTGGCCAACAAGCCCCACAAACACCCCCCCAGCCAACAAGCGCTTTCACCAACCCTCTGTCTTCTGGCTCCGGTGACGGCTGCGGAGACCCTCAACAACAGGCACATACTTTGGATTTAGATTGTTTCGTTCACCCCTGTCATGGCGTTTGTAAATTCCGACCATCTTCCGAATTCACCTGCAACCTGACAATGATCGATAAGGATGGCCAGCTACGGAATTGCAAGAAAGTCTACAAGACTACTCAATCCCTTTTGAACCACAGAAAAGGATACCACACCGGTAAAAGAACCTGTCTCGTGCCCGTAGTCGGGAAGGATGGTCGGCTGCGACCATGCGGAGAGGTCTGGAAAAATGCCACTGCCCTGTCGAATCACAGACTAAAGGCCCACACCGGGCAACAAACCTGTAACGTCATAATGGTCACAGAGGATGGTCGGGAACGGCCATGCGGAGAGGTCTGCAAGAATGCCAGTGCCCTGTCGGGCCATAAAAGAAGGAAGCACACCGGGCAGCAAACCTGTGAAATCATAATGGTCACAGAGGATGGTCAGGAACGTCAATGCGGAAAGGTCTGCAAGAATGCCAGCGCCCTGTCGTGTCACAAAACAAGCGCCCACACCGGGCAAAGAACCTGTGATGTGACCGTGGTCGATGAGGATGGTCAGCCACGGCCTTGCGGGAAGGTCTTCAAGAATGCCGGTTCCTTGTCGGGTCACAAAAGAGACGCCCACACCGGGCAAAAAATCTGTGACGTGATCGTGGTCGGAGAGGGTGGTCAGCCGCGACCATGCGGAACGGTCTGCAAGAACGCCAAAACCCTTTCATCTCACAAGGTTGGATGCCACAGCGGGCAAAAAACCTGTGCGGTACTCGTGGTCAGCAAGGATGGTAAACCACAACTGTGTGGGAGGGTCTTCAAGAACGCCTATATCCTGTCAGATCACAAAAAAAGAAAGCACAGTGGGCAAAAAACCTGTGCTGTGACCGTGGTCGGAAAGGATGGTCAGCCGCAGCCATGTGGAAAGGTTTACAAGAATGCCAAAACCCTGTCTGTGCACAAAAGAATGCATCGAAAACGCAAGCCTGTTGATGCGAACCAGAAAGACGGTCTCAGCCCTCCATAAGGTAATCTGAAGTAAGCAACAACCTTTAACAGAAAGATTCTGACAGAAAAACAGGCTTACTTTCTTGATCTATCCTTCCTCTCTGTATACTTGGAGACAAGGATAAAATCATTAAATACTCACTCTTTGCGGCACCTTTGCTGCTACTTTTGCTGACTGTCGCCTGTCAGGCCGAAACGTTGACAAGACGTTATATTGTTGAGCTACAACAGGATGCAGATTTTTCAAACCAAAGTTTTTCTATAAAGCCAAACCAAGGTGCACTGTCGGATGATCCGTCAGATATTGCCGACAAAAACGGTTTTGTAACACCAGATTTACTCTCTGATTATAAACGACGATGCTTTTTCAATTGCGAAATAAAAACCACCCTCATTGAGTCGATTTCCTGGCAGTTGCTTTACGCCACGAATTTGCTGGTTGCCTTCGAACTGATCATGACCAGCAAAGCCCCTCCTCTGGGTGCTACCTCTTATTCATGGCCACCGGTAGAAGGGATTGTCACTGTCGGCTGGCTTTTGAAAAGCTTTTGGAACCCCGACTCACCGATGTTTAAACCGATTGAACAATCAGAAATGAGGTTGACACAGGGGAATCAGCCTTTTGCAATCACGACTATGATGCACGGCTCCGGATATGACCAACAACCACAACAACAAAGCCAGCTACCAGAGTCATCTGGCCAACAAGCCCCACAAACAACCCCCCAGCCAACAAGCGCTTTCACCAACCCTCTGTCTTCTGGCTCCGGTGACGGCTACGAAGACCCTCAACAACACGCACATACTTTGGGTTTAGATTGTTTCGTTCACCCCTGTCATGGCGTTTGTAAATTCCGACCATCTTCCGAATTCACCTGCAACCTGACAATGGTCGATAAGGATGGCCAGCTACGGAATTGCAAGAAAGTCTACAAGACTACTCAATCCCTTTTGAAACACAGAAAAGGATACCACACCGGTAAAAAAACCTGTCTCGTGCCCGTTGTCGGGAAGGATGGCCGGCTGCGACCATGCGGAGAGGTCTGGAAAAATGCCGGTGCCCTGTCGAATCACAGAATAAAGGCCCACACCGGGCAACAAACCTGTAACGTCATAATGGTCACAGAGGATGGTCGGGAACGGCCATGCGGAGAGGTCTGCAAGAATGCCGGTGCCCTGTCGGGCCACAAAAGAAGGATGCACACCGGGCAGCAAACCTGTGAAATCATAATGGTCACAGAGGATGGTCAGGAACGTCAATGCGGAAAGGTCTGCAGCAATGCCAGCGCCCTGTCGAGTCACAAAACAAGCACCCACTCCGGGCAAAGAACCTGTGATGTGACCGTGGTCGATGAGGATGGTCAGCCGCAGCCTTGTGGGATGGTCTTCAAGAATGCCGGTCCCCTGTCGGATCACAAAAGAGACGCCCACACCGGGCAAAAAGCCTGTGACGTGACCCTGGTCGGAGAAAATGGACGCCAGTGGCCTTGCGGAAAGGTCTGCAAAAGCGCCAGAGCCTTGTCGTCTCATAAGTTTGGATGTCACAGTGGGCAAAAAACCTGTCAAGTAATCGTAGTCGGCAAGGATGATAAACCGCAACCATGCGGGAGGGTCTGCATGAATAGCAGCGCCCTGTCGAGACACAAAAAAAGCGCTCACACCGGGCAAAGAACCTGTGATTTGACCGTGGTCGGGGAGGACGGACAGTCGCGGCCATGCGGGAAACTCTACAGTAGTGCTGATTCTCTCGCGTGTCATAAATTCAAACAACACACCGGGAAAAAAACCTGTGACGTTATGATGGTTGTGAAGGATGGTGAGCGACGGCCATGCGGAACAGTTTGCAAGAATCGCCAAGCCCTTTGTAACCACAAAAGAAATGCCCACACCGAACAAAAAACCTGTGACGTTATGATAGTCGGTGAGGATGGCCAACAGCGACCATGCAGAAAGGTTTACAAGAATGCCAAAACCCTGTCTGTGCACAAAAGAATACACCGAAAGCGCAAGCCTGTTGCTGCGAACCAGAAAGACGGCCTCAGCCCTCCATAAGGTAAAGTGAATAAGTAAGAACCTTTAGCAGAAGGTTTTTGACAGAAAAACAGGCTTACTTTCTTGATCTATCCTTCCTCTCTGTATATCTGGAGGCAAGGATAAAATCATTAAATACTCACTCTTTGCGGCACCTTTGCTGCTACTTTTGCTGACTGTCGCCTGTCAGGCCGAAACGTTGACAAGACGTTATATTGTTGAGCTACAACAGGATGCAGATTTTTCAAACCAAAGTTTTTCTATAAAGCCAAACCAAGGTGCACTGTCGGATGATCCGTCAGATATTGCCGACAAAAACGGTTTTGTAACACCAGATTTACTCTCTGATTATAAACGACGATGCTTTTTCAATTGCGAAATAAAAACCACCCTCATTGAGTCGATTTCCTGGCAGTTGCTTTACGCCACGAATTTGCTGGTTGCCTTCGAACTGATCATGACCAGCAAAGCCCCCCCTCCGGGTGCTACCTCTTATTCATGGCTACCGGTAGAAGGGATTATCACTATCGGCTGGCTTTTAAAAAGCTATTGGAACACCGACTCAGCAGTGTTTAAGCCGATTGAACAAACAGAAATGAGGTTGACACAGGGGAATCAGCTCTTTGCAATCACTACTATGATGCAAGGCTCCGGCTATGAGCAGCAACAACCACAACAACAAAGCCAGCTACCAGAGTCATCTGGCCAACAAGCCACACGCCAACCAACAAGTGCTTTCACCAGCCCTCTGTCTTCTGGCTCCGGTGACGGCTTCGGAGACCCTCAACAACACGCACATACTTTGGGTTTAGATTGTTTCGTTCACCCCTGTCATGGCGTTTGTAAGTTCCGGGCATCTTCCGAAAACATGGGGCCAACTGAAAGGGCGCTGAATTCTGAAGAAAGTCTGGCGAGCTCTACAGGAGTAACACCCGGACAAAACCCATGCCCCCATAATTGTCTCTGCCATCGTTGCAGCAGGCATTCTGATTCTGCAAATGAAACATCAAATGATCGCTTTGCCATTCAACTCCAATGCACTTCTGGCCAACTGTTTCAGGGACATGGCATTGATGACAACCCGTTCAATACAAGCGCTCCTGTGCCAGTCCCCTGTAACCTGAGAATACTTGATGAGGATGGTCAGCTACGAAATTGTGAAAAAGTTTTCAAGAGTGTTCAATCCCTTTTGAATCACACAAAACAAGTCCACAGCGGTAAAAAAATCTGTCTCGCGCCCGTGGTCGGGAAGGATGGTCGGCTGCGACCATGCGGGGAGGTCTGGAAAAATACCAATGCCCTGTCGAGCCATAAAAGAAGGATGCACACCGGGCAGAAAACCTGTGATGTTATAATGGTCACAAAGGATGGTCAGGAACGGCCATGCGGAAAGACCTGCAAGAGTAGCGGTGCCCTGTCGGACCACAAAAGAAGGACGCACACCGGGCAGCAAACCTGTGAACTCATAAGGGTCACAGAGGATGGTCAGGAACGTCAATGCGGAAAGGTCTGCATGAACGCCAGCAGCCTGTCGAGTCATAAAAAAAGAGCCCACGACATGCGAAGAACCTGTGATGTGACCGTGATCGGGGAGGATGGTCAGCCGCAGCCATGCGGGACACTCTGCAAGAGTTCCAGGTCTCTCGCGAGTCATAAATTCAGACGCCACACCGGGCAAAAAACCTGTGACGTAATCCTGGTCGGAGAGGATGGCCAGCAGCGACCTTGCGGAACGCTCTGCAAGAATGTCGACACTTTACGGTATCACAAAGATAGCACTCACGCCGGGCAAAAAACCTGTAACGTTATGATGGTTGGGGAGAATGGCCAGCAACGACCATGCGGAAAGGTTTGCAAGAATGTCTATAAACTGTCAGATCACAAACAAAGACAGCACAGTGAGCAAAAAGCCTGTGCTCTGATCGTGACCGATGAGGATGGCCGGGAACGACCTTGCGGAACGGTCTGGAAGAATGTCAGCGCTCTACGGTATCACAAAAAAAGCACCCACACCGGGCAACAAACCTGTGACGTTATGATTGTCGGGGAGGATAGCCAGCGACGACCATGCGGAAAGGTTTGCAAGAATGTCTTTACCCTGTCTGAACACAAAAAAAGAAATCACAGCGAGCAAAAAACCTGTGATGTGATCGTGACCTATGAGGATGGCCAGGAGAGGCCATGCGGGAAGACCTGCAAGAGTGCCTGCGTTCTACAGGAGCACAAAAGAAACACTCACTCCGGGCAACAAACCTGTGACTTTATGATGGTCGGGGAGCATGGTGAGCAACGGCCATGCGGAACAATTTGCAAGAATAACCTTGCCCTTTGTTATCACAAAAGAAGTACCCACTCCGGGCAACAAACCTGTGACGCCATAATGGTCACAGAGGATGGCCAGAAACGGCCATGCGGGAAGGTCTACAAGAATAAAAATGTCTTGTGGCGTCACAAAAAATACGCCCACACCGGGCAACAAACCTGTGATGTAACAGTGGTCGGGGAGAATGGTCAGCGACGGCCATGCGGAAAGCTTTACAAGAATGCATTGACCCTGTCTAATCACAAAAGAACCCATCGAAAACGCCAGCCTGTTGATGCGGACCAGAAAGACGGTCTCAGCCCTCCATAAGGTAGAGTGAATAAGAAAGAACCTTTAGCAGAAGGTTTTTGACAGAAAATCACGCTTGCTTTCTTCATCTATCCTTCCTCTCTGTATATCTGGAGGCAAGGATAAAATCATTAAATACTCACTCTTAGCGGCTCCTCTGCTGCTACTTTTTCTAACTGTCGCCTGTCAGGCCGAAACCTTGACCAGACGTTATATTGTCGAGCTTCAACAGGATGCAGCTTTTTCAAACCAGTGTTTTTCTATAAAGCCAGACCAACGTTTACTGTCGGATAATCCGTCAGATATTGCCGACAAAAACAATTTTATAACACCAGATTTAGCCTCTGATTATAAACGACAGAGTTTTTTCAGTTACAAAGTAAAAACAACTCTCATTGAGTCGATTTCCTGGCAGTTGCTTTACGCCACGAATTTGCTGGTTGCCTTCGAACTGATCATGACCAGCAAAGCCCCTCCTCTGGGTGCTACCTCTTATTCATGGCTACCGATAGAAGAGATTGCCACTGTCGGCTGGCTTTTGAAAAACTATTGGAACCCCTACTCAGCACTGTTTAAACTGATTGAACAATCAGAAATCAGGTTGACACAGGGGAATCAGCCCTTTGCAATCACTACTATGATGCACGGCTCCGGCTATGAGCAACAACAACCACAAAGCCAGCTACCAGAGTCATCTGACCAACAAGCCCCACAAACCACACGCCAGCCAACAAGCGCCTTCACCAACCCTCTGTCATCTGGCTCAGGTGACGGCTTCAGAGACCCTAAGCAACACGCACATACTTTAGGGTTAGATTGTTTCGTTCACCCCTGTCATGGCGTTTGTAAATTCCGATCATCTTCCGAAAACATGGGGCCAGCTGAAAGGTCGCTGAAATCTGAAGAAAGTCTGGCAAGCCATTCAGGAACAACACCAGAACAAAACTCTTGCCCTCACAATTGTCTCTGCTATCGTTGCGTTCGACATTCTGATCCCGCAAATGAAACATCGAATAATCCCATTGCCATACAACTGCAATGGGCTTTTGGCCAACCATTTCAGGTACATGACATTGATGACAACCCGGCCAATACAACCCCCTCCCCAGTGCCAGTCCCCTGTAACCTGACAATACTTGAAGAGGATGGTCAGCTACGGAATTGCGAGAAAGTCTACAAGAGTGTTCAATCCCTTTTGAATCACAAAAGACAAGTCCACACCGGCAAAAAAACCTGTCTCACTCCCGTGGTCGGGGAGGATGGCCTTCTGCGACCATGCGGGAAGGTCTGCAAAAATTTAGTTGCCCTGTCGAATCACAGAAGAAGTGCCCACACCGGGCAGCAAACCTGTAACGTGATAATGGTCACAGAGGATGGTAGGGAACGGCTATGCGGAAAGGTCTGCAAGAGTGGTGGCGCCATGTCGAGTCACAAAAAAAACGTCCACAGCAGGCAAAGAACCTGTGGTGAGACCGTGGTCGGGGAGGATGGTCAGCTGCGGCCATGCGGGAAACTCTTCAGAAGTACTCAATCTCTCTCCACTCATAAGTACAGTCGACACACCGGGCAAAAAACCTGCGACATGCCCCTGGTCAGAGAGGATGGTCGGCAGTGGCCATGCGGAACGGTCTGCAAGAGCAACAAAGCCTTGTCAGATCACAAGCGTGGATACCACAGCGGGCAAAAAATCTGTGAAGTAATCGTGATCGGCGAGGATGGTAAACAGCAACCATGCGGGAGGGTCTGCAAAAATGCCTATATCCTGTCGAGTCACAAACAAAGACACCACAGCGAGCAAAAAACCTGCGATGTGATCGTGGCCGATGAGGATCGCCAGCAGCGGCCATGCGGAAAAGTCTGCAAGAGTGTTCAAGACCTGTCATGTCACAAAAGCAGATACCACTGCGGACAACAAACCTGCAACGCTATATTGGTCAGCGAGGATGGCCAGCAACGACCTTGCGGAACCGTCTGCAAGAATAAACGAACTCTGTCGGGTCACAGAAGGAGCGCCCACACCGGGCAACAAACCTGTGATGTGACCATGGTCGGAGAGGATGGTCAGCCGCAGCCTTGTGGAAAGGTTTACAAGAATGTAAACACCTTTTCTAAGCACAAAAGAACCCATCGAAAACGCAAGCCTGTTGATACAAACCAGAAAGACACTCTCAGCACTCCATAAGGTAATGTGATTAAGTAAACAACTTTAGCAGAAGGTTTTTAACAGAAAAACACGCTTACTTTCTTGATCTATCCTTCCTTTCTGTATATGTGGAGGCAAGGATAAAATCATTAAATACTCACTCTTTGCGGCACCTCTGCTGCTACTTTCGCTGACTGTCGCCTGTCAGGCTGAAACCTTGACCAGACATTATATTGTCGAGCTTCAGCAGGATGCCGCTTTTTCAAACCAGAGTTATTCTATCAAGCCAGACCAACGTTCACTGTCGGATAATTCGTCAGATATTGCGAACAAAAACGGCTTTAAAACACCAGATTTAGACCCTGATTATAAACGACAGAATTTTTTTAGTTACGAAGTAAAAACAACCCTCATTGAGTCGATTTCCTGGCATTTGCTTTACGCCACGAATTTGCAGGTTGCCTTCGAACTGATCATGACCAGCAAAGCCCCTCCTCTGAGTGCTACCTCTTATTCATGGCTACCGATAGAAGGGATTGTTACTGTCGGCTGGCTTTTGAAAAGCTATTGGAACCCCGACTCAGCACTGTTTAAACCGATTGAACAATCAGAAATCAGGTTGACACAGGGGAATCAGCCCTTTGCGATCACTACTATGATGCACGGCTCCGGCTATGACCAACAGCAACCACAAAGCCACCTACCAGAGTCATCTGGCCAACAAGCCCCACAAGCCAACTGCCAGCCAACAAGTGCTTTTACCAGCCCTCTTTCTTCTGGCTTCGGTGACGGCTTCGGAGACCCTCAACAAAACGCACATACTTTGGGTTTAGATTGTTTCGTCCACCCCTGTCATGGTGTTTGTAAACTCCGACCATCTTCCGAAAAAATGGAGCCAACTGAAAGGTCGCTGAATTCTGAAGAAAGTCTGACAAGCCTCACAGTAGCAACACCCGGACAAAACCCGTGCCCCCATAATTGTCTCTGCTATCGTTGCACCAGGCATTCTGATCCTGCAAATGAAACATCAAAGGATCCCTTTGCTATTCAACTCCAATGCGCTTCTGGCCAACTATTCCAGGTACATGACATTGATGATAACCCGGATAATACAACCGCCCCTGCAGAGCAATTCGCCTGTAACCTGACAATGGTCGATGAGGATGACCACTTACGAAATTGCGAGAAAGTCTACAAGAGTGCTCAATCCCTTTTGAATCACAAAAAACAAGTTCACAGCGGTAAAAAAACCTGTCTCGCGCCCGTGGTCGGGCAGGATGGTCGGCTGCGACCATGCGGGAAGGTCTGGAAAAATGCCGGTGCCCTGTCGAGCCACAAAAGAAGAACGCACACCGGGCAGAAAACCTGTGAAGTCATAATGGTCACAAAGGATGGTCAGGAACGGCCATGCGGAAGGGTCTGCATGAGCGCCAACTCCCTGACGAATCACAAAAAGAGAGCTCACGACATGCAAAGAACCTGTGATGTGACCGTAGTCGGAGAGAGTGGCCAACAGAGGCCTTGCGGAACGGTCTGCAAGAGCGCCAAAGCCTTGTCAGACCACAAGCTTGGATACCACAGCGGGCAAAAAACCTGTGCAGTCATTGTGGTCGGCAAAGAGGGTAAACCGCAACCATGCGGGAAGTTCTGCAAGAATGCCAGCGCTCTGTCGAGTCACAAAAACAGCGCCCACACCGGGCAAAGAACCTGTGATGTAACCGTGGTCGGTGAGGATGGTCAGCTGCGGCCATGCGGGAAACTCTGCAACAGCAATCACTCTCTCTCTTCTCATAAGTTCAATCAACACAGCGGGCAAAAAACCTGTGACTCAACCCTGGTCGGAGAGGATGGCCAGCAGCGACCTTGCGGAACGATCTGCAAGAGCGCCAAAGCCTTGTCGTCTCATAAGCTTGGATATCATAGCGGGCAAAAAACCTGTGAAGTCATTGTGGTCGGCAAGGATGATAAACCACAACCATGCGGGACGGTCTGCATAAATGCCTACGCCCTGTCGGCTCACAAAAAAAACGCCCACAGCGGGCAACAAATCTGTGAAGTTATGATAGTCGGGAACGATGGTCAACCGCAGCCATGTGGGACTCTCTGCAAGACTGCTCAAATTCTCTCGTGTCATAAATTCGATCACCACAGCGGACAAAAAACCTGTGTCTTAACCGTTGTCGGGGAGGATGGCCTGCAGCGACCCTGCGGAAGAGTCTGCAAGAGCGCCAGGTCCTTGTCGTCTCACAAGCTTGGATACCACAGCGGGCAAAAAACCTGCAGTATGCTCATTGCCGATAAGGATGGCCAGCAGCAGCCATGCGGGAAGATCTGCACGAATGTCAACGCTCTGCGGTATCACAAAAAAAGCGCTCACACCGAGCAACAAACCTGTAACCTTATGATGGCCGGGGAGGATGGCCAGCAACGGCCATGCATGACGATCTGCAAGAGTCCTGCCATGATGAATCACCAAAGAAGATACCACTCCGGGCAACAAACCTGTGAAGTAACCGTGACTGGGGAAAATGGCCAACCTCGGACATGCGGCATAGTCTTCCAGAATGTCAACGCTCTGGAGTATCATAAAAAAAACGCTCACACCGGGCAACAAACCTGTGTCGTTAATATGGTTGGGGAGGGTGGTGAGCGACGGCCATGCGGAACAGTTTGCAAGAATAGCCGAGTCCTTCGTAATCACAAAAGAAATGCCCACGGCGAGCAACAGACCTGTGACCTTATGATAGTCGGGGAGGATGGCCAGCGACGACCATGCGGGAAGGTCTATAAGAATAAGTCGGTCCTTGCGGATCACAAAAAAAACGTTCACACCGGGCAACAAACCTGTGACGCTATGATAGTCGGTGAGGAAGGTCAACAGCGGCCATGTGGAAAGGTTTACAAGAATGCCAAAACCCTGACTGCGCACAAAAGAACACATCGAAAACGCAAGCCTGTTGATGTGAACCAGAAAGACAGTCTCAACCCTCCATAAGATAAAGTAAATAAATAACGACCTTTAGCAGAAGGTTTTTGAAAGAAAAAAAACTCACTTTCTTGATCTATCCTTCCTGTCTGTATACCCGGAGGCAAGGATAAAGTCATTAAATACTCACTCTTAGCGGCACCTCTGCTGCTACTTTCGCTGACTGTCGCCTGTCAGCCAGAAACCTTGACCAGGCGTTTTATTGTGGAACTTAAACAAGATTCAGTTTTTTCAAACCAGAGTTTTTCTATAAAAAAAGACCAACGTTCACTGCCGTATAGCACGTCAGATATTACCGACAAAAACGGTTTTAAAAGACCAGATTTATCCTCCGACTATAAACGACAGTACTTTTTTAGTTACGAAGAAAAAACAACCCTCACTGAGTCGATTTCATGGCAGTTGCTTTACGCCACGAATTTGCTTGTTGTCTTCGAACTGATCATGACCAGCAAAGCCCCTCCTCTGAGTGCTACCTCTTATTTATGGCTACCGGTAGAAGGGATTGTCACTGTCGGCTGGCTTTTGAAAAGCTATTGGAGCCCCGACTCACTTCTGTTTAAACCGATTGAGCAATCAGAAATCAGGTTGACACAGGGGAATCAGCCCTTTGCGATCACTACTATGATGCACGGCTCCGGCTATGACCAACAACAACCACAGCAACAGCCACAACAGCAAAGCCAGTCACCAGAGTCATCAGGCCAACAAGCCAAAGGCCGACCAACAAGTGCTTTCACCAGCCCTCTGTCTGCTGGCTCCGGTGACGGCTACGAAGACCCTCAACAACACGCACATACTTTAGGTTTAGATTGTTTCGTTCACCCCTGTCATGGCGTTTGTAAATTCCGACCATCTTCCGAAAACATGGGGCCAGCTGAAAGGTCGCTGAATTCTGAAGAAAGTCTGGCAAACCCAACAGGAGCAACACCCGGACAAAACCCCTGCCCCCATAATTGTCTCTGCTATCGTTGCAACTGGCATTCTGATTCTGCAAATGAAACATCAAATAATCTCTTTGTCATTCAACTCCAATGCGCTTCTGGCCAAATTTTTCAAGTACATGACATTGACCGCAATTCGGTCAATACAACCGCTCCGGTGCCAGTCCCCTGTAACCTGACAAGACTTGATGAGGATGGTCAGCTACGGAATTGCGAGAAAGTCTACAAGAGTGCTCAATCCCTTTTGAATCACCAAAAAAAATTCCACACCGGCAAAAAAACCTGTCTCGCACCCGTGATCGCGGAGGATGGCCGACTGCGACCATGCGGGGAGGTCTGGAAAAATGCCGATGCCCTGTCGGGTCACAAAAAAAAGGCCCATACCGGGCAACAAATCTGTGCAGTCATAATGGTCACAGAGGATGGTCAGGAGCGGCCATGCGGAAAGGTCTGCATGAATGCCAGCGCCCTGTTGACTCACAAAAAAAGCGCCCACACCGGGCAAAGAATCTGTGATGTAATCGTGGTCGGGGAGGATGGTCAGCCGCAGCCATGCGGGAAACTCTGCAATAGTGCTGGCTCCCTCTCATGTCATAAATTCAAACAACACACCGGGAAAAAAACCTGTGACGTAACCATGGTCTCAGAAGATGGCCAGCCGCGACCTTGCGGAACGGTCTGCAAGAATGTCGGCGCTCTGCAGTATCACAAAAGAAGCACCCACACCGGACAACAAACCTGCGACGTTATGATGGTCCGGGAGGATGGCCAGCGACGGCCATGCGGAAAGGTTTGCAAGAATGCCTGTACCCTGTCAGATCACAAAAAAAGAAATCACAGCGAGCAAAAAACCTGTGATGTGATCGTGACCGATGAGGATGGCCAGGAGCGGCCATGCGGGAAAGCCTGCAAGAGTGCCTGCGTTCTACAGGAGCACAAAAGAGACACTCACTCCGGGCAACAAACCTGTGACGTTATGATGGTCGGTAAGGATGGCATGCGACGGCCATGCGGAAGAGTTTGCAAGAATCGCCGAGCCCTTTGTAATCACAAAAGAAATACCCACGCAGGGCAACAAACCTGTGACGTAATGATAGTCGGGGAAGATGGCCAGCGACGACCATGCGGGAAGATCTATAAGAATAAGTCGATCCTTGCGGATCACAAAAAAAACGGCCACACCGGGCAACAAACCTGTGATGTTATGATAGTCGGGGAGGATGGTCAACAGCGGCCATGTAGAAAAGTTTACAAGAATGCCAAAACCCTGTCTGAGCACAAGAGAACACATCGAAAACGCAAGCCTGTTGATGCGGACCATAAAGACAGTCTCAGTCCTCCATAAGGTAATGTGAATAAGTAACCACCTTTGGCAAAAAGTTTTCGACAGAAAACCACGCTTACTTTCTTGATCTATCCTTCCTCTCTGTATATCCGAAGACAAGGATAAAATCATTAAATACTCACTCTTTGCGGCACATCTGCTACTACTTTCGCTGACTGTCGCCTGTCAGGCTGAAACCTTGACCAGCAAAGCCTCTCCTCTGGGTGCTACCTCTTATTCATGGCTACCGATAGAAGGGATTGCCACGGTCGGCTGGCTTTTGAAAAGCTATTGGAACCCCGACTCACCACTGTTTAAACCGGATGAACAATCAGAAATGAGCTTGACACAGGGGAGTCAGCCCTTTGTAATCGCTACTATGATTCAAGGCTCCGGATATGACCAACAACAACCACAACAACAAAGCCAGCTACCAGAGTCATCTGGCCAACAGGCCCTGCAAGCCAGCCGCCAGCCAACAAGCGTTTTCACCAGCTCTCTGTCTTCCGGCTCCGGTGACGGCTACGAAGACCCTCAACAACACTCACACACTTTGGATTTAGATTGTTTCGTCCACCCCTGTCATGGCGTTTGTAAATTCCGATTACATTCTGATTCGGCAAACGAAAGGTCAAATGATCCCTTTGCCATTCAACTTCAGGCACATGGCATTAATGACAACCCGGTCAATACAACCGCTCCTGCAGCGCCAGTCTACTGTAACCTGACAACGGTCGATCAGTATGGCCAGCTATGGAATTGCAAGGGAGTCTACAAGAACGCTAAATCCCTTTTGGATCACCAAAGAAAAGTCCATTCCGGTGAAAAAGCCTGTGTCGTGCCCGTGGTCGGGAAGGATGGCCAACAGCGACCATGCGGTAAGCTCTGCAAGAATGCCAAGACCCTGTCGGATCACAAAAGAAGGTCGCACTCCGGGAAAAAAACCTGTGACGTAACATTGGTCACAGAGGATGGCATGGAAAGGCCATGCGGGAAGGTCTGCAGGCATGCCATGGCCCTGTCGGATCACAAAAGAAACGCCCACACCGGCCAAAGAACCTGTAATCTTGCCTTGCTCGGGGAGGATGGTCTGCGACGGCCATGCGGGAAGGTCTGCAAGAATGCCATCGCCCTGTCGGATCACAAAAAAAACACTCACATCGAACAGAGAACCTGTGGCCTGACCATGGACGGAGAGGATGGTCTGCAGCGGCTATGCGGGAAGGTCTTCAGAAATATCAAAGCCCTGTCGAATCACAAAAGAAACGCCCACATCGGACTAAGAATCTGTAAGGTGCGACTGGTCCGAGAGGATGGCCAGCAGCGGCCTTGCGGAAAGGTCTGCAAGAGCGTCAGAGCTTTGTCGTATCACAAGCTTAGATACCACAATGAAAATAAAACCTGTGAAGTAATCGTGGTCGGCAAGGATGGTAAACCGCAACCATGCGGGAAGGTCTGCAATAATGCCTACATCCTGTCACTTCACAAAAAAAGAAACCACAACGGGCAAAGAACCTGTGTTGCAATCGTGGCCGATGATGATGGTCAGCAGCGGTCATGCGGGAAGGTCTGCAAGAGTGTCGGCGCTCTGCGAGATCACAAAAGATACACTCACAACAGGCAACAATCCTGTGACATAGCAGTGGATGGTAAGGATGGTCGGCAGCGGCCGTGCGGGACGCTCTGCAAGAGTGCACAAACTCTTTCAAGTCACAAAAAAACACATCAACAACGCAAGCCTGTTGATGTGGACCAGAATTAGCAAAAGGTTTTTGTCAGAAAAACAAGCTTATTTTCTTGATCTATCCTTCCTATCTTTATACCAGAAAGCAGGTATAGAATTATTAAACACTCTCTCTTTGTGACACCACTGCTGCTATCGTTGTCTGTCGTTAGTCAGGCCGAACCGTTGACAAAACGTTTTGTTGTCGAGTTCCAACAGGATCCAGGTTCTCCAAACCAGGGTTTTTCTGTAAAGCCTGACCGACGTAAATTGGCGGGTAAGCCGCCAGACATTAATGGCTTAAAAAGATATTCAGAGCCTTCTCTACCTTATTCAAAACGACAAAGATCGTATGGTTATCGCATAAAAACGTTCATCATCGAGTCGATTTCCTGGCAATTGCTATACGCCACCAACCTGCTGGTTACTTACGAACTGATACTGACCACAAAAGGTACTCCTCTGAGCCCCAGCTTTTATTCATGGCTTCCTTTAGAAACAGTTGTCGCTGTCGGCTGGCTTTTAAAAAGCTACTGGAACCTCTGTTCACCACTGTTCAAACCAATTAAACTACAGTCGGCTTTTATTTCGGCACTGGGGATGCATCCTTTTTCGGTCACTATTATGATGCCTGGCTCTGAAAATGAACAACAAAAGGGCCAACCATCAGGATGCTCTGACCAACAAACCCCCGTTACAACCACACATCCTATAAGCTATTTCACCAGACTTCAGTATTCCGGCTCTGGTGGTGGTGACAAAGCCCCCCACCAACAACACACGTTGGATTTAAACTGTTTTGTCTATTCCTGCAATGGCGTTTGTAGATTTCGATCAGCAGCCGGACCGGACCCACACTGCAACTTGATTGAAGGACACTGCTCGAGATCCATCAATGATTTTGATGCTTTAAGCGCTCCGGATTTCCGACAAAACCCACTTTTTGAAACATTGAACAGTCTACCTGACATTCAACACCATAATGCGCAAATGCCCGGGAATGAATCTGCCACCACTGAAGATTTGATTATCATCAACGGGTTACTCAATCTTCGAAATCAAAGCTCTTTTAAAGTAACACAACAAACGACAACAGGATCATACCAATGGGTTAAAAAACCACGTCATCTTTCAACAGGTATCAGGCATGCCAGTGATCACAGCAGGAAACTAACCTGTGATGCGTCAGTGATTGGAGAAGATGGCCTACAGCGGCCATGCGGGAAGGCCTCTAAGAATACTAAATCTCTGTCGTCTCATAAAAGTAGAGTTCACACCGGACAGCGAACCTGTAACAAAAAACTGGTCGGGGAGGATGGTCGTCAGCGGCTATGCGGTGCCCTGTACAAGAATGCCGGGGCTCTATCGAATCATAAAATCAGAGACCACACCGAACAAAAAACCTGTGACGCGACAGTGGTTAGAGAGGATGGCCAGCCGCAAGCATGCGGAATTCTCTGCAAGAATGCCAGAGCAATGTCAGATCATAAAAGCAAATACCACACAGGACAAAAAACCTGTGAAGAGATCCTGATCGGGGATGATGGAGAGCTACGGCCATGTAGAATGGTCTGCAAGAATGCCATTGCGTTGTCGAATCACAAAAGAATACATCGAAAACGAAAGCCTGTTGTTGTGGATCAGGATTAGGAAATGTTATTTGACAGAAAAGCACGCTTATTTTCTTGATCTATCCTTCCTCTCTGTATACCAGAAGGCAAGGATAGAATTATTAAACACTCACTATTTGCGGCAGCGCTGTTACTGCTATGGTTGTCTGTCATCAGTCAGGCCGAACCCTTGACAAAGCGTTTTATAGTTGAGCTGCAACAGGATACAAGTACTCTAAACCAGAATTTTACTATGAAGCCGGACGGGCTTAAATTGGCGAGTAACCCGTCAGACGTTGCTGACACAAATTTAGAACGTCAAATGACGTATAATTATGACATAAAAATGACCTTCATTGAGTCAATTTCCTGGCAATGGCTCTACGCCACTAACCTGCTGCTTGCTTACGAGCTGATCCTGACCACCAAAGACATCCCTCTGAGTCCCACCCCTTATCCATGGCTACAGATAGAAACGGTTGTCACCGTCGGCTGGCTTTTAAAAAGCTATTGGAACCCCAATTCACTGCTGTTTAAACCGATTGAACGACAGTCTGAATCTATATTGACACAGGAGGGACTCCCGTTTGTGGTCACTGCTATGGAGCCAGATTCCGGAGATGAACAACAAGGCCAACCATCAGAATCATCTGACCAGCAAGCACCCGAAACACCTAAACGCTCTAAAGGCTATTTCATCAGCGTTCAGTATTCGGGCTCTGGTAATGGTGACGAAGCCCCTCAACAACACCAACACACATTAGATTTAAACTGTTTCATCTATCCTTGTCATGGCGTTTGCAGATTTCGATCAATGAATAGTCTTCAGCGCCAATGGGCTTCTGGCCAAACCTTTCAGCCTCAGGCACATCAACCTGATAATCTACGAATGCCCGGGGGTGTGTCTGTCACTTCTGATGATTTGATTATAATCAACGGATTACTCAGTCTTCGTAATCAAGGCCCTCTTAAAGAAACCGTAATTTCCTGTGCGCCTGTGCATTTCACCCCGTCAATGGAAACTTTAGTAACAGAACAAACGACAAAACCATCCCAATGGGGGAAAAGCCCACCCCATCTCTCTCAGAAAGGCACAAGTGAAGCCAGAAGCCACAGCGGGAAACGAACTTGTGACTGGATGCTGGCCGAGGAGAATGGCCAACGGCGACCATGCGGGAAGGTCTTCAACAATATTCACTCCCTGTCGGCCCACAAAAGCAGATACCACAGCGGGCAAAAAACTTGCGACGCAGAAGTGGTCGGGAAGGATGGCCTGCAGCGACCTTGCGGAAAGGTCTGCAAGAATGCTACCGTCCTGACGAATCACAAAAGCAGATACCACACCGGGCAAAGAACTTGCGACGCAAGAGTGGTCAGGAAGGATGGCCTGCGGCGACCTTGCGGAAAGGTCTGCAAGAACGCTCGCGTCCTGACGGATCACAAAAGAAAAGCCCACAGCGGACAAAGAACCTGTACTCTGATGGTGACCGGAGAAAATGGCCTGCGGCGACCATGCAGAAAGGTCTGCCTGAATGCTCGCGCCCTGACGAATCACAAAAGAAAAATCCACGGCGGACAACAAACCTGTGATCTGATGGTGATCGGAAAAGATGGCCTGCAGCGAACATGCGGGAAGAGCTACAGTAGCGCCAGAGCCCTGTCTGATCACAAAGGCAAATACCATACCGGGCAAAAAACCTGTGACGCGACATTGCTCGGGGATGACGGCAAGGAGCAGCCATGTGGAAAGGTCTGCAGGAATATTCAAGCCCTGCGGGATCACAATAGAAGGTACCACACCGGACAACAAATCTGTGACGCGACATTGCTCGGGAATGACGGCAAGGAGCAGCCATGCAGAAAGGTCTGCAGGAATCTTCAAACCCTGCGGGATCACAATAGAAGGTACCACACCGGACAACAAATCTGTGACATAAAACTGGTCGGAGAAGATAGCCAGCAGCGAACATGCGGGAAGATCTGCAAAAATTTTGCGGCCCTGTTGACTCATAAAATCAGAAACCACAGTGAACAAAAAACCTGTGAAGCAACCGTGGTCGGAGAGGATAACCAGCAGCGGCCATGCGGTAAGGTCTACAATAGTGCCAGAGCCCTCTCTGATCACAAGTGCAAATACCATACCGGGCAAAGAACCTGTGATGTGATAGTGGTCGGCAATGATGGTAAAAAACGACCATGCGAAAAGGTCTGCAACAATATTCAAGCCCTCTCGGATCACAAAAAAAAAGACCATACCGGGCAACAAATCTGTGACGCTAGAGTGGTCGGGAAGGATGGCCAGTGGCGATCGTGTGGAGAGGTCTGCCAGAATGCTATCGCCCTGTCGAATCACAAAAGAACACATCGAAAACGCAAGCCTGAAAATGTTGACCGGGACGGTGACTTCAGCCCCCAAAAGATAACGCAAATAAGTAACGATCTTCAATAGCAGGTTTTTGACAGGGAAACACGCTTACTTTCTTGATCTATCCTTCCTTTCTGTATATCGGAACGCAAGGACAGGATTATTAAAAACTCACTTTTTTCGACACCACTTTTTCTGCTACTGTTCTTATCTGCCATCGGCAAGGCCGAACCGTTGACAGGTCGTTTTATTGTCGAGCTTCAACAGAATTCAGGTCTTCCAAAACAGAGCTTTTCAATCGAGTCATACCGGAGTAAATGGTCGGATAAACCGTCAGGCGTTGCCGACATCGACATTTACTCAAGACTAGATTTACCATCCTGTAATGTACGTCAGATATCTAACAATTACGAAGTAAAAACAACTATCATTGAGTCAATTTCCTGGCGATGGCTTTACGCCTCGAATTTGCTGACTGCCGTCGAACTGATCTTTACCGCCAGAGTCTCCAATCTGAACTCTACGCCCTGTTTATGGCTACCTGTAGAAGCCGCTATTGCTGTCAGTTGGTTTTTGAAAAGCTATTGGAGCCCCAGTTCACTGCAGTTTAATCCGATGGAGCATCAAGAGGAGCAACAAGAGGCGACATCCATTTTGAGACATGGAGATCTACCATTTACCAACATCGCTATAATGCTTGGCTCTGGAAATAACCAACAACCCTGTCAACAACAAGACCAGTCATCAGAATCATCCGGCCAGCACGCTCCGGTAGCCACGGGCTATTCTACCAGTGTCCTGTATTCTCGCTCGTGTGACGGTAACGAAGACCCTCAACAACAGCAACATACCTTAGGTTTAAAATGCTTCGTCCAGCCCTGTTATGGTGTTTGTAAATTCCGACCCTCTTCCGAAAGCACGGGGCCAGCTGAATCGTCGCTGAATTATGAAGACGGGGTCGCCTTAGACGGGGTCGCCTCGAAATCAATGGGTAAAAGGGCAACCGATAGGGTGGCCTCTGCCGGGCAGGCAACCTGCAACGTGGTAGTGTTTGGGGACGTCGGGCAGCTGAAGCAATGCCAGAGAATCTTCAAAACTGCTCAAGCCCTGCGTAATCACAAAAAAAGAGTCCATACCGGGCAAAAAATCTGTGATGTGGCCGTGCTCAGGGAAGATGGCCAGCTGCGGCCATGCGGAAAAGTCTACAAAAATGTTGATTCTCTGTCGTCTCACAAAAGAAACTTCCACAGCGGACAAAAAACCTGTAATTCATCCGTGGTTGACGAGAATGGCCAGCTGCGGCCATGTGGAAAGCTCTGCAAAAATGCTGATTCTCTGTCGTCTCACAAAAGAAACTTCCACACCGGGCAACAAACCTGTGACTCAACCGTGGCTGGGGAGAATGGCCAGCTGCGGCCATGTGGAAAGCTCTGCAAAAGTGCTCATTCTCTGTCGTCTCACAAAAGAAACTTCCACACCGGGAAACAAATCTGTGACGTCAATGTGATCGGGGGGAATGGCCAGCAGCAGCCATGCGGAACAGTCTGCAGGAGTGCTCAAAACCTGTCAGAACACAAAAACAAATTCCACGGCGAGCAAAAAACCTGTGAGGAGGTCATTATCGGGGAAGATGGCCAGCCGCAGCCATGCGGGAGGATCTGCAAGAATACTTATAACCTGTTGTTCCACAAGTACAGAGTCCACGGCAAGCAACAAATCTGTGACGCGATAGTCTTCGGGGGAGGTGGCAGGCAGCGACAATGCAAGAAGGTCTGCAAAAATGCTCTTTCACTGTCGGTTCACAAAAGCAAATACCACAGAGGGCAACAAAAATGTGACCATCGAAAACGCAAGCCTGTTGATGTAAAACAGGATGATGATCTCAGTAATCCAAAAGGCAAAGCCGACAGGTAACGGTCTTCGACTGAAGGTTTTCACAGAATAACATCCTTATTCTCCTAGTCTATCCTTTCTTTCTGTAAACCAGAACGCAAGGATAGAATTATTAAGTTCTCACTCTCTGCGACACTGCTGTTGCTGCTAACGTTGTTGCCCGTCATCGGCCTCGGCGAACCGTTGACAAAGCATTTTATTGTCGAGCTTCAAGAGAGTGCAGGTCATGCCAACAAAAATGGCCATGCAAGACAAGACTTACCGCTCGATAACAAACGACAAATATTCACCAATTATAGAGTAAAAAAAGCTATCATTGAGTCGATTTCCCGGCAATGGCTTTATGCCACGAATCTGCTGGTTGCCTTCGAACTGACCCTCACCACCAGAGACGCCACGACTCTGAGCTCCACACCTTGTTCATGGCTACCGGTAGAAGCGGCTCTGACTGTCGGTTGGTTTTTAAAAAGTTATTGGAGTATCAATTCATTGTTGTTTAACTTGGTGGAACAGCAAGAGGCGACACCCATCCTGAGACAGGGAGATCAGCTATTTAGCAACATCGCTATAACGTTTGGCTCTGGAAATAATCAACAACCCTGTCAGCAACAGGACCAGCCATCAGCATCACCCGATCGGCAAGCTCCGGCAGCCAAAGGCTATTCCACCAGCGTCCAGTATTCTCGCACGGGGGACGGTGAAGAAGGTCCTCAACAACAGCAGCATACTCTGGGTTTAAATTGCTTCGTCCAGCCCTGTTATGGTGTCTGTAAATTCCAACCATCTTCCGAAAGCACGGGACCAGCTGAATGGTCGCTGAATTGTGAAGACGGGGTCGCCCCGGACTCAATGGCTATAAGGACAACCGATAGAGGGGCCTCTGCCGGGCAGGCAACCTGTAACCTGGTAGTGGTTGGGGAGGTTGGGCAGCTGCTGCAATGCGGAAAAGTCTACAAAAATGCTGATTCTCTGTCGTCTCACAAAAGACGCTTCCACACCGGGCAAAAAACCTGTGACGTCTCCGTGATCGGGGAAGATGGTCAGCAGCAATGCGGGCAAGTCTGCAAGAATGCTGTAGCCCTGTCACATCACAAAAGCAAATTCCACAGCGGGCAAAAAACCTGTGACTCGACCGTGATTGGGGAGAATGGCCCGCTGCGGCCATGCGGGAAAGTCTGCAAGAATGCTCTAGCCCTGTCAAATCACAGAAGCAAATTCCACAGCGGGCAAAAAACCTGTGATTCAACTGTGGTTGGGGCGAATGGCCAGCTACGGCCATGTGGAAAGCTCTACAAAAATGCTGATTCTCTGTCATCTCACAAAAGACGCTTCCACAGTCAGCAAAAAACCTGTGACTCAACCGTGGTTGGGGAGAATGGCCAGCTGCGGCCATGTGGAAAGGTCTACAAAAATGCTCATTCTCTGTCGTCTCACAAAAGAAACTCCCACACCGGGAAACAAATCTGTGAGGTCAATGTGATCGGGGGGAATGGCCAGCAGCAGCCATGCGGAACAGTCTGCAAGAGTGCTCAAAACCTGTCGGAACACAAAATCAAAGTCCACGGTGGGCAAAAAACCTGTAACGTGGCCATTATCGGGGAAGATGGCCAGTCGCAACCCTGCGGGAGGATCTGCAAGAATACTTATAACCTGTTGTTCCACAAATACAGAGTCCACGGCAAGCAACAAATCTGTGACGCGACAGTCGTCGGGGAAGGTGGCAAGCAGCAACAATGCAAGAAGGTCTGCAAAAATGCTGCTGCCCTGTCGGCTCACAAAAGCAACTATCATACCGGACAACAAACCTGTCATTTGACCCTGGTTGGGGAGGATGGTCAGCAGCAGCCATGCGGGAAGGTCTACAAGAATGCTCGTGCCCTGTCGGATCACAAAAGAAGACACCACACCAAGCTAAAAATCTGTGACGTAATCGTGGTCTTGGAGGATGGCCAGTCGAGGCCATGCGGGAAAGTCAGCAAGAATGCCTGTGCCCTCTCCGTTCACAAAAGCGGATACCACACAGGGCAAAAAAACTGTGACGTGACCGTGTTTGGTGAGAATCAGCAACCACGACCATGCGCAAAGGTCTTCAAGTGTGCTCGAGCCCTGTCAAATCATAAAAGCAGATACCACAGCGGACAACAAACCTGTAGCACGACCGTGATTGGGGTGGACGGCCAGCCGCGACCATGCGGGAAGGTCTGCAAAAGTGCTGAAGATCTCCTGAGTCACAAAGGAACACATCGAAAACGCAAGCCTGTTGATGTGAAACAGGATGATGATCTCAGTAATCCAAAAGGCGAAGCCGACAGGTAATGGTCTTCGACTGTAGGTTTTCTTGACATCCTCCCCACCCTAAAGAGGGTATCGCAAAACTCTCTCCGGCGTGGGAACGCGTTGACTCCCGTCATTGCCGGCTTCATTCTCGTCATTCCCGGCTTCATTCTCGTCATTCCCGGCTTCATTCTCGTCATTCCCGCGAAGGCGGGAATCCACACTGACTCTCCACCAGAACCCTACTGCCCGGTGTCCCCCTGGCCTTGTCATCCCCGAGAAGGCAGAGATCCACCGTTGGCGCTGGATTCCCGCCTTCGCGGGAATGACGACTTCAGAGCGTGAGAACGAGCGGTTGAAGTTTTGCGACACCCTCTAAAAGTACGGGGTTTTACGCTCATTCGATGAAGTAACGATAAAGTAACATCCTTATTCTCCTGGTCTATCCTTCCTTTCTGTAAAACAGAACGCAAGGATAGAATTATTAAGTTCTCACTCTCTGCGGCACTGCTGTTGCTGCTACCGTTGTTGCCCGTCATCGGCCACGGCGAACCGTTGACAAAGCATTTTATTGTCGAACTTCAAGAGAGTGCAGGCCCTGCCAACAAACATGGCCATGCAAGACAAGATTTACCGCCCGATAAAAAACGACAAATATCCAACAATCACGGAGTAAAAAAAACCATCATAGAGTTGATTTCCTGGCAATGCCTCTATGCCACGAGTCTGCTGGTTGCCTTCGAACTGACCTTTACTACCAGGGACGCCAAGCCTCTGAGCTCCATACCTTGTTCATGGCTACCGGTAGAAGCGGCTATAGCTGTCGGTTGGTTTTTAAAAAGTTATTGGAGTATCGATTTACTGCTGTTTAACCCTCTGGGACGTCAAGAGAAACATCAAGAGGCGACATCCATCCTGAGACGGGGGGATCAGCCATTTAGCAACCTCGCTATAACCTTTGGCTCTGGAAATAATCAACAACCCTGTGTGCAACAGGACCAACCCTCAGAATCAACCGGCCAGCAGACCTCGCTGGCCATAAGTTATTTCACCAGAGTCCTGTCTTCTCGCTCGAGTGACGGTAACGAAGACCCTCAACAACAGCAACATACTCTGGATTTAAATTGCTTCGTCCAACCCTGTTATGGTGTCTGTAAATTCCAACCATCTTCCGAAAGCACGGAGCCAGCTGAATGGTCGCTGAACTGTGAAGACGGGGTCGCCTCAGACGGGGTCGCCTCAGACGGGGTCGCCCCGAACTCAATGGCTACAAAGACAACCGATAGGGGAGCCTCTACCGGGCAGGCAACCTGCAACGTGGTAGTGGTTGGGGAGGTCGGGCAGCTGCTGCAATGCAAGAGAATCTTCAAAACTGCTCAAGCCCTGCGTAATCACAAAAAAAGAGTCCATTCCAGGCAAAAAATCTGTGACGCGCCCGTGTTCAGGGAAGATGGCCAGCCGCAGCCATGCGGAAGAGTCTACAAAAATGCTGATTCTCTGTCGTCTCACAAAAGACTCTACCACACCAGGCAACAAACCTGTGACGTGACCGTGGTCGGGGAGGATGGTCATCAGCCGTGCGGGAAAGTCTGCAAGAATGCTGCAGCCCTGAAACATCACAAAAGCACATTCCACAGCGAGCAAAAAACCTGTGACTCAACCGTGGTTGGGGATAATGGCCAGCCGCGACCATGTGGGAAAGTCTGCAAGAATGCTGCAGCCCTGTCACAACACAAAAGCACACTCCACAGCGGGCAAAAAACCTGTGACTCAACCGTGGTTGGGGATAATGGCCAGTCGCGACCATGTGGGAAAGTCTGCAAGAATGCTGCAGCCCTGTCACGACACAAAAGCATATTCCACAGCAGGCAAAAAACCTGTGACTCAACCGTGGTTGGGGAGAATGGCCAGCTGCAGCCATGTGGAAAGGTCTGCAAAAATACTCATTCTCTGTCGTCTCACAAAAGAAACTTCCACACCGGGAAACAAATCTGTGCCGTCAATGTGATCGGGGGGAATGGTCAGCAGCAGCCATGCGGAACAGTCTGCAGGAGTGCTCAAAACCTGTCGGAACACAAAAACAAATTCCACGGCGAGCAAAAAACCTGTGACGAGGCCATTATCGGGGAAGATGGCCAGCCGCAACCCTGCGGGAGGATCTGCAAAAATACTTATACCCTGTTGTACCACAGATACAGAGTCCACGGCGAGCAAAAAATCTGTGACGCGATAACAGTAGGGGAAGATGGCAAGCAGCGACAATGCAAGAAGGTCTGCAAAAATGCTCTGGCACTGTCGGTTCACAAAAGCAAATACCACAGAGGGCAACAAAACTGTGACGTGTCCGTGGTCGGGGAAGATGGCCTGCCGCAGCCATGCGGGAAAGTCTGCAAGAATGCCAGTGCTCTCTCCGTTCACAGAAGCAGATACCACAACGGGCAACAAACCTGTAACACGATCGTAGTTGGGTTGGACGGCCAGCCGCAGCCATGCGGGAAGGTCTGCAAAAGTGCTAAAGATCTCTTGAGTCACAAAGGAACACATCGAAAACGCAAGCCTGTTGATGTGAAACAGGATGATGATCTCAGTAATCCAAAAGGCGAAGCCGACAGGTAATGGTCTTCGACTGTAGGTTTTCTTGACATCCTCCCCACCCTAAAGAGGGTATCGCAAAACTCTCTCCGGCGTGGGAACGCGTTGACTCCCGTCATTGCCGGCTTCATTCTCGTCATTCCCGGCTTCATTCTCGTCATTCCCGCGAAGGCGGGAATCCACACTGACTCTCCACCAGAACCATACTGCCCGGTGTCCCCCTGGCCTTGTCATCCCCGAGAAGGCAGAGATCCACCGTTGGCGCTGGATTCCCGCCTTCGCGGGAATGACGACTTCAGAGCGTGAGAACGAGCTGTTGAAGTTTTGCGACACCCTCTAAAAGTACGGGGTTTTACGCTCATTCGATAAAGTAACGATAAAGTAACATCCTTATTCTCCTGGTCTATCCTTCCTTTCTGTAAAACAGAACGCAAGGATAGAATTATTAAGTTCTCACTCTCTGCGGCACTGCTGTTGCTGCTACCGTTGTTGCCCGTCATCGGCCACGGCGAACCGTTGACAAAGCATTTTATTGTCGAACTTCAAGAGAGTGCAGGCCCTGCCAACAAACATGGCCATGCAAGACAAGATTTACCGCCCGATAAAAAACGACAAATATCCAACAATCACGGAGTAAAAAAAACCATCATAGATTTGATTTCCTGGCAATGCCTCTATGCCACGAGTCTGCTGGTTGCCTTCGAACTGACCTTTACTACCAGGGACGCCAAGCCTCTGAGCTCCATACCTTGTTCATGGCTACCGGTAGAAGCGGCTATAGCTGTCGGTTGGTTTTTAAAAAGTTATTGGAGTATCGATTTACTGCTGTTTAACCCTCTGGGACGTCAAGAGAAACATCAAGAGGCGACATCCATCCTGAGATGGGGGGATCAGCCATTTAGCAACCTCGCTATAACCTTTGGCTCTGGAAATAATCAACAACCCTGTGTGCAACAGGACCAACCCTCAGAATCAACCGGCCAGCAGACCTCGGTGGCCATAAGTTATTTTACCAGCGTCCTGTCTTCTCGCTCGGGTGACGGTAACGAAGACCCTCAACAACAGCAACATACTCTGGGTTTAAATTGCTTCGTCCAACCCTGTTACGGTGTCTGTAAATTCCAACCCTCTTCCGAAAGCACGGGGCCAGCTGAATGGTCGTTGAATTGTGAAGACGGGGTCGCCTTAGACGGGGTCGCCTTAGACGGGGTCGCCTTGGATCGAGCCAACACGGAGTCAATGGGTTCAGGGGCAACCAATACATCGGCCCCTGCCTGGCAGGCATGCAACATGATAGTGGTCGGAAAGGATGGCCAGCTTCGGCAATGCGAGAAAGTCTTCAAGAGTGCTCAAACCTTGTCGAATCACAAAAGAACAGTCCATTCCAGGCAAAAAACCTGTGACGTGACCGTGTTCAGGGAGGATGGCCAGCTGCAGCTATGTGGAAAGGTCTGCAAAAATGTTAACTCTCTGTTGTCTCACAAAAGAAACTTCCACACCGGGAAACAAATCTGTGACGTCAAAGTGATCGGGGAGAATGGCCAGCAGCAGCCATGTGGAAGAGCCTGCAGGAATAATCAAGAACTGTCGTATCACAAAAAAATATTCCATAGCGAGCAAAAAACCTGCGACGTGACAATGATCGCGGAAGACGGCAAGCCGCAACCATGCGGGACGGTCTGCAAGAATGCCCACACCCTGTTGTCCCACAAATACAGATTCCACGGCAAGCAACAAATCTGTGACATGATAGTCGTTGGGGAAGGTGGCAAGTTTCGACAATGCAGGAAGGTCTGCAAAAATCCTCCTGCCCTGTCGGCTCACAAAAGCAGATACCACAGAGGGCAACAAACCTGTGACGTGACCGTGGTTGGCGAGGATTACCAATCATGGCCGTGCGGAAGGGTCTGCGAGAGTGCTCAAAGCCTGTCAAATCACAAACGCAAATTCCACAGCGGCCAAAAAGCCTGTAACTCGACCCTGATTGGCGAGAATGACCTGCCGCAGCGATGCGGGGTAGTCTGCAAGGATTCTCAAACTCTTTCGGATCACAAAAGAAGAGACCACACCGGGCAAAAAATCTGTAGCTCTAACGTGATTGGGGAGGATGGCCAAATGAGGCCATGCGGAAATATCTGCAAGAATGCTAAAGCCCTGTCTACTCACAAAAGCACATTCCACAGTGGACCAAGAACCTGTAACTCAACCGTGGTTGGGGATAATGGCCAGCTGCGGCCATGCGGGATGGTCTGCAGGAATTATGGAGCTCTGTCGGATCACAAAAGAAGAAACCACACCAAGCTAAAAATCTGTGACGTGACACTGGTCTGGGAGGATGGCCAGCCACGTCCATGCGGGAAAGTCTGCAAGAATGCCAGTGCCCTCTCCATTCACAAAAGCGGATACCACACAGGGCAAAAAAAATGTGACGTGACCGTGATTGGTGAGAATCAGCAACCGCGACCATGCGCAAAAGTCTTCAAGTGTGCTCGAGCCCTGTCAAATCACAAAAGCAATTGCCACAGCGGACAAAAAACCTGTAACACGACCGTGATTGGGGTGGAAGGCCAGCCGCAGCCATGCGGGAAGGTCTGCAAAAATAATAAAGATCTCTCAAATCACAAAAGAACACATCGAAAACGCAAGCCTGTTGATGTGAAACAGGATGATGATGTCAGTGGTCCAAAAGGTAGAGCCGACAGATAACGGTCTTCAACTGAAGGTTATTGACAGAGTAACACCCTTATTTTTCTGGTCTATCCTTCCTTTCTGTAAACCAGAACGCAAGGGTAGAATTATTGAACTCTCACTCCATGCGGCACTGCAGTTGCTGTCAGCTTTATTGCCCGTCATCGGCCAGGCCGAACCGTTGACAAGCCATTTTATTGTCGAGCTTCAACAGAGTGCAGGCCTTCCAAAACAGAGCTTTTCAATAAACCCGGAACAGCGTACATGGTCGTATATCCCGTCTGGCCCTGCCTGCCAAAACGGCTATGCAAGGCCAGATTTAGCCACCGATAACACACGACAAATAACCCCCAATTATGGAGTAAAAAAAACTATCATTGAGTCGATTTCCTGGCAATGGCTTTACGCCACGAATCTGCTGGCTGCCTTCGACCCGCCCCTAATTACCAGAGACCTCACACCTCTGGGCTCCACACCCTGTTCATGGCTACCGGTAGAAGCGGCTGTAACTGTCGGTTGGTTTTTAAAAAGTTATTGGAATCTCAATTCACTGATGTTTAACCCGATAGAACATCAAGAGGAACAACAAGAGGCGACATCCATCCTGAAACAGGAGAATCAGCCATTTAGCAACATCGCTATAATGTTTGGCTCTGGAAATAACCAACAACCTTGTCAGCAACAGGACCAGCGATCAGAATCAACCGGGCAGCAGACCCCGATGGCCGTAAGCTATTTTACCAGCGTCCTGTATTCTCGCTCGGGGGACGGTAATGAAGATCCTCAACAGCAGCAGCACACATTGGGTTTAAATTGCCTCGTCCAGCCCTGTTATGGCGTTTGTATATTCCGACCATCTTCCGAAAGCACGGGGCCAGCTGAATGGTTGTTGAATTGTGAAGACGGGGTCGCCTTAGACGGGGTCGCCTTAGACGGGGTCGCCCTAGACGAGTTCGCCCTAGACGAGTTCGCCCTGGACGAGTTCGCCCTAGACGAGTTCGCCCTGGACGAGTTCGCCCTAGACGAGTTCGCCCTGGACGAGTTCGCCCTAGACGAGTTCGCCCTAGACGAGTTCGTCTTTGACGGGGTCGCCTTAGACGGGGTCGCCCCGAACTCAATGTGTGCAGGAACAACCGAGACAAGAGCCTCTGCCGGGCAGATAACCTGCAATGTAGAAGTAGTAGTTGGGGAGGGTGGCCAGCTTCAGCAATGCGGGAGAGTCTTCAAGAATGCTAAAGCCCTGTTGATTCACAAAAGTAAATTACACAGCGGGCAAAAAACCTGTGACTTGGCCATTATCGGGGAAAATGGTAAGTCGCAACCATGTGGGAAAGTCTACAAAAATGCCCTTGCCCTCTCCGTTCACAAAAGCGGATACCATACCGGGCAACAAACCTGTGATTTAACCACAGTCGGGGAGTATGGTCAGCAGCGGCCATGCGGGAAAGTCTGCAAGAATGCCCTTGCCCTGTCCGTTCACAAAAGCGGATACCATAGCGGGCAAAAAATCTGTGACTTTCCCCTGGTTGGCGAGGACAACCAACTGCGGCCATGCGGAACAGTCTGCAAAAATGCTCATTCTCTATGGTCTCATAAAAGAAACTTCCACCCCGGGAGACAAATCTGTGACGTCACTGTGATCGGGGTGAATGGCCAGCAGCAGCCATGCGGAACTGTCTGCAGGAGCGCTAGCCTGACGTATCACAAAGACAAATTCCACGGAGGGCAAAAAATCTGTAGCGTGACCGTGGTTAGCGAGGATCAGCAATCATGGCCATGCGGAAGGGTCTTCCGGAGTGCCCAAACCCTGTCAAATCACAAATACAAATTCCACAGCGGCCAGAAAACCTGCAACTCGATCGTGATTGGGGAGAATAACCTGCCACGACCATGTGGGTTAGTCTGCAGGGATTCTCGGGCTCTTTCGGATCACAAAAGAAGACACCACACCGGGCAAAAAACCTGTAACTCTAAAGTGATTGGGGAGGATGGCCAACTGCGGCCATGCGGAAATATCTACAAGAATGCTAAAGCCCTTTCAACTCACAAAAGCTCATTCCACAGTGGAGAAAGAACCTGTAATTCTAGCGTGATTGGGGAGGATGGCCAGCTGCGGCCATGCGGGATGGTCTGCAGGAGTTATGGAACTCTGTCGAATCACAAAAGAAGGGACCACACCGGGCCAAAAACCTGTGACGAGATCCTGGTCGGAAAGGAGGGTCAGCAGCAGCCATGTGGGAAAATTTGCAAGAATGCCAGTGCTCTCTCCGTTCACAAAAGCAGATACCACAGCGGGCAACAAACCTGTAACACGACCATGCTTGGGGTAAACGGCCAGCAGCGGCGATGCGGGAAGGTCTGCAAAAGTGCTCAAGATCTCTCGAATCACAAAGGAACACATCGAAAACGCAAGCCTGTTGATGTGAGCCAGAACGCTGACCTCAGTGCTTCAGAAGGTAAAGCCAACAGGTAATGATCTTTAATTGAAGGTTTTTGATGGAGTAACACCCTTATTTTCTTGATCTATCCTTCCTTTCTGTAAACCCGATCGCCAAGGATAAAATTATTAAACTCTCACTCTCTGCAGCACTGTTGCTGCTACCGTTGTTATCTGTCTTCAGTCAGGCCGAACTGTTGACAAAGCATTTTATTGTCGAGTTTCAAAAGAGTGCAGGTCTTCCAAACCAGAGCTTTTCAATAAAGCCATACCAGAGTAAATGGTCAGATAACCCTTCAGGCCTTGCCGACACAAACGGTTATGCAAGATCAGATTTACCACCCGACAATAGACGACAGATAACTAACAATTACGAAGTAAAAACAACCATTATTGAGTCGATTTCCTGGCGATGGCTTTACGCCACGAATCTTCTGGCTGCCTTCGAACTCATCTTTATCACCAGAGTCTCTCCTCTGAGTTCAACATCTTGTTCATGGCTACCGGTGGAAGCGGCTATAGCTTTCGGTTGGATTTTAAAAGACTATTGGAGCCCCGGCATACTGCTGTCTGACCTGATGAAGCATCAAGAGGCGACATCCATCCTGAGACAAGGGGATCAACCATTTACCAACATCGTTATAATGTTTGGCTCCGACCATAACCAACAACCTTGTCAGCAACGAGACCAGACAACAGAATCTTCCGGCCAGCATGCCACGCTGGCCACAGGCTACTCCACCAGCGTCCTGTATTTTCGCTCGGTTGACGGTAACGAAGACCCTCAACAACAGCAGCATACTTTGGGTTTAAATTGTTTTGTCCAAACCTGTTGTGGCGTCTGTAAATTCCGACCATCTCCCAAAAGCATGGAACCAGTTGAACGGTCTCTGAATTGTGAAGACGGGGTCGCCTCAGACGGGGTCGCCTCAGACGGGGTCGCCCAGAACTCAATAGCTGCAGGGGCAACCGATACACCAGCCCCTGCCGGGCAATCAACCTGCAACGTGATGCTGGTCGGGAAAGATGGTCTGCTTCGACAATGCAAGAGAGTCTTAAAGAGTGCCAAAGCCCTGTCGAATCACCAAAGAAGAGTCCATACCAGGCAAAACATCTGTGAAGTGATCGTATTCAGGAAGGATGGCCAGCTGCGCCCCTGTGGAAAGGCTTACCAAAATGCTAATTCTCTGTCGTCTCACAAAAGAAGCTTCCACACCGGGCAACAAACCTGTGATGTTACCGTGACCAGGGGGAATGGCCAGCAGCTGTCATGCGGAAAGATCTGCAAGAGTGCTCAAGCCCTGTCAATTCACAAAAGCAAATTCCACAACGGGCAAACAACCTGTATAGAGAAAATTGTCGGGGAAGATGGCAGGCCACGGCCATGTGGGAAGGTCTTCAAGAATGCTTATGCAGTGTCGCTTCACAAAAACAGAGTCCACGGCAAACAACAAATCTGTGACGTTACAGTGATCGGAAAAAATGGCCAGTTGCTGCCATGCAGGGCAATCTGTAAAAACGCTAAAGCTTTTTCGGATCACAAAAGAAGATTGCATAGCGGGCAACAAACCTGTGACGTGACCTTGGTCGGGAAGGATGGTCAGCAGAAGCCATGCGGGAAAGTCTGCAAAAGTGCCTGTGCCCTCTCCGTTCACAAAAGCGGATACCACACCGGACAAAAAACCTGTGACTTTACCTTCTTTGGCGAGGATCAAAGACCGCAGCCATGCGGAAAGGTCTGCAAGAATGCTCAAGCCCTGGCAAGTCACAAAAAGAGATCGCACAGCGGGAAAAAAACCTGTGACTCAGCTGTGGTAGGTAAGGATGGCCAGCCGAGGCCATGCGGGATGGTCTGCAAGAATTACGAAACTCTGTCGGATCACAAAAGAAACTTCCACGCCGAGCAACAAATCTGTCAATTGACCGTGGTAGACGAAGATCAACAACTGCGGCTGTGCGGAAAGGTCTTCAAAAGTCCTCAAGCCCTGTCAAGTCACAAAAGCAGACTCCACAGTGGGCAAAGAACCTGTTATACGACAGTGATTGGTGAAGATGGCCAGCTACTACCATGCAGGACAGTCTGCAAGAATGCTAAAGATTTTTCGAATCACAAAAGAAGACTCCACACCGGGCAAAAGGTATGTGAACTAACTGTGGTCGAAAAGGATGGTCGGCAGCAGCCGTGCGGTAGAGTCCTCAAGAGTGCCTTTGACTTCTCCGTTCACATAAGCAGATACCACAGCGGACAACAAACCTGTGACTTTCCCCTGGTTGATGAGGATCATCAATCGCGGCCATGTGGAGAGGTCTGCAAGAATGCTCAAGCCCTGTCAATTCACAAAAGCAAATCGCACAGTGGGCAAAAAACCTGTGACTTTACCGTCGTTGGGAAAGGCGGCCAGCCGCGACCATGCGGGAAGGTCTGCAACAACCGCAGAGCACTGTGGGATCACAAAAGATGCCAACACACCAGGCAAAAAACCTGTGACGTGACCATGGTTGGCGAGGATCACCAACCGCGTTTGTGCGCTAAGGTCTGCAAGAGTGCTCAAGCCCTGTCAACTCACAAAAGCAAATTCCACAGCGGGCAAAGAGCCTGTGACTCGACCGTGATTGCGAAGGATGGCCAGCCGCAGCCATGCGGGATGATATGCAGGAACTCTGGAGCTCTGTCGTATCACAAAAGAAAAGAGCACAGCGGACAACAAACCTGCAACGAAATCCTGATCACAGAGGATGGCCAGTCAGAGCTATGCGGGATGGCCTGCAAAAATGCTCAAGATCTCTCAAGTCACAAAAGAGTACATCGAAAACGCAAGCCTGTTGATAAGTAGGACAATAACCTCACTCATCCAGAAGCTAAAACGAATCAGTAATGATCTTTAACAGAGAGACTTTGACAGAATACGTCCTTATTTTCTTGATCTATTCTTCTTCTCTGTAAACCAGAACGCAGTGATAGTATTATTAAACACTCATTTGCGGCATCGATGTTGCTGTTAGCGTTGCTGCCTGTCATCGGCCAGGCCGAATCGTTGAAAAAATGTTTTACTGTCGAATTTCAACAGATTAAAGGCCTTCCAAGCCAGAGCTTTTTTATAGAACCAGACAAAAGTACATGGTCGGATAACCCGTCAGACTTTGCTGAAACAAGCAGCTATGCAAGACCAGATTTATCAACGGATAGTATACGACACAAAAATAACAGTTACAGAGTAAAAACAACAATCATTGAGTCGATTTCCTGGCAACGGCTTTATGCCACTAACCTGCTGGTTGCTTACGAACTGACCCTGACCACCAGATGCACACCGCTGGCCCCCACCGCTTATTCATGGTTACTGATAGAAACGGTTCTCGCTGTCGACTGGATGTTAAAAACTGTTTGGAACCCCGATTCACCTCTGTTTAAACCAATTGAACTACAGCCGTCATCTATATTGACACAGGGGGGGCACATATTTGCGATCACCACTGTGGAGCCAGGCTCTGGACAAGGGCAACAACAAGGCCAGCTATCACAATTAGCTGACCAACAGACCAAACAGCCAACCCGCCAAACTGCAAGCGCTATGAGCCACGCCCTCTATTCCTGCCCCGGCGATGGTAATGGAGACTCTAAACAACACTCACATACTCTGGGTTTAGATTGTTTCGTCCATCCCTGTCATGGCGTTTGCAGGCTACGAACTTCGTCCGATCCTACACATTCAATGACTACAGGGACTGCATGTGCTGACCCTGTAGTGTCACTGAGAGATGAAGTTCCAACGCCCGGGAATTTGCCTGCCAGCACTGAAGATCTGATTATAGTCGAGGGGTTACTCAGTCTGAGTAAATACAAACCTCACGAAGAAACCGAAATTTCCTTTACACCTGTCCATATCACATTCCCAATGGCGATTTCAGCAACCCGACAAACAACAGGATCACCCCAATGGGGCCAAAGCCCGCCTCGTCTTTCCCGGACAGGCACCAGACAAGTCACTGACCACAGCGGGAATCGAACCTGTTACGAGACCCTGTCGGGGGATAATGGTCAGCAGCGACCATGTGGTAAAATCTGCAAAAGTACTTCGGCCCTGAAGGTTCACAAAAGCAGATACCATAGCGGGAAAAGAAGCTGTTACACGGCCGTGGTTGGAGAGGATGGTGGAAAGCGACAATGCGGAAAGATCTGCATCAATGCTCAAGCACTGTGGGAGCACAAAAAAAGAGACCACAGCGAGCGACAAATCTGTGACGTAACAGTGGTCAAAAAGGATGGCAAGCAGGGACCATGCGGGAAGATCTACAAGAATGTTCCTACCCTGTCGATACACAAAAGCAGATACCATACCGGGCAAAGAACCTGTCAGTTGACAATAGTCAGGGAGGATGGCCAGCAGCGGTCATGCGGAAAGGTCTGCAACAATCTTCAAGCCCTCACGGATCACAAAAAAAGAGACCATACCGGGCGACAAAGCTGTGACTCAAGAGTGGTCAAAATGGATGGCCAGCAGCGACTATGCGGGAAGGTCTGCCAGAATGCTCGCACCCTTCTGGATCACAAAAGAAACACCCACAGCGGGCCAAAAACCTGCGACTTAACAGTGGTAGGACAGGATGGCCCGCCGCAGCAATGCGGAAAAATCTTTAAGAGTTCCCAGGCCCTGTCAACTCACAAAAGCAGATTCCACAGCGGGCGAAAGAGCTGCGACTCGACCGTGGTTGGGGAAGATGGCCAGTCACAGCCATGCGGGAAGGTCTGCATAAGTGCTAAAGCTCTCTCGAATCCTGAAAGAATACATCGAAAACGCAAGCCTGATGATGTGAACCAGGATGATGACCTCAGTGCTCCAGGAGGTAAAACCAAAAGGTAATGATCACTACAAGAATTTTTTTACAAAAAAATATCTTTATTTTCCTGATCTATCCTTGCTTTCTGTAAACCAGAACACAAGGATAGAATTATTAAACACTCACTCTTTGCGGCATCAATGTTGCTGCTACTGTTGTTATCTGTCATCGCTCAGGCCGAATCGTTAACAAGGGGTTTTGTCCTCGAGCTTCAACAGGATCCTGGCTCTCCAAACCAGAGTTTTTTTATAAACTCAGACCCGCTTACATTGTCGGGCAAACCGTCAGTCATCACCAAAAGCTATTCAGGATCAGATTTTCCACCTTATGACAAACGACAAAGACCTGACAGTAACAGGGTAAAAACACCCCTTATCGAGTCCATTTTCTGGCAATGGCTTTACGCCACTGATCTGCTGGTTACCTACGAACTGACCCGGGCCACCAGAGGTACAACACTGAGCCCCACTCCTTATTCATGGCTACCGGTAGAAATGGCTGTCGCTGTCGGCTGGTTTTTACAAAGTTATTGGAACCCCGATTCATTGCTGTTTAAACCATTTGGTATACATATGTCGTTTATATTGACATTGGAAGATCACAGGTTTGTGATCACCACCATGGTGCCTGGCTCTGAACAACAGCAACAACAAGGCCAGCTATCACAATCAACTGGCAAACAGGCCCCACAAGCCAGCAGCCAACCTGCAAGCGCTTTCAACAGTCCCCTGTATTCTGGCTCTGCCGACGGTAACGGAGACTCTCAACAACAGTCACATACTTTGGGTTTAAATTGTTTCGTCCATCCCTGTCATGGCGTTTGCAAGTTCCGATCATTATCGGATCATACCTATTCAATGAGTGCATGGACTGCTTGTGCTGACCCTATCGGACCACCCGGTAATAAAGCAACAATACCCGGGAATTTGCCTGCCAGCGCTAATGACTGGATTATAATCCAGGGGCTTCTCATTCTGGGTCAGCACGGAACTGACAATGAAAACGAAATTTCCTCTACACCTGCTCACTTTACCCCCTTAATGGTGACTTCAGAAACACAACAAACCGCTACAGAAACACCTCAATGGGGTCAAAGGCCACCTGGTCTTTCCCGGACAGTCACCGGGCAGGCCACTGAACAAAGCGAGAAACTAATCTGTGACCTGACCCTGTGCGTTGAGAATGGTCAGCAGCGATCATGTGGAAAGTTCTACAGGAATGCTCATGCCCTGTCACTTCACAAAAACGGATACCACACTGGGCATAGAACCTGTGACGTGACTGTGGTCGGGGAAGATGGTAAGGAACGATCATGCGGAACATTCTGCAACAATGCTGCTGCCCTGACGAGGCACAAACAAAAAGAGCACTCCGGGCAACAAATCTGTGACACAACAGTGGTCAGGAAGGATGGTCGGCAGCGACCTTGCGGGAAGGTCTGCAAGAACGCCATAGCTCTGTCGAAACACAAAAGACACATCCACAGCGGACAAAGAACCTGTGTCATAAAAGTAGTCAGGGAGAACGGGCAACAGCAGCCATGCGGGAAGGTCTGCAAGAATGTACAAGCCCTGTTGGCTCACAAAATAAACAACCATAGCGAGCAAAAAACCTGTGACCTGACCGTGATCGGGGAGGATGGTCAGCAGCGGCCATGCGCAAAGGTCTGCAAGAATGGTCAATTACTTTTGTATCACAAAAGAAGCCTCCACACCGGGCAACAAACCTGTGACCTGACTGTGATCGGCGAGCATCACCAGCCGCAGCCATGTGGAAAGGTCTGTAGTAGTACTCAAGCCCTATTAATACATAAAAGCAGATTCCATACCAGGCAAAGGACCTGTCAGGTAAAAATAGTCGGGGAGGATGGTCAGTCACGACCATGCGCGACGCTCTGCAAGGGTATTGGAGCACTTTCGGATCACAAAAGAAGAGACCACACCGGAAAACTAACCTGCAACGTGATCCTGGTTCCAGAGGATGGCCAGCCGCAGCAATGCGGGAAGGTCTGCATAAGTGCTAAAGCTCTCTCAAATCACAAAAGAACACATAGAAAACGCAAACCTGTTGGTGGAAACCAGGATGTTGAAATCATTGCTCCAAAAGGCAAAGCCAACAGGTAAAGATCCTTAACAGGAGGTATTTGGTAAGGAAACACCTTGATTTTCTTGATCTATCCTTCCTCTCTGAATACCAGAACGCAGGGATAGAATTATTAAACATTCACTCTTTGCAGCACCAATGTTGCTGCTACTGTTGTTATCTGTCATCGGTCAGGCCGAACCGTTAACAAGGGGTTTTGTCCTCGAGCTTCAACAGGATCCTGGCTCTCCAAACCAGAGTTTTTTTATAAACTCAGACCCGCTTATATTGTCGGGCAAACCGTCAGTCATCACCAAAAGCTATTCAGGATCAGATTTTCCACCTTATGACAAACGACAAAGACCTAACAGTAACAGGGTAAAAACACCCCTTATCGAGTCCATTTTCTGGCAATGGCTTTACGCCACTGATCTGCTGGTTACCTACGAACTGACCCGGGCCACCAGAGGTACAGCACTGAGCCCCACTGCTTATTCATGGCTACTGATAGAAATGGCTGTCGCTGTCGGCTGGTTTTTACAAAGTTATTGGAACCCCGATTCATTGCTGTTTAAACCATTTGGTATACATATGTCGTTTATATTGACATTGGAAGATCACAGGTTTGTGATCACCACCATGGTGCCTGGCTCTGAACAACAGCAACAACAAGGCCAGCTATCACAATCAACTGGCAAACAGGCCCCACAAGCCAGCAGCCAACCTGCAAGCGCTTTCAACAGTCCCCTGTATTCTGGCTCTGCCGACGGTAACGGAAACTCTCAACAACAGTCACATACTTTGGGTTTAAATTGTTTCGTCCATCCCTGTCATGGCGTTTGCAAGTTCCGATCATTATCGGATCATACCTATTCAATGAGTGCATGGACTGCTTGTGCTGACCCTATCGGACCACCCGGTAATAAAGCAACAATACCCGGGAATTTGCCTGCCAGCGCTAATGACTGGATTATAATCCAGGGGCTTCTCATTCTGGGTCAGCACGGAACTGACAATGAAAACGAAATTTCCTCTACACCTGCTCACTTTACCCCCTTAATGGTGACTTCAGAAACACAACAAACCGCTACAGAAACACCTCAATGGGGTCAAAGGCCACCTGGTCTTTCCCGGACAGTCACCGGGCAGGCCACTGAACAAAGCGAGAAACTAATCTGTGACCTGACCCTGTCCGGTGAGAATGCTCAACAGCGACGATGCGGAAAGGTCTGCAAGACTTCTCATGCCCTGTCGCTTCACAAAAGCAGATACCACAGCGGGCACAGAACCTGTGCCGTGACTGTGGTCGGGGAGGATGGTAAAGAGCGATCATGCGGAAAAGTCTGCAACAATGCTAACGCCCTGACGAAGCACAAACGAAAAGATCACTCCGGGCAACAAATCTGTGACACATCAGTGGTCAGGAAGGATGGTCGGCAGCGACCTTGCGGGAAGGTCTGCAAGAACGTAATAGCTCTGTCGGAACACAAAAGAAACATCCACAGCGGGCAAAAATCCTGTGACCTGACTGTTGCCGGTGAAGATAGCCAGCTGCGGCTATGCGGATTGGTCTGCAATAATACTCAAGCCTTGTCTTATCACAAAGTCAGAGAGCATCGCGGTCAACAAACCTGTAAGCTAATTATGGTCGGAGAGGATGGCCAGCAGAGGCCATGCGGGAAAATCTGTAAAAATGCCTATAGCCTGTCATATCACAAAAGAAAAGAGCACAGCGGGCAACAAACCTGTGAACTGACCCTTGTCGGGGAGGATGGCCAGCCACAGCCATGCGGGACGACCTGTAAAAATGCCCAAGCCCTGTATTATCACAAAATCAAAAACCACACCCGGCAACAAACCTGCAACGTGAATCTGGTCACGGAGGATGGTCTGAAGCGGCCATGTGGGACGACCTGTAATAATGCCCTGGCCCTGTCATATCACAAAAGAAGAGACCACACCGGGCAACAGACCTGCAACGCGATTCTGGTCACGGAGGATGGCCAGCTGCAGCCATGTGGGACGACCTGTAATAATGCCCTGGCCCTGTCATATCACAAAAGAAGAGACCACACCGGGCAGCAAACCTGCAACGTGGCCCTGATCTCAGAGGATAGCCAGCCAAAGCTATGCGGGAGGGTCTGCAAAAACGCTGATGCTCTCTCGAGTCACAAAAAAAGACATCGAAAACGCAAGCATGATGATGTGAACCAGGATGATGACCTCAGTGCTCCAAGAACTAAAACCAACAGGTATTGACATCCTCCCCGCCCTAAAGAGGGTGTCGCAAAACTTCAACAGCTCGTTCTCACGCTCTGAAGTCGTCATTCCCGCGAAGGCGGGAATCCAGCGCCAACGGTGGATCTCTGCCTTCTCGGGGATGACAAGGCCAGGGGGACACCGGGCAGTATGGTTCTGGTGGAGAGTCAGTGTGGATTCCCGCCTTCGCGGGAATGACGAGAATGAAGCCGGGAATGACGAGAATGAAGCCGGCAATGACGAGAATGAAGCCGGCAATGACGAGAATGAAGCCGACAATGACGGGAGTCAACGCGTTCCCACGCCGGAGAGAGTTTTGCGACACCCTCTAAAGGACGGGGATTCCTACCACCAGACGGTCATGCCCGACCGCAGTGTATACCTTACCCAGTAGCGGCATACACCTTATTCGACAATCTGCTCTACCTTTCGGATTGTCTAGGAGCCTGACCGAGAATAGTCTGCCCTACTGCGGCGGCAGCAAATTGGTCTGAAAATCCGCTTTTGTTCGTCAAATAGCTCGCTATTCTCCTCACAAAACCGAATTTTCATCCTCAATTTTCTGCCGTCCTCGCTACGGGCGCTATTCTCGGTCTAATGGGATGGTCCGCCCCTCCTAAACGGCTTCAAATGAGCCAAAATGGAGTTAACCATTTAAACAGGATTAACCGGAGCGAACCACCCATGACTATTTCAGTACTTGGTATCGATATTGGCAAGAACAACTTTCACCTGTTTGGTGTTGATGAGCAGGGTAGCAAAGTCATCAGAAAGAAGTTGTCCAGGAAGAACCTTTTGGAGTACGTGGCAAATCTGGAGCCATGCATTATCGCTATGGAAGCTTGTGGTGGTGCTCACTATTTGGCTCGGTTATTCAAGAACTATGGGCATACTGTCAAGCTGATTTCACCTCAATTTGTCAAGCCTTATGTCAAGACCAACAAAAATGACTACAACGATGCTGAAGCGATTGCAGAAGCAGCTTCACGGCCCAGCATGCGTTTTGTACCTGTTAAAACGTCAGAGCAGCAGGCCTGGCAACTTCTGCACCGCTATCGTCAACAAGCGGTTGATCAGAGAACTGCCCTGGTTAACCAGATCCGGGGGTCACTATTGGAAGAAGGTATTGTGGTTGCCCAGGGTATTGGTAAAGTTCGTGCACAGCTTCCACGAATTCTGGAAGATGCTGAAAATGGACTCCATTCGCTGACTCGTGAGCTGCTACATGGTTTATCAGAAGAGTTGGCCAGTCTTGACAAGCGTATTCAACAGTATGACCAGAAAATTCAGGAGCTGGCTGAAAAAGACGAATGTCGTCGAATGATGACTATGCCGGGTATCGGAGCCATCACTGCCACAGCATTGAAGGCAGCCGTTGGTGATGCGACGTATTTTAAATCTGGTCGACACCTTGCCGCATGGTTGGGATTAGTTCCAAGACAGCATTCCACAGGCGGTAAGTCAGTCCTGCTGGGCATCAGTAAACGGGGTGATAAATACCTGCGCACATTATTGATACACGGCGCACGTTCGGTACTCCACTGCCTCAAAAATAAGGATGACCGCTGTAAAAAATGGGTTAGCCAACTTAATGAGCGCAGCAATCACAACGTTGCCGCCGTTGGTCTGGCTAATAAAATGGCTCGGATTGTCTGGGTCATCATGACCCGAAATGAAGTTTACAAGGCTGCATAATGAGGTAAAGGCGGCAGCGGCAAAGTAAAGCATAAGCTTAATCAAAGGGGAACCCCCCCGCAGATTGCGATGAGCATGTACAGTTGATGGCAAACAGGTAAAAACCGGCAACCTGAAACCTGATAGGAGTCTTGGCCCTTGAGGCCGTCGGACTGATAAGGCCAGGTTGCGCGGATACCCATCAGGGCCAGAGGGTTAGACCTCATGAATAGGCCGTATATATGATTGCAGTTATCTTTGTTTGCTAATTAACAAAACAGGCTCTTGCAAAACGGGGCGGACCATATAAGGCTCCTAGGCGACCCCGTTAACAAACACGGGCAGAAAGCGGAAGGTATTTTACTTCTCCTGTCAGGTAGCGTAATCGCAAAAAACACCTGACGGATAGCAAAGTAGCACAAGGGGCTTGCTTTGCAAGCCGAGCTTACATCCCCGTCCTCAAGAGGGTGTCGCAAAAGGGTATGGTCAGCAGGATATATCAAGATCGTCGTTCCCGCGCAGGCGGGAACCCACCACGAACAGTGGATCTCCGCCTTCGCGGAGATGACGGTTTGAAGCTTGAAGCGTTTTAATTGACCTTTTGCGACACCCTCTCAAAGTACGGGGTTTTACGCTCATTCGATAAGATATCGTCCGGTGCGGCCTCTGGTTTTTAACTGTGTTTTTTAACAAAGTGTCTTCGACAGAAAAACATACTTATATTCTTGATCTATCTTTCCTCTCTGTATATTGGAATGCAAGGATAGAATTATTAAACTCTCACTCTTTGCAGCACTGCTAATACTGCTAATACTGCTAATATTGTCCTCTTTTGTCTGTCAGGCCGAACCATGGTCAGGAAGCTATATTGCTGAGTTTGAACAGGATGCAATTTCGCCAAACTGGAGTTTTTCCATTAAAAGTGACCTGCAAACATTGCCGGACAACCCGTTATATATTTCTGATACAAACGGCTATACAGGACCCGATTCGCCGCCTGATGACAAACGACAAGTAGCAGGTGGTTACGAGGTAAAAACGACCATCATTGAGTTAATTTCTTGGCAGTACCTTTACGTTTCTCATCTAACAGTTGCTTACAAACTGATCCTGACCACCACCCCTTTGAGCTCCAAACTATATTCATGGCTACCTCTAGAATTAGCTGTCGTTGTCGGCTGGCTTTTAAAAAACTATTGGAGCCCCTATTCACAGCTGTTTAACCCGTTCGAACAACAGGCGGCAGTTATTTTGACACAGGGCGACTACCCGTTGGCAAACATCACTATTATGTTTGGCTCTGGACATAACCCTCCACAATACCAGCCGTCAGAATCATCTGGTCAGCGAGCCCCACAAACCTCCACCCAACCTACAGGCAATTTAACTGAACTCCTGCATTCTGGCTCTTTTGACGGCAACGGAGACCCTCAACAACTCCATCATACTCTGAGTTTGAATTGTTTTCTCTCTCCCTGTCATGGTGTTTGTGAATTTCGATCATCATCTGATAACCTCGGGCCTGCTGAATGGTGGCCCAACCCCGAAGAAAGCCCGACAAGATACGCAAGAGTAGCACCCGGACAAAGTGCATGCCCCCATTTGGCTGATGGATACTGCTTTATTTGCATCAGTCAATTGGCTCCTTTAGATACTATAAATCCCCTACAAAGTTCACTATTCATAACAGCGAATGATTCCCCTGCCATTGAACCTCAAAACGACTATGGTCAACTGGTTAAGCCAGATACAAATCAGTCACAGATGCATGGCGCTGATAGCAGCCCTGCCAATAGCTACAACTTTACAGACGAACTTACCTCAGACTCAGTAACTATCGTGACGACCAATATCCCCCCCGCCGACAGGCAACTAATCTGTGACGTAACCATAACCGGGAAGGATGGCCAGCCGGTGACATGTGGAGTCATCTCCAAGAGGAAAAAGGCACTGTCAGTTCACAAAAGCAAATACCACTCCGGGCAAAAAGCCTGTGACGTGACCCTGGTTGGGGAGGATGGCCGTCGGCGGCCATGCGGGAGGCTCTGCAAGCATGCTGAAGACCTCTCGGATCACAAAAGAAGAGAGCACACCCTGCAACAAACCTGTTATGTCACCGTGATCGGTGTGGATGGTCTGCTGCGGACATGTGGGGCCATTTGTAAGAATGCCAAGTCTATGTCAGATCACAAAAGCAAAAACCACTCAGGGCAAAAAGCCTGTCAGGTCATGGTGATCGGGGACGACAGCCAGCTGCGGCCATGCGGGTTGGTCTTCAAATGTTTGAGAGCCCTGTCAGATCACAAAAGAAAAGAGCACAGCGGTGAAAAAATCTGTAATCTGACTCTGATCAGTGAAGATGGCCAACCGCAGCCATGTGCGTTTCCCTGCAAAAATGCCAAAGCTTTTGCAAATCACAAAACCAGATTCCATAGCACTGAGCACAACTGTGACTTTACAGTGTCCGACGAAGACGGCCAGCAGCGACCATGCGAAAAATTCTTCAAAAATAGTAAAGCCCTGAAGAGTCACAAGAGAAACGTTCACAGCAATCAACAAATCTGTGACGAAACCGTTATCGGGCAGGATGGCCAGCTGCGGCCCTGCGAAATGGTGTGCAAGAATCTTCTAGCCCTGAAATACCACAATAAAAAAGACCATAGCGGGCAACAAATATGTAAGGTTCGCGTGTTCACAAAGGATGGCCAGCAGCGGTCATGTGGATTTGTCTGTAAGAATACTCAAGCCCTTCGGTATCACAAATACAGAGACCACACAGGGCAACAAACCTGCAGTGCAATAGTGTTCGCAGAAGATGGTCAGAAACGGCCATGTGGAAAGGTCTGCAAGAACGCTCAATCCCTGCGAAATCACCACAGAAGCGACCACACCAAACCAAAAGTTTGTTTCTATGAAGTCGTTGGCGAACAGAGTCAGCGCCAGTCATGCGGGAGGGTTTGCAAAAGTGCTATAGACCTTGTAAATCACAAAAGAACAGCCCACAGTGGGCAGGCGATATGTGACGCAAATATAGTTGGCAAGGATGGCCAGCAGCGGCTATGCGGAAGGACCTTCAATAATATTCAAAACCTTTCGGTGCACAAAAGCAGATTCCACGGCACGCAAAAAATCTGTTACTCGACAGTGGTCGGAGAGGATGGCCAGCCGCGACCATGCGGAAAGACATTAAAAAATTCTAAAGGCCTGTCGAATCACCGAATGAAAGAACATTCCGGAGAACAAACCTGCAAAATAGCAGTACACGGGGAGGATGGTCAGCCGAGTCCATGTGGAAAGGTCTGTAAGAATGCTATGGCCCTGTCTTATCACAAAAGAGTACATCGAAAACGCAAGCCTGATGATGGGGACAAGTAAATATCTCCATCTTATCCCTACCCTGTCATTCTTTTGACCTACTTTCCTATCTGTATACGAGAAAGTAAGGATAGAATCATTAAACACTCTCTCTATCTGACCCTGCTATTGCTTTCATTGTCTGTCGTCTGTCAGGCCAAACCGTTGACAAGTCGTTTTATAGTTGAGCTTCAACAAAGCACAGGTTATCCAAACCAGAACTTTTCTATGAGGCGAGACCTGAATACATCGTCGGGGAACCCGTCACAGAGAACGTATGATTACGAGGTGAAAACAACCATTATTGAGTCGATTTCGTGGCAATTGCGCTATGCCACGAATCTGCTGATTGCATACCAACTGATCCTGATCTCCAAGTACTCTCCCGCATGCACCATGTCTCATTTGTGGCTATCTCTGGACGCCATTGTGATTGTCAATTGGCTTTTGAAAAGCAGTTGGAACCCCGATTCACCGCTGTTTAATCCGATTGAACAACAGGTGACATCTATGTTGGCACAGAGGAGTCAACCGTTTGCGATCATGAAAATGATTTTTGGCTCCGAGCATCACCAACAACCCTACCAGCCATCAAAATCATCGGAGCAGCACGCCCCGGAAGCCACCAGGCACTCTGAAGGCTCTGTCATTAGCCCTCTGCAACCTGGCTCTGGCGGCGGTGGCGAAGGCCCTCAACAACATTTGCACACTTTAGGTTTAAATTGTTTTGTTTATCCCTGTAATGGAATTTGTCAATTCCGACTGTCACCCGATAATACCGGGACCGCTGAGTTACACTGTGAGCGGCCCTTCATGCCAATACAGATTCCAGAGACAATAACAGGAATGCAAATCTCTCAAACAGAAGCATCACCCGAACAAGGCTTATGCCCACATTTGACTCAAGGATACTGTTTTCATTGCATGATTGAGTCTGATTCTTCAGAAGCTATACTTCGCGAACAAAACCAGCTTACAGAAATATTGAATAATTTCCCTGATGATATTCAGCTCCTGTGCGATTCTGATGAACTATTTCAGCCATATGATATTGATGGCAGCCCTCTGGGAGGATTGACCATAGACTCAATAAGCGCTGAGGCAGCCTGTGCAAACGATCCTGCCGGGCGACCAACCTGCAACCTGGCACTGGCTGGGGTGGTTGACCAACTGAGACCTAACGGAAGAGTTTACAACAAAGTTCAATCCCTGACGTATCATAAAAAAAGAGCCCTCTCCGGTGAAATAACCTGTGAGGTGACTGTGGTCGGAAAGGATGGCCGACCACAGCCGTGCGGGAAACTCTGCAAAAATGCCCCATCTCTCTGGTCTCACAAAAGTAAAATCCACAGTGGGCAAAAAATCTGTGATGCGACCGTGGTCGGTGAGAATGGCCAGCCGGGTCCATGCAGGAAAGTCTGCAAGAATGCTGCAATTCTGGCGACTCACAAATACAAAACCCATGGAAGGCAAAAAAACTTTGAAATGACCATGATCGGGGAGAATGGCCAGCTGCGTCCACGCAAGAAGACCTTCAAGAATGTCAGAATCCTGAGGGATCACAAAAACAGAGAGCGCGAAAGGCAACAAATTTGTGATGTGACAGTGGTCGGAAAGGAAGATCAGCAGCAGCCATGCGGCAAGGCCTTTAAGACTATTAGAGTCCTTTTGGATCACAAAAGAAGAGATCACTCCGGGCAAAAAACCTGTGACGCGACCACGGTCGGGAAGGACGGCCAGCGGCAGCCATGCGGAAGAGTCTGCAAGAGTCAAAGAAGCCTGACGGATCACAAAAGAAGAGACCACACCGGGCAGAAAATCTGTCAGGTAACCGTGATCAGGGAAAATGGCCAGCTGCACCTATGCGGGAAAATCTGCAAGAGTGCTCAAGCCCTCTCAGAACACAAAAGAAGGGATCATACCGGACAGCAAATCTGTGACGAAACAGTGATCACAGAGGATGGCCAGCTGCAACCATGCGGAAAGACCTGCAAGAATGCTGAAGCCCTGACGAATCACAAAAGAATACATCGAAAGTACTAGGAGGCCGACCGAGAATAGCGCCCGTAGCGAGGACGGCAGAAAATTGAGGATGAAAATTCGGTTTTGTGAGGAGAATAGCGAGCTATTTGACGAACAAAAGCGGATTTTTAGACCAATTTGCTGCCGCCGCAGTAGGGCAGTCTATTCTCGGTCGGCCTCCTAGGAGCCTGTTGATGCAGACAAGGGGAAACGCCTCAGACTTCGAGAAAGTAAAATGAATAAGTAACGACAGAGCCGCTTTATGACGTTTACCTGGTCAAACTTTGATTTTTAACAAAAGGCCTTTAACAGAAAAACACCCTTATTTTCTTGATCTATCCTTCCTCTCTGTAAGCCAGAAAGCAGGGATAAAATTATTGAACACTCACTCTTTACGTTACTTCTGTTGCTGCCACTTTCATTGCCTGACACTGGCCAGACCGGACCATTGTCAGAACCTTATATTGTGGAGTTTCAACAAAGCTCAGGCTCTCCAAGTTACGACTTTTCCATGACACCAGATCGACACACATTATCGGTCAACTTGTCAGACAGTGACCAAACACACGACTATGCCGAATCAGGTTCACCACCGGATAACAAACGATACAGACCTGACGTTTACAGGATAAACACGGCCCTCTTTGTGTCGATTTCCTGGCAGTTTCTTTACGCCACGAATCTGCTGGTCGCTTACGAACTGACCCTGGGCAGCAGAGATGCCCCTCTAATCGCCCCCCCCTGTTCATGGTTACCTGTAGAAGCCGTTGTCAGTGTCGGTTGGCTTTTACAAAGCTATTGGAACCCGGATTTACCGCTGTTTAACCCGATCGCACGGCAGTCAACGTCTATGTTGACACGGGGGAATCCCCCGTATACTGCCATCACAATTACGTTCAGCTCCGGGGATAACCAACAGCAGCAACAGCAGCACCAACAATATCAATCATCAGAATCCTATGGCCAGCAAGCCCCACTGATATCTACCCACTCTGCAGGCTCTATCAGTGGCACTCTTTACTCTGGCTCTGGTGGCGGTGACGAAGACCCCGAACAACATCAACATACTTTAGATTTAAATTGTTACTTCAATTTCTGTCATGGCGTTTGTCAGCACCGACCCTCATTCGACAGCACAGAGTTCGCTGAATCGCCGCTGAATTTTACGGAGATTTCAATTGGCCACACAGGAGATATGCTCCAACAAAGCTTTTTATCTGATTTGTTGAATAGACACTGCCATAGTTGCATAGGTCATTTTAATTCTGTGAGCGCTACAGATTCTCAAGTTGAGCCGATTTTCGAAACATTGAATAATCTCTTTGACACTGAAATCCTGGGCTACGGGCAATCATCTCAGCTACAGACTCAGAACATGGATGACAAACTATTCAATAGCTTCAGTCTCTCAGAGTGGGCTGCCTCAGACGGGGTTAACTATACAACTGACGCCAGTGTGTCACTGAACGATGACGTGCAAATATCCGGGAATTTGCCTTCCACGGATAATGATTTTTTAGTCATCAATGGTTCACCCTCTGCACAGTGCCTTCTCGAACAGCACGAGGTTTTCCTTACAATGGGCCATTCAGAAACACAGCAGACAACCACTGAATCATCCCTTTTGGATCAGCGCCAACCTCATCTTTACCAGACAGCAACATTAACAAGCCTGTTGGATCAAAAAAGCAACAACCGTACCAGACAATCAACCTGCAAAGTAAACGTGATCGGGGAGGATGGCCAACATTGGCCATGCGGGAAGGTCTGCAAAGATAATCAAGCCCTGTCGAAACACAAAAGAAAAGACCACAGCGGACAACAAACCTGTGGTGTGACAGTCATCGGGGAAGACGGCCAGCCAAGGCCATGCGGGAAAGTCAGCAAGAATACTAAAGCCCTGTCATCTCACAAAAGCAGAGACCACTCCGGGCAAAAAACCTGTTACGTGACAGTCACCGGGGAGGATGGCCAGTTGCGGCCATGTGGAAGGGTCTTAATGAGCGCTCGAGGGCTGACAGATCACAAAATAAAAGACCACAGCAAGCAAAAAACCTGTGTCATGACAGTGATCCGTGAAGATGGTTCGCCAAAACCCTGCGGGGTCATCTGCAAAAACGCCAAAAGCTATTATGATCACAAAAGATTCGCCCACAGCGGGCCGAAAACCTGTGATTTACCCGTGGTCGGGAAGGATGGTCAGCCGCAGCCATGCGGGAAGATCTGCAACAATGCTCAAGCCTTGTCGATCCATAAACTCAGAACCCACAGCGGGAAAAAAACCTGTGAAGTGAAAATAGTCGCAGAGGATGGACAGCTGCAACCATGCGGAAAAGCCTGCAAGAATGCTGGTGCCCTGAATGAACACAAAAGAGCACATAGAAAACGCAAGCCTGTTGATGTTAAACCGGACAATGACTTGAGTCGTCAAGAAACTAAAGTGAACAAGTAACGATCTGACTCCAGTCCTGTCAGAAGCTTTTCAAGAGGAGGCCTTTGACGGAAAAACGTGCTTATTTTCTTGATCTATCCTTCCTATCTGTAGACCTGAACGCAGGGATAGAATTATTAAACACTCACTCTTTTCGGCATCGCTTTTTCTGCTACTGTCGCTGTCTGTCGTTTGTCAGGCAAGACCATGGACAGGACGTTTTACAGAACCGGATCAGCCGCCTGATTACGAACGCTACGGAGCGGGTTATCAGGCAAAAGCCACGATCATTGAGTCGGCTTCCTGGCAATGGCTTTACGCCAGTGACCTGCCGATTGCTTATGGTCTGATCCTGACCACCAACGACGCTTCTCTTCGCTCAACCCCTTATTCATGGCTACCTGTAAAAATGGTTGTTGCTGTCTGCTGGCTTTTAAAAAGCTATTGGAACTCCGATTTACGACTGTTTAACCTCATTGAACAAAAAAAGATGAGTCAAAATCCCCCGTTTGTGATCACCCTTATGATGCCTGGCCCTGGACATAACCAACAACGATACCCGCCATCAAAATCATCTGGCCAGCCAGCCCAACAAGCAATTAATCACCCTACAGGCTCTTTCATTAGCCCTCTGTATTATGGCTCTGGTGGCAGTAACGGAGGCTCTCAACATCATCAACATACTTTGGGTTTAAATTGTTTCGCCTATCCATGTCATGGTGTTTGCATATTCCTGTCATCATCCTTTAGCAGCGAGCCCGCCGAATGGCCGCTGAACTCTGAAGGCAGTTCGACAGACCAAACAGGATCACTCAATGATGATGTGACTAGGCCCGGGCAAATGTTTGTCAACGTTGATGACGTGGTTATAATCAACGGGCTACTCAAACTGCAAAGTCGGAGCCTTCCCGGAGCGACCGGGATTTCCTGTATGCTTACCCGCTCTTTCCCTCCGATGGAGACTTCAGAAACAAACCAGACAACAACAGAATCATCCCAATGGGATCAGAGCACACCTCATCTTTCCCAGTCACCCCCAACAGCAGTAGCTATATTCACGACATCAAACCAAAGAACCTCAAAAACGGGAACGCTTGGATTGACAGGAATTTCACCTTCGGATTGTCTTCCCTCCGAAGAAACTAGACATTGCCAACAAACCCTGTCGAATCACAAAAGAAGAGACCCCTGCGGGCAACGAATCTGTGTCATGACATTGGTCGGAGATGACGGTCAGCCGCATCCATGCGGGAAGGCCTTCAACAATGCTCAAGCCCTGTATGATCACAAAAAAAGAAGCCACACAGAGCAACAAACCTGTATCTTGACAGTGGTCGGAGAGGATGGTCAGCAGCGGCCATGCGGGAAAGCCTGCAAGAATGCTCGCGCTATGACGGACCACAAAAGAAGGGTTCACACCGGGCAAAAAACCTGTGAGGTAACCGTGGTCGGGGAGGATGGTCAGCAACAGCCATGTGGTATAGCCTGTAAAAATGTTAAAACCCTGTCGGATCACAAAATAAGACACCACACCGGGCAACAGACCTGTTACGTGCCCCTGGTTGAGGAGGATGGTCAGCAGCGGCCATGCAGGGCGGTATGCAAGAATGCCCGAGCCCTGACGGTTCACAAAAGCAGAGTGCACAGCGGGCAAAAAACCTGTGTCGTGTTATTAGTCGGAGAGGATGGTCAGCAACGACAATGCGGGAAGATCTGCAAGAATACTCAAGTCCTGATGGATCACAAGAGAAGAGACCACACCGGACAACAAAACTGTGAGCTGACTCTGCTCGGAGAGAATGGTCAGCAACGACAATGCGGAAAAGTCTGCAAGAATGCTCAAGCACTGAAGGATCACAAGAGAAGAGACCACACCGGACAAAAAATCTGTGACTTTACCGTGGTCGGGTTGAATGGAGTGAAGCAGCCATGCGGAAAAGTCTGCTGGAGTACCAGCGCTCTATCGAACCATAAAAGAGAACATCGAAAACGCAAACCTGTTGATGTAGATCAGGACGATTGATCTGCTACCCGCCATTTCATAAGGTTTTACCCGGTGCCATCTTTGGTCCAGTTTTTTTTACGGTAGTTCCCTGACAAAAAAGCACACCTATTTTCTTGATCTATCCTTCCACTCTGTAGACCAGAATGCAGGGATGGAATTATTAAACACTCACTTTTTGCAATACCTCTGTTGATGATACTCTCGTGTTTTGTTGTCTGTCAGGCTGATCCATGGACAGAACCGTTTATTATCAGGTTTGAACAAAATAAAGGTTCTCCACTACGGAACTTTTCTATAAAGCTTGACCGTCAAACATTGCCGGGAAGTCCCTCAGACATTGCCCACACAAATGGCTTTACAGAATCAGATTCTCTGCCTGATGAAAAACGACAAAGACCTGGTGATTATGGAGTAAAAAAGGCCATCATTGAGTCGATTTCATGGCAATGTCTTCACGCCAGTCATCTTCTGGTCGGTTATCAGCTGATCCTGACTAACAAAAACACACCTTCAGACTCCATCTCTTATTCATGGCTACCTGCAGAAGTGGTTGTCGCTATCGATTGGCTTTTAAAAAGCTATTGGAACCGGGACTCACCGCTGCTTAACCCGTTTGAACAACAGGAGGCGACATGTATGTTGACACAGAGGTACCAACCGTTTTCAGCCATCACTATGACGTTTGGCTCCAGAGATAATCAACAACAATATCAGCTATCAGAATCATCGGAACAGCCAGCTTCGCAAGCCAGCCACCAGTCTACAGGCGATTTAAACAGTCTCCAGTACTCTAACTCTGGCGACGGTAACAAAAGTCCGGAACAAAACCTGCATAGCTTGGGTTTAAATTGTTTTGTTCATCCCTGTCGTGGCGTATGTAAACTCCAACAATCAACCGATAGCAAGGAGCGAGCTGAATTACACTTTGGGGAGACCTCTGCCCCGATAAAGACTTCGGATGCAATGACAGAAAAACAAGCCGCTGAACCAGAAGCAATACCCGGACAAAGACTGTTTACTCATTTGGAGAATAGACACTACCTCAGTTGCATAGGCCATTCTGATTCTGTAAAAGCTACACATTCCGAACAAAAATCACTGTTCAAACTATGGAATGATTTTTCTGACATTTACCCGCCATTTTATAGTGACCAATTATTTGAGCCACAGCCGCATGACATTAATGGTCATCTGGCCAATAGCATTAACTCTTTAGACGGGGTCGCCTCAGACGGGGTCGCCTCAGACGGGGTCGCCTCAGACGGGGTCGCCTCAGACGGGGTCGCCTCAGACGGGGTCGCCTCAGACGGGGTCGTCTTAGACGAGTTCACCTCAGACGAAGCCGCCCTGGAAGGAGCCTCCTTCGACGAGGTATCCATAGACTCAATGGGTACTGTGGCTGCTTTTAGCACATTCCCCGCCGGGTCACTCAACCATGAAATGTCAATATCCGGAAATTGGTCTTCCATCACTAATGAATTTTCGGTCATTGACAGTCCATTTGGACCAGATCGTTTTCTCGAAGAAAACATTTTTCCCCCTACATTTATCAAGTTCTCCCCCCTGAAAGGAGCTTCAGAAACACAACAAAACACCACTGAATCATCTCATTCGGTTCAGAGCCAACCTCATCTTTCCTGGACAGGCGTAGAAGGGGCCGATAACAAAAGCAAAATCAACACCGGGCAAAAAGCCTGCAACGTGAACGTGGTCGGGGAGGATGGCAAGCAGAGGCCTTGTGGATCAGTCTTCAAGAATGCTAAATCGCTGTCATCTCACAAGCACAGATACCACACCGAGCAAAGAATTTGTAACTTGACTGTAATCAGTAAGAAGGGGCAGAAACAGCCATGTGGGAAGATCTGCAAAAATACTGGAAGCCTGTTGGATCACAAAAATAGAGTCCACAGTGGGCAACAAACTTGCGGCCTGACCCTGGTCAGGGAAGACGGCCAGTCACAGCCATGCGGGGTGGTCTTAAAAAATGCAAATGCTCTGGCGAATCACAAAAAAAGAGACCACACCGGGCAACAAATCTGTCACGCAATAGTGACCGGGAAAGACGGCCAACAGCGATCATGCGGGAAGACCTGCAAGAATGTAAAGGCCTTCTACATTCACAAAAGCAATTACCATGGCGGGCAGCAAGCCTGTGGCTTGACGGCGGTCTCAGAAGATGGCCAACAGCGGCCATGCGGGATAGTCTGCAAGAATCCTCATGCCCTTGCGGTTCACAAAAGAATTGCCCACACCGGGCAACAAAGCTGTGATGCAAAAGTAGTCGGGAAAAATGGCCAACCAAGGCTATGTGGGATCATCTTCAAGAATTTCAATTCTTTGTCATCTCACAAATCGAGAATCCACAGCGGGCATCAAACCTGTGACGTGACCGTCGTCGGCAAGGATGGTCGGCCGGGACCATGCGGGAAGATCTGCAAGAATGCTGGCGTCCTGTCGAATCACAAAATAAAACATCGAAAACGCAAGCCTGTTGATATGGACCAGGACAATGACCCCGATCATCCATCAGGTAAAGAGAAAAAGTAACGACCAGTAAAGCGTTTCAATGAAGTTTCACCCGTTACAACCTTTGGTTTTTAACAAAGTTTATTTAACAGTGGGTCTTTAAAGGAAATTCTTTGACAGAAAAGCACGCTCATTTTCTTGATCTATCCTTCCTCTCTGAAGACCAGAATGCAAGGATAGAATTATTAAATGCTCACTGTTTGCAATGACTCTTTTGATATCACTGTCGTTTTTTGTTGTCTGTCAGGCTGATCCATGGACAGGACGATTTATTATCGAGTTTGAACTAAATTCAGGTTTTCCAAACCGCAGCTTTTCTGACCAACACAGATTACCGGTCAACCCATCAGACATCGCCGAAAAAAAAGACTATACGGAATCCGATTCGCTTTCTGATATCAAACGACAGCAAACTTACATTTGCAGAGAAAAAACGACCTTCATCAAGTTCATTTCGTGGCAATGGCTTTACGCCACTCACCTGATGGTTGCTTATGGGCTGACCCTGAGCACCAGATATGCTCCTTCAAGCTTCATTTGTTACTCATGGCTACCTGTAGAAGTGATTGTCGCTGGCGGCTGGCTTTTAAAAAGCTATTGGAAACCGGATTCATCGCCGTTTTATCCTTTTGCACGACAAGTGTTATCTATATTGACACAGGAGGATCAATGTTTGGCGATCATCACCATGATGCCTGGCTATGGACGTAACCAACAACAAGGCCAACCATCAGGATCATCTGACCAGCAAGCCCCCCAAACATATACTCATCCTTTAGTCCATCTGACCAGTCTTTTGTTTTCCAACTTTGGCGATGGTAACCAGGGCCCTCAACAACACCAACATACGTTGGATTCGAATTGTTTCATCCATCCCTGTCATGGCCTATGCAGATTCCGACCATTGTCCGATTCGTCCAACAACGGAACTCTGAACTCCTTACAGAGTTCGACTGGGCACACAGAGGCAACACCCAGACAAGACTCATGCCCGCATTTTGCCGATACAACCGCCTCTGCCGGGAAAGTAGTCTGCAATGTGATTATGGTCAGGCAGGATGGCCAGCTAAGGCAATGCGGGACGGCCGTTAAGAATGCCAAAGCCCTCATGTCTCACAAAAGCGGATACCATACCGGGAAAAAAAACTGTGACATGCCCCTGATCGGTGAGGATGGCAGGCAGCGACCATGCGGGAAGCTCTGTAAGAATGCTCACGCCCTGTCATGTCATAAAAACAGATACCACTGCGGGCAAAAAACCTGTGATGTGAATCTGGTCGGTGAGAATGGCCAGTTGCAGCCATGCGGGAAGGCCTGCATTAATTCTAAAACCCTGAAAGAACACAAAAGAAGAGACCACAGCATGCAACAAACCTGTGTCGCGATCATGGTCGGGGAGGATGACCAGCAGCGGCCATGCGGGAAGACTTTCAAGAATATAGAAACCCTCTACTCTCACAAGAGCAAATACCACAGCGGGCAAAGAGCCTGTGACGAAACAGTAGTCGGAAAGAATGGCCAACAGCAGCGATGCGGGAAGACCTTCAAGAATGCACAAACCCTCTACACTCACAAAAACAATTACCACAGCGAGCAGCAAACCTGTTGCCTGACCGTGGTCGGGGAGGATGGGCAGGAGCAACAATGCAGCAAGGTCTGCAGGAATGCTAAAGCCCTCTCGAATCACAAAAGAAGAGACCATACAGGACAACAAACCTGTGATAAAACCCTGGTCTCAGAAGATGGCCAACAGCGACCATGTGCAAAGGTCTGCAGGAATTTTGGAGCCCTGCAGGCTCACAAAAGAAGAGCCCACACCGGTCTACAAACCTGCGACACTACACTAATCGGAAAGGATGGCCAAGCAAGACCCTGCGGGGTAAATTTCAAAAATCTTCAATCTCTTTTATCTCACAAAAACAGATACCACACTCGGGAAAAAACCTGTGACATGACCGTCGTCGGGAAGAATGGCCTGCAGCGCCCATGCAGGAAGGTCTGCAAGAATGCAGGATCCCTGTCGGATCACAAAAGAAGACATCGAAAACGCAAGCCTGTTGATGTGGACCAGGGCGATGACCTCAGTCATCCAGAAAGTAAAAAGAAAAAGTAACGACCAGTACATGGCTTCAATTAGGTTTACCGGGTGCAAGCTTATTTTCTTGGGCTATCCTTCCTCTCTGTAAACCAAAATGCAGGGATAGAATTATTAAACGCTCGCTCTTTGCTCTGACACTATTGATGGTATTACCGGTTTCTTTCGTCTGTCAGGCTGAACCATGGACAGGACATTTTATTATCGAGCTTGAACAGAATTCAGGTTTTCCAAACCCGAGTTTTTCTATCAAGCGCGATCAACTCACATTATCTGGAAACCCGCCAGACATCACCGACACAAACGACTATGCAAAATCCGATTCGCCGCCTGATGACAAACGACACATACCTGACGATTATCAGGTAAAAACGACCCTCATTGAGTCGATCTTCTGGCAATGGCTCCACGCTGCCAAGCTGCTGATTGCCTACGAACTGATCCTGACTACCAGAGACGCTCCTCCAGGCTCAAAACGGCTACCTGTAGAAGTGGTTGTCGCTGTCGGCTGGCTTTTAAAAAGCTACTGCCCCCCCTGTTCACCGCTGTTTAATCCAATTAAACTGCAAGCGGTATCTATGTTGAAACAGGATGAGCTCCCGCTTGCAATCACCATTACGATGCCTGGCTATAAACATGAACAGCAAGGTCAACCATCTGAATCATCTGACCAGCAAGCTCCCGAAACACCTGCCCGCCCTTCAGGTTATTTCTCCAGTCATCTGTCTTCTGATTATGGCGACGGTGACGAAAGTCCTCGACAACACCAACATACGTTGGATTTAAATTGTTTCGTTCATCCGTGTTATGGTCTATGCAGATTCCGACCTCCATCGGACAGCGGAGCGCTGAATTCCGTGGAGAGTTTGATTTGCCAAATAGAATCAGCACTCAGACAAGGGCCATGCCCTCATTTTGCCAATAAAAACTGCTATCGTTGCAATTTAATGGATGGGGTCGCCTCAGACGGAGTCGCCTTAGACGGGGCTACCTCAGACGGAGTCGCCATAAAATCAATGGGTGCAGTGGCAACCCATACAAACGCCTCTGCCGGGAATGCATTCTGCAACATGATGGTGATCAAGCAGGATGACCCGCTGCAGCAATGCGGGATGATCCGCAGGAATGCTAAAACCCTTTCGGATCACAAAACAAGAGACCACGCCGGGCAACAAACCTGTGATATGACCCTGGTCTCAACAAATGGCCAACAGCGGCCATGCGGGAAGGTCTTCGCGAATCCTGCCAGCCTGAGGGTTCACAAAAGAGGTGCTCACACTGGTCAACAAACCTGTAACGTAACAGTGGTCGGGAAAAATGGCCAACAGAGGCTATGCGGGGTAGTACTCAAAAATCTTCAATCTCTGTCATCTCACAAATCCAGAATCCACAGAGGGCAACAAATCTGTGATGTGACCGTGGTCGGGAAGGATGGCGAGCGGCGACTATGCAGGAAGGTCTGCAAAAATGCCGGAGTCCTGGCGAATCACAAAAGAAAACATCGAAAACGCGAGCCTGTTAACTTTGAACAGGAGGATGACCTCTGTCCTCCGAAAGGTAAGAAGAGAAAGTAACGACCAGTATGGCTTCAATGTGGTTTTACCACGTGCAACCTTTGATTTTTAACAGCGTTTTTTAAAAAAAAGTTCTTTGACAGAAAAGCAAGCTAATTTTCTTGATCTATCCTTCCTTTCTGTAGACCAGAATGCAAGGATGGAATTATTAAACACTCACTCTTTGCAATACCTATATTGATGACACTGTCGTTTTCTGTCGTTGGTCAGGCTGAATTTTGGAAAGGTCATTTTATTGTCGCGCTTGAACTGAATGCAAGTTGTCCAAATCTGAGTTTTTCCATCAAGCGCGACCAACCTGGATTACCGGGAAACCCGTCCGACATTGCTGACACAAACAACTATGCAGGATCTGACTCTCTAGCCGAAGACAAACGACAAAGAGAAGATGGCTATGGAGTTCAAATGTCCCTCAATGAGTTGATTTCCTGGCAGTGGCTTCATGCCACTAATCTGCTGATTGCTTACGAACTGACCCTGTCGACCAGAGACGTTCCTCTAAGCTACCCCCCTTTTACACGGCTGCCTGTGGACGTGGTTGTCGCTATCGGCTGGCTTTTAAAAAGCTATTGGACCCCCAATTCACTGCTGTTAAACACAATTGAAAGACAATCGGCAGTTATATTGAAAAAGCGGTATCAACCATTTTCGATCACCACTGTGATGGCAGGCTGTGAACATGACCAACAAAAAGGACAACCATCAGAATCATCTGTTCAGCAAACCCCCGCCACTCACATCTGCCCTCCAGGCCATTTCACCAGCATACTGTTTTCCTCTTCTGAGGAAGGGAACGGAGACCCTCAGCAATACCAACATACGTTGGATTTAGACTGTTTCGTCTACCCCTGTAATGGCATTTGCAAATTTCGACCATCATCCGAAAGCGGAATGCTGGATTTCCTGAACAGTTGGACAGACGACACAGAATTGACATACGGACAAAGCTCATACCTACAATTGGCCAATAGACCTTCCTATGGTTGCCTCAGTCATTCTCAGACTGAAAGCACTGGACATCACCAGCAAAACTCACTTTTGGAAGCATTGAATAATCCCCCCGCCATTCAACTGCAATATACTTCTGGACAACTCATTCGGACACACGACACTGATGGCAACCGACCCTATAATCGCAGCTCTTTTGACGGGGTCGCCTTAGACGGGGTCGCCTTAGACGGGGTCGCCTTAGACGAGGTCGCCTTAGACGAGGTCGCCTTTGACGGGGTCGCCTTTGACGGGGTCGCCCTGGACGGGGCTGCCTTAGACGGGCTCGCCCCGGTCTCAATGGGTGTAAGGACAGCCACAGCCCTGGTCAAACAAGAAGCCTGCAACGAAATAGGGACCATGAATAATGATCAACATTGGCGCTACGGAATGGTCAGTGAGAGTTCTAAAGCCATGACAGAACACAAAAAAGCAGCCCACAGCGGACAACAAACCTGTGCTGTAACCACAGTTGGAAAGGATGGCCAGCAACAACCATGTGGGAGGCTTTTTAAGAATGTCCGGTCATTGTCAAGTCATAAAAGCAAATGCCACGGTGGGCAAAAAACCTGTGACATGACAGTGGTCGGGGAGGGTGGCCAGGAGAAGTCATGTGGGACAGTCTGCAGGAATCCTGAAGCCCTGCGGACTCACAAAAGAATTGCCCACACCGGACAACAAACCTGTATCGTGATCGTGGTCGGAGAGGATGGCCAGCCACGACCATGCGGAACGGTCTGCAAGAACAAAGAAAGCCTGATCTCTCACAAAAGCAAAATCCATAGTGGGCAACAAACCTGTGCCGCGACAGTGGTTGAGGAGGGTGGCCAGCGGCGTCCATGCGGGAAGATCTGCGAGAATGCAAAATCCCTCTACACTCACAGAAGCCTATGCCACAGCGGGCAACAGACCTGTGTCTTGACCGTCGTCGGGGAGGATCGTCAGGAGCGACAATGCGGGAAGGTCTGCAAAAATGCTATAGCTCTGTTGAATCACAAAAGAAGCAAACATGCCAGGCAACAAACCTGTGGTGTGATCCTGGTCAGCATGGATGGTCAGCGGAGGCCATGTGGGAAGGTCTGCAGGAATCCCGGAGCCCTGCAGAATCACAAAAGAATTGCCCACACCGGACAACAGACCTGTAACTTAACAGTCGTCGGGAGGGATGGCCAAACGGGGCAATGCGGGGGAGTTTTCAAGAATCTTCAATCCCTGAAATCTCACAAACTCCGGATCCATAGTGGGCAAAGAACCTGTGACGAACCCGTCGTCCGGGAGGACGGCCAGCAGCGGCCATGCGGTAAGGCCTGCAAGAATAATGCAGCTCTAATGTATCACAAAGGCATACATCGAAAACGCAAGCCTGTGAATGTGAACCAGACCGGTGACCTCAGTGCAACTGAAAGTAAGAAGAAAAAGTAACGACCATTAGACGACTTCAATGAGGTTTTACCCAGCGCAACCTCTGATTTATGGCAGAGGTTTTTTACAAGAAGTTTTTTGACAGAAAAGCACACTTATTTTTGATCTATCCTTCCTCTCTGTAGACCAGAATGCAAGGATAGAATTATTAAACACTCACTCTTTTCAGCAGCGTTGTTGTTGCTCCTGTCCTTCCCTTTCATCTCCCGGGCTGAGTCGTTAACAATACATTTTATTATCGAGCTTGAACAGAATACAGACTTTCCACCTGATAAGAAACCATACAGAGCCACCAGTTATGGCGTGAAAACGTTCCCTTTGAGCTCCAGGCCCTATTCATGGGTACCAATAGCAGCCTTTGTTGATGTCGGCCAGCTTTTAAAAAGCTATTGGAATCCGGACTCAGCCCTGCTTAACCCTATTGAACAAATGGAGGCGACCTCTATGCTGACACAGGGAGATTACTCGCTTGCGACTATCACTGCGATGTTTAGCTCCGGGCAAAACCCAGCACAATACCAACAATCAAAATCATCTGGCCATCAAGCATCACAAGCTAACAAACAACCTGCAGGCTCTTTCATTAGCCCTCTGTATTTTGGTTCTGGCGGCGGTAAAGGAGGCCCGCAAAAGCACTCACATACTTTGGGCTTAAATTGTTTCATCTATCCCTGTTATGGCGTTTGTCGATTCCGATCATCATTCGATAGCAGAGCATCCGCCGGGTGGCCTCTGGGTTCAGTTGGAAGCTCGACAGACCACACAGGGGCGTTACCTGAACAAAGTTCATGCCCTCATTTGGCTAATGGATACTGCTTTAGTTGTATAGGTCATTTTGATTTTCTAAACGCTACAGACTTCCGACAAGGTTTGCCTTTCGAGAGCATGGAGTTTTTTTCTGACATTCAACTCCAATGTACATCTGTCCAACTATTTCAGGCGCATAGCATTGTTAGCAACCCAACCAGAAGCTGCAACTATAAAGAAGAGGTTGATTCAGGTGAGGTCAATATAGAGGAGGCCGACTCAGACGAAATCGACGTAGAAAAGATCGACTCAGACGAAATCGACGTAGAAAAGGTTGACTCAGACGAAATCGACGTAGAAAAAGTTGACCCAGCCACAATAGGTCCCAGGTTAACCTGTAGAGTAGACCCTTCCAGGCAGCGAAGCTGTGAAGTGGTCCTGGTCAGGAAGGAGGGTCAGAAGCAACTATGTGGGGTGCTCTGCGTGAATGCGAAAGCCTTGCAGGAACACAAAAGAAGAGAGCACGGCGAACAAAAAATCTGTTACCTGACCAGAGTCGGAAAGGATGGTCAGCAGCAGAGATGTGGGATGGTCTGCAAGAATCCTAAAGCCCTGTCGGATCACAAAAGAAAAGACCACTCCGGGCAACAGGCCTGCGACAAGATCGTTGTCACAGAGGATGGCCAGAAGCGACTATGCGGGAAGATTTGCAAGAATATTCAGGCGCTTTCATGCCATAAAAGCAGATACCACACCGGTCGCAAAACTTGTAACCTGACCGTGGTCACAGAGGATGGCAAACAACGGCAATGTGGGTTGACAGTGGCGAATGCTCGCGCCCTGGCGGATCATAGAAGTAGACACCACACCAGGCAAAAAACCTGTGACTGGATAGTGATCGGAAAGAATCGACAGCAGCGACTATGCGGGAGAGTCTGCAGAAGTACCAGAGCCCTGTCGGATCACAAAAGAAAAAACCACAATGGGCAAAAAAACCGCGACGTAACAGTGGTGTGGAAGGATAGTCAGCGGCGGCCATGCGCGATGGCCGACAAGACGACCCAGGTCCTTTACAGTCAAAAAAGAACACATCGAAAACGCAAACCAGTGCCTGACGATAACTCAGGTCTCTGACAGAAAAATTCACTTATTTTTTGATCTATCCTTCCTCTTTGTAAACCAAAAGACAAGGATAGAATTGTTAAACACTTACTCTTTGCGACACCGCTGTTATTGCTGCTTTCGTTGTTTGCAGTCTGTCAGGCCGAACCCTGGACAGGACGGTTTACTGTCGAGCTTGAACAGGATACAGATTCTCCGGGCCAGAGCTTTTCTATAAAGCATAATCAACATACATCGTCAGGCAATCCATCCGATATTGCTCACAAAAACGGCTGCACAAGATCAGCTTCGCCGTCTGGTGAAAAACGACAAAGATCGGGCAGATACGAGATTAAATCGACCATCATTGAGTCAGTTTCGTGGCAATGGTTTTGTGCGGTTCATCTGTTGGTTGCTTACGAACTGCTCCTGACCACCAAAAACAACCCTCTAAACTCCAGCCCTTATTCGTGGGTACCTTCAGAAGTGGTTGTCGTTGTCGGTTGGCTTTTAAAAAACTATTGGAATCCCGATTCACCTTTATTTGACCCAATCGAACAACAGACGACATCCATGTTGACACAGGAGGATTATCTGTCTCAGATCCTCATTACCATGTATGGCTATGGACAAAATCCAACACAACATCAGCCATCAGAAGCATCCGGTAAACAAACCCCACAAACCACTAATCTCCCAAAAGACTCTCTCACTAACCCGCTTTATTCTGACACTGGCGGCGGTAACGGGGGCTCTGAACAACTCTCACATACTTTAAGTTTAAATTGTTTCGCTCACCCCTGTAACGGCGTTTGTCGATTCAGACCATCAACCGATGGCAAAAGGCCCGCTGAATGGACGCTGAATTACCAGGAAATCTCGTCAAACTGCACAGAAACGCACCCCGGACAAGGCTTATACCCTCATTTTGCCAATGGACATAACCCCTCCCAACGACAAGCGCATCAGCCTGATGATGCAACAACGCTCAAGCATTTACCTGTCAACACTGATGATTTGGTTATAATCAACGGATTGCTCAATCTACGTAATCAAAGTTGTCCCGAAGAATCCGAAATCTCCTTCACGCTTAGCCATCTCACATCCCGTGCGGGGATTTCAAAAACAGAACAAACAGTCACTCACTCATCCCAATTGGATCAAAGCTCATCCCATATTTCCCGGACAAACAGAGTACAAGCCATAAACAATAACGAACAACCAGCCTGTGGCTTAACAATAGTTGGCGAGAATGGCCAGCCGCAGCCGTGCAGGACAATCTGCAAGAATGTTAATGCCTTGTCGGTTCATAAAAGCAAATACCATACCGGACAAAGAGCCTGCTACGTGATGGTGGTCGGGGAAAGTGGCCAGCAACAGCAATGCGGAAAGATCTGCAAGAATGCCAGTGCACTGGCAAATCACAAAAGAAGAGAACACACCGGAAAACAAATCTGTGGCGTAACGGTGGTCCTGGAAGATGGCCGGACACGACTATGCGGGACGGTGTGTAAGAATGCCGATACCCTGTCTACTCACAAAAGAAGACACAAAACCGGTCAACAAACCTGTAACGCGACCGTTGTCGGGAGGGATGGTCAGCAGCAGCCATGCGGAAAGGTTTTCAAGAATGCCTGCACGCTGGCGGATCACAAATACAAATATCACCGCGGCCAACAAACCTGTTCTATGTCCATGGTTGGAGAGGATGGTCTCTCGCGGCCGTGCGGGACGGTCTGTATGAATACTTATTCACTGATGAATCACAAAAGAAGATATCATACCGGAAAACAAACCTGTGACCTGAACGTGATCGGCGAGAACGGCCAACAGAAGTGTGGGAAGGTCTTCATGAATGCCAAAGATCTGTCGACTCACAAAAGCGCCTGCGATACCAGACGACAAACCTGTATGCTGCCAGTAACCGAAGACGGTGCCCAGCCGCAGCCATGCGGAAAAGTCTGCAGCAATAAGAGTAAGCTGGCGGGTCACAAATACAAACACCACAGCGGGCAGCAAACCTGTTATATGACCGTGGTCGGAGAGGATGGCCTTCGACGATATTGCGGGACTGTCTGGAAGAATCCTAACTCCCTGATGAATCACAAAAGAAGACAACACACCTCAGAACAGACCTGTTACGTGACAGTGATCGGGAAGGATGGTCGGCAGCGGCGATGCGGGAAGGTCTGCAAGAATGCAAGCTCGCTGGCGGATCACAAATACAAATATCACAGCGGGTACCACACCTGTCATATGAACGTGGTCGGAGAGGATAGTCTCCCCCGGCAATGCGGAATGGCCTGGAAGAATGCCAATTCCCTGACTAACCACAAAAAAAGATACCACACCGGACAACAAATCTGTGACGCGACCCTGGTCGGTGAGAATGGCCAGATGTATTCATGCGGGAAGCTCTTGAATAATGCAAAAGCCCTTTCGGATCATAAAAGAATACATCGAAAACGCAAGCCTGTTGATGCAGACAGGGACAAAGACCTCAGCCCTTGATCTGACAGCAGCCATTTCATGAGGAAGACAAAAAAACACGCTTATTTTCTTGATCTATCCTTCCTCTCTATATCCCGGAACGCAAGGATAGAATTATTAAACTCTCACTCTTTGCGGCACTGCTGTTGCTACCGTTGCTGTCTTTCGCCAGTCAGGCCAAAGCATGGACAGGGTGCTTTACTGTTGAGTTTGAACAGAATACGGGGTTTAAAAAACAAAAATTTTCTATAAAACCTGACCGGCCCACATTGTCGGCATTGCCGGGCAACCCGTCAGACGTCACTGCCACACGCGGCTATGGAGGATCGTATACACGGCCTGATAAAAAACAACACAATTCGAGTGGTTACCGGGTAAAAACAACCATCGTTGCGTCAATTTCGTGGCACTGGCTTTACACCACGAATCTGCTGGTTGCTTACGAGCTGATCCTGACAACCAAAACTTCCCCACTGAGCTCCAGCAATTATTCTTGGGTACCTGTAGAGGTGGTTGTTGCTGTCGGCTGGCTTTTGAAAAGTTACTGGAACCTCGATTCAGCCCTGTTTAACCCGTTGGAACAACTCAGTCTGAGCGAACAACAAGAGACGACATCTTTGTTGAAACAGCAGGACCATCCGTTTGCGTCCATCATCACTGTCTACGGCTCTGGATATACCCCACCGCAATATCAGCCTCCAGAGTCATCCGGCCAGCAACCCCCACAAACCACTCCTCTGCCTATAGGCTCTCTCACTAATCCGCTATATTCTGGCACTGGCGACGGTAACGGGGATCCTGAACAAATCCTGCATACTTTAGGTTTAAATTGTTTCGTCTACCCCTGTCATGGCATTTGTCAATTCCGATCATCACCCGAAAACAGAGGGGCCAATAAGTGGCCACTCAATGATGATGCGCCAATGTCAGGACATTTGCCTATCTCCTCTGATGACTGGGCTATGGTTAGAGGGTTACTCAATCTACGTGGTCATAGTCTTCCTGAAGAAACCGGTATTTCCTGTATACCTATCCCTTCAACAGAGACTTCGGTAGCACAACCAACAAGACAATCATTCCAATCGGGGCAAAGTCCACCTCATCTTTCCCAGACAGGCAAATTACAAGCTTCGGAAACGCTTGAATTAGCTGGAACTTCACCTTCGGGTTGTTTTCCTTTTAAAGGAGATACCCACTGCCGACGAGCCCTGACGAATCACAAAAGTAAACGGCAGGCGGGGGAAAAAACCTGTGACGTGACCATGGGGGATGACCAGCAGCGGCCATGCGGGACAGCCTGCAAGAATGCTCTATACCTCCAGAAGCACAGAAGAAAGGACCACACCGGACTTCAAACCTGTAGCATGGCCATAGTCGGGAAGAATGGCCAGCGGCAACCATGCGCAAAGATCTTCAAGAACGCTCAAGCCCTGTCGGTTCACAAAAGCAAATACCACTCCGGGCAAAAAACCTGTGACGTGGCAGTGCCCGGGGAGGATGGCCAGCAGCAGACATGCGGAAAGATCTGCAGGAATGCTCAAGCGCTGTCGGATCACAAAAGCAGAACCCACACAGGACAAAAAGTCTGTGATTTGACCCTGTTTTTGGGGAATGGTCTTAAGCGGCCGTGCGGAAAAGTCTGCAAGAATACGCTAAGTCTCCTGGAGCACAAAAGAAGCGCCCACGCCAGACAACAAAAACAAACCTGCAGAGTGCTCATCGTCGGGAAGGATGGTCAGCAGCAGCCATGCGGGGCAGTCTGCAAGAATGCCAGACACCTCTTTGAACACAGAAGAAGCGCCCACACCGGACCACAAACCTGTAGCATTACCGTAGTCGGGAATGACGACCAGCAGCGACCATGCGGAAGAGTTTACAAAAATGCCAAAGCCCTGTCCGATCACAAAAGCAGAGTTCACAGCGGGCGAAAAACCTGCAACGTGACCATAGTCGGGGAGGATGGTCATCAGCAACCATGCGGGAGAGTCTGCAAGAGTGCTGTATGCCTCATGGAACACAGAAGAAGTGCCCACACCGGACTGCAAACCTGTAGCATGATCATAGTCGAGGAGGATGGCCAGCAGCGACCATGCGGAACTATTTGCAAAAGTGCCAAAGCCCTGTCGGATCACAAAAACAGAATCCATAGTGGACAACGAACCTGTGACCTGATCATAGTCGGTAATGATGGCCAGCAGCGACCGTGCGGAAGTGTTTGCAATAGTGTCAAAGCCCTGTCGGATCACAAAAGCAAAATCCATAGTGGACAACAAATCTGTGACGTGATCATAGTCGGTAATGATGGCCAACTGCGACCATGCGGGAGTGTCTGCAAAGGTGTCAAAGTGCTGTCGAATCACAAAAACAGAGTCCATACCGGACAACAAACCTGTGACGTGATTGCGGTCGGGAAGAATGGCCAGCAGCAGCCATGCGGAAAATTATACAAGAATCTTGGCAGCCTGCAGGATCACAAAAGAAGAAAGCACGGCGGGCAAAAAACCTGTAACCAAAAAGTGGTCGGGGAAAACGGTCAGCAGCGGCTATGTGGAACGGTTTGTCAGAATTTTCAAACCCTGTCAAAACATAAAAGAATACATCGAAAACGCAAGCCTTTTGATGCAGGCCTCGACAATGACCCCAGCCCTTGATCTGATGCCTGCCCTTTCATAAGAAAGACGTAAAAAGAGACTTATTTACTTGATCTATTCTTCGTATGCCAGAAAACAAGGATAGAACCATTAAACGCTCACTCTTTGTGGCAGCACCGTTGTTACTACTTTTGTTCTCTGTCGTCTGTCATGCAGAACAATGGACGGGGCATTTTACTGTCAAGTTTGAACAGAGTCATGGTTTTCAAAAACAAAACTTTTCTCCGGACAACAGACCTGTGACATAGGCGTGGTCGGGGGAGATGGTCGGCAGCGGCTCAACGCCAATGTGCTTATTGCCAACACTTTCAGCCTCGGACTTATCAACCTGATGATGCACAAAACTCCAAAACACAAACCTGCCGATATTGACCAGAATAATGACCTCAGTCATCAAGAAGGTAAAATGAATAAGTAAAGATCTGACTCCAGTCCATTCATAATGATTTTGCCCTTTACGGCCTTTAATTTCTGACAGAAAGTTTTGATAGCAAAACACGATTATTTTCTTGATCTATCCTTCCTCTCTTTAAACCAGAAAACAAGGATAGAATTATTAAACACTCACTCTTTGTTGTACTGCTCTTACAGCCACTTTTGTCATCTGTCGTCTGTCAGGCGGAATTATTGACAAGAAATTTCATAATTGAGCTTGAACAAAATGCCGACTCTCCAAAAGAGAACTTCACTATAAAGCCTGACCTGAATACATTGCCGGGTTGCCATTCAGACATTGCTGAAACAAACGGCTATGAGAGATCAGACACGCAGCCTGATAACAAACTAGACATAACCTGCGGTTACTACGTTAAAACGAACCTCATTAAGTCAATTTCACGGCAATGGCTTTATATCACGACTCTACTGATTGCCTACGAACTGAGCCTTACCACCAAAGACATTCCCCTGAACTCCAACCCTTATTCATGGCTACCTGCAGAAGTGGCTGCGGCTGTCGGCTGCCTTTTAAAAAGCTATTGGAACCAGGATTCATTTCTGTTTAACCCGATTGATCAACAGTCGACTTCTATTTTAACGCATGAGAATCGCCCGTTTACGACCGTCACAACAATGTTTGGCTCAGGGTGCAACCCACCACAACAGCCGCCGCCAGAATCATCCGGCCAGCAAGCGCCAGAAGCCACCACTCAGACTATCGGCTATTTCACCCGCCTCCTTTTTTCTGATTCAGACGACGGTGGCGAGGACCCTGAACAACACTCACACACTTTAGCTTTAAATTGTTTTGTTGATCCCTGTCATGGTGTTTGCCAATTCAGAGCAGTTAGCGGAACGGCAGCTGAATGGCCACTTGATGATGCGCAGACGCCCTGGAATGAGTCTGCCTTCTCAGATGATTTCAGCATAATCAATGGGTTAATCAATTTAAGTAACACTGAGCCTCTCGAGGAAACCGGAACTTCTTTCACGCCTGCCCTTTCAACACCGCCAATAGAGACTTCAGAAACACAACAAACAACAGGGTCATCACGATTAGGTCAAAGCCTGAGTCCTCTTGTCCATATACGCCCAAAGCAAGCCACAGTCCACAGCAGGCAACGAGTTTGTAACCTGGCCCTGGTCGGGAAAGATGGCCAGCAGCGGCCATGTGGGAAGGTCTTCAAGAACAGAGATTCACTGTGGTCTCACAAAAGCGGCGTCCACACCGCACAAAAAATCTGTGAAGTCAGAATGATCAGGGAGAATGGTCAGTGGCGGCCATGCGGGAAAATCTGCAGGAATGCTAAAGCCCTGATTAATCACAAACACAATCACCACAACGAGCGGCAAACCTCTGACGTAACCGTGGTCAGGGAGGATGGTCTCCCGCAGCCATGCGGAATACTCTGTAAGAATGCTAGCGCCTTGACCGATCACAAAAAAAGACATCATACCGGGCAAAGAGTCTGTAACCTGACCTTAGTCGCAAAGGATGGTCAGCGGCGACCATGTGGGGCGTTCTGCAAAAGTGCTCAAGCCCTGTCGGATCATAAAAGAAGACACCACACCGGGCCAAAAACCTGTGACATAAACATAACTGGTGAAAATGGCCAGCAGCGGCCATGCGGGAAGGTTTGCAAGAATGTTAAAGCCCTGTCATCTCACAAATTCAGAGAGCATAACAGTCGACAAACCTGCGACGTTCCAGTAGTTGGTAAGGATGGTCTGAAACGATCATGCGGAACGGTCTGTCAGAATGCTCAAACCCTTGCGGAGCATAAAAGAGTACATCAAAAACGCAAACCTGTTGATGCAGGCCGGGACAATGACTGCCCCCCTTGATCTGACACCTGTCCTTTCATAAGAAAGACACAAAAACACGCTTATTTTCTTGATCTATCCTTGCTCTCTGTATACCAGAAAGCAAGGATAGAATTATTAAACACTCACTCTTTGCGGCACTGCTGCTGCCGATAATTTCGTTATCCGTCTTCTGTCAGGCCGAAGTGTTGACAAGAAGTTTAATAGTCGAGCTTGAACAGAATGCAGGTTCTCCAAAACATTCCTTCTCAATAGATCGTGACCCGGATACATTTTCAGGCGATACATTGTCAGATACATCGTCAGGCCATCCATCAGACATTACTGACACAAACGGCAACTCAGGACCATGCTCACAGTCTGATAACAAACCACACAGGTCCGGTTATTACGAGGCAAAAACAACCATCATCAAGTCTGTCTCATGGCAATTGCTTTACGCCGCGAACCTGCTGCTTGCTTACGAACTGATCCTGACCAACAGAAAAGCTAACCCAGACTTAAATTCTGATTCATGGCTGCCTGTAGAAGTATTGTTTGCTGCCGACTCGCTTTTAAGAAGCTATTGGAACCAGGATTCACTGCCGTTTAATCCGATTGAACAACAGGCAAAGTCTATGTTGACACATGGAAACCACCCGTTTGTGACCATCACGACAATGCTTGACTCTGGACATAACTCACCAGAATACCCACCGCCAGACTCTTCCGCCCAGCATGCTCCGCAAGCTACCACCCAGACTGTAGTTTATTTCACTTATCTCTTGCATTCTGACTCTGGTGACGGTGACGAAGCGCCTGAACAACACTCACACACTTTAGGTTTAAATTGTTTCGTCGATCCCTGTCAGGGCGTTTGTCGATTCCGTGTATCATCCGATAACAGAGAGCCGACTCAATCGTTACCTGGTCATGTGCGAATGCCAGGGAATGCGTCTGTCACTTCTGATGATTTGGTTATAATCAGCGGGCTACTCAATCTGCGTAATCGTAGTCCTCTCGGAGAAACCGGAATTCCCTTTACACTTAGCCATTTCACCCCCCCAATCAGGACTTCAGAAATACTACCAACAGCAACGGCATCAACCCAATTGGATCAAAGCCCACCTTATCTTTCCAGGACAGGCACAAACCGGGCAACAGTCCACAGCGGGCAACAATCCTGTAAGGTGACCCTGATCGGGGAAGATGGCCAACATCGACCATGTGGGAAGACCTGCAAGAATGCTCACGCCCTGTCGGTTCACAAAAGCAGATACCACACCGGGCAAAAAACCTGTACCGTGATAGTGATCAAAGAGGATGGTCAGGAGCAGCTATGCGGGACAGTCTGTAAGCATGGAAAAGCCTTGTCAGAGCACAAAAAACGAGATCACACCGGCCAACAAATCTGTGATGCAACTGTGATGTGGAAAGATGGCCAGCTGCAGCCATGCGGGGCTGTCTGCAAGAATGCGAAAAGCCTGTCGAATCACATAAGAAGGTACCACACCAGACAACAAACCTGTGACATAACAGTGGTCGGAGTAAATGGCCTGCAGCGGCCATGCGGAAGGTTCTGCAAAAATGCACAAGCTCTGTCGGTTCACAAAAGCAGAGTCCACACCGGGCAACGAATCTGCGCCCAGACAGTCATCGAAAAGGATGGCCAGCAGCGGTTATGCGGGGCTCTCTGCAAGAACGCTCAGGCCCTGTCGGATCACAGAAGCAGATACCATAGCAGACAGCGAGCCTGTGACGTAAACCTGATCGGTGACGACGGTCAACAGCAGCCATGCGGGAAGGTTTGCAAGAATACAAAAGCCCTGTCATCTCACAAAAACAGAGAGCACAGCGGGCAAAAAACCTGCAACGTATCCGTGCTAGCGGAGGATGGCCAGCCAAAGCCATGCGGGAAGGTCTGCAAAAATTCTCCAGACCTGTCGAATCACAAAAGAATACATCGAAAACGCAAACCTGATGATGTGAACCAGAAAGATGACCTCAGCCTTCAGTCAGATAAACTGAAATAAGTAGCTACGCTTATATGAGCTTTCAAGAAGTTTTGCCCAGTGCAGCCTTTGATTTTTAACAGAAAAACACACTTATTTTCCTGTTCTATCCTTCCTCTCTGAATACCAGTATGCAAGGATAGAATTATTAAACACTTAATCTATGCTACATCGCTTTTGCTGCTACCGTCATTGTCTGTCACCTGTCGGGCTGAACCTTTGACCAGTCATTTTGTTGTTGAGCTTGCACAGGATGCTGGTTCTCCAAAACAGAACTTTGCTATAAAGCCCGGGTGGCATACATTTTCGGAAGACCCGTCAAACATTACCGACACAGACGGCTATACAGAGCCTGACCTGCCACCCTATGACAAACGACACAGACTTATTACATACGGAGTAAAGACGACCGATACTGAGTCGATTTCGTGGCAATGGCTTTACGCCACAAACCTGATGATTGCTTACGAACTGATCCTGAATACCAGAGACCCTTCCCTGTACTTCCCCCTTTATTCATGGCTATCTGTGGAAATGACTATCGCTGCTGGTTGGTTTTTAAAAAGCTATTGGAACCTCAAATCGCCTCTGTTTAACCCGAACGGACAGATTACGGCATCTATTTTGACACAGGGCGATCACCCATTTGCGATCACCACTATGACGCCTGGCGCTGGACATTACCAACAGCAAGGCCAACCAACAGAAACATCCGACCAGCAAGCCCCAAAAACCACCGCCTATTTTACAAGCTCTTTCATTCAGTCTCTGTATTTTGGCTCTGCCGATGGTTACCGTGATCCTCGACAACACTCACATACTTTGGGTTTAAATTGTTTCATCCATCCCTGTCATGGCGTTTGTAGATTACGACCATCACCCGATAATACACATTCAATGATTGCAGAGGCAGCAATTACTAATCCTTCTGGGCCAATCAGTGATGATGCACCAACGCTCCAGGGTTCGACTGTCACCGCTGATGATTGGGTTATAATCAAAGGGTTACTCAGTCTGGGTGGTCACAGTCTTCCAGAACAAGCCGGTATTTCCTTTACGCCTTTCCATTCCAACCCCTCAATGGGAACGTCAGAAACACAAGAAACAAAAACAGAACCATCCCGACCGGCCTCAGGCACAACTCATCTTTCCCGGATAACCTCAATAAAAGCGACAGACCAGAGTGTGCAACCAACCTGTGAAATGACCCTTGTCGGGGAAGATGACCTGGAAAGGCGATGCGGAAAGGTTTGCAACAGTGCCAGAACCCTGTCGGATCACAGAAGAAAAAACCACACAGGGCCACAAACCTGTGAGGTAAGCGTAGTCGAGGGTCATGGCCAGCTGCGACCATGCGGGAAAGTTTGCAGGAGTGCCAAAGCCCTGTCGGCTCACAAAAGCAGAAACCATACCGAGCAAAAAGCCTGTGATGTGTTAGTGTTCAGGAAGAATGGCCGGCTACAGCCATGCGGAAGGGTCTGCAGAAATGCTGGTGCCCTGTCGGATCACAAAAGCGGACACCACTCCGGGCAAAGAACCTGTGACGTGCAAGTAGTCGGGGAGGATGGACTGTCGCAGCCGTGCAGTAGGATCTGCAAGAGTACTAAAATCCTGTCGGATCACAAAAGAAGATACCACTCCGGGCAACAAGCCTGTGACCTGAAAGTGGTCGGGGAGAATGGTCAACTAAGGGCATGCGGAAAGGTCTGCAATAGTTCACATGCCTTGACGGAACACAAAAGGAGACATCGAAGGCGAAAGCATGTTGATGCGGATCAGGACAATAACTTCACTCATGATCTGACACCCAGCCTTCCACAAAATTAATCAGGAGCAATCTTTAGCTTTAAATATTGGTTCTTTTTCAAAAGATTTTAGACAGAAAAACACGCTTATTCGTGCGAGACGCTCTGCAAGACTGCTATCTGTCGAATCACACAAGAATACATCAAAAGCGAAAACCTGTTGATGTCGACCTTGACGGCGACCTCATCCACTAATCGGTCGGCCACACCGTTGCATGACCTGATCTATCCTTGTCTTTCTGTAGACCGAATACAAGGATAGAATGATTAAACTCTCACTCTTCGCGGCACTGCTATTAATGCTAGTGTCGTTGTCTGTTATCGGTCAGACCGAATCGACAAGTCGTTTTATTGTTGAGCTTGAACAGAATGCAGACGCTCCAATAAAGAACTTTACTATAAATATCCACCGTCGTGCATCACCGTGCAACCCGTCAAATATTGCCGACACAAAAGGCTATTCAGGATCAGATCTGCCACCTGAAAAAAAATGCCGCAAGCCTGACGCTATTCGAGTAAAAAAAAACATCACTGAGATGATTTCATGGCAACTGATTTACGCCACAAATCTGCTGGTTGCTTACGAACTTATCCTGACCACCAAAGGCCCACCTCTGAATTCCAACCCTTACGCATGGCTACCGTTAGAAGTGGTTGTCAGTTGGCTTTTGAAAAGCTACTGGAATCCCGATTCATGGCTGTTTAACCCGATTGAACAACAGGCGAGTCAGGGACTCCCGTTTGCGTCCATCACTATAATGTCTGGTCCTGGACAAAACCAGGAACAATATTCGCCATCAAAATCCTCTTGCCAGCAAGCTCCGCCGACAACCACTCCCCATACAGCCTCTTTCGCGCCCTCGCTCAATACAGACTATGCCGACGGCAACGGAGATCCTCAGCAACCCTCACACAGTTTGGATTTAAATTGTTACGTTTATCCCTGTAATGGCGTTTGTCGATTCCGATCATCATCCGATAGCACCGAGCCCCCTCTGTGGACAATGGATTGCGAAGAAAACTCATGCCCCCACTTGGCCAATGGGCACTGCCTGAGCTGTATAGGTCATCTGGATCCTCTACACATTACAGACTTCCAGAAAAGCTCACCTTTCAAAACACCGAATGATCTTTCAAAGACTGAACCCTCATACAATTACGACCCACAACCCGTTGGCATTGATAGCAACTCTGACGGGGTCGCCATAGACGGGGGCGCCTGTACATCTAACGCCATCGTGCAAGTCAACTATGACGCACCAATACCGGAAGAACGGACTACAACCGATAATAATTCTGCGCTTCACGGCTCACTCGATATGCAGAGCCATCCCGGAGAAGATAAGATTATATTTACACTTGCCCATTCAGAAACACAAACAACAACCACTGAATCATTCAAATGGGATCAGTACCAACCTCATCACATACAGACAGCGGCAATACAACCTGAATACTGCAACAGGCAAAAAACCTGTGATGCGATTGTGGTCGGGAAGGATCACAAAGAGCGGCCATGCGGAATTATCTGCAAGGATACTCAAGCCCTGCGAAATCACAAAAGAAAAAAACACAGCGGACAACAAACCTGTGACCTGATCGTGGTCGGAGAGGATGGCCAACCGCGGCCATGCGGAAGGCTCTTCCAGAATATTCAATCCCTGGCAACACACAAAAGCGGCCAGCACTCAGGACAAAAAACCTGTAAAGTGATCGTGGTTGGGGAGGATGGCCTGCAGCGACCATGCGGAGCGGTCTGGAAGAATGCTAATTCCCTGACGAATCACAAAACCAGAGTCCACAGCGGGCAACGAGTCTGTACCGTAAACGTAATTGGGGAGGATGGCCAGCTGCGTCCATGTGGAGCAGTCTGCAAGAGCACTAAAGCCCGCTCGGATCACAAAAGAACCGTCCACAGCAGTCAACAAACCTGTAACATGACCGTTTTAGGGCAGGATGGCCAGGAGCGGCCATGTGGGATGGTCACGATGAATCTACAAGCCCTGACGACTCATAGAAGTTACTACCACACCGCGAAAAAAATCTGTGACGTGATCCTGATCGGGAAGGATGACCAGCCGCAGCCATGCGGGATGATCTGCACAAATTCTCGAGCCCTGTGGAGTCACAAAAGAAGATACCACACCAGGCAACAAACCTGCGATGTGAACGTGACCGGGGAAGATGGCCTGGCGCGATCATGCGGGATGATCTGCGAAAACCCTCAAGCCCTGTTGATTCACAAAAAAAAACATCGAAAACGCAAGCCTGTTAATGTGGAACAGGACGATGACTCAGCCCACAAAAAAAGAAAACCGTACAACTAATGATCCGGTCTGATATTCTTCCATTCATAAGGTTTTGCCCGGTGCAAGCTTTGGTTTTTAGCAGAAGATTTTTAACAGCCTGTGACGCAATAATAATCAAAGAAGGTAGCCAAGAGCGGGTATGCGGGAATATCTTCAAAAATGCCAGATCCCTGTCAGATCACAAAAGAAAAATCCATGATGGACAACAAATATGTGGCGTGACTGTGGTCGGGGAGAATGGCCAGCAGAGGCCATGCGGGACAATTAGCAAAAATTCTAACGCTCTGTCAAATCACAAAAGAAGAGCCCATACCAGACAAGGAACCTGCGACGTCAAAGTGATCGAAAAAAATGGCAAACTGCGGTTATGCGGGAAGATTTGCATAAATGCTCAATATCTCTCGATTCACAAAAGCAAAGCCCACAGCGGCCAAAGAACCTGTGACGCGACTCTGATCGGAGAGGATGGCCAACTGCAACCATGCGGGGTGATATGCAAGAATGCCGGAGCTCTGTCATCTCACAAAAGTGGGCATCACAGCGGAAAAAAAACCTGTGACGCGACAGTGGTCGGGAAAGATGGCCAACAAAGGCCATGCGGGAAGATCTGTAAGAACGCTTATGCCTTCTCCAGGCACAAAGGAAGACATCAAAAGCGCAAGCCCGTCAATGTGGACGAGAGTGATGATCTCAGCCTTCAAAAAATAAAGTGAATAAGTAATGATACTTTCATATATCCGTCCTTTCATGAGGTTTTTGCCATTGTAACCTTTGGCTTTTAGCACAGAAACACGCTTTCTTTATTGATTTAACCTTCCTCTCTGTAAACCAGAATGCAAGGATAGAATTATTAAACGATCACTCTCTGAGGCACCGCTGTTACTTCTACTATTGATATCTGTCGTCTGTCTGGCAGAACCGTGGACAGAAGGTTTTACTGTGGAGTTTGAAAAGAATGCAGGCTACCCAAGCCATAGCTTTTCTATAAAGCACGAACCGAATACATTACCGGGCACCGCATCAGATATTGTCGACACAGACGGCTACGCAGGATCAGATGAAAAACGACATAGACATTACGGTTACAGAGTCAGAACCACTGCCATTGAGTCGATTTCGTGGCAATGGCTTTATGCGACCAATTTAATGGCTGCTTACGAACTGATCCTTATCACCAAAGGCAATCTTTTGATCTCGAATCCTGATTTATGGCTATCGGTGGAAGTGGTCGCTATCGACTGGCTTCTAAAAAAGTATTGGAACCCCGATTCCTCAGCGTTAAACCCGATTGAACAACAGGTAACACCTATGTTGACACAGGGGGATCTGCCTTTTGCGACCATCACTACGATGTTTGGCTCTGGCGACAATCAAAAACTGCACCCGCCATCAAAATCATCCGGCCGTCGAGCCCATGCAGCAATCACCCAATTTACAAGCTCTTTCTGCAACCCACTGTATTCTCGCTCTGGCGACGGTAACGAAGGCCCTCATCACCACTCACACACTTTGAGTTTAAATTGTTTCGTCCATCCTTGTCGTGGCATTTGTAGATTCCGACCCTCACCCGATAACACAGAGCCACCTGAATGGCTGCTGAATACCTTGGAATGTTCAATGGGTCACAAACAGGCAACACCCACGCAAAGCTCATGCCCTCATTTGGCTGATGGACACTGTTTCAGTTGCATAGATCATCTTGATTCTGGTCAACTATTTGAGCTAAAGGTGCATGACAGTTATCGCCATCCAGCTAATAGCAGCAACCCTGCAGACGGGGTCGCCTCAGGCCAAATGAGTCCATGGGCAACTCATACAGCTGACGCTACCGGACCACCCAATCATGATGGATCAATAACCAGGAATAGCTATCTTCCTTTCGCAAGAACGATACATCGTCAAAAATCCCTCTCAGATCATCAACGAATCTGTGGCGTCAAATTGGTCTCAGAGGATGGCTTGCAGCGACCATGCGGGACAGTCTGCAAGAATGCTCAAGCCCTGACGGATCACAAAAGAAGAGACCATAGCGGGCAACAATCCTGTGGTCTGCCAGTAGTCGGGATGGATGGCCTGCAGCGGACATGCGGGAAAATCTGCAAAAATATTCAGGCTCTGATGTCTCACAAAAGAGCTGCCCACACAGGACCACAAATCTGTAACTTACCCGTGACAGAGAAGGATGGTCAGCCACGGCCATGCGGAAAGCTCTGCAAGAATTCTGAAGCCTTGTCGGATCACAAAAGCAGATACCACTCCAGGCAACAAACCTGTTATGTAACCATGACCGGGGAGGATGGTCAGCAACGATTATGCGGAAAAGTCTGCAAGAATGCTCGGGTCCTGTCTTCTCACAAAAGCAGATACCACTCCGGGCAACAAACCTGCGGATTGACACTGGTCGGGGAAGATGGCCAGCAGCGTTCATGTGGCGCAGTCTGCAAGAATGCTCAAGCCCTGTCGCAACACAAAAGAAGAGAACATATCGGGGAACAAACCTGCACTCTGTCAATAATCGGGAAAGACGGACTGCAGCGACCATGCGGGAAAATCTGCAAGAGTCCTCTGAGCCTGGCGTCTCACAGAAGAATCTTCCACACCGGTCAAAAAACCTGTGACGTAAACGTGATCGGAGGAGATGGCCTGCCAGGACCATGCGGGAAAATCTGCAAGAATGCTCAAGCCCTGTCGGATCACAAAAACAGAGCCCACACTAAACAAAAAATCTGTGAAGTAACAATGATTGGGGAGGATGGCCAGCAACGACCATGCTTAAGGGTCTGCATGAATTCTAAAGCCCTGTCTTACCACAAAAGCAGATGCCACTCCGAGCAAAAAATCTGTTACTTAAAAATGACCGGAAAAGATGGCCAACAACAACCATGCGGAAAGATCTGCAAGAATTCCCGAGTCCTGTCAGATCACAAAAACAGATACCACACCGGGCAGCAAACCTGTAAACAGACAGTGGTCACAGAGGATGGCCAGCAGCAACCATGCGGAAAGATCTGCGATAATATACGGGCTTTATCGACTCACAGAAGAATTGCTCACACGGGTCAAAAAAAATGTGACGTAATCGTGGTCGGTAAGGATGGTCAGCCACAGCCATGCGGAAAGATCTGCCGGAATGCCCAGGCTCTCACGGCTCATAAAAGAAGACATCGAAAAAGCAAGCATATTGATTCAGAGCAGAACGATGGCCCCGGTCTTCAAAAAAGCAAAGTGAATAAGTAATGATATGTTCTGATATCCGTCCTCTGTTAAAAGAATAACACGCTTATTTTATTGATCTATCCCGCTCTCTTTAAACCTGACTGTAAGGACAGAATCATTAGACGCTCACTCTCTTCGGTATCAGTGTTACTTCTACTTTTGCTGTCTCTCGACTGTCAGGCAGAACTGTGGACAGAACATTTTACTGCTGAGTTTGAAAAGATTGCAGGCTACTCGAATCATGGTTTTTCTATAAAATGCGAACTGAATTCATTGCCGGACAACCCTTCAGATATTGCCGATACAGACAGCTATGCAGGATCAGATGAAAAACGACACAGACCTTATGGTCACAGAGTTAAAACGACCATTAGTGAGTCGATTTCGTGGCAATGGCTTTATTTCACGAACCTGCTGGTTGCTTACCAACTGACCCTGATTATCAAAGACAATCCTCTAAACTCCAGCCCTGATTCATGGCTTCCGGTAGAGGCGGTTGTTGCTGTCGGCTGGCTTTTAAAAAGCTATTGGAACCCCGCTTCCTTCCTCTTCCTGTTTAACCCAATTGAACAACAGGCAGCATCGGTATTGAAACAAGAAAATTTTACGTTTGCGATCATCACTGCGATGTTTGGCTCTGGAGACAATCCACAACAGTACCCGCCATCAGAATCATCCGGCCAGCAAGTCCCGGCAGCGAGCCCCCATATTACGGGCTATTTCACTAACCAGCTGTACCCTGGCTCTGGCGACGGCAACCGAGGCCCTCAACAAAACTCCCATACTTTAGGTTTAAATTGTTTCGTCTATCCCTGTCATGGCGCTTGCAGACTCCGAACAACACCGTGTAGCACAGTGCAAGCTGAATGGCTGCTAAATACTATGGAAAGTTCAACAGGTCAGACTGAAGCAACACCCGGGCAAAGCTCATGCCTCCATTTGGCTAGCGGATACTGCTTCAGTTGCATAGATCATTCTAATTCTGGTCAACTATTTGACCTACAGACGCATGAGGTTAATGGTAATCCAGCTAATGGCGACAACCCTTTAGAAAGAGTCGCCATAGAAGAAGTCGTCATACAAGGGACCGCCCCGGGCTCACTGAATGCAATGGCAGCTCACGTAGCTGAAGCTACCGGACCACTCAACTATGTTGAATCATTGCCCGGGTATGGTTTTTTTCCTCCCATAGGAATGCCTCCCTCTGGAACTGCACATTTCCAACACTCCCCGTCAGATAACCAAAAAACCTGTAATGTCAGAGTGATCGCAAGAGATGGCCAGTCATATCCTTGCGGGATAGTCTGCAAAAGTACCCAACATCTCTCAACTCACAAAAACAAGGCCCATACTGAGCAACACATTTGTGACGTCAAAGTGGTCGGAGAGGATGGCCAGCTGAAGCTATGCGGAATGATCTGCGAGAACGTCGCGGCTCTTTGGAATCACAGAGGCAAATACCACAGAGGGCGACAAACCTGTGACATAAAGGAAACCGGCGAGGATGGCCAGAATCGGCGATGCGGGAAGGTTTGCAAGAATGCACAGACCCTGTCGGCTCACAAAAAGAGATGCCACAGCGGGCAAAAAACCTGTGACGTGATAGTGGTCGGGGAAGATGGCCAGCGTCGTCCATGCGGGAAGGTCTGCACGCATATCCAAGCCCTGTCGTATCATAAAAGAAGGGAACACACCGGGCAACAAACCTGTGACGTAACAGTGATTGCGGAAAATGGCCAGCTGCAGCCATGCGGAAAGATTTATATGAATGCTGATAGCCTTTGGCATCACAAAAGAAACATCCACACTGCGCAACAGAAATGTGATATCAAAGTGGATGGAGAATATGGCCAGCCACGGCCATGCGGGAAAATCTGTAAGAATGTTCAAGCCCTCTCGGAACACAAAAGAAGCGCACACACCCGACAAAGAAACTGTGACGTGCCAGTAGCCGGGAAGAACGGTCGGCTGCAACCATGCGGGCAGCTCTGCAAGAGTGCTAAAAAATTAACCGATCACAAAAGAAGAGCTCACACCGGACGACAAATCTGTGAAGTGACTGTGGCCAGGGAGGACGACCAGCTGCGGCCATGCGGAACGGTGTGCAAGAATGTTCAAGCTCTGATTATCCACAAAAGCAGATACCACAGGAAGGAGAAAACCTTCGACCAGGAGCTTGGTCGCAGAGAATGGCCAACCGGTAGCGGGGCTGCACAAAAGTAGCGAAATCCCAGTGCAACTCAACTTTTAACAGAAATTTTTTAAAAGAATAATGTGCTTATTTTCTTGATCTATCCTTCCTCTTCTGTAACCCAGAATGCAAGGACAGATTTATTAAACACTCATGCTTTGTCGCACTGCTACTATCGGTGCCTATCGTCTGTCAGCCCGAAACGTTGACAAGACGCTTTATTGTTGAGCTTCAACAGGATACAGGTTTTCCAGGACAGAACTTTTCTATAACGTCTGCCCGGCATATATTGCCGGATCGCCGGTCAGAGATTGTCGACACCAATGGCTACCCAGGATCAGATTCTCAGCCTGATGATACACGACATATTTCTTACGGTTACAGAGTTAAAACGACCATTATCGAGACACAAGACACGTCACCACCCCTGACACGGATAGTTCACCTGTTTGCTGCCATCTTTACCATGTTTGGCTCCGAACATCACGCACAACAATATCAGCCATCAGGATCATCGGGGCAGCAAGCCTCACAAACCACTTCCCTCATTACAAATTCTTTCACCCTTCTCCTGAATACTGATTATCGTGACGGTAGCGACTACCCCAAAGGCAATCTGCATACTTTGGGTTTCAATTGTTTCGTCCATCACTGTCGTGGCGTTTGTCAATTCCGACCATCATCCAGTAGCAGAGGGACTGCTGAACCGCTGCTGAATTCTGAAAAAAATTTATCAGGCGACACAGAATTAATACCCGGACAAAGCTCGTGTCCTCATTTGGCCAGTGGATATTGCTTTAGTTGCCTGGTTCAAACTGATCCTTTAAACACTGCAGATATCCAACAAAACTCGCCTTTTGAAACATTGATTCAGCTCCAATACAATTCTGAGCCATTATTTAAGCCAGAGGTTTATAGCATTGACTGTGTCCCGGCCAAACCTATAGATAGGGTCGCCTCAGACTGGATCGCCTCAGACTCAATAGGTGAAGGAAGAGCTTATGAAATAGATCCTGTTGGAAATACAGATAGTGTCGCTAGCATAGACAAAGAGGATTTCCAGCAGCGACCATGCGGAAAGGTCTACAGGAATGTTCACACCCTGTTGGATAACAGAAGCAGAATCCGCAGCGGGCAAAAAAACTGTCACTTAACAATCATCGGGGAGGATGGGCAGCAGAGGCCATGCGGGGCTGTCTGCAAGAATGCTCGGGCATTTTGGGATCACAAAAGTAAAGCCCACTCCAAACAAAAAATCTGTGACGCGACAATCCTCGAAAAGAATGGTCAACTGCGGCCATGCGGGACTGTCTGCAAGAATATTCGAGCCTTTTGGGATCACAAATACAGAATCCACACAGGGCAAAAAACCTGTGACGTAACCGTGACTGCGGGGGATGGCCAGCCGCGACCATGCGGAGCAGTCTGCAAGAATTCTCAAGTTTTGTCGGGTCACAAAAGGAATGTGCATGGCAGTCCAAAAATCTGTGACGTGACAGTGGTTGGGGTGAATGGCCAACCACAGCAATGCGGAAAGACCTACAAGAGTCTCAGCGCCCTGTCGGATCACAAAAGAAAACATCAAAAACGCAAGCTTGTTGATGTCGAGCGGGACAATGCTCCCGGTCCTTGATCTGACACTCCTTTCATCAAGTTCTGCGCTGTGTGCCTCGGGTCTATGGCAGAGTTTTTTTAATCAAGGTCTCTGATCGAAAAACACACTTATTTTCTTGATCTATCCTTCCTCTCTGTAAGCCAAAATGCAGGGATAGAACTATTAAACACCCACTCTTTATGGCAATTCTCTTGCTGTTACTGTCGTTGAATGTCATCTGTCCAGCCAAACCTCTGACAAGACGTTTTACAGTCGAGTTTGAGCAGGATGCAGACTTTCTAAAACAGAGCTTTTCTGTAAAGCATGACCAGCATATATTGCTGAAAAACCCGCCAAACATTGCCGACACAGACGGCTACGCAGGGCCAGATTGGCCTCCTGATATAATACGACAAAAGCCTTTCAATCAAAGACTAAAAACTTTCCTTATAGAGCCGATTTCGTGGCAATTATTTTACGCCACTCATCTGCTGGTTGCTTACGAACTGATCTTGACGACCAAAGTAGTGCCTTTGGGCTCAGGCTTTTATTCATGGATACCTTTAGAAGCGGCTGTCGCTGTCGGCTGGCTTTTAAAATGTTATTGGAACCCCGATTCCCAGCTGTTTAACACGATTGAACAACAGCAGATGAGTCAGGATTACCCATTTATGGCTATCACTCTGATGTTTGGTTCCGGACGTAACCAACGAGGATACCAGCCATCAAAATCATCCAGCCAGCAAGCCCCAACGACAACTACCCGCCTTAAGCACTCTCTTATCAGACTCCAGAATACTAACGGTGGCGACGGTAACGGAAATCCTCAAAAAGAGTTACACACTCTGGGTTTACATTGTTTCGTCCGTCCCTGTAATGGCGTTTGTAGATTCCGATCATCATCCGATAGCAAGGAGCCCGTTGAATGGATGCTGGAAACATTGAATGATTCCCCTGCCATCCAACTCCAATGCGCTTCTGATCAACCCTTTCAGCCGCAGGCACAGCAACCTCAGCATCACGGCACGGATGACAACCCGACAAAGTGCTGCAACCATTCACTCACAATGACCACAGGGGCAGCATATACTGGCCACAGCGGGGCACTTAATGTTCATTTACGAATGCCTCGGAATATGTCCGTCACCGATGATGACTTGATCATAATCAACGGGTTGCTCAATTTACGTGGTCATAGTCTTTCAGAAGCAACAAGGATTTCCTTTACGCTCAACCATTTAACATCTCCAGTGGCGACTTCAGAAACACAACAACCAACAAGACTAACCCAGGCAGATCAAAACCCACCCCACCTTTCCCAAACAGGAGCAGCACAAGCCGAAGACTACAGTGGACTGGAAATCTGTGACGCAACCATAGTAGAGGACGACGGCCAGCAGCGACAATGCGGGAGGATCTTCAAGAGTCTTCACTCCCTGACCGGTCACAGAAGAAGAAACCACGGCGGACAAGAAGTTTGTGATGTAACTCTGTTCTCTGAGGATGGCCAGCAGCCATGCGGGACAGTCTGCAGGAATGCTCAAGCCCTGGCGGATCACAAACTAAGAACCCACACCGGGCAACAAACCTGTGGAGAAACCTTGGTCGCAGAAGATGGCCAGCTGCAAACATGCGGGAGGATCTTCAAAAATGCTAAGGCCCTGTTATCTCATAGAAGCAAATATCATACCGGGCAAAAAACCTGTGACATAACCATGGTCAATGCGAATGGTCAGCAGCAACCATGCGGAAGGGTCTACAAGAATAACCAGGCCCTTTGGGTCCACAAAAACAGGGAACACAGCGTGCAAAAAACCTGTAAAATGCCGGTACTCGGCAAGGATAACCAGCAGCGGCCATGCGGTAAAGTCTACAATAACGCTCAAGCCTTTTCGTCTCACAAAAGCAGAGTGCACAGCGAGCAAAAAACCTGTGATGTGTCCATGACCGGGGAAGATGGTCGACCAAAGTTGTGCGGGGCAGTTTGCAAGAACAATGGATCGCTGATGACTCACAAAAAAAAAGAACACTCCAGGCAAAAAACCTGTGTAGCGAGAGTGATCAAAGAGGATGGAAAGATACGACGATGCGGAAAGGTCTGTGAGAATGCTCAAGTCCTGTCGGATCACAAGGGAATACATCGAAAGCGCAAGCCTGTTAATCCTGAACAGGACGATGTTTTCAAACCCTGACCTGGCAAACACCATTTCATGAGGTTTACCCGATGCAGACTTTGGTCATTAATAACCGTTTTATGACACAACACCATAACAGAAAAACACGCCTGTTTTCTTGATCTATTCTTCCTCTCTGTAAACCAGAATGCAGGGATAGAGTTATTAAACACTCATTCTTTACGGTACTTCTGTTGCTGCTACAGTCGTTTTCTGTCATCGGTCAGGCCAAAACTTTGACGAGACGTCACGTAGTTGAGTTTGAACAGGATGCAAGTTTTCTAAAACAGAACTTTTCTATAAGGCTTGAACAGCCTACATTGTCGGACGATCTTTCAAACATTGCCGACATAAACGGCTATACAGAACAGGATTGGCTATTCGAAATAAAACGACAGAAGCCTTTCTATTTCAGAGTGAAAACTACCTTCACCGGGTCGATTTCGTGGCAATTTCTTTACGCCACTCACCTGCTGGTTGATTGCGAACTGAAACTGAAAACCAGAAGTGCACCTCTGTACTCCAGTCCTTATTCATGGATACCCATTACAGAAGCAGCTATCACTGCCGTTTGGCTTATAAAAAGCTACTGGAACCCAGCCTCAACGCTGTTTAAACCAGTTGTACGACATTCGGCATATATATTAACACAGGTGGATTACCTGTTTGCAACCATCACCATGATGTTTGGCTCCAGACATGACCAACCACAAGACCAGTCATCAAAATCATCCACCCAGACAGCCCCGCAGACAACCAGCCACCGCATACATTCTTTCACCAGCACCCTGAATACTGACTATGGCGACGGTAACAAAGACCCCCTACGGCATTTACACTCTATGGGCTTAAATTGCTACATCTTTCCCTGTTTTGGCGTTTGTCTGTTACGACAATCATCCGATAGCAGAGGTTACGCTGAAAGGTCTCTGAATGACGGTGAAAGTTCTCTGAATTACACAGGAGAAACAGCCGAACGAAACGCACTCCATCATTTGGCAAATAGATACAGATTAAGTTACATGAGCCAACTTGATCCTCTACTCCAGGCCCATGGCATGGGTGGCAACCCGGCCAATAACTGCAACCCTGCAGGTGGGGTCGCCTCAAACTCAATGAGTTCAGAACCTGTCGATACCACTGACGCTGTCGGGCAACTCACCTGTGATGTGGCCGTGGTAAAGAAGGATGGACAGCTGCAGCCATGTGGGACGATCTGCAAGAACTCTCGATCACTGTCATCTCATAAAAGCAGTATCCACAGCGGGCAAAGAACTTGTGAGGTGACCGTAGTCGGAAAGAATGGCCAGCTGCGACCATGTGGGAAAGTCTGCAAAAATAAGCGAGCCCTGTGGGACCACAAAGGCAACCTCCATACCGGGCAAAAGACCTGTGCCATGATAGTGGTCGGAGAGGATAACCAGCCAAGACCCTGCGGGAAAGTCTGCAATAGTGCCAGAAATCTGTCGTATCACAAGAGAGACTCACACTGCGAAAAAAAAATCTGTGACCTGACTGTGGTCGGCAAGAATGGCCAGCTACGGCCATGCGGGAAGATCTGCAAGAATAATCAATATTTGCAGATTCACAAAAAATGCATTCATAGTGGACAACAAACCTGTGACGAAGTTGTGGTCAGCAAAGATGGCAAACCGCAGCCATGCGGTAAAGTCTGCAGGAATGCCAAAACTCTGTTGGTTCACAAAAGAAGCACTCACAGCGGACAACAAACCTGTGACGCAACCGTGATCGGGGAGGATGGTCAACCGCAGCCATGTGGCAAGCTCTGCAAGAGTATACAAGCCCTTTCGGATCACAAAAACAGAAATCACTGCAAGCAAGCAACCTGCAACGTAACCGTGATCGGGGAGAATAACCAGAAGCAACCATGCGGCAAAGTCTGCAAGAATACTCGTGTCCTGTCGTCTCACAAAAGCAGGGTCCACACCGGGCAAAAAACCTGTGGCGAGAGTCTGTTTGGGGAAGGTGGCCTGCCGAAGCCATGTGGAATAGTCTTTCTGAATGCTCAAGCCCTTTCGACACACAAAAGAAAAGAACACAGCGGTCAGCAAATCTGTGACAAAACAGTGATCGGGAAAGATGGCCTGCCGCAGCCATGCGAAAAGATCTGCAAGAATGCTCACGCCCTGTCAAGCCACAAAAGAATACATCGAAAACGTAAGCCTGTTGATATAAACCGGGATGATGACTTCACTCCTCAAGAAGACAGAGCTATTTGCAGCGATTTTTTGACCGGTGATGCCTTGGGTTTTTAACAGAAAATTTTCAAAAGAAAAACACACTTATTTTCTTGATCTATCCTTCCTCTCTGTGTATCTGAACGCGAGGATAGAATTATTAAACACTCACTCTTTTTAGCGAAAATTCGACAGGCCTCGCAGGAGTCACGCCGGGACAAAGCTCATACCCTCTTTCGGCTAACCAATACTGCTATGGTTGCATGAGGTATTTTGAATCTGAAGATGCTCCAGCTTCCCAAGAAAAATCGCTTCTTGAACTATTGAATGGCACAGTAGAATCCCGATCAGGATCTTTAATACACCCCTTACAAGGCAGGCCATTTCGCAGCAACTTTTTGCCCGTTGCAACCTCTGGCTTTCAACAGAAGTTTATTAACAGAAAAACCCCCTTACTTTATTGATCTATCCTTCCTCCCTGTATACCAGAATACAGGGATAGAATTATTAAACACTCACTCTTTTGGGCACCACTGTTGCTACTACTGTCGTTATCCGTCGCCTGTCAGGCTGAACTGATAACAAAACATTTTATTATCGGGCTTGAACAGGATTCAGCTTATACAGGCAAGTGCTTTTCTATAAAACATAACCTGCATGTACTGCCGGGCAAGCTGTCAGACATTGCCGGAACAAAAGGCTATGCAGAATCAGAATTACCGTCTTATAACAAACGACACAGTTCATTCAGTTACGGGTTAAAAAGGACCAACATAGAGTCAATTTCCTTGCAGTTGCTTTACGCCACTTATCTGCTGGTAGCCTTCGAACTCAACCTGACCACCAGAGAAGCCCCTCCGGGTTCTACCCCTTATTCATGGCTACCGATACAAGCGGTTGTCGCCGCCGGTTGGCTTTTAAAAAACTATTGGAGCGACGATTCGCCACTGTTCAGCTCGATTGAGCAACAGGAAGCGAGTCAGAATCACCCTCTTGCGGCCATCACTATGCTGCTTGGCTCTGGACATGACCAATCGCAATACCAGCCATCAAAGTCATCGGGGCAGCAAGCCCCACAACCCATCACAGACACTAAAAACTATTTCACTAATTGCCTGTATTCTGACTCTGGCGGTGGTGACCAGAGCCCTCATCAAGACTCACATAGTTTCGATTTAAATTGTTTCGTCTATCCCTGCAATGGCGTTTGCAGGCTCAGGCCATCACTCGATAGCAGGGTATCCGATGAATCGCCGCTGAATTACAAAAACAGCTTTACAGATCAAGGAGGAGCGACACCCGAACAAAACTCACGCCCTCAATGTACCAATGCTTACTGCCTTGATTGTGTGGGTCATTCTGATTCTGTATACGCTACCAATTGCCAACAAAATCCGCCTGTCGAAACATGGGCTCCCACCCCTGGCATACCACTGCAATGCATTTCTGGCCAACTCCTTCAGCCACAGGCGCACCAGCCAGACTCCCAGGGCATGAGCAGCAACCCGACCGACAGCTGCAACCATGCAAACTCGAGTACAGGGACTACCTATATTGACCATACCGATACACTCAATGATGATGTGTCAATGCATGAGCATTTGCCTATCAACACTGATGATTGGGTGATAGTCAACGCTCTGCTGAATCTGGGCAAGCGCATTCTTCTCGAAAGAAACGAAATTCCATTTACACTTACCCCTCCCCCAATGGGGACTTCAGAAACACAACAAACGACAACAGAATCATACCAATTGGGTCAAAGCCCACCTCGCCATTCCCGGACAGATCAGGCGCAAACTACAGATCACAGCAAACAAAGAACCTGTAACCTGAGCCTAGCTGGGAAAGAAGACCAACAACGGCCATGCGGAGCAATCTGCAAGAATGCCAGAGCCCTCTCGTCTCACAAAAGCAAATACCATACAGGACAAAAAACCTGTCCAGTGACGGTGATTGGTGAGGATGGTCAGCAGCGACCATGCGGATCAGTCTGCAGGAATGCTCGAGCCCTGTCATGTCACAAGAGCAAAATCCACTCCGGGGAACAAGTCTGTGACCTGACCGTGGTCGGGGAGGATGGCCAGCAGCAGCTATGCGGCAGAGTCTGTAAAAACTCTCAAATTTTTTCGGCTCACAAAAGCAGATACCACACCCTAAAAAAGACCTGTCAAGTGACCGTGATTGGTGAGGATGGTCAGCAGCGACCATGCGGATCAGTCTGCAGGAATGCTCGAGCCCTGTCATGTCACAAGAGCAAAATCCACTCCGGTGAACAAGTCTGTGACCTGACCGTGGTCGGGGAGGATGGCCAGCAGCGACCATGCGGATCAGTCTGTAGCAATGCTCGAGCCCTGTCATCTCACAAGAGCAAAATCCACTCCAGGGAACAAGTCTGTGACCTGACCGTGGTCGGGGAGGATGGCCAGCAGCAGCTATGCGGCAGAGTCTGTAAAAACTCTCAAGTTTTTTCGTCTCACAAAAGCAAATACCACAGCGGGCAAAAAACTTGTGATGTGACCGTGTATGGACAGGATGGTCAGCAACGGCCATGCGGGAAGCTCTGCAAACATTCTCGAGCCCTGTCATCTCACAAAAGCAAAAACCACCGCGGGCAACAGATTTGTGACATAACAGTAGTCGAGGAGTATGGTCATCAGCGGCCATGCGGGAAGGTCTGCAAGAGCTCTCAATCCCTTTCAGATCACAAAATCAGACAACACAGCGGGCAACAAGCCTGTGACGTGACCGTGGTCGAGGAAGATGGCCAGCCGCAGCCATGCGGGATAGTCTGCAAGAATGCCAAAGCCCTGTCATATCACAAAAGCAGAAACCACTCTGGGCAGAAAACCTGCGAGGTTTCGGTGGTCAAAGAGGATGGCCAACAGCAACCATGTGGGGCGGTTTGCAAAAGTGCTAAAGCCCTGTCATCTCACAAAATCAAACACCATCTCAAGCAACCAGCCTGTGACGAAACAGTGTTTGGAGAGAATGGCCAGGAGCAACCATGCGGGAAGATCTGCAAAAATCCCAGTGCTCTGTCGGATCATAGAAGAAGACACCATACCGGGCAACAAGTCTGCGACGCAACCGTGGTCGGAGAAGATGGTCAGACGCTGCCATGCGGGCAAGTCTGCAAAAATATCAGATCCCTTTCGGATCACAAAAGCAGAAACCATACCGGACAAAAAACCTGTAGCATAATCATGGTCGGGGGGGATGGTCAGCAGCAACAATGCGGGAAGACCTGCAAGAATGCCAGTGCCCTGTCGGATCACAAAAAAAGGGACCATGCCAGGCAAAAAACCTGTGCAGAGACCACAGTCGGGAAGGACGGTCAGCCGCGCCCATGCGGGAAGGTCTGCAAGAGTGCTCAAGCCTTGTCGGAGCACAAAAGAGTGCATCGAAAACGCAAGCTTGTTAGTTTGGACCAAGGTGTCCCCTGATCTGGCACCTGTCCCTTCATGAGTTTTTTTCCGGTGCAGCTTTGGTTTTTTAACAGAAGGTTTTTAACAGAAAAACACGCTTACTTTCTTGACCTATCCTTCCTCTCTGTAAACCAGAACACAAGGATAGAATTATTAGACACTCATTCTTTTCGTTACCACTGTTGGTGCTGTCGTTGTTTGTCGTCTGTCAGGCCGAGCCTTTGACAGGACCTTTTATTGTTGAGTTTGAGCAGGATGCAGGTCCTCAAAGCCGGAGCTGTTCTATAAAGCGTGCCCAGCATACATTGTCCGACAATCCGTCAGACACCGCTGACAATCAACACAGACCCCCTGGTTACGGGGTAGATACGACCCCTGTTGAGTCGAGTTCCTGGCAACTATTTTACGCCAATCATCTGCTGTCTGGTTACGAACTGATCCTGACTATCAGAGGCGCCTCTGCGCGCTCCACCCCGTGTTCATGGATACCTGTCGAAGTGGTTATCGCTTTCAGCTGGCTTTTAAAAAGCTATTGCCGTCCCCACTCAACACTGTTTAACCTGATTGAACTAAAAGAGGCACCGCAAGAAGCGAGTCAAAATAACCCGTTTGCGATCATCACTGCGCTGTTTGGCTCCGAGCGTAACCAACAACAACACCCACCATCAGAACCATCCGGCCTGCAGGCCTCACAAGCCACCCCCTCTCTTGCAAGTTCTATAATTCGCCCTCTGTACTCTGCCTCTGGCCGGGGTAACCGGAGCCCTCAGCAATACTTTCATACTTTGGATTTAAATTGTTTTGTCTATCCCTGTCATGGTGTTTGCGGATTCCGACCCTCACCCAACAGCACAGAGCCCAGTGAATGGCCACCGAATTCCGAGGACGGTTCGTCAGATCACGCAGGAGTTAAGCCCGGTCAAAAAACACCTCCCCATTCTGCCAATGGATACAGCCCTGGTTATTCGGATCATTCTGGTTTTGTAAACGCTAAAGATTTCCAAGAAATCCGACCTTTCGAAATACGGATTAATCCCCCTGACATTCATCTCCAGTGTGATTCTGGCCAACCTTCTGAGCAACAGGCTGATCAGCATCAGCTCCATGGTCTTGATGGCAACCTGAATGGCTGCAACCCTGGATGTTCAATGAGTGCTGAAGTGGCAAATACTGCCCCTATGGAGCCAGTCAATGATGATATCCCAATGCGCAGACATTTACCTATCACTGCTGATGATTTGGTTATAGTTAACGGTTTACTCAAGCTACGTGGCCAGAATCTTCTCGGAGAAACCGGGATTTCCTTCACGTCTACCCATTCAGAAACACAACACATAACCACTGAATCATCCCAATCGGCTCAGAGCCAACCTGATCTTTTCCAGACAGAAGCAATACAAGCCACAGACAACAGCGGGCAAAACATCTGTCATGTGACCATGATCGGAAAGAATGACCGAATGCGATCATGCCGGAAGTCCTGCAAAAGTGATCAGGCCCAGACGGATCACAAAAGAACAGACGACACGAGACAACGAATCTGTCAAGAGACTGTGCCCGGGAAATCTGGCCAGCAGCGACCATGTAGAACTGTCTGCAAAAACGCCAACGCTCTGTCATCTCACAAAAACAGATACCACAAGGGACAACAAACCTGCAAAGTGAACGTGATCAATGAGAATGGCCAGCAGCAATCATGCGGGAAGGTTTGCAAGAATAACCGTGCCCTGGGTGATCACAAAAGCAGAGACCACAGCGGGCAGCAAGTCTGTGAGGTAATAGAGCCCGGGCAGGATGGCCAGCAGCAGCCATGCGGAATGATTTGCAAGAATGCCAAAGCCCTGTCATGTCACAAAAGCAGAGGGCATAGCGGGCAAAAAACCTGTGACCGGACTGTAATCGGGGATGATGGCCAGCCTCGGCCATGCGGGAAGCTCTACAAAAATGCTCAGGCCCTGTCGACTCATAAAAGTAGATTCCACTCCGGGCAAAAAATCTGTGACGTAACCGTAGTTGGGGAAGATGGCCAGCTGCGACCATGCGGAATCATCTTTAAGAATGCTCCATCTATGTCGTCTCATAAAAGCAAGGTCCACAGCGGGCAAAAAACCTGTGACGCGATCGTGGTCGGGGAGGACACCAAGCTGCGGCCATGCGGAAAGTTCTTCAAGAATGCCCAAGACCTGTCATCTCACAAAAGAAGAGACCACACAGGGCAACAAGCCTGTGATGAGACCGTGGCCGTGATGTATGATCAGCAGCGGCGATGCGGAAAGATCTGCCTGAATGCTCACGCCTTGTCGGTGCACAAAAGACTTCATCGAAAACGCAAGCGTATGGATACGGACCTGAACGACTAGTCTGGCAAGCTTTCATGAGATTTTTCCAGATGCTACTTTTGCTTTTCAAGAGAGGCTTTTTGCCAGAAAAACACCCTTATTTTCATGTTCTATCCTTTTTCTCTGTAAACCAGAATGCAAGGATAGAATTATCAAACACATAGTCCCGGCTGCACTGCTATTGCTGTCGTTGTCTGTCGTCTGCCAGGCCAGACCCTGGGCAGGACGTTTTATTGTTAAGCCTGAACAGGATGCAGCTTCTCCAAACCATAATTTTTCTATAAAACTTGACCGGCGCAGATTGTCGCTCACCCCCTCAGATATTGGCAACACTGACGGCTGCGCAGAAGCGGGTATGCCACCTGATAACAAACGACAAAAGATTTATAGTTACGAGATACAAAAGACTCTTATTGAGTTGATTTCGTGGCAATGGCTATACGCAACAAAGCTGTTGGTTGCTTATGAACTGATCTTGACCAACAAAGACAAGCCCCTGGGCCCGACCCTTTATCAGGCTGTCACAAAAATACTCATCTGCTCCGGGTTGAGAAAGGGTTACTGGAGTTTTGCGACACCTTCTTATTCCTGGATACCTCTGGAAGCAACTATCGCTGTCGGTTGGCTCTTAAAAAGCCTTTGGAACTCTGATTCACCGCTGTTTAACCCGATTGTACAAAGGGAAGCGAGCCAAAATCGCCCGTTTGCGATCACCATTATTATGTCTGGCCCTGAACATAACCCGGCACAATATCAGCATCAGTCATCAGAATCTTCTGGTGAGCAAGCCCCACAAGTTACCACCCACCCTAAAGGCTCTTTCACGAGTTTCCTACACTCTGGCGAGGGTAAAGGAGATCCTCAGCAACACTCACACACGTTAGGTTTGAATTGTTTCCTCCATCCTTGCCATGGCGTTTGTCAATTTCGACCATCATTCGATAGCAATGAACACGCTGAATGGCCGCCAAATCCCTTAGACCATTCGACAGGTCAAACAGGACAAAACTCACACGCCTGTTTGGCTAATGGTCCCAGCTTGAGCTGCAGAAGTCATGTTGATTCTATAATCGCCAGACATTTAATGAATGCAGGGGCAGCAAATAATGACCCTGCCGGACCAGTCAATTCTAATGTACCAATGTCGGGGCATTTGCCTGTCACCGCTGATGACATTGTTATAATCGATGGGTTACTCAGTATGCGTCGTAAAATACGAGCCAGAGACCAGAGCAGACTACCAACCTGTGACGTGACCCTGGTCATGGAAGATGGCCTGCAGCGGCCATGCGGGCATGTCTGTAAAAATGCTCAAGCCCTGTCATCTCACAAAAGCAAATACCACACCGGCGAAAAGACCTGTGACGCGACCCTGGTCCTTGAAGACGGCCATCAGCAACCATGTGGAAAGGTCTGCAAGAATGCTCAAGTCCTGATGAATCACAAAGGCAGATTCCACACCGGCAAACAAACCTGTGACAAAAAAGTGATCGACAAGGATGGTCAGCAACGACCATGCGGAAGAATCTGCAAGAATGCTCGAGTCCTGTCATCTCACAAAAGCAGATACCATACAGGGCAACAAACCTGTGCAGAGACCATAGTCGGGAAGGATGGACAGCCGCGCCCATGCGGGAAGGTCTGCAAGAGTGCTCAAGCCTTGTCGGATCACAAAAGAGGAGACCACAGCGAGCAAAAAATCTGTAACCTGTCAGTGATCGGAGAAAATGGCCAGCAGCCATGCGGGGCGGTTTGCAAAAGTTCCAAAGCCCTGTCAGATCACAGAAGAAAATACCACACCGGGCAAAGAACCTGTGAAGTGATCGTGATCAGTGAGAATGGCCAGCAGCAATCATGCGGGAAGATCTGCAACAATGCTCTGGAACTTTCGAATCACAAAAGAGTACACCGAAAACGCAAGCCTGTGAATGTGAAACAGGGCGATTAATCCCTTGTCTGGCACCCTTTCATGGTTTTTTCCGAGTGCTACTGTCGCTGACTGTCGTCTGTCAGGCCAAACCGTGGACAGGACGCTTTAATGTCGAGCTTGAACAGGGTGCAGGTTCTCCAAGCGACACTTTCTCTATAAAATTTGACCGGGGCACATTGTCGGGCAACCCTTCAGATATTAGCGTCACCAACGACCACAATGAATCAGGTTTTCTACCTGATAAAAAACGACGAAAACATTGCATTTACACACTGAAGACGCCCCTTATTGATTCTACTTTTTGGCAATTACTTTACAACTTTCATCTTCTGATTGTTTACCAGCTAATCCTGATCAACAAAGACGCCTCTTCAGGCACCACTCAATATTCATGGCTAGGAGGCTGACCGAGAATAGCGCCCGTAGCGAGGACGGCAGAAAATTGAGGATGAAAATTCGGTTTTGTGAGGAGAATAGCGAGCTATTTGACGAACAAAAGCGGATTTTCAGACCAATTTGCTGCCGCCACAGTAGGGCAGACTATTCTCGGTCAGCCTCCTAGGAGCCTGACCGAGAATAGCGCAACCAGACCAACAGAAGTTTTCCCAAATCTTAAAATGAGCAAAAAATATCCAATTATTAGTGGGATTTTGCTCATTTTTGCATATTTATGCCTTCTCACAGCCTCTATGCTGCCTTTTTAGCCTCTTTCAAATCTTCAAGACGGATTGACCTCGTGGAAGCCGCTTTTACAAATTTTTTGATATTATGCGCAGTGCATACCAGTGAAAATTCCGCTGAAACTTTTTCTTTGCCGCGGAGACTGAACCCTCGGAAACCAGATTCTTTTATCTGTCCAAATGGTGGCTCCGCAATAACTTTACGACGCTCATATATGGCTTTCGCACCGGCTGTCTCCATTTTCTTATTCATAGCCTGACGTGCTTTTTCAAACTTATCGGTACGGATAACCCTGCCAGCCTCTTTCTTTGAATCACTGCAATTCCGACGATAAGGGCATTCCCTGCATACCGTCTTGTTTGCCCGGTAGCTTTTTCTTTTGCTTTTGCTGGCCGGGTTCGTTACCAGCTTTTCCCCTGCCGGACAGATAAATACATCAGCTTCGGAATCATACGCAAAATCCGCTTTGACAAACTTCCTGTCAGAGCTTTCAAGGTCGTCAGCGGCAGGCTTCTCCGCCTTGTCGGTTGCGATATAGGCATCAATCTCATGTCGCTCGACTGTATGTAAGTTTGACCCTGAGAAGTAACCATTATCCATACTCCACTTATCTACAGCCGCGCCATCAGTGGCTCCTGATAATGCCCTCAGCGCCGGCTCCACTTCCTGTACATCGTTGGCGTGTTGGCTGACATGCTGGCCAACAATGATCTGGTTATCGGAATCAACTGTAATTTGAGCATTGTAGCTGTACTCACAATACCCCTTCTTGCTCATCACGCGGGCATCGTGATCTGCAAAACTGATCTGCTTTTTGTCGTCTATTGGTTTGTCTGGATTTAAAGCTTTTTCACGTTCTTCAAGTGCTTTCTTGGCCTCTTTGATTTTTTTCAGGCGCTCTTCTTTAAACTGGAGGTCTTCAGGAATGCTGTAACCATTGGTTGCTTTGTAGGCGTCATCTTCTTCCTGATCACACTGACTGGCTTTTTTGATCAGCTCATCCACTTCGGCACTGAGTTCTGCCTCTTTCGCTTTGAGCCTCCCGTAGCTCATGGCCTTGTGTTTTGAGCTGTTGGCTTTGAACTTGGAGCCGTCCAGGCTGATATGACCCAGTGATGCCATTTTGAGTTCAATGGCCAGTTTGACTGACTGTTTGAAGCAGTCATGGAAAAACGACAGATTATCCTTACGAAAGTCACCAAGAACCCTGAAATTCGGGCAGTTCATTTGTGAGATATACATGAACGCCAAGTCTTGTCGACACCGTCGCTCAATCTCACGGGAACTGAAAACACCATGGCTGTATGCGTAGATCAGAATAGCGACAATGAGCTTTGGAGGGTATGCGTGCTGACCAAGGTGGTGATATTTTTTTTCGACTTCAGACGTATTAATGTTCTGAAAAATGCTTTCATAAATAAAACAATCATGATCTTTGGGAAGCAAATCGAAAACGTTGGTTGGGAACAGCAGATGCTGATCAAACTCAACAGGACTGTCCTTAAACTTTGGTGGTGGTGACATTTGGCATAATCAGAGTTGGTTTAAGGCTTATCATAACAGATAAGCCTATTCTCGGTCAGGCTCCTAGCAGCCTGTCGGACTTAAGCGTCCGTAGCGAGGATTGCAAGAAATTGAGGATAAAAATCTCTGTTTCTGAGGAGAATAGCGAGCTATTTGACGAAGAAACAGAGATTTTTAGACCAATTTATTGCAACCGCAGTAGGACAGTCTTAAGTCCGACAGGCTGCTAGCAGCAGAAGCGGTTGCATTTTTCAGTTGGCTTTTAATGAGTTCAGGGACAGCCTTTACAGAAGCTCTTATCGGGTTACTCAGCGATGATGCGTCAATACCCGGGAATGATTGCCTTGTTCCCGAAGGAACACCAGCTAAAGGAGCTACTCACTGCCAACAAACCTTGTCCGGGCAAGAAATAATACACGACAAAAATCTAATAATATGCAATATCACCGTGACCAGAAGGGATCGCCAGAAGCAGCTAAGTGGTGCAGTCTGCAAGAATGTTCAATCTCTGTGTACTCACAAAAACAAACTCCACAGCGGAGAAAAAACCTGTAAGGTGACAGTGTTCACAGAAGAATTCATGGAAAACGCAAGCCTGTTGATGTGGATCTGGACAATAACCTCGATCCTTAATATGTTCGGCAAAGGTCTGACCAATACGCAGCGACTTTTTGCCCGGTGTAGCCTTTGGTTTTAGTAAAGGGTTTATGAACAGAATATCTTTGGCAGAAAAGCATGCTGATTCTCTTGATCTATCCTTCCTCTCTGTAAACCAGAAAGCAAGGATAGAATTATCAAACACTCACCTTTTGCGGTAGTGATGTTTTTACTTCTGACGTTGTCTCTCCCCTGTCAGGCTGAACTCCGGACAAGATGTTTTATTGTCGAGTTTGAACAGGATACTGGTTCTCCAGATCAGGGCTTTTACATAAAACAAGACCAGCACACATTGTCAGAAAACCCGTCAGACATTATCTGTACTTCAGACCATTCAGGATTTGATTCGCCCCCTGATGATATACCTCAAAAATCTTGCAGTTATGGAGTTAAAACAACCATCATTAATGTGATTTCGTGGCAATGGCTTTATACCACTCATCTGCTGGCGGTTAACCAACTTATCCTGACCACCAGAGACGCTCCTCTGTTCTCCAATCCTTATTCATGGTTACCTCCAGAAGCAATTATAGTTTTCTGTTGGCTTTTAAAAAGCTACTGGAACCCCAATTCACCGATGTTTAACCCGATTGAACCAAAAGTGGCTCAGCAAGAGGCGAATCAGAATCAACCGTTTGCGACCATCAATGCAATGTTTGGCTACGGAAATAACCAACAACAATGCCAGCCATCAGCATCATCCGGTCAGCAATTCCAGAAAGCCTCCAATCACCTTACAGGCTCTTTCAACAGTCTCGTGAATATTGACTATCGCGGCGGTAACGGAGGCCCTCAAGAACAGTCACACACCCTGGGTTTAAATTGTTTCATCTATCCCTGTCGTGGCGTTTGCAGATTTCGACCATTATCTTTCAGCAGTGAGCCCACTGAATGGACATTGAGTACCGAAGAAAGTTCGAAAGGACAAAGCTCATGCACCCATTTGGTGAATGAATGCCGTTTTAATTGTATAGGTGATTTTGATCTTGCAGGCGCAACATATTTCCAACAAAAACCACCTATCGAAACATGGATTGATCCCACTGCCATTCATCTCCAATATAATTCTGGCCAACCAGTTGAGCTTAAGCCGCATAACGTGTACGACAACGTTATAGACGGGGTTGCCTCAGACGGGGTTGCCTCAGAAGGAATGGCCCCGGACTACAAAAGCGAATATCACAGCGAGCAACCAACCTGCAAAGTTACAGTGGTCCGTGAGGATGGTCAGCAGCGGCCATGCGGGATGGTCTGCAAGAATATTCAAGCCCTGGTGAATCACAAAAGAAGAGCCCACACCGGGCCAAAAGCCTGTTATATGACCCTGGTTGGAGAGGATGGCCAGCGGCAACCATGCGGGCAAGTCTGCAAGAATGCTCTATCGCTATCCGTTCACGAAAGCAAAGTACACTCCGGGCAAAAGACCTGTGACGCAAGAGTCATCGGAGTGAATGGCCAGAAGCACCTCTGCGGGAGGGTCTGTAAGAATGCTGGAGCCCTGTCGGATCACAAAATAAGATACCACAGCGGGCAACAAACCTGTGACGTGAGAATGGTCGGGGAAGATGGTCAGCAGCGGCTATGTGGGAAGATCTGCAAGAGTCTTAAGACCCTGTCAGATCACAAAAGAGCAGCTCACGGCAGGCAACAAATCTGCGACGAAATAATGATCAGGGAGGATGGCCGACTGCAGCCATGCGAGGCGATCTGCAAGGGCTCCAAAGCTCTGTCTGATCACAAAAAAAGATACCATAGCGGACAACAAACCTGTGACACAGCCCTGATTGGGGAAGATGGCCAGCAATGGCCATGCGGGAAAGTCTGCAAGAATATTTGTACCCTGACGTATCACAAGAAAACAGCTCACAGCAAGCAATAAACCTGTGACGTAAAAATACTCGCAGAGGATGGTCAGCTGCGTCCATGCAGGGAGGTCTGCCAGCTTTCTATGGACCCCTCGAATCACAGAAGAATACATCGAAAGCACAAGCCTGTTGATGAACGCCGGGAGGATGACTCCACTCCACAAAAAGGTAAATGAATAAGTGGTATGGATATGATACCCATCATTTATGAAGGAGGCACAAAAACACACTTATTTTCTTGATCTATCTTTCCTCTCTGTAGCCAGAAAGCAAGGACAGTATTATTAGATACTTACTCTTTGCGGGACTGCTTTTGCTGCTTCAGTCACTATCTGTCGTCTGGGCCGAACCGTGGACAGGACGTTTTATGATCGAGTATGAACAGGATGCTGGTTCTTCAAACCGGTGCTTTTTCATAAAGCATGACCGTCAGACATTACCAGACAACCCGTCAGATATTGCCGACACAAACGGCTGTTCAGGATCAGCTTCGCCCCACGATGACAAACGCCAAAAACTTTGCCGTTACGAAGTGAAAACGACCACCTTTGAGTCAACTTCGTGGCAATGGCTTCATGTCACAAAGCTACTGCTTGCTTACGAGCTGACCCTGACAACCGACCCCTTCCCTCTAAATTCGAACTTTTCTTCATGGCTATCTGTAAAAGCGATTTTTGCGATCATCGCAGCGATGTTTGGCTCTGGAAGTAACCAGCAAGAATACCAGCCATCTGTATCGTCCAGCCAGAAAGCCCCACAACCCATCACCCGCATGGCTGGTTCATTAACCAACCCTGTGTATTCTGGCTCTGGCGACGGTAAAGGAGATCCTCAACAACACCTGCACACTCTGGATTTAAATTGTTTCGTCTATCCCTGCATTGGGGTTTGTCAATTCCGATCATCACACGATAGCAGAGCACCCGCTGAATGGCCGCTGAGTTTCATTGAAAGCTCATGCCCTCATTTGACTAATGGATACTGCCTTAGTTGCATAGGTTTTGATCCGGCAAACGAAGCATATTCCGAACAACACTCAGCTCTTGAAACATTGAATGAACTCCCTGAAATTCACCGCCCATTCGATTTTGACCAATTGACTCAGACACAAGAACTCATGACAAATCACAAAAGCAAATGCTACGTTGGGAACCTGGTATGCAACGAGCTGCGGGGCGGGGAGTATGATCAGCCGCAGCTATGCGGAAGGGTTTGCAAAAATACTAAAGCCCTTTCGGTTCACAAAAGCAGATACCATACCGGGCAAAAAATCTGTGACGTGACCCTGATCGGAGCAGATGGCCAGCCAGGGCTGTGCGGGAAATTCTGCAAAAATGCTCAAGCCCTGTCGGATCACAAAAGAAGATACCACAGCAGACGTCAAACCTGTGATGTGAATCTGGTCGGGAAAGATGGCCAGCAGTGGCCATGTGGTATGGTCTGCAAGAATGCCCGCTCTCTGGCGGAGCATAAAAGCAAATGCCACAGCGGGCAAAAAACCTGTGACAAAACAGTGGTCAGGAAGGATGGCAAACAGTGGCCATGCGGGAGGGTCTGCAAAAATGCTAATGCCCTGTCGAATCACAAAAACAGAGTGCACACCGGACAACAAACCTGTGATGTGATGGTAGTTGGGGAAGATGGCCAACAACAACCATGCGGTATGATCTGCAAGAATGCTAAAACCCTGTGGGACCACAAAGGAAGACATCGAAAACACAAGCCTGTTAGTCTGGACTCTGACCTCGGCCTTTGATTTACCCAACCTTCCATGCTTTTTTTCCGGCAGCAACCATCGGCTTTAAAGAGAATGTTTTTGACAGAAAAACATGTTTATTTTCTTGATCTATCCTTCCTCTCTGTATATCAGGATCCAGAGACAGAATTATTAAACACTTTCTCTTTGCGGCACCGTTGTTGCTGCTACTGTGGCTGTCTGCCGTCTGTCAGGCCAATCCGTGGAAAGGACGCTTTAGTGTTGAGCTTGAACTGAATGCAAGTTCAAAACAGAGCTTTTCCATAAAGTCTGACCGGCCAACACTGTCGGGAAACCCGCTAGACACTACCGACACAAAAAGCTACCCAGGATCAGCTTTGTCAACCGATGACAAACAACACAGACATGCTGGTTCGACCATTATTGAGTCGATCTCGTGGCGATGGTTTTACGCCACGAATCTGCTGATGGCTTTTGAGCTGATCCTGACCACTCAAGACGCTCTTGTGAGCTGCGCTCCTTATTCATCGCTACCTTTGGAGGCGATTATAGCTGTCAGCTGGCTTTTAAAAAGCTTTTGGCATCCCGATTCACCGCTGTTTAAATCAATTGAACAACAGGCGGCACTTATGTTGACAGAGGGGGATCACCGATTTGCAACCATCACCACGATGTTTGGCTCTGGACATAACCCACCCCCCTATCAGGCATCAGAATCATCCGGTCAACCCACCCCTGCGACCAGTAACCAGGCTACAGACTTTTTCACCAGCATCTTTTACTCCGGCTCTGCCGATGGCAACGGAGGCTCTCAACAACACCAACACACGTTAGGTTTAAATTGTTTCGTCTATCCCTGCAATGGCGTTTGTCAATTCCGACCACCATCCGATAGCAGCGATTCAGTTGAAAGGCCGCTGAATTCTCCAAACAGTTCGATAGACAACGCAGTAACACCTCAACAAACATGTCCTCATCTGCCCCATGGACACTGCCTCAGTTGTATGCGCTATCTTGATCCTGCATGCGCCTCAGCCTCCCAGGCATACTCAACTTTGAAAACATTGGATGAGCTTTTTGAAATTCAATTGCCATTCGATTCTGGCCCACTATTTGATCGAGAGTTGAACGACTTTGGTAGCAACCCGGCCAATAACTTCAACTCTATTGACTTACTGAATGCAGGAGCAGCCTATAGATCGGATGCTATAGGAGCACCCAATGATGAAGAGCTGACGTTCAGGAATTTTTCTTTCAACGACTATGAATTTCCGGCCACTAATGGGTCACTTGATCTTCAGAGTTTTGCCGAAAATGCCAGATTTTCCTTGACACTTAACCAATCCCCTCTTCCGACGGGAATTTCAGAAACACAACAAACAACTTATGAATCATTCCAATTGAGTCAAAGCCAGGCTGATCGTCCCCCGACAGCCGCAGCATCAGCCCTTTCAGATCGCATAATCGTCACCGGGCAAACTACCTGTAACTTAATAGTGATCGGGGAGGATGGCCAGCAACAACTTTGTGGAAAGAGCTACAAGCGTATTCAAAGTCTGTCGGAACACAAAAGCAGAGAACATAGCGGTGAAAAAACCTGTGATTCAACAGTGATCGGAGAGGATGGTGAGCAACGGCCATGCGGAAAAGTCTGCAAGAATGCTCGAGTCCTGTCATGTCACAAGAGCAGAATCCACCCCAGGCAACAAGTCTGTCACGTGAAGGTGGTCGGGAAGGATGGCCAGCCACAACCGTGCGGAAAGGTCTCAACGAGTGTTGTCGCCCTGTCATCTCACAAAAGCAAAGCTCACAGCATGCAAAAGACCTGTCATGTGACAGTAGTCGGGAATAATGGACAGCTTAAGCCATGCGCAAAGATTTTTAAGAGTGCTCAATCTCTGGCAAGTCATAAATGCCAATATCATTCTGGGCAAAAGACCTGTGATATGATAACAATCGGCGAGGATGGTCAATCGCATCCATGTGGGAAGATCTGTAAGAATGCTCAGTCACTATCGACTCATAAAAGCCAATATCATAGCGGGCAAAGAACCTGTCGCGTGACAATAGTCGGGGAGAATGGACAGCTTCAGCCATGCAAAAAGATTTTTAAGAGTGCTCTAAGTCTATCGACTCACAAAAGCCAATTTCATAACCGGCAATGGATCTGTGATGTGACAATAGTCGGGGAGAATGGCCAGCTGCAACCATGCGGGAAGGTCTACAGGAGACCTCAGTCTCTGTCGACTCACAGAAGAAAAGAGCATACAGGGCAACAAATCTGTGACTCAACCATAGACAGAGGGAACAGCCAGTCGCAACCGGGCGCCAGGGGCTGCAGTAATGCTGAAACCCAGTTGCAACATAAAAGAATAGATCGAAAACGCAAGCATACCGCCGAGGAGCAGGAAGATGACCTCAGCCCTTAAAAAGATTGAGTAAATAAGTAATGATCTGACCTCCGCTCTTTCGTTAGGTGATCTATTCTTCTTGCCAGTGAACTAGATTCCAGGGATAGAATTATTAAACATACTCTCTCTTTGGCACTGCTTTTGCCGCTTCTGTCGTTTTCTGTCGTCTGTCAGGCCAAAACCTGGACAGGAACTTTTACTATTGAGATTGAACAGAATTCGGGTTCTCAAAAACAGAGCTTTTTTATAAAGCGTAGCCGAGGTACACTGCCGCCCTCCTCAGACATTGCCGACACAAACGGTTATACAGGATCAGATTCGCCATCGGATAGAAAGCGACAAAGTCGTGTCTGTTCGTCTATCATTGAGTCGATTTCGCGGCAATGGCTTTACGTCTCGAACCTGCTGGTTGCTTACGAACTCATCCTGACCACCCAAGACGACTCCCATAGCTCCACCCCTTATTCTTGGCTACCTTTGGAAGCGGTTGTCACTGCCTACTGGCTTTTAAAAAGCTTTTGGAATCATGATTCACAGTTATTTAAACCAATTAGACTACAGTCGACATCTATTTTGACACAGAGAGATCAACTGTTTGCGACCATCACTATGACACTTGGCTCCGGACATAATCCACCCCAAAATCAGCCAGCTGAATCATCAAGGCAGCGTACTCCACAGGCCACCAGCCAGCCTACAGGCTATTTTACTCATCTCCAGTATTCTGAATCTGCCGACGGTAACGAAGATCCACAACAACATTCACACACTCTAGGTTTAAATTGTTTCATCTATCCCTGTCGTGGCGCTTGTGAATTCCGACCATCATCCGATAGCAGTGATCCTGATGAATGGCCGTCGCATTCTATAGAAAACTTGCGAGCTCACATAAAAGCAACACCCGAACAAAACTCATGCCCCCATTTGGCTGACGGGCGCTGCTTTAGTTGCATAGGTCACTTTGATCTTTTGAGCGCTAAAGGTTCCCAACCAAACTCGGCTGTCGGAACATTGGACGATCTTTCTGACATTGAATTTCCGTTCGATTCCAGGCCTCTATTTGATCTGGAGGCGTATAACTTTGATAACGACCCGATCAATAGCTTCAGCTTTTCAGACTTAATGAATGCAGGAGTGGCCTTTACAAAGAATACTAACAGGCTACTCAATGATGAAGTGCTATCCCACAGAAGTTTGTCGTCCAACGCGCTTGAGTTTCCGGTCATTAATCGGTCACCCGATTCACACGGTCTTTCTCAAGAAGCAGGGGGCTCCCTGACATTCACCCAACTGCCTCCTCCAATGGGAAATTCAGAAACACAACCAAACACCACTGAATCGTCACAATTGAGTCAAAGCACAGCTCGTCATTCCCAAACAGGTGTTGCACAAGCTTTTTCAGATCACAAAAGCAGAGTCCACAGCGGGCAAAGAACCTGTAACGTGACTGTGACCGGAGAAGATGGCCAGCCAAGGCCATGCGGGAAGATCTGCAAGCATGCTCGAGCCCTGTCGGATCACAAAAGAAAAACACATGGCGAGCGACAAACCTGTGACGTGATCGTGTTAGGGGCGGATGGCAAGCATCGGCGATGCGATCGAGTCTGCAAAAATGCTCGAGCTCTTTGGAATCACAAAAGAAGAAGCCATAGCGAGCAAAAAATCTGTGACGTGATCCTGATCGATGCTGATGGCCAGCGACGGCCATGCGGTAAAATCTGCAAAAGTGTTCAAGCCCTGTCGGATCACAAAAGAAGAAAACATAGAAAGCAAAAAGCCTGTAACACAAGCCTGGTCCGCAAGGGTAACCTGCAGAGTTCCTGAGACAGACTCTGCAAGAACGCCAAATTTCTGGAGAAAATCAAAAGAGAGCATCTAAAACGCAAACATGTTGATGTCGATCGGGACGATGGCTGTCCTTAGTCTGACACCCGCCCTTTCATGAGATTTTAACCGGTGCAACCTTTGTTTTTTTTTGTAAAAAAACTTTGACAGGAAAGCGCACTTATTTTATTGATCTATCCTTCCTATCTGTAGTCAGAATGCAAGAATAGAATTATTAAACACTCACTCTTTGCGGCACCTTTGTTGCTTCTACTGTCGCTGTCTCTCGCCTGTCAGGCTAAACTGTGGACAGGATGCTTTGCTGTTGAACTTGAAAAGAATTCAGGTTCGGCAAAACAGGGCTTTTCCATAAAGCGTAACCGACTAACACTAGCGGGAAATCCGTCAGACACTGTCGACATAGACGGCTATACCGGAGCAGCTTCACCACCAGATGACAAACGACACAGGCATGGCGATTCGAGCATTATTGAATTAATTTCATGGCAATGGCTTTACGCTGCTGACCTGCTGGTTGCTTTCGAACTGATCTTGACCGTTCAGGACGCTCTTCTTAAGTCAGAGCCTTATTCATGGCCACCTTTAGAAACGACTATTGTTGTCGCTTGGCTTCTAAAAAGCACCCGGAACCCTGATTCACCAATGTTTAACCCGATTGAACAACATGAGTCGAGTCAGGATCAGCCCTTTGCAACCATCACTACGATGTTTGGCTCCGAACGTAACCCACCACAATACCAGCCATCAGAATCACCGGGGCAGCAGACCCCAAAAGCCACCACCCAACCTGCGAGCTATTTTACTGATCCACTGTCCTCTGACTCTGGCGACGGTAACGAAGACCCTCAACAACACTTACACACTTTTGGTGTAAATTGTCTCGTTTATCCCTGTAATGGCGTTTGTCAATTCCGTCCCTCTTCCGATAACAGCGGTCCCGCTGAATGGCCGCTGAATTCCGGAGAAAGTTCCACAGGTCACTCAAAAGCAATATCCAAACAGAGTTCATGCCCTCATTTCGCTAATAGATACTGTCTGACTTGCACCTGTTATTTTGTTCCTGTAAATGCTATAGATACCCAACAAAACTCGACTTTCGTAACATTAGACGATCTTTCTGACATTGAATGCCCATTCGATTCTGGTCGACAGTTTGACTTACAGGCCTATGACATTGATAGCAGCCCGACCCATAGCTTCAACTCTATAGACTTAATGAATGCAGGGCCAGACTCAACAACTAATGTGACCGGGCCACTCAATGATGATGTGCCAATACCCGGCTACTGGCCATCCAACGCTCATCATTCTGCGGTTGTTAGTGGATCTTATCTGCAGAGTCTTCCCGAAGAAGCCGGGTTTTCCTCTATGCTCCCGCACCTGCCACCTCCAGTGGAAACTTCAGAAACACAACAAACCAATGCTGAATCTTCCCCATTGAGTCAACGCCAACCTCATCTTACCTCGACAGACACTGAACAGGCCCCTTCAGATCCAAAAAGCAAAGGCCACACCGGACAAAAAGTCTGTGATGTGAACGTGGTCAAGGAGGATGGCCAGCAGAAACCATGCGCGAAGGTCTTCAAGAATGCCAAAACCTTGTCGAATCACAGAAAAAGAGTCCACTCAGGGAAAAAAACCTGCTCGGCAACAATGCTTGGTGCAAATAACCAGCGGCAGCCATGTGGGCTAGTCTGCAAGAACTATCAGTTCCTTTTAGAACACAAAAGAAGAGAGCACAGCGGGCAGCAAATCTGCTACGTAAAAATAGTCGGAGAAGATGGCCAGCCACAGCAATGCAGGAAGGTCTTCAAGAACCCTAATAGCCTGTCGACTCACAAAAGAAGCACCCACAGCGGGCAACGAACCTGTGAGGTAATAGTGACTGGGAAGGATGGCCAGCCAAGGCAATGCGGATTGGTTTGCAGGAGTGCTCATGCCCTGTCGGCTCACAAAAGCGGTTATCACAGCGGACAAAAAACCTGTGACCTGGACATGGTCGGGGAGGATGGCCAACAAAGACTGTGCGGAATGGTCTGCAAAAATGCGAGAACCCTGTACTATCACAAAGCAAAAGACCACAGCGGGCAACAAACCTGTAACCTAAGCTTGGTGGGAAAGGATGGTCAACGGCAGCCATGCGGCAAAATAAGCAGCAATCTCAGATCTCTAACGGTTCACAAAAGAAGATACCACAGAGGGCAACAAACCTGTGAAATAACCATAGTTGGGGAGGATGGAGAGCAGCGACCATGCGGAATGGCTTTCGAAAGCAAAGGTGCCCTGTCGGATCACAAAAGAATACATCTAAAACACAAGCCTTTTGATCTGGATTAGTAATGGCTTCAATGCAGTCCTCTCAGTCAGGAGCAACACCCGGACAAGACTCATGCTCCCATTTTGCAAGAATGCTCGCGTCCTGACGGATCACAAAAGAAGCACCCACAGCGGACAACAAATCTGTGACTTAATCTTGTTGAGAGAGGACGGTCAACAGCAGCCATGCGGCAGAGTCTTCAACAATGCCAGAGCCCTGTTTGATCACAGAAGAAGACCCCACATCAGGAAAAAAATCTGTGACGTGCTCCTGGTCAGAGGGGATGAACAACCGAAGTCATTCGGGACTGTCTGTAAGAACTCCAGAGCCCTGTCGTATCACAAAAAAATATCACTCCCAACAATAAATCCGTGACTTGACTGAAGTTGGGCAGGATGGGGGCAGAGTCCATGGGGGAAAGTCTGCAAGAGTGGTGTTTCCCGTTACAACCTTTGGTTTTTGACAGAGTTTTTCTGACGGAAAGATTTTGACAGATGAACACGTTTATTTTCTTGATCTATTCTTCCTTTCTGAAAAACCATGATGCAAGGATAGGATTATTAATCTCTCACTCCTTGCGGCAACGCTGTTGCTGCTATTGTCGTTGCCCGTCATCAGCCAGACTAGCCCGTGGTCAGGACCTCTCGTTGTCGAGTTTGTACAAGATTCAGGTTCTCCAAATGAGAGCTTTTCTATCGGACAGGTCTGGCATATATTACCAAATGAACCTTCAAATGTTGCCGTCAGAAACCACTATGCAGAACCAGATCTGCCACCCGAAATTAAACGATACAATAACTACAGTTACAGTCTGAAAACAACACTTATTGAGTCGGTTTTCTGGCAGTTGCTTTCTGCCAACGAGCTGCTGGCTGCCTACAAACTGATGCTGACTACTAAAAACACCCCCCTGAGCACCACACCTTATTCATGGATACCCGCAGAGGCGACTATAGCGGCGATCTGGATTATAAAAAACTATTGGCACCCCGATTCACCACTGCTTAACCCGATTGAACTACAGTCGACTTCTATGTTGACACAGTGGGGACAGCCGTTTTCAGCCATGATGACGTTTGGCTCCAGACATGACCTACAAAAATGCCAACCATCAGAATCATCGAGGCAGCATGCCCCGCAAGCCACTAGCCACCCTGCGGGCTATTCGACCCCCCCACTGAATAACAAGTATGGCGGCGATAACGGAGGTCCTGACCAACAGCTGCATACTTTGGATTTTAATTGTTTCGTTTATCCCTGCCTCGGTGTTTGTCGATTGCGACTACCATCCGATAGCAGATGGCCCGCTGAATGGATGATGAATTCCAAAGAGAGTGCAGCAGGCCAAACAGGAGCAATACCAGGACAAAGCTCATGCCCTCATTTAGCTGATGGAAACTGTCTTGGTTGCATAGACTATTCATATTCTGAAGACGCTATACATCCCGAACAAAACTCGCTTTTCTACACGTCAAACTATCTCCCTGACATCCAACTCCCATTCGATTCTGCCCCACTATCAGAGCCACTGCTCCACGACATTAGTGGCAAGCCCGACAATAGCAGCAACTATACAAACGAAGTCGCCTTAATCGGAGTCACCTCAGAGTCAATGGTTGCTGGAGCAATCTGTGCAACCAAGACTCCCGCACCACTCCATGATGATATGGCAGGGAATTTGTCTTCCGGCGCTGACGGTTTTGCAATCATTAGCAGGTCACTCGACCCAAATAATCTTCTCGAAGGAGCCACTGCTTCGGTTACTAACTGGTTCACCCCGTCATTGGCTGAACATTGCCAATACAACCTGTTGAATTACAGAGGCAACATCCGCACCAGGCAGGAAATATGTGACTTGACAGTAATCGGTCAGGATAATATGCCACAGCCATGCGGAAAAGTTTTCACGAATGCTAAATATCTGTCATCTCATAAAAACAGAATCCACAGGGGGCAAAAAATCTGTTATCTGACCGTGGTCGGTAAGAATGGCAAGCAGCGAGCATGTGGGATGGTCTTTAGGAATATTAAAGCCCTGTCGTATCACAAAATAAGCCAACACACCGGAGAACAAACCTGTAGCATGACCGTGGTCAGGGAGGATGGTCAGAAACGACCATGCGGTAAGGTCTGCAGGTCTTATAAATCCCTGTTGGATCACGAAAGAAGAGGGCATAGTCGGCAACAAACCTGTAACACGACCGTAACCGGAGAGGATGGCCAGCCGCAGCCATGCGGAAAGGTTTGCAAGAGCGCTAAAGCTCTTTCCGATCATAAAAGAAGAAAACACACCGGGCAAAAAACTTGTGACTTCAGAGTGGTCAGGGAGGATGGCCAGCTGCAGTCATGCGGGAAGATCCTCAGCAATGCCAGGGCCCTGTCGGATCATAAAAGAAGAAATCACAGCGAGCAAAAAACCTGTGAAACAATAGTGATCGCAGAGGATGGTCAGCCCAGGCCGTGCGGGAAGGTCTGCAAGAGTGCCCTGACCCTGCTTGAACACATAAGAGGATGCCACGCCAAGAAAAAGACCTGTAACTTTATAGTGGTCGCCAAGGATGGCCAGCAACGGCCATGTGGAAAAGTCTACAAAAGTGTTCTTTCCCTGGCAATTCACAAATGTTCACATGGAAAACTCAAGTTTGATGGTCTGGAGGATAGCCCCAATCCTTGATCTGAAACACTCTTTAATGAGGTTTTGCCTCCTAAAACCTTTGGCTTTTGACAGAGTTTTTTTAACAGAAGAACTTCAGCAGAAAAACACGCTTATTTTCTTGATCTATCCTTCGCTTTTTAAACCAGAAGGCAAGGATAGAATTATTAAACATACACTCTTCGCAGCACAGGTGTTGTTGCTTCTGTTGCGGTCTGTCTTCTGTCCGGCCGAACCGTCGACAGAACGTTTTTCTGTTAAGCTTGAACAGAATTCAGGCTCTCCAATACAGAGCTTTTCCAAGTGTGACTGTCATACATTGCCGGGCAGCCTGTCAGGCACGGACTGCAATACCATCTGTACAGGCTCCTTTTCGCTACCCGAGAATAAACGACAAATATTTCTCAGTTTCGAAATAAAATCGACCATTCCCGAGTCGATTTCGTGGCAATGGCTTTATGCCACCCAGCTGCTGGTTGCCTGTGAACTGATCCTGACTGCCAGAGACACCCTAATGATCTCCAAACCATATTTATGCCTGCCTGTAAAATTGGTTGTCGCTATCGGTTGGCTTTTGAAAAGTGACTGGAATCCCGATTCACCATTGTTTAGTCCTATTGTACGACATTGTTCATTTATTCTGACATGGGAGGATCGTCTGTTTGCGGTCATCACTTCAGCACTTGACTCTGGAAAGAACTCAGCACAATACCAGTCATCAGAATCATCCGGCCAAAACACCAGGGAAAAACTCACCTTCACTAAAGGCTATTTCAGCAACCTCCTGTATCCTGACTCTGACAATGGTGACGAGGGCCCTGAACAACACCAACACACGCTGAATTTAAATTGCTACGTCTATCCCTGTAATAACGTTTGCATATTCCGACCATCATTCGATAGTTGCGAGTTATCTGAACAGCCACTGGATTACAGAGGAAGCTCACCTCATCTGGCTAATGGACACTGCCTGGATTACATAGATCTTTGTCATCCGGAGACTGCTGAAGACTCCCGGGAAGACCCGCTTCCTGAAATACTGAATGATTTTTCTGATATACAACCCCTATTCAATTCACACCCAGTATTTGCTGGCAACTCTGTAGACGGGATCACATTAAATGGAATCGCTTCTACAACAAATGCTGCCGAACCATTTAATGATGAATTGCCAATGCCCGGGAATTGGCCTTACACCGCTGACCATTTAATGGACATTAATGGCTCAAGCGATCTATATGATCTTCTCAGAGAGTCCGTTTTTTCCTCAACGCCTGATTATTCAGAAATACCTGGATCAACTACTGAATCATCCCAACCGGATGATGACCAACCTCATCTTTCCCCGGTAGGCGCAATAAATGCCAAAAACGACAGAAGACAACCAACCTGTGACGTAACAACAGTGGGAAAAGATGGCCAGTTGCGGCCATGTGGGGCCATCTTCAAGAATGCTCAATCTCTATCGGCTCACAGATACAGTTACCATACCGGGCAAAAAACCTGCACCAAGATTCTGATCGGAAAAGATGGCCAGTCACGGCCATGTGGGCTCGTCCTCAAGAATGCTCAATCTCTGTCGGCTCACAAAAGCAGTTACCATAGCGGGCAAAAAACCTGCAACGAGATTCTGGTCGCGGAGGATGGCCAGTCGCGCCGATGTGGGGCCGTCTGCAAGAATGCTCAAACCCTGTCGAGACACAAACAAAGAGACCACACCGGACAACAAAGCTGTGACATAAGCGTGTTTGGGAAGGATGGCCAGCTGCGACTCTGCGGGAAGGTCTGCAATAATGTCATTGCCCTGAGGGATCACAAAAGAAGAGCCCACGCCAAAGAATATGCCTGTCGGGCAACAGTGGTTGTGAAGAGTGGCCAGTCGCAGCCATGTGCAAGAGTTTGCAAGAGTCTTCAAGCCATGTCGGCTCACAAAACAAAATACCACAGCGGGCAACAAACCTGTGACGTGACCATGGTTGGGGAGGATGGCCAGCAGCAACCATGCGGAAAAGTCTTCAGTAATACCAGAACCCTTATGAGTCACAATCGAAGAGATCACTGTGAACAACAAATCTGTAACCTGACCGTGGTCGGAAAAAATGGCCTGCAGCAGCCATGCGGGAAGGCCTGTAGGAATGCCAAGGCTATGTCATCTCACAAAAGCAAATACCATACCGGGCGAAAAACCTGTGAAGTGACCGTAGTCGGGGAGGATGGTCAGCCGCAGCCATGCGGGAAGGTCTGCAACACTGCTCAAGCCCTGAACAATCACAAAAGGGTACATCGAAAGCACAAGCCTGTTGATGTTGACCAGGAGGCTGACAGAGGACAGCGCCCGTAGAGAGGATGCTCAAGTCCGACAGGCTCCTGGCAAATAGCTTCATAGACTTCGGCTTCAGTCCATAATCTGACACCCGCACCTTCTCATAAGGTGATCTATCCTTCATCTCTGTAAACCAGAATGCAAGGATAGGATTATTAAACACTCACTCTTAGCGGCACCACTAATACTGCTATTGTCTTTGTCAGTCGCCTTTAAGGCCGAACCATTGACACGACGTTTTATTGTCGAGCTCGAGCAGGATGCTGATTCTCCAAAACAGAACTTTTCTATAAAATGTGACCGTCCTACATTACCGGACAAAGCTTCAGGCACTGCCGACAACAACGGCTGCACAGGTTCCGATTTACCGCCTGATGGCAAACGACACAGACCTTACGTTTACGGGATAAAAACGCCCCTTGTTACATCGATTTTATTGCCTATGCTTTACGCCACTCACCTTCTGGTTGCTTACGAACTGATCCTGACTACCAAAGATGCCCCTCCGGACTCACTCCCCTATTCATGGTTGCCTTTAGACCTGGTTGTCGTTATCAGTTGGCTTTCAGAAAGTTATTGCAGTCCCGATTCACTGCTGTTTAAAGCCATTGAACGACGGGTGGCCTCCATGTCAACAACGGGGGACCACCCGTTTGCAATCATCACTGCGATGTTTGGCTCCAGACGTGCGTCACCACACCATCAGCCATCAGAATCCTCCGCCCAGCAAGTCCCACATGACACTGCGCAACTTACAGGCTCTTTAATCGGCTCTTTGAATTCTGGCTCCGGAGGCGGTGACCGGGACCCTCAACAAAACGTGCACACTCTGGGCTTGAATTGCTACATTTATCCCTGTCATGGCATTTGTCAATTCCGACTCTCATCCGATGTCAGAGAGCCCGCTAAATGTTTGCCGAACTTCGAAGAAAGTTCGACAAGCCTCACAGCAATATCAGGACAAAGCCCATGCTCTCATTTGGCTGATGGCCACTGCCTTGGTTGCAGAGTTCATTTTGACCCGACAAACCCTTCCAGCTCCCAGCAACTCTCGCCGTCAGGAAAATTGAACAATCTCGCTGCCATTCAACTCCAATCTACTTCTGGCCAATTACTTCAGGCTCATGACATTAATGAAACACCTGCAAATATCTGCAACTACAGAGAGTCAACAGTTGCAGGGACCGCCTGCACCAATGACCCTAAAGGGCCAGTCAATGATGATGTGTCAAAGCCAGTGAATGAAATTAAACATTTCCAACGAGCCCTTTCGGGTCACAAACGCAAACACCGCACCAGGCAACGAACCTGTGACGTGACCGTGGTTGGTAGAGATGGGCAGCAAAAGCCATGCGGAAAGGTCTGCAAAAGGGCTCAGGATCTGCCTGAACACAAATGCAAATATCACGACGGACCAAAAACCTGCAACGTGACCGTAGTTTGGCAAAATGGCCAGCCGCAGTCGTGCGGGAGGACCTGCAAGAATAGCAGCGCCCTGTCAACTCATAAAAGCACATTCCACAGCGGGCAACGAACCTGTGGCGTGCCCGAAGTCAGAGAGGACGGCCAGCTGCAGCCATGCGGGAAAGTCTTCAAGAATGCTCAATCTATGTATTCTCACAAAAAAAGCCATCACAGCGAGCCAAAGACTTGTGTCTTCTCCATGGTCAGGGGAGATGGTCAGCAACGGCCATGCGGGAAAGTCTTTAGGAGTGCTCAGTCTCTGGCAACCCATAAAAGCAGAGTCCACAGAGGGGAACAAACCTGCGAGGTGACGGTGGTCACAGAGGATGGTCGGCTACAGCCATGCGGAAAGATCTGTAAAAACCATCTATGTCTGTCATCTCACAAAGACAGAGTCCACGGTGTTATTCGAACCTGTGATGCGACGGTGATCGGTAAGGACGGTCAACAGCGACCATGCGGAACGGTCTGTAAGAATCCCAAAGTCTTGTCACATCACAAAAGAAACTTCCACTCCGGACAGCAAGTCTGTGACGTGATCGTGGTCGGGGAGGATGGTCAACATCAGCCATGCGGAAGAGTCTGCAAGAGTGCTCCCGCCCTATCAATTCACACAAGAAGAAACCACGGCGAGATAAAATTCTGTGATGCGATCGTGGTCGGGCAAAATGGTCAACAGCGGCCGTGCTGGACGATCTGCAAGAGTGCCCTCGCCCTTTCGGATCACAAAAGGATACATCAAAAACGCAAGCCTGTTGATGTCAAACAGAATGACAAGTTCAGTCCCTGATCTGACACTCGCATTTTCAAGAGTTGATCTATTCTTCCTCTCTGTAAAAGACAATGCAAGGATAGAATGGTTAAGCATATATTCTTTTCAGCAGTGTTGTTGCTGATACTTTCGTTATCTGTCACCTGTCAGGAAGAGCCGTTGACACGACGTTTTTTTGTCGAGCCTGGACAGGATTCAGGCTCTCTAAAAAAGAACTTTTCTATAAAACCTGTCATACCTGCATTGCCGGACAACCCATCAGACATTGCCGACAACGACGGCTGTGCGAGGTCCGGCTCATCGCTTGATAACAAACGTCATAAACAAAACAGTTACGAAACAAAAACGCCCCTTGTTGAGTCGATTTCGTGGCAGTTGCTTCGCGCCACTCACCTGCTGTTTGCTTATGAACTAACCCTGACCACCAGAGATGTTACACTTTACTCTACTCCTTATTCATGGCTACCTGTAGAAGTGGCTATCATTGCCGAGTGGCTTTTGAAAAGCTATTGGAACCCCGGTTTTCCGCTGTTTAGCCCAGTTGAACAAAAAGCAGCATCTGTGGGAGCACACCCGTTTGCTACCATCACTGTGATGTTTGGCTCTGATCATAACCAGCAACAATATCAGTCATCAAAGTCATCCGGGCAGCAAGCCCCAAAGCCTCTCCCTCACCCTAAAGCCTCTTTCATCAGCCAACTGAATAATGACTATGGCGGCAACAGAGGCCCTCAACAACATTCACATACCTTGGAATTAAATTGTTACGTCTCTCCCTGTCATGGCGTTTGTCAATTGCAACCATCATCAGATAGCAGAGAACCCGCTGAATGGTCGCCGAATTCCGTAGCAAGCTCATGTCCCCACTTAGTTATTGGACACTGCTTAAATTGTGTAAGTCATTTTGATTTTTTATACACGGCAGATTCACAAGAAAAATTGTTCCTTGGAGCTTCGAATGATCTTTCTGATGTTCAACTTCCTTTTGATTCTGACCGACTATTTGATGACAACTTTATTGACGGGGTCGCCTTAGACGGGGTCGCCTTAGACGGGGTCGCCTTAGACGGGGTCGCCTTAGACGGGGTCGCCCTGGACGGGGTCGCCGATACGACCGGCGCTGCGGGTTCACTCAATGATGATGCACCAGTACTCGCGAGTTTTCCTACTACCACCCATGGTTTTGCGGCCATTCAAAAAGCATCCGATCTACAGCCTCCTATTCAAGAAGACGGTTTTTTTATTACGCTTAAACATTCAGAAACGCAACCAAGATCATCCCAATTGGATCAGAATCTGCCTCGTCTTTCCCGGACGGGGTCAAATCAAGCCACAGCCCACAGCGGACAGAAAGCCTGCAACGCAACAGTCATTGGAAAGGATGGCCAACTCTGGCCATGCGGGAAGGTCTGCAAGAATGCTCAGGCCTTGTCGCTTCACAGAAGAATGCACCACAGCGGGCAAGAAACCTGTAATGCAACAGTGGCCGGAAAGGATAGTCAGCAGCGGCCGTGCGGTAAGATCTGCAAAAATCTTTCATCCCTGTACAATCACAAAAGCAATGCCCACAGCGGACAAAAAACCTGTGCTGCAACAGTGGTTGGTGAGGATGGCCTGCTGCAGCCATGTGGAACAGTATGCAAGAGTACCAAAAGCTTCTCGGATCACAAAAGAAACTTCCACAGTGGTCGAAAAACCTGTGACTTGAAAATAGTCGGGGAAGATGGTCAACCGCGACCATGCGGGACGATCTGCAAAAATTTTTTAACCCTTTCTAATCACAGAAGAGACGTGCACAGCGGACAACAAACCTGTGATGGAATACTGGTCGGGGAGGATGGCCAGCCGCAGCCATGCGGGTTGGTCTGCAAGAATACTCAGATCCTGTCCTATCACAAAAGTTTAATCCACACTGGGCAACAAATCTGTGACGTGACCATAGTCGGGGAAGATGGCCAACAGCAGCCATGCGGGAAGGCCTGTAAGAATGCTCATGCCCTGTCATCTCACAAAAGCAAATACCACACCAGGCCAAAAGCCTTGGGTGAGATAGTGGTCCGGAATAATGACCGGCAGCGGCCACGCGGGAGGGTCCGCCGCCCTGCTGAAACCCTGTCGGACCACAAAAGAAAACATCGAAAACGCAAGCCTGCTGATGCGAACCAGGACGATGACTAAATCAGAATGCAAGATAGAATGATTAAGCACCCATGCTTTATGGCGTCACTTTTGCTGCTGTCGTTACCTGTCGCCTCTGATTGATTCGATGTCGTGGCAATGGTTTTACACCACATACCCGTTGATCGCTTACGAACTGATCCTGACCACTAAAGACACAACAAACACGCTTATGTTCTTGATCTATCCTTCCTCTCTGTATTCAGGAATCCAAGGACAGAATTATTAAAGGCTCACTCTTTGCGGCACCGCTGTTGCTGCTAATTTCGATGTCTTTCGCCTGTCAGGACAAACACTGGACAGGACGCTTTACTGTCGAACCTGAACAAAATTCAGGTTTTCCAAACCAGGGCTTTTCTATGAAGCATAACCTGAACACATTGTCGGGCAAGCCGTATGTCACTACCGACATAAACGACTATTCAGGATCGGATTCGCCGCTCTATAGTTCACGACATATATCGTTTATTTATAAATTAAACAGAAGCATCATTGAGTCAATTTCCTGGCATTTGCTTTGCGCTACTCAGCTGCTGGTTGCTAACGAAGTGACCCTGATTGCCAGAGACGACCCACTAAGCTTAGCCCTTTATTCAAAGTTACCTGCCGAAATAATTGTCACAGTCGGCTGGCTTTTAAATAGCTATTGGAGGGCTGATTCACCGCTCTTTAACCGAATACAACAACCTGATCTGATCGCACAACAGGCGAGTCAGAACCACCTGCCTGCGATTACTGTTATGATGTTAAACTCCGGATATAAACCATCAAACTACCAGCCATCACAATCTTCCAGCCAGCGGCCCCCTCAAGCCACCAGCCAATCAGTAAGCTATTTCTCTCATACCTTACATTCTAACTCAGGCAAAGGTAACGGAGACCCTCAACAACACCGTCATACGCTGAGTTTAAATTGTTTCGTCGATCCTTGTCATGGCGTTTGTCAATTCCGATCACTATCCGATAACAGAGGGTCTGATGAAAGTTTGCAGAATTCCCTGGAGACAGGTCAGGCAGAAGCATCTACCAGACAGAGCTCATGCCCTGATGTACCCTATGAATCCTACTTAGGCTGTATCGGCTATCTTGATCCTGTAAACGACAAAGATTCCCGAAAAAACTCACCTGTAGAAACATCTTGTGATCTTTTTGACATTGAACATCCATACGACTCTGGAAATATGTTTGATATAAAGGCCTATGACATTGATAACGACCCAGCCAACTTCAACTTTATAGACCCAATGAGTGCCGAGGCTGGCTTTAAAGATGACACAGGCGGAACACTCAATGATGACGCATCAATGCTCAGGAATGATTACGCTCCCCGGGAATTAACTTCGACTTGTCAGTCAGCCCTGTTGGATCACAGAAGAAAATACCGAAGGCAAAAAGTCTGTGACATGGCCATAGTCGGAAATGATGGCCAAACCCTGTCGGATCAGAAAATAAAAAAAGACTACTCCAGACAAAAAATCTGTGGCTATACCGTGATCAGGGAGGATGGCCTGGAAGGGCCATGCGAAAAGATCTGCAATAATAGTAAAGCCCTGAGGAAGCACAAAAGAAAGCATCGTAAACGCAAGCTTGATGATCTAAGACAAGTCGATAGCTTCAGTCTTTGATCTGACACCCAAAACTCATAAGGGAAGCACAGATACATACTTATTTCTTGATCTATCCTTCCTCTCTGTAAACCAGAATGCAAGGATAGAATTATTCAACACTTACTCTTTACTGCACTGCTTTTGCTACCGTTGTCTTTGGTCTGTCAGGCCGAGCCATGGACAGTGCGTTTTACTGTCAAATTTGAGCAGAGCAAAGGCTCTCAAAAGCAAAACTTTTTTATAGAGAGTGATCGCCGTACTTTGTCGGGCATCCCGTCAGGCAGCACCGAAATAAACGTCCATGAAGGATCATATTTTTCGCCTGATTATAAACGACATAAACACATCGATTACGAAGTAAAAGCCACTATCATTGAATCGATTTCATGGCAATGGCTCTACGCTTCTAGTCTGCTGATTGCTTATAAACTGATCCTGACTATCAAAGACATGCCCTTAAATTCCAATCCTTATTCATGGTTACCTGTAGAAGTGATTGTCGGCTGGCTGTTAAAAAGCTACTGGAAACCCGATTTACTGCTGTTTAACCCGATTGACCAACAAGCAGCATCTATATTGAGACACGGGGGTCAGCCATTTGCGCCCATCACTACAATGTTTGGCTCCGGACATAAATCGTCACAACACCCGTCATCAGAATCATCCGTCCAACAAGCCCCACAAGCCAATAACATACCTACAGGCTATTCAACTCATCTTCTGTATTCTGACTCTGGCGACGGTAATGATGGCCCTGAACAAAACTCACACACTTTAGGTTTAAATTGTTTCGTCCATCCCTGTCATGGCGTTTGTCAATTCCAACCAGCATCCGATAACAGCTGGCCCGTTGAATGGATGCTTAATTCCGAAGAAAATTCGACAAACTACACAGAAGCAGCACCCGGACAAAGCTCACACCCTCATTTACTGGAAGGACACTGCTTAAATTGCATAAGTCAAAGCCAAACCTTTCAGTCTCAGGCTCATCAGCCTGATGATGAGCCAATGTCCCAGGTGGCACCAGCCACTACCGATGATGTGATTATAATCACCGGGTTACTCAATCTACGTAAAAGTAGTTCTCTCGAAGAAACCTCAACTTCCTCTGCACTCACTCATTTGCCCTCTCCATTGGAGACATCAGAAACACAACAAACAACAGAATCATCTCAATTGAGTCAGAGCCCACCTCGCTTTTCCAAGACAGGCACAGCACAGAGCACAGACCACACTCGGCAACGAAGCTGTGACGTGACCATAGACGAGAAGAATGGCCAACAGCAACCCAGCGGGAAAATCTTCAAGGGCACTCAAGCCTTGTCAGCTCACAAAAGGTTTAGCCATACAGGACAACATACCTGTGACTTAACTGTGGTCGGGGAGAATAACCAGCAGCGACCATGCGGGATTGTCTGCAAAAATGCTCAAGCCCTCACCGATCACAAAAGAAGATACCACACCGGGCAACAAACCTGTGACGTAACCGTAGTCGGGCAGGATGGCCAGAAGCGCCCTTGTGGGGCAGTCTGTAAGAATGCTAAAGCCCTGTCGTCTCACAAAAGCGGCATCCACAGGGTGCAACAAATCTGTCGCACAACAGTGATCAGGAATGGCCAGCCGGAGCCATGCGGGGAGCTCTGCAGGACAGCTAAAGCTCTGGCAGGACACAAGCGCAGATACCACAGCGGGAAAAAAACCTGTGACTTTATAGTGTTAGGGGAGGATGGTCAGCAGCGGCCATGCAAAAAGGTTTACAAAAATGCTCAAACTCTGTTGTATCACAAAGGAAAAGAACACGGCAGGAAAAAAACCTGCGATATGATGGTGTTCACAGAGGATGGTCAGCAGCTGCCATGCAGAAAAGCCTTTGGCAATGCTAAAACGCTGTCGTATCACAAAAGAAAAGAACATACAGGACCACAAACCTGTGACGTGACTGTGGTTGGGGAAGCTGGCCAGCAACTGCCGTGCGGGAAGACCTGCAACAATTTTCAAGCCCTCTTGAATCACAAGAAAGCATGCCACACAGAAAAACTTATCTGTAACTTAACTGTGGCCGGGGAGAATGAGCAGCCGCAGCCATGCGGGAAGGTCTGCAAAAATGCTCAGGCCTTGGTGGATCACAAAAGAAGACACCACACCGGGCGGCAAACCTGTAACGAAACCGTCGTCGGTAAGAATCGCCAGCTACGGCCTTGCGGGCGAGTCTGCAAGAACGCCAGAACCCTGTCAGCTCACAAAACCAGGCTTCACAGACAGCAACGGACCTGTCACTTGACAGTGATTGGGGAGGATGGCAAGCAGCGACCATGCGGAAAGGTTTTCAAGGATGCTCAAGCGCTGTCGGATCACAAAAGAATGCATCGAAAACGCAAACCTGCTGACGGGAACCTGGACAATGAACTCAGTCATCAAGAAGGTAAAGTGAGTAAGTAACCATCTGACTCCAATCTTTTCGTGAAGTTTTGCCCTGTAAAGCCTTTAGTTTCTGACAGAAGTTTTTGAATAGAAAAACACGCGAATTGTCTTGATCTATCCTTCCTCTCTGTAAACCAGAACTCAAGGATAGAATTATTAAACACTTACTCATTACTTCGCTGCTTTTTCTGCCACTTACGTTTTCTGTCGTCTGTCAGGCAGAACCGTGGACAAGATTTTTTACTGTCGATCTTGAACAGAGTACAGGATCTCAAAAGCAAAACTTTTTTATACATCCTGAACCCAATATATCGTCGGGCACCCCGTCAGAAATCACCAAAACAAATGTCTATAAAAGATCAGACTCACCGCCTGACGATAAACAACATAACGCCTGCAATTACGGGGTAAAAACAACCATTATTGAACCGATTTCATGGCAATGGTTCAACGCCGCGAATCTGGTAATTGCTTACGAACTGATCCTGACCATCAAAGACACGCCCTTAAATTCCAATCCTTACTCGTGGCTACCCGCAGAAGTGATTGTCGGCTGGCTTTTAAAAAGCTCTTGGAAACCTGATTTACAGCTGTATAACCCGATTGAACAGCAGGCGACATCCATGTTGAAACAGAGGAATCAACCATTTGCGACCATCACTACAATGTATGGCTCCGCACATAACCCTCGACAATACCCGTCATCAGAAGCAACTGGCCAGCAAGCCCCACAAGCTACTAACAACCCTACAGGCTATTTCACTCATCGTCTGTATTCTGACTCAGGCAACGGTAATGAAGATCCTGAACAAAACTCACACACTTTAGGTTTAAATTGTTTCATTCATCCCTGCCATGGCGTTTGTCGATTCCGACCAGCGTTCCATAGCAGTGAGCCCGCTGAATGCCCCCTGAATTCCGAAAAAAAATCGACAGACCACATAGAAGCAGCACCCGGACAAAGCTCACGCCCTCATTTTTCAAACAGTCACTGCTTGAGTTGCAAAAGTGATTTTGATTCTTTAAAGGCTACAGATTCGAGACAAATCCCGCCTGTCGATACATTGAATGATCTCTCTCCTAGTCAGTACCAACAGGCTTCCTGCCAACCCTTTCAGCCTGATGAAGCGGGAATGCCTGAGAATTTACCTGCCACCTCTGCTGACATGATTATAATCGACGGGTTACTCAATCTACGTAAGCAGCCTCCTCTCGAAGATGCCAGAAACTCACTGACCATCAACAATTCTTCCACTCCAATAGGGACTTCAGAAATACAACAAACAACAGGATCATCCCAACCGGGTCAGAACCTGCCTCTCTCCCGTACAGCCACGAAGCAGACCTCAGACCGCAGCGGGCAACAAACGTGTGGCTTAACCACCATTGGGCAGGATGGCCAACCGCAGCTTTGTGGTTCAGTCTGCAAGAATGCCAGAGCCCTGTCGTCTCACAAAAGTGGCATCCACAGGGTGCAACAAACCTGTCACTTAACAGTGCTCGGGGAGGATGGTCAGCAGCGATCATGCGGGAAGATCTGCACAAACGCCCAAGCCCTGTCAGCTCACAAAAGAAAAAGCCACACCGGAGAACAATTCTGTGACGTAACCATGGTCGGGCAGGATGGCCAGCTGCAGCCTTGCGGAGAAGTTTGCGAGAATGCTCAAGCCCTGTCATCTCACAAAAGCAACATCCACTGCGGACAAAAAACCTGTGACGTCATCGTGGACGGGCAGGATGGCCAGCCGCAACCTTGCGGAAAAGTTTGCAAGCATGCTAAAAACCTGTCGGATCACAAAAGGAAAGACCACAGCGGGCAACAAACCTGTGACGTTACCCTGGTCGGGCCGGATGGCCAACTGCGACCGTGCGGGGTAGTTTGCAAGAATGCTAAAAACCTGTCGTGTCACAAAAGTGGCATCCACAGAGTGCAACAAACCTGTCACTTCACAGAAGTCGGGGAGGATGGTCAGCAGCAGCCATGCGGGAAGGTCTGCAGAAATGCTCGAGCCCTGATGTATCACAAAAGAAAAGAACACACGGGGCAACATGCCTGTCACTTGACCGTGGTCGGGAAGGATGGCCAACAGCGACCATGCGGAAAGCTCTGTAAGACTGCTAAAGCGCTGTCGGATCACAAAAGAATACATCGAAAACGCAGACCTGCTAACAGGGACCCGGACAACGACCTCAGCAAGGCGGCAAAGTGAGTAAGTAACCGTCTGACTGCAACCCTTTCGTGAGGCTTGCCCTGTACAGCTATAGCCTCCTGGTTTCTGGCAGAAGTTTTTTAATAGAAAAACACGCTGATTTTCTTGATCTATCCTTCCTCTCTGTAAACCAGAACGCAAGGATAGAATTATTCAACACTCACTCTTTTCTGCACTGCTTTGCCTGCTAGTGCCATTGTCTGTCCTCTGTCAGGCAGAACCCTCGACAGGGCATCTAAAAATCGACCATGAGCAGGGTGCAGGATCTCAACAGAAAAACTTTGTCATGAAAAGTGGCCGCCGTAGGTTTTCGGAAAACCCGTCAGACATCAGCGAAACAAAGGCCTACTCAGGATCAGATTTTCCACCTGATGATAATCGACATAATCCCTGCGTTTACGGGGTAAAAATCACTACCATTGAGTCGTTTTCATGGCAATGGCTCTATGCCACGAATCTGGCGCTTGCTTACGAACTGATCCCTACCATCAAAGACAAGCCCTTAAGTTACAATCCTTATTTATGGTTACCTTTAAAAGTGATTGTTGGCTGGCTTCTAGGAAGCTATTGGACCCCTGATTCACCATTGTTTAAACTGATTGAACTACAGTCGGCATCTATGCTGAGGCAGGGGGATAAGCCGTTTGTGACCATCACTACAATGTTTGGCTCCGGACATAACCCTCCACAGTACCCGTCATCAGAACCATCCGGCCAACAAGCCCCAAAAGCCACGACCCATCCTTCAGGCTATTCCATCCATCCAGTGTACTCTGATTCTGGCAATGGTAACGAAGACCCTGAACAAGATTCACACACTTTAGGTTTAAATTGTTTCGTTCATCCCTGTCGTGGCTTTTGTCGATTGCGAACATCAACCGATAGCACAGAACCTAATGAATGGCCGCTGAATTCCAGAGAAAATTCGACAGACCCCACAAAAACAGCACCCGGGCAAAGCTCACACCCTCATTTGACGGATGGACACTGCTTGAGCTGCGTAAGTGGTTTTGCTTCATGGCAACCCTTTCAGCCTGAGACTCATCAACCTGATGACGCAGGAATGCCCGGAAATCTATCTGCCACTGCTGATGACTTGATCATAATCAACGGGTTACTCAATCTACGCAGGCACCGCCCCCCCGGAGAAACCATCACTTCTTTTACGATTAAGCATTTGCCCTCTCCAATGGCGACTTCAGAAACACAACAAACAAGAGGATCATCCCAACTGAGCCGAACTCGCCTTTCCCAAACAGGCACAAAACAAGCCAGAGATCACAGCAAGCAACGAACCTGTGACGTGACCATAGTCGGGGAGAATGGCCAACAGCGTCCGTGCGGGAAGGCTTGCATGAATGCTCATTCCCTGTCGTCTCACAAAAGCAGATACCACAGCGGGCAAAAAGCCTGTGACATGATGGTGATCGGGGAGGACGATCAGGATCGACCATGCGGGAAGATCTGTATGAACACTCAAGCCCTGATAGCACACAAAAGAAAAAGCCACAACGTACTAAGAACCTGTAACAAAATCGTCTTCGGGCAGGATGGCCAACAACGGCCATGCGGGACAATCTGTAACGAAGCTCAAGCCCTGGCGGATCACAAAAAAAGATACCACAGCAGACGACAAACCTGTGACTTAAACGTCGTCGGGCAGGATGGCCAGCTGAAGCCCTGCGGAGTAATCTGCAAGAATGCTGCAACCCTGTCGGCTCACAAAAGCACTATGCATATGGGGCAACGAGCCTGTCAACTCACAGTGGTCGGAGAGGATGGTCAGCAGCGACCATGCGGGAAAGTCTGTAAAAATGCTCGAGCTCTGAAGTATCACAGAAGAAAAGAACACACAGGGCAACAAACCTGTAGCATGACCGTGGTCGCAGAAAGTGGCCAGCAACAGCCATGCGGGAAGATCTGCAAGAGCGTTCAAGCTCTCTCAACTCACAAAAGAATAGTCCACACTGGACAACAAACCTGTGACCTGACCGTGGTCGGGAATAATGGCCAGCAGTGGCGATGCGGTAAGGTTCTCAACAATGCTCAAGCACTCTGCGATCACAAACGAAGACACCACAGCGGGCAAAAAATCTGTGAAGCAACCTTGGTCGGGCAGGATGGCCAGCTTCGACCTTGCGGATCAGTCTGCAAGAATGCCAGAGCCCTGTCGTCTCACAAAAGCAGTATGCACAGGACACAAAAGACCTGTCACTTAACAGTGATCGAGGATGGACAGCCGCAGCTATGCGGGAAGCTCTTCAAGACTGCCAGAGCTCTTTCAGAACACAGAAGAAGATATCACGGCAGGCAACAAACCTGCGACAAAACCGTGGTCGGCGAGCATGGTCAGCAGCGGCCATGCGAAAAGCCCTGTAAGAATGCTGAAGATCTGGCGAAACACAAAAGAAGAAACCACACAGGGCAACAAACCTGCGACAAAACCGTGGTCGGCGAGCATGGTCAGCAGCAGCCATGCGGAAAGCTCTTTAAGAATTCTAAAGCTCTGGCGAATCACAAAAGAATACATCGAAAACGCAAACCTGCTGATGAGGATCTGCACGATGACCTCAGTCTCCAAGAAGGTAAAGTGAGTAAGTAACCATCTGACCCCAACCCTTTCATGAAGATTTGTCCAGTTCAGCCTCTAGTTTCTGACAGAAGGTTTTTGATAGAAAAACACGCTAGTTGTCTTGATCTATCCTTCCTCTCTGTAAACCAGAATGCAAGGATAGAATTATTAGACACTTACTCTTTACTGTACTGCTGTTTCTGCTGCTGCCATTGTCTGTGCCATCTCAGGCCGAACCTTGGACAGGTCGTTTTACTGTGGACCTTGAGCAGAGTACAGGGTTTAAAAAGCAAAACTTCTTTATAAAGAATGACCGTCGTACATTTTCGGGCAACCCGTCAGAAATTATCGAAAAAAACGGCTATGCAGGACAAGACTTTCTGCATAATCATAAACCCTGCAATTATGGGGTAAAAACACCCCTCATTGAGTCGATTTCATGGCAAAGACTCTACGCCACGAATCTGTTGATTGCTTATGAACTGATCCTGACCATCAAAGACACGCCCTTAAATTCCAGTGATTATTCATGGTTACCTTTAGAAGTGATTGTCAGCTGGGTTTTAATAAACTACTGGAGCCCCGATTCACCCGTGTTTAAACCGATTGAACTACAATCGGCATCTCTTTTGACACAGGAGGATCAGCCATTTGCGATCATCACCACAATGTTCGGCTTTGGACATAACTCACCACAATACCCATCACCAGAATCAACAGGCCAACAAGCCCCACAAGCCACTAACAACCCCACGGGCTATTTCACTCATCTTCTGTGTTCTGACTCTGGCAATGGTAACGAAGACCCCAAACAAGACTCACACACTTTAGGTTTAAACTGTTTCGTCAACTCTTGTCACGGCGTTTGTCAATTACGACCAGCATCGGATAGCAGCGGGCCCTCTGAATCGACGCTGAATTCTGAAAAAAATTCGACAGACAACACAGAAGCATCAGCCGGTTGCATCAGTGATTTTGATTCTGTAACCGCTAGAGATTCTCAGCCCCGAACTCATCAGCCAGGCGATATGCAATTGCCCGGGAATGTGTCTGCCACCTCTGATGATTTGATTATAATCAGCGGGCTACTCAATCTGGGTAAGAGTCAAAGCCCACCTCATCTTTTCCGGACAGACAAAGTACAAAGCAAAAACAGCAGTGGGCAACGAATCTGTGACGTAACTGTCGTCGGCCAGGATGGTCAGCCTCAGCCCTGCGGGACAGTTTGCAAGAGTGCTAAAACCCTTTCGTCTCACAAAAGTGGCCTCCACAGAGGGCAACAAACCTGTCATTTAAAAGTGGTCGCGGAGGATGGTCAGCATCGGCCATGTTGGACGGTCTGGAAAAATGCTCGAGCCTTAGATTATCACAAGAGAAAAGAACACACAGGACAACAAACCTGCGACGTATCAGTGATCCGGCAGGATGGTCAGCAGAGGCCATGCGGGACGGTCTGCAACAATGCCCAAGCCCTGAACGATCACAAAAGAAGGCACCACAGCAGGCAACAAACCTGTGACGTAGCTGTCTTCGGCCAGGATGGCCAGCCGCAGCCCTGTGGGGCAGTTAGCAAGAGTGCTAAAGCCCTGACGGATCACAAAAGAAGACAACACGGCAGGCAACGAATCTGCAACATAACAGTAGTCGGGGCAAATGGTCAGCGGCGACCATGCGGGAAGGTCTTCAAAGATGCTTCAGCTCTGTCGCATCACAAAAGAAAAGAACACACAGGCCAACAAACCTGTAACTTAACCGTGGTCGGGTTGAATGGTCAGCCGCGGCTATGTGCAAAGCTCTGCAAGAACGCTAAAGCACTGTCAGATCACAAAAGAATACATCGTAAACACAAACCTGCTGATCGGGGCCTGGACGATGGCCTCGGTCATAAAGAAGGTAAAGTGAGTAAGTAACGACCCGTCTCCTGCCTTTCATCAGGTTTTACGTTTTGCAGCCTTTTATTTGTGACACTCCCCGCCTTGTCGAGGATGTCGTAAAAGCCAAAATTCAAATCCAGTAAAGCCCTTCCCTTAGCAAAGTATGATGCTTTGCTGGGTTTCTTTCCCGACTGACCCATTTTCTATTGGATAACCGGTAGTATTTCCCAGCTTATCGGCTCTAAAACTTTACCTTAAAGAGGCGATGCAATAAGAGATAAACTACTGAAGTCTGGCAACTCAGGCTGTAAGCATTACACCGTACATAGTTGGGATTTAAGTGGCAGGGATGGCCAGATAAATGCAGGATGCACAACAATCAACTGAAAGAAAATTCAGGCATGGTCTATCAGTAACACTCTTTGTCTGGTTCATGATTCTCTCGCTGGGACCTATTACGGTGATTGGTTTCAACGAATACCGCCAGGGTAAGCAAACAATAGTTCAGACTCGTTATGAGCAGTTGAGTACCGTCAACCAGTTATTGAGTCAGCAAATTAATGATTATTTTGACTCAGTAGTGACCAACCTGTTTATCAAGGCCGGGGTGGCCCGGGATTTTCTGTCGCACCTGATCAAAAGTCACAGCGATCTCAGGAAATCAACGGAAACGTTCATTAATTCTGACGGTTACAACCAGATTCTGGACCAGTACTCCAGTGAGTTTGTGGACTTTTTACGTTACTACGATTACTCCGACCTGATTTTGGGGGATACGGAAGGTAATATTCTCTTCACCGTGAATGCCTACGACGATCTGGGCAAGAACATTTTCAATGGAACTCTTGCCAACACCTCATTTGCAAAAGCTGCACGCGAGAGTCTTGAAGATTTGGTACCTAAGTACGCTGATGTGACTGCGTATCCACCCATTGGAGACCAGAAAGTCAGTTTTTTTATTTTGCCGCTGGTGGACGAGAGAGAGAAAGCCATTGGTTTTTTGGCGGTTCAGATTCTGGCTCACAACGTTCAGGACATTTTTGAGAGTGAAAACCAGTTTAGTGATGCTCTGAAATCTTATCTTATTGGTGAGGATGGCTACATTCGCTACGGTACAGACCTGGATTCAAGCCAGTCCATGATATTGAAAGCAGATAACATCCTGACGCAGGACTGGATAGCTCATATTGATGTCGAAGGTGTATTCCATGAAATCCATGACCATGACACGGAGGATGAAAGTCACGGTCTTGATAGCGATGCAGAGTTGAATGAGCTTTTTGGCGGAGAGCTTGATCTTCACTCGGAAGCCTCCGACAGTCATAAGGTCGATCAGCATTTTCATATCAAGAGCTACACCAATGTTTACGGCGAGAGGGTTCTGGGAACCTTTTATGCCATTGAGGTAGCCGGCACACCTATGGCACTTATCTCTGAAGTAAGCCAGAAGGATGCCTTCGACTCAGTTGTTCAGTTCAGAAACCGCCTGATCTATATCACAGCCATTACAGCCCTGATTGTTATTCTGATTGCACTGGTCATTACCCGAAGGTTGGTCAGACCTATCAGAGCCATCACGGCCTGGGTCAACCGGGTTGCGTCGGGAGATTATGCCCAGGGAGCTGTGCTCAGTGGCCACAATGAAATCAGTGACCTGAGTCGCAGCTTCTCTGAGATGACGGAGAAGTTGAGAAATGTCATCAGTGATAACGATCGCAAGAGCTGGCAACAGGAAGGTCAGGCAGGCTTGAATAACTGTATGAGGGGAGAGCAGGAGTTATCAGAGGTCTGTAAAAACATCGTTTCCTACCTTGCCCGTTATCTTGATATGCAGACGGGTGCCATGTATGTCATGGATGATGAGAAGCGGTTGCAGCTGATGGCATCCTACGCCTGGAAAAAACGCCAGCAAAGCAAAAACAGTTTTGAGATTGGGGAAGGTCTGGTGGGTCAGGCAGCTATGGAGAAACAGGCCATTGAACTGACCAGCATTCCCGAAAATTACATCAAAATTGAATCGGGGTTGGGCAGTACATCTCCAAAAGTGATTATTACCGTACCACTTGTCTATGAAGGAGAAGTTAAGGGTGTTCTGGAGTTTGCCCTTATAAGGGAGCTGACGGATGAGCAGAGAGGCTTTCTGGAAGATGCCCTTGAGAGTGTCGCTATTGGCATCAATTCTGCCCAGTATCGAACTCGTGTCAATCAGCTGCTCGAAAAGACCACACGGCAATCGGAAGCCATGAAAGAGCAACAAGAAGAGTTGCGTTCTGTGAATGATGAGCTGGAAAGCCGTGCCAGAGTGCTGGAAGAATCTCAGGAAGAACTGAAAGCCCAAAGTGAGGAAATGCAGAAGTCTAACGCTGAGCTGGAGGAGAAAACCGAGCTGCTTCAACAACAGAAAGCCGAGATTGAACGCAAAAACCTGGATATTGAGCTTTCAAGAAAAACCCTGGAAGACAAGGCAAAAGAGCTGGAACAGGCCAGTAAATACAAGTCTGAGTTCCTGGCCAATATGTCCCATGAATTACGCACGCCTCTCAACTCACTGCTCCTTCTGGCGCAGATGCTCGCAGATAATGACGAAGGTAACCTGAATGAAGACCAGATTGAATCCGCGCAGGTGATTTACAGCGGTGGTAAGGAACTTCTGGATCTGATCAACGACATTCTCGATTTATCCAAGGTTGAAGCCGGTAAGATGAGTATCAACCTTGAGGATATGGATATCGAAGAGTTGTGCTCCAGTATGCGGACTCTGTTCAAACCTCTGGCTGATAACAAGGGGCTGGATTTTGCTGTGGATATTGATCCGGGCACGACCAGGGTGATTCTCTCCGATAGCCAGAGAGTTATGCAGGTTCTCAAAAACTTCCTGTCAAATGCCTTCAAGTTTACGGAGCAGGGTGGTGTCTATATTCGGGTCTTTAATTCAATCCGCAAGACAGACCATGGCAATGAAACCTATGTCGGTTTTGCGGTCAGGGATACCGGGATAGGGATCCCGAAAGAAAAGCAGGACGCTGTGTTTGAAGCATTCCAGCAAGCGGATGGCTCCACCAGCAGAAAGTACGGCGGAACCGGGTTGGGCTTGGCTATCTCACGTGAGCTGTCTTCTATGTTGGGTGGTTATATCGGCATAGAGAGCGTTGAAGGAGAAGGGACAACGTTTACTGTGTATCTGCCTGATAATGCCGTCTGCTCACTTGATGGCGGAGAAGTGATGGCTGACAGTCATTCATCCGCTACCAGTGACGGTTATCAAAAAATAGCCTCTGCTGCTGAAAAAAAAGCCAAAGCTCAACCCGCTCCTGAAGCTGAAAAAATTGCGACCAAAAAGAAGACGTCAGAGGCTGGCAAGAATATTTTGATCATTGAAGATGACCAGCACTTTTCGGATATCGTCAAACAGCTTTCCGGCAGCCATGGTTATCAATGTCTGGTGGAGGCCAGTGGTAAAGAAGGGATTCAGACAGCGATCGAAGAACAGCCTATGGCTATTATCCTTGATCTGGGCCTGCCAGATATGGATGGTGAAGAGGTGCTCAGGCAGTTGCAGAAGAATGAAGCGACAAAAAATATACCGGTGCATATCGTGTCGGGTCGTGATCCTGATGAGTCAGAGCGACAGGGCGCGGTTGGGTACCTCGTCAAGCCGGTGTCTATAGATGATCTGGAAATGGTTTTCAGCACGCTTGAAACGGTTCTGTCAGAAGATATCCAACATGCCCTGCTATTGGACAGTGATGCAGAGAGTCGATCGCACCTGGCGAAAATGCTGACAGAAAAGGGGATGAACATCGCCGGGGTCTCATCCGCTGAAGAAGCCGAAAAGTCGATGGCAGAGAATCAGTGGCAGTGTCTGGTGATGGATGTTGATTTACCCGACAGCAGTGGTCTGGAGTTTTTACAGAAACTGCAGGAAAAGATGGGCGACAATATGCCATCAATCGTCATTCATACCGATAAGAAGTTGTCGACTGAAGACCAGAAAGAGCTGCAGAAATATACCCGTGCTCTGGTTATGAAAGGAGATTACGCTTCTGAGAGGGTGATGGATGAGGTCAGTCTGTTCATCCATTCGGTTGAAAAGTCGGCTCCCGCTGAATTCAAGCCAGCAGCAGAGACCCTGAGTAACAAATCGCTGGAAGGTCATAAAATCCTGCTGGTGGATGATGATCTTCGTAATACCTTTGCATTGTCGAAGGGCTTGCAGGGGCTGGGGCTGGAAGTGGTCATTGCTGACAATGGACAAAATGCCCTCGATAAGCTTGATGAAGAAGACGGTATTGAGCTGGTGCTGATGGACATCATGATGCCGGTGATGGATGGCTATGAAGCCATGACCAAAATGCGTGAAATTGAACGGTTTAAGAGCATGCCAGTCATTGCATTGACAGCCAAAGCCATGTCCGATGACAAGGCGAAGTGCATAGAAGCAGGAGCCAATGATTATATGACCAAGCCAGTGAATATCGACAAACTGACTGAAATGATGAAAGTCTGGTTATTTAAATGACAGAACCCGTGGATTCGGATCAGGATTTTGAACTGAAACTACTGCTAAGGGCTGTTCAGGAAAAGTATGGTTATCAGTTTGGCAGCTATGCCAGGGCATCCTTAATGCGCCGTGTCAGAAGGCACATGAAAATGTCGGGTGTTCAGCACATCAGTGACTTGATTCCATTGTTTCTTCATGATGAATCTGCTTTCGCCGCTTTTGTTAAAGATATGTCAGTGGTCGTGACAGAGATGTTCCGGAACCCTGATTTCTTCAAGTCTCTGAGGGAAAACATAGTCCCGATTCTGAAAACCTACCCGTTTATCAAAGTCTGGCATGCAGGTTGCGCCAGTGGGCAGGAAGCATACTCCATGGCTATTCTCCTCGATGAAGAGGGTCTGCTGGATCGCAGTCAGATCTATGCCACAGACTTTAACGATCAGGCATTGCGTCATGCCAAAACCGGTATCTATCCCGAAAAAGAGATGGCCCTCTACGAAGAGAACTACCAAAAAGCAGGGGGCAAGAAAGAGTTATCAGATTACTGTCACAGAGGGTATGACTCTGTGAAGTTCAATGGACGACTGACCGAGCATATTACCTTTGCTAATCATAATCTGGTCACAGATGGTGTATTCGGAGAAATGAACCTGATTCTCTGTCGAAATGTACTCATTTATTTCAATCAGGAGCTTCAGGATCGGGTACTGCAACTGCTGTTTGACAGCCTGTGTTCCAGAGGCGTGCTCTGTGTTGGCAAGCGGGAAAATATTCTCTTCAGTGCCATCAGTAATCAGCTGGAAGTAACGGATCGGGACCAGCGTATCTACAGGAAGAGTCTCTGATGAACGACGGGGTTGTGGTGATCGGAGTCTCTGCCGGAGGGCTTGCGGCACTGGAATTCCTGCTCCAGAAGCTGGGAAGTCATTTTGCTTGCCCCGTTGTTATTGCCAAACACCTGGCATCAGGTGATGAAGAGGGTTTATTAAACGTTCTGGACAAAACATCACCACTGGCGGTCAGTATTGCTTATGACAAGCAGAAGATGACCGACAACCATGTTTATCTGGCTCCCGGTGGTTACCACTTGCAGATTGAGGACAGGGAAACCCTGAGTTTGAGCATGGATGAACCCGTCTGTCATTCGATACCGTCGGTGGATGTTCTCTTTCAATCCGCTGCCGATGTTTTTGCCACACAGGTGGTGGGTGTCGTCTTAACCGGCGCCAATAGAGATGGTGCAGAGGGTATCAGGGCAGTTAAACAGGCCGGTGGAATAACCATTGCCCAGAATCCGGAAACAGCCGATATGCCAGTCATGCCCAATTCAGCTATTGCAACCGGTTGTGTAGACCATGTGCTGGACTTGAGTGATATTGCTATCTGTTTAAAAGCCGAGAATTTTAAACCTGGGACTTGACTGAGTCAGGAGGGCTGTCATGGATGACAAGCCAAGAGTTAAAATTCTGGTCGTGGATGATCGTCCCGAGAATCTGCTGGCCATGAACAAGCTTCTCAAGCCGTTGGGGGCCGAGATCCATAAAGTGGACTCTGGTGAAGCGGCTTTGTCAGAAGTTCTTCATCATCATTTTGCGGTGATCCTTCTGGATGTGCAGATGCCGGGCATGGATGGTTTTGAGACGGCAACTTTGCTTCACAGCAATAAGCAGACAGCCAGTATTCCTATCATTTTTGTGACCGCCCTTAACAAGGATCAGGCCTATATCAATAAAGGTTATCAGGCGGGTGCGGTTGATTATCTGCCAAAACCAATCAATCCGGATATCCTGTTGGGCAAGGTTAAGGTGTTTCTGCAATTGGAAGAACAGCGAATTGAACTTGAGCAGGTCTCCAGGAAACTTCGCTGGATCAGTCGCAAGAACAAGCTGCTGTTGGATAATGCCGGTGAAGGAATTGCCGGTCTTGATCCCGATGGCAGGATCTCCTTCATTAATCCAACCGCCTGCGCCATGCTTGAGGGAACAGAAGAAAATCTGCTGGGAAAACACATCAGTCAGTTTATCTACGACACTCAAGGAGAAGAGGCTCTGGAAAAGTGGCAAGAGTCAGAGATTCGTGAGAATACCATGGTCGGTGGAGGCGTCTTTCAAACATCCGAGAGACAACTCTGGACGCTTTCCGGAAACAGCTTCGCCGCAGAATACAATATGGCGGCTATTGTTAATGACAGACAGAAAGTGCAGGGTTGCGTTCTATTATTTCAGGACATTACCGAGCGTAAAAAGCTGGAAAATCAGTTGTTGCTGATGGCGAAATACGACAGTTTGACAGGGCTGGCCAACAGGACACTGTTCAGAGAATTTTTGGGTACTTCACTGGCCAGGAGTCAGAGGCGTAATAAGAGCACCGCTGTCATGTATCTTGATCTGGATCACTTCAAGGAAATCAACGATACCCTCGGACACGATGCTGGAGATCTTTTGCTGAAAAGTGTTTCACAAAGGTTGCAGGAGTGCGTCCGTGAAGGTGATCTGGTGGCCAGATTAGGTGGGGATGAATTTGCCATTATTCTGGATGATGTGGCGGAGGCTTCGGATGCCAAACTGATTGCAGAGAAAATTCTCACCTCAATCCGGGAGCCCCATGATCTTGATGGCGAAGCCAGACACGTAGGCACCAGCATCGGAATTGCAACGTCTGAAGATACCGGCTCCGACGCCGAAGCTTTGCTTAAGGCTGCCGATCAGGCCATGTACGTGGCCAAGAAAAGCGGGCGGGATGATTATCGGCTGGCGTCTGAGCTGGACAGTGAAGAGAGGGAACGGGCAGAACAGGGCAACTAAACGACACCTGAACAGACCCGGGTGGCTCTATAGATCTAAGGCCTGGGGTCATCGACCTTTTCCAAATCAACAGGCTTGTGTCGTTTTTAATCAAGCGGCACAGCTGATTCTTTATAGTCATCTGTATCGCTAATATCTGACGGGTTGCCTGACAGCAACAGCAGTATCGCAAAGAGAGAGTGTTTAATAATTCCACCCTTGCATTCTAGCAGCCTGTCGGACTTAAGACTGTCCTACTCGGCAACTGCTCCTGCGTTTCTCTAGCTCCTGCATCCATGCAGTCGTGCGGTTGCAATAAATTGGTCTAAAAATCCCTGTTTCTTCGTCAAATAGCTCGCTATTCTCCTCAGAAACAGAGATTTTTATCCTCAATTTCTTGCAATCCTCGCTACGGACACTTAAGTCCGAAAGGCTGCTAGGAGCCTGACCGAGAATAGACTGCCCTACTGCGGCGGCAGCAAATTGGTCTGAAAATCCGCTTTTGTTCGTCAAATAGCTCGCTATTCTCCTCACAAAACCGAATTTTCATCCTCAATTTTCTGCCGTCCTCGCTACGGGCGCTATTCTCGGTCAGGCTCCTAGTGTTAAAACCAAAGGTTGCACCGGACAAAACCTCATCAAGAACGGGTGTCAGTTCAGGGAGAGTCATTGTTATTATCCGCATCGTCATGCGTACGTTTTCGGTGCTCTCTTTGGTGATCAAACAGCGTTTGGTCACTCTTGCAGATCTTCCCGCATGGTTGAGACCGGCCATTACTAACCACGATCACGTTACAGGTTTTATGTCCGATGTGGGATCTGCTTTTGTGAGACAACAATGATTCGGCACTCTTGAAGACTTTTCCGCATGGCCGTGGCCGACCACCCTCTTCGACCACGTTTACGTCACAGGTTTGTTCCCCGGTGTGGTATCTGTTTTTGTGAAGCGACAGGGCCTTGGCACTATGACAGACCTCACCGCATGACCGCGTCTGACGATCCTCCCCGACCACTATCAGGTTACAAATTGAAAGACCTTTGACGCTTATATGTTGTGTTGCGCCTGTCCGGGTAACATTGGGTTGATTGTGATTCGAGTGGAGTGATTCAGTGGTTGTTTGTTGTGTCTCTGAATGGGCAGGGGTTAAGAAAAACTCGTCTTGTTCGTGAGGATTCTGATGGTCAATTATCCTGTCAAAGACCGTAAAATCATTGGTGGAAGGCAAATTCCAGGGCGCCGGTACATCAGGATTGGGGTTCCCGTTATAGGCTGCCTCTGCAATCACTGAGCCTGAGGCGACCCCGTCTGAGGCGACCCCGTCTGAGGCGACCCCGTCTAAGGCGACCCCGTCTAAGGCGACCCCGTCTAAGGCGACCCCGCCAAAAGAGAGGGAATCAATGTAAGGCTCCTGAAACGGCTGCTCAGAAGTATCTTGAAGTTGAACGTCAGACAGGTCACTCAATACAGTGTTGCCTGTCGATCGTTCTGGTGAACCCATTGTCCATTCAGCTGGCATCCTGATATCGGATGATGGTCGCAAGCGGCAAATGCCGTTACAGACCAAACAATTTAATCCCAGTGTATGTTGGTTTTGCTGATAACCTCCGTTGCCATCGTCATCACCAGAGCCAGAAGGCGGTGGGCCAAGGGAAGAGCCTATATTGTATTGGCTTGTCCCTGAAGCTCTGTGACCGGATGATCCCGATGAATGGCGTTGTTGTTGGCCTTGTTCAGGAACAGGAACAACCATCATAATAATGCTCGAAAACGGCCTATCCTGACTCGTCTCCTGTTGTTTAGTCGGATTGAACAGCAGCGAATCAGGGTTCCAATAGCTTTTCAAAAGCCAACCAACAACGACCACCATTTCTGCAGGAAGCCATGAATAGGAGGTAGCGCTTATAGGGGCTACTTTGGTGGTCAGGGTCAGTTCGTAAGCAACCAGCAGGTTAGTGACGTAAGGCAACTGCCATGAGATCGACTCAACAAGGGTCGTTGCTAACCTGTAGCTGAGCGATAAATGTCGTTTATTGCTAGTCAGAAGGAATGGCCCTCTATGGTCATTTGTGTCGACAGTCTCTGGCAGATTGCCGGGCAATGCACTCGGGTCATGCTTTATAGAGAAGCTCAGGTTTGGAGAACCTTTTTCCTGCTCAAGCGCGACAACAAAAGAATTTGTCCATGTCTCGGCCTGACAGATGAGAGACAAAAACGGTAGCAGCAACAGAGCTGCTAAAAGGAGTGAGTATTTAATAAATCTGTCCCTGCGTTGTTGTCTTCAGGGAGAAAGGATAGATCAAAAAATTAAGTGTGTTTGTCTGATAAAAGCCTTTTGTTAATAGTCAAAGTTCGCACTGAGGAGACCTTTGTGCGCCGAAGTGGCCGTCCATCCACTCCGATCAAGGTCTTGCCAGAGTCAGAATAAAAAGGGGCAGTGAAAAAGCCTGTTTTTTATTCAATTTGCATTTTTTTAGAGCTAAGTTTATCGTTCTTGTTCATATCAACAGGCTTGCGTTTTCGATGTGTTTTTTTGTGATCTGACAGAGATGCAGCACTCTTGCAGATCATCCAGCATGGTTGCAGCTGGCCATCTTCTCCGGTCACGGATATGTTGCAAGTTTGTTGCCCTGAGTGCTCTCTTCTTTTGTGCTCAGTCAGGTGCTGAGTACTCTTGCAAAACTTTCCGCATGGTCGCTTTTGGCCATCCTTGCCGACTGCGATTATGTTACAAATTTGTCGCCCTGAGTGCTCTCTTCTTTTGTGATCTCCCAGAGTTCTCGAGCTCGTGCAGACATTCCCGCATAGCTGCGGCAGGCCATCCTCTCCGACCAGAGTTACGTCACATATTTGTTGCCCGCTGTGGTTTCTTCTTTTGTGATCAGACAATGCTTTGGCACTCTTGCAGACCATTCCACATGGCCTTGGCTGGCCATCATCCCCGACCATGGTGAAGTCGCAAATCTTTTGTCCGCTGTGGGCGCATCTTTTATGATCCGTGAGGGCTTTCTGGTTGTTGCAGATCGTTCTGCATGGTCTTGGCAGGCCATCCTCCCCGACCAGGGGCATCTCGCAGATTATTTGCCTGGTATGTTCTCTTCTTTTGTGTTCTTTCAGGGCATGAGAACTTTTCCAGACCGAGCCGCATGGCCGCTTATAGCTACCGTCTCCGATCACAGTTATGTCACAGACTTGCTGCCCGGAGTGGTATATGATTTTGTGTGATGATATGGATTGAGCATTCTTGCAGACTGTTTCGCATGCTCGAAGCTGGCCATTCTCACCGACCATTATTACGTTACAGGTTTTTTGCCCGCTGTGGACTCTGCTTTTATGAGACGACAGAGATTGAGTGTTCTTGCAGACTTTTCCGCAAGGTCGCGTCTGGCCATCCTTGCCAGCCACTGCCAAGTCACAGGTTTTTTGTCCGCTATGGATGCCTCTTTTGTGTTTCGACAAGGCCTGAGCACTCTTGCAGACCATCCCGCATGGTTTCGGCTGGCCATCTTTCCCGAACACGGTTTCGACACAGCTTAATTGCCCGTCAGGTCCAGTTGTACAGGCTGCTACTACATTCAATGGGTTTGTGGCGATCCAGTTTGAGGCGACCCCGTCTAAGGCGACCCCGTCTAAGGCGACCCCGTCAACAGAATTACGGATATTGACTGAGTTGCTATCAATTTTATGTTCAGTTTGTCGTTCAAGTAATGGGCCAGCATGGCACTGGACTTGAATGTCAGGCGGATCTGTTTCGAAAGGCAGATTATGGTCGGAACCTGCAGCGTTTACAGGATCAGAATAGTCTACACAACTAAAACAGTATCCATCAGTCAAATGGGGGCACGAGCCTGGTTTTAATTTTGCTTCTGTGTGCCCTGTCGAATTTTCTACGAAATTGTGTGGACATTCTTTGGGTCCTCTGTTGCCGGATGACTGTCGTAATTTACACGCGCCATAACAGGGATAGACGAAACAATTTAAACCCAATGTATGTAAGTGTTGTTGAGGTCTTCTGCTGCCGCTGCCATAGTCGGTATTCAGTGGGCTGGTGTAAGAGCCTGTGAACTGGTTAGTTGTCTTTGGGGATTTCTGTCCGGATGATTTTGATGGCTGGCATTCCGGTTGGTTATGTCCAGAGCCAAACATCATATTGGTGGCCGTAAAGGACTGATCCTGAAGCAGCTCTTGCTTTTCATTCGGGTTAAACGGCGTTAAACCAGGTGTCCAGCAGCTTTTTAAAAGCCAACCGACAGCGCTAACCACTTCTACAGGTATCCATGAAAAATAGGTAGAGCTTAGAGGAGCGTCTTTGATGGTCAGGATCAGTTCATAACCAACCAGCAGGTTAGTAACATAAAGCCATTGCCACGTAATCGACCCAATAAGGGGTGTTCTTACGGCGAAGCCGCTAAGTCTGTGTGGTTTCTCATAAGTTAGTGAATCGGATTCTGTGTTGGCCATATCAGATGGGTTGCAGGGCAGAGTGCGCCGGTCAGGTTTTACTGAAAAGCTCTGCTTTGGAGAACCTGTATTCTTATCAAGCTCGACAACAAAACGTCTTGTCGACGGTTCGGCCTTGCAGATGAAAGACAAAGACAGAAGTAGCGACAGCGGTACAGCAAAGATAAAGAGTTTAATCACTCTGCCCTTGCATTCAAATTCAATCATCGTCCCGATTCCACATCAACAGGCTTGCGTTTTCGATGTACCCTTTTGTGATCCGTCAGGGCTCTGGCACTGATACAGCCGCTTCCGCACGGCTGTGGCTGGCCATTCTTCCCGGCCATGGTCAAGTCACAGGTTGGTTTCGCGCTGTCGTCTGTGGTCTGTATTGCATCTGCCAGGGAAAGATGAGGCAGGTACTGACTCCCATTGGGGTGGCCCTCCTTGAGTAAAGCATTGACTATAACCAAATCATCAGCACTGATTGGCAAATCCCCGGCTGTTGGCACATTATGATGGAGTTGTCGGCCTGTCTGCTGAATTAAGAGGCCATTCAGCGGACTCGCTGCTGTTGAATGATGATCGGAACCTGCAAATCCCATTACAGGGATAAACGAAACAGTTTAAACCCAAAGTATGCAGTTGTTGCTGAGGGCCACCGTCACTGCCGCCAGAGTCAATATAAAAGGGGCTGCTGAAAGAGCCAGTGGATTGGGGGGGGGGCCTGTTAAAAGCCAGCCAACAGTGTTAATCACTTCTACAGATAGCCATGAATAAGGAGTGGTGCCCGGAGGTGTATATTTAGCAAAATCGTCATAAACCCTCGCCCAATCGAGGGTGTCGCAAAACCCCGCAAAAGCCGGTAATCTTAGATAAAGCAGTTTTACCGGCTACCTCATGACAACAAGACGCCAAATTAAGATTAATAACGACCCTCAGCTGGATATTTTCTCAACAGCAGCTCGCAACTCTGATCAAAGCTCTTTCAAGGAGTCTTGCAACTCAGATGACCAAGCTCAAACAAGACGTTTTATTGCTCCAGACGTAAACTCCATTACCCTTGGCAATACAAGCTTAAAAGAGCATCTTGAGTTAACCGACCAGAAAGCACCATTCACTGTCGCTAGTCTTCTTGATGAACAGGATTGAAAATGGATCAGTCGGGAAAGAAACCCAGTAAAGCATCATACTTTGCTAAGGGAAGGGCTTTACTGGATTTGAATTTTGGCTTTTACGACATCCTCTAAAAGTACGGGGCTTTCCGCTCATTCAGGTAAATCATAGAGAGGATTTAGTCAGCAAGCGATCACCTCGACACGGTGTCATTGCCTCTGACCTGTTTAATACTCTGGCAGCCATTCAGGTTTTTCTGGGCAAAACAGCTGAAGCAGAAAAAACCATTCAACAAGGCTTTGATTTTGAACCTGACAGCACCATTTACAGCCTTCAGGATGCCCGGCACGATCTCGGAATAACTGATGAGCGTGTGCTTCAGGACTTCCCTCCCAAGTCACCCTGAAGCTTCTTGTCCAATCAATAAATTGTCTTGACCAGCCAGACCATGATGCTGGCCAGGCTGTAAAAAGAGCAGGTTAACAAAGCAACTTCCTGAAGGGACAGCCGATCATTCGAAACTTCCATAATGCTTACCTCGTACTTCATAATCGCTATTCAACATTACAATTCTCAGTGTAGCGATCAGAATCGGCGCCCAAATGGCCAGCAAAACTTCAGAAGCCTGATGCTAACAGGTGTCCAGTCTGTTTCGATCCTGTTAGTCTCCATAAGCAGGAATAGATGAACGGTCTTTTGATAGTCCAGACAAACTGACTGGCTGTTTTTCGCCAGAAAAGTGTCAGGCTCCCAGATAAGCCTTCTGGACAGCGTCGTCCGCCAACAGTTCATCACTGTCACCCTGCAGCACGATACGACCGTTTTCCAGAACATAACCCCGGTCTGCCAGTCTCAGAGCCTGATTAGCATTCTGCTCCACCAGAAAAACCGTAACGCCTTTTTCCCGGAGGCGTTCAATAATTTCAAAAATTTGCTGGATAACAATCGGAGCCAGCCCCAGGCTGGGCTCATCCAGTAACAGCAAATCCGGGCTGCTCATCAAGGCTCTGGCGATCGCCAGCATCTGCTGCTCTCCTCCGGACATGGTGCCACCTCTCTGGTACAGCCTCTCCTTCAGACGAGGGAAAAGCTCCAGTACAAATTCATAGTTTTTTCGAAAAGGCTCGCCATCCACAAAAAAACCACCCATAGTCAGATTTTCTTCGACGGTCAGTCTGGAAAAAATTCTCCGCCCTTCTGGCACAACAGCAATGCCTGAGCGCATGATTTCGGAGGTAGGACGACCCACTAACTCTTTCCCTTTGTAGAGTATGGAGCCAGATTCGGCCCTGGGCTCACCACAAATGGTCATCAGCAATGAAGACTTGCCAGCACCATTGGCGCCTATCAGAGTGACAATCTCACCTGCCGAGATATCTACGCTGACGGCAGCCAGAGCCTGGATCTTTCCATAGAAGGTTGACACATTTCGAATGCTGAGAAGTGGTTCAGGTGCTGACATACTGCTACTGCCCTTTATTTATTCTGATTGTTATCTATTCTAACTGTCTTGAGGAGTCATCGAAGATCGGAAATACGTCCGCAAGACAGCCCGAAGACTCCGGGACTATTACTACTGGAAGTCCCCAAAAATTTGTGACTATCCTTCACCCAGATAAGCCTTGATCACCTCAGGGTTGTTGCGAATATCCTGTGGTGAACCTGAAGCCAGAGGACGTCCCTGGTTAATGACATAAATCCGGTCAGAAATATCCATAACCAGCTTCATATCATGTTCAATCAGTAGCACAGTGACACCATGATCCCGTCGCAGATCAGAAATAAGCTCGTCCAGCTCTGCTGTCTCATTGGGGTTGAGACCAGCGGCTGGTTCATCCAGCATCAATAACTCAGGCTGAGTGACCATACAACGGGCAATTTCCAGTCTGCGTTGCTGTCCATAAGCCAGATTACCCGCTTCACGATTGGCAAACTCGGTCAGACCGACCTTATCCAACCAGAACTCTGCTCTTTCCATTGCTTGTTCTTCACTACGCCGATAACCCGGGGTCTTAAACAACCCCGCCAACAACCCTGTATTCAGATGTCGGTGCTGGGCAACCAAAAGATTTTCCAGCACGCTCATGCCCTTAAACAGACGCACATTCTGAAAAGTTCTCACAACACCGAGCCGGGCTATTTTATAACCCGGCATCTTTTCGATAGCCTGACCTTTGTACTGAACAGAGCCACCAGTCGCCTTATAAAAGCCCGTAAGACAGTTAAAAACGGTCGTTTTTCCGGCACCATTGGGCCCGATCATGGAAACAATTTCACCCGGACAGATTTTCAGCGCCATCTGATCCACAGCCAGCAGTCCGCCAAAGCGCATACTCAGATCAGAAACGTCCAGTAAACATTCACTCATTCTGATTCCCCCGTTTACACGCTTTCAGCCAATGATGCTGTCTTGATCGGGCTAACCGACTCAGACTTATCCGATTTAATCTTGATATGAGGCCGCTTCATGGGCATCAGACCTTCAGGACGCCATACCATCATGCAAACCATCATCAACCCGAACATCAGCATTCGGTATTCCTGGAATTCACGGGCAAACTCAGGGAGAACGGTCATGATCACAGCAGCAAGAATGACACCGACCTGAGATCCCATTCCGCCAAGCACAACAATGGCAAGAATGATGGCAGACTCGATAAAAGTAAACGACTCCGGACTAATAAAACCCTGACGGGCAGCAAAGAAGGTCCCGGCGAAGCCAGCAAATGCGGCCCCTATAGTAAATGCAGACAATTTGATGGCCGTAGGATTCAAACCCAGTGAACGACAGGCAATATCATCTTCACGCAACGCTTCCCAGGCTCTGCCAATAGGCATTCGAAGCAGTCGATTGATCACAAACAGCGTGGCAATCACCAGCAACACTGCCAGTATGTACAGAAAAATCACCTTGTACTCACTGCTGTAATCAATACCAAAATATTCGTGGAAAGGAGCATTCCCTTCTTCCTGCGCCCTGCGTCCAAATTCAAGGCCAAACAGAGTCGGTTTAGGAATCTGGCTAATACCATTGGGACCACCGGTAAATGTCGTCCAGTTGTTGAGCAAGATTCGAATGATTTCACCAAAACCCAGAGTTACGATGGCCAGATAATCACCCCGAAGCCTGAGCACCGGAAAACCAAGAATAAAACCAAAGAAAGCCGCCAGGATACCGCCCAGCACCAGACTGCTCCAGAAGTCGAGACCCAGATATTGATTCAATAAGGCATAACTGTAGGCACCCACGGCATAAAAGCCGACATAGCCCAAATCAAGAAGACCGGCCAGGCCCACCACAATGTTCAGACCCAGCCCCAACATCACGTAAATCAGGGCCAGAGTGGCCAGATCCACAGCCCCCCTGGAAACAAAGAATGGCCAGATCATCAATCCTGCAACTGCAAAGCAGATTAAAAGGGTCCTGGTCTCTTTGTTCCTGGTTGCTTTGGTCAGCTTTTCTGCATTAATAGATGGTAACTGTTGTTTTATTCTGGAAAGCCTCTGATCGATGAGGGCTCTGAACAGCTGGAAGAAGAAGACAGCAGCCACACCTGCTGCTATCCAGTAGAGGGAAGAAGGATCAGCTAATGTCACCTCAAGTCCAACGCCCGAGGGCTCAAGACGAACTCCCATCATCAGGCTGGTTAGAATTAGCAAAACAACTGCCGAGAGTATTGCCGGAGTGAAGCGTAATGATTTCATACTTTTTCGACCTCCGGCTTGCCCAGAAGACCCGTCGGCCTGAACAGAAGAATCAGAACGAGGAGACTGAAGGCGACAACGTCCTTATATTCCGCACTGAAGTAACCTGCGGTGAAGGCTTCCGTGACACCCAGAATCAAACCACCCAGCACAGCTCCGGGTATACTTCCGATTCCTCCCAACACGGCAGCAGTGAACGCTTTAAGACCTGCCATAAAGCCAATGTGGGGATTGATTACTCCGTAATACATGCCAAGCAATACACCGGCTACCGCAGCAAGAGCGGCCCCGATCACAAAAGTGATCGAAATAATCTGATGAGTGTTGATACCCAGCAGCCCGGTCATGCCAAGATCTTCAGCGCAAGCTCTGCAGGCCCGTCCCATTTTTGATCTGGAGATAAACAGAGTCAGGGCCGTCATGGCAATAAACGTCACCACAAAGATAATTAACTGCATGTACGACACCGTGGCATTAAAACCGTCTTCAGGACCAAAGGTCCAGCCACCACTGATCATGCTGGGCATGGCTATATCCCGTGATCCCTGGGCCAGGCGGACATAGTTCTGAAGGAAAATGGACATACCAATAGCGGAAATCAGAGCAATCAACCGGTTGCTGTTCCTCAAAGGCCGATAGGCAACCCTTTCAACAGCAAAGCCATAGGTACTGGTGATAATGATGCTGATGACAAAGGCGGAAACCAGCATCAGTGAAACACTGTCGATTCCCATCATCGCTAACGCGGCCAGTACCGCAAAAGCGATGTAACTGCCAATCATGTAGATCTCACCATGAGCAAAATTGATCATGCCAATGATGCCGTAAACCATGGTATAACCGATAGCGATCAGTGCGTACGTACTGCCTATCGTCAGCCCGTTAAGCAGTTGCTGAATAAGGTAAAAACTTGAATCCCCCATTCCACGACCTCGTTTTTATTCTTGTGAAAACCCCTAATGCCAGGCTGATTCTCTCATACGACAACGGCTCTTGGTAGGGAAAGAGCAAAAGTAGTGCCTGTAGAAGTTACACCCACGATCCTGACACAGAGGGCCGCCCGACCAAGCCAAAAGGCAGTAACCCAACCCTCGCTGAATACCTGCAAAAGCTTCTGGTATTGCCATTACCTATTAGACGACAATAACAATATGCCCTTACGATTCAGAGACTTCTATTTTTATAGTTTTTGAATGCGCAACCCTGAACGCCAGAGCTTGGGTAAACATATTTCGCTATTCGTTAATACTGAACTTTTGATGTACTCTAGCAGCATCAAAGTCAATCAATTGGTCACTTTTGCTGACTCACCTGCCAGCCAAAAGCTCAATCTGGTCAAGATATGCCCAACACCCAAACCTCTAACAACCTTGCCGCCTTCATCTGGTCCGTAGCCGACCTCCTGCGAGGCGATTTCAAGCAATCCCAGTACGGGCGCATCATCTTACCGTTTACCCTGCTGCGCCGCCTGGAATGCGTTCTGGAGCCCACCAAGGAAGCAGTGGTTGCCCAGCACGAAAAAGTAAAGGCCATGAACCTGCCTGAAGAAGGCATGGAGAAGATGCTGCTACGTGCTTCTGGATTGTCGTTTTTCAATACTTCACCCATGAACCTGTCGAAGATGGGTCAGGGCGATATCAAGGACAACCTTGAAAACTATGTCCTCTCCTTCTCCAAAGATGCCCGTGAAATCTTTGAGCATTTCAAGTTTGATGAGTTTGTAGGCAGCCTGAACGAAGCCAACCTGCTGTTCAAGGTACTGCGGAAGTTTGCCACCATCGACCTCAGCCCCAAGGCGATCAGCAACCACGATATGGGCTTGGTGTTTGAAGAACTGATCCGTCGCTTTGCCGAATCTTCCAACGAAACCGCCGGTGAACACTTTACCCCAAGGGATATTGTCGAGCTCACCACTTCACTGGTGTTTATGGAAGATGATGATGCTTTAACCAAAGAAGGGATCGTTCGCAGTATTTATGATCCAACGGCAGGTACAGGCGGCTTTCTCTCTGCGGGAATGGAGTACGTATACAAGCATAATACAAAAGCTCGTATGACGGCCTTTGGCCAAGAGCTGAACCCGGAGTCCTACGCCATCTGTAAAGCCGATATGCTGATCAAGGGTCAGGATGTCAGTCGCATCAAACTGGGCAACACTCTGTCGAACGATCACCTCAGTGGCGACCAGTTTGACTACATGCTGTCTAATCCGCCATTCGGGGTGGACTGGAAAAAGATCGAAGGCACCATTAAAGATGAGCATGAACACAAAGGCTACGACGGTCGCTTTGGCCCCGGCCTGCCAAGAGTGTCCGATGGTTCGCTGCTGTTCCTGATGCACCTGATCAGCAAGTTCAGGGACATCACACCAGAGAACCAGAACCCCAGCCGCATCGGCATTATCCTCAACGGTTCGCCGCTGTTTACCGGCAGTGCAGGCAGTGGTGAAAGCGAGATTCGCCGTTATATTCTCGAAGCCGACCTGCTCGAAGCCATTGTCGCCCTGCCCACAGACATGTTCTACAACACCGGTATCGCTACCTATGTGTGGGTGCTGACCAATAAAAAGTCCAATGAACGCAAAGGTAAAGTGCAGCTGATTAACGGCGTAAACCTGTGCGGCAAGATGCGTAAGTCCCTGGGCTCCAAGCGGAACATCATGAGCGAAGCGGATCGCCGCATCATTACCCAAAACTTTGGAGCCTTTGCAGAAGCATCCGAAGAAAACTTTGCCGCCAAAATTTTCGACAGTCATGAATTCGGCTACCGTCGTATTACCGTGGAACGCCCACTTCGCCTGTCCGCCCAGATTACTGATGACGCGGTAACGGGTCTACGCTATGCACCCAGGCCGTATAATGCCGTTATGCGCTGGATGGTTGAGGAATTCGGCACAGAATGTCATACAATCCTGGCAGACAATGAAGAAGCCATCCGCACCAAAATCAAAAAAGACTTCAAAGAACTGAAAGAGAAGCAGATCAAAGAGGTACTGAACGACAAACTCTGGCTGTTCCAGCGGGGGCTGATGGAGAAAGCCCAAACTCTGCAAAATACAGTCGGAACGGTACTGTCCAACGACTTTAACCAGTTCGATAAAGACCTGAAAGCCGCCCTTAAAGCCGCTAATTTGAAGTTGGATACCAGAGAGAAAAAGCAGTTCCTCGATGCCGTCACCTGCAAGAACCCCGAAGCCGAACCTGTTATCAAAAAGGTGCTGAATGAAGAAGTCCAATCGCTCTACGGCGCATTTGAATACCAAGGCAAAGTCGTCGAATTCCAGACCGATGGTGACCTGCGGGATAACGAGAACATTCCTCTTGACCCATCAATGCCCACTCATATCCTGATCGAAACCTACTTCAACCGGGAAGTGGCTCCCCATGTACCCGATGCCTGGGTCAATGCTGATAAATGCGATGCCCAGGATGGTGAGATTGGAATTGTGGGTTACGAGATTCCTTTTAACCGACACTTCTATGTGTATCAGCCGCCCCGTGCGCTGGAAGCGATTGATGCTGATCTGGATGCGGTGAGTGCTAGAATCATGAGTCTGTTAAAAGAGGTTCACTCATGAGCAAGCCAAAAAACAACATTAACCTGAGCCTGAATAAGGAATACAAAAGCTGGCTGAAAAACCTTAAACAGAAGGTTCTGGCAACCCAACTCAAGGCAGCCGTTCAGGTTAACTCCACTCTGCTGAATTTTTACTGGGAACTGGGGGAAGACATTGTTCGGCGGCAGGTTGAAGCAAATTGGGGTGATGGTTTTTTAAAGCAGCTGAATAAGGATTTAAGCAACGAATTCCCTGATATTAAAGGCTTTTCCCTCAGCAACATCAAATACATCCGTCAGTGGCACCTGTTCTACCGGGATGAGGTTGAAAAAAGCCAACAGCTTGTTGGCCAATTAACGTCGATTCCCTGGGGGCATAACCTGAAGATAATCAGCAAGTGCCAAACAACGGCTGAAGCTCTGTATTACGTGGGCAAAACCATAGAACATGGCTGGAGCCGAAACGTTCTCACTCACCAGATTGAAAGTGGACTTTGGCAGCGGAAGGGACAAGCGCCCAACAACTTCAATGCAACACTGCCTGCCGTCCAGTCCGACCTTGCACAGCAAACCCTGAAAGACCCCTATATGTTTGACTTTCTTGCCCTCACTGATCATTACACAGAGCGAGAGCTGGAGCAGGGATTGATTAAGCATATCACTCAGTTTCTACTGGAATTGGGATCAGGTTTTGCCTACATGGGCAAGCAGTTTCATATACAGGTAGGACAGCAGGATTTTTATATTGACCTCTTATTTTATCATGCACACCTGCATTGCTACGTAGTCATTGAACTGAAAGCGGGTGACTTCAGGCCGGAACACGCAGGCAAACTGAATTTTTATATCAAAGCAGTAGATGAACTGGTACGCAGGGAGGGCGATGCGCCGACTATCGGCATTCTGCTGTGTAAGAACAAGGACAAACTCGTGGCGGAATACGCCCTCAGCGATATTCAAAAGCCTATTGGTGTTTCGGAATACCAACTGTCCCAATCACTGCCAGAAAATCTACAATCGCAACTGCCCAGTATTGAAGAAATTGAGCAGGGACTGGGGGGTGAATTGTGATGGGCGGAAACAGCCTTGAGCGCAAAAAATATGCGGTTTATCCGGAATATAAGGATTCTGGGGTTGAGTGGCTAGGGAAAATTCCAACTACGTGGGATATGTGGAAACTGAATCATGCCTATGATGAAATTGGTTCTGGCACAACACCACCAAGTAGCTCGGATGAATGGTATGGGGGTGATATCCCTTGGGTTACGACAGGTGAGCTTCGTGAAGCTGAAATTTTAGATACCACAAAAAAAATCACCGAGGATACAATCAAACGATTCCCTACCTTGCGGAAGTATCCAAAAGGCTCTGTCGCCATAGCAATGTATGGTGCAACCATTGGTCGCCTGGGCATATTTGGTGTTGAAGCAACAACAAACCAAGCTTGCTGTGTACTGACCGAATCCAAGGTCACCAATAATAAATATCTATATTATTGGTTGCAGGCATTTCGACAGGACATCGTTAACTTGGCATCAGGCGGTGGACAACCAAATATTAATCAGGAAGTTGTAGCCTCTCTGAAAATCAGTTCGCCTGATAAATTGGGCCAGCAGATTATAGTTAGCTTCCTCAACCACGAAACCGCCAAAATCGACACCCTGATCGAAGAGCAGCAATCCCTGATCCGGCTGTTGAAAGAAAAACGACAGGCGGTGATCAGTCATGCCGTCACCAAGGGGCTGAACCCGGATGCACCGATGAAGGATTCCGGTGCGGAGTGGCTTGGGGAAGTGCCGGAGCATTGGGTTCACAACACAAAGTTAATGCACATTGCAGAAGAAACTAGAGGTAGCTTTGTAAATGGCCCTTTTGGTAGCGACTTACTATCCAGTGAATTAAAGCTCAAAGGGGTGCCGGTAATTTATATTCGTGATGTTAAACCCACAGGTTATTTCCGGAAGAGTAAAGACTGCGTAACACCAAAAAAGGCAGTTCAGCTATCCGTATGCTCGGTAAGCAGCGGTGATGTACTTGTATCGAAAGTAGGTTCGCCTCCTGGTGATGCTTGTGTGTACCCGTCAGATCAGCCGGATGCAATCATTACTCAGGATGTGGTTCGAATTAGGGTCGATAAGTGCAAAGTGTTACCTGAATACCTCTGCTATTTACTTAATGCAGACTATGGGCGGGCAGTTGTTGACAATATTAGTGTTGAATCAACTCGCAAACGTTTCAGTCTCGGTGACTTCAAGCAGTTAAAATTTCCTCTGCCATGCATTAAAGAGCAGGCATCAATCATCGCTAATTTGTTAAAACAAACAAGCTTGATTGATCAGCTAATTGGTGAAGCAATTTCTCTTAGCGAATTCTTTGCAGAACGCCGCACAGCCCTAATCTCCGCCGCCGTCACCGGCAAAATCGACGTACGTGACTGGGTCGCTCCGTCATAATATCTGAGCCTGCGATTGTCTCGACACTGTCGAGACAATTCAGATCAGTCCTAAATTGAAACTGAAAGGTCTCATATTGGGACCTTGAAAAGTCCCAATATGAGACCTATAGTTCCCATATTGATACCTCTATAGGAACTTCGTCACTGTGTCATCCATTGCCTCCGTACTGTTCACCAAAACTCAGCAACGTCTGCTGGCTGTGCTCTACGGCAAGCCGGACTGCTCTTTTTATCTGAACGAGGTGGCAAGGCTGGCCGGGGTCGGCAAGGGCGCTGTGGTTCGGGAACTCAAGAAAATGACCGAAGCCGGATTGCTCACCACTCACCAGCAGGGTAACCAGCAGCATTATCAAGCCAATCCCGATAACCCCGTGTTTGAAGAGCTGAAAGCCATTACCCGCAAAACCTTTGGCGTACAGGGTGTAATTAAAAGGGCACTGTCGCCCGTTTTAAGTCAATGTGACATGGCATTTATTTATGGCTCGGTAGCAAAAGGACAGGAACACGCGGGCAGTGATATAGACGTTTTGCTGGTGGGGCATGATTTAAGTTATGGCGAGATTATGGAGCATCTGGAACCAGCAGAAAATCAGCTGGGGCGAATCATTAATCCTACACTGCTGACGCCTGAAGAATTCCAGCAAAGAGTAGACAGTCAGCAAAGTTTTGTCACACGACTTATGGAACAGCCCAAACTCTGGCTGACCGATCAACCCTTAACCGGAGACAAGCCATCGTGAAAGAGCTGGATAATCTGGTCAAAATCAACAAGCTCAAACAAGAACCCCCTGATGCACAGGAATTTGCAGGGATGGTTCGGGCGGCTGAAACCAAACTCAAAGATGCTGCCATCAGTGGTTTATCCGTCGACAGCCAGTTTTCTCTGGCCTATAGTGCGGCCCATGCTTTGTCACTTGCTGCATTACGCTGGCACGGCTACCGCTCTGAAAGCCGTTATCTGGTGTTCCAGTGTTTGCAGCATACATTAGACTTGAGTCGTGCAAAATGGCGGGTTCTTGATCAATGCCACAACCATCGTAACCTGGCGGAATACGAAGGGCATCTGGATATTAACCCGCAACTGTTGAAAGAACTGATTCTGCTAACCCATGAGCTGTTAAATCTGGTTAAATCACTCCCTGAAATCTCTTAGGACGTACGTGACTGGCAACCAGAAGCACAACAACAAGAACAACCCGCAGAGGCCACCGCATGAGCAAAACACCCGCTTCATCAAAAGAGCCGGATAACCTGTTCGGCGAAATCAAAGACCTGATACAAAGAGCCAAACAACGGGCAGCGGTGGCACTCAATGCCGAGATAACCGCACTCTATTGGAAGGTCGGTCAGCGTATTCAGCAGGAAATCCTGAAGGGTAAGCGGGCAGACTACGGCAAACAGGTTATTTCCGGCTTGTCCCGCCAGCTCTCCGGGCAGTTTGGTAAGGGCTGGAGCCCTCAGCAATTGAGACATTGTATTAAGTTTGCCGAAATCTGTGAGGCTGATGAAATTGTCTCTACAGTGTGGAGACAATTGAGCTGGTCACACCTGAAACTGTTGATTTACATTGATGACCCACTAAAACGTGAGTTCTATATGACCATGGCGATTCAGGAGCGATGGTCTGTCCGCACCTTCAGCGAGCGTATGGATTCCATGCTGTTTGAGCGTACAGCCTTATCCCGAAAGCCGGAAGAAACCATCGTTCACGATCTGAAAATGCTGAGGGATCAAAGGAAAGCCGATCAGGATATCGTTCTGAAAGACCCTTACATTCTGGATTTTCTTGAGCTTAATGATACCTACGTGGAAAAAGATCTTGAGGATGCTATTTTGCGGGAAATGGAGCATTTCCTGTTAGAAATGGGTATGGGCTTCACTTTTGTCGCACGCCAGCACCGAGTTCAAATTGATGAAGATGATTTTTATATTGATCTCTTGTTCTATAACCGAAAACTGAAGCGACTGGTTGCTATTGAACTGAAAACAGGCAAGTTTAAAGCTGAGTACAAAGGACAGATGGAGTTATATCTACGCTGGCTGAATAGATATGACCGTCAGCATGGAGAAGACCCCCCTATCGGCATCATTCTTTGTGCAGGTAAGAAGCAAAAGCAAATTGAATTACTTGAACTGGGTCAACTACCCGTCCCTAAAGGAACGGGCTTGTAAAAGCCCTTGTTGACTAGACCACTATTTAGGAGAGGCAAAAAATAGTAGACGTTATTTCGGATGTAGATACCTTGGAATGTCGCCTTAGTTCCTTGCTCTATCGTGGCTCTGTAAACAGTCTTATTGGGTTATAGACAGTCAACCACATTGCGAAGCCGTTATAGCTGGTCGAAAGGAAGTCTGAAACTGGTTTGATCCTACAAACCAGCGTAAGCACAACTCGAAGGAGGTAGACTGAATGCTAGTTTACGTACTCAACAAGAATGGTGAACCATTAATGCCATGCAAGCCCCAACGGGCCAGAAAGCTCTTGAAAGAGGGTAAGGCTAGGGTTGTTTCAAGGACACCATTCACTATACAGCTACAGTTTGGCTCTACAGGCTATAAGCAAACTGTAGTGGCTGGTATGGATACCGGCTCTAAGGTTATCGGCTGTGCTGCTATATCTAACGGCAAGGTTGTATATCAGTCTCAAGTCAAGCTTAGAACCGATATTAAGAAAAAAATGGATCAAAGGAGAATGTATCGGAGCAATAGACGTAACAGAAAAACCCGATATAGAAAGCCCAGATTTTTGAACAGGAAAAACTCAACCATGTTTGGAAGGCTTCCACCTTCTGTAAGGTCTAAGGTTCAGTCCCATTTCAGGGAAAAGAAACAGGTTGAAATGATTTTACCTGTTACCCGATGGAATGTAGAAACGGCCAGTTTTGACATTCACAAGATAACCAACCCTGAAGTGTCGGGAAGGGGCTATCAGGAAGGAAAACAGAAGGATTATTACAACGTCAAAGCCTATGTCCTTGATCGTGATGGATACAAATGTCATTCAAAACAGAAGGTTAAGCATAGTGAAAAATTACACGTTCATCATATTGTATTTCGATCAAATGGTGGAACAGATGAGCCTGGTAACCTAATAACCCTATGTGAAAGGTGCCACAAGGATTTACACGATGGGAAATTTGAGATTAAGAGCCAGAAAAGCAAGACTAAACACGCCACCCAAGTCAGCACCATCAAGGAAGTGTTAAAGAAAAACTGGTCATTCAAAGAAACCTTTGGGTATGAGACAAAATTCAAGCGTGAAACGATTTTAAAATTACCCAAAACCCATTTCAATGATGCTGTAGCTATTTGCAGTGAACATGGGGAGTTGGTTGAACCGAGTCCAATTGTGTATAAGAAGGTTCATGTCTCTAAAGGTGACTATCAGTTACACAAAGGGCAGAGATCAGAAAAGAAAATTCCTGTTGGCAAGTTGTTTGGCATTAAAAAGTTCGACTATGTAAATACCCAAAAGGGTAAAGGATTTATCAAGGGTAGAATGTCTACAGGATATGCTGTATTGATGGATATAGAAGGTAAAACTACAATAACCAGCACAACAATTAAGAAGGGCTGTAAAAGGTTAAGCGCCAGAAGCACAACCCTGATCGACTTCGAACATTGTGCATAGCGAATCTTGGCGGATTCGTTGCTTACATCCCCGCTGAAGCGAGGGGTTTTACGCAAAATTCGATAAAACTGAATAGTGGAATCCTCGAATTGTCTCCGCAGTGTGGAGACAATTCAGCCAGATTGATACATTGTGCAAACACTGTCTGCATAATCCCTGAAAAGTCCCAGATAGAGACCTTCAGGTACCATTTTGAGACCTTGAAATATGGACAGTACCAGCGAATCCACCTTCCAGAATGATATGATCGCCCGCCTGCAAGCCAAAGGCTGGCTGCTGGGCAGTGGTGACCAGTACGACCGGGAAACGGCGTTGTATACCAGCGATGTACTGGATTTTGTCAAGAACACCCAGCCGAAGGAATGGCAAAAGTTCTGCAAAAGCTTTCCGGTGGATTCGGAGCAGCATTTTATCAGCCATCTGGTCAACCAGTTAAAAAAAGCCGATCCCAATGCCATTGATAAGGAACTTCGCAGCTTTGGCACCCTGGGCGTGTTGCGTCATGGCTTGAAGATTCGCAATGCCCGGTTCTCCCTCTGCCAGTTTATGCCGGAACATACCCTGAATCCGGATACGCTTGCCCGCTATAAAGAAAACCGTTGTCGTGTGGTGCCAGAGCTGGTTTACAGTCCTTATGTCAATCTTGTCCCCCCATCCCAACCTTCCCCCGAGGGGGAAGGCGTCGACGCACATCTGGCAGAAACCGGTAAAAAATCCAAGGCATGGCGCATTGACCTGGTGCTGTTTATCAACGGTCTGCCCGTGGCAACGCTGGAGCTGAAATCGGAATTCAAACAAGCTATTGAAAACGCTAAACGACAATATCAAAAGACCCGCCTGCCCAAAGACCCGGAAACCGGCAAGCCAGAACCGCTGCTGACCTTTAAACGGGGGGCGCTGGTGCATTTTGCCGTGAGTCAGTACGAAGTGTATATGGCGACTAAACTGGCGGGCAGCGATACCTTCTTTCTGCCGTTTAACAAAGGCACGGCGGAAGGCGGTGCAGGCAATGATATTCCCGAAAACAAGGATGAGTACGCCACCGAATACCTGTGGAACGAAGTGCTGCTGCCCGATAACCTGCTGAACATTATTGGTCGATTTGTGCATTTGCAGATCGAAGAAAAGGAAGACTGGGAAGGCCGCAAGTCGAAAAAGGAAACCCTGATCTTTCCCCGTTATCACCAATGGGATGTGGTGACCAAACTGATTGCGGCGGCCAAGGCGGAAGGCACGGGCAACAAGTACCTGGTGCAGCACAGTGCCGGTTCCGGTAAATCCAACTCCATTGCCTGGACCGCCCATCAGCTTTCTACCCTGTACGATGGCGAAGGCAACAAGCAGTTCCATTCGGTGATTGTGATTACCGACAGAACCGTGCTGGACGATCAGCTACAAGACACCATCTACCAGTTTGAACACGCCGACGGTGTGGTGGGGCGCATCAACAAAAAAGAAGGTGATGGCTCCAAGTCGGAGAAACTGGCAGCGGCCCTGGAGAGTGCTCAACCGATTATTATTGTCACCATTCAAACCTTCCCTTATGTATTGGCGGCCATTGAGAACAGTACCAGACTGAAGGAACGCCGGTACGCCGTGATTGCCGACGAAGCTCATTCGTCACAAACCGGCTCCACCGCCCGCAAACTGAAAGAAGTGTTGATGGTGGATGGTACTAATGACGGAGATGAGGACAAAGAGCTGTCTTCTGAAGATATGCTGGATGCCACCATTGCCTCACGCCGGGGCAGCAGCAATCTGAACTACTATGCGTTCACGGCAACACCCAAGGCGAAGACACTAGAGCTGTTTGGTCGCCTGCCCAAACCTGATGAGCCTGCTTCCGAGAAGAACCTGCCTGAAGCCTTCCATGTGTATTCCATGCGCCAGGCCATTGAGGAAGGCTTTATTCTCGACGTGCTGAAAAACTACACCAACTACAAGGTGGCCTATCAACTGGCCCAAAAAATAGAGGCCGATGACAAAGAGGTAGACAGCAAAAAAACCAAGGTAAAACTGAACCGCTGGGTGCGGCTCCATGAATACAATATTTCCCAGAAGGTGAAAGTCATCATCGAGCACTACAAAGAGCATGTTATGGGCTTGCTCGCTGGTCAGGCAAAGGCCATGGTAGTTACCAGTTCCCGCAAGGAAGCCGTGCGTTACAAGCTGGCGTTTGATAAATATCTTTCAGAGCACAAAAGTTCTATCGAGGTCATGATTGCCTTCTCCGGCGAAGTGGAATTTCATAAGGACGATCCGGACAGCTCTGCCCTGCTGGACCAAAAGTTCACCGAAACCAATATGAACCCAGCTCTAAAAGGCCGGGACATGCGCAAAGCATTCGATAGCGACGACTACCAGATCATACTGGTTGCCAACAAATTCCAGACTGGCTTTGATCAGCCGAAACTCTGCGCCATGTATGTAGACAAGCCCTTAGGTGGTGTGGAATGTGTGCAAACCTTGTCCCGTCTGAACCGTACCTATCCCGGCAAAGCCGAGTGCGGCACTTTTGTATTGGATTTTGTCAATGAGCCGGAAGAGATTCTGGCCGCATTCCAGCCGTATTACCAAATCGCTGAACTGGCGGATGTGACAGACCCGGATAAGGTATTCGACCTTTACGAAAAACTCCGTGCCAGCGGTATCTTTACCTGGAACGAAGTAGAACAGTTCTGCGAGGCTTTTCTTTCCAAGAGCAAAAGCAATGCAGCGGTGAGCAACATCTGCAAGCCCGCTGTGGATCGCTGGCAGAAGCGATACAGTTCTGCCATTGATGCTTATGTGCGTGCCAGGGAGATGTTCGAACGAACCAGGAAGACCAAAGATGCCGTGTTAATCGCTAATGCTGAAAACAGTTTCAAAGAGTGCAAGCTGGAAAAAGACCGGCTGGAAATCTTCAAGAAGGACTTAGGCACCTTTACCCGTTTCTACGAGTTTATGTCCCAGATTGTGGACTACGACAACAAAGATCTGGAAAAGCTCAGCCTTTATGCTCGCTACCTGCGCCCACTGCTCCGTGAAAAGGTCATTGAAGAAGATGATATTGACCTGGATAACGTGGTGATGAGCCATTACCGGTTGTCCAGGATTCGCCAGCAGGCCATTTCTTTAAAAGAGAGGGAACTCAAGGAAGACGCCGAGGGCTATGAACTGGAACCCTCCAGCGATGTCGGTTCAGCCAAACCCAAGGACAAGAAAGAAGAGTTCTTATCCCAGATTGTGGCAAGGCTGAATGAGCTGTTTATTACCGACAACCTGACCGATGCTGACTTGATCAACTACGCCTTTACCGTGCGGGACAAACTGGCCGAAAACGAAACGGTGATGAAGCAGATTGAGAACAATACGGCTGAACAAGCACTGCTCGGTGACTTCCCGCAAGCCATTGATGATGCCGTGATGGACAGCAACGAGGCTCAACAGGAGATGATGTTGCAGTATCTTTCCAACCCGGAATTGGCTCGGGGCTTTGCTCGGGTTGTGTTTGATATGTTGAAGGCGTGAGTGAGTGCCCTGCACTGGGCTTCATTGCTGAAGTGCAGGGTAAGATTTCTATATTTGTTCTGACTCAAAGGACTTCAGCACCAGGAATAAATCCACCAGCTAGCGCGATCTGTGTTTTGATAGATTCTTCTGGACTGTTAGCCGCACCAACCCACTTTCTGATTTTCTCGATTTCTGAAATTGACATCCTCCCCGCAGTGAAGAGGCTGTCGCAAAACTCTGGTTCCCATGCTCCAGCGTGGGAACCCATACCCATCTCGCGCTGCAGAGTCCCCTTTTCAGGGGAGGTATGCATTCCCACGCAGAGCGTGGGTGTCGCAAAACTCTGTGGGAACGATTTGACTCCCATCATTCCCAGCTTCATTCCCATCATTCCCAGCTTCATTCCCGTCATTCCCAGCTTCATTCCCGTCATTCCCGCGAAGGCGGGAATCCAAACTGACTCACCACCAGAACCATACTGCCCGGTGCCCTCCTGGCCTTGTCATCCCCGAGAAGGCAGAGATCCACCGTTGGCGCTGGATTCCCGCCTTCGCGGGAATGACGACCTAAGAGCATGGGAACGAGCTGTTGGAGTTTTCCGACACCCTCAGAGCGTGAGAACGAGTTGTACCTGCATCCCCCATTCTACGACCTCGTTTTTATTCTTGTGAAAACCCCTAATGCCAGGCTGACTCTTTCATACGACAACGGCTCTTGTTAGGGAAGGAACAAAAATAGGCAGCAGAATGCTGACATTGAATTCGGGCAATATCTCGACTAGGAGCCTGACCGAGAATAGCGCAACCAGACCAACAGAAGTTTTCCCAAATCTTAAAATGAGCAAAAAATATCCAATTATTAGTGGGATTTTGCTCATTTTTGCATATTTATGCCTTCTCACAGCCTCTATGCTGCCTTTTTAGCCTCTTTCAAATCTTCAAGACGGATTGACCTCGTGGAAGCCGCTTTTACAAATTTTTTGATATTATGCGCAGTGCATACCAGTGAAAATTCCGCTGAAACTTTTTCTTTGCCGCGGAGACTGAACCCTCGGAAACCAGATTCTTTTATCTGTCCAAATGGTGGCTCCGCAATAACTTTACGACGCTCATATATGGCTTTCGCACCGGCTGTCTCCATTTTCTTATTCATAGCCTGACGTGCTTTTTCAAACTTATCGGTACGGATAACCCTGCCAGCCTCTTTCTTTGAATCACTGCAATTCCGACGATAAGGGCATTCCCTGCATACCGTCTTGTTTGCCCGGTAGCTTTTTCTTTTGCTTTTGCTGGCCGGGTTCGTTACCAGCTTTTCCCCTGCCGGACAGATAAATACATCAGCTTCGGAATCATACGCAAAATCCGCTTTGACAAACTTCCTGTCAGAGCTTTCAAGGTCGTCAGCGGCAGGCTTCTCCGCCTTGTCGGTTGCGATATAGGCATCAATCTCATGTCGCTCGACTGTATGTAAGTTTGACCCTGAAAAGTAACCATTATCCATACTCCACTTATCTACAGCCGCGCCATCAGTGGCTCCTGATAATGCCCTCAGCGCCGGCTCCACTTCCTGTACATCGTTGGCGTGTTGGCTGACATGCTGGCCAACAATGATCTGGTTATCGGAATCAACTGTAATTTGAGCATTGTAGCTGTACTCACAATACCCCTTCTTGCTCATCACGCGGGCATCGTGATCTGCAAAACTGATCTGCTTTTTGTCGTCTATTGGTTTGTCTGGATTTAAAGCTTTTTCACGTTCTTCAAGTGCTTTCTTGGCCTCTTTGATTTTTTTCAGGCGCTCTTCTTTAAACTGGAGGTCTTCAGGAATGCTGTAACCATTGGTTGCTTTGTAGGCGTCATCTTCTTCCTGATCACACTGACTGGCTTTTTTGATCAGCTCATCCACTTCGGCACTGAGTTCTGCCTCTTTCGCTTTGAGCCTCCCGTAGCTCATGGCCTTGTGTTTTGAGCTGTTGGCTTTGAACTTGGAGCCGTCCAGGCTGATATGACCCAGTGATGCCATTTTGAGTTCAATGGCCAGTTTGACTGACTGTTTGAAGCAGTCATGGAAAAACGACAGATTATCCTTACGAAAGTCACCAAGAACCCTGAAATTCGGGCAGTTCATTTGTGAGATATACATGAACGCCAAGTCTTGTCGACACCGTCGCTCAATCTCACGGGAACTGAAAACACCATGGCTGTATGCGTAGATCAGAATAGCGACAATGAGCTTTGGAGGGTATGCGTGCTGACCAAGGTGGTGATATTTTTTTTCGACTTCAGACGTATTAATGTTCTGAAAAATGCTTTCATAAATAAAACAATCATGATCTTTGGGAAGCAAATCGAAAACGTTGGTTGGGAACAGCAGATGCTGATCAAACTCAACAGGACTGTCCTTAAACTTTGGTGGTGGTGACATTTGGCATAATCAGAGTTGGTTTAAGGCTTATCATAACAGATAAGCCTATTCTCGGTCAGGCTCCTAGGAGCCTGACCGAGAATAGCGCAACCAGACCAACAGAAGTTTTCCCAAATCTTAAAATGAGCAAAAAATATCCAATTATTAGTGGGATTTTGCTCATTTTTGCATATTTATGCCTTCTCACAGCCTCTATGCTGCCTTTTTAGCCTCTTTCAAATCTTCAAGACGGATTGACCTCGTGGAAGCCGCTTTTACAAATTTTTTGATATTATGCGCAGTGCATACCAGTGAAAATTCCGCTGAAACTTTTTCTTTGCCGCGGAGACTGAACCCTCGGAAACCAGATTCTTTTATCTGTCCAAATGGTGGCTCCGCAATAACTTTACGACGCTCATATATGGCTTTCGCACCGGCTGTCTCCATTTTCTTATTCATAGCCTGACGTGCTTTTTCAAACTTATCGGTACGGATAACCCTGCCAGCCTCTTTCTTTGAATCACTGCAATTCCGACGATAAGGGCATTCCCTGCATACCGTCTTGTTTGCCCGGTAGCTTTTTCTTTTGCTTTTGCTGGCCGGGTTCGTTACCAGCTTTTCCCCTGCCGGACAGATAAATACATCAGCTTCGGAATCATACGCAAAATCCGCTTTGACAAACTTCCTGTCAGAGCTTTCAAGGTCGTCAGCGGCAGGCTTCTCCGCCTTGTCGGTTGCGATATAGGCATCAATCTCATGTCGCTCGACTGTATGTAAGTTTGACCCTGAGAAGTAACCATTATCCATACTCCACTTATCTACAGCCGCGCCATCAGTGGCTCCTGATAATGCCCTCAGCGCCGGCTCCACTTCCTGTACATCGTTGGCGTGTTGGCTGACATGCTGGCCAACAATGATCTGGTTATCGGAATCAACTGTAATTTGAGCATTGTAGCTGTACTCACAATACCCCTTCTTGCTCATCACGCGGGCATCGTGATCTGCAAAACTGATCTGCTTTTTGTCGTCTATTGGTTTGTCTGGATTTAAAGCTTTTTCACGTTCTTCAAGTGCTTTCTTGGCCTCTTTGATTTTTTTCAGGCGCTCTTCTTTAAACTGGAGGTCTTCAGGAATGCTGTAACCATTGGTTGCTTTGTAGGCGTCATCTTCTTCCTGATCACACTGACTGGCTTTTTTGATCAGCTCATCCACTTCGGCACTGAGTTCTGCCTCTTTCGCTTTGAGCCTCCCGTAGCTCATGGCCTTGTGTTTTGAGCTGTTGGCTTTGAACTTGGAGCCGTCCAGGCTGATATGACCCAGTGATGCCATTTTGAGTTCAATGGCCAGTTTGACTGACTGTTTGAAGCAGTCATGGAAAAACGACAGATTATCCTTACGAAAGTCACCAAGAACCCTGAAATTCGGGCAGTTCATTTGTGAGATATACATGAACGCCAAGTCTTGTCGACACCGTCGCTCAATCTCACGGGAACTGAAAACACCATGGCTGTATGCGTAGATCAGAATAGCGACAATGAGCTTTGGAGGGTATGCGTGCTGACCAAGGTGGTGATATTTTTTTTCGACTTCAGACGTATTAATGTTCTGAAAAATGCTTTCATAAATAAAACAATCATGATCTTTGGGAAGCAAATCGAAAACGTTGGTTGGGAACAGCAGATGCTGATCAAACTCAACAGGACTGTCCTTAAACTTTGGTGGTGGTGACATTTGGCATAATCAGAGTTGGTTTAAGGCTTATCATAACAGATAAGCCTATTCTCGGTCAGGCTCCTAGGAGGCTGACCGAGAATAGCGCCCGTAGCGAGGACGGCAGAAAATTGAGGATGAAAATTCGGTTTTGTGAGGAGAATAGCGAGCTATTTTACGAACAAAAGCGGATTTTCAGACCAATTTGCTGCCGCCGCAGTAGGGCAGTCTATTCTCGGTCAGCCTCCTAGGTTTCAGCGATGCCAAAAAAGGTTCGTGCATGAGCAAACAAAAAAACACCGTCAACCTAAGCCTGAACGGCGAGTACAAAAACTGGCTGAAAACCTTGAAGCAGAAGGTACTGTCAACTCAGCTTAAAGCCGCTGTTCAGGTGAATTCGACCTTACTGGCTTTTTACTGGGAACTGGGGGAAGACATTGTTCGTCGACAGGCTCAGGCTAACTGGGGTGAAGGCTTCCTGAAACAACTCAGTAAGGACTTAATGTCGGATTTCCCTGAAATTAAGGGGTTTTCGGAGCGAAATCTTAAATATATTCGCCAATGGTTTCTTTATTACTCCGGGGAGCAGGCAATTGGGCAACAGCTTGTTGCCCAATTAACACAGGTACCCTGGGGACATAATTTGCAAATTATCAGCAAGTGTAAAAGTGTTCCAGAAGCCCTGTATTACGTGAGAAGTACCATTGAGCACGGTTGGAGCCGAAGCGTACTCACTCACCAGATAGAAAGCGGCCTCTGGCAGCGAGATGGACAAGCCGTCAGTAACTTTAGTGCCACCCTGCCAGCCGTACAATCTGACATGGCGCAAGAAGCTCTGAAAGACCCTTATGTATTTGATTTTCTCGCCCTGACCCAAAACTACAACGAACGTGAGCTTGAGAAAGGTTTGACTGAGCATATCACCCAGTTTTTGCTGGAATTAGGGGCTGGATTTTCTTATATGGGCAAACAATTTCATATACCCGCCTTTCACCACCCCTATCAGGAATACATGGACTCGTAAAAAATGCCCAAAATTTGAATGATCGTCCACTGCCTTTCCTTCAAACCAACCACATGTTCCTCCTGATTATTGACCGTTAATACACTAAGCCCCTGAAAACAGAAAAATACCCATCTTGCTGTTGGGTTCTGGCAGGGCTTTTTTTTCTGGTCTGGAAATACACGACTTTGCTTTTTCAGTTCCTGCCTGATTCTGTGCTGGATAGCAGCATAGACCATCAGGCACAGAGTCATCACCATTAACAGGGCTTCAATACGTTCCGCTTTCTTCAAATAGAGCGAAGAGACCAGAAAGTCCGGGCTCTTCAGGAACCGAAAGCCGCCTTCAACTTTTTGTTGCGACTTATAGATAGACAACAGCTCAGAGGCATTCAAACTATTTTTATCCAGCTCATTGGTGCTTAGGATAAAACAACCCAGTGAGGCCTCTGCATGCTCCCTCTTCCCGCAGGAAACAAAGCATTCAGCCTGCACAAAGTACTCGAAGTGATCAGGCTTGCTATCCGGCGATGGTCTTCCTTTGCCCGAATAGCAGGGTTTACAGATAACCTCAGGCTCTGTTTCGCTTTGGCAAAGTTTCGATTGTTTCTGCCACAAGGCAAAAGCCTTCAATGCATCGTCCCGGCACAAAAAGGCCTTTTTGCTCAGCTTCTCCAGATCACGGGCCTCTTTCAATGACTGTTTTTGCATCTTTCGGGTCAGTGTTTTCCGTTCACTAAGCCCGCGCTTTTTGTTGAGAAACAGGAACCATCGTTGTTGAACCCCTCCGTAGCAGGAAGGCACTTCAGCTGAGTAATAATCTTCATAGCCTTCAACAGGCTCCAGCGACATGGTTGGCGCTTTGCAGACCAGCTCCTTTGCCTCCTTGATGTTCAGGGGCACCCGGGAGATAAACAGCTGCTTTTGCTCATCAAGCAACTGAAGGGTTTCTGCAACATACATGGCAGCATCAGCAACCAGATAGCGGCTATTCAAAGCGGCCTTAAAACATGACAGATGATTTTTGATAATTTCCTGAAAACAGGTTTTGTCGTTTACATTACCGCTGGCAGGGGCCATAAACACAGGGATGCCCGCCTGATTTTCAGTCATTAACTGCAAGACTACCTGATTCAGGTCAGGCCGGTGGTCACGGCTGTAACCTTGGCAGATATGAATACAATTTAAGTCGTCTGGATTGTCATGACTGTTATAGACTCCATCCACATGAAAGCTGGTGCCATCCAGATTTAATGCCTTGCAAGGAAGTTTCAGATGATTGACGACCTTGACGGCCAGATTGAGATACAAGTCGCTAACACCAGCGTCGTACAAACTGTCGAGAGCCCGACCAAGTACCTTGTCGTTCAAGTGTTCGGCCTGTATACCTTCCCCGATAAGGCGGTCAATCGGCTTATCCTCAAAAAACTCAGGGAGCATGTACAGAGTTTGCCCCGTAAAGCCCAAGCCATTGATGATCATTGCAACTACAGCTTGTCCAATAGTGACATTACGAACATCGGAGTCATTTGTGATACGGGCATCAATGTATTCGGCTATCTTTAACTCCCGACACATAGCGGCAACCAAGCCAAGGTGGTTGAGGTTCTTAGACTGGTATTGAGCTTGAGGCATGTTGGTGCACCTGAATGTCTGTTTATTTCTTTGACAACAGATTTTAGGCAAATATCAATCGGGGTGGTGAAAGGCAGATATACAGGTGGGACAACGGGATTTTTATATTGACCTGCTGTTTTACCATGTCCGGTTACATTGTTATGTGGTGGTTGAGCTGAAGACGGTAGATTTTGAACCGGAACATGCAGGCAAACTGAATTTTTATATCAGGGCCGTGGACGAACAACTGCGTAAAGAGGGCGATACGCCCACCATTGGCATTCTGCTGTGCAAGAACAAGGACAAACTTGTGGCAGAGTACTCTCTCAGTGATATGCAAAAGCCTATTGGCGTCTCGGAATACCAGCTCACTCAATCACTGCCGGAAAACTTGCAATCGCAACTACCCAGCGTGGAAGACATTGAACAGGGATTGGGAACTAAAAGATGAGACAGAAGCAGACCGACAACTGAACATTTCAGCGTCGGCCTATGCAAGCTATTCCCTGTAATGAAAATACCATCACAGTTACAGTCGACGGTATTTCCCGATCGGACTCTTATTTTGAAGCCTCAGACTTGGTACCGTCAGCGTGCCATTCGTAAACGACAAAACTGAAGTCTTTCAGGTCTCCCTTGCCATCGAAGGCCAGGTTGCCTGTTGGCGTACTGAAGGTGTTTGAACGCAGAACGTCGGCTACTTCTTCAGGGCTTTCACTCTTGGTCAGTTCCATGCCTTCAGCCATAACCTGAACAGCAGAATAGGAAGGGAATACGAAAGGACCGGATGAATCTTCACCTTTTGCCTCGAAGGCGGCTACCAGTTTGGCGTTGGCAGGGTCCTGATCAAAACTCTTCGGCAGTGTCACGAGCAAACCTTCTGAAGCCTGACCGGCAATGGCTGAAATATCCTTGTTGCCCACACCTTCAGGCCCCATGAATTTAGCCTTCAAACCCTTTTCTGCGCTTTGACGCAGAATCAGGCCCAGTTCAGGGTGATAGCCACCGTAGTAAACAAAATCGACATCTTCTTTCTTCAACTTGGCAATGAGCGCTGAAAAGTCTTTGTCACCTGAAGTAACACCTTCAAAAACAGCCACATCAATACCGGCTTTTTCAACCGTATTCTTAACGGCTGTAGCAATGCCTTCACCATACTGTTGCTTGTCATGGATAACTGCCATACGCTCTGGCTTTATGCTCTCTACGATGTAGTTACCCGCAGTGGGTCCCTGCAGGCTATCGAGTCCAATTGTGCGGAATATCAGCTCATATCCACGACTGGTGATCTCCGGACTGGTGGAGGCGGGGGTGATCATCAGGATACCTTCATCTTCATAGATGTCGGTGGTAGGCTGGGTAGAAGCGGAACACAGATGCCCTACGACAAAACGGATATCGTCATTTACGATTTTGTTGGCAACCGCTACGGCCTGTTTGGGATCACAGGCATCGTCATAGACTACCGCTTCCAGCTGCTTACCATTGACGCCCCCCTGTTGGTTAATTTGCTCTACGGCCATCTTCGCACCGGTGAATTGCATATCACCATACTGGGCTACAGGACCTGTTACCGGGCCAGCCAGAGCAATTTTTATCGTGTCGGCGGCCTGAGCCAGACCGGAAGCCCCTGTTACGGCTGCAGATACCGCCAGAGCGGCCAGAGTTTTGTTCATTTTTCTTATCATGCTGTAGTTCTCTTGGAATGGAATTAATTCCATTTTCTCATTATCTAAATCCTTCTTTCTCTCGAAAAGTTATATTAAGGATTTTTTTCAGTCATAACAGCTTTTTTTCCAAACTTTTTTCTTCGACTTTTGTCTAAATCTATACGAACGTCTTAAGGCGGCAGAGCTATCACAGACCTAGAGTGAAAGCATTAAGGGAATACTCTTAACAAGGATGTAAGGAGAAGCAGTATGGATACGAATCAACATAATACTCAGGATAATGAACTGAAAACCGGCGAACTGATTATATTGTCACTTTCTTTAGGGAGCGTTCTGGCTTCGCTTCACTTCTTTTTGAACACCATTTTCTGACAACCATGGATTCAGGAAATCTTTGTTGTCCCATATTGGTGACAAATAATATTTCATAATAGAGGTCAGGGGAAATGGCCGGGTTTACACCCGGCCCAGGTTATTTAAGCCCTGATGGTTTTAACCCCTTCCGCAGTGCCCAGAAGCAACACATCAGCAGATCGCGCCGCAAACAATCCATTGGTTACGACTCCCACAATCTGGTTGATCTTTTCTTCAAGACCCATGGCGTCAGTGATCTCCAGATTCCATACATCCAGAATGATATTACCATTATCAGTCATAACCCCTTCACGGTAAGCGGGGTCACCACCCAATTTAACCAATTCACGGGCAACATGACTGCGAGCCATGGGAATAACCTCGACAGGAAGCGGGAATTCACCCAGCACGTCTACCAGCTTGCTCTCGTCTGCAATACAGATAAACTCTTTCGCCACTGCAGCCACAATCTTTTCCCTTGTCAGGGCTGCTCCACCGCCTTTGATCAGGTGCAGGCGATTGTTAGACTCGTCAGCCCCGTCAATATAAAAGCGCAGTTCACTGATACTGTTCAGGTCATAAACCGGAATCCCGTGCTGTTTCAGACGATCAGCAGAAGCCTCTGAACTGGCTACGCAACCATCAAAACTGTTTCTGTGTTCTGCCAGAGCATCAATAAAGAAATTGGCCGTGGAACCAGTGCCAATACCGATAATCATATCTTCTTCCAGATGAGGGAGGATCCGCTGCAATGCAGCCTCGGCAGTCGCCTTCTTCAGCTCGTCCTGGGTCATGTCTCTACCTTGCGGTCATGTACAATGAAGCCAGGGATTATACCCCCGGAAACGATCCCCCGCTGAACTAAATACTTCAAATTCCGTATAACCTTTTGTTACTTGAAAACGATAAAAGATTGTTTCTTGTACACATGCCTGTTTAGAATCAGTCCAACCAAGATAAGTTATTACAAAAGTGAAGTCCCATGCCTCATCAGTACATAAGAATGATTCTCGAAGCCAAAGTTTATGATGTGGCGATTGAGACTCCTATTCATGAGGCTCCTTTTCTCAGCAAGCGTTTGAATAATCAGGTTTTTCTGAAGCGAGAAGACCTGCAACCCGTATTCTCATTTAAAATCCGGGGCGCTTATAACAAGATGGCCCAGTTAACCGCTGAAGAAAAAGCCCACGGAGTGACCTGTGCTTCTGCCGGCAATCATGCCCAGGGCGTGGCCATGGCAGCCAAGACCATGGGAATTGAAGCCGTTATCGTGATGCCCGGCACCACCCCTGAAATAAAGTACAAAGCCTGCGAGGCCAGAGGAGCCAAGGTCATCCTTCATGGTGATACCTTTGATCAGGCACTGGCTTACTCCATGAAACTCGTTGAAGAACAGGGCTATACCTTTATTCATCCTTATGATGATCCCTACACTATCGCCGGTCAGGGCACGATCGGTATGGAAATTCTGCGTCAGCATTCCGGTCAGCTCGATGCGGTTTTTGTACCCGTCGGCGGAGGTGGTTTGGCCGCAGGCATAGCGACCTATATCAAGTATCTGCGCCCTGATGTCAAAGTCATCGGTGTTGAGTATGAAGAATCTGCCTGTCTGAAAGCAGCTCTGGAAGCTGATGAGCGAGTGACCTTGCCCCATGTGGGTCTTTTTGCTGACGGCATTGCTGTGGCTCAGATCGGCGAAGAAACCTTCAAGCTCTGCCGGAAATACATTGATGAAGTGATCACGGTCAGCTCTGATGAAATATGCGCATCCATCAAGGATATCTTTGATGATACCCGTTCGGTTTGTGAGCCTGCCGGTGCGGCAAGTGTGGCTGGCCTGAAAAAATATGTCAGCGAGACAGGTGCCAGCAATCAGAAACTGATGGCTATAGCCAGTGGCGCCAATATCAACTTTGATCGTCTGCGTTATGTTTCCGAACGTGCGGAATTAGGTGAGAAGCGAGAAGCGATCATCGCTGTCACCATCCCTGAACAACCCGGCAGTTTCAAAAAATTCTGTGAAACCCTTGGTAAAAGGAATATCACCGAATTCAACTATCGCTTCCACGACCCCAAAAATGCCCGAATCTTTGTAGGTGTCCAGGTTCATCCTGATCAAATGCCCATTGATAATCTGACCCAAGAGTTGCAAGAGAAAGGTTATCCGGTAGAGAACCTGACCGACAACGAGATGGCTAAGTTGCATGTTCGTCACATGGTAGGCGGCCATAGTAAAGCTGTGAAGGATGAGGTGGTTTATTGTTTTGAATTCCCGGAACGTCCGGGTGCCTTGCTCAACTTCCTGAACAAATTGGGTGACCAATGGAACATCAGTATGTTCCACTACCGGAATCACGGCGCTGCCTATGGCCGTGTTGCTGTCGGTCTGGAAGTACCAGAAATGGAGAGACCACACATCGCAAAATTTCTGGCTGAGCTGGACTATTACTACTGTGAAGAAACGGATAACAAGGCTTATCAGGCGTTTTTGGGGTGATGACCCGCTGAGATGCCGGGTTTATTATCCAGGACTCAATTTCTCTCAGGAACAAAGCATTGGATAACCGGGATAGGGCGAAGCCTCACAGCTACGCTCCTCCCACAACACCCAGTATACGGGTCCGTACTGGGCGTTTCGGTCAGTTAAGCAGCCAATAATCTAATCAAACCTAATTCATCGAACCAACTATTCGGCAATGCTAAGTGCAGCGCAGGACTCCGGCATACTCGCAACTGCCCTTTGCTAGATCCTACCGTCTGTCTCGTCAGTTCATCACTGACTCCCCGCCTTCTCAGCTCCGCATAACGCTTCGGACTTTTCTCCCATTGACACCAAAGCATAGTCTCGTTGGAATACAATTACTCAAGTATTATTACCATGGTCGTGATACCACTTGGCACACCTAGTAGCATCTGGTGCATCGGCAGACTGCCAGACTAAAGGGTAATACTGCCACTCATTGTTATATTGGCTGACCATTTTGTTATGAACTTTATATAGGGTTGTGACTCCGAACAACATCAATCAATAAAAGAAAAGGAGTTGCATCATGACGACACCGGTCAGCAATATTTCAAATAAAAGATTGCTCCCAACAACAGATATGGCTTCAACACAAAACCCGTACAATTCACAAACATCTGGAGCAACGTGTTATAACAGGTCTGTGGAGTGTTTAGAGCCATCAGTATCTATAAAAATTGATAGATCCAAAAAAAGAGAGACTGCTTTCGCTGGGTTTCATGAGAGAGGCTTGAAGAATAGAGTGGTATTAAAGCATATCCCTTTTGAAATAGACGGCACTGTGTTTAATTATATCGATGGCAATAAAAGAGATGATGAGCTGGCAAAAAAAATGATTGACATTAGTGACGACAGGCCAAAAAGCTCTTTCACTTTTAATATCAAAACACAAAATGGCAATCACGACTATGCACCTTCACATCTATGGCAAAAGCAATTCTTAAAATGTGTAAACTCAGGATTGCAGATTTATTTCGATGATTGCCCTCCAGATAGATTAGTCCCTTTCTTAGGAAATAAGACAGTTGCTGAGATTTATAAAGGTAAAAAAATCCCAGCAACTTGCTATCAGTTTGTGAACTTTATGGAGTTTAATTCAACTTCATTTCTAGATAAATTCCGCAACGAGTATACAAACTTAAAAACTTTAGATACAAACAATCAATTCACTCCTATTGCAATTTTAAAAAACAACGATCCCGTTCATACATTTATTCACATTGGAGATAATGTTTGCATAGGTAAACTGGGGGACGGGAATATTTTTTTCCATACTGCTGAAGATATATTGAGTCATTATCAGGAATCTTTTGAAACTCCTTTGCGTTTGGCGATTGCAAATATTCAACCTTTACAGTTGTGTGGCAACCAACGTCACACTCACTGGCAAAGTCAAGCGCAGCACACAGCTTCGGGTGATTAAGATCCGGCCTTATTGCGTTTAACTCGCTGTAAGGCTCTTGTTAAATTATTGGGGTTGGTGATACGTTCCATCAGGCTCGTACCACCCGCCGGGCTTTCGTAATCCTGTGATACCGACACGACCTCAGCTCTCATAGCCTCGCAGCCTCCGTTTCCGCCGTGACCACTTGGTATGAGTTCCAGTGTTTGCTGGACTTGTCTGCGTCCGGTGTATCGAATGACAAAAACTACTCACCACTCTTTACCGTTCGGGCCTTTACTGACATACGCCAGCTACTATGCCGTCTGCTGACTTCTGTGTAGCGATCAGGACACCTTAGATGACCTCAGTCTGAAATGTCAGACACTACACAGACCTCCCGAGGTAAGTCACACCGCCTTCACTGAACAACTGCCGGATCTACTGCCTGAATGTCCGGATGAGTATGGGACTTCGTTATCAATTGCTAACTCGTCCCGACGCAGACAGCCTCATATCCGATTTCTGTTCGTCAGCTCGCAGTTTTGCTCCACACTGCCTTCAGCCTGCACCTCGCGATACAAACCTTGTGTTTCGCTAACCCTTCGCCCTCATCTGGCTGAGCAGGGGACTTTCACCCCCAAGCTGTGCAACATGCTCGACACACAGCAAAAACCCCGGTCAATCTCTCAACCGGGGTTTTGCTTTATTCAATGCCTGGCGATGACCTACTCTCACATGGGGAAACCCCACACTACCATCGGCGATGTGTCGTTTCACTTCCGAGTTCGGGATGGGATCGGGTGGTTCCAACACTCTATGGTCACCAGGCAAAACTGGTCGAGCCGTTGGCTCTCGAGCTGGAAGCTTTAAGCTGGAGGCTTGAAGCTGTTTCTCGAAAACTAAGGCTCTGGAATCCAAATCTCTTTTAAGCTGTGTCGTCTATTCTTGCTCAACACTCTCGTTCACTGTGTACGGCTTCAAGCTTCCAGCTTCCAGCTTTTGCTGGCAGCTTCGCTGCGCAAATCGCTTTGGCGTTATATGGTCAAGCCTCTCGAGTCATTAGTACGGGTTAGCTCAACGCCTCACAACGCTTACACACCCCGCCTATCAACGTCATAGTCTTTAACGTCTCTTATGGGCCTTACGGCCAGGGAAGTCTCATCTTGAAGGGGGCTTCCCGCTTAGATGCTTTCAGCGGTTATCCCGTCCGAACTTAGCTACCGGGCAATGCGTCTGGCGACACAACCCGAACACCAGTGGTTCGTCCACTCCGGTCCTCTCGTACTAGGAGCAGCTCTCCTCAAACTTCCAACGTCCACGGCAGATAGGGACCGAACTGTCTCACGACGTTCTAAACCCAGCTCGCGTACCACTTTAAATGGCGAACAGCCATACCCTTGGGACCGGCTTCAGCCCCAGGATGTGATGAGCCGACATCGAGGTGCCAAACACCGCCGTCGATGTGAACTCTTGGGCGGTATCAGCCTGTTATCCCCGGAGTACCTTTTATCCGTTGAGCGATGGCCCTTCCATTCAGAACCACCGGATCACTATGACCTACTTTCGTACCTGCTCGAGATGTACCTCTCGCAGTCAAGCTGGCTTGTACCATTACACTAACCGCACGATGTCCGACCGTGCTTAGCCAACCTTCGTGCTCCTCCGTTACTCTTTGGGAGGAGACCGCCCCAGTCAAACTACCCACCACACAATGTCCCCGATCCTGCTAAAGGACCTGGGTTAGAACCTCAATATTGCCAGGGTGGTATTTCAAGGTTGGCTCCATGCAGACTGGCGTCCACACTTCAAAGCCTCCCACCTATCCTACACAAGCAACATCAAGATCCACTGTGAAGCTGTAGTAAAGGTTCACGGGGTCTTTCCGTCTAGCCGCGGATACACTGCATCTTAACAGCGATTTCAATTTCACTGAGTCCTGGGTGGAGACAGCGTGGCCATCGTTACGCCATTCGTGCAGGTCGGAACTTACCCGACAAGGAATTTCGCTACCTTAGGACCGTTATAGTTACGGCCGCCGTTTACCGGGGCTTCGATCAACCGCTTCTCTTGCGATAACAGCATCAATTAACCTTCCGGCACCGGGCAGGCGTCACACCGTATACGTCCACTTACGTGTTAGCACAGTGCTGTGTTTTTAATAAACAGTCGCAGCCACCTGGTATCTTCGACCCCCTTCAGCTTACGGAGCAAGTCCGATCACCAAAAGGGGCGCACCTTCTCCCGAAGTTACGGTGCCATTTTGCCTAGTTCCTTCACCCAGGTTCTCTCAAGCGCCTTGGTATTCTCTACCTGACCACCTGTGTCGGTTTCGGGTACGGTCCCTTTTGACCTGATGCTTAGAAGGTTTTCCTGGAAGCCTGGCATCAACCACTTCCCCACCTTGGTGGGTTCGTCATCAGTTCTCGGCTTTGTGAACCCGGATTTGCCTGAGTCCACAGCCTACGACCTTAAACAGGGACAACCATCGCCCTGCTGGCCTAGCCTTCTCCGTCACTCCATCGCAGTCAAAAGGGGTACAGGAATATTAACCTGTTTCCCATCGATTACGTCTTTCGACCTCACCTTAGGGGCCGACTCACCCTGCGCCGATTAGCGTTGCGCAGGAACCCTTGGTCTTCCGGCGAGGGAGCCTCTCACTCCCTTTATCGTTACTCATGTCAGCATTCGCACTTCTGATACCTCCAGCCCACCTTCCGGTGAACCTTCAACGGCTTACAGAACGCTCCTCTACCGGTTCAGTTGTCAGTTTGCAGTTGTCGGTTGTCAGTTTGAACTGAGTTATTTAAAACTCTCGTGCAAACTAACCAACATCTTACTGACTTGGTTGTATTCGGTTTTGAGGTCTTGCCATTGCTGATCGTCAATGTAATTGACGATCAAGGCAGTACCTTAACCAAACTCTCATTTCGTCAGATGATCCGATAGCCATCAATATGAACCTTCGAAACTCTGCTTTTGAGATGATCAGTTTCCCATGTCCTTCAGCAATATTTGCACAGATTCCTTTACTGGCTCTGCGCATCTGATCAGCAAGTTCATGCATTTGTTCAATTCTCGGAAATTCCAGCGAGAGCTTGTGAACTTTCAAAGAAAGCTTATAGGCCCGTTGAAATACTTCTAAATCTTCAAATCGCTGCATACTTACTTCTCATACTGCCAACTGACAACTGTAAACTGACAACTGAACCCCGTAGCTTCGGTGAATAGTTTGAGCCCCGTTACATCTTCCGCGCGAGCCGACTCGACCAGTGAGCTATTACGCTTTCTTTAAAGGGTGGCTGCTTCTAAGCCAACCTCCTGGCTGTCTGGGCCTTCTCACATCGTTTCCCACTTAACTATTACTTTGGGACCTTAGCTGACGGTCTGGGTTGTTTCCCTTTCCACGACGGACGTTAGCACCCGCCGTGTGTCTCCCGTGATTGCACTCATCGGTATTCGGAGTTTGCATGGGGTTGGTAAGCCGGGATGGCCCCCTAGCCCAAACAGTGCTCTACCCCCGATGGTGAGACACGAGGCGCTACCTAAATAGCTTTCGAGGAGAACCAGCTATCTCCGGGCTTGATTAGCCTTTCACTCCTATCCACAAGTCATCCCCTGGCTTTTCAACGACAGTGGGTTCGGTCCTCCAATCAGTGTTACCTGATCTTCAACCTGCTCATGGATAGATCGCCCGGTTTCGGGTCTATTCACTGCGACTGGACGCCCTGTTAAGACTCGCTTTCGCTACGGCTTCCCTATACGGTTAACCTTGCCACAGAAAATAAGTCGCTGACCCATTATACAAAAGGTACGCAGTCATCAGTGGCCAGTTGTCAGTTGTCGGTGGTCAGTTTTGTTCAGCGTCAATTTCAACACCTCTGCAAATCTGCCCGTATTTTCCAACTTGACGACCTGGTAATCAGTCATCTGCTGTCGCTTGCCTACTGGCAACTGACAACTGACAACTGACCACTGACTCCCACTGCTTGTACGTACACGGTTTCAGGTTCTATTTCACTCCCCTCAACGGGGTTCTTTTCGCCTTTCCCTCACGGTACTGGTTCACTATCGGTCAGTCAGGAGTATTTAGCCTTGGAGGATGGTCCCCCCTTGTCTCCGAAAAGACGGTTCAGACAACATTTCACGTGTGCCGTCCTACTCGATTTCACAATCAATGGCTTTTCGCGTACGGGGCTATCACCCACTATGGCCACACTTTCCAGAGTGTTCCGCTAAACCAAAAATTGCTTAAGGGCTGCTCCCCGTTCGCTCGCCGCTACTGGGGGAATCTCGGTTGATTTCTTTTCCTCCGGGTACTTAGATGTTTCAGTTCCCCGGGTTCGCCTCCTAAACCCTATGTATTCAGGTTAAGGATACTCACTTGTGTGAGTGGGTTTCCCCATTCGGACATTCCTGGATCAACGCCTGTTTATCGGCTCCCCAAGACTTTTCGCAGATTACCACGTCCTTCATCGCCTCTGACTGCCAAGGCATCCACCGTGTACGCTTAGTCACTTGACCATATAACCCAAAACGATCTCTTCGAGATCTCAGTTGTCAGTTGTCGGTGACCAGTGGTCAGTCGATTCGTGGCAACTGATGGTTATAGGCAATAACTACCTTTAACGATCTTCAGTAACCGGCAACTGTCAACTGACAACCGGCCACTGACACGCCCTACACTTGAGAGTGTCTCAGCAAGAATTTCATTAAAAGACCAAAGTCTTTTAAATCAACTCAGCTTATTTAAGTTTGGATTCCACATTGTTAAAGAACAAAACTAACAACTGCCAACTGACCACCGTCAACTGACAACTGATAATCAAACAATTCGTGTGAACGCTTATGGAAGGTCGGTCTTCGTTTAAGGAGGTGATCCAGCCCCAGGTTCCCCTAGGGCTACCTTGTTACGACTTCACCCCAGTCATGAATCACTCCGTGGTAACCGCTCTCCCGAAGGTTAAGCTAGCTACTTCTGGAGCAACCCACTCCCATGGTGTGACGGGCGGTGTGTACAAGGCCCGGGAACGTATTCACCGTGACATTCTGATTCACGATTACTAGCGATTCCGACTTCATGGAGTCGAGTTGCAGACTCCAATCCGGACTACGATGCACTTTCTCAGATTAGCTCCACCTCGCGGCTTGGCAACCGTCTGTATGCACCATTGTAGCACGTGTGTAGCCCTGGCCGTAAGGGCCATGATGACTTGACGTCGTCCCCACCTTCCTCCGGTTTGTCACCGGCAGTCTCCCCAGAGTGCCCACCCGAAGTGCTGGTAACTGAGGATAAGGGTTGCGCTCGTTGCGGGACTTAACCCAACATCTCACGACACGAGCTGACGACAGCCATGCAGCACCTGTCACTGCGTTCCCGAAGGCACCAAACTATCTCTAGTAAGTTCGCAGGATGTCAAGGCCAGGTAAGGTTCTTCGCGTTGCTTCGAATTAAACCACATGCTCCACCGCTTGTGCGGGCCCCCGTCAATTCATTTGAGTTTTAACCTTGCGGCCGTACTCCCCAGGCGGTCTACTTATCGCGTTAGCTGCGTCACCAGAAATGCAAGATCCCCGACGACTAGTAGACATCGTTTACGGCGTGGACTACCAGGGTATCTAATCCTGTTTGCTCCCCACGCTTTCGTACCTCAGCGTCAGTGTCAGACCAGAGTGTCGCCTTCGCCACTGGTGTTCCTTCCTATATCTACGCATTTCACCGCTACACAGGAAATTCCACACTCCTCTTCCGCACTCTAGCTTGCCAGTTTTGGGTGCCGTTCCCAGGTTGAGCCCGGGGCTTTCACATCCAACTTAACAAGCCGCCTACGCACGCTTTACGCCCAGTAATTCCGATTAACGCTCGCACCCTCCGTATTACCGCGGCTGCTGGCACGGAGTTAGCCGGTGCTTCTTCTGCGAGTAACGTCACAGCTCAAGGGTATTAACCTTGAACCTTTCCTCCTCGCTGAAAGTGCTTTACAACCCTAGGGCCTTCTTCACACACGCGGCATGGCTGCATCAGGCTTGCGCCCATTGTGCAATATTCCCCACTGCTGCCTCCCGTAGGAGTCTGGGCCGTGTCTCAGTCCCAGTGTGGCTGATCATCCTCTCAGACCAGCTACGGATCGTCGCCTTGGTAGGCCTTTACCCCACCAACCAGCTAATCCGACGCAGGCTCATCCGATAGCGCAAGGTTCCGAAGAGTCCCCTGCTTTCCCCCCTCTTCCGAAAAAGAGTAGGACGTATGCGGTATTAATCCGGATTTCTCCGGGCTATCCCCCACTACCGGGCAGATTCCTACGTGTTACGCACCCGTCCGCCGCTCGTCAGCAACCAGCAAGCTAGTTCTGTTACCGCTCGACTTGCATGTGTTAGGCCTGCCGCCAGCGTTCAATCTGAGCCATGATCAAACTCTTCAGTTTAAATCGCCTGTCAGCTGTCCCGAAGAACAAGCTAACTGCTCAATCTTTGCAATTAAACGTACATGAATTACAGGTATGTTCGCTTGCTTGATCAGCATTTAAATCATTCCAGAGCAAAGCTCTGTTGACCGATGCCATTCGCACAAGCGCCCACACGAATTGTCTGATAATTTGTTAAAGAACTGGATTAAAACAAGAAGGTTTTAACCGGCTGATTCAGCGGTCAGCGCTGTTCAGCGAGGCCGCTATCTTACCGCGACCGTTTTTGTTGTCAAGTGCTTGTTTTCTAAGTCACTTTTCAACTTACCAAGACCGCATTCGTTCACTCAGTGAGCGTTGCGTTTCTGTCTCAGCGGCGGTGCATTCTACGCTGTTCGATCCGATTGTCAATCACCGTTTTAAACGTTGTTGCAATGGATCGTTGCGTGCCCGTTAAGAGCCATGCCCCGATCAGTGGAGGCGCATTATACGCAGCTTCAGAGGCAGGTCAACGAGTTATTTCAAAGCGACTGAAAGCCCACTTCATTCTTCATTAAACAGATCAAACTTCAAAGGTTGTTTAAAACGCTCTTTTAGTGCTTTAACGATTTTGGAGCTGGCTTTAACATCCATTCTTTCGATATGAACCAATGAGCGTCCTCTGGACTCCTTCTCATAGATCAACTCTTTAATACGTCTTTCCAGAAATACCTTTCTTAATGCTTTTTTTCTCAGAGATTTCAATCTATTCCTGAAGCGGCCACAACTCTCTTTGTGCCACAGTGTATTTATCACTCTCAGACAGGTCAAAGTCCGGAAAAAACGTTTCCTGAAATATTAATAAAGGGTTAGGCCTTACAAGACAGCCCGATGCACTTTTGGATATGACCGAACTAATCAGTTCCCCTTGATGCGTGCCTGTACCCATAATTTAACAGGGCCATCAGCTCGGCGAGAAAGGACTTTTTCTCACGCCTTGGCCAGTGAACGCATTGAATCAGAGGCCAGAGCTTCGTTTCTTAATTACAGCTCTTTCCTTTTGGCCTGCAGACTTCCGGCTTTTGCCTTTAAGTCGTCAGGTTTCGTTATGATAACAAAAAAGCCGGACAGTCTCTGAGCTACTTTTTTAGGACTTTTAGAGGGCCCCCGACTGGAAGAAGGCGTTCCTGAATGTTCAATCATCGCTTCATCCTGAATTGTTACGCCCTCTTATTATTCAAGGGGCTTTATCAAGGAACTATGGATAACAAGCCCCTGCTCTATGTTTATTCACCCCAAAACGAAAACACCCGCAATCAAGTGCGGGTGTCTGCGAAATAACAAGTGCCTGTCTAGCCAGACCGAGCCTCCATCGAACCTTTAACCTTCTTCATCGCATTTTTTTCCAGCTGTCTGATTCGCTCAGCTGATACGCCATAGTGTTCTGCCAGCTCATGAAGAGTTGCTTTATCCTCATTAAGCCATCGCCTCTGAAGAATATCCCGACTGCGCTCATCGAGTGTTGCCAGAGCATTTCTCAGCAGGTTCACTGAAGAGTCGGACCAATCCGAGTCTTCCAAAAGTCTCGCCGGATCCGCTCTCTGGTCTTCCAGATAGTGGGCAGGCGCTACGGAGGTGCTGTTCTCGTCGCTGTCGTCCGAATAACCATCGAAGGCTGTGTCGTGACCAGCCATTCGACCTTCCATTTCACGAACCACTTTGGCCTCAACACCCAGGTCATTGGCAACAGCCTTAACTTCATCATTACTGAGCCAGGAAAGGTGTTTTTTGGAGCTGCGAAGATTAAAAAACAACTTGCGCTGTGCCTTGGTGGTCGCCACCTTTACAATACGCCAGTTCTTCAGGATAAACTCATGGATTTCGGCCTTCACCCAATGCACTGCAAAAGAGACCAGACGAACACCCACTTCCGGGTTGAACCGTTTTACGGCTTTCATCAAGCCTACATTCCCTTCCTGGATCAGGTCAGCCAGAGGAAGTCCGTACCCACCATAGCTCCTGGCTATATGAACCACAAAACGCAGGTGAGACATAACCAGCTGACGGGCAGCTTCCAGATCGTTCTTGTAGTAGAGGCGCTCTGCCAGACTCTTTTCCTGCTCAGCAGACAACACAGCAATAGCACTGACTCCCGTAACGTAGGCATCAATATTTTGCCCCGGGACTAAGATATCAACTGGCTGTATACTGGTTCCCATAATCCACTCCGGTTGAGTGCCAAATTAGCACTCGACTTAGTTCAAACTCCAAATACCCATACCGTAACAAAGACAACAGACTGGCTTTCAATTGAATAATAACAAAAATCGAGCCTACTGACCTGAGCAACTTTACGCTCTTTTACGATAAAAAAACTACAAGGAAAAGGCTAAACTTGCCAAACCCTCTACCAAGGCTGCACTTCTATTGTCCGTACATGACGATAGCAGCTCATTGCTGCACCTGCCACTCCCAGAAAAACACCCGAGACCAATAATGAAAAAAACATCGCAAAGCCAGGCCCTACCGGCGTAAAGCTGCTGCCATACAATGCAGCGAGCTCCAAAACTCCTGACATCAAACCAGCAAGCACAGCAAGTATAATCAGCAGAGCCAACAAAGCACCTCCCAGCCCATACCACACTCCCATGTAAAGGAATGGCAATGTGACAAAGCCATCGGTTCCACCCACCAGCTTGATCACTTTGATTTCAGCCCTGCGACTCTCAACGCTGAGACGTACAGTATTACCTATCGTCAGCAGTACAATAATCCCGAGAAGCACTGATAGTATGACGGTAAAACGCTCCAACAATTGCGTCATAGACTGAAGTCGCTCAATCCATTCCTGATCCAGCCGAGCTTCCATTACTCCTTCTTTGACCTGATATTTTTTCATTAGTTCACTGAGATGCTCAGAATTTAACCCTTCCCGGGGTGTAAGCTCCAGAACCCCCGGCAGAGGATTGAAGCCCAGGGCATCAATAACCCCTTTCATCTGGGCCCTCTCCTGAAATTCATTCAGCCCTTCATCCGGACTGATATAAAGGAACTGCTCAATGTCCGGATCATCTCTGGCTTCAACCCTGAGGCGATTGATCTGGTCACGCCCCAGCTTGTTTTCAAGATAGAGAGAAATTCTGGGCTGACCTTCCCAGTCATGACCCAATAACTGCAGATTGTTGGACAAAAGTACAAGAATCGCAGGTAGCGCAAAAGCCACCGCAATCATCAGACAGTTCAGAAAGGAAGCAAAAGGTGTCTTGACGATACGAACTAATGAATCACCTGCCACCTGTCGGTGCAGGCTTTTCAGGTAAGCCATTGAGAAGCCTGTTGCCTTTTTTCTGGCCGCCCCTCTTTCAGCATCATTGTCTTTAGGCGTCCCAGTCTCGGGCTGTTTTTTCCGACTACCGTCTTCGTTTCTGACACTTTTTCTTGGAAACACGCCTAATGCACCTCCTGATCGTTAACCAGATGCCCTTGATCCAGAGTCAAAATGCGGTGGCGCATACGGGCTACCAGTGCCAGATCATGACTGGCAACCAGAACCGTAACGCCTACCTGGTTAAAGTTTTCAAACAGCTGCATGATTTCAGCGGACAGATTAGGGTCGAGATTACCGGTTGGCTCGTCGGCCAGTATCAGAGGAGGCCGGTTAACAACCGCACGAGCCAAACCCACACGCTGCTGCTGACCGCCGGAAAGCTGAGCCGGATTCATTTTCTCTTTTTTCAGAAGCCCCACCATATCCAGGGCAGCCCTGACCCGCCCCGCACATTCATGGTAAGTGTACCCGGCAATGATCAGAGGTAAGGCAACGTTATCAAACACAGATCGATCAAAGAGCAGCTGATGATCCTGAAAAACCAGGCCTATATTTCTGCGAAAATAAGGAATCTGGCCACGCCCCAGCTTGCTGGTCTCGTGTCCTCCTACCCATATGCTACCGGTGGTTGGTTGCTCCATCAGCATGATGAGTTTCAGCAGAGTACTCTTACCGGCTCCGGAATGGCCAGTAAGAAAAGCAATTTCACCCCGATGCAGATGAAAGCTGGTCTGTTCCAGCCCCACATGCCCTCCGGGATAACGCTTGGTGACATTGTCAAAGCGTATCATTCAGGACTTCCCTGCTACTCTTTTTTCATGGTTTAAGGCTCAACCGGATCGAACAGAGCTTCTACAAACTCATCGGCAGAGAAAGGCCTCAGGTCGTCTATCTGCTCACCCACCCCCAGGAAACGGAGCGGTAGCTGCATCTGTTTGGACAGGGCAAAAACAACTCCACCCTTGGCAGTTCCATCAAGCTTGGTGAGCGCCATACCCGTCAGGTTCACCGCTTCGTGGAATATTTTGGCCTGATTGAGCGCATTCTGCCCTGTGCCTGCATCCAGAACCAGCAGCACTTCGTGGGGAGCTGAAGCATCCAGCTTACCCAAAACCCGCTTAACTTTGCGCAGCTCGTCCATCAGGTTATCTTTGTTGTGCAGGCGACCGGCTGTGTCGGCAATCAAGACATCTACCCCACGAGCTTTGGCTGCTTCAAAAGCATCATAGAGCACAGAGGCACTATCAGCACCGGTATGTTGGGCAATCACGGGGATATCGTTTCGTTCACCCCAGACCTGCAGCTGTTCCACAGCAGCGGCCCGGAAAGTATCACCAGCAGCCAGCATCACTTTACGACCTTCAGACTGAAGCTTGCGTGCTACTTTACCGATCGTTGTCGTCTTGCCGACGCCATTAACGCCCACAACGAGAATAACAAAGGGCGTTTTCTGGTCATCAATAACCAAAGGCTGGTCAGCAGGCTTGAGAATTTCCTTAAGTTCAACCTTCATCGCAGAGATCAGCGCGTCGGCGTCACCCAGCTCACGGTATTTCACTTTTTTGGTCAGTTTCTCGATAATTTCCGTCGTGGCTTCAACGCCTACATCCGATATCAGAAGCTGTGTTTCCAGCTCTTCCAGCAGATCTTCGTCGATTTCTTTTTTACCAACAAAGATTTCCGCAACACCATCAACAAAGGCGCTGCGAGTCTTGCCAAGACCGCGCTTCATGCGAGCAAAGAAGCCCTTCTTCTCGTCCTGAGGCTCGTCCCTTTCTGCAACCACAGGTGGAGTAACAGTACTTTCAGCTTGCGGAGCTTTTATGGCTTCTGCCGTTGGGAATGTCTGCTCCCGGGGGTCTTCCTCAGTCACTTCAAGCGGGTGCTCATGCACAGGCTCAGCCTGAACAGGTTCGATAGAAACGATCTCTTCTGCTGACTCTACAATTGCCTTTTCGACTTCTGCCCGAACAATTGTCTCGTGGAGGGCTGCTGTCGGCTCAGTTTTCGGACTCTCATCTATAACCGGGGCAGGCTCGCTCTGTTTCTCTTCTTTGCGTCCCCAGGGCCAAAAACGTCGCTTCGCCGTTTTCTCATCACTTTTGCGAGAACCGAACATAAACTACTTCATCAGAATGGATTAAAAGGGTCACCGTATTAAAGCAGGTGGGTCTCAGGAAGCTAATCAAGAGCAATTAAAATGCCTGACAGCCTTCCGGAACTGTGTATCCTATCTTACAGCCATGAACGAATGAAGCTTTTTAAAATTAAAATAGTTCCAGCAAGGTAAGGGTATCTCCTCAGAAACCATGGTTATCTCATTCGGCAACTGATGTACAATCGCTGCCTCAATGCCATCAACCGGAGTGATCAATGGCGCGAAGAGCAGCCTTCAGGCATGGCCTTAATAATAAAGGTGGCGGACAATTAAGAATCATTGGCGGGCAGTGGCGCAGCCGCAAGCTGCCTGTCGCTGATCTTCCGGGCTTGCGCCCCACCTCAGATCGTGTGAGAGAAACCCTGTTTAACTGGCTGGCGCCCTGTGTTCCGGGTGCCAGTGTTCTTGATTGTTTCAGTGGAACTGGCGCTCTATCCCTTGAGTCTCTCTCTCGTGGCGCCAGGGAAGCCACCCTGCTTGAGGCAGCTGCCGAGGCGGCCTCACTCCTTAGCAAAAATCTGAAAGCCCTTCAGGCAGAAAATGCCAGAGTCATTCGCACCGACAGTCTGATATGGCTACAGCATGTGGCAGACAAGACATTCGACCTGATCTTTCTGGACCCTCCATTCAGACAGGGATTACTGAAAGAGACATGTCATCTGCTTGATAAAAATGGATACATTCACAGCAACACCCTTATTTACATTGAGGTAGAAAGAGAACTATCTCCTCTGCCCGTACCTTCAAACTGGACCATTACGAAAACCAAAAACGCAGGTCAGCTAAGTTACTACCTGTTAAGTGTCGAGTGAGTTTAAGCTACAAAAATGATGAGTAAAGTAGAGTCTCCCTGCATTCGCCAATGCGCACTTAACGAAGATCAGGTTTGTACCGGCTGTTTTCGAAGCCGGGCAGAAATTGCCCGATGGAGCCGGGCCAACCAGGATGAACAGAAAGAGATTGTTTTCAATGCTCAAAAACGCTCCGAAGCTCAAAATCACCACCCCTGATAAAAGCGACTTATGTCGCTTTTAATCAAGATTTTATCCCAATGCTTCTGCCAGAGACTCTGTCGCTGAATTGAGCCACTCACCCTGACCATCACAGCCACCATTCGCTATAAACCAAAAGCAGCTGAACAATCGATACAAACCCTACCATTCGAAAACAACATCAGTCACATGGTAGTGGACTTAACCTATCGTTCTAGGTAACCTTCACACCGCCGAGATTCTTCTAACACTCTCTTTTCAGACGAGAACTCTAAGGAGTGGTCAAATGAAACAACCCGTCCGTATCGCAGTCACAGGTGCAGCCGGTAACATCAGTTACTCCCTACTGTTTAAAATTGCTGCTGGTGAAATGCTGGGCGCGGATCAGCCGGTGATTCTGCAGCTGGTTGAGATTCCTCAGGCTATGGACAAGCTGCGTGGCGTGGCCATGGAACTTGAAGACTGCGCTTTCCCACTGGTACACGGCATCAGCCTGCACGATAATCCGTTCGATGGATTCCGTGGTGTTCATTACGCCATGCTGGTGGGTGCACGTCCACGTAGCAAAGGCATGGAGCGTGCCGATCTTCTGGAAGCTAACGCCGTTATCTTCGCCGAGCAGGGTAAAGCACTGAACGAAGTGGCGAATCGCGACGTTAAAGCCCTGGTGGTAGGTAACCCGGCTAACACCAACTGCCTGATTCTGTCCCGCAATGCCCCGAATCTGGACCCTTCCCAGTTCTGCGCTATGACCCGCCTGGACCACAACCGTGCCAAAGGCATCCTGGGTAACAAACTGGGCGTTAACCCGTCTGACATCGACGGTGTTTGCGTTTGGGGTAACCACTCTCCAACCATGTACCCTGACGTTCATCACGCTACTGTTCTGGGCGAAGAGTCTGCCATCAGCAAGATTGACGAGAAATGGTACAAAGAAGATTTTACACCTCGCATCCAGAAGCGTGGTGCCGAGATCATTGAATGGCGTGGTCTCTCTTCCGCTGCCTCTGCCGCGCAGGCCGCCCTGGACCACATGCGTGACTGGGCTCTGGGCAGCAATGGCGAAATTGTCAGCATGGGAATTATCTCCGACGGCAGCTACGGCGTAGCCAAAGGCATTTATTACTCTTTCCCATGTATCTGCGAATTCGGTAGCTACCAGATCGTTCAGGGCCTGGAGATCAACGAATACGGTCAAAGCATGATGAAGAAGACCGAAGAAGAACTGCTGAGCGAGAAAGCGGCTGTCGATCACCTGCTGCCAGCTGAAACCGTTGAGTCCCGTGAAAATCTGAGAAAGTCTGAGCGTACTGGCCAGACCGCTTACGACAATGGTCTCGACAAGGCTGACGTTTACTACAAAGCGGATCGCATCTGCTGATCCGCCTCCTGCAGGAGCTGAGTCTATCAGCTCCTTTTTTCTTTTTTTCTGCTGCCTCTCAACTCATTCATTCAGACCCCTCATAGGCACAAAATACTCTGCTTCCAGTTCGGCAAAGGAGTCTCTGGCCACTTCACTGACATAAGGCCGGTCCATAAGCAAAATCTGATAAAAAGCTCTTCGGTATAGTTTTTTTGGCAACAATTCGTCTTCTTCAAGAAACGCCGCACTGACCAGCTCCTGCCAACTGCTGAGCACCATGAAGTGGTTCAACGCCAATGCTTCCACTTCATGCTTTGGCACTGCCATAAAGCCTGACAACACAAGCCCTGCAATAATTTTTTCCAGTACCTCCAGAGAGAGCCTTGCAAACTGTTGATAGGCAGAACGGAGCTCGCTGCTCCTGCTCATAACCCCATGAACATCACGGTAGATAAAACGGAACTCCCACATACCGGCCAGGGCCAATTCCAAATAGCTTCGCTTATCCTGAAAGTTCAGCGGACGGTCTTCCGGAATAACCATACTGGCGGCAATGTTGTCTATCAGACGTTGAAAAAGTGCGAGGATAATCTCATCTTTATTCCTGAAATGGTAATAGAGATTTCCGGGAGAAATCCTCAGGTCTGCGGCAATATGGTTGGTCGTTACCGCCCTTTCGCCCCGGTCGTTAAAAAGCTCGAGAGCTTTGTCCAAAATACGATCACGAGTTTTAACTGCCATAAATACCCTTGAAATCCTGTCAGCAAATCGCTAAATTTCAGTTTAGAGTAATTACTCTAAACAATCAAAAACCCACTAACCAGCCAGATTCTTAGTAAAAAACATGTAAACCAGATCGGCTGAAGGAGACCTGTATCATGAGCCTTAGTGAAATTGACCAGCCTACAGAGACTGGCTCATCGGAGCAAATCACCGCCAGTGATCCATCTTCCAGTCAGATCGCAAGGATGAAATCATCTCTGGAGGCCCAGCAACAAGCTTTTCGAACTCAGCCAAACCCCTCTCTCCAGCAACGCAGGGAATGGCTTAAAACACTGAAAAAAGGTTTGAAAAAACACCAAAAGGCTCTGGTAGATGCCATTAACAGAGATTTTGAGGGCCGTGCCAAAACCGAGACTCTGTTGGCCGAGTTTATGCCATCCCTCTCTACCATCGATTACTGCAGCAAGAATCTGGCTAAATGGATGAAGCCCAGTAAACGACATGTATCAATCACTATGCAGCCGGCTTCGGCAAAAGTGGTGTATCAGCCTCTGGGCGTTGTCGGTATTGTTGTTCCCTGGAACTACCCTCTCTTTCTGGCCATAGGGCCTCTGGCAACAGCTCTGGCTGCCGGAAACCGGGCAATGATCAAGATGTCCGAGTTTACTCCGGCCACCTCCAGACTGTTTGCCGAGATGATTGCGGATATCTTTCCTGCTGACCTGGTCACTGTCGTCAATGGTGAAGCTGAAGTGGCAGCCGCATTCACCGCTCTGCCATTCGACCATATTCTCTTTACCGGCTCCACACAGGTCGGCAGGCACGTAATGACCGCTGCTGCCAAAAACCTCACCCCTGTAACCCTCGAGCTCGGCGGAAAATCCCCGGTAATCATCGACGACGACTTCCCGATACAGGAAGTGGCCGAGCGTGTCTGCTACGGCAAATCAATGAACGCCGGACAAACCTGCGTTGCCCCTGATTACATTCTGGTCAAGAAGCAACGCAGGGAAGAGTTTGTAGAAGCCTACCTGAAGGCATTTAGCAGTATGCATCCGTCAGTGAATGACAGTCAGCATTACACTGCCATTATCAACGAGAGGCAACACCAGAGGTTGCTCAGCCATATTGAGGATGCCAAAAATAAAGGAGCTGAAATCCGGGTGGGAAATAATGAGGAAATAACCGATGGTTCCCGTCGTTTACCTCCACACCTGATTCTGAATGCTACGGAAGATATGAGCGTCATGCAGGAAGAAATTTTTGGTCCACTGCTGCCCATCATTGAGGTCGACAACATTGATGACGCCATTCAGTTCGTCAATAACCGTCCCCGTCCACTGGCGCTTTATTATTTTGGTGAAAACAAACAGACTCAGGACAAAGTTCTGACTCACACCCACTCAGGAGGTGTCTGCCTGAATGAAACCCTTTTCCATGTTGCTATCGATGATATACCTTTTGGTGGAGTGGGTGCTTCCGGTATGGGCCATTATCACGGAAAAGAGGGCTTTCAGGCGTTATCCAAGGCAAAATCGGTCTTTAGCAAAGGACGTTTCAACAGTGTCCGATTTGTATTCCCCCCCTATAATACCTGGCTGAAGAAGAAGATGATCAAATTCCTGTCAGGCTCCTGATCATTCGGATCCGGACTGTCATTCGATAGTCCGGAATCTTTATTCAAAGAAGTTCTGAAAGCAACTATCTATGATCCAGTTACCCTGTTTTTAGTCAGGTTGTTTGTCACCTTCGATTGATTTCGATACCATTCGGCCTTCGTTATCTTTAGATTGAAGAACTCTGCTTTAACCATTTTCAGTAGAAACGGGCAGATCAGGACGCACAGTCTTTCACTACAGGCATCTGTGAAGTCATGGAGTTTTCGGAATATTGATCCTGGCAGGTCGGGGTCAACCTGACTCAAAGGCTTCCCGGGACATCAGCAGGAAATGCATTTTCAATGAGCAAAGTAATCTACCCTGGCACTTTTGACCCTATCACCAAAGGCCATCTGGACCTGGTAGAACGGGCGGCAAGAATTTTTGATAACGTGGTCATAGCGGTAGCAGAAAGCCCTAAAAAGAAGCCTCTGTTTGATCTGGCCAAACGTGTTGAGCTGGCAGAAGAAGTGACAGCTCACCTTAATAATGTTTCGGTAACAGGTTTCAGCTCTCTGCTGGCTCACTTTCTGGAAGAACAGAAGGCCACTGTGATTCTGCGTGGTCTGAGAGCCGTATCCGACTTCGAATATGAATTTCAGATGGCCAACATGAACCGGATTCTGGCACCCAGTGTTGAAAGCCTGTTTCTGACACCTGCTGAGCAGTATTCTTATATTTCTTCTACGCTGGTACGGGAGATAGCCTCACTGGGTGGAGATATCGACAAGTTTGTCTCCCCCTGCGTTCAGGAAGCCCTGAAAGACAAATTTGGTCCACACGTCAAAAGCTGATAGAGCGCCACGAACCTGGCGGCTTGAGCTGAAACACTCGTGCGGAACTGGAGATTACATCATGTCCCTGATCATTACTGATGACTGCATTAACTGCGATGTCTGCGAGCCTGAGTGCCCGAACAGTGCGATCTCTCCCGGGGAAGAGATTTACGAGATAGACCCTGACCTCTGCACCGAATGTGTTGGTCACTACGATGAGCCGCAATGCCAGCAGGTTTGCCCGGTCGACTGCATCCCCAAAGACCCGAATAATGTCGAGTCACAGGATGAGCTTATGGAAAAGTATTTGATTATTACGGCGGCCGCCTGATCGCGGTCTTTTTCATTGCTCATGTTCCACTGGAGTCTGCCTGCAAACAGACTCCTAACTCAAAAACTCCCCACTCTGATACTCCCGAACAGCCTGCATCACCTCTTCACGGCTGTTCATGACAAAAGGTCCATATTGCACAACAGGCTCATTCAAGGGTTTACCGGCCAGTATCAGAAAGTCAGCCTGACGTTCTGCACTCACTACCAGCTCGTCACCTTCTGCGAAAACCGCCAATTCTGATTGGCTGATGAGTTGATCGGTGTCCGTCTGCAGTTTTACCTCGCCTTCATAGACATAGACCATCAGTTTTTTGTGACTTAGAGGTAGCTTGATAGTGCTGTCTTGTTTCAGCGATACGTCCAACAACAGCGCATCGGTCACCTCTCTCTTCAGTGGAGCTGATAATTGCCGACCATCCAGCTCTACTTCACCCACCAGCAACCTTGCTGACCAGCCTTCACAGGACAGAACAGGGAAATTATTCTCACTGATATCAAGATACTCCGGATCACTCATTTTCCGGGCAGCGGGCATATTCAGCCAGATCTGGAAACCATGCAGCTCATTATTTTCAAGAATGGGCATCTCTGAATGAACAATCCCCTTGCCAGACTTCATCCACTGCACACCGCCTGACTCAATAGACCTCTGATTACCCAGATGATCTTCATGTCTGAAACCCCCCAATTTCATATACGACACCGTCTCGATGCCTCGATGAGGATGAGCCGGAAATCCGGCACCCAGATCGCCAGAACCGTCAGTTCTGATTTCGTCCAGCATCAAAAAAGGATCCATAAGCTTATGCTGTCCAGAGCCCATCACTCGCTTGAGTTTCACCCCGGCTCCGTCTGAAGCCGGACGGGCCGACACTAGTTCCAGCAGACTTCTTGCTTGCGTCACTTTATGCCACCAGTTGATCAATTCTTTCTGCAGCTTTACCCAGCGCTACTTCTCTTGCGTCACCACCTTTGGCAAGTCCTTCTGCATAGATGAACTCAACATCAGTAATCCCGATAAAGCCAAGGAAGTGCTTAATCAGTGCCGTTTGTGTATCCATAGGTGTTCCCTGATACTCACCCCCTCTGGCCGCCAGGATATAGGCTTTTTTTCCCTTCAAAAGCCCCTGTGGTCCCTGCTCGGTGTAGCGAAAAGTGATGCCTGCACGGGCAATATGGTCAAAGTATGTCTTCAGGGTTGATGGCATTGTGAAGTTGTAGAGAGGCAGCCCCATTACCAGCACATCGGCTTCATTCAACTCATTGATCAAACGATCTGACAGGCTGGCTATGCTCTTCTGATGTTCATTACGCTCTGCTTCTGGCAGGCTGAAACCCTGAAAGCTTTCTGCTGTCAGGTGAGGAATTGGTTCTGAACCCAGATCGCGATAGATCACTTTATCCACAGTCCGGGTCTGGGTGTATTTTTCCACAAACTGTCTGGCCAACTGCCCTGACTGTCCTTCTGAGCCAAACAGACTGGAATCGATTTGCAGGATAGTACTCATATTAATCTCCGGTTCATTAAATTGCCTTGGTTAAGCTTAATTTAATATCGATTTTTACGAATAAAAAGCGCAAAATATCCCTTATAAATATCGAATTATTAGATTATAAGTTCGTAAACCATGGCTAAAGTCACCCTTGAACAATGGCGAATGCTCCATGCGGTCGTTGAACATGGCGGTTTTGCACAAGCCGCAGAAGCCCTCCATAAAAGCCAGTCCACCGTCAGCTATGCCGTAAATAAATTGCAACAGCAGCTGGATGTTGAAGTTCTGGTCATCAAAGGCAGGAAAGCAGAATTAACGGAAGCCGGAAAAGTGCTGATCAGGCGCTCCCAATCCCTGCTGAAAGAGTCTGATGCCATAGAAAAGGTGGCTGACAGCCTGTCACAGGGCTGGGAAGGTCGCATCATTCTGGGTGTTGATGTCATCTTTCCGCCCCAGCTGCTCTCAACCTGTCTGAAAAGACTGGCCTCCGAGTGCCAGCAGACCCATATTGAGCTCGTGGAAACGGTACTTTCAGGTACTACAGACATAATGGCTACTGGTCAGGGAGACCTGGTGATCAGTGGCCTGGTGCCACAGGGGTTTATGGGAGAACCTTTGATGAAAGTGACTTTCAAGGCTGTCGCTCACAAGGACCACCCGTTGCACCAGTTAGACAGACCCCTGAGCCTCAATGATCTCAAGCAACACCGCCAGATTGTCATCAGAGACTCTGGCGTCAAGAAAGTGGATGCCGGATGGCTGGAAGCGACAGAACGCTGGACCGTCAGCCATATCAGCACATCAGTAAGAATGATTTCCGAAGGGCTTGGGTTTGCCTGGCTACCAATCGCTCACATAGAACAGGAACTGGCCTCTGGGATGCTGAAACCATTAAATCTTCAGCCTCACGGCTCTCGGCGTCACCAGATATACCTGATTTATACCGATCAGGATTATGCTGGCCCTGCCGTAAAGTCTTTGGCCAATATTTTGAAGGAAGTCTGTGCTGACACAGAAAAGTCAGCACATTGATGGGACCGATCAAAACAAAACCAGAAAGGAGGTTCAGCTAATCTTTCGAAGCTCTCCCAGTTTGCCATCGGACCCATAGGAGATTTCGAAAGTACCATGAACCCCTTCACGAGTGACAAACTTGAGAAGGACATCGTAGGGAATGCTCATGCTAAAGCCCTCCCGGGTACTGACCTGGACACGGTTTTTCTTGCCTTGGTAATACTGCAGGACCTGTTCTGAATTCAAACTGACAGAGAAGGTAGCCTTATTCATTCTGGACTCCATTCCGCGTGTTCAAGCAAATTATGATATCGGCCGCAGGGGGCCTGTGGCCAGTAACGAGATTTGTATCATTTTAGCAAAATCAGCACACACACGAACAAGCCCGGTCATTAAAAATAACCAGGCTTATTACCTCAACTCTAACAGTCAGAGTTTACTGATTGGGCGGAGGCGCCATCAAACCTTCAGGCATTTCCATGTTGTTGGGCACCTGCATCTGCTGCATGACTTGGTTGATAGAATCCCTGATGCTGGCAATCATCGCTTTGTAGCCTTCATCAAAGCCACGATAAAAAGCCTGCTCGGTAGGCTTAACATCATCACCTTCCTGCTTGTAGATAGCAGACTGTTTGCCTTCAGGGTTTTCGCCACTGAAGAAGGCTTCCATGGAAGTGGGAACGGTCAGAGCGACACGACCACCAGCCATATAACCGTCAATGAAGCGCTCTCTCAGAAACGGGTTTTCACTGCTGCCGATACTGGCAGAACGATAGGCATCGTCGGCCTCACACCAGCGATCTTTGTATTCACTGGCTTTATCTTCATCACGGCAGTTGTATTCCAGAACACCCAGCTCTGCAACCACTCGCTGATAGCCTTCGCGGTAACCCGCTTCATCAGGCTTTTCAGTCTTTCCTTCCAGAGCCTCTCGAGAGACCTGACTGGTTTCCGCTCGACGGGCATCGTTGATACCCTGACGGTAACCTTTCAGATAATTGCCAAAGTTGGCAACATTACCAGCCATTGGGCTCTGATCAAAAGCTCCACGTGCCTCACACCATGTCTGCTTGAGCGCATCAGTGGTATCAACAGTGGTGCAATCATAGGCTTCTTCTTCGGCAACCGGACGGGCAGGCTCACCGGTTGAAGGAGCCACCTTCGGACAATCCCGCTTCTCCGAACAGCCCTGAAGCAGTGACAGTAATAAAACAACAGGTACGATACCTGCAAACATTAACCTACGCATTCGACTCTCCTTCCCGAGGGGTAATTGTAATTTCCAACATAAAAACCATTGACCATCAAGATTGCCATGATTTGAATCCGACAGGGACCTGGCAAAATTCTGCCTTATTAATATCATTAGACGGAGCTGGTTAAATATAGTTCAGAAAAATTGTTATTTTTCTTTTTTAGTCCCTGTGGATATATCCGGTGTTGAATGAGCCTCAGGCTCTTTTAGCTGGCACAATGCCGGCCAGTCAGAGCTTTGCACAGAAGCTACCAACTGACCCCATTGCTCAAGAGAACAGGTTTTCCCACAGGACAGAGCCAGAGGCTCGTCATTTAGTGAAACCTGAACAGTTCTGTTTGAGGCCGAGAAGCGCAGGGTTAACATACTGGTATAGGGAACATTAGACTCTGCGGGGCTCCCCAGAGCCGTCATCAGGGTCAGTATGTTGCTGTCACTGACAGACAACAGATAGAAGTATTCACAGGTGGTTTTGCCACTTTCAAGACAGCTCTGATAATGCTGATAACGCTGGTCAATCGCCTTCACAAGATACTGGCTGGCCAGCTGGACTATACGGCTGTCTTTGCCCATTTGAGGCATAAACCAGTCAATCAGACCCTCCAGCTGCTGCTCATCCTGGGGGGTCAGAAACTCTGGCAGAGGAAGATTATGCAGTTTTCTGATATGCAATGCGTCGGCAAGGCTCATCATGGCATGGAGTGTTGGCCTGTGCCCTGACTCTTTGGCCCAGAGCCTGATCCTGTCGAGCCCCATTTCTTCTGCCTTCTTTTGCCACAGAGGACTCTTTTGCAGACCGCCAATCAGGGCTTTGTAGCCAGTGCAGGCTTGAGTAAATCCGAGAAAATAATCGTCTCGCAGAGGGTAAGCATAAACCGGTGGAACAGCCGCAAACTCATTGCCTGAGCCTGTTTTGAGACTGTCGGGGTAAATAGCCTGAAGCATGGTGGTGGCGCACTGGATGGTTCTGTCCAGGCCACGGGCCTGATGATAACTGAGATCCGGATTCCAGCGGGAAGGAAAATCAGTCGGAAGTTGTGTCTGCCTGAAATGCTTACCCGCTTCATAACACTGCTTGAAGCCAATGTCTGTCATCTCACCGGGTCCCATGGGCCAGAGTTCGGGATTTAAAGGGTACCTTGGACTTCGATCTCCATGTCGCACCAGTGTGACAATGAAGTCATGAGAGTCGCGGTGATTGTCATTGTCGTCAGGCTCTGACTGAGCATGAGCCGTCATTAAAAAACACAATATACCCCAGACCAGAAGACACTCTTTCATTCTTTTATTCCTGATTAATTAAAGAATCAGACAACAGAGCATAGAAAGAAAAGTAACAATTGTTCAGAAAATGCGTCTGGATAGACAAACAATTTCGAGCTTTCAGACTCCCAGTGCATGTTTGATCAACATATCTTTGGCAAAAGGCAGACTATTCGTCCACTTCAGTCCGGTATTCCTCAGCCAGCGAAGACCGATATCGTCAGCGGCAAAGAGGTTCTGTAAACCCTCCATGGACTTCATCATCAACAAATTACTGCCCATTCTTCTGCGCTCATACCGATTCAGGATATGACTGCCAGAAAAGTCATCGCCACGCTCAATAGCACGAATAATTTCTTCAGAGAGAACCTCCACATCCTGCAGCCCAAGGTTCACACCCTGACCCGCCAAAGGATGAATGGTATGGGCTGCGTCACCTGCCAGCACAATTCTATTCCGGTGATATTGGCGGGCGTGTCGCTGCCTGAGAGGAAAGCGAAAACGGGGATCGACTGAAAGCACCTTCCCGAGCCTGGATTCAAAAGCGCATTCTACAGCCTGACAAAAAGCCTCATCATCCAGGGACAGGACTTCGTCGGCGCCATCGGGAACCAGCGACCAAACGATGGAGCAGAAGTGTTTTTCTCCCCGGCTGGGCATGGGCAGAAACGCCAGAGGCCCGGAGGCCAGAAAGACCTGCCAGGCGGTGTCCTGATGATATTGCTCTGTTTCTACGGTGGTGACCACCGCATGATGGAGACAGTCTTTCTGACTGGAAGGAATGCCCGAAAGTTTCCTCAGGCGCGACTCGGCCCCATCGGTAGCCACCAGCAGACGAGCTTCTATCTTTTCATTGTCCAGTTGAACCTGATGGGGCTCTCCCAGCTGATAGGCAATGGTTGACTGGTTGGGGAAGCATTCAACCCCCGTCTTAGCCAACTGCTCCAGCAGCGCATTGCGAACCACATCGTTTTCAACAATATTTCCAAGCGTCTTAAAACCTGCTGACCTGGCATCAAAGGCAATCTCACCCGTTCCTTCACTGTCCCAGACATACATATGCTGATAGGGCATTGCACGCTGTGAGGTCATAGCTTCCCAGGCTCCCAGTCGCTGGAATAACCGGGAAGAAGCTTCGGTCAGGGCACTGACTCTCGGTGCATAGGGACTGTCAGGAGAGAATACCTGAGCCGAAAGCGACTGTTGATCGACCAGGGCTATTTTCAGGTCTGTTTTTGACAGCGACAGGGCCAGTGATACCCCAACCATGCCACCACCGGCAATCACCAGATCAAATGATTTCAACCGAGATCTCCTGCTGATACTGTTTTTTCAGCTCAAGGCTGTATTTCCGCTAAAGGCTGTATTTCTGCTAAAGGCTCTGGCAATTAAAAGCCCATGGCCTTTCTGGCAAACCGACCTTTTAATCCCCGGCTCATATCCAGACAGCTTAACCCCAGGTTCCTGGCCAGAATCACCGGCAGCTCCTGTCGGGAAAACAATTTCACCAGACCGTCACAGAAGTCCAGAGTCATCCTCTGATCGATTCTCTGCTCATCGACGTACTGAAGCAAGCGGGACAGATTGCCCGGGGCCATACCCTGTCTGAGTGATTCAGCGATATTCCCGGCCAGAGCCATTGTATCCCTGATGGCCAGGTTATAACCCTGGCCTGCGACAGGATGCATAGCGTGAGCCGCATTGCCCAGAACAACCAGACCAGGTCTGACTTGCTCACGGGCAACACTGAGAGCCAGAGGATAGCTTTCACGCACACCAACTTTGATAAACTCACCAGCACGATAACCAAACTTTTCTTGTAAAGTGATCAGGAAAGTCTCGTCATCCATAGACATTTTGTCGTCAATTTCGTCAGACGGCACTGTCCAGACCAGTGCTGAACGATCTCCAGAGAGAGGAAGCAGAGCCATGGGTCCCCTTCCGGCAAAGCGTTCATAGGCTATGCCATTGTGAGGCTTATTCAGGGAAACGTTAGCAATCAGTGCATGCTGCTGGTAGTCATACTGCTTGCGTGAAATACCCAGTTTTGCCATCAAACGGGAACGACCACCATCGGCAAGGACCACAAGCGACGCCATTTTCTCAAAAGATTCATCCCCTTGATTGATAACCACTTTCGTTTCTGAGTCAGGCAGTGGCTGTAAAGATTGAACCTGTGCCGGACTCAGGACGTCTACCTGCCCCTGATCGCGATAAGCTTTCAGCTTTTTGAGCAGCACTTCACCCAGCCGATGGTTTTCAACCACATACCCCAGTGCAGGTACATTTTCTTTCTGATGATTAAGGTGGGTGGCACCAAAATGCCCTCTGTCAGAGACCTGAATATCCAGAATAGGCGTGGCAAACGGATCAAGATCGGGCCAGATGCCAAGTTCACCATAGATCAGCCGAGTGCCATAAGAGAGTGCCGAGGCCCTGGCATCATAGCCCGGTGGAGACTTGGGTAGAGCGTCAGGGGAAGTATCCCGCGCTTCGTCAATAGAATGCGTTTCAACCAGCGCTACCTTCAGCCCATGTTCATCGATCGCAGACGCCAGAGCACACAGCAGACTGGCACCCACCAGCCCACCACCAATGATCAGGACATCGTACTTCCCGGTCATCTCTCTCTCCTTTCAACCATGAAAACACTCATCACTTAAGAGGACAACGGTAGCCTTTTTGGTTATCAGTGAATGGTTTTTGTATTACGCTTTGTCGATTTTTCCTGAGACGCCACCTCAGAAAAAATGGTTAAAAGACTCATCCGAACATACTCACTGACGTCTATGAACAAACGTTCAGACTCATCACTGCCATCCGCTTCAGGCCGGATCTGTGCAATTTCCGAGAAATCTCCCAGAACCCCTTCCACTTCCTGACTCAGAGACTGACCGCCAATCACTTCGCCGAAACCGAACAGAAACCCCTGACACCAAAAGCCCAGTGCTTCGGTTCTTTGCTCCAGGGCTTCATCGTCATCTGGCAGAAGCAGAGCAATGGAAAAGTCTGATTGATCAAGCTTTTGCAAGGTTCCCTGATACATGCGCATCAGGAGTTCCTGAAAACGGCTGTCCAGCTCCTGATCATCCAGTAAACCGGACACCTGGCGGAACCAGGCTTCCACGCCGGGCTGACTGCCTGCAGCAAAGGTACCACAGAGAATGCCATGCAGTTCAGAAGGATGACTTTCACCGCCCAACTCAACCAGACGATCAGCCAGCTCATCAAAGGCGACAAGGTCACGAGCCGCATCATTATTTGTCATTACAATTACCCTGAAAGCCTTACTGGAATGAGCCCGTTGATCACATAACAACCGATCAATAACCGCGTGGATTGAAAAACCGGCAGGAAACCGGATCCCAGTGGCTTTATGAAAAACCCGATGGTCTGTGAGTGTACCAGATTTATCGGTTGGGCAAATCGCAAAGGCATTGTTCTGTCTACTGACAGCCGCTATAGTAGATCCAATAGCTCGGTCCCGGAACCTATGAACGACCACGAACTCACAACTCTGAACCAGAAAATCGATGACCTGGTAGCCATCAGCCTGAAACTGAAAAAAGAGAACCGGCTACTGCGCGCCAAGGAACAAACCTGGCAGGCAGAACGCGCGCAGCTGATGGAGAAGAATGATGTCGCGCGCAGCAAGGTCGAGGCCATGATCAACCGCTTGCGCACTCTGGAGCATGAATCCTGATGGACAGTTCATCCACTACCACCGTCAATATCCTGGACAAAGAATACCTGGTCAGTTGCCCCAAACAGGAAGAAACCAATCTTCATCAGGCAGCCCGACACTTAAATGAACAAATGAAGCAGATCCGTGCGGGTGGCGTGATAGGTGCAGAGCGTATTGCAGTCATGGCGGCACTTAACATCAGTTACGAACTGCTACAGAGCAGGCAGCAAAGCCTGACCGACAATTCCGATGCTCAGGAACAGATCAAACAGATGCTTGGTAAGCTGGATCAGGCGCTCATGTTGATCGAAAGCTAAAACCCCTGACCGCTCTGGCCTGATGGTTCAATGTTGGCAAAAAACCAATTGAGCTATCAGTCAAAAGATCAATAGCAAAAAAAACCTACAGACTTACACGGCATAACCGATATAATTCCGGTCAAGTCTCCCTGGCCTGTTTGCCAGTCATTAAAGACCCGGGCTGATAATACCATAACGGGGATTCCTCGATGATGCTGGAGCGCAGGTCCACCTTGCAGTGGAAAGCCCGATTCATCACAGCAATCCCCACCGTTGCTTTAACGGCGACGGGCTTATGTGACAGCGGCAGCTTGGGGAGACTTACTATCATGTTGTGTTTGACAACTTGCCCTCCCCTCACCAATTGCTATCCTCAAACCTCAAACAGTACGGTGTCCCCAAATCGAGGCAGAACGATGGAAAGTTTATACAACACTGACTATCACCAGTGGTTAAGACAACAGCGGGAACTCCTCATTCAAGGTCAATTGGATCAATTGGATATTGAAAACCTGATTGAGGAGTTAGAGTTGGGTATTAATCAAAACCTGGATACATTAGAGTCACACCTGATGATCCTGATTACTCACTTATTAAAATGGGATTATCAGGAAAAAGTATTACAAGATCCATGGGTGGACGAATGCGTGAAACATACCTGGATGCCCAGCATTAGAAACCCAAGGGCGAAAATTCGACAATTGATTGAAAAGCATTCTAATCTAAAACCCCAGATAGATCGTGTTTTGGCTAAGGCTTATTCCATCGGTAAGCAAGATGCCATTGATGAAATGAATGAATACGCTCGCCATGATCACCAAAGGCTCAATCAAAGCAGTTTTCCTGAAGTCTGCCCTTGGAGTTTTGAGCAGGTGATGGATAAATCTTGGCCGGTTTCTAAACACAGCCCCTGAAAGCCAGCCAACAATAAATTGCAGTATGAAGAGTCGCAACCCCTGGTGATTAATGCCTCAATTCAGCGATTCGACTTTTCCATTGAACTGAGTTGGAAAACTCTGAAAGCATGCCTTGCACAAGAAGGCATCACTGCCAATACCCCCAGAGAATGTATGCAGCTGGCGTACGCCGCCCACTGGTTCGATGACGAAAAAGCGTGGCTGAGTATGTTGAAGGACCGCAACCTGACTTCCCACACCTACAAAGAAGACCTGGCACTAGAAATATATCGTCGTTTACCCGGTCATTATCAGGCGATGAAGGCCTTGCATGTTTTTCCGACTAACCACTTTCGCTCCTGATCGAATGAATTGTCTCCGCACTGCGGAGACAATTGTGCAGACACTGTCTGCCCAATGCTTCAGTCCCATTTTTGACATCCTCCCCGCCGTGAAGAGGGTGTCGCAAAACTCTCTCCAGCGTGGGAACGAGTTGACTCCCCTCATTCCCAGCTTCATTCTCGTCATTCCCGCGAAGGCGGGAATCCCACTGACTCTCCACCAGAACCATACTGCCCGGTGCCCCCCTGGCCTTGTAATCCCCGGGAAGGCAGAGATCCACCGTTGGCGCTGGATTCCCGCCTTCGCGGGAATGACGAACTCAAAGCAAAGGAACGAGCTGTTGAAGTTTTGCGACACCCTCTGAACGACGGGGATTCCTTCGGCTAGACGGTCATCCCCGTCCTCAAAGTACGGGGTTTTACGCTCATTCGATAATTTAAAATATTCTATGAGAAATAGCATAGTTAACTTCTGATAACAGTGCACCAACTGACCTGATAGTTTCGTTCGTTTTAACCAGCTTACGGTTGTAGTGATTTTGCATCCACAAGTTAGAATGGATCCTGCCTCTGGCATCATCTACGCGCTGTCTTGCACTATTGTCTCCAGTCAAAGCTAAATGAGTCATATTTAAAGCACCATCAACACTATTAAGTACCATTTGACCCTGACAAAAACTGGCCGATGCTGAGACGCTCGCAGCTTCTCGTTCTAACTTATTCATTCTGATAACAAGTTCATCTTGAAGTTGAAGAAGCATAGAGGCGTCGTAGTGATTTTTATAAAGGGTTTTCGCCAGATTGAGACGAGTTCTATTTTCAAGATCATCAACACCCAATTTATTATTAAGCTGAGTTGCGGCTCTGAATCCATCTTTGATAGTCTTTACATTGCCGTAAGGTTTAGTAGCAGCATCTATAGCCTGTTTCAGAATACCATTTTCAAGTTTACTCTTAATTTGGTGCGCACGAGTTTCATTAAATCTCATACCCGGTGTAACCAACCGTTTAAATGCGTCAGCAACTGCACCAACCATACGGCTAAAAATATTTTTCCTACCTGTTTCGGCTGTGACATTGACATTAACAAATCTGCCTTTAACGTTACTTTCGTGGACATAAACAGTGTAAGCTCTTTCTGCTTCCTCAGAGTAAAAGGTTACTTTTTCACCTCTAAACTTACCAGCTTCGTTAATTAGTGTTTCATCAGCCATGTTATTTTTCCATGACTTGATGTGAAAGGTATTTGCTAGTGGACATCCCTGTATATTCATACGAATTACCTCCGTGGCAGTTAATATTTTTTAAAAGATATAGAAAATTCACCCTGACTATAATGACAACTCAGTTAGCAACACTGACAATTGTTGGAAACAGCCGGGGTCATAAGGAAATTGGTGTCATTCATTTTTCCGCCCATTCGACTCTGGTCTTTTTCAACTCGTTCCCTCGCTCTGAGGGTGTCGCAAAATTTCAACAGCTCGTTCTCACGCTCTGAAGTCGTCATTCCCGCGAAGGCGGGAATCCAGCGCCAACGGTGGATCTCTGCCTTCTCGGGGATGACAAGGCCAGGGGAGCACCGGGCAGTATGGTTCTGGTGGTGAGTCAGTGTGGATTCCCACCTTCGCGGGAATGACGAGAATGAAATCGGGAATGACGAGAATGAAGTTGGGAATGACGAGAATGAAGTTGGGAATGACGGGGGTGAAGGCGGGAACCAGAGTTTTGCGACACCCTCCCAATGAGGTAATCCAGTCGACATCTTTAGCTTTAGCAGAAAACTTATCCGTCAAGGCATATATCTCTGAAGACTTGTCATAGGAACAAAGTTCCCGAATAGCATGGGCTAAACGCGGGGGAAGATTGTGGTCAATGAAGTATTTCGCCATTAGCAATCCTTTGTTCAAAAGATACTGCTGCCATGACGGCTGACACATCAATCTTGTAGGGTATTCAGCTGAATGAAAGAAACGCAACTCACAAAAAAAGCCGATCCACTGTGACCGGCTTTCCAAGAAAACGTGTTCCAGAATAAATCAGGACTTTTGTTTTGGCTTTACGTACAGCACCAGGTTGTGGTCAACAATCTCGTAGCCGTGCTTATCAGCAATCTCTTTTTGACGACGCTCAATATCTTCATCGATAAACTCGATGATCTCACCGCTTTCCATACAGACCATATGATCGTGATGCTCACCTCTGGCCAGCTCGAACACCGAGTGCCCGCTGTCAAAGTTGTGCCTGATCACCAGACCGGCCCCTTCAAACTGGGTCAGCACCCGGTAGACGGTAGCCAGACCGACATCTTCTTCTGCTCCGAGGAGTGCCTTGTAGACATCCTCCGCACTCATATGAAGGCCCTGAGAGCTTTCAAGAATCTGAAGGATTTTGACACGAGGCAGCGTGACCTTCAGACCCGCTTTGCGCAACTCTTGATTTTCCAACACGTTTCCCTAACCTTTAGCATTTAGCAGGTAATCCCTGCTATTATCACACTTTTAAACCGAACATTCATTTTCGAAGAAGATAGTGGAAGTCTGAAACCGATGCAAAAACGTCCAGCCCTGACCACCGTTGTTCTCAGTGCCGCTGCTCTTCTGGCTGGGTGTGCCAGTTCAACAGACAGTGGCTCCAAACTCATCAGCTTCCCCGGTGTTTACAAGGTCGACATCCAGCAGGGTAATGTCATTACCCAGGAAATGGTCGATCAACTTCGTCCGGGAATGACCCGTAACCAGGTCCAGTATGTTATGGGCACCCCTCTTATGGAAGACGCCTTCAACCGGGACCGCTGGGATTATATTTCCAGTCTTCAGCCTGGCGGCGAACAGCGCACCCAGCAAACCCTGACTATCTTCTTCAAGGACGACAAACTTACCTCTATTGAAGGAGACTTTCGTCCCGGTGCTGGTAAAACACCTTAAGACAGCTTTGTTGACTGGAAGAGCAGCTCACCCTCAGGATGCAGCTGCCTCTTTCTTGAGCTTCGCTGTCTCCGCACGCTTCTTGCGCACTTCTTTCGGATCAGCTATCAATGGTCGATAAATTTCTATCCGGTCACCTTCTTTCACTGCCTGATCGGCAGGTCTGATAACCGCTTTGCCAAAGATACCCAGTTTAACAGAGTCCCAATCAATCTCAGAAAAAATCGACTTCATCCCGGATTGTCTGGCAGCATCAAGTACTGAAGTACCTTCTTTAACATCTACAGTCAGGATTCGGTAATCATCCGGCTTGGCGTAAGCCACTTCAACGCTTACTCTGGAATCTTCCCCCGGCTCCGACCGGTTATTGTTTTCAGCCATAAAGCTGCTCCGCTCTTTGACAGAAGGCGTCAACCATTTTATTCATTGCCTTATTGAACACTGCACCGACTGTAGCTCTGAGCACCGGGTTGGATATTTCGAAATCCAGCTCCAGAGATACCTTGCAGCCTTCATTGCCCAACGGTTTGAATGTCCAGAGCCCATTCAGCTTTGAAAAAGGCCCCTTCAGCAATGACATTTCAATAGATCGATTTTCCACCATTCGGTTCCTTGTGGAAAACTCATAACCCAGACTCCCTTTTGACAGTTCAAGAGCGGCTTCCAGCACTTCCCCTTCCTGCTTCAGTATTCTGGCCCCTGAACACCAGGGTAGAAACTCAGGATAACCTTCAACATCAGCCACCAGCGGATACATTTTTTCTACTGGCTGCATGATCAGGGCTGAACGGGAAACTCTTGGCATGACACACTGCAAATTTACAAAACAAGGGCCCGCGAGCATACCATATTGTCAAAGTTTTTGCTTTCAGGACTCTGCAGGAAGGACAGTGTAACTGAGCATCGGAAGGTGTGGGAGGAGCGTAGCCCCATAGCTACGCTCTGCGTCGATTATGATTTAAAAAGGCTTCAAATCATTTCAGCGCTGTGTACAGAATCAGAGCTACCGCTACGGGCACAATGATACGAACGGCAACGCGCCATACATTGAACAGACCAACGCTCATAGCCAGTTCGTTAGACATAACAGAACGCTTAATAATCCAGCCAGCAAAGATCGCTGTCAAAGCACCACCGAGAGGCAACAGGAAAACGTCGGTCATGTAACCCGCTAGGTCAAAGATAGTCTTGTCGAAGAACTTGACGTCGGCCCAGATGTTAAAGGAGAACACAGAGCCCAGACCAACCAGCCAGATAGCACCGCCAATCAACCAGGTCGCCAGTACACGATTGATAGCGAAGCGCTCAGTCACCCAGGACAGAGAAGGCTCAATCAGGGAGATGGCTGAACTCAGGGCAGCGATACCTACCAGCGTGAAGAATATGAAGCCCAGAATCGATCCGCCAGTGATATTAGCGAAGGCAGAGGTCAGGGAAACAAACAGCAGGCCGGGGCCGGCAGAAGGCTCAAGACCATGAGCGTAAACAATCGGGAATACGATCAGACCAGATATGATGGCCATGAGGGTATCCAGGAATGCAACATTCAGAGCTGTACGCGGAATAGAGTTATTAGCAGGCATGTAGGCACCGTACGCCATCAGGGCACACATACCCAGACTCAGGGTAAAGAAGGCCTGACCCATTGCCGCCGCAACCGCTTCGCCGGTAATCTTGCTGAAATCCACATCGAACATGAAGTGGAAACCACGCATAAATTCACCGGTGGCCAGAATACTGTAGCCCAACATGGCAAACAACAGGACGAACAGCGTTGGCATCATAACCTGAAGACCTTTTTCCAGACCTTTATGAACACCACGAGCGGTTATCAGAACAGTGATAACCATAAACAGGGTGTGCCACAGAATCTGTCTTGGCGCCGAGGCCGTCAGAGCTTCAAACTCACCGCCAATCTGATCAGCTGACATACCATTGAAGACACCTGTCAACAGATCCCAGGCGTATGACAGCGCCCAGCCGGCTACTACGCTGTAGAAGGTCAGAATGATGAAGCCGGTGACCATCCCCATCCAGCCAATCACTTCCCAGCCACGAAAGACACCTGCGTCGCTGGTCAGTTTACGCATGGCATTCAGGGGGCTCAGGCGGGTTGAACGACCAATGGCCGTTTCAGCCATCAGCAAAGGAATACCTACCAGAGCGATACACAGCAGATAAACCAGAACAAAGGCGCCACCGCCGTACTGACCGGCAATGTATGGGAATTTCCAGATATTCCCCAGACCAATGGCAGAGCCGGCCGCAGCCAGCATAAATGTCCAACGGTTGTTCCAGGTTTTGCGCGAGGTTGTCGGGTTTTGTCCTGACATGAGACTCCTCAATGATATACAGCAAAATTCTTATCGAGTGAAACCTTCATGCAGAGTGCTGCAAGGATAATTCAAACAACACTGCATTTAATTGCAAGCCGCCCGGGCTATTCAGTCTTGAATCAGACAGTCAGGAAAAGGAGCTCAAACGACAACCAGCTTGAAGAAGAGAGTAGAGTCATTACTTACAGCCAGGGGCACAAATAACAGCCCACTCAACACCGGATAAAGCAGCTACCATAAAGCTTTCACTGGAGCATGAGGGCGACGCTGAGCATTGTATCGGTTTAATTTCTCACCTCAACCACTTTTTCCTACAATCACCACAAAAAAAGAAATATCCTCCAAAATAATTTACAGCCCAGAATATTTAACCTAAACAATGTAAATTCCGGACAAATACGAAAAATCGTCAGGAACTTGAATAAGTAACAGTCATAAGCAACGACTGGTTTTATACTCTATCCACGTTATAATCCGCGCATGGCTAAAAGATCGAAAAAAAGCGGTAAAGGCGACTCCTCCATTGTCGTCAACAAAAAGGCCCGTCATGACTACCATATAGATGAGTCATTTGAAGCGGGACTGTCACTGGCAGGCTGGGAAGTCAAAAGCCTTCGCATGGGCAAAGTACAGCTGGTAGACAGCTACGTTCTGCTCAAAGATGGCGAAGCCTGGTTGATTGGTGCCCAGATCACTCCATTGGATACGGCATCCACCCATGTGGTGGCAGATCCTCTGCGCGACCGCAAACTGCTGTTGCACAGAAGAGAGCTAGCCAAGCTGTTCTCGGAAACTCAACAGAAAGGTCATACCTGTATTGCTACCAAGCTCTACTGGAAAGGCCATCTGGTCAAATGTCAGGTAGCCCTTGCCCGAGGCAAGAAAGAGTTCGACAAGCGAGCCGCCACCAAAGAGCGCGAGTGGAATATTGAAAAGCAGCGGGTTATGCATCGGGGCTGACAGGTTAAACTTTTCAGAATCACACAGCAGGTTCAGCTAAGCAGAGAAGAAAAGGTTGCTCCCGGAGGCTCCGGGAGCAGAAAGCTTCAGTTCGGACTGATCTCCGGCGGCCTGTCACCTGCACCTGTGTTAGGTGGAGGTGGTGGCGGCACCGTGGTGTCAACAGCCACTTCTGTTTGTTCCGCTTCAATTTCCGTCTGTTCCGCTTCTTCTGTTGTGCCCTCAGTTTCCGCCAGTGCCTGCTCACAGTTTGCGGCGGCCTGACCAATCGCGCCCTGCAAAGCAGCATTGCCTGCTGAGGCGGTCATCAACGCAGCGACCATCGATTCTTTGTTCTGTTCAGAAACCTGACAAGCTGGAATATAGACAATCGGCTTCATCTGATCCGGAAATTCAGCAACCGCAGCCACCACCAGTGAAGCCAGCAAGTCTGGCTGATCCTGCAACTTTGCAGTAGCCCCTGAAATTAGCGCTTCAATGGATTGGTCATCATTTTCCATGGCCTTGGCCAGTGCCTGCTCGACGGGCATGGTCGTCAGATCTTGCGCGAGGTCGGCCCGGACACTACCCGAGAGGGCCACCATCATCAGCGCAGTGGATGCAAATATGAGTTTTGGTTTCATCGTTGTTCCGGTTACGGTTCCCTGGACATGCACCTTTTATACAGCAACTGTCGCATCCATGTATAGGCAGGGACTGCGAGAAATTATATTGGCAGACCTCAACCAATACAAACTGGCAAAAGTCTTAAAGTGTCTTTTAAACAGAGCCTCTTAAACAGTGCCTGTTAATTAGCAGTAATAGACATTAATATACGGGCTTATCCAGATGTACGTCGTTTATATTACACCAGCCGTTCCAGTTTAAGGTAGAGACAGTTAGCATGAAGGGAATAAAGCAGCTCAGCACAGCAAGTCTGCTGGCTATGTATGGCACGAATGCGATGGCTGCCGTTGAGGATGCAGGCCATATCAATCTGGGTCCTGTGGAAATGGTACCGGTAGTCAGTGCCGGTATCGGCTACGACGACAATGTTTACCGTAAAGGTGAAGGCGAACTGGCGGATAAAGGCTCTACAGTTTACAAGTTGAACGCCGAAGCGCAGTTCCGAGCCCAAACCGGTCTCAACACCTACGCGGCAACCCTGGCAGCCCGTAACACCAATTTTTCCAGCCAGTCCGACGCCAGTTATACCGACGTTGGTGTTAAGGGAGATATCCACCAGGAATTTACCAGCCGCCACAGGCTGGATGCCGGATTTGACCTTGGCCGCTATCACGATGCTGGCTCTACTGTTAATGATGTCACCGATAAGTCCGCACCGGAATATAATCGCACCCAGGGCAGCCTGAAATACGGCTTTGGCGCCCAGGAGGCGATAATGCGTGCCGACCTGTTTGGCAGCTACAACAAACAGAATTACAGAGCGGGTGGCGAAGACAAAAAGACTACTGAATATGGTGCCACCGGCTATTACCAGTTCATGCCCAAGACCAGTGCCCTGATAGAAATCAAGGAGCGCAAGCTGGACTACACCGAGGAACAGAATGCTGCTTACGATATCACCAGCTATCTCGTAGGTCTCAGCTGGGATGCCACCGCCAAAAGCAGTGGTTACGCCAAACTGGGTCGCCGTTACCGGAGTGCCACTGGCATAGAACGCCAGGATTATACTGGCTGGGAATTGGGTGTAAGCTATCTACCGGTAGACCGCTCTCTGATTCAGCTGAGCACCACCCGGGACTACGGTCTGGAATCGGATGACCCGGCCAGTGCGGACTTTACCAAAGGCACCACAACCCGACTCACCTGGGAGCACCAGTGGACCAGAAAAATCAACACCCGAGCCAGCTACAGTTATTCCGACGAATCGATTCAAGACGGCACCGGCATCACCGAGAAAGAGCGCAAGGTAAACCAGCTGGGTCTGGCGGTAGACTGGAACATCAAACATAACATTCTACTCTCTGCCTCCTGGCAGCATGTCAGCCGCGATGAAACCGACAAAAACGGCTTTACCGGTGCTGAAGATTACAAGCGGAGCTACTATATGCTCACAGGTACTTTAGCTCTTTAAAGCACTACCGCTGCTCACTTTCAGTTGCCCGTGTTAGCATCAATCTGTCTTTTTTCGGTTCTTTCACGGGTTGATCTATTTTTAGAACCGATTCATTAACACATGCAAATAAGAAAATGATGCTCAACCTGTTTTCGGGTAACCCCCAGTAAACAGGTTGAGCAAGTGCAGTATTTTGATAGCAGGAAGAACGTCTTGTTATTTGCCGAACATTTCTGCAGCTTTATCTGGGTTTTGGTCAGCCAACCTCTGAAAGCCCCTATTTTTCAGAAGGCGGGAAGCGTTTAGCATGTTATGTTATTATGTTTGCTTTTTTATTCAGGACTTTTTTCAATCTATCGCCTCAAATAAACCTCAGCCTTTTCAGGAGATTTCAATAGGGTACAAGCAATGATTTCCAGACAATACCTAACCAACCCACTGCGGCAGCTGACGACTTTAGTCGTTTTACTATCAATCATGGTCTTCAGTAGTGGCCTGCTGGCTGCCAACCCCATGAGCCTCTCTCGCTACAAACTGGGTGCAGGGGATGAAATCATGATCTCCGTTTACGGTGAAGAAGGGATGGAGAAAGAAATAATCCTGACGGATGCGGGCAGCATTTCCTATCCGTTCCTTGGGGAGTTTCGCGCCAAAGGTCTCACCCTGGGTCAGCTACAAAGACTGATAACGGAAAAACTGAAAGACGGCTACTTCATTGACCCTCGGGTTAGCGTCTCCATGGTGAAATACCGCAAGTTTTTTGTCACCGGTGAAGTCAAGGAACCGGGAGGGTTTCCCTTTGAACCGGGGCTGACCCTGGAAAAAGCTATCGCTCTGGCGGGTGGTTTTACTCAGCGGGCTTCCAAAAAAGGCATTATCGTCACACGCGATGAAAATGGCAGTGAGAAAGAAAAGGAACTGTCGCTTAATGGTTCGGTTCTGCCCGGTGATATTATCGTTGTCAGCGAAAGCTTCTTCTAGGAGCTTGAACGAGAATAGAGTCCGAAAAATAGAAGACTATTCTCGTGCAACATCTCAGAAAACCGGCAGTTAACCAGACTCTTTTTCAGTAACCACGAAGGCACGAGGTTTTTCTTTTAAAAAAAATCTCCTCAGTGACTCCATGGCAAAAAATATGTACCCGATATGAACACAGAAACCCGAAAGGCATCATCGCCACCCGAAGCCCCTGCAAAAACAAGACTGCCCCGGGACGAAGAGATTATCGACCTTCGCCAGATTTTCCATGTGCTCAACAGTCACCGCTGGGCGATTGTCGGTTTTACCGCTGCGGTCACCCTGGTGGCGATATTTGCGGTGTTCTCCATGACACCCATCTACCAGGCCACCGCTACCCTGCAAATCGAGCAGGAACAGGCCAAAGTCCTGTCCATTGAAGAGGTCTACGGCATTGATGGTGGAACCGACAGCTACCTCAACACCCAGTTTGAGGTACTGAAATCCCGTGGCGTACTGGAGAAGGTAGTCAACAAGCTTGATTTGCTGAACAACCCGGAGTTTAACGGTCGACTGAAAGAAGCCCCCTGGTATGCAGGCATGCTGGACTGGCGCAACTGGTTCGGCCTGAAAGAGCCGAAAACACCGGAAGATCCGGGCATGATCATGCGCGATACCATCAATGCACTGTCAGCCAGTGTCTCCATTGAGCCCGTGCGAAAAACCCAGATTGTAAAAATCCATGCCCAATCCGAAACCCCGCAACTGGCGGCAAAAATCGCCAACGCCATTGCCAACGCCTATATCGAAGCCTACATGGAATCAAAGTTGGCCCTGACCCTGAACGCCACTGACTGGATGCAGGGCAGAATGGGTGAACTCTCCGAAAAGCTAAGAGTGGCAGAACAGGAGTTACAGGACTACCGTGAACAGGAGAACCTGATTGAGCTGGAAGGAGTCCTGAACGCTTCCAGTGACGAACTCAAGGCGCTAACCAATGCCCTGGTGGAAGTGCGCCGCAAGCTGGCGGTATCTGAGAACATCTATAGACAGATCTCTACCGGTGATACGCGCAAAGGCGACAATGCATCCCTGCAGGCGGTGCTTAGACACCCGCTGATTCAAAATCTGAAGCAGGAGAAATCAAAAGTTCAACGACAGGTAACGGATCTGTCCCGCCGTTACGGCCCGAAACATCCTGATATGATTTCGGCAAGGTCTGAACTGAAAAGTATTCAGGACAACCTTAATCTCCAGATTCGCACCATCGTCGAAGGGGTAGAGCGGGAATACGAAATCGACAAGGCCAATGAACGCAGCCTGACTGCGGCGGTAGAAGCGCTGAAAAAGCGTATTCAGGCGACCAACCGCAAAGAATTCCGCCTGCGAGCTCTGGAGCGTGAAGTACAGACCAATAAAGACCTGTACGACGCTTTCTTCACACGGATTCAGGAAACCTCCGCTACCAGCGACCTGCAAACCGCCAATGCCCGAATAGTGGATCAAGCCTTTGTACCGAACTCGCCGATCAAACCGAAGAAAAAGCTGATTATTGCCGTGGCCGCATTGATGGGTTTGTTGATCTCCTGCGGTATCGCCTTCCTGCTGGAAATGCTGAACAACACTATTCGCACGACGCGGGACGTAGAAGATAAGCTAAACCTGCCGGTAATGGGGGTATTGCCAAAACTCACCGATAAAGCCCAGTTGGACCGTGTGTTCAACCTGTTTACCGACAAAAAACAAGCTTCATTCGGGGAGGCGGTGCGCACCATCCGGACCAGTGTCAACCTGACCGCAATGGATGAGAAACACCGACTGTTTGGTGTCACATCAACAGTACCCGGTGAGGGTAAATCATCGGTGGCCTCCAACCTGGCGCTGGCTCTTGGGCAGCTGGGCAAAACCCTCCTGATTGACTGTGACTTACGTCGCCCGGTGGTGGGTAAAAACTTCCATATCAAAGGGGGTTCTGCCGGGCTGGCCAACTTAATGGCCGGTACCGCCAAAGTGTCCGATGCGGTGCATAAACTGGAAGGGATTGATGTGATTCCCTGCGGCATGGTACCTCCGAACCCACAAGAACTGCTGGCTTCTGATCGACTGGCAAGCCTGCTGACCAAACTGAGGGAGCATTACGACTACATCGTGCTGGACTGCCCACCAGTGCAGAACGTCAGCGATGTATTGATGGTCTCCCGCCATTGTGACGGGCTGGTCTATGTAGTGGAAGCCGGCCGTATGCAGGCCAATGCCGTCAACGCGGCGGTTGGCCGACTGCTGCAGGCCGGGGCTCCGGTTACTGGAGCGGTGCTGAACAAGATTAACCCGAAAGCCAAAGATCCTTACGGCTATAACCAGCGGTATTACGACACAACTGGTTACTACTCCGGAGCCTCCTGATCTCTGTTAAATCGTGAAGAGCGCTAAGGCTTAAAAAATGGCCTTAGGCTCTTGGTAAATCGAAAAATACCGTTTTATGTCGCGGGAGCAATTCAAGCTGAGGCCAAAAACGAGAGCCTGATACCTGCCAATGATAGACCAATTGCTGTGGCAGGTATTGACCAAAGTCGTATATTAGTTAATCGAAATATTGATTATGTACGACAGATTAAATATGTTATTTTTAATGCTCGGCGTGACCTCTGATACTTTAAATATAAAAATATTGTCTAAAACTAAAAACCATAGCTTTTCGCTACTGAGCCAGTGAAATTACCAAAAAACTATTCAGGGCTGTAGTACAAACTCGCTGAAAACAACGACTTATGGGGCTTAATGCGGTCATACACTCATGTGAACACAGTACAAAACATGCGTCGTACTTGAAATGTAATATTGTAGCCGTAAAATGTATCTCCATTGTTATCGGGGTGCTAGATCTCTCTAATTTTTCCCTGTCTGCTCATACCTGCATCATTGGTTGTCAGTGGTGTGCTTTTTTTTATTTGACAGGCAGCGTGGTTGGCGATGTAAGCAATGCCTGTTACCGAGGCCGTATGGTTAGACATCACAACTCAACGCTGGTTGTTTCAGTAAAAACCGAAAATCTGAGGGGCGGTAGCGTGTTTTTTTTATCGCAATAGTTGTCTAATGCTGCCAGATTCTATGAATTCCGGTTAGTTTATCTAACCAGTTCCCGCACCCGCGTCTGACGGCTTTGAGCAAAATTAACGCTTCACGCATTACCCAGCACTTTTTAACCGGTTTGGCCGGGCTGCTGCGAAAATACACGATCACAAATCTGCCTCGGCAATTTTGACGCTCTGAATATACAAGTGACTCCAATGCCTAAAATTGCAATAGCCGGAACCGGATATGTCGGTTTGTCCAATGCCATGCTTTTGGCCCAACACAATGAAGTGATTGCGCTGGACATTATCCCTGAGAAAGTGGGTATGCTGAACGAACGCCTCTCACCGATCGAGGATGACGATATTGAACGTTTCCTTCGCAGTGAGATGCTTCACTTCCGGGCCACTCTGGATAAACAGCAGGCATTTGCCGAGGCTGATTATGTCATTATCGCAACCCCTACGGATTATGATCCGAAGACCAATTATTTTAATACCGAAAGTGTTGAAACAGTGGTTCGTGATGTGATAGACATCAACCCAGATGCCGTCATGATCATTAAATCAACAGTACCGGTAGGCTTCACCCGGCAATTAAAAGAAGACACCGGCAGCAACAACATCATCTTTTCTCCGGAATTCCTGAGAGAAGGTAAGGCACTGCACGACAACCTCTTCCCTTCCCGAATCATCATTGGTGAACAGTCAGAGAGGGCAAAAAAAATAGCGGAGCTGTTTGCTCAGGGTGCGGAGCAAAAAGATACTCCCATTCTTTTCACCAACAGCACCGAAGCCGAGGCCGTGAAACTCTTCTCGAATACTTTCCTGGCACTGAGGGTTTCCTACTTTAACGAACTGGACACCTACTGTGAAACCCACGGTATTGACTCACGGCAAATCATCGAAGGTGTTGGGCTGGACCCAAGGATTGGCAACCACTACAACAATCCAAGTTTTGGTTATGGCGGCTATTGCCTGCCAAAAGATACCAAACAGTTACTGGCCAATTATCAGGATGTGCCCAATAACCTGATCAGAGCCATTGTTGATTCCAACACCACCCGAAAAGATTTTATTGCCGACTCCATTCTCCGGCGCAACCCTGAAGTGGTCGGAGTTTACCGACTGGTGATGAAATCCGGCTCCGATAACTTTCGTGCATCAGCCATTCAAGGTGTGATGAAACGGATAAAAGCCAAAGGGGTTAAAGTGGTCGTCTATGAGCCAGTGCTGACTGACGATGAGTTCTTTCATTCAGAGGTGATCAACGATTTGGAAGCCTTTAAAGCAGTCAGTGATGTGATTATTGCCAACCGCAAAGAATCTGATTTGGAAGATGTTGCGGAGAAAGTTTATACCCGTGATTTATTTGGGGTGGATTCGTGAAGTCAGGGCGGGTCTGAGTTTTTCTTATCTTTTTCTGCCGTCCATACTGCGGGCACTCTTCTCGGCCAGGCAGAATCAAAGAATACGTAGTATGATACGTGCGCTGATACTGAAAGAATCAGGAGAAAATCCGTCACTGAACCCCGCCCTGAAGAGGGTGTCGCAAAACTCCAACAGCTCGTTTCCATGCTCTGAGGTCGTCATTCCCGCGAAGGCGGGAATCCAGTGCCAACGGTGGATCTCTGCCTTCTCGGGGATGACAAGGCCAGGGGGGGGGGCACCGGGCAGTCTGGTTCTGGTGGTGAGTCAGTATGGATTCCCGCCTTCGCGGGAATGACGAGGACGAAGCCGGGAATGACAGGAGTCAACTCGTTCCCGCGCTGGAGAGAGTTTTGCGACACCCGCTAAAGCGAGGGGTTTTACGCAAAATTCGATAAAGTCCCTATCCGTCGTCAGTGCAATATCGGGCCAATCATCACAGCCCGGTGTTGGCGGATTAATCTCTGCAACAGTATTGTTTCTTCAGGTATGGATTCAGTCCTGCGTCGACGCAGTGCAGCCGACCATACACAGGTATCAACAAGCACCATTATTTTCTTCGGGCCTCTTTTTTAAGGGGCTGAGCGTCGTAATCAATGGTGCCGAGATCATCCAGTAGTTCCAACTGCTTGCAATGGCGAATAAATTCGGCGAGAGCTTCGTTAACGGCTGCTTTTTTGGTTTTGTAGCCTCCCAGTTGTTGGACCTGAGCAATCAAGTCGTCGTCTATAGCGAGGTTTGATGGCATGTTATCAACTGCTAAGTACTCAGCCATACGGAGTCGAATATTTCTGGCTCATTGGTCAGGTGCTCTGCAAGGCGCAACGACGGGAACATAGCAAGCTATGTGACCAGAGTTGCAACGCATCACGACTGCATGGATGCAGGAGCTAGAGCAACGCAGGAGCAGTTGCCGCGAGTGCCTGAACAATGAGTCAGAAAATATGATTTCGTATGGTTGAGTACTTACACAATGGTTTACACAAAAAATCAATTTAGCCCGAGTGCTCATCCATTGCCAGTGGCTGAACAATCGCAAAACCTGAGTGACCGACTAAGACCAGGTAGAAACGACTATCGGCTGAGGCATTCCATGAGACCATCGGCAGCATTAAAAAAATACCGGGTAAAGATCAAGGCCATCATAAAAGAGCACAAAGCGGCCAATGCCAGAGTATTTGGCTCTGTACTGAATGGAACAGACACCGAAACCAGTGACCTGGACATACTGATTGACCCAGATCAGGGCATGACCCTATTTGATATTGGAGCGATTCGCCACAAGCTAAAGCAGCTAACAGGTGTAAAAGTTGACATCCTGACCCCCGGCTCACTTTCAGACTCAATCAGAGAAGAAGTTCTTAGCCAGGCAGAGCCGATATAAAACTGAAAAATCCCCTAACCTCAGTTTTTTGACCTGAACCTGGTTTCCTACTCTTCGCACCTTAAAGTAAAACTATATTTGTCTTACCTTAAGCTGAAGGTAGAAAACCATGAAAAAGAAAACAGAGAGTAATTTTCTGCGTTATTTGAAAAGCACAAAAAAGATGACAGCCGACTGGCCTGAGTGGAAAAAAGAGGCTTTGAAGACAAGGTCTGCAGAGCATGATGTTCTGGATGACCATGATGCTCTCAATAATACGCAAGTTACACAAGATCGTAGCGATTGTGCTCAGTGGCTAAAAAATCACCTGTAATGGGTGATGAAGAGTAACCAAAAGCACATGGGTGAAAAAATGATCGACTTTGGAAAGTTCAAGCAGTCACTTGTGCTTCTAGAATCGCAATTCGGAAATTGGCAAACTCTGGATACCTCATTACCTTCATGGATTCAGGAAGCAGTTTCTGAATCCGTTATCCGGCGGTATGTAACCTGCTACGACTGCTTATGGAAAGCCCTGAAACACTACCTGAAAGAAGGCCTTGGTCTCCCTGATGTGCCTAACAGTCCAAAGCCGCTGTTTCGGATAGCCAATGAGAACCGCTTACTAACATCTGATGTCGCTCAGTGGATGACATACGCAGACACTCGCATCGGAACTTCTCACGACTACGATGGGAAAAAAGCAAAAGCTGCACTAAATATTATGGATGCCTTTATCAAAGATTCCGTAAAGCTTTATGTAAGCATGAGCGATGAAACCTGGTCATGAAAACAGCGTTGGAAACACCTGACCTGAATGCTCTGTTGGGCATTCCATTTACAGACCAAATACTGGAACAGGGAGTGGCAATTAACCTGGCCATTCATTTGTTTCGAAATGACGTGGTTACCCTTGCTAAAGGGGCCAGGATAGCCCGGGTTCCACTGGGTGATTTTATCCAGATTCTGGGTGCACAAGGCATTCCTGTAGTTGACCATGACCCTGCGGATCTGGACAGTGACCTTGAAAACCTTGGATAAGCCGAGGATACTTCGCAAATCGTAGCCAATAGCAGCCCAATAATTGCCTTTGATAATCACCAGAAATTCAACACCAACAGTGAAAATCAGCTTTTTACACTGACTTCCCTGCTGTTTCTTAAGAAAGACATCAATGGGTTTACGCACTATTCGGCTGACAGTTACATAGCAGATATGGAAGACCTGAAACCAGCAGCTATTTTTTATGATCATTACGGTTCAGGTACTTAACCCAGATCACCAGTGCACAGACAATGGAAAAGAAAATAGCCAGAGCCCAGGCGAAAGGGTTCATCTCAATCATGGTCAGACTCCAAATGAAAGCCCAGACCCCGGTTTTTCCTTGGAAAAACCCGGCAAAAAAGTTACGCTGCCTAAACCATTACCGATAGAGCTAATATCAAACCAATGGAACCGCTGCACAAGGCAGTCATCATCTCATTTCTCAGGCAAGCTTATGGTGACTTGTTACAAGGTATACTGCTCTTTGGGAGCCATGCCAACGGCACAGCCAATAAAGAAAGTGACATAGACTTGGGTATTTTGATTGACGGTATGGCTGACCCGGTTGAACTATGGGAAAACGCCCAGACACTAGCCAGCCAGATGAATACCAATATTGACCTGATAGATTTACGCGCAGCAACCACTGTACTACAGCATGAAGTGATCAATACAGGAATCTGGCTGTGGCAGCAAGATACCCTAACCTGTGACTTATTCGAACTCCAGGTTATGTCGTTGTACCAGCAGCTACAATACGATAGACGGGAAATCCTGGACGACTTACAAAGAAGGCTGCGTAATGAATGACATTATTCTTAACAAATACTCAATCATTCAGCGCTGTATTGCCCGTATTAATGAAGAATACAAAGGTCATGAGTCTGAACTGGCCACAAATTACACTCGGCAGGATTCTATAATTCTGAATATTCAGAGAGCGTGCCAGGCTGCCCAGGATATGGCGAACTACGTTATCAAACTGAAAAAATTGGGAATCCCCCAGAATGCCAGAGAATCTTTCCAGCTACTAAACGATCATGGACTGGTATCAGCCCCACTCACAGTCAGTATGATAAAAATGGTGGGGTTCAAGAATATAGCGGTCCATGAGTACCAAAAATTGAACATAGCTATTCTCAAATCTGTTATAGAAAACCATGTTGATGAAATTAACAGGTTCTCAGAAGAAGTTATGCGCAGTTTTAATAATGATGGACAATGAAAGACCTGAACACGGTTTTTTTGTCGTCAAGAATCAAGACTGATCCCGGTTTTTCTTACCGTCACTCTGAGTAACCTGCTAGGAGGCTGACCGAGAATAGTCTGCCCTACTGTGGCGGCAGCAAATTGGTCTGTAAATCCGCTTTTGTTCGTCAAATAGCTCGCTATTCTCCTCACAAAACCGAATTTTCATCCTCAATTTTCTGCCGTCCTCGCTACGGGCGCTATTCTCGGTCAGGCTCCTAGGATCAAAGCTCATTCGTCTGAATCTGAAAACCATGCCAGACCAACAAAAAGACATCCGCTGGATACAACGTTTTGAAAATTACCAGGCCGCATTGGAAGCACTGAAAGAGGCCGTAACACTCTCGGAACAACGACCATTATCCAGGCTGGAGCAACAGGGCTTGATACAGGAGTTTGAGTTTACTCACGAACTGGCGTGGAAAACACTAAAAGATTTTCTGGGTTATCGGGGCATTCAGGATGTTACTGGCTCCAGAGATGCGGTGAGGGTTGCTTTTCGAGAAGGCATTATCGTCAATGGCGAACTCTGGATGGAAATGCTTAAAAGCAGGAACCTCACCTCCCATACCTACCGGGAAGAAGTCGCCAATGAAATAGCAGTAAAAATACTGAAACAGTACTTTGATGCCTTTTGTGAACTGAGAAAAGCACTCTTGAGCTGGCAGGAAAATGATAAAGCATGACAGATCGTTTTGGCTTGAAAGAAGAGACTATCTCGGAAATTCAACAGGTGTTTGCCACTTTTCCACAAGTCGGGAAAGCGATTATCTATGGCTCAAGGGCAAAAGGCACTTTTAAAACCGGGTCAGACATCGACTTAACATTAGTAGCCGACAAAAAAAAGCAGCTGGATTTAACGGTTCAATATCAGATTGAAGAAGCACTTGAAGAATTGATGCTCCCCTATCAGTTTGACCTATCCATACTTGAAACCATTGAAAATCCAAACCTGCTGAACCACATCAAGCAGGTTGGGCTGGTGTTTTATGCTCGATGAAAGGTCTGCCCCCGGTTTTTGTAACTTGAACACGTATCCAAATGGTGACAAGTCCAGCCAGTCCAGAGATATTGAAAAAGCAAAAGCCATTTTAAAAAATCTGGAGGCATGACATGAGCAGGAAGCTAAAGACCTTTGATGCATCAGAGTATCTTGACGACAGTGAAACTATTGCAGAGTACCTGAATGCTGTCATTGAAACGGGTGACCAGGCTTTGCTCTTATCTGCTATTGGTGATATCGCCAAGGCAACAGGGATGCAGAAGATAGCCAATAACTCAGGCCTTGGTCGGGAAAGTCTATACAAAGCCCTGGCACCAGGTGCGAAACCAAGGTTTGAAACAGTGTTCAAAATTCTTCAGGCTCTGGGAGTGAGTTTGAAAATCAGCCCTCAGCATTAGTGTTATTCTGGCATCGGACAATGCAAAGTATAAAAGTATAATAAGGATGTTGGGTTACATTGTGAACGATGAAAGACCTGACCCCGGTTTCCCTAAACGACAAATGCTATGAAAGACCTGACCCCGGTTTTCTTTCTATTATCAGTAACCCTCGCCAAGCTTGGTAAGTTGACAACAGCTAAAAGACATTCTTTGCATCACGGGAGAAGTCCCGTGGATGCTGTTGTTAGGTGCCGTGGTTATTTTTGGAGGTGATTTACAATGATAGCCAGAGTGTCTTCAATCTTGTCAAAACGTTCACGATTTTCTTGCTGGTTAGCGTCAATCTTGTCAAAACGTTCACGATTTTCTTGCTGGTTAGCGTCAATCTTTTCATTAAGTGACTCAATAGCTATCTCCTGCCGTGCGCTGTGCAGGTAAAGCTTCCTAATATCGTCCTGTGAGTTTTTTACACTGACCTCTATGCGGCTGATGGCATTAAAGAAATCATCTGTGTCTTTATCGTGGTTCACGCGTACACCCTGTGATTATTTCTTGTGCGTTGAGCATAGCAGACAATAAAAGATGGCACAGAGACACCTAACCTTTTTCTGACCATCTGTGCTGTCACTGCCAGCGCAGAAAGCCAGATGTATTTTGTCAGTGTTATCATCTTCGTTAAGTTTTTGAATGGATGCAAAAGCGACATATCCTCAGTTCTGCCGACAGCTGGCGGAAAATGCGTGAAATTCGCAATGCATTTTCTCACGACTACCCGGAAGCTGAATCAAAGCGGGCTGAGGCGCTTAACATGGCATGAGCTGTGGCTCCCGAACTGATTGAAATCACCGAACAGTTCGAAGCCTATGTACTCAAGCTCCACAATATAAAGTTAGGCGGCGGTCATTGAGAATCAGTCCGGAACAGAAAGACGACATCATCGAGTTGGTCAGGAAAGAGATCAGCCAGCAGGCCAGGGTCTGGCTCTTTGGCTCCAGGGTCAGAGATGACGCACGGGGTGGCGATATTGACTTGTTGATTGAAATCGATGGTTTAAGCAACCTGGTCGAAAAGAAAACCACTTACGCCTGGCACTGGAAGACCGATGGGGTGAACAAAAAGTGGATATTCTGATTCACGACACCCAGCACCCTGAACAGCCCATTCACCGAATTGCCAAGCTGGAAGGTGCACGGTTGGTTTGATGTAGATGTTTTTAGACATTTTAGAGTCAAACTGCTGAACAATACGAAAACCTTCAAAACGGGCCTGAAGAGAAAACAAAAGAAAGCTGCTATAAGTATAAGCTAACTGGCTGATGTCCTTGCTGGGGAGGCGATTTCATAATTTTGCCGTAATGTCTGAGTAGAGCAGAGCAACAGTTAATGATTCAGGATTAAAGAACTACCCCCAGTTGATTAATTGGTTAACCAAAAACGGAATAAATTCAAAATGAAAAAAATTCTTGCTGTGGCTTCCGGTGGTGGTCACTGGAAGCAACTAATTAAATTGAAACCTGAATTAGAAAAAGCAAATATAATATATGCAACAACTATCAAAGGTTTGGCTGAACAAGAGGGTATTAAAAACTCATATATCTTGCCTGAAGCTAGCAGTACTGAAAAGTTAAAAATACCCAATCTTCTTTATGAAGTCATTAAAATGATTGTTAAGGAACGGCCAGATATTATTATTTCGACAGGTGCTGCACCAGGCTTATTAACAATAGTGTGTGGTCGGCTTTTAGGCTCAAAAACACTATGGATCGATAGCATAGCAAATGGTGAAAAACTTTCTATGTGTGGTAGATTATCCACCTTCTTTGCGCATAAAACGCTTTCACAATGGGAAAACCTTTGTGATGGTAGAAAAGTTTTTTATCATGGTTCAATTATTTAAGAGATAAGTACATTGATATTGGTTACTACAGGCACACAGTTTCCTTTTGACCGAATGGTTCTTGCTGTAGACAAGTGGGGCAGTATAAATAGTGAAGTAGAGATATTTGCCCAAATTGGTAAAGGTGGAATTAAGCCACAACATATAGAGAGTACTGATTTCTTAACTCCAGTACAGTATTCAAGCTTGCTAAAAAAAACAAAGGTTATAGTAGCGCATGCTGGCATGGGTTCTATTTTAACCGCTTATGAATTGAATATTCCTATTATAATTTTCCCTAGAAGTTTTGCTCTTGGTGAGCATAGGAATGATCATCAAACATCAACAGCAAACAAATTTAAAGATGTATCTGGAATCTATGTTGCGACAAATGAAACTGAAATACACAACTACTTAGATAAATGGAATAGATTAAAGAAACCTGAACAAAAAAATAATCCTGAATATTACAAGTTGAAAAATTTCATCAATTCTTTTATTGAAGGGAATGAATTATGAAATTCTTACTTATGACAACTTCAATATTAAGCGAAAGAGCAATAAAGGAACTAGAACGCCTGTTTAACAGTATTGAAGAATCAGAGAAAAGGCTAGAAAAAATTAAACACATAGTTCTTCTTCAAAACTTTACAGAAGAATATCAGTTTTTTATAGAAAAACACTCGAGATTAATTGATTTCATGACTTTTGATTCAAAAATGTCTTTATCAAAAGCACGAAATCTAATGTTAGCAAAGGCTAGAAAAGAAGGTACTTTGTCAAATGTTGATATAATTGCTTACCCCGATGACGACTGTTGGTATACAAAAAGTTTTCTGGAATACATTAGCTCTATCTTTGCAAGCAAAAACAACCTTGACTTCTTATTTTGTAAGTATTCATCTAAGCCGGTAGATGCATTGGATAGTAATAAACCAAAAAAAGCTAAAATTACTGATCTAATAAAAAATGCTTCATCAAATACTATATTTGTCAGGTCAAATATAGCAATAAATGCAGGTGGCTTTGACGAATCATTAGGTGTGGGCACACCAAATAATGGGGGTGAAGATTTGGATTATGCAATAAAATTATTCTTATCATCTAGGTCAACAGAATTTATTGATAATGAACTGGTTGGTCACAGAGATAAAATGTTAGAACTGAAAGAAAAATATTTCCAAGGTAGCCATATTGCTTTAAGAAAACATGCATTTAAAAAACCAACCCTTTTTTACCAATGGTTTCGAAAATTGATTGTTGGGATCGTATTGATTATTAAAGGAGATATGAATATTACTAAACTTATGAAGGCTAAATATTAAAGAACGAACACTTCTAGTTTTTTTGAAAAACCATATCAATTTATTGAAAAGACGCTAATGATCCACCGTATAAAATATACAGCATTAATTACAAAGCACACTAACAACTAAACAATGACTATGAAAGCTATTTTTGTATGTGAACGATTACCAAGCTTGGGCTTCAGTGGCGCTCAAAGCTACAACCTTAATATAATTAATGCATTGTTAGACTGTGGTTATGAGGTAACTGTAATAATAACTGGTGACTACTTTCCTGCTATCTTTTCAAGCAAATACGAAATCAAGCATCCACAAGTTAAAACTAAATATGTAAATGCGGTAAAGATTTTTAGTATTTATCTGTCTAAATCATGGCGTTCATTTTTAAGGCCATTAAAAAAAATAAGTTATTTGTTTTTTGATAGTCATAGTCCTCAAAAAAAAATGACAATTGGTAAGTTTTTATCAAAAAGAGATACCAACTCTACAAAAAAACTGATTACGAAAGAATGCAGCTTAGTTGTTGTAGACACAATATTTAGGTCAGCAATTATTGATGAGCTATCGTCAAAAAAAATATTAATAGCGCATGATGTATTTTTTGATCGGACTAAATCATTTCAAAAACGGGGTTATGAAGTATCACCTAGTATTACAAAGGATAAAGAGATTGGTATATGGAAAGAATTTGATTGTATTGCAGCAATCAATATTGAAGAGATGGATTTAATATCTTCATTAATAAAGAATAAGTCAGTGGTAACCATTTATCCAAGTGTTTCTAATAACACCTATCCGGCATTACGTACTTATAATGGATCTAGTATCTTATATATTGGTGCTAATGCAAACCACAATGTTGATGGGCTTAAATGGTTTTTTAATGAAGTTTGGCCAACCATTCTCAAACAGCATCCAAATATACATTTAAATATTATCGGTTCAGTTTGTGATGCTTTTCAAAGCCCGCCAGAAAATGTCAACTTCCTTGGTCGATTAGATTCCATAGAGGAAATTGCTAAAGACTGCCTATTTGCAATCAATCCGGTATTAATGGGGAGCGGGATAAAAATAAAAATTCTTGATTACTTAGCTTTAGGGTTACCGACAATAACCACAAAAGAAGGTGGATACGGGTATCCGAAGGGTGATCATGTGCCATATATTTGTGTATCAACAGCTAGTGAGTATATCAATGCTATTTCTAGCTGGATAGGTGACCGTAAATTAGTAACTGAAAGAGCAGAATATTGTTCGGCTGTTTTAGAGATTTTTACAAGGAAGTCTGCAGCAAAATCAATGGCTGGTTGTTTTAAAAAATTAGGTTTGAATAGTGACACAGATACGATCTAGCTTATTATGGTCAGCAGTAAAAAATTCTCTAGTCCGATTCAGTGGTGCTATTACTTTTATAGTAATGGCCAGGGTTTTGGAAACAGAACAACTAGGTATATTTTCAGCAGTTCTTGCAGTTTTAGCATTCCTAGAAATTTTTAGTGATGGTGGTATTAGTGATGCTCTTATTCAAAGAGAAAAGCTTAATGATATAATATTAAATACTGCTTTTGCTATAAATATTGTCATTGCCCTTATACTGGTTGTTTCGGTATGGTCTTTTTCAGACAACTTGGCTTTTCTTTTGCCAATGGAGGGAATAACAGAAATTCTTAAATTTGGTAGCCTTGCACTATTAATGAACGCTATTGGCTTTGTACCACAAGCGTTACTCAGGAAAAATTTTAAGTTTAAATGGCTGGCAATAAGAGCAGCTTGGGGTGCTCTAATCAGTAGTGTTTTTGGTATAACCCTTGTATTGGCAGGCTTTGGTGTATGGAGCCTACTGGCTCAGTTTCTATTAATGGCTCTTGTAAATGTGGTACTGGTTTGGAAAGGAGTTGACTGGCGTCCAAGCACTTCTTTTTCGATTACAGAAGCCAAACCGCTAGTTAAGTTTGGATCAAATTTAATTGGAGCTAAAGTACTGGATTATTTTTCAAATAGATCTGTAGAAATCTATGTGGTTACAATTTTTGGGCCCGTATCACTTGCTTTGTATGTAATGGGGCAAAGATTATACAGTCTGGCCATGCAAGTTATTTCTGCTGTGACCGTAGATGTATATATGCCCAAGTTTTCATTGTTAAAATCTTCCCATGAGGAACTTAGCAGTTGTTACTATAGAGCAGTAACTGTTACAGCTGCTATTGGCACACCCATATTTATTATACTAGCTATTTTGTCGCCTGAAGTCGTTAATATACTTTACTCGCATAATGGGCAAGGTTCTGAAAGGGTGGCCTTTTATCTTTCTATTTTAGGTGCAATACAAGTTATTCAGTTTTATAATGGTACTCTTCTAAATGCTATAGGGAGGCCAGATCTCACTCTTAAAATACTTTTAGTAAAAAGTATTGGAGTGTTGACATTAATGATATTTGCCACAGAAGTAAGTTTTTCTGACTTTGTTTTTTTCTACTTCACAGTCCAACTTTTTATTGTACCAGCCAGTTTTTTGATGGTCGCAAAATACTCCAAAACCTCATTAATTAATATTGTTAAAAAAACATATCCGTTTTTCTTAGCTTCCACTGCAATGGCGTTTAGTGTTACTCATCTCAGAGATCACCCGTTATTATCTTTGAATAATTCCCTTCTGAGTTTATTTTTACTTGGAATAATTTCAGTATCAATTTATTTTTTTGTTTTGGTGACTTTCTTTAATTCGAAAGCCAATTTAGTTTTGAAAATTGTATTAGGTGATAAATATTATGGTTTTTCACAATCAAAAAAAAAGTAAGGAAACAAAATCAATCAAATCTCAGATTAGAGAGTTTATTTTGCCACCGCTAATGTTTACTTCGTGGTATTTTTTAAAACGCAAGATAACTCCTATCAAAGTTGATAATTGTGTTAAAAAATTGGTATTTTTCTCACCCCATACAAGCAACCCTTTCGGCTCTAAAGGTGATGAAGCAATGCTTATTGCACTTGTCAATAAGTTAAAGGTTCAAAACCCTGATATCGAGTTAGCAATAGCGGTTGAACCTGGAGCATTTGTTTCTCCTTTGAAAAAGCTTGATGTAAAACCAATTGAGTGCTGGTCTTATCCATGGAGCCTTAAAAATATTTTTGCCCATGTAAAGGATTATGATGCAAGTATTTGCATAGGTGCAGATGTTATGGATGGCTATTATTCTGACATTAAGTCACTGCGGCTTTGGCTAATTTCAGATTTGATGGCTCGACATGGAAAAAAAACAATAATAGGAGGGTTTTCATTTAATTCTTTGCCTGCTACTTTTACCAAACTCTTTTTAACTAAATTTATATCAGACAAAATCATTGTAAATTTAAGGGACTCTTGTTCTTTAAAGCGCTATGATCAAATAGCTCGCTTTGATGCCAAACTCGTCGCAGATAATGCATTTATGCTTGCTCCTACTTTAAGTAAAGAAGTGAGTGATATAAAAAAATGGGTTGAGATACAGAAAAATAACAAAAGAATGGTTGTTATTTTTAACATCCACCCGATTTTAGTTCCTGATCGTTCTAAAGAAAAACTGACCTCAATGATTAACAGCTGTGCACAAACTGTTGACTTTATCATATCTGAATATAATGCAAGCGTTTTATTTGTAGCACATGATTTCAGAGATAAAAACACTGGTGATGTTTTTATGTTGAATGAGATTTATTCCAAGTGTAAGAGTGATAAGAGTTATCTTTCAACAGTATTCAATGATATTCCTGCCTCAGACTTAAAGGGTTTAGCATCATTGGCTGATTTGGTGATTACAGGACGAATGCATTTATCAATAGCAGCCTTAGGCTCAGGCGTACCTATATTAGGAATAACCTATCAAGATAAATTTGAGGGTCTTATTAAACATTTCGAACTTCCAAGTTACGTGCTTGCATCACCAGAGAAGATTATTGACGCTTCATTTTTTAAAAAATTTTGTGAGCATGGGATTCATAATGTAGATGAACTCAAAAAAAATGTTCAATCCAAAGTAGAGGTTGTCAGTTCGCTTTCAGAAAAAAACATACGATTAATTTGAACAGTTTAAATGTTGTCTAGTCTCACTCTTGGTAAAACAGTATTTAAGTTACTAACTTGTGATTTTTAATTTGTAAAATTCGGTTTTCAATTCTGGCTTGTTTAAAGGAGGTGCTACTTTGCTTTGGCAGGCGTAGTTCGTATTGTAGCAAAAAGCAAAAAATACTGTTCTTATTCTCGATTAACTAGTTACAAGTTTTTGTGCTTTAAACCATAAGAATTGCTTAAATCAATTACCCCCCACATATGTCATTCGGTAAATTTATACTTTAGTAATCTGTTATAGATTTATAGCCAGGTTGTATTTCAATATTGGTTTTTTAAAAGATAATGATTTTCTACCAGCTTTTTTCATTTTCATTGCTTTTATTAGTATTAAATGTTGGAATGGTTTTTAATGTCGGTTTTGCAAATCCAATAGAAAAATCCTTCCTACTACTTTCAGCATTGGTACTAATTTTTAGACGGCATTTTGATCATAGAATAATAGCAATACTATTTGTTATTTTAATGATCACTCTTTTTAGTGCGATCCTGTCAGATTACTCTGATTTTAGTTGGATTATTTACGGAAAAGCTTTATTTCAAATAATTACAATTTTTATTTTCTTATCTGCCAGATTAACTGAGGCTGAAATAAGGTTCGTCTTAAAGGTGGTTACCTGGCTACCAACTTTTTCAATACTAATTGGTATGTTTTATTGGGTTGCTTTTGGCAGAAGCATATTTAGTTATGAGTTTGCTAGTGGTTTACCTAGGCTACAAGGTTCGTTAATACCTGCCTATCTTGGAGCCTATTGTATTGCAGGTTGTTATTCATCTTTAAGGTATGCTGATACATATGATATACGTTATCTCTGGTTAGTTTTTATTAATACAGTCATACTTATCTTAACTGGAGGGAGAATGGCGCTATTTATTGGTGCTCTTCTCTGCTTTCCAGTTTTCTGGGGTGGCTTCAAAAACTACATGAATCTAAAACGACTCATAATTATTGCAGCAGCTATATTTTTAATTTTATTTTTGATATTGTTGGGCGATGTTATAATTGGTCGTATTTTTCAAACACATTTAAGTGGCAGAGAAATCATTTGGGATTATCTTAACGACGTACTCGCCAAACATTGGTGGTTTGGTGTTGGTTATGGGCATCAGGCTACAATCCTTCCAGATGAGGTTAGAATTTTAGTGGGTGGAACAATAAGTGCGCATAATGAGTATTTGAGAGTCGCAGTGGAAATTGGATACATCCAAACTATTGTATTCTATTCTCTTTTGCTCCTCGCACTTATTCTCAAGGCTAGGCTGACAGAATGTACTAAGCCCTTTGAAATAATTTGGTCCAGCATATTATTTTTATTAATTTGTATAACTGAGAATGCAATTTCTTCAGTTTCTGGTTTTTTGTTCTTAATTGTTGTTGTAATGACTCGCATGGAACCAATGCGTACTTCTATGCGACAACCGTAAACTATTTACCTCTTGCTAGGATTTTGCAATGAGTAATCAAAATAGAATTAGCTCTCGTAGTAAAAGTGGAGGGGACAAAAAACTGTTTTAAATACTTTTGTGTTTTAAAATTTAATAACCAAATAATAAATATAAACTCCCTCAAAAAAGTCTATTAAAAATTAAAAATCCTTCATAGGTTGGGCTTACTACGAGGCTTAGAGACTTATGAAGCTGACATATTCATTTTTTTGAGTGATTCCAAATTAACTTTATTTTCTTTTAAGAACTTAACGAAAGATGACTCTAAACAAATTCCTTTTTTTACAAAGAGCTTTAGTAAAGCTGAGATTGTTTTGGTATACACATTTTTGGGGAATGAAGATACATAAAACAGTCGTTATATCTATGAGTGCAAAACTAGATAAAACCTACCCTAAAGGAGTCAATATAGGTGAATACTCATACTTAGCATTCCGATGCTCAATCCTGACGCATGATATGACTAGGGGGATTAAAACGAATACTATTATTGGCAAAAACTGCTTTATCGGTGCTAACAGCATTATCTTACCAGGCATAACTGTTGGTGATAACAGCATTGTGGCTGCTGGGGCTGTAGTAACAAAAAATGTACCCAACAATTCTATTGTTGTAGGTAATCCGGCAAAGTTATTACGGTCCAATATCTGTGTAGATAAATATGGAGTTCTCATTGCAGAGAATGATCATTCCACGAAATAAAATCCTATTTATTCTCTCGTCTTTTTTACTATTCACTCTGTATGGTTGCACAAGCACCCTTACCAAGGAAAAGCCTGCAACAGGCTGCCAAATCTTATGGAAGCCTAACTCGGAGAATTTAAGATTCAAAGGTAGTTCCGCATCATCTATTATCATGGCGCTTGCTCCAGATGATTCACCGTCACTAAAGAGAAATGTTTTTAAGGGTCCAAATGATATAGCACAAATCAAACTTACTTTATTTGATCGCAATATAACAGCTGCCAGAATAACCTTTGATATTTTTCTTGAAGATGGATTTGAGTTCAGTCGCGGTGGTCATAAGCTACCACTCGGTTTATGGGGTGGCAGTTTGGATAGCAGATGCCTTGCAGGTGGTTGCCCACCTACAAGGCAAGATGGATTCAGTATAAGGTTGATTGAAAATCAAGGACTCCTCGGTTTATACATATATAACCTAAACAGGTCATCAGGTTCGGATAAGAAAGTATATGGCTCTACTCACATTAGCTCCACTTATATTGAATCTAATCGTTGGCACAAAATAGCTATAGATGTTTTCTTGAACTCCCCTAATAGAAACGATGGTATGTCCTATCTCTGGTTGAACGATAAGCTCGTTTTAATTGTGAGAGACTTGATTTTTAGAAATGCAGATGACTGGTTTATTCGTGGACCACTCCTGACTGAACTATGGGGGGGAGATATTTATCTATGGGGCAGTCAATCACCAAAAGATCAGAGTATTTGGTTTAAAAATTACAGAATTAACAAACTAAATTGCCATGAAGATTTATGATTTAATATTTATTGTTTTGATTACTATGATATCGACTCCCACAGAAGCATATGAAAATAAAAATAATATTGAGATCATTGCTATTGGGACAAGCTTGACAAAGCGCGGTATATGGTTAGAAGAATTAAGTAACGAATTAAGCAAATGTTTATCAGCTCCAGTAAAGCACCTAAATTTCGGATACCCTGGTAGAAACATTGAATATGGTTTAAGTCAACTTGATCTTATTCTTAAAAATAGAGCTGATTTTTTTCTTATTGAATTTTCGGTTAACGATGCCGACCTTATTAAAGGTGTAACGTTTACTAAAAGCAAGGAGCAAACAACAACACTAATAAATAATATAAGAACAACTTATCCTGAAGCCAAGATAATCATGATGAAGATGAATCCTGCTCTTGGCTTAAAGAAAGTAATGCGACCTAGGCTTAAATCTTTCTACGATATTTATGACCAGTTTGCCACGCTCCATAATGTATTTGTGATTGATTTTTATGAAAAATGGGAAAGTATACTTTCTGATGAACTTAAAGAAAATATTCCAGATGGGATTCACCCTGCACCCACCTACGCAGCTAGAGTAATGGTTCCACCACTTTTAAAACTCCTAAGTAACGAAAACTGTACTAATTAGTTCTAAATACATAACAAAATAAAATCATATGTTATCTTGCTAGCAGGCTACAAAAACCCAGAAATATACTTAAAAAACTAAATCGCCTTACACCTAATCTTTACTTTAATCGGTAAGCCTTAATATACCTAGTGTTAAATATTATTCCTTTTATTACATGTCAAGATTGACTACATCATTCATTACCTTGAGTTAACGTAAGAATATCTATGTTTTTAACACCCGTCATCATGTCCGGCGGCACCGGCAGCCGCCTCTGGCCCCAGTCCCGCTCTCTATACCCTAAGCAGTTCCTGCCACTGGTAAACGAACAAACCATGTTGCAGAACACACTTTCCTGGCTTGACGGGTTGGATTCGGTATCGGATCCGTTAGTGATTGCCAATGAAGAACACTGCTTCCTGGTAGCAGAGCAAGTCCGCCAGATGGGGGGCGGTGACTTCGGCCATTATTCTTGAACCTGTCGGTAAAAACACGGCACCCGCCGTCGCTCTGGCAGCCCCGAAAGCTCAATCCCTGTCTGAAAAGTAAGACCCATTACTGCTGGTATTGGCTGCGGACCATGTGATTCAGAATGTACAAGCTTTTCATCAGGCGATTGAAGCTGCATTACCTGCGGCAAGCGTTGGTGTATCAGTGCCATCCAATATTGCGGAAGGTGCTGGGCGGGGCAGCAACAAGGATTACTTGCGCTTTCTTTATATTGCCAGAGGTGCACTCCGTGAATTGGAAACACAGCTTATTATCGTAGGTGAGCTGGGTTTTTTTCCACCTGGAACCATATTAGCGAAAGTCGATGGGCTATTCAGAGTGCTGTCAGGCTTAATCAGCGCCATCAAAAAAACTCAATAACTATTCTCTATTCCCAGCCCAAAACTCCCAAGGATTTAACAATTTCACCCCTGTCTGTTCAAAGTCCTTAATGTTCCGGGTAACGACCGTCAGTTGATGGGTGATTGCTGTGGCAGCAATCATGGCGTCCCGCTCGGATTTTGGATTGGGGATATGTAACCGGGCACAGGTCAGGGCAATCGTGGTATCTAGTGGCAAAATGCGCCCCTCGAAAGCGGGTAGCATTCGCTCGTTCATCCATGCTCTGAGCGACCGGCCCTGCACTGGGTCTTTCCTGTCTTTCAACAGGATGCCCATTTCTATTTCCAGGACGCTGATGACTGATAAATAGAGTTCATTCGGTGCCACGGTTGTGGCCCAATGACTCACTGAAGGATGACCTTTGCCTGCACTGCACTTGCGCAGCTCAGACACAACATTAGTATCAAGCAGGTACATCAGGAAAAATCTTCCGGTTTCAGGAAGTTGTCTTTCAGGGGCAGCGCTTCCAGATCGGCATCCTCCACATCGGGCATCGCCAGCAGCTCGAGTATGTTGGCTGCATTGCGGGTAATCTCTTTATAGTGTTCGATATTAAGCAGGACATGGGTGACGGTCCCTCTGTCGGAAATAAATACCGGCTGCTTGAGCGCAGATCGTTTAGCCTCAGTAACATTCTGGTTGAATGTCCGTGATGAAATGGTCGTTATACTCATATCGAAATCCCTCTGCCCCTATTAACTTTTCACTATCAACTATTCACCACGTAGTAATGTAGCTACATTATTTATGGTTTTCAAAGTTTACAAATAAGGTTTATGTGGCGGGCCACCAGGGCATGGCGGGATCGGCTATTGTTCGTCAGCTGTCTGGACAGGCTGATATAGAACTGATCACCCGAAGTCGTGATGAGTTAGATCTGACCAATCAAGAGTACTCATTACGTTGTGCTTAAGTATGAATTAAAGCTGGATATTAATCTCAATGACTTACCTGATGATCAGCATCAGGATTATCGCTGGTTTAGCGTTGATGAGTTGTTTGCTTCTGACCAAGTGCATCAACACACCAAAGACTACTTTCTTTAATTTTTTTTGGCTGCAGAAGCACGGTGAAAACCTGTGCTAAAAAAAAGTCTGTGCCTCCGTTAACTCTTGGCAAATATCCTCTATGAATTTAATACCCATTATCATGTCCGGCGGCTCCGGCAGCCGCCTCTGGCCCCAATCCCGCTCTCTATACCCAAAGCAGTTCCTGCCACTGGTAAACGAACAAACCATGTTGCAGAACACACTTTCTCGGCTTGATGGGTTGGATTCGGTATCGGATCCGTTAGTGATTGCCAATGAAGAACACCGCTTCCTGGTAGCAGAACAAATCCGCCAGATGGGGCGGCAGACTTCGGCCATTATTCTTGAACCTGTCGGTAAAAACACGGCACCTGCCGTCGCTCTGGCAGCCCTGAAAGCTCAAACCCTCTCTGAAGAGAAAGACCCATTACTGCTGGTATTGGCTGCGGACCATGTGATTCAGAATGTTCAGGCTTTTCATCAGGCGATTGAAGCTGCATTACCTGCGGCAAGCGATGGCAAGCTGGTGACCTTTGGTATCGTGCCTACCCATCCGGAAACCGGGTATGGCTATATTAAGGCCAGTAAAACGTTAACCGGGAATAGTGAACAGGTTTCTCCGGTAGACAATTTTGTGGAAAAGCCAGATTTGGAAACGGCTCAGGACTATCTTGCTTCCGGTGACTATTACTGGAACTCAGGTATGTTTCTGTTTAAAGCTTCTCGTTACCTGGAAGAGCTGAACAAGTACCGCCCCGATATTCTGCAAGCCTGTGAAAAGGCCATGGCGGCTGAAAGCGCTGACCTGGATTTTGTTCGGCTGGATGAAGCTGCATTTCATGCTTGCCCGGATGAATCTATCGATTATGCCGTGATGGAAAAAACCACCGACTCCGTTGTGGTGCCACTGGATGCGGGTTGGTCCGATGTAGGCTCCTGGTCATCGTTGGCTGATATCTGTGAAAAAGATGAATCCGGTAACGCTTGTCAGGGTGACGTTCTGTTACATGATACCCGCAACACCTATGTGCGCAGTGAAAAAAAACTGATTGCCACCGTGGGCGTTGATGATCTGGTGATCACCGAAAGCGATGACGCCATTCTGGTGGCCCATAAAAACCGGGTGCAGGATGTTAAAAAGATTGTTGAACGGCTAAAGGCAGCTAACCGGTCTGAAGCTAAATTGCACCGTAAGGTTTATCGCCCTTGGGGTGCCTATGACTCCATCGATATGGGCGACCGCTTCCAGGTTAAGCGCATTACTGTTAAGCCGGGTGCGCAGCTTTCTTTACAGATGCACCATCACCGGGCCGAACACTGGATTGTTGTGAAAGGCACAGCGCTGGTCACCAATGGCGATCAGGAAATTCTGCTGACCGAAAACCAATCGACTTATATTCCCATTGGTGTCGTGCATCGACTGGAAAACCCCGGCAAGTTTGACCTTGAGTTGATTGAGGTGCAGAGCGGGGGGTATTTGGGGGAGGATGATATTGTGCGGTTTGAGGATACGTACGGTAGGGTGTGATGAGTCGTGGGTGAATGCCGCCACCCGCTGCCCGCCTCACGTTAATCACAAGCGTTTTGTTCTTTTGGTAAGCGGGCACAGGGCAGCGTTTCTTGGCATTAACTATTCCCTCATAAGCCAAAGGTGATTGCTCCCCGCCCTGTCGAGGGTGTTGCAAAACTCCAACAACTCGTTCCCACGCTCTGAGGTTGTCGCAAAACTCCAACGGCTCGTTCCCATGCTCTGAGGTCGTCATTCCCGCGAAGGCGGGAATCCAGCGCCAACGGCGGATCTCTGTCTCGGGGATGACAAGGCCAGGGGGCACCGGGCGGTTTGGTTCTGGTGGTGAGTCAGTGTGGATTCCTGCCTTCGCGTGAATGACGAGAGTGAAGTCGGGGATGACAAGGCCAAGGGGGCACCGGGCAGTACGGTTCTGGTGGTGAGTCAGTGTGGATTCCCGCCTTCGCGGGAATGACGAGAGTGAAGTCGGGGTTGACAAGGCCAGGGGGGGCACCGGGCAGTGTGGTTCTGGTAGTGAGTCAGTTTGGATTCCCGCCTTCGCGGGAATGACGTGAATGAAGCCAGGAATGTCGGGAGTCAACTCGTTCCCACGCTGGAGTCAGTTTTGCGACACCCTCTAAGGGCAATAGATCTCCAACCACTTGGGCGTATAGCAGGAGCTGATAATGATTAAAATTGTTCAGGCTGTTTATCAGACAAGGCTGGAAATAAAGCTTCGCTTTTCTGATGGCAGCTTTGGTGTTATGGATTTTAGTGAAATGTTGTCACATAAAACCAGCCTTACCCTGGCTTTAGAGGATGGCGTTTTTTTTCAGCGCTTCTTTATCGAGCTGGGTGCTCTTTGCTGGCCTAATGGCCTGGAGTTCAGTGCGGGCAGCCTTTATAAAAGGCTGGAAGAATCCGGTAAACTGGTTAAGCCAGCTGCGTAGGAATTGTCCTCTAAATAAGTTGCCTATGGGGCAAATAAGCTTTTAAATTTGCGTAGCTCCGAGACAACGTTGGTATCAAGCAGGTACATCAGGAAAAATCTGCCGGTTTCAGAAAGCTGTCTTTTAAAGGCTCTGCTACCAGATCGACATCCTTCGCTTCGGGCATGGCCAGCAGTTCAAGAATATTGGCAGCATTGCGGATGATCTCTTTATAGTGATCAAAATTGAGCAGGACGTGAGTAACGGTCCCTCTATCGGAAATAAATACCGGTTGCTTCAGTGCCGATCGTTTAGCCTCTGTGACATTCTGGTTGAATGTTCGTGATGTAATGGTCGTCATACTCATTTCGATGCTCCTGTTCATATTTAATACCAATCAAACTTTCTAACTCCCTATTGCGCTGAAGATTTGAGTCTTAATCCTGTGTTGGCGATCGTCGCCTTGTCTTAAGGCTCAAATCTCCATGCTTATCACAAGTATATCCCTCTGTGTCAGAATAGATGTCGCCTCTTTTGATTCATGACTCTCAATAACTGAGAGCATTTAGAAAGAGGCTGTTATGGCTCGCTATTCCAAAGAAATGAAAGAGTCCATTATCCAGAAGATGATGCCGCCAAATAATGTTTCCGTGACTCAGCTTAAAAGAGAAACCGGCATTACTGATGCAACCCTGTATACTTGGCGCAAACAGGCAAAAGCGCAAGGTGTACCCGTGCCCGGTGATGGTAAGAATCCTCAGCAGTGGAGTGCTGAAAACAAGTTCGCGGTTCTGATGGAAACCGCCAACATGAACACAACAGAGCTATCCGAATACTGTCGTAAGAAGGGTCTCTACTATGAAGACCTGCAGCAGTGGAAAGCTGATTTTATCGCAGGCAGCACAAAGCCTGCTGAATCCCGTCAGGTACAGGCCGCTGCCAGACGAGATGACAAGAAGCGCATCCAGAAACTGGAAAAAGAACTCAAACGCAAAGACAAAGCACTTGCTGAAACCGCAGCACTGTTGGTTCTAACAAAAAAGGCAAACGCGATCTGGGGGGAGCGCGAGGACGATTGATTCCTCTCCCTGATCGCAAGGAAGCCGTTGCTTTAATCCAGGAAGCTGTTTCACAGGGTGCACGTAAAGTGAAAGCCTGTGCTGCGCTCAACCTGTCGATACGCACGGTTCAGCGCTGGCAAAAAGATGTAGAACAGGTGCGGGAAGATCAGCGTCAATACGCAGACCGGCCAATGCCTGCCAACCAACTAACCAAGAGTGAGCAAAACGAGATTCTGAAAGTCTGTAACAGCGAGCGATTCAAAAGTAAGTCGCCATGCCAGATTGTACCGACACTGGCCGACGAAGGTGTTTATATAGCTTCTGAGTCAAGCTTTTATCGAGTGCTGAAGGCCCATAATCAACAGCATCACCGCGGTCGCAGTCAGAAGCCCGCAAAGCGGAAGCCAACATCGCATCGGGCTACGGCACCGAATCAGCTCTGGTCGTGGGATATAACATTCTTGGGGTCGCCCATCAGGGGTAAATATTATTATCTCTATTTGGTTCTGGACGTCTATAGCCGCATGATTGTGACCTGGGAAGTCCATGAAAGGGAGTCCTCTGATCTGGCTGCTCAGATGATCCGAAAAGCGTTCATGCAGCATAAGATCAGCCTTAAGGAGCAACCGCTGGTCCTGCATTCGGATAATGGCAGTCCGATGAAGGGGGCGACCATGCTAAGTACTCTTCAGCAACTGGGTGTACAGACATCGTTCAGCAGGCCACGCGTGAGTAACGATAACTCATACTCAGAGTCAGGCTTCAGAACCATGAAATATCGTCCCGGGTATCCGAATCACTTCTCCAGTCTGGAGTCAGCCAGAAAGTGGGTGTACGGGTTCGTAAACTGGTACAACATGGAGCATAAGCACAGTGGCATCAAGTTCCAGACCCCCTACGACAGACACACAGGGAAGGCTCAGAAAAAGGTTCTGAATCGTGAAAGAGTTTACCGTAAAGCAAAAGAGCAACACCCTGAGCGATGGGGAAGCCGTGAAACCAGAAACTGGCAATTACCGGTAGAGGTGTGGCTTAACCCTGAGCGATCAGAGAATCAGCAGCATTGTGATTTAGCTGCATAAGTTGAGGCGACATCTACCTTGAAAGTTACCGATATTAAGACACCAAAGATTATTTTTTAAAAAGACTGCACCTTAAAAATTATGAATTTAATACCCATAATCATGTCCGGCGGCTCCGGCAGCCGCCTCTGGCCCCAGTCCCGTTCTTTATACCCAAAGCAGTTTCTGCCGCTGGTCAATGAACAGACCATGCTGCAAAACACATTGAGCCGGTTGGATGGGCTAAACTCTGTTTCCGCTCCAATGGTGATTGCCAATGAAGAGCATCGCTTCCTGGTAGCAGAGCAGTTTCGCCAGATGAATCGCAAAGCCTCTGCAATTATTCTGGAGCCAGTGGGGCGGAATACTGCACCTGCTGTTGCCTTGGCTGCTTTAAAAGCCAAGATCCTCTCCGAAGATGAAGAACCGCTGTTATTGGTATTGGCTGCGGATCATGTGATTAATGATGTCAATGCTTTTCATCAGGCTGTTGAGGCTGCGTTGCCTGCGGCTCTTGATGGCAAGCTGGTCACTTTCGGGATTGTGCCTGGTCATCCGGAAACAGGGTACGGTTATATAAAAGCCTTGAACGACAGTGAGACAAAGGCACAAGGTTTTTCTTCTGATGAGCAAAAAGAAACCTTTGAGCCTTCGAGCCTTTCTGCTGAAAAAATAATGCCTGTGGAGCAGTTTGTAGAGAAACCAGATCTGGAAACGGCACAGGGTTATCTGGCTACAGGTGACTATTACTGGAACTCCGGCATGTTCCTGTTCAAAGCCTCGCGCTATCTGGAGGAATTGAACAAGTTCCGTCCGGATATTCTGGAAGCCTGCCAGAAAGCCATGGAAGTACAAACTGCTGATCTGGACTTCGTCCGTTTGGATGAATTGGCCTTTAAAGCCTGCCCGGAGGAGTCCATAGATTACGCCGTGATGGAAAAAACCACCGATGCAGTAGTGGTTCCCTTGGATGCAGGCTGGTCTGATGTTGGCTCCTGGTCATCGCTGGCAGATATTTCTGAAAAAGATGAGGTTGGAAACTCCACCCTGGGTGATGTTCTGCTTCATGATACCCGTAACACTTACGTGCGCAGTGAGAAAAAACTGATTGCCACCTTGGGCGTCGATGATCTGGTGATCACCGAAAGCGACGACGCCATTCTGGTGGCCCATAAGAACCGGGTGCAGGATGTTAAAAAGATTGTTGAACGGCTAAAGGCAGCTAACCAGTCTGAAGCTAAATTGCACCGTAAGGTTTATCGCCCCTGGGGTGCCTATGACTCGATTGATATGGGCGACCGCTTCCAGGTTAAGCGCATTACTGTTAAGCCGGGTGCGCAGCTTTCTTTACAGATGCACCATCACCGGGCCGAGCACTGGATTGTTGTCAAAGGCACAGCGCTGGTCACCAATGGCGATCAGGAAATTCTGCTGACCGAAAACCAATCGACTTATATTCCTATTGGTGTCGTGCATCGACTGGAAAACCCCGGCAAGTTTGACCTTGAGTTGATTGAGGTGCAAAGCGGCGGGTATCTGGGTGAGGATGATATTGTGCGGTTTGAGGATACTTACGGTAGGGCTTGATTGACGCCGCCCGCTGCCCGAAAAAGCACAGCTCTTATCTTTTATGGGGAGCGGGAGGCGAACAGCGCCTTAACTATTCATTTTAAACGCTTTGGTGATTACCGGCCGTATTTCGATATACCGGTGTCCTGGCTGGAGTATGATTTGCTTATTTCCCTGATGCCTTGATGTTTGACAATTCGCAGAAATCCTACATTGTGGTACATTAATTACTACAAAGTGGGATTAAATATGGAATTTGTAGAAGCCAGCATATTTACCAAAATCATCACCCAGCTCATGTCTGATGATGAGTATCGAACCATGCAAAAAGCCTTGATTGCACAGCCTGATCTTGGCAGTGTTATCAAAGGTACTGGGGGGGCTACGGAAGTTCCGCTGGAAGTTGGGTGACTCGGGCAAGCGAGGAGGTGTGCGAACGATCTATTACTGGCAGGTCAGTGAGGAAACCTTCTACATGCTGTATGCCTACACCAAAAACCGACAATAAGACTTAACAATTGCAGAGAAAAAGTTACTGTCAGAACTAGCGAGGGAGTTTTGCAATGAGTGACCATGAATTTAACTTTGATGAATTGGTGGAGAGCGTCAGGGAAGCGATCGACATTAACAAAGGTATTAAGAAACCTTCACGGTCGTTCAAATATGAAGAGATTGACGTCTCTGCTATCAGGAAGGCAACGCACCTTTCACAGGAGAAGTTTGCCGCCCTCATTGGTGTGAGCATCAAGACAGTGCAGAGTTGGGAACAAAAGGTGAGAAAACCGCTCGGGCCAGCCAGATCGCTACTTATTATGTTTCGCAACAATCCTGCCCAGGCAATGGCTTTGCTTCATCAATGAGAACGTGATATAGACCTGTTAAATAAGAATTCTCGAAAAAGAAAAAAGATTTTATGCAGGCTGTTCAATGTGTTGCGAGCCATAACGCAACAGCACATTGGTAGCCACAGCAGTCATTGTTCGCCCCGGAATTTTCTGGCGGCTTTGCCTTTGATGGCTTTTTTGGTGTTCTCTGGCGTCAGGGGCAGATGGGTATCAGCGGATAATTTGATGGTGCCAGAGAGATCATCGGAGTTCATTTTTACCAAATGTGCCACACCGTCACGCTCGAAAACCTGTATAAAGTCGCCTGGTTTTAGCCCGAGCTTTTGGCAGATGCTTTGAGGAATAGTCACTTGCCTTTTGGTCGTTAATTTATGCACATCGCACCTCTTTATGTATCTCTTTATGTATAACTACGTTGCAATAGTAATACTATCTGTAGGCACAGATTGTACACAGGGCAAATGTTAGCGCTAACCGCTGCCCGAAAAAGCGGAAAATGATCTTGACCAGCTACAAACTTCGCTGTTTCTGTTGGACGCGTCAATCAGGATGCAGGTATCAGGGAATACTCGTTTCACTGGTTGATCTCCGAACGGTTATCTTCCAGTAATGCTTCAAATTCCACAGGCTCCAGAGAAGGCTGGAAGCGATCAAATATCTCATCAATACTTGGTCTTACTTTTTTGTCAGGTACCTGCAGGATGATTTCTCCAGAAGGAGTCATGGATATCATTAACTCTGAACCTTTTTTTAAATCGAGAATGATCATTGCATGGCTTTCCATGGCTCATTGGTGCATTCCGTGAGATCATTGGCCCGTGCTTTTGACGCCAGCTCGTTCAGGGCTTTACGGGCTGATTGTCTCAGGGCGACCGGTGAGGCAATGGTGACCAGCGCTTCGCCATTGGAAGTGACCGTAACTGGTTGACCTGACTGAGCTTTTTTTAGATAGCTCAACAGGTTGGCTCGTAGTTCACTGATATTGATCTGTTCCATAGTCATCTCGTTTTTTACGTAAATTTTGTACAAAATAGCAGATTCAGAGAACAAGAGGCTTGCTTATTGACGTGATTTAATCCTGTTATACTTGTTGGCCCTCTTTAAGTGATACTGGCAAATTTGACCTTGAACTGATCGAGGTTCATAGCGGGGTGTCTGGGTGAAAAGAAGCCGGGGTCTGGTCTTTCTTTGTACATAACCAGCAATTCTAGTCATACATTTTTGACTTTGAGCACAGAGCGGGGAGTGTCTTGCGGAGGTTGATATTGTGCGGTTTGTGGTCACTTACGGTAGAGTGTGATGGTTTGTGCCGGTATGGTCAGCCGGATCTATGCAGTGAAAAAAACTGATAATCAGGAGGTCATCGTTTTTGGTTATTAGTTAAACTTTCCTCACTATTTCAGAAAGGGTTGCTAAACTTTTGCCGTTCCTTTCTATTAAGTTGTGAAAAAACTAGCGCCTTATTGGAGTTATCGGCAATGAGCAACTACAAAAGTCTGAATTTAAAAAGAGAGTCGATTGATAGTTATATTGAGGAATTTGCAGAATCCAACTCCTTAAGCTTAAGAGCAAATCAAATTGTCGGCAACAAGAGAAAAAGGATTAAGATAGGTTATGTCGGAGTAGATGATGCTATCATCGATCTACATTTGAATAATGATGGAACCACAAGTATTAATCACAAGCTTGGTAAAAACCAAGAACTCGGTGCAAAGCTTGCTAATTTTCTCTTGGAAACAATAGATCCTCATGAGTTTCTTACAGTCAACTACACTCTAAAAGGCATTTATGCTGATGATATTGAGCCCGTCATAGAAGAGGTTAACAACTGCTTTTTGGATAATGGTGCTAATGAGTTTGAAATATCTATTGATCAAGAGAACGATGTACGTAAAGTGTTCAAGATCACCAGTCTTCAGCATCAGGACACGATTACAGTTACTCACTTTAAAACCAGTAACTTGTTAGCAATACAAGGGAAACCGCTGTTTTCATACAGGCGATTAATTTATTTGCTTACTGAGTTGCTTGATCTGGCTGGCTTGCAGGCAGTTTTAAGCCGGACAGAAGAAAATACAGCCCAGATAGTAAGAGCTGAATTGGCCCAAGACTATCTTAAAAATCAACTGACTGACTCGTTTGAATATTTATCCAAAACCATCAAGGAGTTGTTAGTTGCGGGCTGCTGTGTGAAACTTGCATCTCCTAAGCTGCCTGAGTACTCCATGCTGTTGTTTCCTGACCTGAGAGCATTAGAGGGGGTATTAAGATCTATGCTATGCGATTGTGGGATGTATCCTGGTGATGAAAAGTCTGGTTTTGGAGCTTTCTTCTCAGTTGTAGGTGAGAATGTAGCGCTAAAAAAAGAGTTCAAGGATCGCATTGGATCAGTCGATAGGGTAAAGGCATTTGAAAGAACCTATGCGTTTTTCAGGAAGCACCGGCACACCTTATTTCATATGGAAGACTTCACGGACGCAAGCAGGAAAATTGATACGCTCGAGAAAGCTATAGAGCTAAGCAAGGATTGTTACAAGTTAATCAATAACTTATACAGGTTGCAATAATAAAATGATTAAATTTCGCAAGGTCGATAACTCGGAAATAGCAGTGATTACTGCTATTGCTGGATATCATCCTATGCAACATTTAAAAGCATTGAGTGCTGAGCTTAATTCTATTGATTATTGTGGCGTTGTCGTATTTGACCTTTTGGTTTTTAATGGCCAGAGTGATAACCGTTTTGCAACATTATTTTTTAATGGAAAAAGCTTCGACAGAGCATCATTTAAGACTCCAACTGATATTGATCAAAATTTGATAAATAAACAGGATAATTACTTTCGTACTCATCCAGATTTACTGAAAAAGAGTGTATTGTCTTTTTCAGAGCTGAAAAACTTCTAAAAGAAAACCTAAAGAAAAATTCTGGGACAAGGTTTTCTTTTTGAAAGTCGTTAGCCGTATAAAGTTTTAGCCGGGAAGTCGGGATAGTATGATTTTTAACGTTCCTTTGATTTCCCCAACATCTTCCTTCAGGACTGTGACATCCGATTTCAATGCAGCAATTTCTCTATCCTGATGATCAAACCTCCGGAGCATTTCGCCACGGGTATCGCTGGCATATGCGACCCTACCCGTCAGGGTGTCTCGGATATGGTCAAGTTCTGTGTCAGACGTTCGGTGATTTCTCAAGCTCATGCTTTACTCCTGAAAGGTGGCTGAGGGATCAGCGTAGCACACAAAAAGAAATTGGCATTTCGATGAGTTAGTGAATTTTTCCCTTGACTGGCCGGGTTCAAAACCCTTGGGAATAGCGCTGTCATCGCAAGAAATTGGAGGTGAGCTGGTAAATCTGGATGGTGTCCGCAAATGCTGTTACAGCGATTCTGCAGAATTAAAGTCCGAGCAATTAGTTTACCAGCAACACTTATTCCCGATTCTTTCATGACTGGTCATCCAGTCTGTCCAGAATTTTCAGAGCTTCCTTTGCCCGACAACATTCGATGCAGGCTTTTGCCGGATTTTTGGGTAGTATTCGCCAGCTGCTCGAAACCGACCGTGGCATTCACCAGATCCCTCAGAACCATTCGGGCGGCATCGGGCTCACCGTTAAGGAACAGGGTTACGGCTTCGTCCAGAAGAGCACAGGCAAAATCAGGGTCTCGTTCCGCCCGGGCTTGTAGTGTCTGTTTGAAATCCCGTGCTGATGACATACTAACTCCGCCTTCCCTGATCCAGTCTTTCGGCCAGCCAGGTTTTGACCACAGCTTGCCGGGCAATACCAAGCCTTGCTGCCTCGCGATCGAGCGCGGCGATCATCCACGCAGGAAAGTCGATATTGATTCGACGGGTTTCCAGGCCGGGACGCTGAGCGCTGGACCAGTCAATATGTTCATCAATGCTGTCGTGGCCCTCATCAAAGGCCTGGTCAAATTCTTTGGCTTTCATAAGCGGCTATTCTTTTTGGATCTTGAGCGACGTACTGAAATAATTCGGTTTTTATCTTCACGTGGCGTAAATACGGCAGTCCAGTGCTTCTCAGCGTATTTGGCAATGAGTAGGAAAAGAGACTCATCAGAAATCAAGGTCTTGATAATCACTCGATTTTCATCCAGCCAGAGGTTCTGGGCCTGCTCGAAATCAATGCCATGTTTTTCCAGGTTGCCGAGGCTTTTTGCTGGATCATACTCAAACATGATTATTTAGGTATCCAATATATATCTACAGGACACCTTAAATATATGTCAATGTATACTGTTTTTCACTTCTGGTGTTATAGATGAGTACACTTAACTGTTTCAAGGCTTACGATATCCGTGGCCGCATGCCTGATGAATTGAATGAAGCTGTCGCCTGGCGGATTGGCCGGGCAACAGCGGAATATCTAAAACCCAAAACCATGGTGGTGGGGGGCGATATTCGCTTGTCTACGCCTGAGTTAAAAGCTGCTCTGAGTGACGGTCTTCGGGCAGGCGGGGCGGATGTGATTGATATCGGCCTTTGTGGCACTGAAGAGGTTTACTTTGCCACATCGCACCTGAAGGCAGATGGCGGCATTATGGTCACGGCCAGCCATAACCCGAAAGACTACAATGGGATGAAGCTGGTGCGGGAAGAAAGCAAGCCGATTTCCGGGGATACCGGGTTGCGTGAAATTCAGCGGTTGGCTGAAGATGTGTTTGTGGAGCCAAATAGAACGGGCTCCCCGGATACCCCATTAGGTTCTTATCGGCAGATCAGCAACCTTGCTCCCTATGTGGATCACATTCTGGGGTATATCAAACCGGATGAGCTAAAGCCTCTGAAACTGGTGGTCAATGCCGGCAATGGCGCTGCCGGGCATGTGATTGATGCCATTGAGGAACGGTTTAAGGCATCTGAAGTGCCGGTGGAGTTTGTGAAGATTCACCATGAGCCGGATGGTCACTTTCCCCATGGCATTCCTAACCCGTTATTACACGACTGTCGGCAGGCAACGGTGGATGCGGTTCTTGAGCACAAGGCCGATATGGGCATTGCCTGGGATGGGGATTTTGACCGTTGCTTCCTGTTTGATGAAAAAGGCCAGTTTATTGAGGGGTATTATATTGTCGGGCTGTTGGGCGAGGCGTTTTTGGCTCACTATCCCGGTGCGAAAATTATCCATGACCCCCGATTGACCTGGAATACTATTGATCAGGTTGCCAGTGCCGGTGGTGTGCCAGTGTTGTGTAAAACCGGCCATGCTTTTATTAAGGAACGGATGCGGGAAGAAGATGCGGCCTATGGCGGAGAGATGAGCGCGCACCATTATTTCCGTGACTTTGCCTACTGTGATTCCGGGATGATTCCCTGGTTACTGGTGGCGGAGTTGATGTCCCATAAAAACAAGAAGCTTTCTGAACTGGTGGCCGAGCGGATTGCCCTGTTTCCATCCTCTGGTGAGATCAACAGTACATTGGATAATCCACAAGCGGCTATTGATCGCACTCTGGCAATTTATGAAAAGGATGCGGTGGCGGTGGACCATACCGATGGTATCTCTCTGGACATGGGTGACTGGCGATTTAACTTGCGCCTTTCTAACACTGAGCCAGTGATTCGGCTGAATGTGGAAAGCCGGGGGGATGTGGCGCTGATGGAAGAAAAAACATCTGAACTGTTGAGTTTGATTCGGCAGTGATTGTTTTGGACACGGAGGCATGGAGTTTTTCTTTTTAAAAAACTCATTCTCTGTGCCTTTGTCGCCAATAAACAGGGTTGTGAATGGTACGGATTATAGCGGCTGGCTGGCTGGCCTTTGTGGTGATTCTTTCCGCCAGTAAGAGTCTGGGCTATGGCAAATGGGCCTGGGGCAGTATTGAGCATTTTCTGGGCGGCAATTTGCAGATGCATTTTGTCATGGCGTTTATCCTCTCTGCATTGGCACATCTGGCCAGCTCAGGATTCTGGCAACGGGGCTGGTTGTTAATACTGTTGATTATTGGCTGTGCACTGGATGAAAGCGTGCAGTTTTTTTTACCCCTACGAAATTTTAACCCGCTGGATTTTCTCGTAACCTGTATCGGGTTGTTGTTGGCTGCTTTGCCGTTTATGGTAGCGCAGTGGAGAATTCTGAAGAAGAGTTGTACTCCAAAAAGATAGAGTCTACGTAAATGCCTACCTCTTTGTTATCGGGCCGCTCCCGGCTGCCTCTTTTTTCTCTGGTGATTATGGACATAGCCATCGCAATTGGTTGTGCTGAGCTGTCCGAATATATCCGTTTTGAGAATCATGCCACCCATTATGTGAATGCGATGGCCATACAGGCCCTTTTAGTCGTGGTTTTTTCGTTTTTGTGTGATGTTTACTCGCCGTGGCGTGGGCGTAAACTCATTGAGCGGCTCAGCAGAGTTTTTGCTGCATGGCTTCTGTCGTTTATGACGTTGTTTGCCATTTTGGTATTGACCAAAACCTCTGCGCAGTATTCCCGAATCTGGTTATTGATCTGGGGGGTGGGGGGCATTTTCATGGCGCTGCTGACCCGCTTTGTTCTCTATCGTATATTGATGTCGATTCGACGGCGCGGTCGCAATACCCGGCATGTGCTGGTGATTGGCGAAGGCCGTAACTTTGAGGCAATGCGCGCCTATTTTTCCAAAGACAACAGCTTGGGTTTCCGTTTGCAACATGTGATTGAGCATCACAATAATGAGCAGGCACTGGCAGAGCTACAAGAATACCTTGCTGAAAATAAAGGCTTTGATGAGTGCTGGCTTTGTATTCCTTTTAACAAAAACTCTCTGCTTCAGCCGGTGCTGTTCACCCTGCGCCACAGTACCGCCAACATTCGTTACATGCCAGGGCTGCAGGATCTGCCGCTGTTAAACCATAACATTACCAAAGTCGGTGATTTTGTTACCCTGGATATCAGTTGCTCCCCCATGGACAACAGTAACGCTTTTATTAAACGGATGTCTGATATTCTGTTTGCTAGCCTGATTCTGTTGCTGATATCACCCGTGATGATAGGTGTCGCCATTGCCGTGAAGCTTTCGTCACCGGGGCCAGTGTTTTTCAGGCAATACCGTCACGGTGCTTCTGGCAAGCAGGTGAAAGTGTATAAGTTCCGCAGTATGAAGGTACATAAGGAAGGCGAGGGTAAAGTAACCCAGGCCACCAAAGGTGATCCGCGAGTGACTAAAGTCGGTGCCTTTATTCGCCGCACCAGTCTGGATGAGCTGCCCCAGTTTATTAATGTGCTGCAGGGGCGGATGTCCATTGTCGGGCCAAGGCCCCATGCCCTGGCTCATAATGAGTATTACAAAGACCTGGTGGAATCCTATATGAAACGCCATAAAGTGAAACCGGGTATTACCGGTCTGGCCCAGGTGCGCGGCTTCAGGGGTGAGACCGATACACTGGATAAGATGCAGCGAAGGGTGGAGTGTGACCTGGAATACATCAACAACTGGTCGCTGTGGTTGGATATCAGGATTATCATCGGTACCGTGTTTAAAGGGTTTATGAACCCTAACGCCTATTGATTTGACGCTGCCTACCTTGCCCGAAAAAGATAAGACTGAGACTTTTATGAGCAGCGGGCAGCGGATTTAAATAAACATGAAACAAGTTCTTTTTTTAGCATTGCTGGCGGTGATGCTCTGGCTGCCGTTACCCGAAGGCAGCAAGCCCGAGTGGGCGATGGGGATTATGATGATGCTGGTCTTCGGGCTGGCGTTGTTCTGGTTACTGGGTTATGCCCTGAATCGGCTGCCGGTGACCCTTGTTTTTCAGAAAGCCCGCTGGTTTCACGTTGGGTTTATTCTGATCACCAGCTGGCTGTTTATACAACAAACGCCGCTACCGGCTAATTGGGTAAAAACGATTTCCCCCCATGCGTGGGATATTCATTCTCAAGCCAGTTTGGCATTGGAATTGCCTCTTCCCGAATGGCTCCCACTCTCTATTGATCCTTTTGCCACGCTGGTTACGGCCTTGCTGACAATGGCTTATTACCTGCTGTTTTGCCTGTGTCTTCTACTGATTGACCGGCCTGAGAAACTGAAAATCTTTGCCTGGGTGCTGGTCATTTCAGGTATTTTACAAGCAGTGTTTGGTTCATTAACTACGCTTTCAGGTCTGGAGGTTTTGCTGTTCCGGGATAAGCCCTCTTACTTCGGTGTCGCCACCGGTACCTTTGTGAACCGTAACAGTTTTGCCGGTTTTCTGGAGATGACTTTAGCCGCTGGTATGGGGTTGCTGATTGCCCAGCTTAATGAGCGACCTTCCCAAAGTTGGCAGGAATGGCTGCACCGCACCCTGAAAACCCTGATGAGCAATAAGGTAATTCTCCGCACCGGGCTGGCCATTATGGTGATTGGTCTGGTGCTCTCGCGCTCACGTATGGGGAATACTGCGTTTTTCACAAGCCTGATGGTGACCGGCTTTTTGTACGTCATCTGTCGAAAACAGCTGAGCCGGAGTATGGTGGTGCTGTTTGTCAGTTTACTGGTGATCGACATTGCTATTGTCAGTCAATGGTTTGGCCTGGAGAAGGTGGTGGAGCGTCTTGAGCAGACTTCACTGGAACGGGAGACCCGTCCCAATGTCTCCGAAGTGACATTAAATGCCATTGGCGATTTTGGCCTGACCGGCTCCGGTGGCGGCTCCTTCTATACGACACTGCCTTTTTATCACGATGGTAGCTGGAGGGGGTATTATGACTTGGCCCATAATGATTTTCTGCAGTTTCCTCTGGAGTTTGGTTTGCTCGCTTATGCCATTCTGGCACTGATGGTGCTTGCTGCGGTCTGGCATGCCATTGTGGCCATGCGCCAGCGTCGTAATCGGCTGATGATTGGTATGGGCTTTACAGCCTTTATGGGCATTCTGGCCATTATGATTCACTCATCGGTGGATTTTAATCTGCAAATCCCTTCTAACTCAGCGTATTTTATCTGCATGATGGCGCTGGCATTGCTGGCGCGATATTTGCCGACGGTTGGCAAAACACGCAGGTAAAAGATCTCTGGTGAGAGGTTTTTGAATAGGGATAAATCATGAAAGCCCCCGAAGTCACTGAGTTCAATGGCTATAAGGATGTCCACCTTAATAGACTATAATTTTCTGTCACATATGTATTGGAGCAACATATAAGCATGAAATTTACTATTGAAGGTAATGATTGCATGCCTCCACTTTCAGGAGGTTATTTAATCATTTTTCTTGACAACCAGGAAATACATGTTGTTAGTGTTCCATCTCCAAATATATTTGCAGATAGACATAAGGACAGCATTTCAGAAAATCATGATGAATTTGAAGACTCGAATGGAAATGAATTTTCAATATCGGTATGGTCTTCAAATGTGGGTGTGGATTGGCAGCTAGACATAACGTCAACTAATAATAGAGAAAACTTAAAAGAACGTATTGGTGTGGAGTATCGCCCAAATGACTTCTGACCGATGCAAAAGTAGTTTCTATGAAGAATTCTGTTCTGGTATAGAAATAATAGAAAACCAAAGTAATGATAAGTTTCACAATAAATTATATTTTTCTAATGTAATAAGCTTGATGGAAAAATATCTATATGACCTTTTCATAAATGAAATCTCTTCAAATAGGGAGGCGATTGTAAGATTAGGAATGCAGAATAAATTTAGAACTGAATCACTGAAAATTCCTTACTTGCTTCATCATACAGTTGAAGAATATTTAATTAATGCAATGAAAAACATGGTCTGGCATAGACTTAACGATATTGATGTTTTGTTCAAAAATGTAATTGGTATAAAGATTAATATCAGTACAACATTGCTTGAAATTCTCAACATAAGGCACCACATCATTCACAGAAATGGTTACGATCTTGAAGGAAATAAAGTAGTAATTGAAGATCAAGATTTACAATACTGTATAGCCCTAGTCAACTCTTTTGTATTCGAAATAGATAAAAAGTATCAGGCTCAAAGGTAAATGAACAAATTGTAGTTTTGTGCATTAGCAACATAACGAATCTGTCATTTATGACGCATGTCAACAATGGAAAGTAGATCATAAACTTGCTGATATTCTGCTCTTAACCATCTCTGCGGTCATTGCAGGTTGTGAAGATCGGTAAGAAATTGAAGACTTCGGCAATGAAAGGCAGCCATGAGCACACAATACCTGTCTGAAATCCTTGCTGGGTGTGAGGTTTCGTGATTTTTCCCCAGGCTTTTAAGCCTTTCAGCCACTTTTCAGTGGCTGAAAGCAATGCCTCCGGCTGGCTGGCAGCTATCCAGAAGATACTGTTGTGAGGTATCAATCACTGCCAGGTCATCCAGCGTATTCCGCCCAAGCAGAATACTCTGGGGAAATTTGGAACGTGAGGTAAGGCTGAACTCGGTGGTGGTTTTTACATTGCCCAGTTCGATAGTGGCTTCTATGACGGGCCGTCGTTGTGGTTTCCCGGAATGGGTTAGTACACGAATAAACCGTTTAACGGGTTTGAGCAGGGTCACTTCCCGACCATAACCGCCCCGCTCTGTCAGGATCTTGAACCTTACCCAGTCTGAACCATTGACTGAGGTTTCGAAATTAATATCCCTGGCATCCATAGAGGATGTGGTGGAACCGGAGTCAATCAGTGCGGGAAGTTGGGTATCAAACTGATGGTCAATGCGAGTCACGGTTTCCAGATGGCCCACCAGGTAACGGTTGCCAATATTGCACTGTTGAGAAGTGCTGGCCGAAAGGGGCTGAGACAGTGGCGGGAATAACAGCGTCAGAGCCAGTAAAAGAAAACCAGCTGCATAGCGCAGCCTTAGAGAATACAACATATCTTCCTCCATGAAGGTACTACTTCTTTAACCTTTCCCTAAGTGTATTCATGGAGGATGGTGTTGCCGGAGGGTGCTGACCAGAGGCATTAAATGGCGATGTACCTAATTATCCCGATGATTGCTCAGGGTCAGGGCGTCAGGAGTTCAGCACTGCGAACGGGCTTATCGGGTTTCTGGTGAATGGGATTTGTGAAAACGTCAATATCACGGCGAAAATCATGAACGAGCCTCTGCTGACTAATGCCACCATTCTCCTTTGGGTGGTAGTTGCAGAGGTGCCGGTGATTAATGCATCATCTTGTGACGTCCCAGCAGTTCGAAATAGACAGAAACTATTCTTCAATAAAAGCAAAGTACGTTGTTTGCTCCAGCTAATTATACAATTGCCATTTGACAAGAGCAGGCAAAGGGTTGGCACACTGCGTTAGCCTCTCCTACAAATTCGCAACTATTGATTTTTGATGGTTATAGGTAATACTACTCTTACTCAAAATCCAAGAAAGCAAGGCTTGACTGTGTAACGTCAAGTTACGAAAATTCAGTAAGGTAGTACAATGTGATTGAGTTTTTATTGCATAAAAGGCCAGTGTCGCTCCAAGTAAAGAGGCGAGAAAATCTTCAAGCATGGAAAGATTTTATTTACGGGAGGGCCAGGCAATTCTGGCGTGGCCCACCTTTAACAGAAGATAACGACATACACCTAACAGTCGTCTATTTTTGTAATGATTCACCTGTCGATGTGGACAATATAATTAAACCTATTCAAGACGCACTTAGCAGCCTTGTATTCGCTGATGATGTGCAAATCACTGACGTTGAAAGCCATCGCCGCTATTTATCCGATGGTATTGATGTTACAAATTTGCCCTCTATGCTAGCTGAAGCAGCAGCAACAGGCGAAGAAAGTGTATATATTAAAGTTGGACTTGCTAGTGCTTTAGAGGAATATTTATGAAATCTTTTTATGAGAAGTGCGAGCAAAAAGCAAATGAGCTTGCTGAAGAGTTACGTGAGAAAGGATACTCTGTAAATATACAGCCTCAGAGGGACTCACTTCCTTTCACTCTTGAAAATTATCAGCCTGATATTATTGCCACAAAAGGAACTGAAGGTCTTATCATAGAAATAAAATCCTCAGCCAAGCGAGTCTCTATTGATAAATTCCAAAGTATTTCAAATGAGATTTCAAAGCACGAAGGGTGGAGGTTCATATTGGTCACCCTTGACGATGAGGGGATTGATTTATTTTCATATAGCAATGAGTCTCTACCTAGTAGAGATGAAATCAATGAGCGCAAAGAAGAAGTTGAACAACTGATAACAATAGGAATGTTTGATGCTGCACTGTTGTATTTATGGAGTACATTGGAAAGCTGTTTAAGGATTTTAGCCTTAAATACAAACATTCCAGTAGAAAGATTGGCGTTTAATAAATTATCTGATCACTTATATTCTAATGGAGAATTATCTATCGATCAGCATGAGTACTTGAAACAGATAATAGTGTTAAGAAATCAAGCAGCGCATGGATTTAATACAGAAATTCAAGCAGATCAGTTAAACACCGGTGTCAAAATATTAGAAGATCTTAATACTAGAGAACGAGGCTAACACATATGCTTAGGGTAGACATTAAGCCCCACCCTCAGCACAAAGACCTAATCTTGTACGCCCTGAACAACCATCTCGTGCAGGGTGTTCACGTTTCGCATTATTTGCCCAGAAGTTGTGCAGCTTCCTTGTATGTGAGAGCAGAGACTTTCCTGCATTCATCAGGGATAAAATGACATTACCAAACAACCGGGTTCCACTTTTCATCGCCTTATGCGTCGAGATTTCTTCAATGGCTCCACTTTCATAAAGGTTCGCCTGCGCAGCGTGGGCAAGATACTTTTTCAACGTCACAACCACGAAGGATATTAGAATCAGACTAAACACCAGTGTCGCTGATTTAGTGTTAAAACGATGCCACCCTGAATAGGACTTGGTCAAAGTTATTGAGGAGGTTCTGAGTAAAAACTCATAAAAAAAATCCAGAGGTCGGCGCCGACACGCTGCCCCTGAATTTGGCGTTATGCGCTTAGTAGTAAGGTGCATTCAACTATCTGCTATATTGTATTTCCTGAATTAATTATTTTGTATGAGGTTTTCTATAGTGAGTCAACTGAAAAGAATAAAGTCGGCCTTGATTAACTAAGCTTATCTTGATCCAAAAGATTTCAAAATTAATATAATCCGAGGTGAGCCAGCTACTGTAGAACATCTCGAATCAGGAATAACCATATCAATCTATCCAAATGATTCGATTATTGTTAATGGGGCAGCATTAAAAATATGGGCCATGAACAAAAATTAAAAGTTTGGATTTAGACAGTGATGAATGGGTGAATGTTTGGAGAAGACTTAAAGATAATAACGAGATATAAAACATTTAAAAAGTCATGGGGTTAATAATTGATTGCCTTCATTAAGTGGTTAAATGAACCAAACCGAATCAAAAATTGGTTCTCTTGGTTGGCCTGGGTTAGCTTATCTGCATTATTCATTGCGGCTGGTCATAAGGCAGGATACTGGCCAGTAACATTTCTGGGTATTTTTTCTGCATTCTTATGTTGGGTTTCTTCTGTTCATAGTTTATCAAACCTCGTAGGGGATTTTATTACCAAAAGGTTACCAAAATGGTTGGGCTGGCCTATTGCAGGTATTGTTGTTGCTATAATGCCACTTGGTATCCTGATTCTACTATCAATGTCACTGGTCGCACTCATCAGCAGCGCATAACGAATAAGGATAGATTGCGCCCAGCCGCAATCTATCCTTATTCGTTGCACAAGCAGACGACGCTAGACGTGCCGCCGCTTTGCTCATCGTTAGGTGCTATTCATGAAAATTGAACAAATGAATATTTGGATGAATTTCAAAGTTAGGCCTAATATCATGTCTTTTCAAGTCTGCCATTTCCTGAATAGCTTCTGGAGTTAGTACTTTGGAAATACCATCTTGGATAATTCCGATAAAGTGTATGAGAGATTCATTAGATAGATAGTGGTATAAACGCCATATCCTGATGCCTTGAATTCTATTTTCTATCATGAAATTGAAATATTCAGACAAGCAATGATCACATCGATTTAAATTTTCTATCATTAAATTTAAGACTCTGCGAGCACCAAAACACCATGCTACCCTGTGCTCATCATACATAAGCCGATCTAATATCTCTTCGTAATCAGAGTGAACAGATGAGCTGCTAAGGCAAATGACAAACAATACATACTGAAAGTATTTACTTTTCACGCTGGCAACCTGCTATAGATCAGTAAGTTAGCGGTATTATAGTTTTCATACTCCCCTGTAGCACCCACCTAAACGGGTAAGAGCTGGCCTTTCTCCAGCTCTCCCCAGTCGAGTCAACCAAGCATTCGGGCATGTAGATCTATACCGCAGTAATATGGGTGAGAATTAATGCAGAATCCCATTGGGTCTTCTCCATGTGGGATTGATTGGTTGCCTTTAGCTTATTGTTTCGGCAATAAGCTGGGGAGAAGGCTCAATAAGTACCGAATGGTTCCAGTTCGTTCCGGGCCTGCGCCCCCTCCAACCGACGTCCGCAGCGCGGTTGAACCAGGCGTTATGCTCCTATCAATTCTTCTAGTTCACAATTTGTAAAATTCCCTTATGCGTGCTAGAGTTCACAATACGTGAATATAGAGACTATTATGCACGTTATCTCAAGAAAGCCGTTTAACGAGGCTGCAAAAAAGTATCCAAACGATGCTACTGCAATTGACGCAACCTATAAGTCATTGAGAAATAGTGATTTTCATAGCCCGAATGAGTTGAGTTCACTATTCCCCAGCTTGGATAATTTCAAGTACAAAGATAAATGGTGGGTAATAGATGTTGGTGGCAACAACCTTCGACTCATAGCTTTCATTGAGTTCAGAGACAGTAGAATGTATGTCAAACACATCGTCTCACACTCTGAATACGACAAACTATGCAAGAAGTACGCAAAGGAGGCTGGTACATGAGATACACAAATCTTAAGCAAAAGGCTCTAGACTTTTTTTCTGAAGCAGGCTTTGTAAGTCGTATTCATAGTGAGGAAGAGTACGAACAAGCTCTGGAATTAATGGAAGAACTCATCGAAGACTACGATAAATATCTTCCTCTAATCGAAGTTCTCTCTATATCCATTGAAAAATGGGAAGATGAGTCTGAGGATTTTTCAGATTTCAATGCAAGAATTGAAGCTCTGGATGATGGTGTAGCTGTTCTAAGAACACTAATGGATCAATATCAGCTCAAAGCTGATGATTTAAAAAGTGAGCTGGGAAGTAAGAGTTTGGTTTCAATGATCTTGAATGGTTCACGAAATCTAACCAGAGATCATATTCAGGCTCTTTCACAACGGTTCAAAATATCGCCGTCTGTATTCTTCAGTGGAGCATAAATCGGGTAGCCGGAGGATTCTAACCTCCAGCCCCCACTCCACGAAGCGTGCGGGTCCGCACTACACGAGTCACCGAGGATGGTGAAACCTGATCCATAAGTCTTTCAGAGAAACAAGCCCAGGATTTGCAAGAAAGCTGTCGTTCAATGCTTGCTATACTGCGAACGTTTTGCTCAACCGGTAATACCCTTTGTTACTGGCTGCGATCGAGGCGGCTTTGATATGGTCAACGCCTAACTTGATCAGATTTATATAACGAGTTTTCGGCTTACGCCACTGCTTGATAAAACAGCAACGGATGCGCCGACGTATCCATTGATCCAGTAACAGTATGGGGCAGTAATTAAAGCGAAGCAGGCCCTTCTGTGACCAGCGGATTCTCTTCCCTGTGAAGGTAAAACTCAGGAACTCGATCTCGTGAATTTCACCACCTTGCTTGTGGTCGGGTTGACTGTCAGTTTTAGTCGACGTTCAAGGTACTGAGTGATGCTTTCCATCACCCTTTCCCCTGCCCATTGCCTGCGAACCAATATCACGAAGTCATCGCAATATCTTGCGAAACAGTGACCCCGGTATTCCAGTTCCTTGTCCAGGTTATCAAGAAGTACATTCAACAGTAGCGGTTAAAGTGGATCACCTTGTGACATACCTACCCGAGTGGGGTAGCATTGCCCATCAATCTTATCAGTTGGCCTGTTAAGCGCAAGATCCGATGCTGGTTTACCCAGAAGGGACTTTCATCCCATAATTTCATGCCCATGCCGGGCGTACCAAAAAATTTCAGCGGACACTAGCTCCGTTGGTGCCGCTGAATTTGGCGTTAGGCTCCTAAAATATCATTTGGTATGATTGCGCATTAAGCTATCATTTCAAATCATGAATAATGCAAATAGAAAAACACTAAAGGCGCTATTTGCCGACCCGATAAATGGCAATATTGAGTGGCGCAAGCTCGAAGCATTGTTTCTGTCATTGGGAGTCAAACGGACAACTAAGGGAGGTTCTTCAGTCAGTTTCGTTCTGAATGATGTACGTGCTGATTTTCATAGACCGCACCCAGACAAAGCATCGCTACGGTACCGGATTAAGGATGCCAGGCGTTTTCTGGAACAGGCAGGGATTAAACCATGAATATAATGAAATATAGAGGCTATATAGCCAGAGTTGAATACGATGATGAAGATCGTATATTTGTAGGGCATCTGGCTGGCATAAAAGATATTGTTGGTTTTCATGGTTCTTCTGTAGATGAACTGGAAACGGCTTTTCATGATGCGGTTAATGACTATATTGCAATCAGTGAAAAAACGGGGCGTCCGGTTCAGAGACCCTATTCGGGCAATCTGATGCTGCGGATTTCACCGGAAGTTCATGCTGCTGCTGCGACTGCCGCCGAAGCAAAAGGGAAAAGCCTGAACCAGTGGGCTTCAGAAGTTCTAAGCAATGCTTCTCAAATTTAACCTCTCTGCCTACCGGAGCCTAAATCGGGTAAGAGCTGGTCTTTCTCCAGCTCTCCCCACACCACAACAGTATGCGGGTCCGCGCCTGGCGATTGACCGAGGATGGTGAAACCTGATCCATAAGTCTTTCAGAGCAACAAGCCCAGGATTTGCAAGAAAGCTGCCGTTTAATGCCTGCTGCACTGCGAACGTTTTGCTCAACCGATAATTTCACGTGCCCTTGCGGTGAATAGCTTTTAAACATGATCGATATTCATAACCATATTATCCCCGCCATTGATGATGGTCCGGACACCCCGGAGCAATCTCTGGAACTGCTGCGTATTGCCGAAGCCAATGATATCCAGCGGTTGGTCTGTACGCCCCATATGCATCCTGGCCGTTACGATAACGATATCACCACCATTACTCCTGCCTTTGATGCACTGGTGGGCTTAGCCCTTGAAGCAGGCGTAAGTATTCAACTGGCCATGGGCGCTGAGGTGCGCTTCAGTGACGAGTTGATGTTTCAGCTCCGCAATGAGCGTATTCCGATGATCGGCAAGTGGGAAGGCAACGACTGTCTGTTGCTGGAGATGCCTCACCAGAATATTCCCATGGGTATTGAAGAGATGCTTGAGTGGCTGACTCGGCAGCATGTGAGGGTAGTGATTGCTCACCCGGAACGTAATAAAGAATTGATGGCCTACCCTGAGCGAATCTTCCCGCTGGTGGAGAGGGGTGCTTTGTTGCAGGTGACCGCAGGATGCATTCCCGGTTTTTTTGGTGAAAAGGCGCAGACCTCAGCCCGCTGGCTACTGGATCATGAACTGGTGCAATTTGTGGCTTCTGATGCTCATCACAGCAAACATCGACCACCCGCGATGAAGGCTGCTGCAGAGATGCTGGATGACTGGTACGGTAAGGAGTTTCGGGATCAGTTGACGATGATCAATCCGGACTTGTTGACCTTTTCGCTCTTCGGTAACCAATCACTCTTAAAGGCTGGACGTGATGTTTAAGCGATGGTTGATGGTTTTTCCAGCGATAGTTCTGCTGGTAACCGCCTTGAATACTGCATGGAATCTGGTGCAGTCGCAGATATGGCGCTCCCAGACAGAGAACTTTCTCGATCATTGGGCTGCTAAAACGAAAGAAGATGACGGCTTCTCGGTGGATAAAGAAGAGTGGCAACTCACGCTGAATGGTGCAGATAAGGCGTTAGACAATATGCCAGGCTCTCCGGACTTGCTGGTGATGCGTGCCAAAGTACTTGATCGGGGAGTACAAGCGGGCTGGTCAAAGCATGATTACGGAGAGCTGTCAGAACTTGACGCCTGGCAACAATCCATTCTATCAAGACCCGCCTGGCCCTATAGCTGGAGCAACTATGCCCAGGCTCGTTCACAGCGATCATTAATTGACTCGTCGTTTGAGCAGGCATTGGTTCGCGCTGACCAACTCGGTCCGTGGGAACAGTACGTGATGGAAAACGCCAGCATTCTTGGCAGATATTATCACGGATGGTTGACTGAGCCGACTCAGCAGATGCTCAATAGCAGTCATCAGCGGCTGGTAACGCTTTATTCTCATCGGGCTAAACAGATAGAACAGAAATACCCACTGCCTTAAAGTATTAGCCATTTTCCCCAAAGGGCATAAAAAGCTCTTAAATCACAAAAGTACAATTGATTATGCTGAAAAAATGTCTTTTCCCTGCTGCCGGGTACGGTACGCGTTTTCTGCCTGCTACTAAAAGTATGCCCAAAGAGATGATGCCGGTGGTGTCCAAACCACTGATTGAATACGGTGTAGAAGAATCCCTGCAGGCTGGCTTATCGGACATCTGTATGGTGACTGGTCGCGGTAAGCGAGCACTGGAGGATCACTTCGATACCAATTACGAGCTGGAGCACCAGATCGCAGGTACGGACAAAGAAACATTGTTGACCAATATTCGACAGTTGATCGACAGCTGTACTTTTTCGTATACACGACAGCGAGAGATGAAAGGTCTGGGCCATGCCATTCTCTGTGGTGAAACATTAATTGGCAAGCAGCCCTTTGGTGTGGTCCTGGCCGATGACCTGTGTATCAATGCCGATGGGCCTGGTGTACTGGCACAGATGGCACAGCTCTACAAACAGTTCCGTTGCTCAATTGTGGCAGTCATGGAAGTGCCGGAAGATGAAGTCCATAAATACGGTGTCATTGCCGGACAGGCTATTTCTGATGACCTGATTCGCGTAGAAAATATGGTGGAAAAACCTGCCAGAGAAGAGGCTCCCAGTAATCTGGCCATTATCGGGCGCTATATTCTCACTCCGGACATTTTCGACCTGATCAGAGATACCCAGCCGGGCAAGGGAGGTGAGATCCAGATTACCGATGCGCTGATGACCCAGGCTCAGCTTGGCTGTGTGCTGGCTTATAAATTCAAGGGCAGACGGTTCGATTGCGGCAGTATTGAAGGTTTCATCGAAGCCACTAACTATTGCTACGATAAGCTTTACGCTCATTAATAATAAGTGGTTGACTTTGAACCCACTTTTTGAATAATTAGTCTCAGGTTTCACCGGGGGCGATCTGGATTCGACGACGGTTACGAAACCTTAGGTGCATGTCGAGAATGTAGTGATTCTCGTAAATCAAAACACTACAACCTTTTAGTTGCTAACGAAGACAACTTCCAAGGAGCTCTGGCAGCCTAAACCCTGCCTCCTCCCGGTCACTCCGACTTGCCTGTTGGCTGGAAATGACCGCTACTGAAAACAGGATCGCCTTGATGTCTGCCTGGGGCTGACAGGTTAAACTTTTCAGGATCGCGCAGTGTCACCCTGACCGTTGGGTCGTTCTGCGTTAACCTAATAACGGAATCTAAGCATGTAGAGCCGAAGGCGGAGAATCGGCGGACGCGGGTTCAATTCCCGCCGCCTCCACCACTATAAAGACCCTGTAGGTTATTGATCTACAGGGTTTTTTTATGGCTGAGCGATAAGGGATTTTGGCGAGGTGTCCAAAAAGTGTCCAACTGGATTTTTTTGGAGCGAGTCAGAAGGGTTCAGTCGAGTGGGATTTGAAGAGAGAGGATTCAGGCGAGTAGCATCTTGCAAATGATCAGGGTCAAACTTTGCGTATCGCATAGTGGTCGCAATATCCTCATGACCGAGTATTTTTTGCAGCACCAGAATGTTTCCACCATTCATCATAAAGTGACTGGCGAAGGTATGACGCAATACATGGCTTGCCTGTCCCCTGGGTAATTCAATACCCGATCTTTTCAATGCTCTCCTGAATGCTCCCAGGGATGACCAGAACCGTTTATACACTTGCAGGTGTGCGGTGATCTCATCGAACAATTCAGGCTCCACAGGGATTGAACGAATCCGTTTGCCTTAGGTGTTCGAGTATTGAACTCTGTAGTCCTTAAAGTGATAAAGCTTTCTGCTTTCCACCTCTCCCCAGCGTGCCCCTGTGCTTAGGCATAGACGGGCGATTATTCGAACATGAGGATTGGTACAGCCTTTGTCGATATGGTGCAGTAGCGTATCGACTTGCCCTCTGGTGAGGTATGCCAGCTCTGGTTGTTGTGTCTTGATCATTTCCGCTTCTTCCAAAGGGTTCCGATAGCGGATCTCCTTGGTTTTGATCAAGGTGTTGTACATAGCTCGCAAATAGCCCAGGTGGTTATTGATGGTTTTATCCATAATGGGCTTGTCTGTTGCTGTGCCTTTTTTCTTAACCGCTTTGTACTGGTTAAAGTCTCTGATGGTGAGACTTCTTGCAATGGGGTTATTCAAATAGGCAGAAATGGTCAGTAAGACTTGTTTCCTCCGAAGGCCATCAGAAAGGTCTGTGCCTTTGGCGTTATACCAAAGCTCGATCAATTCGGTTAATCGTCGATTATCAGCGGCCTCGGTGTGCCAGGGTTTACCTTCTTTGTATTTCCTTTTTAGAAAGTCATGGTATTCGATACATTCTCGTTTGGTTTCACAGAATTTTCGATACCGTTTACCATATTTCCCAACCCGAACATCGAGTTTCCAAAGTCCTGAAACTTTGTCTTTTATTATGCTCATGGAATTTCTCACTTTTAGCCGTGTTTTACAGGCTAATTCTTTGAGGGTTCTTTGTTATACGTCCTTCGGCGCTTAGTGATTTCCTTATCAAGATCATCAATGGTTTCAAGTTCTTGTATCAGGTTCTTAATTTTCTCCTTCTCTTTTTTGGTGAATTTAATTTCAGCCTGGCCGGTAATGAGATAATTGCTGGCAAATGGAAATAACGTACAAAGCTGCTCCACCAAATCGGCAGGTGTGCGTTGTTTTCCGTACTCTATATTCTCAAGTGTCTGCTCTGGAATACCGCATTTTCGGGCAAGCTCCCCTCTGGTTAGACCTTCTAATTTGCGTATTAGTTCTATTCTTTTATTAATTTTACTCATTGATTTCATTAGCCTTTTTAAATTTTATTGTTTTTATATTTGTATAGTGTACGGAAATGAAGCATATCTTTTGTTCCGTATATATAACGGCATTTATATACGTAAATAATACTATCTGCTTCATGGAGGAAATGGCAACTATGGAAAACTCGGGAATCTTCCAGACCATAGAAGATTTCGCAAAGAGTATTGGTGTCTCAGTGCGAACTGTGGACAGTTGGGTTGATCGGGGGCTACTCCCAACCCACAAGGTCGGTAAACGGCGTTTGATTAATCTCTACCAGATACGAAAGAATCTGGCAGCTGGAGAACCCATCAACGCAACAACCCTGGCTAAATTCCGCAAAAAAACAGACCAATAAAACCGCGACGTATTGCCTTTCGGTTATTAACCAGAAATTAAAGTGCTGTCACTTTGATAGGGGCTTCTTATGTCTGATAAAAAGAAAAGTCTCGCTGAGTTACCGGCGATTAATCGCCAGGTTGAATTAATTCAATATATGTTGGATTTAATCAATGAGGAGCGAGAACGAATTAAACGCAGTATTGCCGCTGTTAATCATTATTCTTCGGATAAAGATCGTGATTTGTGGTTCTTTGAATTGAACCGGTGTGATCGTCACTACGCAGAATTGCAAAGCTGGCAATCGGCTTTGGTGTGTGGAATACCGGCGTAATGAGAAAAAGTCGCTCCAGGGTTAAACCAGGTTGCAGTCTGCGGGGGCGACATGATGAAGCGATGGCCAGGCTCAGGGAATATGGCCATCGTCCTCCATCACTTAAATTCAAAAAGACAACCAAAGACCGCTATTGGCGGTGTGTCTACCATTGGAACAGTCGCAAAGGTGTCATTATTGGCGATGAGCCACCCAATGACACATGGCCTACCCACAATCGGTAAATTTTTTCTTGAACTGGAATAAGGCAAAGACAGACTTCGTTCGCTGTCAAAACCCATTTTGACGACGAGCGAAGCGATTCGTTTTTGCCTTAAGGTTCCAGCTCAAGAAAAAAATTACTCCCGTTTTTACGCTTTATTACTCAATAAAAGAAACTTAATTTTTTCCTATTGTTTTTGATTTAGCAGATGGCTAAAGATGGTTGTGCAAATCAATAAAACATGGAGCGTTCAAAAATGAACTCATTTGTTAATGCGATGTATCTCGGAATTAAAGTCACCGAATTTGAAGCTAATCGTTATTTAAAAGTCTACCTGGCGGTTCCGCCTGATCCTGAAAACAAAAACATCTCCGGTCTTGATGTGATGATATGTTCTGCGGATATCGAAAAGCTATACGAATACGAAAAGCTTGAACCCAAAAAGAACTATGAATTCAAAACCAAAATTCAATCCGGTTCTCAAAACAAAATTGCAATCAAGATTATTGGCATTAAACAGCCTGCGGCAAAACAGGCTCAGTAATGCAACTGCTTCTGTGTGATGGCTTGAGTACGGACTCGGATGGAGTGGTGTACTGCTCCGGCGCATCGTCCGCCATCACACTGGAGGAGGTGCAGGCATCCCCTGCACCCAATGGGCTGACGAAAGAACAGGCAGATGCGCTGCTTGGGCCATCCATCCTCGTGCTGGTTATTGCGTTCATCTTTGCCTTGGTACTTCGTCAATTACGTTAACCAACAAGGAGATTAGCCATGAAGAAGCTAAAACACCTTGCACTTTTGCTGGCAACTTCAGTGATGGCATCCAGTGCCTTTGCTGAGATTGATGTATCAGCAGCCACGACAGCCCTGACTACCGACGGTTCTGCTGCGATTACCGCAGAAGGTACTGCTCTCGTCGGTTTGGCAGGCATTGCCGTGGTGTTCAAGTGGGTCAAAGGCGCGATGTTCGGCTAATGGCTGCCTGGGCGGATTGGCGGGAGGCTTTGTTCTCCCGTCAATCTCTGAGTTCTATCAAGGATGATTCAATGATGTGGATTCCAGATTACGGTTGGGTATACGTCACTGTCATCCTGTTGGCTGTGTGGATGATGCGGCCATGAATATCTTGTTTCTTTTTCTCTTTTTATTCATAGCTTCAGGCAATGCAATAGCAAGTAATGATGCTTATACCTGTGACTGGTCAAAATTCAGTTACCCAAAGCCAAAGGCTTCAAGCCCTGCTGGTTGTATTAACCTTGCTATTGCTCATGGTGCTCAGAATGTCACGGAAGTCACTATCGGTACGGGGACTTCATACCACCTCATCTCCTTCAGGACGTCAAACTGGGGAGTGGAGTCCATGCGTGCTCTATACAATGCCGCTGATGATACCTGCTCGATTCGAGATGATTATGGTGAATGTATGGAGGTGGGGTGTTCTGTTGTCAAACCTATTACCAGTTCAACCAAAGCCAGACAGCCTGTTACAACCAATGTGGGTACACAACGTTGGGTGGCTTTCGGGATTATGACAATGCACTGGCACCGATGGCTTATGAGTATCTTCCAACCGGAGAGATATGCACAGGCAACGAAGAAACGTCACAGCTTGCCAGTGTCAGCGAATACACCGAAATCAATGCTGATGAACTGGATTGTCGTAGCGATCCAGGTGTTCAGGTCTGCATCAGTAAAGATAAAGCCTGCAAAATAGTGAACGGCTATCCTGTCTGCTTCGATGAAGAAACTAACCAGGACGAATTTAACTGCGGCACTTTTAATGGTGAGGTCGTTTGCTTTGAGCGAAATGCGTACAGCAACTGCCAATACGTTAATGGCGAATACCTTTGCACTTACCCTGATGGTGATAAAGTTGATCCTGATTCAGTAGATCATCCTTCCAATGGCGGCAATGCCAATGGTCAAACCAATGACGATATCCTTGATCAACAGGATCTCACGGAAAATACACCGGAAGCGTAATCAGTACAGCAAATTGTCAAAGAGACCGGCATTCGCCAGCAGGCAGAGAAACAGGCGGAGTCCGATAATCCATCGTCTTCTATTTCTGGCTTAGGGTGCAACAAGGAAGTGGCTTGCACTGGCGATGCCATTCAATGCGCCATTGCCCGTATCCAGAAAAAGCAGTTATGCCTTTCTGAATTTAACGACAGCGAAATCAGCTCAACCATTAATGATAACTCGGATATGTCGCCGTTAGGGACTCTCCCAGGGGACACTTTTGAAGTGCATGTAGATGATTTCCTGGATACCGATGTATACGTCACTTCTGATAACCAGTGCCCTGATCCCATCAGCTACACAGTGCTGGGTGTTGAATATGAAATTGTTCTAAATCCGCTGTGTGATCTCGCTGGTTATATCTACTATTTCATCACCTTCGCCACCTGGTTCTCGATGTCCATCCTACTGGCGAAATCCCTTGGCAATGGATAGCGAATAAGGAGCAGAACATGGGCTACATACTCACTTTTATTGTCACCACCATTGTTCCTATTGCCTGGCTGCTGCTGCGGGGCTTGGGTACGGGGGTAGTGACTTACTTCGGCCTGGACTTTCTGGTTGATTACCTGGGTGATGAGATTCAGGCCAACTTCGATGGAATGCCGGTGCTATGTTTCAAATGCTCTCCCTGATGGGGATTCCCAAAGCCATCAATATCGCATTGTCGTTTATTACGGTCATCATGGTGGTGAAGGGCATCACTTATTTCAACGGACGGCCTAAACAAAGCGTTTCCTTCTGGAAAGGCTTTGGTGGCACGTCCTGAATATAAGCTGCTAACCATAATCATCAGCCGCAGGAAACGATGTTCTTTTCGTGAAAAGAACTTGGTTTTCTGCGGAATACAAAACAAGCAAGCCACAAGGAATGTGTCATGCTCCATTTCATCACCGGCAGGCCAGGTGCAAGTAAAAGTCTTAACTGTTTCAAAACCATCTGTACCGATAAAAAGTATGCAGGTCGCCCCAAGTTCTATAACAACATCAAACTGAACCTGCTGGATTTTCAGCAGTGCCAAACCTTCCAGGCATTCTTTTACGATTGTTATCTGCCATCCCTCACCAAAAATCAGCGGTCAGTGATTGAACCGATGATTCAGCCTATCCATGAAGAAAAGCGATTTGTTGAATTGGAAGATGCACCTTTTCTTGAACAGGTCTTCAAGCAACACGATCCACTGAGGCAATGGCTGAAATGGGTGAAGTGTGCTATCCAGCCTCCCAGGTACAGAAGGTGTCAGAGATCGAGAAGAATGTGCCTGAAGGTGTGGAACTCACCTTCAAGGATTTCGATCATCTGAACCTGCACTGGAATCATTTTCCTGATCCTCATCTCTGGTATGAACTGCAAGGTCATTCGGTACTGGTGATTGATGAAGCCCAGGAATTCTTTCCGGTGCGCTCTGGTAAAGACAAAGTACCTTTATATGCATCACGGTTTGAGAAGCATCGCCATGACAGCTTTGATGTCATCCTGATCACCCAGCACCCAAATTTTCTCGATGTGCATCTGAGAAGGCTGTGCGGACACCATACCCACTATTTCAACTTCTGGGGTTCTTCCAAAGTTACCCGTTATACGTGGGATAAGTGCGCCGATCCCGATGACCATTTTGCCAAGAAGGAAGGTCGTAAAACCGTCACTGGCAAGCCAAAGAAATACTTCGGGGTCTACTTCTCGGCTTTTGAGCATACGCACAAACTCAATTTGCCTGCTGTCGTCTGGCTGATTCCAGTCTTGCTCGGTGTAATCGGCTTTGCACTGTATCTGGGGTTGACTACGCTCTACCCTGATCAACCCGGCGAAGCCGAAACAGCACCAGAATCATCAGCGACTCTACTGCCAGTTGCTGACTCCCAGCCACAAGGCCGAGAACAATACCTGGAACTCCGTAAGCCGAGAATCACCGGCCTGAAACATACGGCGCCAGTCTACGACCACTTGACCAAACCTCGTTCCTTCCCCAAGCCGCAGAACTGTGTGCTCTGGCGGGAGGAAACTCCGCAGGAAGTCTGCATCTGTTATTCACAACGGATCACCCGCATGGAAGTGCCGGACTACCTGTGCAAAGCCATCGTTCGCAATGGCTATTTCGACGAAACCCTATCTGACAAACGGCACGACAGAAACAGTCGCCTCAGCAGTGCAAGAAGAGAAGTAGAACCTTATGACGAACTATAGGGCTGGCACTGTGCCAGGCTGCAAAGCGCAGCGCAGCCTGCACAGGCGGACGTTCCTGTAGCACGTCTTTAAACTAAAATATATCGACGTATAAATGTTATAAGAAAAGGGATTTTTATGAAATCGTTAGAAAGATACGAGCTATTAGAGGATGGTGCGGAGACTATTGCAAACGACAAAGGGCTATTATTTGTTCACCCTAGGTATGGCAAGGTGGCTGACTTCTATCAGGATAACTTCCAGATAGTGGGAACTTATGTGGATACCCTCAGACAGTTATACCGTGGTCAGATGAACCCTGACTTTCTGGTGGATTGTGAGGAATCCATCGAGTTTGGAGAAAAGACTTTCCGGTTTATCGGTCATGACTGGCTATTGGGTAAAAGTGGTAAGGCTTCTGGCTATCAGTACCGGCTTCAGAATAACGATCTTGGGTTGATCATTTTCTTCAAAATGTTCCACTCCAAAGCGGAGTCCATAGGCTCTCACCTGAAAATCGAATGCTCTCCCTGGTTTCTGGATAACCGGAAGCCAACAGCTGTGGATAAATTTCTCGATAAAATCGCAAAGAAAATTCTGAACTGTGCAGAACCTCATTATCCAGCTATTCACCTTGCCGTGGATTTACAGGGCTGGAAACCGGACAGTGATTTGTCAGACAGAATGCTTTGCCGATCCAGGCGAGTATCTCAATTCAACGGAATTGATAAGGCTGAGTTCAACTTTTCAGAAATCTCAGGCATCTATGACCGTTCACAGTCGTTTAAGTTTGGTTCTGCGGGTGCAGTACAACTGGCGGTGTATAACAAAACCATACAAGCCAAAAGCATTGATAAGTTTGATTACATCGAACACAAATGGGAGGAAAGCACCAAACTCTCAGATGGGAGTATTGGCTACGATTCTGAACAGGACGTTTTCAGGGTGCAACTCCGTTACCACCATTCAGTAATCCAACAATTTGCTTTGGGAACCTGTAACCAGGAAACCGGAGAGATCGGGGTTAATCTGAAAACTTACTCGCAGATCATAAAGCATATACAGGCTCTCTGGCAGTACGGCCTCACTTCCTTCAAATTGAAGTACAACAGCAACTACCTCGACCCGATCTGGACTGTGCTACAGGAGGATATTGAATTTACCTTCCCTGAGTCGTCTTATGAGAAAAACCTGCACTACAAGCGATATTACAAAAAGGCGACTTCCTTTTCAGGAAAGAACTATCAGCTTTATATGGGTAACTTCCTGTCAGCCTGTGCCAGAAAAGCAACGCCATTTGGCAAAGTTCTGAAGGAATTACAGAACAGCATGATCTGGACTGATATTGCGTTGCACTATGAGAAAAACCAGACGACAGAGAATCAGCTGATAGAAAGGCTTAAAGAGTCCTACCAGGAACGAATGCTACTGGGTTACAGCATTTGAAAGAAGCCCTGAAAACTGCTCCTGCGTTTTCAGGATAGAGTACATCCATGTGCATAAAGAGGGGCGAACCCCTCTGAGTTATTTCTTGGTGGGCTTAGGATTATCGTCGTGCAGTTTGAGAACTGAGTCGAGGATATCCTTGATGGCCACCAATTCTTCAACTTCTGAGTTATAGCTCTCGCGGATCACCTTGGTGGTGTACTGAGAGAGATTGGCGATCTCTTGTCTCTTGGCTTCTAGCTGATTTTTGGTCAGATGAAGCAGGGTACAGAGCATTGAGTTAGTGAGTGTTTTCATGATGTGTTACCTCTTTTTTGAATGTAATTTGTCCAGGAACAGCAAGAGGGCGTGTCAAAAAAATGTTTTGTCCACATGGCAACAGATTTTTTTGAGTAAGTACGATGTTGTTTAAAATTACGGCAATTCAAAAATAGGGGGTGTCAGTGATATGGGAATCACTCTTTTAACGTCCTGTGATGACTGATGCAGACTGATCAGAGCTAGAACAAAGCATACTGAGAACGTCTACTTATCCACATTGAGGCAGAGAGCTGAGACGGAGGGAGGGCAAAGGGTGTGGCTGTGTATAACTGGATAGGGTAGGCTGTAGTGGACGCAGAAAAAAAGTGATAAGAAGCAATATAAAGACGACCAGAGCGATGGTACTATTTGCAGCTTATGAAATTACACATTATATGTCGTAAAAAAAAAGAGAGTTATCTGACTATTCCTGAAAATGTCTGGACGGGCGGTAGCGTTCTTTTTCAAGTCTAAGATAAAGTCTTGATAGCTCAAAAGTGAATTAATTTAGGTTTCTTTCGAATTTTTATATATTAAATACTAAACCCTTTTCTCTAAATATCATTGAATGGGGTGGATTGATTTTAATTGTGCAATCGTTTGTATTAAGCAGTTAGCGACAGAAATAATATTTTCTGGGCAAGTGCTCGGTAACTCACAGAAAGTGCTTGTGTTCGACTCCAGATCCCACATATATGGCGTTTAGATGTTACAAATCTGGTGGTAAATCTACACACATCCATTCATCATTATGGCTTGTGTATTTACCATTTACTCACTCAGAAATATTTGATTCTATATGCCTAACTACTTAATCTAGATGAGTGCTTGTTGTATTTTAAAGAGAGATTATATAATGACATTATTTAAGTTTGAAAAAATAGATATAGATGATGCATCTGAAAACATTGTGATTATGTCAGACGAACAGATAAATCAAAAATATCGTGATGGTGAAATAAGGATTGTAACTGAGCAAGCTCGTTATCCTTTAAATACTATTTCATCACTATTAGAAGGTGGTGATTATAAGTTAAATCCAGAATATCAGAGACGGCATCGTTGGAATAATAAAAAGAGATCTGCATTAATTGAATCGTTGATTATGAACGTTCCTCTACCTCCAATATTTTTATATGAGTATGAGTATTCAACATATGAGGTTATGGATGGCCTTCAACGTTTGACAGCAATAGCATCATTCTATCAAGATGAATTTCATCTTGAGGGTCTTGAAAAGTGGCCTGAGCTGAATGGGAAAAGGTATTCGCAACTTCCTAAGCTTGTCAAACAAGGGATAGATAGAAGATATATCTCTTCAATTATATTGTTGCATGAAACAGCGAAGTCTGACCGGCAAGCTGATATTTTAAAACAGATGGTATTTGATAGAATAAATAGTGGTGGGGAAAAGCTAACGCCTCAAGAAAAACGTAATGCAAACTATGATGGAAAGCTTAATATGCTTTGTATTAGACTATCTAGTCAAGAAGCATTATGTAAGACATGGGATATACCTGAAGGTCTTGATATTGAATCTATCCATTCAGATAGGGTAATTAATAAACTTTACAAGACAATGGGTGATGTTGAACTTGTGTTAAGATTCTTTGCTTATAGGCAGAGAGCAGAACTTCAGAAAACGTCATTAGAAAGCTATCTTGATTTTTATCTTGAAAAAGGAAATTATTTTCCTGACGAATTGTTAGAAAATCTTGAGGTTTTATTTAAGGATTCAATAAATCTTGCTTTCGAATTGTTTGGTGAAAGCGCATTTTATTTGTATAGGCAGAGAAAGACAGGTTGGGGGTGGTTTGATAGACCAACAACTGTCGTTTATGACCCTTTAATGTTTGTTTTAAGTCAGAATTTGAACAATAAGGCATCTTTGATTTATAAAAAAGATGCCATCAAGCACGGTTTAGTAGAATTTTATAAAGAAAATTATGATAGCTTTGAAGGTAGGAATACAAACCCAACGGCTCTAGCTAGAAGGGATGAACTTTTTGCAGAGTACATAAGTAGGTTTGTTTGAAATGTTTAATAGTACAAGTGACTATGTAAAAAATATTGACTCATTAGTTAGTCATTTGAAATACGAAGGTGATAGGCAATATTTTTTAAAAAGTTTGATAAAAAAATATGGGAGTGATAATGAGGTCGCTAAAGATATACGCGATCATATGTCAGGTTTTAGAAGTGTTTATGTAAATAGTAAACGGTTCAATTATAATAGCTCGATAGTTTCTCTTTATGGGTTTTTAGAGAATTATTTGGAGGCAGTTATAAAAGAACTGGTATTAAAAATTAATTCAGCTAGGCCAAAGTTTAATAACCTGCCAAAAGAGATTAGAAATTCTCATTTGAATACATCTATAGATTTAATTACTAAAATTCAAAGAGATAGGTCTTTATCTAAAGACGTTAAAGATGAGTTGATTAAAACGATTGTTTATAATTTAAACTCTTGTGCTCAAGGAGATGATGGGTATAGGCTAAATGAAGACTCTTTTTCAATCCATACTGCAAACTTTAGATATGACTCTATTCATAGCTTCTTTAATAAGGTTGGTGTTTCGCATTTGCCAAGGAGGACTCTTAAATGTAAGAATCTTCAAGTTTCTTTGGCTGAAAAACACTCGGGTGAAAAAACTCTAGAGCAAAAGTTGTTGGTGTCTTTATTGCAGTCTGAACTTGATGATTTGGCGCAAAGAAGAAATGAAATTGCTCATGGTAGTTTTGAAGGAGAAATTGAATCTATTGATTTATTAATAAATAGGGCTGTTTTTCTGAAGGCGTTTGGTTGTGCAATAGATAAGATTCTTAATGACTATTATTATGAGTTTGCTTTCAGCTCTGGATTAAAGGTCTCAATTGGTAAACCTGATAAAGTGTATAATAAAATTAAGGTTATTGGGTTTTCCGGCGAAAATTTTCCTGATGAAAGCCTAGGGGGGGAGATTTATGTTGGGCAAAAGATTTTTGCTTTTAATGATAGCGGTAAAAATAAGCTTAAGCATGGAAGTATAGTTTCTATTAAATCAAATGGTTCTGAGTTTGACCGAATTAAGATCAAAAATAAAACAAGTATAGGTGTCATGGTTGATTTTGATCTTTCTTCACATGATTCAAGTCGAGTTATCTATACAGCATCAATAGAATGAATTAGGTTTTTGGTTTTGGTTGGTATCTTATTATTTTTCAAATGTATAAGGTGAGTTCGACAGGAGTTCGCACGAGTTCGAGGTCAGGTCTTTCATTATGAATAAAAGTCTAAAAATGCTGAGATAAGGAATAGAGTATGTCCTCAGATATAAAAAAAATGTCAACAAGTGCTTTAGCTAAGCAGAGAGGCTTGGTTTCCAAAGATTTTTTTCAAGTTTTATCAGGTGCTGGCTATATCGAAAGAAAGAACGATGCTTGGCACCTAACTGAAGCTGGCCTTCAGTATGGTGGAGAAAACAAGACCAGCCCTAAATATGGTGATTATATTGTCTGGCCTGATAACCTTGAGCTACCTGGTTCAGCTTCATCAACAGAACCTCAAAATTCTCCAGGCAAGTTGTTGACGGCCAGTGTTGTTGCAAAGCAGGTCGAACTCAGTGCTCAACGGGTAAACGCTCTCTTTTCTGAACTTGGCTGGATCAAGAAAGCATTAAAGGGCTGGGAACTTACTCCCCAGGGAAAAGCCATCAATGGTGTTCAGAAAGAAGACTATCGCTCTGGTGTTCCCTATGTTAGCTGGCCTGAGTCGATCCTAGAAAATAAAGCCTTTACGCTTTCTCTAAAGGAAGTCAAAGGTGAGAATGATGACACTGCTGAGGTAGCCACCACTTCTGAACAAACAAGCTTTCGCGAAAAATTCCCTGCAACGCTCAGAACGGCTGATGGTCATATGGTTCGCTCAAAGGCAGAGATGCTGATTGACAACTGGCTGTACATGGCCGAGATTGTCCACGCCTATGAACGTAAGCTGCCAATAGAAGAAGATATGTATTGTGACTTCTATATCCCTACTGGTAAGGTCTACATCGAATACTGGGGCTATGAGAATGATGATAAATACATCGCTCGTAAGAAGCAGAAGATCGATCTATACAACAAGTATGGTTTTCATCTGATTCAGCTCAATGACGATGATGTCAAAAATCTGGATGATGTTCTGCCCAGAATGCTGTTGAAGTATGGTGTTCAAACCTACTGACCATTAAAACGTGTGCTGATGTAGAGGGATATTGTGGCACGACGCAGAAAAAAGACTTCCAGGAACAGTGTTTTCTTTCCATTGGCTGGTTTACTTGCCATTGCCATGTGGAAAGCTGGTGACAAAATTATTGCCATTCTCGAAGCTATACTTTTGGGCTTCTTATGGATAGGCATTGTTTTTGGAGGTTTGTATATTGTCGTACGTTTTCTTTTAAAAAAGAAAAAGCTTCTACAAGATCAAGAGAGGTGGAATACAGAATCTCAACCTGACAACTCAAACCCGAAGCCTTGGGTTCCTGCCGATAACATCAGCACTTCCATCTTTGAGCAAGTAAAGCTTGATGAGCTTTTCATAAAGTCAAAGCCTGCTCCCGCCAAACCTGCTCAATTAACTCTCCAAACTCTGCAAGAAATGGACTGGAAGCGTTATGAACTGCTCTGCCAGGGCTATTTTTCTGCCAGTGGGTTCAATGCAAAGCTGACCAAAACTGGTGCTGATGGCGGTGTTGATATTGTCCTCCAAAAGAACCAGCCTGACGGAACTGTGCAAACCATATATGTGCAGTGCAAAGCCTGGTCTAATCAGAAAGTTGGTGTAAAGCCGTTGCGGGAGTTGTACGGCGTTATGGCTGCGGACAAAGTAGCTTTGGGGATTTTTGCTACTTCGAGCAGCTTCACGTCTGAGGCAGAAAGCTTTGCTGCTGGGAAAAAGCTGAGATTACTTTCAGGTGCTAAGTTACTGGATGCCATTGCAAAGCTTCCACAGGAAACTCAGGACTCTTTGACCAAGGCAGCTCTATCATGGGATTACAAAACGCCTACTTGTCCATCTTGCGATATAAAAATGGTTCTGCGTACCAGTAAGAAAGGGGGCAACGTTGGTTCTCAGTTTTGGGGGTGCAGTAATTTTCCTAGATGCAGGCAGAACCTTCGGGTTAAGCAAGAATCAAAGCCCAAGAACAGATACTTCTAAGCAGTCGAAAACGGTCATTTTTTTGTAGCAGTGAGTTTGTAGTAGAGAAATTGATGTGAGCAGAAGTTTAAAAATAAATAAGCTGCTTAGACGACAGGCAGAGCTGTGTTCTTCAAGAACTTTCCAGGTTAGCGGCCTAGCAGAGAAATATGTTCTTGATGATCTACCTCAGGCTTCTCGCGCAGGAACACGTCTCAGCAATCTTTTGGAGTCTCTGGATAGAAGTCATACGGTGACTCCATTGGCGATGAAGTACCTCGAAAGTGAAAACCTTTATGCCCTTGGTAAATTAGCAGCAGGAGAGATTTCTTTTCAATCCTTTGAGGGTTTAGCAAAAGTAGAACAAACTGCAAGGCGATCAGCTATTGATGAGGAGCTAAAGCAGGTTCGTGTAGAACTGCAAACGCTCAAAGATGAAGAGGCTGCCGAGGCAAAAAAAGCTGAAGCAGTCAGACGTGCTTATGAGCGTGATCCCAGAACAATTGCCAGGAAAAAAGCCAAAGCTGAGTCTGTAGCTCTTAGGGAAAAATATGATCTCGACTTTTTTATTGATCAGGATGATTACAAACAGCTAATGACAATTTTACGAAACGTCGATGATGATCGGCGCTTGCCTGAGGTTGATCTCGCTTGGCTCTCTACGAGAGAAGAGTATTTCACGAAAGAGCTTCGATGTCGTTTTCACGCTAACGAAGCAATCTATTATGAAGAAGATTTCAAGAAAACCAGAAAGCCCTGGTCTGCTGTGAATGCGTGCAGCCAATACAGGAAAGCTGAAATGGCATCTTCTGGCGACAAGTTACTCTCAGGAATAAAACTGACAACTATCAAAAATGCGAAGCTCAAATCGGCACTGCTGCATATTCTGGTCAGCTTGAACACCCATTCTGGTTCATTTGAACACCCTGGATCTCCTACGCATCACCCAGTCTGATTTTTAGTCCAAGTGTTCAAGTGTTTCCAGTTTTCCCAGCTTCTTGCGCATGGATTCTCCTTTCAGCGTAATCCTGTGGGCGTTGTGCATCAGGCGATCCAGAATGGCATCTGCCAGAGTCTCATCACCGATGCTGCCATGCCATTGCCGGGTCGGTAGCTGGCTGGTAACCAACGTTGAACTTTGTTCGTGACGGTCATCCATCACTTCCAGTAAATCGTTGCGTTGCTGCTGGGTCAGAGGTTCCAGCCCCCAGTCATCCAGTATCAACAAATCCACCTTCGCCAGTTGCTTGAGTTGCCTGCTGTAGCTGCCATCACCATGGGCAAGGCTCAGCTCTTCCAGTAAGCGCGAGAGTCGGTAATAGCGGACACTGTAACCCTGTATGCAGGCCCAGTGTCCCAGTGCGCAAGCCAGGTAACTTTTACCACTGCCACAAGGTCCGGTAATCAGCAGGTTCCTGTGCCTGTTTAACCAGTCCTCGCTGGACAGTGTGGCTATTTGGACTTTCTTCAACCCCCGGGGATGTTCGTAGTCAATGTCGTCTACCCGTGCAGCCAGCTTAAACCTGGCCGCCCTCAGTAACCGGGCAAGACGTTTGTTATTGCGCTCGGTCTCTTCCTGTTCTGTCAGGAGGGCCAGCCGCTCCACAAAGCTCAGGCTGTCGTAGGTGCCGGGCTGCTCCAGTTGCTGAGCCAGGGCATCGGCCATGCCTGTCAGGCGCAGTGACCGCAGACGGGTCAGAGTTTGATTCATCATGATACGTCTCCGGTTACTGATAGCTGGCTGCACCACGAATATTTTCGTGGCTGTCATGAAGAGGTAGTGTCGTTTGTTTCACCTCAGGTTGAAGAGCCTGTTTGTCTTTACCTGATTGCAGGATCGCCCGGATATTCTTGAGTCGGTAACCTTTGATTTTCCGGGCATGGGCGCAAGCATTGTTTAACCGGTCAGCTCCGTAATCCCGTTTGAGGTTCAATAACCCCAGGCAAGACCGATAAGCCTGCTCCGGATGCTCACGACTGTTCAACAGATACTGAGTTATCCAGTGAACATCGGGGCCCAGCTGTTTTGCCCACTCCAGCAGTCGTTCCGGTGTCCACTCCTGGTGCTTGCTATGTCGTTCAGGCATATGGCCTGATTGAGTGGTAAAACCGGTTGTGAACTTACGGGGGTGACAGGCCACAACTTCACCTTTGCAGAAGACAGTGACCGTATGTTCTGTTGCCTGAACTTCCACCTCTTTCTTGACCAGCTGATGAGGCACTGAGTAGTAATGGCCTTTACAGTGAATGTGATAGTCAATGTTCACCCTGGCTTTGCTGAACTCAGCGTACTCAAAGGCCTGTTTGGGCAAAGGTCGCAAAGCGGGTTCATCCAGTTGCTCAAAGGTACTTCGTCGTGTACCTGGCAGTTTTTGAAAGGGCTTAAGGTTGAGTTCAGTCAATAGCTCCCGTATACGACTGTTCAGTTCTGCCAGGGTAAAGAAGGTCTCATGACGAAGTCTGGCCAGTATCCAGCGTTCAACCAACTGCACACCCACTTCGGCTTTCGCCTTGTCCTTGGGCTTGTAGGGCCGAGCTGGAATGACCGCCACCTGGTAGTGGTTGGCCAGGTGTTGGTAAGCCGGGTTCAGGTCCGGTTCATAACGGCAAGCCTTACTGACACCGCTCCTGAGGTTGTCTGGTACCACGACAGCTGGAATACCTCCAAAGAACTCAAAGGCCCGAACATGAGACCCCAGCCAGTCTTCGGACTTCTGGGACAGGGTGGCTTCTGCGTAGGTGTAGTTAGAGGCTCCCATCACCGCTACGAAAATCTGGGCGTTATGGGCGATCTCACCGGTCTTTGGATTAACGACAGGGACCGTAAGACCGGCGTAGTCTACAAACAGTTTTTCACCCGCCTTGTGATGCTGTCGCATGGAACGTTTCTGGCAGCCCAGCCACTGGTTGTAGCGGTGACAAAACTGCGAATAGCTGTAGGCATTGAGAGTGCTCTCTTGGCAGTACTCCTCCCAGAGTGTTTGCTTGGTCACCTCCTTGCGCTTGAGTGACTGGTGAATAACGCCCCAGTCCGGGTCGACCAGACCCTGGCGGCTCGACAGTGGGGTCTCAGGGAACAGTGTCTGCACCAAAGTAGCCTCAGAGCAGTCCGAGGGCAGAGGCCAGCTCAGTGGCGACCGTTCAAAGGCCTGAACGTAGTTGGACACAGTGCCAACACTGACCCGCGTGCTGCGAGCTATTTGCCGGATACTGAGTCGGTACTCAAAGCGCATCCGGAGTATTTCTTGAAGTTTTCGCATGGAAATCCTGTTATCTGGCATGGCTGCTGTCCTTTCTGTTTAGAAAGGTCAGCGGCTAAAGTTCATGGAAATCAATGCGTAAGAGATAATCTACCGAAAGAAGAGTTTTCAGATTCTGGAGGCTTGAACACGGATTCTGGGCAGTTGAACAGCGATTCTGGAAATCGCCAAAAAGTGTTCAAGAGTTAACAGAATGGGTGTTCAAGCGCCGCCAGAATCGGTGTTCAAGAGTTAGCAGAATGAGTGTTCAAGCGATGCCAGAATATGCAACTGCTTACAACTCATGGTGGAGCCAAAAGGGATCAGCGACTTACCAAAGATGCGATCCGTATGGGAGAGGAAGCCCATAAGGTGACACCAAAGAATTTCAGGCCATGTACGTTGTTGGGTGCAATTTATATGGAGACTGGTCAACTGTCTCTTGGTCATGAATGGTATCAAAAAGCCATTGAGCGTGGATTCTCTGAAAATGCTATGGACTCAGAGTTGAAGAGTATTTTCATGAAAGCTGATAAGGCTGGGCGTGAAAAGCTGAAAGCGTTCCTGTTAAAGGAAAATGCTGCTCGGTTTGCTTGGGTGAGGAGGTTGCCACCTTCTTCTCAGCTGTCCAAAAAGTGTCCAAAAAATAGCGGGAAACAGCGAAAAATAGCGTAAAAACGGTATTTTTTATGGTTTGATATCCTCGTAATTAACTGAAAAATAAAGAGAACCCTGAAATGATATCAGGGTTCAATTCCCGCCGCCTCCACCAACTTGTCAATAGCCCTAATGAGTTCTTAGCAACCATTAGGGCTTTTTATTTTAAATTAACTATCAACCCTCGTTACTGACTCTCGAATCCATCAGGCTTCTTCTTGCCATCATAACTGACCCAGACTTTAATCCTGTTGGCATCGCCATTATCAATCCATAATAATCCATATGGATCCGCGCCTTCACTCACACTGACACTGGGGGCCTCACCAGTCTTTTTCTCCCACCAAAATTTCGCCACTCTCTCAGAGTGTGCTTTGCTTTTCACCAGGAACAGCTGGGTAGCAGCCGACTTTTCGCTACAAGCACCGGATTCAAGATAATGGATATTCATGGATTGACCGTTTTCATACGCCTGAATCGTCCCCACATAACGAGGCACAACAAAGTCAACACATACGCCCGATGAGTCCCACACTGCCTTAACGGAGTAGGCGTCCTCATCGGGTCCGACTTTCTGAAAGATTTCTACCTGCCTCACACCGTCGGAGAGAACATTCAGGGAGCATAAAGAGAACACAACCGTTAAAAACGCGAGCTTAAAGGCCTGCCTTGTATTTTGCGTCAACATAATGGAATCTCTCGCTACATCACAACAACTTACATTCTAGCTGCCTTTCACCACCCCGATTGATATTTGCCTAAAATCTGTTGTCAAAGAAATAAACAGACATTCAGGTGCACCAACATGCCTCAAGCTCAATACCAGTCTAAGAACCTCAACCACCTTGACTTGGTTGCCGCTATGTGTCGGGAGTTAAAGTGAAGTGGTCTAATGACTCCGGACACCTCGTTAAGCACAATAGTGCAACCAGTAACGAGGTTCATAATGGCAACGCGAAAACATTATTCTCAGGAATTCAAACTCAAAGCTGGAAAACTGTTTACTGAACAAGCTCAGTCGCCTACAGCAGTCGCCAGAAGTCTAGGAATTTGTGCGACTAACCTCCGTCGTTGGGTTCGACTCAGTGAAGAGAAGAAAGAGCTGGCTTTCCCCGGCAAAGGCCATCAGGCCCTGACGACTGAACAGCAGAGAATCAAAGAGCTTGAAGCTGAAAACAAACAGCTGAAAATGGAACAGGAAATCTTAAAAAAAGCCATGGCCTTCTTTGCGAAAGACCAGCTGTAAGATACGCCTTCATACAGCGGGAGAGGAAGGCCTATCCTGTCGTAACGCTATGCAAAGCACTAAAAGTTAGTCGCAGTAGCTTCTACGAATAGAATAAACAACAGGCAAAAAATCAACAGATTGACCCGGAGATGTTTCGCCTGGAGGCAGATGCCCGAGAGATTTTTGCTCAATCAGGTGACTCTTATGGAAGTCGTCGAATGGCGAAAGCCCTGCGTTCAAAAGGTTACAGCATAGGGCGTTATCAGGCCAAAACCCTGATGCAACGGCTTGGCCTGCGGGTTCGGGTGGTCAAAAAATTCAAGGTGACAACCAACAGCAAACACAAACTGCCAGTGGCGGCAAACCTTTTGAATCGTGAGTTTTCAGTTTCAGCACCCGACAGAGTATACGTAGCTGATATCAGCTACCTCTGGACTCGTGAAGGCTGGGTTTATCTGGCGGCTGTCGTTGATCTGTTTTCGCGGAAAGTCGTCGGTTGGTCGATGAGTAACCGTATGACGACAGAGCTGCCCCTGGAAGCTTTGAGAATGGCTTACTGGGGCAGAAAGCCTGGAGATGGTGTGATGCACCATTCAGATCGTGGCAGCCAGTACGCGTCTCTGGAGTATCAGAATCAACTCAGGGAGTATGGGATGGTCTGTAGTATGAGTCGCAAGGGTAATTGCTGGGATAACTCTGTGATGGAGCGGTTCTTTGGCAGCCTGAAAAGGGAAAGAACGGATCATTATATTTATGATACTCGGGCAGAAGTAGAGGCACATGTTATTGATTACATTTTGTTCTACAACAATAACAGATTGCATTCCTATCTGGACTATATGAGTCCAGTAGACTTCGAGAAGCAAAAATTGAAAAAAGCAGCTTAATCAGGTGTCCGTTTTTACTTGACCACTACAAAAAATGCTGGCAAAAATAAAGGCACAACACAGATACTTCATTGCAGATAACCAAGCTCAAATAGAAACAAAACATCACTCTGGAATATTCAGGGATTAGTGCTGACCACCAACAGTAAACACTGAACGTACTGATCTATTTTTTCTGCCCTGAGCAGCTCTTATCCATTAAATCAATATTCAGTTGCATCCACAGCAGAGTAGCAGCCAGGTTCACGTTGTTATGGCAGGTTCCATCATCGAGAGATAACAGGCCCCGAGTCTTATCGATCACCTGATTCACCTCCTGTTGGCGTTCTTCAGGAAAATTTTCCAGCAATCGTTTCAGACGCTGCTGCCCTTGGGTCAGATATGCAAACCTCGGAGGAAACTGGCACAGCTGATAAAGTTTAACCAAATCTGGTTCCAGCCCCCAGTCCTTCCAATTTCGCAATGCCATCATAACAAGGGATTCCAGATCAAGGGTATCAAAGGCAGGCTTGTCTAGCGTTTCAATAAAGTCCTTATCCTCCCCATTGATTACCAATCGTCCCAGTTGTTCACTTCCCTCCAGATACATTATTTGCAAAAAAAACCTCAACATCTTCTCTTTAGTAAGAGGTTCTTTTTCTGAATAATAACCGTTATCAGCCAACATGGGGAATGCCAACAATGTTTCCAGATCGTGAAACACGAATGACTCACAACCAAAGCGACTGACTTGACGTTGAGGAAAAAAGTAAAACCGGGAATCAGTAAAGCCGTGATATTTTATCGCCAGTGTTAAAGCTAAAGCGACAAAATGCGGCAGGGGTGAATAAGTTTGTTCATTATTGTAGTACTTAAAAACGTTCAGGCTATCAGCGACAAAAACCCGATAATGCCCTTTGCTATTTCTCCTGATAGAAAAAACACTAATGTGGCCTGTTTTAACCTGAAAAATATAGTTTTTTGGCTCTTCGGCTGCCATTAATGGCAACTCGGTTATAAATAACGCAACCAGCTGATAAAGACACTGCGGGAAGCCAATATAAATATGCATGAGTTTTATAATATCTGCGCTGGCAGCATCCAAAACCCTCTCAACTAACTCGTCGTCGAGCAGCCCTTTGGGTAACTCAAGCTCAGGAAGCACCGCTTTGGCAAAAAATTCGATTAAATTTACTGGTAATTTCTTAAGCTTTGGATAGTCAAGTAGAACATGTGTCATTTCACCAGTTTCCAGCTTTCCAGGAAAATAAAGCTGAAGTAAACTTAGAATCGCTTTCCAACGGTATTGACTCTTCTCCAGAGAGCCTTTTTCTTCCAGAATACCGGGGTTTTCGGCGTAGAATTTTTTCACTTCTTCAGTAAAGTCATCAATATTTTTTTTCTGATCCATTGTTTTCAACGACTTTTCAGTGGCCTTAAGTATTTCTTTCAGTTTTTCAAGATACCTGGCATGACCCTCACCGTTTCCGGAAGCTGACGCTGACGCTGCAGCAGAGGAACCTGAACTGCCCAGCCCTTCACTGCGTTGCTTTTTGCTTTGTCGCTGCTGCTGTGGTGGTGGCGATTGATTGCCCGTTTTGGTCTGTTTCTTGTTTTCATTACCAAAACGGTTCAATTCGAATGGATAGGCAGAAAACACCGTTGCTTTATCTGGCTGTAATCCTCCCCATTCAGAGACAGGTGAACTGACTATCGAACCTTTTTTTTTCTTCTGTAACAGCAAAAACGGAACAACCTTAGACTCAGGTAAACGAATGGGGTCAGATAAGAAAGAGGAAAGAATCGCATCGACACCACCACTGGAGAGCAATGACGAAGTGTGAGGAATTACAGCCTGGCCGCCAGCTGACCAAAAGATGCTGGCAAAAATAAAGACATGGCTCATATTCTTCATTGTTGATAACCAAGCTCAAATAAAGACAAAAATATCATACTAGACAAAAAACTCAGATTTGCCCGACTAGGTGGTGTCTTCTTTTTGTCTTAAGAAGATTGTCTTAAACAGATCAGAAGCTCAATATATACGACATCAACTAACTAAAAACCGGGAATTCCGTCTATGTTACCTTTAGACGTATTTTCAGAACTGATTCAAGCTCAGGCAGATAATCATCGATCACAAATACCCGCTACTCCATTTTGTAGTAAATATTACCGTTTAAACATGCCCAACGGAATCAATCTTTGACTACCTGACCAGTTGATTTTGCAGACGCCTCAAATTCAGTTTTTGCAGATTGGTAACCGGGAGCACCAGGAGCAAAATAGAGTTCATCAAACAAATTATTTGTTTCAATATATGCAGATTCCCCAGATGTATATTGTTTAGCAAATCTTGTCTCACTAACAGTTTGAGTTACAGTCAATAACACTTCACCCCTGTAATAGACACGATAATGAGTACTGCTATAACCTTCACAACATGAACAAATATTATTCCCGTCATGAACATCTTCGCCCTTTGAAATATCGCAAGGTTGAAGATATTCAAGTAATTGGATGGCGTTCTCGAATACCTGAATCTTCGGGTTAGGTTTTTTTGCGCGATAGTGCTCATCGTTTTCAGTCAGGATTTTTTTTAACCTGTTCATATGCTTTATGATGCCTGGCACAGTTTTATGAGCTTTTGAAGCGGTCGAAGAAGTACGCCTACGCTTCGATTGTTCAGTGTCAGAAGAGGCGTCAACATGCTCATCTACTTCCTCAAACCTGCGTTTTTTTGACACTTTCTCCTTTCTCCTTTTCTCCTTTTTCTTTTTCTCCTTTTTCCGTTTCTCTTTTTTTCTTTTCTTAGCTTGTCTCTCTACTTTTGCAATAGCCTTATCGGCGCGTGGCTGAGAGCGTTGTTTTTCTTTCATCGCGTGATGACTTTGGCTTGTCGAACTTTCAACGGAATTCAGCGCCCCTTCATCAGACTCACTACTGTTGGATGATAGAGAGAATTTACAAATGCCATAACAGGCAGCGACATAGCAATTTAAACCAAAAGTATGCTGTTCTTCTTCAGGGTCTTCCTTTCCATCGTCAGAGTCAGACGCCAGTGGATAAGTGAAATAGCCTGCAACACGGGTAGTTGTCCCTGAGCCTGAGGCTTGCTGACCGGATGATTCTGATTGTGGGTTTTGTTGGTCATTTTGTTGTTGGCTTTGTCCGGGTAGCACCAAAGTGGTGATCGCAAACGAGTCATCCTGACTTACCCCCAGCTGACCCATTGACTTAAACAGCATCGAATCGGGCTTCCAATAGCTTTTTAAAAGCCAGCCGACAGTGACAAGCGCTTCTGCAGGTATCCATGAATAATGTTTGCCACTCAGAGCGGCGTGATTGGTTGCCAGGATCAGTTCGTAAGCAACCAGCAGATTGGTGACGAAAAGCAATCGCCATGAAATGGACTCACTAAAGTTCATTTTTAGCCCGTAAACACCGTGTCTGCCTGGCTTGTCATCATGTGGCAAAGTTGATCCTGCACAGTCGTTTGTGTCAGCAAGGTCTGTCGGATTGCCCAACAACGGATTGAAGTTGTGCTTTACAGAAAAGCTCTGAGTGATTGGCGTATGCTCGATAACAAAATGTCTTGTCAACGATTCTGCCTGACAGACAATAGACAGCGCTAAAAGCAGGAACAGCAGCGTCGCAAAAAGCGATTGTTTCATTATTCGACCTGCGCACTTTGACACTCCCCGCCTTGTCGAGGGTGTCACAAAAGAGTAAGCAAGGCTGATTTATTTTCCCTGCCCCTGGCAGTTCCCATCCAACAAATCAACATTCAATTTCATCCATAGTAGGGTAGCAGCCAGGTTCACGTTGTTACGGAGAGTTCCATCATTGAGGGTTAACAGGCCCCGAGTTTCATCGATTACCTGATTCACCTCCTTTTGACGTTCTTCAGGAATTTTCTCCAGCAACCGATTCAGATTCTGCTGTCCCTGAGTCAGGTGTGCAAACCTCAGAGGAAACTGGCGTAACTGAGACAATGTAACGAAATCGGGTTCCGGCCCCGATATATTCAAAATGTGGATCATCATGTAAATAAAAGAGTCGAGGTCTTGCGCATCAAAGGCAGGTTAGGTTTTGGTATACGAACTGGGTCGGCGGATAAGATAGAGGACAGAATTGTATCTACACCATAACCAGAGACCAATGATGAAGTGTAAGGAATTGCAGCCTGACTGCCAGCTGAAAAAAAATATGCTGGCAAAAATAAAGACACAACAATTACTCTTCATTATTGATAACCAAGCCCAAATAGAAGCGAAAACATCATTCTAGACAAAAAACTCAGATTTTCCTCACTCTTGGATAACTTATTTAATCTGAACCAGCACCCGGTCATAATATACGTCATTAAGTACCTAACCAGTTGATTTTGCACACGCCTCAAATTCACTTTTTGCAGATTGGTACCCGGGGGCATCAGGAGCATAATAGAGTTCATCAAATAACGTACTGGTTTTAATATCTGCTAACTTTCCACAACTGTACTTAGTTGAAAATCTTCTTTCACTAACAGTTTCATTAACAGTGAATAACACATCACCTTTATAATAAACATGGTAATAAGTATTGATGCCAAAATCATAGTTTCCACAGACATCAGGCACGAATTTAACATCTTCACCTTTTGAAATATCCCAAGGTTGAAGATATTCAAGTAATTGGATGGCATTCTCGAATACCTGAATATCCGTGTTAGGATTTTTCGCGCCATAATGCTCATCGTTTTCAATCAGAATTTTTTTTAAAGAGTTCATGTGCCCTATAATACCTGACACAACTTCATGAGCTTTTGCGACTGCCGAAAAAGTGCTGTGCTCCGCTGGAAAGGCGTTAACAAGTGGCTCACTACTATCAGATGATTGTCGGAGTTCACAAACACCACAACAGGAACCGACGTAACAATTTAAATCCAAAGTATGCTGGTTTTGTTCAGGGTCTTCCTTTCCGCCGCCAGATCCAGACGACAGTCGACTAGTGATAGAGCCTGAAACACGGGTACTTGTCCCTGAGGCTTGATGACCGGATGATTCTGATGGCGGCTTTTGTTGGTCACTTTGTTGTTGCTTTTGTCCCGGGAGCATCAAAGTGGTGATTGCAAACGAGTCATCCTGACTTGCCTCCAGTTGATCCATTGGCTTAAACAGCAGTGTATCGGAGTTCCAGTAGCTTTTTAAAAGCCAGCTAACAGCGACAAACGCTTCTGCTGTTATCCATGAATAAGGTTTGCCGCTGGAAGCGGTGTCACCTTTGGCCAGGATCAGTTCGTAAGCAACCAGCGGATTGATGGTGAAAAGCAATCGCCATGAAATGGACTCGATAAAGTTCTTTTTTCGCCCGTAAACAACAAGCCTTCGTAGTTGGTCATCAGGCGGAAAAGTTGCCCATGCATAGTCGTTTGTATCGGCATCGCCTGACGGGGTGTACTGCAATGAATTCAAGGCGCACTTAATAGAAAAGCTCTGGTATAACTGTGCATGCTCGACAAGAAAACGTGTTGTCAACGATTCTGCCTGACAGATGACAGACAGCAACAGAAGCGGTAAGAGCAATGTCGTAAAAAACAGCTGTTTCATTATCCGGTCTATACAATTTAATTTTGTGGAGAGTAATTGATAGACCAGAAAAATGGCAAATCAAAAAAATAACTGTAATTTGCCTTCAGAAACAAACCAAAGGTTGCCGCAAAAAAAGTTTGTAGACACCATTGCCACTAGCACCATCGCAGTGTCTTGAGAGCTGGGAAGATGGCAGACCATCCGCTGAGCAATACATGAGGCCTTGCCCCTTCTGTCACTTTTCTTCATCAAGATAGGTTTACAGCCTGAAATCCTGATGCAAGTTTTTCCAATGCTCTGTTAACTTTTCTTTGTGTTTCACATTCATCGGAAGTTCTTTAATAGCGGAATGCCACAATGTTCGGGCCCTATACATTACATCTTCTAGATGAGGCCTTACTGCTCGCCATGGTATGCCCGATTTTTCTGACCACGCCTTGAAGTTTGAGAATGATACAGCATACCAATCTTTTGTTTTTCCCAAATTCAAAGCAAAGTTTCGCTCCCCATCGATATACACATTTGTCGTTACTATGTCATAAGCAGGAGATAGCCGTGGTGTCACCTTGTCTTCGTATAAAAGACTCCAGTTTTTTAAATGCGCGTCACCATTTGCCAACAAAATATTCACTAACAGTCGTCTTGCGAACTGCTGTACATCTGTTAATGCATCACCAGAAAACTCGTACAAGACCCTGGCAATCTGTTCATAGTTTGCGGTGCGATATTTTTCATGGGGATACTTCACCAATACTTGTGCGAAGTCTTCCATATGAACTCGCCTGCTCTTTTTTCGATCAAAACGCTTTATCGCAAAAGCAAGGGATTCTTCAGGTAAATTGATTTGTGGCAGGTTATCCAACTGTCCCATATCAACCAGCTTGATTTCCGGTATATCAATACCCGCTATGGATGCCAGAGTCATCGCCGAATATTCATTAACAGGAACATCTCTATATTTTGTTGATGGCGTTTTTATAATCCAATCGCCTAAAACCCCGGATTTACAAAGGTTATAACGCCCATCCTTTTCTTCCATTGAAAACTTCATCTGGACGCCTGCCAGGGAAAATTTATTTTCTCGTTCTAATTTTTCGAACTTAATCACTTTCGCATTTCGATAATGACCTCTGGAAATAAGGGATACAACATCATCAGGTACGTGTTCTGGCTCTAATGGTGTGGCAATGATTGCTCCGGGCAAATCTTCCCCCAGATAAGAGAAGATTTGAAATTCATTATCAATATGCACCTTTAATCCCTGTGCAATGAGTTCTCGCAGCGATCCTTCTGGTAATAAATTTGATAGCGTTGGATGCAAGCGTTGATTTCGTGCCCAAGGCTCTGACATCAATTTATCAGAATGAGGAAATGCAGGATGGGTGATCAGGCTAAACGTTGACCGATGAATATTACTGCTAAATTCATCGGCAAAAAAAAGTACATTCCTACCACTCTGGTAGCCAGCCAAATAACCCACGCACTCTCCATGAAGTGTCAGCTTAATGACGTTAACATCGTTGCTCACGAATCATCTCCAAGCAAATCTTGCCACGGATCATCAAACAAGCTTTTCTTGTTCACTGAATTAGACTGATCTCTTTGGCCTGAGCTAACGCCTTCAGATCCTGCCTCCTGCTCTTCGTTAACGCTTCTCCCCAGGACGGTCAGAACCGCCCCAAGCTTCTCTTTGGGTATAAGCACTACTTCACTATTTAAGCCCTTTGCTATCAATTGGAGCGTGTCAAGCCGTGGATTCCCTTTAGACTCCAGGCGCTGATATTGCTGGCGGGAAACACCAACACGCAGCAACATGTCGTTTTGTTTCAGACCTAAATCCAAGCGCCTTTTTTTAAGTTGCTGAAGCAAAGTATCCATATCATCTTGTCAACTTACTAGTTGCTTTGTTAGCTATAAAGAAACATATTAGTTTCATTTTTGAGAAAAGCAACTAATGTATTGCTTTACAATTTTCCAATCCATTGAATCAGACCCAAAGCAGCCAGAATTGCAAGTTTTCAGTCAAATGCTATTTTTTCATGTCCAATCATGAATTAATTACCATTGAGGTCGCTTTATGAAGAATTACCTGTTTGTAATAATGCTTGGGTATACGAGTGTTTTCTCAAGCACTGCCCGCTCTAATGACGTCTGCGTCGTCCCTCGCAGCTACGATCAAAAACCCATGTTGTCAGGTTTATACGATGAGGAAAACTCCAATGATGACTACGTCGTCCCTCACAGCCACAATCGAGAACCCATGTTGTGGGGTTTATACGATGAGATAAGCTTGAGGAGGACCTTGCTGGCATTGCACGCAATGGGGCTTGTTGTTTATTGGGTTATTCCACGTGCATGTCTAGGCGCTGCTGGAGGATATTATTTTTTCTCTGGATCACCCCACATCAGGGCGTTGAAGGGTGCTGCAATTCTGGGAGGGCTATCAGCATGTGCATTTTCAACTGCAGCTGGCGTTATGCTTTATAATTGCCGCATAGATAATGTAAAAGAGGGGTCGCACTGAAAGAAAAACAGATCACCCGTATATTTCTTAATCTCCCTGGCTTAAAGCGTCGATAACCTCTATTGTTCCTTGCACAATATATAACCTGCTGCCTGACTCTCAAGGTAGCTTTCGTTTCTTTCTTGCCTTTTCACCAAAGATGCTGATTCCAATCAGAACCTTCTTAGCTTGGACGATGGTTCAATAATTTTTTCAATCACGCTCAAAGCAGCCCGGCTTGCAAGCTTTCAGTCAAATGCTATCCTGCGTGTTCAATCAGGAACTAATGGCCATTGAGATCATCTAATGAAAAACTTCCTGTTTGTCATAATGCTTGGATATGTGATTATTTTCTCAGGCGCTGTCTTCTCCAGTGGCAGCAGTGATCATGGCAATTACAATTATGGCTGCTGCGATGATGATGACAACTTTGGTCCTGACAGCTACAGCAAAAAAACCATTTTGTGGGGTTTATACACTCCGAAAAGCTTGGTGAATACTTTTGCGGCATTGTTCGGAACGGGAGTTGTTGTTTTTACTGTGACTCCACACGCATTCATAGGCGCTGTTACAGGGTATTGTATTTACCATGGATCACCCCACATCAGGGCGTTGAGAGGTGCTTTAATCTATGGAGGTCTGGCAGCATGCGTATATTCACCTCGAGTTGGCATTTTGCTTTATGACTGGAGCAGAGGTAACGGGGGATCAGACTAAGCCAGTAATCTTCGTCAAAACAGTCCTTCACCGGCCAGTGGCAACTCCTGTCCTTTAAAAACACAACCCTTTTCGATGAACAAACTTTAATCTACCGGACACGATCTGTTTATCCACAACCCTCTACACTTGAGCCATGACTAACTTCCTCCCTGATCGAGGTAAATCATGGAAAAATGGCTCAATCAATTAAAAAATGACTTCATTCACGTTAAGACTGCTTTTTTTGAGCAGCGTAATGGCGCTGCCATCAGCCCGTTTAAAGCAATTCTCGGCACCGTTATTCTCACGGGCCTGTTTGTACTGATGTTGCCGCTGATCATGCTGATCTTTATGGTTCAGATGGGGCTGATTCTGGTGGGTATGGTTGCTGTTCTTTTTATGGGGACCCGAAAACAGAGTGGACAATGGCCCAAAGAGGAAAAGCTGGTTAATCCCAAACCTGAGCCCGCAGAAACCGACAGGGAAGCGGAGATAGGAGGCTGATATTTTTGAGTTAGCTGTCCGGATAAGGTATTTTTCATCGACTTATCCACAGATCGGGTGATCCTTGTGTCTACTGCTATCCTCATTGTTTTTATTGCTGTCATCTTGTTCTGGGGCAAACGCCGCTTTGACCAGAAAAAACAACTGGCTCAGGAGGCCCTGGTTCAGGGTCAGGCTTTTCTGGAAAAAAACCGGAATGAAGAAGGCGTGATGACTACAGAGTCCGGATTGCAGTACAAGATTCTTGAGAAGGGTGAAGATTCCGATCACCCCACAGCCACCAGCAAAGTGAAAGTGCACTATCACGGTACGTTAATTAATGGTCAGGTGTTTGACAGTTCTGTAGACCGTGGACAGCCGATTTCTTTTGGACTGAATCAGGTGATTCCGGGCTGGACCGAAGGTCTGCAACGGATGTCGGTAGGCGACAAGTTCCGACTGTTTATTCCTGCCAATCTGGCGTACGGCAGCGGGGGTGCCGGTAAAATCCCCGGCAACTCTGCGCTGATCTTTGATGTGGAGCTGCTGGGTATCGAATAAACCATTCATTCATGATAAGGGCAGAGACCCTCTGCCCCATTAATCACTTATTCTTCAACAACCCCCTGCTTGCGCAGGTAATCGTCATAAGTTCCGTGGAAATCGACGATGCCATTTTCTGTGATTTCAATGATGCGGGTCGCCAGAGACGATACAAACTGACGATCATGACTGACAAAGATCAGTGTGCCCGGATAGTTTTCCAACGCCAGGTTCAGAGATTCAATGGATTCCATATCCATGTGGTTAGTCGGCTCATCCATCAGCAATACGTTCGGTTTTTGTTGAATCAGTTTGCCGAACAACATACGGCCCTGCTCACCACCGGAAATAACGCGGACGGACTTTTTGATGTCGCTCTGGGAGAACAGCATACGGCCCAGAACACCACGGATCACCTGCTCATCGTCGCCTTCGTTCATCCATTGACTCATCCAGTCGTACAGGTTCATATCCTTATCGAACTCGTCGCTGTGGTTCTGGGCGTAGTAACCGATATCAGCGTTTTCTGACCACTGGATAGTGCCTCCCTTCGGTGCCATCTTACCGGCCAGAGTATGCAGCAGTGTGGACTTGCCAATACCGTTCTGACCAATGATGGCAATGCGCTCACCCACTTCAACCATCAGTTCAACGTCGTTGAACAGCATGTTGTCCTGGTAACCCTGGGACATTTTTTCCATCACCAGCGCATTGCGGAACAGTTTCTTTTCCTGTTCAAAACGGATAAACGGATTCTGTCGGCTGGAAGGTTTAACCTCTTCGAGCTTGATCTTGTCGATCAGCCTGGCCCTGGAGGTCGCCTGTTTGGCTTTGGAAGCATTGGCAGAAAAGCGACTGACAAAACTCTGGAGCTCCGCAATCTGGGCTTTCTTCTTGGCATTATCAGCCTGCATACGCTCACGAGCCTGGGTAGCCGCAATCATGTACTCGTCGTAATTACCCGGGAACGTTCGCAGCTCACCGTAGTCCAGATCAGCCATGTGGGTGCAGACACTGTTCAGGAAGTGACGGTCGTGGGAAATAATGATCATGGTGCAGTCGCGCTGCTTGAGTACCCCTTCCAGCCAGCGGATCGCATTGATGTCCAGGTTGTTGGTGGGTTCGTCCAGCAGCATGATGTCCGGATCGGCAAACAATACCTGAGCCAACAGAACACGGAGCTTCCAGCCCGGGGCAACAGCACTCATTGGACCATAGTGTTGCTCCAGAGGAATATCCAGGCCCAGCAGCAGTTCACCGGCACGGGCTTCGGCGGAATAACCGTCCATTTCACCAAACAGAACTTCCAGATCTGCGACACGCATACCTTCTTCTTCTGTCATGTCAGCCTTGGCATAAATGCGGTCACGCTCTTCCTTGACCTTCCAGAGTTCGGCATGGCCCATGATCACGGTATCAATCACCGTGTTTTCTTCATAGGCAAACTGATCCTGGTTCAGCTTTGCAATACGCTCGTTGGGATCGTAGCTGACATTGCCGGCAGAGGGTTCCAGTTCGCCACTGATAATTTTCATCAAGGTGGACTTACCACAACCGTTAGCACCGATCAGACCGTAACGGTTGCCGTCGCCAAACTTGACGGAGATATCTTCAAAGAGGGGTTTGTCCCCGAATTGCATGGTCACATTAGACGTTATCAGCATAACCTAGCTCCCCCTTGGCGATCTGCCTGACCAGACAGCCTATACATCATTTAAAAGATAAACCGCCAATTATTACACAAATGTGCCTGTTTGGTTATCAGAGGTGCTCCATACTTCCCTGTTGATAGTGACAGTGTCCGTCAGCAAACGGCTATGGCCTCCCGGTTTGCCGCTGGCAATAGAAGAAGGATCTCACTATTATCAGCTAACTGCCCGAGCTCTGTGCGGACATACAGGCTTATCCAAAGGAATTAATAATTTATATTCTATGACCATCTTCGCATTTCTTTCAGGCATCCTGTTAACTTGGCTGGTAATGTCAGGACTTTTGTCCCAGCTGATCAGTCTGATCGTCAATATCTGGTGGCCCCCTTCTAATGGAGAGCGTGGCATGCTGGCTGATCAGTGGCTTTTGAACAGTGGTGTATCAACTTCCTCCGGCTGGAGGCTGATCGGTTATTGGCGCGAGACTTCCGATTATGGTCATGCCTGTTCCGAGCTGGCAGGTCTGCTTGCCGATAAAGCCTGCCTCTCCAATCAGGATAAGGTGCTGGATGTGGGTTTCTCCAGCAACGATCAGCTTTTGGTCTGGCTCGATTATTATCAGGTTGATTCACTCACCGCATTGGCAGAAACAGAGCAACTGCTGGCAGGCGCCCAGGACCAGTGTGATCACTATGACCAGCTGAAGCTGGTAAGAGGCCACGAGCTGGAGCTGGCGAAGCTGGAGGCTGATTCTTTTGACAAATTGCTGGCCCTTGATTGCGCTTACCAGTTTGATAACAAATCGCGTTTTTTCAACAACGCCAGAAAAGTCCTTAAGGATGGCGGCAGCCTTACCCTGACCGATATGATACTCAGCCGCCCTTTCAGGAATCCCATGGAACGAAGAATGGTAAACCTGCTGGCAAGACCCTGTGGTATTTCTGTGAAAGGCTTAATGGTTCGGCAAAAGTATGAATTCCATCTTAAAGAAGCGGGCTTTGAAAAAGTTGAGTGTCTGGACATCAGCCAGGATGTTCTTTCGGGCTTCTGCTTCTGGTTCTCGCAGCACTATCGTCAACTGTCGCCTGTTACCCGTCCAAAAGTCTGGATTCGTTTGCGGCTGCTGGTCTGGTTTATCCGCTGGATGCAACACCGGGGATTGCTGGAATACCACGTCATATCTGCACGATGATGACAGTTATGTTTCATTATCCACAAATATTGTGGATAACCTTGTGACTTCTTTCTGGATACATCTGGAAGCCTCATTAAACGGTTTTTTTGTCAACTGATCAAAAAACAACCAACTATTTATGTAGATAGTTTAAGGCTGTCGTTTAGATTCAGTCGTCGGAATGCAAAGAGTGTGGATAACCCATGCATCCCGGAAGACTGACTGTAAAATGACTCAACTCAAAGCTGGAAGAAGGGTTGCAGAAGCCTGGGAACGAGACCATTGAATCGTAAAGGTGCATCAGTGGCAATCAGACAAATGCAGTCTTCGCCTGTGTCTGCCACCGGTTGATGTTGAACGTCCGGGTCCAGATCGGCTACATCTCCAGCGCAGAATCGACCCAGCTCATCCGAATAGGAACCTCTCAATACCATGGTAAGTTCTGAGCCGGTATGCCCGTGGGAAGGCATGCAGGTGCCAGGTGCGATCTTTAACAACCGCAGGTTGCTGCCACCAGACGCTGGCAGTAAGAATTGCTTCAGGCCCGGAGCCATGTACCGCCAATGCAGATCGTCCAGGTAATAGCCGAGCAAGGGTCTGAAAGGAGCCGGTATATCGGCATCAACCGGAACATCCCGCTCCTCTCTGCTACTGACGGGAGCCTGCTCAATCTCATCAAGCAGGGCAAGAATGTCGTCTTTAGCATGGTCAGACATGGGTGCTGGTTCTAACTCTTCCAGTAAACTGATACCGACTTGTTCAGCTTCCTGAACCTGTTGTCTGCAATGACTGCAAACACTCAGATGAGCAGCAACCACAGTAGCAATGGCATCAGGCAGACTGCCCGCAGAGTAGCTCATCAGGGTGCTGAGGTCAGGATGATGTGTAGTCATTTTAACCCTCCCGCCTGACTACGAAGTTTGTTGAAAGCCAGTCTCAAGCCTGACTTGACACTGCCCAGAGGCATGTCCATGTCTTCAGAAATTTCCCGGTGGCTTTTTCCTTCGTAGTAGACCTTGTACACCAACTGAGCCTGTTGTTGAGGCAGGCTCTTGAGAGCGGACTTGATCTTTTCTGAATCAAGCTCCGCCATGGCTGGCTCAAAATGGCTTTCCGGATAATTATCTAACGGCGTCATCAAGTCCGCTTTTTCCTTTCTCAACCGATCAATCCAGAGGTTGCGTGCAATCCTGAAGATCCAGGTGGACGCCGTAGATTTCTCGGGGTCGTAACTTTTGCAATGTCTCCAGACAGAGAGCATGGTTTCCTGAACCAGCTCTTCAGCCATTTCTCCGTGTGCGCCTTTAGTCATCAAGTGTCTTTTGAGTCTGGGTGCAAAAAAACTGTACAGGAGCGCAAACGTTTGTTTGTCCCGATAGCGGCCCAGATCAACCAATGACTGCTTGAGCTTGTCTGGCATTTCAGAGTGACTGTTTTCTGAATCCATTGTGGTCTTGTTCGTAGATGGACTTATCATGAGAGTATCGTGTGTCCAGCTCATTTGTCTCTCTTTACGCTATGAAATGTCGTTTGGATCATCTGGATTCCGATTTTTTAGTGAGTGATCCAAATAAATCGTTATAGCGTAAAAATCTTGAAGATTATGTTTACAGGTCGCCCTATGACAGCTAAAGGACTCAGCATTGCTGTAATTGGATCAGGCATCAGTGGGCTTTCCAGCGCCTGGTTACTGTCCAAGCAGCATCAAGTCACTCTATTTGAAAAAGATGATCGTTTTGGAGGTCACAGTAACACGGTGATGGTTCAGGATGATGACCAGTCTATACCCGTGGATACCGGTTTTATTGTCTTCAATGATAAAACTTACCCCAATCTAACAGCTCTTTTTGACCATTTGGATGTACCTGTCACCAATACGGATATGTCTTTTGCGGTATCCATGAATAAAGGACAGACTGAATATTCCGGAACAGACCTGAATGGACTGTTTGCCCAAAGGTTGAATGCCGTTAAGCCCGGATTTCTGAAAATGTTGCTGGATATTTTCCGGTTCTATCGGTCCAGTGCCAAATTAATGAAACAGCTGGACCCATCAGTCACGCTCCGGGAACTGCTCACAGGTCGGGGCTACAGCCAACGTTTTATGGATGATCACCTGGTGCCAATGGGAGCGGCTATCTGGTCAACGCCATCCGATCGAATGCTGGATTATCCCGCCCTGGCTTTTATGCGTTTTTGCCAGAATCACGGCTTACTCCAGCTGACAAATCGTCCTCAATGGCAAACTGTCAATGGCGGTAGCAAAGAATATGTTCGCCGCATTCTGGATGACATGGACGGCCTGGCCATCAAAAATCGCTGTGTTCGAAAGGTCAAGCGCCATGCAGACCGGGTTATCATTTCTGACTTGCAGGGCGATACTCATGAGTTTGATCATGTTGTTATGGCCTGTCACGCAGATACTTCTCTGGCGATGTTGAGTGAACCCAGTGAGTTGGAACAATTACTGTTAGGATCGTTCAGTTTCCAGCGTAATCGGGCTATTTTGCACAGTGATGAACGACTGATGCCTAAACGAAAAAGAGCCTGGGCGAGCTGGAACTATTTTGGCACCCAGAGCAATGAGGGTCCTTCCGTCACTTACTGGATGAATCGTCTTCAGCATCTGGAAGGTCTTCCTCTGTTTGTCACTCTCAACCCTTCCATAGAGCCTGAATCTATTCATGGTTGCTACCTCTACGACCACCCTGTGTTTGATCGAAATGCTCTGGAGGCACAATCAAGATTATGGGAGTTACAGGGCCGTAATCGTACATGGTTCTGTGGCGCCTGGTTTGGTTTCGGTTTTCATGAAGACGGCCTTCAATCCGGGCTGGCCGTTGCCGAAGCACTGGGTGGAAAAAGAAGACCCTGGTCTGTTGAAAACCAGAATGACAGATTGATCTGGCCCGAACATGGTATCGGGAAGAGGCCGGTTTCTCATTTTACAAACAGCACTACCAACAAGGTTACAGACAGCAGTGTCAGTAATGGGAGGCGGACATGAAGTCAGCGGTCTATTGGGGACAGTTAATGCATAACCGTATTCGGCCCCGGAAGCACCGTTTCAGTTATCGGGTGGCTTCCTGGCTTATCGATCTGGATGAGCTGAATCAGCTTGATGACGAGCTCAAGCTGTTTTCAGTGAGCCGATTCAATGTGCTCTCTTTTCATCCAAAAGACTTTGCTGACGGTTCCGGAAACTGTCTCAAAACCCAGGCAACCAGGCTTTTGTTGGCATATGACATCCCGGCACCTGAACAAATCTTTATGTTGTGTTACCCCAGAGTACTTGGCTATATCTTTAATCCTCTGACGGTCTATTACTGTCTGGACTCAGAGCAGAAACTGTCTACCCTTATCTATGAGGTGTCCAACACCTTTGGTGAACGACACAGTTACGTTATACCGATAGAAAACAGTGAGGGTAAAAAAACAACCTTTCACCAGTCCGTCAAGAAGCAACTTCACGTTTCACCCTTTTTTGAAACCGAATGTGAATACCGTTTCAAGGCCCGCTTGCCCGACCAGATTCTGAAACTTGGCATTCATCTACATAATGCTGATGGCCAGCTATTTGCAGCAGTTCTCAAGGGCGAGCGACAGGCGCTCAGTGATCTGAACATTCTCAGGCAGTTGTTTGTTCTGCCATTGCAGGCTTTCAAGGTAACTCTGGCCATTCATTGGGAAGCTCTCCGGCTATTCATTAAAGGTGTTCGGGTAGTTCGCCATGTTCCAAAAGATCGCTTCTTCAGTTGGAGTCGCGGCATCACACACCGCTGGAATAGCACCCTGAAACGCACAGGAAAAACAACAACCATGAACGAACAAAAAAAGTACCAGAAACAGGGGGCGTAAATGTTGGACATCTCAGGAAAAACCCTGTCGCAGAATGGATTGCCTTCCGGGCAGAGCGCAGCTAACCTCCATGCTGAAAGAAGCGCCCACAGCGAAGGAAATGCCCTTGGCGAAAGTGAATTGTTTCTCAATAAAACATCGTCCAAAGCCGTTAATTGGCTGGTTAAACGGTTGGAGAAGGCTTCGCTGAGTCGTATTGAGTTAGTACAAAAGAACAGTGTGATAAAAATAGGTTCGTCTCTACGGGACGTACCGATTGCCAGAGTCAGAATTAATCACCCTTTCAGCATGCTCCTGGCAGCCAACCGGGGGATCATCGGGCTGGCAGAATCTTACATGAAAGGCGACTGGGATACGCCAGACCTGCAGGCTCTGCTGGACTGGGGAATGTTTAATGAAAAGCAGTTAGACAAGCAATTTTCCTCAAACTGGCTATTTCGAAAACTGAATCGATTAAGTCATCTTTTAAACAACAATAGTCGCTCAGGAAGTCGTCGCAATATTGCCGCCCATTATGATCTGGGCAATGACTTTTACCGATTGTGGCTGGACGACTCCATGACCTATTCCAGTGCCTTGTTCAGCAACAACGATGAAACACTTGAACAGGCTCAGGCCAATAAATACAGATGGGTACTGAACTGGCTGGATGTGATGCCAGAACATTCCGTGCTCGAAATCGGTTCTGGCTGGGGAGGTTTTGCCCGCTCATTACAGCAGCAGGGAGGACAGAATTATTCCGGAGTGACGCTGTCCAGAGAGCAGTTACAGTTTGCCCGTGATTCGCTTCAGCAGGATGCCGGTTTTAACTTTCAGCTAAAGGATTACCGGGATATCCAGGGACAGTACGACCGCATTGTCTCCATAGAGATGTTAGAGGCCGTGGGAGAGAACCACTGGCCCATTTATTTCCGGAAAGTGTTTGATGCCCTCAAGCCTGGCGGAGTGGCGGTGATTCAGGTGATTACCATTGATGAAGAGCGCTTCAGCGATTATCGGGCGGAAGCCGACTTTATTCAGCGTTATATCTTCCCGGGCGGCATGCTCCCGACAGACCAGGTGATCCACGACCAGTGTCATCAGGCAGGCCTGAATATCGAGAACACTCATTCCTTTGGCCGTGATTACGCCAGAACACTTTCAATCTGGGCCCAATCATTCAGGCAACACTGGCCAGAGATTGTGACTCTGGGCTTTGACGAACATTTTAAACGTATGTGGTTGTTCTACCTGGCTTATTGTGAAGCCGGCTTTAAGCAGGACAGCATTGACGTGAGACTTTATCGAATCAGTAAGCCCGGTATATGAAGCAGGCAGGGAGGTCTTAGTTATGCGGGAAGCAATACAGAAGCGATACAGGCAGGACCAACCTGTTCTAACCATTGAACAATATTTCCAGGGCACCACCTATGCCTGGGGAGAGTTTGTTGATCGCTTTGGTAAAGTGCGGAACTACTTTGAAGTCATCATGAAAGGTCGAATAGAAGACAATACACTAATACTGGATGAGGACTTTATTTATGACGATGGCACTGCATCCAACCGGCTCTGGAAAATAAAAACACTGGATGACAGCCACTACGAAGGTCAGGCAGATGATTTGATCGGTCTGGCCACAGGCAGCAGTCAGGGCAACACCTTTAACTGGACCTATGAAATGAATTTACCCATCAAGGGAATCAACTGGCGGGTGAAATTTGATGATTGGCTGTTCCTGCAGGAAAATGGCCAGATTCTCAATATTGCTGATGTCAGCAAATGGGGGTTCAGGCTGGGCACCCTGACCTTCTATTTCAGTAAAGATGCTTCGCTGATCAGTGCATCATCGCTGGAAAAACTGCAGCTTTCGAATACAGAATCAGAGAAGGAAAAATGAAGAAACTCCCATCTCTGAAAAACAAGGTAATCTGGATTACCGGTGCCAGTCAGGGAATCGGTCGCCAGCTGGCTTTAATGATGGCCCGTCAAGGTGGCACGGTCATAGCTACGGCGCGAAGTTTCGGCAATCTGGACAGGCTACAGAACGAAGCGCTTGATCTGGAGGGAGTTATTATCCCTTTGCCTGCCGACGTGACCCGTCAGGATGAGGTGACGCGAGTAGCCGAGGAGATTATGAGCCGCTTTGGTCAGGTGGATATTGCCGTATTGAATGCAGGCACATTTATCAAAACAGCAGGCGTGGATTTCAGATCCACCCATATGCGTCAACACTTCGAATTGAATGTGATGGGCGTCTGTCATTGTCTGGATGCGTTAATCCCCATGATGGTGAACCAGCAGTCGGGAACCCTGGCGATTAATGCCTCGCTGGCCGGCTATCGTGGTTTACCTGCTGCCGCCGCTTATGGGGCCAGCAAGGCAGCTCTGATCAATATGGCTGAGTCCCTGTATACGGATCTGAAACCGAAAGGTGTGGATATCAAACTGATCAACCCGGGATTTGTAAAAACCCCTCTGACGGATAAAAACACCTTTGAAATGCCTTTTCTGATGGATGTTGAGCCAGCAGCAGAAGCTATTCTGCGCGGTTTAAATGGCAAACATTTTGAAATTCGATTTCCGAAGGTGTTTGGCATGATGATGGGAATGCTCAGAATTTTGCCCTATAGAGCCTATTTTGGTGTGACCGGTCGGCTGAATCAATAATGGTCTCTTCAGGTTGTGCCAGAATGGACTCAACGGCACCCTGTTTCGGAGACTTGGGAGGCTGATCAACCAATAACAGATCTCACTCTTTATGAAATTTGCCAAGTACCTCATCATCCTGACCGCTGTCCTGGCTGCCATTGTCTGGTTTGGGGTAATGGATTCGTTCAGCCCATTGGCGAGAGAGGATATTACCCACCCCGTATTTACCATTGGTGATGCCAGCTATCAGAGCGCCCTGTCGAAAGGGAAAAATATCATCAAGTTTGGACCTATGTTCTGGGGGTTATATCCCGGTGGATTGGCGTTTAAAAGTGCCAGAAAAGCCACAGCTTTTATGCAAAATAACCAAACTGAACTGGATAACTTTTCCTCCGGTTGGGCAGTTTACGAATTGACCGGGGATTTTGAAATGGATACACATTCATCAGCCCAGCATCGCTATTTAAATCAATCGTTACTGGTCAGGCGGCGAGTGGGCCAGCCTTAGCCAATACAAAAGCTCTAACATGTTCGGCTGGGCAAGGGTTTAAGGCGTTTTTGCTAAAGCTCGTCTATTTCCCCCAAATACACCTCTGCCTGATGAGTAATAACTGCCCGTTCATCACCGGACTGTTTGTCCCAGTTCTTGTAAATCATACCGATTCTGGGGTTCTTGCTCAGTTGCTCTCTGTGTTTCACCATAAAATGCCAGTAAAGACTGTTGAATGGGCAGGCCCGCTCACCGGTTTTTCGCTTCACGTCGTAGTGACAGCTTTTGCAGTAGTCACTCATCTTGTTGATGTAGTTACCGCTGGCGGCATAGGGTTTTGAAGCCAGCAAACCACCGTCTGCAAACTGGCTCATGCCACGGGTGTTTGGGAGTTCGACCCACTCAATAGCGTCCACATAAATGCCCAGGTACCACTCATCAACCTGACCGGGGTCGATTCCTGCCAACAAACAGAATGTGCCGGTAATCATCAATCTCTGGATATGGTGGGCATAGGCATAATCCAGAGACTGACCAATCGCCTCCTGCAGACAGGTCATTCGGGTTTCGCCGGTCCAGAAAAAGTCCGGCAATGCACGCTGAGCCTTGAAGTAGTTGAGTGAGGAATATTCTGGCATGTTGACCCAGTAAATGCCCCGAACGTACTCCCGCCAGCCAAGAATCTGTCGGACAAATCCTTCCACCTGGGCAATGGAGATGGACTCGGGGTCTGCTCGCCAGGCTCTGACTGCGGCCTGAATCACCTGCATTGGGGTCAGCATTTTACTGTTCAGGGCAAAGGACAGACGAGAGTGATAGAGGCTCCATTTTTTATCACTCCGGTGAGTCATAGCGTCCTGAAACTGCCCGAACCGCGGCAATCCGTGTTGACAGAAGTAACGCAGTTGTTTGAGTGACTGCTGCCTCGTAATCGGCCAGATCAGCTCGGGAGTGGCTTTACCAAAATATTGAATATTTTGTCTGTTCAGCCTTTCCAGAATGCCTGTCACCGGATTACTGAACACCAGTGGCTCCGGGATCTCTTCAAGATCACTGGCTTTGAAGTAGTTACGGTTCTCCTGGTCATAATTCCACTGTCTGCCTTCTGGCTGATCGCCGTCCATCAGAATGTCGAATCGCTTTCGCATCTTGCGATAAAAGTGCTCCATCCTTGTGGCTTTGCCCTGAGAGAAATAGCTCGAAAGCTCATCAAACGGCAGTAGAAAGTGTTCGCTATCGACTTCCTGGACAGGGACACCGATATTCATGTCCTGCAACTGCCTCAGAAGCCGGTATTCATCGGCTCTCTGGTATTGAAACCGCTTGATCCCGTGGGTTTTGACCAGCGCTCGCAGAAGGGATGGCAAATCCTCGTATTGAGCCGTCTCATCGAGGGTTAAATGCAAAACCTCATGGCCGGACTTTGCCAGTGCCGCAGCAAAGGCTTCCATCGCTGCAAAGAAGGCACAGATCTTTTGTACATGGTGCTTTACATAGGAGGCTTCCTGATAGAGCTCTGCTATCAGATAGAGGGTATCCGGCTCTTTGTTACTGAACCAGCTATGGCCAGCGTATAGCTGGTCTCCGAGGATGAGCCTCAGTGTTGAATAGGTTTTCATAGAACCTTCGCAAGTATCTGCCTACATCCTTACCTTTAATGCCTTCTGGGGCAAGAGGAACTTTCTCACCCTTAGTCGTGTCTAAATTATTAAACGGATTTACTATCAGGAGGTACCATTATGAAGTATTTATGGACAATTCTATTGATTCTGGCCCTGCCACTTAAAGCTCCAGCGGAAGAAATCAATCAGGGAATGATTGATATGGTTTCCACAGCCTACGGTTTGAGCGTATCGGGCGCCTATCCCGAGACTGCTTTAGTGGTCGGCAATTCTGCTTATTATGAACAAATGCTCGCTGCCGGAGCCATCGGTAACGACCACTCTGTGGACCCTGCTTTCTCTGAAGCCTATACAGCTCTTGGAGCCAAGGCTGAGGAGAATTTTTCCAAACTCTGTGAAGCCTATAAATTGTCAGCTTCCGAGAGTAAACCGACGGCACAGGATGTTCTGGATGCCATGAAGGCGCTGGACTTCGGCAGGCAATTTAATGCCGGCATTGAGGCATCCCGCAACAGAGATGACGGGCTCTTACTTTACAAAACGCCTTCCCTGATTAAAAAAGCTTTTAAGTCACTCCTGCCCTCTCGTGCAAGAAGTTTCAGAAAGCTCATAGAAAGCAGCCATGCCAGAACCATGATTTTCAATATCAATAAAGATCTTGTTAATTTACTGGGCATCGGTTCAAAGGCACGTACTGACCAGGTTAATGACATCGTCAGCTTTACCTCGAACAGCAAAGATTCAAGACTCATAAGGAGCAACACCGGCAATGCCGAGGGCATGAGCAAGGGGTTTAATGCCGTAGCCGGTGGATCTGGCCTGCAACTAAGTAAAGTAGACCCCGGAAAAGTCGTCAGCCATTACAGTGGCAAAAGTCAGGCTGATGTCATCATTGCTGCCGTTACAGAGCACGCTGCAAAACATGAAGACGTCGTCTACCTGCTGGCATTTTATGGTCAGTCCAAATACCAGTATTTCACCGTCAGCATTGCCAGGGGGTTCATCAACATTACCTTTGCGGCTGATGATAACAAACCGATTCCGGTCGTCATTGCCTCAATGCCCGCAAGCAGAGTCGATTATTCAACCCTGGCGGCAGCCATTAATGACTTTATGAGAGGCAAGGATGAAGTGCCGGATCTGCTGGGAATCTGGAGAATGGCTGACCTGTAAACTCGCTTGATTCCGGGCTAATTGTTCATGAGAACCTGCCGGGGCGTCAAAGTTAATCCCCTTTTCTGGGAAAAAGCTTGTGACGAACCCAGCCTCTCAGGCTATTCCCCCCCAAAACATAGCGATCCAGTTCCTCCTGCATGTGAAGGAAACGATCGCTGTCCCGAAACATAAATTCTCTTTTCAGCATCCGGCGTTGGGGGTTCAGCTTTTTAATGACTTTGGCCGGATTGCCTCCCACTACCGTATTGGGAGGCACGTCTTTCACAACCACCGCACCTGCTGCCACAACACTGTTCTCGCCTATGGTGATACCCTTGCCAACTTTTGCACCATGCCCTACCCAGACATTATCTTCCAGCACAATAGGTTTGCTGCAACGGAAGGGGCGCAGACGGTTATAGAGACCGTGCCAGTCGCTGTCGGATATGTAGCAATCGGCGGCTAACATACAGTTGTCACCAATGGTAATGCTGGCTGCTGAAGATATTGTAGTTCCCGGAGATATCAGGCAATGATCACCTATTTTGATATCACCCTGGATTCCCCGGCCGCTCCAGGTGGAAAGACTGACCGGGTTATGGCGGATACTGATCAGGTGGACAAAACGACCAATGGAAATACCGGCACCATGAACATTGACAGTAGAAGGGTGAACCACCATGGGGTGTTCGCCCAGATGTTCAAAATGTTTGCTGAAAAAGTGCCGGATATAAAACCGCTGCCAGCGGTCTGAGAGCACCTTGATCCAGAAAGGTTTATGATTTTTACGCACTGTCCAAGCCTGATTTGTTATTATGCCTTTGCAGCCAGTCATCTGACTGAACTACTTCCGACGTATAAATTGAAAAAAACGAACGACCTTTTTACAGACAGGTCTTTTACAAACGGGTCTTTTACAAGCTATGCCTCTAAAACTGCCACTCAATATCGATTCGGTTAAAGGCTTTCTGGCACCGGATGAAGGTGAAGCACTTTATCAGTTCGCCCTGAAAGCCAGCCAGCTGGGCCCCTGTCTGGAAATTGGCAGTTACTGTGGCAAGTCTACGGTCTACCTGGGTGTTGCCTGTCAGCAAAATAACAGTGTGCTCTACGCCGTCGATCACCACCGGGGTTCAGAAGAGCACCAGCTGGGAGAAGAGTACCATGACAGTGACCTCTACGATGCCAGCATTCAACAGATGGATAGCTTTAAAGCGTTCCGAACCACAATGCGCGAAGCCAAACTGGAAGATACGGTTGTCCCTGTTGTTGCACCTTCAGCGGTAGCATCCCGTCACTGGGCCACGCCTCTGGGCATGGTGTTTATTGACGGCGGTCACAGTGAAGCAGCCGCCCGGACAGATTTTCGCAGCTGGGTCAGCTTTATCAAGCCCCGCGGCATTCTGGCCATACACGATATCTTCCCCGATCCGAAAGACGGTGGGCAGGCGCCTTACAATATCTGGAAGCTGGCGAAAGCCTCCGGATTGTTTGAAGAGCTGCCCATGGTCAACACTTTGGGGCTTTTCCGCCGCCTTTAATTGTTGACTGCTGCCAGAGCTTCTTCGGTTTCTGGCAGTTCCACTTCCGGTTTTATCTCCAGACTCGATTCCAGAAACAGACGGGAAGCGGCTGTGTGTTCGGTCAGAGCATCGGCTGCCAGCAAAATAGCACCGGCAGTCCAGGTCGTTTTTTCCTGCGGCCAGATCACCTCTTCAACGTATTGATAGCCTGTCCAATAGCCGCCATCACTGTCACGCCAGTTGTGCAACCAGCTATAGAGCTGAGTGGCTTTCTGCTTTTCACCGGCAGCCAGCAGCGCCATGGTCAGCTCGCAGGATTCAGCGATGGTGACCCAGGGTTGATCGCTGACACAGAGACAGCCCATGTCTTTACGTACAAACTTGTCCCAGAATGTCTGGATTCGGTCACGGGCTTCCTGACCACGGAAGACACCGGCCAGAATGGGATAAAACCAGTCCATGGAAAAACGCTCTTTGCTTTCCCAGGTGCGGTCGAAGTACTCGGGATGGAATTTCAGAGCCTGCCCCAACTGTTGCCAGGCATTGAGCCATGGCTCAACCTTCCTGTTCAGCGCTTGAGCGATCAGAATGGCGCATTCGAGACTTTTCAGAACCGAAGAGCAGCCTGTAATCAGCGCATCTTTGTGTGGCTCACCATCTTCCATGACCGCCCAGTAAATCTCACCAGTAAACGACTGTTGTCGTAGTACAAACTGGATGGCACTTTCGACCATGGGCCAGTTCAGTTCCAGAAACCCGATATTTTCAGTAATCAGATAGTGATGCCAGACACCGGTCGCCACATAGGCGACAAAGTTCGTTTCTCGCTTATCACTGTATAGAGGCTTGCCGTCCTGATAGTTGGCGAACCAGCTGCCATCTTCCAGCTGCTCTTTTCGCAGCCAGCCATAGGCGCTTTCAGCTTCAGAATAATGACCAATAATACTCAGTCCCATGGTCGCTTCGGTATGATCCCAGGGGTCCAGCTTGCCACCGGTAAACCAGGGAATGCTGCCATCTTCCTGCTGTACAGAGAGGATGTGCTCTGCCGTTTTGTTGAGAAAATCTCTTGGGAACAGGCCTTTGGTCAGCAGCAGGCTATCCATAACAGACCTCCTTGTTGGTATCGTTGGATTTACCTCTGCCTGACTCCCACTCGAAGTACATCACGACACTTTTTCCCATGACCGGATCAAGCAGCTTTTCGGTAATGCGGGTCACCTTCGGCTTTTTCATAAGATCCCATACCAGCAGTTTGTGATAGTGATCGACCAGTTTAGAGGGCTGTTCCCATTTCCAGCACTTCAGCCACCAGTAGGGAACGTGCAGGGCGTGAGCCCAGTGTCGTGAATAACGACGCCAGCCAAGCGATTCGATATCATGGCGCAGATGCGTGGCGTTGAAGATGCGAATATGGCCACCTTCCACCTCATGGTATGCTTTGCTCAGTCGCCAGCAGATCTCTTCCGGCCAGGCTCTGGGCACACTGACTGCCAGCAAACCATCGGGCTTCAATACCCGTTTGATCTCGGCCAGCACCCCCAGGTAATCGGGAATATGCTCCAACACTTCGGAACAGATTATTTTGTCGAACGTGTCGTCTTCAAAAGGCAATTCCAGAGCGTTGCCCTGAATAAAACGAAGACTGCGACCGTCTTCTGCCCCCTGCAGAAATTGTTCAGACTCCTGCTGCCTGTCACGGGCTGTTTGCAAGTCTTTTTCGCAAAGGTCCAAACCTGTCACATCCACTCTGACCTTCAGCCAGGCTGCGATGGAGTGACGGCCCTCACCGCAACCCACGTCCAGCACTTTATCGCCACTGCGTAACTTCAGACGATTAAAATCTATGGTTTGCATATTGTTTCAGTTATCCTCTGGCATCACCCGCTGACAGCGGTTCGCTGGTCAGGCTCTGCATCGGCAGCGATTGTGGCTTTTAATTCTTCGGGTTCTTGTTCAGTATCCAACAGGTTCAGGTAATACTGGCTGAACTGTCTGGCGGCTAGTTTCCAGCAGAAGGTATCCAGAATTCGTTGTCGGCCAAGCTGGCCGTATTTCATCCGCTGTTCAGGGTTTTCCAACAGTGTCCGCAAGGCTTGTGCCAGGGCTTTGCTGTTGCCAGCCCGGACAATCAGGCCAGCATCTCCCACAACTTCAGGGAGAGCTCCTCCGTCTGAAGAAATTACCGCACATCCACAGGACATGGCTTCTCCGGCCGGCAGCCCAAAACCCTCATAGAGTGAAGGGGTCACAGCAATGGCGGCCTGGGAATAGTATTCCACCATTTGTTCAGTGGAAATGCCGGACACAAAAGTTACCACTGAACCAAGATTCAGTTGTTTCAACTGCCGCTCTGTCTGACCACCTGCTCTCAGTTTGCCTACCACCAGCAGTTCCAGCTCAGGATAGTCCGGTTTTAACAAAGCCATGGCTTCCAGAAGGTGTTTTAAACCTTTCAAAGGCTGGTCCGCAGAGGCTGTTGTCATAATTCTGAACGGCTTGCGTTCGATATGGGGTTGAGGACTGAAGACTTCGGTATCAATCCCATTATAAATAAGACTAATGTCGTCAGCTGGACGCTCAAAGGCTTCAGCAATATCCCCCCGGGACTGCTCCGAAACAGTGACAATGTGCTTCAGTTTACGAACCACTTTGCCCTGCATGGTCAGGAAGGAATACCAGCGACGAGTCAACAGACGGTGCTTCCAGTCAGGCGCGGCATCCAGAGCCAACTGTCTGTCCCGGGTTATGGGGTGATGGACGGTGGCGACAACAGGAATACCCTGTTTTTGCAGGTCCAGAAGGCCATAGCCCAGACTCTGGTTGTCATGAATAATGTCGTAGTCATGACCGTTTTTGTGCAGATATTTCACGACACGACGGGTAAATGTGTAGGGCTCGGCAAAGCCTCCGGTCAGCATGGCCCACCATTCAAAAAAATCAGACCAGGATTTCAGGTTTCTGGGTCTCAGGGCTGTGACATGACTTTCCTGGCTGAACAGATCCAGACTGGGGATTTCAATCAGTCCCACCCGGGGATCAAGATCCGGATAGGGAGGGCCGGAAATAACATCCACCTGATGGCCAGCTTCGACCAGAGCCTTGCTCAGGTATTTGAGGTAGATGCCCTGACCGCCCACGAAAGGATGACTTCGATAACACAGCAGACAGATTTTAAGCGACCTGGCAGGCTGTTTAGATACCTCAGACGACAGAGGGCTTGCTGACGTCAGTGTGTTGGGTAGTTTTTCTTGTATGGTCATTGAATAACCTGTCACCAGACTGGTTTATGGGCTTGAAACAGCGCAGTTTGCTGAATGTGACGGGACAAAGGCCACCGTTTTCTACCCGTATCATTTGCGGGTGAGTCCTTTCTGTCAGACTCGGACAGGCTCCTGATCGTCAGGGTCGTGGGAAAATAGCATAAAGTGAAGCGGGCGTGAAATGGCGGGTGCATATCGAATGAATCTCTGAGGGTCATGCTCTCTTTGTCTGCAGCGAACTAATGACAGATCTACCTTCATGCCTGATCTTTTGGACAGAATGTTGGTCACGCAAAAAAACTGTTATAACACTTTTATGCGCAATAAAATGTTATAAAAATACACTTTATTGCGCATAAAAGTGTATACACCTACACTTTATTGAAGAACGATCAAAAATCCGACATAACCCATGAAAAGATTGTTGCTGAAAAAACTGCTTGATTGGAAGCAAAGCCCCTCAAGAAAGCCTGTTCTGCTTGATGGTGCAAGGCAAACGGGCAAATCTTTTCTCCTTGAAACACTGTTCGGTGGACACTTTGAACAAGTCATACGCCTGGATTTTCTTGAGCAGACCGGTTTGGCGAACCTGTTTGCCGACTCTCTCAAACCAGACGATATTATCACCAATATCGAGATTGAACTGAACATCAGCATTGACAGGCAAAAGGATCTCATCATTTTTGATGAGGTTGGAGAGTGTCTGGCGGCCCTTCACTCCCTGAAGTTTTTTGCTGAACAGTGTCCTCATATGTATCTCTGTGCATCGGGGTCAAATATTGGTCTTCTGGATTCATTTCCCGTTGGTAAGGTGGAATGGCTTGAACTCTACCCAATGACATTTGAGGAATTCCTCCTGGCCTCCAATCAACCGCCTCTGCTTAAAGCTTTTGAACAAATGAATCTGGGTAAGGTAGCTCATGAAAAGCTCTTCAGTTTGCTTATTGACTATTACTTTGTTGGAGGGATGCCAGAAGCAGTAAAGGCCTGGTTTGAGATTGATAAAGACATCACTGAAAGAACCCGGACAGTCCAACAAATACATACTTCACTTCTCTCGGGTTATGAGCGCGATTTCGGAAAGTACTCCGATAAACTTTCTGCACAACATATACAGGCAATTTTTAAAAATGTGCCAGTTCAGTTATCCAATACCATGGACGACTCAGTTAAACGGTTTAAGTTCAAAGACGTTTTAGAGAAAAAAAGTCGCTACAAAGAGCTGGCGGGCCCCATTAACTGGCTGGAAAATTGCCGACTGATCTCCAAGTGTCACCCCATAGACTGCAAGCCTGACTCCCCCCTTAAACCACTGGCCAAAGAAAATATCTTCAAACTGTTTTTATTCGATATTGGCTTACTGGGACACATGCTGCAGATCAACTACAAGGAGCATCGGGATCAGAAGTATCACTACAAGGGTTTTATCGCAGAAAACTTCATACAAAACGAACTCATCACCCTGATCGGCAAGCCAACCTATTCATGGGAATACGCCAGAAGTGAAATCGAATTTCTGTATAAAACCGAAGCAGGTGACATCGTACCTGTAGAAGTAAAAAGTGGCAAAAGGACTCGAGCCAAATCGCTGCAAACTTATGTCCAGCGATATAGCCCAAATACAACACTCAAGCTGATTGGTTCAACAGGCTCACTGGATGACCCTGCTGCCAGAGTCCTGCCTTTGTATTACATTTCTAAAATCAAAGAGATTCTGGGGTAATTTGGATAGCCGGACTTCTGTGCGCCAGGTGCTGCTGGAACAATAAGAGATGGGAGCGAGATATATAAAAAATTGTCTTACTTCTATAGATGGCCTATAACTAAATGATCCAATGAAGTTTTGATCCGGGGGCGATCTGGATTCGACGACGGTATCGAAACCTTAGGTGCATGCCGAGGACGTAGTGGTTCTCGTTAATCAAAACACTACAAACCTTATAGTTGCCAACCTGGTAGCTCTTGGAGACGCTCAAAACGAACTCTTCGATCAAGAAGAGATCGCACTTGCAGCTTAATCGTAGCTAAACCCTACGAGTCTTCCAGTCTCTCCGGCTCGTCTACTGGCCGGTTTTTGGACTGTCACCGTAAGTAGACTCGCGAGGCCCGGTATGCCTGTGGCTGGCCAGCTAAAACTTAACAGGATCGCTCAGTAGAACCCCGACCGCTGGGTCGTTACTGAGTTAAATCCAAAGGCGGATCTAAGCATGTAGAGCCGAAGGCTGAGAATCGGCGGACGCGGGTTCAATTCCCGCCGCCTCCACCAATATAAAGCCCTGTGGATAATTGATCTGCAGGGCTTTTTTTATGTCTGACAAGACACTTTTTCTTCAGGGTTCCGAAAAAGTATCAAAGGTTTGTCGAGCGAAACTTCCAGCCGTTTTCGCAGGTTTATCTCCGGGTCGTGCAATTCTCGAGCGCATGAACATTTGCCACCTGCCTGAAACACATCATCCCTGACGGACTATTTTTGAAGAAATAAAGATTTCTTATCAAGTTTGTTTGTTCCCACAAACTTCTATCTTGAAGTAATTTGGAGTCAATATGAAAATTGCAGTACTGTCTCGCAACCCCAAACTGTACTCTACTCGTCGTTTAAAAGAAGCCGGCGAAGAAAGAGGACATGAAGTTGATATTATTGACACACTCCGATGTTATATGGATGTAACACGCAGTCGCCCCACTGTTCGTTGTGATGGTGAGTCTCTTCCATACTACGACGCAGTCATACCAAGAATTGGCGCTTCAATTACATTTTATGGCACCGCCATCGTCAGGCAATTTGAAATGATGGGCACATTCTGTGTGAATGAATCTGTCGCCATTACTCGCTCTCGCGACAAATTACGTTCTTTACAATTGTTGTCACGAAAAGATATTGGATTACCGAGAACAGGCTTTGCCTGTAAACCCGAGAATGTAAAGGACCTTATCAAAAACGTAGGTGGAGCCCCCCTGGTTATAAAATTACTGGAAGGTACTCAGGGTATCGGAGTAGTTCTCGCAGAGAATCAGAAAGCAGCAGAAGCAATAATTGAGGCTTTTTTTGGGTTGAAAGCTAATATTTTAGTTCAGGAGTTTATAAAAGAAGCAGGAGGTGCAGATCTCCGTTGCTTTGTGATTGGCAGCAAAGTCGTAGCCGCTATAAAACGACAGGGAGCAGATGGAGAATTTCGCTCAAACCTCCATCGCGGTGGAACAGCAACGCTTGTCCGTTTGTCAAAAGAGGAGAGAGCGACTGCCGTTAATGCCGCAAAAGTAATGGGACTGAATGTCTGTGGTGTCGACCTTTTACAATCTGACAATGGGCCAGTCGTTATGGAAGTTAACTCCTCTCCGGGACTGCAGGGCATTGAAACAGCAACAGGAAAAAATGTTGCTGGCATGATCTACGAATTTATTGAAAGCAAAGCAACTAAATCAACCCGAACCCGTGGAAAAGGCTGAAGGTGACAAAGATGTTATTACCAGATATCAGTATCGGTGGCTCTGTGATCAAGGCCGGGCAAACCAGACAAGTTAGTCTGGAGGTTGCAAAGCTGTACACCAATACCGACTTTTCAGTACCTGTACATGTTATACACAGTAAAAAACCGGGTCCAAAAGTCTTTGTGTCTGCAGCTGTTCATGGTGATGAACTGAACGGAATTGAGATTATTCGTCGGCTAATAAATTTAAAGACATTTAAAGTTACTGTGGGCACATTAATTCTTGTCCCAATGGTTAATGTTTATGGCGTGCTTTATCAAAGCCGATACCTCCCAGATCGCCGAGATTTAAACAGAAGCTTTCCCGGTTCACCGAAAGGCTCATTGGCCAGCCGGTTAGCTCATATATTCCTGAAAGAAATAGTCAGCCTCTGTGAATACGGCATAGACCTCCACACAGGTGCTATTCATCGCTCAAACCTGCCTCAGATTCGTGCCAACCTGATGGATAAAGAAACACTCTCTCTGGCCCGTGCATTCGGTGTACCCGTTTTATTGAACGCCAATATTCGTGATAATTCTCTTCGACAGGCAGCTGAAGAGCACAATGCGCGAATACTGCTTTATGAAGCTGGAGAAGCCTTAAGATTTGATGAAGTCAGTATACGTGCGGGAGTTCATGGCGTTATCAATGTGTTAGCTGAACTGGGGATGCTCAGACTAAGGCGCAAAATAAAAGCTTTTACTCCCTACATAGCGAACAAAAGTTCGTGGGTCAGGGCTAATGCCAGCGGCATTATCAACTCACTTAAAAATCTTGGTGATCAGGTTGATAAGGGAACTCCATTAGCCACTATTGGTAGCCCACTTGGTGAAATCATTGATGTAGTAAAAGCGACACAGGCAGGCATCATTATTGGTAAACAGAATATCCCTCTCGTTCAGGAGGGTGAGGCTATGTTTCATATCGCTTTCTTTTCTGCATCCGATGATGATGTTGCTGAAGATATAGAAATGATGCAGGAAGAACTGCAAACTGAATCGTCCGTCTTGGAGTAACTTAAATGTTTAAAAAAATACAAAAAGCAAACAACAAACCTGTTATTGGCTGTGTAGAGCTATGCGACCTGCCAGACCTGGGTATTTGTGGCGTTGAAGTACGCATTGATACCGGAGCAAAAACCTCCTCCCTGCATGTGGACAATTTAATATCCTTTGAAGACGAGGGGAGCCCATGGGTTATGTTTGACCTGCATCCAAACCTCCATAACGTGGAAGAAGTTCTAAGCTGTAAAGCGCCTGTTAAAGATATCAAAACCATAAGGTCATCAAACGGGATGATAGAAAAACGGTATGTGATTAGTACCACATTAAAATTGCATGACTACATCTGGACTATCGATGTAACACTTTCTAACCGTGCAAAGATGACATATCTGATGTTACTTGGAAGAGAAGGGATGGGTAATTTTTTTTTAGTAGATCCTTCTCGGAAATTTATGAAGAACAAATAGGATAGATACATTCTTTGGGTGTGAATGCCAAACCATGCTGGCAGCAACACTCGATTCTGCCTGCCGATTGCGACCTGTATATTCTCGTCGATAAAGTTGCCACCCGGGATGCCATTCCAGATGGAAAGATATGAGGAGACCACCGGTAAAGTGATTTTCGGATTTTTAACCATGCAGCAGTCATTTACTAATGTTTTTCGGGAACTTATACGGGGTCCAGCGTGTCTTATGTGTATGGGTTAAGCAATTTTAAATCAGCTCATTCTAATGAATTCACTAAACTTCTTGACTGAAGCCAAGTGTTCTGAAGATTGGAGGATCGTGTAATGAAGAGATTTCTCAAATTTGGCCTTCCTTTCACCCTGTTATTTTCTCTGGGTGCGAGTGCCGAACCATGTTGGCAGCAGCAGTCGGTTCTGCCTGCCGACGGCAACCTGTGTATTCTCATCGATGATAAAGTGGAGCCAGATCAACCAAAATGGTTTTTCGGCAGGGCGGCACTGGATCTGAGTGAAACCGACCAGGCGGATGGCAAAATAAAACACTTTTGTGTTTATGAAGTAAAGAGTGAAGGTGGCTATGACATCAGGCGCAGCAATGACTATTTCTGGCTGGATGCGACGGAAAGTGAGGTCCAGTCAAGATTTCAAATACTGCCTAAGCACAAAAATGATCCACTCAGCCCTGATCAGTCTGATAAATGGGTTTTGAGCTCAGGCGCTCTGGCAGATCTTTTCAAGTTCTGCTCTGCTGAAAAACCAGAAGTGGTTGATTCAAGCGATATCAGCATGTGCGCAAAACCTTTGCAGAACGAAAGCATTGCTTTCGGAAAACTTTCCACACAGGCTAAATGCAAGGTGTTTGATGCAGCGGTAGGCGAAGGTGTATTGCCCCTCCGTCTGGTGCAGGCTATGCGTAAAGATATGTCTTATGCCACGTGGATAGGCGTTGGCTGGGCTGTGCGCAATGGTCAGCCATTTGCCACGCATACGGTTTATGGCCCTCCCTACTCCACAGAATATTGCCTGCTTCAGGCCATGATTCGAGGCCACGAGTACTGTAGCGTTGATAAAACCGGTCACTATCAAACTGGCAATCTGATTGACTACGATGACACAGCCGACGGCATAAACGACGCTTATCTTTTAAATTATCCTGATCAACCCTCAGGCAAACCGGAACTGTAATATCAGGGATTACTGCTATCAATCGACAGTCTGGCGGCCTCAAGCAGAAAGACGGCTAAAATAACATGTCAATAACTGTTAGATTTTAAAAGCTATTCTTCGCAAAAAAGCAGTAGATCCCTGACAACAATGGAAATAAGAAAAGCACAACGCAGCGATGCCCATAGAGCTTTTGAGCTTCGAACTCTGGCGATACGTTCTGAATGCAAAGGCCATTACAGTGATGAAGCCATCGCTCTTTGGACTGATGGTTCTGCCACTGAGAAATTTGTCGATGACGTTGAGCAGAATTTTCATGTTGTGGTGATGAAAGGGGAAGTGGCCGGTACAGGAATGATTGATATTGGGAACGGTATGATCGATGCCATCTTTGTGGACCCTCGATTTATGGGAATGGGCGTAGCCCGCAGGATGATGACTCACCTGGAACAGATTGCGAGAGAAGCCGGTCTGCCTGAGATGAAGCTGAATTCAACTTTGAATGCGGCTCCGTTTTATAGACTTTGTGGTTTTGAAGGAAATGAAGTATCGACTTATCATTCTTCCAGAGGATTTCAGCTGGACTGCATTCCCATGACGAAAAACCTCTCTGATGATGCCTGCTGACTCATTGTTGTGGTTTCACCCACACTTCTAAGAGGCTGTCGCAAAAGTGCTGCGCTTCTCCGAGGGCAGCCCTGGAGGCGGCTGGGATGCTCATTTACTCGTTGTAAACTGGCCTTTTTCGCCAATTGGTGCTGTGTCTCAGCTTGACTCGGTAGTTTTTCAGCAGCCTCTTAACCCGTTGCTATTCGTGACTTTCAGCTGAACCGTAAAGACAGGGTTTGTACCTATCCATCATCGTTTATTCATCTATATTATATGGAAATAATAACAAACAAACTTTATGTCATATTGATATTCCGGAATTACTATGAACGATTTCATTTCTGCATCGAATAATCTTCTTTGGGGAAGTATCCTGATTTACCTGCTGCTAGGAGCCGGTATTTTGTTCACTATTCGTACCCGCTTCGTGCAGTTTCGCCGCTTCGGTCTGGCCGCCAAAACCATGATGGGAAGTCGCAGAACCCACTCCCACCGCCAGATTTCTGCGTTCCAGGCATTCTGCACCAGTCTTGCGGCCCGAATAGGTACCGGTAATATCGCCGGTGTTGCCGTTGCCATCTACCTGGGTGGACCCGGTGCTATCTTCTGGATGTGGCTGATCGCCCTGCTGGGTATGGCAACCAGCTTTTCTGAAAACATTCTCGCCCAGATATACAAAACCAACAATGGCGACGGCACCTATCGCGGAGGTCCCGCTTACTATATGCAGAAAGCGTTGGGTCAGCGCTGGATGGGCATTGCTTTTTCCATCGCCCTGATTATCGCATTCGGATTTGCTTTCAACAGTGTTCAGTCCAACTCTATTGCGGCTGCTTTTTCGGGTTATAACATTGCTCCTGAGTACATTGGTGCAGGTCTGGTACTGGTCAGCGGCATTGTTATCTTTGGCGGCATTCGTTCCATTGCCAAAGTCGCTGAAATGATTGTTCCTGTGATGGCTCTGGGCTACCTGGCTGTGGCTCTCGTGATCGTTGCCATGAATGTCTCTGAACTGCCAGCTGTATTCACTCTGATTTTCAAGAGTGCTTTCGGTCTTGAAACAGCTATGGGTGGCGGTGTTGGCTACATGGTTTCCCAGGCGATGATGCAAGGTATCAAGCGCGGTCTTTTCTCCAACGAAGCGGGTATGGGTAGCGCACCTAACGCTGCAGCGACTGCACACTCTACTCACCCGGTCAGTCAGGGCATGATGGGAATGCTGGGCGTATTTATGGACACTATCGTCGTATGTACAGCCACGGCTGCTATCATTCTGATGTCTGGCATGCTGGAACCGGGCAGTGGCCTGACCGGCGTTGCATTGACTCAGGCTGCCCTGTCCAGTGAGATAGGCTCCTGGGGTGAACATCTGGTTGCAGTAGCTATTTTGTTGTTTGCTTTCACTTCCATCATTGCCAACTACTACTATGGTGAGTCCAACCTGCTGTTTATCAAAAACAGCAAGCCTCTGTTGGTGCTTTATCGTCTGGCAGTGCTGGTTATGGTGTTCTGGGGCTCTATTGGCAATCTTCCTGTCGTCTGGGCTTTTGCCGATCTGTCTATGGGTATCATGGCCCTGATCAACATTACCGCTATTCTGCTACTGTCAGGCATCGTTGTGCAGGTTCTGAAAGACTTTGACGAACAGGTGGCTGACGGCGTTGTCCCGGTATTTAACCGTAAGAAGTTTCCATTGCTTGATAAGACCATGGATAAAGACGTATGGCAGGAGCACAATGCTGGCGGGGTTCAACCATACCCTATCCCGAAAGTGAAGGCCCAGACGGCTACTGAATAACATCTGTTGAGGTCGAGCCACCTGCCCGACCTCTTTTTCCTGAAAATGCTCTCCTGCTTGACATAAAACCGCTTCAGCAGAACCTGTCCTAACCCGGATTTGTGATATGCTTGAGCCCGTTTAAAGTTATCCAGGTGAGTACCGTCCTTTTTGCCATGCACTGAAGCACTCTGGCTGTGAAAGGTCATCCCAAAGGCAGGTATTCCCTCACCAAGTCAATGGAAAAGGTTTCTGAGCATGCCGGAAAAAAAGCAGGGCTTCGCCTTTGAGCAGTCGCTCACCGAACTGGATACACTGGTCCAGCAAATGGAATCCGGTGATATGTCGCTGGAAGAGTCACTGAAGGCCTTTGAAAAAGGGGTAAAGCTGACACGTGAATGTCAGAAAGCCCTGACTGAAGCAGAACAGAGAGTCCAGCAGCTTCTGGAAAATCAAGGCCAGCCGGAAACCCGCCCGTTCGATCCGACAGAAGGCCAATAATCCATGACTCTGCTGGAATACATCAAGGGTTGTCAAAGCCGCGTTGATGAGCAGCTCAAAAATCATCTTCCCGGAATCAGTCAGGTCAGTGAAAGACTGGTTGAGGCTATGTCCTACTCCGTTTTTAACGGCGGCAAACGCGTCCGACCGATCCTGGTTTATGCCGCCTCTGAAGCCCTCGGCGGCGAGCAGACTCAAGCAGACCCTGCTGCCTGCGCTGTAGAGCTGATCCATGCTTACTCCCTGGTACATGATGATCTTCCAGCAATGGATGACGATGACCTTAGAAGAGGCAAACCCACCTGCCACAAAGCTTTTGATGAAGCCACAGCCATTCTGGCCGGTGACGCTCTGCAAACCCTGGCTTTTGAAGTACTGGCTACCAACAGTCATGAATTACCCGCGCCTGTCCGTCTGCAACTGGTCAGGGAGCTGGCCCGTGCTTCTGGCCATGGGGGCATGTGCGGTGGCCAATCCATGGACCTCAACTCGGTAGGCAGTCCTCTGAATCAGGAACAGCTGCAGTTAATGCACAGCCACAAAACCGGGGCGCTGATTCGCGCCAGTGTTGTCATGGGCGCCATCTCAAGCGGTAAAGTCGAAAGGGAACAACTGACCCACCTTATTCGTTATGCGAACGCTATTGGTCTGGCTTTTCAGGTTCAGGATGACATTCTTGATGTCACTGTCGACACCGAAGTATTGGGCAAACAACAGGGGGCAGACCTGGCTCTCGACAAGCCCACTTACGTATCGCTCATGGGACTGGAAGGAGCCAGAGAGCTCGCCAGCTCCCTTTCTCAGCAGGCGATTCACTCCCTTGAAAGCTTCGGGAGTCGAGCCATAATACTCAGGCAAATGGCAGAGTATCTCATCCAGAGATCTCATTGAACCGATCTGAGCAGTATTCCAATAGAAAAAACCTCCTGTTCAGGTACAATCCTATAATTCACCGATGACATTTACTGTTATCATTCTTTGCCCTTTGAGAAGAGTGTGGAATGATATCAGTCTCTCATGACTGTGTTATGACGCTGTCAGGCTTCGATACCCTCAAACCTGGCAAACTGCCGGAAGCATCAAGGTTTCCCCTTCCCGTCCCATACAAGTTGTGGTGAATGAGGAACTACGTCGAATTTTTGAAAAGCGACCCGGAACACCGCTTCCCCTGAAAAAGTCGCTTTTTATGGCTGAGAGGCCTGGATCGCAAGCAAACATGTTTCACGAAATACCCAAGACAAAACCTGATACTCCGCTGTTGGATCAGGTCGATACGCCTGATCAGCTGCGCCAACTTGACAGGACAGATCTGCCCCAGCTGGCCCGGGAACTCAGAGAATTTCTGCTCTACTCGGTCGGTCAGGTAGGTGGGCATTTTGGTGCCGGGCTGGGTGTTGTTGAACTGACTGTCGCCCTGCACTATCTCTTCGATACCCCCCATGATCGCCTGGTATGGGATGTGGGCCACCAGACCTATCCCCATAAAATAATCACTGGTCGCAAAGACAAAATGAGCACTCTTCGACAGAAAGACGGTCTGGCTGCGTTTCCAAAAAGAGAAGAAAGTGAATTTGATACTTTTGGCGTAGGTCACTCCAGTACGTCTATCAGTGCCGCAATGGGCATGGCGACCAGCGCTCGACTGAAAGGAGAAAAACGTCGTACCGTTGCCGTGATTGGCGATGGTTCCATGACGGCCGGGATGGCTTATGAAGCCATGAACCATGCCGCCGACCTCAAAGCCAACATGCTGGTTATTTTAAACGACAATGACATGTCCATTTCAAAAAGCGTGGGCGGCTTGTCGAATTATCTGACCAAAATCTTATCCAGCAGGACCTATCACCATATTCGGGAAGGCAGCAAGAAAGTACTTAATGGCATCCCCCATGCCTGGGAGCTGGCGCGCAGGACCGAAGAACACATGAAGGGAATGATCATTCCCGGTACTCTGTTCGAAGAAATGGGTTTTAACTATTTTGGTCCTATTGACGGCCACGACCTGCCCATGTTGCTGCACACTCTTGAGAACCTCAAAGATCTGGACGGTCCTCAATTCCTGCACGTAGTAACCCGCAAGGGTAAAGGCTTTACACCGGCAGAAAAAGACCCTATTGGTTATCACGCCATCACAAAACTGGAACCCAGCTCCAAAGCCAGTGAAGAAAAACCCAGTCTTCCCAAAAAACCCAAGTACTGTAATGTCTTTGGTCAATGGCTCTGCGACATGGCTGCAAAAGACGACAAACTGGTCGGTATTACCCCGGCCATGTGTGAAGGCTCGGACCTGATTCGCTTTGCTGATCGCTACCCGGATCGCTATTTTGATGTCGCCATTGCCGAACAGCACGCAGTGACTCTGGCTGCCGGTATGGCTTGTGAGGGAATGAAACCCGTCGTAGCGATATACTCTACTTTCCTGCAACGAGCCTACGATCAGCTGATTCACGACGTTGCCGTTCAAAAGCTGGATGTCCTTTTCGCCATCGACCGGGCAGGCATGGTTGGCGAAGACGGCCCGACTCATGGCGGCTGTTTTGATATTGCCTACCTGCGCTGTGTACCTGAAATGCTGGTCATGACGCCCTCTGATGAAGATGAAACCCGTCGTATGCTTTCTACAGGTTACCAGTATCAGGGACCGGCTTCTGTCCGTTATCCCAGAGGAACCGGACCCGGTGTCGCGATCAGTGAAAGTCTGGAACCCATGACAATCGGTAAAGGAGAAATTCGTCGTCGGGGACAGCAAGTAGCTATTCTCTCTTTCGGCACTTTGCTGCAGAACGCTCTGCAAGTCGCTGACGAACTGAATGCCACTGTCGCAAACATGCGCTTTGTCAAACCGCTGGATAAAGAGCTCATTCAACAACTGGCCAAAGATCATGAACTGCTGGTCACTCTGGAAGAAGGCTGCATTGCCGGTGGAGCCGGCTCAGCCGTTTCCGAGTTCCTGAATGAGCATGGCATTAATGTGCCCATCATGCAGCTGGGCATTCCGGATGACTACATCGAAGCCGCCAGTCACAAACAACAACTGGCCGAGTGTGGACTGGATGCCGAGGGTATCAGACGATCCATTTTGAAACGCATGAGCCGGAGCCTGAAAAGAGCGATTAAAATCGCCCACGTCACCCCGGCCTGATCATCTCATTATCAGCCTCCTGTTCATGGGAGGCTGATTCATTTCACTTCTGATACTCTGATCTATTGCTGAACAGATGTTGCTAAATGCATAGCTTCTTCGCCTTCCATCTGAATGGTCACATCTTCATACAGTGATATTTTATTGTCGCGCATCTCTATATAGCCAAATATTTTAAACAAGGCGGTAGTGCCCTCATTGGAGGTTACTCTGGAGGTGTGGTGATCGAACCCCCGGTCACCGTCAAAAAAAATCCGATGCACAGAAATATCTACGCTTCTGGTATGCTCCTTTATCCACTGTAATCGCTCGCAAATTTGTCGGCTGCCCTCCAGACGTCTTTCATTGATGATTATGACGGCGTCCTCCGTAAAATAATCAGTCACTTTTGAGGTGTCATGCTTTGCCAGGACAATTTGTAGAGCATCACAGAAAAGTTGCACTTTTTGCTGATAAGTCATTACCTTTGCATTCATGAGTACTATTCCTACCTTCGACATCCTCCCCGCCGTGAAGAGGGTGTCGCAAAACTCTCTCCAGCGTGGGAACGAGTTGACTCCCGTCATTCTCGTCATTCCCGCGAAGGCGGGAATCCACACTGACTCACCACCAGAACCGTACTGCCCGGTGCTCCCCTGGCCTTGTCATCTCCGAGAAGGCAGAGACCCACCGTTGGCGCTGGATTCCCGCCTTCGCGGGAATGACGACCTTCAGAGCATGGGAACGAGCTGTTGGAGTTTTGCGACACCCTCTGAACGACGGGGATTCCTACAGCTAGGAGCCTGACCGAGAATAGCGCCCGTAGCGAGGACGGCAGAAAATTGAGGATGAAAATTCGGTTTTGTGAGGAGAATAGCGAGCTATTTGACGAACAAAAGCGGATTTTCAGACCAATTTGCTGCCGCCGCAGTAGGGCAGACTATTCTCGGTCAGGCTCCTAGAGGGCCATGCCCGAGCGCAGTGTACACCTTACCCAACAGCGGCATACACCTTATTCGACAATCTGCTCTACCTTTCAGATTGTCTGGGCGACCCCTTTAACAAACACGGGCAGAAAGCGGAAGGTATTTTACTTTTCCTGTCAGGTAGCGGTAACTTTCAAGGTAGATGTCGCCTCAACTTATGCAGCTAAATCACAATGCTGCTGATTCTCTGATCGCTCAGGGTTAAGCCACACCTCTACCGGTAATTGCCAGTTTCTGGTTTCACGGCTTCCCCATCGCTCAGGGTGTTGCTCTTTTGCTTTACGGTAAACTCTTTCACGATTCAGAACCTTTTTCTGAGCCTTCCCTGTGTGTCTGTCGTAGGGGGTCTGGAACTTGATGCCACTGTGCTTATGCTCCATGTTGTACCAGTTTACGAACCCATACACCCACTCTCTGGCTGACTCCAGACTGGAGAAGTGATTCGGATACCCAGGACGGTATTTCATGGTTCTGAAGCCTGACTCTGAGTATGAGTTATCGTTACTCACGCGTGGCCTGCTGAACGATGTCTGCACACCCAGCTGCTGAAGAGTACTCAGCATGGTCGCCCCTTTCATTGGGCTGCCATTATCGGAGTGCAGAACCAGTGGTTGCTCCTGAAGGCTGATTTTATTCTGCATGAAGGCTTTGCGGATCATCTGAGCAGCCAGATCAGAGGACTCCCTTTCATGGACTTCCCAGGTCACAATCATGCGGCTATAGACGTCCAGAACCAAATAGAGATAATAATATTTACCCCTGATGGGCGACCCCAAGAATGTTATATCCCACGACCAGAGCTGATTCGGTGCCGTAGCCCGATGCGATGTTGGCTTCCGCTTTGCGGGCTTCTGACTGCGACCGCGGTGATGCTGTTGATTATGGGCCTTCAGCACTCGATAAAAGCTTGACTCAGAAGCTATATAAACACCTTCGTCGGCCAGTGTCGGTACAATCTGGCATGGCGACTTACTTTTGAATCGCTCGCTGTTACAGACTTTCAGAATCTCGTTTTGCTCACTCTTGGTTAGTTGGTTGGCAGGCATTGGCCGGTCTGCGTATTGACGCTGATCTTCCCGCACCTGTTCTACATCTTTTTGCCAGCGCTGAACCGTGCGTATCGACAGGTTGAGCGCAGCACAGGCTTTCACTTTACGTGCACCCTGTGAAACAGCTTCCTGGATTAAAGCAACGGCTTCCTTGCGATCAGGGAGAGGAATCAATCGTCCTCGCGCTCCCCCCAGATCGCGTTTGCCTTTTTTGTTAGAACCAACAGTGCTGCGGTTTCAGCAAGTGCTTTGTCTTTGCGTTTGAGTTCTTTTTCCAGTTTCTGGATGCGCTTCTTGTCATCTCGTCTGGCAGCGGCCTGTACCTGACGGGATTCAGCAGGCTTTGTGCTGCCTGCGATAAAATCAGCTTTCCACTGCTGCAGGTCTTCATAGTAGAGACCCTTCTTACGACAGTATTCGGATAGCTCTGTTGTGTTCATGTTGGCGGTTTCCATCAGAACCGCGAACTTGTTTTCAGCACTCCACTGCTGAGGATTCTTACCATCACCGGGCACGACTACACCTTGCGCTTTTGCCTGTTTGCGCCAAGTATACAGGGTCGCATCAGTAATGCCGGTTTCTCTTTTAAGCTGAGCCACGGAAACATTATTTGGCGGCATCATCTTCTGGATAATGGACTCTTTCATTTCTTTGGAATAGCGAGCCATAACAGCCTCTTTCTAAATGCTCTCAGTTATTGAGAGTCATGAATCAAAAGAGGCGACATCTATTCTGACACAGAGGGGTAGCGTAATCGCTAAAAACACCTGACGGATAGCAAAACAGCACAAGGGGCTTGCTCTGCAAGCCGAGCTTTCATCCCCGTCCTCAAAGTACGGGGTTTTACGCTCATTCGATAAGAAAGGTTCAATTTCTTCAGATATCCCACCCATTCTGAACCAACTGGAAATTGATTCAAATGAATGGCTCAAAACCATGAGATGGAATAACCGCCTTTATCGGGCAATGGGCAGGCTGGAAGCCATGAAAACTATTGCTCGGAAAATGGGGCAGTAATGAGTATAGGGATCGTTTACCTGTAGTCGCTCATTTCATGGCGTAAGCTGACTGCCCAACTTTTCCATTGTTATTTGTTTGTCCTGTCATATGGGGACCTTTACTATTTCTGACTTTTCCCCTTTTGAGCTATTCGTTTGTCGTTTGTTATGACAAACGATTATTCTGCTTGGCTGTAGGTTTGATGGTCTGCTGGGCTCGCGGTTAATAGGCCGTATTTTATATTTTTATATGGATGTCCTATTTTTCTTTTGAACTTTAATGACCATTACCTGTCTAAAACTTAGATGGCCATTGCTCGTCTAAAACTACAAATTATTACGAGGGATATATAATGACTTACGGAGTAACAACCAGCGCCGCAGTCAGTGCGGTAACTCAACCGCCGCATTACAGTGCAGCCGCGTCCAGGACCGATTCGGAGGCTACAACGCTTATTCCACGTGTTGATCAGCCTTCTGTAGATGAGGCTTCAGGCATTGCAGCCCGTAAAGCAACTAAAAGAAAGTTTGAAGAAGTACTGTTGGTTCCGACAGACAGGCCGCCTTCTGGCAGTCATCCCTCTACTTCCATTTTGGAAAATAGAGAAAATAACCATGAAAAATATTCACAAATGACTAACGCAGAATATGCTAGCACGTTTAGTTATGACGATCCGTTAGGATCAAATATAGAAGTTATCCTGGGAACAGGGGATTCAATTTGGGCTGAGTTGCCTTCCATTTATAGTGCGTGTCATCGTTATTGTTATCTTCTGATTTCTGCGAGTGAGAACAGAATTAATGCAGCCATGCATACTGCCATGAATGAAATAAACCTTGACTCTCATAAGGGAGAGGTCGATGATTTTTTAGAGGAATTCGGTGATAAAAAGTATAAAAAACTACTTTTTGTAAGAGACCATGAACTCTACTCCCATCTTGTTGAAAATGGTACCAGATTGGGTAACAACAGCGACGTTTATGTGTGTTTTTTTAATGAAAATCCTGTTACCGCATCCGACTACGATATTCAGTGTGATGCAAGACATAACAAATACGTGATATTAGACTCATCCGATAAATCAATCATAAAAGAGGGCAGAATATTTCATGATTAAATCCTCATTAGCCGACAGCTTGCACTAAGTTCTGTGCAAACTGTCAAGTGCCGAAAACAATGGAAAATACAAGACACTCGTAACCTGTTCCTTTTTTGGGATATATGGTTGATTTGTTTCCAGTAGCATTTTTGGGTGCCCAGTTTATTTCATATGGGACCTTTGCTATTTCTGACTTTTTCCCCTTTTGAGTCATTCGTTTGTCGTTTGTTATGACAAACGATTATTCTGGGGAGCTGTCAGGGTTTGACGGGCTGCTGGGCTCGCGGCTTATGGGCTGTATTTATATGGATGTCCTACTTTTTTCACCAAGAGCCAGAAACAGGTCGCATCTGGCTCCAGCTCAGACATCATGCAGTATCGTACAAGTGTCCCAGCTTCCAGACCTTGGTGGTCAGGTACTTCTCGTTATGAGGATTCTGCCCAGTCTGATGGGGCTGACGATGAATAATATCAATCCCCTGACGGGTCAAGGCTTCAACCTTTTTAGGATTATTGGTCATCAGTACTAACTGTGTAACCCCCAGATGATCCAGCATGGTCTTGCACATATCGTATTTGCGCAGATCAGCAGCAAAACCCAGTTCTTCGTTGGCTTCTACGGTATCCAGACCTGTATCCTGAAGCTGGTAAGCCCGTACTTTGTTCAGCAGACCAATGCCACGGCCTTCCTGACGCAGATACAGGATAACCCCGCGACCAGCTTCGGCAATCTTGCGCATGGCCTCCTCAAGCTGGGGGCCGCAATCACAGCGCATGCTGAAAAGAGCATCTCCGGTCAGACACTCTGAATGAACCCGTGCCAGAACGGGACCACCCTGACTCACATCCCCCATGGAGAGAGCCAGATGCTCCTTGCCGGTGCCACTCTCTTCAAATCCATGCATCATGAACTCACCGAAAGGGGTGGGCAAGCGAGACTCTGCAACGTAACGAACAGACACTCACTACTCCTCAAGACAGTCGTGCGTTGGGATTGTAACAGTACAAGATGTTACAGGCGAGTTAATATGGAGCCTCCAGTGTCATGACCCCGCCTTCCTCACTGAATCGGATATTCTTCAGATAACTCATACCCAGTAACACCTTTTCAGGGCTGCTGCCTTCGATGACCGTCGCTTCAACATTGGCAACCCGTATGCCGCCGACGGACACGAAATCCAGCATCACCCGAAAACCCCTGACGACGCCACTGGCCGTTTCGACACGAACCGCGCTGCCATCCCTGTAGCGAATGCCAAGACGGTCAGCCGTGGCACCGTTGATGGCGACAACATTCGCTCCGGTATCTATCAGCACCTGAACCGGATTATTGTTAATGACACTCTGGGCAAGGTACTGCCCATCATTGCTTCTGTTGATTCGAAACGTCAAAAGCTCCGGCGATTGAATGCCGTTACCCATATCGCGACTGAGAAAATAATCTTTCGCTACGCCATTGATTTCGAGCCGGGCTTTTCGACTGCTGGCGTCGATCAGTTTGACACCTTTCACCGGTTCTTGACCGGCCTTAAGAAATTGACGTTCACCATCAATGAAGACAAGAGCTTTGTCTGGAAACAGGGCCACTACCCTGACATTGACGGCGTGGGAAGAGTATGAAAAAGACAACAATAGGCTGGTAAAAACCCCAGCAATCACCTTGAAAGAGAATACTGATTTCATTCTATTTTTTATTTTGATCACCCACGAAGGGTTATAACCAATTCCGTTTAGGCTCTATCTTGCTCACCACAGGCGATAGGGTCAAGTTGTTAGACACAGCCGAATATTTTATTCTCGAAAACACCCACCAACTCTCAGAGTCGGCACGCAGCTCTATGGCTCTGAGATCCAACAGGACACAAGCCATCAGAGCACAAAATAAGCAATAACCTGAAGACAGACAAGCGCAAAAATACCAGCCACAATGTCGTCTATCATTATACCCAGACCACCATGCACTCTCTTGTCTAACCAACCGATGGGCCAGGGTTTCCAGATATCGAAGATTCGGAACAGGATAAAACCGACTAACACCCACTCCCAGCCTCTGGGAGCAGCTAGCATAGTAATCCAGTAACCGACAAATTCATCCCAGACAATACCCGGATGGTCATGGACGCCCAGATCTTTAGAAGTCTTTCCACACAGCCAGATGCCCAAAATAATACTGACAACCAGTACTAAAAAATAATTCCAGAGCGGCAGGTACTGGAACATCAAATAGAAAGGAATGGCCGCTACCGTACCAAAGGTTCCCGGCGCAACAGGCGACAGGCCACTACCCAGACCAAAGGCTAAAAAGTGCACCGGATTTTTCCAGACTGAGGGTGTATTGCTCATAAGTTTCTATAGTCCATGAAAGAATGCTCTTTCATAAAAAAGATGTCACTAAAAGTGCTGGTAGGCTCGTGGAGAAAGTGGCTCTGCCGTCTCTGCATCCACCAGCCCGGTAGCGGAAGTTATTCGACCGATACAGGTTACAGGATTTTCAGCCAGCAGGCTGTCAGGAAGCTGCAACTTTTTTCGATCGGGCCATGTAAAGCACAGCTCATAATCATCGCCTCCGGCCAGGGCCAGCTCCCTGGCTTTCTCCAGACCCTGCAAACTTTCGAGCTCTTTGGAGACGGGAACCGATGAAGTACTGATTTGAGCACCTACCCGGCTAGCTTTGAGAATATGCCCCAGATCGCCTAATAGACCATCGGAAATATCCAGGGCAGCTGTGGCTCCATTTTCCAGTAACCACTGACCCAACGCTATTCTGGGTGTCGGTCGATAGTAACGTTTCAGCAGATGACGCTGTTCGAGGGTGCGAACACTGTCCGGGCTCTCACCTCTCAAAACATCAGGTAATGCACCGACAGCGTCACCAAGACAACCACTGACGTAAATCAGGTCTCCGACTTTAGCGCCATTTCGCCGCAGCGCTTGAGCTACAGGTAATGTTCCCTGTACCTGTATCGAGAGGGTCAATGGCCCGAGGGTGGTGTCACCCCCGATCAATCCTATCTGATAGGTTGACGCAAGCTCTGCCAAACCGTCAGAAAACGACTGCAGCCAGACATCATTCGATTCAGGCATGGTGAGACCCAGCGTAAAACTGTGGGGTTTTGCCCCCATAGCGGCGAGGTCACTGAGATTAACGGCCAGCGCCCGACAACCCAGCAGATAAGGGTCGCAGTTTTTCGGGAAGTGAATGCCTTCAACCAGCGTATCCAGGGATTGAGCCAGTTGTTGACCAGGTTGAAGAGACAGAAGCGCACAATCGTCGCCTATACCAACGACATCACTTAAGTGCGATCGAAGACCCGGACGATCGAAGAAACTGCGAATCAGATCAAATTCGCCAAGCGCCATAGGAAAGGTTCCAGCCAAGCTAAAATATGAGTTTAACCTGCTGTCAGGCGGGTTAACAGATCAGGAGACAACAGCGCTACCTCCTGATCAAAAACCGATTACTTCCGACGGAAGTTACGCACCTCGTCAGGACGAACACGGGGTGCCAGCTTGTCCAGAATGCCGTTTATGTAACGGTGAGAATCCTGAGCACCAAACCGCTTAACCAGCTCAATCGCTTCGTTGATGACCACGCGGTATGGAACATCAGAGCGATTCATCAGTTCGTAGCAACCAATGCGTAGAGCCGACATTTCAACCGGGTCCAGCTGTGAAATGGGACGGTCCAGCAGCGGCGACATGGCGTCATCGAGTTGACTGACTTCACGGGCAATCCCGGTCAGCAGCATGTGGAAATAGCCGTCGTCAACTTTGCTGAAATCGTTGTCCGCACGGAACTGCATTTCAATCTGGGTGACGGATGACTGGGACATCTGCCACTGGTACAGGGCTTGCAGCGCCAGTTGACGTGCACGACGACGGGCAGATGGTTTAGGACGCGGGGCAGGTTTCTGCCCGGTTTCCTGCTTCTCAGTGGACAACTCAGGCCTCCAGTTTCTTGAGCAGGGACACCATTTCGAAAGCTGCCATGGCAGCCTCTTCACCCTTGTTACCCGCTTTGGTGCCGGCACGCTCGATAGCCTGTTCAATGGTGTCTACGGTCAGAACACCAAAGCTCACTGGAATTTCTTCCTCCAGATTCACGCTGGACAGGCCTTTCACGCACTCGTTAGCAACGAATTCAAAGTGTGGCGTGCCACCACGAATGACGGCACCCAGAGCAATAATAGCGTCGAAGCGTTGGGTTTTGGCGACTTTTTTAACAGTCAGTGGAATTTCGAACGCACCCGGACAACGAATAATAGTAATATCTTCTTCCGCAACACCGTGACGGGTCAGGCTGTCCACAGCCGCATTGAGCAGACTTTCTACAACAAAGGCATTCCAGCGGCCAACAACAATCGCATACTTGCCGTCATTAGCCTGCAGAGTACCTTCGATGGTTTGCAATGACATTGCGCTTTCCTCAATAAATCTTTGTAATGCACTTACTTCAAAGTACATGTGCTCTGACGTTCAGTCTTCACACGGGATATATTCTACAATTTCCAGATCAAATCCGGACAGGGCAGCGAAGCGAACCGGTGAGCTGAGCAGGCGCATTTTGCCTACTCCCAGGTCACGCAGAATCTGTGAACCGGTACCAATGGTCAGATAAGCACCGGACATACCGTTGCTGCCACTCTTGCCTTCCGAGAACTTTTCCAGTGCTCCGCCCAGGTCCAGTCTGGACTCAGAGTCCAGCAGCACAATCACGCCACGACCTTCACTGGCCACTTTGGCCATCGCCTTGTGCAGCGGCCAGCTGGACTTACCGCTTTCCGGATGTGCCGACAGCAGATCACGGAATGGTTCCATAGCGTGAACTCGCACCAGCGCCGGAGAGTTCGGTGTAATATAGCCCTTGGTCAGGGCAATGTGCGTAGCGCCGCTGATAGAATCCTTGTAGGCCGTCATATCAAACTGGCCAAAATCGGTATCCAGTGTGCGCCGCTCTGACTTTTCAACGGTTTTCTCATTCAGGATTCGGTAGTTGATCAGATCGGCGATGGTGCCGATTTTCAGATCATGCTCTTTGGCAAACACTTCCAGATCGGGACGACGAGCCATCGTGCCGTCTTCGTTCATGATCTCGATGATAGCGGCTGCCGGTGTCAGTCCGGCCAGACGCGCCAGGTCACAACCGGCTTCGGTATGACCCGCACGGCTGAGTACACCGCCAGGCTGCGCTCTCAATGGGAATACATGACCTGGCTGAACAATATCGCCGGGGCGGGACAGTGGGTCCGCTGCCACTCGAATGGTTCTGGCCCGGTCATGGGCAGAAATACCTGTGGTTACGCCTTCTGCGGCTTCAATGGAAACGGTAAAAGGTGTACCAAAGCCCGATGCATTGTCTTCCGAAGTCACCATCGGTGGCAGCCCCAGAAAATCACAGCGCTCTCCGGTCAGTGTCAGGCAGAGCAGACCTCTGGCCTCCCGGGCCATGAAATTCACGATCTCAGGAGTGATTTTTTCAGCAGCGATTATCAGGTCACCTTCGTTTTCACGGTCCTCATCATCTATCAGGATGACAGGTTTCCCGAGGCGAATATCCTCAATAATCTCTTCAATGGAGTTAAGCTGCATAACACCCCCATGTGTGTTTTTTATACATCCGGTATGCGAAACCGGCGTATTCTAACGGTTTCGTTCCCAAGCTGGAAGCAGTCACTTCATAAAGCCATGTTCAGCAAGAAAACCGGCTGTCAGGCTGGCAGGAGCCGATTCACTCTGTTCCCTGAGGCTCGGGTCCATTAGCCTTTCCAGATACCTGGCCAGCAGATCCACTTCCAGATTGATTTCTGTTCCTGCCCGGTACCCGGCAATAATGGTTTCCTGTCGGGTATGAGGCACGATGTTCAGGGCAAAGCGACAGCCATCCACCCTGTTTACCGTTAAACTGACACCATCTATCGTGACTGACCCTTTGTGGGCAATGTACCGGGCCAGATGAACGGGAGCCTCCACCCAATAGACCGTCGAACGACCCGAGAGTTCGATGGAGACAATTTTACCGACACCGTCGACATGACCACTGACCAGGTGGCCACCCAGCCGGGTTGAAGGCGTCAGAGCTTTTTCCAGATTCAGGGCAGAACCGACAGCCTGTCCCGAAAGCGTTGAATTTTCAAGCGTTTCCAGGGAAACATCGGCTACATATCCCTGTCCGGTCAATTCCACCACAGTCAGGCAGACGCCATTGGTGGCAATACTGTCACCCAGTTTTACATCAGAAAGATCCAACGAACCAGAGTTGACCGTTAACCTCAGATCACCAGAGCGGGGTTCTACTTTCTGCAGGCTACCAACAGCCTCGATAATGCCTGTAAACATGAATAGTGAATCTCAGTAATCAGTGTTCTGTTTAAACGTTGCCTTAATAAGCCAGTCATCGCCAATAGCACGGATATCAGAGATATTAAGACCCAGCTTTTCTGACATAAACTGGAATGGAAGGTTCAACAATGGCCGGGCTGCTGACCCCATCAAGATCGGGGCCATAAAGATATTCAGCTCATCCACCAGTCCTTCACTGACAGCGGCTCCGGCAAGGGTTGCTCCTGTTTCCAGCAAAACTTCCTGGCAATCTCTTTGAGCCAGTTCGCTCATTAATGCGTTCAGGTCCACCTGTCTGCCGGCGTTCAGCCTGATCACTTCAGCACCGGCAGCCTCCAGCTGAGCCTGTCGGCTCTGTTCTGCCTGATTCGTGCAGACAATCAGAGCCCTGCCGGGCCCGGTGACCACTTTCGCGTCGACAGGGGTTTGCAGGGATGAATCCAGAACCACCCTTAATGGTTGTCTGCGGGCCAGTTTTTCAGCGTCTGGCAGCCCCAGCTCTTCAGCTCTGACTGTTAATGAAGAATTATCATGAAGAATCGAGCCAACACCCGAAACAATGGCACAGCTCTGCGCCCGGAGCTTTTGAACTTCACTGCGGGCATCGGGTCCGGTAATCCACTGGGATTCACCACTCTCCATAGCCGTTCTGCCATCGAGGCTCATGGCCAGCTTGAGTCGGACGAAAGGTTGCCCGCTCATCATCTTTTTGATGAAGCCAGGATTCAATGCTCTGGCTTCGGCTTCAAGAACACCGGATTCAACCTCAATGCCGACGTCACTCAGTCTTTTCAACCCACGACCGGATACCAGGGGGTTAGGGTCTTCCATAGCAGCGACCACCCGGCTCACCCTGGCCTTGATCAGCGCTTCTGCACAGGGCGGTGTTTTTCCGAAATGACTGCAGGGCTCAAGGGTGACATAGACCGTTGCTCCCTTAGTCCGGTCACCTGCCATTTCCAGGGCATGCACTTCAGCATGGGGCTCGCCCGATCGTTCATGAAAGCCTTCACCGACAATGACGCCATCCTTCATGATCACACACCCTACCCTGGGATTGGGCATTGCGGTGTATAACCCTTTACGTGCCAGTTGCAGCGCACGAGACATCATTTCATGATCAATCGCAGACGCCATGGGACCTTCTCCAGGCTCAGTCAGAAATGGGGCCAGTTTATATGAATTTACCTCCGGCATCACTCACTGGTGAAAGCGCCCGATAAAATTCAATGAGGATAATACTCACTTCTCAGTGCCCCCTTCCCGCAAGTAGAATCAGCCTACTGCAAATGAGAAGAGTTGAGAGCAAGCAAATGCAGCAACTTCGATTTCACCATGTCGGCATACCCACCCGCGAAAAGCTGTCGGAAGACTGCTATAACAGAGAACTCAAACATCATGCTACCGGGTATTTCGAAACCCCTTATGGTGTTGAGTGGATGAATTTTGATGACGACAATACATTACCGGAAATTATAAAAACCACGCCCCACATTGCCTTTGAGGTGGACGACATTCATGAAGCCTTAAAAGGAAAAGAAGTCGTTCTTGAGCCCACTTCTCCGGCAGAACATGTCACAGTGGCTTTTATAAAAGACGGTAGAACACTCGTAGAGCTGATTCAGTTTGACCGGCCAGAAAGTGAGATCTGGCCACATCCGGAAAAATTCCTGCTAAAGTAAGCCGCGTGGGCCTTTAGCGGGATGCTTTCGGTTAAGAGATTCAGTTAAAGACCCATATCGTCTTAAATCCCTGCTGACAAAGGAGGCCATGGACGCGACTCTTCACCCTCAATCCAGGCCTTGACCCAACCTTCCGGCTCTGGACGCCAGTCTTCCCTGCCCGTGGCTTTTCTGACTCGTTCAGTGGCGACTATCCGGCCCTTCTCGGTGACGGCCGTTCTTAACAGAATTGAAGAAGCCGGTTCCCCTTTGACCCACATGGACTGGATAATATAAACCCATCGCTCATCCATCGCAGCCACCTGAGTGTACATAGTTACTTTGTCGAACATCCGGACCCGCTTTCGATAACGAGTGGTACTGCCAGCAACCACCAATCCCCACTTCTCTCTTTTGAGGACATCAGACAGCCCACACTGAATCGAAAGAGTAAACCGGCCCAGATCATAAAGCGTCAAAACCCGACCATTGTTCATTTCCATGAACAGATCTAAATCCCATGGCATACAGCGAAAGCAGTTTTCACTGACAGCATCGACGGAAATTTTGGGCGCTTTTTTGGCTTTACGGATTGTGGTCAGCAGTCGAATGAATGGATACATACTCAAATCTTCTAGTAATTATGCCGAGCATCATAGCCATTCAAACAGTAGAAAGAAACAAGCGTTTAAAACTGAGTCATTCACGCTTGTTAATCAATAGCTCAAAGTCTGTTCGAAGCTGATATGTTGTCTAGACTATCCTAGATAGCTTTCAGCCCTGTATGAGATATTTCATGGCTAAGAACTAAGCGCATGCAAGTGATGACAGGACGTAATGACAGCCACCCCTCACAAACGACGTACCCATTGATGAAGTCTGTCGGGAAGATGACAAGCCCGGAGATAAGAGAGGGAGAGGCCAGGAAAACAAGCCCTTCTTCCGGAGTAAACTATGAAAAAATTATTATTTATTATTCTATGTTGGCTAATGACCAGCCCTGTATTGGCGTTACCTGCTATTAAACCGGCTCCTCTCAATAAAGGTGATACCGTTGCCTTAATTTCCAGTGGCTTTCGTGTTAATACCGCCCAGGATGTGCAATTTGCAACAGAACGACTCGAGGCACTGGGCTTGAGCGTTATCTACGGTAAAACTATTTTTCAACAAACCGGATATTTTGCAGGTACTGATCAGGCACGAGCTGCTGATATCAATGACATGTTTGCCAATCCAAAAGTAAAAGCCATTATCGAGTTACGGGGCGGCTGGGGGTCAGCGCGAATACTGGAATATTTAGATTTCCCTTTAATCAAAAAGCATCCCAAGATTTTTATGGGTTTTAGCGACATTACCACCTTGCTGCTAGCCATCCACCAGAAAACCGGCTTAATAACGTTTCACGGCCCGATGGCTGCAGCTTACCCCTGGACACAATACACCGTTAATTATTTAAAGAAAATTCTCTTTGAAGGTAATGCCATTACCATGAGCAACCCCATCATCAAAAGCGATGATTTAACCCGTACTGTTGCCAGGATTCAAACTATTCGCCCTGGCATTGCCACAGGGGAAATTCTGGGTGGCAATTTATCCGTTTTAGTTTCTATGCTGGGAAGCCCCTACTTACCCAGTTTTAAAAATAAAATTCTGTTTTTGGAGGATACCGGTGAAGATGTTTATCAAATTGATCGCATGTTAACCCAGTTACAAACTGTCGGTATATTAAAAGAAATCTCTGGTTTTATTTTTGGTCAATGTATAAATTGTAATGCCAAGGTTCCTTATGGCTCTTACCGCTTGCAGGAGGTGTTAAAACAACATATTTCACCCTTGAATATTCCAGCCTGGAATGGAGCAATGATTGGCCATCAGGCCAGTATATTTACCATTGGTGAAGGTGTGAAGGTTCGTATCGACGCAAGTAAAGGGACTATGACGATGCTGGAACCTGCTGTCAATCCCTGAGACGAAAGTTTTGAACCGAAACTGCCTGTTCTAAAAGCCGGAAACTGAGAACAGACCACCAAAACAGATACTAAGACATATTTGTATAGCAGCACTTCGGTAATTCCTCTGGATATCATTCTCATAGCTTCTGGCGATTTGCATACTAACCAGCCTGTCAATGGATCGCGCCAGCACCTCTTCATCCATGACTATGGGAAGATTGGCATGCAGCAGGGTACCGCGTCATAAGAGTGCCATTATTCTTGCTGCATTTGCCGTCTACTATGGGTGTGCTGGCATTGTCAATCATTGACTTATGAACGAAAAACTCTGCAATGAGGTCAGCAATGGCCTCATTGTTTATCAATGGTTTCCAGTCGTTCAATTTCTTCCCGGAATTCATTCAGGTCCTTGAAGTGACGATAAACAGAGGCAAACCGGATATAGGCTATTTCGTCCAGCTCCCGAAGTACACGCATCACTTCTTCCCCCAAAACCAGGGATTTTATTTCCCGCTCACCGGTGGCCCGAAGCCGATGCTTGATCCGGTTCACAGACTCTTCAATCTGTTCCACGCTGACAGGACGCTTTTCCAGAGCTTTGGATATGCCTGCCCTTAGTTTTTCTTCATTGAAGGGTTCACGGGAACCGTCTCTTTTGACCAGCCTGGGAATCAACAACTCTGCCATTTCATAAGTCGTAAATCGTTCACTACAGGTCAAACATTCACGACGACGGCGAACCTGGTTACCGTCTGCCACCAGGCGGGAATCAATGACTTTGGTATCGACAGCGTTGCAAAAAGGGCAGTGCATGGGTAAGAGAAACGTTTTTCAGAGTGAGTCTTCCATCATAATTCACGCCTGTAAAATTACCAAGACTTTGCAGAATGAAGTGATTCTGTGTGGGTAAGCCGCTGACCCGATTCTCAGGTCAGCGGTCTTACTTTGAAAAACAGCCCTGGATCAGCTGTAGACAGGCAGACGCTTGCAGATTGCCAAAACCTTCGCCTTCACATCCCCGACAACCTGTTCATTACCAATGTTTTCAAGTACGTCACAGATCCAGCCTGCCAGAGCAGCAGAATCCTCTTCATTGAAACCACGGCGGGTAATGGCCGGAGTACCAATACGCAGACCACTGGTGACAAATGGAGAGCGAGGATCATTTGGAACAGCATTCTTGTTGACCGTAATGTTAGCTTCACCCAGAGCCGCTTCGGCGTCTTTACCTGTGTACTCTTTACCGATCAGATCCATGAGGAACAGATGGTCGTCAGTGCCGCCGGATACAACCTTGATGCCGCGCTCGAGCATAACCCGGGTCATCGCCTGAGCATTTTTAACGACCTGCTGCTGGTAAGTCCTGAAGTCATCGGACATGGCCTCTTTGAAGCAAACCGCTTTAGCTGCAATCACGTGACACAGAGGACCACCCTGGGACTCGGGAAATACCGCAAAGTTGAACTTTTTGTTCAACTCTTCATCATCGTTAGCCAGGATCAGACCACCACGGGGACCACCCAGGGTTTTGTGAGTCGTTGTCGTAACAACATCGGCAATACCTACCGGAGACGGGTAAACACCGGCAGCAACCAGACCAGCCACGTGAGCCATATCAACCAGCAGGAAAGCACCTACCTTGTCGGCTATATCGCGAAAACGCTGCCAGTTCACAACACGGGAGTAGGCCGAGAAGCCTGCAACGATCATTTTTGGCCTGTGTTCATCCGCCAGACGCTCAACTTCTTCGTAGTCGATCTCGCCGGTTTCAGGATTCAGGCCATACTGAACCGCTTCGTAAATACGGCCGGAAAAGCTGACCTTGGCACCGTGAGTCAGGTGGCCACCATGGGCCAGGCTCATACCCAGAACCTTGTCACCGGGCTTGATCAGAGCCATGTAGACCGCCGCATTGGCCTGGGAGCCGGAATGAGGCTGAACGTTAGCGTAGCTGGCACCAAACAGCTCTTTGGCACGATCAATAGCCAGCTGTTCAGTGACATCAACATGCTCGCAGCCACCGTAGTAGCGCTTGCCCGGATAACCTTCTGCGTATTTGTTGGTCAGGACAGACCCTTGTGCTTCCATCACTCTGGGGCTGGTGTAATTTTCGGAAGCGATCAGTTCGATGTGCTCTTCCTGGCGAACCGCTTCAGCGTCTATGGCAGCCTTGAGTTCAGGGTCGAACTCAGCGATGGACATGTCCTTTCTGAACATTAATGATTCCTCGGAATGTTGCCTGTTAATGAGGTTTTTCGGCGACCATTCTAATACAGCTGTTCAGGATTTCGTATCGAAAAAGTTTCATGTCAATTTGAGCGAGACTCATGGGCTCTGACTTAGCTTTCTGGCAGCCAGTCCTCAGTCATGATTTGTTCAAAGCTCCAGGGGGAGTCAGCCGGGAAATCATCGGGCTTACATTTCATGTCAGCCGCTGCATCTCTTTTTGCAGACCGATAGGCTTTTGGCAAGACCTCATCAATCTTACTGTTTAGGCCAGGGTTATCTTCGAGTAGATCGAAGATGGCACCTCGTTGTTTAGCGATACTGACCAGCCAGCTCCTGTACCAGTCCGTCATTGTGTGCTGATCGTCTTTTCCAGACTGCATTTGCCATTTCAGCAGGTGCAAGAGCAATTCTTTAACACAACTGCGTAAAGCCTGATACTGAGCCTTACCCATGTCTTCAATTTCCTCTACCAGATTGGCAATATCAAGTTCATTGAAACGACCTTGCCTAATCAACTCGGCCTGACGATACGACCAGCTATAGAAATCAGTGTCATACAGGTTTTCCATAAAAATACCTCCATTGCCCTAACACTGTAGGCAAAGAACGGAAGGGAATCAAAATGAAGCATGCAGAGGCTGACGCCTTTGCGGAGTAAGTACGAGCATACAGAAATGCCTCAAAAGTGCTATTATACGGAGGCTTCAGTCAAACCTATTATGGATGCCTAAATTGTCACAATACGTCTATACCATGAACCGGGTGAGCAAGATCGTTCCCCCAAAGCGCCAGATTCTTAAAGACATTTCCCTCTCTTTTTTCCCCGGTGCCAAAATTGGCGTCCTGGGTCTGAACGGTGCCGGTAAGTCCACTCTGCTGCGCATCATGGCTGGTGTCGATCAGGAATTTGATGGCGAAGCCCGTCCACAACCCGGTCTGAATGTTGGTTACCTGCCTCAGGAGCCGCAACTGACACCCGGTAAAACAGTCCGTGAAGTGGTGGAAGAGGCACTAGGTGAAATCAAGGAAGCCCAGGACAAGCTGGAAGCCGTTTACGCAGCTTACGCTGAGCCCGATGCGGACTTTGACGCCCTGGCGACAGAACAGGCCAGACTGGAAAACATTATTCAGGCGGCCGATGCCCATAACCTGGAGCGCAAACTGGACGTCGCTGCCGACGCTCTGCGTCTTCCCGAGTGGGACGCTGTCGTAGACAATCTGTCAGGTGGTGAGCGCCGTCGTGTAGCTCTTTGCCGCCTGTTGCTCTCCAGTCCCGAAATGCTGCTGCTGGACGAGCCTACTAACCACCTGGATGCCGAGTCAGTGGCCTGGCTGGAGCGCTTTCTCGTTGAATATCCGGGAACCGTTGTGGCTATCACCCACGATCGTTACTTCCTGGATAACGCAGCGGGCTGGATTTTGGAGCTGGACCGTGGCCACGGTATACCCTGGGAAGGTAACTACAGCGACTGGCTGGAGCAAAAAGAAGCCCGACTCGAGCAGGAAAGCAAGCAACAGGACGCTCATCGAAAAGCGATGCAACAGGAACTGGAATGGTCCCGCTCAAATGCCAAAGGTCGCCAGTCCAAATCCAAAGCACGTCTGGCACGCTTTGAAGAGATGCAGTCCCAGGAATTTCAGGCCCGTAACGAAACCAACGAAATCTACATTCCACCCGGCCCACGTCTGGGTGATAAGGTTCTGGAATTCAATCATGTTTCCAAAGGCTTTGGTGATCGGCTGCTGATCGACGACCTGAATTTCAGCATTCCCAAGGGTGCTATTGTCGGTATCATCGGGGGTAACGGTGCTGGTAAAACCACCCTGTTCAAGATGATTACCGGAGACGAACAGCCTGATTCCGGAAGCATCGAACACGGCGAGACGATCAAAATCTCTAATGTTCAGCAGATGCGTGACGAGCTGAAAGACGACAAAACTGTTTTTGAAGCGATCTCCGATGGCCAGGACATTCTTCGCATCAATGGCTACGAAATGCAGTCCCGCAAATACATTGGTCGTTTCAACTTCAAAGGCGGTGACCAGCAGAAGCGTGTGGGTGAGCTCTCCGGTGGTGAGCGCGGTCGACTGCAATTGGCCGCGACACTGAAAGAAGGCGGCAATGTACTGCTACTTGACGAACCCTCCAACGACCTTGATGTTGAGACCCTGCGTGCACTGGAAGATGCACTTCTGGCCTTCCCGGGCTGCGCCATGGTGATCTCTCACGATCGCTGGTTCCTGGATCGCGTGGCCACACATATCCTGGCTTACGAAGGCGATTCCAAAGTCACCTTCTTCGAGGGCAACTACACCGAGTACGAAGCCGATCGCAAAGAGCGTCTGGGTGAAGAGGCAGCGGGCCCTCATCGTATGAAATACAAGCGTATTGATGCCTGATTGCCAGCCGACTAGGAGCCTGACCGAGAATAGCGCCCGTAGCGAGGACGGCAGAAAATTGAGGATGAAAATTCGGTTTTGTGAGGAGAATAGCGAGCTATTTGACGAACAAAAGCGGATTTTCAGACCAATTTGCTGCCGCCGCAGTAGGGCAGTCTATTCTCGGTCAGGCTCCTAGAGCGTAGCTTTCTGGCTACGCTCTTCAGTCAGCAGTGCGTGATTCGTCCGGTTACTCAGCCATTGACTGAGACCTGAGAGTAGGTCCCCTGTAATATGAAAAAACGACGAATGTCTGCTTCAACCGATCGACAAAGCCCCGAAAAGAAATGGAAACATTTGTTTTCGGGGCTCTCAATTTGTCTGGCTGCGCTCTAAAAGTTGCTGCGGCCATGCATGGGAACAACTTTGACTTTGAATCTACTAAGTTCAGCCATTGGATCTCCAGCGTTGAATAATGGCAGCTTCTCATCAAGTTTATTTGAGTAGTCGATAACACAATCAGTGTTATATCCACTTAGTTGCGGAACTTGTGAAATTATTTCATTTGGATTTGTCGTTCCATCCAACTGTTGTATTATCAGCCCCTCTGCGGAATTTTCACCTGCGTAAATCCTCATCCCCCTACCCATAATGAAGAATGGTTCATCGGCTCCTAACTCTGTTGCAACCTTCAGTGCTGATCTTAATTTTATATAGTGGATTCTTTTTCCATCAATTGAAATTGGTGGATTCAACCTGAATTCCTGTTCGTAAAACAGCAATCCTTCTTTAGTTCGAACGCACTCCATTGTCTTCTCTGCAAAGGCTTCGAAAGACATGCACATAATAACTATTGGCAATATCAGATAGGATTTAAACATCTCATAACCTTTTGAACAACGTGTTTAAAATAATACACATTTGTTTTTTTTCAACATCAACCGAGACCCGGTACAGTAATGCTCTTCAGCACTTCCGGCTACTTGCTTTTTAAGCGGTCACGAACGAAAAAGTACTTAAGAGCCGTTTCTTTTCAGACCCTGACCGCTTAATCCCGAATAAGAATAGAACTTTCCTAAGATTCATCTAGTCTTCTCACTTCTGCAAAATAATTCAGGATTTATGGCTATGCTGTTTAAGGCACTCGGTAGTTTGCGTCTTGGTTTGATGTGCACTATTACAGGCTCAATACTGTCAAATAGTGCACAAGCTTCCGGAGCGGTTTTTATTGGGAGAATGGGAAGCTTGGCAGTACAGGTTCAGGGAGATAAGGCCCTGTTTAAAAACAACGAAATGCTTCACAAAAGCAACCCGTTGTCTCTGGCAATGGATAACAAAGGCATTCAAAAAATAGAAATAAAACCGGACAAGATAGAAATTTACAAAGATAAAAACAACTTGCCAGACACCATTTATTTTCCACTACTGATTGAGCCAACCCCATCGGCCACAGGCATTCAAACCATTGACCAAACCAGAGGGCTACAACTACTGAACGACAGCGTTATATCACTGGCAACCACCGTAATCGATAAAACCATCGTTCTTTCTACACCCACTCTGTACGCCCCGCCAACGGAATACAACTCTAAAACGATCGCTTATTCTGAGCTGGAACTCTATCAGGAGACTCAAAATACATTTTATGCGACAGCTTCTATTCCTATGCTGACCCCTGTGTCCTCAGCGGCATCCGAGGGGGATTATATTGACCTTGATTTTGAAACTCGGGATACCATCAGGGTTTACCCAAAAGGAAAGGACTCTGACTCCACATCCGGTTTTTTTGAGCAGATTATCAGAAAAGTGCCTGATAGCCCTGAGAAAAAAAGCGAAAACGGAGGGCAACAGGAAAAGCAAACGACCAATTCGTCCGGTGATGACCCCAACTCGGAAGACACTACTTCAGAAGACACTACTTCAGAAGACACTACTACAGAAGCGACAACAGATTCCTCGACCACAGTCGAAACTGCTTCAACCCCCACACTGCGATCGGAAGCCTCAGCGCTGGATGAAAAAGCTGATCTAACGCCGAAGCCTCTATCTGAAAATTTCAACACGTATCACTCAATAGAAAACAGTTCGAATCAAATCGTGCTTGATGCCATTAGAGCATTCATTGAAGAAAATGATGAACAGGATCTTTCATGGGTCGTACTTGAAAAAATTCACGGCTGCAACTACAGCTTCTGGACGGACGGCAGCATTGTTAAGGTGGGTAGAAGGAATGATTGGATTGGTGAAGATGAAAACTTTTTTAACCACCGCCCGGTAAATGAACAATACAGAGAAATGATTCTTGATATGCACCGGAAGTTCTGTAAAGAAGGAGACATTTTAAATGTTACGGGCGAACTCTACGGCAAATCTATTCAGAAAGAAATTTTTTATCAGGATAATATAAAATTTGCGGCTTTTGACATTTTCGTCAACAAACAAAAAATAGATTATAACACTTTTAAACGGTGGACTTCAGCCATTGGTATCCCTACGGTTACAGAGATAAAAATATGTGACTCCCTTGAAAGTGCTCTTTCTTTCAATCCGGTTTTTACAAGTTTTCATAGTCAAACCGGTGATGTTGCAGAAGGTGTTGTTATTAAGCCTGTGCAGCCTAAATTTTTAAAATACCAAAAACCTGTCATTTTAAAAATAAAAAACCCGAGATTTGCTGAAACCAATTTTAAAAAAGCACTTCCTAACGAAAATAAAAAAATAAAGCAAGAGAATCAGATTATACTCTCCTCACTTCTTGCAAAAGTAACGGAAAACCGTCTTTGTTCTGTTACTTCAAAATCAGATAAATTAACAACAAAAAACACTAATAAAATTAAAGGCGAACTTGTTAAGGACATTTTAGATGAATATGAAAGAGAGAATGAGCTAGCTGCCAAGAGTAAAGTAAACGATAACAAACAGTGGAAACTTATAATTTCTGAATTATTTAAAGCCGCATATCAACTGATAAATGATCGGCCTGAGACTTTTCAATAACCGGGAAAGCCTGTTGACTAGTTTGACTCGTTCCTATGCCGGTTCATGGTAATGAGTCATTCTTTGTGAAACTCTATAGCCAAACCTCACCCCTCGATAAGAGTTAACTACGAATTGAAAAAATCACACCAAATGAAAGAATGTCTTTGAAAACCTTTTTCTAGATGTTACTCATCCCAATTTTCAGTACAATTGATTGAAGAGTTTTCATAACGCATATAATTACGTTCATATAAAAATGGTCTCAATACCCCCTCAAAGACTTTTCTAAAGGCATATGGGAAGCGTGATAATTGTAACTGTGGCGTTATAGATAATATGGTAATTAAAGCAGTAATTGTTAGCACCGGAAAAAGATCAAATAATGCTTTATTTAATTCCTGGATGTTCGTTATATTTCTCTTTAGCTCAGCCCGTGTATCTTCTGGCAAAAGAAACCAGTAGAAAAAAATAAAATAATGGTTAAATAAACAACTATCTCTCGCATACGTATATATAGTATTGCAATCAATATGGTAAGAACTACCTAAACCAGCATTCGGGTCAGCTCCATATACTAATAATAAAAAAATAATCTGCATGCTTTCTGTCTCAAAAATGGCTGGATGGAAAGAAGAATAGCCAATAAATCTAATACAAAAAGCAGACACATTGGGATCAGCCCCATTTTGAAGTAAATGAAGTATCATCTCAACACTTCCATGCTGAAGAGCTGCCACTATTGGATAGACAGCCTCTTCATAGATTTCTTCATCTTCAACTACTCCATCGAACTCCCTTACATTAATATCTTTTCCTTGCGTAACGAGCAGAGTAACTTTCTCCTTATCTGCACTTTTTATGGCATCTAAAAACTCTCCGGAATAAACATAAATTGGATATAAAAAAAACGCATCTTAATAAACCTGAAAAATTGTAACCCAGTGCAATATAGCACCGAAATCATGAAACAACTAAATGAGCAAAAATCCCCACTGACTAAAGACTTTTAATTGCGTACAATACGCAGTCCGAGAAACGTCACCTTCGCTTCGCAAGACGATAAAACAGCAAAGCCCGGGAGTAGGAAAGTGATCAGCAAACTGAACCAACAGGCCGTCAATGCCACCAGCGCAGAAGGGACGCTGTATCAGAATTTTGCCGATCGGCTGGCCAGCTCCGGATTCCAGGGCGATATAGAGCTGGGCTATGCAGAACGGACTGTGCTGGCTACTGACAACTCGATCTATCAGGTGTATCCGGCAGGTGTCCTATACCCCAAAGGCACCGAAGATCTGAGCACAATGTTGTCATTGGCTAATGAACCTTCTTTTCAAACGGTTGTACTCTCTCCAAGGGGAGGAGGTACCGGCACCAACGGCCAGTCACTAACCTCGGGATTTATGGTAGACACCAGTCGCTATATGAATCAGGTTCTGGAGATCAACCCTGAAGAGCGCTGGGCAAGGGTTCAAAGCGGTACCGTCAAAGACTATCTGAATGATCTGGCTGCAAAGCACGGACTGTTTTTTGCCCCGGAACTGTCCACCAGCAACCGGGCGACAGTGGGTGGCATGGTGAACACCGATGCCAGTGGTCAGGGTTCGGTTGTCTATGGCAAAACCCGCCATCATGTCCTTGAACTGACCTCGGTCTTTGCTGATGGCACCGTATGGAACTCATCACCACTGACAGAACAGGAGCTTGATGAAATCTGTCAGCGCAAAGACCGCGCAGGGCAGGTTCACAAAACGGTGATTGAAGCCTATAACCAGAATAAAGATCGTGTCGAAACCATCTTTCCAAAGCTCAACCGTAATCTGACCGGCTACGATCTGGCCAACATCCGCAGAAAAGATCCTGTGAACCCTGAAGACGTTGGCAAGTTTGATCTCAATGCCATTCTCTGCGGTTCTGAAGGGACTCTGGCCATGATCAGTGAAATCAAGGTCAACCTTCTGCCTATACCCGACACCTCTGCACTGGTTCTGGTGTTCTACTCCAGCTTTCAGGAATCTCTGAGGGATGCCCAGTCTCTTATGCAAGCGACTCCAAGCTCGGTTGAAACCATTGATTCCAAAGTTCTGTCGCTCGCCAAAGCAGACAGTGTCTGGGAGAGCGTCAAAGAGTACTTTCCGGATGATGTTGATCAAATAGACGGCATTAACTTTGTTGAATACACCGGCCAGTCGCAAGCCGATATTGAAAAAGGTATTGAACGCTTAAAAGCAGAGTTGGACAAGCCATCGGAAATCCAACGGGTGGGTCACAGCGTTGTGACAGGAACTCCAAACGTTAAAAAGATCTGGAATATGCGCAAGCAGTCCGTGGGATTGCTGGGCAACATGGAAGGCGACGCACGACCTATACCCTTTGTAGAAGACGTTGCCGTGCCACCAGAGAATCTGGCTGCTTTTATCGCTCGCTTCCGGGCGTTACTGGATAGCCATAACCTGTCTTATGGCATGTTTGGTCATGTCGACGCCGGGGTTCTCCATGTAAGACCCGCCATTGATATGAAAGATCTTGAGCAGGAGGTTCTGGTCAGAACCATCAGTGATGAAGTCTCTGCGCTGGCGAAAGCCCATGGTGGCGTCCTTTGGGGAGAGCATGGCAAAGGCGTTCGCTCTGAATACGCACCCGACTTTTTTCAGGATCTTTACCCGGTGCTGCAAAACATCAAAAGTGCTTTCGACCCCCATAATCAGTTGAATCCGGGAAAAATAGCGACACCCTCCACCCGGGCATCAGAAACCCTGCTGAAGATTGACGGTGTGCAAACCCGTGGCCAGCTGGACAGAACCATCGAAAGAAAAGCCTTCGATGCTTTTACCCATGGCATGTATTGCAATGGCAATGGCGCCTGCTTCAACTACAATCCCAACAGCGCCATGTGTCCAACCTGGAAGGCCACTCTGGATAGAACTCAATCACCCAAAGGCCGATCAGGACTGGTACGTGAATGGTTGCGACTGCAAAGCGCGGCGGGCAGCAACATCTCTGAAGCAATGGACGAAGCTCGCCAGTCCGGACTTTTCTATAACGCCATGGACAAGACCCGCAACAGCATTGCCAAGCTGCGAGGCAAGGAAGATTTCAGTCATGATGTTTATGAAGCACTGGACAGCTGTATGAGCTGTAAGTCCTGTGCAGGTCAGTGCCCTATTCAGGTGAATGTGCCTGACCTGAGGTCCCGGTACTTTGAGCTTTACCACACTCGCTACCTGCGCCCTGCTAAACATCATGCTGCTGCGATGTTGGAACCCGTTCTGCCAACACTGGCAAAAGCCAAATCTGTTTACAACCGTGTGGCCAACTCGGGTTTGATGAACAAGCTTTCGGCCAAAACGTCCGGTCTTCAGGATCTGCCGACTATCACCAGTGCATCCCCTCTGGAAGACAGCTGTCGTTCTGGTGCCTCCGTGGCCTCAGACAGTCTGCTTGCTTCCATGACAGAAAAAGAGCTGGCTCGAACGGTGGTGATTGTTCAGGACGCCTTTACCAGTTTTTTCGAAACTCCGGTATTGACTGACCTGGTCGAGCTGTTGGTCAGACTCGGTTATCGTCCTCTCGTTGCGCCCTATAAACCCAACGGCAAAGTGTTGCATGTCTATGGTTTTCTGGGGCGTTTTGAGAAAGTCGCGAAAACCAATGCCAGAGCACTCAAAAAACTGGCCGATAAAGGTGTAGCCCTGATAGGGATTGATGCTGCCGTTACCCTGACTTATCGCGATGAATACCATGAGATCATGGGTGAAGAAGCTCCCAAAGTGCAATTACTCTCGGAATGGTTTGCCAGTCAGGCAGATACCATTCGTGAGCTTCAGTTAAATCTGAATGGTGAGTTCAAGCTGCTGGGGCACTGCACGGAGACCACGAATGCGCCAGCAGCACCGGCACAGTGGCAAAAGCTGTTTGCCGCCTGTGGACTAAAACTGACTTACCAGGCTACTGGCTGTTGCGGTATGGCGGGTATCTACGGACATGAAACCCGTAACCAGGAAACGTCCCGCAAGCTATACGACATGAGCTGGAAACCTGTGATCGAGAATCCTGACAACCAGGATCAACTGTTGGCTACCGGCTACTCCTGTAGAAGTCAGGTTAAGCGTTTTGGGAATACCGAGATTCCTCACCCGGTCTCAAGGCTGTTGGCCTTGATGAACGAGTAAAATAACAGTGCTCAACCCACTGCCAACAGCTCTGACAGCTCATTAGGATTCTCAATCAGATCAGCCAGCGTGCAACCTTCCAAAACCACCATGAACGCTGACACAGGGGGTCATCGTACTGATTCGTGAGCAGATTGAAATCCCGGGCGCTCACCAGGATTCGGCCCTCACAAGGAAATCTGATCTGTACTGAAGAGTGCTCAGGGTGCTCTCCTGCTGACGCCTTTTTGTCATCTCCACTCACTGTTAAAGCTTATCTAAATGTTGAATCAGGTTTCTGACTCTGATCCTGACTCTGTTTCTGTTGCTAGATTCTTGATAAAGAGGTTTTAAAACAGGGAAGTAAACAATGACTCAGGGTCTTTATGAACAGGTTCGGGATCTGACGCTAGATCGTAATAAGTTTGCACCGGGTACCAGGGTTGGACTCAATGACCAATACGAACTGGTGGAAGTAATAGCCAGCTATAAAGACTGGATTGTCACTCATCCGGACCCGGTTCGCCTGAGAAACCTGCTCGGCTCGCTAATTCAATCAGCCCAGGATGTGAATCAATACCTCAACCTCAGTGATCGTTCCGCCTCAATGCTTGAAGCAAAGGTAGCGGGAGAGCTGGACTTCTCAGTACTGACCAAACAGGTCGCAGCATTCCTGAAAACCCCCGCTTGTCAGATCATTCGTACCAGAGAGCAGCTCAATAATCTGCTGCAAGCTTCCGTCAAAGCCAAAAAAACCGGGAAAAATATTCAGGTCGAACTGAAACAAACCCTGCATGAAGGCTTTTCAAGATTCTGCGACTTTATGGACGTCAGCGATCTCAACCAGCTGGTCGGATTCTACAGAACAGCACTGTTTGAATGGCTGGATGAATTCAGTCATCTGTGCGCAACTCAGGGCGATCTGAATGACCTGTATCAGACCACCCGGAACTGTTTTGATGCCTTCACCAAAGACCTTATTACTGAGACTCAGGGCAATGTTGTCACGCCTTCTTCTGCCAAGGCAGCGAATCAGGTTGCAAAAGATGAGAAGCGACAGTGGGATGATAATGCCGAATCACTGATTGAAATGGATGGCTGGTTGCAATCATCCAACACTGAAAATCTGGAACGACTGCTGAAGAAGATCCGTCAGGATAAAGATCTTGGTGACAGGTTTCTGAAAGTTAAAGGGTTTGAACTCAGATCCCGTCTGGAAAAATGTCCTGACGCCGTAGCTATGGACCTGAAGAGCATGAAGCTTTCACTGGATGATCACCTCCTGCGCATTACAAAGCCTCAGCGCAAGAAACAAGATCCTCTTTATCAAATTGTTCTCTCTGTTGCCCGGCAGCAGAGCACCGACATTATTGCCCGTCTGCCACAGGATGATCCTGACATGATGGGTCTTGGTCTTTATCTGAAATACCCGAATGTGTTGGCTCGATGTAAGTCAGCCCTCGTGCATCAGCTCATTCTTCTGATTCAACTCAGCCCGGAAATGGAAGAGCACTATATTACCGTAGCCTCAAAACATTATCTGAGGCACCAGAACGGCTTGATGGTTGCCCGGTCACCGCTTTTGTGCAAAGCCACCCGAAGTACACTGCTACTGTCTGACTTTACCCAGGAAAAAACTATCACTCTGGAATTCATCAAACATTACCCAAAAGCGGCTCTGGACATTGAGCCGACTGTTTTTAAAAAACTACTTGCTCACCCTGATCTGGCCGACTTCTGGCCCAGGTTTATCGCAGAAAATGCGACCCGGCTCAGTATTGAAAACTGGCAACAGCTCTTTTCTGGAAACCCTTCCGGTTTTCATCAATTGATCACCCGACAAATGTCAGCAACACCTCCCGTGGTTTGCCGGTTTCCCAACGCTTTCGCAGCTCAGGTAAAGAGCTTCCTGAAAAACAACCCGGATATGTTAAGCAAAGTACTGAAGTTACCCAGACAGGTAGAAAGTGCTGGTTACAGAACGTTGATAGCCATCGCCCAATCACTCTCTTTTGAAATTGCCACCCTCTCGGAAATCAAACCTGATTCAGGTTTGAAATCAGAGGAAATTGGCAGCTCAAGTCAATACTGAATCATAAACGACGATAGACAAATGAACTCGGCATCGCAGGCAAGACCATGCCTGCGGCCGAAACACGGCCTGAAGCCAAGGTTGTATGAGTAGAGGTGTTTGGTATCGACAGTTGAAATAAAAATTGTCAACTAACGCCAAAAAACTGCTGATAAGGCCAGTGTTGTCATGAATACTCCGGGCGTTAATTACTTAGAAGACATTTTCTAGCACGGTGAAACCTTTGTTTTTGAAAAAATACTTATTTTCTTGATCTATCAATTTTCTGGTCTAGCCTCTCAATTCTTAAAAACACAAAACAGATGTAAGGATAAAGCTTTGAAAAAGCCATTTTCCAAGGCACTGCTGTTATTGCTAATATTGCTGCCTGTTACCTGTAATGCCAAATCTTTTAAAAGACATTTTATTGTCGAGTTTGAACAAGATGGAGGCGTTCCAGAAAGGAGTTTTTTCATAGAATACAATAAAAACACATTGTCGTACGATAAGTCATATTCTGCCGAAACAAATGATGACTCAGGATCAATTTTTCCGCCTGATCACAAATCATACAGACTTGGCGATTATGGAGAAACAACGCCTCTTATTGAATCAATCCCGTGGGAATTGATTTATGTCGCTCATCTGCTGGTTGCTTACAAGCTGGTTCTGACCACCAGCGCCCCGCTTCTGAGCGCCAAACCCTATTCATGGATACCCGCAGAAGCGTTTGTCGCTGTCGGCATACTTTTGAAAAGCTATTGGAACTCCAATTCATCGCTGTTTAACCCGGTGGATCAACTGGAGACAAGTCAGGATCATCCGTTTGCGATCACCACTATGGTGCTTCCGGGACAGGATCAAACAAAAAATGGCCAACAAAACCAGGCATCAGCATCATCCGGTCAGCAGGCCTCAGGAACAATCACCCGTAGAGGCTTTTTCGCCAGGTTTCTGTCTCGCGGCTCTGGCGAAGGCAAAGAAAACCCCGAACAACATCAGCATACTTTCGGCTTAAATTGTTACGTCGATTCCTGTAATGGCGTTTGTCAATTCCGATCACAAGCTGATAGCAGCAGGCAACCTGATAGAGGTGAGGAGTGCCCCATATGCTTTGAAATGTTTGGAAAAGTAACTGTGACTCCCTGTTGTTCGAATAAAATTGACACACACTGTTTAAAAGAGATATTTCTGAGCACTTCACCAGGGTCAACGAAAACCTGTCCATTTTGCAGAAGAGATCTGTCTTTCCTGGCAGAATCACCGGATTTTGCAGCAAGTGTAGAATCACAGCAGGACTTAACAGTTGCTGATAACAAGCCTTCGGGTATCAGTTCCTCACAAACGGCCTCTTTCACTAACACTATGAGAGCACTTGATCTAGCAGTCTGCGAGGTGATCCTAATGGACGGGATTGGCAGGGTGTTGCCATGTGGGAAGGTCTGCAAAAATCACGCAGCCCTGGCCAATCATGTATCACACTTCCACTTTCGCCGATGAAACTGTGACGTGGCCAGAGAGCCCCCTCTATGATTGGAGCGGGGAATTTCATACCAATCGATCATTTTTTCTTGATTTAACAACGTTCTGATCTAGCCTCTCTATTTCAAAAAATACGAAATAGATATTAAGGATGACCCCTTGAGAAAACCATTTTCTGCGGCATTGCTGTTCTTGCTGATGTCGTTGTCTGTTATCTGTTACGCCGAACCTTACAACAATGCCCTGAGCGCCAAACCTTATTCATGGATACCGGTAGAAGCGTTTGTCGCCGTCGGCATGCTTTTGAAAAGTGATTGGAACTCCAATTCATTGCTGTTCAACCCGACGGATCAACTGGAGGCCAGTCAGGATCATCCGTTTGCCATCACTACTATGGTACTTCCCGGACTGGGTCAACAAAAAAATGACCAGCAAAGCCAGGCATCAGCATCATCCAATCAGCAGGCCTCAGTAACAACCACCCACCTTAAAAACTGTTTCGCCCAGCTCCAGACTTGCCGCCGCGACGGTAACGGGAACCCTGAACAACCCCAACATACTTTCGGTTTAGAGTGTTACGTCGATTCCTGTAATGGCGTTTGTCGATTTCGATCACCCGCTGCTAGCAGTATGTCACCTGAAGCAAGTGACGAATGCCCTATATGCTGTGAAACGTTTACCAATACGATTCTTACTCCTTGTTGTTCACAGAAAATTGACAAACACTGCTTGCAAGAGGCATTTGAGAAAACTGGGAACACCTGCCCATATTGCAGAGAAGATTTGTCTTTTCTAGCTCAATCACCGGATTTTTCTCCAAGTGAAGCAGATGGGGAGTGCCCTATATGCCATCAAATGTTTAGAGATGATGTACTTGTGACTCCCTGTTGTTCGAAAAGAGTCGAGACATGTTGTCTACTGGATGCTTTGGTATGGTCGGAGTCGGGACACTGCCCATTTTGCACAGCAGGCACGTTATCAGTATTACGATCACTAGGTTTTATAGCAAGCGCAGAGGCACCGCAGGACTTAACAGGTTCTGTTAACGGAGACTTGCCAATAGTTGGCGAGGATGGGCCATGTCAAAGAGTCTACAAGTATGTTAGAGACCTGATCGGGTATCTCGAATAAATATACCCCTGATGAGTTTCTGGTCTAGCCTCCACATTCTCAAAGACACAAAATAGCTGTCAGGTTAAACCTTTGAAAAACCCATTTTCAGCGGCACTGCTGTTATTGTTAATGTCGGTTTCTGTTATATGTTCCGCCGAACCGTCGAAAAGCTATTTTATTGCCGAGTTTGAACAGAATGGAGGCGTTCCAAAAGGGAGCGTTTCTATAAAACTCAACAGTTACGTTGAAACAACCTCTTTTATTGAATCGATATCGTGGGAGCTGATTTCTGCCACTCATCTGCTGGCGGCTAACAAACTGCTCCTGAACACCAGTGACACCTCTTTGAGCGCCAGACTTTATTCATGGATACCATTAGAAGCGCTTGTTGCTGTCGGAATGCTTTTGAAAAGCTATGGGAACCCGGATTCACCTCTGTTTAATCCGCTGGATCAACCGCAGGCAAGTCAGGATCATCCGTTTGCGATCACCACTATGGTCCTTCCGGGACAGGGTCAAACAGAAAGTGGCCAGCAAAGCCAGACATCAGCATCATCTGGTCAGCAGGCCTCAGGAACAATCAACCGTCTTATAGGCTCTTTTGCCAGGCTTCTCTCTTGCCACCGCGACGGTAATGGAGACCCCGAACAACAGCAGCACACTTACGGTTTAGATTGTTACGTCGACTCTTGTAAAGGCGTTTGTCGATTACGACCACCAGCTGAGAGCAGAAAGCTACCTGAAGCAAGTGCCGATTGCCCTATATGCTTTGAAATGTTTACCAATGCGATTCTTACGCCCTGCTGTTCACAGAAAATTGACAAACATTGTTTACAAAATATATTTCAGACAACTCCGGAAATCTGCCCGTATTGCAGAGTAGGCCTGTCTTCATTAGCAAACTCACCAGATTTTGTAGTACGCGATGGGGCACAGCAGCACTTGCCGGAGCCTTATGACGAGTCCCGGGGTGTCAGCTCCTCACAAACGGCCTCTTTCGATATCCATTCGAGAGTACGTGGTCCAATAGCTTGCAACATGATCTTAATCGACGAGAATGACGGCCTGCGGCAATGTGGGATAGTCTTCAGTAATTATGCGGCCCTGAGGACTCACATAGCAAGATACCACCCCCCAGCACCCGGGCCATGACAGGGAGCAGCCCTGAAGCTCGAAGTAAACAGGATTCTAAAAAACTGACTGATTGCACATACGACTTTTGCTGTCATGGCTGTGAGCCCTGTGCGAAAAAGGCTTCAGACTCGCAACAAAGAGATGGCGCTTTAAGTTGGAGCTGACACAAGGACAGGCTACCATACAGTTTTATCTGAAACCTTCTAATGGCCAAAGCAAAATCCAGAAAAGCCTATGTCTGCACCGAGTGCGGCAGCGAGTCCTCCAAGTGGCAGGGGCAATGTCCAGACTGTAAAGCCTGGAATACGTTCAAAGAGGTCAACCTGGGACCTGCGGCTTCCCCCTCTATTGGTGCCGTCAATAAATCAGGCTTTGCAGGCACCCTCAGTGGTCTTCAGACCCTGAGTGAGGTGGATGTTGCTGAAGCGCCCAGATTCAGCAGTGGCACGTCAGAGTTTGACCGGGTTCTCGGCGGTGGTTTTGTCAAAGGCAGTGCTGTCCTGATTGGCGGCCATCCGGGGGCTGGCAAGAGTACCATCCTGCTTCAGGTACTGTGTCATGTTGCCCAGAGCATGAATGCCCTTTATGTCTCCGGTGAGGAATCACTGCAACAGATTGCAGCCCGGGCCAAACGCCTCGACCTGCCTGCTGATCGCCTGAAGATGCTGGCAGAAACCTCAGCCGAAAATATTGTCGCTGTGGCCGAACAGGAGAAGCCAGGGGTTATTGTTATCGACTCTATCCAGGTCATGTATATGAACGGTGTGGATGCGGCTCCCGGAGGCGTTGCCCAGGTCAGGGAGTCCGCTGCCTTTCTCACCCGTTTTGCCAAACAGACAGGCACTGTCTTATTGTTGGTAGGCCATGTGACCAAAGATAATTCTCTGGCAGGCCCCATGACCCTGTCCCATATTATTGATACCCAGATCATGCTTGGAAATACTGATGATTCACGCTTCAGGGTTATGCGGGCAACCAAGAACCGATTCGGTCAGGTGAATGAGCTGGGCATCTTTGCCATGACGGAAAAGGGAATGAAAGAAGTCAAAAATCCTTCAGCCATTTTCCTGTCCCGGGCATCTGAGCCCACCTCAGGCAGCATTATCAATGTTTTGTGGGAAGGCACCCGCCCTCTTCTGGTGGAAATTCAGGCACTGGTCGTAGACTCGCAGCTAGGCAACCCAAGACGTGTAACAGTGGGACTGGATCAAAACAGGCTGGCCATGCTGCTGGCGATACTGACTCGACACGGGGGTATTTTTACCAGCGATCAGGATGTCTTTCTCAACGTGGTAGGGGGCGTGAAAGTCACAGAAACCAGCGCCGATCTGGCCGGTTTGCTGGCAGTCGTTTCCAGCCTGCGCGACAGTGCTCTGCCCCAAGACCTTTTTGCCTTTGGGGAAGTGGGCCTTGCGGGTGAAATCAGGCCCGTTGCCAATGGTCAGGAGCGCCTGATTGAAGCGGCCAAACATGGTTTCAGAAGAGCCATTGTTCCGGCAGCAAACAAGCCCAGAAAACCCATTGAAGGATTAACTGTTGTCGGTGTTCACAAACTGTCCGAGGCACTGGAGGCTATCTGAATTATCCGGGTCGACACTCATCCTGTTATAATCCGTCGAAATGTTTGAAATCAGGTTAGAACATGCTCAAAGGTCTCTACGGTGTAACCGACAGCCAGCTTCTCCCCGACGATCGTATTCTACTGGAAGCGGTTGAACAGGCTTTGATGGGCGGCATGAAAGTACTTCAGTACCGAGACAAAAGTCTGGATCATGAAAAGAGGTTCCGTCAGGCCAGTACTCTGAGAGTGCTCTGCCACACTTACGGGGCCCTTTTGATCATCAATGATGACATTGAACTGGCTGCAGAATCGGAAGCAGACGGCGTGCACCTGGGACAACAGGATGAATCCATAAAATCCGCCCGAAAAAGGCTCGGGGAATACGCTATTATTGGTATCAGCTGTGAAGGATCTCTCGATCTGGCCCACAAGGCTGTTGAGGAGGGTGCCGATTACATTGCCTTTGGACGTTTTTTCCCCTCACATACCAAGCCTGACGCCAAGCCTGCCGAGCCGTCACTTCTGCCTTCTGCCCGGGAGACCTTTGAAGTCCCTGTTGTAGCTATTGGAGGAATTACTGTGGATAATGCCCCGCAGCTCATAGAAGTGGGTGCTGATATGGTGGCAGTGGTTCATAATTTATTTGCTTCCACAGATATTCAGAGTCGTGCCCGCAGTTTTACTGAATTGTTTTAATCAGGAATAGATCATGTCCCTTCCCCATGAACGCTCTAGCACTCTGTTTACTGAAGCCCAGGCTGTCATCCCGGGGGGAGTCAACTCACCGGTCAGAGCGTTCAAGGGTGTCGGTGGCAAGCCAGTCTTCTTCAAAAGTGCCAAAGGTGCCTATATTCAAGATGTCGATGGCAACAGCCTGATTGATTATGTGGGTTCCTGGGGTCCGATGATTCTCGGACATAACCATCCGGATGTTGTCAGCGCCGTTCGCGATCAGGCTCTGGATGGAATGAGCTTTGGTGCGCCCACAACCCTGGAAACCGAGCTGGCTCTGAAAGTCCGTGAAATTTTTCCCTCCATGGAACTGCTCAGAATGGTGAGCTCGGGCACCGAAGCCACCATGAGTGCTATTCGTCTGGCCAGGGGCTTTACCGGCCGTGACAAAATTGTCAAGTTTGAAGGCAACTACCATGGCCATTCTGACTCACTGCTGGTAAAGGCTGGCTCTGGCGCACTGACTCTGGGAGTGCCAAGTTCTCCGGGAGTTCCTCAAGCTCTGGCAGAAAGCACTATTACACTGACGTACAACGACATTGACTCTGTTAAACAGGCTTTTGCAGAAACAGGCAGCGAAGTGGCCTGTATCATCGTCGAACCAGTGGCCGGTAACATGAACTGCATTCCCCCGGTCAAAGGTTTCCTTGAAGGTCTCAGAGAAGTATGTAGTGAGTACGGCGCCCTGCTAATCTTTGATGAAGTCATGACCGGATTCCGTGTTGCCCTGGGTGGAGCACAGGCTCACTATGGCGTAAAACCAGATCTGACGACACTGGGTAAAATCATAGGTGGCGGTCTGCCAGTGGGTGCTTTTGGTGGCCGAAAAGAGGTCATGGAGCACCTGGCTCCACTGGGACCGGTTTATCAGGCTGGTACCCTGTCTGGTAACCCGTTGGCTATGGCCGCAGGGCTGGCGACACTGAGAAACCTGAGCCGTCCCGGCTTCCACGCAGAACTTACCGAAAAAGCAGCGAAGTTACTGGCAGGCTTCAAGGAGAAAGCCTCACAACATGGTATTCCCCTGCAAACCTCTCAAGTGGGTGGTATGTTTGGTTTATTTTTCACTGACCAGCCTCGCGTCGACCGCTTTAATCAGGTAATGGCCTGCGATGGAACCTTCTATGGTCGCTTCTTCCACGCCATGCTGGATGAGGGAGTCTATCTGGCTCCCTCCGCATTCGAAGCCGGATTTATATCCGAAGCTCATGGTGATCTGGAGATTCAGAAAACCATAGAGGCTGCGGATCGTGCTTTTCTTCACTGTCGATAAGGTAATCAATTGACCGTGAAAAATATTTTACTGCGTCGTTTTCCATGCTCACCGGATTCATACATGAGAATGACGCAAAATAGTTTTCTTACCTCACGGCTGTATTCACTATGAGTTCACTGGCTCTTTCGGATGCGGTGCTGGCAGCTGCCAGCACCTTTGCTGTTTTCCTGCTCTGCCAGCAACAGGCATTTGCCGAGATTCACAGAACGGCTACCAAGGGGGCCCTCCTGGGCTTCCTGCTAGTTGCTCTGGCGTCGGCAGCGGGCACCCTGAAGTATGGCTTTTCAGAGATCTGGACCGGTGTCTATCTCTTTCTGAATAACGCCGCTACTTACCTTTCGCCACCATTAGTTGGTACAGCCATTGCCCTGCTTCTGTCTAACAGGGTGTGGAGCAAGCCGGCCTGGGGAAGGATGATCATCGGACTCTGTCTGGCTTACGAAATAAGCCGCTGGTACGGGGTTGAAACACTCTACAGGGACGCCCTGTTGGCTGTCAGCCTGCTCATAGCCCTCTACAGTGTCGTCAGAGCACAGGTAGAGCCCGGACCCAAAGGCTTACTGCTCATTGCGTTCATCAGCTTTTTTATTGGCGGCCTGGTCATTGGCAATCAGGGCACCCTGGGCGGATACCTGAGGCTTAACCTATTCCGCTACATGCTTGCCCTGGGAAGCCTGCTGATGGCAACCGGTTTGTTCATGCTATTGAAAAACCAGAACCGGCCTTTCGAACAAGCAGACATCAATCAGGAATAAACGAACCCTCCCCTTTCCTGCTGCACTGCCAGCAGCAGGCGACCGGCAAACAAATGCGCGATCAGGGCTCAAACCCGAAGGCTCATGCCGGAGGCATTGGAAACAGTTTGACGTTATTGCCTTTTGCTTCAGAAACCTTGGCTGCCCCTTCTTTTTCAACTTCGTCAATACGAATAATAGACGACAAAGGAATATAACTCCGCTTAACACCTTCGAAAGTGCTCTTTAGTTTCTCTTCACTGGGATCGACCAGCAACTGGCTACGCTCACCAAAAGCAAATTCCTCTACTTCAATAAATCCCCAGAGCTCGCTCTGGAAAATCTGTCGAGCATACACTTCAAAGACTTCAGACTCATTCTGAAAAATAACGCGAAAAATCTGAGATTTCGACATTGACTCCAAACACCTGTGACGCCGGAAACTTTAATGAAAAACATTCATTTCCAAAGGAGATTAGGGACTGGTTCTAACGCCTATGGTCATTTCGGGCATGTAATACTAAAGGCGGCTAGCATAGCACAGACTGGGCGACCATGAGCTAATGAAAACGGGGGTTTATTGGACTTTAGTAATTTTTCGATATCTAAACTATATTTCACTGTGGGCTGGTTATGGAACATGGTTTGTATTCGATATGTTTACAGTGTCGCAAATTTCGGGCCCGGTTTTCTATCTAGCTAACTCTGGTGAGCTTGAGTCCCTTGAATCGGGCATGCTGATTTCTGAGAGCACGATAATTTCAAGTCCCGATGAGCATCATGTGGTTCTTCAGGAAGAATCAGGATCCCCGATCTCTGTTTTAGTGAAAGACCTTCAACCTGTGGCTGACATCTTGCAGAATAATGCTGCTAATTCTGCAATAAACAGTGTCCACTCAGCCAATAGTTTGCCTGACAGTGGTTCAGATGAAACACTGCAAGCGACTGAAACAGCCAGAGAGCATAATGACCGTCGGGTTATGCATGTTATAGAGTTTGAAGACGGGCATCATAAGGCAGCAGCTATTGTGGAGCGCGTTAACCTTGAAGTGGAGGTTTCGAAAGGACAAGCTTCCGCTAATGATCAATCTGCACGAGACTACACCGGCGATTTAAATACAGACTCTGGCTCAGTTTCGCTATTTAATGAAAAATCTTTTTTAAATTCACGAAACGGGACCGTTGCTCCACAGATAGCAGGAAGGTCACCAGCATTATCCGAAAATGCTGCTTCGAGTAATTTACCTCTGACAATTGTCGGCAGTTTTGCTGGTCAAGTGATCGAAGATTCGCAGATCAGTGCTTATGGACAATTGGATTTAAAAAATGGGGAGGGCACTTTCCCCGCGCAAGTTTATCAGGGTAAATATGGTGTTCTGACCATTGAGGAAAGTGGTGCGTGGGGCTACACGCTGGATAACAGTGCATCTGATGTTCAGGGGCTGCATGATGGACAGCGTGTATCTGAGCATTTTGTCGTACATGCTCTAAATACAAACGGTGTTGATTTCTCCCGCGCGTTTACTGTTGAAGTTCAAGGCTCTAATGACTTGCCAGTCGTAAATGGTGGACATGCAGGCCATTCAGTTGAAGGTGTCAGTCAACCGACCACTGGCAGCATTACCTCTACCGATGTCGATACTGGCGACACTGCAACCTTCTCTACCACGATGACAGTAGCAGGGTTCGCACTGAATGCCGATGGCTCCTATTCTTTCGACCCAACCGATCCGGCTTACAACAGCTTGGCTCAGGGCGATTCGGAGAAAATCGTCATCCCGGTCACGGTGACTGACGCTAGCGGCGCTTCTGATACAAAAGCTCTGTTGATGACAATTAGCGGCACCAACGACGCCCCCGTGCTTGATCAGATACAGGCGCAAAGTGTAAAGAAAGATGGCAACCAACTTAGCGGACAGATCACTTCACAAGACCCGGATAACCATGCATCCGTCGCTTATTCAATCGCCACTCCGGTCGATGGCTTCACGCTCAGCAGAGATGGTCAGTATGCCTTTGACCCAGGCCATACCGCCTATCAGCCCCTTGTTGCCGGTCAGAATAAAACGCTGACTATCCCCATCACGGTTACGGATCAACACGGAGCCACCGATACCCGGAATCTGGTCATTACCGTACACGGTCAATCCAATGCTGCGGTGATTGCTGGAGCAGACTCCGGTAGTGTCACCGAGGACTCTTCATTACAAGTCACTGGTAGCCTGAGTATCACCGATAAGGATGCAGGGCAGGATCACTTCCAGGCAGGTATCTACACAGCAACCCATGGCACCTTGCACCTTAATACTAATGGTCACTGGACTTACAATCTGGACAACACCCATGCCGACGTTCAAGCGTTGGGGGCTGGAACAACGACCACCAACAGCCTGACCGATACAGTCCAGATTCAGAGTGCAGATGGCACAACGCATGATATTGTTATCACCATTAAGGGTTCTAACGATGGCCCGGTACTGAATGCCATTTCCGCTGCCTCTGCAACAGAAGGTGACAGCCAGCCGACCACGGGAAGCATTACTTCCGCCGATGTCGATACGGGCGACACTGCAACTTACTCCACTACAGCAACAGCGGCAGGGTTCACGCTGAAGGCCGATGGCACCTATTCTTTCGACCCGGCCGATCCGGCCTACGATGGTTTAGCTCAGGGCGATACGCAAACAATCGTGATCCCGGTCACGGTGACTGACGGTAGTGGCGTTGCTGATACTAAAGCCCTGGTGATCACGGTTAGCGGTACCAACGACGCCCCCGTGCTTGATCAGATACAGGCACAAAGCGCGACGGAAGATGGCAGCCAACTTAACGGGCAGGTCACTTCACAGGACCCGGATAACCATGCATCCGTCGCTTATTCAACCGCTACTCCGGTTGATGGCTTCTCGCTTAACAGGGATGGTCAATATACTTTTGATCCAGGCCATCCTGCGTACCAGTCTCTTGCGGCCGGTCAGGATCAAACGGTAACTATCCCCATTATGGCTTCGGATCAACACGGAGCCACCGATACCCGGAATCTGGTCATTAGTGTCCATGGTCAATCGGATGCTGCGGTGATTGCTGGAGCTGACTCCGGTAGCGTCACCGAGGATTCTTCGTTACAAGTCACTGGTAGCCTGAGTATTACCGATAAGGATGCAGGGCAGGATCACTTCCAGACGGGTAACTACAAAGCAACCCATGGCAACTTGAACCTTAATGCTAATGGTCAGTGGGCTTACAATCTGGATAACGCCCATGCCGACGTTCAGGCGCTGGGGGTCGGCACCACGACCACCAACAGCCTGACCGACAGGATTCAGATTCAGAGTGCTGATGGCACAACCCATAATATTGTTATCACCATTAACGGTTCTAACGATGGCCCGGTACTGAATGCCATTTCCGCCGCCTCTGCAACAGAGGGTGGCAGCCAGCCGACCACGGGAAGCATTACTTCCGCCGATGTTGATACGGGTGACACTGCAACTTACTCCACCACAGCGACAGTGGCAGGGTTCATGCTGAAGGCCGATGGCACCTATTCTTTCGACCCAGCCGATCCGGCCTACAATGGTCTGGCTCAAGGCGATACGCAAACAATCGTGATCCCGGTCACGGTGACTGACGGAAGTGGCGCTACAGATACTAAAGCCCTGGTAATAACCGTTAGCGGCACCAACGACGCCCCCGTGCTTGATCAAATACAGGCGCAAAGCGCTTCGGAAGATGGTAGCCCGCTTAGCGGGCAAGTCACTTCACAAGACCCGGATAACCATGCATCCGTCGCTTATTCAATCGCTACTCCGGTTGATGGCTTCATGCTCGGCAGCGATGGTCAATATACTTTTGATCCGGGCCATGCTGCCTACCAGTCCCTTGCGGCCGGTCAGGATAAAACGTTGACTATCCCCGTTACGGCTTCGGATCAACATGGAGCCACAGATACCCGGAATCTGGTCATTACCGTATATGGTCAATCGGATGCTGCGGTGATTGCTGGAACAGACTCCGGTAGCGTCACCGAGGATTCTTCATTACAAGTCACTGGTAATCTGAGTATCACCGATAAGGATGCAGGGCAGGATCACTTCCAGACAGGTAACTATAAAGCAACCCATGGCACCTTGAACCTTAATGCTAATGGTCACTGGGCTTACAACCTGGATAACACCCACGCCGACGTTCAGGCGCTGGGCGCTGGCGCAACGACCACCAACAGCCTGACCGATACCATTCAGATTCAGAGCGCGGATGGCACAACCCATAATGTTGTTATCACCATTAACGGCTCTAACGATGGCCCGATACTGAATGCCATTTCTGCCGCCTTTGCAGCAGAAGGTGACAGCCAGCCGACCACGGGAAGCATTACTTCCGCTGATGTCGATACGGGCGACACTGCAACCTACTCCACCACTGCGGCGCTGGCAGGGTTTACATTGAATGCCGGTGGCACCTATTCTTTCGACCCAACCGATCCGGCCTACGATGGTTTAGCTCAGGGCGATGCGCAAAGAATCGTGATCCCCGTCACGGTGACTGACGGTAGTGGCGCTACTGATACTAAAGCCTTGGTGATGACGGTTAGCGGTACCAACGACGCCCCCGTTCTTGATCAGATACAGGCGCAAAGCGCGACAGAAGATGGCAGCCAGCTTGGCGGGCAGATCACTTCTCAAGACCCGGATAACCATGCATCCGTCGTTTATTCAATCGCTACTCCGGTTGATGGCTTCACGCTTAACAGGGATGGTCAATATACTTTTGATCCGGGCCATGCTGCCTACCAGTCCCTTGCGGCCGGTCAGGATAAAACGGTGACTATCCCCATTACGGCTTCGGATCAACATGGAGCCACTGATACCCGGAATCTGGTCATTACTGTGCACGGTCAATCAGACGCTGCGGTGATTGCCGGAGCAGACTCCGGTAGCATCACCGAGGATTCTTCCCTACAAGTCACTGGTAGCCTGAGTATCACCGATAAGGATGCAGGGCAAGATCACTTCCAGGCAGGTAACTTCACAGCAACCCATGGCAACTTACATCTTGATGCCAATGGTCACTGGGCTTACAGCCTGGATAACACCCACGCCGACGTTCAGGCGCTGGGGGCTGGCACAAAAACCACCAACAGCCTGACCGATACCATTCAGATTCAGAGCTCGGATGGCACAACCCATAATATTGTTATCACCATTAACGGCTCTAACGATGGCCCGGTACTGAATGCCATTTCCGCCGCCTCTGCAACCGAAGGTGACAGCCAGCTGACTACGGGAAGCATTACTTCCGCCGATGTCGATGCGGGCGACACTGCAACTTACTCAACCACTACGACGGTGGCAGGGTTTACACTGAATGCCAATGGCACCTACTCTTTCGACCCAGCCGATCCGGCCTACGATGGTCTAGCTCAAGGCGATACGCAAAGAATCGTGATCCCCGTCACGGTGACCGACGGCGGTGGCGCTACTGATACTAAAGCCTTGGTGATGACGCTTAGCGGTACCAACGACGCCCCTGTACTTGATCAGATACAGGCACAAAGCGCGACCGAAAACGGCAGTCAACTTAACGGACAGATCACTTCACAAGACCCGGATAGCCATGCATCCGTCGTTTATTCAATCACTACTCCGGTTGATGGCTTCATGCTCAGCAGGGATGGTCAATATACTTTTGATCCGGGCCATGCTGCCTACCAGTCACTTGCGGCCGGTCAGGATCAAACGCTGGCTATCCCCATTACGGTTACGGATCAACACGGGGCCAGCGATACCCGGAACCTGGTCATTATCGTACACGGTCAATCCAATGCTGCGGTGATTGCCGGAGCAGACTCCGGTAATGTCACCGAGGATTCTTCATTACAAGTCACTGGCATCCTGAGTATTACCGATAACGATGCAGGGCAGGATTACTTCCAGGCGGGTAACTACACAGCAACCCATGGCACACTACATCTTGATGGCAATGGTCACTGGGCTTACAACCTGGATAACACCCATGCCGACGTTCAGGCGTTGGGGGCTGGCACAACGACCACCAACAGCCTGACCGATAGTATCCCGATTCAGAGTGCTGACGGCACAACACATGATATTGTTATCACTATTAACGGTTCTAACGATGGCCCGGTACTGAATGCCATTTCCGCCGCCTCTGCAACAGAAGGTGACAGCCAGCTGACTACGGGAAGCATTACTTCCACTGATGTCGATACAGGCGACACTGCAACTTGCTCCACCACTATGACGGTGCCAGGGTTTACACTGAATGCCGATGGCACCTACTCTTTCGACCCAGCCGATCCGGCCTACGATGGTTTAGCTCAGGGCGATACACAAAAAATCGTGATCCCGGTCACGGTGACCGACGGTCTTGGCGTTACTGATACTAAAGCCTTGGTGATGACGGTTAGCGGTACCAACGACGCCCCTGTGCTTGATCAGATACAGGCACAAAACGCGACGGAAGATGGCAGTCAGGTTAGCGGGCAAGTCACTTCACAGGACCCGGATAACCATGCATCCGTCGCTTATTCAGTCGCTACTCCGGTTGATGGCTTCACGCTCAGCAGGGATGGTCAATATACTTTTGATCCGGGCCATGTCGCGTACCAGTCCATTGCGGCCGGTCAGGATAAAACGCTGACTATCCCCATTACGGCTACGGATCAACATGGAGCCACTGATACCCGGAATCTGGTCATTACTGTACATGGTCAACCGGATGCTGCGGTGATTGCTGGAGCAGACTCCGGTAGCGTCACCGAGGATTCTTCATTACAAGTCACTGGTATCCTGAGTATTACCGATAAAGATGCCGGGGAGGATCAGTTTCAGACGGCTAACTACACTGCGACTCATGGCAACCTTGACCTTAATGCTAATGGTCATTGGGCTTACAACCTGGATAATTCCCATGCCGATGTACAGGCGCTGGGGGCTGGCACAACGACCACCAACAGCCTGACAGATACAATCCAGATTCAGAGTGCTGACGGCACAACACATAATATTGTTATCACCATTAACGGTTCTAACGATGGCCCGATACTGAATGCCATTTCTGCCGCCTCTGCAATAGAAGGTGACAGCAAGCCGACCACGGGAAGCATTACTTCCGCTGATGTCGATACGGGTGACACTGCAACTTACTCCACCACAGCGACAGTGGCAGGGTTCACGCTGAAGACCGATGGCAGCTATTCTTTCGACCCAGCCGATCCGACCTACAATGGTTTAGCTCAAGGCGATACGCAAAGAATCGTGATCCCGGTCACGGTGGCTGACGGAAGTGGCGCTACTGATACTAAAGCCTTGATGATGACGGTTAGCGGCACCAACGACGCCCCCGTGCTTGATCAGATACAGGCACAAAGCGCGACGGAAGACGACAGCCCACTTAGCGGACAGATCACGTCAAAAGATCCGGATAACTATGCATCCGTCGCTTATTCAATCGCTACTCCGGTTGATGGCTTCATGCTCAGCAGGGATGGTCAATATACTTTTGATCCGGGCCATGCTACCTACCAGTCTCTTGCGGCCGGTCAGGATAAAACAGTGACTATCCCCATTACGGCTACGGATCAACATGGAGCTACTGATACCCGGAATCTGGTCATTACTGTGCATGGTCAATCGGATGCTGCGGTGATTGCTGGAGCAGAGTCCGGTAGCGTCACCGAGGATTCTTTATTACAAGTCACTGGTAATCTGAGTATCAGCGATAAGGATGCAGGGCAGGATCACTTCCAGGCAGGTAACTACGCTGCAACCCATGGCAACTTAAATCTTGATGCTAATGGTCATTGGGCTTATAACCTGGACGAGACCCATGCCGACGTTCAGGCACTGGGGGCTGGCGCAACGACCACTAACAGCCTGACCGACACAATCGAGATTCAGAGTGCGGATGGCACAACCCATAATATTGTTATCACCGTTAACGGTTCTAACGATGGCCCTGTACTGAACGCCATTTCCCCCGCCTCTGCAATAGAAGGTGACAGCCAGCCGACCACGGGAAGCATTACTTCCACCGATATCGATACGGGCGACACTGCAACTTACTCCAGCACTATGAAAGTGCCAGGGTTTACATTGAATGCCGATGGCAACTATTCTTTCGACCCGACCGATCCGGCCTACGATGGTTTAGCTCAAGGCGATACGCAAAGAATCGTGATCCCGGTCATGGTGACTGACGGTAGTGGCGCTACTGACACTAAAGCCTTGATGATGACGGTTAGCGGCACCAATGACGCACCAGCACTCTCTTCAACAGTAGTGTTGCCTCCGGGTACAGAGGATCAGGTGGTTATCATAAAGGCTTCTGACCTTCTGGCTCACGCCACTGATGTGGATCACCGTGCTCAGCTTAGTATTCATAAGCTGTCAGCAGACCATGGTCGTATTACTGATAATTATAACGGCACATACACCTTCATCCCGACTGTAAATTACAACGGCCCGGTGCAATTTAGCTATGAGGTCAAGGACGAGCATCAATCCTCTGTCACCCAGACGGCTTCAATGAATCTGGCTGCTATTGATCATCCTTCGATAATATCCGGAAACCTTGTTGCCACTGTTGCCGAAGGTGACATCGGTGATATCACTAATGTCAGAGGCATGCTCACTGTTAGTGATGTTGATGCTGGTGATAATCCGGTTTTCCACAATGTGTCGCCCACTGCAACAACCTATGGTCATTTCACCATGGTTAATGGCTTGTGGACCTATCTGCTTGACCAGAGCAAGGTGCAGGAACTAAACCCGTCTGCTCCGGATGCCAGCAAGCGCCAGGCCGCAGACTCTTACACATTTACGGCCAGTGATGGCAATACTCAAACCGTTCATATCACCATCACGGGTAGCAATGATGAACCCACGGTTGCAACAGTTCCTCTAAGTGGTACTGAAGACACAGCCTATACCTTCAGTGCCAGTGACTTTGGCTTTCAGGATGTGGATGCGGGTGCAGTTTTGGATCATGTCACCATCACCCGGTTGCCTGCAGCCAATGAGGGCAAATTCCAGTTAAATGGTGCAGATGTGACTGTCGGCCAAAATATAGTGACCGGTGCTATCCCCAATTTGGTATTCACCCCTGCCGCCAATTTTAACGGCGATGTACATTTTACTTATACCGTTAACGATGGTACGGCAGATTCAGCCATAGCAACTGGCAACATCAGTGTTTCGAGTGTTGTTGATGCCGCTGCCATTTCAACCAGTGCCCCACCTGCAGGAGATGAAGATAAGGCCATCGCACTAAACCTGGTTATTGCATCACACGGTGATACCCTGGAAAGCATTACCCTCACAGGTTTTTTAGCCGGTACTCAGTTTTCATCAGGTCATAGCGATGGTTCCGGTGGGTGGGTAGTAAATGCGAGCGATGTCTCATCGTTGACTTTAACACCTCCAACGAATTATCAGGGCTCCATGCCGTTATACGTCACTGCAACGACGACTGATGGCACCCACTCTGTTACCTCTCCTCCCCAAGCTGTTTCGGTCATGGCCAACTCTGTAACTGATGCAGCATCAGTTGCTTTAAGTTTTTCCGCTGAGCAAAAAGTTATGACCTTTAGCAGTGCGGGAACCGGGGGGGTTCTGAACCAGGGCCAGCTTGATACACCAGACCCTATTACAAAGTTGGCCGTTGAGTTTAACATTATCGGTAGTCAGCAAGTTGCCACAAGTGCTCATCACGGCGCTACGTTTCTGAGTTATGGCGTCCCGGCAGATCCAAATGAGTTTTATGTCTGGAGACCAGATAACCTGACCATTGAAATAGGTCACCATGAATACGCTACCGGCATTGATACAACTGACGGAAATAGCCATCGCTACTCATTATTATGGGACTCAGTGACCGGTCACCTGGATGTTCTTGTCGATGGCCAGAGCGCTTACAGTCATGACCACATTGCAACAGGCTATCAGATCCCGGGGCACGGCGTTTTTGCTCTTGCCCAGGACCAGGATCATTATGCAGAAGAGTCGGGACCTGCTGCCACAGGAAACCATGGATTTAACCCTAACGATGCCTATCATGGTCAGATATTCAGTGTATCGATGGCTGCCAATGTTGATGTTGACAAAACTCTGCTGACTCATTCTCCCCTGGGCAAAGTAATATCAAAAAATGCAGGCCTGGTTTTTGATATACAGGCAGACTATTCTGGCATGCTTGTCGATGTGACAGGTCATCATCAGTTATCACAGGTCGGAGCATTGACCGAACAGAAGGTATCAGTCGATACGGATATCGCTACTCCCAATAGCTCTGCACTATTGCATTTACACCCAAAGATAACACCACCTGCTGATCCGCAAGACCGTATCAGCAAGATTGAACTCACAGGTTTTAATGTCGGAACGGTATTAAGTGATGGCCATGGTCACGCTCACACAATTACCCAAATGACAGAACATGTCGATGTTCAAAACTGGACAACCACCGACTTGACTGCACTGTTACCAGGTGGGAATGCGCAAAATATGAATATCCGGCTAGTCGTAACAACCTCCGGTGCAGGAGGTGATACGGTCAGTGAACATTCTGCGCCGTTGATAATGGATCCGACCCAGCCTTTACCAGCACCGCCGATTTCAAGCCATGAGCAGGCTCCGGGGAGTGAAAGCGCCGACATTAACGTTCAACATGATAGACAAGCAACTGAAGGACCTATACAGGTAAGCGTTTCTGATAATGAACCTCAAGTCAATCTGGAGGCGCTGCGTGATCAAAATCAACCCCGTACTCAGGGTGATATCAACAATGCCCGGATCATACGTGCCGAGGTCGTTCTTGAAGCAGCTACCGAAAATGAAGCCGAGGGCTCTTTACGGCGTCAGGTTGAGCAACATCTCAATGAACAACAAAGCGAGAACGCTGGAGAACAAACCATTTCCAATGAGCTAAAAAGCGAACCATCACAGCCGACTGATGAAAAACCCTTGGCAAGCAGTAACACAGAGACTACCCACGATGATGCAACCTCAGGGAGTTCAAGCTTTCACATAGAGAATCTGGTACCAAAGCCGGATGATAATTCCTTTCCACCGATTTAACGACACAACTGACAATCGGTGCAAACGCAGACAAGAACCGTTCCAAAACTCAATGTTTGGGAGAATAGATGACAGATCAGAGCAACACTGAAGCCACTGATCGATGGGATACAGGATCTCCCGAGCGGACACACTTTGATGCCTTGCTCGATAGCCTGGTTATCGTGACTAAGTTGTATGATAAACCAAGTACGGCGACTGCCTTAAGTGCAGGCTTGCCTTTGATTGAGAATAAACTCACCCTTGCTCTGTTACCACTGGCGGCTGAACGAGCCAGTTTGTCTGCGCGCTTATTGAATCGTGAACTCGACACAATACTTCCCGAAGTCTTGCCAGCTATTTTGTTGCTTCACAATGGCAATGCCTGCGTGCTGACCAAGCTCGACATTACAGCTGACGAAGCCACAATTATTCGCCCGGAAGCAGGTCTGGGCAAGGCTGAAATGCACCTTGATGAGCTGCGTCTGCTGTACACAGGGTTCTGTTTTTTTATTAAGCGTGAGTATAAATTTGATAAAGGCCGCCGCCTGATAACCGGTGAGGCGGGCAAACATTGGTTTTGGGACACCTTGCGACTGTCTTTCCCAATTTATCGTGATGTGATCATTGCCTCTGTTGTTATTAGTTTATTTGTACTCGCCACCCCCTTTTATGTCCGAAATATCTATGACCGGGTCGTCCCTGACTCAGCTTTTGATACCTTGTGGGCATTTTCAATTGGCGTCGCCATTATTTTTTTCTTCGATCTTTTGCTTAAATTGATTCGGACCTTTTTCCTGGATGTTGCAGGGAGAAAGTCGGATGTCATTCTTTCATCCAGAATTTTTGCTCATGTTCAGGCTTTGAAATTAGAACACCGACCCAGGTCAGTGGGTTCATTTGCCAGAATGGTGAGTGAATTTGAGAGTATTCGGGATTTTATTACCTCTGCAACACTTAGCACATTGGTTGATATACCTTTTGTCATTATTTTCCTGATCGCAATTTATATATTTAGTGGCTACCTCGTTATTGTCCCGATGGTTTCAATTTTTATTATTTTGGTCATTACACTGTTGATCCGTCGACCAGTTGATGAGGCTATCTCTCATAGCTATGGTGCATCCTCGGTAAAGAATGGGTTGCTGATTGAAACCCTTAATGGCCTGGAAACCGTTAAGAGTAATCGAATGGAGGGGTTAAATCAGCGAAAGTGGGAACAGAATATTGGCGAAGCTTCGTACTGGAGCAATCGCTCCCGGCTTTATTCAACCTTTGGTACGAGTACGTCTGGCTTTATCCAGCAAATGTCGACGGTTGCCGTACTCATTGTTGGTGTGTATAAAATTGCAAACCATGATCTGACCATGGGTGGGTTGATTGCGGCCAGTATGTTAACAGGGCGTGTAATTTCTCCAATGACCCATGTTGCAGGCTTAATCGCACGATGGGGGCAAACCAAAGTAGCTTACAAGGGTATTGCCGGTATTATGGCAATGCCTGTCGAACGGGAAGATGAAAAACAGTACCTTCAGTGCGACCTTACTGACGGTCATTATCAGCTTGAAAATGTTTCGTTAACCTTTCCTGAGCAAACTGTTCCTGTTATCAAAAGAGTGTCCATTAATATTCCTGCGGGAAGTCGATTGGCGGTAATTGGTCGCATTGGTTGCGGAAAAACCACTTTGCTTCGGCTCTTAATGGGACTTTATACGCCTACCGAAGGTGTCATTAAGCTCGACGGTATTGATATTCGTCAGCTTGATCCAAGTGACCTGCGCAAGATGATAGGCTCAGTTGAGCAACTGCCGACCCTGTTTTCTGGAACGATACGCGATAATATCGCCACGGGTACACCTTATGCTACCGATGCGCAGATTCTTAAAGCCGCAGAGATGGCAGGCGTCATCGAATTTACCGGGACGCACCCGGACGGCTTGAACCGAGAGTGCGGCGAGCAGGGGAGAATGCTCTCCGGAGGTCAACGACAGTGTGTGGCACTTGCTCGCGCTTTGCTCCGGGATCCTAAGATTCTGATCTTTGACGAGCCCACCAGTGCCCTTGATCAAGACTCGGAAAGAAAACTGATACAGCGCCTGAATCGACTGGCACCTGATAAAACCATCATTGTTTTTACACAACGGCTTGCCATATTGAGTTTACTTGATTCCATCGCGGTTATGGATGATGGCGAGATACTGATGAAAGGACAAAAGCGAAAAATTCTTGATCAGCTTGCGAGTCAATCTCCCGGCAGGATGAGGGCTGTATGAGTTTATCACGGTTAAAAGGCAAAGCATTCACTCAGGCCGATCTCGATTTTATCACTGACGCCTCTCAAGGTGAGTTAATGCGAACACCGTCTGCAGCCAGAGTGACGCTTTGGATAGTATTTGTGATGGTGTTGTTTTTGCTGGTTTGGGCCTATTTTGCCAACATCAATGAAATCGTTCGCGGCCAGGGCAAAGCGACCCCCATTAGCCGTACACAGGTCATTCAAAACCTCGAAGGCGGTACTATTAAAGCAATCCACGTCATTGAAGGGCAGTCGGTCATGCAGGGTGAGCTGCTCATGGAACTTGATCCAACGGTAGCGAGCGGGTCATTGACACAGTCGGTCGTGGAGACTTCATCGTTACTTGCAAAAGAAACGCGCCTTGCAGCAGAAGTTGCTGGTACTCACCCAGAATTTACCCCTGAACAAATTGCTACCCATAACACTTTTATAGATACACAGTTAAAGCTCTATAAGGTGAGACAGGATGAGCTTCATATGCAGCTTGATGACATCCATCTGAAAACAAGCAAGGCTCGCCAGGAACTTGTCTCAGCTCAACAGCAGGTGGAAGATCAGCAGCGACAGGTTGATTTGATCCAGCAGCAGCTCAAAATGAACGAGCCTCTACTTAAAATGGGTGCAGTATCTGAGTCTGTTGTGATTGACGTTAAACAAAGGCTCAGTCAGGCACAATCAGAGGTTAATAAAACAAACAACCAGATCCCAAAGCTGCAAGCAGAGATTCAGCGTCTTAAGAAAGAAGAAGGCAGTACTCTGTCGGGCTTCCGGGCGGAAGCTCAGGAACAGCTATCCGAAGTGCGAACTCGTCTTGGTATTGCACGTGGTAAAAAAACCGTCAACGAGGCAAGTGTTCAAAACACCGAGCTGCATTCGCCGGTTGATGGGGTAATTCAAAAATTGTATGTCACAACCATTGGTGGTGTCGCAAAACCAGGGGCTGAGCTTATCGATATTGTGCCAGTAGATGATGAGCTATTGGTTGAGGCTAAGGTAAAGCCTAAAGATATTGGTTTTGTGCAGCACGGCCAGCATGCAAAAGTGAAAATTTCGGCGTTTGATTTTGCTGTTTACGGTGGGCTGGATGGCAGAGTACAGACCATTTCCGCAGATTCCATTACTGACCCCCATGGCGATAGTTTTTACATCGTAAAAGTAAGAGTCGAAAAAGCTTACTTTGGCGAGGGTTACAGCCACCTGAATGTCATTCCTGGCATGCAGGCAACTGTCGACATCAGCGTGGCAGAACGCAGTGTATTGCAGTACATCATGAAGCCACTATTGAGAGCTTTAAAGTGATAATTGCAGTGGCGATTATGTGTTTATATTGGAGCTGATGACAATGAAGCCTGTATTACGCACCACACTAACAGTGCTTGGTATGCTTTGGTGCAACACGAATTGGGCACAAAGCCTTGAGCAAACGATTAATGATGCCATACAGACCAACCCGGATATGGCTGTAACCTTACAGTCTTACTTTGCATCGCAGGCTGAACTCGACATTGCCCAGGGAAGGTTTCTACCCAGTCTTGATTTAAGAGCTGATAGTGGGCGAGAAGATCAGGATAGAGCTAATGTTGGAGAAACCAATCAAACTCGCAAGCAGGCCAGGCTGAAATTATCAATCCCGCTATTTCGTGGTTTTGCCAATACCAGTGAATACTCGCGCGCTGACTTCAACATGCAGGCTCATTATCATCAGACACTGGCACAAGCTGAATCACTCGCTTTACAGGTGGCGCAGGTTTATACCCATGTAATGAATGCTCAAGAGGTACTGCGTTTGTCGCAAGAAAACCTGGAGCAACATCTCGAAACTTACGATATGGTCGCTGCACGCAAGCGACAAGGCATATCGGATAAATCTGATCTTACGCAAATCAAAGGACGTATTGCCAGAGTCAGAGCCAATATACTAGCTGCCCGTAACAACCTGGCTGATGCTGAAACTTTATACAAGCAACTCACTGGTGACTATCCCGGTGACTTTATCCGTCCGGAGGTCGATCAGTCTTATTTACCTGAAAGCCAGGATCGAGCCATTAAATTAGCACTTCAGAATAATCAGCTACTCATCGCCAGCAGACTCGATGTGAATGCTTCAACAGCTGATGTGAAAGGTGTTCAATCTGAAAACTATCCCAGCTTTGACTTAGTTGCAGATCGTAGTTGGAAAGATAATGTGTCTGGTTTTGATGGTCGGGAAGATGAATCGCGACTGCTTGTAGAAATGAACTGGAACCTCTACTCCGGGGGACAAAGCAGCTCCCGTTATCGTCGGGCTCTCTATCGGGAGGAAGCCTCCCGGATGCGTTCGAATAAGGTGTATCGCGAGGTTCAGGCCAATGCAGAATCATCTTGGGACGCTTTCGTGACACTAAAGCAATCACGCGTCCATTTACACGATTATGTAGAGCAATCCAGAGAGAGTACGGAGTTATATCTGGCACAATTTAAGGCTGGCCATCGTACGTTATTGGATTTGCTTGATACTCAGAACGAGCTGTTTGAAGCGCGCAAGCAATACCTCGCTGCTGATTATCAGTACGTTTATGCCCAATACCGTGTTCTTGCGAGCATAAGCAATATCCTGGGTGCAATGCGAATCAATACTATACGGCCACTGTTGCAAAAAGGGCCAAAGAAGACGACTCCATAAGCAAGGAGCGTGTACCACCCAGGGCTCACTTGGGATGAAATACAACAGGTGTTAGCGACTGATTCCGATATTCCACAGCGGAATTTGACAGATTCGACAATCGTATCTAATTAAAATATGTGCTCCGCTTTCCTTCCAATATCTTGCCTGTTCATTCCTTAACATCTCCTAAGGCTCCTCATGAATACACGACTCCCACTGCTTATACCGATACTCCTGTCTCTTTTTATCCCTCCTGCTTTTGCCGACAAAGAGTGTTCCGACATTGACGCTCTTGGCCTGAAAGAGAAGCAGCAAAGATTGATTGATATGAAACAGCGCTTCATCGAAACCCTTAAACCCTGGAAACACCTGGATCATATTCGTAAAGAGGCCACCAACCCCTCGCAATTAGATGAAGCAGGGGATCTTGCCCTGCAAAGCATCCCTGAAATCATTCAAAAAAATTATCCGGAAGTGCCCAAAACCATTCAGGAAGATATTAGTCAGCAGATAGAAGAACTCGATAGGGTGGCAGACTGTTTCCACTTTGGTAAGCGAAGCAAAGAATCGCTGATGAAACTGCGTTACCGCAAGGTACAAGACACCGATAGCCCCTATATTGGCTTCCTGTTACCAAAGGAGCGGGATCAGCCCCGCAAAGCGGAAGTCACCAGCTCTTCATCCTGCCGGGATAAACACTGCGACTTCACCACAAAGAATGTCGATGACCTGGATAAAGATGTCATCCTGCTGGTTCATCGCCCTGCCCGACTCAGTACTCCGGTAACGCATACGAAACCCATTGTCGACCCCAACACCACTGCCACAGAGCGCCTGCCTGAACGTGATTATCTTCTGGAGCTCAACCTGGAACGGGTCGGCGAGTATTTCACCAAGCCTGAAATCTACATGCATCTGACCTACTACAATGGCGACCAGCCCATTCGTGAGGATACGATTGAAATCCCCTGGGCAAAAGAAAAAGGCGTCAATAAAGGCAAAACAGAACTGATTATCTGGATGAATGCAGACTCCGTACAGCTGACTCTGATGGAAAATGACTGGGAAATCCCCTTCAGACTGATCGGCAAAATCCTCAGCAAGGCTGTAGCCATTGGAATACAGCTGGCCAGCGCCAGTTATCCTGAAATAGGCCATATCAAGAGTGCTCTCGATACGCTCAATAATCGCTTCTCATCGGAAGAGACCGAATTCTATGATGCCTTGGGCAGAATGAATGCCGATGATCTCCTGGATACCGTTCGTCTGCAAAGAACCGACGTGCAAAGTTATGTCGTCATGAAAACCGGGGTTGTAAAAATGACACTGATGCCTGTCTACACCCCCAAAACAGGCTTGAAAGACGAACTATAGCCGAATGCTTATCACGTAGTCTCTGTATGGAGGGTCAGAAATATTGCTCACTACCTTACGGGGTCGACTGCCGTTATAATGGCGACTTTTTCACCAGCCAGATCAGTGATCGCTGATTTTGCTATTCTGAGTCACCTGAGGCCTGAACATGACAGCTTCAGGGTCTCAGACCATTATACAGCAGACAGGAATCCGGCTTTGGCGTCTGAAATAACCAAAACAGCCCTGAGCGAACAAACAGCCCTGAGCGAACAAACAGCCCTGAGCGAAAAAAATGTGAACCCAGAAAGCAAAAGTATGAGCGCAACAAAAAAGCTTTATATCAAAACCCACGGTTGCCAGATGAACGAGTACGACTCAGCTCGAATGGCTGACCTGCTCGGAGAAACCCATACTCTGGAGTTAACAGACAATCCGGAAGAAGCCGATGTTGTGTTGGTTAACACCTGCTCTGTGAGGGAAAAAGCCCAGGAAAAGCTGTTCCATCAACTGGGTCGCTGGAAAAAACTGAAAGAAGCCAATCCCGACCTGGTGATCGGTGTCGGAGGCTGCGTGGCCAGTCAGGAAGGGGAAGCTATCCGCAAGCGTGCGCCCCAGGTAGACGTAGTATTCGGACCACAAACCCTGCACCGCCTGCCAGAGATGATCGATGCCACCCAGAGCAACCATATCCCTGTGGTCGATGTCACCTTCCCGGAAATTGAAAAGTTTGACCGGCTGCCAGAGCCTTCTGTAGAAGGACCAACGGCCTTCGTTTCCATCATGGAAGGGTGCAGCAAATACTGTACTTTCTGCATTGTTCCTTACACCCGTGGTGAGGAAGTCAGCCGCCCCATGGATGACGTAATTGCCGAGTGCGCCGGTCTGGCTGAGAAAGGGGTTCGGGAAATCAATCTGCTGGGGCAGAATGTAAATGCTTATCGTGGCGAAAAAGACGATGGTACTGTTTGTGATCTGGCTGAGCTGATCACCATAGTCGCTGCGATAGACGGCATTGACCGAATTCGTTTCACCACGTCTCACCCGAAAGAGTTCTCCCAGAGCCTGATCGATGTTTACGCTCAGGTACCGGAGCTTGTCAGCCACCTGCACCTTCCTGTGCAAGCCGGATCTGACCGAATTCTCTCCCTGATGAAACGTAACCACGAAGTTGAGATGTACCGGGACAAGATTCGCCAGTTGCGTGAACACCGCCCTGACCTGAGTCTCTCTTCAGACTTTATCGTAGGCTTCCCGGGTGAAACCGATGAAGATTTTGAAGACACCATGAACCTGATCAACGAGATCGGTTTCGATGCCTCGTTCAGCTTCATCTATAGTAAACGCCCCGGAACCCCGGCATCCGACATGCCCGACGACGTTCCTGAGTCCACCAAAAAGCAGCGACTGAAAATTCTGCAGGAGCGAATCAATCAACAGACCATGCAAATCAGTCGTCGTCTGGTAGGCAGCACCCAGAAAATTCTGGTAACGGGTTACTCCAAAAAAGACCCGGGCGAACTGAGTGGCCGGACAGAGTGCAATCGTGTGGTTAACTTCAAGTGTGCCGAACCTCGCCTGATTGGTCGATTTGCCGAGGTTGAGATTGTTGAGGCGTTCCCTCACAGTTTGCGTGGCAGCCTGATTGATTCTGAACTGGGTGTTGTTGCCTGACCCTTCGAACAGAGCGGCTGGTCTCAAGGTGAATGTTCCCCGCCCTGTCGAGGCTGTCGCAAAACTCTGCTTCCCGCCTTCACCCCCGTCATTCCCAACTTGATTCTCGTCATTCCCGATTTCATTCTCGTCATTCCCGCGAAGGCGGGAATCCACACTGACTCACCACCAGAACCATACTGCCCGGTGCTCCCCTGGCCTTGTCATCCCCGAGAAGGCAGAGATCCACCGTTGGCGCTGGATTCCCGCCTTCGCGGGAATGACGAACTCAGTGCATGGGAACGAGCTGTTGGAGTTTTGCGACACCCTCGATTGGGCGAGAGTTTACGACGATTTTGCTAAGTTTTGTAAGCTTTGGGAGTTAACACATAACTACCCAGAGCTATCGAGACCGACGCTCTCTGTACCCACTCTCAAAGTCTGCTATGCTATTTTTCTCATTCATTTGATAGAGGAGTAAAGCATGAGCTTAAACGCTGAACAGCCGCCCGAAACCGAGCTTGACCCTATTCGGGACACCCTGACGGAGATTGTCAGCTACGCCAGTAAAACCCGTGCTGAAATGCACCAAGGGTTCGCTCAGATAAACAAACGTTTTGATCAGCAAGACAAACGTTTTGACCAGCAAGACAAACGTTTCGAATAGTTCAAACAAGAGACTCATGAACGCTTCGACAAAATAGAAGACACTCTCACCATCATCGTCAACCACATCAAGAAATAAGCCACAGCGGAAAAATTATAAATTAACCGGGAGCCTGAAGATCAGCACTCGCTAATAACAGGAGCCGCAAGTTATACGGCTTTGTTTTTGGATTTTTCTACAGGCTCGTTATGTGCTCAAAATACAACTATAATCTCGTGCGGCATGGTTGGTTCAAATGTAGGCCTTTGCTCCTGAAAAGCATGATTATCAAGAAATTGAGAGATTTCGCATACATATCTATCATTTATTGAGTTTGGTTAATTGCACGTAACATGCTTTCATTATGAGTTGGCTTTAGCGCATAAATACTAATCATTAGTACCGGATATAAGGAGTTTAATTTATCAAGAGCTTTATATGCGCCCTTTTTATTACAGGCATCTCGAATTTAGGGCACGCTTCATGTCTAGTATATAAGAGTTCCAACAGCTGGACGGCCATTGGTTACATTGGTTTAGATAACCAAACCATCTACAAGATTTCTGATAAATCACATAAAAATGTTTACGTTGACATGCTACAAAAGTTTGCTTTTGAGCTAACAAATAGCTTGGGTTATAGTATTTTTTCAAAAATCTTCTACGAAACCCCACATCAAGAAAAAGTGATAGGTTATATTAGCGTTTTCAAAAATGTTATTTATGAAAACGCTAATAGTTGGAATGAGGTTGGTTTTATAGGTTGGGATCGTCGTACTATCTATAAAAATAGGGATAGTTGGGACATCACAGGGTATATCGGATTTGGTTGCGACGATGACGATGATTAGTAATTCTAAATTTTAAGTTAAAGTTCGGATGATTCATAACGAATAAGGATAGATTGTGCACAGCCGCAATCTTATCCGGTTGTTGAACAAGCCCGGATTTGACAGCCACTCAGTATGGTTTGTAGGAAATAGCTTTTTCTCTGGCTGCCTTCATAGCTGATGTAGGTTGGTTTTGACTTTTGTTAAGCTAAGCGTGCCCCCGCCCCAGCCATTAATTGAGCATTGTCGTGAAATTATGTATTCAGATTGTGCTGGCTCTCCTCTGTTGAGTGAATTTAAGCCCTTTTCTATTGGTCAGGTGAAACCTGTGAACCGGAATGCTATGGCTTTCATATCGCAGCCACAGGTTCTGCAGGTGTATTTTGGTCGGATGACGGGTTCCAGAGGTTTCAGCATGACTTGTGCAGACCTGAGCAGAACATATGCCAATGAGTGGCATGATTTTTGGCTGTAGTGTAAATTTAGTGCTTCAGTAAAAATGCTCAGGACTGTATCATTCCGGGTTACTCTTATGGGCGTTGCTAGCAATATCAGAGAGAATGGATTTTTCACATGGCGAAATGGCCTGATCACTACCCAGAGCAATGTCCTCCAGAGTCAGCAGAACCTGTGTCTGGCAAGGTCTATAGATTTGTCAATCGTACCAATCCGAAGGAAAGAGATTTCAAATCGAACTACGAGCAGAGGCCAGGAACAGACTGGGGAAATCAAGGCTGTCAGGCCAGAGGGCTCTCTGTTTTCAGAACCATCGAGGCATGTGACGATATGGCAGAGCAGGTTCCAGCTTTAGCAAAGAAAAAGCTTGCTGTTGCTAATCTCAGTCAAAATGATGGCGTTATTGCTGAGACGCCATCTAGAAATTCAAGTAAGCACAATACGCTTTGGCCGTTATTGGATGCAAAAGAAATGGCTAACAGGTTCAAATCTGTAGATATCGAGGAGGCTGCAAATGCTTAACCTCCCAATGAACACGCTTCTTGGTGAACTGAAAATAGTTAATACTTTTCAGTATTTTGATATTCCAAGAATTTTTAGCTGCAAAAATAAAACAGGTACACAGTACCTAGTCCTTTCAACATCTGATGACTATGATTCGTTCGAGTGGATATATCTGCCCATTTCTAATGACAGGCTTGCATCTGTTATAAGTCAAAAAATTACACTTCGAGAGGCATTTCAGCTCCCTGAAGATGGCTATGTATTCTTCGTAAAGTCTAATTTTTATGGAGAAGCTGAAGTCGAATACAAATTGCCTGAGCAAATTGATAATGCCGACTTGCCGAACGAAGGGATTTTCTTAAAATGTGATGAACCAGTTTCAATAGAATCAGATTGTATAAATGCAGTTGAGGCAGCGATATCCTCAAGAAGAGAAATCTTTAACATGCATTTATATCAAATTGACAGCAAACTACCTGAATATGAAGCCAAGGGGTTTGGTTCGATTCTTATATCATTCCAAGACTTAGTTGACTCATTAGGACAATACTGCAATGGTGAGCCAACGCTAAAGGGGCCAATATCCGCTGAAATATTAACTGCTACTAAATTCAAGGCCACAAAAATATTTAATGGTTCATTCGGCATACAGTTAAGATCCGATTCTTCTAGTGATTTGTTTTCAAACTCATTAGCATCTGATGCTATAAATGAGCTGATTAATCTCCTTGAAACTGGAGATAATGAAGATTTTATTAGCAATAAATTACAAGAGCTGCAAGGACGAGTTGCATCAAAGTATAAGTCTTTTTTAAAGACTCTTGCTAAGTTAGACACGCCTCTCAAAGTAAATTGGGGGTCACCAAACCTTGAAAGGGGCAAAGATCTCGAACTGGATAAGAACACTATTGTGAATGCTTACAAGGCTGTTAGTAAAATTGATATCAATATGTCAGAAGCTACAGTATTTAAAGCTGAACTCTTAGGGCTTGATGTAAAAACGAAGCGCTACAGGGTTCGAAATATAGCTGAAAATGAAGATTATTCTGGAAAGATTTCAGAAGAGTCAATTAATAAAGTAAAGCATTCTGAGATTAATGGTATTTACGAAGTTACATTGAAAAAGGTTATAGAGACAAACTCATCTTCAGGTGCAGAATATACAAAATGGATTCTCACCGACCTACAACAGCTAACGAATAAATCCAGGTGACGCCTACGGCGCACGTGATCTAGGCGTTAGCTGCCTCAAAAAAATAATTAGTAGTATACTTTTCGATATTAGTTCTTCAAGAGAGGATGTAATAAAAATGAATGATTTTGATGAATTCATAATGGATGTTGAAATTAAAATTCCAAGAGATAAGCCCGGAATTGACAGCCACTCAGTATGGTTTATGGGAAATAGCTTTTTCTCTGGCTGCCTTCATAGCTGATGTGGGTTGGTTTTGACTTTTGTTAAGACAAGAGTGCCCCTGGCCCAGCTATTAATTGGGCATTGTCGTGAAATTATCCCCTGTGTCAGAATAGATGTCGCCCTATTTTCTTTTCTCACAGGTTCGCTGCTCGACCATTGACAGCTCCACCTGATCCGTTACAGTGTCGTCACTCACCTGCATGCCAAAACCCGTTAGGTGGCATTTCCCATAACATCAGACAATTATCACGGAGCACACCATGTCAGTTTTGAGAATCGCTGTGAACGGAGCCAAAGGCAAAATGGGACAGACAGTGGTTGAGTTTGTCCAAAAACACAGCCGTCTGGAACTGGCCGCATCCATCGACCTGGGCGATGACCTGGCAGCGGAAGTGAAAAACAACGACGCCGATATTGTCGTTGACTTTACCCGTCCGGAAATTCGTATGGAAACTGTGAAGAACACTCTGTTCTCTGGTGCTTCAGCGGTAGTCGGTACCACCGGCTTTACGCCTGAAGACCTGGAGAGCATTCGGAGCTGGGTCAGGGAAACCGGCAAAGGCTGCTTTATTGCACCTAATTTCATCGTGGGTAACGTGCTGATGCAGCAGTTTGCCAGGCAGGCCGCCCGTTATTATGAATACGCCGAAATCATTGAGTACCATCACCAGCAAAAAGTGGACTTCCCATCGGGTACCGCAGTAAAAACAGCCGAACTGATGAGCGAAGAACGCGAGAAGTTCAATATTGGCACCCATGATCAGGTTGCCAACATTGAAGGCTCGCGGGGTGGTGATTACAGGGGAATAAAGTTGCACGCAGTCCGTATGCCAGGCTTTGTAGCCTCTCAGGAAGTGATTCTGGGCGACACTGGTCAGTACCTGACCATCCGTCATGATTCCATTGAACGAACAAGCTACATGCCAGGCATTCTTATGGCCAGTGAGTACATCCACGACAAGGCTGAACTGGTATACGGGCTGGAACATATTCTCTGATCGCAGAGAATGAATGGATTAAACAGATGACATTGTTAAAACCTACGGTAAAATCCTATTTTTCAGCAGTCTGATTCACTCATTTTTGCCCGCTGCGAGTGCACAGCAAAATACACTCATAGCGAATAAAATACGGCAAGAATCGGACTGCAGTATATGCTTAACCAATATAAATCGCAGTAAGAGCTGAATTCTCGACTTGAATACCCAGATCCAGGCAACACCGACAAAAAGTGCAGGTATAACCTGTCAGTTTCTTCTCGAACCGGACGATCCCCATCGATTCGCAGAGCTCTGCGGACAATTCAATCAGCACCTGAAACAGATAGAACAGCGCCTTGGCGTTGATATCCGTTATCGTGGCAACCAGTTCACGATCAGAGGTGAGGATCGGAGTGCCCAGGCTGCTTCGGAGATACTCAAGCGTCTATACCGGGAGACCGGAAAAACAGAACACCTGACGGCTGAGACAGTGCACCTCTATCTTCAGGAGTCAGCTGTTGAATGGGTCCACGAAGCCAGATCCGACAATCTGATCACTCTGCGCACCCGCAAGGGCACAGTCACTCCAAGAGGTGAAAACCAGCAGAAATATGTTCGTTCCATTCTTACTCACGATATCAACTTTGGTATTGGCCCGGCTGGCACCGGTAAAACCTATCTGGCTGTTGCTGCTGCCGTTCAGGCTCTGGAAGAAGAGGAAATCCGTCGAATCCTGCTGGTAAGGCCCGCTGTGGAAGCCGGTGAAAAGCTGGGCTTTCTTCCGGGTGACCTGTCTCAAAAAATCGATCCTTATTTGCGTCCTCTCTACGATGCACTCTATGAAATGCTGGGCTTTGAGCGAGTCGACAAACTGATCGAAAAAAATGTGATCGAGGTTGCCCCTCTCGCTTACATGCGTGGCCGTACTCTTAATAACTCTTACATCATCCTTGATGAAGCCCAGAACACGACGCCGGAACAGATGAAAATGTTCCTGACCCGCATCGGTTTTGGCTCAACCGCCGTCATTACCGGTGACATTACCCAGGTCGACCTGCCCAGGGGCACTCGCTCTGGTCTGGCTCATGCCATTGATGTTCTCAAAGGTGTCGACGGCATTGGCTTCAACTGGTTTAACGCCAAGGACGTTGTCCGTCACCCGATTGTCCAGAGAATTGTGCGGGCTTACGATCGCTTTGATCAGCTAAGTCAGAACAAATCTGTTGCAGGGGTTCAGTAATGTCTGCAGACGTCCATGTCGACGTACAGATAGCCAGCGGGAGTTCCGAAATACCCTCGCAATCGGATCTGCACAAATGGGCAGCTGCAGCAGTTGGCAATCATCGCAAAGAAGCCGAAATCAGTCTGCGTATTGTTGACAGTGAGGAAGGTGCAGAACTCAACCGGCAATGGCGCCAAAAAGACGGTCCCACCAACGTTCTGTCTTTTCCCTCTGACCTGCCGGAAGAACTCAACCTGCCGCTTTTGGGCGATCTGGTTATCTGTTCACCTGTAGTTGAACGTGAGGCCAGGGAACAGGAAAAAACCCTTCAGGCACACTGGGCTCATATGATGGTTCATGGCACACTGCACTTGCTGGGTTATGACCATATCGAAGAAGACGAAGCCGAGGCGATGGAATCTCTGGAAACAGCGATTCTCCAAAGCCTTGGTTTTCCTGATCCGTACCAGTCTGAAAAGGGCGGATCATCATCATAGGAGAGGCTGGCCGAATCATGCAGATGATGCCATGAGAAGGCCTTCACGGTAATACAAGGTAATGAACGACGACACTGCGCCGGGCGACTCGCCCGCCCCGACATGGAAAGACAAACTGACGGCTCTGTTCGCTCAGGACCCTCAGAACCGGAGTGAGCTACTGACTCTACTCAATGATGCCGGACTCAGGGGCATTATTGACGATGAAGCTCTCAGTATTATTGAGGGCGCTGTTCAGGTGGCTGACATGCAGGTCAGGGAAATCATGATCCCACGCTCCCAGATGGTCTGTGTTGATGAAGACCAGGAGCCTCGGGACTTCCTGTCCAGGGTGATCGAATCAGCCCACTCCCGCTTTCCCGTCATCGGCGATACCAAAGACGAGATTATCGGCATTCTTCTGGCCAAGGATCTTCTGCCGCTGATTCTCCAGAATGGTAAATTCAATATCAAGGACCACCTTCGTCCTGCCACTTTCATTCCTGAAAGCAAACGTCTGAATGTGCTCCTGAAAGAGTTCCGAACCAACCGTAATCACATGGCCATAGTCATTGATGAATTTGGTGGTGTAGCCGGTCTGGTCACGATCGAAGACGTTCTCGAACAAATTGTCGGGGATATAGAAGACGAGCACGATGTTGAAGAGGACAGCTTCATCAAACCGGTTGAGGAACAGGCCCGTACTTTTATCGTCAAAGCCCTGACCCCTATAGAAGACTTCAACGAGCACTTTGAATCCAGCTTCAGCGACGAAGAGTTCGATACCATTGGGGGGATTGTCCTGCAGGAGTTCGGACATATGCCCAAACGGAATGAGTTCGTGGAGATTAACGGTTTCCGATTTGATGTTCTGAATTCTGACGGCCGCCGAATTCGACTGTTGCGAGTTAGCCCCGTCTAGCAAAATCAGGCAAACTGGCGGGGAGGACTCACAGTGTGACTGGTTTCAGTCCGACGGTTCTCCAGCCAGTCACCGCTGAGGAAACTGACTTTTCCGAATTCCATTTATGAACAAAAAAACGCTCTACTTTGGTCACCTTGCCACACTGTTGGCTGGAAGTTTGTTTCCACTGGGTTTCAGTCCCTTTAACATCTGGCCTGTCCTGATCGTTGCTACAGCAGCAGGCTTTGCTTATACCCGCACAGAAACAGTAAAGACGACCACTGTCCGAGGCTTTCTGTTTGGGCTGGGCCTTTTCGGTACAGGGACTTCATGGATTTATGTCAGCATCCATAACTTTGGTGCTGCCTCAGTCCCTCTGGCAGCTCTGTTAACCGCTCTGTTCGTTATTATGATGGCTGCCCTGATGGTCATGCCGCTTTTCTATCTTTATGCAAAACTCAGGCATCGATTCAATATTCAGGCTCCCTGGCAACAAGCTCTGATTTTCGCCGGATTATGGACACTGTTTGAATGGGTTCGTAGCTGGCTACTCACTGGCTTCCCCTGGCTTCTTGAGGGTTACTCACTGCTCGACACCCCTGTTCAATCCTGGGCACCTGTCGTAGGTGTTTTTGGATTGACTCTACTCATGGCTTCGACTGCAGCCCTGATTACTGCGACACTGGTCACTGATCGAGCCCATCGGAACCCATCTTTGATCGCCCTGTCAATCACCCTGGTGTTCTGGGTTGCATCGGTTCCACTGGGTAAATTACAGTGGACTCACCCTGTGGGGGAGATAAGCTTCAGCGCTGTTCAGGGGAATATCCCCCAGCTCCTGAAATGGGACCCCGGCTATGTTGATAAAACACTGAATACTTTCTATGGACTTTCTGAAGACGAGTGGGATCAGGAGCTGATCATCTGGCCTGAAAATGCCATGCCTCTTTACTACAGTCAGGCCAGATCGGTGCTCAGTCAGCTCAATCGTAAAGCAGCTGAACACAACAGCGCCCTGATTCTCGGCTTACCTATTGATGAGCGATCTGAGGACACAAAATCTTTGTTCGACGAAAAGTATTACAACGGCATAATCGCCATGGGTCTGGGAGAAGGTCGCTATTACAAGCAGAAGCTGGTTCCCTTTGGGGAGTATGTTCCTCTTGATTCACTCCTGCGCGGGCTGATCAGCTTTTTTGACCTGCCTATGTCGGCATTCAGCCCGGGGCCTGGTGGTCAGGAAAAACTGCGAGTCCCCAACACTGTGATAACCACTTATATTTGTTATGAGGTGGTTTACCCCGACTTTGCTGCCCGGCAGGCAAAAGACAGTGGGTTGTTAATAACCATCAGTAATGACACCTGGTTTGGCAAGTCTATCGGCCCCGAGCAACATTTCCAGATGGCCCGTATGCGCTCACTGGAGACCGGTCGATACATGATTCGCGCGACCAACGACGGTATCACTGCCCTGATAAACGATAAAGGTCAGGTGGTTGAAAGCATCGAACGTTTCAAACCCGGAGTACTGAGAGGCACCGCTGAAGTCATGACAGGCAATACTCCTTTCATGTTACTGGGGTCCTGGCCTGTTTTATTCTTGAGTTTGATAATGATTATTGTGGCAGTTCTCAGCGCAAGAAGATCTGTCTCTGATTCACAGAAGTAAGGATCGGCTGTCTGTTATCTGAATTAAAAAGGGTGGCTTTGAGTCACCCTTTTTAATTCGGCCATCCTTTGATAAAAAATCAAACCACGCCCAGTTCTTTCAGTCGTTCCACCAGGTAACTACGCTGAGTATGACGCTCAGACAAGACCACCTCACTGCGTGGATGCAAGAACAGAGGCAGGGACATTCTGGATTTCTCACCCTTACCACCAGTCGGGTTGATCACCCTGTGACTGGTGGAAGGGAAATAACCGCCGGAAGCTTCCTGCAACATATCCCCGGTGTTGATGATCAGGTAGCCGAACTTTGAAGGAACATCGACCCAGCTGCCATCTTTCAATCTGACCTGCAGGCCGGGCTCACTGGCTGCTGGCAGAATGGTCAGCAGATTGATATCTTCATGGGCTGCTGCGCGAATGGCTCCCGGCTCTTCTTCGCCAGTGAACGGAGGATAGTGAAGTACCCTGAGCAAGGTATTTGGCGTGTCTTCAATCATATGTGGAAGCGGCTCGGAAAAGCCTTCTGCTACCTCACAAGGCGCATTACTTTCAACCCATCCCAGCAACTCACCCGCCAGATCAGAAGCTTTTTCATAATAATCTGTAATTTCTGATTTCAGTTCAGCAGGAATCCGGCCCCAGGGGTAAATATGGTAATACTCTTTAATATCTTTCTTCTCATGCCCTTTGGCCACTTCAGAAACCTCTGGTGGAAAATAGCCGTCCTGCTTTTCAGGATCAAACAGAAAATCCTGTCTGGCGGGAGAATTAAAGAAGTTCAACCAGTTATCGTAAATTGACTGAACCAGATTCTGACTCAAAGGGTGGTTGGTTAAAACCGCAAAGCCGGTTTCGCGGAGTGATTCAACAAATTTTTGAGCTGCATCTGTGGCCTTATAATCGACTACCTTAACGTCCATTATCCTGATATCCGGTCAGTAAAAGTGGCGAGATTTTATCGTTCAGTTCAAGAAAAGAACAAGCTTTATGCGGTATTAAAAGCATTAAACCGGCTTCATACAAAAAATTGATTTTTTATTCTCAATAGCCGCCAATAGGCTATAAGGGTCTATGATATTGGCGTTCACATTCGAATTCCGGACTGGATAGGGTTTCGATTCAATGACAAACACCAACCTCAAGCAAAAACCCTGGCGACATTTGACTCTGGCACTACTAATGGGACAGTCGACAGCCATGTACAGCTCTGCAGAACGCCCAACCGGGGTGCGAATTGAACGCGATAGCCTGGGAGAAGTGACTGTTCCCAGGGACGCCCTCTATGGTGCCCAGACCCAGCGGGCAGTTGAGAACTTTCCTGTCAGTGGGCAGCCATTGCCTCATCCTTTCATAGAAGCCATTATCCGCATCAAAAAAGCCGCAGCCCGAACCAATCAGTCACTTGAGTTACTGGCTGAAGAGAATGCCCTGGCCATTATCGAAGCTGCAGATACTCTTATTGAAGGAAAATATGCGGATCAGTTTCCTATCGATGTCTACCAGACCGGGTCCGGAACAAGCAGTAATATGAATGTGAACGAAGTGATCAGTAATCTGGTCAATCGTACTTCAGGATTAAAAATCTCGCCCAATGATCACGTCAATATGGGACAAAGCAGCAACGACGTCATTCCTTCTGCTATTCACGTATCGTCTGCCTTGTTGATTCATAATCACCTGCTGCCCGCTTTGAATCATCTTCTGGAAGTGATGAAAAAGCGTCGGTTAGAGCTTGAGAATACCGTAAAAACAGGCAGAACCCATATGATGGATGCCATGCCCGTAACCTTTGGTCAGGAAATCAGTGGCTGGATAGCACTGATCAATAATGACCAACAACGAATCAGGCAGACTCTTGAGCGTCTCTATCAACTCACTCTGGGTGGCACCGCTGTTGGCACCGGAACCAACACTCATCACGACTTTGCAACAAAAGTCAGCAAACAACTGAGTCAGGATACCGGTTTGCTTTTCAAGCCTGCTAATAACTTCTTTGCAGCCCAGAGCCTGCCGGCCACAGCGCTTGAACTGTCCTCAGACCTTCGCAGTGTGGCGGTGTCACTGATGAAGATCGCCAATGACCTGCGCCTGATGAACAGTGGACCTTTGGCAGGGCTTGGTGAAATTGAACTGCCTACCCTGCAGCCTGGCTCCAGTATCATGCCGGGTAAGGTGAATCCGGTTATCTCCGAATCGGTTACCATGGCAGCCGCCCAGATCATGGGGCTGGACTCAGCCATCGCGATTGCCGCCCAGTCTGGCAATTTTCAGCTCAATGTCATGCTGCCACTGATCGCCAACAACCTGATCAATAGCATTACTCTGGCCACCAATAGCAGCCTGATTCTCGCCGACAAGGCTATAGCCGACTTTACTGTCAGGGAAGCTCATATCAAGGAAACGCTGAGGCGCAATCCGGTACTGGTGACAGCCCTGAACCCATTGATTGGCTATATGAAGGCGGCTGAAATTGCCAAGCAGGCTTATCGTGAGAAACGTCCGGTCATCGAAGTTGCTAAAGAAAAAACCGGTATGTCGGAAGAGGCATTGAAGAAGATTCTGGACCCTGGACGGGCCACCAAAGGCGGCATTGTCAAATAGCCCGGCTTGCTAAAGAGGGCGTCACAAAAACCCGTTTTCGACACCCTTAACGAATGGTCAGCCGATACCAGATTAAGCCCAGATATTCATTCAGGGCCAGTTCACTGAGCCTGAGATTGCGAACCCTCGGGATCCAGTTGGCCCCTTTCTGCCAGGTGATCTCTTTCGAGTTGAATGCTGTGGGTGCCGGAATCACTTTGAAGCCAGCCCTTTCAAAACTCAACACTGCCCGGGGCATATGCCAGGCGTGAGTAATCAGGACAACCGTTATCTGCTCTTTACCTGCCAGCTCATTACCCAGCAGCTTTTTACTGTTCCGGGCATTTTGCCGGGTTGTCGTGCTCTGAGTTTCTTTCCATGAGACATCAACGTTATAGTCATTCTTCAGAACTCTGGCCATCATTTCCGACTCAGGTCGCTTCCCACCGCCAGTGGCCAGAATGGGGACTTCACACTCCCGGTACAACAAAGCGGTATAACGAATACGCTCAAGTGACAGAGGGGTCGGCTGATAACCCTCCAGTTCAGCAGAGCTTCTCGGCCTTCCCCCTCCCAGCAGCACCATGGCATCGGCTTTTTTACAAAGACTCCTATCAACAGGAGGATATATCTCCAGCCCCCTGGCGAGAAGATTGGCAATAGGGGCAACCGAAAGCAGATAGAGAAAAATCAGGGCCAACCACGCCAGCAAGCCCATTGTTGTTTTAAAGATCATGTTTTAAAGATCATTCCCAAAATCAGCATCCATAAAATATTAAAGGGGGGAAGCTGTCAGCCTCTCACCCCAATCAGCTACTGTAATTCACCAACAATATAACATCGTTACTGAGAAAAAAGCTTAACCGTTCAAGAGCCTGTCAGAATGATCTGATTCAGGCATTCAACCTGATAGCAATGAGTCAAAAAAAATGACAAGGCCCAGCTTGATGGGATCAATAAGAATTTACTTATTCAGCCGCCACTAATGCTGATATTTTAAGCTTTTTCGTAACATCCAGTATTCAGTATTCCGGCTCAGGACTATTTATCTGACAAGAGATCCTGATAATAGATCGGAAAGCACGTACTAAACCCCTGATCCAGACATGAGTTAATAAAGCCACTGACAAACTTTTATTGAAGTAGCCTTATGACCGAAAAAGAGAAAATGCTTGCAGGACTGGATTACCTTGCATTTGATTCTGAATTGACCCAGGATCGCCTCGAGGCCAAGAAGCTGTGTCACCGCTTTAATCAAGTTTCACCGGACGACAAAACACAACAGGCAGAGGTTCTCAATGAACTTCTGGGTACCCTTTCAGAAGCATGGATAGAGCCCTTTTTCTATTGTGATTATGGCTACAATATCCACTTGGGAGAGAACTTTTATGCCAACCATCACTGCACGATTCTCGACGGTGCTAAAGTCACCATTGGTAATGATGTGTTGTTTGGCCCCAGTGTCACCATAAGTACTGCGGGACACCCTCTGGATTCAGTAACCCGAAACACAGGGCTGGAGTTCTGCAAACCCATCACCATCGGTAATAACGTCTGGCTGGGCGCCAATGTGAGCGTCAATCCCGGAGTGACTATTGGCGATAATTCTGTGATTGGAGCGGGCAGTGTGGTGACTCGTGACATTCCTGCGAATAGCGTGGCAGTGGGAGCACCCTGCAGAGTCATTAAATCAGTCATGAACAAAGAAGCCATCTTATCACCCTTAAGCTGATGAGATAGCTTTATCTTGACATCCTCTAAAAGTACGGGGCTTTCCGCTCATTCAGGTAAAAGGCCTCTGATTCACGACTTCACTTCGGCTTCCTCTGGTTTTCGTGACGTCAGACGAGCAAACAGAATGCCCACCTCAAACAACAACCACATCGGGCCAGCCAGCAGAGTCTGGGAAATTACATCAGGAGGGGTCAGCAGCATGCCCAGAACAAAGCAGCCTACGACAATATAGGGACGCTTTCCAGACAGGGACTCAACGGTTGAGACTCCCGACCAGATCAGAAGCACAGTGACAACAGGAATCTCAAATGCCATACCGAAGGCAAAAAACAGTTTCAGAATAAAATTCAGGTAACTGTTTATGTCGGTCATCACCGTGACACTCTCAGGGCCGGTGCTGGTAAAGAACCCAAAGATCAGCGGAAAGACCACAAAGTAGGCAAAAGCCACTCCGACATAAAACAGTACGACACTGGCAATCAGCAGTGGTACAGCCAGCCTCTTCTCATGCCTGTATAGCCCCGGCGCAATAAACCCCCATATCTGATTGAGGATAAAAGGAATAGCGGCAAACAGTGACAGGACCATTGTCAGTTTGAAAGGTGCCAGAAAGGGCGAAGCAACATCCGTTGCGATCATGCTGCTATTTTCCGGCAGGAAAACTCGCAGAGGCTCTGAAAAGAATTCATAGAGCGTACTGGAAAAGTAGAAGAGCCCGGCAAAAATAATCAGCACAACAACGATGCTGCGCAGAATACGGGTTCTCAGCTCTAGCAGATGCTGAACCAAAGGTTGTTGCTTGTCACTGCTCTCGGTAGTAGACGACATTTATTTGTTATCCTGAAAATCACTCCGATGGCCAGATACTTAAGCATACTCAACTGAAAACCCTTCTCACAATCAGTAGATTCAATAGGACAGCCACTACTTGCGAAAAAAACAGCCGCCATTCTGCACAGAACCCTATCTGAAATGATTTCCAATAAGTACCTGGCCAGTTGGTTTCGCATATTCTGGCGAGTGGATTTTTTCATCCTTCAAGGCGCAACGACGGGCGCGTAGCCATAGCTACGCAACCAGAGTTGGAACGCAGAAGGGTGGAAAAAGCCGCCGTCCAGAATATGCGAAACCAACTGGTTAGGTACTTAAGTGAATTCATTCGATTAATGACATACCCATCCTTACAATAACGGGCAATATTTGTGAGGACAGTTTATGAGACACTCGATTCTCGACATCTTCTGGCGCTTTCTGGTGCTGGGTTGCTACTCCTTCGGGGGACCCACAGCCCACATTGGCTACTTTCATAAAGAGTTTGTAGGACGTCGCAAATGGCTCAGCGAAAGAGATTACGCTGACACCGTAGCCCTCTGCCAGATGCTGCCCGGACCGGCCAGCAGTCAGGTAGGAATGAGCATAGGTTTTGAACGTGCCGGCCTGCCGGGTGCTGTGGCCGCATTCCTGGGTTTCACCCTTCCTTCTGCCCTGATCATGATCCTGCTGGCTCTGGGCTACAGTGAGATATCCGGCATCCCTGCCGCTATGGGAATGCTACAGGGCATCAAGCTGTTTGCCGTTGCTGTCGTGGCGGATGCCCTCATCAAAATGGGCAAATCATTATGTCCGGATCGTCCCAGGGTGACATTAGCGGTGTTGTCAGCAGGGATCATGTTGCTGCTTCCCCATGTATTCACCCAGATTGGGGTGATTTTTGTGGCGGCAGCCTGTGGATTCGTCATCTACAAAGATCAGTCTGCTCATGACGACCATGCCCGGGTTAAAGGCAGCAAACGACAGGCCTTTGCTGCACTGGTTCTTTTTCTTGCCGGCCTTATCTTGCTGCCTTTCTTTGCAGATATGTCAGACTCTACCAGCCTGAGCTTGTTTGACAGTTTCTATCGCGCCGGTGCCTTGGTGTTTGGCGGCGGTCATGTTGTTCTGCCGATGCTTCAGGCTGAAGTTGTACATCCCGGCGGTGTTACCCCGGACGCCTTTCTGGTTGGCTACAGTGCCGCCCAGGCAGTACCTGGCCCTATGTTTGCCTTGGCTCCTTTTCTGGGCGGTGTATACGGCGATAGCTACAGTATTTCCAATGCACTGGCCGCTCTGTTGGGTATTTTTGCTCCCTCTTTCCTTCTGCTGGCAGCGGCCTGGCCCTTCTGGAATCGTCTGAAAGCCATGCCAAAGCTGAGAGCCGCTATCAATGGCATTAATGCGGCGGTGGTAGGCTTGCTTCTGGCAGCCTTTTACAATCCGGTGATTACTCTGGCCATCAAGGATGCTCAGGATGTTGCCCTGGCATTGTTGGCTTATCTGCTTCTGGCTGTCTGGAAGCTGCCAATTGCCTGGATGGTTCCCCTTTTTGCAGGCATTGGTTTTCTGTTGATCTGAAACTGAGCAGACACTTCCGGGGAACTTTTCACTCCCCGGAGACTCTAAACTATATAAGCTTTTGGAGGGTACGATTATGCAATTCGTGGTGTTCTGGGATATCAACTGGCTGAAGGAACGACTGAGAAAGAAGCCTCTCTCTGGTCGGGAAACTTACCTCTATGCGATATGCTGGCTGGCATTTCTAACCCTGGCTTTTTTTCCTGGAAGCATCAATGACCGCTCTGCCCATTCCGTCTGGCTTGAGGCCATAGAGCTCTTGATTCCTGTCATTGCTATCTTTTACGCCTGGCTCTGCAACGGGGGTCTTCAGGGAGAACAGTTCTGGACCCGACTGATTTCAATAGGTTGGGTCGTCACCATGAGAGCGTTGGTGTTCAGCCTGCCGATCTTTTTAATATTGGCTTTTGCACCCATGGAACAGTCAGAGCTTATTTTTGAATCCGTCGCCACATTGGTGAGTTTATTCATAATCTGGCGACTGGGGAGTCATATCGAAGGACTAAGGGAAGTCAATATGACTAAAAAAACTTCCCTGTGAGCGGATGTTTTACTGTTACTTTTCATTCTCGAGAGTCTTGATTCTGGCTCTCACCTGCCTTATGTCCCGCCACAGTTGAAAGCTTTCTGCAGGGTTCTTATACCACTTCAATTTGTCTTTTTGCTTAATCATATTGTTCAATACATCTTGTTCGTTAACTAATCTGACCTGACGCCCCCCCCATTCGACAGCCTGTGATGCAGTCTGATAAAACTCTTCTGCTTCATGCTTGACGGCATCAACAACCTTAACTGCGGCTTTTTTTATCTGATTCAGAGGACCCTTCTGTCTTGCTTTCCTTGCTTCGGCCATTCGGCTTCTTTGTTCCTTACGAATTTTTTCATTTTGAAGCTGGGCACTGGTTTTGGCATTTTCCGCCTGGGTTCTGAATTTTTGAGCTTGCTCTAGTGTGCACTTTTGCGCAACCTTCGACCTGTACTGTCCAGCCTGTTTTTCCAGATGATCAGCTTGAGCCAAAAAGAATTCTTTTGACTCCTTCAGGATGGGTTTGCCATCGACAGCCTCAGCTGCTCGATGATCATATCGCCCGACCTGCTTGCCTTTGACCTTGTTCGAACTCTGTGAAGTTGAAGCTCCCACCAAGCCTTTGAGAAAATTTACTGGTCCAGCCATGGCTCATGATCCTCCTTGAAAGCTGAAAATACCTTACATCTAACTATCGACGATTTTCAGGTTTCTTCCATCACTGGACAGTGTTTAGAGAAATTCTTCTCCCATACCTTCGGCAAAAACGTTATATTATAACAACCTCAATCAGTTTCAGATGTCATGACCAAAGCAATCCCTACTAACCTGATTACCGGCTTCCTCGGATCCGGTAAAACTACTGCGATCCTTCATCTTCTTGCCAACAAGCCCAGAGAAGAAACCTGGGGTGTGCTGGTGAATGAGTTTGGAGAAATCGGCATCGATGGCGCCATAATGTCGGGCAAAGGCGCAGTTGTCCGGGAAGTGCCCGGTGGCTGCATGTGCTGCGTGGCCGGGCTGCCCATGCAGATAGGGTTGAATATGCTGATTGCCCGCAGCAAACCAGACCGTATTCTGATCGAACCCACAGGACTGGGGCATCCGGAGCAGATTCTGCAGACGCTGTCAGGTGAGCACTATTGCGATGTACTCGATCTGAAAGCCAGTATCTGTCTGGTGGACCCCCGGAATCTGAAAGACCAGCGGTATCTGGATAACGAAAATTTTCAGGATCAGATCGCTCTGGCAGACGTTATCGTGGCCAATAAGACCGACTGTTGTGAGGATTCCGACAAAGAGCGTTTTGACAACTTCTGCAGCTCTATGGAAAACAAAACATTCAAAACAGCCTGGGTAGCCCATGGCGCACTGGAGCAGCAATGGCTAGATCTTCCCAAAGGTCATCAGGTCGCTCTGCACCCGGATGCGCATCACTCACACAGCGCCATGCCCGAAACCGCTCCCCTGCAACTGCCCGATGGCGAGCTGTTTATCCGGCGAGAGAACAAGGGACAGGGCCATTTCAGCTGCGGCTGGCTGTACAGTTCAATGCTGGTGTTTTCCTTCGATGCACTGTTTCATCTCTTCAACAGCATACCCGCCAAACGTCTGAAAGCTGTGGTTAATACCCATCTCGGGCCAAGGGCATTTAATGCCCAGGATGGAGTAGTCAGCATCATGGAACTGGAAGAATGCGATAACAGTCGGATTGAGGTGATTCACAACGAACCTCTGGCATGGGATGAGATTGAAGAGTTATTGTGCCAGGCGGCAGGATTGGTGCCCGATTCAGAGTGAAGGCTTTACCAGTTACAAAAACGGGACCTCCATGAGATCCCGTTTCCAGAAAGTGTTGTGTTTCATCTGGATAATAAGCTTGCCAGAATCAAGCGCCGCAGCACTTCTTGTATTTTTTACCACTGCCACAGGGGCAAGGATCATTGCGACCAATTTTGGTAACAGAAACCGGATCTGGCGTTTCCGTAATGGCTTCCCAACGGGTGCGAACTCCCAAGTCAATGGAAGCCAGCTCCCTGGCTACAGAGGGCACTGCAGACAGCATCTTGCCAATGTCAGGCCCCCCCGGTTTTTTGGCTTTATCCATTAGCTGCTCAGGGTTGGACCAGACGCTGAGGAGAATGGTGCAGGCTGTCCAGGATTCTTCCAGCTCTTTCATGGCCTGGTGCTGGAATATTTCTTCCCAGAAGTTCACCAGCATGGCATTGGCTTCACCGAAACCTTTGGACCACTTTTGAAGATTGGGGAACAACTCATCTTCCGGCGTTTCTGACAGACAGTCTTCAGGAATGATATCCAGCCCCATTGCAGCAGTCCGCTCAATCGTGTCGCAAAGATTAAACAATATACGGTGAGCGTCTTTTTCCTGCTGCGCATCCGTAAAAGCAGGTGTTTCACCAAAGATTTTTTTAAACCAGCGGTTGGGTGGCACCGGTTGAGGCGAGCCCCAGATACCAAACAGGAAACCTTCCAATTCCTGATAGGACATCTGGCCATACTCAGACAGCATGGTTGCCAATGTTGCCTTCTGGGCATCGTCAAAACGCCAGTCAGGAATGAAGGAACGGGTTTCTCTCAAACCCAGCTCAATCTCCACGTCCTCAATATCACCATGAACCTCACGATCAACTTTACCACGCTCAAAAGCATCGCGGATGACTTTAGCTGCTTCTTTGCCGTGCAGATCGATCAGGGCACCGACCAAGGCCGTATTCAGATAGTTCCCATCATCTTCCCTGTCTTCCAGAAGCTGCTGAAGGCCTGCTACTGTGCTTTCACGATCCGCGTCATGGTAAGTCGCATTCCAGCGCAGAGACTCTATAGCCAGATCCCGGGCATCTTCATTTTCCCCGGTGTTTCTGGCAATGCTCCAAAGGCGATCAGTGGCCACTTTACCAAGACGACCGACCACAGAAGGCAGATACTCTGAAATCACAAAATGTTCATCATCTTTGTAGAACAGCTCCAGCAGAGGTTCTACCGCTTCTTTTGCCTGCAGAATACCCAGAACTCTCCAGGCATGAACGGGTGACCAGACGGTATCGGCATCGTCATGGTCAAAGAAGGTCCAGTCCTGAGCCAACTTCAACAGCTCCGGGATGTGCGACTCATTAAATTCAAAACGGCTATAATCCGTCCAATCCTGCCAGTCGCAGTGGCCCAGACCAAGAAGTTCAGAAATAGGAGAGGTATAAGGACTCATGGAGATATCCGAAGGTGATCCGTACAGAAAGGCACGCAATCATAGTAGATCAGTTCAACTAATCCAACATCCTCGAGCTCCTTCAGAATAAATACTCCGGAGAGATTATGACGCTCATTCAAACTAACGTCTGAGAATAGCAATCCAGCGGCCAAGATTGAGCAGGCTGCCCAGCGCCGCAGCAACATAAGTCATGGCAGCCGCTTTTAATACCTCTCTGGCAGCAGGCATATCTTTTTCTGACAGGTAACCCTCCGCCAGAATGGGCAGGGCTTTTTTAAAGCTGGCATCCAGTTCAACGGGCAAATTGATCAGTTGCACCCAGATGGCCGCTAGCATACCGGAGACACCGATCAAAACCGTTAGCAACATGCTGTGTGGAACCCGGGTCAGGGCGAAAATCAGTGGCGTAATCATCAGCGCCATGGCACTGAAACGCTCTATGGTTATGGCGAGACGTATCCGCCTCTGACGAAGCATAAATCCGGCATGTTTTTCCTGATGCTGAAGCGCATGTCCGGTTTCATGGGCCGCGACAGCAACTGCTGAAACTGAACGTCCATCGTAGTTTTCCGGAGAAAGCGAAATCAGCCACTCTTCCGGGTTATAGAAGTCTTCTCCCTGGCTGCCTTTGACAACCTTTACGCCCTCAAGGCCAAAGCGTTCCACAAGATGTTCAGCCAGCTCGCCACCGGTTCCCTGGAGATCCGGACGATCACTGCTATGTAGTCTGATTGTTCGCTTTACCCAGATCTGGGGACCAAACACCAGAACAAGAATCAACAACCCCAGGATGACAAAGACCATTCCATGCTCTCCAATCCATTGATAATGTTTTAGCTTGGAAATTTCGTAAACTATCGAGCTTTTCGCTCAGCCATTCTCTTGATTTGCAGCGTTTTTATACGCTTTCAGGATTAAAAAATGGCCTGTTCACGTACCACGTCGGCGATCACTTTCAAGACGACCAGGGCCAGAATCAGCCTTGGGGCCCAATGCATATTTTTTACATCTTTAAAGAATTGCAGCATGTTTTTCAGCCCATATTACCGCTTACTGTTTGTGAAAAGGTCTTTCATAATGAAAAATAATTTCACTTTTTCACTTGTGGCTGAGAAGCTTTATATCATATCTCGGCTGCCAGCTCATATAAGTGTCCGTCGCTGGCGTGGTTCAATGGCGGTATATTTCTATCTCTGCTGTTTGCTAAAATCCTGACCTGAATCGGGAAGCCTGGCATTATTGGCCGATCTGGTTTCTGAATCCTTGCCTCACTCCAGAATCTGCTTTTCATGGCTATATCGAATTTTGCCCCTGAGTATAATCACCGAGCCGTGTCCAGCCTTCTGCTGGATATCGCTGTTCTGCTTACGTCATCCGGTGCACATACTGACAGGGTTGATCGTAATATACGACGAATATCTTATGCCCTGGGATATGACATTGAACTATTCTTCTCCTTTGCCGGGATTACTTTGACTCTATCTGATCGAGAGAGCCCCCACCTTCAACACACTGCTTTTAAAAGAGTTGGCCATTACGCTGTAAACCTCAGTGTGGTATCCGCCATCAGTCGAATGAGTTGGAAAGTCGCTTTTGAAAACTGGCCCATGACCGACATTGCCATAGAAATAGAGCGCATCCGAAGCATTCCTCATTACCCAAAAATGGTATTGCTGGTCATGATAACTCTGGCAGGTATGGCCTTTTGTCGACTGGCCGGCGGAGAAGTTCTGGCCATGCTGCTGGCAGGTGCGGCGACAGCCATTGGCTTTACAGCCCGAAATATATTGCTGGCCAAGGGTTATAACCTTGCCCTGACCGTTGTCGCTGCTGGCTTTATCGCCAGTACTATCAGTGGACTGGGTCTGGTGTTTCACTGGGGAGATTCTCCGGAAATAGCTGTAGCCACTTCCGTTCTTTTTTTGATTCCGGGCGTGCCGCTGATCAACAGTATTATTGATCTCATGCATGGCTATATTATTGTCGGACAGGCACGCGCCACGCAGGGCATTGTTATCGCATTTGCCATTGCCACAGGTATCGTCATCAGCTCCGCACTGTTGGGAGTTCATCAATAATGAGCGGCTTGCTGTTAGAAAAGTGTCTTTGGGCTGCTCTGGTCGCCATGGGCTATGCTGCGCTGTTCACTTCGCCTATTCGGGCATTCTGGGCTTCAGCTTTTCTGGCTGCCCTGGGATACGGGCTGAGAGGTGTAGCCCTGCAGTTTGGTCTCGATTTACTGACATCCACACTGCTGGCATCATGCACCATGGGCTTGCTGTCGATTCAGTTAGCACATTGGGTGCACACGCCTACTACTGTTTTTATGGCACCCGCTGTTATTCCGATGGTGCCGGGCGTCTATGCCTATAGAAGCATTATGGGGCTTATGGAGATGAGCCAGGCCACCACCTTCTCAAGCGATCTTTTAATGCAAACCGTCAGCTATGGGTTGAATACACTATTTATTCTTTTATCCCTCGCCGTCGGCGTCACCATTCCATCTCTGCTCTTTAAGAATCGCAGTGTCAAAGACATCCGTTTCCTGAAATCCCGTCGCACAAGAGTCTAATTTCTCATAAGTAGCTGGTTAAGTTGTCATCCAGGGAGTGTCAGGCAGTTTATCGAGATTCTGCTCATATCTGTTCAGATTGAAAGTCGCATCATTTTGAATCACATCGATAATCTCGACCGAAAGGGCGCAGGCAATATAGTCCATGGCTTCCTGTCTATCCATACCCGTCATGGTCAGCCTGAGCAGTGTCTCTTTAACCCTTGTGGGGTTATTCCCGGTCAGCTGGTTTTCTACGATTTCCAGCAAATGCGCCTCAGTGACCAGATCATCATCAATCATGGCAGTTTTCCGATTATTAAATGGGGTAATCTTAGCGTTTTACCTTATCGATTGGCAGCCTGACGATGACTGAAATGGTTGAAATTCGGGAAGACTATTATCTAACCAACTTCCTGTCACTGCTGGATTTTGTTAATCATCATTATGAAGACCTGTTGGTGGATGATGAAAATAGTTTTCTCAGCTGTTTCCATGCTGCCTCTGAACCTGCCCGGCGTCTCTATGTACGTCTGATTTGCAGAAAGGGCCCCTTGTTCCGCTCAGACTTATTGAAGTATCCGGAAATATTGGCCATAACCCCGGCAGCCCGTGAGCTTGAGAAGCTGGGGCTACTGGCTGTTAATCCTGATATTAACGTCTCGGAACTGGTTCAACTTGGCACCAAGCCAGAGCTCTTGAAGTGGTTCAGCTCAGTCAGTGGCATTGCTTCGAAGTTGAAAAGACCTGAACTTGTTGAACGGATTGTGGCTGAAGTCTCTCAGTCACCCGATCTGCCTTTTGATATTTATAAGCCTCTTTTCGCCGAACAGGTTCAGAATCTACAATTCCTGTTTTTTGGTAATCTCCATCAGAATCTGACCGAATTTGTGCTGCAAGACCTGGGACTTTATAAGTTTGAAAATTACCCTCTGGAAAAAAGCAATCGACTATTCAAAACCCGGCAGGAATTAAACGACGCTTTACAACTATCTAAGTTAGGCATTCTCGCTTATGAAGCAGAGTTTGATAAAGACTCTCAAGCCCTTTGCCATTTACAAAATGAACTCCCCGCCCCACCTGCCAGCCCCATTCTAAAAAGACGCTTCAGCCGCCTGGTCAACCGGATCGCCAGAGAATTGGAGCGTAAAGAACGGTTCGATGAAGCTCTGAGCCTGTTTGCACAATCAAACCTGCCGCCAGCTCTGGAAAGAATGGCTCGTATCCACCAAAAGCTTGGAGAGATAAAGGCCAGCGAAACGATTTGCACCCATATTCTGAAACAACCTGCCAGCGATATGGAGCTGGAGTTTGCCAAACGATTCATCAGAAAATTAAGGGGGGAGAAAACCTTACGAAAACAATCCCGTTTTTCTGAAAAACGCCTTTCCCTACCTGATAGCAGCGAAAGGGTTGAATTTCAGGTGCAAAAACACTTTCAGAATAATGGCTGGAAAACATTCTATGTAGAAAATACTCTGATCTGTGGGCTGGCAGGTCTGCTGTTCTGGGACATTCTGTTTGCCGATATTCCAGATGCCTTTTTTCATCCTTTCCAGAGTGCGCCTGCTGACTTATCGACCCCCGACTTTTACCGTAAACGACAGAATTTGTTTGAAAAAAGATTCAGACAACTGAAAACGTCTGATGTGACCCGGGAGGCTCTGACTATTTATCAACAAAAGCGGGTCATTTCCAACCGTTTAATCTATTGGCCCGGGCTTTCAGAAGAGTTAATCACGCTTGCCTGCGACCTGATACCCTGGCCTCACCTGAAAGCCATGCTGGAAAAACTGGTTTTCGACTTTGCCCATAATCGTACTGGCTTTCCCGACTTGATTCTTTTTCAGCCAGAAACCCGGGAGTATCGATGGGTAGAAGTAAAAGGCCCTGGTGACCGACTTCAGGACAATCAGAAACGCTGGCTTTCATTTTTTTCCGAACACGATATACCGGCTGAAGTTATGTATTTGGATTGGCAGTAGTCAGAATGGTGTCATGACCATCGCCGAGATCAGCCTCTTTGGCTACAGCACACTAACACTTGACCGACTTTCCTTTTATCGTGGTCAGGCTTAAATGCTTTTTCAGAGTCCGGTTTCTGAAAAGATTTCCTCTTCCCCGTCCGACGCTGAGGTATTTCTTTGATAAGCTGGTGGAGGGTTTGCAGGTGCAGTTAGGGTGGATCGACTGTCTCTTTCTTCATAGGGTGGCGGTTGCATTGAAATAATGGGCGGATAAGAATGGCTACCGGCATCTTCATCAGCCCGGAGTAAACCCTGAAGCACGGGAGTACTTCCAGGCTGGTCTGTTACTGGCAAATGTCTGCGACAAACATCATCTGCCTCAGTTATACGACGACACCGGATACTGCAGCCATCGTTCCGATATGCACTGACAGCTAGGTAAGTCAGGCAACCAATACTGGAGCCAGTAATGCCACCGATAATAAGTCCTGTGGGACTGGTTACGCTTCCAATAGTGGCAATACTCCCTATAAGGCAACCAACAGCACCTCCAAGGCCTGTAGAAATTCCAGTACAAATCCCGTGTCTTCGAGCACTTTGCAACGTCGGGTCCTGGCAAATACATTCTACTATTGTTGCACTTCCTGCTACCTGCATAACATCCTACCCCCATTAATGGTCTGTGTTGTCATTATTTATTAGGCAAAAGTGTCTGAAAAAAGTTCCTCAGTTTTTGTCAGAAAACATCCAGAGCCTGTGAGAGTGAGTTAATACTTTAAATGCTTTTTCAAACCGTAGTTTCTGAAGAAGTTTCCTCTTGCCCATCCGACGCTGAATCATGTCTTTGGTAGGGTGGCGGAGGATCTGCAGGTGTGGTCAGGGTGGCTCGACTGTCTCTTTCTTCATAGGGTGGCGGTTGCGTTGAAACAATGGGCGGATAAGAATGGCTACCGGCGTCTTCATCAGCACGGAATGACCCCTGAAGCATGGGGTTACTTCCGGGTTGGTTCATTACTGGCAGGTGTCTGTGACAGGCGACGTTTGTCTCAGTTATACGACGGCAGCGGATAGTGCAGCCTTCAGTCCTGTATGCACCAAAAGCCGCAGAAGACAGGCAACCAACACAGCAACCAGTACAGCCTCCGATAAGACATCCTGAGATTGCGCGAGCCACCGCACCCCCAGCCAAGCCAGCAATCAGACCTCCAAAACATCCAGAAGTTACACCAAGAATGCCGTGTTTTCGAGCAGTTTCCGGCGTTGGGTCTGGGCAAATACATTCTAATATTGTTGCACTTCCTGATACCTGCATAACACCCTACCTCCATTAATGATTTATGTTGTTAATACTTTATTGGACTAAGGTGCATTAAAAAAGTTCCACAGTTTTTGTCAGAAAAATGAATTTTTCTCTCTGTCAACAATCACGGAGCAGCGGGGATCATTGCTTAGTGCCAGACAGGCACAGTCTCTGATATGTGATGCATGGGAATAGCGTGACGGAACCCGGAAAGGTTCATTATTCGGTGTCAACAAGGACAATCAATGAAATGGCGCTCTCGTAGGGAATCGAACCCCAATCTCAGCCTCCGGAGGGCCGCGTGTTATCCGTTACACCACGAGAGCATCGTCTGGCGTAGCCTCGACGGGGCTGAGGCAGGTTAGAATCCCTGTCCAGCTGAGCTACGACTGTTTGAAAGCCAATTGACTTCAGGGCTTTCAGCGGAGGCCAATATTACTGATCAGCTTCCTGCCTGTCTATGGCTTTTTGCCGCAAATACGGTTTTAGACACTGGTATCTCAAGCTGAACAGGTTTTGGCGGATTCGTCAACTGTCAGCTAATAACCTTTCCTGGCAGCCGGGGTCCTGCATGCATAAGCGTGTCTTGTCTGGTGGAAATACCTGTGACCAACCTTTTTTGCTTTTTCAAACGCCCTATCCGAGGTGACGTAAGATTCAGCATTTGCCATGAACTCAGGGAACTGATGGGAAAAGATGAAATCTGATCTGGACGAACATGACACTGCCTTCTATACATCAAGCACAAATCTCAAAGCAGCACTTAATCACAAATTCAGGGACTGCCAAGTAGATGCATTCCTGTGGATTTTTTTGTGACGCTTGCTCTCTTTATTAAAATCAAAATGGTGTAGCTGTTTATGCGCTTGTTTATTTTTTTAGTTTTCAACTTAATTTTAACAATAGGGTACGCTGACGTATGTCCAATTTGTCTGCATGAAATTATCAGTGGTCAGCAAAGTACCAGCCTTTGTTGCGGACATGATTTTCATAAGGATTGTATAGAGACATTGCGATCAAATCATCGTGATCTGTTATGCCCGGTTTGCAGGCAGCGATCCCGAGTACACCATGGTGCAAGTTCGGGAGATCATAGTGTTTGTTTTGGGCAAGAACCTGCGGTTGAGGCACTTTCCAGACCAGAGCTTCAGGCAAATATGATTGTCGAGCTACAAAACAAACCGGCTAGTCCTAAGTTATTATCTGCAGCAGCTCTATTTGTACAATCACAACTCCATTGTCCACCAAGAGACGATAATGACAGAAGATTATACAAAACATTACTTGATTTGTTCTTTCAGCGTTTTTCAGAGTTAAGCGAAGCCGATCGGTGGAAATCAGTAGAAGCTTTTCGAATGATAATGGATATAACATGCAAGCCAGAGACACAGACTCAGACAGAGAATCAGACAGAGACAGAGACTCGGACAGAAACTCAGACTCAGACAATGACAGTGACAGTGACAGAGACAGAGACAGTGACAGAGGCAGAGACAGAGACAGAGTCAGAGACACAATGACAGCTGATTTTATTTAGCAAAATCGCCGTCAACCCTCGCCCAATCGAGGGTGTCGCAAATAAAGAAGCACCAATGTTTATATTTCGACAAATAGTTCAATACAATCAATCTGTTAAACAATTAGCTGATATGACAAACGTTTTGTTCTATAATCCGCGTTGCTTAAAAACAATTCGGTTGCTGGCGGTGCCCTGAGCACACAATAATAAGATCATCTCAATGGTTTATTCAGGTCCACCAGATCTAACCATAAGCAGCATAAGCGTTGAGATGCCTGACGTAGCCAAGTGCCACTGGCCAATTACAGTAAATTGTGCCACTGACTCATTACATGGTGCCGCAGGCCTTTGTCGATATAGGGGATAAGTGAGTGTCTCGGGTAACTCAAATACGTACGTTAATTGCCTTGGTCGGAGGCCTGTTTTCCGTCCTGGCGTTCGCCAAGCCTGTTGAGCTGGATGATATTTCCCGTAAAGAAGTAGCCGAGCGCATCGCTCCTCTTGGCTCTGTGTGTCTTGAAGGTGAAGAGTGTGCTGCCAATGTCGGCGCCACTGCCAGCACCGCCAGTGGTCCTCGTTCCGGTGAGCAGATCTTCAACCAGTTCTGTACTGCCTGCCATACTTCCGGTCTGCTTGGCGCTCCCAAGAAAGGCGACAAGGCTGTCTGGGAAACCAAACTGGCTGCAGCGGGTGATTTCAGCAAGCTGCTGGGTAATGCCATCAAAGGTGTCGGCAGCATGCCTCCAAAAGGAACCTGCGGAGATTGCTCTGACGAAGAGATCAGCAACGCCATTGAATTCATGAGTGGTCTCAAGCCCTGATACGCTTCAGTGTTGTCAGCTTCGCTGGCTCTCAGGCCAGTGGACTGACAAAGCCTTCCGGCTTAACAGCCAGAATTGAACAGTAGATATTGTTCAGAATATTCTCAGCCGTATTCCCCATCAGTACTCCACGGGCATGACGGCTCAGAGTTCCCATAACGATCAGATCCACATTAATTTCGTTGGCCAAATTCTCTATTTCTCTGGCAGCGTTGCCTTTCAACAGGTGTACTTTTACCCTGTCAGATTCAGGATCAATGCCCGCATCAACCAGAGTCTTATCCAGTCTCTGCTGATAGCGCTGATGAGTGCTCTCCTGAAGATCATAGATCTCCTCATCACCCAACATCCTCAATGCAGGCTGGTTCAACGGCAGGTTCCAGACTGTCACTATATGCAGCTCAGCGTCTTCCTGACTGCTGAGATAGTGACCATGAAGGAGCAGATTTCTATTCAGGGCCACCGCATCAGAGTCCGGGTCACCGACATCGACCGCTACCAGAATCTTGCCGGTGAAATCAGGTAGCTGATCCCTGCAGGCCATCATCAATACAGGGACCGGACATTTTCTTAGCAGCGCCAGGTCATTACCTGTTAACTGATTACGAACCAATGCCCCAGAGGGATCTGCAAGCTTGATAACCAGGTCTACACCAAATTCTTCAATTAAACCCGCAATAAGTTGTCTTGGCTTGCCAGCAACAATATGAACTTCGGCTTCGATGCCTTCTTCCCACGCCAGTTGCCTGAACTTCTCGGCATCCAGTTCCAACTGCTTTCTCATGGCAGCCTCCAGCTTGCTTTCCAGAGGTATGAACTGAAGCTTGCGCATAATTTCCAGGCTTTGATCAAAAAAGACCATGATAAGTCTGGCGTGGTTATCAGCCACCAGCCTGAAGGCCTGTCTTAACTCGAGCTCGCTGGTATGACTTCTGGTAATGGCCACCATAACGGTCTTGAAAGCATGCATAGTCAACCCCATACAGTTCGCATCGGGCTTGTCGAATTACGTGCCGCCATCCTGCGACAAGCTCAGAACGAACGAAGTGTGTATATCAGTTCCTGGCTGCACCGGAAGCAAGACTCCAGAAAACGCCTCAGATCATCTCACCAATAACCGGAATAATAGACAGCACCAGTAAAAGCGCCATAGTGATGTTAAATGCCCTTTGATAAGACGGCTGTTGCAACACCTTTTTCAGACGAACACCAAAAAATAACCAGACGCCTACGCAGGGAATCGCAGCGACCAGAAAGGCCAGGGCAATGACAATCACTTGCAGAAATACATCTCCGGACACTGTTGTATAAGCAGCCACGGCACCTGTCGCCATAATCCATGCCTTCGGGTTTACCCACTGAAACAGGGCTGACTGTATAAAAGTCAGTGGTCTGGACTTGCCGCCATTTAAATCGGCAGGTGCAGACTTTGCGATGAGCCAGGCAAGGTATAGAAGATAAGCGACACCCAGAACCTTGATAATATCGTGAAGCACTGGAAAAAGATCAAACACCGCCCCCAGCCCCAAACCCACAAACAACACCATCAGAGGAAAGCCAAGACAGATGCCCAAAAAATGGGGGATGCTCTGTCGGGTGCCATAATTCATCCCCGAGGTCATGATCATGACATTATTGGGTCCCGGAGTAATCGTACTGGAAAAAGCAAAAGCCAGCAGGGGCCACAAAACGATGCTCAACTCGCCACTCATTATGAAACTCCCGATACTGTTATCTGGCCTTTGAGGAAGAGTACAGCGGCTCCACGCAGCAACACCCTGTCCTCAACCCATTCACACCCCAGCTCCCCCGTTCTTCGGGAAATCTGTTCAGCTTTGAGTGTTCTTTTGCCCAATAGTCCAGACCAATAAGGAGTTAGCATAGTATGAGCTGAACCGGTGACCGGATCTTCTTTATGAATGGGAAGCACTTTCATTATTTGTTCCTTTCTTCGGTTGTCCGATCAAAAACGATTTGGACTCTCTTGTTTTTTTTGCCTTTACTTTCAACCGGCATAAATTGTCACCATACAATTTTATTTTTATTTTGCTTTTTTCATTTGATTGCAGTTTATAGGCTGCTTAAAATGGTTCAATCCTTTTATTGTCACCATGACAATCATGTAAATAGCTGAATCTATGATCGACTGGCAACCTGATCTGGATCGTTTTTCCGGTCCCAAATACAAAGCGCTGGCTGACGCTATAGAAGAAGCCATAAAGGAGGGCAAGCTAAACAATGGCGACCGGCTGCCCACACATCGCTCTCTATCTGAGCAACTGGGTGTCACCATCGGGACAATTACACGTGGCTACGCTGAAGCTGAACGACGGCGGCTTATCATCGCAAGAGTGGGAAGTGGTACATTTGTTCTTGGCAAGGTCTGGGAAAAAAGAGATTTCTCTATTCCAGAGCCCCGGGAATCCGACCTGATCGACCTTAGCCTCAGCTTGCCCGTCCCGGCCAACCGAGAGCAAACCCTGGCCAGGAGCCTAAGTTCAATAGCCGAAAAATGGCAACAATTGTCGCCTTTACTGGATTACCATCCGGAAACGGGCATCCCCCGGCACCGTGAGACCATAGTTCGCTGGATGGGCTATCACGGAATGAAAGCGGCGCCAGACAATATTCTGATAACATCCGGTGGCCAGAACGCTAACATGCTTACCCTCCAGGGTCTCATGAGGCCCGGAGATGTTATCGCGTCAGAATATCTGACCTACCGCGGATTTATTAATGCCGCCAGACACTGGCAGCTTCGCCATATGGGTTTGGCCATGGATCGGCACGGTCTGACGCCTGAGGCGCTGGAGCAATGTTGTGATCAATTCAAACTCCGTCTTCTCTACCTGACGCCAAACCTTCAGAACCCGACGGCCACTTTAATGCCACTGGCCAGGCGTCAGGAAATTCTGGACGTTGCTGCTGCGCACAACCTTGTGATTCTTGAAGACGATGTGCAGTTTATTCCACCTGAAAACCGCTTACCGTCTCTCTATAGCCTTGCGCCGGAACGAGTGGTGTACACTTCAAGTTTTTCCAAATTCCTGGCGGGAGGGCTGAGAGTCGGTTTTATTTGCAGCCCGAAAGACTTGAACCTCAAAATCAGAATTGCCATGCAAAACAATTATTGGAGCGCACCGCCACTGATGTCAGAAGTGGTAACGGAATGGATTGACTCCGGGGAAGCCCGGCAACTGACAGACTGGCAGCGGGAAGAAATCCTGCACCGGCAGGACATTCTGAAAGAAACTATCGGGCACCTTGATATTCAGTCACAGCCTTATAGTTTTTATGCCTGGCTGAGACTGCCAGAACCCTGGCGGGCAGAAACATTTGTCCAACAGCTGGAAAGTAAAAATGTTAAAGTGTTGCACTCTGAAGTTTTTGCGGTTGGCAGCTCGGCTGCGCCTCAGGCCGTGAGAATCTGTATCAGTAGTCCATCATCAAGAGATCAACTCAAAAGAGGACTGGAAACCATCAGCGAACTTCTGGCCTCTGACCCCAAACCTGTTTTCAGACCCATTGTCTTTTAAATGGTTTTTTAGATGAAACAACTGAATACTTTCTGGCTTAACAGTGGCCTGGCTTTGGCAGGCTGGCTGGTGTGCATGACAACCCGATCAACCTGGGCTGTTGCCGCAGCAGTCATCATTCTGATAGTACACTTCTCTACCTACGGCTCATGGAAAAAAGAGCGGGAGATTATGTTTATTACCCTGATTCTCGGTAGCGCCCTGGACAGTGTGATGAGCAATATAAGCGTTCTTCAATTTGCCGGTGAGAGTCGAATTCTTCCGCCATGGCTGGCTTGTATCTGGATAATGCTGGGACTGACCATCCGTCATAGTCTGAGCTGGTTAGGTAAAAGCAGACTGACAGGCAATCTGTTTCTTATTATTTTGAGTGCAGCACATTACTTCCTGTTGTTACAGTTTACCTATGTATCTTCCTGTCTGCCCACATGGCAGGCAGTGGCTATTCTTTCAATATCCGCAACAATAATTATTAATATTATTCTGACATTCTCTGATGTCTGGTGGGAAAAATATCGTCTCCAGAACCCGAAATAATCTCACCTGTTATTGAGTCTGAAAAATCACTGCTATCGAATTGCTGCCACAGAAACAGGCTCAAAAAGAGTCTGCTCTCAAATACGCTTACATAAAAGTATCACTTTAGTTACATAAACTATTGTAATATGCCGTCATTTCTGTGTAGCCTGACAACATTTCCGGGCGATGAGCTCTAGATGACATAGTGCGCGAAAATAAAAAAGGAAAGTATTTGATGACCGTCTCAGCCCCCCCTGTTAATGCCAGCAACTTTCTGACTCAAAAGGCAGCTGATATGAAGTCCTGGTTCGAGTCCGGGACCCAACCCATAGAAGGCCTGAATGTTCGTAAAATGCCGGCCCGTGCAGAGCCTCTTGAATACATAGCGAGCGCGGGAAAAACCAAAAACAAGGCTCGCTTCAAACTGATTGTCAGTAAGAACTTTAAGCTTTGGTCGATGGATCTTGAAATGAGTTTTTTCTGCCAGCCCTGGCTAAGCAATGACGGCATAGCCAACCCACCTGGTTTACTTTTCTCAGTCATTGATGACGAAGGTACGATTCACCCCATTGAATACCTGCCGACAGTGTTCGATTATGAAGAAGAGGATATGAATGCACCACAATGGTTCAGCTTCTGGATTCAAAAAATTCTGAAAAGACCTTCAATCAAAATTGTCTTTGCCTATAAACAACTGATTTTCTCTGAGCTTGATGACTAAAGCGCCCTTTCATTTACCATGATACGCCCAGAAACAATAATAAGAACCGGAGCCTGCTTTGAATAATTCATAACAAAAGGCTCCTTTCTTTTTATTTCCGGACGGGTGAAAAATATCTGCTATTACTTAATAAAAACAGGCAGAGCCTTCTTACTCCGAAAATACTGGATTAGTAACATACGTTTTTCTGCCATCTAACTTTTTGGAAGGAAAATAATGAATCGTTTACTCCTGCTTTTCTTCACTGCTTCACTATCACTCTTCTCATATTCAGAATTCAGTCACTACACTCATCGCTGGGTTGCCGTATTTGACTCAGGTATTGTTAAAAGCTGCGATGCAGAACTACTGATCGAAAAGCTGGACAAACTCTCTTCAGAGGTGACGATATCACTGGTACGCCCCTTCGGATCCTGCGGTATTGTTTTTCTTTCCGATTCATCGCTGGATATTGAAAGCCTGACTCAGCAGGACCCATCCATTCGATATATTGAACCAGATGGCCTTAACCAAATTCTGCCGGAAATGACACCCATTAATTAGCAACAAAACATAAGAGAACGATAATTAAAACAATTCCCTTCTAAAGAGTGATGACAGCACTAACAACCTGGTAGCCTGTTATCTGGCATTGATTCCCTGGACTCCGGCTCTCCCACTGCTTGCTTCTACTTCTATTAGTGCTAAAGTGCATGATTTTTCCATTTTATCCCTCTTGAGCATTTTAATGACCTCCCAGTACACCAACAACATCAAGCTGACTGAATACAGCCATGGTGCAGGATGCGGCTGCAAAATTTCGCCACAAATTCTCGATGGCATTCTAAAAACCAACCTTCAGCTGCCTGACTTCCCCGGACTGATTGTCGGTAACTCCAGCAAGGACGATGCCGCTGTTTTTGACCTCGGAAATGGTGAAGGCGTGATCAGCACCACTGACTTTTTCATGCCTATTGTTGATGATCCCTTCGATTTTGGACGAATCGCTGCCACCAATGCGATCAGTGATATCTACGCCATGGGAGGTAAGCCCATGATGGCTATTGCCATTCTGGGCTGGCCAGTGAATAGGCTGCCCCCTGAAATTGCCGCAAAAGTTGTCGATGGCGGTCGTCGGGCTTGTGCTGATGCCGGTATTCCTTTGGCAGGTGGGCACAGCATTGATGCACCGGAGCCTATTTTCGGACTGGCGGTCACTGGCAAAGTACCGCTAGAGCAGCTCAAGCGCAATGACCAGGCCCGGGCAGGTAGCAAGCTTTACCTTACCAAGCCTCTTGGTGTCGGTATTCTCACCACAGCCCAGAAGAAAAAGCTGCTCAGGGACGAACACAGCCACCTGGCTCGTGATGCCATGTGCACACTTAACAAAATTGGCTCAGAGCTGGCGCAATTACCGGGTATCAGTGCCATGACCGATGTCACAGGATTTGGTCTGCTGGGTCATCTGATTGAAGTCTGTGAAGGCAGCGAAGTAGCGGCCAATATCAGAATGAGCGCTCTACCACTACTCCCCCACGTCAGTGAATACCAACTACAAGGTTGCATTCCGGGCGGTACTGTACGCAATTTTGACAGTTATGGGCATAAAGCCGGGATCATCATAGAAGAGCAAAAACAACTCCTGTGTGATCCACAGACCAGTGGTGGCTTACTGGTCGCTGTGGACAGGGAAAGCGAAGAAGCGTTTCTGGCCATCACCCGGCAGCATGGTCTTTCACTGGAGTCTATTGGTGAGCTGGAAGAATATTCAGAGGGCCCTTTAGTGAGGGTTCAGATATAAGAGGATCGAGTAGGAGGCGGGGTTGCCCCCGCCGTCCTTTCACACCACCGGGCATACGGTTCCGTACCACGGCGGTTCCTGTAAACTCAGCTTTCGTTGTAATACGTCGCCTGCTGTCCAATAAACACCCAACCCAAGCTTCAGATACTGTCTTCCACTCTTTCGGATTTAAAGGCCTCTTTCGAGCATCTGTTCTAAACAGGCAGAGATCGCTTACTTCACATCATTTACAGGTTCAGCCCTTCAGTTTGCGGCAACAAACCTACTATGGAGTCTGCTGACTTCTGTTTTCCCATCCCAACACCTCACGATGCCGGTAGCCTGAGGCAGGAGAACAGATCTCCCGAGGTAATGCGCGTGACCTTCCCACTTATACCCGCCGCATCTACGTCCGCAGTTTCCATGCAAGTATTGGGCTTTGAAGATAATGGCCTTCTTACCCACTACGACCGCCTACTATGCGATTCCTGTTCGTCGGGTCAGTGTTTTGCCTTCAGCTTTCTTCAGATTCCACCTCACGATGGACACCCTTGCCGTTCGGCTAATCATTCCCCTTGCCGGGCTGATAGAGGACTTTCACCTCCAAGTCATCCAGCCGCCACCACGCGTACTGGAACAGCGCCGTTTGGCGCTACGCGCCATACTCGGCGCACCGCCAAAAAAAAGCCCGACAATGTCGGGCTTAAAAATCGGTTTAAATTGTACGGTTACCGTATTCGCTCGAAGGTTTTTTGGGCGGATCAGCAGTAACGTTTGATGGGACCTCTTCTATTTCACCACCGGACTTAAGAAAGGCCTCTACCTGAGCGTTAAGACTCTCTCTGAGTTTTTTCCGGGATTCAACTGTGCGTTGATCAGCGGGTTCGTCTCGACTCCCCAGATAACTGATATCAACCCCGTCAAAACCAGCAGCAGCTTTTTTCGGCGTTTTCCGTGCCATAGCTATTTCCTCTTGGATACTGGTCAATGGAGCAATCTGTGCTCCAACCCATATTTTAAGACTTTAGTTCCGATTTTTTTTAGTTATAGTCCAGCGTTGGTAAAACGCCAGTCGGTTCGAGTCCTCCATTGATATACTGCTGTTAAAAAAGACCAATGAAATTATAATTACCTATATAGACGGCCTTGTAAAGTCGCAATCAAGCGACGTTTTCCGCCGCGCTTTTTGTGCTCTCCTAACCAGAGTCCCTGCCAGGTCCCGAGATTAAATCGGCCCCCGGTAACAGGTATCATCACACTGGCACCCCACAAGCTTGATTTTATATGGGCCGGCATATCATCAGCCCCCTCAAGAACATGGCGATAGTAGTCGGCACTATCCGGAATAGCTTGAAGGGAAAATGTTTCCATATCATGACGAACATCCGGATCTGTATTCTCATTCAGAGTAAGGGACGCGGATGTGTGCTGAATAAAGATATGAGCCAGACCCACCTGATAGAGTGAAAGCTCGGGAAGCTTTGACTCCAGCTCATCAGTGATAAGATGGAAGCCCCTGTCTTTTTCCGACAGTTGAATCAGTTTCTGAAACCAACTCATATCAAGTCTTCTCCTGTTTTGCCGAACTGCATTGGGCATTAAGCCCTTTTGGATAGCTTAACAGGCCTGTTTAATGATTCAGAGATTTTGGTTTGCTTTCATACTGCCTCTTTCTTTTCTGACAGCACTGTCTCACGCCAACGATTTGAATAACTTTGGCTGTGACTTTCTTGCTATGCAGGCTTTCTATATGGAAGAACTGGGAGTCAGTGGTGTCACTATTGTTCATCTGACACAAAAAATGGATAAGCCCGAAATAAAGGGCTTTACCAAACAGCTCGGGCCGAAAAAGTACCTGATAGCCTTGGCAGAAGGACTCGAACCCAGTGAAATAAGAGTCACCATGGCTCATGAACTGGTGCATGTCCGGCAGCTGGAAGAAGGCTCAATCGAAAACAGTGAGTTTAAAAAGCATTATCTGGACCGAAGCTTCGAAGATGAAGCCTTCCGGCTAAGCCTGCCATTAGCTGCCCAATTCTACACCAGCCATTCATGTAATGATGAAAATCAGGCAAAGCAACACTGAACGAAGGGGTAGTAGAGTATTTTCCAGCTCAGGGGCGTCGATAGTTGCGCCGTCTATTGATGACAACCTCTCCGAACTTATTGATCTACCCGCTGTTATAGTCTACTTTTTGGATATACAAAATATATATACAGGACTAAACATGGAAACCAGTGTATTTAGAAACAACCGTTCACAGGCGGTCAGAATCCCCAAAGAGCTTGAGCTGCCAGAAGGCACAAATCGTGTCAGGATCTCCAAACGTGGAGAATCTATACTGATCACTCCGATAAAAGGAGACTGGGACTCATTCTTTCAGATGGTTGATGAAAACGCTGTTGAGTTTGAGCGTCAGCCTCAACCCGACATGCAGGCCAGAGATCTGGGGGATTGGGGCGAATGAAATATATGCTGGATACCAACATGGTTATCTTCGCTATGCAAAAAGACGACCCCAGGCAAGTACGCCAAAAGATAACCAGCCACAATGGTGATATGTTCATTTCCTCAATCACCTATGATGAGCTGATGTTCGGTGTTTATAACTCAGACAGCGAAAAACGAAAGCAGACCAAAATCATTATACTAAACGAGTTTCTCATGAGGGTGTCCATTTTGCCCTTTGATGAAAAAGCCGCCGATCACTCAGCCAATATCCGGCAACACCTTTGCTCAAAAGGCCAGCAAGTCGGCGTATACGACAATCTCATTGCGGGTCATGCCCGAAGTCTTGGCATGACATGCATCACCAACAATACCCGTGAATTCGCCAGGGTACCCTCTCTGCTCGTGGAAGACTGGACCAATGTAAAAACACAAAAAACCAGCAGAAAAAGGTCATTGAGTTCAAACTGATCTACGAAAGAGCCTTGTGTAACTGCCAGAGTTCACCGCTGATTCAATTGCTAAAAGTTGAGTCTGTCAGTTGAACAGGGTCGAGAGATAATCCAGAGGCGCATAGAACTTTTTCCACTGAGTCCAGCCGGTCTCTGAAAAGCCTTCTTCCATTGGATAGCCATAAACGACGTAGTTTGAAAGACTGTTGATGAGAGCGAAGGTCAATGCAGGCACCAGAGTGACACCGGCTCTGATAAATGGGTTGTTTGAGGTTATCTTCGAACTGCCGAACATAAGCAGGACTCCAACTCCGCCCACAGCTGAGGATCCGAGTCCGACTCCGAATCCGGCTCCTAATCTGGCCAAGGCTCCGGCTGAGGTCGTGGCACTGGCTATGGCTCCAGCTACGGCCCCGGCTTCGGCTCCAGCGCCGGCTCCGGTTATAGCTCCGACTTCTGCTCCGGCTCCTGCTATGGCTCCGGCTCCGGCAAAAGTTCCTGCTAAAGCTGCGATTCCGACTCCGGCTAAGGCTAAGGCTCCAGCTTCAGCCTTTAACTGTTCCCCCGCATCAATTGTTAACAATGAAAAAATTCCCGAGAGGCTACCCGCAATTGCTGCGCTGACAGCGGAAGCAAGAGTCGCTTTTGCCGGACTGAAGCCTTTATAGATCATGGCTTCATAGGCGACAGCGCCTGCCATAATCCCATTGACCACAGACAATGTCGTGTACCCTCCAGCCGCATACCATTCAGTTGTAGTATTTCTCACGCTCATTTTTCTTAGAATTACCGCCGAAAAAGCGCTGGCTCCAGTTCTTAATAATGCTTCGGACGCAAGGTAGATCAGGACTGTAACAGGTATCTTCCCACTCGTTTTCGTTATAGCCGCATAAGCTGCCATTACAGCACCGGCAAAATATAGGGGTTTCCACCAGCGCTGCTCCAGGGGCCAGGGAGACACATGCCCAGCCAGCGCCACTTCGGTGCTGGTCATCAGGGGGGCCAGCTGCAAACAAAAATCCGTTTTCAACTTCTCCAGCTCCTTTGTATCCGATTCAGCCAGATCATATTTACTAGAAAGCCCCGAGACTATTCCCGCTGTTTTACACACACCCCACCAGATACCCAGGTTGAGCAGGGTAGACAGAGAGAATCCAGCAATGTTTACCGTTAACTCAAGCCCGTTTGCCACCAGTGCGGTGTCATTTAAAGGCTCAAGAAAATCAAAATCATTTTGTAAGGGGGGACTGGCCTGTGCTGTCGTATAAAGCAAACACAAAACTAATGGACACAGGTTGAATGGCTTTCTCATGGTGATTTACCAGATGCAGCTACTGAACCGGAAATATAGACCTTTATCAGAGCTATGGATGACAAAATTCTTAACTCCAACGTGCGCTGCAGATAAGGCAACTAACACATAATGAGGCTCTTTTACCGTGTTCTTCTCACCAAGGCTGATGGTTTAATTCCTGTCAACCTCAGGGGCACTTCAAGCGTCTGTCATCTAAACAGGGTCGAGAGATAATCCAGAGGCGCATAGAACTTTTTCCACTGAGTCCAGCCGGTCTCTGAAAAACCTTCTTCCAGTGGATAGCCATAAACGACGTAGTTTGAAAGACTATTAATAACAGCGAAGGTCAATGCAGGCACCAGGGTGACACCGGCTTTGATGAACGGGTTGTTTGAGGATATCTTCCAATTGCCGAACATTAGCAAGGCTGCGACTCCACTTAAGGTAAGGGTTCCGGCTCCGATTCCGCCTGAGATTCCATTACTAACTTCTGCTGAGGCTCCAGCTCCGAGTCCGGCTACGGCTCCGGCTCCGGCTCCGATTCCGGCCAGGGTTCCTGCACATGCTCCTCCACCGGCAACAGCTCTGACTACAGATTCGATTGTGGCTGTGGGTATAACTTCAGCTCCGAATCTGGCTAAGGCCAAGGCTAAGACTCCAGCCCCGAGTCCGGCTATGGCTCCAGCTTCGATTCCGGCTAAGGCTCCAGCTACGATTATGGTCAGGGCCTGCGTCTGTCCGTCCACATCAATTGATAGCATTGAAATAACTCCCGAGAGGGTACCCCCAATCGCTGAGCTGACAACAGAAGCAAGAGCCGCTTTTGCTGGACTGAAGCCTTTATGGATGATGACTTCATAGGCGACAGAGCCCGCCATAACCCCATTCATCGCAGAAAATATCATGTATTCCCAAGCGGCATACCTTTCAGCTTTAATATCCCTCACGTTCATTTTCCTTAGAATTAGCGTCGAAATAGCGCTGGTTCCAGTTCTTGATATCGCTTCGGACGCAAGGTAGGTCAAAACTGCGACAGGTATGTGCTTCCTCGTTTTCGTAACACTGGCGTAAGCTGCCATTCCTGCACCGGCAAAATACAGGGGTTTCCACCAGCGCTGCTCCAGGGGCCAGGGAGATACACGCCCGGCCAACGCCACTTCGGTGATGGTCACCAGGGGGGCCAGCTGCAAACAGAAATCCGTTTTCAACTTCTCCAGCTCCTTTGTATCCGATTCAGCCAGATCATATGTGCTTGAAAGCCCGGAGACTATTCCCACTGTTTTGCATACACCCCACCATATACCCACATTGAGCAGGGTAGACAAAGAGACTCCGGCAATGCTTGCCGTTAACTCAAGTCCGTTTGCCACCAGTGCGGTGTTATTTAAAGGCCCAAGAAAATCAAAATCATTTTTTAAGGGGAGACTGGCCTGTGCCGTCGTATAAAGCAAACACAAAAGCAAAGGAAACAGTTTGAATGACTTTCTCATGGTGACCTGCCAGATACAGTTACTGAACGGGAAATATAGACTCTTAACACAGCTACGGATGACAAAATCCTTAACTACAACGTGCGGTGCAGATAAGGCAGCAAACACATATTGAGGCTCTGCTAATGAGGTCTCACCACAGCCTGATGGTCTACTTCCTGTTAACCTCAGGGGCGCTTCGAGTAAATGGATTTGAAGGTTGAATCTGTCAGTTAAACAGAGTCGAGAGATAATCCAGGGGCGCATAGAACTTTTTCCACTGAGTCCAGGCGGTCTCTGAAAAACCTTCTTCCAGTGGATAGCCATAAACGGCGAGGTTCGAAAGACTATTGATAACAGCGAAAGTCAACGCGGGCACCAGAGTGACACCGGCTTTGATAAACGGGTTGTTTGAGGTTATCTTCCAATTGCCGAACATAAGCAAAGCTGCGACTCCGCTAAAGGTAAAGGCTCCGGCTGTGACTCCGGCTCCGATTATGCCTCTGATTACTGCTGAAGCTGAAGCCCCACCTCCGATTCCGGCTATGGCACCCGCACATGCTCCTGCTCCGGCTATAACTGCGACTACAGCTTTGATTCCGGCTGCATCTCCGGCTATGGCTCCAGCTCCGGCTATGGCTGTGGCTCCAGCTCCGGCTATGGCTCCAGCTACAATTCCGGCTAAGGCCTGTGCCTGTGCGTCTACCTCAATGGTTAATACTGAAATAACTCCCGAGAGGGCACCTGCAATCGCTGAGCTGACAACAGAAGCAAGAGCCGCTTTTGCTGGCCCAAAGCCTTTATGGATGATGGCTTCATAGACGACAGCGCCTGTCATAATCCCATTGATCAAAGACAACAATGAGTATTCCCAGGAGGCATACGTTTCAGTTGTAATATTCCTCACATTCACTTTTCTTAGAATTAACGCCGAAATAGCGCTGCCTCCAGTTCCAGATACCGCTCCGGACGCGAGGTAGGTCAAGACTGCGACGGGTAAGTGCTCCCTGGTTTTCGAAGCAATAGTGGCGTAAGCTGCCATTCCTGCACCGGCAAAATACAGGGGTTTCCACCAGCGCTGCTCCATGGGCCAGGGAGACACATGCCCGGCCAGCGCCACCTCGGTGGTGGTCACCAGCGGGGCCAGCTGCAAACAGAAATCTGTTTTCAACTTCTCCAGCTCTTTTGTATCCGGTTCAGCCAGATCATATGTGCTTGAAAGCCCGGAGACTATTCCCACTGTTTTGCATACACCCCACCATATACCCACATTGAGCAGGGTAGACAAAGAGACTCCGGCAATGCTTGCAGTTAACTCAAGTCCGTTTGCCACCAGTGCGGTGTTATTTAAAGGCCCAAGAAAATCAAAATCATTTTTTAAGGGGAGACTGGCCTGTGCCGTCGTATAAAGCAAACAGAAAAGTAAAGGAAACAGTTTGAATGACTTTCTCATGGTGACCTGCCAGATACAGTTACTGAACGGGAAATATAGACTCTTAACAGAGCTAAGGATGACAAAATCCTTAACGTGCGGTGCAGATAAGGCAGCAAACACATATTGAGGCTCTGTTAATGAGGTCTCACCACAGCCTGATGGTCTACTTCCTGTTAACCTGAGGGGCGCTTCGAGTAAATGGATTTGAAGGTTGAATCTGTCAGTTAAAGAGAGTCGAGAGATAATCCAGAGGCGCATAGAACTTTTTCCACTGAGTCCAGGCGGTCTCTGAAAAACCTTCTTGCAGTGGATAGCCATAAACGGCGAGGTTCGAAAGACTATTGATAAAAGCGAAAGTCAACGCGGGCACCAGAGTGACACCGGCTTTAAAAAGTGGGTTGTTTGAGGTTATCCTGGAACTTTCCAACATAAGCAAGGCTGCGAATCCGGCAAAGGTAAAAGATCCAACTTCGGCTCCAACTAAGGCTACTAATCTCTCTCTGAACCCGGCAGGAGCTGCGGCTGGAACTGCGCCTGTGGCTGTGGCTGTCGCTGCGGCTGAAGCTGCAGCTGTGACTGTGAGTAAAGCTGCGGCTCCGGCTCCTAATCCTGCTCCTGCTCCGAGTCCGATTCCTGCTCCGGCTACAGCTCCGGCTAAAACTCCAATCCCGGCTTTGGCTAATGTCTCTCCGCCCACATCAATTGTTAACAATGAAATAATTCCCGAGAGGCTACCCGTAATCGCTGCGCCAACAACAGAAGCAAACATTGCTTTTGCTGGCCTGATACCTTTATGGATCATGGCTTCATAGACGACAGCGCCTGCCATAACCCCATTAATCAGAGACAATATTGCGTATTCCCCAGCCGCATACCATTCAGTCACCATATCCCTTACGCTCATTTTTCTTAGAACTAATGTCGAAATAGCGCTGGCTCCAGTTCTTGATGCCGCTTCGGATGCAAGGTAGATCAAGACTGCGACAGGTACGTGCTTCCTCGTTTTCGTACTACCGGCGTAAGCTGCCATTCCTGCACCGGCAAAATACAGGGGTTTCCACCAGCGCCGTTCCAGGGGCCAGGGAGACACATGCCCGGCCAGCGCCACTTCGGCGGTAGTCACCAGGGGGGCCAGCTGCAAACAGAAATCCGTTTTCAACTTCTCCAGCTCCTTTGTATCCGATTCAGCCAGATCATATGTGCTTGAAAGCCCCGAGACTATTCCCGCTGTTTTGCATACACCCCACCATATGCCCACATTGAGCAGGGTAGATAAAGAGACTCCGGCAATGCTTCCCGTTAACTCAAGCCCTTTTGCAACCAGTGCGGTGTCATTAAAAGGCTTAAGAAAATCAAAATCATTTTGTGAGTGGGGGCTGGCCTGTGCCGTCGCATAAAGCAAACATAAAAGCAATGGAAACAGGTTGAATGACTTTTTCATGGTAATTTTCCCAGTACAGCTAATGAACGGGAAATATAGACCCTAAACGGAGCTATGGATGACAAAATCCTAAGGCAGCAGACACATAGCGAGGCTCTGTTACTGAAGTCTCATCACGGCCTGATGGTCTGCTTCCTGTTAGCCTCAGGGGCACTTCGGGTAAATGGAATTGAAAGTTGATTCTGTCAGTTAAACAGAGTCGAGAGATAATCCAGGGGCGCATAGAACTTTTTCCACTGGGTCCAAGCTGTCTCTGAAAAGCTTTCTTCCATTGGATAGCCATAAACGGCGTAGTTTGAAAGACTGTTGATAACAGCGAAAGTCAACGCAGGCAACAGAGTGACACCGGCTTTAATAAGCGGGTTGTTTGAGGTTATCCTGAAACTGCCCAACATAAGCAAGGCTGCAACTCCGCCAAAGGCAAAAGCTCCAGCTATGGCTCCAGCTGCGGCTTCGACTCCTGCTCTGAAATCGGCTTTGGCTATGACTGTAGCCGTTGCTGTGGCTTTGGCTATGGCTGCGGCTATGATTGTGGCTTTGGCTGCGGCTGCGGCTACAGCTCCGACATCTGCTCCGATTCCGACTACTACTCCGGCCAGAGCTCCAACTAGAACTCCGGTCCCGGCTTTGGTCTCTGTCTGTCCGCCCACATCAATTGTTAATAATGAAATAAAACCCGAGAGGGTACCGGCAATCGCTGCGCTGACAACAGAAGCAAGAATCGCTTTTGCTGGCCTGAAACCTTTATGGATCATAGCTTCATAGGCGACAGTACCTGCCATAACCCCATTAATCACAGACAATATTGGGTATTCCCCAGCCGCATACCAATCAGTTACCACTTCCCTCAGGCTCATTTTTCTTAGAGCTAACGCCGAAATAGCACTGGCTCCAGTTCTTGATACCGCTTCGGACGCAAGGTAAATCAAGACTGCAACAGGTATGTACTCCCTCCTTTTCGAACTGGCAGCATAAGCTGCCATTCCTGCACCGGCAAAATACAGGGGTTTCCACCAGCGCTGTTCCAGGGGTGAGGGAGATACATGCCCGGCCAGCGCCACCTCTGCGATAGTCACCAAGGGGGCCAGCTGCAAACAGAAATTCGTTTTCAACTTCTCCAACTCCTTTGCATCCGATTCAGTCAGACTGTGTGTGCTTGAATGCCCGAAAGCTATTCCTGCTCTTTTACATACACTCCACCATATACCCACATTGAGCAGGGTAGACAAAGAGACTCCGGCAATGCTTTCTGTTAACTCAAGCCCGTTTGCCACCAGTGCGTTGTCATTAAGAGGCTTAAGAAAATCAAAATCATTTTGTGAGGGGGGGCTGGCCTGTGCCGTCGTATAAAGCAAGCACAAAAGTAACGGAAACAGGTTGAATGACTTTCTCATTCTGATTTGCCAGATACAGTTCCTGAACGGGAAATATAGACTCTAAACGGAACTATGGATGACAAAATAGACATTCAGGGCCAGTCGTTTTATACGCCTTCTGTAGTTTTTATTATCCGGTGATGTCGAGTTAGGTAGCCGACTCAGTGTCTGTGGAGACTTTTTATGTCTCAAACACCGGAAATGATCATAATTCGGGGAACAAATCCGTGACATTCTTCACGGGAACTGGTTGTCTGCTTTTGAGCTTCTTAACGAACACGGTAGCTGAAACCGCTGCAACGAAGACAACACCCACCGCGATAAGCCCAATACCCCAGTCCGGGATTTCTGCTCGTGATAAAGGGGGAAGGTTCTTTGGGTTGTAGTTTTGAAGACCCAGAGAAAGCACCTGCATACGGACATGCCGGATACCCTTCTCAATATCAGCGTCTGCAATTGCCAGATAGGCGTTATTGCCCACAAAAATCGGGCGCATCGACTTTGTTGCCGGGGTCTTGAATGCGGTGTCAAAATGATGGACATTGACCTGATTTTCATAAGTAATGACAGACAGTTGTCCATTACTGTTGTAAATAATAGCGTGCAAATAATGGTCTGAAGTCACCAGTCTGACGATTAAAAACGAACCAGGTTTTCCTGAAGGAAAACGAATCACATCGTCTATAATATGAGCACTGTCCATCACTCCAGTGTCAGTCGCCACCCGGCGAATGGAGAGTTTCTCTTTCTCAGGGCTGAATACAGCAACGTAAACATGGTCCTTTTGAATCAGAATGTCCTGCCGGATGTTGTCACTTTCAATGTTTGTGTCAATTACTATCTCTTTGCCATTGTATCCAAAAGAGAAAGCGGGATTGAGTTGTTTTTTTTCGAACTGTCTTATAAATACAGGATAGGGCGCATTTTTACCGCCACTGATGCCCGTTACATAAAGGTGCTTGCCATCTGGAGAAACCCTCAAAAAAAGTCCTCGTTCCTCATCGCTCTTAAAACATTTTTTAGGAAACGTGAGTCCTTGTTGATGATAACTGCTCATCAACAGTTTGTTATTAATTTTTCCTGTTAAATACATGACACCCTGATGATGAGCGGTATCATTAATTTGAACCCCTTCAGGAAATACCTTGTCGTGTACGCTGAATCGTGCCCGGTATCCCTGGCCAGCAATTAACGGAAACTCCAATAGAACCGTTTTTCCAGACGTTGGCGTTGCAATAATGTCAAGGTGAGAACCTGTAGTTTCGTGAATAACCTGTCCAGCCAGAGACTGATAGGAAGCCAACCTTCTGAAACTGCTGGCAGAGGTTGTGTAAGTCACAATACCACACAGACCAAATTGTTTATCCAGTTCAGAGCCTTTATAACGTGCCAGAATAATCCTTTTGGGATCCGACTCAGGCTGAATAACAACGTATATCTGCTGATTTGCAGCATCATACGCTTGAAACTGGGGTATTCCTCCTGGCGGTGAGCAGCCAGCCGAAAGGCTGGGTGCATTTGTATTGTGAGGCAGAGTTGTATTCGACGATAAAGTTTTGTTCAGCAGTGAATTTGCTGACGGAGATTCCGAAATGATCGTAGAAGTCGTGGTCAGTTTTCTGGTTGACAGACGTGTAGAGGGTGATGTTTTCGCTGATGCTCTTATACCGACCTGATAAATCCAGACCTTTTGGTCTTCCCCACCGGCTGCCAGCAGGGTACCGTCGTGGTTGTAGGCAACGCTCTGTATATCGCTTTTCGCATCGGAGATGGTGTGCAGGAGGCGAGCTGGTTTCGACACGTCATATATCCTAACCTTTCGATCACCTGACCCAACTGCGAGTCGGGTGCCGTCGTGATTGAAGTCGATGCTCATGATCCAGTCTCTCGCAACGGACAGAACTTGCGGCGGAATGGTCAGGTTATTCGGGTTATAAATCCTGACCTTATTCCAGACCTTTCTATCACTTCCCCCAGTTGCCATCTGAGTGCCGTCGTAGTTGTATTTAACGCTCCGTACCTGACCATTTGACTCGTGCAGAGTATGGGGGAGAATGGACAGATTCCTCGGATAATAAACCCTGACCTTTTGATCTTTCCCTCCCACTGCCAGCTGGGTGCCATCGTGGTTGTAGTCAACACTCATTACCCAATCATTTGCATATGGCAGTATTTTCGGGGAAATGGACAGGTCATTCGGGTCATAAATCCTGACCTTGTGATCTTGCCCACCCACTGCCAGCTCGGTGCCGTCGTGGTTGTATTTAACACTGCGTACCGCTTTTGTCGCATCGGACAGGGTAGCAAGGGGGGAGGACGGGGACACTGGGTCATAAATCCTGACCTTTTTATCATTCCCCCCGGCTGCCAGCCGGGTGCCGTCGTGGTTGAAGGCAACAGTCCTGACCCAGTCTTTAAAATCGTGCAGGGTATGCAGCAGTCTGGGCCTCGCCGGGTCACTCATATCAAAGATTTGTACGGGGCCTGAAGAAGGGCATTTGGGATCAGCACTGCCGGAACCCATTCCCACAGCCATGAGCGTACTGTTCTTATTCCATGAGACACTCATAACCCTGTGGGGCCCACAATAACTTGGTGGGACAACGCCTCCTGTGGGTGTTGGAGCGGTCGTTACCGGCAACATGTTCGGATCTATATTAATCTCGTGGATCAGTAAAGGTTGCATTGTTGGCCGGGCAATAACGGCCGTTTGAGCAACTGCCTGCATACAGCTTGTTGCCAATAAGATAACCAAACCCGCAATAGAACAGCTCTTTGCAATGCCCATAACCACTCTCCAGAATTCCAGCTTGGTGATCTGAGGCAATGAAAATGGACACAAAATTCACTGCCGCCCGGTTAAAAAACAGGGAAAGATGTGAGGTGCCTGACGCTGTCGGTCAGCGGTAAAATAACAGTTGCCGAGACAGCTATTTCAGAAAACAGGAACAATAGACGTGAGTCTCAGTGGGTGTTGGCGCTTCAATCAGCTCTTCAACATCTTCTGCTAAACGCTGTATCTTACGACGACTTTCAGATAGGTAGCTATCAATCCATTCATTTCCAGATGTTAATGTTGCTGTACTGTGATTACTGGATCCTCGTAAGCACATCCTTCAAAAAAAATCACCATTATCGGTATGGATAAATATATACGATTTCATGCGGAAGCGTTGCTGACCCTATTTGCTGATAATGGGCTTTGATACGCTGTACAGGAATGTCAGGTGTCTTCTCGTTAATCCCAGAGGATCATCAGCGGGTTGATCTGGTTGCCAGAGTGTTTGGTGGTTATTAATGATCATCACTCTTGGAGCGCATTCGTGGCATCACTTACTGGAACGGGTGGTTTCCTCCTGTACTTCTTATGGACTAAGACTGAAACCGCGACAACCAGGACCACAACAACCACTGTAATAAGCCCAATACCCCACTCTGGGAATTCTCCGGGGGGTGAAGGCGACAGGTTCTCAAGATGCAGAGAAATCACCTGCATCCGGACATGCCGGGTACCCTTCTCAATATCGGCGTATGCAGCTGCCAGATAGGCGTTATTGCCCACAAAAACCGGGCGCATTGACCTTGTTGCCGGGATCTTGAATGCGGTGTCAAAATGATGGACATTGACCTGATTTTCATAAGTAATAACAGACAGTTGCCCATTACTGTTGTAAATAATGGCTTGCAAACAATTTTTCGCAGTCACCAGTCTAACGGTTAAAAACCTACCAGATGTGCCTGAAGAACAACGAATCGTATCGTCAATAATAAAAGCGCTATCCATTTGTCCATTGTCAGTGGCGAACCGACAAATGGAGAGTTTCTCTGATGCTGGGTTGAATACGGCAACATAAACATGGTTCTTTTGAATCAGAATGTCCTGCAGACTGTTGTCACTTTCAATGTTTGTGTCAATTACTATCTCTTTGCCATTGTATCCAAAAGAGAAAGCGGGATTGAGTTGTTTTTTTTCGAACTGTCTTATAAATACAGAATAGGGCGCATTTTTACCGCCACTGATGCCTGTTACATAAAGGTGCTTGCCATCTGGGGAAACCCTCAAAAAAAGTCCTCGTTCCCCATCGCTCTTAAAACATTTTTTAGGAAACGTGAGTCGTTGTTGATGATAACTGCTCATCAACAGTTTGTTATTGATTTTTCCTGTTAAATACATGACACCCTGATGATGAGCAGTATCATTAATTTGAACCCCTTCAGGAAATACCTTGTCGTGTACGCTGAATCGTGCCCGGTATCCCTGGCCGACAATTAACGGAAACTCCAACAGAACCGTTTTTCCAGACGTTGGCGTTGCAATAAGGTCAAGGTGAGAGCCTGTAGTTTCGTGAATAACCTGTCCAGCCAGAGACTGATAGGAAGCCAACCTTCTGAAACTGCTGGCAGAGGTTGTGTAAGTCACAATGCCACACAGACCAAATTGTTCATCCAGTTCAGAGCCTTTATAACGTGCCAGATTAACCTTTTTGGTATGCGACTCAGGCTGAATGACAACGTATATCTGCTCATTTTTTGCATCATACGCTTGAAACAGGGGTATTCCTTCTGGCTGCGGGCAACTACCCGGCAGGCTTGGCGCTTTTGTATTGTGAGGCAGGGCTGTATACGACGATGAATGCGTGATCAGCGTTGAATTTTCTGATGGAACTCCCGAAATGGTTGTAGAAGCAGTGGCGAGTTTACTGGTTGAGTGACTTGCAAAGAACGAAGCAGTGGTTAGTTTACTGGTTGAGAGACGTGTAGATGACGATGTTGTAGCTGACGCTCTTATATCGAAACGATAAATCCTGACCTTTTCATCTTCCCCCCCAACTGCCAGCAGGGTGCCGTCGTGATTATACTCAACGCTCCGTACATCGTTTTTCGCATCAGAGATGATGTACAGGGGGCGTGTTGGATTTATTGCCTTGGACGCAATGGGCGGGGGCAGTTTGGTGTGCAGGAGGTCAGATGTATTCGACATGTCATATATCCTAACCCTTCGATCACCCGACCCAACTGCGAGCTGGGTGCCGTCGTGATTGAAGTCGATGCTCATGATCCAGTCTCTCGCATCGGACAGAACTTGCGGCGCAAAGGTCAGGTCATTCGGGTTATAAATCCTGACCCTATTCCGTGCCTTATTATCACTTCCCCCAGTTGCCAGCTGAGTGCCGTCGTGATTGTATTTAACGCTCCGTACCTGACCGTTTGAATCCTGCAGAATGCGCGGGAAAATGGACAGATCCCTCGGGTCATAAACCCTGACCTTTTTATCTCTCCCTCCCACTGCCAGCTGGGTGCCGTCGTAGTTGTAGTCAACACTCATTACCCAATCACTTGCATCGGACAGAGTGTGCGGGGAAATGGACAGGTCATTCGAGTCATAAATCCTGACCTTTTGATCTTGCCCACCCACTGCCAGCTGGGTGCTGTCGTGGTTGTATTTAACGCTGCGTACCGCTCCTGTCGCATCAGACAGGGTAGCAAGGGGGGTGGACGGGGACACTGGGTCATAAATCCTGACCTTTTTATCATCCCCACCGACTGCCAGCCGGGTGCCGTCGTGGTTGAATGCAACGGACCTCACCCAGTCTTTAAAATCGTGCAGGGTATGCAGCATTCTGGGCCTCGCCGGGTCACTCATATCAAAGATTTGTACGGGGCCTGAAATAGGGCATCCGGAACCGCCGGAACCCATTCCCACAGCCATGAGCATACTGTTCATATTCCATGAGACACCCATAACCCTGTGAGGCCCACAATATCTTGGTGGGACAACGCCTCCTGTGGGTGTTGGAGCAGTCGTTACCGGCAAAACGTTCGGATCTATATTAATCACATGGATCAATAGAGGGCGCATGTTTGTAGTACCAGACGTTGTTGGCTGGGTTGTATACGACGATGAAGGTCTGGTCAGCGTTGAATTTCCTAATGGAGATCTCGAAATGGTTGTAGAAGCAGTGGTAGGTATACTGGTTGAGGGACGTGCAGATGGCGAAGCAGTTGTGAGTTGACTGGTTGAGGGACGCGCAGATGACGATGTTGTCGCTGGCGCTCCTGTAGCGACCTGATAAATCCTCACCTTTCCATCTTCCGCCCCAACTGCCAGCAGGGTGCCGTCGTGGTTGTATTCAACGCTCCGTACAACATCTGTCGCATCAGAGAGGGTGTACAAAACGCCAGGCAGATTCAACATGTCATATATCCTGACCTTATGATCAGCCGACCCGGCGGCGATTCGGGTGCTGTCGTAATTGAAGTCAATGCTCATGACCTTGTCTGTCGCACCCAACAAAGTATACTTCGTGCTGGCCAGGTTCTTTGTGTCATAAACCCCAACCCTTTTTTCCGGCCTTCCAAGATCACTTCCCCCAATTGCCAGCAGCGTCCCATCGTGGTTGAATTTAACGCTCCGCATTTGACCAAGCCAAGGGATCTTAGCTTGCGGGGCAATGGACAGATCCCTCGGGTCATAAACCCTGAGTCTGTAGTCTCTTGATACCGTTGCCAGTTCGGTGTCGTCGTGGTTGTAGTCAATGTCCATTACCCAGCCTCGTGAATCGGTCAGAATTGTCGGGCGAATGGACAGGTCCCTTGGGTCATAAATCCTGACCTTTTGATCGTTCCCACCCACTGCCAGCTGAGTGCCGCCGTGATTGTATTTAACGCTGCGAATCGGGCCTGTCGCATCGGACAGGGTAGCAAGGGGGGCGGACGGGGACACTGGGTCATAAATCCTGACCTTTTTATCATCTCCCCCGACTGCCAGCCGGGTGCCGTCGTGGTTGAAGGCAACAGCCCTCACCCGGTCTTTAAAATCGTGCAGGGTATGCAGCAGTCTGGGCCTCGCCGGGTCACTCATATCAAAGATTTGTACGGGACCTGAAAAAGGGCATCCGGAACCGCCGGAACCCATTCCCACAGCCATGAGTGTACTGTCCTTATTCCATGAGACACTCATAACCCTGTGGGGCCCACAATGTCTTGGTGGGACAACGCCTCCTGTGGGTGTTGGAGCGGTCGTTACCGGCAACATGTTCGGATCTATATTAATCCCGTGGATCAGTTGAGGTTGCATTGTTGGCCGGGCAGTAACGGCCGTTTGAGCAAATGCCTGCATACAGCTTGATGCCAATAAGAGAACCAAACCCGCAATAGACAAGCTCTTTGCAATACCCATTGCCATTCTCCAGAGTTCTGTCTACCGACACTTCACTTCGTGGTCGAGGAAGCCAGTAGGGTTTAAAAACCTTTAGAAACATCCTCTACAAAAACGAATGAGAGCAAAGTAAGAGTCGTAAAGTTGATTGCTGAAATAATGCTTGCGTTGAAAGCTACTTTCATTCTTTGAAAGTAGAAACGCAGCTTTGTATGCCTATGATGAATGGGGCAGCAGATGCGTCAGGCGGTGTTTGAATATATTGAAATTGATTATAGTCGGACGCGTCAACACAGTTTTAACGGGTATGTGAGCTCTGAAAAATATTAATAGCCAGAAGCAGTTTAATCCGGCGTCACTTATATACTGTCTCAGATCAAGTGTTCTCCGGAACATAAAAAAAGACCTCGGTCGCACAACACCTGAAGTATTGTTGCCGAGGTCTTGTTTGTCAGAGTTGTGCTGGATTAATAGGATAAGTGCAATCGACTGAAATTTCAGATTTGAGTCAGCTGCTGGTACATTTCGTAGCTCTCACACTCAGAAATGGAAGTCACGAATGAGTACACAAACCAGACAATACAAGCAGCTGACTCTTGGTCAACGATACCAGATTCAAGCACTCCGTGGAAAAGGCCATTTGCAAAAAGAAATCGCAATGGCAGTTGGCATCAGTGAGGGCGCTCTGTCGCGGGAGCTCAGCCGTAATTCTTCTACTCACGGCTACTGTGCTGAGAGTGCTCATGCACTGGCTTGTAAAAGAAAAAAATCAGCCAGAAAGTTCAGCAAAACAGATGAACGATATATGCCCATCATCGAGAAAGGATTGCTCCTTGGCTGGTCACCTGAAAACATCAGCAAGCGGATGCACGTCGAACTGCCTGAGATTGCCCTGAGTCATACGACTGTTTATAGCCGTATCGCGAACGCCTCTTGAAGTCTACACCGGGCAGTCGATTGCACTTATTGCTTGAATCCAGCGTTAACCTTGGATTTCCCTGGTTTTCTACGGTACATAAAAGAGACCTCGGTCACACAACACCTGAAGCATTGTTGCCGAGGTCTTTTTTGTCAAAGTAGCTGTTTTATGTCATTACTACTTTTTTTGTCAGGACATGGTTGCACCCACATGCACTGTCGGTACTACCATATCGTGACAAAAGCAGCCCCCATAAACTAAGGACTGCAGCAGGGATAAAACTTCATTTGTCATAAGAATAACAGCCATCTCATGACAAATAATTCACTTTACAGCCATAGCACGACAATTGCTTACCCCGATAGCGATCTACCTGCACGGTAGGTTATGTGAAATCAGGGTAAGCTTCGATACCTCATTCTTTGCCAACTGCCTGACCGGCAGGTCACACAAAGACGAAGTTTACGAGGTCACCGACAACTTTGCCAACTGCCTGACCGGCAGGTCACTGGAGGGAAAATGCAGATAACCCTCACAGCTCAAGAGGATAGGCCAATAATCCACAAAACACCCTTTTTTAGTCCGATCAAAAAAATTCTAAATAAAACAACCAGCTACAAGCCTTGTTTATTTTTGGTAAAAGTCAGATCCGGCACCGTCCCTCATGCACACTCATGATTTGCTAACCCATAACTGGTATAACCATCACAACATATATTTGATTCTTGTTCGTTCAGCATTAGCCAGCATTAACCGAACCCTCTGAGTGAACAGAAAATAATCGTCAATTATCTTGATGCTGAAAATAAAAAGATGAAAAAACAGCTGAGGCTGGCAGAAAAAACCATCGCTCAGTTGACAGAATACCGCACAGCCCTGGTTACCGCTGCCGTCACTGGGAAAATCGACTTGCGAAACGTCAAGATTGAAAGCACTGTAGACTCTGCTGAGCAATAATACCCAAAGCATTTTTTATAACTTAATCGAAGGTTACCACTATGAACAAAGCGCTGATTTCCCAGCTAACCAACCGATTCGAGGAAATTACCCACACATTAGCCGATGCAACCATAGAGTTCTGGTATGCACGGGAGCTGATGTCTGAGCTGGGGTATGACCGCTGGGAAAACTTCACCAAGGTTGTAGATAAGGCCAGAGCTGCCTGTGAAAACTCAGGAAATCCTCAAGACGACCATTTTCTTGACGTCACGAAAATGGTTCAGTTGGGCTCCAGTGCACAGCGCCCTGTTGCTGATGTTATGCTGACCCGCTATGCCTGCTATCTGGTTGCCCAGAATGGCGACCCCCGTAAAGAATCCATTGCCTTTGCCCAAACCTATTTTGCTCTTCAGACCCGAAAACAGGAGGTTCTGGAAGAACGTTTACGGCTTCAGGATCGACTGGATGCCCGGCAAAAGCTCAGGGAATCTGAAACCGAGCTTTCGAGAAATATCTATGAGCGGGGCGTTGATGAACGGGGTTTTGGTCGTATTCGGTCAAAAGGTGATGCCGCCCTGTTTGGAGGCAACAACACCAGAAACATGAAACAAAAGCTGGGTATGCCTGAGAAGCGGCCACTGGCTGATTTCCTGCCTACGGTGACCATTGCAGCGAAGAATCTGGCCACCGAAATTACCAACCACAATGTCACTGAGCATGACTTGCAGGGAGAGCGCCCCATTACGCAAGAACATGTTCAGAACAACCGAAGCGTTCGCACAATGTTGCAGGAACGTGGCATTACACCAGAAGAGTTGCCACCAGAAGAAGATATCAACAAATTGTCTCGTCGCGTGAAAAGCAATGAACGTAAGTTAATCAAGGAAAATCGGCTGCCCAAACCTGCCCGGCAGACTGATAAAAGCTGAATTTGATATTAAGAGAGTGTTTTGCGACACCCACATTTCTAATGGGTATGTTAGTTCTGAAAAAGATGAGTAGACAGAAGCAGTTTAATCCGGCGTCACTTTTATACTTTCTCAAATCAAGTGTTCTCCTGTACATAAAAAAGACCCCAGCTAAACAACACTGAAAGTATTGTTGCTGGGGTCTGGTATGTCAAAGTTGCTTGTATCTATGTCATTTTTATCTGTTTTATGTCATGAGATGCTTGTAGCGACACACACGGCGACAGCTTTTTTTAATCACCTGCATCTTATCACTGTTTACCCATAAACTCGGGATAAGCTTCCATACCACATTCGGTCAGGTCAGCACCTTCATACTCTTCTTCTTCAGTAATACGCAGACCAAGTATCTGCTTGATAGCAGCCCAGACGATCAGGGAAGAGAGGAATACCCAGGCGAAGATTGAACCGATACCCAACAGCTGGGCGCCGAAAGTTGCACCGTCGTTGGTCAGCGGTACTGCCAGCAGACCCCAGATACCTACAACACCGTGTACTGAAATGGCACCCACTGGATCGTCGATGCGCAGTTTATCCAGTGCCAGGATGGCCAGAACAACCAGAGAACCACCAACGCCACCGATCAGAGTCGCAGATACTGCGGTTGGTGTCAGCGGCTCAGCGGTAATGGATACCAGACCGGCCAGAGCACCGTTCAGAGCCATAGTCAGATCAGCCTTACCGAACAGGACACGGGCTATGATCAGAGCAGCAATGACACCACCAGCAGCACCAGCGTTAGTGTTGACAAAGATCTGGGCGACAGCGTTCGCACTTTCAACATCAGACAGTTTCAGCTGAGAACCACCATTGAAACCGAACCATCCCAGCCACAGAATAAAGGTACCCAGAGTAGCGAGTGGCAGGTTGGCACCGGGGATCGCATTAACAGCACCGTCTTTACCGTACTTGCCTTTGCGTGCACCCAGAAGCAGCACACCTGCCAGAGCGGCAGCAGCACCAGCCATGTGCACAACACCGGAACCTGCGAAGTCCTGGAAGTTAGCTTCGTTCAGGAATCCACCGCCCCATTTCCAGAAGCCCTGAACGGGATAGATGAAGCCAGTCATGAAGACCGCAAACAGCAGGAAAGACCAGAGTTTCATGCGCTCTGCAACCGCACCGGAAACGATCGACATTGCAGTCGCTACAAAGACCACCTGGAAGAAGAAGTCTGAACGTACAGAGTAGTATGGCGCATCATCACCACCCGCAGTTACCGCTGCAACCGTGTTTTCAGTACCAATCAAAGAGCCAAGGACCGGCAGGATACCGCCTTCATTGGTTCCAGGGTACATAATGGCGTAACCACAGAGCAGGTACATGGTAGAGGCAATCGCAAACAGGGCGATATTCTTTGTTAGAATTTCAACGGTGTTTTTAGAACGGACCAGACCGGCTTCGAGCATGGCAAAACCGGCTGCCATCCACATTACCAGCGCACCGGACATCAGAAAGTAGAAAGTATCGAGTGCGTACGACACTTGAGCCAGATTTTCCACAGGGCTCCTCCCAAAAAAGTTCAGCAGATAAGTAGTCTTTTGCTACGGCATTTGTGCCCTGAAAACAGTCTCCTCAACTCGGAAACTGTTTCCACATTAGCTATTTTTATTCTTGCGAATGTCGTCTGGTGCTTTTAGTGTATCTGCAACAAACGACGAAGTTTTTTTATTGTTGTGCATGCACCCTGAGAACCATCAATTTCCTGACTATGGTCTCTTGCTGCTCTGCACATCAAACAGCGTCTTCGCCAGTTTCGTTAGTTCTGATCCGAATCGCCTGCTCCAGATTAGTAACGAAGATCTTCCCGTCACCAATCTTTCCTGTGTTGGCAGCTGAAGAAATGGCTTCGATCACCTGATCCAGCAAGTCATCTGCAATGCCGACCTCCAGCTTAACCTTGGGCAGAAAATCAACCACATATTCAGCTCCACGATAAAGCTCAGTATGTCCTTTCTGTCGACCGAACCCCTTAACTTCGGTGACAGTGATACCCTGAACACCAATCTCGGACAAAGCCTCTCGCACGTCGTCCAGTTTGAATGGCTTAATGATGGCTGATACCAACTTCATAAAAGCTCTCCTGAGTGAATCCTGTTGGCCAACAGGGAAAATCCGGACATTGTTATTGTGATCCGCGCTCCCAGCCCTGAATATTCAGCTGATCTAGATTCCAACTGAGTTTGGTGGCTTACATGCAGACAATGTGCCAAATTTTGAAAATAACCTGATAAACGGGTCTTTAGAGTAAAAAAGGCCCATTTCCGTTCACTTGTTAAATTTCATGCACCAACAAAGCCCATCTCTAACAATTCTCGCACTTAAATCGCGCACTCTTCTGATGCAATGGATCAGCCTCTGTCTCTCATACAAAGCCTGGCTAGCTACTTGGGGAACATCGCCGTAACCGCAAAGCGGAACCCCCAACCTTCAGCGCCCTGTTCTGGCGCATCAGCCCAGTAACGCACACCAGCTGCAAAGCTCACCGGTAGCTGGCCTATGCGAACTACTTTTGACAGCACAGCATTTACTGGAATATTCCATTGACTATTCTCCCAATCGTAAGTGCTTTCGGATTGTAGCGTATATGTCCAGCCTTTTTGGGTGCAGGAGAGAAGTACCCGATTGCGAACCGCTGTTACCTGCCACATCATTTTGTTCGATCAAAGGTAGAATGGTTCTGGACACGATATTCCAATTATCATTCATCTCGATGGGTATAACAGGCTGTATATTAACAGTTACTCTGTGCCCGTCTTGAGGACCAAAGCCCGTATCATAATTGGCTTGCACGGGCACACTGATCAAATCAGCGACAGGGTTGGTTAATTTTTTTGCCAGCTCATTGTCGTCACAATAACCTGACAGGCAGAGAATCAGGCTTAAACACGATGACAGAAACTTAAACATAACGACAGTAGACTTTTAAATTACTCTAATCCAGGTACAGGCTGACTCTTCGGCTGAAAGCTTCCATCGGAATTTCCGTAAAGTCGGTAGCAAACCAGACTACTACATTATCTCTGGAAGGTGACACATATAAGCCCTGGCCATTCATACCACTCTTATAGAGGTCACTATCAGCGAATACAGCATCCCACTGATAACTATTAAATAGTGGTGCATCTCTGAACTCTTCTGCCAGCCTGGGCCCAAGTGCGCCTTTCAAATAGTTATCGCGTTCTCCTGATGTTTGCATACGTTTCAGCATTTTTTCTGAAACAATGCGTCTATCGCAAAGCTTCTTCTAACTCGGGGTAAACAACATGCCAAAACGTGCCATATCATCTAAACGAGAGCTGACCAGGCCATGAATAATGGCATTACCCTGCGGACTTAAACCAACTGTTGCATCGCCCGCCATGCTCGCTTTGGACCAAATCCGCTCAGCAACAACCTCTGCCAATCTTTTTTGTGTGATTTCCTCAATTACCAAACCCAACATCTGTGTATTAGCGGATGAATACTCAAAAGCCGTGCCCGGCTTTTTCAGATAAGGAATCGCGAATAAGGCATCGTCGTGGGTGTAAACTTTTCCGTCATCAGCGGGCAAACCAACCTCTGCTCTCACAAAGGCGTTGTAAGGGGTATCACCGCTACGTGTTGCGGGACTTTCCTCTAAATTGAGGCCCGACTGCATATTCAACACATCAAATAGTTTCACTTTCCCCCAAGCTGTACTTTTTGCTTTGGGTAGATAGTCTGCCACGGTTTTCTGTAGATCAATACGCCCTTCCTCTTCCAGCAAAGCGATGAGCGTGCCGACGATCAGTTTTAAATTCGACATCCACACATGGCGGTCGTTCTCTCTAATGCCGGGGTATTGCTGGTAGACAATTTCGCCGTTTTTGACAACCAGAACGCCCTGAACCGGTGAATGCTTATCCAGGATCACTTGCTCGAATGTAGTGGATTCGCCGTCTTTTTTGAGTGCGATTTCAGCAATTGATTTCCTGGCATTTTCATTAAGCCTGACCACCCCTCCATCATGGTAAATCATGGCTTGCGGAAGAAACTCACCCAAGTGCAAATAAGAGTAAGCACCCGATTCGGTAATATTTAGAAACTTGCTCAAGCTCCACTCATTATGCAACCGTCGTGCATCGGTCAGGCTATAACCATGTTTGATTGCGTGCACCGAGAAATCTTCGGTTGGCGTGGCGTAGGCGTCGTCTCTGTTACCCGCTGCGCTGACACTGTTTGAGAGGATAAGGCTTACGAACAGAGAGAACCAGCCGAGGGCAGATACAAGTTTGATTTGAGTCTTTGGCATAAGCCAAATCCATGAGTTCACCAAGTCAATGTTCATGAATTAACCAACAATTTAGCACATAAAAGCAGACACGGCGAAATAGCTGCTTGTGGTATCATCACTGCCGGTTTTAAATCACAGCAATTGCAGGAATAATCGATGATCGATAAAGCCTCCCTTATCGGTAGTATTGCCGGCAAAGCAGGACAGGTTCTGGGTGGGCAGAAAAGCCAGACCCGGGAAGATATTGAGCACAACATCAAGGCAATGGTGAGCAGTGCTCTGGCCAAATTTGAACTGGTCAGCCGTGACGAGTTTGATGCCCAGGTCGCGGTTCTGAAGCATACCCGTGAAAGACTGGAAGCCCTCGAAAAGAAAGTGGCCGAATTGGAAAAAGCTGGATCGTCCGACGGTTGCTGCTGATGTCATTGGCCGTTCTTGCCCTGAGAACGGCTGCCCCACGCACTGCCAGATTTTACTCTTCACTGACACTTTTCATTGTATAAAAAAATAATTTAAATCAATAAGTTAACTCGAAATCAAAATTATCCCCCTCGGTAGTTATCCCTATAGAGATACTACTTTCTTCGCTATAGCATTGCTCTACAAATTAAGATGACTGCCTCAACTCCATTTGGTAGCAATGGCCATATCCCTACAAAGACAGGATGGCCTCAAGGACAAATAGTGAAAATTTCAGGAGAACAATCACTATGAAACGCGCACTTTCAATGTTTACTCTGCTGATGACCATGGTGATGTCTGGCTTTGCACAGACTGCATCTGCGGCTGGCTGGGAGCTTCTGGGCGAAAAGAAAGTCAGTCGTCGTGCAGAAGTAGACACCATCCGTGTTGGTCTGAGAGACGGTGCTTTCAAGCGTCTGCAGTTCAAGGTCAAAGGTGCAGACGTGGATTTCGACAAAGTGATTGTTCACTACGAGAACGGTCAGAGCCGTGAAGTAGCCATCCGCAGCAAAGTCAGAAAAGGCGGTAGCTCCCGCGTCATTGACCTGCCCGGCAAAGCAAGGGCCATTGAAAAAGTAAGATTCTATTACGACACCGAAGGAACCGGACGCGTTCAGGCCAGTGTTCTGCTGATGGGTAAGTCTGCCTGATAACAGACAACCGAGAAGTGGCAGCTGAACGACTAAGCTTCCGGGTCTGGAGCCATTGAGCTTCAGACCTCTCTGGAGAGAACCCATATGATAAAACGACTGTTTACGTTTTTAGTTTTACTCACCACTTTTTCACCGGTCTCAACAATGATCCATGCAAGCCCGGACAATAATGATCGGGATGAAATCCGTGAAGAGCGCCGTGACGACCGTCAGGATAATCGTGAAGAGCGTCGAGACGACCGTAAGGACAATCGCGAAGAACGTCATGACGACCGTCAGGATAATCGTGAAGAGCGTCGAGACGACCGCCAGGATAACAGAGAAGACAGAAGAGATGATCGTCAAGACCACCGTCATAATGGCTGGGATGGCCCAAAGGTCATTAAGAACAACCTGGTCGTTGTAGCCCCTAGAAAAAGGGTGATCAGAAACAATATTGTCGTGGTAAGAAACTATGGTAACTCATACTACGGCTATGGCCATTACCACGATGACAACGATGCCTACAAATGGCTGGCGTTTACGGCCATCACGCTGAAAATTCTCGACAACATCAATGAAGCGGCGCAGCGTGCTCACGAAGAAGCACAGATCAAAGCCACTACAGCGCCTGTCGGTGAAAAAATCATCTGGGATGAAGGCGATGCCTCCGGCTATGTTGTTACTACCAAAGAAGGCAAAAGTGCCTCCAGCGGTCTGGTTTGCCGTGAATTTCAACAGTCCATTACAGTAGGTGGTCAAACTGAGGATGCCTGGGGTCAGGCTTGCCTGCAGGAAGACGGTTCCTGGAAAATCATTAACTGACCTCTGCACCGGCCAGCCTGCTGGCCGGGCAATTCTGCCAGCAAATCTCTGAATCACTGCTATTCTCAACCCTTCAGCTTTGCAAAGGCATTCCATTCCGGTGTGCCAAAACAACAAAAACAAGCACAAAAAGAAGGGAGTGTTTATGTCGCGGCTCGCTGTTGTTCAAACCCGCGCCAAAACTGGTCTGGACGCACCTGCGGTATCGGTTGAAGTGCATTTGTCGGCAGGTCTGCCAGCTCTGAATATGGTCGGTCTTCCGGAAGCTGCTGTTCGTGAAAGTAAAGACAGGGTAAGAAGTGCCATCCTCAACAGTGGCTTTGAGTTTCCGGTTTCCCGTATTACCGTTAATCTGGCACCCGCTGATCTTCCCAAAGAAGGCGGTCGCTTTGATCTGCCTATCGCTCTGGGTATTCTGGCGGCATCGGGCCAGCTCAAACCTGAGTCTCTGGAAGGTTACGAGTTTCTTGGTGAACTGGCCCTCTCAGGCGCGCTGAGACCGATCACCGGCTCACTGCCAGCATCCATAGCCTGCAGCCAATCGGCTCACACACTGCTGCTTCCCCAAATGAATGCACAAGCGGCAGCCCTTTGCCCTGATGCCAGAGTGTTGGGAGCAGAAAACCTGCTGGGCGTCTGCGCTCATCTCACCGGTAATCAACATCTTACAGAAGCCACCTGCAACAGGAATGAATCCCCTGTCGATTATCCCGACCTGCTGGATGTAAAGGGGCAACAACAGGCTAAACGAGGTTTGATGACGGCGGCCGCTGGTGCTCACCATCTGATTTTCTACGGTCCTCCGGGAACCGGCAAAACCATGCTGGCCAGTCGCCTGCCCGGGATTCTTCCCGAGATGAATGACCAGGAAGCTCTGGAAGTGGCCGCCATACATACTTTGTCTTCCTACAGCCAGCCCCCTTCATGGAAGCAGCGACCCTTTCGCAACCCCCATCATACCGCTTCAGCCGTCGCCCTGGTGGGTGGTGGCAGTCAGCCCCGACCAGGAGAGATTTCCTTTGCTCACAATGGTGTCCTGTTTCTGGATGAACTGCCGGAGTTTCAAAAGGTAGCCCTGGAAGTACTGAGAGAGCCCCTGGAAACCCGGGAAGTGGTTATTTCCCGAGCCAAAGGTCAGGCCAGCTTCCCTGCCGGCTTTCAGTTGATTGCCGCCATGAACCCCTGCCCCTGCGGATATCTTGGAGACCCACAGAAAGCCTGCCAGTGTTCTGCCGAGCAGGTCAGACGTTATAAACGAAAACTGTCAGGTCCTTTACTGGATCGCATTGATTTACAGATAGAGGTTTCCAGTCAGAAAACGGAGCGACTTTTTGAAAACCCGCCCGAAGATGAAAACCTGTCAACTGAAAAAATACGTCAACAGGTGATTCAGGCAAGGTCTATCCAGCAGCACAGGCAGGGGAAACCCAACGCCCGATTGTCTGCCAGCGAGATGGATGAATACTGTTCACTGAATAAGCAAGAACAGGATTTTATGACCCGGCTGTGTGACAAACTGGGTTACTCAGCCAGAGCCGTACACCGAATACTGAGAGTGGCCCGAACTCTGGCGGATATTGATGAGGACAAAGACATTCAACAGAAGCATCTTGCTGAAGCGGTGCATTACAGAAAGCTGGATCGTGAACCAGGTTAACCGATAACCTCTCTTTGTTATGAAGCTGTTTTTTCAATCTCTGGCTATCAGCTCAGCGGCTCAGGCAGATCATCTATCAGTCAGCGCTTACTTTCAGGTTCACACCCTGACAGTATTACTGTTCCTGCCAGTACATGCTTTCGGAAACGGCTTTAATCAATCGGCTGATGTCTTCCGGATACACTTCCCCGATATTGCCAATTCTGAAACAGTCAGCATCAGAGACTTTACCGGGATAAATGACGAAACCTTTCCCTTTCAGCTGCTCATAAAAGCGGAGGAATTCATAATCGGGGTGCTCGGGGGAGTAAAATGAAGTTATAAACGGAGAGTGCAGTTCAGTGTCTAACAGGCACCGGAAGCCCAGCTCACTCATACCCTGGACGAGCAAACGCTGATTGCTGGCGTAGCGCTTGTGACGGGCAGCAATGCCCCCCTCTTCAATCAACTCTGCCAGGGCTTGATGGAAAGCCCTTACGGTGTGGGTGGGAGAAGTAAAACGCCACTTACCGTGATTCTTTTCCATGCATTGCCACTGATCATAGAGGTCCAGAGACAGAGAGCGGGCCAGGCCTTTGCATTGGGACAAAAGAGTACGACGAGCTATAACAAAGCCAAAACCGGGTACGCCCTGAATACACTTGTTGGCAGAGCTGATCAGAAAATCAATACCCAGCCCGGCAAGGTCAATCGGCACACCGCCGAAGCTGCTCATGGCATCAACAATCAGAATACAGTCGTGTTTCTTCACCACCTGTGCGACTGCTTCAACAGGGTTCAGCATGCCTGTTGTGGTTTCACAATGAACAATGGCGACATGAGTGATGGCTTTATCTTCAGAGAGTACCTGATCAATTTCCCCCGGCGTCGGCGGATTAATCTCACCACAATTCAGAACACTGTGGGGAATATTCAGATACTCGGCAATCTGGGCAATACGGGCACCGTAAGCCCCATTGTTAATGACCAGTAATTTCCCTTCATCAGAGATAACCGACCCGACGGTTGCTTCTACCGAAGCAGTACCACTACCCTGCATGAGAACGGCGGTGTAGTCATCAGTATCCGAGGCCAGTTTAATCAGCTGACTGCGGATCTCTTCAACCACGCCAAGGTTGTAATCATCGTCCCAGGTACACCAGTCACGCAGCATCGCTTCTCGGACACTGGCAGAGGTTGAGAGGGGTCCCGGAGTCAACAGAAGATAAGGATTTTCCAGGCTCTTTTCTTTCACAGTGGGCACTTCTTTTGTAGACATGACTTTAATGAGACACCTGTAGAAACAGAAATTTCAATCGTCTGGTATATACCAATTGGTACAAAATCATGATGGAGACACTTTTTTCTGTAAATACCCAGCGACCACTCTTCATAAAAATTTCACATTCATACCAGTCTGGAAACAACAGCTAAAAGAGCTCCCCCCAACGTCAGTCAAGCAAATAGTTAATTGTCATAAAAGCGATCATTTAATTGTCATAAAAGTCGTTTAGTATGGTCTATACCAGTTGAAAATCCATTGACCCTTAGAGAATAGTATTTATGGGACAGGGAAAAAATCAGTATCAAATCATTCGCACGGCCCTGAACGAGCAGATAGAAAGCGGGGCATTAAAACCGGGAAGCAAGCTACCCTCGGAGCGATTGCTGAGTGAAAAATTCGGTACCACCCGCATTACTCTCAGAGAGTCATTGTCATCACTGGAAGCCGACGGACTGGTCTATCGAGAAGATCGCAGAGGCTGGTTTGTTTCTCCGCAAAGAGTGACCTATGACCCTACGGTGAATGCTAACTTTCATACCATCGTTACCCGCCAGGGCAGAGTACCCGGTACCCGGATGATCCATGCTGAACGGGTACCAGCACCGCCCAGGGTTCAAAAGCTACTTCAGATCCCAGCTCTGACCCCTGTGTATCGGCTGCAACGCCTTCGTTCAGTGGATGGGCGAAATGTCCTCTACGTTGAAAATTACATGAACCCTGCCTACTTCCCGGATCTGCTCAAGCATGATCTGTCTCGATCACTCTCCGATATCTATCAGGAGCATTATAACCGCCAGTATGCCCGGGTCAGTTTCAGGTTGTACCCGGTAGGCCTGAATGCCGAGGCTTCTTTGCACCTCAAGGTCACCACGGGCAGTTCCGGTTTGTTGGTTGAGCGAACAAACTACGATCAATCGAATGTCTTGATTGACTGTGACTTTGAGTATTGGCGGCAGGATGCGGTGGTTATAGCCGCTGACACCACTGTGAGCCCCATGACTTGAGAGTCATTAATACCTGCTGGTGCCAATGGTATGAGCCATTTTCTTACTGAACGTCCAAACCCTTTAATTTCCGAATCTGAAAAATGAGAAGAGGTCACAATGAACAAAATTCAACTCGCGGTTTTTGATATGGCTGGTACCACGGTCAATGAACACAACGTCGTTTACAAAACCGTTCAGAAGAGTCTTGTCGACGCAGGCTACGATTTCACTCTGGACGAAGTCCTTGAGCATGGCGCAGGCAAAGAGAAGCATCAGGCCATAAAAGATACCCTGTCGTCCAAAGGCTTTGACCACTCGGACTCGGAACAAATCTTCCAGTCCTTTAAAAAACAACTGACACGGGCCTATGAAGAACTGGCAGTCACCTCTTTTGACGGCGTCCCCGAACTTTTGAAAGAGCTGCGGGCAAGAGGCATCAAGGTCGCACTCAACACCGGCTATAGCCGACAGGTAGCAACAGGCCTGCTGAAAAAGATGAACTGGCTGCCCGGGGTCGAATTCGACACCCTGATCACTGCGGATGATGTAACAAACGGCAGACCAGCACCGGACATGATTGAGCTGGCCATGGAGAAAACCGGTATTCACGACAGTTCACAGGTACTTAAAGCCGGAGATTCAGCCATTGACATCGAGGAAGGAAAAAACGCCCACTGCGGTATCACGGTTGGCGTGACTACAGGCGCCCAGACCCGGGAGCAACTGGCAACAGCCGCTCCAACGCTGGTGCTCGACAGCCTGGCCGATATCCTTAAGCACATTTGAACACAGGGAGACACCTTTGAAATACGATTTAATGGTTGTCGGTGCAGGTATTCTTGGCACTTTTCACGCCTTCGCTGCTGCGAAGCGGGGGTATAAGGTACTGCTGGTTGAAAAAGACAGTCAACCGGTACAGGCCACCGTCAGAAACTTTGGCATGGTTGTTCCATCCGGCATGACAGCAGACCTGCTGCCGACCGCCCTGGACTCTCTGAGCATTTATCAGACCCTGCAAGATCAGTTTGATATTTCAGCCCGAAGAAATGGCAGCTGGTATATAGCCTCCGATGACCAGGAGTTGGCCATGTTGCAGGAGCTACACCAACGAAATCAGCAAACGGGCTACCCTTCATCGCTGCAAAGTATAGACGAGGTTATACGTGCCAATCCTGCCGTCAAGAAAAGTTATGCAAAAGGTGCCTTGTACTTCCCGGAGGAATTCAGTGTTAACCCCCTGCAACTGATTTACCGCATCATTGAGTTTATTCAGCAGGAATACACCGTTGAATACCGACCCAACACCCAAATCATCAGCATGGAAACCGGGCAGGATGAAGTCATCAGTATGGATTCAGCTGGTGAGCAATACCGGGCTTCAAAAGCGATAGTCTGTAACGGGCATGATTTCAAAACCCTGTTTCCATCACGCTTTCTCAACAGTGATATTGAGCTGGTCAAGCTCCAAATGATGCGTACCAAACCACTGAAGAGCGTCAGTCTCAATGGCAATTTGCTTTCGGGCAGGACTATCAGACGCTATGAGAGCTTTCGCAACTTGCCTTCCTGGAGTGCCGGAGAAAAAGACCCAGAGCTGGATAAGTACGGGATACATATTCTGTTCAAACAGGAGCTTGACGGGTCCATCATCATTGGCGACTCACACGAGTACGCCGATGCCCGCGAGGCAGAGAAACTCTCCTTCACAATGAATCAATCCATCAATGAACGGATGCTGACAGAAGCCAGAAACATTGTTGAGCTTCCTTGCTGGGATATCGCGGAATATTGGGCAGGTTATTATTGCCAGAGTAAAACCGATCACTACTACCAGGATCATATAGACGACAAAATTCATTTTCTCACGGCCATCGGTGGCAAGGGCATGACCCTGGCTCCCGGCATTGCAGAAAAGAATATTGAAAACATCCTTTGACATCCTCCCTGTCGTAAAGAGGGTGTCGCACAACTCCAAAAACTCGTTCCCGTGCTGGTCCGTGGGAACCAGAGTTTTGCGACACCCTATTAAAGTACGGGGTTTTACGCTCATTCGATAAATCTTTCAGCAAACCCATCATTTCTTTGTGATATTGACGGTTCTCCCTGGCATCAATGACCAAATTGACCAGCCCAAAACCACGGGCAAAGCCCCGGCAAAAGCATCTGTGCTTTAGCAATTCATTTTGATTCCCCTATGTTATTTGCCTACAGTGGTAGGGCAATGGAGGTGATTTATGGAAAACTTGTATGACACTGATTTCTACACATGGTCTTATCGACAAGCCGAGCTTATCAGGCAAGGCCGTTTCGATGAACTTGATATGGACAACCTGGTCGAGGAAGTTGAGGACATGGGTAGAGCCCGTTATCGTTCAGTACAGAGCCGTTTGTCTCAATTACTCATGCACTCGCTTAAATGGCAGATGCAGCGTAAAAAAAATGATTTGCATGAGATGGATCAATGGTTCCGAAGCTGGTCAACCAGTATCAGTAAACAACGTATTGCCATTGAGCATGAGCTTGAAGAAAATCCCGCTCTCAATAGTAAACTGGACGAGATTTTGCCAAAAGCCTATCAGTACGCCCGAAAGCTTGCTGCCAACGAGATGCAGTGCAGACCCGACGCTTTCCCGTCTGAGTGCCCATGGACCTATGACGAAATCATGGAAGATGGCTGGCTGCCGGAGGCTGATGATGACTGATTTATACAAAACCGACTACACCGCCTGGCTAAGCCAGCAACGGGAGCTGCTGGCTCAGCGACAATTTCACAAACTCGACATTGACAATCTGTTGGAGGCGATGGAGTACGAAATGGGCAGTACCAGAGATACTCTTGAGTCTCATTTATCGGTATTGGTTTTACATCTTCTCAAATACGATTATCAGAAACGGATTCTGAAAGATTTGTGGGTAGAGGATAAGGTTGTCCAGACGTGGATGCCAAGTATCTACAATTCCAGAGCAGCGATTGAAAAGCAAATTTCAAAACACCCTCATTTACAGCCCATGATCGTGGAGTTATTGGCGGGTGCATATTCCGATGCTTGTCGGCAAGCAGTTAAGCAGATGAATAATTACGCTCGCAGTGAAAGCCAGAAGCTGAGCAAAAAAAGCTTTCCCGGCCAATGCCCATGGACCTTTGAACAGATCACAGATGACGACTGGCTGCCCGGCGACTAAAGCAGCGCAGCAGCCCCAATCCCCGCCACCGTAATAATGGTGCCAAAGACCCCGCCCTGGTTCTGGGCACTCTGCCGAACCGCCGCCTGATTGCACAGCCTCCGACGACCAGGAGTTGGCCATGTTGCAGGAAGCTGTCACAGAGTCGAAAAAGATCTGTAATATTTTAGTCATTTCTCTCTCGTAGAATCGCGATATCCCTTCTGGTCTTAGCCAGAACAAAATGATTATCCGACTGGAGAGAGCTCCATGAAAAAACACCTGACAGCCCTGACCCTGGCAACAACTTCAATTTTCAGCGCTTCATCTTTCGCTGCATCTCCTGTGGAATTGACGGTTTATACTGCTTTTGAGACCGACATTCTGAATCGCTACAAGAAAGCCTTTGAGCAGGATAATCCCGATATCAGCATCAAATGGGTACGGGACTCTACCGGTATCATGACCGCTAAACTGCTGGCAGAAAAAGATAACAGCAGGGCAGACGTCGTATGGGGTCTGGCCGGTTCCAGCATGGCACTGCTGAAGGACGAAGGCGTACTGGGCACCTACAAGCCCAGAGGTCTGGATCAAATCAAGACTCAGCTGGTTGATCCTGATGCCGCTAAAGCCTGGTTTGGCAACCAGGCCTATTTCAATGTCATTTGCTACAACGAAGCGGTAGCCGCAGCCAAAAAACTGCCCAAGCCTCAATCCTGGCAAGACCTGCTTGATCCGGTCTATCAGGGCCAGATTGCCATGCCTAACCCGGCCTCTTCCGGCACTGGCTATATGCAGGTTTCCGCCTGGCTGCAGAGCATGGGTGAAGACAAAGGCTGGGCCTATATGGATAAGCTGAACAACAACATGTCCCAATACACTCACTCAGGTTCCAAGCCCTGTGTTCAGGCTGCCATGGGTGAAGTGGCTATTGGTATTTCCATGGCAGTTCGTGGAGCTCAACTGAAAAGCCAGGGCGCGCCACTGGATCTGATTCTGCCAAAAGGTGGCATTGGCTGGGATGTGGAGTCAGTGGGTCTGGTTGCAGGTACCGACAAGGCTGCAGCTGCAAAAAAACTGATCGACTGGTCTCTCAGCCAGGAAGCGAATGAGCATTATGTAGAGGCTTACCCCGTTGTCGGTCACAAAGACGTCCGTAAAGAAGTACCTAACTATCCAGATGTAGAAAGCGCCATGGTGGATCTGGACTTTGGTGAAATGGCCAGTGAGCGTGAGACTGTACTTGCTGAGTGGTCCAAGCGTTTCGATCATATGTCCGAACCCAAGTCGTGATATCACACTAGTTACACAGAAAGTGCCGTTTATTCCCCAACGGGAATAAACGGCTTTTCAGGTTTGGAGCTTTAGGAAGTTAACGCTATGAAACCCTTTCTCACCATCGAAAACCTGGGGAAACGCTTCGGCGATTTCACCGCTCTCAAAGAGATTTCCCTGTCCGTTAATAAGGGTGAATTCATCTGTTTTCTCGGCCCCTCGGGTTGCGGAAAGACGACGCTGTTGAGAATGATTGCCGGATTGGAAGCCTGTAAACAGGGAGAGATCTGGCAGGATGGCACCAACATAACAGCACTCCCACCTGAACAAAGAGACTTCGGCATTGTCTTTCAATCCTATGCCCTGTTCCCCAACCTGAGTGTTTCAGAAAATATCGGTTTTGGTTTGAAAAACCAGGGTCAATCCAAACGTGAAGTTGAGGGCAGCGTGAACCAATGGCTGGATATTATCGGCCTGCAGGATTCCGGCCCCAAATTTCCCTCTCAGCTTTCTGGCGGTCAACAACAGCGTGTAGCACTAGCAAGGGCTCTGGCACTCTCTCCGGGGTTGTTGTTGCTCGATGAACCCCTCTCGGCCCTGGATGCCAAAGTCAGAATCAAGTTGCGGGAAACGATCTGTAAGCTGCAAAGAAAACTGGGCATTACCACCATTATGGTGACCCATGACCAGGAAGAAGCCATGGCTATGGCTGATCGCATCGTGGTGATGAATCACGGAAACATAGAACAGATAGGCACACCGGAAGAAATTTACAAACAGCCAGCCTCTCGCTTCGTTGCTGAATTTGTTGGCGCCATGAACTTTCTGGAAGGTGATACCAACAAAAAGAATCAGGTCGTACTGGCCAACCAGCCACTCTCTCTGCCAGTGACTGAGTCAACAACGAGAAAAGTGATTCTGGGGATTCGTCCGGAAGACCTGAGCTTCAGTGAAGGTCAGTCTGCTTTGCCAGTCAGTGTTGAAAGTCTGGAGTTTCAGGGCTCCTTTGTTCGTGCAGAGTGCAGCCCTGTTGGCTGGAGCAGTGAGCGACTGATTAAAGTCGATGTACCTGTCCACCAGCTGGCTGGCCTTAAGCTGGAACCGGGGAGCCAGAATCGGTTGTCCCTGAGTGAAAAACATATCCATGTCTTCCCTGCAGCATGATGAGCCCGCTTTAAATATGAGTCTATCTACACACACCCCAGCGGATGCAAACTCTCCAGCACTGGGCCGGAAGCCTCTGCTGCCAGCCATCAGCAGGGATCAATGGATTCTTGGGCTGGTCATCGGAGCGGTTGCTCTCTATCTGATCATTTCACTGCTTCTGCCACTCCTGGCCATGCTGGCAAGAAGCGTTCAGGACAGCAGTGGGACGTTTATTGGTCTGAGTTACTTTGCTGAGTATCTTGGCAACCCGGCCCTGAGTCATTCCATTGGCAACACGCTGAAAGTCGGTGTTATTGTTACGACAATAGTCGTTAGCTTGTCATTCCTGTTTGCTTACGGACTGACACGAACCCAGATGCCTTTGAAACCGCTCTTCAAAGTAATGGGCATGTTACCCATACTGGCACCTTCCCTATTGCCTGCCATCAGTATGATTTATCTGTTTGGTAATCAGGGGGTGGCTGTAGACCTGCTGTTTGGTCACTCTATTTATGGTCTGCCCGGTATTGTTATGGGTCTGGCTTTCTGGACCTTTCCCCATGCACTGCTAATTCTTACCACGGCGCTTTCAACATCCGACGCCAGACTCTATGAAGCAGCTCGCTCCATGGGTACCTCTCCATTCAGAACGTTTACAACAGTCACGCTTCCAGCTGCCAAGTTTGGTTTGATCAGCACGGTCACTGTCGTATTCACCCTGGTCGTAACCGACTTTGGTGTCCCGAAAGTGATTGGTGGCCAATATAACGTACTGGCTACCGACATCTATAAACAGGTCGCCGGTCAGCAGAACTTTGCCATGGGCGCTGTCATCAGTGTGCTTTTGCTGATACCCGCTCTATTGGCTTTTGTGATTGATCACAGAGTGCAGAAAAAACAGAAGGAATTGTTTGGCGCTCGCTCAGTCAATTTCCAGCCCGAGCGAAACCCCGTGAAGGACAGCATTTTCTTCCTGCTCTGTAGCCTGGTCTCTCTGGCCATTTTGGCCGTGGTGGGCATGGCGATTTATGGCTCATTGGTCACTTTCTGGCCCTGGAATATGGAGCTATCCTGGAACAACTATCAGTTTGAAAGGTTCAGTGCCAATGGCTGGGAACCCTATTTCAACTCTCTGGAAATGGCGTTCTATACGGCTATTGCCGGAACCCTGATTATTTTCATTACCGCTTACAATGTGGAAAAAAGTAAGTTACCCCCCATACTAAGGCACTTTATCCACATTATGGCCATGTTGCCGATGGCAGTACCCGGTATGGTGCTGGGTCTGGGTTATATCTTCTTCTTTAATCAGGCCGGTAATCCGCTGGGTATACTCTATGGAACCATGGCTATTCTGGTTATCAACACCGTGGCCCACTATTTCACTGTCGGGCACCTGACGGCATTGACCGCTCTGAAGAAGTTACCCGCCGAGATCGAACAGGTAGCCGCATCACTCAAGATTCCACAGTATAAAGCTTTCCTGAAAGTATCCCTGCCGGTCTGCACGCCTGCTTTGCTGGATATAGCGATCTACCTTTTCGTCAACGCCCTGACCACCACGTCGGCTGTTGTTTTCCTTTACTCCACGGATACTATGCTGGCTTCCGTTTCTGTAATGAATATGGAAGATGCCGGACAAACAGGCCCGGCCGCAGCCATGGCGGTTTTGATTCTGGCAACCGCAGCCTGCGTCAAGATAGCTCATATGACGTTGGGTAAATTGCTATTGAACAGAACCCAGAAGTGGAAGCACTCCTGAAGCACTCAAAACTCGCTGGTCTGTGGGAACGTGATTGATTCGTTCCCACGATGAAGCATGGGAAGCAGAATATTTTTACGACGGGGAGGATATCAAAGGTCTTGATGCACCTGCTTCCCGGAAATAGATGCTTTCCATTTGTCAAACTGAGCCTGAAGCTCATTGATCGGATCGACACCTGCGGGAACGGACGCTACGCCCAAATCGACGTAGTAGTTCTCTTCGGTGTCATCAGGTCGGGCAACCACCAAAAAAGAGAATAATGAGGAAACCCCTTTAGAAGAACAGCGGCGATCGGCACCAGCAAAATTAGCGCCCTGTATGGCGGCCATGAGTTTATCAGCCAGACTGCCCTGGGTACCGTTAAAACTATCTTCCATATTATCCAATACTGCTTCATGTAATAGAGAATTTCCCAGAATCACATAATGGTTTCCCGTACGATGTCCATCTGCAATAAAGACATCTTCTCCCGTAAAAGCAGCAGACCGTGGATGATTGGCAGCATCAAAATCGACAATGCCGTACTGCCGGGCGGATGGGAATTGATCCACGTCATTGGCCTTTAGCCAGCGAATGATTTGCTCGGGACTCATACCCTCATCCATCTTTTTGCTGGCATTTTGCTGATTGACTTCGTGGTAAAAAGCCTGGCTGACGATGACACCTTTGCCCGGATGCAGTCGTGATAAAAAATCGGCTTCCGTACGCTGGAAGGCGCTTAGAGGAGAACAGGTTGCCCCGGCAGCCCCAACTTCTCTGGTAACAGGGTCAACGGCAACAATAGAAAAAGTACCCTGAGCAGTTAAAGAGACTGACAGCAGTGACAGCACACTGAAAATAAAACGAAATTTCATAGGCTCAAAAACCACTTGAATTTTTGTCATTGTTATATTGATCCTGTGACCAGAATGGTGCCAGAGAGCCTTTATGTCAATTTTAAAACAGACAACGGTACAGCCAGATTCCTGATATACTGATCCTCTCAGCTCAAGACACAACACCAAAGCGACCCCCCGTGCACAGACTCAACGACCGACAGGCCGAAGCCGTGAAATACATTGATACCCCTTTGCTGGTTCTGGCCGGTGCGGGCAGTGGCAAAACCAGTGTGATCACCACCAAAATCGCTTACCTGATTCAGGAATGTGGTATCAATGCCCGCAATATCATTGCCGTGACCTTCACCAACAAGGCCGCACGGGAAATGAAAGAGCGTGTCGGCAAACTGGTCAAGGGCAGGGCCTCCTACGGTTTGACGGTTTCAACCTTTCACAACCTGGGGCTCAACCTGATCCGCAAAGAATGCAAGACGCTGGGATACAAGCCGGGCTTTTCCATTTTTGATGCCCAGGATGCCCACGCTCTGATAGGCGAATTGATGCAGCGGGAAATGGGATCAGACGAAGAGAGCGTTGATGCCGTCCAGCACATGATCTCCAACTGGAAGAATGACCTGATTCTGCCCCCACAGGCCATGGCCAATGCCCGTCAGCCCAACGAGCAACTCGCTGCTCGGGTTTATGAACATTATAACCGCACGTTAAAAGCCTTTAATGCGGTCGATTTTGATGATTTGATTCTGCAACCGGTCATGTTGTTCCGTGAGCATCCGGAAGTTCTGGAGCGCTGGCAGAACAAAACCCACTATGTGCTGGTCGACGAATATCAGGATACCAATGGTGCTCAGTATGAGTTGATCAGTCGACTGGTAGGAGACCGGGGCAAACTCACCGTGGTAGGTGACGATGATCAGTCCATTTACGCCTGGCGTGGTGCCCGTCCTGAAAACCTGGCACTGCTCAAGGACGATTATCCTTCGTTAAGAGTTATCAAGCTCGAGCAGAATTACCGCTCCACCAGCCGTATCCTGAAAGCGGCCAATACCCTGATTGCCAATAATCCCCACGTGTTTGAAAAAACGCTGTGGAGCGAACTGGGCATGGGGGAGACTATTCGGGTTATTCGATGCCGTAATGACGAGATGGAATGTGAACGCATTGCTACCGAAATACTGACCCAGAAACTAAAAAACGGTACCCACTGGAAAGATTACGCGGTGCTGTATCGAGGCAACTTCCAGTCTCGCTTGCTGGAAATGAAGCTTCAGCATCATCAAATTCCTTACCGCATCAATGGCGGCACTTCATTCTTCGCCCGCGCTGAAGTCAAAGACATGATGGCTTATCTCCGACTGCTGGTGAATCAGGATGATGACAACGCCTTCCTGCGTGTTGTCAACATCCCCCGTCGGGAGATAGGCCCTGCTACGTTGGAAAAACTGGGCAATTACGCCGGTACTCACAACCTGAGTTTGTACGCTGCTTCGCAGGAAATGGGTCTTCAGGAAGACCTGTCGCCCAAGTATGTCGAGAAGCTACGCAACTTTACCCAGTGGCTGGATTCGGTATCCCGCCGCTGCCAGACCGATGAAGACCCCATTGCCGCCATCCGTGAAATGATTAACGACTGCGACTATGAAAACTGGCTGATGCAGACCACAGCAACGCCTGCAGGGGCAGAGAAACGCATGGGCAATGTCTGGTTCCTGATTGACTCACTGCAACAGACTCTCGAAAGAGGCGACGAAGATGCTACGGTTGAAGATGCCATCGCCCGACTGATTCTCAGAGATATGATGGAACGGCAGGAAGAGGAAGAAGATAACGACAAGGTACAACTGTTAACGCTTCATGCTTCCAAGGGGCTTGAGTACCCCTATGTATTCATGATGGGTATGGAAGAGGACCTTCTGCCCCACCGTACCAGCATTGAAGAAGACAATATTGAAGAAGAACGACGACTGACTTACGTCGGCATCACCCGCGCCAGAAAGACTTTGACCATGACGCTGGCAGGGCAGCGAAAGCAGTACGGTGAAATCATTGATACCACACCCAGTCGTTTCCTCGACGAACTGCCACAGGAAGACCTGGAATATACAGGATTCGGCGAGAAGGCCAGTAAGGAACAGAATGCCCTGACCGGTAATGCAGCTCTGGCGATGTTACGCAGCCGGTTGAGCGACTGAATAGCAACAGCAGCCCGCCTTAAAAACCATTCGGATTTTTCTTCTGCCAGCTTCAAGGCGACTCTGACCCAGTCAATGGGGTGCCTGGAATCTTTCTGCATGATGACGCCCCGTAGTCTATACATACAGACTCGAGTGGTTGTTATCATTATTCTTATCGCAGTACCCGTATGAATAGAAGCCTGACTGTCGGTGAAAGATCGTCTTTGCTATTAGTGTCGCTTGTCGCCTGTTTTCCGGACTGCAGCAGTTGGGCTGACACTGTCGAGCTGAACAATAATAATTTCAATCAATACCTGAATGCTGACCATCCGGTCAAAGGTGACTATCAGTTAACCAGTAATATTGACCTGAGCCAATTTCTCTGGAAACCCATCGGCAATGCGTCCGTTCCGTTTTCTCTCACTCTGAATGGCAACGGCCACGTTATTTCCGGACTCAAGGTTTCAACTTCAACCGATAACACGACCTCAGGCTTTTTCGGGTCACTGCAAAACAGCACCATCAGGCAGATCCTGCTTAAAGAGCCAAAAGTGACCAGTACCGGATTTACAAGCCCGGCAGGTGCCCTTGTGGGAGAGTTGAAAGGCAGCAGGATTGAAGAAGTAGTCAATTATGACGGAGCCGTCAAAACCATTGGTTCTCTCAGTCATGCCGGAGGTGTAGCGGGCAGTGTTACTGATAGCATTATACACGACAGCGTAAACACCGGAACCGTTATCACGACCGCAGATGCCAGCGCAGGCGGTATCGCCGGATTGGCGGTTCAGGCATCGTCCCTGTCAAATAACCTGAATACCGGAAAAATAGCCTCCAGAAATTTATATGCCTCACCTGCCGGTGGCATTGTCGGAGCTCTGAGAAACAACAGCATTGCTAACAACAATGTCAATACCGGTGAAGTTAATGTTGGCTTTAGCCAATTTTCCGGGGGGGTTGCAGGAGAAGCACAAACAGCCAAGGTATTACATAACCTCAACACTGGAAAAATATCTTCAGATTATTCGAGAGCCTACTCCAGGTTAGTTGGAAGCGTAAGTGGAAGCAGTGGCGGAATAGTGGGGCATGCTTGCGGGCAAACCCTGGTCAGCAAAAATCTCAATACGGGTAGCATTTCTACAAAGCGTTGGCGTACCTACGCAGGTGGAATAGCAGGAGACGTGATCAACGCGCCTGTTGTTCAAAATGTCAATGTCGGAACTGTCAGGACTCACGGCAATCAGGCATCTGCCGGAGGAATTACCGGGGAAGCGATTGGTACAAGCGTTCAGGACAACCTGAATGCCGGAGCAGTCATAACGAAAGGCGTTAATGGCCACGTAGGTGGTATTACCGGGGCTGCGGCCCACTTGGCCTCAGTTTACAATAATGTCAATACGGGGCGGGTTGAGGCACAACAGGGAGCGTGGTCCTATGTCAGTCCTGCAGCCGCAAGAGTGTACCGGGCAGGTCCTATTGAGCATAACCTGGATACTTTCACAAAGTACCAATGGACCAGTGAGACATTCAGTGGACGTAATAAAGGTGTCGTAAGACTATCGAAAAGTGCTCTCAAATCAAACCTGACCGGATTGAACAGCACGCTCTGGAATGCCGGTAATGAATCGCAGCTGCCGATGCTCAAAGGCATTAACATCCCCTACCGTGAGCTGGCCCGAATAAGTGGTAACAAATTCCCAACAGCTCTGAGTGAGTTTGCAGACCCCGGTGGTCTTTCAAATGCCACCTCTTTTAATCCTGATGTCTGGAACGCTCGGGATGGTTACTTACCCTTTCTACACGTTTTCTCCAAATCACAAGCCTTATTAGCCGGGATTGACTGCACACAAGAAGGATTTGACTGCAGTACAGACAATGACATCTCGCAGACTCCAACATCCACACAGCCTTTGCCACCCCATTCGCCCGGCCTCTCAAGTCAATGCCCGCCACCAGAAGGCACACCGCTCTTGCAAGCCTATGACCCGGAAAACCAGCATATATACGTTGTGATTAAGGCTGAACCGTCTTCTGAATCGGCTCCTGGAGGTATAATTCTGGCACGCTATAAGGGCCCTGAACTGGATCAACAATTTGGTTTGTGCGGCATTGTGACTTATACAACCTCTAGCCCCCACGCCAAAATACTGAGCTCATACCCGTCTCTGTCAGCAAAGGTTATTCACAAAACCACAGGCTCTTCCCTCAATATTATTGCAACAACAAAGTCAGGAAAAACGACCCTGTTCGAGTTCCCGTTAACGGCCAACCAGAGATACCGATTGCAATTCAACGTAAAACTAAATCCCGCTGCTGCTTCTGAAAACGATGATAAAAAGTTGATAACCGCCAGTAACATTGACACGGTCAACTCTCGGCTGGACATCCTGATACAAAAAGACCAGACCTACGTTGCCACATTCAGTCCCGGAGAAGAGAAACTTTCTATTCGTCGGTTTGCCGCTGACAGTGGAGAAATGGATAGTACTTTTATTATTGATGACTGGATTGATTTTTCTTCCCGCTCCCCGGATTCACCTACAACCGTCAGGCTGATGACAACGGAAGATTATCTGCACGCCATTATTTACAACAGCGATGGACAACTGTCTGTATTTACTTATGAAGATCAGGTCAACGTCCATCGTTTTGACACCAGATTTAAACCTGCGGCAGCAGAGTCTATGCGCCTGGTATTTGTAGGCAATAAAGCTTACCTGGCCATTGAAAACCCTGATACTGAGGAAGGCGGTCGGCAGGTTCAGATGCAAGAAATCTCTCTGGGCATTGAAAACTTCAATCGTCAAAAACCCTGTGTCGCATTACGGTCTTCGGAATCGTCTGCGGTGATTTCTGACTGGCGGACTGAGCTTATTGCAGCAGGCGCTGTAGTGGCTACTACGGCGGTTGCAGTCATCCTTATCATTAACAAGTTTAAAAGGTCAGGAATGCGAACACGTAAGTAGCGACCCTGAGAAAACGGGCAAATACAAAGTCAGTCGGCATGATGACTCTGAATAGTCTACATTAACGTACTTATTATCATTATCTCTATGGTAGTTCTGCAATGAATAAAAGCCTGATAAGAGATCAAAATCGGCAAAGCCTGACTATAAAAAAAAATCCTTTGCACTATTACTGTCACTTGTCGTCTGTTTCTCAAACGGAAACAATTGGGCCAGCACTATTGAGCTGAACAATAATAATTTCAGAGAACATCTGAATGCCGACCACCCGGTCGAAGGTCACTATCAGCTAGTGAGTGATATTGACTTGAGCCAATTCACTCCCTGGAAACCCATCGGCAACACCTCCATTCCGTTTTCTCTCACACTGTATGGCAACGGCCACGTTATTTCCGGACTCAAGGTTTCAACGTCAGCCGATAACACAGCCTCAGGCTTGTTCGGGTCACTGCAGAACAGCACCATCAGGCAGATCCTGTTTAAAGAGCCAAAAGTGAGCACTGTCGGATTTACAAGCCCGGCAGGTGCCCTTGTGGGAGAATTGAAAGGCAGCAGGATTGAAGAGGTGGTCAATTATGCCGGAATCGTCAGAGCGAGCGGTCCTGGTAGTCATAGCGGAGGTTTGGCGGGCAGTGTTTCTGATAGCGTTATACACGACAGTGTAAATACTGGCACCGTCCTGACGATCAGAGCTGCCAGCGCAGGTGGTATCGCTGGCTGGGCCGATCAGACATCTTCCATATCTAATAACCTGAATACCGGAAAAATAACCTCCAGAATTTTATATTCCTCCTCGCCTGCCGGTGGCATTGTCGGAACCCTGAAAAACAACAGTACTGCTAACAACAATATAAACACCGGTGAAATTAATGTTGGCTATACCGAATATTCCGGTGGGATAGCAGGACAAGCAGAAGCATCGGAGGTATTACATAACCTGAATACCGGAAAAGTTGCCTCGGATTATTTGCGAAGCTTCTGCTTCTGCTGCGGGGAAGGTGGTAGCAGTGGTGGAATAGTGGGACATGCCTCCGGGCAAACTCTGGTCAGCAAAAATCTCAATACGGGTAGCATTTCTACAAAGTATTGGCGTACCTATGCAGGTGGAATAGCCGGGGATGTGGTCAAGGCTCCTGTTGCTCAAAATGTCAATGCCGGAACTGTCACTACTCAAGGCCCTCAGGCATCCGCCGGGGGTATTACCGGAGAAGCTGAAGGTTCTAGCGTAAGGGACAACCTGAATGTCGGAGCAATCACAACGAAAGGTGTTAGTGGTCATATAGGTGCTATTTCCGGGGCAGCCACCCTTTCAGCCACAGTGTGCAACAATGTCAACACAGGGTCCGTTGAAGCCCAGCGAAACTTCAGCTACGTAAGCGGGGCCGCAGCAAGAGTTTGGAAGGCAGGTCGTATTGAGCATAATCTGGATACTTTCACAAAGTACCAATGGACCAGTGAGAGAGGCAGTGGACGTAATAAAGGTGTCGTAAGACTATCGAAAAGTGATCTCAAATCAAACCTGACCGGATTGAATAGCACGCTCTGGAATGCCGGTAATGAATCGCAGCTGCCTATGCTCAGAGGCATTAACATCCCCTACCGTGAACTGGTCCGAATAAGTGGTAACAAATTGCCGACAGTTCTGAGTGAGTTTGCAGACCCCGGTGGTGTTTCAAATGCCACCTCTTTTAATCCTGATGTCTGGAACGCTCGGGATGGTTACTTACCCTTTCTACACGTTTTCTCCAAATCACAAGCCTTATTAGCCGGGATTGACTGCACACAAGAAGGATTTGACTGCAGTACAGACAATGACATCTCGCAGACTCCAACATCCACACAGCCTTTGCCACCCCATTCGCCCGGCCTCTCAAGTCAATGCCCGCCACCAGAAGGCATACCACTCTTGCAAACCTATGACCCGGAAAACCAGCATATATACGTTGTGATTAAAGCTGAACCGTCTTCTGAATCGGCTCCTGGAGGTATAATTCTGGCACGCTATAAGGGCCCTGAACTGGATCAACAATTTGGTTTGTGCGGCATTGTGACTTATACAACCTCTAGCCCCCACGCCAAAATACTGAGCTCATACCCGTCTCTGTCAGCAAAGGTTATTCACAAAACCACAGGCTCTTCCCTCAATATTATTGCAACAACAAAGTCAGGAAAAACGACCCTGTTCGAGTTCCCGTTAACGGCCAACCAGAGATACCGATTGCAATTCAACGTAAAACTAAATCCCGCTGCTGCTTCTGAAAACGATGATAAAAAGTTGATAACCGCCAGTAACATTGACACGGTCAACTCTCGGCTGGACATCCTGATACAAAAAGACCAGACCTACGTTGCCACATTCAGTCCCGGAGAAGAGAAACTTTCTATTCGTCGGTTTGCCGCTGACAGTGGAGAAATGGATAGTACTTTTATTATTGATGACTGGATTGATTTTTCTTCCCGCTCCCCGGATTCACCTACAACCGTCAGGCTGATGACAACGGAAGATTATCTGCACGCCATTATTTACAACAGCGATGGACAACTGTCTGTATTTACTTATGAAGATCAGGTCAACGTCCATCGTTTTGACACCAGATTTAAGCCTGCGGCGGTAGAATCTATGCGCCTGGTATTTGTAGGCAATAAAGCTTACCTGGCCATTGAAAACCCTGATACTGAGGAGGGCGGTCGGCAGGTTCGGATGCAAGAAATCTCTCTGGGTCTTGAAAACTACAATCGTCAAAAACCCTCTGTCGCTTTATGGTCTGCAGAATCGTCTGCGGTGATTTCTGACTGGCGAACTGAGCTTATTGCAGGAAGCGCTGCAGTCGCTACAACGGCGGTTGCAGTCGTCCTGGCCATCAACAAGTTTAAAAGGTCAGGAATGAAAACCCGTAAGTAGCGACCCTGAAGAAACGGGCAAATAACAAGGCCAGTCGGCATGATGACTCTGAGTAGTCTATATAAACCTACCTATTATCATTATCTCCATGGTATTGCCGCAATGGATAAAAGCCTGATAAAAGATCAAAATCAGGCAAAGCCTGACTATCAAAAAAAATTCTCTGTACTATTACTGTCACTTGTCGTCTGTTTCTCAAACGGAAGCAATTGGGCCAGCACTATTGAGCTGGACAATAATAATTTCAGGCAATATCTGAATGCTGACCACCCGGTCAAAGGTTGCTATCGGTTAATCAGTGATATTGACCTGAGCCAAATTGTCTGGAAACCCGTCGGCAATAAATCCGTTCCGTTTTCCCTCACTCTGGAAGGCAACGGACATGTTATTTCCGGCCTCAAGGTTTCAACTTCACATTATGGCACTGCCACTGGCTTGTTCGGGTCACTACAGAACAGTGTCATCAGGCAGATCCTGATTAAACGGCCAAAAGTAAGGAGTTCCAGATTTGTGAGCCCGACAGGTGCGCTTGTGGGAGACTTGAAAGGCAGCATAATTGAAGAGGTGGTTAATTATGCCGGAACGATCAAAACGACCGGTTACGGCAGTGACGCCGGCGGTTTGGCGGGCAGTGTTTCTGACAGCGTCATACGCGATAGTGTAAACACCGGCACCGTCACCACAATTTTTGGAGGCAGCACAGGCGGAATCGCCGGATTGGCCAATCAGACATCATCTGTTTCAAATAACCTGAATACCGGAAAAATAATCTCCGGATTTTGGCATTCCTCACCCGCAGGTGGCATTGTTGGAACACTGAAAAATAACAGTACTGCTAACAATAATATGAATACCGGCGGGGTCACTGTCAGATATACCGAAAATTCCGGGGGAATTGCAGGAAAGGCAGAAACGGCCAGGGTATTAGATAATCTTAACACCGGAAAAATGTCCATAAATTCGAGATTAGTCGACGCTATAAAAACAGGAGGCAAGGGCGGAATAGTGGGGCAGGCCTCCGGGCAAACCATGGTCAGCAGAAACCTCAATACTGGCAACATTTTTTCAGAGTATGTTCCAACACATGTGGGTGGAATAGCGGGGCAAGTGGACGAGAGTTCTGTTGTTGAAAATGTAAATGCCGGGACTGTCAGTGCTGGCGGCTCAGTGGGAGGTATTGCCGGAGGTACTGAAGGTGGAATCATTCGGGACAACCTTAATGCCGGAGCAATTAAATTATCTGATATTGGTGGCTATGTCGGTGGTATTGCCGGAAAGGCCAGCTTTTATTCGACCTCGCTTTACAACAATGTCAATACGGGGCCGGTTGAAGCTCAGGAAGGAAGTCTCTATCTGAGCGGGGCAGTGGCAAGAATCTGGATGACAGATCGTATTGAGAATAACCTGGATACTTTCACAAAGAATCAATCGGCTAGTTTAGGTGATGATGGACGAAATACAGGAATCAAAAGACTGTCAAAAACTGCTCTCAAATCAGACCTGAGTGGTTTGAACAGCACACTCTGGAATGCCGGTGATGCAACACAGCTGCCGATGCTCAAAAGCGTTAACACCCCTTACCGTGACCTTGCCCGAATAGATGGTACCCAACAGACAAATAACCAGTTTCCCACCGTCCTGAATGAGTTTGCTGATCCTGGTGGTGAGACAGATGCTACCTCTTTCAATCGTACTATCTGGAACGGACGGGATGGTTATTTACCGTTTCCAAAAGTTTTCTACAAACCACAAACACTACTGGCTGGAATTGATTGCACACAAGGAGGATTTGACTGCCGCGAGGATAAGAACATAGTGACAACTCCGTCGGTTACACCATCGTCGTCTGCTCGGCTCTCAACCCTTTCGTTAGGCACTGCTTCCAAACCCCATAGCTTATCGGATTCGGAGTCAGCGTCAGAAGCTTCATCTCCAGCCCAATCGTCATCTGCACAGCAGTCAATCAGCGAATTGGACACTACACTTGAGGCTCGTACTTTACCTGATTCGGAGTCACCATCAGAAAAATTATTGCATACAGCCTTACCTGATAGTACATCCTCCACAACCCATTCAGCCAATCCGCTGGATAACTGTCCGCCACTGAAGGGCACACCTCTCTACCAGGCGTACGACCCGGTAACCCAGCGGATATACGTTGTCATCCAGCCTGGAACACATTATGAAGAACTTTCGGAAGGGGTTATTCTGGCACGCTATAAAGGCACCGAACTGGATAAACAATTTGGTTTGTGCGGCGTTATGAAATACACCCCCTCTGACAACCACGCCATAATGCTGGATCCCTCCCGGTCATTGGTAGGACAGGTTATTCAGGAAACAACTGGTTCCTTCCTTAACCTTGTTGCAACAACAGATTCAGGAAAAACGACTCTGCTCGAGTTCCCGTTAAGTGCTATCCAGGGATACCGGGCGCAATTCACCGTTAATAACGACTTATTCCCTGAAAATCTGCAAATTAATGATGCTACTCATCATCAGGGTTTCATGTATTTAACTGGAACAGTCGATGACAACATATTTATTGGCCATTACCACCAGCAGCAGCTCTTTTATCCTATAGATTATGCCGAAAGCAGTGGCCAATATGATGAGGAACAAGGGCTTAGTCTAAGGCTTTCCCCGGATGGTGAACGCCTTTATGTAACGGGCAAAAGTGATAGAGATACATCCTATCAACTGTTTATCAGGCAGTTCGATAGTAGTCAACTAAGCCCCATTGCCACTTTTGGAGACAGCGGGAAAGAGATAATACCCACCAATAACATCGACAGAGTCAATATTCAGCAGGATATCCTGATACAAAAGGACCAGGTCTACGTTGCAACATTTAGCCCTGAGAAAGAGCAACTGTCTATTCGCCGGTTCGCCACTGAAAATGGCCAGATGGATAGTGCTTTTATGATTGACGATAGCGTTGGCTTTCCTTCCCGCACATCGGGTTCGTTTGCAACTGTCAGGTTGGTGACAACGGAAGATTATTTGCACGCCATTATCTACACCAGTGATGGACAAATGTCTGTAGTTACTTATAAAGATCAGGCCAACATTAATCGTTTCGATACCACATTCAAACCGGCAGCAGTAAAGTCTATGCGACCGGTTTTTGTGGGCAATAAAGTCTATTTGTCCGTTCAGGATTATGAGAGTGAGAAGGGGAGTCGGCATGTTCAGATGCAGGAAATTTTTCTGCATCCTGGAAACTACAACCATCAAAAAACCCCTGCCGCTATATTGTATAAGGAATCGCCATCGTCCTCCGGATTGTCCAGAAAATCATCCGGAAAACTTTCTGCAGCAGTTTTTGGTTTGGGAATCGGGCTTATTACAGCGAGCACTGTGATGACTGTAACGATTGCAATTGTGATAGCCATTAAGACCCTCAAGAAACAACTGCCTCCATCAGCAATATAAATGCAACTTCCAGACGCTTTTATCAAGGATCATCCGTATAACAAAAGCTGCCTGATATGTTCCTGCATAATGACTCCTCTTAGCAAAATCGTCGTAAACCCTCGCCCAATCGAGGGTGTCGCAAAAGCCCAACAACTCGTTTCCACGCTCTGTGTGGGTGTCGCAAAACTTCAACAGCTCGTTCTCATGCTCTGAAGTCGTCATTCCCGCGAAGGCGGGAATCCAGCGCCAACGGTGGATCTCTGGCTTCTCGGGGATGACAAGGCCAGGGGGACACCGGGCAGTATGGTTCTGGTGGAGAGTCAGTGTGGATTCCCGCCTTCGCGGGAATGACGAGAATGAAGTCGGCAATGACGGGAGTCAGCGAGTTCCCACGCCGGAGAGAGTTTTGCGACACCCTCGATTGGGCGAGGGTTTACGACGATTTTGCTAACATTGGCATGAACCGTGACTGATGAGCTGAACAGGATTTTATTACGGATCGTCTGGATAACAAAATCTGCTTGCCATGCTTGCTCATGATGACCCCTTATAGTCTATAAATACAAATGAGAATACGAGTAGTTATCATCATTATTTTTATGGTAATGCTTCCATGAGTACCAACCTGATAGAAAATCAGAATTGGCGTAGCCTGCCTATCAACAAAAAGCCATCTTTATTATTACTGTCACTTGTCGTCTGTTTTCCAGACTGGAACAGTTGGGCCGGCACGATTGAGCTGGACAATAATAATTTCAATCGATATCTGAACGCCGACCACCCGGTCGAAGGTCGCTATCGGTTAATCAGTGATATTGACTTGCGCCGATTCAGGCCCTGGGAACCCGTCGGCAATAAATCCATTCCGTTTTCTCTCATTCTGGATGGCAAAGGCCACGTAATTTCCGGCCTCGAAGTTTCAACCTCGTTAGATAACACGGCCTCAGGCTTGTTCGGGTCGTTGCAGAATAGCGTTATAAAACAGATCCTGCTTAATCAGCCAAAAGTGACCAGTTCCGGAACGAACAGTCCGTCAGGTGCGCTTGTGGGAGAGTTGAAAAGCAGCAGGATTGAAGAGGTGGTTAATTATGCCGGAACCATCCAAACGGGGGGTCTTCACAGTCATAGCGGAGGTATAGCGGGCAGTATTTCTGATAGCGTCATAAGGGATAGTGTCAACACCGGCACCATTTTCACAACCGGAAGCGCTATCTCAGGGGGTATCGCTGGATTGGCCGATCAGGCATCTTCTGTTTCAAATGACCTGAACACCGGAAAAATAGCCTCCAGAAACCTCTATTCTTCTCCCGCCGGTGGCATTGTCGGAATGCTGAAAAGGAATAGCTTTGCTAATAACAATGTGAATACCGGTGAGGTTAATGCTGGCCATACTGAAGATTCCGGAGGGATTGCAGGGCAGGCAATAGCGGCCAGTGTCTTACAAAACCTGAACACCGGAAAAATTGCCTCCGACTACCTGGACGGCACCTCCTACCGGGGAGGTGGTAATGTGGGTGGAATAGTAGGGCAGGCCTCAAGCCATACCCGCGTCAGCAAAAACCTTAATACAGGCAGTATTTCTGGAAAATATTACTCCAAGGTGGGAGGAATAACCGGCCAGGTAATAAACGCTCCGGTTGTTCAAAATGTCAATGTCGGCCCTGTCACTACTGATGGCAAATATGCCTATAGCGGAGGTATTGCTGGAAAAGCCAGAGGTACAAGCATTCACGACAACCTAAATGCCGGAGCTGTTATAGGGAAAGATTATTACAGTCCAGTCGCTGGTATTTCAGGGACGGCCCAACGGGCCTCAGTTTACAATAATGTTAATACGGGTCTGATTAAAACACATTATGAACGCAATAAAAGTGCGGCAGTCGCAACCAATTACGACGCAGCCCGTATTCAGAATAATCTGGATACTTATACAAAGTATCACCCGGCTTCCGAATGGAGTGGATATAACACGGGTGTCGAGAGGATATCAAAAGCTGATCTTAAAGCAAACCTGAGCGGTTTGAGCAGCGAGCTCTGGAATGCCGGTGATGCAACACAGCTGCCGATGCTCAAAGGCGTTAACACCCCCTACCGAGACCTTGCCCGAATCAATGGGACCCGACAGGCAAACAACCAGTTTCCTCCCGTCCTGAATGAGTTTGCCGACCCTGGTGATGTCGCCAATGCTACCTCTTTCAATCGTACTGTCTGGAACGGTCAGGATGGCTATTTACCGTTTCCAAAAGCTTTCTTTGAACCGCAAACACTACTGGCCGGAGTTGATTGCACACAAGGGGGATTTGACTGCAGCAAAGAAATGCTTACTCAATCACCCACGGACAGTACTCTGAGTTCTGAGTCACCATCAGAAGCTTCAAACGCTATACCCTTGTCATCCGCGCAGACGTCAACCGGAACATTGATCACGGCTTCTGTGGCTCGTACTTCCCCTACTTCTGAGTCACCGTCAGAAGAAGCTTCATCTACTATCCCACCGTCAACGGCACAGCCAACAACCAGCGAAATGACCATGGCTTCTGTGGCTCGTACTTCCCCCACTTCTGAGTTACCGTCAGAAGCTTCATCCACTGCCCCACCGACAACGGCACAACCAACAACCGGCAAACTGACCACAGCTTCTGTCGCTCGTACTTCACCTACTTCTGAGTCACCATCGGAAGAAGCTTCATCCACTGTCGCACCGTCAACGGCACAGCAAACAACCGGCGAATTGACCACAGCTTATGTCGCTCGAACTTCATTCACATCTGAATCACCGTCGGAAGAAGCTTCATCCACAGTTCCATCGTCAACGGCGCAGCCAACAACCAGCGAACTGACCACGGCTTTTGTCGCTCGTACTTTGCCCACATCTGAGTCACCGTCGGAAGAAGCTTCATTTACCGTCCCATCGTCAACGGTACAAACAACAACCGACGAACTAAACACGGCTTCTGTCGCTCGTACTTCGTCCACTTCTGAGTCACCGTCAGAAAAAGCTTCATCGACTGTTCCTTCGTCAACGGCACAACCAACAACTGGCGAATTGACCACAGCTTCTGCCGCTCGTACTTCGTCCACTTCTGAGTCACCATCAGAAGAAGCTTCGTCCACTGTTCCATCGTCAACAGCAGAGCCAACAACCAGCGAACTGAGCACGTCTTTTGTAGTTCGTACTTCACCCACTTCTGAGTCATCATTGGAAGCTTCATCCGCTGTACCATCGTCATCGGCACAGCCGAAAACCAGGGAACTGACAACGGCTTCTGTAACTGGTACTTCACCAACTTCTGGGTCATCTTTGGAAGCATCATCCGCTGTCCCTGCATCATCGTCACAGCCATCAACCAGCGTGGCCAGGACTATTCAGCTAGACAATAATAATTTCAATCAATATCTAAATGCCGACCATCCGGTCAAAGGTCACTATGAGTTAATCAGTAATATTGACCTGAGCCGATTCACTCACTGGGAGCCCGTTGGCAATAAATCCGTTCCGTTTACTCTCACTCTCATTGGCAACGGCCACGTGATTTCCGGCCTTGAAGTTTCAACATCAGCAGATAACACTACAGCAGGCTTGTTCGGGTCACTGGAGAACAGCACCATAAGACAGATCCTGCTTAACCAGCCAAAAGTTACCAGCTCCGGAGATGCAAGCCCGACCGGCGCACTGGTGGGAGAGATGAAACAGAGCCGGATTGAAGAAGTGGCCAGTTCTGCCGGAGTCATCAAAACGAGCGGTTCCGGCAGTCATGCCGGTGGGATAGCGGGCAGTGTTTCTGATAACAGCATCATACGCGACAGCCTCAACACCGGAACCGTAATCACAACCGGAATTGCCTGCGCTGGCGGCATCACTGGACTCGCCGAACAGGCATCCGTCATTTCAAACAACCTGAATACCGGAAAAATAACGCCCAGAAACTTACATGACTCACCTGCCGGCGGCATTGTCGGCAGACTTAAAATCAGTAGCCTTGCTTATAACAATTTGAATACCGGTGAGGTTAATGTCGGCCATACCGAAAATTCCGGAGGCATTGCCGGAGAAGCCGAGGCAGCCAGAGTCGTACAAAACCTGAACACTGGAAAAATTGCTTCCGATTATTTGGACGGCACTTCCCAACGGGGGGGTGGTAATGTTGGCGGAATAGTGGGGGAGGCCTCGAGCCATAGCCTCGTCAGCAACAACCTCAATACAGGGAGTATTTCTGGAAAATATGGCTCCCACGTGGGTGGCATAACAGGGCGAGTAGTCAAGACTCCTGCTGTTCAAAACGTCAATGTAGGACCTGTCACTACTGACGGCAAATTTGCCTATAGCGGAGGTATTGCCGGAAAAGCCAGAGGTGAAAACATTTATGACAACCTAAATGCTGGAGCGGTCGTAGGAAGAGGCAGGAGCAGCCCAGTCGCTGGTATTTCAGGAACAGCCCGCGGGGCCAACGTTTACAATAATGTAAACACCGGGTTGATTAAAACATATTATTATGACAACCGAAAAAGTGCGGCAGTAGCAAACATTCGCAAAGCCGGACGTATTGAGAATAACCTGGATACTTTCACAAAGAATCGCAGTGTTCTTACTTTCGTCGAATGGGATGGATATAATACAGGCGTCGTGAGAGTACCGAGAGACGTCCTAAAATCAAACCTGAGTGGTTTGAGCAGCGAGCTCTGGAATTCCGGTGATTCATCACAGCTGCCGATGCTCAAAGGCATTAACGCCCCCTACAACGAACTTGTCCGAATAAACGGTACCAAACAGGCAAACAACCAGTTTCCCAGGGCCCTGAATGAGTTTGCAGACCCTGGTGGTAACTCAAATGCCACCTTTTTCAGTCGTACTATCTGGAACAGTCAGGATGGCTATTTACCTTTCTTAAAAGCTTTTTTCGGAGCACAAACATTATTGGCCGGAATTGATTGCACACCAGGTGGGTTTGACTGCAGCGAGAAAAAGGAGACAACTCCGTCGGCTTCATCATCGTCATCAGAAAAGCCATCAGCCAGCCTGTCGGATAACTGCCCGCTACCGGAAGGCACACCTCTCTTTCAGACCTATGACCGGGAGAACCAGCGCATATACGTTGTCATTCAGCCTGAGTCACATGAGCCTTCCGGGATTATTCTGGCACGCTACCAGGGCACTGAACTGGATAAACAATTTGGTTCATGCGGCACTGTGAAATACACAACCTCTGTCAACCAGGCCAAAATACTGGATTCTTACCAGTCTCTGACAGGGCAGGTTATTCATGAAACCACAGGTCCTCATCTTGACATTGTTGCAACGACAACGTCAGGAAAAGCGACTCTGCTTGAGTTCCCGTTAACTGCGGCCCAGAGAGACCAGGCACGACTCAGGGTCCGCAAGAACCTGTTCCCCGACAATGTTCAAATTAATGATACCGCTTATCATGAGGGTGTCATGTATTTAACAGGAAGCATCGATAACAGCCTGTTTGTTGGCCGTTACCTCCAGCGACGGCTCTATTTGCATGAAAAGTATCCTGAAGATAAGGAAGAAGGACTTTTTTTAAGACTCTCCCCAGATGGCAAACGTCTTTATGTTGCTGGAAAAAGTGATCAGGATGCGCCCCATCCTCTGTTTATCAGAGAGTACGACAGTAACCAACTAAACCCCGCTGCCTCTTTTGGAAACAATGGCAAAGAGATAATGGCCACCAATGACATTGACACGTTCAACAGTCAGTACATCCTGATACAAAAAGACCAGTCCTACGTTGCCGTATTCAGCCATGAGGGAGAGAAACTTTCTATTCGCCGGTTCACCACCGAAAATGGACAGATGGACAGTGCTTTTATTATTGACGACAGGATTGATTTTTCTTCCCGCACAAAGGGCTCAACAACAACTGTCAGGCTGATACCAAGAGACGATTTATTACATGCCATTATTTACAACAGTGATGGACAAGCGTACGTAGTTACTTATCAAAATCAGGTTAACGTCCATCGTTTCGACACCACCTTCACACCTGCAGCAGCAAAGTCTATGCGCCCGGTTTTTGTGCGCAATAACGCCTATCTGGCCGTTGAAAATACCAATATTGAGGAGGGTAGACGGCTTGTGCGTATGCAAGAGATTTCTCTGGAGATAGAAAACTACAACTACCAAGTATCCCCTATCGCTTTCTCGTCTGAGAGATCGACTGAAGGAATGAGTGGCCTGGGAATCGGGTTTATTGCAGCCGGCAGTGTGACTGTTGCAACAATTGCAATCATCCTGGCCATTAAGAAGTTCAAAAGGCAGAGATTTGGATCAGGGACAGAAACTCACGAATTACTATCTTTGGATAAATTTTAGATAATTGACAGACAGGACGGCCCCGTAACGAGGATGGCAGAAAACTGATAATTAAAATCCGGTTTTGCAAGCAGAACAGCGAACTATTTGACGAACAAAAGCAGATTTTCACCAATTTACTGCCACCACACGACTGCATGAACACGGAGCCAGAGCAACGCAGGAGCAGTTGCCGGGTAAGGCAGCTATTCCTGGCCAAGCTCCAAATTGCCCTCCTTGTAGACATACTTCCCGGCCAGCTTGATGCCCGCTTTCGCCAGAAGCTGACGGTATTCCAAAGGTTTCAACCAGACAATCCGCTTAAAATCCTCCTCGCCCAGAATCTCATCAAGTGCCTCTTTCATCCGCACAGTCTGACCCAACGGAAACTCTCCTACCATCAACAGAGGCAAATTGGCGCCTTCCTTGTCCTTGCCAATTCCCAGTTCACCCAGCCCGTCTACCACTCTTTTGATGGCTGGAATAAAGGTATCCCTGGCACATCGGGTTAATGCGTTTTGACCGGCATACCAGTCTTTTTCATTGACACCCTCTGGCACTGTATTCTGTTGCAGCACCCAGAAGCCGACATAGCCGGCTTCATTTTTCTTATCTTTCAAGCGAACAAACAGGTGATTAAACTTTCTGGTTGGCAGGGTGGTATTCAATCGCTCCTGTTCCTTTTTGCTATAGCCCAGAACAGGATAGGCCAGATAATCACCTTTAGGTGCCCGTCCATAAACGTCAACGGTTGGCATAGCATTCATGGCTTTCAGAACCGGTACATGTTTCAAATCCAGTGTGTCAAAATCACTGGCTGTGCAGGCTGCTGGCAGCTGATCGAGGAAGAACACCTGGATGGCTACGCCATACTCATAACCCCCACCCTCACTGTCGTAGCTCACCCGATCATAGCGCATAACACCATCCCGAATTTTGTAACCAATGGCGTAGGTGGTCAGTTGAATAAAATCCAGATCCCTTAGCTCTGTCTTTTCACCCACTTTCTGTCTGGCCAGTTTCGCCATCAGACGGGTATCTGAATCCATTTGTAAATGCTTATCGGGGGGCATCTGGAAATGACGAAGCTTCAGAACTTCTTCCATGTTCTCGCGAATGTACTGCTCTTTCAGAACTAACCTGCCACCGACCACAACGGCTCTTTTGTGATGGTCATTATATCCGGCAATACCGACGTAAACGGCATCAAGCCCGATTTCGTCGTCATCTTTCAGCTCAGGCCAGTGGAAGCGAGCCGATTTCCTGAGATTATCAAGAGCATTAGCGAACAGAACTGTTTCCGAGTCACGGAACGCCAGATTGCCCGGATGACCCATACCGGTGAGTGAAGCCTCATAAAAGTCTTCTTTACCAGATGACTCGCTGTAACTGACATGGACCGGAGAGGCCACAGAGCTGGCCAGTACCTTCTCTGGATTATTTGCCGAAGCCAACACCATGTTGACCTCGGCATTGCTTTCATAGACCACCAGCACCAGATTGTCTGAATAGGTCTTGGCAAAGGATAGTGAAGAGAACAAACTGAGAGAGATCAAGACAACACTGCCTATAAGCCTGAGCTTCATCGGATCAACCCCTTTTTTAGCAAACCTTACAGCAGGGACACTGCTGTATCAGCGAACCGCAGCACTTCTGTGCAAACGTCATTAAAAAAAGCACCTGATCATCAAAATAGCCAATGAAATGAAACCCGGAAGCATAATTGTTTAGACAGAAACGTTATAAAATATTGGTCAGATCCATTTGCAGCAGACTGAGGGCAATGCTGAACATGATCAGACAAATCACCAGATCAATGATTTTCCATGCTTTTGGACGGGCTAACAGGGGTGCCAGCTTCACAGCACCAAACCCAAGACCATAGAACCAGATAAGCGATGCGGTGATAGCTCCCAGTACAAAATAACCACGCTGATCACCGTATTGAGCACCAATACTGCCCAACAAAATGACCGTATCAAGATAAACGTGCGGATTCAGCAGAGTGACCGCCAGAGTCGAAAACACAATACCCCGAATAGACTTTTGCACCTGCCCTTCTGCTTTGAGTTGCCCGGTTTTGAAACTACGCTTCAGTGACATCAGGCCAAATCCAGTCAAATAAGCAACACCCGCCCAGCGGGCTACTTCAAGCAGTGTGTTATTACTTTGGATAAGTGTACCAAGACCCATGACACCGGCCAGTATCAATAAGGCATCGCAGACTGCACAAATTGTGGCAACCAGGATAGGTGACTCTCGACGTAAGCCCTGAGCCAGCAAAAATGCATTCTGACTGCCAATAGCTATGATCAAGCCGCCGCTTAATAGCAACCCATTCAGATAAATTTCCAGCATTGCCTACTTTCTTAAAGCGCGTTAAGTACCTAACCAGTTGGTTTTGCATATTCTGGACGGCGGCTTTTTCCATCCTTCTGCGTTCCAACTCTGGTTGCGTAGCTATGGCTACGCGCCCGTCGTTGCGCCTTGAAGGATGAAAAAATCCACTCGCCAGAATATGCAAAACCAACTGGCCAGGTACTTGTACATTCAACAGAGCGACCCACTATGGCCCATTCAAACCCCAATCATAGTGATGATCTAAATCCCCTTTGTACTGCTGAAGCCTGGTGCGCAGATCAGGTTTGGCGTATTTCACCAAGTGGGCGATCAAAGATTGGTCATTCCCACCGAAGTCGACTTTATACCAATGATAGATACTTGAGACGAGCAGTTCGCCATCGTCAAAGGTCACGCCGCGTTCGTGGTTGACGTAATCGGTTGCGGCGGCTTCAAGCAGTGTTTCTGTGTTTTCTGAGGTGAAAGCTTTTGCGGCAATATTCGGGCAACTGTAGCTGGCGCAGTTGACAGCGTAATGGATGCGTGCTTCGCTCCAGATGGGTCTCAGGATATTGTGCTCAATGTTGTTGAGCGTGAGTTTTTTACCTTGAATTTGGGTGATATCGTCGTTCCAGGGGCCAAAGCCGAAGAAACTTTTGCCAAGCTCAGTAATACTATCCACGGGGTAGTTTTCAAGAATCAATTCCACCGTGAGCGCATTGTAGAGGTTCACCCAGTAAGCGAACTGCTCTTGCTTTGAATAGCTGCGGGGGTCAAGCGCGGTCATTTTTTTCAGGTAGTTTTGCAACCGCGATCTGTCGGCTTTGGAGACTTTGCCGTAATTGAACAGGTTCACGCCGGAGGCATGTTTGATGTCCAAGTATGTGTCGAGGGTATGTTGCCAGTCGCTGTGATCGATGACAGCTTTATTGCTTTCGTCGCTTTTATTCCAGAAAGGAATCAACTCAGATTCAGGGGCCGCATGCACGACACTGACGCTCATGAGCATGCCAAGAAAGCCGAACAAACTCAGCAAAACGAGTTTGGTAGATTGGGTAAAAAATTTCATTGAGATGCTCCTTTTGCCTCAGCATAACATTTGATTTATCAGGCGGACAAAACCCTCACTCGCGCCATTATAAAGTGGTGAATAACAACTCAGTGTCACGCAGTGCTCCGAAGGTCTGCCCATGGCAAGCGTTGAGAGACAGGCTAAGTTTTGAGACATACGACTCAATACCAATACTAAGATGAAGCCCCTGTCTATCATTCGCTTGCAGTTAACACCTCTTTATGCGAAATTCACCAACGCTTGAAAAAAGCAATTGATGCCCATAGCGATTAAAATAAAAGTCGCTTTTGATGGCAAATCAATGACTGGCTGGCTTCCCCGTGTTCAAGACGGCCAAGAATAATAATTAAAATAAAGTGGAGTTCTGAAGAAAATGGTTAACCCAAAACCCAGTTCAATCAGCCTTTTATTAGCTGTCTTTATCGTCGCCGTGTTAACAACAGCAGCGACTTCGACTCTGATCTGACAAGCTGATGGCTTAGGCCAGGGAGTGGCTTACTGAACTTTCTCACCATATAGCTGCTTTTCTGTTGCAATGCTCTTCATTGGAACATCCCAGTCCGCCGCCGGAATTGAACTGACTTTCTGACACTCATGCGCTAACCCCATCAGTATCGGTTTACTGCGGTTTTCCAGAAAGGCAAAAGTCCGGTCGTAATAACCCGCTCCCATGCCAAGACGATTGCCCTGCTCATCAAACCCGGTGAGCGGCATAAGCACCAGATCCAGTGCTTCTGCCTTAACGGTTTTTTCAAGATCCAGTTCCGGTTCGGCAATCCCGTAACGGTTCTCTACCATCCGGGTATTGGGTCTGTAGAGCTGGAAATACATCTTTTCAGGCTGCTCCTGATCCAGAACCGGAAGATAGCAGAACTTATCCTGCTCCCAGATCGCTTCGGCGATAAATCCGGGATCAATTTCACCATCATTAGCCAGATACAGAGCGATATGCTGACTGTGCCGAAAAGCCTCACTGTTACACACGACAGAGGATAATTTCTTTGCCGCAGTAAGTTGCTGTTCAGCCGACAGGGATTGACGACTGCTTCGTAACTGCTTGCGCAGGCTGGCTCGATCCATCTGAGATGACACCCGACATTGTTCTGTTGGAGCAATATTGTCTACTGCTGAAAGGAAATACTCAATGATTGAAATGGATGATGCCTGTCAGAAATCAGCGACTGCCTCTCCAGAAAAGGCAAAAGGCCGCTGATTTCAGCGGCCTTTTGCTATGTTCAGTTCCTGACTAGGAGCCTGACCGAGAATAGCGCCCGTAGCGAGGACGGCAGAAAATTGAGGATGAAAATTCGGTTTTGTGAGGAGAATAGCGAGCTATTTGACGAACAAAAGCGGATTTTCAGACCAATTTGCTGCCGCCGCAGTAGGGCAGTCTATTCTCGGTCAGGCTCCTAGCAGCCTGTCGGACTTAAGCGTCCGTAGCGAGGATTGCAAGAAATTGAGGATAAAAATCTCTGTTTCTGAGGAGAATAGCGAGCTATTTGACGAAGAAACAGGGATTTTTAGACCAATTTATTGCAACCACAGTAGGACAGTCTTAAGTCCGACAGGCTGCTAGAACGGAATATCATCATCAAAGTCGTCAAAGCCACCTGCTGGCGCAGTCTGAGGCTGTTGCTGAGGTTGCTGCTGCGGAGCAGGACGCTGTTGAGGCTGATGTTGCTGAGGCTGATGTTGCTGAGGCTGATGCTGCGGCTGCTGTGGAGCGGCTGCAGGCGCCTGCTGTTGCATCGGCTGCTGGGGTGCATTGTATTGTTGCTGAGGAGCAGGCTGTTGTGCAGCTCTTGGCTGGAACTCGCCACCACCCGCAGGCATAGCCATTCCGTCCTGACGGCCATCCAGCATTTGCAGCTGGCCACTGAAACCGTCAACAACAACTTCTGTCGTGTACTTATCCTGCCCGGACTGATCCTGCCACTTACGGGTCTGCAGTTTACCTTCAATGTAAACCTTGGAACCCTTGCGCAGGTATTGCTGAGCAATTTCAGCCAGCTTGCCGAAAATGACCACCCGGTGCCATTCGGTTTTTTCCTGTGGCTGGCCGGTGTTACGATCTTTCCAGGACTCACTGGTCGCAACACTCAGGTTGGCTACAGCGCTGCCATTCGGGGTAAAACGGACATCCGGATCATTGCCCAGGTTGCCGATCAGAATGACCTTGTTAACACCTCGTGCCATCAGTTTCTCCAGTAATTTTTAACATGAACCCTTTTCATCCTCACAGGAATGAAAACAGGCTCCTGGTTGTCGCTTTCTCATTCATTTATGTCAGCACTCACCGTATTGGCGCAGCGCGGTCATATCCACTATTTTTCTGTCCACCTTAAGATAGGCGGTTCTCTCACTGTCCAGGACAGTCACTTCCTCAACCCCGGGAATAATGGCCAGTTCCCTGCCAATAGCACGGGCATCCAGGCTCATGGAGGAGTCGAGGGCCATCACCATACTGCTGACATAAGGAGGTTGCTTCATGGTAACAGACAATAACCACCAGAGTGCAGTAGGGATTGCACAAACCATCATGACACCGGTCGCTCCCCAGTACTGAAAGGCGAGTCCACCAAGGCTTCCACCCAGAGCAGCCCCCAGGAACTGACTGGTTGAATATACGCCCATGGAGGTTCCCCGGGTGCCTGCCGACGATAATTTACTGACCAGAGAAGGTAGTGTAGCTTCCAGAAAATTGAATGCAGCAAAAAACAGGAATATTCCCAGCAAAACACTTTCGGCACGCCACATACCGGCAATGGCTGCCAGCAGGACAGTGACAGCGCCAACAAAGCACTGTTTCAGGCGACGTTTGGCTTCACTGAAAATAATCACCGGTACAATCATCACAAAAGAGACCGAGAGTGCCACCACGTAAATCCAGCCATGATTTTCCCGGGCCATCCCAAGGGTGTCTTCCAGCATCTGAGGCAGGAATACGAACAGGGCCATCAAGGTGAAATGCAGGGTAAAGATACCGGCCATCAACCTGAGCATTTCCCGATTACCTATAACATTGCCCACATCTTTGATACTGACTTTGGTGTTCAGATCAGTCCGGGTCACTACCGGAGTTGGCACCATGAACAATAGAATCAGAATGCTCAATCCGGCCATTACAGCATTACTGCCAAAAAGCCCCTCCAGCCCCCACCAGTCGGCAAAAAGAGGGCCCAGTAACATGGCGATGCAGAATGAGAATCCGATACTGATACCAAATACCGCCATGGCCCGGGTACGGTACTGCTCACGGGTCAAATCAGCCAGAAGTGCGGTGACAGCCCCGGATACCGCACCAGCACCCTGAAGAATCCGACCGAAAATGACTCCGTGAATAGAGTCGGCCTGAGCGGCAACCAGACTGCCCAGCATAAAGATCATCATACCGGCTATGATAACCGGCTTGCGCCCGAACCGGTCTGACATCCAGCCAAAGGGAATTTGCAGAGCCGCCTGGGTTAATCCATAAGCACCAATCGCAAAGCCGGCCAGGGCTGGAGTGGCCCCCTGCAGGTCTTCGGAATAAAGGACCAGAACAGGCAGTACCATAAACAGGCCAAACATCCTGAATACAAACACCAGTGACAGTGAGACCGTTGATTTCAGTTCCTGCGGAGACATTCCTGACTTCTTATATAACATTGCAAGCGGCTTATTTTATCAGGAAAAACTTTTGAAGAAAGGAGTCGCCGAAAGACAATATGCCCATTGGATTTAAAAATAGAAAAAAAAACTTACATTTACCTGCAACTTCCCGAAAATCAGCTATTTTTAATCGTTCCGGTGGAATCATTACAACCATGAACAAGAAGTCTGCCAGACCTGAGGCCGCTTACAGGTAGCCCAAGCAATAAAAAAAGAGGATTGATCAACATGATATACCCTGCCCGACGCTTCGGTCATTTACCACTTTTCATGATGGCGGTAATTGCTTTCACATTGGCAACTCCCAAGCCAGCAGAGGCCGCTAACGACAGAACGCTTCGCTATGCGCTTCTTTCCTCTGGAGTGGTTTTTGTGGGCGGTTTGCTGCTGTTAATTGAGACTTCCTATTCAGGTGGTTCAAACTACTCCGGGGATGTTGAAAATCAGGAGCACTCGTTGCAATTGCCCGTCATCACCTACAAAAAGGAGGCGGCGTTAAAAAACCATCACTCCGTTGATGTCAGGCTTGCCCCTTCGGTAGACCCGAAAGGCGAAATAATCGAATTTAAAGGGACCCTCTTGCAACTGAAGGGCACAAAAAAAGCGGCTGTCTGTAACCCCATCCTGGAAGTCAAAGAGGTGAATAAAAACCTATTAAAAGATATTCACGACCAATGCAACGCCTGGTTCAGCAGAAACAATATGGTATTTCCCCATGAAGTCAGTGGTATTGATCTGGCAGAAGCCTTTAATGTTGCGCTTCCGGAAATGGTATACAGAGCCAACATTCTGACCCTCACTCCCTATCAGGTAGCGCTGAAACCCAATCACAAAGAAGCTACCAAAGAAGATATGAGTTATTTCAGCATAGCGATGAGCGACTTCGAGCCTAACCAGTACTTTAAAACCTGTTATCACTATCCAAGAAACGCCGGCATGAACCCTCCGATGATCGACTCTGCAGGCGAACTGGTTTTCAAACTGCCAAAACAGGGCGTTACTCATCTGCATCATGACGGACACAACGAGTATTTCATAGCGACTCGCCTGTCCAGCAGCCAGGCTAAATTTGCCTATGCCTGGAAGCTTGGCTCTCCCTGGCCACCTATGCCCAGACCAGTCAGATTAACTCCGGCAACCAAAGACATTCTGCCCATTCATGTCCTTGATCACGAGTAACCCGAAAACAAAGTCAGTTCAGTTTAAGTGCATGCACGGTATTGTCATAGACAGTCTTCAGCCCCGATCATCAAGAAGGTGTCGCAAAAGCCTCATCAATATTGGGGGCTTTTTTATCCCCCCCTACTGAGGGTGTCGCAAAAGGGTATGGTCAGCAGGATATATCAAGATCGTCGTTCCCGCGCAGGCGGGAACCCACCACGAACAGTGGATCTCCGCCTTCGCGGAGATGACGGTTTGAAGCTTGAAGCGTTTTAATTGACCTTTTGCGACACCCTCTACTGATCACGGTCGATAGCAAATGGAGACCAGGCCTGACGTGTTGGCATCACCTCAACACGGTTGATATTGATGTGTTCCGGCAAGGTTGCGATGTAGAACATTTGCTCGGCAATATCTTCTGCGCTCAAAGGCGTGGTGCCACGGTACAGGTTATCAGATGCCTCCTGGTTTCCCTTGGTACGAACCAGGGTGAATTCGGTCTCTGCAATGCCTGGCGACAGGTCCGTAACACGCACACCTGTCCCCTGCAGATCACACCTCAGGTTATAACTGAACTGCTTAACAAATGCCTTACTTGCACCATAAACATGGCTTCCCGGATAGGGCCATTGACCTGCAATCGAACCTACATTGATGATAGTAGCGCCTGCCCCAGACTTGATTAAGGCAGGCAGCAGTGCATGCGTGACATTGACCAGGCCAGTAACGTTGGTGTCTATCATGGTATGCCAGTCATTAAGATCAACCTCGGGTGCTCCCTGGGGAGCCAGTGCCAGTCCTGCGTTGTTGACCAAAGCCGTTACTGCTGAAAATTCCTCTGGCAACGACGCTACTGCTTTCTTGACGGCTTCTGAATCGCGTACATCCAGTTGCATCACATGCACAGGAACATCCAGTGTCTCCCTGAGGTCCAAAAGTCTCTCTAAACGACGCCCCGAAAGAACCAGCGACCACCCCTCTTTGGCAAATCTGTGTGCAGCAGCTTTACCAAAACCAGAGGTCGCGCCAGTAATAAATGCGATTTTCTTCATCATGTTTTCCTTGTTAAATCATGATTGTGAGCAGTGCCAACATCATCAAAATGGGCGCTACCGTGTTTTTTGGTGATGAATCCGGGTATAAATCAAACAACTTCTTTCCCAATAAACTGCCCAGCATGGCAACAGGAAAAAGAACCAGGCTGAACTGAACAGACCGGGCCGAGATAGCATCGACATAAAGCAAACCCAACAGTGATGTCGCTGAACTCAGGATAAAAAACAGTATCGCCGTTGCTCTGATTTCACTGGCCTTTAACGACAGGTTTAACAGATACAAAACCAGTGGTGGACCGCCCGCTGAAGCCGTTGTCATGCCAAAACCTGACAATGCACCAGCAAGCATGGCATAGCGATGGTTAAGCCAGGTGAACCGCAGATCAAACATGATCAAAGTACCGGCAATCAATGAGAAGCCTGCAATCATCATCTTCAGTTCATGTGCAGATATGACCGAAATAAACAAAAGCGAGACCGGTATTGCGCCTAGCATGCCCAGTGAAAGCATGGTCAGCAGACGTCGATTAACCTGCTTCCTGGCGCCCGGCAACAGACACAGACTACTGAGCAGATCGAGTGTCAGAGCAATAGCAATGGCATCAAAGGGGGAATAGACAAGACTCAGGCACAGGGCAGCAATAATGGCAAATCCAAAGCCACTGTAACCCCTTACCAACCCGGCAAACAAAACAAATACCGTTGCTAAGCCCATCATCAATTCCGTTAAACATTACACATTGCTTCTGAAGGCCATCAATGTAATCAGCCCACGACCTATCCTATAGAGCCAGTTTTTCAGATTGTCTGAGTCAGTAGCGCCAACAGCCGCCCTGACACAAGGCTTTTTTTAAACTGTCCCTACATCCTTTTTTATGTTTCTCGCCAAGATAACTGCAAATCACAAACAAAGACTCAATCCTTACCCCACTGGAGAATTAAAATGGATGTATTGGGATCAGATGTATCAAATCATCATGTCGTGGAATTGGATAAACATGTATTCCACTCTTGGTCGGTACAAGAGTCAGCAACACCGGTAGCCATTGCCGGTGCACAGGGATCTAGCCTTTGGGATTTCGAAGGAAAGCAGTACCTGGATTTTAGTAGCCAGTTGGTGAACACCAATATTGGGCATCAGCACCCAAAGGTGATTGATGCCATCAAGGCCCAGGCTGAATCTCTGGTGACCATAGCTCCGGCAACAGCAAACCTTGCCCGGGGTGAAGCAGCCAGGCGCATACTGGATAGAGCACCGGCTAAGTTCAATAAGGTGTTTTTTACTAACGCTGGTGCTGATGCCAATGAAAATGCGATTCGCATGGCAAGACAATTTACCGGTCGTGACAAGGTGCTTTCTGCCTACCGCTCATACCATGGCAATACCGGCTCAGCGATCGCTGCCACAGGTGATTTTCGTCGTGTACCCAATGAATACAGCCGCGGGCATGTACACTTTTTTAACCCTTATCTTTATCGCACCGAGTTCAATGCAAAGACGCAAGAACAGGAATGTGAGCGAGCTCTGCAGCACCTGAAACGAGTGATTGAATGCGAAGGACCAGATTCCATTGCCGCCATTCTTCTGGAGACAATCCCGGGCACAGCAGGCTTTCTTTTACCACCGGAAGGCTATCTACAAGGGGTTAGAGATCTGGCCACCGAACATGGTATACAACTGATCTTCGACGAAGTGATGGTGGGATTTGGTCGCACTGGCCGCTGGTTTGCTTTTGAGCACTTTAACGTTATTCCGGATCTGATCACCTTTGCCAAAGGGGTTAACTCAGGCTACGTTCCTGCTGGCGGCGTTGTTGTAAGCGAGCCAATATCCGAATATTTCAAGAGCCACTTCTTTATGGGCGGCCTCACCTATTCTGGCCACCCACTGGCCATGTCCGCCATTGTCGCAACTCTGGATGCAATGGAAGAGGAAGGCATTGTTCGCTATGCCGATGAGGTAGGAAACACGGTTTTGGGACCCGCATTAATCGACCTGATGGAAAAACACAACAGCATTGGCGACATTCGTGGCAAGGGCATGTTCTGGGCTCTGGAGCTGGTCGAAGACAGGACAACACGAGAGCCTTTAAGCAATGAGAAAATGGCCTCCATTAAAGCCAGATTAACCGACAAGGGCCTACTTTCTTTTATAGTGAACAACCGTATTCACGTAGCGCCGCCTCTTATCATTAAACCCAATGAGATTGCCCAGGGTGTGGCCATTATTAGCCAGGTACTCTCGGACTTTGATTAAAACCTGAACAAAAAACGCCAGGACAATGGTCTTGGCGTTGACACCTCCAAAAGGAAAAATCTATATAAAGCCTAACCTTCCAGGGCGCTTGCCAGTTGTTCAACCCCGGGGGTAATGAGCGCCTTATCGATGGCATGAAAGCCAAGCCTGAAAAAACTATTGGTTTCAGGGTTAGCTTGTTCCTGCCCCATGAAATGCGAATATCCTGTTTCTATCAGAACCCCCCGTTGAGATGCTCTGGACGCCAGTCGCTGACTGCTTATTCGGTCGGGTGTTTCTAACCACAACGCATTGCAATAGTTACCCTTGGCCAATCGCTTACAATCGGGAAGATAGCGCTCAACCGCTTCATTAATCTCGTGCCAGCGCTGGCGTGTATTGTCTTTGAAACGTCGCAGGAAGCTATCGTAATAACCCTGTGAGATAAAATGCGCCATTTCCATTTGCACCCGGCTTGGCGGGTGGCGATACATTAAACGACGCAGTGTTCGTAACTCATAGATCAACTCTTCCGGAGCAACGATATAACCAAGGCGTAGACCAGGTGCCAATGTCTTGGAAAAACTACTGACGTAGACAACACGGTTGTCTTTATCCAATGCCTTTAGTGCAGGCAAGGGGTTCCATTCGGAGTTGCTGTCTGAGTCGTAATCATCTTCTATAATGATGGCGTCACTCTTTTGCGCTAATTGCAAAAGGTCATGTCGGCGTTGCTTACTCATGGTCACGCCCGTTGGAGCCTGATGACTCGGTGTAACATAGAAATAATCACACTTGGATGACAGCTCGTTAAGCACCAGCCCGCTCTGGTCAACAGTATGCGGATGAAGCTGTGCCCGGGCCAAACTAAAAATATTGTTAGCTTCTTTATAGCCAGGGTTTTCCACCCCTACTCGAGTGTGTTTATCCATTAACATCCTGGATAGCAAATAGAGCGCGTTCTGTGAGCCAACGGTAATGAGAATCTCATCGCTCCTGGCGTGAATGCCTCGCTGTGGGAGTACCCGGGTTCGGATCTGCTCTACCAATAACTCTACATCCTTATCAACTTTGTCACACAGCCAGCTATGATCTTTCGGGTCTGCTATCACCTTACGAGTGGATTCTCGCCACTGCGCCAGAGGAAAATCTTGAATGCTTGGTTGCCCATAGATAAAGGGATATTGATAACAGCTCCAGTGGGAGGGTTTAACTATACGGGGGAAAGCATCTGTAGAAACCTTGAATCGACGGCTCCAGTTTGCGGCATTGGCAGGGTTGTCTGCCTCAAAATGGTTCAACTCCTGTTCCACCTCTTCAAGTCTGGTGGAATATTTTTCCGACAGGTAATAACCGCTTCTTGGCTTACTTATCAGGTAACCGTCATCTGACAGTGCTTCGTAGACCAGTGACACAGTATTGCGTGACACCTTCAATTGACTTGAAAGCTTACGGCAGGAAGGCAGCGCCTCATCGGCAGAGAACACACCTTCGAGTATTGCTTTAACAAGATACTCTCTTACCTGCTCCTGCAAACTTCTCTTCGAATCAAACTCAATGAAACAGCTGTAATTTATCCCCATGGAGTCAACCTTTTGGATATTTTTATTCATTGCATTCGATTCACCACAGCAAAAAGCAAGCCAATATACTTAATTAGTCGTATTTATCTTATATTCTAACCACTGTCCCAATCAGCACGGAAAATTGGCTCTAACCCAACTATCTATCTCATCTCTAAAGTGAAGGCGTTCACAAATCACAGCAAGTAACAAATTATGAGACATGGAATAAAACTTAGAAAATGGGTAGCCGTTGCCGCAGCAACGATGACTATAGGCATGTCCAGTATGGTTGTTGCCGATGAGTCGCCATCTTTTGCCAGCAAGGGAATAAAGGTTGCGACAGAGGATAACTACTCTCCGTTCAACTTTATCGATAAAGGCAAGCCAACCGGGATAAATAAAGATCTTCTGGATGAACTGCGCGACTACTCCGACTTTAAAGTAAAGCAGGAGATTCTGCCCTGGACAGGTCTTCTGGCATCCGTTTCCGCAGGTCAGTATGACCTTGCCCTTACCGGTGCAATCATTACTGACGCTCGCCTCAAAGCATTCGATTTCACCCCACCCATCGCCTCCGCACAGCACTATTTCGTCGCCCGGGCAAAAGACGACAGCGTAAACACGATTGCAGATCTGGATGGAAAAACAGTTGGCTTGCAGGCAGGCAGCGCACTACTGGAAAGGCTTCCCGAATTGAAAACCATGCTTGAAGCCCAGGATAAGAAACTAGGAAAAGTGGTTGAGTATCAATCATACCCTGAAGCCTACGCCGACCTGGCAAATGGTCGCATCGATTACGTGATCAACAGTATCGTCAATATAAATGAGTTGGTAAAAACCAAGCCCAAGGTATTCAAGAAAGGTGAAGCTGTATCCGGCCCCGGCTTTGTAAGCTGGCCTGTACCCAAAGACAACCCTGAACTGCTGGCCTATCTGACCGACTTCTTTGCACACTTAAAAGAGACAGGTCGTATGGCTGAGTTGCAGGAAAAATGGTTCGGTGAATCCTTTGATGAACTGCCAACCAACGCCATCGTTTCAGTTGAACAGTACCATAAATTGACTGCAGTCCGGTAAACCACTCCTCACAGTTCAGTAATGACCAGGGCTTAAAAACGACTACTCCTATCGCCCTGGTCTTACTTAAAAAATCAACGTTAATACTGCTGCAGACAGGTAGGTATTTATGGATCACTACGGATGGATGCAATTGCTTCAGGGGGCATGGACCACGGCATGGATATCAATGGTATCCATCGCCCTGGGGGTGGTTTTCGGGCTCGTGATAGCGCTTATTCGTATGGCGAAACTGCCAATTGTCGATCAGATATTAGGTGTCTATGTCAGCTGGGCAAGAGCCACACCACTGGTGACATTAGCCTTGTTCATCTTCCTCTCTTTTCCGTCTTTTGGCATCAATCTCGATAAACACTTCTCGGCCATCTTGTGTTTAACCCTGAATACCTCTGCCTTTAATGCCGAGATCTGGAGAAATGCATTCCTTAACTTCTCCAGTGGGCAGAAAGAGGCCGCTGAAGCTCTGGGTATGCGACGACTGATCTATTTTAGGCGCATCATGTTCCCTCAAATGGTGGTCATGAGCCTGCCCGCACTGGTCAACGAGATGTCTTTCTTAATCAAAGGCAGCCCGGCGATTGCCGTGATTGGCGTTGTTGATCTGACTCGTGTTACCAACCGAATCGCAGCCGTCACCTATGAACCTCTACTTCCTATTCTGTGTGCTGGCATTCTCTATATGTGCATCATAGGTGTGCTAATCAAATTACAACAAATGGCCGAGAAAAAGGCTAACTACCTGGCTGGCTGATAATAAGGAGTAATCATGGCTGAATGGGAAATAATCTGGCAGCAAAGAGACATCTTTATTTCAGGTTTTGGTAATACTTTTATACTGTTTTTGGCGGGATCAATCGCAAGTTTCATCCTGGGTGTGACCCTTCTCTACACCTTGGAAAATGGCTCAAAAGGTGTTAAAGGCAGCGTAATCCTGATCATCAATATGATGCGCACCCTGCCCTTCCTGATTTTGGCTTATCTGCTGTATTACGGGTTGCCAGAGGTCGGAATCCGCATGGATGCCTTTACTGCGGGGCTGATCTCTTTATGCCTTTATCATGGCACCTATTTCTGCGAGATCTTCAGAGGTATTCGCAAAGGACTGGATTCAGGCTTGACGGAAGCAGCCCAGGCTTGTGGCTTCTCCAGATTCAAGACCTTTACCCGCATTATCATGCCCAATGTGCTGTTTCGATCCGTGCCGCTCATTGCCAATCAGCTGATCATCTGCCTGAAAGACACCGCCTTTCTGTGCATTATTACCGTTGGTGAGATCACAGCGGCCGCTAACAGTATTCAATCAACCTACTTTATTCCGCTTAACGCATTTATTGTGGCTATTGCCCTGTACTGGATTATCAGTATCGCCATCGAACAGGTCAGCAAAATCACACTTAATAAAGTTCAGGATAGAGGGCTAAGCCATGCTTAATGAAAAGATTCTCACCAAGCCAGTTGAAACCCCGAAAACCGCTCAGGAAAGCGCACCTGTGGTAGAACTGCCTGTCCAGTACCCAAAAACCGAATCCAATGCCCGGGATATTGTAAGGGTGGTGAACCTGTCCAAACAGTTTGATGGCATCGAGGTGCTGAGAGACATTAACCTCACCATCAAAAAGGGCGACGTTGTCAGTATTCTGGGTTCTTCCGGTTCAGGTAAGTCGACCCTGCTTCGTTGTATGAACTGGCTTGAACAACCGGAACGAGGCAGCATCCATTTGGGTGATGAGCGCATAGGTATCAATCCTGTTACCAGGAAACCGCTCAAATACAAAGAGCTCGCCAGGATTCGCGAGCGTATCGGTATGGTGTTTCAAAGCTTCAATCTCTGGCCTCATCTCACTGTGCTCAAGAATGTCATGGAAGCCCTGTTACATGTTAAGAAAATGCCAAAAGCGGAGGCGGAAAAAATCGCCAGAGTGCAGTTAGAAAAAGTTGGTATGTCCCATAAACTCGACAGCTATCCAAATATGCTATCGGGCGGTCAAAAACAGAGGGTCGCTATCGCCCGTGCACTGGCTATGGAACCAGAGGTATTGCTGTTTGATGAACCCACCTCAGCCCTTGATCCTGAATTGGTTGATGAGGTTCTGACCGTGATGCAGGCGTTATCGAAAGAGGGTTACACCATGGTGGTGGTCACACACGAAATGGAGTTTGCCAGAAACGTTTCAAGCCAGGTGGTGTTCCTGGAGAAAGGTATTCTGATTGAAAAATGTCCGCCAGAGAAGTTCTTTACCAATCCGGATTCACCTCGGGTAAGACAGTTTTTGAAGCTCGATGGCGCCTGACTCAACTTCAGCACTGAGAACAGAAAGCCCTGGATTGCAGGGCTCTCTGGCTGCTGCAAATCACTGGTTCCTCTGTTTTCAGGCCCTTTCCGGGTAGAAGTGAGCTGAATCAGCGCCGGACGTGATCTGTTTGCGCAAGGCTCGTGGTCAGTGACTCTGTTAAGTTAATATTTTTTTCTTCCATTAATGCTTCCAGTAAAGGATAAAGAGCGCCCAGTTGCTTTTCGAGCGTGTCTTTAATGGTGTCGACGATCACCTGCGTACCACGCTCAATTTCAATGTTGACCCAATCATCTGCTTTTTTAGCATTGAATGTTGTGACTCTTCGGGTCTCAGGAATCAACCAGACTTCAAAACAGTCTTTCTTCTTGTCGACATCGGATAAGGTTAGGCTGCATCCATTAATCGCTATATACCCTTTAGGGAAAATGTATTGCCCCCATTCATTGCTGTATGCAAACCGCATACGGCAGTTTCCCTCGATCTCTTCAACTTCAAGAATCTGAGCCCGAAAGTCGATGTGTCCAGAAAGAGGGTGTCCGCCAATTTCCGCCCCATCCATTGCTGCTCGCTCGACATTCACGGCCTGACCAGTGACATGATCTCCTAATGTCGTTACACGTAAGCTTTGCAAAATAACATCAAATCTGGCCAGAGTCGGACTGATAATTTCTGTTACCGTAAGACAAACGCCGTCCACCGCAACACTGGCCCCTACATTCAGCCCCTGGCAAAAGCCTTCCGGGAACTCAATGTCAAAGGTTCGGATGCCATCGTGGTCATCCACACGGCCAATTTTGGCCATGCCTTGAACAATGCCTGTAAACATTCAAATTGCTCCATTACTTTCGAATTAGTGTCAGGGTATACGTGTAAGGACTGTCAGCAGGATCTTCAACGATGTTTCTTCAGGCGAACAATATAATATCTGCAGCCAAAATATCACACGATTTTAGCTTAAAGTGCTCTGGTTTAAACTCGTAAGGATAGAAAAAGCCACCGTCCAGACAGGTGAAACCAGCTAGCCATTTACTTAACATGGGTTTGCGCAAGCAAAGCCTATATAATTGCTCCTTTGCCTGACAGATGGTACTGAGGGACTGGCTTTGGACACAATCACCGTAAGGGGTGCAAGAACCCATAACCTGAAGAACATCGATCTCGATATGCCCCGGGACAGCCTGATTGTCATTACCGGTCTTTCCGGATCAGGAAAGTCGTCCCTGGCCTTCGATACCCTTTATGCCGAGGGTCAGCGTCGCTATGTGGAATCTCTGTCTGCCTATGCACGACAGTTTCTCTCGATGATGGAAAAGCCGGATGTCGATCACATCGAGGGTTTGTCTCCTGCCATTTCCATTGAGCAGAAGTCCACCAGCCATAACCCTCGTTCGACAGTCGGCACCATTACTGAAATATACGACTATCTTCGTTTGCTTTTTGCCAGAACCGGTACACCCCGCTGCCCAGAGCATCACTTACCCCTGGAAGCCCAGACCGTCAGCCAGATGGTGGATCAGGTACTGGCATTGCCAAAAGGTACCAAACTGATGTTGCTGGCACCTGTGGTCAGGGATCGAAAAGGTGAACACCTCCATGTCTTCAGCGAACTGAGAGCCCAGGGTTTTATTCGAGCCCGCATTGATGGCATTGTCACCGACCTCGATAACCCACCTGAGCTGGACAAAAAGAAGAAGCACACTATCGAAGTGGTGGTTGATCGCTTCAAGGTAAGAGAAGATCTGCAGTTGCGTCTGGCAGAATCTTTCGAAACAGCTCTCGAACTGACCGACGGGCTGGCAGCAGTCAGCTTTATGGACGCGGAGGAGCAGGACATTGTGTATTCAGCCCGCTTTGCCTGCCCGTCTTGCGGCTACAGCATCAATGAACTGGAGCCCCGCATGTTCTCGTTCAATAACCCGGCGGGGGCCTGCACCACCTGTGATGGTCTGGGGGTCAAGCAGTTTTTTGATGAAGACCGTATTGTCCAGCACCCGGAATTAACCCTGGCGGAAGGCGCCATTCGTGGTTGGGATCGCCGCAGCGTCTATTACTTTCACCTCTTAAAGTCACTGGCTGCACACTTCGGCTTTGATATTGATACCGCTTTTGATGATCTTACTGCGGAGCAACAGACGATTATTCTTCATGGCTCCGGCGAAGAGCAGATTGATTTCAGTTACGTCAACGATCGGGGCGATGTTTATAAAAAGCGCCATCGTTTTGAAGGCATTATCCCCAACTTTGAACGCCGTTTCCGTGAGACAGAATCCCAGTCTGTGCGTGAAGAGCTTTCCAAGTATTTGAGTACCCAGCACTGCCCAAGCTGTAAAGGCACTCGTCTCCGTCAGGAATCAAGACACGTCTTTATCGAAGATGAAACACTGCCCGATCTGGTGAAACTACCGGTAGAACGTGCGCTTGCTTATTTCGAACAACTCAGTCTTCCCGGCCAGAAAGGTGAGATTGCAGAAAAAATTCTGAAAGAGATCTGTGATCGTCTGAGCTTCCTGGTGAACGTGGGTCTTAACTACCTGACACTAGATCGCAGTGCGGATACCCTCTCAGGAGGTGAAGCCCAGCGCATTCGACTGGCCAGTCAGATTGGTGCTGGCCTGGTTGGCGTTATGTATATTCTGGACGAGCCCAGTATTGGTTTGCACCAGCGAGATAACGAACGTCTACTGAATACACTGACCCGTCTCCGCGACCTGGGTAATACAGTGATTGTTGTAGAACATGACGAGGACGCCATTCGCACTGCCGACCACGTGATTGATATCGGTCCGGGTGCCGGAGTTCATGGCGGTGAAATTATTGCCCAGGGCACACCTGCCCAGATTATGGACAACGAAAAATCGGTCACAGGCCAATATTTGACTGGCACTAAAAAAATCGCGATACCTGAACAGCGTACACCAGCGGATAAAAAGAAACGACTTAAACTCACGGGCTGCACCGGCAACAACCTGAAAAATGTCACCCTGGAAATCCCGGTGGGGCTGATGACTTGTGTAACAGGCGTTTCCGGCTCAGGAAAGTCCACCCTCATCAACAGTACTCTTTATCCTATTGCTGCCCAGGTCTTGAATGCTGCCACTACTTTAACGGCATCAAAGCACAGGAAAATCAGCGGTCTGGACCACTTCGATAAATGCATCGACATTGACCAAAGCCCTATTGGTCGGACTCCAAGGTCCAACCCAGCTACCTACACAGGCATTTTTACCGCGATTCGTGAACTGTTTGCCGGAACCCAGGAAGCCCGTTCCCGTGGCTACAAGCCCGGACGTTTCAGCTTTAACGTTAAAGGGGGTCGCTGTGAAGCCTGTCAGGGCGACGGTGTCATAAAGGTAGAGATGCATTTCCTGCCTGACATTTATGTGCCCTGTGACGTCTGTAAGGGCAAACGATACAACCGTGAAACGCTGGACGTTAAATACAAAGGCAAGAATATTCATGAAGTTCTGGAAATGACCGTCGAGGAAGCTCTGGAATACTTTGAACCGATTCCTGCCGTTAAACGTAAACTGCAAACTCTGATGGATGTTGGTTTGTCGTATATTCATCTGGGACAAAATGCTACCACACTCTCCGGCGGTGAGGCACAGCGGGTGAAACTGGCCAAGGAACTTTCCAAAAGGGATACCGGCAAGACCCTGTACATTCTTGATGAGCCAACTACAGGCCTGCACTTTCACGATATTGAACAGTTACTGGCAGTGTTGCACAGGCTAAGAGATCGCGGGAATACCGTGGTAGTGATTGAGCACAATCTCGATGTCATCAAAACAGCAGACTGGATCGTCGATCTGGGACCCGAGGGAGGTGATGGTGGAGGTCAGATCATTGCCGAGGGCACGCCTGAAGTTGTGGCTGACAACGAATTTTCCCATACCGGTCGCTTCCTGAAGCTGATGCTAAAGTCACCTGATCAATAACAGAGAACCAATATCAGCCCTGACGGGCTAATGGAATTCACTCCCGTCGGATTCGACGGGAGCACTCTTTCGGATATCGATAGCGTTTACAGATTGAAGCTGAAGGCGCAATGAAGGATGATTCTCCCCTTAAAGTTTTGCCTTGAAAAAGGGTCTTCCGTTTTCAGTCAGCTGGACGCATACCACTTTTTCTTTCGTTTCGGGCATCTCGGGTTAAGCACTCTAAGGAGTTCACTATGTGGGGCAAGAACAGCTCAGAAAACAGTTTGGTCAGCAGCACCAGAAATGATGACACCATCACTCTGATAGCTGCAGGCACAGAAGTTGAAGGAGACATCCGTTTCCGTGGCATCGTTCATGTTGAAGGTAAGATCAAGGGCAATGTCAGCTCCAACGATGGCAAACTTCAACTGATTGCCGGCAGTCGTGTAGAGGGTAATATTACTGCCGCCCAAATAGTCATCAATGGTCGTGTAACTGGTGACGTTTATGCTACTGAAAAGCTTGAGCTATCAGCCGAGGCCCATGTGGAAGGCAACGTATATTACGATGTGATGGAAATCGCGGCCGGAGCTGCCATAAATGGCAAGATGGAACGTATGCACAAAAGTGGCGAACTGTTGCCCAACCCCTCTGAAGAAGAAAATGAAGTCAAGGTCAAGAAACTTGGATCTACCTGATCCTCCGAGAGGAAAGAAGACACTCTTTCCTCTTTATGAATAACCGGTGATCAACTCATCCGTTATTGCAATGAATACCACCTCTTGATTAAAACCGCAACGAGCGCAACGCTCGCTGTTATGGCTAAGGTTCAAGCTACCTTGTCAAACACTTAAGAAAGACATTTCTGGCACCGTTGATGTCACGATCAACGGTGAAGCCCTCACCCTTAATAACCTTGGAAGAACCTAATTTTTCGTCAATGGTCCCGCTCCATGATCGAGTCTTGGATGTATAGGCTTCGTTGCAATCAACTACATGCTTTCCATACTTTTTTGCGTACCACTTAAGCCGCTTTTTGAATTGGTAGTGATTGAGGTCAAGCATCTGGCGGCAGGTGTTACGGCGAATGGTGCGAACCTTCTTATCTTTGCGTGTGACCATACCTCTTGTCTCAAAGGTTGGCAAAAATACAACATCGTAGTTCGACACCAGCTCGAACGCCAGCCGGTTATGCAGATCAAGAACAATGTCATCCTTTTTGCATTTCAGCCGGTCAATTTCCCTGTTGAAATGAATAATCCGATCTCTTGCCCACTGGGGCATGTCGGGGAACTCAACGCCCTTCTGAGTGTTCAGGATTTTTTGCTTTTGACTGATCAAGCTGTCCACTTGCTTCATCAGTGGGAACAGCTTTGTTTTTGCAACCTTATCACCCGCTATCAACGCCTCTTTTTCGCTGTAGCAAGTGGCAAAGGGCGAACTCCGGGGTCAACTCCAACGCATCTAACCTTCCCTTGGATTTCGGGATTTAGCTCAATATGTTGTTGAACCTGAATGAACCAGCGACCTTTGTCGTAGGTTACGACACAAGACTTGCCAATCGCTTCTGCTGGCACATCTTCTGTCAGGTGAATCTTGCCAAGAGCCTGTACGCAGGGATTTAACCCCTTTGGCAAACGGTCAATAGAGAATGAGTGCCTGCTACCTTTGCGGCTTTTGAAACTGATTTCTGCAAAGCCCTCTTTAGCTCCCTTGAGCTTCTTGTTGTGCTTGCAGACCGCTTTGAATGTAGCCGCTGCCGCCAGTGTTCCATTATCAGAAACAATCGAGTTATAAGCCCTGCCACTTTCTTTTTGCTCCTGCTCCACTTGAGCTTTAATGGCAGGTCGCATGTTGATGAATTTTCCGCTGGCATCTTTATAGTCATCGTTGCGGAAACGCTCAACAGCAAGGTTGTACGACCTGCGATAGAGTATCAGGGCATCGTGATAGGCTTGCTTATTCTCTGGGTAAAACCTGATCTTTTTTGACGCTACTATCTTTGCGTCCTTTGCGTCTTTTAGCAGATCGCTTCCCGTAGTGGCTATTGCAGAATGAGGTAATGAAACCGATAAGCTCTTGGGTGTCGAATGACTTACTGGCGTTATCCGGGTCATCCAAAACCTCGATGTGTCCTCCCGATAATTCAACAAGCCATTTGATGAGTCCAAACCCTGATCGGGCAAGGCGATCTTTTGTGGCAACCACAATATGGGTTGGATTTCCGCACACCGCTGATTCCAGAATGGTTTGCAGTCCTTTTCGCTTAAAGTTGAAAGCACTGGCAATGTCGCTGATAAATTCTGCATCAGGGTGCTCTTTGAGTAAGATACGCTTTTGCGTGTCAATGCTGGATTTTTGCTTTCCAGAACTCACTCTTGTATAGCATATCTTCCTCTGCTGGTTAATGAATATGCGGAAGTGACCACCACTGGTTTGCTTCACTTTTTCGTAGTGACCGCTTTCGATCTTGCGCCTCATAGTTTGACTGGTTACGCCTTCAATCTTGGCTAGCTTTGTAGTTGAACCCCACAAGATAAATTCACCTTTTGACGATTTATCTTGTGTCTGGCGTAATTGATTTTGCGATTATTGCAATTTTATTTGACTGTTTATTTCGCAGCCTTTTAGGGACTGATAAAGCTTGCCGTGTCGAAGCTTAAATTCGCAGTACGAACCAATTTTTTATGGAAAAACACCTACCTGAAAAGAAAAGTATTGATCCAGATCAATTCTCTTGTAAGCGTTAATACGTATAGTACGAACCATAGGAGCAAGGGCAAACACACAATAAGAACGATTTCACAATAAGAAAAAATAATACAAGGGACCAAGTATAAAAATCATAACACTTGATATAGCCTGTTAGTATATAAAGCCAAGTTTGAGAGAACCTGGTTTTTTTTATTTTATTAGCTGTGAAACCAGAAATCCTGCCACAACAATCACACCAAAAATCACCACAAAAAAATCGTTCAAAGGCTTGCGATATCGTTTCAGAGCAGCAGACCTGTAGAGCCCTATGACCGGAATAAAGAACAGGATAATCGCCATTATGGGGGCTACTATGGCATCCATGATCATAAGAATACTCCAATCACCAACACCTGCAATCCAGCATCCCAGGGCCACCAGAAAAATACTCAAGCGTCTGGGTCTGGCAGAAGGGGTTGTTAACTCACCCGGCCTGAACCGTTCCAGCCCCACACCAATAAAGCCATTGATCACTTCAATAGTGCCGAGAAAAAAACCATAGTAAGAAGTTAAAATCGCCACAAAAGCGATAACAGGTGCCAGACTGGAAAATAAACGATTACCGGGTTGATTAGCCAGGATGGAAAGAATTGGTAGATTTTGAACTTTCGCAAGCTCAATCTGTTCTGGCGCCAGAGCCAATACACACGAAAGCACGAAGAACAATGTGATAAGCAGTAAAACCAGAGAGCTTCTGAAGTGAATCTGGTCGGTCTTGGCGATGCACTGATGAAGCTCAGGCATTTGACGCCGGTACGATCGGGCAAAGGATGGACAAACAGCCGCATGGTAGAAAGAAAATACCAGCACGGGTAACGTCAGAAGAAAGGTTTTAACGATATCCACCATGGGCACTTCCTGACGGAGAAAATCCATTCGCCATTGAGGTATCAAATACAGACTTACGCACAGAAGCACCACAGTCAGAGGAAAAACCAGACTGCTGATCAGCTTCAACATTTTCTGCTCTGAGCCACTAAACAGCGCGATCATGCCCGTGACAAGCAAAAAAACAAGCAAAGGTCTGTTTATTAGGCCTTCCCATTTGAGCTGATTTATCAGAAAACTCTCACTAACATTCGCAATGCCAATGGTATAAAGCAGCAGGACAGGAAACATCGACAAAAAACAGAGCAGCATCAACCACTGACCGACTTTATCACCAAAGTTCTCTCTAACAATACTGCTGATATCCCCATCAGGTTTCCGGGAAGACAAACAGAAACGGGTTAACCCTCTATGGGTGAGAAATATGATGGGACCACTGACCAGGGCCATGAAGAAAAGAGGCCATATACCACCACTACCGGCGACTATGGGGAGGTAAAGCAGCCCTGCACCTATGCCTGTACCTATGTGACTGAACATCCAACCTGTGTCCCTGGCGGTCCATTCTGATTTGGCGTATTTTTCTATGGAACGTTTTGCTTCAATACCCTGATTTGACATAGACCCCCCCCATTCGCAAAACTGCAATGCCTTTACAATTTAGACAATGAAAAGATGGCCTGGTTCCCCTGTGATTTTCTGCTGAATCGATTCAAAGTTGGCTTGTCATTAGGAGCCTCAAAAAAAAACCGGACACAAGGTCCGGTTTTTTTTGAAGGAGTAAAAATCTTACTCTTCAGTAGCTTCCACTTCAGCAGCTGGACGATCCAGCAGCTCGACGATAGCCATAGGTGCATTGTCACCCTTACGGAATCCGCACTTCAGGATGCGGATATAGCCGCCTGGACGCTCTTTGAAGCGAGGGCCCAGTTCGGAGAACAGCTTGCCAACAGTCTCTTTGTTACGGAGACGATCAAACGCCAGACGACGGTTGGCTACGCTGTCTTCCTTAGCCAGGGTGATCAGCGGTTCTGCAACACGGCGCAGCTCTTTAGCCTTAGGCAGTGTTGTTTTGATTACTTCGTGCTCTACCAGGGAAGCAGTCATGTTCTTGAACATCGCCTTGCGATGTGAACTGTTCCGGTTGAGCTTGCGGCCACTCTTACGATGACGCATGGCACAAACTTCCTCATTCTACCATTTGCCTTACACCCACTCTTTTGGAGTGAGTGAAAAAGCCAATGGCTGCTTAAGCAGAAATCTTGTCGTCGCCCTTCAGGCTGGCCGGTGGCCAGTTGTCGAGACGCATACCCAGGCTCAAACCACGAGAGGCCAGAACGTCCTTGATCTCGGTCAGGGACTTCTTACCCAGGTTCGGGGTCTTGAGCAGTTCAACCTCAGTGCGCTGAATCAGGTCACCGATGTAGTAGATGTTTTCTGCCTTCAGACAGTTAGCACTACGAACAGTCAGTTCGAGGTCATCCACAGGGCGCAGCAGGATAGGATCAACTTCATCCTCTTCCTTAACTGGCTCAGGCTCTGGCTCACCTTCCAGATCAACAAATACAGCCAGCTGCTGCTGCAGAATGGTTGCAGCACGACGGATGGCTTCATCCGGGTCCAGAGTACCGTCGGTTTCCAGATCAAGAACCAGCTTGTCCAGGTCGGTACGCTGCTCGACACGGGCACTTTCAACGACATAGGAGACGCGGTAAACAGGGCTATAGGTGGCATCCAGTTGCAGACGGCCAATAGCACGGGTCTCATCTTCATCCTGATGACGGCTGTCAGCAGACTCATAACCGCGGCCACGAGCTATCCTCAGCTGCATGTTCAGGTCGCCTTTCTCATTCAGATTGGCGATCACATGATCCGGGTTAACGATTTCAACATCGTGGTCCAACTGGATATCCGCAGCAGTCACAGGGCCAGCACCTTTCTTGGTCAGACTCAGTGTTGCTTCGTCACGGCCGGTCATGCGAATGGCAAGACCTTTGAGGTTCAGCAGGATGTCAATAACATCTTCCTGAACACCTTCAATCGCACTGTATTCATGCTGTACGCCGTCAATCTCAACTTCTGTCACGGCACAGCCGGGCATGGAAGAGAGAAGGATACGACGCAGAGCATTGCCCAAGGTATGTCCAAAACCACGCTCAAGCGGTTCCAGAGTTACCTTAGCGCGCGTCAGGCTAATTTCCTCGACATCAATGTGTCTAGGAGTAAGAAATTCAGTAACCGAATTCTGCATGGATGTTACACCCCACCTAACTGTCTATCCCTTACTTGGAGTACAGCTCGACGATCAAGTTTTCGTTGATGTCAGCTGACAGGTCACTCCGCTCGGGCAGCACCTTGAAGGTACCTTCCTTTTTGCTGGCATCAACCTCAACCCAGGTAGAAAACCCACGCTGAGCGGCCAGTTCAAGGGCTGCGTTGATACGCAGCTGGTTTTTAGCCTTTTCGCGGATGGCGACAACATCGCCAGGCTGAACCTGGTAGGAAGGAATGTTTACAGTCTTTCCATTCACCAGGATGGCTTTGTGGCTTACCAGCTGACGTGCTTCGGCACGGGTGGAACCGAATCCCATGCGGTAAACTACATTATCAAGGCGAGACTCAAGCAGTTGCAAGAGGTTTGCACCCGTTGCACCTTTCTTGCGATCAGCGGCCTTGTAGTAGTTACGGAACTGCTTCTCCAGTACGCCGTAGATACGACGAACTTTCTGCTTTTCACGAAGCTGTACACCGTAGTCAGAAAGACGGCCACGACGCTGACCGTGCTGACCTGGAGCAATTTCTGCTTTGCACTTTGACTCGAGTGCACGAACACCACTCTTCAGAAAGAGATCGGTGCCTTCACGACGAGACAGTTTGCACTTTGGACCAATGTATCTAGCCATTTATACCGACTCCTGCTTATACACGACGCTTTTTAGGCGGACGACAACCGTTGTGGGGGATCGGAGTAACATCAGTGATGTTAGTGATCTTGTAACCACAAGCGTTCAGTGCGCGTACAGCGGATTCGCGGCCAGGACCAGGTCCTTTCACGCAGACATCCAGATTCTTCAGACCGTATTCAGCGGCAGCCTGACCTGCACGCTCAGCAGCAACCTGCGCTGCAAACGGCGTGCTCTTACGAGAACCACGAAAACCGGAACCGCCGGCTGTGGCCCAGGCCAGAGCGTTGCCCTGACGATCGGTAATGGTCACGATAGTGTTGTTAAAAGAAGCGTGGATGTGAGCAACACCGTCAACAACCTGCTTTTTAACCTTCTTACGTGAACGAGTACCTGGCTTTGCCATATCAGAATAAATCCTGTTTCATAAGAACGGTATAACCATTCTTAATTGATACTTACTTACGAATAGGCTTGCGAGGACCCTTTCGGGTGCGAGCATTCGTCTTGGAACGCTGACCACGAACCGGCAGACTGCGACGGTGGCGGATACCACGGTAGCAACCCAGGTCCATGAGGCGTTTGATGTTCATACTGATTTCACGACGCAGATCACCTTCAACGTCCAGCTTGGCGATTTCACCACGCAGGGACTCAAGTTGCTCTTCGCTCAGATCAGCGATTTTGGCTTCTGGCTTAACGCCAGTGGTCTCACACAGCTTTTTAGCTGTGGTCTTGCCGATGCCGAATATGTAGGTCAACGAGATAACAGCATGTTTGTTATCCGGAATGTTGACGCCAGCAATACGGGCCATTCAATCGTCTCCGTTTGTTTTCTCCGTGAGTTCATCCTTGCCTGTACAGACAGGGACATTTTGAGTTCACGGTTATTTTCGCCTGTAGACTTATCAACCAACTTTGCAGCCAGTCATGCGATGTTTATCTACTTCGCCATCTATAGGCAGATAACACGGACCGGATCAGCACCTGAAGATACTGTCGGGAATGCTATAAAGCATGCCCTCCCAATCCATTGTTAGATGCTTACACAACTAACAGGTCGAAAAGCGGAAATTTTAATCCCACCAACGACAAAATACAACCGCTCATGATGCTCATGAACGGTTGTATTTATCTGTAGCCTTATGAGGTCAAGCCATAACGGCCCGGGACAACCCGAAAGACCTCATGCACAATCAACCTTGGCGTTGCTTGTGACGTGGCTCAACGCAGATGACACGAACAGTGCCCTTGCGCTTGATAATCTTGCAGTTACGGCAGATTTTCTTAACCGATGCACGTACTTTCATTATTCACTCCACCATTTCAGAGCTAGTGGCATTCGATGCAGAACCGGTGTTAGCGGATCAGGCCACCACCACCGTAGCCCTTAAGATTGGATTTCTTCAGCAGTGACTCGTACTGATGTGACATCAGGTGTGACTGCACCTGAGCCATCGTATCCATGACGACCACTACTACGATCAGCAGACTGGTACCACCCAGATAGAAAGGCACGTTAGCCGAAACTACCAGGAACTGTGGCAGCAGACATACTGCTGTCATATAGATAGCGCCAAACATGGTCAAACGAGTCAGGACACCATCAATGTAACGGGCAGACTGCTCACCAGGACGAATACCCGGGATGAATGCCCCTGACTTCTTCAGGTTGTCTGCAACATCCTTCGGATTGAAGACCAGCGCAGTGTAGAAGAAGCAGAAAAAGATGATACCTGCAGAGAACAAGACTATGTTCAGCGGCTGACCCGGACCCAGTGCCAGTGCGATATCCTGGAGCCATTCCCAGCCCTCGCCCTGACCAAACCATTGTGCAATGGATGCAGGGAAGAGCAGAAGGCTGGAAGCAAAAATGGCTGGAATAACACCAGCCATATTTACTTTCAGGGGCAAATGGCTGCTCTGTGCCGCAAACACTTTACGACCTTGCTGACGCTTGGCGTAATTGACAGTTATACGGCGCTGACCGCGTTCGATGAATACAACGAATGCAATAATTGCAATGGCCAGCAGAGCAATTGCGAGCAATGCCAGAATATTGATGTCACCCTGACGGGCGGACTCGAATGACCGCCCGATCGCACTGGGAAGGCCAGCGACAATACCTGCAAAGATCAGGATAGAGATGCCGTTACCAATCCCGCGTTCAGTCACCTGCTCACCCAGCCACATCATAAAGACGGCACCGGTTACGAAGGTGACTACAGCTACTACATAAAAGCTGATATCAGGATTGAACGCCACGCCCTGGTTAGCAAGACCTACGGTCATGCCAGTACCCTGGACGAACGCCAGCAACACTGTCAGGTAGCGGGTATACTGACTGATCTTGCGTCGACCCGATTCACCTTCCTTCTTGAGCTGTTCCAACTGGGGGCTGACCACGGTCATCAACTGAATGATGATGGACGCCGAAATGTAGGGCATGATTCCCAGTGCCAGCACCGACATACGCTCCAATGCACCACCGGAGAACATGTTGAACAGGCCAAGAATGGTCCCTTCATTTTGTTGAAACATCCGAGCCAGGGCATCAGGGTTGATGCCAGGCACAGGAATATGAGCACCGATCCGATATACCAGGATCGCCAGAAATACGAACTTGAGGCGAGAAATTAACTCGCCCAAACCGCTTTGATTCCCAACAGGTAGTGTCTTAGCCATTTAGTCCTCGATCTTACCACCAGCAGCTTCGATCGCGGCGCGAGCGCCTTTGGTAGCTGCCAGACCTTTTAGTATTACGGCCTTGTTCAGTTCGCCGGACAGTATCACTTTCGCTCGCAGGATGCTACCGTTGATGAGGTCTGCAGCCTTCAGAGCCGCCAGATCGATCACTTCGGATTCAACCTTGGCCAACTCATGCAGACGAATTTCAGCAGTGAAACGCGCCTTGCGGGAAGTAAAACCATACTTGGGCAGACGGCGTTGCAGTGGCTGCTGGCCGCCTTCAAAACCTGGTCTTACAGAACCACCGGAACGTGACTTCTGACCTTTGTGACCACGACCACCAGTCTTACCCAGACCGGAACCGATACCACGGCCAACGCGCTTGCGCTCTTTACGACTGCCTTCGGCAGGACTCAGAGTATTCAGACGCATGTTATTCTCCTTCGACCTTAACGAGGTAAGATACCTTGTTGATCATGCCGCGAACGGAAGGAGTATCTTCCACTTCAACCGTGTGGTTGATGCGACGCAGACCCAGGCCACGGACGCAAGCCTTGTGGCTTTCGAGGCGACCGTTAGTGCTCTTTACGAGCGTCACTTTGATCTTCTCAGCCATGACTTACCCCAGAATGTCTTCAACAGACTTGCCACGCTTGGCAGCAATGTCATCAGGAGAACGCATGTCGCGCAGACCCTTGAAGGTTGCGTTAACAACGTTCACAGGGTTGGTGGAACCGTAGCACTTGGCCAGTACGTTGTGTACGCCAGCCACTTCCAGAACAGCACGCATTGCACCACCGGCAATAACACCGGTACCTGCAGAAGCAGGCTGCATGTAGACCTTGGAAGCACCGTGACGGGCTTTTACAGGGTACTGCAGGGTATCACCGTTCAGGTCTACCTGGATCATGTTCCGACGGGCAGCTTCCATAGCCTTCTGAATAGCGACAGGCACTTCACGCGCCTTGCCACGACCGAAGCCTACTTTACCTTTACCATCACCAACAACGGTCAGGGCTGTGAAACCGAAGATACGGCCACCTTTCACCACTTTGGCTACACGGTTAACCTGCACCAGTTTTTCGATCAGGCCTTCGTCATTGTTTTGCGGTTTACGCTCATCTTTCGCCATGATGCCTACCCTCAGAATTCCAGACCGGCTTCACGGGCTGCATCGGCGAGAGCCTTAACACGACCGTGATACTTAAAACCGGAGCGGTCGAAAGCGACCTTGGCAACACCAGCAGCTTTAGCTCGCTCAGCAATCAGAGCGCCCACTTTTTTAGCAGCTTCAACGTTACCGGTAGCTTCGCCACGCAGCTCCTTCTCAACGGTGGAGGCAGAGGCCAGCACCTTGTCACCCTCAGGGGCAACCACCTGCGCATAGATATGACGCGGTGTGCGATGAACGCTCAGACGGTTAGCGCCCAATTCACGCATCTTCATCCGTGCACGTCGGGCACGACGCAGGCGAGCAGAATTTTTATCAATCATGATCACCTTACCTTACTTTTTCTTGGCTTCTTTACGACGAACGTGTTCGTCGGCGTAGCGGACACCCTTGCCTTTGTATGGCTCTGGGCGACGGAATTCGCGGATTTCCGCTGCAACCTGTCCAACCAGCTGCTTGTCGATACCCTTGATCAGGATCTCTGTCTGGCTTGGAGTTTCCGCAGTGACGCCTTCCGGCAAACTGTAGTCAACCGGATGAGAGAAGCCAAGGTTCAGATTCAGGCTCTTGCCCTTGGCCTGCGCACGATAACCTACACCCACCAGCTGCAGTTTCTTTTCGAAACCAGCGGTCACACCGGTCACCATGTTGTTAACCAGCGCACGGGTAGTACCAGCCAATGCACGAGAGTGCTTGGCACCGTCACGGGCTTCGAAAGTCAGGACGTTTTCTTCCTGCTTTACTTCAACGTTGGAGTGAATGCTCAGCTCCAGTTGACCTTTACCACCCTTGATGGAGATATGCTGACCATTCAACTTGATCTCAACACCGGCAGGGACTTCTACAGGGCTTTTTGCTACTCGAGACATCTGACCCCTCCCTTAGAATACGGTGCAAAGAATTTCGCCACCAACACCGGCTGCACGGGCAGCACGATCGGTCATTACACCTTTGTTGGTAGAAACAATGGCAATACCAAGACCGCCTTTCACTTTGGGCAGACCTTCTTTGCCTGCGTAAGAACGAAGACCCGGACGGCTTGCGCGCTTCAGGTTTTCAATAACAGGTTTGCCTTCATAGTATTTCAGGTCGATGATCAGAGTTTTCTGAACTTCGCCTTCTACACGTGCATCGGTTATATAACCTTCTTCCTTCAGTACTTTGGCTACAGCAGCCTTTACCTTGGAAGATGGCATTTCGACAGATGCATGTTCTGCCATTTGGGCATTACGGATACGAGTTAGCATATCTGCTAACGGGTCCTGCATACTCATTATCTATCTCTCCAGAAGATCAATCGCGCTTACCAGCTGGCCTTAACCAGACCTGGAACATCACCACGCATGGCCGCTTCACGCAGCTTGATGCGGCTCAGGCCGAATTTACGCAGGTAGCCGTGAGGGCGACCTGTTACACGACAGCGATTACGCAGACGAGATGAGCTGGCATCACGTGGCTGCTTCTGCAGTGCTACCTGAGCGTCCCACTTCTCATCTTCTGAGCTGTCAGGACTGATGATGATCGCTTTCAGCGCAGCGCGCTTCTCTGCATACTTGGCAACGGTGCGCTGACGCTTCAACTCCCGCTGCTTCATGGATACTTTTGCCATGGGCTCGTACCTTAATCAGTTACGGAACGGGAAGTTGAAGGCTTTCAGCAGTGCACGGCCTTCGTCGTCAGTCTTAGCTGTGGTAGTCAGGGTAATATCCAGACCACGCAGAGCGTCGACTTTATCGTAATCGATTTCCGGGAAAATGATCTGCTCTTTGACACCCATGCTGTAGTTGCCACGGCCGTCGAAAGACTTCGGGCTGATACCACGGAAGTCACGAACACGAGGCAGAGCAATGTCAACCAGACGCTCCAGGAATTCGTACATACGTTCGTCACGCAGGGTCACTTTAACACCGATTGGCCAGCCTTCACGAACCTTGAAGCCTGCAACGGATTTACGTGCCTTGGTAACGACTGCTTTCTGACCGGCGATTTTTTCCATGTCAGCAACAGCGTTCTCGATGACTTTCTTGTCACCGATCGCCTCACCCACACCCATGTTCAGGGTGATTTTAGTGATACGAGGAACTTCGTGAACGTTGCTCACGCCCAGCTCTTCTCTGAGCTTGGGCAGGATCTCTTCACGATATTTAGTCTTGAAGTTTGCCATTATGCCACCCCTTACGCGTCAACCGGTTGACCGGTAGACTTGAACACGCGCTGTTTCTTGCCATCTTCAGAGATAGCAATGCCAACACGGTCAGCCTTGTCGGTTTCTGTGTTCAGGATTGCAACGTTGGAAGCCTGAATTGGAGCTTCTTTTTCAACGATGCCACCAGGGGTGCCCAGTGTCGGGTTAGGCTTCTGATGCTTCTTGATCATGTTGATACCAGAAACAATCAGTTTGCCATCGGCACGAACGGTCTGCACTTTGCCGCGCTTACCTTTGTCCTTGCCAGCAATGACAATTACTTCGTCGTCACGACGGATCTTTTTCATTTCCTGCTCCCTTACAGTACTTCTGGTGCCAGGGAAATGATCTTCATAAACTGCTCACCACGCAGTTCACGAGTCACTGGCCCAAAGATACGGGTACCGATTGGCTGATTGCTTGCGTTCAGCAGAACGGCAGCATTGCCATCGAAGCGGATTACGGAACCGTCTGGACGACGAACGCCTTTTTTGGTACGCACAACAACGGCGTTCATCACCTGGCCTTTTTTGACCTTACCGCGTGGAATCGCTTCCTTAACGGTGACTTTGATGATGTCGCCAATGTGGGCGTAGCGGCGGTGGGATCCACCCAACACCTTGATACACTGTACTCGACGAGCGCCGGAGTTATCGGCTACTTCGAGTTGAGATTCTGTCTGGATCATGCTTATTCTCCAAGCCCAAACTGCAGACGGGTACCCGCCGGTCGTTGTACAACTGGCCGACCACAAGGCCAGCCACTTCCACTCAGACCCAGGGCACCGTGGCCTTATATTTGAGTAGCACGCTCATCAATGGAAACCAGTTCAAATGTCTTGGACTTAGACAAAGGACGTGTTTGCTTGATTGTGACAATGTCGCCCATACGGCAATCATTGTTTTCGTCGTGAGCGTGCAACTTGGTGGACCGCTTAACGATCTTACCGTAGAGCGGATGTTTAACACGGCGCTCAATAAGAACGGTGACGGTCTTGTCCATCTTGTCACTCACAACCTTACCGGTCAGAGTACGGACTTTCTTGTCTTCAGCCATTGTTAAATACCTGCCTTCTCATTCAACGCCGTCTTAATACGGGCGATGTCGCGTCGGGTCTGCTTCAGCAGATGAGTCTGACTCAGCTGACCCGTCGCTTTCTGCATGCGGTAGTTAAACTGGTCCCGCAGCAGTGTGACCAGCTCTTCGTTGAGCTGTTCAACCGTTTTTTCACGCAATTCAGCAGCTTTCATCACATCACGCTCCGCTTAACGAAGGCAGTTTCCACTGGCAGCTTGGCTGCAGCCAAGGCAAATGCCTCGCGAGCCAGCTCTTCGGACACACCTTCCATTTCGTACAGGACACGACCCGGCTGGATCTGTGCTACCCAGTACTCGACACTACCCTTACCTTTACCCATACGAACCTCGAGAGGTTTCTTGGAGATCGGCTTGTCAGGGAAGACGCGAATCCAGATTTTACCACCACGCTTGATATGACGGGTCATGGCACGACGTGCTGCTTCGATCTGACGAGCAGTTATGCGTCCACGGCCTGTTGCTTTCAATGCGTATTCACCGAAGCTAACAGTGGAGCCGCGGTGTGCCAGGCCGCGATTGCGACCCTTTTGCTGCTTACGAAATTTCGTACGCTTTGGCTGTAACATTACCGCGCTCCTTACTTCTTAGCCTGTCTCTTCTTAGGACGTTTGGCTGGCTCTTTAGGCTGCTTTTCAGCTTCAGCTGCCATTCCGCCAATCACTTCGCCTTTGAAGATCCATACTTTAACGCCCAGGATACCGTAGGTAGTCAGGGCTTCATAAGTTGCGTAATCGATGTCTGCACGCAGAGTGTGCAGAGGTACGCGACCCTCACGGTACCATTCGGTACGGGCAATCTCGGCGCCGCCGAGACGACCACTGATTTGCACCTTGATGCCCTTCGCGCCCAGACGCATAGCATTCTGTACAGAACGCTTCATGGCACGACGGAACATTACACGACGCTCCAGCTGACCAGCGATGGACTGTGCAACCAGCATTGCGTCCAGTTCGGGCTTGCGAACTTCTTCAATGTTGATGTGAACAGGTACGCCCATCATATTGGTAACAGCCTGGCGCAGCTTCTCAACGTCTTCGCCTTTTTTACCAATTACGATGCCTGGACGGGCAGTGTAGATGGTAACGCGAGCGCTCTGTGCTGGACGCTGGATGTCGATGCGGCTTACAGAAGCATTTTTCAGCTTCTTCTGCAGGAAATCACGAACTTCCAGATCCGTAATCAGCTTGTCAGCGTATTGCTGACCTTCAGCAAACCATACAGATCTGTGGGGCTTTACGATGCCCAGTCGGATCCCATTTGGATGTACTTTCTGACCCATGTGATCGCTCCTTAGACCTCTGCAACCTTAACCGTGATATGGCAAGACCGCTTAAGAATGCGATCAGCACGGCCCTTGGCACGTGGACGAATGCGCTTCATGGTCATACCTTCGTCAACGAAGATAGTAGACACTGTCAGCTCATCGATATCCATGCCTTCGTTGTGCTCTGCGTTAGCAATCGCAGATTCCAACACTTTCTTGACCAGCTCTGCAGCCTTTTTAGGGCTGAATGCCAGCAGGTCCAGGGCTTCACCAACAGCTTTGCCTCGGATCTGGTCAGCAACCAGGCGCGCTTTCTGGGCGGAAATGCGAGCGCCTTTGTGTATAGCAGCTACTTCTTTCATTTCTTACCCTCTTAGCGCTTCTTGGCCTTTTTGTCTGCAGCGTGACCGCGGTAGGTGCGGGTAGCAGCAAACTCGCCCAGCTTGAGGCCTACCATGTCTTCGCTAACGAAAACAGGCACATGCTGGCGACCGTTATGAACGGCGATAGTCAGACCCACCATGTTTGGCAGGATCATTGAGCGGCGTGACCAGGTCTTGATCGGACGCTTGTTGCCGCTTTCAACCGCATCTTCGACTTTCTTCAGCAGGTGAAGGTCGATAAATGGGCCTTTCTTCAAAGAACGTGGCACTGTCGTATCCTCTCTCTAGGCTTACTTCGCGCTGCGACGACGTACGATCATTTTATCCGTACGCTTGTTGGAACGAGTCTTACGACCCTTGGTCGGAACACCCCATGGTGTCACTGGGTGACGACCACCGGAGGTACGACCTTCACCACCACCGTGTGGGTGATCAACCGGGTTCATGGCAACACCACGAACGGTCGGACGCACGCCTCTCCAACGCTTGGCACCCGCCTTACCCAGAGAGCGCAGGTTGTGCTCGCTGTTAGAGGCTTCACCCAGAGTTGCACGACAGTCAGCCAGTACTTTACGCATTTCACCGGAACGCAGACGCAGGGTTACGTAAGCACCATCACGCGCTACGACCTGAGCGGAAGTACCGGCACTGCGCATCATCTGCGCACCTTTACCTGGCTTGAGCTCAACACAGTGAACTACAGAACCCTGCGGAATATTACGCAGAGGCAGTGTGTTGCCTGGCTTGATAGGAGCATCAACACCAGAGTAAAGCTCGTCACCAGCTTTCACACCTTTAGGTGCGATAATGTAACGACGCTCACCGTCCATGTACTTCAGCAGGGCGATATGAGCGGTACGATTTGGATCGTATTCCAGACGCTCAACGATAGCCGGGATGCCATCCTTGTTGCGACGAAAGTCTACGATACGGTAGTGCTGCTTGTGACCACCACCACGATGACGGGTAGTGATGCGACCAGCGTTGTTACGACCACCAGACTTGCTCTTCTTTTCCACCAGAGGCGCGTGTGGGCGACCCTTGTGAAGGTCAGGGTTTACAACCTTGACAACAAAGCGACGACCCGGAGAAGTCGGCTTGCACTTAATTACGGCCATCCTGTAACTCCTTATTCCGCGTCGGCAAAGTCAATCTCTTGACCCTGCGCCAGACTGACGTACGCTTTTTTCCAGTCTGAGCGCTTGCCCATACCGAAACGAGTACGTTTGGTCTTACCTTTAACAACCACTGTACGAACAGCATCAACGCTGACTTCGAACAGTTGCTCTACCGCTTTTTTGATTTCAAGCTTGGTTGCGTCCTTGGCTACCTTGAAGACGTACTGGCCATGCTCTTCAGCCACCACTGTCGCCTTCTCGGAAATGTGCGGACCAAGCAGAACTTTATAAATACGTTCCTGGTTCATCCCAGCATCTCCTCGAATTTCTTGATGGCTGCAACAGTCATCACGACTTTCTCATGAGCGATCAGGCTGACGGGGTCAACGCCTTGTACGTCACGTGTATCCACATGGGGAATGTTGCGAGTCGCCAGATACAGGTTCTGATCTACTTCATCAGAAACAATCAGACCCCTCTCGACATTCAGCTCCTTCAGTCTGGCTACCATCAGCTTGGTCTTTGGCGTTTCGGCACCAAGGCTTTCAACCACCACCAGACGTTCCTGACGAACCAGCTCAGACAAGATAGAACGCAGAGCACCACGATACATTTTCTTGTTCAGCTTTTGAGCGTGATCCTGTGGTTTAGCAGCAAAAGATTTACCGCCCCCGCGCCACAGTGGGCTACGGATTGTACCGGCGCGTGCACGGCCAGTACCTTTTTGACGCCAGGGTTTGCGTCCACCGCCGCTTACTTCGCTGCGGGTTTTCTGAGCACGGGTACCTTGACGAGCACCGGCCATGAAAGCAACGACAGTCTGGTGAACCAGGCTTTCGTTGAATTCAGTACCGAAGGTCACGTCAGAGACTTGAACCGTACCAGCACCTGTTACATTCAATTCCATCGTCTAATCCCCTCAGGCGCGCGCTTTAACTGCAGCTTTAACGATAACGTCAGCACCAGTAGCACCAGGTACTGCACCCTTTACCAGCAGCAGGTTACGTTCAGCATCAACGCGAACGATTTCCAGGGACTGAACAGTCACTTTCTCAGCACCCATATGCCCAGCCATCTTCTTACCCTTGAAGACACGACCCGGGGTCTGACACTGACCGATGGAACCAGGAGCACGGTGAGACAGAGAGTTACCGTGTGTAGCGTCCTGCATATGGAAGTTCCAACGCTTTACGCCACCCTGGAAGCCCTTACCTTTGGACTGACCAGTTACGTCTACTTTCTGACCCTGCTCGAACAGGTCAACTCCGATCAACTGACCCAGCTCGTAAGAAGCAGAATCGTCAACACGGAATTCCCAAAGACCATGGCCAGCCTCTACTTTTGCTTTCGCAAAGTGGCCAGCCTCTGGCTTGCGAACACGGCTGCTTTTTTTAGTACCCGTAGTCACCTGAACTGCGCTGTAACCATCAACATCCAGGCTTTTAACCTGAGTGATGCGGTTAGGATCAACCTCAATTACAGTGACTGGTACAGAAGCACCGTCTTCTGTGAAGATACGGGTCATACCGCACTTCTTACCGACTAATCCAATAGTCATTTCAACCTCTCTCGTGTACGGGGCTTTCACCCACTATGGCCGCTCATTCCAGAGCGTTACACAAAAGTTTTGTGCACACTGAATGGCTGCCCGTGCCGCTATTAACCGAGACTGATTTGCACTTCAACGCCAGCTGCCAGGTCTAGCTTCATCAGTGCGTCAACGGTCTTTTCGGTGGGCTCAATAATGTCGAGAAGACGTTTATGAGTACGAATCTCATACTGATCACGCGCATCTTTGTTTACGTGTGGAGAGATGAGAACCGTAAAACGTTCTTTTCGGGTTGGCAGAGGGATTGGACCACGCACCTGAGCACCAGTACGCTTCGCAGTATCAACGATTTCCTGCGTGGACTGGTCAATCAGACGATGATCAAAAGCCTTCAAACGAATGCGAATCTGCTGAGCTTGACTCATCTTGTTGTAACCATCTATCAATAAAGAACTAAGTCCGGTGAACAATGCCACCCAGACAAAAGAGGACGCGGAATTCTACTAAGCACAAAACTTAAAGTCAACACAAGTGCCTGACGAAAAATAATTCGACACTTGTTTCAGCCACCGCACGCGTAGTTAAGACGGCATGATAACCTAATAGAACGAGTAATGAGATAAGGAAAACTGCTAAGGAGTGTTGAGCAAGTTGCCCACCTGGCCTTTACGATCACGCTAAAAATATGTACGACAGCACTAAAGTGCTAAGGCTATATCGGACGTTAGAACTTAACTTAGCTAGCTGCCCAATTGACTGACATCTACTATTCTGCCCTCTGGAAGTGCCAGGTTCATATTTTTATTGGTTACTTTTGATCCTGGGCACAACCCATCAGTGTTTCGAAATCAGGCTCAAACAAAACTGATTTAGTTAATTAAGTGTACCCGGCAAGAGAAAACTGGAAAAACGGCGGATAAAAAAATCACTGCGGGGATCGCAGTGATTTTTGGTTTATGGTTTAGGTCGCATCAGGCTTATGCCTTTGATGTTGAAGCTTCCCCCTCATAATAAGCCACAACCCTGTCAGCAAGCTTTGATCGTTCAAAGCCATTGCCATTCGTTACATCCAGGACCGCATTGTAAACCTTTGCCATCAAATAGGGGGTAAAAAAGGCTGTCACGCTTAATCCTATAAAAGATCCAACAGTGACACCAGCAACAGCACCAGCAAACAGACCTTGTGGCCCCGCTAACGCTCCAACCGCCGCACCAATGGAACCCGCTGTGAAAGCCCCAACGGACGTGGCAGTTGGCATAACGTGTAACACTGATGCAACGCCCAGCGCCAGCGCTGACAATGCGGCCAGAGCACGATTGGTTTTTCTGGCTTGCAATGGCTGACCCTCATATCCCTTATCCCCTACAGGCACATGAGAACCCTCATTAAAGGGTGCTACGATAGCTACTTTCTTACCAGAAAGACTTGCTTCATTTTTGTCTGTTAAAGTGGCTTGAAATGGCGCTTGATACTGCCCCGCTACATCAGAATAATCGATTGTACCTAAATGCATATTACACCTCCATTTGTACAGATTTATGAGTATTTATTCCGTAATAGTTCTTTCCTCAATGAACTTGTACTGAATGATATTGGTCTGTAGCAATCTACTCAATTACATAAATGTTAGGATTACTAACATCTTAAGGGTGCAATATGGAATTAGGCTGAAACAAAACCGCTTTAGTTAATAAAGAGTACCAAGCAAAAGAGAATCAGAAGAATGAGGCACAAAAAGCAACCGCTAAAGCCAAGGGCATTCACCCCAACTTGTCGAGACCGGATTTTAACGGACTCGACTCGAATTTCTCTTTCCAGGATCACGGGATCACGGGATCAGCTCTCGAATATCTCGAGCTGATTGAAAAATGATGCGCTGAAGGACATCGATGAAGTACTGAGATGAATCAATACCTGTAAGAAGAAAACTGACAATTACGTCTAGAACACAGTGTCATTATCCCCTTCCCTCTTCTGTCCAGCAAAAAAACCAGTTCTTTCTCCGCGATGGGACACAGCGAAGGCTACACGTCAGATGCTTGGCCCTCCGTTGGCGGTATTCCTTTTTTCTTCACCTTGCAGCTCGGCTTTACGAATTTCGTCTTCGACTTTATTATATGCTCAATGTGTTATCGGGAGCAGGCATCTTAGTCATCACCAAACACTCTTCAGTCAGCTTCAGGTAGTAATCCAGATCAGGATGTTCCAGCTCGGCTTGCTTGCCCATATCATCATAAACCCGAACTCGCATAGCTTCTTTGTAATAAGGTTCCGCTTCAAAGGCAGTGACCTCCTGATCACTCATCAGACCACCTTGTACAGCAAGTGACTCCCGCGAAGCCTCGGTAAGCTTGTCGTAATAGGCAGGCTTGAGTGTGCACATGTATCGCTTTGCCTGAACATGAAGTCGAATACAGTCTGTGACCAGTGTTGGCAGATAACCTTTTAAACAACGCTCACCAATATCTTCATGAAAGCCATCAATGCCATGATCGGAAATATCTTCCGGGAGACCATGCAACAAATGACCAATATCATGAAGGAAAGCAGCAACGACTACTTCCTTTGAGCTGCCACTCTGTTCAGCGTAAAAGGCTGACTGCAACATATGATTGGCCATTGAGATATGCTCACCATAAGCAACATGACCATTCTCGATATATTGTGTGCGGATAAAATCAATAACTCTCATTTCAATAATCTTTTCTTCTGGATCAATTCATTCGCTTAAGTTCACTGCGCAGGGAATCAATATCCGCATAAGCACCCTGAAGATGTCGTTTACCCCGGGCTGGCAATTCACGACCATGCAGAACCCGCTGATTGTTGAACATCATCAATTCGCCCGGAGCCAGCTTACAGGTATATTTACAGGCTTCACTGTGAAGAAGATTCATAAAACACTGATAGGCTTCGTAGAAGTCTCTGGCTTTTTCAAATGGCAGGCGCACCGGCTGGACCGAACGGTTGTTAATACGAATACCGATGATTTCACCCTCGCAACCCAACTCAATCACCGGACCACTGCTCGACAAACTGGCGCTATCACTACTGAAGTTGTAATGCAGGGTAATTGTCGAAAGCAGAGCGAAGTATTCAGGGTGCTGCTGTCTCAGCAACTGTGCCGCATAAAAACCATCCGCCAGAGCAGTGATGCCACCCTCCGGCGCAGCCTCAAGGCAATGCAGCAATTGCAGTGTTGGCACTGGATGACGGTAAGGATTATCCGTATGAAGGCTCAGCGGCCTGGGCGTAAAGGCGAGATTTTCCGGCTCTTCTTTGCTTATTACTTCAAAATAACGGCCATAGTTGGTTTCACGGACGTAGCCAAAATGATCGACAACCTTGAGCACCTGCCCTGCCTGAGCTGGCACATTGTAGAGAAATGACAGACCGTGGGTTTCAATGGCTTGCAGCCACTGTCGTTTAATCTCAGGATCGTCTATGGCGTTGTAGTCAAAACGAATACTGTCAGCCTGCAAAGCCCCTCCCCACAAACTTGGTGTTTCAGGGACAAACGCCTCAGCGATAAGCAGACTTGCTGGATAGATTGACCGGTGACCATCCTGCCAGAGAATCTGCAAGCTTTTATCAACACCAATATCAACGACAGCTGCCGCTTCTGGCCTGATATTCATAGGCACGTCCATGACCTCAATCAGCCTTTGCCCCGACTCATGTCGGCATTGATCACAAGGACAGTTATCGCGAAGCCAGAAGTAATGAAATGGCTTATCGTGGAAAAACAGGTGATCGTTGAACAGCTCAAGCATGGCATCCCCTTAAAACCACAGCCTTACTTTTATTAAGTGTTTTGGCGATGGGTATTATTATTCTGACTTAAACTCAAACTTAGCGGACCATTCTTTAAGAACGGCATCGCGCTCATTGGCCATACGACCAAAATCAACGTCAGCCATGACAGCTTCAACATCGGGGTAATTTTTGACTTCGCCTTTCACATCCTTGTGAGCGACAACCGGGTAAACCGTGTTGTAAAGCTCATTGGCTTCTTCAGATACCGACCAGTCAGCCAGTGCTTTTGCTGCATCGGAGCTTGTATTGACCAGACCAACTGCCTCTAGATCCCAGCCAACACCCTGAGGCATCACAAGATCTATTGGTGCGCCCTGAGTTTTCAATTTAGCGCCACGCAGAGCAAATGAAATACCAATCACCGTTTCTCCCTGGGCTGCTTCAACACAAGGCTTGGAACCAGAGTGAGTGTATTTGGCAATATTTTTATCCAGAGCCTCCATATACGCCCAGCCCTTTTCTTCACCCATGGTTTGCAGCCAGGCAGCCACCTGAGTGTAACCCGTGCCGGAAGAGGCTGGATTAGGCATGATAATATGCCCTTTGTAAACCGGGTTCAGAAGGTCATCCCATTTTTCAGGTTTTGGCAGACCCAGTTTTTCAGCCTCTACGCTGTTGAAACAGATCGCATTAAAAAAAGCATCATGTCCGTACCAGGCTTTATCGCTTTCCGGATCCACCATGCCGGATTTAAGCTCGGAGACACCTTCCGGGGTATAGGCTTTAATAATGCCCTGATTTTTCAGAAGAGCCTGAGACGAAGCAGCCAGCCCCCATACCACATCAGCAGGAGTTCCTTTGCCTTCTGCCAGTATTCTGGCAGTGATTACTCCGGTAGAATCACGAACCCAGTTGATTGTGATATTCGGATGCTCTTTCTCAAAAGCCTCTTCGAATGTTGATAGCAGATCTGTTTCAAAGGCCGTGTAAACAGTCAACTCCTCAGGAGAATTAGCCAAAGAAGTGTTACTAACAACAGATACTGACGCCAGAGCCAGACCAGTCATCCATTTTTTCATAAGGTCATCTCCAACTAGAATCGACCTGAACCAACGACATTTTCTGGCATCACCTTACTCCGGATATGTTTCAATCAAATGAAACCTTTTTATCCATGCCTTAGTTATTACTCTCGAGGTTGGAAAAACGCAAGAAAGGAAGATCACAAGGAGTACCTGTGACTGAAAACGACAAAAAAACCAGATAAATGGACACCTGAAAACCAGTTGGCTGTCATCATTAAAACGACAGCATTAAACCAAGGGAAGTGTCACAAAGGAGAAAAAGTGATGTTGAGCTTGTGTCCGGTGGCTTGTGCATATTTTTTCAGCATACCCAGACTCGGGAGCGTTTTACTGTTGGCACTTTCGAGACGGCAGATACTGGTTTTCTGTGTACCTATCGCCCGGGCAATGTCTTCCTGAGTCATTCCAGCTTCCTGCCGCATTCGAATCAGTTCACGGCGGAGTGCAAAGAACTCTGCTTTTTCTTCCATCGCAGCTTGAACATCTTCGCGCTCAAGCGCCTTCTTGCGAAATGCTTTATAACTTAAGTTTGCCATGCTGCACCTCCTTCATCCGCTTATATCCAAGATCTAAGTCTCTTTTAGATGTTTTTTGAGTTTTTTTCTGAAACACATGCAAAATAACAACATGGTTTCCTTTCACACTGCAAAAAAGACCCCTGCCTATTCCTTCAGATCCATTAGCCCTAAGTTCATATAACCCACGCCCCATTGGTTTGGTATGAGGTTCACCAAGGTTTGGACCGTGAACTTCAACCTGATCAAGAAGATCAATGAAATCAGCCAGTATCCCGGCAGGCAGCTTATCCATGTCCTTGGCGACTCGATCACTGTAGAAATGGATGTGCCAAGTTAATTTTTTCATAAGGTGAGGTTAGCAATATTGTTAACCTTGTCAAGTTCAACCATTGGCAGGGACGGTCGGCAAATCGAGATAAACTAGAGGCCCGGTTGAGTTTTTTCTTCAGACAGGTGCGCCATGGTTTCGCAATTCGTTGAGATGGTTTTCACCCATCCACCAGGAAAGCCAGCGGCTTAAAGACAAAAAAACCCCGGACAAGTCCGGGGTTTTTATAGGGTGGTCTAGATTACCAGCGATTCAATATCACTCGATGATCTTGGCAACAACACCAGCACCTACAGTACGACCACCTTCACGGATAGCGAAGCGCAGACCGTCTTCCATCGCTACTGGAGCGATCAGGGTAGCTACGAAGTTAATGTTGTCACCAGGCATTACCATTTCAACGCCTTCTGGCAGTTCTACAGCACCGGTCACGTCAGTGGTACGGAAGTAAAACTGAGGACGGTAGCCCTTGAAGAATGGAGTGTGACGACCACCTTCGTCCTTGGACAGAATGTAAACTTCTGCTTCGAACTTGGTGTGAGGCGTTACAGTTCCTGGCTTGATCAGACACTGACCACGCTCAACTTCTTCACGCTTGGTACCACGCAGCAGCGCACCAATGTTCTCACCTGCACGACCTTCGTCCAGCAGCTTACGGAACATTTCAACACCGGTAACAGTAGTCTTGGTAGTCTCTTTGATACCAATGATTTCTACTTCTTCACCAACGGTGATGATACCACGCTCAACACGGCCAGTTACTACGGTACCACGACCAGCGATGGAGAATACGTCCTCGATAGGCATCAGGAACGGCTGATCGATAGCACGCTCTGGCTCAGGGATGTACTCGTCCAGGGTTTCAACCAGCTTCTTAACAGCGGAAGTACCCATTTCGTTGTCGTCTTTACCTTCCAGAGCCATCAGGGCAGAACCAGTGATGATTGGCGTGTCGTCACCCGGGAACTCGTAAGTGTCCAGCAGTTCACGAACTTCCATTTCAACCAGTTCCAGCAGCTCTTCGTCGTCTACCATGTCAGCTTTGTTCAGGAATACCACGATGTAAGGTACGCCAACCTGACGAGACAGCAGGATGTGCTCACGAGTCTGAGGCATGGGGCCGTCAGCAGCGGAACATACCAGGATAGCGCCGTCCATCTGAGCAGCACCGGTGATCATGTTCTTAACGTAGTCGGCGTGTCCTGGGCAGTCTACGTGAGCGTAGTGACGGCTAGGAGAGTCGTACTCTACGTGAGCAGTAGAGATGGTGATACCACGCTCACGCTCTTCAGGAGCGTTATCGATCTGAGAGAAGTCTTTAGCTTCGCCACCCCATACTTCTGCACATACGCGAGTCAGTGCAGCCGTCAGAGTAGTTTTACCGTGGTCAACGTGACCGATGGTGCCGACGTTTACGTGCGGCTTCGAACGTTCAAATTTTTCCTTAGCCATTTCTCTTGACCCTTAGATAAATATCAATGGTTCGGGGTAGTGATTCTCGTGCAGCATTCTAACAGCCCTTTATGCCTGTTAGAACACCGCAGATACACTATTAACCCTGATTTTTAATGACCGCTTCAGCAATGCTGGCGGGAGCTTCGGCATACTCGCTGAATTCCATCGAGTATGTAGCACGCCCCTGAGTTGCTGAACGCAGATCTGTGGCGTAGCCGAACATTTCACCCAGTGGCACCTGAGCGTTAATAACCTTACCGGAAGGTGTATCTTCCATACCCTGAACAATACCACGACGACGATTCAGGTCACCCATAACGTCACCCATGTAGTCTTCAGGTGTTACCACCTCAACCTTCATCATGGGCTCCATCAGAACAGGGTTAGCCTGTGGCGCGTATTTCTTCAGACATTGAGAAGCAGCGATTTTAAACGCCATTTCGTTGGAGTCAACATCGTGGTAAGAACCATCGTACAGACGAGCTTTCAGACCCAGCAGAGGGTAGCCGGCAATAACACCGTTCTGCATCTGCTCTTCCAGACCCTTCTGAACAGCCGGGATGTATTCTTTCGGAATAACACCACCAACAATCTCGTTGACGAACTGAAGACCTTCTTCACCTTCTTCAGCCGGAGAGAACTCAATCACAACGTGACCGTACTGACCACGACCACCAGACTGCTTGGCAAACTTGTGGTTAGCATCAACGGTAGCTTTCAGCTTCTCACGATAAGCAACCTGTGGCTTACCAATGTTCGCTTCAACCTTGAACTCGCGACGCATACGGTCAACGATGATGTCCAGATGCAGCTCACCCATACCGGAGATGATGGTCTGACCGCTCTCTTCGTCGGTATGAACACGGAAAGAAGGATCTTCCTGGGCCAGTTTACCCAGAGCGATACCCATCTTCTCCTGGTCGGCCTTGGTCTTTGGCTCAACCGCAACAGAGATTACAGGCTCCGGGAATTCCATACGCTCAAGAGTAATAACGCTGTTCATGGCGCACAGAGTGTCGCCAGTGGTCACGTCCTTCATACCGATCAGAGCAACGATATCACCCGCCAGACACTCTTTGAGTTCTTCACGGTTGTTAGAGTGCATCTGAACCATACGACCTACACGCTCACGCTTGCCCTTAACAGGGTTGTAAACGGTGTCGCCGGAATTCAGGGTACCGGAGTAACTACGGATGAAGGTCAGGGTACCCACGAATGGGTCGGTAGCAATTTTGAACGCCAGCGCAGCAAACGGAGCATTGTCGTCAGCTTCACGGGTTTCTACCGTGTCTTTACCGTCGTCCAGAATACCTTCAATGGCCTTAACTTCTTTCGGAGAAGGCATGTATTCGATAACAGCATCCAGAACGGCCTGTACGCCCTTGTTCTTGAATGCGGAGCCACCGAATACCGGAATAATTTCGTTAGCCAGGGTGCGAGCACGGATACCGGCCTTGATTTCTTCCTCAGAGAGTTCACCTTCTTCAAGGTACTTCTCCATCAGCTCTTCAGTGGACTCGGCAGCTGCTTCAACCATGTATTCGTGCATTTCTGCACAGACATCGGCCATCTCGGCAGGAATGTCTTCATAGTTGAAGGTCATACCCTGGTCAGCTTCGTTCCAGATGATCGCCTTCATCTTAACCAGATCGACAACACCTTTGAACTCGTCTTCAGAGCCAATCGTCATCTGCATCGGAACAGCATTTGCGTTCAGACGATCGCGCAGCTGATCGACTACCATCTGGTAATTAGCACCGGTACGGTCCATCTTGTTGACGAAGACCATACGAGGTACTTCATACTTGTCAGCCTGACGCCATACGGTCTCAGTCTGAGGCTGAACACCAGAGGAACCACACAGAACAACGACAGCTCCGTCCAGTACACGCAGGGAACGCTCAACCTCAATGGTGAAGTCAACGTGTCCGGGAGTATCGATAATGTTTACACGATGCTCATCAAACTGAGCATCCATACCACGCCAGAAACATGTAGTAGCAGCAGAAGTAATGGTAATACCACGCTCCTGCTCCTGCTCCATCCAGTCCATAGTAGCTGCACCGTCGTGCACCTCACCAATTTTGTGGCTCAGACCGGTGTAGAACAATACACGTTCAGTGGTCGTTGTCTTACCCGCGTCAACATGGGCACAAATACCAATATTGCGATAGCGGTCAATAGGGGTTTTACGGGCCACGACTCAATCCTCTGATACTTAGAAACGGTAGTGAGAGAACGCTTTGTTAGCTTCAGCCATGCGATGCACGTCTTCACGCTTCTTGACAGCGGCACCCTTGTTCTCGGCAGCATCCATCAGTTCGCCGGCCAGGCGAAGATCCATAGACTTCTCGCCACGCTTACGCGCAGCGTCAACCAGCCAGCGCATAGCCAGTGCTGTGCGACGGCTTGGACGAACTTCTACAGGTACCTGGTAGGTAGCACCACCGACGCGGCGGGACTTTACCTCTACCACAGGAGCGATGGACTCGAGCGCTTTTTCAAACTGCTCCAGAGGGTCCTTGCTGGTACGCTCCTGAACTTTGTCCAGTGCGCCATAGACGATTTTCTCGGCAACAGATTTTTTACCGGAAACCATCACATGGTTAATGAATTTTGCCAGAGTCTTGTTATGAAACTTTGGATCTGGCAGTACTTCGCGCTTGGCGACTACGCGTCTTCTTGGCATTGATAAGCCCTCTTTTCGGCCTTCAGGTAGCTCAGGAAAAAACTCCTGACCTTACTCTTATCAACCTACTGTTAAATTCTTGCTCTACTGAGCGTTCTCAAGTCTAGTCTCTGGACACTGGTTTCAAGCAACCAGTTCAAGACTTAGGCTTTTTGGTACCGTACTTGGAACGGCCCTGCTTACGGTCGTTAACACCCTGAGTATCCAGGCTACCGCGAACGGTGTGGTAACGAACACCGGGCAAGTCTTTTACACGACCGCCACGGATCAGAACAACACTGTGCTCCTGCAGGTTGTGACCTTCACCACCAATGTAGGAAGTCACTTCGAAGCCGTTGGTCAGACGCACACGACAAACTTTACGCAGCGCAGAGTTTGGCTTCTTGGGGGTAGTAGTGTAAACACGGGTGCATACACCGCGACGCTGTGGGCAGGCCTGCAGCGCAGGAACGTCGGTCTTTTTGACCTTACGCTTGCGAGGCTTGCGAACCAGCTGGTTAATTGTTGCCATTGGCGAACTCCAGTCGTTTCTAAGTAAGTAAGAATCAGCTGCGTCAGAGGAGTGCGCAGAAGATTCTTTGCTTCAACGGCAAAAGCCGGCGTAAAAACCGGCATCTACCAACCCCTTTCAAATACAGCTAGGGGCAATATAAAGCGGCGAAATTTTACGGAATGCTGGGAATTGCGTCAAGTCTGTGGATAACACAAATCGTGTAAAAGTGAAGCTCGCGGAGTAAAATCCCGATTATTGCGATTCACTCCGGATGTCAGAGTTGTGATAAAGTCCCGCCCATACCCTAGATCACCCTCAGGATTACCATGAAACGCGAACTGGCGATTGAATTCTCACGTGTGACCGAAGCGGCAGCCCTGGCTGGTTATAAGTGGCTTGGCAGAGGCGATAAGAATGCGGCTGACGGTGCAGCAGTTGAAGCCATGAGAGCCATGCTCAACAAAGTTCAGATGGATGGCGAGATTGTCATTGGTGAAGGCGAAATCGACGAAGCCCCCATGCTCTACATCGGAGAAAAAGTCGGCAAGGGTCAGGGCGAGAGTATTGATATTGCCGTTGATCCTATTGAAGGTACCCGCATGACTGCAATGGGTCAGAACAATGCTGTGGCCGTTCTGGCTGCTGGCGATAAAGGTTCCTTCCTGAAAGCGCCCGACATGTATATGGAAAAGCTGGTTGCCGGTCCTGGCGCGAAAAACGCCATCGACCTGAACCTTAGCCTTGAAGAGAACATCCATAATGTCGCCAAAGCACTGCACAAGCCCATAGAAAATCTGACCGTTATCACACTGGCCAAGCCTCGTCACGACAGCGCCATTGAGATGATGCAAAAAATGGGCGTAAAGGTTTTTGCCCTTCCTGATGGTGATGTAGCCGCCTCTATTCTGACCTGTATGCCCGACAGCGAAGTCGACATGATGTACTGCATCGGCGGTGCACCCGAAGGCGTAGTATCGGCAGCTGTGATTCGTGCATTGGGTGGCGATATGCAAGGTCGTCTGATGACCCGCGATCAAGCCAAAGGCGATACGCCTGAAAACAGGGCTGCCGGTGATGTTGAACGCAGCCGCTGTAAAGAAATGGGTATTGAGCCCGGCATTCTCTTGCGTCTGGATGATATGGCCAGTTCTGATAACGTGGTGTTCTCGGCAACCGGTATTACCAAGGGCGACCTGCTGGAAGGTGTTTCCCGCCAGGGTAACATCGCAGAAACCGAAACACTGGTGATTCGTGGTAAATCCCGTACGATCCGTCGTATCAAGTCTATCCACTATCTGGATCGTAAAGACGACGACATTAAGGGTGTCATCCTTTAACTTTGTTTTCCTCCGAGCCATTGTCTATTGAAAACAGAAATGGCTCCCCCTTCTTTCTATTCGCAACTGTTGTCAATTAAATCTGAGCAGCGGTGCTTGAGGGATCAGCCAGGAGAATATGCTTCAAAAAATATCTCAGCAAATCATTTTAATGATTTTTTACGAGATAATTGGCAGCAACCCCGACAACAGACACGGCAGCTAAACAGAAAACTCCAGGGATTCCCAGAACGGCATAAGTAGCAACACCACTAGCAATACCGGTAGCAACACCAGTAGCAACATCGACAGTCTTTCCACGCAGCTGAGTAGCCAAGAAAGTGTTGATAGCACCACCAACCATGGCAGCGGCGAGTGCCCCGGAAGAACGGACGTCATCTGCAATTACTCCACCTGCAACTCCTACAGTCCCGCCAGCAGCCGAAATAAAAAACGAGGGAGTTGGGTGAGCAAACGTGTAACTAATCTTGCGAATAAATTTAAGAGTTCTTTTCGAAATAGTTACCATGCGTTCCTGCAATGGAATTTTTTTTATCTGTTTTATATCACTATCAGTTAATTTTTTTAGACAGATACGGCAGCTTTGTTGTTTATTCCTTTCCAACCATTGCTGCATGCATGATTTACCAAAAGCATGTCCGCATTCTAGTTTGATACTTTTGCAATTTGTTGTGTCAAAACATATTGTGCACTTAATCTCAATAATACCATTAACTCTGCAATCACCATCCATAGCAAACCCCCCTATTATACTTTTGGCTTATTACATTATTAGATACTTATATTTGGTTTTAGTTCCTTATAAATACTTGGATTTTTAACTCGTTCTGTCATCAAGGTGTTTTTTCTCTCCCGAAAGGCGATAGATAATCCCCTTTAGGGCGATGAGGCAGAACATCAACAGGATCTTGCTTCACTGGCTGACGACACCCCGGCCACCGGTATTACCAAGGGCGACCTGCTGGAAGGTGTTTCCCGCCAAGGTAATATCGCAGAAACCGAAACACTGGTGATTCGTGGTAAATCACGTACGATCCGTCGTATCAAGTCTATCCACTATCTGGATCGTAAAGACGACGACATTAAGGGTGTCATCCTTTAACTTTGTTTTCCTCGGAGCCATTGTCTATTGAAAAACAGAAATGGCTCCTTCCTTCTTTTGTTCATGGCTCTTGTCAATTAAATCTGGCACCAGTGACTGAGGGATCAGCCAGGAGAATATGCTTCAAAATAGCTCAGCAAATCATTTTAATGATTTCTTACAAGATAATTGGCAGCAAGCTTGACAACAGACACGGCAGCTAAACTGAAAGCTGCGGGCTTTCCCATAGAGACAAAAGTAGCAACACCAGTAGCAAAACCAGTAGCAAGTTCGACAGTCAATTGACGCTCCCATTCATGAATACTCACGAAACCGCCGATAGTACAACTAATAAAAATAGAAGCGCCAATCCCAGCATCGTTCTCATCTGCAACTACTGCAGCTAAAGTTGCGGTAGCCCCGCCAGCAATCCCAACAAGAAGCGAGGGATTTGGGTGAACAAACATGTCAACAGTCATGTCAACAGTCTCGCGAATAAATTTAATAGTTCTTTCCAAAATAACTACCATGCGTTCATGCAATGGAATTTTCCCTATCTTTTTTAAATCAATATCAGTTAATTCTTTTCGACAGAAGTGGCAGTTTTTTTTGTCATTCCTTGCCAACCATTTCTGCATGCATGATTTACCAAAAGCATGCCCGCATTTTAGTTCGATGCTGTCGCATTTTGCTGTGTCAAAACATATTGCGCACTTAATATCATCAACTCTGCAATCACCATTCATAGCAAAACCCCCTATTATACTTTTTCGCTTATTACATTATTAGATACTTATTTTTGGTTTTAGTTCCTTATAAATACTTGGATTTTTAACTCGTTCTGTCATCAAGGTGTTTTTTCTCTCCCGGAAGGCGATAGATAATCCCCTTTTGGGCGATGAGGCAGGACATCAACAGGATCTTGCTTTACTGGCTGACGACACCCCGGCCACCGGTATTACCAGGGGCGACCTGCTGGAAGGTGTTTCCCGCCAAGGTAATATCGCAGAAACCGAAACACTGGTGATTCGTGGTAAATCCCGTACGATCCATCGTATCAAGTCTATCCACTATCTGGATCGTAAAGATGACGACATCAAGGGTGTCATCCTTTAACTTTGTTTTCCTCCGAGCCATTGTCTATTGAAAACAGAAATGATTCCTTCCTTCTTTTGTTCATGGCTCTTGTCAATTAAATCTGGCACCAGTGACTGAGGGATGAGCCAGGAGAATATGCTTCAAAATTGCTCAGCAAATCATTTTAATGATTTCTTACGAGATAATTGGCAGCAACCTTGACAACAGACACGGTAGCTAAACAGACAGCTGCGGGCTTTCCCATAAAGACAGAAGTAGCAATACCAGAAGCAACACCAGTAGCAATACCAGTAGCAAGTTCGACAGTCAATTGACGCTCCCATTCAAGAATACTCACGGAAACGCCGGTAGTACAAGTAATAAACATAGAAGCGCCAATCCCACCATTGTACTCATCTGCAACTAATGCAGCTACAGCTGCGGTAGCCCCGCCAGCAATCCCAACAAGAAGCGAGGGAGTTGGGTGAGCAAACATGTCAACAGTCTCGCGAATAAATTTAGTAGTTCGTTCCAAAATAGTTACCATGCGTTTCTGCAATGGAATTTGTTCTATCTCTATATCATCACCAGATAATTGTTCTCGACAGAGATGGCAGTTTATTTGGTTACTTCTTTCCAGCCCTGCCTGCGTGCATGATCTACCAGAAGCATTTCCACAATTTAGAGTGCTTGGAGTGTTGCTTTCACAATGTTTTGTATCTTGACATATTGTTCTTATATCACCGTTAAGACTATTCATATCAAAGACCTCCTATTATATTTTCAGTTGCTTTCAACAATATTAGATACTTAAATTTGGTTTTAGTTCCGTATGAATACTTGGATTTTTAACTCGTTCTGTCATCAAGGTGCTTTTCCTCTCCCGGAAGGCGATAGATAATTCCCTTTGGGTCTTAAAGCATTGCACTGAGCAGCCGTGACAGGTAGCGTTAAAACATTGACTCAATGGATTGAGCACATGTTAACGACACTGCCGCGCCTCCTTACGATTTTTTTATCGCTTCTGCTTGTCAATCTGGCCTGGGCATCGGAACCCGAGCTCTGGTATCAGAAGGTCTGGTGCGAAGGTAGAGGCGGAGAAGTTGAAGCCAGACTCGACGACGGTAGACGTGTCGATTGCATAACTGACCTTCACGCCATCGAAATGGATTTTGCCAACAAATGGCCTGAAGCCATCGGCCAGTCTCTTGCCTATGGAATGCTGACCAAAAAACAGGCTGGGATTGTGTTGATTCTGAGAAAACCATCCGACCATGAATATTGGGAACGCTTACAACAGGTTCTGGAGCACTATAAACTGCCGGTTACTACCTGGAAGCTTGGCCCCTGAAGCCACAGTTTTTTCTTTTATGAAAAAAGTTTAATGATTCACTCATCTTCCGGTTAACTGCTTTCGATTAATCTAAGCCCACCTTTTACACAAATACCCATTTCGAAAGAAAACCGGAGATTGAAACCATGAATAAGACACTATCTGCTTTCCTCGCTGCTTCAACGATCGCACTGACCACTGGCAACGCATTTGCTGAATACACCGGGCCCAGCAGCACACCCAGGATCAATGATGTTGCTTCCATCATCGAAAACCCGGTTGATGACTCCCAGGTGGAACTTACCGGTTACCTGACCAACAAAATCGACGATGAAACCTACACCTTTTCAGATGGCAACGACAGCATTCAGGTAGAGATTGAATCCAGAGACATGCCTCAGGTGCAGATCAATGAAAAGACCAAAGTTAAGATTTTGGGCGAAGTAGAAAGCGGTGCTTTTGAAACAACCGAGATAGAAGTCGAAAAAATCACCGTCATCTGAACAGAGCTTCACTTTAAACAAGGGTTGCCGGAAATTCTCTGGCAACCCTCAACCCTTTGAAGACAAAAACGATAATAATCTACCGAAAGGCACGTCTAATCAATCTACCTGATATACCAGTGTAGAACCAGAGACTTCATGACCGATTATCAATAAAGGCTTTCCAGTTGGACTGTCAGTGGCTTCTACAAACTTCATACCCTCCGGAGAAACATCCCCCGCTTTTTCTGGTTCTTTCTCAGTATCAACTGAAAAATCACGGTTGTAGACATAGCTGACAAACTTGGCTTTTTCAGGATGAGTCACGTCGTACATCAGGACACCGCCGGTTCGTTCCAGACCAATAAACGCATATTGACGTCCATCAATCTCACCCACAGCCAATGCCTCTGGCTCAGGGCCTTTGTCGTCACTGCGGTTATCACCTTTGGTTTCTTCGTCATTATTGTTGAAGTGTTTACCCAGCACAGCAGCCGTCACTTCTTCAAAGTCGCTGCCTGAGTCATAGACCAGCTCACCTGTTTCGTTCCAGATAGAAAATGAGCGTGCTCCGTAGGAGTAAAGTTCTTCAAACTTGCCGTCGTTATCCGAATCACCCAGAGTGTTGGTAATTTTCAGACGAGCCAGCTTTTTCTGGTCTTTGGCTGCTTCAGCGTTAGGATGCTCCAGGGCCACCTTAACCTTTTTGGTACGAACTTCTTCTGTGAACCCCAGGCAACCGTCTTCATCATCGTATTTCAGACCACCAGAAGCCAGACATTGAGCTTCAGAAGCAGCTTTGTACCAATAATCTCTGGCATCACCTTCGTTGGCTGTTACAACATAGGTTTTACCTTCTACGGAATAGGTAGCAATGGTATCTGGCTGATACATACCATAGACACCACTCCATTTTTGCAGATTCACACCACCGTCTTTATTGCTGGCATCCATCGCAAACTGACCATAATCCTTGTAACCAAGGGGAACAATAGAATCAATGCGAGCATTGGCAATATCAACCAATGCCAGGGCATTGTTTTCCTGCAGAGAGACGTACGCTGTTCTGGAATCATCAGAAACGGCTATGTACTCGGGCTCAAGATCCTGAGCCACAGAAGCATCACGACCAAAAACCCTGACATCCTCTGGCAGCTCACTGTTTCTGGAGTACCCCTTGTTGAAAGCAGTGAAAGTAGCATGACGTGGTTCTTCCAGTTTGCCTTCAGAGGTAACCTTGACGACACTGACTGAACCTTCCGGGTCAATTTTGTAATCCGATGAGGGTTCACCTTCGTTTGCTGTCAGCAGGTATTTTCCATCGGGCGTAAAGGTCACCATATCAGGCAGTGCACCTACAACCTTATAGTCACTGAATACAGCGCCACCTTCAGAATCGAGCTTATAAACAATGACAACGCCTTTCTTTTGTTTGTCACTATTTTCAACAGCAACAGCCAGCAGATCGCCATGAACAGAAACGCTGTTGGCGGTGCCCAGCTTCATGCCGTCAATACTGGATTCAAGATTGATCTTGCCAATTTTGAGTATATTGGAATCCATGGTCGGATTAGCCAGTGGCTGCCCCTTGAGTGATTTACCGCTGAGAATATCTACGGTTTTATCCAGGGCGTTGACAACATAGATAGATTGACTGGCTTTATGCCAGGCCACAATCTCTGCAGCCCCTTTATGGTAACTGCCAGAAGCATATCGAGCGATCGGCTCCATGGTGGGATGGGAAACTTCAACGTTTTCCTGAACCATTGAACAGCCAGCCAAAATGAAGGGAGCTGCCAGAGTGATAGCGTTGCGAGCGAGTTTCAGTTCCATTGAGATTCCTGATTTTATTCAATTTGATCAGGGCTTTTTATAACGGTTACAAATGACTATTTAATGACATTGTTGACACAAAGACGACAAAAACTGGCTTTTCTCGTCCCACCACTGGAGAGGCTATAGCATAAAGGAATACCCCGCTGTCATATTTCTCAAAAAAAATGCTACCTTGAAACGCTCTGACCATCGATAAAGGCAGTTTATGATGAGGAAGTTATTAACATTACTTTTTCTTTACTTCGTAGCATCTGCATCAGCGGCAAATGCAAATCCTAAAATATTTCAAGCAGCTGAGAAATTTATACTTTTGTGTAACGTGTTAGCATTAAAAATTATGCCTCCGGGGTAAGATGCGCTTTGCTGGCAAGGGTAAAGGCAGACGCGGTGGTTTACGAGTCATTTATTATTATCTGGATGAACATCAGCGCTTTTATCTGCTGACCCTGTACAGCAAAAATGAAATGACAGACCTGACTGCCAGTCAGAGGAAAAAGTTAAGACTATTTATGGTGGCATGGCGTAATGAGCAATCGTGATTTATTCTCGGAACTCAGCTCTGCTCTTGCTGAAGCCAGGGAGCACTCAGAAGGTAAGTTGACGCTGAGAAGCCATCAGGTAGACGATAAAGGCGAGTTGAGCATCTCACCAGATGAGATTGTCGGTATTCGTGAAACGTTTAATATGTCCAGAGGCGTGTTTGCACGCTTGCTGCATACCTCTGTCCGCACCCTGGAGAACTGGGAGCAAGGGCGCAGTGTACCCAATGGTCAGGTCGTTACCCTGCTTAGGCTGGTCCAGCGCCATCCAGAAACTCTTTCGTATATTGCGAGTCTTTGAACAACACTTTCAAGGAATTATGTTGCAATGGCGAGAGCCGTAACTATATCCCTAAAAAACAAACCCGGAGCCAACTCCGGGTTATTCGTTCTCAGATAATAGTCTGACTTCAAGCCTGCTCAGCAGTAGCCTTTTCATCAGCCTTTGGAGAAGCTTTAGTCAAACAGATAAAGCCTGCAATACCCGCGATCAGGGAGGCAATCAGAACCCCTGCTTTTGCCAGTACCAGATCATTGGGGCTGCCAGCAAATGCCAGCTCTGATATGAAGATAGACATGGTGAAACCAATTCCGCCCAGGAAGGCAACACCGACAATATGCAGGAAGTTACATTCATGTGGCAAATCACCCCATCCCAGTTTCCAGCCTACCCAGGTAGCACCGGCAATACCAATTAACTTCCCTAATACCAGACCCAGAGTAACACCCAGAGTGACGTTATTGAAAATCTCGGTATCCCCGGAGAATACATTAAAGGGTATACCGGCGTTAGCCAAGGCAAAAATAGGAATGACGATATAGGTAACAGGCAGGTGCAGACCCGTTTCTATTTTCTGCAGTGGAGCTTCTGCAAGGCGGGCACCATTACCCAGAGCCCGAACGTAAGCCAGCACTTTTTCATTTCGCAGAACATCTTCACCAGGGCGGTAACTCCGGTCAAATCGTCGAATCAGATTTTTTACCTGAAAGCTGAATGCAACTGGATCGTATTTGGGTTTTGCCGGTATGGCAAAAGCGGTAATAACACCAGCCAATGTCGCATGAATACCTGCTTCGTAGAGCTGAAACCAGAGGCCCGCACCTATTAGCAGATAAGGCAATGGACTACGAATACCGGAAGCATTGAGACCCCATAATAATGCAGTAAATCCTGCAGCCCATAGCAAAGCAAGCTGATTGATTTCGTTGGTATAGAAGACGGCAATGATCATGATAGCGCCCAGGTCATCCACAATGGCCAGGGCCACCAGGAAGGTAATCAGGCTTTTAGGAACACGACCACCCAGCAGCGCACAAGTACCAACAGCAAAAGCAATATCCGTTGCCATTGGAATGCCCCAGCCGTCTGCAGCAACACCGCTCGGGTTGATACCGGCATAGATCAGTGCGGGCACCACCATACCACCAATCGCCGCCATGATAGGCAATACGGCATGCTTGAGGTCGGAAAGCTCACCGACAAGGAATTCACGCTTGAGTTCGAGACCAACATGGAAAAAGAAAAAAGCCATCAAGCCATCATTGACCCAATGGTGAACAGACATCTTCAGACCACCGTCGCCGAATGAGACTCCGGCGTAGGTTTTCAGGATCTGTTCATAGAGGGGGTACAGATTACTGTTCGCGATCACCAGAGCGATGACAGCGCAGATCATCAGAAGGATACCGCTGGTCGTTTGACGATGGATAAATTCTTCAAAAGGCGTGAGGATGCGGTCAAATGCCACCTCCCAGCGAGCGTTATAAACCTTGCCTTTTCGACCTATAAATTTTGTGAAATTATTTCCCGCCACAGCAACTCCTCAAGAGCATCAAGCTTGACACCGTAGACTACATCATGAGGTTGTTGATGTCTCGTGAATGTTCAGTGAGTCTTTTATTGCCTGTAGTCAGTCGTCTGTTGAAGGTTTTATCTCTAAACCTCTCAAGTTTAAAAAAGAGGGCTTTTCTCCTGAGCCGGTTGCTGTTTAACACAGACATAGCAAGCTGTTTCCATCAACTCGTTCCTCAAAAAAGCATTTCTTCATATTATTACCTTTCTCGATAATTGGTAGAAAAATATAATGCCTGCTTCAGCCGCCTTATACGATCGGCTGGGCGCAGCGAATGAGCAGATAGCATTTACTATGTGACTGCTTGAATAGTGTATTTGTGCTAATGTTGATTAACTGTGATCGAGGCCGAATCAAAGTAAAATTTTCAAGAGAGAATCACAGTGAAAAGATCAATGATAATATTTTTATTTATCTCGTTTATTTCTACTGCTGCTGAAATAAAAAAGATTTCTAACAATCAATTTGAATACAAAAACAATCAAGGTGAAATAAGAAAAATTCTAATAGATAAGCCAATAGGAATGGTGAACTATATAGCTGTCATCAGGCAGGCTATATTCACAAGGTTTCTGATACGAACAAACGATGGGAACCACTATCTACACCATGAAGCCTTCGAAGTACCAGACTCTCCATTAGCTGCATATTATAAGCAGCTCAGTGACAATCAACGAACACCATTTGTTACCACGGAGGGATTATATAACCTCGCAAGTGCAGGAACATTTCTTAACTCACAACAGCCTGCAACAGAGCCCAGGCACGTAATGATCACAACCGCTCTTAGCGATGTGCAAAGAAGCAGTTCTGGCGATAAGTTATACATTCGTCCAATGCATGAAAATGACGCATTTGTCAGAGTGACGGGAGGCGTTTATTCCATTGTCTTTCAGGCTCATTTCAAATGAAATTTGCGGTCTAAGGTCAGTCTGCCTTTAAACGTCCCAGAATCTCCTTTATTTGTCCTTTACATGTCCTATAATTGTCCGAATAGGATTTTAAGGGACACATTTAAGAGACAATGATGACGTTAAGTATTGGCGATCAACTTCATGAAATCATTAAAGTTATAGAGCTGAATTCAAGTGGTCTGGCTCGAAAGGAGATCTCAGATCTACTTTCTTTTTCTATAAATAACAAGACATTACAGAGACGGTTAAACAGCCTTTGTGCTAACGGAGTTATTGCAAAAGAAGGAAACAAAAGAACAACAAAGTACTATCCGACTCATCTTTCCCGAACCGATAGTAAGAGACAAAATAAGGACAAATCGAGCTTAATTTTCAGCCCCAATAGCCAGAATGCTCTTTATTTGCTGGAAACACCGCTGCATGCCCGGACGAGAGTGTCCTATAACAGGGAATTTATCGAAGCTTATGTCCCTAACGAAACAAGTTATGTCCCTTATGACATTCGCAGACAACTATTCCTGAAAGGTAAACGCTTTGATCAACAGTTAGCCGCTGGCACCTACGCCCGTCAGATATGTCAGAGACTTCTGATTGACCTGTCTTACAACTCAAGTCGACTTGAGGGAAATACTTACTCAAAACTTGACACTCAGAAGCTGATTGAAAATGGCATTACGGCTGATGGAAAAATTCATGAAGAAACCGTGATGATTATGAATCACAAAGAAGCAATTCTGTTTCTCATTGAAAATGCAGAATTGATCAAACTCGACAGTTTTACTCTATTCAACCTGCACAACCTCCTCTCCCAGGACTTACTGGCAAATCCACAGAGTTGCGGTAACATCCGAACAGTAACCGTCGAAATAGGAAAATCAAGTTACACGCCTCTCGAAAACCCTCATATCCTTAGAGAAATGCTGGAACTGATAATGGTCAAAGCCAATAAAATAGAAGACCCATTCGAACAGAGCTTCTTTCTTCTGGTGCATCTTTCATACTTGCAGGCATTTGAAGATGTCAATAAGCGCACCTCTCGCCTGACTTGTAATATCCCATTTATCAAGCAGAATCTATGCCCTCTAAGCTTTACCGATGTCCCCCGCGATGACTATATTGCCGCACTGCTGGCAATTTATGAATTTAATGACATCAGCCCTATGCTGGATCTATTTGCCTGGGCTTATCTTCGCTCCTGCAATCAGTACGAAGTTGTCAAAAAGTCACTGGGAGAGATCGATGCCTTCCGAGTCCAACACCGACAGTTGAGAAAACAGGTCATGGGTCAGGTCATCCGCGATAATTTACACCGTCAAGATGCGGCTCAACTTATCGAACAATTCTGCCTGAACAATGGCATCGGAGATGTTGAGAGGTTTATGGCTATGACAATGACCGACCTTAACAATCTCCACGCTGGCGCTATCATTGGCCTTGGAATATCAGAAAGCCAATTTTATATCTGGCTGGCTGGGAAATAAGCAGCAGCACTCGTTCAACCAACCTGCCCTTGCTATTGGTTGTCACGAAATTGCGTTACATAGAAATAGCTTACCGTGTCTGCGTCAGAGCGTACCAAACTACAGGTAAATAAAAGCCATCGTTGAACATTTACGAGACAGCAACTGGCTCTGTGAAAATAAGAAAGGCCACTCGAAGGCAGCCTCTCTCATTTAGCTCACTGTATAAAAACAGGCGTCAGCCTATTTTTACACCTCGCCGAAGTTAAGAGCTTCAGACAGAGCCGCTTCAACTTCAGAAGCAGATACCTTGCTCGGTACTTCAAACTCAGGCTCTTCACGACCCTTACGACGTTCTTCGTGGTAAGTCAGACCTGTACCTGCAGGAATCAGACGACCCACGACTACGTTCTCCTTCAGACCACGCAGGTAGTCACGCTTACCGGTAACAGCTGCTTCGGTCAGAACTCTTGTGGTTTCCTGGAAGGAAGCCGCAGAGATGAAGGACTCAGTGGCCAGAGATGCCTTGGTGATACCTAGCAGAACCCTGTCGTACTTGGCAAGAATCTGATCCTGATCGCCCAGCTTCTCGTTTTCTTCCAGAACAGTGGTCAGTTCTAACTGGTCACCGCGGATCAGAGAAGAATCACCGGTGTCGGTCACTTCAACTTTACGCAGCATCTGACGCAGAATGGTTTCGATGTGCTTGTCGTTAATCTTAACGCCCTGCAGACGGTATACATCCTGGATTTCGTTAACGATGTAACGGGCCAGCTCACCAACGCCAAGTAGACGCAGAATGTCGTGGGGGTTCGTAGGACCGTCAGAAATAACTTCACCCTTGGTCACCTGTTCACCTTCGAACACGTTCAGGTGACGCCACTTCGGAATCAGCTCCTCATAAGGATCGCTGCCATCGTTCGGGGTGATGACCAGACGCTTCTTGCCCTTGGTCTCTTTACCAAAACCGATGGTACCAGTGATTTCCGCAAGGATAGAGTGCTCTTTGGGCTTACGGGCTTCAAACAGGTCGGCCACTCGTGGTAGACCACCGGTGATGTCCTTGTTACCGCCGGACTGCTGCGGAATACGAGCAACTACGTCACCAATTTCTACCGTCGCGCCGTCGGCCAGGTTCACCAGAGCGTTCGCAGGCAGGAAGTACTGTGCTGTTACATCAGTATTTGGCAGCTTCAGTTCTTTGCCATTAGCATCCAGCAACTGGATAGCAGGACGGATATCCTTTCCAGCAGAAGGACGATCCTTAGGATCCAGAACTTCGATGTTGGACAAACCGGTCAACTCATCCGTCTGAGTCTTGACGGTAATGCCTTCTTCCATGCCCAGAAACTTAACGGTACCGGACAGTTCGGTCACGATGGGGTGGGTGTGTGGGTCCCACTTGGCCACTATCTGACCGGCTTCTACTTCAATACCGTCCTTGACAGACAGAACCGCACCGTATGGCAGCTTGTAACGCTCACGCTCACGTCCGAATTCATCTGCGATAGCGAGCTGACCAGAACGGCTTACAGCAACTAGCGCACCGTCTTTACGCTCAACGTGCTTCAGGTTCAGCAGACGGGCGGTACCCTTGTTCTTAACAGAGATGTTGTCCTGTGCAGATGCACGGGATGCAGCACCACCGATGTGGAAGGTACGCATGGTCAGCTGGGTACCGGGCTCACCGATTGACTGGGCAGCGATAACGCCGACCGCTTCCCCTTTGTTAACCAGGTGTCCACGACCCAGGTCACGGCCATAACACTTGGAACAGATGCCGTAGCGGGTTTCACAGGTAATTGGAGAACGAACCCTGACTTCGTCAACGTTCATCAGCTCCAGGCGCTTAACCCAGGCCTCATCGATCAGGGTACCGGCAGGTACAGCGATTTCATTCTCTGCACCCGGCTTGAGTACATCTTCAGCAACCACACGACCCAGGATACGTTCACCCAGAGGTTCTACGACTTCACCACCTTCGATGTGCGGAGTCATCTGCAGACCACGGACAGTGCCACAGTCGTCTTCAGTCACTACCAAATCCTGGGCAACGTCTACCAGACGACGGGTCAGGTAACCGGAGTTCGCTGTTTTCAGAGCGGTGTCTGCCAGACCTTTACGAGCACCGTGAGTAGAGATGAAGTACTGCAGTACGTTCAGACCTTCACGGAAGTTTGCGGTAATCGGCGTTTCGATGATGGAGCCATCCGGCTTGGCCATCAGACCACGCATACCGGCCAGCTGACGAATCTGTGCAGCACTACCACGAGCACCGGAGTCGGCCATCATGTAAACGCTGTTGAAGGATTCCTGTTCTTCCTCTTCACCCTGACGGTTGATCACGGTGTCGGACTTCAGGTTGTCCATCATGCGCTTGGCCAGCAATTCGTTGGCACGGGACCAGATGTCGATCACCTTGTTGTACTTCTCACCCTGTGTCACCAGACCGGAAGCAAACTGGTTTTCAATCTCACGCACTTCTTCGTTAGCGTCATCAATGATACGGCTCTTGTCGCCCGGGATAACAAAGTCGTTAACACCGATTGAGGAACCGGAAATCGTCGCATAATGGAAGCCCATATACAGCATCTGGTCAGCGAAGATAACGGTTTCCTTGAGACCCACGTTGCGATAACAGGTATTCAGCAGACGGGAGATCGCCTTCTTCTTCATGGTCTGGTTGACCAGTTCGAAAGGCAGACCTTCAGGTACGATTTCCCATAACAGGATACGACCAATGGTAGTATCTGCCAGGAAAGCGTTGCTGTGCTCTACGCCGTCGTCGTCTTTGTACTTTTCAGCAACACGTACCTTGATACGGGCATGGAGATCAGCATGACCGGTACGGTAGGCACGCAGGGCTTCGTTTACGTCAACGAAGGCCATGCCTTCACCCCTGGCGTTAATACGGTCACGGGTGATGTAATAAAGACCCAGTACTACGTCCTGGGAAGGTACGATAATAGGTTCGCCACTTGCTGGTGCCAGAATGTTGTTGGTAGACATCATCAGGGCACGGGCTTCCAGTTGAGCTTCCAGAGTCAGAGGTACGTGTACCGCCATCTGGTCACCATCAAAGTCAGCGTTATAAGCCGCACACACCAGCGGATGCAGTTGAATCGCCTTACCTTCGATCAGAACCGGTTCGAACGCCTGGATACCGAGACGGTGCAGTGTAGGTGCACGGTTCAGCATCACCGGGTGTTCTCGGATTACATCAGCCAGAACGTCCCAAACCTCAGGGGTTTCACGCTCTACCATCTTCTTGGCAGCTTTGATGGTGGTCGCCAGACCTTTGGCTTCCAACTTGCCGAAAATGAATGGCTTGAAGAGCTCCAGAGCCATTTTCTTGGGCAGACCACACTGGTGCAGACGCAGGGTAGGACCTACGGTGATTACAGAACGGCCAGAGTAGTCAACACGCTTACCGAGCAGGTTCTGACGGAAACGGCCCTGTTTACCCTTGATCATGTCAGCCAGGGATTTCAGGGGACGCTTATTGGAACCGGTGATAGCACGACCGCGACGACCATTATCCAGCAGCGCGTCTACAGATTCCTGCAGCATACGCTTTTCATTGCGGACAATGATGTCTGGAGCATTAAGATCGAGCAGACGCTTCAGACGGTTGTTACGGTTGATTACACGACGGTAAAGGTCATTCAGGTCAGACGTCGCAAAGCGACCACCATCCAACGGCACCAGAGGACGCAGATCGGGTGGCAGAACCGGCAGAACAGTCAGAATCATCCACTCAGGGTTGTTACCTGATTTGTGGAAAGCTTCCAGCAGTTTCAGACGTTTGCTCAGTTTCTTCAGTTTGGTTTCGGAATTGGTCTGCGGAATTTCTTCACGCAGCATGTCAACTTCTTCACCCAGCTCGATGTCAGCCAACAGAGCTTTGATGGCTTCAGCACCCATACGGGCATCAAAGTCGTCACCAAACTCTTCCAGAGCCTCGTAGTACTGCTCATCGTTCAGCAGCTGGTTTTTCTCCAGGGTCGTCATACCCGGATCAATCACTACGTAAGACTCAAAGTACAGTACCCGCTCGATATCACGCAGGGTCATGTCCAATAACAGACCGATACGGGATGGCAGAGACTTCAGGAACCAGATGTGAGCAACAGGGCTGGCCAGTTCGATGTGACCCATACGGTCACGACGCACTTTCGCCAGCGCAACTTCTACACCACATTTTTCACAGATGACACCACGGTGCTTAAGACGCTTGTATTTACCGCACAAGCACTCGTAGTCCTTGACCGGACCAAAGATCTTGGCACAGAAAAGGCCGTCACGCTCAGGCTTGAACGTACGGTAGTTGATTGTTTCCGGCTTTTTAACTTCACCGTAAGACCAGGAACGTACCATTTCTGGGGAAGCCAGACCGATACGAATCGAGTCAAACTCTTCGGTTTGACCCTGGGTCTTGAGTAGATTCAGTAGGTCTTTCAAGATCGCATCTCCTCGATCCACCTGCTGGCCAGACTATGCCTGACCGGCGGATTTCACGTATTCGTTATTCGGTGTCCAGCTCAATGTCGATACCCAGAGAGCGAATCTCTTTCAACAGTACGTTGAAGGATTCGGGCATCCCGGCTTCCATTCGATGATCACCATCGACAATGTTTTTATACATCTTGGTACGCCCGGTCACATCATCAGACTTAACAGTCAGCATTTCCTGCAGGGTGTAGGCAGCACCGTAGGCTTCCAGTGCCCATACCTCCATCTCACCGAAACGCTGACCACCGAACTGGGCCTTACCACCCAGCGGTTGCTGAGTAACCAGAGAGTAGGAGCCTGTAGAACGTGCGTGCATTTTATCATCAACCAAGTGGTTGAGCTTCAGCATGTACATGTAGCCCACAGTGACAGGACGGTCAAAGGCATCGCCAGTACGGCCGTCGTGCAATTTTACCTGTCCCGTGTCGCTCAGGTCTGCCAGACGCAGCAGTTCCTTAACTTCAGACTCTTTGGCTCCATCAAATACTGAAGTAGCCATCGGTACACCGCCGCGCAGGTTGTTGGCCAGTTCCATGACTTCTTCGTCAGTGAACTTGTCCAACTCCTCAACACGTCCGCCACCCACTCCGTTATAGACCTGATCCAGGAATTCACGGATTTCAGCGACTTTCTTCTGAGACTCGATCATGCGGTTGATCTTGTGACCCAGACCGCGAGCCGCAGCTCCCAAGTGAGTTTCCAGAACCTGCCCTACGTTCATCCGAGACGGTACACCCAGCGGGTTAAGTACGATATCAACCGGATTACCTTCTTCATCATAGGGCATGTCCTCGACAGGCATGATGATGGAGATAACCCCCTTGTTACCGTGACGACCCGCCATTTTGTCACCTGGCTGAATGCGACGCTTGATAGCCAGATAAACCTTGACAATTTTCAGGACGCCAGGCGCCATGTCATCACCGGTCTGCAGCTTTTTCTTCTTGTCTTCGAAGCGCTCGTCGAGCTGTGCACGACGTTCTTTCAGCTGTTCTTTAGCCAGATCCAGCTGTTCGTTCAGGGCCTCGTCAGACATGGACAGACGGAACCACTGTTCGTGTTCCAGATCATTCAGGAATTCGTCAGTGATGGTGTTGCCCTTGCTCAGGCCAGGACCACGGTCGACAGGCTGACCACGCAGAGCTTCACGCAGACGATCGAAGGTATCTTCTTCAACGATACGGAACTCTTCGTTCAAGTCCTTGCGGTATTCGTCCAGAGCCGCCTTTTCGATGCCCTGGGCACGACTGTCTTTTTCAACGCCGTCGCGGGTGAATACCTGTACGTCGATGACGGTACCCTTAACAGAAGTTGGCACACGCAAGGAAGTATCTTTAACGTCGGAAGCCTTCTCACCGAAGATCGCACGCAGCAGTTTTTCTTCCGGAGTCAGCTGGGTTTCGCCTTTAGGAGTTACCTTACCGACCAGAATGTCACCGGCACCTACTTCAGCACCAACATGAACAATACCAGCTTCATCCAGTTTGTTCAGTGCAGACTCACCGACATTAGGAATATCAGAAGTAATTTCTTCCGGTCCCAGCTTGGTGTCACGAGCCACACAGGTCAGTTCCTGAATATGGATCGTGGTGAAGCGGTCTTCCTGTACAACGCGCTCGGAAATAAGGATCGAGTCCTCAAAGTTGTAACCGTTCCATGGCATGAAGGCTACGCGCATGTTCTGACCCAGAGCCAGCTCACCCATGTCTACAGATGGGCCGTCAGCCAGAATATCACCACGAGCGATGGTTTCACCGGCACGAACCAGAGAACGCTGGTTAATACAGGTATTCTGGTTAGAACGGGTATACTTGGTCAGGTTGTAGATATCGACACCGGCCTCACCTGGTTGCAACTCGTCGTTGTTGACACGAACAACGATCTTGGCAGCGTCAACGGTATCAATCACACCGCCACGCTGGGCAACAACGCAAACACCGGAGTCAGAAGCTACGTTACGCTCCATGCCAGTACCTACCAGAGGCTTGTCGGCACGCAGGGTTGGAACGGCCTGACGTTGCATGTTCGATCCCATCAAAGCACGGTTAGCATCGTCGTGCTCGAGGAATGGAATAAGGGATGCCGCAACGGATACCACCTGCTTGGTCGAAACGTCCATGTACTGGACTTTTTCAGGACCCATCAGAGTAAATTCGTTACGGTGACGGACGTTAACCAGCTCTTCAGTCAGGTTATTACTGTCGTCCATTTTCGCAGAAGCCTGAGCGATAACATACTCACCTTCTTCGATGGCAGAGAGGTAATCAATATCATCAGTTACCTTGCCATCTACTACCTTGCGGTAAGGAGACTCCAGGAAACCATAATCGTTAGTACGGGCATAGGTCGCCAAAGAGTTGATCAGACCGATGTTCGGACCTTCAGGCGTTTCAATAGGGCATACACGACCGTAGTGAGTCGGGTGTACGTCCCGAACTTCAAAGCCGGCACGCTCACGGGTCAAACCACCCGGGCCGAGTGCTGATACACGACGCTTGTGAGTCACCTCGGACAGCGGGTTGTTCTGATCCATAAACTGGGACAACTGGCTGGAGCCGAAGAATTCCTTGATAGCCGCTGCAACAGGCTTGGCGTTAATCAGATCCTGAGGCATCAGGCCTTCAGACTCTGCCAGACTCAGACGTTCCTTAACGGCACGCTCAACACGAACCAGGCCGACACGGAACTGGTTTTCAGCCATTTCACCCACAGAACGGACGCGACGGTTACCCAGATGGTCAATATCGTCACAGATACCCTGACCATTTCGGATGTCTACCAACGTCTTCAGAACATCAACAATATCGGTGTTGTCCAGAACACCGGAACCGATGTCTTCTTCACGACCCAGACGACGATTGAATTTCATACGACCTACAGCTGAGAGGTCATAACGCTCTGCAGAGAAGAACAGGTTACCAAACAGGGTTTCTGCTGCTTCTTGAGTGGGTGGCTCGCCAGGACGCATCATGCGGTAGATTTCTACCAGAGCTTCCAGACGGTTTGTAGTAGTGTCACTGCGCAGCGTATCGGAAATATATGAACCGCAATCCAGTTCATTGATGTACAGGGTTTCAACCTGCTTGATACCAGCTGCCAGCAGCTTTTCGTATACTTCCAGGGTAATTTCAGTGTTGCAATCAACAATGATCTCACCGGTCGCGGAATCTATAACGGTTTTGGCCAGGACTTTTCCGTAAATGTACTCAACGGGAGCTTCCAGCTGTTCAATATTGGCTTTTTTCAGCTGACGGATGTGACGTGCAGTAACACGACGCCCCTGTTCAACCAGAACATTGCCTTCACCGTCTTTAATATCAAAGCTTGCAGCTTCACCACGCAGACGCTCGGCGGCAAACTCGGTACTGACACTTTCAGCACCGATGCTGAAATCTACAGTATCGAAGAAGTAGTTCAGGATCTCTTCATTACTCATGCCCAGAGCACGCAGAAGGATCGTAGCAGGCAGCTTACGACGACGGTCGATACGCACGTAAAGCATGTCCTTGGGATCGAACTCGAAGTCCAGCCATGAGCCACGGTAAGGAATAACACGAGCGGAGTATAGCAGCTTGCCTGAAGAGTGTGTTTTACCACGATCGTGGTCAAAGAATACACCAGGAGAACGATGAAGCTGAGATACGATAACACGCTCAGTACCATTGATTACAAAGGTACCGTTCTCAGTCATGAGCGGAATTTCGCCCATGTAAACTTCCTGTTCCTTGATATCTTTGATTGCCTTGTTGGCAGAGTCTTTGTCATAAATGATAAGGCGCACTTTCACCCGCAGAGGTACTGCGTAAGTTACACCTCGAAGTTGACATTCCTTGACATCAAACGCAGGAGTACCGAGCCTGTAGCTCACGTATTCCAGCGCCGCATTTCCAGAGTAGCTTACGATTGGAAATACGGATTTGAATGCAGCATGAAGACCAATGTCTTCACGTGCGGTCGGCTCTTTTCCGGACTGCAGCAGCTTGTGATAAGAATCAAGCTGAATAGCCAGAAGATAGGGCACATTCATGACATGCGGCAGTTTGCCGAAGTCTTTGCGGATGCGTTTTTTCTCTGTATACGAGTATGCCATCAGCGTTCCCCAGCTTGGTCACCTGGTTCTGGCTTCAGACCGTCTGGCCTGGCCATCTAGGTTTATTGAGGGCGGGTGGCCCCCTTTTGATACCCAATTAAAAAACGGTGATTTCAACCGTTACCGTTGCATGAGCTTTAGCGTCCAGAATGAAAGCAGGGCTTTCATTCTGAGAATCTGACCGGAAATTGCGCTCCAACGGATCATGATCCGAGCTGTCGATTTCCGGTAAGGCTCCCACTCTGCCAATGACACTGCAACTTTCTCAGATTGATGGAGATTTACTTCGGCGGTAACACACAGTTCAGCCTGTGCCAATACCGATCTGAATCCCATCAATTTAATAAGCCATCGAACACTGCCATCCAGCATGGAACGATATAGCTCATACAACGGAAAAAGGCCGGTACCATAGAGGCACCAGCCACCTGAGTCTATTATGCAATAGGCTCTGGATATTTCAACGCTGTCGTAGAATTACTTAACTTCTACGGAAGCGCCAGCTTCTTCCAGCTGCTTCTTCAGGTCTTCAGCTTCTTCCTTGCTCACGCCTTCTTTCAGAGGAGCAGGAGCGCCATCTACAACAGCTTTAGCTTCTTTCAGACCCAAGCCAGTCGCGCCGCGAACAACCTTAATTACGTTTACTTTCTTGTCGCCAGCAGCAGTCAGAATTACGTCGAATTCAGTCTGTTCGGCAGCCGCAGCGCCAGCGTCGCCAGCAGCAGCAGGGGCAGCAGCAACTGCAGCAGCAGCAGAAACGCCGAACTTCTCTTCCATAGCTTCAACCAGCTCAACAACGTCCATTACGGACATTTCAGCGATTGCATTCAGGATATCTTCTTTAGACAGAGCCATTGTATGTCTCCAAAAATCTTTTTTGGGGTAAAACCCCGGAATTCATTAAATAAGAGAAAAAATCAGCCAGCTGGAGAGCACCCGGATTAAAGGCCTCCCACGCACTAAGGGCTTTAATGCCTGCCAAGAGGCTTAGGCGGCTTTCTTTTTCTCGTCGGCAACAGCTGCCATTACACGTGTAATGCTGCTTGGGAACTCGTTCAGAGTTCTGGCCAGCTTGGTTACAGGTGCAATCATTACACTCATCAGCATCGCGCGAGCCTGATCCAGAGTAGGCATCTTGGCCAGAACATCAATCTGTTCTGCTCCCAGAAGCTGTCCAGAGATGGACAGAGCCTTAACTTCCAGAGCATCGTTCTCTTTAGCGAAGTCCTTAATCAGACGCGCAGCAGCGCCCGGATCTTCCTGAGAGAAGGCCAGCACAGTTGGACCAACCAGAGAGTCTTGCAGGCACTCAAAATCAGTACCTTCAACAGCGCGCCTGGCCAAGGTATTACGTACAACCTTCAGGTATACGTTACCTTCACGAGCCTGCTTACGCAGTTGAGTCATCTGGTCAACCGTGAGACCACGGTAGTCCGCGATTACAGCCGACAGAGCGCTTTGTGCAGCCTCGCTGACTTCGGCGACAATCGCCTTCTTGTCTTCGAGTCCTAACGCCATTGGCTTTACTCCAAATTATGAAGTTAACACCCGGCTATTCAGCCACTGAGTAACCGGGCAGTTACAATACGGTGAAGGGTTAATAACAAAATACTGAAACAGTCTTTTGTATTGCTCACCGTCTACGCAGGAAATTAAGCGTCGATCTTTTTGTCAGGCCTCCTGGCCCAACCCTGATTTAACAGGCACAGATCTTCACACCTACGATCTTTGACGGCCTCCGAAAACCGGAGACCCCAAAGTCTTTCGGATACTGCAGATATCCTGCCTGCAGCTTTCCACTATTCGTTAACCAGCTCAGGGCTGACTCTCAGCTCCGGGCTGTTTTCAGCAAAGCTGTGAATATTAGATATTCAGGGAGCTCATGTCGATAGTCAGACCCGGGCCCATGGTAGAGGACAGAGTGACTTTCTTCATGTAAACACCCTTACTGGAAGAAGGCTTCAGCTTCTTCAATTCAGCCAGCAGTGCTTCAGCGTTCTCTTGAAGGGAGCCCGCTTCAAAATCGATTTTACCGATGCCCGCATGGATAATACCGTTCTTGTCAGTACGGAAACGTACCTGACCGGCCTTGGCGTTTTTAACCGCTTCAGCAACATTTGGAGTAACAGTACCAACTTTCGGGTTAGGCATCAGGCCGCGCGGACCCAGAATCTGGCCAAGCTGACCTACAACGCGCATCGCATCCGGAGAAGCAATAACTACGTCAAAGTTCATTTCGCCCGCTTTGACCTGAGCAGCCAGATCATCCATACCAACGATGTCAGCACCGGCTTCTTTAGCTGCTTCAGCGTTAGCGCCCTGTGTGAATACAGCAACACGAACGTCTTTACCAGTTCCTGCAGGCAGAACGGTAGAACCACGAACTACCTGATCGGATTTACGAGGATCCACACCCAGATTTACAGAAATCTCAACGGATTCTTTGAACTTAACGCTGGATACTTCCTTCAGGACGTTAGCAGCTTCTTCGAAGGAGTATGCCTTTTCAGCTACAACCTTCTCAGCTATCATCTTGGCGCGCTTGGTCATCTTAGCCATTATTCCACACCCTCCACGTTGACACCCATGGAACGAGCAGAACCAGCAATGGTGCGAATTGCCGCGTCCTCGTCTGCTGCAGTCAGATCAGGCTCTTTGATCTTGGCCACTTCCAGAAGCTGCTCACGAGTAGCAGTACCCACTTTTTCAGTGTTAGGGCGACCGGAGCCTTTCTTCAATTTCAGAACTTTCTTCAGCAGAACAGATGCAGGCGGAGTCTTGGTCTCAAAGGTGAAGCTTCGATCGCCGTATACGGTAATTATTACCGGAATCGGCATACCAGCATCCATCTCTTGAGTCTTTGCGTTGAACGCCTTACAAAACTCCATGATGTTCACGCCGTGTTGACCCAGAGCAGGACCTACAGGTGGTGAAGGATTAGCTTTACCTGCAGGCACCTGCAGTTTGATGTAAGCTTCGACTTTTTTAGCCATATCAACCTCAATAGTGGGTCTTCGCTTTAACAGTCACTTTCGGCTTCCACCAGACTGCCTCAGCTACCCGTTCAGGGCTTGCGCCCTTCAGATAAAAACCCTGCACTACTTACGCAGCACAGGGTCTTGAATTTTTTAAAGTCTGTTATGCCTCAAGACCCGCTCAAGACTGATCAAACTTTTTCAACCTGGACAAACTCCAGCTCAACCGGTGTAGAGCGACCGAAGATCATTACCGCAACATGCAGACGGCTCTTCTCGTAGTTCACTTCTTCCACCACACCATTGAAGTCCGCAAACGGCCCATCAATGACTCTAACCATCTCACCAGGTTCAAACAGCGTCTTGGGACGTGGTTTCTCAACACCTTCCTGAACACGCTGCAGTATGGCATCCGCCTCTTTTTCGGTGATTGGTGCAGGCTTGTCCGCCGTACCACCAATAAAACCCATGACCCGAGGGGTATCTTTAATAAGATGCCAGCTATCTTCGTTCATTTCCATCTGGACTAATACATATCCAGGGAAGAATTTACGCTCACTTTTACGCTTCTGACCGTTTCTGATTTCAACCACTTCTTCGGTAGGCACCAAAATCTCACCAAAGAGGTCCTCCATACCGTGAAGCTTTACGCGCTCAATCAGCGAACGCATCACCTGCTTTTCGTAGCCGGAGTAGGCATGAACCACATACCAACGTTTCGCCATTATTTATCCCTATCCAATCAGGCTGCTGATAATCCAGCCTAGCAGAGAATCAAGCGCCCACAAAATGAGCCCCATAATTACAACCACAGCTACAACAATCAGCGTGGTCTGAACAGTTTCCTGACGAGTCGGCCAGACTACTTTGCGAATCTCAACCTTAGCTTCCTTGACCAGCGTCCAAAAAGCATCACCTTTTACGGTTTGAAGCGCAACAAACCCGGCCACTGCAGCCAAGGCCACCAAAGCCAGCGCCCTGTAGAGAACAGAATACTCACCAAAGTAAACATTCCCACCAACACCAGCGGCCATCAGAACCGCAACAAGGGCCCACATGAGGCCATCCAGTCGTCCTTTAGGTGCTACTTCAGGTTTTCCACTCATCGGTTGACTATCTCTATTCGGAAAAGCTTTGCCAGAAATTATACTGACATAATATAGAAATGGCAGGCCAGGAGGGAATCGAACCCCCAACCCCCGGTTTTGGAGACCGGTGCTCTACCAATTGAACTACTGGCCTGTATCTTTGAGCAGTCTTGTGATACCTACCCCGATACAAGGACCGATCAATTATAATCGACCCCAATCAAGCTGAAAAGTCTTATTCTTTTTTAAACCCCATAAACAGAGGCAACCAACAGGAGGAATCCACCCCCCTTTACACCATATGGAGCTCTTGAGCAGATTTGAACTGCCGACCTCACCCTTACCAAGGGTGCGCTCTACCAACTGAGCTACAAGAGCACTTAAATCAGAATTAATGGAGCGGGTAGCGGGGATCGAACCCGCATCATCAGCTTGGAAGGCTGAGGTTCTACCATTGAACTATACCCGCAAAGCAGGACCTACATCATGCAGTATGCCCACTTATCAAGCCAACTTACAAGAAAGAAGACTTAGAAATCTGGTGGTGGGGGCTGGATTCGAACCAGCGAAGCTTTCGCGTCAGATTTACAGTCTGATCCCTTTGGCCGCTCGGGAACCCCACCAAGTGCTGCGCCATTCTATTCAGGAGCATTTCAATGTCAAGCCCGTTCCCTGCCAACTATGCAGAAAGCTTGTCTTGTCTAGCCGCCCTGAAGCGCAGGCGTATATTAGTGAATCGAATCGTCGGATGCAACGCTTTTGCAGTTTTTTTCCAGCATTTTCAGATCATTGTATTCGTCAGCCTGCCTCTCCCAGAAACCGACGCTTAACTTCTTTGCTTCTGAATCTGTCATCTCCAGCCAGAATGTTTCAGGCTCACGGGGTAGCCTTTTAATAGCGGGTTCATAACCCGCCTCTTGTACACGACGACTGACTTCATTCGCCGAAACTTCCTTGCTGAATAACCCCAGAGATATGCCATTAGCCAGCTCACCCTGGGTAATCACAAAACTGTCTATTCCCTGCCCCTGCAACTCTCTTAACAACCTTATTGCCGACTGCCGATTACTTCGGGGAGGAATATGCACCCAGTAGTCAGCAAGTACTGCCTCGTTGTCAGAACGCTCCCTGCTCGAAATACCCAGAGAAAAGAGTTTCTGCTGCAGATGGTCTGCTTTTGCAGAGGATTCAAAAGGCCCCACTACAAGACACTGGGCTTCAGCGACTTTCTTTGTCGTTTTTTTCTCCCGCGTTTGCACAGGGAGTTCTGATGCTACCTCAGAGAGCAGCATCAATCTTTTACCTGCCTGTACAGAAACTTCGGCACCTACGTTTACAGCCCGGTAGGGCTTATGGGACTGATGATAATAGCCCCAGACAAAATAGCCGGCATTGGCAAAGAGAAGTACCAGGACGATCCAGCGCATACTAAAAACCGAATTTTGGAAGTTAAACTCTATAAATAGCTTCTATAAACAGCTTTTATAAACAGTATGACTTCCCATTAATTTTAAATCTGGGTGATTAAAAAACATTATTGTCTTTCAAAGGCAATCGAGAGTCCATCCAGAACCAGCTCTTCAATCAGCACCTGCTCTATTTCTTCCTTTATGTGAGTTTGCAACAAAGAAGCATCGCCGCCGGTCAGAAACAAACGGGCGCCCGGCCATTTAAGACAGGTCTCATGAATGAAAGATACTGCCATAGCCAGAACACCATGGTTAATACATTCTGAAGTGACGGTTCCCAATGCTGTTGCTTCTGCAGGATGCTCAATGTTATCGAGATTGGCCGTATTGACGGCCAGAGCTTTTTTCATCAAGCGGATACCCGGAACAATGAATCCTCCCTGATGGTTTCCGTGACCATCAATCACATCCACTGTAATAGCTGTACCACAACTGACAACGATTTTAGTATTGTGCAGAGAATGAGCATGTGCCGCCAGCATGGCCAGCCACCGATCTACACCCAACCTTTCTACTTCTTTATAGATAACTGTAAGACCAGCAAAGCTTTTTCGGGTTTTAGCAATAAATGGCTCCACGCCGGTAGCTTCTGACAAAATGCGCACTAACTGCTCTAATCTTGCGTTCCCTGAGACTGTTGAAATAGCAATGGAGTCAAGAGTTCCCAACTCTTCCAGAAGCAGGGACAAGATAATCTGCCAGTCAGCATCATTATGAATGAAGCCCGATTGAGCGGAAGCACCACCGACCATCAGACGCCATTTAAGCCGGGTATTTCCGGCATCCAGCTGCAACTGTCTATCGATGAGCTCGTTCATGATTGACGTAATGACACTTCTCCACCATTAAAAATATGAAGACCAGAAACTGTCTCGAGCAGCAGCCCCCCCTGATCATCCACTCCCATATAACGCCCTGTTACGGATCGGTTAGAAGCCATTAACGTAACTTCCTTGCCACGATAGGCATCGTATTCGCACCATTGCTCCCTGAACAGTCTAAAGCCACCTTGTCCAAATCCATCGAGCAAATGAGTCAGGGTATTGATTAACTGCCCTGCGACCGCATTTCGGCTCACCGTCTTGCCACATACCCGGAAAAGATCAACAGCCGGCTGACTCACGGACTCCAGCTGCCCATCACTTAAACGGACATTAATGCCTATTCCGATCACCACATCACACTCACCCATGGGATCTCCATGGACTTCCAGTAACACACCACAGAGTTTTTTACCCTGCCAGAGAACGTCATTGGGCCATTTAAGCTTTAATTCTCTGGCTCCCAATGTTTCCAGTGCTTTTACAACGGCCAGACCTACCGCAAGACTGAGCCCTTCCAGCGAAGCCGTTCCCTCACCACTCTGCCAAAGGGCAGACAAGCTTATTGTTGACCCAAAAGGACTGCTCCATACCCGACCCCGTCGCCCTCGCCCTCTTGCTTGATACTCTGCCAGACAAAAACGGGTGACTCCGGCAGGAACCGAGCCCAGGTTACGAACAAGATCATTGGTTGATTCCGTAATAAAGCAGGTATGGACTTCAGATTTATTTCGAACGTCTACATCTATATTGCTCTGAATCTTTTTATTATCAAGAAGATCAATACCACTGCCGAGGCGGTAACCTTTACCTCGCACAGAATCCACTGCCAGGCCAAGCTCTTCAATCGCTTTCAGTTTTTTCCAGACAGCGGCCCGACTGATCCCAAGCTGCTCACCCAGATCTTCACCGGAATGAAACTGCCCGTCTGCCAACAAGCCCAGTAATTTATCCATCAACCACTCCCAACAACTGAGAGCAAATAATATGCGCTTCATTCCTGCTGCTCAAATCATTCAGACATTCAGTCTGTCTCAACAGATTCCATAAGAAGCGTCATTAAAGATGATGAAAAATTCCCACTCATAAGACGAGCCCCACAAAAGCTGTTACAGAAGTGCATTACGCTACGATTCCCGCAAACCTCTTACCAGTCACATTATTCTCAGCGGTTCTTCAGGAAATGATATTACAGAGATGTTTTTGGTGTTCTTTCATCCAGACGCTTATACTCAATCGTAAACGATCAACCCAGATACTCTTTGTTCCAATCCTGAATGAACAGCAGTTTTTTCTTCCAGAAGCCCGGAAGCGCTGCCCGCTTCTGAAGCAGCCTCGTCTCTCTATTTTCACTGTTTTCTGTCATGGCCACACCGGTTGAGGAAACTGTCCGAATTATTCAAAGCTGGAGTTCTGGAGGAAGGTAATGAACTTTGGGAAGCATCTGGCTATTGCAAGTCTTATTATCTCACTTCCGGTAAGCTGCATACAGGCTCAAAATCCGCGCTCAATTGGGCCAGGAGAAATACCTCCTCAATTATTCTATGTAATTGACATAGGTCCGAACCAGCCACAGGCAATACCCACTTCAACGCCCACTGCCACCCTGCCAACACCTTGTGGACCCCACAGCGCTTTGAGTATTGCATGGAATAAAAACAGTACGCTCATGGCTGTGGGAGTACGTTCCGGCACTAACTCCTGCGGTCTTTCAGGAAGCCTGCAAATCTTTGATATGAGTTCAGGATACCCCAGGCTCCTGCGTTTCGTGCGCGCAACAGACTTTATAGGAAGCGTTACTTTCAGTCCCGACGGCACTCTGCTGGTAACCGGAGGGGATGATGATACGGTCAATGTTTTTGAAGGAGTGAGCCCGTTCAAACACCTGCAAACCCTGATCGAAGGGCAAAGCGATATAGAAACTGTTGCCATTAACTCCAACGGCACACTGCTGGCAGCCGGGGGGAAAGATACAGATGTCAGGCTCTATGTTAAAAACAGGAGAAATCTGTTCACTTACGTGAAAACCCTGACCGATGCAAGAAACTATATACAAACAGTTGACTTCCACCCCATCAACGGCCAGCTGGCAGTCGCCGAGAGTGGCAACAGGGTAAGAATTTACAGCGGGACCAATCCTTATAACCTCCTGAAGAACTTCTTTATTCCAGGCGCCCGGTTATTAACTGTTGCCTACAGCCACGACGGCACCCTGCTGGCATCTGCGGATGATCGAAAAAAAATCAATCTTTATAATGGGACGAACCCGGGCAACCCTCTACAAACCCTTACCGCACCGAGGCGGATATTGAGCATTGCCTTCAACCGAAAAGCTACCCAACTGCTGGTTGGGCATATAAATGGATATGTGAGTATTTATGTGATCACACCGTTATCCAACGTGTTCACGGACACTCTGCCGTTCGTAAAGTCACCGCTCCCGGCACACGCTCTTGCATTCAGCCCCGACGGTAAATGGCTGTCAGTCGGTAGAACAGAGGTCGCGATATACAGGGTCGATGGTGTAAGAACGCCTACAACTCAAGCCAGCACAACTGAAACGATTACAACAGTTGTCATCACAACAGCAGTCAATACAACAGCAGTCAATACAACAGCAGTCAATACAACAGCAGTCAATACAACAGAGGCCACTACAACAGAATACTGTGAAGAACCCAGCCCGGTAACCAGAATAAAAAGTAACACCGAAATGGGTAATTCTTCGACACTCACAGCCCTTTCGCTAATCGCATTACTAACCGCCGTTCTTCAGGGCATAATACTGCAATGATGTTTTTGGAAAGCCATCTGGCCAATTAAGCCTCTGTCATGGTTGATCTTTTGGCTTGATCCGACCTTCCAGAAAACAAACAGCAAACTCATGTTATTCGGCCTGCATCCAGCTACTCGCATTATTTTCCTTGGCTTGCCAGACACGCTCTGCATATACTTGCGCCCTGAAAGAACAGGCAGGAACCTTCGTCATGAGTATTTTCAAATCCCACATTGTCCAAATGGGAGCCTACACCCCCCCTCTGGAAGGCCGGGACCCTCATGACCATCTGTTGCTGGACTTTAATGAACGTACCCTGCCCGTCTGCCCTTCAGTGAAAGAGGCCATGATTGATTTCATTCGGGCTGATCGCCTGCAGTGCTACCCATCCTATGGGAACATTGCTGCAAAGATTGCCAGATACTGCCATGTTGATACTGATCAGCTGATGATCACCAACGGCTCCGACCAGGGTATCGAACTGATCATCCGCTCAGCCTGCCGTGAAGGTGAAGAAGCCATTATTCCCCGCCCCTCATTCGCCATGTATCAGCAGGTGGCCAGGGTAGAAAACCTCAACATTATTGAGCCCTCATATTCCAGAGACAATGGTTTCCCCAGACAGGCTGTGCTTGATGCTATTTCCGATAAAACCCGGCTTATAGTGATTTCCAATCCCAACAACCCAAGCGGCACTATTGTGGCCAGGGAAGACATTCTTGAAATTGCCGCCGCTGCCCCCAACGCCGCTATTCTTGTGGATGAATGTTATTTTGAATACACGCAGAAAACAGTGGCAGATGTCGTTGAACAATACCCCAATCTGCTGATTACCCGCACCTTCTCAAAAACCTGGGGCTTACCTTCTGTTCGACTTGGTTATGTCATCAGTAATAGTGAGAATATACGAGCACTGCTGAATGTTCGCGGCCCGTACGACGTTAATCAGCTGGCAGTGGTTGCGATAGATGCAGCGCTTTCCAACCCTGGCTATACCGAACAGTATGTTAAAGAAGTGATGGAAGTCTCCAAACCCATGTTTGAAGATTTTCTGAACAGCAAAGGAATTGATTACTGGCCCAGTGTCGCCAACTTTATCTGGACATTCCCGAACAACCCGGATGAGATCGAAAAATACCTCCGGTCTCACCATATACTGGTTCGACCGAAGGCCGATGAAAGTGGTAAAACAGGCTTGAGAATTAATCTGGGCAACAAAGCCCAGACTGAGTCTCTTATCCAAACCTGGTCCCGGATAATCTGATTATTGATAGTTAATCACAGGTTTCCCCAAATGCGCAGGAGGCTGATAGCCTGTTGGTAATTTATAGTCTCGCCAATCAAAACTAGGGTTGAACTCTCTCTGCCCATCAATCATATCTCTCATTGAAGGCGATTCGTTGATATAGATCGCTGTCAAATCACCAGAATTCCAACCGTTATCATCAGCTAGCTCCTGCAGCTCGATAAATCGCTCAAAACTGATATCAGGACCTCTTCCATCTCCAGACGTGAACATTTCCCGGTCGGCAGCAAAGTCGACCCTGTAAATCATCGGTTTAGCGCCATAGAAGTGGAATGTCGTATAGGGTATGCCTCGGTCATCAGCGGCTTTTTCAACAGACTTCAGCATGTCCTGCAAGTCGTCCACCATGACGATGTGTTGTGCCGGATGCCCGGATTTGTCGAGGTAGTGATGCAAGCCCTGCTCCTTGGTTTTCAGTGGCCCCGTTTGGATTTTGATCGAGATTGCATCATCAAACAGATTTCTATCGAGTTGTGTTTCCTCAATTTTTTTTCTCAAAGAGTCTTCGTCATTGGCAGTAAGCAGAATAATTCTGGCATTGCCCGGACCCGCCTTTGTTCGGATATCCTGAATGATTTTGGCCGTATCAGGATTGACCAGACGTCTCTCTTGACGACCCTCGGCCACTAAATCTTTGGCGATCAGCGTCTCATCCAAATCGAAACAGACCAGGACCGGTTCACCGGGCTTGATATGTGCCAGCACTTCCCTGATGTCTTGTGATTTCGGCACTCTAACTGACTCACGGACTTTCAGAGCTTCTGGTAAAGCACTCGCTGCTTCAGGTACTGTGACCTCGCCAGGTGGAACCGTGACTGCCTGAGCAGCTGGAAGCTCATTCTGCCCCCAGGTCATGACCCGACGTCCCCGGCCCATCAAATTCAGCTTGATATCATCTTTGACTTCTTTAGCCCTCCCCCTGAGCGCGCGGTTTTCTGTTTTCCAGTCATTATTCGGGAATGCCTGTTTCAGGTTTCTTTCAATCTCCAGAGGATCAAGACCTAAATCGGGTCGTATCTGAGCCAGTTCCTGCGAAGCAAGCTCTATGTTATTGGCAGCAGGATCAGAAAGCCTCAACATCTCAGGCATCAATGCTTTCATGTCTTCTGCTCTGGAAACTTGCGCCTGGTCCATTCTCACCTGCAGAGAGATCAGCTGGCTGCGTTTGAGGTTCAATCCCCCCCAGAGGAAATCCCAACCCGCTTCAGAGAAACATCTGGATAGATTCGCTTCTACCTCCGCTGGACTCAATTGGAGTTCAGGTCGAATCTGTACCAATTCTCTGGCAGCCTGCTTTCGACTTTGTGATGCCGCGGGAGATAACTTCCATAAGTCGTCCATTAGTTGTTTCATTGCAGTCGACTTACTTATCGGTTGAGCATTAATCACCTGTTGCTCAGCCTTGTCGATATTAGCCTGTAGCCTCATATCGACATCGGGACCACAATACTCATTCCACTCCCGTTCCGTTGGAAAAGCTGCATTAAAGTTGGTTTCCTGAACATCCCTCATTGCCTGATCAATCTGTATATATCTGCCTCTGAGCTGTTGAAATGCCTCATAAGCCGTACGACGACTGCTTCTTTGCTCAGGTGACAGAAGCACCAGATTCTTTATCAGATCACGGCACGACTCTCGCCCTTTGTTTGGATCGAAGGCATCAAAACGATGCTTCAAAGGTTCGACTTCAGCGGGTCTTCTCAGCTGGTAGGTGCCATCCCACAAAGAAGGCCACAGCTCACGTCCCGGAGCTCTCTCCAGACCTTTGATAATTTCAACCCTGGCAGGCGCCCCATTGACATGGCTGGATAACCAGTCAGCAGCTGCTTCAATGCTGACCTGCCACTGTTCAGGTACCTTATCCAGCTGCTCAAACACGCCTATCAGATGGCCATAATTTCGATCACTGGCCAGACAGAGGTTGGTGCTGTCAATCTCCCTGTCATATTGCTCATCAGTGACAAACTCTGGAGAGTACGCCTGGACGGAGACAGTGTTGAAGTAATCTCTGGCTTCATCCGTCGGTGTTCCATCGGGATTAAGCACAGGGAACATCTGTCGGTTTTGCGCGTCCACTACGATAAATCGCCCGGATGACTTCAGTCTTTGCAGAAAGGTGTAATGACCGGCACCACCGCTTTCGCCTGATTTCAGGACAACATACCGGTCACTATCAAACGCCTCGGCTAATGGCCTTTTGGCGGCACCGGGCTGTCTCTGCTGACCTTTTTTGATGGCTTCGAAAAACTCACCGACATGATTCTGAAATTGATGGTGATGCTGTTTTTCTTCAATACCGTCGATCTGGGCCCAACCCACAATAGGCGTCGTCTCACTGTTATCAAAAGGAATCTCTATTGGCGTTGAAATGGCATGGACCTGGTTATACCCCTTGCCTCTGGCAAAATGCTCCAGAGAGTTGGCAAAGCCCTGACAATTTGAATTACCCGCTGCCTGTCTCTTATAGAGTTCGGATACAACGTTATTGAGGAGTTCAAATTCAACTTCTTCATCGGCTGAAATCAGGGTCTGCCTGTGGATTGTCAATTTATCCAGATCGGCGAGGCGATTGACTCTATCAGCGCCAAAAGTTCCAGCCGTTATCTGTCGTGTGGCTTCATCCTTATCAATCCGTCCGTACTGGTATTCAAGATCAATTTTGGAACGGTTATAACCACGGTCAATATCTTCCTTAATCTGGTTAAATGCTTCTGCCTCCGTATTCGGTTGGACATTAATGAGCATCTGTCGACGCTCTTTTTCCAGATCACGCACAGCATCCTCAAAAGAAACTGCATGAACCCTATGCTGATTAAACCGGCCACTGACAACCCGGTCGGGTTGCTGGCCGGATGGCTGTATACGATCCCACTGAGCTTTCATGGTCAGGAATTGTTGTTGAGCGTCGTCCATTTCCGGCAACTGCCATGAAGACTGCTCAGAGGGCATAGTATTCGCAGCAGAAGCTTCTGGCTGTTTTTCAGAAACAGGAGGCGGTATCGTGACTGTCTGCGGAACAACAGACGCTCCATCCGTTGTTGCAATCACCTTTTTGGCTGTTACCACAATTTTCCCGGAAAACTCACGGATGTAGTCCTGCTGACGAGGGCTTCTGTTCAAAACTCCCCGGGCCAGCCTCTCATCGGTATTTAAAAGATGAATAGCCACTGCAAGGTCTGCATCCTTTATATCCGGGTTGAATGCCCTGGCTTTTTTAAAGGCTTCCAGCTGTTCCCTAGTTGCTGGTTGCTGAGGGCCAACAAACTCCTCGCCCAATGGGCTAAAACCCATTTGCCTATAATCGTCGTCCAGCTCGTCACTGATGTCATGGGGCTTTGCAGAAGACTGTCTCAGGTAGCTATAGAATTTCTCAAGGCTGGTAAACACAGGTATTGCGTTGTCGTCCTCTACGGTCTTTGAAGCAGCCTCTGAAGCTGCCTGAACATCTTCTGCGGGGAGAACGCCGTACAGGAACTTACCCTCATTAACCGTGCGCCCCAATTCGTTGAGCAGAGGATCATTAAATTTCATATTATCCAGGCAGGCATTGACCATTTCATCGGTCATCACTTTATCCCGATAAGCCTGTTTCATATCCTGAACGGTCAAACTGTATTGTCTGTCTCCGAGAATATCCACAAATATCTGACATGCCCTGTGAACCAGCTTCTCTCTGATTTGCGGCGGAGTAATCGCAGACAGGCGCTGAGTATCAAGTGCATCACTACGGCGGGCATTCGCCCGCTCCCGTCTGGTACATCGAAGCTCTCTGGGAGGGTTTGTCTTGAAATAATCAATAGCCTGATCCATGACGTAAAAATATTGGTCCAGATCGCCAGTATGCCGGGAAGTGAACACATTTTTGCGAGTTGTATCCGTTGTTGATTGAAGTAATGTAACCCTATAAGGCTTCTCTTCATCAGGAGCCCGATGTTTCGCACATTGAATCCGGATATCGACTTTCTCGGATTCCATAAAGTCCTTTAAATGAGATTCCCAGTCATCTTTGTCTCGGGCTTTAGTGGTCAAACAGAACTTTGAGATCAGGTTTTCGACGGCTGCCACTATTTCATTGTCTGGTGCTTTTTTCAGGAGTAGCTGAACCAGCTCAACCTCAGCCTCATGCAGAACGGTCAGACTGGCCTGGTTTAAGGCTACACATTCATCATTCCAGACACTGGCCTTTCTTGGCGTAGCCGGATCTGTGATGGATACATCTCTTTTTAACAGCGGGGTTCTGGCCCCGGTGGCCGTCCGTACTTCACGACTAACGCCCACCAGCTCCGGTTTATCCATAAGCTCATTGTGTCGCTGGTAATAAATGCTTACGGAGCGACAAAAGGCATTGTACTTATCGGACGGCCCCAGAACCCAGCCGACTTTTTCCGATGACAAGCGACCATTATCAAGAATGGGGTATTTGCCTTGAACGTCTTTATTGGATTTATAGAAATCAAGAAATGATAGGGGAGAAAACGGAACCACTATGACCTCCTTGTCATTGGCATAGCTAAGCATTCCCAAAAGCTTAGCAAGCTGTGGTTACGTCACTTATTCGACAGGCGACAGAGAGTCAGCCAGAGGACTGACTCCCGAAGTTTATTTTCAGGCAGTTTCTTCCAGTTCACGGACGTCCTGGGTCATGCGCATAGGGCAGAAATCGGGTCCGCACATGGAACAGAACTCAGACTCTTTCGCACCTTCCTGAGGTAATGTCTGATCGTGATAGGCTTTGGCCGTATCAGGGTCCAGAGCCAGGTTAAACTGATCCAGCCAGCGGAATTCGAAGCGCGCCTTGGACAGGGCATTATCCCGAACCTGGGCAGCGGGATGACCTTTGGCCAAATCAGCAGCATGAGCGGCAATTTTATAAGCAATCAGACCGGCTTTTACATCATCTCTGTCAGGCAGGCCCAGATGCTCTTTGGGTGTGACATAACAGAGCATGGCGCAGCCATACCAGCCAATCATGGCAGCACCAATGCCCGAAGTAATATGGTCATAGCCGGGTGCCACATCGGTAGTCAGAGGTCCAAGGGTATAGAAAGGCGCTTCATGACAATGCTCCAGTTGCATCTCCATGTTTTCCTTAATGAGGTGCATGGGTACATGACCCGGTCCTTCTATCATGACCTGAACATCGTATTCCCAGGCAATCTTTGTCAGTTCCCCAAGGGTTTTCAGTTCGCCAAATTGCGCTTCATCGTTGGCATCGGCGATAGAGCCGGGACGCAATCCATCCCCCAGAGACAGGCTGATATCATACGCCTGACAGATCTGACACAGCTCCCGAAAATTGTCGTAGAGGAAATTCTCAGCATCATGCATCTCTGCCCACTGGCCCAGAATACCTCCACCCCGGGAAACAATGCCTGTTACCCTGTTTCTGGTTTTAGCAACATGTTCCCTGAGAACACCGGCATGGATCGTCATGTAATCCACACCCTGCTCTGCCTGTTCAATAATGGTGTCTTTCATGACCTCCCAGCTCAGGTCTTTCACCTTGCCCCTGACCTTTTCCAGAGCCTGATAGATAGGCACAGTACCGATAGGCACAGGCGAGTTCCTGATAATCCATTCACGGGTTTCATGGATGTTCTTGCCTGTGGATAGGTCCATCACCGTATCGCCACCCCAGCGAACCGACCAGAGCATCTTTTCAACTTCTTCTTCAATGGAAGAGGTCACCGCAGAATTGCCAATATTGGCATTGATCTTCACCAGAAAGTTACGCCCGATGATCATGGGCTCGGACTCAGGGTGATTAATGTTGGCCGGGATAATGGCACGCCCTTCAGCGACTTCTTTTCTGACAAACTCCGGGGTGATATGGGAGCCATCAGTGCGCCCCATACTCTCGCGAATCGCAATAAACTCCATTTCCGGAGTAATTATCCCCTTTCTGGCGTAATGCAGCTGGGAGACATTTTGGCCAGCCCTGGCCCTGCGTGGCGTTCTCAGTGCTTTGAAGCGAATATCTTGCAAGCGCAGGTCGAACTGACGGGAGCGGGCAAATTCCGAGGAGCGATCGTCGAGCAGCTCAGTATCCGCTCTCTCTTCAATCCACTGTGAGCGCAAACCAGGCAGGCCCTGATTCAAATCATGAGGAACGCCGGTCTCTGTGTAACTGCCCGAAGTGTCATAAATACGCACCGGTTCATTCTTGCCGCCACCAAAACGTTCGGGGGTATCGTGCAGGCGAACTTCCCTCATACCCACACGAATGTCTTCGCGACTGCCTGTTACATAGGTTTTTTGAGAGTTGGGAAAAGGGCGACAGGCGTCCATTAGCAACTGCCGGTCAAACCCGGACGCATTTTTCTCGCAAGCCATCGTTTCTGTATCCTTCACGTTGAGTTCATGACGGTTTCGATATAGCTTGCCGGATAGGCCATCTTGTTCCCTTCGCAGGTGTTAACCTGAGCAGGTTCTACGGATTCCGAAAAACAGCAATTCGGTCTCAGCCTGTGGCGCTCCGACAAGATTGCCGGAAAGTATAAGTAGATTTCTAAAAGGTTAATAGTATAAAGACACAAAAAAACCAAGGGTTTATTCAGCTGTAGTCGCCTGAAAGCTCCTTACACAGCTGGGTTCTGAAGGTCTGCAAAAAATCACTGTGACGTGCCGCCATTTTACGCCCGGGCTCTGTTTTCATGGTCTTTTGAATCTGTAAAAGCTTGATTTCAAAATGGTCCAGCGAGTATTGACGATCGTTCAGCGCCCTGTTTTTCCCCATGGGATCTTCGGGATCGAACAGTTTCTGGCCCAGCTTGCCGCCCGTATAAAAACAGCGGGCAATACCAATCGCGCCCAAAGCTTCCATCCTGTCGGCATCCTGAACCACTTCAGCTTCCAGTGTTTCAGGAGTGATATTAGCGGAATAACTGTGAGTTTTTACTGCATGACACACGGCAGCCGTCAGCTCTTCTGGAAAGGCCAGAGATTTCAGGCAGACTTGGGTCTTTTCAGCCGCCAGGGTGGAAGCCCTGGAGCGCTCCGGATGGTTTTTTGGCAACACCACAATGTCGTGAAAATAACAGGCAGCAAGAACCACCAGCCGGTTAATGTCAAAACGCCCCTCATCCATCAATTGTTGAGCGGTTTTCCAGACCCGCTGAAAATGGGAAATGTCGTGCGAGGCATCATCGCAGTCCCTGTCTTGCAGGTATTCGACAAAACGTTCTTCCCAGCTTTTCAGCAGTGCAGGTTCATTAAAGTTCATGATTCGGGATCCACAGGCCTTTGGTAACGTTGACAGGTTCTGCTGTTAATAGCCGGAAAATCATGCAAAAAATTGTGAGTGTGGACAACCACTCTGTCCGGGTGAATATCCACCAGATTATAAACCGGAGGCTCTGGCGAAACAGAGTCTGGCCTGGGGTTATCAAAATCAAAAGGTGTCTGGTGTACCAGTGAAGGTGGGCATGAAAAGCTGATCCCCTGCCAACTGCCTGAAACAGAGCGGTGCAAATGCCCCAGGAACAAATGCCTGATCCGTTCCTTATGGGGCTTGATCGCTGACCAGAGTGCTGCTGAGTTGATCAGATTGTCCCTGTCCATACTCGCCAACCCCGTTTCAAAAGGAGGATGGTGCATAAACAGGCAAACCGGTTTGTCTGATGCCTTCAGTTCATCTCTAAGCCATGCCAGTCTTTGCTCACAAAGAATCCCGCTGCGCTTTCTGTCATCCAGAGTATCCAAACAGATCAGGTTGACCCCTTCTGTTTCGAGCTTAAACTGGATAAAACCTTCCTGCTGCCTTGGGTGACTCGAAAAAACATCCAGAAAATTCTGCCTGTGATCATGATTGCCCATCAGGCAGTAAACCGGAAAAGGCAACCTGTCCAACTCTTCTTTCAGGGCTCTATAAGCCTCTTTCTCGCCCCAGTGTGTCAGGTCACCGGTAATAATGCAGGCGCTGGATTCCGGCACTTGCTGCACAAGTGTATCGACACAGTTTTTCAACCTTGCCTGTGGGTCAATGTCGTAATTCAACATGCCCGCCGGAACCAACTGGGGATCAGAAAAGTGTACAAATCGATAGACCATAAAATGCAATCCCGTCATTATTCTCAAGCTAAATGATCGCACGGAAAAGGTATCGCTTTAGAGGAAGTTTGTTTACTTTTTTGATGGTCTATTCAGACTAATGAGAGTGACTGAGAGCTTCTGCCGAACTCAGAGAAAACCGGGCAACCGTTAAATTACACCATCCCTCATAACCGGCCAGACTCATACCCAGTGACTCGATCACATCAAGGGCAAACTCGTTTTGGGGTGAAGCAAAAGAGATGATTTCCTTGAAGCCCAATCTTTTGAACCCCAGATCGGTCACAGCTTCAGCCGCTTCGATGACCAGCCCACGACCGCGATACTCCTGACTGAACCGCCAGCTCATCTCTATGGTATCGCCATAGGCCGAAAATCCACAGTTGCCAATCAGCCTGTTACTCTCTTTTAGAACAACTGCCCAACGAGACCAGCCTTTATGGTCAAGTTCGATCTGAAAACGCCAGAGATCGGTTTCTGCTTCGCTGGCGGGGGAGTGAATACTGTAATGCAGTTCTTGGTGAACTGCTCCAATGATATCGGCATACGGCTTTAAGTCAGCTTCTTGCCAGGTTCGCAGGATCAGTCGGGGTGTTTCGGCAACAATCAGCACATGAGACTCCAGAAACTTCATGACCAGGCAAGATAAGGTTTAGTCGATTTTTTCGCTTTAACCAGAATCTGTACCCAATTAATAAAAAGAGTACTGCTCTCTTCGACCCTGAACCGATAAAAAAAGTTCGCCAGATCGAACGTTTTTTTCCCAGACACGATAGACTGACTGCAAAGTGACTCCCGGCTGTTATTCACTCCAGAACCGCCGATGAAACTTAAAGGAACTTGAGTAACTATGAGGTCTGGCATTGAACCCTATATTTCTGGACTACCTGAATAGAAAAGACGAAAGCTTCAGCTGGCGCTGCCTTGAAACTTCTCATTGCGAAGAGTTTCCGGTCGTCTCCGTTAGCCATTTAGAACTGATTTCCCAGACTTGGCAGGAAGGCTCAGGGTTTGGCATCCTTCAGCCGGAATGGCAACACCGCCTCACACTTTACTGGCCTGAAGGAGGTTCAGAGAGTCCCTGTCTGTTAATGATTAATGGTGGATCAAGGCACGATCCATCCCTTGAACTCACTCCCTCGCATAATGTCGATGGCGCACATTTATGCCAACTCACCAAAGCCCCGGTAGCCGTTCTCAAAGATGTTCCCAACCAGCCTTTGACCTTTCGGGATGGTGTTCCCAGGTCGGAAGATGATCTTGTTGCTTTTTCCTGGCAAGCCTTTCTGGAAGATCCTGAACACAATGGTCTTATGCCCATTCAATGGCCCATGGTGAAAAGTGTTATCCGGGCCATGGATGCATTGTGCGAGTTCAGTGAAGAGATCAGTGAAAAAAAATGCTCCCGAATAAATGACTTCATTATCGCCGGGGCTTCCAAACGGGGCTGGATTTCATGGTTGACGGCAGCCGCTGACCAAAGGGTCATGGCTCTTATTCCAATGGTGATCGATACATTGAACGTACAAGCCTGCATGAATCATCATCTGAATGTTTATGGCGGCTTTGCCAGCGCTATCAGCGATTATGCAGACAGTGATCATGACATTCTGTCAAGCCTGGAATCCAAGGGTATGCAGCAATTGCTCAATGATATTGACCCCTTTGTCTACAGAAGTCAGCTTCATCTGCCTGCATTTATTGTCAACGCCAGTTGCGACGAGTTCTTTCCACCAGACTCTGCCCGTTTCTATTACCCGAAGTTATCCGAATTAACCTGGCTGAGGTATTTACCGAATGCCAGCCATTACCTGGGCCGGGACAGTGACGTAAACACCGATGAGATCATGGCTTCTGTCTTTGGTGCGCTGATCTCGGAGCAGGATATGCCCGCCATGAACTGGCAACTGCTGGATGAAGGTGGTTTGGAAATCAGAACCAGCCTTGAACCTAAATTAGCCCGTGCCTGGGTTTGCCATAACCCTGAGGCCAGAGACTTCCGAAAAGATGTACTGCAACAGGCAGGTATCCGCTATAAAGCAACCCGTATAGAACCTGTCGTCTCAATGCCCTGGACTTATCAGTTTTACCCTGCAACGCCCGAGAATGGGTGGACTGCCTTCTTTATCGAGCTGGTCTTCAACAATGCGCCTTATCCGGATCTGATCCTGACATCAGGCGTTCGGGTGACTCCTGACGTTTATCCTTAGAGCAGCCCTGACTGTTTATCCACTCGACAAAAAAGGATAACCGGACAGCCCATCAGAGATCATATATCGCAATAGCACTGAGCGATATCAGGGGGCTACTCAGACTTTTTCATATCCCGATATTCTTTCAGTTTATCCCGTAGTTCCTTGCGTGACTCTCGATAGGTTTGCATCTGCTGATCGTTGAGTACCGTCGCCAGTCTCTTATTGGTTTCATCCCTGTTTGCCTTGAGAGCCCTGGCTTTTGCAAGCCGGTCCTGATCGGTGGCCTGAATCTTTTTCACATTCTCCCTACTCTCCTTCAGGATGGCCTTTACATTGGGCTTTTGTTCATCCGTGAGATTGAGTTTTTGCTCCAGCTGACTGTATGCTTCTTCCATATTCACGGGCGCTTTGCTCGGAGCCGCTTCTACTTCGACAGAGCAAAACACCAGCAGAATGGAAACCACCGATAGACAGAAGATTATGCTTCCTGGTATCGAATGATTGTCCAGAGAATAAAAAGATGCCCCGGTTTTCATAGCAATTCCTCCAGTGAAATTGACTGCTCATACACCTTGAAGAGCAAAAAAGGTGTGTGATACATAACATGAAAGGTGCCTGCCATGTCGATATGGAAGACCCAAGCTACTCCAGAAAGCCTGAATCAGAGATGTGAAGGCAGTATGTGCAGTCATGTGGGTATCAATATAGTAGAAATAGGCGACGACTTTCTTCGTGGCACCATGCCGGTAGACGAGAGAACCAAACAGCCCCTTGGATTTTTACACGGTGGCGCATCGATGGTTCTGGCTGAGACCCTTGGCAGCATTGCAGCCAACCTCTGCTGCGCAAAAGATCAATACTGTGTCGGCCTTGAGATCAATGCCAATCATCTTAAGTCAGTCACTTCCGGACGGGTGACTGGTACCGCCAGAGCCGTTCACATTGGCAAAAGCACACAGGTCTGGGAAATCAGGATCGAAAATGAACAGGGGCGGCTCACCTGTATTTCGAGAATTACCATGGCCGCAGTCGGCAGATAAAAGTTCTGATGAAAAGCAGATACCGGGCGTTTCTGTATCTGCTTCAGGGTCTGATGTCGTGTTGTTTTGGGAAAAAAATCACAGTCTGGATTCGATCAGGCTCTCCAACTTCACCTGATCTCTGGCAAAATTACGAATGCCTTCGGCGAGTTTTTCTGTGGCCATCGCATCTTCATTCATTGCCCAGCGGAAAGCCTGTTCGTTCAGTACCACTTTTTCATGACTGGATGTGGCACTCTCCGGAGACAGCTTCCGAACAACCGTCGCTTCTGTCTTCTCCAGATCATCCAGCAGACCCGGGCCGATCGTCAGACAATCACAACCCGCCAACTCAATAATCTCAGCTGTGTTACGGAAGCTGGCACCCATGACCACAGTATTGTAGCCATGCTGCTTGTAGTAGTTGTATATGCGGGTCACAGAAACCACACCCGGATCCTCAGCCGCTTCAAAGTCACGACCTTCAGCTTTTTTGTACCAGTCAAGAATACGGCCAACGAATGGAGAAATCAGGAATACACCAGCTTCAGCACAAGCCTGAGCCTGGGCAAAATTGAACAACAGGGTCAAATTGCAACGGATGCCTTCCTGCTCCAGAACCTTCGCAGCTTGAATGCCTTCCCAGGTAGAAGCAATCTTGATGAGCAGACGTTCAGGGTCCGCGCCCTGCTCGCGGTAAAGGGCAACCAGCTCCCGAGCCTTGCCAATGGTGGCATCCTTATCAAATGATAAACGAGCATCGACTTCTGTTGAGACAACACCCGGTACGACCTGCTGGACTTCCTTACCAATCGCTACGGCCAGCCAATCACAGGCATGCCTGACCTGAGCCACTCCATCATCAGTTTTGGATTTGCCATACTCCAGAGCACTATTGAAAAGTGGCTCATAAGCAGGAAGTTCAGCCGCTTTCAGAATGAGGGATGGATTGGTTGTAGCATCTACAGGCTGATATCGACGAATGGCTTCGATATCGCCGGTGTCTGCCACTACTTTCGTCATTCCCTTGAGTTGCTCTAACTGATTCATTGGACTCTCAATCCTCACTTTTTTTTATGGCAATCGATTTCGTCAAAATAGTCAAGAACTACTCAGGGCCGTGTCTGCATTCAAGAAAAGTTCATAACAATAACGATAGGCACTCTAACAAAGCCCAATGGCCAGAGCTGATAACGCAGCCTTTCGGGCTTCCACAACTTCCTCATTGCATCCTGCGAGATGAAATGAATCCGGCACCCGGAATTTATAAATCAATTATTCTGTGAGGTGTTCTGGTGCATCATCTGGTTAACCCTGAGCTCCTGCAGCAACAGTTCAATTTGAAACTGTTCCGCTTCAATCAGAGTTTTATAACGGGCTACCACCGCATTCATCTGATCAGACAAGGTTCCTTTGGTCTTCTGATCAACACTGTTTGCAATAGACTTCGATTGAGTATTGATGTCTTTTTCCTTAACACTGTTTCGGGGCTGGCTTTTATTCTGAGGGGTCTTTTTATTGATTTTGGCCTGCAGCTGTTTCAGCTCGCTCTGCATGCGATCACGGTAGGTCCGAATGCGCTTTTGTCTCAGAGCAATACGATCTTCGATCATCCGGGCGCGGACCTTTTCGTCCATTCCCCGCAGTTTATCCATATCAAATGGCTCAAGGGGTGCCGCCAACCCCTTAAGTTCAATAGGTTTGGCATTGCTATCGCACTTTTCTTCTGTAAAAACCACAGCGCCATTTACCTGACATTTGTAAATTGGCTTCGCGTACCCTGTAACCGGAATCAATAAAATGCCGACGCCCAGCAAAAGTTTTCTCAAATCCATGATGATGCCCTGACTTAATACCTTTTCTTCACTATAGTCAGAGCCTGGAAAATGAATATCAAAACGACCTGCTCCCTTATTCTTGCCCGTGGCATGATTACAAAGATCAGTGTGCTATTGACTCACTGTTTTTGGTATCTGCGCATTAGTACCCACAGATAACTGCTCACCGCCAGTGCAATCAGTCCCAGCAATATTTTCAGAACAACCTGGGGAACCAGCCAGACTGAAATCCCTATGCCCAGCCATAATAATGCCAGAGCCCGATACCCTATTTTGGGTGAGAGTGCCCTGTCATGCAGATATTCTTTCAGGACCGGACCGAACCTTGGGTGCCCCAGCAGCCACTGATTCAATTTTGGTGAAGAGCGAACGCTGAGCCACAATGCCATCAACAGAAACACCGTCGTTGGCATCAGAGGCAACACAGCACCTATAATGCCGAGCACAATGCAAAGTACTGCCAACCCCTGATACAAGAGTCGCAACAATGGATTTCTGACCAGAAGGTTGCCTTTTTCTGTTGCTACCTGATCAGCCAAACGGGGCTCTTTACACTTACTCAAATGTCGCTTCCTGAATACGCTTAACGTACTCCAGCTCTGTGAGTTTTTTCAGAACTTCATAGTAATCCTGCTGATGGGTGTCACCGACGGCCAGATACTCGCCTGAGCGGCACTGTATTTTTCCCGGCGAAACCCGGTAAACAACCAGCGTTGGATCAATCGCCATAACCTGATCAACATACTCGATATTGTCAGGAATACAGAATTCATAGGACACTGCCGTCAAGCTGTCATCTTTACCACGCAGACCCTCCCTGTTGAGTTCATTGAGATCAAACTGGATCTTGGCCATATCCCCCGCTTTCCAACCCAGCGTGGAGCAACCACTCATAAACAGAGCCAGCAGGAGTAAAGCAGGAGTTTTCAATGACATAAGCAAAACCTTTAAAGATTAACTGCTTGACTATAGTAACTCTTTTCTCTGCTTCATGGTGGTTAATCACGAAAAGGATGCACATACGACTAACAACAGAAATAATCCACATTAGAATGATCACACAAAATATATCTATACTGATATCCTCTGCACTCAGCATCGTTAAATTATGCATTCCAATATTCTTGTTCGAGCCGCTCTGGTGATACTGATCCTGACGGCCAACAGCAGTTTTTCAGCCTCTGACTTTGAGATTTCCGAGTTAACCAGAGGGCATCAGCGGACCAGTGACTATCTGGACAGTATTCGTGACAATCGTCCACTACTCGAGACGTTCATGAATCAATTGCCAAAAGGCGGCAATCTCCATCATCGCTTCATGGGGGCCATTGAACCCAAAGAGGTCATTGATATTGCGATAGAACGAGGGTTCTGCATGTATAACAACCAGTACATGGCCCCGTGTGACTGCTGCGCACAGTCCGTGAAGGATTATGTCAGTAATGAAGAAAACCATGCAGCTCTGATCAAGCAACTTATGCTTCCAGACGGTCATGATCCCGACGAGGTTCGCAACTACTTTCTTATGGTTAAAGCCTTGTTCGATGGGATAGATGCCCGTTTCATTTCATATGTACGAAAAAAGGCCGCTGTTGATGGACTTTCCTACATTGAATCAACTGTCTACTTCGATGAAGCAAACGGGCCAGACAAGTTATTTTCTCTTATCACTCATCTTCCCACACCGAACCCTGACAGCACCCAAAGTCTGGAAGACTTTCGTGCCAGACTGAGTTCCCAGTCAGATTTTCAAACCCAGTTAAAGACCGCTGCCGGAAAGATAGCCAACGCCTTGAAAGCTTCTGACGATCATTTGAACTGCTCTCATAGTCACTCTCACCCTGCGTGTTCTGTTAGCGTCCGGTTTCTACACGAAGTACACCGGGCTGATCCCCTGCCCCAGGTTTACGCCCAGATGATCTTTGCCTTTGAACTGGCTCAATTGAGTCTCTCCGGCAACGACCATCAGGTGCTGGGCATCAACATAGCCGGATCTGAAAATAGTGATAGGGCACTGAATGATTACCTCAGTCACATGAAAATGCTGAGTTTTCTGAAAAACCACAAACAATACCCTCTGGTGAAAGAGCGTATCAGTCTTAATGCAGGAGAACTGGCCAAGGCCACGGTTGAAGATTTTTACTATCGAACCACCATGGCAGATGCTGTTCAGATCGTTCAGCCCAAACGTGTAGGTCACGGATTAAGCTTTATGGCACAGAACTGTCTGAAGCAATCTGACTCCGGTAATGAAGAATACGCCAACTGCAGTGCCGAACTGCTCAAAACCATGCTGGATAATGACATTGCTGTTGAAATTCCACTCACCAGTAACCGGCGATTGAGCGGTATCGGGGCCAACAGCGGTCACCCCTTTCCTGTTTATGTCAGCAGTAATATTGCAGTGACGCTGGCTACTGACTATCCGGGTATTCTGAAAGTCGATTTGACCAGTCAGTTTGTAGAGGCCGTCTCCAGTTTCAGTCCTGATCAGACCGGCAACAGTATTCACCTGTCCCTTGACCAGATTATTGATTTTGCACGCAACAGCCTGGAGTACAGTTTTCTGCCCGGTCAGAGCCTTTGGCTGAAGAGTGAAAGCCACGTCAGATATCAAAAAAGGGTTCCGGCCTGCCTGGATCTTGAATCAGAAGCCTGCAAGAAATTTGTTAGTGGTAATACCAAGGCGAGATTCCAGAGAGATCATGAATCAAGGCTGAAAGACTTCATGTTAACAGTACCTGTTTTGAGTAAGAAACCATAATTTAACACCCTTGAGAACTACCAGGAAACTTGCAAAACGAGAGTAACAAAATGGCAAAAGAATTCGCCTCCAGATCTCGGTTCGGCTTACTGACGCAACTGAAATTAATAACGACATTAGTGATCCTGCTGTTCAACGCAAACGCAGTAGCAAAACGTAGCTGGATAGCTTTTGTGACACCTGAAGACGGCGATCACAGACAAATCTACAGCGTTTCTTATGATAGGAATGGTGAAACTCGATGTATGCTTTATCCTCCTATGATTGACGACGGTTTCACCTTCACATGGCAAGAAGGTCAGAATCCATCATCATCACAACCCCTGGCAATCATGAACCTAAACGCCTCACCATTCAGTAAATGCGGTTGGTCGCAATCTTATCAAGACATCATCATACAGGATTCCCACAATCGCGTGGTAAAAGCCCGGTGGTACAAACAGGTAGATAAAGCTCCTTATCTATGGGTACGAGAAGACTTGGGTGATTTAATATCCAGCACTAAGTGGAGAGAGTTTGATGAAGATCATACTGACATCTACCCCGCGATAGTTGTTCAACTCCGTCATTGAAACACTACACGATCCTGTTGTTAACAGTTTTCGTCCCCCCATTCCCTTTGTCGCTAATGCTCGGCGACAAATGGAACGTTTACATTTCTGAAGATATAAACATTATTCAGAAAATAAAATGAGATTCGATCGACCCCCCTTGCGGACGACCAGGAAACTTGCAAAACAAGAGTAACAAAATGGCAAAAGAATTCATCCCCAGATCTCGGTTCGGCTTACTGACATTGCTCTGCTTCTGTCTTCTGATTCTGAGGCATCAGGTTCATGCCAGAGATCACCTGAAAGTCTCTCCCGGAAACTGTACCCCTTCTTACCTGGGTAAGCACTTTCATGACGTGCTGCCCTGCTACCTGAAGCAGAAAGATAAGAATTATCAGTGGAGTGTTTCACCAGCAACTGAAGAGCGCGTTGAGCTGGATGGAAAAGTGCTGAAGGTCAAAGTATACCCTGTCAATATGAAGTCTCTGCGCTGGACTGTTGGCGAGCAGGAAAAAGTCTCTGACCCCGTCTGGGAGCACCGGGTCATGGTTTATGTACCGGAAAAGGTCAGCGCCGACACAGCGCTGCTCAATATCAATGGCGGCACCATCCACTGGCCTGAAGGTCAGCCCGATAACAACAAGAGGTTCACCGATGCCCTGCATTTTTCCCATATAGCTGCCAGAACACGGTCAGTCGTCGTTGACCTGAAAGATATTCCAAACCAGTTCCTGCAATTTGGAGACAAAAAACCACTGAAGGAGGATGCTCTGATTGCCTATACCTGGCAAAAATTCCTCGATAACCCGAAGAAAAACTATAACTGGCCACTCCGACTGCCCATGGTCAAGGCTTCCGTCAGAGCCATGGATACAGTTCAGGCACTGATGAAAGAAAAACATATAAAAATTGACCGTTTTGTATTAGCCGGGGGGTCAAAACGAGGCTGGACAGTCTGGCTGACTGCAGCAATGGACAAAAGGGTCTCCGCCATTATACCCATGGTCATTGATGTGCTTAACCTGCAAGACAGTATGCGCCACCATTTCAATAGCTACCAGGGCTGGGCTCCGGCTATCAAAGACTATTATTCTCTGATGCACACACTCGGTACCCAACCTCTGACTCAGTTAATGGAAGTGATCGACCCCTATTCCTACCTTCCTCAGCTGGCCATGCCAAAATACATCATCAATGCCACGGGCGATGATTTTTTCTTACCCGATTCCAGCCGCTATTACTTTAATGATCTGAAAGGCGAAAAATGGTTGAGATTTCTTCCTGACCTGCGGCATTACATTCTCAGAATGGATCAAACACTGGTCAGTGAAACCATCGAATCCTTTTACGGAGCCACCATTGAAGATCGTCCCATGCCCAGGATCAACTGGGATGTCTCTAAGCAAAACCTGAAAGTGGAAGCCTCAATGCCCCCCAAAGCCATGAAACTCTGGACTGCAGAAAATCCTGAAACCAAAGATTTCCGAACCAGCCCTGACAACCCCACAGTCACCCGGTTTAAATCCGAAACACTCAAATTCCATTGCCATAAAAGCTGTCGGGCCGATGTTGCGTTAAAAGCTCCCGAAAAAGGTTGGAAAGCCAGCTTTGTAGAACTGATCTATCCCAATCCACCTTATCGTGACCTGTCATTTACTACCCGGGTGTTTGTCACTCCGGATGTTTATCCTGAGCACGGCAGCAATGCGTCTCATGGTCAGAGCCATCCATAAAACATATAACGCAGCGGATTGTCCGGGCACTGCTCAAGGCCACACTCAAAGAAGACTGAAACGATATTGGCAACAACCAGAAACACTAGAAACGCAAAGGCCAAATGGGAAAACCTTCGAATTCTTGGGTCTCTCGCTTCTGAAACCTCGTTCCTGTATGCATACAATTCAAATTGTCTGGAGTAGCCTATGACCAGTGCGATGTACACGATTAAAGCAGAGCACAGAATATACAACCAGGTATACATATGCAGCCCCAGGATAGCTTCACCATATCCTTGAGGTGTTGTCAGATGCAGTGCAATTTGCCTAAGAGAAATAAAGCTCGTCAAGACGGCTGCCAGCAGCGACAGACTGTAATGACCAGGTCGAATATGATACCTCATATTGAGCAGAAACCCTGAGGCAATGATTAGTATTCCCTGCCGCTGCAATATACAGAGAGGGCAGGGTAACTCCCCCATCACAAATTGAAACCAGAAAGCGACAACCAGAAGAAGGCAGGTGATTGTCAATTCAAAAACACTGGCAAATTTCACAAAATCATTGATCTCACTGCGAGAGTTCATGACCGATCTCCGACAGGTGTCTATAGATAAATTTCCAGGTGCTCAGAAATATGATGCATAAAAATCAATGCAATCAGAACGAGAGAAATGCTGAACAAAACGATGCCCCATCTTCGATTGAACCAGGCGACAAGCATCGCAAATAATATGAAGATAAAAGACAACAAAGCGTAAGGCATTAACCGTGCTCCCCGGCCCGACGAGACTGTTTCAGCAATGCCGCGCTGCACTGATAAGGCGTTAAAAAGTGACTTCGGGCACCAATCTCGGCAGGCTCCTGAACATGAAAGTTTCATAAGAGCATAGCTTTGTCATTCTTTATTGTCAGATAAGAAGCGTCTGTTGAAAGGACGCTCTTAAGAAAGCAAATGTCTGGCGTGGGAAAAAAATCAGGCAAAAGGACGGATACCCACCTTATTGCGAATATCCTGCAGGAACGGCACTGCTTCAGCACGGGCTTTTTCTGCACCTTTTTGCAACTCAGCTTCAATAAATGCCGGGTCAGCCATCAACGCGTTATAGCGTTCACGAGGCTCCCTGAGTACATTGTTGATGTATTCAAAGAGTTCATTTTTCAGGTCACCCCAGCCAGCACCGGCTTCGTACTGCTGCCGTTTTTCAGCCACCTCCTGTTCCGTCGCAAAGGCTGAAAAGATCTGAAACAGAGTGCAGGTTTGCGGGTCTTTAGGTTCACCGGGCTCCAGAGAGTTGGTTTTGATCTTGCGGATCAGCTTGAGCAGCTTTTTCTCTGGCACAAACAACGGGATGGTGTTGTCGTAGCTCTTGCTCATCTTGCGACCGTCAAGACCATTGAGAACCGCAGTGTTTTCACCCACCACGGCTTCTGGCAGCACAAACCTGGTTTTGTAGTGGTGGTTCATTCGACCGGCAATATCCCTGGCCATTTCCAGATGCTGAACCTGATCACGACCCACTGGAACACGGTTGGCATTGAACATCAGGATATCCGCCGCCATCAGGATCGGGTAATTGAACAACCCCATCAGCACGCCCTTGTCCGGGTCAGACTCGCCCGCTTCCTGATTGCTCTGGGTAGCTGCTTTATAGGCATGAGCACGATTCATCAGACCTTTGGCGGTCATGCAACCGACAATCCAGTTCAGTTCCATAATTTCCGGAATATCAGACTGACGATAAAAAGTGACACGATCGGTATCCAGACCCAAAGCCAGCCATGTCGCGGCAATTTCCAGCCCGGACTGGTGAATACGCTTGGGGTCACGCCCCTTGATCAGGGCATGGTAATCCGCCAGAAAAAGGTAGGACTGAATGTTTTCGTCACGGCTTTCTTCAATCGCAGGACGGATAGCACCCACATAATTGCCCAGATGCGGCGTGCCTGTGGTGGTAATACCGGTTAATACTTTGGTCTTTGTCATGGGGTCACTCATAGGCCTCACGAAGTGGCAATGGGCACTTTACTGGAAACGGGAAGGCGGCATTATAGAAGAGGCAAGGCAGGCATCTCAACCACAGGCGGCACTGCTGTCCGGTTAAACACATTCAAGCTCCATAATCAGGGGCGTCTGAAGCTTGAATATTTTTAACCGGACGAGAAGACTATTCTGATTTCTTGTGACAGCGCTTCCTACTACAAACAGGTTTTTTTGGGCAGCTCAAACCGAAGCAGAGGATATTTTCATAGAAGGTGGAACCTGAAGGGCAAGAATCCCAGGTTGTAAAAATAGAGCAACGAAAAGGATTGCAGCCATCACCATTACATAAATGGCAAGCAGGAGAAAACTGTTCAACAGTGCATGTACATCTGGGGCAGTCACCATGGAACGATGGGCTCTCGCATTTGGAGCAAAAATCGTCTTCATCGTTAGCTGCATAGCTAACTTCATTGCTACCCTCATTGCTACCTTCATCACTCTCGCTCTGGTCGTTCAAAGCTGGTCGGAAGAAGGGCGAGAAATACAAGGCACCAACAAACAACCCACATGAGTTCTCACCATTATCCGATAGCGTTTCATATCCAAATTCAAATCCTTTGCCAACGGTAGACTGCACACAGATGTCCAGGTGACCTGCGTTCTGATTTCTGTTTTTGAATACGTAATAGCTCCTGGATACGTAATAATAACCATTGTCGTTTTTTTCAATATGGGCAAATGAAGTAAGCCAGGTGGCAAGCTGCTCATAGTTTGCATCGAGCCAATCGAAGTTAGCGGTGTACTGTGTGTCCTGGACGACAACACCAAGTAGTCGCGGGTATGCACAGACAAACGAATCAGGTTCAGTTCCGGGGATGACCTTACCAATCAAATCGCCAGCATCGGCTCGAGTGTCGGAAGGCATGCACATCAGGACATCGGGATGAGCAGCCTCAAAGATATCTGTCGTTAATTCGCCAGCACCTTTCATCATGCCAGAGCTGAAATCAGCTTGCGTGTTCCCGGGACAGGTATCGGCACGAACATTGAGGGTAATTGTGGACAATAAAAGCAGCGTGAAAAAAAGCCTATGCATGAGGGGTTTCATAAATAACTCTTTTTTCATTGTTCAGTGAAACGGATGCAGGGAAAGAGTAAAAAACGTCAAGCGACTTTTTTATAGAATCAAAGTACAAGTGAACAACAAAAGTCACTTTAACCATGCACTGAAAGTCTGGGGAGTAAGAGCCTTGCTCTCGTGTTTTCGATTGGATCAGAATTCGTCAGCTTGATTCTGAGCAGCCAAGACTACGCATGCACCGACTGATAATAGCAAACCCCTGATAAGTCTGCCCAAATAGAGACATTCTCATGATGTGTCGTACTTATTCTTATTGGTTTTATCTCATCCGGCATCACACTGCCAACCCTGACAGAACAGGTGTGCACTGATTGGTAAAATTGAGACATTGTCCATATAGCTCTCAAGGCACCGGATACTGACAAGAGCCGACATTCGTCGGCCCTTTCTGACACTCAGATTGCACATTTTTCAATCAATATTCATGGCAAACGATTACGTCACAATGGCTCTCTTGCTCAGCGATCTGAAACGCAGCAGCAGGAATACAGCAGAAAGCGTCAGTGCCAGCACTAATCCGATCCAGAGACCATGGGGACCCATAGGTTCATCGGCGATAAAATCCGTCAGTCCCAGCGTATAACCCAGTGGCAGAGCTATACCCCAGCAGGCAATCAGAATAATGATCATAGGTACCCGGGTGTCTTTGTAACCCCTTAATGCACCATTGGAAGCGACCTGAATACCATCGGCGTACTGGAACAGTGCAGCAAAGATCAACAGCTGGGCAGCCAAAGCTTTAACCGCAGTATTCCGGGTATAAAGCGATGTCAGAGCATCGGCAAACGCCCACATAACAGCAGCAATCAGGGTGGCTGTCAGCAGGGTCGCTACGATACCCGAATACCCCGAGAACCTCGCGGCCTGAGGATCACCAGCCCCAAGAGCCTGACCGACCCGTATGGTGATTCCCATGGATAGACTCAACGGCACCATAAAGGCCATGCTGGCGAGATTCAATGCAATCTGGTGACCCGCGACGGTCACTGCGCCCAGTTTGCCGATAACCAGAGCGACCGCCGAAAAGATACTGGCTTCAAAAAAGATGGCCAGACCGATGGGAACGCCGAGTTTCAGGTGAGCAGCTATTCGCCCCATGTCGGGCGATTCAAAACGGTCGAACAGATTCACTTCTGTATGCTTTTGATTGAACCGGGTGTAGCAGAACATCAACAGGCACATCACCCAGAAACAGATGGCTGTTGCATAGCCACAACCTACGCTACCCATTTCCGGAAAGCCGAACTTGCCATAAATCAACACATAATTAAGCGGAATATTGATCAGCAAACCGACAAAGCTGATAAGCATGGCCGGCTTGGTAATGGAGCGCCCTTCGCAATAGCTGACCATGGTTTGATATAAACAGATCCCGGGCACACCCCAGGCCAATGCATCCAGATAAGCATCCGTCCTGGCAGCCATTTCGGCATTGACTTCCAGAACATTGAGCAATGGCATGGCATTGATCATCAACACCATACCGACCACACTTAACACCAGAGACAGCCACATGGCCTGACGAACCGGTGAAGCAATCTGGTCAATTTTTAGGGCACCAAACAGATGGGCGACAGTCGGTGTTGTCGCCATCAGGATACCTCTGATTAACAGATAAATCGGAACCCAGATACTGGAGCCAATAGCCACCGCTGCCAGATCTTCTGCAGAGTATTGACCCGCCATACTGGTATCCACAAAGCCCATACCGGTAGTTGCCAGCTGTGCACCCAGAATCGGGGCAGATAAATAAATAAGCTCTTTAAGTTCCTTGGAATATCGTTGGTATAACGTTGGGCTGGCTGTCATTTTTACTCACTGTTCTGATGTGCTTTTACCAATACTGAATCGGGGTAAAAGTTAAACCATCTTACCAGTCACATAACAACATTTGATATGGCTAATTTGCCGTGACTTTTTGGGGCCCTGCGCGGGATTTTTACCTATTTCCTTTAGCCGGTTACATCGCCTTTTGATGACATATTTGCTACTGTCGGCGGATGCCTGAATTACCTGAAGTTGAAACGACCCGAAGAGGTATTGCACCTCATATTATTGGTCACACCGTATCGGATGTTATTGTTCGCAATCCACAACTGCGCTGGCCGGTTCCGGAACATTTGCAACAGCATTTGTCCGGGCAGGTTATCCGTGCAGTCACCCGACGGGCGAAGTATCTCCTGATCAAAACCGACGCCGGAACCTTATTGGTTCACCTGGGGATGTCCGGAAGCCTGCGCATACTGAAAGAACCGCAGGAAGCCCGAAAGCATGATCATGTCGATCTGGTTTTCAGTCACGGGATAAGGCTGAGATACACCGACCCAAGAAGGTTCGGAGCGGTTCTGTGGATCGACGACGATGTTATGAAACATGACTTGTTAAGCAAACTCGGCCCGGAGCCACTCGGTGATGAATTTACAGCCCAGAGGCTTTATCTCAAATCCAGGGGGAAAAAACAGCCGGTAAAAACGTTCATCATGGACAGCCATGTTGTTGTTGGGGTCGGGAATATTTACGCCAATGAAGCCCTGTTCAAAGCAGGCATCCGGCCTGACAGGCCCTGCGGAAAAATTTCCAAAGCCCGTTACGAGCGACTAACCGAAAGCATCAAAGAGATTCTGGAAAAAGCCGTTAAACAGGGTGGCACAACACTGAGGGATTTTGTCGGAGGCGACGGCAAGCCAGGTTACTTCAAGCAGGAACTGGCTGTCTATGGACGCAAGGGTGAAGCCTGCGTGCACTGTTCAACACCTATAGTAGAGATCCGGCTGGGTAATCGCAGTACCTGTTACTGTAAAAAATGCCAGCGTTAATCTGAACCGGGATTTAACCGACCTTTTGAGGATTAGACATAGTTACAGAAACAAAATAGACTCGCACCGTTGGTTGGGGTGTTCGGAATGAATGTTTTCCGGACTGAGAGAGACCCATTGAACCTGAACCGGATTATACTGGCGTAGGAAACCGACGATTGAACGGGCTCGCTATCCCCGACAGGATTTCCCCGGCACCGTTCTTCAGATACCTTTTCTACGTCAGTTCGAAGAAGTAAACCGAACGATGACTAATGAAACACCAATTGCCCTTACCATTGCCGGATCGGACAGTGGTGGTGGCGCCGGTATACAGGCAGACCTGAAAGCCTTTTCAGCATTGGGTGCCTACGGCTGCAGTGTTATTACCGCTCTGACCGCCCAGAATACTCAGGGCGTGCAGGGTATTTTTGACGTTGAGCCTACCTTTATCCGCCAACAACTGGATTCAGTCTTTTCCGACCTTTCTATCAAGGCCGTAAAAGTGGGCATGTTGAGCCAACCAGACGTTATCACAACGGTAGCGGATAGTCTGGCTCACTACCGCCCGGCCTATCTTGTGCTTGACCCTGTGATGGTGGCTACCAGTGGTGACGTTCTGCTGCACCAGAGTGCTATTGAGACTCTCAGGCAATCACTGATTCCCAAAGCCAGTCTGATCACCCCTAATCTGCATGAAGCTGCGGTGCTTCTTGACTGCCCGGTGCCCAGAAATCCGGACCAGATGATCGATATGATTGAGCCTCTGCTGGCGCTTGGCTCCCGGGCAGTTCTTCTTAAAGGTGGTCACCTGAGTGCTAGTAATAGTGATGATAAAGCCACTGATTTTTATCACGACGGGAGCTCTTTGCACCGACTGGAATCCGACTGGATACAAACCGGTAACACCCACGGCACAGGCTGCACACTCTCCTCAGCGATCACCGCATTGCTGGCTCGTGGCTACTCCATGAGTGAAGCCATTCCGGAGGCCAAAAAGTACATTGCCCAGGCCATTGCCCATGCCGATCAGCTGAACATCGGTCAGGGTAGCGGACCTGTTCACCACTTTTACAACATCTGGTGATCCGGTCTGAATGTTTGATGTTTTAGTAAAAAATGCTGCTCTGGCTTATGGTGAAAAGGTTATTTTTAATGGTCTTGACCTGACTCTCGCAGGAGGCGAGTGGACCTGTCTGCTCGGTGGCAGCGGGGTTGGCAAGACCAGCCTGTTGCGGTTGATTGCCGGTTTATCCACAGGCCAGCCCTCTACCCCCCAAAAAAATGTCTTAACCACAGCCGGCACTGTGCTCTGCCAGGATGGCTTTTCCCTTGAAGGTCGCATTGCCTGGATGGCCCAGCAGGATCTGCTGCTGCCCTGGTTCTCAGTCATTGACAATATTACGCTGGGTGAACGGCTCAGAGGCTCTTTCTTTAGACGAACAAAAGTCCCTGCCGAAGAAATGGCAAGAGCCAGTCATATTCTCGAGCAGGTTGGCCTTGTGGATAAGTCTGACGAATTACCCCAGAACCTTTCCGGTGGACAGCGACAGCGCGTTGCCCTGGCCAGAACCCTGATGGAAAATCGCCCCCTGGTATTAATGGACGAGCCCTTCGGCGCCCTGGACGCCATCACCCGACTGAATCTTCAGGACCTTGCCTGTGAGCTACTGGCTCATCGAACGGTACTGTTGATCACCCATGACCCTCTGGAAGCCCTGAGGCTGGGCCATCGTATTTATCACCTTCAGGGACACCCCGCAAAATTAACCGAAGCCATTATGCCACCCGGTACCCCACCCAGATCATTGGCAAACAGAACCTTGCTGAGCCTGCAGGGTGAACTGCTGGAACGACTGAGACATGAGGAAGAGCATAAATGAAATTCTGGATGCCGCTGCTCAAGCCTTTTCTGGTAGTTCTCGGCCTGTTAGTCATTTGGGAAGCCATTGTCTTACTGTTTTCTATGCCGAACTATATATTACCGGGTCCGCTGGCAGTGCTGAGCAGTATGTACGACAATGCCTCTTTGCTGTGGGAACACACACTCGTCACCCTGACAGAGATGCTGCTGGGTCTGGTTCTGGGGGTTCTGTCGGGCATCCTGCTGGCTATGATTCTGGTTTATTTCGTAACACTTCGACCATGGCTTCTACCACTGCTGCTCATTACCCAGGCGGTTCCGGTCTTTGCACTGGCTCCCATACTGATGCTCTGGTTTGGCTACGGCCTGGCTTCCAAAGTAGTCATGACCATTCTGGTGATTTTCTTCCCGGTAGCCACCTGCTGCTATGACGGCTTGCGCCACACTCATCAGGGCTGGCTGGACATGGCAAAGACCATGGGCGGGAACCGTTTTTCCACACTGCGTCATATCCGCTGGCCGGCAGCCCTTCCTGCCCTCGCCTCCGGCTTGAGGGTTGCGGTTGTCGTGGCTCCCATAGGAGCTGTAGTCGGTGAATGGGTTGGCTCCAGCGCCGGGTTGGGCTACCTCATGTTGCAAGCCAATGCGCGCCTGTGGGTAGACCAGATGTTCGCAGCGCTGACGGTACTGGCTATCTGCTCTGTCGGTCTTTACTTCATGACCGATCTGGCTCTGAAAAAACTTATCCCCTGGCAACCTGCCACCTGACTCTGCTGAGGACTCATAATTTTGCTCGCACAAAAACTATTCAGAAAAGTGTCTGTTCTGCTGTCGCTTCTGTTGGCCAGCTCACTTTCATTTGCCCAACCTGTTAAAGAGCTGAACCTGATGCTGGAGTGGTTCGTCAATCCAGATCATGGGCCTATCGTGATTGCCCGGCAAAACGGCTACTTCAGGGATCAGGGGTTGAAAGTAAATATACAGGAGCCTGCTGATCCTAACCTGCCTCCCAAGCTGGTTGCCGCCGGTGATGTTGACCTCGCCGTCTATTATCAACCCAGCCTGACTCGCGGCGTCGCCAACGGCCTGCCTCTGGCCTGGGCGGGCACCCTGGTTGCGACACCTCTGGATGGACTGATTGTTCTGGAAGATGGGCCGATCCAATCCCTGAAAGACATGAAAGGGAAAACCATTGGCCTGAATATTGGCGGCAATGAGAACGCTTTTCTGGATACGCTGTTCAAACCTTACGGGTTTTCTTCAAAAGACATCAAGATGGTGAATGTTGGCTGGAACCTCTCTTCTTCCCTGATGTCAGGCCGTGTTGATGCAATTATGGGTGCTTACCGGAACTTTGAGCTGAACCAGCTGGCCATCGAAGGTCGACAGGGCAAGATGTTCTATTACGAAGAAAATGGTATCCCTCCCTACGACGAGCTGATTTTTATTGCCAACAGCAAGAAGCATGACAAGCAGGTGATCAGGAAATTCCTGCGAGCCATCGAACTGGGCACCCAGTTTATTGTCAACAATCCGCAAGCCTCCTGGGAAATTTTCAGGGATTACAGTCCCAAAAAGCTGGATAACGAGCTTAACCAACGGGCATGGTTTGATACGGTGTCACGCTTTGCTCTCAGACCCTCGGCCAGAGACACAGGGCGCTATGACCGTTTTGCCCGATTTCTCGAGGCCCATGGCGATCTGAAAAACATTCCAGAAGCTAAAGACTACATGCTGAATCTCTGATGAGCAGAGGGCAAAGCAGCTTCAGGTCAGCTGCCCTGCCTGACAGGCATCAGATAAAACAATCAAAATTCATCGTAATACCGTAATTTCCCTATCTGTTCCGGTGACTGCACCGGAACTTTAACGGCGTTGAATCTGTCGAATGCATTATTTTCTGGATTGAATACTTCATAGACAAATTCGTTACCATCAACTTTAATAACTTTGGTAATATCCAAACCACCTTTCGGGTTAATAATATTGGCTTTCGATTTAAAGTCATTTAGATCAACGTCTTTATATTTAAAATCGAATTCCAATCTTTCCCAGGTGTCTTTGGGGGAAATATGTCTAAGATCGAAGATCAACCTTTCCCCCGTGTCTTCAGGGGAAAACCATACACCAGAATAAGCTATTAATTTAAGATTCTGTTCCGGGATTTCTATAACCGTATCATATCTACCGTACAATATATCCTCACTGTAGTGTTCACCATACCCTGTAATAATGAACTTTACCGGACCTTTATAGCGCTGAGGTGGGTGGTAAGTAATATATTCGTTAAAAGGTAAATCATCTTCAGAAAGCCAAGTACCTATTATCTCGTTTTCCACTTCATCGGCGTGTAAATAAGTAAAAGACAGAAGTAGTATTATGCAAGCTGCATAGTTAATTTTCATTATCAGGTTTCTCCTATCCAAAAACATATAGACCAACGGAATATGGATTAAGTTCCAGAGATGCCTGAAAAACATTCCATCCACCAGAAACTGCATGCTGAATCACCGATGGGCAGAGGACGAACCGTTCTGAGGCCAACCGCTCTGCCTGTCAGGCCTCAAAAAAGTCAGTCGGATATCTTCGAGATGCGGTAGTTGCTTTATCTGCTCCATTGACTGACCCGGAAGTTTAACAGTTTTGAATTTGTCAAATCCCTTGCTATCTGGATTGTATTCTTCGTAGATAAATTCGTTAGCATCGACTTGTACAACTCTGGTAAGAGATAAACCTTGAGCTGGGTCTAAAATTTCTTTTCTGACTCTATGACGATCTAAATCAACGTTTTTGCTCTTAATATCAAGAATCATTTTTTCCTGTGAGTCTCTGGGAAAGAACCATAAACCACTGAAAGCTATTGCTTTACTACTGAGCATTGGCATTTCTACAACCACATCATATCTGCCGTATAATACATCCTCGCTAAAGCATTCACCACATCCTCTAATATTGAACAATGCCGACCCTCCAAACTGACAAGGTGGATGATAAGTTATATATCTATTAAAGGGTAAATTATCTCTGATAAGCCAAGTGCCTATTATCTGCTTTTCCACTTCATCGGCGTGTAAATAAGTAAAAGACAGAAGTAGTATTATGCAAGCTGCATAGTTAAGTTTCATTATCAGGTTCCTGGTATCCAAAAAAAATACAGTTCAGTGAAATATATATTAGGAATCCATAGATACCTGACAAAAAATTCCGAAGGACAGCACTGTCGTGCTGTCCATAAATTTGTGATAGATGGAATTAATTACCCGGTCAGTCAGGCGAAGACTTAATATTCTGGCTGAAGATCCTTGTCCAAAACCCTGAGCAGACCGGTTAGCGATCGTATCTCGTAATCAGGTCTGCGGTCGCCATTGAACGCCTTGTCAGCAGGATTAAACCAGACGGTTCCAATTCCCAGTGCTCCGGCACCAGCAACATCGGCTTTCAGGCAATCTCCCACATGAAGGGTCTCATCGGGAGTCACACCGGCACGCTCCATGGCTTTCAGGAACAGAGTCGGCTCTGGTTTCAGACTGTTGTAATCCTCTGCCTTGAGAGCAAAGTCAAAAAACTCACTGACCGACAATTTCCCAACATCGACATTGCCATTGGTGACCGCAGCCAGCGTATAGTCTGCTGACAGATGAGAAAGGACTGGCTGAACTTCGGGAAAACACTTCACATCATGACGCCACTCCATAAACTCCCGCATCAAGTCACCGGCAATTTCTTCCGCTCTTGATTCCGGGCAATCGCAGTCTTGCAGAATCTTCTGCAGAGAAAACCGGCGCAGTTCCGTAATCTGATATTTGAGCTGCGGATGATCCTCCAGGAGTTTGACCCGATACTCAAACACTTGCTTGGGGTTCATTCTATCGTGGGTTGCTGGCCAGTACTCACAGAGTTTTTTCCAGGCTTTCTGTTCTGCCCGAATCAGTACCGGCATGTTTTCCCAGAGCGTGTCATCCAGATCGAAAGTGATCAGCTTTATCATTATTTTTTCCTTTTGGGTTCTTTTATTGCTGAAGGCTCCTGATCTTCGGTAACTCTCTCTTCCCTATCAGACGGTTCATTAACAGAGGACGTCTTACTGACTCTCTGTGCTCTCGGATGAGCCTTATCATATACGTCGGCCAGATGTTGAAAATCAAGATGGGTATATATCTGGGTAGTGGCAATATCACTGTGCCCCAACAGCTCCTGAACCGCCCTGAGATCGCCACTGGACTCCAGCAGATGACTGGCGAAAGAGTGTCTCAGCAGGTGAGGATGCATACGCCCTGAGAGACCCCTGTCTCTGGATAGCTGACTCACACGGTTTTGCACCTGACGGGCACTGATACGATTACCCTGCTTTGAGAGAAACAGGGCCTGTGCATTTTTTTCCGGAAAAATAACTCTGACGGACAGCCATTTTTTTATAGCTTCACGCGCCTTTCGACCCACCGGCAGCCAGCGTTCTTTTTTGCCCTTGCCCAATACGATCACCTGCCTGTAATCATCCTGGAAACTATTGAGATTCAAGCCAACCAGTTCCGAGAGGCGCAGCCCCGAAGAATAGAACAGTTCCAGGATAGCCAGATCCCTGATCACTAATGGGTCATCATCCTCCTGATCAAGCAGCCTGGTGAGTTGATCGGCATCCATGGTGACAGGTAACTTTCTGCCCACCTTGGGTGCAGTGACTCTCTGGGCAGGGTTATCCGCAACCTTTCCCTGCCGGTTAAGGTAACGATAAAAACTGCGAACGGATGAAAGCAGGCGATGCAGACTCTTCTGCCCAAGGCCCTGGCCATGCAACTCTGCCAGCCATGTCCGGAGCTGACGTTCTTCAAGCTTTTGCCACTGAGTGATTCCAAGCACTTCGGCCTGCTTCAGTAATTTACCCAGATCTCTCTGATAGGCCGAGCAGGTGTGAACAGAGCTATTTTTTTCAAACTTCAGATAATCGAGAAAAGCATCAATATCCTGTTGCAGGAAACCCATGACAGAACCTTTGGTAAGCACATCTGTTCATCATTCACCAAGCCCTCTGTCCATGCAATATCGATAACGATGGTTCTTTTGCATTTTTGCGGGAAATATAGCTCGCGACCAACCTCCCGTTACCCGCAGGGAACCAAAACCAGATACAGGTGTCAAATGTTAAAACAGTGAGGTTTTCATATGAATGCTACCGAAGGTGTTAGATGTGCAATATGCCACGATTCAGTAGATTGCAGTCCCTTCAAACTAACATGCGGACATGCTTTTGGTAAATCGTGCGTACGGGTATGGATGGAAAGTTCTGACCAAAAGAACTGCCCGATGTGTAGAAAAGAATTAACTGATGACGAAATAACACAGATAAACGATCTCCCGTTATATGATCGAACTGTAAATGTTTTGAAAAAAGCTACCCCAATCTTTACCAAAACTGCTTCGTTTTATCTCAGGTTTTGCTGCATTTACGTTGCTGTTTCCGCAATTAAGTTAAAGTCTGAAGCTTTCTCAGTTTCATATATTACCAGTATTTTGAATCCTGCCGTGTCTATTCCAACAGGTGTTATCGGGGCTCTCGGGGCTGCTACTGGTGTCCCCAGAGTTTATTCAACTGCTGCTGGGGCTGCATTCGGGGCTAGTGTCATGGCTTTGGCTGTGTCTAATAATTCTTTCGTTAAAGCTTTCCCTGAACGGGTTATAGTAGGGGTCATTTCGGGGGCTTCAATAGCTTTTACATCATATAACAGTAGGAGGTGAGTTTCACTTTCATCCGCTTCGACCTTGCAGTGACTCGTGATTAAGGCAATGAACCGTACAATTATCCTGATTCGAGCGAGTGAGTGCGTTTAAGGCTCTGCGATTCACGGAAAGTACCCCGTCTGGCAATTCTGAAGTTCTTGTCTATTCTCTGTCTGTTCTACCAACATCAGTCAATAGCGTCCCTTTCTTTTTCCAGAGCAGAAAGTCAGCACAGATTGTTCCGGCGTTTTCCGTCAGACAAGAAGGGCCGGGTTGGTATTATTAACACCCGTTGTTTAGAAAGATTTGAATGCGTTTTTACCGTTTCTTCCTGGCATTTGTTCTTTTACTACTGGCTCTGGCGGTCCTGCCGTTGTGCTATTGTGCAACCATTATTGACCAAAACAATCACGATGGACACAGGGTTCGGATTGAAATCAATGATGATACAGATCTGCAGCGGGCGAGTCTGTGGCAAGTCAGTTTGCTGCTTCCGGAAGGCTTCAATAACCGAAAAAGCAGCCTTTGTTTTATGGCACCTGTGGTGCCAGCAGGTTCGAACAGTATCCCGCTATTGACCACGAACGACCCGGTTGACTATTGCTACCAGCTGACAGAGAAGCAAACACATGTCTTTCAGGATGTCTCAAAACATGCCTCTGAAAACGGCACACTGGTTCGTTTAAAACTCACGACGGAAGACAGACCAGAGTCGGCTTTTATCACCACCAATCAATCGCTGAAACCCCATACTACTTCTCATAGAGAGGGCTTAAAGGCAGGTAATGGTGGTGGAGAACCATCAGGCAAGGTATCAGATAAAGCTCCAAAGGACGAAAGTAACGACCACCAAAAAGAAAAAAAAGGTGAACCTGGAGATAAGGGGAGCGACTCACCGGGAGAAAGCAATTATGGCAGCGAAGAGGGTAATAACAGAAAAGACGGCAATGGAAAAGAAAGTGCAAAAAACACCTGGACTCAAGACCTTCAGCTAATTGCCAACCAACTCGTAGCCCTCATTGAAAGCGACGATCCCGATGCTGTTTTTATGCTAAGGCAAATACTGGATGAGCTGGACATGCCTCAGCGTTTGCAGGTTCTCGAAACAAAAAGCACAAACAGCTGTGGTAATACAGTCACGCCTCTTGAGGCAATATTGAAACTGCAGCGTTCTTTCTATGAGAACTCAACGCGCAACCGGTTTATCGAGCAGTTGATAGAAGCTACGAGCGACCAAACAAGGACTCTGGATGATTTTAACATTCTGTCTGAACTCCAACCGATCATTGCAACTGACCGGTCAATGCCCGAAGCAAACGACAATAACCTGATGATTTTGTATAAGATTGTTCAGGACTTCATCAACAGATTCAATCAATCTGACCAACAGCCATCAATAGGTCACTTTGAAAAATCTTGCTTTACTGAGTACTTCGTTCAATTACTCCTGCTTTATTCAAACCCAGTTGAATCCATTCGTGAGCTGTTAGGGAAAATGTCAGATTCAGTTATCAGACATGATATTATGAATTCTGCACAATCATTAACATTCTCCACTCCTTTTCACGCTATCCTTATACAACTTGAACAGCACCCATCGTTCCATGAATTAGAAGGCCTCTCAAATGAACTGATAAGGCAGGCGCCTGGTTCCCACTTACATAATGAGGAGGCAACCCCGTCGGGTGCAGAATTAACGACACGGGTTCAAAAAACCCGAGAGCGATTGTGCGAACATTACAACAGGCTCTGCCGTGTGAATTTTAAGTGCTGTGGTTTGTATTTCCCCTGCCACAAATGTCATAACGAGAGCGATAAATGCAAAGTGACAGATTGCAGGGCTGTTGATGCAACATGGCTTCTATGTTCTGTATGTGGATATGAAGGGACGATTACGGAGAACTCCCAGACATGTCCAAACTGTAACGAGCAAATGTCGCAATATTTCTGTGCAATATGCAAACACTTTACCGATACGGAAAAAGAACCATACCACTGCGATAAATGCGGCATTTGCCGAGTAGAAAAGGATGGAAGCTATCACTGTGATGTTTGCAATACCTGTTTACAAGACGTTCACAAATGCCGGGAAAACGCAGGCCACGATGACTGCGGCATCTGCATGGAAGATGTCTTCCGCGGTGGCAAAGTACTCCCCTGCTCCCACATAGTTCATCATGAGTGCGCCATTGCAATGATTCAAAACGAGATAAGAACCTGCCCTGTTTGCAGATACCCTCTATACAGTCCGTTGGATGAAAACAATAATTAACCGTCTGACCGGATTTAATAATCACCGTCGTGATCGCTTCATGTTTATAAGCAAGTAACCCATTTAGCAATTCAGAAATTCTTGTCTATTCTCTATTTGTTCTGCGAATAATAAGACCGGTCAATAATGTTCCTCTATTTTTCAATTGCAGAAAGTCAGCACAGATTGTCCTGACTTTTTCTATCAGACCAGAAAGTTGGTGCTGGTGTTATTAACACAAGTTATTTGGAAAGGTTTGAATGCATTTTTACCGTTTTTTCATGGCATTTGCACTTTTCTTAATGACTATGATGACTGTGCAGTTGTGCCATTCCTCCACCATCATTGAACGACACTATCCCGATGGGCGCAGAGCTCGGATTGAAATCAATAATGGCACAGATCCTCAGGGTATGAGTCAGTGGCGAATGAGTTTGCTGCTTCCGGAAGATTTCGATGACCAAAACAGCACCCTTTGCTTTAAGGCACCCGTGGTGTCAGCAGATTGGAACAGTATCGCACTATTGGTCAACAACCACTTGAGTAACTATTGCTATCAGCTGGTAATAGCCGCAAAGGAGCAAACATCCGTCTTCCAGGATGTCTCAAAACGTGCCTCTGAAAACAGCCTGCTTGTACGCTTGAAATCCAGGACGGCAGACAAACCGGAGTTGGCTTCTGTCGCCATCCACCAACTCCTGAGCGGCAAATCCCATGCTAACCCACTAACCCTTCTGGTTTACCCCGACAGGATGACTGACCCTGGGCTGGAAGTCGGCCAAACCCGAAATAGCACACTGACAATGACGGGAGACAGACTGGCTGGCAACGCAGATTTTTCCGGTGGCGGCAATGGAGGCTTCTTTTACTCGCCCCCTCCACCATGGGGAGGAGGTGGGAGACCATCAGGATTATTCGACATAGATCTGGTTGTCCTGAAACCCGTCAGCAACTGGCTAATGTCTAAGGGCAAGGACTCCAGCTCTTTTGAGAAACAGCCATACCCGGCGCGTTTGAAAATGACACGCGTTAACGCAGATGGCTCCTCCAGTGAAGCCGTTATACCCGTTGGCTGGCTTGACTTCCTGAGCACTGATCAACTGACCGATGTTAATTTCTGGAACACCCTCTTCCAGCGTGCCACCACTTCTTGCCCGGCCAGCGAAAGCCTTCAGTCGCAGCTTGGCTGTTTGAAGCGATTTCTTGAGTTCACTGTCTTGAAGACAGATCATGCTGGCGGCTTAAAGGCAGGTAATGGAGATGGAGAACCATCAGGCAAGGCAAATGATAAAGCACCAAAGGACGAAAATAACGACCATCAAAAAGAAAAAAAAGGTGAACCTGAAGATGAGAAGAGCCATTCAACCAAAGAAGGCAATGATGGCAGTGAAGAGGGTAATAACAGAAAAGACGACAACGGTAAAAAAAGTGCAAAAAACACCAGGACTCAAGATCTTCAGATAATTGCCAACCAACTCATAGCCCTCATTGCAAGCAACGATCCCGATGCCGTTTTTAAGCTGAGGCAAATACTGGATGAGCTGGACATGCCTCAGCGTTTGCAGGTGCTGGAAACAAAAGGCACAAACACCGAAGGCAACACTGCCACGCCTCTTGAGGCGATATTGGAACTGCAGCGTTCTTTCTATGAGAACTCAACGCGCAATCGGTTTATTGAGCAACTGATAGAAGCTACCAGCGAGCAAACAAGGACTTTGGATGATTTTAACATTCTGTCTGAACTCCAACCGATCATTTCACCTCACCAGACATTGCCCGAAGCTGTCAACAACAACCTGACGATTTTGTACAAGATTGTTCTGGATATAATCCACAGGGTCAATCAATCTGGCCAGCAGCCGCCCTTAGGACAATTTGAAAAATGTTGCTTTACCGAGTACCTGGTTCATTTGTTACTGTTCTATTCAAACCCAATTCAATCGATTCGTGACCTGTTAGAGAAAATACCAGACTCAGTCATGATCTGTGATATTATGTTTTTTGCAAAATCACTGACATTCTCCATCTCTTTTCGCAACGCTTTTTTACGACTTAAACAGCACCCATCGCGCGATGAATTAGAACGCCTTTCAAATGGGTTGATGTGGCGGGCGCTTACTGCTAACTCGCAACAAGTGCTTTCTATAAAGCCTGTAATCAATCACAGTGGTAATGGCTACTTACAGCAAGGAGCCAGCCCAAAACATCCCGCCCTTGCTGATGAGCAAAATCCCTCTTCCCAAAAGCGATTACAGACAAGACGTGCACATGATAATCATCAGACCAATGGGGCACAGGAACGATCCGATTTGGAAGTGTCGAGGAGAAATCAAAACGTCTTAAGTCCATATCCGATCAATGATTCCCATCTCGTCGAGCTGAAAAGACACGCTGATGAAAAAAGAGAGAAAAAAAGACAATGGATAAGACAGATAGAAAGACAACAGAAGGCAGCGGCCAGCCCGGCGATGCAGAGTAATGGCAAAGAGTGTTCTGCTTCTAACCAGCAGTCGAGCAACCATAATGAGGAGACAAACCCACCGAACGGGCAGCTAAAGACATCTGTGCAAGAAAACCGAAAGCCTTTGTGCGGTCATTACCATAGGTTATGCCGTGTAAACTTTGGTTGCTGTGCCGGGTATTTCCCCTGCCACACCTGCCATAACATGAGTGATTATTGCGAGGTTAAAGATTGCCGGGCTGATAAAGCAATAAAGCTAAAGTGTTCTATCTGTAACTACGAGGGGGACATTACGGAAGACTCCCAGACGTGCCCGGGATGCGACCAGCTGATGTCGGACTATTTCTGTGCAAAATGCAAACACTTCACCAATTTAGAAAAAAAACCGTTCCACTGTGATAAATGCGGCATTTGCCGAAAATTCAAGGATAAGTGCTTTCACTGTGATGTTTGTAATGTCTGCCTGGATAAAAGGTATCAAGACAATCACAAATGCCGGAAAAACTCAGGCCACGACGAGTGCTGCATCTGCCTGGAAGATGCCTTCTCCGGCTGCGTGATACTGCATTGCTCCCACAAAGTACATCGTGATTGCGGCGATGCAATGATTAAAAGTGGGATAACAACCTGCCCTCTTTGCAGACGCTCTCTGTACAAACCGTAATCCATATAGCAATTCTGACACACTTGACTATTCTCTGTTTCTACTACAAATAACGGGATTGACCAATGATGTTCCTTTATTTTTCAGAGCAGAACTGTTTTTGCCCATTCTGTCTATCAGATAAAGAGAACAAGTCGCAATTATTGACACAAGTTCTGTAGTGCAATTTGTATGCATTTTTACCGCCTGTTCACAGCATTTGTTCTTTCACTGCTGGCTATGGCGGTCGTGCCTTTATGCTATTGCTTAACCATCATTGACCGACACAATCCCAATGACAGGGTTCGGATTGAGATCAATGAGGGAACAGATTCTCAGGGTGTGAGTCAGTGGCAATTGAGTTTGCTGCTTCCGAAAGGCTTCAATGACCGAAAAAGCATCCTCTGCTTTAAAGCACCTGTGGTGCCAGCAGATTCGAGCAGTATCGCACTATTGGTCACGACCGACTTGAGTGACTATTGCTATCAGATAGTCATAGTGACAGGGGAGCAAACACGCGTCTTCCATGGTATCTCAAAACGGGCCTCTGAAAGCGGCACACGGGTTCGCTTAAAATCAACGACAGCAAACAGACCAGAGTTGACTTCTGTCACCAGCAATCAACCCGTCAAACCCCATACAGCTCCTCTTACCCTTCTAATCTATTCCGACAACATCACGGAAAGTGTGCTGGAAACAAGACAAACCCGAAATAACACACTGGCAATGACAGGTGACAAGCTCGCTGGCAACACAGATTTTTCCGCTGGCGGTGATGAAGGCTTCTCCTATTCACCGCCTCCACCATGGGGAGGAGATGGGAGGCCATCGGGATTATTCGACATAGACCTGGTTATCCTGAAACCCGTCATCAACTGGCTGATGTCCATGGGAAAGGATTCCAGCTCATTTGAGGAACAGCCATCTCCGGCGCGTCTGAAAATGACACGCATCAATGCAGATGGTTCTTCCAGTGATGCCGTTATAACCTTGGGTTGGCTTGACTTTCTGGACATTGAACAACTGACCGATGTTAATTTCTGGAACACCCTCTTCCAGCGTGCCGCCACTTCTTGCCCGGACAGCGAAAGCCTTCAGTGGCAGCTTGGCTGTTTGAAGCGATTTCTTGAGTACACTGCCTTGAAGACAGATCATGCTGGTGGCTTAAAGGCAGGTAATGGGGATGGAAAACCATCAGGTAAGGCATCCGATAAAGCATCAAAGGAAGAAAATAACGACCATCAAAAAGAGAAAAAAGGTGAACCTGAAGATCAGCAGAACAATTCACCGGGAGAAAGCAATCATGGCAGTGAAGAGGGTAATAACAGAAAAGACGACAATGGAAAAGAAAGTGCAAGAAACGCCAGGATTCAAGACCTTCAGGTAATTGCGAACCAACTCGTTGCCCTCATTGAAAGCGACGATCCCGATGCCGTTTTTAAGCTGAGGCAAATACTGGATGAGCTGGACATGCCTCAGCGTTTGCAGGTTATCGAAACAAAAAGCACAAACACCAGTGGAAATACTGCCACGCCTCTTGAGGCAATATTGAAACTACAGCGTTCTTTCTATGAAAACTCAACGCGCAACCGGTTTATCGAGCAGCTAATCGAAGCTACGAGCGTTCAAACAAGGACTTTGGATACTGTCAACATTCTGTCTGAACGCCAACCAATGATTCCACCTGACCGGTCAATGCCCGAAGCTGGTGACAATAACCTGATGATTTTGTATAAGATTGTTCAGGACATCATCAACAGGTTCAATCAATCTGTCCAACAGCCATCATTAGGACACTTTGAAAAATCTTGCTTGACTGAGTACTTCGTTCAATTACTCCTGCTCTATTCAAACCCACTTGAATCCATTCGTGAACTGTTGGAGAAAATATCAGATTCAGTGATAAGACGCGATATTATGATTTTTGCACAATCATTTACATTCTCCATCCCTTTTCGAGAAACCCTGATACAACTTGAACAGCACCCATCGTTCCATGAGTTAGAACGCCTCTCAAATGAACTGATGAGGCAGGCGCCCGCTTCCCGCATACTGCAAGAGCCCCCACTACTGGTGTCTTCAGTAGAGCCTGTAATCAGTAACCATGATAATACCAATGGCAGAGCCACAAACAACTCAAACAGATTCGCACACTACACCCAGCAAGTTAACAGCTACCGAAGTGACTCCGGGTCTACCGGCAGTTCCCCCGTCGTCTTGCCAGCCGATAGATACATACAGCAAGGGGCCAGGCCAAAGCTGTCTGACCCTGGTGATCAGCAAAATCCCTCTTCCCAAAAGCGATTTCAGACAGGGCCTTCTCATGGTAATCATCTCACCAACGGAGCACACAACCGATCCGATTTGGAGGCGTCTGGAATAAATCAAAACTTCTCAACTAAACATTCGACCGATGACTCCCTTCTCGTTGAGCTGAAAGGCCGCGCTCAGGAAAAAAAAGAGAAAAAAAGACAACAGACTAAAGAGTTAACTGAACAGGCTCAAGAATTACCAATAGAGAAGCAGTCTTTAACTGCAGAAGTTCAAGCGTTAAAAACAGTGATTCAGGAGCTAACTAAGTTAAAAACAATGATTCAGGAGCTAACTAAGGAGACTCAAGGATTAAGACTAGAGAATCAGGTGTTGGTTGCGATGAATGAAAACCTGATTACAAAAAATCAGGAGCTATACAAGTCTATGGACAAATCAAATACTGAAGCGCTGCATTTGAAGGAACAAATCAAAAAGTTGCACGTTGATCTCAGAAGACAACAAGAATTAGTAGACCATTTGATCCATCGATCAGATTATCAGACGGCATCGGCCAATCAGAGGGTACAAACCAATAATCTTGCGATGAACAGCAATGGCACAGTGTTTTTAGCTCCTTTCCATCCGTTGAACACCTACAATGAGAAAGCAAGCCCGCCGAAAGAGCAGTTAAAGACATCTGCACAAGAACAACGAAAGCCATTGTGCAAAGATTACCGCAGGCTCTGCTATGTAAAATTTGAGTGCTGTCAATGGTACTTCCCTTGCCATAAATGTCATAACAAAAGTGATCGATGCGAAGTTACCTCTCGAAAAGCTCTTCACACGACACTGCTTTTATGCTCTGTGTGTGGATTCAATGGGGATATTACGGAAGACTCCCAGACATGCCCGGGATGCAACGAACTAATGTCGGAGTATTTCTGTGCACAATGCAAACACTTCACCGATTTAGAAAAAAAACCATACCACTGCGATAAATGCGGAATTTGTCGAACATCTAAGGATAATGCCTTTCACTGTGATGTTTGTAATGTCTGCATGAATACAAGACTTCAAGACAGTCACAAATGCCGGGAAAACTCGAGCCACGATGAGTGCTGCATCTGCCTGGAAGATACCTTCTCCGGCGGCAGGATAATGCCTTGCAGTCACAAAGTACATCGTGAGTGCGGCGCTGCAATGTTTATAAACGGGATAAGAACCTGTCCTATTTGCAGACACCCTTTAGACGCCTGGTTTGATGAAACAATCATTAAACCATCTGACTGAATTTAATAGTCGCTACCAGCGACCGCGTCTGACTTGCATAGGGAGTTAGAACGTTCGATTGGTATAAAATGAGTTTTTAAAAATAGCAGCACCGTACTGCTACCACAGCCCGGTATCAGGCCCTGCAAGACACTTTCAGGTTGATAATGCCGAAGACTCTGATGCACATAACGAGTCACTCAAATAGCAATTCAGGAATTCTTGTCTACTCTCTGTACGTCTTACGGATAATAAAGCCGGTCAATAATGTTTCTTTATTTTTCCAGGGCAGAAAGTCAGCCCGGATTGTCCTGGCGTTTTCTGTCAGACAGGAAGGGCGGGTTGATATTAATCACACACTTAGTGCAGAAAGATTTGAATGCATTCTTACCGTTTATTCATAACATTTGTTCTTTTCCTGACGACTATGTTGGTTGTCACCTTGTGCTATTCCTCAACCATCATTGACCGACATAACCCCGGTGGGCAAAAGGTTCGGATTGAAATCAATGACGCCACAGACCCTCAGGCTGTCAATGAGTGGCAAGTGAGTTTGCTGCTTCCGGACAGTTTCAACAATCGAAACAGCACCCTCTGCTTTAAGACACCTGTCGTGTCAGCAAATCCGAACAATATTGCTATATTGATGACAAACGACCAGAGCAACTATTGCTACCAACTGTTGATACTGACAAAAGAGCAAACACCCGACTTCCAACATCTCTCTCAACAGGCCTCTAAAAATGGCACACTTATTCGCTTGAAATCCACGACGGCAGACAGACCAGAATTAACTTCTGTCACCACCAATCAACTCCTTAACGGCAAACCCCATACGACCCCATTAACCCTTTTGGTTTATTCCGACAACACGACCGGCAGTGAACTGGAAACCGGCCAAATCCGGAATAACACAGTGACATTGACAGGCGGCAAGCTCACTGGCATCGCTGATTTTCCCGGTGGCGGCAACGGTGGTTTCTTCTATTCACTCCCACCCCCACCTTGGGGAGGTGGCGGGGGGAGACCATCGGGATTATTTGAAATAGATCTGGTTATCCTGAAACCCGTCATCACCTGGCTGATGTCCATAGGCAAGGATTCTATTTCGTTTGAGGAGCAACCCACCCCGGCACATCTGAAAATGACACGGGTTAATGCCGATGGCTCTTCCAGCGAAGCCGCTATACCTGTTGGCTGGCTTGACTTCCTCAATATTGAACAACTGAACGATGTTGATTTCTGGAACACCCTCCTCCAACAGGCCGCCACTTCCTGCCCCGCCAGCGAAAGTCTCCAACGACAGCTTGGCTGTTTCAAACGATTTCTTGAGCGTAGTGCCTTGCAGACAAATCATGGCGGTGGCCTGATGGCAGCTAATGAGGAGGGGCAACCCTCTGGTAGCGCACCCAATTCGGGGCCAAAGGACGAAAATAACGATCACCAAAAAGAGAAAAAAGAAGAACCTGAAAATCAGGACAACCAGTCACCGGGAGAAGGCCATGATGGCAGCGGGAATGGCAATAACAGAAAAGACGACGATGGCGAAGAGAGTGGAAAAAATGCTACCGCTGAAGACCTTCAGGTACTTGCGAACCGGCTTGTTGCCATCATTGAAAGTAAATACCCCGGAGCAGTTTTTAGACTGAGACAAATACTGAATGAGCTGGACATGCCTCAGCGTTTGCGGGTTCTGGAAACAAAAAGTACCAACACCGCAGATACTGTCACTCCTCTTGAAGCGATACTGAAACTGCAACGTTCTTGCAACGAGAATTCATCGCGCAACCTGTTTATCGAACAGCTGATAAAGGCCACTTGCAATACAAAAAAGAATTTGAGTAAATTCAACATTCTATCTACACTCCGACCGGCCATTCCACCTGATCAGGCAGTGCTCGCAGCAGGCGACAACAACCTGTTGATTTTGAATAAAATTGTTCTGGACATAATCCACAAAGCCAATCAATCTGACCAACAGCCACCTGTGGGACAATTTGAAAAGTGTTGCTTTGTTGAGTTCTTCGCTCAATTGTTCCTGATTTATTCAAACCCGGTTGAACTGATTCGTAATCTGTTGGGGAAAATATCAGATTTAGCTTTAAGGTATGATGTTATGATTAATCCACAATCATTGACATTTCCCGCCTGTTTTTTATATAACTTCACGCAATTTCACCAACACCCATCCTTTCCTGAATTAAAGCGCCTCTTAAATGAGCTGATGAGGCAGGCACAAAACTCCCACTTACAACAAGTGCCTTCTATAGAGCCTTTCATCAGTAACAGCGATACTACCGCTAACGAAACAATTGCCAGCAGTGGAGATACAAGTACCATCCAGCGAGCTGTCTGCAACCAGAGAGCCTCTGGCTTTACCGGCAGCTCCCCTTGCTTACTGGCTGGTAGAAACCCAAAGCTGGAAGCAAGTTCAAATCAGCCTGCCCTTGTTCATCAGCAAAATGACGCTTCCCGGGAGCGATTACAAGCAGGACCTTCATCTGGTGATCTTCAAGCCACCGGGACACAGGAACGATCCGATTTGGCAGTGTTGAGGACAAATCAAAACCACTTAAGTAACCTCCTGATCGATGGACCCCTTCTCGAAGAGCTGGCAAAACACGCTCTGAAAAGACGGGTGAAAAAAAGACAACAGTTAAAACAGCTAGAAAGACAAATGAAAGCAAGGCGACAGATGTTGCCGGTCAGCTCTCCGTTGCCAAGTCATGTTCTCGCCGAGCTGGAAAGACACGCTGAGGCAAAACAAGAGCAAAAAAGACAACAGTTAAAACAGCTGGAAAGACAAATGATAGCAAGGCGACAGATGTTGCCGGTCAGCTCTCCGTTGCCAAGTCATGTTCTCGCCGAGCTGGAAAGACACGCTGAGGCAAAACAAGAGCAAAAAAGACAACAGTTAAAACAGCTGGAAAGACAAATGATAGCAAGGCTACAGATGATGGCGACCAACCCGACGTTGCAAAGCAATGGCGCAGAGCATTCTGCTTCTTTCCAGAAGTCGAGCACCCATAATGAGGAGGCAAACCCGTCGAATGAGCAGTTAAGGACGCCTTTGGAAAAAAAACAAAGGCAACTGTGCATTCATAGCCGTAGGTTATGTCGCGTAAACTTTGGGTGCTGTGAAGGTTATTTCCCATGCAACAAATGTCATAACGATAGTAAGAAATGCGACCTTACTGATCGTAAGGTTATTCATGCAATAAGGCTTCAATGTTCTCTATGTAACTATGAGGGGGATATTACGGAAGACTCCCAGACATGCCCGGGATGCAACGAACTAATGTCCGACTATTTCTGTGCACAATGCAAACACTTCACCGATTTAGAAAAAAAACCATACCACTGCGATAAATGCGGAATTTGCCGAACAGAAAAGGAGAAGTCCTTTCACTGTGATGTTTGCAATTTCTGTATGGATAAAAGTGCACAAGGCAATCACCGATGTCGGCCAGATTCAGGCCATGATGAGTGCTGCATCTGCCTGGAAGATGTTTTCCACAATTCCGTGATATTGCCCTGCACTCACAAAGTTCACCAGGATTGCGCTACGGTGATGATTACGAACAAGATAAGAACCTGCCCTGTTTGCAGATACCCTCTATCCGCTCAGTTAATTGACAGGATTTTGACCGTAATCAATAGTCGCCGCTAGCAGCCTGACCGGTACCACAACCCGGTATCAGGCTCTGCAGGATACTTTCAGGTTGATGCTGCCGAAAGCGTTGTGGCACAGAGCAATTTACCCACATAGCAATTCAGAAATTCTTGGCTATTCTCTGTTTCTACTTCGGATAACAAGAACAACCAATGGTGTTCCTTATTTTTCCATAGCGGAAAGTCAGCACAGACTGTTCTCACACACTTCATCAGGCAAAGAGGGCCGATTGGAATTGTTGTACCAGTTATATAGCGAGATTTGAATGCTTTTTTTACGCTTATTCATAGCATTTGTTCTTCCTCTACTGGCTATGGCGGTGGTGCCTTTTTGCTATTCCTCAACCATCATTCATCGACATAATCCCGGTGGGCACAAGGTTCGGATTGAAATCAATCACGGCACAGCCCCTCAGGCTGTCAGTCAGTGGCAAGTGAGTTTGCTGCTTCCGGACAGTTTCAACAATCGAAACAGCACCTTTTGCTTTAAGACACCCGTGGTGTCAGCAGATTCCAACAGTATTGCGATATTGTTGACGAACGACCAGAGCAACTATTGCTACCAACTGTTGCTAATGACAAAAGAGCAAATACCCGGCTTCCAACACCTCTCTCAACAGGCCTCTGAAAATGGCACACTTATTCGCTTGAAATCCACGACGGCAGACAGACCAGAATTAACTTCTGTCACTACCGATCAACTCCTTAACGACAATCCCCATACGACCCCATTAACCCTTTTGGTCTATTCCGACAACACGACCGGCAGTGAACTGGAAACCGGCCAAACCCGGAATAACACAGTGACATTGACAGGCAACAAGCTCACTGGCATCGACGATTTTCCCGGTAGCGGGAATGGTGGCTTCTTCTATTTACTCCCACCCCCACCCTGGGGAGGTGGCGGGGGGAGACCATCGGGATTATTTGAAATAGATCTGGTTATCCTGAAGCCCGTCATCAACTGGCTGATGTCCATTGGTAAAGATTCTATTTCGTTTCAAGAGCAACACTCCCCGGCACGTCTGAAAATGACACGGGTTAATGCCGATGGCTCTTCCAGCGAAGCCGCTATACCTGTTGGCTGGCTTGACTTCCTCAATATTGAACAACTGAACGATGTTGATTTCTGGAACACCCTCCTCCAGCAGGCCGCTACTTCCTGCCCCGTTAGCGAAAGCCTCCAATGGCAGCTTGGCTGTTGCAAACGATTTCTTGAGCGTAGTGCCTTGCAGACAAATCATGGCGGTGGCCTGATGGCAGCGAATGGGGAGGCACAACCCTCTGGTAGCGCACCCAATTCGGGGCCAAAGGACGAAAATAACGATCACCAAAAAGAGAAAAAAGAAGAACCTGAAAATCAGGAGAACCAGTCACCGGGAGAAGGCCATGATGGCAGCGGAAATGGCAACAACAGAAAAGACGACGATGGCGAAGAGAGTGAAAAAAAAACTACCACTGAAGACCTTCAGGTACTTGCGAACCGGCTTGTTGCCATCATTGAAAGTCAAGATCCCGGAGCAGTTTTTAAGCTCAGGCAAATACTGAATGAACTGGACATGCCACAGCGTTTGCGGGTTCTGGAAACAAAAAGCATCAACACCGAGGATACTGTCACTCCTCTTGAAGCCGTACTGAAACTGCAGCGTTCTTGCAACGAGAATTCACTGCGCAACCTTTTTATCGAGCAACTGATAGAGGCCACAAGCAATACAAAACATAATTTGAATAACCTTCACACTCTGTCTCTGCTTCGACCAATCATTCCACCTGACCGGGCAATGCCCGAAGAGGGCGACAACAACCTGTTGATTTTGTATAAGATTGCTCTGGACATAATCCACAAGGTCAATCAATCTGACACAGAGCCACCTATGAGTCAGTTTGAAAGATGTTGCTTTACTGAGTACTTTGCACAATTGTTCCTGGCCTATTCAAACCCGGTTGAACTGATTCGTAATCTGTTGGGGAAAATATCAGATTTGTGCTTAAGGCGTGTTGTTCTGATTAATCCACAATCATTGACATTTCCCAACCGCTTTTTAAATACCTTTATACAATTTCACCAACACCCATCGATTTCTGAATCAGAACGCCTCTCAGATGAGCTGATGGGTTATGCAAAAAATTCTCACTTACAACAGGTGCCTTCTGTAGAGCCTGTCATCGATAACAGCGATACTCTCTCTGACGAAACACTTGTCAGCAATAAAGATCCAGGTACCACCCACCAGCAAGCTGATAGCCACCAAAGAGCCTCTGGCTCTTCCGGAAGTTCCCCTTGCATACTGACTGATAGATACCCAGAGCCAGAGGCAGAGCCAGAGGCAGAGGCAGAGTCAGATCAGCCTGCACTTGCCTATCAGCAAAATAACGCTTCCCAAGAGCGATTACAGGCAGGACCTTCATCCGGTGATGATCAAACCACTAGTGCACAAGACCGATCTGCTTCTGATCAGCAGTCAAGTACCCATAATGAGGAGACAAACCCGTCGAACGAGCAATTAAAGACACCTGTGCAAGAGCGAATGCCATTGTGCAATCATTCCCATAGGTTTTGTCGTGTAAACTTTGGGTGTTGCGAAGGGTATTTCCCCTGCCCTAGATGTCATAACAATAGTAAGAAATGCGACCTTACAGATCGTAAGGATTTTCATGCAAAAAGGCTTCAATGTTCTCTATGTAACTATGAGGGGGATATTACGGAAGACTCCCAGACATGCCCGGGATGCAACGAACTAATGTCGGAGTATTTCTGTGCACAATGCAAACACTTCACCGATTTAGAAAAAAAACCATACCACTGCGATAAATGTGGAATTTGCCGAACATTTAAGGATAGGGCCTTTCACTGTGATGTTTGTGATATCTGCCTGAATACAAGGTTTCAAGACAATCACAAATGCCGAGAAAACTCAAGCCACGATGAGTGCTGTATCTGCCTGGAAGATACCTTCCACGGCTGCAAGATAATGCCTTGCTACCACAAAGTACATGGTGAGTGCAGCACTGCAATGCTTAAAAACGGGATAAGAACCTGCCCTATTTGCAGAAACCCTACAGACGCCTGGTTTGTTGGAAACAATCATTAAACCATCTGACTGAATTTAATAGTCGCTACCGGTGACCGCGTCTGACTTACATAGGGAGTTAAGTACCTAACCAGTTGGTTTCGCCTATTCTGGACGGCGGCTTTTTCCATCCTTCTGCGTTCCAACTCTGGTTGCGTAGCTAAGGCTACGCGCCCGTCGTTGCGCCTTGAAGGATGAAAAAATCCACTCGCCAGAATATGCGAAACCAACTGGCCAGGTACTTAGAACGTTCGATTGGTATAAAATGAGTTTTTAAAAATAGCAGCTCCATACTGCTACCACAGCCCGGTATCAAGTCCTGCAAGTCACTTTCAGGTTGATACTGACGAAGGCTCTGTTGCACAAAACAAGTAACACAAATAGCAATTCGGAAATTCTTGTCTACTCTCTGTTTGTCCTACGGATAATAAAACCGGTCAATAATGTTCCTTTATTTTTCCAAAGCAGAAAGTCGGCACAGATTGTCCTGGCGTTTTCTGTCAGACAGGGAAGGCGGGTTGGTATTAATAACACATTTAGTGCAGAAAGATTTGAATGCATTCTTACCGTTTATTCATAACATTTGTTCTTTTCCTGATGACTATGTTGGTTGTGACCTTGTGCTACTCCTCAACCATCATTGACCGACATAATCCCGGTGGGCAAAAGGTTCGGATTGAAATCAATCACGGCACAGCCCCTCAGGCTGTCAGTCAGTGGCAAGTGAGTTTGCTGCTTCCGGACAGTTTCAACAATCGAAACAGCACCTTTTGCTTTAAGACACCCGTGGTGTCAGCAGATTCCAACAGTATTGCGATATTGTTGACGAACGACCAGAGCAACTATTGCTACCAACTGTTGCTAATGACAAAAGAGCAAATACCCGGCTTCCAACACCTCTCTCAACAGGCCTCTGAAAATGGCACACTTATTCGCTTGAAATCCACGACGGCAGACAGACCAGAATTAACTTCTGTCACTACCGATCAACTCCTTAACGACAATCCCCATACGACCCCATTAACCCTTTTGGTCTATTCCGACAACACGACCGGCAGTGAACTGGAAACCGGCCAAACCCGGAATAACACAGTGACATTGACAGGCAACAAGCTCACTGGCATCGACGATTTTCCCGGTAGCGGGAATGGTGGCTTCTTCTATTTACTCCCACCCCCACCTTGGGGAGGTGGCGGGGGGAGACCATCGGGATTATTTGAAATAGATCTGGTTATCCTGAAGCCCGTCATCAACTGGCTGATGTCCATTGGTAAAGATTCTATTTCGTTTCAAGAGCAACACTCCCCGGCACGTCTGAAAATGACACGGGTTAATGCCGATGGCTCTTCCAGCGAAGCCGCTATACCTGTTGGCTGGCTTGACTTCCTCAATATTGAACAACTGAACGATGTTGATTTCTGGAACACCCTCCTCCAGCAGGCCGCTACTTCCTGCCCCGTTAGCGAAAGCCTCCAATGGCAGCTTGGCTGTTGCAAACGATTTCTTGAGCGTAGTGCCTTGCAGACAAATCATGGCGGTGGCCTGATGGCAGCGAATGGGGAGGCACAACCCTCTGGTAGCGCACCCAATTCGGGGCCAAAGGACGAAAATAACGATCACCAAAAAGAGAAAAAAGAAGAACCTGAAAATCAGGAGAACCAGTCACCGGGAGAAGGCCATGATGGCAGCGGAAATGGCAACAACAGAAAAGACGACGATGGCGAAGAGAGTGAAAAAAAAACTACCACTGAAGACCTTCAGGTACTTGCGAACCGGCTTGTTGCCATCATTGAAAGTCAAGATCCCGGAGCAGTTTTTAAGCTCAGGCAAATACTGAATGAACTGGACATGCCACAGCGTTTGCGGGTTCTGGAAACAAAAAGCATCAACACCGAGGATACTGTCACTCCTCTTGAAGCCGTACTGAAACTGCAGCGTTCTTGCAACGAGAATTCACTGCGCAACCTTTTTATCGAGCAGCTGATAAAGGCAACATGCAATACAAAACAGTATTTGAATAACCTTCACACTCTGTCTCTACTTCGACCAATCATTCCACCTGACCGGGCAATGCCCGAAGAGGGCAACAACAACCTGTTGATGTTGTATAAGATTGCTCTGGACATAATCCACAAGGTCAATCAATCTGACACAGAGCCACCTATGAGTCAGTTTGAAAGATGTTGCTTTGCTGAGTACTTCGCTCAATTGTTCCTTATCTACTCAAACCCGGTTGAACTGATTCGTAATCTGTTGGGGAAAATATCAGATTTGCCCACAAGGCATGTTCTTATGATTAATCCACAATCATTGACATTTCCCAACCGCTTTTTAAATACCTTTATACAATTTCACCAACACCCATCGATTTCTGAATTAGAACGCCTCTCAGATGAGCTGATGGGTTATGCAAAAAATCCCCACTTACAACAAGTGCCTTCTATAGAGCCTGTCACCGGTAAAAGCGATAATATCTCTGACGAAACAATTGTCAGCAATAAAGATACAAGTACCATCCACCAGCAAGCTGATATTAACAAAAGAGCTTCTGGCTCTTCCGGCAGTTCCCATTGCATAGTGACTGGTAGATACTCAGAGCTGGAGGCAGAGCCAAATCAGCCTGCCCTTGCCTATCAGCAAAATAACGTTTCCCAAGAGCGATTACAGGCAGGACCCTCATCTGTTGATCCAAGACCAGGGAGAGAAAAACAACAGTGGGTAGCGGCCAGCCCGGCGATGCAAAGCAATGGCGCAGAGCGTTCTGCTTCTGACCAGCAGTCGAGTGCCCATAATGAGGAGGCAAACCCGTCAAACGAGCAGTTAAAGACACCTGTGCGAAAAGAACGAATGCCATTGTGCAATCATTACCATAGGTTATGTCGTGTAAACTTTGGGTGCTGTGAAGGGTATTTTCCCTGCTATAGATGTCATAACAAAAGTAAGAAATGCGACCTTACAGATCGTCAGGCTTTTCAAGCAAAAAGGCTTCAATGTTCTCTCTGTAACTATGAGGGGGATATTACGGAAGACTCCCAGGCGTGCCCGGGATGCAACGAACTAATGTCGGAGTATTTCTGCGCACAATGCAAAGAATTCGACAATATGGAACTAAAACCATTCCACTGCCATAAATGCGGAATTTGCCGAATAAACAAGGATGAGTCCTTTCACTGTGATGTTTGTAATATCTGCCTTTATGTAAGGTATCAAAGTAATCACGAATGCCGGGAAAACTCAGGCCACGATAAGTGCTGCATCTGCCTGAAAGATTCCTTCGACGGCTGCTTGATAATGTACTGCTCTCACAAAGTACATGATGATTGCTACGCTGCAATGCTCCGTAAAGGGATAAGAACCTGCCCTGTTTGCAGACAATCTCTATACGTTCCGCCGGTTGAAAGAAATAATTAACCATCTGGCTCGATTTAATAGTCGCCGCCAGTGACCGCTTCAGTATTGCAACACGGGAAGAGGACAAGGCTCTGTGGCACAAAGCAATTAATCCATTTAGCAATTTTGACATTCTTGTCTATTATCTGTTTTTTCTACGAATAATAAGACCTTCCAGTAATGTTTCTTTATTTTTCAGGGCAGAAGGCCAGCACAGACCTTTCTGATTGTACTCTGTCAGGCAAACAGGACAGGTCCGGGTTGTTATCATAAGTTAGTGAGATTTGAATGCACCTTTACCGCTTATTCATAGCATTTGTTCTTTTCCTGGTGGCTATGGCAGTTTTGCCTTTGTGCTATTCCTCAACCATCATTGACCGACATAATCCGGGAGGGCACAAGGTTCGGATTGAGATCAATGATGGCAAAGATCCTCAGTTTGTGAGTCAGTGGCAAATGAACTTGCTGCTACCGAAGGGTTTCGATGACCAAAACAGTATCCTTTGCTTTAAGGCGCCTGTGGTGCCAGCAGATTCCAACAGTATTGCGATATTGGTGACGAACGACCCGAGCAACTATTGTTATCAACTGATGATACTGACAAAAGAACAAACACCCGACTTCCAACATATCTCTCAACATGCGTCTAAAAATGGCACGCTTGTTCACTTAAGATCCACGACGGCAGACAGACCGGAATTAACTTCTGTCACTACCGATCAACTTCACAACGATAAGCCCCATACTGCCCCTTTAACCCTTCTGACCTATACCGACAACATAAACGACAGTGGGTTGAAAACCGGCCAACCCGGGAATAACACACTGACATTAACGGGCGGCAAGCCCGCTGGCATCGGCGATTTTCCCGGTGGTGGCAACGGTGGCTTCTTCTTTTTGCCGCCCCCCCCACCCTGGGGAGGTGGCGGTGGGAGACCATCGGGATTATTTGAAATAGATCTGGTTATCCTGAAACCCGTCATCAACTGGCTGATGTCCATTGGTAAAGATTCTGCTTCGTTTGAAGAGCCACCCTCCCCGGCGCGTCTGATAATGACACGGGTTAATGCCGATGGCTCTTCCAGCGAAGCTGCTATACCTGTTGGCTGGCTCGACTTCCTCACTGTTGAACAACTGACCGATGTTGATTTCTGGAACACCCTCCTGCAACATGCCGCCACTTCATGCCCCACCAGCGAAAGCCTTATTAGGCAGCTTGGCTGTTTCAAACTATTGCTTGAGCGAACGGCCTTGAAGAGACATCATGGCGGTGGCCTGAAGGCCGCTAATGGAGATGGCCAACCCTCTGGTAGCGCACCAAATTCAAGATCAGAGGACAAAAATAACAGCCATCAAAAGGACAAAAAAGAAGCACCTGAAGATCAGAACAACAACTCACCGGGAGAAGGCAATGATGGCAGCGGGGATGGTAATAACAGAAAAGACGACAATGGCGAGGAGAGTGAAAAAAATGCCAGGACTCAAAACCTTCAGGTACTTGCCAACCAGCTTGTAGCCATCATTGAAAGTGACGATCCTGATGCTGTTTTTAAGCTGCGGCAAATACTGGATAAGCTCAACATGCCACAGCGTTTGCAGGTTTTGGAAACGAGAAGCGCAAACACCAGTGGTAATGCTGTCAGTCCTCTTGAGGCGATACTGGAACTGCAGCGTTCTTGCTATGAGAATTCATCGCGCAACCGGTTTATCGAGCAGCTGATAGAAGCCACGAGCGATAAAACACGGACTTTGAATGACCCTGACATTCTGGCTTCACTGCAACCGATAGCCCGACCACTGTCCGAAGCTGGCAACAACAACCTGATGATTTTGTACAGGATTGTTCTGGACATAATCCATAGAGTTAATCAATCTGGCCAGCAACCACCAATAGGACAATTTGAAAAAAATTGTTTTATTCAGTACTTCGTTCAATTGTTTCTGTTCTATTCAAACCCACTTGAACTTATTGGTAATCTGTTAGGGCAAATATCAGATTCAGCGGTAACCCATGAGATTATAATTGCTGCACAATCATTGACATCTGCCAGTTCTTTTTCAAATGCCTTTATACAATTTCACCAACACCCCTCGTTTCATGAATTACAACATTTCTTAAATGAACGGTTAAGAAACCCACAGCAGGGAGCAAGGCCAAAACGGCCCACCCTTTCTCATCAGTCAAATACGCCGCACCAAAAACGATTAAAAACAGAACGATCTTATGGGGATGATGACATGACTATCATTGCTTTTTGCGATGATGCATTGAAAGTGAATAAGGTGCAACATACACAAATTACTCATAATAAGTGCCCAATATGTTGTGAGCGCTTTTTACGCACAGCAGGATTAGTGAAAACACCCTGCAATCACATTTTTCACGTGCTTTGCTTGAATCTGTGGCTCCAAAAAAGGCTACCTGATCTTGCAATTAAAACTTGTCCTGTATGTCGATCAGAATTAAAAAGCTCAAAAGAAAAACTTAACAACCTTAACAGGCTATTGAATAAATACGGCAATTGTCATTTGTTAGACACTGCAGATAGAGCCGTTAAGGAATGGAATAGAACAACAAGTCATGAAGCCTTATACCATTTTGTCCAACTTTGCAGACTCAACAGTCAGGCATCAGATGATCCACGGTATGCCAATATCTTGAGAAAAATAATTTATCCCGTTATAAAAGCCAACATTCGCCATGACTCTGAGATCACGTCAGCCAGCTTCAGCCCTGATAGCCGCCAGGTGGTGACCGCCGGTGAAGATTGTACTGCGAAAATCTATGGCCATAAGGCCGATGGATCGTGGGAAGAAGAGGCCATTATTCGCCACAATGGTAAGGTCAAATCAGCCAGCTTCAGCCGCGATAGCTGTCGTGTAGTTACTGCCAGTGAGGATCACAAGGCGAAAATCCTGGGCCAAAAGGACGATGGATCATGGACAGAAGAACTCACCGTTCAACATACTGGTACGGTCAACTCAGCCAGCTTCAGCACTGATAGCCAACGTATGGTGACTGCCAGTGACGATGGTACCGCAATAATCTTTGGCCAAAAGGACGACAGGCCATGGGAAACAGAAGCCAGCATTAGCCACAATGGTCCGATCCAATCAGCCACCTTCAGCCCCGATGGTAGCCATGTGGTGACTTTCGGTAAAGATAACCTGGTGAAAATCACTGGCAGGTCGGCCAATGGAGCATGGCAAGAAAAAGTCATCATTGCCCATGATTACACGGTCAACTCAGCTACCTTCAGCACCGACAGCCGCCGTGTGGTGACCGCCAGTGGCGATGGTACGGCAATAATCTGTGCCCAACAGGACGATGGATCATGGGAAAGAGAATTGACCATTAGCCATATCGACAGCGGGGGTCCGATCATATCTGCCGAGTTCAGCCCCGATGGCCGCCATGTGATGACTGTTGCCGGGGATGACCTGGTTAAAATCTATGGCAGGCAGGACAATGGATTATGGGTAAAGAAAGCCATCATTGCCCATGAAGATCGGATCAACTCAGCCAGCTTCAGCGCCGATGGATGCCATTTGGTGACCGCCAGTTCTGATAATACGGCCAAAATCTATGGCGAAAAGACCGATGCAGCATGGGAAGAAGAAATGACTATCTGCCACAACCATAGACTCTTATCGGCCACTTTCAGCCCCGATAGCCAACATGTGGTGACTGCCAGCAGAGGCAGGACGGCAAAAATTCATAGCCACAATAATAATGGATCATGGGAAGAAAAGACCACCATCCTTCATGAAGGCTGGGTTCGTTCAGCCACCTTCAGCGCCAATAGCCGCTTTGCGGCGACCGCGAGTATCGATAGGAAGGCGAAAATCTATAGCCTGAAAGACGATGCATCATGGCAAAAAGAAATCACTATCTATCATCATGGTGCGGTATTCTTGGCCAACTTCAGCGCTGATAGCCGCTTTCTGGTGAACACCAGTTGTATTTCAGATATTGGTCGCTATCAGGAGGCTGCGATGATCACTGAACTCTGGAAGGACGAATGAAAGCAAACCGCCCTTCTCTGACTTCAAGATGTTGCGGAAGACATTGTGGCACAAGACAAGTAGTCCCTATAGCGATTCAGAAATTTTTGGCTATCCTCTGTTTGTACTGCAAATGATGAGATTGGCCAATGCCGTTCCTTTATTTTTCCAGAGCAAAAAGTCAGCACCGATTGTCCCGGCATTTTCTATCAGACAAAGAGGGCGGATTGGATATTATCGACCAGGTTACAGAGAGACTTCAGTGCAGTTTTACCGCACATTTATAGCTTTCATGGCCTTTGTCCTGTCATTACCAGCTATGGTGATTGCACCGTCAGGCTACTCTTACACCCTCATTGACCAGCATAATCCAGATGGGCACGAGGTTCGGATTCTGACCCTTCTGACCTATTCCGACAACCTGGCTGACATCGGACCGAAAACCAGCCAAACCCGCAATAACACACAGACATTGTCAGGTGGCAAGCTCGCTGGCATCGACGATTTTCCCGGTAGCGGGAGTGGCGGCTTCTCCTGCCTCGCCAGCGAAAGCTTCCAATGGCAGCCTGGTTGTTTCAAACCATGGCTTGAGCGAACGGTCTTGAAGACAAATCATAACGGTGGCCTGAAGGCAGGTAACGGCGATGGGCAGCCTTCTGGCAGAGCACCTGATCCAAAGCCAAAGGACGAAAATAATCACCATCAAAAGGAAACAAGAGAAGAACCTCAAGATCAGGAAAACCAATCACCGGGTGAAGGCCATGATGGCAATGGGAATGGCAATAACGGAAAAGACGACGATGAATCGGTGACTAAAAACAATGACTCCACTCAAGACCTTCAGGTACTTGCAAATCAGCTTATAAACATCATTGAAAGCGGCGATCCCAGTGCCGTTTTTAAACTCAGGAAAATAATGGATGAGCTGGACATGCTTCAGCGTTTGCAGGTTCTGGAAACAAAAGGCACAAACAGCAGGGATGAAAGTATCACTCCTCTTGAGACGGTACTGCAACTGCAGCGTTCTCTCGAACAGAATTCATTGCGCAACCCATTTATCGAGCAGCTGATAGAAGCCACAAGCGATAAAAAACAGACTTTGAATGACCTTGACACTCTGCCTGCACTCCAGACAATAATTCCACCGGACCCGGCAATACCCGAAGCTGGTGACAACAACCTGATGATTTTGTACAAGATTGTTCAGGACATAATCCAGAGAGTCAATCAATCTGACCAACAGCCACCTGTAGGACACTTTGAAAAACGTTGCTTTGCTGAATACTTCGTCCAGTTATTCCTGACCTACTCTAACCCACTTGAGCTTATTCATTATCTGTCAGGACAAATATCAGATTTAGCCATAAGGATTGATATTATAACCGTTGCACAATCATTTACATTTCCTGCCTCTTTTGCAGATACCTTTGCACATTTTCATCAACACCCGGCGCTTCATGAATTACAACATTTCGTAAATGAACAGTTAATTCAGCTGCGTACCGACCCTTCACCCCATGAGCCAGTAATGAGTTCTACCCCACAAGTTAATAGCTGCCAAAGTGCCTCTGGTACTGGATACTCAAAGCAGGGAGCAAGGCCAAAGCAACCCGCCCTTACTCATCAGGCAAATGGGCTGCGCCAAAAACGATTAAAGAAAAGACGATCACACGGTGGTCATTCAACTCGTCTGGCAAGTACATCATCTTTTGTCGGTGCGGATAGAGCCATGGCTGTGCCTGGCAAGAAAACAATGGATGATTATATAAATATCAATGCCTTTCGCGATAATACATTTAAAGTGGATAAGGTGAAACATGCACAAATTACTGATAATAAGTGCCCAATATGTTGTAAGCGCTTTTCACGCACAGCAAGATTAGTGAAAACGCCATGTCATCACGTTTTTCATGTGCATTGTTTAAATCTGTGGCTGCAAAAAGGGCTATCTGACCTTTCAGTTAAAACTTGTCCTGTATGTCGATCAGAATTAAATGACTTAAGAGAAAAACTTAACGACTTTATCAGTCTATTGAAAAAATACGGCAATTGTCATTCGTTAGACAGTGCAAATAGAGCCGTTAAGGAATGGAATATAACAGAAACATGTTATGAAGCCCTATACCATTTTGTCCAACTTTGCAGGCACAACAATCAGGGTCCAGATGACTCACAGTTCGTCAATATCTTGAGGACAATAATTCATCCCGTTACAAAAGCCAACATTCCCCATGACCTTGAGATCAACTCAGCCTCCTTCAGCCCTGATAGCCGCCGGATGGTGACCGCCAGTGACGACTGTACCGCGAAAATCTACGGCTATAAGGCCGACGGATCATGGGAAGAGGAGGTCACTATCCGCCACAATGGTCCGGTCAAATCAGCCAGCTTTAGCAACGACAATTGTCGCGTAGTAACTGCCAGCACAGATCACACAACGAAAATCTTTGGCCAGAAGGACGATGCATCATGGGAAGAAGAACACTGTGTTCAACATACTGGTAAGGTCAACTCAGCCACCTTCAGCGCTGATAGCCACCATGTAGTGACTGCCAGTGAAGATCGTACGGCAATAATCTTTGGCCAAAAAGACAACAGACAATGGGGACCAGAAGTCACCATTAGACACAATGGTCCGATCCAATCAGCCGCCTTCAGCCCCGATAGTAGCCATGTGATGACTGTCGGTAAAGATAACATGGTAAAAATCACTGGCAGGTTGGCCAATGGATTATGGAAAATAAAAACCATCATTACCCATGATGACGCTGTCAACTCAGCTACCTTCAGCGCTGATAGCCACCATATAGTGACTGCCAGTGACGATGCTACGGCAATAATCTATGGCCAACAGGACGATGGCTCATGGGAAAAAGAATTGACCATTAGCCATATCGACAGCGATGGCCCGATCCAATCAGCCGGGTTTAGCCCTGATGACTGCCATGTGATGACTGTTGGCAGGGATGACCTGGTTAAAATCTATGGCAGGCAGAACAATGGACCATGGGTAAAAAAAGCCATCATTGCCCATGAAGATCGGATCAACTCAGCTACCTTCAGCGCCGATGGATGCCATTTGGCGACCGCCAGTGACGATAATACGGCGAAAATCTATGGCAAAAAAACCGATGCATCATGGGAAGAAGAAATAACTATCTGCCACTACCATAAGGTCCTCTCAGCCACCTTCACCCCCAGTAGCAGACGTCTGATAACCACCAGTATCGACAGGGCAAGCAAAGAGTATTGCCAGAATGACAATGGATCATGGAATGAAGACAGCCCTACCCTTTATAAAGATTGGGTCTGTTTCCCTTCAGCCACCTTCAGCACCGATAGCCGCTTTGCGGCGACCTTCACTATCGACAGGAAGACAAAAATCCATACCCTGGAGGGCGATGCATCATCGAAAAAAGAAATCTCTACCTGTCACAGTGGTACGGTACTCTCAGCCAACTTCAGCGCCAATAGCCGTTTTCTGGTAACCACCCATTTCGTGTCATATGGTCGCCACCACTCTGCAAAAATCACTGAACTATGGAAGGAAGAATAACAGACAAGTATTTTGCCGGTTAAGAGATTGATGCTGCCGAAGGCTCTGTCGCACAAGACAAGCAATCCACATAGCAATTTAGAAATACTTGGCTATTCTCTGTTTCTACAACAAATAACAGGATTGGCTAAAGATGTTCCTTTATTTTTTCAGGGTGGAACTGTTCTGACGCACTCTATCAGGCAAAGAGTACGGGTTGGAATTGTCGACACAAGTTGTAAAGCGAGATTTGAATGGACTTTTTTCCGCTTATTCATAGCATTTGTACTTTTCCTGCTGGCTATGGCGGTTGTGCCGTTATGCTATTGCTCAACTCTCATTGACCAGCATCATCCCGATGGGCACGGGGTTCGGATTGAAATCGATGATTTCACGGATCCGCAGGGTGTGATTCAGTGGCAAATGGTTTTGCTCCTTCCGGAAGGCTTCAATGACCAAAACAGCTTCCTTTGTTTTAAAGTACCTGTGGCGCCAGCAGATTACGACAGTACCTCGATATGGGTCAGGAACAACTTGAGTGACTATTGCTATCAGCCAGTAATAGTAAGGGAAGAGCATATACCCTTCTTCCATGATGTCTCAGAACGCGCCTCTGAAAATGGCACACTGATTCGCTTAAAATCCACGACGGCAGAGAGTCCAGAGCTTATTTCTGTCACCACGGATCAACCGCTGAACGTCAAACCTCGGGCTATCCCACTGACCCTTCTGGTCTACCCCGACGAGATCACGGACAGTGGGCTGGAAACCGGACAAACCCAAAATAACACACTGTCATCAACAGGAGACAAGCTCGCTGGCAAAGCCAATTTTCCCAGTGGTGGCAACGGGGGCTTCTTCCACTTGCCTCCCCCTCCACCCGGGGGAGGAGGGAGACCAACGGGATTATTCGAAATAGATCTTGTTATCCTGAAACCCGTCATCAACTGGCTGATGTCTTTAGGCAAGGATTCTACCTCAACTGAGGAACAGCCATCCCGGGCGCGTCTGAAAATGACGCGCGTTAACGCAGATGGTTCTTCCAGTGAGGCCGTTATACCCGTCGGTTGGCTTGACTTCCTGAATATTGAACAACTGACCGATGTTTATTTCTGGAACACTCTCTTCCAACGTGCCGCCACTGCTTGCCCAGCCAACAAAAGCCTTCAGTGGCAACTTGGCTGCTTGAAACTATTTCTTGAGCAAACAGCCCTGAAAACAGATCATGCCGGTGTCTTAAAGACCGCTGATGGGGATGGAGAAGCATCGGGTGATTTACCAGATAAAACACCAAAGGACGAAAATAACGACCACCCTGAAGAGAAAAAAGGTGAACCTGAAGATCAGGAGAACAATTCACCGGGAGAAGGCAGTTATAGCAGTGGAGATGGTGACAAAAGAAAAGACAACAATGGCAAAAAAAGTGAAAAAAGCACCAGGACTCAGGACCTTCAGCTACTTGCTAACCAGCTTTTAGCCATTATTGAGAGCGACGATCCCGATGCCGTTTTCAAGCTGAGGCAGATACTGGACGAGCTGGACCTGCCCCAGCGTTTGCAGGTTCTGGAGACAAAGGGCACAAATACTGCGGGCAATACTGTCACGCCTCTTGAGGCGATATTGCACCTGCAGCGTTCTTTCGATGAGAACTCAACGCGCAACCAGTTTATCAGGCAACTGATAGAAGCTACGAGTGATCAAACAAGGATTCTGGATGATTTTAACAACCCCTCTGAACTCCAACCAATCGCCCCACCTGACTGGGCACTGCCCGAAGCAGCCGACAGTAACCTGATGATTTTGTATAAGATTGTTCTGGATATCATCCACAGGGTTAATCAATCTGACCAACAGCCACCCATAGGAAACTTTGAAAAATGTTGCTTTACCGAATACTTTGTTCAATTGTTCCTGCTCTGTTCAAACCCACTGGTACCTATTCGTGAACTGTTAGGAAAAATATCAGATTCGGGCATCAGCCGTGATATTATGATTTCTGCACAATCATTTACCTTCTCCATCTCTTTTCGCGATATCTTTATACAACTTAATCAGCACCCATCGCGCCTTGAATTAGTGCGCCTTTCAAATGAGTTGATCAAGCAGGCGCATACTATCGAGTTACTGCAAATGCCTTCACTACAAGCCTCTTCACTACAAGCCCCTTTCACAGAACCTGTAATCAGTCAGAGAGATATTGCCTTTAACACTACCACTGCAAACAATGGAAATATGCTCACCCATTCCATCCAGCAAGTTAATAGCTACCACAATGCCTCTCGCTCTACCGACAGCGCTCCTGGCTTAGCAACTGACAGATACTTACAGCAGGGAGCCAGACCAAAGCTGCCTGCCCTTGCAGGTCCCCAAAATGCCTCCTTCCAAAGGAGATCTCAGACAAGACATTCACATGGTCATCATCAATCCAACTGGGCAGACGACCGATCTGATCTGGAAGAGTTGGGAATAGATCAAAACTTCTTAATTAAACATTCGATCGATAACTCTATTCTCGTTGATCTGAAAAGACGCGCTCAGGAAAAAGAAAAAAAAAAGACAACGGATTGAAGAGTTAACTCTAGAGGTTCAAGAATTAAGAAGAGAGAATCAGGCGTTAACTTCAGAAGCTCAGGGACTAAGAAGAGAAAACCAGAATTTAACTTCAGAGTCTCAATGGTTGAGAAGAGGGCATCAGGAATTAACTGAAGAGGTTCAAGGATTAAGAAGAGAGAATCGGAGGTATTGTGATTCGCGGGCCCGTTTGGAAGAGTCAGTAGACTATGTGAACCAACAAGCACGGTATCAGACGGCAGCGGCAAGCCCGGGCTCGATAGCAAACAACGAAGCAGAGTCTCACGCATGTTACCAGCAATCAAGCCCCCTGAATGAAGAGCCAAACCCATCGAACGCGCAGTTAAATACATCTGCGCAACCAGAACGAAACTCATTATGCGGTCATTACCAGAGGTTATGCCTTGTGAACTTTGGATGCTGTGCCGGATTTTTCCCCTGCCAAAGATGTCACAACATTAGTAATGACTGCGACGTTGACGATCGCATGGCTGTTGATGGAATAAGGCTTCGGTGCTCTCTGTGTCACTATGAGGGGGACATTACAGAAGACTCACAGACGTGTCCGGGATGCAATCAGCTAATGTCGGAATATTACTGTGCAAAATGCAAACATTTCACCAGTATGAATATCACACCGTTCCACTGCAATAAATGCGGTATTTGCCGAATAAACGAGGAAGAGAACTTTCACTGCGATGTTTGCAATGTCTGTCTGGACATAAGGTTGCAAGGCAATCACAAATGCCGGGAAAACTCAGGCCACGATGAGTGCTGCATCTGCCTGGAAGATGCCTTCGGCGGCTGCCGGATACTGCCCTGCTCCCACAAAATTCATAGGGAATGCGCCATTGAGTTGGTTAAAAACGGGATAAGAACCTGCCCTGTTTGCAGAAGCCCTCTATATACTCCGTTAGTTGAAAATAGCAATTAACCCTCCGACCGGATTAAATAATCACCACCGGTAATCACTTGATGTTTATAGTGCAGGAAGGAGGGGCTATTGTGCAGTTTCTGGCGGTGCAGAGTTTGCTGCTTCCCAAGACTTTACGATAAAAGGCATGCAACCCACATAGCAATTCAGAAATTCTTGTCTATTATCTGTTTGTTCTAAGAATAATAAAACCGCTCAATAATGCTCTTTTGTTTTTCCAGAGTAGAAAGTCGGCACAGATTGTCCGGACGTTTTTATATCAGACAAGGAGGGTGGAATTGGTGTTATTAACATAATTATATAGAAAGATTTGAATGCATTTTTACCGTTTATTCATGGCGTTTGTTCTTTTCCCGCTTGCTATGGTGGTTGTGCCATTATGCTACTCCTCAACCCTCATTGACCGACATCATTTAGACGGGAGCAGGGTTCAGATTGAAATCAATGATGCTGCAGATCCGCAGGGTGTCAGTCGGTGGCAAGTAAACTTGCTGCTTCCGAAAGGTTTTAATGACCGAAAAAGCATTCTCTGCTTTAAGGCGCCTGTGACTCCAGAAGATTCGAACAGTATCGCAATATCGCTCACGAACGACTTGAGTGACTATTGCTATCAGCTACTGATAATGGAGGAAGAGCAAACACCCATCTTCCAGGATGTCTCACAGGGTACCTCTGAAAATGGCACGCTTGTTCGCTTAAAATCCACGACGGCAGACAGACCAGAGTTGACTTCTGTAACCAGCGATCAACCGCTGAAGGACGAGCCCCATATTGCTCCAATGACCCTTCTGGTCCACCCCGACAACATAGCAAACAGTGGACTGGAAACCGGCCAATCCCGAAATAACACACTGTCATCGACAGGAGGCCAGTTCACTGGCACGGGCAATTTTCCCAGTGGTGGCAATGGCGGCTTCTTCTACTTGCCTCCCCCTCCCCCCTGGGGAGGTGGTGGGGGCAGACCATCGGGATTATTCGAAATAGACCTGGTTATCCTCAACCCCATCATCAATTGGCTGATGTTTATTGGTAAGGATTCTATCTCGTTTCAGGAACAGCCGTCTCCGGCCCGTCTGAAGATGACACGCGTCAACGCAGATGGCTCTTCCAGTGAGGCCGTTATACCCATTGGTTGGCTTGACTTCCTGGATGTAAATCAACTGACCGATGTTAATTTCTGGAACACCCTTTTGCAGCGTGCCGCCAATTCTTGCCCGGCCAGCGAAAGTCTTCAGTGGCAGCTTGGCTGTTTGAAACTATTTCTTGAGCGCACAGCCCTGAAGACAAGTGGCCTGAAAGCGGGCAATGGGGATGGTGAACCTACTGGCAGGGCACCAGACAGAGAATCAAAGGACGAAAATAACTATCAACAAAAAGAACAAAGAGATGAACCTGAAGGTCAGGAGAGCAGATCACCGGGGGAAGGTGATGATAGCAGTGAAGATTGGAATAACAGAAAAGACGACAATGAAGATGAAGATGAGAATGAAGAAAACACCGGGACTCAGGACCTTCAGGTACTTGCGAACCAACTTGTCGCCATCATTAAGAGCAACGACCCCAACGCCGTTCACAAGCTAAGGCGAATACTGAATGAGCTGGACATGCCTGAGCGTTTGCAGGTTCTGGAAACCAAAAGCACAAACACCAGGGGTAATGCTGTCACTCCTCTTGAGGCGGTACTGGAACTGCAGCGTACTTACCGTGAGAACTCAGTGCGCAACCGGTTTATCAGGCAGCTGATAGAAGCCACGAGCGATGAAACACAGGCTTTGAATGACCTTGGCACCCTGTCTACAAGTGAACCGATTATTCCACCTGAGCAGGCACTGCCGGAAGCTGCCGATAACAACCTGATAATTTTGTATAAGATTGTTCAGGACATAATTGACAGGGTCAATCAATCTGACCAACAGCCACCAATAGGACAATTTGAACAATGTTGCTTTACTGAATACTTTGTTCAATTGTTCCTGTTCTATGAAAAACCGCTTGGGCCTATTCGTGAACTGTTAGGAAAAGTATCAGATATAACCACACGAAGTAATATTTTGTTCCACGCAAGGCCGTTTACATTCCCCAAGCCTTTTATAAATATTACGCAATTTGATCAGCACCCGTCGTTTCAAGAATTATTAAGCTTTTCAGATAAACTCTTGAGGCAGGTGCAATCTTACTCATCATCACAAGCGCCTTCGCCAAAAGAGTCTTCACCACAAGCGTCTTTAATCCGTAACAGAGATTATATCTCCGACGACACAACTGACGGTGCCTGCCCCGAGCCTGATGAACATCAATCCGAGTGTAACGGTGATAATACCTCCAACGAAATAATTGTCAGCAATGCAAGCCCATTCTCCGATTCAATCCAGCCTGTGGATAGCTTACAGGCAAGTTCATTCACTGATTCAGTCCAACCAGCTGATAGCTTCCAGGCAAGTTCATTGACCGATTCAGTCCAACCAGTTGATAGCTTGCAGGCAAATTCACTCACCGATTCAGTCCAACCAGTTGATAGCTTCCAGGCCAGTGCAAACACTCATTCAATCCAGCCTGCTGATAGCTTCCAGGCAAGTTCATTCACCGATTCAGTCCGACCAGTTGATAGCTTCCAGGCCAGTGCAAACACTCATTCAATCCGGACTGTTGATAGCTTTAAGGCAAGTGCAAACACTTATTTAATCCGACCCGTTGATAGCTTCCAGGCAAGCGCAAACACACATTCAATCTGGTCTGTTGACGGCTTCAAGGCCAGTTCAAACACTCTTTCACTCCGGCCCGTTGGTAGCCTCCAAAGTGCCTCTGGCGCCACCGGCAGCACCCCTAACGTACCAACAAACAGATATTTACAGCAGGGAGCAAGGCCAAAGCAGACTGCACTTACCAATCAGCGAATCGGCCCTTTCGAAAGGCGATTACAGGCAGGACGTTCACACGGTGCTTATCACGCCAGTAGGGCACGTGACCGATCCGATATGGAAGTGTCAGGGATAAATCAAGACTTCTTAAGTAAACATACGACCGATGCTTCTCTTCTCGTCGCCCAAACTTATCCCCAACCTTCTTTGCCTGCACAGATGTGGGATAGCAACGGACTGCCTTCAAATCCTTCACCGATTGCTCCGGAAAATGCATTTAATGCATTCGAAAACCCTGCCCTTTATGAACTTGGAAACTTGAATAGCAGTTTAAGAGAGTTAGAACATGCTACAAATCAATACCACTGGCTTACAGAAATGATTGAGCTGCAAAGATGCGATCAGGAGAAAGATAAAGAAAAGATTGCAAAGTTAACTGGACAAAACGAACAGTTAAGAGAATTGAACCAAATGTTAAGAACAGAGAACCAAAGATTAAGAATAGAAAATCAAAATTCAGATATAGAGAATCGAAACTTAAATGTAGAAAATCATGAATTAACGATAAAGAATCAAGAATTAAATGCAGATATTGAGGGGTTGCGAGGCTGCGTAACTTATTTTGAAGATCAAAACAGAAGCTTGAATAACCAATATTCAATATTGATGCGTGAGCTTCGTCAGCTACGATCAGCAAACCGCATGAATGATCGAACAGATCAACCTATGGCAGAGGTCTGGCCGACGATGCGAATCTCAGCCGATTTTGTTTCTCACGATCACTCGATCACTCACAATGAGCTGGAAAACTCGTCTGACTCCTCCGATTCAGGGCCACCATCTGTAAGCGATATGCCTCATGGAGAAAATCAACAGATGGCCGCAGCCAACACTTTGCAGATCATTGACTCATATTCTGCCCCTTACCAGCAGCCGTGCACCCAAAGCGGGCATGCAAACCCGCCCGATGAGCAGGCAGGCTGTTCAAACGTAGATTTACAACGGCTTCCACTGCAAGAGTCTCACGGAGCAGGGTGCCAGCATTACCGGAGATTCTGCTCTGTGGGTTTTCCTTGCTGTCCGGGGTATTTCCCCTGCCATAGATGTCATAACGAAAACAAGGATCCTTCATGTACAGCTACACATAAGGCTCTCAATGCAGTACGGCTTAAGTGTTCTCTGTGTGGATATGAGGGAGAAATTAATGAAGATTCCCAGACATGCCCCGGATGTGGAGAGCAAATGTCGGAATATTACTGCGCAATTTGCAAACACTTCACCACAGCACATAATAAACCGCATCACTGCGATAAATGTGGTATTTGCCGAATAAACTCAGATAATTCCTTTCACTGTGATGTTTGCGGTGTCTGCCTTGATAACAGGCTATTGGGCAATCACAAATGTCGGGAAAACTCAGGCCACGATGAGTGCTGCATCTGTCTGGAAGATGCCTTTAGCGGCTGCCAGATATTAGCCTGCTCCCACAAAGTCCATAAGGAATGTGCCATAGCAATGATTAATAACGGGGTAAGAACCTGCCCTGTTTGCAGGCACCCCCTATTTACTCAGGAGCATGAACACAATGATTAAACGTCTGAGCGGATTTAATAGTCGCCGCTGGCTTAGCCTCCTTCAGATAAGACGACTCAAGACGCGGCTGGTCACATCACTGAGATAACCAATGAACAGGCTGCCCATGGAAGCCCGAAAATGATTTTCATCCCGGCTGCCCAGTGCCAAAACACCCACTTTATCCGGGAAATTCAATGGCGCCAGTGCCACTGAACCGATTTCCCCATGGTTGTCCGGAAACAGGAATTCCAGTTCGCGGGACTTCATTCGGCCACAGATGACCTTTTGACCGGAAGATTGTTTATCCCTGAAGCCTGAAAGCAGATCACCCAGAATTTCATCCGCTGTATCAGGATCTTCTTCCCGGATGGTCAGATTGGCTGGTTGGCGGGTAAACAGAATCAGGGAATGAAAATCGATTTCAAAATCCTGCTCCAGACCATCTTTGAGGGTTTCAGTCGCCTGCTCAAGGTCCTGACTTTCCAGCATACCAAGCACCAGTTTGCGAGTCTGTTCGAACAGGCGATCGTTATCCCGGGCAACGTCCACCAGTTTGCCAAGCCTGCGCCGCAACTCAAGATTGTGTTTCCTGAGCAGTTGTAACTGACGTTCAACCAGTGAAATAGCTTCCCCTCTTTCATGGGGAATCTTGAGATCCAACAGCAGTTCATCCTGATTCAAAAAAAAGTCAGGATGGTTCTTCAGATACTGAATCACCTGATCTGCCGTCATAGCAGTGATCTGGTTTTCTCTGCCAGCGTTTTTCTTGTTTGAGGCTTTATCACTGGTGGCCGAGTCTGTCATATCCTTGTTTGTCCTTCGAATACCCTGGTGGCACTCCCTGTCATCATAACCGGGTGACCTTCTCCCCGCCAACGAATCAGAAGACTGCCACCGGTAAGATTAACCCGAACCTCTTCATCCAGAAGTCCTTGTAAACGACCCGCGACAACCGCCGCACAGGCACCGGAACCACAAGCCAGGGTTTCACCCACGCCTCGCTCATAAACCCGGAGGTTGATCTCTGTGGCATCCAGTACCTGCATAAAACCGGCATTACAGCGTTTTGGAAAACGACTATGGCCTTCCAGTTTGGGACCCATTGATTCAACCGGTGCCCGGTTAATATCCTCCACCTGCCATACGGCGTGAGGATTGCCCATGGAAACTGCCCCCACTATCAAACGCTCTCCGTCCACATCAAGGTCATAGGTGGTTTGCATGGATGGTGCGTTGAACGGAATCTGTTGAGGCTCCAGCACCGGAATACCCATGTCCACCGTAACATCGCCATTGTCTTCAATGGTGAGTTCCATATTGCCACCTGAAGTCTGAACACGAATGGTGTCACGTCCAATCAGTTTCTTGTCCCTGACAAAACGGGCAAAACAACGGGCACCATTGCCACATTGCTCCACTTCACTGCCGTCGGCATTGAAGATCCGATAACGGAAATCCATATCGGGATCGGTGGGCGGCTCAACCATCAGCAACTGATCAAAACCAATTCCAAAATTCCGGTCAGACAGGCTGCGGATTTTTTCCGGCGTAATGCGTATGGACTGGGTGACTCTGTCAACAACCATAAAGTCATTGCCCAGGCCGTGCATTTTTGTGAAGTGCAACAACATAGCGCAATAATTATCCTTCTGGCAGCAGTATTTCGTTGGCCCACTGGTCAGCCAGCCTTTCCCGGCGACGAACCAGATGTACCTGATCACCATCGACCATAATTTCAGCAGGGCGACAACGGGAATTATAATTGGAGCTCATTCCAAAGCCATAGGCACCGGCAGAGCGGACCGCCAGCAAATCGCCTTCAGCCACTTTCAGCTTTCTGTCTTTACCCAGAAAGTCTCCGGTCTCACAAATGGGCCCGACCACATCGCACAATAGCTCCCCTCTCTCGTCGTTGCGCACCACCGGTTCAATACCATGCCAGGCGCTGTAGATTGAAGGACGCAAAAGATCATTCATGGCCGCATCAACCACGGCGAAAGCCTTATGGTCAGACTGTTTGATCAGCTCAACTTCAGTGATCAGCATCCCTGCCTGTGCGGCAATAGATCGCCCGGGCTCAACCACAATTTTCAGGTGCTTGTGGTGCTCGTTGGCAGCCAGGTGCTCTCTCACTTGCCCCAGATATTCTGAGGGTGTCGGTGGCTGTTCGTGTTTTTCGTAGGAAATACCCAGGCCACCACCAATATCCAGATGCTTCAGAATAATACCCATTTCACGAAGCTGATCAACCAGCAGCAATAGACGATCAAGAGCATCAATAAAGGGCTCTTTGGTGGTGAGCTGAGAGCCGATATGACAGTCCACACCCACCACTTCGATATTCGCTAGCTCAGCTGCCCGCTGGTAAACGGCAGGCGCAGCCTTGATATCAATACCGAACTTGTTGTCTTTCAGACCCGTAGAAATATAAGGGTGGGTCCGGGCATCGACATCCGGATTCACCCGGACAGAAACAGCGGCCACTTTGCCCATGATTTCTGCTTCTTGCTGGATTCTTTCCAGCTCCGTTTCTGACTCAATATTGAAGCAGTGAATACCCAGTTCCAGGGCTCTTCTGATTTCATGACGCTGTTTGCCGACACCGGAAAAAACCACTTTAGAGGCTTCACCGCCGGCAGCAATAACCCGCTCCAGTTCACCAACGGAAACGATGTCAAAACCCGCTCCCAGTTTTGCCAGAACATTCAGAACCGCCAGGTTGCTGTTAGCTTTGACGGCGTAACAAATCAGGTGAGGCCACCCTTCCAGCGCCTGTTTGTAGGCTTTAAACCCTTCTTCAAACCCTTTGCGGGAATAGATGTAGGCCGGGGTACCAAACTGTTCAGCAATTTCAGTAACGGGAACCTGTTCAGCATAAAGCTCACCGTCACGGCTGGGAAACCAATCCATCAGACTGTCTTACTCTCTGTCATAAAATTTCTGGGGAGCATTATTCTACTTTTCCGGGCTTGAGGCATCCATGCACTTGAGGCATCTATGCGCTTCAGTCGCCTGTCTCTCCCCGGAGACTGATTACTCTGACCCACCATGAGTCAACTGCTGGGTGTCACCATCCTTTGGAAGATACAAATCCCCTTTCTGACCGCACCCGGCAAGCAGAAGAGTGGTGAACATGAGGGCAATAAGGGCTCTCATGAAAGGCTCCTTGTACTTTTTACCATGAGCTGAATTTGCTCAGGGCTGTGTGGATAGTCATTCACCACCAGAACAGCCCTTCTTTGAAAAGGCTGTTTCAGCAATGATCAACCGCTGAGTATAATCTGCATCAAACAGCGGCGATAGCCCTAACTGACGGATACACTGATGAACGAAAGCGAATATCATGACCTCCTGGACGACCTGATGGTCGCTATTGAAGACGCCATAGAAGAGGCAGGGCTGGATATTGATTATGAAACCGCCGCAGGCATTCTCACTCTGACCTGTGAAGACAACTCCAAGGTCATTCTGAGCCGCCAGACACCCGTGCTGCAATTATGGCTGGCCGCCAAAGGCGGCGGCTTTCACTTCGATTACGATGAAAGCAAAGAACAGTGGATTGCTGACAGCAACGGCGAAGCGTTTATGCAGGTATTGAATCGCTGTTTGAGTGAGCAGTATGGGGAGGCAGTAGAACTTACCGTTTAAGTGCTGGTGAAGCTTTAGCTTCCCTGGTTCAGGTTTCCTAAAAAACAAAAAGGCGAAACCCGGATAGAGCTTCGCCTTTTTTGACAGAGTCTGGGGAAGCAGATTGCGCCTCCTCAGATACTGCTTACTGCCAGGCTGACTGCTTCTGATGATTAGAAGTAGTAAAGAGCCTGCACAGCGTAGGTGTCGTCAAAATCTTTATTGCCAGCAGCAGCGACTTTCTCACCACGGGTGTATTCGAAAGCGAACTGCATTGGGCCAGTTTCATAGATGGCACCCACCATGTAGTCGGTGAACTGAGCGTCAGTCTTGTCACCAGTGTAGGTGTCGTCAGCAGTCAGCTGGTTGAAACCAGACTGCAGGTAGAAACCATCAACAACCTGAGGCAGGGCCAACTTACCGTACAGTTCAATACCGGTAGATTCTTTGTCCAGAGTGCCTTTGACTACAGCAGTCTTGTTTTCAAACTGACCATAGGTAGCTGCCAGGTACAGAGCTTCGTTTTCGAACTTGGCGCCAACGGTAGCAGAGGTAGACTTGTCAGAACCGCTGTAATCTGGAGAGTTAGTTGGAAGACTTGCAGGAGTATTGTCTACTTCGTTAGCGTACTTGGTTTCGTTGTAGGTAGCACCCAGAGACAGACCCATTGGCAGATCGTAGCTCAGAGCAACACCGTAGCTGGAGTCACGAGTTCCAGACTCGCCAGCCAGTGTAGTGCCACCGGTACCTTTCAGCTGGTACTGGATACCAACGTTCAGACCGCCAAAGCTGTTGCGATACTGGATTACGTCGTCAGCACGCGCAGTACCGTCAGTGTCACCATTGTCGTGTGAAGAGTCAGCATCAGTTGCCAGACCTGTACGGCCACTGTAGACACCCATAGCAGCACCACCACCGATGGCGAACTGGTCAGTCCAGCCAGATACGTCAGAGGTTACAGACCATGCTTTACCTGCAGTGAAGGCACCGTAGGTATCGTGGCTCAGGCCAACATTACCCAGACGGTTGAAGAACTGATCGTCCTGGTCGCCGTCAACAGCGTAGAAGCCCCACTCAGCAACAGCAGAACCGGTCCAGCCGCTGGAAAACTTGTGAGCGTATTTGAAGTTGATGCGTGGGCTGGCATCTTTCATCTCAGCGTCAGAACCATTGCTCTTAACGGTCTTAGCTCCGATCTTACCGCCAATTGACAGGCTGTTAACGTCATCGTTATAAACTTCCAGGGCCATTGCCTGACCGGCAACGAGGGAAGCGACTAAAGTGGCAAGCAGTTTCTTCTGCATGATCACTGGACTCCTAACTCAATGTGTTGTGTTGTGTGGATCTTTTCTGCTTTTTATATGTGATCACGAACTATTAGAAATCATTCTATGACCGAGCAGTTATATGCGGATTCTTATAAGTTATTGGACGTTCATCACATCACTAAAACTCATATACTTATTCAATTTTTGATATTGCTGAGGATTTATACTTATACGACTAAGTTCGCACGCAGTTAAAGCCACCATTAAAATAGAGATACTTACCTATTGAACTCCCCGACCTGTCTTTTTACCGTAACTATTTAGCGCAGACGGTTAAGTAAATTTTTTAAAAACCGGGTAAAAGTTGATTAAAGAAACACACTCTTTTTCGCTAAAAAAGAGACTTTACGGCTCACAAGTAAACGACAAAGATTAAATTATTAAAAAAACAGAACATTACTGCCTGTGTCAGGTATTGAATTTCGGAGAGAGTAAGGCAGATCGGCATTCAAACTAAGCAGAGCCATACAGCGGGATAAATGGATTAAAAGAAGCCTTTAGAAGCAGAAGGTTTATTTTTATCAAAGTGAACTGTTTCCAGCCCACCTTGAATAATGTTCCTTAAAAAGTCCGATTCAGCCCCATATCCCAGAAGCCAATTTCCAGACGGGTGGCCTCTCTGAAAGTACGACAGAGAGAGTCCATCCGGCCTTCAGAGAAACGGCTGGCAGCCAGTGTTTCAATCGCTTCAACCTGCCTGACAGCCCCTTGCACAAACTCCTCTCCCCCATAGGTTTGGATCCATTTCCAATAGGGGTTTCCTTCTCTTTTAGTTGCCGGGTCATTGATCAGTCTCAGACCAATCTCTGCATAGCCTACTGCACAGGGGGCGAGGGCAGTTTCCAGATCCAGAATATCACCTGCCATTCCTCGCTCCAGCACATAGCGGGTATAAGCCATATTAGCCCTGGCTTCTGGCTGACTGACCACATCCTGCTCAGTCATTCCCCACTCGGCACAGTAGTCTAGATGAAGATTCATCTCTGAGAGAATCCCGGCCACGGAGCCGGAAGCTGCCCTCATATCCTCAAGATTATCAGCCTTGTAGACCGCCAGCGCATAAGCTCTGGCGAAGTGAATCAGAAACAGATAGTCCTGCTGCAAATAATGCTTGAAGCTTTCCAGAGGCAGTGTGCCGTCCGCAATACCCTGAACAAACTCATGGTGACAATAGCGGTGCCAGTCATCAGCACAGGCTGTTTTCATTTTGCAGTAAAGCGTATCGGAATGAACAAAAGGAGAAGTCATGACTCAGTCCAGAAGCGTGTGAAAAAAGGCGAAATCATACCCTGAATGTTTAACTGGAGCACCAAGCCGTTATACTTCAGTTTTTGGCACGAACAGGTTAAAACCATGCTGACTCAAACCATGATCGACAAGCTCAACGATCAGATCAATCTTGAGTTCTACTCCTCCAACCTTTACCTGCAAATGGCTTCCTGGTGCGAAGCCCAGGGGCTTGATGGCTGCAACGAGTTTCTGCGTCGGCATGCCCGGGAAGAAATGGAGCATATGCAAAAGCTCTTTGACTATGTTAATGAGACTGGGGCAATGGCTATCATCGGTGCAATCAATGCACCTCCCCACCAGTATGAATCGGTAAGAGATATCTTCCAGCGGACTTACGAGCACGAGTGCGAAGTGACCCGTTGTATCAACGAGCTGGCGCACACTGCATTTACTGAAAAGGACTATAGTACTTTCAACTTTCTGCAGTGGTATGTAGCCGAGCAGCACGAAGAAGAAAAGCTGTTCAAAGGTATTCTGGATAAAATCGATATGATTGGCTTTGAGGGCAAGGGTCTCTACTACATCGACAATGAAGTATTGAAACTGGTAGCCTCCATGCCTCCTGTAACGGCAGCATAGACAGTGCTTTCACAGGGCAGCTTTATGGCCACGGAGGTTCCTTCATCCAATGCCTTAAGCTTGCTCTGTCTAAACAGGCAAAGTAAACCGGAAACTGGTCCCCTTTCTCAATCGGCTGGTCACCTCTATATGACTGCCATGCAACTCCAGAATTCTTTTCACGATGGCCAGCCCCAGGCCAATACCTCCGGCTTTGTTGCGATGCTCTGCGGCCAGTGATGCCTGGTAGAAACGATTGAATATTCTTGGCAGATCCTCCTCATCAATGCCTCTGCCTGTATCTTCAACCGTTACATTAACGCCCCTTGCTGTGGTACTCAGACGGATCAGGATCGAGCCATTCTGCGGAGTGTGGGTAATAGCATTTTTCAGAAGATTATCAAACACCCTCTGAATCATTCCGATATCAGCAAAAACCTGTGTCTGACTTTCATTACACTCTATGGACAGGGAAATCCCCCGTTCTTTCAGAGTCAGCCTGAAGCTCTGAACCGTGTCGTACATCAGCTCAGCCAGAAGAAAGTGCTCAAAGTCAGGCTTTTTGCTGCCTGACTCCAGCTTTGACAGTCAAATAAAATTGCAACAATCGCAAAATCAATTACGCCAGACACAAGATAAATCGTCAAAAGGTGAATTTATCTTGTGGGGTTCAACTACAAAGCTAGCCAAGATTGAAGGCGTAACCAGCCAAACTATGAGGCGCAAGATCGAAAGCGGTCACTACGAAAAAGTGAAGCAAACCAGTGGTGGTCACTTCCGCATATTCATCAACCAGCAGAGGAAGATATGCTATACAAGAGTGAGTTCTGGAAAGCAAAAATCCAGCATTGACACGCAAAAGCGTATCTTACTCAAAGAGCGCCCTGATGCAGAATTTATCAGCGACATTGCCAGTGCTTTCAACTTTAAGCGAAAAGGACTGCAAACCATTCTGGAATCAGCGGTGTGCGGAAATCCAACCCGTACTGTGGTTGCCACAAAAGATCGCCTTGCCCGATCAGGGTTTGGACTCATCAAATGGCTTGTTGAATTATCGGGAGGACACATCGAGGTTTTGGATGACCCGGATAACGCCTGTGGGCCATTCGACACCCAAGAGCTTATCGGTTTCATTACCTCATTCTGCAATAGCCACTACGGGAAGCGATCTGCTAAAAGACGCAAAGGACGCAAAGATAGTAGCGTCAAAAAAGATCAGGTTTTACCCAGAGAATAAGCAAGCCTATCACGATGCCCTGATACTCTATCGCAGGTCGTACAACCTTGCTGTTGAGCGTTTCCGCAACGATGACTATAAAGATGCCAGCGGAAAATTCATCAACATGCGACCTGCCATTAAAGCTCAAGTGAAGCAAGAGCAAAAAGAAAGTGGCAGGGCTTATAACTCGCTTGTTTCTGATAATGGAACACTGGCGGCAGCGACCACATTCAAAGCGGTCTGCGAGCACAACAAGAAGCTCAAGGGAGCTAAAGAGGGCTTTGCAGAAATCAGTTTCAAAAGCCGCAAAGGTAGCAGGCACTCATTCTCTATTGACCGTTTGCCAAAGGGGTTAAATCCCTGCGTACAAGCTCTTGGCAAGATTCACCTGACAGAAGATGTGCCAGCAGAAGCGATTGGTAAATCTTGTGTCGTAACCTACGACAAAGGTCGCTGGTACATTCAGGTTCAACAACATATTGAGCTAAATCCCGAAATCCAAGGGAAGGTTAGATGCGTTGGAGTTGACCCCGGAGTTCGCACCTTTGCCACTTGCTACAGCGAAAAAGAGGCGTTGATAGCGGGTGATAAGGTTGCAAAAACAAAGCTGTTTCCACTGATGAAGCAAGTGGACAGCTTGATCAGTCAAAAGCAAAAAATCCTGAACACGCAGAAGGGCGTTAAGTTCCTCGACATGCCCCAGTGGGCAAGAGATCGGATTATTCATTTCAACAGGGAAATTGACCGGCTGAAATGCAAAAAGGATGACATTGTTCTTGATCTGCATAATCGGCTGGCGTTCGAGCTGGTGTCGAACTACGACGTTGTATTTTTGCCAACCTTTGAGACAAGAGGTATGGTCACACGCAAAGATAAGAAGGTTCGCACCATTCGCCGTAACACCTGCCGCCAGATGCTTGACCTCAATCACTACCAATTCAAAATTCGGCTTAAGTGGTACGCAAAAAAGTATGGAAAGCATGTGGTTGATTGCAACGAAGCCTATACATCCAAGACTCGATCATGGAGCGGGACCATTGACGAAAAATTAGGTTCTTCCAAGGTTATTAAGGGTGAGGGCTTCACCGTTGATCGTGATATCAACGGTGCCAGAAATGTCTTTCTTAAGTGTTTGACAAGGTAGCTTGAACCTTAGCCATAACAGCGAGTGTTGCGCTCGTTGCGGATTTAATCAAGAGTAATAGGGCAATCTGTCTTCTATAGCTTTCAGACATTTTTCAATGCTGCTATTAGCGGGTCTGACAAATGTCACCAGTTCTTTGTCGTTTAGCTTCATGGTCACAGCCTGTTGACATAGACCCGCTGACTCGATGACGTTTGAAATAGCGTCGAGCTCTACCCTGAAGCCTTTAACCTTGACCTGATCATCAGTGCGCCCAAAGTGTTCCAGCTCGCCCTCTTCATTCCAGCGTGCCAGATCTCGCGTTCTGAACATCAGGCTACCATCGGCCATAAAAGGATCAGGCTGATAACGCTCACGGGTCAGACGGGCATTATTGATGTATCCTGCTGAAACACCTTTACCCCCGGCCCAGATCTCACCCACTTCTCCCATCGCACAGGGCTGCATATGCTCGTCCAGCACATACACCGTATTATTGGGTGTCGGTTTGCCAATAGTGAGAGCCATTGAGTGTGGGCGAAAGTGCTGGGCCGTATTGATGATGGTGGTTTCGGTTGGGCCGCAGCTGTTAATGAAGCGACATCTGCCAGCCCAGTTTTCTGCCAGTGATCTTGGGCATGGCTCGCCTGCAACAGCAACACTTTTGATTCTTTGACACTGGTCAGCATCAACTTTTGCAAGAATACTGGGAGTAGCGATGATGACATCGCACTGCTTGGCTGCTTCAGTGAAATCGTTTTCCCGGATCACCAAGGTTCCGCCATGGGCAAGACAACCCAGAATTTCCCAGGCCGCCATATCGAAAGCAATGTTCAGCAGTTGCGACACTTTATAGCCGGGCTTTATTCCCAAATTACCTGGCGCTGTCAGCAGAATATTGCAGACATTGCCATGAGTAACCCGGACACCATTAGGCTTACCGGTGGTTCCCGACGTGAAAAGAATAAAGCAATTGTCACCGTGGCTTGCAGCAGAGCGAGGCACTGTCATGGACCAGGATTGCTGATCCTCTGACTTTGGAAAATCCAGACTATCAATAGCCAGAACTCTCTGGTGGTCCCTGACAGGAATTTTCTCCACCAGATGTGACAGTGTCAGAACAATATGGATATCTGCAGAATCCATCACGTCGATCAGGGTGGATTCCGGCGTAATTCTGACATCCTGAGGCACATAGGCGGCTCCTGTCTTCAGAATACCCACCAGCCCCACCAGCATGTGAATGGATCGCTCAAGAAACAGCCCAACATTATTTCCCTGACCTATTCCCATAGTGGCCAGTTGCACAGCCAACCAACTGGCTTTTCGATTGAGTTCACCGTAGGAAATATTTTCCTGTTTGTGCTGGGCAGCAATGGCTTTCTCCTGCTTCAACGCCTGCAGCTCAAAAGCCTGATGAATAGCATGGTGCGAGATTTGTCGTTCAGGGCCCCGGCCAAAAGCCTCAAATTTCTTCTGATCAGCGGGACTCAGTCCTGCCAGCGCCTGCCGGTTAAACCTCCTATTCTGAACTGCATCTTCCAGAGATTGGTTTAGTGATAGCGAGGTCACCGGGTTGTTGTGACTTTCCATCCTCATTGTTTTTGTCTCCAGTCAAATAACACGATATTGAAAAGTGACAACGGAAAGCCTTTTGGGCTCATGGTACTTTTCACCTTTACTGCGGTTGACTGAAAACATCACAGGAAATTCTCACAGAATTATCACAGGCTTCTCACTTATTTTTAAAATTCGCTCCAATGCTCTTTTCAGATCAAAATAAGCATGGTTAAACAACCATAGATAACAATTACACAACAGACTTAAAGCCATTAACTTTCTCTATTGTCCAGATAGAGAGAAGTAACTGTCTCCTTACTCTCCCGCTTGATTCAATAAATCCAAGCTTGGTTATGATCGACTGACTCGGCTAACCATAAAAAAATCACATTTAAAAAATTCCTTTTGAAAGCATCTTCGCTGTTACAAATGCTTGCATGGAGGTTAGGAGATAAAAGCGATGAAACCGCTTGCATATTGCACATTACTTGCCCTTGCCATATCCGCCACCCTTCAGGCCGCTCCTCTGACCCGGGATAACGGAGCAGTAGTGGGTGACAACCAGAATTCATACACCGCCGGGGAGAACGGTGGTGTTCTACTCCAGGATGTTCAACTCATTCAGAAGCTCCAGCGTTTTGCCCGGGAGAGAATTCCTGAGCGTGTTGTCCACGCCCGTGGAACCGGTGTTTATGGTGAATTTAAAGCCAGTCGTGATATTTCCGATTTAACCCGCGCCGCTGTTTTCACAAAAGATGAAGTCACTCCGGTATTTGTTCGTTTTTCTACCGTAATCCATAGCAAAGGATCACCAGAAACTTTGCGTGACCCGCGAGGTTTTGCGACCAAGTTTTATACTCGTGAGGGTAACTGGGATCTGGTAGGCAACAATCTTCCGGTGTTTTTTATCCGCGATGCCATCAAATTTCCGGATATGGTCCATTCACTAAAACCGTCTCCAGTGACGAATCAGCAAGACCCGAATCGATTCTTTGATTTCTTCAGCCATGTTCCTGAATCCACTCACATGCTGACCTGGGTCTATTCCGACTTTGGCACACCGGCCAACCTGCGTCAGATGGACGGCTTTGGTGTGCATGCCTACAAATTCATTGATGCTGGCGGTGATGTTTCCTACGTGAAATTTCACTGGAAAAGTCGCCAGGGCATCAAGAACCTGACAGCCGAAGAAGCGGCAGAAATACAAAGCAGGGACTTCAGCCATGCGACACGTGATATGTATGAAGCCATTGCCAGAGGCGACTACCCGAAGTGGGATCTTTTCATAAAAGTACTCAAGCCATCACAACTGGATGACTTTGACTACAACCCACTGGATGCCACAAAGATGTGGCTCGATATCGAAGAGACCAGAGTAGGTACGATGACGCTGAACCGAACACCGGACAACTTCTTCCAGGAAACGGAACAGTCCGCTTTTGCCCCGGCCAATATTGTACTAGGGATTGAACCTTCTGAAGATCGCCTGCTACAGGGTCGGGTGTTTTCCTATGCCGATACTCAAATGTATCGTCTGGGCACCAACCATCAGCAAATTCCTGTTAACCGTGCCAAAGCAACGGTCAGCAACTGGAATCAGGACGGCGCCTCCAACCATGGCAATCAGACTTCTGACGTTAACTATCAACCCAGTCGTTTAGACCCAAGAAAGGAAGTGGCCAAAGGCCGCTACAGCTCTTTACCTGTTGAAGGCGAGTATCTGCAGCGAGCTATCGGGAAACAGTTGCCGTTTGCTCAGGCAGGTGTCCTCTATCGCAGCTTCAACAAACAGGAGCGCAAAAATCTTGTTAGCAATCTGGCTGCAGATCTTGGCAAGGTTGAAAACGAAGATGTGAAATACATCATGCTCAGTCACTTCTATCAGGCTGACAGCGAATTTGGTGAACAACTGGCAAAAGCCGTTGGCGGCAACCTGAAAACCGTCAAGAGCATGTCCAGATAACGCCACTGCAGTGGCGCTCACAAAGTGTGTGCCACTGTCTTCAAAATGAAGGTGGATCTATGCGCTTGGTTATTTTGTTTTCATGGTTTTTAGGACTCGCTGCCACTGTTCAACAGTTACAGGCTGATACTCCTGATTATCCTGTTGAAGTCAGACCATCAGCTTCTGAAAAAGTCGTTAAAGATCAGACTGCACGACAACTTACGGACTTTTTTCTGGCAGCAGCCCGTATCAACGATACAGAAGTGATTAGCACATTTGTGAAAGCTGGCTTTCCGGTAAACGCTAAAAACCAAAAGGGCTACACAGCCCTGATGGTGGCTACCTATAACGGACAGCCCGATGCTTTTAACCTGCTTTTATCAGAGGGTTCAGACCCTTGCCTTAAGGACAACAGGGGAAATACCGCATTAATGGCAGCCATCTTCCGTGGCGAGTTGAAGATGGCTTACCGGTTAATGAAAAGTGAGTGCGACCCTCGACAGCAGAACAATGTCGGCCAGACAGCAGAAGAGTTTGCCCGTGTTTTTGGGCAACAGGATATTCTTCAGGCGCTGACATCCACCAAAAACACGGAATGATTTTTTAAGGTTGAGCGGAACTGCAGGACATAGTCTGTCATTAGCTTATCGGACCATTACCAGAACCCGATCAACCAGCTTGTCGATCCCCCGGTCGGCTTGACTGATGCGCCTGACAATAGCGCATCGGAGGGTACTAACGCTCGCATAAAGGGCAGAAAGGTGATTGCTTCGCCCATTCATCAATGCATGCCTGGCAATACCAGTGTTTTGCACAGGACGCAGCTGCAGGGTCTTTCAAGGAATCTAAACAAATAAGACATAATCCTGGAAAAAGCTGTCTTGCCAAGCAGCAGAAAGCTTCTATAGATAATTCGTGCTCTGCTATTTTCGCAATGAGTCTGAAAATGGCTAATAACGAGCTTTCATTACTATTAAAAAATACGCTTAGGTCATAAGCAGTATTAACCAAAAAACCTGATAATAGGCTTATTGATAAAATAGCAATATATATATAATTATGATTACTAGCGCTTTTAGATATAAGGAAACGTAATAAAGCAACATTTACCATTTCAGATAATCGTAAAGGCAGCCTTAGATGATCGTAATATAATGACAGATAGGTTAATAAATCCAAAAGACCAGTGTAAAAACTCTGTACGTAATCTTCATATGACGCAGAATGGTCGGAACTTACATATTCATCATAATATAACGAGAAAGCAGTTAATAAATTCAACAGACCACTGGAAAAACTCTTGTCGTAATCTTCATAGGAAACATTATGGTTGAAACTTATATGCACTTCATAAGTATCAACTTGATACCCGTAAGAAGCAGCACACAATATTAGAAAGATAAATATCACTAATTTGCGTAGATGAGGCATATTCATCACCCAAGGGAGGGCAAGCCAACTGACCACTGTCCACTGTCCACTGACAACTGAACAGCAGCCTTGCCATCCCAGACAAAGGAGGACAAGGCTTCGGGAAATCAGACCATAGACAGAACCCGATCAACCAGCTTGTCGATCCCGACAGCGGCTTCACTGATACTCTTGGCAATCATATAGGCCGGAGTGGTCACCAGCTTGTGCCGTTCATCAACCACAATATCATCCACAGCACACTCCACGTGCCTGACGCCTGTCTGCTCCAGTGCAGCAGCGGTCTCAGCGTCATTGCCGATGGTGGCCAGAACCCCTTCACCAAATATGCGACCGGCAATAGCCGGTGAAATGCACATCATCCCGACCGGTTTTCCGGCGTCTGCGAAAGACTTGACCGCCAGGCTGACGCCACTCTGAACCTTGAGTTCACTGCCCCTGAAGGCAAAATCCGATAAATTTTTTGCCGCTCCGAAACCACCGGGCAGAATCAGGGCATCAAAATCTTCCGCCTTCAACTCTTCAAGCGGCCTGATCTCACCCCGGGCAATCCTGGCCGCTTCTACCAATACGTTGCGGCCTTCTTCCATTTCTTCACCCGTTACATGATTAATAACGTGATGTTGAGGTATATCGGGGGCAAAGCACTGGTAACTGGCTCCGCAGCGATCAAGGCTGAGCAGGGTCAAAACAGCCTCATGGATTTCGCTACCATCAAAAACACCGGACCCGGAAAGAATAACAGCTACTTTTTTACTCATGGATAGTCTCCATTTCATGCCATCACGAAAGAGCGGCAGACTACAGATTCTGAAAATCATCAGCCACAGGCGAAAAAATCTCTTCAATACTATAGAGCAAAGAAGGATGAAATAATTTGCACAATTAACACGCAGATGGATTGCGTCGACGATCCCTTTGGAGTCAAGCTAGACTGAAGAAAAAATACTTGAATGGAGTCCCTGTCCTGTTGAAAAAAATTCTGGCTCTAAGACTTCTAACATTATCCATCATGATGTTTGCCACTGGCCTGATTACCGGTTGGTGGTGGCATGAAGTGTTGGCTGTTAAGGGCAAAAAGACTTACTTCGAAAATCAGGACTTCAGGAATTGGCTGCCTCTTGGAGATTTCACTAACACGCTAGAGTGGCCTGACATACCTCAGGAAATCATTGATTTTGAGCGGGCACTGGAAGAACACAGGTACGATGACGCCCTGATCATTTTTCAACGGCAGGAGCGACAGAATTCGGAACTTAGTCAACGACTGGAAACAGTCCTGCTGCAAAAAATAGATGAATGGTATGAACACAGGGAGTACAGTATTGCTGCACTGGAACGTTTTACCCAACATTATTATCAAAACCCGGTTTTTCTGAAAAAGCTGGCCCAGCTCTACACCGAGGAGCAGGAGCTGGAGAAAGCCATTGAAGTGTTGATCAGCGTCCGCTCGTTCATCAGCCTGCCTGATCAGCTGGAAAACACAGCCGACAGTATTCACAAGCTCAGCCGCATGATCTATGAAAACAGGCAGAAAAACCAACAACTCCAGGAAACCCTGCCCCTCTTCCAGAAACTGGCAACCATGGAACCCGAGCGTGCCTTTTACCGGTTTGCAATGGCTCAGGGTTACCTGTCTGCCGAGGATTCCAACAATGCCATTCGCGAACTCGAGTTATTGCAGACCGATGAAGAGTTTGGCCGAATGGCTTTCAAACAACTGTCTGACCTGTTGCCCCCTGTTCAGGAAGAACCCGAGGAAATGCCAACCTCAGCCATTTCTCTCGTTAATGAAGGCAATCACTACATCGTAGTAGCGTCAACTCAGGATAAAAGCCAGCCAAGATTGCTGATTGACACCGGAGCCAGCCTGACAACTTTGCCCAATACTTTATTGAAAGAGCTTAAACGCAAGAAAATGGCCCATCGGGTGAATCATACCCAGTTGAAAACAGCCAGTGGGTTTGTCTTTGCTCCTATTTATCGGGTGAAGGAGCTACACCTCGGTCAATACATTGTCAAAGACCTGGAGGTGGCCGGATTAGAGCTGGACTACGCCTCTGCAGAAGGGTTGCTGGGTATGAATGTACTGGGTCAGTTTCACTTTCAGATCGACCAGGACCGTAACTACCTGATTCTGTCACCTCGTTAACACCGAAGTGTTACCCCCACCTGTTACGCATTAATACCTATTCTCTGCGAAAGTAACAAAGTCTCGTAACCTTTTCTTCATTTGCCCCCTTCGAATAATTTAATTATTGTTAAAAATCAACAAGTTAAAAAAACTGGCACAACCTATGCTAAAGACTGACAAAACAATAACAATAAGCACAAATAATAAAAATAATAACCCTGCCCAAATAACAACAATAAGGGCAAAAGTAAGTTGATTATTTTGCAGTATGCCCTCCGGGTTCACCATGGAAAAGGTAGCCAGCAAAATCATCCGTTTACAGTCTCCGGCGATACAATAAAAATAATAATGATTCGCCAACTAAGGGGGGGAGGTTTGCCTTTCCCCCTTTTTTCTTTTCTATCTAACACCTGTCTGATGTCCTGATATGAGCTCCTAAAGACTATAAACCTGTGTCAACATCCCCCACTGGAATGCTATGATGTACGCCAGACCGGAGCAGTACATCTGATCCACCGCGACGATATTACTGACTAACCAACAAAGATTTCATGCAAAACTCATCATGACAGGCATCATTATTACAGTATTAGTGGTGCTGGGCATATCGCTTGCTGCTTACTTCCTGCTTAAGCCATCCACAGAAAAAGACTCTGCACCCCCTGAATCGCAGCTTCCTGAACCCGACTCTGTTTGGGAGCCTGACCAATCCCAGTCTGAAGACCAGACTCGCATTCCTCAAGAAAACCACCCTGTTTCACGGCGTGAAATCAGTGAAAATGCTCTGAAAGTACTTCACCGACTGAACAATAATGGCTATGAAGCCTACCTGGTAGGGGGCTGTATCCGGGACCTTTACCTGGACCTGCACCCCAAGGATTTTGACGTTGCCACCAATGCAACGCCTGAACAGGTCCGCAGACTGTTTCGTAACTCACGGATCATTGGTCGAAGATTCAGGCTGGTGCATATTCTGTTTGGTCGCGAAATGATTGAGGTCGCCACCTTCAGGGCCGGTCATGATGATGCCCGCAATGATAGCCACAGCAAGGACAAGTCCGATCACTCTGATTCCGGACGGATTCTCAGAGACAACGTCTATGGCTCAATGAAAGACGACGCTATTCGTCGAGACTTTACCGTCAATGCACTCTATTACGACGTCCGTGATCACTCTGTCATAGATTACTGCGGCGGTCTTCAAGATCTTGAAGATCAGACCTTGAGGTTGATCGGTGATCCGGTTAAACGATACCACGAAGATCCGGTCCGAATGATACGGGCGCTGCGCTTTATGGCCAAGCTGGATTTCGATATGGACCCTGCAACTGCGGACCCCATCTATGATCTGGGTCATTTGCTGAGTGACATACCATCGGCCAGGCTGTTTGACGAGGTGCTGAAACTACTGCAATCAGGCAAAGGGGTAAGAACTTTCCACCTTCTGCGTGAATACAGTCTGCTTCAGTACCTGTTCCCGGCAACACATCACAGCCTTGAAGCTCAGGATGAATTTGCTGAAGCACTGATTATCAGGGCGCTGGAAAGTACCGATTCACGCATTGCCCGTGGCAAACCCGTCACTCCCGCCTTTTTATTTGCTGCCTTCCTCTGGACGCCGCTGCAAAGACTGGCCGGAGATCTCCGTGAGCAGGGCATTCCTCCCATACCCGCTCTGCAACAGGCAGCCATGGTCGTGCTGGACAATCAGTGTACTCACACTGCGGTTCCAAAACGTTTCACCATGGTAGTACGGGATATATGGGAAATGCAGCACAGACTGGAACGCCGTCAGCCAAGAGCCATTGAGTCCTTGATGGCGCACCCTAAATTCAGGGCCGCCTACGATTTTCTGGTACTCAGGGAAGCCGCCGGTGAAGCACTGGACGGAGCGGGGGAGTGGTGGACCGACATCCAGGACTCTGCTGACCAGGACAGAAACAGCATGATTCGCGACCTTCATTCCCGTCCCGGTGGTAAGGGAGGCCAGAAACGAAGAAGACGCCGCCCACGCAAGCGTCCTCCTGTTACGAACAAACCGCAATAAACCAGCGAAGCTGAAGCATTATGACCAGCGTCTATATAGCCCTGGGCAGCAATCTGGACAATCCCGGTCTGCAATTGCAAAGAGCCGTGGACGACATCGATTCCCTGTCCAAAGTTGAATTATCAGGCTGTTCAAAGCTCTACATCAGTGAACCGGTGGGGCCTGCAGGACAGCCTGACTATTACAACGCTGCCGTTCGGATTGAAACCACATTCGCACCACTGCCGTTACTGGACGCCTTACAAGCCATTGAAAATAACCATGGCAGAATCAGAACCGTGCACTGGGGGCCGAGAACACTCGATCTTGATATTATCCTGTACGGTGATGAAATCATTGATTCCGATCGTCTGACAGTGCCCCACTATCAGATGCATCTGAGAAACTTTGTGCTCTGTCCACTTCTGGATATAGACCCTGACCTGACCCTGCCTGATGGCCGCAAGGCAGCCACACTTCTGGCAGAAGTCGGAACCGCAGGTATTGAAGTCATGGCAACAAAGTATCCCTGGCTTTGACATCCTCCCCGACATGAAAGAGGGTGTCGCGAAAGCAAGTAACGAAAGCAAGTAACGAAAGCACTTAGCGAAAGCACGTAACGAAAGTACGGAGGTTTACGCTCATTCGATAAACTTCCGAATCACGCTTCCCCAGAAGCACTGACACACCTGACTGCTTTGCGTATAATCCGCCACAAAGCACTTTCCAGTTAACGCTAAAGGCTCAAGGTCCTGATAGATGGCTAAAGTAACCCTGAAAACCCTGGCCGACATGAAACAATCCGGCGAGAAATTTGCCAGCCTGACGGCCTATGACGCGACGCTCGCCCATCTGGTCAACACTCAGGGGGTTGAAGTCATTCTGGTGGGGGACTCTCTTGGCAATGTCATACAGGGCAATAGCAGCACGGTTCCCGTCACCGTCGATGACATGTGCTACCACACCCGCTGTGTAGCCAGGGCAGCTCATGACTCCATGGTCATGACAGACCTTCCTTTTGCTTCCTACGCCACCGAAGAACAGGCAGTCATCAGTGCCGCCAAAATCATGCAGGCCGGTGCCGAAGTGGTGAAACTGGAGGGTGAAGGCTGGTTGCCTCCTACCGTGACCTGCCTCAGGCAGCAGGGCATTCCTGTCTGTGTCCATATGGGACTCACCCCACAATTTGTTAATGTTTTTGGCGGCTACAAGGTTCAAGGTCGGGAAGAGGAAAGAGCCAACAGCATGATCCAGGCTGCCATTGATCTGCAGGCTGCCGGTGCGGCCATGCTGCTTCTGGAATGCGTACCCAATGACCTGGCTCGGGAAATCACCAAAGCCGTTGACATCCCGGTTATCGGCATTGGTGCCGGAGACGCAACCGATGGCCAGATTCTGGTCCTCCATGACATGCTCCATCTAACAGCAGGCCGCAAGCCCAAGTTTGTAAAAAACTACATGCAAGACAGTGCCACCCCACAGGAAGCTGTGGCTCGGTATGTTGCAGAAGTTAAAGATGGCACTTTCCCGGGTCCGGAACACAGCTTCAATTGAGTCTCTCCATTCAGTCAGGTTTCTGAATGATCTGGCTGAATGGTATAAACAGAATCTCTTACAACCGCCAAAAGCCAGAAATACTGGCTTTTTTAAATTCACTGATCGTCTAGTTATTCGCTATGAAAACACTTCATACCATCGCTGAAATCCAGGCTGGGGTAGCAGCTTGCAGAGTCGAAGGCAAAACCGTAGCTTTCGTGCCGACCATGGGTAATCTGCATGGCGGTCACCTGACTTTGGTCGAAAAAGCCCAGAAACTCTGCGATGTGGTCGTTGTCAGCATTTATGTCAACCCACTGCAGTTTGGCCCGAATGAAGACTACGACTCTTACCCTCGCACCATGGAGCAGGACCAGCAGCTCCTGATCGAGCAGGGAGTAGATCTGCTCTACACTGCCCAGACGACAGAAATTTATCCTGAAGGCAGCGAACATCACACCCACGTCAGTGTCGAAGAGCTGGATGGCATGCACTGTGGCAAAAGCCGTCCGGGCTTTTTCACAGGTATAGCCACAGTGGTCAGCAAACTGTTTAATATTGTTCGTCCCGATGTGGCTGTCTTCGGAGAAAAAGACTTCCAGCAGCTGGCCATTATTCGCAAAATGGCCAAAGACATGTGCATACCTGTTGAGATTGTCGGTGCACCTATCGCCCGCGAAGATACCGGACTGGCCATGAGTTCCCGCAACGGTTATCTGACACCGGAAGAACGTGAAGAAATAGCCCCCACGCTTTATCGCTGTCTGCGGGCCGCACGTGAAGCTATTCTGGCGGGCGAGTGTGATTATGACCTGCTGCGCCGTGACGCTTTTGCAAAAATGGCACAGGCTGGATTCAAGCCGGACTATTTCAACATCAGCAGTACTACCACGCTTCTGCCAGCGGGTCCCGATGACCAGAACCTGGTGATTCTGGCAGCCGCCTACCTCGGCAAGGCCCGATTGATTGACAACATCACGATAACACGTCAGAAAGATTAGCAATGGTTGAATTAACCGGGAGCTAAACAGGGAAGGAGTGTCTTATACTGAACCAGACTCAACGATACGAAGGTAGACTCTATGGAAGACAGGACACGACAGGTTTCACACTGGTTTAGCCGGTGCATGAGTGTTTTGAGTATAGGATTACTGACACTCATCAGCTACAGTCCTCCTGCTTTGACTGCCCAGGAAGCTCCCTATGGCATGTGGTTGTTACTATACCCTGAAGTGCTGGGGAAGAAAGTGACAGCGGGTGCATTGATAATTTGCTCGGGAAATGCTTCCAGCGATTCTGATTGTGGAGAAAAAAATCATTTCACTCTGGTTTTTCTTGAAGATAACGGAATCCATGGCTGTTTAGACTTCGTGTCTACAGGATCAGCCAAAAAAGAAGCAGAGAAGCCCTGGCAACTGTTTGCCAGGGATGACGACGATGAAGAGAAGGAAACTTTATTGGCTAACGTTGAGCGGTCAGGTGAGCATTTGACATTGATTGATCAAGAGCAGCGCCACTTATTGAAATTTAAAAAAGATACCTACAAAAATATAGAAAAAAAAATTGATGATATATGCAGTCAAAAATATAAGGAGCAGAAACCTCATTAAATCAACAAAGCATTCGTAAGTACTCAGCCATACGGAATCGAATATTTCTGGCTTATTGGGCAGGTGCTCTGCAAGGCGCAACGACGGGAACATAGCAAGCTATGTGACCAGAGTTGCAACGCATCACGACTGCATGGATGCAGGAGCTAGAGCAACGCAGGAGCAGTTGCCGCGAGTGCCTGAACAATAAGTCAGAAAATATGATTTCGTATGGTTGAGTACTTACCATTCATAAATTCTACTTTCTATCACAACACTCCGAGGCTGTACTCACATGAGTCCTATTCAACACTTGCCTGAATCCTCATCGCTGGAAACCCTGCAACAAAAGATGGCAGGCACGCACCTGCGAGAAATGTTTGCAGCTGACAAGGACCGATTTGAACGCTATAGCCTGGAAGCGGCTGGCCTGTTTCTGGATTACTCCAAAAATCTGATAAACGACGATGTAATGTCTTCCCTGATGACGATGGCTAAACAAGCCAGACTGCCAGAGGCCATTCAGGCCATGTTCCGTGGTGACAAAATCAATTACACCGAGAATCGTGCCGTTCTGCACACAGCCCTGCGTAACTCTGGCACAGATCCGGTCATGGTCGACGGTGAAGATGTCATGCCTAAAATTCGTGATACCCACAAGCGCATGAAAGGCATTACCGACTCAGTGCATTCTGGCGAGTGGCAAGGCTTCACCGGCAAAGCCATCAAACACATTGTCAATATTGGTATTGGCGGCTCCTATCTGGGTCTGAAGACAGTCATCAATGCTCTGACGCCTTATCATGTTGAAGGGCTCGAACATCACTATGTAGCCAATATTGATCCGAACGAAATTTCAGAAGTTTTCCGCAGGATTGATCCAGAAACCACCCTGTTTATCGTGGCTTCCAAGTCCTTTGGCACACTGGAAACCTTGCAGAATGCCCAGGCTGCCCGTGCCTGGATGCTGGAAAAAGGTTGTGCCGAGTCCGACATTCGCAAACACTTCGTGGCTATTTCCACCAATCTGAAAGCCATTGATGAGTTTGGTATCGCCCAGGAAAACACCCTGCCACTCTGGGACTGGGTCGGTGGCCGTTACTCTCTTTGGTCCACCATTGGACTGATGATCAGCCTGGTAGTGGGCTTTGAGAACTTCCAGAAACTGCTGAAAGGTGCCTGGGAGATGGACAGGCACTTTGCCCAGGCACCTCTGGAAAAGAACATGCCGGTTATCCTGGGTATGCTGGGCGTCTGGTACCAGAACTACTTTGGCTCAGAGTCTCACGCCGTTATTTCCTACGATTACTTCCTGCGTGACTTCCCGGGCCATTTACAACAGATGGATATGGAAAGTAACGGCAAGCAGACCCGCAGAGATGGCAGCACCGTTAATTACCAGACAGGTGCCGTTATCTGGGGTGGCACAGGCACTAATGACCAGCACGCCTATCACCAGTTGCTGCATCAGGGTACACGACTGATTCCTGTGGACTTCATTGCTCCGGCCACCAGCCATAATCCACTGGGCGAACAGCATCCATGGCTATTTGCCAACGCCCTGGCCCAGAGTCAGGCCATGATGCAGGGTAAGAATCTGGATGAGGTTCGTGAAGAGTTAACGAAGGCGGGCATAAGCAGTGCCGATATTGACGCTCTGGCGCCTCATAAGGTGATTCCCGGCAACCGTCCCAACAATATGATTGTGCCTGAGAAAATCACTCCGGAGGTGGTGGGTGCTCTGGTGGCACTCTATGAACAGAAAGTCTTTGTGCAGGGAACCCTCTGGCAGATCAACTCTTTTGATCAATGGGGTGTAGAACTGGGCAAGGTTCTGGGCAACCGGGTTTATGACCGCCTGAAAGAGTCCGGTACGACTTCCGATCAGGACAGTTCCACTAATGGACTGGCTAATCGTTTCAAGCGTTTTAATGCCTGATTGAGGTTGAATTAAACGGCATCTGTTCAAAGAGTTGATAACTCTACGATTTCATCATCACCTGACGAGAAAGAAATCTCTTTGTAACGTTTTGGCTGGTTTCTCTCCAGCCAAACTGCAAAACAAAAAAAGAGCCGCGATAGCCTCAGTGGATATTGCGGCTCCTCATTCTGTCGTGTGAATCAAGAAGTTATTTTATCGATCATTGCAATCCAAGCACTAAGTCGAACATCTACATCAACAGAAAAAAAAAATAAAAAAAATAAAATAAAAAAAATAAGACACCCATAAAAAAACAGCCTCGTCAAAAAATTAAAATAATAAAATAAAAATAAAATAAAAAAATAAAATAAGACACCCATAAAAAAACAAGACATTCAAAAACAATAAAATAAGACACCCATGATAAAAAAAAATAAGACACCCATAAAAAAACAAGACATTCAAAAACTGTATTCCCAAAAAGGATCAGAAAATCTATCCTCAAGTAGCGTATCAATGAGACACACAGCGCCATCCAACGAACAAAGGCTGTCCAAGCCATAATTCAGACAATGCAAATCCATTCCGACATAAGTCGAAGAGATAAAGAGAGGGTCTTTGACGTCTTAACTGACTTCTACACTAACCTGTCAGGTACAAACGACTGCAGGCGTTTAAACCTCGAAGCCACTTCTGTCCGGCTTCAAGTGCAAAGGCCTTCATCGCCTCCAGACGGCCAACTGCCCGATAAAAACGATTATTCCATTGCATGGTTTTCAGCCACTCATCCGGATCAATTTCCAGTCTTTGAAGAATAGGAGGGGTACACGACGGGATGGAACCTTTCTTGTCTGTCCTGACAATGCGGCCACTCCAGTCAACCAGTTCCAGATAGTCGTGAAGAAGGTAGGGAAGGGCAACGTCCGCTTCCTGTCCCTGCAAACAGAAAGGTTTCAGGGTCAGCGGCTGTTTTTTAGTCTCAGAATGTTTAACCTGCTCCACTCGTTCCTGAATCGACGTGTAGTTCGACTCTTCCGGTATTTCTGCCTTTCCTGCCCGAATCGGATTCAAGTCAACATAGGCCATGCAGGTCAGTAACGCTGCTTCGTCCAGCAATGCCTGGCTTTTAAAGCGACCTTCCCAGAAGCGTCCTTTACACTCATCTTCTTTGTTGGCCTCACGAGCAAGATATTCATTCAGGCAGCGCATAAACCAGCTGATATCCGTTAAACGACGTCGGTATTCCTCAGCATATTCATCAATATGGGCCAATTCAGCGCTGCCCAGTTTGTCAGCAGCCAAATGCCTTTGTACCAGAAGTGGGCCTGTAAACAAGGTCGTCCAACGGTGAAGCACTTCGTCCCGTGACCAGCCTCTGGCAGATGACTGATTGATGTGCAAAACCACATGATAATGATTCGACATGACAGCGTAAGCGCAGACTTCGATAGCAAAGACTGAAACCAGTTCCCGGAGTTTATCCACCACCCACTGGCGGCGATGCTCGTAGTTCTTGCCAGTCAGGTGGTTCTCTCCACAGAGGTAAGCCTGACGAACACATCTTGCTATGCAGTGGTAATAGGGCGTTGAACCGGGGTCAATCAGAGTATTGCGGGCCTGAGCCATGAACTCACCTGTCTGGGTAAAAAATCAGTGATGGGTGAAAAAGTAGACTAGGTGGATGGTAAAGCAAATTTATGGGTGTCTTTTTAAATGATGGGTGAAAAAGTAGACCAGGTGGATGGTAAAGCAAATTTATGGGTGTCTTTTTAAATGTTTGCTCAAAAAATTTTTATGAACTTTTATTCCAAAACCCAATCTAATTACCAAAATCAATTTTTAAATGTCGTAACTGGTCGAAAGGAAATCCTGACTTAAGTAAAAAACACTATGAATTCTATAAATAACAAGCTCGAAATTACAGATTTACCCTCACCACCACCCGAGCAAGCTCAATCGGCAACAACCACTGCTATCCATGCCGACAGGTCCGTCACTGTACCTGACAGGCAGATACAATCTTTGCTGCATTTATTATCCACAACATCATATTCCCTCATCTTCAGATATTTGTCGCTCCGGGATATTCACCGCTTAAAACAGGTATGCACCCACTTTCGCGATGCTATTAAAAGCGATAACGCCCTGGCAAAAGCGTGGTTTCGTCGGTTTCCTTTATCACACCAGTATCAACTGAGAAAAACCATCACTACAAAAAGTAATCAACAAGTCCATGATTGGCTTGGGTCGTTTACGAACGATAAGGCCTTATTGACGTCACTTACCCATCTCCAAAAGACGGGTGCTTCTGTACCTGCTCTGCTATTTTTCACCAAGACTGTACTTATGTCTCAATACAAAACATTCAAGTTGGATACAAAAACCATCATTGAAAGAAATTACCAATCCCGTTCAGCCACCCTGAGTAATGATGGCCGTCATCTGATGGTGTTCAATTCTCATAGGACGGTGAAAATCTTCGGTCATGAGGATGATGGATCATGGCCAGAAAAAAAACACATCATTCATGATCATCCTATCAGTTCAGCCACCTTCAGCCCCGATAGTCAGCATGCAGTGACTGCCAGTCAGGACAACACGGCAACAATTTTTGGCTTGGGGAGCGATGGATCATGGGAGCTAAAAACCACCATTAAACATCGACGTAATCTGATGTCGCCCACCTTCAGTCCCGATGGACGCCATTTGGTGACCAACTTTAACGAAAGGACGGCGCAGGTCCATAGCCGGAAAGACACCGGATTATGGGAACAAAAAGTCATCATTCGCCATCACGATAAGGTCACATCAGCCATCTTCAGCTTCGATGGCCGCCATTTGGTGACCATCAGTCACGATAGGACGGCGCACATCCATAGTCTGAGTAACACTGGATCATGGGAACAAAAAGCCATCATTCGCCATCACAATATAGTCACATCAGCCACCTTCAGCTCCGATGGCCGCCATTTGGTGACCGCCAGTTGGGGTCACGAGATAAAAATTCATAGCCTGAAAGACGATGAATCATGGGAAGAAACAGGTTCCAGTCGCCAGAGAAGTCCTCAAGTGAAAGCCAGCTTCAGCGCTGATAGCCGCCATCTGGTAATAACCGCTGGATATGACAAGCCAAAAATCTATGGCAAGGCAGCTGATGGATCATGGGTACAGATTTCCCACAGGGCTGATGTCGAATCAGCCACCGTCTCCTTCAGCCCCGATGGCCGCCATTGGGTTACCCTCAATCGTTATGGAGAGTCAGAAATCTATAGCGAGAATGCCGATGAATCATGGAGGCAACAAATCATCTTTCGCAATATTAGCCGGGTCGTCTCTGTCAGCTTCAGCCCGGATGGCCGCTATGTGGTGGGCGCCGGAAGTACCTCGTCTCACTCAACCTTTGGTACGGTATGCATTTATGGTCTGGGAGCCCATGGATTTTGGATTCGTCAAGCCATACTTTTTCATGAACAGGAGGTCTTTTTGGCCAGTTTCAGCCCTGATGGCCGCCACGTGCTAACTATCAGCAAGGACAAAACCACTAAAATCATTGGTCAGCAGACCCGTGGGACATGGGTCGAAAAAGCTATCATTTCCCATGATAGTCGTCTTGTCACAGCCAGCTTCAGCCGCGATGGCAGCCATGTGTTCACTGTTACTGAAGAGGGTACGGTGCAAATAACCGAACTACGGAAGAAAGATTGATTGTTTGCTGTCACTGAATGACGCCATTGCGTCGGCAATCCGGGTGGTTAGAAAGTTCGATTGGTATTAGAGCTGAAAAAAACGACATCTGTTCAATAGATGCCGTTTAACCTCAAAGGCAGTATTTTACTGCTGTGGCGGCAACAGCAGTGACTGTATCTTCAAAAGCCTGTCTTCAAGTTGTTGCTGATCCGCTTCAGACAGCTTCTCTCTGAATAAACCAACCACATCAAGAAGTGCCGTCTTGAAGGCTTCATTTTGCAGAGTCAGATTCTCATTTTCCTGCATAACAGTAGGCATTTCTTTTTCCAGACGGTATTCCAGATCCTCCAACCGGGTTCTCAAGTACCCCGCCTCTGTCTCCAGTTCAGCATTTCGAAGCACGGTTTTATCGGCAAATTCAAGAGATTCATCCACCTGAGTCTGTTTCTCAAGCTCAATCTGCGCCTTTGCTCTGGTCAGTTTACCGACCTCTTCACGCCACTTTTTCTCTTCTTCTGCCCGATCGCTGGCAATGTGCGCAAATTGCTCACTTTCTGCCTTAACCTCTTTCAGCTGTTTTTTGATATCTGCCACTTCCAGGGCGGCCTCACTGACTCGTTTTTTATAGTCTCTCTTTTGATCCTGAGCCATTTTGAGTTCCTCCCTGAGGTCTGACATCTGCTGCTCCAACTCATTTTTCTTCCTCATAAGCTCCTGATACTGAAAGCGAGAAACACCTCGAGGACCCTGAGCCTGAAGATCGGTCAACCTTGTTTCACCGGTCACAGAAAGAGGTTGAAGTAAAGAATTGGGTTGATGTGTGGCGGTACTGAGACTGACATAGGCTCCCTGATCGTCAAACTCGACGCCGGACTCCCGGAAATCAAAACCAGGGTCAGCCCCTGGCGCCTGCCCACTGTTTTCCGACAAAACTTTCAACCTGTCAATTTCAGCCATGGCCTCGGCGTGCTTTTGCTGCAACTGCTCAAACTGGCTTACCCTGGTTCCCATGCTCCAACATGGGAACCCATACCTGTCTCACGCTTTAGAGTCCGCTTTTCAGGAGAGATATGCATTCCCGCGCAGAGCGTGGGAACGAGTTGTTAGAGTTTTGCGACAGCCTCCTTCGCATGAATGACGACCTCCTGCTCAGCGACCATCATGGTGTTGATTTTGAACTGGCCAAAGTCCCATTTGGTGCGATCCAGACAGACAACCCAGCTCCCTTCGGGCACCATCCAATCAACGACCATGCAATATCGTCAAGCTCCATGCCATTCCGGGCGAAGAAGCGCCTGAGACGCTTACGCCTGGAGACGATCTCGGTACCGTGCCCCATAGTTCGGGCAATACGAGACAGGTTGACTGAACCCATCTGGATGAGGCCAAAAATAACCAGCGCAATAAGGTCAATACGGGATTGATGCCAGCCAAGAGAGGTTTTAAGAGGCTTTGCAAGTGAATGGGTGCGTTGCACGAAAGGTGAGTGCTTGAGGTAATGGGCTTGCAGAATACCTGCTATCGGCCACCTATTCACCCTTTCATCAAGCTTTGTCTCGATATTGTCCCCCACAGAGGACCGCGCGTTAGGTCTGGCGCTTGGTTCTTAGTCACTCAGACGTAACATTTGTCGTCTACTCTTCCCTGACACTCAAGGGAGAACTATGCACAGGAATACCTTTTTTCGTTCGGCCCAATGGGGCTCCTTCGTTGTCTCATTGTTCTTAGGCACATTGCTTGTGCTACCGCTTTCTATTTTGCAGACAGGCCCTATCAATCTCAACCAGCTGAGTTGCCAGGTAGATGCATCTGTGGGTGACAAGACATTTCGTATTTATACCCCTTCAGATTGGCAAGCGGAAGCTATGGCGGCTTTTTTCTGTGAATCAGTGTTATCGGGAAGCGACTTCGCTCGGGTTGAATTATCTTGGAAGCCGAGAGAGCATTTTACGTCTGATGATCTAATATCCCAACGTTTTGATCTCCTATTCAGCCGACCTCGAGTGCTCAATGGCCTTGCTCCCGACACGCAATCTCTCTATGAAGAAACCTTAGTGCTGCCAGCCTATACCATCTATCTATACGGCCACATACCCATTTATCAACTATCTTCCGCGACACTATACAAACGCAGTATTGGATTGCTGGATGATAAACGCAGTCAGTCTGGTTTTCTCGTACCTGAAATCGAGCTCAAAAAACACGGCGTTGTCCTTAATAACAGTGAAACAAAGTTGTTCAACCATCGAGCTGACCTGGTTGAAGCATTTGTCGAAAAACAAGTCGATTTTATTCCCGCTATCGGCATTGAGCCTGAACTCACCGACTGGCCAACTGAACAGCGTTTTGAACTGAAAACCATCCCTTCTGCGGGAAGCTGGTACCTCTCCAAAGCATTGAATCAAACTCTTAGATGTGAAGCCAGTCAATCTTTACTCAAGAGACACCAAGAGTCTCCTGTCATGGGTAATCTGCTAAACAAAACTACTATGGCAACAGATGCCTGCTCATAGCGGCACATTATTTACGACTATGAATACATATCTCGCCATCTCAAATCAATACCGCTCAGTTGCACTTTCACTGGTCATCACCTGTCTAATATTCGCATTGCTATGCCATGCTAACCAGCTAGCACTTAAATATGTGGTTGAGTCTGCTCTTGAACAGTATTTGTCGGACGCACTCAACGCCGCCCTGATAAATAGTTACAATAAGGAGGAACTTTTAAAACGCAGTGCGATGATATTGAAAACATGGATAGAGAACGCGAATATAGTGTCGCTGGCGAATATCTCGATGTTTAGTGATATTGAGGTTTTAGAGATATCTCTAACTCCAAAACCCTCCCCGGAAGGCTCAGATTTATCATTCTATTTAAATAAGCAGGCTTTTGGTCTGAATTGGCAAATTGCTGTCGTGCACTCTCGGGTAGCTCTGACAATAATGGCAACGCTTAGTGCTTTTGCAGGGCTCTTTTTCTATCTCCAATTGCATCGGACAGGCAAACCGGCCCGGATTAACTCAATATCCAATACAGTACCAGAGGATAAGCCTATTAGCCGGGAGCAGGAAATAACAGCAGATAGCAGTGAGACGAGTGGCCCACTCACGAAAAACACTGAGCCAGCACTGCCTCATGTTTCTTCCGATACCGAAGCCACGCTCAACCTTACCAGACACACTGTTACTATCGGTAACGATACCCTTGAAATGTCTAAAACCCCGTTTTTCTATTACTACTGGTATGCCAGGCGCAGTTTGGATGGACTGCCTGCTTATATCAACCCGTGCGGTAGCAAGCCCGATACATATAAAGGACGCGAATTAGCGCAGATCATGCGTTGCTATGGTGGACATGCGCGAGCAATCAATGAGCTGGAGCAACACGGTCTGAAAGCCAGGACGCTTGACCAAAACCGGAACAAGATTAAAGACGAAATGAAGGCACACTTTGGTGATTTGGCTCAGGCCTACTTGTTCGTAAAAAGCAGAGACCCAAAAACTGGTCGCTATCAACACATGCTGATTAATAATAAATTTTCAATAAAAACAATCGATTAATTTTATAGATATCTCTAAAAGTATAGAAACCTTGTTTTAACATAACCGTCATCTATCCCTTTTAGCTTGGTTGTCGACTTTCAAGCACACAAAGGGAAATACGATGAAAACTAAATTTGCTGCGTTGACATTCGCAATCGGTTTAGGGGTCAGTGCTCAGGCAAACGCACTGAATATTGTTTTAAGCAACGATGACAGCTGGTCCACAACCAATATTCAGACGCTTCATATTGCACTCAAAGCGGCAGGCCATGACGTTATTATGTCGGCACCGTGCACGGGGCAAAGTGGTAAAGGTGGTGCCATCCACTTTATGAAGTCTGTCTCGGTAGATCGCACGCAAATCGATAATGATCAGGTTTGTGTCGGTGACACAGACACAAGCGTTGCATTTGAAGAATATGTCGAGGGCACACCGGCTATGGCTGCGCTGTACGGCATTGATGTGTTCGCTAACGAACGCTGGGGTAAACAGCCTGACCTGGTTATTTCCGGTCCCAATGAGGGTAACAATGTTGGCTTTTCGACCAACATGTCCGGCACGCTGGGTGCAACAAACGCAGCTATCGCACGTGGTATTCCTGCCATCGCCGTCAGCGCTTATGACGGTGAGGCAGAGAAAGCGCCTCATGTTGCTAACGTTGTTATAGAACTGCTTGATAAGCTGGTTAGCCAAACAAAAGATGGGGCGCCTATACTCCCAAAATTCACTGGCCTGAATGTTAACATTCCTGAAGATCCTGCCAATCATCGCGGATTCAAAGACACACAAGTAGGCTGGAATGCAGGCCACGATAACATGATCGTCAAGTTCACTGACGACTTGTCATCAAGTGACATGCTCATGGGTTATGTGGCTATGGAATTGATAGAAAATGATCCAAGCCTGACCATGGAAGAAGCCATGTCCATCGCCAAAGAATTGTATAAGGACAAAGCAGGTATCAGCATGGACTCTGACGCTGACTACGCCGATCAGTCTGAAAACAGTGAGGGCATTGCTGTCGGTCAGGGTTATGTCACCATCAGCACGATTCAAGCCAATGTTCAAGGCTCTGTTGCCAAGTCTGAGTGGGTTCGATACATGCTAAACGAACTGTTTTAAGGAGACAGCATGAAAAAGCTTATACTGCTGAGTGCTGCCACTTCAGTCCTGGCGGGCTGTAACGATAGCACGGACGGGACCTCGACTATGAGTCAAAGCGACTTTGTGTCCGAATATCAGGGTCAATATGTGGGCAGCCAGCTAGTCGATCAGGAACCCGTGCATCTCGGGCTCACTGTAAACGAAGGCGCGTTCTATCTCACTGTAACTGAAGCTGATGAGTCGTCTACAGTTTACACAGGAGACTATGACGAACAAACGACTAGTCTGAGCTTCAATCAAGGTAATATTCAGTGTCAGCTCGGTGATGTATACCGTTGCGAGTCTAATGAAGACTCGTTTGAACTCAGAATGCACAGTCCGAGTGACTGGATCGCAATTGAAAATGTGAGCGGCACATACAGTAATTCCACTGGTGGTACCTTGACCATTGTTCAATCTGGAGAGCAGGTCTATTTTGAGCTGCCAGACTGCATGCAGTCAGGACAAAAAATGGGACCCAATGAAATCAAATTCGACGCTGGCTCCTGCTTTAATCAAGACGAAATGGCGATGATAGAACCAGAAACTCTTGAGGCGAATGGCGACACACTCAAGGTGACATCAGCTAACCCCTTGCTTGCGGGTTACTGGTTTCAAGGCTAGTCGACATTTGCGCGTCTACCGCTTCGAAAAAGCCGCCCATATAGCCCTGTTTTGGCGGCTTTGGTTTTCGTCGATGGCTTTTTGACCTCAAAGGCAGTATTTTACTGCTGTGGCGGCAACAGCAGTGACTGTATCTTCAAAAGCTTGTCTTCAAGTTGTTGCTGATCCGCTTCAGACAGCTTCTCTCTGAATAAACCAACCACATCAAGAAGTGCCGTCTTGAAGGCTTCATTTTGCAGAGTCAGATTCTCATTTTCCTGCATAACAGTAGGCATTTCTTTTTCCAGACGGTATTCCAGATCCTCCAACCGGGTTCTCAAGTACCCCGCCTCTGTCTCCAGTTCAGCATTTCGAAGCACGGTTTTATCGGCAAATTCAAGAGATTCATCCACCTGAGTCTGTTTCTCAAGCTCAATCTGCGCCTTTGCTCTGGTCAGTTTACCGACCTCTTCACGCCACTTTTTCTCTTCTTCTGCCCGATCGCTGGCAATGTGCGCAAATTGCTCACTTTCTGCCTTAACCTCTTTCAGCTGTTTTTTGATATCTGCCACTTCCAGGGCGGCCTCACTGACTCGTTTTTTATAGTCTCTCTTTTGATCCTGAGCCATTTTGAGTTCCTCCCTGAGGTCTGACATCTGCTGCTCCAACTCATTTTTCTTCCTCATAAGCTCCTGATACTGAAAGCGAGAAACACCTCGAGGACCCTGAGCCTGAAGATCGGTCAACCTTGTTTCACCGGTCACAGAAAGAGGTTGAAGTAAAGAATTGGGTTGATGTGTGGCGGTACTGAGACTGACATAGGCTCCCTGATCGTCGAACTCGACGCCGGACTCCCGGAAATCAAAACCGGTACCAGTCCTTGGCACCTGCCCACTGTTTTCTAACAAGACTTTCAACCTGTCAATTTCAGCCATGGCCTCAGCGTGCTCTTGCTGCAACTGTTCCAAATGGCTTTTGGCAGAATTGTAATCCAGCTGAAAGCCTAATTTAGCCGCCTCTTCTTCATGAAGCTTTTGATTGGACTCGTCCAGATCCTGCCTGAGCCGCTCAAGCTGAGCCTTGCGTGCACTTTCCGTCTGGGAAAACTGAGCTTTTTGATCGGAGAAGGCCTTTTGCTTAAGCTGCAGCTCCTGCTCAATAATATCCGCTTTTGAAGCTTTCTCCCTCAGCGTTGCTACCTCACTTCTCAACTCAAGCCGTTCTTTCCCGAGTTCTATTTTGGCCTTCTTCTGCTCATCCCTGAGTCGATAGACCTCTCTGGTGAGCCTGTCTACCTGTTGCTCAAGACGAACAGCATCACTCCTGAACTTTTTGCAGTCTGACTTCGCCTGCGCTACTTCACCGATCGCTCTCTGCTCCGCTTCGGAAACGTTGCTCAGCTGAGCTTTCAAGGCAATGAGCTGTTGATTCAATTCACTCACACTGCGCTCAGACTGGCTATAGTCCTCCTTGAACCGGGTCTCGAATGTCAGCAATGCATCTTCAGCTTTCTCTTTGAGACGCCTCAGTTCAGAGACCTCAACAGTCAGCGATTCAATCTGCTGGGTTTGAGAGCTCCGGGCTGACTGAGCCTCTCTGGAAGCCAGTTTCAGCTTTGTTTCTGATGCCAGCAGCGACTTTGCCAGATCCTCAAGGCTCCTGGCCTGCTGGGCGAATTCTACTTCCGCTCTACGCTGCTCTTGTAAGATTGTTTGCAATCCGGCTTTCAGGGCAGCTACCTCTCCTTCCAGAGCTGCCCTGGCGGTATTCCACTCCCTGGATTGAGCGATCCAGGTTCTCACTTCATGCTCTTTCTTTTGCAGTGCTTCTCTGGCACTTGTCTCTTCCGAAGAAGCCTTTTGCAATAGAGACCGGGTCTGTCGCAGGTCAGTCTGAACCTGAGCGAGCGTCTCTTTGTTGGCTTTCTGTTCAACTCCCTTGGCTCTGAGTTGCTCCAGTTCCGTGTTTTGCTGACCCAGCTGAACTTCCAGGGCTGAAACACGACCGTTAGAGCCTTTAAGCTGAATTTGGGTATCCTTTAACTGTTTTTTCAGCTGCGTTTTTTGAGATTCAAGCTCGGTTAACCGCTCTTTACCCAGTCTGAATTTCTCTTCCAGCCTTTGACTTTTTTCAAAATACCCGGATGCTTTTTCATTCTCCTTTTTCATGGCACCGTTCAGGAACTCAAGCTGAGCCGACAGCTCGTGGTAATGAGCTCTTTCTTTCTCAAGCTGCTTCTTCTTCTCTTTTAACTCCATATTAAGCTGGATATTGGCCTGGCTGGCCTTGATTCGTGCATCAGAGACCTGACTGGCGAAACGTGTTCTGAGTTGACGCACCTCAGTGTCAGAAGACAGCTTGTCGGCCTGCAATTTTTCATTGTGCTCTCGTGCTTCGACGAGCTGGGCTTGCAGCCGTTGAATCTGAGATTGCAGCTGGTTCAGGCCTTTTTCGGCTTTCTTTGTCTCATCCATGACTTGCTTCATTTCTGCGTGGTGGCTTTTCAACTGTTCTTCAATAGCCACAACTCTCGAATGGGCCTGATCTCGCTCACCCCTGATTCTCTGCAAATCTTGCGTCTGATTTTTTGTCAGCGTCTCTAACTGTTCACTTCTGAGTTGCAACGCTGCAAAATTCTCTAAAGGTTCTGATACTGATTTAAGGCTGCTTTGTGCATTATCCAACTGCCTCCTCAAGCGAATGTTTTCAAGCTCTGTTTCAGACTGTTGCCCTTCCTTCCTGGTCCTTTCCCGTAACTGGGCTGTGACCTGATTTAGCTGGAATTTCAGATTGTCAGCCCTTGTGGATTCTGCATTTTTTTCTTTGTGGAGTTTATCAATGGCGTTCTGGAAAATTTTTAAACGACGACTAGCCTCATGCAAATTCGTCTCTAGTGTGCCAGCTGCCTCTTTAACACGTCCCATTCTGTCTTGCTCGGTCAGCGCCTGAATCATTTGTTTTTCACTAAACTCAGCCTGTCGTGTAAGCTCCTGATTTTTTCTATCCAGGTCATGAGCTTCCTCATCTTTATTTGTCAGCAACAGGGTCTTCTGACGCAGCTCATCTTCAAGTGAGCGAACGTGGGCAATCAAAGCCTGCGCGAAGTTAGCTTTTGAAGGATCTTGATCATAAGCTTGCAAATGTCTCTGATCTCTTTGCTGGATATCAGCAAGGAAGCTGTCTTTTAATGTTTCGAACTCATCCAGAAGTTCATTGGCCATTAGCTGTAACGATTGCTGATCCTTGCGCTGACTTTCTAACACGGTTTCATAGAAGGGAATATCGTTACCTAATGCATCTTCAGTCTGTTGCGCAGCTTTCAAAACTTCACAGTAGTCACTATGGAGCTGACAGATAAGCTGGTAATACTCATGAATGCGCTCATCCATTTTCTTCAGCTCAGCCTGAGTTTCAGCATCGCTGGCCTGGGCAGGCTGAAGCGAACAGGTTGGCAAAAAACTACCGAACCAGGATGCAGACGGCTCCAGCCCTACCGTCCGGTCCCCCAGAGATTTACCGCCATTCACAAAACGACTATGCTCGGGCCGGGCAGGCAAGGTTGATACCGTCTTTCCTGCCAGCACCATGCTTAAGTTGCCTTTAGAGGCACGACAGCGTCTCCATGCGTACTCCACAGCTTGACCTGGATTCTTGCCGGGTTTCTCTCGTGTTATCCGCCCCCCTTCTCTCCCCAAAAATTGAGATTCAGTCAATGCTCTTGCGGGATTGTGTATTGGATTGGACATAGCAATACTCCTTTTACTTCATTAAAAAATTCTTAAACCGTTTGACTATCAGCCCGCCTGATCAGGGGGCTTTCATCTCCGCTTGTCGGGTTGTTCTGTATAAACCTGCCTGGCTGGGCTCTGAGGGTTTCAATCTCCCTTTCCAAAGCTGCCCTGTCGGTCTCCCACTGTCGGGATCGGTTGACCCAGGCAGTGACTTCATCCTCTTTTTGTTGCAAAAGAGACTGGGTCCGTTGCAGGTTATTCTGAAGCTCAGTCAGTGTATTTTTGGGTACCACATCAATACCCTTGGCAGTGAGCTTTTTATGCATATTTTTTAACTTCTTCAGCATATGAGCTTTTTGACTTTCAACTTCAGACAGTTGCTCTTGTGTGGCTTTAAGCATGGTGGCCTTCTGGCGTAAGTCATTCTCAAGCTGCTCAGTCGGTCTTGATTGTTCCAATCGCTCTAAACGGGCTCTGATATCGTCATCCTGATGAGAACCTGCAGTATGTTGAGCTTTTGATATACGCCAATTTAGATGGTCAGCCTGTTCCTGGTTTATTCTTATGGTCTCTTGATAGGCACGATCAAGTAAGTCTTTTTCTTCCTGCATTCTTCTTATGATTTCTTGATAGCCACGATTAAGAACTGCATTTTCTTCCCGGATTGTTCTTATGGATTCCTGATAGTTACGGTTAGCTTCTGCTAAATCCTTTTCCAGCTTCTCAGCCCGTTTGGTTAGCGCACCTTTGTCTTCATGGATTTTTCTTTCGGAGCCAGGATTAGCTTTGGCTAATTGACTCTTCAGTTGCTCATTCTGACGGGATAGATCAGCATTTTTTGCACTGATTCTTAGTACGTAAGATTCAGACTCTTCTAAGCGCCTTCGAACTTCTAGCAAATCCCTGCTCTGATTGTTATTCAATTCTTCTAGCTGAACTATTCTTTCATTTTGATCTCGAGAAGACTTTACGATGCGATTAGCTGACTCTAAATCCTGCAACAGCTTTAGAATCTGTTGGGGATCCGAAAATTTTTTCAGCCCGATTTTGGAAAAGGCATCATCCAACTGCTTTTTTTCTTCCCGGATGGTTTTAATTTCTTTCTGAATCGATGTTGAATTACTATTAACATTTCTTATGACATTCTCTAATTTTCTGACTCTTTCATCAGCAATCGCCTTAATTGATTGCTGGTCACAAGCTCGGTTCAAATGCTCTTTGCTAATCTTAGCCTGTTCTCTAAGAAATCTGATGTCTGCACCCAGTTCATGGACTTCACGATCTTTGGCTTCAAGCATTTTAGTTTGTTTCTGCAATTTATCAGCCATTAACTGTAATTCTTGCTGCTCCTTATGCTGGCTTTTAGACGCTTCTTCATAGAAGGGAATATCGTCGCTCAATGCCGTTTCTGTCTGCAAAGCAATTTCCAGCGTTTTAGTGAGCTGGCTATGGAGCTGGCAGATGCGCTGATAATACTGCTGAAGACACTCATCCATTTTATCCAGCTCGGCCAGGATTTCAGTCTTACTGGCCTGGACAGACTTTCCTGAATCGGTTGGCGAACGTTGCCAGAATGAAGAAACTGCCACTGTCCGCGACTTCAGACTTTTAAAACGGCCAGGCACAGGGGGTTCAGGCAAGGCTTCCACGATCGTAGCTTCGCGCATCTTGCTTAATATCTCTGTAAGAGCTTTGCATTGATGCAATGAATAGATCGCAGTATGGCGCGTATGGTTGCTGGGCAACTCAGATGCCAACTCAACATCTTGATTAACCAAAATGTTAGATTCGAGCGGTCGGTTTGCTGTGCCTGCTGGTGTTGCCATTGTATTACCCCCTTTACACTATGCAAAAATTCATAAGCCGTCTGACTGTTAACGAGCCTGATCCGGTAAGGCTTCTGTCTCTGCTATGCCCTTCTGGCGTAACTCATTCTCAAGTTGCTCAATCCGTCTGGATTGCTCTATTAATTTTATCTGGGCATCGATAGCCTTTTTCTGATAATGATCTGTTGCTTGCTGAGCAATTGATAAATGCTTCTCCAGAGCTTTAAGCTGGCTGGATAGCCTGTGTTTTTCTGCATGCCCCTTTTTTACTGCGTTTGCATGCTCACTTGCGTTACGATCAGCACTTTTCAGACTCTCCTTCAGTTTCCGAAGCTGTTTGTCTTTTTGATTCATTGTATTCCTCGTACCGGCCACGAGATCTTCAGCAGCTTTCGAGCGATCCCTGGCGTCTTCTAAAAGTCTCTCCAGATCTTCAATCCGTTCGGATAGTGCAGTTTTTTCTTTAAGGATTGTGCTTAAGGTATCCTTATCAACATTTGGATCAGGTTGGTCTTTTGCTAAATCCTTATCCTGCTTGTCAGCAGGTTGCCATTTTTCAGCTTTTTCTTGCCGGAGTGTATTAAGCTCTTTCTGCATCGATGTTAGACGAAGATTAGCTTCTCTTAAACTGTTCTCTAACAGTCTGACTGATGCATCTTTACGAATGATTATGTCTTCCACATTCTGCAACTTGAACAATTTATTTCTGCTGCTTTCAAGCTCTCGTGTAAGATCCTGATTTTTTCTAACCAGTTCACCTACTTCCTCATCTTTGGTGTCAAGGATTTTGTATTGTTCTTGCAACTTACCAAACAGTGACCCTATTTTTTGCTGATCATGATGCTGCCTTTCCATCGCACTGTTGTAGAAGGGAAAAATGATCTTCAATTCCGTTTCAGTCTTTAGAGCAACATCCATAGCCTCAGAGTGCTGACTATGGAGCCTGGAGAGCTGCTGATAATCCTCCTGAGTTCGTCTGTCCATTCTCCCCAGCTCAGTCAGAATTTCAGCCTCTCTGTCTTCTAGCTTTTCTGAATCGGTTGACGAGTCATACCGCAGTGAAGAAGCTACCACTTTCCGTGACATCAGACTTTTATCACCGTAAAGAAGATGGCAATAATCAGGACGGTCAGGCAACTTTTCCGCGGTCATGCCTTCGCGCAACAGGCTTAATGTATCTATAACAGCAGAGAATCGATGCAATGAATCCACTGCAGAACTGTCCGCACATTTGCGAGGTGCTTCAGGTGACATCGCAACATCTTCATTGACCTTGGGGTCAGATACAAATGAAGGTACTGCTGGTGATTTAATTGGGTAAGTCATAGTAATACTCCTTTTACACTATTAAAAAATTTATAAACCGTTTAACTATTAAGGGAAACTTCCATCTCCTCTGACTGGTTGTTCTGTAATAGCATGCTCAGTTTATCCATCAGATTTTCAATCTCTCTTTCCATAGCCGCCCTGGCGGTGTTCCACTGTCTCGATTGATTGACCCAGGCGATCACCTCATCTTCTTTCTGTTGCAAAAGAGACCGGGTCTGTTCCAGCTCATTCTCAAGCTGAGAGCGCATTCTTTTTTCAGCTCTGAGACTTTGTTCTCTACAGGCCAACTGGCTCATCAAATGATTGTTTTCAAGTTCCAGTTCAAACAGTTCCCCCTGAATGTCGTCACGCTCTGTGGTTTTTGGATCTGACTCATTCTCACGTTGGCTCGCTCCCCTGGATTGTTGAGCTTTTTCTTTCCGCATTTTTTTTAAAAGAGCCAGATGAGCATCTGAACAACGACGAGCTTCTGCTAACTCTGCCTCCAGCCCTTCAACCCGTCTGGACAACACATTGTTTTTTTCTTGCATTGCTTTTTGCATTTTTTCTGATTCAACTTGCTGATTATTTGAGAACCTTCTAATTTCTAATAACTTCTGCTTCGTCCTGTAAAATTCTTCGTATTGTTTACCTTTTTCATCCTGCAGCGTTTTAACTATTCCGAATAGTTCATCTCTATCTTTCTTTATTATTTTTAAAATATGCTGATCGCCACGAGCTTGTGCTAAATCCGCCTTCAACTTCTTAAAATCTTCCATGCTCACATGTTTTCCAGCTTCGAAACTGCGAAGGGCAGCTTGAGCCTCTTTTCTTTCTATTCCAACTTCCTTAAGCTCTTCCCGCATCAGAGCTGAACGCTTACGAGATAGACTCAGCTGGTCATCTAATTCTTTGAATAATTCCTTAGTTTGAATGGTTCTGACTTGTTCGTCCGCTACCGAAAACGCTGTATTTTTGCTAAGTACAGTCTGCTGCGTAAGCTCCTGGATTTTTTTATCCATTTCATGAAATTGCTCATTTCGGGCTTCAAGCGTTTTCGTCTTCTGATCTAGCGCACTCTCAAGAGAACCTAAGTGTGCAGTCAAAGCCTGAGAGAATTTACTGCCCATTACCGGTAATTCTTCCTGACCCTTATGCTGACCTTGTAACACTTCGATATAAAAAGAAATATCGTTTTCTAATAAGTTTTCAACCTGTTGAGCGACATTCAGAGATTCACAGAGCTGACTGTGAAGCTGGCAGAGGCGATGGTAGTACGCCCTTCTTTGCTGATCCATATTTGCCAGTTCAGCCCAGATTCCATAGCCATTGGCTTCGTTAATCTTGTTTAAAACGCTTCTTGTGCCTACGTTAATCCTGCTTAAAACGCTTGGCATCTCCTCAGTACTATCCTCGAGGGATGGATGCGCTGACACCGTCCGACGATCCAGACATTTAAAATCACTCAAAAGATGGCACTGCGAAGGGGGTTTAGGTAACCCTTCCACAGTGATCCCTTTACGCATCTTGCTTAATGGCTCTGTAAGAGCACTGCATCGATATAATGAATATTCTGCAACGCTGGCGGGATCGTCGCCGGACATCATATCTTTGATCCGAACACTCTGGTCAATTATGTGTGCAGAGGTTGCTGCACCTGTTGGATTTGCCATTGTAATACTCCTTTTACAACGTTAAAAATTCACAACTATTTTGACTATCAACTAGCCTCATCCAATGTAGCTTTAGTATCAGTCGTCTGGTCGTCCATTGAGAGTGCTCTCAGTTTAGCCCTCAGGTTTTTAATCTTTTTATTCGTCGCTGCCCTGTCGATATCCCACTGTATGGATTCAGCATCCCTTGAGCTCAGTTCAGCCTCTTTCGCTTTCAAAAGAGACTGAGTCTCTTTCAGCTCACTCTGAAGCTGAGAGAACATCTTTTTACTCTTTATCAATTCAAGCACTCTGGTACTGTTCAATTGAGATGAACGCTTCAGCATTTTCATAAAAAGAGCATTTTGACTTACTGTATTGGAGAGTTGCTTTTGTTTGCCTTCAAGCAGTGCGGTTTGATGATGTAACTCATTCGTTAGTTCCTCAACCCGTCTGGATAGCGCATCTTTTTCATCACTGAGTTTTTTTTTGATAGCCTTATCAGTCTCGAAGCGAAGTTTATTTTGTACTGCAAGCTTCCTCAGTCTTTTAATCTTATTGGATTGTTTCTGATAGTCACTTTTATATCTTGCTATACATTTCCTCAGGTTTTTAATCCGCTCGGATTGTTTCTCAGTTTGTTCTTCATGTTCTCTAACGATCTGGTTTTCTCTATCCGAACGTCGTGCATATTCTTTTTTCAATAACGCCAGATAATAATCATTTTCTTTTGATATTTTATATTTTTCTTTCTCGGTTTCGCTAAAGATGCTAGACATCTTCGATAAACGACTATGGTATTCACTCAAAAGCTTCTCTAAATTTTTAATTTTTTCATCAACAAGCGCCTTTGCTTCTTGCTCGTCATGCAGTCGCTTCATTGGCTTTTTGCTATCTTCAAGCGGTAGTGTAAGCTTCTGGAATTTTCTAGCCGGTTCACGAACCTCCTGATCTGCGGCCTCAAACATTTTGGTTTTCTGATGCAGCTCATTAGTCGTTACCTCTAATGCTTGCTGATCCTTAGGCAGACTTAAAAACGCTTTCGTATAGAAGAGAATATCTTCTTCCAATATAGTTTCAGTCTGCCTAGCAAATTGTATAAATTCCATTAACTGCGAGCGGTACTCACAAAGGCGCTTGTAATCATTCTGAATACGTTCATTCATTTTCTCCAGTTCAGCCTCGATTTCAGCCTCACTGGCCTCGCTTACTTTTCGCAGAATAGTTGTCGGGCCCTGACAAGATGAAGATACTGCCACCTCTCGGGACTCCAGATCTTTACGACAAAAAGGGCTATTTTCCGGAGGGGCAGAAAAACCCGACATGATCGTGTCTTCTGTCGGTAATTTTCCTAATGCATCTTTACAAACATAACAACGACGCAATGCATATCTCGCAATGCTGTCCGAATGGCCCCTTGGCATCTCAGATCTAATGGGGTCATGTCCAAGCGGACTCATTGTTAAGTCGAGTGAGTTGGCCATTGTAATACTCCTTTTACAACATTCAAAAATTCATAAACCGTTTGCCTGTTAACGAGCCTCGTCCGGTCCAGCTTCTGTCCCTGCCGTCTGGTTGTCAGTTGAGAGTGCTTTCGGAGTAGCCTTTGCAACCCGGGCACTCACTTTATTCTCTCTCTCTTGCAAGAGAGCCTGAGTCTCTCGCAGATCATTCTGTAGCTGAGATAGCGCCTCTTTGGGTACCACATCAGCGCCCTCGGACGTTAGCCTTTGATGCATATCTCTTAGCCTTTGAAGCAATTGAACGTTTGTGGTTTGCATGTCAGACAGTTGTTTTTCTTTGGCATCAAGCACTGTGTTCTTCTCATGTAACTGCTTCTCTAACTGCTCATTCCGTCTGGATAGCACAGCTTTTTCATGCCGGAGTCTGTAAGAGTCATTCTCCCTCTCATCCTCTTTGAGACTGAGTAACACTCGGTCATAATAGAAATCAAAGTCTTTAATCAATGCCGATTCAGCATCCTCAACAAGGCCCATAACTTCAGTGAACTTTTTATGGAGCTTGCAGAAGCGCTGGTAATCTCCCTGAATACGTTCATGCATTCTTTCCAGCTCAGCCCGGGTTATCTCCAGCTCAGCCCGGGGTCCAGCCTCACTGTCTTCGGTAAGCTTTTGTGATGCAGTTGACTCCTGCAGGGATGAAGAAACGTCCACCGTACGTTTTTGTAGACGTTTACCACCCTCCAGAAGCGTGCAATGTTCTGGGGGGGGAGGTAAAGTCAGGCAGGTCCCGTTCAGATAAATATTGCGTAATGCTTGTCGATAATAACTGCATCGATACAATGCAAACATCGCAGTGCCTCTGTGCGTCTTAGGTAACTCCTGAGCGAGGTCAGTTTTTGCTGAAGGATTTCCTGCGCCAAATGGACCTATCATGTAATACTCCTTTTACAACATTAAAAAATTCACAACTGTTTTGACGATTAACGAGCATACGGGGAGGCTTTCGTCTTTGCCGTCGGGTTGTTAACCGAGAGTGCTCTCAGGCTAGTTCTCAGGGTTTCAATCTCTCTTTCCATAGCAGCCCTGTCGATATCCCATTGTCTGGATTGGGCATCTTTTTCTTTCCTGATTTCGAAAATGGTATTATTACATTCATCTATTTGTTGATAAGCTGCTGATAAATCTTTCTGCAGTTTGTCAGCCCGTCTGGATTGTTTCTCTTTTTCAATCCGGGTTTCTTCTTTGATATCATGATCAGCTTCAACGCGACGGATGTATGCTTCTATAGAACCTTCCCGCCACTTAATAAGCTTGGATAATGTATCTTTTTCTTTCTGCATTTTGCCAAGTTCGTACTGCATATCTTTTATACGACTGTCAGCTAATTTCAGACGTTTCTCTAAATTCATGACTTTTTCATCAACAGGCGACTTTATTTCTTGCACGGCCTGTGGTCGATTCATTGGCTTATTGCTATCTACAGGTTGTTGCATAAGGTTCAGGATTTTCATCTCCAGTTCAAGAGCCTGCATATCTTTGGCCTCATACATTTTGGGTTTCTCATTCACCGCAACAGCCTTTGATTGTAATTCTTGCTGTTCCATATGCGGACCTGCTAAAGCATTCTGATAGAAGGAGATATCGTCATCCAATGCCATTTCTATCTCTAAAGCAACAGCCAAAATTTTCCTTAACCGCTGACTATGTTCACAGAGGCGCGAGTAATTCTCCGACGTACATTCGACGATTTCCTCTCGCTCAGCCTGAATTCCAGCCTCAGTAGTCCCGCTAATCTTTTGTGGATTGGTTAACGAGCCCTGACTGGATGAAACAGCTTCTATCGACCGGGCTTCCAGATGTTTTTCAACCTTCGCAGAAGAGTGTCTAAGAGGCAGTGGAGCAATTGGCCACTCGAAATCTGTCGTTAGCTTGCTTAATTTGTCTTTATATTCACAGCATCGACGCAATGAATACATCGCAGTAGTACCCCGGGGCTTCGCGGGCATTTTAGGTGTCGTCTGAACGTTCATGCCAGCCGCTGATGGGGGGCCCACTGCGCCAGATGGATTTGCCATAGTAATACTCCTCTTACAATATTTAATTCAATAAGTCTTATAGCTTTTGACTCTGGCCAGTACGGCTTGTTCCCCTGTTTGGTCCTGAATAACTTTGTTGTTAGCCATTCTGACAAAATTTCCCCAGCCAATAGGGAAATCCGCTACTCTCGCCTTAGACTTATGACTGATTCCCTGTAATATTCATTCCCCCCGACATCGCATTTTGTAATGGTCCCGGGCTAAAGAGACGCGGACCCTGAAATTGATGAGAGCAGCATTAACATGATTGACAAGTCCATCCCCCTCACCGACATTCATCGTCATCTGGACGGTAATATTCGCCCCCGGACCATTCTGGAGCTGGGCCAGCAGCACAATCTGGAGTTACCCGCCAATAATCTGGAAGATCTGATTCCCCATGTTCGGGTTATGAGCAATGAGCCTGACCTGGTGAGTTTTCTGGCCAAGCTGGACTGGGGTGTAAAGGTTCTGGCAGATTACGACGCATGTCGTCGAGTCGCCTATGAGAATGTTGAAGACGCCCTGAATGCCCAAATTGATTACACCGAACTGCGCTTCAGCCCTTACTATATGGCCATGACTCACAACCTTGATCCTCAGGGTGTGGTCGAAGCGGTCGTGGACGGTGTTCAGGCCGGCAGCCGTGATTTTGGCGTCAAAACCAACCTCATCGGTATCATGAGTCGTACTTTTGGCCAGGAAGCCTGCCAGCAGGAACTGAATGCCTGTCTGGCCTTCAAGGACAGACTGGTTGCAATTGATCTGGCCGGTGACGAGTTCGGCAAACCGGGTGAGCTGTTTGTCGAGCACTTCAAACAGGTCCGTGATGCTGGCCTGAATGTCACAGTTCATGCGGGCGAAGCAGTGGGCGCCGAAAGCGTATGGCAGGCTATTCGTGATCTGGGTGCCACCCGAATTGGCCATGGTGTCAGAGCCATTGAGGACCCGGCGCTGATGGATTACCTGGCCGAGCACCGCATTGGTATTGAGTCCTGCCTGACGTCAAATATCCAGACCAGCACTTTCCCAAGTATTGAAAAGCACCCGCTCAGGAAATTCCTGGCACACGGCGTATTAGCCACTATCAATACCGATGATCCGGCGGTGGAAGGCATTGAGCTGCCCTATGAGTATGAAGTCGCGGCGCCTGCTGCTGGTCTCTCCCCTGAGCAGATCCGTCAGGCTCAGGAAAATGGTCTGGCCATTTCTTTTTTGAGTGACGCTGAGAAAGAAGCGCTCAAAGCTGCCAAACACTGAGTATATGGGTCGGGCCTCACTGGTCCGACCTCAATGCTGATCTGGCACATCTCTGGCTATTTCGTTGCCAGAGGCTTTTCCCTCGAAAAAAGCTCTGGCATTGCCCAGTGTGGTTTTAGCAATGGCCACCAGCGCCTCTTCGGTAAGAAAAGCCTGGTGGCCGGTAAAAATAACGTTGTGACAGGCTGAAAGGCGTCTGAAAACATCGTCCTGAATCACCTCATCGGACAGGTCTTCAAAAAACAGGTCCTGCTCGTTTTCGTAGACATCCAGCGCCAGTCCACCCAGAATCCCTTTTTTCAGAGCGTCCATTGCTGCCACTGAATTCAGCAGTTTACCTCTGCTGGTATTGACCAGTAACACTCCGGGTTGCATTTGATTAAATGCGTCCTCATTGATCATGTACTCGTTGTCTTTCGTTAAAGGGCAGTGCAGGGTGATCAGCTTGCTTTGTTGCAGCAGTTGATTCAGGGAAACATAATCCCCGCCCAGATCTTCAAAAGCCGGGTTCGGATAAGGATCGTACCCCAGCAGTTTGCAACCAAAGCCTTTCAGAATACGGGCAGCAGCCAGACCGATTTTGCCCGTGCCAATAACCCCCGCTACACGACCATGGAGGTTAAATCCTGTCAGCCCTTCCAGTGAGAAGTTGGCATCCCGGGTTCTCTGATATGCTTTATGGGTTTTGCGATTCAAGGTCATGATCAGGGCAATGGCATGCTCAGCCGTGGCCTCGGGAGAATAAGCCGGAACTCTTGCTACAGTGATACCCAACTCTTTTGCCGCATCCAGGTCAACATTGTTAAATCCGGCACAGCGCATAAGCAGAAGTCTGATACCATACTCCGCCATGACAGTCAGAACTGGCCGACTGAGATCGTCATTAACAAAAGCGCAGACGGCATCACCCGCTCTGGCCAGGTGAGCGGTTTTTTCATCCAGGTGAATATCAAAGTATTCCAGTTCAAAGCCGGTATCGGCATTGCACAGGTCAAAGAATTCACGATCGTATTTTTTGGCATTAAAGATACAGATTTTCATGATCGGTTCAGGTTCCTCTTTTCACTGGCATGAGCATTTGACAGCCATAAACTCTGGGCAACTGATAAGAATCATAGCGGAATTTTTTAGTGAAAATAGCCTTTCTATGCCAACGTATGGCAGCTCTTCCGGGCTGTGGTTTGATTTGAATCTCCCGGTTTAGCCGGGCAGGCCGGGTCTCGCTGATCAGGCCTTTAACGCCAGGAATTTTACAACACTAAACAGCAAGCAAACCCTAATGATGCGAACTGTTCTTTTGTGAATGTTTGAATGTTTAATCTTTTCTACTACCTTCGACAGAGGATTTAATTAAATGATAGGGATTTTTATGAAAACTATATTTTTTTGGGCGATGCTGATTATCGCCGTGACGGGTTTTTGTTCAGAAGAAAACGAATCTGTTTGTGTTGATAACCGATTTTTTTCCAAATCGATAACCCCGATGACTATGAAGTGAATATCAAATTTTTGGACGAAAGTTCAAATTTGCTTTATGAGCATGACTTATTCAATGGATTACATCCTGATGCTATAACGAAAAAAGTATTGATTGATTTTTCTTCTCGGGCAATAACGGTGAATTCAATTTCTCGGGTAATAACGGTGAAATCAATCTTGTTAGATGGCAATTCCAAGGTCATAGCCAAAGAAAAGGAAAGTGGTACAGATAATAGAATTGAAAAACTTTTACCATCGAACTATCTAATTACCATGACTCGCATCAGCGATCATGATACTAGATTGATCTCCAATCAATGTTATTCATCTAATGATCAGGAAAAGGTTGAGATACTACAAGCTTCTACAAATACTGCTCTAAATCAATTAAACATTTTTGAATTAAATATGAGACTTTTTGGAGTCAGTCAGATAGATGAAAATAAAAAGGAACAATTGTTTGACGAGAAAATTCGTTTTCTTGGCTTTAAAAAAGATGCCTGTGGCAGATATGTTCACATTAACAGTTCATCATTAAATCTAGACGACTGTGCCAGTATTGTTATCCCGGTCCTGTCAGAGCCCGAGTTGCGGTTAAGATAAGGTGCTCTGCAGGGGACAATTCTCTAATGGATCTTGTATAAAAGGGAGAGTGGGTGCTAGCCAGCAGGTTTAAACGCAAGCTGAATGATTCCTGCCTTTGCGAGAATGACTATCGAAGGAGTATCAATGCTACAACTCGTTCCCATGCTCTGAAGTCGTCATTCCCGCGAAGGCGGGAATCCAGCGCCAACGGTGGATCTCTGCCTTCCCGGGGATGACAAGGCCAGGGGGACACCGGGCAGTATGGTTCTGGTGGAGAGTCAGTGTGGATTCCCGCCTTCGCGGGAATGACGAGAATGAAGCCGGGAATGACGGGAGTCAACTCGTTCCCACGCTGGGACCCACAGGGCCTGAAAGCATGGGAACCAGAGTTTTGCGACACCCTCCTTCGCGGGAATGACAACTTCCTACTTAGTTTGATGAACACAACAAGCGGTTTGACAAAATCGAGGATACTCTAGCAGCCTGTCGGACTTAAGCGTCCGTAGCGAGGATTGCAAGAAATTGAGGATAAAAATCTCTGTTTCTGAGGAGAATAGCGAGCTATTTGACGAAGAAACAGAGATTTTTAGACCAATTTATTGCAACCGCACGACTGCATGGATGCAGGAGCTAGAGAAACGCAGGAGCAGTTGCCGAGTAGGACAGTCTTAAGTCCGACAGGCTGCTAGGAGCCTGACTGAGAATAGCGCCCGTAGCGAGGACGGCAGAAAATTGAGGATAAAAATTCGGTTTTGTGAGGAGAATAGCGAGCTATTTGACGAACAAAAGCGGATTTTCAGACCAATTTGCTGCCACCGCAGTAGGGCAGTCTATTCTCGGTCAGGCTCCTAGCCATCGTCGTAAATCACCTTAAGAAATAATCACGCTACCTGGGTGCCCACTCTCTTGCCGTATCCAGATCAGCATTGTTAAATCCGACACAGCGCATGGGCAGAAGTCTGATATCATATTCCGTCATTACACTTAGAACCGGCCGACTGATATCGTCATTAACAAGAGCACAGACTGCATCAGCCGTCCTGACCAGGTGTGCTTTTTTCTCATCCAGATGAATATCAAAGTATTCCCGTTCAAAGCTTTAGTCGGCATTGTACTGGCCAAAAAATTTACGATCGTATTTTTTGGCACTAAAGATACAGATTTTCATGATCGTTCAGGTACCTTCTTTACTGGCATGAGCAATGGTTAAGCATCATAGTGGAGTTTTTTAGTGAAAATAGCCTTTCTATGCCGACGTATGGCAGCCTGGCTAAGCAGTGTCATTATTCTGATGGCCTGTCTTTGGACAGGCGAGCTGTTCAGCGTCTGGATCAATCATGCTCTTCCGGGCAGTATTATCGGCATGCTGCTTCTGGCAGCCCTGCTGGGCAGTGGCCTGATTCGACTGTCCTGGGTTGAAGCCGGTGCCAGCTTTCTGGTTCGCTGGATGTCCCTGTTGTTTGTTCCCATCGGAGTTGGTGTTATCAATCAGCTGGATCTGCTGGCCAACAGTCTTGGTGCTCTATTGCTGACCAGTATTTTTGGGACAGTGGTCGTTATGGCCATTGCCGGTTGGCTGTTTCAATGGCTGGAACGTACACGACAATGACTTTGTTCCCGATGTTTTCGACCACTCCGATGAAGGGTCTGCTCTACTTCTCTCTGACAGTGGTCGTCTATCTGATCGCCTGGAAGCTTCAGAATCGTTTTAAGTATTCACTGCTTAATCCGTTACTGATCAGCATTCTGGTACTCGTGGGTATTCTTCTTGCCGGCAATATTCCCTACTCCGACTACCAACAGGGAGGTAACTGGCTAAGCAACCTGCTGGGCATCGCGGTTGTCGCTCTGGGCGTGCCTCTTTATCAACAGATGAGAGATATTCATCGGGAACTGCCCGGTGTGATTCTGGTGGTTTTTATTTCCAGCCTGTTTGCCCTTGTCAGCACGGTTATACTCGCAGTTCTGGCTGGTGCCGATGGTCAGGTCGCTATTTCCCTGGCACCCAAATCGGTCACAACACCCATTGCTGTTATGATTGTGGATAGCTTGAATGGTGTCCCTTCTCTTACGGCTATTGCCGTCATCCTGACGGGTTTGATGGGTGCTATTTTTGGCTTGCCATTACTGTCGTTGCTGAAAATCACTGATCCAAAAGCCAGAGGTATTGCTATGGGCACAGCCTGTCATGCATTGGGCACTGCAAGAATGGTTCAAAGTTCATTGAAAGAAGGCGCTTACAGTGCGCTGGCGTTAGTACTTTCTGCCAGTATCAGTGCTCTTCTGGCTCCGTGGGTGACACCCCGGGTTCTTGGCTGGTTGCCCTAAATTAGCGGCCAGTTTTTGCCTGGCCGCTTTTCCTGCTTAATACTCTACGCGATAACTCAGAGTGTAAGCACGACCTTCTGCATTATGAGCACTGATGCCATTGTAAGTGTCACCAGCCCACTGGCTGTAGACCGTTTCGTAGTCCTCATTCAACAGGTTGGTAATACCTGCTTTCAGAGTGCCCACGGGCATAGCGAAGGAAGCCAGCAGATCAACAGTGGTATAACCGTCAACCTCATAACTTACGACATTACCACCAGACACTTTCTTGCCTTTGTCGTAATCGGCAAAGGTTGTCGACTGCAGACGTATACTCATATCTTCCTGATCGTAGGTGACATAGGTCACGTACTTTTCAGGAGAGACATCGGCTGCCTGCAGGTCAAGCCATTTGCCCACTTCTTCATAGTAGCTGCGTCCTTCTGTGAAGGCATAGCTGCCACCGACACTCCAGAAATCATTGACGAAATATTCCAGAGAGCCTTCAAAGCCGTAGACTTTCTTTTGCTGGTCCAGCAGGTCCACATTGTAATCTTCATTAAAGTCTATGGTTTTATCAGACTCGTTATAAAAGACAGAGGCATTGGCCAGCAGGTTGTCAAACCGTGCACGCCAGCCCAGTTCATAGCTGTCAGTCTTGATGGCGTCCAGATTGGCTTGTGATATATCGGTAGGATTCAATGGCAGATTGGGAACTATGGCCAGAATGCTGTCTGGTGAAATCACATCCCTTAAAATCCTTGAAGCATCAGGGACTTCAAAACCCTGAGAGTAGTTAACAAACACTTCATTGCTGCCATTCAGCCGATAGACCAGACCAACGTTAAATAGAGTATCGTCATACTTTCTGACATCACCCTCTAATACAGTTACATCTGCATTAGGAAACAAAATAGGCAAAAACCAGGTTTCTGCTAACGGAGTGTAGTCAGCAATATCCAATTCAGCGCGCTCGTGACGAACACCGGCGTTCATGGTCAGCTTTTCGGTAATATCCCAGGCGGTCTGCAAGTAAAACCCGAGGGTCTTGGCATCGACATCCGGACCGTATTCATAGGAAGATCCTGTCGGTTCAATAACTGTGCCGCCACTGTCAATGTACTTTTGCAGATCGTGCAGTTGTCCTCTCTGTTCGCCTTTGTCAACATCGTAGTCAATACCGTAGGAGATTCTGAACGTATCGGTCAGAGCCCTGTCGAGAAGCAGCTTCAAGCCATAGACTTCTGAGGTAGACGTCGACTGATTAACAAAAGTAGTGCCCGGGGATATCGTGGAACCTAACATATTCGGGTAAGGGAAGAACCTTGCGTCACGCTCACGATAGTAGGTTTGCAACTGAAAATTATTGCCTAAAAAGTCAGCATCACTGTAGACCAGATCAATGGAATTTCTCTTGCTGTAAGGCTGATCTTCCAGCTGCAACCCTTTAACAGGTGGTGGTGCGTCAGCAGCATCTCCAGTGATCAGAGAGGAAATGTCGGGCGCGTAATCAGAATCCATCTGATCATCAAAATATTGCAGTGTCGTCTCCAGGCGCTGCTCCGCGTTGAAGTCATAACCCAGTTTCACCAGAACATCTTTGGTATCGGTATCGCTTCGGCTGACCTGAGAGGGGTCCGGGTTAACCCGGTCACCATCGGCATCAAAAATGCCATCACGACTCTCGTAAGTTCCGCTGAACAGGTAATCAAAATTACCGTTACTGCCACTGATACTCTGATTCAGGGTATAGCTGCTCAGCTCGTCACCAGATACCTTGATGCCGGCTTCAGAAGCAAACTGGATATCGCCTTCGGCTGGCTTACGGGTGATCAGGTTGATAACAGCGCCGGTCGCACCACCACCATAAATTGCGCTGGCACCGGAAATCACTTCAATACGTTCAATGTTTTCAGGACGAATCATGCTGAGCTGGCGACTGATCTGACGGTTCTCGGTCTGAGCAATGCCATCAATCAAAACCAGAGCCTTACGACCACGGACGCTTTGGGTTCTGTCGGTCACCGTCTGAGTGCTGGGACCAAAGCCAGGGACCAGCCGTTCAAGAATATCAGCCAGTTTCTGACCGGACACGCTCTGCTGGGCCACTGCTTCACCACTGATGACCTGTACGGTCCCGGAAACATCAGAAATACTGGCTTCAGAGCGGGAAGCGGTAACAACGACTTCTTCCAGCCGGGTCACGGAATCATTGCCTTCTGCAAAAGCATTCTGACTTCCCAACGCCATGGTTATAGCGATGGCAAGAGGCGTTTTATTTGTTTTCATAGGTTAGCTTTCCCTGTGTTTGATTATCATTCTCATTAGATCCCTGTTCTTGTTCCAAGCCCGCTTCCCGCAGGTTTGTGATTTTTTCAAAAAGGTTATTTAACGACTTTGGACGTATTTACCACTGAGCAGTAAAAGGATGAAATAAATACCACCGGCTCCTGAGACCAGAAGACCTGAAGGAATTTCAAAAGGAGCCATCAACGATCGTGATAGCCAGTCACTGATGACCAGCAGCAAAGCGCCCGTCATGGCAGTAGCCGGAATCAGATGTCTGTGGCTTGACATGCCGGTGACGCGGCAAATATGGGGCGCCATCAACCCGATAAAAGAAATACCCCCCACTGTCGCAACACTGGTTGCACTCAAAAGGGCGACCAGCAGCATCAGCAGATACACTGAAGCCTTTACTCTGATGCCCAGCAGGGAAGGCCAGGAGGCGCCCAACTGAAGAATGTCCAGCTTTCGCCACATCAGCATAAACATGGGTATCAGGATTAAGACACCAGAAGACAACAGATAAACCAACTCACTGCTGGCTGCATAGGTACTGCCTGAAAGCCATACAAGCACCTCGCTGGACTGATTACTGCCCAGCACCATCACTACGCTGATCAGCGTTGCCGAAACCGCAGAAAGACAGAGGCCAGCCAGGGCAAAAAGCTGGGGATTAAACCCGGTCATCCGACTGAGGGCCATTAAAAGAAGCAGGGCAAAACCACTGCCAAACATCGACAGCATGAGCAAGTCCAGACGCTCAAGACCAGGCACCATGACAGAGCCCAGGACCACAAACAAAACGCCCGTGGTCGTCAGACCAGAAACATCGGGACTGGCCAGAGGATTTCTCATCAGGGTCTGAAGAACCAGACCAGAGACAGCCAGTGCAGCTCCGGCAAAAGCTGCCGTTAAAACTCTGGGCCAACGCAGGTCGATCCAGGACCGGTCAAGGCCGCTGAACAGACTGAAGTAAAAAGCGACCAGCACTAAGGACAGCAGAACCCAGAGGACTTTTACCGGAGACACGTGAAACAGAGCACGTATTCCTGTCTCACCGGGTGCTCTGGCCAAATTGCTGATCCTTTTACGCTGGCTCAACAGGAAAATCACGAAAGGTGCGCCGACAACCGTTGTCATGGCTCCGGCCGGGATACTGTAATGGGCTTCGGACATCAGGAAAGGAATCATTCTGGCCAGCACATCTGCACCCAGTAGCAGCAATGCACCTGTCAGGCTGGCCGCCAGCAGACGTTTCCATGCTGAGCGATAACCAAGACCACGGGCAATGTGCGGGGCAATCAGACCAATAAAACTGATCATTCCCACCTGACTGACGACAGTGGCAGACAAAAGCAGAGCAATCACCAGCGACAAGCCAACGGTTCGTCTTACATTTATCCCCAGACTCTCGGCCTGATCTCTGCCCAACTCAATCAGGTCCAGACGTCGGGCCAGCAATGTGGCAAAGAGAATCATCAGGGTAAAGATCGGCCAGCTACTGTTGATAGCCTGATAGTCAAACTGGGCAAGATTCCCTGCCCCCCAGGTGTACAGGCCCTCCAGACGATTCTCGAAAAACATCAGAATACCGGCACTGAGAGCACCCAGTGACAGGGTAATGGCCATGCCAATCAGAACAAGGTTAACCGGTGAATCACTGATAGCTGTGGCCAGCCTGAACACCAGTAAAGTGGTAAGCGCAGCACCCGAAAAGGCGACAACAACTGGGTACTGATCGGTCAGTTCAGGCAACAGAACAGTTCCCAGCACTACGGCGAGCATGGCCCCGGAGTTCACTCCCAGTGTTGCCGGACTGGCAAAGGGATTTCTTGTCGCTCCCTGAATCAACACACCCGCCGCCCCCAGTGCGGCACCGCATAACAATGCCATCAATGTTCTTGGCAGAAGGAGCCAGGTCACTATTTCGGAGGCCATAGCATGATCGGCGGGTTGCTGCAGGAACGGCAATCCATTCAACAAATTAAGATCAATGCCGGCAGGCCCCACTGTCAGGGAAACAGTGACCAGAAGGATGAACAAAAACAATGTCACTGCCGTCTTTTTAACGCCTTCATAAAAACTGTATACAGACTCCAGAATAAACATCACACCTCCGGAGCCAGATAACGGGCAAAAGCCTTGGCCATTCGAGCAGCCGACTCAGGGCCACCATATGACCAGAGTGCGGGCAGATAATAGACCCGGCCTTCTTTAACAGCCGGAAGGGCATTCCAAACCGATGATTGCGCCATCGTTGGCAGATTTTCAGGCTGACTACCAATAATGATCAGACTGGCGTCGCCAATAGTGGTCAGTTTGAGGAGGTCAACATGGGTAAAATCCCGTCCGGGTAATGAAGAGTGCCAGCTGTTTTCCAGACCAATCCTGTTAACGATGGCACCCGCCAGAGACAAATCGCCGTAGACTCGAAGTCCCAGTCCCATACCGACAAACTTACCCACAACGACTTTCTGGCCGGAGAGTCCCGCTGCTTTGATCATATTGCGGGCCTGTTCCAGCTCAGACTCCATTTCCCTGAGTCTCTTTTCTGCCAGAGCTTCGCGCCCCAGAATATGTGCCACTGAACGAAAAATACCCTGCATTCTCAGAAAATAATCCAAAGGATCTTTCTGGCTCGGGTACTGGGAATAAAGAACGGTTGGAGCAATGCTCTTAAGCTCTGAAACTATACGACTATGACGCCATTTATAGCCAAGAATAAGATCCGGTTTGAGAGCCGCTATGGCTTCCAGACCCGGCTCAGCTCTCTGCCCGAGTTCGGTAACACTTGTCGGCATAACCGGATCATCGGACTGCCACTCCCGATAACCCTTTATGGAAGTCACCCCTGCAGGTACGACACCGAGGGTGAGCAGCATTTCAGCCTGGGTCCAGTTCAGTGCTGCAATCTTTTCCGGGGTTTCGGCCAGATCGGGTTCAGTGACTGAAGCCATCGCTGCTACCGATGTAAACAGCAGGAAATAACAGCTTTTTTTCAGGACTGCAAACATCAGGCGACTTCCTTGCTCAAAACACGATGGATCACGGGCTCAGCCTGACGCTCACCCAAGGGCAAAAAGAGCGACTCTTTTCTTCCTTCCAATTGCACTTCCCAGGTCTCTACCCCAAATACATCCGAGATAATGCGCTTATCCAGTACCTTTGTAGCTGCACCTGTTCTAATCACCTGCCCCTGATCCATCAGCACTATTTCGTCGCTGTACTGAAGGGCCTGATTCAGGTCGTGAAGTACCCAGATAATGGTGGTCTGCTTTTCATCATTGAGCTGTCTGACAATATTCAGCAGGCGCAATTGATGAGCGATATCCAGCCATGAGGTTGGCTCGTCCAGAAGTAAAATGCCGGTTTCCTGGGCCAGCACCATGGCCAGCCAGACTCTCTGCATTTCACCACCGGAGAGATGATCAACCAGTTCACCGGCATAATGATCCATACCGACTCTGGAGAGTGCCGAACTGACGGCCCTGTGATCCTCTTTTTTCAATCGCCCGAATGGACCTGCATAGGGGTATCGGCCACAAGCCACCAGATCCGTTGCCGACATACCAAGTGGAACCGGTGAGTGTTGTGGCAACAACGCCAGGCTTTTAGCCAGTTCTTTACGGTGGAGTGACTTCAACAACTGCCCTCCCAAAAGCACCCGCCCTTCACTGGGCTCAAGCAAACCGGAGAGCAATTTCAGCAGGCTACTCTTACCCGAGCCATTGGGTCCGAGAATAGCGGTTATTTTTCCTGGCGTGATGTCAAGATGGGTTGGTTGCAGAATGGTTTTTGTTCCCACCCGCAAACACGCCTGGTCAAGCGTTAGGGTCTGCTCCATGGCCTCAGTTTCTTTTGTTCTGTGGAAGTGTGATCGCTTTACTGTCAGACAACTGAAGCAAGCTCCCGGACTCTCTGCTGAGCCGGACTGACCATTCACTGAATAATTATTTTTCAATTTCAGACTGCCTGATATTGTCCTGATGCAGTCGTACAATCCTGATAGCCATTGGCTCAACCAATGGACAATGGTTGCGAATGATAATAGTTATTATTTACACCATCAAGCTTAAACTGCCGTTTGATGGCACCGCTCAATCGCCCAGTCACGAGCCTGATCAAAATCGAGACAGGACACCATGGGAAAAGGCATAGCCTTTTTCATGTTGTCACTGACCACTCTGTCACCCTCCTGTTCGGAAAGCACAACCCGGGCAATACCACGGCAAAACGCCCCCAGTTTTATCCTGTTCTCTTTAAACCAGAGCCCTAGTTCTCTTCTGGCTTCCGGTGAAAACTCACTGTTGGGCTTTGCCTGAATAATGAGACTGAATGGCTGCTCTCTTGCCAGCAGCTCAGAAAGGTCGACTAGCCATTGGCGAGCATCATCGTCGCAGGCCGGGCGATTAAAGCTGACTGTGACAATGGGCCAGCCCACCATTTGAATTGAGTTCATGTAAACCTAACAACTCCGTTTCTTTGGAGATTCAACTAATAAAAAGGAAATCATCAGAAGCAGAACAGCCAGAAAAATGCAGAAAACTTCTGCCATCTGAATGCCCAGTGATCCTCCCAGTCCGGCCAGAAGCGCTCCCATGGTATATCCGAGGGTATGAATCATAGCGAGGGTTCCTGTCAGAACGCCCTGCTGACCTACCTGTTCTGACGCCAGTGTCGTGTAAGCAGGCGTCAGTAATGCAATCGAAGCGGCACTGATGACCAGTCCGAATATCAGGCATATCAGTTGAGTGGAGGTGATCAGCAGGAAACTACCGAACAGTAATAAAACGCTGCCGACTTTTAATGACAGAATCAGCCTGCCCTGAGCAAAACGAGATACCAGCAAATGAGCAACCACCGTCGAAAAAGCAGCCACCATCATGAGCATCGAAAGTACTCTTGATGCTGATACTCCGTCGTAAGAAAAACGCTCCTGCAAAATAGGACCTATTAGGTACTGCAACAGGCCAAAGAGCGTTGTTACAGAGCAGGCCACCAGCAAAACAGGCCAGAGTGATTTCAGCATTTGCCTGAACGGGTTCTTTTCTTCGCTACCTTTTTCTTGCCTGACTTCTGAAGGCTTGTCATTGGTTAATATTGAGACCTGTATTAGCAAGGGGATAGCAAAAACTACCAGTGCTAAAACAGGAAACAGGCTGCCCTGGGAAATCAACATTGCCGGAATCACAGGACCTATGAGACGCCCGGCATTTATGCTGACTGTAATCCGGCTTAGACCAGGCAGTCTGTTAGAATGATTACTGTCGTCTATAACCCAGGCCTGAACCGCTGGATACAAACCCGATACCAATAGACCATAAATAGTCCTGGCGAAAAACATCAAACCAATGGCCAACTCTCTGCTCAGCAGACCAGAGCCCAGACCGTGAAGCGCGAATGCCAGCAGTAAAAAGCTGGCCGCAAAACCAAAGACCCCGGACTGAACCACTCGCTTGCGTCCAAAACGGTCACTTATTCTTCCCCACAGGGGCGAAGTGAAAATAAACAGACAGGTTCCCAGTGCCACCATGGCCGTCAGCAGGCCATAACCTAAACCGGTTTCTTCAGCAATGGCTGGCAGGCAGATCAATAGCGTCGTCTGCCCGGCACCGAGCATAAATACCGACCCAAACTGGCTGAACTCTTTGATGGAGTCTCCGGTCTCATAAACGGGTTTTGCTATAACAGGGCCAAGCTCATTTTGTTGCATGGTTGATGTTTGTTGTTGTGATCTGTTGCAAATGATAACAATTCTCATTTACAATTCAAGCCCTATTGAGCCAGACCTTAAATAAAATCCTCGTAACAGTAATTAAGGTCTTCCAAATTATGTGCTGAATAATAAGATCATTCTGGAGAATGAAATCAGTGTCCACACCGCTTTTAGAAACCACAACCATCAAAGCTGTATACGATTCATCCTATAAAAGGTTCGGACATGAGCTTACGTACGACTGCAATAGTCATGAGCATGCAGAAAGCCTGAGTGCTGGCTGCTTTTTTAATGCCTTGCTCAGGGAATGGAAAGACTGGTCATTAGAGCCTGTTGGTAGCCACAAGAAGTGGTTGAGCGGTCAATCAATAAGTTCAGACTGGCAGCCGCCTGTTGACGCCGAAGCCACTGCTTCAATCCCCTTGAACAAAAGCGACTGTCGGCTTTTGATTTATATTAAATATTTATCCATCAGCGGCAGGCATCAGTTCTGCAAACCCATTGCCCTGGTTAACCAAAAAAACAACACCATCACTGATTTATCCTTCACTGAAAGTGTTCAGTTAATCGTTAAAGACAATGCTTTATGGAACAGTGACGCCGGGCAGAGACAACTGTTTTTTAATCGTGTTAAAAGAAGCGTTGAGAATATGGCGTCTGTTCTTGAATTAAGAAAAAACGAACTTGATCAACTATTTTCCGGCTGCACAGATTTTCAATCTTCAGAGCAAGCCCTGCTGGCAGGTCACTCCGTTCACCCTACCCCCAAAAGTCGCGATCAATTTACCGCAGAAGACTCACAGCGCTATATTCCTGAATACGGAAACAGCTTCCAGCTGCACTGGTTTTCTATTGATGCCAACCTGCTGGAAGCAGACAGTGTTCATGAATATTCATTCCATGAACTGACTCGCCAACTGGCTTCTGAAGATCCGGAGTTCTCCGGTCGTTTTCCTGAAGACATTCCCGAACACCACACCCTGTTACCCGCTCACCCCTGGCAGGCTCAGCAATGGTTAAAGAATGCTTATATACGGCAGTTGCTCAGTGAAGGCCAAATTATTAACTATGGTCTGCATGGTAGCCAATGGCGTGCTACTTCTTCAGTACGGGCGATCCATGGAATACACGCCTCCTTGATGTTGAAGTATTCACTCAGCGTCAAACTGACTAATTCGATACGTCACCTGCTGCCCAAAGAAGTGATTCGGGGCAAGGAAATCCATCAGGTGAAATACCAGACGCCTTTAGGCAGTGATTTGAAAAGCCTTTATCCGGACTTCGAAATCATTACCGAACCGGCTCATGCCGCCATCAAGGGAGAAGACGGCCAGGTGCTGCCTGAAACCATGATGGTGCTTCGGGAAAATCCTTTCAACCGGGAAACCGTCAACCAGTGCACTGAGTTACTGGCCAGTCTTACCCAGGACAACCCGGTAGGTGAGCCCAGACTGATTGCTCTGATCCGGGAATTAGCTGTAAAGGAAAGGGCCAGGCCTGAAGCTGTCGCACAAAAGTGGTTTGGAAAATATCTTTCCAAAGTTTTAGAGCCCATGATCGTTGCTCAATCAGACTTTGGTCTGCTAATGGGCGCACATCAACAAAACCTGTTGCTCAGAATGCCAGAGGGTTACCCGGAAACCGTCTATTTCCGCGACTGTCAGGGCACGGGGTACAGCCGCCTGGCCAGAGAACTCTTGCAAGCACACCTGCCTCTGGCTGATGAAGAAAAAGAGCACCACGTCAGTGAACAGCTTGGCAACCGGCTATTTACTTACTATCTGCTGATTAATTCCACCTTTGGTGTTATCAGCGTGTTGGGAGCCAGCAATATTCTTCCGGAGAAAGAGCTTCTGTCCTCCCTCTACCGTTTTCTGGACAACCTGCGCAAGCAGGGCCGCCGGGACACCAGCTGCCTTGATTACATGCTCGATAGCAGAGAGCTCTGGTCAAAAGGTAACTTTTACTGCACCTACTGCAACATTAACGAGAACACATTAAAGAACCCGATGGATGTCTATCACTCCATGAGAAACCCCTTGCAGGCATTCAGTGAGGTTGTCCGGTAATACACCCCATTAATTTTATCGTGAAAAACATTTTGCAATGCCATTTTCATATTTGAGCATGACGCACCTTGTTTTTCTTCGCACAAGGCTACTCAGACTCACTCTTACGGAAGAGCAATGACTAAAATAACAACGATTACCCTGCCAGGGGCATCAGACTGCAAGATTTCTCTGCAATTACTGTCATCCAATAGCCTGACGGTGCATGACAACAATCAATCTCTGCTGTTAAAAATCTCGGAGCAGGATAGTGCCTTAATAACTGCAGCTAACGAATCCGATCTCCCTGAGAATGTACCCAATCACCTTATTGCAGCCAGTCTGGATTACCTGTTTTCCCGCAATCCGGATCTCTTCCAAATTCAGGTTGCAGCTTCGTTGGCTGAAAGGCTTCAAGATAATCAGCTGATACACAGCCATAAAGAAAGCTCAAAGGAAGCTACCTGTTATCGCTCAGGCCTCTATCAGGACCGAACACTCTGGCACTATCAGAGAGATCATCAGACGATACCTGAAATCTGGACTGAAAACGAAAAAGCTGTCACGCATCCACTTCGTCAGGAACAGCCTAAAGGTGTCGTTTATAAGCGTTATGACTATCAAAATGACCTCACTGTCTCCTTCAGAACCCTTGATCCGGACCAGGATCTTGATCTCTTCCATGAATGGATGAATCAGCCTCGTGTCGCAGAGTTCTGGGAGATGGCCCAGAGCCGGGAAGAACTGACAGCCTATCTTCAGTCAGCATTGAAAGACCGGAGAACCTGGCCAATGATCGGGTGCATCAACGGAGAGCCTTTCGGGTATTTCGAACTCTACTGGGCTCTGGAAGACCGTATTGCTCCCTACTACGATTGCCAGCCCTGGGATCGTGGCTTTCACCTTCTGGTAGGGAATCTGGAATTTCTGGGCGAGAGATATTCCAACAGCTGGACAAAGTGCATTACTCACTTCCTGTTCCTGGACGAGCCCCGAACGACTCGTCTGGTGGGAGAGCCCAGAGCTGACAACAAGAGATTGCTGAAGCTGTTGAGTCCCGCTGGCTGGTCATTGGTCAAAGAGTTTGACTTCCCTCACAAACGTGCGGCACTGGTCAACTGTTACCGGGAGAGTTTCTTCCAGGAGATCCGGTTATGAATCAGGCTGTTACGGCTTTACCTGTCAATCAGTGCCTTGAGTTCTGGCAGAAAGCTAACCGTCGGTTGTTAGCAAAAACACTCAGTGAGCTGAGCTGGGAAGAAGCCATCATCCCCAAAGCAATTGCTCCTGAAGAAGTGAGTGGCGGACTGTTTATCCTTGAACTGAAAAGCGGCGTGAACTATCGCTTTTATGCTTGGAGAACCATCTGGGATCAATTAATAGTGGATACTGCGTCCATTTCCCGTAGCTATCTGGACAGTTGCATCGACTCAGCGCTGGAAGTCAGTCAGTTTTTTATAGACGCCAGGGAGGAGCTGGGACTGGACTCAACAACACTGGCAAACTTCCTCGAAGAACTGGCCAATACGCTAATGGCCGAGGTACAGGTTCAGAAAAACTATCACCAGAAAAGTGCAGCCGAACTGATCGAGCTGGAGGATGACGAACTGCAATGTTATCTGGATGGCCATCCCAAAGTCACCGTCAGCAAAGGACGCCTCGGCTGGGGACAGGAGGATTATCAGGATTACGCCACTGAGTTTCTGCCCGAAATCCAACTTGAGTGGGTGGCATTGAGCCGTGAAAACTGTAGGCTCTCTCTGGCCGTCGACCTTCAGGAAAATGATCTGATCAGCGCTGTTCTTAACAGCAGGGAGCAGGCAGAGCTGTACGCCAGATGTCGTCAACTCAATATTGATTCAAGCCACTTTTTCCTTATGCCGGTGCACCCCTGGCAATGGCGCAACCGTCTGGTCAACCTGTTCGCTTCTGAAATTGCTGCAGGTCACATCGTTCATCTGGGAAGCTATGGAGACCCCATGCTTCCACAACAGTCTCTTCGAACTTTGTCCAATAAGAAGCGACCAGAGCAACTGAACATCAAACTGCCACTCTCCATTTTAAATACCTCCTGCTACCGGGGTATTCCCGGTCGATATATCCAGGCAGGTCCCATGGTTTCGAGCTGGCTCTCTGAAATAGCTGCGTCTGATCCAACCCTGTGCAACCGCAGAACCATTATTCTGGAAGAGCCTGCCGGGGCTTTTTATCCAAACCCTCAGTTCCAACAGATAGCGGATGCTCCCTACCGTTATCATGAAATGCTGGGCTGCATCTGGCGCCAGAGTGTTCACGCTAAAACCGAAGAATCGGAACGGACTATCCTGATCTCTACCCTGTTCCAGAAAGACGGCTATGGCTATCCATTGATTTGCGAGTACATTCATCGTTCGGGATTAACAACAGAACAGTGGTTATCAAAGCTTTTTGATCTGGTGGTGGTTCCTCTTTATCACCTGCTGTGTAAATACGGTGTTGGTCTGGTGGCTCATGGCCAGAATATTACTCTGGTTCTGGATAATCATCTGCCAGTCAGAGTAGCGCTGAAGGATTTTCAGGGTGACCTGAGACTGATCGATCAGGACTTCCCTGAACTTGACACTCTGAGTGATTACGCCCTTTCAGTCACTGCTCGCCTGCCTGCTGCTCACCTTATTCACGACTTGCAGACCGGTCACTTTGTGACCGTTCTTCGCTTTATCTCTGCCTGTCTGGCTGAAAAAGGCTTTTCCGAGTCCCGTTTCTACCAGTTACTGGGTGAACAACTTAAGTCGTATATAAAGGCACATCCCGAACTGGAAAATCGCTTCAAACTGTTTGATCTGTTCACACCGGAAATGGCCCGGGTTTGTCTGAACCGGGTTCGTTTCAAACTCGGCTATGGCGACACCAGCGAACGCCCTCTGCCAGAACTGGGAACCCCTCTCAAGAACCCTCTGGCAATAACACTCAGGGAAGAATGATGAAGTTTACACACTACCAAGATGAAACCGCCCCTCTGGATCTGGCCGGACTGGGATCTGGCCCGTTCAACCTGAGTCTTGCAGCACTGCTGGACAGTCTTCCCGAGCTAAAGGTCCGTTTCTTTGACAAAAGACCCGCCTTCGGCTGGCACCCGGGGCTTATGTTGCCTGGTGCTCATATGCAGACCTCCTGCCTGAAAGATCTGGTAACTGCCGTACAACCCACCAGTCGCTGGTCTTTCTTGTCATTCCTGGTGGAAAAGGGACGGTTTTATTCTTTTTTAGCCACTGAAAAGATGGTGATCAGCCGCAGCGAATTTGTCGAATACATGAACTGGGTCGCAGAAAACCTGGAGTCTTTGCAGTTTGACTCGCAGATCAGGGAAGTCAGCTTTGAAGAGGGTAGCTTCGTGCTGCGCTCGGACAAGGAGAAGGTTAAAGCTCGTAATCTATGTCTGGGAACAGGCAAAGTACCCTGCATACCTGATTGCGCTAGAGCTATGGTGGGTAGGCATTGCTTCCATGCCAGCGAACTGATGACCCGCCAGCCTGATCTTCGCAATAAAAAGGTTGCCGTTATTGGGGGCGGCCAGACGGGTGCAGAAGTCTTCCTTAACTGTCTGCGTGAACAATGGGGTAAAGCTGATGAGATTCAGTGGATTTCCCGCCGGGCCAGCTTTGAGCCTCTGGATGAAAGTCCATTTACCAATGAATATTTTACGCCCGGCTATGTTAGCCGCTTTTTATCCCTGCCTGAGGAAAAAAAAGAAACCATTGTCAAATATCAGAAGCTGGCCAGCGACGGCATTACGCCTGCATACCTGCTAGAAATCTACCGGGAACTTTATGACCGCACCTACTTGTCTCGGAGTCAGGTAAACTGGAAACTGCTGCCTGACCGGACCCTCACGGCCATGTCTGAATCTTCGAGTGGCTTTTACGACCTCAAGCTCACCAATTCGCTGTCTTCAGAGGATGAAGTGCTCTCTGCTGATATCGTCATTCTTTGTACAGGTTTTCAGAATCTACTGCCCCGCTATCTGGAGCCAATTCAGTCCAGATTGAACCTTGACGAACACCAGCGTTTCAAACTTTCTTCCAGCTTTGCCGTTGATTGGGATGGTCCGGACAACAGACGCATTTACGCACTCAACGCAGGTCTGCACAGTCATGGTATTGCGGAGCCACAACTGAGTCTGACCGCTTGGCGATCAGCAAGCATCATCAATGATCTGACAAAGCGGGAAGTTTTCTCAATCAGTCAACCAGGCAGTTTGATTGGGTGGTAAATTTGTTTTCAACGACCCTGAAAAAGACGGGTAATTATTTTGTAGGACTGGTCGGCGTCATTGCTGTTTTACTGATCGTCATCCAGTTCATTCCTGCACTCAGTAAAAACCCGTCTACCACCTCGGCTCCCGAACTCCGTCGCGCAAATGAACTTCATGACTTTGTTGAACGATTACCGGGATCTTTATGTCCGTATATCCCCTGTTACATGGCTGAAGCTGCTCCTGCGGAAGGAGGAGGCGGTGGTTCATCATTTCTATAAATTACCTCATAGTACTTGAGAGGCATTCCAATATAATTTCCGTAGGCATTAATGATTGCTTCAATCGTATGAAAGTAAAGTTTGCTATGACCAATTATGCTAAAAAAAACGCCTTCTCCTAAGTACAATTAATCTCTCTGCTCCTTTGTTATAGGCAATAACTGCGGCCATCGCTGATTTATTTTCTCTGCCCCTGGCAGTCCCTGTCCAACAACTCAATATTTAATTTCATCGACAGTAGAGTAGCAGCCAGATTCACGTTGTTACGGAGAGTTCCATCGACGGTTAACAGGCCCCGAGTTTCATCGATCACCTGCTTCACCTCCTTTTGACATTCTTCAGGAAATTGCTCCAGCAACCGATTCAGGTTCTGCTGTCCCTGGGTCAGGTATGCAAACCTCAGAGGAAACTGGCGTAACTGATACAATTGAACCAAATCTGGTTCCAACCCCGATTCCTTCCAGGTTCGGAGCGCCATAACAATAAAGAAGTCGAGGTCCAGCGCATCAAAGGCAGGTTTGTCTGCTGTTTCGATAAAGTCCTTAATCTCACCATTAATTACTAATCGACCCAATTGTTTGGCCGACTCCAGATACATTATCTGCAAAAAAAACGACATTGTAATGTCTTTAGTAAGGGGTTCTTTGTCCGCATAATAAACGTTTTGATCCAAGACAGGGAATTCCAATAATGTTTCCAAATCGTGCATCATAAATGACTCACAACCAAAGTCAGTAACCTGACGTCGAGGCAGAAAATAAAAACGGGAATCAGTGAAGCCGTGATATTTTATCGCCAGCGTCAACGCTAAACCGACAAAATGCGACATGGGTGAATAAGTTTTTTCTGCCTGGAAGCGCTTAAAAGTACTCAGACTATCAACGAAAAAAAACTGATAATGCCCTTCACTATTTCTCCTGGTAGAAACAACACAGACATGACCTGTTTTATCCTGAAAAACATAATTTTTTGGTTCTTCTACAGTAATGAATGGCAGCTGGGTTATAAACAATGCAAGTAGCTGACGAAGACACTGATGGGAACCAAGATAAACATTCATGAGTTTTATAATGTTCGGCTTGGCAGTACCCACAAGTCTGTCAGCTGGCTCATAGTTGGGCAACCCTTCAGGTAACTCAGACTCAGGGAGCACAACTTCGGTAAATAATCTGATTAAGACTGCTGGCAATGTCTTAAACGCAGGATAGTCTAATGAAATATGTGTCAATTCACCTTTTTCCAGCTTTCCGGGAAAATGAAGCTGAAGCAGCCTCAAAATCCCTTTCCAACGGTATTCCTTGTTCTCCAGGAAACCTTTTTCTTCCAAAAGATTGGGGTTTGCCCGATACAATTCCTGCAATTCTGCATAAAAGTCATCAATATTTTTTTTCTGATCCATTGTTTTCAATGACTTTTCAGCAGCCTTAAGTATTTCTTTCAGTTTTTCAAGATGCCTGACATAACTCTCATCGTTTCCGAAAGCCGATGCTGATGCTGCACCAGAGCTTGAGGAATCTGAATAGCCAGAACTACTCTGCCCTTTATTACTTTGCTTTTTACTTTGTCGCTTATGCTGCGGTGATGGTGATTTAACATCGGTTTTAGACTGTTCCCTGTTTTCGTTGCCAAAACGGTTTAATTCGAATGGATAGGCAGAAAACACCGTTCCTTTATCTGGCTGTAATCCTCCCCATTCAGAGACAGTCGAACTGACTATCGAACCTTTTTTTCCCTTCTGAAACAACAAAAGCGGAACAACCTTAGTCTTGGGCAAACGAATAGGGTCGGATAAAAAAGAGGAAAAAATCGCCTCAATGCCAACGCCAGAGATCATTGACGAAACGTAAGAAATTGCAGCCTGGCTGCCAGCTGACAAAATAATGCTGCCATAAATAAAGACACAGCACATATTCTTCATTATTGATAACCAAGCTCCAATAGAAGAAAAAGGATTATTCTAGACAAAAAGCTCAGATTTTCCTGACTCTGGGATAACTTCTTTAATTGACTCGTTCCCATGTTTAATTTCAAGTGATCTGTCAGTCTGATATGCATTCCCACGCTGGGGAGGGTGTTGCGAAACTTCAACAGCTCGTTCTCACGCTCTGAAGTCGTCATTCCCGCGAAGGCGGGAATCCACACTGACTCACCACCAGAACCGTACTGCCCGGTGCTCCCCTGGCCTTGTCCTCCCCGAGAAGGGAGAAATCCATCGTTGGCGCTGGATTCCCGCCTTCGCGGGAATGACGAACTCAGAGCATGGGAACGAGCTGTTGGAGTTTTGCGACACCCTCTGGAGCGTGGGAACGAGCCAATTCCGTATGGCTGAATACTTATAAGCTAGCGACCAGATGAACGATCTTGGCATTTCAGCCAATGGTCATTTAGTTTGCATGCAGAGGCCCGTTCTGGCGTATATTTGCTTACCAGTATTTGCGAGTTTTCAAAGTGAGCAGAGGAGTCCCAGCCCCAAACTTTCCAAGTAACCTGGAACCTCACCGGTACTCCGCTGTATTTCGAGTCAGGCAGTACATAGTAGAAGTCCTGGAAATTGCCTCCATAGTAGGGTCCGTCTCCGTGTTTGGTGTGTTGGCCGTCAATGTAAAGGTCAACATCAATTACGCGTGCTTCCTGACCACGATTATTATTCCAGAAGATGTGCACTACCTGGTTGGCACAGAATTCCCCTGCCGTTCCACTGTGGCATTTTGGTATCGACGGAAGCCCTATGGTTCCAGGATCGCCTGCGTATATGGGTCCATCTTCACCGTATCCGCCCGGATTGTGGGAATCATCTCTGGATTTAAAATATAAATCCCGGGTGACGCGTCCCAAGTGACCACTTGATTCTCTGTAGGAGTAGGTAGCCCTGAAGTAATAAGTCTTACCGGGTTTTACCCGATAGTAGAAACCATTCAAGAACGATCCGATGCTAGCCATCTGAGTGTAACCTTCCGACAGGTCATATGCGTTCTTGGCGACATGAACCATAGTATGGACCATGGTAATATCACTATGCGCACTGAAATCAGCCATGCCAATCTGCACGATATCACCAGTGCATATCTGGTTGTGGGGGCAGTCAGCACTATACACAGACAAGGGGACGCCGTCGTGCTCCTTAGCGTGACTGTTAAGCTCCGCATTAGCCACTTGCATCCCTGCGAAACACGACAGCACGAACAATAAAAGACTTTTAAAAAATTTTGCGTGATTCATGAGCTTGAACTTCTTAAACCTTAGGAGAGTTAAGCGTGTTAAGGTTAGCTTCGTTTTAACCCCCTCACACGAAAAAACATTCGGTCAGATTTCAACATATGCCTCAGTTAGCTTATCGGCGAATATTTCGGCGAATACGGCCTCCGTATTCACAAGGTTAACCTGTAACTCTGCTTCGAGTTCTTCCATTTTTTCTTTACCCAGAGCCATTGGTAGCTCTGTGCAACCTAACAGCACGTGCCCCACTTCCCTGCCCGCCTTTCTCTCACTGTTGACGTATTGACGGATCATCGAAGACAGCTCCTCCTGCTTATCGCTCCCCCCCGTTCTCTTTGTATGATCTATCAGCTGTTGCAAAACTTTCTGGTCAGTTTGTGACAGGTTAATCGAATCTACCCCCTGCTGCCTGAGAGTCAGAGAATAAAGTTTGTTTTTATAAGCTTGCGTCGTTTCCAGAACCAATGTCGTCGTGTTTTTAGAGGGCACCTGATCTTTTGCAATTCTGCTCGCTATCTGATCCACCAGATGCAAAAGTGGCTTTATGCCCAGTTTTTTTAATGTGGGGCATTTGGCATGTGCCGCATTACTGGCTATTACGTAGCTCCGGTGCCGACGGGCTGCAAATGTTCGAATGTTATCTATGAAGCTGGAACCACTGGCAATCACTTCCCACAAGGTCCGGGGTGGTGGGCAGGAAAACAGGTTCATTACCAGATGATCTTTATCTCCTCCTTTTGTGAAAAAATCATCCAAAGCTCTGGTCACTATTTTGGCATCTGACAGCGGACCCATACCGCCAAGAACCCCCAGCTGGCTACGTTGGCAATTGTTTTTTCGAGCGGATTTACCAACGATATGAAGGTCGATGGTTGGCCTTTGGCTTTCCTTAGGGATGAGCTTTGCGATGGTTTGCTGTAGATCGTTGTAATAGCTTATCTGGTCAGGCTCTATTTCAAGACTGATCCGTTGTTGACAGTATTTTTTTCTTGGCTGAATACTGTGTTCGGAAATCACTCGCCGGGTCCAGTCATGCTCAGTTTCACTCTTTTGCGGCTTAGTGGACAACAGTTGCTGATCAACCTCTTGCAGAATTGCCGCCAGTTTCTCTCCTCGCTCTCTACTGCTTTGAAAAGCCAGCAACTGTGCCTTCTGGTCAACGCTAATATATCCTTCTCTGGCCAGTTGGTTGATGCTAATGGATTGTTTGAGCTTGGTGCCATCAGGTTGAACGACCGTAATATTTCGATCTTTTATTAATCCAAAGGAAAATACCGTTCTCAATGCCTGAACGATATTTGAAGATTTTGCTTTTTCACCGAGGGATAAATATGGCGGCTTTACCAGGGCGGTTGTTGTGACGCTGCGTCCTTTGGAGTGGCCCGTGCTTGCCTTTGCTGAAGACTTTCTACTGACCTTTTCGACTGGGTTCGAAGGCATGCTTTTTTGAGAACCAATTTTCATGCTGCCTTGTGTCCCGGCTTATTTTCTCCTGTAATTTTCTCGGCTTGCAGGGAATTTTCTTTATCGGAAACGATGAGGTACTCAACCATACGAAATCATATTTTCTGACTTATTGTTCAGGCACTCGCGGCAACTGCTCCTGCGTTGCTCTAGCTCCTGCATCCATGCAGTCGTGATGCGTTGCAACTCTGGTCACATAGCTTGCTATGTGCCCGTCGTTGCGCCTTGCAGAGCACCTGCCCAATAAGCCAGAAATATTCGATTCCGTATGGCTGAGTACTTATTCCTTGAGGTTTGCTTATTGGTTTATCCAATGCTGTCTTGCAATGTAAAAAAACCACACTGAGATTCAGGTAGCACATACTTATGGCGGTGTTCAGTCAACAACACTGAGGAAGGTAATTATGAGAATAATCATGATAGCTATAGCCCTGACCTTTGCAGGTTCTGCGCTTGCATCTGAAGAGGGTTTCTATATTGGCGCTAAAGCTGGCTATGAATCAATCAGCAGTAAGATGGAGTACGGATCACTGAAGATTGATTCTTTTGGTAACCAGGGGAGTATCTATGGTGCTTTTGTCGGTTATAACTTCCCTATTAACCGTGCTATGTATGTGGGACTGGAGGCTGAATACAACCATCACACAACCAAGGCTGAGTATAAGTTGAGTTCCGAAGAAGAGGTCCGGTTTAAAGATGAATATGGTGCAAGCCTGATCATAGGCCACGCTTACAGTGAGACTGTAAACGTCTACGGTCGTTTCGGAATGAGTAAATTAAAGTCGGAAGCTAAAACCTCTGACGGGAATAAAGGGGATGACAAGGTTACCGGCTGGCATGGTGGCTTCGGTGTCGAATTTAAAAATGAAGCCGGTCTTCCCCTGTCACTCAGGGCTGAATACCGATATAGCCAGTTCGATGACATTGATTATGACTATGAAGCTGAAGTAGAAAACAAACCTGAAGCGCATTCGGTGTCTCTCAGTGCCATCTATAGTTTCTGACAGTTTCTGAATAAACAAACAACCGAAAACCAGACAAGCCGACTGTAAGTTAATATGGCAGCTTGATCATTTTCAGGACTCTGGAAAAGACGACAGGAAGCCTGGACGCTGCATTTAACGGAAAGGGTGTAATTCTCTGTCTATAACCTCTCATCGGAAGCGTAGCGACGGGGTCGCCCGAACCTTTGGAGGTCTGGATGGAGAATTTCCCGAGTTTAGTTTAAAAGTGGCCCAACATGCTCATCTACTTCCTGTAACTTACGCTTTTTACTACTTTTGCGACACCCTATTCAGGTAGGGGAGGATGTCGGTCGCTTGTCCCTGTCAAGGAGATGGTCAAAAAAGCCAGGATATAATGCCCGCAAACGCACTCACTTCTATACTGGGTTAACTTTATAAAAACGAGGCAGGTGAGAGGCCATGACCCAGGCAACGATCTACCCGGTTTCCGAGGCTTTTCAAGACTCGTGGATGAGTGAAGAAAAATATCAGGCGCTCTATCACTATTCTCTGGAGAATCCGGAAGCGTTCTGGGGTAAAAAGGCTGAACGCTATCTGGACTGGTATCGCCCCTGGGATGCGATTTATGAAGGCGACTTCAAAAACTGTGAAGTGAGCTGGTTTAAAGGTGGACAGCTGAATGCCAGCGTCAACTGCATAGACAGACACCTGGAAAATCGCGCCGACCGGGTAGCCATTATCTGGGAAGGTGATACGCCAGACCTGCAGCGTAAAATTACCTATCAAGAAATGCATGATGAGGTCTGCAGGCTGGCCAATGGCTTAAAGGCGCGAGGTGTCAACCGAGGGGACAGGGTTTGTATCTATATGCCCATGGTTCCTGAGGCCGTTTATGCCATGCTTGCCTGTGCACGCATTGGCGCTGTTCACTCCGTAGTCTTTGGCGGTTTCTCTTCAAACTCCCTCCGTGACCGTATTCTCGACTGTGGCTGCCGGGCAGTGATCACTGCTGATGAGGGCGTTCGGGGAGGGAAACATATCCCTCTCAAAAAGAATACCGATGAAGCTCTGAAAGACTGTCCTGATGTCAGTACTGTAGTGGTTTATGAGAGAACCGGAGCGAGGATTGAATGGCAGGAAGGACGCGACATTTCTTATCAGGAGCTGACAACAGACCAGCCCGTTACCTGTGAACCTGAGATCATGGAATCTGAAGATCCCCTCTTTATTCTTTATACTTCCGGCTCCACCGGAAAACCTAAAGGTGTCCTCCACAGCACAGCGGGTTATCTGCTTCATACCACGGTCACATTTCACTACGTTTTTGATTACCACGAAGGTGACATTTTCTGGTGTGGTGCTGATGTAGGCTGGATTACCGGCCACTCCTATATTGCCTATGGTCCTTTATCCAACGGTGCCACTATGGTCATGTATGAGGGGGTCCCCTTTTGGCCCGATGCTTCTAGAATCTGGGAAATTGTAGATCGTCACCGGGTGAATACACTCTATATAGCGCCTACGGCAATCCGGGCTCTGATGGCCAAGGGGGATGAATACGTTAAACGAACTTCACGAGCCAGTCTGAAAATTCTGGGAACCGTGGGCGAACCCATTAATCCGGAAGCCTGGCATTGGTACTACCAGATCGTGGGAGAAGAACGCTGTCCCATTATCGATTCCTGGTGGCAGACAGAAACGGGTGGCATGATGATTACGCCTTTGCCGGGAGCCACCGCGTTAAAACCCGGGTATGCAACACGGCCTTTCCTGGGCATCCGTACTGCCATTCTGGATAATGAGGGTAATGAGGTTGTCGGGCCCGGTCAGGGAAGTCTGGTGATCACTGGTTCCTGGCCAGGTCAGATCAGAACCGTCTATGGCAATCATCAGCGAGCAATTGACACTTACTTCAGCCAGTATCCGGGTTATTACTTCACGGGAGACGGAGCCCGCAGGGATGAAAATGGCTATTACCAGATCACAGGCAGAATGGATGATGTAATTAATGTTGCGGGTCACCGACTGGGCACGGCAGAAGTAGAAAGCGCCCTGGTATTGCATGAGGCGATTGCAGAAGCAGCCGTAGTGGGAATTCCTCATCCAGTGAAGGGTGAAACTGTTTATGCCTTCATGACACCCATGGACGGTATTGAAATCAACGATGACTTGATGGAGGAACTTTCAAATCTGGTAGCCAGTGAAATCGGCTCATTCGCTCGCCCGGAGATACTTCACCCATGCCCTGCCCTGCCCAAGACCCGCTCTGGCAAAATCATGCGACGCATCTTGCGTAAACTGGCCCAGGGCGAGAAAGATAATCTGGGTGACTTGAGTACACTGGCTGATCCGGCAGTGGTCAAGCAGCTGCTAAGTTCCACTTAAAAGCCCTGTTTCAATGCTCCCTTTTGATCGAATTAGTTTGTTTCTGAAGCGAGGCTTTATTAGATATAGTTCTAATTTCATAGAACTATATCTGTATTCCTATTCATGTAGAATTCTAAAAAAATGTCTCACTACAGTTAGAGTTCATATGCTATGGCACTTATTGAAGGTTTAAAAATCCGTAACTTCAGATCATTACGAGATGTGACTCTTGTAAAAACCTGGCAGAGGATAGACAACGAAAGTCACTTACCCCTCTGACAGTCGTAGTAGGCAAGAATGGCGTTGGAAAAAGCTCTTTGTTCGATGCTTTTGGTTTTCTTGCAGATTGCCTGAAATTCGGCGTTGATGAGGCATGTCATAGAAATGGACGAGGTGGATTTGAACGCCTCAGATCAGGAGGATCGGATAATAACATCGAGTTTGAAATCTACTATAGAGAATCCTCAAACGAACGCCCTATCACGTATGAATTATCTATTGGTACTGATCGCCATGGAAGACCTATAGCGGGCGACTCAGACAGAGACGGAGAGGCCAAAAAAACAGGCTGGCCATTCTCTTTTCTGGAGCTCAATAATGGGTCTGGCAAGGAAGCCAAGCATGCATTTTGAAATTCTGGTTGAAGGTCAAACTGAGCTAACAGCCTTGTCAGACTAAGGGCATATTCCAAAGCACCCAATGAGGATAGAGCTGTAGTTGTTCTTCCGGATCTTGATGACAAAAATCAAGCAGCTATTTCTGAAGAATTGAACAGCTTACTGGCCTGGTGTGAAAATAACTTCACTGCTGACTTTGAAGGACCACACTCTCTGGATAAAAAGAAAGAATGGTCCAAAAAGATCCCACCGCATATGGATATTGATAAAAATCAATCTCCCAGCTTCCAGAATTTTGTCAAATGCCTTCGAGCAAATTTATGATGAACGCTCAGCGCTGAACCTTTGCCAGCCACTTATCCAGCTGGTTGGCAAACTGCTGGCGATCACTCTGGCTCAGTGCCGGAGGCCCGCCGGATTCAATACCACTGGCGCGAAGTGTATCCATGAAGTCACGCATGTTCAGCCTTGCCCGAATATTGTCTTCTGTGAACAGTTCACCGCGAGGACTCAACGCAGCAGCACCTTTTTCAATCACTTCGGCGGCCAGAGGAATATCGCTGGTGATAACCAGGTCTCCGGACTCGGCTCTTTTAACAATCTCATTGTCTGCCACATCAAAGCCGGAGGCGACCTGCAGGGATTTTATAAAGCGTGACCCCGGAACCCTGAGTGGCTGGTTGGCCACCAGAGTCAGTGGGGTTTCGGTTCGGTCGGCGGCTCTGAATAGTATTTCCTTGATCACCACCGGGCAGGCATCGGCATCAACCCAAATTTTCATTCTGTGAGAAAGCTCTTAACCCGGAAACCAGGAACCTGTACTTAATACCATTTCGGTCTGAATTCCGGTTATCATCAAAAAGTGAAAAAGATCAGGACCATCACCATGAACGGGCAGAAAAACCGGATGTACCAGGGCCAGATCTTCCAGAAAAGACTGTGCTCAATATCCGGATATCCTTTCTGCAGTTCTTTCAGTTTTTGATCTCTGGACCATATCCAGGCCGCATAGATACAGACGACCAGGCTTAACAGAGGCATAGCATAGCGGGTTGTCAGGTTGACCACAAAGTCAAAGAGCACATCAAACCAGATCATCACGCAGACACTAACCCCGAAAGTAATCAGCGAGATCAGCCAGGAGCTGGCAGTCCTGCGGACATGAAGTCGTCTCTGAAAAACCGCTACCGGTACTTCCAGAATCGAAACTGCTGAGGTCAAAGCGGTAATGGTTAATAAAAGAAAGAAGGCCAGGGAAAGCAAAATACCCGGTGAACCAAACTGAAGAAAGAGCTGTGGCAAAACATCAAACACCAGCTTGTCGGCGCTTTTCAGAGCACCCTCTGCGGTGTAGATATCAATTCCGTGATTCAGCGCAACAAACATACCCGGAATAATCAGCAAACCGGCCATCACTGCGACCAGCGTATCAGTGACGGCAACACTGGCAGCCATCACCGGAATATTACAGTCGCGGGTCAGGTAGGCACCATAAACCACCATGATGCCTACCCCCAGAGACATGGAGAAAAATGACTGACCCAGGGCACTGATCAGAAGATCCTTATTCAGCAATTTGGAAAAATCAGGCAGCACAAAATACCGAAGACCTTTCAGGGCTCCTTCCTGTGTCATGGTGAAACCGATCAGCAGCAGAATCAGCAGCACCAGCATTGGCATCAGACGGCTACACCATTTCTCAATGCCATCAGCAACACCGCCGGAGACAATGGCCGCTACTATGACCATGAATGCACAGGCCGCTATCATGGTGGGCAAAGGATTAAATGAAGTCAGTGAGGTGGCCAGACTGTCCAGACCCAGAGCCACCGCTATGGGAGCCAGACCAAAACAGATGATCCAGCCGGAAATGATGGCGTAAAAGGTATAGATCAGCAGAACTGTGACTGTTGAAACCCAGCCAGTCAGCTTACCCAGCAGCTTGAAAAAATATCTGTTGCTGACACTTGCGAGGGTACTAACCGGGTCTGAGCGACCATAACGGCCAATTACCAGTTCAGCCACCAGCATCGGCCAGGCAAGGAGGAAAGAGAAACAAAGGTAGATTAGAACGAAGGCAGCACCACCATTGTCGGCAGTCTGGGCAGGGAATCCCCAAATATTGCCTATACCTACAGCGGAGCCCACAGCCGCAAGATAGAAACCCAGTCTGGATGTAAACTGTGGAGCATTCTCCGGAGTCTGTTCGTACGCAGTGTTTTCATGGTCCATTCAAGTGTACCTTTTTATGCCATGAAAAATAATGTCCTTCACTCATGGCTATTTGTACCGAGAAAATCTCATCCATCCGGGATGAAAAATTTCCTTACAAAAACGTCCTTATTCGTTGTATCTCCCCGGAGCACTGCATGAACTTAGTACACATGTACAACATAAAGCCCGAAGACCGAGTCTATATCTCAAAGAAAACATTTATCCAGTGTATACAAAACAAACAGATTGAGAGAATTATTTTTTAATTCTCCAAAAAAAGGCGCTTTCAGGAAAAAAAAGAGCGTTTTTTTCCGTGAAGTTTTTGTCGAAGTTAACCGCCAGATCGCTTGGCATCGTAGCCAGCTTTCTTGAGCACATCGACCATGACATCCACATGATCTCCCTGCAGCTCGATATTGCCGTCTTTTACAGAACCACCACCGCCGCAGCGCTTTTTCAATGTTTTGGCGTAGGCCTTGAGGTCATTACCCGCAAGAGGCAAGCCACTGATCACTGTGACCACTTTACCACCACGACCTTTCTTTTCAGGGCGGACACGGACGTTGCCATCACCCACTTCTTCCCTGGGCTTTTCTTCCTTGATGCGACCCTTATCGGTCGAATAAACCAGTTTGCTGCTCATTCTTCACCTCAATCTCTTTTCAGCCAGCCTTTTTCCGTGACTTGCTCAATCTCACCAGAAAGAGCAGAAAGCCCATCACTTTCAGAGGCTGTCGCAAAAATATAGCTGCCATGCTTTTCGGCTCTGTCGGTCCCAGCGCAAAAAACCATAGGCTATCTCAAGTTGCAGAGCCCGGTTTTCAGGATGATAAAATTCCCACGCGGAATGAAGGAAAGAGCTGTTGCAGTTTTGCGACACCCTCGAAAGGACAGCGAGGGTGTCAGATGAATCTGGACAATACAAATCTTGGTAATGCTTGTCTAGTTTGCCTTGTCGATATTGTGAGCGGCTTTTTCAGCCATTATGTAAACAGCAAGTACCGGGAAAGTACCCACATGTCTTGGGAATACTGATGCATCAACGACACGCAAATTTTCGATACCTCGCACACGAAAGTCACTATCGAGCACCGAAAAAGTATCTTCTTCTCTACCGATGGCGGCAGTACTGAATGCGTGATGGCCCCAGGCTCGATCTCTAATTGCCTGCTTGAGTTCCTCATCGGATTGCAACGATCTCCCCGGCCAGACTTCCTGGTATTGCGTTCCATAAGTAGCTTCTGCGTTCTGAACAATATCACGCACCAATTTCACGCCCGCAAGAACACCTGCCAGGTCAGTCTCACCGGAATTCGGATTTCCACCCAGTTCTAATGTGTTCTTATTACCGTCTTCGAAGGAGTTGTAATTAACTGAAGGTCGATCAAAAGGACTATCCGTTTTAAGTGTTACAACACCACCACGGTTTTCATTATGACCTTTCAATACCACCCAGGTGAATCGTTTTGGTTGAAGTCCTGCCGCACTGTAGCCATCAAAGTAACCCGTAAACTGATTAACCAGGCCAAAGATATGCAGGTCCTCTTCAGGCTTGTCGGCTGAAGACTTTGTCAGTATCGACGTAAAGCTTAGATTAGTCGATAACACCGATTTCTCGCTTTGTGTGTTCAGCGCCTTCGCACCCGTCAAATACGCTACACAGCCTTCACCAAGAATATTACTCAACAATGAAAAACAATTCTCGATCCACTCCAGTTTGGCGGGTGCCTCATATACCATGCCGACTTCATATCGATCCTGAAGATTTCTCCCTACTCCCGGTAATGCATGGCGCAGGGAAATGTTGATATCAGCTCGATTAAATACTTCAGGATCACCAATACCGGACAACATAAGCAGCTGCGGTGTATTGTAGGCACCAGCCGCCAGAATTATCTCTTTAGCAGCAAAGACTTGATCACGAGTTTGGCCCGAAGCATCCTTATGAGTTTGATCAGCTTTGTATGCACCTTCAGCCACTACATACTCAACCCCCGTCGCTTTCTTGCTATCCTGACTATCAAACAACACCTTTGTGACCAAAGAATTGTACTGGACAACTAACAGCGGACTATCATTGTCATAGTCCCAGAGACCATCACTTTTACACTTATTTTCACGCTGACCGTCCGACAATCCGTCTGGATTTAAGGGATCTTCCATACAGGCGCTTGCCAGGATTCGTTCACGAACACTCGCCCTGAAGCCATCATTGTGAGCCACAGGCAACACCCACATGCCTTCTTCCTCGTTAGCTACCGATGCTTCCAGAAGGTTATTGTCGTTCAGATTTTCAACGATGGATTTATTACTGTCAAAATTAGGAGGATTCACAACTGATACTGCAGACTCAACCATCTCTTGAACATATTGACCATGTACATCATTAACCAGCCAGTCCGCTTCATATTTTTCAATAGAAGCCCAATCGTAGAGAATAGGCAGATAAGTACTATTTATATTGCTGGCCGACCAAGAGTCATCGCCCGTCAATTGAGCCAAGGAATCCCAGTCTGAATTTTTTGGCAGCACGTTGATCATGGCATTGTTCGCTGAAGAACCACCTATCCCTGTGCCTCGAGGATAAAAAATGCCTTCTCGCGAGGTTCCGGAGGGACAGTCACAGTTGCCATTGTCCTGAACAATACAGCTCACGCGCTTCCCGGGATCATCATTGATCCGACACATCGCATTAGAGTTACGTGCAGCCTTCGCTGGGTCACTGTAATGTTCGACATAATAAGACCAACTTCTGCCCGGCTTTTCACTTGCAAAGGGGTGATTGGCAGGAATGGGGTAGGTTGGGTTTCTATCAGCCGGATCACCACCTGCATCGATGAGTAATACTGAATGCCCCAGGTGCGCCAGTCGTGATGCAACAGTTCCACCACCTGAACCAGCACCTACGACAACAAAGTCATACTCGGGTTCGGGTTCGGGTTCGCAATAAAATATCATGCAGTACAAATCAGAACTGGAAATTGCTTCAGCAGCACTGGACCAACCTGAAGTTATAATGGCCAGGAAAAATAGACTAAATCTTGTTAGCTTCACTTAAACAGCCTTTTAATAATATTTTAATTATAATTGTCAGTGCTAATCCTGAGCGAAGATGGCTCGGCTCAATAGCCTTGACTTTGCTCTTCATTCCTTTGAGAACTGCTCACCCTGTGAGGACAAAGCAACAATACCAAATAATCGCGGCTAGATCCCCTAACCTGATTACAAATAAATAGAATAGTCTGAGGGACATTCGAACAGGATCTAACCTACTCGAATTTTTTTATATTTACGGTGGGTATACCAGGCCCGTTATCGGGCGGCTCTTTGTGAATGCCCACCGCCCTGTCGAGGGTTTACGACGATTTTGCTAATTTTGTAGCATTTTTAGCCGCTTTGCGGCTTCAGGAAAAATTAAAAACAGAACTAACAATTCACAGTGCATCTACCCCTGCTCAAGCAGTCGGCGCAAGTCGATAATGCCGGCATTGGCGCGAGAGATATAATTGGCCATGACCAGTGAATGGTTGGCCAGTATGCCAAATCCGCTACCGTTAAGAATGAATGGACTCCAGACTGTTTCCTGAGTAGCTTCCAGTTCCCGAATAATTTGCTTCAGGCTGATCGTAGCGTTCTTTTTTTCCAGTACATCGGCAAAGTCGACCTCTATCGCCTTCATTAGATGAATCAGTGCCCAGGAAGAACCACGGGCTTCGTAGAAAACATCATCGATTTTGGTCCAGGGCGTTTTCACTTCCACCAGCGTCTCTGCTTCTGTGGACTGGGAAGCTTCCGCATCCCCTGCCAGATCAGTATTAATACGCGGTTTGCCGACACTGGCACTGAGTCTTTGAGAAAGACTGCCCAGACGGGTTTCAACATCGGTCAGCCAGCGGGTCAGGTTATCGGCACGGGCGTAGAACTGGGCGGGATCCTGCTTATCGGGCAGTCGACGCATATAATTGCCCAGCTTATCGATACCACGCTGGTATTCTTTTTCACTGGAAGGAAGAATCCAACTCCTGGAATCAAAGTTAAACTGAGGCTCGGCAATGGCAAGATCGCGATCTTCCTGAGACTGGGACTGCGAACGACTCATATCTTTACGAAGAGAGCGCGCCATATCACGCACCTGAACCAACACACCCAGCTCCCAGCTTGGCATATTATCCATAAACACACCGGGAGGACCGATATCATTTCGGGTATAGCCACCGGATTTGCTCAGCAGCGTGTCCGCAATACGATAAAGCGTAGCCGTAGTCGTGTAACCCACCACAACTTCCTGGTCATTGGCCTGTGCCATCTGCTCAGTATTGGCTTTTACTGAAAAACTATCCGGTTCAATACTCCAGTAAATACCTAAAGCAGTCAGGCCAATTATCAGGACACCAACAGCAACAGCAATCATTTTGGCCCCAGGTATACCACCACTCAGGGTGCTCGTGAGACCCTCAGTTACTGAAGACAGACGCTCTTTTATCTTTTCCAGAGCCATAGATTCCTCATTGCTCCAATCTGAATCCTGTTCATTATCCTCTATTCAGGGCGGGTATTAAAGACGCAGTCATTGCACTATGTGAATGACCGCTTGGCAAAACGCCGTGAGCCCTCGCCCAATACGAGGCTATCGCAAAATTGCTGCGCTTTGCTGATAGGGCGGGAAAATGCCCCTGCCACAATCCTTCATGACCTGCCGGACTTCCATCCAACAGAGGCACGGCTTTTATTTCGACAAGACACAGCAGGCGCTGACAAAAAAGCAGGTGCCAACGATGCTTCTTTTACACTTCAAGACCTGTTAAAGAACCTTTTTTGATCGATAAAAGCTTTATTAAAATCAGAGGGTTGGCGAGAGCGCCCTGATATGCTTATAATTCACCTCCACTAAGAACCAAGCCCTGAAGTCTTGTGCGTTATACGCTACCAACAGGAAAGATTACGGGGTTGGTGTCAAAATGGGGCCTTTAGCTCAGTTGGTTAGAGCATCCGACTCATAATCGGCAGGTCCTGGGTTCGAGTCCCGGAAGGCCCACCAGATACAGCAAAGCCCGTAGCGTCAGTGAACACTACGGGCTTTTTTGTGTCTCGTTTATTGTGCCTACTAATGCACCTACTTTGTGTCGGACTGTAACGGTATTAAAAAGTGAGTGTGTAAGTAAATCTCCAGAGCCCTTAAAGGCAGTGACCGCCGCCCCAGTTGACATCCTCCCCGCCGTAAAGAGGGTGTCGCAAAAGCACACTAAAGGCTCTGCACAAGTGCAGAGTCTCTTAGAGATTGCAATCTCCTGTGCATGACGGCCCTCGGGGAGGACTTAAGCCCGATGCCTAAGCAATGCGGGGACATTTGAACTATAAAAATGAGAGGGAATAAGAAAATGAAAAAGCTATTTTTTTCTACATCAGTCTTACTGGCTCTATTGCTGTCTGGCTGTGATCGTGATGCCCAACTCGCATCCAGGAATCTATCGAAAGCAGCGGATCAATTTGAAATTGATCGTAGAGTTGTTTTTTACAATGGCATTACAGGCGACTATATGCTTTCGCTCGAGGGCAAGTGTTCAATCAAAGACAGCAACAGGCAGCTAGAGGTCACCTGTAAGACGGGTCCCAATGAATTTAAAAAGCACTTCTTGGGGTTGTCCGATAATGTCACATACTTCGCTGAACAGACGAACGGTGTTGGTGTGAGTGTTTATCACAACCGAATCATCTGGAAGCCACAAAGTATCATGCCGAATATTGATATTAACGGTTCTACTGATGACCTGATGGAGAGTATGACAAAGTAGACTAACCCATAGAGCTGACGGGCAGCGTAGCTGTCTCCGTCAAGCGAGTTGCCAGGCGGCGTGGCTATTTCCGAAGGTGGTTTACGATGATGGCGAGAGTTTCTTCTATTTTGTCAAAATGTTTGCAGTTCTCAGACTGGTAAGCCTCGATCTTGTGGTCTTGCTGATCAAAACGTTTTTCTACCTGAGCGAACATGGGCCGGTTCTCTCGATGATTTTCCAGCACAATCTTCTGTGTTTCCCCGGTAATCTGGACGAAGCGATGTACAGCGTTATCCAGCGATTCAAAATGGGATTCAAGTCTCTCTACACGATGTCCCAGTGACATACTGCGTGCCGTTATCATTTGTTGTAGGAGCAGTCAGAATAGCAGGCATTGTGAGGGGGCCGCCAAGGTATTGCGCAGTGAAAAGTATGAACTGGTTTATCAATCTCTGAGTGTCCTTTTCATTTGCGTCAACCCATGGTCACAGGTTGGCAAGACTGAGCTGGTTGACGGCCAGATACTTTGCCGGGAGTGTAATCGCAGAAAGTCCAACAAGTAGTAAGCGACCTACCCACCCCATATACAGGCAGCTGAATTTTGAAATGTGTCCCAATTGGCCTACACTATAAAACACCATTCAATACCAGAGGGAACCGTCATGAGCAAAAGCGCTGTGGTCAGGGCCAGAGTGGAACCTGAGCTGAAGAAACAGGCTGAAGCGGTGTTTCGCAAGATCGGGCTGAACACAACACAGGCCATTACTCTTTTTTATACGCAGGTTGAGCTGTGCAACGGGTTGCCGTTTGATGTGCGTATTCCTAACGAAGAGACTCTGAAGGCTTTCGAGGAAAGCGACAGAGGGGAAGGGTTGGTAGAGTGCAAAGATCTGGATGACCTGTTTAAGAATCTGGATATTTAAGCATGCTGATACCCGTATTCTTAAACCGCTTTCACAAGGACGTTAAAAAAGCGAGGAAGCAGGGGAAAGATATTGACAAACTCAAGCTTATCACCCGCCAGCTGGTAGAGCAGAAGCCCCTGGCTGCCAGACACAGGGATCACCTTTTGACCGGGAATTATAATGGCAGGCGGGAATGCCATATAGAGCCAGATTGGTTGTTAATCTACAGGCTGGATGATGATCGTATTGTGTTTGAACGGCTCGGGAGTCATTCCGAGTTGTTCAGATAGCAAGGTGTCCTTATCCCACCTTCCCCAGCAACGCCTCCTGCTCTTCACGACTCATAGCTTGCCGTCTGCCTTCAGTGACTTGATAAGCTCATCATGGGATACGGTTTCCTCGCACCGGTGCTCTGCCACTGTCGCAAGATCTTCAAGGTCTTCTAACAGCTCCTGATATTGATCCACAGGCAAAACGACTGATACCCGGTTTCCCTCGTCATCGGTTATGTATTGCGGCTTTTGTTGTGCTGGCATGGTTTTATTTCCGATTTAGACCTACCTTTTTTACGTATTTCCTATTTTTAAGTACTGCTTTTGGCCTGTCGGTAAGCCTCAACAATACCGCTATTCCTTTTCTCAAATAGCAAAACTCCATCATCGCGACTCCATACCTGTTCACTAAGCCGGTATTTAATGCTCTTCACTTGAGTTGGGGCTAGTTTTGCCATTAAAACCATCTTTGGATGTTGCGCCCTCTTTGCACCTTCTATTACCCCCCCCCCCTTTCTGTCGGACTTAAGCGGAAAACAATAGTACAGCTTGGAAGCTTATGGAAATAATAAGTCCAGTAAACAAGAGGTTATAAGCAAGATAAGGGATCATTTGGAATGATACGAAAGCACAAATTGAAAGACACATACTCGGCAGGTCCCGGGCTCAAGTCCCGGAAGGCCGACTTCCGGAAAGAGCAAGCAGCAACAGTGCGGGAAGGTCTGCGCAAGCGCCCAGCCCTTTCACGTGGAATACGCAAAAGCACACTTATTATCTTGATCTATCCTTCCTCTCTGTAAACCAGAAGGCAGGGATAGAATTATTAAACACTCACTCTTTGCAGCACTGCTCTGAATGTCATTGTCTGTCATCAGCCAATCTAAACCGTTGACAAGACATTTTGTTGTCGAGCTCGAGCAGAATGCAGATTTTCCAAACCGGGACTTTTCTATAAAGCTTGACCGCCGCATGTTGTCGGGCAACCCCTCAGACAATATCGACTCAGACGGCTATGCAGAACCCGGCTCGTCACCTGATGACAAACGACACAAGCCTTACAGCTACAGGGTGAAAACGATCCTCATTGAGTCGATTTCGTGGCGGTGGCTTTGTGCTACGAATCTGCTGGTTGCTTGTGAACTATTTCTGACCATCCAAAACTCCCCTCTGGACTCGCTCCCTTGTTCATGGCCGCCTCTGGCAACAGCTATCGCTGTCGGTTGGCTTTTAAAAAGCTATTTCAACCCCGACTCACCAGTGTTTAATTCGATTGAACAAAAAGAAGCGTGTCAAAATCATCTGTTTCAAAATCATCTGTTCGTAATCACCACAACGATGCCTGGCTCTGAACATGCCCCACAACAAGGCCAGCCATCAACATCATCCGGCCAGCAAATCCCTCAGGCTACCACTTACATTAAAGGCTATTTCACCAGGCTCCTGAATTCTGACTCTGGCAATAACAACGAAGGCCCTGAACAATACCTGCATACTTTGGGTTTACATTGTTATCTCTATCCCTGTGATGGTGTTTGTCGATTCCGACAATCTTCCAATCCATCCGAGAGTGGAGCGTTGGTTTGTGAAGAAAGTTCAACAAACAACACAGAAGAAACACCCGGACAAATTTCATGCCCCCATTTGGCCAATACACAGTGTTATAGTTGCAACTCTTCCGATGGTGCTGCCCTGAACTCAGTAGTTTCAGGGGAAGCCGATGCAACCTGCCTTGCCAGTAAAGTAACTTGCAACGTGTTAGTGTTAGGGGAGGATGACCATCTTCGTCAATGCGGATCGGTCTGTAAAAATGTCAGAGCCCTGTCGTCTCACAAAAGCAGCATCCACACCGGGCAAAAAACCTGTGACTTGACCGTGCCCGGGGAGAGTGGCCAGCTGTGGCCATGTGGGAAGACCTTTAAGAATGCTCAAATCCTTTCGGCTCACAAAAGAGAGGCTCACACTGGACAACAAACATGTGACCTGACTGTGCTCGGGGAAGATAACCAGCTGCGACCATGCGGAAAAATTTTCAAAAATACACGATCATTGTCGTCTCATAAAACCAGCTTCCACACCGGGCAAAAAACCTGTTCCTTGACCGTGCCCGGGGGGGATGGTCAGCTGCGGCCATGCGGGAGGGTCTTTAAGAATTCTCAAGTCCTGTCGAATCACAAAAGAAGAGCTCACTCCGTGCAACAAACCTGTAACTTGACCGCGCTCGGACAGGATGGCCAACTGCGACCATGCAGGAAAGTCCTTAAGAACACTCGAGCAATGCTGGATCACAAAAGCAAAATCCACAGTGGGCAAAAAACCTGTGAAGTGATCGTGGTTGGAGAAGATGGACAGCAACGGCCATGCGGAAGAGTTTGCAGGCATATCACAGCCCTGGCGAATCACAAAATGAGAGACCACTCCGGGCAAAAAACCTGTAGCGAAACCGTGGTCCACGAAGATGGCCAGCAGCGAACTTGTGGGAAGGTCTGCAAAAACGCGCAAGACCTGTCGAATCACAAAAGAATACATCGAAAACGCAAGCCTTTGATGTGAACCAGGGTGACGAACTCAATACCGGCCTGGTGGGCTTCCTGAAGGAGTTTGTTGAAGACTATCCGGAATACAGTTACGACGTAAAACACATCTATGCAGATGGTGATTATGTGATCTTTCATTCCCACGCCACATTGAATAAAGATGATCGTGGTAACGATGAAAAGGGTATGAATATCATTGATAACTGGCGTTTGGAGAATGGTCGTATTGTTGAACACCGGGATTCCATTCAAGCGTTGGACGGTTTTATGCGCTTCTATTCAATGATGAGTGGCGGCAACATTCGCAACATAATGGTGTGTTTTAAAGGAAGTTTTCAGGTTGAGGCAAGGAATGGGTTCCCAAGGGAACCAGAGTTGTGACACAGCCTGGTCATATCTCCCACTTCACACTGACAGAAAAGTTCCTGCCGGTCTGGGTATAACGGTTAAGGCCCTTATAGGTGTCAGAAAGACCGCGTACATCATCCCACTTCCAGTATTTCTTGTCAGTAATGTTGAAAATACCGGCAGTGAGAATCACGTCTTTAATGGGCTTACAATAAGTGGTCATATCTACAAGACCATAGCCAGGTGTTGCAAACTGTTCGCCCCCTGCTTCACTCTCGTCTGAAGCAATATCGCTTTTAGAGATATCGTCTTTATCTTTCGCGGCGACCAGAGTCCACATCATTTCCCCGCCCCAGTTGTCATCGGGTGAATCATAGGCCAGTCCAATAACAGCGGTGAGCGGAGCAATACTGTTTAAAGGATCGTCTTTAAATAATTCTCCCTTATCATTGGAGAAAGTACCCTGACCTTTACTCCAGGCAACCGCTGTCTTAAAACTTGTTCCAATGGGCGCCCCTATGGCTTCATCCAGCCAGAGTTGGCCCTTGAACTCAAGACCCTTGATGGTTGTGTCATCCAGATTCTGATACTGGTACTGAACATCTCTCCCAACTGTTCCAAGGGGAACCATTTCAATAAAGTCGTCATACCGATTATAAAATGCAGTGATTTCTGCACTTCCAAGTCGCCCGTTCGCTCTCAATCCTACTTCAATAGAGTCACTTTTCTCGGGCTCCAGATCGGGATTAGGCATGACATGAATGTTCATTGAACCGACAGGTACGATTTCTTCAAAGTACATCGCAAATAAATCAGGTGTGCCAAAGCCCTGGCTGTATTGTACAAACCCTGAAAATACGTCTGTGAACTTGTAAACAGCGCCCAGTTTTCCAGACCAACTGTCGTATGAGTTGTCTTTATATGCTTTTTTATAATATTGATCCGTTTCAGTTTCTGGTGAAAAACTGTCATAACGAATGCCTGGTGTCACGGTCAGACGATCGTCCAACAGGGTTATTTCATCCTGAAGATAGATACCCGAAGATTCAACGGTCGCCAGCGGCGCATAACGACTAATGTCATTCTCTTCACCAGCTGGATTTTTGACGTATGTGGTCTTGTTCAGGTTATTCTGCTCTTTTCTTCCCAGCTCCAGTCCATAGCTGATAAGGTGATCGGAGGATTTGAAGTCAAGCCATTTGGTCATCTTCAGATCCAGCTGCCAGCTGGTTTCCCTGTAGATGTAATCCTTGTTTCTCGCCTGGGTTTTCCATTTCGAAGGGCCCGGGACCTCGACCAGCATTTCATCGTAGGTAATCTGATTAGTCTCGGTTTCCTGCCAGTTCAGGGTCCACTTAAGCGTATCGAAAACCGGTATGAACGCTTCCCACTCATGAAACACGCCAAGGCGTTGACGTTTTGTTGAGTCCTCTGCTTCAAATTTGCTGTAAGGAGAAGGGTTTCCAGTGGGCTGTACACCGACCATTGACAATAAATCAGTGTCAGAGTGAAGCTCCCGCCACTCAACTGTCAGCCCCATACGATGATCGTCGTTCAATTGGTACTGTAACTTGCCCAGTACGTTATTGACACCAATATCCTTGGGGTCGGCTTCTTCTCTGGCCTCACCCTTCACATCGGCGCCACCATGGGTCCGGGTTTCTTTGGCATCGCGACGGGTATAAATCAGCAGGCTTTCCAGATCATCACTGCGATTAGCTAACGTTGCTGTTTCAGTAAAGGCACTGTCAGCAGAGGAGTATCCCCCCTTCAGTGATGCGTAGGCGTCATTACCTTCGGGATGAAGAAAGTCTGCCGGGTCTTTGGTGACAAAAGCAACAACACCGCCGATAGCATCGCTACCATGTACGGTCGATGCCGGACCTTTTAAGACTTCAACGACCTTGATGGTTTCGAGGTCAATAAAATTTCGCTGGGAACGCAAAAACATTTTGGTGGAATCAAAGGCTTTGGCCTGATCCACTCCGTCTACAGTAATCTTGACCCGGTTGGCATCCATCCCACGAATATTGAAGCTGCCCGCACCGGTTCTGCCATCATTTGTGACCCTGACCCCCGGCTCGTAACGAACCAGGTCATCAATGTCATTGACCATTCTCTTTTCAATGTCATCCGCCGTGGTGACATCCACGCTGCTGGCCACCGAATCGAGATTCTGTTCAGTCAGTGTCGCTGATACAGTCACCTGGTCCAGCAGAGTGGGTTGTATAGACGGCAAAGCTTCTTCAGCCTTGACTGTGACATTTGCTACTGCCATGACGGCCAGGGCCAGATGTGTTTTTTGAATCGCGGGTAGGCTCATTGTTTAACAGCAATTCCTGAAGTTCGGGCGTCAATGCGATTGTTACAGCGTCTCCCGAGTCAGTGACCGAGTATGACGAACAGGACTGATAATTGAGAGATCAGTCAGGTTAATCCTGAAAATAAATCAGTTCTTCTGCAATCTGAACTCCGCCACTAAAGGCACATGATCCGAGAGCATTTCAGCTTTTTGGACCACTCTGGCCTTCACTAGATCCAGCTTTGCTGAGTAAAAGAGATAATCCAGCGTCCGATCCAGACCCAGATCCTGACGGGTTCGACTAGTGAACCACCGTTGCCTTTCCTCTCCAGAAGCCTGTTGAGGCGTTGGAACAACCGGAAACCTGTCGGTCAGTACGGATAACTCGGAGTCTTTCTGATACCAGAACTGCTCGGAGTCATCGAGGTGCTCATACTGTCCCTGCGGAATCAAATTGAAATCCCCTCCGGTAATCCACAGGGAGTCGGCCCCCATCCGGTCCAGCCGCTCAGCCAATTGCTTTACCTGCCTTTGCATAATATCCAGCCCTTGGGCAAAAGCATCCAGATGCGTGTTAATCACCGTCAGTGACCCGGCTCCCAGGTTGATTTCGGTCTCCAGCAGGACCCGTTGAGTGGTCGCAGGATAAAGAGACTGATCAGGTATGGCAGGAAGGTCATGCCTGACGACACTGTCAATAGCAAACCGGGATAAGGTCAGCAGGTTCACTCCACCCGGCTCTTTCCGGACATTCGGTGAGGCCCGTTCGTTCAAATAACTATAAGCGGTGAAGGCACTGCAATGAAACCTTACAGGCAGGGCGTCTTTCAACCACTGGATCTGGTTCATCCTGACTCTGGGGTCTACGTCGACTTCCTGAAGCAGAAGGATATCAGGGTTCTCTTCTTCAATCAGGTCTGCTACCTGATGAAAAACAGACAATTGCTTGTCAAGAGCCAGAGCTTCGAGTTGCTGCGGGGGCTTCCATAGTTCATAGATGCCTCCGGCCATAAACTGCACATTCCAGGTCATCACTTTGATGGATTGACCGGCTTCAAGCTTTTCCGGTGTTCCGGTGCATTGAACAGAGGGTTTGGCAAAAGCAGAACCGGCTGCCAGCCCCAGCTTGAGTAACACAGTGATCAACAATAACCACGAATGAAAAGAAGTGGTCTTCGAATCTGAAGGCATAGTTCCACCCTGACTGGATAAACGTCAGATCGGCCAGAGTCTGCTCTCAACCAGCTTCTCATTGCCGACCATGGATACCCAGTATAGACCGCAGTTTTCTGCGGCTCTTACAATTTCTTTTTGACTATCGCGTTTATACAGAACTTCAGTACAGGTTGAACGACCTGCTTTTAGATAAAGGCATTACAACATTACAAAGTCTATGTCGTTTAATATGGGTAGAAATCTCATTTAACGCCACAAAGACATTTAACAGATGCACATTAAATAGGTACACTTCGCCTACATCCCAACGACACCAAGGAATGTAGCCGTGTATAAAAAACGACAGTTACTGGCTTTTGTAATTTCCACCGGATTGGCCGCTTCGGTTTATGCTGATGAAGGACGCTGGTATATCAACCCTGCGATTGGTCTTCAGAATTTTGATTCTGATCGCAATCTGGACGATGCCACCACACTGACTCTGGGGGGTGAATATCGCTTTAACGACCAATGGGCCACAGAACTGAGATTTCTCGACAGCAATGCTGACAGCAGAATTGGGGATACCGATGTCAACCAGTATTACCTGGATGCTCTCTACTACTTCAAACCCATGACAGCCAGGTGGCAACCTTTTGCCATTCTGGGTGTGGGCCACGGGGAATTTGAAGGCAAGCTCAATGACTCTCAGGAAACACAGGCCAACGCCGGTGTTGGTGTTCGCTATGCCATTAACGAAAACTGGTCACTGCGCGGGGATGTTCGTGGCATCCACGGAGCCGACGACAGCACCTGGGACAGTCTGGTCAACGTCGGAATCAGTTATGCCTTCGGTGGAAGTTCAGCTCCTGCCCCGGCGCCTGTTGAAGCAGATAGCGACCAGGACGGTGTACCTGACAGTCGTGATAATTGCCCAAATACACCAGCCGGTGCGACGGTTGATGCCAGTGGCTGTGCACTGGACAGCGATAAAGACGGTGTTCCGGATTATATGGATCAGTGCCCGAATACTCCCGAAGGCCGCAAAGTCGACGACAATGGCTGCAAAATCGCACTGATAAAAGACATCAGCATGAAGCTCAGCGTCAATTTTGCTACCAACTCTGCCGTGGTAACCGGCGAGATTGATAACGTCGACGAAGTGGTTCAGTTCCTGAAAGCCTACCCTGAAGTACCTGTGGAGATTGGAGGTTACACCGACAACAGAGGTGCTGAGGAATACAACAAAAACTTGTCACAGCGTCGTGCAGATGCAGTTCGCAACATTCTCATCAATGATTATGGTATTGCAGGCGACAGCATCACAGCCGTTGGTTACGGCGAAGATCAGCCTGCTGCCAGCAATGAAACAGCTGAAGGACGTGCCGCCAACCGCCGGGTTGAAGCCACTCTGAAGCATAAGATCGAGCAGTAGTTCTGGCGAGGAGAGTTCATTCGAACTCTCCTTTGCCAAGTGTCACCATCAGGGCATCTTTTTCAGATTGTAGCGTGAAGCTAAATCACCCGTTGCCTTCTCGCCGTTCACATCCAGTTTCATAAGCATGTTTTCACCAACGAAGTATTGGTTTGGACCTGACTCGTCAACCAAGGTGACGACGTTGCCCGATTTGTTCCAGGTGAATTTACCTCCAGATTTGATTGGGTCGCCTTCTTTGCCTTCATACAACTCAACCAGTGAGTAGGTGCCGTCTTCATTGAGTGTCAGCGTTGTGTCGATGCCTGCACAATCTGCACAGGGAAGTTTACCTTCGTAAATGCCAATCCAATTCAGAGCGTTTTGCGCGTTTTGACCAGAATCGACAAAAGTATCGGTGTTGGTCAGCTGCTCTTCTTCGATTGGAGCTACATCAATTGCGTTTTTCTGATGTGTTGCCTGAGGACCGTCAACCGCACTTGTCTCCGGCGGTTTCTCATCCTGACAGCCCACTGTGATAATCACCACACCAGTTAGCGCCAGTAGTGTCTTTTTCATTTCACACCTCTTTGACAAGGCAAGGAGTGTCACTAAAGCCTATTCGCCAAGCGAAAATGATGTTGGAACAGGCCTCATTTGACTTTAGAACCCATTAGAAAAGGACGCTAGTGGAATAAAATTCACTAGCCAGTCCAGTAGTACCTGCTCACGGAAAAAATATGTATCAAACCCCCAGAAAACATCACCCGTGTTCGTTGAAAATCTAATCCCGTGGATAAAAATTCCAGTGGGCCGATCCAGCCAATCAAACCTGTTACAAAAATTTATTTGCTGCTGATGATGTATTGGATAATTGCCCCAGACCAGATAGGAAGGACTGAAATATGTTGCTCGTACAACAACTCCAAACACTGGCGGAACGAGAGTTACAAACATACCGAGACCTTTGCGAGATTTGCACAGTGTATAGGCTACCACTTTAGATGCAAGACAGAATAAGGCAACCGAAAACCAGCAGCCTGTCGAACTTAAGCGTCCACCTGGACGGGGTCGCCCAGACGGGGTCGCCCAGACGGGGTCGCCCAGACGGACGCTTAAGTCCGACAGACTCCCGGCAGGAAGCAAAGCAGAATGAAAATTACAAACCTGTAAAAAAAAACCTACAGAGCAACCAAAAATATCACAATCGCAAAAACCATTTTCTTTATACAAATGATAATGATTTGCGTTTAGGTTGTGTTTTGCATATTATCCTGCAACATCATCACAAGCGCTTCGGGGTATTCAGAACACTGCGCTTGTGTTATTGATCCCTATAAAGAATCCTCTAATAGCAGTACACGTAGGCCAACAATGACGTTTACCAAAAGTAGACTGGCAATTGCTGTCATGGCAGTGTCTTCCGGTTTTGTTTACGCAGACAGCACACCTCAGACCAATGCAACCCTTCTCAATCAGGTGACAGTCACTGCCACCCGATCTGAAAAAGACATCACCGATGTAGCCCAGACGATTGAAGTCGTAGACCAGTATCAGATCCAGCAGGAACAACCTGAGTCTGTGGCTCAAGCCGTCCAGTCTCTGCCAAACGTATCCGTCAGTGGTGGCCCGCGCACTAGCTCCCAGAACATTAATATTCGCGGTCTGGAAGGCACTCGTGTTCTTCAGATCACCGATGGTGCCCGCCAAAACTTCTCCAACGGCCACCGTGGTAGTTATTTCACAGACCCGGAACTGCTGAAATCTATTGAGGTGGTTAAGGGTCCATCCAGTAACCTGTGGGGTTCAGGTGCTATCGGCGGTGTCGTTGTGCAAAACACCAAAACCGCAGAAGAAATGCTGGAACCCGGTGAAACTTTGGGTGGCTATGTATCCCAAGGCTTCCACAGTAACAATAATGAATCCCGCACCAGTGGCTCGCTTTATGGTGTGAATGACAACTTCGACTGGTTGCTCAATGGCTACTATAACGACGGTGGTAACTATGAAACAGGGACCAGCGGCGAAGGGAATGGAGACGAGGTTGAGAACTCCGGCTCCCGCGAACAGGGTGGTATGGCCAAACTGGGCTGGCAGCTGAATGACGACAGTCGTCTTGAGTTTAAAGCTCAGCAGGCTCAAACCAATGCCAAAGTTCCCAGCAATCCCGCAACGGCTGTAGATACGGACTCCCCATTGATTATTCAAGAGTCCACCAACACCAACCTGTCTGCTGCTTATCTTTTTAATCCTGACAGCGTTTTGGTGGACAGCAAGTTCCAGCTGTTTTACACCGATACTGAATTTGATGAGTATCGTATTGAAGACGAGCAGACTGATAATACCCGATACAAGACATTGGGTGCAGCGTTTACCAACGTATCAAAGCTGACTCATTTAGATTTAACCTATGGTCTTGATGCCTACAAAAACACCATTGAAACAGTTCGTGATGACTTCGGAAATGAAGGTAATCGCCCGGAAAATCTCGATGGCGAGTCCACCACTGCAGGTGCTTTTGTTCAGGCAGATGTTCCTTTGGCAGAGGCATGGACTTTGCAAACCGGGGTTCGATATGACCGCTTTGAGACCAAGGACAACCGTCCTGACTCCGACATTGAAGAAAAGAAACAGTCTGACAACGCAGTCTCCCCTTCTGTTGCCCTGATCTGGGACACCACTGATTGGCTGACTCTGACTGCCAGTTACAATGAAGCCTTCCGCGCACCGAATATGGAAGAAATGTTCTCTACAGGAACTCACTTTGCAACGCCAGTTGGCACCAACAGGTTCGTACCCAACCCGAACCTCAAACCTGAAGAAGCGAAGAATAAGGAAATTTCAGCCCGGATGAATTTTGCTGGCCTTCTGAGTGATGATGAACTGACCATCACAGCCAACGTCTTCCAGAACGATGTGGATAACTTCATTACCCAGTTCGTTTATGATCCAAACATCTTTGGTGTTCCAACCAAAACAACCTGGAAGAATGTTGATGAAGCTCAATTGAAGGGCTTTGAGTTGGCCGGCCAGTATCGTTACCAGGATATCCAGCTCGGCCTGTCCTACGGCCAGACCCGTGGCGAAGATAAAAAGACGGGTGAATATCTGGATAACATACCGGCCGACAAAGTGGTTGCAGATGCTGCCTACCTGATGCTGCAGGGTGACCTGAAAATTGGTTCACGGTACACCTATGTCAGTGCTCAGGAAGATATTCGTTCCGATTACGACGGCCAGTCCTCATACGACAGCTACGATCTGGTCGACCTTTACGCTAGTTATGAGCCAACTACCGGCGCTCTGAAAGGCATCAAGACCGATCTGACAGTCAACAACCTGATGAACGAGTACTACATTTCTGCCTGGGAAACACTCTACGAGCCGGGTCGCAATATCAAGCTGAACGTGCGCTATATGTTCTGACTTTTAACCCTGTGACGGTTACTGCAGCGCACCCAATAAATGCGAATTATTATCATTTGACTTATTGAATACGTCTTAAAGTTGCAGTAATCTTCACTCGCCAATGCACAAGTAAACCGATTATGTCTCGAACGCTGCTACTCACATTGATCATCTCCATTTCCGTACATATGGCAGCGGCTATCTACCATGGTCAGCAGGAAGTTGAGCAGACTAAAGTGGCTCAGGGCAGCATCAGGGCTCCCATCAGAATGACCTTTTCTTCAGTGCAGCAGGCTGCTCCCCAGCCGGAGCCTGTCAGGGATACCCCCAAACCTGTCGAGAAAAAACCAACGCCCATCAAGAAACCAGAGCCAAAGAAAAACGTCGTCAAGATAGCGGAACCAGAGCCGCAACCTGAAAAGCCCGAAGTTAAAAAAGAACCTGAGCCAGAAAAGGTGGTCGAGAAAAAACCGGAACCGCCCAAAAAAGAAGCAGAGACTCAGGTAGTCAAAACCGCCACAGAAAAGAGTGAAGCAGAAGGTCTCAGCAACGAGCCTGTTTTCGTCTCCAGACCTGCTATTCGCAAGTCCGTCCCTCCCAAATACCCGCGCACTGCGCAACGAAGAAACCAGCAGGGCGTCGTTATGCTGGAAGTCCTGATAGATATTGAAGGCCATGCAATGAGCATAAAAGTGCTGGAGTCGTCCGGTTTCAGGCTACTCGACCGGTCGGCTATTGCAGCGGTTGAAGACTGGGAGTTCGAACCCCAGAAGCGTAACAACCGGCTGGTGGCTTCCCGGGTCCATATTCCCGTGGCATTCCAACTGAATTAACAGCCTCTGGCTCACCCAAAATAGAAGATTTTGAAGATAAAAAACAGGTATTAATTGATGTTACTGGAACAGATCTCTTCCCTGGGACTCATGGGCTGGCCCCTGATCATTATCTCCTGCATCAGTCTGGCTCTTATCCTGGAAAGACTGATCACTTTTACGCTGCTGCCCAGCCTCAATAAAAAAAGCATGAATACCCTGCTCAATGAAGTTCGCGGCTGCTCCCACTGCAATAATAGCCAGAACAAACTCTGCAAAAACCTTGTTGCCGGAAAAGGTGTTCGCAAGGGTATCGCTATTCTGTTGAGCCACAATGACTGCGAAAAAGAGATGCGTGAAGAAGTAGCAGGCCTCTGGCTCCTGAAACAAAAAAACACCCTTCATGCCTGGCTGAAACCACTGATGCTGATTGGTATTCTGGCACCTATGTTGGGACTACTGGGCACCGTTCTTGGCCTTATTGGTATGTTCCAGGGAATTTCTGAAGTACAGGGCCCGGTAACACCGGATATTCTGGCTGGCGGCCTCTGGGAAGCGATGTTCACCACCGCCTTTGGTCTGATGGTGGCCATTCCATCCCTGGCAGCCGCTCACGGTTTTGGCATCTGGGCCAATCACTATGTGTCCAAACTGGAGTTTGCCCTGAACCATGCCAACCTGCTGCTGGAAGGCCTGAAAATGAACGACGATGGCATTGCCCTTAATCAGGAAACCGGCACCTGTCCTGAGGCCGTTCCAGCATGATTCGTATTTCCGATAGTGACGAAACAAACGCCTCTTTTTCCGCAGCGGATCTGACACCGCTGCTGGATGTTGTCTTTATTGTCATGGTTTTCCTTCTGTTCACAGCCAATGTGCAAACCCTGAGTCTGCCTGTGAATCTGCCTGAAGCCAGCCGTGAAGAAGCTGCCCTGACTGAGGAGCCTGAAACACTGACCGTAAGTATTCTGGCAAATGGTCAGCCCTGGGCACTGGCAGAGAATAAATACGACAGTTTTAAAGTGTTTAGTCAGGCGCTGCTGGCCCGCGTCAAGCAAGCGCCTGACACCACGGTCCTGATCGCGGGTGATCAGGAAGCACCTCTGGGTAACCTGGTTGAGCTAATGATGTTTTTAAGTGAGCACGAAATCACTGCCGCACAAGTCCTTATGGAGGAGAAAAGTCCATGAACACAGTGCCTGGAAAGAAGCTTCTGGCCTCTCTGGCAATGGCTTTCCTGCTGCCAGTGTCTCTCTTCACAACGGCAGCAGTGACCAACGCCCAGAACAACCGTTCAGCAGAGGAGAAACGTATTGTTTCTGCCGGCAGTGGTATTACTGAAATCATTTACGCACTGGGTGCTGGTGACCAGCTGGTAGCAGTGGATCTCACCAGTAACTACCCTCCTCAGGTTAACAAACTGCCCAAACTCGGCTATCACAAGCAGCTCTCTGCCGAAGGTATTCTGGCACTGAAGCCTGACATGCTCATTGGCACAGACGACATGGGTCCAAAAACCACCATCACTCAACTGGAAATGGCGGGTCTGGAAGTTGAATCCTACGCCACCGACAACTCTGCCGAAAGCATTCACAAGCGAATACATTCCTTGGCGAAATTGCTGGATAAAGAGAAAGAAGGCGACGCTCTCTGGCAATCCATCGAGAACGACCTGAAAGCCTCACAGCAACTGGCCGAAGGCAAAGATAAACCCAGAGTCCTGTTCCTGCTGGCCATGGAAGGCAGAAACCCCTCCGTTTCCGGTGCCGGTACCGAAGCCAATGCCCTGATCAAGCTGGCCGGTGGTTTTAATCCTGCAGAAGCTCAGTTCAACAGCTATAAACCTCTTTCCAATGAATCGCTGTTGACCCTCGCTCCTGATGTGATTATCTATTCGGATCGTGGTCGTGGCCTCACCATGGAACAGTTGTTCGACAGCCAGCCTGTTTTGAAACAGACGCCTGCGGGTAAAAATGCCCGTGTTATTCCCGTAGACGGTCGATTACTGCTGGGAGGTCTGGGTCCCAGAACCGGAGAAACAGCTTTGAGTCTGGCCAAGGCCTTTTATCCGGAATCCTGATCACCGTCACTGAGAACAACAATGAACCCTAGTCGTAAATCGGCACTGTTGCTGATAATGCTGGCCTTGGCCCTGCCAACTGTCATGGTGCTGTCCGTGGGCACCGGTCCGGTGGCCATTGCCCCTCTGGATATTATCTGCATTTTCCTGGATAGACTGGGCATCACTGACAGTCAGGTATCCGACCAGACACGTCTGATCGTAGAATCCATCCGCCTGCCAAGAACACTGATGGGTATCATGATTGGCGGCTCTCTGGCCATTGCCGGTGCTGCCATGCAGGGCTTGTTCAGAAACCCGCTGGCTGATCCCAGTATCATCGGTGTATCCAGCGGCGCGGCCCTTGGAGCGGGTATCGGTATTGTTTTAGGATCGGCGCTTTTCGCAGGATTCTCCAGCCCACTGCTTATGGATTACAGCGTTTCACTGCTGGCTTTTGGCGGCGGCGTTCTTACGACCTGGATCGTTTATAAAATGGGTACCACCAGCAACGGCACCTCTGTCGCTACCATGCTGCTGGCCGGTGTGGCGATCTCTGCACTGGCAGGCGCAGGTATGGGAATCCTGAATTACATTGCTGACGATGCCACTCTCAGAAGCCTGACCTTCTGGCAAATGGGCAGCATAGGTGGTGCCAACTGGAACTCGGTCCTGCTCTGTTTCACCCTTTTAGGTCCAGTTATTTTCTTGCTGTGTCGTTACGGACTGGTTCTCAATGCCATGTTGCTAGGCGAATCCGAAGCCCGACATCTGGGCATTGATGTTCAGAAAACCAAGCTTAAATTGATCCTGGTGACGGCCATGGCGGTCGGTGTCTCTGTATCGGTCGCCGGTATCATTGGCTTTGTCGGACTGGTAGTCCCCCATCTGATTCGTTTGCTGGCAGGACCTGATCACAAAACACTGTTACCTGCCTCAGCCATGCTGGGGGGTACCCTGTTGCTGGCAGCCGATATGATCGCCAGAACCGCTGTCGCTCCCGCTGAACTGCCCATTGGTATTGTCACCGCCCTGATGGGTGCTCCGTTCTTCATGTCCCTGCTATGGCAGCAACGCAAAAGGATCGCCTGATGAGTTGTCTCAAGGTTGAAAATGCCACAGTGCAGATTGCTGAAAAGAGACTGCTTGATGACGTCAGTCTTACAGTCGCTCCCGGTGAAATAGTCACAGTTCTGGGCCCTAACGGGGCTGGTAAAAGCACCCTGATGAAAGTCATCAGTGGAGAGCAAAAGCCTTCTTCAGGAAAGGTACTGTTAAATGACAGAACTGATTGGGGACTGCAACAACAAGCTCTTATGCTGGGCGTGTTACCTCAGTCTTCCTCACTGAGCTTTCCTTTCACGGTTGCAGAAGTGGTTATTCTGGGACGCATTCCCTGTGCTACAGACCGGACAGAAAATCTGGCCATCGTTGAGGCGGCACTGACAGAAGTCGATGGTCTGCATCTGAGAGATCGTCGGTACACCACCCTTTCCGGTGGTGAACGACAGAGGGTTCATATGGCCAGAGTGTTGGCCCAGATCTGGGACGAACCGGATTTTGGCAAACGCTACCTGTTGCTGGACGAACCCACTTCAGCACTGGATCCGGCTCATCAGCAACTGACTCTGAAAATGGCCCGCAAGCAGGCTGAGAAAGGTGTAGGTGTAATGGTTATTCTGCACGATCTTAATCTGGCAGCCCGTTACTCAGACCGTCTGATGATTCTAAAAGAAGGGGCTATAGCAGCCCAGGGAACACCCCATGAAGTGTTGACCGCAGAAACGTTACAGGCTGTGTTTGATGTGGATGTTACGATTTCGGAGCATCCAGCTCATGGCTGTCCTTTGGTTATCAATAATTAATCTCTGTTGGGATCTTTTCACAATTTCTCATCCCCCTCGAACGCCAGGATGAGAAATTGGTTCCTTTAATTTTATACCTACGCAAGTGACACTCCCCGCCTTGTCAGGCGAGGCTTCTGACTTCACAGGCTACAGCCAGCCTATAGCGACTGGACTTACACAGAAGCCTCCATCAGCAGTGACCGGGTGCCCCTCGGTTATTTATTGGTCTTTTGTTTGATTTGCCGCAGCCTTAACGGGTCACTCAGGTATGGGCTCGTCTGGTTCTTCAAGGGCGGTTGAGCAGTTGTCTCTGCCTTAATTTTTTGTTAACAGTGCTTGGTTTTCGTCACCGTGAGTCTCTGCATAGAGACAGACCGATGGAAAATATAACCAACCACGTACAAATACTCAACCGCAACGCTCTGCGTTCCCGTCTTATATCCCCGCCCGATTGAGGGTGTCGCAAAAGCCCAACAACTCGTTCCCACGCTGTGAGGGTGTCGCAAAACTTCAACAGCTCGTCCTCACGCTCTGAAGTCGTAATTCCCGCGAGGGCGGGAATCCAGCGCCAACGGTGGATCTCTGCCTTCTCGGGGATGACAAGGCCAGGGGGACAACGGGCAGTATGGTTTTGGTGGAGAGTCAGTGTGGATTCCCGCCTTCGCGGGAATGACGAGAATGAAGCCGGGAATGACGAGAATGAAGCCGGGAATGACGAGAATGAAGCCGGGAATGACGAGAATGAAGCTGGCAATGACGGGAGTCAACGCGTTCCCACGCCGGAGAGAGTTTTGCGACACCCTCGATTGGGCGAGGGTTTACGACGATTTTGCTAAAAATAAGCGTACAGATTCAAAAAACAGGCGCACCATAACAGCCAATTCGAACTCAATAATATCTGTTGTCTTCACCCCACTTTCCAAAATATTCCGATAGCAACTGGTCCCACTCATCCTGATTTTTTGTATGTTTACTCATGATAGCGAGATTGATTTCCAGCCAGTATTGCTCGTCATGGCCTTCAGGCAACGAATTAAAAAATTCAATGGTTGTTAAGGGGCTAACGGCAATGTTTTGATGAAGCAAACAGTGTTTGGCTATTCTTAATTGACTCTCTTCTGAGCATTCTTTCCAAAATTGATGAAAATATTCCCGATACACTTTGAGCTGATAATTACAAAAAAAAGCTTTGTAAGCTTCCATTTCAGCCAGAGGCAGGCCATCTATTTGCAGGGATAAGATTGAGTTGTTTTGTATACTTTCGCTACTGCCCTCAGGAATTTCCTTCAAGCAATCATCATGCTCATCCGTACTGTTGGCATTGACGCCAAAGTCTATGTATTTGTCATTGGATTCAGGGAACAGAACAAGGTTCATAACATTTAACATCAACGACAAAACTGATTCCCGGGAAAAGTCATTGTCTTTGAGGCTATTGAGGGGGCATAATTCTTCAAGTGGATTTCCACTCGTACTATTATAATCTCCTTCTTTCAGGAAGGTGGTTCTGAACTCAAAATACACATCTTTGAGATCTTTGATTTGACTATGATAGAACTCCGGATTATTCCGGACAAAATTTATTGCATTGGCAGTACTTTTAAATTCAATGGAGAAAAGTCCATAAATGATTTTATGAAGTTGCTGTGGATAAGTTCTGATAATTTCATCAATATGTTGGGACAGAATATCCCGGCTTAAATCATCCAGCGATGTTGAGAAATAGCATAAATAATCACTCTTCCCCATCACCTCCAGCCAATTTTCCAGATTGAACTCATTGTTCTCATTAACACAGGACTGATACAGGATTCGGGAAATCTGGCATGTACTTTCAAGTACCTCGCCATCCTTACCACCTGGAGTGTAAAACCGAACATTGTCTAATACCGATGATGAAAACCGCTCACCTTCAAAAGAACATCGGGCGAAAAAGCAACTGCCAACAATGGCACTGTTTAACAGCTCTGTATTGAATTTACATTGCTGAAATGTAATGGATGGCAGGATTGTACCCTTCATTGAACAGCCACTGAAATCAATGCTTTTTATACGACTCTTCCTCTTCAGCTCAAAACCATCCAGGGAATCCAGCTTGCCCTCCAACAGTTGTGGGTTTTGTTCAAACAGCAACTGTATGCGCTCTTCGCCACAAGAGCTGACGATACCTTTGATGCCTGGGTGATGCTTACTGTCTTCAGAGGTTAACTCACGGTAGAGGAGTGCCTGAGGGTTCCGCAGTTTATTCAGCAGCAAGGGCATGGAGGAAAAGTCATCCGTTTTCGAGGCGGGCTCTGGTTTTTCAGGACACGGGTAGCGAGTTGCCATCCCGGCATAATCCCAATGGAACATGACCGGCTCCCCTTCCGGGGTTAGTTCAATGCCCTCCCAGGCACTGTTCACCATGCTTTCGTTACCGACAATCACATTAATCAGCAATAATCTGGCCCACTGCTCTGAAGAAAGAGAGCGCAGCGTCGCCTCGCCGCCTTTGAGCTTGCCCTGCCATTGTTCGGGAACGGGACTGACCACATAAAAATGACCCTGCTCCTCATGAACAAAACTCTGAGGGACTGTGATGCCCAGCAGCCCGGCAAGGTTAGCCATTAGCAGCTGGTTGCGGGCGCTTAGCTCACAGCTCGCCGGTTTGACGGAATATACTTGTTGGCTAACGGGGTCGTTGTAAAGCGCCGCTGGCCAGGTGCTATGACATTCTTCCATGGCAGCACTTTTCATGGCACCAGCTTGCGGAGTCAGTTTTGCCAGAGAGAAGGACGATGCCGGTGGTTCTGTCAGCTGTCCGGTATAGGGCGTAATCAACTCCCGAACAACACCGGACTGTTCACCTATGCTAAACAGCTGATAACTAAAGGGCGAAGGATGGTGCTCCCACTGCTTCTTAGTGTTTTCACAGCGGGTGGCGGCACCGATGCTGAAGAAATGTTTGTGGTTTGCTTCACTGTCCTGCAACTTGATCGGACACCAGAGGTCACCCTGCCTGGCAATCACCCGGCAGACCTCTTCGGCCAGCAGGCGCCAGTCTTGCCTCTTGAGATCATCCTGACAGTCAGCAAAACACTCCAGCCGATCCATGTAAAAACATCTTCTGATCCGCATGACTTCCAGCGTATCTGCATCGTGGAGCAGACTGCGCAGGGTTTGTATCGCCTCGGGCAGATGCTCGCAGCCCTTCGGATTATCCTTGTGGCAAATGGCTTCACCACACTGCCAGGCCGGGGACTGATCCACGCAGATGTTGCGCAGATGTTCCCTCAGATTGTCAGCACTGGCCCGCTCCCACTCCAACGTATCGAAACCATCGCCTTCACGGCCAGTATCGTGAAACAGGCAGGTTTTGATCAGCAAGGGTATCATTTGGTCGGGAAATTCCCGCGCCAGGCGATCGCCGTGCAGTTTACGCTGTTGCAACAGGGCTACTGCCCAGATCGCCGCCCGGCAACTGTGCTGGAGACCGTGAACCTCGCGGGCAATGGTCTGGGCAGAAGGTGAGATGTGTGATGGGCGATAAGGCTGAAGCAAGGCCGTTTTTGCTACCTGAGTGGATTCAATCAACGATGGATCAATGACCGGCCAATGGGCTGGTTCAGTTTCGGTTTCGCCTATACTCGGACACTTTTCTACCGGTTCACTGGTCAGCGTTGCCAGTGATGTGCCACTGATTTTCGAAGTAATATCAGCAACGGTTACATTACGTTTATGCCCGGCCTGACAATCAATTTTGATTGCCTGATTCCACTTTTCAGAAGCAGCACCGGGGAGCATGACCTCTTCAAGTTCACTCACTTTCCTGGTGGCAAAGGCGACGCCTTTGTTAACACTATTGTCAGATGAAGGGATACAACCGGCAAAAGATAGCTGTTCTGTTGTTCCACCTACTGTTTTCCTGGGGAGCGAATCCATTTTTTTAGCCCTCACTGCTGTCCTTGTAATAAGTACCTAACCAGTTGGTTTCCTCCATTGTCAGGGCTAAAAATCCAGACGATGCGTAATATGCTCGCAGGCAGGCTGAAAAAGGTGTGGGTGTCCTGGTCATTCATAGGCTCGCAGGCAGGCAATTCGAGCTCAATAAAATTCGTTATTATTAGCCCACCCTCGAAAATATTCCGGAATCAAGCGGTTCCACTCATCCTCATTTTTTGTATGTTTACCCATGTTAGCGAGATAGATTTCCAGCCAATATTGCTCGTCCTGGTCTTTAGACAACAAATCCATAAATTCCTTGGTTGTTATAGGACTAACGGCAATATTTTGATGACGCAAACAGTGTTTGGCTATTGTTAATTGACTCTCTTCTGAGCATTCTTTCCAGAGTCGATGAAAATATTCCCGGCACTCACTAAGGTGTAATTTACAAAAATGAGCTTTGAACTCTCGCATTTTAACCAGAGGCAAGCCGTCTGTTTTCAGGGATAAAATGGAGTTATTTTCTGTACTTTCGCGATTGACCTCAGGAATATCCTTCAAGCAATCGTCATGCTCATCCGCGCTGTTGGTATTACCGCTAAAGTCTATGTATTTATCATTGTATTCAGGGAACAGAACAAGATTAATAACATTTAATATCAATGCCAAAACCGCTTGCCGGGAAGAATCATTGTGTTTCAGGCGATTCTTGGCAAATAATCTTTCCAATGGACTTAATCGCATGTTGACACAACGTACTTCTTTTAGGAAGGTCGCTCTTAAATCAAAATACCAATCTTTGAGATCTTTGATTTTGCAATCACAGAATTCCGGATTATTTTCGATAAAACTTACTGCATTGGCAGTATTTTCAAATTCAAAGAAAAAAAGTACATCAGTAATTTGACAAAGTTTTTTTGGATAAGTGCTTTTAATTTCATTAATATTTTGGGACAGCACATCACTGATTAAATTCTCCAGCGGTGTTGAGTCGTAGTGTAGAAAATCACTTTTTATCATCACATCCAGCCATTGCCCCAGATTGAACTCATTGTTTTGATTAATACACGACTGATATATGATTCGGGAAAGATGGTGTGTACTTTCAAGTACCAGGCCATCCTTACCAGCTGGAGCGTAAAAGCGAACCTTGTCTAATACCAATGATGAAAACCGCTTACCTTCAAAAGAACATTTGCTGAAAAAGCCATAGTCAACTTTGGCACTGTTTAACAACTCTGTATTAAATTTACATTTGTTAAAAAGAGTGGATTTCAGTCTTGTTCCCTCCATTGAACAGCCGCTGAAATCAATCCTTTCTATACGACCCTCACTATTTAACGTAAGACCATCCAGGGAATCCAGCTTGCCCTCCAACAGTTGTGGGTTTTGCTGAAACAGCAACTGTATTTGCTCTTTGCCACAACACTTGACGAGTCCTTTGATGCCTTCGTGATACTCGCTGCCTTCAGAGATTAACTCGTGGTAATAGATTGACCAGGATTCCCGGAAAAGCTGTTCCAGCGGACGTCCATCGGGCCAGTGGCTAAAGCGTTTCTTTAGTGTACCCAACAATTGCCGCTGTCCTTCGAGAGAACTCATCTCAAGCTTGTATAACTCGTCAAGCAGGGACACGGGATTGGAAAAACGAGTCTCTTGTAAACTACTGTGCTCAATCACACTTCGGTAGTCATAGGTCGATCGCGTAATGATTTTTTCATTACGTGTGAAGGCTTCCAAACCAGAAAATTCCTTCCCATAATGCTTTTCATCTCTATAAATTTCTGCATCCATACGACCGAGTGTTTCAGAAGTCAGGCGCAAAGACATGGCCCCACCAGGTTTGTATCTGGACTTATCCTCCAGCCCCTCCATGACTCGGAAAAATATGTATTTTGTGTCGCAATTCATCCTTGTTACCGTATGCATCGCACCGATATCATGGGGTTCCATACCGATCTGACTACGTCTTTCAAAAGAGTTCAGGGCAGCTTCATTTTCCAGGCTGAGCAAAAACTGTTCACTGTTCCGCTCCTCCTCTGCATGAAAGTTTAAATTGTGCCCAAGGCAGAAGTTCCTTGCGGGGTTTGCCGAAATGCCATGGGGAAACCCCGGAAGGAATTGCACCCAACGTCCTGCGCGAATACGAGAGTGGGTGTCCCATTTCAGTTCTTCATCACTGAGATTCAGCAACCGTTTAAGAAACGCTTTTTTGCTGGTGTTTACCGGGGTATTGATATCCGCTGCCACGGCACGGTTCATATTACCAAGGCAGCCGTGGTAGTCGGCCAGGGCGTCCAGCCATATCGCCTCCAGATCACTGGTATCCGGCCGCTCCCCGTCAATGCCCAGCTCTGCCAGCTCCCTGAACAATGCTTCAACCACCGTTTTATTGTGTCCCCCAAAGGTGAGGGTCAGTTGATTTTCATAACTCAGGGCATCAGGCAGGTTCGGAGGTGAAAACAGGATATTGCCCCCTTCACAGACGGTCGATTCAAGTAATACAGCCCGAACCGGTGGGGTGGCCAGCCGGGCTTCCTTCAGTTGTTCCGGACTCAAATAACTGACGCTCTGGCCTGTCAGTTTGGCAAAACCATGGCTGAATTCAGCCAGTTCTACTGTCGCTTCAACCTCTTCGCCAATTCTTGAACTGACTCGTGCAGGAAAGACAGGGACGGGCAGTGGTGTTTTGATGGCTGGCAGTTCTGCAATATACGGTACGTCGGCTTTTGATGATGCCCGGCACTTGTTAGCAATGTCCTGCAGAATCGTCACGGTGTTATCAATGGTATTGTGATCCTTTGCCTGCCATCGTGATTTATTTTTGGCTAACTGCCCGGCCACTCTCTCACAATCATTGGCCAGGCTGGCCAGGTCACTGCGCCAGTCGCGGTAACTGCCTTCCAGGGCATACCTGGAATCATTCAGGGCAAAGTTGGTATATTTAACCCGCATCGCCAGACGGTGCAATCCCCGATCCAGGGCCAGGTTATCAGCCAGTTTATTGCCCGCTTCCTGGGACAACTTCAGGGTCATCCGGGTAATGGGTTGGCCATTGGCATCCAGTAACTGGCTGATACCGATCTGCCCGCCGCAGATATCCCGGCCTTTGACCGGCAGCCAACCACCGCGGATACCCGCCGCCTCTATCGCCTTGTATTCCGCCATAGATACCCGCTCAACTGCCTCCAGACTGTTGGGAAAGCGAGTGGTCAGCCAGGCAATGCGATCATGAATAGTCTGTCGTAACCAGCTGCGGTCACCGGGCAGAAAACCGCTGTGTTCGATGAGCCGGTCCAGGGCCTGCCAGTCAACCTGGCGCAAGATATCTTTCAGGGTATGGCCCAGCAAGTCATCCTCTAATTGCACGAGAATATCGACGCAGGGGTTATAGATCGGCAACGAGTTCATGGAGGGCGCCTGAGGGTCCCGCAGTTTTTGCAGCAGCACGGGCATGGAGGAAAAGTCATCCGTTTTGGGGGCGGGCTCTGGTTTCTCCGGGCACGGGTAGCGAGTTGCCATCCCGGCATAATCCCAGTGAAACATGACCGGCTCCCCTTCCGGGGTCAGTTCAATGCCCTCCCAGGCACTGTTTACCATACTTTCGTTACCGACAATTACATTAATCAGCAATAATCTGGCCCACTGCTCTGGAGACAAAGAGCGCAGCGTCGCCTCGCCGCCTTTGAGCTTGCCCTGCCATTGTTTGGGGAAAGGACTGACCACATAAAAATGATCCTGCTCCTCATGAACAAAACTTTGAGGTACTGTGATGCCCAGCAGCCCGGCAAGGTTAGCCATTAGCAGCTGGTTGCGGGCGCTTAGCTCACAGCTCGCCGCTTTGACGGAATATACTTGTTGGCTGATGGGGTCGGTGTAAAGCCCCGCTGACAAGGTGCAGCTTTGGCATTCTTCCATGGTAGCAGCTTGCGGGGTCAGTTTTGCCAGGGAGAAAGACGATGCCGGTGGTTCTGTCAGCTGTCCGGTATAGGGCGTAATCAACTCCCGGACAACACCGGACTGCTCACCTATGCTAAATAGCTGATAACTGAAGGGCGAAGGGTGGTGCTCCCAATGCTTCTTAGTGTTTTGACACAGGCTGCCGGTACCGATACTGAAGAAATATTCGCAGTTTGCGTCACTGTCCTGCAACTTGATCGGAGACCAGAGGTCACCCTGCCTGGCAATCACCCGGCAGACCTCTTCGGCCAGCTCGCGCCATTCTTGCCTCTGCTGATCATCCTGACAGTCAGCGAAACATTCCAGCCGATTCATGTAAAAGCACCCTCTGACCCGCATAACATCCAGCGTATCGGCGTCATGGAGCAGGCTGCGCAGGGTCTGTATCGTCACGGGCAGATGCTCGCAGCCCTTCGGATTATCCTTGTGGCAAATGGCCTCACCACACTGCCAGGCCAGGGACTGATCCACGCCGATGTTGCGCAGATGTTCCCTAAGGTTGTCAGCACTGGCCCGCTCCCACTCGGGCGTATCGTTCCCATCGCCTTCACGACCCGTATCGTGAAACAGGCAGGTTTTGATCAGCAAGGGTATCATCTGGTCGGGAAATGCCCACGCCAGGGGATCGCCGTGCAATTTACGCTGTTGCAACAGGGCTACTGCCCAGATCGCCGCCCGGCAACTGTGCTGGAGACCATGAACCTCACGGGCAATGGTCCCGGCAGGAGGTGAGATGTGTGATGGGCGATAAGGCTGAAGCAAGGCTGTTTTCGCTACCTGAGTAGATTCAATTAACGATGGATCAATGACCGGCCAATGGGCTGTTTCGGTTGCAGCTATTTTTGGACGCTTTTTTAACGGTTCAATGGTCAGCGCTGCCAGTGATGTGCCACTGATTTTCGAGGTAATCTCAGCAACGGTTACATTACGTTTATGCCCGGCCTGACAATCAATTTTGATTGCCTGATTCCACTTTTCAGAAGCAACATCCGGGCGCATTAGCTTTTCACTTATACTTACTTTTTTGGCAAAAGCGACGCCTGTCTTAGCACTATTGCCAGAGGAACGGATACAACCAGCAAAAGCTGGCTGTTCTGTTGTTTTAATAGGAAGCGGATCCATTTTTTAGTCCTCGCATCTGCCCTTGTTACACCAGTCTGATTAAGACGAACCTGATCGAATGTGATTTTCGACTTTTTATCCAACAATTAGTTCCCTCCATTGTCAGGGCTAAAAATCCAGACGATGCGTAATATGCTCGCAGGCAGGCTGAGAAAGGTGTGGGTGTCCTGGTCATCTTCCTGGTCATCTGGTCATTCTCAGGAAGGACTGAATGAGTTTGAAACACCGCATTGCAGGCTGGCTGCTGCCCGAGATGACAATCAGATAACTTCGGCTCCAAGCCTGCCGAATGGCAGGAGGTGTTGAGGGGGGCAGGCAATTCGAACTTAATATAATTCGGGGGGGGTGGCCCATTCCCCAAATTCGTCCACCAGCAACGAAGCCCACTCTTTATGAATTTTTATATGTTTTTCCATGTTAGCTCTATAGAGCTTCAGCCAATTTTCCACATCCTGACCTTTACACAACAATGTTATAAATTCCTCGGTTGTTGAAGGGCTAACGGCAACATTTTGATGACGCAAACAGTGTTTGGCTATTGTTAATTGACTCTTTTCTGAGCATTCTTCCCAGAATTGATGAATATAGTCCCGGTACTCTTTAAGGTAACTGTCACATAGCCAAGCCTTGTAATGTCGCATTTCAACCAGAGGCAGGGCATCTTTTTTCAGGGATGAGATTGAATTGTTTTTTGTAGTTTCGCTACTTACCTCAGGAATAGCCTTCAAGCAATGGTCATCCACGCTGTTGGCATTGACGCCAAAGTCTATATATTGATCATTGGATTCCGGGAATAGAATCAGGTTAATAACATTTAACATCAACGCCAAAACCGCTTCCCGGGAAAAGTCACTGGGTTTGACGTAGTAGAGTTTGAATAATTCTTCAAATGGATCACCTTGCAGCCCCCTATAATCTCCTTTTTTCAGGAATAGGGTTCTGAACTCAAAATACAAATCTTTGAGATCTTTGATTTTGCGATCATAGAATTCCCGATTACTCCTGACAAAATTTATTGCATTGGCAGTGTTTTTAAATTCGATGGAAAAAAGCCCATAAAGAATACGACAAAGTTGCTGTGGATACGTTGCGATAATTTCATCAACATTTTGGGACAGAATATCACGACTCAAATCATCCAGCGGTGCTGAGTCCCCGCATAGACAATAGCTTTTGCCCATCAGTTCCAGCCATTGTTGCAGATTGAACTCATTGTTCTCATTAACACACGACTGATACAGGATTCGGGAAAGCTGGTGTGTGCTTTCATATACCAAGCCATCTTGATCATTTTCAACGTGAAAACGGGAATTGTCTAATATTGATGATGAAAACCGCTTACCTTCAAAAGAACATTTGGTGAAAAAGCCGTTCTCAATGGTGGCATTATTTAATAGCTCTGTCTTGAATTTACACCCCTCAAATGAAACGGATTGCAACACTGTGCCATTCATTGAACAGCCTCTGAAATCAATCCCTTTTATATTAAACCCACCCTTCAGCTTAAGACCATCCAGGGAATCCAGCTTGCCCTTCAACAGTTGTGGGTTTTGCTCAATCAGCGACTGAATGCCCTTTTCACCACAAACCTTGACGAGACTTTTGATGCTTTTGTCAAACTGGCTGCCTTCACAGATTATCTCATGGTAAAGGACTGACCAGGATTGCCGAAAAAGCTGTTCCAGCGGGCGCCCATCAGGCCAGTGGCTAAAGCGTCTCTTCAAAATAGACAACAATTGCCGCTGACTTTCGCTAGAGCTGATATCAAGCAGGTTCAACTCGTCAAACAAGGACAGAGGGTTGGAAAAACGAGTCTCCTGTGGATTAGCCGAATTATTGTGCTTAATCAAACTCTGGTAGTCACAGGTTGACTGCTTAATGATTTTCTCATTACGAGCAAAGGCGTCCAAACCAAGGGCCTTATTAAACTGACATTGATTATCATAAATTTCTGCATCCATACGGCCGAGTGTTTCAGAAGTCAATTTCATACACATGATCCCATTTTCATAAACCCGCCCTGAATAATCCGCCAGCTCCGCGTCCTCGATGATTCGGGTAAATGCATATCCGGTGTCGCATTTCATCCTGCGCAACGAAGCCCTGGGATTGATATGCCAGGTAGGTTCCATCCCGATCTGAGTACGTCGTTCAAAGGAGCTCAGGGTAGCGTCATTACTCAGGCTATCGATCATAAATCGTTCTTCGCTCCCTTCCCGATCTGCACAAAATTGTATATCGTGCGCGGGGCAGAACTTTCTGTCGGGGGTTGCCGAAATGCCTTGGGGCGAGCCCGGACGTAGTTGAACCCAACGTCCTGCGCGAATACGAGAATGGATTTCCCAATCAAGCAATTCTTCGTCACTGAAGTTCAGCACTTCTTTAAGAAAGGCTTTTTTGCCGATGTTTACCGGCGTATTGAGATCGGCTGCCACGGCAAGGTTCATATCACCAAGGCAGCCGTGGCAGTCAGCCAGGGCGTCCAGCCATTGCTCCTCCAGGTCGGTGGTATCTGGCCGCTCTCCGTCGATGCCCAGCCCTGCCAGTTCCCTGAACAATGCTTCAACCACTGTTTTACTGTGTCCCGCAAAGGTGAGGGTCAGTTGATTTTCAAAGCTCAGGGCTTCTGGCAGGTTCGGAGGAGAAAACAGAATACTGCCGCCTTCACAGACGACCGATTCGAGTTCAACGGCTCGTACCGGTGAGGCACTCAGGCGGTTAACCTTCAGTTGTTCCGGACTCAAATAACTGACCTTCTGGCCTGTCAATTTGGCAAAACCGTGGCTGAATTCAGCCAGCTCTACTTTTGCTTCAACTTCTTCGCCGATTCTTGAACTGACTCGTGCAGGAAAGACAGGGGCGGGCAATGGCGTTTTAATGACTGGCAGTTTTGCAATGGACGGCAGGTCGGCGGCTAATGACGCCCGGCACTTGTTTGCAATGTCCTGCAGAATCGTCACGGTATTATCAATAGTATCCTGATCCTTTTCGTGCCATCGTGTTTTATCTCCGGTTAACTGCCCCGCCATGCCGTCACAGTCATTGGCCAGGCTGGTCAGGTCACTGCGCCAGTCTCGGTAACGTCTGTTCAGGGCAGAGTTGGTATATCTAACCCGGCTGGCCAGACGGTGCAATCCCCGTTCCAGGGCCAGGTTATCAGCCAGTTTATTGCCCGCTTCCCGGGACAACTTGAGGGTCATCCGGGTGATGGGTTGGCCATTGGCATCCAGTAACTGGCTGATACCGATCTGCCCGCCACGGATATCCCGGCCTTTGACCGGCAGCCAACCGCCACGGATACCCGCCGCCTCTATCGCCTTGTATTCCGCCATGGATACTCTCTCACCTGCTTCCAGACTGTTGGGAAAGCGGGTGGTCAGCCAGGCAATACGATCATGAATAGTCTGCCGTAACCAGCTGCGGTCACCGGGCAGAAAACCACTGTTTTCGATCTGCCGGTCCAGGGCCTGCCAGTCAACCTGCCGCAGGATATCTTTCAGGGTATGGCCCAGTAAGTCATCCTCTAATTCTGAAAGAATATCGACGCAGGGGTTATAAATCGGCAACGAGTTCATGGGAGGCGCCTGAGGGTTCCTCAGTTTTTGCAGCAGCAAGGGCATGGAGGAAAAGTCATCCGTTTTCGAGGCGGGCTCTGGTTTTTCAGGACATGGGTAGCGAGTCGCCATCCCGGCATAATCCCAGTGGAACATGACCGGCTCTCCTTCCGGGGTCAGTTCAATGCCCTCCCAGGCACTGTTGACCATATTTTCGTTACCGACAATCACATTGACCAGCAATAATCTGGCCCACTGCTCTTGAGACAGAGAACGCAGTATTGCCTCCCCGCCTTTGAGCTCGCCCTGCCATTGTATGGGGACAGAACTGACTACATAAAAATGACCCTCTTCTTCATGGACAAAGCTCTCAGGTATTGTGATGCCGAGTAGCCCGGCAAGTTTAGCCATCAGCAGCTGGTTGCGGGCACTTAGCTCACAGCTCGCCGGTTTGATGGCATAAACCTGTTGGCTAACGGGGTCGTTGTAAAGCCCCGCCGGCCAGGTGCTCTGGCATTCTTCCATGGCAGCAGCTTGCGGGGTCAGTTTTGCCAGAGAGAAGGACGATTCCTGTGGTTCTGCCAGCTGCCCCGTATAAGGCGTAATCAACTCCCGAACAACACCGGACTGCTCACCTATGCTAAAGAGCTGATAACTGAAGGGCGAAGGGTGGTGCTCCCACTGCTTTTTGGTGTTTTCACACAGGCTGGCGTCACCGATGCTGAAGAAATGTTCGCAGCTTGCGTCACTGTCCTGCAACTTGATCGGATACCAGAGGTCCCCCTGCCTGGCAATCACCCGGCAGACCTCTTCGGCCAGCTCGCGCCATTCTTGCCTCTGCTGATCATCCTGACAGTCAGAAAAACACTCCAGCCGATCCATGTAAAAGCTTCCTCTGACCCGCATAACATCGAGCGTATCGGCGTCATGGAGCAGACTGCGCAGGGTCTGTATCGCCTCGGGCAGATGCTCGCAGCCCTTCGGATTATCCTTGTGGCAAATGGCTTCACCACACTGCCAGGCCAGAGACTGATCCACGCCAAAGTTGCGCAGGTGTTCCCTCAGGTTGTCAGCACTGGCCCGCTCCCACTCCGGCGTATCGTTCCCATCGCCTTCACGACCCGTATCGTGAAAAAGGCAGGCTTTAATCAGCAGGGGTATCATGTCGTCGGGAAATGCCCGCGCCAGACGATCGCCGTGCAGTTTACGCTGTTGTAACAGAGCTACTGCCCAGATTGCCGTTCGGCAACTGTGCTGGAGACCGTGAACCTGGCGGGCAATGGTCTGGGCAGAAGGAAAGATGTTTGATGGGCGATAAGGCTGAAGCAAGGCTGTTTTCGCTACCTGAGTGGATTCAATCAACGATGGATCAATGACCGGCCAATGGGCTGTTTCGGTTGCAGCTATTTTCCGACGTTTTTTTACCGGTTCAATGGTCAGCGTTTCCAGCCCTGTCTCAATTATTTTTGGGGGAATATCAGTGGCGGCTACTTCCTGCCCGACATTTCGCATGCAATGAATATTGGCTGCCTCATCCCGCTTTGCAGAAGCAACATCCGTGGGCATTAACTCTCTACTTATACTCACTTTTCTGGCAAAAGCGGTGCCTGTCTTATCAATATTTTCAGATAAACTTGAGCCGGCAAAAGGCGTCTCTTCTCTTGTTCCACCTACTGTTTTACCGAGGAGCGAATCCATTTTTTTAGCCCTCACTACTGTCCTTGTAATATTGACCTTCTTGAGTCAAACCGAATCCATTGAAACTTGGACAGTTTATCCAGTCAGTTAGTTCCATCCATTCTGTGAAGACTGGGCAAAACTGTGAGATTGGCTCCATACCTGCCGAATCACAACATCACCTTGTCTATTGTTAAAAGTGCCTCACTGAGGAGGGCAGGCAACTCGAACTTAATAAAATTTGGTGGATCTGCCCCATTCGCCAAATTCTTCAACAAGCAACGGAATCAACTCACTCTGAATTTCTACATGTTTTCCGATGTTAGCGAAATGGATGTTGCGCCAATTTTCCTCGCCGTGTTCTTTAGATAACAAATTAAAAAATGCCCCGGTTGTTTTGGGGCTAACGGCAACATTTTGATGACGCAAACAGTGTTTGGCTATTGTTAATTGACTCTCCTCTGAGCATTCTTCCCAGAATTGATGAATATAGTTCCGGTACTCTTGAAGGCGAAACTTGCAAAGACGAACTTTGTAACGTTGCATTTCAACCAGAGGCAGGTCATCTGTGTTACTTTGTGCACTTGTGCTACTTACCTCTGGAATGGCCTTCAGGCAATAGTCATGCACATCGGCACTATTGGTATTGACGCCAAAGTCTATGTACTGATCATTGGATTCAGGAAACAGAACAAGATTAATAACATTTAACATCAACGCCAAAACCGCTTCACGGGAATAATCACTGCGTTTGACGCTATAGAGTTTAAATAATTTATCAAATGGAGTCCCTGATTCACCCAGATATTTTCCTTCTTTCAGGAAGTTGGTTCTGAACTCAAAATACAAGTCTTTGAGATCTTTGATTTTGAGATCATAGAATTTCGGATTATTATTGGCAAAATTTATTGCATTGGCAGTACTTTTAAATTTAATGGAAAAAAGTCCATTAATAATTTTACAAAGTTGCTTTGGATAAGTGTTTTTAATTTCTTCAATGTGTTGGGACAGAATATCCCGGCTTAGATCATCCAGCGGTGTTGAGCCGAAGCGTAGAAAATCACTTTTTCCCATCACCTCCAGCCATTGTTCCAGATTAAACTCATTGTACTGATTAACACACGACTGATACAGGATTTGAGAAAGATGATGTGTACTTTCATATATCTTGCCCTCCTCATAACCTTCAGAGTGAAAACGGGCATTGTCTAATAGCGATGATGTAAACCGCTGACCTTCAAAAAAACATCCGCTGAAAAAGCCTTTTTCAACAATAGCACTGCTTAACAAATCTATATTGAACTTACACTCCTCAAATGAAACAGATTGCAACACTGTGCCGTTCATTGAACAGCCCCTGAAATCAATCCTTTTTATAAGAGCCCCACCATTCAGCTTAAGACCATCCAGGGAATCCAGCTTGCCCTCCAACAATTGTGGGTTTTGCTCAAACAGCAACTGTATGCCCTCTTCACCACAAACCTTGACGAGACTTTTGATGCCTTTGTCAAACTGGCTGCCTTTACAGGTTATCTCAAGGTAAAGGATTGACCAGGATTGCGGAAAAAGCTGTTCCAGTGGGCGCCCGTCGGGCCAGTGGCTAAAGCGTTTCTTTAGCCTGCGCAACAATGCCTGACCTTCGGGAGAACCCATCTCAAGCAGTTTCAACTCGTCAGACAAGGACACAGGATTGGAAAAACGGATCTCTTGTAAATCACTGTGCTGAATCACACTTTGGTAGTCACCTGCTGACTGCGTAATGATTTTATCATTACGGGCAAAGGCGTCCGAACCAAAGAATCCCGACGCAATTTGGCTTTGGTTGTTATAAATTTGTGCATCCAGACGGCCAAATGTTGCAGAATCCAGGCGCATACACATAAACCCACCTCTATTTTGCCTGGAATTAGCCGCCAGCTCCTCCATGACTCGGGAAAATGCATATTCGGCATCGCATTTCATCCTGAGTGCCGAAACATTCCCGGTTGGATCTATCCCGATCTGGGTACGTCGTTCAAAGGAACACAGGGTCGCTTCATTTTCTAGACTCTCGACCACAAACTTTCCACTGCTGCTTTGCTGCAATGCAGAATAGTTTAGATCGTGCGCGGGGCAGAACTTCCTGGCAGGGTTTGCCTCAATACCATGGGGTAACCCCGGGCGATAATGCACCAGACGTCCTGCGCGAATACGACAATGGATTTCCCAAACCAGTTCTTCGTCACTGAGGTTCAGAAGCTCTTTAAGAAATTTCTTTTTGCGGGTGTTTACCGGAGTATTGATCTTCGCTGCCACGTCAAGGTTCATATCACCAAGGCAGCCGTGGTAGTCGGCCAGGGCGTCCAGCCATTGCTCTTCCAGGTCAGGGATATCTGGTCGCTCCCCACCAATGCCCAGCTCTGCCAGTTCCCTGAACAATGCTTCAACCACCGCTTTAGTGTGTCCCGGAAAAGTGAGGATCAATTGATTTTCAAAGCTCAGGGCTTCAGGCAGGTTCGGAGGAGAAAACAGAATACTGCCGCCTTCACAGACGACCGATTCGAGTTCAACTGACCGAACCGGTGGGGCGATCAGGTTGGCATGATCCATTTGTTCCTGACTCAAATAACTGACGCTCTGGCCTGTCAGTTTGGCAAAACCGCGGCTGAATTCAGCCAGCTGTACTTTCGCTACATCGTTTTTGCCGGTTCTTGAACTGATTCGTGCAGGCAAGGACGTGAAAGGCAGTGGAGTGTCGATGGTTGGCAGTCTTGCAATGGAGGGCACGTCGGCAGCTAACGATGCCCGGCACTTTTTAACAATGTCCCGCAAAATCATCACGGTATTATCAATGGCGTAGTGATCCTTTTCGTACCATCGTGTTTTATCTTTGGTTAACTGCTCGGCCATTCCCTCACAGTCGTTGGCCAGGCTGGCCAGGTCACTGCGCCAGTCACGGTAATCGTGGTTCGGGAGGTTTTTGGAATTATTCAAGGCAAAGTTGGCATATTGAACCCGGATGGCCAGACGGTGCAATCCCCTTTCCAGAGCCAGGTTATCTGCCAGTTTATTGCCCGCTTCCCGGGACAACTTGAGGAACATCCGGGTGATGGGTTTGTCATTGGCATCCAGTAACTGGCTAATACCGATCTGCCCGCCCCGGACATCACGGCCTTTAACCGGCAGCCAACCGCCACGGATACCCGCTGCCTCTATCGCCTTGTATTCCGCCATGGATACCCGCTCACCCGTCTCAAGGCTGTTGGGAAAGCGAGTGGTCAGCCAGGCAATACGATCGTGAATAGTCCGCCGTAACCAGCTGCGGTCACCGGGCAGAAAACCGCTGTGTTCGATCAGCCGGTCCAGGGCCTGCCAGTCAACCTGGCGCAAGATATCTTTCAGGGTATGGCCCAGCAAGTCATCATCCAATTGCGCGAGAATATCGACGCAGGGGTTGTGGATCGGGAACGAGTTCATGGGGGGAGCCTTGGGGTCCCGCAGTTTATTCAGCAGCACCGGCATGGAGGAAAAGTCATCCGTTTTGGAGGCAGGTTCTGGCTTCTCGGGACAGGGGTAGCGAGTCGCGAGCCCGGCAAAGTCCCAGTGGAACATCACCGGCTCCCCTTCCGGGGTCAGTTCAATGCCCTCCCAGGCACTGTTAACCATATTTTCATTACCAACAATCACATTAATCAGCAATAATCTGGCCCACTGCTCTGGAGACAAAGAGCGCAGGGTCTCCTCCCCACCTTTGAGCTTACCCTGCCATTCCCCGGGGACACGACTGACCACATAAAAATGACCCTCTTCCTGATGGACAAAGCTCTGAGGTACTGTGATGCCCAGCAGTCCGGCGAGGTTGGCCATCAGTAACTGGTTGCGGGCACTTAGCTCACAGCTCGTCGGTTTGATGGAATAAACCTGTTGGTTAATGGGATCCTTGTACAGCCCCGTTGGCCAGCTGCCCGAGCAGTCTTTTATGGCAGTAGTTTGGGGGTTCAGTTGTGCCAGTGAGAAAGACGATGCCGATGGTTCTGCCAGCTGTCCGGTATAAGGCGTAATCAGCCCCCGGACAACATTGGACTGCTTGGCTATGCTGAAGAGCTGATAACTGAAGGGCGAAGGATGGTGCTCCCACTGCTTTTTGGTGCTCTCGCACTGGCTGTCGGCACCAATGAAGAAGAAATGTTCGCGGTTTGCAGGACTGTCATGCAAGGTTATCGGATAAAAGAGGTCACCCTGCCCGGCAATCACCTTACAGACCTCTTTGGCCAGCGAGCGCCACTCTTCCCTCTGGTGATCATCCCGACAGGTAGCAAAACACTCCAGCCGGTCCATGTAAAAGCATCCTCTGACTCGCATAACATCGAGCGTATCCGCATCATGGAGCAGGCTGCGCAGGGTCTGTATTGCTTCTGGCAGATGTTTGCAGCCCTTCGGGTTATCCTTGTGGCAAATCGCTTCACCACATTGCCAGGCCAGGGACTGTTCCATGCCACAGTTGCGCAGGTGTTCCCTCAGGTTGTCAGCACTGGCCCGCTCCCACTCCAGCGTATCGCGCCCATCGCCTTCACGACCAGTGTCGTGAAACAGGCAGGCTTTAATCAGCAGGGGGACCATGTGGTCGGGAAATGCTCGCGCCAGGCGATCGCCGTGCAATTTACGCTGTTGCAACAGGGCTACTGCCCAGATTGCCGTCCGGCAACTGTGCTGGACACCATGAACGGGGCGGGCAATAGCCTGTGCATGAGGCACGATAATGTTAGGACAATAATGCTGAAGCAAGGCCGATTTCGCTACCTGAGTGGATTCGATCAACGATGGATCAATGACCGGCAAATGGGCTGTTTCGGTTGCAGCTATTTTCGGACGCTTTTTTACCGGTTCAATGGTCAGCGTTTCCAGACCTGTCGCAATTATTTTCGGGGGAATATCAGTAGCGGCCAGCTTGTGCAAGGTCTTGCGCCGGAAATCATTATTGTCCGCGTCAAACCAGTTTGCAGAAGCAACATCCGTGGGCATTAACTCTCCACTTATACTCACTTTTCTGGCAAAAGCGCTGCCTGTCTTATCAATATTTTCAGATAACCTTGAGTCTTCAAAAGGCGCCTGTACTTTTCCTGCGTTGATAGGGAGCAAATCCATTTTTTTAACCCTCACTACTGTCCTTGTAATACTGACCATTTTTGAGTCAAACCGAATCCATTAAAGCTTGGACAGTTTATCCAGTCAGTTAGTTCCATCCATTCTGTGAAGACTGGGCAAAACTATAAGATTGGCTCCTGGGAGCCTGTTGTCTATTGGCAAAAGTGCAACATTGGGTAAGGCAGGCAATTCGAACTCAATAATAACTGTTGCCTTTACCCTACTTTCCAAAATATTTCTTAAGCAAGAGGTCCCACTCTTTCTTATTTTTTTTATGTTTTCTCATGTTAGCGGTATAGATTTCCTGCCAATTTTCCTCGCCATCTTCTTTAGACAACAAATTTAAAAATTCTCTGGTTGTTGAGGGGCTAACGGCAACATTTTGATGGCGCAAACAGTGTCTGGCTATTGTGAATTGACTCTTCTCTGAGCATTGTTCCCAGAATTTATGAATATAGTTCCGATACTCTTTGAGGCTAAGGTAACAAAGATGAGCTTTGTAACCTTGCATTTTAACCAAAGGCAGATCATCCATGTTGCTTTGTGTACTTTCACTACTTACCTCAGGAATGGCCTTCAGGCAATGGTCATCCGCGCTGTTGGCATTGACGCCAAAGTCTATGTATTGACCACTGGATTCCGGGAATAGAACAAGGTTAATAACATTTAACATCAACGCCAAAACCGCTTCCCGGGAAAAATCATTGTGTTCGAGGATATAGGGGGCGCATAATTCATCAAATGGATCACCTGACGAGTTCTTATAATCTCCTTCTTTCAGGAAGATGGTTCTGAATTCAAAATACAAATCTTTGAGATCTTTGATTGGGCGTTGATAGAATTCCGGATTACTCGAGACAAAATTTATTGCATTGGTAGAACTTTTAAATTTAATGGAGAAAAGTGCATAAATAATTTCACAAAGTTGCTGTGGATATGTTTTTTTAATTTCATCAATATGTTGGGACAGAATATCCCGGCTTAACTCATCCAGCGGTGTTGAGTGACCGCGTAGACAGTCACTTTCCCCCATAACCTCCAGCCATTGTTTCAGATTGAACTCATTGTTCTGATTAACACACGACTCATACAGGATTCTGGAAAGCTTCCGTGTACTTTCATACACCAGGCCTTCTATATCCCTTTCAGGGACAAAACGAACATTGTCCAATAGCGAGGATAAAAGCCGCTTGCCTTCAAAAGAACATTCGCTGAAAAAGCCATTTTCGACAGTAGCGCTGTTTAACAGCTCTGTATTGAATTTGCATTTCTGAAATACAACGGATTGCAGAACTGTACCCTCCATTGAACAGCGACTGAAATCCATCCCTTTAAAAGTATGCTGGATCCCGTCCAGCTTAATACCATCCAGGGAATCCAGCTTGCCCTCCAAGAGATGTGGATTTTGCTCAAACAGCCACTGTCTGTACTCTTCACCACAACACTTGACGAGACCTTCGATCTCTTCGGCAACTTTGCTCTCTTTGCGGGTTGACTGATGGGAACAGGGCTGCTGAAAAAGCTGTTCCAGCGGGCGCCCGTCGGGCCAGTGGCTGAAGCGTTGCTTTAGTGTACCGAACAGTTGCCGCTGTTTTTCGGGAGAACTGATCTCAATTCTGTTCAACTCGTCAAGCAAAGATAAAGGGTTGGAAAAACGAGCTTCCTGTGACTTATCGTGCTGAATCACACTTCTGTAGTCATCAGTTGATTGCGCAATGATTTTCTCATTACGGGCGAAAGCCTCCAAACCGAAGAAATCCCCAAAACATTGGCCGTCATCTCTATAAATTTGTGCATCCGTACGGCCCAGTGTTGCAGAAGTGAAACGCATGTGCATGGCCCTGCCATTTATAGACTTGGAATTATCCGCCAGCTCCTCCATGATTCGGGAAAATGTATATTCAGTGTCGCAGTTCATCCTGCGCGCCGAAGCCTTGGCAGCAATATGCCAAAGCGGTTTTATCCCGATCTGAGTTCGTCGTTCAAAGGAGTTCAGAGCCGCTTCATTTCTCAGGCTGGTCACAATCTGTTCACTTTTCTGTTGCTGCTGCGCACAAAAGTCTAACTCGTGCCCGGGGCAGAACTGCCTGACGGGATTGACCTCAATACCATGGGGCAGCCCCGGGCGGTAATACACCAGACGTCCCGCGCGAATACGATAATGGATTTCCCAATCGAGCAATTCTTCGTCACTGAAATTCAGTAATTCTCTAATAAAGGCTTTTTTGCCGGTGTTTACCAGGGTATTGATATCCGCTGCCACGGCAAGATTCATATCACCCAGACAGCCATGGTAGTCGGCCAGGGCGTCCAGCCATTGCTCCTCCAGATCAAGGATATCTGGTCGCTCCCCACCAATACCCAGCTCTGCCAGTTCCCTGAACAATGCTTCAACCACCGTTTTACTGTGTCCCCCAAAGGTGAGGGTCAGTTGATTTTCAAAACTCAGGGCTCGAGGCAGGCTTGGGGGAGAAAACAGAATACTGCCGCCTTCACAGACGGCCGATTCGAGTTCTACTGCCCGAACCGGTGGGGCGCGGAGGTGGGCAGCCTTCAGTTGTTGCGGGCTCAAATAACCGACGCTCCGGCCTGTCAATTTGGCAAAACCGTGGCTGAATTCAGCCAGTTGCACTTTCGCTTCAACGTCTTTACCGGTTCTTGAACTCACTCTTGCAGGCAAGACCGGGGCAGGCAGAGGCGTTTTGATGGCTGGCAGTTCTGCAATAAACGGCACATTGGTAGCTAACGATGCCCGGCATTTGCTAACAATGTCCTGCAGAATGATCACAGTCTTATTAATGGTCTTGCGATCCTTTGCGTGCCATCGTGTTTTATCTCTGGTTAACTGTTCCGCCATGTCGGCACAGTCATTGGCCAGGCTGGTCAGGTCACTGCGCCAGTCGCGGTAATGGTCGTTCGGGGCGTGCCTGGGATTATTCAGGGCAAAGTTGGTATATTTAACTCGGCTGGCCAGACGGTGCAATCCCCGTTCCAGGGCCAGGTTGTCAGCCAGTTTATTGCCCGCTTCCCGGGACAACTTGAGGGTCATCCGGGTGATGGGTTGGCCATTGGCATCCAGTAACTGGCTGATACCGATCTGCCCGCCCCGTATATCCCGGCCTTTGACTGGCAGCCAACCGCCACGGATACCCGCCGCCTTTATCGCCTTGTATTCCGCCATGGATACCCGCTCACCCGCTTCCAGGCTGTTGGGAAAGCGGGTGGTCAGCCAGGCAATACGATCATGAATAGTCTGCCGTAACCAGCTGCGGTCACCGGGCAGAAAGCCGCTGTGTTCGATCTGCCGGTCCAGGGCCTGCCAGTCAATCTGCCGCAAGATATCCTTCAAGGTATGGCCCAGTAAGTCATCCTCTAATTGTGCAAGAATATCGACGCAAGGGTTGTAGATTGGCAACGAGTTCATGGAAGGTGCCTGAGGGTTTCTCAGTTTTTGCAGCAGCAAGGGCATGGAAGAAAAGTCATCCGGTTTGGGGTCAGGCTCTGGTTTCTCCTGACACGGGTAGCGGGTCGCCATCCCGGCATAATCCCAGTGGAACATGACCGGCTCTCCTTCCGGGGTCAGCTCAATGCCTTCCCAGGCACTGTTCACCATATTTTCATTACCGACAATGACATTAATCAGCATTAATCTGGCCCACTGCTCTGGAGCCATAGAGCGCAGCGTCGCCTCCCCGCCTTTGAGCTTGCCCTGCCATTCCCCGGGGACAGAACTGACCACATAAAAATGGCCCTGCTCTTCATGGACAAAGCTTTGAGGAACTGTAATGCCCAGCAGCCCGGCAAGGTTAGCCATCAGCAGCTGGTTGCGGGCGCTAAGCTCACAGCTCGCCGGTTTGATGAAATACACCTGTTGGTCAACGGGGTCGCTGTAAAGCCCCGCTGGCCAGCTGTTCTGACATTCCGTATAGGTAGCAGGCAGGTTCAGTTTTGCCAGGGAGAATGATGATTTCGATGGTTCTGCCAGCTGTCCGGTATAAGGCGCAATCAGCCCCCGGACAACAGCGGACTGTTTACCTACGCTAAAGAGCTGATAACTGAAGGGAGAAGGGTGATGCTCCCACTGCTTTTTAGTTTTTTCGCACCGGCTGGCGTCACCGATACTGAAGAAATGCTCGCGGTCTGTGGGTCTGTCCTGCAATCTAATCGGGTACCAGAGGTCACCCTGCCTGACAATCACCTGGCAGACCTCTTCGGCCAGCAGGCGCCAGTCTTGCCTCTGATAGTCATCCCCAGAGGCAGCGAAACATTCCAGCCGATCCATGTAAAAGAAGTCTCTGACCCGCATAACATCCAGCGTATCTGCGTCATGGAGCAGACTGCGCAGGGTCTGTATGGCTTCTGGCAGATGCTGGCAGCCCTCTGGATTATCCTTGTGGCAAATGGCTTCACCGCACTGCCAGGCCAGGGACTGATCCACGCCGCAGTTACGCAGGTGTTCCCTAAGGTTGTCAGCACTGGCGCGCTCCCACTCCAGCGTATCGTCTCCATCGCCTTCTCGACCCGTATCGTGAAACAGGCAGACTTTAATCAGCAGGGGTATCATTTGGTCGGGAAATTCCCGCGCCAGGCGATCGCCGTGCAGTTTACGCTGTTGCAACAGGGCTACTGCCCAGATTGCCGTCCGGCAACTGTGCTGGACACCATGAACCTTGCGGGCAATTGCCTGTGCAGGAGGCGCGATGCTGTCAGGAGAATAAGGCTGAAGCAAGGCCGTTTTCGCTATCTGGGTGGATTCAATCAACGATGGATCAATGACCGGCCAATGGGCTGTTTCGGTTGCAGCTATTTTCGGACGTTTTACCGGTTCAATGGTCAGCGTTTCCAGACCTGTCTCTATTGTTTTCGGGAGAATATCAGTAGCGGCCCGTTTGTGCCCGATCTTGTGCGAGAAATCATTATTGTCTGCGTCAACCCACTTTGCAGAAGCCACATCTGTGGGCATTAACTCTTCACTTATACTCACTTTTCTGGCAAAAGCGCTGCCTGTCTTATCAATATTTTCAGATAACCTTGAGTCTTCAAAAGGCGCCCGTACTTTTCCTGCGTTGATAGGGAGCAAATCCATTTTTTTAGCCCTCACTACTGTCCTTGTAATTCTGAACTTTTGGAGTCAAACCGAATCCATTACAGTTTTGACAGTTTATCCAGTCAGTTAGTTCCATCCATTCTGTGAAGACTGGGGAAAACTATAAGATTGGCTCCATACCTGCCGAATGGCAGGAGGTGTTGAGGAGGGCAGGCCATTCGAACTTAATAAAATTTGGTGGTTTTGGCCCATTCCCCAATTTTATCCACAAGCAACATACGCCACTTATACTCAATTCCTATATGCTTACTCATGTTAGCGAGATAGATGTCGCGCCAATTTTTCTCGCAGTGTTCTTTAGACAATAACTTAAAAAATGCCCTGGTTGTTAAGGGGCTAACGACAACATTTTGATGAAGCAAACAGTGTTTGGCTATTGTTACTTGACTCTTTTCAGAGCATTCTTCCCAGAATTGATGAATATATTCCCGATACTCTGTAAGGCGATGCATACAAAGATGGGCTTTGTAACGTTTCATTCTATCCAGAGACTCATCATCTGTTTCCGGGCATGAGATTGAGTGGCTTTGTGTACTTCCGCCACTTACCTCTGGAATAGCCTTCAAGCAATGGTCATCCGCGCTGTTGCCATTGATGCCAAAGTCTATGTATTTATCATTGGCTTCAGGAAATAGAACAAGGTTAATAACATTTAACATCAACGCCAAAACCGCTTCCCGGGAATAATCATCGCGTTTAACATTATGGAGGCCAAATAAGTGTGCAAATGGACTACCTTGACTACAATATTCTCCTTCTTTCAGGAAGATGGTTCTGAACTCAAAATACAAGTCTTTAAGATCTTTGATCTTGCGATCATAGAATTTCGGGTTATTTTCAACAAAACTTATTGCATTGGCAGCATTTTCAAATCTAATGGAAAAAACCCCATAAATAATATCAGAAAGTTGCTGTGGATAACTTTTTTTAATTATTTCAATATGTTGGGATAGAATATCCCGACTCAAATCGTCCAATGGTGTTGGACCGCAGCGCAGACAATGACTTTTCCCCATCACTTCCAGCCATTGTTTCAGATTGAACTTATTGTCATCATTAACACACGATTGATACAGGATTTGGGAAAGCCGGTGTGTACTTTCACATACCCGGCCATCCTTATTACTTTCAACGTCAAAACGGGCATTGTCTAATATCGATGATGAAAACCGCTTACCTTCAAAAGAACAGTTGGTGAAAGCACCATCTTCAATAATGGCACTGTTTAACAGCTCTGTATTGAATTTACACTCGTCAAATGAAACGGATTTCAACACCGTGCCGTTCATTGAACAGCGGCTGAAATCAATCCCGGTTAATTCACGCTTGATCCATCCCTTACACAGGCTCCCTTTCGGCTCTATACCATCCAGGGAATCCAATCTTCCCTCCAACAGTTTTGGGTTTTGCTCAAGCAGCGACTGAATACCCTTTTCACCAAAGACCTTGATGAGATTTTTAATGTTTTCGTCAACCGAACTGTCTTCGGAGATTAACTCATGGTAGTGGGCTGACCAGGATTTCCGAAAAAGCTTTTCCAGCGGACGCCCATCAGGCCAGTGGCTAAAGCGTTTCTTCAAAATAGACAGCAATTGCCGTCTACTTTCGCTAGAGCTGATATCAAGCAGATTCAACTCGTCAAACAAGGACAGAGGGTTGGAAAAACGAGTCTCCTGTGGATTAGCTGGATTATTGAGCTGAATCAAACTCTGGTAGTCACAGTTTGACTGCTTGATGATTTTCTCATTACGAGCAAAGGCGTCCAAACCAAGAGCCTCATTAAACTGGCATTGATTATCATAAACTTCTGCATCCATACGGCCGAGTGTTTCAGAAGTCAATTTCATACACATGATCCCATCTTCATGAATCCGCTCTGAATAATCCGCCAGCTCGCCGTCCTCGATGATTCGGGTAAATGCATAACCGGTGTCGCATTTCATCCTGGCCAACGAAGCGCTGGGATGGATATGCCAAGTGGGTTCTATCCCGATCTGAGTACGTCGTTCAAAGGAACTCAGGGTAGCGTCATTTTTCAGGCTATCGGTCACAAATCGTTCTTCTTTTCCTTCCCGATCTGCACAAAATTTTGTATCGTGCGCGGGGCAGAACTTTCTGGCGGGGGTCGCCGAAATGCCATGGAGAAACCCCGGACGCAATTGCACCCAACGTCCTGCGCGAATACGAGAATGGATTTCCCAATCAAGCAGTTCTTCGTCACTGAAGTTCAGCAATTCTTTAAGAAACGCTTTTTTGCCGATGTTTACCGGCGTATTGAGATCCGCTGCCACGGCAAGGTTCATATCACCAAGGCAGCCATGGCAGTCAGCCAGGGCGTCCAGCCATTGCTCCTCCAGGTCGGTGGTATCCGGTCGCTCCGCACCAAGGCCCAGCCCTGCCAGTTCCCTGAACAATGCTTCAACCACCGATTTACTGTGTCCCCCAAAGGTGAGGGTCAGTTGATTTTCAAAGCTCAGGGCTTCTGGCAGGTTCGGAGCAGAAAACAGAATACTGCCGCCTTCACAGACGACCGATTCGAGCTCAACGGCTCGTACCAGTGAGGCACTCAGGCGAGTAACCTTCAGTTGTTCCGGACTCAAATAACTGACCTTCTGGCCTGTCAATTTGGCAAAACCGTGGCTGAATTCAGCCAGCTCTACTTTTGCTTCAACTTCTTCGCCGATTCTTGAACTGACTCGTGCCGGTAAGGCCGGGAAAGGCAGAGGCGTTTCGATGGTTGGCAGTTTTGCAATGGACGGCAGGTCGGCGGCTAACGACGCCCGGCATTTGTTTGCAATGTCCTGCAGAATTGTCACGGTATTAGCAATGCTATCCTGATCCTTTTCGTGCCATCGTGTTTTATCTCTGGTTAACTGCTCCGCCATGCCGTCACAGTCTTTGGCCAGGCTGGTCAGATCACTGCGCCAGTCGCGGTAAAATCTGTTCAGGGCAGAGTTGGTATATTTAACCCGGCTGGCCAGACGGTGCAATCCCCGTTCCAGGGCCAGGTTATCAGCCAGTTTATTGCCCGCTTCCCGGGACAACTTGAGGGTCATCCGGGTGATGGGTTGGCCATTGGCATCCAGTAACTGGCTGATACCGATCTGCCCGCCCCGTATATCCCGGCCTTTGACTGGCAGCCAACCGCCACGGATACCCGCCGCCTCGATCGCCTTGTATTCCGCCATGGATACCCGCTCACCCGCTTCCAGGCTGTTGGGAAAGCGGGTGGTCAGCCAGGCAATACGATCATGAATAGTCTGCCGTAACCAGCTGCGGTCACCGGGCAGAAAACCGCTGTGTTCGATCTGCCGGTCCAGGACCTGCCAGTCAATCTGCCGCAAGATATCCTTCAAGGTATGGCCCAGTAAGTCATCCTCTAATTGTGCAAGAATATCGACGCAAGGGTTGTAGATTAGCAAAGAGTTCATGGGAGGTGCCTGAGGGTTTCTCAGTTTTTGCAGCAGCAAAGGCATGGAAGAAAAGTCATCCGGTTTGGGGTCAGGCTCTGGTTTCTCCGGGCACGGGTAGCGGGTCGCCATCCCGGCATAATCCCAGTGGAACATGACCGGCTCCCCTTCCGGGGTCAGTTCAATGCCTTCCCAGGCACTGTTGACCATATTTTCGTTACCGACTATCACATTAATCAGCAATAATCTGGCCCACTGTTCTTGAGACAGAGAGCGCAGCGTTGCCTCCCCGCCTTTGAGCTTGCCCTGCCATTGTTTGGGAACAGGACTGACTACATAAAAATGACCCTCTTCCTGATGGACAAAGCTTTGCGGAACTGTGATGCCCAGCAGCCCGGCGAGGTTGGCCATAAGTAGCTGGTTGCGGGCGCTTAGCTCACAGCTCGCCGGTTTGATGGAATAAACCTGTTGGCTAACGGGATCGCTGTAAAGCCCTGCTGGCCAGGTGCTGCTCCGGCATTCTTCCATGGCCACACTTTGCTGGGTCAGTTTTGCCAGAGAGAAGGACGATTCCTGTGGTTCTGTCAGCTGTCCGGTATAAGGCGTAATCAACTCCCGGACAACACCGGACTGCTCACCTATGCTAAACAACTGGTAACTAAAGGGTGAAGGGTGGTGCTCCCATTGCTTTTTGGTGTTTTCACACAAGCTGGGGTCACCGATGCTGAAGAAATGCTCGAGGTCTGTATTGCTGTCCTGCAACTTGGTCGGGTACCAGAGGTCACCCTGCCTGGCAATCACCTGACAGACCTCTTCGGCCAGCAGGCGCCATTCTTGCCTCTGCTGATCATCCTTACAAGTAGCAAAACACTCCAGCCGATCCATGTAAAAACTTTCTCTGACCCGCATAACATCCAGCGTATCTGCATCGTGGAGCAGACTGCGCAGGGTCTGTATCGCCTCGGGCAGATGCTCGCAGCCCTTCGGATTATCCTTGTGGCAAATGGCTTCACCACACTGCCAGGCCAAGGACTGATCCACGCCGAAGTTGCGCAGGTGTTCCCTCAGGTTGTCAGCACTGGCCCGCTCCCACTCCAACGTATCGAACCCATCGCCTTCACGGCCCGTGTCGTGAAACAGGCAGATTTTGATTAGCAGGGGTATCATTTGGTCGGGAAATTCCCGCGCCAGGCGATCGCCGTGCAGTTTACGCTGTTGCAACAGGGCTACTGCCCAGATTGCCGTCCGGCAACTGTGCTGGACACCATGAACCTCGCGGGCAATTGCCTGTGCAGGAGGCGCAATGCCTTCAGGACAATAAGGCTGAAGCAAGGCCGTTTTCGCTACCTGAGTAGATTCAATCAACGATTGATCAATGACCGGCCAATGGGCTGTTTCGGTTGCAGCTATTTTCGGACGTTTTACCGGTTCAATGGTCAGCGCTTCCAGCTTTGTCTCTATTATTTTCGGGAGAATATCAGTAGCGGCCCGTTTGTGCCCGGTCTTGTGCGAGAAATCATTATTGTCCGCGTCAACCCACTTTGCAGAAGCCACATCCGTGGGCATTAACTCTTCACTTATACTCACTTTTCTGGCAAAAGCGCTGCCTGTCTTATCAATATTTTCAGATAACCTTGAGTCGTTAAAAGGCGCCTGTACTTTTCCTGCGTTGATAGGGAGCAAATCCATTTTTTTAGCCCTCACTACTGTCCTTGTAATTCTGAACTTTTGGAGTCAAACCGAATCCATTATTGATTTAGACAGTTTATCCAGTCAGTTAGTTCCATCCATTCTGTGAAGACTGGGCAAAACTGTGAGATTGGCTCCACACCTGCCGAATCGCAACATCACCTTGCCTATTGTTAAAAATGCCACATTGAGGAAGGCAGGCAATTCAAGCTCAATAAGTACCTAACCAGTTGGTTTGGTCCTGCTCTCCAAAATTTTCCAAAAGCAAACGATTCAATTCATCCTCATTTTTTTTATGTTTATCCATGTTAGCGCGATAGATTTCCTGCCAATATTGCTCGTCGTGGTCTTGAGACAACAAATCTCTAAATTGCTTGGTTGTTTTGGGGCTAACAACAACATTTTGATGAAGCAAACAGTGTTTGGCTATTGTTAATTGACTCTTTTCTGAGCATTCTTTCCAGAGCCGATGAATACGGTTCCGGTATTCTTTAAGCTGAGATTTACAGAGAAGAGCTTTATAACGTTGCATTTCAACCAGAGGCAGGCCATCTGTGTTGCTTTGTGTACCTTCGCTACCTACCTCAGGAATGGCCTTCAAGCAACCGTCATGCTCATCCGCACTGTTGGCATTGACGTCAAAGTCTATGTATTTATCATTGGATTCAGGAAACAGAACAAGGTTAATAACATTTAACATAAGCGCCAAAAGCGCTTCCCGGGAATAACTTTTGTCTGGTCCATAATCGGACCTAAAAAATCTTCCAAATGGATCACCTGATAACCCTATTTTAGAATCTCCTTCTTTCAGGAAGATGGTTCTGAAATCAAAATAAAAATCTTTGAGATCTTTGATTTTGTGATCATAGAATCCAGGATTATTCCAGACAAAATTTATCGCATTGGCAGTATTTTGAAAATTAATGAAAAAAAGTTCATAAATAATTTTACAAAGTTGCTTTGGATAGATTCTGGAAATTTCATCCATATGTTGGGACAGAATATCCTGGGTTAAATCATCCAGTGGTGCAGAACCGGATTGTAGAAAACTACTTTTAAGCATCACCTTCAGCCATTGTTCCAGATTAAACTTATTGTGCTGATTAACACACGACTGATATAAGATCCGGGAAAGCTGGCGTGTTCTTTCACACGCCAGGTCATCCCTCCCAGATTCAGGGTTAAAACGGACATTGTCTAATATCGATGATGAAAACCGCTTACCCTCAAAAGAGCATTCGGTGAAAAAGCAACCTTTAACAATGGCTCTGTTTAACAGCTCTGTATTGAATTTACATTCCCAAAAAAGAAAGGATTGCAACACTGTGCCATTCATTGAACAGCCGCTGCAATCAAACCCTTCAAGAGCACACATCCACCCATTCAGATTAAAGCCATCCAGGGAATCCAGCCTGCCCTTCAACAGTTGTGGGTTTTGCTCAAACAACAACTGTATGCGCTCTTCGCCGCAAGCCTTGACGAGACTTTTGATGCCTTCGTCAAACTGGCTGCCTTTACGGGTTATCTCATGATAAAAGGCTGACCAGGATTGCGGAAAAATCTGTTCCAGCCGACGCCCGTCGGGCCAGTGGCTAAAGCGTTTCTTTAGTGTACCCAGCAATTGCCGGTGTCTTTCAGGAGAACTAATCTCAAGTTTGTGCAACTCGTCAAACAAGGAGAGAGGATTGGCAAAACGGGTTTCCTGTGTCTCATCGTCCTGAATCACACGTCTGTAGTCATCGGTTGACTGAGCGATAATTTTCTCGTTACGGGCGAAGGACTCCAAACCAGAGAAATCCGCCAGGTATTGGCTTTGATCGGCATAAATTTGTGCATCCATACGGCCGAGTGTTGCAGAAGTCAGGAGCAAACACGTAACCCCACCACAACGGTACCCGGAATTATCCACCAGCACCGCTATGACTCGGGAAAATGTGTATTCGGTGTTGCATTTCATCCTGCGTGCCGAAGCCACGGCACTTTCATGCCCAAGCGGTTCCATCCCAATCTGGGTACGTCGTTCAAAGGAGCTCAGGGTAGCATCATTCTCCAGGCTACCGGCCACAACCTCTTCACTGTTCCTTTGCCGCTGCGCATGAAAGTTTGTATCGTGTACGGAGCAGAACTTCCCGGCAGGGTTTGTCTCAATGCCATGGGGCAACCCTGGGCGGTAGAACACCAGACGCCCTGCACGAATACGACAGTGGTTTTCCCAATTGAGCAATTCTTCATCACTGAAGTTCAGTAATTCTTTAAGAAAGGCTTTTTTGCGGGTTTTTACCGGGGTATTGATATCCACTGCCACATCAAGGTTCATATCACCAAGGCAGCCGTGGTAATCGGCCAGGGCGTCCAGCCATTGTTCTTCCAAGTCGTTGATATCCGGCCGCTCTCCACCAATACCCAGCTCTGCCAGTTCCCTGAACATTGCTTCAACCACTGCTTTGCTGTGTCCCCTAAAGGTGAGGGTCAGCTGATTTTCAAAGCTCATGGCCTCAGGCAGGCTCGGGGGAGAAAACAGAATACTGCCGCCTCCACAGACGGTCGATTCGAGTTCTACTGCCCGAACCGGTGGGTCACTGAGGTAGGCAGCATCCAGTTGTTCCGGACTCAAATAACCGACACTCTTGCCTGTCAGTTTGGCAAAGCCGTGGCTGAATTCCGCCAGTTGCACTTTTGCTTCAACGTTTTTGCCGGTTCTTGAACTGACTCTTGCAGGTAAGGCCGGGAAAGGCAGAGGAGTTTCGATGGTTGGCAGTTTTGCAATGGAAGGCCGGTCGGCGGCTAACGACGCCCGGCACTTGTTAGCAATGTCCTGCAGAATCCTCACGGTATTATCAATTGTATCCTGGTTCCTTTCGTGCCATCGTGTTTTATCTCCGGTTAACTGCTCCGCCAAGCCCTCACAGTCATTGGCCAGGCTGATCAGGTCGCTGCGCCAGTCGCGGTAATGTCTGTTCAGGGCAGAGTTGGTATATTTAACCCGGCTGGCCAGACGGTGCAATCCCCGTTCCAGGGCCAGGTTATCAGCCAGTTTATTGCCCGCTTCCCGGGACAGCTTGAGGGTCATCCGGGTGATGGGTTGGCCATTGGCATCCAGTAACTGGCTGATACCGATCTGCCCGCCCCGGATATCGCGGCCTTTGACCGGCAGCCAACCGCCACGGATACCTGCCGCCTCTATCGCCTTGTATTCCGCCATGGATACCCGCTCACCCGCTTCCAGGCTGTTGGGAAAGCGGGTGGTCAGCCAGGCAATACGATCATGAATAGTCTGCCGTAACCAGCTGCGGTCACCGGGCAGAAAACCGCTGTGTTCGATCTGCCGGTCCAGGACCTGCCAGTCAATCTGCCGCAAGATATCCTTCAAGGTATGGCCCAGTAAGTCATCCTCTAATTGTGCAAGAATATCGACGCAAGGGTTGTAGATTAGCAAAGAGTTCATGGGAGGTGCCTGAGGGTTTCTCAGTTTTTGCAGCAGCAAAGGCATGGAAGAAAAGTCATCCGGTTTGGGGTCAGGCTCTGGTTTCTCCGTGCACGGGTAGCGGGTCGCCATCCCGGCATAATCCCAGTGGAACATGACCGGCTCCCCTTCCGGGGTCAGTTCAATGCCCTCCCAGGCACTGTTGACCATATTTTCGTTACCGACTATCACATTAATCAGCAATAATCTGGCCCACTGTTCTTGAGACAGAGAGCGCAGCGTTGCCTCCCCGCCTTTGAGCTTGCCCTGCCATTGTTTGGGGACAGGGCTGGCCACATAAAAATGACCCTGCTCTTCATGGACAAAACTCTGAGGTACTGCGATGCCCAGCAGCCCGGCGAGGTTGGCCATCAGTAGCTGGTTGCGGGCACTTAACTCACAGCTCGCCGGTTTGATGGAATAAACCTGTTGGCTAACAGGATCGCTGTAAAGCCCTGCTGGCCAGGTGCTGCTCTGGCATTCTTCCATGGCCACACTCTGCGGGGTCAGTTTTGACAGGGAGAAGGATGATTCCAGAGGTTCTGTCAGCTGTCCGGTATAGGGCCTAATCAACTCCCGGACAACACCGGACTGCTCACCTATGCTAAACAGCTCATAACTGAAGGGCGAAGGGTGGTGCTCCCACTGCTTTTTGGTGTTTTCACACTGGCTGGCGGCACCGATGCTGAAGAAGTGTTCGCAGCTTGCGTCACTGTCCTGCAACTTGATCGGATACCAGAGGTCCCCCTGCCTGGCAATCACCCGGCAGACCTCTTCGGCCAGCTCGCGCCATTCTTGCCTCTGCTGATCATCCTGACAGTCAGAAAAACACTCCAGCCGATCCATGTAAAAGCTTCCTCTGACCCGCATAACATCGAGCGTATCGGCGTCATGGAGCAGACTGCGCAGGGTCTGTATCGCCTCGGGCAGATGCTCGCAGCCCTTCGGATTATCCTTGTGGCAAATGGCTTCACCACACTGCCAGGCCAAGGACTGATCCACGCCAAAGTTGCGCAGGTGTTCCCTCAGGTTGTCAGCACTGGCCCGCTCCCACTCGGGCGTATCGTTCCCATCGCCTTCACGACCCGTATCGTGAAACAGGCAGGTTTTGATCAGCAGGGGTATCATTTGGTCGGGAAATTCCCGCGCCAGGCGATCGCCGTGCAGTTTACGCTGTTGCAACAGGGCTACTGCCCAGATTGCCGTCCGGCAACTGTGCTGGACACCATGAACCTCGCGGGCAATTGCCTGTGCAGGAGGCGCAATGCCTTCAGGACAATAAGGCTGAAGCAAGGCCGTTTTCGCTACCTGAGTAGATTCAATCAACGATTGATCAATGACCGGCCAATGGGCTGTTTCGGTTGCAGCTATTTTCGGACGTTTTACCGGTTCAATGGTCAGCGTTTCCAGCTCTGTCTCTATTATTTTCGGGAGAATATCAGTAGCGGCCCGTTTGTGCCCGGTCTTGTGCGAGAAATCATTATTGTCCGCGTCAACCCACTTTGCAGAAGCCACATCTGTGGGCATTAACTCTCCACTTATTCTCACTTTTCTGGCAAAAGCGCTGCCTGTCTTATCAATATTTTCAGATAACCTTGAGTCTTCAAAAGGCGCCCGTACTTTTCCTGCGTTGATAGGGAACAAATCCATTTTTTTAGCCCTCACTACTGTCCTTGTAATTCTGAACTTTTGGAGTCAAACCGAATCCATTATTGATTTAGACAGTTTATCCAATAATTAGTTTCAGCCATTATCAGGGCTAATTTACTGACTTTTTATATCCTCGGGCTCAATAAAGCCCAGATAGAGATTAAAGAATTTTTTCCAAAATTTATCGGTTTAGTTTAGCCGCGACCTGTGTTGCAGATTTGCCATGACACATCTCATTATTTGAAAATTGTTAAGATTACATTTACGAAAAATAATGCATCAATAGAAAATTTTCAGGAGAATCTGGCCTTAGGTTGAAAACTGGCAAATGATGCATATCCTTAAAGGCAATCAACTTTAAGGAGTATTCAAAAATGTTAAAAACACTGACTCAAATGTTATGTGCATGGACCATATTATCGTGCAATGCTTTGTATGCTAATGAGGAGCTGAATAAATTATATTACCGATTTTCAACTCAAAAAATGCCCGAATTGTTTGACTCTATCCAAAGTGCATTGAATGAGTCACCCGAAATCTCTCAAAGAGCAAAAGTTAAAGACTTGGCGCTGGTTACCAAAAAAGCCTATAAAACCTGGTATAAAAGTCTGGAAACACTTACTCCGGTTGAAGCAGGGACTGCAGCAAATCTAATAAGGAATAATTTATCAACAGTATACTTTGAGCAAAAAGTTGATGAGTTTCTATCCTCTAAAAGCCATATGATTAGTTGGGAAATCCCTGTTTATCATCAGATAATTAACATAATGATCGGCGTATGGGGCGGAGTGTTTTTCGAAAATGAGAACCTGGCCAAAATAAGAAAAGAAATTTATCATTTATTCACTTGTGATGATCATGATTGCTCTGAAATTGCTGAAAAATTTTCTTCCCAACATGATGAAGATGTAACTCTTGCAATACAAAGGTATTTTGAGTGCAAAAAAACAAAAGGTTCAGCTTATGGTCCCCATCTGGCTGAATTATGCGAATTGATTAATAACGATAACTTTTATAAGTCGACATACTTTGCATAAGTACTGTAAGCAACCATTTTTGGACAGGCATCCGTTATGGCTACCTTACATCATATTGTACATTGGTAATCGTAACTTCCTGTCTCTCCTTCGATACCATGAATGCGTCAAAATAATCAAAAGGTGCCCTTCCTTCCAGAAGTTTCACTTCTTCACCTGTTTCACCTTTTTTAGGATCCGCGCGGTGATAAAGCGGTAGCTCCATCTCGTCGGCAATGTCCCGTGCGGCATCAATGAATAATAAATCACTCTTATCGGGGTAGGCCTTCTCAAGAAATAACGCAGGGCGATCATCCCGATCAAACACCAGACGAATAACGCTTCTGCTGAGGATATCTCCTTTGGCGCTCTTTCTGACAATCATGGCATTGCGTCCATCCATCACGTAGCTCATTAGTCCTCTGCTGTAATCCTGAGCGCCGTCCGGTGTCAGGCAAGTGCGAACTTCAAGACCACTGATAAAAAGATCCCAGGGGTCTTCCGTCAGCCTCAGGGTTTCTCCCGGGGACAGCAGCTTGTTTCGGGTTTCCACACTGAAGTCACTGAAGTTCGCGCCCCAACCTGCTTTAAATTGGGGGTATTTCCGGTAAACGGCCTGCAAGTGTGGATTGTTCAGCGGTGACTGCCTGCTCACAGTAAAAGTATTGCTGGCACTGGCCTCTATAAACTGATGGATAAGATCTGTAACTTCTCTATTTCCATATTCTTCCATTGCTGCCATGTAAAAAGGCAGGAGATGATAATGTCGTTGTTTCCATAGCCATTGTGAGACCTCCTTACTTTTTCCCACTAAAGCGTCAGCCCCTTTTTCGGCGATCAACAATGGCAATCCTTCTTTCTGACAGCTTAAGCCCATGCTGTCCAGAAATTGATTAAACCTGTCTCCCATGTTGAATATCATGTAGAGCAAACCCAGTTTTTCATACGTCAGGCTTTGGGTGAGTTTTTTCAGGGTCTGTATTACCATTGCCTTATTCATATCATTGCTGGCCAATAGCCGTTCCAGAGTAACCAGCCACTGATGGAAAACCTTGCCATCTTTCATCTGTCGCCTGCTCCTGCTGGCGCTGGGAGCCTGCAAAGATTCACAGAGTTCCTGAATGTCATCTTCTGAGAGGATATCGGGCACAAATGCCAGCCATTGCAGCGGGGCCATGCGCAAATGATCGCCACCTTTGATTCCGGGCTCACCCAGTATTTGCTGTATTTTCGGGGTACTCTGAACCAGACGGGCCAACCCACCGATGAGATAGGGAATATTTTTTTTATTGCCATGTTTCATAATGGCCCTGACAAAATGATCAAATACTGAAGCAGCCATTATTTCTTTGGATGATTTGCAGGCGGCAATGATCATTAAAAGTCGATGCACTTTCGCTTTGATATCGGGTTTGCCTTCAGGCAATGATAGAGCAGCCAATCTGCTTTCCAGATCGTCAACTGCACGGAGCAATACCTGTGAATAGTCCGGGGTCGTTTTATCAATATTTGTTCTGAGTACCCTCAGATAACTGGCCAGCGGTTTGCCTTCAAGTAGAACAAACCCATTGATATCACTGAGTTGTTTGAGTTCTTCAAACTGTAAGGCAACAGGAGCAGGTGCTTTCAAGATATTTGCCACAGTATCAATATAGTGGTGATAATCAATGGAATCAGGTTGTTTCGACAAATAGGCCAGCTCTTTAGCAATATGCCAGATGCTATTTGAATCAGCGGTATACAAAACCGATCTAATGTACGACGTTAACTCAGTAATATCAGCCTCTTTTGAAAAACCGGAGCAGGCTGCATACAGATACAACAATCTTCTTGTGTAGAATTTGAAATCATCATCAACAAAAATGCTTGGTAAATAGCCATCCGCATCAACTCTTGGAAGAAATTCTTTTTCAATATTGTCAACTTCACTCAGCAACTGTCTGGAAAGTTCGTTATTTTCCGATTCAAGGATTTGCCTTATCTGCAGAAGTCCGTCCTTGACCAGTTTGTCATCCTCTACAGGGTTTAGTGCTGTCAGCTTTTCATTGATTTCATTGTCCTCCCTTGCCAGAGAAGGCTTATCAGGAAGGCGTTGAAACAGGTTCTTTGCCTCTTCTAATCGGATGGACAAAGGAATTCTCTCAAGGTACCGGGCGACCATTTCCGCTGGCAATTCAAACTTTTCTTTAGCAGCCAACATAATCCGGAGTTTTTCAGCCGCGCTTAAAAATTTTTTTTCGAATAACTTTTTTACCGTCTTCGAAGCATCCAATCTCATGCACTCATTAATAACAGCCCGTTGCACCTCTTTGGTTGGAGACTTTTCTATTGCCCCATCATGAAATTTTTCCACCAGATTGCTGGCAGCTCTTTTTATAGCTTCTACTTTTGAACCGGGTAATTGATTGACAAGATCAGGGTGAAGATTAACCAGCCGTTCAAACAGCTGTTTACTGCCATCGGTATTGAGGGTTTGTTCAGACAGTAAGGTAATGCCATCATGCAGCTGTACCTGCCAGCCAAGATACTGAACGGAGTCACCTTCTGCTGAAAAGCCAATGGATGACTCCATGATTAATGCATGCAGCTGCTGTAGTGTCAGACCATTTAAACGATAAAAATTCATTTTACCTCAGCGGTACGGTAGGCATAAGTACTCAGCCATACGGAATCGAATATTTCTGGCTTATTAGGCAGCTGCTCTGCAAGGCGCAACAACGGGAACATAGCAAGGCTATGTGACCAGAGTTGCAACGCATCACGACTGCATGGATGCAGGAGCTAGAGCAACGCAGGAGCAGTTGCCGCGAGTGCCTGAACAATAAGTCAGAAAATATGATTTCGTATGGTTGAGTACTTATTCACTGGACAAGCATCTGGCTACCTTACATCACGTTTTACATTGGTAAACGTCACTGCCTGTCTCTCCTTTGATCGAGTCAAAGTGAGAGCGCTTTATTTTCTCCCTCCAGAACACTCCCCCCCTTTTTCGGCGATCAACAATGGTAATCCTTCCTTCTGACAGCTGAAGCCCATGCTGTGCAAAAAATAATTTTTCGTAAGTCAGACTTTGGAAGCATTGCCCAATCGAGCCGGGCAGGCGGAGATATAAGACGATTGAGTCGAGACTCATAATAATTCAGACATTTTAGCTAATAATTAGTTCCATCCATTATCAGGCTGTGCTCAGTTTAAGTATTGGCGCACTCCCCGAAGCCAGAAAAATCAGGAGATTATGAAAATACCTCGCTGTGAAACAGGAGAACCTTTTGTCCTCAATTTAAATCGAACTGAATCAGGGAACTTTTTGATGCATTTTCGAGTCAAAATCTTAGGATCAATATAATTAATGCGATTAATCAGGAAGGGAGGAACGAATAATGCAGCCAGCCACAAACTTAAAAGCGGGTACTGTCCTTAGCCCAGTCTCTGGTGCAAACAGTAAACGTAATCAACCGGGTAATTTTCAGGGTCGTGCCAGCACCTGCGTCGGCGCTGGCAGCTCTGGCTACTCACCACCCGTTGTTGGAAGGCATCCTTCATACCCAGCGGCAGTTCCACTTGCTGATCGAATGACGACTGAAGGCAGGAATATGTCCCCCCGGTTCGCAAATGCAATGGAATACACCAGCTGTGCAACAACTAACAGAGACAAATTTCATTCAGAGTCTGACAGTAGATTGCGCGAACAGCTCGAAGAATTATCATTACCAGATCCCTCACTTTTGCATGGCGATAGAGTTCAGCAGACTGGAGGAAGAAAAGGATCTCACAATGATAAAGCTAAAGCACTGCTGGAAACGATACTGCTTCAAAAAGCTCTCAGCCCGGAAATTAAGCCCGATGGTGGTTCTGGCAAAAGTCCTGGTTTCTTCAAGAGGCGCAAGCTGAATGGATTGGTAACAAAAGCAGTTGATAATTTCTTCAAAAAATCAACTCATAATTTTTCGCCTGCGAGTTTGGTGAGCAGTCAAGCGCAACGAGTTGAACAGCTGCTTCAATCTTTTGCCCGAACGGAATCCGGTCAAAGGCTCTACAGAAAAGCCGTTGCCAATAATCTAGTAGTCCTTGAAAGTCTGTTGAGAAAGGCGGGTGTTGATATCAACCATCAAAGCCCTAAAAGTGGCGACACGCCAATAATTGCAGCCGCCAAGGCGAATCATTGGTCAATGGTTAGTTTACTGCTTGAGGAAAAAGCCACTGTGCATCAACAAAACAAATCTGATTTTCATTTGTTGATGCTGATTTTTAGCGCCTGGGGGGATTACAAGATTACCGATCAGCAACAGAGGGAACTTACTTTAAAAGCCCTCGAAAATCAGCCTGAAGCTCAGATTAAGTTGGCAAACGGTCAGACAAAGTTACTTGCCGTTTATGCCTTTCAACATGCAGTCTTGAGAAATTGTCAGTTATTTTGCAATCAGTTGCTGAAAAACTCTCATCTGGTCAGCGCATTAAAACAAGAACAGATAGGTTCCAAGCTTATGATAGATGTAGTGATGAACTATCGTGACCCGGCAGCAGCAACGAAGTATCTGGTGAATTTGAAAGATTCTGCCGGGCGGCGACTTTTTGATCTTAACTGTAGGACACAGTCAGGTAAAACGCTCCTGATACTGGCAGCAAAAAAAGGTAACACCCATACCATGGAAACCCTTCTTAACACCCCGGGTGCTGTAGAAAATATTAATGCTTACACCACCACCTCCCTACCGTGCCCCCCCTCTCGGTGGACGGCATACACTTATGCTCACTACTACAGTGAAGCCCATCAGAACCGCTATATCCTCGAAAAGCTGGTGAAACGTGGTGCCTGGCGGGTGCCTGCATACAAGGTGAAAGAAAAGGAACCAGATAGTATCTATGGTCATTCCTACCATTTCGGTAGCTATGGCGGCGATGACGGTCCAGATGGTGAGTGATACGGGCAGTGGTTTTGGGGATAGCGGTTGACACCTGAGGAGCCTAGTACATAACTCAAATTTCTTTGTCCTGCAGCAATGCCGGAATTTTCCATTCTGGCATTATTCTCCCTGATTCAGATCAGGGTGACCTATGCCAGCTCAATACCGTATCCGCCTGTCCATAGACGAACAGCAGCAATTAAAAGACCTCATTCACCAAACCAAGGTGGCCAAGCATAAACGTATTCATGCACAGATCCTCCTGTGTCTCGATGAAAACGGGCCAAAACTGACGGAGCTCCAGACCAGCCAAACCTGTGGTGTTTCAACGAAAACGGTTCAGAGAACACGCAAACGCTGTGTACTTGAAGGGCTGGATATTGCTGTTAATAGCAAGTTCAATGGCATTGCCCGCCCAAGAAAACTCCAGGGGGAGCAGCAGGCGGCATTGACAGCTCTGGCTTGCTCAACACCACCAGAAGGTCATAGCCGCTGGACGCTACAGCTTCTCGCTGACCGTATAGTTGAGTTGGAGCATGTCGATTTCATCTCGCATCAAACCATTGGCCGAGAGTTAAAAAAAACGAGTTGAAGCCTTGGCAGAAAAAGGAGTGGTGTATTCCAAAAAAAGCGAACGCAGAATTTGTTTGCGCTATGGAACGTGTTTTGGATGTTTATCAACAACCACATGATCCGAATCGACCACTGATCTGTATGGATGAGAGCAGTAAGCAGCATACTTTGGAGGTCAGGACTCCACTCCCTATGAAGCCTGGCCAACCCCTAAAATATGACAATGAGTATGAGCGCAATGGTGTGAGTTCTCTCTTCATGTTTTTTGCGCCACTGGAAGGTTGGCGACATATCGAGGTGACTGATAGCCGAACTGCCTGCGACTGGGCTCACCAGATCAAACAGCTGGTTGATGTTCACTTCCCAAAAGCTGATGTCATCCGTCTTGTCATGGATAACCTGAACACACATACACCTGCATCTCTTTATAAAGCCTTTGAACCAGGAGAGGCTCATCGGTTGGCCAGTAAGTTGGAAATCATCTATACACCCAAGCATGGAAGCTGGCTCAACATGGCAGAGATTGAAGCGTGGGAGTCCCAGCGTAATGGTGTAGAAAGCAAAATGGAATGGCGATTTACGACCGAGGATGCTCGGGTAAAACTCAAGAAGCTTTACCCGACGATCAAATCGGAGTGATGTACTAGAAGCATCCGTTGTGACTACCTTACATCACGTTGTACTTTGGTAATCGTAAGTTCCTGCCTCTCTTTTGTTGACAGAAACTCGTCAAAGTAATCGAAAGGCGCCCTTCCTTCCAGAACTTTCACTTTTTCACCTTTTTTTGCATCCACGCAGCGGTAAAGAGGAAGCTCCATCTCGTCAGCAATGTCCCGTGCGGCATCGATGAACAATAAATTACTCTGATCGGGATAGCCTTTTTCAAGCAATAACGCAGGGCTATCATCTTGGTCCAGCACCATGCGAATAACACTTCTGCTGAGGATATTTCCTTTTTGGTTCTTTATGACAATCATGGCATTGCGTCCATCCATCACATAGCTCATCAGTCCACGTCTATAACTATGTAGGCCGTCTGGTGATATGCAGCTTTTAACTTCAAGCCCACTGATAAAAAGATCCCAGGGGTCTTCTGTCAGCTTCAGGGTTTCCCCCTGGGACAAGAGCTTGTTTCGGGTTTCCTCGCTGAAGCCACTGAAGTTCGCTCCCCAACCTGCTTCAAATCGGGGGTATTTCTTGTAAACGGCCTGCAAGTGCATATTCTGGCATCGCTTGAACACTCATTCTGCTAACTCTTGAACACCGATTCTGGCGGCGCTTGAACACCCATTCTGTTAACTCTTGAACACTTTTTGGCGATTTCCAGAATCGCTGTTCAACTGCCCAGAATCCGTGTTCAAGCCTCCAGAATCTGAAAACTCTTCTTTCGGTAGATTATCTCTTACGCATTGATTTCCATGAACTTTAGCCGCTGACCTTTCTAAACAGAAAGGACAGCAGCCATGCCAGATAACAGGATTTCCATGCGAAAACTTCAAGAAATACTCCGGATGCGCTTTGAGTACCGACTCAGTATCCGGCAAATAGCTCGCAGCACGCGGGTCAGTGTTGGCACTGTGTCCAACTACGTTCAGGCCTTTGAACGGTCGCCACTGAGCTGGCCTCTGCCCTCGGACTGCTCTGAGGCTACTTTGGTGCAGACACTGTTCCCTGAGACCCCACTGTCGAGCCGCCAGGGTCTGGTCGACCCGGACTGGGGCGTTATTCACCAGTCACTCAAGCGCAAGGAGGTGACCAAGCAAACACTCTGGGAGGAGTACTGCCAAGAGAGCACTCTCAATGCCTACAGCTATTCGCAGTTTTGTCACCGCTACAACCAGTGGCTGGGCTGCCAGAAACGTTCCATGCGACAGCATCACAAGGCGGGTGAAAAACTGTTTGTAGACTACGCCGGTCTTACGGTCCCTGTCGTTAATCCAAAGACCGGTGAGATCGCCCATAACGCCCAGATTTTCGTAGCGGTGATGGGAGCCTCTAACTACACCTACGCAGAAGCCACCCTGTCCCAGAAGTCCGAAGACTGGCTGGGGTCTCATGTTCGGGCCTTTGAGTTCTTTGGAGGTATTCCAGCTGTCGTGGTACCAGACAACCTCAGGAGCGGTGTCAGTAAGGCTTGCCGTTATGAACCGGACCTGAACCCGGCTTACCAACACCTGGCCAACCACTACCAGGTGGCGGTCATTCCAGCTCGGCCCTACAAGCCCAAGGACAAGGCGAAAGCCGAAGTGGGTGTGCAGTTGGTTGAACGCTGGATACTGGCCAGACTTCGTCATGAGACCTTCTTTACCCTGGCAGAACTGAACAGTCGTATACGGGAGCTATTGACTGAACTCAACCTTAAGCCCTTTCAAAAACTGCCAGGTACACGACGAAGTACCTTTGAGCAACTGGATGAACCCGCTTTGCGACCTTTGCCCAAACAGGCCTTTGAGTACGCTGAGTTCAGCAAAGCCAGGGTGAACATTGACTATCACATTCACTGTAAAGGCCATTACTACTCAGTGCCTCATCAGCTGGTCAAGAAAGAGGTGGAAGTTCAGGCAACAGAACATACGGTCACTGTCTTCTGCAAAGGTGAAGTTGTGGCCTGTCACCCCCGTAAGTTCACAACCGGTTTTACCACTCAATCAGGCCATATGCCTGAACGACATAGCAAGCACCAGGAGTGGACACCGGAACGACTGCTGGAGTGGGCAAAACAGCTGGGCCCCGATGTTCACTGGATAACTCAGTATCTGTTGAACAGTCGTGAGCATCCGGAGCAGGCTTATCGGTCTTGCCTGGGGTTATTGAACCTCAAACGGGATTACGGAGCTGACCGGTTAAACAATGCTTGCGCCCATGCCCGGAAAATCAAAGGTTACCGACTCAAGAATATCCGGGCGATCCTGCAATCAGGTAAAGACAAACAGGCTCTTCAACCTGAGGTGAAACAAACGACACTACCTCTTCATGACAGCCACGAAAATATTCGTGGTGCAGCCAGCTATCAGTAACCGGAGACGTATCATGATGAATCAAACTCTGACCCGTCTGCGGTCACTGCGCCTGACAGGCATGGCCGATGCCCTGGCTCAGCAACTGGAGCAGCCCGGCACCTACGACAGCCTGAGCTTTGTGGAGCGGCTGGCCCTCCTGACAGAACAGGAAGAGACCGAGCGCAATAACAAACGTCTTGCCCGGTTACTGAGGGCGGCCAGGTTTAAGCTGGCTGCACGGGTAGACGACATTGACTACGAACATCCCCGGGGGTTGAAGAAAGTCCAAATAGCCACACTGTCCAGCGAGGACTGGTTAAACAGGCACAGGAACCTGCTGATTACCGGACCTTGTGGCAGTGGTAAAAGTTACCTGGCTTGCGCACTGGGACACTGGGCCTGCATACAGGGTTACAGTGTCCGCTATTACCGACTCTCGCGCTTACTGGAAGAGCTGAGCCTTGCCCATGGTGATGGCAGCTACAGCAGGCAACTCAAGCAACTGGCGAAGGTGGATTTGTTGATACTGGATGACTGGGGGCTGGAACCTCTGACCCAGCAGCAACGCAACGATTTACTGGAAGTGATGGATGACCGTCACGAACAAAGTTCAACGTTGGTTACCAGCCAGCTACCGACCCGGCAATGGCATGGCAGCATCGGTGATGAGACTCTGGCAGATGCCATTCTGGATCGCCTGATGCACAACGCCCACAGGATTACGCTGAAAGGAGAATCCATGCGCAAGAAGCTGGGAAAACTGGAAACACTTGAACACTTGGACTAAAAATCAGACTGGGTGATGCGTAGGAGATCCAGGGTGTTCAAATGAACCAGAATGGGTGTTCAAGCTGACCAGAATATGCAGCAAGTGTGGATTGTTCAATGTTGACTGCCTGCTCTGAATAAAAGTACTGTTAACACTGGTCTCTATAAACTGATGCGTAAGGTCTATAACTGCTGCATTCCCCTGTTCTATCATTGATGCCATGTAAAAAGGCAGGAGATGGTGATGTCGTTGTTTCATTAGCCATTTTGAGAACTTTTTATTCACTCCCACCAAAGCGTCAGCCCCCTTTTCAGCGATCATCAAGGGTAATCCTTCCTTCTGACAGCTCAAGCCCATTCTGTCCAGAAATGCAGTAAACCTGTCTCCCATGTTGAATAACATATAAAGCCAGCCCAGTTTTTCATAAGTCAGACTTTGGGTAAGCTTTTTCAGGATCGGCATTACCATGGCCTTATTCATAACCTCGCTGGCCAGCATCTGCTCAAGGGTAGACAGCCATTGGTGGAAAATCTTGCCATCTTTCATCCGTCGCCTGCTCTTGCTGGCGCTGGGAGCTTGCAAAGATTGACAGAGTTCCTTGATGTCATCTTCTGAGAGTCTATCGGGTACAAATGCCAGCCATTGCAGCGGCGCCATTCGCAAATGCGGTCCGCCACTGATTCCGGGGGCACCCAGTATTTTCTGTATTTTCGGGGTACTCTGAACCAGACGGGCCAGCCCAGCGATCAGATAAGGTATATTTTTTTTATTGCCATGTTCCATGATGGCCCTGACAAAATGAACCAATACTGAAGTATCCATTATTTCTTTGGATGATTTGCAGGCGGCAATAATCATTAAAAGTCGATGCACTTTCGCTTTGATATCAGACTTGCCTTCAGGTAGTGATATACCGGCACATTCTTTTTCCAGAACGTCAACTGCATCGAGCAATACCCGCGAATATTCCGGGGCTATCTTATCAATGTTTGCTCTGAGTACGGTTAGATACTTGTCCAGCGGTTTGCTTTCAAGTAAAGCGAACCCTTTGATATCACTGAGCTGTTTGAGATTTTTAAACTGTAAGGCGACAGGTGCCGGTGTTTTCAAACAATGGGCCAGGGTACTAATATAGTGGCAATAATCGATGGAGCCGGGTTGTTTCGACAAATAGGCCAGCTCTTTAGCAATATGCCAGATGTTATCTGGAAAGGAGTTACTTGGTTCGATGATATAAAGAACAGATTTAATGTACGACATTAACTCAGCAATATCACCCTGCTGTGAAAAACCGTAACAGGCTGCATAGAGATACAGCAATCTTCTTGAATAGATTTTGAATTCGACATAATCATCATGGTCTGATAAATTGCCATCCCATCCAACTCTTGGGATATATTTTTCTTCAATACTGTCAACTTCACTCAACAATCCTCTAGAAAGCTCGTTATTTTCGGATGTTAGGGTTTGCCGGATCTCTAGGAGCCTGACCGAGAATAGCGCAACCAGACCAACAGAAGTTTTCCCAAATCTTAAAATGAGCAAAAAATATCCAATTATTAGTGGGATTTTGCTCATTTTTGCATATTTATGCCTTCTCACAGCCTCTATGCTGCCTTTTTAGCCTCTTTCAAATCTTCAAGACGGATTGACCTCGTGGAAGCCGCTTTTACAAATTTTTTGATATTATGCGCAGTGCATACCAGTGAAAATTCCGCTGAAACTTTTTCTTTGCCGCGGAGACTGAACCCTCGGAAACCAGATTCTTTTATCTGTCCAAATGGTGGCTCCGCAATAACTTTACGACGCTCATATATGGCTTTCGCACCGGCTGTCTCCATTTTCTTATTCATAGCCTGACGTGCTTTTTCAAACTTATCGGTACGGATAACCCTGCCAGCCTCTTTCTTTGAATCACTGCAATTCCGACGATAAGGGCATTCCCTGCATACCGTCTTGTTTGCCCGGTAGCTTTTTCTTTTGCTTTTGCTGGCCGGGTTCGTTACCAGCTTTTCCCCTGCCGGACAGATAAATACATCAGCTTCGGAATCATACGCAAAATCCGCTTTGACAAACTTCCTGTCAGAGCTTTCAAGGTCGTCAGCGGCAGGCTTCTCCGCCTTGTCGGTTGCGATATAGGCATCAATCTCATGTCGCTCGACTGTATGTAAGTTTGACCCTGAGAAGTAACCATTATCCATACTCCACTTATCTACAGCCGCGCCATCAGTGGCTCCTGATAATGCCCTCAGCGCCGGCTCCACTTCCTGTACATCGTTGGCGTGTTGGCTGACATGCTGGCCAACAATGATCTGGTTATCGGAATCAACTGTAATTTGAGCATTGTAGCTGTACTCACAATACCCCTTCTTGCTCATCACGCGGGCATCGTGATCTGCAAAACTGATCTGCTTTTTGTCGTCTATTGGTTTGTCTGGATTTAAAGCTTTTTCACGTTCTTCAAGTGCTTTCTTGGCCTCTTTGATTTTTTTCAGGCGCTCTTCTTTAAACTGGAGGTCTTCAGGAATGCTGTAACCATTGGTTGCTTTGTAGGCGTCATCTTCTTCCTGATCACACTGACTGGCTTTTTTGATCAGCTCATCCACTTCGGCACTGAGTTCTGCCTCTTTCGCTTTGAGCCTCCCGTAGCTCATGGCCTTGTGTTTTGAGCTGTTGGCTTTGAACTTGGAGCCGTCCAGGCTGATATGACCCAGTGATGCCATTTTGAGTTCAATGGCCAGTTTGACTGACTGTTTGAAGCAGTCATGGAAAAACGACAGATTATCCTTACGAAAGTCACCAAGAACCCTGAAATTCGGGCAGTTCATTTGTGAGATATACATGAACGCCAAGTCTTGTCGACACCGTCGCTCAATCTCACGGGAACTGAAAACACCATGGCTGTATGCGTAGATCAGAATAGCGACAATGAGCTTTGGAGGGTATGCGTGCTGACCAAGGTGGTGATATTTTTTTTCGACTTCAGACGTATTAATGTTCTGAAAAATGCTTTCATAAATAAAACAATCATGATCTTTGGGAAGCAAATCGAAAACGTTGGTTGGGAACAGCAGATGCTGATCAAACTCAACAGGACTGTCCTTAAACTTTGGTGGTGGTGACATTTGGCATAATCAGAGTTGGTTTAAGGCTTATCATAACAGATAAGCCTATTCTCGGTCAGGCTCCTAGGAGCCTGACCGAGAATAGCGCAACCAGACCAACAGAAGTTTTCCCAAATCTTAAAATGAGCAAAAAATATCCAATTATTAGTGGGATTTTGCTCATTTTTGCATATTTATGCCTTCTCACAGCCTCTATGCTGCCTTTTTAGCCTCTTTCAAATCTTCAAGACGGATTGACCTCGTGGAAGCCGCTTTTACAAATTTTTTGATATTATGCGCAGTGCATACCAGTGAAAATTCCGCTGAAACTTTTTCTTTGCCGCGGAGACTGAACCCTCGGAAACCAGATTCTTTTATCTGTCCAAATGGTGGCTCCGCAATAACTTTACGACGCTCATATATGGCTTTCGCACCGGCTGTCTCCATTTTCTTATTCATAGCCTGACGTGCTTTTTCAAACTTATCGGTACGGATAACCCTGCCAGCCTCTTTCTTTGAATCACTGCAATTCCGACGATAAGGGCATTCCCTGCATACCGTCTTGTTTGCCCGGTAGCTTTTTCTTTTGCTTTTGCTGGCCGGGTTCGTTACCAGCTTTTCCCCTGCCGGACAGATAAATACATCAGCTTCGGAATCATACGCAAAATCCGCTTTGACAAACTTCCTGTCAGAGCTTTCAAGGTCGTCAGCGGCAGGCTTCTCCGCCTTGTCGGTTGCGATATAGGCATCAATCTCATGTCGCTCGACTGTATGTAAGTTTGACCCTGAAAAGTAACCATTATCCATACTCCACTTATCTACAGCCGCGCCATCAGTGGCTCCTGATAATGCCCTCAGCGCCGGCTCCACTTCCTGTACATCGTTGGCGTGTTGGCTGACATGCTGGCCAACAATGATCTGGTTATCGGAATCAACTGTAATTTGAGCATTGTAGCTGTACTCACAATACCCCTTCTTGCTCATCATGCGGGCATCGTGATCTGCAAAACTGATCTGCTTTTTGTCGTCTATTGGTTTGTCTGGATTTAAAGCTTTTTCACGTTCTTCAAGTGCTTTCTTGGCCTCTTTGATTTTTTTCAGGCGCTCTTCTTTAAACTGGAGGTCTTCAGGAATGCTGTAACCATTGGTTGCTTTGTAGGCGTCATCTTCTTCCTGATCACACTGACTGGCTTTTTTGATCAGCTCATCCACTTCGGCACTGAGTTCTGCCTCTTTCGCTTTGAGCCTCCCGTAGCTCATGGCCTTGTGTTTTGAGCTGTTGGCTTTGAACTTGGAGCCGTCCAGGCTGATATGACCCAGTGATGCCATTTTGAGTTCAATGGCCAGTTTGACTGACTGTTTGAAGCAGTCATGGAAAAACGACAGATTATCCTTACGAAAGTCACCAAGAACCCTGAAATTCGGGCAGTTCATTTGTGAGATATACATGAACGCCAAGTCTTGTCGACACCGTCGCTCAATCTCACGGGAACTGAAAACACCATGGCTGTATGCGTAGATCAGAATAGCGACAATGAGCTTTGGAGGGTATGCGTGCTGACCAAGGTGGTGATATTTTTTTTCGACTTCAGACGTATTAATGTTCTGAAAAATGCTTTCATAAATAAAACAATCATGATCTTTGGGAAGCAAATCGAAAACGTTGGTTGGGAACAGCAGATGCTGATCAAACTCAACAGGACTGTCCTTAAACTTTGGTGGTGGTGACATTTGGCATAATCAGAGTTGGTTTAAGGCTTATCATAACAGATAAGCCTATTCTCGGTCAGGCTCCTAGAAGTCTGTCCCTGACCTTTATTTGAGGGTCTAATGCTGTCAACTGTTCATTAATTAGATTGTGCACCTCTGACAGAGAAGGCGTATCAGGAAGACTTTGAAAGAGGTTCTTTGCCTTCTCAAATCCGATGGATAAAGGAATCCTCAAAAGTGTCCAATAAACCTCGTGAAGTGGTCCTTTATGTTCTTCTTCAGCAGCCAACATAATCCGAAGTTTTTCAGCCCCGTTTAGAGTTTTTGTTTTGTTCAGCTTTAATACCGTTTTCTCAACATCAAGTTTCAGGCACTCAAGGAAAACGGCACATTGCACTTCATTGGTTGGTGACTTTTCTATTGCCTCAAGTTGAAATTGACTCACCAGATTCCTGGCGGCCATCTGTATAGCTACAGCTCTTGAATCAAAGGGTTGTGTCTCAAGATTAACCTGCCGTTCAGATAGCGGTTTACTCCCGGTAGCAATGAAGAATCCCTCTGACATTAATTGCTCATTTTTCATAGGTAAAACTTCAGTTTCTGGCATTCTTTTACGAAATTTACCGGGCAGTAAAGGGTCGTCTGTTGTATTTGCCGTTCTTTTTCGAGCAGTTTTTTCTGTCTGTGCGGTGGTGCCATCCTGTCGCTTTACCTGCCTGCCGAGGAACTGGGTGGAGTCATCTTCTGCTTCTGTTGAAAAGCCATTGGGTTGCACCACCTTCAATTCATGCAGCTGTTGAGTCAAACCTTTTAACTGATAAAAATCCATTTTACCTACCTCCATTGTGGGCGTACGTTGGAACCATTACAGGACAGCCAAATACCATATGTTCTGGAAAATCAGCGTTCAGATCTTTAATACAAAGAAAAACCCTGAAGCTGATTTTCTCATTCCTGTCTTTGCAGTACCGACCTGACTGAATAAAGACGAATCTCTATAACATTTGACTGTTAATCCAATAATTAGTTCCATCCATTGCTCTGTTAAGTGTTGGAAGACTACCCGGTTAAAACTGTGGGTCTGTTGCCAGTCTCGGGGATTTTTTGTAGCTATTTGCTACTTTTATTGTACTCTGCTACATATCACGAATGATCATCAGTTGGAGAATTTGTCATGCCTTCTGCACCATTGAGACTTAATGATGAATTAGTCCGAAAGGCTACTATCGTAGATTCGGCTCTGAGTAGAACCCCACCCAAGCAAATAGAGCACTGGGCTAAGATTGGAAAAATATTAGAGGAAAACCCCGATTTAACCTATTCCTTTGTTGAAAGGATACTTATTGCAAAGGCGGAAATGGACTCAGGGGAAGTGGTTGATTATGAATTTCTGGAAGATGAGAAATGAAGGTAGTAGCAACAATAACCTTCATGAAAACAAAGAAAAAACTTCACAAGAACCAGATTATTGATTTAGATCGGGCAGTCAAATAAAATTGCAACAATCGCAAAATTAATTACGCCAGACACAAGATAAATCGTCAAAAGGTGAATTTATCTTGTGGGGTTCAACTACAAAGCTAGCCAAAAGCGTATCTTACTCAAAGAGCACCCTGATGCAGAATTTATCAGCGACATTGCCAGTGCTTTCAACTTTAAGCGAAAAGGACTGCAAACCATTCTGGAATCAGCGGTGTGCGGAAATCCAACCCATATTGTGGTTGCCACGAAAGATCGCCTTGCCCGATCAGGGTTTGGACTCATCAAATGGCTTGTTGAATTATCGGGAGGATACATCGAGGTTTTGGATGACCCGGATAACGCCTGTGAGCCATTCGACACCCAAGAGCTTATCGGTTTCATTACCTCATTCTGCAATAGCCACTACGGGAAGCGATCTGCTAAAAGACGCAAAGATAGTAGCGTCAAAAAAGATCAGGTTTTACCCAGAGAATAAGCAAGCCTATCACGATGCCCTGATACTCTATCGCAGGTCGTACAACCTTGCTGTTGAGCGTTTCCGCAATGATGACTATAAAGATGCCAGCGGAAAATTCATCAACATGCGACCTGCCATTAAAGCTCAAGTGAAGCAAGAGCAAAAAGAAAGTGGCAGGGCTTATAACTCGCTTGTTTCTGATAATGGAACACTGGCGGCAGCGACCACATTCAAAGCGGTCTGCGAGCACAACAAGAAGCTCAAGGGAGCTAAAGAGGGCTTTGCAGAAATCAGTTTCAAAAGCCGCAAAGGTAGCAGGCACTCATTCTCTATTGACCGTTTGCCAAAGGGGTTAAATCCCTGCGTACAGGCTCTTGGCAAGATTCACCTGACAGAAGATGTGCCAGCAGAAGCGATTGGCAAGTCTTGTGTCATAACCTACGACAAAGGTCGCTGGTTCATTCAGGTTCAACAACATATTGAACTAAATCCCGAAATCCAAGGGAAGGTTAGATGCGTTGGAGTTGACCCCGGAGTTCGCACCTTTGCCACTTGCTACAGCGAAAAAGAGGCGTTGATAGCGGGTGATAAGGTTGCAAAAACAAAGCTGTTCCCACTGATGAAGCAAGTGGACAGCTTGATCAGTCAAAAGCAAAAAATCCTGAACACTCAGAAGGGCGTTAAGTTCCCCGACATGCCCCAGTGGGCAAGAGATCGGATTATTCATTTCAAGAGGGAAATTGACCGGCTGAAATGCAAAAAGGATGACATTGTTCTTGATCTGCATAACCGGCTGGCGTTCGAGCTGGTGTCGAACTACGACGTTGTATTTTTGCCAACCTTTGAGACAAGAGGTATGGTCACACGCAAAGATAAGAAGGTTCGCACCATTCGCCGTAACACCTGCCGCCAGATGCTTGACCTCAATCACTACCAATTCAAAATTCGGCTTAAGTGGTGCGCAAAAAAGTATGGAAAGCATGTAGTTGATTGCAACGAAGCCTATACATCCAAGACTCAATCATGGAACTGCCTTTCACCACACCGATTGATATTTGCCTAAAATCTGTTGTCAAAGAAATAAACAGACATTCAGGTGCACCAACATGCCTCAAGCTCAATACCAGTCTAAGAACCTCAACCACCTTGGCTTGGTTGCCGCTATGTGTCGGGAGTTAAAGATAGCCGAATACATTGATGCCCGTATCACAAATGACTCCGATGTCCGTAATGTCACTATTGGACAAGCTGTAGTTGCAATGATCATCAATGGCTTGGGCTTTACGGGGCAAACTCTGTACATGCTCCCTGAGTTTTTTGAGGATAAGCCGATTGACCGCCTTATCGGGGAAGGTATACAGGCTGAACACTTGAACGACAAGGTACTTGGTCGGGCTCTCGACAGTTTGTACGACGCTGGTGTTAGCGACTTGTATCTCAATCTGGCCGTCAAGGTCGTCAATCATCTGAAACTTCCTTGCAAGGCATTAAATCTGGATGGCACCAGCTTTCATGTGGATGGAGTCTATAACAGTCATGACAATCCAGACGACTTAAATTGTATTCATATCTGCCAAGGTTACAGCCGTGACCACCGGCCTGACCTGAATCAGGTAGTCTTGCAGTTAATGACTGAAAATCAGGCGGGCATCCCTGTGTTTATGGCCCCTGCCAGCGGTAATGTAAACGACAAAACCTGTTTTCAGGAAATTATCAAAAATCATCTGTCATGTTTTAAGGCCGCTTTGAATAGCCGCTATCTGGTTGCTGATGCTGCCATGTATGTTGCAGAAACCCTTCAGTTGCTTGATGAGCAAAAGCAGCTGTTTATCTCCCGGGTGCCCCTGAACATCAAGGAGGCAAAGGAGCTGGTCTGCAAAGCGCCAACCATGTCGCTGGAGCCTGTTGAAGGCTATGAAGATTATTACTCAGCTGAAGTGCCTTCCTGCTACGGAGGGGTTCAACAACGATGGTTCCTGTTTCTCAACAAAAAGCGCGGGCTTAGTGAACGGAAAACACTGACCCGAAAGATGCAAAAACAGTCATTGAAAGAGGCCCGTGATCTGGAGAAGCTGAGCAAAAAGGCCTTTTTGTGCCGGGACGATGCATTGAAGGCTTTTGCCTTGTGGCAGAAACAATCGAAACTTTGCCAAAGCGAAACAGAGCCTGAGGTTATCTGTAAACCCTGCTATTCGGGCAAAGGAAGACCATCGCCGGATAGCAAGCCTGATCACTTCGAGTACTTTGTGCAGGCTGAATGCTTTGTTTCCTGCGAGAAGAGGGAGCATGCAGAGGCCTCACTGGGTTGTTTTATCCTAAGCACCAATGAGCTGGATAAAAATAGTTTGAATGCCTCTGAGCTGTTGTCTATCTATAAGTCGCAACAAAAAGTTGAAGGCGGCTTTCGGTTCCTGAAGAGCCCGGACTTTCTGGTCTCTTCGCTCTATTTGAAGAAAGCGGAACGTATTGAAGCCCTGTTAATGGTGATGACTCTGTGCCTGATGGTCTATGCTGCTATCCAGCACAGAATCAGGCAGGAACTGAAAAAGCAAAGTCGTGTATTTCCAGACCAGAAAAAAAAGCCCTGCCAGAACCCAACAGCAAGATGGGTATTTTTCTGTTTTCAGGGGCTTAGTGTATTAACGGTCAATAATCAGGAGGAACATGTGGTTGGTTTGAAGGAAAGGCAGTGGACGATCATTCAAATTTTGGGCATTTTTTACGAGTCCATGTATTCCTGATAGGGGTGGTGAAAGGCGGATGGAACGATACCATTGACGAAAAATTAGGTTCTTTCAAGGTTATTAAGGGTGAGGGCTTCACCGTTGATCGTGACATCAACGGTGCCAGAAATGTCTTTCTTAAGTGTTTGACAAGGTAGCTTGAACCTTAGCCATAACAGCGAGTGTTGCGCTCGTTGCGGTTTTAATCAAGAGCTGAGGAGCCTGCAAGCATCCGTTATGACTACCTTACATCACGTTGTACGTCGGTAATCGTAAGTTTCTGTCTCTCCTTTAATAAAGGAAAAGCGTCAAAATAATCGAGAGGTGCTCTCCCTTCCAGAAGTTTTATCATACCTTTTGTACCTGTTTTAGCATCCAGGTAGTGGTAAAGGGGCAGGCCCATCTCGTCAGCAATGTCCCGTGCGGCATCAATGAACAATAAATTACGCTTATCGGGATAGCCTTTTTCAAGCAATAACACAGGGCAATCATCCTGATCCAGCACCATGCGAATCACACTTCTGCTGAGGATATTTCCTTTTTGGTTCTTTATGACAATCATGGCATTGCGTCCATCCATCACATAACTCATCAGTCCAATTTTAAAACTCAGGGCGTCAGGTGATAGACAGCTTTTAACTTCAAGCCCACTGATAAAAAGATCCCAGGGGTCCTCTGTCAGCTTCAGGGTTTCCCCCTGGGACAAGAGCTTGTTTCGGGTTTCCTCGCTGAAACCACTGAAGTTCGCTCCCCAACCTGCTTCCAATCGGGGATATTTCTTGTAAATGGCTTGCAGGTGTGGATTGTGCAGCGGTGACTGCCTGCTCTGAACAAAAGTGTTGTTAACACTGGTCTCTATAAACTGATGGGTAAGGTCTACAACTTCTGCATTCCCCTGTTCTATCATTGATGCCATGTAAAAAGGCAGGAGATGGTGATGTCGTTGTTTCATTAGCCATTTTGAGAACTTTTTATTCACTCCCACCAAAGCGTCAGCCCCTTTTTCAGCGATCATCAATGGTAATCCTTCCTTCTGACAGCTCAAGCCCATTCTGTCCAGAAATGCAGTAAACCTGTATCCCATGTTGAATAACATATAAAGCCAGCCCAGTTTTTCATAAGTCAGACTTTGGGTAAGCTTTTTCAGGATCGGCATTACCATGGCCTTATTCATAACCTCGCTGGCCAACATCTGCTCAAGGGTAGACAGCCATTGGTGGAAAATCTTGCCATCTTTCATCCGTCGCCTGCTCTTGCTGGCGCTGGGAGCTTGCAAAGATTGACAGAGTTCCTCGATGTCATCTTCTGAGAGTCTATCGGGTACAAATGCCAGCCATTGCAGCGGCGCCATTCGCAAATGCGGTCCGCCACTGATTCCGGGGGCACCCAGTATTTTCTGTATTTTCGGGGTACTCTGAACCAGACGGGCCAGCCCAGCGATTAGATAAGGTATATTTTTTTTATTGCCATGTTCCATGATGGCCGTGACAAAATGAACCAATACTGAAGTATCCATTATTTCTTTGGATGATTTGCAGGCGGCAATAATCATTAAAAGTCGATGCACTTTCGCTTTGATATCAGACTTGCCTTCAGGTAGTGATATACCGGCACATTCTTTTTCCAGAACGTCAACTGCATCGAGCAATACCCGCGAATATTCCGGGGCTATCTTATCAATGTTTGCTCTGAGTACGGTTAGATACTTGTCCAGCGGTTTGCTTTCAAGTAAAGCGAACCCTTTGATATCACTGAGCTGTTTGAGATTTTTAAACTGTAAGGCGACAGGTGCCGGTGTTTTCAAACAATGGGCCAGGGTACTAATATAGTGGCAATAATCGATGGAGCCGGGTTGTTTCGACAAATAGGCCAGCTCTTTAGCAATATGCCAGATGTTATCTGGTATACGGTTATTTGGCTCGATGATGTAAAGAACGGATCTAATGTACGACGTTAACTCAGCAATATCAGCCTGCTGTGAAAAACCGGAACAGGATGCATAGAGATACAACAATCTTCTTGTATAGACCTTGAAATTTCTATAATCCTCAGCGTCTGATAAACGGCCGTTCCATCCAACTTTTGGGATAAATTTTTTTTCAATATTGTCAACTTCACACAACAGCTGTCTGGAAAGTTCGTTGTTTTCCGATTTAAGGGGTTGTCTGACCTCCAAAAGTCTGTCCCTGAGCATTTTATCAGGTCTTAATGCTGTCAACTGCTCATTAATGACATTGTCCACCTCTGGCAGAGAAGGCGTATCAGGTAGGCGCTGAAACAGGTTCTTTGCCTTCTCAAAACCGATGGATAACGGAATCCTCGCAAGTATCCAGTAGCCCTCAGGAAGTGGACATTTATTCTGTTGTTTCTGCTCTTCTTCAGCTGCCAACAAAATCAGGAGCTTTTGAGCCCCATTTAAAGATGTTGTTGTGTTTAGCCTTATCAGCGTATTATCAACATCAAGTTTCAGGCACTCAAGGAAAACGGCACATTGCACTTCATTGGTTGGTGACTTTTCTATTGCCTCAAGTTGAAATTGACTCACCAGATTCCTGGCGGCCATCTGTATAGCTTCAGCTCTTGAATCAAAGGGTTGTGTCTCAAGATTAACCTGCCGTTCAGATAGCGGTTTACTTCCAGCAGTAATGAATAATCCCTCTGACATTAACTGCTCATTTTTCATAGGTAAAAGTTCAGTTTCTGGCATTATTTTACGAAGTTTACCGGGCAGTAAAGGGTCGTCTGTTGCATTTGCCGGTCTTTTTTGAGCAGTTTTCTCAGTCTGTGCGGTGGTGCCATCCTGTCGCTTTACCTGCCTGCCGAGGAACTGGGTGGAGCCATCTTCTGCTTCTGTTGAAAAGCCATTGGGTTGCACCACCTTCAATTCATGCAGCTGTTGAGTCAAACCTTTTAACTGATAAAAATCCATTTTGCCTAACTCCATTGTGGGCGTATGTTGGAACCATTACAGGACAGCCAAATACCATAAGTTCTGGAAAATCAGCATTCCGATCTTTAATACAAAGAAAAACCCTGAAGCTGATTTTCTCATTCCTGTCCTTGCAGTACCAATCTGACTGAATAAAGACGAATCACATTAACATTTGACTGTTAATCCAATAATTAGTTCCATCCATTGCTCTGTTAAGTGTTGTCCATGATGTTTTTTACGCAGTCGAGTATTAGTTCCAGTTTTACGTCGTGTTCCTCCAGCTTGGTTACTATTTTTCTATGGTCACTGACGAGTATTTCCTGACTGCATTCCAGTTTGTCCATTCTGGAGTCCAGTTTTTTCTGCCCGTCTTCCAGCCTGTCTACTTTGGTTTCCAGCTTGTCTACTTTTGTTTCCAGCTTGTCCATTCTGGAGTCCAGTTTTTTCTGCCCGTCTTCCAGCCTGTCTACTTTGGCTTCCAGCTTGTCCATTCTGGAGTCCAGTTTTTTCTGCCCGTCTTTCAGTGCGGCAGTGTCGCTGCCGACGATTGACAGATTTTTTTCTATTCTGTCCAGTCGGCTCTCTGTAACGTGCCATTCTATTTGCGCTCCTGCTTTGGCGGTTTCATCGGATACACCGGCTTCCAGCAAAGCGGTATACAAAGGTTGGTGAAGCATTATTTTTACCGTAGGTTATTGTTTGGGTGGGCTGAGTATAGTCGGGTTTGACTATCGCGGCGGTACGATACAAGGTAAAACGATAATAACAGGTACAACAACCAAGAAGAGATGCAAAAGGCTAAGTGCTAGAGGGTGTCGCAGAACTCCAACAGCTCGTTCCCACGCTGGGACCCACAGGGCCTAAGAGCATGGGAACCAGAGTTTTGCGACAACCTCTAAAGCGAGGGGGTTTTACGCAAAATTTTAAGCCCGAAAGCCTGCCAAACGACAACTTTCCAGCAGAGCGAGCGCCGTTGATTCAGCGAACCATATGCAGGAAGTGCATATGTTTCTCGTACTGATCAATAATATCGCCAATGACCTGTTCCCGGGTCCAGCCCATAATGTCGTAATCCTGACCACCCTCCCTCAGGAAGACTTCTGCCCGGTAATACTTGCTCTCTTCTTCGTCATCAATGACAAAACTGGGTTGAACATAGGAACGAGGGCTGACCCTGTAGAGAAAGTCCTGTTCCTCACCATGAAAAACATTGAGAGAGGCAATACTTTTGTTGCGATCAAAATCAATTCCGGTTTCCACTCCCTGCTCTTCCAGCTCTCTGGACAGGGACTTCATTGCCGGTAACACGACACTTCTCATGAAGACCCTGACACTTTTGCGCGCCGGGAAGTGGGTAATATTCTGCAATCGACTCTGCCATGGAATTGAAACATTGGCATGGCTCGGAGCCAGGGTGGTTTGGGTCAGACTTTCTTTCTTGGCAGCATCCAGTGCCAGCGCTTTTAACAACCCATAACCGGAAACCAGCAACACCACAGCGAATGGCAAAGCCGTTGCAATAGTGGCTGTCTGGAGCGCCTTGAGACCTCCGGCAAGCATCAGTACCAGGGCAACCAGACCAATCAGGGTAGACCAGAATACCCGCTGCCAGACCGGTGTTTTCCCTTCACCCTTAGAAGCCAGCATATCAATCACCATGGCACTGGAATCGGAAGAGGTTACAAAGAACACCACGACCATGATAATGGCGATTCCTGACAGGAACTCAGTGGCCGGGAAATACTCCAGAAACTTGAAGAGCGCCAGTGAAACATCGACCTGAACAATGTCAGCGAGATCTTCCGCACCATGATTCATAATCAGATCAATGGAAGTGTTTCCGAATACGGTCATCCAGATAAAGGTCAGACAGGCCGGTACAAACAGCACGCCACAGATAAACTCGCGAATGGTTCTGCCTCTGGAGATACGGGCAATAAACATGCCGACAAAAGGCGACCAGGACAACCACCATGCCCAGTAAAACAGAGTCCAGCCACCCATCCAGTCGGTCGGTTCATAGGCATAGAGATTAAATGTTTTGTCGACGATATCGGACAGATAACTGCCAATATTCTGCACCAGTATCTGCAACAGCAGGATAGTAGGCCCGAGAATAATGACCATGGCCATCAGCAACAGTGCCAGCAGCAGATTGATCTCGGATAAACGACGAATTCCCTTATCAAGCCCTGAAGCAACAGAGAGCGTGGCCAGAGCGGTAATCACTACGATCAAAACCACCTGAACATGAGTGCTTACATCAACATCAAACAGGTAATTCAGGCCCGAGTTGACCTGAAGCACGCCATAACCCAAAGCTGTAGCCACACCAAAGGTCGTACCCAGAATGGCAAAGATATCAATAATATGACCAATAACACCGTGAATACGATCACCCACAATCGGGAAAAGCGCTGAACGGAGGGTTAACGGCAGATTATGACGATAGCCAAAGAACGCCAGAATCAGAGCCACAATGGCGTAGATGGCCCAGGCATGAAACCCCCAGTGAAAAAAGGTAATTCTCATGGACTCCCGGGCGGACTCGATGGATGCAGGATCGCCCACAGGGGGAGTGAGAAAGTGCATAACGGGTTCCGCCACGCCAAAGAACATCAGGCCAATCCCCATACCGGCTGAAAACAGCATGGCAAACCAGGAGCCGAAGCTGAAGTCCGGCTCGGAATGGTCAGGGCCTAACTTAATATCGCCATAACGGGAGAGGCCGACAATAGCGACGCCGATAAGGATAATGGCGACTGCCGTCACATAAAACCAGCTGGCGTTGGTCATTATGGCCGTTTGCAAGAAGGTGGAATAAAGCTCGGCCTGCTTCGGAAACAGAGCCGTAGAGACTACTATCAGAAGAATGATACTGGCTGCACCGACAAAGACGGGCAAGTTAAGACTGTGACGTGATTCTGAAAGATCAGACATAAAGACGAGTGGCTCCCAAAGTCAGGTTGATTGACTGAAGCTCTTCAGGTGAAGTTGTTTAAGTGAAGGCGCTGAGACTACCTCAGTATTAAACAATTTCAGGCGAGAGGGCGGAAGATACTACAGGTCTGATATTCAGTGGTCAAATGATGTTGTTTTTTCTGATCTGTTTGTGGCAACCGGTCGAATCAAACATCTGAACAGGCCAAGAGATCACTGAGCTTGAATCCTGTTATTGGGACGATGTTCTTGTTTCTTTACAACAAATCATCAGGCCACAGACGTGCATTCTAATGGGAATCCCTCGCTGGCTTCTTTGAATCGGTTGTGACGAAACTGACCAACTCACTGGGCAGAACGCTTGCTCTGGCAGCAGGTAATGATGTTAAAGTGCCTGCAAAGGCAACTGAATCAGAGCATTATATAACTTAAATCTGAACTCGTTGGCTCCTGCCTGTCTGTCTCACCCCGCATAGCCATATAGCTCGATGCTATGGCTTCTCTAGCCTGCCGGTCCAATCTCTGCCTGTCTGTAGAGGAGTTTCCATTCTCACGGGTCGCAGCAGAAAGTCTCGATAACATGGCCAAGGCTTGGGCTCGGGATTGATCACTGGGTCTTAAGGCTCGCAATAGTTCTACTTCCCTGGACACTAAAGAGGTTCTGCAAGATGGACAGGTTGAATTTTTCGATAGCCACCGTTCCAGGCAGTCTCTGTGAAACATATGTTTGCATTGTTTGAGAACCATGACTTTCTTTCCGGCAAAAGTTTCGAGACAAACAGGGCAATTATCGCTCGGCTTTTGATAAAGTGCTGACTGGCTGTCTGGGCTGCTGGGCGGTTTGATTCCGTTCATATCTCTTACTCTTCTCTCTGATTTTCAAATAACTTACGTTATTGGACCAATGTCTATCCATTGAGTTCCCTGTGCTTATGTTTGCGATACCGACGGTTCTCTTTGGCATCAATGGCCGAATTGACCAGCCCAAAACCACGGGCAAAGCCCCCGGCAAAGGCATCTGTGCTTTGGTAATTCATTTTGCTTCCCTTCTGTTATTTGCCTAAAGTGGTTGGGCAATGGAGGTATTTTTTTAAAGGTATCCAGTTAAGGTAAAACGATGAATAGCTTATATAACACTGATTATCATCAATGGCTGAGTCAGCAGGTGACCCTGTTGAGAAATCGTAATTTTGAACAATTAGACCTCGAGAATTTGTTGGAGGAGTTGGAGTTGGGGATAGAATCCAAGGTAGACAATCTGGAGAGCTATCTAATTAATCTCATACTTCATTTACTTAAAATGGATTATCAAACATCCGTTCTGAAGGATTCGGTAGCCTCTGAAAGAGTAATTAAAGGTTGGATGGATACTATCGATAACGCCAGGGATGCGATTAATAGATTAATCATAAAAAATCACAGCCTAAAACAACGGGTGAAAGATGTTTTAAGTGAGTCGTATCCTGCTGGGAAAAAAGGAGCCATTCGGGAAATGAATCGTCACATGCCGCCAAAATGCCCAAAACTGGATAACAGCAGCTTTCCCGACACCTGCCCTTGGTCTTTTGACCAAATGATGTCTGAAGACTGGTATCCACTGAACGGAGTAAGCCTTTATGAGTAGTTTATACAAAACCGATTACACCCAATGGCTGACCCAACAGCGTGAACTGCTGGCCCAGCGCCAATTTGACAAACTCGACATCGACAATCTGTTGGAGGCGATGGAACAACGTATGGGCGATACGAAAAAAGAATTAAGGTCTTATCTAAGAACATTGCTCATACATCTTTTGAAATACGCTTACCAAAAGCGAGTATTGAAAGATTCGTGGGTAGAAGACAAAGTTCTCTACACTTGGATACCCAGTATCAACAACCCGAGAGTAGATATTAAAGACCATATAAAAGAAAACCCCTGTCTTCAGCCAAAGATAGACGAAGTACTTGCAGAAGCCTACTCTCAGGCTAAAAAAGAAGCCGTCAAACAAATGAACCAATACATCAAGATCGAAAGCAAGCGCCTGAACAAAAGCAGCTTCCCCGAGTATTGTCCATGGACGTTTGAAAAGATCATGGATGACGACTGGCTACCGGAGGTTGGAAAATGAGTAGTTTATACAACACAATTACAGAACAGCCAAAGCATCACCACTCTGACCCGAGTGCAGAGTAATCGATTAATGCTTTTATCTTTATGGAGCACAGTTGCAAGACAAAAATCAGTGCACGGACACTCTGAACCTGCTCAGGCTCCGTGGGGTTGACTGATTGAAGACAGAAGTGAAGCTGATGACAAGCGTCCACCCAGTCACTACAGTACATCCGCCCTTCTTCAACGTCATAAAGAGCATGTCTGACACTCTCTAACCCTGATCGGATGGTCTGTTTCAGTGTCTCGAACCGGCTGACCAATTGCGGTAATTCTGCCCGCAATGAATTGACCACGCCTGAACCGTTGTTTCCAGCCAGCGACAAGAATAATTGGTACCCATACAACATTGTGTGAGCCCCATGAAGCAGCCGATTCACGTTGTCACTGGTCTCTGCCAGTAATTTTAATCCTTCCGGTGTCATGCTCAGTTTTTCCGGGTTTGCGAGACAATCCAGTCCGCCACCGGAGTTAAAAAATGGTTGCAGTCGGGCGTTTTGATCCCTGAGCCACTGAAAACCGCTGTCGACCTGATCGAATGTGCCTTCAGGGGGGAGAAAATCCTCCCATGATGGGACGGCTTTGGCTAACGGTAATACAGAGAAAGCAGAGGGCAGGCTTCTGTCATTGTCCGTTGTTCTTGCGAAGCAGGCTTCGCTGAGGCTCTCGCCAGAGGCAATGGCCTCTTCAGTGCTTGCCGAAGAGTACATTCCAGTTTCAGCCTCGCTTAACATTGCTTTTCGAGCCGCAAGACTTGTACCTGCTTGCGAAAGTTGACCAACACGTGGAATAGACGGCACTGCAACCGTTTTGGTATCGGAGTCCTGTGCGCCACCCTGCTGCGGTTGAAATACCGTAGCAGCTGCAGTGCTGGTTGTTTGGCTTTCTCCATAAGTCATAATCTATCCTCCATGAAAATTAATAATTTAGAATCGGCAGCGGACATAAAAGTTCTCGCCCTCCTACGAATTTGGACAGGCAACGGACATAAAAGTTCATATTTCACGTTGTCGATGAGACTGGAGAATCCCGAGGCCCGTCAAGAACCAATTTCAAAGCAGTGTCAGAGGAAACCCGGAGGCAGGCTACCTGGTAAAAGCGCAGGTGAGTGCACTGAGATGTCTGATGCAATCCAATATCTCTGGCTTTATCAATCCGGGGTTGGCTTTGCCAGTCTCGAATATGGCCTCCTTAAAGAACTTGTGGTTCAGGGGAGGCCATTTTTTACCCTGCACGATGGTTTCGCCAGAGTTCTTTCGAGTCACACCGCAGAGGCGGGTTTACCAGGGTTTGGTTCTTTGAGTAACCTTAGTGGCGAGCCCAACCATTCTTATATAGCTCCTTATCTTTGTCTGCCTGGTGGTAAGCTTGGGCTACAGCCCGATCGGCCTATTGCTTTCCGTAGAGCGCGAATGAGCTTTAGTCACGACATCATTTTCCACACGACTACCTGCATCAATAAGACTTTGCACCAGAGTCGCATCATCCTGACTGACTTCTATTGTTAAGCATGTCTCCTGCAGCATAGTGTTAGCCTCGAAGAGAGATGCTGCCCGGTCTGCTTTGAGGCTTTTGCCCGTTTCCGAATGATCTGCAGGTGGAATAGACGTTACAACAGTAACCGTTTTGGTCTTGGACTCTGGTGCGCTATTCTGCGACGGTTGAAATACCGTACTAGCTGCAGGACTGGTTGTTGTGGTTACTCCGTAAGTCATAATGAATCCTCCATGAATAGTTAAGAATGGGCAATGGACATTAAAATCCTTGTCCACCTAAATACTTAGACAGGCAGAGGGGTATAAAAGTTCATATTTCACGTTGTCGATGAGACCGGGGAATTTCGGTGCGAGTTTTTTAAGAACCAATCTTAAAGCAGTGTCAGGCGAAACCAGGAGGCAGGTTGCCAGGTGAGAGCGCAGGTGAGTGCATTGAGATGTCAGTCAGAATATTACTCGCTGAATCAATCCGCATTTGCTCTGCCAGTCTCGATAACGGCCTCCTTAAAGAACTTGTGGTCCAGAGGAGGCCATATTTGCACCCTGTACGATGGTTTCGTCAGAGTTCTTTTGAGTCGCACCGTCAGAGACGGTGGTTTACCACTAAAATGCCTATTTGTCTTTCAGACGCTCAAGCTTCGACTTAACCTCTATATCAAGCTCCTTCGCTGCATTCCAAACAGCTTGTGCAATAGCCTCGTCATCCTTAGAGATTTCGGAATCGCTGTAAGTGTATATGCCATGAACGTTTAGCATAAGCTCATGAAATGGCCCAACCAATTTTTGATTTTCAGTCATCGCTTCATTGACCATCCGCTGGTAGCATTGCGCCAAGGCAGTGTCATCCTTATCGACTTTGGTTTTATTGCTTTGAAGATTCAGCAAAAAAGCTTCAGCCTTTCGGTCTGTCAGGCTTGTGCCCGTTTTCGGATGACCTGCAGGTGGAATAGACGGTACAGTGTCCGTTTTGGCCTTGGATTCTGGGGCGCTATTCTGCGACGGTTGAAATACCGCACCTGTTGCGGTGCTGGTTGTTGTTGTGGTTACTCCGTAAGTCATAATATTTCCTCCTTGGGAATTAAAATTAAGAAAAGGCAACGGACATTAAAGTTCACGTTAACCTTAATCCTTGGACAGGCAACGGACATTAAAGTTCACGTTAACCTTAATCCTTGGACAGGCAACGGACATTAAAGTTCACGTTAACCTTAATCCTTGGACAGGCAACGGACATTAAAGTTCAAGTTTTCCCTTTAAGACCTCGAAGTTTTTCCAGCGCAGCCAATTCATTACTTCGCCATTAGTGGGCTTTACCCTTCTTGCGAAGGCTTCTTAGTAACATCCCCGTTAGCCCTTACAAGAGCCTTTAGCCTGAATTGTGGCAATTCTGGAGGAACTTTTGCGGCATGATTCGATCTAAATATTTAATGCCAGTGATTACAGCCAGCATTAACACAGTGGTAAATCCTGGGGTGTAAACAACTTATTTTCTAAGGAGAGAAGAAATATGAATGCATCAGATTCTACGTTCCCACCGGTGATAACACAGCCGCAAACGACGGCTCAGATAGCACCGGATAATAACTGTAAGTGTCCGGATGGCGTTGTTTCAAATCGTGTTGTACCGGTTGGCGGCTGTTCCCTGCTCGGTGCCGTTGGCGGTACTCTGTTTGGTGCTGTTATAGCCTGCTGCAACCCCGTAGGTGCCTATTTCAGCTCAGCCAGCGCTGCCGTTGGTGCTTCTGTTGTCTGCTGTCTTGCTACTGGCACTGTTGCCGGAGCCGCTGTTGGCACTTATGTTGCATGCAAATCCCCCAGCCGCACCGGGCTTAAGGAACGAGCAATCACAGGATCTACGATGACGAACACCCTCACCGCTGAGCAGCAACAGTGTCAGGGGCTACCATCGGCATTGACTTCATTGGCCGCAGGCAATAGTTCTGGCAGTACCGGTCCTGTTCGGTCCCAGCCAACTGCTGCTGGCTGTCCCCGGATAGGAGCTGCTGTTCGTTATCAGCCAAATGCGGGTGTGATCCTTCCTTATCTCTTAACTTAAAGATCTATCCGTAGAAGCGCTACTCCCGGCGCAACTCCGGAGGAACTTTTGCAGCATGATTCAGTCTCAGAATTTAATCCACCGGGTACAGTCAGCATTAATGCAATGGAAAATCCCGGGGTGTAAATAACTTATTTTCTGAGGAGAAAAGAAATATGAATGGAGCAAATTCTGCGTTCCCACCGGTGATAAAACAGCCACAACTGACGGCTGACAGAGCATCGGATTCTACTTTTAAGTGTCCGGATGGCGTTGTTTCAAAATGGGTTTTACCGGTTGGCGGCGCTACCTTGTTGAGTGGTGCTGTCTCAGCTCTGGGTTGTTATTGTGTAGCCGGTTTCAAGCCCGTAGGTGCCTACCTCGGCGGTCCTGTTGGCGCTATTGTTGGCGCTGGTATTAGCTGCCTTTGTGTTTCTGGCAATGACTTCAGGGGCACTGATATTCGGGAACGAGAGATCACCAACTCTATCAGGATGGACACCCTTTCCAATGCGCTGCAACCGTCTCAGGAGCGACTATTGACAGTGTCTTCATCAGACACAGGAAATAGTTATGGCTCTTGCAATCCTGTTCAGTCTCAGCCAAGGAGGACCGCTGTTCAGTCCGATTCTGATGATAGCTCTTCGTCCAGTTCATCAGACGACGACCTGTTTGACAGCGCCATTCCTTCTGTTTTCAGAGCCAGGGATGGGGCCGACGTTGCCTCCGGATTACTCACGAATATGGCCCTCAGTGCCGGCAGGCTGGCTGCTGTGCGTTCATCTCTCCGGTAATTGTTCAGGTGACAAAGTTGAGAGTTGGGTTTACCGTTTGGAGGAATTTCCGGGCTCGGAGCGGTTGTCAATTCTTTGGCTGGTTTAGCTGTAGCCATCGGCAGCCCCATAGTTGGTCATTATGCTTCTTTGGCGCTGCTGCTTTTTTTGACTGCGGCTGGGTTCATCTGTCCGTTCTTTGATACCTGCTCAGCGTCTCAATGAGGATTAATTGGATAGCCAAAAAACTGCTTGTTTTCCCTTAGTATTTTTGTAAATAAGGCTTCATTCAGAGCCTTATCCGAGCCGTCATTGTGGTCGACAAAAGTGGCTCCCAGTAACCCTCCCCCTCTGGGCATAAAATAGATGTCCGCTTTATCCGCAGGGCTGGTTCGTTTCGGTGCTCCCGGCGGCTGGTAGCGAGTGTAAATAATGTAGTCGAGCTTTTTCAGGGGTTGATGAGCCAGATCCAGCAACAATCCCATGTTTGGGTAGACCCTGTCATCGTGATTCAGTTTGCCGGCCCCGAGCCCGGAACAGTTAAAAACAACATCGGTTTTAATATCATCCAGACTGTCCACTGTCTTATGGATCACGGGAATCTTTCTGGTTCTGAGTTCACGATCAAAGGCTGCCATAATGACAGCAGTATCCATAAAGTAAGTCCGGAATTTTTGCATCGGGTAACTCACACCGGTCGAAAACTCAACCACGCCTTTCTCTGGTTTGGGTAACAATCCTGCCTCGGCAAAGGGCTCAATACCGGTATAAGTTTCCAGGGGACCTTCCTCGTCTTCTTTGCCCAGACCACTGTAAACATCAATAAGATGAACCCCTTCATTGATGATGGGATGGGTTCCGCTGTCTACCCTTTGGTAACCCTTGAGCGTCTCAATGGCCAGCTGTTCAGCCTCTTTTTTCTCTGTTTCATTTTCTGTTGCCAGAGACACCATGGCCAGATAGCCGGTTGAGTTCAGAGAAGCAATACGGTTGTCTTGCTCGGCGACAATACGAATGCTCCGGTAGCCTGCATGATGGAGTGATAAAGCCAAGGCTTTTCCCATACAGCCCGCGCCAATGACCGTAATGGGGACCTGGTCGTTGAATTTATGCTCTCTGGCCTTCTTCTCAAACAGGGCCATAGCCTTGTCGACACTCCCCCAGAGAAGCGTCCAGCCACTGCCTCCATGACCGTATAAATGGACTCTTAACTGTTCACCCAGACTCTCGGCACTAATCTCTGGCAACCCTTTTCGCATAGGGCGAAGACAGACAACCTTGCGATCAATATTGCCGATCATCACCACTCGCCCCTGAGCATCAAAGTGGGCATCGTCCAGCTGAACCGCCTCAAGCTGATCATAAAACGGGGCTGAATGGACCACTTGAGAGGCAAAAAGGGCCATTACCAATACCGCGCAGTGCCAGTTATTCAGGGTGCGACTCCGGCGAACCAGTACGCAAATTCTGCACTGTCATCCGAGAAGAAACGGGAAACCGACTCAGCGACCCGATTCACTTGTGTCTCCGTCATCCCCGGAAAAACAGGCAGGGAAAGACAATGCCGGGACACCTGCTCGGCAACAAAAAGATCCTGTGTCATTGGCAAACCCTCAAACACCGGCTGCTGATGCAGTGGCATCGGATAATACAGGGCTGATGCAACGCCCTGGCTGGCCAGATGCTCCCTCAGTTGATCTCGCTGATCGGTCAATACCGTAAACTGGTGGTAAACATGCTCCTGTCCTGTCGGCAACAGAACATCCATCCCCTGCAGACAGGAGCGGTAGTCTTCTGCTATTTTTTTTCGCTCTTCGTTATAACGTGCAATATGCTTTAGCTTGACCCTGAGCAGCGCCGCCTGCATTTCATCCAGTCGACTGTTGAAACCCATGCGTTCATGTCGGTATTGGGCGCTACTGCCGTGGTTTCTCAATAGCTTAAGCTGCTCCGCCACAGACTCCGTCTTTGCGGTGATTAGACCGCCATCACCAAAACCACCGAGGTTCTTGCTGGGGAAAAAACTGAAACAACCAAGGTCACCCCAGGTTCCCATCATTCTGCCGTTGACTGAAGCACCAAAAGACTGGGCGCAATCCTCAATCAGCAGCAGAGATCGCTCCTCACAGAGCCTCTGAATTTCCTGAATACGGGCAGGCAAACCAAACAGATGAACCACCAGCACTGCACGAGTGTGTTCAGTAATCGCTTCCTTTACCCGAAGCGGATCAATATTAAACGTCTCTGGTTCTATATCCGCAAACACTGGTGTTGCTCCCACCCGAACGATGGCCTCAGCGGTGGCAAAAAAAGTAAAGGGCGTCGTGATGACTTCGTCACCAGGCCCCAGACCCGCTGCTGAGAGTGCAAGCACCAGGGCATCGGTGCCATTAGCGCAGCTGACTGTATGATTAGCCTGGAGAAAGGTTCCGACTTCCTGCTCAAAAGCCATCACCTCCTCTCCCATCAGAAAACGACCTGAGTCGAGTACCCGTGTGGCCGCCGACCTGAGTTCCTGCTGAACAGGCTTGTGCCAGGCGAGTGTATCCACCATCGGGATCAGTGGTTCCGAGCTCACTGGATGCCTCCTTCAATGATGTCGGAAATCCGGGTAGCTAACTCCAGGGCACGCTGGCCATCTTCACCGCTGACCCTGGGTGCTTTTGAGTGACGAACACAGTTTAGGAAATCTTCTATTTCCCTGCGCAGGGAGTCGCTGTCTTTATAATTCAGTGCATCACACTCAATATTTGGAATGCCGGGAAACATCTCACCTTTGCCTTTGTAAAAGTGCGACAGATTCAGAGACTGAAAGTCGATACAAATGCACGACTTCTCCTGAAAGATGTGCATTTTTCGCTTGGCTTTCTGACTGATCCGGCTTGCGGTCACATTGGCTACGCAGCCACCGCTGAATGTCAGCCGTGCCTGGGCAATATCCACCGAGTCAGACAGAACAGCGGTACCGTTGGCAGCGACATCCACCAGTGGTTGGTTGACCATGCTGAGAATAATATCCAGGTCATGGATCATAAGATCCATAACCACATTGATATCCATGGAACGTGGCTTGAATCCGGCCAGCCGGTGGGACTCAATAAAGCGGGGTCTGTTCAACAGCGGGCCTACCCCGGAAAGTGCTTCGTTAAAGCGCTCCAGGCAACCTACCTGCAGAACCAGCTTCTGGTGTCTGGCTATCTGAACCAGCTCATGGGCCTCATTCAGGCTGGAGGTTATGGGCTTTTCGACCAGTACATGCACACCAGCCCTGAGAAAATCCCTGGAAATCTTATGATGAAGCAACGTAGGTACCGCAATACTGACAGCATCCACCTTATCTAACAGTTGTTGGTAATCAGCGAAGAACTCTGTAGCACAGTCTCTGGCAACAAGACGACCACTGTCTTCATCAATGTCTGCCACCCCGACCAGCTGAGATCCAGGTAACATGGCGTACTTATGGGCGTGAAACTTTCCCAGATATCCCGTCCCGACTACTGCGGTTCTGAGCATTAAAAGGTTCCATAACGTAATGATGTCACGCCCTTAAAAATAGACGTAATTTCGCAGGCTACACGAACCATCATGCAAAAAGAGGAATGAAATATAGCCACTGGATCTGGAAATCAGGGCAGGCGACTTATCAATGGTTGTTGAATCAGCCGATTATTGAATATCAAAAACGGGCAATGTCCGGGTCAGAGTAATTTCCTGCGTCGATATATCAGCGCCCAGAGCCATAATTTCAACCCCTGCTGCTGCAGCTTCTTTAATGGCCCGACCGTATTCCGGGTCAATATCATGAGCCGGAGCAACACGTTCAATTCCCGTGTGTTGAACACAAAACAGCAGCACCGCCCTATAGCCTGACTCAACCACGGCCATCAACTCCCTGAGATGCTTTGTCCCTCGTGTGGTGACAGCATCAGGAAACAAGCCCAGACCATCACCCACTGCCAGAGTGACACTTTTCACTTCAACATAACAATCTGGCAAACCTTCTTGCTGCAGCAAAAAGTCGATACGGCTTTTTTCTTCACCGTAAGGTACCTCTCTGCGAACCTTATCGTATTCTGTCAGCCCGGAAATCTGTTTCAGGTTCAGCGCTTCTGCCACCAGTTTGTTGGCTCTGCCGGTATTCAATCCGGCCAGGGTGTTTTTCTCCTCTGATCCGAACATAACGGGGATCTCGGCCAACTCCCAGGTGCAGGGATATTTCCGTTTGGGATTGCCGGAATCGAGATACCAGACCTGTTTACCCGGATAGAGACAATTTTTCATGGAACCGGTATTCGGACAGTGAAGGGTAATGCTACTGCCATCCTCCAGCTCAACATCTGCCATGAACCGTTTATAGCGACGAAGCAGGCGGGCTGACTGAAGATTTTTTTCAAATTTCATATCAATATTTTATTAAATCGGACGTTAATATTCTAAATCTGAATTCTATGATACTCAGTTGACGGTTTCCTCCGACAGTATTTTGTGATTACTATGTAATATGTGGATGATCACTTGTCGACAGCGGCAGAAGCATTTTTTTATGGCGCATTGCCATAGGTTTTGGTAGTTTCATCGCTTCTGTGAGGAAGGCAAGAGGCATAGGGGCCAGATTTAGCAGCTGATTCTGGCAACCCGTAGTGTTGACCTCAGCTTTCAAGGAAGCCGGTCTTATCCGGCGTTCGGATGGAAAGCTTGGCAAGAAGTATGTCGAGCTACTTAATGAGAAGGTGATGAGGCTGTAATCATGTCAGCACAGAAAAAAGCCGATCAAGGTAATTTGCTTCGCTCTTTCACTCCGTATGTGGAGAAAGAAGGCGAAGAATACATGAATGAAAAGCAGGTCGAACATTTCACCAACATCCTAAGGCAATGGAAGCAGGAGTTGATGGAAGAAGTGGATCGCACCGTAAACCATATGCAGGATGAAGCAGCTAACTTCCCTGACCCGGCTGACCGTGCCAGTCAGGAAGAAGAGTTCAGCCTGGAGCTACGCACCCGGGATCGCGAGCGCAAACTGATCAGAAAAATCGATAAAACTCTGACTCGTATTGAGGAAGAAGATTACGGTTTCTGCGACTCTTGCGGTGTCGAGATTGGTGTGCGCCGTCTGGAAGCTCGACCTACAGCCACTCTTTGCATCGATTGCAAAACCCTGGCTGAAATCAAGGAGAAGCAGCTGGGTCAATAATACCCGGTCATTGCTGACTTCACACAAAGCCGCGAATCATATCGCGGCTTTGCTGTTTTTGCGTTTATCAAACTGTATTGCCGAAGCATCGACAATACTCCCTTTCATCTGCTTATGGTCTGATGAGCCTGAACATGCCGACAGCAAAAAAACCTGCTCTCAGTCAAGAAAAGTCAAACTACATTGGCCGCTTCGCACCTTCTCCTTCCGGTCCACTACACTTTGGCTCACTGGTCGCCGCGCTGGCCAGTTTTCTTGATGCCCGCTCGCAAAACGGAATCTGGCGGGTCCGCATGGAAGATATTGATCCTCCCAGAGAACAACCTGGCGCAGCCCATCAGATTCTGAAGTCGCTGGAAGTCTATGGCTTGCTCTGGGATGACCAGGTGCTCTACCAAAGCGAACGTTACGAGGCGTACCAGGACATCATCAGTGACCTTAAGGTCAGAGGTTTCGTATACCCCTGCACCTGTACACGCAAAGATCTTCATGGAACAGGAGGCGTCTATCCGGGTATCTGTCGAGACAAAACAGTCAACACAAAATCCCCACACTCCCTGAGGGTCAGATGCCCTGACACAATCATTGCGTTTCAGGATCAGATTCAGGGAACGATCGAATATGCGCTGCCAGATCTGGGTGACTTTATCATTCAACGCAAGGATGGTCTCTTTGCCTATCAACTGGCCGTCTGTGCAGACGACGCTTACCAGGGAATCACACACATCGTCAGGGGTCATGATCTTCTCAATGCCACGCCCTGGCAGATCCATCTGTTGTCTCTGCTTAACACTGCTGCGCCTGTTTATGCTCACGTTCCTGTTATCACCCTTGCAAACGGCGACAAGCTCAGCAAGCAGAACCATGCTCCCGGGATTCCTCTTGATCGACCTGAACAACAGTTAATTAAAGCGCTGAGGGCATTGGGACAAAATCCGGATGCCGAACTGGATGGCAGCAGTGTTTCCGAGATTCTGCAGTGGGGTATAGCGCACTGGCAGATAGAAAAGGTCGCAAAACAGCCTATTGTGCCACTGGCGACTTTATCCTGAAGATCGGGAGTGGTATACATAGACTATTAACCTTGTCGAGAAAGATGTGTCTAAGGAGTGGATATGTCCGTCATCAACACCGTTATTAAAAAAATTGTACGTCGTTGGCTGCCTGCTGCCACATTGCTTGTTATCCCCCATTCTCTGGCGTTTACCTCTCAGGAAATCGAGCCCGTCCCGGGAGCTACATTCGATGTTACCGACTCTGAGTTCTGTCAAAAAGCTCGTTTTGAACGCGAAAAGGCTGTTGGCAAAGAGCCGGATCTTTCGAAAATTGAGGTGGTCACCGCACAGGATGCTGCACTCTGCTTTACCCCGGATGAAAACCTGTTTTTCGTTGCTAACCAGGAAGCACAGAACATCCTTGGTCCTCACGCTCCCTGGTATTTGCAGATCAGCCGTGAGTTTCGTGAACGGGTGAAAGAAGCCTGCAAGATTATGGGCTACCAGAACGACGATGTCAGCCGGGCTTACGATCACTGCCTGGAGGACCGCTATGAAGAGCTGATGGGCCCTTACGAAGATAAGTATCGCAGGGAAGCAGGAAACTACCTCAGCAAAAGAAGACAGGTGGCAGAGAGTCTGGTGGTTCGTTGCGATGCCGCGTTGAGTATCAAACGCTCTCGCCTGCCAAGAGACCTCAAATTCCCTCTGGCTTATTACGATAAGCACATCAACGCCCTGCCCAGCTGGTTTCTGGAAGAAAAACTGGACGACACTGACTGGATCAGGAAAATGGCTGACCTGAAAGCCAACGAACTAATGAGCGACGTACTGGGCGACGACTGCCCGGGCAATATGGTTTACTGGGTGACCTACGATCCACCGGGTGTTTGATGTGGACATTTCCTCAGGGTAGAAACTTTTCTTTCGGGCTTCCAACTCTACTTGAAATGTCTGCTTTTTGATGTGTGACACTTACAATGTCTGGCTGATGACGGGTCAATTTATAAAAAATAAGATGAGATCCCGCTAGAGCGCTTAGATATCCTGATTTGATCTCATGCCTTGGTTGACCCGCCTTGGGATTTTCAGCCAACCATTCAAATTTATCCGTTATCAAGCGTACGTAGTCGTCGGCTTGTTCCACACCCCAATGATTGAATGTATAAAGCCAGATTTTCTCAAGATCCATCAGAGCTTTTTTACGAATTTTATATTTACTACTCACAAATGTTTCCTGTGCAGTTCAGCCAATAAACCATCCGTACTGAAGTCTTCTGCAACCTGGCTATTTTCTCCCTCTTCCAACTCTTTTCTGAGAGCCTCAAGTTTTACTTCATCCTCTTCTAACTTCCGCAATCCTGCCCTGACCACTTCACTGACCGACTGATAACGGCCTTCCTTGATTTTTGCAGCCACAAACTGCTCAAAGTGATGCCCAAGTGTCACAGATGTATTTCTGCCCATTAACAAGCTCCTGTATTAGTTTGTCGTTACATATTAATACAAACTTCAGCACCTCCCGAGATAAATTCACCCTCTTTTGCGGTTTATCTCAACACTGGTTAACATGGACAGTCCGATTTAAAGCTCGTACTGAAGTTTCATGTACATCTATCGTCTGGTTTTGCTTCTGGTTATCAGTATCTACCTTTTCTCTCCCGCCATCATGGGATGGTGGATTACGACTGGCGATAGCTGGTACCAACCCTGGATTCTCTGGTTTTTCGTGATTCTGGCAGGCTTCCTGCTCCAGCCGAGAGGGAAGTCCGATGAGTTTTGAGCTCGAAGAACTCCTGCTGGTCAGTGTCGCCTATTTGCTGGCCTTATTCTTTTGTGCCTGGGCGACCGAGAAAGGTCTGATTCCCGAAAAAATCACCCGCCACCCTGCTGTCTATGTTCTGTCTCTGGGAGTCTACGCCTCCAGCTGGGCCTATTTCGGCAGCCTGGGCTTCGCGAATGAGCACGGTTATGTTTTTCTCGCCTTCTATCTGGGTGTGAGTGGTGCTTTCCTGCTGTCTCCGGTTTTGCTCCATCCGATTCTTAAGATTACCCGAACTTACCAGCTCAGCTCACTGGCAGACCTTTTTGCGTTCCGGTTCCGTAGCCCTGTCGCCGGAACCCTGGCCACTGTATTGATGCTGACCGCAACCATGCCTCTGCTATCACTGCAAATTCAGGCGGTATCCGACAGTATTCACCTGATCAGCAAGGAGTACTCTCCGGAACGACTGGCCATCGTTTTCTGTGTCATGGTAGCCCTGTTTGCGGCTCTGTTCGGGACTCGTAATCCCTCAACCCGTGACAGACATCAGGGTCTGGTCATGGCAATAGCGGTTGAGTCAGTGGTCAAACTGGTGGTTATGGCAACCCTGGGCCTGGTAATTTTGTTTGAAGTTTTTCATGGTCTTGATGGCGTGGAAGTCTGGCTTGCTGTCCATCAGGATTCACTGATAGAAATGCAAACACCGCTTGAGGACGGTCCCTGGCGCAGCATGCTGCTGATGTTTTTTGCTTCAGCGATTGTCATGCCACATATGTTCCATATGACTTTTGCCGAGAATCGTAGCCAGCGTTCTCTTCATATTGCCAGTTGGGCACTTCCCCTTTTTCTGCTGATACTGAGTCTGCCCACACTGCTGATTCTCTGGGCCGGTATCAAGCTGGACAGCCCGGTAGCGGCTGACTACTTCACGCTGTTCATTGGTCAGGCTCTGGATATGCCATGGCTAACCATTGTCGCCTACATAGGAGGGCTGGCGGCTGCCAGTGGCTTGACGATTGTCACAATACTGGCCCTGTCTTCAATGATCATGAACCATATAGTGTTACCCTATCACCCGCCTCGCCTTCAGATTGAGGTGAACATCTATCGCTGGCTGATCTGGTTCAAGCGATGCATTATTGTGGCACTGATTGTCAGTTCCTACGGCTTCTATCGCATGCTCGAAGCCGAGCGCGCACTCTATAATCTGGGGGTTATTGCCTACGTAGGCGCCCTGCAACTTCTGCCGGGAGCGCTCTGCGTACTCTATTGGCCCAAAGCCAATCATAAAGGATTTATTGTCGGCCTGATCGGCGGTACCACCTTCTGGTTCTTCACTATGATGTTGCCCCAGATGGTCGATTTCAGCCTCTTCAGTTCGACCATGAATGAAGTTTCGACCTATCTTTACCAACAGTGGCATCTGTTGGGTATGACTGCCTTGTCGGTCAATGCAGTACTTATCTATCTGGTCTCGAAGTTTACCCGTATGTCCCCCGAAGAGCGTTCAGCCGCCAGTGCCTGTCTGGTGGAAAGCGATAGCCGAAACGAGCAGAAAGTACCTGAAGCCAAGTCCGCCCATGATTTCCATGAAATGCTGAGCAAACCTCTGGGGGAACTGGTAGCCCAAAAGGAAGTATCCAGAGCACTCAGCGATCTCAACATGAGCGAAGAGGAAAATCGCCCCCATGCGCTTCGTCGGCTAAGGGAGCGGATCGAGAAAAACCTTTCGGGCCTGATGGGACCGACTGTGGCCCACGATATCGTTGACACTTTCTTGCCCTGGGATGAAAACAAGGGTTACGTTACCCGGGACATTCATTTCATGGAATCCCGACTGGAGGCCTATCACAGCCGATTGAGCGGACTGGCCGGAGAGCTTGACGATCTGAGGCGATATCATCGGGACACTCTGAATAATCTTCCCATGGCTCTTTGCTCCGTGGATGCGGCAGGAGAGATTATGCTCTGGAACCAGGCTATGAGTCATATGACCGATATTCCCGCCTCGGATGTCCTGGGCAGCCCTATGAACCAGATTCCAGAGCCCTGGAATAAGATTCTCGGCAACTTTGCCCGGATAGACAGTCACCACCTTCCTAAACATGGTGTAGAAATTAATGGGCAGTTGCGTTATTTCAATCTTCATAAGGCTAACCTTGAAGCACCATTATCCGGTGTCAGTGGCAACAAAGTGATGCTGCTGGAAGATCATACTGAAAACCAGATGCTGGAAGATCAACTGTTTCATAGTGAACGACTGGCTTCCATTGGACAGCTGGCGGCCGGTGTTGCCCACGAGATTGGCAACCCGGTCACGGCTATTGATTGTCTGGCCCAAGAGCTGAAAGCCCTTTCAGAAGAAGACGATACCCGGCAAGTGGCGGGTCAGGTACTGGAACAAACCAAAAGAGTTTCCAGAATTGTGCAAATGCTCATGAGCTACTCCCATAACGGTAAGAATCGATCAGAAACGAGCACTCATGAACCCGTCGATCTTTTTACCAGCGTTCAGGAGTCTATCAGCCTGTTGCAACTTGGACGAAAGAGCAGCAATATCAGCTTTCTTAACTTATGTGATCCAGATCACAGGGTGGCGGGTGACCCACAAAAACTGCAACAGGTTTTCATCAACCTGCTGAATAATGCTGTGGATGCTTCCGATGAGAACAGCACAATCACTATAAGAACATCGGCCTCTGACCATACCATCAAAGTCGACGTCGAAGACCAGGGTCATGGCATTCCTGCCAGCATTCAGGAGCGTCTGTTTGAACCCTTCTTCACCACCAAAGAGACGGGTAAAGGTACCGGCCTCGGTCTGGCACTGACCTGGAATATCATTGAAGAGCACTTTGGTACCATCAGAGTCATCAGCCCAACCGATAAAAATCTGGATAAAGGTACACGTTTTGAAATTTCCCTGCCGCGTCATGAGCCGCAGAGCATCAGGCAGCAGCATGGTTATATGACTTATCGGCCCCATGATTCATGGGAGCAGGAGGGGGAAACCGTATGAACCCGGGTAATATTCTCATTGTTGAGGACGAAGAGATTATTCGTGCCTCCCTGAGAAGATTGTTGGAAAGAAACGACTACAGCGTCAGCGAAGCGGGTTCTGTCCACGAAGCTGAGTTGTCCTACAGATTAAAAGACTTTGACCTGATCATCAGTGATTTGCGCCTGCCTGACTCACCCGGTACCGAGATGATCAACCTTGCTGAGGACGTACCGGTCCTGATTATGACCAGTTATGCCAGCTTGAACTCAGCCGTGAACACCATGAAAATGGGCGCTGTTGACTATATTGCCAAACCCTTTGATCACTCTGAAATGCTGGAACGTGTTGCCGCTATTATGGCAAACAAACCGGCTTTACCTGACAGATCAACTGAAGACGTGCTTAGTGACACACATACAGGATACAGCGGTATTCTGGGGCATTGTGACGCCATGAAGCTGCTCTTCAAACGCATCCGAAAAGTTGCCCCGACCGATGCCACTGTTCTGATTCAGGGTGAGTCAGGTACGGGTAAAGAACTGGTCGCCAGAGCCCTCCATGAGAACAGCCGCCGTGCCAATGGCCCAATGATCTCGGTTAATTGTGCGGCCATTCCGGAGACCCTCATTGAATCAGAACTATTTGGTCACGAGAAGGGTTCCTTTACCGGAGCCACTGCTGCCCGGACGGGCCTGATTGAAGCAGCCAATACCGGCACCCTTTTCCTTGATGAAATCGGTGAACTTCCCCTGGAGGCCCAGGCTCGATTGCTTCGGGTTCTGCAAGAAGGAGAAATCAGAAGAGTGGGCTCCGTGCAATCCCAGAAAGTCGATGTACGACTGATTGCTGCTACCCACAGAAATCTGCGCCAGCTCTCTGCAAGTGGTGACTTCCGTGAAGATCTCTATTATCGATTGAAAGTGGTAGAACTGAGAATTCCGGCTCTGCGTGAGCGAGGCAACGATGTCCTGATGCTTGCAGAGAAGCTGCTGGAAAAAGTCTGCAGCAAGATGGAGCTGGAAGTGTATTCTTACTCTCCTGAAGCCATGGCAGCTATCTGTCAACATCAGTGGCCGGGGAATGTGCGAGAGCTGGAACATGCCATTGAGCGGGCTGTCATTCTCTGTGACGATGACATCATTACGCCTGAAACTCTGGATCTGGATGTTCACGTCAAATCGACTTTCTTCAGGACTGACATCGGCAATACTGACAATAACAACGTGGTTGAGACTCAGGATGGTTTGTCACTGGAAGATTACTTCCAACGCTTCGTGCTTGAACACCAGAATCAAATGACCGAAACCGAGCTGGCTCAGAAACTCGGCATTAGTCGTAAAACACTTTGGGAGAGACGACAACGACTGGGGATTCCCAGGAAAAAAACCACAGCCTGAAACTGTCTGAAGATTAATCAATCTGATCAGGTCATCTTTCTGATTGCTCATCAAGACCCCCAGTTCGATGGGGGCGTTTTAAGCAAATTAAGGATAAATTATTTTTATAAATAAATAACGGCTCTTTCATAATGGATCGAGCTATCAAATCAATGGGAAGATACCTGAACACTGCCTATAATTTTTTTTGTTGCTTTCGCAACACCTCAGCATCTCTATTTTCATTTTCATTTTCATTTTCATTGAGAATATCTATTATGAATCTGCTACAACCAGACGGCTTATGTCGCAGGGCTTCCCTTGTTGCTTTGTCAGGCCTGTTCATCGGCTTCACTCCTCTCAGCCATGGGGATTTCGCAGACGATGCAACGAAACACGTAGAAGCTATTTTTAATGAGGGCATTGGCTTGAATGGAAACGTTGATCTCGGCAAATGTATAATGCGAGTTGATCCCAACAGTCAGGCAGAAATGAAAAATCCAGCACAAAGTGTTTTTAATCATCCGGGTAGTATCAAGGATGTGGGTATCAGCCTCAATAACTCTCACCTTGTGAGAGTAACCTTTGATGACATGCCAAATCCTACCTACCTGGTGCGCTCTGAAGACCTCATAATCACGTCAGACACCGGCAACAAGCCGGGTTGGGTAATCAGAGAGTTCAGGTTTACCAAGGGGGCGGCTATGGAAGCAAAAGTGCAGCTCAATGACAGCGTGGCATGGACCTGGGACTGCAATGACGCCGCTGTTAACATAACTAATGTACTGTTTCGGGACGACCTTCAATCTGCTCAACCCGATCAACCCTCTCAACCCGATCAACCTGACAAAAAGCCACCAGCAGAGTTGTAATGGTATCTTCAGGAGCCGGACTTGAGCTGGGCTATTTTCAGCTCATTTCTGGCCACCTTGAGATGGCTGATGGCGTCCAGGCCCATTTTCTTTAATCTTGACTCCTGGGCAGTCTGTTCACGATAGGCTGCCTCGGCGTCATCCCGCTGGGATTTGAGCACATCCATTTTCTTCGCCAGTTCTTCATCGGCTTCATGACTGGCCTCCAGCAACGCCATCTGCCCATTAAGCCGGGTCAGTTTTTCGGAGCACTCTCCAACCCGGTGCCGGGTTTCTTCAAGATTTCTCAAAATAGAAGTTTCAAAGGCTTCTGCATCACTTACCCGCTGCTGGAGCTGCTGAAGATGTTCAGATTCCATGAATGCTGTTATTTCCTCGCTGCTTCTTTATCAATTCTTTCCAGGTCTTTTTTCATTGACACAGGATATTGCTGCTGGATTTCATCCATACTATCGCCAAACATAATATGTTCAATAAACTCCCTATTAAAGAGCTTGAATTTTTCGGGATCTTTCATGGCTCCCAACAGGCAAGCGCTGAGATTGGACCTGAGCCTGACTTTTTCACCAAAAACCAGTCCTGAAGCCAAAATATCGGCCAACACCTGTCGATAATCACTGGGGTTGCGCAGGTTATCCATGGACTTCTCCAATGCCTGGATACTCATTGCTTTGTGAGGCGTTATACCTTTGAGAAAAGCTCTCATCTGGGTTCCGGAAGGCTTCAAAGGAGGTTGTTCTGACGACTTGAAACTGACCTTGTCGGACAGTGTTCTGGTAATCGCTGGCTTCTGCTCTCCAATTATTGGCTCTGCAACTTTTGATGCTTCATGTTTCTTTAGCGGCTCTTCTCGACTTTGCGTTTTCTCAGGCGGTCCGGTTTTCTTCCGGGAAGCCTGTTTTTCTGCTTTCTTCTGTTGCCTGAGACTTCTATCGATTTCTCTTTGCTCTTGCTTCTTTGCTTTTTCGGATTCTCGCGCTGACTTCACTTTTTCTTTTAACAAGGCCACTTCGAGCTGCAACTGTTTTGCTTCAGCCCTGGCGTCCGAAATGTGTTGCTTGATCAAGCTTTTTACGGCCTCTGCATCAATGCCATGCTTAACCTGCTTTTCATCGGCTTTGGCCAGTAACTTCTCGCCATGGACCGTCAGAGCGTTCGCTTTCTTCTGAGCCCTTTGCAAAGACTTGAGCGCTTCTCCCAATCTTTTGCTGGACTGATCTTTGGCTGCTATCACCTTACTGCGAATTTTAGGTACCGACTTCCCCAGGGATAGTAACTCTTTTTGCAATCTTTCAAGCGCCTGACGCGCTTTCTTACCAGCCTTTGCAGCCTTCTTTTGCTCTGCTTTCAGATCCTTCTGTGCCCGCTCCAGATCCTTCACTTCGTGCTTTCGTGTACTCACCAACTGGTCAGACTCCCGGGCTGCGTAAAATGCCTCACTTTCAGCCCCGGTCATTCTCTTACCGCCCAGTCCTAATTCCAGCAAGTTCTCCTCCAGTACTCCCTGTCTGGCCAGACTGTGAGCCTCGGACTTAAGTTTCCTGGCTTCTTTCAATGATTCATTGGCCTCTTTCAGAGCCGCTGTCAGGGCATCTTTGCTGCTTCTGTCGACTTTGGGTCTTGCTTTCGAGCCTTCCCAAGAAATTTTTTCCCGAACATTACTGACTTTGGATAAAAGTTGCTCTTCGCGGGAAGGTCCTGAAGGCAATTTCTTCTTCACATCATCGGGCGAAGCCGCCTGAATATCGAATTCTGACAGGCTTTTGCCAGACAGTCCGGAAGGCTCAAGGCTGCCATTATTCAGACTGACACTCAGATCAACCCCGATGATAGAGTCACGACTAAGACGAGCAGGATTTTCAGCTTCTTGCCGGATGAGAGGCGCTGAGTCCGTTCCTGAAGTTTTGGGGAGGGTTGGGGATATCCCTGCCTGTGAAATGCTGGATTGAGACATCGGGTTCCTGATCATTTTGTAAACAGGCCTCGGAGAAGAGACCCTTTATTTTTAATCTAGCAGCCTGTCGGAATTGAGCGTCCGTAGCGAGGATTGCGAGAAATTGAGGATAAAAATTTCTGATTCCGAGGAGAATAGCGAGCTATTTGACGAGGGAGCAGGAATTTTTAGACCAATTTATCGCAACCGCAGTAGGACAGTCTTAAATCCGACAGGCTGCTAGCAGCCAGGATCTGAGTCAGCGTCTCATCCAGTCATGATACTTCTTGACCCACTTCAACAAACCTTCCGGCGCATGGGCCCGTTTCCACTCACCTGCAGCAAACTTGTTGGATTCGCTGAGCGTAGGGTAAATGTGAATAGTGCCAAGAATCTTGTTCATTCCCAGACCGTGTTTCATGGCGGTGATGTATTCGGTGATCAGTTCACCGGCATGGTAACCCACGATAGTGCACCCCAGAATCTTGTCACTGCCCGGCCTGGTAAGAACCTTGATAAACCCTCTGGCTTCCTCATCGGCAATAGCCCTGTCCAGATCATCAATACCGTAGCGGGTGATTTCGTAGGGAACTCCCTGTTCTTTGGCTTCCGTTTCATTAAGGCCTACTCTGGCCACTTCCGGATCAGTAAACGTACACCAGGGCATGACCGAGTAATCCACTTTGAACTTCCTGAAGCGTCCGAAGAGTGCGTTCACAGAGGCATACCAGGCCTGGTGCGCTGCTGCATGTGTGAATTGATAAGGTCCCGCCACATCACCGCAGGCGTAGATATTCGGGAATCGTGTCTGCAAATATTCGTTCACAGCAATGGTTCCACGCTCTGTGGTTTCTAGCCCGAGCGCTTCCAGCCCCAGGCTGCCGGTGTTGGCTTTGCGACCTGTGGCAAACAGGACAGCATCGAAATCAATGTCAACGGTTTGGCCTTCATGCTCAGCTACCAGCCATTGTTTATCACCGTCTTTGTGAAAGGATCGGGTTTCGTGCTTCAGCTTAAGATCAACCCCGTCTTTGCGAAACTGGGACATCACCTCCAAAGAAACATCCGGATCTTCCCGGTGCAGCAGGCGGGGACCATGATCGAGCAGAGTCACATTGACACCCAGTCGGGTAAAAGCCTGAGTCAATTCACAACCGATCGGTCCGCCGCCGACGACCAGCAGCTTTTGTGGTTTTTCACGAATATCCCAGAGAGTATCTGATGTGTAATGGGTAATCTGATCAACACCGGGCAAAGGCGGCACAAAGGGTCTGCCGCCACTGGCGATAATAATATTTCGGCTGGAAATCCGCTGACCGTCCACCTCAATTTCCCAGGGACTGACCAGCCTGGCTTCACCCGTAACGCAGTTTACGCCCAGACCGGTATAACGTTCGACCGAATCATGGGGCTCAACCTGCTTAATGACCGATTGCACTCGTTCCATTACAGCGGTGAAATTGACATCAGCCTGCACATTCTCCAGGCCAAATTCGTCGGCTCGCTTCATGTAATGGGCCATCTTGGCAGATCGAATCAAAGCCTTGCTGGGAACACAGCCGGTATTAAGACAATCGCCACCCATTCTATGCTTTTCAATCAAAGTGACTCTGGCTTTCACGGCCGCTGCAATGTAGCTGCTTACCAGTCCGGCAGAACCCGCTCCTATCACAGTCAGGTTATTATCGAACCTGCGGGGTTTTCTGAAGCCCTTGTAAACACCGGAATGACCCAACATGCTTACTCCTCCTTATTTTCTTCACTGATTGAAGGCTTTTTGATCAGGCTGATAGCTTTACGTGCCAGCCATGGGAAAATCCCCAATAATACAAAGGAACCAATAAGCCCCGGTGTTAAAATACCACTGACGGATAATTCCTGAACCTGTCCCAGCTGAGCACCGGCATTCACATACACAGCCGTTCCCGGCAGCATGCCAAGCTGACTGACCCAGTAAAACGTTCTGGCTTTCATGGGCGTCAGCCCCATAACCAGGTTAATCACAAAGAAAGGAACTGCAGGAATCAATCTCAAGGTCAGAAGATAAAACAGACCGTCTTTCTCAATACCCTTGTTAATGGTTGCCAGATATTGGCCAAACTTACCCTGGACCCATTCCCGCAACAGCGTTCTGGAAATGAGGAAAGCCAGGGTGGCCCCTATCGTGCTGGCAAAAGAGATCACTATCAGGCCCGTCGTAAACCCGAAAATAGCACCACCAACCAGAGTAAGAATAACAGCGCCCGGAAGCGAAAGCGCCGTTACAGCCACATAAATGGCAAAGAATACGGCAATGGTAAGTGCAGGATTATCGCTGTAAAGCGACTGAAAATAATCACGAGTCAGATATTGTTGTGCATCCAGTGCAAAAAATGCAGTAATGGCTGCCATAACAGCCACCAGTAGAATGATTTTACTTTTATTCATACAAGGAATCTTCCTGCGGAACGGTTGCAACATCCTGTCGGGAAAGCGCATAACGCATCTTTTTCGTATAATGCCTGTCAGACTATACGTTAGCTACACCCATAAGGTTTCACACTTCATGAACCGGACATTTCGCTCTATCCCCTCATAACGAACAGGGTTGACGAGCGAAACAAATACTTTTAACCACCCTCTTCAGAGTGTAATTATGATCCAGCGACCCTTCCCGGCAAGCCGTCCCAGACGCATGCGTTTTGACGATTTTTCCCGCCGTCTGATGAGAGAAAACCGCCTCACTGCGGATGATCTGATCTACCCGGTATTCATTCTTGAAGGCTCTCGTCACCGGGAAGCTATTCCTTCAATGCCGGGCATAGAACGAATGACGGTCGATGAGCTGATTCGTGAAGGTGAAGAGCTTCTGGAGCTGGGTATTCCGGCCATTGCCCTGTTTCCAGTCACACCGGCTGAGAAAAAGTCTGATGATGCCGCCGAAGCCTGGAATCCGGAAGGCCTGGTTCAGCGGGCCGTTCGTGAGTTAAAACAAAAACTGCCGGAGCTGGGCATTATTACTGATGTGGCCCTGGACCCATTCACCAGTCATGGACTGGACGGTCTGATTGATGAATCAGGTTATGTCGTAAACGACCCAACCGTTGATGTCCTGGTTAAACAAGCTCTGTCTCATGCCGAAGCAGGAGCTGATATTGTCGCACCCTCCGACATGATGGATGGCCGAATTTCTGCCATTCGCACCCGACTCGAAGAGACCGGTCACCTGAACACCCGGATTCTCGCCTACTCTGCCAAATACGCATCCAGCTACTACGGCCCATTTCGCGATGCTGTCGGCTCTGCGGGCAATCTGGGCAAAAGCAACAAGCATAACTTCCAGATGGATGTAGCCAATATTGATGAAGCTCTGCATGAGATCGCAGCTGACCTCAATGAAGGAGCCGACATGATTATGGTTAAACCCGGTATGCCTTATCTGGATGTTGTCAGAAGAGCCAAGGATGAATTCAAGGCACCCACCTTTGTTTACCAGGTCAGTGGCGAGTACGCCATGCATCAGGCGGCCATTGCCAACGGCTGGCTGGACCGAAATGCCATCATGATGGAGTCTCTGCTCTGTTTCAAACGAGCCGGAGCCGATGCCATTCTGACCTACTATGCCAGAGAAGCGGCTCGCCTGATCAGGCAATAACGCCTTAGCACTCAACTCAGTCATCAAAACGTCGTACAATTACGTTATAACAAGAGCCCATTGTCAGTCCGGCTTATACATGAATTCGTATACTGCCACTACCGATGCTGTAAGAGGTCCCATGGATAATTCAAAAGACCGGGAACTCCCTGAACCCGGAGTCAGCACAAAAGAGAGCCAGGAGCCTGTTGCTCCAACGCCTCGTATTACAGACCTTAGCAACCCGGACTACTACATCAACAGGGAGCTGAGCCATTTACAGTTCAACCGCCGTGTGCTTGAGCAGGCGATGAACGACGACCACCCCCTGATTGAACGTCTGCGGTTTCTGTTGATTTATAGCTCAAACATGGATGAGTTTTTTGAAATCCGAGTTGCCGGCCTGATGCAGCAGGTAGAATTTGCCCGTGAACAAGTGGGTTTGGATGGCCTGGGTCCTCAGGCGGTGCTGAAAGAGATCAGCCATCAGGCCAAGCAAAATGTTCAGCTTCAATACGAAATCCTGAACGACAAACTGCTGCCTCGTCTGGCCAGGCAAGGCATTCGATTTATTCGGCGTCATCAGCTGAACGACAAACAGAAAGCCTGGATCAAGCGCTTCTTCTATAACGAAGTCATGCCCATCATCAGTCCCATTGGACTGGATCCGGCTCACCCCTTCCCGAGACTGGCCAACAAACTGCTCTGTTTTATTGTGGCAATGGAAGGCAAAGACGCATTTGGCCGTGAAACGGGTATGGCTGTTATTCCTGCGCCAAGATCGTTACCTCGGGTCGTTGAACTGCCCGATGACGTCTGTGACAAGGGCGGTAGAAATTATGTCTTTCTGTCATCTATCATCCACTTGCATATGCAGGACCTGTTCCCGGGTATGACCATCAAAGGGTGTTACCAGTTCCGATTGACCCGAAACAGTGATCTGGACCTTGAAGACGAAGTAGAAGATCTGGCCAAGGCCCTGCAGGGTGAGTTGCTCTCCCGCCGCTACGGAGAGGCAGTGCGCCTTGAAGTGGTCGATAACTGCCCAGAGCCACTGGTTGACTTCCTGCTGAAAGAATTTGGCCTGACGGAGGATGAGCTCTACCGGGTCAATGGTCCGGTGAACCTGATCCGAATGATGTCGGTATGCAACGAGGCATCACCCGAGTTTGAGCACATGACCTTCCCCAGCTTTACACCCAGTTACCCCAAGGCGTTGCAAGCCCGAAGCTCACGGTCTGTTAATATGCTGGATGCCATTCGCAAGTCCGATATTCTGCTGCATCATCCCTTCGAGTCCTTCACTCCGGTTGTAGATATGCTGCGCCAGGCGGCTACTGATCCTAATGTTCTGGCAATACGTCAGACTTTATATCGTACCGGAGCTCGCTCCGAGATGGTCGATGCTCTTGTGGAAGCGGCCAGGAAAGGTAAAGAAGTCACGGTTATCGTGGAAATCCGGGCACGTTTTGACGAAGAAGAAAATCTGGCACTGGCAAGAAGACTTCAGGAAGCCGGAGCGGTTGTCGTGTATGGAGTGGTTGCCTACAAAACCCACGCCAAACTGATTCTGATTGTTCGTCGGGAAGGAAAAAAGATTCAGCGTTACGCACACCTGGGTACCGGAAACTATCACGCGGGTAATGCACGACTCTATACCGACTATAGCTTGCTGACCTGCGACAAGGATATCACCAACGATGTGCGCAAAATCTTTCAACAGCTGACGGGGATGGGTAAAGCGGTGCGCGTGCGTAAGCTTTTCCATGCGCCCTTCACACTCAAGAAAAGCCTGATCGAACTGATCAATCAGGAAGCCGTTAATGCCAGAGAAGGTAAACCGGCTCGTGTGATCATCAAGGTAAACTCACTGACTGAAAGCCATTTGATAAAGGCTCTTTTCCGGGCTTCACAGGCCGGTGTCGAGATTCACCTGATCATTCGGGGTATTTGCTGCCTTAGGCCCGGTATTGCCGGATTGTCAGAAAATATTCAGGTGCGCTCTATTGTCGGCCGTTTTCTTGAACACACCCGGGTTTTCTACTTTGAGAACGATGGGAAATTCAGAGTCTACTGCTCCAGTGCTGATGGTATGGTTCGTAATCTGGATATGCGTGTTGAGACCTGCTTTCCCATTGAAGAGCCGAAGCTGGCTGCACGAGTGAAGAAAGAGCTGGAACTGTATCTGTCAGATAATACCCTTAGCTGGCAACTACAAAGTGATGGTCAGTATCTGCAGAACAAGCCATCACGGGGCCATCGCCGCAGGAATGCCCAGAGAAGGTTGCTGGAAACACTTGCAAACTACACTCACTGATTTGCAGAGAGGGATTCAGGACAAAGTTGATTTTTTGCCTGAATCCATCGACCGCACAATTACAGGAACAGTTCTTTCACAGTACGCGATGTTCAAAACAAGGCATTTGCTTTCTGATCTCCTGCAGTGCTTTTATGTTCAGCTCGGTGGTCAGTACACAGGGAGTGTTATCGGCCTCTGCAAGCACTTCACCCCAGGGCGAAACAATCATGCTGTGTCCCCAGGTTTCTCTCTTGTTGGGATGAGTCCCGCCCTGGTTAGCCGCCAGAACATAGCAATGGTTCTCGATAGCGCGGGCTCTTAATAACGGCTCCCAGTGGGCCTGACCAGTCACCCTGGTAAATGCGGAAGGTACAGTAATGATTTCTGACTCCCTGACTCTCAGTTCTCGATAGAGCTCTGGAAAACGAACGTCATAGCAGATGGTCAGGCCTGTTCTGGCAAATTCCATATCCACTACATTCAGATCATTCCCCGGCGAATAGTCATCGGATTCCCTGTAACGGCGAGTGCCGTCCGATATATCGGCATTAAAGAGATGGATCTTGTCGTAGCGGGTGACTTCATTACCCTTGGGGTCATAAACAAAGCAGGACGCCCTGCTGTTCTCTCCTTCATTGACGACACAGGGTATAGACCCCCCTACCAGCCAGGCACCGAATTGTCGGGCAATGCGGGACATCCAGTTTCTGACCACGCTGGTATTGTTGCCCAGAGCGGGAATATCCCCCCCCAACTGAGCAAAACATTCAGGCAGCACAATTATGTCAGCTGAAGACTCCATGCTTGAAAAAAGATCTTCTGCCTGCTTAAGATTGGCTTGAACATCAGGTCCGGAACACATCTGGACCACAGCAGCGGTTACCGCTTTACTCATAGGCTTTCCCCTCTGCCATAGGTTAACCTCTCCAGTTTAATAGATCTGATAATACCAATCGAACTTTCTAACTCGCTATTGCGCTGAAGATTTGAGCCTTAATCCTGCGTTGGCGATCGTCGCCATAGCCTAGGAGCCTTATATGGTCCGCCCCGTTTTGCAAGAGCCTGTTTTGTTAATTAGCAAACAAAGATAACTGCAATCATATATACGGCCTATTCATGAGGTCTAACCCTCTGGCCCTGATGGGTATCCGCGCAACCTGGCCTTATCAGTCCGACGGCCTCAAGGGCCAAGACTCCTATCAGGTTTCAGGTTGCCGGTTTTTACCTGTTTGCCATCAACTGTACATGCTCATCGCAATCTGCGGGGGGGGTTCCCCTTTGATTAAGCTTATGCTTTACTTTGCCGCTGCCGCCTTTACCTCATTATGCAGCCTTGTAAACTTCATTTCGGGTCATGATGACCCAGACAATCCGAGCCATTTTATTAGCCAGACCAACGGCGGCAACGTTGTGATTGCTGCGCTCATTAAGTTGGCTAACCCATTTTTTACAGCGGTCATCCTTATTTTTGAGGCAGTGGAGTACCGAACGTGCGCCGTGTATCAATAATGTGCGCAGGTATTTATCACCCCGTTTACTGATGCCCAGCAGGACTGACTTACCGCCTGTGGAATGCTGTCTTGGAACTAATCCCAACCATGCGGCAAGGTGTCGACCAGATTTAAAATACGTCGCATCACCAACGGCTGCCTTCAATGCTGTGGCAGTGATGGCTCCGATACCCGGCATAGTCATCATTCGACGACATTCGTCGTCGTTTTCAGCCAGCTCCTGAATTTTCTGGTCATACTGTTGAATACGCTTGTCAAGACTGGCCAACTCTTCTGATAAACCATGTAGCAGCTCACGAGTCAGCGAATGGAGTCCATTTTCAGCATCTTCCAGAATTCGTGGAAGCTGTGCACGAACTTTACCAATACCCTGGGCAACCACAATACCTTCTTCCAATAGTGACCCCCGGATCTGGTTAACCAGGGCAGTTCTCTGATCAACCGCTTGTTGACGATAGCGGTGCAGAAGTTGCCAGGCCTGCTGCTCTGACGTTTTAACAGGTACAAAACGCATGCTGGGCCGTGAAGCTGCTTCTGCAATCGCTTCAGCATCGTTGTAGTCATTTTTGTTGGTCTTGACATAAGGCTTGACAAATTGAGGTGAAATCAGCTTGACGGTATGCCCATAGTTCTTGAATAACCGAGCCAAATAGTGAGCACCACCACAAGCTTCCATAGCGATAATGCATGGCTCCAGATTTGCCACGTACTCCAAAAGGTTCTTCCTGGACAACTTCTTTCTGATGACTTTGCTACCCTGGTCATCAACACCAAACAGGTGAAAGTTGTTCTTGCCAATATCGATACCAAGTACTGAAATAGTCATGGGTGGTTCGCTCCGGTTAATCCTGTTTAAATGGTTAACTACATTTTGGCTCATTTGAAGCCGTTTAGGAGGGGCGGACCATCCCATTAGACCGAGAATAGACTGCCCTACTGTGGCGGCAGCAAATTGGTCTGAAAATCCGCTTTTGTTCGTCAAATAGCTCGCTATTCTCCTCACAAAACCGAATTTTCATCCTCAATTTTCTGCCGTCCTCGCTACGGGGTCGCCTAGACGGGCGCTATTCTCGGTCAGGCTCCTAGGCGCAAATCTCCATGCTCATCACGGGAGTTAGAAAGCACAATTGGTATTAGACCCGTCTCTCAAGAAGCCGATTTACACCAGCATTCAGATCAGATTGAGCAAAGTTTACTTTAGATAATGTTGTTACTTGTTAACCTAATCTCGTTTATTGTTATCGTCAGACAACATCCCGACTCGCAGCGGTTTGTTGAATTTCAGCAATGTTTATAAAAAAAGAGATGATCTCAATCTATGTGTCTGATTACCCTGCACTGGCAACCAGAGGCTCAGTACCCGCTGATTCTGGCCGCCAACCGCGATGAGTTCTATGAGCGGCCAGCAAGAACCATTCACTTCTGGGAAGACAATCCGGAGATTTTTGGTGGCCGGGATTTAGAAGCTGGAGGCAGCTGGCTGGCCCTGAGTCGCAAAGGCAGAATGGCCGCAGTCACCAACTATCGGGAATCGCCTGTTTACCCGGGAACCCTGTCCCGTGGTCACCTGGTAAGTGATTTTTTAAATAGTGATCTGTCACCCAAAGAATTCCTGAACCAGATTCATCTTAAAGCGGATCATTACTCCGGCTTTAACCTGTTGGTCGGTGATTCCAGCGGTCTTTACTACTACTCCAATCGTATGGGTCGTGTTGTTTCACTGAAGCCTGGCTTCCATGCCCTTAGCAATCACCTCTTGAACAGCCCCTGGCCCAAGCTGGAGAAAGTCAGGCAGGGACTGGCGCTGCATGTCAAGCATCATCAGAAACCCGAACCTGAAGGCTTGATTTTTATGATGCACGACAGTTCAAAAGCGCCCGATGACCAACTTCCCGATACCGGTGTAAGCCAGGAGCAGGAAAAGTTTCTATCCAGCTGCTTTATGGCCAGTGAACATTATGGAACCCGAAACACCAGTGTCCTGATTCTCGACAAACAGGGTTCTCTCAGCTGGACCGAGCAAATCTATCTGCCCTACGGAGAAACTGGAAAAAAACTCCGGTTCTCAATGTCATTTCCAGTGTCATGGTAGCCAGCCACCTGATTGGTCGACCTAAAAAAAGACCACAAAGCAGCCAAAAGCAGCTAACTTTCATAGCATGTAGTTTGTCTCTATTCCTATTAGAAGGTCTGAAACATCGCTTTCAGCATCTTCCGAAAAGTGCACGTTTTCGCAGTCAATACGAAGTCACTGAACCCCGCACTAGAAATACGGGGTATCCTGTTGAGGTAAAACGATGAGATCACAAGCTCTGATCCGACTTTATCAGTCCCTGCTGGCCGCGCTGGTGCTGTTGTTCTCCATGACCCTGCAAGCCGCTGGAGGTTGGCAGCAAATTGGCGAAAAGCATATAATCCCTTCTCAAGACACGGCAACCATCAAAATATCTTCTGCAGACGAAGATACTTCCTACAAAACCATCAAATTTCATATCACTCAGGGCAGCTTGAAGATTCGTTCTGCCAAGGTGCATATGAGTGACGGACAAGTGATTGACCTGAGTGTCCAGAAGTTAGTGCTGCCAGGACTGGAAACACGCGGATTCCCGATTCCTGACCATGGCCGCTCTATTAAAAAAATTGTACTTTATATTCAGGCTCCCCTCGATCACTCATCCAATGTGGTGGTCTATGGAATCAAAGCTGACACTTCCGAGAAGAAATCCTAGCTCTGATACAAAGTTTCTGTCGTGTTATCCTTTTCAAAGCTCAGGATCTTCTGTCAGCGACTCAGACCATGGAAGGTCTGCACTACTGGCTGGAGAAGCGCTTGCTTTTGATACCCATGACTTTACCAAGTCCCTCACGACAAAGAGCCAACTCCAGCGAACTCCTGATCAAATGAGAATTGTCCAGCATCATCACGTCATCAAGAATCTCTCTGGCTCTTTCCAGAGTGATTTTCCTGAGCGCCCATTTCACCTTGAGCAAGTTGGTGGCACTCATGGAAAGCATGTCAAACCCCATGGCCATAAGAAGAACAGAAGCGACTGGATCACCGGCCATTTCACCACAAATACCGACGGTTCGGCCTTCTTTATGACAATCTTCGACCACTTTTCGAAGCGCCTGCAAAACAGCCGGATGGAAAGAGTGATATAAGTCAGCCACCCTGGGATTATTTCGATCCACTGCCAGAAGATATTGCGTGAGATCATTGGAACCGATAGACATGAAGTCTACACTCTGCGCCAGTTCACGGACCTGATAGACCGCAGCAGGAACCTCAATCATAACTCCGACGGGAGGCATCACAACCGATAAACCTTCAGCTGACACTTCGCCATGCGCTCTGTGGATAAGATGCAGTGCATCTTCTACTTCATAAACACTGGTCACCATTGGCAACATGATTCGAAGATTATCCAGTCCAACACTGGCTTTAAGCATCGCCCGGATTTGAACCAAAAATATTTCCGGATGATCCAGGGTTACACGGATACCTCGCCACCCCAGGAAGGGGTTGTCTTCCTGAATGGGAAAGTAAGACAGAGCCTTGTCCCCGCCCACATCCAGCGTACGCATGGTGACTGGTCTGGGGGCAAAGGCTTCAAGCTGCTGACGATAAATTTTTTCCTGCTCTGCTTCACTGGGGAATCGTTCCTTGAGCATAAAAGGAACTTCGGTACGATAAAGACCGACACCTTCTGCTCCACGATCCAGTGAACGAACCGTGTCAGTCATAAGACCGGTATTAACCCACAGTGGTAAACGGTGATTGTCCGGGGTAACACAGGGCAGGTCACTGATTGCTTCAAGCCCTTCGCTGAATTCTTTTTCTTCTTCGACAACGGCCTGATAGTGTTCCAGCAGTTCTCTGGAAGGCGAGGCATAAACCAGCCCAAGGTTGCCATCGACAATCAGTTGCTTGCTGGACATCTTGTGATAGGGCAGATCGACTGCCCCCATTACGGTAGGAATGCCCAGAGCCCTGGCCAGAATGGCCGCGTGGGAATTGCTCGAACCCTGAATAGAGACAAGGCCCACCAGCTTCTCCTGGGGAACATCTGCCAGCATACTGGCCGTCAGTTCTTCACTAATCAGTATGGTTTGATCGGGGTAGGTTATGCATTCATGATCGTGTTGCTGGATACTGGCAAGAACCCGACGACCCAAGTCTTTTACATCAACCGCACGCTCACGCATGTAGGGATCGTCCATCATTTCAAAAGTACGTACGTGCTCGTCTATTACCTGCCTGAGCGCTCCCGGTGCCCAGTTACCCTGCTTCACCCGGTTCCTGATTTCCAACCCCAGAGCATTGTCGTCCAGCATCCGAAGATAGACATCAAATAATGCTTGCTCTTCTGCCGGCAGATGGCCAGAAAGTTTTTCGGCTGTGGCCTTCATTTCCGAACGAACCGACTCCAGAGCCAGATCCAGAGAGTCCAGTTCTCTTTTGATGTCGTGACAGGTACGATCAGGAACGGCCCCCAAATCCGCCACCGGAGAAGCGACAACGGCTTCACCAATGGAAACACCGCTCGCGCCAGGCGTCCCCTGAAAGCGAGCTGTCTTGCGGGTATTGACCGTAACATGCAGGGAACCTGTGGCCTCAGCATGGGCAATGACACCTGCAAGCTGGGCAGACATGGTGACCAGAAAAGCCTCTTCATGCTCGTCAAACCGGCGTTGTTCTTTTTGTTGAACCACCAGCACACCCAGAATCATCCGATGATGAATGATGGGAACCCCAAGAAAAGCATGAAACTTTTCTTCACCGGTTTCTTTAATGTAACGATATTTAGGATGAGAGGAAGCTGCTTTCAGATTAATGGGCTCTTCTCTGAGACCGACCTGACCGATAAGACCTTCAGACTGGAATAAACGAGCGACACCGACAGCCTTTTTATTGAGGCCCTCTGTCGCCATAAGCGTATAGGTAGCCTGTTCAGCATCGTAGAGATAGACTGAGCAGACTTCGGTATTCATCGCATCCCGAACCCGCCGCACGATAATATTTAGCGCAGCCTGCAAATCCGAGGCGGCACTGACTTCCTGTACAATCGTACGCAGGGTGTTCAGCATGGTGACTTAGTCCAGTCTGCTTATCTGTCTCCTGTGTCTGCTATCTAAAAATAACAGACGCCCGTCTCTGTTGTTTACCATGAAATGGTTTCTGTGTGATGACTGTCAGAAACAGGCTTTCATCACGCAAGTGCAAGGATAGCACCTCAGTGAATATTATCTGTGCCTTTCAGGCTGATGTCAGCATTGGCAACAGTCTCAGTGTCAAAAGTCATGACAATTACACATTGTTAGCTTGATTAGCTTGCAGGCGTCCTATTCGGGGAACCAGCTCGCGCAAAGCACGGCGATAGACCTCCCTTTTAAATGAAACGACCTGCCCCAGGGGATACCAGTAGCTGACCCATCGCCAGCCATCAAACTCCGGTGATCCCGTATGATCCACACTAACCCGGTCATCACTGCTTAGCAGCTCCAGCAAAAACCATTTCTGTTTCTGCCCAATGCAAAGCGGATGCTGATCCCTTCGAACCAGTCTTCTGGGCAGGCGATAACGCAGCCAGCCACGAGTGCACGCCAGAACGTTTACGTCGTCCGGCTGAAGCCCAATTTCTTCATACAGCTCGCGATACATGGCATCTTCGGGGGTTTCATCATCGTTTATGCCCCCCTGGGGAAACTGCCATGCTTCCTGTCTGATTCGCCTGGCCCACAGGACCTGTCCGTGATGATTAGCGAGGATTATGCCCACATTGGGCCTGAATCCATCTGTGTCAATCACGTAAGCGACTACCTTAAACTATCTATTGCTTTGCATTGTTTCATAAACCGCTGCACAACGGCAATCAAGATATTTGCAATCAGGATGCCACTTTTGATAATTAATCAATTATTACTCTTCAAAACTGTGACAAGAGTATTAACATGAGAAACAATTTCTCGCCGTTTTCGCTTTCCTAAGAAATCATGAACAGCCTCTCAGAAGATTTTCATAGTACAATCAGCAAACATTTATAGCAGCGCAGTCTGGCAGGAGGATTTGTGGCTCTGGCAATCTTTGATCTTGATAACACCCTGATAGCCGGTGACAGTGACTATCTCTGGGGACAATTCATGTCCCATCAAGGCATGGTGGATGCAGCCAGCTTTCATGATGGCAATGAATATTTCTATCGTCAGTATGAAGCGGGTACGTTGGTACTTAGCGAATACCTCGACTTTTGCCTTGAACCACTGACCCGTTACACTCTGGACGAACTTAAAGTCCGACATGACCAGTTCATGGAACAGACCATTCGCCCCATCATGCTGGAAAAAGCTGCGAACCTCCTGAAAAAACACCGCCAGCAGGGTGATCACCTGATGATCATAACCGCCACCAGCCGATTTGTTACCGAGCCCATTGCCAAAGCCTTTGATGTCGATACGCTACTGGCCATTGAGCTTGAGATTAAAGATAACCGCTATACAGGCAAAGTGGTCGGCACACCGACTTTTCAGGAGGGAAAGGTGATCCGCCTTAAGCAATGGTTGCAGGAAAATCCGGCATATTCTCTGGAAGGCAGTTACTTCTACAGTGATTCAAAAAATGACCTGCCCTTGCTGGGTCAGGTAGATCACCCGTTCGCGGTTGATCCTGACCCTGAATTGACCACAGTTGCTCATGAGAAAGGATGGCCCGTCATCAGCCTCAGATAAATCTATTTTACTCTTTAAGAACCGTCCGTTTCTGTGCTTTATTTATGAGGTACCAGCGAATTCTCTATTCATTGCTGGTACCTCCATTGCAGCAGATTGGCCTTACCCGGACCTCTGCTCACAATCATCAAAAAAGCGGAGAAACAATGGACAGATCCCACTTCTACGCATTAATGGAAGGTGAAGGTAAGCTGGACTACGAAGTCTATCTCAATACCTCACAGATTCTGAAAGCCCAGAAGCCCATGGCTGATCTTTGTAATAAAGATGAACTGATGTTTCAGGTCGTTCACCAGATCGAGGAACTCTGGATGAAACTGATCGGTTACACACTTCTGGACATCGATGATTACATTCAAGAAACCAATACTCACCGAATCATCAGCCTGTTCCAGAGAGTACAGCAAACACTTACCCTGATGACCAGCCAGCTGCGTCTGCTGGAAAGCATGTCGCCAAAAGAATATCAGGAAATCCGGTTGCAACTGGGTAATGGCAGCGGGCAGGAATCCCCCGGATTCAGAACCTTGCTGAAAATGCCCCCCTTCCTCTGGGAGAGTTATCAAAAGCATTACCTCGACCAGAAAGGGCTGACGGTAGAAAAGATCTATAACTCACAATACAGTCACTGCGAGGCCTATGTTGTGGCAGAAGCCCTCACCGAATTTGATGAACAGTTTCAGGCTTTCCGTATTCATCATCTCAAGCTGATCTACAGAACCATTGGCATAGGTGCAAAATCCTTAAAAGGCCGCTCTGTTGAACTTCTGCAAAAAGGCATTCAACAGCGTTTTTTTCCCGAACTCTGGGATATCCGTGGCGCAATGACCGATGCCTGGGGCGGAGAATACGGCGTAAAAAGAGACGCCCTGGGCAACACCAAAAATGCCGCTCATGACAACTGATATTCAAGCGCGTTTCCATCGGCCCGAACGAAGCGTCTATCTTCTGAATCACTCGGTTGGCTGTCTGCCCGCTTCCGCCAGTGATGCCTTTCAGAGTCATTTTCTGGAACTCTGGAAACAACAGGGCAGTCACGCATGGGGACAATGGCTCGAAAACCTGACCCGATTCAATGCTGCTCTGGCCAATCTGCTTAACGCTAAAACCCAACAGTTCTGCCCGCAGACCAACCTGTCCAGTGCACTGACCAAAATAGTGGGTTCGCTGCCACCGGCTGCTGCTGGCCAGCATATTTTGATGTCAGAACGAGACTTTCCTTCCATGGGGTTTGTGATCCAGACCCTGTGTAAACGTTTTGGACTGAAGCCCCGCTTCATACCTCACGAAACGAACCTTACAGACCTGAACTGCTGGGATGACATGCTGTCCGACGATGTCTGGCTGGCTTTTATCACTCACGTTCAGTCCAATGACAGTCTGCGCTTGCCCGTAGCTGACATCACAGGACTGACCAAAAAGAAGTCGATAATTTCTATCGTGGATATCGCCCAGTCAGCCGGAGTTGTCCCCATTGACCTTAATACCTGGCAAGCCGATTTCGTCATTGGTTCCAGTGTTAAATGGTTGTGTGGCGGTCCCGGCAGCGGCTATCTCTGGGCCAGTGATGACATCATCGAATGCTGTCAGCCCATGGATGTCGGTTGGTTCTCTCATCAGAACCCCATGGCGTTTGATATTCATCACTTTGACTATGCGGCTGACGCAGGGCGTTTTATGGGAGGAACCCCTTCCATTATGCCTTTTACCGTCTCCGCAGAGAGTATCCGGACTCTGGATCGTATCGGTACGGAAAATATTTTTCAGCATAACCAGAAGCTGATTAATCATATTATCGCTCAAATTAATCAGGGAGAGATTCGTTCTCCAATGCAGGAAAACCGTCGAGGAGGCACTCTGGCCATCTCATTCAAGGATAACCAGAAAGCGATGCAAGCCATGGATCATGCTGGCATATTCTGCGATCAAAGATCCGAAGGTCTGCGTTTTTCACCTCATATTTATAATACGGAAGAAGACGCAGACCAACTGGTTCAGGTTATTAACCGGCTCTGATCAGGCCCGGGTCACTCGAGCAATAATGGCCTTGATGTATTCTGTCTCCGGTATGGCAGGCAGAACGGGATGATCGGGGCCCTGATGACCCTGCTCGATAATTTGCAAATTACGGTCAATATGGCGGCTGCCCGCTCTCAGGGCATCGAACAGTGAATCTTTCTGAAGATGCATGGAGCAGGAACAGGACACCAGAATGCCATCCTTTTCCAGCAACCTCATGGCCAGCTCATTAATCCGGCGATAGGCCTGTTCACCCGCTTTGGTGTCCTTGCGTTTCTTGATAAAGGCCGGTGGATCAACAATCACAACATCGAACTTTTCACCTTCATCCCTGAGAGCTTTCAGGACTGTGAAAGCATCCCCCCGGATAGACTCAACACGATCCCCAAGGCCGTTAAGCCCGGCATTCTCATGGACCAGCTCCACCGCCTGCTCAGAAGCATCAACACAAGTCACCTGACTCGCACCAAAGGCCGCGCATTGAACGCCCCAGCCACCGACATAACTGAAAACATCCAGTACTTTCTTACCGCTGACGTAGTGACGCAAACGCTCGCGGTTCAGGCGATGATCGTAGAACCAGCCTGTTTTCTGGCCTTTAATGACCGGCGCCCTGAAGGTTACACCGTTCTCTTCCAGCTCCACTTTTTCCGGCACTTCGCCATAAGCGACTTCTACATACTCAGGCAGCTTTTCCAGCTGGCGGCCAGTTCCATCATTTTTTAAAAGAATGCCTGAAGGCCTGATCACCTTGACCAGAGCATCAACAATGTCATCCCTGACCGCTTCCATACCGGCAGTGGACATCTGAGCAACAACAATATCGCCAAAACGATCAACCACCAGTCCCGGCAAACCATCGCTGTCGCCAAAGACCAGACGGTAGAAAGGTTTGTCGAATATCCTCTCCCTGAGACTCAGGGCTACCTGAATACGATGCACCAGCAGTGAACGATCCAGGACATATTTGCTGTCCCGACTGACCAGCCGGGCACAGATCAGACTATTCGGGTTGATATAACCTGTCCCCAGAGGTTTACCTTCAGCACTTTCGATATTGATCAATTCCCCTGTTTTGAAATCTCTCAGGGGAGAAGTCCGGGTATCGACTTCGTTGCTGTAGATCCAGAGGTGGCCAGCTTTCAATCGACGATCAGCCCGATTCTTCAGGCGGAGAGTTTTTAACGTCATGGAGTTACTACCAGAGCGGCAAGGAGGAAACAGGAAAAGAGCCATTATAAGGGTTCAGGGCGCTTCGGTCATGCCGGGATGTTTATCACTCTGTGCTGACCCTTATCAGTGATTGACCTACCAGTGCTTTTCGACACCTGAAAAAAAGAGGCTCTCGTTAAGTGTTTTTCTCTGAAAAAGCACTAAAAAGCTAACCAACATTCTGGTAAGTCGCAAAAAATCGACAGACATACGAATTGGTTACAAGATAATCCGTCTTTACTCTGCAAGTTATTAACTTGCCTGGAGCCTGACGGGTCATAATTCCGGCGGACTCCTGTAGGAGTAATGACTATGAGAGCGCGTCTTCAAGAGAGTCTGGCTGAAATGCTTCTGGGATTTAATGACCTGGAAGATCTTGAGCAGATTATGTCTCTGGTAGAATCTGCCAATAAAGGGTCAGCCTCCGGTGCCAATCACTTTGTCGAGAATGCCGGCCAGGCTATTCAGCCACACGATTTGAAAAACTTCCTTCGTCTCTATCCGATGGCGCAGGCCATGGTGGCCATGGTTCGCCATTATGAACTCAACAAAGAAACCGATACCCTCAAGATCGTTCTCGAATCCCTGCTGGAAGGTTTGGAAGAAAGAGAAGCCGACGAAACAATCCACTGAAAAGAGTCTCAAAGGCTGCTTATTCAGCTCAGGGCTGTTTATTCAGTTCAGGACTGTTTATTCTGAAAGAACACCTGAACTGAATCAGTGAGGCATAAGCATGTTGACTCTGTCAAAGGAAAACAGGCGCCAACTCAACGAGAACGGATACACAGTCATTCCTGATGCCATCCCCCTGCCCCTCTGTGATGACGCAATTGATTTAATCACACAGTTTCTTGAAATTGACCTCGGCGAGCCGGAAAGCTGGTACAAAAAAGACCTGGGTTACAACGGACTTGTTCCCGTTCACCAGCACCAGAGCCTCTGGAATATAAGACAACATCCCAATATTCACACACTCTTCTCTCAGTTCCTCGGCACTGAAAAACTCTGGGTTCGAATGGATAGACTGTCTTTCAAGCCTCCCTCTCTTGACCCCGAAGCAGATCAGCTAAAACGTCATATCCATCTCGACTTTCCGGCTGAAAAACTGACATCGTTGCGCTTGCAGGGCATTCTCTATCTGACCGACACCAAAAAAGACCAGGGGGCATTCTGCTGTGTACCCAGCCTTTTCAAAAAAGATGAGGTTCTTAAGCACCGTGAAAGTCTCTGGTTCTCTGAAGAGGAACTCAGTCAATATCCGATAGAACCTATAGAAGGCGAGGCCGGTTCACTGGTTATCTGGGACTCAGGACTCCCCCATTCTGGCATGCTGAATGTTTCGGGCAGACCCAGACTGGCCGTCTACATCTCAATGTTTCCGGTAGGCCTGGAAGAAACGGCTGAAGAACGCATACAACTCTGGCAGGAAAAAAGAGCACCAGAAAAGTGGCGGGGCCTAAACTATCAACAAGATCCGGAACCGGGAGAGCCCGCCCGGCTCACTGAGCTGGGTAAAAAACTGTTGGGGCTGGAGGAATATAACTGACACCCTCTGAACGACCCGGCTTTCAGGTGGCTAAACATAAACGCAACGTCCAGGCTTCCTATTCACTTTTCTATGGAATCCAGAACATGAGTAGCCTGCAGCTTTATCTGGCACTGTTTGTCGGCCCGCTATTCTTGTTGCACGCTCTGTGTTCACAGGCTCAGTCGGCAACTCAACTTGCCCCGGTGTTGTGCAACTCTCTCACAGGACAAACGGCGGGTGTTCAGCGACGGCTAAAGCAGTATAGTGAGCTTCACCGACGACACTGTCTTGTTCTCAGTGCCAACCAGAAAGAAAATTTAGATGAATTGATCCATCAGGCTCCTGAAAATACGGTGATACTGCTCTCTTCCAAAACGGTTCCTGTCAGAGGTAGAAACCCGGTTGAGTACCTTTTGAAAGATCCGATAGTTTTAAAGGATGGCCAGAGCATTATTGGAGCCGCTGATGACGGTTTTGAAATCGTTATCAAGTTCAGAGGTCACGGAGACTACTATATGGTCAAGGTAGGAACCACTAAAAATTTCCGGTTTGGAGAAAAAAGAGACAGCCATATCAGACACCTTACTTTCCGGCCACTTGGATACACTGCTGGTCACCCAGACGGTGCCCACCCCATACCTAACTCTATTGTTTTCGCAGAATGTTACAACCGGAGACTGATTGTAGAAGACAACATATTCCATCTTCCCAAGAGGTCCGCAATTAATCTTGATTGCAAAGAACCACTGGATGCAACGGCCGATCTCGATCGTCCTGGCCCGGGCCTGCAGTTTGCCAATAACACGGTCAGGGGTTACCTCATCAAGACCTGGTACCTGAACTATATGCCCGAAGATGGGATATTTGTAAATCTTCCTGCTATCAGGAACCAGTTACAGAGAATCACTGTTACTGATAATAGATTCCGGGGCAGAATGGCAGAGGCAGGTGAATTTACTCTCGGGTCCGGAACCCATCTGGATATCTTCAGAAATACCGTAGACATTATCAATGATGGCGTTACTAACACACTTCGCGACGCTCGTGCCCAACGATCGCCCCGGGTGGGAGGCTTTACTCTTATAGGTCATACCGATGCCAATGCAGAGCCTCCTCTCTTTAACCTGGCAGGCAACCGGATCCGGGTAACAGCGCCCGCTATAAACGTCAGCCCCCCTCTTAAGCTGGCCCTGGCCTGTAACCAACTGCAAGCCACCAGTCCATGGCAACAACTGCAACAACACTTCAGCCTGAAAGCTGATGATCCATTACGACTGGGAAGTAAGTGCAAAAAACCGACGACTCCACCCAATGACATGTCAACACCAAGTTCAACGGTTGCCATGCCATCGGCTGGCTCAAGCGTTTCCGTGCCAACAACCATTCCCTATACCATCAGCCAGATTCTAAATACCTGGACGGCCATTAACTCGTCTGCCACGGCCTGTGACGGACTGACCAACTTCGAAGGTCGTTTCTTCTTTGAATCAGCAGTCTGCCCGACAGTCGCTACGACCTCTGCTTTTATTACCGATAGGGCTTTTAGAAGCAACACGATATCTAATAACAGCTTGACCTCCACTTCATCTGGCAGCTTGGCCACCACTTCATCAGCGGATTCAAAAAGAATGACTTGGGGTTTAGGTTTTATAACCATTCTGGCCATATTGCTGGCTCTATAATTGGATGAGGCTCTGATATAAAACAAACTTGGCTCGTCCCAAGCTTGTTAAAGGCAAGGTGACAGCGCACTTAAAAAAACTGCGTGCGTAGGACAGGGAGTATTTCCATAGAATTCTTCAGCATCTCGAAATGACGTATGCTTTTTAGCAAGTATCTCTTTGGTACACCTTGGTTTTCCCTCAACCATCGAATAAACTCCCGCATCGGCCTTAAATTACTTTATAAAAAGTACTTTACCAACCATGAAAACCCGCGACCTGCTCAAACTCCCTGACCTCAAACTAGCTCAGGCCATCAACACCATGAAAGGCAAAGAGTGCGAGAAGCACGCCAGAAACTACACCAGAATTCTGGGCGTAGAGTTTGATAAAGCGGTTATGCACGCCACTTACGCCGCCATGTTCAGTCAGAGTGACGAGCCAGTCGATCTGCGTACTTATAAAGCCATAGTGGATCTGGTGGACAGTGATACTGAATATGGCGAAAAGGAAGCAACAATTCTTACAGCACTGCTGTTAGCTCATATCAACCAAAAAATGAAACGGGTTCAATCCGTTGTTTCGCAAACACCTCCAACATTACCCCTGTCGTAAGAAACTACGGGGAAAAGGAAACCGACGATGCTAATGCAGCTATCGGAGTTTACCAGCACCTTACAAAGGCAAGGAGAGGAAGAGCAAGAATCTTCACAGAAATTCTGGGTAGAGAGTCCGAAAAAGCGACTGTGCAAGCCAACCACGCCACCCTGTTCAGTGAGAACGACAAACCTGCCAAGCCATGCAGCTAAAACCACCTTAGATAGAGTGGTTTTCAACACCGATAGATACGATTAAAAGATAGCCAGAACCGGTTCTTTTGAATTTTAAGTGGGTAAGCAGGCTTCATTCACTCCACTGAAGTCGAGCTTTCCTGTCAGCAAGTACACCATCATCTTGAAGTGTGGCTTCTTATATCCTCTTGCCTATTGACCACAATCTTGCATTTGACCCTGACTTCACCAGGGAATCTTTTTTCAAATATCATGTCTTTAATTCAGAACAGGGCCGAATTTTCAGTGATCTGGCAACCATCGCTGAGTGTAAAGAAAGGATGGAGGTCGCATTAACTGACTTTCATAAATGAGCTGAAACGGCTCAAAATGAGTGGCCTTGGCGGGATCTTGAGGAAAGCATGGTGTTTGACCTAGGAGCCTGACCGAGAATAGACTGCCCTACTGAGGCGGCAGCAAATTGGTCTGAAAATCCGCTTTTGTTCGTCAAATAGCTCGCTATTCTCCTCACAAAACCGAATTTTCATCCTCAATTTTCTGCCGTCCTCGCTACGGGCGCTATTCTCGGTCAGGCTCCTAGGGTGGGACACTTTCTCCGCAGCTTAAATCTGCGCCATCAATTCAAGAAGGAAAAAATCGGTACTCTGTACCCTGTTACTATGCCGTTAGTGCAGATTACGGAAGAGAATCGGTTAAGAGCGATTCAGCCTCTGCATTTTGAACGTACTGAGCCGGAAAAAATTATTGAGCACGGAAACCTCTGGATTGGCAAACTGAGCACTTTACAAGAGCTTAATGAACTGCCGGAAGACATTCTGATTCCAGTAGAAAAGCCCGTGCATAAAGGCGATGTTCAAAAAGCCTGGACAATGGTTCAGAAAAGGTTAAAAGATTTTGGTGATATTGCTGATGCCAGCAATGAGACAGCAATAGAAAAATTTGCCAAAGGTACGTCAAGAAACCATTATGCATAAACTTACCTTATGGATGAAAGCCAAGCTTGTTGAGCCAGCCGAAGAATATGCTGCCAACCAGGGTAAATCTCTGTCTCAACGGGTAGCTGATTATTTTAATGCGCTAATCCTTGGGGAATCTGATGCCACCAAAAAGCTCACCCCTCTCACACAGAGTCTCAGGGGTGTTATGGCGGATTCTGAAGTATCAAACGAGGAGGATTACAAAAAATACCTTGAGGATAAGTATCTGTAAACATTCTGGTCGAGACCAATATTATCCTGAACGTACTTCTTGACCGCTCTCCCTTTTTAGCCAGCTCTTTTAGCGATTACGAAGACAGTGTGCTTCATGCTTCTGCAATTCAGGCTGGCGCAGAAGCTATTATCACTCGTAATGCCAAAGACTTTACTTATGAACGAGACCCGGCCTCCTTCTGAATCAGTCTGACCGACGTTTCTGTTAACTCGTTAATACTTTGCCAGAAGAGCACTCGCTGCTCTCTATCGTCAGGTTCCAGTGGCTGAAGTCTTTTAAGCGAAGCCTGAAGCTCCTTCGGGCAAACTGATTCGCGTACGGGTCGGGGTTGGTCAGGATAGCTATCGCTAAAAAAACGATCCCAATCAAAGTAACAACCCGGATCAGCCTTTCCCCTGAAACCGGCTATCTGTTCATGGCCAAGAATCCGTTGTGGATCATTCAAACTCGGGTAGTGCTTCTGCAAGTGTTGAATCACATCTTTCAGAGCAGAATATTGTGCATCGGTGAAAGGGAAAACATTCCCATTGAAGTTAACCAACTCTATTCCAATGGCAAAATCGTTGAATGTTTCTTTTTCCTGCCAGCGGCTGACGCCTGCATGCCAGGCTCTGTGAGCCGTACCATTCAGGCAACTGACCAGCTCGAAGACGGTACCGTCCAGATCAATTACCAGGTGAGCTGAAACCTCACACCCCTTACTCGAGACGATGTCCAGCGTACCCTGGAGATCCACAGCCGTATAATGCAAGATCAGAAACTCTACTGGAATTTCCCGGTCATCAAAGTTAGGGCTGGGATGTGAAGTGAAACTTAGAACCATTAATTTGCCTGTAAAAAACCTGGAGTCCGTTGAATTTATAGACTAACCAGCCCACTGCTCTGAGATCAAGGGCGCATTTTAATTGAGCCATGGCCAGTTTTTCAAATGAATGTTTGCAGGATTCAGAACCGATCAACTTCATCTCTTGTTACTTTTCTGATAGCCCTCAATGGCTTCCTGACGACGTTTGCTGACCGCCAGCTGTTCCTGTACACGATCTCGTTCCAGCTGGCAGGCCAATATCATTTCCCGGTAGAGCGCTTGGAGCTCTTTGAGAAGCGCCTTCACCTCTTCGGAGGGGGCTGAGCCACTTTCCAGAGCTTCTTCAATTACCTGACGGGCTTCAGTATCCAGAGCTTCCAGCGTTGTCCAGTCCCGGTTACGGATAGCCTCCCCGAGATTAAAAATGGACTCCCGGAGTTTCCCTTTGGTAATGTCAGGTTTTTTCATCGGTAACCTCTTTACCATCAGCGATGCCAGCCTGAGCCTGAGTGTAGACAGTCATGCCAATGCCATCTGTCATGTGGATTATCCAGAACGATGATCACTCCCATTTATATCGTTGAGTTACTACTATTGTTTATCTTCGGCACATTATTGGTCAACAAGACTTAATACAGTAGACATGACAGCATTACCCTTCAATGATGTGCCTGCACACAAAGCTGTACTGCTTTGGATTATGCAGGCTCTCTCCTGGAATTTTCGCTTCATGCTTTCCCGTGAATATGATAAGAATGGAATGAAGGTGCGTGGACCATTCAAGCGCGAGCAGGAGGCTGCGTGAAAAAACTGTTTTTTTATCTGAAAAGTCTTTCTTTGCTCTCAGGATTTAAAAAATATCCTTATGGGCTCAATCTGCTTTTACTGTCCGGTTTTTCAGCGATTGCTTTTGCAGAAGTAACAACAGACAAGCCAGCCGACCTGAGTCTCACTCAGGTTATTGCGCCTCTGTTTTTTGTCATTGTGCTGATATTTGCCCTGGCCTGGATCGTAAAGAAATTGAACATAGGCACACCCGCCGTTGGCCAGGGAATAAAAGTAGTCTCAAGCGTTCCGGTTTCCAGCCAGGCCAGGGTCTGTCTGATTCGTATAGGCGAAAAAGATATATTGCTGGGAGTCACCAACCAGCAAGTCAATTTGATTCACAGGTTTGATGAATCCCCCCTGCCGCCTGATAACAGGCAAAACCAGCAGGATTTTGCCGTTCAGTTCAAAAACCTGCTAAAAGGTGGAAACTCAAAGTAAGCCGCTACCTTATTTCCTGCTCATTTTATCTTTCACAGGAACGACCTCTTTCCAATCCTGAAAAAGTATTGAGTAAAGATCTCGAGTGGGCGTCAGGATCATGAGCAGAATAATAGAATTCCCCTGATATCGACTCATAGTGTTTTTTCAGTAAACGTCCTCTGGGAATGACCGTGTAATATTCACCGCGAATGACAATGCGATATAAACCTTCTTTGTCGTACATATCGGGTATCCACTCGACGGTAGCCACTCCCGCCTGCCATTGGAACCGGGTAGTCCAGTCATCATCTGTGGCAACTGTATCCCATGATCCTGTGCAGTCATTCTTCCTCTGCACATAAAAAAAACTATCGAGATCCATGCCTGATCTTGGGTGTGATGCAATATATTGAAGCTTCACTGACTGGCCTGAGTGAATATTATCCTGACTGTCAGTTATTATACTTCCGTATTGGCTATGTTCTTTTTCCGGGATGTTATCCATACGAACATCGTCGTACAGATAACTCAAATCCAACGGCATTGCTTCATCCGAAGGAGGCTGCTCCTCTTTACTCAATTGCCTGGAAAGACTTGAAAAAGCCTGAATCATGGCACTGAGCTCCCATGGACCGAATAAGGTGGATGCTCCCTCATAGTGCTGTTTGTAGAACTCCTCTGCTGTGGTCAAATAGCTGGCATAATCGTTGGAATACCCGGCGATGACAATATGCCTGTCAGGAATCCCTGAAAGTTTTGACAATCTTTTTCGAAGCCGTCTTCCAGCCATAACTGTCGGCTCAACAGGCAAGGCAGCAATCTGAAAATTGCCCAGCCGAGCCAGCATCAAGGGCAGGACTTCGGGGACCCAGGGCTGGTTAATGACTTCCCGGTGCATATTGCCTGAGGGAAACACATCATTGAAATAGTGAAAGTTTTTCCGACTTCCCAATGACAGCATGACCGGCTTGGGCTTCTGACATATCAGTTCTTGTTCGGACGGCGAGGTCAGAAAATCGGTTACCATTCTGATCCACCATTGCTCATTCTTGCGGCCTTCATAGGCCCCAAGTAACAACCTCACAAAATAGGGCGGCCGACCATCTTCCGTGCCTGCGGCAAAACTGTATCCCATAGCTGGATTGCAGGTTGTTACTTGCTTCTGCTGCCCTGAATATTCTTGCCGGACTTCGTAGTTGGAAAAGTCCACCCAGTTATGCACCGACTCAATGGGTCCATAAACTCTGTTGCCTCTGGCATTAAAAAGTTCCAGGGCTTTTTTAAACTGTCTTTGACCGATCTCCCTGACATTTTCTTCGGGCGTTTTGCCGGGCCCGGTGCCATCAAGATTCAGGTTAGGTGTCATGTCCCCGGCATTGGTTTGTGGAAAGGCTGCAATGAAAGAATCCACTCCCCAGTTGTACTTTGCATAGCGTTCAAAAGCCCAGCTGGCATAGCCTTTGTTGTCACTGCTCAACAGGAGATTACTGCGGGGATAGGAGACTGCATGGGTTGCAAACCAGGTGATAGCACCTAATGGCCTACCGCCCCGGGCAAACCTGAGTTGCTGAACAAACCGGTCAATAGAACCTCGCCGGCTGGCATCTACATTGTTTTCATAGGCAGACAGGGACCGATTGCGGCTGGCATTGTCCAATAACCCCGTTTTCATCCGGATCTCAGAAGGAGCAAGGTCTTCATGGGCCATCCTGATGGCCTGGATAATGCCCGACACCATCTTTTCAAAAGCCCGGTCATCGAATACGCCATAGGGCATATTGTATAGAAAATGGTGAGACTGACCGGCTGCGGCACTGTGGGTATGAGTCGCTGACAGGATGACGTTGTGGCGGTTATAAAGAGAACCAAACTCTTGTTCCAACCGAGTTAGAACCGCCTGATAAACACTGGCAAAAACCGCTCCCGCATCAATGACCACAATAGCAAGACGATGGCTCTCTCTTCCCTGACTCACTATAAAGGCTCTGGCCCACTGCCGATCATTGATTCCAGCACTTATCTGGCTGCTGTCGGCATATCCCATCATGCCACTGCCTACTGCCGAGCCTGTGATGTCTGCTTTACTGACCCCGACCCAATAGGAAGCATTGACCCAGGTTGCCAAAAAGAGAAGTATCAAAAAAAGACTGCCGGAAGAAAAAGTAAACCGGTTCATAAAATTCCCTATCCGTTCAGAAGAGCGGAGTATAGCTAGCTCTCAGATCAGACAAAGCCCATGGGACAGTCAATTGGGGAAAACTACCATAAAAAACCACAACAAAGACACAGTTATCCAACAAGTTATCCACAGGTTGCAGGTAAAACTCTGGTACCCATCCGCTATCTCAAACTCTAGAGGCCGGTTTTCGGGGGGATGCGTTCCCACGCCTGGCGGGAACGAGTTGCAGGAGCTTTGCGAAACGCTCTTTAAGGTGGGAAGAATATCAATTCCACTGGATCGCTATTGCTTCATCATCATGCCGACCAGTTGCAGCATCTGCATTTCTGTCTGGCAAATTCTCTGAAGATCTTCCTGGGTCTCCCGGCTCATATCACCCAATCGATCATTCATTTCATCCTGTCCATGCCATTTTTCAACGGCCATATCTTCCGGGTAAGCCGCCAGCAGTCTGTTATGGAGTCCCTGCTGCTTTTCCCAGAGGACACTCAGCATAATGATAAGAATGGGAGGAGCCTGCCCCGTCAGGGAACGAAGCTTGATATAGGTCCAATACAACTGAGCAATCCGAAAAGTGCTGTTGCGCAGACACAAAAGGGATAGATAAGCTTCTTCCTGATCAGTCATGGAGTGTCTCCTCAGTCCATATAGAACACCCGGAACTCGTTATCAGAAGACTTACGGCTGTCTTCAGGCTTGAGCAATACTGCGGATGAAGATCACTTCGACAGCGTTCAGAAAGTGATCCGTAAAATCACTGTAACATGGACATCATAAATGCCCATAGAGAAAATCGACCCGTTTTCCAGCATCTGAACAGAAGGCACAGATGACCGGAAAAACCACTGCTTCAAAAAAGTTATCCACTTTTCCACAAAAACCCTGATCAAACCCCTGAATGAACTGTGGATAAGTGAGAAACTTCCTCTGAATCTGGCTTCATTGAAGAACTGATCAAAAAACAACCAGCTCATCAATGAATCACTCCCTGCCAACCAGTGGGTGTCGCAAAACTCTAACAGCAAAACTCTAACAACTCGTTCTCACGCTCTGAGGGTGTCGCGAAACTCTCTTCGCCGTGGGAACGAGCTGTTGAAGTTTTGCAACATAAAACTACTTGAGAACAACGCCAGGCGACTGCCTTAGCACACGTCTGATGCCAAGCCAGCCCGATAGGCCAATCAGCAAGGCACTGACAATGGGAAGCGTAAACCAGAGCCAGATAGCTGGCTGCCAGGATAGCTCAAAGACCTGCACATTCAACCACCCGCTACAGATTTCTGTGCCCACCACAGCCATCATGCCGGAGAATGCCCCCAGAATGAAAAACTCGCCTACCTGCATGATCACAAGTTGCTTTCTGCTGCCACCCAGAGATCGAATCAGAGCCCCTTCACGCAGTCGGGTATCAAGACTGGCTTCTATGGCCGATGCCAGAACCAGTAAACCCGCCAGTAATAGCGCCAGAAGCATGGCTTCCACCGCAAGAATGGATTGCTCAAGCATCACCTGCACCTGACTGATAACAGCGTCCATATCCAGCAGACTGATGGTTGGAAACTGTCGAACCAGTTCATTCAACACCAGCCGATCCTGCTGTGGCAGATAAAAACTGTTCAGCCAGGTCGCTGGCAAACCTTTCAGCGAGGCTTCTGGCAAAATCATGTAAAAGTTGGGTTGGAAAGACTCCCACTGAACTTCCCTGATACTGGTGACTTTGGCAGTCACTTTAGTACCTGCAATCATAAACGTCAGTTCATCACCCAACCCAACCCCCAGATGCTCAACAATAGACCTCTCAATGGAAATCTCACCGGTATCACCCGGTTGCCACCACTCCCCTGCCACTACCTCGACTTCAGATGAGGGCTGGTCTGACCAGGTCATGTTCAGCTCACGATGCAGGGAGTTATGATTCCTCTGCTCTTCTGAAACAGCCTCTTTGGCCGAGAGTCCATTGATTTCAATCAGTCGACCCCGAACCATAGGATAGAGAGTGGTTCCGTTTATATCATTGCTCTGCAAGAAGTTCTGAAAGGATTTCACTTCTGCTGGCTGAATATTGATCGCAAAGTAGTTGGGGGTTTTCTCAGGTAATTGTTGTTGCCAGCGTTCCAGCAAATCCGTTCTTACCAAAAGCACCAGAGCCATAGCCATGAACGTCAGGGTGAAAGCTGTTAACTGGGCAGACGTTTGTCCCTGTTCCTGAAGCAGACGTTTCAGACCAAGCCGCCAGGGCATGGGTACGGGTTGCCCAGACAAGCGACGATGAACGCTTGTTAGTCCGGCTTTGATCGCCAGCGTGATGAGTAATATGACGGCGCTGACTCCAAGAATCATTCCCACTGTCATCAACAACTGGCCTGTGTGATACCAGAGCAGCATCAGCATGGTAATCAGAGACAACCCATACACCGACCAGACGCTTGCGGCGGCTGGTGTCAGCTCACGCCTGAGTACCCTCAGTGGCGTAACGTCCCTCAGTCTCAGTAATGGCGCCAGGCCAAATCCGACCAGTGTAATAATGCCGGTCAAACCACCCACTATCATGGGCACAGGACCGGCCTCAGGGAGCCATGGGGGCAAAACATTCGCCAGCAGTTTGACCACCCCCGCCTGTAACAGCCAGCCAATGATGACACCGGGTATTGAAACCAGAACAGCCATCCAGAGCAGTTCTCCGACAAAAATCTGCATAAGCTGATTCTGCTGTGCGCCCATGCACCGCATCACTGCGATACCATCAAAGCGTCGTTCAGCAAATCGACGGCTGGACATAGCAACCGCAATACCGGCCAGAAGCATGGCCGCAATACTGCCCAGTCCCAGAAACTGCTTTAACAGGACGACAGAACCGCGCAGGTCTTCACGATCGTCTTCTGCCAGATTCAGTTTTTCGCTGTCGGATAAAAGGGGCTCAACCTTACTTTTAAATATGGCCAGCTGTTCTGCTTCACCTGCAATCAATGTTTTCCAGTGAACCCGACTTCCCGGCTGAATAATTCCAGTCGCATCCAGATCGTTGATGTTAAACATCAGACGGGGTGACAGACTGTAAAAGCCACTGCCACGATCGGTTTCCAGAGTGATCGCTCGCGCGACTTTGAACTCTGCTTCCCCTAGCAGAAGGGTGTCGCCCACTTCCACTTCCAATAGTGGAAACAGTCTGGGTTCCAACCAGACTTCTCCTTCTCCGGGCGTATCCTCAGTCACTTCATCCGCTACAAAAGGCTGATCAGCCGTTCGCATGTGTCCACGCAGAGGATAATTAAGGGTGACTGCTTTTGCTGACACCAGCTGCATCTGGTCTCCAGCCATAACCACCGACGGAAATTCCAGAACAGTGGCTTGTTCAACAGGTTCGTTCTCTATGGCCTGACTGACCTGTTCAGACAGCTTTTTGGAACTGCTGATGACCAGATCCGCACCCATCACTTCGGCTACCTGTCGACCCAATGAAAGCTGAAGCCTGTCACTGAAAATCGCAATAGAGGTGCTGACGCTCACGGCCATCAGAAGGGATAACATCAACAGCCAGAGTTCACCGGATCGCCAGTCCCTCAGCAGAAAACGCCACGAAAGCAAAAGACTTTGACTCATTTCAGTGCTCCGGGATGTTCAACTTGCTTTTCTTCAGCCTTCGCTTTGGCTATCTCTTCTTCCAGATGCCCCCGGGTCAACTTTAAAACTCGTTGACAGCGGTGGGCCAACTGCAAATCGTGAGTCACCAGAACCAGTGTCGTTTTGTTCTCACGGTTCACCTCGAAGAGCAAGTCGATAATGCTTTCCCCGGTTTTCTCATCCAAGTTGCCCGTCGGTTCGTCAGCAAACAATATCTCCGGCTGCCCGGCAAAAGCTCTGGCAATGGCAACCCGCTGCTGCTCTCCGCCGGATAGCTGTTTTGGGTAGTGGCTCAGCCTTTCAGATAAACCCACCCTGTCGAGTAACGTTCTGGCATCTGCCTCTGCGTTCTCTTTTCCTGCCAGTTCCAGGGGTAACATGACGTTTTCCAGAGCCGTCAGATTAGGCAGAAGATGGAAAGACTGAAAAACAAAACCGGTGTGATCGGCCCTGACCCGGGCTCTGCCGTCTTCATCGAGATGATCAATCCGGTTACCAGCCAGAGCCACCTCGCCTTCAGTAGGCCGATCAAGACCGGCAAGAATGCCCAACAGAGTGGATTTTCCGGACCCTGAAGTCCCGATGATGGCGACAGACTCTCCGGACTTGATCTTGAGATCGAGTCCGGACAAGATGGTGAGCGAACCACTCTGGGCTGTCACTGTTTTACTCAGGGATTGTGCCGAAACGGCAATGGAGGATTCTGTGCTAATGGTCATACGCAGTTGTTTGCCGATGTTTAAATTAATTGTTATTGGGCGGTTGTGTTCCGTGAAAAATAGTTTTCGTTGCCCGCGTTCATATTCGAAGATGACACAACATAGTTTTCTTCGCTTGTGCCTTTTAATACGTTCATGGTTGCTTATCGGATGTTTTGCACTGAGCTGGAGCGCATCCGCTGCCACTGAGAAAACACTGCTGGTTTATGGCGACAGTCTCAGTGCGGCTTACGGTATTGAAATTAATCAAGGCTGGGTTTATTTATTACAGCAAAAAATGCAACAAACCAACCCCGACTGGAAAGTGGTCAATGTCAGTATCAGTGGTGAGACAACAGCAGGAGGCTTGAGTCGGATAAAAACGACACTGGATAAATATAAGCCTGACCTCGTGCTATTGGAATTAGGGGCAAACGACGGACTGCGGGGTACTTCTCTAAAGAGTACGAAACAGAATCTTGAAAAAATGATTAAAATGGCTCAGGCCAAGAAAGTCAGAACCGTCCTTTTTGAGATGCAGATCCCTCCCAATTATGGTCCGCTCTATACCCGTAAATTTACAAATATTTTTCAGGAACTGGGCAAAACCTATAACCTGACTGTTGTGCCTTTCTTTCTGGCAGGAGTAGCGGGTAATAGTGACTTGAATCAGCCTGATGGAATTCACCCAACTGCCGAAGCACAGCCAAAACTGCTCGAAAATGTCTGGACTAGTCTCCAGCCACTCCTGGAGTAAAATTAAATCGCCCGATCTTCTGCCAGCAGGCCTGGGAAAAAGCTGACGCCGGCAAACTCCGATCCTGGACGAGCTCTTCATATCACCGGGTTGGGCGGGACTTAACTTTATTTGAACAAATTTACGGGCTGACAGTTCAAATTTTTAGTCTATGCTCACATTCGTTTTTTTATTAAAGACGGATTCAGACGTGTGTCGTTATTTTATTCATCAATCGAGATGGCTTCTTTCATTGGTTTTGTTATTTAGCCTGCAAGTGCTGGCTGCACCCTGTAAAAATTGCGGCAAAGAGAGCGAGCCCGGTAAGGAAGGGCAAATGTTGTGCCAAACCTGTGACTCCGGAAAACTTACTGCTCCTCCTCCCAGTCCGTCATCCCCCGCTAATGAAGCTTTGCAAGGCTCGGCTGCTATAAAGAACGCCATTGAGCCAACGACCGATGAGATACCTGCGCCCCCGTCATCACCCTTCAGGATTTTGTTGGTGAATGATGAAAATGAAGATGTGTTGAATGCCCGGATTCAACTCAGCGACGAGACTTTCGATGCTTTTGATCACAAAGATGACAATGCATATACAACACTTTCCAAATTGCTTGCTCGGTATATGACAAAGATTGCCGGGAAAATGAATCTGAATGAACTGGAAATGACTTTCCAGGAAGAGCATCACAATCGTAAGAAAAAGGAGGGGCTGGATTATCAACACCGGCATGATTGTCTGGTATTTTTCATCCGTCAATTTCATAAGCAAATAAGGGGGCGGTTTAAGGAAGAGCAAACGGGGATGATGCAAAAACTGTATCAGGCAGCGCTTGGTGCAGGAGCTGCAGAAACAGAAAAGAGGCCAATCCATGAAAAGGCAAGAGCTTTGACTCGTGAGAGCGCCACGAAAATAGAACCACCTGAATGGCCTGACCTGTCAGGTATGGGAATGACTCTCCTGCTAAGTACTGAATTTCAGAACGAGCAACTGATGATGGATCTTACTTCTGTTTTTCAGGCTATTCAGGAAGGAAATATGATACAGCTGATTATTACTCTAACGGTGGCAGCAGATGGGGGTAATCAGGCTGCCGCAGGCATACCTACCTGGTTGATGCTTGGTGCTATTATTCCCGACCCTGCTATGAACGGTGATACAGAGTCTGCGGACATGCACCTGTTAATCGGAACCCAGCAGCCACTGCATGTTAATCAACAAAATTTAATGAACGTACTCATAGCTACAATAGAGATAGTGGGTCAAAACGAGCAAAATGCTGATTTATCTTTACACTTTTTTCAGAGCCTTCAAATGAATATTCAAGATAACGAAGATCCTCTATCATCAATCCCCAATATCGAGAATTCGATTAATCCTAATCTTCCCGTTAGCGGATTTGCCACCAAGCAAGGTCTTTAGAAGAGTCCCTCACATCATCGGGTCGGACGGGACTCAACTTTATTTGAACAAATTTTCGGGCTGGCAGTTCAAAATTTTAGTCTATGCTCACATTCGTTTCTTTATTAAGGAAGGGTTTAGATGTGCATCATTATTTTATTCATCAATTGAGATGGCTTCTTTCATTTATTTTGTTATTTAGCATACAAGTGTCGGCTAACCCCTGTAAAAATTGTGGCGAAGAGAGCGAGCCCGGTAAGGATGGGCAAATGTTTTGCCAAACCTGTGATTCCGGAAAACTTACTTATCCAGCCCTCAGTCGGTCATCCCACACTAATAAACGTTTGAAACGCTCCGCAGCTAAAAAGAGCGCCACCATGACAACGAACGATGAGATACCTGCCCCCTCATGTTTAGATCCGTTACCCTTCAGGATCTTGTTAGCGAAAGATGAAAATGAAGACGTGTTGATGGCTCGAGTTCAAGTCACTGATAAGACTATGGATGCTTTTGAGCGGAAAGATGGCAAAGCATATACTAAGGCTCTTGCCAAGTTGCTCGCTATGATTATGGACAAGATTGCCAGAAACATGAAGGTGGATCAACTGGACATGAGTTTCGAGGATGAGCATCACGGTCATAAGAGAAAGGAGCAGTGGGATCATCGACACTGGCATAAGTCCCTGGCATATTTTATCTATCAATGTGAAAAGCAAATGAAGCGTCGGGGTGAGGAAGAGCAAACAGGGATGATGCAAAAGCTGCATCAGGCAGCGCTTGGTGCAGGAGCTGCAGAGACAGAAAAGAGACCAATCCATGAAAAGGCAAGAGCTTTGACTCGTGAGAGCGTCATGAAAATAGAACCACCTCAATGGCCTGACCTGTCAGCTATGGGAATGACTCTCTTGCTTAGTACTGAGTTTCAGAACGACCAACTGATGATGGATCTCAGTTCTGTTTTTCAGGCTATTCAGGAAGGAAATATGATACAGCTGATTATTACTCAAAACGTGGCAGCAGATGAGGGCAATCAGGCTGCCGCAGTCATACCTACCTGGTTGATGCTTGGCGCTATTATTCCCGACCCTGCTATGAACGTTGATACAGAGTCTGCGGATATGCACCTGTTAATCGGAACCCAGCAGCCACTGCTTGTTAATCAACAAAATTTAATGAACGTACTCGTAGCCACAATAGAGATAGCGGGTCAAAACGAGCAAAATGCTGATTTATCTTTACACTTTTTTCAGAGCCCTCAAATCAATATTCAGGTTAACGAAGATCCTCTATCATCAATCCCCAACATCGAGAATTCGATTAATCCTAATCTTCCCGTTAGCGGATTTACCACCAAGTAAAGCCTTTTGACGTCGGAATAAGACAATAACGGCAATCATCAGACACTTAGGAGTCAGAAGACGTTTGTTCTGCTGACTCTTCTCTACGCTGACAGCGATTAAACCGTCTGCCAGACTGACGCGCAACCTCTGGTCAGTTACAGAGTCTTCAAAGCAATTTTTTTTCGCCGTTCGCCGGTAATGGTTTCTGCGGAAGTTTCCTGCTTTTTCAAATTGGAAATCGGGTTCACCTCCAAGCTCATTTCATATTGGAGGAGACTTTTTGGCTGGCAGTGCAAAATTTTAATCTAAGCTCAAGTTCGGTCTTTCATTAAGAGCGAATTGAGATATGCATTATTATTTTATTCATCAATCGAGATGGCTTTCTTTATTCGTTTTGTTATCCAGCCTGCAAGTGCTGGCTACACCCTGTAAAAATTGCGGCAAAGAAATTGAGCACGGGAAGGACGAACAAATGTTCTGTCGAACCTGTGATTCCGGCAAGTCTGTTTCTCCGCCTCTTGATCCGTCATCCTCCGCTGATCAAAGTTTGAAAAGCTCTGCAGCTAAAAACGCCACCGGAGCAACGAACTCCGAGAAACCTTTTCCCGAGTTTTTACCTTTCAGGATCTTGTCGTTTGACGCGGATGAAAATGATGATGTGCTTGTTGTTGAAGCTCAATTGAGTGGCTTGGCTATCGATGCTTTTGAGCGAGGAAATGGCGATGCATTGGCTGAGTATATTGCTCAAAGTCAGATAAATCTTGCTGGTCATATGAAGGTGGATCATCTGAAAATCAAGTTTGTGGAGGGGACTCGACTGCAACAAATATCGAAGATGGTGGAGCAAAAGCAAAAGCAGTTGGAGCTCGCGCAAAAAATTCACCAGGCAGTGCTCAGTGCAGGAGCTGCTGAAGGAACAAAAATAGTAAAGATGCCAATCCATGAAAGGGTAGAAAATCTGACTAGTGAAAGAGCCGCGAAAATAGACCCATCTCAATGGCCGGACCTGTCAGATATGGGAATGGTCCACCTGCTCACTGCTGAGTTTCAGAATTCCCCACTGATGATGGATCTTACTTCTGTTTTTCAAGCTATTCAGCAAGGAAACATGATACAGCTGATCATTACTCGAATGGCGGTAGCAGATGAGGGCAATAAGACTGCCGAAGGCACAGTTACGCCTCTGATATTCGCCGCTATTATTCCAAACCCTTTTATGGCAGGTCAAACAAAGTCTGCAGATATGCATCTGTTATTGGGAAGCCCGCCACTGCATGTTAATCAAGATAATTTAATGAACGCACTCACAGCCGTTATGAATGTAGTCAGTGAACACGAGCACAATGCTGATTTATCTTTACACTTTTTTCTTAGCCCTCAAATCAACATTCAGGATAACGGAGATCCACTGTCATCAATCCCCAATATTGAGAATTCTATTAATCCTAATTTTCCTGTTAGCGGATTTGCCACTAAGTAAGGCCTTTTGACGTCGGAATAAGACAATAACTGCCATCATCACACATTTAGGAGTCAGAAGACGTTTGTTCTGATGACTCTGTTCTATACTGACGGGATGGTTGGGCGGGACTGGCCTTTCTTTAAGCGATTTTCTGGCTGGAAAGGCGAAATTTTAGTCTATGCTCACATTCGTTTCTTATTAAGGACTGATTGGGATATGCATCCTTATTTTATTCATCAATCGAGATGGCTCTTTTTATCTGTTTTATTATTTAGCCTGCAAGTGCTGGCTACCCCCTGCAGGAATTGCGGCAAAGAAAGTGAGCCCGGTAAGGATGGGCAAATGTTCTGCCAAACCTGTGATTCCTGGAAGTCTGCTTTTCCACCACCTGATCCGTCATCCTCCGCTGATGAAGGTCTGAAAAGCTCTGCAGCTCAAAATACCAGCGGAGCAACGAACTCTGAGATACCTGCTCCCGAGTTATATCCGGTAAACTATAATTTCCTGTTCTTAGAGAAGGACGACAATGATGAGTTAATTGCCCGAGTTCAAATCGGTAGCATGCTTGTTTATGCCGCTGAGCGGGAAGATAGCGATTTGCATGCCACATTAGCTGAGCTAATTGCTCTGGATCTCATAAATCTTTACGATCTCATTAAGTTGGATATTCTGAAATTTGAGCGGGAAGATGACGATTACGATGTGTATGCCACATTGGCAGATCTAATTGCTCTGAATCTCATAGATCTTTACGATCTCATTAAGTTGGATGTTCTGAAAGTTGAGCGGGAAGAGGGAGGCTCCCCAACGTTATTGGATAAGCGGGAGGATAGGGACCGTCTGCAAAACCTGTTGGGAATAGTGGAGCAAGCACAAAAGCTATTGGAGGTAGCGGGGCAAGGGCAAAAGCAATTGGGGAGGTTAAAGCTGAGGCAAACGCAGTTGAAGTTCTTGTTAAAACTGCATCAGGCGTTGCTTAGTGAAGATACTGTTTCAGTGAGACTAATAAAGACACCAATCCATGAAAAGGCAGAATCTCTGAGTCGTAAAATAGCTGCGGAAATAGACCCATCTCAATGGCCGGACTTGTCAGATATGGGAATGGCTCACCTGCTCAGTGCTGAGTTTCAGAATTCACCACTGACGATCGATCTTACTTCTGTTTTTAACGCTATTCAGCAAGGAAATATGGTACAGCTGATCGTTACTCAAACGACGGTAGCAGATGAAGGCAATCAGGCTGAAGCAGGCACAGTGATGCCCGTGATGCCCGTGATGCATGGCGCTATTATTCCAAACCCTTTTATGAACGCTCAAACAGTGCCTATAAATATGCATCTGTTATTGGGAACCCTGCCACTGCATGTTAATCAAGATAATTTAATAAACACACTTACAGCCATTATGAATATACTCGCTGAAAACGAGCACAATTTATCCTTACACTTTTTTCTGCCCCCCCAAGCGTATATTCAGGATAACGAAGATCTTCTATTATCAATCCCCGATATCGAACATTCGATTAATCGTAATCTTCCCGATAGCGCATTGTCGCCGAAGCTGTAACAAGACTATCAGTGCAATCATCACAGACTCAGGAGTCAGAAGACGTTTGTTCTGATGACTCTGTTCTATGCTGACGGGATGGTTGGGCGGGACTGGCCTTTCTGCAAGTTGCAACGTAGTCAGAGTGCCTGAACAATAATTCAGAAAATATGATTTCGTATGGTTGAATACTTAGTCTATGCTCACATTCGTTTCTTATTAAGGGCTGATTGAGATATGCATCCTTATTTTATTCATCAATCGAGATGGCTCTTTTTATCTGTTTTATTATTTAGCCTGCAAGTGCTGGCTACCCCCTGCAGGAATTGCGGCAAAGAGAGTGAACCCGGTAAGGATGGGCAAATGTTCTGCCGAACCTGTGATTCCGGGAAACTTACTTCTCCACCTCCCAGTCCGTTATCCACTATTGATAAAGGTTTGAAAAGATCCGCAGCCAGAATGAATGCCACTGAGGCGACGAACGATGAGTTATCTGCTCACTCAGAGTCAGATTCGTCACCCTTCGGGATCTGGGTAATGAGTGATGAAAATGAAGATCTGTTGAATGTTCAAGTTGAAGTCAGTGACAGGACTGTAGATGCTTTTGAGCGAAAAGATGGCAATGCATATGCCAAGTCACTTGCTAAAGTACTTGCTCAGAATATGGCAAAGATTGCCAGAAACCTGAAGGTGAATCAGCTGGACATCAGTTTCAAGGAGGAGCATCACTGTCATCAGAAAAAGGAGAGGCGAGATCATCAACATCTGCATAAGTCCCTGGCATTTTTTATACGTCACTTTCAAAAGCAGTTAGAGGTGCAGGATAATCAAGAACTGCATAACTCCCTGGCATTTTTTATACGTGACTTCAAGCAGATGGAGGTGCGGGATCAGCTGCAAGAGCAGCAGGAGATGATGCAAAAACTGCATCAGGCAGCGCTTGGTTCAGGCGCTATAGAGAAAGAAAAGATGCCAATCCATGAAAAGGCAATAGCTTTGACTCGCGAAAGAGCCACGAAAATAGACCCATCTCAATGGCCAGACCTGTCAGATGCGGGAATGACTCTCCTGCTCAGTATTAAGTATCAGAATGACCTGCTGATGATGGATCTTACTTCTGTTTTTCGGGCTATCCAGGAAGGAAATATGATACAGCTTATCGTTACTCAAAGGGTGGCAGCAGATGAGGGTAATCAGGCTGCCGCAGGCACAACCAGGCTGTTCATGCTTGGCGCAATTATGCCAGCTCCTGCTACAGACGATGATACAGTGTCTATGGATATGCACGTGTTAATCGGGACCCAGCAGCCACTGCATGTTAATCAACAAAATTTAATGAACATACTCATAGCCGCTAAGGAGGTGGCTGGTGAATACGAGCACGGTGCCGATTTATCTTTATACTTTTTTCTAAGCCCTCAAATCAATATTCAGATTAACGAAGATCCTCTATCATCAATCCCCGATATCGAACATTCGATTAATCGTAATCTTCCTGATAGCGCATTGTCACCGAAGCTGTGAGAGGACAATAAGTGCAATCATCACAGACTCAGGAATCAGAAGACGTTTGTTCTGATGACGTGATTTGACCACATCATGAATTAACCTTCGCTCCCGGAAGAGCCCCTCAAATCATCGGGCCGGACGGGACGAGCCTTTCTTTAAGAAATTTTCCGGCTGTGAAGGAAAATTTTTAGTCTAAGCTCAGATTCGTTTTTCTATTAAAGGCGGATTGAGATATGCATCATGATTTTATTCATCAATCGCGATGGCTCTTTTTATCTGTTTTGTTATTTAGCCTGCAAGTGTCGGCTACCCACTGTAAGCTTTGCGGCAAAGAGAGCGAGCCCGGTAAAGATGGGCAAATGTTCTGCCAAACCTGTGATTCCGGAAAGTCTGCTTCTCCACCCCATGATCCGCCATCCTTCTCTGATGAAGGTTTGAAAAGCTCTGCCGCCGAAAAGAAGGCCACCGAAGCAACAAACGATGAGATACCTGCTCAGGACAAGACGAACATTTTAGAGTTCAGGGAGCTGTGGAAAGAGTTGATGGACTCGTGGGCTCCGCTGCAAGCACAGCCGGAGATGATGCAAAGGCTGCATCAGGCAGAACTTAGTGCAGGAGCTACAGAGACAGAAAGGATGCCAATCCATGAAAAGGTAAGAGCTTTGATCCGTAAGAGACACTCGAAAGAAAACCGATTTAAATCGTCGAACATGTCATATATGAAAAAGGTTTATCTGCTCAGTGTCGGGTTTCAGAATTCACAACTGGCGATGGATCCTGCTTCTGTTTTTCAGGTTATTCAGAGAGGAGATATGATACAACTGAGCATTTCTGCTCAAATGGTGGCAGCAGATGCGGGCAATCAGGTTGCCGCAGCCGCCACAACCAGGCTGCTGGAGATTCATGGAGCTATTATTCCAGACCCTGCTACGGAGGGTGATGCAGAGTCTACAGATATGCACCTGTTCATCGGAACCCAGCAGCCGCTGCGTGTAAATCAACAAAACCTAATGAGCGTACTCACAGCCACCATGGAGGTAGTTGCTGAAAACTCGCACAATAATGATGCATCTCTACACTTTCATTTGATCCCACAAACGTCTATTCCACCCGACGAAGATCCTCTACTGCCATCCTCCAATATCGAAGATTGGATCAATCGTAATCTTCCCGATAGCGGATCTGCCACTGATCAGTTGTGACGCTGGAATAAGACAATAACTGCAACCATCACAGACTCAGGAGTCAGAAGATGTTTGTTCTGATGACGCGATTTGACCACATCATAAATTGACCTCAGATCCCGGAAGCGCCCTCATATCATCGGGTTAGGCAGGACTAGCCTTTCTTTAAGAAGCTTTCTGACTGGAAAAGAAAAATTTTAGTCTAAGCCCAGATTCGTTTTTCTATTAAAGGCAGATTGAGATATGCATCATAATTTTATTCATCTATCGCAATGGCTCTTTTTATCTGTTTTGTTGTTTAGCCTGCAAGTGTCGGCTACCCCCTGTAAGAATTGCGGCAAAGAGAGCGAGCCCGGTGAAGATGGGCAAATGTTCTGTCAAAACTGTGATTCCGGAAAGTCTGCGTCTGCGCCTTCTGGTCCGTCATCCTCCGCTGATGAAGATTTAAAAAGCTCTGCAGCCGGAAAGAACGCCACCGGAGCAACGAACGATGAGATACCTGATTCCCCTGATTTGAATACGTCGAGGTATAGCGTCTTGTTATTGAAGGAAGGAAATGCGTTGATGAGTCAAGTTGAAATCAGTGAAGCGGCTGTGGCTGCTGCCGAGGGGGAAGGAGGCAATGCATTTGCCAGGGAATTTGCCAAGACAATTGCTGAGAATCTGTTAACCATTGCTCGCAGCACCAATACCGATCATATGATAGTTGATACCGTGGAGATGCGTGATCAAATGCAAGAGCGAATGGTGTTGCGGGATCAGCAGAAAAATAAGATGACGATTTTTCCAAGACTACATCAGGCACAGCTTTGTGCAGGAGCTGAAGAAACAAAAAGGATACCAATCCATGAGAGGGCAGAGGCTTTGACTCATCAGAGAGCGGGGAAAATAGCGCTATCTCAATGGCCAATCCCGTCAGATACGGGAATGATTCACCTGCTCAGTGCTGGGTTTCAGAATTCCCGACTGATGATGGATCTTACTTCTGTTTTTAAGGCTATTCAGGAAGGAGATATGGTACAGCTGATCATTACTCGAACAGTGACAGATGAGAGCAACCAGGCTGCCGCAGGCAAAGCCAGACCTACGATGCTTGGATCTATTATTCCAGCCCCCACTATGAACGATCATACAGAGTCTTCGGATATGCACCTGTTAATGGGGCCCCGGCCAGTGCGTGTTAGTCAACATAATTTAATGAACGTACTCATAGCTATTATGAAAGTGCTTGATGAAAACGAGCACAATGCTCATTTATCCTTGCACTTTTTTCTGATCCCTCAAACGTATATTCAGGATAACGAAGATCCTCTGACATCAATCTCCGATATCGAAAGTTCGATTAATCCTAATCTTCCTGTTGCCGGATTTGCCAATGATAAGCCACTGTGACGCTGGAATAAGACAATCAGTGTCAACATCACAGACTCAGAAGTCAGAAGACGTTTGTTCTGCTGATTCTGACAGTGCGGTTTGACCGCATCATAAACTGATCTCTGATCCCGGGCGAGCTGTCATATTATCGGTTTGGGCTGAGCTTGCCTTTCTTTAAGACATTCCCTAGCTTGCAGTGCAAAATTTTAGTCTATGCTCAAATTCGTTTTTTTATTAAAGGCGAATTAGTGTATGCATCATTATTTTATTCATCAATCGAGATGGCTTTCTTTATTTGTTTTGTTACTTAGCGCACAGGTGCTGGCTGCACCTTTTACCTGTGAGAGGTGCGGCAAAGAGTTTTTCTGCCGAACCTGTGATTCCGGGAACTCTACTTCTACACCTTCTGGTCCGTCATCCTGTGCTTATAAAGATATGAAAAGCTCTGCAGCTAAAAACACCAGCGGAGCAACGAACTCTGAGAGACCTGATCTCGAAGAGTTTTATCTGCCAGCCTACAGATTCTCGTCGGTAGAGAAAGGTGAAAATGGTGATTCGTTGATTGTTCAAGTTAAAGTCCGAGAGAGTGTTATTGATGCTATCGAGCGGGCAGCAGTAGAGAAAGAAGGCGATGCATGTACCAAGTCATTGGCTGAGCTAATTGCTTCTAAGCTTGTAGCTATTGGCAATCACAGCAAGATAGATCATGTGAATTTTAAGTTGGATGAGGGGGATCAGGAACGTCTGCCAAAGCTATTTGAGATGGTGGGGCAAAAGCAAAAGCAGATCGAGTTCTCGAAAAAAATGTTTATGGCAGCGCATGGTTCAGAAGTCGAACGGACAATAATGCGAAGGAGTACAATCCATAAAAGATTAGAGGCTCTGACTCGTGAAAGAGCCGCGAATATAGACCCATCTCAATGGCCAAACCTGTCGTATATGGGAATGACTCACCTGCTCACTGCTGAGTTTCAGAACGCCTCACTGATGTTCGATCTTACTGCTGCTTTTCAAGCTATTCAGGAAGGAAATATGATACAGCTGATCATTACCCGAATGGCGGCTGCAGATGAGGGCAATCAGGCTGCCGCTGGCACAGTCACGCCGGTGATGCTTGCAGCTCTTATTCCAGAAGCCCTCTTTTGGCGCCGTGAACAAACAGAGTCTTCGAATATTCATCTGGTATGGGGAACCCCGCCAATGATTTATAATGATATGAACCTGCCCCCGCCACTGCGCTTTAATCAACATGATTTAATGGATGCACTCACAGCCATTATGAATGTGGTCAGTGAATACGAGCAAAATGCTGATTTATCTTTACACTTTTTTACGACGCCTCAAACGTATATTCAGAATAACGAAGATCCTCTATTATCAATCCCCAATATCGAACATTCGATTAATCGTAATCTTCCCGATAGCGCATTTTCAGCGAAGATGTAATAAGACTAAGTACCTGGCCAGTTGGTTTCGCATATTCTGGCGAGTGGATTTTTTCATCCTTCAAGGCGCAACGACGGGCGCGTAGCCGTAGCTACGCAACCAGAGTTGGAACGCAGAAGGATGGAAAAAGCCGCCGTCCAGAATATGTGAAACCAACTGGTTAGGTACTTACTAAATGCAATCCTCACAGACTCAGGAGTCAGGAGACGTTTGTTCTGCTGAGTCTGACAGTGCGGTTTGACCGCATACTAACCTCTGATCCTGGGCGAGCTGTCGTATTATCGGTTCGGGCTGAGCTTGCCTTTCTTTATGAAATGCCCTGGCTTGCAGTGCAAAATTTTAGTCTATGCTCATATTCGTTTTTTTATTAAGGGCGCATTGGTATATGCATCTTTATTTTATTCATCAATCGAGATGGCTTTCTTTATTTGTTTTGTTACTTAGCGTGCAAGTGCTGGCTTCCCCCTGTACCTGTGAGAGGTGCGGCAAAGAGCTTTTCTGCCGAACCTGTGATTCCGGGAACTCTACTTCACCTTCTGGTCCGTCATCCTCTGCTGATGAAGATATGAAAAGCTCTGCAGCTAAAAACACCACCGGAGCAACGAACTCTGAGATACCTGATCCCGAGGCGTTTGATCCGATACCCTATAGATTCTCGGCGGTAGAGAAGGGTGAAAATGGTGATTCGTTGATTGTCCAGGTTAAAGTCCAAAGTAGGGTTATTGATGCTATCCAGCGTGCAGAAACACAAGAAGATGGCAATGCATCTTCCAAGGGATTGGCTGAGCTAATTGCTTCTAATCTTGTAGATATGAGCAATATCAGAGGGATAGATCATGTCAATTTTAAGTTAGATGAGGGGGATCAGGAACGTCTGCCAAAGCTATTTGAGATGGTGGAGCAAAAGCAAAAGCAGATGGAGTTCCTGGAAAAAATGTATCTGGCAGCGTGCAGTGCGGGAGCCGGACAGACACTAATGTTAAAGACGCCAATCCATTTTAGGGTAGAGGCTCTGTCTCGTGAAAGAGCGGCGAAAATAGACCCATCTCAATGGCCAGACCTGTCATATATGGGAATGACTCACCTGCTCACTGCTGAGTTTCAGAACGCCTCACTGATGATCGATCTTACTGCTGTTTTTCAAACTATTCAGGAAGGAAATATGATACAGCTGATCATTACTCAAACGGTTGCAGCAGATGAGGGCAATCAGGCTGCCGCTGGCACAGTCACGCCGGTGATGCTTGCAGCTATTATTCCAGAAGCCTTCAATCGTTACAGCAGCTGTTCAGAGTCCACGAATATTCATCTGGTATGGGGAACCCCAGCAATGCTTTTTAATGATATACACCTGCCTCTGCCACTGCATTTTAATAATCAACATAGTAATTTAATGAATGCACTCACAGCCATTATGAATGTGGTCAGTGAATACGAGCAAAATGCTGATTTATCTTTACACTTTTTTGTGGCTCCTCAAACGTATATTCAGAATAACGAAGATCCTCTATTATCAATCCTCAATATCGAACATTCGATTAATCGTAATCTTCCCGATAGTGCATTTTCAGCGAAGATGTAACAAGACTATAAATGCAATCATCACAGACTCAGGCGTCAGAAGACGTTTGTTCTGCTGATTCTGACAGTGCGGTTTGACCGCATCATAAACTGACCTCTGATCCTGGGCGAGCTGTCATATTATCGGTTTGGTCTGAGCTTGCCTTTCTTTAAGAAATTCCCTGGCTTGCAGTGCAAAATTTTAGTCTATGCTCATATTCGTTTTTTTATTAAGGGCGAATTGAGATATGCATCATTATTTTATTCATCAATCGAGATGGCTTTCTTTATTTGTTTTGTTACTTAGCGTGCAAGTGCTGGCTGCACCCGGTACCTGTAAGAGGTGCGGCAAAGAGGTGTTCTGCCGAACCTGTGATTCCGGGAACTCTACTTCTCCACCTTCTGGTCCGTCATCCTCTGCTGATGAGGACATGAAAAGCTCTGCAGCTAAAACCACCGGAGCAACGAACTCTGAGACACCTAATTCCGTGGAGTTATATCTGAAACCCTATAGATTCTTGTCGGTAAAGAGGGAAAATGATGACACGTTGATAGTTCAATTTAAAATCAGAGACTGGGCTATTGATGATATCGAAAGGGCGGAAACAGAAGAAGATGGCGATGCATGTGCCATGGCATTTGCTGAGCAAATGGCTTCTAATCTTGTAGATATGCGCAATATCATCAAAGGGATAAATCATGTCAATTTTGAGTTGGAGGAGGGGGATCAGGAACGTCTGCCAAAGCTATTTAAGATGGTGGAGCAAAAGCAAAAGCAGATCGAGTTCTTGCAAAAAATGTATCTGGCAGCGCTTGGTGCAGAAGACGAACGAGCAATAACGTTTAGAAGGTGGACAATCCATGAAAGAGTAGATGCTCTGACTCGTGAAAGAGCCGCGAATATAGACCCATCTCAATGGCCGGACCTGTCGTATATGGGAATGACTCACCTGCTCACTGCTGAGTTTCAGAACGCCTCACTGATGTTCGACCTTACTGCTGTTTTTCAGGCTATTCAGGAGGGAAATATGATACAGCTGATCATTACCCGAATGGCGGCTGCAGATGAGGGCAATCAGGCTGCCGCTGGCACAGTCACGCCCGTGATGCTTGCAGCTCTTATTGAAGACCCCACTCAGCGCCGTGATCAAGCAGAGTCTCCGAATGTTCATCTGGTATGGGGAGCCCTGCCAATGATTTATCATGATGAGAACCTGCCCCCGCCACTGCGTTTTAATCAACATGATTTAATGGATGCACTCACAGCGATTATGAATGTGGCCAGTGAATACGAGCAAAATGCTGATTTATCTTTACACTTTTTTGTGGCTCCTCAAACGTATATTCAGAATAACGAAGATCCTCTATCATCAATCCCCGATATCGAACATTCGATTAATCGTAATCTTCCCGATAGTGCATTTTCAGCGAAGATGTAACAAGACTAAGTACCTGGCCAGTTGGTTTCGCATATTCTTGCGAGTGGATTTTTTCATCCTTCAAGGCGCAACGGCGGGCGCGTAGCCATAGCTACGCAACCAGAGTTGGAACGCAGAAGGATGGAAAAAGCCGCCGTCCAGAATATGTGAAACCAACTGGTTAGGTACTTATAAATGCAATCATCACAGACTCAGGCGTCAGAAGACGTTTGTTCTGCTGATTCTGACAGTGCGGTTTGACCGCATCATAAACTGACCTCTGATCCTGGGCGAGCTGTCATATTATCGGTTTGGTCTGAGCTTGCCTTTCTTTAAGAAATGCCCTGGCTTGCAGTGCAAAATTTTAGTCTATGCTCATATTCGTTTTTTTATTAAGGGCGAATTGGGATATGCATCATTATTTTATTCATCAATCGAGATGGCTTTCTTTATTTGTTTTGTTACTTAGCGCGCAAGTGCTGGCTTCCCCCTGTACCTGTAAGAGGTGCGGCAAAGAGCTTTTCTGCCGAACCTGTGATTCCGGGAACTCTACTTCTCCTCCTTCCGGTCCGTCATCCTCTGCTGATGAAGATATAAAAAGCTCTGCAGCTAAAAACACCACCGGAGCAACGAACTCTGAGATACCTGATCCCGAGGCGTTTGATCCGATACCCTATAGATTCTCGTCAGTAGAGAAGGGTGAAAATGGTGATTCGTTGATTGTCAAGGTTAAAGTCCGAGGCAGGGTTATTGATGCTATCCAGCGTGCAGAAACAGAAGAAGATGGCGATGCATCTACCAAGGGATTGGCTGAGCTAATTGCTTCTAATCTTGTAGATATGAGCAATCTCAGAGAGATAGATCATGTCAATTTTACGTTGGATGAGGGGGATCAGGAACGTCTGCCAAAGCTATTTGAAATGGTGGAGCAGAAGCAAAAGCAGATGAAGTTCCTGGAAAAAATGTATCTGGCAGCGCGTAGTGCGGGAGCCGGACAGACAGTAATGTTAAAGACGCCAATCCATGTCAGGGTAGAAGCATTGTCTCGTGAAAGAGCGGCGAAAATAGACCCATCTCAATGGCCGGACCTGTCATATATGGGAATGACTCACCTACTCACTGCTGAGTTTCAGAACGCCTCACTGATGTTCGATCTTACTGCTGTTTTTCAAGCTATTCAGGAAGGAAATATGATACAGCTGATCGTTACTCGAATGGCGGTGGCCGATGCGGGTAATCAGGCTGCCGCTGGCACAGTCACGCCGGTGATGCTTGCAGCTATTATTCCAGAAGCCTTCAATCCTTGCAGCAGCTGTTCAGAGTCTACCAATGTTCATCTGGTATGGGGAACCCCAGCAATGCTTTTTAATGATCTACACCTGCCTCTGCCACTGCATTTTAATAATCAACACAGTAATTTAACGAATGCACTCACAGCCATTATGAATGTAGTCAGTGAAAACGAGCACAATGCAGATTTATCTTTACACTTTTTTATGAGCCCTCAATCGTATATTCAGAATGACGGAGATCGCCCTGTATCGTGTGAAATCTATCACAACCCTTCGCTTTATCTTGGTCTTCCCGTCAGTGAAGTTGCCGTTGATAGTGGAATAAAACAATAAGCGCAATCATCACAGGTTCGGGAGCCAGAAGACGTTTGTTCTGCTGATTCCTTTGAATGGTAAACTATGACTTTCGGTGCCATTCTGACCTCTCTTCTTAAAGAGGTTTCACTTTCTGTCGAATCTTTCCTGTTTCGATAGCTTCCAGAAAAGCGTCTCCCAATCTGTCACTTTCTTTAATGACTTTTTGCCAGTACTTAACCCTTTCATCAAAAGAAAAGGTTTTAAAATCGGTTCTGTCCGGAATTTTGCCATAGGGAAGTTTGCTGACAAAGGATTCAGAAGGGTACACCAAAACCAGCTTGTCACAGTGTTCAATGGCCGGTTTTCGCCACCTCAGGCTTTTATCAAACCAGCCAGGCACGATTCGTTGATAGAAGTGAGGGTAAAGAATCAGGCCCTCTCCCTTCGGAAATGCCATGTCAAAATGGTAGTCTGTGATGCCGCCATCCCGATACACACCTTTCGGGGCACCGGCAATATTCCGCACCCCTTCCATCGCCAGAGGAATTGATCCGGAAGCCATAATGACATCCAGCATATTCTCTTCGGATAAAGAAACCCTCTCTGTTGGCAGGTTGTCCATTTTGTAGAACGGAGCATTGGCATCAGGATGATGGAAAAGCGTTCTGGTAAAAAAAGCCCCCAGTGTTTTGCGGCTGAATGTATTGCCGATTGCTGCAAGGCTGAGTCCCGAGAGCTGTTTCAGGTTCACATCGCTTTTGATAAGCCCCCGGCTCTTGGCTGCAATCAGGTTAAATCTTATGACCCCATTGGCAAGAATCTCGTTTGCTCCATTCTCACCCAACATGTCCCGGGCCAGAACCCGGCACTTTCGGCTGACCTCCGCAGCATCTGGCTCTATTGAATACTCTGTCAGCAAGTAACCCTGTTCAAGCCGGTGGTGAGCTTCGAGGGCATTTTCCTGAGCATAACAACTGAGGCGCCACGCTCCCGCAGACGTGCCTAAGAGGTTCAGGGGCTGCTGTCTGTCTTTAAAATATTCACCGATCAGACACTTGTCCAGACCTGTTAACACGAACCATTTGGGGCCGCCTGAAGCCCCCAGCATGATATCAATACCGGACTGGGGAAGACCTTCATCTCGTATTTTTTCCAGAGCTGTGGAACCGGCCCTGATTTCAAAGACATCAGTCATTACTGAACGTGCTCTAACAACGCTTGCCGGATATCTTCAGGAATGGAAGTCGCTTTTCCGGCTGCAAAATCATAATGAATCACCACCGCCTTGCCACGTGCCGCCAGAACGTTGTTCTGCCAGGCTTCATGATGGATATGCATGGATGAATTACCCACCTTTTCAAGACAGGTTCTGATCTCGACGTCAGCCCCGTACTTTAGCTCTGCAGTATAATCCACTTCAATTCTGGCAATAATCAGTCGCCAGCTTTCTGTATCGAGACCGGGAGTAAACAGACGACAAATCGGCTCTCTGGCCTGTTCAAACCAGACGGGCAGAACCGTGTTATTGATATGCCCGAGGGCATCTGTCTCACAAAACCGGGGAGCAAGGGTATGCAGGTACATCAGTGTTCTTCTTTATAATTGGAAACCTGGCTATGAATAGACTGCAATGGCTTCCTGCTGTCAGTATTATTGTTTAAACAGTTTTCTATGATGCCTGCATGAGAAAAAGATGCAAATAATCGTTCTGGAGCTATTCAGGGTAGACGATGGCAGGAGCCCATTTCAGCCATTCAGCTTGCGGTTCATCCGCCAGCTCGAACGAAGTTTCAGGAGCAACCCTGTGTCCCTGCTCCGGCGTCGCAAAGGCAACGCCACCCGCCAGAACCGCTTCGAGGGATTCCGTTCGAAGCCTGGCACCACTGAACAAACCAAAATTGAAATCCACGCCACTGGCATTCCAGAATCGGCTTTTATGGGTTACCAGCGGCGCGTAGCGATCTTCGATGTTGAGAAAAATAATGACTTTGTTGGCAGGGTTACCCAACTTGAATCCGGTAACCACGCCTACCGGAATCTCCCGGTAATAAACGGGATTACCCGGTTTAATGGAACCCAGCTGAGCACTGACCAAGCGAATACGCAGACCACCAGAACGAGGCTGATCATCAGGCGCTCTTGGGTCTGCAACAAAAACATCACGCTTGGCAGCAGCCTGGGAGCGTGCTGGCGACACGTCGATATAAAGACCTGTCAACAAGGTTTCCAGGTGAGCTGTGTTGGTGAGACCCAGTTTAGGTTTAACCAGCCAGAACCTGGAACCTTTGCGAGCCAGCCAATCAGCGCCTCCATTGAGTAAGACGCTGGCTTTTATGGCTTTTTTGGCATCATCCAGATTAAGTTCTGTCACCTTTCCCATCTCCAGACCCTTGTACTTCAGTCGTGTACCTACCTGAAGGCCATCCGCCGATTCAAATTGAATATGTATCACCTTGCCGGTTTCACTTGCCCGGTTAATATCGTCATACAAAACAAACCTGGTTTTATTGGCAACTTTGGCTGCATCAGGGTTTGGGGTTTTAAATGCAATGCCTCCTGAAATCATAGAGTTGAGTGTTCCTGTCCTGACTTTGAATCCCTGCAACCCACCTTCCAGAGTTACACCGCTGATATTCCAGAAAAGCGTGCTTTTATTCACGAGATGTTGATATTTGGGCTTGATCAATATTTTGATCACCACTTCCTGTTTTCCCAGCGTGTAGGACTCCACTTCACCAACAGGCATTTTTCTGTAGAGGACAGGGCTACCCTGATTCAGACCTTCAAGTGAGTCAGCCCTGAGCTCAAGGTGTAAGCCCGGAGAAGATGGTGAAGCCGGAGGCTTGGTGGCCAGACCCATAAAATCTGTTTCCGGTTCGGCATTTTTCATATCAACCTGACTGACATCCATAGCGATATAGCGGCCAGCCAATAAGGTCTCCAGGCCGGTGATGCCTTTGAGGTTTATTTGTGGTGCCACCATCCAGAAACGGGCACCTTTTACCAGAATGCTCCTGGCTTCAGGACGAATAACGGCCTCGGCAATAATGGCTGAGTAATCCTCATTAAACGACGTATTCTTGATAACGCCCACTTCCATACCATGAAACAGTATTTTTGATTTTTCCTGGCCAAGAGCGACATCCAGAGGGAACTTAATAGAAATACGAATTCCCGCTTCCGCTGCGTCATAATCGTCGTACAAAGGAAAGCGGGTGCCATCGGATGCTTTCGGTTCTTTTTCCTCCCATTCCGGAGTGTAAAGAGCGACCCCGCCCTGGATAATGGAAATCAACGACTGGGTTCTGACCTTCAGGTGCGTCAGACCTCCGGAAATATCCACCCCTCCCGCATTCCAGAAACGGGTATTTTTTCTTACCAGATGAGTGAACATCGGTTTGATGTAAACATGGACATCGACTCTTTCGTTATCCGGGGAGAGAGCGTAACGAGTCACTTCGCCAACCTTCAGACGGCGATAATAGACCGGACTTCCCTCCTGCACAGAGGACAACTCCTCAGCCTGAAGTACCAGGCTCAGCCCACCTTCTTCTATGCCCGGCGTGGGTGGTGAATTCAGCGCCAGGAAGGATAGCTGCCTTTCCCCCTTCTCGGAGGGCTTAAAAGCGATGTAGTTGCCAGAGACCAGAGTATCCAGACCGGACACGCCCGCTACAGAAAGTTGGGGCTGAACCAGCCAGAACTGACTGTTATCTCTGAGATATTTCTGCATCTGCCGATCCATTTCCAGCTCGACATCGACACCTTCAAGGTCTTTCGTCATGGTCATTCGAGCAACTTTACCTACCGCCAAACCGTTGTACCTGACTTCTGTTTTGCCTACTTGCATGCCTTTGGCACTGTCAAAATGAACGTGAACTTCCAGACCGTGTTGATAAAGTGTTCTCCAGATCAGAAAGGCAACTATCATCAGAGCAATCAGGGGCAGCAGCCAGATAGCCGGAACACGACGACGCTCTTTCAGATCAGCGTTCACAGCGATCTTTTCATCGCTCATTGTTGATCTCCTTTCAGACTGAACGGCCTTGACCGGTCCCAAAGCAATCTGGGGTCAAAACTCATTGCCGCGCACATGGTCAACACCACCACTGCAGCAAACGCAAAAGCCGCAGGACCCGCCGTGACAGTGCCCAGGTGCCCGAACTGCACCAGTGCGACGAGAAGGGAAATAATAAAAATATCCAGCATGGACCAGCGGCCAATCCAGATAATCAATCGATACAAGGCAGTCTGACGACCCGGGTTGATCCTTCTTGTATGCACACAAACCAGCAGCCATACCATGCCCAAAAGTTTCATCAAAGGGACCAGGATACTCGCTGTAAAAACCAGCAGCGCAATGGGTGCCATACCATGATGTATCAGTTCCATAACCCCCGACATGATCGTATCCGGCCTGCTGCGCCCAAAACGACTTACGATCATTATCGGCAGCATGTTTGCAGGTATGTAGAGCAGCGCGGCGGTGAGGGTTAGAGCCCAACAACGGGACAGGCTGTCTTTTTTTCTGGATCGCACTTTACTGCCACAACGGGGACACCGGACATCTTCTGCCTGACAAACCCTGTGGCAATCCAGACAGAGTTTTATCCCACAATCAGCACCGCTGGACATCGGGCCAGGTTGCTCCGAATCCGATGCAGTCATTCATCCTCTCCCAGCATTGTCCAGATCTCATGCTCGTTCAGGTTCTGGGCAATAATCAGTTCGCAGAGCATTAGTCCGGCAAAGCAATATAACCCTGTACCTATCTGCACGCTGGCCATATCTGCCAGTTTGATGACCGCGACCAGCGCACCCAGAAAATAGATTTCCGTCATGCCCCACTCTTGCAGGCGTGTATAAAGTCTCAGCAAACTTCTGGATATTCTGCGCCCCCGGCTAGTGATGGCAGATACAATGATTTTAAGCAGAATCAAAAGGCGAAACAGAGGGATCAGTATGGCAGACAGGAGCACCAGCAAAGCTATAGCACCATAATCCCCTTGATAGAGAGCAGCAACACCTCCGCAAATCGTGCTTTGCTGCTCATTTCCCAGAATATCCATGGATAGAACAGGGTAATAATTGGCCGGTATAAACAGAATTAAGCCAGTCACAACCAGAGCCAGACAACTCTGGATACCTGCAGGGCGGTGAGACTCCAGCACACAGCCGCATCGGGGGCATACAGCCTGCTGCCGACAGGCCGGGTCATGATTGAAGACCGGGGTATTTATCATCAGATCACAGTCAGGACAAAGCCTGATGCCTGAATCAAAACTCGTCTCTTTTTTAACCATATAGGTATATCTGGGGAAGAAACTGAACAAATTCTGCCATATAATCTGCCAGTGAATTTTAGCTGTTCTGATTGCCTTGTCTCTATATCGGCAGCACGAACCAGTACTACGCCCCAGAGCTCCCTGAGAGGCGTTAATAACAGATACACAATGATTCAAGAGGTCCAGGTATGCTTCCCGTTGAGCGTCGAGAGCACATTTTGTCTTATGTTGAAGAGAAAGGCTGTGCCAACATCGAAGAGATGGCGGAGAAATTCGATGTTTCCCAGATGACTATTCGTCGCGACATACGAACCCTGGAGCAGGAAGACAAATTGCGCGTCACCTATGGCGGTGCGGTATCTAAAAGCTTCCTTATGGAGGATATCCCCTACGAAAAGAAGAACGCCGTCAACATTGAAGAGAAAAAGTCCATTGCTCACGAGGCCCTCAATCTGGTTAAGGAAGGACAGATCATTCTGCTGGATGCTGGCACAAGTACCATGGCCCTGGCCAAGCTGTTGATGCGCATGAAGGTCACCATTATTACGCCCGACCTGAAAATTGCTCTGCAATTGTCAGACTCTTCAACCGCCAAGGTCTACACGACGGGGGGACTGGTCAGTGCCATTACCAAGGCTCACTGTGACACAACGGCCCTGTCCTTCCTGGACAGCATTAATGCTGACGTTGCCTTTCTGGCAACCAACAGCTGGAGTCTGCAACACGGTATGACTACTGCGTCTACCGACCATTACTTTATTCGTCGCAAGATGCTGGAACGTGCAGCCCGCAGTGTACTGCTGGCAGACTCCAGCAAGTTTGGCGCTTCCAGCATGAAAACCATCTGTCAGCTGAATGAGCTGGATACCATTATCACAGACAGCCGTTTCGATGATGAGAGCCTGGCGGCCATCAGCGAGGCAGGTGGTAATATCATCCGCTCCTGACTGCACGACAATGCAATTATACTTTGAATAGGATGGCATGTTCTTCCTGATTGCATGGACTAAACTCACAGCTATCAATCAGACTGAGTCCAGCCAGACGTTGCTGTGAGTGATGAAACCCCTTATCTGTATTCCAATGGGTGACCCGGCCGGAATTGGCCCGGAAATCCTGATAAAGGCACTTTTAACCAATGACTTCTCCAATACCTGTCGATTGCTGGTCGTCGGCTACGTGGAGATTCTTCAGCAAGCCATTTCGATCAGCGCTTCGCCTCTTACTATCAACTCTGTTGAGGCCTGTTCGGATATTGATCCACGGACAGGTATTCTCAATGTCCTTGAGCCACCTGCCCCTCCTCAAAGTGTCGAGCCGGGCAGAGTTTCCCCAGCCGCAGGAAAGATGGCCTACGACTGTATTCAACTGGCAACACAACTGGCTCTGGAGAGGCAGGCCCAGGCTCTGGTAACGCCCCCTGTTAATAAGATGTCCCTGGACGCGGCTAATATCAGACAGGCAGGACACACCGAGATTCTTGCCGAGCTGACAAACAGCAAGAACCCACTCACTTTATTTGAGGTTGCGGGCTTGAAAGTCTTTTTTCTTTCACGACATCTGTCTCTCAAGCTGGCCTGTGACTACGTCACCCGACATCACCTGATTCAATGTGCTCAAAAAGCGGTTGATGCCATGAAATCTCTGGGTATTGAGACCCCCCATCTGGCTATAGCCGGGTTAAATCCTCATTGTGGAGATAACGGACTGTTTGGACATGAAGAGCAGGAAGAAATCAGGCCTGCTGTTCTTGAACTACAGCAGCTTGGGTTGAACGTGTCCGGTCCCCTGCCTGCTGACTCGGTGTTTTATCAGGCTCTGAATGGAAAGTTTGATGCTGTCATCTCGCTCTATCATGATCAGGGACACATTGCGACCAAAATGGTGGACTTCCATAAAACCATTTCAATCACCTGCGGCTTACCCTTCCTGAGAACTTCAGTAGATCATGGCACTGCCTACGACATTGCCGGGAAAGGCGTTGCTTCTGCCATCAGTATGGCCGAGGCCATCGCAGTGGCAATCCGATATCTGACAAAGGTTTCACCAGTGGGAACAACCTGAATAGCGGGCGAACTACCAAAATCAACCTGCCCGGTGACCACAACAGGGGCGCTTGTCTCTGCATTTTCAGGTAAAGAAATAATCAAACGTCCATTGCCTGATTGCTGAATATCCACATCCAGCGTCTGTGCAGTGGTGGCATCATTAACAATCTTCAACGGCCCTTCTATGAACAAATCGGGACGCTCGATACTGGAGCCTTGCAGGATATTGCCTTTCAGAACAGGTGCATCATCCACGTCTCTGCCATGATCATAAACAATGATCTGCTCTACTCCCGAGATATCACTGACTGCTCCTCCTCTCAGTCCAATGAGGATTTTCAGAGTCGGGCTACTGACCCGCGTCAATCAGAATGCCGTCTGACTGTCCTTCCCCTCTTATCTCGCCTTTTGGGCCCAGCCAGAGCAGAAAACCGGAACTCGGGCCAATGTATCGAACAGCAGACTGTGCATTGCCATCGGTATCCGGATTCAAAACCAGTCCCTCAATCAGAAGCACGCTTTTGCCAGAAGGATTGCGAATTTCAATAGCGGTTTCATCTTCAGGCAAGGCCTGAATGATCTGGTTAGGCTCAATGGTTTCGCTGCTGGTCACAATCTGTCTGGAATAGGCTATTTCACAGGTCAGAGCCATCACCGCCGATATGGCCGTTGCCAGGCGTTTTTTGCAGACACTTAGCCCCGAAAATACCTCACCCTTCCTGTCTTGATTCATCCGGTCTGATTCCATTCATGGGTAAAGGACCAGAGAAATATCGACCTCCTGACCTGTCAATTGACCAAAGTCCGGTTTTTTTCTCTTCAGCCCTGAAGTATTCCCAGCCGTCTGCCGATAGTGGATTCAGCCGGATTTCAAATTTGAAAAAATCGCAGTCATCTACTGCAAGGAAGAAAGGATGAACAAGAGCCTGTTCAGGAAGAAGACTCTCGCTGCAGTGATTGCTGCAACAATTCCATTTGCCGCCACCCAGTCCAGCGCAGTGACAGAAATCACCAGTGACGGCGATAGTTACGCCGCCAGCGGGCTATTCGGTGCAGTAACACGCAATGTTAATGCTGATGCAACCGACACCAATGCATTCATTCTGGATGCTGACAACGGTACTTTCTACGTCCAGGGCTCGTTACTTCAGCCAGTCAATATCAATCTCGATAACCCGAATGGCGAAGCCATTCTGCTCTATCGCCAGGCTAATACCAGCTACGCCGTGAATATGCCTTCGCTCAGCGGCCTGTATGGTAAAGGTACAACCCACGGTATCCTGTTGAGTAACGGCGAAGCCAGCGTCATTCAAATCAATGTTGGAGAAACCAATCTGGGCGGCACTATTCAGGTAGAAGACGGAGATGCTTTCAGAATTGAAGAAGAGCTGTCGGGCATCGTCACCATAACCGGGACACTGCAAGGTAACACAGCCATCACAGCAGCAGAAGGTGGGAAGCTCGGAACAAATGCTACGATCTTAGTTAATGGCGGTGTACTGAAAACAAACGGAGATACTTCTATTGACTTCAGCGATGCCGGTGGAGCTCTTGTCATGGGGGTCGTTGACGGTACGGTAGAGGGCAAAGTGCTGGGTTATACCGGCTCCGGTGATATTCTGACGATAGGTGGTAACTCGACATTTGGTGGCGATATTGAGGATATTGAATCCATCTTGGTCGTAAGGTCAGATTCACACGTCGTCAGTTTCCGAGGTGATATCAAGAAGAATTCCGGCGCAACACACGTCAAAATCTCTGGTATTGCCAGCTTTGACAAACCCGGAGCACAGACCATTGATGGTGATCTGACTGTTTATTCAACAGGGGTCATTACAACAGAGCTGGGTACCGGCTCCGACGCCAATGCAGCTCTGATTGTCACCGGTACTGCCAATATTAACCCAGGTTCAACGCTGAAAATTGTTCCTACCCTGGAAGTCGTAGAAGCTGGTAACACCGTAGAAGATGCAAAAATTATTGAAGCCAACACCAGCCTGAATGCATCCGATCTGACGATTGAGCACTCTGTGTTGATTGATACTACCGAGGTCACACAGAACGGCAATGCTCTGACCACAGATCTGACACCAAGAACCCTCGAAGCACTGAAGAATCTGATTGCACAGGAAGGTGCCGGGGCCACCACTGAAGAAGCTCTGGCGGCTACGATGACAGTGATCACCCGGGACTCCACCAACTCCACGAGTTTCAATAACTTTTACCAGACCGTTTCCAATATTACTGATGTAAAGAAACTGGCTGAGTTCGCCAGAGAGAGTAAATTCAACAACTCTGACGCCGTCCAGATGACCAACGTAACGGCAGAAACCAAGGTTAAGACCAACGTTCTGGCCCACGTCAGGGCGGTTCAGGAAGATGACCTGTCTGACAGCGGACTGTCATACGGTGGCAGTTACACCAATCAGGGTTTCTGGTTGCAGGTTCTTGGCTCGGACGTCACTCAGGATGATCGCAGAAACGATGGTGGAGACAGACTTTTCGGTTTCGATGCCGATCTGAGTGGTCTGACACTGGGCGCAGAAACCACCATCAACGATGACTACCTGGTAGGAGCTGCATTCACTTTAGCCAATGCCGAAATAAACAAACACGACTCTAATGACAACACTACCATCAAAAACTACCAGGTCAGCCTCTACGGCTCCTGGGAGCAGGAGAACTGGTTCCTGGATGGTGTCATTAACATTGGTCGCAGTAACAACGAGCGTAGCCGTTATATCGATGGCTTTGTCGATGCGCCGATTACTTCGGACTATATCAGTCATCAGTACGGCCTGACCACCATGCTGGGCATGAACCAGAGCTTTGGTGAGATGAAGATAGTGCCAATGGTCGGTTTCAACTACACCATGGTCAAAAGTAAAGCCTTTAAGGAAGATGACAAGTATGCGACCGGTTTTGCCCTGAATGTGGACAGCCAGAAATATCAAAAGGTCGAGCTGGGTGCTGGCGTTGAAATCAGTCAGGCTTTCAAAGTCGACCAGGGTGAACTCGAACCTTCTCTGAAACTGATGGCCTGGCATGACTTTAAGGGTGATGTCGTAGAAACCACCACACGTTACGTGCTCGGTGGACCCGAGTTCACCTCAAAAGGGGCCGACGCTGTCAAGAACAGCTATCAGGCTTCAGCCAGTGTGACCTACCGTCGCAACGATAACATGAGCTTCGTTGTGGGTTATGAACTGAACCAGAGTTCAGATTACAAAGCTCAGAACTACTACCTGAGAATGAAGTACGACTTCTAACTTTGACGCTTTCGAGAGGACTCTGTTTCAGGGTGTTGTACTCTCGTTTTCCCTCTCTCCCTCCCTCCCGGTATTAAAGTCTTCAACCCACTCATTTATCTGGTACTATTCGCCCGGAAAAGCAGGTACTCTCGTTTTACATACCCTGCAAGATCCCACATTGACCAACACTATTTACCGGAATCGCACCGATATGGCTTCTCTCAGACACCTCCTGGTAACGGCTTTTATCCTTTTCTTGTCACTTTCTGCCCATGCTGCTTCCAGCACTGAACTCAATGCTACCGTCCATGAAGCGTTGAAAAATCTTTATGCACAGAGCAGTGCTGCAAAATCTCTGGGCAGCAGAGCGAAAGGAATCCTGGTCTTCCCCAAGGTACTGAAAGGCGGGCTGGTTGTGGGTGGTGAATACGGTGAAGGCGCACTTTTAAAGAATGGAGCAATACAGGACTATTACAATACCGTATCGGCCTCTATCGGTTTCCAGCTGGGCGCACAGGCTCGCTCCCAGATTGTCATGTTCATGACCAGCGAGGCTCTGAACAACTTCGTGAACAGCGAAGGTTGGGAAGCGGGTATCGATGGAAGTATTGCTATTGCTGAGTTTGGTGCCGGAGAAGGTATAGACACTAAAACCGCTAGAGCTCCCATCATTGGCTTTATCAGCAATAACAAGGGATTGATGTATAACCTGACTCTGGAAGGTTCCAAAATCACAAAAATTGAAAAGTAAAACCCTCGTCAGGTACTTCGGTGATTTCAACTCTACCCCGCTGATATTCGGTGATGTAAAGTCTTTTGCTACCTTTGCCACCGAAAACAACATCGGTGGGGCATGAGCCTCTGGTCACAATGGTTCGATGAATCTCGCCATCGGGAGTGACAGTGGCCACATGCCCCTGACCAAACATGGCCACATAAAGGTTACCCTCTTTGTCAAAAGAGATTCCATCGGGCCCCACAACCCGGCATGGGCCGGCAGTATCGGTGACCGACACAAACTGTTCACGGCTGCTAACCTCCAGTCTGTCTGTAAACGGATAACGATAGATATTCCCTGTTGCCGACTCACTGAGATAGAGCTTCCCATCAGGAGCAAAGGCAATACCATTGGCGAAACGAAACCCGTCATCAAGGCAATCCACCTGTTTACTGACGGGATCAATGCGAAACAATTTTCCCTGCATTGGCCCCTCCCAGACTTCCGGATCAGGCCCTTCCCGAGTGATCAGGTCAGCGACGCGGATACCAGAATCTGTCAGGTAAATGGCCCCTTCAGGCCCCAGAGTCATATCATTGGGCCAAAGAAAGGGGTTCTCACCGTCTCCGTAAAGTCTCTCCGCCAGTGAGCCATCGGGGTTGAGCCTGAGCAGAGATGGCTCACGGGTCTCGGCAACCCAGATACTGCCATCATGGTTGTCCTGTAAAATACCATTGGGCCTGTCGACCTGCGCAAAAACATGGCGGTGCTTTCCTGAGGCTGAAACCCGGGTCAGACGACCTCTCTCCTCACCGACTTCTGAAACAACTAAACTTCCGTCGTTTAATATCAAAGCGGACACTGGATACTCCAGCCCATCAACAAAAATCATACTGCCCCTCTTGAGTGTGACCGAAAAAACGCTACCTCTGACGGTCTAATGAAAAAATAGCTGCCATCGCAGGTGAATGTTCATTTGGAGAGACAGTTTAGATACAGATGACGACCAACTGTTTAGAACAATAAGAAACAAAATATAGGGAGAATTAGCTATAAAGGGTATTATTTAGTCACTAATAGAATTAATAAAAACACTTAAAGAGCAATAACTTATTAACTGATAGCATCCAGATAACTTTGAAAATGCAGCGCTATCAGACTCTGCTGCCATTTTCAGACTTCAGCCTGAGCTGTATTTTCGGCTCATGGCTGTTTGATTTGACTCGGGGGAAATGCGACTACTATGAGTCGTCCGGCCAGGGCCGTCATTCATCTTGACGCTCTAAAGCATAACTATCGATTGGCTAAATCACTGGCGGGCGGGGGCAATGTTCTGGCCGTTGTAAAAGCCGACGCTTATGGCCATGGTGCTATCAGATGTGCCCACTCCCTGTCAGAGGAAGCCGACGGGTTTGCAGTGGCCTGTATTGAAGAAGCCCTGGAGCTCAGGGCAGCCGGTATCAGAAACCGTCTGCTTATTCTCGAAGGATTCTTTGAACATTCCGAACTCACCAATATTGCCTCAGAAAATATTGACATTGTTGTACAAAGTCCGGAACAGGTAAAACAGCTTGAACAAACCCCACTGGAGAAGCCTGTCAGGGTCTGGCTGAAAATGGACTCCGGCATGCACAGAGTGGGTATTCTTCCCGGCGATTATCGCGATGCCTGGGCAAGGCTTGAGCAACTGCCCTGGATCGACGAGATTCTCATGATGACTCACCTTGCCTGTGCCGACGAAACTGACAATGGCTACACCCTGCAGCAGCTTGAAGTCTTTGAGCAACATACCCTTGGATTGCCGGGTAAAAGAAGCATTGCCAATTCGGCCGGTCTCATTCATTGTGCCGCTGCCAGGGCAGACTGGAGCCGCCCCGGTCTTATGCTTTACGGAGCCTCTCCTTTTGATCAGGCTCATAACATTGAATCCAGGCTCAAGCCTGTCATGGAGCTCCACTCAGCCATTATCAATATCAAGGAAATCCCTGCTGGCAGCCCGGTAGGCTATTCCGGTACCGCAGTGACCAACAAGACGACGCGTTTAGGCGTCATCGCCATGGGTTATGCCGATGGCTATCCCCTGGCTCCCAATGGTACGCCGGTACTCGTCAATGGTCAGCCAGTACCACTGACAGGTCGGGTCTCCATGGATATGTTAACGGTTGATTTGTCAGAAATAGGTGATGTGAACGTGGGAGATCCTGCTTTACTCTGGGGTAAAGACTTGTCGGTGAATGAAGTAGCACGACATGCGGGCACAATTCCCTATCAGCTGTTGTGTAATATAAACCGGTTTCCCATTTCGTACTCTCAGCAAGTTACCTGCAAAGAGAGAGTATGAATCCACCTGAAAAATTGTCCGATTGCCGGGAACGCTTTAATAACCAGCGCATCTGTCAAATCCTTTACATTGCAGAACCGTTTCAGCACTTGTATATTCTCTGCACGTGCCATACTCTTCTCAGTCCGTGACTGAAGCCTTCTTATGACGGTCAGGAGCCACGGGGAAAAAGGCGTCCCGGTGTACATCGACACCTGGAGCAATGCGGTAATTTATACCATGCCCAAAACTACCTGAATCAGACGATTGCTGAAATGAGAAGTCGAAAAGAAGTCGTCCGGCAACTGGACAGGATCGATCGTAATATTCTTCGCACACTCCAGGAAAACGGTCGAATTTCCTATGTGGATCTGGCAGATCGGGTGGGCTTGAGTACCACACCCTGCATGGAAAGGGTCAAACGCCTTGAGCGGGAAGGCATCATTCAGGGCTATAGTGCCCGGTTAAAACCCCAGTACCTTCAAGCAGGCTTGCTGGTGTATGTTGAAATCAGCCTCTATACCAAATCGGCCGATATCTTTGACGAGTTTCGACGGGCAGTTGTCGCTCTTCCAAACGTGCTGGAATGCCACCTGGTTTCCGGTAACTTTGACTACCTGATCAAGGCCCGTATTTCAGAAATGGCTTCTTACCGGGAGTTGCTGGGCGACATATTACTGAAGCTTCCGGGAGTGAGGGAATCCAAAAGCTACATTGTCATGGAAGAACTGAAAGAAACACTGAATCTCCCAATTCCTGACTAATCAGTAATCCCTGATAAAATAATTCAGGGCGACTGCATCCTGCTCTTCAATATCATGAAGCTGGAATCCAGCGGCAAAGTCCCTGCTGTGATCGCCCTGTTTATTACCAGACTGACACCAGACGCATTTGGCCACCAGTGTTACGTGGTGCGCTGTGTCATTAAGACCAGGCAGTACCATGGTAACATTCCTGACGTCTTCCAACCGAATGGGTTGATCCGTAGTAATACTGAACCCTCCTCTGGATACATCTTCCAAAACCCCCAGTAGTTGACCACTGTCATTGTCCACGACCTGGGCGGGCTCAGCCAGAACCTTGCGTGGATAGCGCCGCTTCTCAAGTACAGTATCCGTCATAACAACTCCTCTCTTTCATAAAGCGAAATTTCAAGATACCGACTTTTTAGCAAGATGACAAAATTCTGCTGCATTTGGCAACCCAATTCTGTTATAAGTTACCTTAAGTACTCTGCCATACGAAATCGAATATGTCTGGCTTATTGGGCAGGTGCTCTGCAAGGCGAAACGACGGGAACATAGCAAGCTATTTGACCAGAGTTGCAACGCAGTCAGAGTGCCTGAACAATAAGTCAGAAAATACGATTTCGTATGGTTGAGTACTTATATCCATCTGCCGGGACGCTGTGTATCAGACCGACTCAGATGGACCAGTAGAGTCAATCTATCAATTTTAATAAGCTCCAGATGGGGAATATTGCTGACATCTTATTACCCAGGGAGCCCTATATGGTCCGCCCCGTTTTACAAGAGCCTGTTTCGTTAATTTGCAAACAAAGATAACTGCAATTTTACAAGGCTCGCAGAATTCGGGAATTTGAAAGTTTAAATACGGCTTGATATGTTGCTATCCAATACGCCTGCTCTGACTTTGACCTTAGCGATTGTATTAGAGGTCTTTGCAACGTCCTGGTTGCCCAGAACCCATCAATTTACCGCCCCCATACCGACAACAGCGGTATTGATGGCCTATGGCCTGGCATTTTACCTGTTGTCGATTACGGTTCAAACCATGTCACTGGGTGTGGTTTATGCGATCTGGTGTGGTGCAGGTATTGTCTTGGTCGCAGCTTTGTCATGGCTGATATATGGGCAAAAGCTGGATATTTATGCATTGATTGGTATTGGCTTTATTCTAACCGGAACCGTTATCATTAATCTCTTCTCATCTTCTTTGAGTCATTAATCTTTCATCTGGGTGTCAAAATCTTGTAACCTGCCTGAAGTAGCTTGAATAAGCGCCTAACCAGGTACTTATTTATTTCAGTCAGGTGAATTCATGCTACCCCCACTAAGAGCCCTGGTGGCCTTTGAAGCAGTGGCCAGGCTTGGCTCTATTGGTGCCGCAGCGCGGGAATTGTGTGTAACACAAGCCGCAGTGAGCCAACAGCTCAAGAGTCTGGAAGCATTTCTTGATACCACATTGTTTGAACGAACCAGGAGAGGCGTCAAGCTCACCTCTTCGGCACTGCAATATCAACCCATAGTCTCTGGCTCTCTGGCTCATTTAAAGTTGCAGACTCAGCTTCTTTTTGGTGAGCCAAAAGCGGATGTGTTGAGGCTGAGAGCCAATCAAACATTTTGCCACAACTGGTTACTCCCCCGATTAGACAGCTTTTATCAGAAATACCCTTTCATTCGCCTCGATATCCAACTCGTGGACTGGCCTTCCACAACTCCTTGTCAAAATGTTGATATAGAGCTTACTAACGGCAAAGTAGATAGCGAAGAAACGCATGCAGAAAAACTGTTTCAGGAACACTGGCAGTTGGTATGCAGTCCGCAATTCAAACGAGATTATCAACAATCATTAAAAGATGAAGACTTCTCTCAATTACCTGCGGTACAGGTTAAGGGCTATCAGGAGAACTGGCTGCAGTGGCTGAGCCACAATCAAATTGAGACCACCTTACCCAGAGTGCAATTGGAAATCAGCAACTCACTCCATGCTCTGGAAGCAGTAAAGCACGGCGTTGGGGTTATGTTAGTTCGCTCACTGGCAGCATCCGAGTTACTAAACAAAAACGAAATTGTGCTGGCACATCAAGCGTCAATGCCTGCGGAGTCTGGCCACTATATGATTACTAACAATAATCGCAACGCAAAGGTGAATTTCTTCTGTGACTGGCTGCACCATCAGATTAAAAGGGATGGCCTTATCTAAAGATTTTCTTATGAGCACCCATAAAAAAAATGAGGTGCTTTTCAACATAATTGTCATATATCCCGTTTAAATTATCGACAATTATTAAAAGTGCCAGGGTTAAGCCATGCGTACCTTCTCTCAACATTTTTCGAACCGGTTAAAGGTGCTGTTTTTTACTGCACCTTTACTGATACCGCTCGTAACGTTCTGGTTGGTGCCATTTGGTTACTCCGTCTATATCAGCTTTACCGATTGGGACTACATTTCGCCAGAATACAATTTCGTTGGTCTGGAGAATTACCAGTATATCGTAGAGGACTTTGAGTTCACTCAAGCTTTACTCAATACCTTTTGGTTCTCGCTCGCTGTGGTCATTCCTACCTTTGTGCTTGGTCTTGTGTTTGCTTTGCTGTTACACCGCAATTTTGTCGGCAGTCAGTTTTATCGAGCGGTGATCTTTTCTCCGTGGATTACCCCGACGGTTGCTGTCTCCATCGTCTGGTCCTGGGTCTTTGAGTCTAAATCGGGCCTTGCGAATCAACTTTTAATGTCTATGGGCTTTGACAAAATCCCGTGGCTGGAACAAGGGGATACCGCTATGGTGGCCGTGGTCATCGTGACTATCTGGCAAGCTATTGGCTGGACAATGCTGTTTTACATCAGCGCCTTAAATAAGATTCCCGAATCTTTATATGAAGCCTCTTTAATTGACGGATGCAGTCGTCTGACCCGTTTTCTGAGGATAACACTACCACTGGTTTCACCGACCACATTTTTTCTGGTGGTGGTCAATATCATCACGGCTGTGCAGGCATTCGATCAGTTTCAGATTCTGACTCAGGGTGGCCCCGGCGGGGAAACACGGACCTTGTTGTATCTTTTCTATCAACAGGCATTTGAGCGGTATGAAATGGGCCCGGCAGCAGCAACCTCGCTGGTCATTTTAGCGATCACAGGTTTGCTTGCCCTGATCAATACCTGCATCGGTAAGCGCTGGGTTTACTACTAAGGACAGGGTTATGACGACACAAGCTATTGATAGTTCAATCACGTTAGGTCAGATAAAAGCCGTTAGCCGTAAGAGAATTGCCATTAAAGAACGTTTAGTGGCAAGACAGGCTTTTCTTGCGCTGGCTAAGCATATTTTTCTGATGGCCTGCGGAACCATGATGGTGTTTCCATTCTTATGGATGATATCGGGCTCTTTGAAGTCGAATGATGAAATTTTTTCCAGCCCACTTAATTTAATCCCGGAGACATTCCGTTGGGAAACATTTGTTGAAACATTCCACAGTGCGCCATTTGGTTTGTACATCTTTAACAGTTTTAGTGTGGCGTTATTGACAACTCTGCTGGTGATCATCAACTCAGCCATGTTTGCCTATGCACTGACTCAACTGAGATTCCGCTCCAAAACTGTGCTCTACTTCGTTGTGATGGGTTGCTACATGTTGCCCGGTGCGGTGACCTATATTCCCTCCTACATCACGCTGGCCAGACTGGGTTTGCTCGACTCTCACACTGGATTGGTTATCTCTAATGCGGCCTCTGTTTTTGGTGTTTTCTACCTTCGTCAGGTGTTTATAAAAATACACCCTTCACTGATCGAAGCGGCACGCATTGACGGAGCTGGAGAATTCAGGATTTTGTGGGCCATTATGCTTCCCCAGTGTCGGGCTGCGGTTGCCACATTGTTCCTTATTACGTTCATCACTAACTACAACAGTTACATGTGGCCAAGCCTGGTGATTACTTCACAAGAGTTGAACCTGATCGCAACGGGTATTCGCCAATATTTTATCGCTGAAGGTAACTACGGCTTGAATTGGTCGCAGATTATGGCTGCGAGCACAATTGCTGTGTTGCCTTTATTGATTCTATTCGTCGTGTGTCAAAAGACGATTCTTTCAGGCATCGCCGATAACGGCGTAAAAGAGTAAACGGACATGAAACTGAACAGTCTCGCACTTATGCTTACCGGCGCAGTGAGTGCGTCTTTATTCTCAGGCAGTGTACTGGCAAAAACCGAAGTGGACTTCTGGTATTCAGGCGGTACAAAGCCTCAGAAAATGATGACTGAACTTATTACAGAGTTCAACGCGAGTCAGGATGAATATGTGATTAAACCTGCTCTGCAGGGAAATTACACCGAGACTTACCAGAAACTTCAGGCAGGTTTAGCGTCAAAAACTGCGCCAGAGTTAGTACTTTTGGACCCGGTTTACGCTGATGCCATGCGACAGCGTGGTTTAAGCCGTGACTTGAATACTTACATGGATGCACAATTCAACTTTGATGACTTTGTCACTGCCTTTAGAGACCAGGTAACGGCAGAAGATGGGCAAGTATTTGGTTTACCCGCTTACGGCACCACACAGGTTTTCTATTACAACAAACAAGTGTTGGCAGAGAATGGCTTTAAAGAAGAGGATTTAAACACCTGGCAAGGTGTTGCAAAAGTTGCAGAAAAAGTGACTAAGCGTGACGAGAAAGGCAACACAGTGTTTTACGGCTGGGAACCAATGTGGGGCGCTGATAATTTGATCGATGCCGCTTTTTCTAACGGCGCCCGTGTGATCAGTAATGATGGCAAGAAGGTGCTGATCGATTCACAGGAGTGGGTTGAGGTTTGGGATAGTTTCCGCACGTGGATTCATGATGATGAAATCATGCGTATTCACTACGGTGGTCAGGGCTGGGAATACTGGTATAAGACCATTGACGACGTGATGAAAGACCAAGCGCTGGGCTATACCGGTTCTTCAGGTGATCAGGGTGATCTGGATTTCACTAAATTGGCAGCGACCACTCAGCCTGGTTGGGGGTCGCATCCTCCGGCTCCTCAGGCAGGAGCACTTATTTACGTGATGCCTGAAGGAACCGATGAAAAAGCGGCTCAAGGGGCGTTTGAATTTATGGAGTTTTACACAAGTGCCGAAAAAACCGCCGCCTGGTCAATGTTCACAGGCTACATCCCGGTTCGCATGAGTGCAGCGGATGTCGCTGAGTACAAGTTGTTTACAGAGAAGAATCCACAAGCTCTGATTCCGTTGAAGCAAGCCAGCTCAGCAAGCCCTGACTTTCTTGATCCAACCAACGGCAAGATTATGGATGCGCTGAGAGTGGCTGCTGACCAAATTCAAATCCAAAACGTTCCTGCTGAGAAAGCACTTAAACAGGCAGCAAAAAAAGCGCAGCGGGCGTTAGATAGAGTGAACCGCTCTTAATGCCTTTCGAGCCCGTTTCAAACGGGCTCTCATTTCTAAAGAAACGGATTAATCACCGGACGCTATGACTGAATTTCAGGGTGAGCTGACCTTTGGCCGAACTCGTCTGCCATTTAAGGTACCGAACGGAACCTTATCGGTAAATATCACCGGTTCAACGGTTACTAAAAGGTTTTTGTATGCCGCTGTCTACGATGCAAAGGACCAATATCGTGGCAAAATACTGTTTGAAAAACCTGACAAGTCATTGTGTGTCAAACCTGAACGCTCCGGGTTTGGTGCGATTGATGGCGATGTTATGGAAGGGGAATGGTATCTCAATCTGTACAATCTGGATGCTGAGTTTAAACCCAAGCGTGCCATAGAATATCGTATCCGGGTTGACTTCAATCAGGAGCAAAAACATGAAGACCTTCTCACCGAAGATGTTGTCGGGACTGACCACAATATCCACTTTGATTACAGCAGACTGATTAAATCTGAATCACGCTGGTATCGTGGTGATCTTCATGCTCACACCAGACTTTCTGATGGTCATAACAGTCTCTCTGCGGCAAAGCAGATTGTGGAGTCTCAAGAGCTCGATTTCTTTTTCTTCACCGAACACAACATTTGCCAGCCAAGACTGCCTGTCTCAGACTCATGTCTTTTCTTGCCCGGCATCGAGGTGACCACTGACCTGGGACACTTTAATGTTCACGGGCCGCAATCCATATTGGATCTCAGAAGTGTCGAGCTTAGCAACCAAAAGGTTATCGAAACAGGTCTGCAACTCGCCCGCGAGGGCCAGAGCTCAATCAGCATTAATCACCCGATGATGAAACCATGGCATTGGCAATATTCGCCGCTTTTACTTGTGAAGATCTCAACCTTTGAAGTCTGTTGCGATCCCACCTGGCCAACATCGCCGCAAGCCACAGAGTCTGCACTGCGGGTGCTCAATGAAATGTGGAATTGCGGTCATCGGGTGGCTGCCATAGGTGGAAGTGACTCACATCTCGAGCCACATGAGCGCAACCCCAAAGCGACGGAGCCGTCGATATATGGCGACCCTTCTACCTTTGTCTTCAGCCAGGGTTTGAGTGGTGAGGGCATCTTGTCCGGTTTGCGCAACGGTCAGGTCTACATAGAGCGACGATGCGGCCTTTCGTTTGATATCAACAACCATCAACTCTTGCCGGGGGCTGACAGCTCGGGCGAGCCTCTGAGCTACCGAATAGCTGTACAAGATACTCAGTTGAGTTATCTCGCTGAGTGCATTGTCGATGGCGAATTGGTTGCCAACGTCATGCTGGGTACAGAGCCGAAAACGATTAAGGTCGATTCCGATTATCACTGGTGTCGAGTTGATATTCGCAGAGCCCGGACCCGGGAATTCGAAGGCTGTATCAACGCTGTTTATAACGGTACCAAACCTACTTTTAAAACCCCGAAAGTGCATAGTTGGGGAGAGCTGATAGAGCGATTAAATAGTGATGAAGTATAGAGCACTATTGTTTGATAAAGATGGCACACTATTGGAATTCCACAATATGTGGCTAAAGGTTTCATGCAGCGCCTGTCATCGAGTAAAAAAATATAGCGACGAGAGACAAGGTCATCAAAATGTCACTGAGACCGGGTTACTCTCGGCGATTGGCGTTGAGGGAGACAAAGTCGACAATCATGGCCTGCTCGCTTCTAACCCTGTTGAAGACACCGCTGCTGCATGGTTTGAAATGCTCAACCCTCAGGTAACACTGACAGAATTCACCAGAGTGACGAAAAGCGCTTTTAATCAGGAGGTTGCAGAAAATCCTGAATGGATCGAAGCCTTACCCGGAGTGGCAGACAGGCTCACTTCTCTCAGGCAACAAGGGATGATTTTAGGCATTGCAACAGCGGACACCAAAGATTCGACACTCTATACGCTGGAACAATCAGGCCTGAAGGAGTTGTTTGATTATATTGGCTACAGTGACGGGGATATAGAACCCAAACCAGGTCCCGCGCTTCTCCATGCGTTTTGTCAGCAATGTGGAGTTGAACCCCACGAGGTCATCATGTTCGGAGATACGGTGTCGGATATGGAATTCGCTACCAATGCCGGGGCAAAGAAAATTGGTGTCCTGACAGGGACTGCTTCAGCGAGCGAGTTGGAACCTGTGGCGGATCTTGTTATTCCATCGGTGGCTCAGTTTGACCCATACGCACTTAATGAATTGACTTGAGGATGAGAAATGGCTGAAGTCACACTGAAAGGGGTAGAAAAAACCTATCCGAATGGTTTTAAAGCGGTACATGGTGTCGACCTCAACATTCGTGAAGGTGAGTTCATGGTGTTTGTGGGCCCCTCTGGCTGCGCAAAATCAACCACGCTGAGAATGATTGCGGGCCTGGAAGATATCTCTGAGGGCGATGTGTACATTGGTGATAGGCGAGTGAATGATTTGCCTCCAAAAGATCGCGGTATCTCGATGGTTTTCCAAAACTACGCTCTTTATCCTCACATGACCGTGTATGAAAATATGGCCTTTGGGTTGAAGCAGCAAAAGCTGGCAAAAGCCGAAATAGAAAAGCGTATTGCAGAAGCGGCAAAGACACTCGAAATTGGGCATCTACTGCAAAATAAACCCGGTGAAATGTCCGGTGGACAGAGACAGCGCGTTGCACTGGGCCGTGCCATGGTCCGCAAGCCGGTTGTTTTTCTCTTCGATGAACCGCTTTCAAATCTGGATGCCAAACTCAGAGTCTCAACCCGGGTCAGTATTGCTCGGCTGCATAATAATCTTAAAGCGGAAGGGCAAAATGCAACCATGATTTATGTTACCCATGATCAGGTGGAAGCCATGACACTGGGCGACAGAATCTGTGTACTTAACCAGGGCCAGATCATGCAGGTCGATACGCCAATGAACCTCTATCAATACCCTGCTAATAAGTTTGTTGCCGGCTTTATTGGTTCTCCGGCGATGAATATCATTAAGGTGCTTATTGATGAAGTCGATGACGTAATGAGTGTGGTTACAGAGAGTGGGCATCGCTGGGAGTTGCCGCAACATAAGCAGAACCTGGCCAGACAGAGAGCAGGTAAGTGGGTCTGGTTTGGTATTCGCCCTGAGCATATTCAGTTAGCCAACGATGCTACAAACACCTCAGACGTCAACACCCAACGCCACAAAATTGATGTAGTGGAGTCAATGGGTAATGAGCTTTACCTCTATTTTCAGTTGGGAGGTGACAAGATGATATCAAGGATACCCTTCGACGCAGACAAAGTGTTAGCCAATGGTGACTCTGCGTTGTTGAAATTCACAGTCTCTCAATGCCACTTGTTCGATTGGGATACTGAAGAAGCTTTAGGCTAGGGATATCTCATAAATATGAGCAGGTTCCGCCCAATCACCTTACATGATTGAGTCGACCAAAAATAAGCTTCGGAAGAAGCAAACCGGAACCTGCCATGGCAAAACATACACAAGAAACTCTTCGTTTTCACTCTGTTAATGGTAAAACTGTCAGAGTTGATTTTAACGGAGGGGAGTTGTCTTCTGATTTTGGCACACTGCTGCTTCGTGAAATAGCCATCCGTAGTGAGCTAATCCCCAGGCTCGTCAAGGCAATCCAGGAAAAACGACATCAATCCTATATTGACCATTCCATACAGGATCTTCTGACACAAAGAGTGCTGCAAATGGCCTGCGGTTATGAGGATGCCAACAACAGCAACCATTTGCGTAAAGACCCCATGTTCAAGTTGGCTGTCGGTCGTAGCCCTCTGAATACCGCGACCGAGCCCCTCATTTATCGCCGCATACCCCCCTGCATGAGCAGGCATCCATATCTTATTTCTGGCGTTATCCCTTGCGATCTTTTGTCCGATCACTGCATCGAAATTTGCAGGGCTGGCGCAAGCACTCTCACCAGTAAAGTAACCGTGAAACCATTTTTCAACGTCATACAGCAAACTGTCAGACACGAACCTTCAAAAACATGGAACTGCGTTTTTGCGATAGCGGAGTCAATCAGTTCAGGAGTCAGGCGAGGTCCATTTCGGGTCTTAATCAAGAACTCTCATGCACGCCGATATAAAGGCTCGATTTTATAAACACTACTCGATGCTTATGTACGACATTACTCTAATAATAATCTGTATCATCACCTATTCAAGAGGTCTGCAGCGTCTGATATCCGAACGATTGCTCGTGTTGACACACAACCTGTTTCTGTAGCATATAAACGACGATTGCAACCATTTTACAATTACATAAGGAAATGAAAGTGAATACTCTACAGGCCCTGCTAGACGAATTTACCGAAGCAACCCGCAACAACCGCGATAAGGGCACGCAGTTTGAAAAGCTGATTGCGAACTATCTGATGACTGACCCGCAATACGCTGACCGGCTTTCGGATGTCTGGTTATGGGGAGAGTGGCCGTATCGCTGGGGAAGTGATAACGGTATTGATCTGGTCGCCCGTGAGCGTGGTACGGGGGAATACTGGGCGATTCAGTGCAAATTCTTCGATCCGGCAAACACGCTTGACAAGGGCGGCATTGACACATTCCTGGCCGCATCAGGAAAGCAATTCAGCACCACGGATGGCGCATTCAGTTTTACAACACGACTGATCGTATCCACCACCGAGAAGTGGTCATCCAAGGCAAATAAAACCCTCGAAGCGCAAACCGTCCCTGTAAGCCGCCTGTTCTTCAAAGACCTGGCCGACAGCCCAATCGACTGGAGTCAGTTCAGCCTCAGCAATATCAAGGACATCAAGCTCAAGAAAAAGCACGAACCCCGTGAGCACCAGCGTGAAGCCATCGACGCAGTAAAGAAAGGCTTTGAACAGCACAGCCGGGGTAAAATGATCATGGCGTGCGGTACGGGTAAAACCTTCACCGCCCTGCGCCTGATGGAAGAAGTTACGCCAGAGAAAGGCCGAATACTCTTTCTGGCTCCGTCCATCTCGCTGGTAGCGCAGTCATTGCGGGAATGGACCGCCCAGGGTGTCAGCCCAATCAATGCCTTCGTCGTCTGTTCTGACTCAAAGGTGGGTAAAGATGAAGAAGACATCAGCCTGCATGACCTGGCCTACCCCGCCACCACCGATGCAAAGAAACTGGCTGACGCAGCAAAAGTGGTCAGTAGAGACCGGCGCACCATTGTTTTCTCCACCTATCAGTCTATTCAGGTGGTCAGCGACGCCCAAAACAGGGTCTTGGCGACTTTGACCTGATTATCTGCGATGAGGCGCATCGTACTACCGGCCTTACCCTGAAAGGTCAAGACTACTCCGAGTTCGTCAAAGTTCACCAGAATCATATCGTCAAGGCGGACAAGCGGGTTTATATGACCGCTACGCCTCGAATATACGCCGACAAATCGAAAAGCAAGGCCAACGAAGCTGATGCCGTGCTGTTCTCAATGGACGATAAAGACCTCTACGGCCCGGAACTTTATCGCCTCGGGTTCGGCAAAGCCGTTGAGAAAGACCTGCTGACCGAATACAAGGTGCTGATCGTCGCCGTTGAAGAAGAGAAGATGGCGAATCTGGTCAACAACTATAACGCCTTCAAAGTCGCCGACGACAAAGCCATTGATATGAAGTTGGCCACCAAAATCATCGGCAGCTGGAAAGGTCTCTCGAAGCAGGGGTTGGTGATGGTCGACGAAGCAGGCGAGCAGGAAGACATGACGGAAGACACTGCTCCGATGCGTCGGGCAGTGGCGTTCTCCCGCTCAATCAAAGATTCGAAGCAGACCACCGACATATTCGCAAAGCTGGTCGAGACTTACCAGAACTCCTACCGCAACGTCGACAACTCAATGGTCAATTGCGAACTCGACCATGTGGATGGCGGCATGAATGCCCATGTGCGGCAGGAAAAGCTCGGCTGGCTGAAAGATGACATATCAGAAGGTGACTGCCGTATTCTTTCCAACGCCCGATGCCTGTCAGAAGGGATCGACGTGCCCTCTCTGGACTCGGTGATCTTCTTTGATACCCGTGAATCCATTGTCGATATTGTTCAATCGGTCGGACGTGTCATGCGTAAAGACCCCGCAGGCAAAAAGCAGTACGGCTACATCATTCTGCCGGTCTGTATGCCGTCTGAGCGGGTCAAGGATTACAACAGCTTCATCGACAGCGACCCGCAGTTCAAGGGCATCTGGAAGGTTATCAAGGCACTGCGTGCCCATGATGAATCGTTGGTGGACGAAGCTGAGTTTCGTAAGAAAATACAGGTCGTTACTGGTGAGACCGGCGGTGGTGATGGAGAAGGAGGTGATGGTGGTGACAACCTCGACCTGCCGCTGGACATCCCGAACCTGCCCTTCGACGAAGTCAACGAAGCCGTTTATGCCGCCATTCCGAAAAAGCTGGGCGACCGGGAATACTGGAGCGAGTGGGCGAAAGACATCGGCAAAACCGCAGAGAGTCTGATTGCCCGTATTAAGGCGCTGATCAAAACCGACAAGTCACTGGCAAGTGAAGTGGTCTAATGACACCGGACACCTCGTTAAGCACAATAGTGCAACCAGTAACGAGGTTCATAATGGCAACGCGAAAACATTATTCTCAGGAATTCAAACTCAAAGCTGTAAAACTGGTTACTGAACAAGCTCAGTCGCCTACAGCAGTCGCCAGAAGTCTAGGAATTTGTGCGACTAACCTCCGTCGTTGGGTTCGACTCAGTGAAGAGAAGAAAGAGCTGGCTTTCCCCGGCAAAGGCCATCAGGCCCTGACGACTGAACAGCAGAGAATCAAAGAGCTTGAAGCTGAAAACAAACAGCTGAAAATGGAACAGGAAATCTTAAAAAAAACCATGGCCTTCTTTGCGAAAGACCAGCTGTAAGATACGCCTTCATACAGCGGGAGAGGAAGGCCTATCCTGTCGTAACGCTATGCAAAGCACTAAAAGTTAGTCGCAGTAGCTTCTACGAATGGAATAAACAACAGGCAAAAAATCAACAGATTGACCCGGAGATGTTTCGCCTGGAGGCAGATGCCCGAGAGATTTTTGCTCAATCAGGTGACTCTTATGGAAGTCGTCGAATGGCGAAAGCCCTGCGTTCAAAAGGTTACAGCATAGGGCGTTATCAGGCCAAAACCCTGATGCAACGGCTTGGCCTGCGGGTTCGGGTGGTCAAAAAATTCAAGGTGACAACCAACAGCAAACACAAACTGCCAGTGGCGGCAAACCTTTTGAATCGTGAGTTTTCAGTTTCAGCACCCGACAGAGTATACGTAGCTGATATCAGCTACCTCTGGACTCGTGAAGGCTGGGTTTATCTGGCGGCTGTCGTTGATCTGTTTTCGCGGAAAGTCGTCGGTTGGTCGATGAGTAACCGTATGACGACAGAGCTGCCCCTGGAAGCTTTGAGAATGGCTTACTGGGGCAGAAAGCCTGGAGATGGTGTGACAAAATTTAGAGGCCACCCACAATGTGGATAGTGCATCCTGCGAGTCAAGAGTGTGCCACTACACACTCAACCCAACAACATCGAACACTTTGGCATGGTATCCGTGCTACCATGTAATCCATGATCGCTTCTTTCAAAGACAAGGCTACAGCAGATATTTTTAACGGTAAGGCTTCCCGCCTGGCTCGCAAAGTCTGTCCCCAGTCGCTTTGGCGAATCGCTGCAAGAAAGCTCGATCAGCTGGATTCTGTGCTAATCCTGGATGAACTCAAGGTTCCACCGGGTAACTGTCTTGAGGCCTTGACCCGAGACCGGAAAGGGCAACACAGTATCAGGATTAATGACCAGTATCGAATCTGCTTCCGGTGGGGCAACAATGGTCCGGAAAATGTTGAAGTCACCGATTACCACTAGGAGCAACGGATGACCAGAGTGCCTGAAAGCCGACCACCTACCCATCCCGGCGAAATGTTGCTGGAAGAGTTCCTGATGCCTATGAATATTTCACAAAGGGAGTTAGCGGACGCCATTCACGTGCCTTATCAGCGAGTGAATGAATTGGTCAATAAAAAGCGTGGGATCACACCCAGTACAGCGTTGAGGCTAGCCCGTTTTTTCGGAATGTCACCAGACTTCTGGTTGAGTCTGCAGGTTCGCTGGGATTTATATAACGTTCAAACTGCAGAAAAAAGCGACCTTGAAAAAATACAGGTATTCCAGCAGAAAACGGCCTGACTCGATTTTCTGAAGTCAACTCCCTCAGCCAAAACAAGCAGAATTTTGCTCTCATGGAATCTCAATGACACCAATCACTGGTGGCAGCGCAAAAGCCTGAAGAATAGCTAAGGATATTGACTATGTGCTGGTTCAGGCTCACCCCCTCCTGCTTTGCACCTTCTGCAAGGTTGCGATGAAGGTTTTTTGCCAGTCGCAGTGTTACTCTGCCACTGAAGTCGTCTGTAAGCTCATCAAGGAGAAAGCATTACCTTACTCTTTTCGGCAAAGATCTCTGCGGTAATTTCTATAGTGTCAATCGCCAGGGCGTAGGCCTCTTCGGCAGTATCAGCCTACTCAGCAACATCTGGTAGCTCTTTGACCCGAGCTTCAAAAAATACCTCACCATCGAAATTAGCCCGACGGACGGTAATGTTATAGCTGTGAGGATTCATATCCTGTCTCCGTTAAAGTACGTTCAAGCTATTGTTGTTTTAAGGTTGACAATACACCTGCTGACGTATTGTAATCGTTGAAGGGCTAAAAGCCCTGATCATCGCTGTTTTGGGCAGTCATCCTGACCCTTGGCTACAAAAAAAATAACTATAAGCAAAACAGAGCATTATCGGCTCTGACACATACGGAGATCCCGTTATGTTCAGACAGATAAAAGAGGCCCGGCTTAATGACATTCATCTGAAATACGATGAAGCCTCAGGTCTCAGAGCAATCATTGCAATCCATAACACCCGAAGAGGACCAGCCCTCGGCGGTTGTCGTATAATTCCCTACACCTCAACTGAAGATGCAGTTACCGATGCTATCCGTCTTGCCAAAGGTATGAGCTATAAGGCGGCGCTTGCCGGACTGGATCTCGGTGGCGGCAAATCCGTCATCATGGAGCCGACAGCCCCCTACAATCGGGAACAACTGTTCAGAGCTTTTGGCCAGTTTATTGAAGAACTGGGAGGCCGCTATATTACTGCAATGGATAGCGGCTCAAGAGTATCTGATATGGATGCCATCGCCTCTCAAACTCAACACGTTTCTTGTACCTCTTCGAGTGGTAATCCCGCACCTTCCACCGCCCTCGGTGTTTACAAGGGCATTCTGGCTACCCTGAAAGCTCATCCGGAATTTGGTTCTTCACTAAAAGGTATCAGAGTCGCTGTTCAGGGACTTGGTAATGTCGGCTTTGCCCTTTGCCAGTTACTGCATCAGGGTGGCGCCAAACTGATTGTCACTGATATCAATGAACAGAAACTTCAGCAGTGCATTGATGAGTTGGGGGCAACCGCCGTCAGTACTGAAGAAATCTATTCGGTTCCCTGTGACATTTTCAGTCCTTGCGGTCTGGGAGGCATTCTCAATAAAGACACCATCAGTCAATTGCAATGCACTGCTGTAGCAGGCTCTGCAAACAATCAACTGCTGACTCCCGAATGTGGCCAGTTGCTGTTTGACAGAGGCATTCTCTATGCGCCGGACTACCTGATCAATGCCGGTGGACTGATCTTCGTAGCAATGACACACCAGGGTAAACCACAGAGCGAAATAAATGATCGCATCAACGCCATAGAAGAGACTTTGTTGCAGGTCTTTCGCTATGAACAGCAGCGGAAGACTCCCAGCAGTGTGATTGCCGATCATATGGCAGAAGCTCTGCTATTCAAATAGCAATCCTGACAACTAATTGCCTGACTGACTTCTCACAGTCATTACTTGTCACAACTATGGGTATGCGCATTTCTTTTTATCCCGGTGGTCAAACAGAGTCCCGTAGTAAAAAACACAGGAGCGCACCTTATGAAAACCAACGATGCCTGTCAGATTCCGTTCTATCAGTACCTCAGTGAGGAGGGAGAAGTCCTCCAACCTTTGCCAGAATGGACTGAAGATAAAGACACCCTGATTCAATATTACCGCACCATGGTCATAGCCAGAGCAGGTGATGCCAAAGCCGTTGCCCTGCAGAGAACCGGTCAGATGGGGACCTACCCATCCTGTCTGGGACAGGAGGCTATCAGCACTGTTTTTGGTTCACTGATGGAGAAAAAAGACGTCCTGATTCCTTACTATCGAGACCTTCCCGGATTGATGTTACGAGGGGTTCCCCTCTCCGATATCATGCTCTATTGGGGTGGAGATGAGCGCGGCAGTTCCGGTCCGGCCTGGGGTCATGACTTTCCGAACTGCGTTCCTATTGCTACCCAGGCAGATCATGCTGCCGGGGTGGCCACCGCGATCAAAATTCGACACGAACCTCAGGTGGCGGTGGTGTCACTGGGCGATGGCGCTACTTCCAAAGGTGACTTTACTGAAGCCCTGAACCTTGCCGGGGTCTGGCAGTTGCCCCTGGTATTTATCATCAATAACAACCAGTGGGCTATTTCTGTTCCTCGTAACATTCAGTCCGGAGCCCCGACACTGGCTCAAAAAGGCGTTGCTGCCGGGCTGCCTTGCGCACAAGTTGATGGTAACGATGTTGTGGCGCTGCACGAAGTCATCAATGAAGCCATGATGCGCGCCAGAGGCGGCAAAGGCGCTACAGTGATTGAAGCCATCAGCTATCGCCTGAGCGATCACACTACGGCAGACGACGCCAGTCGCTATCGTAACAGTGAAGAGCTGCAGGATGCCTGGAACAAAGAGCCGGTAAAACGACTCAGAAACTTCCTGCATCACCGTGGCCTGTGGAATGAGCAGAAAGAGCAGGCGCTGAAACAGGAAGCTGCCGCCCTGGTTGAGAAAGAAGTCAAAACCTATCTGGAAACGCCACTTCCTTCTATCAGCGACCTCTTCGATCACACCTATGCAAATATGCCCCCGCAACTGGAACAGCAAAAACAAGCCGCTATGTTTAAAGCCGACGGAGGAACTCATTGATGAATAGTTCAGTATCTGAAAACCTGATCCGATCGACTGTCGACAGCAGCACAAATAAAATCACCATGGTGGAAGCCATCAATCTGGCTTTGGACCACGCCATGAAACAAGACCCTGAGGTGGTACTGCTGGGTGAAGACATCGGTGTTAATGGCGGTGTTTTCCGCGCGACTCAGGGTCTGAGAGAAAAGTATGGCCTGAAAAGGGTCATGGATACGCCCCTGGCTGAAGCCCTGATCGCCGGTATCAGTGTTGGTATGGCCACTCAGGGTCTGAAGCCTGTTGCGGAAATCCAGTTCATGGGGTTCATCTTCCCGGCCATGGAACAGTTGATATGTCATGCTGCCCGAATGCGAAACCGTACCCGTGGACGCCTCAGCTGCCCAATGGTTGTCAGAGCGCCTTTCGGGGGTGGTATCCGCGCTCCCGAGCATCATTCTGAAAGTACAGAAGCTCTTTTTGCCCATATTCCCGGCATCAGAGTGGTCATTCCATCATCGCCCGTCAGAGCCTACGGACTGCTGCGCTCTGCGATTAATGATCCTGATCCGGTCCTGTTTCTGGAGCCCAAACGCATCTATCGCGCGGTCAAGCAGGACGTTTCTGAAGAGACTCCACTGCTCCCACTCGACAAGTGCTTTACGCTCAAGCAAGGCTCCGACCTGACTCTGATCAGCTGGGGAGCTTCCATCACTGAAACCCTTCAGGCCGCCAAAACTCTGGAACAACACGGCGTTTCCGTGGAAGTGATTGATGTCGCCACAATTAAGCCCCTTGATATGGAGACGATCCTGACTTCGGTTCGCAAAACAGGCCGTTGTGTGATTATTCACGAAGCCTGCCGAAGCTTTGGCGTAGGTGCTGAAATAGCTGCCGGGCTGGCCTCGGAAGCGCTCATGGATCTGAAAGCACCGATCGAACGGGTGACAGGATATGACACGACCATGCCCTATTATCGGATGGAAAATCATTACCTTCCCCAACCTGATGACATCATCAAGGCATCCCTGAAAACACTGGTGTATCAATGATATCCGCAGAGCCTTCAGCAAAAGGGCTTTCAGTAACAAGGACAAGAATATGAAATTTTTCAACCTGCCCGACCTGGGTGAAGGCATTCCCGAAGCCGATATTATTGAATGGCATATCAAGGAAGGTGAGTCCGTCGCAGAAGACCAGATCATTGTCTCAGTCGAAACCGCCAAGGCTATTGTCGACGTTCCTTCACCCATCAGCGGTGTTGTCGCAAAACTCTGTGGCAAACCCGGCGACACCATTATGACCGGAGCGCCTTTGCTGGAGTTTGTCAGTGATCAGGAAGATGCCGGCACGGTGGTCGGCGAGTTAGCAACAGACTCTCATGATGACAGCACCGATGACCATTTTTTTATCGGTACACCACCTGACTCCGGAAAAGCCCCTGCCGCTGCAAACAAAGCTGACATCAGTGAGCTGGCCGCCAAACTGGGTGTCTCCATCGATCAGCAAAGCGTTGGCAGAAACTCCATTCGTCAAAGCTATCCCCTGGAAAACCCTGAGCCTCTCAAAGGCGTCAGAAAACACATGGCTCGAACCATGACGCAGTCTCATGCCGAAGTAGTACCTGTCACTCTGTTTGATGATGTGGATATTGAACACTGGCCAAAAGGTACAGACATTAGCGTTCGGCTGATTCAGGCCGTTACCTCAGCCTGCAAGGAAGAACCGGCACTCAATGCCTGGTTTGATGAAACGCTGATGAGTCGTGAAGTCTTTACTTCCGTTCACCTGGGACTGGCTGTTGACAGTGAAGAAGGTCTGTTTGTGCCTGTTATCAGAGACGCAGAAAAACTGGATGCCACTGCGTTGAGAGACAGCATTAACAATTTTAGAAAAGCGGTTGAGGAACGCAGCCTTCCGCCATCAGAAATGCAGGGTGCCACCATAACTCTCAGCAACTTTGGTGTTTTTGCGGGTCAGTTCGCTACCCCTGTTGTTGTGCCGCCCATGGTGTGCATCATTGGTGTTGGCCGACTGAGAGCCCGGGTGGTCAGCGAAGACGGCCAGATCCAGAATCACCGGATTCTTCCTGTCTCTCTGACCTTTGATCATCGCGCAGTTACTGGTGGAGAAGCCACTCGCTTCTTGCATTGTATCCTTCAGAAGTTGTCCGAATAATTTTATATCGGCTTTTACCAATGGGTAGAAGCCGATTATCATGAAAGTTGGATCTGTCAGTTAAACAGAGTCGAGAGATAATCCAGGGGCGCATAGAACTTTTTCCACTGAGTCCAGCCGGTCTCTGAAAGGCCTTGTTCCAGTGGATAACCATAAACAGCGTAGTTTGAAAGACTATTGATAACAGCGAAAGTCAACGCAGGCACCAAAGTGACACCGGCTTTGATAAACGGATTGTTTGAGGTTATCTTCGAACTGCCAAACATAAGCAAGGCTCCCGCTCCGCCCAGGACTGTGGCTCCAGCTATGGCTCCGGCTCCGACTCCGGTTCCCACTCCGACTCCGACTGTGGCTCCAACTCCGGCTCCGGCTCCAACCAAGGCTCCGGCTATGATTCCGACACCGGCTCCGGCTAAGACTCCGGATCTGGCTCCGGCTTCCAATCTGACTGAGGCTAAACCTGAGGCTACGACTCCGGCTCCGACTCCGGCTACAACTCCGACTCCGGCTCCGGGTCCGGCTCCAGCCTGTGCCTGTAAATCAATTGTTAGCAGTGAAATAATTCCCGAGAGGGTGCCGACAATCGCTGCGCTGACAACAGAAGCAAGAGTCGCTTTTGCTGGACTCAAGCCCTTATGAATCATGGATTCATAGACGACAGCCCCTGCCATAATTCCGTTAGTCATGGACAATATTGTGTATTCCCCTGTCGCATACCATTCGGTTGCAATATCCCTTAAGCTCATTTTTCTAAGAATTAACGCCGTAATAGCGCTGGCTCCAGTTCTTGATACCGCTTCGGACGCAAGGTAGGTCAAAACTGCTACAGATATGAGCTCCTTTGTTTTCGTATTGGCGATATAAGCTGCCATTCCTGCACCGGCAAAATACAGGGGTTTCCACCAGCGCTGTTCCAGGGGCCAGGGAGACGCTTGCCCGACCAGCGCGACTTCGGCGGTAGTCACCACGGGCGCCAGTTGCAAACAGAAATCCGTTTTCAACTTCTCCAGCTCCTTTGTATCCAATGCAGCCAGATCATATTCGCCTGAAGTCCCGGAGACTATTTCCGCTGTTTTACAGACACCCCACCATATACCCAGGTTGAGCAGGGTAGACAAAGAGACTCCGGCAATGCTTTGCGTTAACTCGAGTCCATTTTCAACCAATGCGGTGTCATTAAAAGGCTTAAGAAAATCAAAATCATTTTGTGAGGGAGGGCTGGCCTTTGCCATCGAATAAAGCAAACACAAAAGTAACGGAAGCAGGTTGAATGACTTTTTCATGATGATTTTCCAGATACAGTGACTGAACTGGAAATATAGATTCTAAACGGAGCTATGAATGACAATATCCTTAACTACAAGGTGCAGTGCAAATAAAGCAGCTATCTAATGCTTCCAATAGGCTGCGCCTTCGGCACAGCAAATGAAGCAGGTGTTAGCTGCCAGAGTTTACCGCTGATTCAGTGGCTGACAGTTGAGTCTGTCAGTTAAACAGAGTCGAGAGATAATCCAGAGGCGCATAAAACTTTTTCCACAGATTCCGGTCGGTCTCTGTAAGGCCTTGTTCCAGTGGATAACCATAAACAGCGTAGTTTGAAAGACTATTGATAACAGCGAAAGTCAACGCAGGCACCAGAGTGACACCGGCTATGATAAACGGGTTGTTTGAGGTTATCTTCGAACTGCCGAACATAAGCAAGGTTCCGACTCCGCCCAGGGCTGAGGCTCCGACTCCAGCTCCGATTCCGGCTCCAGCCCCGACTCCGACTACGGCTCCAACTACAGCTCCTGCCAGGGTTCCGGATAAAGCTCCGGTTGCAGCTCCTACGACTAAGGGTTCAGCTACGGCGAGGACTCCGAGTTCGGCTACGGCTATGGCTCCGAGTACGGCTAAGGCTGTGGATCTGGTTTCGGCTGCAACTCTTTTTTCGGCTTCGGCTCTGGTTTCGGCTGCGGCTCTGGTTTCGGCTTCGGCTGCGGCCTTTGCCAGTCCGTCCACATTCATTACAAACTCTGAAATAACTACAATCCCTATGCTGACAAGAGAAGCAAGTAGCGCTGTTTTTGGACTGAAGCCTTTATGAATCATGGCTTCACAAACGGCATACCCTGCCATAACCCCATTAATCAGAGACAATACTGCGTATTCCCCAGCCGCATACCGTTCAGCTGTAATATTCCTTACGCTCATTTTTCTTAGAATTAACACCGACACAGCGCTGGCTCCGGTTCTTGATGCCGCTTCTGATGCAAGGTAGGTCAAGACTGCGAAAGGTACGAGTTCCCTCGCTTTCGTCATGGAGGCATAAGCCGTCACTCCTGCACCGGCAAAATACTGGGGTTTCCACCAGCGCTGCTCCAGCGGCCAGGGAGACACATGCCCGGCCAGCGCCACTTCGGCAGTCGTCACCACGGGCGCCAGTTGCAAACAAAAATCCGTTTTCAACTTCTCCAGCTCCTCTGTATCCAATGCAGCCAGATCATATTTGCCTGAAGGCCCGGAAACTATTTGCGCTGTTTTACAGACACCCCACCATATACCCAGGTTGAGCAGGGTAGACAAAGAGACTCCGGTAATGCTTTGCTTTAACTTGAGCCCGTTTTCAATCAGCGCGGTGCCATTAAAATGCTTAAGAAAATCAAAATCATTTTTTGCGGGGAGGCTGGCGGCCTTTGCCATCGAATAAAGCAAACACAAAAGTAACGGAAACAGGTTGAATGACTTTTTCATGACGATTTCCGGATACAGTGACTGAACTGGAAATATAGATTCTAAATGGAGCTATGAATGACAATATCCTCAACTACAAGGAGCAATGTAAATAAAGCAGCTATCAAATGCTTCCAATAAGCTGCGCCTTCGGCACAGCCACTGAAACAGCTGGCTGCCAGAGTTCACTGCTGATTCAGTGGCTGACAGTTGGGTCTTCATTTAAACAGAGTCGAGAGATAATCCAAGGGCGCATAGAACTTTTTCCACTGAGTCCAGGCGGTCTCTGAAAGGCTTTGTTCCAGTGGATAGCCATATACAGCGTAGTTTGAAAGACTATTGATAACTGCGAAAGTCAACGCAGGTACCAAAGTGGCACCGGCTTTGATACACAGGTTGTCTGAGGTTGTCTTCGAACTGGCCAACATAAGCAAGGTTCCTACTCCGATCAGGGCTACGGCTGTGAATCCGACTCCCAGTGTGATTCCGATTCCATTTTCGACTCCGTCTCCGAGTCCGGCTCCGATTCCGGCTCCAGCTCCGGCCAAGGCTCCGGACAGGATTCCGACAAAAGATCCTAATCCTGCTCCTAATCCTGCTCCTGATACTGCTCCTGATCCGACTCCTGATCCGACTCCTGATCCGATTTCTGCTCCGACCAGGGCTCCGGTTACGCCTCCAAGTCCAAATCCGACTGCGGCTACGACTCCGGCTCCAACTACGGATCCGGATGCAACTCCGGCTAAGATTCCAGCCAGAGTTCCGGCTCCGGCTCCGAATCCGGATCCGAATCCGGCTCCGATTCCGGCTCCAGATACAGATCCGGCTACGGCTCCAGTCAGGGCTCCAGCCATGATTCCGGCTCCGGCTCCGATTGCGACTCCGGCTCTAACTCCGGCCTTTGTCTGTTCGTCCACATCCGCTATTAACTCTGAACTAATTCCCGAGAGGGCTCCCACAATCGCTGCGCTGACAACAGCAGCAAGATTCGCTTTTGTTGGCCTGATGCCTTTATGGATCAAGGCTTCATAAGTGACAGCACCAACCATAACCCCATTAATCGCAGACAATATTGCGTATTCACCAGTCACATACCTTTTAGTTGTAATATCTCTTACGAACCTCGTTTTTCTCAGCATTGACACCGAAATAGCACTGGCTCCGGTTCTAAATAGCGCTTCTGAAGCAAGGTAATACAAGACTCCGGCAGGTATGCGCTTCCTCGTTTCCGTCATAGAGGCATAAATGTCCATTCCTGCACCGGCCAAATAAAGGAGTTTCCACCAGTGCTGTTCCAGGGGCCAGGAAGACACATGCCCGGCCAGCGCCACTTCGGCGGTCGTTATCATGGGAGCCAGTTGCCAACAGAAATCCGTTTTCAACTCTTCCAGCTCCTTTGTATCCGATGCCGCCAGATCATAGGTGTCTGAAAGACCGGTGACTATTCCCGCTGTTTTACAGACACCCCACCATATACCCAGGTTCAGCAGGGTAGACAAAGAGACTCCGGCAATGCTTTCCGTTAACTCAAGCCCGTTTGCCACCAGTGCGCTGTCATTAAAAGGCTTAAGAAAATCAAAATCATTTTGTGAAGGAGGGCTGGCCTGTGGCGTCGAACAAAACAAACACAAAAGTAACGGAAACAGGTTGAATAACTTTTTCATGATGATTTCCAGATACAGTGACTGAACTGGAAATATAGATTCTAAACGGAGCTATGAATGACAAAATCCTCAACTACAGGGAGCGGTGCAAATAAAGCAGCTATCAAATGCTTCCAATAAGCTGCGCCTTCGGCAAAGCCACTGAAACAGCTGGCTGCCAGAGTTCACTGCTGATTCAGTGGCTGACAGTTGGGTCTTCATTTAAACAGAGTCGAGAGATAATCCAGGGGCGCATAGAACTTTTTCCACTGAGTCCAGGCGGTCTCTGAAAGGCTTTGTTCCAGAGGATAGCCATAAACAGCGTAGTTTGAAAGGCTATTGATAACAGCGAAAGCCAGCGCAGGCGCCAAAGTGGCACTGGCCTTGATACACAGGTTGTCTGAGGTTGCCTTCGAAGTGGCCGACATAAGCAAGATTCCTACTCCGACCAAGGCTACGGCTGTGAATCCGACTCCCAGTGTGATTAAGATTCCATGTTCGACTCCGTCTACGAGTCCGGCTCCGATTCCGGCTCCAGCTCCTGCCAAGGCTCCGGATAGGGTTCCGATCAAAGATCCTAATCCTGCTCCTGATCCTGCTCCTGATCCGACTCCTGATCCGACTCCTGATCCGACTCCTGATCCGATTTCTGCTCCGACCAGGGCTCCGGTTACGCCTCCAAGTCCGACTCCGACTGCGGCTACGACTCCGGCTCCAACTACGGATCCGGATACAACTCCGGCTAAGATTCCAGCCAGAGTTCCGGCTCCACCTCCGGCTCCTGCTCCGAGTCCGGCTCCGATTCCGGCTCCAGATACGGATCCGGCTACGGCTCCAGCCAAGGCTCCAGCCAGGGCTCCGGCTCCGGCTCCGATTCCGGCTCCGACTCCGGCTCCGGCCTTTGTATGCTCGTCCACATCCGCTATTAACTCTGAACTAATTCCCGAGAGGGCTCCCACAATCGCTGCGCTGACAACAGCAGCAAGACTCGCTTTTGCTGGTCTGATGCCTTTATGAATCAAGGCTTCATAAGTGGCAGCACCAGTCATAACCCCATTAATCGCAGACAATATTGCGTATTCAGCAGTCACATACCTTTTAGTTGTAATCTCTCTTACGAACCTCGTTTTTCTCAGCATTGACACCGAAATAGCGCTGGCTGCGGTTCTTAATAGTGCTTCTGAAGCAAGGTAAGTCAAGATTTCGGCAGGTATGCGCTGCCTCGTTTCCGTCATAGAGGCATAAATATTCATTCCTGCGCCGGCCAAATAAAGGAGTTTCCACCAGTGCTGTTCCAGGGGCCAGGAAGACACATGCCCGGCCAGCGCCACTTCGGCGGTCGTTATCATGGGAGCCAGTTGCCAACAGAAATCCGTTTTCAACTCTTCCAGCTCCTTTGTATCCGATGCCGCCAGATCATATGTACTTGAAAGCCCGGAGACTATTCCAGCTGTTTTACAGACACCCCACCATATACCCAGGTTCAGCAAGGTAGACAAAGAGAGCCCGGCAATGCTTTCCGTTAACTCAAGCCCATTTGCCACCAGTGCGGTGTCATTAAGAGGCTCAAGAAAATCAAAATCATTTTTTGAGTAGGGGCTGGCCTGTGCCGTCGAACAAAACAAACACAAAAGTAAAGGAAACAGGTTGAATAACATTTTCATGATGATTTCCAGATACAGTGACTGAACTGGAAATATAGATTCTAAACGGAGCCATGAATGAAAAAATCCTTAACTACAAGGTGCAGTGCAAATAAGGCAGCTATCAAATGCTTCCAATAAGCTGCGCCTTCGGCAAAGCCACTGAAGCAGGCTTTAGCTGCCAGAGTTCACCGCTGATTCAGTGGCTGACAGTTGGGTCTGTCATTTAAACAGAGTCGAAAGATAATCCAGGGGCGCATAGAACTTTTTCCACTGAGTCCAGCCGGTCTCTGAAAAGCCTTGTTCCAGTGGATCGCCATAAACAGCGTAGTTTGAAAGACTATTGATAACAGCAAAAGCCAGCGCAGGCGCCAAAGTGACACTGGCTTTGATAAAGGGGTTGTTTGAGGTTATCTTTGAACTGCCCAACATAAGCAAGGCTACCGCTCCGCTCAGGGCTGAGGCTCCAGTTATGGCTCCGGCTCCGACTCCGGCTCCCACTTTGATTCTGGGTCCGGCTCCGGCCCCAACTAAGGCTCCGGCTCCGGCTCCGGCCCCGGTTCCAACTAAGGCTCCAGCTATTACTCCGACACTGGTTCCGGCGTTTCCGACTAAGGCTACGGCTCCGGCTTCCGCTCCAACTGAGGCTAAGCCTAATTCTACGACTCCGGCTCCGGCTCCGACTACGACTCCCATTACGACTCCCATTATGACTTTGGCTACGACTCCAGCCTGTGTCGGTTCACCCAAATCAATTGTTAGCATTGAAATAATTCCCGAGAGGGTACCCGTAATCGCTGCGCTGACAACAGAAGCAAAAGTCGCTTTTGCTGGACTCAAGCCTTTATGAATCATCGATTCATAGACGACAGCCCCTACAATAATCCCGTTAATCAAAGACAACATTGCGTACTCCCCAGTCGCATACCGTCCAGCTGCAATATCCCTTACGCTCATTTTTCTTAGAATTAACGCCGAAATAGCACTGGCTCCAGTTCTTGATACCGCTTCGGACGCCAGGTAGGTCAAAACTGCGACAGGTATCAGCTCCCTCGTTTTCTTATTGGCGGCATAAGCTGCCATTACTGCACCGGCAAAATACAGGGGTTTCCACCAGCACTGCTCCAGGGGCCAGGGAGACACATGCCCGGCCAGCGCCACTTCGGTGATAGTTATCGCAGGAGCCAGTTGCAGACAGAAATCCGTTTGCAACTTCTCCAGCTCCTTTGTATCCGTTTCAGCCAGATTATGTGTGCTTGAAAGCCCGGAGACTATTCCCACTGTTTTACAGACACCCCACCAGATACCCATGTTGAGCAGGGTAGACAAAGACAGTCCAGCAATGCTTTCTCTTAACTCAAACCCGTTTGCCACCAGTGCGGTGTCATTAAAAGGCTCAAGAAAATCAAAATCATTTTTTGTGGGGGGGCTGGCTTTTGCCGTCGAATAAAGCAAACACAAAAGTAATGGAAACAGGTTGAATGACTTTTTCACGATAATTTCCCAGATACAGTGACTGAACTGGAAATATAGATTCTAAACGGAGCTATGAATGACAATATCCTTAACTACGAGTTGCGGTGCAAATGAAGCAGCTATCAAATGCTTCCAACAAGCTGCGCCTTCGTCACAGCCACTGAAGCAGCCACTCGCTGCCAAAGCTCACCGCTGATTCAGTGGCTGTCAGTTGAGTCTGTCAGTTAAACAGAGTCGAGAGATAATCCAGGGGTGCATTGAACTTTTTCCACTGAGTCCAGATGGTCTCTGAAAGGCTTTGTTCCAGTGGATAGCCATAAACAGCGTAGTTTGAAAGACTATTGATAACAGCCAAAGTCAACGCAGGTGCCAAAGTGATACCGGTTATGATACATACGTTGTCTGAGGTTGTCTTCGAACTGGCCAACATAAGCAAGGTTCCGACTCCGAACAGGGCTGCGGCTGTGGATCCTACTCCCAATGTGATTCCGAATCCGTCTACGATTCCATTTCCGATTCCGATTCCGATTCCGATTCCAGCTCCGGCTAAGGCTCCGGACAGGGCTACGACAAAAGCTCCAAATCCTGCTCCAAATCCTGCTTCTGATCCGACTCCTGATCCGACTCTTGGTCCGATTTCTGCTGCGGTCAGGGCTCCGGTTACGCCTCCAAGCCCGACTCCGACTGCGGCTACAACTCCGGCTCCAACTACGGATCCGGATACAACTCCGGCTAAGATTCCAGACAGAGTTCCGGGTCCGGCTCCGGCTCCGATTCCGGTTCCGAATCCGGCTCCAGATACAGATCCGGCTGTGGCTCCTGCCAGGCTTCCAGCCAGGGCTCCGGCTACGACCCCAATTCCAACTCCAGCTCCGACTCCGGCCTTTGTCTGTTCTTCCACATCTGCTATTAACTCTGAACCAATTCCCGAGAGGACTCCCACAATCGCTGCGCTGACAACAGCAGCAAGACTTGCTCTTGCTGGCCTGAAGCCTTTATGGATCAGGGCTTCATAAGTGACAGCACCAACCATAACCCCATTAATTGAAGACAATATCGCGTATTCCCCAGCCACATACCTTTTAGTTGTAATATCTCTTACGAACCTCATGTGTCTTAGAATTTGCACCGAAATAGCGCTGGCTACGGTTCTTGATAACGCTTCTGAAGCAAGGTAAGTCAAGACTCTGACAGGTATGTGCCGCCTCGTTTTCGTCATAGAGGCATAAATGTCCATTCCTGCACCGGCAAAATAAAGGAGTTTCCACCAATGCTGTTCCAGGGGCCAGGAAGACACATGCCCGGCCAGCGCCACTTCGGCGGCAGTTATCACAGGAGCCAGTTGCAAACAGAAATCCGTTTTCAACTCTTCCAGCTCCTTTGTACCCGATGCAGCCAGATTATAGGTGTCTGAAAGCCCGGTGACTATTCCCGCTGTTTCACAGACACCCCACCATATACCCAGGTTGAGCAGGGTAGACAAAGAGAGCCCGGCAACGCTTCCCGCTAACTCAAGCCCGTTTGCCACCAGTGTGGTGTCATTTAAAGGCTCAAGAAAATCAAAATCATTTTTTGAGGGGGGACTGGCCTCTGTCGTCGAATAAAACAAACACAAAAGTAACGGAAACAGGTTAAATAACTTTTTCATGGTGACTTCCGATATACGGTAACCGAACGGGAAATATAGACCCTGAACGGAGCTCTGGATGACAATTCCCTTAACGAAAAGCTGCGGTACAAATAAGGCAGCTATTAAATGCTTCCAATAGGCAGTGCCTTGGGCACAGCGACTGAAAAAGCCGTTAGCTGCCAGAGTTCACCGCTGATTCAGTGGCTGTCAGTTAAACAGAGTCGAGAGATAATCCGGGGGCGCATAGAACTTTTTCCACTGAGTCCAGCCAGTCTCTGAAAGGCTTTGTTCCAGCGGATAGCCATAAATAGCGTAGTTTGAAAGACTATTGATAACAGCGAAAGCCAGCGCAGGCACCAGAGTGACACCGGCTTTGATAAACGGGCTGTTTGAGGTTATCTTCGAACTGCCCAAAACAAGCAAGACTACGACTCCGCCCAGGGCTGCGCCTGCAACTTCGACTCCGGCTCCGGCTCCGATGCTCGCTCCGACTCCGATGTTGGCTCCGACTCCGACTCCGACTCCGACTCCAGCCAAGGCTCCAGCCAAGGCTCCGGCTATAACTCCGACTGCGGCTCCGGCTATGACTCCGTCTCCGACTCCGAGGGTCACGGCTGCTGCTTTCGTTGCGACCGAGGCCAAGCCTGAGACAATGAATCCGGCTCCGGCTCCGGCTACGGCTCCGGCTGCGGCTGCGGCTGCGGCTCCAGCTTCAGCTTGTGTCTCTCCATCCAAATCAATTGTTAGCACTGAAATAATTCCCGAAAGGGTACCCACAATCGCTGCGCAGACAACAGAAGCAAGAGTCGCTTTTGCTGGATTCAAGCCTTTATGAATCATGGATTCATAGACGACAGCCCCTGACATAATCCCGTTAACCATAGACAATATTGTGTATTCCCCAGCCGCATACGATTCAGTTTCTATATCCCTTACGCTCATTTTTCTAAGAATTAACGCCGACATAGCACTGGCTCCAGTTCTTGATACCGCCTCGGACGCCAGGTAGGCCAAGACTGCGACAGGTATAAGCTCCCTTGTTTTCGTATTGGCGGTGTATGCTGTCATTCCTGCACCGGCAAAATACAGGGGTCTCCACCAGCGCTGCTCCAGGGGCCAGGGAGATACATGCCCGGCCAGCGCCACTTCGGTGATAGTTATCGCAGGAGCCAGTTGCAGACAGAAATCCGTTTGCAATTTCTCCCGCTCCTTTGTATTCGTTGCAGCCAGATTATGTGTGCCTGAAAGCCCGGAGACTATTCCCACTGTTTTACAGACACCCCACCATATACCCATGTTGAGCAGGGTAGACAAAGAGAGTCCAGTAATGCTTTCCCTTAACTCAAGCCCGTTTGCCACCAGTGCGCTGTCATTAAAAGGCTCAAGAAAATCAAAATCATTTTTTGAGGAGGGGGTGGCCTTTGCCATCGAATAAAGCAAACACAAAAGTAACGGAAACAGGTTGAATGACTTTTTCATAGTGATTTCCAGATACAGTGACTGAACTGGAAATATAGATTCTAAACGGAGCTATAAATGGCAATATCCTCAACTACAAGTTGCACTGCAAATAAAGCAGGTATCAAATGCTTCCAATAGGCAGTGCCTCGGGCACAGCGACTGAAACAGCCGTTAACTGCCAGAGTTCACTGCTGATTCAGTGGCTGACATTCAGGTCTGTCATTTAGACAGAGTCGAGAAATAATCCAGTGGCGCATAGAACTTTTTCCACTGAGTCCAGCTGTTCTCTGAAAAGCCTTGTTCCAGTGGATAGCCATAAACGGCGTAGTTTGAAAAACTGTTGATAACAGCAAAAGCCAACGCAGGCGACAAAGTGACACCGGCTTTGATGAAGGGGTTGTTTGAGGTTAATTTCGAACTACCCGACATAAGTAAGGCTCCGAATCCGCCCAGGGCTGAGGCTCCCAGTCCAACTGCAACACCGACTCCGATTCCGGCTGCGCCTCCAGCTACATCTTTGGCTCCAACTATGGCTCCGGATACAGCTCCGGCCAAGGCTCCGGCCAAGGCTCCGGATACGACTCCGATTGAAGCTCCGGGCACAAGTCCGTATAAAACTCCGATTTCGATTATGGTTACGGTTAATGCTGCGGCTCCGATTCCTGCTCCGGCTCCGACTCCGGCCTTTTTTTTGTCCGCATAAATTACTAACTTTGAAATAATTCCCGAAAGGGCACCCGCATTCGCAGCGCTGAAAACAGCAGCAATAGTTGCTTGTGGATGCCTGAAGCCTTTGCGGATCTTGCTCTCATAAATGCCCCCCCCTAGCATAACCCCGTTAATCATAGACAATGCTGAGTATTCGGCGACCACATACCATTCAGTTGTAATATCCCTTACGTTCATTGTTCTAAGAATTAACGCCGACATAGCACTGGCTCCAGTTCTTGATACCGCTTCGGACGCCAGATAGGTCAAGACTGCGACAGGTATAAGCCCCCTTGTTTTCGTATTGGCGATGTATGCTGTCATTCCTGCACCGGCAAAATACAGGGGTCTCCACCAGAGCTGCTCCAGGGGCCAGGGAGATACATGCCCGGCCAGCGCCACTTCGGCGGTAGTTATCACAGGAGCCAGTTGCAAACAGAAATCCGCTTTCAACTCCTCCAGCTCCTTTGTATCCGATGCAGCCAGATCATATTTGCCTGAAAGCCCGGAGACTATTCCCGCTGTTTTGCAGACACCCCACCATATACCCAGGTTGAGCAGCGTAGACAAAGAGACTCCGGCAATGCTTTCTGCTAACTCAAGCCCATTCGCCACCAGTGCGCTGTCATTAAAAGGCTCAAGAAAATCAAAATCATTTTTTGAGGGGGGGCCGGCCTGTGCCGTCGAATAAAACAAACACAAAAGTAACGGAAACAGGTTGAATAACTTTTTCATGGTGACTTCCCAGATACAGTAACTGAACGGGAAATATAGACCCTGAACGGAGCTATGGATGACAATTCCCTTAACGACAAGGTGCGCTACAAATAATGCAGCTATTAAATGCTACCAATAGGCTACGCCTTGGGCACAGCGACTGAAACAGCCGTTAGCTGCCAGAGTTCACCGCTGATTCAGTGGCTGACAGTCAGGTCTGTCATTTAAACAGAGTCGAGAAATAATCCAGGGGCGCATAGAACTTTTTCCACTGAGTCCAGCTGGTCTCTGAAATGCCTTGTTCCAGTGGATAGCCATAAACGGCGTAGTTTGAAAGACTGTTGATAACAGCGAAAGCCAACGCAGGCACCAAAGTGACACCGGCCTGGATAACCGGGTTGTTTGAGATTATCTGCGAGCGTCCCAACGTAAGCAAGGTTCCGACTCCACCCAGGGCTGTGGCTACAACTCCGACTTCCATTCCGGTTTGGGATTCGGCTTTGACTTCGGCTCCGACTCCAACTCCGGCTAAGGATCCGACTAAAGCTCCGACTAAAGCTGCGGATCCGGATAGAGATGGAGCTCCGGTTTCATCTTCAATTATGTTAACGGCTGTGGCTCCGGCTGACACCACGGCTGTGACTGCGGCTAAGTATATGGTTTCGACTGCGACTCGGGCCAGGGCTCTGGTATTTGTCTGTCCGTCCACATCAATTATTGCCCCTGAAATAATTCTCGAGAGGGTACCTAAAATCGCTGCGCTGACAGCAGTAGCAAGAATCCGTTTTGTTGCATTGAAGCCTTTATGGACCAAAGCTTCGTAGGCGACACTGCCTGCAATAACCAAACTAAGCGCAGATAATACGTATTCCCTGGCCACATACCATTCAGTTGTAATATCCCTTACGCTCATTTTTCTTAGAATTAACACCGCCATAGTGCTGGCTATAGTTCTTGATACCGCTTCTGACGCAAGGTAGGTCAAGACTGAGACAGGCACTAACTCCCTTGTTTGGGCAATAGCGTCATAAGCTGCCAATCCTGCACCGGCATAATATAGAGGTTTCCACCGGCGCTTCGTGGGCCAGGGAGACACATGCCCGGCCAGCGCCACTTCGGCGATAGTCATCACGGACGCCAGCTGCAGACAGAAATCCGTTTGCGAACTCTCCAGCTCCTTTGTATCCGTTTCAGTCAGATTATGTGTCCTTGTAAGCCCTGTGACCATTCCCGCTGTTTTACAGACACCCCACCAGATACCCAGGTTCATCAGGGTAGACAAAGAGAGCCCGGCAATGCTTTTCGTTAACTCAAGCCCGCTTGCAAACAGTGCGTTGTCATTAAAAGGCTCAAGAAAATCAAAATCATTTTTTGAGGGGAGGCTGGCCTGTGCCGCCGAATAAAACAAACACAAAAGTAACGGAAAAGGGTTGAATAACTTTTTCATGATAATTTCCCGGAAAAACTGACTGAACAGGAAATATAGCCCCTCGGCGAAGCTATGAATGAAATTTCCTTAGCTACAAAGTGCGGTGCAAATAAGGCAGCTATCAGCCCCTGATTCAGAAGTATTTGGCTGCAAATCTTTTACATTAACTTAGTCGTATAATTTTAATTTATGCAAAGATGGCAAAACTGTCACAAACCCCAAAAGCTCAGTGCATTTTTTTTGAGTGCAGAAAAAAAATCGCTATTTTCTGCACTAAACCCGACGACAGCTATTGCAGATTGATTAAAAACTCCACATTATAAAATCTAATGGGTTGGACTTTTCCTGCCATTGTGTTTGAGTCAACGAACAGGAGACTGACCGGGAATAAAAAAATTCTTGATCAGGCTTCCAGGTTTTAGTTGAGCTTTCCATGATGTCAGCCAATGGACGGCTGCCAGCCCGGGCCACTTTCTATACTGACTCTCTTCAATCATAAGAGTGGCCAATGTACTGATCTTGAGACAGTCGTGAATAAAGGGGGCGCCCCCCCGATACGGCTGTCGAATCCGAACATCAGACAGGGCAGGGCACAATATGGATATATTTAACCACTACCAGGAGCGATTCCAGTCCACGCAGCAGGAAGAGCTTACCATTCAGGAATATCTCGACCTCTGTAAAGATGATCCCGGGGTCTATGCCAATGCAGCAGAAAGAATGCTGATGGCCATTGGCGAACCGGAGATGACAGACACCTCCCGGGATTCTCGCCTGAGTCGTATTTTTTCCAACAAACTGATCAAACGTTACCCCGCCTTTGAAGAGTTCTATGGTATGGAAGAAGCCATTGAACAGATTGTTTCTTACTTCAAGCACGCTGCCCAGGGACTGGAAGAAAAGAAACAGATCCTTTATTTGCTGGGTCCGGTGGGTGGCGGTAAATCTTCTCTAGCGGAAAAACTGAAAGCCCTGATGCAAAAGCAACCTTTCTACGCCATTAAGGGGTCGCCGGTTTTTGAATCACCACTGAATCTGTTCAATGCCGATGAAGATGGTGACATTCTGACTCAGGAATACGGCATTCCCAGACGTTATCTGGGCGGCATCATGTCACCCTGGGCAGTGAAGCGTCTTAACGAGTTTGGTGGTGACATCACCAAGTTCAAGATTGTAAAACTCTGCCCCAGCATTCTTAACCAGGTGGCCATCGCCAAGACCGAACCCGGTGATGAAAACAACCAGGACATTTCCAGTCTGGTGGGTAAAGTGGATATCCGTCAGCTGGAAGAATACTCTCAGGATGATCCGGATGCTTACAGCTTCTCCGGAGCACTCTGCCGCGCCAACCAGGGTCTGATGGAATTTGTGGAGATGTTCAAGGCTCCTATCAAAGTTCTCCACCCATTGTTGACTGCCACTCAAGAGGGTAATTACAACAGTACCGAAGGGATGGGCGCGATTCCTTTCAATGGTGTGATCCTGGCTCACTCCAACGAATCAGAATGGCAAACCTTCAAGAACAATAAAACCAACGAAGCCTTTATTGACCGGGTTAATATTGTCAAAGTGCCCTACTGCACAAGGGTGAAAGAAGAGATTCTGATTTATGAGAAACTGCTCTCCAGCAGCTCTCTGAGAGAAGCGCCCTGCGCACCCGATACCCTGAAGATGCTGGCCCAGTTCTCGGTTCTGTCTCGAGTTAAAGAACCTGAAAACTCCAACGTTTACTCGAAGATGCGAGTCTACGACGGTGAAAACCTGAAAGACACCGACCCTAATGCCAAGCCGCTGCAGGAGTACAAAGATGCTGCAGGAGTGGATGAAGGTATGGAAGGGCTTTCAACCCGTTTTGCTTTCAAGATTCTTTCCAAGGTCTTCAACTTCGATCCCACCGAAGTGGCGGCAAACCCGGTTCATATGCTGTACGTATTGGAGCAGCAAATAGAACAGCAGCAATTCCCGAAAGAAATCCATGAACGCTACCTGCGTTATGTGAAGGAATTTCTGGCGCCGAAGTACATTGAGTTTCTGGGCAAGGAAATCCAGACTGCTTACCTCGAATCATACTCTGAGTACGGACAGAATATCTTCGACCGTTACATCACCTACGCTGACTTCTGGATTCAGGATCAGGAATACCGTGATCCGGAAACCGGAGACATACTCGACCGGGCTTCAATCAATGAAGAGCTGGAGAAGATTGAGAAGGCCGCCAGTATCGCCAATCCGAAAGACTTCCGTAATGAAGTGGTGAACTTTGTACTCAGAGCCAGGGCCAACAATCAGGGTAAAAACCCAAGCTGGTCCAGCTACGAGAAAATGCGCACCGTGATTGAGAAGAAAATGTTCTCCAATACTGAAGACCTTCTGCCGGTCATTTCATTCAATGCCAAAAGCAGCAATGAAGACCAGCGCAAACACAACGAGTTTGTGAAGCGCATGGTCGAGAGAGGCTATACCGAGAAACAGGTGAGACTGCTGGCTGAATGGTACATCAGGGTCAGAAAGTCACAGTAAGAGCTGAGGCCTGCGACAGCGTCGCAGGCCCTTTTTAAGTACCTAACTAGGTACTTAATGGAATTATTCTTTGATCATTTACAGGTCCGACCAACGACCATGGGCAGGTGAAAAAAGTGATCAAAAAATAATTTCGAGACCACTTCGAAAGTGACTGACGAACGTCAGAAAATAGCTTTCGGAGCCAAAATACACAAAAACGGTGGAAAGATGTCACCCTATTCCGATAACTACTAAAACCATGAGCAAAAAAAGCGGTAAGCGAAAAAAATCATGGCAAGCAGGGATTGGAATAACAAGGTTTTGAACAGGCAGTTCAAAACTGGCGACATGGAAATCATGAAATGTTCTGTGTCATAACAGACAGGGAGCGTGCTGATGAGCATTATTATTGATCGACGTCTGAACGGGAAAAACAAGAGTACTGTCAATCGACAGCGTTTTCTGGACAGATACCGAAAGCACATTAAAAAAGCGGTTTCTGAAGCGGTTAACAAACGCTCCATTACGGATGTGGAATCTGGGAGTCAGGTTACCATTCCTACTAAAGATCTCTCTGAACCCCACTTTCAGCATGGTCAGGGTGGCCGCTACAAACAGGTTCATCCCGGTAATAAAGAGTTTGTTTCCGGCGACAGAATCAAACGACCATCCGGTGGTTCCGGGCAGGGTTCAGGCCGGGGCAAAGCCGGTAACTCCGGCGAAGGCATGGACGAGTTCAGTTTCCAGATCAACCATGAAGAATTTCTGAATCACATGTTTGATGATCTTGAGCTGCCAAACCTGGTTCGAAAGCAGCTTCAGGATGCCACTGAATTCAAAATGAAGCACGCCGGTTACACCAGCGAAGGCTCTCCTGATCGATTGAACATTGTTCGCTCCCTGAGATCAGCACACGCTCGAAGAATTGCCCTCGGTGGCGGTGCCCGAAAGGAAGTAAGGGCATTAAGACGGCAGCTTCGTGAGCTGGAAGTCAGTCCGGAGGAAACCGATTCTCAACTTGTAGAAGAACTTCGCGAGAAGATTAAAGAGCTCAATGGCAAGTTGAAAAAGCTGCCCTTTATTGATGACTTTGATCTCAAGTACAACAACCTGATTAAAGTTCCCAGCCCCAGTAACAAGGCCGTAATGTTCTGTGTCATGGATGTCTCCGGTTCCATGACACAGGAAATCAAAGACATGGCCAAGCGCTTTTTCATCCTGCTTTATTTGTTCCTGCAACGTAATTACAAACAGATCGAAGTGGTCTTCATTCGGCACCACACTGCCGCAAAAGAAGTTGATGAGGATGATTTCTTTTATTCCAGAGAAACCGGCGGAACCATTGTCTCCAGTGCTCTGGAAATGACCAGTGACATCATCAACAAACGTTACAGCCCGGTGGACTGGAACATTTACGTCGCCCAGGCTTCCGATGGTGATAACTGGGAAGGAGATTCCAGCGTCTGTTCGAAAATTCTGACCGAGCAGATCATGTCGAAGGTTCAATACTTTTCCTACGTCGAAATCACCGACCGGGCTCACCAGAACCTGTGGCGTGAATACGAAAGCATAGCTGAACAGTTCGCCGATCAGTTTGCCATGCAACAGATCAAAACACCGAATGACATTTATCCGGTGTTCCGTCGTCTGTTTGAGAAAAAAGAAACCGTATAAGTGAGGCATCCGCCATGAGTGAGGTTACAGATATTAAAGAGAGAGAACCCATCTCCACGGGTTCAGAATGGACCTTTGATCTCATTCAGGAATACGACCGTGAGTTGGCGCGGCTGGCAGACAAGTTCCGGCTCGACACTTACCCGAACCAGATTGAGGTCATCAGTGCCGAACAGATGATGGATGCCTACTCTTCTACAGGCATGCCATTAATGTACAGTCACTGGAGCTTTGGCAAACAGTTTCTCCATACCCAACAGAATTATCAGCGCGGCCGCATGGGGCTGGCTTATGAAATTGTGATCAACTCCAACCCCTGCATTGCTTATCTCATGGAAGAAAACACCATGACCATGCAGGCTCTGGTACTGGCCCATGCCAGTTATGGTCATAACTCATTCTTCAAAGGTAACTATCTGTTCCAGACCTGGACCGATGCCGAATCCATTATTGACTACCTGATGTTTGCCAAGCGTTATGTTGCTGAGTGCGAAGAAAAATATGGCGTTGAAGCGGTTGAAGATGTTCTGGACGCTGCCCATGCCCTGATGAACCAGGGTGTTAATCGCTACAAGCGCCCGAGACCACTTTCAGCAGAACAGGAAAAAGAGCGCCAGCAGGAAAGAGCAGAGTATATTCAGAGAACCCTGAACGACATCTGGAGCACTATTCCAAAGACGGAAGATAAAGAAGAGAAAAAAGTTGAACGCTTTCCTAAAGACCCGGAAGAGAACATTCTCTACTTTCTGGAAAAAAATGCGCCACTGCTGGAAACCTGGCAGCGTGAACTGCTGCGAATAGTCAGGAAAGTATCCCAATACTATTACCCTCAACGTCAAACCCAGGTGATGAACGAAGGCTGGGCCTGCTTCTGGCACTACCATCTTCTCCATGAGCTTTATGATGAAGGAAAAGTCACCGATGGCTTTATGCTGGAATTTCTGCACTCTCACTCAAGTGTCGTATACCAGCCTCCCTTTGACAGCCCGCACTACAGCGGCATCAACCCCTACACACTGGGCTTCAGCATGTTTCAGGATATTCGCAGAATCTGTGAAAATCCTACCGATGAAGACAGACACTGGTTCCCGGACATTGCCGACAGTGACTGGCTGGAAACCGTGCATTTTGCGATGAAAAACTTCAAGGATGAAAGCTTTATTCTGCAATTCCTGTCTCCCAAGGTGATGAGAGAACTCAGACTCTTCTCGGTTCTGGATGACGAAAGCAAGTCCTACCTGGAAGTCGATGCGATTCATAACAGCACCGGATACAAAGAAGTAAGGGAGTCGCTGGCTGCTCAATACAATCTTGGCAACCGGGAGCCCAATATCCAGGTCTTTGATGTGGATGTGCGTGGCGATCGAACCCTGACTCTCAGACATTACCAGCACCAGGGACGTCCACTGGATAAAAGTACAGAGGAATTACTCAGGCACGTACACCGGCTCTGGCAATTTGATGTCAAACTGGAGTCGGTGACCATTGATAACAAGGTAAGCAAAAGCTATCAGTGCCCGGATAAAAAAGATTCCGGAAAGTCTCACTAAAAAGATCTGATTGAAAGACGAGGGTCTTTTTATATTGAAAACTAATAAGAATTAAAAAGCCATCCGAGAGTCTCCCGGACTTAAGCCTCCGTCCGGGTCACCCCGCAGCAAGGGTTGCTATTGCAACCTCACGACTGCATGGATGCAGGAGCAGTAGCTGCTTGGGACGGCCTTAAGTCCGGCAGGCTTCTGGCCCCACATATCCTATCCACTTAAAACCGAATCCCCGCTGCCACGACAGAAAGAACCAGCCCTTCCGTTCAATGCAAAAAATACTGACTACGGTGATAACCAGAAGCTTGATGCCTATTAACGATATTTTCAAAGATTCAGATGCACGGCTGAATGGCTGTTTTTTAAAAACAAGCAATACCCACTCAAAGCAATTCAATTCATTTGCATGTCTTGATGACTCATAACCGTTTATGTATTGCACAAAATTATTCCTACCATCACATAAAACGTTATTAAATCTATTTAAATAGTCCATAAAAGCACATTAAATGCTTCCATCAATTTAAAGCTTCCTGTATAAATAGTTACCTCCGTCATTGATAACCATTAATACCCGGTCGAATTAGTCTGAATTGGGAGTTCCTGAATGAACGTTTTTGAAGAAATTCATCACCGCCTGAGCAGTAAAACTCGTATCCGCTCTTTGTTTAAAGATGTTCATGTCGAAGATCTTGAGCGTATCATCTCCAGAATGCAGGACGTAATGCAGGAGAAAGTTGAAGCCCGCAATAAGATTGACGAAGAGCGTCAAGCCAAACTCGAAAACATTGAAGCCGTTAAGCAGATCATGGCCGAACGCGGCATTTCAATGGAAGACTTGGACCACCTGGAAATAGCGACTCAAAAACGTCGTCGTAATGTCCAAAGGTTTACTTTTGAGTACCAGACAGAAGCCGGCGACACTGTCCAATGGGATGGCTCTACCACAGGGCGCTTGCCGCGTGACTTCCAAAGCTACCTGGACCGCACCGGCAAAAAACGTCTGGAATGCGTCGTTGGCGAAGAGTAAGTCTACCTTCGTCAGTATTTCGGGTTCATGCCCGGTCTGCAACTTCTTGAATAGAGACACCAATGGATCAAAGTATCATTCTTTGAAAAACCTCCCCCTCTGACTCGAAGTAATCAGTTGGGGATCCCATTACAGAGTGCTCAGGTGGGACCACTCTCATCAACACTCTGACCAACAGCCCGCAGTGCACCCCACAGCAGGTGTTCAAGAGACAGATACAAACTAGTAAAGAAAATACAAATACGCAAGCCCGGTCTTTGCAGGATGGTTAAAATCCACCACCCTGCCAGCTCCCGGGGATTAGCGTTTCAGAGTAAAGATAGTCAGGATCAGTCTGTAGTACAACAGACTGTTCGCGAATGATGAAACCATGAAAAGATTATTCATTTTTTGATGGTAGTCCTAAAAGCAGAAAAGGTGCCACCGGCCCTTTTCTGCTTTCATGAGTGTTCCAACTCAAGGCATTTTTCCGGAAAGTGGCAAATAAAGCGGCTGCCTTTTCCTGGGTGACTGCTGATCGTGAGTTTGCCTCCGTGTCTCAGCATGACGTGCTTGACGATAGCCAGGCCAAGCCCCGTTCCCCCGGTATTCTGGCTACGACTTTTATCAATCCGGTAAAAGCGCTCAGTCAACCTCGGAATATGCATTGGATCAATACCGACACCATTGTCTTCTACCATCATATGTCCGCCTTCCCCGTCCTGCCACCAGCGCACAAGTATTTTCCCACCCTCGGGTGTATAGCGCACGGCATTAAAGACCAGATTCGAGAAGGCACTGCGCAACTCATTACTGCTGCCTGCCAAAAAGACATCTTCAGGACAATCCAGAGAAATCTGATGCTGGCTTTCACCACTGAGCGCACATCCGTCTTCAACGATACTGCTGAGCAGGGTTTTAACATGAACCCCATTCTCGTCTGCCTGAGCTTCAGCCGACTCCAGTTTGGACAGCAACAGCAGGTCTGCCACCAGATTCTGCATTCTCAGCGACTGCTCCTGCATCCTGTTCAGTGCTTTTTCCCAAACAGGGGGCAGACCTGAATCCGGGCCCAGACTGTCCAGCATGGTTTCGATGTATCCAGACACAACTGTCAGTGGTGTTCTCAGTTCATGGGAGACATTGGCAACAAAGTCTTTTCTCATGACTTCCAGCTGATTCAAGCGCGTGACATCTCTAACGGTCATGAGACGATTGCCTTTGCCATAAACCGTTATATTAAATTGCAGTTGATGATCAGGGTTGATTGGCGAGGGGATCTCAAGAGCTTTTTGATAACCACCCTGCTCAAAGTAGTCGACAAACCTTGGATCACGTAGCAGATTGGTAATCAACTGCCCCTGATCGTCAGGCGTCTTAAGCCCTATCAAAGTTCCAGCGGCGGGATTCCACCATTCCAGGTTGCTCTGATTATCTATCATTACAACACCGTCGTTCAGCGCAGCAGTTGATTCCTGAACACGTTCAATCACTCCGGCCAGCTTTTGCCGGGAACGACTGTGCTGTTTTTGCAATCGATAGATACCATCAAAAATTTGCCCCCAGAACCCTTTACTCTCAGGAGGCTCTTTGCTCCTGGCCTTGGGGTCATTCAGCCAGTCCAGCAGCTTGAAAAGCTGACGGAAGCTCCAGACAAAATAACCTCCCATGACCACACAGAGTCCTAAAAAAGGCTCTCCAAACAACCAGCCCAGGGAAAACCCGACAATCACGTAGGCGATCATGCGGCTCAGCAAATGGGTTTTTGAAATTGTTGTCATATTACTCCCGGCCAGATAACTGCTGAGCACTGAGCATAAAAGGTTTACACCCTCGTTGAGAAACGATATCCAGTACCACGAACCGTTTGCACAAAGGCTTCGTAGTTATCACCTAAGGCCTTACGCAAGCGTCGAATGTGTACATCAACGGTTCGCTCTTCCACATAAACGTTGCCACCCCAGACCTGATCCAGTAACTGCCCACGGGTATAGGCACGCTCCTGGTGCGTCAGGAAAAACTGCAGCAAACGGTACTCGGTAGGTCCTATTTCAGCAGGTGAGCCATCAATAGAGACTCTGTGGCTGACAGGGTCCAGCTCCAATCCCTTGATGACAATGGGAGACTGGTTATCAAATCCGCCTGTACGACGGAGAACCGCTTTTAAACGAGCAGCCAGCTCGCGGGGAGAAAAAGGCTTGGTGATGTAGTCATCGGCACCGGTTTCAAGTCCCTGGATTTTGTGGTCTTCTTCACCTTTGGCCGTCAACATAACAATGGGTATTTCAGAGGTCAGCTCATTGCGCTTCAGACGACGGGCCAGTTCAATTCCAGAGACATCTGGTAACATCCAGTCCAGCAAGATCAGATCGGGTTTGTTATCCACAATCAGAGAGTGCGCTTCTCTGGCATCTGCTGCCTCAAGACAGTCATACCCTGCCATTTCCAGAGCAACGGTCACCATTTCGCGAATCGGTGCTTCGTCATCTACGATCAGAATGGTCTTTCCTGGCATTAATCTCTACCTGTTATCTGTCGATTCGATTTCGGCGGTGACGTTCTGGCATCTATCAGCTGAAGCTCATTAGGGCTATATCAGGATGGTAGTGTCTCAGGACAGCACCTTTCCTATCGCTCAGGCTGCTTCTCACTACTTTGATCAACCGCACTATACACCGGACATTACACCTTTGAAATGTTACAGGCAGATGACACACTAAAGGCTGATATTGCAGCTTAAAAATAAAAAGATCCCTCAGGGTTTACAGGGTAAGGCTTTTCGCCATTTATCCCCACAGCCACCATAAGTAGCAATACTTACCGGGCTCTAAGCCGGATTGAAGATCAAAGATAACTCAACACGAAACCTGCAAATACAATGGCTCCGGCCCAGTGGTTACTAAGAAACGCCCTGAAGCAGGCTTCACGCTCACGACGACGGGTTAACCATTGCTGGTAAACGAAAAGGGCTGCGACAGCCAACAATGAGAGATAATAGAGAGCACCTAACTCCAGTTGATGGCCTGCCATGGCCAGTGTCATCAGGGTAAGTACCTGCAGGCAACCAACAATCAGGTTATCCATCTCGCCAAATAGAATGGCTGTGGACTTGATACCTACTTTCAGATCATCGTCACGATCCACCATGGCGTATTGAGTATCGTAAGCCACTGTCCAGAAGAGATTGGCCAGAAACATCAGCCAGACGATGTTTCCCAACGAGCCACTCTGAGCCGCAAAAGCCATGGGTATCGACCAGCCAAAAGCAGCCCCCAAAACCACCTGAGGCAGATGAGTGTGTCTTTTGGCAAAAGGGTAAGCCGAGGCCAGCAATAATCCGGCAAAAGAGAGCTGGACGGTAAGAGTATTGGTAAAGAGTACAAGAATGAAAGACAAAAGTACCATACCGGAGAAATAGATCAGCGCTTCTTTTTCCTGAATTTTACCCGTTACCAGCGGTCGATGCTGTGTTCTCTTAACATGGCCGTCCACTTTCCTGTCAGCAAAGTCATTAATAACGCAGCCTGCACTGCGCATCAAAACCACGCCGACCGAAAAAATCACCAGATTCTTCAGACTCGGTACACCTTCTGCCGCCACCCAGAGTGCCCACATAGTAGGCCAGAACAACAGATAAATACCAATAGGCCGGTCCAGCCGGGCCAGCCGTAAGAAATCTTTTAAACGGGGAAATCGTTGCAGAACTACTTCAGTGCCTGCCAATACCGCCATTGGTTTTCTGAATTGCATCATAATATTTAGCTGCTTATCTGCATCTTTATTATCATCGCTGAGATTCTTATTGCTCATCGCCCTGAATCATGACCCGCATCGCCAGTTTATCAGGTCAGGCCAGGTTCTCAATCAGGCCATGACCAGACCGACTGCGGAAATCTCTATATTTCACGAGGTAAGTGCTTCGACAAACAATCATTCTTGTAGAGCTTCAGGGTTCAGGATGCTTCGACATGACTCTGGAGTGCTTCTCTGTCTGTTCAGACAGGTCCGGCAAAAAGATTTCACAAACAGATATAGACTTTTCGTGCAAATAAAATAACGACCGCCTTCCCCAGGCTGTTTCATCAGAGTATTTTTCAACCAGATGAGGATTAAACTGACGAGCCGGCAGTTCCGCTACCTCAAATGGTCCCCGACGCATACCGGGATGATTAAATAAAAACTCCCCCAGGGGCTTAGTGCCCAGTTGCAGCAGCTCTCTGTTCGTGCCAATAAGACTGCTGTGAGGCAATACACTTCGTGCAAACACTCTGGGTCGGCCACCACAGATCAGCAGAACCTCCCTGATAGAAGCCATTTTGCTGCAATGTCTGTTTTCGAATGATCCTGCCAACTCACCAGACGTGGACGTAGCCTTTGACTGTTCATAGTTATTGAGAAACTTTAGCTCCGAACAGGTCGGCATAAAGGTCCCGTGACGAATAACCTGAACCCTGAAGTCGCCGTCAAACTCATGTTTCAAACGCTGAGTCAGGGAACCTCTGTCCAGCAGCCAGTCTCTCCAGGGCTCTGGAATCTGCTGTTTCAAATAATGTCTCGGCTTCCAGGATAAGCCTGAAAAATCAATAAAAGGCACCATCACTCCTGCTGCACAAATCCAATTTTCCAGAACTGCCCCGGGAGGAAACAAGGCAGCTCACCTTGACACTCCCCGCCTTGTCAGGCGAGGCTTCTGACTTCATAAGCTACAGCCAGCCTATAACGACCGGACTTACGCAGAAGCCTCCATCAGCAGCAACCGGGTGCCCCTCGGTTATTTATTGGTCTTTTGTTTGATTTGCCGCTGCCTTAACGGGTCACTCAGGTATGGGTTCATCTGGTTCTTCAAGGGCGGTTGGGCAGTTGGCTCTGCCTTAATTTTTTGTTAACAGTGCTTGGTTTTCATCATCGTGAGTTTCTGCATAGAGACAGACCGACAGTGAATTTAGCCAACTATGCACAAACACGCAAGCATAAGGCTCTTCACCAGCGCGGCCCGACCTACGCGGCCCGACCTACGCGGCCCGACCTTCCCGACTTATATCTCCCTCCGCCCGATTGAGGGTGTCGCAAAACTCCAACAACTCGTTCCCACGCTGGAACCCACAGGGCCTAAAAGCATGGCAACCAGAGTTTTTGCGACACCCTCCAAGGAGCCTGACCGAGAATAGACTGCCCTACTGCGGCGGCAGCAAATTGGTCTGAAAATCCGCTTTTGTTCGTCAAATAGCTCGCTATTCTCCTCACAAAACCGAATTTTCATCCTCAATTTTCTGCCGTCCTCGCTACGGGCGCTATTCTCGGTCAGGCTCCAAGGCGCGGAGTGTCACGGTTTCCTCAATTTCTTTCTGCCTGACTTTAATGGACACGACCGAATTCTTTTCTATGCTTCCTGCCAATGGTATAAATCATCCCCAAGGGATGATCGAAAACTATAAATCAGGATCCGCGCATGGCTGTCGTAAAACGTACGCCCCAAAAGACCGGTCGTATAAGAACCGAGAGAGTTCGGCTGATTTTGAAAGCTGCCGAACAGGAGTTTGCCCGGCATGGATTCGGGGGAGCCACAATCCAGCGTATAGCTGACCTGGCCGATTTACCAAAACCGACTGTCTTGTATTACTTCAGTAACAAGCAGGAAATTTATGACGAAGTTCTTAACAATATTTTGTATCTCTGGAATGACAAACTGAACAGCTTTCATCCGAAAGATGACCCTGCAGAGTCACTTGAACGGTATATCCGCTCAAAAATAGAAGTCTCCAGAAGATACCCCACAGCCAGCCGAATTTTTGCCAGTGAAATCATTCATGGCTGCCAGCAGCTGTCTCCGTCCATGAAGGACTCTACCCAGCAGTGGTTTAAAAACAAAACAGAGATTTTTCAGCACTGGATGGATGAGGGTAAAATGGCCCGGGTAGAGCCCATGCACCTGATTTTTATGATCTGGGGATCGACTCAGCATTACGCTGATTATGAAAAACAGATCTGCCTTATCATGAACAAAAAGAAACTGCCTGCCTCAACCTACGATCAAGCCGCTGACACTATCTGCGACATTGTTCTTCGTGGTTGCGGTCTGAAGGTTTGAGAAACGATAAAAATCTTGTAGAGTCACAAGGTAAAAATGAACCGGGCAGATTAACACGCAAGTCACTGCCATAAACTGCTGTATTGGCGGTCTATGGTATACGGCAGCTTGTTGCACTATCCAGACCGTCCTGCTCATAACAAGAGGCAGATGATGAGAGTCTGGATAAAACATCCCCTGGCTATTTTCACCGCAAACAGTCAGGACGCCGGTAACGGCGTGGTGATTGATGAAAGCTCCGGCAAGATCACAGAGCTGGTTCCCTCGGGACAGTCTCCGAAAGTCTCCTGTGATCAAAGCTATGACGCTTCCGGACAGGTTCTCCTTCCCGGTCTGATCAATACTCATCACCATCTTTATCAGACCCTGACCCGCGCCTTCCCTCCGGCACTGAATAAAAAACTCTTTCCCTGGCTGCAAACGCTTTATCCTGTCTGGGCCAGACTGAAGCCAGAGATGCTGTTTAACGCCACTCAGCTGGGACTGACAGAACTGCAGCAGTCCGGTTGTACAACAGTGGCAGATCATCACTACCTATTCCCGGAAGCACTCACAGAAGCCATTGATATTCAGGTGAAGGCCGCTGACAGTATTGGCAGCAGGGTTATACTGACTCGGGGTTCCATGAGCCTTGGAGAGAAGGATGGAGGCCTTCCTCCCCAGTCTACCGTGCAAACAGAAGCTGAGATACTCGACGACTCCGAACGTCTGATTCATCGTTATCATGAGTCAGACGAGGGGGCAAAGGTTCAGATTGCCCTGGCACCCTGCTCACCTTTTTCAGTCAGCACAGAGTTGATGAAAGAGACCGCTGGGCTGGCCCGTAAACACAATGTTCGATTACATACCCATCTGGCTGAGACCCATGATGAAGACAACTTCTGCATCGAGCGGTTCGGTTTACGGCCACTGGATTACCTGGAATCTGTGGATTGGCTGGCTGACGATGTCTGGCTGGCCCATGGTATTCATTTCAATGACGATGAAATCAAAAGAATGGGACAGGCGGGCATGGGCGTCTGTCACTGCCCTACCTCGAATATGCTGCTGGCATCGGGCATCTGCCGCACCAAAGAACTGGCGTCTGCAGGCGTGCACGTCGGACTGGGTGTGGATGGCTCCGCTTCAAACGACGGCTCCAATATGATGCAGGAAGTCCGTCAGGCTTTGCTGATCAATCGTCTGCGTTACGCCGCAGACGAAGTCACTCATCTCGATGCTCTGTACTGGGCAACAAAAGGCTCAGCCAAAGTGCTTGGCAGGGGCGATATTGGAGAACTGGCAGAAGGAAAGCAAGCCGACCTTGCTCTTTTCAGCCTGGATGAGTTGCGTTTCAGTGGCAGCCATGACCCACTGGCAGCACTGGTTCTTTGTGGAGGCCATAAAGCAGCTGCCGTTATGTGTGCAGGAAAGTGGCTGATTAAAGATGAAACACTACTTCATCTTGATCAAGAGGCCATCATGGCTGCACACCAGCTTTCTGCCAGAAAGCTGGTGTCTTGAGAGGCTGTCGTAAATCTCTGGTTCCAATGCTCCAGAGATTTATGACGGGGAACGAGTTGTAGGGTATGACGGAAATAATCAGGAAGTGGTTTCTTCTTTGATGGCTCCCGAAGATGCATTAATATTTTTCACCACTTTTCTCTGATCGCTGGATTCAGGCCCGGAATCTTCAGGCAAAACCAGTGTCAGCAAAATAGCGGTCAGACCTCCGGTGGTAATCGCCGAGCTGAAAATGTTTTTGACCAGTTCCGGCATCTGGCTCAGCACCCCGGGCACAATAGTGACGCCCAGCCCCATACCCATGGACACAGCAATGATCATTACCTGTCGACGATCAAGTGATCCTGAAGCCAGGATGCGAATACCTGAAGCGGCCACCGTGCCAAACATAACCAATGTAGCCCCACCCAGCACAGGCTTGGGAACCAGCATCAGGATGGCCCCGAGTATCGGGAAAAGTCCCATCACTAAAAACAAACCGGCAATGATATAGCCAACAAACCGGCTGGCGACACCGGTCATTTGAATCACACCATTGTTCTGGCTAAACGTCGTCGTTGGAAAGCTGTTCAGGCAAGCTGCGGTCAGAGAGTTCACGCCATCAGCCAAAATACCGCCACGAATACGCTCAACGTATCCATCACCCTCAATAGGTTCACCCGAAAGTTTTGCTGTCGCAGTCAGGTCACCGGTAGATTCAATGGTCGTTATGACATAAATGAGAGCAATCGGAATGAATAGCTCCCAATCGAAGGTCATTCCATATTTAAAAGGCACCGGAGCAGTAAATAAAACCGAGTCCGACAATCCCTGCAGAGTCATTTTACCGGTATAAAGTGTTATCAGGCTGCCCACCAGCAAGCCAAGGAAGATCGCCGAGAGACGCACCATGGGACGAGAACTGCGATTAAAAAAGATCACAGTCGCTAACACGGTGATGCTCACTGCAAGGTTGCTCAGCGCACCAAAATCAGGCGCATTGAAGCCACCGGCCATATCGGTCACAGCTACCTTAATCAGGCTGAGACCAATCAGTGAAATAACAATTCCGGTAATGGTTGGCGTAATAATCTTGCGCAGCTTATGGAAAAAGCGGCTCAGGACAATCTCGATAAATGCCCCGAAAAAACAAAGACCCGTCATCAGTGCAATAATCTCTTCACTGCTGCCTCCCCGACTCTTAACCACAAAACCGGCAGCAATAAGGGAGCTCAAAAACGCAAAACTGGTTCCCTGAATACTCAACAAACCAGACCCCAGGGGACCAAACCGTCTGGCCTGGATAAAGGTACCTATCCCTGAGGCGATCAGCGCCATACTGATCAGGTAAGGAATATGCTCTCCCAAACCCAACACCCCACCGATGACCAGGGTCGGTGTCACAACCCCCACAAAGCTGGCTATCATATGCTGCAGGGCACTGAAAAAAGCTCGAAATAATGGTGGTTTGTCGTTTAATTGGTGGATGAGGTCGGGATTATGAGTCTGGCTATTCATGCATACTCCTGCCGTCTATTTTTTTTATACAGAGTGAGTATTGCAATTCCTTGACCAATTATTCAATTTTTTTTGGGGTACTATACCAGCGCAACCAGCCTGCCAGGTGCTAGCCTTTCCCACCTGGGCCTGCGACAAGCAGAAATCAATCACTTGACTTTGCATCATCAAGCTTTCGTTTCCGGTGTTGTCTTTTGTGATTCGACAGAGCTTGAGGGTTTGGCAGGAGCTTCTGGCACTCAGGGCAAGTTTGCACTCTGGTGTGATCTTTTCTTTTGTGAACCGACAAGACTTTCGCGTTTGGCAGGATCTTCTGGCACTCAGGGCAGGTTTGTTCTCCGCTGTGATATAGACTTTTGTGAACCGACAGGGCTTGGGCGTTTGCCAGGGTCTTCTGGCACCCAGGGCAGGTTTGCTTTCCGGTGTGATCTTTTCTTTTGTGAACCCACAGGGCTTGAGCGTTTGGCAGAGTCTCCAGGCACTCAGGGCAGGTTTGCTCTCCAGTGTGATCTTTTTTTTTGTGAAACGCCAGGGCTTGAGCATTTGGCAGGGGCTTCTTGCATTCAGGGCAGGTTTTCTCTCCAGTGTGATATTGACTTTTGTGAGCCGACAGGGACTTACCGTTTGCAAAAGTCTTCTGGCACTCAGGGCAGGTTTGCTTTCCCGTGTGATGTTTTCTTTTGTGAACCGCCAGGGCATAAGGGTTTGGAAGGGGCTTCTGGCACTCAGGGCAGGTTTGCTTTCCCGTGTGATGTTTTCTTTTGTGAACCGCCAGGGCATAAGCGTTTGGAAGGGGCTTCTGGCACTTAGGGCAGGTTTTCTCTCCGGTGTGATCTCTTCTTCTGTGAGACGACAGGGCTTGAGCGTTTGCCAGGATCTTCTGGCACTCAGGGCAGGTTTGTTCTCCGGTGTGATATTTTCTTTTGTGATGCGACAGGGCTTGAGCGTTTGGCAGGGTATTCTGGCATTCAGGGCAGGTTTGTTCTCCGGTGTGATATTTTCTTTTGTGATCCGACAGGGCTTGAGCATTTGGCAAGGACTTCTGGCACTCAAGGCAGCTTCGCTCTCCGGTGTGATATTGACTTTTGTGATTGCGCAATGAGGCTTGAGAGCTAAATGATTTCTCACAGCCAGGGTGATCACATCGGTATTTTTTGGAGCCTGCCTTCCTTTGTTTTTCCGCAGGTGGTGGATTTAATTTTAATGATGAACCAGTTCTGCTGTCAGCTTCTGAGACAACTGTCGATGCTTCAGCAGGATGGCTAACCGGGCCAGATTCCTGATCGCCTGTTTGCAAATAGACATCGCAAGCGAAAGAGTCATCTGAGATTGAACGACACCGGGTACTTGTGGAAGGAGCAAAGATACAGACTCCCTGTTGAATACAACAGGGCTGTTCATGGCAATTTTCGTCAAGACTATGTCGGGAGTCTGTGGGCTGCCCCGAATTTTCATCATTATGGTCATTGTCGTATAGATAATGCGGTTTTTCTGAATGTCTATTGAATGACTGACCATGATCCTCTGACCCCATTGCCCAGGAATTGTTACCGCCGCCCGCCCCGTCCATCAAAGTGATAATCTGAAGTTTGTTTCGCCGACAGGGTTTGTCATCGGGCAGCATGCCTGACCCCGAATATCCGTTTGTGCTGAGCATATGTGATGGCTGTTTTTGCATCAGCCTCCAACCAGTCATTGGCATTGCAGTTGATATGCCCGGCTCAGTTTTTATAGAAAAACTCTGGCTTGTCGAAGCCCCATTCTGATCAACCTCAACGATAAAACCATAAGTCTGTGGCTCAACCGGGGAGACGAAAGGCAAAAAGACCAATACGTGCGAGAGTAGACTTTTAATGGTTCTATCCTTTTTTTCCGGGGATAGGAGCAGTGAGGATAGACGATAGGAACTTTGGGAGCTTTTCAATGTTGGCAAGCTCTATTGCCTCCCATGTCTTTTTGTCATCGGTTAACCGCCGCTGGTGATAGACAGATAGACGTGATCATTGCACTTCAGATCATACCCAAACGTGTGCAGTGCCCTTCCCTCCTGAGCCTGTGACAAGCAGAAATCAATCACTTGACTTTGCATCTTCAAGCTTTCGTTTCCGGTGTAGCCTTCTGTGATTCGACAGAGCCTGATTGTTTGGCAGTAGCGCCTGGCACTCAGGGCAGGCTTGTTCTCCGGTGTGATATTTTCTTTTGTGTGCCAACAGGGCTTGGGCGTGTGGCAGGGTCTTCTCGCACTCAGGGCAGTTTTGCTCTCCGGTGTGTTCTTTTCTTTTGTGAAGCGCCAAGGCTTGAGCGTTTGGCAGGGGCTTCTGGCATTCAGGGCAGATTTGCCCTCCGCTGTGATATCGGCTTTTGTGATTCGACAGGGCTAGAGCGTTTGGCAGGGGCTTCTGGCATTCAGGGCAGGTTTGCTCTCCGCTGTGATATCGGCTTTTGTGATTCGACAGGGCTAGAGCGTTTGGCAGGGTCTTCTGGCACTCAGGGCAGGTTTTCTCTCCGGTGTGATATTGACTTTTGTGAACCGACAGGGCTTGAGCGTGTGGCAAGGTCGTCTGGCACTCAGGGCAGGTTCGTTCTCCGGTGTGATCTTTTCTTTTATGAACCCACAGAGCTTGAGTGTTTGGCAGGGTCTTCTGGCATTCAGGGCAAGTTTTCTCTCCGCTGTGATATTGACTTTTGTGAACCGACAAGGCTAGAGCATTTGCCAGGGTCTTCTGGCACTCAGGGCAGGTTTTCTCTCCGGTGTGATCTTTTCTTTTGTGAACCGTCAGGGCTTGAGCGTTTGGCAGGGGCTTCTGGCAATAAGGGCAGGTTCGTTCTCCGGTGTGATATTGGCTTTTGTGATTGTACAACGAGGTTTGAGAGCTAAGTGATTTTTCACAGCCGGGGTGATCACATCGGTATTTTTTGGAGCCTGCCTTCCTTTGTTTTTTCGCAGGTGGTGGTTTTAATTTTAATGAGGCACCGGTTGTGCTGTCAGCTCCTGAGACAACTGTCGGTGCTTCAGCAGGATGGCTTACCGGGCCAGATTCCTGATCGCCTGCTTGCAAATAGACATCGCAAGCGAAAGAGTCATCTGTGGTTGAACGACACCGGGTACTTGTGGCAGGAGCGTAGATACAGACTCTCTGTTGATTACAACAGGGCTGTTCATGGCAATTCTTGTCAAAGCTATGTCGGGAGTCAGTGGGCCGACCCGAATTTCCATCATTATTGTCGTTGTCGTATAAATAGTGTGATTTTTCTGAATGTCTATTGAATGACTGACCATGATCCTCTGACTCTGTTGTCCGGGAGTAGTTACCCCCGCCCGTTCCTTTCATCAAAGTGATGATCATGTGTGATGGTTCGTTTTGCATCAGCCTCCCATCGGTCATTGGCATTGCAGATAATAGGCCCGGCTCAGTTTTTATAGAAAAACTCTGGCTTGTCGAAGCCTCATTCTGATCAACCTCAACGATAAAACCATAAGTCTGTGGCTCAACCGGGCAGACGAAAGGCAAAAAGGCAAATACGTGCGAGAGTAGACTTTTAATGGTTCTATCCTTTTTTTCCGGGGATAGGAGCACTGAGGATAGACGATAGGAACATTGGGAGTTTTTCAATGTTGGCAGGCTCTATTGCCTTCCATGTCTTTTTGTCATCGGTTAACCGCCGCTGGTGATAGACAGATAGACCTGCGCATTGCACTTCAGATCATACCCAAACGTGTGCAGTGCCCTTCGTTCCTGACCCTGAGACAAGCAGAAATCAATCACTTGACTTTGCATCTTCAAGCTTTCGTTTCCGGTGTTGCCTTCTGTGATTCGACAGAGCCTGATTGTTTGGCAGTAGCGCCTGGCACTCAGGGCAGGTTTGTTCTCCGGTGTGATATTTTCTTTTGTGATCCGACAGGGCTTGAGCGTGTGGCAGAGTCTTCTGGCACTCAGGGCAGGTTTGTTCTCCGGTGTGTTCTTTTCTTTTGTGAACCCACAGGGCTTGAGTGTTTGGTAGGGTCTTCTGGCATTCAGGGCAGGTTTTCTCTCCGCTGTGCTCTTTGCTTTTGTGAACCGACAGGACCTGACTGTTTGCGAAGGTCGTCTGGCACCCAGGGCAGGTTTGCTTTCCGGTGTGTTCTTTTCTTTTGTGAACCCACAGGGCTTGAGTGTTTGGCAGGGTCTTCTGGCATTCAGGGCAGGTTTTCTCTCCGGTGTGATATTGACTTTTGTGAGCCGACAGGGCATGACTGTTTGCCAAGGTCTTCTGGCACTCAGGGCAGTTTTGCTCTCCGGTGTGTTCTTTTCTTTTATGAACCGCCAGGGCTTGAGCGTTTGGCAGAGTCTTCTGGCACTCAGGGCAGGTTTTCTCTCCAGTGTGATATTGATTTTTGTGATTCAACAGGGCCTGTTTGTTTGCCAAGGTTTTCTGACACTCGGGGCAGGTTTGCTCACCGGTGTGTTTTTTTCTTTTGTGAACCGCCAGGGCTTGAGCGTTTGGCAGGGGCTTCTGGCACTCACGGCAGGTTTGTTCTCCTGTGTGGTATTTTCTTTTATGATCCCAAAGGGCTTGAGTGTTTGGCAGGGTCTTCTGGCATTCAGGGCAGGTTTTCTCTCCAGTGTGATACTGACTTTTGTGAGTCGAAAGGGCCTGACTGTTTGCCAAGGTCTTCTGGCACTCAGGGCAGGTTTGCTCTCCGTTGTGTTCTTTTCTTTTGTGAGTCGCCAGGGCTTGAGCGTTTGGCAGAGGCTTCTGGCACTCAGGGCAGTTTTGCTCTCCGGTGTGTTCTTTTCTTTTGTGAACCGCCAGGGCTTGAGCGTTTGGCAGGGTCTTCTGGCACCCAGGGCAGGTTTGCTTTCCGGTGTGTTCTTTTCTTTTGTGAACCCACAGGGCTTGAGTGTTTGGCAGGGTCTTCTGGCATTCAGGGCAGGTTTTCTCTCCTGTGTGATATTGACTTTTGTGAGCCGACAGGGCATGACTGTTTGCCAAGGTCTTCTGGCACTCAGGGCAGTTGTGCTCTCCGGTGTGTTCTTTTCTTTTATGAACCGCCAGAGCTTGAGCGTTTGGCAGAGTCTTCTGGCACTCAGGGCAGGTTTTCTCTCCAGTGTGATATTGATTTTTGTGATTCAACAGGGCCTGTTTGTTTGCCAAGGTTTTCTGACACTCGGGGCAGGTTTGCTCACCGGTGTGTTTTTTTCTTTTGTGAACCATCAGGGCTTGAGCGTTTGGCAGGGGCTTTTGGCAATCAGGGCAGGTTCGTTCTCCTGTGTGATATTGACTTTTGTGATTGCACAACGAGTTTTGAGAGCTAAGTGATTTTTCACAGCCGGGGTGATCACATCGGTATTTTTTGGAGCCTGCCTTCCTTTGTTTTTTCGCAGGTGGTGGTTTTAATTTTAATGACGCACAGGTTGTGCTGTCAGCTCCTGAGACGACTGTCAAACTTTCAGCAGAATGGCTTTCCGAGCCAGATTCCTGATCGCCTGTTTGCAAATAGACATCGCAAGCGAAAGAGTCATCTGAGGTTGAACGACACCGGGTACTTTTGGAAGGAGCGTAGATACAGACTCTCTGTTGATTACAACAGGGCTGTTCATGGCAATTCTTGTCAAAGCTATGTCGTGAGTCAGTGGGCCGACCCGAATTTTCATCATTATGGTCGTTGTCGTATAAATAATGTGATTTTTCTGAATGTCTATTGAACGACTGACCATGATCCTCTGACTCTGTTATCCGTGAATAGTTACCACCGCCCGTTCCGTACATCAAAGTGATGATCATGTGTGATGGTTCGTTTTGCATCAGCCTCCCATCGGTCATTGGCATTGCAGATAATAGGCCCGGCTCAGTTTTTATAGAAAAACTCTGGCTTGTCGAAGCCTCATTCTGATCAGCCTCAACGATAAAACCATAAGTCTGTGGCTCAACCGGGCAGACGAAAGGCAAAAAGGCCAATACGTGCGAGAGTAGACTTTTAATGGTTCTATCCTTTTTTCCGGGGATAGGAGCAGTGAGGATAGACGATAGGAACTTTGGGAGTTTTACAATGTTGGCAAGTTCTATTGCCTTCCATGTCTTTTTGTCATCGGTTAACCGCCGCTGGTGGTAGACAGATAGACGTGAGCATTGCACTTCAGATCATACCCAAACGTGTACAGTGCCTTTCCCTCTTAACCCTGAGACAAGCAGAAATCAATCACTTGACTTTGCATCTTCAAGCTTTCGTTTCCGGTGTAGCCTTCTGTGATTCGACAGAGCCTGAATGTTTGGCAGTAGCGCCTGGCACTCAGGGCAGGTTTGCTCTCCGGTGTGATCTTTTCTTTTGTGAACCGTCAGGGCTTTAGCGTTTGGCAAGGTCTTCTGGCATTCAGGGCAGGTTTTCTCTCCAGTGTGATATTGACTTTTGTGAGCCGACAGGGCTTTCGCGTTTGGCAGGGTCTTCTGGCACTCAGAGCAGGTTTGCTCTGCGGTGTGATCTTTTCTTTTGTGAATCGTCAGGGCTTTAGCGTTTGGCAAGGTCTTCTGGCACTCAGGGCAGGTTTGCTCTCCGCTGTGATATCGAGTTTTGTGATCCGACAAAGCTTTTGCGTTTGGCAGGGTCTTCTGGCAATCAAGGCAGGTTTGCTCTCCGCTGTGTTCTTTTCTTCTATGATTCGACAGGGCTTGGGCGTGTGGCAGGGTCGTCTGGCACTCAGGGCAGGTTTGCTCTCCGGTGTGATATTTTCTTTTGTGATCCGACAGGGCTTGAGCGTTTGGCAGGGTCTTCTGGCATTCAGGGCAGGTTTGCTCTCCTCTGTGATATCGACTTTTGTGCTCCGACAGAGCTTGAACGTTTGGCAGGGTCTTCTGGCATCCAAGGCAGGTTTGCTCTCCGCTGTGTTCTTTTCTTCTATGATTCGACAGGGCTTGGGCGTGTGGCAGGGTCGTCTGGCACTCAGGGCAGGTTTGCTCTCCGGTGTGTTCTTTTCTTTTGTGAACCGAAAGGGCTAGAGTGTTTGCCAGAGTCTTCTGGCACTCACGGCAGGTTTGTTCTCCGGTGTGGTATTTTCTTTTATGATCCCACAGGGCTTTAGTGTTTGGCACGGTCTTCTGGCACTCAGGGCAGTTTTGCTCTCCGGTGTGTTCTTTTCTTTTGTGAACCGCCAGGGCTTGAGCGTTTGGCAAGGTCTTCTGGCATTCAGGGCAGGTTTTCTCTCCAGTGTGATATTGACTTTTGTGAGCCGACAGGGCTTCCGCGTTTGGCAGGGTCTTCTGGCACTCAAAGCAGGTTTGCTCTGCGGTGTGATCTTTTCTTTTGTGAATCGTCAGGGCTTTAGCGTTTGGCAAGGTCTTCTGGCATTCAGGGCAGGTTTTCTCTCCAGTGTGATATTGACTTTTGTGAGCCGACAGGGCTTTCGCGTTTGGCAGGGTCTTCTGGCACTCAGAGCAGGTTTGCTCTCCGGTGTGTTCTTTTCTTTTGTGAACCGAAAGGGCTAGAGTGTTTGTCAGAGTCTTCTGGCACTCACGGCAGGTTTGTTCTCCGGTGTGGTATTTTCTTTTATGATCCCACAGGGCTTGAGTGTTTGGCAGGGTCTTCTGGCACTCAGGGCAGTTTTGCTCTCCGGTGTGTTCTCTTCTTTTGTGAACCGCCAGGGCTTGAGCGTTTGGCAGGGTCTTCTGGCACCCAGGGCAGGTTTGCTTTCCAGTGTGTTCTTTTCTTTTGTGAACCCACAGGGCTTGAGTGTTTGGCAGGGTCTTCTGGCATTCAGGGCAAGTTTTCTCTCCGCTGTGATATTGACTTTTGTGAACCGACAAGGCTAGAGCATTTGACAGGGTCTTCTGGCACTCAGGGCAGGTTTTCTCTCCGGTGTGATCTTTTCTTTTGTGAACCGTCAGGGCTTGAGCGTTTGGCAGGGGCTTCTGGCAATCAGGGCAGTTTCGTTCTCCGGTGTGATATTGGCTTTTGTGATTGTACAACGAGGTTTGAGAGCTAAGTGATTTTTCACAGCCGGGGTGATCACATCGGTATTTTTTGGAGCCTGCCTTCTTTTGTTTTTTCGCAGGTGGTGGATTTAGTTTTAATGACGCACCGGTTGTGCTGTCAGCTCCTGAGACAACTGTCGGTGCTTCAGCAGGATGGCTTTCCGAGCCAGATTCCTGATCGCCTGTTTGCAAATAGACATCGCAAGCGAAAGAGTCATCTGAGGTTGAACGACACCGGGTACTTTTGGAAGGAGCGTAGATACAGACTCTCTGTTGATTACAACAGGGCTGTTCATGGCAATTCTTGTCAAAGCTATGTCGTGAGTCAGTGGGCCGACCCGAATTTTCATCATTATGGTCGTTGTCGTATAAATAATGTGATTTTTCTGAATGTCTATTGAACGACTGACCATGATCCTCTGACTCTGTTATCCGTGAATAGTTACCACCGCCCGTTCCGTACATCAAAGTGATGATCATGTGTGATGGTTCGTTTTGCATCAGCCTCCCATCGGTCATTGGCATTGCAGATAATAGGCCCGGCTCATTTTTTATAGAAAAACTCTGGCTTGTCGAAGCCTCATTCTGATCAACCTCAACGATAAAACCATAAGTCTGTGGCTCAACCGGGCAGACGAAAGGCAAAAAGGCCAATACGTGCGAGAGTAGACTTTTAATGGTTCTATCCTTTTTTCCGGGGATAGGAGCAGTGAGGATAGACGATAGGAACTTTGGGAGTTTTACAATGTTGGCAAGTTCTATTGCCTTCCATGTCTTTTTGTCATCGGTTAACCGCCGCTGGTGGTAGACAGATAGACGTGAGCATTGCACTTCAGATCATACCCAAACGTGTACAGTGCCTTTCCCTCTTAACCCTGAGACAAGCAGAAATCAATCACTTGACTTTGCATCTTCAAGCTTTCGTTTCCGGTGTTGCCTTCTGTGATTCGACAGAGCCTGAATGTTTGGCAGTAGCGCCTGGCACTCAGGGCAGGTTTGCTCTCCGCTGTGATCTTTTCTTTTGTGAACCCACATGGCTTGAGCATTTGGCAGGGGCTTCTGGCACTCAGGACAGGTTTGTTCTCCGGTGTGATATTTTCTTTTGTGATCCCACAGAGCTTGAGCGTGTTGCAGGGTCTTCAGGCACTTAGGGCAGGTTTGCTCTCCGGTGTGATATTGACTTTTGTGAACCGACAGGGCTTGAGCGTGTGGCAGGGTCGTCTGGCACTCAGGGCAGGTTTGTTCTCCGGTGTGATATCGACTTTTGTGATCCGACAGGGCTTTCGCGTTTGGCAGGGGCTTCTGGCACTCAGGGCAGGTTTGCTCTCCGCTGTGATATCGAGTTTTGTGATCCGACAAAGCTTTTGCGTTTGGCAGGGTCTTCTGGCACTCAAGGCAGGTTTGCTCTCCGCTGTGTTCTTTTCTTCTATGATTCGACAGGGCTTGGGCGTGTGGCAGGGTCGTCTGGCACTCAGGGCAGGTTTGCTCTCCGGTGTGATATTTTCTTTTGTGATCCGACAGGGCTTGAGCGTTTGGCAGGGTCTTCTGGCATTCAGGGCAGGTTTGCTCTCCTCTGTGATATCGACTTTTGTGATCCGACAGGGCTTTCGCGTTTGGCAGGGGCTTCTGGCACTCAGGGCAGGTTTGCTCTCCGCTGTGATATCGAGTTTTGTGATCCGACAAAGCTTTTGCGTTTGGCAGGGTCTTCTGGCACTCAAGGCAGGTTTGCTCTCCGCTGTGTTCTTTTCTTCTATGATTCGACAGGGCTTGGGCGTGTGGCAGGGTCGTCTGGCACTCAGGGCAGGTTTGCTCTCCGGTGTGATATTTTCTTTTGTGATCCGACAGGGCTTGAGCGTTTGGCAGGGTCTTCTGGCATTCAGGGCAGGTTTGCTCTCCTCTGTGATATCGACTTTTGTGCTCCGACAGAGCTTGAACGTTTGGCAGGGTCTTCTGGCATCCAAGGCAGGTTTGCTCTCCGCTGTGTTCTTTTCTTCTATGATTCGACAGGGCTTGGGCGTGTGGCAGGGTCGTCTGGCACTCAGGGCAGGTTTGCTCTCCGGTGTGTTCTTTTCTTTTGTGAACCGAAAGGGCTAGAGTGTTTGCCAGAGTCTTCTGGCACTCACGGCAGGTTTGTTCTCCGGTGTGGTATTTTCTTTTATGATCCCACAGGGCTTGAGTGTTTGGCAGGGTCTTCTGGCACTCAGGGCAGTTTTGCTCTCCGGTGTGTTCTTTTCTTTTGTGAACCGCCAGGGCTTGAGCGTTTGGCAGGGTCTTCTGGCACCCAGGGCAGGTTTGCTTTCCAGTGTGTTCTTTTCTTTTGTGAACCCACAGGGCTTGAGTGTTTGGCAGGGTCTTCTGGCATTCAGGGCAGGTTTTCTCTCCGGTGTGATATTGACTTTTGTGAGCCGACAGGGCATGACTGTTTGCCAAGGTCTTCTGGCACTCAGGGCAGTTTTGCTCTCCGGTGTGTTCTTTTCTTTTATGAACCGCCAGGGCTTGAACGTTTGGCAGTGTCTTCTGGCAATCAGGGCAGATTCGTTCTCCGGTGTGATATTGGCTTTTGTGATTGCACAACGAATTTTGAGAGCTAAGTGATTTTTCACAGCCGGGGTGATCACATCGGTATTTTTTGGAGCCTGCCTTCCTTTGTTTTTTCGCAGGTGGTGGTTTTAATTTTAATGACGCACAGGTTGTGCTGTCAGCTCCTGAGACGACTGTCAAACTTTCAGCAGAATGGCTTTCCGAGCCAGATTCCTGATCGCCTGTTTGCAAATAGACATCGCAAGCGAAAGAGTCATCTGAGGTTGAACGACACCGGGTACTTTTGGAAGGAGCGTAGATACAGACTCTCTGTTGATTACAACAGGGCTGTTCATGGCAATTCTTGTCAAAGCTATGTCGTGAGTCAGTGGGCCGACCCGAATTTTCATCATTATGGTCGTTGTCGTATAAATAATGTGATTTTTCTGAATGTCTATTGAACGACTGACCATGATCCTCTGACTCTGTTATCCGTGAATAGTTACCGCCGCCCGTTCCGTACATCAAAGTGATGATCATGTGTGATGGTTCGTTTTGCATCAGCCTCCCATCGGTCATTGGCATTGCAGTTAATAGGCCCGGCTCAGTTTTTATAGAAAAACTCTGGCTTGTCGAAGCCTCATTCTGATCAGCCTCAACGATAAAACCATAAGTCTGTGGCTCAACCGGGCAGACGAAAGGCAAAAAGGCCAATACGTGCGAGAGTAGACTTTTAATGGTTCTATCCTTTTTTCCGGGGATAGGAGCAGTGAGGATAGACGATAGGAACTTTGGGAGTTTTACAATGTTGGCAAGCTCTATGGCCTTCCATGTCTTTTTGTCATCGGTTAACCGCCGCTGGTGGTAGACAGATAGACGTGATCATTGCACTTCAGATCATACCCAAACGTGTACAGTGCCTTTCCCTCTTAACCCTGAGACAAGCAGAAATCAATCACTTGACTTTGCATCTTCAAGCTTTCGTTTCCGGTGTAGCCTTCTGTGATTCGACAGAGCCTGATTGTTTGGCAGTAGCGCCTGGCGCTCAGGGCAGGTTTGTTCTCCGGTGCGATATTTTCTTCTGTGAGCCGAAAGGGCTTTCGCGTTTGGCAGAGTCTTCTGGCACTCAAGGCAAGTTTGTTCTCCGGTGTGATATTGACTTTTGTGAACCGACAGGGCTTGAGCGTTTGGCAGGGTCTTCTGGCACTCAGGGCAGGTTTGCTTTCCGGTGTGATCTTTTCTTTTGTGATTCGACAGGGCTAGAGTATTTGGCAAGGTCTCCTGACATTCAGGGCAGGTTCGCTCTCCGGTGTGTTCTTTTCTTTTGTGATTCGACAGGGCTTGGACATTTGGCAGGGGCTTCTGGCACTCAGGGCAGGTTTGCTCTCCGGTGTGTTCTTTCCTTTTGTGAACCGACAGCGCTTTCGCATTTCGCAGGATCTTCTGGCACTCAGGGCAGGTTGGCTCTCCGGTGTGATATTGACTTTTGTGAGCCGACAGGGCTTGAGCGTTTGGCAGGGGCTTCTGGCACTCAGAGCAGGTTTGCTCTCCGGTGTGATCTTTTCTTTTGTGAACTGACAGGGCCTGAAGGTTTGCAAAGGTCTTCTGGCACTCAGGACAGGTTTGCTCTCCCGTGTGATATCGACTTTTGTGAACTGACAGGGCTTTCGCGTTTGGCAAAGTCTTCTGGCACTCAGGGCAGGTTTTCTCTCCGCTGTGATCTTTTCTTTTGTGAGCCGCCAGGGCTTGAGCGTTTGGCAGGGTCTTCTGGCACCCAGGGCAGTTTGCTTTCCGGTGTGATCTTTTCTTTTGTGATCCCACAGGGCTTGAGTGTTTGGCAGGGTCTTCTGGCATTCAGGGCAGGTTTTCTCTCCGCTGTGATATTGACTTTTGTGAGCCGACAGGGCCTGACTGTTTGCCAAGGTCTTCTGGCACTCAGGGCAGTTTTGCTCTCCGGTGTGTTCTCTTCTTTTGTGAACCGCCAGGGCTTGAGCGTTTGACAGGGTCTTCTGGCACCCAGGGCAGGTTTGCTTTCCGGTGTGCTCTTTTCTTTTGTGAACCCACAGGGCTTGAGTGTTTGGCAGGGTCTTCTGGCATTCAGGGCAGGTTTTCTCTCCGCTGTGATATCGACTTTTGTGATACGACAGGGCTTGAGCGCTTGCCAGGGTCTTCTGGCACTCAGGGCAGTTTTGCTCTCCGGTGTGTTCTTTTCTTTTGTGAACCGCCAGGGCTTGAGCGTTTGCCAGGGTCTTCTGGCACTCAGGGCAGGTTTTCTCTCCGGTGTGATCTTTTCTTTTGTGAACCGTCAGGGCATAAGCGTTTGGCAGGGACTTCTGGCAATCAGTGCAGGTTCGTTCTCCGGTGTGATATTGACTTTTGTGATTGCACAACGAGTTTTGAGAGCTAAGTGATTTTTCACAGCCGGGGTGATCACATCGGTATTTTTTGGAGCCTGCGTTCCTTTGTTTTTTCGCAGGTGGTGGTTTTAATTTTAATGACACACCGGTTGTGCTGTCAGCTTCTGAGACAACTGTCGGTGCTTCAGCAGGATGGCTTACCGGGCCAGATTCCTGATCGCCTGCTTGCAAATAGACCTCGCAAGCGAAAGAGTCATCTGTGGTTGAACGACACCGGGTACTTTTGGAAGGAGCGTAGATACAGACTCTCTGTTGATTACAACAGGGCTGTTCATGGCAATTCTTGTCAAAGCTATGTCGTGAGTCAGTGGGCCGACCCGAATTTTCATCATTATGGTCGTTGTCGTATAAATAATGTGATTTTTCTGAATGTCTATTGAACGACTGACCATGATCCTCTGACTCTGTTATCCGTGAATAGTTACCGCCGCCCGTTCCGTACATCAAAGTGATGATCATGTGTGATGGTTCGTTTTGCATCAGCCTCCCATCGGTCATTGGCATTGCAGTTAATAGGCCCGGCTCAGTTTTTATAGAAAAACTCTGGCTTGTCGAAGCCTCATTCTGATCAGCCTCAACGATAAAACCATAAGTCTGTGGCTCAACCGGGCAGACGAAAGGCAAAAAGGCCAATACGTGCGAGAGTAGACTTTTAATGGTTCTATCCTTTTTTCCGGGGATAGGAGCAGTGAGGATAGACGATAGGAACTTTGGGAGTTTTACAATGTTGGCAAGCTCTATGGCCTTCCATGTCTTTTTGTCATCGGTTAACCGCCTCTGGTGATAGACAGATAGACGTGAGCATTGCACTTCAGATCATACCCAAACGTGTACAGTGCCTTTCCCTCTTAACCCTGAGACAAGCAGAAATCAATCACTTGACTTTGCATCTTCAAGCTTTCGTTTCCGGTGTTGCCTTCTGTGATTCGACAGAGCCTGAATGTTTGGCAGTAGCGCCTGGCACTCAGGGCAGGTTTGCTCTCCGGTGTGATATTTTCTTTTGTGATCCGACAGGGCTTGAGCGTTTGGCAGGGTCTTCTGGCATTCAGGGCAGGTTTGCTCTCCTCTGTGATATCGACTTTTGTGCTCCGACAGAGCTTGAACGTTTGGCAGGGTCTTCTGGCATCCAAGGCAGGTTTGCTCTCCGCTGTGTTCTTTTCTTCTATGATTCGACAGGGCTTGGGCGTGTGGCAGGGTCGTCTGGCACTCAGGGCAGGTTTGCTCTCCGGTGTGATCTTTTCTTTTGTGAACCGAAAGGGCTTGATTGTTTGGCAGAGTCTTCTGACACTCATGGCAGGTTTGCTCTCCTCTGTGATATCGACTTTTGTGCTCCGACAGAGCTTGATGGTTTGGCAGGAGCTTCTGGCACCTAGAGCAAGTTTGCCCTACGGTGTGATATTTTCTTTTGTGAGTCGACAGGGCTTGAGCGTGTGGCAGTCTCGTCTGGCATTCAGGGCAGGTTTGCTCTCCGCTGTGTTCTTTTCTTTTGTGACTCGAGAGGGCTAGAGTGTTTGCCAGAGTCTTCTGGCACTCAGGGCAAGTTCGCTCTCCGCTGTGATCTTTTCTTCTGTGAATCAACAGAGCTTGAGCGTTTGGCAGGGGCTTCTGGCACTCACGGCAGATTTGTTCTCCGGTGTGGTATTTTCTTTTATGATCCCACAGGGCTTGAGTGTTTGGCAGGGCCTTCTGGCATTCAGGGCAGGTTTTCTCTCCAGTGTGATACTGACTTTTGTGAGTCGAAAGAGCCTGACTATTTGCCAAGATCTTCTGGCACTCAGGGCAGGTTTGTTTTCCGGTGTGGTACTTTCTTTTATGATCCCACAGGGCTTGAGTGTTTGGTAGGGTCTTCTGGCATTCAGGGCAGGTTTTCTCTCCGCTGTGATATTGACTTTTGTGAGCCGACAGGGCCTGACTGTTTGCCAAGGTCTTCTGGCACTCAGGGCAGTTTTGCTCTCCGGTGTGCTCTCTTCTTTTGTGAACCGCCAGGGCTTGAGCGTTTGGCAGGGTCTTCTGGCACCCAGGGCAGGTTTGCTTTCCGGTGTGTTCTTTTCTTTTGTGAACCCACAGGGCTTGAGTGTTTGGCAGGGTCTTCTGGCATTCAGGGCAGGTTTTCTCTCCGGTGTGATATTGACTTTTGTGAGCCGACAGGGCAAGACTGTTTGCCAAGGTCTTCTGGCACTCAGGGCAGTTTTGCTCTCCGGTGTGTTCTTTTCTTTTATGAACCGACAGGGCTTGAGCGTTTGGCAGAGTCTTCTGGCACTCAGGGCAGGTTTTCTCTCCGGTATGATCTTTTCTTTTGTGAACCATCAGGGCTTGAGCGTTTGGCAGGGGCTTTTGGCAATCAGGGCAGGTTCGTTCTCCGGTGTGATATTGGCTTTTGTGATTGCACAACGAATTTTGAGAGCTAAGTGATTTTTCACAGCCGGGGTGATCACATCGGTATTTTTTGGAGCCTGCCTTCCTTTGTTTTTTCGCAGGTGGTGGTTTTAATTTTAATGACGCACAGGTTGTGCTGTCAGCTCCTGAGACGACTGTCAAACTTTCAGCAGAATGGCTTTCCGAGCCAGATTCCTGATCGCCTGTTTGCAAATAGACATCGCAAGCGAAAGAGTCATCTGAGGTTGAACGACACCGGATACTTTTGGAAGGAGCGTAGATACAGACTCTCTGTTGATTACAACAGGGCTGTTCATGGCAATTCTTGTCAAAGCTATGTCGTGAGTCAGTGGGCCGACCCGAATTTTCATCATTATGGTCGTTGTCGTATAAATAATGTGATTTTTCTGAATGTCTATTGAACGACTGACCATGATCCTCTGACTCTGTTATCCGTGAATAGTTACCGCCGCCCGTTCCGTACATCAAAGTGATGATCATGTGTGTTGGTTCGTTTTGCATCAGCCTCCCATCAGTCATTGGCATTGCAGTTAATAAGCCCGGCTCAGTTTTTATAGAAAAACTCTGGCTTGTTGAAGCCTCATTCTGATCAACCTCAACGATAAAACCATAAGTCTGTGGCTCAACCGGGCAGACGAAAGGCAAAAAGACCAATACGTGCGAGAGTAGACTTTTAATGGTTCTATCCTTTTTTTCCGGGGATAGGAGCACTGAGGATAGACGATAGGAAGGTTGGGAGTTTTTCAATGTTGGCAAGTTCTATTGCCTTTCATGTCTTTTTGTCATCGGTTAACCGCCGCTGGTGGTAGACAGATAGACGTGATCATTGCACTTCAGATCATACCCAAACGTGTGCAGTGCCTTTCTCCCTTAACCCTGAGACAAGCAGAAATCAATCACTTGACTTTGCATCTTCAAGTTTTCGTTTCCGGTGTTGTCTTTTGTGATTTACCAGAGCTTGAACGTTTGGCAGGATCTTCTGGCAATCAGAGCAGGTTTGCTCCCCAGTGTGTTCTTTTCTTTTGTGATTCGACAGGACTTGAGCGTTTGGCAGAGTCTTCTGGCACTCAGGGCAGATTTGCTCTCCGCTGTGATATCGACTTTTGTGCTCCGACAGAGCTTGATAGTTTGGCAGGAGCTTCTGGCACTCAGGGCAGGTTTGTTCTCCGGTGTGGTATTTTCTTTTATGACCCCACAGGGCTTGAGTGTTTGGCAGGGTCTTCTGGCAATCAGAGCAGGTTTGCTCCCCGGTGTGTTCTTTTCTTTTGTGAGTCGACAGGGCTTGAGCGTTTGGCAGGGTCTTCTGGCACTCAGGGCAGGTTTGTTCTCCGCTGTGATATCGACTTTTGTGAGTCGACAGGGCTTGAACGTTTGACAGGGTCTTCTGGCACTCCGGGCAGTTTTGCTCTCCGCTGTGTTCTTTTCTTTTGTGAGTCGACAGGGCTTGAGTGTTTGGCAAGGTCTTCTGGCAATCAGAGCAGGTTTGCTCCCCGGTGTGTTCTTTTCTTTTGTGATTCGCCAGGGCTTGAGCATTTGGCAGGGTCTTCTGGCACACAGGGCAGGTTTGCTCTCCGGTGTGATAATGACTTTTGTGAGCCGACAGAGCTTGAGCGTTTGACAGGGTCTTCTGGCACTCAGGGCAGATTTGCTCTCCGGTGTGCTCTTTTCTTCTATGATGCAACAGGGCTTGAGCGTGTGGCAGGGTCGTCTGGCATTCAGGGCAGGTTTGCTCTCCGCTGTGATGTTTGCTTCTGTGATTTGACAGGCCTTGAGCGCTTGCCAGGGTCTTCTGGCACTCAGGGCAGGTTTGCTCTCCGGTGTGCTCTTTTCTTTTGTGATTCGACAGGGCCTGAGGGTTTTTCAGAGTCTTCTGGCACTCAGGGCAGGTTTTCTCTCCGGTGTGATCTTTTCTTTTGTGAACCCACAGGGCTTGAGCGCTTGCCAGGGTCTTCTGGCACTCAGGGCAGGTTTGCTCTCTGGTGTGATATTTTCTTCTGTGAGCCGAAAGGGCTTTCGCGTTTGGCAGAGTCTTCTGGCACTCAAGGCAGGTTTGTTCTCCGGTGTGATATTGACTTTTGTGAACCGACAGGGCTCGAGCATGTGCCAAGTTCTTCTGGCACTCAGGGCAGGTTTGCTCTCCGCTGTGATATCGGCTTTTGTGATACGACAGGGCTTGAGCGCTTGGAAGGGTCTTCTGGCACTCAGGGCAGGTTTGTTCCCCGGTGTGATATTTTCTTCTATGATCCGAAAGGGTTTGAGCGTTTGGCAGGGTCGTCTGGCACTTGAGGCAGGTTCGTTCTCCGGTGTGATATTGGCTTTTGTGATTGCACAACGAGTTTTGTGAGCTAAGTGATTTTTCACAGCCGGGGTGATCACATCGGTATTTTTTGAAGCCTGCCTTCTTTTGTTTTTTCGCAGGTGGTGGATTTAATTTTAATGATGAACCGGTTGTGCTGTCAGCTCCTGAGACAACTGTCGGTGCTTCAGCAGGATGGCTTACCGGGCCAGATTCCTGATCGCCTGTTTGCAAATAGACATCGCAAGCGAAAGAGTCATCTGAGGTTGAACGACACCGGGTACTTTTAGAAGGAGCGTAGATACAGACTCTCTGTTGATTACAACAGGGCTGTTCATGGCAATTCTTGTCAAAGCTATGTCGGGAGTCAGTGGGCCGACCCGAATTTTCATCATTATGGTCGTTGTCGTATAAATAATGTGATTTTTCTCTATGTCTATTGAATGACTGGCCATGATCCTCTGACTCTGTTACCCGGGAATAGTTACCGCCGCCCGTTCCGTACATCAAAGTGATGATCATGTGTGAAGGTTCGTTTTGCATCAGCCTCCCATCAGTCATTGGCATTGCAGATAATAGGCCCGGCTCAGTTTTTACAGAAAAACTCTGGCTTGTCGAAGCCTGATTCTGATCAACCTCAACGATATAACGATAAGTCTGTGGCACAACCGGGCAGACGAAAGGCAAAAAGACCAATACGTACGAGAGTAGACTGTTAATGGTTCTATCCTTTGTTCTCTGGGGATAGGAGCAGTGAGGATAGACGATAGAAGTTTGGGGGCTTTACAATGTTGGCAAGCTCTATTGCCCTCCATGTCTTTTTTTCATCGGTTAACCGCCGCTGGTGGTAGACAGATAGACGTGAGCATTGCACTTCAGATCATACCCAAACGTGTACAGTGCCTTTCCCTCCTGAGCCTGTGACAAGCAGAAATCAATCACTTGACTTTGCATCTTCAAGCTTTCGTTTCCGGTGTTGTCTTCTGTGATTCGACAGAGCCTGATTGTTTGGCAGTAGCGCCTGGCACTCAGGGCAGGTTTGCTCTCCGCTGTGTTCTTTTCTTTTGTGAGTCGACAGGGCTTGAGCGCTTGCCAGGGTCTTCTGGCACTCAGGGCAGGTTTGCTCTCCGCTGTGTTCTTTTCTTTTGTGAGTCGACAGGGCTTGAGCGTGTGGCAGGGTCTTCCGGCACTCAGGGCAGGTTTGCTCTCCGCTGTGTTCTTTTCTTTTGTGAGTCGACAGGGCTTGAGCGTGTGGCAGGGTCTTCCGGCACTCAGGGCAGGTTTGCTCGCCACTGTGATATTGACTTTTGTGATTTACCAGAGCTTGAGAGTTTGGCAGTAGCTTCTGGCACTCAGGGCAAGTTTGCTCTCCTGTGTGTTCTTTTCTTTTGTGAGCCGAAAGGGCTTGAGGGTTTGGCAGAGTCTTCTGACACTCATGGCAGGTTTGCTCTCCTCTGTGATATCGACTTTTGTGCTCCGACAGAGCTTGAACGTTTGGCAGGGTCTTCTGGCACTCAAGGCAGGTTTGCTCTCCGCTGTGATCTTTTCTTTTGTGAGCCAACAGGACTTTCGCGTTTGGCAGGGGCTTCTGGCAATCAGGGCAGGTTTGCTCTCCGGTGTGATCTTTTCTTCTGTGAGCCGAAAGGGCTTTCGCGTTTGGCAGAGTCTTCTGGCACTCAAGGCAAGTTTGTTCTCCGGTGTGATATTGACTTTTGTGAACCGACAGGGCTTGAGCGTTTGGCAGGGTCTTCTGGCACTCAGGGCAGGTTTGCTTTCCGGTGTGATCTTTTCTTTTGTGATTCGACAGGGCTAGACTATTTGGCAAGGTCTCCTGGCATTCAGGGCAGGTTTGCTCTCCAGTGTGTGCTTTTCTTTTGTGATTCGACAGGGCTTTCGCGTTTGGCAGAGTCTTCTGGCACTCAGGGCAGGTTTGCTTTCCGGTGTGCTCTTTTCTTTTGTGATTCGACAGGGCTTGAGGGTTTGGCAGGTGCTTCTGGCACTCAGGGCAGGCTTTCTCTCCGGTGTGATCTTTTCTTCTGTGAGCCGAAAGGGCTTTCGCGTTTGGCAGAGTCTTCTGGCACTCAAGGCAGGTTTGTTCTCCGGTGTGATATTGACTTTTGTGAACCGACAGGGCTCGAGCATGTGCCAAGGTCTTCTGGCACTCAGGGCAGGTTTGCTCTCCGCTGTGATATCGGCTTTTGTGATTAGACAGGGCTTGAGCGCTTGCCAGGGTCTTCTGGCACTCAGGGCAGGTTTGCTCTCCGCTGTGATATCGGCTTTTGTGATTAAACAGGGCTTGAGCGCTTGCCAGGGTCGTCTGGCACTCAGGGCAGGTTTGCTCTCCGGTGTGATATCGACTTTTGTGATTCGACAGGGCTTGAGCGCTTGCCAGGGTCTTCTGGCACTCAGGACAGATTTTCTCTCCGGTGTGTTCTTTTCTTTTGTGAACCGCCAGGGCTTGAGCGTTTGGCAGGGGCTTCTGGCACTCAGGGCAGGTTTGCTTTCCGGTGTGATATCGAGTTTTGTGATCCGACAGGGCTTTTGCGTTTGCCAGGGTCTTCTGGCACTCAGGGCAGGTTTTCTCTCCGGTGTGATCTTTTCTTTTGTGAACCGTCAGGGCATAAGCGTTTGGCAGGGACTTCTGGCAATCAGTGCAGGTTCGTTCTCCGGTGTGATATTGACTTTTGTGATTGCACAACGAGTTTTGAGAGCTAAGTGATTTTTCACAGCCGGGGTGATCACATCGGTATTTTTTGGAGCCTGCGTTCCTTTGTTTTTTCGCAGGTGGTGGTTTTAATTTTAATGACGCACCGGTTGTGCTGTCAGCTTCTGAGACAACTGTCGGTGCTTCAGCAGGATGGCTTACCGGGCCAGATTCCTGATCGCCTGCTTGCAAATAGACATCGCAAGCGAAAGAGTCATCTGTGGTTGAACGACACCGGGTACTTTTGGAAGGAACGTAGATACAGACTCTCTGTTGATTACAGCAGGGCTGTTCATGGCAATTCTTGTCAAAGCTATGTCGGGAGTCAGTGGGCCGACCCGAATTTTCATCATTATGGTCGTTGTCGTATAAATAATGTGATTTTTCTGAATGTCTATTGAATGACTGACCATGATCCTCTGACTCTGTTACCCGGGAATAGTTATTGCCGCCCGTTCCGTACATCAAAGTGATGATCATGTGTGATGGTTCGTTTTGCATCAGCGTTCCATCAGTCATTGGCAATGCAGATAATAGGCCCGGCTCAGTTTTTATAGAAAAACTCTGGCTTGTTGAAGCCTCATTCTGATCAACCTCAACGATAAAACCATAAGTCTGTGGCTCAACCGGGCAGACGAAAGGCAAAAAGACCAATACGTGCGAGAGTAGACTTTTAATGGTTCTATCCTTTTTTTCAGGGGATAGGAGCAGTGAGGATAGACGATAGGAAGTTTGGGAGTTTTTCAATGTTGGCAAGCTCTATTGCCTTCCATGTCTTTTTGTCATCGGTTAACCGCCTCTGGTGATAGACAGATAGACCTGCGCATTGCACTTCAGATCATACCCAAACGTGTGCAGTGCCCTTCCCTCCTGAGCCTGTGACAAGCAGAAATCAATCACTTGACTTTGCATCTTCAAGCTTTCGTTTCCGGTGTTGTCTTTTGTGATTTACCAGAGCTTGAACGTTTGGCAGGATCTTCTGGCAATCAGAGCAGGTTTGCTCCCTGGTGTGTTCTTTTCTTTTGTGAGTCGACAGGAGTTGAGCGTTCGGCAGAGTCTTCTGGCACTCAGGGCAGGTTTGCTCTCCGCTGTGCTTTTTTCTTTTGTGAACCGACAGGGCTAGAGCGTGTGGCAGGGTCTTCTGGCACTCAGGGCAGGTTTTCTCTCCGGTGTGATATCGACTTTTGTGAACCGACAGGGCTCGAGCGTGTGGCAGGGTCTTCTGGCACTCAGGGCAGGTTTGCTCTCCACTGTGATATCGACTTTTGTGAACCGACAGGGCTCGAGCGTGTGGCAGGGTCTTCTGGCACTCAGGGCAGGTTTGCTCTCCACTGTGATATCGACTTTTGTGCTTCGACAGAGCTTGATGGTTTCGCAGGAGCTTCTGGCACTCAGAGCAAGTTTGCCCTCTGGTGTGATCTTTTCTTTTGTGTACCAACAGGGCCTGAGCGTTTGGCAGGGTCTTCTGGCACTCAGGGCAGGTTTGCTCTCCGGTGTGATATCGGCTTTTGTGAGTCGACAGGGCATAGGTGTGTGGCAGGGTCGTCTGGCATTCAGGGCAGGTTTGCTCTCCGCTGTGATATCGGCTTTTGTGAGTCGACAGGGCTTGAGCGCTTGCCAGGGTTTTCTGGCACTCAGGGCAGGTTTGCTCTCCGGTGTGTTCTCTTCTTTTGTGATTCGACAGGGCTAGAGTGTTTGGCAGGGTTTCCTGGCACTCAGGGCAAGTTTGCTCTCCGCTGTGATCTTTTCTTCTGTGAATCAACAGAGCTTGAGCGTTTGGCAGGGGCTTCTGGCACTCAGAGCAGGTTTGTTCTCCGGTGTGGTATTTTCTTTTATGATCCCACAGGGCTTGAGTGTTTGGCAGGGTCTTCTGGCATTCAGGGCAGGTTTTCTCTCCGGTGTGATATCGACTTTTGTGAGCCGACAGGGCCTGACTGTTTGCCAAGGTCTTCTGGCACTCAGGACAGGTTCGTTCTCCGGTGTGTTCTTTTCTTTTGTGAACCATCAGGGCTTTCACGTTTGGCAAGGGCTTCTGGCACTCAGGGCAGGTTTGCTCTCCGCTGTGATATCGACTTTTGTGAGTCGACAGGGCTGTCGAGTTTGACAGGGTCTTCTGGCATTCAGGGCAGGTTTGCCTTCCGGTGTGTTCCTTTCTTTTGTGAACCGACAGGGCTTGAGCGTTTGGCAGGGTCTTCTGGCACTCAGGACAGGTTTGCTCTCCGGTGTGATCTTTTCTTTTGTGAACCGACAGGGCTTGAGCGTTTGGCAGGGTCTTCTGGCACTCAGGACAGGTTTTCTCTCCGGTGTGATCTTTTCTTTTGTGAACCGACAGGGCTTGAGCGTTTGGCAGGGTCTTCTGGCACTCAGGACAGGTTCGTTCTCCGGTGTGATATTGACTTTTGTGATTGTACAATGAGGTTTGAGAGCCAAGTGATTTTTCACAGCCTGGGTAATCACATCGGTATTTTTTGGGGCCTGCTTTCCTTTGTTTTTTCGCAGGTGGTGGATTTAATTTTAATGACGCACCGGTTGTGCTGTTAGCTCCTGAGACGACTGTCAAACTTTCAGCAGAATGGCTTTCCGAGCCAGATTCCTGATCGCCTGTTTGCAAATAGACATCCCAAGTGAAAGAGTCATCTGAGGCTGAACGACACCGGGTACTTGTGGAAGGAGCGAAGATACAGACTCTTTGTTGATTACAACAGGGCTGTTCATGGCAATTTTTGTCAAGGCTATGTCGGGATTCGTTGGGCCGACCTGAATTTTCATCATTATGGTCATTGTCGTATAAATAATTTGATTTTTCTGAATGTCTATTGAATGACCGATCATGATCCTCTGACTCTGTTGTTCGGGTATAGTCAGTGCCGCCCGTTCCGTACATCAAAGTGATGATCTGAAGTTTGTTTCGCCGACAAGGTTTGTCATCGGGTAGCATACCTGAACCAGAATATCCGTTTGTGCTGACCATGTGTGATGGTTCGTTTTGTATCAGCCTCCCATCAGTCATTGGCATTGCAGTTAATAGGCCCGGCTCAGTTTTTATAGAAAAACTCTGGTTTGTCAAAGCCTGATTCTGATCAACCTCAATGATAAAACGATAAGTCTGTGACACAACCGGGCAGACGAAAGGCAAAAAGACCAACACGTATGAGAGTAGACTGTTAATGGTTCTATCCTTTGTTTTCCGGGGATAGGAGCAGTGAGGATAGACGATAGAAGTTTGGGAGCTTTTCAATCTTGGCAAGCTCTATTGCCCTCCATGTCTTTTTGTCATCGTTTAAGCCCCGCAGGTGATAGACAGATAGACGTGGGCATTGCACTTCAGATCATACTCAAACGTGTGCAGTGCCTTTCCCTCCTGGCCCTGAGACAAGCAGAAATCAATCACTTGACTTTGCATCTTCAAGCTTTCGCTTCCGGTGTTGTCTTTTGTGATTTGACAGAGCGCCGGAGTTTGGCAGGATTTTTTGGCACTCAAGGCAGGTTTGCTCTCCTCTGTGAAATTGACTTTTGTGGCCCGACAGGGCTTGAGCGCTTGGCAGAGACTTCTGGCACTCGGGACAAGTTTGCACCCCGGTGTGATATTGATTTTTGTGAACCCACAGGGCTTGAGCGCTTGCCAGGGTCTTCTGGCACTCAGGGCAGGTTTGCTCTCCGGTGTGTTCTTTTCTTTTGTGATTCGACAGGGCTTGAGCGCTTGCCAGGGTTTTCTGGCACTCAGGGCAAGTTTGCTCTCCGGTGTGATATTGACTCTTGTGAGACGACAGAGCTTGAGCGTTTGGCAGGGTCTTCTGGCACCTAGGGCAGGTTTGCTCCCCGGTGTGATCTTTTCTTCTATGATTCGACAGGGCTTGAGCGCTTGCCAGGGTCTTCTGGCACTCAGGGCAGGTTTGCTCTCCGGTGTGTTCTTTTCTTTTGTGATTCGACAGGGCTAGAGTGTTTGGCAGGGTCTCCTGGCACTCAGGGCAGGTTTGTTCTCCGGTGTGTTCTTTTCTTTTGTGAGTTGACAGAGCTTGAGCGCTTGGCAGGGTCTTCTGGCATTCAGGGCAGGTTTGCTCTCCGGTGTGATATTGACTCATGTGAGCCGACAGGGCTTGAGCGTTTGGCAGGGGCTTCTGGCACTCAGGGCAGGTTTGCTCTCCGCTGTGATCTTTTCTTTTGTGAACCGTCAGGGCATAAGCGTTTGGCAGGGGCTTCTGGCAATCAGGGCAGGTTCGTTCTCCGGTGTGATATTGACTTTTGTGATTGTTCAACGAGGCTTGAGAGCTAAATGATTTTTCACAGCCGGGGTGATCACATCGGTATTGTTTGAAGCCTGCCTTCTTTTGTTTTTTCGCAGGTGGTGGTTTTAATTTTAATGACGCACCGGTTGTGCTGTCAGCTCCTGAGACAACTATCGGTGCTTCAGCAGTATGGCTTACCGGGCCAGATTCCTGATCGCCTGTTTGCAAATAGACACCGCAAGCGAAAGAGTCATCTGAGGTTGAACGACACCGGTTACTTTTGGAAGGAGCATAGATACAGACTCTCTGTTGATTACAACAGGGCTGTTCATGGCAATTCTTGTCAAAGCTATGTCGGGAGTCAGTGGGCCGACCCGAATTTTCATCATTATTGTCGTTGTCGTATAAATAGTGTGATTTTTCTGAATGTCTATTGAATGACTGACCATGATCCTCTGACTCTGTTGTCTGGGAGTAGTTACCCCCGCCCGTTCCTTTCATCAAAGTGATGATCATGTGTGATGGTTCGTTTTGCATCAGCCTATCATCAGCCATTGGCATTGCAGTGAATAGGCCTGGCTCAGTTTTTATAGAAAAACTCTGGCTTGTCGAAGCCTGATTCTGATCAACCTCAACGATAAAACGATAAGTCTGTGGCATAACCGGGCAGACGAAAGGCAAAAAGACCAATACGTGCGAGAGTAGACTGTTAATGGTTCTATCCTTTTTTTCCGGGGATAGGAGCAATGAGGATAGACGATAGAAGTTTGGGAGCTTTTCAATGTTGGCAAGCTCTAGTGCCTTCCATGTCTTTTTGTCGTTGGTTAACCACCGCTGGTGATAGACAGGTAGACCTGCGCATTGCACTTCAGATCATACCCAAACGTGTGCAGTGCCCTTCCCTCCTGAGACTGTGACAAGCAGAAATCAATCACTTGACTTTGCTCCATCAAGCTTTCGTTTCCGGTGTTGCCTTTTGTGATTCGACAGGGCTAGAGCGTTTGGCAGGGTCTTCTGGCACTCAGGGCAGGTTTGCTCTCCAGTGTGATCTTTTCTCCTGTGACCCGAAAGGGCTTTCGCGTTTGGCAGAGTCTTCTGACACTCAAGGCAGGTTTGTTCTCCGGTGTGATATTGACTTTTGTGAACCGACAGGGAATTGGCATTTGACAGGGTCTTCTGGCACTCAGGGCAAGTTTGCTCTCCGGTGTGTTCTTTTCTTTTGTGCTCCGACAGAGCTTGAGGGTCTGGCAGGAGCCTCTGGCACTCAGGGCAAGTTTGCCCTCCGATGTGTTCTTTTCTTTTGTGAGCCGACAGAACTTTCGCGTTTGGCAGGGTCTTCTGGCAGTCAAGGCAGGTTTGTTCTCCGGTGTGATATAGACTTCTGTGAACCGTTAGGGCTTGAGCGTTTGGCAGGGTCTTCTGGCACCCAGGGCAGGTTTGCTTTCCGGTGTGATCTTTTCTTTTGTGAACCCACAGGGCTTGAGCGTTCGGCAGAGTCTCCAGGCATTCAGGGCAGGTTTGCTTTCCGGTGTGATCTTTTTTTTTGTGAGCCCACAGGGCTTGAGCGTTTGGCAGAGGCCTCTGGCATTCAGTGCAGGTTTTCTCTCCGCTGTGATATTGACTTTTGTGATTCGACAGGGCTTGAGCGTTTGGCAGGGTCTTCTGGCACTCAGGGCAGGTTTGCTCTCCGGTGTGATCTTTTCTTTTGTGAGCCCTCAGGGCATAAGCGTTTGGCAGGGGCTTCTGGCACTCAGGACAGGTTCGTTCTCCGGTGTGATATTGACTTTTGTGATTGTACAATGAGGTTTGAGAGCCAAGTGATTTTTCACAGCCGGGGCGCTCACATCGGTATTTTTTGGAGTCTGCCTCCCTTTGTTTTTTCGCAGGTGGTGGATTTAATTTTAATGAAGCACCGGTGGTGCTGTCAGCTCCTGAGACAACTGTCGGACCTTCAGCAAGATGGCTGACCGGACCGGATTCCTGATCGCCTTTTTGCAAATAGACATCGCAAGCGAAAGAGTCATCTGAGGTTGAACGACACCGGGTAATCGTGGAAGGAGCCAAGATACAGACTCCTTGTTGATTACAACAGGGCTGTTCATGACAATTTTTGTCAAAGCTATGCCGGGAGTCAGTGGGCTGACCCGAATTTTCATCATTATGGTCGTTGTCGTATAAATAATGTAATTTTTCTGAATGTCTATTGAATGACTGACCATGATCCTCTGACCCTGTTGTCCCGGAATAGTTACCGCTGCCCGTTCCGTACATCAAAGTGATCATCTGAAGTTTATTTCGCCTGGAAGGCTTGTCATCGGGTAGCATGCCTAACCCCGAATATCCGTTTGTGCTGATCATGTGTGATGGTTCGTTTTGCATCAGCCTTCCATCAGTCATTGGCATTGCAGTTAATAGGCCCGGCTCAGTTTTTATAGAAAAACTCTGGCTTGTCAAAGCCTCATTCTGATCAACCTCAACGATAAAACGATAAGTCTGTGGCTCACCCGGACAGACGAAAGGCAAAAAGACCAATACGTGCGAGAGGAGACTTTTAATGGTTCAATCCTTTTTTTACCGGGGATAGGAGCAGTGAGGATAGACGATAGGAAGTTTGGGAGTTTTTCAATGTTGGCAAGCTCTATTGCCTTTCATGTCTTTATGTCGTCGGTTAACCGCCGCTGCTGATAGACAGATAGACCTGAGCATTGTACTTCAGATCATGCCCAAACGTGTGCAGTGCTCTTCCCTCCTGAGACTGTGACAAGCAGAAATCAATCACTTGACTCTGTACCATCAAGCTTTCGTTTCCGGTGTAGCCTTCTGTGATTCAATAGGGCTTGAGCGTGTGGCAGGGTCTTCAGGCACTCAGGGCAGGTTTTCTCTCCGGTGTGATATTGACTTTTGTGAACCGACAGGGCATGAGCGTGTGCCAGGGTCGTCTGGCACTCAGGGCAGGTTTGCCCCCCGCTGTGATCTTTTCTTTTGTGAACCGACAGGGCTTGAGCGTGTGCCAGGGTCGTCTGGCACTCAGGGCAGATTTTCTCTCCTGTGTGATATTGACTTTTGTGAACCGACAGAGCATGAGCGTGTGCCAAGGTCGTCTGGCACTCAGGGCAGGTTTGTTCTCCGGTGTGATATCGACTTTTGTGATCCGACAGGGCTTGAGCGTGTAACAGGCTCGTCTGGCACTCAGGGCAGGTTTGCTCGCCAGTGTGATATCGACTTTTGTGAGCCGACAGGGCATTCGCATTTGGCAGGGTCTTCTGGCACACAGGGCAGGTTTTCTCTCCGGTGTGATCTTTTCTTTTGTGAAACGCCAGGGCTTGAGCGTTTCGCTGAGGCTTCTGGCACTCAGGACAGGTTTTCTCTCCGGTGTGATATTGACTTTTGTGAGTCAACAGGGATTGAATGTTTGCAAAGGTCTTCTGGCACTCAGGGCAGGTTTGCTGTCCGGTGTGATCTTTTCTTTTGTGGACCACCAGGGCTTGAGCGTTTGGCAGGGGTTTCTGGCACTCTGGACAGGTTCGTTTTCCGGTGTGATATTGACTTTTGTGATTGTACAACGAGGTTCGAGAGCCAAGTGATTTTTCACAGCCGGGGTAATCACATCGGTATTTTTTGGAGCCTGCCTTCCTTTGTTTTTTCGCAGGTGGTGGATTTAATTTTAATAATGAACCGGTTGTGCTGTCAGCTCCTGAGACAACTGTCAGACCTTCAGCAGGATGGCTTACCGGGCCAGATTCCTGATCGCCTGTTCGCAAATAGACATCTGTTGTGCAAGTGAAAGAGTCATCTGAGGCTGAACGACATCGGGTAATTGCGGAAGGAGCGAAGATACAGACTCCTTGTTGATTACAACAGGGCTGTTCATGGCAATTTTTGTCAAGGCTATGCCGGGAGTCGGTGGGCCGACCCGAATTTTCATCATTGTGGTCGTTGTCGTATAGATAATGCGGTTTTTCTGAATGTCTATTGAATGACTGACCATGATCCTCTGGCCCCGTTTTCCGGGAATAGTTACCGCCGCCCGTTCCGTACATCAAAGTGATGATCTGAAGTTTGTTTCGCCGACAGGGTTTGTCATCGGGTAGCATACCTGACCCCGAATATCCGTTTGTGCTGATCATGAGTGATGGTTCGTTTTGCATCAGCCTCCCATCAGTCATTGGCATTGCAGTTAATAGGCCCGGCTCAGTTTCTATAGAAAAACTCTGGCTTGTCGAAGCCTCATTCTGATCAACCTCAACGATAAAACCATAAGTCTGTGGATCAACCGGGCAGACGAAAGGCAAAAAGACCAATACGTATGAGAGTAGACTTTTAATGTTTCTATCCTTTTTTTCCGGGGATAGGAGCAGTGAGGATAGACGATAGGAAGTTTGGAAGCTTTTCAATGTTGGCAAGCTCTATTGCCTTCCTGTCTTTTTGTCATCGGTTAACCGCCGCTGGTGATAGACGATAGACGTGAGTATTGCACTTCAAATCATGCCCAAACGTTTGCAGTGCCTTTACCTCCTGACCCTGAAACAAGCAGAAATCAATCACTTGGCTTTGCATCATCAAGCTTTCGTTTCCGGTGTTGCCTTCTGTGATTCGATAGGGCTTGAGCGTGTGGCACTGTCGTCTGGCACTCTGGGCAGGTTTTCTCTCCGGTGTGATATTGGCTCTTGTGAACCGACAGGGCTTGAACGTGTGGCAGGGTCTTCTGGCACTCAGGGCAGGTTTTCTCTCCGGTGTGATATTGACTTTTGTGAACCGACAGGGCTTGAGCATATGGCAGGGTCGTTTGGCACTCAGGGCAGGTTTTCTCTCCGGTGTGATATTGGCTTTTGTGAACCGACAGGGCTTGAACGTGTGGCAGGGTTTTCTGGCACTCAGGGCAGGTTTGCTTTCCGGTGTGATCTTTTCTTTTGTGAACCCACAGGGCTTGAACGTTTGCCAAGGTCTTCTGGCACTCAGGGCAGGTTTGCTTTCCGGCGTGAGCATTTCTTTTGTGAATCGCAAGGGCTTGAGCGTTTGGCAGAGTCTCCAGGCACTCAGGGCAGGTTTGCTTTCCGGTGTGATCTTTTCTTTTGTGATTCGCCAGGGCTTGAGCGTTTGGCAGGGGCTTCTGGCACTCAGGGCAGGTTTTCTCTCCGGTGTGATCTTTTCTTCTGTGAGCCGAAAGGGCTTTTGCGTTTGGCAAGGTCTTCTGGCACTCAGAGCAGGTTTGCTCTCCGGTGTGATATTGACTTTTGTGAACCGACAGGGCATTCGCATTTGACAGGGTCTTCTGGCACTCAGGGCAGGTTTGCTCTCCGGCGTGACCTTTTCTTTTGTGAACCGCCAGGGCATGAGCGTTTGGCAGGGGTTTTTGGCACTCAGGACAGGTTTTCTCTCCGGTGTGATACAGACTTTTGTGAACAGACAGGGTTTGAGCGTTTGGCAAGGTCTTATGGCACTCTGGACAGATTTGCACTCCGGTGTGATCTTTTCTTTTGTGAGCCGACAGGGCTTGTGCGCTTGGTAGAGACTTCTGGCACGAAGGGCAGCTTTGCTTTCCAGTGTGATATTGCCTTTTGTGAGTGTTCAATGAGGCTTGAGAACCAAGTGATTTTTCACAGCCGGGTTGATCACATAGGTATTTTTTGGCACCCGCCTTCCTTTGTTTCTTCGCAGATGGTGGATTAAATTTTAATGATGAATCGATTGTGCTTTCAGCTCCTGAGACAACTGTCGGACCTTCAGCAGGATGGCTCACCGGGCCAGATTCCTGATCGCCTGTTTGCAAATAGACATCTGTTGTGCAATCGAAAGAGTCATCTGAGTTTAAACGACATCGGGTACTTGTTGAAGGAGCGAAGATACAGACTCTTTGTTGATTACAACAAGGCTGCTCATGGCAATTTTTGTCAAAGCTATGTCGGGAGTCTGTGGGTCGGCCCGAGCTTTCATCATTATGGTTGTTATCGTATAGATAGTGCGATTTTTCTGAATGTCTATTGACTGACTGACCATGATCCTCTGACCCCGTTTTCCGCGAATAGTTACCGCCGCCTGTTCCGTACATCAAAGTGATGATCTGAAGTTTGTTTCGCCTTGAGGTTTTGTCATCCGGTAGCATGTCCGGCCCCGAATATCCGTTTGTACTGATCATGTGTGATGGTTCGTTTTGCATCAGCCTCCCATCAATCATTGGCATTGCAGTTAATAGGCCCGGCTCAGTTTTTATAGAAAAACTCTGGCCTGTCGAAGCCCCATTCTGATTAACCTCAACGACTAAACGGTAAGTCTGCGACTCAAACAGGCAGACGAAAGGTACAAAGAGCAATACGGGCGAGAGTAGACTTTTAATGGTTCTATCCTCTGATTTTTATGGATAGGAGCAGTGAGGATAGACGAGAAGAAGTTTGGCAGTTTTTCAGTGCTTGCAAGCTCTATAGGAGTTACAAAGCGTAGATAGATAACCAACTGGCTTATCGAATTAGCGCAAAACCCCGTACTTTGAGAGGGTGTCGCAAAACTCCAACAGCGCGTTCCCATGCTCTGAGTTCGTCATTCCCGCGAAGGCGGGAATCCAGCGCCAACGGTGGATCTCTGCCTTCTCGGGGATGACAAGGCCAGGGGAGCACCGGGCAGTATGGTTCTGGTGGTGAGTCAGTGTGGATTCCCGCCTTCGCGGGAATGACGGGGGTGAAGGCGGGAACCAGAGTTTTGCGAAACCAGAGTTTTGCGACACCCTCTTCACGGCGGGGAGGATGTCAAAAAATAAGGTTTAAGTACTGCTTGGTGAAGAAAATTTCTTCCCATGTCTTTTTGTTATCAGTCAACCCGCGATGGACGTGAACATTGCACTTAAGATCATGCTCAAACGTGCTCAGTGCCCTTGCGTCCTGAGCCTGTGACAAGTCGAAATCATTCACTTGACTTTGCATCATCAAGTTTTCGTTTTCGGTGTTGTCTTTTGTGATTCGACAGGGCTTGGACGTTTGGCAGGTGCTTCTGGCACTCAGGGCAGGTTTGCTCTCCGGTGTGTTCTTTCCTTTTGTGAACCGACAGCGCTTTCGCATTTCGCAGGATCTTCTGGCACTCAGGGCAGGTTCGCTCTCCGGTGTGATATTGACTTTTGTGAGCTGACAGGGCTTGAGCGTTTGGCAGGGGCTTCTGGCACTCAGAGCAGGTTTGCTCTCCGGTGTGATCTTTTCTTTTGTGAACTGACAGGGCCTGAAGGTTTGCAAAGGTCTTCTGGCACTCAGGACAGGTTTGCTCTCCCGTGTGATATCGACTTTTGTGAACTGACAGGGCTTTTGCGTTTGGCAAGGTCTTCTGGCACTCAGGGCAGGTTTTCTCTCCGCTGTGATCTTTTCTTTTGTGATCCGAAAGGGCTGGACCGTTTGGCAGGGTCTTCTGGCACTCAGGGCAAGTTTGCTCTCCGGTGTGTTCTTTTCTTTTGTGAGCCGAAAGGGCTGGACCGTTTGGCAGGGTCTTCTGGCACTCAGGGCAAGTTTGCTCTCCGGTGTGTTCTTTTCTTTTGTGAGCCGACAGGGCTTGAGCGCTTGGCAGGGTCTTCTGACACTCAGGGCAGGTTCGCTCTACCGTGTGATAATTTCTTTTATGATCCGACAGGGCTTGAGCGTTTGGCAGGGTCTTCTGGCACTCAGGGCAGTTTTGCTCTCCAGTGTGTTCTTTTCTTTTGTGAACCGACAGCACTTTCGCGTTTCGCAGGATTTTCTGGCACCGAGGGCAGCTTTGCTTTCCAGTGTGATATTGCCTTTTGTGAGTGTTCAATGAGGCTTGAGAGCCAAGTGATTTTTCACAGCCGGGTTGATCACATGGGTATTTTTTGAAGCCTGCCTTCTTTTGTTTTTTCGCAGGTGGTGGATTTAGTTTTAATGACGCACCGGTTGTGCTGTCAGCTCCTGAGACAACTATCGAACCTTCAGCAGGATGGCTTATCGGGCCAGATTCCTGATCGCCTGTTTGCAAATAGACATCGCAAGCGAAAGAGTCATCTGAGGTTGAACGACACCGGGTACTTTTGGAAGGAGCGTAGATACAGACTCTCTGTTGATTACAACAGGGCTGTTCATGGCAATTCTTGTCAAAGCTATGTCGTGAGTCAGTGGGCCGACCCAAATTTTCATCATTATGGTCGTTGTCGTATAAATAATGTGATTTTTCTCTATGTCTATTGAATGACTGACCATGATCCTCTGACTCTGTTGTCCGGGAATAGTTACCGCCGCCCGTTCCGTATATCAAAGTGATGATCTGAAGTTTGTTTCTCCTGGAGGGTTTGTCATCGGGTAGCATGCCTGACCCTGAATATCCTTTTGTGCTGACCATATGTGATGGTTCGTTTTGCATCAGCCTCCCATCAGTCATTGGCGTTGCAGTTAATAGGCCCGGCTCAGTTTTTATAGAAAAACTCTGGCCTGTCAAAGCCCCATTCTGATCAACCTCTACGATAAAACCACAAGTCTGCGGCTCAACCGGGCAGACGAAAGGCAAAAAGACCAATACATGCGATAGTAGACTTTTAATGGCTCTACCCTTTGTTTTCCGGGGATAGGAGCAGTGAGGATAGACGATACCCCCGCAGGTGATAGACAGATAGACGTGAGCATTGCACTTCAGATCATACCCCAAACTGTGCAGTGCCTTTCCCTCCTCGGCCTGTGACAAGCAGAAATCAATCACTTGACTTTGCATCATCAAGCTTTCGTTTACGGTGTTGCCTTTTGTGATTCGACAGGGCTTGGGCGTTTAGCAAGGTCTTTTGGCACTCAGGACAGGTTCTTTCTCCGGTGTGATATTGACTTTTGTGAACAGAGAGCGTTTGAGCGTTTGGTAGGGTCTTCTGGCACTCAGGGCAGGTTTGCTCTCCGGTGTGTTCTTTTCTTTTGTGAATCCACAGGGCTTGAGCGTTTGACAGGGTCTTCTGGCACTTAGGGCAGGTTTGCTCTCCGCTGTGATATTGACTTTTGTGAGCCGACAGGGCTTGAAGGTTTGCAAAGGTCCTCTGGCACTCAAGACAGGTTTGCTCTCCGGTGTGATCTTTTCTTTTGTGAGTCGACAGGGCTTGTGCGTCCGGCAGGATCTTCTGGCACTCAGGGCAGGTTTGTTCTCCGGTGTGATATTTTCTTTTGTGATCCCACAGGGCTTGCGCGTTTGGCACGGTCTTCTCGCAATCAGGGCAGGTTTTCTCTCCGGTGTGATATTGAGTTTTGTGAGTCGACAGGGCCTTTTTGTTTGGCAAGGTTTTCTGGCACTCGGGGCAGGTTTGCGCTCCGGAGTGATCTTTTCTTTTGTGAACTGCCAGAGCATGAGCGTTTGGCAGGGGCTTCTGGCACTTGAGACAGGTTCGTTCTCCGGTGTGATATTGACTTTTGTGATTGTAAAACGAGGTTTGAGAGCTAAGTGATTTTTCACAGCCGAGGTGATCACATCGGTATTTTTTGGCGCCTGCCTTCTTTTGTTTTTTCACAGGAGGTGGATTTAATTTTAATGATGAACCGGTTGTGCTTTCAGCTTCTGAGATAACTGTCGAACTTTCAGCAGGATGGTGTACCGGGCCAGATTCCTGACCGCCTGTTTGCAAATAGACATCTGTTGTGTAAGCGAAAGAGTCATCTGAGGCTGAAGGACACCGGGTACTTGTGGAAGGAGCGAAGATACAGACTCTTTGTTGATTACAACAGGGCTGTTCATGGCAATTTTTGTCAAGGCTATGTCGGGAGTCAGTGGGTCGGCCCGAACTTTCATCATTATGGTCGTTGTCGTAGAGATAATGCGACTTTTCTGAATGTCTATTGAATGACTGACCATGATCCTCTGACGCTGTTGTCTGGGAATAGTTACCGCCGCCCGTTCCATACATCAAAGTGATGATCTGAAGTTTGTTTCGCCGACAGGATTTGCCATCGGGTAGCATGCCTGACCCTGAATATCCGTTTGTGCTGGTCATGTGTGATGCTTCGTTTTGCATCAGCCTCCAGTCGGTCATTGGCATTACAGTTAATATGCCCGGCTCAGTTTTTATAGAAAAACTCTGGCTTATCGAAGCTCCATTCTGATTAACCTCAACGATAAAACGGCAAGTCTGAGGCTCAAACGGGCAGACGAAAGGCACAAAGAGCAATATGTGCGAGAGTAGACTTTTAATGGTTCTATCCTTTGTTTTCCAGGGATAGGAGCAGTGAGGATAGACGATAGAAAGTTTGGAAGGTTTTCAATATTGGCAAGCTCTAAAGACTTAAATCTTCAGCGCAATAAAATCAATCACTTGACTTTGCTTCACCAAGCTTTCGTTTCCGGTGTTTCCTTTTGTGATTCGACAGGGCTAGGGCGTTTGGCAGGGGCTTCTGGCACTCAGGGCAGGTTTGCTCACCGGTGTGATATTGCCTTTTGTGATTCGAAAGGGCTAGAGCGTTTGGCAGGGGCTTCTGGCACTTGAGACAGGTTCGTTCTCCGGTGTGATATTGGCTTTTGTGAGCCGACAGGGCCTGACTGTTTGCCAAGGTCTTCTGGCACTCAGGGCAGGTTTGCTCTCCGGTGTGTTCTTTTCTTTTGTGATTCCACAGGGCTAGAGCATTTGACAGGGTCTTCTGGCACTCAGGGCAGGTTTGCTCTCCGCTGTGTTCTTTTCTTTTGTGATTCCACAGGGCTAGAGCGTTTGACAGGGTCTTCTGGCACTCAGGGCAGGTTTGCTCTCCGCTGTGATATTTACTTTTGTGATTCGACAGGTCTTGAGCGCTTGGTAGGATCTTCTGGCACTCAGGGCAGGTTTGCTCTCCGGTGTGTTCTTTTCTTTTGTGATTCGACAGGGCATGAATGTTTCGCAGGGTTTTCTGGCACTCAGGGCAGGTTTGCTCTCCTCTGTGATAATGACTTTTGTGATCCGACAGGGCGTGAGCGTTTGGCAGGGTCGTCTGGCACTCAGGGCAGTGTTGCTCTCCAGTGTGTTCTTTTCTTTTGTGAGTCCACAGGGCTTGAGCGTTTGACAGGGTCTTCTGGCACTCAGGGCAGGTTTGCTCTCCACTGTGATATTGACTTTTGTGAGCCGACAGGGCATGCGCGTTTGGCAGGGGTTTCTGGCACTCAGGGCAGGTTTGTTCTCCGGTGTGACATTTTCTTTTGTGATCCGACAGGGCTTGCGCGTGTGGCAGTGTCGTCTGGCACTCAGGGCAGGTTTGTTCTCCGGTGTGACATTTTCTTTTGTGATCCGACAGGGCTTGCGCGTGTGGCAGTGTCGTCTGGCACTCAGGGCAGGTTTGCTCTCCGGTGTGATATCGACTTTTGTGAACCGACAGGGCTTGCGCGTTTGGCACGGGCTTCTGGCAGTCAGGGCAGGTTTGCTCTCCGGTATGGCATTTTCTTTTGTGATCCGACAGGGCTCGAGCGTTTGCCAGGCTCTTCCGGCACTCGGGGCAGGTTTGCTCTCCGGTGTGATATTTTCTTTTGTGAACCGACAGGGCATAAGCGTTTGGCAGGGGCTTCTGGCACTCAGGACAGGTTCGTTCTCCGGTGTGATATTGACTTTTGTGATTGTACAATGAGTTTTGAGAGCTAAGTAATTTTTCACAGCCGGGGTGATGACATCGGTATTTGTTGGAGCCTGCCTTCCTTTGTTTTTTCGCAGGTGGTGGATTTAATTTTAATGATGCACCGGTTGTGCTGTCATCTTCTGAGACAACTTTTGTACCTTCAGCAGGATGGCTTACCGGGCCAGATTCCCGGTCGCCTGTTTGCCAATAGACATCGCAAGCGAAAGAGTCATCTGAGGTTGAACGACACCGGGTACTTGTGGAAGGAGCGAGGATACAGACTCCTTGTTGATTACAACAGGGCTGTTCATGGCAATTCTTGTCAAGGCTATGTCGGGAGTCGGTGGGCTGACCCGAACTTTCATCATTGTTGTCGTTGTCGTATAAATAATGTGATTTTTCTGAATGTCTATTGAACGACTGACCATGATCCTCTGACTCTGTTATCCGTGAATAGTTACCACCGCCCGTTCCGTACATCAAAGTGATGATCATGTGTGATGGTTCGTTTTGCATCAGCCTCCCATCAGTCATTGGCATTGCAGTTAATAGGCCCGGCTCAGTTTTTATAGACAAACTCTGGCTTGTCGAAGCCTCATTCTGACCAACCTCAACGATAAAACCATAAGTCTGCGGCTCAACCGGGCAGACGAAAGGCAAAAAGACCAATACGTGCGAGAGTAGACTTTTAATGGCTCTATCCTTTGTTTTCCCGGGATAGGAGCAGTGAGGATAGACGATACCCCCGCAGGTGATAGACAGATGGACGTGAGCATTGCACTTCAGATCATGCCCAAACGTGTGCAGTGCTTTCCCTCCTGAGCCTGTAACAAGCAGAAGTCAATCACTTGACTTTACATCACCAAGCTTTCGTTTTCGGTGTTGCCTTCTGTGATCCGACAGGGCTTTCGTGTTTGACAGGGTCTTCTGGCACTCAGGGCAAGTTTGCTCTCCGGTGTGATGTCGAGTTTTGTGAGCCGACAGAGCTTGAGCATTTGGCAGGGTCGTCTGGCACTCTGGGCAGGTTTGCTCTCCGGTGTGATATTTTCTTTTGTGAGCCCACAGGGCTTGGTTGTTCGGCAGGGTCTTCTGGCACTCAGGGCAGGTTTGCTCTCCTGTGTGATATTTTCTTTTGTGAGCCAACAGGACTTGAGTGCTTGGCAGAGTCTGCTGGCATTCAGGGCAGGCTTGCTCTCCGGAGTGATATTGACTTTTGTGAGCCGACAGGGACTGAGCGTTTGCCAGGGTTCTCTGGCACTCAGGGCAGGTTTGCTTTCCCGTGTGATATTTTCTTTTATGATACGACAGGTCTATCGCGTTCGGCAGGGTCGTCTGGCAATCAGGGCAGGTTTGCTCTTCGCTGTGATCTTTTCTTTTGTGAGCCCACAGGGCTAAAGTGTTCGGCAGGTTCTTCTGGCACTCAGGGCAGGTTTGCTCTCCCGTGTGATGTTTTCTTTTATGATACGACAGGGCTTTCGCGTTCGGCAGGGGCTTCTGGCACTCAGGGCAGGTTTGCTCTCCCGTGTGATAGTTTCTTTTGTGGTCCGACAGGGCTTGAGCGTTTGACAGGGGCTTCTGGCACTCAGGGCAGGTTTGCTCTCCGCTGTGTTTTTTTCTTTTGTGATCCGACAGGGCTTGAGCGTTTGGCACGATCTTCTTGCACTCAGGGCAGGTTTGCTTTCCTGTGTGATCTTTTCTTTTGTGTGCCGACAGGCATTGAGCGCTTGGTAGGGGCTTCTGGCACTCAGGGCAAGTTTGCTCTCCCGTGTGATATTTTCTTTTATGATCCGACAGGGCTTTCGCATTTGGCACGCTCTTCTGGCAATCAGGGCAAGTTTGCTCTCCGGTGTGATCTTTTCTTTTGTGAACCGTCAGGGCATAAGCGTTTGGCAAGGGCTTCCGGCACTCGAGGCAGGTTCGTTCTCCGGTGTGATATTGACTTTTGTGATTGTACATTGAGGCTTGAGAGCTAAATGATTTTTCACAGCCGGGGTGATCACATCGGTATTTTTTGGAGTCCGCCTTCTTTTGTTTTTTCGCAGTAGGTGGATTTAGTTTTAATGATGAACCGGTCGTGCTGTCAGCTCCTGAGACAACTCTCAGTGCTTTGGCAGGATGGCTTACCGGGCCAGATTCCTGATCGCCTGTCTGCAGATAGACATCTGTTATGCAAGCGAAAGAGTCATCTGAAGTTGAACGACACTGGGTACTTGTGGAAGGAGCGAAGATACAAACCCCTTGTTGATTGCAACAGGGCTGTTCATGGCAATTTTTGTCAAGGCTATGTCGGGAGTCATTGGGCCGACCCGAATTTTCATCATTATGGTCTTTGTCGTAGAGATAATGCGATTTTTCTGAATGTCTATTGAATGACCGACCATGATCCTCTGGCCCCGTTGTCCGGGAATAGTTACCGCCGCCCGTTCCGTACATCAAAGTGATGATCTGAAGTTTGTTTCGCCGACAGGGTTTGTCATCGATTGGTATGCCTGACCGGGAATATTCGTTTGTGCTGCTAATCTGTGGTGGTTCGTTTTGCCTCGGCCTCCAATCGGTCATTAGCATTGCAGGTAATATGCCCGACTCAGTTTTTATAGAAAAACTCTGGCTTGTCGAGGCCCTGTTCTGATCAACCTCAACGATAGAACCATAAGTCTGCGGCTCAACCGGGCAGACGAAAGACACAAAGACCAATACGTACGAGAGTAGACTTTTAATAATTCTATCCTTTGTTTTCTTGGGATAGGAGCAGTGAGGATAGACGATAGTGAGCATTGCACTTCAGATCATGCCCAAACGTGTGCAGTGCCTTTCCCTCCTGGGCCTGTGACAAGCAGAAATCAATGACTTGACTCTACATCATCGAGCTTTCGTTTCCGGTGTTTTCTTCTGTGATTCGACAGGGCTTTCGCGTTTGGCAGGGTCTTCCGGCACTCTGGGCAGGTTCGCTCTCCGCTGTGTTCTTTTCTTTTGTGATCCCACAGGGCTTGAGCGTTTGGCAGGGCCTTCTGGCACTCTGGGCAGGTTTGCTCTCCGGTGTGATATTGACTTTTGTGAGTCGACAAGGCTTTCGCGTTTGGAAGGGACTTCTGGCAATCAGGGCAGGTTTGCTCTCCGCTGTGTTCTTTTCTTCTGTGAGCCGAGAGGGCTGTAGGGTTTGGCAGGGTCTTCTGGCACTCTGGGCAGGTTTGCTCTCCGCAGTGATAACGAATTTTGTGAGCCGATAGGGCTTGAGTGCTTGGTAGGGCCTTCTGACACTCAGGGCAGGTTTGTTCTCCTGTGTGATATTTTCTTCTGTGATTCGACAGGGCTTTCGCGTTTGGCAGGGTCTTCCGGCACTCTGGGCAGGTTTGCTCTCCGCTGTGTTCTTTTCTTTTGTGATCCCATAGGGCTTGAGCGTTTAGCAGGGTCTTCTGGCACTCTGGGCAGGTTTGCTCTCCGGTGTGATATTGACTTTTGTGAGTCGACAGGGCTTTCGCGTTTGGAAGGGACTTCTGGCAATCAGGGCAGGTTTGCTCTCCGCTGTGTTCTTTTCTTCTGTGAGCCGAGAGAGCTGGAGGGTTTGGCAGGGTCTTCTGGCACTCAGGGCAGGTTCGCTCTCCGCAGTGATAACGAATTTTGTGAGCCGATAGGGCTTGAGTGCTTGGTAGGGCCTTCTGACACTCAGGGCAGGTTTGTTCTCCGGTGTGATATTTTTTTTTGTGAGTCGACAGGGCTTGAGCGTTTCGCAGGGGCTCCTTGCAATCAGGACAGACTTGCTCTCCGGTGTGCTCTTTTCTTTTGTGATACGCCAGGGTTTGATAGTTCGGCAGGGTTTTCTGGCACTCTGGGCAGGTTTGTTCTCCGGTGTGATATTTTTTTTTGTGAGCCCACAGGGCTTTCGCGTTTGGCAGGGGCTTCTGGCACTCTGGGCAGGTTTTCTCTCTAGCGTGATATCGACTTTTATGAACCGACAGGGCTTGAGCGTGTGGCAGGGTCTTCAGGCACTCTGGGCAGGTTCGCTCTCCGGTGTGATATCGTTTTTTGTGATCTGACAGGGCTTGATTATGTGACAGGGTCGTCTGGCACTCAGGACAGGTTTGCTCTCCTCTGTGATATCGACTTTTGTGAGCCGACAAGGCATTCGCATTTGGCAGGATCTTCTGGCACTCAGGGCAGGTTTGCTCTCCGGTGTGTTCTTTTCTTTTGTGAGTCCACTGGGCTTCAGCGTTTGGCAGGGTCTTCTGGCACTCAGGGCAGGTTTGCTCTCCGGTGTGATATCGACTTTTGTGAGCCGACAGGGCATTCGCATTTGGCAGGGTCTTCTGGCACTCAGGGCAGGTTTGCTTTCCGGTGTGAGCATTTCTTTTGTGAAACGCCAGGGCATTAGCGTTTGGCAAGGGCTTCCGGCACTCGAGGCAGGTTCGTTCTCCGGTGTGATATTGACTTTTGTGATTGTACATTGAGGCTTGAGAGCTAAATGATTTTTCACAGCCGGGGTGATCACATCGGTATTTTTTGGAGTCCGCCTTCTTTTGTTTTTTCGCAGTAGGTGGATTTAGTTTTAATGATGAACCGGTCGTGCTGTCAGCTCCTGAGACAACTCTCGGTGCTTTGGCAGGATAGCTTACCGGGCCAGATTCCTGATCGCCTGTCTGCAGATAGACATCTGTTATGCAAGCGAAAGAGTCATCTGAAGTTGAACGACACTGGGTACTTGTGGAAGGAGCGAAGATACAAAACCCTTGTTGATTGCAACAGGGCTGTTCATGGCAATTTTTGTCAAGGCTATGTCGGGAGTCAGTGGGCCGACCCGAATTTTCATCATTATGGTCGATGTCGTATGGATAATGTGATTTTTCTGAATGTCTATTGAATGACCGACCATGATCCTCTGGCCCCGTTGTCCGGGAATAGTTACCGCCGCCCGTTCCGTACATCAAAGTGATGATCTGAAGTTGGTTTCGCCGACAGGGTTTGTCATCGGGTAGCATGCCTGATCCTGAATATCCGTTTGTGCTGGTCATGTGTGATGGTTCATTTTTTATCAACCTCCAGTCGGTCACTGACATTGCAGTTAATAGGCCCGGCTCAGTTTTTATAGACAAACTCTGGCTTGTCGAAGCCCCATTCTGACCAACCTCAACGATAAAACCATAAGTCTGCGGCTCAACCGGGCAGACGAAAGGCAAAAAGACCAATACGTGCGAGAGTAGGCTTTTAATGGCTCTATCCTTTGTTTTCCCGGGATAGGAGCAGTGAGGATAGACGATAGGAAGTTAGGGAGTTTTTCAATGTTGGCAAGCTCTATGGGAATTTAAAAAGCGCAAAAAAAAAAAAAAAATCTACTGTCGTATAAATTATTTTTTCCAACAGGGTTTAAGAGCTGTGAACAGTGCCTTACCCTCCCGGGCAGAAATCAATCACTTGACTTTGCATCATCAAGCTTTCGTTTCCGGTGTTGCCTTTTGTGACTCGACAGGGCTTTCAAGCTTGGCAGTGTCTTCCGGCACTCAGGGCAGGTTTGCTCTCCGCTGTGTTCTTTTCTTTTGTGAACCGCCAGGGCTCGAGCGTTTGGCAGGGTCTTCTGGCACTCAGGGCAGGTTTGCTCTCCGCTGTGATATTGACTTTTGTGAACCGAAAGGACGTGCGCATTTGACAGGGTCTTCTGGCACTCTGGGCAGGTTTGCTCTCCGCTGTGTTCTTTTCTTTTGTGATACGACAGGGCTAGAGCGTATGGCAGGCTCTTCTGGCACTCAGAGCAGGTTTGTTCTCCGCTGTGATAATGACTTTTGTGAGCCGAAAGGACTTTCGCGTTTGGCACTGTCTTCTGGCACTCTGGGCAGGTTCGCTCTCCTGTGTGATATTGACTTTTGTGATTCGACAGGGCTTGCGCGTTTGGCATGGTCTTCTGGCACTCTTGGCAGGTTCGCTCTCCGCTATGTTCTTTTCTTTTGTGATCCGACAGGGCTTTCATGTTTACTAGGGTCTTCTGACACTCTGGGCAGGTTCGCTCTCCGGTGTGATCTTTTCTTTTGTGATTCGACAGGGCTTGAATGTTTGGCAGAATCTTCTGGCACTCAGGGCAAGCTTGCTCTCCGCTATGTTCTTTTTTTTTGTGATCCGACAGGGCTTGAGCGTTTGGCAGGGGCTTCTGGCACTCAGGGCAGGTTTGCTCTCCGGTGTGATCTTTTCTTTTGTGAATCGCCAGGGCTCGAGCGTTTGGCAGGGGCTTCTGGCACTCAAGACAGGTTTGTTCTCCGGTGTGATATTGACTTTTGTGAGTGCTCAATGAGCCTTGGGAGCTAAATGATTTTTCACAGCCGGGGTGATTACATCGGTATTGTTTGGAGTCCGTCTTCTTTTGTTTTTTCGCAGGAGGTGGATTTAGTTTTAATGATGAACCGGTCGTGCTGTCAGCTCCTGAGACAACTCTCGGTGCTTTGGCAGGATGGCTTACCGGGTCAGATTCCTGATCTCCTGTCTGCAAATAGACATCTGTTGTGCTAGCGAAAGAGTCATCTGAGATTGAACGACAGTGGGTACTTTTGTAAGGAGCGAAGATACAGACTCCTTGTTGATTACAACAGGGCTGTTCATGGCAATTTTTGTCAAGGCTATGTCGCGAGTCGGTGGGCTGACCCGAATTTTCATCATTGTTGTCGTTGTCGTATAAATAATGTGATTTTTCTGAATGTCTATTGAATGACTGTCCATGATCCTCTGACCCCGTTGTCCGGGAATAGTTACCGCCGCCCGTTCCGTACATCAAGGTGATGATCTGAAGTTGGTTTCGCCGACTGGGTTTGTCATCGGGTAGCATGCCTGACCCTGAATATCCGTCTGTGCTGGTCATGTGTGATGGTTCGTTTTGCATTAGCCTCCAATCGGTCATTGGCATTGCAGTTAATAGGTCCGGCTCAGTTTTTATAGAAAAACTCTGGCTTGTCGAAGCCTCATTCTGATCAACCTCAACGATAAAACAATAAGTCTGTGGCTCAACCGGGCAGACGAAAGGCAAAAAGACCAATATGTGGGAGAGTAGGCTGTTAATGGTTCTATCCTTTGTTTTCCAGGGATAGGAGCAGTGAGGATAGACGAGAAGATGAGGGGCACGAAACTAAAACATAGTGGTTCCTGGATTCTCTCACCCATGACAAAGGTTATGGAATTTTACTGAAACGCCGATGTTTTATATCTGATGACTGTCGTAAAGCCCGGTTTGATAAAAGCGATGAACTCAGCGACGATCACAGAGCTGAAGCCATAATCTACACAGATTGAAAGTGAACAGGCTTGCTCACCAGAAATGAGCAAGCCAGAGAAGCTTAAACGCCAAAGAACACAAACTTGAGGACAAAGAGCACAGCCAATACCCAGACACTGATACTGACATCGCTGGAACGTCCGGCCAGAACTTTAATCACCGGATAAGCGATGAATCCCAGAGCAATACCATTAGCAATAGAGAAGCTCAGTGGCATCATGATAGCAGTCATCATGACCGGTCCGGCTTCAGTCAGATCGTTCCAGTCGATATTAGCAAGGCTGCCCACCATCAGAACGGCAACATAAATCAGCGCTCCCGCAGTTGCATAAGCAGGTACCATCCCGGCCAGGGGAGAGAAGAAAGCACAGAGCAAAAACAGCAGACCAATGGTAACCGCTGTCAGACCGGTGCGACCTCCTGCGGCCACACCTGAAGCACTTTCAACATAGGAAGTGACCGTCGGTGTACCCACCAGTGCACCCGCCCATGAAGCTGTACCGTCAGTGATCATGGCTCTGTTCATGTTGTGCATTTTACCGTCTTTGTCGGCCAGACCCGCCTTGTCGCCCACAGCAATCAGGGTACCTGTCGTATCAAACAGATTGACGAACATGAAAGCAATAATGACACCCAGCATTTCAGGGTTGAGAGCACCCATAATGTCCAGTCCACCGACGATAGGCATCATGCTGGGTGGTGCTGAAGCCACGCCACTAAAGGCAACATCACCGGCCAACAAGGCAATAGAGGTGACAACGGCAATAGCGATCAGCACGGCGGCTTTGAGGCCACGGAATGCCAGACCCAGAATAAGAAACAGACTGAGACAGGCCATCATTGGGCCAAACTGAGTGATGTCCCCCAACGTCACTATGGTGCCGGGGCTGGCCACCACAATGCCGGCATTTTTAAGACCAATCAGTGCCAGGAAGAGGCCAATACCGCTGGTGATTCCGACTCTGAGACCGACAGGAATGCTGTCTACAATCCATGCCCTGACTTTGAAAAGGCTCAACAACATAAAGCCTATGCCGCCCCAAAATACAGCACCCATGGCTTCTTGCCAGGTGTAACCCATTCCCAGCACCACCGCGTAGGCAAAAAAAGCGTTCAAACCCATACCCGGAGCCAGTCCTACAGGCCAATTAGCGAAAAGACCGATGGCAATGGTACTCAGGCCCGCGACCAGACAGGTGGCAGTGAACAGGGCACCCTTATCCATCCCGGCATCACTGAGCATTCCCGGTATGACAAACACCACATAACACATGGTAACAAAGGTCGTCAGACCTGCCATCATTTCAGTTTTTACTGTCGTGTTTTTGGCACTGAGTTTGAAGAGACGATCGAGCAATGATGCACCCTTATCCCCACCCACAGCGGGCGACATTTCAGCGTTATCCATTCCAGACTCCATATAATTGTTGTTCTTATCGATGCAATGATCCAAGCAACTGATCAAAACTGATAATACTGAATTTACCCCGGGTCAATAAAAAACGATCCAAAGGTATACGAGGCTTTTTTGATAGCATTATTCGTTCCAGGACAGCTGAGTCTGCTGCCTGCCTCTTTAATACCAGCCTGTTTTTAATACCAGCATTTTGCTGATTTCGCTTGCTATTTTCCCGACCAAATAGTCAAATTACAAGTCGCAGATATGAGCTAAGAAAAATATTCTACGTAAATCAAAAACAAAAAAACGACCATGCAGAATATTTTTCCCTATAGAGAATTAGAATAAAGGAGTCAGTCGTCGTGATTCGATTTCTGCTCAACGAGACTCTGGTTGAACTTAGAGACACTCCCTCCGATACCACCGTACTGGACTACCTCCGGGGTAATCACAGCCACAATCCGGATAGAAAAACCGGCACCAAGGAGGGCTGTTGTTCAGGCGACTGCGGTGCCTGCACTGTGGTGGTTGCGGAGCCGGAGAACGACCGTCTGAACTATCAGACCATCAACGCCTGTATTGCTTTGCTACCGGCACTTAACGGCAAGCAACTGATCACCGTTGAAGATCTTGCTGAAGGGGAAAAACTGCACCCTGTTCAACAGGCCATGGTGGATCACCACGGCTCTCAATGCGGTTTCTGTACGCCCGGCATTATCATGTCCCTGTTTGCCTTCCATCATGAAGCCCCCGAAAACAGACCTGACATTCCTGAAGCTCTGGGTGGCAACCTTTGCCGTTGCACCGGCTACCAATCTATCGTTGATGCTGCTGATGAAATCGCCAGCTTGACACCTTCTGACCGCTTCAAGCATCAGGAACAGGAGACCGTTGAGAAACTCAACGCACTGCAAGCCCGGCTTGATGACACCGCCAATGGTGTCTTCATGCCGAACTCCGAGCAGGCACTGGCTGATTATCTGTTGCAACATCCACAAGCCAGATTACTGGCCGGTGGCACAGACCTTGGGCTGGAAGTGACTCAACAGATGAAGGATTTACCGTCGCTGGTCACTCTGACCTCAGTCAATGAGTTAAAAGAGATCACCTGTACTGACCGGGAAATGATCATTGGCTCTGCAGCCAGCTTCCGTCAGATGGAACCTCTGCTGGCCAGACACTTTCCTGAGTTTGCAGAAATGCTTTCGCGTCTGGGCTCACAACAGATTCGAAATGCAGGCACTCTGGGCGGCAATATCGGTAATGCCTCGCCCATAGGCGACACGCCTCCTGTGTTACTGGCACTGGATGCAGAGGTTGAACTGCGTAAAGGAAACACCATCAGATCCCTGCCTCTGGAAGATTTTTTCCTGGACTACAAAAAGACCCAGCTCGAAGAAAGTGAATTTATTGCCCGCATTCGCATTCCACTCAAGCCTCATCAACTGAGGGTTTACAAGCTGAGCAAGCGTTATGGTGATGATATATCCGCCGTTCTGGCCGCCATCAATCTGGAATTGAACGACAACGGAATCATTACCCGTGCCAGAGTCGCATTTGGAGGTATGGCAGCTATACCCAAACGGGCTTTGGCCTGCGAAAAAGCCCTGACAGGAAAAGAGGCCAGCGCCACTACTCTGCAAGAGGCGCAGAAAGCCATTCGTTCAGAATTCACACCACTGTCCGATGTCAGGGGCAGCAGCGACTATCGATTGCAGGCAGCATGCAACCTGCTGGAAAGATACTTTCTGGAAATGTCCGGACAAACTGCGAGGATCATTGCTCATGCGTAAGTTACCGGATATCAGCAAAACCCGGTCTTCCCCGAAGACAGCCAAACACGACAGTGCCCATCTGCATGTCAGCGGCAGAGCCACCTATATCGATGATCGACCCGAAATGGCCGGTCAGTTACACGCCGGATTTGGCCTGTCTACCCAGGCCCATGCTGAAATCATCAGCATGGATCTGGAGGCAGTCAAAAACAGTCCCGGTGTGGTCATGGTCGTCACCGCTGACGACATTCCCGGACACAAAGACATTGGCCCGGTTTACCCTGGTGATATGTTGCTGGCTGATGGCAAGGTCGACTATATCGGTCAGCCGGTCTTTGCGGTAGCGGCCACGTCTCACCTGGCCGCCAAAAAAGCGGCCAGAAAAGCAAACATTGAATACAAGGCGTTAGAGCCTGTGCTGGGCATCGATCAGGCCATGCAGGAAGAATCCTTTCTCAGACCTGAGCATGTGATGCGTAAAGGCGACGCCCATCGTGCCATTGCCGAAGCACCCAGACGACTCGAAGGTGCCATGAGCAACGGCGCCCAGGAACACTTTTATCTGGAAGGACAGATTGCCAGCGTCGTCCCTCTGGAAGACAACCAATACCATATTTACACCTCCAGCCAGCACCCTTCTGAAGTGCAGAAGCTGGTAGCAGAAGTTCTGGGCATTCCTTTGCACAAAGTCGTGGCGGATGTTCGACGCATGGGGGGAGGCTTTGGTGGCAAAGAAACCCAGGCTGCTGGTCCGGCCTGTATTGCAGCACTTCTGGCCAGTAAAACAGGACAACCCGTAAAATTCCGGGTCGACCGCTCACAGGACATGATGTCCACCGGCAAGCGCCACCCTTTCAGACACCGTTATCGCGCAGGCTTTGACAGTAAAGGAGTTATCAAGGGGATAGATATAGAGGTCGCAGGTGATGGCGGTTATTCCCCTGACCTCACAGACGCTATTGTCGACAGGGCCATGTTTCATTCCGACAATGCTTACTACCTCGATAATGCCATAGTCACTGGTCACCGCTGCAAAACCAACATTGCTTCCAACACCGCATTCAGAGGCTTCGGCGGGCCTCAGGGCATGTTGGTAATAGAGCGGGCAATGGACGACATTGCTCGTGCTACCGGTCTTGACCCACTGGATGTTCGCCTTAATAACCTGTACGGCATTGGCGAACGAAATGTCACTCATTACCACCAGACCTTTGAACACAATGTTCTGCCGGAGCTGATGGCAAAACTGGAAGAGAGTTCTGAATACCGAAAGCGCAGGCAGGAGATTACAGCGTTCAACCGGAACAGCCCGGTATTAAAGAAAGGCTTGTCCATGACCCCGCTGAAGTTTGGTATCTCTTTCACGGCCAAACATCTCAATCAGGCTGGCGCTCTGGTCCATGTCTACACAGACGGCAGTATTCAGGTAAATCATGGCGGTACCGAGATGGGACAGGGGCTTTACGTTAAAGTGGCCCAGGTGGTTGCTCATGAATTTGGGGTTGGCCTGGATCAGGTACAAGTGACCTCCACCCGAACCGACAAGGTACCCAACACCTCTCCGACGGCGGCTTCCAGCGGCAGTGACCTGAACGGCAAGGCCGCACAGGATGCCTGTCAGAAAATTCGTGATCGCCTGATAACATTCGCTGCCGAACATTATCAGGAACAACCTGAGGCTATTCAGTTCGCTGATGGTCATGTCCACATGAAAGAGCGGACCATTCCTTTTGTTGAACTGATTCAGGCCGCTTACTTCAACCGGGTTTCACTCTCCAGCTCAGGCTTTTACAGCACTCCCGAGATTCACTATGACCGGGAAACAGCCAGTGGCCGCCCTTTTTATTATTTTGCCTGCGGTGCTTCAGTCTCTGAAGTGGTAGTGGATACCCTGACCGGTGAATACCGGGTGGAGCGGGTTGATATATTGCACGACGTTGGCAGATCACTGAACCCCGCCATTGACCGTGGCCAAATTGAAGGCGGGTTTATCCAGGGTATGGGCTGGATGACCACTGAAGAAGTGGTCTGGGATGAGCAGGGAAGATTGCTCAGTAACAACCCGGCGACTTACAAGATTCCTACGATTGAAGATCTACCGGCTATCTTTAACGTTGAGTTGTTCGAGCAGGATAATCCGGAGCATACGATTTATCATTCCAAGGCCACCGGCGAACCTCCCCTGATGCTCAGCTTCTCGGTGTGGTCGGCAATACGTGATGCCGTTTCGAGCCTTTCAGACTACACCGTCAGCCCGGACATTGATGTTCCCGCGACTCCGGAAAGAGTGCTGAAAGCCATCTCGAAAATTAAAGAGCGGCCCCACACAGAACCTCTAAAAAAAGAGGAGGCCGCCTATGGAGTGGATTGACGCGCTGTCAAAGCTCAAGCGTTCTGGTCTGCCTGGCGTTCTGGTGACCGTCCTGGGATCAGCCGGTTCTGCGCCCAGAAAATCAGGCAGTAAAATGCTGGTCACAGAAGAAAAAAGCTTTGACACTGTGGGTGGCGGGCATCTTGAGTTTCTGCTGATTGAGAGAGCCAGGGAGCTGATGGCTTCAGATCAGCATGAGCCTGTTATGGAGCACTTCCCACTGGGTCCACGGTTAGGTCAGTGCTGCGGTGGCAGTGTCAGCGTGATGCTGGAGCCCATTGCAGGCTGTCACTTCCATATCGCTCTGTTTGGGGCCGGGCATATTGGCAAAGCGCTTATTCATGTTCTTACGCCTCTGAATTGCCGTATTACCTGGATTGATAATCGGGCAGAACTTTTCCCCCGGAATACCCCTGAAAATGTCACCTGTATTCTCAGTGAACAGCCTGATGAAGAAGTGGCAGATCTGCCCGAAAACGCCTTTATTCTGGTGGTCACCCACAATCACCAGCTGGATTATGCGATTGCTGAACAGGCATTAAAACGATCAGACACCGGCTGGTTGGGCGTCATAGGCTCCGAGACTAAAGCCAGCAGATTCCGTAAGCGTCTTGAGCATAAGGGCTTCAACCCGAAACGGATTGAGCAGATGAGATGTCCGGTCGGACTCAATGAAGTGGGAGGCAGAGAGCCCGCAGAGATCGCCATTGCCATTGCCGCAGAGATACTGGCTGTCAGAAATGGCTCTCGTGACAGCCTTGTCCGAAAAAGGGAGGGTATTCCCTGGCAGACACTCAAGGCATTAATAAACGACCACCACCAAGCCTGAAGGCTTGGAAGTGGGTTTATACCGGGCTTGAACCAGCCGCCCCAGAGGTCTGAGATTGGCTATCTGCACTAGCGGAAACACCTGCACGAGATGCCTCTCTATCTTCCTTTTTCGTCGTCATGCCCTCGCCCCGAGCCATAAAAATCCGTTGCTTGCTGACAAGAGCTTTAATAAGTTCCACCTGTTTTTCTATCTGCCTTTCACCACCCCGATTGATATTTGCCTAAAATCTGTTGTCAAAGAAAAAAGGTCCGCCTCGATCAGACAAATCATGGCATCAGCATCCCGAGTGAGCTCTGTAGCGAGAAAACTATTGCCCTGACCTAGGCAGCTTCCAGGACATGCCTCATTGAACAACACCCCGCAGAACCCGTACTTGTACAGCTGCGAATGGTACTCAAAAACAATGGCCTCATCTTCAACAGTTGCCCCAAGCAAACACGATACCTATGACATCCTCACTTTCCTTTTTTAAGAGGCCAACAAGGTGTTCCAGAGTGAGCTTGCCCATCAACTCCATGTATGCGGGGCGTACCGTTTTATTAGGCCTGCGCAGGATGCCAGTTTCTAAACAGTCAGAAGATAAGATTGTCAGAGATATCAACACTGACTTATGAATCCGAGTCAGGAAAGCTATGTATTACCGTCTACAAGCCCTTGCTGACGGCAAAATGAGCATGGGCAAAGCAATTGAAAAAATGCTCGATGTCATGGATTCCTTGTCTTCGGGGGAAGAGGGTGATTCAGCTTCTTTCTGAGGGAATGCGCAAAAACCCCGAACTACCGGCAGCAGGGCGGTCAGATCAGAGCCCGCTTGTTCACCGACTCATCCTCAATCCTGATTTTGACACAACAATGCATTTGCATTACCATAATAAGTGATAGTTAACAATCTAAGGTTTCATCATGAAAAATGTGTCCGTAGATCGATCCACCCTGACGGATCGTTATCAGACGACTATTCCGGCCTCGGTCAGAAAGGCGTTGGAATTGAACAAGCAGGAAAAGCTTCAGTATGAGATTCGCTCCGATGGCAGCGTCCTACTTTCTAAGTGCCAGAGTGACAAAGAAGACCCTGTAATAGCAGGTTTCTTGGATTTTCTTGAGCGGGACATGAAAAATCATCCCCGAACACTGAAGCCGGTTTCCCCGGAGCTTGCCCAGAAGCTCACTGATCTGGTTGGGGAGATCGATATTGATCTCGATGAGCCTCTTGGTGGGGATTGATCGGCAATGCCTTCCAACCGTAATGATTTTCATGGCTGGACGATTCTGGCCCACCCAATGTTTGTCGCTCAACTCAAGAGCTTGGCTGTTGAAGTCAAAAAACTGAAACAACAACATCCTGATTCTTTTCAAAAGAAAAACGCCACAAAACGACTGGCGGCAATAAACCAGTTGGCGTTTGAACAGGTTCCGAGCAATCCCTCTGATCCAATATACCGTCAAGGTTTGACGCTTGGAAAAGCCAGAAAGCATTGGTTTCGAGCTAAGTTTTTTCAACAGTACCGGCTGTTTTTCCGCTACGACGAGGCAGCCAGAATCATCATATATGCTTGGGTAAATGACGAAAAAACCAAACGTGCCTACGGTAGCAAGACCGATGCATATTCGGTGTTTAGGAAACTGGTGAGTGCGGGAACGCCCCCTGACAGTTGGCAGGATCTAATGAATGAATCTCAAGGCATTGAGGATCTGGATGAATTTTTCAAAAACCTCTAGCAGGCACAATCCCACACAACCACTATGAGCCTGTTGCCCCGTACTGATACTCCCATGGCATTACCGGACAGCACAGTTTTCTCTGCCTGTTGGTAAAGGAAAATTGAGTCTGGTCAGTTTATACCGGGCTTGAACCAGCCGCCCCAGAGGTCTGAGATTGGCTATCTGCACTAGCGGAAACACCTGCACGAGATGCCTCTCTATCTTCCTTTTTGGTCGTCATGCCCTCGCCCCGAGCCATAAAAATCCGTTGCTTGCTGACAAGAGCTTTAATAAGTTCCACCTGTTTTTCTATAAAGTCATGCTGCAATTTACTGAAATTGCTCTCAGCTGCGAGGTATTTTTTTTGAGCTTCAAATGTCATCTGAAGCTTGGAATTCTCAGACAAACTATTTGCTAACTCATCCAACTGCCGGGCATGCCCAGCTAAATCCTGAACTACCGGGTTGGCCTTTGCGCTGTCCAGTAATGCCTGTACGCGTTTGAACGCTTCCTTTTCGGCGTCCAGATCAAGAGCTGTTCGCAGAAATTTCAGCTTAACATCCCTACCTTCGGTCATTTTCTCTTCTAAACTGTAAAGCTTTACTTCAAGAGCCTGAATGTCTGAGGCCTGTTTTTGCAGTACCTTCTCATAAAACTGGATATCCGTCGGCATCGTCAATTCAACACAATCATTCAATGTACGTTCGAAAAAATTACGCACATTTGCATCATTTATAAAAATCTTCAAAGGTGCCAGTCGACGACAATTATTCAACGCATTCAATCGCTCAAGCCGTGCTTCCAGCATTTGCTCCTTTAACTCGGAACACTCCTTCTCGAGGCGTTTTACTGTTTCTGTCAGATTATCTTCAGGTGTCTTCTGGTAGATTTCAGAAGCAGCCTTAAGCCTGCCGTAAAAGCCTCCGGCTGCGCCAATAGCAATATAGAGTGCCAAGGTTTTTTTCAGGCCCAGGTATTTGAAAGAAAGCAAAGGAAGAACAGGAAGACGCCGTGAGGTAAAGGGTATTGGGTTCAAAATCGCCTTACTCAGAGCGGATACACAACCATCCATGGTGCCAACAATGGAGGCCAGAGGGTGATGCATTGCATCTGCGGCGGTTACGCTGTGCTCTTCCAACGCTTTTTTAAACTGACTCAGGTTACCTTCTGTTAAGGGAATCTGCTTGGCAACTTCAGGTGTAGCGAGAGTTGCAATCTGTTTAGACAGATCATCCTGCTTTTGAGCAGGATCATTCGCTGAAGCCTCAATGTTAGCGAAATCAGTGAAACTCGGCGGCGGTGAAGGGATGGGCTTTATATTCATAAGAAACTCCTGTTCATTGATTGACTGACTTCCGTTGTCAGATGGTTGCCTTCTCTTAATTTGGACATTCAACTCAGGAAATGGTTCCCCTGACCCTTTAAAAGGTCAGCACAGAATGAGTAAGAAAATATGATTTTGTACGAACAGGTACTTATACTTTATGCCAATCTTGCTTTCTAACTCCAGTGATGGAGCGTGTCGCAAAACTTCAACAGCTCGTTCTCACGCTCTGAAGTCGTCATTCCCGCGAAGGCGGGAATCCAGCGCCAACGGTGGGTCTCTGCCTTCTCGGGGATGACAAGGCCAGGGGGACACCGGGCAGTATGGTTCTGGTGGAGAGTCAGTGTGGATTCCCGCCTTCGCGGGAATGACGAGAATGAAGTCGGCAATGACGGGAGTCAACGCGTTCCCACGCCGGAGAGAGTTTTGCGACAGCCTCAGAGCGTGGGAACGAGTTGTAAGTTCGATTGGTATTATCTGTTTCCCAATACGGTTATTAGAATGGAAAGAGTGGATCGTCTGCTGGTAGACAACGGCCTTGCTGCCTCCCGCACCCAGGCACAGAAGTTTATTGCTGAAGGAAAGGTGCAAGTGTTGCATTCCTGCAAATGGCAAACCGTAAAAAAGCCCAGTGAGAAACTGACCGGAGAGGCAGAGCTGAAAGTCACTCTGGATGAGTCGGATAGATTTGTTTCCCGTGGCGGACTCAAGCTGGCAAGTGCTCTGGAGAAAGCCGGTCTGGATATTACGGGAATGACCGTGATTGATGTGGGTCAGTCAACGGGCGGTTTTACTGACTGTGCCCTGCAGTCAGGCGCGACGAAAGTAGTCGGTATTGAAGTAGGGCATGAGCAACTGGTAGAGAAACTGCGGCAGGATCAGCGGGTAGTTTGTCTGGAAGGTATTAATGCCCGTGAGCTTGGCCCGGAGCTGTTAGAGCATACTGAAAACGGAGCCGGGTTTGATCTGGCGGTGATGGATGTTTCTTTTATTTCCCAGACCAAAATTATACCTTCGCTGGCACCGCTGATTAAAAAGGGAGGTTTTCTGGTCAGCCTGGTCAAACCGCAATTTGAAGTGGGAAAAGCAGGTCTGGGCAAAGGAGGTATTGTTCGGGATGAGGGTCTCTATCCTGAAGTAGAATCATCCATTCGAAGCTGTCTCGAAGAGCAGGGTCTGAAAACCACCGATTATTTTGACAGTCCGATCAAAGGGGGTGATGGGAACCGGGAGTTTCTTGTTATTGCCAGAAAATATCAGGCGACAGACTCTAAGGAACTGTCTTGACATAACTTCCACACTTACGATGATGTTATCCAGTAAAAAAAACCCTTGCCACGGAGAAAAGAAAAATCTTTTCCTCTTGACCTGACAGGGACCTGCCAAGGTTAGTATTCCTGACCGAAACGCCAGCGTTTCTGCCTGTCATGTTTACAAAAAATACCCTACGATGTTTCATACTCAGACTTTATAGGATACCAACACTGAGTCAGCTTCCAGCAAAGTAAAAGGCAGGTATCGGCGAAAAAGCAAACTTCTGAGGGATTACCCGGTGATCTCTTGTGAGTAAGGCAACCATCTCATGTTTCGTCATCGGGGATGGTTGAAATTACCAGTTTATACGCTTTTTGCTGAACTATTCTGCTTTGGACACTCCAGAATCGTTGAATGATGTTTGGTTAGTCCTGTAATTGAATAATTAATAGATCAAAGGAGTGATAATGATGTTGTCTAATAATATTTCTTCCCGCCCAACGATGCAGGTTTTTTCAGATGCCGCCTCGGCATATTCTGTTGAAACGCAGGCCAAAGGCATAAAATTTGGCGATACATTCAGAAGAGTCTCCTCGGTGTTTTCTGAAAGTGTTTTAAAAGAGGCCAATCGGGTAATAGATGACGACAAAAGTTATTTCAATTCGGCTTTTGTCAAACATCTGCTGAATGAAAGAATGGTAGGAAAAGTTATAAAATCAAGCACAATATTTGACCATCTGAAATTTGGGTTAAATCATGAAAATCCCGTTTTCATGGCCGAATTATGCTATAAAAAGCGAATTCAGTTTGATAAAAATAGTCATTTGATTAAAGAGTCTTTCCGAAAGGACTGCTTGGCTACTTCATCGGATGAAATCCGGGCTCTATGCTCAGAGGCATTGGAAAAAATGGCCGATGAATTTCAATGGCGGGATCGTTCGGTAGAAGTTTCTAATCTTGTCCTGATTCGTTACCCATTAATTCCCTCAAGGGGAATTAAAGATTTGCCCTGGCATAAGGATCCCGGCAAAAAAAGCATGGTCGTCCAATTGAATGACAATACCAACGCAACTGGAACGGGTGTAAAGTATTCAGGAGGCGGGCTTGATATTGGCAAAAATTCATCGCGTATTAATTCAGCAGAAATATTCCTTGATAAAGGCACTGAGGAGTCATTTTCATATGATGGCCGAAATAACGGGCTTATATTTTCCAATGAACATTCCCTGATTCATCGGGCTGGGGATATCGTATACCTCAGCGAAAATGATGATGATCTGGAAGAAAAACGCATCATAGTGGTAGTAGTTAATGATTAATACCCATCGTGTTTTCTAACTCCCGTGATGAACATACAGAATGGAAAAAGCGGATCGTCTGCTGGTAGACAACGGCCTTGCTGCCTCCCGCACCCAGGCACAGAAGTTTATTGCTGAAGGAAAGGTGCAAGTGTTGCATGCTCGCAACTGGCAGACTGTCTATCCTGTAGTAGAATCATCCATTCGAAGCTGTCTTGAAGAGCAGGGTCTGAAAACCACCGATTATTTTGACAGTCCGATCAAAGGGGGTGATGGAAACCGGGAGTTTCTCATTATTGCCAGAAAGGCGTCATCAGCCTGAACAGTTAACGCTTGCGAGCGATCATCAATCCGTCGCTTACCGGCAGTAATACCATATCAACCCTGTCATCCTGTTGAATAAAGCGGTTGCATTCGTCAATGGCTCTGGTTTCTGCATCCTGAGGATTCACCACCGAGCCACCCCAGAGACTGTTGTCCACTAACACCAGTCCGCCAGACTTCAGTAGCTCAACACCGCGCCGGTAGTAATCCAGATAATTTTCTTTATCGGCATCGATAAACACCCAGTCGAACAAACCCTCCTGACCTTGCATTTGAGCCAGGCTGTCCAGAGCAGGCTGAATTTTCAGGGTTATTTTCTCCGACACCCCCGCTTTCTGCCAGTACTCTCTGGCAATGTTCGTCCATTCCTCAGAAACATCCAGGCAAGTCAGGTGTCCATCTTCTGGCATGGCCAATACGGTTGCCAAAGCACTGTAGCCAGTGAATGTGCCGATCTCTATTCCCTTTCTTGCACCACTCATCTTCACCAGCATTTGCATGAAAGCCCCCTGCTCCGGCGAGACCTGCATGTACCCTTCGGAAAAGTCTGCCATCCGCGCTCGCAGCTCACTCAGTACAAGATGATCGCGCATGCCTGCATGGGTGAGATAAGTGGCGATTGCAGGTGTTATGGTCAGAGTTGTTCTGGACATGACATTGCTCCTCAATTCAATCAGTTAGCAGGTATGGAAAGGGGTCGCATGTAATCATGGATGAAGAATAGAAAAATTTAAATGATAGAAATGAATTTTACCCACTATGAATGATCAGAAATCAACCAAAAAGTAGCACCCACAAATGCGTGGGCTGAATTTTAATCAAAAAATTTTGACTGTTGCCTGCTGAACCGGATTATTTATGGGTTTTCGGGCAGGCTCTATTTACCATACGGCTACTGTAAAGTTTTTATATTTGCAATCGCTAAACTCAAAGGAGTTTCATAATACTCCTGGTAATGACTTAATATATCTTCAACAGTATGAAAATAAATACCACTACCTCCCATTTTACCTACACAAACATTATCTCCAATATGAATGAATGTATGAACAAGTTTGTTATTGTTTAAAATTGCAAGAGCAATGAAATGATCCTCTATGTCTGAGTTTTCTAAAGCTGTAAGTTGAAGGTAAAGTTCGTCATGGTATGATTGTGAATTAACCTCCATTAAGTTAACAAACTGAAAGCAGGTTGTTGGCGTTTTTTCACCTTTATAAAAATCGCTAAAAGTTTTATTTCCTGGTAAACGATTTCCAAACTCTGGGGGGAAATCATCAAAAATATTTTGTAAGCCTTGACTTATACATTTTATGAATCGTTCCTGCCATGAATTTGAAGGCTTGTAGTTGCGATTGCCATCATCTGTTTTAATGTTAAAAGATATAACCTTTCCCAGCGTATTGTCACCAATTTTCTGTGCTAAATCATTATCCCTTTCATTCCCGTTGATGCAGTTAAAAAGGTCATATTCTATTTCAAATGGAAGGTACTTTAATACTGTTCTCTTCTCCAAACCGTCTTGAAGCAAACCAGTAAAAGTCTTGTCTCTTTTTTTAGATCTATCAATTTTTATACATACTAACGCCTCTTCAGTTTCGACGAACATCTGATGACACCTTGCCTCAGTTTTTTGTAAAGCTGAAGCGTTTTGTTCAAGACAGCCATCGGGTTGAGCAAAAATTTTAGAGGTAACCGCCAGAAGTAATAGAGCTGCAAGTTTAGTAATCATTTCAATATTCAGTTTTAAATGCTATGTGCTGGATCGATAGTATAGGCATGACGAATGCCTTCTGTTCGCTCCATAGCTTCGGCCCCATCCGGAGTGTTTTCGACGCAGTGTTGAAGCAGGTGTTGAGCCTAAAGAAAAAACTCAACGCACTGACAGAGCAGATAAATAATATTCACTCCCTTGAATGGAGGGTGTCGCAAAACTCCAACTAGTCGTTCCCACGCTGGGACCCACAGGGCCTAAAAGCATGGGAACCAGAGTTTTGCGACACGCTCGAAAGGCGGGAATCCAGTGCCAACGGTGGATCTCTGCTTTCTCGGGGATGACAAGGCCAGTTGGGGGCACCGGGCAGTATGGTTCTGGTGGTGAGTCAGTGTGGATTCCCGCCTTCGCGGGAATGACGAGAATGAAGCTGGCAATGACGGGAGTCAACTCGTTCCCACGCTGGAGAGAGTTTTGCAACACGCTCTTAATGGCCTGGAAGAGGCAATGGGCCATCTTGCAGGATAACGAAGCACCTTACGAAATGAAAAGACATTGGCCCTCACAGCAGGAGGGTAATCTTTTTAGGTGATTATCTCCAAACAGTAACGCCTCACTGAATGTTTATTTATCGTAGAGCCTGTTTAATTCTTTCATGAGTTCGTCAGAACTTTGCTGCTTATCAGAGTGAACCATTCTCGCCATATTTCTATAGTCTTTAGCCCGATCTGTTGTCAGCTTGTAACCAATTTTTTCAGCAAAACTTTCAATTGTGTGCATTCCGTATTCTTTTTCAAAAACAAATGCACCATAAAGTGCTTTTATCTTTTGTGCCTGTTCAGTCTCTTCCCTGAGTATACATATTCTCAGTGCTGTGTTGACCAGGGCCGAGTTGATAATTTCATGGCGGAAAACAATATGTGTAAAGGCCATGATATCGCGGTATACGGGATCGGACATATTCTCAAACTCAGTCAGCGCGTTTTGCAGCAGCCCCGTCAGCATATCAAGGACAAAATTTTGAGCAGCTTCGTCAGGCATTACCAGACTCAATAGGATATCGATCCGGTTAGTCTCCCATTTCAAATCCATCTGCTGCAGAACTTTCTGGAAAGTAGTAACCCCTAGTTGTGCCCTGTGCTCAGTTTTGAATTTTAGTGCAGACTCAAGTTCACCTCTGAGAACACAGATCTCCATGGCCATATTCGCCAGCTCAATATTACCCAAGTGATGACCAAGAATAAGATCGGTAAATTCCTTGATTCCGCTGTACTTGGTCCTGCTCATATTAACGGCCTGCGGCAGCGCGTTTTGCAGAAAATGCGTCAGGATATCCTGGGCAATGGTTTGAGTGGCTGCATCAGGCGTTACCAGATCCAATAGAAAATCGGTTTTTCCTTTTTGTAGACAAATCCCCTCTTCCAATTCTTGGACTATTTGCCTCAGAACTGTCTGGAAATGGGTAGCCTCAAGTTGTGCCCGGTATTTTGCTTTGAATTCTTGTGCTGACACAAGATCATCTCTGAGAACACAGATATACAGGGCAATATTCGCCAGCTCATTGTTAACGATGTCATGGTTGAAAAAAAGCCGGGTAAATTCCACGGTATTGCGGTGCATGTAAAGACTTGTAGTAGCCTTGGCACTTGCTAGAGCTTTTTGCAGTACACCATCCAATACCGTTCGGGCAACCGCCTGAGTGGCCGGTTCGGACGATGAAAGTTCAAATAAGCTCCTGGCCTGTTGGACATTGAGGGTTTTTGCGGCACTTTCCAGGCCCACTTTCAGAATATCTGCGGTCAGAATAGCGCCATGGTCATTGACCAGACGTTGTGCAAGAGAGAAGTTCCCGTCGCGAATTGCTGCCTCCAGTTTCGCTTGGGTGGCAGAGGTAATTTTCCGAACTCCAATGCACTTATCACATTGACGCTGATCAGAATGAAATGCATGCCCGTAGCTATCTACAACGATTTTCTTATCGAATTCCACCTGACAGATGACGCATACGCTTTTATCGTCATTGCTTATGTCGGCCGTGTCAGACGATAAAGTCGTAGCCTTCCATGATGTACCGCTGATAGCCTGCATAATAATTCTCCTTAAATATTTACACTTTCCAGATCAGACAACAATGGGAGCGAAAAGTTTCAGAAACTGCCTGTTAAAGTGTCGTTACAGACTTTTTTGACGTGAAAGCGGTGTTGAGCCTGTAGAAAAAACTCAAAGCAATGACAGAGCAGATAAATAATATTCACTCCCTTGAATGGCGAAAGTGAGATTTTATACCAGACTGTTCGGTTTGCCTCTGAACAAATACTTTCAGGTTGTCAATTGATAATGTGCTGGATCCATAGTACTGGCATGACATCCTCCCCACCCTAAAGAGGGTGTCGCAAAACTCCATCGCAAAACTCCAACAGCTCATTCCCATGCTCTGAGGTCGTCATTCCCGCGAAGGAGGCTGTCGCAAAACTCTAACAACTCGTTCCCACGCTCTGAGGTTGTCGCGAAAGCCCAACAACTCGCTCCCATGCTCTGAGAGTGTCGCAAGACTCCAACAGCTCGTTCCCATGCTCTGAGGTCGTCATTCCCGCGAAGGCGGGAATCCAGCGCCAACGGTGGATCTCTGCCTTCTCGGGGATGACAAGGCCAGGGGATCACCGGGCAGTATGGTTCTGGAGGTGAGTCAGTGTGGATTCCCGCCTTCGCGGGAATGACGAGAATGAAGTCGGGAATGACGAGAATGAAGCCGGGAATGACGAGAATGAAGCCGGGAATGACGAGAATGAAGCCGGGAATGACGAGAATGAAGTCGGGAATGAAGTCGGGAATGACGAGAATGAAGTCGGGAATGACGGGAGTCAACTCGTTCTCACGCTGGAATCCAAAGAGCCTAAAAGCATGGGAACCAGAGTTTTGCGACACACTCGAATGGCGAACTGAGATTTTATACCAGACTGTTCGGCTTGCCTTTGAATAAAAACTTTCAGGTTGTCAATTGACAACCTGAATAGTCATCACTAAGTTTTTGAATTTTACCCATTATGAAATCCTATGAATTTATCCTTCGTTTCAGCATCAAAGAGTGCGCTCAGGACGTTGATGATATTATCGAAGCGCTGGGCGAGGCGGGTTGCAATGACATGTTGATTGGTATTGGTCAGGCAGGGCGAATGGCCATGATGTTCGACCGGGATGGCACCAGTGCTGCTGATGCCGTTGGCAGCGCAATACGGGACGTGAAAGCAGTGATTCCTGATATCAGGCTTCTTGAAGCTTCACCGGACCTCGTTGGGCTGACGGACACAGCGGAGCTACTGGGTTTCTCAAGACAGAATATGCGAAAACTGATGACCAGTAATCCAGAGAGTTTTCCCGCCCCGGTTCACGAGGGCAAACAGGCACTCTGGCCTCTTGAAACCTTGCTGACCTGGCTGAGAGAAAATAAACAGTACGAGATTGATGATTCGTTGCTGGAGTTGGCAAAGGCCAATCGGCATCTTAACCTGGCCTCAGCCACCAGAAGTTCAGACCCTGATCAGCTGAAAGCTTTTGGCCGCTTGCTGGCAGGTGATTGACGAACTTCCCAAACGAGGGGCGCCGCCATAGATAGTTTAATGAATCTACGATTTCCCCAATGGCCACCATCTGCGCTGACCATTAATAGGGTTCAAACGGGCTCAGCGATATTAATCTATTGAGCACCGGTCTCGTTGCAGGGATGATGCTCATGCCAGTGGCGGGCAATCTGCTCACGGGTGCATAGCCATACTTTTTCCTTCGACTGCACATAATCCAGAAAACGCATCAGCGCAGCGGCACGGCCCGGCCTGCCTACCAGACGACAATGCAACCCTACTGACATCATCTTTGGCTGATCAGCACCCTCATCATAGAGCACATCAAACGCATCTTTCAGATAACTGAAAAACTGATCGCCAGAATTAAAACCCTGAGCGGTTGCAAAACGCATATCATTGCAGTCCAGTGTATAAGGCACGACTAACTGCGGCTGATCAAATCGGGTATCCCAATAAGGCAGATCGTCTGCATAACTGTCTGCGTGGTAGAGGAAGCTTCCCTCTTCTGCCACCAGCTGCTCTGTTTGGGGACTACAGCGACCTGTATACCAACCCGAAGGTTTCTGGCCGGTCATTTCTGTGTGAATTTGAATGGCCTTTTGCATATGCTCACGCTCTTCATCAGGATCGTGAAACTGGTAATCAATCCAGCGATAGCCGTGGCTGGCTATCTCCCAGTCAGCCTTCAGCATGGCCTCAACCGCCTGAGGGTTCCGCTGCATGGCCATGGCTACGGCATACACCGTCACAGGAATGTTTCTCTGGGTGAAGATACGGTGCAGCCGCCAGAAACCAGCCCTGGCCCCATAATCGTAGATAGATTCCATACTGATATGGCGCATCCCCTCATACGACTGGGCACCAATAATTTCGGAAAGGAAAGCTTCTGAACCCCTGTCACCATGAAGTACAGAGTTTTCACCACCTTCCTCGTAATTTATGACAAACTGAACGGCAATCCGCGACTGCCCCGGCCATTGCGGATGAGGTGGGGTATTTCCATACCCTGTTAAGTCTCTGGGGTAGTGGTTATCACTGAGATTCATGGCAAACTCCGACTTATTTTTTTTGTTTAAATCAATATATTGATTGACCTGTAGTATCTATGGCATAAACTCCCAAAGTCTGACCATTTGGTCAACATTTTGCTTATAATTTACAACATCCATTTTGCCAGAACACAGAAAAATATGCCCTTTTAGCCGGGGACAATAATACTCCAATAAAAAACCAACAAAAATCAGGATATGCGATGAATACAATGACTGATGGCTCAACAACCACTGACGGCCCTGACGAAGCCCTGCTATGGCGACAGACAAAAGTCGATCTGGCCGCCCGTGCCCTGGGTGGAGATGTACTGTCTGCAAGCGATGACTTCTTTGCTGAAAAAGACAACCTTTTGCTGGACTCCGAGCCGGTTTTTCTTCCGGAAAAGTACACGGCTTACGGCAAATGGATGGACGGCTGGGAGTCCCGCCGACGCCGCAGCGGCGATCATGACTGGGTCATCGTCAGACTTGCGACCCCGGGAATGGTGGAAGGGGTAGAAGTCGATACCCGCCACTTCAAAGGTAATGCACCGGGCGCCGTTCAGCTGGAATACATCGCCAGCGAATCTGACCCCAGTGAACAAAGTCAATGGCAGCCTATGACTGCAAGAATGGCGGTTGATGCCGACCACCGAAATCTGATCTGTCTGGACCAACCTGTCGAAGCCACTCATATTCGTCTGACCATTTTCCCCGATGGCGGTGTTGCCCGCCTGAGAGTTTATGGAAAAATCCTCTTTAACACTCAACACCTTCTTCCCAACGAACCCGTTGATCTATCGGCTCTGATGAATGGAGCCCGCCCTGTCAGCTGTTCAGACGCTTTCTTCAGTCCGATGCAAAACCTGCTTCGTCCGGGTCGCGGTGCCGATATGCATGATGGCTGGGAAACCCGCAGAAGACGCAATGGCGGTCACGACTGGATGATCATCAGGCTGGCGACACCTGGTAAAATTGGTCGGGTTGAGATTGATACCCTGCACTTCAAAGGAAACTATCCTGACAGAGGAAGCCTGGAAGGCTGTTATTTTGAGGGAGAAGTGCCTGATGACACGGCACAATGGCGTCCGATCCTGAGCGAACAGAAACTTCATGCTCACCGTAATCACTCTTTTGTAGAGAATCTGGAAAATACTCAGGAAATATACACCCATGTTCGCCTGAATATTTTCCCCGATGGTGGCGTATCAAGATTGAGAGTTGTCGGTCAGCCGGAGCCCACAAAATGACATTGAACGAACTGAATACCCTGAGCGAAGAGCAGGCATCAGAAACTTTTCGTCAGTGTTGTGCCAGCGGTCAGTGGGTTGAGTCCATGGTAGCAGCAAGACCCTTTGCTAATATTGAAAGCCTGCTGATTGCTGCTAATGCCGTTTGGTCTCACTGCCAGAAGCCCGACTACCTGGAAGCGTTTGATGCCCACCCGAAAATCGGTGACATCAACAGCCTGAAAGAAAAATACAGGAATACTCAAACCATGGCAGGCCATGAGCAGTCCGGCGTCGATGAGGCCAATGAAAAAACCCTCCAGGCACTGGCTGAAGGCAACGAACAGTACGAACGGCAGTTTGGCTATATCTTCATTGTCTGCGCTACCGGCAAAAGTGCCAGCGAGATGCTGACGCTGCTGGAGGAACGTTTGAGTAACGAGCCAGAGGAAGAACTCTCCATTGCAGCGGCTGAACAGCATAAAATAACCAGTATTCGCCTGTGCAAAATGCTCAAGAACACCTCTTTGGCCAAAGAAGGAGTAATTTAATGACCGGGATCAGTACTCATATCCTCGACACAGCTCGTGGCCATCCTGCCGACCAGGTTCCTGTCACTCTATACAAACAGGCTGAAGACAGCTGGGTAGAGGTTGGACGGGGCAAAACAAACGCCGACGGAAGAGTAAACAGTCTGACTACGGACGAAGTAAACCTTCCGGAAGGCATTTATAAGCTGGACTTTGCGATTCAGGATTACTTTAACCGGCTGGAACAAAAATGCTTTTATCCGGAAGTCCCGGTCATTTTTGAAGTCAGCGACAATCGCCACCACCATGTGCCATTGCTGATATCTCCCTTTGGGTATTCGACTTACAGAGGTAGCTGATTTCCATTGTTCATAAGGTCTGTAAGTCAAACATGAACAGCGTTGCAAAGCGCTTAGCGAAAAGCCCTTAGCCCCAAAAAGCCCTGAGCTAACAGAAAATAAATATAAAGAGGCATTCCATGCCAACCACGTTAACCACCCGGGCTCTCCCTGTAGAGCCCTTGTCTGCCGAAGCTTTCAAACCCTTCGGCGATGTGATCGAAGCCTGTGGTGACGCCATGATCATCAATCAGGGCCGCTGTCGTAAGTTTAACGATCTCACCCGAATTCAAACCGATGCCGTGGGGGAAGTGGCTATTCATATTTACCACACGCAAGCCATCAAACAGCCCTACCAACTGGATTTGCTGGAACGCCACCCTCTGGGCAGCCAGACCTTTATGCCCCTGGAGCAGCAGCCGTTTTTGATTGTTGTTGCTCCTGATAACCACTCGGAGCCGGACTTTAATCATATTCGCTGTTTCATCACTGATGGTTCCCAGGGCATTAATTACCATCCGGGCACCTGGCATCATCCGCTACTCTCTGCCGGTGACGGAATCTCCTATCTGGTGATTGACCGGGCCGGGCCAGGACACAACTGTGACGAAGTTTTAATCCCTGCCCACCTTTCCCTGACCGTGGGAGCACCCTTATGACGAGCACTGCAACTACCCCTGTTTTCTGGCGTGCTTCTGTACTCCACTTTCTGGACGATCCCGATAAGGGAGAACAAAGCTGGGAATACTTTGACGACGGTGGACTATTGGTTGAGTCGGGTTGTATCAAAGCCTGCGGCCCTGCCAAGAACTTATTGCAAGAACTGCCGGAAGACTGTGAAATCAGAGACCTTTCAGGCAGGCTGATCATACCGGGATTTATCGATACTCATGTGCACTATCCCCAGCTGGAAGTCATGGCAGGTTGCGGAGTGCAACTGCTGGACTGGCTGGAACAGTATACTTTTCCTGCTGAAGCCCGCTTTTCAGATCCTGAATATGCCCGGGACATTGCAGAGTTGTTTCTGGATCAGTGCCTGAACAGTGGAACGACTACCGCACTGGTTTTTGGCACAGTCTCTCCCCAATCAGTTGATGCTTTCTTTGAAGCTGTGCAAAAGCGCAAGATGCGTATGATTGCCGGCAAGGTCATGATGGATCGCAATGCGCCAGACTACCTGCTCGACACCCCGGAAAGCAGCTATGAAGAGTCAAAGCAACTGATTGATCGCTGGCACAACAAGGGTCGATTGTCTTATGCCGTCACTCCCCGCTTTGCTCCAACCTCTTCTTCCGAGCAGCTCACCCTGGCTGGAAGACTGCTCAGAGAACATAACGGTCTCTACCTGCATACCCACCTGTCTGAAAACCCCAAAGAAATAGAGTGGGTTCAGGAACTGTTTCCTGACAGTAAAAATTATCTGGATGTTTATGACCAGCACGGTCTGCTGGGTCCCCGCTCGATCTTTGCCCACTCCATCCATCTGTGCGACGAGAGTTGGGAGCGAATGGCTGAAAGTGATTCATCCATTGCCTGCTGTCCGGGTTCCAACCTGTTCCTGGGCAGCGGTTTATTCCGTTTTTCTAATGCTAAAAACAAAAATATTCGTGTCGGGCTGGGCACAGACGTGGGTGGTGGCACCAGTCTTTGTCTGTTGAACACGATGAAAGACGCTTATCAGGTATCTCAGTTGGGTGAGAATACGATATCTCCTCTTCAAGCTTTCTACCTGGCCACTCTGGGTGGGGCCAGAGCCCTGCATCTCGATGACCGCATTGGCAGTTTCCGGGTCGGCAACGAGGCAGACTTTCTGGTGCTTAATCCCGAAGCCACACCTTTGTTGAAATTCAGAACAGAGAAAACACAAACACTTGAAGAGTTGCTGGGTGTACTGATGGTAATGGGTGACGACCGGGTCATTGAAAAAGCCATTATCATGGGCCAGGAAACTCGAGGAAGAAGCTGAGTATGGAATCCTATATACAAGACTGGTTGAACCTGATTTTTCGATGGTTGCACGTCACAGCAGGTATTGCCTGGATTGGTGCCTCCTTTTACTTCAACTGGCTGGAAGGCCGGTTGGAAAAAGCTCCTCAGGCAAAACAGAAAAAAGGTATTAAAGGGGAATTATGGGCTGTGCACGGTGGTGGCTTCTATGAAGTAAACAAATACCATCTGGCACCAGAGAAAATGCCGGAAACCCTGCACTGGTTCAAATGGGAAGCTTATGTTACCTGGCTCAGTGGCTTTGGCCTGCTGGCCATCATCTACTACTGGGGAGCAGAAAGTTATCTGCTGTCGTCAGACTCTTCACTGTCCCCGGCCTCAGCTATTGCGGTCAGCCTATTCAGCCTGTTCGTGAGCTGGCTGGCTTATGACTTTCTTTGCCGAACGCCATTGTTTAAAAATGAAAGACTGTTCAGCGCGGTACTCTTTGGGCTGATTGTTTTTGCAGCCTGGGGATATGCGCAACTGTTCAGCGACAGAGCAGCTTATATCCACGTTGGTGCCCTGATCGGAACCCTGATGGTGGGTAATGTCTTCCGGATTATCATCCCATCCCAGAGGAAGCTGGTTGACGCAGCACAAAGAGGTGATAACAGCTTTGATCCGGCCATTGCCCAACATGCACTGCTTCGCTCCAGGCACAACAACTACTTCACCCTGCCGCTGTTGTTTATCATGATCAGCGGCCATTACCCAATGACTTATGGGCATGACTGGAACTGGGCGATTCTTGCTGCCCTGTCGCTGGCTGCGATTCTGATCCGACACTTCTTTAATCGTCGTAACCAGGGTGCTGTATTAACCTGGCTCTGGCCTGCCGCTGCCGTTGTCATGTTGAGTCTGGCGTTTGTTATACGACCACAAATGGCCCCAGAGGTTGCAAAAGCACCCGCTTTTGACAAACAGGAAATTGTCGAGATTGTCACCAGCCGCTGTTCTACCTGTCATGGGGCCAAGCCAACTGACCCTCTCTTCCAGACAGCGCCAGGTGGCCTGATCTTTGACGATTATGAATCCATCGCCAGCAAAGCGGACAAAATCTACAGTCAGTCCGTTCAGACACAGATCATGCCACTGGCAAACCGTACAGAGATGACGGAAGAAGAACGCCAGCTTCTGGGGCAGTGGTATCAGCAGCTGAAATCTGAATAGGAGAACAAGGTCACAGTTTTCATCACCCCGGGCTCTGTCAAAAACAGAGCCCGGGGTGTTATTGTTATTCCAATGCTTTTTCCTTGCCCTTTTTTTCACCCCCGAGCAGCTTTCATTGTATAAGATTGAGACAGTCGTCACTGACTTTTAAACGGCTATTAATGGAGACAGACATGAAGAAATGGCAGTGTGTTGTTTGCGGTTTTATCTATGACGAAGAACAGGGCTGGCCTGATGAGGGGGTTGAGCCGGGTACTCGCTGGGAGGATGTTCCTGAAGACTGGCACTGTCCTGACTGTGGTGTCGGCAAAGAAGACTTTGAAATGGTCAAAATTGGCTAATTTGGTCGAAATAATCCGATTCCCGTGTTTTTCACGAGAAAGCCTATTGCTCTAACCTTTACAGTGTTTTAGTCTGTTCATGACTGCTTATCCATCGGAAGAAAGAAAAACAAGAAGGAGTGCATGACACCATGCGTAAACCAGAACTCGTTAACGCCATTGCCGATCAGGCAGATCTGACAAAAGAACAAGCCAATCAGGCACTCAACGCCATGATTGAAGTCATAACCTCCGCTCTGAAACAAGAAGACACTGTCAGCCTTGTAGGCTTTGGTACATTCCTGCAGCGCAGCAGAGCCGCACGCACAGGTAAAAACCCGCAAACAGGAGAGCCGATTCAGATTGCTGCCAGCAATACGGTCGCCTTCAAACCAGGTAAATCATTGAAAGACGCAGTTAACGGCTGATACCGGCTGAGCCCAATAATACCCGAGGTTGCTCTGCTTACAGAACAACCTCATTTATTGAAACCTTTCTTTTTCCAGACAGCCAGAGCCTCTCTGAGTATCTTCCCAGCAGCCAGAAACTGAGCGCCAGCAATGCAAAAAACAGTGCTGTATTTATCTCTTCCCAAGCGTACTCAAAGAACCGGGTATACAGATTCAGCAACAAAAAGGAGATTCCGCTGATTCTCAGAATAGAGTCATCTCTGCAAAAACCGATAAACATCGCCAAACCTGACGCTGCCGCCATGGCCAGTCGCCATAACCAAAGCTGCATTTCTGATGCCTCAAGGGCTTTAAGCCCGTAGTTGTAATTACTCGTCATGGACAAAATCCACAAGCACACGAAAAGCATCATTAAGGAAATAAACTGAGTCACATCAAAAAAGGCTCTGGTTCGTTTAAAAAAGGGCAGGCCATAGCCCAACAGAAGAACCACCAAACTGAAGAAAAGAAATCGCAAGGGATAGCTCATCCCGAAAAACGGCTGATAGTAACCACCAGCCCAGTAAGTCGTTTCAGCAAAAAACCAGAAAGCCAATGCTCCTAGACACAAAACCCAGAGCAACAGCGATTCCAGCAGTAACGCCAGCACCAGATAGATCACGGCACCAAGAAGTAATAGCAGCGAATAGTGGCCACTTCCTGTATAAACGGCCCGACCCAGGTAGTAAATGGAAGCCGCTGTGGATGCAGCGCCCAGAAAAAAAACAAGCTCCTGACTAAAGACACGGCCTGTCTGACGGGACTTGAACCAACCGCCAAACAGATAAAAACCAACTGACAACGCAGCAAAAAACAAACTTCGGGTGCCGTCCTGAAGAGTCAATAAACGCTCCAGCCATGCCATCAGAGCCTCATCCATAACCACCGCTAACAGGGATAGCACCATGGAAGACAATGCAGCCCAAAAAGCGTATTGAGCCAACATACGCCACTGAAAGGAGTGCACGTCCAGAGAGTCCAGCAGGGCTTCCTTTTTAACTTCATCCAGAAGACCATCCCGGTACCAGTTCTCCAGTGTTGCTTGCAGAAATCGGTGCTGTTTTTCATTCACTTTCATGATGTCTTCCTAAGGTGTCTTCAGGAACCAGAGCCTGTCTTTTCACAAATCATAGTGAGTAGCCTCTATCAGTCCGGGTTTACATCAAAAGCCCGCCAGACCTTCATCGTCGTTCAAATGCTTATAGCGTACATTCCGAACCCCTATTTTTCGACCGGGGTGTTGACACTTTCGCTTTAAATCCCTAACATTCGCCGCACTTGTTGACCAGCCTACTGCTGATCACAGGGCCCAGGTGGCGGAATTGGTAGACGCGCTAGCTTCAGGTGCTAGTGTCCGAAAGGGCGTGGAAGTTCGAGTCTTCTCCTGGGCACCAATCATTAACAATGATTGGGCAGGACGCAAAGTCCGTACAATTTAAGTGACAGGCCCAGGTGGCGGAATTGGTAGACGCGCTAGCTTCAGGTGCTAGTGTCCGAAAGGGCGTGGAAGTTCGAGTCTTCTCCTGGGCACCAATCCTCAAGATCTTGTCGTGTGATTCATGGCAAGAAAACCGGTAAAATTCCCGGCTCTCTCATCTCTCTTCCTTTTTATTCTCTCGCATCACTTACTTGCTGGTTTTTCCGGATATGAGCCTTCTTCACTTCCAGTATTTTGTGGCCGGATACTAATCCTTCATGGTCAGGCAAGCATTTGGCTTTCAGATCGTGGAAGTACCATCTTTCTGTAAACAGTTCTGATGTATACCCGCACTACGCCAGTAAATCAGCGGCTGTCGTAGACAAGCTGCTGGATTTTGGTATTAGATGACGTGGTTATTTTTTGAGATGATTCACGATGATGGCGAGTGTTTCTTCAATCTTGTCAAAGCGCTTATCGTGCTCGTCGAAGCGTCCATCAATCCTGTCAAAGCGCTTATCGTGTTCGTCGAGTCGTTTATCAATCCTGTCAAAGCGCTTATCGTGTTCGTCAAAGCGCTTATCGTGTTCGTCAAAGCGCCTATCGTGTTCGTCGAGTCGTTTATCAATCTTGTCAAAACGCCTATCGTGTTCTTCAAAACGTTCATCGACTCTCTTGAAACCTGCAAGTGTCGCTTGTGTCAATGCCGAAAGATCAGATTTAACCCTGATAACCTCAGATTTGACCCCTGCAATATCCAACTTTAAGTCTGCAATGTCATGCTGGTTAGTCATTGTAATGCTCTGTGTGTCTGCGCAAACCTTCACCAGACTGTGCATGTTAGCGTCCATCTGTCTATGTTGCTCCTCAAGTCTTTCAACTCTTGCCTCAAGGCTCATACATTTACCTTTACAGTTTATTGTGTGAGCGATGAGCATAGTAGACAATCGAGGCCGTCACGAAGGCACTTGGCAAAACTATAGACCACCTGCTCACAGGCATCGGCTGACGCCTACAGCAGGTTGGCATTCATTGCTGTTAAAAAATGTGCCTCGTCAGCAAAATAAGAAACCTGTTGCTCTGGTGGTGCATATGATTCGCAACAGCAGCACTCGTCAGGACCGGGTGCTCGACCTGTGTGGAGGCTCAGGCACTACCCTGATTGCCTGCGAAAAACTCAAAAGACAAGCCCGGCTCATGGAACTGGACCCAAGATACTGCGATGTGATTATCAAGCGGTGGCAGGAATTCACCGGGCAGGTGGCCAGACACGAGAATGGACAGGAGTTCAAAGCATGACATGGAAGCAGCGCATCACAGGCCAGGGTACCGAGGATCCCCAGAAGCTATTAGTGAACCCAGACAACTGGCGAGTCCACCCGCAGTCCCAGCAAAGAGCAATGAAAGGCGCACTCGATGAGTTGGGATGGATTCAGCAAATCATCGTTAATCAGCGAACGGGCCGTTTGATAGATGGCCACCTGCGTGTAGAGCTGGCCAAAAAACACAAAGCCAAAGAAGTGCCGGTCATTTACGTCGATCTCACAGAGGAAGAAGAGAAACTGGCCCTTGCCACCCTGGACCCTATCAGCGCTCTGGCAGACAGCAACGCAGAAATGCTCGAAGCCTTGCTGAGCCAGGTTGAAACAGACAACGATGGACTGCTGGAACTGCTGGCAGAACTTGAGCCGGATTATCCACAAGACACAGAAACAGTCGTAGCAGAAGAACCCGAAGAAGAAATACTCAGCGCACCTAAGGTCACGCAATCAGGTGACATTTGGCAGATCGGTGAACATCGGCTCATGTGTGGTAGCAGCACAGATCCACAAAGCGTTGATCTATTGATGGACGACCGCAAAGCACGACTCTGTTTTACCAGCCCGCCCTATGGCAACCAGAGAGACTACACCACAGATGGTATCAGCGACTGGGACAAATTAATGACCGGCGTCTTTGGAGGAAGCACCCTCGGCAGTGCTCTGCACAAAAGCGGCCAGGTGTTAGTTAACCTTGGATTGATACACCACAAAAATGAGTGGTTGCCTTACTGGAAGGACTGGCTAGAGTGGATGAGTATCGGTGGCTGGCGAAGGTTTGGTTTATACGTTTGGGATCAGGGACCCGGTATGCCGGGTGACTGGGCAGGCAGATTTGCCCCTGCCTTTGAGTTGATCTTTCACTTCAACAAGCAGAAGCGAAAACCCAACAAGATTGTACCCTGCGAAGGTGCCGGTGAAGTCAGCCATGATAGAAATGTCGGCGGAATTCGACAAGTCGATGGTGATGTCGGTGGCTGGACCCATGCTGGCCAACCCATCCAAGACTTTAAAATACCGGACAGCGTTATCCGAATCATGCGTCAGAAAGGCAGTATCGGCGATGGCATCGATCATCCGGCGGTCTTTCCAGTCGCACTGCCTCAGCACTTTATCGAAGCCTTCACAGACGAGGATGATATTTGCTATGAACCATTCTCAGGATCAGGGACCAGTCTGATCGCCGCTGAGCAAGCTGGCCGAAAAATGTATGCAATAGAACTGGCACCTGAATACTGCGATGTGGCACTGGAACGTTTCAGGCGAAAGTATCCGGATGTAGAAATCATCCACAGTCAAAGCGGTCAATCGCTGGATGATTTGATTAAGAGCCGGAATTAAAAACTTCTAAAGACCGAGCAGCACAGGCATGGAAAAGAAAGCATTCACAATAGTCACCAGTCAGGCAGTCAAAGATTTCATGTTTTGAAAGTGTTAATAGATAACTTAACTGTATGGATTTATACAGTAAAAATAACCACATACATAACCTCAGGGATTAGAAATGTTAAACAAAAAAATAAACACGGGGAACTAAATGGATAGACAATGATCTAAAACTATAAGTTATTTGAAAAACAGAGAGAGGAGAAAGGATATGAACGGAATTACACCACCCAACACACCACCCAACACACCACCCAACACACCACCCGTCGGCCCTAATAGTCCATCATCGCCTTATCAAGAGGCGACCGGTGATTGCCCTATTTGTTTCGAAGCTTTTGACGGAAGGGAAGTCAGGGTTCTCGAAGAATGCCGCCATATGTTTCACGAAGACTGCCTGAGTAAATGGCTGTCGGAAAATACAACCTGTCCTTATTGCAGACACAGTCTCGGGGAAAGGGAAGCACAACCATTGCTTGACAGGCCACCAGTACTTGGTTTGATCCAAAGCGCAACGTTTTCTCCAGATTGCCGGGAAGTCATCTACGAGAGAGCTATTGATCACTGGGCTCGGTTACATAGGTAGGAGCCGTTGTGAAAAGGCAGAACCTGATCGAAAGGCAGTTAAAACAACAATAAAAATCATCAAGAATCTAAAGGAGATAAAATAGTAAGAAAGGTTAACGCATAAGGAAGTTAACGATGAGGCCAAGGAAATGGACAAAAAACGCTTAAAAACCAGTGAGTTAAAACGAAAGTCGTTAGAACTCCGTACACTTGGTCTTTCCTACCAGCAAATCGGCGACCAATTAGGGGTCTCCAAGACGGCTGCTTACAAGGCAGTGAAGAATGCTCTGCAAGAGATTCAGGAAGAAACTCGTCAGCTGGCCAAGCTCAACAAGACCCTCGATCTACAACGACTGGACTGGATTATCAGAGAGGCCATGAAGCTGGCTCTCAAGGGTGATCTGCAGGCCATGGACAGAATCATGAAAGCCATAGACCAGCGAGCCAAGATCTACGGCTTTGAGGCACCCCAGAAGATAGCTCACACAACACCCGATGGCGAAGAGATACAGCAAGGCGTTGTTGTTGTTCCGACCCCCATGGCACTGGAAGACTGGATCAAGCATTACCACCAGGACGAGCAGGAACAAGAGTGATCACCTGGTCACCTCAGCCCGGTCCGCAGACGGCACTGCTCACCTGTCCCATCGAAGACATTCTATACGGCGGTGCCCGTGGTGGTGGCAAGACCGATGGTTTTCTGGGCAAGTGGCTGATGCGAAGCCAGCACTATGGCGGCAAAAGCAAAGGGCTCTTTGTGCGACGCAGCATGCCAGAGCTGGATGAGGTGATAGGCCGCAGCCAGGAGAAATTCACACCACTGGGTGCCACCTGGAAAGCCCAGAAAAGCACCTGGATCATGGCCAACGGAGCCATGCTCCGACTCAGAAGCCTGGAGCGGGATGCCGATGCAGGCAAATACCAGGGACACAGCTACACCGATATCTACATAGACGAAGGCGGTAACTTCCCGGACCCAGCGCCCATCGACAAGCTGAACGCCACACTGCGTAACCCTTACGGTATCCCTTCCAGCTTCAATGTCAGTGCCAACCCGGGCGGACCCGGCCATGAGTGGATCAAGAAACGTTACATCGATCCTGCTCCGTTGGGTATGCGACCAGTGACGGATGAAAGCAGCGGCGAGAAGCGTATTTATATCCCCAGTTGTCTGGAAGACAACCAGCTACTGATGCAGAACGACCCGAAGTATATCGCCAGAATACGCAAGTCAGGTCCCTCCTGGCTGGTTCAGGCATGGCTGAAAGGTGACTGGAACGCTACACCCGAAGGCGGCCTGCTCAAGGCACAGTGGTTCAAGCGATACAACGTCCTGCCCTCGGAATTTTTGCGTGTTATTCAAAGCTGGGATACCGCTTATAAACCAGAACAGGTGAACGATCCCAGTGTCTGCACCACCTGGGGCGAAACACGACAGGGATGGTACCTGCTGGATGTCTTCAGAGAACGTATGGAGTACCCGGCACTAAAACGGGCAGCAGCCAGCTTATACGAAGCCTGGCGGCCACAGGGCGTCCTGATAGAAGACAAGGGCAGCGGCCAAAGCCTGATTCAGGAGCTGAAAGCTGGCGTGGATATGAACCAGAGCAAAGTGCGTATTCCGGTGATTGCCATAGATCCCAAGGGCATCAACAAAGTGGATCGAGTTATCGCCGTATCAAGCCTGTTTGAAGCAGGCATGGTTTTTCTGCCAGAAGTGGCTCCCTGGTTATTGGACTATGAGATCGAGCTGACCATCTTCCCTCTGGCACCTCACGACGATCAGGTGGACAGCACCAGCCAGTTTCTCAAGTGGGCCCATGAGAATCAGGCCAGCTTTGACTTTGCCGCCAGCGGTAAGAAGCGGGTGGGAGCAGAAGCTCTGGGCGACAGCAGAATCGACTCCGATAGAGGTTACGGCAGTGTGCGAGGCAACAACGACTTCAGAGGATACTGATGACATTTGATGAATTGATAGAGGCTACGGATCTGGACTCGGCACTCATGATAAGAGACATGAACTTCAAAGCCTGGTACTGCACCATTGGGAAGTTTAGAGATCAGTGCGAAGCTCTGGAGGCTCTGGGTTTTCTGGAACGTGGTGAGAACATTAAAGGGATGCCCTATCCGAAGTGGCGTAAGATTCAGCAGCTGAACGGATGAGAATATTAAGTGGACACGGGCAGAGCTGATTTTATTTAGAGAATTTCGCCTGTTTAAGTCGAGCCGCTGAAGGCGGCGTCGGGTGGGCGAAACGAACGAACTGGGAGTATTTGTTAGCTTTCGTTCTTCGAGTTCAGCTTTACGTCAAAGGAGTATGCAGTTTCTATGAGTAAAACTTCCTTCACTGTGTAAGTTTGCTTAGCAAACTCGGCTTCTTTGCCATAAAATATTTTTTGTATTTTGTTTGACCAAATACTGAATGCAATGGCGTCATGGCCACAAAGGAAAGTAACAATGATAAAAAATATTGAAGTTTTTGTATAAGTTGCACCTTCAAAAAGAAATAAAAAATATGAGGCAACGAAGAAAATTGTTGCTACTGTAACCATGAAATTTCTATCCGCTAAGAATTTTTGATGCATAACAATTAGAGACATTTTTTCATTTTTATTTCTTAGTTGAAAGATCGTCCCTTTCAATACAAAATATTGTTTTAAAAATGAAAATAATATTTTTGCTAAATTCTCACCAAGGATTTTTGTAATAATAAATTTCGTAGCTCTACCTAAAGCCTCCAAGAATTTAAAAAGCACCCATAATACTCCAGCTCCAAGAACACTTCCAATTGCTCCCAGTATTATGATTCCTGGTATTGTATCTTTTAAAAATTGTGATATTTCTATTGTTTCCAATTCTCAACATCCATTTATAAATAAATTCTTGATGATAGTGTAGAAAGCTAACATGGGGATATACAGCACACGCGGTATAATACCATTAACAATCATACCAAGAAGGATACTATCATGGCAGGGAAAGCTAGTCTCGTAGAAATCGCAAAGGCCGGTCATGGCATCAGCATGGCCAGAGCCTGGCGCCTAACGGCGCCTTGAGCTGCTTGCCCAGCGCCGGTTTGAAAGCTTTGGTATATGCCTTATTCTCGCTATTGTGAAATGGATTTTTTTAGTCTCTCTAAAGCTGTTACAAATCTTTCCACTCCTTCATGCATAGGGCTATTATCACCATGCTTTTTATCTAAAGTATCCGAAGCATTTTTGCTAACTGCATCGATCGCAGAACTAAGAAGTTTTTTCATTAATTCAGAATCCTTTTGTTCTAATGCTTCGATTTGTATTTTGAAATTCTGATATGATTTTGCCAATGCTTCTTTATGTGCATACTCTTGCTGAAGTCTTAATGCTTCACTTCGTCTTTTTGATGCAAATAAGGTAAGCCATAATACAGGCAATACAATTGGCAACTTATATAAGATATTTGAAACAAGATTGCTGATATTTGTCACATCTACAAACCTAATAAAAAATAGCCCTATCTCGTCTGTAATAGATATTAGCGCTACTAAAAACAATGTTAATATTGAAGCATAAAATAATCTTGAATATTTTTTTATTGGAGTATCAAAAGATACCTTAAGGTCGTAGTATGCAGTAGCTAAACCAGCACTGGTTGCACCAGGTAATAAACTCTCTATTTCATCGTTAAGAGTTTCATATTTTTCTTCTTGTTTCTTTTTGAATTCATCCAAATGCTTTTCTCTTGCGTTAATCTCTGCCTTCAACCCCCCCTCAAACTCTCCCTCATCGTTCTTAACACCAAAAATATCTGTGTGATACTGTTTAAAATCTATTAACTTGTTTTTCACGTCATTAAGCAAGTTCTGTATATCTTCAGAATTAGATGAAGCTGAGTCTAATGCACTTTTAATCTCAGATGAAATTGACTCATTATAAGAATCCCCCTCGAAAAGCTCATTTTTATATTTGTTTATTTTTTCGTAATTTTCTTCAAGCTCTTCCTCTAATCGATTAATTCTAGAGGATAAACTAACTTTTTCGGAATCATCAAAATATTCTGATTCCAACTCTTTTATTTTATGATTAGACTTTTCTAGCTCGTTTGCATTGATTGATGCATTTTCTTTATATTCTGCAATTTTACTTAGGATTGAACTAGCCTCTTCACGAAAAGAAGTAAGGCTTGAATTAATCGTTTTTGTGTATGCTACGAATGAAGCACTAGCGGACTTTGCAGCTTTTCCTGCTACAACTTGATAGGGTCTAAGATATGTTAACAAATTATCTAAGTACGTATTGGCATTAGTGATATGACTAACATTCCTGTTACTTTGATAGTTGTTTATCTGTTGTAAACAGTTTCTCGATTGCGTATTAAAATTATCCCATGTTGAGTTTGGTATTAATTCAGGATCACATGCTTTCAATAACTCATTCAAGTAGGCAACTACTTTTTTAAATCTTGCAATTTCTTCAACACTTGTGATGACGGTTTCGTCATCTACAGATAAATCGTTTACAGCTTCTACAATTTCTTTCCATACTGTTTGAAACGTATGATTTTCAAACTGCTGAACCCACCGACTCATACAACACCTTTAACTTACTCAAATCTAGACGATTGCTGGCACATAACATGGGGATATACACCACACACAGTATAATATCATTAACAACCGTACCAAGAAGGATACTATCATGGCAGGGAAGGCAACTCTCGGAGAAATCGCAAAGGCCGACCATGGCATCCGTATGGCCAAGGCTTATACGTCACTGTTACTGTCAAACCCTGACACTGTCTTACAACAACGAGGCCGTGACCTAAAGCTCTATGAAGAGATCCTGCGTGATGACCAGGTCAAGTCCTGTTTCCAGCAAAGACGTCTGGCTGTCACACAGTCAGAGTGGGATGTAGAGCCTGCCAGTGAAAGTCCTGAAGATGTTGCAGCCGCAGAGTTTATCAAAGAGCAACTTACTCAGCTGGTGTTCGATGATATTACCGACAAGATGCTATATGGCGTTTTCTATGGCCTCTCCGTAGCAGAATGTCTCTGGCAAACAGATGGCCATCAGATCACTTTGGACACGATCAAGATCAGGGACAGGTCCCGTTTCAAGTTCGATGTCCAAAACCGCCTGAGACTGATCAGCATCCAGAACCCCAACGGCAAGCTGATGCCTGAGAATAAGTTCTGGGTCTTTTCTGCCGGAGCTGACCACAGCGATAACCCTTACGGCCTTGGTCTGGCTCATGCGCTCTACTGGCCCACCTTCTTCAAGCGCAACGGCATTAAGTTCTGGCTGATCTTTCTGGAGAAGTTCGGAATGCCTACTGCAGCGGCCAAGCTGCCACCCGGACAGGCACAAGATCCCATCGAACGAGACAAAGCATTGGCGGCATTGGACGCAATACAAACCGACAGCGGCATAGTGGTACCGGATAATATTGTCATAGAGCTGATCGAGGCGGCTCGATCCGGGACCGCAGACTACGACGTGCTCTGTCAGCGTATGGACAAAGCCATCAGCAAAGTCATCCTCAGCCAAACCATGACCACTGACGACGGCAGCAGTCGCAGCCAGGCTGAAGTCCATCAGGGAGTGGCTCGCTCGGTTATCAAGAGTGATGCAGACCTGGTGTGTGAGAGCCTGAACCAGCAAGTCATCAAATGGCTGACTGAATGGAACTTTCCTAACGCCAATGCGCCCAGAGTCTGGAGAAATACCGAGCCTGAAGAAGACCTGATGCAACGGGCAGAACGGGACAACAAGATCAGTACGCTCGGCTACGAGCCTTCCGAAGAATACATTACAGAAGTCTACGGCCCCGGCTGGAAGAAAAAAGAAAGTAGTCCTCTACCGCCCGTGGGGAAAGGCTCACCGGAGCTGCCTGCGGAGTTTTCGGAGATTAGTAGTCTGACTCAGAAACGAGCAGCACATCGGGCCGATATGCAGGCCATTGTGGATGCGGCTGAGTATTTGGGAAGTCAGTATAAGGAGATATATGGCAAGCGGGTGGAGCAGTTGCTGCAATATATGGAGGAAACCGGGGATGTAGAGACGTTCAGGGAAAAGCTAACCCAGATGATGGAAGAGCCGCCTGCTAATGAGGCGGTAGAGCAGGTGAGGAATGCTTCGTTTTTTGGGAGGTTGATGGGGGTATTCAAAAATCGACATGAAGAGAGTGCATAAAACAAAATGCTTTCTGACTCATATTGCTGTCATAAGCAGATCGAACTCTGTACTAAAAAAAAAGAAGACCTGAGCGATAGAACGAATATCTGCATATTTAGAGGATACCTTCATGGAAATTGGTTCAATCTCAACAAACCGATACAATACAGCAGCTACAGGTGTTGCAAAAAACCCTCTTTCAGCATCTCAGACTCCTTCAGGTAATAAAGAAGTTCAAGTTCAGATCAGTCAGCAAGCAAGGGATTTGAGTAAGATCAGTACAAAACAGGCATACACATTAAATCCTAAAGAGATCGAGTATTATAAAAACAACCCAAGAGAAGCTGCTGTTGACGCAAAACAATTTGCCTATGGTATTAATTTTCTCCTTGTTCCAGCACCAACCAGCCCAAGAATCGCTGACCATAAGTACCTGGATGGAACACCGGTCACTGACACTAGCTACAGACCAAAATTCGAAGCTGAGGCTGATTTCTTCAGGCAACAGAGAATCGAATTGTATGAAAAAGAAAGGGCTGAAGGCACCTCATCTATTGAGATCATGAAAAAAATATTCGATCTGTATGCTAACCTGCCAGAGAGCTTCAAACTGAAGATAGGGTATATTTGAGATGGGACATTAAAAGGTGAGAATGCTGGTTCTCACCTCAAAAAATCCAGGATCAATTGTTACTTGTCCAGTTCACGATAATGTTATTTGTCATACCAAAAGGTACTGGCGAAATGTTACCGCTACCAGGCACACCGAAAGCAAAATAGTACTCTGCGTTTGCAGAGCGTCCCCGGAAAGCCTCACTACCAGCTGATTGATAGCCAGATACGTTTAAACAACCACCGATAGTATCGCAGAGATATACAATCAGCCCTGCCGGTTTATTGGCAATGTTCCAGTTCCACTGAACAAGAGTCACTGTGGCATTGGTTGGAATGGAAGTTGTAGATCCCATCAAAGAGGAAATATAGTACTGCCCTCTAAGATACATAGTCGGTCCAGTCACAGAGTCAGCCCATGCTCCAGTAATAGTGGAGGCGTTAAAAGGCTGTGCCATCAGACCAAGGGCAGGTGCAGCATTAGCATCACCAAGCAATTCAAACTTATGCTTTTTCATTGGGATGGATTCTGAAGCATTAGAAGTGATGGAGAACGTCAGAGAAGAAAAAATCAGAATCAACAAGCAAAAAAGTTGCGATTAAGCAATTTCATTGGTCTCATTCCTTTGAGATTTTAGGTAGGAATAAAAAAAGGTAACGGAATATTCCTGACTGATCAAGAAAAGCCACAGCAAAGAAGCTCCTACTACCAGAGGAGCTTTTTATGGCCACAGAGATTTTTAACTTTTTTGAACTCACGACTTCTTTTGACCTCAAACCCGAAGATGCTATCCGTCACTTTCAAAGCAAAGGATTAACCACCAGCTTCAGCTGGATGGACATGATCGGCGAAGAAAACGACGCAGCACTGACTGTGGCCAAGATGATGGACAACGATCTGCTGTCCACGGTTGAGAAACATCTGAACAAGGCCATCGATGACGGTCTCACCCTGGCCGATTTCAAACGACAGATGATCCCCAGACTGCAGAAAGCAGGCTGGTGGGGCAAAAAGGATGTGGTCGACCCGCTCACCGGCAAAGTCATCAAAGCGCAGCTGGGCAGTGCCTCCCGTCTGGAGAATATCTTCAGAACCAATCTCCAAAGCGCCTATGCGGTAGGTCAGTGGCAGAGCATCGATGCCAACAAGGAAACCGCTCCCTACCTGATGTACGACGCAGTAGAAGATCATCGCACCCGACCAGAACATCAACAGTGGAACGGCACTGCTCGACCCGTGGATGACCCTTTCTGGCAGACTCACTACCCACCCAACGGCTGGAACTGTCGCTGTGGCGTCATTCAAATGACCCGTGATGAGATGAAACAGCAGGGTATTAGTCTCTCACCCAAACCCAAGATCAAGAAGCAGTTATGGACGAACCCCAGAACAGGCAAGGTACGCAACGTCCCTACCGATCTTGACCCCGGCTGGGATCATAACCCCGGCAAACGCAGACTTGATCATCTGAAACAGGTCAAGCAAGAAAAAATCGGTCAGCTGACCATCGCCCAACAACAAGCCAACAAAGTCAGTGACCAGGCTATCAAAAAAGCCCAGCAAGCCTACATGACCCAGCTGGCAGCAAACCAGGCTCTGAAAAAGCTGGGCCAGTCAGAAATCGATGGTGCTTTTGAACGGCAGAAGAAGAAAACACTGGAGAGAGCTGCTCAGCACCAGCTGGATACTGCCATCAGTGAGAATACACCCTATCTGGCCAATGCTATCAAGCAGCTGAACAAGCAGAAAGGCAGTGCCGGACTCAGCTCCACAGAGCTATTAGCCAAAGCAAAAACGAAAGCCACCAGCATCGAGCAATCCGTACTCCTGAATCAGTACAAAAAAGCCAAGGTCAGTGACAAGCAGCCCAGTTCCAAAGCTCAGGCAGCCTACGACAACCTCCCGGGAGAAGCTCAGTTAGCCATTGACGATGCCATCGAATTAAAGACAGGCCAATATCAGGCAAAGGCAACTCTGAAAGACATTAAAGACAACCCAAAGGGACAGACACTCAAGCACCAGATACTGCAAAAGCTCGAGAAGTCAGGTGAGGCAGAAAATCTGACTCCGGTGAAACTGCTCCAGCTGGTGGAAGAACAATACAAACTTGAGCAAGCGAAGAAAGAAGTCGCTGCCAAGTTATCTGGCTACAAGAAAAAAGTGCTGGAAGGCAAGCTGCCAACACCCGGACAGCAAGCTGCTTTCAACAGCCTGGATGATGCAGCGAAAGATACGTTTCTGGCCAAAGTGGATGTGGCCAAGAAAGCTGCTGCCAGTGAGCCAGTAGTCACAGTACCGAAAAAGACAAAGCAAACCACCTCAAATCCGGTCGAGAAAACAGACCCAGCACCCACCACTGTGGAGCCACAGGCAAAAGCGCCGGAGTGGTCAAACCTTACCAAGATCGGCAACCAGAAAGGCTCCAACCCGGGAGGCATCTACCAGGACACAACGACAGGCAAGAAGTACTACGTCAAAGAACCCGCCAGCGAGGACATCGCTAGAAATGAAGTATTAGCAGCCAAGCTCTATGAAGCTGCAGGCGTAGATGTGCCAACCCTGCATCTGATGAAAGAAGGCAAAACAGTACGCATTGCCTCCGAGATCATAGAAGACCTGCAGCAGGATGGCAGTCAGCTGGCCAGCGGGAAAATTCAGGGAATCAACGACAACTTTATGGTGGATGCCTGGTTAGCCAACTGGGATGTGGCCGGTCTTGGTTATGACAACCTGCTCATCAAAGGCAGCAAGGCCATTCACATCGATGTGGGTGGAGCCCTTCGCTATCGAGCCCAGGGAGGTCAGAAAGGGCAAGCATTCGGCAAGGAAGTACTGGAAATTGAGAGCCTGAGAGACACGGGCATGAACCCTCAGTCAGCAGCGGTCTTTGCCAATGTCACCAAAGACGACATGGTGGCAGGTGCCAGGAGAGTATTCAGCCTCAGCAGTCAACAAATAGAAGAAATGGTAGAAGCCTACGGACCGACCACGAGACGAGAGCGAACCAAACTGGTCAACACTCTGCTGGCCAGACAAAAATATATCGCCAAGCAATTCCCGCAAGCCGTTCAGAAAAAACAGGCTCAGCCAGCAACCAGCACTCCGATCACTCGCCTGGAACATGAGCAGATCAAAAACAGTCGATCCAACGGTTATGCCATAGCCACTGACAAAGACGATATTGAAGACCACAACGTCCTTCTGTATCACAAGCAAAGCCCGGAAGGTAAACAGCAAACAGGTGCCTACTTCAAGCTCATGCCTGCTGCTATGAGAAAGCTGGAGAGAACACTCAGCCAGACTCAAGACGGCAAGCAGTTTGATGACCTTCATGGCTTAATCATCAAAGCGGTTAAGTCAGTCGCCCACAGAGCAGACAACGACATGGCACTGGAACCTCATGTTTTTGGATATATTGATGCTGCCATTAAACGATACGAGGAGATTAAAAAAATACTCACAGAAGACGTTGCTAAGAAACTTCGTCCTAATAAAGATTTGATGGAGTTCAATAAAAAGACAGGGCCCTTCATTAGTCAACTGTCGCAGGTTCGAACAAACCAGGTATCTGGCGAGATACCGAGCTGGGACAAAAACTTGGGATTCTACGAGAAGTTCACTATTAAACCAGCCAAGTCCGACACAAAGACTAGGAGCCTGACCGAGAACAGCGCAACCAGACCAACAGAAGTTTTCCCAAATCTTAAAATGAGCAAAAAATATCCAATTATTAGTGGGATTTTGCTCATTTTTGCATATTTATGCCTTCTCACAGCCTCTATGCTGCCTTTTTAGCCTCTTTCAAATCTTCAAGACGGATTGACCTCGTGGAAGCCGCTTTTACAAATTTTTTGATATTATGCGCAGTGCATACCAGTGAAAATTCCGCTGAAACTTTTTCTTTGCTGCGGAGACTGAACCCTCGGAAACCAGATTCTTTTATCTGTCCAAATGGTGGCTCCGCAATAACTTTACGACGCTCATATATGGCTTTCGCACCGGCTGTCTCCATTTTCTTATTCATAGCCTGACGTGCTTTTTCAAACTTATCGGTACGGATAACCCTGCCAGCCTCTTTCTTTGAATCACTGCAATTCCGACGATAAGGGCATTCCCTGCATACCGTCTTGTTTGCCCGGTAGCTTTTTCTTTTGCTTTTGCTGGCCGGGTTCGTTACCAGCTTTTCCCCTGCCGGACAGATAAATACATCAGCTTCGGAATCATACGCAAAATCCGCTTTGACAAACTTCCTGTCAGAGCTTTCAAGGTCGTCAGCGGCAGGCTTCTCCGCCTTGTCGGTTGCGATATAGGCATCAATCTCATGTCGCTCGACTGTATGTAAGTTTGACCCTGAAAAGTAACCATTATCCATACTCCACTTATCTACAGCCGCGCCATCAGTGGCTCCTGATAATGCCCTCAGCGCCGGCTCCACTTCCTGTACATCGTTGGCGTGTTGGCTGACATGCTGGCCAACAATGATCTGGTTATCGGAATCAACTGTAATTTGAGCATTGTAGCTGTACTCACAATACCCCTTCTTGCTCATCACGCGGGCATCGTGATCTGCAAAACTGATCTGCTTTTTGTCGTCTATTGGTTTGTCTGGATTTAAAGCTTTTTCACGTTCTTCAAGTGCTTTCTTGGCCTCTTTGATTTTTTTCAGGCGCTCTTCTTTAAACTGGAGGTCTTCAGGAATGCTGTAACCATTGGTTGCTTTGTAGGCGTCATCTTCTTCCTGATCACACTGACTGGCTTTTTTGATCAGCTCATCCACTTCGGCACTGAGTTCTGCCTCTTTCGCTTTGAGCCTCCCGTAGCTCATGGCCTTGTGTTTTGAGCTGTTGGCTTTGAACTTGGAGCCGTCCAGGCTGATATGACCCAGTGATGCCATTTTGAGTTCAATGGCCAGTTTGACTGACTGTTTGAAGCAGTCATGGAAAAACGACAGATTATCCTTACGAAAGTCACCAAGAACCCTGAAATTCGGGCAGTTCATTTGTGAGATATACATGAACGCCAAGTCTTGTCGACACCGTCGCTCAATCTCACGGGAACTGAAAACACCATGGCTGTATGCGTAGATCAGAATAGCGACAATGAGCTTTGGAGGGTATGCGTGCTGACCAAGGTGGTGATATTTTTTTTCGACTTCAGACGTATTAATGTTCTGAAAAATGCTTTCATAAATAAAACAATCATGATCTTTGGGAAGCAAATCGAAAACGTTGGTTGGGAACAGCAGATGCTGATCAAACTCAACAGGACTGTCCTTAAACTTTGGTGGTGGTGACATTTGGCATAATCAGAGTTGGTTTAAGGCTTATCATAACAGATAAGCCTATTCTCGGTCAGGCTCCTAGTGGCCTGCAGTGGCAGAAGAAGAACACTGAGTATGGCCTTTCAAGCTTCGACAGAGGTCACCAGAGACATGGGAAATCAAAGGAGTTAGTGGGTACCAGCCATTACGAAACTAAAGTGAATGGTGCCACCATACGCTTTTGGCCCCAGGGAGAATATGACGTGCGCTTTGCCCTGCAGGGCAGAGTGGAAATTGAGGTACCCGGCAATAAGCAGGACGATGCACTCAAGATCTTTGATGCCATCAATGAACTGGGCATAGACAGCCAGCGGACTTCTGCACTGGATATTGAGGAACTCTATCTTGATAAGCTGTCCTACATCCACAAGCAGGATAAGAAACTGTCCAACCTGACCAAGGGAATGGATGACCAGCAGGAACGCATAGATCTGAAGCTCAGTTCACTCAGCGAAACATTAGAGTTGGATCTAAAGAACAGCCCTTCCTATCAATCCATGGGGCAACATCAGGCATTCGGTCATGGTCGCAGAGTTCACTATCGACCTGAGGTTCTGGAAGACAAAGCCTTTAAAGGTTTTGAAAAGGACTATCGAATATTCCATGAGAATACTGCTGAGAAAAACATCGTTGAAACCCTGAAGAACGTGCTCAGCTCAGGCGGTCAGATGGTATCTACCACCGATAAAATCCGCAGAGGCATAAAGCTGGGTGGAATGTCGTACTCCGAAGACCTGTACTCTGGTGGTGCCAACTACTTCTTTACCAGGATTCGAAAAAAGAATACCGCATACGAGAAAGAGGGATTCGTCTGGAAATCAAAACAGGCAGCCAGAGTGGATGCCATATCCTACAGTCACGATGCCTACGGTCGTACTGCTGATCATTACGTTCAACAGCATAGAAAAACAGATATCAGGCAACTCAAAGCTATATCAAAAGAACCAATTAATTTGGTAAGTTTTTGAATTATAAGGCTGTGGTAGTATCTTCAGGTGCTAGTGTCCGAAAGGGCGTGGAAGTTCGAGTCTTCTCCTGGGCACCAATCCTCAAGATCTTGTCGTGTGATTCATGGCAAGAAAACCGGTAAATTCCCGGCTCTCTCATCTCTCTTCCTTTTTATTCTCTCTCATCCTTTACTTGCTGGTTTTTCCGGATTTGAGCCTTCTTCACTTCCAGTATTTTGTGGCCGGATACTAATCCTTCATGGTCAGGCAAGCATTTGGCTTTCAGATCGTGGAAGTACTATCTTTCTGTAAACAGTTCTGATGTATACCTGCACTACGCCAGTAAATCAGCGGCTGTCGTAGACAAGCCGCTGGATTTTGCTATTAAATGACGTGGTTATTTTTTGAGATGATTCACGATGATGGCAAGTGTTTCTTCAATCTTGTCAAAGCGCTTATCGTGCTCGTCGAAGCGTTCATCAATCCTGTCAAAGCGCTTATCGTGTTCGTCAAAGCGCTTATCGTGTGCGTCGAGTCGTTTATCAATCTTGTCAAAACGCTTATCGTGTTCGTCAAAACGCTTATCTTGTTCGTCAAAACGTTCATCAACTCTCTTAAAACCTGCAAGTGTTGCTTGTGTCAGTGCCGAAAGATCAGATTTAACCCTGATAACCTCAGATTTGACCCCTGCAATATCCAACTTTAAGTCTGCAATGTCATGCTGGTTAGTCATAGCAATGCTCTGTGTGTCTGCGCAAACCTTCACCAGACTGTGCATGTTAGCGTCCATCTGTCTATGTTGCTCCTCAAGTCTTTCAACTCTTGCCTCAAGGCTCATACATTTACCTTTACAGTTTGTTGTGTGAGCGATGAGCTTAGTAGACAATCGAGAATGTCACAAAGGCACTTGGCAAAATTATTGACCGCCTGTTCACAGGCATCGGTTGATGCCCAGAGCAGGGTGGCATTCATTGCTGTTAAAAGATTTTTGACCCGCCCAGTGTGACCTGCATTATTTTGACATCCTCCACGACTGATTCAAAGAAATCAGTGGTGAAGGATGTCAAACACTACAATGTCTGACTACGCAGACCAGGCTCCTTACCCGCCACCTTGGTGCACAGTTGTATTTCATTGGCAGACAAAAAGTTGCCTGTTTGCTTTATAAAGCGAGTACGGATCAGTGCAGACCTGCTTAAGAAATGACATTATTTACAGGCAATCCCTAATGAAGTGCTGAAGGCTTTTTATAAAATGACATGTTATTCATTCCGAACCTCATTCGGTATTATCAACATGATAGATTTACTGCAAAACACTACAAGCCAAGCCATGACCACCACCTCAGATTTTTACCAGAAAAATGCGCTGCAATTTTATAGTTCAACTGTTGGCGTTGATGCTCAGGAACTTTATAAGTTTTTCCTACCATTGATTCCCAATGGAGGGCATATCCTTGACGCTGGTTGTGGTTCAGGCCGGGATGCCAGAGCTTTTCTTAACCGGGGCTACAAAGTCACTGCATTTGATGCCAGCGCCAATCTTGCAGCAATGGCCTCTCAGCTAACGGGTCTGACAGTTCAGACTTGCCTGTTTGATGAGTTTCAAACAAAACGACAGTTTGATGGAATCTGGGCTTGCGCCTCCCTGCTTCATGTTCCTTATTCAGATCTCGCTGCAACCATTAACCACCTGGCTGGTTTTTTGGTCCCGGGCGGCTATTTTTACTGTTCCTTTAAATACGGGCGGGGTGAGGCATTACGGGATGGACGTCATTTTACGTATATGGATGACGCTCTATTACAAAACATGCTGAGCTCAACTGAGCTATGGATTCACAACAGCTGGACCACCCGTGACCTAAGGCCAGAAAGAGCCACTGAGCAATGGCTAAATGTAATTTTAGGCCTGAATGATTAAAAGATTCTCGATCCACGAGGTTCGGGCTTTTTCCAACTATGCAGAAGTTGAAATTTAGCCTGATCGTAGCTGTGCTGGAGGAATGCTTTACGTAATGCTTTTGTTTTGCCTGTTTGTTGAATCAAAGTCTCTCTGATAGGCAGATGGCTGTTGATAAAATACTCATTTCTGGCATGAAGTCTGTACAGATAGTCAATATGTGGAAGCTGAGCAAACTTACCATCCTCCCCTCTGTTATAGCTCTGACAGGCAAGAACAAGGTTCCAGATACCATCAATAGTGGGTATGTACTCTCTGATTGACCATGGAAAAAAATGGTCTACATCAGCAAGGTCGGTCGCCCCTGATTGAATGGATATATGATCAAAACAGTAAAAACATCTTCCTTTCTGGTAGCCGTTCAAGCTGTCTCTGGAGCTGGTAATGTTTACCCTGCGGTCATTCAGATGAGTGAATAGTTGCTTGCTATGGTGGTCATGCTCAACACGCAAGAGATTTCTTGCAAGGCCTGACTGCCAAGCACTTTCTACCAATCGCCAACGAGCATCGGTTTCGGGTTTTATGCTGTTTATGGCTTCTGATGCCATGAGGGTGTAAAAATTTTCTGTAAGTCGGATGCCTTTGTTAGTCGTTTTACGCTCATCTATGAAAAAGCGTTTATCGACTTCACGACGATTAACATTGTGAAAGGCGTCAATGACATTTTGAAAACCGAGTCTTACTGTTTGGGCACAGAGATAATCCTCATCAACCCTACCAAGATTGAAATCTGAACATGCTGACAGAAACTTACTGGATCTTGATGTCGTCTGTTTTGGTGCCTCTTTCAGATGCTCACAGATATGGCGAGAGAATGGGCCTGCCAGCTGTTCCAGAGAGATAAAATCATCGCTTGAGTTGGACAACTCATAAAGAGAACAGGCAAGGGCAAATTTGTAAGAAGCTACATTGTTGCCGAAAAGAATAATGCTGCGCCAGTAATTATCAAGCGAAGGTTCAACATCGTAAAATTGAGACACTGCACCCCCCAGATCGTCCATAAATATGTGGAAAGGCATTATTTAATACTTTTTGAAGTTATAATTTTATATGTAATTATATTTAATTATATGTAGATATTGCTACACAAGTACCAGGTAGCCTTCGGATCGATTTTTGATTAAAGAGGTAAAGGAAATCAGCAGTAGAAGGTGTTACTGATGAACTGAGCTCGATTTTGGCTCTCTTGAAATTTTTGGAAGATTCCCGTTGGTGAGTTTTACAGAGTGCTTTGCTGAGTTCTCGCAAAAGACAAATGTCGTTCACTCTGATAGATGCTGACTATGCTATCCGGCCTTTTTCGTAGGTATGTGATCGCGATTCATCCCAATATTTTAAAAAGAATGTTAATCACCGTAGAAACCTGAAACTGCCACTGACAGAGCCGCGCTATCGCTTTTCTTCAGTAGCTAATCGTCTTAAGCCTCCAATGAAGATGCAGTTGTAATGGCGACCTGCTTTCAAAAGAGGCCAATGTCACAGGTTTTCAGGGTGTCTGGTCGCTTTGGGTTCTATCATCAGCTTCATAAAGGGCTGACAGGACTCAGGTTAGATAACAGGCATTGTTCAGATACTTTGCCCTGATATTATTCAGCACCTGATCACCGGATAGTGTTTTGCCCTCTGACTCATCTTTAGCACCGAAAGACAATAGCTTCAGCAGTGCGATAGTTTCTTGCCTGCGCTCTCTATTCTCAAAGGATTCAATGATGTAAACCTTGCCATTTGGTTTCAAGACGATTCGCTCTTTCAAGTCCGGGTTAGCCGCTTTCTTTTTACGAAGCTGAACGGTTCAATTCTCATCACTTTGCCTCTTGTCTGTGGCCTATTGGTCCATATATATCTTTTACTATCGGGATGTGACTATTTACTCTTGCACGGCTTTAAGCTTTCATCGATTAAAAACCATCGGGCCTACTCTAGAAAGACTTGGCTTTCTAACCTGGAATCTTCAATGGAACTTAATACCTGGCTGACTTTTCTGGCCGCAACCATCATTATCAGCTTAACGCCGGGAGCCGGTGCGGTTAATACCATGGCCAACGCCATTCGCTCAGGGCTGATCCGGACCCTGCCATCCATCATGGGACTCCAGGTCGCTCTGATTATATTTCTGATTGTCGTCGCTGCCGGTCTTGGGGCCATCCTTGCAGCCTCAGAGACACTGTTTACCCTGATCAAGTGGACAGGCGCTCTTTACCTGATTTTCCTGGGCATCATGAAATGGCGTGAAGCACCCAATGAGTTTTCGGTCGAAAGCCAAATCCGCACCAGCAAGAAAAAATCCTTTGCCAGTGCCATTCTGGTGAATCTGACTAACCCCAAGGCCATTGTTTTTCAGGCGGCTTTCCTGCCGCAGTTTATTGATCCTGCTCTGACACTCTGGCCCCAATACCTGATTATGGGAATCACTATGATCCTGGTTGATAGCCTGGTCATGCTGGGTTACGCCAGCTTCGCCCTAAAGCTGATGCCATTTCTGAAAAAATACGGGAAGCTGCAAAACCGACTGTTTGGCTCAATGTTTATAACCTGCGGCGGGCTTCTGGCTGCCAGTCAGCGATAACTGTTCCAACGCACTATGGTCAATGTCTCACAAAAGGAAGAGGAAACCTCCGGTTTCGGAAAATACCTAGCCATGGATAATAGGAATCGTCAGCAGGGAACAGGACGTTCGTAAAGTCAGGAAGACTTTAGCTGACAAGGATTATTTCAGGCAGGACGCCTCGGGATACTCAGGAAGACTTGAATACCGCAGGAAGCGGACAAAGCAGGAAGCTTTGAAGTCAGCATTCAGATGGGAAGTAAATTGAGGCAGGACGCCTGAAGTGGTCAGGAAAGACCAGGATAGCAGGATGCTCGTTTCAGAGCAGGAAGAGGTTTCACAAGGATCGTACAAAAAGCAGACCGCAGGGTCTGTTTTTTGTACCCGGTGTTATTGACAAAGAACCTGCTCATACATATTATGCACCTCGTTCTTTGCCGGTATAGCTCAGTTGGTAGAGCAACTGACTTGTAATCAGTGGGTCCCGAGTTCGACTCTTGGTGCCGGCACCATATATAGCAAAGCCCGTAGCGTTAGTGAACACTACGGGCTTTTTGCTTTCTGAGCTTTTGCGCCTGCTAATGCGCCCTCTTTCCGTCGGAATAGGTCAACACTAGATTAGGGGAAGGTTATCCAGTGCCTTCTATCACATATACCCAACCCACTCTATACGTCTTAAAATGCCTTAACTGCTCAAACACACCCTGATACACTTCATTAAAAACAACCGGAGGATAGCTATTTTTTTGAAGCAGCATGATCAGCTGAACCCCCAGAACTGATTTGAGATTATTCAGGTTGCTCCAGTCTGGAAAGCGAACCTGCATCCAGCCCGATCTCAACACTAGATGCCAGCACCAAACACCAAGAAGTCGACGTACATACAGTTCATTTTTTATCAAACTTTGCCACTCCCATTCTCTTTATTATCACTTGTACAATGATCCCACTATTCAAGCTTTTCGCTCATATTCAGGCTTATTTTCGTGGCGATTCATTGCAGTTTGGGAGGTCTTGACGTGACAGGATCTGAGAGATGAACAAAAAAGAACTATCCGAACGTGATATATGTACCAAATAAATCACCCCAGCCATCGAAAAGGCCGGATGGGATATCCAAACTCAAGTAAGAGAGGAAGTAACCTTTACCGCAGGCCGCATCATCGTTCGCGGTAAGCTCCATGCCCGAGGTAAAAAACGTCGGGCAGACTACATCCTCTATCATCAGAAAAACCAACCCATAGCGGTCATCGAGGCCAAAGATAACAAGCACAGCATGGGCTCCGGAATGCAGCAAGCCCTGAGCTATGCAGAAGCACTTGATATTCCCTTTGTGTTCTCCAGTAATGGAGATGGCTTCAAATTTTACGACCGCACGGGTAATGCAGATCAAACCCAAACAGAGTTGTCCCTTAATGAATTCCCTTCGCCTGGTGAGCTATGGAGTCGCTACTGCCAGGCAAAAGAATTAGACGAGCCAGCTCAAAAAACCGTCAATTACCCTTATTTCGATGATGGTTCCGGGCGCACTCCGCGCTACTACCAGGCAAACGCTATTAACCGCACTATTGAAGCCATTGCCAAAGGCCAGAATCGAGTTCTACTGGTCATGGCAACTGGAACCGGGAAGACCTATACCGCTTTCCAGATCATCTGGCGGCTCTGGAAATCTGAAAAGAAGAAGCGCATTCTGTTTCTTGCCGACCGCAATATTCTTGTGGACCAAACCAAGTCCAACGACTTCAAACCCTTTGGCCCAGCGATGACCAAAATTGAAAAGCGCCAGGTCAACAAAGCGTTTGAGATATATCTGTCGCTCTATCAGGCCGTTTCAGGCAATGAAGAAGAAAAAAACATCTATAAACAGTTTGATCCTGATTTCTTTGACCTGATTGTCATAGACGAATGCCATCGTGGTAGCGCCCGTGAAGACTCTGCATGGCGAGAAATTCTGGAATACTTTTCCTCTGCAACACACGTTGGTTTAACCGCCACCCCAAAAGAGACGAAGGAAGTCTCCAATATCCATTACTTTGGTGAACCTGTTTATACCTATTCTCTAAAACAAGGGATTGAAGATGGCTTCCTGGCACCATACAAAGTCATCCGATTTGATTTCGATATTGATCTTGAAGGCTGGCGACCACAAAAAGGACAGATCGATAAGTATGGCAACCTGATTGAAGACCGCATATTCAACCAGCGGGATATGGACAGAAACATTGTCTTTGACGAGCGAACCCAACTGGTAGCGCTGAAGGTTACTGAGTATTTGCAGAAAACCGATGAGTTTCAGAAGACCATCGTTTTCTGTGACGACATCGATCATGCTGAACGCATGCGGGAAGCACTGGTGAATTTGAACCCGGATCGGGTGAAAGAGAACCGCAAGTATGTGATGCGGATTACCGGTGATAACGAAGAAGGCAAGGATGAGCTGGATAACTTCATTGACCCCGAATCCACTTATCCGGTCATCACCACGACAAGCAAGTTGATGACGACCGGTGTGGATGCCAAAATATGCAAGCTGATTGTTCTCGATCAGAGCATCCAATCCATGACTGAATTCAAGCAAATCATTGGTCGTGGCACCCGTATTGATGAAGATCACGGCAAACACTGGTTCACTATCATGGACTTTAAAAAAGCCACTGAACGTTTTGCCGACAAAGACTTCGATGGCGAGCCGGTACAGATATTCAAGCCTAAGCCAGGTGAGCCCATTATCCCGCCAGAGGATGAACCTGAAAATCCCGAAGGAGAAGGTGGCGGAGGAGGAATAGAGGAAGATCCGCCGATCATCACTGATCCACCCAGCGAAATAACACCGGAACCTGAGCCAGAACCCATACCACCCGGAGGGAGCGATGAAGGCGACCCTGAACCACCGCCGGAGTCACCCCGCATCAAGTACCATGTCAAAGGGCAGGCGTTTAAAGTCACCAAATATCGAGTTCAGCATCTGGATGTCAGCGGCAAACTGGTCACCGAATCCATGCACGATTACACCAAACAGTGTGTCGTAAAGCAGTATGCCAGCATGGATGATTTCCTCCGCAAGTGGTCCGCTGCCGACAAGAAAAAAGCCATAATTGATGAACTGACAGAACTGGGTGTTTTCTGGCAGGAGTTACAAGATAATGTCGGCGAGAAACTGGGAACAGAATTGGACCCGTTTGACTTGATCTGTCACATTGCATTTGACCGGCCAGCCCTCACTCGACGGGAGCGTGCCAATAATGTGAAGAAGCGAAACTATTTCAGCCAATACGAAGGGGTAGCTCGTCAGGTGCTGGAAACATTACTCGACAAATACGCCGATGTGGGCATCGAGCCAGTGGAAGATATGACTATTCTGACAGATCAGGCATTTAGCCAGATAGGTGCGCCAATAGAATTGGTAAGAGCGTTTGGTGGCAAGTCTCAGTACCAGAAGGCGTTTAAAGAACTGGAAGCGCAACTGTATTATTTGGATAGGTAGTACCTTGATGCAATGACAAATGTTAAACATCCATCGTTTAAAGCATTCCTTGATTCACTGCTTACCAGCGACGATATTGTCAGCAAACTACGAACCCAGCCTGCTGACAGCTTTTACCGTGAGTCGAAGTGGCATACTATTGCCGACTTACTACAGCATTACCCTGAGTTACTGGAAGCCCTTAATGGCTACGCTTTCAAGGGGTGGGATAGCTCTATCGCCTTCTCCGACAGACAGCTCAAAGCCTGTTATTTGATTGATGAAGACTACATCAATGAAGGACGGGCGTTCGTTTTATTTAACCTGGTTGCAACAAGCTGGTTTCACCTGTCCGAAGTCAGCCATCAGGCCGTTTACTGGGAAATTTCTGAAGACCAATGAGTATCACGAGTACGATCAAATCCATTCAGGATCTTATGCGCCAGGACGTAGGGGTAGACGGTGATGCCCAGCGTATTGGTCAGCTGGTCTGGTTGCTTTTTCTGAAAATCTTTGACGACCGGGAGCACGAGTGGGAGCTGTTCAAAGAACACTATGAATCACCTATTCCGGAAGAATTGCGCTGGCGGAACTGGGCCGCAGACCCTGCAGGCATTACCGGTGACAAGCTTAAAAAGTTTATCGACAATGAGCTGTTTCCGGAATTACAAACCCTTCAACCAAAGGGTGATGATCAACGAGCCTTCGTGATTCGCAGTGTATTTGAAGATGCATACAACTACATGAAGTCAGGCCAGCTGATCCGACAGGTCATTAATAAAATTCAGGAAAGCATCGACTTTAACAAGGCACAGGAACGTCACGCCTTTGGGGATATCTATGAACAAATTCTCAAAGACCTGCAAAGTGCCGGTAACGCAGGGGAATTCTACACCCCCCGAGCCGTTACCGAGTTTATGGTGAGCCAGATCGATCCAAAACTGAATGAAAAAGTCATGGACCCCGCTTGTGGAACTGGCGGCTTTTTGACCTGCACGATTGAGCATAAGCGTAAGCATTACGTTAAAGTGCCCGCCGATGAACAGACGCTACAGTGCAGCATATACGGTGTAGAGAAAAAGCCTCTTCCTCACCTGCTCGCCACCACCAATATGATTCTGCACGGCATTGAAGTGCCTAGCCAGATACGTCACGACAACACCCTTTCCCGCCCATTAACTGACTGGAAAAAAGATGAACGGGTAGACGTGATTGTGGCTAATCCGCCTTTTGGGGGCACAGAAGAGGAAGGAATAGAAAAAAACTTCCCGGCCAATATCCGAACCAGAGAAACGGCTGATTTGTTCATGGCGTTATTTATTCGCCTGCTCAAAGAGAATGGTCGTGCTGCTGTGGTCTTGCCAGATGGCTTCCTGTTTGGCGAAGGCACCAAATCGAAGCTGAAAGAAAAGCTGCTGGAAGAGTGCAACCTGCACACCATTGTCCGTTTACCCAATGGTGTGTTTAACCCCTACACCGGCATTAAAACCAACCTGCTGTTTTTTACCAAGGGACAACCGACAGAAACCATCTGGTTTTACGAACACCCTTATCCGGAAGGTTACAAGAACTACAGCAAAACCCGGCCCATGCGGGTGGAAGAGTTCAAAGCTGAGCAAGCATGGTGGGGCAACGAAGCGGATGGTTTTGCCAGCAGGGTACAGAATGAGTTTGCCTGGAAAATAGACTTCAAAACCATCAAAGCTGAAGCCGAAAAAAAGGCACAGCCACACAGAGATAAAGAAGCCGACTACAAGCAACAGGCCATCCGGCTGGAATCCAGCGTTAAGCAGCTAAAAGAAGATCTGAAAACCGTCTCTGTTGTCAGCAAAAAAGCAGCCCTGAACGAACAGATCAGGCAGCAAACCCAGGAAGCCAAAACTCTCAAAGCAAAAGCCGACACGGAAAAGAAAGCAGCCGATGCCATCTACTGGCCAATCTACAACCTCGATATCGACAACCCTCATATCGGCGAACAAGTCAGTCATGACCCGGATGAGCTGTTGAGCCAGTACGCTGCTCAGCAGAAGGAAATGGCAGAAACCCGCCGTCAGCTGAAAGAAATTTTGGCACAAGCCCTAACTGGTAACACTGAGAAGGGAGTCAAATGATGTTAAACGCCGTTAGCGAAAACTTTGACCTCTGGGGCAGTGCTCACACAACCAAAAGTGCGTCCGGCCGAGGCAGTAGCAGCAAGCTGGATTTGCATGGCATTAAGAAATTGCGGGAGCTGATTCTGGAGCTGGCGGTTCGGGGAAAGCTTGTGCCGCAGAACTCGAACGATGAACCGGCTTCGGTTTTGTTGGAGCGGATTGCGGCTGAGAAAGCACAGTTACTCAAAACAAAGAAGATTAAAAAACAGAAGCCTGTTCCACCTATTACCGATAAGGAAAAACCTTTTGTACTGCCGGAAGGATGGGTTTGGGTTAGGTTTGGCGATGTGACGTTTAACCGCGATGCCGAACGGGTGCCGTTATCTGTTAGTCAACGCAGAAGCCGCCAAGGAAAGTATGATTATTACGGTGCTTCCGGGGTGATTGATTCAATTGATGGCTACTTGTTTGATAAGCCGCTTTTGCTAATTGGGGAGGATGGTGCAAACCTAATCAATCGATCAACTCCCATTGCATTTATGGCTTATGGTAAGTATTGGGTAAACAACCATGCCCATGTACTGGACGGTATAACAGAAGAATTTTTGATATATCTTGGACTTTTTATCAATGCTATTTCACTGGAATCTTATGTTACTGGTACTGCTCAACCCAAGATGAATCAAGCAAAGATGAATACAATTCTTTTTGCTTTTCCCCCAGAAGCGGAGTTCATTCGTATAACAGCAAAAGTCAACGAACTAATGACTTTATGCGACCAACTGGAACAACAACAAACCAACAGCATCACCGCCCACCAAACCTTGGTGGAAGAACTGCTAGCCACCTTAACCAACAGCACTACTGCCGATGAAGTGGCTGAAAACTGGGCCAGAATTGCCGAGAATTTCGACACCCTGTTCACCACCGACCACAGCGTTGACCAGCTTAAACAAACCGTTCTGCAACTGGCGGTAATGGGCAGGCTGGTGCCGCAGAATCCGGAAGATGAACCGGCTTCAGTACTGTTGGAAAAAATTGCGGCTGAGAAAGCGCAGTTAGTGAAAGACAAGAAGATTAAGAAGCAGAAACCGTTGCCAGTGATTACCGATGAAGAAAAGCCCTTTAATCTGCCCGCTGGTTGGGTGTTTGCTCAGCTTGAGGATATCGTGGATATTCAAAGTGGTATCACCAAGGGTCGCAAGCTAGCTGGAAGAAACCTGATTTCTGTTCCGTATTTGCGAGTTGCTAATGTGCAGCGTAGTGCGCTTGATCTAACTGTGATAAAGGAAGTTGAAATTCCAATCGAGGAAAAGGAAAAATACGAAGTTATCCCCAGAGACTTGCTCATTACTGAAGGTGGTGATTGGGACAAAGTAGGTCGTACATCGGTTTGGTCTGGAGAGCTACCTTATGTCGCTCATCAGAACCATGTCTTCAAAGCCCGAATCTTCCTCAAGGAACAGAGCGAAGACTGGATTGAAATGTATCTTAATGCTCCGTTCGCAAGGGCTTATTTTGCAGGTTCCAGTAAACAAACTACCAACCTAGCATCCATCAACAAAACACAACTCAGAGGGTGTTTAGTTGCAATACCACCTGCGAAAGAGAAAAGTCGCATCGTTTCAAAAGTTAATGAGTTGATGGGGTTTTGCAACACCCTAAAATCCCAAATCCACCAAACTCAAACCACCCAGTTACAACTGGCCAATGCAATGGTCGAACAAGCAGTCGCCTGACAGTGAGGCAAGGAACTCAGTATGGCAATACAACAAGGCATCTGGAAAATGGGCAAAACCTGCCCACTGCTCCATTGGATAACGAAAACCAGCTTGAAGAGCAGGTATTTCAAGATATATCCATTCTGAACCCCGACTGCTTGCTGATCGTTCGTCAGGGTGCTCAAACGGGCTTGGGATATAAGGGATTAAAGTCACTTGATATTGATATTTTATGTTGGTGCAGGATCTAGCAGGTCACTATAGTATCCTGTTAGTGAATAACACGCTGGCAGGTTGCCAAATAAAAAATCAGGCATAAATACTGAGGTTCAATGGTTTACGAACGTCCCTGGAAAACTTTCCAGCAACAACTGGATTTGTTGGTCTCCCATAATCTGGTGGTTTCAGACAAAACTGCTGCACTTAATCATCTCCAGCGCATTGGTTATTACCGGCTGAGTGCCTACCTCTATCCATTCCGGGTCTTTCGCATTCAGCCAAATTTCCAAGTGGTTAAAGAAAACGAGTTTGTTGCAAACACACACTTTTCTGATGCCGTGAATCTCTATATTTTTGATAAGAACTTACGGCAATTGATGCTGGATGCACTTGAACGGATTGAAGTGGCTTTGAGGGTCGATATCGCTTATTTGCTCGGTGAGCGAGATACCTACGCTTACAAGAATATTGACCAGTTTCATCCGACGTTTGCAGGAAAAAATAAGCGACATGCTAACTGGCTGAAAAAATATGAAAATCTGCTGAAACGATCAAAGGAAGATTTCGTTAAGCATTATCGTCACAATCATGGTGCAGACTTACCCATTTGGGTTGCTATAGAGGTCTGGGACTTCGGGGCCATGTCGCAGCTGTTTTCGATGATGAAAGTGCCTGATCAAAGGAAAATTTCCTCAAAGTATGGGGTGACAGACTTCAAGGTATTTTCCAGTTGGTTACGCTCGTTGAACTACCTTCGTAATCTCTGCGCTCACCACAGCCGCCCTTGGAATCGCAATGTGATTGATCAGCCGAAATTACCCGCTCCGGGTGAGATTAGCTGGTGTGACCATTACCTTGGAAAGAATGAACTGATATCCAAACCCTTTCTGCTGATCAACATTGTTGCTCACCTGTTGAGTATTATTTGCCCTGCCACGAAATGGCACGACAGACTTATACAGCAGTTGGATGAATTCCCTGAAATCAAGTCCGACAGGAAGGTGTCAATAAACGATATCGGGCTACAGGATGGGTGGAAAGGACTTATAGGAAGGTAAAAATAAGAACCCCCGCGTAGGTTGCAAGCAACGAAGAGGCGGGGGCCGTGTTACCCGAAATACTAGCTCATCAGGTGGGTAAGTCAACTTAAAATCATTCAAAATGTTAAGTTTCTTTCAATACTCATTCAAAAATACCAGATGTTGTACGTCAGCCCAATTACCACCAAAAGCAAGAGTTTTATTGGGTTGAAGGTGTGAAGCCCTGCCGGTATCTCTGGTGCTAATTGCCCCGTCACACCTCCGTTGGGACGTTGTAGCATTACAGCCTGCAACAGAGCGTGCAAATATTATAGACAAAGGATGGTTGAACCGGCTTGTGTCAAGTTAAGTGTACTTTCCGGACAGACCACAGCACGACGCTAAGTCACTGATCTATCGTGTCCAATTAACTTATTTCTGCTCAATTGGACTTAGTGTAAAACAAAGCCTAGCCTTTACTTTACTCAGAATAAGAAGTAGAGGAGTGAAGTGGTCTAATGATATCCTGATGACAGCCACGAGTATTTACACAATTTGAATTACAATGTCGCAGTAAATTCAATGGATTCAGACAAGGGCCCCAGTAAATAACCGAGCAGCGTGCGTTTGCCTGCCAGAATATTTAGTTCAACGGTCATGCCGGGAATCAACTGATTATTTTCACCAAACCCTGAGCTTTCCGTCTCAATCATCGCTTTATAGTAATGCTTGGCCGTGACACTATCTAAATAGGTGTCAGCACTCACCTCCAGAACCTTGCCCTTTAGAGAACCATAAGTCGTGTAATCGTAAGCAGAAACCCGAACATTTACCGACTGACCGGGCCAGACTCTGGCTCTGTCATGTGGGGCCACCATGGCTTCGACCATCAGGGGAACGCCATCCGGGACTATCTCCGCCAATATCGAACCCGGTGAGACAACCTCGCCGATAGTATTGACATGCAGGGTATGCAAGGTACCCGTAACCGGTGCTGCCACTTTTTTACGGATCTCCCGTTCACTGGAAGAACGAATCTGTGCCTGAATCTGGGTAATTTCTAATCGGACCTTGTTGTAATTGTGCTGTGCCTCTTCACGAAAATCCGTCATCAGCTTGGTTTTCTTTAAGCGCAGCTCAGACAGGTTGGCATTAATGACCGGAATCTGCTTCGTTGACTGGTTGATTCTGGTCTCGATTTTCAGCAACACCATCTTTTTTTCCAGTTGATTATGAATCGAACCAGCACCCTCTCTGAGAAGCGTCGTCAATATATCTAACTGCTTCTGAGCGACTGCCCGCTCGTTTTTCATATCCTTAATGACCTGGTCAAGCTCAGATAGCTGGGCTTCCTCTTTGCTAATCTGTTGCCGAACAATGGAGATTTGTTCGCTGAGCTTTCTGGCACGTTTTTTATACAACTCGTGTTCGTTAAGGTAGTGCTCGTTATTTCGAGCCGTTTTTTTACTGGCAGTGATCAGTTCTTTACCCGTCATTTCCGCATACAATCGTTGCGCTTTTGCGGTCAGCCCTATGAGTCTCTGGTTCAAAATGCTGATATTTTCGGTCAGAGAAGGATTCATCACCGAAAACAACACCATGTCTTTGTGAATCCGTTGCCCTTCTGTCACGTGCAATTCGGTGAGAATACCGCCTTCGAGATGCTCAACTACACGGTTATTGCTGAAAGTAGTCACCCGGCCATGACTTTTGACAACCACGTCTATTTCGACAATGGCTGACCAAACCAGAAAACACAGGACAATAAAAGTGATGGTGAAAATAACGGAATAGCGGGAAATCGAACGAAACCGCATTCGGGTTAACAGCGGCTTCATCATTATTCGCTCTCCAACACCCTGATAACCACCTGGTTTCTTTGCTCTGTACCGGATTCGTCAAGTCTGATCTTGATAAATTCAGCGGACATACCTGCATCAAGAAGAATTTTTCGAACTTGAGAGATTCGATTGAAGGCAATTTCGTAAGAAACCGTTTTTGCCAGACTTCTGCTATTGAGCAAACTGATAACATGGATCGTTTTACCCTGAAAATCATCCATGTTTGCCTGAACCCAGTCTTGCAGCTCTTTGTTTGCGGCTTCAGAAAGCCGTGAATTGAAATCCTCGTACTTTATACGAATGAGTTTACTTTTTATCTCTGTGGATACCTGGCTCTCTAAATTAACACTCAGGGCTTCAGAAACGATTTCTTTCTCAATATCCGCTTCCACCGAAGCCTGCTGACCCGCTTCCTGCCCTTCGGTTGAACCGGCTGCCGCGTGTTCAGCTTCAATTGATGATTGCGCAATATCAAACCCCACCTGAACACTCAGCGCAGAAACGACCATAACCAACACAACAACCAGGAAAACAAAGACCAGCAGAGTGGTCGACAGAGCATCCACAAATCCGGGCCATGGGTTGCTTTCAACTTTTTTAGCCATGGTGCTCCAGTAGCAGGTGTGCGGGAAGGATATTGTCTGACTATCTATCGCCTGTCTGATCTGTTTCTTAATAACCGTCAACCCAAAGCTGAATGTAAAAAGGAACCATCCTTTGCAGTTTTCGTCTTGTGAGCCGAATAAGACTCTGAGACGTGTAGAGTCATTTTGAAAACGCGGGTAAGCAGCAAAAAAAAACAGGACAGGCAGGATCAAATTTTATGAAACTAAAAAGTCTGCTTGGAGTGAGTTCATTACTGTTTCTCTCCCCGGTGAGTGCTTTATCGTTACCTGAAGCGGTTAACAAAGCACTGGCGATTAACCCGACCCTGAAGTCTCTGGAGTCTACGGTTGAGGTTGGAAAGGCACAACTGGACAAGAGTTATGCCGACTACCACCCGAAGATTACCCTTCAGTTAGAAAGTGGCAAGAGCAACAATTCAGACAGTAACTGGCAGCAAAAACGCAAATCATCCGTAACACTTAATCAGGTTGTATACGACTTTGGCCGGATTTCCAACCAGATCAGCGCCAGAAAATACAAGCTGAATTCCTACCAACAGGATCTTGATAACGGGCGTGAGCAGCTCGTGCTGCTCACCTCAAACACCTTTCTGGAGATACTGAAACTCGAGGAGGTGATCGGCTATATCAAGGAGAATATAGCCTTTTACGATCGTTTTCTGGGCATCCTTGAAACTCGAAATCAGACAGGCGCGTCCAGCAAATCTGATGTTCAGCGTCTGACCAGTCTGAGCCAGAATGCCCAGCTTGAGTTGATCCAGTATCAGACGGACCTGACGTTTGCCCGTAAAACCTTTAAAAGCCTGACGAACATTGAGCCAGAAAACCTGACAATTCCTTCAATGGACGGACTGGTAATCAAGCAAACCCCGAAGGAACTGGTCGAATTTGCAACAACCCGGAGTTATCAGATCCAGTCTCTCAAAAAAAACATTGAGTTCGCCAAAGAAAATCGAGACAAAGCCCGTTCCGATCTTTATCCCAAATTTAACCTGAAAATTGAAACCAACAGGGAAAATTCTCTGGATACCAACGGGAAATGGTCAACCACACAGGCTGCCGGTATCACAATGAGTTATGACATCTGGGACGGCTTCAAGGCCCGAAGCAATGTTGATGAAAACAATGCCAAAGTGATGCGGGCTAATCATCAGTTACGAGAGGCTACACTGGCACTGGAAAAAGAGGCAGGGGAAGCTTACAGCGCGATGTTGAAGTTAAAAGATGAGAAGACCGTCAATAAAGAAGCACTGGAAACCAACCGTGAAATTGTCGATCTCTATTACAAAGAATTTGAATTGGGTGAAAAGACCCTGCTGGACATCACCACAGCCCAGGGGGATTACCACAACAGCAGAGTCCAGAGTGCCGTGTTCCGGTTTGAGTATTACAAAAGCACGCTGAGAATCCGTTATTACCTGAACGATGTCATCAATACTGTACGAAGTCTGGCAGACGAATCGGAATGATGCTTCAGAAGAAAAGCGAGAAAACAACGGGCAACGCGGACAAAACAGGATAATAAGGACATGTCTGAGCTGCATATTGCCGACCCGAAAAGAATAGTGAGCTTCATAAGGCGAATGCAGTTTGTCGTCGTAGCCAGTCTGATTCTGGTGTATTTTTCCAGGGATTTTTTTATCACGGCACTTATGTCGAACCTGCCCCTGAACGGTACGATTTTATCGGTGTTCATAATCGGTTCGGTGCTCTGTTTCCTTTATGTGTTTCAACTCAAAGATGATGTTCTGGTGGTTGCCAAACTGGATGAGATCCTGTTTCAAAGCAAAGACGATCTGGACAATAAGAACGACCAAAGAGATAACAACAAGCAAGAGCAGAATGAACCCGTACCCTTGAAGATGCACCTGATGGGGCCAACCGTCACCCTGCTCAAAAACAACGTGGCATCTCTGGGTGTTATCCGACTCTCGGCCCCTGCAACACGGGCCCTGATAGACTCCCTGCAAGACAGTATGAGTGAAAAGTCCGCCTTCATTCGCTACTTCACCGATCTTCTGGTTTTTATCGGGCTACTTGGAACTTTCCTCGGTCTGACCATCACCATTGGCTCCATCGGGGGCATCCTGTCTGATCTGGCGGGTGGGCTAGATGGTGGAGATATTATGGAAACCCTGATCAAGCTGATCAGGGGTCTGGAAGGACCTCTTGGCGGAATGAGCACCGCCTTCGGTTCTTCCCTTATGGGACTGAGCACTTCGTTGGTATTGGGTATTTTTCTGCTCAGTCTCGACAAGGCTGGCCATTACTTCACCTCTGCCATGGAAAACTGGCTGGCTGAGCACACAGTTGAGAGAAATTCTAATGGTGGAGCGGCTGCAACCACCGCCACTCCAGTCCTGGGAAACGGGCAACTGGAGCAGATTACCACCCAGCTCGGCACCATCGCCAATACTCTGAAGAAAATCAGCATTCAGTCTGCAAATGACAGACAGTGGCAAAGCCTGATCGCTTTACTCAAAAATAACCACCTTGAGCTGAAGACTGAGACCTCTCAGCTGTCTGAATCCTTACTGCGAGCAGAACAACATATTGAAACTTCTGCCGAGCTTCAATCGAATCAGTTAGCCCAGACGCAATTGCAACTACAGGAATCAGAAAAACTACGACAGTTGTTCACGACTCAGACCGATGCCAGCACAGAAGCACTGGGGGCCGTCCAGGAGAGCAAGCATCGGCTGGTTCAGATTGTCAACGCCCTGCTGGATGAGCAGAGAGCGCTGGGGCGTAGTCATGTGAAAACCACTGAGCAGGTCTCCGAGCTAAAAGCGTTCATCTCGCAGAAAACAGACGCCTCTGCTACCGAACTTAAAGGCGTCTCTCAGCAGTTACAGGCACTTTCCGATAAGGTTCAGGAAGATAATCAGGACAGCCAAATCAGACAATCACGAATGGAAAAGATGTTCATCTCCATGTCCAGAGCAATTAAGGATGTAAGAGCCAGAATTAAAGGCAAATGAGCAATGAGAGCTCATCGGCATATCATTGCTCTGGTCTGGAGTCTGGCCGCTTCGGCTGACGAGAGTCCGGATTTTATTTTCCCGGTGGCTTGTCGATATGGTGTTGATTGCTTTATCCAGAACTATGTTGATCATGACCCCACTGCTGGCTTCAGCGACTACCAGTGCCGTCAGCAAACCTATGACGGCCACTCTGGTACCGACATCAGGCTGGTCAACCTGCCTCAAATGGATAAGGGCGTTCCTGTGCTGGCAGCAGCCAATGGCAAGGTTGTCGCGACACGAGATGGCATTACAGATACTTATCTGGACCCGGCAAGACGTGAGGAAATAAAACAGATCGGTCTGGGTAATGCCGTTGTTATCCAGCATCGGGACGGCTGGCGCACAATTTATGGCCACCTGAAAAAAGACAGTCTGACCATCAAAAAAGGTGACCGGGTTATCCAGGGACAGCCACTGGGTGAAATCGGCCTGTCCGGATTAACCGAATTTCCCCATGTTCATTTTCAGGTGACACATCACAATAAGACGATCGACCCGTTCATAGGAAAACCGGACAGAGGCAAATGTGGGGATACCCTCAACAGTCAGTGGCTCGGGATCGCAGGCAACAAGATAGTCTACTTCCCGGGTTGGCTGTTGGATCATGGTTTCAGTCATACCCCCCCGGACAACTACCAGGCGATTGAAACCGGAAATTTTAATGACGGTTCGGGTGACAAAAACCCGCGCCTGTTTTTTTGGGTTCGATTCATCGGGCTGTCAATGGGTGATCAGGTAACATTAAGTTTCGTTGCACCCAATGGCGAACTGATCAGGCAGCATACCTTCCCGAAGCTGAAATCAGGCAAGGCACAGCAATTTTATTACATCGGCATTAATAATCCGGCTATCCAGCCGGGTCAAGCGGGTCGCTGGCAGGGAAAAGTCAGACTGAAACGCACCTCGCTCCCTCCCATTAAAAGAGCTTTTGATTATGCAGTCGGTGCTGATGATGTTGCTGACCGCTGATAATTCAGCTCTTTCAGCACTCGACTGCGACTGTCGTCACCGATAATACGACCTTCGGATATCACGATAATCCGGTCCACCAATTGCAGCAGGTTTTGCCGGTGCGTGATAAGAATCAGTGTCTGGTCGTCCTTCAGGATGCCCGGAAGACGCTGACAGAATAGTGTTTCGTTATAATTGTCATAGGCACTGGTTGGTTCATCAAGGATCAGTAAACGACTCTGACGCACTAGCGCACGAGCCAGGCAAAGCGCCTGTCGTTGACCACCGGAGAGATTCTCGCCCCGTTCCATGATTTCATGGGCGTAGCCCCGGGAGCACTTCTGAACAAATCCATCCAGACAAGCCCCATGACAGGCTTCGTCCAGCTTTTTAGTAGATGCTGCACGCTGTCCGAGCATCAGGTTACTTTTCAGTGTTCCGGCGAACACACTAGGCTTCTGCGGTGCCACAGCATAATGGCTGCGGTAATGATCCAGGTTAAGATGCTGCAGATTGCGACCGTCGATCATAACATTACCTTCAGTCGGCTCCACCAGTCCCTGAATCATGCGGATGAGCGTACTCTTCCCTGAGCCGGAAGCCCCCAGTATCGCGACTCGTTCCCCCGGCTCGATCTTCAGACTGATATTTTTCAAAATCTCTGGTTCTGTGGCTTTATATCGATAGGACACTTTATCGAATTCAATCAGTCCTTTCAGGGTTGGAACATTGAGTTTATCGTTGAGGTCATCCTCTCCTGCCAGACCTAACAGTTCGTTAATCTCTTTTAGCGCCTTGATGGAGAAGCTCAGGCGATTCACTGCCATGGCCAGACTCATCAATGGCGCAACAGCCCTGCTTCCAAGAATAATGCAGGCAAACAGGGAGCCAGAAGAAAGGTTACCGCTATGTATCTGGAATACACCCACAATAAGCATACCGATGACCACACTCTGGCTGGCACTTGCCACCAGCGTGTTTAGCAAAACATTAGACTGTTTACTGGCCTGCGATGCCCAGGCAGAAAGGGTTACCAGACTTCGCCAGCGCGCCTGAGTCTTGCGTGTTGCACCGAGTGTTTTAATCGCTTCCAGCTCTGAGCTGACTTCATAGAGAAAAGCACTTTTGGCATTATTGGCCCGGGTCAGCTGACTGGCACGATGTCGTGTACTTCGATAACTGTATATCGCAATCGGTATCAGACAGGCCGCAATGCCAAGAGGAATGAGTGCCATGACGCCACTGATCAATCCTATTACCAGTGTAAACAGAATAAAAAATGGCGCATCCAGTAGTGATAACACTATCGTTCCGGACAGAAATTCCTTAACCCGGGCAAAATTTTCCACGGCATGGGTAATGCGACCCGCAGAGTCCGGCAGTTCACTTTGTTTCAACTGAAGAAGACGCCCCATGATGAACTGTTCGCTGCGTTTTTCAATAATCCGGCAGGCGTCATCGACAAAATAAGTGCGAAGCCAGCGCAAGACAAAATCAAAGATAACCACTACCAGCATACCCATCCCCAGAACCAGGAGCGTATCTGTAGCAAAGGTTGGGATGAGTTTATCGAACACCATGTTGGTGAATAACGGTAGCGCCAGAGTCAGCAGATTGACCATCACGGTCGCCAGCAATACCTGGGCGTAGTGAGGTCGGAGTTCGTTCATCTGTGTGCGAAACCAGGAAGGCATCAATAGCTTGCTGGCAGTGGCTTTTTCCTTGTGTTCACTGAAACAGAAAATCGTGCCGGTATAAACCGATGACAATCGCGACAAAGACAGCCATAACCCCAGAGGGTACTTTCGTGACGCCACAAAATACTCACCGTTGCGAATTTCGGTGATAGTCATGAATTTTTTTTTCTTTAACTGAATGATGCAGGGTAAGTCATCTTCTGTAATATCAATGAGTTCGCTGTGTTTTTTCCTCATGTCCAGGCCACAGTAGGCGGCGGCCTGTTTAAGACGCCAATGATCAAACTCCTGACCTTCCCGTGTGAGCGCCTCTAAATCCTCACTGACAACATCGGCACCCATATAATGGCAAACGCTGAGGAAACAATCTTTGAGGTGAAATTTAAGCATACGAGGCGCTCTTTTATTTATCCTGGCGCCCTCTGAACCTACTGGCCTGAATCCATCAGAGGAAGTTGACTGTTATGGTATTGCCACTGTTGTCATGGTAAATGTGCTGACTGGCATCACTGGTATCACTGCTGGTCGAATCATTCACAGTAATACCATCACTGCTATCAACATCAATGGTCAGGCTGTTACTTCCGGAAAGTGCACCGACATCATCCATTGAGATAGTGATGGTATCGGCACTTCCTCCGTTGAAATCAATTTTTTCAAAATTATCGATAAGGCTGGTGTAATTACCCAGATCCCAACTGCCACCGTTATTAAGACTGAGCGTGTCGCTGTCAGCTCCACCATCTACCTGTGTGGCGCTGTTTTGCAGGGCTGCCAGATCAATATTGAGAGTGTCGTCACCAGCTCCGCCAATAAGCTGATCAGCAGCAAAGCCCGTTAGGGTGTCGTTACCCGCATTACCTTCCAGTACGTTAGCTATCGTGCTGGAGGCGGTGAGATTATCTCCACTGCTGGAGCCCAGCACCTTCTCGATACTGGTCAGGGTGTCGTTACTGCCGCCACCGTCGGTGGCCACGCCAGTGTCCAGGTTAACCGTGACGCCGCTGGATTCACTGCTGTAATCAACAATATCCTCATCGTCCCCGCCGTTCAGTATGTCGGCCCCGGCACCACCCTCCAGAATATCGTTGCCGGAACCGGCAATGAGAGTATCGCTTCCGTTTCCACCCCGGAGTGTGTCATTACCGCTACCACTGTTCAGAATATTGTTGGCGCTGTCACCAATCAGGGTATCGTTGCCGTGGTCGGTAGTGACATTCTCAAAACCCTTGACCTTGTCATTACCGGTAGAGGCTCCGCCACCATAACTTTTGTTGACTGTGATGTAACCATCAGCATCTGCAGTGGCAGAGAGGTCGACGGTAATATCATCCGGTGTGTCACCAGGTCCGGTGACGTTACCCACCATATCCAGCGTATCGCCCGCCGCAGTATTAGCTCCGCCATCTAATTTATCGTTTCCGAAGCCACCGTGGATGATGTCATCGCCAGCGCCACCCGTAATGGTGTCATCGTCCTGATTACCGTTAATGTTGTCGTCGCCGTCTCCCCCGTTAATGGTGTCAGCACCCGCACCACCGAAAATAGTATCTCCTCCATCTCCCCCGTTGATGGTGTTGGCTGACGCATCACCATACAGCTGGTCGCCTAATGCATTGTCGGAGCCAGTAATGTTTTCGATATCTGTCAACGTATCGATGCCACCGCTACCATCTGTGGCATTTCCTCCTGTTAAATTAACAAAAACTGCACCTGAATCCTGACTGTAATCAACAGTATCAATGTCATCACCGCCATCAAGCATATCAGCACCGGCACCACCGCGAAGCGTGTCATCACCGGCACCACCATCAAGGTCGTTGCTGGCAGTGTTACCGATGAGCAAATCGTCCCCGCTACCGCCAATAATATTTTCGATCTCACGAAGGGTGTCCGTGCCCGCAGAAGTGGTGGCTGTACCGTCGTTGCCGGTTTCGGCCAGAGTGACAATGACACCGCCAGTATCCGCCGAGTAATCCACGGTGTCAGTATCTGTCCCGCCATCCAGAATATCGTTGCCACCGCTGCCATAGAATATATCGTTGCCACCAGCACCACTGAGACTATTGCTGTTGCTGTCACCGGTCATGGTATCGATAAAAGCAGTACCAACGACATTTTCCACATTACGGACAGTATCGGTATTACCACCCTTGGCTACTGAGCCATCAGATGCGCCAGCCAGAGTGACGGTCACACCACTGCTGTTGGTACTGTAGTTGATAGTATCCGTGCCGCTGCCACCATCCAGAATGTCGGTACCATTACTTGAGTGGATCGTGTCGTTCTGATCACCGGCGTTAATGGTATTGTCCTCATCATCACCCGTTATGGTATCGGCGCCATCTGTGGCAATAATATTTTCGATGTTGCGGAGAGTGTCTGTATCAGTGCCATCATTGACGGTACCGTTAGCGCTGCCATTGAGCACAACCGTGATACCGGAATTAGCATGGCCACTGTAATCCGCAGTATCAGAACCTGTGCCACCATCGAGAGTGTCTGTCCCGGTGCCTGCTTCCAGAATATCGTCGCCAGCCATACCATTGAGGGTATTATTGCCACTGTCTCCGATCAGGGTATCGGCGTTACCGGAGCCAGTGGCATTTTCAATATTTTTGAGCGTGTCAGTATCACTACCATGAACAGAAGTGCCGTTGGCAGAACCGTTAAGAGTGATGGTTAAACCACTACCAGAGTTGTTGAAGTGGGATGTGTTGTAATCCACCGTGTCACTGTCGCCACCACCATCAAGAGTATCGTTACCATCACTGCCATAAATGGTGTCTGCGCCGGTACCCGCATTGATCGAATTGCTGACACTGCTGCCGGTCAGTGCGTCGTTTTGACTACTGCCAATAATATTTTCAATATTCTTCAGGGTATCGGTGCCCTGATCAACGCTACTGCCTGTCTCACTGGTCAGATTAGCGGTCACGCCGCTGGTAGCGCCACTGTAATCAACCGTATCACCCAGACTGCTGTGAGCTCCTCCCTCCAGCACATCATTACCGGCACCACCGATCAGTATGTCGTCTCCCGAGCTGCCATCGAGGGTATTATCGCCACTGTCACCTGTCAGCGTATCGTCGGAGAAACTGCCGGTAATATTTTCGATCTCGTAAAGGTTATCGGTGCCATTGCCGGTGGCTATGCCAGTGCTCAGATTGACATTAACCGCACCACCGTCAGCGTAGCTGACCGTATCATTACCGGTACCCCCATATATGTCATCGTCACCGGCGTTGCCTTGCAGCGTGTCTGCACCACTGTCACCATAGAGAGTATCGTTGCCAAAACCACCTTTCAGAAGATCAGCATCCCCCCCTCCACGCAGAATATTGGCCAAAGCATTGCCGGTAATATCATCGGCCTGACCACCTCCGGTAACGTCTTCAATCCCGGTGATACTGCTATCGGATGAGCCATAACCATCCTGAGTGGCGCTTCCATTACCTAGGTTAAGGTTAATGGTGTGGGTTGCCATGCTCAGGTCAAGCAGGTCATTATTACCACTGCCACCGTCAATAGTGTCATCGCCCAGACCACCATTGATGGTGTCATTATCAGCACCACCTTGCAGCGTATCATCACCGGCACCACCCTCAATCGTGTCCTGACCCACATTGCCTTGCAATACATTGGTGTCGCCGTTACCGGTGAGAATGTCGTCACCACTGCCTCCGACCACACTTTCAATACCGGACAGGGTGTCTGTAACCGCGCTGACGGTTGCCGTCTGTAAAACACTGGACAAATCTACGGTGACTGCCGAGCTTTCACTGGCATAGTCAACGGTATCATTGTCTCCGACCTCTTCACCGCCATCCAGCGTATCGGCACCGGCACCGCCCGTCAGATAATCATTGCCGTCACCGCCTTCCAGATGATCCGCACCATCACCACCGGACAAGGTATCATTATCGCCATTACCCACCAGGTGATTGGCGTTGGCGTCCCCTGTCAGGTCGTCAGAATGGGCACCACCACGGATATTTTCAATATTTACGAGAGTATCGCTGAAACCCTGGCCATCTTCGGCATTGGTGCCAACCAGGTCGCTGAGATCAGCGGTAACATCACCGATAGCGTCGCTGTAATCGGCCCAGTCCGCTGTGCCGACACCACCGTCGAGACTGTCATTACCAGCTCCGCCAACCAGGGTGTCATCACCGGAATCCCCGTTCAGCGTGTCGCCTCCCGCTCCTCCTCGCAGGGTATCGTCATTATCACCGCCGTTAAGGGTATCAATGCCATCCCCTCCTTCAAGCACATCATCACCAGCGTCACCGTTGAGCTGATCAGCACCGGCCTCTCCACGCAGCGTGTCATTGTTGTCACCACCGTGGAGGGTATCGTCATCGGCGCCACCTTCGAGGGTATCGTCGTCATTCCCCCCCTCCAGAGTATCATTGCCGACACCGCCAAAGAGCTGATCCTGACCGGCATCGCCACGCAACGTATCATTGCCTGCCTCGCCATAGAGGGTGTCATTTTCCGTACCCCCTTCAAGGGTATCTGCTCCGGCACCACCATACAGCGTGTCCTGACCGGCATCTCCGTAGAGCAGGTCATCGTTGTCATGGCCCTCCAGCCTGTCATTGCCGCTACCGCCATGGAACTGATCGACTCCAGTGCTTCCGGTCAGCACATTATCATCGGCACTACCCGTGACGACGCCACCGTTAGCGCCAAGCGTAACATTCTCAATATTGGTAATACTGGAGTCGCTGGTACCATAGCCATCGTTGGTTGCCGTACCGGCCTGAAGATCAATATTGACCGCTTGTGTTGCCCCGGTTAATAACAGGGTATCGGTTCCTGCCCCACCGTTGATGGAGTCATCACCGCCGCCCCCATCAAGAGTGTCATCACCGTCTTCACCCCAGAGCGTGTCATTCTCGGTTCCACCTGAAAGAGTATCCTGACCTGTGCCACCCTTGAGGAAATCTTCACCCTGACCCCCTGTCAGGATGTCGTTATCGGCATTACCCTCGATATCATCGTTATCCGCATCACCGTCAATGGTATCGTTGCCATCACCGCCAACCAGCTCATCATCGCCACTGCCACCTGAGAGGCTGTCATCGCCGCCGCCCCCTTCAAACCGGTGGCTGTCAGCATTGCCGGTCATGCTGTCGTTGTTGGAAGTACCGATAATAGTTTCAATATTAAGCAGCGTGTCCTGACCACCTTCACCGTCATTACTGACCTGGTTACTGCCCAGGTTCATATCAACAGTGATTGCCGACTTGCCGCTGTAATCGGCGGTATCACCATTGCTGGAATGACTGCCTCCATCCAAGGTATCGTCACCGGTTCCACCATAAAGAGTGTCATCCCCGGCATCGCCATTCAGAGTGTCATTGCCAGCATCGCCGAAGAGGGTATCGTTGTCATCGCCACCACTGACAGTGTCATCATCAGCGTCCCCATGAAGTGTGTCCGCACCGGCACCACCATCAATTATGTCCGCACCATCACCACCATTGACTGTATCTGCTGCACCACCGGCATTAATGGTATCAATACCAGCATTACCATTGAGGGTATTGGCATTGTTATCACCGGTCAGGGTATCGCCATAAGCACTGCCGCTGATGTTCTCTATACCTTCCAGATTGTCGGTATCGGTACCATCGTTAGCTGTTCCGTTACCGTTGGCAGTCAGCGTAGCCGTGACTGCGCTGCCATGGGTACTGTAATCAGCGGTATCACCGTTACTGCTGTGGTTTCCGCCCCTCAGGGTATCGGCACCGGCCTTGCCATAAAGAATGTCATCACCGTCCTGACCATCCAGAATATTGACTTCTGCGGTACCTGTCAGGATGTCATCACCGGAACCACCCAGCACAGATTCAAAATTGGCAATGGTGTCAGTATCGGCCCCGTCCACCACCGAAGACGAACCCAGGTCAACCGTCAGGCCTGTGGTATTGTCAGAATAATCCAGGGTATCGTTATCGCTGGCGCTTTCACCGCCATCGAGAGTGTCACTGCCACTGCCTCCGCTGATGGTGTCATCGCCTTCATCGCCGTTGAGGGTATCGTTTCCACCCCTGCCTTCCAGTTTGTCATTACCTATTCCACCGTCATAACGGTTGTCTCCACTATCACCGATGATATGGTCATCACCCGCACCCAGCACCAGGTCTTCAATGCTGGTCAGGGTATCAACATTGCCACCACCGAGATCGACCTGAAAACTATTTCCGCCTCCTGAGCGGTCAATAGTCAGTGCTCCGGCGAAGGCGCTGTAATCCACCCGATCATTACCCAGCCCACCATCAAGTGTGTCAGCACCAAGGCCCCCTTCAAGAATGTCGTCACCGTCCTGACCCAGCAACACGTCATCGCCATCACCACCGGTCAGAGTATCGGCGCCATCGCCACCTTCCAGTTGGTTCGCCTGAGTATCACCCTCTATGGTGTCAGCGTTGGCAGAGCCAATAACATTCTCAATGCCTGTGAGTACGTCATTGGCACCATCGCCATCGTCAGTAGCTACTCCATTAAGCAGGTTCACATTGACAGCACTACCGGCATCGCTGTAATCGGCAGTATCAGTGCCAGCGTCGCCGAAAAACGTATCAACCCCTCCAGCACCATAAAACGTATCGTTGCCGTTACCGCCGGTGAGTTGGTTACTTTCAGCATCCCCCCGAATCGAATCATCATAAGCAGTGCCAACTACTCTTTCGATATCGATCACTGCATCACGGTTGCCGTAGCCATCATCGGTGGCTTCTTCATTGGCCAGGTCAATGGTCAGGGCTCCGGAGGCGCCGCTGTAATCGGCAGTATCATTCAGGCTGTTATCGGCTGTCTCATCGCCGCCACGCAGGGTATCTGCGCCGTCTCCACCGATCAAGGTATCCGCACCGTCACCGCCATGAAGAGTGTTGGCAAGGTCATTACCGGTTAACGTGTCATCATTACTGCTGCCGGTGAGGTTTTCGATACCCGCCAGAGTATCGATGTCACTGGTGGCGGCATCAGTGGCTGTACCGCTGCCGGCACCGCCACTGGTCAGTGTTACCGTGACAGCACTGCCATGCCCTGTGTAATCTGCCGTATCTCCGGCACCCTGACCACCATCAAGGGTGTCGTTGCCAGCACCGCCTCGCAGGGTATCATCACCCGCATCACCTATGAGCTGATCAGCACCGCCACTGCCACTGAGGGTATCGTTACCGGCATTGCCACGAATCGTATTGTCGGCATTATCACCGGTCAGCGTGTCGTCGTTACTGCCGCCAGAAAGGTTTTCAATATTAGAGAGGGTGTCCTGGCCACTTTGGCCATCGTTGTTTTGTGACTGATCAAGAAGGTTGATGGTGACAGACTGAGTCTGAGCACTGTAATCTGCGGTATCAGTCCCGGCATCACCCTGCAGATTGTCATTACCTGAACCACCGATCAGCGTATCGTCGCCATTACCGCCTCTGAGGGTGTCGTCAAGATCTCCCCCATCGAGGGTATCATTACCCTCCTGCCCTTCCAGAGTATCGGCGCCTCCCAGTCCATTCAGGGTGTCGTTATCATCTCCCCCCCAGAGAACATTACTGATGCTGTCGCCGGTCAGCGAATCGGCATGGTCACCGCCCATCAGGTTTTCAATGGACTGGAGAGTATCCTGACCGCCCAGAGTATCATTGATCGGAGCGCCAGCAGAAAGATCAATCGTCAGGCTGGATACAGCGTCCCGATAATCCGCCGTGTCACTGCCAAGATTACCGGTAAGGGTGTCGTTGCCAGAGCCGCCAGACAGAGTATCATCGCCTGCCCCGCCATCAAGCGTATTGTTGGCAGAATCACCGGTCAGAGTGTCGTTACCGGAGCCACTGACGATATTCTCAACATCAACAAGACTGTCCCGATCACCATGACCATCATTATTATTGGTATCGTCTGCCAGATTAATCAGGACGTTATTGGTCTGGTAGCTGTAGTCGGCGGTATCCGTGCCACCACCGCCTCTGAGGGTATCATTGCCAGCTTCACCCACCAGCCAGTCATCACCATCGCCACCATCCAGTTCATTAACTTCGCTGCTTCCGGTAATGGTATCGTTATTGTCAGTTCCGACGATATTTTCAATATCAACCAGGGTATCAACATCTGAATTGCCGCCACTGAATACGGCAGACCCCGAACCTGAGCCACCATCAAGATCAACCGTCAGCTCAACACCTGATACCGAGCTGTAATCCACCGTATCAATACCCAAGCCACCATCGATGGTATCGCTGCCTGCACCTTCGTAGAAGGTATCTGCGCCGTCATCACCAAACAGCTGGTCATTACCGGCATTGCCGGTAATACTGTCATCACCCGCTCCACCTTCTATACGGTTGACGTCGCCATCGCCGATAAGAGTGTCATTGTGATCACCGGACAAGATATTTTCGATATCATTAAACGTGTCTGTGAGGATACCCTGCTCTTTGGCACGGTTTGCGGAGAGGTCCACTTCAACGGCTGCGGTGGCATCGGTGTAATCCACTGTGTCAGTACCCAAACCGCCATCCAGTAAGTCGGTTCCTGCACCCCCCTGCAAGATGTCATCCTGATTACCACCGTAGAGCTGGTCATCACCATCGGCCCCACTGAGGGTATCGGTACCGTCGTTGCCGTAAAATTCATTGTTATGACTATCGCCTGTGGCGACATCATTCCCTGCACCAAGCTGGATAATCTCGATATTGCTCAGGGTATCACTGCCTCCCAGACCATCATCGTTAATAGCCTGGTTGGCCAGATCAATAACAACGGCCTGGGCGTTGGTATTTGCGGAATAATCAACGGTGTCGGTATCATCACCGCCATCAAGTGTGTCATCGCCCGCAGCACCGGTCAGCTTATCGTTCCCCGAACCACCGGATAGCTGGTTATCTGCGCTACTCCCTGTAAGGGTATCCGCCGCATCAGAACCAATGATGTTCTCAATATTACGAAGCGTATCGGTGTCAGATCCCGACACAGCCGAGCCGTCCCCTCCCAGAACCAGTGTTGCCTGAACTGACTGACCTGAACCCAGCAAGCTGTAATCCACAGTATCAATATCATCGCCGCCATCGATAATGTCGCTGCCACCCCCCTCAATAAACACGTCATTGCCGGTTCCGCCTTCGAGAGAATCGGCACCATCGCCACCGGTCAAAGTATCATTGCCGACATTCCCCCTGAGGGTATTGGCATCCGCTGTCCCGGTCAGTGTATCGTCACCGCTGCCAGTAATGACCGCTTCAAAATTGCTGATGGTATCGGTATTGTTGGAGCCGACGTTAACCGTGGAGTTGTTCAGGTCTACGGTCAGGTTATTGGTGTGGTCAGTGTAATCCAGAGTGTCAAAATCAGCGCCACCATCCAGATCATCGTTTCCGGCACCTCCGCTGATCGTGTCATTGTCATCCTCGCCACGAATGGTGTCGCTACCGTCACCGCCGAAAATAGTGTCGTTCTGGTTACCACCATAGAGCGTATCGTCTGCACCTTCACCATAGAGGATGTCGATGCCGTCCAGCCCCTCCAGAACATTAGCTGCACTGTCTCCGGTCAGTGTGTCATCGTGGTTGCTGCCCTTGATATCCTCAATGCCATTCAGAGTGTCATTACCATTGGCGCCCGATGCATTGCCTGTGGTCAGGTTAACGGTGACACCAGCCGAGGCATCATCATAATCTGCCCGGTCAGTCGTACCAGCATCATCGCCACCAATCAATACATCATCACCCAGGCCGCCCCTGAGAACATCGCTTCCTTCACGACCTTCCAGCCGATTATTCTGGTTATCACCCGCCAGGTTATCGCCGAGCGTACCACCAATAAGGTTCTCAATACTGTCCAGAGTATCCTGACCACCATCGCCATCGTCGGAGACCTGCTTATTTAACAGACTGGCAGTGACGCTGCCGGTGACTCCGCTGTAATCAGCGGTATCGCTCCCGTTGCCCCCTTTCAGCGCGTCGTTACCGCTATCACCACGCAGGGTATCGTCGTTATTGCCGCCTTCGAGAGTATCCGCCCCGCCTCCGCCAGACAGGATGTCGCTGCCATCCAGCCCGCTCAGAGTATTATTCTGGTTATCTCCCGTCAGTGTGTCGTTATTCAGGCTGCCTGTAACATTCTCAATGCTGTCCAGGGTATCGCTGGAAGAATCACCGTCGTCAGAAGTCTGGTTCGAGGCTGCGGAAAGATCAACCGTCACTCCGGACTGGGCATCACTGTAATCTGCCGTATCGGTACCTATACCACCTATGAGATTGTCAGTGCCAGCCCCACCACTGAGGGTGTCGTTATCCGCCCCCCCTTCCAGAACATCGTTGCCACCCATACCCTTCAGCGTGTCGTCACCGGCACCCCCTTCAAGCTTGTTGGCCTCAGCGTCACCGGTCAGGGAGTCTCCGTTGTTACTACCGATCAGGTTCTCAATATCAATCAAATCATCAGAACTGCCATCACCATCATCACTAGCTTGCGAGTTGGACAGGTCAGCTACCACGGCACCAGCAGCACCAATGTAATCCACCGTATCCACATCAGAACCGCCGCTGCCTACCAGCCGATCCTGACCGCCACCGCCTACCAGAATGTCATCGCCGCCGCCCCCGGTCAGCACATTGTCTGCGGCATCCCCCGTGAGCGTATCGTCGGCACTGCCACCGGTGACGTTCTCTATATCCACCAGAGTGTCCTGAGCACCACTACCGTCATCGTTCAGGGACTGGTTCTGAAGATTGATGGTCACCGCCGTATTTCGGGCGCTGTAATCTGCCGTATCCCCTGCCGCTTCACCACCACTACCACCATCGAGAGTATCCGCACCATCGCCACCGACCAAGGTGTCATCACCACTTTCACCATAGAGCCGATCAACGCCACCGTTGCCAGTCAGGGTATCGTTGTCCTGACCGCCATGAAGATCATTGGCGTTGTTATCGCCGGTTAAGGTATCGGCCTGATTACTGCCACGCAGATTTTCAATGCTAATCAGTGTGTCCGTGGCGTCGCCACTCACTGACGCCTGAGGAGTGCCGGAAGACAGGTTGGCATTGACCGAACCAATAGCCGCGCTGTAGTCCGCCGTGTCCGTTTCGGTGCCACCATCAAGGGTATCGCTGCCGAGGCCACCAATGAGAACGTCATTGCCACTGCCCCCCTGAAGGTGGTCATCACCGCTATTGCCGTCGATGGTATCGCTACCACTGCTGCCTGCTATGAGGTTGTCGTGAATATCGCCGGTCAGGGTATCACCCAGCCCGCTGCCTGTGATGTTTTCAATATCGACAAGGGTGTCAGTATCGGCAGTTCCATCGGTGGCAGTACCGCTGTCAAGATCAACCGTTACTGCACGACTATGACTGCTGTAGTCAACCGTATCACCGTTGGTTTCCCCGTTAGCACCGCCATTGAGAGTATCACTGCCACTGCCGCCTTGCAGGGTGTCATCACCCTCGTTACCGAATAGCTGGTCGGCACCGTCATTGCCGCTCAGGGTATCGTTACCATCATTGCCCTGCAGGATATTGACACCGCCGTCACCCGTCAGCGTATCGTGGTGATCACTGCCGTTAATATTCTCAATGCTGGTCAGGGTATCGGTGTCGCTGCCAATGGTGACCGTATCGACACTACCGGAAATATCCGCCACCACACTGGCGGACATCAGACTGTAATCAACAGTGTCATTACCGCTACCGCCGTCGAGGCTGTCACTGCCGAGGCCGCCATCAAGGGTATCGTCGCCACCACCGCCTTCCAGAGTGTCATCGCCCGCATCACCAAAGAGCGTGTCGGCATCATTTTCCCCCTGAAGGGTATCGTCGCCATCGCCACCACGCAGCGTATCGTCACCACTGCCCCCCTGAAGCAGGTTGACCTGGCTGTCACCGGTAATACTGTCAGCACTGGCACTGCCGACAATATTCTCGATGCTGTCCAGGGTATCCGTAGCTCCTGAACCGTCGGTGGCATTGGGCGCGGCATCAGCAAGGTTCACAGTAATACCGCTGGCATCATTGCTGTATACGGCGGTATCAATGCCAGCGCCGCCTCGCAACTGGTCGGCACCTGTGCCGCCTTCAAGGCGGTCTGCATCGTCACCGCCTTCCAGGATATCGTCACCCTCATTACCGACCAGGGTATCCTCGCCCGCTTCTCCCCTGAGGGTGTCAGCATCCAATCCCCCGTCCAGTGTGTCGTTGTCGGCACCACCGGCCAGTATGTCCTCTCCCTGCCCCCCCATCAGGGTGTCATCACCACCATTGCCCAGCAGAGTATTGGCATTGTTATCACCGGTCAGCGTGTCGGCAAACTGGCTGCCGGTGATATTTTCAATACTGATCAGGGTATCAGTGGCATCGCCATCAACAATGGCCGTATCGTTTGCGCCTGACAGGTCTGCTGTAACAACCCCCAATGCATCGGTGTAATCCGCTGTATCGCCGTCGCTACCCTCAGTTCCGCCATCCAGTGTATCTGCTCCGGCACCACCGGCCAGAGTATCATCGCCAAGGCCGCCAGCCAGGGTATTAGCATTGGCATCACCGGTCAGGGTGTCCTTAAAGTCACTGCCGGTGACATTTTCAATATTAGTGACGCTATCAGTAGCACCACTGCCATCGGTGGCTTGGTCAGCAGAGAGATCGACTACCACACCCATACCGTCGCTGTTGGTGTCCTGATCAGAAGCGTAACTGAGCGTGTCCACACCCGTGCCACCGTCGATGGTGTCAACTCCCTCTCCTCCTACCAGCGTATCGGAGCCGTCACCGCCCTCAAGGGAATCATCACCCTGTCCGCCTTTCAGACTGTCGTCACCGTCGCCACCCTGCAGCCTGTTGGCAGCCGTGTCACCTGTCAGCACATCATTACCGTCGCTGCCGGTAACATTCTCTATCCCGATCAGGTCATCCTGACCACCACCATCACCGTCATCCGTCGCCTTGCCGATAGACAAATCGACAGTGACTGCACTGGCCGCCAGAGAGTAGTCGGCGGTATCGCCCACCGCCGTGTTGCCCCCACCTTCCAGACGGTCATTGCCTGCCCGTCCTGTCAGGGTGTCATCCCCTGCTCCCCCATAAAGATCATTGACGTTAGCGTCGCCGATGATCACATCGTCGTGGCTGCTACCCCGAATATTATCGATATCGTGGAAGGTATCCTGGCCACCATCACCATCGTCTGTCGCTGTACCGTCCGTCAGGCTCGCGGTTACAGCGGCTGCCGCATCGGTATAATCAACAGTGTTCTCACTGGCACCGTCACTGCCGCCACGGAAGATATCATTGCCGCCCCCACCCACGAGGCTGTCACTGCCCAGACCACCAGACAGCTCATTATCATCGTTATTTCCGGTCAGGCTATCGTCATGGTCGCTGCCAATAACTTTTTCAATGCCACTCAATGTATCCGAGGAACCAAAGCCATCAGACGCAGTGCCAAGGTTCAGGTTCACGGTGACAGCCTGATTACTGGTACCGTAGTCCACCGTGTCAATACCATCACCGCCGACCAGCTCATCGTCATCACGGCCACCCACCAGCAGGTCGTCACCGTCCCCGCCGGTCAAGACATTGGCATCATCATCACCTCTCAGGGTGTCATTGTTGGAGCCGCCGGTAACATTTTCGATGTCGTTCAGGATATCGGTAATGAACCCGCCTTCAGTCACCTTGTTACTCGCCTGTGACAGGTCAACCGTAACAATGCTGGTGTTGTCACTGTAATCCGCCGTGTCACTGCCCGCTCCGCCATTGAGGGTATCTGCACCGGCCCCACCCACCAGGATATCGTTGTCATTACCACCATTGAGGGTGTCATCACCGCCATTACCGAGCAATGTATCTGTACCGGCATTACCACTAAGCACGTTGTCTAATGCGTCACCGGTCAGACTGTCATCGCTGCTGGTACCGGTTAAATTTTCAATGTTCTGCAGAACGTCCTGGCCGCCCTCGCTATCAGTGGCCTGGCCATCAACCAGACTGGCCGTGACACCACTACTGCCATCACTGAAGACAACCGTGTCGCCGGCTACACCATGACTGCCACCATCCAGAATGTCGTTACCCGCACCGCCAGTCAGAGCGTCGTCACCGGCTCCGCCAGAGAGTTCGTTACCCTGGGAGGAGCTGTCAGTTCCGGTCAGGGTATCGTCACTGCTGCCCCCGATCAGGTTCTCGATATTGCTGTAGGTTTCACTACCACCGCTACCGTCGTTACCGAGGCCAGTCCGAAGGTTAGCGGTGACGCCAACGGAGACTCCGGCATAAGTGACCGTATCCACGTCCGCACCACCATCGAAATTATCCGCCCCGATACCACCAGAAAGCGTGTCATTGCCGTCATCGCCCTTTAGCGTGTCGGCACCTGCACCGCCACTGAGAATGTCATCGCCACCATTGCCGGACAGAACATTGTCACTGCTGTTACCGGTCAGCGTATCGCCATAACTGCTGCTACCTGTTATGTTTTCGATGTTGCGGAGGGTATCGGTTTCCGTTCCACCGGCATCCGTTGCCTGGCCATCACCAGCATCTGCAAGCGTTGCGATAACCGAACGACCGTAGTCGTCATAGGTCACGGTATCAGCGCCGCTTTCTCCATCAAGAACGTCATTACCGGCACCACCGAAGAGCAGGTCGTCACCATCCCCCCCGCTCAGGGTATTGGCATCTGAAGAGCCCCGGATATCGTCATTGTGATCACTGCCAGTGACATTTTCGATGGCGATCAGGGTATCGGTACCGCTATCCCCATCATCCAGAGCCTGGCCAGCAGCCAGATCTACACTGATGCTATTGGCTGCATTGCTGTAATTCGCTTGGTCAGCCGTTCCACTGCCGCCATCAAGAACGTCATCACCGCCACCACCGGCAAGGATATCATCGCCTCCTTCACCTTTAAGCTCATTGTCCCCGGCATCACCACTGATATTATCCTGAGCATTACTGCCCGTTATATTCTCAATGCCATACAACTGATCGCTGCCACCGTCGCCATCATCGCTGGCTGAATTGGCAGCGAGATCAACACTGACCCCTGCCGCTGCCAGTGAATAGCTGACGGTATCCGTGTCCTGACTGCCAGGATTAACTCCCGCAGCTTCTGTCTCTCCATAGAAAGTGTCATTACCGGCACCACCACGGAGCAGGTCGTCACCGGCATTGCCGCTAAGCAGGTTGTTATCGCTATTGCCCACCAGCCTGTCGTTGTTGCTGCCGCCAGTAACATTCTCAATATCAATCAGGGTATCCGTGCTAGCATCAATGCCGTTGGTATTGGTTAATGAGCCATCCAGAGCAACAGTAACAATGCCGGTGCTTGCAGAATAGTCAGCGGTATCACTCCCGGTGCCACCATCCAGTGTGTCGCTGCCTCCCCTGCCAGTGAGCACATCGTCCCCGGCACCGCCGGACAGCTGGTTATCGGAACTGTCCCCCAGCAGGCGGTCATCACTGCTGCCGCCAGTGATATTTTCAATACCTACCAATGTGTCACTGCCACTGAGCGTGCTGCTGGCAATACCGGTATCCAGATCCGCATTCAGATCGGTTGAGTCAGCACTGTAATCGGCTGTATCACCATTGGCTGTCTGGATGCCACCATTGAGAGTGTCATTGCCACTGCCGCCGGTCAGCCGGTCGTCACCATCCCCTCCCAGCAGGGTGTCTTCGCCCCCGCCGCCATTGAGGACATCATCACCGGCATTGCCAGTCAGCGTATTAGCATCACTGTTGCCGGTTAGCTGGTCATCACCGGAACCGCCTATGACATTTTCTATGCCTGAAATAGTGTCCTGGCTGCCAGTACCATCATCAGCCACCACCCCGCTGGCCAGATCAACCTGAAGGCCAATGGCAGCGGCACTGTAATCAACTGTATCGCCATGGGTTTCATTGTCATCCCCACCGATCAGCTGATCTGCTCCGGAGCCACCAATCAGTCTGTCATCACCATCACCGCCGTCGAGTATATCTGCGCCTGCTCCGCCAGACAGTTGATCCTCGCCAGCATTGCCCCGGAGCACATTACTTTCATTACTCGTACCGGCGCTAATAACATCATCACCAGAGCCTCCCAGCACATTCTCAATACTGGTCAGGGTATCAGTGTTATTGAAACCATCATTGCTGGCCGTATCATTTTCCAGGTCAACAACAATATTTCCGGTGACTGTCGTATAGTCAGCCGTATCGCTCTCCGAACCACTGCCACCATCGAAGATATCGCTACCATTTCCGCCCACGAAGGTATCGTTACCATCGCCACCCTGCAGGTGGTTATTCAGCTCATCGCCGATCAGAACATCATTTCCTGCAGAGCCTGTGACATTTTCAATGTTTTTCAGGGCATCGGTTCCGCCGTCACCGTCGATAGCAGCATTGGCACCAATGCCGTATGAAGCCGTGTGATCTGTGCCGGAAAGGTTCACTATCACCGCTGACGAAGCTTCACTGTAATCGACCCAGTCACCCGTCTGGCCATTAATACCACCATCCAGCGTATCATTACCCCCCCGGCCCATCAGCGTGTCGTCACCACTGCCGCCACTGAGGGTATTTTCAGTTGAAGTTCCTTTCAAAAAATCGTTTCCGGAACCACCGGAAAGGTTCTCAATGGAAATCAACGTGTCCTGTCCCGACGCTGTTACAACGGGGTTCAGGGTGTCATCCAGGTCTACGGTAACGCCGCTGGTCTCGTTGCCATAACTGACGGTATCACTCCCGGCACCACCATCCAGCCTGTTGGTACCCCCACCACCTCCCAGAGTATCATCCCCGTCCAGACCGAATATTTCATTATCCCCGGTATCACCGAGCAGTGTGTCGCCCTGCCCCGTCAGATTGGTACCTTCAATATTTTCAATAGATTGAATAGTATCTGTGCCACCTAGGCCATCATCGGAAATTCGGCCATCGCCGAGGTCAACACTGACGGCACTGGAAAGAGCAGCAAAACTGACCGTATCAACGCCATCACCTCCTCGAAGATCATCGTTTCCGGAACCACCATCCAGGACATCGTTCCCGTCACCGCCTTCAAGAATGTCATTACCGGCGCCCCCGATTAGCGTGTCATCATCAGCACCGCCCTGAAGGGTATCCCGACCATTCCCTCCATCAAGCCTGTCAATGCCGCGACCACTGCTCAGCACATTATCGAGATCATTCCCCGTGAGAGTGTCATTACCATGGTCCGTGGTGATGTTCTCAAACCCAGTGATGGTATCAACACCAGTGAACAGGCCACTCCCATAACTCTTGTTGACCGTAACGGAACCGGTTCCATCCGGTGAGGTACTCAGGTCAATCGTGATATCATCCGGTGTATCGAAAAGGCTGGTTACCGTCCCCACCATATCCAGCGTATCAATGCCTTCACCACCATTGAGGGAATCGTTACCAAAACCACCATGGATGATGTCATCATTGGCACCGCCATCAATAAGGTCGTCACCCTGATTACCGTTTATGTAGTCGTTACCGCTACCACCATTTATGGTGTCCGTTCCGTCACCACCAGAGACAGTGTCGTTGCCATCCATTCCGTTGAGAACGTTTGCCCCAAAATCACCAAAAATCTGGTCATCCCCGGAACTACCGGTAATGTTCTCAATATTGGTCAGGGTGTCTGTATCACCATTGCCGTCGGTGGCGGTCGACCCTGCCAGATCAACCGTGACAGAACCGGTTTCATCACTGTAATCCACCGTATCCGAACCTGCGCCACCGTCCAGGCTGTCTGCGCCGGCGCCACCTTTCAGGATATCGGTACCCGCACCGCCCGATAGATTGTCATCATCAGCCCCACCGTCCAGTACGTCACTTCCGGCACCGCCGAAGAGAGTATCTGTGCCGACACCACCTACCAGAAAGTCATCGCCACTCAAACCGCTAATAACATCATCGCCGGCAAGGCCGCCAAGCGTATTATCACCACTGTTGTCGGCGTCAATGTATTCGCTACCGGTGATGGTATCGTCATGGATTGTGCCGATGACATTCTCAAAATTACTAATGGCATCAGAAGTGCCATAGCCGTCATCAGTCACCGACCCGGAGCCCAGGTCTATTTTGACACCGCTTTCAGGCCCTATCGTATTGGCACCATATTCATAGCTGAACTGAATAGTGTCAGAACCCGCCCCGCCATCGAGCTGATCATCACCCATACCGCCGGAAACAAAATCATCACCACCTGCCGCATCAACAATGTCATCACCAACGCCTGCGTGAATGATGTCATCATTGTCGCCTGTTGTTATATTGTCGCTGGTTGGGCTGGTATCCAGTACCAGGGGGGAAAGTTCCGATGAGGAAAGAGTGAGTTCACCCGGATCGGAGGCATCTCGGCGGATAACAGGGATGACGTATTCATTTTCTGAACCGTCTTTGAGAACCAGTTTAAAGGAAAGATCCACCACCTGACTGTCAGTTTCAGTAGGGTAGGTCAGAATAAAATTGGTCAGACTCGGCAGCAGCCAGCTTCCGTCACCCTCAGTCGCGCCACCGGCAACTCCCCAGCCATCGGGCATATTTTCAACATAAATAGCTGCAATATCATTAATATTTGCATCATTCTGCAGAACCAGATTCTTACTGTTTAATGAGTCAGTAAAAAGTAAGGGATCTTCACCGTAAATTTCCAGGCCACTGTTGTAATTGAGCTGAACATCAGAGTCTCCGTCCAGGCTGCTACCAAAGCGCTCAATCTCAAGATGCTGCTCAGGATCGCTTTGGCTGGTCGAAGAGTTGTTGCCGCCACCACCAATAATGAGCTGACCTGCAGAACTTGAACCGACATTGGTCACCGAAACCGAGAATGTAAGATTACTGGTACCTTCCGTTGTTGAAGCAGCTTCTGTTGGAGTAACTTCTTCAACCGGAGGCGAAGAAGACGAGCTGGTGCTGGTTGCCTGCGCCGTGTCGGTAAAATCATCATCCCGGGGTTCTACCTCTTCTACAGGTTTTTTCTTAAACGCCTCATCATTCTTTTTTATTTCCTTGCTGGCTTTTGATTGAGTCTTTGAATCAGTCGTTTCACTGTATGATGTTTCTTCCGTTTCCTTGCCTGATGGCGTTTCTTCCTCTTCAGATTCACTCTCCTGTCCCTTCAGAGTAGAAACAGGTACATCTTCCGATTCAACAAAACTGGATTTGGAAATGAATTCATCACCACTGATAACTGAGCCATCGGCGAATTTAAATTGAAGTGTTTGCTCTGTTGCAGCCATCACCCCCGCAAGTAACAAGGTGATTTCAACACCATCTGGGAAGACAAGAACAAAGTCAGGCCCCCTGACTTCCAGTTTTACGTCGTCGGAATTAAAGTCTAAAAGATACTGGGTATCAGCTGACACTGATTTGACAACTGATTTTGATGGTTTATCAAATCGAACTTTTTCAAGATTTGTGTCGACGTCTGAATTTAATTCGGAATCACTAGAGGTCTGCGACTGCTGCTCACTACTGGCACTGCTATCATCAGCCATGATTACACCCTTGTGTAATGATGTTAAAAATTATAAATCTTGATAAATATTTATCGTCACAAACAAACAAGCGATCTATCTAAAATACAACCCCTATTAAGTAGGTATAGATAGCTAACTTTATTAATTCAAAAAATAAAAGACAGTCTATTTAACCAATACTTTGAACAGTTTTTTTGACGACTTAAGTACCTGGCCAGTTGGTTTCGCATATTCTGGCGAGTGGATTTTTTCATCCTTCAAGGCGCAACGACGGGCGCGTAGCCATAGCTACGCAACCAGAGTTGGAACGCAGAAGGATGGAAAAAGCCGCCGTCCAGAATATGCGAAACCAACTGGTTAGGTACTTAACATTGATGTGCCGATGCTTGTGACAAGGGTTCGGATGTCATCGCAAATCTGCCGTCTCTCCGAGCTGCCTGAAAGCGCCCTGATCACCAATCCCCAGGCACCACTGAGTTAAAAATCGTCCGAATCATTGACTCTCTGATGTTGCCATTTAAGAGCAGGTGCAGTGGTCTAAAAAAACGACATGGAAGAAGCTGCACTATTGTGCATGCAATTCTCTGATCTGAAGAATTCAGTATGATACTCTCGTTCCTTTTTATTAACCGAGGTGATAAAAGAGTTAAACAAAACGCCTATGGTCCAATCAGATTTATAGCCAATACTGGAAGCCATTTTAATAGGAGTATTTCTGGTGTTTAACCTATACCCAAATGTTAACAAGTCCTTCTCATAGGCTGCATCGAAACAATAATGCCATAAGAAAGAATTGACCGGATAAGGAGTTTTTCCACTCTTCAGGTCATTCCAGGCACTATCGCAAAACGTCTTACCCTTCTCATCCAGACTGGCAATGGAAAAATCCTTACTAATACCTAACTCTGCTGCGGTATAGTCAAATCCTGCAATAGCAAGAAAACTGTGCGTATTTCGGGGAGGGTGAAATCCAATATAGTTGTTGATTTCTTGTACTCTTGTAATCAACGGCTTAACTTTCGCAGTGCAGGTAATAAAATCACCAGTTCCGTTTCTGCCATCTGGCAAAGGGTAGCCCATAGGGAAACATGACGCCCGGTTCAAATATTGGCTTATTGCCTGATTCAGCCCTAAACCCAAAAAACTTTCTGACTTAAGCTTGTAAGTATTGTCGTTTATCTTAACGGTGAAATCCTCATCCTTATCTACCTCATAAGCAATCTGTGTAGAAGCACCGCCCAGGTCAAGAACACCTACTGTGTCTCCCTGTAATTTTATGCGCGAGTTGTCATAATTCAGCGCCAGCCAGGCATAGAGTCCCTCTTTTCTGCCTGTTATTGTCGCCACTTCAATAGTGGCTGAAGGAAAGTTTTCTTTTAACCATTTTTCAATTCTATCATTCAGAGCTGCTCTTTTCTGAGGTCTGATTACCCGCATTCCGGCGGTTGAATAAAAGTAAATATTATTAATATTTTCTTTGCTGACTGAATCGAATAGCCGATCAAGATAGCCACTCACACTATCTACACTTTCTTCATGAACGCCTCCTTTTATTTTGCTTGGCGTTTTGTTCTTGATAACAGGAATTCCGTTGGCAGGGTCTGAGGAATGTTCATAGATATAGAGTCTTGAACCGGTACTGCCCGCATTGACTACTGCAGTTTTCTTTTCCGGATCAGAACCATAAACTGCCGTTACCACTGAGCACAAAATTGCAAAAATACTCGCTAACTTACCTGACGACATTACAGTCACACCCTGTTTTTCGGGGTCGAAACACCCGCCACTGAAACCTGATAAAGCGCTCGTTTTTCTGATCAATATTGACCCAGTGATAGTAGCAGAAGTTTGGGAGGATGAAGGTTTTGTATTTTAATTTTTTGCCTCGTCAGCAACAATGCTTCGGACAGTTTTAACCCATTGATATCAATCGGTTGGGCTCTCATGGCAATTTAAGGCAACTCGCTGGGACACCAGAATTGCCATTAAATTCGAGCCCTTGTGGCACAAGCCCCAGTACATCCATGTTAAGTCCTCAAAAAGCTGTGCAAAGTATTTTTTAACAGAAACTGGTCGATAGTTAATAAGGTTTGAAATAAAAAAATTATCAATAAATTAGAACGCATATATAAATGAACAATAAATCACCTTCATGGGGAGAACCTGCCCCCTGGTTCCACGCTCACACAACCAACAACCCTCAATTTGCTTTTTCCAGTCTCGGCGGACGTTTTGTCGGACTGGTCTTTCTCGGAGACTGCTCCGCAAAACCGGTCATCAAGTTTCTGGAAGCAGTCAGTCAATCAAACTTAATGACTCGTGACGACAAAAGCGTCCGTTTCGCAGTCACCCTGAATCAAAGAGACCTGCACAACCCCCAGGCACTGAAAGCATTCCCAAATCAACGTATTTTTTACGATGAAGGAGGAACTGTTTGCAGGCAATATGGAGCCATGGACAAACGCTCAGAACAGCAAGAAATTTTCTATCCTTATTGGTTAATTCTGGACCCAACGCTTCGTGTCTATGCCAAAGGCAATCTTGACGAGCCTGATATTTTTATAACAACTATGCAGAAGCTGCCTGACCCAGTGTATCACTCATCTCCAGATATAGAACCCTGGGCTCCGGTTTTGCTGGTGCCCAGGGTGCTGGAAAGCGACTTTTGCGAAACCCTTGTTCGTTATTATCAGAAAGGGCAGCCGGAGCCTTCGGGCTTTATGCGAACCGTTGGCGGCAAGACACTGGAACTTCAGGATAACCATGTCAAACGTCGAACCGACCTCAGTATTGACGATAAAAACCTGCAGGCAGCGTTGAAACATCGAATAAGAACCCGCCTCACTCCCGAAATAGCCAAAGCTTTTCAGTTTCAGGCCACACGCATTGAGCGCTATATTGTTGCCTGCTACGACAGCAGCAATGCGGGCTTCTTCAAAGAACACCGGGATAACACTACGAAGGGCACTGCACACCGGCGATTCGCTATCAGCATCAACCTGAATAGTGACGAATACGAAGGGGGAGAATTGTGGTTTCCAGAATACGGCAACCGTCGCTATAAGCCCCCCACAGGTGGTGCCATTGTCTTTTCCTGTTCTCTTATGCATGCAGCAACACCGGTAACCAGTGGCACCCGCTATGTCACCCTGCCATTTCTTTACGATGATGCGGCAGCCAGAATACGTGAAGAAAATAATCGCTACCTGGGCGACGGTGTTGAGCCTTATCAGTCAAACTAATCTCTGCCGGTGCTACCATGGTTTGGCAGCGAGCTTACCTGCTACGCCCAACTCGCTCAAACTGGCATATAACTCGCTGAACTTCATGCAAAAGTTCTCTACAGTCTCAATCTCTGGCAATCTTATCCGCGCCAATAACTTTCACTTCAATATCTTTCGCTTCGATATTTTGCACCTCAACATCTCGTTCATAAATGTTGAAGGATGTTAAGGAGTGTTTGAAAAGACAGCCAGCTATTAAGCCAAGAATGCAACCATCACAAGGGCGCCCCAAAAAGGCACCAACAGTGAAGCCAAAGGCTGCCATGTAACATTGCGGTTTTTTGCTTTCAAGTCGGTATATGTGTCTTACCGTTTGTTGTGAAGCCGGTTGACTCTGTTGAGTCGGTTGAGTCGATTTGATCTCGATTGGTGCCATAGTTATCTCCGAGTTTGAAGGGTTCATCAATACAACATATAGAGTCAGATGACATTTCCTCTTAAATGTTCCAGAAAAAAACTAACATGGAGGATAGTATTGCTAACATTCCAGACTATTCATGAACTCAACCCACCCAACACCTGGTTTCGTCCGGAAAAGAAACATCCTCTCGTGCTGAATGAATTGAGATCTGATTTTGGCTCGTCTGGCTTGCGGCTGATAGGCACCCCGGGATCACCCGAGGATGTAAACAGAATCTGAAAGAGTGTCACGCACTGTAAAAGTGATCTAATATATTTCAATAGATTCTAATAGGTACAAAATTATGAGGATCGTACGAACTAATCAGCATGGTCAGGTTACCATTCCCGCAGATATTCGAGCCAAGCTGGGCATTAATCAGGAAACTGAAATAAGCGTTAATCTCAATGATCATGGAGAAATCATTCTGACACCCGCCAAAAACCAGAAAGTGGATATTCGTAATTTACACAATAAATATTCAATGGATATGAGCCGGGAAGAATTCAATCAACTTATAGACGATAGCCGGTCGGATATCTGATATGTCGGTAGTCTATTTAGACTCATGCGTCGTTGTAGATGTGCTTGATACAAAAGCACCTCACTACGAGTGGGCTGTATCAGCACTGGAACAATACGAGGAGCTATCTATATCCCCAATAGCCTTTTCTGAAATATGTGCGCCTCTACGTACAGTTGAAGAGGCTTTGTCTTTACTTAAGGATCTTAATCTTACTCTCAGGGCTCCATGCCATAGAACTTTATTTCTGGCATCAAAAAAGCACCTTGAATATCGTCGCAGGAGCGGTAAGAAAAGTGGCGTATTGTCTGATTTTTTTATTGGTGCACAGGCAGCCGTTGAAAAAGGACGATTGATCACAAGAAATAAAGGGCGTTTCTCAACCTACTTCCCCATGTTGGATATTTTGTGCCCCTGAATTAATACAAAAAGCCCTTCTGCTTCAGATCAACTTCTGTTGAACCCTGCCTCTGCCATCAATAAGACTGACTTCTGCCAGGGTCCCATTAATCAGGGTCAGATTAGGTGGTAGATGCCCGATATCAACATCGTAGATAATAGGTATCTCAAGACCTTCCAGGACATAACTTAGTGCCTGATGATAAGTCAGGGATTGACCATGATGCTCATCAGGTGGATTTCGACCCATCAACAGCCCATTCAGAAGGTTAAAGATACCTCTGTACTTCAGACCCAACAACGCTCTGATCAGAGCAGTGGGAGAAAACTCTGCATTCTCCAGAAACAGTATAATTCCGTCCTCAGGGTATCTCTGCTGGAAAGCTTTTAAATCCAGATAGTTTGACCCTAAGAGATGACACAGGGTATCCAGACAGCCTCCCAACAAACGACCGGAAAACTCTACAACCTGCTGGTTCCCGCCCATAGATTTCCAGCACGTGGACTCAGTCAGGTTGAATAATGCATTGGGGTTTTCAGCGTAGGATGCTCCCCAGATTTGATACTTTTCTGATGAATATTGAGTGAATGCTTCAGTAGTTCCCAGATAAGCCAGAGTGTTGGTCGTTAAAGGCTCCTGCTGCGAACGATGGAGTTGCATCAGATTAGTACAATGAGCCGTCGCCCAACCGCATTGACTGGTGATTACAGACGTCAGCGTACTAATATCAGAGAAGCCCACCAGCCATTTGGGTTTTGCTTTGGCTATCTGGTCAAAGTCCAGCACTGAAAGCAGATCCATGGCAATCTCTCCTCCCCAGGGCGGCATAACTGCATCAATAGCGTCGTCCAGCAGAAAATCAGTTAGTTCCCTTGCCCTTTTCTTCAGTGGCGCACTGACATAATGATGGTTCGACCTGAGACACTGACCTTCAACCACAATGAAGCCCTGAGCGCGCAGATCATCAAGGCATCGATCAAGACGAGGGTGACAGGGTTCTGAAACACCCGAAGAAAATGCTGTGATTGCGATTCGACTGCCGGGTCTCAAAGGTGCAGGGTACTTCATTATCCGATTTCATCTTTTATCAGTTCTTTACGACTAAGCCATGAGCGTTTAGGCTTTTTTTCATTTTACTTTCCTGCTATTCACTGTCGCAACAAGGCAAAACATGATATCACCGCACGATCCTTTTCTTCAGCAACAAGGCCTGCTGATGGCCAGCAGTTACTTTACCCTGACGGGTCAGTTGCTTTTCGGACTGCCTCTGAAAGACCCCGAACTGGGTTTAAAGCTGTATGAACACTCGTCAGTGTTGTTGTCTCATGGCACACAAAGTGATCCGATTTTCTGTTATGGCAACCTGAGTGCCCAGTCTCTCTTTGAAATGGACTGGAACATCCTGACTCAAATGCCCTCCAGGCACTCTGCAGGGCAGCCCAACAGGGAAGAGCGGGCCAGATTGCTCAAAGAAGTCAGTGAACGCGGCTACATCAAAAACTATTCAGGTATCCGGGTTTCCAGTACCGGACGACGGTTTTTGATTGAGCAGGCGCTGGTCTGGAATCTCTACGATGAGGAAGATGAATACCGGGGTCAGGCTGCTGCATTCAGTGACTGGACTTTTCTTTGAGATCTCCCCGTATCTTCAAGGGCGACAGGTATAGATAGCCATTCAACTGAGCTATTCTGAACAATAGACGATCAAAGGATAATTTTTATGAAAGGACTCATTTTCAGCGGCCTCTGCTTGTTGTCCTTGCCCGCCTTTTCAGAAAACGACTTGCCTCTGCCATCACCGCCCGCTTCCGCAGAAGCTCATGATTATAAAAAGCAGAGCATCGAACAGTTGATCGACAGCGGAGACGATGAGGAGCTAGTGAGACTTTCCGGTCAAATCATCAAGAAGCTTAGATGTTCAATTTACCTGTTTCGAGATAAAACCGGAGAAATCCAGATTCAGATTAAGAATGACGACATACCCAAAAAGGGTCTGCTCTTCCGCTCCCCTACCATCATCAAAGGTGAGGTCACGAAAGACCCAAACAAACCCATTGTAGTGGAAGCCGACAAGATTCTTTATGTTTTCTAAAGACTAATCCGCCCCCGTGCATTCCAGATCTCCGATCATTACTGAGTGCGGTCACCGACCACCAGGAAGTCGGAGTTGAGCAGTAAATCTCCGGCACCCTCCAGCGTTATATTTTGGATAGACAAAATATGACCAATATTTATTTTTCAGGCATTTTTTCCGGGTAAATTTAGTTTTTTATGGCAGTATTTAGTTTTTACCGCTACTAAAAATCTAACATAATCTGTAATTATGTAGACTTAATCTACGCCGTCGACATGGATGCACGACGAATCGTGTCTAACTCCACTCTTGCGTAGGGTTTAGGGTCTGGGCGACCCCGTCGAGCTGTAACCTGTCTCGACCGTAATTATCAAGGTTCAAACTCGCACTGTAATCCCTATCATGCAGAGTTTTACATTTTGGACACCGCCACTCACGATCAGACAGAGTAAGATTGTCATTTACGTAGTCGCAAGTATGAACCGCACACTTCTTCGAGCTGGGAAAGAACCGATCTGCAATCACAACCTGGCATCCTCTCAGCTCTGCCTTGTATTCAACAAGTTCTCTCAGCTTACCGAAACCTGCGTCACTGATTGCTCTTGCCAGTTTGCGGTTTTTTACCATGCCTTTGACATTCAGATTTTCGAGGGTGATTATTTTGAATCTTGACGTCAGATAATCACTTACCTCATGTAGTACGGCTGATCGCTGGTTACTTATCCGGTAATGCAGTTTGGCAACCGCTCGCTTGGCTTTCACATAGCGGTTGCTTCCCTTTGTTTTGCGGCTTAACGCCCTCTGTTTCCTGTTAAGGCGTTTCAGAGAGCCTTTCAGTTTCTGATTAGCAGTAAAGGTTTTGCCATTCGAACAAATAGCTAAACCTTTGATGCCAAAATCAACGCCTACAGACTCATGGCTTTGTGCTTTTGGGTGGTAATCCTGAGTGTCTACCAAAATAGAAGCGAAATACTTTCCGGCTCGCTTACTGATCGTCACCTGACAAGGTGTTCCGGTGAATCTCAGTTCCTGGCGCATCTTGATGCGGGTTTTCAGTTTCTCAATGCGAAGTGTTCTGCCATCAACATCGAACTTGGGTTTTTCTCTGAGAGAAAAACTGTCGTGTAGTCCTCGCTTCTTGAATCTTGGATAACCTGCTTTTTCTCCTTTCTTCACCCGACGGAAGAAGTGAGTAAAGGCGTCATGAAGATCGTCGATTGTATTCCTGGTGACACGTTGGCTGACTTCGGCATACCAGGGAAACTCAAGCCTGAGTTCTTGGTATTTTTCATTCGCAGCCTTCTTTGACCATTTAACGCCTTCTTGATTGAAATGTGCCAACAGTTGATTGAACGCATGACGACGAGAACCACAAGCCCTATCAAGATAATCGGCTTGTTGTTTTGTCGGTCTGAGTTCAATCTTGTGAGCTAACAACATCTTGCAAAGTCTCAAGCATTTTTTCGTATAACCTGAGTTCGCCAACCTTTTGCAGAACAGCAGGCTTCCAGTAACTCTTGCTGCCTGTCTAAGTCTGGCTTTTGGTCGTGACCGGATACTCTGCAATAGCAAAGCGTTGGCGCAGCTTCGTTACTGTAGCCCATCAATTCAGACACGTCGTAGTAACAAGTTCCAACTTTGGTCTTTCTGGCAGGAAGCAGCTCACCTGCACTTTCCGATTTTCAAAGTGTTATTGGGTCTGTACCATGTAAACGAGCTGCCCCACCTAATCTTCACTAATCACTTATCCATGCTTGAGATCTTATAAGATAGTTTTAGATTATAATAGATTTCTGCGAACTGTTTTTAACCCTCACAGATATGGAGCAGTTCCGGGAATGCATAAATTGCAGGTCGGCGGCCAGATCCTTCCCTGAGCGTCACAATGGGACCATCCGGCACATGCAACTGGCGCAAAAGACCGTGCAGAGTAGGCTTACTGATACCAGACCGTTTAGCAAAATCGTTCACTTGAAAGATAGGTCTGTCAAAGAGTGTATCTATCAGTTGCATAGTGAACTTTGAGCCTGTCGTTTGTTGAACACTGACTTTAGTCTTCTCATATAACGACATGATCGTTTTTACTTTCTGAACGTTCTCTTTAGCCTGAATCAGTGTGGCTTTGAGAAAAAATTCAATCCATCCTGTCCAGTCGCCTTCCTGGTAAATCCTCTTCAGCCGTTCGTAATATTCATCCCGGTGTGCTTCCAGATAACCTGAAAGATAAAACATAGGACTGGAGAGTCTCTGTTTACTGTATAAAAACAGCGGTATAACCAAACGACCAATACGACCATTGCCATCCTTGAATGGGTGTATCAGTTCAAATTGAGCATGAACAATGGCGGTCTGAGCCAATACATCAAAATCATTCTCGCCCAGATAATGATTCCAGGCTTCAAGATGATCCATCAGCTTTATGGGGTCCGGGGGAACAAAGGTTGCGGTCTCCAGGGTACATCCAGCTCGACCAATCCAATTCTGATCCTTTCGAAAAGCACCCGGTGCTTTGCCTTGCCCTCTTACACTGTCCAGTAGTAGCTGATGTAACTGTAACAAGAGGCTTAAAGAGATGGTTCGCCCTTCAGCCAGGTACTCCTGAGCCAGCATCAATGCTTTTCGATAGTTCAGTATTTCCTGAATGTCTGTATTTTTTCTCTCGTCAAATTGAGCACCTGCTTCATGCTCAAGCACCTCTTCAACCGTGGCCTGGGTCCCTTCAATCCTCGATGATAACACCGCTTCCTGATTCATCAAGGGCGATAGCATGACCGCAGGATTAATGATTCCCTGCAGCAAACCACTGTATTCAGCAAGTGCCGCATTAGCTTCACCAACCAGCGTGATGAGACGGCTGAAATCAAGACCTTGAAGGGGAAGCGTATCAGGTATATACGGGGTCATGCCAAAACCTTGTGTATTAAAAAAAAGAATATTTAATATATAAATCCTTTTGTGTCTGTCGTATCCAACACAAAATTTTTTATTAAAAATTGCAATATTTAATACACAATAACGGTAGCGTACTGAACCTGATACACAAATCAGATTTTGTATTAAATTAATTGATTTTTAATACAAAAAATACAAATCACTCGGCCACTTTATCTTTCCTAACAGATTAAGAGTGTCAACCAGCAAAATCCGCGAAGTTTCCAGACGGGGCTTCCATTACATTATCCAAACCTGCCTTCCAGTAGCATGCTCCTCTTGGGAATATTGCTCTGGCAGGCAGGTTTGGCTTATTCAGACTCCTAAAGACCAATTAATAACCGTGCATTCCAGATCTTCGACCAGTCCTGAGTTCGATCACCCACCACCAGAAAATCGGAATTCAGCAGACTCTCTTTGAAGTTGTAGGAAAAGCGCTTGCCGTGAGGGTCCAGCAGTAAGCCTCCGGCACCTTCCAGTATCGCCTGAGCTGCTGCGGTATCCCACTCGGATGTCGGCCCCAGCCTTGGGTAGATGTCTGCCAGCCCCTCTGCGACACGGCAACTCTTGAGGGCACTGCCGACAGGCCTTACCTCCAGATTGGGATAGAGCGCTCTGAGTTTTTCAATAAATACAGCAGCTCTTTCGGTGCCATAACTGCGACTGCCCAGTGCCACAGTTTCCTTTCCTGGCTGAAAACTTCTTGGAGTAATACTGACCGCAGGCTGGTCCTCAGTTTGCTTGAAAGCCCCCAGGTCACTGCCACCCCAATAAATAGTATTCTCATCAGGGACGTGAACCACACCCAATACCGGGTAGCTTCGACCATCTTCTGACTTTTCCATCAAGGCGATATTCACAGTGAACTGGCCATTTCCATTGATAAACTCCTGGGTGCCATCCAGGGGGTCCACCAGCCAATAGCGTTCCCACTGGCAGCGTTCGGTAAAAGCGGTATGCTCCGACTCTTCTGATAAAATCGGGTATTGAACGTCCAGAGCCTTCAGGCCCCGCTCAATCACTTCGTTGGCTTTGAGATCTGCCACAGTAACCGGCGTTTTGTCAGATTTATGCTGAACACCCAGATCTTGCTGATGGTAAAGGGTCAGGATGGCCTCTCCGGCCTCTCGGGCAATCTGCTTTACGGACTCAATCAGCTTGTTGTCAAACATCAGGATTCTCCAGCCATCCGGCCTGAATTTTCTCTCTGACCAGAAACAGGGCAGCCAACGCCCTTGCTTCGGAAAAGTCCGGCCTTTCGTTCAGTTCCAGCAAGCGGTCAAAGGACCACTCAACCACTTCCAGGGGCTCTGGCTCATCCCCTTCGAGCTTTTCTTCATAAAGATCCCAGGCCACCATTGAGTGTATTCTGCTTTTCATGTAGTTGGGTGACTGGGTAAATGAACTCAGGTACTTCCATTGCCGGGCTCCATAACCGACTTCTTCCTTTAGCTCGCGGTTACCGCCTTGTTGCAGACTTTCTTCCGGCTCAACCAACCCCTTGGGCAGAGTCAACTGATAGTCTTCGGTACCACCGGCATACTCGCGGATCATCAGAAAACGATGATTATCCAGCAGCGGCACCACCATGACCGCCTGATGCCCTGTTCCAAAAGAACCCAATCGTTCATAGGTTCTTTCAACACCATTGGAGAATTTGAGATCCAGTTCTTCTATTCTGAACAGACGAGTGCGTGCAATTTCACGACACGCTTTGATGACCGGTTTTTCTGACATGATTCCCTGCCTCTTGTTCAGCCGTTATTATATGTGTCTAAGCCATTGCTTACATACGTCGATGGACACTTAATTCACTTAGCCTTGCGCCAATAATACAGCAAGATTGCCGTTCAGGGTCTGGATACGCCATTATGACAACAGAAGAATATCGAGGTGATTATGATTAACTGGAATACCATAGATACGGTTCTCCTCGATATGGATGGCACACTGTTGGATCTCCATTTTGATAACTACTTCTGGATGGAATATGTGCCTCATAAATATGCCGAAAAACACAGCATTACTCTGCAGCAGTCGAAAGAAGAGTTGCATCCGAGGGTAGCCCAGACATACGGCAAGTTGGAATGGTACTGCCTGGATTACTGGGCCAGAGAGCTGGACCTGGATATCATCGCTCTGAAGCAGGAGCTGGTTCATTTGATCAGCTTCAGACCCGGTGCCGACCGTTTCCTGCAAAATATCCGCGACCGGGGCAAGAAAGTGATTATGATCACCAATGCCCATCGGGACAGCCTGTCGCTGAAGCTGGAAAGACTCTCCATGGCCCACTACTTTGACAAATTGATCAGCTCCCATGATTACGGCTACCCGAAGGAAACCCAGGCATTCTGGCACAACCTTGAAGCCGATATAGGAACGGACAAGGAACGAGCCCTGTTCATTGATGACAGCCTGCCGGTCCTGGATTCTGCCAAAACCTATGGCATCGCCCATTTACTGGCTATCCGTTACCCAGACAGCAAACAGGGTGCTAAAGATACTGGTGAATATCAGGCTGTTGAAGATTTTCACGAGCTTATTCATCTTTGATTAGGCTTTGAAAACCAGTTTAATGACTTTTGAGAGTAATGAATGGCCAAGCAAAGTAGTGTTCACAACAAACAGTCGGACAAAGTACGCCTGGACAAGTGGCTCTGGGCTGCCCGCTTTTACAAGACCCGAAATATCGCCAAAGAAGCTATTGAAGGTGGCAAGGTGCACCTGAATGGCCAGCGCTGCAAACCCGGTAAAGAGCCCAAAGTAGGTGACCAGCTGAAACTGCGTACCGGTTGGGATGAAAGAGTAGTGATTGTTCGGGAACTCTCTGACAAACGTCAGAAAGCCGAGTTGGCACAACAACTCTACAAAGAGACTGCGGCCAGCATCCAGTCTCGTGAGGTGGCAGCAGAACAACGCAAGGCAATGCGCGGTGCCATGGCGCCGAGGCCGGATCGCCGTCCGGATAAAAAACAGAGAAGGGATATTCTCAGGCAGAAATCCAACCTGGCCGATTAATGTCAGATCAGATAAACAACACCTTTTTCCACCTTTGAGAGAACCAGGGTCAGTTTGTCACCAAGGCATGGGCCTGCCACACACTCTCCTGACTCAATGAGAAACAGAGCCCCATGAGTAGCGCACTGGATCACTCGCTTTTCGCTGTCCAGAAAGCGGTCTTGCTGCCATTCCAGATTAATACCGAGGTGTGGGCAACTGTTTTCGTAGACGAAGACCTCTTCATCTCGACGGACAACGAAAATAGAGCCTTTTTCGGTTTCGAAACCTTTACTTCCCGGGTTTTCAAGATCATCAACAGCGCAGAGTTCCAACAAGTTTCCAGTTCCTGAGTTTGATGGCTGCTCAGAAAATAGATTCTTCAAACAGCCATGAGCCGACAATGGCGCTCACTGCGCATCATCAAGGGAGATACGAAGCCTGAAAGAGCAGTATCGGCCCATAATAATCGAGCTGATTTAAAACTCATAGCGCACTCTGGCTGAAAAACTGTCGGTGGTGTAGTGCTGACTCCAGTTATGGTCATATCCTGCTCTGAGTGTCCAGTGATGACCACTTTTGACGGCAAAAGCAAGACCTGCAGTGAGACGATAGGGGTCCCTGTCCTGCCCAGCCACTTTGAGAGTTGAGCCGTCAGCCAGGTAGGTCGCTTTGAATTCGCTTCCGGATGAAATAAAGTCGTAATAGCCCATCAGTGTCAGCTCAGGTTTAAAGACGGTCTGACGTCCCCAAATGGCTCCGTTAAACTTGAATCCAGCACCCAGCTCAGCTGTGAGGTAGTCATCATTTTCAATTTTTCGCTCGAACCCGGAGTTTCCCTTTTCAGAATAATCCTGGATCCGAAGCTGACCATAACTGAACAAAGCCCGAGGCACCAGACTCCAGCTACCCAGCTGCCAGGCGGTGCTACCAGTGACTCTGAGGCCCCACTGGTCAGCCTTGAAGTCGCCTTTCACTCTTTGGCCATTAACTGTTTTTTTACTGTCGTTGGAACCACTTCCCACAGATGCCATGGCGTTCATGGACAGTCTTCGGTAATTCCAGCTGCCATAGAGCGAGGTCAGATAACTTTGTTGACGGGTACTGGCGCCATCATCCATTTCAATAGAGGCTTTGGATAAGGTCATGGCAAACCCGAATCTGATATTACCTTCCAGCTCACCGTCCACTCCCAGCGTCATGCCTCCCACCTGATTCTTGAAGCCCATTTCCTGAGCAACAGCCTCCTGTTCACCCTCGGTATAAAGAAGCTGACCCCAGGCTGCACCATCGACAAACTGGTCGCCATAACTAAAACCACGACGAATGCCTTGATTACGACTGAAAATGATATTGTGAACGTTATTGGTCAGAGTCAGCCCTGTTTTTTGAACTGCGGCCGAAGCCTCCGGTTGAATTTCATTAGCCTGGGCAGAAGCCACTACCGTGGCTAAAGCCGCAACGGGTAAAAAATAATTGCGCGAAATTTTCACAATCCTTGTGCCTTCCTTGTTCTCAGTGCTGATTCAAGTCATTAATGTAGGCAGGAGGTTGCCTGTTCTCGGTCAACCTCCGGACTTTTTCTGATATCTGCTATTGTCATCGGATCATTCAGACAATGTCTTAGTAAGAATCACTGAAGCCCATTCCATGCAGTGGTTATATTCTTCCGCTTTCTACATCTTTCAAAAAATCCACGAGCGCTTGCCGGTAATTTTCCGGATCATCCCACATAGAGCAATGACTGCCGTTATCACAGAGCACCAGCCTGCTGTGAGGCAGAATGGAAGCCATCTGCTTCTGATCGTCCGGCGCCGTAGTGTCGTAGCGTCCAGCCAGTACCAGTGTTGCAACACGGATCCCGGCCAGATCATTCCAACGATCCCAGCCCAGCAGATTGCCGGTAAAAACAAACTCATTATTACCCTGCATAGTGTTGTAAACACTCAGATTCCTGTGATCAAAGGCCCTGTTCAGGGCTTCAGGCCAGCTCGGCAATCTGCAAATGTACTTGCGATAGAGATGTTCCATCAAAAGAGAAGGGTGCTCTTCATTGTCCAGATCGTTCGCTGCTTCGAATGGTTGTATTTGATCGACCACTTCCGGTGGCAACTGCTCCCGAAGGTGCTTGGTATGAGCCATATAGGAATGAATACTGCCGGTGATGCTGCCGAGAATCAGTCCTTTCAGATATTTTTGGTACCTAAGTGCATATTCAATTGCCCACAAGCCACCACAGCCGTGGCCAAAGAGGTAAAAATCCTCCAGGCCCAACGCCGTCCGAACCTGTTCGATCTCATCAATGAATCGTTCCAATTGCCAAAGTGATCCATCTTCAGGCTGATCTGAGCACCATGAACCCAGTTGATCATAAAAAATGACCTCCACTCCTTGAGGAGCAAGAAAATCTTCCAGACATTCCAGGTACTCATGGGAACACCCCGGCCCACCGTGCAGTGTCAGTAACCTTAATGGCCCAGAGCCCACCCGCTGAGTCCAGACCCGATAACCGTTATCCAGTGTCACCCACTGAACTCCCGGTGCGTTGTGCTTCTCTTGTTTGGTCATCATGCCAGTACACTGTTTAGACTTCGCAACGGATTCAGTGTAGGCAGTTTCTGTGGAAAAAGAGGCAATGCACTCATTTACCTACTACTATTTCCGAGCCATCGTTTAGCTAAATTATTTATCTTTCAACGGTTTGTCGATTTTATTGAAGACTCATGCCCTGATCCTGGTTCTCACCTTGCTGGCTTGCTCAAACCAAACCAGTGCATCCACAGCCTGCCAGAAAACTTTTGGGCCTGCTGGAGGCAATATATTGCTATCAGGAATAAGTGTTTCATCGGGAGACAACCTGTAGATCACAATCCCTTACAGCAGCCATCGTATTACTTTGCTAAATGACTCACAGGGGGTCGGTCCCAAACCAACTCAGCAGAGCATCTGAAAGAGAAACGGCTCAGTCGCTTTTCCCGTTAAAGTTCCCAATAGGCAGAAAGAGTCTGACAAGAGGGAGACTCAACGGGGTTCTGTGGAAAACTCTCTATGGAAGCTGTGGATAAATACAGTTGTCAGCAGCGATCAGTTTAAATAGATAAATTCCATAGTCGTCCAGAGGCCTTTATTTATGTGATGTTTTTTTTGTCGCTTTCTTTAAGCTCACGGGAAAAAACCTGTGCATAAAAAGTGTATAACAGATTGTGCACCCTTCTTGAGCAAGTTCATCTCCTTTGCTGACTCGAAAAAGGCTGGCCTTTTTTTCAGAGTTCCGAGACACTTGAGTGACGACTTCTGTCTGCACCGGCGAACAGACATAGGCCATGGCAAACCCATTACCGCAGTAAGAAAGCATTAAATCCGACAGCCCCAGACCCGGATGGAATCATGAACCCCGGAAAAATATTCAAATGATTATCGAGGCGTTCACATGGGCCTTCTCAAGGGCAGTAAAAGGCGCACGACAGGCAGGACTTGTGCAAGAGGTTGCTGCGATTGCAGGGAAGTACCAGCGTAACAAAAAAGCCTGGCAACCCCATTTGGAGCAAACCCGCGCTGCCATTAATGCCGCCATAAAGGAAGCTGATCCTGCTGAACCCATTCTGATTCTGGGCTCAGGACTGGGCCTTGATCTTCCACTGCAAACACTCAACGATCATCCAACCGGTGCCCTATTGTTCGACGCCGTAAAGCCGCCGCAGCTTGCTGCCAAGCTGAAACAGTATCCAAATATTAAATTTGAACTAAGAGATGTCACCGGCCTTCTCGAGGAACTCTGTAGCAACTTCAGCAGCAAGAAGATAAGCCTGCCCACTTCTGCACCGCTGCCGCTCAAGGGTTTCAGCCTGGCAATTAGTGTGAATATGCTTTCACAGATTCCGTTATCATTCTCCAACAGCCCACCGGAAGGCGACGCGGAAATACGCATGATGACGGCTATCCAGAAAGCCCACATCATGACTTTAAAAGCGATGGGCTTTACCATTCTCTTAATTTCTGATTACGAACGCCACGAGTACAAAGACGATGGCATTGAGGTTATCACGACCGTTGCGTGCCCCCTTTGGCCCGGTAAACCTGTAAATGAATGGGACTGGCATATTACACCATCAGGCGAAAGCAGAAATGGTCAGACCACAATCCTTAAGGTGGGTGTCTGGAAAATCCCTGCTGAGTTAGCGATGGCCTTGAATGAATCAACGACTCAAGGCAGCCAGTCTTCTTCCATAATCTGATCAAATGTCCATGGGCAAATCTCAGGAAAGCTGTGTTCATCAAGCTGCTGATGCTTCATCACATATCGATTCATTTCTTTAATCGCAAGCAGTTTTCCGTCTGGGTAGGCTTCATCCATACTGATGTTCAACATACCCTTGAGATGAGGTCGCTTCTTCAGGAGCTTCCTAATTGCAATTCTTGTTCGGTCTATAGTTGCCATCCAATCTCTGCAGTTATAAGGCTCAGGCAGCACAGGATTCAGAACTCGAATCTGATACTCATATTTCAGTAAATGGAGCAGGAGTGTCGTCAAACGAGATTCCAAGGTATCCAACTCACTGCTCATATCATGGATTTCCCCAATCAGGTTATCTACATCAAGCTGGTCAAATTGACGGTTGGTCAGATACTCTTTCTGCTGCTCAACCCAGCGATAAAAATCGCTCTCATACAGGTTTTTCACGAATAGCCTCCTATCCGGCTCAAACTCAGAGGTATAGTCTACATTTTCTTCTCATCAGGTATTACTGCATCAAACGGCAACCAATCTTCTTCCATAATCTGATCAAATGTCCATGGGCAAATCTCAGGAAAGCTATGTTCATTCAGTTGCTGATGGGGCTGAACATAGTCATTCATTGCCTTGATAGCCAAGACCTTTCCATCAACATAAGCTTCATCGAAAAGGCTTTTCACCTCACTCTGAAGATGAGGCCGTCTCTTTATAAGCTTGTTAATTGCCAGCCTTGTTCTATTAATTGTTCCTTTCCAATCTCTGCAGTTATAAGGCTCGGGCAGCACAGGATTCAAAACTCGAATCTGATAATCATATTTCAGTAAATGGAGCAGGAGTGTCGTCAAACGAGATTCCAGGGTATCCAACTCACTGCTCATATCATCGATTTCCCCAATCAGGTTATCTATATCAAGTTGGTCAAATTGACGATTGGTCAGATACTCTTTCTGTTGCTCAACCCAGCGATAATAATCAGTCTCGTATAGATTTTTCATGAATTGTCTCCTGTCCGGCTTAGGCCCGAGAGTATAGTTTATGTTTTCTTTTTGTCAGGAATCACCACATCAAACGGCAGCCCCTTTCTCAGGACAATCTGGCTGAAATAGAGATTAATAGCCTGGGAGGTCGTTAGTCCCAGTTTACGAAGCACTTGTTCCGCTTCTTCCTTTAACGCTTCGTCGATACGCGCTCTGACGGTGGTTTCTTTAGCCATAGTGGTATCTCCCGTGACATATTTCTGACTGGAATTCATGATTTCCTGTATGGTACATGAAACAGACGACCAACGGATGCGTTGTTCCTGCTACGCTTTTCCCGATAAGTGTTAAACTATCTAGATTGTTTGGCTGCCTGCACATTCGTTGTGAGCACTTTTACCTCACCTAGGGCACTTGCCAGTTTTTTTGTCGAAGCAACTCGATAACCTATTCCGGAGGAATCAATTTAATGGGCCGACGCCATAAAACCCACGCTGTTCAGGTTGGACACATTACCATCGGTGGCGATGCGCCTGTGGTCGTCCAATCCATGACGGATACGGATACTGCTGATGTCGAGCGTACGGTTGAGCAAATAAAGCTTCTGGCGGACGCTGGCTCTGAGATTGTCCGGGTGACGGTCAATACCGAAGAAGCGGCTGCTGCAGTTCCGGCCATCTATGAGAAGCTGGCCCAACAGGGCTACAACGTCCCTATTGTCGGCGACTTTCACTACAATGGTCATATTTTGCTGACCAAGTACGATGATACCGCCCGCCTGCTGCACAAATATCGCATTAATCCGGGCAATGTTGGCTTTGGCAACAAGAAAGACGATCGCTTCAACGCCATGATTGACGTAGCCATAAAGTACGACAAACCGATTCGTATCGGGGTGAACTGGGGCAGTCTGGATAAAGAGCTGTCGACTCGTTTAATGGATGAAAACGCACGTTCTGAAAACCCTAAATCCTCTCAGGAAGTTCTGCACGAAGCTCTGGTACTCTCCGCGTTGACCAGTGCCGATGCAGCCGTAGCAAGAGGGCTGGGGGCCAACAAAATTGTTATCTCCTGCAAGGTCTCCCGGGTACAGGACCTGATCAGTGTCTACGAAATGCTCTCAGAGCGTTGTGAATATGCACTCCACCTGGGTCTGACCGAAGCGGGTATGGGCAGCAAGGGGATTGTTTCGTCCAGTGTTGCCATGGGCGTATTGCTTCAGCAGGGCATTGGCAACACCATTCGTACCTCCCTGACTCCAGAGCCCAATGGCAGCCGTGATCGAGAGGTGATTGTTTCCCAACAGATATTACAGGCACTGGATGTCCGTAGCTTTTCTCCTGAGGTGACCGCCTGCCCCGGCTGCGGTCGAACCACCAGTACTTTCTTCAGGGTTCTGACGGATGAAGTCGACGCCTTTCTGCGTACCAAAATGGTGACCTGGCGTCACAAATTTGTGGGTGTGGAAGAAATGAAAGTAGCGGTTATGGGTTGTGTTGTTAACGGTCCCGGTGAGAGTAAACATGCCAACATCGGCATCAGTCTGCCCGGAACCGGTGAAGCACCTTCGGCACCTGTGTTTATCGACGGTCAAAAAGTAACTACGCTCAAGGGTGACAATATCACTGAAGAGTACAAGGAAATGATTGAAGAGTACGTCCACAAAACTTACTCACCCAGGGAATCACTAATTGCCACCCAGTAATCGCTCAATCAAATTCCTTAGAAGCCCGCTCAGCGGGCTTTTTTATGCTCCGGTACTTGATTACTCTGCTTCTTTTGGCTCAGGTTTTTCCTGATCAACCATCTCCGGTGTTTCCAGACTGATCCGTCCGAGGCCACCGCTGCGGAATTCATTCAGGAGAATCTCAGAGACCTTATGAAGATCAGCTATACCGCCTCTTCTCATGCAGTTTCTGCGGGCAGCAATCACATCCATCAGTTCGATATCACTGGAAGGCAACTCATTGATCTGAAAACGCTGCCTGAGAGCTTCCGGGTATGCTTTCAGAAAATATTCAGCGGCAAACAGGGCGATGTCTTCGTATTCCAGAACCGCATCTTTAATCGCTCCGGAAATGGCCAGTCGATATCCACAGGCTTCCGGCTCCAGCTTGGGCCAGAGGAATCCGGGCGTATCCAAAAGCATCATGCCATTAGGTAACTTGATGCGCTGCTGCTGCTTGGTAACTGCGGGGACATTTCCGGTTTTGGCAATAATACGGTTGGCAAGCGTGTTGATCATGGTGGATTTGCCGACATTGGGAATCCCCAGGATCATGGCTCTCATGCCTTTGATGTCGAGTTTGCGTTCTACCATGCTCTCGGCCAGCCTCAGAACACCGCGCACTTTTTCCGGCTGACTTTGGGTCAGGGCAATGGCCTTAACCCCTTCTTCTTTTTCCATCTCCCTGATCCACCGCTCAGTGACAGCAGGATCAGCCAGATCACTCTTGTTCAAGACCTTAATGTAGGGCGTTTTACCACGCAGAGAAGGCACCAGAGGGTTTCCGCTACTGAAAGGAAGACGGGCATCCAGAACTTCGATGATCAGATCGACTTCCGGAACCACTTTCTTGATCTCCTTTCGAGCCTTGTGCATATGCCCGGGAAACCAGTTAATTGCCATAACAACACCTTTGTATACTGAAGGCCGGTATTCTATATGCTCCGGAGCAATCTAGTAACCCAGGCTTTTATCTATTGCTGGCGGCATTTCTCCCTGCTCAATAAGCGCTACGTCTGCAACAATCTGTTCCATCGCCCGCTCAATCGGAGTAGGAGCTGCAACATGAGGCGTAACAATAACCCGTCTGTTCTGCCAAAGGGGATGCTTGTTGTCCAGTGGCTCAACTTCAAACACATCCAGCACGGCGCCCCTCATGCGGCCTGTTTCCAGAAGATTTTGCAAAGCCTCTATCTCGATAACATCGCCCCGTCCTCCATTAATAAGAACACTGTCTTCAGGCAGCTTTTCCAAAGCCTTCTGATTCAACAACTTTTGGGTAGAAGGTGTTGAGGGCAAGAGATTGACCAGCACTCTGGAGTGTTTCAGAAGGTAGTCCAATCCTGCATCGCCTGATACAGCATTAACACCGTCGACCTGCTTTTCAGTTCGACTCCAGCCAATGACCGGGAATCCTGAATCGCTGACTGCCTTTGCCACTGCTTTACCAATAACACCAAGACCGAGAATGCCTACCGTCCATTCTGACTTTTTGCTTATTTTATGGGGCTGCCAATGACTATCTAGCTGTTGCTGCCTGTAATAATCAAAATCTCGATAGAAATGCAGCAGACCATATATCACATAATCCGACATGTATTCCTCCATGCCGACTCCTCTTAACTTGAAGACTGGAAGATCAGCAGGAAGGCTCTCAAGATTTACCAGTCCATCAACACCGACACCTTGGTTAAATACTGCTTTTAATTGGGTCTGTTGTTGAAAGAATTCGGCCGGAGGTTGCCAGATCACTGCATAATCCGCCAGCCAGTCGTGACACGCTTCTTCAACCCAATGACGTACGTCTGCATCAGGAAAAGCGTTCCTGACGGCTGAAGTCCAAAGTTCACTATTTTTCTTGTTATACACAATGATTTTCATCAACCTTAACTCCTTGGTAGATCATGAACTAATAATTAAAAATAACGCCCTGAGTCGCGACCAGAAAAAGCCTGACCACTGGGATGGATAATGCGGCCTTATTAACAGATATTGATTAAGAACAGTTAATGTCCTGCACTGCAATAATTTGAATACAGCTTTTCTATCATTGTGATAGTCTTTGCCAATTTCCAATTTCATCTGCTTGCCTCTAACTTTTATTTTATACAACAAGAGGACAATTCCATGAATGTATCCAAACAGTTAGAAAATAAACAAGATAGTTTCGATGTTTCAGTTAAGCAATCCAAAAAGCAAAACGATTGCAATTTCAACGATGACTATTACGGAGACAGAGTCTGTCTTGCACCTTCTAACCAAAAGAAATAACAATTTGCAGATTCGAGCATTAATAAATTCTTGATAGAATGCTGCAACTCTACAAAGTCGTTCTGGATGATCCTGTCAATTGCGAGTTCGGTTACCAAAATACAAAAACCCCAGCTGATCTCTCAACTGGGGTTTTGCTTTATTCAATGCCTGGCGATAATCAACTCTCACATGTGGAAGCCCCACACTACCAGAGGCTGTCGCAAAACTCTAACAACTCGTTCCCACGCTCTGCGTGGGAATGCATACCTCCCCTGAAAAGCGGACTCTGCAGCACGAGATGGCTATGGGTTCTCACGCTGGAGCATGGGAACCAGAGTTTTGCGACAGCCTCACCATCGGTGGGGGCCGCCCAGGTGGGGCCGCCCAGGCATGTGTCGTTTCACTTCTGTTCTGCCACACTCCTTTGCCCACAAAACAAAAACCCCGGTCAATCTCTCAACCGGGGTTTTGCTTTATTCAATGCCTGGCGATGACCTACTCTCACATGGGGAAACCCCACACTACCATCGGCGATGCGTCGTTTCACTACCGAGTTCGGGATGGGATCGGGTGGTTCCAACGCTCTATGGTCACCAGGCAAAACTGGTCGAGCCGTTGGCTCTCGAGCTGGAAGCTTTAAGCTGGAGGCTTGAAGCTGTTTCTCGAAAACCAAGGCTCTGGAATCCAAATCTCTTTTAAGCTGTGTCGTCTATTCTTGCTCAACACTCTCGTTCACTGTGTACGGCTTCAAGCTTCCAGCTTCCAGCTTTTGCTGGCAGCTTCGCTGCGCAAATCGCTTTGGCGTTATATGGTCAAGCCTCTCGAGTCATTAGTACGGGTTAGCTCAACGCCTCACAACGCTTACACACCCCGCCTATCAACGTCATAGTCTTTAACGTCTCTTATGGGCCTTGCGGCCAGGGAAGTCTCATCTTGAAGGGGGCTTCCCGCTTAGATGCTTTCAGCGGTTATCCCGTCCGAACTTAGCTACCGGGCAATGCGTCTGGCGACACAACCCGAACACCAGTGGTTCGTCCACTCCGGTCCTCTCGTACTAGGAGCAGCTCTCCTCAAACTTCCAACGTCCACGGCAGATAGGGACCGAACTGTCTCACGACGTTCTAAACCCAGCTCGCGTACCACTTTAAATGGCGAACAGCCATACCCTTGGGACCGGCTTCAGCCCCAGGATGTGATGAGCCGACATCGAGGTGCCAAACACCGCCGTCGATGTGAACTCTTGGGCGGTATCAGCCTGTTATCCCCGGAGTACCTTTTATCCGTTGAGCGATGGCCCTTCCATTCAGAACCACCGGATCACTATGACCTACTTTCGTACCTGCTCGAGATGTACCTCTCGCAGTCAAGCTGGCTTGTACCATTACACTAACCGCACGATGTCCGACCGTGCTTAGCCAACCTTCGTGCTCCTCCGTTACTCTTTGGGAGGAGACCGCCCCAGTCAAACTACCCACCACACAATGTCCCCGATCCTGCTAAAGGACCTGGGTTAGAACCTCAATATTGCCAGGGTGGTATTTCAAGGTTGGCTCCATGCAGACTGGCGTCCACACTTCAAAGCCTCCCACCTATCCTACACAAGCAACATCAAGATCCACTGTGAAGCTGTAGTAAAGGTTCACGGGGTCTTTCCGTCTAGCCGCGGATACACTGCATCTTAACAGCGATTTCAATTTCACTGAGTCCTGGGTGGAGACAGCGTGGCCATCGTTACGCCATTCGTGCAGGTCGGAACTTACCCGACAAGGAATTTCGCTACCTTAGGACCGTTATAGTTACGGCCGCCGTTTACCGGGGCTTCGATCAACCGCTTCTCTTGCGATAACAGCATCAATTAACCTTCCGGCACCGGGCAGGCGTCACACCGTATACGTCCACTTACGTGTTAGCACAGTGCTGTGTTTTTAATAAACAGTCGCAGCCACCTGGTATCTTCGACCCCCTTCAGCTTACGGAGCAAGTCCGATCACCAAAAGGGGCGCACCTTCTCCCGAAGTTACGGTGCCATTTTGCCTAGTTCCTTCACCCAGGTTCTCTCAAGCGCCTTGGTATTCTCTACCTGACCACCTGTGTCGGTTTCGGGTACGGTCCCTTTTGACCTGATGCTTAGAAGGTTTTCCTGGAAGCCTGGCATCAACCACTTCCCCACCTTGGTGGGTTCGTCATCAGTTCTCGGCTTTGTGAACCCGGATTTGCCTGAGTCCACAGCCTACGACCTTAAACAGGGACAACCATCGCCCTGCTGGCCTAGCCTTCTCCGTCACTCCATCGCAGTCAAAAGGGGTACAGGAATATTAACCTGTTTCCCATCGATTACGTCTTTCGACCTCACCTTAGGGGCCGACTCACCCTGCGCCGATTAGCGTTGCGCAGGAACCCTTGGTCTTCCGGCGAGGGAGCCTCTCACTCCCTTTATCGTTACTCATGTCAGCATTCGCACTTGTGATACGTCCAGCCCACCTCCCGGTGAACCTTCAACCGCTTACACAACGCTCCTCTACCGGTTCAGTTGTCAGTTTGCAGTTGTCGGTTGTCAGTTTGAACTGAGTTATTTAAAACTCTTGTGCAAACTAACCAACATCTTACTGACTTGGTTGTATTCGGTTTTGAGGTCTTGCCATTGCTGATCGTCAATGTAATTGAGATCAAGGCAGTACCTTAACCAAACTCTCATTTCGTCAGATGATCCGATAGCCATCAATATGAACCTTCGAAACTCTGCTTTTGAGATGATCAGTTTCCCATGTCCTTCAGCAATATTTGCACAGATTCCTTTACTGGCTCTGCGCATCTGATCAGCAAGTCCATGCATTTGTTCAATTCTCGGAAATTCCAGCGAGAGCTTGTGAACTTTCAAAGAAAGCTTATAGGCCCGTTGAAATACTTCTAAATCTTCAAATCGCTGCATACTTACTTCTCATACTGCCAACTGACAACTGTAAACTGACAACTGAACCCCGTAGCTTCGGTGAATAGTTTGAGCCCCGTTACATCTTCCGCGCGAGCCGACTCGACCAGTGAGCTATTACGCTTTCTTTAAAGGGTGGCTGCTTCTAAGCCAACCTCCTGGCTGTCTGGGCCTTCTCACATCGTTTCCCACTTAACTATTACTTTGGGACCTTAGCTGACGGTCTGGGTTGTTTCCCTTTCCACGACGGACGTTAGCACCCGCCGTGTGTCTCCCGTGATTGCACTCATCGGTATTCGGAGTTTGCATGGGGTTGGTAAGCCGGGATGGCCCCCTAGCCCAAACAGTGCTCTACCCCCGATGGTGAGACACGAGGCGCTACCTAAATAGCTTTCGAGGAGAACCAGCTATCTCCGGGCTTGATTAGCCTTTCACTCCTATCCACAAGTCATCCCCTGGCTTTTCAACGACAGTGGGTTCGGTCCTCCAATCAGTGTTACCTGATCTTCAACCTGCTCATGGATAGATCGCCCGGTTTCGGGTCTATTCACTGCGACTGGACGCCCTGTTAAGACTCGCTTTCGCTACGGCTTCCCTATACGGTTAACCTTGCCACAGAAAATAAGTCGCTGACCCATTATACAAAAGGTACGCAGTCATCAGTGGCCAGTTGTCAGTTGTCGGTGGTCAGTTTTGTTCAGCGTCAATTTCAACACCTCTGCAAATCTGCCCGTATTTTCCAACTTGACGACCTGGTAATCAGTCATCTGATGTCGCTTGCCTACTGGCAACTGACAACTGACAACTGACCACTGACTCCCACTGCTTGTACGTACACGGTTTCAGGTTCTATTTCACTCCCCTCAACGGGGTTCTTTTCGCCTTTCCCTCACGGTACTGGTTCACTATCGGTCAGTCAGGAGTATTTAGCCTTGGAGGATGGTCCCCCCATGTTCAGACAACATTTCACGTGTGCCGTCCTACTCGATTTCACAATCAATGGCTTTTCGCGTACGGGGCTATCACCCACTATGGCCACACTTTCCAGAGTGTTCCGCTAAACCAAAAATTGCTTAAGGGCTACTCCCCGTTCGCTCGCCGCTACTGGGGGAATCTCGGTTGATTTCTTTTCCTCCGGGTACTTAGATGTTTCAGTTCCCCGGGTTCGCCTCCTAAACCCTATGTATTCAGGTTAAGGATACTCACTTGTGTGAGTGGGTTTCCCCATTCGGACATTCCTGGATCAACGCCTGTTTATCGGCTCCCCAAGACTTTTCGCAGATTACCACGTCCTTCATCGCCTCTGACTGCCAAGGCATCCACCGTGTACGCTTAGTCACTTGACCATATAACCCAAAACGATCTCTTCGAGATCTCAGTTGTCAGTTGTCGGTGACCAGTGGTCAGTCGATTCGTGGCAACTGATGGTTATAGGCAATAACTACCTTTAACGATCTTCAGTAACCGGCAACTGTCAACTGACAACCGGCCACTGATACGCCCTACACTTGAGAGTGTCTCAGCAAGAATTTCATTAAAAGACCAAAGTCTTTTAAATCAACTCAGCTTAATTTAAGTTTGGATTCCACATTGTTAAAGATCGCATTGTCCGCTTTCTATTAAAGAAGGGGACAATGAAGCAAAATACGCTTAATGAATGAGTCGTTCGGATTAATGGTGGAGCTAAGCGGGATCGAACCGCTGACCTCCTGCGTGCAAAGCAGGCGCTCTCCCAGCTGAGCTATAGCCCCATATTCCGAATCATGATTGGTGGGTCTGGGCAGACTCGAACTGCCGACCTCACCCTTATCAGGGGTGCGCTCTAACCAACTGAGCTACAGACCCAATCCTGCTGGTTCAGCGCACCGCCAAAACAACCGATTCATTAAACACACTTTTTTAAAGAACAAAACTAACAACTGCCAACTGACCACCGTCAACTGACAACTGATAATCAAACAATTCGTGTGAACGCTTATGGAAGGTCGGTCTTCGTTTAAGGAGGTGATCCAGCCCCAGGTTCCCCTAGGGCTACCTTGTTACGACTTCACCCCAGTCATGAATCACTCCGTGGTAACCGCTCTCCCGAAGGTTAAGCTAGCTACTTCTGGAGCAACCCACTCCCATGGTGTGACGGGCGGTGTGTACAAGGCCCGGGAACGTATTCACCGTGACATTCTGATTCACGATTACTAGCGATTCCGACTTCATGGAGTCGAGTTGCAGACTCCAATCCGGACTACGATGCACTTTCTCAGATTAGCTCCACCTCGCGGCTTGGCAACCGTCTGTATGCACCATTGTAGCACGTGTGTAGCCCTGGCCGTAAGGGCCATGATGACTTGACGTCGTCCCCACCTTCCTCCGGTTTGTCACCGGCAGTCTCCCCAGAGTGCCCACCCGAAGTGCTGGTAACTGAGGATAAGGGTTGCGCTCGTTGCGGGACTTAACCCAACATCTCACGACACGAGCTGACGACAGCCATGCAGCACCTGTCACTGCGTTCCCGAAGGCACCCCTCTATCTCTAAAAGGTTCGCAGGATGTCAAGGCCAGGTAAGGTTCTTCGCGTTGCTTCGAATTAAACCACATGCTCCACCGCTTGTGCGGGCCCCCGTCAATTCATTTGAGTTTTAACCTTGCGGCCGTACTCCCCAGGCGGTCTACTTATCGCGTTAGCTGCGTCACCAGAAATGCAAGATCCCCGACGACTAGTAGACATCGTTTACGGCGTGGACTACCAGGGTATCTAATCCTGTTTGCTCCCCACGCTTTCGTACCTCAGCGTCAGTGTCAGACCAGAGTGTCGCCTTCGCCACTGGTGTTCCTTCCTATATCTACGCATTTCACCGCTACACAGGAAATTCCACACTCCTCTTCCGCACTCTAGCTTGCCAGTTTTGGGTGCCGTTCCCAGGTTGAGCCCGGGGCTTTCACATCCAACTTAACAAGCCGCCTACGCACGCTTTACGCCCAGTAATTCCGATTAACGCTCGCACCCTCCGTATTACCGCGGCTGCTGGCACGGAGTTAGCCGGTGCTTCTTCTGCGAGTAACGTCACAGCTCAAGGGTATTAACCTTGAACCTTTCCTCCTCGCTGAAAGTGCTTTACAACCCTAGGGCCTTCTTCACACACGCGGCATGGCTGCATCAGGCTTGCGCCCATTGTGCAATATTCCCCACTGCTGCCTCCCGTAGGAGTCTGGGCCGTGTCTCAGTCCCAGTGTGGCTGATCATCCTCTCAGACCAGCTACGGATCGTCGCCTTGGTAGGCCTTTACCCCACCAACCAGCTAATCCGACGCAGGCTCATCCGATAGCGCAAGGTTCGCTCCTTATAAAAGAAACGGGTCCCCTGCTTTCCCCCTTAGGGCGTATGCGGTATTAATCCGGATTTCTCCGGGCTATCCCCCACTACCGGGCAGATTCCTACGTGTTACGCACCCGTCCGCCGCTCGTCAGCAACTAGCAAGCTAGTTCTGTTACCGCTCGACTTGCATGTGTTAGGCCTGCCGCCAGCGTTCAATCTGAGCCATGATCAAACTCTTCAGTTTAAATCGTTTTGTCAGCTGCCCCGAAGAACATGCTGACTGCTCAATCTTTGCAATTAAACGTACATGTTAGAATTAACGAGTATGTTCGCTTGCTTGATCAGCATTTAAATCATTTCAGAGCAAAGCTCTGTTGACCGATGCCATTCGCACAAGCGCCCACACGAATTGTCTGATAATTTGTTAAAGAACTGGATTAAAACAAGAAGGTTTTAACCGGCTGATTCAGCGGTCAGCGCTGTTCAGCGAGGCCGCTATCTTACCGCGACCGTTTTTGTTGTCAAGCCTTGTCTTTGCCAAGGAGTCAAAGCGGCTTTCCAACCCGCTAAACTGACAAACACTTATGATTAATCAGTGTTGTTTTTCCTGTTCAGCGGCGGCGCATTCTACCGTGTCAGCCGATGTTGTCAACCTGACTTTTTATCAGGCGATTCAGTTCTGCTGCTGTGGCGACCTGCTCCGTTCGAGGAGGCGAACTATACAGAATTTTATGTGGGGTTCAACATGCGACAAAGCACTAACGTATTATCCCTTAATGCTTAAGAAGATTATTTTTGCCGCAGCTATTTTACCCTTCTGCCAGAGGTAAGAAACCGGCAACTGGGCCGACTTTCTCAGGATGAATCAAAAACCAGCTTAACAATCACGCATTGGTGGCCACAAAATACTTTGGATCTTCAATGACATTCACTTCTACCATGTTGCCTGCTTTCTTCAGAAGTTTCTGACAATCCTGACTCAGGTGCAGCAGGTGCAGAGTTCTGCCTGCCTTGGTATAACGCTCTGCCAGGGTATCAATGGCTTCCAGTCCGGAGTGATCGCACACTCGGGAATCGGCAAAATCGATCACTACATCATTGTTGTCGACTTTTGGTGAGAACTGTTCCAGAAAGTGAGTGGTGGAGCCAAAGAACAAAGGTCCATGCACTTTGTAAACACTGGAGCCTTCACGGTCTTCTTTCTTCTCAATCCGAATGTGCTTGGCGTGTTCCCAGGCGAAGATCAGGGCAGAAACAATGACACCGATAATGACTGCGACAGCCAAATCGGTCAGAACCGTCACGACCGATACCAGCACCAGAACAAAGGCATCGCCGCCGGGCACCTTGCGCATGATGCGAAAGCTACTCCATTCAAACGTGCCAATCACTACAATGAACATGACACCGATCAGGGCTGCAACAGGGATTCGCTCAATCAGAGAGGAAGCCACCAGTATGAATGCCAGCAGGAACAACGCTGCAGAAATACCCGACAAGCGTCCACGCCCCCCGGAGTTAACATTGATCATACTCTGGCCAATCATGGCACAGCCGCCCATACCGCCAAAAAAGCCGGTCACAATATTGGCTGCGCCCTGACCCATGCATTCACGGTTCGAGCTGCCATGAGTTTCAGTAATTTCGTCCACCATACGCAGGGTTAAGAGAGATTCAATCAAACCAATGGCCGCCAGGATCAGAGAGTAGGGCAGAATAATCAGAAAAGTCTCCATGCTCAATGGCACCATGGGAACACTGAATTCAGGTAATCCACCGGCAATGCCTGCTACATCACCTACGGTTCGGGTATCAAGATCAAGGCCAATGACCAGCAGCGAAACCACAAGAATGGCTGCCAGAGAAGAAGGAATCGCCGTCGTCAGTTTAGGCAAAAAGTGAATAATGGCCATGGTCAAAGCCACCAGTCCCAGCATCATGCCGAGCTCACTTCCCTGCATCCAGGCTATATCGATAACACTGCCTTCCATAAAGGTTCCAGACAACCAGCCTGTCGCACCCTCTACACCAAATTGACCCAGCTGAGCCAGGAAAATAACGATCGCCAGGCCGTTAACAAAGCCCAGCATCACCGGGTGGGGCACCATGCGAATAAATTTACCCAGCTTCAACGCCCCTGCCAGAACCTGAATAATCCCCATCAGTACAACGGTTGCAAAGAGATACTGAACACCGTGGTCGGCCACCAGACTGACCATAACCACAGCCAGTGCACCGGTAGCACCAGAAATCATGCCCGGACGACCACCGATTGCAGCTGTGATAAGACCTACCATAAACGCAGCGTAGAGACCCACTAGTGGTTCAACACCCGCAACAAATGCAAAAGCTACCGCTTCGGGCACCAATGCCAGTGCTACCGTCAGACCTGACAACAGGTCATTTTTCATGGTAGCTACCTTACTAGCTTTAAGATCGAACAACATTGCCTCCGATTCAAACAGGCAGGTGGGTGGCGAAAGATTAGTTTTTAATTATACGAGCCGATATGGGTTTGTCGGATAGAAAACCGTTTTAAATAGCTCTATGCCCAATAAAAGGAACACTGCTCTGTTTGATAAACAGAGGCAAAGAGTTAATTTTCAGGGAGAAACATTACGTGAATTCTAAAGAAGAGACTGGCAGAAGACAACGACCAGATAGTCTTGAAAATGACGGTTCCTGACCCGTTCGATTGTTGTCAATGATAGAATCAGAATCCTGTCGTTCATTCTCTTAACTCGCTCAGAAGCATCAGCTACAGGCTTTCTGAATGCAATGGTTTATTTCCTGAATTTTATGACAACAGTGCCGGCAATTTTGTCATGCCATCCTTGCCTTTTTTTATCCACTACGATCCAGAAAAAACCCAAAAACAGGGGTAAAATTGAGATAAAGTAAGCCAGGTAGCGAATGATAGACTGAGACAGGCTTGGAGCAAGGCCGGTCTTTTCATCAACGACTTTCATGGTAATAAGCATTTTGCCCGGTGTAGCGCTCTTGTAATGCCAGAACAAGACAACCGCCATCGCCGGAAATAACCAGTTGATCATGATATCGACCGGATCCAGGAGCTGCTTTGAATCTTTCATTGTCATCTGGTTACCGTCAATCATCATGGCAAGCGGTAGAGTAATGATGATCAGAACCAGTGTATCGATCAACGTTGCCCAGAATCGGTCGAGAAATCCAGCATATTCAAAGTTGTCTGATCTTTGAGGATTTAAATCGAGCTCAGACATTATCAGTCTCCTGGTTTACAGTCATCTGTCATTAGCGGTAGAGTCGGCAAACCCAGACAAATTCTTAGTCTGCCGGAAGGACTGCGGAACCTTCCGAATGCTATCTCAACCCTGTGAAAGCAGATCTTTAATGGATGACTCCAGTTCCTGAGGCTTGGTTGTGGGTGCATATCGCGCAACCACTTCACCCTGACGATTCAAAAGAAACTTGGTGAAGTTCCACTTAATATTTTTAGTCCCCATCAAACCGGGCGCTACTTGCTTCAGATCCTTGTAGAGATTAGCAGCACCGTCGCCATTCACTTCTACTTTTTCAAAGACAGGAAATGTGACGCCATAATTTTTTTCACAAAAAGCACCGATTTCACTACTGTCACCGGGCTCCTGTTTGCCAAACTGGTTACAGGGAAAACCCAACACCACCAGCCCCTGCCCTTGATACTTCTTGTGCAGTTCTTCCAATCCTTTGAACTGAGGAGTAAAACCACACTGACTTGCAGTATTAACAATCAACACTACCTTGCCTTTATATTCAGCCATAGACTGAATATCTCCGTTTAACAGTGGCATTTCGTATCTCAGAACATCCATTAAGTCTATCCTTATCTGGTTTAAGAAGGTTATACCTCATTTTTTCCAAATTGGATGAAAAAAATAAAATTAGCAGAGCTTTAGTATCAGATAGAGTCACGGAACGGGAATAAAAAAAGGCGGCTTGGGACGAGCCGCCAAAACGATGAGGATATGCGAGTCACTGGTAGCTGTTTACCAGTTAATCAGGTCAAAAAGTCTAGTTTCGATAGGCGACTCCTTTCTTCTTGTCAATGAGAATGATTCTCATTCTATACCTAACCTGCCCTTTTGCAAGTTAATTTTTGTTTTTTTGAAAAATACAAGGCGCCCACGGTCACGATTATTCTGCCAGCCCTTCGTTGATCGCCTGCTCCAGTGCATCCATGGCTTCCTGAGCATCCGGACCAGAGGCTTTGACTTCTATGGTGGTGCCTCTGGTAATCCCGAGACTCAATAGTTTCATCAGGCTTTTGCCGTTAATAAATGCGCCACTTTTATCAGGGTTTCTAACGTCTATCCGGCACTCAAAAGGCTTGATAGTGGATACAAAGACCTTACCAGGACGGGCATGCATTCCATTCGGATTAAAAATAGTGAACGCCCGGCTAAGCACTTCCTTTTCCGGTGCAGGCCAGACACTCCCTCTTGACGCCGTAGCTTTCAATGCAAATGGAGAGTTAGAATCAACACGTCTACGAACCCGTTCTTCAGAAATCAGCTCAGGCACTCTGGGCGGAGAATTAATAGCATCAATAACGTCCTGGGGGTTTTCTGTTTTTGCCAGAGTGCTGCATAGCTCGTCGTTACCGAGCATTCGTGTCAGCCCTCTCAAAATCTGCAGATGTTCATTGGAGCAGGCTGCTATGCCAACAGCCATGAAGACCTTTTCACCGTCACCCCAGTCAACGCCGCGAGGAAACTGGAGAATGACCACGCCGGTTTTGATGACAGCATCACGAGTGTTCGGCGTACCATGGGGGACAGCAATACCATTTCCAAGGAACGTGGAGGAAATGGCTTCACGCATTTTTAAACCAACCGTGTAAGCTTCAGTGGTATATCCGGCCTCAACCATTTTCTGGCCGACTAGCTCTATTACCTCCAGCTTATTTTCAGCAGACTGATTCAGGAAAATATTGGATAAGTTCAGTGTTAACATATGAGCCAGATCGTTACGGCAGAGTCTGGAATATTAGCTGAACTCCGTCACCAGCGACGACCAGGCTTCAGACATTAGCGTATCTTAGTGACAATCTTTTTGTCCGGTGAAGAAATCCTGTAATTCCAAAACCAGACGACAACCAGTGCCGGAAAAAACCATTTGATCATGATATCTCCCGGCACTGATGCTGCCCTGAATTTTCAATCATCAGCTGATTGCCACCAGCCATCATGGTAAGCAGGAGCAAAGTAACAATCATCAGAAACGAGGTTTTGAATCCAGCTCACAAAACGGGAGCTTCCCCATTTATTTGCCATGCTATCAATCAGAAATCGTCACAAGCCCGATTCATTCAAGCTGTTTCACTTTTTCTTCGGCATCAACTCAAGATCTATCACCTTAAAGTGACCTGAGCGCCCCTTTGACTGAGAATCACGAGAGGGAACAAAACTGACGCCTTTGGGATTACGCTTGTTCATCCTGAAGTGATCGACCCCGTAACTGGGAAAGCGGATCGCTTTTGATTCTAATCTCAGATCCTCCACCACATCCCCGTTAGGCAAAGCAAGTGTGCCAGCAATGACGGCATTGTAGACAACACCTACCCCATAACGATTGTCGGAGGTCAAATTGAGTTCGACGTCGGGGCTGCCATTCTCCAAAAAATTGGCGTTCAGTGTGGGGAGGGTAAAATCCAGTCTATTATCTTCTGAGAGTCCAAAGAATACGGAATCTTGAATGTATCGGTCAACCAGCCAACTGAACAACATCCAGTTCATGACAGCAAGCCCATACTGCTCTTGGAGGTGAGGATCCTGGAGATAGGGGCCAGCATTTGATATCTCCAGCTTGTACTTGTAAGAGATTACCTCGTCAGCTGCCTTCTCATCTGCCTTATAATCACCCTTGTCGGTTACGAGCAACCCCTGTGTTTCGAGCGGCACGTAGAAAAGCTGTCCTGTTGCCAGTTGCTCTAGTTTGAGAATACCCCAAAAGCTTTCTCCTTCCAGCTGATCAATGTCGAAGCCCGCCCCGGGTTTTTTCAACAGCGACTCATCTACGCAAAAGCGTTCAAGTTCACCATCATGATCGCCTCGCAGCAGCATGCTGGCCAAATTATAGAATTGGCTGTGGCTGTCAGTGCTAGACCTCTTGTGAAACGGTGTGACAATTTTGAGTGCACCAGGTAAATACGTATCACTTTGACAATACTCCTCGCCGCAAATACCTTTCGCATCCCCACAAGAAAACTGGTAACTCGACTCTGTCGTATCCTTCGAAGCCGGAGGAGCCTTGTCCTCAGGAGGAATCTCGTGATCAAGAGGAGCCGCTAAAGGAGAGGCCAGGGCGGCAGGAACAGAAAAGGCCAGAGCCAAGCTCAGGCAGGAGACTCTTAACAGATTCATGACTAGAATCCTCACAGTTAATTACATACTCTTGAGGTCAATGCCACTGGCTGAGACTAGTCGATCTCTGCCTGAATGCAAATTAGTCACACGAGAAATTCAAAGAAAGGAATGTGAAACCATAATTTTTTTATAAATGATAAGCACCGATTTCACTTGGCTTCAGACATTGGCGTACTTCTCAGCATGACCCAGCCAGCGCAGGATCAATGGCTCTGCGTTTTGTGGTGCCTCTTTCAAGACACTCTGGGCTGCATCCCTGACCTGATCCAGCAAAATGGCATCCCGTTCAAGATCGGCTACCTTGAACTGGGCAAGCCCGGTCTGTCGGGTACCGAGCACTTCACCCGGTCCACGTAATTCCAGGTCTTTTTCAGCAATGACAAAACCATCGCTGGAGTCGCGCATGACTTGCAAACGCTCTCTACTTTGCTGCGAAAGCGGGGCGTGATACATCAGAAGACAGTGGCTTGCTATGCTGCCCCGACCGACACGACCTCTTAGCTGATGCAATTGAGCCAGACCCAGACGCTCCGGGTTTTCAATAATCATCAGGCTGGCATTGGGTACATCTACTCCTACTTCGATAACTGTAGTGGCCACCAACAGATGCATGTGTCCGGATTTGAAAGCATCCATCACTTCAAGCTTTTCAGCCGCTTTCATTCGACCATGAACCAGTCCTATAGAAAGCTCAGGCAATGCCTCACGTAACTGTTCAGCCGTCACCTCAGCTGCCTGGCACTGCAAGGCTTCTGATTCTTCAATCAAGGTACAGACCCAATAAGCCTGACGTCCCTCCAGACAGGCTGAGCGCAGTCGCTCTATCACCTGATCACGTCGGTCATCGCCAATCACGACCGTATTAACCGGTGTTCTGCCCGGAGGTAATTCATCGATAACGGAACAATCCAGATCAGCGTAGGCACTCATAGCCAGCGTTCGGGGAATAGGCGTTGCGGTCATAATCAGCTGATGAGGTTGCCCACCGTTCAACTCACCCTTTTTTCGCAGCGCCATTCTCTGATGCACACCAAAACGATGTTGCTCATCAATAATAGCCAGACCCAGCTTCTTGAATTGCACGTCTTCCTGAAAAAGGGCATGAGTGCCCACAACCACAGCCGCATCGCCCCGGGCAATCTCTTCCAGAACCTGCTGACGCTTCTTCCCTTTGGTTTTTCCTGACAAATAGGCGACAGAAACCCCCAGAGGCTTCAGCCACTCTTTAAAGTTTTTTTCGTGCTGCTCAGCGAGTATTTCCGTGGGAGCCATAACAGCAGCCTGATAATCGTTCTCGACCGCCTGAACTGCCGCCAGGGCAGCCACCACCGTTTTACCTGAACCCACGTCGCCCTGAACCAGTCTCAACATGGGATCAGGCTTCATCATATCCTCACTGATTTCCGCCAGTACTTTTTCCTGAGCTCCCGTCAGGGAAAATGGTAGCTGCTCACGAAAATCACGGGTTAGCGTCTGCCTGGGTGATATTGCATAACTTTTTACTGTTCGGATCAGGCTACGCAGCTTCTGCATACTCAGGTTGTGAGCCAGAAGTTCTTCAAAAGCCAGTCGTATTTGCGCCGGATGGCGACCTTCAGAAAGCAGTTCAAGAGAAACATCGGGGGGAGGCGAGTGCAGGAACTCCACCGCATCCACCAGCGCGCCAAGCTGGTACTGCCATCTGACATTTTCAGGCAGCCACTCCTGAAGCGCATCAGGATGATCGAGTTTTTCCAGCGCCTGTACACAAAGGCTCCGAATTCTCTGCTGGTTAAGCCCTTCAGTCGCCGGATAGACAGGCGTCAGGGTTTCCTCAACATCCAGATCATTATCCGGTTTGATGACCCAGTATTCAGGGTGATAAATCTCAAGACCGCTGGCTCCTCTTCGGGGCTGACCAAAACAACGAACCTCAGTACCCGGTTTGAGGCTATTCTTCTGTGCGCTTGAGAAATGATAGAACCGCAATCCCACAGAACCGGTGCCATCACTGATGCGGCAAAGCAGACTCTGGCGTTTCCCCATCAAAACATCAGACGCTACAACAGAGCCCTGAATGACATAATCCCCTTCCGGATGAATAGCGGCAATAGGTGTAATGCGGGTACGATCCTCGTATCTCAGGGGCAGGTGAAAAAGCAGATCCTGCAGGTTGTGAATATGGATTTTTGCCAACTTGTCGGCAAGTGCAGCCCCAACACCTTTCAGCGCTGTCACAGGAATCTCATGCAGGGGCTTCACCATATCACCTCAATAAACTGCTATTACTTTTTATTCATTTCGCTTCCGTTACAGAGCATAGCCTGAGAGCACTGGACAATGCATCTATTGCCTTGGGTCTCGGAAAACTGGCACGCCAGGCCAAAGCGACCGTCCGACTGGGTGATGGCGAGCGAAAAGGCTTTGACGACAATACATCGGGCGCATAGTGGCTGCCGACCAGGGCCGATTCAGGCAGCACACTAATGCCCATTCCGGAAGCCACCATATGGCGGATGGTTTCCAGAGAAGAGGCCTCGATGCCGCTTCCATCATCACCGGCATCGTTTTTCTGAGCCAGTAGCGGACAGGCCTCCATAACCTGATCCCGGAAACAGTGGCCTTCACCAAGGAGCAGTAACTCTTCGTTCACCAGCTCTGCGGGATCTATATCCTGCTTCGACAGCCAGGGATGCCCGGCTGGCAATAAAACCCTGAAAGGATCGTCATATAAAGGCAGGGTCAATACATCAGGCTCAGTAAACGGCAATGCGATGATAATAGCGTCCAGCTCGCCCATTCTCAGTTTTTTTCGCAACACCGCAGTAAAGTTTTCTTCTATATACAGAGGCATTTTAGGCGCCACCTGTGCCAACTGAGGCACAAGGTGTGGAAACAGATAAGGCCCGATGGTGTATATAGCCCCCACTCTCAGGGGAGTGCTCAACTGATCGCGCCCGGCTGTGGCAATCTGTTTGATGCCCGACACTTCTTCCAGAACTTTCCGGGCCTGACTGATCACCTTTTCCCCCATCGGGGTCACCCGTACCGAATTTCGCGATCGTTCGAAAAGTGCCAGCCCGAGCTCATCTTCCAGCTTTTTCACTCCCACACTGAGCGTAGGCTGGCTGACATGGCATTTGGCAGCAGCACGACCAAAGTGCTGCTCCTGAGCAAGAGTCACAATATAGCGCAATTCTGTGAGAGTCATAATGATAGGCGCCTGCCAGGAAAATACCAGAACACTGTAAATTTAAACAGTTTTTTTTTCAAACTATTCCTTTGGCTTTCTGTCAAAAGCAGAGGGTGTATTACCAGAGCCGCAGAGAGAAACGTCCAATTTAAGTAAGGTTACTTGCATTTCCCTGAAGATAAAGGACACTCACGGGTGTCCTTTTTTTAAAAAATGACGGGGCCGCTATGAATAAAAATGTATTGATCGCCGGTTGTGGTGATGTCGGTTGCGAGTTGGCACAGCAGCTTCTGGACACAGGTAATTACTTCGTCTGGGGATTACGCCGGAGCATCGACCGTTTACCCGGACGCGTTCATCCTGTAAAGGGCGACCTCTCGAATCCGGAGCAGCTGGGCGAATGGCCCAACAAAATTGACTATGTCGTCTATGCGGCCGCTGCCGATGGACCCGGTCAAGACAATTATCATAAAGCCTATTTAAGAGGTCTTTCCAACGTTCTTTCCCGCCTTCAGGCAGACGGCCATCGGCCAGAACGAGTGCTCTTTACCTCCAGTACCAGCTGTTACCACCAGAATGATGGTCAGTGGGTGGATGAAACCTCACCCACGAATCCTGGTCGTTATTCCGGGAAGATCATGCTGGAAGCAGAAGCCATTTTGATCAATAGTCCATTTCCTGCAACAGCCGTTCGCTTTGGCGGTATTTATGGTCCCGGAAGACATCGCATGATCAACCGGGTAAGAGCCGGTGAAGGTTGCAAAGCAGAGCCTGTCATCTACGGCAACCGTATACACCGTGATGACTGCGCCGGTATTCTGGCTCACCTGATTCAACGCGATGAACAGAAGCTTCCCGTTGACTCCCTTTATCTGGGAGTTGACCATGAACCTGCGCCATTATATGAAGTACTGCACTGGCTTGCGGATCAACTCGATATAGTGCTGGATGACAACCATCCTGCTCCCCAGCCCCAGAGAGGCAGCAAACGTTGCAGCAATCAAAGAATTGTTGATGCAGGTTACACTTTCAGGTACCCAAACTATAAAGCTGGCTACTCAGAGCTTTTAAGCTCAATGTCTTCTGAGTAATTCTTGTTAAAGGAATATGAAAAAATCGCTTATCGGATAGAGCGCTGCGCTCAAAGGACAGACTTGGAACAAGAAGAAATATAACAACCATGCAGCCAGGAAAATGGGTTTATCTGACAAACATCCTTCCGCCTGTGGCTGAGATATTTTTAACTGCGAGCGAAAAAAGCCTGCACAGAAAAAAATACCTCAATACTCGATGGAGAGATTCCCTGAGTATAATCCCCCCGGATAGCTATTAAAAAATCACCTCAACTCCAGAATGGCATCAATCTCGACCGGAACACCTTTGGGTAACTCTTTGACGCCAATAGCAGCACGGGCAGGGTAGGGCTGAGTGAAATACTCGGCCATAACCTCATTGACCGCATTAAAATTGCTGAGGTCGGTCAGGAAAATGCCCACTTTTGCCGCATCCTGAAGTTCTCCGCCAGCAGCTTCGGCAATGGCTTTCAGATTTTCAAAGCAGCGTCGGGTCTGCGCCTTGAAGTCTCCCTGCTCCAGTTCCATGGTCTCCGGAATCAGAGGAATCTGGCCGGAAACATAAACGGTCGTTCCCGCCTTAACCGCCTGAGAATAGGTCCCAATGGCCTGAGGCGCATTCTCAGTGTTTATGGTCTGTCTGTTACTCATTATGCGCTCGCTTCTAAACAGAAAAGAGCCAAATAGTAAGGGACAACACGTATTTTTCAAGTCCCTCTGAAGTTTTCGCCCATAAAAGGCTCCTAGGCTTCTCTGCGACGGTTAATGGAGTGAACGCCCTTGATCACACGAAGGCGTTTAATGATTCGGGCCAGATGGAGACGATCCCTTACCTTGATCACCAGCTGAACCATGCAGAAGCTGGCATCACGCTCTTCCATGCTGATTTTTTCGATGTTGCCCTCCACTGCAGTGACACTGGTTGCCAAAGAAGCAATCATGCCTCGGTGGTGCTCCAGCTCTACCAACAACTCGACTGTGAATTCGCCGGAAACATCTTTGTCCCAATCCACCTCCAGTACTTTTTCAGGGCTATGACGAATATCAGCAATGTTTTTACAGCTTTCGGTATGAATCACGATGCCACGGCCTGAGCTGACGTGCCCGACAACCGGGTCACCCGGAATCGGGTAGCAGCACTTGGCAAAGCTGATCACCATGCCTTCCGTGCCCCGGATCGACAGTGGTTTCTCTGAGTCAGAAGTATCGATCTGGTTTTTTTCTGCTTCCACACTGCCAGGCTCCATCAGCATACGTGCAACGACGTATGCCATGCGGTTGCCTAAGCCTATATCTTCCAGAAGGTCATCCACAGTATCGAATTTCAGCGCTTCAATCTGACCTTTCAGAACCTGGTCGTCCATATCATCAAGATGACTCTCGAAGCTGACCAGAGCCTTGTTCAACAGTCGACGACCAAGGGCAATGGATTCATTGCGCCGCTGATTCTTGAGGAAGTGACGTATATTGGATCGGGCTTTTCCGGTCACAACAAAATTCAACCAGGCGACATTAGGTCTAGCACCGGGCGCTGTGACCACTTCTACCGTCTGCCCACTCTGCAATGGTTGACTCAGGGAAGCCAGACGACGGTCAATGCGACAGGCTACACAAGTGTTACCCACATCAGTATGCACGGTGTAGGCAAAATCAACGGGAGTGGCACCCTTGGGTAATTCAAGAATATGCCCCTTGGGTGTAAAGACGTAAACTTCGTCCGGGAACAGGTCGATCTTAACGTTCTCAATAAACTCCAGTGAATCACCGGCATTCTTTTGCAGTTCCAGAACACCTTTAAGCCACTGACGTGTTCGGGCATGACTGCCGGACAGCGCTTCATCTCCGGATTTATAGAGCCAATGAGCAGCAATGCCATTATTGGCCATATCCTCCATTTCCTGGGTACGGATCTGGATCTCAATGGGAACGCCATGCATACCAAAAAGACTGGTATGAAGTGACTGATAGCCGTTGGCCTTAGGGATAGCAATGTAGTCTTTGAAACGCCCCGGAATAGGCTTGTAAAGATTATGAACCATGCCTAACGCACGGTAACAGGAGTCGGCACTTTCAACTATGATACGGAATGCGAACATGTCCATGATTTCGGCAAAGGACTTGCTCTGGTTACGCATCTTTCGATAGATACTGTAAAGGTGCTTTTCCCGTCCTACCACCCGGCCCATCAGGCCGACTTCTTCAAGGCGGGCAGCAATGGCTCTCTGAACCTGACCGACAAGATCCTTGCGATTACCCCGAGCCTCTTTTACTGCCTGACGTATCATTCGGGATCTCATGGGATACATGGCCTGAAAGCCGAGATCTTCAAGTTCAATCCGCAGATTGTGCATACCCAACCGGTTGGCAATCGGCACGTAAATGTCGAGGGTTTCTCTGGCAATCCGACGACGCTTGTCGGGTCTGAGAACACCCAGAGTACGCATATTGTGAAGTCGGTCTGACAGCTTGACCAGAATGACCCGGATGTCCCGTGCCATGGCCAGAGCCATTTTCTGGAAGTTTTCGGCCTGGGCCAGAGTCTTGTTTTCAAACTGCATGTGCGTCAGTTTGCTGACTCCGTCAACCAGATCGGCTACCACTTCACCGAACTGTTCGTGAATGGCAGATTTTTCAATTCCGGTATCTTCGATAACATCATGCAGCATGGCGGCCATCAGACTATGATGGTCCATGTGCATGTCTGCAAGAATCGCAGCTACTTCGAGGGGGTGGGTAATATAAGGCTCACCACTACGCCGGGTCTGACCGTCGTGCGCCTGTTCAGCGTAATAGTAAGCCCTACGAACAAGATTCACCTGTTCGGGATTCAGGTAGGACTTCAAGCGGCCGGCAAACTCTTCAATAGTCAGCAAAGCCCGCTCCTCCTGTGCAGCCATCCAGCCATCCAGAACATCTCCGGGAGAGATCTGGAGGTATTAACCCTCAACGCCAGCCAGAAACATGGCTGCTTCGTCTTCGTCTACCACTTTTTCTTCAACAGACAAAGGGGTTACCAGACCTTCTGCAATTTCGCGTAGCGCCATAACGGTGGGCTTGTCGTTTTCCCACTCCAATTTGGGGTCCTTACCACCAATCGCCAGCTGACGGGCACGCTTGGAAGCGACCATAACCAGCTCAAAGCGATTATCAACATTGTCCAGACAGTCTTCTACGGTTACTCGAGCCACTGCTCACCTCTCAAATTTGATCACTGTGGAAATGCCCTTTCCTATTCGCCCGACCGGGGTTAATGTTCTGCCTCTTTTCGGTCAGACTCCCTGGAAAGAGCACTTTTGTTCCATGGCTGAAACAGCCTGTTTTCCGACCTTACAGTTTACTTTACGACCCGAGTCCAAACAAGCCCGTGACGGGTCAGCAGCCATACTACGGAAGGTCAGTTCATCAGTCATTGGTTATTTATCGGCAACTGATTTGATTGCGTCAGATCAATAGGTCTTTCCGAAGCACATCCTTATAATGACACATCCGCTCTTTTTACTGGACAGCCACGAGACTATGACAAAGGCTAAAGAAGTAGAGATTTTCTACCTTTCGGACTTCCCTTAGAGGTAGTTATGCAGTTATTTATATAGTATCGCCGTCACCTGACATTATTATTTTGCCACCGACAAATCAGAACAAAACTTATGACAATCACGGTTAATCAGCTGACGACTCCGGAAAAGCTGGCAGCATTGCAATCAGTAATGAAAAGCCAGAACATTCACGCGTGGATTATTCCAAGCTCCGATCCACACCAGAGCGAATACGTGGCCGATCGCTGGAATGGTCGTGCCTGGCTGTCCGGGTTTGATGGCTCAGCAGGTACCCTTGTGGTACTTCAGGAGCGGGCGGCCTTATGGACCGATGGCCGTTATTTCCTTCAGGCTGAAGAACAACTGGCGGGCAGCGGCATTGAACTGATGAAACAGGGGCAGACTGATGTGCCGCCAATCAACAGATGGATAGCAGATAACCTTGAAGAAGGTCAGGTCGTTGGCTTTGATGGCAAGGTTGTCAGCCTCAGGTTCGTCAGAAATCTCAAAGGGTCGTTTGATAGCAAAAGCCTCTCCCTTAAAACCGATCTTGACCTGCTGAGTGATATCTGGAAAGACCGCCCAGCCATGCCTGCTGAGTCCGTTTTCCTCCACAGCAATGAGATGGCAGGAAAAACTCGTGAAGAAAAGCTGGCTGAAGTACGGAAAGAAATGACAGCAGCCGGAGCCGATCATGTTCTGCTCACAGCCCTGGACGACATCGCCTGGCTGTTCAACCTGCGTGGTTCTGACGTTGAATGCAACCCGGTTTTTCTTGCTTATGCTCATATTACCAAAAACTCGGCACAGCTCTTTATTGACGAGAGTCGTATAGATAAAAACGCTCTGGGAGCACTGAAAGCCTCATCTGTAGAGTTGAGAGCTTATTCAGCGATTGCAGACAGTCTGTTGTCACTCGACAATGTTGCACTGTTGATTGATCCCGCGACTACCTCTCAGTCGCTGTTTGAGGCTATTGCAGACAGCGTCGATGTTATTGAGACCACCAGCCCGGCCAGAAACCTCAAAGCGATTAAGAATCCCTTTGAAATCAAACGCATGAATGACTGCCATCGTCGTGATGGTATCGCCATGGTGCGCTTTATGCGCTGGCTTGAAGGCCAGATTTCCACGGGAACCCTGACCGAAGTTACCCTGGATGAAAACCTTCAGGCATTTCGGGCAATGGCTCCTGAATTTAAGGGACCAAGCTTTTCGACCATTGCCGGATATGGGCCTAATGGTGCGGTCATTCACTATCGGGCTGAAAAAGACACCTGCCTTACAGTTCAGCCAAAGGGGCTTCTGCTGGTTGATTCGGGAGGCCAATACCCGGATGGCACCACAGACATTACCCGCACCTTTGCCTGCGGTGAAATGACCGAAGAGGAGAAGAAAGACTACACTCTGGTGCTCAGGTGTCATATTAACCTGGCACGGGCTCGTTTCCTGCGAGGTACCCGTGGCATCCAGCTGGACATGCTGGCAAGGCAACCGGCATGGGCTGAAGGTCAGAATTACAATCACGGTACCGGTCATGGTGTAGGATATTTCCTGAATGTTCATGAAGGCCCGCACAGTGTCAGCCAATACTTCCTGGATGTGGCTCTGAAGCCGGGTATGCTGATTACCAATGAGCCAGGTATGTATCGTAATGGCAAGCACGGTATCCGGATCGAAAATATCATGCTGGTTGAAGAAGATATCAAAACCGAATTCGGCGATTTCTACAAACTGACAGACCTGACTCTGGCACCGATTGATACCCGTCCACTGTTGCTCGATAAGCTCAACAGTGGGGAGATTGAGTGGCTGAACAACTATCACGCCAGAGTGAGGCGTGAACTGTCTCCACTTTTGGAAGGGGAAGATCTGAAGTGGCTGACCAACGCCACGGAATCAGTCTGACCAGAGGCAACTATAGAATAAAACGGCAGCCCGATGGCTGTCGTTTTGCTCCTTATGTTCAGTTCAACAAACCTTCAATCAGGCCGGACTTGTAGTGCTGCATCCAGCCAATAGACAAGCGACGGCTCCTGATGATCGTTTGCAGGTCACGCAAAGCCAGATCAAACTCATCATTGATAACCAGGTAATCAAACTCTGCATAGTGAGACATCTCATTCACAGCCTGATTCATACGACGTTCAATCACCTCTAAGTCATCGGTGCCTCGACCGATCAAACGCTCACGAAGCGCTTCCTTGGAAGGAGGCAGAATAAAGATGCTGACGGCTTCTGGCATCAGCTTGCGCACCTGCTCGGCACCCTGCCAGTCAATTTCAAGAATAACGTCTTCGCCGGTATCCAGCTGTTCCCGTACCCAGGCTTCAGAGGTGCCATAGTAATTCCCGAAGACTTCTGCGTGTTCCAGGAACCGGTCCTGGTTCATCAGCTCCAGAAAAACGTCCTTGCTGGTGAAGTGATAGTTCATTCCGTCTGTTTCGCCGGGTCGAATCGGACGGGTTGTGTGGGAAACCGATACCTTCACATGGGGAGTCGACTGAACCATAGCCTTGACCAGACTGGTCTTGCCGGCTCCCGAGGGGGCTGCGATGATATAGAGTTTACCTTTGTTTACCATGATATCTCCAAACGACAGCAGTAAGACTGCCGGGGATTTAAATGAAACACTTCCGATGCACACTAAGTCTTTTGAACATTGCGGAGAATGATTAGAATGCAGTTTAACAGAAGCTAATAAGTCTTCTTTAGTAGAATAAGTTTTTGCAGGGGTTGCAACGAGGCCACCATGAATAATAACAAACAGCCGGTACGCCTGTTGACGCTTGAGACTTCCAGAAACGAGGCAGAGCGTTGGGTTAAACTTTTCCGCAACTCCGGCCTTCCGGCCCGCGTACAACATCTGGAAACTCTGGATGAGCTTGAAGAGGCGCTGAACACTGGCCTTTGGGATTTATTGCTCACGGTTGAAGAAACGCCCATGCTCAATGCCGAGCAGGTTTTGTCCAGCATCAGGAGATTAAAGCTCGATATTCCAGTCATTGTATCTGTTCATGATAATAAACCCGACATGATTAAGCACTGGCTGGAGAAAGGAGCAGGTGATGCCATCCATCACTGTCACGAAGAACACATGTTGCACGCCATTCTCAGAGAAAAAGCGAGTCAGGAACGCCGACAACAATTGCAAAAGCTGCAAAAAGAGCTGAACGACCTTAAGCAGCGTTGTCAACTATTGATGGACAATACTTCACAGGCCATTGCCTATGTTCACGAAGGCATGCACATCGATACCAACCCTTCTTACATCAAACTGTTTGGTTATGAAGACCCGGATGATCTCGCGGGTATGCCTCTGATTGATATGATCGCTTCCCAAGACCAGCCTCTGTTTAAAAATCTGATCAAGCATTTCAAACCGGGCGATGAACAGCCCGCTGTTGAGTGCCAGCTAATAAATGCTGAAGACCAGACGTTTTCGGCAACAGTCCTGTTATCTGATGCAGTGTTTGATGACGAGCCGTGCATTCAGGTCATAGTCAAAGCCAGTGCTCCCGCATCAGCAACAACGACGGTCGTTCATCAGGAAGACGATTCTATTCTGATTCCGCGAAAACACTTTACCTCGGTGCTCAACTCTGAACAGGAGCCGGAAACCCTGGCTTATCTGAGGCTCGATAACTATGACTCGATTCGGGAAAATATAGGCATTGACGGCAGCATAGCGGTTCAGGAAACAATCAGTCGGCTTCTCTGTGAACATGTACCCGAGAGCACGGCCACACACTATGGTGACGAAGTATACCTGATCAATGTCCATGAAAAGAATATTACCGATCTGGAGCCTTTAAGAAAGGCTCTGGAAAATGAACTGATCTCTGCAGGGCAGCAAACTCTCTTCACCACAGCCAGTATTGGCCTGGCTGAGAGTGGTCAGGAATGTGATGGACAAGCCATGCTGGAGCGCGCCCGTCTGGCCTGTCATCTGGCAGCCAGCAGCGGAGGTAATAAGCTCGAATTCTTTTCCCAAAGCGCTATCGATAATCAGAAAGCCTGTAATGGTGATACCGTTGCCATAATTCGTCAGGCTCTTGAAAACGACAGTTTTCGTTTGTTGTTCCAACCTGTGATCAGCGTAGCCGGAGATGGTCCTGGCTATTATGAAGTTCTGTTGCGTCTTCTTGACCAGAAGGGCAGAGAAGTCCCTGCCGGCGAGTTTATCAATGCCGCAGAAGACAGTGACCTGATGCCATTTATTGACCGATGGGTTATCCGTCAGTCCGTGAAGCTGCTGTCCAGAAAGCTCAGAAACGGTGAAGATACTCGACTGATGATTCACATCAGTCAGGCCAGTCTGGATGACGAAGAATTTACTGAGCGTCTGTCTCGCCTACTGCAAGCTGCAGATGTTCCAGGCCATATGATTATCCTGCAAATGGCCGAAAGACTGATTCACCAGCATCTCAATCAGGTTAAGTCTTTCGCGGAACGTTTGCAGCCTGTTGGCTGTCAGTTTGCCATGACCCAGTTCTCGGGCGAGTCACGCTCCATGAGAATCATGGAACACCTGGATCTGGTGTTTGTGAAACTGGATTATCTGTTCACGGAAAAGCTTGATCGTAATGACGATGCTCATCTCAGGAAAGCCACGAAAAATCTCAAGAGCCTCAATAAAGTCATTATCATGCCCGGGGTAGAAAATGCCCAGACACTGACCAGCATCTGGCAGCTGGGTGTTGATTATATGCAGGGTCATTATCTGCAACCGCCTCTTGAATCCATGACCTACGACTTCAGCAGCTAGCAGCCTGTGACTTGAAATTGAACGATTGAAAGAGTTCAAAGCCACCCTGATCAATAGCGCCGTAACCGGCAAAATCAAGGTAGCCTCAGGGCATCAGGCAGCATCCGGCTGGTAGGGGGTAACGTCCAGTTCTTTCTGCTTCAGGTGCCACAGGTCATGGGCATTTTGTATCCGCAGCCAGTGGTCGGCAGAGGGTTTGCCAAACACCTTTTCCAAACGCAATGCCATTTCTGCGGTAATCGCCCCCCCACCGTTGATGATTTTGGACAGGGTTTTACGGCTTACGCGCAGGTGTTCGGCTGCCTGGGTAACGGAGAGTCCAAGCGGCTTCAGCAGATCTTCACCCAGAATTTCACCGGGGTGAGCGGGGTTATATATTGCCATCAGTGGTAATCCTCGTAATTGACTATTTCGACACCGGCCTGAGTCAGTCGGAAGGTAACTCGCCAGTTGCCACTGACGGTGACCGACCAGATACCCTGCCGTTCTCCTTTCAGCGGGTGCAGACGGTAGCCGGGAAAATCCATTTCAGAAATGTGCTCTGCTTCGTCCAGGTTAGTGAGAATACGCTGTAATTTTCTGGCATGTTGCGCCTGTATTCCCGAGGTTTTACCGGTACGATAGAACCGCTCCAACCCCTTATGCAGAAAACTGATTATCATAGCTAAAGTGTAACCTCAAAGGTTCCAGTGTCAATTGAGAGATAATGATGGTCAGCCAAACCAATGAGCAGGCACTTGGGGCTGCCATCGAACAGCAGCCTAACGGCATCTGCCTCAAACACTGGAACAGGGTAGCAAAGGATGCTGCCGCCGTTGCGCCGAGCCAGAGTTTCCAGCTGGGTTATACAGAGGATTTCAACGCCTGGCATACTGTGGATAAGCTGTATACAAAAAGAGGTTTTGGGCATTCCTGCAAGGAGGAGAGGTTCAGGCCAGGGTTTTTGCTGTAATACTCTATCGTCACTAATATGTGTAAATATACAAATAATATACACATTGGTGAATCATGCGCACGAACATAGTAATCGATGATGATTTAATGGCACAGGCATTGAAGGCTACTGGACTGGAAACCAAAAAAGAAGTGGTGGAGCAAGGCTTGAAACTGCTGGTAAGACGCGCTCAGCAACAATCCATCAGAAGCCTGCGGGGCAAAATCCAGTGGGAAGGGGATTTGGATGAAATGAGGCGTCAACGATGATATTGGCGGATACCAGTGTCTGGATTGACTATCTCAATGGCAAGATCACTCCGGCATCGGATTTACTGGATGCCTGTCTTGTTGAGGGTACCCTCGCCATGGGAGACATTGTTTTTCTGGAAATTCTGCAAGGTATCCGGGATGACAAACAGTTCCGAAAAGTAAAAAGCAAGCTGTCGTTATTGGATGAATATACGCTGTTTGGCCCGTCCATGGTCATTAAGTGCGCTAATAACTTTCGGGCATTACGCAACAAAGGGATCACGGTTAGAAAAACCAATGATGTCATCATTGCCACATATTGTATCGAGCAAAAGATACCATTGCTCTACGCCGACAGGGATTTTAACCCCTTTTCCGATCACCTTGGGTTGATATCGGCACTGGCGTGAAAGGAATATGTCGTTTGTGGAGCAGGGTTTAAAAAATAGACTCTGTCAGGCCAGGCTTCTGACTTCAGAGGCTACAGGCAGCCTATAACGACGAGACTTACGCAGAAGCCTCCATCAGCATGGTGACAAACCTGGCGACTTTTAATTCGATAAATTATCAATATCTTCCGGGCGCAGACGGTTCTTGGCTTTGCCTTCACGGTATTCCCGGTCGGTATTAATGAATAGCACATGCTTAGGGTCTGCTGCCCTTTCTTTGCTGGGTTGAGCTTGTACCGCTTTTGGGCTGGTATAAGCAGATTTTTGTTGCAGAGTGCATGTTAACGTTATTGGAGAGATAGCACTCGAAAAAACCGACAACTAAAGCTGATTCGGTTTTTTCGGTTGTTTTACGAGATGGCATTTTTTTGTACTGGCAGGGATTATGGCTCGCTGAATGGGTTGGGCAGCTGGTCAAAACGGCTCAATAGCGTGTGAGTATCCCCATAACAATCATAGGCCATAGCGCAAATACGTCTGGCATGGCCCTCGAAATAGTCGCACCATATAGTCTCACCAGCACAGATGTTTCAAATCTTCCCTATTCGGCCAACAAGCCAACCTGCAAGGGAACAATCAAGAGATACCGTCAATGCTTGAAGTATTAATTTCTGCTACCAATGCCTTTTGCAAGTAATATGAAGGCTGATCTGGATCGGTTACCCAGTCCGGACGGAAAGCGCATTGGCACCCAGCCCATCGCTTCTGGCGATCATGTCATTGCCTGGCAGGTGCATGCGGTTAAGGGCTACCGGAATAGAAAGGAGTACACGGATGTTATTGCAGTAGAAGCCCGCAGCCGCTATGCCATTCTTTTTTCTAACCCGATGTTTTCTGATTTAAACGAGTTTGCTGAGCGATTTACCAAGCGCTGGGCCAGAGAGTCTATCCATATGGCCATAGTAGAGTGGCGCTACCACAGAAGACCAGGCTCAGACCATGTATGACCAGTTTCTGGATAGGGATAAGGTCATCCGGTTTTTCAGAAATACCGACCTAAGCGTCAATGGACATGTTACGGATGCTGAGCAGTGGCTGAGCCAGTCCTATGAACTTTATGGGTTGGAACAACTGAAGGAGAGTGAAGAAACCCTTTTCCTGCTAAAGCAACTACTCTTAACGGGCAGGAGGCATCATTGGCTCTACCAGATAATGTGGTCAGCCTTGATGAGGTACGCAGGCGTAAGAAGGTGTAATAGGCATAAAAAGCATGACTGAATACCAGTATTATGAGTTGGTAGCCGTTGACCGACAGTTGTCCAAAGAGGAGATGGGCTATCTCCGGGGGATTTCCAGCCGGGCACAGATATCGTCTACCCGGTTTTGTAACACTTATATATAACTACGGTGATTTAAAAGCCGACCCGAGGCAGTTGCTGAGCAGATTTTTTGATGCTTATGTTTATGTTTCCAATTTTGGCTACAAGGTTTTTGCCATCAAGACGCCTCGAAATCTTATCGATGAGTCGCTGCTGCTTCGTTATCTGGTGAATGATACCAGCAGTTACACTGGGGTGGCTGGTCACTGGATCATTGAGTTTGCTTATGAAAATGAAGACGGCTACGACGACGATTGGGATGAAGGTGATGGCTGGATGGGCAGCCTGTTGAACATTCGCAATGAGCTGATGCACGGTGACTAACGTTCACTGTATCTGTCCTGGTTATCTCAAATGGACTGGCTGGAGCCAGATTCCCTTTCCCCCGCCATCTCACCCGGCATTGATGATCTTTCTGCCAGCCAGAATGCGTTGTGTGACTTCCTGAAACTCGATGCTCAGCGGGTTGTAGCGTCGGCCCGGGTCAAACCGGATTATGTCAGTGTTCAGCCGGAAGCACTGGTTGATCGGGCTCAGGAGGTGCCCTCCAGCAGTTCGGTCACGGTTGGCCAACTGCTGGCTTCCGCCGAGGAATTGCGGAAAAAGGCCCATGAAAAGGCTATGGAACAGAAGCTGCGGCAACAACAGGAAAAGGCCGCAACTGTGGCCGCCAATGAAGATGCCTGCTGGCGCCGGGTGGAAGAGTTGTTTGAGAAAAGGCGTTCTTCTACGGTGTATTCTGAATTGTCTGCAGAGCTTGGTGATCTTCAACTCATGGCCAAAATGCTCGACAGACAAACAACCTACGATCGGAAGCTGGCAGAGCTAAAACAGCGTTATGCCAAGAAAACCAGCCACTGGCAGGGGTTAAGGTGCCGGTAAACGACCGCTGCTTATTAATCAATTAGATATCACAGACTGCCTTGAGCCCCAGCTATCATTGATTGGTTTTGAAAGGTACGGTTTGCTTTAAAAATGTTCAATCCATTGCCATAGCCTTGCGAAGGGGGGATTACAACTACATCAGTCTGGAATCCGCACTATCGGAATATGGTGCTATTTCCCAGATTCCAGTGGATCGGCTGACCATCATGACTACGGGGCGGAAGGGAGAATATAAAACCCCTTTTGGGGTTCTTGAATTTACCCACACCCGCCGATCAGTCGCCGATATTCTGGACAGCGCCAGAGCCTCGTTATGCACAAATGAACATCGACAAATGGCAAATCTCAGTAATAACTTCTCCAGGCCGTAAAGATACTCCTCGGCAAAAAATCAAGATTGAAGTCGCTAATGTGCCTGCATACACCAAAAAAGCATTGCCACTGAGAGTGAATTATCCGTTTCTACCCGATGGCTATGGCGACACTTTGGTATTCACTAAAACCCTTGACGAAGTGCTTGCAGACAAGCTGATTGCATTGCCTGCGACACAAAAATACATTCGCTACCGTGATATATGGGATCTGCCCTGGCTTCTGCAACAGGGTGCCGAAATGAATGTTGAGCTGGTGAAAAAGAAAGTGAACGATTACCTGCTTGATGACTTTGGTTATTTTGAACAACGACTGGATCAATTGATTCAGAATATCCCTGAAATGGTATCCGATGGTCGTCTGAAAACGGAAATGCAGCGATTTATACCTTCTGACGTCTATGAACGCACACTGGGTAAGGAAAAATTTTCAGGCTATTTGTCAGGGACGTTAAACAAACTGTTTAGCGGATTGAAGGGAGAGCTTTATGGTAAAGATGAGCCTCCCGAGTTCAGAATGTGATGATGGCCGAATGTTCTTTACTGGAGTAATGATAACAAATGAATAACAGTAACCTGCCAGTCAAGCCTTCTATGGATTACGCTCAATTGCTGGAGGCTCTGAACCGAGCCAGCACCTTCGATCTGTTCCGACTGAACGCCATGATCCACCTGGAGCTGGAGTCGTCAGAGCGCATAGGGCGGATCAAGGCAGCGCTGACCATAGGACAGAAGCTGAGCTATTTTGACAGTAATAGCAATTCGCTTCGCGACTGTGAAGTCTTGCAGCTCAGGCAAAAGCGGGCACTGGTACTGGATTTTACCGATGGTAAACGCTGGTCTGTGCCTTACTACATGCTCAATCTTGAAGGAGCCGATGTCCGTGTTAATCATGAAACCCGGCAGGGGCTGAGTCGCCATGCCATTGCTGTTGGAGATCTGCTGGGTTTTAAAGATAAGCAGGGAGAGGAACATTTTGGGCATGTCCTCCGTCTGAATACTAAATCGGTCACCCTGAAGGTGGCAGAAGGGCAGTGGCGGGTCGCTTATTCACTGCTCTACCGGGTTCTGGATGGGCAGGGTGACCAGGAAGGGGAACTTTTGATTGACGGTGAGAGGGCTGATCAGTGCAGTGAGACGGTGCAGGGTTCATTACTTGAATGAATAAAAACTGTCTTCTAATCATTGAACGCCAGAACCTCGCTTAGCTGTTATCCTGACTCAACATTTGCAGGCCTTTGTCACCGAAGCCTAACAGGTAAAGTATGCTATCCAGACCCAATATTGAGACAGACTGTCTGGCGCTCTGTCTGACCAGGGGCTTGGCCCTGAACGCAACACCCAACCCGGCCACTCCCAGCATGGGCAGGTCGTTAGCTCCATCGCCTACGGCAATGGTTTGCTCCAGAGAAATCCCCTCTCTCCGGGCGATCTGTTGGAGCAAGGTCGCCTTGCGCTCGCCATTGACGATTTCACCTTTGACTGCACCAGTCACTTTGCCATCAACTATTTCCAGTTCATTGGCAAAGATATAGTCGACCCCTAATCGCTCCTGAAGGAAGCGAGCAAAGTAAGTAAAACCACCAGACAGAATGGCTGTTTTATAGCCCAGGGCATTCAGGCTCTGAAACAGCTTCTCAGCCCCTTCTGTTATAGGAAGCTTTTCGGCTATGCCTGCCAGAACCGACTCATCCAGACCTTTCAGCATGGCCAGTCTCTCGCGGAAACTCTCATTAAAATCCAGTTCGCCCTGCATGGCCCTTTCAGTGATTTCTGCCACCCTGTCACCCACACCCGCCGCTTCAGCCAGCCGATCAATAACCTCGGCTTCAATCAGGGTAGAGTCCATATCAAACACCGCCAGTCTGCGATTTTGACGATAGATGTCGTCTTCCTGAAAGGCCACATCCATATCCATCTCCGGGGAGATGTGTAAAAAGTCCGCTCTCAATTTATCCAGATCGGGAGAAACACCCCCGACCGAGAACTCCAGACAACGGCCAGACAGTCGGGTAATCTGATCGATATTCAGCCCATGTTCAGCCGTGATATTGGCAACACCGGCGATTTGTTCTGCCGTTATATTTCTGGAAAGCAGGGTCAGGATGTAACGATTGTTGCCCTGACCGGATACCCACTGTTCATAGTCTTCATCAGAAAGGGCCTGATAATTAAACTGAAGTTCAAGCTCATCAAAGTGAAAACGCAGATCTGTCACCACGGGAAAGGTTTCCAAACCTTCTGGCAATCGAAGGATGATCTGCCATGAAAGAGTCCCCACGGTCAGGGTGTCACGGATAATCGACTGGCGAGTATCAAGCATTTCCAGCCCCCCGTTCTGATGAGCACAGGTGGCCATGATGGTCGTTATTGTGGACATCAGACCGGGCTTGTCTTGCCCTGTCACGTTGATCAGCAGAATCTCTCTCACAGTTCACCTGACTTCTTATCGTTTTGAATGAAAAACGGTGGTAACCAGCCTTGTTCTATCGCTCATGGTGGTTAGACAACGCATTGTAACTCATAGAGCTCATTGCCGTCAGGCAGTGAGGAGCCCTGACGCTTTTTATCCTATATTCTGATCTGGTTAAAAGGGGGAATCACGTCATGGACAGCTCAAATAAAACACTTTATGAGTCAGAAAAATCTGGGAATTGGAAAACAAGCTACACTGTCGATTTGTTGCAGTAATCCATCAAAGGCAATGGGTATTTACCTGCTCTGCATCAATATCCCCACTCAACATACGACAATCAGGGTTTGTGTAGCATTGCAGGTCGGAGTGATCAATAGTCGGCACCGTTCAAGCATTAGGTGTTTCCAATTTATTTTCTGCTAAGTGGGGTTTTTCAATGCGAAACAGCTTACGGCAAACATTGTTATTTTTTACTTTGATTGCAGTAGGAACAGTTAAAGGAGATTCTCCCCCAACCCCTTCGCCTGAGCCATTATCTATAGTGCTGGGCGATGGTTCCATTATTGTTGTGGGCGATATAATTTTATCCATCCATGGTTTTACTCCGTTTTTTGATTCCCAAAAAGGCTCAGTACTGCTGATTTCAGACATTAACGAAAAAGATACCATCAGACTTCGGGCAGATGGTGGCCAGTCTCTGGTTGTGACTGATCGTTCAGGTCATCTGATCCACATTGATTTGCAGGCTCTGTTAGAGAAGAAGAAGGCTGCTTTTGTGCCTGTTGATGCTTCAATTCAGACTGAAAAAACAGGACAGTTTTTTTCGGGCATCACTATAAAGGCAAAAACATTGCCAACTGGTTTAAACGGCTTGCCGACGAGTGTTTTTTTACAAAGCAGCGATTATCGAAAGAGCAGTCAGCGAGAACAATATTCAGGCAGCCTGACTCCAGATCAGGCTATTTTTTCTCTTGCAGGTCTTGGCAGCAAGGGAAACTCTCCCTTGTCAACAAGTCATGGACTTCTGGGAATAAACGACGACAAATCAATACTCTCTAACTTTCTGGATTATCCGATAACACCAACTTTTGTAGAAGTGACGGCCTTTATGAATTATGAAAACTACGCAGATACTGAAAACGTTAATGACACTATGATTCTGCTGAGGTTCCTGGTGGAGAAATTGAAAACAATAGAAATGCTTCATTCTCTTCTAATGACAGATTTTTCTGAAGACTTTCTTGATAAAGAAGAATTTAATGAAAGATTCTGGGTGGAAGACCAGCATCAATCGCTGAAGCTGGAAAGTCTTTATCATTATTTGGTATCCAGAAAGCAAAGAGAAATAGACAATGCGTCCCAAACTATTGATGGTGCGACCGGGAGCGCTTCGGCAGCGTTGCCAGGGTCTCAAAACGCAGTGACAGCAATGGGTTGTGCGATTGCCAGATTGATTAGAATACTATTCCCGGAAAATACAGATGAAAGAATCAATTCTATCCTGGAACAATCTCTTGGACCGGCGGTTACAAGGGAAGAAATATTTTCACGGTTTCATCAAGATGATGAATTGCTACTGGCAGGCATACTAACAGCATCATGTCTTGCAATGCGTCATATGCGACATGCCGAAGAAAGAGCAGGCATAGAAGAGTCAGATGAAGATGAAACCTCAAGCTCGAGCTCAAGCTCAAGCGAGAACAGTGATTTTGAAAGATGGTATGAAAAAAAATATGGTGGCAAACCCAATTGACCTGTTTGGTGATACCTATGAGTTTCTGATCTCAAACTATGCCGCCAGGTAAGTCTCTATAAGTAAACCTTTTCACTATAAGCTGTATTTTCGTCAGGTTATTAGCCAACAGACAAGCCTTTAAGACCATCAAGTAACGATTTGATCTGTAATACCTCAAATTCACATTTTGCAGCTTGATAGACGGGGCCGCCAGGAGCAAAAAGGAGTTCTTCAAATTTGACGCTGGTTTGAATAGCTGGTAACCCATTCATATGACCACATTCGAGTGCACTTTTAATAGCACTATTATGGAATAGAGAGAATAACACCTCATCCCCATAATAAAAGTGCTTATAAATAGCACTAAAACCATCACCGGATTTATGTTCCATAACTTCTGAAATATTGCAAGGTTCAAGATACCCGAGTAATTGGATGACCTTCTCAAATACTTGAATATACTGGCTAGAATCTGTCTTTTCAAAAAGTTTATCGATGGCAATTAGACTTTTTTTAACTGAATCCAAGCGCATTATGATTCTTGACAAAGTTTCCTGAGCTTTTTTGTTTGTTGCGTCTATTTCACTGCTTGTCTGGTTAGACACTACTCTCTGTTCAAGTGACGTGCTGGTGCTGGCAACGGCTCCCAACCTCTGACATGAGTGATCGGGATCAATCCTGTTTACAGCATGACTCAATGAAGAATCAAGATTATCAGCTACCGTTGTAGTTCTGCCAAAACTGACACCCTCTGGTGTTTCCTTCTTAGGCTTTAGCGAAAATAAACCAACAATGCCGGAATTGTTATCTACATTATTCATATTTACTACCTTTTTTAGCTAGCTTCGTTCTCACTTAGCAAGAGCATTAAAAAAATGACTTAATAGTTTTGAGTTAATTTTGGAACGAAGGTTCATAACATTGAAGTCAGTGCAATTAACAAACCTGCGAATAAGGCATGATCTATTCGATGATTTTATATTTACGGTAAGTCAGGCCACTTTCAGACAGTTACTTGTCATTTTGTAGTATTTTGGCGCTCCCAGACCTCTTCCGGGCGAGGCTTTCGGCGAAGGTAGACTGTCCCTTTTTTACTGACAGAGCTATCGAGATCCTTGCTCCGCCTATTGCTGATTGCAATAGCCAAATCTCTGAGTGGCAGCGTATTGTTAGAAGAACATCATTTTCAGGAATGCCTCAATGACCAGAGCTCCAACAAACTGTTTTAGCTGTTATTGCAGGGTCATTGATTTTACCCCGCAGCTGTCTTTGATTTACTCACCCTATTCAACTTTGAGTACTGTGCAAACCATATCAAACAAAACGAGTAAGCTGTAGCTCACTATAAACTGCCTTTTCGCTCAGGTTATTCGTGGACAGGTAAACCTTTAAGACCATCAAGTAACGATTTGATCTGCAATACCTCAAATTCACATTTTGCAGCTTGATAACCGGGGCCACCAGGAGCAAAATAGAGTTCATCAAATAAGGCGCTGGTTTCAACAACTCTAGCTCCCAGCTTCACAGGATTACGTGTATCACCAGGACTGACAGTATTCTGCAATAAAGAGAATAACATCTGACCCCTATAATAAACATTAAAATCAACAGTACTAAAAAAATCATCACCGATTTTAACAGAACCTGCCCCAACATTAAATCTTACAACTACTGAAATCTTGCAAGGTTCAAGATGCTGAAGTAATTGGATGATATTCTCTAATACTTGGATATCCCGAGTATGGGCTTTATTTCTACAATATTCATCCTCGGCAATTATTTTTGTTTTAAAATCATCTAAGTGATTTATAATTTTTGACACAGCCATCTGGGGTCTTTTTTTTGCTGCGACTATTTCGGTGCTCACCTGGTTAGATACTACTCTCTGTTCTAGCAACGTGCTGGTGCTGGCAAGAGTTCCCAACCTCTGGCTTGAGTGACCAGTATCACTTCCGTTTACAAAATGGCTCAATGAAGAATCAACTTTGTCAGCTGCCATTGTGGTTCTGCCGAAGCTGACACCCTTTGGTGTTTCCTCCTTAGGCTTTAGTGAAAATAAACCAACAATTCCGGAATTATTATCTGCTTTATTCATATTTAATACCTCTTTAGTTAGCTTCATTCCCACTTAGTAAGAACATTTAAGATTGATTCAATAGTTTAGAGTTGGTTTTGGCACAAAAGTTCATGACATTGAAGTCATTGCAATTGAATAACCTGCGAATAAGACCTGATCTATTCGATGATTTTATATTTACGGTAAGGCGACTTTACAGGTAGTTCCTTGTCATTTTGTAGTATTTTGAGTCTCCCAGCCCTCTTCTGAGGGTGTCGCAAAACTCTCTCCGGCGTGGGAACGCGTTGACTCCCGTCATTGCAAGCTTCATTCTCGTCATTCCCGGCTTCATTCTCGTCATTCCCGCGAAGGCGGGAATCCACACTGACTCTCCACCAGAACCATACTGCCCGGTGTCCCCCTGGCCTTGTCATCCCCGAGAAGGCAGAGATCCACCATTGGCGCTGGATTCCCGCCTTCGCGGGAATGACGACTTCAGAGCGTGAGAACGAGCTGTTGAAGTTTTGCGACACCCTCGATTGGGCGAGGCTTTCGGCAAAGGTAGTAAGTAGACTGCCCCTCTTTTACTGGCAGAGCCATCGAGATCCTTGCTCCGCCTATTGCTGATTGCAATAGCCAAATCTCTGAGCGACAGCGTATTGTTAGAAGAAGATCATTTTCAGAAATGCCTCAATGACCAGCTCCCAGCAGGCTGTTTTCAGCTGTTGGTGCGGGGTCATCAATTATACCCGGCAGATGTCCGCTCACCCTGTCCAGCTTTAAGTACTGTGCGAGCCATATCAAACAGAATGGTAAAATATAGCTCACAAAAAGCTGCTTTTTCGTCAGGTTATTAGCGAACGGACAAGCCGATAAAATCAGCTGCTCTGAAGTCTCTCAAAATCACTTTTTGCAGCCTGATAACCAGGAGCACCAGGAGCACCAGGAGCAAAATAGAGTTCATCAAATAAGGCGCTGGTTTCAATAACTTCAGCTCCCTTCTTTAAAGAATAACCTTTACCACAAGGCATGAAAACATTATGGTGTAAAGAGAATAATACCTCAGACCCATAATAAAAATTAAAATCAGTAGTACAAAAAGAATGATCACCGAATTTAACAAAGCATGTGGAATCACAGCATTCTGCAAATTCTGAAATATTACCAGGTTCAAGATGCCCAAGTAATTGGATTACATTCTCAAATACTTGGATATCTGGGTTATGAGCTGTATTTCTACAATATTTATCCTTGGCAATTAGTCTTTCTTTCATACCATCCAAGTGATCTATGATTGCCGACACATTCTCCTGAGCTTTTGTTTTTGCTGCGTCTATTTCGGTGTTCGTCTGGTTAGACACTACTCTCTGTCCAAGTGACGTGCTGGTGCTGGCAATAGTTTCCAACCTCTGGCTTGAGTGATCGGTGCCACTTCCGTTTACAACATGGCTCAATGAAGAATCAACTTTGTCAGCTGCCATTGTGGTTCTGCCGAAGCTGACACCCTTTGGTATTTCTTCCTTAGGCTTTTGCGAAAATAAACCAACAATTCCGGAATTCTTATCGACGTTATTCATATTTAATACCTCTTTAGTTAGTTTCGTTCTCACTTAGCAAGAACATTTGAGATTGATTCAATAGTTTAGAGTTGGTTTTGGAACGAAGGTTCATAACATTGAAGTCAGTGCAATTAACAAAGCTATGAATAAGGGCTGATCTGTTCGGTGATTTTATATTTACGGTAAATCAGCCCACTTTTCAGACTGTTGCTTGTCATTTTGTAGTATTTTGACGCTCCCGGCCCACTTCTGGGCGAGGCTTTTCAGCGAAAGTGATAAACTGAACTCTTTTTTACTGACAGAGCTATCGAGACCCATGCTCCGCCTGTTGCTGATTGCAGTAGCCAAATCTCTGAGCGGTAGCGTGCTGTCAGAAGAACCTTATTTTCAGGAGTGCCTCAATGACCAGTGTCCAACGACGTTCGTGGCTCAGTAGTTGGCTGTGATTTTAAAAAAGAGACCAATAACAATGTGCTGACGGATCAACATATCCAGCAGATTATGGCGTTCTTCGACAGCAAGGACGATGTGGAGCATGTCGCAAAGTCGGTCAGCCTTGAGACGATCGCTGACAATGACTACAACCTGTCGGTCAGCAGTTATGTAGAAGCCAGGGATACCCGGGAGAAGGTTGATATTACCCAGGTGAATGCTGAGCTGAAAACACGGTTGGCAAAATAAATCAACTACGCTCGGAGATTGATGCCATTGTGGCTGAGTTAGAAGGTACAGAGGTTAAGGCATGAGAAAAGACAACAAAAAATTCGTCCGCAACTCCACTGCGGAGTTTCTGATTTTTACAGCCCAGTCCGAAACGCAGAGCATTGAAGCTCGTTATGAAGATGAAACCATCTGGCTGTCACAAAAACTCATCGCGCAACTCTTTGGGGTTGATGTGCGAACAGTGAATGAACATTTGAAAAATATCTTCCAAATGGGCGAATTACAAGAAAATTCAGTTATCCGGAATTTCCGGATAACTGCCACAGATGGCAAAAAGTATAATACCAAGCACTACAATCTGGACACGATCATTTCTGTGGGCTATCGGGTGAACTCTGTGCGTGCTACTCAGTTTCGCCAATGGGCTACCCAAGCCCTGAGAGACTTTGCCATCAGGGGTTATGTCATCGATAAAGAGCGTATGGAAAATGGCTCCTTTCTCGGGGAAGACTACTTTGAGAGACTGCTGGAAGAAATCCGCGAGATCCGCCTCAGCGAACGCAGATTTTATCAGAAAATAACTGATATTTACTCGACCAGCATCGATTACAACAAGGATGCTCCTATCACCCGAGAATTTTTTTCAAAGGTTCAGAATAAACTTCATTACGCAATTCATGGCCACACTGCAGCTGAACTGATCAAAGAACGCGCAAATAGCGAAAAAGCAAATATGGGGTTAACCAGCTGGAAAAACTCACCCGATGGCAAAGTCCTGAAAACTGATGTCTCTGTTGCGAAAAACTATCTTAGTAAAGAGGAGATGGATGGATTGAGCCGAATCGTCAACGCCTACCTTGAACTGGCGGAAGCACGTGCCCTGAGAAAGATGCCCATGACCATGGAGGACTGGGCCAAAAGACTGGACCAGTTCCTCGAATTCGATGACCGTGAGATCCTGCACAACTCTGGAACAGTATGCAAAGGACTGGGCAGAAAGTGAATTTGAAAAGTACCGCATTGTTCAAGACCGTCTGTTTGAAAGTGACTTCGACAAAGAGATAAAAAAAATAGAAGCCTCCCAAAAAAAATGGAGGCAAGCCATGATTCCGGCCAATAAATTAAACATCACCGACCAAATAGAACTGGCCAAAGCAGAAGAAAAGCTCAGCAAGCAAAAAGCCAAACAGCTCTCGGATTCTGGTGATATCAATGGATAAATTCGACACCCTGACCCACTCCATCACCGAAGGCTTACCCCGAGAAATTGAGCTGCGCCAAAAGCAGTACGAATACTACCGTGACCTGCTGCTAAGCTTCCCAAAGCCAGAAGAGAGGGCAGCCTGACATGAGCCATAAAAACCTGAGCCTGCAAGACCAAACCACCAAATTCCTGCTTTATACCGCTCCCGGTGGAGATGTAAAGGCAGAGAGGTCCTGCTGAACAATGAGACCCTATGGCTAACCCAGAAGCGTATGGCTGAACTGTTTGGCGTGGGTGTTCCAGCTATTTCCAGGCATCTGGAGAATATCTACTCCAGTGGCGAATTGGATCAAAAAGCAACTATTTCCATTTTGGAAACAGTTCAACAGGGAGGGTAAGCGGGAGGTAAAACGCAAGCTCGAGTACTACAACCTGGATGCCGTCATTTCCGTAGGCTAACCCAAGCCACACAGTTCCGCATTTGGGCGATAGCCTTAATCAAGGAATACATCATCAAGGACTTTGCCATGGATGATGAACGTTTAAAAAATGGTCGGTATTTTGGTAAGGATTACTTTAAAGAGCTGCTGGAGCGGGTGCGTTCCATCCATGCCAGTGAGCGGCGTATTTACCAGCAGATTACCGATATCTTTGCCGAGTGCAGTATCGACTATCATCCCAAATCAGACACCACTCGTTTGTTTTATGCCCATGTGCAAGACAAATTTCATTTTGCTATTACCGGTCATACGGCAGCGGAAATCATCGCTTTAAAAGCCGATGCCGACCAACCGCTGATGGGCACTAATGACCTTATTTAAACAAACGTGCGTGTTTGAAAGTCAGGTTTTAACCACATTCTCTGTTAGAATCGTGCCTATTGGCACCCAATGCGTACTTCAATGCACAAAGCTCCGCGTGATCGGCACTCTGGCAGAACAGTTCAATGGAAGCGCCTGACATAACACCTTAGGAGGTTCGGCCTTGTCATTGCCGAAAAAAATCATCACCCTGTTTGCCAGACAATCAGAAGCTCTGTCCCTTCGCCAACAACTATTGTTGCTGTTTGGCGTGCTTTTCACAGCCCTGACTCTGTCTACCGGCTTTCTGGTCAGCAGCGAGCTGGAGTCTGCCAGCCGTCATCAGGCTGACTCCATCGGAAGCCTGCTGAGTGCCCAGACAGCCAGTGCGGCCACCGATATGCTGGTCACAGGAGACAGGCTCAGTCTCAACGTATTGCTGGGACAGCTGGTGCAAAACCCTTACGTGGCCAAGGCCGCCATATACAGCATTGATAATCGTGAAATAGCCTCTTCAGAGAGCGATGAGGTCGGTGAGAAGGGTGAAACTTATTCGTCACCGATACACTATCAGGACGTAATTGCAGGCTATGTCCGCCTGCAACTGGACAGTGAGTTACTGACCCGAAATTCCGGCGATGCTCTGACACTGATCATTACGATCAGCATCATTCTCCTGATCAGTGGATTGTTGTTGCTCTCCTTTTTCGCCTCCAATATCACTTCCCGACTTAAGCTTATTGAAAGGCAGTTGCATTCTATTCTGCAATCCCCGGCCAATCCGGTCTCCTTTAGAAATGAAGTACTTCGACTCTCTGGTTTTGTGGAAAAACAACTGACTGAAAAACTGATGGACTCCATTGAGCCGGAACCCGAGGAAGAGGAAAAAGAGGAAATCTCGGCCATTATCAGTGTCCGCAATAAAAACCTGTCCCGATTGCGGCAACTGCTGGCCCCCCACGATCTGATGAACATTATTGAGACTCAGAGCGAAGCGCTCAGGTGTGCCACTCAACATTACCAGGGCGAGTTAAGTTACACACCAGATGGCACCGGGTATATTCACTTTTCCAGTCTGGAAAGTGCTTCTTTTGCCATGGATGCCCTGAGTTGTGCCCTGTTAATACAAAGTCTTAACAGGGTGGTTGGCGAGCAGAACATCGCTTCGCTGGAGATGGGATTGGGTATCTGTATCAGTGACGGTATCTGTGATTTCCCCGGTAGCGAGCATCCCTCACAATCCGACAATGCCGCCAGTCATGCGTTGATGCTGGCGAGTCTTCCTGACTCGGAAGGTATTCACATGTTTCGTGATCAGCTCAACTGGCTGCCAGCCGGAGAGCCCGAAATAAAACTCAGTGAACAGGGCGAAGATATTGTGGAGGTCACCGGTTTACCTGCAGAACAGCAGCAAGCCATTGCACAGGAGGCTTATTCCATCAGCCGGGAGCTGGAGCGATAGTCAACGCCTACTGTTTTCTTCGCTCATAGCTGTTTAGAATCTACTCAGGAGGGTGGTCAATGACTCTAAACCGATTTCAAAATGGCAGTCAATGGTTTTAAAGGCCGATTTTCATCTGCACACACGCGCAGATAAAGAATTCAGCTATAAGGGTGAAGATAATGATTATCTTAATCAATATATAGAAGCCCTGCTGGTTGCAGACATTGGTCTTGGAGTCATTACCAACCACAACAAATTTGATCTGAATGAATTCAAAGCTCTGCGCAAAAAAGCCAAAAAGTCCGGCATTGGTTTATTGCCGGGTATTGAGCTGTCAGTCAAAGATGGGCAATCAGGTGTACATACTCTGGTCGTATTTTCTGATGAGTGGTTTAACAACAAGGAGCAAACTAACCATATACAAAGTTTCTTAAGCCTGACGTTTGCGGGTATTGCCAACTTTGAAGATGAAAATGCTCGCTCTAACCATGACTTGGTAGACACTGTTCGGGAATTGGATAAATTCCAAAAAGACTATTTTTTGGTTTTTGCTCATGTCGAAGCACCCAATGGTTTGTGGGGTGGACTATCACCCGGGCGTGTTAAAGAATTATTTGATACTACTGCTGTTCAGCACAGAGCCCTGGCTTTCCAGAAGGTTCGGTCCCGCGATACTCGAGATAAGATGAAGCAAGCATTGGGTAAGCTCTATCCAGCGGAAGTCGAAGGAAGTGATGATAAGCAGCTGGCGGATATGTCCGCCAGAAAAGAGTCCTGTTTTTTAAAGCTGGGGGCTTTTAGTTTTGAAGCAGTCAAGTGCCCTCTGGGACAAGGAAGCCAGGGTTCGCCCTGTGCAACCAGGATACACTCACTCATATATCCGGAAAGTCAGCTTTGAAGGTGCTGGCACCTTGGGTGGTACAGAGATATTTCTTTCTCCTGAACTGAATACTTTGATAGGCATTCGAGGTAGTGGGAAGTCATCCATTCTTGAAGGAATTCGTTATGCGCTGAACATTTCCTTTGGAGCAAAAGCATCCGATATTGATTACAAGGAAGGACTGGTTAAGCACCTGTTACATAGTGGTGGAAAAATCACTATTGATGCCATCGACCGTCGCGGACAGCCCTACCAAGTTCGCAGAATTCTAGGTGAAAGACCCGATGTTTTTGTTAACGGGCAATTACAACCGGGAGTCTCTATCCGGGAAACCGTCCTCCATCAGCCTATCTATTTTGGTCAAAAAGATCTTTCCAGTACTGGAGCAGGATTTGAAAAAGATCTGATAGAAAAACTGGTAGGTGATGCTCTCGTACCCGTGCGTGAAAAAATTAAACAGGGTCAACACAATGTGCTGGATGCAATTCACCAGATCAAGAGGCTTAACCGGGCGGTATCTCAAAAACAGGAGTGGACACAAAAACAACAAGATGCTCAGTTTCAACTGAAATTTTATCAGCAGCACGGTGTGGAAACCAAACTACAAAAACAGATTGATTTTGACCGTGATGAACGAAAAGCACAACAAGTTATTGTTGGTGCTGATAATTACTTATCTGAATTGAACCGTTTTATAGCCGACTTTGAAGATGAGCTTAAAAATCAGACTCTGTATAAGTCACCACAGAACCAACCGTTTTTTGATGACTTTTTTACTAGCTATCAAAACCTGTTAACTGGCTTTGATGGCATAAAGCAGGTAGTTACCGATAGTCAGGCTACGTTGCAACAATTACGAGAAAAACTTTCCGGCTTTAGTCAGCAAAAACTATCTCTGAAAGAAGAGTTTGCAGAAATAGAACGAAAGCTTGCGGGAGAACTCAAGCAAGCTGGTGCACAGGCCATTAGTCCACAGGAGTTTAAAAAACTAAAATCTTTGCTGGATCAGGCAGAGCAAATGCTCCAAGTGTTAGCCAAGAGTGAGCAACAATACAGCGATCTTGGTGAAACTCTTGGGAAGGAGCTGGACGGCCTGGATAAATTATGGTCAGAGGAATATCGTGCCATCAAACAGATCCTCGATAAGATCAACCTTGTTGACTCACCTTTGAAAATTCGATCCGATTTCAAAGCCAATAAAGCCGCCATGCTTGAGCACATTCAGGGCTTGTTCCGTGGGAGTCGTATTCATGAGATAACGCTGCAAAGCGTTGTTGATGAGTTTAAGGATTTTGGCGCTATGTGGCGCGAAAAAGATAAACTGAAATCCATTCTGGGTGGCTCGTTTGATAGGTTCTGGCAGTACTTTGAAGATAAATTAGATAGCTTACTTACCTGGCAGGTGCCTAATACTTACACCATTGAATATCACAATAAGCCTTTGGCTCACCACTCTTTAGGTCAGAGGGCTTCTGCGCTCATGCTCTTTGTTCTAAGCCAGCGAGAAAACGACGTTGTTATCATAGATCAGCCAGAAGACGATCTCGATAACCAAACTATCTATGATGATGTCATCAAGTTAATACAGGAGTTAAAACCAAAAACTCAGTTTATCTTTGCAACTCACAACGCAAACATACCCGTATTGGGGGACGCCGAACTGGTCATTGCCTGCGAATACCTCGATGATAAAGTCCAGCCCAATAGCGGAAGTATTGACTGCTGCAACATACAGCAACGAATTGTTAGCGTCATGGAAGGTGGAACAGAAACCTTTGAGAAACGTAAACAGGTATACGAAGCATGGAAACCGCAGAACTCTTAGGCATTATTGCCAATGGTGAAGATTCCAGACACCAGTTTAAAGCAACTATAAACAACGTTAATTCGTTGGCATTAGAAATGGCCGCTTTTAGCAACTCAAAGGGCGGTCATATTATTATTGGCGTCAATGATGATGGCACAATAACAGGGCTCTCTGATGCTCAGTTACGAAAAATAAATCAAGATATTGCCAATGCGGCAACAAACAACGTAAAGCCAGCAATCAACCCAATTACCCAAAACTTTTCCCTTCCTGGTGGAAGGGTATTGGTATTAATTGTAGCGGCCGGTTTAGTCAAACCCTACATGGACTCAAATGGTTACATTTGGGTAAAAAACGGTTCTGATAAGAGAAGAGTCACAGCCCGCGAGGAGCTTCAGCGGATGTTTCAGGAAGCAGGGTTGGTACATGCTGATGAATCATCGGTGCAAAACTCTTTTACAACTGAGATTGATGAAGAATTTTTTGATACTTTCTTTGAACGAGAATACGGAGAGTCTGCAGATAAACAGCACATTTCTCGTTCACAGTTATTAGAAAACATGAATCTTGCAAAAGATGACTTGCTGAATATTGCAGGTACATTACTGTTTTCCACTCGCCCACAAGTTCGACTGCCTGTTTTCATTGTCAAAGCGGTTGCCTTCCCTGGAAAAAATATTGAGGACACTCAATATATTGATAGTCAGGATGTTAAGGGCAAACTAACCGATATTTTTCAGCAGTCTCTGGGGTTTGTGCTGTCGAACATCAAGCACATTCAAAAAGATCAAGGGTTTAACTCCATTGGTGAGCCTGAAATACCACGTATTGTTCTTGAAGAACTCATCGCCAATGCGTTAATACACAGAGACTACTTTATCTCGGCACCTGTAAAATTATTGGTGTTTACTGACCGCATTGAAATTATAAGCCCAGGACATCTGCCGAATAACCTGACGGTAGAGAACATAAAAATGGGCAACTCTAATGTTCGCAACCCCGTCCTTGCATCATTTGCCCCCAGATTGCTGCCATACCGAGGTCTTGGTAGTGGCATCAAGCGAGCAATCAAAGCCTACCCAGATATAGATTTTATTGATGATCGAGACTCAAATATCTTCAAGGTAACTATTTTTCGTAAAGGGTGCTGAATACTTACGGAGAGATCATGAAGTCCAATCTAGCCATAGTTAAAACAGCGATAGCGATAGCTATTAGTTTGAGTTTATACGCCTACGGCAGCGGTAATTACTCACAAAACACGACGCAGACGACAACGCTTGCTCCAACTCCTATATCTGAAAACCAACAAACTCTGGCTATGGTGTTTCCAAAATACACGACTGTGTTTGGTATTAAAGTTCGGGGCACAGAAAAAGTACCCGATGAAAAGCTGCTTCATGCTGCGAAAATCCTGGCTGAATACCTCGATAACAATGACGATGGCCTTATCGACAATCAGCAAGTGGTAGATATGTTAGTTGCACAAAAAGCCACTTTGGCAATGATAGCTGACGATTCCGAACTACAGCCTGTAAGGGATAAAGTCGGAAATAAAAAGAAACTACCCAATCTGCAAGACCTGAAAGCAAGCGAAACACACCCAAATGGCGCGGACAGAGGTGTATTTGATGGCGCCCTCGAAGAAGTACTGCATTTGATCACCCATCTTGGCTACAGCAAAATTTATCCTGAAGTGTTTGGCGAGCGACACGGTTCATTGATTGCCGATGCCATGGACAAAGCTCGTGGTGGTCGGTTTGATACAATCCCGGACAGTTACCCTAAACACGCCTGGTTCACTTATGAGGATGAAAGCTGTAACTACAGTTGCATGATCACTGAATATACTTATTTTGCACTGACTTCGATGCTCGGCGGTCAAGAGTTTCCCGGTCGATTGGAAAAAATCCAAAATGAATGGACGTTAAACACCAGAGCTAAAGTACAATCAGGTGACCCTGATGTTTACAAAATTCTGACTAATCGGGCCTATTCACTGCCCAGTGTATTACCAGACGGTCAGTACAACTCGGCCCATTTCGAGATAAAAATGGGTGCTGATGAGTCAACAGTGGTCAGCACAGAAGCCCATGATTCTGCGACAAAAGCAGAACAAACGTCAGTCGTGCTGCTGGTCGCTGTAATGATCATTTTTGGAAAAGTGATGCTGTACTGACTCTAAAAATGCGGGAAGGAAAAAGTTTAATTTCTTTCCTTCTTACTATTTCAGACTCTCATCTCAATGCCATGCCTGGCCATGTAAGCTTTGGCCTGGGGAATAGAGTATTCAGCAAAGTGAAAAATACTCGCAGCCAGAACAGCATCGGCCTTACCTTCCTTCACAGCTTCAACCAGATGATCCAGATTTCCGGCACCACCCGAGGCAATAACAGGAATGTCCAGAGCATTGGATATGGCTCGGGTTACGCCAATGTCGTAACCGTTCTTTACTCCATCCTGATCCATACTGGTCAGAAGAATTTCGCCAGCTCCCAACTGTTCCATTTTCCTGGCCCACTCAATCGCATCCAGTCCGGTTGGTTTTCGGCCGCCATGGGTAAAGATCTCCCAGCGTTCAGGCTCACCTGACAGGCTGACCTTCTTGGCATCGATGGCAACAACAATACATTGGGAGCCAAAACGATCGGCAGCTTCCTGAACAAATTCAGGATTAAAGACAGCAGCCGTATTAATACTGACTTTGTCGGCACCGGCATTGAGCAGGGTACGAATATCTTCCACCTTGCGAATGCCGCCGCCTACCGTCAGAGGGATAAACACTTCGCCGGCCATACGCTCAACGGTATGAACCATGGTGTCGCGGTCTTCATGGCTGGCGGTAATATCCAGAAAGGTGATCTCATCTGCACCCTCTTCGTTATAGCGGCGAGCCACTTCAACGGGGTCACCGGCATCACGGATATCAAGAAACTGGACGCCTTTCACTACTCTGCCATTGTCAACATCCAGACAGGGAATAATTCTTTTCGCTAAGCCCATTGAGCGGCCTCTCTATTTTTTGCAATAAACCGATTAAAGACTCAGTTGACCAGACGTAGGCATACCGGATATCGGTACTCATCTCCCCGACTGGCTTTCATGCTGGCCCGGATCACAAAAATCAGGGCAAAAACCACCGCAAACGGAATCAGGGGAAGAAAGAGCAGCCCGATCAGAACAGCATTCAGTAATCCCCAGATGGCAATCACCAGAGTCACCGTGATCTGGAAATTCAGAGACTCTTTGGCATGATGGGCAATAAACATAGACTGATCTTTTTTCTGATACCAGATCAGAAAAGGGATCAACAGGTTCGTGCCTGGCAGGACACAGCCAAACAAGGTCAGAATATGGGAGAAAACAGCCCAATTCTTCTCATTGGAATCGGGCTTTTTCATAAATGGTTGCAAAGCGTCTATGTCCATTTTTTTAAGCTCGAACGTATTTTAAGTGTCGAGCCCCCTCTAAGGATTCCAGTTCAAAAAGTTCTCAAGCAGTTTCAAGCCGCTGTCAGCGCTTTTCTCAGGGTGAAACTGCACCGCAAAGATATTGTCCCGTGCTAAAGCCACATCAAAATCAACGCTGTAGTGACAACGACCAACAGCCATCCCATCGTCATTTGCATGAGCATGATAGCTGTGGACAAAATAGAAGCGGGCATTATCTTCGATGCCTTTCCACAAAGGGTGGTCACGATGTTGCTGAACCGGGCTCCAGCCCATGTGAGGAACTTTCAGTTTTTCACCGGCCTCATCCACCAGCCCCTTGCCAAAAAATTTTACTTGCCCGGGCATCAGACCCAGACAATCAACGCCACCATTCTCTTCGCTGTGATTCAACATGACTTGCATACCAACGCAAATACCCAGAAGCGGGCGCTGGCTTTCGACCACTTCCCGCACCACATCATCTACGCCTTTGGCACGAATTTCTGCCATACAATCACGGATAGCACCGACACCGGGAAGCACCACATGATCGGCCTGCTGAATAATGTTCGGGTCAGAAGTCACCTTGACACGGGTATCGCTGCTGGCCACGTGTTCCAGAGCTTTACTGGCAGAGTGAAGGTTACCCATCCCATAATCGATGACTGCAACTGTCTTCATTTTTTTAACTCACCTGACAGCTTAATGAAAAACATACCGACTGCATCACCCTGTCTGTTTGAAGTGGACTCAAAGCTTTTTTTCGCTCATGGCTGTTTTTTGCTCATGGCTGATTACAGCGATCCTTTGGTGGATGGCATCTGGCCAGCCATACGAGGATCCAGTTCCAAGGCCATTCTCAATGCCCGGCCGAAGGCCTTGAAGACCGTTTCTATCTGATGGTGAGCATTGCGACCGCGCAGGTTATCAATGTGCAACGTCACATTGGCATGATTAACAAAGCCCTGGAAGAACTCGTAGAACAGGTCGACATCAAACTTGCCAATCATGGCCCGGGTAAAATCGACATTAAACTCAAGGCCGGGACGTCCGGAAAAATCGATGACGACTCTGGAAAGCGCCTCGTCCAGCGGTACATAGGAGTGCCCGTATCGGGTCAGACCTTTCTTGTCACCAATGGCTTTGGTGAACGCCTGCCCCAGGGTAATACCGATATCTTCTACGGTATGGTGGTCATCGATTTCGTTGTCACCCACAGCCTTGATATCCAGATCCATCATGCCATGACGGGCAATCTGGTCCATCATATGATCAAGAAATGGCACACCAGTGTCGAACTGGCCTTTGCCACTGCCATCCAGATTGATATCAACCCTGATCTGGGTTTCCAGCGTATTTCTTTCAACACTGGCCTTGCGCTCAGCCATGATAATCTCCAATTATATCTATTCTGTACATAGAGTCTGAGCTGTTATTACTACCAGACTCAAATAAAGACCATTCAAACCTGAATGCTTGCTGACTCCCGGACCTCAATCCGGCCATTATACGGAGCAGCTATCAAGCAGGCGAGCTATTCATCTCGTACTTTTTCGAAAAGTTCTGCTTCCAGCCTCTCAAGCAATCTGTCTATCTCCTTTCGTTTGTTCTGTACCAGCCTGCCACCGGAAGGCCTTTCACGGTCATTGGCCCAGTTCTGCGACCAGCCTACAGTAAAATCCACACATTGTTCAGCAAACTGAGGCAGTGAAAATGCCCTGGACTGTTCCACACACCCGGTAAGGAAATTATCGACATCCGACTGCTGGATTGGGTATTTGCCAGCCGCTCTCTTCATACTCCCGGGCTTGAGGACATAGATCCAGATTTGCCCCTTCCCGGGTAGCTGGCCACCAGCCATTGTCTTGAGTTGTCTGACACTGATGAGGGTTCTGCAGTTCAGAGTTTCATTGCGATCCAGGCTGCTGATCTGATGACCGGATGATGCCAACAACAAGCCATTGAATAACTTCCCTTCTTTTGGGGTAACACCCGGAACGGTCTTTGTCGGTGATTTTTCAACGACTCTGGCAAACCAGCCCCGCTGATAACCGCTGACCCAGACAGGGAACTCAGCCTTGTCTTTGTTGAGCTTCTTCTCCCTGGCTGCTTCCAGCATCAGCATGTCTGAAGCAACAAGGTATTGCTTTTGAGTGGTATCAACCCTCGGGAAACACGCCAGGTCCAAAGCCCATGAAGAGACGGGCAAAGCCAGGCAGAACATTGTTGCCAGCCATCGTTTGACTGACATTATCCCAAAAGCGTCCATTGTCTCCATAACCCGTTCCCAACGTATTCAGGCGGCAGAGGCCGATTTTCCCCAGGCAGAGTCACGCAAACAACCTCACCACCATATTAGTCGCTGAACTGCCGCACCATAGCGAGGGTTGAACATTTCCCGGGGTCATTGCTTGCTGTTCGATGAGCCAGACAACACTTGGCGACTGAAAAATTAATTCAACACAAGACTTGCAATTATTTTTCAAACCTGATTTGTTAAAAGCAATGATCAGAAGGATCTGATTCATGTCAGCTCGAGTGCTGTTTATGGAAAAAAACATCAGGCTCGGAGTTGTTGCTACCCTGGCAACACTCACCGCTTTTTCGGCGGATGCCCTTTTATTGCCTCCAAAACCCTTGACACTGAGTTCATCATGGGATTGTCGCTCCGATCAGAACAGCGACTGGCTATGCCGAAGCAGCCAGACAGATCGTTACGAACAATCTCTGGAAACCGCTGCTTATTCTGCTTCAAATAGAAATAACGGGTACCCGGAAACTATTTCTCAGCAGCACTATGAGCCTGTCAAAGCGGAGCCAGACAACCAGTTCAAACAGGAGTTTGTGCAGCCGGACTATCCTCGGCAGGGTAACAACTACTCCTACACCTATCAACAGACGACTCCAGAACAACAACTCCGGCAGAGAGTCAACGAACTAATGGGCTCGGAACATGGGAGTTTTGTTATCCAGTGGCTCGCAACCCATACCGAAGAACCATTAAGGGATCTACAGCGTCGTTTCCCGGTCCTGCAGCAAGCGACGATTGTCCGCTATCAGCGCAAAAACAAAGATTGGTTTTTATTGCTGGACGGACCATTCAAAGATAGCCAGTCAGCAATGACAGCCCTCAACAGTCCTCCCCGGTTGTTGCTGACCGACAAACTCTATCCCTGGACACGGTCTCTGGCCAGCATTCAGAAGCTCAACCTGATTATGCCAGGTGAACTCAGAGATCCCGGTGACCCCTCACAGCCACTGAACGAACAGCGTTATGCCTACAATAATCCTGTAAAGCCGGACAATAATCGATTGTTTGCCAGTATCGCTCCCGCCTATCCAAAATTGCAGCAACAAGAAACCCATCGGGATTACAACGTCGATTCTCAGCAGACATCTGAGCCACCATTTCACTCGTCCTATCAGTCCGAGCCTTATAAAGAACCAATGGATTTGAACTACAGTGCTCCTCGTTCGCAGCGTTATACCCGGACGACTCCTGAAAAGGAGGACTTTCAGACAAAACTGCACTACCAGCAGAGCTACCTGAATGAGGGTTATTCAACGTATTCGGTCCAGGAAGAGACCAACGAATATCGTCGTCCAAAAGAAGCCAGAGAGTACCAGCAACCGGCCAGACATGACATTCTCAAAGCTTCCCGGCACAGTTACGCTATCCAGTGGCTGGCTGGAACCCGAAGAGATACGCTCGAAAGAGTCCGCAGGCGGTATGCACAGTTGAGTGACACCCAGATCATCCACTATCGGAAAGGATATCAGGACTGGTTTTTACTCGTGGGTCCTCCCTATACCAGCAAAGATCAGGCTAACAGAGCACTTTCCAGCCCGGAGCTGGCCCGTATTTCTATACGCCTCTCCCCCAGAGTCCGATCGGTTAATGAACTACAAAGTCTCATTACAGGGAAGTCAGAAAAGACTCAGCAGATAACCTCCCGAAAGGTTACTCAACCGCAAGGGACAATCATCAGTGGGCCGGGAAACAGCTATACCATTCAGTGGTTTTCAGCCAACAAGCCAGAAGCCATTGAGAAGCTGAAAAAACGATTCCCGGAATTGAAGTCTGCAGTTACGGCGCGATACCGAAAAAACCAGAAAGACTGGTATGTCCTTTTGCAAGGTCAGTTCACCAGCAGTAAAGAAGCTCTGGCTGTTCTCAATTCACCTCAACTGAAAGACGCTGTCCAGGTCCTCTACCCCTGGACCCGCTCGGTAAAATCCCTCAAGAAACTACAGGCCCGGGAAAGTTAGGGGGGGGACAATATTTTCACCCCCCTTACCAACTCCTCAAACACTTGCGGTACACTATCCTGACCAAGGAATAACAATATTTTGTACCCAGAGATCCCGAGGTCTCCAATGAACCGTGCAATTAAACTCATCGCCTTTTTGGTGGCTGGCATCATAATTCTTGTTGTTGCTGCTGCTGCCCTGATTCTTCCGAAAGTGATAGATCCCAACAATTACCGGGATGACATTTCCAAAATGGTTTACGACAATACTGGTTTGACGCTCACGATTGACGGCCCTATTGGCTGGTCGGTCTTTCCCTGGCTGGGACTTTCCCTTGAACAGGTGAATGTTAAAGGGGCAGACAACTCCGAGCTGGCCAGACTGGGGACAGCGGAAGTCAGTGTTAAGCTGCTACCTTTGTTAAGCAAAAAAGTAGAAATGCAAACAGCCAGGCTGATAGGGCTGGATCTTAATCTGGTCAGGAACGAGTCCGGCCAGGGCAACTGGGAGGTTTCCAGAAAAACAGGTAGCGAGCCTGTTGCAACAGAGACCACAACAGTTGTATCGCCCGAAGGTACCACCGAATCTACACCTCTGGAATTGGATATTGCCAATGTCAGTGTTGAAGGACTGGTGATCCGTTATGACGACGAGAGCACAGGTAAAACCTACCTGGTTGATCAGGCCGGGTTGGAAACCGGGGCAATTCGCAACAATGAGCCTTTTGACTTTAATCTGAAAGCTCGTATCAAGAGCAGTGAACCCGATCTGACACTGATGACTGGCATCACGGGTGTTCTGAAGTTCAGCCTCAAAGAGGGCACCTATGATCTGCAGGATCTCAAAATATCGGCCAACCCGGCAGCAGATAATCTTGTCGGGACAAGCACCGAAACCCTGCAAATTGTCGGCGCCCTGAACGTTCAGCAACAACCGTTGATGGTGAAAGGCCACCTGGATGTCACACAGTTCAATCCAGGCAAGTTTCTGAAAGAGATCAAGATCCTGCTTCCCCCCATGGCAGATCCCGGGGCAATGACCCAGCTGGCTTTCAAGAGCAGCTTTAACACCGATGGTAAAAGCTTCTCTGCAGACAAACTGGATCTGACGCTTGATGGTTTCAATCTGGATGGTTTCTTCAAAATCGGAAACCTGCAACAACAGGACATGACTTTTCAGTTCAAGGGCGGTGACCTGAACCTGGATCGCTACCTGCCACCTGCCTCCGAACAGACAGAGACCAAAGAAGAATCAAAAGGCAAGTCTGAAGGTGTGCAGAGCACAGAGCCTCCGACCTTTGCGTCAGGTACTGTGAAAGAGCTTCAGCCCAACCAGGCGCTGCCACTGATTCCGGAAGACTCCCTGCGTCCTCTGAACGTCAAAGGCTCTCTGGAACTGGCTTCCCTGACCGTGGCAAAACTCACTTTTAACAAGCCTTCAGTCCAGCTTACAGCCCTGAACGGACAACAAGATATCAAGCTGGCTTCCGGCTTCTACGAGGGCACCATTGATCTGGACGGCAAGCTGGATGTTCGCAAACAGGGTAATCCTGAAATTCAGACAACAGCAGATCTGAACGCTATAAATCTGCAGGCTCTGGCTCAGCCCATACCGGCTTTGAAATCCATTGAAGGTAAGGTCAATGCAGACATGAACCTGACAACCCATGGCCAGCTTCAGAGTGTCCTGATCAGTAACCTGAACGGAAAGGTTGACTTCAATGTCGATAAGGGAGCCTTTACGGAGGCCAACTTTGACAAGATGGTGTGTGAGGGAATTGCCAGAATACGCAAGAAAGATCTGCAGAAAAAAGACTGGGGTCATACCACCCGGTTCACCCAGCTCGGAGGCAGTTTCACCATCAGCAACGGGGTAGCCAGCAATAAGGATTTGACTGCTGCTCTGACCAACCTGAATCTCAAGGGTGACGGCGATATCAATCTGGTCAAACAGACTATGGATTTTCATGTCGGCCTGAACATCAGTGGCGACCGTGCTCCCGATAGTGACCCAGCCTGCGAGGTCAACGAAGACTACGTCAATGTCGCCTGGCCGGTTCGTTGTCAAGGCAAGCTGGGACAGCAGGAGTGTGGTATTGATACCAAACGTCTGGCCGACACCATTGCTTCACTGGCCAGACAAGAAGTGAAAAAGCGTGTGGAAAAAGAGATTGAGAAGAAAGCCGGGCACCTGAAAGATGCCCTGAAAGGTCTTTTCAAATAAAAAAACCGTTTTTCCAATGCTTCCTGCTCTATTGCCCCCCGCTCATCCGTGTCGGTATCAGTGGGGGGAATGCGAGAAGCTGTCAGCCGAAGGTGGATTCACAGAAGTAATAGAACTTGAGAATGCAAATCGTTATGTTATAACATTTACAAAATAACAAGCATTGACTAGCTTTATATCACCCAACGCATTGAGCATTTTCACACTAGGAGCCTTCTGTGCCTGCAGTCAACCCGCCGATTATTTTTACTGACTTCCACTCTCCAGCAACCAAAGTTACTCCCTTTAAAGGAGCTATCCGCAAAAGATCAGCTTACAGCCAAATGGCAAAAGCGCTGATTCTGCTAGCAGCGTCAGCCACCGCAACTGTTCATGCTGAAGGATTCAGTCCAAATTTCAGCCTTATTCTGGACGGCCATTACAAGTCAGCTGACAGCGCTCTCAGCGAATATGAAAAGGGCTTTGGTCTGGGTCATATTGAACTGGGTGTCAGTGCGGCTATTGATGATCTTTTCTACGGCAAGTTCACCGGTGTTGTGCATGATCACGACGGCGAAACCGAGTTCGAAACAGAAGAGGCATTTATCCAGACTCTGGCTCTGCCTGGCGGTTTTAGTGTTCGCGCTGGTCGATTTCTGTCTGACATCGGCTACCTGAATAGTCAGCACGCTCACACGGATTCATTTGTTGAAAGGCCTGCCGCTTACCGGGCAATGCTGGGGTCACACTACTATGACGACGGTGTACGCCTGAGTTATGTAATGCCTACCGATACGTTCTGGACGATCGGTACCGAAGCTTTTAGTGGTAAAAAGATGCAGGCTGCAGATTTAACCGATCCAAAATCAGTGGGAGTCTACACCGCCTTCACCAAAATTGGTGGTGATTTTAATGAAGAGCACAGCTGGCAGCTGGGTCTGAGCTATCTCAGAAATGACAACGGTGCCAGCATCAGCAATCATGACCATGAGCACGAAGACGATGAAGATCACGGACATGAAGAAGATGAGGGCCACAGCCACTCTCATAACGCCCAATTTACCGGCAAGAACACCTATATTGCCGATGCCGTATGGAAGTGGGCTCCTGATGGTAACTTCAAGTACCGCAGCCTGACCCTGACAGGGGAATATCTGCAAACACAGGATCTCAGCGACACCTTTGAGGGTAATGAAAAGAATAAAGGCTTCTACCTGAGTGGCGTTTATAAGATGACGCCTCAGTGGGCAGTGGGTGCTCGTTACGGGGAGTTCAGGGGCTTCGAAGCCCACGAGGACCATTTCGACGAGAAGAAGCTGCAAGAAACTGAACTTATGGTGTCCTGGAGCCAATCTCACTTCTCCACAGTCAGACTGCAGTACACTCATCAGACAGGTGACGGTTTCGAAAACACCAACAACATAGTAACCCTTCAATATGTTATGTCCCTTGGAGCTCACGATGCACACACTTTCTAAACTGTTGCTGGCATCCATCCTGGCCTTTCCGGTATCCAGTCATGGGGCATTGACCGTATTTGCCTGTGAGCCTGAGTGGGCTGCATTGTCTGAAGAGCTCGCTACTGATACAAAGGTTTACACGGCAACAACGGCCAGACAGGACCCTCACCACATTCAGGCTCGTCCGGGACTGATCTCGAAAATAAGAAAGGCAGACATAGTCGTTTGCTCAGGTGCTGAGCTGGAAACCGGCTGGCTGCCGGTTCTGCAAATGAAGTCAGCCAACCCAAAAATTCAGACCGGAGACAAAGGGCTGTTCTTTGCTGCTGATCAGGTAGAGACCATCGGTAAGCTTGAAAAAGTAGATCCAACCATGGGCGATGTTCATCCGGAAGGAAACCCTCACCTGCATCTTGATCCTTATCGACTGCAGAAAATCGCCCTGGCCCTGGCAGAACGCATGGCAGAGCTTGACCCGGGGAACAGGGATGAATATCTGGCAAACGCCAAAAAGTTCTCAGAAGTCTGGGAGACCAATATCAAGCGCTGGGAAAAGGAAGCCGCTCCACTGAAAGGTAAAAACCTGGTGACCTATCACAGCAACTTTGACTATCTGCTGGAGTGGCTGGATGTGAATGTTGTTGGTGACCTGGAACCCAAACCTGGTCTGCCACCTTCAACCAGACACCTGGCATCCTTGTTGGAGCTTTCTAAAAAGACGTCTATCGATGCCGTCGTGTACGCCTCCTATCAGGACAAAAAAGGTGCGGACTGGTTAAGTCAGAAAGCCGGTGTGCCCGCCACAGAGTTGCCGATGACGGTCGGTGGCAGCAAACAGAGTAAAGACCTGATCAGCTTGTATGACGATCTCATTCAAAAGCTGCTGAAAGTGACAGGCAAACCGGAAGATTCATAATGGAATGGGCTCTTCTTGCAATCATGATGCCTGCCCTGGTGGCAGGCATCATTGTTTTCAGTACACACCTGGTCCTGGGAAGACAGGTTCTGAAGCGTGGTATTGTCTTCATGGATCTGGCTATTGCCCAGGTCGCGGCTATGGGTGCCATCGTCGCTCATATCCTGACGATGACACAGGCTCACCGTCATGTTCCCCACGATGGCTCCGCAGGATTAGGAGCTTTAATGCCCTTTGCCTTTTCCATTGGTGGTGCTGGCCTGATTGCATGGCTGGCCAAATACTCAGAGAAAGAGCTGGAAGCGATTATTGGCTGCATTTATGTGGTCTCTGCTGCTTCTATCACTCTTCTTATGTCCAGTGATCCCCAAGGCGCGGAGCATATTTCCAGAGCCCTGAACGGTCATATCCTCTGGCTTGGCTGGCAGGACATGGTGGTTCCGGGATTGGCAAGTTTGGCTTTTCTTGCAGTGACAATCATGAGACCAGAAATCCTTGATGGCAGACTTTTTTACCCGCTCTTTGCCCTGATGGTCACACTGAGCGTCAAAATGGTGGGTGTCTATCTGGTATTCAGCGCCTTGATTATGCCCGCTCTGGCTGTCAATCAGTTGTCTGGAAAGAAAGCTCTTGCTTTCGGCTATCTGGCAGGATTAGCAGGTGTGATTCTGGGATTGGTGCTATCGAGTCTTTATGACTTTCCTGGTGGAGCAACAATTGTCGTCAGTTTGACGACTGTCTGTGTACTGTTCAGAGTATTGAGCAGGCGCTGATAGCCAATGAAAAAGCGCCAGAAGGACTCACCTTCTGGTAGCCTGACTTTTTAGCCCATAACCTGAGGTCGGCATAAATAAGGCCACTTACGGAAGATCCCGTACTTCGCCCCAAAAACAGCGATAATCCTTCGGATTCAGCCCTAATTTCCTGAGGTAATCTATGGTTTTAAGCTGAACTTCAGCTGCCGTATAGTCTTTGGAGGACTTAATATCTTCAGGCACAGACTGCAAAGGAATTTTATCCTTTCTGCACTGATGAAGGTAGCCAAACCAGGCCTGTAAAAATTGGTTAATCAACTTAATTTCCTGTACCGTTTTCGGGCAACGGAAAAACCGAAATTCCAGTGTTGATAACTTCTCGACTTTTTCTGCTCCGGTAATATGCAATAAAGACATAGCCATATACTTTTCCATACAATAATTACCAATTGGACCTAGCCCCATTTGTATGGTCGTCATATGAACAAGTTGGCTATAAAAATGGGCAAATTGATCAAGCCTGTCTTTTTTTTCCGAATCAGTGCTCGCTTTATGGCTTGTTTTTTCAGTATGATTTTCTTCTATTCTTTTATTGTAACGGTCAACAATTCTATTTAACCGCTTTACGGCAAATGGTTTTGTGTCTGGATTATAATCAGCAAATGTTTTATACCATTTAGCTTCATCCTGCTGTAAGATTCGATCATTATTTCCAAACGCCCTCAATAGAAAAGGATTTCGCTGGATCTCAGATTCCATCGCCAGAAGCACACCAGTGTCACCCTGAGTAGCACTCATCGCATCGACGTGTTTATGTCCGGAGCTATAATCAATGAATCCTTCGTTTCGCATTGAATCAGTTACTTCAATCACCTTCTCAAAAGATAACTCCGCGAGTTGATCATCAGAATGATAAGGCGTGCAGTTTATTTCAAACCACCGCCGTGAGTCATAAAAAGGGATCACTGTAAATTTACTGTTAAATCCATAGCGTACACGACGTTGTACGTCAGTACCTTGATCAGTTAACTTTTTTTCTGATAATCGAGATAAAAAAATCTTACGATGATCACCATAACGAAGAGAACAATCATCTTTTAGATCATATTCAAGCTCTTCACCAAATTTAAGGTTTGGTCTGTTTGCCAAATCCACTCCATTGTCATTCGGTAAAGAGCAGTTATCAAACAGGGTATCGACAATGCCATCACAGCGCCGCAAAAAAATAAAATCCATAACATCTCGATTAAAAAACTCTCTTAAATCACTTTTGTTTCTGCGTAAAGCAATGGTTAACAAGTTTCTGTCTTTGTAATCTCCAGAACCACTATCAATAATTGTCTGCCTGAATTTCACAGCAAAATCAAAGATAATACCCAGCTCAGAAAAAAGGCCTCTTGAAGCAAAAAGGGTTTCGAAAAATGGAAATATATCCTTCATTAATTGCTGGTAGGTAAATTTATGATTGCAATACCCAATATATGGAGTCACATCGTCCGATAGATTCTTTTTTTTGTTGAGATAATCAACTAACATGTCCACCAGACTATAACATAATCCACGCAAATCTCTTTTTGATTCCGCTGCTGCCCCTTCGGTAAAAATAGTAGTCAGGAAAGACTCTATCTCCTCAACCCGCCCCAAGCTAATGGTTTTACCCGCCACGTATTTATCGGGGCTGCTTTTAACAGTAAAACACCGATCATGGACAAGCCCCTCCTGGTATAAAATAAAATCGATAAAAATCCCTATTAATTCGTCTCTTTGATCACCTCTACAGCTTTCTTTTTCGATTACGTTGTATCTCAGTGTATGTATGAGGTTTTCAATAGTATTTCTAAAATGCCCAGCCACTGCCTCAGCTGTAAACTTCTCGCTGACTCTGGCTACATTCATTACCTCAGCACTATCCGTAGTAACGCAATGGGAAACTTTTCGCTCGGGAATAGTCTGATTGACGATCTGGTGACTGCAACCTGGCGCAATAGAGCCAAGCCTGCTTATCTTATTTACCTGTGCAAAGGATTCATCATCAAACTGCAAATTTCTTGAAAAACTTTTAAATACTTTCTGTTCTGAATCAAAACAATCATCATTCTTTTCATCAGGACTGCTTTCATAAAGTCCGCAAGCATCTGTTCTGTTAGAATTTATATTCATTGTTCACTCCATTGAACGTATTTGATTTCTTAGCTATGTAGATTTAGACTATTAATTCTTGAAAAAGTTCCAGAACGATAATTCATATTACTCAATGCCGATCCGCTGCATGAGGCTGATGAGCTGCTTCACCCCAAAATCAGGGAGCGCTCTTATCTAACCAGACAATCAATTTACTGATGTTGTCATGCTAACCAGATCGTGATGCTGCTATCTAAAGCATTCCCATATAGTTGCAGGCGCCACCCCTCATCTCCGAACACAATATAATACAAGAAGCCCAAAAATAAACATTGAACAGAAAGCGATTGTTAAGTTATCAAGCTGAGTTTTTTTGCTGTCGCAACTCATTTCTAACGAGTTCAAGTTCAGAATTAGTTTGCTGACCGGAAAGAGCGTCAAGCCCAGTACTTCTAGTGCTGGGAAGGATAGCTCGGAGTCCAATAGGACTCCTAATGCGGTCTATCCTGTTGTTCGATGTATTGTTTAAGAACTTCAATCGGTGCACCACCTACGGAACCCGCAAAGTAGCTTGGACTCCATAAAGCATTTTTCATATATGCAGGCTTTATCAACTCTGGATGGTATTGCTTCAATCTTCGACTTGAAACACCTTTCAGACTGTTTACCAGTTTTGATACTGCTACTTTTGGTGGGTAGTTTACCAGAATGTGTACGTGGTCTTGCTCGCCGTTAAATTCTTCCAGTTCTACTTCAAAATCAGAACATACGCTTTGGAATATTTTTTCAAGTGTTTTCAGGTTTCCGTCTGTAAATACTTTGCCTCTGTACTTTGTGATAAAAATTATGTGTGCATGCAGCATAAAAACGCATCTTCTACCCTTTCTTAATTTCATTAGACCAACCTTGGAAATAGCTATTAAAGTCTTTATAACTGCCTTTCACCACCCCGATTGATATTTGCCTAAAATCTGTTGTCAAAGAAATAAACAGACATTCAGGTGCACCAACATGCCTCAAGCTCAATACCAGTCTAAGAACCTCAACCACCTTGGCTTGGTTGCCGCTATGTGTCGGGAGTTAAAGAACTATGGGCATACTGTCAAGCTGATTTCACCTCAATTTGTCAAGCCTTATGTCAAGACCAACAAAAATGACTACAACGATGCTGAAGCGATTGCAGAAGCAGCTTCACGGCCCAGCATGCGTTTTGTACCTGTTAAAACGTCAGAGCAGCAGGCCTGGCAACTTCTGCACCGCTATCGTCAACAAGCGGTTGATCAGAGAACTGCCCTGGTTAACCAGATCCGGGGGTCACTATTGGAAGAAGGTATTGTGGTTGCCCAGGGTATTGGTAAAGTTCGTGCACAGCTTCCACGAATTCTGGAAGATGCTGAAAATGGACTCCATTCGCTGACTCGTGAGCTGCTACATGGTTTATCAGAAGAGTTGGCCAGTCTTGACAAGCGTATTCAACAGTATGACCAGAAAATTCAGGAGCTGGCTGAAAACGACGACGAATGTCGTCGAATGATGACTATGCCGGGTATCGGAGCCATCACTGCCACAGCATTGAAGGCAGCCGTTGGTGATGCGACGTATTTTAAATCTGGTCGACACCTTGCCGCATGGTTGGGATTAGTTCCAAGACAGCATTCCACAGGCGGTAAGTCAGTCCTGCTGGGCATCAGTAAACGGGGTGATAAATACCTGCGCACATTATTGATACACGGCGCACGTTCGGTACTCCACTGCCTCAAAAATAAGGATGACCGCTGTAAAAAATGGGTTAGCCAACTTAATGAGCGCAGCAATCACAACGTTGCCGCCGTTGGTCTGGCTAATAAAATGGCTCGGATTGTCTGGGTCATCATGACCCGAAATGAAGTTTACAAGGCTGCATAATGAGGTAAAGGCGGCAGCGGCAAAGTAAAGCATAAGCTTAATCAAAGGGGAACCCCCCCGCAGATTGCGATGAGCATGTACAGTTGATGGCAAACAGGTAAAAACCGGCAACCTGAAACCTGATAGGAGTCTTGGCCCTTGAGGCCGTCGGACTGATAAGGCCAGGTTGCGCGGATACCCATCAGGGCCAGAGGGTTAGACCTCATGAATAGGCCGTATATATGATTGCAGTTATCTTTGTTTGCTAATTAACAAAACAGGCTCTTGCAAAACGGGGCGGACCATATAAGGCTCCTAGCAAAAACACCAGAGTGTCCTAGTATAACTATTGTCGTTACACGGCAGTAGGTTCGATTATGTTGACGCAAAAGACAAGCCAAAGCTTTATGCCAGCGTTGTTGATGGTTGTGTTCTTACTATTTCCCCTGGATGCTTTCTCCGATGGTATCAGGCAAATAGAATTCTTACAGAAAATCGGGACTGATAAGGATCCCTATGTAGTTACGGCAAAGTGGGATTCATCGGGGATGTGCGTTGACTATGTCTTGCCGCAGTATATTCAGACGATTCCGGGCTATGAGAACGGACAAACTATGAATATTCATTACCTGGATACGAGTTACTGTAGCGAATTGTCGGGCGCTGCACAGCTGTTCGAGGTGAAAAGCAAAGATCATTCCGGGAGATCGGCTCGACTTTGGTGGGAGAAAGAGATTGGCAAGGATCCCCGTGCAAGGGTAGACGAAGGTGCAGATCCAAACGGATTAGTATGGATTGACAATACCGATAGCAACAAAATTAAAGTCTGGGTCAGTTATGATCGCAAGGAGACTGACTGAGAATAGACTGCCCTGCGTGGCAACTGCTCCTGCGTTGCTCTAGCTCCAGCATCCATGCAGTCGGTGGCGGCAGCAAATTGGTCTGAAAATCTGCTTTTGTTCGTCAAATAGTTCTCTATTCTCCTCACGAAACCAAATTTTCATCCTCAACTAACTGCCGTCCTCGCTACGGTGTCGCCTGTTATTACGCAAAGCTGTTGTTAACAAATTGCTGATCTTATAAAACGCATCACCACTATCAATTGAATCGCTGACCCACTACGTAAGGCTGTTGATCGAGATGGAATGATTCAGCAGAGATGGAATAAATGAAGGGGTTGGGAGCCAATAACCCCCACGCCAGCGTTAAAACTGACTTTAAAGCTCATAACCTGAGTTTTACATTCAATCGGTCGCTGACGGAATATCCCTTACTTCACCCCAAAAGCAGCGATACTCCTCCGGATTCAGCCCTAATTTACTGAGGTATTCAATGGTTTTAAGCTGAACTTCCTCTGCCGTATAGTCTTTGCAGGATTTAATATCTTCAGGGACAGGCTGCAAAGGGATTTTATCCTCCCTGCATTGATGAATGTAGCCAAACCAGGCATGTAAAAATTGGTTAATCAACTCAATTTCCTGTACCGTTTTCGGACAACGGAAAAAACGAAACTCCAGCGTTGATAACCTGTTGACTCCGCGTGCTCCGGTAATATGCAACAAAGACATAGCCGTGTACTTTCCCATTATTTCGGGATCAATAGTCGTCATATGAACAAGCTGGCTATAAAAACGTGCAAATTCCTCAAGCCTCTCTTTTTTTTCCGAATGAGTGCCCCCTTTATGGTTTGGCTTTTCAATATAATTTTCTTCTATTTTTTTATTGTATCGTTCAATGATCCTGTTTAACCGCTCTACGGCAAATGGTTTCATGTCTGGATTGTAATCAGCAAATGTTTTGTACCATTTCGCTTCATTTCTCTGCAGGATACGATCATTATTTCCAAACGCCCTCAGCAAAAAAGGATTTCGCTGGACCTCAGACTCCATCGCCAGAAGTACACCAGTATCACCCTGAGTAGCACTCAAGGCATCGACGTGTTTATGCCCGGAGCTATAGTCAATCAATCCTGAGTTACGCATTGTATCAATCACTTCAATCACCTTCTCAAAAGATAATTTCGCGCGTTCATCATCAGGATGGTAAGGCGTGCAATTTATTTCAAACCACGCCGACGTGTCATAAAAAGAGACTACGGTAAAGCGATCATCAAAACCATGGCGTACACCACGTCTGTCAGTGATAGTGCGACTACTCATCCCTGTTTCTTTTAGTAGAGATGAAAAAATATGACAAAGCCGACCCTCTGTATCGGAATCTTCATTTTTAACATCATATTCAAGCTCTTCACCCAATTTAAGGTTTAATCTGTTTGACGGCTTCGCTTCATTGTCACCCCCAAAACAGGAGTCATCAAACATGGCATTGACAATAGCATCACAGCGCCTGGAAAAAATAACATCCATAACATGTCGATTAAAATACTCTCTCATATGACTTCTGTTCTCACGCAGACCAATGGTTAACTTGCTAGTTCTGCAAGGTTCACGCGCACTTTCAACCAGTTCCTGCCTGAATTTCACGAAAAATTGAAAGACAATACAGAACTCAGAAAAAAAGCCTGTTCCATTAAGAAGGTTTTGAAAAAATGGGTATATCTGCTTAAGCAATTTCTCGAACCTGATTTTATGCCAAGAGTTATCAAAAGACACAATCTTTGGCTTAACATCATCCAGTTCGTTTTCCTTTTTTTTAAGATAATCAACCAGCATGTCCTCCAGACTATAAAGCGTTCTAGGGCAATAAGCTTTTGATTCCTCTGTTGCCCATTCGGTAAAAATAGCATTCAGGTAAGACTCTATCTCTTCAGCCCGATCCTGGCTCATGGTTTTACCCATCAGGTATTTATCTGGGCTGCTTTCATCATTAAAACGCCGATCATGGACCAGACCTTCCTGAAATAAAATAAAGTCGATAAAAATCTCTGTTAATTCGTCTACTTGAAAGAATGCATAGCCTTCACTTGTGATTTTTTTGTATATCACTGAATGTATAAGGTTTTCAATGCTAGTCCGGAAACGCTCAGCCACTTCCTCTGCGGTAAACGTCCCGTTGACTCCGGCTACATTTATGGCTTTACAATCATCAGAAGTAACCCAGTGAGAAACTTTTCGCTCGGGAATAGCCTGTTTGGCAATCGGATGGCTGCAGCCTGGCGCAGTAGAGCCGAGCCTTCGTATCTTATCAACCGGTGCGGAGGATGTATCCTCAACCTTTAGCTTTCTTGAAAAACTTTTGAATACTTTTTGTTCAGAATCAAAACTTTCATCAGTCTTTTCAGCAGGGCTTCTTTTATGAAATCCGTAAGCATCTGCTTTGGTAGTGTCTATATTCATAAATTCCTCTATTGAACACATTTAATCCTTTAAAGCTTGAGTGCATTAGACTATTAATTACTGAAAAAATTCCGGATCGATGATCAATATTACTCGCTGACCCGCTACGTGAGGCTGTTGATCGAGATGGAATGATTCAGCAGAGGTGAAATAAATGAAGGGGTTGGGAGCCAATGACCCCCACGCCAGCGTTATAACTGACTTTAAAGTTCATAACCTGAGCTTTGCATTCAATCAGGCGCTGAAGGATTATCCCTTACTTCACCCCAAAAGCAGCGATACTCCTCCGGATTCAGCCCTAATTTACTGAGGTATTCAATGGTTTTAAGCTGAACTTCAGCTGCCGTATAGTCTTTGCAGGATTTAATATCCTCAGGGACAGGCTGCAAAGGAATTTTATCCTTTCTGCACTGATGAATGTATTTAAACCAGGCTTGTAAAAATTGGTTAATCAATTCAATTTCCTGTACCGTTTTCGGACAACGGAAAAAACGAAATTCCACCGTTGATAATTTGTTGACTTTGTTTGCGCCGGTGATATGCAACAAAGACATAGCCATATACTTTTCCATGATATCAACATCAATATAACCAAGCCCTTTCTGTATGGTCGTCATATGAACAAACTGGCTATAGAAATGGGCAAATTGCTCAAGTCTCTCTTTTTTTTCCCAATCAGTACGCCCTTTATGGCTTGGCTTTCCAGTATGATTTTCTTCTATTTTTTTATTGTATAGGTCAATGATCCTATTTAACCGCTTTACGGCAAATGGTTTTGTGTCCGGATTGTAATCAGCAAATGTTTTGTACCATCTGGCTTCATTCTTTTGCAGTATACGATCATTATTTCCAAACGCCCTCAGCAAAAAAGGATTTCGCTGGATCTCAGACTCCATCGCCAGAAGCACACCGGCATCACCCTGAGTAGCACTCAAGGCATCGACGTGTTTATGCCCGGAGCTATAATCAATCAATCCTTTGTTACGCATTGTATCAATAACTTCAATCACCTTCTCAAAAGATAATTTCGCGCGTTCATCATCAGGATGGTAAGGTGTACAATTTATTTCAAACCACGCCGTCGAGTCATAAAAAGAGACTACGGTAAAGCAATCATCAAAACCATAGTGCACACCACGTTGGTCGGTGATAGCCTGATTACTCATCCCTTTTTCTTTTAGTAGAGATGAGAAAATATTACAAAGCCGACCCCGTGTACGGGAAAAATCATTTTTAACATCATATTCAAGCTCTTCACCTAATTTAAGGTTTGATCTTTTTGACGGCTTCGCTTCAGTGTCAGTCTCAAAAGAGGAGTCACCAAACATGGCATTAACAATGCCATCACAGCGTCTGGAAAAAATAACATCCAGAACATGTCGATTAAAATACTCTCTCATATGACTTCTGTTCTCGCGCAGACCAATGTTTAATTTGTTGGTTCTACAAGGTTCACGCGCACTATCAACCAGTTCTTGCTTGAATTTTACGAAAAAATTAAAGACAACACCGAACTCAGAAAAAAAGCCTCTTCCATCAAGAAGGGTTTGAAAAAATGGATATATCTCCTTCAGTAATTTCTCGAACCTGATTTTATGCCAAAAATTACCAGAGGACACAATCTTTGGAGCAACATCATCCTGTACGTTTTCCTTTTTTTTAAGATAATCAACCAGCATGTTCTCCAAACCATAATCTACTCTAGGCCAATAAGTTTTCGATCCCTCTGCTTCCCATTCGCTAAAAATAGCATTCAGGTAAGACTCTATCTCTGCTACCCGCCCCTGACTCATGGTTTTACCCGCCACGTATTTATCAGGGCTGCGTTCAACAGTAAAACACCGATCATGGACCAGACCTTCCTGACATAAAATAAAATCGATAAAAATCTCTGTTAATTCCTTTGTTTGATCATATTCATAGCTTTCCCTTGCGATTTTTTCGTTTATCGGTGAATGCCTGAGGTTTTCAATGGTAGCTCGGAAATGCCCAGCCACTTCCTCAGGCGTAAACGTCTCGCTGACTCCGACTGCATTTGTGGCCTCACAATCATCAGAAGTAACCCAATGGGAAACTTTTCGCTCGGGAATAGTCTGATTGGCAATCTGATGGCTCGAACCTGGTACAATAGTACCGATCCCTCGTATCTTCTCTACCGGTGCGGAGGATGTATCCCCAACCTGTAGCTTTATTGAAAAACTTTTGAAAACTGTCTGTTCCGAATCAAAACTTTCATCAGTCTTTTCAGCAAGGCCGCTTTTATGAAATCCGTAACTATCTGTTTTCGTTGTATTTATATTCATAAATATCTCTAATGAACACATTTAATTCTTTAAAGCTCTAGTGCTTTAGACTACTAATTTGTAAAAAAATTCCTGAACGATGATTCATATTACTCAGTGCTGGCCTGCTGCATGAGGCTGATGATCGGGATGGAATGATTCAGAAGAAGTGAAGTAAATCAGGAGGTTGGGGGCCAATCACACCAGCGCCAGCATTAAAAACTGAGACTATAGTTCATAACCTGGGTTTTACATTCAGTCGGTCGCTGGCGGAATATCTCTTACTTCGCCCCAAAAACAGCGATAATGCTCCGGATTCAGCCCTAATTTAGTGAGGTAATCAATGGTTTTAGCTTGAACTTCCTCTGCCGTATAATCTATGCAGGATCGGATATTTTCAGGAACAGGCTGCAAAGGGGTCTTATCCTTTCTGCACTGATGAAGGTATTGAAACCAGACTTGCAAAAATTGGTTAATCGACTTGATTTCCTGTACCGTTTTCGGACAACGGAAAAAACGAAATTCCAGCGTTGATAATTTTTTGACTCCTCTTGCTCCGGTAATGTGCAGTAAAGACATAGCCATAAACTTTCCGCTGACATCGGCATCAATATAACCTAACCCCTCTTGTATAGTCGTCATATGAACAAACTGGCTATAAAAAGTTGCAAATTGCTCAAGCCTCTCTTTTTTTTCCGAATCAGTGCTCTCCTTATGGCTTGCCTTTTGAGTATCGTTTTCTTCTATTTTTTTATTGTATCGGTCAATCATCTTATTTAACCGCTTTAAGGCAAATGGTTTTATGTCTGGATCGTAATCAGAAAATGTTTTATACCATTTAGCTTCATCGTTCTGCAGGATACGATCATTATTTCCAAATGCCCTCAGCAAAAAAGGGTTTCGCTGGACCTCAGACTCCATCGCCAGAAGTACACCGGTATCACCCTGGGTAGCACTCAAGGCATCGACGTGTTTATGCCCGGAACTATAATCAATCAACCCGTCGATGAGCATTGAATCAGTCACTTCAATCACCTTCTCAAAAGATAATTCTGCGAGTTGATCATCAGAATGGTAAGGCGTGCAGTTTATTTCAAACCATCTCATTGAGTCGTAAAAAGGGTATACGGCAAAGCTATTATCAAAACCATAACCATAAGATGCATCAGGTCCGCAAGCATTAGCATCGTGATAAATCATACCTTTTTTTTGGAGTCGACATGTAAAAGTAGCAACAGGCCGATACTTTGAGCCAGTAGGTTGATTTTTTATATCATATTCAAGCTCTTCACCGAATTTAAGATTTAATCTGCTTGCCGGTCTCACTTCATTGTCAGTCCCAAAAGCGCAGTTATCAAACATGGCATTGACTATACCATCACAGCGCCTAGAAAAAATAACATCCATAACATCTTGATTAAAATGCTCTCTTATATCATTACCATTGAGGCGTAGAGCAATGGTTATAACATTATTGGTTTGACACGGTTTACATGCACTATCAATGATTTCCTGTCTGAATTTTTTGACAAAATCAAAGATCACAACCAGCTCAGAAAAAAAGCCATTTCCAGCAAGAAGGGTTTGAAAAAATGGAAATATAGCTTTCAGCAATTTCCCGTAAGTAAATTCAATGAGGCAAAAGTCATTTTTACAGTCAGTCTTTGGGATAACATCATCCGATACGCTTTCTTTTTTGTTAAGATAATCAACCACCATATCCCCAAAACTATAATACATTCGAAGTTCATAAAATTCTGATTCCTCTGCTGCCCGTTCGGTAAAAATAGCATCCAGGAAAGACTGTATTTCTTCAGCCCTCCCTTGGCTTATGGTTTTACCTGCCAAGTATTTATCGGGACTGCTTTCAATGGTAAAACAGCGATCATGAACCAGGCCTTCCTGGCATAAAATAAAGTCAATAAAAATTGCTGTTATTTCTTCTCTTTGATCAATTTCATGATATCCCGTTGCGATTTTCTCGTATCGCAGCTTATGTATGAGGTTTTCAATGGTATTGCGAAAACGTTCAGCCACTTCCTCTGCGGTGAACGTCTTGCTCACTCTGCTTCTTGCTTCGTCTAAGGCCTTAAAACCATCAGTAGTAACCCAATGGGAAACTTTTCTATCGGAAGAAGTCCGACTAGTCTCTCGATCACAAAAATGTGGCTGATTACAAGCAAGTACGCGCATCTGCTTTATCAATGCAGAAGATTTATCTTGAACCCATCGCTTTCTTGAAAAGCTCTTGACTTCTCTCTGCTCTGAATCATAACTCTCATCAACATTTTTTTTAGCAAAACTGCTTGCATAAAGTCCATATGCATCTGTTCTGTTAGAATTTATATTCATTGATCACTCCATTGACCGTATTTAATTTTCTTAGCTATGCGTTTTAGACTATTAGTTTCCAAAAAAATTCCACAACCCTGCCAATAATGACAGATTTCGTGTTTGATAACGGTCTTCGGGGATTAACAGCCAAACCTGAATACACTCCGGAACTGGCCGTTGAAAGAGGATCATACTCCTGAAAAAAGACTGGCAGAATACAAGGATCAAAACCAGTCATTTTCTGTTCAGGTTAAATGCTGATTACACTCAGGCGATGATGGATCTGGGCGCAATGATTTGTACCCGAACCAAACCTTCCTGTCTGATTTGCCCGTTAGAGCAGAATTGTCTGGCCCATAAAGCCGGGGAAGAAACCCGCTACCCAGAGCCAAAACCTAAAAAAGACAAGCTGGAACGATGATTCATATTACTCAGTGCTGGCCTGCTGCATGAGGCTGATGATCGGGATGGAATGATTCAGAAGAAGTGAAGTAAATCAGGAGGTTGGGGGCCAATCACACCAGCGCCAGCATTAAAAACTGAGACTATAGTTCATAACCTGAGTTTTACATTCAGTCGGTCGCTGACGGAATATCTCTTACTTCGCTCCAAAAACAGCGATAATGCTCCGGGTTCAGCCCTAGTTTACTGAGATAATCAATGGTTTTTAGCTGAACTTCAGCTGCCGTATAGTCTTTAGAGGATTGAATATCTTCAGGGACAGGCTGCAAAGGAATTTTATCTTTCCTGCACTGATGAATGTATTGAAACCAGGTTTGTAAGAATTGGTTAATCAACTCAATTTCCTGTACTGATTTCGGGCAACGGAAAAAACGAAATTCCAGCGTAGATAACTTGTTGACTCCGCTTGCTCCGGTAATATGCAACAAAGACATAGCCATAAACTTTCCCATTATATCGCCACCAATGAAACCAATTCCCTTCTGTATAGTCGTCATATGAACAACTTGGCTATAAAAATGCGCAAATTCTTCAAGTCTTTCTTTGTTTTCCGAATCAGTGCTCACTTTATGGCTTGGCCTTTCAGTATAATTTTCTTCTATTTTTTTATTATATCGGTCAATGATTCTATTTAACCGCTTTACGGCAAAAGGTTTTGTGTCTGGATTATAATCAGCAAATGTTTTATACCATCTGGCCTCATCGTCCTGCAGGATACGATCATTATTTCCAAACGCTCTCAGCAAAAAAGGATTTCGTTGGATCTCAGACTCCATCGCCAGAAGCACGCTGGTATCACCCTGAGTGGCACTCATAGCATCAACGTGTTTATGTCCGGAGCTATAATCAATCAATCCTTCCTTGCGCATTGAGTCAGTAGCTTCAATGACCTTCTGAAATGATAGTTTTGCGCGTTGATCATCTGTATGATAAGGCGTGCAGTTTATTTCAAACCAATCCTCTGAGTCATAAAAAGAGACTACGGTAAAGCTATTATCAAAGCCAAAGTGTGGGCCACGTTTGTCATTGGAAGCTTGTAAAACCATCCCTTTTTCTTTGAGTAGAAATGAAAAACCATTACAAAGCCGACCCCGCGTACGAGAAAATTTATTTTTTACATCATATTCAAGTTCTTCACCAAATTTAAGGTTTGGTCTGTTTACCGGTTCCACTTCATTGTCAGTTTGAGAACAGCCTTCAAACATGGCATTAACAATACCATCACAGCGCCCTGAAAAAATAACATCCATAACACTTCGATTAAAATACTCTCTCACATCACTTTCGCTAAGCCGCAGACCAATGGTTAACATATTGCCGGTTTTACACGGTACACAAGCACTATCAATCAATTCCCGTCTGTATTTTGCGGCACAATTAAACACCAAAACTAACTCGGAAAAAAAGCCTCTTCCTGCAAGAAGGGTTTGAAAAAATGGATATATCTCTTTCAGCAATTTCTTGTAAGTAATCTCATAAATATGAAAATCATATGTAACCTTAATCTTTGGGGTAACATCATCCGGTACGTTCTCTTTTTTGTTAAGATAATCGACCAGCATGTCACCCAGACTATAACGTAACCTGGGCTTATTAAATTTCGATGCCTCTGCTGCCTGTTCGGTAAAAATAACATCCAAGTAAGACTCTATCTCTTTAATCCGCTCCTGGCTCGTAGTTTTACCCGCCACATATTTATCGGGACTGTTTTCAACGGTAAAACACCGATCATGGACCAAACCTTCCTGGCATAAAATAAAGTCGATAAAAATTCCTGTTATTTCTTCTCTTTGATCATCTTCATGATATTCCATTGCGATTTCGTCGTATCGCAGCCTATGTAAAAGGTTTTCAATGGTATTTCGAAAACGCTCAGCCACTTCCACTGCGGTAAACGTCTCGCTCACTCTGCTTCTTGCTTCATCCGGGACTTCAAAAGCATCAGTAGTAACCCAATGGGAAACTTTCCTCTCGGGAATAGTCTGACTAGCCTTTCGATGACTACTATCTGGCAGAATACAAGCAAGCCCTCGTATCCGCTTTGTCAATGCAGAGAATTTATCTTGAACCCATCGTTTTTTTGAAAAGCTCTTGACTTCTCTCTGCTCTGAATCAAAACTCTCATCAACATTTTCTTTAGCAAGACTGCTTTCGTAAAGTACGTGAGTATTTGTTCTGGTAGTGTTTATATTCATAGGTCACTCCATTGACCGTATTTAATTTTCTCAGCTACATATGTTTTGGACTATTAATTTCCAAAAAAATTCCACAACCATGCCAGTAATGACAGATTTCGTGCTTGATAACGGTCTACGGGGATTAACAGCCAAACCTGAATACACTCCAGAATTTGACCGTTGAGAGAGGATCATACTCCTGAAAAAAGACTGGCAGAACACAAGAATCAAGCCAGTCATTTACTGTTCAGGTTGTGCCATTTGCGGCCTGGGCTTCAGGTAAAACAGGGTATAGCGAATAACAACATAAGCCACAATGGCAGTAGCCACCCAGAGTTCCATGAGCCCCAGCTGAAAAAAGAGATCAGCAAAGACACCATTTACCCTGCCTTCCAGCTTAAGCAGCGCTGTGGCACCAATCACCATTGGGAAGGTGAAGGCTGCATAGCCCGGTGAAAATGGCAATCTCAGCAGCTTGATAAAAGCCATATACACCATTGCCGTCATAAAAATAGCCAGTGGCGTCAGAATACTGATCATAATCAGGCTGGGGTTATCAGTGATGGTCAGGTATCCCGCCAGAGACAGACTGGCAGGTGCCCCCATAATGGCAAAAGTAGGCAGCGCCGCATCAGGAATAGCGTTCTTGAAGATCAGGCGATAGAACATGATGGGCAGCTTTACGAAATAGCAGAACATTCCAAAGATAAACAGCAGCCTGACCAGCGACTCAAAACCCATACCCGTACTGGTGACCGCAGCCACTATGATACCAACGGGTGGTACAAACCAACTGGGCACCATATGCTCAATATCAAAGTCCCGAATCCTGTGAGTCACAAAACCTGCCAGTAATATCAGATGTGTCAGCACGGCTGCCACCCAAAGCAAGCGTGCCGCAAATTCGGAAACGGGCATGAGTGCAGAGGCGATCACCATAGTCGCCATGGCGCAGGTTGGCATAACACTGCTGATGACGGGATGTGAAAGATCTTCACGAATCAAATGCGGGTGCAAAATAAACTTCAGCATCACCTTGAAGACCAGAATAGCGGCGATAACCGCAGCGGTCAGCTTCAGCCCCTGGGACTGGTCGGGCATGACCAGAGACCAGGCAGCACCAAGGCTGGCAATGCCTAGAGCCAAGCCTCCAAGAGGAGTGGGTACACGGCTTAGTCTTGTTACCAGACCAGCCGTGCGGCCTGGATTTGCAGTCTTATTCATCTTGCTTATTACCGAGAGTGTCTGTCATCGCACATGGCTGTTTGAGCAGCTTTTAAAAGGCATGTGAATAAAATAACCTGTTTGGTGAATAAGAAAATTCAAACTTTTAAATAATTAAGATCAGTAAGTCTTATACTTAAGAAGGCCATATACTTCCGATAAAAACAGCCTGCGCCAGAAAAATGATTAGGTTAAAGTGCAGAAGATCATGTTTCCCTCTTCGCAGTGCAAGCAGATACAAAAACTCTTTGAAATCAGATTGAGCGGCATTTCATTGCACTTTTCATAGTAGAATGCACGACTCAATTTTCAAACCCAGACTCCCTGATATGTCGCCAGATAGCAATAATGAAGCCTTCAGCCTGCAAATACTCCAATGGTTTGATGGTCATGGCCGCAAGAACCTGCCATGGCAGAAAAACATCAACCCCTACCGGGTCTGGATCAGCGAAGTCATGCTGCAACAAACCCAGGTCGCTACCGTTATTCCGTACTTTGAAAACTTTATGGCGCGATTTCCCAAGGTTGCAGACCTGGCTTCAGCGGAGATCGATGATGTACTCCATTTGTGGAGTGGGCTGGGGTATTACAGCAGAGCCAGAAACCTGCATAAGGCGGCCAAAATGGTCATGGACACTTTTGCCGGTGAGTTTCCACGTTCTGTTGCTGAATTAACTCAGTTACCAGGGATTGGTTTATCCACTGCCGGAGCGATAGCATCTATCAGTATGGGTATTCGTGCTCCGATTTTGGACGGCAATGTCAAAAGGGTTCTGGCCCGTTATCAGGCCATTCCTGGCTGGTCCGGACAGTCCGCTGTCGCAAAACAACTCTGGAGTATTGCTGAAGAGTATACTCCACATCATCGCAATGCTGATTACACTCAGGCGATGATGGATCTGGGCGCTATGATTTGTACCCGAACCAAACCTTCCTGTCTGATTTGCCCGTTAGAGCAAAATTGTCTGGCCCATAAAGCCGGGGAAGAAACCCGCTACCCAGAGCCCAAACCTAAAAAAGACAAGCCGGAACGATCGGTAAGAATGTTAATGGTAATTAACGAGTTTGGAGAGGTTCTGTTGGAAAAAAGACCTCCTACGGGTATTTGGGGAGGACTTTGGGGGTTTCCGGAAATCCAGATCGAGGAGGTGCTGTCTGAAGCTGCTCAAAACATGACCGGATTGAGTCTGCAAGATTTTGAAGAGTGGCCGTCATTTCGACACACATTCAGCCATTATCACCTGGATATCACCCCCATCAAATCTTTTACTGCCAAAGCCTCTGCAGTAGCGGATGGCGATCGATGGCACTGGTTTCAACCTGATCATCCGTCCGAGCTGGGGCTGGCAGCTCCGGTCAGCAAACTGTTAAGTAAAATCATGAGGAGCCTGTAGGAGGCTGAAATTACCGGGTTAGAGTTGAAAAAAATTTCGAGTTAAACTACGCAACCCCAATGAAACAATGCCAAGTCCAACATGATCCGTAGATTTAAAGAATACGTCACAGGGTGTTTATCTGTCTCCCTTTTGATCATCAACACCCTTTTTCTCAGCCTGCCGCTGCTCTGTTTTTCTCTCTTAAAACTCGTCGTCCCTCTAAAAAGCTTTCGTCGCCTTATGGGACGCATAGCCCACTCTGTGGCGGAGCTGTGGATCAGCATCAACTCTCTCTGGATCAGAGCGCTATCAGGAACCCGTCTGAATATCAGCGGCCTGAAAGATCTGAACCCCAATGGCTATTATCTGGTCACTGCCAACCATCAAAGCTGGGCTGATATTTTGCTGATGCAACATCTGCTCAACAGAAAAATCCCCTTGATGAAGTTTTTTCTCAAACAGGAGCTGATCTTCGTTCCGGTCATAGGTCTCTGTTGGTGGGCTCTCGACTTCCCGTTTATGAAGCGTTACAGCAAAGCCTATCTTGAAAAGCACCCGGAAAAGCGTGGTAAAGATCTGGAAAATACCCTTAAAGCCTGCGAAAAATTCAAAACCATGCCGGTATCCATCGTCAATTACCTTGAAGGCACCCGTTTTAGCGAAGCAAAGCACCAAAAGCAGTCATCACCTTTCAAACATTTACTGAACCCCCGTGCTGGCGGTATCAGCTACGTGATCGGAGCACTGGGTGAGCAGGTGAGAACCCTTTTGAATATCACCATTGTTTATCATCAAAAAGACCAGCTGGGCTTCTGGGACTTCCTGTGTGGTCGAATTAAAAGCGTCAGTATCCATTTTGAACAACAAACGATCCCGGAATCATTCATAGGTCGAAGCTACCAGCAGGATGCTGAATTTCGAAATGACTTTCAGGCATGGGTCAATCATCTCTGGGTAGAAAAAGATCAGCTCATGCTGGAAATGAGTCACCGTCAGGAAGGTGTTGTTAAATGACAATCGTTGAAGCTGGTAAAAAAAGCTAAAACATAGTCGTATAATACAGCCTTCATCCTGACTCCGAGGCCAAAAAATTCTTTTTGGCCTAGAGTTTACGCTTGCTTTCAATATGTGACGAAAGCAACTTTCCAAGTCTATTTTCCAGAACGTATGAATTTATGTAAGCAACAGTTTCTGACTCATCCTCTGATTCAGAATCATCCTTTGTCAAAAGTGACTGATATACAGTTCTCAATAACGAAACCATTTGCACTCTTATTTTTGAATCACACTCGTTATATTGGATTTCAGTAAATAAACTACAGTAGCCATCTATAAAATTAGTAACGAACTCTGGAAAAGCACTTATCCAATCAGATAAATCAGGGTCATCAAGTAATAACACCGCCCCCGGTAAAACTTGAAGTATCACTGTGTTAATATCAATAACTATCTGCTGTGGTGATTTTACTGATTTGTATAAACCATCTGTATCTACAAAGAGCACAGAATTATCAGATTTGACGATTATATTTGAGCTATGCAAATCTCCATGCACTAAGCGCGATTTCAATAAAATAAAATTGTTTTCACCATATTTATTGATTATCCCTGAGCTATGCAAAGTACCGAGAGTCATTCCAATTTTTCTATACAATATATTTAATTTTTTTCGATCTAAACCATTTGAATACATTTTTTCTTTTATTGTACTTAGTGTTTTTCCTTCTACATAAGGAAAGACAGAGTAATAAAAGGGTTCTGAATCACTTGAAAGGGAAACTTCTCTCACTGGTTTTACTAACATTGAGCAAAATTCAGATATGCAGTTTGTAGATAAGTAGTCATTGATAAGTGTATTTTCTTGATAATTGCTATTTCGTGACTCTTTTATAAAAAATCTATCCGACGGGCATATTAAAGAATAGAAAGCGTCTTTAGTGACAGAGCCTTTTTCAAAATTAAGGTTTTTCAACTCACAAGCTTCATAATTCTCAATACCGAGAGAATTTGAAATATCAAATACGCAGTCCTGAATACTTCTGGAGTTACAGGATACCCTTTCATATGCCTTAGCAATTGAAGACAATGGCATAAGCTCGACCAACAAGCAGATCATTAAAATATTTATTGTGGTTTTCATGTTAATACAAAAAATTTGATTAATAATGTTTAGACTGCTTTTTTTGAAGAAAGTTCAAACTTTATGTTCCGACCGCCATCTAACAAATGCTTCCTGCTCTTTCTGGTGTCTCGTCTCTTGAGCCGACGTTTTTTATATAAGCATTTCTGAACAGCTCTCCCCTACAGGACGATTTCCTAGTAAAATACTAAGGTATTATTTGAACGTAGCAATGCCGTCGAAGGGAGTGGTGGCATTTCCGTCCTCTGATGTATGGAAAATCCTGAATGAGAACAAGCCTGGATCAGCTCAACTTTAACAACCGCTTTGGCCAGCTGCCTGACGTGTTCTACACCCGTCTTCAGGCCACGCCTCTGGATAATCCAAAGCTGGTAGCCGTCAGTCAGCCAGCCGCTGATCTGTTAGATCTTGAGCTGAGTGACACCTGCAAAGAACAGTTGGCCCAGGTGGCTGGAGGCTTAAAAACTCTGGAAGGTTCCGATCCTCTGGCAATGATCTACTCCGGACATCAGTTTGGCAGCTACAATCCACAGCTGGGTGACGGACGAGGCTTGCTTCTTGGAGAAGTGACCAACAACCTGGGTGAAAGCTGGGATCTCCATTTGAAAGGGGCAGGTATGACGCCTTATTCCCGATTTGGAGATGGTCGGGCCGTTCTACGTTCCTGCATTCGAGAATACCTGGCCTCTGAGGCTCTGTTTCACCTGGGCATCCCGACCACCCGCGCCCTTTGTGTGGTGACCAGCGACACTCCGGTTTACCGTGAAACTGAGGAACGCGGATCTACCCTGCTGCGAATGGCAAAAACTCATATCCGTTTCGGTCACTTTGAGTATTTCTACTACAGCAAACAATACGATGCCCTTGAAACTCTGGCCGAATTTACCATTGAGAACTACTTTCCCGAGTGTTCCGATAAAAACGACAAATACAGTTTATTTTTCAAAACGGTGGTAGACAAAACCATTGAAATGATTGCCCTTTGGCAGGCTAACGGTTTTGCGCATGGGGTGATGAACACCGACAACATGAGTATCCTCGGCGAAACTTTTGATTACGGACCTTTCGGCTTTCAGGATGATTTCAACTGGCACTTCATCTGTAACCACTCTGATCACTCCGGTCGCTACGCCTTCAGCCAGCAACCTGATATCGGTTACTGGAACTGTGGCCGACTGGCACAGGCCCTGGTGCCTCTGCTCGACGATGTATCCGCTCTGCAAAAAATACTGGACACCTATCCTGCACTATACTCAGCCAGATATCTGTCATTGATGAGTGAAAAGCTGGGACTCCTGGAAGAAGACCCCAAAGACTCAGATCTGATCAAGGATCTTCTGCAGTTGCTCCATGAACAACATGTGGACTACACCCTGTTTTTCCGAACCTTGTCTGATTACCATGTGGGTCAGGGAGTATCCGCATTCGTTGCTTTATGCAGCGAATCTGAGCCGCTCGGACAATGGCTGCAACGCTATGATGAAAGAGTTTCTCAAAACTCCGAGCCAGAGCAGCTACGCCACCAACGTATGAAGCAAATTAACCCCAAATACATTCTGCGAAACTATCTCGCCCAGGCTGCTATCGAGAAGGCAGAACAAGGGGATTATGTCGAGATTGAACAACTGATGACAGTGTTGCAGTCCCCCTATGATGAGCACCCTGATCTGGAACATTATGCTCAAAAGCCCCCTGAGTGGGGTAAAAAGCTGGAAGTCAGCTGCTCGTCCTGACGGATAGTTTGCTATACCATTCCAACCTGTTACTGATTAAGAAAATGAGGATACCCATGGCCCGTACCGTACATTGTGTAAAACTCAAAAAAGAAGCCGAAGGTCTTGCTGTACCACCTCTGCCCGGACCCAAAGGCCAGTGGGTTTATGAGAACGTTTCCCAGACAGCCTGGAGCGAATGGCAAGCCCACCAGACTCGCCTGATTAACGAGAAACACCTCAACTTGCTGGACCCTGAAACCCGCAAATACCTGACCGAACAGATGGATAAGTTTTTCGCCGGTGAAGATTATGATACCGCCGATGGTTTTGTGCCTGAGCAGAAGTAAACTGATTAGGAGCCTCTACCATGAACATCAAAGACATTTCCATCTCTAACAACAAAAAGAAGCAGATCCTCTCTGCTATCAGCGACCACTCCGTCCTCTTTCAGGAAGAAAATGGCGACATTGTTGTAGATACCCGGGCCTATCAGACTTACAAGGAAGAAAAAGGGCAGGCACCGATTGAAGAAATAGCGGAACTGGACTCTCTGGAAGAATTGGCAGACTATGTCGTTTTTCAATGACAAAGCAAGCTCTGTCTGCTGCGTTACATCTCTAATCTATTGATCCAACCCAATTTTTTTGTTCAAAAGACCGAAAATCGTTGTAGCCGACTTGACTCAGAGGGGTGAAATCCGTTTAATACGCCTCGCACATGATTGCATGAAACGCCTGGGTAGCTCAGTTGGTAGAGCAGCGGATTGAAAATCCGCGTGTCGGTGGTTCGATTCCGCCCCTAGGCACCATTGATCTTCACGATGGTGCTATTAAGTCGAAAAGCAGTCTGGCCTGGGTAGCTCAGTTGGTAGAGCAGCGGATTGAAAATCCGCGTGTCGGTGGTTCGATTCCGCCCCTAGGCACCATATATCAAAGGGTTACGAGAAATTGTAACCCTTTTTTTGTGCGCCGAAAAAATTTACAGATTAATAGTGTACCTCTGAAGCGCTACTCAGACCGCCCTGGCACACCAGATGACCTTGCCCACAACTGGATTCTCTTCCACCTTTTTCAGATCCATATTCCAACGGGGATATTCAGGGTTATCACTGGTTATTTTCAGTTCATGCTGCACCTGTTTTACCCGCTTGGCCATCAAACCATCTTCGGTTTGAATAAGGTAAACAGCTTCACTATGGACTGATCTCCGGGACAGATCCACCAACACCTGATCTCCGTCCTGAAAGGTGGGCAGCATACTGTCACCGCTGATGGTGACAAATGCCAGACTTTCACCGGAAACGCCCAATTGTCGGCTCAGAAAGGTTTTATTGAAAGCAAAATAATCGCTGACTTCTTCACCCTGAACAGCTGAACCCATTCCTGCACTGGCCTCTACATCAAACATAGGAGCGAAGACAATTTCTTTACTTTCTTTAGTATCAGATATTTGTCCACTGTCGTTTTGATTGCCAGTCAGCAACCAGTTCAGGTCGACCCGAAACTCATCATAGAGACTTTCCATATAGGCCATGGAAGGGCGGCTTGTACCCCGACAGATTTTATAGATGTGAGAGGCGGATTTGCCTGTCATTTCGGCAAACTGCTTTTTGTTTCCCTTTGCCAGACGATCAACTATCAACTGGAATCGACGCGCGAAAGCGTTTGCCATACTCTGTTTTGTCCTGAAATAAGAATGAAAGAGCAATTATACAACAGCAGATCTGATTAAACGTACACAGTTGACATCCTCCCCGCCCTGAAGAGTGTGTCGCAAAAGGGTATGGTCAGCAGGATATATCAAGATCGTCGTTCCCGCGTAGGCGGGAACCCACCACGAACAGTGGATCTCCGCCTTCGCGGAGATGACGGTTTGAAGCTTGAAGCGTTTTAATTGACCTTTTGCGACACCCTCAATCGGGCGGGGATATAAGACGGGAACGCAGAGCGTTGCGGTTGAGTATTTGTACGTAGTTGGTTATATTTTCCATCGGTCTGTCTCTATGCAGAGACTCACGGTGACGAAAACCAAGCACTGTTAACAAAAAATCAAGGCAGAGACAACTGCCCAACCGCCCTTGAAGAACCAGACGAGCCCATACCTGAGTGACCCGTTAAGGCTGCGACAAATCAAACAAAAGACCAATAAATAACCGAGGGGCACCCGGTTACTGCTGATGGAGGCTTCTGTGTAAGTCCAGTCGCTATAGGCTGGCTGTAGCCCGTGAAGTCAGAAGCCTCGCCTGACAAGGCGGGGAGTGTCACCAAAGGACCGATATAATCAGCCAATGACTTTCCAGCTACGCCCTTATCAACAAGACGCTGTTTCCAGAGTGATACAGCACTTTCGCAACAGTGACGACCCTGCCCTTGTGGTACTGCCCACAGGTGCTGGCAAGAGCCTGGTCATCAGTGAGCTGGGACGCATTGCCCGTGGCCGGGTCCTGGTTCTGGCTCATGTCAAAGAGCTGGTTGAACAGAATCATGTCAAATACGAAAGCTATGAGCTGAAAGCTTCCATATTCAGTGCCGGGCTGGGCAAGAAAGAGGCTACTGAGCAGGTTGTATTTGGCAGTGTTCAGTCTGTCGTTAAAAACCTGGATCAGTTTAATGACGAGGACTTCACGTTGCTGGTCATAGATGAGTGTCATCGGGTTTCTCTGGAGAAAACCTCCAGTTATCACAAGATTATTGAGTACCTTCAAAAGCTCAATCCAAAGCTGAAAATACTGGGATTAACGGCAACGCCCTACCGGCTTGGCATGGGTTGGATTTATCAGCATTACCTGCCCGGAAACCAAAAAGGCACCCTGCGAACGGCAGAAAAGCGATTTTTCAAAAGCTGCATTTATGAACTTCCGTTGTCGTACATGATCAAAAACAACTATCTGACACCGGCAACCTTGATTGATGCTCCTGTTGTTTTTTACGACTTCAGTCTTTTATCAAGGGACCGTTTTGGTCGCTACAGCGAAGCTGATCTGAACACGCTGCTCAAGGGCGAAGGGCGGGCGACACAACAGATCATCAATCAGGTTCTGAAAGCGTCGGAAAACAGAAAAGGTATCATGATCTTCGCTTCTACCGTGGACCATGCCCGGGAAATAATGGGCTATCTGCCAGAATCTGAATCCGCTTTGATCATTGGTGACACGGCTACTCAGGAACGCGATAACCTGATTCAGGCTTTCAAGGCTCAGAAGATCAAATATCTGGTCAACGTCTCGGTCTTAACCACCGGCTTCGACGCCCCCCATGTTGATCTGATCGCTATTCTTCGCCCCACCGAATCTGTCAGCCTTTATCAACAGATTGTGGGCCGTGGGCTTCGTCTGGCAGGAGGCAAGAAAGATTGTCTGGTTATAGATTTTGCCGGCAATCGCTATGATCTGTTTAGCCCTGAAATAGGTAGTCCAAAGCCAGACTCCCAATCCGTTGCGGTGACAGTTCCCTGCCCTGCCTGTGGCCATGAGAACAGCTTCTGGGGCATTGTCGATGATGACGGTGATCTGATCGAGCACTATGGTCGCCGTTGCCAGGGCGTTGAAACGTTTGAAGGTCAAATCGTTCGATGCGACTTCCGCTATCGTTTCAAGGAGTGTCAAGAATGCGGTGCAGAAAACGACATTGCCGCGAGAAAATGTCATCAATGCAGAAAAACACTGGTTGATCCGGATCAAAAACTGCGAGATGCCCTTAACCTGAAAGACTGTATGGTGCTTCGTTGCTCCGGTATGACGATGGAATCTGACTCCGGAGGAAATCACCCCAGAATCAAAATCACCTACTACGATGAAGACGGAGCTGAAGTCAGCGAGTATTTCCGTCTGGACACCGCTGCCCAACAAGGTGCTTTTTATCATCACTTTGGCAAACATGCCCTGATTAATCGTGCTGAGCCCTTCAGGGCAAAGTCAGTCGACTCCGTTATCAGTCAACAAAAGAAATTTCGCAAACCAGACTTCGTGATTGCCAGAAAAGAGAAACACTACTGGTCGGTCGTTGATAAGCTCTTTGATTATGAGGGTCATTACCGAAAGGCTTATGAGGCTGAATAACTCCTCCTCATACTCTAGACCTATTATGAAGGTGCCTGAAGCAAGACATTTATGACAGCAATAATCAGACTAAACCTCTCTTTCGACAGATTCTCTTATGTCATATTGAGAGAGTTCATGTCTGATGCGCGTGTTTAATTCATCGCGATTAAGCCAAATAAGTTCTTCGATGTGTTGGATATTCCTGCTTTTGAAATCCATAGATAAGAGTAAGATGAATCGTCTCTTGGCTAACAATGAGTCACAGTTCAGGATCTGCCTGCGAAATTCTTCGGATGCAATCATTTTTTTTCTCAGAGGATCTCCCAGATTATAAAACAAGCCCTTTGCTAATTTATTAAAGAAAATAATCAGCAGGTTTTCGACTGTTCCATCGGGTTTACCGGGATCCAGATCCGGACGGTCAAGTAGTGTAAGTGCTAAATGAGGGTTATTTAACAATATGGCCTGACCGATAAGGCTAACAGGGATCTTTCTTTCACCCGTTTTTTTATAAAATGAAAACTCAGGAGGAAATTTAATATGAAAGGAAGATTTAAAAGGCCCTGAGTACTCAAATCCTATTTTTGTATTTACCCGGGTTCTGGGATCGCTGGCCAGTAATTCACTGATTACGCCTCTGTTTTTGGCTCCTACCTGGCTGTTTACTAATTCCGTTGGTGTCATGTACATACTTCCAGTAAAATCTTGAATACAATTGACGCTATTAACGTTGGTATCATTGTTTTCCAGTAACACCTTCATTATTTTTGATGTGAAATCAGCAGGCGAATAACTAGAGTGCCTGCCACTGCGAACAAATAGTCGGGGGAGGTTACCTTCTCCTTTTTCATAGCTTTCACTCGCCAATACTGTATCCGGTAATGCTCCATAGTTAATTAACAATTGGAGTGCTTCCGTTTTACCATGAACTGCCGCCTGAATGGCCGGATTTCGATTTTTTTGCTTCAAGCAAAGTTGTAAAGAGGTCGGGTGCCTGTCAATGATATAGCTGATCAGCTTAGTATCGTTGTGTTTGGCTGCTTTCATTAATGCTGAATCTGGTCCTCTTAATTTCAGATGCAATTTGTTAACTTTATGCTGAGCCCAGGAACAGGTCCGTGTCTCACTGTTCTGTTGTCCTTGAGCTGAATTGCTTCTACCAAGCAGGCTGTGATTCTCAAGAATATTGCTATTGGGTGCTCCTCCAGTGGCTATCATCTGTCTTCTCCATTTTTTAATTTCATATAACCCTTGGATTATTATTTTTTTATAAAGTTCAACGGTATCCTTACTTTTCTTGGTGAACTACTCGCCCCTAAAGGAGCGAGCTTCCAATACTAGGCACCTACCAGAGTAAATGCCGTTCCTTTCTTTTTTGACACTTCTCTGCCACTTGCAGGAGAGGGCTTACACTCTCTTGACTTAAGATTGGCTCCACACCCATTGAGAGAGTTCATGTCTGATGCGCGCGTTTAATTCATTGCAATTAAGCTGACCAAGTTTATTGATTTCATCGATTTCGTCGATTTCGTCGATTTCGTCGATATTCCTGCTTTTGAAATCCCTAGATAAGAGTAAGATGAATCGAATTTTGGATATCGATGAGTCACTGTCCAGGATCTGCCTGCGAACTTCTTCGGATGCAAGCATTTTTTCTCTCAGAGGAGCTCCTAAATTATAAAACAAGCCCTCTGCTGATTTATAAAAGAAAATAGCCAGCAGGTTTTCGACTGTTCCTTCGGGTTTACCGGGATCCAGATCCGGGCGGTCAAGTAGTGTAAGTGCTAAATGAGGGTTATTTAACAATATGGCCTGACCGATAAGGCTAACATGGATCTTTCCTTCACGCGTTTTATAAAAATAACATTCACGAGGAAATTCAATATGAAAGGAAGATTTAAATAGTCCGTTATAGAAAAACTCTATTTCTGAATTTACCTGGGTTCTAGGATCGCTGGCAAGTAATGCACTGATTTCACCTCTGTTTTTGGATCCTACCTGACTATTTACTAATTCCGTTGGTCTCATGGACATTTGATTATATAAATCACCAACAAGATTGATGCTGTTAACATTGGTTTGATTGTTTTCCAGTAACACCCTCATTGTTTTTGATGTGAAATCAGCAGGAGAATAACTAGAGTGCCTGCCACTGTATGAAAATAGTAGGGGGAGTCTACCTTCCCCATTTTCATAATTCTTACTCGCCAATACTGTATCCGGTGATACTCCATAGTTAATTAACAATTGGAGTGCTTCCGTATTACCATGGACTGCCGCCTGAATGGCCGGATTTCGATTTTTTTGCTTCAAACAAAGTCGCAAAGAACTCGGGTGCCTGTCAATGATATAGCTGATCAGCTTAGTATCGTTGTGTTTGGCTGCTTTCATTAATGCTGAATCTGGTCCTCTTAATTTCAGATGCAATTTGTTAACTTTATGCTGAGCCCAGGAACAGGTCCGTGTCTCACTGTTCTGTTGTCCTTGAGCTGAATTGCTTCTACCAAGCAGGCTGTGATTCTCAAGAATATGGCTATTGGGTGCTCCTCCAGTGGCTATCATCTCTCTTCTCCTTTTTTAATTTCATATTCCTTAGATTATTATTTTTTTATAAAGTTCAACCGCCTTTCACCACCCCTATCAGGAATACATGGACTCGTAAAAAATGCCCAAAATTTGAATGATCGTCCACTGCCTTTCCTTCAAGCCAATCACATGTTCCTCCTGATTATTGACCGTTAATACACTAAGCCCCTGGAAACAGAAAAATACCCATCTTGCTGTTGGGTTCTGGCAGGGCTTTTTTTTCTGGTCTGGAAATACACGACTTTGCTTTTTCAGTTCCTGCCTGATTCTGTGCTGGATAGCAGCATAGACCATCAGGCACAGAGTCATCACCATTAACAGGGCTTCAATACGTTCCGCTTTCTTCAAATAGAGCGAAGAGACCAGAAAGTCCGGGCTCTTCAGGAACCGAAAGCCGCCTTCAACTTTTTGTTGCGACTTATAGATAGACAACAGCTCAGAGGCATTCAAACTATTTTTATCCAGCTCATTGGTGCTTAGGATAAAACAACCCAGTGAGGCCTCTGCATGCTCCCTCTTCTCGCAGGAAACAAAGCATTCAGCCTGCACAAAGTACTCGAAGTGATCAGGCTTGCTATCCGGCGATGGTCTTCCTTTGCCCGAATAGCAGGGTTTACAGATAACCTCAGGCTCTGTTTCGCTTTGGCAAAGTTTCGATTGTTTCTGCCACAAGGCAAAAGCCTTCAATGCATCGTCCCGGCACAAAAAGGCCTTTTTGCTCAGCTTCTCCAGATCACGGGCCTCTTTCAATGACTGTTTTTGCATCTTTCGGGTCAGTGTTTTCCGTTCACTAAGCCCGCGCTTTTTGTTGAGAAACAGGAACCATCGTTGTTGAACCCCTCCGTAGCAGGAAGGCACTTCAGCTGAGTAATAATCTTCATAGCCTTCAACAGGCTCCAGCGACATGGTTGGCGCTTTGCAGACCAGCTCCTTTGCCTCCTTGATGTTCAGGGGTACCCGGGAGATAAACAGCTGCTTTTGCTCATCAAGCGACTGAAGGGTTTCTGCAACATACATGGCAGCATCAGCAACCAGATAGCGGCTATTCAAAGCAGCCTTAAAACATGACAGATGATTTTTGATAATTTCCTGAAAACAGGTTTTGTCGTTTACATTACCGCTGGCAGGGGCCATAAACACAGGGATGCCCGCCTGGTTTTCAGTCATTAACTGTAAGACTACCTGGTTCAGGTCAGGCCGGTGGTCACGGCTGTAACCTTGGCAGATATGAATACAGTTCAAGTCGTCTGGATTGTCATGACTGTTATAGACTCCATCCACATGAAAGCTGGTGCCATCCAGATTTAATGCCTTGCAAGGAAGTTTCAGATGATTGACGACCTTGACGGCCAGATTGAGATACAAGTCGCTAACACCAGCGTCGTACAAACTGTCGAGAGCCCGACCAAGTACCTTATCGTTCAAGTGTTCAGCCTGTATACCTTCCCCGATAAGGCGGTCAATCAGCTTATCCTCAAAAAACTCAGGGAGCATGTATAGAGTTTGCCCCGTAAAGCCCAAGCCATTGATGATCATTGCAACTACAGCTTGTCCAATAGTGACATTACGAACATCGGAGTCATTTGTGATACGGGCATCAATGTATTCGGCTATCTTTAACTCCCGACACATAGCGGCAACCAAGCCAAGGTGGTTGAGGTTCTTAGACTGGTATTGAGCTTGAGGCATGTTGGTGCACCTGAATGTCTGTTTATTTCTTTGACAACAGATTTTAGGCAAATATCAATCGGGGTGGTGAAAGGCAGGTTCAACGGTATCCTTACTTTTTTTACTTCAATCCGGATAATGAATCATATCCGCTGATAGGGCTCACAGCTGGAGTAATTGTAGATACATCAATCTATTATCAAGCTCCTGAATCTGATTTAATCGCCTCTGTCCGTGATACAGAACACAGGTGGGACTTACTGAACATAGGTACAAATCAGTCCTGCTGCTGGTCAGTAACTACTTTTAATTCCTTATGGTATTATCCTTGTCCATAAACATTTGCTTAAGGCATTAAGTACTCAGCCATACGGAATCGAATATTTCTGGCTTATTGGGCAGGTGCTCTGCAAGGCACAACGACGGGAACATAGCAAGCTATATGACCAGGGTTGCAACGCAGTCAGAGTGCCTGAACAATGAGTCAGAAAATATGATTTCGTATGGTTGAGTACTTACAGTAGAATAATGACATGATCTGGATCATCGCACTCATTGCTCTGATTATTATTGGTAACTTCATGTGGCTCCTGCCTTCCAAGTCAGACAGGCGTCGTATGAAGCTTAGAAACAAAGCCATCTTGTCTGGCTTTACCTGTCGGGAAATCAAAGACAAAGATCTTTTACCTGAATCTGCCATTATCGAGCAGAGCCCATGGCTTGAGTATTCCACTGTGTCTTTGACTGAAGATAATGATCCCGTTATCGTTCTGGAAAAAGCCGATGGATGCTGGCCTGAAAACACTAGAGTCGGCTCTGAAAAGCTCTCCAAATTACCTGCTTCCGCTGTCAGAGTGAGCTTCCGGGCAGGTTCCATCGCAGTACTCTGGAATGAAGAAGGTGAACTGGAGGATGTTCAGACTATCATGGATTTTCTTGAGAGCGTTGCGGTTACAGAGCCCCGGCAATAAACCTGAGCCACCACGTAAAATTCCTTCCGTTCTTTTCTTTTTTCTCAAGACAACTTTTGTGACTACCTCTTTATGTAAGAGAGGCAGTCACTCTGATACGTTAAGCCAGTCCTCGCTCCGGGCTGGTTCTTACATGGGTCAAATAAAGTGGCAGGCCAACCAAAAGGAAACCTCCTACCAAATTCCCCAGAGCGGTAGGCAGTTCATTCCAGATCAGGTAATCCATCACAGTAAACTCACCACCCATGATCATTGAGAAGGGAAAAAGGAACATATTGACAATAGAGTGCTCGAAGCCCATGAAGAAAAACAGCATAATAGGCATCCACATGGCCACCATCTTTGCACCTGCAGACGTTGAGATCATGGCGCCGACAACCCCCATTGATACCATCCAGTTACAGAGCATTCCCCGAACAAAAATCGTTAACCAACCTGCAAGACCATGCTCCTGATAGCCCAATGTTCTCGACTCACCAATGGCGGAGACTTTCGCAGCTATGGCTCCACCATCAATGCTGTAGCCATAGGTCAAAATAAACGACACAAAGAAAGCAGTAGTCAGTGCTCCGGCAAAATTCCCTAGAAATACCAGACCCCAATTCCTGAGAAGCCCTCGCATATCCACACCAGGTCGTTTATCAATTAACGCCAGAGGAACCAGGGTGAAGACGCCGGTCAACAAGTCAAATTTCATGAGATACAACATGATAAAACCAATCGGGAACAACAGAGCTCCGATCAGCGGTGAGCCAGTATTGATAGTCACTGTAATGGCAAAGATAGCCGCCAGTCCCAGAATAGCTCCTGCCATGAAGGCTCGAATAAAAGTATCTTTGGTTGACATAAAGATCTTTGACTCACCGGAGTCCACCATTTTTTTGACAAACTGATCGGGTTCGATATAAGCCATATAATTCCATCTCGCTAATTTTATTATTCGTCGAGTCCTGCACAGCAAAAAAGATGCCTGTCTTTTGATTTATCACTTAACAATTTGATTTTTAATAAGTTAACTATTTACAGGATGGCAAGTACCTGAAGAAAATAGTTGATGGGAAAGAAGTGAATCGGTGCATTTTGTGTGAACATGCACCAAAGAAGGAAAAAGTTTTGAGAGTAATGGGATACGATTAAACAAAAACCCCGGTCAATCTCTCAACCGGGGTTTTGCTTTATTCAATGCCTGGCGATGACCTACTCTCACATGGGGAAACCCCACACTACCATCGGCGATGCGTCGTTTCACTACCGAGTTCGGGATGGGATCGGGTGGTTCCAACGCTCTATGGTCACCAGGCAAAACTGGTCGAGCCGTTGGCTCTCGAGCTGGAAGCTTTAAGCTGGAGGCTTGAAGCTGTTTCTCGAAAGCGGAAGGCTCTGGAATCCAAATCTCGTTTAAGCTGTGTGTCTATTCTTGCTCAACACTCTCGTTCACTGTGTACGGCTTCAAGCTTCAAGCTTCCAGCTTTTGCTGGCAGCTTCGCTGCGCAAATCGCTTTGGCGTTATATGGTCAAGCCTCTCGAGTCATTAGTACGGGTTAGCTCAACGCCTCACAACGCTTACACATCCCGCCTATCAACGTCGTAGTCTTCAACGTCTCTTATGGGCCTTGCGGCCAGGGAAGTCTCATCTTGAAGGGGGCTTCCCGCTTAGATGCTTTCAGCGGTTATCCCGTCCGAACTTAGCTACCGGGCAATGCGTCTGGCGACACAACCCGAACACCAGTGGTTCGTCCACTCCGGTCCTCTCGTACTAGGAGCAGCTCTCCTCAAACTTCCAACGTCCACGGCAGATAGGGACCGAACTGTCTCACGACGTTCTAAACCCAGCTCGCGTACCACTTTAAATGGCGAACAGCCATACCCTTGGGACCGGCTTCAGCCCCAGGATGTGATGAGCCGACATCGAGGTGCCAAACACCGCCGTCGATGTGAACTCTTGGGCGGTATCAGCCTGTTATCCCCGGAGTACCTTTTATCCGTTGAGCGATGGCCCTTCCATTCAGAACCACCGGATCACTATGACCTACTTTCGTACCTGCTCGAGATGTACCTCTCGCAGTCAAGCTGGCTTGTACCATTACACTAACCGCACGATGTCCGACCGTGCTTAGCCAACCTTCGTGCTCCTCCGTTACTCTTTGGGAGGAGACCGCCCCAGTCAAACTACCCACCACACAATGTCCCCGATCCTGCTAAAGGACCTGGGTTAGAACCTCAATATTGCCAGGGTGGTATTTCAAGGTTGGCTCCATGCAGACTGGCGTCCACACTTCAAAGCCTCCCACCTATCCTACACAAGCAACATCAAGATCCACTGTGAAGCTGTAGTAAAGGTTCACGGGGTCTTTCCGTCTAGCCGCGGATACACTGCATCTTAACAGCGATTTCAATTTCACTGAGTCCTGGGTGGAGACAGCGTGGCCATCGTTACGCCATTCGTGCAGGTCGGAACTTACCCGACAAGGAATTTCGCTACCTTAGGACCGTTATAGTTACGGCCGCCGTTTACCGGGGCTTCGATCAACCGCTTCTCTTGCGATAACAGCATCAATTAACCTTCCGGCACCGGGCAGGCGTCACACCGTATACGTCCACTTACGTGTTAGCACAGTGCTGTGTTTTTAATAAACAGTCGCAGCCACCTGGTATCTTCGACCCCCTTCAGCTTACGGAGCAAGTCCGATCACCAAAAGGGGCGCACCTTCTCCCGAAGTTACGGTGCCATTTTGCCTAGTTCCTTCACCCAGGTTCTCTCAAGCGCCTTGGTATTCTCTACCTGACCACCTGTGTCGGTTTCGGGTACGGTCCCTCTTGACCTGAAGCTTAGAAGTTTTTCCTGGAAGCCTGGCATCAACCACTTCCCCACCTTGGTGGGTTCGTCATCAGTTCTCGGCTTTATGAACCCGGATTTGCCTGAGTCCACAGCCTACGACCTTAAACAGGGACAACCATCGCCCTGCTGGCCTAGCCTTCTCCGTCACTCCATCGCAGTCAAAAGGGGTACAGGAATATTAACCTGTTTCCCATCGATTACGTCTTTCGACCTCACCTTAGGGGCCGACTCACCCTGCGCCGATTAGCGTTGCGCAGGAACCCTTGGTCTTCCGGCGAGGGAGCCTCTCACTCCCTTTATCGTTACTCATGTCAGCATTCGCACTTGTGATACGTCCAGCCCACCTCCCGGTGAACCTTCAACCGCTTACACAACGCTCCTCTACCGGTTCAGTTGTCAGTTTGCAGTTGTCGGTTGTCAGTTTGAACTGAGTTATTTAAAACTCTTGTGCAAACTAACCAACATCTTACTGACTTGGTTGTATTCGGTTTTGAGGTCTTGCCATTGCTGATCGTCAATGTAATTGAGATCAAGGCAGTACCTTAACCAAACTCTCATTTCGTCAGATGATCCGATAGCCATCAATATGAACCTTCGAAACTCTGCTTTTGAGATGATCAGTTTCCCATGTCCTTCAGCAATATTTGCACAGATTCCTTTACTGGCTCTGCGCATCTGATCAGCAAGTCCATGCATTTGTTCAATTCTCGGAAATTCCAGCGAGAGCTTGTGAACTTTCAAAGAAAGCTTATAGGCCCGTTGAAATACTTCTAAATCTTCAAATCGCTGCATACTTACTTCTCATACTGCCAACTGACAACTGTAAACTGACAACTGAACCCCGTAGCTTCGGTGAATAGTTTGAGCCCCGTTACATCTTCCGCGCGAGCCGACTCGACCAGTGAGCTATTACGCTTTCTTTAAAGGGTGGCTGCTTCTAAGCCAACCTCCTGGCTGTCTGGGCCTTCTCACATCGTTTCCCACTTAACTATTACTTTGGGACCTTAGCTGACGGTCTGGGTTGTTTCCCTTTCCACGACGGACGTTAGCACCCGCCGTGTGTCTCCCGTGATTGCACTCATCGGTATTCGGAGTTTGCATGGGGTTGGTAAGCCGGGATGGCCCCCTAGCCCAAACAGTGCTCTACCCCCGATGGTGAGACACGAGGCGCTACCTAAATAGCTTTCGAGGAGAACCAGCTATCTCCGGGCTTGATTAGCCTTTCACTCCTATCCACAAGTCATCCCCTGGCTTTTCAACGACAGTGGGTTCGGTCCTCCAATCAGTGTTACCTGATCTTCAACCTGCTCATGGATAGATCGCCCGGTTTCGGGTCTATTCACTGCGACTGGACGCCCTGTTAAGACTCGCTTTCGCTACGGCTTCCCTATACGGTTAACCTTGCCACAGAAAATAAGTCGCTGACCCATTATACAAAAGGTACGCAGTCATCAGTGGCCAGTTGTCAGTTGTCGGTGGTCAGTTTTGTTCAGCGTCAATTTCAACACCTCTGCAAATCTGCCCGTATTTTCCAACTTGACGACCTGGTAATCAGTCATCTGCTGTCGCTTGCCTACTGGCAACTGACAACTGACAACTGACCACTGACTCCCACTGCTTGTACGTACACGGTTTCAGGTTCTATTTCACTCCCCTCAACGGGGTTCTTTTCGCCTTTCCCTCACGGTACTGGTTCACTATCGGTCAGTCAGGAGTATTTAGCCTTGGAGGATGGTCCCCCCATGTTCAGACAACATTTCACGTGTGCCGTCCTACTCGATTTCACAATCAATGGCTTTTCGCGTACGGGGCTATCACCCACTATGGCCACACTTTCCAGAGTGTTCCGCTAAACCAAAAATTGCTTAAGGGCTACTCCCCGTTCGCTCGCCGCTACTGGGGGAATCTCGGTTGATTTCTTTTCCTCCGGGTACTTAGATGTTTCAGTTCCCCGGGTTCGCCTCCTAAACCCTATGTATTCAGGTAAAGGATACTCACTTGTGTGAGTGGGTTTCCCCATTCGGACATTCCTGGATCAACGCCTGTTTATCGGCTCCCCAAGACTTTTCGCAGATTACCACGTCCTTCATCGCCTCTGACTGCCAAGGCATCCACCGTGTACGCTTAGTCACTTGACCATATAACCCAAAGCGATCTCTTCGAGATCTCAGTTGTCAGTTGTCGGTGACCAGTGGTCAGTCGATTCGTGGCAACTGATGGTTATAGGCAATAACTACCTTTAACGATCTTCAGTAACCGGCAACTGTCAACTGACAACCGGCCACTGATACGCCCTACACTTGAGAGTGTCTCAGCAAGAATTTCATTAAAAGACCAAAGTCTTTTAAATCAACTCAGCTTAATTTAAGTTTGGATTCCACATTGTTAAAGATCGCATTGTCCGCTTTCTGTTAAAGAAGGGGACAATGAAGCAAAATACGCTTAATGAATGAGTCGTTCGGATTAATGGTGGAGCTAAGCGGGATCGAACCGCTGACCTCCTGCGTGCAAAGCAGGCGCTCTCCCAGCTGAGCTATAGCCCCATATTCCGAATCATGATTGGTGGGTCTGGGCAGACTCGAACTGCCGACCTCACCCTTATCAGGGGTGCGCTCTAACCAACTGAGCTACAGACCCAATCCTGCTGGTTCAGCGCACCGCCAAAACAACCGATTCATTAAACACACTTTTTTAAAGAACAAAACTAACAACTGCCAACTGACCACCGTCAACTGACAACTGATAATCAAACAATTCGTGTGAACGCTTATGGAAGGTCGGTCTTCGTTTAAGGAGGTGATCCAGCCCCAGGTTCCCCTAGGGCTACCTTGTTACGACTTCACCCCAGTCATGAATCACTCCGTGGTAACCGCTCTCCCGAAGGTTAAGCTAGCTACTTCTGGAGCAACCCACTCCCATGGTGTGACGGGCGGTGTGTACAAGGCCCGGGAACGTATTCACCGTGACATTCTGATTCACGATTACTAGCGATTCCGACTTCATGGAGTCGAGTTGCAGACTCCAATCCGGACTACGATGCACTTTCTCAGATTAGCTCCACCTCGCGGCTTGGCAACCGTCTGTATGCACCATTGTAGCACGTGTGTAGCCCTGGCCGTAAGGGCCATGATGACTTGACGTCGTCCCCACCTTCCTCCGGTTTGTCACCGGCAGTCTCCCCAGAGTGCCCACCCGAAGTGCTGGTAACTGAGGATAAGGGTTGCGCTCGTTGCGGGACTTAACCCAACATCTCACGACACGAGCTGACGACAGCCATGCAGCACCTGTCACTGCGTTCCCGAAGGCACCCCTCTATCTCTAAAAGGTTCGCAGGATGTCAAGGCCAGGTAAGGTTCTTCGCGTTGCTTCGAATTAAACCACATGCTCCACCGCTTGTGCGGGCCCCCGTCAATTCATTTGAGTTTTAACCTTGCGGCCGTACTCCCCAGGCGGTCTACTTATCGCGTTAGCTGCGTCACCAGAAATGCAAGATCCCCGACGACTAGTAGACATCGTTTACGGCGTGGACTACCAGGGTATCTAATCCTGTTTGCTCCCCACGCTTTCGTACCTCAGCGTCAGTGTCAGACCAGAGTGTCGCCTTCGCCACTGGTGTTCCTTCCTATATCTACGCATTTCACCGCTACACAGGAAATTCCACACTCCTCTTCCGCACTCTAGCTTGCCAGTTTTGGGTGCCGTTCCCAGGTTGAGCCCGGGGCTTTCACATCCAACTTAACAAGCCGCCTACGCACGCTTTACGCCCAGTAATTCCGATTAACGCTCGCACCCTCCGTATTACCGCGGCTGCTGGCACGGAGTTAGCCGGTGCTTCTTCTGCGAGTAACGTCACAGCTCAAGGGTATTAACCTTGAACCTTTCCTCCTCGCTGAAAGTGCTTTACAACCCTAGGGCCTTCTTCACACACGCGGCATGGCTGCATCAGGCTTGCGCCCATTGTGCAATATTCCCCACTGCTGCCTCCCGTAGGAGTCTGGGCCGTGTCTCAGTCCCAGTGTGGCTGATCATCCTCTCAGACCAGCTACGGATCGTCGCCTTGGTAGGCCTTTACCCCACCAACAAGCTAATCCGACGCAGGCTCATCCGATAGCGCAAGGTTCGCTCCTTATAAAAGAAACGGGTCCCCTGCTTTCCCCCTTAGGGCGTATGCGGTATTAATCCGGATTTCTCCGGGCTATCCCCCACTACCGGGCAGATTCCTACGTGTTACGCACCCGTCCGCCGCTCGTCAGCAACTAGCAAGCTAGTTCTGTTACCGCTCGACTTGCATGTGTTAGGCCTGCCGCCAGCGTTCAATCTGAGCCATGATCAAACTCTTCAGTTTAAATCGTTTTGTCAGCTGCCCCGAAGAACATGCTGACTGCTCAATCTTTGCAATTAAACGTACATGTTAGAATTAACGAGTATGTTCGCTTGCTTGATCAGCATTTAAATCATTTCAGAGCAAAGCTCTGTTGACCGATGCCATTCGCACAAGCGCCCACACGAATTGTCTGATAATTTGTTAAAGAACTGGATTAAAACAAGAAGGTTTTAATCGGCTGATTCAGCGGTCAGCGCTGTTCAGCGAGGCCGCTATCTTACCGCGACCGTTTTTGTTGTCAAGCCTTGTCTTCGCCAAGGAGTCAAAGCGGCTTTCCAACCCGCTAAACTGACAAACACTTATGATTGATCAGTGTTGTTTTTCCTGTTCAGCGGCGGCGCATTCTACATCGCCAAACCAGACTGTCAACCAATATTTTATTGATTGCAATGCCGTCTGCCAGTAATGGAATATTGCGCCGGATAAGTAGAATGAATTATACGTCTGAAACCGACTATGGCAACAGAGGATTAATACCTAATACTCAATAGTGCTATTCAGGCACCCAATCATTCCAACGACAAATGTCGCTTGAAAACCGGCTTGACGATCTGTTTGCTCAGGCCCTGAAGAAATCGAACGCAACGACATCTGCAATTTTCTTTTTGTTCAGCATTAACATCAGGAGGCGATCAAGCCCCATAGCGACACCAGCGCAATCGGGCATACCTGACCTCAAGCCTTCAACAAGATGATGATCGTAAGGGTAAACTGGTCTGCGCAGTTCTCTACGATTAGCCTGCTCCGTTTTGAAACGCATCTGCTGCTCTTCAGCATGGGTCAGTTCGTGGTAACCATTGGCCAGTTCAACACCGTTAACAAAAAGCTCGAATCGTGCTGCCACCCGGTCCCCTTGATCATTTGTATGAAGCTTCGCCAGAGCAGCCATACTGGCTGGGTAGTCGTAGACGTAAACGCCATTGAGCTCACCGGCCTCACCGACACCGAGCTCGGGTTCAATCTTCTTTGAAAACAACAGATCAAGACAATCATTTCTTTCCAGGCCTGAGAGTGCCTCATCGACATGCTTTTTAACCAGATCAGAAAGCGCCTCATCTGTTGCCCCATGAGGATTCAGTCCCAGTTTTTCCTGAAAAATGCCCCCATAACTGACTCTCTCTATCTCTTTAAAAGCTGTCACTGAAGACAGGAGTGAGGTCATATCATCCATTAACTGGTGCGGATCCATTCCGAGTCGGTAATATTCAAGCATCGTGAATTCAGGATTATGGCGCCCGCCTGCCTCTCCATTACGAAACACTCGACCCAGAGAATAAATATCACCACTTCCCGCAGCCAAAAGCCTTTTCATTGGAAACTCGGGTGATGTATGCAGGTAGCAAGTTTGCTCACTACCTCCACCGATAGGTAAAAAGCTAGTGACAAAACTATCGATATGAAGATCTACAGTTGCGCTGGCAGAAAGCATGGGCGTATCCACTTCCATCACTTGCTGCTCGTCGAAGTACTGCCGGATTCTGGCGAACAGCCGGGCTCTTTCTTGCAGTGTCGAGATTGAGGCAGAGGGCTTCCAGTTGTCGGATGACATGTAAGTCATACTCCATTTGCCAAATGAGTCACATGTTAGCCCTCAGAGGGACGCAATCAATTAAAGCGGCGGACGATGCTAAAGCCCTCCAGCCAAAGGCTGGAGGTAACGGTCAATTACTTCACACGACCCACATACTCACCAGTTCGGGTATCGATTTTCAGAACTTCACCTTCAGTGATAAACAAAGGCACCTTCACGGAAGCGCCAGTACTTAGCTTGGCTGGCTTGGAGCCGCCCTGGGCAGTATCACCTTTCAGGCCCGGATCGGTTTCAATGACTTCCAGCTCTACGAAATTAGGTGCGCTCACAGAAAGAGGAGATCCGTTGTAAAGGGTTACGGAGTATACTTCCTGCTCCTTGAGCCAATCGAGAGTATCCCCCACGGCTTCCTTGCTGGCAGCGTGCTGCTCGAAAGAACCGTCAGTCATCATGAAGTGCCAGAATTCACCGTCGGTGTAGAGGTACTCCATGTCATAGTCCATCACGTCTGCCGCTTCGATGCTTTCACCAGACTTGAAGGTACGCTCCCAGACACGGTTGCTCATCAGGTTGCGGAACTTGACGCGGTTAAAGGCCTGACCTTTACCCGGTTTTACAAACTCGTTTTCAATGATGACGCAGGGATCACCTTCCAGCATCACTTTGAGACCTGAACGAAATTCGTTGGTACTATAACTAGCCATCGGACACTACCAGCAAAATGAAAACCCCTATGATAACCCGTTACGAGGACGGTGTGCATACTGACAAGCTATCAACCCGTTTTATGCTTCCTGAAGAGCAACCAGACAACTGGAAAAAAGTGCTGGCTGATTCAGTCACCGACCCTGAAGTATTGCTCAACATTCTGAATCTTCCAGACACTTTGTTGCCGGGGGCCATCAAAAGCGACAAGTCTTTTCGTATGCGGATTCCACGTCCTTTTATAGATCGGATGACCCGGGGTGACCAGTACGATCCGCTGCTCAGACAGGTTCTGCCTCTGGGTGAAGAGTGTGAGGAAGTCAGTGGGTTCAGTCTCGACCCTCTGGCAGAACAGTCTCAGAACCCGACCGAGGGCATTATTCATAAATATCAGGGAAGACTGCTTCTGATTATCAGCGGAGCCTGTGCCATAAACTGCCGCTTCTGCTTTCGGCGACATTTCCCTTATGAGGACAACCGGCTGGGCGGAGACAACTGGATGCAGGCGATAGAATACATTCGCACTCAGAACAGTATTCATGAGGTCATATTAAGTGGCGGAGATCCACTGGCTACCACGGATAGTCGCCTTGCTCGTATGGTAGAGGCACTGTCCGATATACCCCATGTGAAAACGCTTCGAATTCATACCCGACTGCCTATTGTTATTCCCCAGAGAGTCACCAAAGAAATGCTTCATTGGTTTTGTAGCGGAAGGCTGAAACCCGTTATGGTGATTCACTGCAACCACGCCAATGAGATCGATGAACAGGTTGAACGAGCGCTGCAAAAGCTGAGACAAGCGGGTGCAATAGTATTGAACCAGACGGTGCTGCTTAAAGGCATCAATGATGACTCCGGATCACTGGCCGATCTGAGTCACACCCTGTTCAATGCCGGAGTTCTACCCTATTACCTGCATCTTCTGGACCGGGTTCAGGGTGCCGCCCACTTTGACGTAACGGAAGAAAGAGCCAAAGTGCTCGTTAACGAGCTGATGCAGAAATGTCCGGGTTACCTGGTCCCCAGGCTGGTCAAAGAAGTAGCAGGAGAAGCCAGCAAAACCCCCATACCGGTTAATTAGCCTGTCTGTCACGCTGGATTCTTTAAGCCCGTGATCTTAATATAAGAAATGGTCCTAAAGGATTTTTAACAGGCAGACAATCAGGATGATTTCATGGACGCGCAGAACGAAAGGATTCCGCTGCAGCTCCCGTCTCAGAGCCTGAACACTTTATCGTTCAGCCAGACCGATGTGCACGGAGTTCATCAATGGCTCAGTGAGCTGCCTAAAATTGATAGATCTTTGTCGTTTAAATCAATAGGGCAGGCACTGGAAGAGCTGGCTCGCCTCAAAGTACAGCCTTCTCTTCAGTGGTCTCTGGTTGAGCAATTCAGACCCGTCGTTTATTTTCTGGTTCATCAGAGTCAGAATCAGGTTCTGAAAGATATCATCACTTTTAACGATGCTCAGCAGGTAGAATACGATAATTGTCTGAAACTGCTGCTCAGACTGCTGAGAGTCTACAAAGTGATTGTGCGCAGCAGCCAGAACCAGGAGGATGCTTCCAGCCCTCTGGGCGCCGCATTGCATCGCTCACTGACTGAAAGTGCCTCCATTCTGCTCTTTACCTGTGAGTATTATCGACCTGCTCCCGAGCGGGTGTGGCTGGAAATGCACACCCTGTACTTTACTGCCCGCACACAAAATCTGGACACTTTCAGCCTAGAGGATGCCATCACTACCAAGGCCAGAAAACTGTCTCTTTCAGATCTGTATAAGCGTGCATTGCTACTCAGTCGTTCCCGATCCAACCAGCTGAGACCTCAGGAAATCCGACAGATTTTCAAGGCCCTCTGTCTCTGGGCACCGCACAGCAAACTCGAGCCGGTTGAAAACAGCCGGTCGCACTTTGTGGTCAATCTGGATTCCGATGAAGGGCTGCTCTACAGCTCTCTATTGGAAGGAGAAAAAAATGATCACCTTATGGCTCTGGATTCCAGGCTGCTGACCGCGCACCTCAAAAAGCTGAGCGAATCGGTCTCGGAAGAAAAACCCGGAGCTCTGACAAAACGGGTCATTGATCATCTGGCAGCTGCATGGAGCCTTCCCGGGCAACGAAAACACCAACGTCAGACAAGCTCAGACAGCTGTGAAATCTGCTTTGGCTTCAGCGCTGTTCATTATTTCCTGCACGGCCAGCAGTCGTTTGATGAAATGGTTTCCAGACATATAGCCCATAACCAATCCGGTATGAGTAGCTTCTCTTCCAATGACAGTAGTGATGCCTGGTCCGAAGCCCATGACACCCATACGGATGAAGATACAAAGATGTCCACGAGCACTTCATCCATTCAATTTACCCGCTCAGGCAATCAGGGCTCTCTCTATCCCGTCTATGATTGCTCGATCATCAATACCTGCGCAGGGGGTTACTGCCTGAGCACCAGTGGTGATCTTGAACGCCAACTGCGAACCGGGGAGCTTCTGGCCGTCAGGGAAACCGGCCAGAAAAACTGGTTACTGGCCGCAGTCCGTTGGGTTCAGGTGAATAATCAAAAAGATCTGCTCATAGGTTTGGAACTTCTGTCTGCCTCAACAAAACCCTGTGCGCTTACGCCTCTGAAAAAAAACATGGACACCAGTCACTATCAGAGAGCTTTCCTTCTACCGGTCATGCCAGCCGTGAATGATATGCCCACCCTGATAACGCCCAGGGTCTCATTCAAAAGTGGACTGAAATTCACTCTGCTTCAGGGAGACAAAATCCGAAAAGGTCAACTGCTGGAATGCATCTCCAGTTCACCAGGCTATAGACAGTTCAAATTTCGGCTGCTGGAAGATCAGTACTGATCGCTTCTATACTTTCTTCGATTCAACCCTGAAGATCGAAGCAGGGGCAATAAAGTGTTCAGCAACCATTGTTTGCAATATGTACTACCATTCATCTTCCTTCTGACAGGCTGTAGCACCACTCAGGAGGTCATGGATTCCTGGCACGGCCACCACGTAGAAGAAGCCATCAGTAACTGGGGAGCCCCCAGTTCCATGCTGGAACTGAAGAATGGTAATAAAGTTTATAGCTGGGTCTCTAACTGGGGCTCAGCCTACCTGATGAGCACTTGTCGACAGTCGTTTACTACTTCTTCCAAAGGCGTCATTCAAAACTGGCGATACACCGGTTGCCCGTACTGGCAATCGATATCGATGGATAAAATTAAAAAGATGTCGTCTGAGTGACACTTCCACCGTCGCCAGAACGCAGGAGGCGCCATGGTTAGCACTTAACGATGTTCAAAACTGATACCAGAACAAATCACTCGATATTCTGAATCTGCTCCCGCATCTGCTCAATCAACACCTTAAGATTAACGGCACTTTGTGTCAGACCTGCGTTGATGGATTTTGAGGACAGCGTATTGGCTTCCCGGTTGAGTTCCTGCATCAGGAAGTCAAGTCGGCGCCCGATAGCTCCTTTCTTGCCCAGGGTGTGTTTAACTTCAGAAACATGGGTCGACAAACGATCCAGCTCTTCATCAACGTCCATTTTCTGAGCCAGAAACACTAATTCCTGTTCCAGTCGATCCGGGTCCAGTTCAGCCTTGGCTTCTTTCAGACGATCCATGATTTTTTGTCTTTGGGACTCCAGCAAATCAGGGAGAACAGAACGCACGCTCTCTACTTCTTCGGTCACGCCTTGCAGCCTTAAACGGATGAACTTCTCCAACTCGCCCCCTTCTCTGCGACGGAAATCCGACAGCTGTATCAGAGCCTCTTCAAAGGCTTTGATAACCGCCGCATGAACCGGAGCCATATTGGTCTCTTCATTGTCCATAATGCCGGGCCATTGCAAGACCTCCAGAGGATTTACGCCGGAAGCATTGATGAAGTAGGTTTCAACTTTGTTGACCACTGACTGCAGAGCTTCCAGGGCCGATTCATTGACGTTCATCTGCTGCTGACCTTCTGCCAGTTGCAGCTTTAATGAACATTCGACCTTACCCCTGTGCAGATGCTTTCTCAATGCTTCTCGCAATGCAGGTTCTACTTCCCTGACAGCTTCTGGCAGACGAAAATGAGGCTCCAGGTAGCGATGATTGACTGAACGAATTTCCCACACCAGACTGCCCCAGCCCTCCTGGACCTGAGTGCGGGCAAATGCCGTCATACTGGAAGTCATAAGTATCCCTGTTAAAAGAACCGTCAGCCACATCGGCTGAGCATAAATTACTGCACTGAAAAGCAACCGCCCCGAGTGCCGCCTTTGAAGATGTCGGAATCCTGATCAACCCGGATCAGGAAGCAGAACGGGAACCACCCAATCTTTTTCAGAGCGAAAGTTTGTGGTCCGGTGTTGCAGGATACATCAACAGCAAGCAGTATCAAGCCTCGATCAACTTCCGGCCATTAATGGTTATTTTATGGCAAACATAGAGCCCAACGTCGGCGTTGGTTATAATTCCGCTTTTAATATTCCCGGCGGTAGAAGGTAAGACAATGCGGCGTCCTAGTGGAAGAACTGCGGATCAGTTACGCAACATCAAAATCACTCGTGAGTACACCATGCACGCTGAAGGATCAGTGCTGGTTGAGTTTGGCAACACCAAAGTGATCTGCACAGCGTCTGTCGACAGGTCAGTCCCCCGATTTCTGAAAGGTTCCGGACAAGGCTGGGTGACCGCCGAATACGGTATGCTGCCCCGATCAACCACAGATCGCATGGGCCGCGAAGCCGCCAGAGGCAAGCAGGGTGGCCGCACCCTGGAAATTCAGCGTCTCATTGGCCGCTCACTGCGTGCTGCTGTTGACCTGAAAAAACTGGGCGAGAATTCCATCACCATCGACTGTGATGTTATCCAGGCAGACGGTGGTACCCGTACAGCCTCTATTACCGGTGCCTGCGTGGCTCTTGTTGATGCGATCCGCCATATGCAAAGGAAAAAGATCATCAAGAATGATCCATTCCTTCAGTTGATTGCTTCTGTTTCTGTAGGTATTTACAAAGGCAGCCCGGTTCTTGATCTGGATTATCCGGAAGACTCCAACGCTGAAACCGATATGAACGTTGTCATGACAGAAGAGGGTGGTTTCATTGAAATTCAGGGTACCGCTGAAGCAGCACCGTTCAGTCAAAACGAGATGACAGCCATGTTAGCTCTGGCTAAAGCAGGCATTAATGACCTGATTAACCTGCAGAAAGAGGCTCTGGCAGAATAAACCGCTTGATCCAGACCGCCTGCCGGTCTGGCATAACCCGATGGGACGAAAGGATATTGATAACCGACAGCCTGGCAGCTATCTGTTAAATGCGAGACAGTCTGCGAGAATGCAAAAATCCTGTCGAATCACAAAAGAGCACATCGAAAGGGCAAGACCTTTTGATGTGAACCGGGATGATTTCCCAAGCCCTGCGACTGACATCTGCCCTTTCATGAGTGAAGACACAAAAAACACACTTATTTTCTTGATCTATCCTTCCTCTCTGTAAACCAGAAGGCAAAGATAGAACTATTAAACACTTACTCTTTTTGGCACTGCTGTTACTGACGTTGTCTGCCATCTGCCAGGCTAAACCCTTGACAAAACACTTTGTTATCGAGCTTGAACGGAATGCAGATTTTTCAAACCAGAACTTTTTGATAAAGCTTGACCGACGAACATTGTCAGGCAACCCGCCTGAGATTGCCGACACAAACGGCTATACAGAACCCGATTCACAGACTGATAACAAACGACACAAACCTGACAGTTACTGGATAAAAAAAACCTCCCAGTGCCCAACCCCTTATTCATGGCTGCTTCTGGAAGCGGTTATCACTGTCGGCTGGCTTTTAAAAAACTATTGGAACCCCGACTCATCGCTGTTTAACCCAATTGAAGGACAGGAGACGGGTCAAAATCCCCCGTTTGCGATCACCACTATGATGCCTGGCACTGAACAGGACCAACCACAATATCAGTCATCACAATCACCGGGCCAGAATACCTCACAGGCCACTACTCATATTACATGCTATTACAGCGGCCTACTGTATTCTGACACTGGCGGCGGTAATGAAGACCCTGGACAATCCCTCCATACTTTGGGTTTAAATTGTTTTGTCTATCCCTGTGACGACGTTTGTCGATTCCGACAATCTTCCGACCCATCCAATAGTGTAAACGGAGTCGCCTCAAACTCAATGGTTTCAGAGGCAGCTGATACAACTCCCCCTGTCGGACAGGCAACCTGCAACGTGATCCTGATGGGAGATGATGGCCAGCTGCGGCAATGCGGGAAGGTCTTCAAGAATGAAAGAGTACTTATTTCTCACAAAAGCAAATACCACACCGGGCAAAAAACCTGCGACTTAACTTTAGTCGGTGAGGATGGTCAGCTTGGGCCATGCGGAATGGTCTGCCAGAATGCTAAAGCCCTGTCGAACCACAAAACCCAATATCACACCACGCAAAAAATCTGTGGCGTAAGAGTCGTCGGAGAACTTGGCCAGCTTCGGCCATGCGGAACGGTCTGCCAGAATGCACAAGTCCTGTCGAATCACAAAAGATACGCCCACACCAGGCAACAAATCTGTGGTGCAACCGTTACCGGGGAAGATGGCCAGCAGCGACTGTGCGGGAAGATCTACAAGCATAAGCTAGCCCTGTCGTATCACAAAACCAAATACCACACCGGGCAAAAAACCTGTGACGTAATACTAGTCAGCGAGGATGGCCCGTCAAGGCCGTGCGGAATGGTCTGCCAGAATGCTAAAGCTCTGTCGAATCACAAAAGAACCCACACCAGACAAAAAACCTGTAACCTGACAGTAATCGGGGAGGATCGCCAGCCACGGCCATGCGGATGGGTCGGTCAGAATGCTAAAGCCCTTTCGAATCACAAAAGAATTCATCGAAAACGCAAGCCTGTTGATGCGAACCAGGATAATGACCTCATCCCTTGAACTGATACCCGCCCTTTGATGAGAAAGACAAAAAAACACACTTATTTTCTTGATCTATCCTTCCTCTCTGTAGATCAGGAGGCAAGGATAGAATTATTAAACACCCACTCTTTGCGACACTGCTGTTACTGTCATTGTCAGGCAACCCGTCTGACATTATCGACACAAACTGCTATTAAGAAGGTGCAGATCAGCTCTCCAGTTCCCAGTCAAAATCGATGATGACCGGCGCGTGGCTGGAGAAAGCCTGGTTTTTGTAGATGCCGCCATTCAGGACACTGTGACGCATCCCGGCCGTAATGATCTGATAATCAATACGCATGCCCAGATTATCGTGACGCAGAAACTCATCCTGCCACCAGCTGTATTTGCCAGACTCACGATCCACTTCACGATAAGCATCAAAGAAGCCCATATCACCCAGCAGACCTTCCATCCAGCCACGTTCAGCAGGCTGAAAACCGGAAACTTCTTCAGAATCGCGCCAGTTGGCCACATCAATCTTGCGATGAGCAATGTTCCAGGTACCCGCCATAATGAATTCACGGCGCTTGCGACGCTGTTTGTTCAGATGATGGGAGTAATTGTCCAGAAAGCGATACTTGAAGTTCTGGCTGGCAGCATCATGACCTTCAGGCACATGCATGCTGGCAATACTGATCTTGTCAAAGTCAGCCTGAATATAACGCCCTGTTTCGTCCGCCTCGGAAAAACCAAGCCCGCTGATAATAGCTTTGGGCGCCTGACGTGTATAAATGGCTACACCGCCACAATCTTTCCTGTCATAACCACCGTGTGCATAACAGAAATATCCATTGAGCTGATACTGGTCTTCTTCCATTGCAAACTCATCTTCTCGAATGTCCTGCAAACAGATGACATCGGCATCCTGGTCCATCAACCAGCCAAGCAGACCTTTTTCACGCGCGTTTTTTATGCCTTCGCAATTAAAGCTGATAACTCTCATTATTGACTACACCTTACCTGAACCAGACCTGGCCCGGCATAAAGCAAACTACCTGATTGAACTGTCGACCTGAGTCAACAGTCATTAAAACAGGCTTAATCCTGCATCTGCCTCAGGCCAATGAGGGTGTTGCAAAAGCAGCGACAAAGCTGAGACAGGGAAAAAAGTGGCAAAAAGCGAAGTTTACAAGGAGTAAATGAGCATTTTGAATCACCTTTTAACGCAGTATCAGTCAGGCACAGCACCTTTGCGACGGCCTCCAATGACTTGGGAATCGACTCATAACCTGAATAGTCACAGGTCTCTCTCCATAACCAGAGCATTGCTTCCCGGATCCGGGACCAGCCTTATACAGCCCTGATTAAACCCTGGAAATGACTTAATAGTTAAAAGTGCTGCATTTCCAAGGTAAAAGTTCAACTACACAGAGTACAGGAAAAGAGGGAATTTTAACTGAAGAATGATACAGGGTTGTCGCCGATATGTTTATCCGCATAAATGCTGCAACAGCTTCTCAAAATATCAGAGCAGTGCACTGTCGTCAGGCATCAAAACATCACTTTGGCTTTTTTTCATTTAAAGACACTACTTTCGAGGATAGCTGCACCCATGGATAGTTGGCAAAGGTATTTTCAAAATTGAGGGTTCCCATACAGTTTACTGACCTTCTTACTCAAGGCTAAACACAGAATTACAAACTCACTGTCGTAAGAATAGCGTTCAGCATTTCCGATCCATTTTATGGGGTTTTATAAAAGCCTCCTACAGGTTGACGGTTCGTCCTGCTGCAAGCGGCGCCAGTGACCCAAACTTTATTTGACCGGAATCATGTAAATCGCTTCAGAGCCTGCATGAGAAGAATTTTCGCGGTAAAATAAAGCTACCTTTTTTCGAATAAGCACTTGATAGATCATGCTCGATTATCAGAGAGAATTTCTAGACTTCGCCCTGCAAGAACAGGTGATTCGCTTCGGTGAGTTTACCCTCAAATCTGGCAGAAAATCGCCCTACTTCTTTAATGCCGGCCTTTTCAACACTGGCGAAGCCATCAGCAAAATGGGGCAGTTCTATGCTCACGCCCTGGTCAATTCTGGTATTGAGTACGATATTCTTTTTGGTCCGGCCTACAAGGGCATCCCTCTGGCCACTACCACTGCAGTTGCATTATCTGAGCATCACGACCTCAATACGCCCCTGTGTTTCAACCGCAAGGAAGTTAAAGAACACGGCGAGGGAGGCAATATCGTCGGAGCCCCCCTTGAAGGTCGTGTCATTATTGTGGATGACGTGATCACAGCAGGTACTGCTGTTCGTGAAGTTATGGAAATTATTAATCAGAGCCCTGCCAGTCCGGCGGGAGTCATGGTTGCTCTGGACCGTCAGGAAAAAGGCAAGGGCGAACTGTCAGCCATCCAGGAAGTTGAGAGAGATTTTTCCATCCCTGTGGTCAGCATTGTCACACTGAATGACCTTTTGTCGTACGCCGAAGAGAATAAAGATATAAAGATGCATGCCCCTGCCATCAGGGAATACAGGGAACGTTACGGAGTCTCATAACAATCTCTGGCATCAGAAATAAGCGGCTCTCTTCGATCATGTCGGCCTGTTTCGCTGCTCTGACAGTCTCTTGCGCCAGTCTAAACGCAGACGGCTGTCAAAGCAGCAAGGGCGATCACTGAGTCGCCCACTGACACATCGTGCTTATCTGAAGACGACGGTTGCAAGCACTTCCCATTGTGCGAGCCACTGCTCAGTTGGCTTCCGTTTGAACTCACTGCGCACGTACTGACAAATACGTCCTTCAGCAATGGAGAGCAACATATTAGCCATAGCACCCGGAGTAGCTTGAGGTCTCAGCCCCTCACTTAATTCAGCACCTCTCAGGACCTGCTTGATCTGGGTTTCCAACCGGTCAAACAGTTTGAAGACTCTCTGTCTAAGGCGATCAGGCTCTCCAGCCAGAGCATCGCCTGTGAGAATACGAGTCAAACCAGGGTTTTTCTCACAGAAACCCAGCAGAAGTTGCAGCATCATGCCGCAGCGCCGCAAAGCCTGTTGCTCTTCTTCCATTATCAAATTAACCCTTGAGAACAGAGTATCTTCTATGAACTCTATCAGTCCTTCAAACATCTTGGCCTTGCTGGGAAAGTGGCGGTAAAGCGCTGCTTCAGACACCCCCACTTCTCTGGCCAGAGACGAGGTAGTAATCCTCTCCCCGGGGGCATTTTCCAGCATATGAGCCAGTGCCTGCAGAATTTGATCCTTTCGGGAAAACTTTCTGGTTTTATCCATTACTTCTCGACACACTCTTACTATGTCCGTGAAAAATTTTCAGCCTCCAAACAGCCTTGAGCCGAAAATGCCGCTGACCTCTGACTGTAAAGATCACTGTCTCTTTTCTCAGAGGCTGTTCACGCATGACCGCCAGTAATCAGGGTACCCACACCCTGATCGGTCAGAAGTTCCAGTAGCAGAGCATGGGGAACTCTTCCATCAATGATATGAGCCCGGTTTACCCCATTACTGACTGCACTCAGGGCACACTGGATTTTTGGCAGCATACCGCCATAAATCGTGCCATCAGCAATCAGCTTCTCAACTTGCACGGAATCCAGTCCGGTCAACAATTCACCTTCTTTACTGAGTAGCCCCGGAGTATTGGTCAGCAATAACAACTTTTCCGCATTCAGAGCTTCTGCAAGATGACCCGCTACCAGATCGGCATTGATATTATAAGACAGACCCGAATCATCACCACCGATAGGTGCAACTACAGGAATGAAGTCCGAGTTCTGTAGCATCTCAACAATACCGGTATCGATGGACTCCACTTCACCCACATGGCCAATATCTATGATTTCCGGTGCAGACATTTCCGGTGTCTTATGAGTCACTTGCAGACGACGTGCCCGGATGAAGCGACCATCCTTACCTGTGACACCCACTGCACGACCACCGTTGTTATTTATCAGCGTGACTATTTCCTTGTTGACCAAACCACCGAGCACCATCTGGACAACATCCATGGTACTGGAGTCTGTCACTCTCATTCCCTGCACGAAGCGGGTTTCCAGATTCAGGCGTTTCAGCATGGACCCAATTTGAGGGCCGCCCCCATGAACAACAACAGGATTGATGCCCACAGCTTTCAGCATGACGACACCCTGGGCGAAGGCATTTTTAAGCTCTTCACTCTCCATAGCGTTGCCACCGTACTTGATGACTATGGTTTTACCTGCAAAACGCTGTAAATAAGGCAGAGCCTCTGTGAGCACCCGGGCCCGATCATGCAATGGCAGTTGGGTTGCTTTATCCATCAATACTCCTCACAAAACACAATCAGCCGAAAAAATACCAGAGCAAAAGTTCGACTCTTTATGACACTTCCGGTTCAGGCACTGGCTCGCATTGCCGACACTGATTTATCGAGTTCCAGAATGACCAAAGCCACCGACACCGCGATCAGTTTCATCAAAGCTGTCAACAATATCCAGTTTGGCCTGAACCACCGGCACTAGCACCAGCTGAGCAATGCGCTCACCGGGCTCGATGGTGAAAGTCGAACGACTCCGGTTCCAACAGGAAACCATCAGCTGCCCCTGATAATCAGAGTCAATCAAGCCCACCAGATTACCCAGGACAATACCGTGCTTATGTCCCAGCCCGGAACGAGGCAGGATCATGGCAGCCAGAGCAGCGTCTTCAATATGAATGGCCATACCGGTAGGCAGCAGCTCGGTCTGCCCCGGCTCCAGTGTTAGCGGCTTTTCCAGCATAGCTCTGAGATCAATCCCTGCAGAGCCGTCCGTCGCGTAGGCTGGCAAAGGGAATTCAGAGCCCAGTCGTGTATCAAGAATTCGGGTTTTCAGTGCTTTCATTGGTCACCTGACGTGTTTTTGTATTCTCTTTCCCATTTACCAAAACGACGCGCGACAATTTTCAGAATCTTTCTGGACAGAACGGTCTTGGAAGCTCTTGGTATGGGCTCTTCAAAATCTTCACCCAGAATGGTCACTTCATTATTGTCACTACTGAAACCTATTTCATCATCTGACACGTCGTTGGCAACAATCAGGTTCAGTTTCTTGCGACGCAGTTTATCTATTGCATAACCCAGAACATTTCGGGTTTCTGCCGCAAACCCGATAACAAAAGGAGGTTCTTCCAGATCGGCCACCGATGCAACGATATCCGGATTCTTGACCAACCTGATCTCCAGCGTTTCAGAAGGATCGTCAGGGTTCTTCTTGATCTTGTCTTTCTCGATTTCAACAGGACGATAATCACAGACCGCTGCACAGCCAATAAAGATATCAACCCCTTCGATGTTATCCAGAACAACCTGTTGCATATCTCTGGCACTGATGACATCAATGCGCTCAACCCGGTCGGGTGTTTCCAGGGCAACCGGGCCACTGACCAGTTTGACCGATGCACCGGCTTCCACGGCTGCGGCCGCCAGAGAGTATGCCATTTTTCCAGAGCTGTAGTTGGAAATAAACCGCACCGGGTCCAGAGCTTCCCGGGTAGGTCCGGCGGTAATCAGAACATTCAGGCCACTCAATACATCATGTTCAAACATTTCAGCGGTATGCCGGGCAATCAGTTCGGGGTCCAGCATTCGGCCCGGACCAATATCACCACAGGCCTGACTGCCATCGTCAGGCCCGAAGATGCTAACGCTGCGCTCTTTTAACAGTTCTATATTCTGCTGTGTGCTCTGGTCACGCCACATGCCCTGATTCATGGCAGGTGCCAGACAGATAGGCGCACTGGTTGCCAGACACAGTGTAGTCAGCAGGTCATCGGCCTGACCGCTTGTGAGTCGGGCAATGAAGTCGGCTGTGGCCGGAGCCACCAGCACTACGTCAGCCCAGCGGGCCAGTTCAATATGACCCATTCCGGCTTCAGCCCTGGCATCCAGCAGATCCAGGTGGACCGGATTGAGGGAAAGGGCCTGAAGCGTCAGAGGCGTGATGAATTCACAGGCAGCTTTGGTCATGACCACCCGGACATCCGCATCCCATTTGCGAAGCATGCGAATCAGCTCAGCACTCTTATAGGCAGCAATGCCACCTGTTACACCGAGCAAGATCCGTTTATTTCTTAAACGTTGCATAGTAGGCCTATGTTCGATAAATAAAGGGGATTTCTCAATTCCTTTAAACCTTTGGGTCTATTTTCGGGCTATTTTAATTTATAAGGCAGGCATTAGATAGATGACCTTGATCAGTCATTGTCTGCCAGATTCTTCTGGACTCATCTTTAGACTTTGAAGGCATCCATTTTGCGTAAACTTCATTGATCATTTTTGTGTTCTTGTGGCCAAGCTGAGTCGCCAGCGGTAACTTTCAAGCCTGTTTGAAGCAGACATGTTTTTTACCGGAAGTGACTCCTTGGTTATCGAACTATGCGATCAAGCTGACCATCTTCCCTCTGTCGCCTAACGACGACCAGGTAGACAGCACCAGTCAGTTTCTCAAGTGGACCCATGAGAACCATGAGAACCATGACCCGCTTATGCTTTGCTGCCAGTGGAAAAAAACGTTTGGGAGCTGAAGCCTTGGGCGACAACAGAATCAATTCCAGAACATTAAAGGTATGCCCTATCCGAAGTAGCATAAGATTCAGCATTTATGAAATTTGATCTGGACGAACATGACACTGGCCACTATAAGTAGTGCACAAATCTGAAAGTAGCACTTAATAATAAATTCAGAGACTGTGAAGTAGATGCATTCCTTAAGAAATTTTTTAATGCTTGTTCTCTTGATTCAAATCAAAATGGTGTAGCTCTTTATGCGCTTGTTTATTTTTTTAGTTTTCAACTTAAGTTTAATAATCAGCACAGGATACGCTGACGTATGTCCAATTTGTCTGCATGAAATTAACAGTAGTCAGCAAAGTACCAGCCTTTGCTGCGGACATGATTTTCATAAGGATTGTATAGATACATTACGATCAACTCATCAGGATCTATTATGCCCGGTTTGTAGGCGGCGAGCACGAGTACATCATGGTGCAAGTTCAGCAGATCATAAAACTTGTATTGAGCAAGAACCTCTGTCACAGGCACTTACCAGACCAGAGTCTCAGGCATCAATGATTGTTGCACTACAAAGGGGTCCGGCAAGTCCGAAATTTTTAGTTTTTGCAGCTCCATTCGTAAAATCACAAGAACATTACCCAGCAAGAAACGATATCAGCAGAGAATTATACCAAAAATTATCTACTTTGTTTTTTCAGCGTTTATCAGAGTTAAGCGAAGACGATCATTCGAAATTTGAAAAAGGTCTTGAAGAGCTCACGGATTTTCTAAATGAGCCAACAGAGACTCAGATTGAGCCAAAGACGGAAACACAATAACAGCTGGTTTTATTGAGAGTATGCTGCCTGATTAAGTCGAGCCGCCAAAGGTGGTGTCGGGTGAGCGTCAGCGAGTCCGAGACAATGCTGTTATTATGTTGCATTCGCACTGAGTTAAAAGCGATGTGCTTAGAGACGTACACTGGCAGAGTGTTACTGGAATTCTTAGATAAACATGTAAATGGGAACCCGTTTTTTTACATGAAATTGGGCTGGATGAAGGATGAGCCCAGATCTTTTTGGGGACAGAAATTTAATAACCCTGCTCACTTGCACGGAAGACTGACCAGACTCGATTCAGCGGCACCGAAGACATCTGCTGGAATTTTTTGTTATGCATTCTTTCAATACTGTTTTCTTTACTAACAAATCATAGAAACTTATTCCACATAAGAAGCTCTAAGTATTTATATGGAAATCACTATGGATAGTTTGATTATGAAAAGTTTGTTTTTTTTGTTCATCACTTTTATTACGATAAACTCTGCATTAGCCCAAAATGATATGGTTTTAGTTATTTCTGATACTAGTTATGCATCTTTACTTGAAAAAGAACTAGAGGTTTACAAAAATGACCTTGAATCAGAAGGTTGGAATGTTAATTTTCTTTTTAAAGATAAAAAATATTATTCATATAGTGAATTCCATAAAGAATTAGTCTTACAACATTCAATGCAAAAAATGAAAGGTGTAGTCTTAATTGGCAATTTCCCATATGAAGATGATCATTTAATTAGTTGTAGTGAGTGCACTTTTGCTAATTCATTTTTTTTCTCGATAAAACCAGATTTTTGGGTGAGCCGTATCGATCCTAGCCTGGTAACAAATCTAGATAACGTAGCGCTGCTTAAGAATTACTTTAAGCGGAACCATGAATATCGAAAAAGCAACTATTATTGGAATAACCATATCAATGCAATATCATCAATTGAGTCTTACCATGATACAATTAATTACTATATACATGCTTTATATTCTTTGGGAAGTTATTTACCCAATGTTGTTTATAGTACGGATGATTTTTGGAAAGCTGTGAATGAATCTAACGCAACCATAACTGAAATTAACGTTCATGGTAATAGGGATTTAATTTCTGTAAATAATCAGATTATTAAAGCTGAAGAAATCCTTTACAACTCCCATTCTAAAAGCAGATTTATTGATCTTTATTCTTGTTACGGCGGATTTCCAGATAAGAACAATATTGCCTCTGCATTCCTTTTTTCCCCATTTAGTAGAGTGTTAGCTGTTTCAGCAAGATCTGATCTTGCAAGCATAAATAGCCAAGTACATGCACATTATGTGAACTCAATGAATGTGGTCATAGGTGAAAGTTTCATAAAAAATTATTCTTGGGCAAACCATGCTCTTCCGTACTATAACGGTAGAATTTTATTAGGTGACGGAACTTTAAAGTTGAAAAAATAATTATTTTATGGCGCTGAATGCATAACCGCAGAACTGACCGGCAGCGGCTGTCCCCGTCAAGTGGGATCTTGCGGGCGAGTGAGCCAATGACCACAAAGCCCTCTGGTTTCAGAGATACGGTAACGGAAATGGCTCGTTCCCATACTTTTAGGCCCTGTGGGTCCAAGTGTGGGAACGAGATAAATCAGGGAATTTTTCGGGTTTTCTTGTGTCTGAAATAACACCAACTTAACAGTCGATACTTCAGACCTTATGACTCATCAACCTCAGGACACAGCCATTAAAGCACTTCCGGTAGAGGAACGCCCCAGGGAAAAGTTGATCTCCCGGGGGCCTGCCGTATTGAGTGATGCCGAGCTACTGGCCATTCTGCTGCGTACTGGCTACAAAGGCACTCATGTGCTGACTCTTGCTAACCAGCTGATTCAGCGCTTTCAGTCGTTAGATGGTTTGCTTTGTGCAACACCTGCGCAATTACAAGCTTTAAAAGGACTTGGGAAAGCGAAGGCGACTGAACTCAGTGCCATTCTCGAAATCTGCCAGAGAGTACTCTCAGAAAAAATGTCTGAGCAGAGCACGATCAACTGCCCGGATGCCACCCGTCAATACCTTCAGCTCCATTTCAGGGGCTGTCAGAGAGAAGAGTTTGCCTGCCTGTTTCTGGACACCCGTCACCGGGTTCTGGCTTTGGAAACCCTCTTTCAGGGCACACTCGATGCAGCGCCTGTCTACCCCAGAGAGGTGGTAAAAAGAGCCCTTGAACTCAACGCGGCGGCGGTTATAGCCAGCCACAATCACCCATCAGGTGATCCGCAGCCCAGCCAGGCTGATATAAGAATTACCGAAGCCCTTAAGAAAGCACTGGCCCTGGTGGATATCAGGCTACTGGACCACATTATTATTGGCAAAGGCGTATCGGCTTCTCTGGCCGAGCAAGGCCTTATGTGAATCTGGCAAGCGATGGGTATAACGATGGGTATAATGCTGAAGAGATCCAATAGACTTCCTGCAACACAAATACGTGATAATCAGATACCCTGACACCACAAATATCGATTTTTACCACTACAGATTCTGTTCAAATCCGTGGATAATTCAGACCGCGTCCCTTGAAGAACTGACTCTTTCAGTTTTTCAGGAGCCAGTAAGGAGAAGGCTTTCGAGCCAACAGGCGGAAACGCTTACAGCGCCCAACTTGCACCAAAGCCTTGACTTTGGTATAAAGCGCGGTCTTTGTATATGGGTAGCTGCTGAGAGTTCTGACTCTTAACATTGGGCAGACCTGCCCGAAAAAGAATAACGGAATCCTCCGGCCTCATGGCTGGGTTTTTTTGGTTTGAGAGGCCACTACTATGTCCAAAGTTTGTCAGGTTACCGGCAAGCGCCCGGTTACCGGAAACAACGTTTCCCATGCGCACAACAAGACCAAGCGTCGTTTCGTGCCAAACCTGCACCACAAGCGTTTCTGGGTAGAGAGCGAGAAGCGTTTCGTTCGCCTGCGTATATCTGCTAAAGGCATGCGCATCATCGACAAGAAAGGTATCGACACCGTTCTGTCCGAAATGCGTGCTAACGGTCAAAAAGTTTAAGATAGCGGGAGCAATAAGTCATGGCTAAAGGTATTCGTGAAAAAATCAAGCTGGTTTCATCGGCTGGCACAGGTCACTACTACACCACGACCAAAAACAAGCGTAACACTCCAGACAAGCTGGTGTTCAAAAAGTACGACCCGGTTGTACGCAAGCACGTTGAATATAAAGAATACAAGATCAAGTAAGATCCTGAGTTCTTTCCGGCCCGATGCTCTGTCGGGCCCACTTTTCTTCCTCATGTTCTTCTTACGTTCAAATACATTACGATTTAATATAACCTGCAACTGCTCTGTAACTGAGTTGTCTATTTTGGACCAGTTTGGTCAACCCTCAATCCACCATTCATTCCAAACGTTCCAACACTTACTATCTGGAGTAGTGTCAAAAGAAAAAGACAAGAAAGCCTTTCTCCCGGCAGATCAAGCAAACGGTAGCTTTATGATAAAAGAAATCCGAGTAGAAGACTGGAAAAGCTTCGAAAGCTCGACCCTTTACATAGACCCTCTCACAGTTCTCATCGGCACCAATGCCAGTGGTAAGTCCAATGTAATGGACGCCTTACTATTTCTGAACCTCAGTGCATCAAGCGTGCCTTTGAATGTTATTCTTCAGGGAGACAGTAATTTCCCGGGATTGCGTGGCAGCATAGACTGGGTATGTCGTTCGGGTACAAAACAGTTTGCCTTGGAAGTAAAAGCCTCTGGAAGCAATGAACTCATTGATTATATTTACAGGCTTGAAGTCAATATTGAGGGCTTACCACAAATTGCCTCAGAAAGCTTGAGACGAGTGAAGTACAGACCAGGAGCCCAAGCCATCTCCTCAGATATATTTTTATTCAAAACTGATGATTGCGGACTGGATGCACCTGCTATTACAGCCCGTCTCTACAACAGAAAACAAGGTAAACCCAGACCCTCGGCACGACAATCCACTATTTTGAGTCAGCTACACCCGGAAGCATTCTCTCAAAATCTGAGTAAAGATATTACCGAGGGGGTTGAAGCCGTTATCGGGGCACTAACAAGTATTTTTATTCTTGACCCTATCCCATCTCACATGAGGAATTATGCCCCCTTGTCAAAAGATCTCGATAGCGATGCAGCCAACACGGCGGGAATCATTGCGGCTCTTGATGTACAACAAAAACAGCACATTGAAGAGACATTGACAAAGCATGTCAGTTTATTGCCAGAAAAGGATATTGGTCGGATATACTCTGAAACTGTTGGCCGTTTCAAATCCGATGCCATGTTATATTGTGATGAGTTGTGGGGCGACAAGAAGATTTCCGTTGATGCCAGAGGTATGTCAGATGGTACATTGAGGTTTTTGGCCATACTGGTTGCCTTACTCACCCGCCCCGAGCACAGCCTTCTGGTAGTAGAAGAAATTGATAATGGTCTTCATCCTTCAAGATTCAATGTCCTTTTGAGCGTTTTGAGGTCTATTGGAGAACAACGTCATATCGATATCCTGGTGACCACACACAATCCAGCACTATTGGATAGCCTGGGACCGGAAATGACGCCTTTTATCACGATAAGTCATCGTGATAGTGAGACAGGGCACAGTCGCCTGACTCTTCTGGAAGATTTATCGAAACTCCCCAAACTGCTTGCTATAGGTCCTGTTGGCACTCTTTCAAGCCAGGGAAAGCTTGAACAGGCGCTTCGTCAGGAGCAAGTGTCCGGAGGTATAGGTCAGTAATGAGCAGTAAAGTCATTATCTTTGATACATCTGTACTATGTTGCTGATTGCAGGTGCCAGGAAAAGATACTTGTGGCCCGGAAGGTGATCGTTGGTACTTTGAACGCATAGAACAAAAAGTTTCAGAAGAGTTACAAGCAGGCAGTACGTTTGTATTACCTTTGGCCACTATTATAGAAACTGGAAATCACATTGCTTTTGCATCAGGTGACAGATATTCATTAGCAAAAAGCCTTTCAAAATATATTCGCAAAGCGGCTACCGATACAGACCCGTGGGCAGCATTTGGCCATCAAACGGAGCTATGGGGAGCAGACAAGCTGATACAACTGGCCGAAACTTGGCCAGATCTCGCTATTCAAGGGTTAGGTATTGGCGATACAACGATAAGAGATGTCGCCGATTATTATGCCAGGACCAACGCCATAGCAGTGGAAATCTTAACTGGAGACAAAGGCCTAAAAAGCCAACAACCTCATAGCCCGGCTATCACACCTAGAAGAAGACGCTGATGAAAGTGAGGCCGATGAAGGGACAGTTAAGTTCGTCAGACTCCTGGCCGATAAACGGCCTTATGGATCTTGAAACCTTTGCCAGCCTCTTCTCAGGCTCACCGTTCAAACCCTTGTTACGACATCGTAATGCCGTGTTGAATGCACTTTTGCACCTCAACCGACAACTTCAAGGTTTTGTGTATGAAAACACGCCGACCCCTTCCAGCAAGCCCTGGATCAAAGAACTCCCACATCAGCTTGAAGCCATGGAGCAAGAAGTGCTGTCCCGGCTGCAAAAACCATCGCTGACAGCTCAACCCAGGGAAGTAATCGCAGATACACTGCAGGCACAGAGCCAGCTCGCCCATCAGATCTTTCGACTTTCAGAACGACTGAGCTACCGCCCCCTTCGATTGCCAGCCGAAATGATTGTTCCGCTGAATAACCTGACCGGGCACTTTGGCAAGACGGCGTATCAATTAAAGCAGGCCGCCATCGAATTAGATGAACTCAGCAAGGGCGGATTCAGAAAGCAGCACAACAAATCTCAAGGTTGCTACAGGAAAAGTCTGGCCTGTGATGTCGATGAGCTCAGTAAGGTCTGTCACGAGATTCGTGAACAAACCTGCCTGACGGAAAGCGAAATAGACCCTGTGGATGTCGCCCTGCTGTTTCTGATTCTGGACGACATCAGTGATCTGTCTTTATGGATGCGTTCTCTGATAACTCATCTGCAAGCCTGATAAAACCCGCTGGCAGACACTATTACCATCATCAACAACTACTCACTTTCAACAACACATTCAATCCGCTTTTTACCGGTACGATCCAGATAGTCCTGAAAATCTTTGGGCAGGCGCCCTGTTGTTGAACCGAACCAGCGCACCGTGTCTCCGGAGTTTGTCTGAAACTCAAAGTTATGTTTGGAGACGTTTCTCTTACGCTTGCCTTCCTTGCCTACCTCTTGCAAAAGATTCAGGTCAGACATCGAGAGGCCTTTGGCCTCCATAACTTTCTTGATCTCTTCTACGCTCTGAAGCTTTTGTTTTCTTTTTATATCAGCGGCTTCTTTTTCCTGATTTTTTTCTTCCAGCACCTCATTCAACCGGTTAATGATGCGCTCCATCTCATCCATACCCATATCCTTGAAGAGAGAACGGATTCTGGTTTTACTACCCAGACGATGCAGAAGTTCATCAAATATATTCATCATCAGACCTCAGTGTATCAAACAAATGCCGTCAGCTTGTGAAGGCACCATTCAGCGTTCACCATAAAACTTGATAAGTCGTTTAATTCTAGGGCGACCCCGACTCATTCGCCATCGATTAGTATCTCTCAGGCTATAGACACAGCCACAATACTCCTGTTGATAGAAATGCTCATCTTTGGAAATTTCAATCATTCTTGAGGCGCCACCCTGTTTGCGCCAATTAACAGTCCAGTACGTCAGGTCCGGATACCGACCGGCAGCTTCAACGCCGCAGCGATTGATTTGCTCAAGGTTCTTCCAGCGAGAAATACCCAATGTACTGGAGATGAGATTAAACCCATGTTCAAAAGCATACAACGCTGTTCTCTCAAAACGCATCGAAAAGCATATTGAACATCTTTCTCCACGCTCCGGCTCGTCCTCGTAACCCTTAACACGATCAAACCAGTTTTCAGTATCATAGTCGGCATCAATAAAGTTGATGTCATTTTTTTCACAGTAACGCTTGTTCTCTTTTTTCCTTAACTCATATTCTTCCAGAGGATGAATGTTAGGATTATAAAAATATACCGTCTGCTCAAAACCAGAGGCTTTAATGGCACTAATGATTTCGCAGGCGCAAGGTGCACAACAAGAATGCAATAAAATTCTCCTTGAGCCGTTGGGAGACTTCAGGACAGGCCTTTGATAGTTATCTGCAGAGTAGGGTGAATTCATAATATGGATACCTGAATCCAGTCGTAATCATCAGTTAAATAGCAAACGCGTCAATTGAGAAATGCTTTTTTCTTATATCCATGAGTTAAGGTGAGTTCAACGCAGAAAACCTCCAGACATCTTGGCTAACGTCAAGATACCAAACCATAGACAACTACCAAAGGCTTCGTGTCTATGACCAGTGTATTCCGTGATGTCGATGATTTCTGCCTGAGTTTTGCAACCGGGCAGCATAAGCAACTCGTCTGCGATGCCAATAGCGCAAAAGTGATATATCAAAACTGTCGCTCAGTGAAATAATGACCATCATATTCTATTTCCATCAAGGTGCCTTTCGGGAGTTCAGGCATTACCAACAGGTTTGTCATTTATTGATTCAAGGCCAATCATCAATCGAAGACCTGTACCTGGCCTTGTTGAGGAGTCCAATAAAAAACATCTTTATTCAGATGGCCTGAACAGGAGAGTGGATACCCATGCACAGCCTGGACGCCAGAACCACGGATCAAAAGAGGCGGCATATACCCTCACGCAGGGGTTCACCTTCCACCCTAAGTTCGGTGATTTTCACAGTTTGACCACCAACATCCTGATCATTATCAGAGACGGTCATCACATAGTCGCCATCAGCGCTGAAGCTGGCTGACAAGACTTGACCGTGATGGGAAATGATCGCTTTTACTAACCAGGATCCATCGGGCATCTGACCACAGATTTTCGCCGTGCCGTCATCACTGGCAGTCGCCACATGCCGACCATCAATGCTGAAGATCGCTGAATAGACCCTGCTCTTATGAGAAATGGTCACTTTCTCCTGCCATGTTCCATCGTCCTTCAGGCCATAGATCTTCGCCATACCATCATAACCGGCAGTCAACACATGGCCGCTATCAGTGCTGATGATAAGTGATAGAATCGAGTGAACATGGGAAATGGTGCCTTTTTCTTCCCATAACCCATCGTCATTCTGACTAGAGATTTTCGCAAAATTATCGACAGCAGTGACCAGGTGGCGGCTATCGGGGCTAAAGCTGGCTAACTTGTCTGACCTCCTGTGGCGGATGCTGGCTTTTGGTTGCCATGATCCGTCAATCTCCAGGCCATGGACTTTCACATTTTGATCTTTACTGGCAGTCACCACAAGGCGGCTATCGGCGCTGAAGCTGGCCGACCTGATTGAATAATTGTGCCGAATGATGGCTTTTGGTTGCCATGAGCCATCGTCCTCCAGGCCGGAGATTTGCGCTGTCTGATTACGATCGCCACCGATGGTCACCATATGGCGACCCTGGGCGCTAAAGGTCGCTGGATGAAAGAAATTCTGATTGGGAATCATGGTTTTTTTTACCCATGTACCATCGGCTTCCAGACCGCTGACTATCGCCATGTCATCTTGACTGTTGGTTACCAAATAGCAACCATCAGGACTGAAGGCGGCTGAATGAATAGCGTCCTCATGAACAATAATGGCTTCTCGCTCCCATGAACCATCGGCCTTTTGACCATAGATTTGCGCTCTGCCGTCGTAATCGAAAATAACCACACGGCGGCCATCGGCGCTCAAGCTGGCATCATATGATGTATCCTCCTGATTAATGACGACTTTTGGTTTCCATGATCCGTCGGCCTCCAGGCCAAAGATTCTCGCCGTGCCATCCTGACTGGCAGTCACCGCGTGGCTGGCATCAGCGGTGAAACTGGCCGAGTTGACGCGGCTATCATGTGAAATAGTGGCTTTTGTAGCTAATTTGAAGGTTCTGGATTGAGACTTTCGTTCGGTATTAGTGAAATGAAGCAGAGCAGGAAAATGAGGATCGCTTCGGTGTTGTATCAGTGATTCGATTAAATCTTTATCGTTTATAAACCGCTCCATCCAACAACGGAGCTGATCGTCATCTTTTGAAGTGATGATTGTCTTAAGCTGAAGCTGGTGTGATGAAGGAAAACGGCGATACCACCCCTTTGCCAGCGCATTATCTTCTTGAATCACTTCTCGAAAGTGGGTAGATACCTGTTTTAAACGGGCAATATCTCTAAGCCTCAAACAGCCAATAATTTTCAAATGCTTGTCGACGGACAAATCGAGTAGTGAAGGTTTACTCTCGTCAGATACACTGATATTTCTGCCCTCACTGACACCCGTCGGAGCTTGCGCCAATATAGACTGATAGCGTTCTGGTGGAGGTGAACCACCGGTGGTGCCGTTATTTTCTAGTCCATTCATGTTCGGAATCCTCAAAGTCAGTATTTGTTCTTGATTAGAAAGAAAATTCAAAATTAATGCGGTAATGTAGAGTTGGGTTAAGGATGAAAGTTCATAACATGTTGTTAAGAACAACTAACAAAAATGCCGCCATGCATTTTCAGTGTTTTCTCCGCAACAAATGATAAACAGAACGGATGGATGTTGCTCAGGGTCGTAGGACCACCGTGCACAGCGTGGAAGCCAGAGTGTCATAGATCAAAAGAGGCGGCATATACCCTCACGCAGGGGTTCATCTTCCACCCTAAGTTCGGTGATTTTCACAGTTTGACCACCAACATCCTGATCATTATCAGAGACGGTCATCACATAGTCGCCATCAGCGCTGAAGCTGGCTGACAAGACTTGACCGTGATGGGAAATGATCGCTTTTACTAACCAGGATCCATCGGGCATCTGACCACAGATTTTCGCCGTGCCGTCATCACTGGCAGTCACCACATGTCGACCATCAGTGCTGAAGGTCGCTGAATAGACCCTGCTCTTATGAGAAACGGTCATTTTCTCCTGCCATGTTCCGTCGTCCTTCAAGCCATAGATTTTCGCCGTGCCGTCACCACTGGCAGTCGCCACATGCCGACCATCAGCGCTGAAGGTCGCTGAATAGACCATGCTCTTATGAGAAATGGTCATTTTCTCCTGCCATGCTCCATCGTCCTTCAGGCCATAGATCTTCGCCATACCATCATCACTGGCAGTCAACACATGACGGCTATCAGTGCTGATGATGAGTGATAGAATCCCATGATAGGAAATGATGCCTTTTTCTTCCCATAATCCATCGTCATTCTGACTAGAGATTTTCGCAAATAAATCGTCAGCAGTGACCAGGTGGCGGCCATCGGGGCTGAAGCTGGCTAACTTGACTGACCTCCTGTGGCGGATGCTGGTTTTTAGTTGCCATGATCCGTCAATCTCCAGGCCATGGACTTTGGCATTGCTATCGTTACTGACAGTCACCAGAAGGCGGCTATCGGCGCTGAAGCTGGCCGAACTGATTGAATAATTGTGCCGAATGATGGCTTTTGGTTGCCATGAGCCATCGTCCTCCAGGCCGGAGATTTGCGCTGTACGATCGCGACCGATGGTCACCATATAGCGACCCTGGGCACTAAAGGTCGCTGAATGAAAGCATTTCTGATTGGGAATCATGGTTTTTTTTACCCATTTACCATCATCTTCCAGACCGCTGACTATCGCCATGCCATCTTGACTGTTGGTTACCAAATAGCAACCATCAGGACTGAAGGCGGCTGAATGGACAGCGTCCTCATGAACAGTAATGACTTCTCGTTCCCATGAACCATCGGCCATTTGACCATAGATTTGTGCTGTGCCGTCGTAATCGAAAATAACCACACGGCGGCCATCGGCGCTCAAGCTGGCATCATATGATGTATCCTCCTGATTAATGACGACTTTTGGTTTCCATGATCCATCGGCCTCCAGGCCAAAGATTCTCGCCGTGCCATCCTGACTGGCAGTCACCGCGTGGCTGGCATCAGCGGTGAAACTGGCCGAGTTGACGCGGCTATCATGTGAAATAGTGGCTTTTGTAGCTAATTTGAAGGTTCTAGATTGAGACTTTCGTTCGGTTTTAGTGAAATGAAGCAGAGCAGGTAAATGAGGACTGCTTCGGTGTTGTATGAGTGATTCGATTAAATCTTTATCGTTTATAAACCGCTCCATCCAACAACGGAGCTGATCGTCATCTTTTGAAGTGATGGTTGTGTTAAGCAGAAACTGGTGTGGTGAAGGAAAACGGCGATACCAGGCCTTTGCCAGCGCATTATCTTCTTGAATCACTTCTCGAAAGTAGGTAGATACCTGTTTTAAACGGACAATATCTCTAAGCCCCAAACAGCCAATAATTTTCAAATGAGTGTCGACGGACAAATTGAGTAGTGAAGGTTTACTCTCGTCAGATACAGTGATAATTCTGCCCTCACTGACTCCCGTTGGAGCTTGCGCCGATATAGAGTGATAGGGTTCTGGTGGAGGTGAACCGCCGACTGTGCCGTTATTTTCCAGTCTATTCATGCTCGGATCTTCGAAGTGAGTATTTGTTCTCGATTAGAAAGAAAATTCAAAATTAATGCGGTAATGTAGAGTCGTTTTAAGGATAAAAGTTCATAACATGTTGTTAAGAACAACTAACAAAAATGCTGCCAGCCCATGGATTTTCCTTCTCTTTCTCCACAACAAATGATTAACAGACTGGATGACACATACTGAAGACATTTTTTGTTCAATTACCCTGAACAGAGGTATGGATAACCGTGCACAGCGCGGGAAACCTAGCAGCCTGTCGGACTTAAGCGTCCGTAGCGAGGATTGCAAGAAATTGAGGATAAAAATCTCTGTTTCTGAGGAGAATAGCGAGCTATTTGACGAAGAAACAGGGATTTTTAGACCAATTTATTGCAACCGCAGTAGGACAGTCTTAAGTCCGACAGGCTGCTAGGAGGCCGACCGAGAATAGACTGCCCTACTGCGGCGGCAGCAAATTGGTCTGAAAATCCGCTTTTGTTCGTCAAATAGCTCGCTATTCTCCTCACAAAACCGAATTTTCATCCTCAATTTTCTGCCGTCCTCGCTACGGGCGCTATTCTCGGTCGGCCTCCTAGAGTCATAGATCAAAGGAGGCGACATATATCCTCAAGAATGTCATCTTCCATAGAAAGCTTGGTGATTTTCACGGTTTGACTAGCACGATTGTCCCAATCATTGTCAGCGACGGTCATCACATACTCGCCATCGGCGCTGAAGGTGGCTGATCTGACGCGACCAGCATGGGAAATTGTCGCTTTTACGAACCAGGATCCATCGAGCATCTGACCACAGATTTTTGCCGTGCCGTCTTTACTGGCAGTCACCACATGTCGGCCATCAGTGCTGATGGACGCTGAATTGACCCTCCCCTTATGAGAAATGGTCACTTTCTCCTGCCACGATCCATCGCCCTTCAGACCATAGATCTTCGCCTTATCGCCACCGAAAGTCACCAAATAGCAGCTATCAGAACTGAAGATCGCCGATTTGATCGTATCTTCATGGAAAATAGTATCCTTTTTCTCCCATGACCCATCGGCCTTCAGGCCATAGATTTTCGCCGTTTTATAAGCACTGGCAGTCACCACATGGCGGCTATCAGCGCTGAAGATAACTGATAGAAAACTTTTACGAGGAATGGTGGCTTTTTCTTCCCATCCATCGTCCTTCAGACTATAGATTTTTGCAAAATTATGTCTGGCAGTGACCAGGTGGCGGCTATCGGGGCTGAAGCGACCAAAGGGGCTGAAGTGGATTGATGAATACGAAAGATCATGGTACAGGGTGGCTTGTTCTTGCCATGATCCGTCTATATCCTGGCCATGGACTTTCGCATTGCGATCGCCACTGACAGTCAACACAAGGCGGCCATTGGGGCTAAAGCTAGTTGACACGACTAAACTATTGTGCCGAATGATGGCTTTTGGTTCCCACGATCCATCGTCCTCCAGACCGTAGATTCGCGCTGTCTGATCGTTACTGATGATCGCCACATTGCGACCGTCGGAGCTAATGATCGTTGAATACAAGCCTTGCTGATCGGGAATGCTGGCTTTTATTTTCCATTTACCATCGGTCTCCAGGCCATAGATTCTTGCCCCACTCCTAGAGCTGGTTACCAAATAACAACCATCGGGACTGAAGGTAGCTGAATAGACAGCGTCCTCATGAACAAGAACGGCTTTTCGTTCCCATGAACCATCGGCCTCTTGACCATAGATACGCACTGTGCGGTCGTAACCGGAGACTGCCACACGGCGGCCATTGGCGCTGAATCTGGCTGAACATCTTAGATGGCTTTGATGACTGAGGACTTTTGGTATCCACGATCCATCGGCCTCCAGGCCAAAGACTCTCGCCACGCCGTCTTGACCGGCAGTCACCATGTGGCTGGCATCAGCACTGAAACTGGCTGAGTTGACAGGCCTATCGTGTGAAATAGTGGCTTTTGTAGCTAAGTTAAATCTCCAAAATTTTGACTTTCGTTCGGTATTAGTGAAATGAAGCAGAGCAGGTAAATGAGGACTGCTTCGGCGTTGTATGAGTGATTCGATTAAATCTTTATCGTTTATAAACCGCTCCATCCAACAACGGAGCTGATCATCATTTTTTGAAGTGACGATTGTGTTAAGCAGAAACTGGTGTGATGAAGGAAAACGGCGGTACCACGCTTTTGCCAGCGCATTATCTTCTTGAATCACTTCTCGAAAGTAGGTAGATACCTGTTTTAAACGGACAATATCTCTAAGCCTCAAACAGCCAATAATTTTCAAATGTGTGTCAACGGATAAATTGAGTAGTGAAGGTTTACTCTCGTCAGATACAGTGATATTTCTGCCCTCACTGACCCCCTCTGGTGCTCGCTCCGATATAGATTGATGAGGTCTCAGGGGAGCTGGACTGCCAACGGTGCCGTTATTATTTACTCTATTCATGTTCGGAATCTTCGAAGTGATTATTTGTTCTCGATTAGAAAGAAAATTCAAAATTAATTCGGTAATGTGAAGTCGGTTTAAGGATGAAAGTTCATAACATGTTGTTAAGAATAACTAACAAAAATGCCGCCATGCATTTTCAGTGTTTTCTCCACAACAAGTGATAAACAGAACGGATAAATGTTGCTCAGGGTCGAGGGACCACCGTGCACAGCGTGGAAGCCAGAGTGTCATAGATCAAAAGAGGCGACATATGTCCTCACGCAGGGGTTCATCTTCCACCCAAAGTTCGGTGATTTTCACGGTTTGACCACAATTATTACTATGATCATTGTCAGCGACGGTCATCACATAGTCGCCATCGGCGCTGAAAATGGCTGATCTGACGGGACCAGCATGGGAAATGGTCGCTTTTACGAACCAGGTTCCGTCGAGCATCTGACCACAGATTTTCGCCGTGCCGTCTTTACTGGCAGTCACCACATGTCGCCCATCAGTGCTGAAGGTCGCTGAATTGACCCAGCTACTATGAGAAATGGTCACTTTCTTCTCCCATGACCCATCGTCCTTCAGGCCGTAGATCTTCGCCTTACCATCACAACTGGCGGTCAGCACATGGCAGCCATCAGAGCTAAAGGTCGCCAATCTAACCCCATCTCCATGGAAAACGGTCTCTTTTTTTTCCCATGATCCATCGGCTTTCAGTCCATAGATTTCCGCCGTTTTATCAGCACAGGTGGTCACCATATGACGGCTATCAGAACTGAAGGTAAGTGATCGAATCGAACGATTATGGAAAATGATGCCTTTTTCCTCCCATAATCCATCGTCCCTTTGACAATAGATATTCGCAACCCAATCGTCACGAGTCACCACGTACCGACTATCGGGGCTGAAGCAGGCTGATGCAGCCGAGTGATAATGGTGTAAGGTGGCTTGTTGTTGCCATGATCCATCTATCTCCTGGCCATGGACTTTCACATTGCGATCACCACTGACAGTCACCACAAGGCGGGCATCTGGGCTGAAGCTAGCAAACCTGACTAAACTGTTGTGCCGAATGATGGCTTTTGGTTCCCACGATCCATCGTCCTCCAGACCGAAGATTCGCACTGTCTGATTGTTGCCGATGATCGCCATATTGCGACCGTCGGAGCTAATGATCGGTGAATGCAAGCCTTGCTGATCGGGAATGCTGGCTTTTATTTTCCATTTACCATCGGCCTCCAGGCCATAGATTCCCGCCCTTCTCCAAGAGCTGGTTACCAAATAACAACCATCGAGACTGAAGGTAGCTGAATAGACAGGGGCCTCATGAACAATAACGGCTTTTCGTTCCCATGAACCATCAGCCTCTTGATCATAGATACGCGCTGTGCGGTCGTCACCGAAGACTGCCACACGGCGGCCATTGGCGCTGAATCTGGCTGAACATGTTTCATCGCTATGATTTAAGACCTTTGCTATCCACGATCCATCGGCCTCCAGGCCAAAGACTCTCGCCGCGCCGTCTTGACCGGCTGTCACCATGTGGCTGGCATCCGCGCTGAAACTTGCTGAGTTGACAGGCCTATCGTGTGAAATAGTGGCTTTTGTAGATAAGTTAAATATTCTAAATTTTGTCTTTCGTTCAGTGTTAGTGAAATGAAGCAGAGCAGGTAAATGAGGACTGCTTCGGCGTTGTATGAGTGATTCGATTAAATCTTTATCGTTTATAAACCGCTCCATCCAACAACGGAGCTGATCATCATCTTTTGAAGTGACGATTGTGTTAAGCAGAAACTGGTGTGATGCAGGAAAACGGCGATACCACGCCTTTGCCAGTGCATTATCTTCTTGAATCACTTCCCGAAAGTAGCTAGATACCTGTTTTAAACGGGCAATATCTCTAAGCCTCAAACAGCCAATAATTTTCAAATGCGTGTCGACCGACAAATTGAGTAGTGAAGGTTTACTCTCGTCAGATACATTGATGTTTCTGCCCTTACTGACTCCCTTCGGTGCTCGCGCCGATATAGATTCATGAGGTCTCAGGGGAACTGGACTGCCAAGGGTGCCGTTATTATTTACTCTATTCATGCTCGGAATCTTCAAAGTGAGTATTTGTTCTCGATTAGAAAGAAAATTCAAAATTAATGAGGCAAAATTAATGAGGCAATATAGAGTCGGTCTAAGGATAAAAGTTCATAACATGTTGGTAAGAACAACTAACAAAAATGCTGCCATGCATTTTCAGTGTTTTTCTCCGCAACCAATGATAAACAGAACGAATGGATGTTACTCAGGGTCTATTGAGGAGTGTCATGAATCATAAGAGGCGACATATATCCTCAAAGGGATCATCTTCCACCCAAAGTTCGGTGATTTTCACGGTTTGACCACGAGTATCGTCCCAATCATTGTCAGCGACGGTCATCACATAGTCGCCATCGGCGCTGAAAGTGGCTGATCTGACGCAACCAGCATGGTAAATGATCGCTTTTACTAACCAGGTTCCATCAAGCACCTGACCACAAATTTTCGCCGTACCGTCACGACTAGCAGTCACCACATGTCGGCCATCAGTGCTGAAGGTCGCTGAACTGAGCCACATCCTATGAGAAATGGTCACTTTCTCCTCCCATGCTCCTTCGGCATTCAGGCCATAGATCTTCGCCATACCATCAACACTGGCAGTCACCACATGGCAGCCATCGGGGCTGAAAATCGCTGAAATGACCCAATTCCTATGAGAAATGGTTACTTCCTCCTCCCATGACCCATCGTCATTCAGGCCACAGATTTTCGCCGTTTTATCAGCACTGGCAGTCACCACATGGCAACTATCAGCGCTGAAGTTAAGTGATCGAATCGAACCATTGTGGGAAATGATGCCTTTTTCTTCCCATAATCCGCCCTCCTTCAGACTAAATATTTTCACAAAATTATCGTCACCGACAGTCACCACGTGGCGGCTATCGGGGCTGAAGTGGGCTGATTTGACCGGGGGAACATGGGGTAGAGTAGCCTCTTCTTGCCACAGCCCGCCTATCTCCTTGCCATGGACTGTCGCATTGTGCTCTCTACTGACAGTCACGACATGACGGCAATCGGCGCTAAAGCAGGCTGACCTGACTGTATTATTGTGGCGAATAATGGCTACCCATTGCCATAATCCATCGTCCTCCAGACCTAAGATGTGGGCTGTGTGATCTTCAGCGATCATCACCAAATAGCGACCATCGGCACTGAAATTCACCAAAGCATTGGAATTGTGACCGAGAATAATGAGTTTTTTTACCCATGAACCATTACTCTCCAGACCGGAGATTATCGCCTTTCTATCCCAACTGCTGGTTACCAAATAACAACCATCGGGACTGAAGGTGGCTGAAGAGACAGTGCTCCCATGAACGATAATGAGTTTTCGTTCCCATGAGCCATCGGCCTCTTGACCATAGATACGCGCTGTGACGTCGTAGCCGAAGATTACCACACGGCGGCCATTGGCACTGAAACTGGCTGAACAGCCAAAATCGCTTTGATGAGTGAGGACTTTTGGTATCCACGATCCATCGGCCTCCAGGCCAAAGACTCTCGCCACGCCGCCTTGACCGGCAGTCACCACGTGGCTGGCATCAGCACTGAAACTGGCTGAGTTGACAGGCCTATTATGTGAAATAGTGGCTTTTGTAGCTAATTCAAATGTCCAAAATTTAGACTTTCGTTCGGTATTAGTGAAATGAAGCACAGCAGGTAAATGAGGACTGCCTCGGCGTTCTATAAGTGAATCGATTAAATCCTTATCATTTATAAACCGCTCCATCCAACAACGGAGCTGTTCATCATCTTTTGAAGTGACGATTGTCCTGAGTAGCAACTGATGTGATGAAGGAAAACGGCGATACCACGCCTTTGCCAACGCATTATCTTCTTGAATCACTTCCCGAAAGTAGGTAGATACCTGTTTTAAACGGGCAATATCTCTAAGCCTCAGACAGCCAATAATTTTCAAATGCGTGTCGACCGACAAATTGAGTAGTGAAGGTTTACTCTCGTCAGATACATTGATGTTTCTGCCCTTACTGACTCCCTTCGGTGCTCGCGCCGATATAGATTCATGAGGTCTCAGGGGAACTGGACTGCCAAGGGTGCCGTTATTATTTACTCTATTCATGCTTGGAATCTTCGAAGTGAGTATTTGTTCTCGATTAGAAAGAAAATTCAAAATTAATGAGGCAATGTAGAGTCGGTCTAAGGATAAAAGTTCATAACATGTTGGTAAGAACAACTAACAAAAATACTGCCATGCATTTTCAGTGTTTTTCTCCGCAACCAATGTTAAACAGAACGGATGGATTTTGCTCAGGGCCTATTGAGGAGTGTCATGAATCAAAAGAGGCGACATATATCCTCACAAAGGGGTTCATCTTCCACCCAAAGTTCGGTGATTTTCATGGTATGACTAAGGAAATTGTTCCAATCACTGTCAGCGACGGTCACTACATAGACGCCATCGGCGCTGAAGGTGGCTGATCTGACGCGACCATTGTGGGAAATGGTCGCTTTTACTAACCAGGTTCCATCAAGCATCTGACCACAGATTTTCGCTGTATAGTCATAACTGGCAGTCAACACATGTCGGCCATCAGTAGTGAAGGCCGCTGAATAGACCCATCCACTATGATAAATGGTCACTTTCTCCTCCCATAATCCATCGTCCTTCAGTCCGTAGATCTTCGCCATACCATCGTCACTGGCAGTCACCAGATGACAGCCATCGGGGCTGAAGGTCGCTGATCTGACCCAATCTTTATGGAAAATAATCTCTTTTTCTTCCCATGATCCATCGGCTTTCAGGCCATAGATTTTCGCCGTTTGATCTGCACTGGCAGTCACCAAATGGCAGTCATCGTGGCTGAAGTTAACTGATAGAATCGAATCATCATGGGAAATGATGCCTTTTTCTTGCCATGACCCATCGTCCTTCTGGCTATAGATTTTCGCAAAATGATCCTTACCGGCAGTCACCACGTGGCGGCTATCGAGGCTGAAGCTGGCTAACTTGACTGAACGATTGTGGCGAATGATGGCTTTTGGTTGCCATGATCCGTCTATCTCCAGGCCATGGACTTTCGCATTGCAATCGCGACTGAGAGTCACAACAAGGCGGCCATTGGCGCTGAAGCTGGCCGACCTGACTGAACTATGGTGGCAAATGATGGCTTTTGGTTGCCATGATCCATCGTCCTCCAGGCCGAAGATTCGCGCTGTCTGATCTCTACCGATCGTCGCCACATAACGACTGTCGGCGCTAAAGGTCGCTGAAACAGAGCAATCCTGATGGAAAATGATGGTTTTTTTTATCCATGCACCATCGGCTTCCAGACCATAGATTCTCGCCTCGCCATCTGCACTGATGGTTACCAAATAGCGACCATCGGAACTGAAGGTGGCTGAAAAGACAGCGTCGTCATGGACAATAACGGCTTTTCGTTCCCATGAACCATCGACCTCTTGACTATAGATACGCGCTGTACCGTTGTAACTGGAGACTACTACATGGCGGCCATGGGCGCTGAAGCTGGCTGAACATGATGAATGGCAGTTAAGAATGAGGACTTTTGGTTTCCATGATCCATCGGACTCCAGGCCAAAGATTCTCGCCGTGCCGTTACTACTGGCAGTCACCATATGGCGAACATCAGCGCTGAAACTGGCCGATTTGACAAGGCTATCATCTGAAATAGTGGTTTTTGTCGCTAATTTAAAGGTTCTAAATTGAGACTTCCGTTCGGCATTAGTGAAATGAAGCAGAGCAGGTAAATGAGGACTGCTTCGGCGTTGTATGAGTGATTCGATTAAATCTTTATCGTTTATAAACCGCTCCATCCAACAACGGAGCTGATTATCATCTTTTGAAGTGACGATTGTGTTAAATAGAAGCTGGTGTGATGAAGGAAAACGGCGATACCACGCCTTTGCCAACGCATTATCTTCTTGAATCACTTCCCGAAAGTAGGTAGATACCTGTTTTAAACGGGCAATATCTCTAAGCCTCAGACAGCCAATAATTTTCAAATGCGTGTCGACCGACAAATTGAGTAGTGCGGGTTTACTCTCGTCAGATACATTGATGTTTCTGCCCTTACTGACTCCCTTCGGTGCTCGCGCCGATATAGATTCATGAGGTCTCAGAGGAACTGGACTGCCAAGGGTGCCGTTATTATTTACTCTATTCATGCTCGGAATCTTCAAAGTGAGTATTTGTTCTCGATTAGAAAGAAAATTCAAAATTAATGAGGCAATGTAGAGTCGGTCTAAGGATAAAAGTTCATAACATGTTGGTAAGAACAACTAACAAAAATGCTGCCATGCATTTTCAGTGTTTTTCTCCGCAACCAATGATAAGTACCTACCAGTTACTTAAACAGAACGGATGGATGTTGCTCAGGATCTATTGAGGAGTGTCATGAATCATAAGAGGCGACATATATCCTCACACAGGGGTTCATCTTCCACCCAAAGTTCGGTGATTTTCACGGTTCGACGACCATCATGGTCCCAATTATTGTCAGCGACGGTCACTACATAGTCGCCATCGGCGCTGAAGGTCGCTGATCGGACATAACCATCATGGGAAATGGTCGCTTTCACTAACCAGGTTCCATCGAGCATCTGACCACAGATTTTTGCCGCGCCGTCGTCACCGGCAGTTACCACATGTCGGCCATCAGTACTGAAGGCCGCTGAATAGACCCACCCACTATGAGGAATGGTCGCTTTCTCCTCCCATGACCCATCGACCTTCAGGCCGTAGATCTTCGCCATACCATCGTCACTGGCAGTCACCAGATGGCAGCTATCAGGGCTAAAGGTCGCCAATCTAACCCAATCTTCATGGAAAACGGTCTGTTTTTCCTCCCATGACCCATCGGCTTTCAGGCTATAGATTTTCGCCGTTTCATCAGCACTGGCAGTCACCACATGGCAGCTATCAGCACTGAAGTTAAGTGATTGAATCGAACCATTATGGGAAATGATGCCTTTTTCTTCCCACAATCCACAATCCTTCTGACTATAGATTTTTGCAAGGTTATCGTCACCGACAGTCACCACGTGGCGGCTATCGGGGCTGAAGCGAGCTGATGCGACCGCGAGATCATTGGGTAAAGTGGCTTGTTCTTGCCATAATCCGTCTATCTCCCGACCATGGACTTTGGCATTGCGATCGCGACTGACAGTCACCACAAGACGGCTATCGGCGCTGAAGCTGGCTGACCTGACTGAAGTATTATGCCGAATGATGGCTTTTGGTTGCCATGATTCATCGTCCTCCAGGCCGAAGATTTGCGCTGTGTGATCTCTACCGACGGTCGTCACATAGCGACCATCGGCGCTAAAGGTTGCTGATACATAGTGATCCTGATGAAAAATGACGGTTTTTTTTACCCATGCACCATCAGCTTCCAGACCGTAGATTCTCGCCTCGCCATCTGCACTGATGGTTACCAAATAGCGACCATCGGAACTGAAGGTGGCTGAATAGACAGAGTCCTCATGAACAATAACGGCTTTTCGTTCCCATGAACCATCGACCTCTTGACTATAGATACGCGCTGTACCGTTGTAAGTGGAGACTACTAAATGGCGGCCATGGGCGCTGAAGCTGGCTGAACATGATGAATGGCAGTTAAGAATGAGGACTTTTGGTTTCCATGATCCATCGGACTCCAGGCCAAAGATTCTCGCCGTGCCGTTATAACTGGCAGTCACCATATGGCGAACATCAGCGCTGAAACAGGCCGAGTTGACAAGGCCATCATCTGAAATAGTGGTTTTTGTCGCTAACTTAAAGGCTCTAAATTGAGACTTTCGTTCAGCATTAGTGAAATGAAGCAGAGCAGGTAAATGAGGACTGCTTCGGCGTTGTATGAGAGATTCGATTAAATCTTTATCGTTTATAAACCGCTCCATCCAACAACGGAGCTGATCATCGTCTTTAGAAGTGACGATTGTACTAAGTAGAAACTGGTGCCTTGAAGAAAAACGCCGATACCACGCCTTTGCCAGCGAATTATCTTCTTGAATCACTTCTCGAAAGTAGGTAGATACCTGTTTTAAACGGGCAATATCCCTAAGCCTCAAACAGCCAATAATTTGCAAATGTGTGTCGACGGACAAATGGAGCAGTGAAGGTTTACTCTCGTCAGATAGAGTGACATTTCTGCCCTCACTGACCCCAGTTGGTGCTTGCGCCAATGTAGATTGAAAAGGTCTCTGGGGAACTGAACCGCCAACGCTGTTGTTATTATCTATTCTATTCATGCTCGGAGTCTTCGAAGTGAGTATTTGTCCTCGATGAGAAAAAATGTTCAAAATTAACGCTGTGAAGTAAAGTCGGCTTTAGAGTAAAAGTTAAGAACTTCTTGTTAAGAACAACTAACAAAAATGCCACCGGCCCATGCATTTTCTTTGTCTTTCCCCACAACAAATAATGAACAGGCTGGACGGTTGTTGCTCAGGGTCTATCGAGAAGAGCTTCTTGCGCTTCCATAATCAGGATTTCCTCCAGTGCCCGCAAGCCGGCAAGGTAGCCAGAATAAGAGGCCGTTATTGCTTGTCTGGGCAGGTCGTGCTGGACAGCAACATCCCCGGCAGTCAGCACGCCGCTCTGACAGGTATGGCTCCAACGGTATTCGTTATCCAGACTCTCGGGCGCTGTTGAGCCAATTCCCAGGCTCTCCGGCTCGTATTCCAGTGTGTTTGCAATGACGCCATCCACCACGATGGAACGGCTGTCAGCCTGAACATGGTAGAGATTTTCTAAAGGCGTCAAGGTAATGGTATCTACGGTTGTTGCAGAAACGGATAACTTGAGAAGCTGCTTATCCAGACTTGTGAGCAGGCTGGATTCATTGTCGGGGACTGGCCAGAAGCCTTTCAATGACTTTCTGTTTCGGGTATCAATGAGAACAACATCAAATCCCGATCGACTGGCATATAAAGCAGCGGTTTTTCCGCCAATCCCTGCGCCAAGAATAGCGACCCTCCTTTTCGGCCAGATACTTTTTGTCACCATTTTATTCAGCCACTGGGCAGTGATGGTTCCCCTGGCAGCAGCCATCAGGAGAGTAACAAAGGGGCTATCAACAGAACCCAGTGTCAGTATGCTGCTCTTCATCAAGGGCTGGGACCATGGGGTTTGGTTGAGATCATAACGTTGGATATAGTCCTTGTTATTCAGACAAATATCAGGATACATACTGGATTGAGGTTTCTGTCCGATGGCTGAGAACACGCCAGAAATGGGAAGACTCAGCTTGCGCCTGCCACCCTCAAAACTCAATGTAGTGGCATTTAACAAGCCATCCTGATTGATGTAAACAGACTCCAGATTATGTTCGAAATAGAGAAAAAGAGCCTTCTTTCTTCTCTCCAGTGCATTGTAGAGAAGATCAATCAAGATGCTTTCTGCCTTGAAGCTACTGCCTTGAACGGCCAGATGCACCTTGTTGGCATTGAGGCTGAGCAGGCTGATGGCCTGTTCAATGGCTGAGGCTCCTCCACCCACCACCAGAACATCTTTTTCCGCAAACCTGGGACCATCACAATCGGTACAGGTAAATACTCCGTTGCCTTTGTAGGGCTCCAGAATCGTCGGCAGGTTCGGTTTTGCCCCCGATGCCAATATAACAAGGGGCGCATAATAGACGGAGCGCTCCCCCTGTAAAATCTTCATTTTTCCCTTCAGTTGAGTGGCAACGATATGATCTTCAATGATTTGGACATTAGGACTGCTCCTTGCCTTGTCTTCCATCAACTGTTGCAGGCCTCTCCCTGTGATTGTCAGGCTACCTGGCCAGTTCTCAATAGTACCCGCCCCTTCAAGCTGCCCCTGACTCTTATGACTTTTTATCACCCGTATCCTGACCATTGGGTTGTATCTGGCAATCGTCTGGGCGGCCGTCATGGCTGCCGGCCCACCACCTACGATCACGACTGAAGGCGTCAATGCCCGGAGTGTCGGACTCAGGAATAAGGTGAGCAGCAGACCTACCTTAATGATATTTTTAGACTTCATTCTTAAAAGTGTTCAGCAATAGGCAATTCGTTGCAGAGTATTTTTCTTTTAATACCAATCGAACTGTCTAACTCCCTATTGCGCTGAAGATTTTAGCCTTAATCCTGCGTTGGCGATCGTCGCCATAGCTAAGGCTCAAATCTCCACGCTCATCATGGGAGTTAGAAAATACGACTGGTATAACTCTTATTGTTCTTTACCGGCCTGATTCCGATCAAGCTGTCGGATTTCCGGAACGCCTGGAAAATAGATCAGGTTACGACTTACTCAGGCCAATGGGTAAAAATAGATCAAATTATTTGTTTGTGAATGCGATTTCCAAAATTTCAGGTCTTTCTCACGCTATTGGAGGGTGTCGCAAAACTCTCTCCAGCGTGGGAACGAGTTGACTCCCGTCATTCCCGGCTTCATTCTCGTCATTCCCGAGAAGGCAGAGATCCACCGTTGGCGCTGGATTCCCGCCTTCGAGGCTGTCGCAAAAGCCTCTCCAGCGTGGGAACGAGTTGACTCCCGTCATTCCAGACTTCATTCTCGCTATTCCCGACTTCATTCTCGTCATTCCCGCGAAGGCGGGAATCCACACTGACTCACCACCAGAACCATCCTGCCCGGTGCCCCCTGGCCTTGTCATCCCTGAGAAGGCGGAGTCCCACTGTTGGGGCTGGATTCCCGCTTTCGCGGGAATGACGACTTCCTTAACAACTCGTTCCCACGCTGGAGCATGGGAACCAGAGTTTTGCGACAGCCTCCTTCGCGGGAATGACGACCTCAGAGCATGGGAACAAGCTGTTGGAGTTTTGCGACACCCTCTATTGCCAGGGACTGAAGGATTAAAAAATCAAAGACCGCGTTAAACCCTGATGCCTGATTGCAACTCTCGCGCTAGTCTTGTAAATCACAGTTTTAAACTATGAGACTGTCAAAAAACTCTAACAATTCGCTCCCACACTCTTGAGTGTTCTAGCAGCCTGTCGGACTTAAGACTGTCCTACTGCGGTTGCAATAAATTGGTCTAAAAATCTCTGTTTCTTGCAATCCTCGCTACGGACGCTTAAGTCCGACAGGCTGCTAGGAGCCTGACCGAGAATAGGCTTATCTGTTATGATAAGCCTTAAACCAACTCTGATTATGCCAAATGTCACCACCACCAAAGTTTAAGGACAGTCCTGTTGAGTTTGATCAGCATCTGCTGTTCCCAACCAACGTTTTCGATTTGCTTCCCAAAGATCATGATTGTTTTATTTATGAAAGCATTTTTCAGAACATTAATACGTCTGAAGTCGAAAAAAAATATCACCACCTTGGTCAGCACGCATACCCTCCAAAGCTCATTGTCGCTATTCTGATCTACGCATACAGCCATGGTGTTTTCAGTTCCCGTGAGATTGAGCGACGGTGTCGACAAGACTTGGCGTTCATGTATATCTCACAAATGAACTGCCCGAATTTCAGGGTTCTTGGTGACTTTCGTAAGGATAATCTGTCGTTTTTCCATGACTGCTTCAAACAGTCAGTCAAACTGGCCATTGAACTCAAAATGGCATCACTGGGTCATATCAGCCTGGACGGCTCCAAGTTCAAAGCCAACAGCTCAAAACACAAGGCCATGAGCTACGGGAGGCTCAAAGCGAAAGAGGCAGAACTCAGTGCCGAAGTGGATGAGCTGATCAAAAAAGCCAGTCAGTGTGATCAGGAAGAAGATGACGCCTACAAAGCAACCAATGGTTACAGCATTCCTGAAGACCTCCAGTTTAAAGAAGAGCGCCTGAAAAAAATCAAAGAGGCCAAGAAAGCACTTGAAGAACGTGAAAAAGCTTTAAATCCAGACAAACCAATAGACGACAAAAAGCAGATCAGTTTTGCAGATCACGATGCCCGCGTGATGAGCAAGAAGGGGTATTGTGAGTACAGCTACAATGCTCAAATTACAGTTGATTCCGATAACCAGATCATTGTTGGCCAGCATGTCAGCCAACACGCCAACGATGTACAGGAAGTGGAGCCGGCGCTGAGGGCATTATCAGGAGCCACTGATGGCGCGGCTGTAGATAAGTGGAGTATGGATAATGGTTACTTCTCAGGGTCAAACTTACATACAGTCGAGCGACATGAGATTGATGCCTATATCGCAACCGACAAGGCGGAGAAGCCTGCCGCTGACGACCTTGAAAGCTCTGACAGGAAGTTTGTCAAAGCGGATTTTGCGTATGATTCCGAAGCTGATGTATTTATCTGTCCGGCAGGGGAAAAGCTGGTAACGAACCCGGCCAGCAAAAGCAAAAGAAAAAGCTACCGGGCAAACAAGACGGTATGCAGGGAATGCCCTTATCGTCGGAATTGCAGTGATTCAAAGAAAGAGGCTGGCAGGGTTATCCGTACCGATAAGTTTGAAAAAGCACGTCAGGCTATGAATAAGAAAATGGAGACAGCCGGTGCGAAAGCCATATATGAGCGTCGTAAAGTTATTGCGGAGCCACCATTTGGACAGATAAAAGAATCTGGTTTCCGAGGGTTCAGTCTCCGCGGCAAAGAAAAAGTTTCAGCGGAATTTTCACTGGTATGCACTGCGCATAATATCAAAAAATTTGTAAAAGCGGCTTCCACGAGGTCAATCCGTCTTGAAGATTTGAAAGAGGCTAAAAAGGCAGCATAGAGGCTGTGAGAAGGCATAAATATGCAAAAATGAGCAAAATCCCACTAATAATTGGATATTTTTTGCTCATTTTAAGATTTGGGAAAACTTCTGTTGGTCTGGTTGCGCTATTCTCGGTCAGGCTCCTAGAGCTTCATTGTCAAAGCTACAGCCAGATTTCTGGCAGCCCTGATCAGGTTTTCTTCTCCTTTCATCAGTGCCTGCTCAAGAGTCACCGCTCCGTGAACTACAGGAAACAAGGCATCGATCCCCTGAGCATAAACGGCCTCTGCCCCTTGCCCAACTGAACCGGCCAATGCCACTACCGGAAGATCCAATGATTTGGCAATACGGGCCACACCCACTGGGGTTTTTCCCTGAGCAGTCTGACCATCAATGCGGCCTTCACCTGTAATGACCAGATTGGCCCCTTTGACTTTTTCAGCCAGGTCAACAGCAGCCATGACGATTTCAATACCTGGCTCCAGCCGGGCATTGAGAAAACCCAGTAATGCCGCCCCCATGCCACCCGCTGCTCCGGCACCCGGCCTGTCACAGACAGAGACACCCAGGTCGCGTTCCATAATCAGGCCAAAATGGCCAAGGGACTGATCCAGAACTTTGACCATATCGGGTGTTGCTCCCTTTTGCGGACCAAAAATAGCGGAAGCTCCATTGTCACCGGTCAGCGGATTATCAACATCACAGGCAGCAATAATCTCTACTGATTGCAGGCGCTGATCCAGGTTAGAGGTATCGATCTTGCTCAGGCTTGATAACTGCCCACCACCGCATTGCAGCTCCTTGCCCTGGTCGTTCAATAAACGAACCCCCAGAGCTTGCATCATACCGGCACCACCATCATTGGTTGCACTGCCACCGATCCCGACAATTATTTTCTCGACGCCCCTGTCCAGCGCACTCAGGATCAGCTCACCGGTACCCTGTGTGGTCGCAATCATCGGGTCACGGTGATCAGGACTTACCAACTCCAGTCCGGACGCCCTGGCCATTTCAATGACAGCGGTTGTGCCGTCACCCAGTATGCCAAACTCAGCCTGAATCTGATGACCCAGAGGGCCTGTGACGGGCACTTCTATAAAATGTCCACCCGTGGCATCAACCAGTGACTGAAGTGTTCCTTCGCCACCGTCAGCAACAGGTACTTTGACGCACTGTGCATCAGGAAGAATTTCCTTAAAGCCGGTTTCGATCGCAGAGGCTACCTGGGCAGCCGTTAGACACTCTTTAAAGGAATCGGGGGCAATGACAATTTTCATCGGTTTCTACTCTTCCGTGTCAGCCAGTCTTTATGATGCCGCAATACGTAAGTACCTAACCAGTTGGTTTCGCATATTCTGGACGGCGGCTTTTTCCATCCTTCTGCGTTCCAACTCTGGTTGCGTAGCTATGGCTACGCGCCCGTCGTTGCGCCTTGAAGGATGAAAAAATCCACTCGCCAGAATATGCGAAACCAACTGGCCAGGTACTTAGTAGACGTCAGGGCTATTCTGCAACATATATGGAATTACAGGGCTAATTTTTAATAAAATAAGACCTGTGTCTTTTATGTCCGAGTCTGATTCGTGTCCATTGCTTCTCGTTTATTGGTTGTATTTTCCGTTGCTCTGCTTCCTTTTTCTGCCTGGTCTGCACCCGCCAGTTTTTCTCAGGCCAAGCGGGAAGCGGTGAAAATCTATTCCGATCACCTCACCAGTTTTTATTGCGGTTGCGATATAACCGTCCGCGGCAAGAAACTGGTGCCTGACCTGGAATCCTGCGACTACAAGGTACGAAAACAACCAAACCGTGCTTCAAGGATTGAGTGGGAACATGTTGTACCGGCCTGGGAATTTGGTCATCAGCTCCAGTGCTGGCAGGAAGGGGGCCGTAAGCTCTGTAGAAAGAATCCCGATTTTCGCAAAATGGAATCGGATCTCCACAATCTGGTGCCCGCCATAGGAGAGGTGAATGGCGATCGATCCAACTACCGCTTTGGCTTTCTGCAAGATACGCCCAAAATGTATGGCCAGTGTGACTTTAAAGTCAATTTCAAGGAGCGAAAAGCACAACCACCGATAACAAAACGAGGCAAGATTGCCCGTATCTATCTGTATATGGCAAGCCGTTACGCCTTCAGAATCAGTAAAAGTCAGAAAAAGCTCTATGAGTCCTGGGATCGGCTCTATCCGGCAACCGCCTGGGAAATTGAGCGTAATGCTCGTATTGCCGAGGTTCAGGGCTGGGAGAATCCATACGTTTCAATATATTCAGAGGGATGAATGAGCCCATTCCACTGTCCTATCTGCGATCAGGGTATTATCATATCCCGATTAGCTCATTTTTAAAGCTCCCAAGGTTTATAGAGAATGGAACAGACCTTCATAGGTGATGATGGAATAGAACGTCAGTCACTGAGGGCCTATACAGAAAGCGCATACCTGAATTACTCCATGTATGTCATTCTGGATCGCGCTCTGCCCCACATTGGCGACGGCCTGAAGCCAGTACAACGTCGTATTGTTTATGCGATGAGTGAGCTGGGACTGAAAAATACCGCCAAGTTTAAAAAGTCAGCCCGTACGGTGGGTGATGTTCTGGGTAAATTTCATCCCCATGGCGACTCTGCCTGTTACGAAGCCATGGTATTGATGGCGCAGCCCTTCTCATACCGCTATCCGCTGGTAGATGGTCAGGGTAACTGGGGGTCGCCGGATGACCCCAAGTCTTTTGCCGCCATGCGCTATACCGAGTCCAGACTGACTCGTTATTCTGACGTTCTGCTCAGTGAACTGGCACAGGGCACGGTAGACTGGGTACCTAACTTTGACGGAACACTGGAAGAGCCATCCATCTTGCCTGCCAGATTGCCCAATCTGCTGTTGAACGGTACCACCGGTATCGCGGTGGGTATGGCGACCGACATCCCTCCTCACAACCTGAGAGAAGTCGCAAACGCCTGTATTCATCTGCTGGATCATCCGGGGGCAACCACTGCCGAGCTTGTTGGGCATGTTCAGGGGCCTGACTTCCCCACCGAAGCTGAAATCATCACACCCCGCGAAGAAATTCTGAAGATTTACGAGCAGGGACGAGGCTCTCTGAGAATGAGAGCCGTCTATCAGCAGGAAGGCGGAGAAATCATTGTTACAGCGCTGCCCTATCAAGCTTCCGGAGCCAAAATTCTGGAGCAGGTAGCCGCCCAGATGCAGGCCAAGAAGTTGCCCATGGTCGCAGACCTGAGGGACGAATCAGACCATGAGAATCCTACCCGACTGGTGGTTGTTCCCCGCTCCAACCGTATTGATGTCGATGGTTTGATGAACCATCTGTTTGCCACAACCGATCTTGAGAAGACCTACCGGGTCAATATGAACATGATCGGTGTCGATGGCAAGCCTCAGGTCAAGGCTCTGGATACCCTGCTGAAGGAGTGGCTGGTCTGGAGAACCGACACCGTCAGACGTCGTCTGCAGCACCGTCTGGATAAAGTACTGGCCAGACTTCATATTCTTGAAGGTTTACTGGCAGCCTTCCTGAATATTGATGAAGTCATCGAAATTATCCGCAATGAGGACAAACCCAGGGAAGTCATAATGACTCGATTTGGCCTCTCCGAGCTTCAGGCCGATGCCATTCTGGAAATCAAGCTGCGCCAGTTAGCCAAACTGGAAGAGATCAAGATTCGTGCTGAACAGGAAGAGCTGGAAAACGAACGCAAAAATCTTGAGCTGACCCTCAGTTCCGAGCGTCGACTGAAAACCCTGGTCAAAAAAGAGATCAAGGCCGATGCCGAAGAGTTTGGTGATGATCGTCGTTCACCCTTGAAGGTTCGACAGGAAGCCCAGGCTCTCTCGGAAACTGACCTGATGACATCTGATCCAGTGACTGTCGTGCTGTCTGAAAAAGGCTGGGTGCGATGTGCCAAAGGACATGAGGTTGACCCCGCCAGTCTCAACTACAAGGCAGGGGATAGATATCGACTGTCTGCCAAGGGCAAGAGTAACCAGTCTTCGGTATTTATAGACTCTACTGGTCGTGCATATTCTGTTCTAACTCATACTCTTCCCTCTGCGCGAGGCCAGGGTGAGCCGCTGTCCGGGCGTGTCAATCCACCTTCCGGGGCGACCTTTGAAGGGCTGTGTGTCGGTGACAATGATGACTGTTATTTGCTGGCGAGCGATGCTGGTTATGGCTTTGTCGTTCAGCATTTTGATATGGTCAGCAAGAACAAAGCCGGTAAGGCTCTGCTGACTTTGCCCAAGTATTCCCGGGTCATGTCACCTATACCGGTAACGGGCGAAGACCAGGTGCTGGCTGCCATTACCAACGAAGGGCGTATGCTGATCTTCCCGCTATCTGAATTACCCAAGCTGGCAAGAGGCAAAGGTAACAAGATCATTAATATTCCTGCGGCACGGGCATCGGATCGAATCGAATTGATGGTTCATCTGGCGGTGATGAACTCGAGCGATGCTCTGGTTCTCTACGCCGGCAAACGGCATGTGACTCTGAAACCGGCAGATATTGAGCATTACCACGGAGAGAGAGGTCGCAGAGGCAATAAGCTGCCCCGAGGCTTCCAGAAAGTGGACAGTGTTGAGGTTATTCGGGCGAACAAGGAGGAGGAGGAGGAGGAGGAGGAGGATTGTTAAGCTCGATGCCTGAGTCATCCGGTCACAGGTTTTTATAGCCGTCGCTGACGACCGTTAAAAACCCATGACGGTCTTTGCACCCAGTGACTGCGATCAGCGACTTCTGATCCCACACCCCTTGATGATGAGGTTGCAAAGATGCTCTGTCGCAGCCTCTAAATCCTCATCGGACAGAGCCTCCTTACCAATAACACAGGCTACCTGTGGGCTGTAATCCACATAATATTGGGTGGTAGCCCAGATGGTAAATAACAGGTGCAAAGGGTCGACAGGGTCCATTTTGCCTCGCTCTATCCAAGATTCAATAACTCGTGATTTCTCTTTGATCCATGACTTGAAGTACTCAAAATGTTCTTTAAGATGTTGCCCACCATGAATGATCTCACTGCTGAATATACGGGAAGCGTTGGCGTGAGCCAGACAGTATTGCATTTTTGCCTGTATGTACTGACGAAAGGCTGAAGCCGGATCATCCTCTATGTTCAAGCCGGAAAAAACCGCTTCCCAGAGTTCCATAATATGGCCAAGAACAGCACCATACAGATCGACCTTGCTGTTGAAGTAATAATGAATATTGGCTTTTGGCAACCCGGCTCTGGTTGCAATATCCCTGATTGAAGCTCCTTTGAAGCCACTAAGAACGAATTCGTCCTCTGCAGCTTGCAATATGACCTTAATATTTTTCTGGCGCACACGACTGCTTCTCACAGCCGTCTGCTGAACTTTGGCAGCGGAAGATTGCATAAAATCTCCGTATATTGATTGGGTGTTATGACGATCGACTATGAATATAGACAAGAGTTGCGCAATTACCATTCGTTGCACATAAATTACGGCAGTGTTTTTTATTACTGTGCTAATGGGTCAGGGTTTATATTTGCAATTCAGAAGGGTAGCAAGATTCGTGACGATATTATTTTCTTGGTGCGTAGTCAAAAACGTCAGAGTGCAGGTTTTTTTCCGGGAATCCGTCTCCAATCATTACGTCATATGTCGTATAAACCATTTGTGGTGAGCCACTGATATAGGTCTGACAATCGAGCAGCTTTTCGCGATCGACCAGAATCGCTTCATACAGCAGCCCATGGCGCCCACACCAGTCATCTTCATGATGGGTTTCACTGACTACCGGATGATAATGAACGCCCTGGCCAGACCATTGCACAGGGAGGTTGGGCAGATAGAAGTCTGCAGGTGTTCTGGCTCCCCAGTAAAGATGCATCTCACCGTGATGATGGTGACGCAGGCAATACTCAATCATGCTTTTCATTTGGGAGAAGCCTGTGCCGGCGGCAACGAAAAGCAGGGGCTGCTGTTTGTCGATTGAGTCAGGGAGATGGCAATTCCCTAGAGGCAAACTGACGTTCAGCACACCTTCTTTTATTTCCCGAAAGAGCTGTTGAGAGTTTGGACTGCCTTTCAGCTGTTGAATATGCAGCTCCAGATGCTGCTGGTTTTTTTGCGGCGCTGAAGCAATAGAAAAACAATTGTTTTCATTATTCTGAAGGTGAACAACAAGATACTGACCCGGATAATAGCCAGGAAAGCAGTCTGACTCAGCAGTCAGTTTGATACGGTAAATGTCGGAACTGAGAAGCTGAGTATCGGCAACTGAGCACCGCAGCCTGGAAGACTCGCTTATCTGCACAATACCTCCCTCCCGAATATCACAGCCAGCAGGAATGCCCGGGGTTTCCCTGATGACCGTATTAAGAAGTAACTAGCAGCCTGTCTGCCCTACTCGGCAACTGCTCCTGCGTTGCTCTAGCTCCTGCATCCGTGCAGTCGTGCGGTTGCGATAAATTGGTCTAAAAATTCCTGCCTCTTCGTCAAATAGCCCCGCTATTCTCCTCAGAAGCAGAAATTTTTATCCTCAATTTCTCGCAATCCTCGCTACGGGCGCTTGAGTCCGACAGGCTGCTAGCTCGGGTAACCGAGTGATAATCAAGAGCTGTAATTGTTTCAGTCTATACCCAAATCACCCCAGAGTGCATCAACCCGTTCCTTGACTTCCTGCGTCATGGTTATGGTTTGCCCCCATTCCCGATCGGTTTCTCCGGACCATTTATTCGTAGCATCAAAACCCACCTTGGAACCAAGACCTGCAACGGGTGAAGCGAAATCCAGATAATCAATGGGAGTGTTTTCAACAAAGACGCAGTCCCGCTTGGGATCCATTCGAGTCGTCATGGCCCAGATGACATCGTTCCAGTCTCTGGCATTGACATCATCGTCGGTGACAACAACGAACTTGGTATACATAAATTGTCTGAGGTATGACCATACACCGAGCATGACTCGCTTGGCATGACCCGGGTATTCCTTACGCAGGGTCACCACCGCCATTCGGTAAGAACAGCCTTCCGGAGGCAGATAAAAGTCCACGATTTCCGGAAACTGCTTTTTCAGAATGGGAACAAATACCTCATTCAGGGCCACTCCCAGGATAGCGGGCTCATCGGGAGGCCTGCCTGTGTAAGTGCTGTGATAAATGGGATCTCTTCTGTGAGTAATACACTCTACGGTAAAGACCGGGAAACGCTCCACTTCGTTGTAGTAACCGGTGTGATCACCGAACGGGCCTTCGTCCGCCATCTCTCCCGGATAGATATGCCCTTCCAGAACAATCTCGGCACTGGCAGGTACCTGAAGATCGTTGGTGATGCTTTTAACCAGTTCGGTTTTACTGCCTCTTAACAGGCCCGCGAAGGCATACTCTGAAAGACTGTCAGGCACAGGGGTCACTGCCCCCAGGATGGTAGCCGGATCAGCACCCAGAGCTACGGTTACGGGGAAAGGTTTATCAGGGTATTGCTGTTGCCAATCCCTGAAGTCCAGAGCACCGCCACGATGAGAGAGCCAGCGCATGATCAGTTTGTTTTTACCAATCAGCTGTTGGCGATAAATTCCGAGGTTCTGTCGATCCTTTCCAGGGCCTTTGGTGATGACCAGAGGCCAGGTGACCAGAGGGCCCGCATCGCCGGGCCAGCAGGTTTGAACAGGAATCCGGTTCAGATCTATCTCATCACCTTTGAGCACGACTTCCTGACAGACGGCTTTACTGACCACTTTGGGCCCCATGTTCAACACTTGTCTGAAGACAGGCAGCTTTGTCAAAGCATCACGGAAGCCCTTGGGTGGATCGGGTTCCTTAAGATATGCCAGGAGCTGACCTACCTCCTTCAGCGCACTGACATTATCCTGCCCCATACCCAGAGCCACCCGGCGCTCTGTGCCAAACAGATTGGCCAGTACCGGCATGTCATAACCTTTTGGATTTTCGAACAGCAGTGCCGGCCCTTTCTTGCGAAGCGTTCGGTCGCTGATTTCGGTCATTTCCAGATACGGATCGACTTCGGTCTTGATTCTGACGAGTTCACCCTGCTTTTCCAGCAGCTTGATGAAGTCCCGTAGGTCCCTGTATTTCATTGGAAGTTAAAGCTGAGGCTGAGAGAAGATGGGGACAGGCTGACCTGTCCCCGGATAATGATGGATTACTTCCGCTTCATAGACTGGAAGAATTCTTCATTGGTCTTGGTGTGCTTCATGCGGTCCAGCAGGAATTCAATGGCGCCGATTTCGTCCATTGGGTGCAGGATCTTGCGCAGAATCCACATGCGCTGCAATTCTTCTTCTGTGGTCAGGTAGTCTTCACGACGAGTACCGGACTTGTTGAAGTTAATGGCAGGGAAAACGCGCTTTTCAGCGATGCGACGGTCGAGGTTCAGTTCCATGTTACCAGTACCTTTGAATTCCTCGAAGATCACTTCGTCCATTTTCGAGCCAGTGTCCACCAGGGCGGTAGCCATAATGGTCAGACTGCCACCTTCCTCGATGTTACGGGCAGCACCAAAGAAACGTTTGGGACGCTCCAGAGCGTGGGCATCAACACCACCGGTCAGAACTTTACCGGAAGAAGGAATAACTGTGTTGTAGGCACGAGCCAGGCGGGTAATGGAGTCCAGCAGGATCACCACGTCTTTCTTATGCTCAACCAGTCGCTTGGCTTTTTCCAAAACCATTTCAGCCACTTGCACGTGTCGTGACGGAGGCTCGTCAAAGGTCGAGGCCACCACTTCACCACGCACGGAACGAGCCATTTCGGTCACTTCTTCTGGACGTTCATCAATCAACAGAACGATCAGGTGGCATTCGGGGTTGTTACGGGTGATATTAGCTGCAATATTCTGCAGCATCAGGGTCTTACCAGCCTTAGGGGGGGACACGATCAGACCACGCTGACCTTTACCGATTGGAGCCACCAGGTCGATAATTCGGCCTGTTAAATCCTCGGTGGAGCCGTTACCCATTTCCATGACCAGACGATCCTGTGGAAACAGCGGGGTCAGGTTTTCAAATAGAATTTTATTACGGGCGTTTTCTGGCTGGTCAAAATTAATTTCATTGACTTTTAGCAGTGCGAAATAGCGTTCACCCTCTTTAGGTGGTCGAATTTTACCCGCAATGCTATCACCGGTTCTCAGATTGAATCGACGAATCTGACTGGGTGAAACATAAATATCATCAGGACCTGCCAGATAAGAGCTGTCGGAAGAACGCAGGAAGCCGAAGCCATCCTGCAGGATCTCAAGAACACCATCGCCATAGATGTCTTCCCCGCTGCGGGCGTGGCGCTTCAGGATTGAGAAGATTACGTCCTGCTTCCGGGAACGGGCCAGATTTTCAAGGCCCATTTCATTAGCGATCGCCAGAAGTTCAGGAACAGATTTTTTTTTCAGTTCGGTAAGATGCATAAGAGTTCGCGAACGTTAAATTGAAAGGTAATGGCCGTCGTAGTTGCAGGAAGATCAGATATTATTGAGATTATTATTTTCAGCATCGTTTAATATCGATGCCTGCCTAAGCTCATAAAAACGGCTTTCAAGCTGTAACCACATCGTAAAGGCAAGCTCGAAACAAACGTGGCCGGAGTATCCACTACTGCTGTTCAGAAGGACCTTCAAAGCTCCAGAAAAGCATCCAACAGGCTTACCTGAAACAAGCAGATCTAATAACTCCCGAATTAACAGTCTATATCCTTTTCTGGAAAATAATCAAGAACTCCTGCTACGTCAACTTTTCAGAAACTTTTTGTTGAGAAATATTTCCCTTCGGAGCAAGCATGAAAACAGCTATTTCGTATCTGTGTTTTTGATTTTCATCAGCCTCATTCTGACGATGATGGATGGGCGCCGGACTATCCTGACTCATTGCTTTGTGATATCACACAATGCTGTGAAACCAGCTGGATGATTCGACTTCATCCGGCTGATTTTTTCCAGAAATCTCCTGGCCGGGAGTATCAGAAAGCTTCTGAAATCTCTAAAGCCGTAAGATTGATTCTGTTACAGGTTGCTATCAAGAAATGCTGTCAGCTGAGACTTGGACAGGGCTCCAACCTTGGTCGCTTCAACATTGCCACCCTTGAACAGCATCAGTGTTGGAATGCCTCGAACGCCATACTTTGGAGGTGTGGCTTCGTTGTCATCAATGTTCAGTTTACAGATTTTCAGCTTGCCGTCGTAGTCCAGTGCGATTTCGTCCAGTACGGGCGCGATCATTTTGCAGGGACCACACCATTCAGCCCAATAGTCGACCAGTACAGGACATTCTGCCTTCAGCACGTCCTCTTCGAAGGAAGCGTCTGTCACATTGACAATTTCGCTCATGGAATGGATCTCCTAGCCATTTTGCTTAATGTCAGAGCACGAATCATAGCAAAGGGATGAACCCGGAAACAAATTCGATCACTCTGATTTTATTGTGGGTGGTAGTTTACAGAGTTATGATTATTTGTATACGGCTGTCAGCATGAATCAGATTTTGCAGCCGAATTTATGACTCATGGGATGTTTATTTTTCATCATCAGAAACTTGAAAGTATGGCTTTTTTCCTTTCACGAAATCTCTGCCAAAACCTGTAAACAGAAGCTTTAAGCGCAAGCAGCCCGGTATACAACAATGTGCGGCTGACAGTAAATGTGCTGTAACCAGAGCCTTCTGTTATATTGCTGGTTTATGTTAGCCAGCACCATGATTTGCATGACAAAAACTGATTGTCTGGTCATGGCCTGATTATTCAACCAACCGTCAGCTCAACGGGCCCCGGGTGAAAAAAACCGGACTGATTGCTGCGGGAGTGTCGAAGAAGAACATTATGACAGACCAGGGTCGTATTGAGTCCAACAGCCAGCCTCTCGTGGCAGCTATTGATCTGGGTTCCAACAGTTTTCACATGATTGTCGCCAGAGTGGAACAGGGGGAAATCAGGCCAATTGAACGACTTGGAGAAAAAGTACAGTTGGCTGCCGGTCTGAGTGAGGATGATTGTCTTTCTGAGCAGGCCATGAAAAGAGGACTGAATTGCCTGGCACAGTTTGCCCAGTATATGTCCGGAAGGCACTTTCAGGCACTTAGGGTCGTTGGCACCAATGCCCTTAGAAAAGCGAAGAACAGCAGCGATTTTGTCGAAAAAGCTGAAAAAATCCTCAATCATCCTGTTGAAATTATTGCCGGTCGGGAAGAGGCCCGTCTGATCTATTTGGGCGTAGCCCAGACTCAATCAGACGACAATGATCGTAGAGTTGTGGTCGATATTGGTGGTGGCAGCACCGAGCTGATTGTAGGTGAGCGCTTCGAACCCAGACTGCTCGAGAGTCTTCATATGGGTTGTGTTGCCTATACCGACCGGTTTTTTCCCGGCGCAGAGCTGTCCCCCGAGCGCTTTCAGTCGGCTTATTATGCGGCGCGCCTGGAACTCCTGAATATTGAACAAGCCTACAAAAATCTTGGTTGGGTGGATGCGGTGGGCTCCTCTGGCTCTATTCGGGCAGTGAGTTCGATTCTCTCAGCCATGGGCCATGGTGAAATTATTACCCATGAAAAAATGGACATGCTCAAAAGTCAGGTTCTGGAATTCAGTCACACTGGCAGAGTCCGTTTCCCTGGCCTGAAACCGGATCGGCAGGCTATCTTCCCTGCCGGGCTGGCCATTTTGATGGCCTGTTTTGACGCTTTCGAGATAGAAAGGATGCAATACTCAGAGGGTGCTCTTCGGGAGGGCGTTCTTTACGACATGCTGGGTCGGGACCATCATGAGGATGTCAGGGGCCGGACCCTGTCGGCATTGATGAAACGCTATCATGTTGACCTGACCAATGCAGAAGGGATTAACCGTTACTCACAGGCCTGTTTTGATCAGGTCAGAAAGAGCTGGGGACTGGTGGCTTCTGATCGGGAGTTATTGAACTGGGCTTCACTGGTGTGCGAGGTAGGCCTGGATATTTCACATGCACAATACAACCGTCATGGCGCTTATCTGATCCAGCACTCGGATCTGATGGGGTTCAATAAAGAGCAGCAGAGAAAGCTGGCTCTGCTGGTGCATGGGCATCGCAGAGCCATTCCGAAAGGCTTGCTTGAACATTCAGACAGCAACCTGCTGTTAAAGCTGACTGTGCTCCTGCGTCTGGGGATTGTGCTCAATCATATACGGGACGGGGCTTTCTCCCATTATGATTTAAAAGCGGGTCACCGTACTCTGAATGTTAGCTTTGAATCAGGTTGGTTAGGAGATCACCCCCTGACAGCAGCCGACTTTGAACGAGAAAAAATGTATCTGAATAAGGTCGGCTTCAAATTAACTGTGAACTGATGGATCGGGGGGCTGTTCGGAAGACATATCAAATTCCTGATACTCTTCCCTGTCCCTTGTGAGCATGATGACGGCACCGTCAATCAGGTTTGTGCAGGCATCGTGAACATGAGCGCTGTCGTTCAATAGTGAGCTTGCAATAAATGGGTCGACCTGTCCGGAGCGAATCAGTTCGTTCAGAGTCTCGTTGGTTTGCCCGTCTCTTTCCCTGAGTTCTTTCTTCAGTTGTTCCGCATGTTCACGGATATGGCTGTAACTGCGACGAACGCCCAAAATGTCAACCAGCTTGAGAACGGAAGCCAGACAGAGCCTCAATTGATTGTACTGTTCCCGAATCTGCTCATTTTCCGACTGGGTGTATTTGCCCATGTTCTTGTAAATATGCTTGACGTGCTTGATGGCCTGAACAAAATCACGACAGGCCACTTTCAGGGCAAACAGCTCCTGAGCTTGCTGCCTGGGGAGTTTACCTTCCAGGGCACCAGAATACTGGACAATATCCGCATAGATACCCTTTATGTGGCGAATATAAAGTTCCTTGATCGTCCAGGGCTGGTCATCCCTGCGCCAGCTCTGAACCAACTCTTCGAGGTTGTCAGACTCACGAAGCTTTTCACCGCTGAGATAAATGCCATAACAGATCAACTCAAGAGTATTGCGATAGAGATGTCCACACTCCTTGGTAATGGCTCTCAATGCGGTATCGGGATAACTGAGAGTGACCGGGTTCAGGTAAATAGCTCTTTCAACCTTCAAAGATTCATCCCCCGCAAGATTTAATGGAACCTGCGGAGTGCTCTCGGTAAAGAGCATCTGTAGCCAATGCACCATTTTATTGAGGAAGGGCAAAAGGGTCACGATACCAATGATGTTGAACAGGCTATGAAAGATGGCCAGCTTCAAGGTGTAATTATTCGCGGCAATACCATAAACAGAAGCCAGATAGTCCACTGCGCCCATCAGAGGTTTGAGAGCAGCAATAGCAATGGTGGCCGTGACGACATTAAAAGCAAGGTGGGCAACAGCCAGCCTTTTACCTTCTGCGTTGGCACTGATGGCTCCAAGGATGGCCGTAATCGTGGTGCCAATATTTGAGCCGATGGCCAGGGCCAGGGCATTCTCATAGCTGAGCTGACCTGCAGCAAGAGCCGAGAATGTCAAAACCATTGTTGCGTTGGTTGACTGCATAATGATGGTGGCCAGCATACCTAACCCGGTATACACCAGCACCCCCGAAAAGCCCTGCATGGCAAATTCAGCCAGGTCAATGGAGCTTTTGAAGGCATCAAAGCCCACCTTCATGAAGTGGATACCGAGGAACAGAAAGCCTATACCAAGAAGGATGTAACCTAATCCATTAATATTCTTGTACTTGTTGGATTTCAGGAGCACTCCTATCACTAAAAGGGGCATGGCATAGGTTGACAATTTAACCTTCAAGCCAAAAACAGCTACCAGCCAGGCACCGGCTGTACTGCCAAGATTTGCACCAAAAATAATCCCGATTCCTGCCGTCAGGCCTATCAGTCCGGCACTGAGAAAGGAAATGACGATAACCGAAACCAAAGAGCTGGATTGCAAAAAAGCGGTGGAAATCACACCAAAGGACAGGCTTTTCCAGACCTTATCGGTAGTCTTCTTGAGCAGAGCTTCAAGAAGCCCTCCGGTATAGACCTTAAAGCCCTGCTCCAGATAAACCATGCCAAACAAAAAAATAGCAACACCAGCCGCTATCTCACGAAATTCGGGGCTGACCCAGAAACCATAGATCAGCATTACAATGATAGAAGGTAAAAAAAGTCGGCTTAACATGCCTGATTGAAAGCTCATAAACATTCCGAACGCTGACTTCATTACCGTCCTTATCGGCGCTTTGGTTCGGACTTTTCAATTAATTTATCTGTAGCAAAACTGTCACTAAAGAGTCAGGACTAAGGCCCGATAATATGGGTTCCCGAGATTCTAATGCCTGATCAGCAGTATGGAATAGCCTCGCGGGTAAAGATGACAGAGATGAGAAACATTCAAAGAGCTGTGACGGCAAGTTTCATAACAGGGAACTTCGTTCAGATGGTTGAGTAACAAGGTTAGGAAGATGGCCGGAAATCTGATAGTTAAAGATCGAATCACCTGCGAGCAGGGGCGATTATATCAATGCCTGCGAAATGGTCGGATCAAGGTACTGATGGACACTGGTGAGGTCAGAGAGTACTTTGCTAAAGATCTGGTGGCTACACTGGCCTCCAGTCCGGCGGCAGAGCTCTCCAAAAGACGTTGTCTGAAGCAGTGACATAATGGACTAAAGTGCACTAATAAATGAAGGCCTGTTTTTTCAGGCCTTTTTTCTGACACTTCCTACCCTGTCAAAAATTTACGACGATTTTGCTAATTCAGCCTGTCGCCCGGAAATGCCCATGGCATATTTCATGACTTCCTTCACGGCAGGCTTTGATTTAGCGGCAAGACTCAATGCAACGTTTCTCAAAACCTTCAGGGGCAAACTGTTGTTGCTGAAAGCAAGGTAGAAAGCATCCATAGTACTCATCATCAATTGATTGTCTCTGCGACGAGCTTTTTCGTAACGCGATAGCACTTTCTGGCTACCCAGTGACTCACCCGCTTGAAAGGCATCAGTCAGTACCTCTGCCAGCCAGGCAACATCCTGAAAGCCCAGATTGACCCCCTGACCCGCAAGAGGGTTGATGGTGTGTGCGGCATCGCCTGCCAGTACTACTCCATTAGTGAAATAGTTCATGGCATGACGACGGGCCAGCGGGAACGAGCCTCTCCCGTGCAGCTTAAGCAACGGTGGTAACTCTTTGGGAAAAGTCGATGACAGCTCTTCCAGAAAGTCAGTGTCCGAAAGTTTCATGAGTTTCTGGACATTCTCAGGCAAGTTATACCAGACAATAGACGCATAACTTTTGCTGTCGATATCGGGCAGTGGCAGAAAGGCTTCCGGTCCGGTAGGCGTGAAAGCCTGCCAGGTAATGTCCTGCAAGCCGCCTTCAATCTCTACAGTAGCCACCAGACACTGTTGCTCATATTCACGAGTGTCAAGACGAATATTGGCTTGCTCCCTGACTCTGGACTGGGCACCGTCAGCCCCGATAAGCAGATCCGCTTTAAATACACTTCCATCCTGCAGCATGATTTCAGGCTTTTCACCCTTTAGATTCATACTTTCAATAGTTGCCGGGGCGAACAAGGATACCGACTCTACATCTTTGAGCCTTTTTAAAAGACCCAGCTGAGTGATGCGATTCTCGACAATAAAACCCAGCTGGTCGTGCCTGATATCTGCTGCGTTGAATACGGTTTGATTAGGACGCTTATCCGTTTCACTGCCGAGCGGAAAGTGCAATTTCTCCCATACAGCCATGCGTCGGTATGGGCACATTCTCATGGTTTGCAGGTATGGCCAGACTCCCAGGTTTTTCAGAATCTGCTCTGATGCATAGCTCAGTGCCGACACTCTCAGGTCCGGCAACTGATCAGGTTTGAATGCTGACGGTAAGGCCCGGTCAAAAACTGCAATACGAATACCTTTGAGACCCAGAGCACAAGCAATTGCGGCACCCACCATACCTGCGCCAACCACCAGTACATCGTAGTTTTCTGATTTCACCATAGCCTCACTTCCCATTAACCCAATCTGTGCAGATAACCGGCCCATATGACCACAGGGCCGCTGAATGCTCAACTACCCGAATCAGGAAGGATGTCGCAGCATCTAACAAATAAAAACCAATTTTCTTGCATATCAATCAACTACTGCTAAATACATTGTCATCATAAATAAAATTTATTAAGTGAGTATTCAAATGCAGTATCGGTTTCTTCCGATAGTCCCACTCCTTGTGTCATTTTACAGTGAAGCAGGACAATGGCCTAACTTAGCCCAGTATTCAACTTCTTATTATTACAACCAACCCAAAATAATAATGGACCGGAATCTTCCACATTTACTTCAATTGTCGGAAGCTCCCAAAGTACCATGGACCGATGAATTATTTTATCATCCCGAAACACCCCCCCTGAGTGGAACAAAAACACTTTTTCAATTGAACATTGCTACAGCTGGTGCTTCCTGTGTTGAGATTTCTGAAGCCGATGGCGGTGTTTTCGTCAGTGCATTTAAAGACGCAGAAGGAACTTCCAAAACAACACCTGCATTAGAGCAGGTCTATCTGAATCAACTGGATATTCTCAGACTGAACAGAATCAGTCTTATTTTTGACTCTCAGGTCAACACCATGAAATTTTCTTTTCATGGAAAAACCTTCATTATTTCCGAATTCAGCGATTCTGAAATTTTCGAACCCTATCACTCATACCTGGTCCCGGCTATCTTGTTAATGCCCGAAGTCCTGCAACTGGTTGTCAATCTGGTCCAGCACCTGAATGAACACCCTTATGGTATAGAGGGAGAAGAAGCTTTCCCCGGGGGAATGCTCGAACAGGCTGACGAGAATGAGTATTTCATTTTTCCCGACATGACTCTGTTTCCCACTCAGCCCAACACAGGCTTCTGCAGGGGCAGCAGTCACTGTGTTCCCCTGAGTCAATATGCCTGGCTGGTCTATTCAGGGCATGGGAAAGCAGCCATTATCAGTGATCCTTATTCCTCCGATGAGCCTATGGATGGAAAAAAAGGAAAAAGAGGTAATGGCGATAGAGGGAAAAAAACGGTCTATAGACCAGCACCTGCCGGATTGACTAACTTCCGGGTCGGTAATGTCCGAAATGGATACGTCGGGCTTGGCTCAGGCGGTGAAGAAAATGATCCACCTGAAAGAGCAACAGATTATTCCAGAACACCTCCAGAAGACAGAAACGAATTTGAAGATGACGAAACCTCTTTCCTACTACCTGAAGATGATGAAGCTGACGAGCGAGATGCTCAATCAAGGTCTGACCTGGAAAGGTCTACAATTGCCAGACTGAATCGTAATGCATCAAAAGACAGACGCATCGAGACTGTCCAGATAGAAAAATTCGCAAATTTCAGAGGCCGTTTTTATCGTATAAATCATGGTAAAAGAAGCTGGAAGAAGCTGACGAATGACCAAAGCGTTCAATTCGATGACTCAAAGGAAGCGTCCCAGAAACCATCCACACCACCACCTGAAGCACCTGCAACTTCTGATCAGGAATCAGCTGAAACAGAGACAACAGTCGTGCCTCCTGACACAGCTCCATTGCTGGTAGCGAAGGATGAAGAAGAGCCCGTAGTCAGTTCTGGCCCTTCAAAAAACAGAGAGCTGCGCAAAGGTATGTCATCCAAAGAAAGGAGGTTACTCATCAACATTGATGAGATTTAGACATCAGACTCGCTGCCATTTTGATACTCGTCTTTGTCTTTTTGACGGGCCCGACGCTCAGAAAGTTTTCGGGCCCCACGCTTCTTATTGCGTTTTTTTGAAGCTTTTCGGGATCGCAGATTTCGGGCAGAGTTGAGCCCCCGCTCCTTTTGAGGGACTTTAGGCTGATACTCATCGCCACCCTGTTGAGAACCTTCACCCTGATCGCCTGAGCTTTTGTTTGGGTTTTCACCATAGTCCAGTGCAGTCGAAGTAGAAGACGGATTGATTTTCATCAGTTGCGCTTCCTTGCTGACCTATTGAATGAGTGTATCCTGAAAAATATTTACCTCCAAGCGTAATCAGCTAAATCGTCACAAACCTTGAAAGCAGTTCTGCCAAATGGCTGGAAGACAAATAAAAAACAATTTTTTTGCATATCGATCAACTACTGCTAAAAATAACCTTTGCATAAATAATGTTGATTAATTACCTGGCCAGTTGGTTTCGCATATTCTGGCGAGTGGATTTTTTCATCCTTCAAGGCGCAACGACGGGCGCGTAGCCATAGCTACGCAACCAGAGTTGGAACGCAGAAGGATGGAAAAAGCCGCCGTCCAGAATATGCGAAACCAACTGGTTAGGTACTAAAGTGGAGTATACAAATGCAGTATCGGTTGCTTCCGATAGTCCCTCTCCTTGTGTCATTTTACAGTGAAGCAGGACAATGGTCTGACCTGGTCCATCATTCGATTTCTTATAACTACCAACCCAAAACAACGGACTTATATCTATCACCTATAGAAGTATTGGGACTTCCTGAATCACAATGGACTGATAATTTGTTTTATCAACCCGAAGCGTCCCCTTTGAGTAAAACAAAAACATTTCTTCAATTAAATGTTGCCACTGCCGGTTCCTCCTCTATTGAGATTTCTGAACCTGATGAAGGTGTTTTCGTCACTGCATTTAAAACCGCAGAAAGAACTTCCAAAACAACATCTGCATTAGAGCAGGTCTATCTGAATCATCTGGATATTCTCAGACTGAACAAGATAAGGCTGGTGTTTGATTCTCAGTTCAACACCATGAGATTTTCTTTTCATGGAAAAACGTTCATTATTTCTGAATTCAGCGATTCTGAGATATCCGAACCCTATCACTCATTCCTGGTCCCGGCTATCTTATTAATGCCGGAAGTTCTTCAACTGATTATCAACCTGATCCAGCACCTGAATGAACATCCTGACGGCTTGGAAGGAAAAGAAGCTTTCCCTGGGGGAGTGCTGAAACAGGCTGAAGTAAATGAGTATTTTATTTTTCCCGACATGACTCTTTTTCCCACTTATCCCAACACAAGCTTCTGCAAAGGCAGCAGTCACTGTGTTCCCCTGAGTCAATATGCCTGGCTGGTCTATTCAGGACATGGTAAAGCGGCCATTATCAGCGATCCTTATTCCTCCGAAGAGCCTATGGATGCAGATAATGGAAAAGAAGGTGAGGGAGGTGAAGTGAAAAAGCCTGCCGATGCACCTCTTGCTTCCGGGTCCACTGACTCTCGGGCAGGTAATATCGGCAGTGGTGGAGGTATTGGGGCTGGCTCAGGCGGTGAAGACAATGACCCACCGGAAAGAGCAACCGATTATTCCCGAACTCCTCCAGAAGACAGAAACGAGTCTGATTATGTTTATATCTCTTTAATGAATGACATCTCTTTGCTTTTAGCCAAGGTCAGTGAAGTCTACGAGCGACAAGGCTGGACCTTCTCTGACAGGGAAAAGGCTACAGCAATTTATGCATCTGAAGGCGTAACATTTAGTGCATTTTCTTTTAGTGCACATTCTGGAGAAGAGATTCCGAAAGATATGCCACAGGAAGAACTCGAGAAGCTGCGATACGCTTTAGTGCTCGCCCAGGATGCTATTGGTGATAAATTTAAAGTTATAGGCATAAGACATCTTATACAGAAGCTGGAAAACCTCATTGGCAAATCCGATGATTCAGGGGAAGCTTCGCCAGAAGCACCTGTCACTTCTGCTCAGGGATCTTCTGAAACAGAAACAACCGTCACCACTCCTGACACGGACGCCGGGGCTACAAGTGGTGCAGGTGGTGGCTACCGTCACTGGATGTTCCTGAAAAATTATGGCACGCTGTACGGTCGCGGTTATATTTTTGAAGACGTAAAGATGCAGCCAGATGATTCCCACACCAGCATGTCAGATGGCTCAGGGAAAGCTTCGCCAGAAGCGCCTGTCCCTTCTGCTCAGGGATCTTCTGAAACAGAAACAACCGTCACCTCTCCTAACACAGACGCCGGGGCTACAAGTGATGCAAGTGGTGGCTACCGTCATTGGATGTTCCTGAAATCTTATGGCGAGCTTTACGGCGTCGGTTATATTTTAAAAGACGCAAAGATGCAGCCAGATGATTCCCACACCAGCATGTCAGATGGCTCAGCTAAAGCTTCGCCAGAAGCACCTGTCCCTTCTGCTCAGAGATCTTCTGAAACAGAAACAACTGTCACAGATTTTGACACGGCCTCCTTGCTGACGAACGATCAAGAACAGTCCGTCGTCGATCCGGACTCTGCAGACAGAAGAACACACCCGGAAGCTAGTCCAGACACAGGATTGGACTTAGTTGATCAGCATTAGTGATTTGCATGACTTGTAACGGATACTTTGGCAAGGAGAGCTGATTATGTGTTTTGGAGGCAGTGGCGGTTCAGCAGAGTGCCCGGAACCAGGGTGGGTTCTTTGGCACCATTTGGACGGTGGCGGGGATTGGAGCTGCTGAGCTGTTTTAGTCGTCGGGCAGCCATCCCATTTGTGTAACCTGCTCATAGCTCCATGGGCATTGGTCGGGAAAGCTTTTTTTGTTCAGCCGTTTGCTATTGATCCTGATATAGCGGTTTAGTTCTTCAATGGCGTATCGTTTAGCCTTCGGATAGGCTTTTTCGAGTGATTCGTCAAAACGGTTGCTCAGGTGGGGATATTCTTCGACGTGCAGCTCAATCTGTTTTCTAGGGTTGCTGATACTGGGCATCCATGACTGAATAACCTTGTCTTCCACCCAAGGGTCTTTCAAAATCCGCTTCTGGTAGTCGTATTTCAGCAAGTGAACCAGCAATATCACCAAGTGAGAGCGTAATTCCTTAACCTCATCGCCCATACGTCGTTCCATCGCCTCCAGAAGATTGTCAATGTCGAGCTGGTCAAACTGTCGCTGAGCCAGTAACTCCCGTTGCTTGCTGAGCCATTGGGTGTAATCGGTTTTGTATAGGTTTTCCATAAAATACCTCCATTGCCCTTCCAATGTAGGCAATTAACAGAAGGGAATCAAAATGAAATGGTCAGGTGGATCGTCAACTGGCAGGGTATGGTGCCGGGCTGACAGGGGCACAGAAACAGGCCCGGGAGCGCATGAGGTCTCTGAGCCGGAGCGGTTCCCGGATGGTCGCCGCCAATACCGTGCGGGAAGGGCAGCACAACGTCAGCACAGTCTGAGGACAGACTTGTTGAATCTTGGCAGAAGCGCACAGGGTCAGGGTTTGCAGGGGATTAACTCGGCAGCCGCATTGGAAAGCCAGCGCAATCAGCCGACGGTTCAGCAGAGTGCCCGGAACCAGGGTGGGTTCTTTGGCACCATTTGGACGTTGGCGGGGATTGGGGCTGCTGCGCTGTTTTAGTCGTCGGGGAGCCAGTCTTCTGTCATAATCTGGTTAAACGTCCATGGGCATTGGTCTGGAAAGCTGTTGTTGTTCACAAGATAACGTTTGTTGGTTATGAATAGGTTCATCTGCTCGATAGCTCTTTTTTTAGCTTTAGGGTAACTGTTTGATAAAGACTCGTCCTGCCGGGGTTGTAGGTGTGGGTGTTTTTTAATTAAATCACTAATGTCGTTACGTGCATTGGAAATACTGATCAACCAGCTTCTAAAAGTCTTGGGTTCATACAGGTTTGGGTTAATAACAAAGGTTTGGTACTGATACTTGAGTAAGTGCAATACCAGAGTAACAAGATGAGATTCCAGATTATCGGCATAATCCCCCATTCGTAGCTCCATAGCCTCCAACAAATTGTCGATGTCAAGCTGGTCAAATTGTCGCTGGGCTAGCAAATCCCGTTGCTGTCCTAGCCACTTGTGGTAGTCAGTTCTGTATAAATCAGCCATTGTCTGTCTCCGGTAGCCAGTCTTCTGTCATAATCTGGTCAAACGTCCATGGGCATTCCTTGGGAAAACTGTTATTGTTCAGGCGTTGTGCTTCGCTTCTGGCGTGAACGTTCATCTCTTTAACGGCATCTTTCTTAGCGTCTAAGTACGCCTCAGCTAATGACTCACCAGTTATAGACTGAAGGTGAGGATGTTTTGAAATCTGCTTTTTAACCTTGGAGCGGGCATTAATGACGCTAACCTTCCAAAGATGAGCCACTCTGTCCTCTACCCACGGGTCTTTCAGAATTCGTATCTGATAATCGTATTTGAGAAGATGTAAAACCAATACCGACAAATAGGACTCCAAAGTCTCAGCAGGATTACCCATCTCATACTCCATGGCCTCCAGCAAATTCTCTATGTCGAGCTGTTCAAACTGCCGCCGAGCCAATAACTCTCGTTGCTGCCCCAGCCACTTGTGGTAGTCAATTCTGTATAAATCAGCCATTGTAAACCTCCGGCAGCCAGTCTTCTGTCATGATCTGTTCAAAGGTCCACGGGCATTGGTCTGGGAAGCTGCTTCTATCAAGTTTCTGGCTTTCACTACGGGCGTGTTGATTCATCTCCTTAACTGCAAGCTTTTTGCTATCTTGATAAACGTCGGTTATCAGCTCATCAGCCTTGGATTCCAGACAGCGGTCACCTTTTAAATGGCGATTGATCTGAACTCTTGATTGCCCAATACTAGTGACCCATAAATGGGCTACCATACTTTCCACCCAAGGGTCTTTTAACACTCGTTTCTGATAATCGTATTTGAGTAGATGCAGCAACAAGATAGTTAAATGAGACTCAAAAGCCTTGATACTGTTGCCCATCTCGTACTCCATCGCCTCCAGAAGATTGTCTATGTCGAGCTGGTCAAACTGTCGCTGAGCCAGTAACTCCCGTTGCTTGCTGAGCCATTGGGTGTAATCGGTTTTGTATAGGTTTTCCATAAATCACCTCCATTGCCCTTCCACTGTAGGCAAATAGCAGAAGGGAATCAAAATGAATTACCAAAACACAGATGCCTTTGCCGGAGGCTCTGCCCGTGGTTTTGGGCTGGTCAATTCGGCCATTGATGCCAAGGAGAACCCTCAGTATCGAAAACAAATGATGGGGATGCAGAAACTAAGTTTAAGCAACTATTTTCAAAGAGAAACAAAGGCTCTAGTCTATGCTGTTTATTTTCATTGAACCGGTACCTCTGTCATCTTATGCAACAGAAGCCTATCGTCATTTTTGACTCCGGAGTCGGAGGTCTCAGCATCTACCAGAAAGTCAGGGAGAAACTGCCGTCTCTGTCCGTGATTTACTGCTCTGACAGTGAAGGTTTTCCCTATGGCCCAAAGTCTGAAAATGATGTGGTTGACCGAACTCTTCATTGTCTGTCACGGCTGGTTAATAACTTTCAACCCTCCCTGGCCATCATCGCCTGCAATACAGCCAGCACTATTGCTTTGCCCAGGGCCCGCCAGCTGCTCGAAATTCCTGTTGTTGGCGTTGTGCCAGCCATCAAACCTGCCAGCCAGTCTTCAAAAAAACGCTGCATTGGCCTTCTGGCCACGCCGGGAACCGTTGAAAGAGAATATACCAGTCAGCTGATCCATGAGTTCGCAGGAGACTGTGAGGTGATTCGGGTAGGCAGTAGTGAACTGGTACACCTTGCTGAACAACATCTGCGCGGTGAAAAAATAAACCCTGATGATCTGAAAAAAATTATTGAACCGCTGTTCAAAAGCACTAACTGGCCAGACTGTATCGTTTTGGGTTGCACCCATTTTCCATTGGTTCAGGAACTTCTGGATTCTGTCGTACCCACCCCCGTTACCTGGATTGATTCCGGTGAAGCTATCGCCCGCAGAGTGGCCTCTTTGCTGGAGGTGCATTATTCCCATCATGAAGGGCCTGTTGAACATCGCTTCCTTTATACGGGCTCAGACAAATCGGTCACGTCATTGCTACCCGCTCTGGAAGCCATGAATTTTTCGGAAATAACCTGTCTGGACTGCCTGATCGGGATTACCCCGTCAGGCTGACAATCAAAGTTCTCAGGAATGTTGTAATACTCAGCGGCATGCATCAAAGGATACATGGGTCTGTTTTGCCTGCCTGCTGTGATCCGGATTCTCGTCTACGCTCAATGCCATGATTTCATTATCTGTCAAAAACCAATCAGCAGTTTTCAATCCATTTGATACCTGAAAGGCGATGTTATGTTTATTCAAAAATTAAGATATTCAAATTACAGTCTGGTGTTGATGCTCATCATGCTGCCACTTGTTTCACCTTATGCCCGTTCTTCTCCATATTTAAACTCTAATTCCTGGCTACAATCTCTGGCAACCATGTTTGTTCTCCACTCCGCTATTAACCGTCCTGATAATCAAAATAGCGGCTTTGCAGATGCCAAAAATCTTAAAACTTGCGAAGGTAGCTGTCAGTTTGAGCCACAGTTGCATGAATATTTTAAAGGCACAGTTGTTCTTTTTGTCAGGATTGATCATGGCCCTTGCCCGACAGGGAATTTTGATGAAAAAGAGGAGATTTGGTTTGGGCTCTGGAATCGTCAATATAAGTGGGTCGATTTTTCTATGATGAAGTTAGAAAATCATACATTGGATACAGAAAAAGGTTACGAAGGACGGTTTTCTTATTCTTACAAAGGAGATGCGGCAGGCGCTAATCTGAAAATCTTTTTTAAGGATGTACAGCCAGAAGAGGCCGGATTTTATGGCGCACGCATCCGTTATGACTCCTTCCCACCAGTTATATTCAGATGCGATCTTGAACTAAGACACATTCATCATGGGCCAGTGAATCCAAACATTGCTGTTCTTCAGGGCAATGAAGCCAGATTCCAATATAGATTCAATCCCACTGTTGATAATGAGATACCATCACTGGATTCGGTTCGCTTTGGCCCCCAGCAAAAAAATGGCAGTATCGAAACCTACCTTTATTGGCAGAAAGACAAGGTAGAAAGTATTTCCTATCAAAATGCCGAAAGACAAGTACCGATGAATTTTTCCAGTCCGGGAAACACATCGCTGAGTTTTTCCAATCTGAGAAATATTTCACTGGATCTTTCCAATCTTAGGAACTATACCTTCACTGTGACTATGCACGGAGTCAATGTAACTGATACTGGTCGTTATCTTTGTGATATAGAAGTGACACGTTCTCTAAAAACTCTCCACACGCTAACCACAGACCTGGTTGTCAAAGCAAATCTCTCCGACCCTGAGGTGATAGAAGCATCCACTCAAAGCCCATTTTCGCAAACACATACTTTCTATCCCGGAGATACCAGAACCCAAAAAGCAGATCTTGCCAATAGACTCAACTCGCCCATCGCTATACATCAAGAACCGCCTCAACAGGAGTGTCTTTATCCCAACCCCGACTGGAAAAAATTATCACGAGATTACAGTAAGGGAATAGAGACAGGAATCGCCGTTGGAATCCCCGTGGGGTTCGTTTTAACTACTATAGCTGCTGGTATTATCTATTATGTTCGCAATTTGCGAAAAAACCATAACCATCATCTTATTGAGGGCGAGTTTATTCCTAATTATGATGTAATTATCCTTGACACTAAATGATCATTAAGACTTGTAAAAGTCTCCTCAGTTACTGATGAATCAAACTACACAGTTGACAGTTCTCTTGACTGCCTCTGTTTGTAAAGACCTTGCGGTATAGCAGAATGGGGAAATCCACACCTGCTATACACGCTTGTGTAGATCTATTTTCTGAAAAATCAACAGTATCTATACGTTGTGAACGGGTTAGAATCACTAACCAACTGGCCAGGTACTTATGAACAAAATTTTAACCCTATTCATGCTGCTATTCACTGCAATAACTTATGCAGAATGGATAAAAGTAAACCCGGGCAAATACTCTGACTATTATCATATGCAATATGAACTGAAGTCTGGCGAGTACAGGGTTAACGAGCACTATGGTTTTAACCAGGGTGGTCAATTTGAAATATTGGTGCCCAAAAAATACTTTCCTATACCTGCACCAAACTGCAAAAAAAATATCATTATACGAATGCCAGCTTCAGAGAATGAAGGGCGAAAACGAGCACTGTACGATAAGCTGCTGGCGGGAGAGTCAGTAGTAGTCACATTGGAACTTAACCCTTATGTCAATGTCACCAACGAATCGCCATTAGAATTGGAGTTACAGTACTGTAACGTGTTTTTCAGACAAAAGTGGGGGGATTACTACGACGCACTGTGAATCACGCTACAAAATCAATTGCGGCACTCCTCACCTGAATTAAGGCTGTCGCAAAGCTCTCGTTTCCATGCAGGGACCCACAGGGTCTGAAAACTTGGGAACCAGGGTTTTGCGACACCCTCTTTAGACGGGGGAAGATCCAGGTCGCTGACCAGATGCTTATACCTACAACGGACTCAGGTTAGCGTAAGCCATCATCAACCATTTTGAACCTTCCGAATCAAAGTTGACCTGAACCCGGGCCTGGCCGCCTTCACCCTCATAATTCAGGACCACCCCTTCACCAAAGACATCATGATGAACACGCTGGCCTAAAGCCAATCCATGGTCAGATGTTTGAACAGAAACCGGACGAGTAATTGATCCACCCAGACGCACTTCCTGCAGCAGCTCGCCGGGAATTTCCCGAATAAAGCGGGAAGGGCGATTCATGGTGTCACTCCCGTAGAGTCTGCGATTCTCTGCATAGGTAAGATAGAGCTTTTCCATAGCCCGGGTAATCCCGACGTAACAGAGTCGTCTTTCTTCTTCCAGGTTACCTTCTTCCAGAGACATCTTATGGGGGAACAGACCTTCTTCCAGACCGGCAAGAAAAACCAGCGGAAACTCCAGACCCTTAGCTGAATGAAGGGTCATCATCTGAACGCTGTCTGTAAATGGGTCAGCTTGATTGTCTCCGGCTTCCAGAGCCGCGTGGGCCAGAAATGCTGCCAGCGGAGACATGGGCTCTGTCTCTTCATCCTGATCGAAGTCTTCAATATCAAATTCGCTGCAGGCGGTGACCAGTTCCTCCAGGTTTTCTACCCTGGCACGACCTTTTTCCCCTTTCTCTTTCTCATGATGATCAATCAAACCAGAGACGGATATTACATGGTCGGCCAACTCCCCCAGATTCAGCTCATCACCTGAAGCACTCAGGCTTTCTATCAAGTCAACAAATTCACCCAGAGAACGACCGGCTTTGCCACCAATGGCACTGGCGGCAACAACAGTTTTGACGGCACCCCATAAACTCAGGCCCTGTGAACGGGCTGTTTCACGGAGTTTTTCAACGGTTTTTTCACCAATACCACGAGTAGGAATATTGATAACCCTTTCGAGGGAAGTGTCGTCATCAGGTGAGCTGACCAGTCTCAGATAGGCCAGAGCATTCTTGATTTCCGCCCGTTCAAAAAACCGCTGACCACCATAAATTCGGTAGGGAATGGAAGCCCTGAGCATGGCTTCTTCGAGAATACGGGACTGGGCATTAGAGCGATAAAGTATCGCTATACCACTGCGAGCCATGCCCTGTTCAGAAGCCTCACGAATACGATCGGTGATAAATCGGGCTTCATCCATTTCGTTAAAACCGGCATAAAGCTGGATGGGCTCTCCTTCATAACCGCTGGTCCAGAGCTCTTTACCCAGCCTGTCCGGGTTATTGGCAATCACTGCATTGGCTGCACGCAGGATGTTACTGGTAGAGCGATAATTTTGCTCAAGACGAATGGTTTGGGCTTTCGGAAAGTCTTTTGAGAATTGTCGTATGTTTTCAATACGGGCACCACGCCAGCCATAGATCGACTGATCGTCATCACCGACGATCATCATTTTGTCCTGATCACCGGTCAAGATCCTCAACCAGGCATACTGAATGGCGTTAGTATCTTGAAATTCGTCCACCAGCAGGTAACGGAATCGCTCTTGATAGTGCTGAAGAATATCCGGTCTTTTCAGCCAGAGCTCATGTGAACGTAGCAGCAGCTCACCAAAATCAACAACACCTGTTTGGTTGCAATAGTCATGATAAGCCCGGTAAACATCCAGCATGGTTCTTTCAAAAGGATCATAACCCGGATCGATATAGTCAGGTCTGAGCCCTTCATCTTTCTTGCTGTTGATGTACCATTGGGCCTGACGGGGAGGCCACTTCTGTTCATCAAGGTTCATGGCCTTCATCAGACGTTTGATCACCCTCAGCTGATCATCGCTGTCGAGTATCTGAAAGTTCTCAGGCAAGCCTGCATCCTTAAAGTGAGCCCTCAACAACCGGTGTGCCAGCCCGTGGAAAGTTCCAACCCACATGCCACGAGGTGGAATCCCGAGCAGTTCTTCGATACGGCTTCGCATCTCTGCCGCTGCCTTGTTGGTAAAAGTCACTGCCATAATGGAGTAGGGCGACATGCCTTCAGCCTGAATCAGCCAGGCAATACGATGCACCAGTACCCGGGTTTTACCACTGCCAGCTCCTGCCAGAACCAGCAGTGAACCCGGAGGACTTGTGACCGCCTGTCGCTGGGCATCGTTCAGGGAGTCAATGATAGGGGTTACGTCCATAGACAGCATTCTTTCCAGCTAGATAAAAACCATGCAGTCCGGCTGCTCAATGCGCAACCAGAGCCGTTAAGGAATTGTACAAGGTTTTAGCAACATCGTCGTAAACTCTCGTTTGGACGAAGGTTTAAGACAATTCTGCTAAAAATCACTACCGTGAGACATATCTCACACACTTTGTCGTATTTTTCTCTTGTTCTTCTCAAACATTTTTCATAATTTCGTAACTGTCAGAAAGCATCATAAAAACAATAAAAATCAAAAAGAACAAAGAGGTGCCGCCATGGCTAACAAAGATATACAGCTTAAGAAAGATTATCTTCAGGAAGAAGAAATTGTTCGAGACGATTTACCTAATAAAGGTTCAAAGCGCGCACTGCAGATTCGAAGGGCCCTGGAAGACAGAAAAGAAACCAAAAAACTCAGCTCGTTCTTCGGCGACAGCTACTGGGGTGATGTTTGACCATTCATTTTTTCAGCCCCTTATCAAGGGGCTGAGATTTTGCTGACCATTCCAGATTTTACTTTCCCACCGCTTTCCCTCATACGATCCTTATATCATCCGACTCTGTGACACTCCCCGCCTTGTCAGGCGAGGCTTCTGACTTCACAGGCTACAGCCAGCCTATAGCGACTGGACTTACACAGAAGCCTCCATCAGCAGTAACCGGGTGCCCCTCGGTTATTATTGGTCTTTTGTTTGATTTGCCGCAGCCTTAACGGGTCACTCAGGTATGGGCTCGTCTGGTTCTTCAAGGGCGGTTGGGCAGTTGTCTCTGCCTTCCCGTCTTATATCCCCGCCCGATTGAGGGTGTCGCAAAAGGTCAATTAAAACGCTTCAAGCTTCAAACCGTCATCTCCGCGAAGGCGGAGATCCACTGTTCGTGGTGGGTTCCCGCCTGCGCGGGAACGACGATCTTGATATATCCTGCTGACCATACCCTTTTGCGACACCCTCGATTGGGCGAGGGTTTATGACGATTTTGCTAACCGCCGAGTATTCAGTAGCTGTTCGCAATCCTATTGCCGGCGACAGTCAGACAACAAACCAATTTGTTAGAAAAACTCGAGCATTCACTCTCAGAATCGTTATAATATAACGTTTATTTTTGATACCGATAAAGTTGTCTAACTATGATTTTCTCAAGAAAACCAAAGATAATGCTCTGGCTGTCTGGCCTTTTACTCCCTCTGACCTTGTCGGCCTGGAGCAAAGAACCACCCAAAGTACTGACTTCTATTAAGCCTTTGCAGCTGATTGCTGCTTCCATCACCGAAGGTGTTACTTCTGCTGACGTGTTACTTCCTGCTGGTGCTTCTCCCCACAGTTACAGCCTGAAGCCTTCAGACGCCAGAAAGCTTTATGAAGCCGATTTTGTTTTCTGGGTCGGACCCGATATGGAAGTCTTTCTGGATAAAACCCTGTCAGGTTCAATAAAAGCGACCTCCGTGCCTTTAATGCAGGAAAGTGAGTTAAAGCTTCTGAAAATTAATGAAGGCGAAGAAGAGAACCATGATAATCATGGTGGAGAAAACCACGATGATCATGCCGGAGAAGATCATGATGATCATGAGAACCATGATGACCATGCCGGGGAAAGCCATCATCACCACGGCGAGTATGACGTCCACATCTGGCTAAGCCCCGATAACGCCATAGCGATAGCCAAAACCCTGTCAGAGAAGCTGAGTGAGCTGGACCCTGGGCATAAAAAGCAATACACGGATAATTACAACGCATTCAAAAAAGCGGTACAGGCAGCAGATAAGCGCAACATCAGCAAACTGACTGACTACCATAATCAGCCCATGTTCGTTTTCCATGATGCTTATGGTTACCTTCAGAAGCATTACGAGCTGAATATTGTCGATCATTTCACTGCAAACCCGGAACAGCAGCCGGGTGCGAAACATCTGACTCATCTGCAAGAGAAGCTTAAAAAAGCCGGTAATAGCTGCGTTTTCCGTGAACCGCAGTTCCAGCCTGCTTATATTGACAGGATCATTGAAGACACCAACGCCCATGTTGCTGTGCTCGACCCTCTGGCCACAGATGTCGCTGTCGGCCCTGATGGTTATATCGAGTTTATGGACAGTTTGACCAACACCATCGTCAGCTGCCTGAAGCAGTAATTACAATTTAACAAGAGCCCCGTTAAAAAGAGCCCCGTGAACCTGCAATTGACAGGTGATCGGGGTATTTACTGAAGCCTGAGCCCCATAAAACTGCCACCAAGAAACGCGGCTACTGCCAGAAAAGGCAGCAGGGAAGCCAGCAGGGTTACCCACATTTTCAACTTTGAACGCTCCAGACGCAGATTCCATCGTTCTTCCGAAAAGGTCTGGTCATCATCCAGCTCTGTGGATAACCCGCAGCTTGAACAGGTCACCTGCCACATTTCAGTGTCCCCAACCATCATGCTGGCCAACTCTGCTTCGCCCAGACAACAGGGACACTTTTCCAGTTTCATAACGCCTCCTTGCATTTATGCACACATCAATGACAGTTTTTTCCACACCTTTTAACAGGTTATCCACAGATAAAACCTTTATTCAAGGATTATCTTATTCATTAGCTGGCCCTAATGTCACACCTCTGCCAGAGTTTCAAATGGCAATATCGCCAGCTAAATGAACACGTATGTTTTGAGTCAGGGCTTGTGTGGCAAATGCCTGAATCACTTGTTTCAGATTTTCTTGCGGCACATAGGCAATAGAAATATGGTTGCTCTGGTGACCCGCCATCAGGTCGTCACGACCCACTCCGTCCAGTACACAGTTCATCAAAGGCCACTCTTTGCAGGTTGCATTAAGACGACGCTGAAACTCTTGCTGAGGCAGTTCGAAGGCCGTACCGGTACCGATATGCATGTGAACGTCTGTACCCTCATAGTGCGCTCGAGCCCACACAAACCTGCCTGCTTTACTCTGGCCGCTCAGCGTAGAGCCGCCTAAGGGGAAGTACATGGCAGGCTGTCGGTGACCGATAGCACCGCCGATTCCCCCCTTGATGTGTTCGAAAGGTACAGAGCCGGAAATTTCGAAATCCCAATAAAATGTACCTTCAAACTCACTGCCCCAGCGAATATCGTGCAGCGTTGTCTCCGATGGCAGACCCAGACTGTCGAGCAGGCGAAACAGCATGGTTTGTGGAATAGCGGTCCCCATGTCTACCTCGTTAATGCAGGGAATGGGCTTGCCTTCGGAAATCACGTCTCCATTGTCGTCTTTAATCGGAAAGCGGGCGGTTGAGCCGATGGCACCTTCTGCAAAGTCCGAGGCAGCACAACTGTCTTTCAAACCCTGTTGATACTGAACCCCAACGCTTGTCAGGCCAAAGCGTTTGGTCGCACGAGCCATGGCAATCATCATGGCGCACTGCTCTTTTACCTGCTCGCGGGTCAGCTCGGTGGCAGCATCGCTACCAAATTTGAAGGCCATACCGCGATCGATATACCATTGCAAACACTCCTCACGCAGCTCTTCTGAAACAAGACTCATGTCGTGCAAAAGCGCGGACTGGGATAATGCCTCAATGGGCATTCCAATCCTGACGAGGCATTCCTGTGGGAATACGCCGTTCATCATGCCCATGCAGAACATGTCGTAAAGTCCCATAATTTCCTTGTTTTCGAGAATGTATTCTCCCACCTGCTGACCTATTTTACCGGCTTCAGTGCCAGTCACAGGGTGCTCTTTGGTGATTTCTTTCAGGTAGGAGGTATCGTGTTCAATCTGTCCGCTTTCCAGCCAGGTTTGCAGACCCATGTAAAAGAAATCATCATCAAAGTTTTCGGACCACAGACGGCTGTAGTCTTTGCCGAGACTGGTCAGGGTGCCAGCCATGCACAATGCACCCACCAGACCGGGCCATGTGCCATCGAAGTTAGCCAGCAGCAGGATAGGGCCCCTGTGATGAACCAGGGAGGGTGCTATGTGATGCGAGTATTGCCACGCGGTCATCAGCACAATTACCGGGGCCTCAGGACTAATGGAGGCGAGAACATCAGAGCCTTCACGCTGGTTGCTGATAAACCCGTGTCCCTGATCCTCTTTTACGGGATGAGCACGACGGGCACTGAAATCAAACTTCTCTTTCAAGGCCGCCTCCAGTTTTCTCTCAAAAGACTGCTGAACATCCCAGCATGTCTGATTCGCAGTATCCCTGAGATCGCCATTTGCAATAACAAAGACTTCTTTATTTTGCAGGGCAACAGGTTGTCTTTTCTCAGGCAGGGTCAGGGTTAAAGCAGTCACAATTTAAACCTCCTTAGGCCGTGTTTGTCTGATTAAAATTCACCCATAATGTTTTTGTACTTCATCTGGTCTTCGAACATTTCTTGAAAAACCTTGTACTTGGCATCATGAAAAGCCCGGGTTGATGTTTGGGGTTTGATGACCTTGCCTGTGGATGACATAGCGGACATGGCATCCTTTAACCCGGCAAAATCACCGCAGGCCGTTGCCGCCAGCATGGCAGAACCAAGGATCACCGCTTCGTCCTCTTTACTCAGGATGATTTCGCAACCCGTTGCATTAGCGTGCTCACGAAGCCACAAGGGATTTTTTGTGACTCCGCCACACATATGTATGCGATTTATTTGATGCCCGGCATTGTTCATTGTCGCAATGATATGACGTGTGCCGTAGGACACTGATTGAATAGCAGCCATGTAAATTTTAGCCAGTTCGGTCAGGTCCTCATTTAATGACAAGCCTGAAACCATGCCTTTTAAATAAGGGTTAGCCCGAGGTGAACGGTTGCCATGATGGTAGCCCAGCAGATGGAAATGGGCGGTAAAATGGGGATTTTCAGACTCAAGGCGGGCCACCTCTTGGTTCAGAATCTCATATGTACTGCGCTTTTGCTGCTTCATCAGTCAGCTGTCCAGCAGGCGAACCGGGATCAATGATTGTCTGACCGATTTTTTCATCGACAATCAGGTCTTCCAGATCCAGCTGCTGAAACAGAGAGGTATCCCAACGTTGGTCGTGGGCAAGATAAGTCCATTTGCACACCTTGGTACAAGTGCTCCGAAGGTCCTTGCCACTGGAGCGGTAAACCAGGTAATCCGACAGGTCGAAAAAACGTGCAGTGCGTTCATAATGCTTCGGCAGGTGACGTTTTAACCATTTCAGTTTAGGCAGTCCCATTTCGGGGCTGACTTCGCCACCGACAAACTTCAGAACCTCACTGTTGGTGGCATTGATTTCGGCTGCCTCGGTTAATGCCCGGTGATCCATCCACATGATGATATTCTGATCATCCCGTTCTGTGGGCGAAACGGTCACAGGGTTATTATTTGCATCAACAGAGACCAGGGAACAGGTTGCGTCAAACCCGATGCCTTTACCTGTTCCGGATTGATAGCTGAATCCTTCAAAACGGTGCTTACAACCTTGCAGACCTGTTCCCAGATATCAGACGACGATTGTTCAACAAAGTCTGCGGCAGGGCGAAACTGCCTGATTGGACTGACGGCCAGGGCAATTTTCTCTCCCTTTGCATTGAACAATCCCGCCCGGGCACTGCCGGAGCCGACATCGACGCCTATGTAGAAATGTTGCATAAATTGTTGTCAGAGAACCCTTACAGATGACTTTGGGGATGATGAATGTTTGGCGCGTATATAGGTTCCTGACATAGACACACAGCTCCTCGGGCTATTTTGCTGCATCAATATTAGGCTATAAAACAGACAGCGTATTTTTATTACGGAATCTATTGTGATGAGACTGAACCAAGATCCAAATGTATTACTCATGGGCCACCCTCTGCTGTTTCAGGAACAACCCCAGGTCGACGTCAGAGAAATAACTTCAGATGACTTTCAGCACAACCTTGAGATTCTCAAGCAGAAGCAATTAAGTACCCTTGGAGTGGGACTTGCCGCTCCCCAGATAGGTTGGCCCGCCCGTGTTCTCAGTGTTGGTATTTCAGAACTTAACCGGTTCAGATATCCACAGGCTCCGGACATCCCTTTTGCATTCTGGATCAATCCACAAATCACCGATTTCAGTAAAAATACCTGCTGGACCTGGGAAGGCTGCCTTTCAGTTCCGGGCATGAGAGCCTGGATTGAGCGCCCTGAAAGCATCACAGTGGTTGGATATAACGAACACGGAGAGCGGCATGAAAGCAACCTTTCAGGTTTTACTGCCAGGATAATGCAGCATGAACTGGATCACCTTAACGGGAAGCTTTTCCCTGTGAGGGTGGAAGATAAAAGTCTGATAATTCCCAATCAGTCGATTGAGTATCAGGAAGAATGGGCAGAAGGCTGGCCAACAGAAAATGCCCGCAAGACGACGCGCGGCCAGATTTCTAATAGGCGCTGATAAAACTAGAAGATCTCATCGTCGCCATCAATCAGATGGGTCGTATCATCCTGATCACGTAACTCTTCACGATACCGGCGTCGGTTCAGTAGTTTATTCTGTACCGGATCTGGCAGCTCGGTAAACTGAATGATCTGCTTATCAATGAGCAGGTCGATCAAATCTTCAAGTACCCGGATAAAATCGGCATCCGCCGCCTGCATGACCTTGCCACCGATGGTCGGGTTTCGTTGCAGGAAGTTATGGACGGCTTCATCTTCCAGATTGACGATTTCCCAATCGTCAGTCAGCGGCTGGTCAGCAACCGCCTGAATTTCACCTTTCTCATCTTTGAGTGCGTATAGCATCCTGCTGCTCCTAAATACGCCGGTTGATAGGTAAAGACTCTAGCAAATCGGATATCAAACCCCGGCTGATATCAAACAGATCGTCACCCTGCAAGCCTTCACTGGCACCGTTTATATCCCAGATCACTTCACCACTGCGGATATCAATAACCGTCAGTCCCATAGAAACATTGGGCCTGCCACTGTCATCGTAGTACCACTCGAAAATCTCACCGGCAATTGCAAAGCTGATATCATTTTGCATAGCCCACTGTTTGCCATTCTGATAGCGATGAGCCGCTTCCAGCGATTTTGAGGCAGTCGTCACTTCTGACTCAGGATACAAGCGGGCTTCTTCAATACCCCGTGAAGGCAAATTAACCATCAGTATTCTTTCTACCTGAGTAGTGATACTGGAGTCTTCGCTGTGATTGATAAAAGGCAGGACAGCCCAGTTAGCGGTACCTGGCAGACCTTCACGATACAAACCTGAGGAAGCGGCCGTACCGCCCAGACCACCCGAGTTATTAAAACCTGTGTACTGACAGCCTGTCAGAGCCAGCACTGCAGTTAAAATCAGTATTAAAAATCCGGGCCTGGCTTCATTGAACATAATCTTTAAGTTCTCCATGGTTCAACCTTAACCATTGCAGGGCAACGATAGCCGGAGCGTTGGAAATACGACCATCTTCAACCATCTGCCAGGCATCTTCTACTGCCAACACATGCACTCTGATATCTTCACCTTCTTCCGCCAGCCCGTAAACCCCACCTGCCGATGAGGCATCAACAATGCCGCAATAGAGCATGAAACGTTCATTGGTTGCGCCGGGGCTGACGTAAAAATTGGATACCGGTAAAAGATGCTTCACTTCACAATCGGCTTCTTCTTTCACTTCACGAATGGCAACCGATTCCAGAGATTCTCCCGGCTCGGATATGCCTGCAACAATTTCCAGCAACCAGGGGTCATCATCGCTCATCAGAGGGCCTATGCGAAACTGTTCGACCAGTACGACTTTTTCCAGAACAGGGTCATAGAGAAGTACACCCACAGATGGCACTCGCAAAACCGCTTCCCGAACCAGTGTCTTACTCCACCCCCCCTGAAAAAGGGCATGCCTGACTTTATATCGGCATAGCTTCAGAAATCCAGACCAGACTCGCTCTTCACTTTCAACATGAGCGTCTTCGACTCCCAGACCAGATAATTTCATGGCACACCTTATTGATATAAATGATGCTGAAGAATGTAATCATGAACCGAAGGCAAGAGCAAAGCAGCCACGGCTTCCTTGTTGTTATCGTCAGAACTTCCTGAAACTAACAGCTCTCTTACCTGAGTGCTTCGAATATTCTGTCGTTCCAGTGCAGTAAAGACCTGCCAGCGTTGTTCAATCTCTTCAGACCGATAGAAGCGTTTCCAGATCCGGGGATCGGCATTATCGGGCCCTCTGATAAAACCCAGCTGATCCCTGGGGTATTTCTGCTCCAGGAGTTCCAACAAATCAAAGGTATATACCGGTTTTTCGGGATTATCTGCCAGCATTTTCTGCTCAATGTCTGAGACTTCTATCTGACATTGAGGCAGTTGTACCGCATTCACCAGCTGCTGGCACATGGCCACCCGATGATGAAACGGTAACATCGACTTGGAAAAAGCATGGGCAGCATTGGGCACCAGCAATATCAGGTCAAACTGCTGTCGGGCCTGTTCCAATACATCCAGATGCCCCAACGTCGGCGGATTAAAAGCAGAACCCAAAACTCCTATTTTCCTGGCGGTCATGATGTTGTTTCCAAAATGACACTCTTCGGTACTTCCACTTCGACTGCGATGGGCAGATGATCTGAAATTGGCAGATTCAGTACACCGACCTGATGCACTGTCAGGGAAGGACTGACCAGAATATGATCCAGTGAACGACTGGGACGCCAGCTGGGAAAAGTGTTCAGTTCTGAGTGAACAGCCTGCAAGTCAGTATCTTTCAGGGGTGAGTTGTTTAGCAGTTGTTCAGCGTGGGTATTCATATCGCCCATCAGGATCACATGATTGTAAGTTCTGACCAGATCCCTGATATAAGAAAGCTGATTATTTCTGGCCCTCTGGCTGAGAGCCAGATGCATCATCGCCACAACTAAAGGATCCCCCTGGTCACCAAACTGGGCAACGATAGCTCCCCGTCCGGGAATCAATCCGGGCAGTTTATGATCCTCAAGAATGATGGGTTTGTATCGGCTCAGCAATCCGTTACTGTGCTGCGCCAGTTTTCCGAGATTCCGATTCAACTGGTGATACCAATAGGGAAACTGGCATTTCAGGGCAAGGTATTCGGTTTGATTGATAAAGCCACTTCTGAGGCTGCCACCATCGGCTTCCTGAAGAGCTACCAGATCAAAATCAGGGAGGGCGGCAGCAATCTGATCCAGTGTTCTTGCGCGTCTGGAATGAGGCAACAGATGTTGCCAGCTGCGAGTCAGATAGTGACGAAATTGCTGGGTGTTGATGCCTACCTGGATATTAAAACTCAGTAGACGAATGTGTCCGGGCTTTTGTGATCGGGGGTTATAGACCAGCTCACTGCAGTGAACAGATCTCGGAGCTCTGTCCCTCTTCAAGCGAGAAGACAAGGCCCCCTTCAAAGCTCTAATCGGCATCAGTTAAACCTGAATTCTGGATGCTGGTCAGCCCGGCATCCATTTTGTCGAAGAGGTCAAAATGTTCAGCTTTTTGCCTTTGACTCTTCCTTAACCTTAGGCTTTAGCTGGGCTGCACGCTCATCACGCACTTTCTTGATCAGGAAGTCAGCAATAACGGGCATGTTTTCCAACCCAACTCTGGGCTCAATTACATATCGGCCATCGACTACCAAAGCTGGAACACCATTGAGATGATAACCTCTGATTTTTGCCCCCCCCTGATTCATCAGGTTAAGAACTCCGAAGGAATTATAGAAGCTTGCAAACTGCTTGGAATTAATGCCGTAGCGCTCCTGAAGAAAATTACTCATAGTTTTTACGTCGCCAAGACGGTTATTTCTATTCTGGATTTCAACAAAAATACTTTTGTGTATCTCGTTCAGTTTTTTCTCTTCAGGTATCATGGTTTCCAAGGTGTAGTAAAGCTGGGCATGGGTTTTCCAGATGTTTGGACCAAAGAAACCGGGCGTACGAAGAACGCGGGTGTCTTTTTCCAGAGAAGGCTTCCAACGCTCAACAATGGGTTCCAGAGTGTAGCAGTGTGGGCAGCCATACCAGAAGACTTCAGCCACTTCGATCTGGCCTTTCTTCACTGAAGTCTGAACCGGATCAGGCAGTACCCGATAGTCCTGACCTTCCTTATATTTGTCTTGCACAGCAGCCTGCGCCATTAATGGCAAAACCAGAGCCAACCATAAAAATTTCAGTTGTTTTGGCATCTAAAAACACTCCAAGGCTTTTATAATGATCTATCAGAGTGACAAGTTAACAGAAGTCTGGGCAGTGAGTCCAAGCAGAGGTAACCCTCTCTGTTATCCTATCGTATCGATCAGGAAAGATAAGGTATTTTCAAGGCAAATTCTTGTTGAATGTCGGACTATTGATAAAAAAATTTTTACGTTAAAAAGCCCATACAAAGAAAAATTTTTCTACCTTTCTTCCAATCATAAAAAAACGGTTTACAACTTATCATTGCAAACCGTTTTTTGTGCTTACGGCTGAATCGCCAGACATCAGTTCTGCTCAACCGGCCGCCGCTATTGCCGCAGACCACTGATGTAACTCGACAGAGCGTCTACTTCTTTGTTGCTCAGTTTTTCAGCGATGCTTCTCATCACTTTGGTATCACCGTCATTAACACGCTCACCTTCTCGGAAATCACGCAACTGCTTGGCGGTGTATTGAGCGTGTTGACCACTGATTTTCGGGAAGCCTGCCAGGGAATTACCCTGACCCGTTGGAGAATGACAGGCTGCACAAGCAGGAATGCCTTTCTTCTGATCACCAAAGCGGTACAGCTGTTCACCCAGCCCCACCTGTTGAGGATCGGCTATCCCCTTTGGCGCAGGCTGGCCCGCATAGAAAGCAGCAATATCTTCGATATCCTGTTCTGTAAGCTGCCCTACAAAAGGCGCCATTTCCGGAACATTGCGGTTACCGGCTTTAATGTCTGAAATCTGTTTAACCAGATAGCGTTCGCCCTGTCCTGCCAGATTGGGGAAATTGGGCGCCAGGCTTACACCTGTTGCTCCATGGCAGGCGGTACAGGTTGCCACTTTGGCTTTTCCAGCATTTGCATCCCCCTTCGCAAATGCCACACCTGATACCCCCAAGGACACTACCAGACCGAAAATAACTTTTTTCATTAACCTGACCCAGCTACGGCACTTGCCATGAGTGACTGTTATTATCCCAACCCTTCCAGTCAGCTGCTCAGCGTCTGATTGTAAAGGCGGAGACCCCTCTGTCTTTACAAACATCCTCTTTATTCAGCTACTTTTTTCGACCTGTGCTCGGCCTCTATTCTGAAAAAGCTGGATTAAAATGGCTGCATATGCCTCAAAACGATGGCCATTATATACCTTAATGCTATTTTCCGATAGGTCGTTGAGCCCAGTAAATTCGCCAGTGTTCAGACAAACTGTTTTTTTTGGGGGCATTTAGCCTGCGACCAGCGGTTGCCAATTGTCGGCAAATACTTCGCGGCTATTCCATTTGCCCCACAAGTCAAGCAAAATTGCGCCAACTTTTCATTTCTATAGCGAAACTCCCGGACCAGGGAGCTTCCTGACAGGTCTGACACATGAGTGAAACCAGAACCGGTTTAAATTATCGCAAGGCCAAATTTCTGACCAGCGCTCCCAAGCTGAAACTGTGCCCGCCCGACAATGGCAGGGAAGTTGCCTTTGCTGGTCGCTCCAATGCAGGTAAATCCAGTGCGCTGAATACCCTGACGGGCTCAAAAATTGCCCGTACCAGTAAAACTCCCGGGCGCACCCAACTGATCAACTACTTCAATATCGAAGAGAGCATCCATCTGGTTGATCTTCCCGGTTACGGCTACGCCAAAGTACCGGAAGCTGTGAAAATCGAATGGCAAAAACATCTTGATGATTATTTAACCAACCGGGAATCTCTGGTGGGTCTCGTACTGTTGGTTGATATCCGCCACTCTCTGAAGGAATTTGACCGAATGATGCTCCAGTGGAGCATTGAATCCAGAATGCCACTGCATATTCTTTTAACCAAAAGTGACAAATTGAAGTCCGGTGTCGCAAAACAGGCCCTGAACAACCTGAAAAGAGAACTCTCGGAATATCCGCAAATTTCGATACAACTTTTTTCTGCCCTTAAGAAAACCGGTGTTGATCAACTGGCACAACGTCTGGATACCTGGTTGCTGTTGGATGACGAAGCGCTGGAATAAAAAAAGCTCCAGCCAACGGGGGAAGATGGCTGGAGCGCCAAGCTCCTTGACAAGGAGAGATCAAACACACAGATTGCAGCGAGAGAAAAGGGAGGGGAATTTCTCTCACATCGGACTATCGACCCGAACAGAAACCTTACAGTTGTAACTCCAGCTTCCAAACGAGACTCGTCCAATGCCTGACGCTCTTCGAGGCAAAAAAAAACCAGTTACCAAAGGGGGGGCGGTAACTGGTTCATTGCAGGCTCAGTCGGGGAACACAGCACTGCTTTAAATACCAACACTAAACACACACAACATACACACAACATACACACAACATACACACAACATACACACAACATACACACAACATACACACAAGGACTTGGTAACAAGGTTTTGCCTCGCTATACAACTTTTGACAACTGAATTTTTAAAAAGTTCCCGATAGATGAAAATATTTTTGATTTTTTTTCTGACAGGTCATCAGGCAAAAAAAACCGGCTACCAAGGGGGGAGGTAACCGGTTCCTCGCAGACTGTGTCGGGAAACACAGCGTTGCTTTTATTGCCAACACTAAACACACAAGGAGTTTGCAGAAAGGCTTTTCGCCTCCCTACATATACTGAGACAATCAAAATTCAAAAAAGTTCCCGAAGATGTGAAAAAAATAATATTTTTTTCACATCTTCAAATCTTTCGTGGAAACATTACCCTCATTGATGCATCAGTGAGCTTCATCCCAGTTGTATCCGGAGCCCGCTTCTACCACCAGGGGAACCTTCAGGTCTGCAGCCTGGGACATTTTTTCCACAACACCGGCTTTTACGATCTCCAGCTGATCCTCTGCTACTTCCAGCACCAGCTCATCGTGGACTTGCATAACCATTCTGGCATCCAGTTCACTCCCTGAAAGCCACTGATCCACATGAGCCATCGCTCTTTTTATGATATCTGCCGCCGTTCCCTGCATGGGGGCGTTGATCGCAGTCCGCTCCGCTGCCTGACGACGCATACCATTGCGAGCATTGATTTCGGGAAGGTAGAGCCTGCGTCCAAACAAGGTCTCAACATACCCTTTTTCTTTGGCAGACTCTCTGGTTCGGTCCATGTAATGAAGCACACCAGGGTAACGATCGAAATAAAGGTTGATGTACTCTTGTGCTGACTTTCTGGAAATACCCAACTGTTTGGCCAGTCCGAAAGAAGACATTCCGTAGATTAGACCAAAATTAATCGCCTTGGCACTTCTGCGCTGCTCTGAAGTGACCTCATCCAGCGCAACGCCGAAGACTTCCGCAGCTGTGGCTTTGTGAATATCCAGACCCTGCGCAAAGGCTTCCAACAAACCGGCGTCATCAGAAAGATGAGCCATGATTCTCAGCTCTATCTGTGAGTAGTCAGCAGCAATCAATTGATAGCCTTCAGGAGCGACAAAGGCCTGGCGAACCTTGCGTCCTTCCTCGGTACGAATAGGAATGTTCTGAAGGTTAGGATCAGAGGAGGACAAACGACCGGTTGCTGTCACCGCCTGATGATAAGAAGTATGAATTCGCCCAGTGGCCGGATTGATCATCTGGGGCAGCTTATCGGTGTAAGTCGACTTCAACTTGCTAAGGCCACGATGTTCAATCAGAAGTTTTGGCAGGGGATAATCCAGTGCCAGCTCCTGAAGCACTTCTTCAGCGGTGGAAGCTTGCCCCTTCGGTGTTTTCTTGATGACCGGCAGACCCAGCTTCTCAAACAGAATCGCCTGCAATTGTTTGGGAGACGCCAGGTTGAAAGGCTCTCCCGCTGCATCATGAGCCTGCTTTTCAAGCTCATGTAGACGCTCGCCAATCTCCATACTCTGCTGCGCCAGCAGGTGGCCATTAACTCGGGCTCCCTGCCTTTCCATCCGCGACATAACAGCTACCAGGGGCATTTCTATATCACGAAATACAGAGTACAGAGACGGCTCATGCTCCAGTTGAGGGGCAATCGTTTCATGCAGTCTCAGGGTAATGTCGGCATCTTCCGCCGCGTAGGGCGCCGCTATTTCAAGATCAATCTGGTTGAAAGTGAGCTGCTTTTTACCTTTGCCTGCAATCTCTTCAAAAGAGATGCATTGATGGTCGAGGTACTTCTGAGCCAGGCTATCCATATCATGGCGGGTAGCGGTTGAGTTCAGCACATAGGACTCAAGCATGGTATCCCAATGGATACCTTCCAGACTGATATCATAGTTAGCCAGCACACTTTTATCGTATTTCAGGTTCTGGCCTACTTTTTTCTTTTCAGGATTCTCCAGTAGCGGTTTTAGCTGCTCCAGCACCCAGTTTCTATCCAGCTGACCGGGTGCGCCAACATAGTCGTGGGCCACCGGAACGTAGGCGGCCTTACCCGCTTCTACAGCGAAAGAGAGTCCAACCAGTTCTGCTTCCATATAATTCAGACTGGTGGTTTCGGTATCAAAAGAAAACAGCTCCGAGTCATTCAATATTTTCTGCCAGCGGCCAAAAGTCTCTTGATCGAGAACCGTCTCATATTCAGCGTGTACAGCTGGCTTGGCCGACCCAGTTTCTGCGCCTCCGTCCATGTCTTTTTCCAGTTCAGCGATCATGGAACGGAATTCATACTCTTTATAGAGAGTCAGCAAAGCATTTTTATCTACCGGTTCCGCTTTCAGGTCCTCAATTGCAACAGGCAGCTGGACATCGGTTTTGATAGTGGCCAGATCCCGGGAAAGCCACACAAGATCCTGGTGCTCTTCAAACTTGGGAGCAAAATTTTTGCTGCCCCTGAAGCCCAGGGCAGGGACTTCATCCAGACGTTTGGCAATCTCGTCAATACTGCCAATCCCCTGTAACAGAGCCAAAGCGGTTTTCTGACCAACCCCGGGCATGCCGGGAATATTGTCACTGGAGTCACCCATCAGGGCGAGATAATCAATAATCAGGTGCGCTGGAATACCAAACTTGTCCACAACGCCATCCAGATCAGTACGGGTATCGTTCATGGTGTCGATCAAAGTGACATGCTCAGAAACCAATTGCGCAATATCCTTGTCACCGGTTGAGATGACGGTAGCAATTTTTTTCTCAGTGGCTTCTCTTGCCAGAGTGCCAATGACATCGTCTGCTTCCACACCCTCAATCATCAACAACGGCATACCCAGGGCTCGAACCATTTCGTGAATCGGTTGGACCTGTGAGCGCAGATCGTCCGGCATAGGCTTGCGGGTTGCCTTGTACTCCTCGTACAGATCATGCCGGAAGTTTTTCCCCTTGGCATCAAAGACGACCGCTACAGGACTGCCCGGATACTCCTTAAGCAGACTCTTCAGCATGTTCGTCATCACACGGATAGCACCTGTTGGACGACCGTCTGATGTTCTCAGGTTCGCTCGTTCTGAAGCATGGAAAGCCCGATAGAGGTAAGAAGATCCATCTACGAGCACAAGGGGCGGATTGGCTTGGTCTGACATTGCTGAATTGATCTCTGGTTAAAGAGACTGTCGCAAAAGTAGCATTCAGACATTTATATAACTGAACACCATCGGCTACAGCCTCCCAAATATTGGAGTAGACTGCTATTTTAATCTCTTTTTGCAAACGGACACATGGTTATTACTTGGGGCACGCTATGAAATCAGTAACAGGTTCAATGGCTTTTGCTGCAATCATGTCTTTATTTCTTCTCGGCTGTGCCAACTCTCCACCGTCATCCAACCCGACAGAAGCTGCTCTGGAAAAGCCTCCCAAAGTCGTTCAACCTGAATCGACAACGATCAGCAAGGAAGATTTTGAAAAAATTCCTAAAAACCTGCGTCCGGAAGATCTTGAGCAAAGGGATGACACTACCGTAGTCATTCGTCCCGGCAGCCAAGGAATCATAAAGGAATACCGAATTAATGGCTTTCTTTACGGGATCCATGTCACCCCCGAGTTTGGCGAACCTTACTATCTGGTCGCAGCGGATCATATGGGTAACTTTATAGATCCCACCAAACCCGAAATGCTGATTCCATCCTGGACTATTTTTAAATGGGAGTAGATGGCTGAGCCTTTACTCTCAGTGGGTGCGGGATTCCCGTCAGGCTGCTACCTGTTCACGATTTTGCAATGATTTCTGCTTAAAACGCCTCACTATCACCAAGATTGTCTAACCTGAGTTTTCAACTTACATTCAAAGGAAAACTCGAACATTGCAAGCTGTAAAAAAATTCTTGCTGATTTGGATCGCGGCCTTCAGCAAAGTCAGCTCAAATTGCTACAGCATGGACGAATATCTTGCCTTTTTTATGGCGCACGGCAGAACACTTTTGACCACCCAACAACTTTTTGTTGAGGTCACATCCACGCAAGCAATATACCTCAAAGAAGCGAATGTCCTTCCATTCTCTGACACACATTGCATAACTACGAAAATCCAGGGAGAACAGCTGTGTTTCGGGAACAAGGATCCAGCCCGTGTCCGGCTCCAGCCCACCAAAAGCATCAAGCTCGGACTATCTCCCCAGAGTATTTCACAACTGAAATTCAACGCATCACTCCCATCATCAACTTCAGTGTCCCTTGCCGGGCAGAGTGTATTCCCTGAGTTTGACTCGGGGACTGAAGCTTACAAACAGGGCAGATGGCCGAAGTTATTTCGCAGCTACTGGGAATGCACAGATGGGCCGGTACGTGAGGGTAAACAGGACGGAGAGGATGAAACTATCGAGTGGTATGTCTTTGAAGAGAGTGGGAATGAGCCTGATGACTCCAATGATGCAAATATTCGATATGAAGAGCCAGCTCACGAGGAGACACCCTTAAAGCCTGATACCCGCTACTGCCTGCCGCTCTGTTCCGATGATCAAAGCCAAATAAGCAGAGCCTCGCCCGGTGATGGAAACAGTGAAGGAGCGACAGGCAATGAAGGCCAATCAAGTCCTGAGAATACCAAGAATCAGGAAAATGAGGATGAAGGCACGAGCGAAGACACATCAGAAAACGCGGAGACAGAAGAAAACCATCATGAAGATATCGAGCCTTGCCGAACTTGTGGTGAATCATTTTGTGAGCACCCCGAATTCTACTTTGATACCCCTACAAAAGCCAATTTCCCCGAAGCCGCCTCAGAAACAGCAAAGCCCCATACCTGCATCGCTCCAGACTGCAATCGCCGGTTCACTTCTGTTTCCAACCGAAATGCCCACGCTCGCAGGATGCATGGCAGGGAAAAGCCTCATGCCTGCACCGATTCAGACTGTAATCGTCAGTTCGCTTCTATTTCCAACCGTAACGCCCACGTTCTCAGGAAGCATACTGAGGTAAAACTCTATCCCTGCACCGATCCTTACTGTAATCGCCGGTTCGCTGTTATTTGCGACCGCAATGCCCACATTCGTAGGATACATGCCAGGGAAAAGCCTCATCTCTGCACCTATCCAGACTGTAATCACCGGTTCGCTTCTGCAACGGAGCGTGATAGACATATTCGCAGGATGCATACTATGGAAAAACCCTATGCCTGCAGCAATCCAAACTGTGGTCGCCGGTTCATTTCCAATTCCGACTGCAACATGCACTTTCGCAGAATGCATAATAGGGAAAAGCCCCATGCCTGCATCGATCCAGGCTGTGATCGTCGATTCGCTTTTATTTGCGACCGTGATGCCCACATTCTCAGGGTGCATGCCAGTGAAAAGCCTTATGCCTGTAATGAGCAAGACTGTGATCGCCAGTTCGTTACTGCAACCGAGCGTGATACCCACACTCGCAGTAAACATACTATGGAAAAGCCCTATGCCTGTGACAAACCAGACTGTAATCGCCGGTTTGCTTCTTCTGCCAGCCTTAATGCCCACGGTCGCAGGATGCATAGCGAGGAGCCAAAACGCAAACGCCAGAGAATTGAAAATCAGGGTGATCGGAAGTAAATAAAATGACTATGATGTAACAGCCGTTAAGGAACGATTCCTCACAATAATCGGATAAAGCTACACTTCGAAGGGCTTTCTCTGCATCAAGGAATACATCGAGAATCAGGATCAGCCCGTCAGCTCTGACGAAATTGACCTCCCGCCCGGTTCGAAATGAATACTCTTTCGATTATGGATAGAAGTTTGGTTATAATATAACATCGTTCACCAACTACCTTTCATTGTCATGATCAGTGTCCACCAGCATCACGACCATCATGTGTGTATATCAGAAGCCTTGCAGGAGGCTCGTATACTCTGTCAACAGAGGGGAGTCAGGCTGACCCATCTCCGTGAGAAAGTACTGGAACTGGTCTGGCAGAGCCATCAACCCGTTGGAGCCTATGAGATTCTTGCCCAACTGACGAAGCAGGAAGAGCGGGTAGCTCAACCCCCCACAGTTTATCGCGCCCTGGACTTCTTGTTGGAGCAGGGCCTGGTTCACCGTCTCTCCTCTCTTAACGCTTTTATTGGCTGCCCGCATCCCGGCATAAAACATAACAGCTGTTTTCTTATCTGCGAGAAGTGCCGCGTGACACAGGAAATCGATCATCAGGCCATTAACCAGTCGATTAGCTCCTGTGCCTCTGATCAGGGATTCAAGATCGTTGACACTGCGATTGAACTCACAGGTTTGTGCTCAAGCTGCCAGAAATTCCAAGAGTCATTATGAGTTCAGACCAAGCCTCTGCCTGTAAAAAAACGTCTGGCCATAAAACAGTAACCACAAAGGATCTGAATGCCCCTATGTCTGAAGAGACGTTAATCAGATTGAACAACATCCATGTTGCGTTTCGCGAACGAGAAGTCGTTTCCGATATTTCTCTGGACGTAAAAGCGGGTGAAATCGTGACCCTGATAGGACCGAACGGGGCCGGTAAAACGACACTGGTCAGAGTTGTTCTGGGCCTGCAGACACCTGATTCCGGTAGCCGGACCATGAAAGAAGGCCTGCGTATCGGCTATATGCCACAAAAATTACATGTTGACGAAAGCATGCCCCTGAGCGTTAAACGCTTTCTTTCCCTGACCGGACAATCAGGAAAACAGATTCGTTCGGCACTGGCAAGAACCGGAGTAACCCACGTCATCAACTCACCGGTTCATTCGCTTTCAGGCGGAGAGCTTCAGAGAACATTGTTAGCCCGGGCACTGCTCAACAAACCTCATCTTCTGGTGCTCGATGAGCCGGTTCAGGGAGTAGACGTCAATGGTCAGAAAGAGCTTTATCACCTGATCACCGAACTCAGAAATGGCAATAACCCTGAGCTGAAAGACGGCTGCTCTGTCTTAATGGTCTCCCATGACCTTCATCTTGTGATGGCCTCAACAGATCGGGTCATTTGCCTTAACCAGCACCTCTGTTGCTCAGGTCACCCTCATCAGGTTCGTCAACACCCGGCCTATCTGAAACTTTTTGGTGGAGAGTCCGAGGAACTGGCTGTTTACGCTCACCACCATGACCACGAACATACTGTTGATGGTCATATCATTCACAAGAAAAACACCGGGAGCACTCATGTCTGAACTGCTCCTTACCGCACTGCTGGCAGGATCAGGGGTTGCTATAGTGGCAGGGCCTCTGGGTTGTTTTGTCGTCTGGAGAAAGATGGCCTACTTTGGCGATACCCTCTCTCATTCGGCACTGCTGGGCGTAGCCCTGGGGCTGCTGCTCGATGTTGATCTTAATCTGGCCATTGTAGTGTGCTCGCTGTTTCTTGCGGTTCTCCTGGTCTCGCTGCAGGAACAACAAAAAATGGCGTCCGATACACTCCTGGGGATTCTTGCCCATAGCAGCCTTTCTCTGGGTCTTGTTGCGATCAGTTTTTCCGAGAACGTCCGGATCGACATGATGTCCTACCTGTTTGGAGACATTCTGGCAACCTCACCCACAGACCTGTTCTGGATATACGGCGGCGGCGCACTGGTTCTCATCACTCTGGCCCTGCTGTGGCGACCTCTTCTGGCCATGACTATTCATGCAGAGTTGGCCCAGGTTGAAGGTTTTCCGGTGCGAAGAACCAAACTGATTCTGACCCTGCTGATGGCCCTTGTGATTGCTGTGGCTATGAAAATTGTTGGTGTGCTTTTGATCACTTCACTGATGATTATTCCGGCCGCAACAGCCCAGAGGTTTTCCCGAACACCGGAACAGATGGCTATCATCGCTGGCATCATTGGCCTGTTGAGCGTGGCAGGAGGATTGACTGCATCCTGGCAACTGGATACACCGTCAGGACCTTCCGTTGTCGTCTGTAGCTTCCTGATTTTTGTTTTGGGTTTGAGCTTCAAACGCAGCTGATCGACGGGCCAGTCTTTCTGGCCCCGAAGCCTGATAACCGAGTTATTCCTGATAAAGCTCATCAACACCCACCATTACCCGTGTCAGTTTTTCTGAATCCAGAGGCGGGCGGATAAAGCCGTGGTAGTCCCCCTTTGGATTGATGATGACCAGGTTAGCGCCATGATCCACCAGATAGTATTCATCTTCCGGATCGATGACCGGTGTGTAGGGGATGTTCATTTGCACGGCCAGGTTATGGATAGCTTTCTGGGAGCCCGTCACACCCACAAAATCAGGGTTAAAATGTGGGACATAGCCATTAAGCTTCTCTACTGTGTCCCTGCGTGGATCTACTGTCACCATGAAATAATGCATTTTCTTTGCCATTTCAGGGTTATCGTTCTTCAACAGCTTATCCATCTGGTTCAACTGACCCAGCGTAGTAGGGCAGATGTCCGGACAGAAGGTGTAACCAAAGTACACCAGGGACCATTTGCCTTCGAGATTGGCTTGGGTAAAAGGTTGCCCCTTGTTATCCACCATACCCTTCATTTCAAAGGTGCGTGGCTTGTCGAAAACCACTGTACCCATTCGCTGTAACTCTTCCAGTGTCAACGATGGCTTGTTTGTGTACTTGTAGAACGTCAGACCCATAATGACCGCAACAATGGCCACCAGAATCAATACTGTTTTATTCACGTTGTTTCTGATCCCAGATTCCATGGACAATCCTCTGGAGCCCTAAGCTCATAAAAAAAGCCCTCGGCTCGTATACAGCTCGAAAAAAACTGTGGCTGCTTTCAAGCCTATGCCTGTTAAAGCCACAAATAGAACGTGTAATGATCCACCAGCAATACCACGAAGAGCAACATCAAATAGGTAATGGAATACTTGAACGTCTTGATGGCGGCATGGGGCCTGCTTTCTCGCAACAGAGCAATAGCCCAGTAAAGAAAGCGCCCCCCGAGAATCAATGCACCCGCCAGATAAACAGTACCACTCATGCCAGTCAGGAAAGGCAGAACACTGACCAGAATCATGATCACTGTATACAGCAAAATATGCAGTTTGGTGTATGCCTCTCCATGAGTCACCGGCAACATGGGAATGTCCGCCCTGGCATATTCAGCTTTGCGATGAATAGCCAAAGCCCAGAAGTGAGGAGGCGTCCAGGCGAAAATAATCAAGACCAGCAGCAGGGCGTGTCCTTCAAAGTGTCCGGTCACTGCCGTCCATCCCAGCAGGGGAGGGGAGGCACCGGCAATCCCGCCAATGACAATATTCTGTGGAGTAGCACGCTTTAAAATCAGAGTGTAAATCACGGCATAACCCATCAGTGAGGCCAGTGTCAGCCAGGCGGTCAAAGGGTTGACCAGAAACACCAGAATCCCTATGCCCAGCACACCCAGAGTAAAGGCAAACAACAAAGCCTGAAGTGGCTCAACACGCCCTGTGGCTACCGGTCTCTTGTGGGTTCTGGCCATAACCGCATCAATCTGTCGATCGACCACATGATTGATCACCGCAGCGGAAGCGGCCGAGAGAGCAATGCCCAGATTACCAAACAGCAGAATATCCAGGGGCACCATGCCCGGCGTTGCCAGGCACATACCAATCACTACCGTCAGAACCATCAGGGCGACCACCCTGGGTTTGGTCAGCTCAAGATAATCACGCCAGTGAGCGGATTCCTGCAGGGATGCACTACTGCTCTTTTGAATGACCTTACTCATGATTGAACCTCACTGAATCCTTCAGATATGTTCATACGGAAGTTGAGAGCCACCAGTGTCAACAGCAAAGCAGCACCTCCCAGATTATGAGCCACTGCCACTGAAAGTGGCAGGCTGCCCAGGATGTTACTGACCCCCAAAATGACCTGTACCAGCAGAGCCAGAAGCATCAAAGTGGCCAGCACTCTCAGGCTGTTTCGGTTATTAGACAACTGTGTATTACTATATCGAAGTACCTGTACAAAAAGGAACAGCAGAAACACCGTAGTCACAAGTGCCCCTAATCGGTGTAAAAGATGTATAGCAGTCCGGGCTTCAGAGTCCATTTTTCCACCCAGATAATTCGGACCAATAGACTGGCTGACATTCAAACCGTCGGCAAAATCAGCCTCAGGCAGCCATTGCCCCTGACACATAGGAAAATCAGGACAGGCCAGGGCGGCGTAGTTGGAGCTGGTCCAGCCTCCCAGTGTGATCTGTAAAATCAACACCAGCAGTCCGACAGCGGCTAAGCCTCGCAGCCGATCTCTCTGGCCAGAGGAGGGGAGTTTTGGCCAAACCAATCCGGATAAACGAAGGGTCAGTAAAAACAACAAACTAAAGGTAGCAAAGCCACCCAGAAGATGAGCGGTCACCACCTGGGGCCAGAGCTTTAATGTCACAGTCCACATGCCGAAAGCCGCCTGCAGAATAATCAGCCCCAGAATCAATAAAGGCAGTTTTAATGGCTGTCCCGGCTCTTTCCGGTTCCGGACGGCCTGAATGGCGATCATCAAAACCAGCAGCAGCAGGGAGCCTGCGACATACCGATGCACCATTTCAGCCCAGCCTTTGTCGACCTCTACCGGGGCATGGGGAAAGAGTGTTTCCGCTATGGCTATTTCCTGCGCTGTTTCAGGTACTGTCAGGAAGCCATAACAACCTGGCCAGTCAGGACAACCCAGTCCTGCGTGAACCAGTCGTGTATAAGCCCCTAACCCGACAACCACAGCGGCCAGCAAGGTTGCAAACAGGGAGAGATAAAAACCCGTTCTCTGTCGTTTTGTCTGGCTTCTTGTTTTTTTAATAGACGCTGTCGTCATAGAACACCTTTCAATGTCAGCCGATGTTTGATGCTTTAAGCAACTTCCTTAAGTCTTTTAATAAATCTCCACCGTACTGCCCTGGCTGATACTTCATCATGATATTCCCCAGGGGGTCAACGATGTAAAAGCCATTGGTTGGCCATTCTCTTTTTTCACCCGGGTTTTTACCCAGAGCGTTCAACACCGATTCTTTACGACTGCCTAACCAGATCAGATCAGGGTGTTCGCTGAGTAAACGCTTGTTTAATTCAGGATTCGATGAGGACGAAATGAACAGCCGAACGACCCGGTCACTGTCTCTACCCAGCGCCAGATGCGCCTGACGGGTTTGATAGAGCGCTTCCTGACAGGCCTGATCAGAACAGGCATCGTCACCAAACACCAGAACCCCCCAACGTCCCTCCAGCCCTTGCAGATCAAACATTTCATTATTTTTCTCAAGCGTCATACTCTGGAAGCTGGCAGGGGGTAACAACAGTTCACCTTTGTTCGTACGACCATCCGGCACAAACTGTGTTCCAAAGAAATAAAAGTACCAAGCCAAACCCATTGCCAGAGATGGCATGAGAATAACCAGAGCCAGTTGCCAGCGACTTTTTGTTTTCTTTACTCTTTTCATTCTTATAATACCCGGTTGATTAGATAGTCACATTTCTGCACTCAAAATATAAAAGGAATCCGGATCATCCCCGGCCCCGTCAAGGTCCATGAGGGCATAACCGAGTTCTCCATATTCGGGAGGTCTCATAAACCGGAACGCTGACGACAACCAGGTTATTTGTGCCGGTGTTTGCAGTGAAATATCACCATCGACCTGAATAGACAGCGGTGTCTCATCCTGATGTTGAATGCCCAGTTGAGTAAAAACAAGCTCCCGTTGACCTGACCACTTGCGTAATTTCTGCATATTCGTCCGAGTCAGACCTGACCAATTGAGTAATCTCTCCATAGTCATCTGAATAAGTGTCCAAATGGGATGCGTCCTCTGATGACTATAAAGCAGCTTTCCCCGCGTACAGATCGGGAGCATGTAATTAAAAAGGGCGATTCCACCTCCGAACGTTGGCCCTGTACTTGCGGCCAGAAAATTCAATGGAATATTGAACCTGCCATTATCAGTAGTGCACCTGACTATGGGTGTATTCCATCTCATGGCTGAACTGATGGCTAACATTGCAGAGGCCATACTTCTGGGTGAGTATCTGAGCAGTCGGCTTGGTCGCTCACCACTGTTGTGATCGTCTTTCTTTTTTTTCATCTGGGTCACCATACCCAGATCAAACTCGCTCACTGCCAGAACCGTTTTCTTCTCGCAACTGCCTCTTTCACAACCTTCAATTTTGTAGGCACCAAAGCGCATAGGAGTGCCATATACCAATGTCCGAAGGGCATGCATCGGTTTACCCAATCGGAGTGTATTCGCAATGTCGTTTCCCTTACCCGCCGGTATAACACCGATAACAACTTGTGGTTTACCTTCAAGACCCTGAACCACCTCGTGGATAGTGCCATCGCCACCAACAGCAACAATCAATAACTGATCTTCCTGATCGTGTTGCACCTGTTGCCAGTCCAGATATGCCTGCATTGCCAGTTCCGTTGCATGACCCGCATGTTCTGTAAAAAAAACGTTATATGTCGCTTGTACCGCAGCTGCAGCCTGGTCTTGTGAGCCGACTGCTGTATAGTGCTGGTCGACCGCTTCTTCAATTCTGTCCCAGACCCTCCAACCTTTACCATTATTACTGGCAGGATTGACGATAAAGCAGGCGTGACGAATCGTTGCAAATCCATATACAGGAATAAGAAACACAAAAAGCAGCAGGACATATAAATAAAAAACTCGACTACTCACAGTAAACCATCCCCTTTTCTGTCAGTCACGGATACCTGTTTTTGTTGGCATTGATCCGGGCCTGGCGGTGGTAATTGCCATAGATACAAACCCAGCCATTAAAAACCATTGGATAGCTTAGCTGAGGTTTTTCTGAGAAACAGTCTGATAGCCACACTGAAAATTTAAATGGAACCCTGCTTTTTCCTGGCTCTTTAATCCTCCACTTCATCGAGATACATCAGGGCATGACCGAGTTCTCCATGTTCGGGAGGTCTCATAAACTGGAACAACCCCCTCAGCCAGGTTATTTGTGCGGGTGTTTGCAGTAAAATATCACCATCGACCTGAATAGACAGAGGTGTCTCAACCTCGTTTTCAATATTCAGTTGAGTAAAGCAAAGCCGCTGCATACCTGGCCAGTGGAATAATCTCCCAATGGTCATCTTGATAAGTCTCCAAATGAGGTGCGTGCTTGTCTCCATGTTAATCTGAATAAGTGTCCAAACAGGATGAGTCCTGTGCTGATTATAAAGCAGCTCTCCAAAGAATCTGGACGGTCCCATATCGTTATAAAGGGTAAGCCCGCCTCCTACCGTCGGCCCTGTCCCTGCTGCCAGAAAATTCAAGGGGATATCATGATAGCTTCCACGATCAAAACGACACCTGACATTGGGTGTATTCCATCTCATTGCTGAACTGAAGGCTAACATTGGATAGGCCATACTTCTTGGTGAATATCTAAGCAGTCGGCTTGGTCGCTCACCACTGTCGTGTTCATCTTTCTTTTTTTTCATCTGGGTCATCACACCCAGCTCAAACTCATTCACTGCCAGAACCGTTTTCTTCTCGCAACTGCCTCTTTCACAACCTTCAATTTTGTAGGCACCAAAAGGCATAGGAGTGCCATAAACCAATGTCCGAAGGGCATGCATCGGTTTACCCAATCGGAGTGTTTTCGCAATGTCGTTTCCCTTACCCGCTGGTATAACACCAATAACAACTTGTGGTTGACCTTCAAGACCCTGAACCACCTCATGGACAGTGCCATCGCCACCAACAGCAACAATCAGTAACTGATCTTCCTGATCATGTTGCCCCTGCTGCCAGTCCAGATATGCCTGCATTGCCAGTTCCGTTGCATGACCCGCATGTTCTGTAAAAAAAACGTTATATGTCGCTTGTAGCGCAGCTGCAGCCTGGTCTTGTGAGCCAACTGCTGTGTAGTGCTGGTCGACCGCTTCTTCAATTCTGTCCCAAACCCTCCAACCTTTACCATTATTACTGGCAGGATTGACGATAAAGCAGGCATGGCGAATCGCTGCAAATCCGTTTACAGGAATAAGAAATACAAAAAGCAGCAGAACATATGAATAAAAAACTCGACTATTCACAGTAAACCATCCCCTTTCTGTCGGTCACGGGTAACTGTTTTTGTTGGCTCTGTCCGGGCCCGACTGAGGCATTTACCGAAGATACAAACCCAGCCATTGAATAGCGTAGCCGAGGTTTTTCTGAGAAATAGTCCCACTGCAATACCCAAAATTTACATGGAATCCTGCTTTTTCTTCGCTCTTTCGTCCTCGGCTTCTTCAAAGTACATGTCGAAATAATTGTAATCACCATATACGGGAGGTCTCATAAAATGTAACACTCCCGGCAACCAGGTTATTCGTGCCGGTGTTTGCAGTAAAATATCACCATCAACCTGAATATCCGGAGGTGGTTCCTTCACGTGCTCAATGTCCAGTTGATTAAACTGAGCCCGTTTGAGGCCTGACCAATTGAATAATCTCTGCATAGCCACCTGAACAAGTGCCCAAAGGGGTGGATCCCACTTCTCACCATAAAGCAGCTCCCCCTGCGAACTGTCTGCTCTGACACCATCCTGAAGGCCAAACTCGCCTCCGATTATAGGCCCCGTGACCCCTCCGGCCAGTATATTCAGAGGGATATGGAATCTGCTACCCCCATTAATGCTGCACTTGACCATAGGTGTATTCCATCTCATTGTTGAAGCGAGGTCTGAGAGTGGATAGATCATATTTCCGGGTGAGTAACTCATCAGTCGACCCGATCGTTCACCGCTCCCGTAATCATTTTTCCTTTTTGTTAACTGATTCGTCACGCCCAGATCAAACTCATTGACTGCCAGAACCGTTTTCTTCTGGCAACTTCCTCTTTCACAAGCTTCAATTTTATACGCACCTAAAGGTTGAACGGCTCCATAAACCAGTGTCCGAAGGGCATGCATCGGGTCACGCAATTGAAGTGATCTTGCTATATTGTTTCCCGTACCCGCCGGTATAACCCCAATAATAACTTGTTGTCGATGAGCTTCTAAACCCTGAACCACCTCATGAACAGTGCCGTCTCCTCCCACTGCAACAATTAACAACTGATTCTCTAATAACTGCCTGGCCGAGGCGGACTTCAACGCCTTCCTCCCGGCTTCTTTATAATGTAATAACTTCTTCTTTAATAATTTATGCTCGTCCCCCTGCAGCTCCTGCTCCTGTTGCTCCCGCTGCTCCTGATGCTCCTGCTGCCAGTTCTGATGAGCTTGGGTTGCCAGATCCGTTGCATGACCTGCATATTCCGTAAAAAACACTTCAAATGTCGCTCGATCCTGAGCAGCAGCCTCGTCCTGTGAGCCTACTGCTGTGAAATAATGATTGACAGCCTGTTCAATACTTTCCCAGACTCTCGCACCCTGTCCATTATTACTGGCTGGATTAACGATAAAGCAGACGTGGCGGATATCTGCCAATATGCTTTTCGGAATCTCTGGATATGGGTTTCCCGGAATCACCGCAAATCCGTTTTTCGGAACAAGAAATACAAAAAGCAGCAGTCCATATAAATAAAAAATTCTGCCAGTCACGTTGAGCCATCCTAATTTCTGTAAGTACCGGAACTTTTTTATGCGGTTTTTGCCAGCTTCCAGAAGACTGATGTCTCCATCTGCCATAGGACCCAGCATTAAAAACCATTAGACAGCTTAGACGAAGTTTTTCCGTGTAATGTTCAAGCCCTGCTTAACGTTTAAAAAATTCAAGTAAAGTCAGCTCTTCTTCACGACGCATTGCCTCATAACCGAAATCACCGGGTTCAGGGGGTCTCATAAACTGGAATACTTCTGGCACCCAGGTTACTCGTGCCGGGGTTTGCAGCAAAATATCACCGTCAACCTGAATATTCTGAGGTGCCTGACCGTGCCCAATGTCCATTTGAGTAAACCAAGTCTGTTGCAGAGCTGACCGATTGAATAATCTCTGCATGGTCATCTGAAAAAGTGTCGAAATCGGGTGAGCCCTCCGCTGATTGTAGAGCATCTGTCCCTGGTCACTGTTCGGACGCATACCATTAAAAAGTCTGACTCCACCTCCAATCGTTGGCCCAGTTCCCGCTGCCAGCAGATTCAGGGGGATATTGAAGCTGCTACCGCCATCAATACTGCAATCGACTGTAGGTGCATGCCATCTCATTGCTGAACTGAGGGCTGACATTGTATAGACCATTCTTCTGGGAGAGCATCTCAGCAGTCGGCTTGGTCGCTCGCCACTGTCGTGTTCGTTTTTCTTTTTTGTCGCCTGAGCCGTCACACCCAGATCAAACTCGTCCACTGCCAAAACCGTTTTCTTCTCGCAAGTTCCTCTTTGACAACCTTCAATTTTGTAGGCACCAAAGGGGGCAGGTCTTCCATAAACCAGACTCCGAAGGGCATGCATGGGATTACCCAAACGAAGTGTTCTTGCTATATCATTCCCCGTACCTGCCGGTATAATCCCTATAACGACTTGCGGCTGTTGATTTTCTAAACCCTGAACCACCTCATGGACAGTGCCATCCCCGCCAACGGCAACGATCAGTAACTGATCTCCATGAGCGTGTCGCCCTTGCTGCCAATTCCGGTATGCCCGAAGTGCCAGTTCCGTTGCATGACCAGGGTGCTCCGTAAAAGACACTTCATATGTCGGCCCTAACGGAGAAGCAGCCTGGTCCATAGAGCCGCTTGCTGTATAGTATTGGTAATGGTCGAGGGCTTCCTTAATACTGTCCCAGACTTTTTCCCCCTGGCCATTATTACTGGTGGGATTAACAATAAAACAGGCGTGGCGAATTTCTGCAAATCCATTTTCCGGAATAAGGAATATAAAAAACAGCAGGCCACATAAACAAAAAATTCTGCTAATCACAGTGAATCATCCTCTTTTGCATCAGCTGCGGACACCTCTTTATGGTGCTTTTGTTGGCTTTGACCCAAGCCTGAACATAGCATCTGCCAGAGATAGAGAAAGAGCAGGACCAGAGCCATCAGGAACCATTGAATAGCGTAGCCGAGATGTTTCTGAGAGGTAGTTTTCATTGTCAGGGGGCGTATCAGATAAGCGCCGGGCTGATTCTGTTCCAGCTTCAGAATATATAGAGGTAGCGTCTGCCCCAATGCTTCCCCCATTCGGTCAAAGTGGATGGCCTGAATACGTTTGGGCCACTCTTCATGCCAGATATCTTCACCCAGCGTGAACGGATTCCCCAATAACCGATAGAGTTTGCCCGTTAACTCAAGTTCTCCATCAGGTGTCTTGATTTCCGGCAAACTGTCTCTGGATTGAGCAGGTATCCAGCCTCTGTTGACCAACAAGTACTGACCATCATTGGCCAGAAAAGGCATGATCAGGTCGTAACCGGCACGACCTTCGTGAATCTGGTTATCGAGAAAAAAAGCCCGACCGAAAATAAAACGACCACGGACGTTTATCGGCAGATACATGGCATCAGAGTAGCGGCTGATATCAGACAGGCTGAGAGCGGGCATGGTCTGTCGTTCTGCCAGGGTCTGCTCAAGCTCAAGCTTCTCCTGGTATCGGGACATCTGCCAGAACCCCAGTTTGATCAGCAGGGGCAAAAGCAGCAACACCAATAGCGACAACTTAACGCGATAGCTCTTAAGGGATCGATAGCTATACTTCAACATCGGGTGCTCTACCAAACTCCGCTGTTATTCTGATCTGAATGCCTTTAACGTAAGAAAAAACATGTGCGACACAGATTGATTTAACAATCGGTTAAGCAAACCGTTTTTCATCAACTCAGGCATCAGCAGGGAGCGTAATATGTGGTTAAAAATTATTATTGTTGTTCTTTTTCTTGCCGTACTCTTCTGCCTGGGCAGAGGCATGTACTTTCTACTTAAAGGTGATGGCGGTTCCGCCAAACTGGTAAATTCACTCACCGCCCGGGTTGGCCTGACCGCCCTGATCATGTTGATCATTGTGGTGGCCTGGCTGTTTGGAGATGTTCACAGTAACGCTCCCTGGCTGTACCGCTAAACGACGAAAGTCGTTAGTTTCCACCTCTTCCCGGAAATGTCGGGCTCTCCTCATATCAGATAAACAAAGATAAACAGGCCGAGCCAGACCACATCAACAAAGTGCCAGTACCAGCTGGATGCCTCAAAAGCAAAATGGTTATCCGGCTTAAAATGCCCTTTATAGATACGAATCAGCATGATCAGCAACATTATGGCACCCAGGGTGACATGTGCCCCGTGAAAACCCGTCAAAATAAAGAACGTTGAGCCGTAGATACCCGCGCTCAGGGTCAACCCGAGCTCATTGTAGGCTTCGGCGTATTCTTCAGCCTGAAAATAAAGGAAAGTAAAACCCAGAATCAGGGTGAGAATCATCCATACCTTCACCTTGGTTCTCTCTGCCTTTCTGAGGGCATGGTGTGCAATCGTCAGGGTAATACTGGAAGCGACCAGTAACAGGGTGTTCAGCAGAGGAAGATGGAATGGATCGATGACCCCTCGGGCTCCCGGGAATGTTTCATTATCCGGGTTGGTCATCAGCGGCCAGTCCGCTTCAAACTCTGGCCAGAGGTGTTCATGAGTAGAAGCACCGTCTCCCTCGCCGGCCAACCAGGGAACGGCAAAGTAACGGATATAGAAGAGCGTTCCGAAGAAAGCCGCAAAGAACATGACTTCGGAGAAGATAAACCAGCCCATACTCCAGCGGAAGCTGCGGTCCATCTGGTCACTGTAAAGACCTTTGCGGGACTCTTCGATGACATTACTGAACCAGCCAAAGATCATGTAGGCCATGATCAGGGAGCCGCCGAAAAACACATAATGTGCAAACGAATCTTTTACCCCGGCAGACATGTCGTTCATCATCATGCCTGCACCCAACAGCATGGTAAAAAGACCTATCGAGGCAATGATCGGCCACTTGCTCTGGGCCGGAACATAATAGGTACCTTCACCTTCTTGAGCCATCAGAATCTCCTCAGGACGGCAGTGTCCTCTCTCCCATTGTCGTCACATCAAACAAGGTGTACGACAACGTTAGTTTGGTGATATGCCGGGGTAATGCCTGATCCACAATAATTCTAAGCGGCATGATTTTTTCTTCGCCTGCTTCCAATGTCTGGGTGGTGAAGCAGAAACACTCTACCTTGTGCAGATAGTTGGTAGCCTGAAACGGTGAAACACTGGGAATGGCCTGACCGATCATTCGTTCGCCGGTCGGGTTGCGGGCAAAGAACTCCAGCTCGCCAACCTGCCCGGGGTGAACCACCACTTCTGTGACGCTGGGTTTGAAGTCCCAGCTCATCTCAGCATTGTTGGTTGCCACAAACTGCACTTTCACCTTCCGGCTGGTATCCACCTCAGCCGTTTCGGCATTGTAGCGGTATGGATTCGGATCGGTTTTGCCATTGAGTCCCGTTACCTTACAAAACACGTCGTATATGGGAACCATGGCAAAGCCGAAACCAAACATACCGCCAGCCACCAAGCCAGTCTTGATGACAGTTCTCCGCGACAGGTCGGCCGGGGTATCATCCTTCTCACTCATTACTTCACGTCCGGTGGTGTGGTGAAGGTATGGTAAGGTGCTGGCGAAGGCAGGCTCCATTCCAGACCTTCTGCACCTTCCCAGCTTTGAGCCTTGGCTTTCTCGCCGCCCCTGATGCATTTGATCACGATAAACAGGAACAGCAGCTGCGTGGTTCCAAACATAAAGCCACCGATACTGGCAATCATGTTGAAGTCGGCAAATTGCAGGGCATAATCCGGAATACGGCGAGGCATACCCGCCAGCCCGATAAAGTGCATCGGAAAGAAGGTCAGGTTCATACCGATAAAGGACAGCCAGAAATGCGTCTTGCCCAGCGTCTCGTCATACATATGACCTGTCCATTTGGGCAACCAGTAATAGACCGCAGCAAAGATGGCAAAAATTGCACCGGGTACCAGTACGTAGTGGAAGTGAGCCACGACAAAATAGGTGTCGTGATACTGGAAGTCAGCAGGGGCAATAGACAGCATCAGTCCAGAGAAACCACCGATAGTAAACAGCACCACAAAAGCAATACTGAACAGCATGGGGGTTTCAAAGGTCATGGCGCCCCTGAACATAGTGGTAACCCAGTTAAAGACCTTCACTCCGGTAGGCACAGCAATCAACATGGTGGCGTACATAAAGAACAGTTCACCCACCAGCGGAATACCTACGGTAAACATATGGTGCGCCCAGACAATAAACGACAAAAAAGCAATACTTGCGGTGGCATAGACCATTGACGTATAGCCGAAGAGGGGTTTTCTGGCGAATGCTGGCAGAATGGCTGACACGATCCCGAAGGAAGGCAGGATCATGATGTACACTTCCGGATGTCCGAAGAACCAGAAAATATGCTGGAACAGAACAGGGTCGCCACCACCGCCTGCATTAAAGAAACTGGTGCCAAAGTGGATGTCCATCAGCATCATAGTCACAGCACCGGCCAGTACCGGCATAACAGCAATCAGCAGGTACGCTGTAATCAGCCAGGTCCACACAAACAGCGGCATCTTCATCATGGTCATGCCGGGTGCCCGCAAGTTCAGAATGGTGGCGATAATATTGATCGCCCCCATGATGGACGAGATACCCAGCATGTGGATGGCAAAGATAAAGAAGGTGGTTGACGGCGGTCCATAGGTGGTTGACAGCGGTGCGTAGAATGTCCAGCCAAAGTTTGGACCGCCGCCTTCCATAAACAGCGTACTGATCAGCATCACGGCTGCAAAAGGCAGAATCCAGAAGCTCCAGTTATTCATTCTTGGCAGCGCCATGTCTGGCGCACCGATCATCAATGGAATCATCCAGTTAGCCAGGCCGACAAAGGCAGGCATGACCGCACCGAATACCATGATGAGACCGTGCATGGTGGTCATCTGGTTAAAGAAGCCGGGATCAACGATCTGCATCCCTGGTTGAAACAGTTCCGCCCGGATAACCATCGCCATAGCACCGCCGGTCAGGAACATAATAAAACTGAACCAGAGATACATGGTGCCAATATCTTTATGGTTCGTGGTTAGCACCCAGCGCATCAATCCCCTGGCAGGACCGTGATGGTCATGATGCTCGCTTGGCTTGTCATTTGCGCATGTGTCTGTCACAGCAGTCATGGTTGCATTCCTCACAGTCCAGCCTGATGTGTATTAGTATTCGGCTCATTCACCGCTGGCTTACTGACGGCAGCAGACCCGCCTGAAGCTTCAGCATCCGTCGCTTTGTACTCCCCGGTATTCTTGTATTCCAGAATTTGCTTCGGCGTGACCAGATCACCGGTATTATTACCCCAGGCATTTCTTTCGTAGGTAATGACTGCCGCCAGATCGACTTCGCTCAACTGGGCAGCAAAGGCCTGCATGGCGGTACCCTTCTTGCCGTTCAAGACAATATCGATATGCGCTTTGACCTGATCTTTCTCAACAGCCATTTTTGATCCTTTGAGAGCAGGAAACAGGGGCGGCATACCCTCACCATTGACCTGGTGACAGGCCGCACAGACTCTTTCGTAGGTGTTTTTTCCGCGCTCCATCAGCTCGGCCATAGTCCAGTTTTTACTGGTTAACTCACGCTCTTTAGCGGCCAGTGTTTTCTTCTCTGACAACCAGTCTTCATAGTCATCCGGTGACCTGACATCCACTACAATGGGCATAAAGCCATGATCCTTCCCACACAGTTCTGCACATTGACCACGATAAATTCCGGGACGTTCGACGTTGGTCCAGGCTTCGTTAATAAAACCCGGAATAGCATCCCGTTTAACGGCGAATGAAGGTACCCACCATGAATGAATAACATCTGCGGCAGTAACCAGGAAACGGATCTTTTTACCCGCAGGTAATACCAGTGGTTCGTCAACCTCCAGAAGATAGTTGGGGTCTTTGTTGCGAACGTTATAAATCTGTTCCGGTGTAGTTTTGAGATTACTGAAGAAGGACACTCCTTCTCCCAGATACTCATACTGCCACTTCCATTGATACCCGGTAATTTTGATATCAATTTCAGCTTCATCCGTATCGTAAATATCAATCAGTGTCTTTGTTGCCGGAATCGCCATGCCCACCAGAATTAATAGCGGGATGGTCGTCCACAGTATTTCTACAATCGTACTTTCATGGAAGGGATGGGGCTTAACGCCTCTTGATTTACGGTGCATGAAAATGGAGTAAAACATAACACCGAATACCAGAATGCCAATGACCACACAGATAATAAATATGGTCATGTGCAAGTCGTAAACCGAACGACTGACTGCCGTAACCCCCTCGGTCATATTGACTTTCCAATCAGCCAACAGACGGCTGGGCATCATAAAACCTGATAGTGTGGTCAGAAAAACCAGAAAGTATTGACCGACTCCCCCGGAAACAATAGAAGAGGGTCGTTTTCTGGAAGTTAAACAAGTGGAAGAAACCAGAACTTTTCCTGATCCGAGCGACAATAACGACCGGACTATTCGAAAAATGGCACCATACCGGAACCCCGCCACTGGCACCATCCGGGATGGGCGATATTTACCGCTCATGCTTTTCGTCCCGTTCATGGCAGTTTTTATCAAAAGAAAGAGAGCTAGTGCGTGCTGCATCATTCCCTTACATCCCCTGACTGTCCGCCCAGACAAGGCGGTGACTTATTATTATTGTTCAGCAGACCCAAGTCTTGCTTTCAGAGGCGACGGGGCAGCAAGCATCCGGACATCCCCGAGCAATGCTTACTGACTTGACTAGTTGTCGTTACCGGACAGGAGCCACACAGCATCTTGCCAGAAAAACTGCAATACACTTTAACTATCAGAGCTAACTACCAGAGCTGCTGATTTACAGAGATTTCAGCCAACCGTCTACCTGTTATTTCTTTTTCGCTGTGGAGAAAGAAATAACCCGGTTCAGGCTATCTGCGGAAAGTCAAAGTGCCAATATTCAATCGCAAGAGAGCGCTAAGTAACCGACAACGTCATACTACTTCGGACCCGACCTGCAAAACCTACTGCACAGGAACACCCTGCAAATAACAATACCCGTGAGACGCATTGAGTGATTCATTCAACCTGACAATGATCGCTCATCAAGTATAGTCCCAGAACCTCATTAAACAACATGATTGCACAAAATGAAAAGAGTCTTGTCAAAAAATACCTTTAATAAAAAATTGCCACTTGTCGTTTAAAATAAGGTAACGTGAATTCAATGGAAAGAATACCTGTTTAGACTTTTTTCGATCACTCTTATTGAGTCAGCACAACTTTGTAACGCCTGTCACAGATACAAACATCCATTCATCTTCTTTATGATATTTTTGTTACACCTCGAAATGGGTGGATCAGAACCAACTTTCAGAGCCTGTTTAAGCATATGTAGTGTGTCATTTTTTTGACTGCACAAGTGCTTGCACTTTTTCATTTTTGTCGTAATTTACAGTCTTTTTTAAATTCTAATTTAATGAATAAAAGATCTTTGTATTATGAAAAAGAGGTATTTAAAAAAGCTTGAGTTCTTGTTGGTACTATGGTCTTTTTAACACCTTCACGGTGACGTTGCAGTACCCAAATTAATAGCAACCGCAACGGAGACAATCATGGACGTAGTGGCAATTAATAATCTGATCGATTGTGCCCGAAAGCATGAAGAGGGCTCAAGCCACCTTCAGTCGCTTGTCTGTCAACAGGTGGAGCAGTTGCACCACACAATCGAACTTCCCGACGACATGGCCAGTGAGACACTGCTGAAGTTTGCAGTTGAATACATTGATCATGTACCTGACTTTCTTGAAGCGCTGGATCAGGCTTCAAAGGAACTGGACATTGAGGCTTTCATTTCCCCTTTTCTAAGCATTGCCGAAGAGAACTTTCTGGCACCGGTTTTGCAGTCCCAAAATAATGTGGGGCTGTTTGATCTGCTGGATAAAGCCTACTTTACGCATCGACTGATTGAGGAAGTAAACGACAGTTACCTATCTCGAATCGGCTCTCCCCTGATCCCGATGAACATGACCTGGGCCAACCTGATCATTCATGCCATTCTGGGTGAAGAGTTTGGCAATGAGCTGGACAAAATCGTTGAGCAGACGGTCAGGCACATGATTCGTTCGCAGGAGCTTTATAACGATCGCATGTTCAAGGATTTCGTCAACAACCGCAATCCGGAGCAGTGGGTAACGACCTGGTCAAAATGGAATTGCCTGTCCAGCCGTATGGGTATTGAACTGAAGTTTACGTCAGCAGCCTGATCCGGGGCACTGACGATGAAGTAGACGTTAATGCAGAGGACTGTATTTGAACATCGCTTGTTAAACTCCAATAGCCATGGCGCATTTGCAAAGCAGCACAGCTGTGAGGGTTTATCATAACATCTGATTTCGAACTCAGGGTTGTTGATCCAGTATTCTTACGATCTGAACAGCGCTTTCCTTTTTAGCATCATCATCCGACTTCCTGTCTTCTGGGGAGACCCTCGTCACTGGTGGTTTCCCCGCAAGAGAAGGATCTTTTTCCATCACATCCGAATAATGGCATTCCACGCACTCGCGATAGTTTTCACCGTTCTCGGCGTACATCCTCACCGAATCCTGCTGACCACAGGATGGACAGACGGCTCCGGCAATAAATCTTTTCGTTGTCATAGCTCTGAGGCCTACAGCAAACAGGTGCCACAGCGCATAAATGCCTATAGCACATAAAGAAATACCAAGACCCCGAGATCCCATGATCTCAGAGCCTTTCATTCAAAATTCTCTTTTCAGACAGAGATACCCGAATGGCGCAACAGAGCATCCACTTCTGGCTCCCGGCCCCGGAAATTTACAAACAGCTCCATGGGCTCCGCAGAACCGCCTTTTTCCAGAATTTCATGCAGGAAAGACTCACCGGTCTGGCGGTTGAATATACCCTCTTCTTCAAATCGGGAGAAGGCATCCGCAGACAATACCTCAGCCCATTTGTAGCTGTAGTAGCCCGCCGCATACCCTCCAGCAAAGATATGGCTGAAGCCATGCTGGAAACGATTGAAGGCCGGAGGCATAACCACAGAGACCTGACTGCGAACTTCATCCAATACCGCCTGAACCGTTTTCCCTTCACTCACGCTTTTTGAAAAGTCTTTATGCAGTTTGAAATCAAACAGTGAGAACTCCAGCTGACGCACCATCATCATGGCGGACTGGAAGTTTTTAGCGGCCAGTAATTTATCCAGTTTATCTTCAGGCAGAGGCTCGCCCGTTTCAAAATGGCCGGAGATCAAAGCCAGACCTTCTTCTTCCCAGCACCAATTCTCAAGAAACTGGCTGGGCAGCTCGACTGCATCCCAGGCTACGCCATTGATTCCGGATACGGCAGAATAATCGACCCGGGTCAGCATATGATGCAGACCGTGACCAAACTCATGGAACAGGGTCACAACTTCATCATGGGTCAGCAGGGCTGGCTGATTACCAACGGGTGGCGTGAAGTTACAAGTCAGGTAAGCCACTGGCAGCTGAACTTTGTCGCCAATCCTGCGACGCACCCGGCACTCACCCATCCAGGCACCACCGCGCTTGTGTTCACGGGCATAGAGGTCGAGGTAGAAACGACCAATCACTTCGCCATCGCGAATAACATTGAAAAAGCCAACATCTTTGTGCCAGGTTTCAACGTCGGTGACCTTGTCAAAGGTAATTCCAAATAGGCGTTCCACGACAGAGAACATGCCATTCACTACTTTTTCTGACGGAAACCAGGGACGCAACTCTTCCTGAGAAATAGCGTAGCGCTGCTGTCTGAGTTTCTCGCCATAGTAGCCAATGTCCCAGGCCTGCAAATCTTCAGCACCGTGTTCTGCTTTGGCAAAGGCTTTCAGTTCATTCAGTTCTTTTTCTGCCTGAGGCTTGCTCTTACTGGCCAGATCTTCCAGAAACGCAACGACCTTGTCAGTGGAGTCAGCCATTTTGGTCGCCAGTGAGTATTCCGCATAGTTATTGAACCCCAGCAGTTCGGCCAGCTCCTGACGTAGCTTGAGGATTTCATTAATATTGCCTGAATTATCAAATTCACCCGCATTCGGACCCTGGTCCGATGCCCGGGTACTGAACGCTGTATAAACCTCTTCCCGCAACTCACGATTGTCTGCATAGGTGATCACCGGGAAATAGCTCGGAAAATCCAGATTCAGCATCCAGCCTTCGCTGTGACCTTTGGACTCAGCCAACTGTCTGGCGCCTGCCAATGCGGATTCAGGCAGGCCGACCAGCTCTGATTCATCGGTAATCAGTTTGGACCAGGCCATGGTGGCATCCAGAACATTGTCAGAAAACTTACTGGTCAGTTCAGAAAGACGTTTTTGAATGTCGCCATAACGAGCTTTTTTCTCTTGCGGCAGGGCAACACCCGCCAGTTTGAAATCCCGCAGATTATCGGTAATGACTTTTTTCTGAGCCTTATCCAGATTCTCGAACCCCTCTGACTCGGACAGCGTCAGATAGGCCTGATAGAGATCCTGATTCTGACCCAGCCATGTTGAATATTCGCAAAGCAGGGGAAGACAGGCATTGTAAGCATCTCTTAGCTCATCGGTATTGACGACAGCATTCATATGACCCACCGGTGACCAGGCCTGATTAAGCCTGTCTCCCAGACTGTCCATGGGTTCCTGAAGCGTCTTCCAGCTGAAGGTTTGATTTTTATCTGCCAGAAGTGCGTCTACCGCTTGCTCACTTTCGGCAATAATGGTCTCTACAGCCGGTTTTATATGCTCTGGTTTAATCTTGGCAAAAGGAGGCAGTTCGCAGGTTTCCAGCAGTGGGTTGCTCATAATTCAGATGCTCGCTGTTTATTGTCCAAACTGATGGTTCTTTTTATGTCTATGGGTGCAGGATTATCGGTTTTCAAGGACAATGCAATACTTGAAAGCGTTCTGCTTCGCGACAATAGTTGTCTAAAAGGCATTACTTTCTTTCAGTTTGAGCAATTGTTGTTCTAACTTTCCCTGTCTGAGAAACTATTGAGGCATGAGATGAGTCCAACTGTATTCAAGAAGAAGGGGTATCGTTTTTTCTGAGAGATTGAGAAACTGATCAAGGAGAAGCACTATGCCATCATCAACGCATGGAATATGCACTTCCGGAACTGAAGTGACAAATATCTCATCTCATGGCATCTGGCTAATGACCAGTGGCAAAGAGCTGTTCATGTCTTACGAAGATTTTCCATGGTTCAAGGACCAGCCAGTTAGCGCAATCATCAACGTTGAAGAACTCAGAAAAGGTCACTCCTATTGGCCAGATATTGATGTTGATCTTACTGAAACAATGATTGAATCTCCTGACCGTTTTCCTCTTAAAGCCCAGACAAAGAGCAAGCAAAGAAGTCAAACATCATGACAAGCCAATCCATCAGAACCTTCAGAGGTCATACCCCAGCACTGGGTGACCGGGTATTTATTGACGAAACCGCCCTGGTCCTGGGCGACGTAGAAATTGGTGAAGACAGCTCCGTCTGGCCCATGGCGGTGGTGCGCGGAGATATGCATCGCATCCGCATAGGCTCACGCACCAGTATTCAGGACGGTTCGGTGTTGCATATCACCCATGCCAGCGCGTTTAACCCCGATGGTTATCCGTTGATTATTGGTGATGAAGTGACGGTCGGTCACAAGGTCACCCTGCACGGTTGTACGATCCACAATCGCTGCCTGATTGGCATTGGAGCCGTGGTGATGGATGGCGTAGTGGTCGAGGAGGAAGTGATTGTCGCTGCGGGCAGCCTGGTGCCACCGGGAAAGCGACTGGAAAGCGGGTTTGTTTACAAAGGCAATCCAGCCCAGAAGGCTCGCCCGATCAGTGAAAAAGAGAAGGCCCTCTTCTCTTACGGTGCGGACAACTATGTGAAGTTGAAAAACGAATACTTGGGCCTTTAAAAGGTTATTAAAAATAAATTTAATATAATTAAAGTTTACTTTCGCCCAAAGTATTACAGACGCTTGAACTATCCAGACCTAATCTTCCCATATCAGCAAATGATTTGGGGAGATTCACCATGAGCGAAGCCATTAAGCCCATCAACACAGCAGCCACTCAACAGTCCCACTGGATCGCAGACAGCCAGATGGATAAGCAGGAAATCTACAACGCTGAAAAGCAGGCTGAGAAATTTCATGAAAACCTCAGCGCCCAAACCGCTGAACAGCATTCTGGATATATGAAAGATAAACAGGCAAGACTCGCATTATTGCTGAGCCAAAAGAATTTTGTTATTTGAGCCTATGCAGATTGACTGGGGCTGCTATGCTGTCAGCTCCATTCACGTAAACAGGTTCCATAATTCATGTCCCTAGAAGTAAGACTTGAAAAGCTTGAAACCCAGCATAGAAACCTTGACGCAGATGTGCACAGTCTGGCCAGGGTGTGTGCAGATATAAAAAACATCGCACTCACTAATCAGCATGATATTGCCGGATTGAAGTTAGATGTTTCCGGGGTGAAGACGGATCTCGCTGGTGTGAAAGCCTGCATAGCTGCATTGACAGAAGCCACCCACGCAGGGTTCAAGAGGGCGGATGAACAACACAATGAGTTCGTCAGGGAAACCCGCCAACGCTTTGATGAACATGACAAGCGCTTTGATGAACATGACAAGCGCTTTGATGAACATGACAAGCGCTTTGACGAAGTCGATCGGCGCTTTGACAAGGTCGACGAGCGTTTTGATCGGCTCGAGTTACTCATTCGTCAGAGAATTCCCAATACACAAAACTAATCACTTCCGAAAACTTACCCTTCCACAAAAAGCCCGCCAGATTTTAATGGACGGGCTTTGCCGTGCAAAATCGACAAATCAGGATTGGTTTTTTTAAAGGCCAGATGTTATAAGCCCGCTCAATTTTTTTTATTCTAATTCTGAGTTTAAGCTGAACCGATGGAAATCTACTCCACAGCCATATTGCTGTTCCTGATTATGGATCCGCTCGGCAATATGCCAATCTTTATCTCTGTTCTAAAAGCTGTGCCCCCCAGGCGTCGGGTCAAAATTCTGATGCGGGAAATGCTGATCGCCCTGTTGATTCTGGTGATTTTCCTGTTTGTCGGCGATGCCATGCTACGGGTACTCCATCTCAGGCAGGAAGCGGTCAGTATTGCAGGGGCGATTATCCTCTTTATTATCGCCATCAAGATGATTTTCCCTCCCAGCCGAGGGGGTGGCATCATGGGTGACACTCCCGATGGCGAGCCTTTCATCGTACCTTTGGCCATTCCTTTGATTGCCGGTCCTTCTATCCTGGCCACCCTGATTCTGTTGGGTAATCAGCACCCGGGAGAACAGGCTAAACTGGTGACGGCGTTGCTGATCGCCTGGGCTGCATCCGCCGCCATCCTGATGTGCTCAAATCAATTTATGAGAGTATTGGGCAACCGTGGTGTATTCGCTATTGAGCGACTGATGGGGATGATTCTGGTGATGCTTTCTGTGCAAATGTTTATGGATGGTATTGCCAAGTATCTGGGATAATTCCTAATCGTTTGGAGGCTGCAAAAAGTCAGCCTCCAATCTCAAAAGCCGTAAAAGTATCCTTAATTTATATCTTCCATACAAAATACTTATCGCCTGATGCGCTGCAAAAAAGGTGTAACTTTGCCAGCATAAAAAAACTGCATAACCCTTATGAAAAAAACTTATAACCATAGATTAAGGAAAAGTCAGTTTATTCACCTGTATTTTTATAAATTTCAACAAGTCTAACTTTTTTGAACGATTCAATTTTTACGCACATACGTTCAAAAACCTTCTTGATCCTTTTTACAACTTTTAGTTATATTCGGTTACCCGACCACTGTGATTCGGTTTTTCTGTATTAAAAACACATAATCCGAATAGTCGATGATCAGGGTCGGGGAAGATTTCCGTGATCTGTTTTTCGGGATCAATGCTACACCCGGCGGAATTGACGACAGTAGTCCATCAAATAAAAACAACCACCCAGTAGATGACTCTTTACTCAAGTTGAGAACATTGAACAAGGTGTTATAAAACGGCAATACACAGGATCGTGTGTTACTCGTCTTGCTCTGACACATCCGTCAGCAGCAACAGCACCCGCCCATTACCATAACTCCAATCAGAATTATGCGTTGACCGTTATCAGACCGGTCATCGAATGAAGGGGATAACAATATGAAGAAGCCATTCAAGGCTCTGACGCTTGCCGGCATTCCGGCTTTGACTCTGGCTGCCAGCATCATGGCCACCTCCAGCGCCAACGCCGCAATCGTTCCGGCAGGCACACAACTGGCACAGGTCCAGGAGCTGGTTCGCGGGAACGGTGCAGAGCCTGCCTCTCTGGATCCACAGAAAGTAGAAGGCTCTCCAGGCAATAAAGTTGTTAAAGATTTGTTTGAAGGTCTGGTAAACCAGGATGCTGAAGGCAATGTTATTCCCGGTCAGGCAGAAAGCTGGTCAATTTCCGACGATAACAAAGTATTTACCTTTAAGATTCGAGATACAGCAAAGTGGTCCAATGGAGACACTGTAACAGCCCATGACTTTGTTTTTGGTTTCCGAAGAGCTGTAGACCCAGTCACTGCGTCACGCTATTCCTGGTATATGGAAATTCCCACTATCGTTAATGCTTCTGAGATTATCAAAGGTGAACAGCCCGTTGAAAGTCTTGGAGTCAAAGCTCTTGATGATAAAACCTTTCAGGTAACGCTTGAAAAACCTGTACCTTACTTTATCAAAATGCTGGCTCACTACACTATGTTCCCTGCACCGGAGAAGGTTATAAAAAAATATGGAAATAACTGGACCAAGCCGGAAAATATAGTATCAAATGGCGCATACAAGATGGAAAAATGGGTTGTGAATGAACGAATTACATTGTCTCGCAATGCCCAATATTGGAATAATGAACAAACCGTCATTGACAAAGTCACTTTCCTGCCAGTCTCTGGCAATATTGAGCTTACACGCTACAAAGCAGGTGAAATAGACTTTACCAACGGCATAACACCTATTCCCGTCCAGCACTTTGCCAGCTTGCAGAAAAGCATTCCTGATGAAATAAAAATCACCCCAAGGCTCTCCACTTATTATTATGAGTTTAATGAGAAGGTTAAGCCTTTTGATGATGCTCGTGTCAGAAAGGCCCTTTCCTATGCAATCAATCGCAACGCTATTGCCAAGTATGTAATGAAACAAGGTGAAACACCTGCTTATACTTTCACACCTAAATCTGTAGCTGGTTTTATTCCACCTGAAATAGATTACAGCAAGATGACTCAAGCTGAGCGTGATAAAGAAGCCAAGCGCCTCCTGACAGAAGCCGGTTTCGGTCCTGATAATCCATTAGAATTTGATCTCCTCTACAACACTGATGAGGCACACAAACAGATAGCTATTGCCATCTCGCAGATGTGGAAGCCTTTAGGCGTTGAAGTCACACTGGAAAATCAGGAATGGAAAACCTTCCTCGATAGTAAAGATGAAGGTAAGTTTCAGGTTGCCAGAGCAGGGTGGGCAGGAGACTATAACGAAGCGTCGACCTTTCTTGATTTAAAAACATCCACTCATGGTCAAAACGATGGCAAGTTTAATAGTCGTGAGTATGATGCCTTAATGGAAAAATCCAGAACTGTTACTACAGACGAAGAGCGCGCCGAACTTTATCGCAAAGCAGAAGAAATACTTGCAGAGGATATGCCTTTAGCACCTATCGTTGAGTACACAACAAGCCGACTGGTTAAGCCATACGTCGGTGGTTACCCAATGAGCAATGTTGAGGACAACGTTTACACCAGAGATTTGTATATCAGGAAACATTAATCTCTCTGGCGTGGAAAACCCCTGGTTCCCACGCTCTTGAGGGATGTCACAAACCCTCCGGTTTCCGGACTGAAGCCCGGCAACCGGAGGGTTGGTAACAGCCTCTCCTGCATGGAAACAAGTTTTACATACAGTCAGGGACACATAGTCGTCTAAGACTAACAAAGAGTGTACCTATGTTTATATTTATTCTGAAACGCATCGGCGTTGCCATTCCGACACTGTTCATTCTCGTACTTTTGTCGTTTTTTCTGATGCAGATGGCTCCGGGCAGTCCTTTCACGGGCGATTTCAATATGCCACCGGAGATCCTGGCCAACCTTGAAGCCAAGTACCACCTCGACAAGCCGCTCTGGCAACAGTTTGCCTATTACCTGAAAGACCTTCTGCAGGGCGACCTGGGACCGTCTTTCAAGTACAAGGATTACACCGTTAACGAACTGGTGGCCCAGAGCTTCCCGGTTTCCCTGACCATTGGCTCACTGGCGTTTTTATTCACCGTTATTGTGGGAGTTGGACTGGGAACTCTGGCAGCCCTGAAGCAAAATTCCTGGATCGACTACACCATAATGACGTTCTCCATGGTGGGCGTTGTACTTCCTTCTTTTGTGATTGCGCCACTGATGGTACTGATCTTTTCCATCAGCCTGAAGTGGTTGCCTGCGGGTGGCTGGAACGATGGCAGCTGGCAGAACATGATTCTTCCTGTCGCCGCCATGGGTATTCTTTATGTAGCGGCAATAGCCCGAATCATGCGTTCCAGCATGATTGAAACCCTGAACAGCAACTTTATTCGTACTGCCAGGGCCAAGGGTTTGCCAAAGCATCACATGATTCTCAAACATGCCCTGAAACCCTCATTGCTGCCTGTTGTTTCTTATCTGGGTCCGGCTTTCGTCGGCATTATCACCGGCTCTGTGGTGATTGAAACCGTGTTTGGCCTGCCGGGCATGGGCCAGCATTTTGTCAACGGAGCACTGAACCGGGATTACTCGCTGGTATTGGGACTGACGATCATCATTGGTTCACTGACCATCCTGTTCACCGCTATCGTCGATATTCTCTATGGGCTGATCGATCCAAAAATCAGAGTGGGGGGTTAAACCATGGCGTCTATTTCCATGAAAACCGGCACTGTGAATAACATGGTGAAAAAAGAGAGCCAAAAGGCTGTGGAAAACTTCTCCGAACAGCTTGCCAACGAGCGCTTGGAGATTGAAGGGCGCAGCCTCTGGGCCGATGCCCGCCGACGCTTTCTGAGTAACAAGGCCGCTGTCGCCAGTATGATTGTTCTGGCAGCGGTCACCTTGCTGATTATCTTTGGCCCTGCGGCCAGTCAGTTCACTTATGAAGAAATTGACTGGGCCAATATGGCTGCACCACCCTCTATGGAAACCGGACATTTCTTTGGTACCGACCACCTCGGTCGGGACCTTTTCGTACGGACCCTTGAAGGCGGACGAATCTCCTTCATGGTAGGTGCACTGGGGGCTCTGGTGGCCGTTATTATCGGAACCATTTACGGTGCCATGGCGGGCTTCCTGGGTGGCCGTGTTGATAACCTGATGATGCGGGCCCTGGAAATTCTTCAGTCTTTCCCGTTTATGTTTCTGGTTATTCTGATGATCACTTTCTTCGGACGCTCCATATTGCTGATCTTTATCGCCATAGGGGCGGTCTCCTGGCTGGATATGGCGCGTATCGTCAGGGGTCAGACCTTGAGCCTGAAGAGCAAGGAGTTTGTCGAAGCGGCCATCATCAGTGGCGCCAATTCCAGCCAGATTATTTTCCGTCACCTGATTCCTAACCTGCTCGGTATTGTGGTGGTTTACGCCTCCCTGCTGGTGCCCGGAATGATTCTGTTTGAATCCTTCCTGAGCTTCCTGGGACTGGGTGTACAGGAACCCATGACCAGCTGGGGTGCACTGGTCAACGAAGGCGCCATCTCTATGGAAGTGGCGGTCTGGCAGCTGGCCTTCCCGACCACTTTTCTGGTGATTACCCTGTTCTGTTTCAACTTTATTGGCGACGGGCTCCGTGATGCCCTGGACCCGAAGGATCGTTGATATGCAACTATTAGATGTCGATAACCTGCGGGTTCGATTTACGACACCCGACGGAGATGTCACAGCCGTAAACAATATGACCTTTTCTCTGAAGGCTGGTGAAACACTGGGCCTGGTAGGAGAGTCCGGGTCAGGTAAAAGTCAGACTGCTTTTGCTCTCATGGGGCTGCTGGCCAAAAACGGCATTATTGAAGGTTCCGCCAGGTTTGAAGGACAGAATATTCTGGCGCTGAGTGAGACTGAGCTGAATCGTATTCGTGCCCAGAAGATCGCCATGATCTTCCAGGACCCCATGACCTCGCTGAACCCTTACATGAAAGTAGGGCCTCAGCTGATGGAAGTTCTAAAGCTGCATAAAGGCATGAGTAAAAAAGAAGCCTTTGAAGAATCCGTAAAAATGCTGGATGCGGTAAAAATTCCTGAAGCTCGCAAGCGAATGAATATGTACCCCCATGAATTTTCAGGCGGCATGCGCCAGCGGGTTATGATTGCCATGGCATTGCTGTGTCGTCCCAAACTGTTGATTGCTGACGAACCGACCACCGCTCTGGACGTCACCGTTCAGGCCCAGATCATGGAGCTGTTGAATGAACTGAAGACCGAGTTCAACACCGCCATCATTATGATCACTCACGACCTGGGGGTGGTGGCCGGCATCTGTGACAAGGTACTGGTAATGTACGCCGGTCGTACCATGGAATATGGCACGACCAACGAGGTCTTCTATGATCCTCGTCATCCATATTCCCGAGGCCTGCTGGGTGCGATTCCACGACTGGATACACAGGGTGATTCGCTGCCCACTATTCCGGGCAATCCTCCGAACCTGTTGAGCCTTCCACAGGGCTGTCCTTTCCAGGAACGTTGTCCTCATGTCATACCACGTTGCCAGCAGGAAGCGCCGCCACTGGAGAGCTTTGGCGAAGGTCGTCAGAAAGCCTGTTTCTGGACACCCGACAACCCCGTTAATACTTCCGGCAGGGAGGTGGCAGCATGAGCCTTCAGCGATTTATAAAAAGCCCTCAGCGAGCTATAGAAAGCCCTCAGCCTATTTTGAAAGTTCGGGATGTTAAGGTTCATTTCCCGATTCATAAAGCCAAAAACTGGCCCTGGGAGAAATCCCCGGTCCTCAAAGCCGTTGATGGTGTCAGTTTTGATCTCTTCGAAGGAGAAACCCTCGGTGTCGTAGGTGAGTCCGGTTGCGGCAAATCAACACTGGCCCGCTCGATCATTGGTCTGGTGAAGGCTACGGAGGGTAAAATTCTCTGGCAGGACGACAATATTGCCGGGCTACCGGAAAAAGCCATGAAAAGTATCCGCAAGGATATCCAGATGATTTTTCAGGACCCTCTGGCGTCACTGAACCCGAGAATGACCGTAGGCGATATCATTGCCGAGCCTCTTCACAACTATTACCCGGATCTCTCGAAAGATGAGATTCTTTCCCGGGTTCGTGAAATGATGACCAGGGTGGGCCTGCTGCCTAATGTTATTAACCGTTATCCCCACGAGTTCTCTGGTGGTCAGTGTCAGCGTATTGGTATTGCCCGGGCACTGATTCTCAAGCCGAAACTGGTGATTTGTGATGAGCCGGTAAGTGCTTTGGACGTGTCCATCCAGGCACAGGTGGTTAACCTGCTGAAAGAGCTTCAGCAACAGATGGGACTGTCACTGATCTTTATTGCCCACGACCTGAGCGTAGTCAAGCACATCAGTGATCGGGTACTGGTGATGTACCTGGGTAATGAGGTAGAGACCGCCAAGGCCGAGCCAATGTATGATGCCCCCCGTCATCCTTACACCAAAGCTTTGTTGTCGGCGGTGCCTGTCCCTGATCCGAAAATGGAAAAAGAGAAGGAGATTGAACTGTTGGAAGGTGAACTGCCATCGCCTATCAACCCACCCAGCGGCTGTGTCTTCAGGACCCGTTGCCCGATAGCAGAAGCCAGCTGCGCCGAGCATCGTCCAAGACTGATGGATGTAGGCAACCAGCATTTTGCGGCCTGTCCCAAGGCCTGATTAACTTCTCACCTGTCTAATGGCAGGTGAGTCGTCTTGCCGTTTAGCCTTCCGGCAACCAATTCTCTGTCATGATTTGCTCAAAATCCCAGGGACAGCTCTCTGGAAAACTGCTCTCATCCAGTCTCTGATGGGGCTGGACGTAATCATTCATGGCCTGAATAGCCAGTTTCTTACCACTGGCGTAAGCGTCGTCAAATACCTCACAGACTTTATGATTCAGGTGGGAACGGTCCTGAAGCAGAATGACCAGCTGTTCCCTCTGTTCCCGGATAGTGCCTTTCCAGCTACGGCAGTTATATGGCTCTGGAGGCACCGGATTAATGACTTGAGTCTGGTACTGGTATTTGAGCAAGTGCAGCAAGAGAGTCGTTAGCCTGGATCGAAGGGTGTTTCGATCATTGCCCATATCATCAAACTCCTCAATGACTCTCTCCAGATCAAGTTGATCAAAGCGCCGGTTGATCAAGTGATCTTTCTGTTGCTCTTTCCAGCGATAAAAGTCAGTTTCGTACAGGTTTTCCATAAGCTACCTCCATTGCTCTTCCACTTTAGGCAAAAACAAAAAGGGGAGCAAAGGCGAACTGAAGAAAGATTCCTACAGATGGGGCTGTCACTGATCTTTATTGCCCATGACCTGGGCGTAGTCAAGCACATCAGTGACCGGGTACTGGTGATGTACCTGGGTAATGAAGTAGAGACCGCCAAAGCCGAGCCGATATATGTCGCCCCCGTCATCCTTACACTAAAGCGTTGCTGACGGCAGTGCCTGTCCCAAGGCCTGAATCTTTACTTCTTGCCATATCTGCTGACGCAGATATGGCTCCCTTTCTCACCTGCAGAACAAAGCAGGTAACTGACTGGCACAGCCACTAGCTGATCCGAGAAGGGCAGTACCCTGTCTCCGTTATAGACGATAACACCTCGTTGAATACATCCTGTTTTTATCAGCATTTCCTGAGCCGCAAACATTTCCTTCTTAATCGTTAAGCCTGCTTTCACTTCAATACCTGTCGCTCGTCCGCTACGTCCGGACAAAATAAAATCCACCTCTCGCTTGTTTTTGTCACGGTAATGGAACAATTGACAGTCCTCATCACTGACAACGATAGCTTTCAGCAATTCTGAGCAAACCCAGGTTTCCATCATTGGACCCATCAGATTTTTATCAGCCTGAAGCGAATCTTCATTGATACCTCTCAGCGCACAAAGCAGTCCAGTGTCCACAAAATGTATTTTGGCCTGCTTGACACTTCGTTTCAGCTCATTGCGATGCCAACCGGGAATTCGCTTCACCAGATAAAGATTTTCCAATGCCGAAACATACTTCTGTACCGATTTAATATCCATCTGCACAGCCTTTCCAAGACTGGCATAGTTCAAAGCATTTGATGAAATAGAGGCTAACCGTTTCAGTAGTTGAGCCATTTCATCCAGCTTTTGCAGCTGGAACACTTCTTTGATATCTCGCCGAACAATGGCATCGCTATAGGAAAGATGCCAACGAGCCCTCCGTCTTGGTGAACGTTGCTGAACTTCAGGATAACCGCCGCAGACAATCGCCGAGATAACGTCATCGTATCCAAAAGAAATCAAGGGCTTTGGAACAAAATCTGGAGACAAGAGTTGTTTAATAATATCGTTTTCATCACTACTGAATAAAGACTGTTGCAGCTCAGGTTGACTGAACGGATACAGGGTCACGAACTCAACTCGACCAGCCAGAGAATCTGCCAGTGTGGGCAGCGTCATAAGATCAGCAGAGCCGGTCAGAATAAAAGAACCAGGCTGACGATCTTCATCTACTAACAATTTGATAGTACGTACCAGTTCAGGAGCCCTCTGAACTTCATCAATAATGACAGGGCGTAATTGATGACGCAGCAAGCCAATAGGATCATCACGGGCAATGGATAGAATATTTTCGTCATCCAAAGTTAGATAACTACCCTTTTCTATTAGCTCGGGTAGCTCCAGAAGATGCTTGCTCAGAGTAGTCTTTCCAGACTGTCTTGGGCCGGTTATCACCACTACGGGTGTATCAGTCAGACATTCCTGAAGGTACCGTTCAAGAGCTCTGGTAATGTAGGGCATATTTTCGACCAAAATGGATTTTAAACCCGACTATTATGGATTTTAGTTAAGACTAAAATGGATTTCATTTAAGACTATTATGGATTTTAGTTAAGACTAAAATGGATTTCCAATAAAGACATAATGAATTTAAATCACTCAGTCATATTGCCTGTCAGCTGGTTTGGGACGAAGCCCATGGCTCCGCAAGCCGGTCAGACTGAATGACTGAAAACCCGACATCACCCCTGAAGCGTACTGATTAATTATGTTTCAGGGGTTGTCATCTGGGCATTTCAAGGGTTTAATTCGCGCATTCTAAACAGCCCTGAGCTTGATCAACGATCGAGCCTTCCGGCAGAGTGAAACGCTTAATAAGTGCTTCCCATTCACTGTTGGTTCTTAATTTCCAGTTTCTCTATCCCTGTCCTGACTGGCTGGTTGGACCTTCCCGTTATTGAAGGTTGGTTTTAAAAGGAAAGGCATCATGCTAAAAGACAACACATACCTTGAGACCCTCTATAATGGCTACGGCCAGAGCTTTTCCGTCGATGAGATGTTGTTCGAACAAAAAACCGAACACCAGCATCTGGTCATATTCAACAATAAGATTTTTGGTCGCATGATGGCACTGGACGGTGTTATCCAGACTACAGAAAAAGATGAGTTTATCTATCACGAAATGATGACCCATGTGCCGATCCTGACTCACGGTAACGTCCGTCGTGTTCTGATCATCGGTGGTGGTGACGGTGGTATCCTGCGTGAAGTGCTCAAGCACAAAAGCATTGAACACGTCACTATGGTTGAGATTGATGGCGCAGTGGTCGATATGTGTAAAAAATGGCTGCCTGATCACTCCGCTGGCGCTTACGAAGACCCACGGGCCCAACTGGTGATTGACGATGGCATCAACTTTGTCAGTGACTGTGAAAAAACACCTGACGGCAGCTTTGACGTCATCATTTCTGACTGTACAGACCCCATCGGTCCCGGTGAAGTGCTGTTCTCTACAGAGTTTTATGCTGGCTGCAAACGTCTGCTAAAAGAAGGTGGCATCTTTGTCGCTCAGAACGGCGTCTGCTTTATGCAACTGGATGAAGTAGAGACCACCAGCCGTCGTCTGGGCCATTATATGAAGGACTGCTACTTCTACAGTGCCGCTGTACCCACTTATGTAGGTGGTATCATGACCTTTGCCTGGGGCTCCGACAATCCCGAAGCCCGTCACGTTTCTCTGGCAACGGTGACTGAACGTTTTGAAGCCTGCGGTGTCGAAACACATTATTACACTCCCGCTATCCACAAGGCAGCTTTTGCTCTGCCCGGATACGTAGAAAAGGCGATACAGAAGGTCAATGACTAACCCAGTGATGCCCGGCTTTCCGGAAGGCCCGATAAACAACCCTGACGCGGTGATCAGAGAAAGCGGATGGAGCGTTGAAGCCTCACGCTCCACCTACAACGCCCGCTATTGGAGCCAGGGATACTTCGATATTAACGACGATGGTGAAGTCGTTTATCTGCCCAGGGGCAGACCGGCAGTCAGTCTCAATAATATTGCCGCCCAACTGGTCCGCAAAGGTGCATCATTACCGATCCTGGTACGTTTCCCGGAGATTCTCCACGATCGGGTTAACACACTGTGTGACGCCTTTAACCAGGCCATTGGAGAATATGGCTATCGCAATGATTACCTTGCGGTTTACCCCATCAAGGTGAATCAGCAGCGAGCCGTGGTTGAAGAGATTCTGGAAAGCCAGGCCGCCAGGCAGGATCGCCAACTGGGTCTTGAGTCTGGCAGTAAACCTGAGTTGCTGGCGGTATTGGCCATGGCCAAGCGTGCCAGCTCTGTCATTGTCTGCAATGGCTACAAAGACAGGGAATACATTCGTCTGGCACTGATTGGTGAAAAACTGGGGCATCAGGTCTATATCGTTCTGGAAAAAATCACCGAACTGGAAATGGTTCTGAAAGAAGCCAAAGAACTCGGTGTCACCCCAAGACTGGGGCTTCGTGTTCGCCTTGCTTCCCAGGGTAAGGGAAAATGGCAGGCCAGTGGTGGCGAGAAATCCAAGTTTGGTCTGTCTGCCAGCCAGGTACTGAATGTCATCAAGCGACTAAAAGACAATGGCAACATGGACTCTTTGCAGCTGCTGCATTTCCATCTGGGCTCCCAGATGTCGAATATTCGAGATATACGCAAGGGCATCAGCGAATGCGCGAGAGTTTATGCAGAACTGTATCGCCTGGGTGCACCGATCCATTGTCTGGACGTGGGTGGCGGTCTGGCTGTGGACTACGAAGGAACCCGAAGCCAGAGTAACTGCTCCATGAACTACAGCCTCCAGGAATATGCGAACAATATCGTTTATACCCTGGGAGACCTTTGCGCCGAACAGGCCATTCCTGTACCCAGGATTATATCCGAGTCGGGTAGAAACCTGACGGCTCACCATGCCGTCCTGATCACCGACGTAGTGGGTGTTGAAAGCTACGAGCCGGAAGAACCTGATGCACCGGGCAAAGAGGCCCCACAACTTCTCCATAACATGTGGCGCTCCTGGCAAGATCTGGTGAAAGGTGTTGAGCAACGGGCACTGGTTGAGCTGTTCCACGACACTCAGAGTGACCTTTCAGAGGTTCATACACAGTTCGGAATCGGTCTGCTGGATCTTGAGCAAAGAGCCTGGGCAGAAAGTATTAATTTGAGAATTTGTTATGAGCTGTCCAGACGTCTGTCTCATAAAAACCGCTCTCACAGACCTCTGATTGATGAGCTGAGTGAAAAACTGGCTGACAAATTCTATGTCAACTTTTCACTGTTTCAATCTCTACCCGATGCCTGGGGGATTGATCAGGTTTTCCCGGTGCTGCCACTTTCCGGCTTGAACCGTCCGCCGGAAAAGCGGGCCGTTATGCTGGATATTACCTGTGACTCCGATGGCACCATCGACCAGTACGTTGATGGTCAGGGCATTGAAACCACTCTGCCGGTACCTGAGTGGCACCCGGATAAGCCTTATATGATTGGTATTTTCCTGATCGGCGCCTATCAGGAAATTCTGGGTGATATGCACAACTTATTTGGCGACACCGACACGGTATCTGTTCGTGTCACGGAACTGGGATTAGTCGAGATGTTTGATTTCCAGACCGGAGACACAGTGGAAGATGTTCTTAAGTACGTCAATCTGAAGCCGGAAAGCTTCCTGCATACCTACAAGAAACTGGTGGAAGAGTATCTGCCGGAATCCAGCCGGGCCTCTGTGCTGGCAGAGCTGGAAGCGGGCTTGAAGGGTTACACCTACCTTGAACACCTGGGAGGAATTGAGCTGTGATGTTCTTCGAAGGCTCTGAAAAAAAAGTAGAAGTCATTATAGCGACTGAAGCCGGTTCGCTGCGTGGGCTGGGCAAAAACTTCTGGTCCGATATGGTAGCCAAGGCTCAGGCGGACATTCTGACGACCCTGAGCAATGACTACTGCGACGCTTACCTGCTGTCTGAATCCAGCCTCTTTGTCTGGGAAGACCGCTTCCTGATGCTGACTTGTGGAACCACAACTCTGGTCGATGCCTTCCTGTTTTTTCTGGAACATGTGGCTGACGAACACATTCTGTTTGCCAGCTTTCAGCGCAAAAATGAGTACCTTTCACATCTGCAGAAAACCTCTTTTGAAGAGGATATTCACCGGATTCAATCTGATTTGAAAGGTAGTGCTTTTCGTATTGGCAGTCTGGACAGTCATCACAACTATATCTTCCATCTGAATCGTCCCTACCAGCCCAGGGCCGATGACCAGACCAGTGAGTTACTGATGTATCACATCAAAGGTGAGAGCGCTCAATATCTGCGCGGTGAAGGGCAAACGATTGAAGGTATCCGAAAACTACTCAGACTGGAAGAAATATTGCCCGGTTTTGATCTGAGTGACTGGCTTTTTGAACCTTTTGGTTATTCTCTCAACGCCATCAGAGGTGATCGTTACGCCACTTTCCATATCACACCTCAGGAAGACAGCTCCTATGTCAGTTTTGAGACCAACCTGAATATGGAAGACGCTGCTATTCTGGAAAGTCTGCTGGAAGCCCTGCGCCCGGGCAGTTGGGACTTGATTGGCTTTAATGCACCAGCTCCCCTGCGGGAAAATGGCGAGTTCAGCTGTCTGACAGAATGCCTTCTGCCTTTGGCCTGTGGCTATGAAATGAGTTTTAATCATTACCAGCACACAGAACAGCGCTCACTGCAGGCCGTGGAGCTGACGGGATAAGATCATGACTACGCTGACAAAGAAGGAAGACCACTCCCTTTACGCTAATGCCTTTGGCTTTCTGCGGCTGCCAATGGATTTCAACCCTGTTCAGTCTGGTACTGACCTGATCATTACCGGTGTTCCGTTTGATCTGGCGACTACAGGGCGCAGCGGCGCTCGCTTTGGTCCTGAGGCTATTCGCAAGGCTTCAGTCAACCTGACCTGGGAGGGCAAGCGCTGGCCCTGGTTCTTCAGCCTGAAAGATCATCTTTCTGTGGCTGACTGCGGTGATCTGGTCTTTGAATGCGGCAATGCACAGGATATGAGCGATACCCTGTTCCAACATGCCGACCGGTTATTGTCTGTTGGCAAACGTATGCTGACGTTTGGCGGCGATCACTTTATTACCCTGCCTTTGCTCAGAGCCCACGCCAAACATTATGGACCTCTGGCACTGATTCACTTTGATGCTCATACCGACGACTATGACCAGGGTGGTAAATTCGACCACGGAACCATGTTTTATCATGCCCAGGTTGAAGGGTTGATTGATACCTCGGCTTCGACCCAGGTCGGTATTCGAACCAATTACGATCACAAGAACACCTCCTTCAATATTCTGGATGCCAGTTACGTCAACAGTACCCCAGTGGCAGAGATAATTGACAATATACGTAAAAGAACAGGTAATCGCCGTGTTTACCTGACCTTTGATATCGACTGCCTGGACCCGGCTTTTGCTCCGGGAACCGGAACCCCGGTTTGTGGCGGCCTGACCTCGGACCGGGCTTTACAGCTGCTCAGAGGTCTTGAAGGTCTGGATATTGTGGGCATGGATGTGGTTGAAGTCGCGCCGGCTTACGATCACGCCGATATTACCGCTCTGGCTGGTGCTACGATTGCTCTCGAGATGCTTTATCTTCAGGCAGCCCAATCAAAAGCCACCTGACAACCATCCGGCTCAGGCAAGCTGCCCGTTGGTGCTTTGCCTGGCAGGGAGTTGTCCTACCACTCTGACCACTTCAAGCTTATCGGAACATGACAGCAGGGCAGGGTGTGAACCCGGCTCGCCTTCCGGTATCGGCTGTCCCATCTTCTGATAGAAGTCGACCCAGTAGGGGAATATTTCTCCGGTTTCCAGATCACGAAACCCCATGGGGGTTTCCGGAAATACCGGCTCTCCCTTGTTGGCAGACCTGAACGCTTCCAAAACAAGAGCACTGCAGTACCAGGCTCGGTCACTGATATCGGATTGAGCATGACCCTCCGGAGAGAAGTTTCTGTTATAGGGCGAGTGCAATTGCTCATCAGCAAAGGCCAACGCTTCATCAACTAAAGCAAGCCATGGAGACTTGAGACGAGCCATCAGAATGCAAGGCCGCCCCAGTCCATCACATACGGATTTGTCGATAAACTGATTCAGGCTTAATGTCTGAACCTTTGGCATGACCGCTTCAACCAGCTCCCCGCCTTCCATAGCAATGGCGACATGATTCAGAGCCATGCCGTTGTAACCGGCAAACAGTCTGCTGATAACCCACTCCAGCTCTCCTCCCTTGCGCAGTTGAAACAGAAGGTCGCCTTTTTGCAGTTCTGGAATGGAAATTGCGTTTGGCTGCTCAGTCATTTATCAAAATCCTCATAAAACCTGATGAGAGATTTCTGGAAATATTCAGGTTTTCTGCAGCCTCAGCCGCCGAAAGATTCATAGGCTCCAGAACACAGAACCTTACAATTTCCCTGGATGATCCGTCCTTCTATTTCTGATTCGTTTTGTCACAGGACGCTACTCAATAACAGTTTGAAGCTTTGCCAGGACTTCATTAACCAGTGTTTCAGGGGCGCTCTCAACCTTCCTTGATGGCCTTGCCCTAAGATCAATCATCCTCACACCATTAATGAGCACCACTCCCGGAGTCTCTGTTCCCGTTCCCATCAATGGAACAGTAAAACCCTGCACACGGGAATAATTACCTTCCTGGGTAATTGGGGCAACCAGCATAGAGCCCAAGCGATTAAATGCGTTTACGGAGAGTACAAGACAAGGTCGGCTCTCTCCCTGCACTTCAGATCCCGACACTGGGTTTAGATTCACCCGGACGATATCGCCACGGTCGTAAATACTCAAAGTGCTTCATCCCCAACAGGCGGGATAGAATCCCATTCGGTTAACTCTTCCGGCATGGCCGCTGACAGATCGCACTGGGCCAGCAACTCATCCATTGAATAGCGTGGCCGCTTGGTGGCCTTGGTAATCACCAGACTGTTTTTCACTTCCTCAATAACGATACTGTCACCATCCTTCAAATTCAGCCTGCGCAGAAGCTCTGACGGTATGAGTTCAGGTGGCAACTTGAATATAAGCAGCACTGGTCGGGTGGTGATGTTATGTCAGTGAAACCTCAATCCACCAGAAAGTAGCAACCCTGGCCAGGTGCCCCCATAGAAATACCTAACTGACTTCTTTTGGTCATTGTTAATCCACAATGTTTCACCAGATTGCACTTCCAGCCATATACTGCCAGACCTATCTGGAGAGAACTCCCCCATCTGGAGAGAAATAATCATCCACAGGACTCCTATAAAACTAAAAATTTTGCCGTTCATCAACTGAATGCGTAACCACATGTACACCATCCCCATACAAATTGTTATTGCCCCTAAATTGAGAGAATGGCGTGGCGGGCATTGGTTGTACTTCCCTTTCCCCGAGACTTCTGCACATGGGACAGGTTCTATTATTCACTAGCCAGGTCGCCAGGCATCTTTCATGAAACATATGGGTGCATGGTTCGAAAACCTTGACTTCACTTTCGGCAAAAGGTGCATAACAAATAGGGCATTCTTCGCTCAGCTCTTGATAACGTGCTGACTGATCATTTGGGCTGTTGGGTGGTGTGGTTCCGTTCATATCTCTTACTCCTATCTCTGTTTTTCAAATAACCTGTAGCGTTAGATCATTGTCTATCCATTTAGTTCCCAGTGCTTATTTTTTTGGTACGCCCGGCATGGGCATGAACTTATGGGCTGAAAGTCCCTTGTGGAAGAACCTACACAGGATTCTGCCTTAAAAATTGCAATGCTTTGCAGGTTCTTATAATCAGGCACTACGAATGTTCATCTCTGGCTTTATGGCGATAGCAGGGTATTTTTTTAGCAGCTTTTTATCGTGGATTAGTTTTTACCATCAGAGGCGCCCTTCGTTTCGCCACTCGCTCGTTTCTTCGTGATGAGTTTCCGGTAACTGGTTCCATCGGTTTTTTGATGCGTTCAAGGGTATCCAGCTTTTTCGGGTAATGGGTTTCCAGTAATTCCCTTACTTCTTGCTCCATAGAACGGTTAGCAAAATCGTCGGGGGGTCATTTCTTTCGAGCTTACGGATCGCCTGTAACCTTCATGATCTCGCCAGCCTCGGAGTTTGGCTGCTCAGTCGTTTAACCCCCAGAGAGCTCATTTCTGAGCATTTCCAGAACAGGAATGGTCTCCGGACGGACACCTCTCCAGATAGCAAACTGCTCTGCGGCCTGTTCTACCAACATACCCAGACCATCAATCACGGTTCCCGCCCCCTGATCCAATGCCCAGCGGTTGAATACTGTATAAGAAGCTGAATACATCATGTCATAACAACAGGTCGAAGCAGCAATGACTGATGGTGGAACTGGAGGCAGATCGCCATGCAAACTGGCAGAGGTTCCATTGATGATAATATCAAAATGACCTTCCAGTTCTGAAAAACCGGAAGCTTTTACGGGTTGCTCCGGAAACAGGTCTGCCAGAGCCTCGGCCTTGCTGACAGTGCGGTTGGCAATCACCAGTTCGGACAGCTCCTGTGCAAGGATCGGCTCAAGGATACCTCTTACCGCACCACCAGCCCCAAGAACCAGCACCCGCGCTCCTTTGATTGAAACACCATTGTTGACCGTCAGGTCCTGAACCAGACCGAGTCCATCGGTATTGTCTCCGTTGAGAGCACCTTGTTCATCCAGCCAGAGGGTATTAACTGCCCCGGCTTTCTGAGCCCTCGCCGTTCGCACAGTTGATAGCTGCCAGGCCTGCTCCTTGAAAGGAACCGTTACACTCAGACCCAGGTAACCGCCATTTTCAAAAAAGCGTTTAACGGCCTGTTCAAAATCATCAACCGGAACCAGTTGGGCGTTGTAAGTCAGCCTGTGCCCCACAGACTCGGCAAACATGGCATGAATTCTGGGCGACTTACTGTGCTCAATGGGGTTTCCCATCACAGCGTAATGATCAACAGGTATGGCCATTGTTTTTTCTCGGGGAGTGTCACTTTAAATATCAGACCCAGTCTCTGGGTTTCAGAAATTCATTATACAAACGGGCCTCTTCTGTCCCGTCTTCAGGGTGCCAGTTGTAATCCCAGCGCACAACAGGCGGTAGAGACATCAGGATAGACTCGGTGCGGCCACCGGATTGCAGACCAAACAGTGTGCCACGGTCGTATACAAGATTAAACTCAACATAACGCCCGCGCCGGTACTCTTGAAAATAACGGTTCTGTTCTGTGTATTCAGTGTCCTTACGCCTCTGAACGATGGGCAGATAAGCGTCGATATAACTGTTGCCTACCGCCTGCATAAACTCGAAGCAGCGTTCAAATGGCCACTCGTTAAGATCATCGTAGAACAGACCGCCGACACCACGGGGCTCGTCCCGATGCTTCAGGAAGAAGTATTCGTCACACCATTTTTTGAAGCGGGGATAGACCTCTCCGCCAAAAGGTTCGCATGCGGATCTGGCCACCTGATGCCAGTGTATGCAGTCTTCTTCGAAACCGTAATAGGGTGTCAGGTCATAGCCACCGCCGAACCACCAGACCGGATCAGCCCCCTCTTTTTCGGCAATCAACAGACGAACATTGGCATGAGACGTTGGCACAAACGGATTCCTGGGATGAATCACCAGAGAGACCCCCATGGCCTGAAAACTCCGGCCTTCCAGCTCGGGTCTTTTTGCGGTGGCGGAAGGGGGCAGTTTATCGCCTTTTACGTGGGAGAAGTTCACTCCCCCTTTTTCAAACAGAGAACCATCTTCAATAACCCGGGCACGGCCACCACCACCACCATGGTAATCCCAGGTTTCTTCACGAAAAACAGTACCAGTGTCTTCTTTTTCCAGGGCGTTACAGATAGCGTCCTGCAATGACAGCAGGTATCGCCTGACCCTCTCTACCTGTTCATGGCTGTCTAGAGGCTCGACATCTAGAGGCTCGCTGCTGTTTTCCGGACTTGTGGCTTTTCCGGTTTGGGCATCGGTCACCATAATACTCCCTGGGCTGGCTGGATAAAAAAGAGATGCAGTTTAACAGAGCCGGAATCAACCGGCCCGAATCAGTTGTCCTGTCTGAAGATCACGAATTTCAGAAGGTTCGGTCTGTGGGCCCGTTTCACCGGAAACAATCAGAGATACCAGGTTTCCCATCTGTTCCTGAACCTGCTGCTCAGTCATTAGAGGAGATTCTCCTGCCCGGTTGGCAGAAGTGGATACCAGTGGCTGCCCGGCCTGTTCACAGAGCTTTTTAACCACCGGGTGAGCACTGACCCTGACAGCGACCGTATCGAACTTTCCACGAACCCAGTCCGGTGCCCATCGCTCAGTATCAGGCAGTAGCCAGGTATAAGGCCCCGGCCAACTGGCTGATAAGGTTTCAAGCTGTGCTTCGGTCAGGTTGGAAAGCAGGGGAGCAATCTGTTGTTGAGATGAGGCAACCAGTATCAACCCTTTTTCAACAGGGCGATGCTTAATAGCCAGTACTTTGTAAACAGCTTCCCGATTCCAGGGGTCGCATCCGAGCCCCCAGACCGCTTCCGTAGGGTAGGCTATGACCCCCCCCTGTTCGATAACAGCCTGAACTTTAGACATAGCGTTTCATCAACTTGATCAGCGAGTAGCGGAGTTTAGCAAGGCTGTAAAAACGCCGCTAGCTGATCAGGACTGACTCAGGCTTCTGTTGATGACTTTCCGACACGTTCATGCAGCGCAGGGTAGGCTGCCTGATCGAGCCATTGCGTCAGCTCACAGAGCTTGTTTTGCACACTGACGGTACTCCCACCACAAACATTGATGTGGCCCATTTTGCGACCAGGCCGTTTTCCTTTGCCGTACCAGTGAATATGAGCCCCCTCCATTGCTATCACAGCATCGGGAAGCGTGTCTTCACCCAAAATGTTGATCATAGTGGTTTCACGGATAAGACGGGTACTGCCCAAGGGCATTGCACAAATAGCGCGCAGATGATTTTCAAACTGACAGGTTTCAGCTCCCTGCTGAGTCCAGTGCCCGGAGTTGTGAACCCTTGGCGCTATTTCATTGACCAGCAGGGAGCCATTGACATCAAAGAACTCCAAAGCCAGCACTCCGACGTAGTCCAGACTCTCTGCTACTGCAATGAACATCTGCTTTGCCTGTCCCTGCAAAGCCTGATCAGTGATCGCAGTAGAGAGACTCAACACTCCGTTGGTATGTACATTCTCGGCCAGAGGGTAGACCGCAACTGTTCCATCTGCGCTTCGGGCACCGACCAGTGAGACTTCACGATCAAAAGGGACAAACTCTTCGGCAACAATAGCCTGATGCTCTGTGGCTGCAATGCAGTCGGCCATTTCTGCCCAGATGGCATCAGCCTGATCCGCCTCTTTTAACCGCCACTGCCCTTTACCGTCATAGCCGCCCAGAGCACTCTTGAGCACCATGGGCAGCCCCACGTGCTCAATGGCTTTCCGGAAGTCTTCGTATGACTGAATGACAAAGTATCGGGCATTTTGAACGCCTGCATCGTCCAGCCGTTTTTTCTCGATTCGGCGGTCGCCACCGGCCTCAATAGCTTCTGTAGATGGCAGGAATTTACCGCTTTTCTCGCAGATAGCCAGAATATCGAGGGGAATGTGCTCAAATTCTGCGGTAACGACATCAGCCTGCCTGATTGCCGATTCCAGGTCATCACCAGTGGTCATTTGAGTCAGTGGGTGAACCACTGTTTCGCTGCTTACATCATAAGCACTGATTTGAATGTTCAGCGGTGCGCCAGCCAATGACATCATTCGCGCCAGCTGACCGGCCCCCAGCACTAAAACCTGCATCAGATTAATCCTCAGCCGGATTGGGATTAGCCAGAACCGTGTCCGTTTGTTCTTTACGGAAAGCTTCTACTTTAGCCATGACCGCTTCGTTGTGGGTACCAATGATTTGAGCGGCCAGAATACCGGCATTGGCTGCACCTGCCTCGCCAATGGCCAGAGTTCCTACGGCAATCCCTTTGGGCATCTGGGCGATGGACAGTAATGAGTCCATACCCTTCAGTGCTTTGGACTGAACCGGCACACCCAGAACAGGCAGGCTGGTGAAAGCTGCAGCCATACCGGGCAGGTGAGCCGCACCGCCTGCGCCTGCGATGATGACTTTGAGGCCGCGCTCTTTTGCACCAGTGGCGTAATCAGCCAACAGCTGGGGAGTCCTGTGTGCTGAAACCACTCTGGTTTCATAGCGGACTCCAAACCGATCCAGCATTTCTGCTGCCAGTTTCATCGTTGGCCAGTCTGACCTGGACCCCATGATAATGCCGACTTCCATCTCAAACTCCTGTAAGCCGTGTAATGGTCGGTGGATGATTCGGGGTAGATTATAAGAAGACTTGTACGTTTGAGCGAATAAGCATTAGAAAATCTTGCAATAAAATCTCAATGGTCGGGAAAATGATTGTTTTTTGTTCAGATTGAGAACTAGGAGGCCGACCGAGAATAGCGCCCGTAGCGAGGACGACAGAAAATTGAGGATGAAAATTCGGTTTTGTGAGGAGAATAGCGAGCTATTTGACGAACAAAAGCGGATTTTCAGACCAATTTGCTGCCGCCGCAGTAGGGCAGTCTATTCTCGGTCGGCCTCCTAGCCCGTCCGGATATAACCACCAGGCACCGACTCAATAAAACCTTCCAGCTCCATTTCAGTCAGAATGACAGAGACCTGGTCAAACGAGAGCCCTGATATCTGGCAGATCAGATCCACACTGACGGCTTCACCGTTCATGCTTTCCAGAATGACTCTTTGTAACCCTGACAAGTCAGAGCTGGCCGATTCAGGTTTATGAGAGGGTTCAACAAAAGCCCGGAGATAGCTCTGCAACTCAATCAGGATATCCTCAGCCGATTCAACCAGAACAGCCCCTTCCTTTATGAGCTTATGACAGCCACAGCTGAGAGGATTTAACACAGAACCCGGTACAGCAAAGACTTCGCGCCCCTGCTCGGCAGCCAGTCTGGCTGAAATCAGGGATCCGCTGTTCAGTGCTGCCTCAACCACCAATACACCCGATGACAAGCCACTGATGATGCGGTTTCTTCTTGGAAAATGTCCGGGGTTTGGTGTCGTCCCCAGGGGAAATTCGCTCACGAGAGCGCCCTGGATTGCTATAGCCTGATACAGGTCGCCATGGCTTCTTGGATAAACCACATCCACCCCGGTTCCCAGAACCGCTATGGTACTGCCATAACTGCCCAGCACTCCCTGATGCGCAGCTGCATCTATCCCCAATGCCATACCACTGGTAATAACCAGTCCTTTTCGAGACAGTTCCTTAGCCAGCTCCTGAGCGAGTCGACGCCCCTGGGGAGTCGGTCTGCGGCTGCCGACAATGGCGAGCTGAGGCTCATTCAAGAGATCGATATTACCGATCACGTAAAGCAGGGGAGGGGGGTCACTTAACTCTTTGAGAGCAACAGGGTATTGAGGCGATTGCAGGGTAATTATGTGATGAGCCTGGCTGGATTCCAGCCAGAGTCGACAATGGTTCAGACGCTCAAGAATATCGGGGGTCTCAGGATTCCCTGATAATTGCGCCGCCAGTTTTTCCGGCAGCCCCATTCTCAATGTCTGATAAGAGGCTGACAGAATAGCGTCTGCAGAACCAAACTCCCGGATCAGACCATTGAAGCGAACCGCACCTAATCCGGGCTGAAAGGAAAGCAGCAGCCATTTGCGTAAAGGCTGCCAGATGGAATCATGGATTTGCTGAGTCATTGCACCTCAGGGGCTTTTCAGAGTGTCTCCTACACCTATTTCTTCATAGGCAGTCAGCACAATACCATAGCTCACTTTTTCAAAAGTACGATAAATCATGATCATACCGGCTCTTTCAGGAGGCAGATTGACCATTTCACCACTGATCTGATCCTTAACCTTCAGGTTCTTGTAGGCATTGAGTATATCGCCCTGACGCAAACCTTCCCGGATACCCCGATTGATAATAACGCTGTTGAACTGACCGACTTTTTTCACCCCATCAACCACAGAAACAATTTTACCTTCCACCGGTGCATCAGGTGCTCTGGGGAAGAAGGTAGTTTGAAGGCTGAAGGTGTCTGCTGGCACCACTTTATCACCAGGCCTAACCTCCTGCTGGCTTGTCTGGATTTTCAGACTGGCAATGCCATTGTCGACTTTTTGCAGGGAAGCATCGGCCACTTGATGGCCAATAATACCCAGTACTTCACCGCTGTCAGGATCTTTCAGAACGTCTCCGGCTCGGAGAATGTCGAGACTCTTGTCCAGAGAGCCTATTTGTCCCCGGACATAAACCTTGTCTCCCGCGCCGGTTATAATTCGTTCCTGTCTGGAAGCAAATATATAAGGAGCACTTTCTAAAGCCCGTTTAGAGGTAAATACCCGGCTGCTCTTGAGAAAGGCATCGATTGCGCTGAGCGGGATAGCAGGAATTGCGGATTCAGCAGGCAGTGTTCTTACTTTCGGGCTGAGCTTGATGGTTCTGCCACTCTCGCCACGACGGACAATCGTCAGCCTTGGACGACCATCGATGTAAACCAGGCTCACCAGATCACCGGGGAAGATAAGATGAGGGTTATGAATCTGGGGGTTTGCGTGCCAGATTTCAGGCCATAGCCAGGGACTTTTCAGAAAGCGGTTGGAAATTTCCCACAGCGTATCCCCTTTTTTTACCATGTAATCCCGGGGAGAATCTGACTTGATCGGACTCTCGTAAGCTATCCCTGATGACGACAGGCAGAGCAGAAGAACGCCCAGTACTATGCTTCTCATTGGTTACCGATCCCTTGCACTTGTTGTTGGTTTTATTCCAGCAGTTTATCAACGGGTCCTGTCATCGGGCAATCAAACCCTTCAATATGAAGAAAATCTGCCCACAAAATTGTGACTTATCTTTTTTATTCCACTGCACCCATAGCCGATAAAACAAAAGCTCAGGGACAAATCTGAGTCACTATTGTTCTCGACCGGCAACGGCCTTTCTGTACTTCAGAGCAAATCAGGTAACTATCCAAAGCAGTGATTTTTGCCTACATTAGGAAGGCTGGAAGGCAGCTAGGGAGGTGATATATGGAAAACCTTTATAAAACTGATTATTACCAATGGGTCAAACAACAAAAAGAACTTTTGATAAACCGTCAGTTTGACCAGCTTGATCTGGAACATCTCATTGAGGAAGTTGACGATATGGGTAGGCATGAGCCCCGGTCACTCACCAGCCACCTGAAGCAACTACTTATGCATCTCCTCAAATGGCAGTTTCTACCAGAGCGTCGATCAAGAAGCTGGCAGGACTCCATTATTCTCCACAGGGAGGATGTTGAAGAACTGCTTGAGGAGAATCCAAGTCTGGGGCTGAAAGTACCTGAACTTTTCAGCAAGGCCTATAAAAGGGCGGTTGTACTGGCGGTTAAGCAAACCGGCCTCCCCACCAGAACTTTTCCAAAAGAATGCTCATGGACCTATGAGCAAGTGATGAAAGATGGCTGGTTGCCTGAGGAATAGCAGGGCTTGAAACTGTCGGCAGGGGACTTCAATTAGTCGAAAATAAAGTAATGAAAATACCTGTTAAAGCAGCCAGCAAAGGTTATATGCTTTACTGGCTACTATTGCTATCGTTACCCTCAACGTCGTCTGTCATTTCTTTATCAGCAATGAATCTCTTTAATGGTGGAGCGGTAGGAAGGTGGGCAATCTGCTCTTCAAATTGAACCCGACTTCTGACTGACAACTTTGACAGTTCTTGTAGCGAAAGGGGGGTATTTGAGCCTTTGATATATTTGACAGAGATTGTTGCGTATGACCTGACAACGTTCACAGCCAGAAAAACGGTTTTATGTTTTAGCCCCGAAAACGCATCTCCCAAATATTTCCCGTTGGTTTTGAAGCCTATCGTTCCAGCATTCATATCTATTATGCAACTTATCTTTTCAGGCGCATTAAATGTACTGTTTGATTCGTCTTTGGGGTAATTGCCTATCGTTTGGCCATTATGAATCAGTTTGTTGTTTTCTATGTTCCAGCCCCATGAGGACTCCGTGCTACCAAGAAGGTTTGTGTAAGCTTTTCCATGCTTAGGAGTTCCTTCCAGTGCAACCCCAATCACCGGATGAGAGCCTCGCCTCAATGTCGGCCATTCAATGTCCAGAATATGAATGCCTTTTGAAAAGCCGGTATCCGACATGGCAATATCTGTACTCGATCCAGAGTCAAAGCGTACTAGTTTTGTTGGCTCATCACTTAAGATATCAAGATTGTCACCACTTTTGGCTCGATCCCAAATGGTGGGAATGAAGAGATTAGTATCATCCTGACATTCCAGGGCTTTTAAAGATAGTGATGTATAACTACACACCTGCAATGGGACCATTTGATCGACTTTCCTTCCTTCCCAGTATGCATTGCCATGTCCAGCTGTGGTTGCTTGACTGGTCTGAGAGTTGGAGCTTAGACACGATATTGGCAAACACGACAAATATTGTGAAATACGGCTTGATGGATTCATAATTACATTCCCTTGAATTAATATTTATTTAGATAGCTTTAAATTGAAAAAGTTCCTTTTTTGCCCCAATTTTCACCACTCCATCGATAACATTCCGATTTCAAAAAGTTAATAAGTCGTGCCAACCATTAATTCGAATGTGATATATATTTGAAAATCACATGATTGCATCTTATTTCGCTCCGAAGCCCGTTTCCATGACGGGCATGAGATCACCTCGGAAGATGTCATCTTTTCATTCAAAGCCCTCAGTGAAAAAGGAAGCCCCCGATACAAAATGCAGCTGGACTCCATTGCTTCGGTGGAGGCACTGGGCCGGAGAAAAGTCCGCTTTAACTTTAAACAGTCGGGTTCCCGCCAACAGTTATTCCACGCAGCGGAGCTTCCCGTTCTGCCAGCCCACTTCTGGAAGAACAGGGCCATCGATAAATCAACCCTCACTCCACCTCTAAACAGCGGCCCCTACAGAGTCAGTCATGTGGAACCCGGCAAGCTGATTGTGTTCTCAAGGGTCGAGGATTACTGGGGCAGGGACTTACCCGTTAACAAGGGAAAATATAATTTCGACACAGTGAACATACATTTCTATCGCGATTTTCAGGTAGCCCTGGAAGCCTTTAAATCCGATGGACACGATCTGCATCTTGAAGTCGTCGCCAAGAACTGGCAGTTCGCCTACGACTTCCCCGCTGTCATCGACGGGCGTATAAAAAAACGAACCATTCCCCATCAGATGGCTTATGGCAGCAGCTTTTTCTTTTTCAATACCCGTCGTCCATTATTCAGGGATATACGGGTTCGCCAGGCCATTACCCTGATGTTTGATTATGAATGGACGAACCGGGTGATCTTTCATAATGCCTACCGTCGTTCTCACAGCTACTTTCCCAACAGTTCTCTGGGAGCTATTGATAAGCCAACCCCCGCAGAGCAGAAGCTACTAGCGTCATTAACTCCTTCATTACCGAACCCGATTGTCAGTCAGGCATTTCTCCTTCCCATAACGTCAGGAGATGGACAGCTAAGAACACAAAAGAGGAAAGCCCTTTCCTTATTGAAAGAGGCAGGCTGGACCTTGAAAAACAATCAGCTGATCAACAACATCACTCAACAACCTTTTGTTTTTGAGTTTATTGAAACCACTCACGCTACTGACCGCTATCTCTTGCCTTTCAAGAAAAACCTCGAGTCCATAGGAATCACCATGAAATACACGGTCATGGACTCCAGCCAGTATTACGCCAGAATGCGATCCCGGGACTTTGATATGATTGCACAATTACTGCCGCAGACACTCTCGCCAGGCCTGGAACTGTTCGATTATTTCCATTCAAGCCGGGCCCATGACAACAGCTCCAGAAATTTTGCCGGCATTGACCATCCGGTCGTAGATCAACTCCTTCAGAAACTGACTGAAGTGAATTCACAACAAGAACTCCAAACCCTGACACGCTCACTGGACCGGGTGCTACTGTGGAACTACTATGGCATCCCGAAGTGGCACTCCACTTACATGAGGGTGGCTCACTGGGACAAATTTGGCTGGCCTGAGCAACTGCCGGAATACACCACCAGCTTCAGCACCTGGTGGCAAAAGCCCTGAGCACCGGAATTTAACATTGCTTGCCGATATCTGACTGATTACCAGCCTCCTGGCACGGTCATGGAAATCACACTCCGATGCCACACTCCTGCTAAGCCCGCAGTCATCTAATCATTTCTCCTGATAACGGCGCTCAAAACACAGATAGCTCCTCCTTAAGTTCATCGCCTATCCGTCAATAAGCACTTAAAAAATGGAACATTCGCACTTAAAACTACCTATATACCTAAAAGAAATTTAAAATTACTTTTTAATTTAATGAAACAGCTTGAGAATCCCCATGGCGCTTCTGGAAATCCTTCAATACCCTGACGAAAGACTTCGCACTATTGCTGAGCCCGTGGCCGAGGTAAACGACGATATTCGTAAAATCGTCGATGACATGCTGGAAACTATGTACCAATCCAAAGGCGTTGGTCTGGCAGCCACTCAGGTCGATATTCATCTGCGCATAGTGGTGATGGACTTTTCCGATGATGGCAACGAACCAATGGTTCTGATCAATCCAACATTCGAACCTCTGACCGAAGAGTTGACGGATCTGTCTGAAGGCTGCCTGTCCATCCCGGGATTCTTCGAGCTGCTGGATCGCCCGGCTGAGATTCGTCTGACCGCACTGGACAGAGACGGAAACGAGTACTCAAAAGACCTGGATGGTCTGGCTGCTGTCTGCGTACAGCATGAGCTGGATCACCTGAATGGCAAACTGTTTGTGGACTATCTGTCCCGACTGAAGCAAGAACGTATTCGCAAAAAGCTGGTGAAGAACAAGCGCCTTGCCACAGCTTAATGACTCTGATGATCTCCCGGATAATGCAGGAAAAGCCGCTCCGGGGGACTCAGATTTTACTCAGGCCCTTACTTTATCTATCATCGCCGCCATCCCAATCGTTCTGTCGAGCCTTTAGAAAACCTAATGAAAAGTCTTCGTATTGTCTTTGCCGGTACTCCGGATTTTGCCAGCGCCCACCTTCAGGCGGTTCTGGACAGTCAGCATGAAGTCATTGCCGTATACACCCAGCCCGACAGACCGGCGGGACGAGGCAGAAAACTCAAGCCCAGCCCGGTGAAAGCGCTGGCGTTGCAACATGACATCCCGGTGTTTCAGCCACAATCTCTGAAAAAAGATGACGCAGCCCGGGAACAACTCGCTGCGCTCAAACCCGATCTGATGATTGTAGTGGCCTATGGTTTGATACTTCCGAAAAGTGTTCTGGAGATTCCAACCTTTGGTTGCATCAATGTGCATGGATCAATTCTGCCACGCTGGCGTGGAGCAGCTCCTATTCAACGGGCTATTGCTGCGGGTGATGAAGAGTCCGGTGTCACCATCATGCAGATGGATGAAGGTCTGGATACTGGCGATATGCTGGTTAAAGCCCGCTGTCCGATTCACACAACAGACACATCTTCCGATTTGCATGACCGTCTGATCGAAGTAGGGCAGCCGGCTCTGATTGAAGCCGTCAATGCTATTGCTCAAGGCACTATCCGTGCAGAAAAGCAGGATGATGGTAATGCTTGTTACGCCCATAAAATGAGCAAGGAGGAAGCCCGTATTCAATGGAACAGATCAGCAACTGATCTTGATTGTATGATACGGGCATTCAACCCTTGGCCAGTGGCGACAACAGAGCTGGAAGGTAATGCCATTCGGGTCTGGGAGGCAAAGCCTGTTACAGGAAACCATGATTTGGCACCCGGCACCCTGATCAAGGCTGACAAATCAGGCCTGGATATTGCTACTGAAGAAGGCATACTGCGTCTCACTAACGTGCAATTGTCTGGCAGCCGTGCCATGCCAGTGCAGGACCTGCTCAACAGCCGCAGGGATATGTTTGTACCCGGGAAAAAATTCAACTGATGGCCAAGCAATCTTCCGTTCGACTGGCGGCAGCCAAAGTAATCAGCCGCGTTGTTTCCGGTGAATCCCTGAGCCAGGTATTACCTGAATATCAGCAAGCCCTGCGCAAGAAAGACCAACCGCTTCTGGCAGAGCTCTCTTACGGCACACTGCGTTACTATTTTCGACTGGATAGCTGGCTCAGCACCCTGATGGACAAACCGCTGAAAGCAAAAGAGCAGACGATTCACAGTCTGATTCTGGTAGGGCTCTACCAGTTGTTCTACACCCGCATTCCGGCACACGCCGCTATTGGGGAGACCGTTCAGGTCACCCGCATGATGGGTAAAGCCTGGGCCCGAGGTCTTGTGAATGGTGTTCTGCGCTCTGCACAGCGTCAGGAAGAAGCGCTCAATGCACTGGCTGAATCCAACGACATTTGTCTTACAGCTCACCCCCAATGGCTGGTCGGCAAAATCCGCAATGCCTGGCCCGGGCACTGGCAGGATATCACCCGGGCCAATAATCAGTCTCCACCTATGACCTTGCGGGTCAATGAGCGGCATTTAAAGCGTGATCGATACCTGAAAAAATTACTGGATGACTGCATTCAGGCTTCGTCTTCTCGGGTGTCTCCCCAGGCAATAACCCTGACGCGGGCTCTCCCGGTGGATCAGCTGCCCGGCTTTTCGGACGGTGTGGTCAGTGTTCAGGATGAATCTGCTCAGCTTTCCGGAAACCTGTTGCCTGTCAAAAAAGGTGACAAGGTTCTCGATGCCTGCTGTGCTCCGGGAGGCAAAACCTGCCAGCTGCTGGAAATGTTCCCGGGCATTGAACTCGATGCTCTGGATATAGATGAGAAGCGACTGGCTCGTGTGCAGGAAAATCTGGATCGTATTGGCCTGAAGGCCCGACTCATGACAGGTGATGGTGCTCAGCCCGAGCAGTGGTGGGATGGACAGAGTTACGATCATATTCTGCTGGACGCCCCCTGCTCGGCAACCGGTGTCATCCGCCGCCATCCGGATATTAAACTGCTTCGCAAACCCGAAGACATTGATGCATTGGCTGAGCTTCAAGGCAAGATTCTTAATACCATGTGGTCGTTGCTCAAGCCCGGTGGCACACTGCTCTACGCAACCTGTTCCATCATGCCTGCTGAAAACAGCAAACAGATTGCCGCCTTCCTCGAACATCAGGAAGACGCCGTACTGCAACCCTTTCCAGGAGAATGGGGACTGGATACCGGCTTTGGCCGACAGATTCTGCCCGGTTCAGGTGACGGTTTTTTCTACAGCCTGCTGAAAAAAGTGGACCATGATTCTGACGAAACCATTGAGCACTCTGAGCAGACAAACAGCCTTCAGCCAATAAAAAGCCATCAGGAAAGTCTATGAAAATCATCATTCTCGGTGCCGGACAAGTAGGCGGAACCCTGGCTGAAAACCTGGCCAGTGAAGAGAACGACATCACGGTAGTGGATGCCAACGGAGAGCTTCTCAGAGAGTTGCAGGATCGTATTGATATCCGGACTATTCAGGGTATGGCCTCCTTCCCCTCTGTACTCAAACAGGCCGGTGCTGATGATGCTGACATGCTGGTGGCGGTAACCAACAGCGATGAAGTGAACATGGTGGCCTGCCAGATTGCCTATACCCTGTTTCACACACCTTCCAAGATTGCCCGTATTCGTCAGGCGGCTTATCTGAACAGGGATAAACTGTTTGGCGATGATGCTATGCCCATCGACGTATTGATCAGCCCCGAGCAGGTGGTGACCAACTACATTCGACGCCTTCTTGAACGTCCCGGTGCTCTTCAGGTTCTCGACTTTGCCGATGGCCGTGCCCAGCTGGTGGCCATGAGAGCCTATTATGGCGGTCCATTGGTCGGGCAGGAGTTGCGCTACCTGCGTGAACATATGCCCAACGTTGACACCCGTGTGGCTGCAATTTTCCGCCGTGGCAAGGCCATCATGCCCAAGGGGACCACAGTGATCGAGGCCGACGATGAAGTATTCTTCATCGCCGACCGCTGTCATATCCGGGCTGTCATGAGTGAACTGCAGAGGCTGGATGATGATTACAAACGCATCATCATTGCCGGTGGCGGTAACATTGGTTTGCGCCTTGCTCAGTCGGCTGAAAATGATTTCAAGGTAAAAATCATTGAGCAGAATATGGAGCGCTGTCAGTTCCTGTCTGAGACGCTGATCAAAGCCATGGTTTTCAATGGCAATGCATCCGATAAAGAGCTGCTGATTTCTGAAAACATCGAAGAGACGGATGTCTTTTGTGCCCTGACCAACGATGATGAAGCCAACGTCATGGCCGCTATGCTGGCTAAACGACTGGGCGCCCGAAAAGTCATGGCCCTGATCAATAACCCTGCCTACGTTGATCTGGTCCAGGGCGGCGAGATAGATATTGCGATTTCTCCACAGCAGGCCACCATCGGCAGTCTTCTTAAACACGTACGAAGAGGGGACGTTGTCAATGTTCACTCACTTCGTCGTGGTGCAGCAGAAGCCATTGAAGCCATTGCCCATGGCGATGAAAATTCATCCAGAGTCGTCGGTAAAACGGTTCAACAGGTCGTGCTGCCCCCCGGAACAACCATCGGAGCCATAGTCAGAAACGATGAAGTGTTGATTGCGCACGACACTACTCGTATAGAGTCCGGGGATCATATCATTCTGTTCCTGACCAACAAGAAACGTATTCACGAAGTAGAACAACTCTTTCAGGTTGGACTGGGGTTCTTTTAAACGATACATTTCGACATTAGAGTCAGCGGTTTATTTTTTACCAGACTTGAAAAATGACACCCATGACTAGGAGCCTGACCGAGAATAGCGCCCGTAGCGAGGACGGCAGAAAATTGAGTATGAAAATTCGGTTTTGTGAGGAGAATAGCGAGCTATTTGACGAACAAAAGCGGATTTTCAGACCAATTTGCTGCCGCCGCAGTAGGGCAGTCTATTCTCGGTCAGGCTCCTAGGAGGTATTACCGCATCTGGGGGGTCCGATGGGGTGGTACCAGTCTTGTGTACTTATTGATAATTGAATCAGACGGCATGGCCGTTGTCTGTATAACTAGAAAAACAGGGTCTTATGCAGTTTTCTGTCGTTTTGCCCGTCCTGGGTATTCTCTTGATGCTATTCAGCTTCTCCAGTCTTCCACCTCTGGCAGTGGCGATGATCTATGGGGAATCTGAAATTTCACTGTTTTTATATACTTTTTTTCTGACTTTTCTTATCGGTTTCTTATTTTGGTTTCCCTTCAGAAAAATTAAATCGGACCTTCGCCCCCGTGACGGCTTTATTATCACTGTTCTTTTCTGGGTGGTCCTGGGAGGCATGGGTTCCCTGCCACTTTTATTAATGACAGACCCGGGACTCAGCGTCACTGATGCCCTATTCGAGTCCATGTCGGGCCTGACCACCACTGGCGCTACGATACTGACGGGCATCGATCACCTGCCCAAATCGATCCTCTTTTATCGCCAGCAACTGCAGTGGCTGGGAGGCATGGGGATCATTGTTCTGGCTGTCGCTATCATGCCTATGCTGGGCGTCGGAGGGATGCAGCTTTATCGGACAGAAACGCCGGGACCTATAAAGGACAACAAGCTGACGCCCCGAATTAAAGAAACCGCGAAAGCACTCTGGCTGCTCTACGTGACATTAACGGCAGTGTGTGCCCTGGGTTACTGGCTGGCAGGTATGAACCTTTTTGATGCTGTGAGCCATAGCTTTTCGACCATAGCCATTGGTGGATTCTCAACCCACGATGCCAGTATTGGCTATTTTGAATCACCACTGATTAATGCCACGGCTACTTTCTTTATGCTGGTAGCCGGTATTAACTTTGCCCTCCACTTTTTCGCCTGGCGCAATAAATCTACTTACCATTACTGGAAAGACCCTGAGTTTCGCACTTACCTGCTGATCCTTCTGGTGGTTTCATTGATTACAGTGGCAGGGCTCTACTTCTCTGCCACTTATGATCTGGCAGACTCCCTCGATTACGGTATTTTTGAGGTGGTTTCTGCTGCCACGACGACCGGTTATGCCACCAGCGGTTTCTCAGCCTGGCCAACATTCCTGCCACTTCTTCTCTTTATGACCAGTTTTATCGGGGGATGTGCAGGCTCGACGGCAGGAGGGATTAAGGTGATTCGTGTACTGCTGATCTTCAAACAGGGTGTAAGAGAACTTCGTCGTCTGGTTCATCCTAACGCCGTTTACTCCATCAAACTCGGTGGCAAGGCTGTTCACAGCCGAGTCGGTGAGGCGGTCTGGGGGTTCTTTGCCGCCTATGTATTCCTGTTTGCCGTTATGATACTGGCTGTGATGGCAACGGGTGTTGATTTGACTACCGCTTTTTCTACCGTCGCTTCCAGCATGAATAACCTGGGCCCCGCCCTGGGAGAAGCCGCCGAAAACTACAGCACGCTTCCTGATACCGCGAAATGGATTCTCTGTTTTGCCATGCTGCTGGGTCGTCTGGAAATCTTCACACTGCTGGTACTATTCACACCCACATTCTGGAAATACTGAGACGGGAAAAGTTATTCACAACAGCTAACAGCTTATCCACATTTTCTTCAGAACTCCATGATCCTGTCCCGTGGAGTTTTCCGGATATTATTACCCTCTTATTCACAACGACCTCATTTCCAGAGGGATACAACGGTATCCGCTCCAGAGCCAAAACGTTATAATCCGCTGCTGTTTCCAGAAAATTAAAGCCTAATTTGAGCCTCCATGAGGTAGTACTGTGACTTCTCAAAGCACGCCTGATATCAAGACATTCCAGGGCCTTATTTTGGCCCTTCAGCAGTTCTGGGCTCGCCAGGGCTGTGTCATTATGCAGCCGCTGGACATGGAAGTGGGTGCAGGCACCTTCCATCCAGCGACGTTCCTTCGCGCTATCGGTCCGGAAAACTGGAATTCTGCCTATGTGCAGCCCAGCCGTCGTCCAACAGATGGTCGTTATGGTGAGAACCCAAACCGTCTTCAGCACTACTATCAGTTTCAGGTGGTAATGAAACCTTCTCCGGATAACATTCAGGAACTTTACCTGGACTCCCTGAGAGAGCTGGGCATTGATCCACTGGTGCATGACCTTCGCTTTGTAGAGGACAACTGGGAATCCCCCACACTGGGCGCCTGGGGTCTGGGCTGGGAGGTTTGGATGAATGGCATGGAAGTCACACAGTTCACCTACTTCCAGCAAGTGGGTGGTATTGAGTGCTATCCGGTGACTGGTGAGATCACCTACGGTCTTGAGCGTCTGGCCATGTACATTCAGGGTGTTGATAACGTCTACGATCTGGTTTGGACTGGAGGCCCACAGGGCACAGTATCTTATGGCGACGTCTTCCATCAGCAGGAAGTAGAGATGTCTACTTTCAACTTTGAACATGCTGACACTCAGGAACTGTTCCATCAGTTCGATTTTTATGAAGGTGAATCAAGACGTCTGGTCGAAGCTGGCCTGCCTCTGCCTGCCTATGAGTACGTCTTGAAAGCTTCCCATACATTCAACCTTCTGGACGCCCGCCACGCCATCTCGGTGACAGAGCGTCAACGCTTTATTCTGCGAGTCAGAACGCTCGCCAGAGCTGTAGCCAAAGCCTACTTTGACGCTCGCCATAACCTCGGCTTCCCGCTGGCCAGTGAGGATATCCGCTCAGAAGTTCTGGCCAGTCTGAAAGACAGCAAGACACAGGAGAAGAAGTAATGAGTCAGAAAGATTTCCTGGTCGAGCTGGGAACAGAAGAGCTGCCTCCAAAAGCGCTTAAAAGCCTTTCCAATGCTTTCACTCGCGGCATTGTTGATCGCCTGAAGAGTGCTCAGCTGTCTTTTGACAGTTATGAAGCCTTTGCCGCACCTCGTCGTCTGGCTTTGCTGATAAAAGGGCTGGAAACGGCTCAGCCTGATCAGCAGCTTGAGCGCCGCGGCCCTGCTATAAAAGCCGCCTTCAACGCAGAAGGCAAGGCCACTAAAGCAGCCGAGGGTTTTGCCCGTTCTAATGGAGTGTCTGTCGACCAGCTGGAGAGGCTGGAAACCGATAAAGGTGCCTGGCTTGTCTATCGTGGGGTTCAGCAAGGTTCCGACACCACTCAACTGCTGCCAGACATGGTCAGTCAGTCTCTCAATGAACTGCCTATTCCCAGGAGAATGCGCTGGGGTGCGCAGCGCACCGAGTTTGTTCGCCCTGTCCACTGGTTAGTCATGCTGATGGGTGGAGAGGTAGTCAATTGCGAAATTCTGGGCCTGAAATCAGGTAACCAGACTCGAGGCCACCGATTCCATGGGAACCAGCCTCTGACCATTAACCAGCCTGCCGATTATCAGAACCTTCTGAAAGAGCAGGGTAAGGTGATGGCTCTCTTTGAAGAAAGACGCAGTCTCATTAAAACACAGGTAACGGAGCTGGCTGCCGGATTAGGTGGCGAAGCGGTTATCGATGAAGACCTTCTGGATGAAGTGACCGCTTTGAATGAGTGGCCTGTGGCTCTGTCCGGTCGTTTTGATGAAGAATTCCTGGAAGTCCCTGCTGAAGCCCTGATTTCTTCCATGAAGGAGCATCAGAAGTATTTCCACGTCCTGTCAAAAGAGCTATCTCGGGAAGGAACATTGCTTCCCCATTTTATAACCATTGCAAATATCGAGAGCCTGAAGCCTGAACACGTAGTATCCGGTAACGAACGGGTAATAAGACCTCGCCTCGCAGATGCCAAATTTTTCTTTGATACAGACAAAAAAAACACGCTTGAAGCACGCAGGGAGACCCTGAAACCCATCGTTTTCCAGGCACAGCTGGGATCGCTGTTCGATAAGAGCGACCGCATTGCAAAACTGGCGGGTTTTATCGCTAAACAGGAAGGTGGGCAGGAACAGCTGGCTGTCCGAGCCGGAGAACTCTGCAAATCAGATCTGACTTCAGAAATGGTTTTGGAATTCCCGGAGCTGCAGGGCATCATGGGGCAATACTACGGTGCAAACGATGGTGAACCACAAGAGGTATGCCTCGCTCTGAACGAACAGTACATGCCACGCTTTGCAGGTGATGAGCTACCCTCTAGCCTGACAGGTTGTGCCGTAGCGATTGCTGACAAAATCGATACCATCACCGGCATCTTTGGCATCAATCAGCCACCTTCAGGCAATAAAGATCCGTTTGCTCTGAGAAGGGCCACCCTGGGTGTCCTGCGAATTATTGTTGAGAAGAAGCTGGATCTGGACCTGCGTGATCTCATTAATCAGTCTGTCGAAGGTTATCAATCACAAGGGGTTGAGCTGCCAGCAGCCAGCGGAAAAGCTTTAGCAAATAATGAAGAGCTGGCAGAAACTGTTCTGGATTTCATGCTGGAGCGTTTCCGCTCCTGGTATCATGACGAACAGATTCCTGTTGAAGTCTTCCTTTCTGTTAAGGCCCTGAAACCATCCCGCCCCTTCGACTTTGATCAACGTGTCAAGGCAGTGCATCGCTTTAGTCAGATGGTCGAAGCCGAAACCCTTTCTGCAGCCAACAAGCGTGTTTCCAACATTCTGGCAAAAGCCGGAGATCTGGTCATTCCTGACTCCGTTGACCCTGCACTGATGACAGAAGCCGCAGAAAAGGCTCTGGCCACAGCGCTGGCCGACAGTAAAGAAAAAGCTGCACCGATTCTGGAACAGAGACAATACACAGTCGCTATGGAAAGTCTGGCGCCACTGAAGGACTCTGTAGACCGCTTCTTTGATGAAGTATTGGTCAATGCTGAAGATCAGCAGGTTCGTTTGAACCGCTATGCTCTTTTGAAACAATTACGCAGCCTTTTCTTACACGTTGCGGATATTTCATTACTGTAGGTTGCACTCGGGACTGCCTTTGTTGCAGAAATTCTGACTAAAGCTTGATAAAGTGGAGTGCGGCATTTATGCCGCACTTTTTCTATCTTTTGGAAAAGTTTTTCAGGTATGAAGCCTGCTGACTGAAATTATGAGTAAACTGATCATTCTTGACCGCGACGGAGTCATCAATAAAGACTCCGATCACTACATTCGTTCGGTGGCTGAGTGGATTCCTCTACCAGGCAGTATTGAAGCCATCGCCAGACTGAGCAGGGCAGGGTATTCCATTGCCATTGCAACCAACCAGTCAGGCCTTGCCAGAGGTTACTTTACTCAAGAAACCCTTGAGGCCATGCATCAGAAAATGCTGGATCTGTTAGCCTTGGAAGGAGGCAAGATAGATTGTATTCGATACTGCCCCCATGGCCCTGACGATCAATGTCGCTGCAGAAAGCCTTTGCCTGGCATGATTGAACAGATCGAAGAAGCCCTGAACATACCCGCATCATCTGCCTGGGTGGTCGGGGATTCTCTCAGAGACCTTCAGGCAGGGCAGGCAATGGGGTGCAATGTAGCTCTGGTGAAAACCGGCAAGGGTGTCAGAACGATGAATAAAGGGGAAGGCCTCCATAATGTACCAGTATTTGAAGACCTGGCTGCATTTACCCGCTTTATTCTCGAACCGTCACAGGTCAGTATTCAAGGATAAACAAGATAGGTTTTAAATGACATTCGTCGTTCAATATATAAGAACAGCGTTATTTTATTTTCTGCTGGCCACCTTCACCGTTTTCTGGTCCATTTTACTGTTTTTTGCTATTCCTTTTGTTCCTGTTAATAGACGCCACAAATTATTGGTGAAGTACTGGGCGATGATGGCTATGGGACTGGCCAGATTTATCTGTGGGATAAAGTATGAAGTGCACGGGAAGGAAAATATTCCTGATACACCCTGTGTCATGATCAGTAATCACCAGAGCACCTGGGAAACCTTTTTCCTGCAGATGCTTTTCAGTCCTCAGGCTCCGGTTCTTAAAAAAGAGTTATTTAAGATTCCATTCTTTGGCTGGGCAATCAGACTCATTAAACCGATCGCTATTAATCGCGATGACCCCAGGGCCGCATTAAATGATGTAGTAGAGCAGGGTACTGATGCCTTACACAACGGTCGTTGGGTTCTTATTTTTCCGGAAGGAACCCGCACCCCTAATGGTCAGTTAGGCAAATTTTCAAGAGGTGGTGTCAATCTGGCAAGAAAGGCCGGGGTTAATGTACTACCCATTGCCCATAATGCTGCTGCTTGCTGGCCTATGAACAGCTTTCTGAAAAAGCCCGGTACCATTCAGCTTCATATAGGAACGGTCATAGAAACCACAGACAGGACGGCGCTGGAGATTAATAATGAGGCTCGGAACTGGATTGCCAATACACTCGACAACATGAACGGGAAATCGAAACAGGTTTAAACAAAAACATCATTCATCACCGGGTATAGGGTAACAGGTGATGAATGATTTAGAGCCTTATCAAATGAGTATCAGGCAGCCATGTGTTTTTCAATCAATTGAATTATGATATGAATGACTTTGATGTGAATTTCCTGAATCCGGTCTGCATAACCAAAGTGGGGCACCCGGATTTCTATATCCGCCAGACCGTCCATTTTCCCACCATCCTTACCCGTCAGAAGAATCACTTTCATCCCTTTTTTTCGGGCTGCTTCAATCGCTTTTAAAATATTGCCAGAGTTACCACTGGTACTGAGCCCGAACAGTACATCACCTTCAAAGCCTACACCTTCAAGATAACGTGAGAATACATAGTCATAACCGTAATCGTTGGAGACACAGGACAAGTGACTGACATCAGAGATAGCAATGGCCGGGTAGGCAGGGCGGTTATCACGATAGCGACCAGTCAACTCTTCAGCAAAGTGCATGGCATCGCAATGGGAGCCTCCGTTACCACAGGAGATAACCTTTCCACCCTGCTTAAAGGATTCCGCCAACAGGCTCGCCGCACGGTCTATGGCATCAATACAGGTTTCATCATTGAGAAAACGCTCCAGAACCTGCTGGGCTTCTTCGAGTTCTGCACGAATTACTGAATGGTTCATGGCTATCAACTGTCGAATCAGAGGCCTAAAGTATACTGCTGATACATTAACGGCGCAGCATAACTTTATTTGCCCGGAAGAGGATTAATAGATTGGGCTCAGAGCCACTTTTCATGGCCCCCTGAGACCCTGTGAGGATGAGGTATTAAATGTCGAGATTAGCCACGTTCAACGCATTAGACTCAATAAAGTCTCTTCGAGGCTCAACCTGATCACCCATCAATGTATTGAAGATCTGGTCAGCTGCAATAGCATCTTCAATGGTCACCTTCAGCATTCTTCTTACTTCCGGATCCATGGTGGTTTCCCAAAGCTGTTCGGGATTCATCTCACCCAGACCCTTATAGCGCTGAATGTTGTGGCGTTTGGTCGATTCAGTCATCAGCCATTCCAGACCTTCCTCAAAGCTTTCTATCGCTTTTTTGCGCTCACCTTTCTGGATGAATGCGGTCTCTTCCAGCAAGCCTTGTAGCTTGGCTCCCAGGGCTTTGATAGAGCCGTAGTCTCCGGAACCAAAGAAGTCGACATTCCAGATATATTCAGTTGGCACACCGTGAGAAATGATAGTGACCTTGGGCAACCACACCTGATGCTCACGGTCTTCAAACAGCTCAAAGCTCATCTCACGACCAGCCAGCTTCAGCTCCTGAATGCGAGTATTCAGGGTATCCAGCCAGGACTGCATTTTTGTCTGGTCTTTCAAGTCTTCCTGGGAAACTGCATCCAGATAAATCATCTCTTTCATGATTTCAGAAGGGTAAATGCGAGACAGACGCTCAATGGTTGCAATGACTTTTCTGTATTCTTTTACCAGAGATTCCAGAGCTTCATCACCAATACCCGGTGCATTTTCATTGACATGCAGTGTGGCATTTTCCAGTGCAGACTGGGTTAAATAGTCATCCAGTGCAATATCGTCTTTCAGGTATTGCTCCTGTTTGCCTTTCTTCACTTTATAGAGAGGCGGCTGAGCAATATAGACATAGCCATTTTCAATCAATTCTGGCATCTGACGGAAGAAGAATGTCAATAGCAGGGTTCGAATGTGAGAGCCGTCAACATCAGCATCGGTCATGATGATGATGTTGTGGTAGCGCAGTTTCTCAATATTGAACTCTGTGCGACCAATGCCACACCCCATTGCGGTAATCAGGGTACCAACCTCCTGGGAGGAAAGCATTTTGTCAAAGCGTGCTTTTTCAACGTTCAGGATCTTACCTTTCAGTGGCAGGATGGCTTGTGTTTTCCGGTTTCGACCTTGTTTGGCAGAGCCCCCCGCAGAGTCACCCTCCACTATGTAAAGTTCGGAGAGAGCAGGGTCTTTTTCCTGACAGTCAGCCAACTTTCCGGGCAGTCCAGCTATGTCCAGAGCGCCTTTCCTGCGGGTCATTTCACGGGCCTTACGGGCCGCTTCACGGGCTCTGGCTGCATCCAGCATCTTGTTTACAACCGCTCGGGCTTCTTGTGGGTTTTCCATCAGATAGTCCGCAAGATAACTGCTCATCTCCTGCTCAACAGCTGTTTTCACTTCAGAAGAAACCAGCTTGTCCTTGGTCTGGGATGAGAATTTGGGGTCTGGAACCTTGACCGAAATAATCGCTGTGAGACCTTCACGAGCATCATCACCGGAAGTGGAAACTTTCTGGTTTTTAGCAAAACCTTCGCGCTCAATGTAGCTGTTCAGGTTTCGGGTCAGGGCGGCTCTGAAGCCGGCAAGGTGGGTACCACCATCACGCTGAGGAATGTTATTGGTGAAGCAAAAAATGTTTTCCTGAAAGCCATCATTCCACTGCAATGCCACCTCTACACCAATGCCATCTTCCCTTGTTTTTGTGAAGTGGAAGACCTTGTTGATATTGGTCTTATTGGTATTCAGATATTCAACGAATGCACTCAGACCACCGTCATAACGGAACTGATCTTCTTTACCTGTACGCTCATCAATCAAGCGGATAAAAACACCAGAGTTCAGGAAAGAGAGCTCTCTCAGTCTTTTTGCCAGAATGTCATAGCTGAACTGAATATTGGAGAAAGTCTCCTCAGAAGGTACAAAATGAACCTCTGTACCGCTCTTTTCAGTCTCTCCTATCACCTTCATAGATTCCTGTGGAACACCGTGAGAATAGACCTGCTGATGAACCTGACCATTCCTGCGAATGGTTAACTTGAGCTCTTTGGAAAGGGCGTTTACCACGGAAACACCAACACCGTGCAGACCACCAGAGACCTTATAGGTGTTGTCATCAAACTTACCGCCGGCATGGAGTACCGTCATGATCACTTCTGCGGCGGAGACACCTTCTTCTTCGTGGATATCTACAGGGATTCCCCGACCGTTATCACGAACGGTAATGGATTCATCCGGATGGATAATGACGGCAATTTCATCACAGAAGCCTGCCAAGGCCTCATCGATCGAGTTGTCTACCACCTCAAAAACCATGTGGTGAAGGCCGGTACCATCATCGGTATCACCAATGTACATGCCCGGGCGCTTACGAACTGCATCCAGACCTTTCAGCACTTTAATATTGGACGCATCGTAATTTTGTTCACTCATACTCTTTCTCCAGCGATTCAGTCTGGCGAATCTCACGCCCAGATTCCAAGTTCACAGATCCCTGTTTCACGTGAAACACTTTCAGATTGATTTCAGGCTCCCAGCAATCCACCAGTGCGCCCGGCTCTACGCAGGTAATAAATACCTGACTCTGCATATTCTGTAATATCTTGCACATAGCTTTTCTGTGAGGAGCGTCTAGCTCTGAAGGTAAATCATCCACAAGAAAAACACACTGGCTACGGGTCATTTTTGAAAAGAGATAACCTTGTGCCAGCTTTAACGCACAAACGACTAATTTCAGCTGACCACGAGAAAGAATATCAACGGCATTACTTCCTTCCAGACGCACCCTTATATCTGCTCGTTGTGGCCCTGATTGTGTGTATCCGGTCTGAAAATCACGAACTGTATTTTCTTTTAACACCTCAGCCAGACGTCGTTCTCTGTCCCAACCCCGGTAATAACTTATCTTGATATCACCCAGCGAGGTCAGCTGGTTTAGAACATCCTGAAAAACGGGTGTCAGTTGATCAAAGTATTGCTGTCTGAGTTGATCTACAGCCTCAGCCGCTTTTACCAGTTCCCCATCCCAGACAGACAGCTGAGATGAATAGGATGAACCCGTTATTTTACCATGCCGAAGCAAACTGTTCCGCTGTTTAAGCACTTTTTGAGTTCGCTTCCAAAGAGGTAAGAATTCATGGTGTTTCACGTGAAACACCCCCCAATCAAGAAACTGTCTTCTTTGCTTGGGTGAACCTTCCAAAAGTTTGAAAGTGTCGGGATTAATAATTTGTAAAGGTAGAAGTCTGGCCAACTCGGACGTTGACTTAAGCGTTTCACCTGCGACCCGAATTTGAAAATTCTCTTCTTCCATATCTCGGGAAACGCCAACCGGTATCAGTCGGTCATTATTGGATTGAATTTGCGCAAATACCGTGCACTTACCCTTTTTATGACGAATGACCGGCTTAAGTCTGGCACTTCGAAAAGATCGAGCCAAACCCAAGAGATGAATAGACTCAAGAATACTGGTTTTTCCACTGCCATTAAGACCGTAGAGAATATTGATATCCGGGGAAGGGGAGAAGGTAGCGGATGCCAGATTCCTGACATCCTTAATCATCAGCTTGTGAATCGTCATCGGCTTGAACAAACCTCAGAGATGAGACTTTTCACAACGGCTTTCAATGATAAGAGGACCTTTTTTTCTGAAAAGACCCAGAACACTAAAAAGGCCTTCAATGATGGTAAAAACACCTTCATTAAAGTCTCATAGGCATAACAACATAACTGGAATCACTGGCGTCAGACTCTTCCAGCAGGGCACTGCTATTAGGATCAGAAAGGGTAATCTTCACGGATTCACCTGAGATAACAGACAACACATCCAGCAAGTAACTGACGTTGAAGCCCATCTCCAGAGTTTCACCGTGGTATGCCAGACTGATTTCTTCTTCCGCTTCTTCCTGCTCAGGGTTATTTGCTATCACCTTTAGCAAGCCATCGGAAAGTATCAGGCGAATACCACGATACTTTTCATTGGAAAGAATGGAAGCACGTTGGAAAGCCTGACGAAGCTCCTGACGATCTCCAATAATAATCTTGTCACCACCACGGGGAATAACACGGTCATAATCCGGGAACTTCCCATCCACCAGCTTGGAGGTGAACATAAAGTCTCCGGTTTTCGCTCTGATATGGTTGGCACCCAAAGTAATATGAACCATCTCGTCTCCTTCTGTCAGAAGACGGGCCATCTCCATAATCCCCTTACGCGGGACGATAACCTGGTGACGGTCTTGCTGATTAATATCAGCATCAACGGTACACATAGCCAGACGATGGCCATCAGTAGCAACAAAACGCAGCGTATTCTGGCTGACTTCTATCAGCATACCATTCAGATAGTAACGAACGTCCTGTTGCGCCATGGCAAAGCCAGAACGATCAATCAATCGGCGCAAACGGCTCTGACCAATGGTAAAGGTCATTGAACCCGGTTCTTCGTCAATACTTGGGAATTCATTGGCGGGCAAAGTCGACAAAGTAAAACGAGAACGGCCTGCTTTCAGTTTGACTCGTTGATCATCCTGGGAAAACTCAATCAAAGCGTTTTCCGGAAGAGACTTACAGATATCCATCAGCTTCCTGGCTGGAACGGTAATTTCTCCGCCCTCAGAGACCTCATCCAGTGTCACTCTACCGACCAGTTCTACTTCCAGGTCAGTACCTGTCAGAGAGAGTTGATCACCGTCCACCACCATCAGGACGTTGGACAATACAGGTAGAGTCTGTCTGCGCTCAACAACACCCGCCACCAGTTGAAGTGGCTTGAGCAATGCTTCCCGATTAATGGTAAATTTCATCGCTTTCCTTTCTCTTGGCTATCTGGAAGTAAGTCACAATGACCTTCTTCCTGAATTCATTAAATATCTGCTGGCTGAATCAAAATCAGCTAGTCAGAGATCTCAAAAGATTTTTGTAATCATCACGGATTTCACCGTCTTCATCCACCAGCTCTTTCACTTTACGGCAGGCATGAAGCACAGTGGTATGATCTCGTCCGCCGTAGGCGTCACCAATTTCAGGCAGACTGTGACTGGTCAGCTCCTTGGAAAGAGCCATTGCAATCTGTCTGGGCCGGGCCACAGAACGACTACGACGTTTAGATAGAATATCAGCTACCTTGATCTTGTAATACTCAGCCACCGTTCTTTGAATATTATCGATACTGACCTGCTTATCCTGCAAGGCAAGCAGATCCTTCAGGGACTCCCTGATGAGATCAATATCAATCTTGCGCCCCATAAAATGAGCACTGGCAATCACCCGTTTCAGAGCGCCTTCCAGCTCACGAACATTGGATCGAATTCGCTGGGCAATAAAGAAAGCCGCTTCATGGGGTAAATCAACTTTTTGCTGCTCTGCCTTCTTCATTAATATGGCTACTCGGGTTTCAAGCTCGGGAGGCTCCACTGCGACCGTCAGGCCCCAGCCAAATCGGGACTTTAATCGTTCCTCCACACCACTGATTTCCTTGGGGTAACGATCACAGGTCAGAATCATTTGCTGTCCCCCCTCAAGCAGGGCATTGAAGGTATGAAAAAATTCTTCCTGTGAGCGCTCTTTACCGGCAAAGAACTGGATGTCATCAATCAGCAGGGCATCGACGGAGCGATAGTAGCGTTTAAAGTCATTGATGGCATTTAATTGCAGCGCCTTGACCATGTCGGCAACAAATCGTTCGGAATGCAAATATACGACTCTGGCATTACGATTTTGACGAACCAGAGAATTACCCACGGCATGCATAAGGTGAGTTTTACCCAGGCCTACACCGCCGTATAAAAACAGTGGATTGTATGCAGCTCCCGGGTTTTCAGACACCTGACGGGCTGCTGCAAGTGCCAGCTGATTCGATTTACCTTCAACAAAGGTATCAAAGGTGAAGTGGGCATTCAGGGAACTGTTATGTTTTATTGAACCCTCGACTTCTATTTGTCGTCCGGAAGAAGGTTCTTCTTTCCTGGCAGGATGACTGCTGGCAGTGTCCTCTTTTGCTTTCAGAGGATTGACTTTCTTGGGTATGGCATGGGGCTCAATACTTTCAGACGACACAGGTTTACTAGTAGAAAGGCCCGATGCTTCACTGAGGCTGGACACCAGCTCCCGGGTCACCGCCTTCTTTTCTTCTACGACAGGCTTGGGTTGTTCAGGGCGTACAGGACTGCTGGCAGGCGAAGCACTCCTTCGGCTGAGAGACTGGGGGCGACGGTTCGAGACGGCCAGTGCCACCGCCGGAGCCTGTCCATCAGTCAGTTCATCAAGTATCTCTTCGATGCGCGGCAGAAACTTCTCTTTCACCCAGTCTGCGACAAAACGATTAGGAGCCAGCAGGCAAAGATCGTGTTCATCACCCATGACTTTCAATGGGCGAATCCAGGTATTGAACTGCTGTGAGGACAGTTCATCTTGAAGCAAGTCCACACACTTTTGCCAGAGCTCTAAGGGCACGGGCGCTCTCCTGAAAATGGGTGAAATGGAAGCCGGTCAGCCTGCCTGCTGGACGACTTCGCTAATGGCAGGAAACAGAATCTGTCCAGAAACACCTATTCCTCCACAGCAGAACAGTGCAGATACGCAAGAAGAACAGGCCAAAAAACAGCTTCAATTGTATCCTTTCAGGGAAAAGTTATCCACACCTTAAATTTGTTGAAAGCATGGCCAGAAAATAATCTTTTTACTTAATTATCAACACTCTATAAGCAAAAAGAGACGAAAAAAGAGACAATCAGTGATGAAAAAATAATGTGGAAAAGGCTGTGTTCACAAAGGCTGATGAAGGATGAGTGAGCTGTGAATAAGTATAATGCATCGACGTACTGTGTATAAGGTACCAAATTATACACAGGCTGTGAGCAGGCAGAGAACAGTATAGTCGCTTATTTTCTACACATTCACACACACGAAAAAACCCAGAGTACAAAAGGCTTTACAGAACTTATCCACATAAAAAGTGTTGCCTAATATTTATTAAAAAAACAAAACACCATCACTCAAGTACATATGTATTATATGTACTTAATTTTCCAGAATGACTCTCAAAAGATTTTTAATTTATAAATGTCATTTGAAATTAGTGGTGTGTTATTTTTCCCTATATATAAGGGACGTAATTTCCCCTATAAAAATGCACTTTTACGATAACCCTACTTAATATCCGCAAAGAGCTGGCTGCCCTCTAAGGATTGAGCCCTGAGCCCAGGTGGCAAACTCTTGACAAATGCAAATTGACGCTTATCCCTCAATTACTTAGAATGCCCGTCTTTTTGTAAATCGATAAAACGAGTAACGTCATGAAAAGAACATTTCAGCCCAGTAATCTGAAGCGCAAGCGCACTCACGGTTTCCGTGCTCGCATGGCTACCAAGAACGGTCGTGCGGTAATCAACCGTCGCCGTGCCAAAGGTCGCAAGCGTCTGGCTGCCTGATTTGGACTGACAGGTGAGCTTCGCTTTTGGTCGCGATCTGCGACTTTGCTCAGCAGCTGATTTTAAGCAGGTTTTCAACCGTACGGATATCAAGGTCAGTAGTCGCCATTTACTGATACTGGCTTGCCAGAATGAGCTTGACCACCCCCGTCTGGGGTTGGTGATCGCCAAAAAAAATATCCGTAAAGCTACCGGTCGCAATCGAGTCAAACGACACATTCGGGAAACCTTTCGCCTCCATCAGGGGGAACTGGGAAACCTGGATATTGTTGTTCTGGCCAGAAGAGGTCTGGGTGAGCTGGAAAGCTGCGATATCAATAAACTGCTCACCCATCAATGGTTTAAACTGGCCAGACGTCGGAACGAGCAGAAGGTTTCCTGAATGGAGACCATTGCCTGAAACAGGCACTCTATGGGGCTGCGTGACAGTGGAGGTAGAAACTGCCTCCAGTCACTCTTCAGAAAGCCAGTCATACTGTCTCCACTCAAATCAGCCGATGCGTTTCCTGTCTATTCGGCACAGACAGAGTAAAGTCGACATGACCAGACCTGTGATTAATTTTCTCGTGCTTTTGCCCAGACGCTCTGCCATGGGATTGATCAAGGTGTACCGTTACTGCCTGAGCCCTATTATGGGCAGGCATTGTCGCTTTTACCCCAGCTGTTCCAGCTATTCACAGGAAGCTCTCCAACATCATGGTTTTCTGAAAGGCAGTTTTCTGACCTTGAAACGACTGCTGCGTTGCCATCCCTGGCATCCAGGAGGTTATGATCCGGTGCCTGCTCCCTTGGACAAGCAACGCCGGTCATCAGACGATCATATTCATCACCAAGACTCTTTGGCTCGGACATCATGGATCTGCAAAGAACACTCTTGATAGGTGCTATAGCCGTTGTTGGTGTGTTTACACTTCAGCAATGGAATGAAGATTACAATCAGACCCGGCCGGCCAGCGATGCTGTTGTGGCTAATGTCTCCACTTCTCAAAGTGGTTCTGATTTACCCACTATCTCACCATCATCTTCCTCTCCGGAAATTCTGGATGACAAGGTTCAGACTTCTGCTCAACTGATCAACGTTAAAACAGACACACTGAACCTTCAGATTGACCCCGCCGGTGGTGACATTGTCGGACTCAGCCTGCCCAAATACCCAGCCTGGCTGCCTGAAGAAGGCGAGAAAGCTACGCCTTTCCAGCTACTGGTTAACAGGCCCAACTGCACACCGGGTGAAGTGACCTGTGTCTACACTGCCCAAAGCGGCCTGATTGCTACTGATGGTCCCACCAACGATCAGAATCAGAGACCCCTCTACAGCACTGCACAGACCAGTTACACCTTGCCAGCCGGTCAGGACCAGCTGACGGTTAAACTGACTCGCAGCACTGGCGAAGTTCAGGTAACCAAAAGTTATACTTTTAAGCCCGGCTCCTATGAAGTCGTATTGGCTTACGAAATCGCCAACAACAGCGACAAGGAATGGCGTGACACCTTCTATGCTCAGCTGAAGCGGGATGGTTCAGAAGACCCAAGCTCAGTAAACTCCAGCGCCCCCATGAATACCTACCTGGGGGCGGCTGTTCGTTCTATTGATGAGCCATACAGAAAGCTGCCTTTCGATGATTTCCGAAAAGAGCCTTTCAAGGAAAGAGTCGAGGGTGGTTATGCAGCCATTCTTCAGCACTACTTTGTCAGTGCCTGGGTACCCGCTCAGGACAAGCCTCACAATTATTACACTCAGGAATCCCGTAACAATGAATACTATAGGGTGGGTTTCTACAACGACCCTCTGGTAGTCAATCCTGGTGAGAAAGTTGTCACCGGTGCAACGCTTTATGCTGGTCCTAAAGATCAGCCTGCCCTGAAGAATCTGGCGGATGGTCTGCAGCTGACCATGGACTTCGGCATGCTGTGGTTCCTGGCTCAGCCACTGTTCATGTTGCTGCAGTTTATCCATTCTCTGGTAGGCAACTGGGGTTGGGCAATTATCCTGCTGACAGTTTGTGTGAAAGCGGTATTCTATCCACTGAATCAGGCCAGCTTCCGTTCTATGGCTAAAATGCGCAAGCTGGGGCCAAAAATGCAGGAGCTGAAAGAAAGATACGGCGACGATCGCCAGAAGATGTCTCAGGCCATGATGGAGATGTACAAGAAAGAGAAGGTCAATCCAATGGGTGGCTGCCTCCCGATTCTTGTCCAGATGCCAGTATTCATTGCCCTCTACTGGGTGTTGCAGGAGGCTGTAGAGCTGCGTCAGGCACCCTGGCTCGGCTGGATTCAGGATCTGTCCCAGATGGACCCTTACTTCATCCTGCCGTTGATCATGGGTGCTTCCATGTTCGCGCAGCAGATGCTGAACCCGACACCTCCTGACCCTGTTCAGGCTAAAGTGATGAAGTTGATGCCGCTGATTTTCACCATATTCTTCCTGTGGTTCCCGGCAGGTCTGGTACTGTACTGGGTAACCAACAACATTCTGTCGATTATTCAGCAATACATCATTACCAAAAAGATCGAGAAAGAAGGCTCCTGAGTCTGAAAATCTCAAAAAAAACGGACCGCAATGGTCCGTTTTTTTAGATCCATGACGGCCATGGCACCAGCAGCCACCTTAGATTAGACTAATCATTTTTCTCATTTCTCAGCCAGTAATTGCTATGTCCGATCTCCGTGCACTCCATAAAGACACTATTGCCGCTCAGGCAACCGCTCCCGGAAGAGGTGGGGTGGGGATCATCAGGGTCTCAGGCCCTGAAGCTTTGTGGGTTGCCAGAGAGGTTCTGAAAATGGAGCCCAAGCCTCGTTACGCTCATTACGGTCCTTTTTACGATGAGCAGGATGAGGTTCTGGACGAAGGACTGGCTCTTTACTTTCCTAATCCAAATTCATTTACTGGAGAGGATGTCATAGAGTTCCAGGGACATGGTGGTCCTGTCATTTTGGACTTACTGTTGAAAAGAATTAATGCCCTTGGGGTCAGGCTGGCCAATCCCGGAGAGTTTTCCGAAAGAGCCTTCCTGAATGACAAGATGGATCTGGCGCAGGCCGAGGCCATCGCAGATCTGATCGACAGTACTTCAGAACAGGCAGCCAGATCGGCATTAAGATCACTGCAAGGCGCTTTCTCCAGAAGAGTCAACGAGCTGGTAGAATCCCTGATTGAACTGAGAATTTACGTTGAAGCTGCCATCGACTTTCCCGAAGAAGAGATTGATTTCCTGGCCGACGGCAAAGTGGCAGGCGATCTCAAAACCATCATCAGCCATCTTGCCCAGGTCATGAGAGAAGCGGGTCAGGGGGCTATTCAACGTGAAGGTATGACCGTAGTGATTGCCGGACGTCCCAATGCCGGTAAATCCAGCCTTTTGAATGCGTTATCAGGACGGGAGTCAGCTATTGTAACGGACATTGCCGGTACCACCCGTGATGTCCTCAGGGAACACATCAATATCGATGGTATGCCCTTGCATGTCATTGATACCGCCGGTCTGCGAGAGACAGATGATAAAGTCGAACAGATTGGTGTAGAACGTGCCTTCAGGGAAATAGAAGACGCTGATAGAGTACTCCTGATGGTGGACGGATCAACCACTGACGCAACCGATCCTCACGACATATGGCCTGAGTTTGTTGATCGACTGCCTTCCAGAGAAAAGCTCACTGTGATCCGTAACAAGATTGACCTGACAGGCGAACAGGCAGGCATAGAGGACGTTGAAGGGGTCCCCCTGATCAGGGCCTGTGCTATGAGAGAACACGGCCTGGACGCTCTCAGAGTGCACCTGAAAGCCTGTATGGGCTATGAGGGCGCCATGGAGGGTGGTTTTTCTGCCCGGCGCAGACATCTGGATGCGCTGCGAAGAGCAGAGGAGTTTCTGGATAACGGTCAGAAGCAGCTTGTATACATGGGGGCAGGTGAACTTCTGGCTGAAGATCTGCGACATGCCCAGAAGGCCCTGGGTGAGATTACCGGCGAGTTCTCCAGCGACGATTTGCTGGGCAGGATTTTCTCCTCGTTCTGTATTGGCAAGTAGGTGAAATTCAGAGGTTCAGTTTACTTTTTTAAGGTTTGCTCTGAAGTTTCAGGCTCTGCCTCCGTGGGTTTATCACCGGGTGGAGCCAGAAAGATCTTCAGGCGCTGCTTTGGTGTCAGGTGTTCACCTTTTGCTTCTCTAAACATATCCCGCCATTCAGAGAAGGTAACCGTTAGAGGGTTATGGCTGTTGACAGGCTTACTGACCCCGTAGCGCACAGTTTCTACTTCTGGTTCAAAGGTACCGAATAGCTTATCCCAGACGATCAGAACACCGGCATAGTTTTTATCGATGTAATGAGCGTTGATACCGTGGTGAACCCGATGATGGGACGGTGTGTTAAAAATAAGCTCGAACTTGCCAAGACTGCGAACCCACTGAGTATGGACAAAGAACTGAAGCCCCAGGTTAAGCAGCACTGCAAAGATAACCCATTTAGGCTCAAAACCAATGATGACTAAAGGAACCCAAAACAGCCACATACCGGCAATTGGGTACATCAGGCTTTGGCGAAACGCGGTGCTGAAATTCATTCTTTGCGAACTATGATGTGCGACATGGGCAGCCCACATCCAGCGTATCCTGTGGCTGGCACGATGAAACCAGTAGTAGCAGAAATCCTGTAAGATCAGCAAAGCAACAAAGGAAGCTGCGTTCATTTCAATCTCTAGTAACTTCCAGCCAAAAAGCCAGAAATAGAGTTTGACGATCACCAGGCCTGTAACGATATCTGCCAGTTGATGCATACCTGCTAATGAGAAATTGCACAGTACTTCTGGCAGTTTATAGGCGGAATTTTCCGGAAGCATTCCGCCCCTTTGGCCGATGAAATATTCTGCCAACATTAAACCAATAAACAGCGGAGCCAGCAGCATCAGCAACCATTCGGGATGGTCAATAATCATTTGAAACTCCATCTTCTGCCTTCGTCAATAAGGGTTAACATTTGGCATAGTGATCTTTACTTTGCCCGGGTAAGTAGCCAAATAAACTAATGCTCTTTTGGGGCTTTAAGAGAGGCTTTCAGGTTGTCGAGCCAGAGCGTGATTCTTTTCTTGTTCGCGCCAAGATCGGAGTAGCCGTAATGTGAGCGAGAGTAAATGGCCAGTGTGCTGGTATCTTCCCCCTGACTATAAAAACGTACGGTAATGGTATCCGGATAGCCCATGAAAGGGGTTCTCTGGACGTAGTCGACCTGCTGACCATCGTCACTTGTCCGCAAGACTTCTACCTTCTCCTGACTTTGGGCAAGGTCTGAAAACCGCTCTTGCAGCTCTGTGACACCAACGTTCAGAACAGGGCTGATCTGATGGGGCTCTGCTAAAAACTTGCCTTCTGGCAAAACCAGATATTGATTGGGCTTTTCGTGTAGTTTTAATGTTTCAAAATCAATGACCCGGTCATCAATCGCTGTGAAAAGGAAGTCCAACATCAGATTTTCTCCGAATCAGTTTTCAGGGCGTCAGTATGACGGATCTGAGTGGAGCCTGAAAGACCCCTGTATGCGTTAAACCTCCCTAAGCTCATTTCAGGGCCTCAAGCATAATCAATATCCCTGATCACACCTTCGTCAGAAGTTTCCAGCAAAATCGGTTTGTGGATTTTGAGAATAGATTTAGCACCTTCATCACCACTGAGCAATGTTAAATCAGATTGCAGAAAAGCCGGAAATAAAACGGGATGAGCAGGGACGGGATCTGAATCTTCAGATTGATAGATTGGCCTGATGATTTTCTTGTACTCATTGTTTTTAAAGCTTTTTATGAGCTGCCTGTAGGTGTCAAATTCAATGTAAGGCATATCTCCCAGGCAGAGAAGGATGTTTTGATCTTCAGGAATATTGTTAATAGCTATAACAATGGATGAGCTCATACCTCTTTCAAAGTCAGGGTTTTCAGTGTAAGCAAGACCGTATTTGTCTAATGAATGTTTAAGAATGTCATCCTGAGGCCTGACGATCACTAAAACCTGATTAACATGGGGCTGGACATTCAACGCACTAAGAATGGCCATTGGGATGCCGTTAATCTCATGCATCATTTTATGGCCATTAAATCGCGAGCCTTTGCCTGCAGCTAAGATAACCGCTGTTATTTTCTCGCAAGGGTTGAATTTTTTGATGTTAGCTGATGTCACAGGCGGTCGTCTGACTTATTTGATCTTCTTTCTTTTCCAGCGCCTTACCAGGCTGTATGCCATTTTTAATGGCAGTGATTTCAGCAAGAATAGAAAGTGCAATTTCTGCGGGGGATTTACTACCGATATTTAATCCAACCGGGCCATGGAGCTGGTTAACCTCAGCATCACTGAAATCAAAGTGCTCCCTGAGTCGTCTGCGACGCTCCTGATTGTTGAGTCTTGAGCCAAGAGCACCAACATAGAATGCATCGCTTTTTAATGCCGTTAGTAAGGCCATGTCATCTACTTTCGGGTCGTGGGTTACTGCGACAATGGCAGTGCGGACATCGACATTTAAATCCTGAATGACATCATCGGGAAAGCCTTTTAATAACGGCAAGTCTTTTAAGGGCCAGTTGCTTCGATAATCAGGTCTGGGATCGCTAACCAAAACTTCAAATCCAAGGCCTTGTGCAAATTCAGCCAGATATCGGCCGGTTTCACCGGCACCAATCACCATTAATCGCCAGATTGGTCCAAAGACGTTTTGCCAGTGGGTTTGTGACAACCCTGGTTCTTGTTGCTTCCAGGGCGTATAAATCACTTGACCCGTTTCAAGGCTTACCTTTCTTAAGCAGGTTTTTCTCGCTTCAATGTGATCAATAAGAAATTTAACGTCTGCTATTTCATTGAGAGGCTCCGCCATGAGTTCCAGAGCCCCTCCGCAAGGTAATCCGAATCGGTGACGTTCTTCAGCAGTTTCTCCGTACATGATTTTTTGCACGAATCTGACAGGGTTTTGGGCTAGCTGTGCAATTAAATCTTCTTCAACACATCCGCCACTGACGCTACCAAAAAAGCGACCAGAAGAACTTACCGCTAAAAGGGAACCTACCGGTCGGGGTGAGGTGCCCCAGGTTTTAGCGACACTGACGAGGGAGATTTCATCACCTTGTTCAAGACAAGATAAACAACCTTTCAGAACGTCTAATTGTGAACCTTGCATAGTGAACCTTTGCTTATACATTCCAGGCAGGATTCCGTCCCTCAGGCAGCCTCTGGGCAGTAAACTGCTGCAATACCTATCCAGCGGTTTGATGCTGAGGGACGAAGCTCGACAAATCAACTGAGTTTAAGAGGCAAGCTTCTTAAACGATTACCTGTTGCTGCAAAGATGGCATTGCCCACAGCCGCTGCAATTGGCGGCAGGCCTGGTTCACCTACACCGCTTGGTGCTTCATCACTGTCAACGATGACTACATCAATTTCTGGTGATTCATGCATTCGCAGTATCGGGTAATCATGGAAGTTACTTTGAACCACTGCACCGTCTTTGAGTGTGATCTCTCCGTAGAGAGCAGCAGTTAAACCAAATAAGATGCCACTTTCCATTTGTTGGATAACTATTTCGGGGTTAACCGCTAAACCGCAATCTACCACACAAGTCACTTTGTGAACTTTGATTTGGCCGTTGTTCACAGATACCTGTGCGATTTCTGTCACATAGGACATGAACGAAGTATGAGCTGCTACGCCATGATAATGACCTTCTGGTAAAGGTTTTCCCCAGCCCGCTTTGTTGGCAGCAATTTTTAGAGTGTTCGCCAATCGAGGATTATTTTTCAAGTGTTTAAGGCGATAGTCGACAGGATCCTGTTTTTGCAAAATGGCGATTTCATCCATCATGCTTTCTTTAAAGAAACCACTGAATGAGTGACCAACACTTCGCCAAAAACCTATGGGCAGTCCCGGATCAACCGTGACATGGTCAACGGATTTATGGTCGGCATCATAGTCTTCGAATAAGCCTTCTACTGAAGTAGGATCTACCGTCCAGCCATCAAACAGGCCGTAACCGGCTTTACTGATCCAGTCGACCATACCGTCAGGCAGGAATGCTGGCATCATGGCATCGGCCAGTTCATCCATGGTATAAGGTATGACGTTTGCACCAGAGCGCTTAACGTTCCAGCTGTCGATATTACCGTCTTTATCTAAGCCAACTTGAAACTTAGCCAGGGTCGCAGGGCGGTAATAGTCGTGTTTTGTATCATCTTCGCGACTCCAGATCAGTTGCACTGGCAGGCCTGATGCCTTGGCTATGGAAACGGCTTCGGCAACAAAGTCGCTTGATATACGACGTCCGAATCCTCCCCCGAGGAATGTACTATGAATCGTGACATCATCTTTTGCTACATCACCATAAAAAGCACCCAGTTTGGCGGCAATTCCGGGGTTTTGGCTTCCTGTCCAAATGTCTAATTTGTCACCCGTGAATTTCGCAGTACAATTCATAGGTTCCATGGTGGCGTGAGCCAGGAAAGGGGCCCAGTATTCTCCAGATACAACGGTGTCGGAAGCTTTTAAGGCATTGCGACCCTCTCCTTCTTCGTGTGCATTATCCGCTTCATCGCTATCCAAAGCTTCTTTAAAGAGTTGTTTACCGTTACCTGCTTCAGTGGCAGCGCTGGAAAAGTTTGAAAGGGTTTCAGGTAATTCCCACTGCACGTCTAACAGAGGTAAGGCCGCTTTTGCCTGATAGTAATGATCAGCAACCACTGCTACACCGTTGAAGATTCTGACAACAGCTTTTACGCCGGGCATGCTTTTCACTTTGCTGTCATCAAAGCTTTTCACAGTGCCACCAAATACCGGGCAACGCTTTAACACAGCCCGGTGCAGGCCCTCAAATTCTACATCCAAACCAAATTCCGCCAAGCCTGTGCTTTTTGCTACAGCATCAAGACGTTTTGAGTATTTACCAATATATTTGAAGTCTGCTCTTTTCTTGATGGGTGTGTCTTCAGGAAGGCTCAATTGAGAAGCCGCTTCGCTGAATGCACCGTAAGGTAGCTTTTTACCTTTGGCTACAATCATTCCATTATCAGTTTGAATTTGATCAACTGACAAATGAAGTACCTTTGCTGCAGCTTGTCGAATAACCATACGAACATTTGCCGCCATTTGGCGAAGTGGAATGAAATGAGTACGAATACTGTTGCTGCCACCTGTTAGTTGCAGCCCATATTCCGGGTTTGCATATTCTTCGCAGGCGCCAACCTGTTTAACCTTGATTTTATCTGGATGAACGTCGAGTTCTTCTGCCAGCACTGTGGTCAGGCCTGTGAATACGCCCTGTCCCATTTCCGAGCGGGGAAGATAAAAATAGATTTCATTATTGCCGGTAATTTGCAGCAAAGCATTGGGTTGCAGATCACCGTTCATAGTATTCGGGGATTTATTGCTGGCACAGGCAGCCAGGGGGATTCCAACGACCAGACCGCCACCAATAATGCCCAGTTTTTTAAGAAAGCTACGGCGAGAGCTGTTTTCTAATGTCTGATCGTTTTTCGTTAGCAATTTGTTTTGTTCAGTGACACTCATGATTGCACTTCCTGTGTTTCCAGTGAAGAAGTTGCCCTTGGATCAAACAGTTGCACGGCGTGCAAATGGCCTTTGCCATTTCTTAAATCTGCTGCTGCATTTTTGATGGCTTTTTTCACATTAGGATAAGTACCGCAGCGGCATAGGTTGCCGCTCATGGCGTTGTCGATGTCACTGTCACTGGGGTTTTTATTCTGGCTTAGTAATGCGGTAGCACTGATGATTTGCCCGCTCTGGCAATAGCCACATTGTGGAACGCCGACTTCTACCCAGGCGTTCTGTAAAGTGGACATCATTTCTGGATTACCAATGCCTTCAATGGTGGTTATATTTCTATTGGCCACGGCCTGAACGGGCATAATGCAGGTTCGGGAACTCACACCATCGATTAACATGCTGCAGGCACCACATAAGCCCATACCGCAACCGAATTTTGTACCTTTCATTTTTAAATGTTCGCGAACCACCCAAAGCAAGGGTGTATCGCCCGGTGCGTCTACATTGACTGTTTGTCCATTGAGTTTAAAGCTAATCACTTGTCCCACCCGGCTGTGCCAGTTTCTTATCTGGCTCATAAGTTTTGATAGACTTTGAGCCATTTATTATTTTTGTGGTTTACAGAAACCACTTTATATCCGTCGTTTATACTGCTTAAACAATTGTCCCGGCAGCCCGGCGAAAGTGGTATCAGTTGTGGGTCATTATACGGAACTCTACCCACAAACATAGTGGGAAATCTGGTCACATTTTCAAAGACGACAATGGCCTGACAGAGAGAGCGGGCATGAATGGTTCGTAGCAGCAGTTCGGATCAGCCTGACAACCTGATTTTGTTTTCAGGATACTCAGGCTTGGCTGCAGCGGGTAAAACATAAACTCTGAAGCATCAGATTGAATCCCCTTTCTGATCAAACAGAAGCAGGTCGTGAGGTCTTACCGAAATATCCACAGGTGTGCTTTCGGGGAACGGGGTTGAGTTTTCGACAACCAGAACATTTTCTTTCAGCTTAACCTCGGTCCTTAATCGGGTTCCCATAAACTGCTGGCTTTTGATCTGGGCAGGATTCACCGGTTTTTCGCACCGACACCTTTCAATCGAAAACATTTGTGGACGGATAAACAGCTCCGCAGTCTGACCGGGGTCTGCTGAAATATCAGTGGATGACTCAACGACACCGACTGGTGTTGAAACGGTGCGACTGTTTATTACTTCACAGGGCAGGAGATTTCCAGACCCCATAAACTCTGCCACAAAACGAGATGCCGGGCGGTTATAGACGTCGAAAGAGTGACCTCGCTGCAGAATATTGCCATTGTGCATAATGGCAACGGAATCGGCAAAGGCAAAACCTTCATCACGGTTATGGGTGACAAACAGTCCAGTGACTTTCTGTTGCTTGAGAATATCCCTGACCTCCCTCACCAGTTTCTGTCTTACCTGACTGTCAATATTGGAAAAAGGTTCATCCAGCAACAACAGGGAAGGGTTGTTAGCCAGGGCTCTGGCAATGGCAACACGTTGCTGCTGGCCGCCGGAAAGTTCATGAGGATAGCGCTTGTCCAGGCCAGAAAGGTTGACCAGCTCCAGCATGGCTTCCACACGCTTACGGGTATCTCTGCGGGAAAGGTTTTTCAAACCAAAAGCAATATTGTGAAACACGTTCAGATGAGGGAACAGAGCGTAGTCCTGAAAGATCATCCCCATTCCACGCTGTTCCGGGGGCAGTGTTCCATGGACTGAACTGACGACCTGACCGTGCAGGGAAATGGTCCCTGCAGAAGGCTGAAGAAGACCTGAAATGGCTTTTAAAAGCGTGGTTTTGCCGCAGCCGCTTCGACCCAGCAGGCAAACAATTTCTCCCTGTTCTACCTCAAGGCTCAGGTTAGAGAGTACTTCTGTCTGTTCATAACGGCAGCTCAGGCCAGCAATTGTCAGGGCGGTCATTTTTGTTCTGCCTCCAGTGAACGGTTCAGAAGTATCAGTGGTATCAGCCCGGCCAGTACCATTATCAATGCTGCCAGAGCAGCCTCTTCCAGTCTTTCATCGGAAACAAACTGGAAAACCCGGGTAGCCAGTGACTCAAAGCCAAAAGGTCTTAAAAGGAGAGTCGCCGGCAGCTCTTTCATGGATTCGATAAAAACCAGCAGAAATCCGGTCAACAAGCCTTTGCGAATCATGGGAATATGAACGCGCCTCACCATTTCTGAAGGTTTGCATCCCAGTGTTCGGCTGGCCATATCCAGAGACGGGGAAACTCTTCCCAGGCTGGATTCAACACTGCCAACGGCCACGGCAGAGAAACGAACGGTATAGGCGAAAACAAGCGCAAATATCGAGCCACTGAAAATAAGGCCAACGGGCGGTAACTCAAAGGCCATAATCAAATCATTCAAACCGTGGTCAGACAGGGTTAATGGGGTTAACACCGCTATCGCCAGAACATTTCCGGGAAGGGCATATCCGCTGGAAACCAGCCGGGAAGGAATATTGGCAAAGCGACTGCCCTGAAGGCGCTGATACAGTCCCAGAAATAAAGCGACCAGTGTTGCAGATGTGGCTGCGGTTAATGAAACCTTCAAACTGTTGAAGCTGTAAGTCAGCCATTCCTGGTTCCAGGAATCACTGAAATATCGGAAAACGTAATCCAGCAAAATAGCAGCAGGTAGAAGAAAGCCCAATATGACCAGCATCCAGCACCAGAACAAGGCCAGGGCCTTTTTCCAACCCCTCAAAACGGAGGCTTTCCTGTGGTCCTGCCCGGTGCTTTTCTGGTACAGCTGTTGTCTCCTGCGACTGAAGCTTTCCAGTGAGATCAGCAGCATCACTGCAACCAGCATGATAGCTGAAAGTTTGGCAGCGGCATTCAAACTGCCATAACCCAGCCAGGTATCATAGACAGCTGTCGTGAGAGTCGGTACAGCAAAGTAATCAACCGTGGCAAAATCACCCAGTGTTTCGATACCCATGAGGGCAAGGCCGGTGACAATAGCCGGTCTGGCCATGGGGATTGAGACCCTCAGAAAACTGGAAACAGGAGAGCATCCGAGCAACCGGCTGGCAAGCATCTGACTCTGGGAATGTTCAAGAAATGCGGTTCTGGCCAGTAGATAAAGATAAGGATAAAGCACTAGCGCCAAAATGATGACTGCGCCACCCAGACTGCGAATATCCGGGAAAAAATAATCCGCAGCACTCTGCCAACCCGTTAAATCCCTCAGCAGTCTTTGCACAGGGCCTGCGTATTCCAGCAGGTCTGTATAGATATAGGCGACCACGTAAGAGGGCATGGCCAGAGGCAGTACCAGAAGCCATTGCAGATAACGTTTACCGGGAATTTCACAGTTTGCCATGATCCAGGCTGCAGGAAGGGCAAGGATCAAACCCAGAATACCGACACCCAGGATCAACAATACGGTGTTGAGGATATAAGTGCCCAGCACAGTATTTCGCAGATGAGCAAAAATCTCACCGCTAGGCGCCGAGGCCTCATAGACCAGAGCCAAAAACGGAGTAAAAAGCAGAAGAGCCAGCAACCAGCTGCCAGCTCTCCAGAAGATCGAAAGGCCTTGTCTTGAATATGACTTATCAATGCCACACTGCAAAGAGAGTGGTGATAAGTCATTTTCCTGTGTTTCTAAGGCGGTAAGCACCTGTTTCATGAAAGTCTGTTTAAATATCTGTCCGAACTCTGCCAAGCGGCCAATTTTACAGAAAACGGAATGAATATCAGTAAAATTTGCATCTCTCTTTCAAACAGCAACGCAATTAGGCGTAGACTTGCCTTTTAAATGCCTGCTCTCAATTGTGTACGGTAATAATGCACACCAAAGGTAGAGGTAATTTATGAAAAGTGTCAGCGTTAATCAGTTCAGGGATAACCTGAAAAGTTTTGTAGAGAAGGTTGTGGGCAACAGCACTCCGCTTAAGGTCACTCGGCGCGGTGGAGAAGACTTTGTGATGATCAGTGCTGATGACTGGGAGCAGGAACAAGAGACTCTTTATGTGCTGCAGAATAGTAGCTTGATGCGGCAGATTGCAGACTCACAGAGTACACATAGCCAGGGTGAGGGCTATCAGCCAAGTGAAGAGGATATCAGTGAGATCATTGGTCTTTGAGGGTAATACTTGGCAGGTATACGAAGCTCTACCCGAGAAAGTTGACATCCTCCCCACCCTCTGAAGAGGGGGGTCGTAAAAGCCAAAATTCAAATCCAGTAGGACGGGGATTCCTGTTAGTTACCTTCAGGTTCCTGTTTCACAGTTCGTTGCTCAGGGAACAAGCGAAGCCGCCCTGGCTTGGTTCTCGCATAAAAGTAGTGAACTAAATCATTTCCTTTCTGTCTAAATATTAGGGCGATAGTACAAGTTACGAATAATTTACCCCTTCTCTTGAGATTGCCTTTAGAACTGTATGAAGCATTAAATTTGCAAGGCAAATGAGCTAACCACAAGGACGGTATTAACAACAGCTACAACTTAATAAAGGACGATTAATTATGGATAATGTAAAAACTTTTGCTACCGGCTACGGCTATAGCTATCTGCCCGGTGTAATAGCTGCTGAAAATAGCTCCCCCACCTCAAGAGCTGTAAAGCCCTCACCAGTAAAAAATGGTGGTGAGATGAGCGTCGCTGACAACCCCAAAGAAATGACGGATTCAAGCGGGCAAACGCAGAGCCTGATGAAAAGGAAAATTGAAAATTCTAAAACTGCTGCAGACGGTGCAGTCATATCTGCACAAGGCTCAGAACAAAATCGTCCCTGCTCTGATAACCCTGACTTCCGATCTGATGATTATATTGTGGCAAATCATTTCGCATCTTTACGTCCGATAACTCCCTATTACGAACGCTTCCCGGTAGGTGACAGTAGTAAGCCCATGAATGAACAATTTGCCAATAAAACGATTCATTGGCTCCAGCAACTTAACACATCATACGAAGAGCGGAGCTCAGTCATGACAAGATTTCGTGAAATACCTAAGACATTGGTCATAAGTTACACCTATTCGAGCAGTGGTATACCCAGTGCAACCTTTACGTACGATTCTTCTCGTTTGCCAGAATTGCTGGAAGAAAGAAAACGTCTGGGTGTTTATTATGCTGAGGATTATAAGGCCTACGAACTTCCCGAGCTGTCAAAAGCCAGCGGCTTGGGATTGCTCTCACTGCCAAAATATTTTGATCATACTTTCAGATCCAGCTTTGTAGCAAAGGATAACGGGCGTACACCCAGTGAGTGTCTGAATGCTTTTTTTCATGGTCCTACCATTTCAGACTGTGCGACAACTATTCTGGCCTGTCAGTATCGAGCCATTGAATCGATCATTGGCACCGACGAATTCAACCGAATCTTTGGTGCACCGGTCTCAAAGTTCAGAATTTCCTGCACGATTATGTCGCATACCAGCAAAAACTCTTCTAGCCTCGCGAATATTGCTGAAAAATTAGAACCGATCGACTTGAGCAACCCTATCTATAATCTGTTTCACGATCTTAACCGCACTGACGATACCTGCCCTGTCAGGAAACTGTCAGAACGGGATATCAAAAAGGGTGATCTCATCTACATTCAGGGCGTAGCGATCTACATGGAGAAACATAAATTCGGTACTGCTATAGGTTTTAATCTGATATGCACCGGGCAAAATAGCAGTGGACAGAATCTCTATCTGGGGTTTGGTCCGGATAAATTTGATGAACCGAAAACCTACGACCAAGTCAAAAAAATACTGATTGATGGTTACAACAAACCACAGAGTCCTGAAACAATCCATGCAATTAAAAGGGGGGGAACGCATTATGCAGACCTGAAAGACAGTATTCTGCCCTATGACTCCCCTATTGTTGGTATCACTCGTGGGCTTCGCTTCAGTAACGAGCGATGGGAAGATTTTTTGTCGCAGTGCGATCAAGTCTGGCATTGCCAGCCACTGTTGCCTGTCACATCGACTATGGAACCAAAGCCGGTGCATCAGGTTTCACCGTTCACCATTGAAAATCTTGATTCTGATTTTGATCAATTCAAAGCCGACTCAAAACAGCAGAAACTGATGAAAAGTACGGCCCTGAAGTTCGCACACACTGTGATAAATAATCAGTGTGAAGCCTCGCATAAAAAGCCCATGGGACTATTCTTGAGCGGATCAGCGGGAATAGGAAAAACACATCTATGTACAGCGGTTGCCAAAAAAGCAGCCGAATATGGTGTTGACACCCTTTATATAGACGATTTTGCAGCAGTTACTCTGTACGATGACTTAGAGGGTGGTGAAACGCTATGGGCTGAAAAGATCGACGAAAAGCTTGCCGGAAAGGAATTGGTGGTCATCGATGATGCCAACGGCTTACTTAGCAAAAAACTTCTGGCAAAAACAATGAAACATGTGATGACTCATAACAAAGCCATCATGGTCAGTTCAAATGTTCATATTCCTGCCAAAGATGCAACCCCCGGCATTATTGATCCCTTAACCATGAAAGCTCATAACTTTCTTTACCTGAGCGATTTGCAGGGAGACAGTCACCGTTCCCAATGGTGGCACAGCCCTGAAGTTCAGACGACTGATGCAATATCGCAACTGGGTCAGTATCATGGCCTCAGGGCGGCAGCAGTCATCACTGAGAGGGCTATATCAATAGACGAAATGGCCAAAATACTCAGTATTCCGGAAGAACAGATCCGCCGGGTGGGTCCCCCTCTTTTGCCCGGACTCCCACAAAAATTAAGCCCCGATTACGATCTCAGCGATTTATCCAAAGCACAGCATCAGGCTGTTTTTATGGAGTGTGATGCTGCTGGTGGTAAAATTAAAATTGAGCAGTTCATAAATATTGTTCAGAGAGTACACGATGAAGGCTTAAAGCTGTTGGTTAAAACCGAAGACCGCTCATTATTGTTAAAAGATGTACTGAATTATTTAGAGAAAGATTTCAGTATTAGAAAGTACAGGATCCGTATTGCTGACCGACTCAAGCATATGTTCCGGGATTTTTCGGAATCCGGACTGTAAAGTTGACTCGGGGCTCGGCCCCCAGAATTGCTTTTAGATTGAAAGCTAAGGCGCCGGAGCCTCGACCAAAGTCAGTCATTAGCAGAGCAAGAAGCCAGGCAGATCGTCGGATTTGGACTCACCCCATGAAACGACCAGTCAGCTTCAATTACACAATTTAGTACATTAGGGTTCAAATTCATTTGAGCCCCCTTCAGCAGTGAACTAAATCATTTCCTTTCTGTCTAAATAAATAGAGCGATAGTACAAGATTCGGATAATTTACTCCTTCTTTTTAGAGTGCCTGAACAATGAGTCAGAAAATATGATTTCGTATGGTTGAGTACTTAACCAGAAGGACGGTATTAACAGCAGATGCAACTTAATAAAGGACGATTAATTATGGATAATGTAAATGTTTTTGCTACCGGCCATCAGTCAGGTGTACCTCTCCAATACGGAAAAACAGTGACTAAATCATCTGAAATAACGGCTGAAAATAGCCCCTCTCTCACCACTTCCGGTTCCACCTCTAGAAGTGTAAAACCCTCGCCAATAAAAAATGGTGGTGAGATGAGCGTCACTGACTACCCGAAAGAAAGGGTGGATTCAAGCGGGCAGACGCAGAGCCTGAGGAAAAGAATAATTGAAAATTCCAGTACTTCGTTCTCCGCAAGCGGTACTGTCATATCTACACAAGGTTCAAAAGAATACCGACCCTACTTCTATGACCCTTTCGACGAAGTTGATCGGGGTATTCAAGAACACCATATTGAATCTTTGCGCAAGATAACTCCCTCTTACAAATCCTTCCCGGCAAGTGTCAGTAATAGGCCCATGGATGAACTATTTGCCGAACATACGATTCATTGGCTCCAGCACATTAACACATCATACGAAGAGCGGAGCTCGGTCATGACAAGCATTTATGATTTTTATAATTTTCATAAAAAAGCACCGTTAGAAAAAGTCAGTGTTACCAAATTGAACACTGGCTTAGACTCGACAAGTTTTTCTCTTTCTGACTCAGCCAGGGCAGACTGTTCTCCTTCCTTTGCTCAGATGTATGAGGGGATAGAACGGCTGGAGTTAAGAAAACGTCTGGGTATATTTTATCCTGAGGATTATAAGAAATATGAACTTCCCGAGCTGTTATACGGTATCTACCTCGGGCGGCACACACTACCAGAATTTTTTGACCTGGGTAACAGAAACAGCTTTGTAGCAGTGGATAACGGGCATACACCCAGTGAGTGTCTGAATGCTTTTTTTCATGGTCCTACCCTTGCGGACTGTGCAACGGCTTTACTGGCCTGTCAGTATCGAGCCATTGAATCCATCATTGGCACCGACGAATTCAACCGGATCTTTGGTGCACCGATCTCAAAGTTCAGAATTTCCTGCACGATTATGTCGCATACCAGCAAACACACTACTAACGTCGGGAATATTGATCCAATCGATGCCAGCAACCCTATCTATGATCTGTTTTACAATCTTTCGCTCAGTGACGAAACCGGCACTAATTTAACTGGCAGGGAACTGTCAGAACGGAATATCAAAAAGGGTGATATCATCTACATTCAGGGCGTTGAAAGCTACCTGGAGAAACATAAAAGCGGTTGTTCTATAGGTTTTAATCTGATGTGCACCGGGCAAAACAGCAGCGGACAGAATCTCTATCTGGGTTTTGGTCCGGATAGATTTGATGAACCGAAAACCTACGACCAAGTCAAAAAAATACTGATTGATGGCTACAATAAACCACAGAATTCTGTGACAAACTATGCAATCAAAAAGGGGGAAACGCAGTATGCCCGGCTGAAAGACAGTATTCTACCCCATGACCACCCTATTATTGGCATCACTTGTGCGCTTCGCTTCAGTAATCTGTTCTGGGAATATTTTTCGTCGCAGCGCGATCAAGTCTGGCATCATCAACCGCGGTTGCCTGTCACACCGACTATGGAACCAAAGCCGGTGCATCAGGTTTCACCGTTCACCATTGAAAATCTTGATGCTGATCTGGATCAATTGGAACCCGACTCAGAACAACAGGAACTGATGAGGGATATGTCCCTGAAGTTCACACACGCTGTGATTAATAATCAGGGTGGAGCCTCGCACAAAAAGCCCATGGGACTATTCCTGACTGGATCACCGGGAATAGGAAAAACGTACCTTTGTGTAGCTGTTGCCAAAAAAGCAGCCGAATACGGTGCCAACGTCCTTTACATAGACGAAGCTATGGTAGGCGATCTGTATATGGACTACCAGGGTAAAGAAGAGCAATGGGCCAGAAAGATCGACGAAATGCTTGCCGGTAAGGATTTGGTGGTCATCGATGATGCCAACACCGGATGCCTTAGCAAAAAATTTCTGGCAAAAACAATGAAACATGTGATGACTGATAAAAAAGCCATCATGCTCAGTTCAAATAATTATATTCCTGTCAAGGATGCAACCCCTGACGTTATTAATCCCTTAACCAGGGAAGCCCATAACTTTCTTTACCTGAGCGATTTGCAGGGGGACAGTCGCCGTTCCCAATGGTGGCACAGCCCTGAAATACAGGCTACTGATGCAATATCGCAACTGGGTCAGTATCATGGCCCCAGGGCGGCAGCAGTCATCACCGAGAACGCTGTATCAATAGACGAAATGGCCAGAATGCTCAGTATTCCGGCAGAACAGATCCGTCAGGTGGGTTCCCCTATTTTGCCCGAACTCCCACTAAAAATAAGCCCCGATTTCTTTCTCAGCGATTTATCCAAAACACAGCATCAGGCTGTTTTTATGGCGTGTGATCCTGTTTATAGACGTGATGTTGAGCAGCTCATAAATATTGTTCAGAGAGTACACGACGAAGGCTTAAAGCTGGTGGTAAAAACCGAAGACCGCTCATTATTGTTAAAAGCTGTACCGGATATCCTGGAGAAAGACATTTATCTTGAAACGTACAAGCTCCGAATTGGTGACCGATTCAAGCATATGTTCCAGGACTTTTCGGAATCCGGACTCTAGAGTTGGCTCGGGGCTCGGCCCACATAATTGCCTTTACATTGGAATTTAAGGCGCCGAGGCCTCGACCAAAGTCAGTCATTAGCAGAGCAAGAAGCCGGGCAGATCGTCGGATTTGAACTCACCCCATGAAACGACCAGTCAGCTTCAATTACACAATTTAGTACATTAGGGTTCAAATTCATTTGAGCCCCCTTTAGCAGTGAACTAAATCATTTCCTTTCTGTCTAAATAAATAGAGCGATAGTACAAGATTTAGATAATTTACCCCTTCTTTTTAGATTGCCTGAAGTACTGTCATAAAGAATTAAACTTGCCAGGCAAATGAGCTAACCACAAGGACGGTATTAATAGTAGATACAACTTAAAAGGACGATTAATTATGGATAGTGTAACTTTTACTTCTACCGGCTATCTGCCCGCTGTACCTTTCCAATTCGGAAAAACAGAAAATAGCCCCACTTCCACCACTTCAGGTTCCACCTCAAGAAGTGTAAAGCCCTCGCCAGTAAAAAATGGTGGTGAGATGAACATCGCTGAAAACCCGAAAGAAAGGGCAGATTCAAGCGGGCAGACGCAGAGGCTGAGGAAAAGAATCATTGAAGAGTCTAAAACTGCCGCAAGCAGTACTGTTATATCTGCACAAGGTTCAAAACAATATCGTCCCTCCTCTAATGCCTCTGTCTCAAAAGCTGATGATGCTATTATGGCAATTCATTTCAAATCTTTAGACGTGATAACTCCCTCTTACAAACCCTTCCCGGTAAGTCACAGTAACAAGCCCATGGATGAACAATTTGCCAATAAAACGATTCATTGGCTCCAGCAACTTAACACATCATACGAAGAGCGGAGCTCAGTCATGACAAGCTTTTATGATCCCGTCCCGTTTATGGACGAAAGTTCTACCCAATGGGACAATAGCTTTGTCACGGCAACCAACAATGCTTCCAGTTCGCCAAAAGTCCTGGAAGTAAGCAAACGTCTGGGTGTTTTTTATGATGAGGATTATATGGACTATGAACTTCCCAAGTTGTCAAACGGTATTAACCTCGTGAAACACACTCTACCAAAATATTTTGATAGGACTTATATAAACAGCTTTGTAGGAAAGGATAACCGGCATACCCCCAGTGAATGTCTGAATGCTTTTTTTCATGGCCCTACCATTGCAGATTGTGCGACAACCATGCTGGCCTGTCAGTATCGAGCCATTGAATCCATCATTGGCACCGACGAATTCAACCGGATCTTTGGTTCACCGGTGGCAAAATTTAGAATTTCCTGCACGATTAGCCAAAGCTCTTCTGACTTCGTGAATGGTGCTGAAAATTTAACACCGATCGAAATCAGCAACCCTATCTATAATCTGTTTTACGATCTTTCGCACCTTCACGAAACCGGCATTACTTCAAGTGACAAGGAACTGTCAAAACAGGATTTCAAAAAGGGTGATATCATCTACATTTCGGGCGTAAGTGACTACATGAAGAAACATAAATTGGGTAATGCTATAGGTTTTAATCTGATATGCACCGGGCATAACAGCAGCGGACAGAATCTCTATCTGGGGTTTGGTCCGAATGAATTTGATGAACCGAAAACCTACGACCAAGTCAAAAAAATACTGATTGATGGTTACAATAAACAACAGGGTCCTGAAACAATCCGTGCAATCGAAAAGGGAGAAAGGCATTATGCCCAGCTGAAAGACCATACAGTACCCCATGACCACCCCATTGTTGGCATCACTTGTGCACTTCGCTTCAGTAATAATTACTGGAAATATTTTTTGTCGCAGTGCGATCAAGTCTGGCATTGCCAACCACTGTTGCCTGTCACATCGACTATGGAACCAAAGCCGGTGCATCAGGTTTCACCGTTCACCATTGAAAATCTTGATTCTGATTTTGATCAATTCAAAGCCGACTCAAAACAGCAGGAACGGATGAAAGATACAGCCCTGAAGTTCGCACACGCTGTGATAAATAATCAGTATGAAGCCTCGCATAAAAAACCCATGGGACTATTCCTGAGCGGATCAGCGGGAATAGGAAAAACACATCTATGTACAGCGGTTGCCAAAAAAGCAGCCGAATATGGTGTTGACACCCTTTATATAGACGATTTTACAGCAGGTACTCTGTTCGATGACTTAGAGGGTAATGAAACGCTATGGGCTGAAAAGATCGACGAAAAGCTTGCCGGAAAGGAATTGGTGGTCATCGATGATGCCAACGGCTTACTTAGCAAAAAACTTCTGGCAAAAACAATGAGACATGTGATAACTCATAACAAAGCCATCATGGTCAGTTCAAATATTCATATTCCTGCCAAAGATGCAACCCCTGGCATTATTGATCCCTTAACCAGGAAAGCTCATGACTTTCTTTACCTGAGCAATTTGCAGAGAGCCAGTCGCCGTTCCCAATGGTGGCGCAGTCCTGAAGTTCATGCTGCTGATGCAATATCGCAACTGGGTCAGTATCAGGGTGGCAAGGCGGCAGCAGTGATCACTGAGCGCGCTGTATCAATAGAAGAAATGGCCGGAATACTCAGTATTCCGGCAGATCAGATCCGCCAGGTGGGTTCCCCTCTTTTGCCCGGACGCCCACAAAAATTTAGTTCAGATTACTTTCTCAGCGATTTATCCAAAACACAGCATCAGGCTGTTTTTATGGAGTGTGATGCTGCTGGTGGTAAAATTGGAATTGAGCAGTTCACAAATATTGTTCAGAGAGTACACGATGAAGGCTTAAAGCTGGTGGTTAAAACTGAAGACCGCTCATTATTGTTAAAAAGTGTACTGAATTATTTAGAGGGTGACTTCTATATTAAAGATTACAGGCTCCGTATTGGTGACCGACTCAAGCATATGTTCCGGGACTTTTCGGAATCCGGACTCTAGCAGCCTGTCGGACTTAAGACTGTCCTACACGGCAACTGCTCCTGCGTTGCTCTAGCTCCTGCATCCATGCAGTCGTGCGGTTGCAATAAATTGGTCTAAAAATCTCTGTTTCTTGCAATCCTCGCTACGGACGCTTAAGTCCGACAGGCTGCTAGCAGAATTGCTTTTACATCGAAGGATAAGGCGTCAAGGCCTCATAGACCAGAGTCAGAAGCAGAGAGCCAGCAAGCAGCCGCCGACTCTCCGGAAGGTCGAAAGGCCTTTTAATTACAGATCAAAACGGACTTCGTCTAACAGTTTCTGAGCGGTCGCATAGTTCTCTGCCAGCTTGTAAACAGGCAGATCGTCGGATTTGAACTCACCCCAGGAAGCAACCATTTTGGAAACCGGTACATCAGGATTTACAGGGTATTCCATGTTGACTTCAGCGAAGGTGGCCTGAGCTTTTTGACTGGCCAGGAATTCCATTAACTTAACGGCATTGTCTTTGTTGGGAGCGTATTTGGTCAGAACCATACCACTGACGTTGACGTGAGAGCCATTGCCTTTCTGATCAGGGAAGTTGATGTAAACGGACTCAGCCCATGGACGCTGTTCTTCATTGGTCATCATCTTGCCGAAGTAATAGCTGTTACCGATAGAGAGGTCGCAAACGCCTTCCGTGATAGCTTTTACCTGGGCACGGTCATTACCCTGAGGGCGACGGGCCAGGTTTTCCTTGAAACCTTCAAGCCATTCTTTAGTCGCTTCCTCACCATTGTGAGCGACATAAGCAGCAACGAGACCTACGTTATAGGCGTTTTTACCACTGCGTGTGCAGATTTTGCCTTTGTACTTTGGATCGGCCAGATCGTCGTAAGTGATGCCTTCCGGCTTCTCTGAACGTTTGGTGCTGTAGATATTTCTGACACGCTTGGTCAGGGCAAACCATTCACCCTCAGGGTCTCTATACTGGGCAGGAATGTCGTTATTGATTGATTGGCTGTCAACGGGCTGGCTGAGATCCTTTTCAACCAGATTCATCAGTCGGCTGATGTCTGTCGTCAATACCAGGTCAGCGGGGCTCAGTTTGCCTTCACGTTCGAGACGCTCACTCAAACCTTTTTTGGCAAACACCATGTTGACTTCAATACCGGTGTCTTTGGTGAACTCTGCGAACAGAGGTTCAACCAGAAAAGGCTGACGATAGGAGTAAACATTAACCACTTCTGCGGCCAGGGAGATAGCAGATGCAGCCATAAGACCTGCTGCTAAAAGTGCTGAAGAGACTTTATTTTTCAACATGGACGACAACCGTATTTTTATAATATCAATCTAAATAGGAAACATTATCATTCGCGCATTCTACAGAAATTTCGTCTTATCGCCAGTTTTTATGAACATAAGTACTAACTTTTTTGTTCTATTCGCATACCATATTTCACAAATAGCATTCATTAATTTGGAATAGTTTTTGGAATGAAAGTTCAAAACATTGTTGTCAATCCACCCAACTAAAGAGCAGGACCAGGATTCTGGGTTGAGCGAATGCCCTTCCTTATGGTTGAGGTGTCCTTGAGCTTCCATAACACTCTGCGTCTTATCTGATCTTCTTTTTCTCCATCCCTTCAGAAATTATCAGTCTGCGAAAAACCTTCCGACTATTCGAAGTCGCTCATACCCTGTTGTGGATAAAAAATACCGCTTTATAAGTCTAAATACGCTTCAAACGCAGGTTTTATCAACCTTTCATTGGCGTGGTTCTGTTAGAAATGCCTTGTGGAAAGCTACATAGAGAAACTATTTATAGATACCGGGATAAGATATTGATAAATTTCGATTGTGGAAAAAGGCTCTTTTATCCACAAGAAAACTACACCTTAACCGAAAGATTTCAACAGTAGACTGACACACTTATTCATTTTTTAAAATATTGATATATATATACTTTTTTTGCTTATCCACAGAAACTACTCACACTATTTATAATAAAAATATCTAATAAACACTACGTTAAAGACGGCTATTGTTTTTAATGTTACTCACAGGTAAGGACCTCTAGAAGCAGTAGGAAGACGACATACAAGATTTCGGGCTTTACGACTGAACCCCTGGCTGATAAGGCACTATGCTTTACGCCAATAGGAACAGAGCCTTTAACTGAACGAGTCCTCATCGGGAAAAACAGGCGGAAAGGCATTTGTCATGAAAGATGCATGTTGTGGACAAAAGAGCTGAGGTATAATCCGCCTCCTTTTTACCAGACCCATAAACGAACAAAGGTGATGTGACCTTGGCAGTGGACTTTCCAACCCGGTTTGATGTGATAGTGATTGGTGGTGGCCATGCGGGCACAGAGGCTGCTCTTGCTTCTGCACGTATGGGTGTTAAAACACTCTTGTTGACCCATAACATCGAAACTCTGGGGATGATGTCCTGCAATCCTGCCATCGGTGGTATTGGCAAAAGTCACCTGGTGAAAGAAGTGGATGCCCTGGGTGGTGCCATGGGTCGGGCTACGGATTTGGCGGGTATTCAGTTTCGGGTTTTGAATGCACGAAAGGGGCCAGCTGTCAGAGCCACCCGTGCTCAGGCTGATCGGGCACTTTATAAAGAAGCGATCCGAAACATTCTGGAAAACCAGGACAACCTGTGGATATTCCAGCAATCCGCTGATGACCTGATGGTTGAACAGAGTCAGGTTACCGGTGTGGTGACCAACATGGGGGTTCGTTTCCTTGCAACCAGTGTGGTCCTGACTGCAGGAACTTTTCTGGGTGGACGAATTCATATTGGTCTGGAAAATCACAGCGGTGGCAGAGCTGGAGACCCTCCCTCTATAGCCTTGGCCAATCGATTGAGAGATCTTGATCTGGCCGTTGAGCGTCTGAAAACAGGGACGCCTGCCCGTATTGACGCCCGTTCTGTTGATTTTTCGATGATGGCAGAGCAACCGGGTGATACTCCGGTTCCGGTCATGTCCTATCTGGGCTCTGTCGAACAGCATCCCCGTCAGGTGTCTTGTTATATTACCCACACCAACGAACGGACCCATGAGATCATTCGTAGTGGTCTTGACCGTTCACCTATGTTTACCGGGGTGATTGAAGGTATTGGCCCAAGATACTGTCCTTCTATTGAAGACAAGATCACCCGCTTTGCCGACAAGTCTTCACACCAGGTATTCCTTGAGCCAGAAGGTCTGAATACCAATGAGCTCTACCCCAATGGGATTTCTACCAGTCTTCCCTTCGACGTTCAGGTCAATCTGGTGCGTTCCATCCCTGGTCTGGAAAATGCGCATATTACCCGTCCGGGTTATGCCATTGAATACGATTATTTTGACCCGAGAGCTTTGAAATATTCTCTTGAAACAAAAGCGATCGGTGGTTTGTTCTTTGCCGGGCAAATTAATGGCACTACTGGCTATGAAGAAGCTGCGGCCCAGGGACTGTTGGCTGGTTTAAATGCTGGACTGAGAGCGCAGGGTAAAGAGAGCTGGTGTCCTCGCAGGGACGAAGCCTACATTGGCGTTCTGGTGGACGATCTGATTACCAATGGCACCAGTGAACCCTATAGAATGTTTACCAGCCGTGCCGAATATCGTCTGATTCTGCGTGAAGATAATGCCGATTTGCGTCTGACAGAAAAAGGTCGTGAGCTGGGTCTGGTGGACGATGAGCGCTGGTCGGCATTCTGCGACAAAAAAGAGCGAATTGAGAAGGAACATGAACGCCTTCGGACCACATTCATTCATCCAGAGACCGAAGCTTCTGCAAAAATCGACAATAAGCTCTCCAAGCCCATCAGTCGTGAATACAGCCTGCAGGAACTGCTGCGTCGTCCCGAGCTGACTTATGCGGATGTTGCCGCACTCTCCGGTGAACCGGAAGCTAATCCCCAGGTCTGTGAGCAGGTTGAAATTGCTACCAAATACGAAGGTTATATCCATCGCCAGACGGAAGAGATTGATCGTCTGCGCCGTTATGAGGGCACAAAGATTCCTGAGGCTCTGGATTACAGTGTGATCGAGGGGTTGTCTAATGAGCTGAAGCAGAAGCTTAATGATAACAGGCCTGAAACTCTGGGACGGGCTTCCCGAATTCAGGGGATGACGCCCGCAGCGGTTTCCTTGCTACTGATTCATCTTAAAAAACGCTCGATGGTTGCCTGATTTTGACCCGCTGACGCAGGCTTGACTTTCTGGTCGAGAAATCAAGCCTGCTTCGATTCGGGAATCGGTTACTCCTTTTCAGAGCCAAGTCACGGTATGACTGGCGCTTTGTTTTTAGAGGATTACGCGGAGCCACTCGTCCTTTTTTTACCGAATAGGGCGTGACGGGTTGAGTGATCAGAGTGGGTTTCCTGATATTCAGAGTCGATGGTGAAAAGTCAGTGATTAACTGAGTCTGCTCTCTAACAGTCAATCTGGTTTCTGACGGATCACCTGAGAAAAGATCAACCGCTGACTTAAGCCTGCTCAGAATAGTCTGTGAGAGTCGTTTGATTATTTTTTTCATAAGTTTGTTGATAACGCATTGTGTGACTTCCCAGAGAAATTAGTAGAGGCACAGCCAAGAGTTTATCATCACCATCTCTTGTCTGATCGACGATTTGTACTCCGACCTTTTCTTTAAACCTATCCGCCAAACCGGTTGTTCACCATTGAGAAGGTTTAAATTCAGCCTGCAAAGTCGCAAATCGGGTTCGATACTGTTTTTTTATCAATAAGACTATGAAAATTAACGTGCAATCAGAAGGTTATGAATTCGACTGAATCTGCTATTTGCAATACACTATCCATCAAGCCGTGAGGCTGTGAATCCATGTACCCTATCTGGACTGTTTCTTGATGTCTTTTCTGTCCTTACGTGAACGCATCTGCGAGGGAGCAGTTGCGCAATCTCTGATACTGGCGGACAGCCAGGCAGACTTGCTGACAGGTTATGTAGAGCTGCTTGCCAAATGGAACAAAGCTTATAATCTGACCGCCGTCAGGGATCCGCTGGAAATGGTGTCACGACACATACACGACAGCCTGAGTATTGCGCCCTTTATGGAAGGGGATCATCTGATGGACGTAGGTTCCGGGCCCGGTCTGCCAGGCATACCTATGGCGATCCTTAATCCAGAAAAGCACTACACCCTGTTGGACAGTAATGGTAAGAAAACCCGTTTTATGACTCAGGCCAAAACAGAGCTGGGTCTTGAAAATATCACAGTGGCGAATTGCCGGGTAGAATCCTTTGAGGCAATCCAGCCATTTGACGTTATTATGTCCAGAGCATTCAGTTCTCTGGCTGATATGGTGAATGGCAGCCACCATCTGATCAAGGCAGGTGGTAAGTTTCTGGCAATGAAAGGCCTGTTCCCGGAACAGGAACTGGTCGATCTGAAGCAGCTAAGACCAGAAATTTCCCTGCTGGAAAGCCATGCCCTTGACGTCCCGGGTTGTGAAGCACAGAGGCATCTGGTTATCCTGAAGGCTGACGTGTAATTTAAACAGACAGCTTTTCACAAACATAAAGACGATACGGTAGCGATTGGCAGTGGGAAAAATTCTTGCGGTAACGAACCAAAAAGGTGGGGTAGGAAAGACCACTTCCTGCATCAACCTGTCCGCCTCTCTGGTAGCGACCAAGCGAAAGGTGTTACTGGTTGATATGGATCCTCAGGGAAATGCCACGACGGGAAGTGGTATCAATAAACATGACCTGGAGTATTCCTCCTATCAGGTTCTGACCGGGCGATGCGCCATCGATCAGGCTATTGAGAACGCTGAAGATGCGGGCTACGACGTAGTTCCCACTAACGCTGACCTCACTGCCGCTGAAGTAGAGCTTATGTCGATGGAAGCCAGAGAAACCCGACTGAGAAGTGCTCTGGCTTCTGTCAGTGAACACTATGACTATATTCTGATTGATTGCCCACCGTCGCTTAATATGCTGACGCTGAATGCTCTGGTGGCTGCAGAAGGCGTTATTATCCCGATGCAGTGCGAATATTATGCGCTGGAGGGTTTAACTGCCCTGATGGAAACCATTACCGGTATCAGACAGACCATTAATCCGAAGCTCCATATTGAGGGGCTACTCAGGACTATGTACGACCCCCGAATGGGTTTGACCAACGAAGTATCCAGACAGCTGATTGGTCATTTTGGTGATCAGGTTTATCGTACCGTTATTCCACGGAATGTGCGTCTGGCTGAGGCCCCGAGCCATGGCAAACCAGTGCTGGCTTATGACCGAACCTCCAGGGGGGCGGTAGCTTACCTGGCGCTGGCGGGTGAGCTGGTTCGCAGACAAGAGGCTCTTAACAAGGGGCTCAAGACTGAAAGGAAGACAGGGACCTGATGGCTAAAAAACGTCTTGGCACCAATTTAAGTGCATTGATGGGAGGCGCTAACCTCTCATCATCGGTTTCCGATGAACTAACCAACCCGACAGAAACGCCTGAAGGCGAAACACTTCAGAATAAGGAACTTAAAGAGATTCCTGTCGAGTTTATGGTGCGAGGCAAATATCAGCCGCGTCGGGATATGCATCCGGATGCGCTGGAAGAACTGGCTGAAAGTATCAAAGCCCAGGGCATCATGCAGCCTATTGTGGTTCGTCCTCTGTCCCGGAATCGTTATGAAATCATTGCCGGAGAGCGTCGCTGGAGAGCCGCACAGCTGGCTGGTCTGGCGGAGGTACCAGCCTTGGTTCGGGATGTTCCTGACGAAGCAGCCATAGCGATGTCTCTGATTGAGAACATTCAGCGGGAAGATCTTAATCCCATTGAAGAAGCCATTGCGCTGTCCCGCTTGCAGAAAGAGTTTGAACTGACGCAGCAGGAAGTGGCTGAGGCCGTGGGTAAATCCAGAGCAGCAGTAGCCAACATCTTACGTCTGATGTCTTTGAGTTCTGACGTGAAGAAAATGCTGGAATACGGTGACCTGGAGATGGGTCACGCCCGGGCTCTGTTGCCCCTGTCTGATATGGAGCAGCTGGAAGCCGCAAGAACGGTTGTGGCCAAAGGACTCTCAGTTCGCCAGACAGAAGCTCTGGTGCGTCGCATGATGCAGGAAAAAGAACAGGGCAAGAAAAAAACCTCGATGAAAATAGATCCTGACATCAAGCGTCTGGAAGATGACTTATCGGATCGTGTCGGAGCCAGGGTTGCCATTACTCATAACGCCAAAGGCAAGGGAAAACTGGTGATTTCCTACAATAGCCTGGATGAACTGGACGGGGTTCTGGCGCATATTCAATAAGTGTCCGATACCCAATAAACACTAGGCAGGTTGTTCGCAAAACCCTGATACCAGCGTGATTGTCAATTAACCTGCCCGTTTTGTGGCGATAATATTGCAGGTACCGGAGAGGCGTTTGTTGCTTTCGCTTCCCCGGATGAAAACCGTCAGATTTTGGCAGATTATATTAGCCGAAGGAAAAGGTCAGGCTCCTAGCAAGATAGACCTGAATGTGACAGTTGAAACGGCTCCCGGCAAAAAAGAGAAGTTATTACAGGTAAAAAAACGGCTGCATAAAGCAGCCTAATACCTTGTCGTACACTGGTCAGCTTGGAAAAAGCTATCGGATTTTGTCCTGATGATCACGGGTTTAAAGAAACAAAATCCGATACCATTTTCACAGCATCGATTAATACATTACCAGATGCTGATAATAGATATTTTGTACATTTATTTTATCTTGTTGTGTTTTATTCTGATCCCTCTTATAGCTGCTTATCTTTCAATGTCGGAGGTTGAAGGTAGCGGCTATTTATAGCGCTTGATGATGGTGAACGAATTATAGAGCTCTGAAAGTCTTTCTGGATAATCAATAAAATTACAGGCGCATATAAGTCAAACTTATGGGTTGTGTGTTATTGTTACCGGGCTCCTGAAAACTGGCAAGTTTGTCGGTTATTAAAAAGTAGCTCAATGCATGGTCAGACAAGATTTAGCCTTGAAAAAGTGTTCGAATATTGTCCTGCAATAAGTCGCAGGAGCAGACAAAACCGGGTAACTTTTTCGAAGACCTGAATATTTCAAATGTTTATCTGCTTTACGGAAAAAAGCACCAAGATTATCAAGTGTTGATGAATACTTTCTCTTTTGTTTGCAGTACACAATCTTTTCAAGAACGGATGTTTGTTTTTTAAGATCAACCCAATGCTTTACATTTCGATCATTATATTCTTGGTACATAGCCACTCCTTGTTGGACAATTATCATAAAAATCTTTCTGAGTACGGTTTCAAAACAACTCTAAGATAAGTGTTATTATTGATCTGCGAGGGTGACTGCATTATAAGGAGTAGGCTTATTCCCTGAATAATCAATAAATCAAGAGAGTCTTATAATGAGCACTTATGAGTGAGTAATTGATAGACAAATGAGGAAAACCTAAATCTACTTAAAAATCTTGACGGTTTTATTACAAAAGTCGTTAAGGTTATCGAGGGATGACGTACTCTATTTTATAATGTGCGTGTAACGAAGGACCTCTTTCATTGCGGGTGTCATTTTTTTAGGCCAACCCAGGTTTTGGTGTCCTGTTCACTAATAACAACTCCTAAAATTTAAGGTGTTAATTTTATCTATGCCACCCGGGATTTCACCGTCCTTTTTGAGCTGGCAATGGATATCGGAGCAGTAAATGCGTATCACATTGAGGCAGCTTGAAATCTTTAAGGCGATCGCCCAGTCCGGCAGAGTTACAGCAGCAGCAGAATCCCTGTTTATTTCGCAGCCCGCTGCCAGTATGGCACTGTCAGAACTGGAAAAGCATTTAGGCCCCTTATTTGACCGACATGCTGGTGCGTCCATGGCATTAAACGACTCTGGTCGATCATTATTACCCATGGCAGCAGAGCTGATTGATCGGGCCCACGAGATTGAAACCCAGTTTATAGAGGACAGCTGCTATAAAGAGGGAACGCTGAAGATACATGCAAGTTCTACCATTGGTAATAACCTGATGCCTCGTATTCTTGGGAGGTTTTTCAAGGAATTTCCCCATATCAGGGCCGAACTGGCGGTCGAAAATACCCGCAGTATTCAGCAGAGAATATTGGCTATGGAGATTGATCTGGGCGTCGTTGAAGGCAGCTGTCTGCACCCGGAAATAGAAGTGATCCCCTGGCGCGAAGATGAGCTTGTTATTATTTGTCATCCTGACCACCCCATGGCCGGGAAGACCGTGGATCTTCAGTCCCTGAAACACGAAGAGTGGATACTCAGGGAGCCAGGCTCAGGAACCCGGGAACTGTTTGATGAAGTCTTGGCAACACGTTTATGTACACCTAACGTTATAATGAGTCTTAACCGGGCCGAAGCCGTCAAGCAGGCTGTTATGGAAGGGTTGGGTATTGGTTGTATTTCCAACCTGGCTATATGGCGGGCCAGGAATGCCGGTCTGCTATCGACCATCAACGTGTCTGACCTGACTCTGAATCGTCATTTTTATCTGTTACTTAACAGGAAAAAATATCGAAGTGGCGTGATCAAGAAAGTCTCTGAGTTTATTTTGCAATGGGATGACGAGCTTTTGGTCCATTAGCTATTGAACGCCATTCATTAGGACTCAGGGGATAATATTCTTCCGAAGTCGTATAGTGTCAACCTTTAAGATATTAGTTGAACGCAGGTGCATGTCACTAGTATACTTTCGCGCGCCGTAGGGGTGAAAAAAAGTTCTAAGATTTTCAGTTGTGTGAAGCTTTGCCATCTGATGTTTAACTGTATTCACACATCGCAAAGGCTGAAACCCCTGGTATTTTCTGAGGGGCGGATCAAGACTTATCAGACCTGTTAAGATACTCAGGTCAAGCGCAGGAGCCTGTGTCTGTAAAGACGACGTGGAGAGTCAAAAGTAAAGAGATGTTTAGAAGTGACAGTCGGGCCAGTTACCCGCATCTGCAACAGCCACGTATCTATCGTGTTGTCGTTGCTCAACTGTTGGCTACAGTATCTCTGACATTGCTTTTGCTGCCGCTGGGTAAGTCTTTCGCTATATCCGCTCTGTCAGGTGGTTTGGCATGCAGCGTCCCCAATGCTTATCTGGTCTGGAGAGCATTTCGATACCGGGGAGCCAGTGCGGCACAGAAAATAGTCAGGTCTTTTTATCAGGGTGAAGCGGGGAAGTTTGCCTTAACGGTTCTGGCGTTCGTTCTGATTTTTACACGGATACCGTCAATCGACCCCCTGACGATGTTCGGTGCATTTGCTTTGATTCAGGCGGTAAACTGGCTGACCCCTCTTCTTATTAAGAGTTGAGGCAGGTTTACTGACGACAGATTTATACAATGATGATGGTGTACGGGAAAATTCATGGCGACGACTGCAACTGAGTACATAGCCCACCACCTGCAGAATCTTACCTTCGGTAAGCTGCCTGCAGGTTTTGAACGTGTGGACAATTATGGCAATGAGCTGGGTGTTCTGTCGGAAGACACCTGGACCTTTGCCAGAACCGCTGCTGAAGCAAAAGAAATGGGTTTCTGGGCGCTGCACGTAGACAGTCTGTTCTGGTCTGTTCTGCTGGGTGTGGTGTTCATCTCGATCTTCCGTATGGTGGCCAGGCGTGCATCTGCCGGTGTTCCTACTGGCATGCAGAATCTGGTTGAAATGGTCGTTGAGTTTGTGGATGGCAGTGTCAAAGACTCTTTTCATGGCAGAAATAACCTGATCGCCCCGCTTGCATTGACTATTTTCTGTTGGGTTTTCTTTATGAACCTGATGGACCTGATCCCTGTTGACTGGATCCCGGGGCTGGCCTCTGCTTTGGGCATTCCTTATATGAAGATTGTACCGAGTACAGATCCGAATATTACTCTGGGTATGTCCCTCTCTGTCTTTATGTTAATTATCTTTTACTCGATCAAAGTGAAAGGTATAGGTGGTTTTATTGGTGAGCTGACCCTGCATCCGTTCAGCAGCCCTAACAAAGCTGTGCAGGCTCTGTTGATTCCAATCAACTTCCTGCTGGAATCTGTGACCATGATTGCCAAGCCCATCTCTCTGGCTCTGCGTCTTTTTGGTAATATGTACGCAGGTGAGTTGATCTTTATCCTGATTGCCCTGGTCGGCTACATGCAGCTACCTTTGCACTTTGGATGGGCTGTTTTCCATATTCTTGTGGTCACTCTGCAAGCATTCATCTTTATGATTTTGACCATTGTTTATCTAAGCATGGCAAGCGAAGACCATTAATTATAGATATTGTACGTCAGCTGACTGACGTAGTGTGTTAACTAACCTAAAACTTCAATTTAACAAAGACCACAATAGGTCGGGAGGAAATATGGAACTGGTAGTAGGTCTGACTGCAATCGGTGTTGCTTTCATGCTGGGTCTTGCGGCTCTGGCTACAGCTATCGGCTTTGGTTTGCTGGGTGGAAAATTCCTTGAAGGCGTTGCCAGACAGCCTGAAACGGCACCAATGCTGCAAACCAAAATGTTTATCGTAGCGGGTCTTCTTGACGCTGTGCCAATGATTGCTGTGGGTATAGCCCTGTTCTTCACCTTTGCTAACCCTTTTGTAGCTCTGGTTCAGTAATCGCTGCAGTGAAGATCCGGCTTGGCGTTGAAGTACGGCCGGTCTGAGAGCCGTAACGAAACGAAAAGCCGAATAAAGATCCTGGATGTACTCCTAGGCTGGGTAAGCTGATCTAAACAACTTTGTTGGGAGCGTCTTATTTTGCTAAATAGAAGTAGTACGCTCATCTGAGGCAGGATTTTAAGATTTTACTGGAGCATTTGGAGTTCGCATGAATATCAATGCAACTATCATCGGTCAGACGATCGCCTTTGCTGTGTTTGTCTGGTTCTGCATGAAGTATGTATGGCCACCCATCATGCAGGCCCTCAACGACCGTAAGAAACAAATCGCTGACGGACTGGACGCTGCAGCTCGTGGTCAGAAAGAGCTGGAACTGGCTCAGAAAAAAGTTCTCGAAGAACTGCGTGAAGCCCGTGAAAAGGCTCAGGAAATCATCGAGCTGGCAAACAAGCGTTCTGCCCAGATCCTTGACGAGGCTAAAGAGCAGGCCCGTGAAGAAGCTGATCGCATCAAGGTGGCTGCGCAGGCTGACATTGAGCAGGAAGCCAACAGAGCCCGCGAAGCTCTGCGTTCTCAGGTTGCAGCCCTGGCTGTAGTCGGTGCTGAGCGTATTCTGGGTGAAAATCTGGATGAGTCAGCTAACAGCCGTCTGGTTGATGACCTGGTTGCTGAACTCTAAAGGGGATTGACCATGGAATTGACTACATGTGCCCGTCCCTACGCCAAGGCCGCATTCAAGATAGCAAAAGAGCACGACCAGTTATTTGAATGGTCTCAGATGCTAACTTTATGTGCGAGTATATCCAGGCGTGAGGCTGTGGGCAGGATGCTGAAAGACCCGTCCACCACAGGGGACATGAAGGCAGACGCCTTTATCGAACTGTGCAAAGGCAGTCTTTCGGTTGAAGTCGAGAATTACATTCGGATCCTTACGAATAAAAAACGGATTTTTCTGCTTCCCCAGATCGACGCGATCTTTGAGCAGATGAAAGCACAAGATCAGAGTTATCAGGATATAGTCGTCACTTCGGCTTTCCCGCTGTCCGATGAACAGCAGGACAAAATCGCAAAGAAAGTTGAAAAACGACTTGGTCGATCAGTACGAATGCATACACAGGTAGATACCTACCTGATCGGCGGCGTCATCGTGAAAGCTGGAGACCTCGTTATCGACGGCAGTGTCCGCTCGCGGTTGACCAAGCTTGCCGATGCGATGATTTCATAATTACTTTTTTTTAAGTAAAAAGTTTGGCAGGTAAGCTATGCAACTGAATCCTTCCGAGGTCAGTGACATCATCAAGAGCCGCATAGAGCAGCTTGATGTGTCCAGTGAAGCCCGCAATGAGGGCACCATCGTCAGTGTCACTGACGGTATTGTTCGTATACACGGTCTGCAAGACGTAATGTACGGGGAAATGATCAAGTTCTCCGGCGGTGTATACGGTATGGCGTTGAACCTGGAGCAGGACTCCGTCGGCGCTGTTGTATTAGGTGACTATAGTCAGCTGGCTGAGGGCCAGACTGTTCAGTGCACCGGTCGAATTCTTGAAGTACCTGTTGGCAGGCAGTTGCTGGGACGTGTTGTTGACGCGCTGGGTAACCCCATCGACGGCAAAGGTCCCGTTGAAGCCACTGAAACTTCGCCAATCGAAAAAGTAGCGCCAGGCGTTATTGCCCGTCAGTCTGTAGACGAGCCGATTCAGACAGGTTACAAGTCCGTTGATGCCATGGTTCCTGTGGGTCGTGGTCAGCGTGAGTTGATCATCGGTGACCGTCAGACGGGTAAGACCGCTCTGGCCATCGACGCGATCATCAACCAGAAAGGTACTGGTATCAAGTGCGTTTACGTAGCGATTGGCCAGAAGCAGTCTTCTATCGCCAACGTGGTACGCAAGCTCGAAGAGCATGGCGCAATGGAACACACCATAGTTGTTGCCGCAGGTGCTTCTGATCCGGCATCCATGCAGTTCCTGGCGCCATTTGCCGGTTGCTCCATGGGTGAATACTTCCGCGATCTGGGTGAAGATGCCCTGATTGTTTATGATGATCTGACCAAGCAGGCCTGGGCCTATCGTCAGATCTCTCTGTTGCTGCGCCGTCCACCGGGCCGTGAAGCTTATCCGGGTGACGTATTCTACTTGCACTCCCGTCTGCTGGAGCGTGCTTCTCGTGTAAACGCCGAGCATGTTGAAAAGCTGACCGATGGTAAAGTGAAAGGCCAGACCGGTTCCCTGACCGCCCTGCCAATCATCGAAACCCAGGCAGGTGACGTATCGGCCTTCGTACCGACTAACGTAATCTCTATTACCGATGGTCAGATCTTCCTGGAAACCGATCTGTTCAATGCGGGTATCCGTCCTGCGATGAACGCTGGTATCTCCGTATCCCGTGTAGGTGGTGCTGCCCAGACCAAGATCATCAAGAAACTGGGTGGTGGTATCCGTCTGGCTCTGGCTCAGTATCGTGAACTGCAGGCGTTTGCCCAGTTTGCTTCTGACCTTGATGAAGCTACCCGCAAGCAGCTCGAACACGGTCAGCGTGTTACTGAACTGATGAAGCAGAAACAGTACGCGCCAATGTCTGTTGCTGACATGGGTGTTGTCATCTACGCCGCTGAAAAAGGCTACCTGGAAGGCGTTGAGTTAAACAAGATCCTGGACTTTGAAGCTGCCCTGTTGAGCTTTGTGAACTCTGAATTCAGTGAGCTGATGGCTCGCATCAACGAATCTGGAGATTACAACGGTGAAATTGAAGAGGGTATCAAAGCGGCTATTGAGAAGTTCAAGGCCACCCAGTCATGGTAACAGTTTTCAGTGGTCAGTGGTCAGTGGTCAGTAAAGCTGGCTTACTGGCCGCTGGCCTCGAAAGCCTGGCTTGAGGAACTGAATAATGGCAGGCGCAAAAGAGATCCGGACGCAGATATCGTCCATTAAAGGTACGCAGAAGATCACCAGCGCCATGGAAATGGTGGCGGCGAGTAAGATGCGTAAAGCTCAGGAGCGGAGAGAAACCAGCCGCCCTTATGCCGAGCGTATCCGTCAGGTTGTAGGGCATGTTGCTCACGCCAATGCCGAGTACAAACACACCTTCATGACAGAACGTGAGGTGAAGCGTGTCGGTTTTATCATCGTTTCCACGGATCGGGGCCTCTGTGGAGGTCTGAACATCAACCTGTTCAAGAAAACCATTGAGAGTATGACTCAGTGGAAAGATCAGGGTGCTGAAATAGATCTTTGCCTGATCGGCAGCAAGGCTGTTGGATTTTTCCGTAGTTACGGCGGGAACGTCGTAGCAGCCACAACACATATTGGTGACTCACCCAACATTGCTGATCTGATTGGTGGTGTAAAAGTGATGCTGGACAAGTACGAAAACGGTGAAATTGACCGTTTGTACGTTGTTCACAACCGCTTCGTCAACACCATGACACAGTCTCCTGAGGTATTGCAGTTGTTGCCTCTGGTTCCAGATGAAGATGAGTCACTGAAAAGACCCTGGGATTACATTTATGAACCTGATGCCAAACAATTGCTGGATGGCCTGTTGATCAGGTATATCGAGTCCCAGGTATTCCAGGCAGTAGTAGAAAATAACGCCTGTGAGCAGGCCGCGCGAATGATTGCCATGAAGAACGCAACAGATAACGCCGGCAATCTGATTGATGACCTTCAGTTGGTGTACAACAAGGCTCGTCAGGCTGCAATCACACAGGAACTGTCTGAAATCGTCAGTGGCGCTGCAGCGGTGTAACTAAGGCGGCTGTATAAAAGATTAAAGGGTAGAGGAAAGGCTATGAGTAGTGGTCGTATCTTACAAATCATCGGCGCCGTCGTTGACGTCGAATTCCCCAGGGAAAGTGTTCCCAAAGTCTACGACTCTCTGAACGTCGAAGACAAAGATCTGGTACTGGAAGTTCAGCAACAGCTGGGTGACGGTATTGTTCGTACTATCGCCATGGGTTCCACCGAAGGTGTATCCCGCGGTCTCACAGTGGCTAACAGTGGTGAACCGATTCAGGTACCTGTAGGTACCAAGACTCTGGGTCGTATCATGGATGTTCTGGGTAACCCTATCGATGAGAAGGGCCCTATCGGTGAAGAAGAGCGAGCGTCCATCCACCGTAAACCACCCACCTATGCAGAGCAATCCGCTTCCAACGAATTGCTGGAAACCGGTATCAAGGTTATCGATCTGGTCTGCCCTTTTGCGAAAGGGGGTAAGGTCGGTCTTTTCGGTGGTGCCGGTGTTGGTAAAACCGTAAACATGATGGAGCTGATCCGTAACATCGCTATCGAGCACTCTGGTTTCTCTGTTTTCGCAGGTGTTGGTGAGCGTACTCGTGAGGGTAACGACTTCTACCATGAGATGACCGATTCCAACGTAATCGACAAAGTATCTCTGGTCTACGGTCAGATGAATGAGCCACCCGGAAACCGTCTGCGCGTTGCTCTGACAGGCCTGACTATGGCTGAGAAATTCCGTGACGAAGGTCGTGATGTACTTCTGTTCATCGACAACATCTATCGTTACACCCTGGCGGGTACTGAAGTATCTGCTCTGCTGGGTCGTATGCCATCTGCGGTAGGTTACCAGCCGACTCTGGCAGAAGAGATGGGTGTACTGCAGGAGCGTATTACTTCCACCAAGACCGGTTCTATCACCTCTATCCAGGCCGTGTACGTACCTGCGGATGACTTGACTGACCCGTCTCCGGCGACCACCTTCTCGCACCTGGATGCGACCGTTGTACTGAGCCGTGACATCGCTTCCAAGGGTATCTACCCTGCGATCGACCCTCTGGACTCTACTTCCCGTCAGCTGGACCCTCTGGTCATCGGCCAGGATCACTACGACGTGGCTCGTGGTGTGCAGACCGTACTGCAGCGTTACAAAGAGCTGAAAGACATCATTGCAATTCTGGGTATGGACGAACTGTCTGAAACAGACAAGCAGACAGTAACACGTGCCCGTAAAATTGAGCGTTTCCTGTCTCAGCCATTCTTTGTTGCGGAAGTCTTCACCGGTGCACCTGGTAAGTATGTTTCCCTGAAAGACACCATCAGTGCCTTTAAAGGTATTCTGGCCGGTGAATACGATCACCTGCCAGAGCAGGCGTTCTACATGGTGGGTGGCATCGAGGAAGCGATCGAGAAAGCCAAGTCCATGTAATGGCCGGGACGCTCTGCTTTTGAGGAGCGTCACCCCGTGCCGGGAATGGTTCAATCATTTCCGGTCTACCGTCCATGCGAGGACATAAGAGGAGGTGACACAAATGGCGATCACGGTTCACTGTGACATCGTTAGCGCCGAGGAGGAGATCTTCTCCGGACTGGTAGAGATGGTTATTGCTACCGGTTCTCTGGGTGACCTGGGTATTGCCCCTGGCCACACGCCTCTGCTGACTGATCTGAATCCGGGTCCAATCCGCCTGATCACCCAGGGCGGCGCAGAAGAGGTGTTCTACATCTCAGGTGGATTTCTGGAAGTGCAGCCTAACCAGGTTAAGGTTCTGGCTGACACGGCTCTGCGTGCAGACGATATGGATGAGCTTGCTGCTGAAGAGGCCAAGAAACTGGCTGAACAGGAGCTGACTAATCAGAGCGGTGAGTTTGATTACTCCCGTGCAGCCACTCAGCTAGCTGAAGCCGCTGCTCAGCTGCGTACTCTGCAGGCCATTCGCAAGAAGCTTGGTAAATAAGCAACTTGTGTCTTATAAAAAAACCCGGTTTATTCCGGGTTTTTTTATACCTGTAAAAAATCACCCGCGCGGGTACAACGGGATTGAAGTATTTTGTCTTTTTTATTGCTGCATGAAAAACCGGAAACCGTTGCTCCCTAGGTTATTTTCCAAAGAAGGAAGATCGGGTAATTCATCAACGTTAATGATATTGGGTTGACCGGGGAACGGATCTTGCTGATAGGCAAAAGTCCAGTGGTTTGTATTGATGAATACTAAGATCAACGCATTATCGATATGTTGAGGTACATCGGCAGGGTCAATGTCTTCCGGCTGGCCCTGGTTCCACACAGTCACCTGCAAATCAGAGCTGTGGTTGAATTGCGGGTGTATTACAACAACGCTCCTGCCGAATGCCAGTGAAGCGAAGGCAGCCATGGATATGTCAATCCAGCCGTCTGGCCCGTCTGATGATATCTGGGCTAGAAGTTCAGGGGCTAAGGACATAATGCTTTCGGGAACATAACCCTGGTAGTTTGAGGGGGACGCAAGAAAGATTTGTAATGCACGTCTTATGCTTTCTTCATCGTAACCCGGTAATTGCTGTGCTAATGCATGGGTAAAGCAGTGTCCATCGCCGGGAGTATCGCCCAGTGTCAGCTGTTTTTGTTCGAGAAGTTCATTGAGTTGCTTGGCATATTCAGACCCGTCTGTGGTAGTCGTTTGTAGTTTTTGGTGGATGGCCGATAGCTGCTGTGCAATATCTTCACGCGCCAGATGGTTAAATATGAATTTTCTTTTATAACCATCTATGTAATGCATATGGGGATGAACCGTTGCGTCGCCAACGCCGATCGCATGAAAGATCAATGTCCATAGTGCGCTGTGCAGCGGAGAGTAGCTATAAGCAGCAATGAAATTTATGGCATCAATTTCACTGTAACCGGGGCGCAGAAAACCAATGCTGAACATCACCTGCAGCATTTTCGAAATACTTATGTCATCAGTGTCAAGCTTGGCAATCCCTTCATTGAGCAACTCTGGTGCTGTAATGGGAGAGTTTACAACGACCTCCTTGATTCCTTCTGGAAGTCTATTACTACCCGCGCTAACCATAAAGAACCCCCGGGGTTTCTCGCTGTCATCCCTGCTGCGATGATCGGCATTGAGATCTGAGAAATCAGGTGTCGATGTAAAAGAGGGGACATGATTTTCTGTACTAAACCATTGTTGTTGGGTTTGCCCGTTTTTATATTTGTTCGCAGAGTTTTTCAGAGCTGAGTAGCTGACTCCACTGAGCGTAACAGAATCCTGGGGGTTAAAGGGCAATTGAGTCTTATTCTGATCCGGAAGCAATCGCAGTAAAGCATTAATATTTGATATGTGCCGGTTGACAAACAATCTCAGGGCCTGCTCTTGTTCCTGTGCAAATTTCCGTTGCTGTTCCAGCTCCCGGTCCGGGTCCCGCATGAACCTCATTGTCTTTCTCTGTCGCAGCCAGGGAACCGAGCTCATGTAAGTTGATTTTATGGTTTCATACACAGCCCCCTTTAGTTGAATGACCGAGCTGGATAATTTATGCAATTCCCAGGCAGCCAGTTCTTTCTCGCCATCGATTGGCTTGTTCTCAATAATGTCTAACAGCTCAGCTGTTGTCATATTATCGAAGTTAGTGGTGCTTAGTGCTTGTGATAAACGTTTATACAGATCAGCCAGAGTGAAAACCATACCCAGATGAAGTGCATCGTTGAGCCTTCCAACGAATTCTTTTTCCTGATCAGTCAACTGTGTCCATATTTCTTCTGATTCCTGATTGCTACCTGTTGCCGGATCTGTCTGCATTGGATTACTAACTGGTGTTACCGAATAGGCCAGGAGAAAGTCGTTTTTCGGTTTTGTTACAGAGCCCCCATTGTCAATGAGTATAAGCCTTATTTGCATAGCCATTGAATAAAGCTCTGATGTATTGTCTCGTTTTGAAAAAAAACCGGGAAGCGGATAGATAATGTCTGAATTAAGAAGCTGTATCAGTTTTTCGGGGTATTCAGTGAAGTACTGAAAAAGTAGCCCGGTTATATCGGTTTTATCTTCAACGTTTATGCGGTTAACAAACTGCCAGAAAGAAGGCGTGGCATTGGGATCTTCAGGCTCATATTCAAGCAGGTCGTGAAGGCTTATCACGTTAGAGGCCTGAGTTGTAAGGCGTCCGGTGGACCTTTCCAGTTCAAGGTAACGATAGATTTTATTATTGTAATCGACTCTTGTCAGGTCCTCCCTGACATGGGTGTAAAAATTAAAATGGTCTCTGCATTTCAACCAATGGGCATAGCCATAGGTTGCAGGTAATAGTTTTTTAGCTGAATCAGCACAATGGCTGCTTTTAATCAGCAGAGAGATATCCAGCAGTTTTTTTCTTACCAGCTGATAATAGTGCTTTTGTTCTTCATTTTCTGCCTGAACCGGAGAGGCTGTATACAAAAGAGCGAGTATAAGTGCTTTAAATTGAGGTTTTTTTAATACAGCAGCTATTAATAAAGTTTTTGTTAACGCTGCCCTCAGCTTTTTAATATCCATAATTTCTTATATCCTGTTTATGATTTTATTTAAGGCTGACAATTATAGTTGAAATTAATAAAAGTGCCGGTATTGCTAATTTTGCGTAAATAAAACCCACCACCCTAATCAGGAATAAATTTTTTGGCACGTAAATCCTAAATTGACACCCTCTAGTTCGGTGGGGTCTCACGCGAATTGAGCATAAATGCTGATTTTAATAAGGGAGAAGCAGACAGAGACTATATAGGGTTGTTTCTTTATCAAACTATAAAATCATTCAACGCATATGCCATGCAACAGACTTCATAAGAATCAGTTTTTATAAATCGTTTATATACAATTTGCCGCTGAAATAAACGCTATACTCTCAGCTTTCCCCAGTATTACGGGGCCTTTTATTTCTGGATTCTGGACTTTACTGCAGTTGCCGCCGAGGAGCTTAAATATGAAACAAGTTTTAAGGGCTTTTCCTGTGACGTTGTTATCCATTTCTGTTATTTACAATGGAATAGCTCTTGCTGGGGTGCAAAGCTCTCTAGAGTACACGTATTCATATTTGAGTAACTATAAAAAGTTTATTACTGAGCTGTGTTTTATGGGGGGGTTTGATGGGTTAATGTTTGGAATAGGTTTTATGCTCGGGCGCAGTGCTGCTGAAGAAGCGGAAGCGGGCGAGAACGCGGAGAAAAAAAATCCACGGGATTTCCCATTGAGTCATGGTACTGTCAGCAGCAATTTAAATGCGGTAATGCGGACCACGCCAGTAACTCAGTATTACCAGAAAACAATTATCAACCAGTACAATCTGGTTCCATTTAATATTAGTGATGATAACTATGCTGACCCAGAGAAAAAGCTGGAGTACCTCTGGGCAAGGGCTACTTTCCTTGATGTCTATCCCAAGGACCTTATTAAAGGTGACCTCGAGCCAGCACTGTTTCCATTAAACACTGCATACGATCTGGCTTATACCTACGGGTCTGCAACCGAGCTTTGTAACTCTCCACTGCCGAAACCTTTAACCAAAAAATTCCGCTGCAATGATCAGCAACTGACCGGATTTTGTCGAATCAAGTTCATGCTCAATGGCAAGATCAGTACTCTGGTTGGTATGTTGGCCAACACACCCGATAATGTCAGCGGATGCCTTTTATCCAGCCGAAAAAGAGATAATTTCCTGGTGTCGTTGGGGGGTGAAACTCTGTTACCCAGAGATATTCTGGTCACCGACAAAAAGTATTATCAGATTAATGTTACATATGACAATGTCTCCTATCGATTTCAGCATTGGCTCTTGAATCTACCACCCTTTGCATCAACAGTGCTGTTATCTGGAAGTTTGCGTCATGAAAGTCTGTGCAAAGATGGAGTCAGTCCTGGAGTCCAATGGTACAACGATGGCGCTCATAGCAGCGAGAATCGATGCGAAGGCCTGGCAGCTGAGGCAGCAGGCAAGATATCCCACTTTATCCCTGTACGACAGAAAGCTGATAAAAGCAGACCGTCTCCTGTGGTATGGCAGAAAGTGCCATCACAACAAGACAAAGGGACAGTCAGCATCGAAGTTCAGAAATACTTTTGTTCCCCCAGAAAGCCTTACAAAGAATTTATACTGGGCTCCTTGGCAGGAGAGGGACCTGATAAATATTGTAGATACATTGGTACCAGTGGAAAAAGTGGTTACGTTGCTACCAATCAGAATGGCAGTACTGCTTCTGATTACCTGACTCCCTTGGTTGACGCTAACATTCGCTGGCAGGCTTTTGAGAGTGAGCTGCCTGATAAGGCTGTTATTGCCGGATATAGCTATTCAAGTTCAGGCAAAGAAGTTAGCAAAGTGCCGCAATATTTTTGTCGTTTTATGAACAATGGTTTCAATACCTACGGAAAGTATTTTAAGGAGGGCAAAGTCTGTAAAGCTTCATTTGCAACGCCGAGTGGAGACTCCCACGCTCTAGTTGATTCAAAGACCTTTGAAATTCTGGTCGGGGAATGACGGAATCAGTTGAAAGGGAAGTGTGTATTCCTGAAAATCTTTGAAACCAACTGGTCAGGTACTTTGTTCATAAGGATCAGTTTTTACAAATCATTTCTATACTATTTGCTGTTGGAGTAGACACTACACTCTTGGCTTCTTTGAGAGTTATTGTGGAGGAGCTTGGCTATGAAGCGAGTTTCACGGGCTTTATCTGTGCTGGTGTTATCTATTGCTGTCACTAACAATGCTATCGCTGTGGTTGGAGTGCAAGGCCGTGAGTTGCTTACGTACTCGTATTCACAACAATTAAAGGATTCAAAGTTATTTAGGGTACTGGCTATATTGGGCTTATCTGTGTTCGTTTTTGAGGTGGGGTTCTCGGTTGGGCATTATTCTACGCTATATGCTTTAGATCTTGAGAAAGCTGACAAAGCTGACAAAAAGAGTCCCGATAATCCACCATTGGCGCAGAGTAATGTCAGTCCCGGTTTCAGAGAGCCGATGCGTAGCACGCTGGCTACTGAGCATTATCAGAAAACCATTATCGACCAATATAACCTGCTTCCTTTTAATCTCAGTGAAGATAACTATACCGACTCAAATAAGAAGTTGAAGTACCTGTGGGCAAGAGCGACTTTTCTTGATGCCCAACCCTTGCATCATAATGAAGGTGACGTCCAACCAGCTCTAATTCCATTAAACACTACCTATGATCCGGCTAATCCCTACGGATCTGCAGACGAGTTTTGTATTTCTCCATTGCCGGCACCTTTAACCAAAAAGTTTCGCTGCAATGACCAGCATTTGACCGGATTCTGTCGTGTTAAGATCGGCGGGATCGGTAGATTGGTTGGTATGCTGGCTAATACACCTGATAATGTCAGCGGATGTCTGTTATCAAGTCGAAAAAGAGACAATTTTCTGGCATCTTTGGGGAGCGAAACTGTGCTACCCAGAGATATTCTGGTTACCGACAAAAAGTATTACCAGATTAATGTTATTTACGGCAATACCACCTACCAATTTCAGGAATCGCAGGGGCATCCGGTACCCTTTGCGTCAACAATACTGTTGTCTAAAAGTTGGCGTCACGAAACCTTGTGTAAAGACGGTGCCAGTCCCGGGACTGAATGGTACAACGATGGTGCTCATAGCTGTGGGCATGGGTGCGC
>NZ_JBLYNU010000004.1:5387500-6982335 GCF_049310145.1 Endozoicomonas sp. ALD068
CAACTGAACCGGTAGAGGAGCGTTGTGTAAGCGGTTGAAGGTTCACCGGGAGGTGGGCTGGACGTATCACAAGTGCGAATGCTGACATGAGTAACGATAAAGGGAGTGAGAGGCTCCCTCGCCGGAAGACCAAGGGTTCCTGCGCAACGCTAATCGGCGCAGGGTGAGTCGGCCCCTAAGGTGAGGTCGAAAGACGTAATCGATGGGAAACAGGTTAATATTCCTGTACCCCTTTTGACTGCGATGGAGTGACGGAGAAGGCTAGGCCAGCAGGGCGATGGTTGTCCCTGTTTAAGGTCGTAGGCTGTGGACTCAGGCAAATCCGGGTTCATAAAGCCGAGAACTGATGACGAACCCACCAAGGTGGGGAAGTGGTTGATGCCAGGCTTCCAGGAAAAACTTCTAAGCTTCAGGTCAAGAGGGACCGTACCCGAAACCGACACAGGTGGTCAGGTAGAGAATACCAAGGCGCTTGAGAGAACCTGGGTGAAGGAACTAGGCAAAATGGCACCGTAACTTCGGGAGAAGGTGCGCCGGCTTTGGTGATCGGGCTTGCCCCGTAAGCTGAGGCTGGTCGAAGATACCAGGTGGCTGCGACTGTTTATTAAAAACACAGCACTGTGCTAACACGTAAGTGGACGTATACGGTGTGACGCCTGCCCGGTGCCGGAAGGTTAATTGATGCTGTTATCGCAAGAGAAGCGGTTGATCGAAGCCCCGGTAAACGGCGGCCGTAACTATAACGGTCCTAAGGTAGCGAAATTCCTTGTCGGGTAAGTTCCGACCTGCACGAATGGCGTAACGATGGCCACGCTGTCTCCACCCAGGACTCAGTGAAATTGAAATCGCTGTTAAGATGCAGTGTATCCGCGGCTAGACGGAAAGACCCCGTGAACCTTTACTACAGCTTCACAGTGGATCTTGATGTTGCTTGTGTAGGATAGGTGGGAGGCTTTGAAGTGTGGACGCCAGTCTGCATGGAGCCAACCTTGAAATACCACCCTGGCAATATTGAGGTTCTAACCCAGGTCCTTTAGCAGGATCGGGGACATTGTGTGGTGGGTAGTTTGACTGGGGCGGTCTCCTCCCAAAGAGTAACGGAGGAGCACGAAGGTTGGCTAAGCACGGTCGGACATCGTGCGGTTAGTGTAATGGTACAAGCCAGCTTGACTGCGAGAGGTACATCTCGAGCAGGTACGAAAGTAGGTCATAGTGATCCGGTGGTTCTGAATGGAAGGGCCATCGCTCAACGGATAAAAGGTACTCCGGGGATAACAGGCTGATACCGCCCAAGAGTTCACATCGACGGCGGTGTTTGGCACCTCGATGTCGGCTCATCACATCCTGGGGCTGAAGCCGGTCCCAAGGGTATGGCTGTTCGCCATTTAAAGTGGTACGCGAGCTGGGTTTAGAACGTCGTGAGACAGTTCGGTCCCTATCTGCCGTGGACGTTGGAAGTTTGAGGAGAGCTGCTCCTAGTACGAGAGGACCGGAGTGGACGAACCACTGGTGTTCGGGTTGTGTCGCCAGACGCATTGCCCGGTAGCTAAGTTCGGACGGGATAACCGCTGAAAGCATCTAAGCGGGAAGCCCCCTTCAAGATGAGACTTCCCTGGCCGCAAGGCCCATAAGAGACGTTAAAGACTATGACGTTGATAGGCGGGGTGTGTAAGCGTTGTGAGGCGTTGAGCTAACCCGTACTAATGACTCGAGAGGCTTGACCATATAACGCCAAAGCGATCTAGCAAGCTTGAAGCTTGAAGCCGTACACAGTGAACGAGAGTGTTGAGCAAGAATAGACGACACAGCTTAAAAGAGATTTGGATTCCAGAGCCTTAGTTTTCGAGAAACAGCTTCAAGCCTCCAGCTTAAAGCTTCCAGCTCGAGAGCCAACGGCTCGACCAGTTTTGCCTGGTGACCATAGAGCGTTGGAACCACCCGATCCCATCCCGAACTCGGAAGTGAAACGACACATCGCCGATGGTAGTGTGGGGCTTCCCCATGTGAGAGTAGGTCATCGCCAGGCATTGAATAAAGCAAAACCCCGGTTGAGAGATTGACCGGGGTTTTTGTTTTGTGGGCAAAGGAGTGTGGCAGAACAGAAGTGAAACGACACATGCCTGGGCGGCCCCACCTGGGCGGCCCCACCTAGGCGGCCCCACCTAGGCGGCCCCACCTAGGCGGCCCCACCGATGATAGTTTGGGGCTTACCCATGTGAGAGTAGTTCATCGCCAGGCATTGAATAAAGCAAAACCCCGGTTGAGAGATCGACTGGGGTTTTTGTATTGTGGCAAAAAAGCGGCAAGAGCACAGGTGTTGATAGTTCTCGGGCGAATTGTCTTCCAGTGCATTCAGACTTTCCTATCCATCAAAGACTGTCCATTAAAGAAAGTGGCTGAACGACAGATCTCTGGCGTGGAGGCCCTTGTCACTCAGTCAGTCTCTCTCTCTTTTGTACCTTATGAGCTTCATCTGGAAGGCCAAGCTGCCAGTAACTGCTGATATAACGTGAAGAGCGGGGGGCCAGGGATTCTCGATTCACCCAGTTTCTGATCTCCAGCACAGAGTTCAGTTCACTGGCAGCCCATAGATAGGGATTTCCTGGCTGGCGAGGCAGGTTGGCCAGAGCGTCTCTTAAAAGCTCCTTTTGTTGGCCTGGATGAGGGTTTATAACCCAGATAATTTCCATGCCTTCAGGGATCGACGATGCTTCAAGGGCCATGGCTTGCTGGTCATCCTGGTGAGGAATTTCCACAACGACGAAGCCTTTTGCATCGGCAGGTAGAATCTCTATGTTTGCACGAATGGCTGGAAGTGCGGTCAGGTCTCCGGTCATAACAAACCAGTCCGCTTCGAGGTCGACCAGTTTGGTAGGTCCCGGTCCAGATACTAAAACTGGATCGCCAATATTGGCACCCTCCAGCCAGCGTGCGGCAGGCCCCTGATCGCGGTCATGGGAATGCACTGCGAAATCAATCGTCAAATGTCGTGCAAGCTGATCAGAGGAAACCACGGTGTAACTTCTCTGGAGTGGCTTCTCGGGCATTGCAGGGTTATCAAATACCAGCTTTACGTAGGCGCTGGCTTGATCCGATGGAAAATCAGAAAGAGATTCTCCGGTCAGGATAACCCGCGTCATATGAGGGCTCAGGGATTCAATACTCTTTACAGATAGCTCTCTTGCAGGAGATCTTGCCATATAACTGTTCAACTGATTTTAGGTTTTTAGTTGAGAATCATTATCAACTCAGCATGGGGTAATTTCAAGTAATGCTCAGCGACTTCTTATATTGCTTGTTTTCAGGTTGAAATGAGCGGGTAAGAGGCGAAGTCGGTACTTAACCTCTGCGCTCAGAAGAAAAAGCATAAAGATCCGCAAATATAAGGATTGATAATTTGTCATTTCCTGAAAAAATAGCTGGATTTTTCTAGAGGTTAAACAATTGATCACCCAAGATTTGTTCCTGAAGGCCCTTAACAATAATAAAGCGGTTCGTCCTCAAGATATTGAACTGCTGGCAGCATGGTTTTCTCTGCCCGGACGCGCTGCCAGTGCTGAGCAGGTGATTACATTGACGGGGGCCAAACGTGCGTCCATGATCGTTAACAACCTGGGCAAGCGTATTGCCGGGTTTCTGGAAGTAGATGCTGGCTCTGGTGCTTCCGTTATTGCCCTGGATGAGGAAAACGGAGCGGGCAAAGCTGTATGGGTTATGCGAGAAGAGCTGTCTCAAGCTTTGGTGGCTCAAGGTTTTGTCACTTCTGAAGACGTTCATGCAGAAGTTGCTGTTGAGTCTGTAAGAACCAAAGAGGCAGTTAAGGTTGAAGTCAAAGTGGCTCCGGTGTTATCAGAGCCAGAAGTGGTTGTTGAAGTGGCCGATAGTCCGTTGGCTGAAGCTCTGGTTGAATTTGATGTTCAATCTATCCGTAAAGCCTACCCAAGTACTCCTGCAAGCCAGCGTTTGCTCAAGCCTGCTATGGTGAATGCTCTGGTGGCTACTCGTCCAGTCAATACCCGCGCGTACCAGCGTATGATTCCTGCTGAGTTGCGTAAGAGTGTCAGTAGCCAGGAAGCCAAAATGTTTCTTAATAATGTGTTGGCCATTCTGAAAACTCATTGAAGCTGTGTCTCAGGCCCGGATTAAAGAAACGAAGGAAAGGGCAAACCGTTGCAGGCAGTCGGTTTATGCTCTCTGGTTTCTTACGGGCCTGTTTAGCTCCCGGCAGGAGCAACGCTAAAGGCTTCCCCTATCTGTTTTTGGGATCTAATAAATATGCCCCTGACCAGAGCTCTGCAGTCTGACTATGATGCCATTATTATCGGTGCCGGTGCATCGGGTCTTATGTGTGCGCTCACAGCTGGCTATCGTGGTCGTAATGTTCTTGTATTGGATCACGCCAACAAAATTGGCAAGAAAATTATTATTTCAGGAGGTGGACGTTGTAATTTCACCAACCTCTATATCGAACCTGCCCATTATCTTTCGCATAACTCGCACTTCTGTAAGTCAGCACTGGCACGCTACACCCAGTGGGATTTTCAGGCGCTTGTAGATAAGTATCAGGTGGCCTGGCATGAAAAAACGCTGGGGCAGCTTTTCTGTGACAATCGTTCAAAGGATATCGTCGATCTTTTGGTCAGCGAGTGTCAGGATGCAGGCGTCACCATTCGAGCCAAAGCCCGTGTTGAATCCATAAAGTCCAATAAAGCTTCGGGTTTCGTGTTGGCAACCAACATCGGCGAACTCTCCTGTCAGTCACTGGTAGTGGCAACCGGTGGTTTATCATTTCCGACAATGGGAGCCACAGGGTTTGGTTACCAGATAGCGGAACAGTTCGGCCATAAACTGATTGAACAAAAGCCTGCACTGGTGCCTTTTACGATGAACCAGGCCTGGCTTAAGCACTTTCTAGAGCTTTCCGGCGTAAGCTCAGAAGTGATCGCCAGCTGCAATGGACGGTCTTTCCGGGAAAATATTCTGTTCACTCATCGTGGTGTCAGCGGGCCGGTCATTTTACAGATTTCATCCTATTGGAATCCGGGAGATACGGTTTCCATTAATTGGATTCCCGGTGCAGATATTCATAGTTGGCTTCAGTCCTGTGCCATGCAGAGACCCAGGGCACAGACGGCAACCATCTTGTCTGAACATATGACTAAAAGGTTGTCTCAAGTCCTATGCGGTCAAGGTCATCTGAGATTATTAACCGACAATGGTCAAAAGCTGATGGCACATTACACAGCGGCTGATCTTGAGGACCTGACCCATGCACTGGAAAACTGGGAATTGAAACCCTCTGGAACAGAAGGTTATAAAAAAGCAGAAGTCACCCTGGGTGGTGTGGACACTGCGAAAGTCTCTTCGAAAACATTTGAGAGCCGAATCCAGCCGGGGCTTTTCTTTATCGGTGAAGTTCTGGATGTTACCGGTCATCTGGGAGGCTTTAACTTCCAATGGGCCTGGGCTTCAGGTCATTGTGCAGGGCAGTATGTTTAGTTTACATGGTTTGATTTTCTCCATCCGCCAAGAGCATAATGCATCGTCCGTGAAGCACTGTTGACGTTAATGCCTCATAAGACATTCTCCTTGGACGGAAATTGCAGCTGACCTTGTCGAAATGGCTCCAGAATCCGATGAAGCTGCATTTTATGGTAAAAGTCATGAAGTTTATCAATCGTTGTGTTGTAACCCTGAAGCCCAGACAGCCTTTTATTGAATGGGCGAAAGGGCTGGGGACAGAATTGCCAGAAGACTGGAGCCTGGAAGGTGGCTCCTACCTGCTGGATGAACAGGAAACAGAGGAGGGCCTGGAAGCAGCAGTAGCCAACCACGCCCGGGACATGATGGAAAATGAGCTCTCCGCCTGGGAAGAAGATCCGGGCCGCTGGCCCTGTCAGAGAGATGCCAACGCCCTGAAAAGCTGGTTTGATGTTCATGTTTCAGTAGCAGGTTTTGATCTGGGTACCGAAGGCCTTATGAGAGCTGACTTGTCTGATCTTGGGGGGATGTGACGGCGCTCTGCCGGTCTCCATAAAGCCCCCTCTGAAATTGACCTATTCCCTCATTATGAAGAACTTCAGAAAACTCTCCCTCGGAATCATTGTCATTTTGATTGTGGCCGTGATTGCTATTAAATATTTCGATATCGATGACAAACTTTACAATGAATACCTGTCACATACGGTATCCAGTGAACAGTGGGCAAATGCCATTGCGTTGAGTGATTATAAATTGGTGGCCGGACCTGTGAAACTCGTTGATGCAGGTGATCAGGTATCCGGAGTGACGTGGAGTCCTGTTACCGATTCCCTTTATGTTGTATCCGGAGGAGGTTCTTCGATCCATGTCCTGGAGTACGACCAAAATGGAAACCTCAAGAGAAAGCTGAAATCCAATCTTAATGCTGATGTAGAAGGTATTGCCTGGGCTGACGGCGATCGTTTTATTGTTGTCAACGAACGTCAGCAGGAATTGTTGCTGGTAGACATTAAACCGGATTCGAATGAGATCGATTTCTCCAGTGCGTCCACTTTTACCTTTGGCATAGGAGAAGGAGGCAACAAAGGCTTTGAAGGTATTGCCTGGGACCCAGAGACAAAATCGATCTATGTCCTCAAAGAGAGAGACCCCATCCGGATTTTTCGTATTAATGGTTTCACCGAGCAGGGTAAAGATAGAAAGCTGGTGATTCGTGAGCAGGAAGAAATGGAAGAAAGCCTGAGGTTTTTCAATCAGGACCTGTCAGGGATGCACTTCGATACGGTTTCAAGGCATTTTGTTGTGCTCAGTGATCAGTCCGATTCTTTGACAGAACTGGACGAAAATGGAGAGGCCGTCAGTGTTATGGTGCTTGAGAAGGGCTGGCATGGATTGAAGAATACGATTGAGCAGCCAGAAGGGGTTACTATGGACAGACAGGGAACGGTGTTTATTGTCGGGGAGCCTGACGACCTTTACATATTCAGGAAGAGTACCTTGTCTGAACGAAAGTAGCCTCCTTTGATATTGAGCTTTGCTGTTGGGATGTCGTGCATGTCAGAAGAGAGCCAGGAAACACTGGAAATCATTTATCAGGATCACTGGCTGGTAGCGGTAAATAAACCGTCGGGTCTGCTGGTGCATCGCTCCATGATTGACCGGAATGAAACCCGGTTCGCTTTGCAGATCGTCAGAAATCAGGTGGGTCAGCATGTTTACCCACTGCATCGTCTGGATAAACCGACTTCCGGTGTTTTAGTGTTTGCCCTGTCGCCTGAGGTTGCCCGGCAGGTTGGAAAACAATTTGAGGAAGGGCTGGTCGAGAAAACCTATCTGGCAGTCGTCAGGGGTTATGCGCCAGAGTCTGGCGTGATTGATCATCCTCTGAAAGAAGAGCTGGATAAAATGACAGACCGCAAGGCCCGGCAGGACAAACCGGCTCAGGAGGCGGTCACTGTTTATGAAAGACTCGCGACCGTTGAGCTGCCTCTTGCCATAGAAAGATACCCAACCAGTCGCTACTCCCTGGTAAGAGCCTGGCCTAAAACGGGCAGGAAACATCAGATTCGTCGGCATATGAAGCATATAGCCCACCCGATCATTGGCGATGCCAAACATGGGAAGGGCGTTCATAATCGATACTTTGCCAAACACTTTTCAGCGGGTAGATTGCTACTGGCCTGTACTGATCTTGAATTAACTCATCCCCTTACCCGTGAACGACTGCTTTTGTCTGCTTCGCTGGATGCTGTCTTCTCTGATCTGATGACTCGCTTTGGTTGGAACAGATCACTTCGTCGGAAAGTTGAGTGAATTTCCTGATTTCCCATGACGAATGTCAATTAACTATCTAGTCTGCCTGAACGGTTTGTTTCAGGAGGCTTTATGCTCAGAGCGGGTTTGAGTATATTTTTTTTTTCATTGTTGTTGTTTGGAGCGTTCTACAGTCACGGATTCGATGACTATAAGAAAGATAGAATAGTAACGGATAAATCAGGTCGCCAAAGGTGCAAGCAGTGCGACCTTAATCTTGATGCCTGTGATTGTCGATGTTATCAGTGTGGCAAGCGGTTCAGGGAAAAAAGGCTGATTGCCCAGGCCGCAATAAGAAAAAAAGGGCAGTCTAATGCCAAGAGTGCCAGAGGCAAAGACCCTAAATCCAGAGAGGTGTATTTATCCACTGAGAATACTTGCCAGTGTGAAAGACCTTTGGTCCGTGAGGCTGCGTCAGCTTCTGTTCCGAGGCTTGGTCCCAGGAAAAGGATGGCTGCTTTTGATGGGCCTTCAACCAGCCAGATGACTCCGGTAGAGCCGTCCTTGAGTGGTTTTTCCAGCGAAATGCTACCTCTTATTGTTGCTGTTAATGTTCCAGATCCTGCTCCTGTATCTGATGAGAAAAATCAGCTTGATTGTGAATGGATGAACCGGCAGTGTGATTTTAGCGTTATCCAGTTGCAGACTTTGCCTGTCGATGAAACTCTCTGTCAGCAGAAAGCCTTTTCAGCTTCATCTTTCAATGTCTGTTATCTGGAGACCGGCATGGATAAGATCGTCCTCGAGAATTCAAATAGCGGGGTACTTAAATTTCAGCAGCTATTGACTCAGGTGAAGGCTGCCATCCAACAGGATGTAATTGCAGGGCTGATCTCTGTTGGTTGGATGAGTGAATACACTCGACCCCTTGGCACAATCGAGGCTTTGAAAGATCGGGGATATTTTCTGACGCTTCCTGATTCTCAGGGAGGCTATTCCTTCGCTCTTATTATTATTGAACAGAGTTTGGCTTTTGTATTTCTTCTGAATCAGGATGGTGAAGTGGTGGGCTATGCCAGTAATAAACACAGTCTCTTTGTTTTTGCGATCAACTGCTATCTGGATAAGTCGAGAGGAGGCCAGCTTTATCAAGTTCACTTGCCTGATGATGATGTGTTCAACCTCATGGTGGAGAATGCCATTAAGGCTTTTAATTGCCTGGATAAAGAAGCTGTGGAAGCCTTGCAGGCATTTGATGATGACGATGAGGTTGAAGTGTTGCTGGTTTCTGATAACTCAACGGGGCATGACGTTGCTATTCGGCAATGTTTCATGAATCAAATGTCTGGAGGTCTGCAAAAGATTCCGTTACCTCGGAAGTTAGACGAATCCCAGCTTCCGGATTTATACCCCTTGTTGAGTTTAATGGAAATGGATCAAGCGATGATGGCCCTTAATATTGACCTCGAGGTTAATGAGCTTAAGGAGTTCAACTCAATTCAAATGATAATGGACAATGCCATCGGAGAGGGCACCTTTGTCATGGTGATTCAGGAGCCCAATGAATCAACATTTGCTGTTTTTATCTCGGTTAATGGTGCCATTATGACACTGAGAATGTTGTGTTTTTCTGACGGTCTTGGAGAGCGAGCCTCGTTGAAAGCTTCCAGTGGCTTGGTTTGTGAATGGAATGAAGCATTACAGGTTCTTATGCATACTCTGAGAACAGGTTATAACCTCAAGTTTTATCGAATAAGGCCATCTGACGACACTAACAGTTAATTTCATTGGCATAGAGTCTGGAAAAGGGCTCCCGAACGAGCCCTTATTGGCAAATTTACAACATTCTGCCCAGCACATCGTGTTCAGGCTTATCCATGAACCGGTGTTTGAATGCTCCCACCACGTGAAGGGCTATGATGGCCAGAAATGCATAGGGAATATAGGAATGGATTGTATGAAGGGTTCCTGCCAGCTCTTTGTTGTCTTCCATAAATTCGGGCAGTTGGATGCCAAAGAAGAAAACATCACGCCCTCCTGCATCCGACATGGTAAGACCGCTCAGAGGTACAAGAATCATCAGGGCATAGAGCGAATAATGGGTGATTTTGGCCAATACCTTCTCACGGTTGGGCAATCCTTTGGGTAGCTCGGGTACTTTGCTGAACAATCGTATCAGAATACGAATCGCAACCAGCAGCAGTACTAGGATGCCGAAAGACTTGTGCCAAGGGTAGATGTCGTATTTATAGCTGACGTCCTTGGATAGACCTGCCATGTACCAGCCACTGGCAATGATACTCAGGATGGTAATGGCCATCAGCCAGTGAAGCAGTCTCATCAGTAACGGATATTTTGCAGGTGTCATAGATTTATCCTCTGGAGTGAAAAGCGCGTGCGGCTTAGAGTTCGTTATCTTATTCAAGGCTGCTATGAGTGAAGAATAAACTTCACCCACAAGGATGCATTTATTCTTACTTTAAACGGTGATCCTGTCACCTGGTTCCGGCAAATTATGTTTTTTCGCACAGATTGTCTGCGCAAAGATCCTCGCGTGACTCCACTCACCTTAAGCTGGTGGTTGTCATCAACGGGCATCTTTACCGACAGTCAGATGTAGCTTCTTCCACAGGGGATTTACACCCCATTAGCTCATGCCCATGCCGGGCGTAAAAAAAATAAACAAACACAGGGAACTAAATGGATAGACAATGATCCAAGGTCACAATTCATTTGAAAAACAGCAGATAGGAGTAAGAGATATGAACGGAATCACACCACCCGGCAGCCCAAATAATCAGGCACCTTATCAAAAGGAGACCGATAATTGCCCTGTTTGTCTCACACCTTTTGCCGGAAGGGCAGTCACAGTTCTTGAACCATGCAGCCATATGTTTCACGAAGACTGCCTGGAGACTTGGCTATCGCAAAATACAACCTGTCCTTATTGCAGAACCATTGTCAGGGAAAGGGAAGTACAACCCTTTACTGATGTGATAGTGGAAAATTTATCGAGAAGTCGTGGTAGTGTGTTGTTCCATCCAGATGGGCGACCGATAGCGCGGCTCTTGTAAATCGCTGATTCCGTTTTGTTTGAGGGCGCCTCAACATCATCACCTGCTGCCAAAACAAGTGCTCTGGCCCGAGAGATGAAAAAAAACGACAGCAGCAACAGCGGTGCAGTAAAGAGTGTCTGTCTGATAATTCTATCCTTCCGATTTGGTTTTCACAGAGGAAGGATAGATCTAGAAAATGAAAGGGTACCTATATCATCCATCAGCTGCACTGGTGATCTGCCTGATGGCATCGCTGTAAAGTCCATGCAGGCTTTCAGGATCAGAGACACAAAGTCCCAGGTCCCTCAGAAGGCCGTCTTTCAGCCCATAGATCCAGCTATGAACCGTCAGGTCCTGTCCCCGCAGCCAGGCATCCCTGACGATGGGGGTCTGGCAAACATTCAGAGCCTGTTCTACAACATTCAGCTCATACATGCGCTCAAAGACTTCTTCCTGGCTGCCCAGAGTGTCCAGGAAAGTCTGGTGTTTGTGCTGTACATCCTGAATATGACGCAGCCAGTTATCAATCAGGCCGAGTTTGCCGTTCTTTACCGCTGCCTGAACGCCGCCGCAGCCGTAATGGCCGGTCACTATAATGTGCTCAACCTTCAGGTACTCAACGGCGAACTGGATGACAGAGAGACAGTTGAGATCGGTGTGAATGACCTGATTGGCCACATTTCGATGTACAAACAGCTCACCAGGCACCATACCGGTTATCTGATTGGCAGGCACCCGGCTGTCAGAGCAGCCTATCCACAGGTATTTGGGAGCTTGTTGCTGAGAAAGTTGTTCAAAAAAGTCAGGTTCCTTTTCCCGAACAGCATCTGACCATTCACGGTTTTGGTCGAACAGCTTCTTGAGTCTGCGCATGGGAAGCTTCCTCATCAGAAATAACGCACAAGTATACAGCTGAAGAAATAGAAGCCAATAACAGTAGGGTTTTAATGGCGTACCGAACAGCTGCATCTCCGTTGCAATTCCTCGCAACAGCTCTGCTGTTTTAAGGTTACTGTGAAGGCAAGCGGCTGAATAGGCAACTGTCGGGCTCCTAGGAGGCCGACCGAGAATAGACTGCCCTACTGCGGCGGCAGCAAATTGGTCTAAAAATCCGCTTTTGTTCGTCAAATAGCTCGCTATTCTCCTCACAAAACCGAATTTTCATCCTCAATTTTCTGCCGTCCTCGCTACGGGCGCTATTCTCGGTCGGCCTCCTAGCGCTGTGGATGGTCGGGAAGAAAGTCATCAACCATGATGTCATCGAATGTCCACGGGCAACTGTCGGGGAAGCTGGTGTTATCTAATTGATGATTTTCCCGCAGGTACTTATTCATTTCACGAATGGCAGCCTGTTTGGCATCAGGGTAGCTGTCTATTAAGGCATCATCCTGTTCGTGCTTCAGGGACGGGTTTTTACGGATTAACCGGCTGATTGTCATACGTGACTGCGAAATACTCTCGTACCAGCTTCTGAACTCTTTGGGTTCGTATAGGTTGGGGTTAATCACAAAGGTTTGGTATTGATATTTGAGCAGATGCAGCACCAGAATGACCAGATGGGATTCCAGTGTATTGCGCTCGCTTCTGCCCATTTCGTCTACTTCTTCTATAAGGTTATCAAGATCAAGCCGGTCGAACTCACGGTTTTGCAAATGTTGTTTTTGCTGTTTTTTCCAGTGATAGAAGTCGGACTGGTAAAGTGTTTTCTGATCATTATCCATGACATGATTCCCCGTTAATCACAGCCAGTATAGGATAGCTTATACAAGGATTGTTATGTCATTCCCTTCACAGCACTTCAGCGCTAACCTCAGGTGCGAGAAACGCTGAACCTATTGCCGGGACGCACCGGAGCCGCCGGTGATGCCGTTGTCCTGCGTCGTGATCTGGTTCAGTCGGAATTGGCGGGCAGTCAGACCAATACCGGGAACTGCCTGCATCGACCGGCAAGATCAGTGGGCCGTCTTCACAGCCCTGGGTGGGCTTGCTCTTGAAAACTAAAGAAAGATATCCGTTCAGGGTATCTTCGGGTAGTCATTGTTTAACGGTACTGATTCACCTGATCTCTGAGTTCAATGGCAGCAGCTCTGGCTGCTTCGGCAAAGTTTTCATCACTGCCAGCGTAAATGATGCCACGGGAAGAGTTTACAATGATGCCCTCACCCTGACTGTTGAGACCATTTTTAACGGTGGCTTCTACGTCTCCACCCTGGGCGCCCAGACCCGGAACCAGGAATGTCATATCACCGGTAATGGCGCGGATACGCTTGAGTTCTTCAGGGTTGGTAGCACCGACAACCAGCAGCAGGTTGTTATGGCTGTTCCACTCTTCTTTGGCCATACGGGCAATCACTTCGTAAAGGAAGTCGTCACCGACCTTCAGGTTCTGGATCGCCGCAGCTCCGGGGTTAGAGGTTCGACAAAGGATGATGGTGCCCTTGTCTTCATAACGGCTGAAAGGCGCAATGGTGTCGATGCCCATGTAGGGGTTGACAGTGATCGCATCTGCGCCGAAGCGATCAAAGGCTTCTGCCGCATACTGATCAGCCGTGCTGCCAATATCGCCTCGCTTTGAGTCGAGAATGACCGGGATATCCGGGTAATTATCCTTGATGTATTCGATGGTCTGGGCCAGTTCGTCTTCTGCACCACGGGCATGATAATGGGCAGCCTGGGGTTTGTAAGCACACACTAAGTCGGCAGTGGCATCAATAATAAAGCGGTTAAATTCCAGAATAGGTTGCTCAAGCGCCTGAATGTGGGCGGGAAACTTCTCGGGTAGAGGGTCCAGGCCTACGCAGAGTAGAGAGTTGTTCTTACGCATAGCCGCCTGAACCTGATCCAGAAAACGCATAGCAAAGCCTTATGTAGCAGTGATCGATGTCTGGGCGGGCAGTCTAACAGATAACGCTCGGGTTTTGTTGCGCCAATTGATGTTGCGGCAATTGACATCCACCCCCGCCCAATGAGGCTGTTTGACGCGAATTGAAGAAAAGAAATTTGCCGGAGGAGCTGAAATGTTCCTCCGTGCCTTCTTTTATCTGGCCTTTTGAAATAGCTGTGCCATCAGACCAGAGTTTATCATCTGTTCTGCAGCACTCTTCAGAGTTCCCGAAGTCCCGTATCTTCTGAACGCCCGGTAAACCGTTGTGCAGGCCATCAGGTGCTTAACGGTTTGTTTGATGGCTGTTGTCAGTAAAGGAACGGTATACAAGGCCATCAATAGAGGGTGAGAGAGTGCCAGCATGATCACCAGGGGAGAGCCAGAAATGGCACCGACAGTTTGAAACCCCCTGACGGTTCGGCGAACGTACTTCCGGGTATCAATCGTGCTCTTCATGGTCCGGTTTTTATTGAGTCTGTGACAACCTGCTTCAACCGCTTTGCTGACCAGTTTTCCCATCAGATAGCCTGCGACAGCACCGGGTGTGGTTACCATGGTGGTCAGCAATTGAACTGCCTCAGCAATGCCTGTGATCGGGCTTGCAGAAGCGTATAAGGCTGTTTGGATACCGGCACTGATTCTTCCTGATCCCTGCATAATCTGTACTCCTTGTGGTGTTATTTCATGTTGTAGGCTCAGTATGCAGGGATTTGCTGCCAAAATGACTGACAGAGCGGTTAGTTATGCTTGCACATTTTCATCCAGTGAAGTTGGAATGCCTCAGAGTCTGGTCAAACTGACCATTTCATAGCTTGACGAGAGTTCATAAAATGGTTGGTAAAACAGAGATAGTGTTGATGCAGAAGTTAGTAATACCAGACCGGCAACAGGTAGAGATCTGGCTTGATCAGGCCGGTCATGAATTCTGGGCGTGCGATCGGTGCGACGGATTGCACATATCATCCCTTCAGTCTCTGGATGGCGTACTTGATAGCCGTTTGTTTATCGAGCCATTTGGTATTCTTTTTTCAACTGAGCTGGATTTGAAAGCCGACTCTGCATTTTTAGTACAGGCCGATATGACGCGTCTCAATCTCGGCTTACCGACGCTCAAACTGTTTCTGGAGATGCTGGAGTCAGGCCATCTTTTGCTGGTGGCTTCCGATGTCCTGATGACCTCCAAAGGTGTCTGTTACAGTCAGTTTTCCGAATTTCTGGCAATGACCCTGGAGGCTAAGAGCTGGTTGTATCGGGAGTGCCAGAGCATGCACTATATTCTGTCTGAACAGGAACATTGTCTTCCCCCGGTAGAAGGAAAGTTTTCGTTCCACTAAACGTTTAGCTGCCTCATATCAGAAAATAAAACGGTCACTGCTCTGGCGAAATGTTCCAATTGGCCTAATGTCATACAGTCAACATTCTGATGCGGGAATTTCAGAACGTGTCCAATGCCACTCTTTTCTGTATCTGCTCTCTGGTGTGGGGCTCGACCTGGTATGCCGTTAGCTGGCAGCTAGGGACCGTAGACTCCATGTGGTCAGTGGCTTACCGGTTTCTCTTGGGCGCTCTGTTGTTATGGCTGATTTGCCGGTTCAGGGGCGGCTTTTCAGGCTTTACCCGCCAACAGCATCTCAGGTTCTTTTTCCAGGGAACCTTCCTTTGCGGTATTTCCTACTGGCTGGTCTACGAAAGTGAAAAGTTCATCAGCAGCGGGCTTTCAGCATTGATTTGTACGGGGATTCTTTATTCAAATGTGGTCATTGCCCGGTTCTGGTTGGGGCACACCGTTAAACGTTCTGTTCTTGTAGGCGGGGCATTGGGTAGTGTCGGTGTGTTCATGGTGTTTTTTCCCCATATCATAAAGATTGACGCAAACTCTGAGGAGCTTAAGGGCCTGGCATTGGCATTGGGTGCAGTAGTGATGTTTTCCTTGGGCAGTGTCTCCTGTGAGGTCAATGAGAAAGACGGCTTGTCAGTCGCACCTATGACAGTGTTTGCCATGTTTTATGGTGGGTTGGAAATGGGTGGGTTGGCCTTGCTCCGCGGCGTACCACCCACGTTTGACTTCAGTCCGGGTTATTTGGTTTCCCTGGTTTATCTGGTGGTTTTTGGTTCGGTTGTGGCCATGACCTCTTATATCGCCCTGATTCAGCGCATAGGTTCTGACCGAACCGCTTATGTCGATATTATCTATCCCATCATAGCCCTCTTGATCTCAACCGTTCTGGAGGGATACCAATGGAAACCGGTTTCTGTGTTGGGCGTAGGGATTATTTTGCTGGGGAATCTTCTGGCCATGGGCAACCGCTTTGACCGGCGCAGAACCGAGACTTCCTGCTAACATAAGAATACTTTTCTCCAACATCTATGGGGTTTCCCATGAGTGAGCACAAGCCTTTCATCTATAGAGCTATAGAGTTATCCACTCAGGCCCTGGACAAAGGGGAAGCGCCTTTTGGTGCGGTGCTGGTGCATAACGGCAAAATCGTTCTGGAGTCTGAATGTACTACCGAAGCAGAAAGTGATCAGACCCGGCACGCAGAATTGAACCTGGTAAGTCATGCCTGCAGACAGATACCGAGAGAACAGTTATGTGAATGCACACTCTACAGCAGCACAGAGCCTTGCCCAATGTGTGCCGGAGCAATATATTGGGCCGGAATCCCAAAAGTGGTATATGGATGCAGCATGGAAGCGCTGGACCAGATTGCCGGTCACTCCACCCAAATGGGTTGCAGAAACATTTTTGATCGTTGCTATGGCAACATAGAAGTCATTGGTCCTATAGAAGAAGAGCTTGCCTGCGAACCACATATGAAATGCTGGCCCCATCCTTCTTGAAAACCTGCTTATTATTGAATTTTGTGCTGGCATTCAAGTACAGAGTTGACTGACATTTCTGACTCAGGGAACGTGATAGCCCATAGGCTTCATAATGTCATACTGAAGCCAGACTTTGTTCAGCCAATTTTCTTCACCCAGCCAGTCCAGAACCCAGCGGATACCATTGCCCATGGCTTCCTTATTCCAGGCAAGATAGCAGCTGTCGTTCATGGGAATATCCAGAACATCCTTGCGAACCAGTAATTCTTGTTCAATGTAGGGCTGAACAAAGTGGCTGGGCATGATGGTGATGCCCAACCCTTTCAGCAGGCACTCAATAGCCATACGGAAACTGGGAACCAGGAGGATTTGCTGATCTTCAAGCAGCAGGTTGTAGCCCTGTCGAAAGACTCTGGAAGTATCCTGAATGCAGATCGAACTGTAAGTTTTCAGCATGTCCTGACTAATCGGATCGGAAACATTGGCCAATGGGTGCTCTGGAGACATCACCAGATCCCATGCCAGCGATCCCATAGACTTCCATTCAAAGCGGTCGTTAGTAGCAATATTGTCTGGAATGGTTTTAGGAGCACCAATGACCAGCTGGCAACGGTTGTGGAAGAGAGCATCCCATGAGCCGTTATGAACTTCAGTATTGATCACCAGGTTGGTCTCGGGACGAACTGCCTGAAGATCGCGAATCAGATCGTAAACCATGCCCTGGTTAACAACGTTATCCAGGGCAATCCTGATTTCATGTTCCCAGCCTGAAGCCATCTGGCGGGTTGTTTTTTCCAACTCCTCCAGCTGAGTCAGCAGTTTGCCTGTCTGCTGGATAAAGTGCTCACCTGCCGGAGTCAGCTCGACCCGCTTGCTATCCCTGAGAAAAAGTTGCACATCCAGCCGTTCTTCCAGCTTCCGGACGGTGTAGCTGATGGCTGAAGGCACTTTATGCAGGTGCTTGGCCGCTGCAGTAAAGTTTCTGAAGTGGGCCACGGCCCTGACAATTTCGAGGGATTCCGTTGGGATCATGAGGAGAATACTACTATCTACTGACGTTCAGATGTTAATAGAGTATCTCTAAGGTTGTCAGAAAGGGAGTCTAAATAAGAGTTTTTTATCGTAATGTTCTCGCCTCCAGTGATATAAGATGACTCTCAGGACAGGACTCACCTACATCAGCATTCAAAAAAGCCGAATGCTCGTCCAAAAATACTTGCTGTATCTGTTGGCAGGAATTCTCTAAAATAATTTTCACTTCGAGCAACCTCAGGTTATGAGGAGTCGTGTACTGCACTGTTGCCTGTTCCCGCAGTACAGAAACTCTTGCACGAAGTGTCGAGTGTGCAGTCCACGCTGCAAACTCAGGTGGATGATCAGCAAAAAAACCTCTGCGTCTTTGGTGTAGGGGGTTTTTTGTTTTTGACAGCTTTTCCCACATGGTTCGGTGGTGTTCTTAAGGGAATTGAAGATAAACTACGACTGACGACAGGCTCCATTCAGGCACTTTTCTATTCTTTTTTGTCACCTCCAAAACTCTTTAGCCAGAGGACCGAACCTTGACCGATCTCACTGCTATCAGTCGTCAGGCTCTGCAATTGATGGATCTTACTTCCCTGAACGATAACGATACGCCGGAAGTGATTATTGATCTTTGCCACACAGCTAAAACACCTGCAGGCAATACTGCGGCAGTCTGTGTTTACCCAAGATTTGTTCCCATCGCCAAAAAGACGCTGAAAGAGCTGGGTCTGAACGATGTAACGGTTGCCACTGTCAGCAACTTTCCAGAAGGCAGTGATGATATTGAACTGGCAGTCACTGAAACTAGGGCAGCTGTCGCTTATGGTGCGGATGAAGTGGATGTTGTTTTCCCTTATAGCGCCTTTATGAACGGTGATGAAGCCATTGGAGCTGAGCTGGTTCGCCGCTGCAAAGAAGTCTGTGCAGACAAAGTGATACTCAAGGTGATTATTGAGAGCGGCAAACTGAAGGACCCAGCCCTGATTCGTCGAGGCAGTGAGATCTGCATTGAAGCCGGTGCTGATTTCATCAAAACCTCTACTGGCAAAGTGCCTGTCAATGCTACACCTGAATCTGCCCGTATCATGCTGGAAGCCATTCGTGACAGTGGCAAACAGAACGTAGGGTTTAAACCTGCGGGCGGCATCCGAACTGCACAGGACGCTGCAGAGCACCTGGCTATTGCCGTTGACATTATGGGGAAGGAATGGATCGACCGAAACCACTACCGCTTCGGAGCCAGCAGTTTGCTTGGAAGTCTGCTGGTGACCCTCGGTCTGAAAGAACGGGAATAAGTCTAAAAATAAGTTTCGCCAAGACTACCCTATATCAGCATCGCTACTGCCAGAATCCATTACTGTCAGAGTCACTGCTTTCAGAGTCACTTCTGCCAGAGCCGCTTCTGCCAGAGCCGCTTCTGCGAGAGCCGCTTCTGCCAGAGTCACTGCTGTCAGAGTCACTGCTATCGGAGTCACTGCTGTCAGAGTCACTGCTATCGGAGTCACTGCTATCGGAGTCACTGCTATCGGAGTCACTGCTATCGGAGTCACTACTGTCAGAGTTAATAGGTGTCTCCATAGCAAAATTATATTTAGAGCTGAGCAAATCGATGAAATCTTGCAAGTATAATATGCGTTCTTCCAGAAGTTTTCTCTGCCTTTTGTCATTGCTGGGCTCTTTTACTTCTTGTTCATTCGCTGCCTTGTCATGTTTGACTACATCAGCCTGCTGATTTGCATGGATGATAATGCTCGCTGAAAGAAATTCCAGCATCTTGTGTGATTGTTTCAGCAGGTTATTAAATTCTGTGTAGAGGTTTATCAAAATGCCGCGATAATCATTTTGATTAACTAATTTTTTTTGTAATTGGTGTTCTATGTAATTTTCTAAGGCTAGAAGCAATTCTTGAAATAATTCAGGGTTTTCATTTTTTGGGTTATCTTTTGCACCGATTAATATTTTTTGGAAAATTTCAAATAATTTATCTTCTTTATCTTCTTTATCTTCTTTATCTTCTTTATCTTCTTTGTCTTCAGAGTCAGTAATGGTTCGACCCAAGTCTAGTTTGCCAAAGTAAATCGATATGCTATCAATATTTGCATTTGAGAATTGTCTAACGAGATACTCAAGAACTGAGAATTTTTTAACGAAAGAGTCTAGAATCAGGCTTATGGAGTGAATAAAACTGATGGACTGATCATTCGAGACAACTAATCCGGTTTTTTTTTCACCATATTCATTTGTCAGGTTTAATATTCGTTTAGCTGATTTTATATTACGTCGATAAAACGGTATTTTGTTACGATTAATGCCATCGTTGAGTAGGGTAGTAGCGGCTATTAGCAATAAATTGACTGGTTCCTCGGATTGATCAGCTTTTGAGAGTTGATTCAATTGCCGCAAAAAATTAAGACGCATTTCTCCCAATAATTTCAGACCAGAGAAGACCGAATTAGCTTCTTTAACATTTGCTTTTAAACAACCGTGATTTTCTATGGGTTCTTTTTCGCCTAAAATGTCATCTTTTATGACCTCTATACCAGATAAGCCGATGGCATGAAGCAGGAATGAGCCAAAAAAGAAATGGCCCCCAGGAGGGGGGGAGCTAATGGCTGTATAGTAACTCAATATCAGCACCGCTAAGCACTGTTGATCTTTTGGTTTGGTCATATCGACGAATGATTCGGTATTATGGATTTTGGTTAGAATTGCCAACATTTCAAGCTGTACGAAGTCAACCACAATGTGGTGAGTTTTTATCAATTGCTGAAGCATGCTTAAGATTGTGAGGCTTTCATTGGGGGGGGCTAATGGGACGTAGCTCAACATAGTGTTTAAGATGTCTTCATCAATGCCTGTATTCAATTCATGGATAATGGCGGTAATTTGTGCATGGTTCATTGGTGGCAGCGGAATTTCCATCAAAGGCTGCGGTTGCTGTGCCCCAGCTCCCTCGGATTCTTCTGAATGCTCAGCCATTTTTTCGACTTGCTCATTTTCATGGTTCATTGCGAAGATGAGTTCGGTTGTATTCGAGTTGAGAAAAAAAGGAGAGGTTTTTCCTAAATAAGCATTATGGTTAATCAAATCGTTCAGGTAATTAGAGGTTTTTGTCGTTTTTTCTTCAATAAATCTCTCATCCACGGGTGTGAATAAAGTATGTGCTGCCATCAGTTTTGAATAAGGGCTAACCATAATGATAAAGCTAAGACAAGCAGCAACCGACCGTTTGGCCCTGTCACGATGGAAAAGTATCGGTTTTTTTGCTGTTTCAGGAAATTCAGAAATGAAGTTACTTGTTAACATCTGCTTTCTCTAACTTATAAATTCCCTGATAAAGTAGTCCACGGAATGCAGCATTGGCCAACTTGAGCACTTTTTAATGCTACACCACAATCTACCTGCATAATGCTGGAAGCTGCAGTCCATAAGGCCATTAGCACTTGGTCTGAAAGAACAGAGAAGAAGATTAAAAATAAACTTCGTCAAGACTTTCAAGAGCACCTCTCTCAGCATCACTACTTTCAGGGTCATCCATGACCGCATCACAACTTTCAGAGTCGCTACTACCCGGGACACTTATGCCAGAGTCAGTTCTGCCAGAGTCACTTCTGTCAGATTCACTGATGTGAGAATCATTACTGTCAGAGTCATCACTGTCAGAATCATTGCTGTCAGAGTCATTGCTTTCAGAGTTATGAGGGGTCTTCATAGCAAAATCATACTTAGACCTGAGCATATCGACGAAATCTCGCAAGTATGATATCCGCTCTTCCAGGTGTTTCTTTTGCCTCTCTTTTTGTTCTGTTGCTGCCTTGCCATGGTTGCATTCATCATTATGCCGATTAGCATTGATGAAAATATTGCACTCAAGGCATGTCAGCATTCTGTTTGATTGTACCAGAAGGTGGTCAAATCCTGTGCAGAGCGTTACCATTATGACCTGGTAATCATTTTGATCAGTAAACGTTTTTGGTAATTTTTGTTCTATGTATTTTTCTATGGCCAGAAGCAATTCTTGAAATAATTCAGGATTTTCATTTCCCGGGTTGTCTTTAGCGTCGCTTAGGATCTTTTTGAATATTTCAAATAATTGTTGTTCTTTGCCTTCATTGTCGGTAATGGTTTGATCCCAGTTTGACTGGTAGAAATAATCCGTCATGTTGTTAATACATTCACTTGCAGATTGTATAACGTAAGGATCAAGCATCAGGCTTATGGCATTAATAAAATTGATGAACTGACTATTAGAGGCAACTAATTCGGGTTTTTTTTCACCATATTCTACGATCAGTCTTAACATCCGGATAGCTGATATCATATTACGCTGATAAACCGGCATTCCGTTATCAATCATGCCATAGTTGAGCAGAGTAGAAGCAACTAATAGCCGGTAACTGGCTGGTGTCTCGAATTCTACAATTTTTGAGTTATCTTTCAATTGTTGCAAAAAATCAAAGCGCATTCCTTCCAGCACTCCCTTGCCAATGAAGATCGAAGCTGACTCTTTAACATTTGCTTTTAAAACTTCGTAATCTTTTATGGGTTCTTTTATACCTAAAAGATCACCTTTTATGGCATCGAGTTTCTCGATACCAGACAGGGCGGCAGCGTGAAGCAGGAATGAGTTAAAAAAAATGTTAGCCACTTTAGGGGAAACTGCATTTGAATTGATGGCGGTATAATAAGTCACCAACAATATCGCGAGCCTGAATTTGTCTACTGGCTTGGTAATATCGACAGGTGATTGAGTGCCCTGGATAGAATATAGAACTTCTATTATGTCATCCTGCTTATGGTCCGTCACAACACCGAGAGCTTTTGTCACGTGCTCAATCATGTCTGCAACGGTCAGGCTCTCATTGGGAGGTGTTATCGGTAGGTAGCTCAACATAGCGTTCATGATTTGCCTGCGTTCTTCAGTGCTTGTATTCAACGTTTGGATTATGTCGGTAATTTGTGCATGGGTCATTGGTGGCAGCGGAATTTCCATTATAGGCTGCGGCTGCAGTGCTCCAGCCCCCTCCGATTCTTCTGAATGCTCATCCGTTATTTCGACTTGCTCATTTTCATGGTTCATTGCAAAGATGAGTTGGGTGGTATCCGGATTGAGAAAAAAAGGAGTGGTGCTTCCTAAATAAGCGTTATGGTTAATCAAATCGTTCAGGTAATTTGACGCTTTTGTCGTTTTTTCTCTAACAAATCTCTCATCCACTGGTGTCAATAAAGTATGTACTGCCAGCAGTTTTGAATAGGGGTAGACCATAAAGATAAGGCCAAGGCAAGCAACAACCGACCGATAGGCCCTGCCACGATGGAAGAATATCGATTGTTTTGTTGTTTTGGGTAATCGAGAAGTGGAGTTACTCATCAACCTCTGCCTTCTTTGGGTAATGAATGCCCTGATAAAGTAGTCTATGGATTGCAGCAGTACTCAATTTGAGTGCCTGTGAATGTCAAACCTTAATCTGTCTGCATCATACTGGAAGCGATTTGTGACAGTGGCAAAGAGAGCGTAGGATTTAAACTCACGGGCCGGGACGCCGCAGGACACCTGACGATTGCCACTGAGCTTATGAGGCAGGAACGGATCTATACCACCTGCACCTGGGAGCCGGCAATTTGCTGGGAAGGCTTCTGGTAGCAATCGGTTTTAAAGAACAGGAAGAAAATTAAAAATAAAATCCGTCAAGTCTCTCAAGACCGCTTCTGTCAGCATCACTACTTTCATCATCACCTAAGTTAGCATCACTACTTTCAGCATCATTTCTTTCAGAAGCCTCAATGTCGGTATCACTATTTTCAGCGTGACTGTTTTCAGTATCACTGCTTTCAGAGTCACTACTGCCGTAGTCAATACTGGCATAGTCAATATTGCTATAGTTATTATTTTCGTAGTCACTGCTGTCGTAGTCATTGGGAGTAATGATAACAGATTCATATTTAGACCAGAGCAACTCAACGAAATCCTGTAAGAATAATATCCTTTCTTTCAGGTGTTTTCTCTGCCACTCTTGTTTGCTGAGTTCTTCTTGTCTCTTTAGTGCTTTGTCATACTTAGCTTCATTAGTCTGCTGATTGGCATTGATGACAATAGTCGCCTCAAGAAATTCCAGTATCTTGTCTGACTGTTCCAGTAGATCTTCAAATCCTGTGCAGAGGGTTGCCAATATAACCAGGTAATCATTTTGATCCACGAACGTTTTTTGTAATTGTTGCGCCATGTATTTTTCAATGGCCAGAAGCAATTCTTGAAATAAATCAGGACTTTGATTTTCCGGGTTGTTTTTTGCGTCGGCTAATACTTTTTCGAATATTTGAAATAATTCCTGTTCTTTGCCTCTGGAATCAGTAATGGTTTGCCCCCAGTTTGATTGACTAAAATAACTCGAAATCTTGCCAACATGTTCATATGAGGATTGTATAAGGAAAGGATCAAGAATCAGGTTTATGGCATCAATGAGACTCACAAATTGGCTATTTGAGGCAACTAATTCAGGTCTTTTTTTGTAATATTCTTTTACCAGACTGTACATGCGTCTGGCTGATTTGACATTACGCCAATAAATGGGGATTTCGATCTTATTAACGTCATAGTTCAGCAAAGTGGACGCGGCTATTAGCACTGAATCGACTGATGTCCAGGATATTTCAGCTTCTGAGAGATCCTTCATATGTTGCAAAAACTGAAGGTGCATTTCATCCAGCACCTCCAGGCCAACCAGGAACTTGGCAGATTCTTTAGCATTTTCTTGTAAAGCTTTGTGGCCCAGTATTGGTTTTTCTGCACCTAAAAGGTCACCTATTCTGGCATGGAGACTTCTTATACCAGACAAGCCAGCGGCGTGAAGCAGGAATGAGTAAAAGAAGAAATAAGCCGCCTGAGGAGATGCCCCATTTGAATGGATGGCAGTATAGTAACTCACCAACAACATCGCGAGACTCTTTTGATCTTCTGGTTTGGTGATATCGACAGAAGATTCGGTACCCAGGATGTGAGTCAGAACTTTTATCATCACATTCTGGTCGTCGGTCATTATTACATTGAGGCTTTTTATCACTTGCCGAATCATGCTTACAATGGTCAGACTCTCATTGGGGAGGGTTGTCGGGACGTAGCTCAAGATAGTGTTCAGAGTGCCTTCTTCAAGGCCTTCATTTAAACCTTCGATAATGGCAGTAATTTGAGCATGGGTCATGGGCGGAAGGGGAATATGCATTAAAGGCTGCGGCTGCGACGCTACAGCCCCCTCTAATTCTTCTGAATGCTCATCCATTCCTTCGGCTCGCTCATTTGCATAGTTCATGGCAAAGATAAGCTGGGTCGAATTCGGATTTAGAACAGATGGAGGGATTTTTCCTATGTAAGCATTATGGTTAATCAAGTCATCCAGGAAGCCAAAGGATTTTGTTGTTTTGTCTTCGATAAATCTGTCGTCTACTGTCGTTAATAATGTACTTTCTGCCAGCAGTTTTGAACAGGAGCAAGTCATAATGATGAGGCCCAGGAACGCGGTAATTGAGTGATTAGTCTTGTCAGGGTGGAAAAAAATCGATCGCTTTGCTGATCCAGGTAATCGAGAAATTGAGTTGCTCATCAACATCTGATTTCACCAGTTTATTAATGACTTGAAAAAGTAGTCTAAGGATCGCTTCTGCGCCAAATTTTAAGTACCTTCCCCGGAACGTGGCAACTGCTCCTGCGTTGATCTGGTTCCTGCACCTTCATCCTCAATTTTCTGCTGACCTCGCTAAGGGGTCGCCGAGACGGGGTCGCCTAGACGGGGTCGCCCAGACGGGGTCGCCCAGACGGGCGCTATTCTCGGTCAGGCTTCTAGTGAGGCGTTACCACTCTCAAAATCTTGATTTCAGAGTCATCGCTTTGAGAGTCACTGGTATCAGAATCATAAGGATTCTTCATGGCAAAGTCGTAGTAAAACCTGAACCAATCGACAAAATCAATAAAGTAATCTATGCGTTCTTTCAGGTGTTTTCTCGTCTTCCCATCTTTGTTGAGCTCTATGCCTTTTTTCCCCTTTGCTGCTCCTCTATGCACGGCATCATCAGCCTGTTCATTGGCATTGGTGTCAATAGTTGGCTCAAGCATTGACAGCTTCATGCGTGCATGACCCAGCAGGTCCGCAAATCCTGTGCCGAGGGTTACCATTATGACTTGGTAATCATTTTCATCAGCAAACATGTTTTTCAATTGATGTGATATGTATTTTTTTATGGCTACAAACAATTCTTTAAATAATTCAGGATTCTCATTGCCCGGATTGTCTTTTGCGTCGGTTAATATATTTCTGAATATTTCAAATAATTTCTGTTCTTTGCTCATTATGCCTCTAACCTCAGTAGAGGTTTGATACGACTTTGATTTACTAAGATAACTCGATATATTGTGAATAAGTGCAGTTGCAGATTGTAAAGTGAAAGGATCAAGAGTCAGTCTTATGGCATTAAGCAAATTAATGAACTGACTATTCAAGGCAACCAGTTCAGGTTTATTTTCACCATATTCCTTTATTAATATCAACATTCGTTCTGCTGAATTTATATGGCACTCATAAAGTGATTCTTCGTTCTCATTAACGTCATAGTTGAGTAGACTGGAAGCAGCTATTAGCTGTAAATCGTCGGCTGATGTTCCGAATCTATCAGCTTCCAGAGGGTTCTCCATTTGTTCCAAAAAATCAAAGCGCATCTCTTCCAGCGCCACCAGTGCAGAGAAGATTGAAGCAGACTCTTTGAGTTTGGCTTTTAAAATTTCGTGAGCTTCTATTGGCTCATCTGTACCTAATAGATCACCTTTTTTGGCATCAAGTCTTTCGATACCAGACAACTGAGTGGCGTGAAGCAGGAATGAGTTAAAAAAAACATTAGCTGCTCGAGGGGATGCTCCATTTGAATGGATAGCTGTATAGTAAGCCAGCATCAACGTCGCGAGTCTCCGTCGATCTTGTGGTTTGGTGATATCGACAGGTGATGTGGTACCCTGGATAGAAGATAGAACAGTTACCATGACATTCTGGTTATCCTGAACCGTAATGTTGAGAGTTTTTATCAATTGCTGCAACATAATTAGAATTGTCAGGTCCCCATTGGGAGGGGTCGCCGGAACATAGCTCAACATAGTGTTTAGGGTGGCTTGATTAAAGCCTGTATTCAAGCCCTCGATAATAGTAGCGACTTCTGCAAGGGTCATTGGTGGGAGAGGTATCTGCATTAAATGCTGCGGTTGTTGTGCTCCAGCTCCCTCCGATGCTTCTGAATCCTCATCCATTTTTTCACCTTGCTGATTTTCATGATTCATGGCGAAGATAAGATGAGTTGTATTCGGGCTGAGAGCAGAAGGAGGGTTTTTCCCTATATAAGTATTATGGTTAATCAAATCCTCCAGGAAGCCAGACTCTTTTGTCATTTTTCCTATAATAAATTTCTCCTCCACCGGTGTAGAAAAAGGATTTCCTGCCAGCAATTTTGAACAGGGGCAAGCCATAGCGACGAGGCTGAGGGTAGCTGCAACCCACTGATTGGTGTTGTTACGACGGAAAAGTATCAATCGCTTTACTGTCTCAGGTAATCGAGAAACGGAGTGACTCATCAACATCGGCCTTCTCTATTTTATAAGTGCCCTGATAAAGTAGTCCATGGATTGCAGCAGTACTCAATTTTACGAACAGGTCAGATCCGGTCACGCCGTCTTCAATATAGGTTTGTGCCTGAGCATGGAATGACCGCCTGAAACCAATACCGCTTCCGAGTCGAACGTTCTCCGGGAAACCTGATGGTGGCACTCGGTCTGAAAGCAGGGAAGATGAATAAAAAATTAAACGCCGTCAAGACTTGCTCTGTCGGCATCACTACTTTCAGTATCAAGAATTTCAGTATCACTACTGTCAGTATCACTACTGTCAGAGCTATAAGGGGTCTTCATGATAAAATCATAGTTAAGCCTGAACCAATCAACGAAATTATCCAAGTAATTTATCCGTTCTTTCAGGTGTTTTAACTTCTTCTCTTCTTCGCAGAGTTCATTTCCCTTTTGTGCCTTTGCTGCCCCGTTATATTTGGCTGCATTAGCCTGTTCATTGGCATCGGTGACAATAGTTGCCTCAAAAAATAGCAACATCTTGTGTGATTGTTCCAGCAGGTCCTCAAATCCTGTTCCGAGGGTTACCATCATGGCCTGGTAATCATTTGGATCAATAAAGGTATTTTGTGATTGTTGCGATATGTATTCTGCTACGACCAGAAGCAAGTCTTTAAATAATGCGGGGTTTTCATTCCCCGGGTTGTCTTTTGCGTCGGATAGTACCTTTTTGAATATTTTAAACAATGTCTGCTCTTTGCCTTCTTTGCCTGCAGACTCAGTAATGGTTTGATTCCTATTAGAGTTACTGAGAAAACTCGTCAGGCTGTCAACATACTCACTTGCAGATTGTATATCGAAAGGATCAAGAGTCAGGCTTATGGCATGAATGAAACACAGGATTTGATTATTCGAGGTAATTAATTCAGGTTTTTTTTTATCATATTCTCTTATCAGCCTTAACATTCGTTTATACGATCTTATATTACGCTCACAGATAAACATTTCATTTATATTAACTGCATGATTGAGCAGTGAGAAAGCGGCTATCAGCAGTGGATTAACTGATGTCCCGGGTTCATCAGCTTCTAAGGAATCCTCCAATTCTTGCGAAAACGCAAGGCGCATTTTTTCCAGTGATTTCAGAGCAGTGAAGACTGAAGCAGATTCTTTAATATTCCCGTTTAAGACTTCGTGATCTTCTATGGGTTTTTTTGTGCCTAAAAGGTCATCTTTTTTGGTATAAAGTCTCTCAATACCAGACAAGCAAGCAGCGTGAAGCAGGAATGAGTTAAAAAAAACACGAGCTTCCTGACGGTTAGCTCCACTTGAATTGATGGCCGTATAGTAAGCGACCATCAACATCGCGAGGCTCTGTTGTTGTTGTAGTTTGGTTATGTCAACAGGAGATTGGGTGCTCTGGATAGAATATAGAGCATTTATTACCTCATCCTGGTTATAGTTAGGCAAAATGTTGAGTGTTTGTGTGATTTTTTGAATCATGCTTGCAAGGGTCAGGTTCTCATTGGGGAGTGTTACCGGTACGTAGCTCAACATAGTGTTCAGGGGAGGCAGGGAGTCTTCATCAAGGTCTGAATTCAGGACCTGAATCATAGTAGTAATTTGTGCATGGTTCATTAGCGGGAGCGGAATGTGCATTAAAGGCTGTGGTTGCTGTGCTCCGGCTCCTTCTGATTCTTCTGAATGCTCATCCTTTTTTTGGTCTCGTTCATTTTCATGGTTCATGGCAAAGATAAGATGGGTCGAATTTGGATTGAGAACAAAGGGAGTGGTTCTTCCCATGTAGGCATTATGGTTAATCAGGTGATCCAGAAAGCCAGACGATTTTGTGCTTTTATCTTCAAAAAATCTCTCCTCCACTGTCGTTGATAAAGTATTTTCTGCCATCAGTTTTGAATAGGAGAAGACCATAATGATGAGGCCAATGGAAGCAGCAACCGACTGATTAGCCTTGTCACGACGGAAAATTGTCGATTGTTTTGCCGTTTCAGGTAATCGCGAAATCGAGTTAACCATCAACATTTTTCTTCTTCAGATAATGTATGCTCTGACAAAATAGTCCACGGATAGCAGCAGTGCACAATTTCAAGGGTACGATAGTCCAATACTGAACAGCCAGCTCCGTTTTGCAGATACAAGGAATTATGAAGACATAGGGCTTTGTGATTCAATGGCTGTTCATCAAGACTTTTGCATAAGACAAGGCGGCCAGGCCGCAGGCTGGAATTCCGTGGGTGAGGCGATTAGCAAAAATGCTGAAAAACAACAAGCCATTGCCACTGGCATGGCAGAAATTTACCGACCGAAACCGCAGCCACTTCGGAGCTGGCAGAACGCTGGGAAGCCTGGTGGCACTCGGTCAGTATGAGGATTAGAGCTTAACTTCCTTCAAGACTGCCTCTTTCATCACCATTACTACTTTTATCAGCATCATTACTGCTTCCGTCAGCATCATTACTGCTTCCGTCAGCATCATTACTGCTTCCGTCGGCATCATTACTACTTCTGTCAGCATCATTACTCTCAGAGTCTCCAACGTGGGAGTTATTGCTGTGAGAGTCATAAGGCAACGTCATGTCAAAATCATAGTTAGATCTGAGCCAAATGACGAAATCTTGCAAGTAGTTAATCCTTTGCCCCAAATGTTTCCTCTTCTTCTCTACTTCGCTGAGCTTCTGTCCTTCTTGTCCTTCTGCTGCCTTGTCATCTTTGGCTCCATCAATCTGCTTATCAAATATTTCCAACATATCATTTGATTGTTCCAGAAGGTCGGCAAATCCTGTGCCGAGAGTTACCATTACGACTTTGTAATCATTTTCAGTGAACGTTTTTTGTAATTGCTTTTCTATGTATTCTCGCAGGGCGTGAAGTAATTTTTTAAATAATTCAGGCCTTTCATTTCCGGGGTTATCTTTTGCGTCGCCTACTACCTCTTTGAATACTTCAAATATGCTCCGCTCTTTGCCTTCAGAGTCAGTAATAAGATGATCCCAATTTAGTGCAGAAAAATAATGCGACAGGTTGTTAACATGCGAACCTGTGAATTGGATAACGAAAGGATCAAGAAGCATGCTTATAGCATGAATCAAAGTCATAAACTGACTGTTCCAGGCAACCAGCTCAGGGTTGCTTTCACCATGTACCCCTATTAGTTTCAACATTCGCTCGTGTGATTTTTTATTACGTTTATAAAGCGGTATCCCGTTCTTATCAACACGATAGTTGAGTAGACTGGTAGCGGCTGTGAGCTTTGGATCAAGAAGTGCGTCAGTTTTTTCAACCTCTGCGTAATTATCGAGCTGTAGCAAAAAATCACGGCGCGCTTCTTCCAATAATTTAAGGGTAGAAAAGACTGAGCCGGATTCTTTAACATTTGCTTTTAAAACTTCGGAATCCTCTATGGGTTCTTTTGAACCTAAAAGGTCTTCTTTTTTGGCATGGAGTCTCCCGATACAGGACAAGCCGACAGCGTGAAGCAAAAATGAGCTAAAAAAAGCCTGAGTGGTTTGAGGAGATGTTCCATTTGAATTAAGGGCTGTATAGTAACTCACTATCAACATCGCGAGGCTCTGTTGCTGTTGTGGTTTGGTTAAATCAACAGGAGATTCGCTGCCATGGATATCATACAGAGCGCTAATCAAACCATTCTGGACTTCGTTGACATTTATACTGAGTGTTTCTATCAAATGCTGAATCATGTTCGCAATTGTCTGGCCGTGAACGGGAGGGGTCTCCGGGATGCCCTCCAGCATAACGTTCACGGTGTTGACATTAAGGCCTGTATTCATACCTTGAATAATGTTGGAAACTTGGGAAGGGCTCATTAGCGGGAGTGCAATCTCGATTAATGACTGCTGTTGTGGTGCTGCAGCTGCCTCCGGCTCTAACGAGTTCTCATCTTTTTTTTCGTCTTGCTCATTTTCATAGTTCATGGCAAAGACAAGATGGGTCATATCCGTGCTGAGAGCAGCTGGAGGGACTTCCCCCAAAATTGAGTAATGGTTAATGTAGTTGTCCAGCAAGCTGGAATCTTTTGTCGTTTTATGGCCAACAGATATCTCCCCCCCCGGCGTTGGTAGAGGACTGTCTGCCAGCAGTTTTGAACATGGGCAGGCCATAGTGATGAGGCCAAGGACAGCAGCAACCCACTGACTAGCCCTGTCAGGACGGAAATGTACCGATTGTTTTCCTGTTCCGGGAAATCGAGAAATGGAGTTACTCATCAACATCTGCCTTCTTTAATTTATGGATGCCCCTGATAAAGTAGTCTACGAATCGCAGCAGTGCTCAATTTTAACCGACAGGCGGCCCCGGCCTGATCGTCCAGCCAACTCGGTTTTCTGGAAGTTACCGGGAGCGCAGGGCTTCGTGCTCCTCATGATGCACCTCATGACACCCATTTCTGCGTGAGTCACGAGGAGGGGGATTGTCAAATGACTGTGGTTGTTTTGCTCCAGTGCCTTCCGAAGTTTCTGAATGTCCTGATAGAGTAGTCCCCGAATTGCAGTAGCGTATGAAAGTGCATACAGCTCAGTTAATTTCCTGACCTTCAATGGATTAGGTACTAATCACTGTGCTGCTCTGTATCTTTCTGAGTAATAATTAGGGGACTCGCAAGGAGTTGGTAAGGTATCTCATATGAAACGAGCAATTGTCCTGGTGATGGATTCGTTCGGGATTGGCGCCAGTGCTGATGCCGATCAGTTTGGTGATGCAGGCTCCAATACGATTGGCCACATCGCCAGGACCTGCGCACAGGGCGAGGCAGACATTGGTCGACGGGGTATACTTGAATTGCCAATGCTGGCCAGTCTTGGTCTGTTGCACGCGGCTAAAGATTCCTCAGGAGCTTTTCCCGCTGGCATGAACACCAATGTAAAGCTGATCGGTGCCCACGGTTACGCCAGGGAAATTTCCAGTGGCAAGGATACTCCCAGTGGCCATTGGGAAATGATGGGCGCTCCGGTGTTGTTTGACTGGGGCTACTTCAAAGACGTGGAAAACAGCTTTCCACAGGCGCTGCTGGATCAACTGGTCGAGAAAGCCAGCCTGCCCGGTGTTATTGGTAATTGTCACGCCTCAGGAACTACCATTCTGGAAATTCTTGGTGAAGAACACATGCGCACTGGCAAGCCTATTGTTTATACATCGACTGACAGCGTTTTTCAGATTGCCTGCCATGAAGAGACTTTTGGTCTGGAAAGACTCTATGAAGTCTGCAAAATCGCCCGTGAGCTGCTCGACCCTTACAATATTGGCCGTGTCATTGCCCGTCCCTTCACAGGTGATGATGCCGGTGACTTCCAGAGAACAGGAAATCGTCGGGACTACTCGGTTCTGCCTCCGGCTCCCACGCTGCTGGATAAGCTGGTGGGCAGCGGTGGCGAAGTGGTCAGTGTCGGAAAGATAGCGGATATCTTCGCCCATCAGGGCATTACCAGAACCTTGAAAGCGACCGGCATTCCTGCTTTGTTTGAAACCACTATGCAGGCGCTGGAGTCAGCCGGAGATCGCTCCCTGATCTTCACCAACTTCGTCGATTTTGATTCATCCTTTGGCCATCGTCGTGATGTGGCGGGTTATGCCCGGGCTCTGGAGGAGCTGGACGCTATGATACCGAGACTGCTCAACGCCATGCAAAAAGACGATGTGCTGATCATCAGTGCTGACCATGGCTGCGATCCCACCTGGCACGGTACCGACCATACCAGGGAACACATACCGGTACTGGTCTATGGCAAAAAGGTTCCACCGGTTTCTCTGGGTGAACGGGAAACCTTCGCAGATATCGGTCAGAGTCTGGCCAGTTTCTTTGATCTGGAGTCCATGGATTACGGGACCAGCTTTCTGCCATAAACAGAGCTGACTGTTAACAGCTACCCTGCTGCCCCATGGCCCGCTTTTTGAAAAGCCCTCAAGAGGAATAAAATGACCCCTCATATTCATGCCAAACCCGGTGCTTTTGCCGACGTCTGCCTGATGCCCGGTGACCCACTGCGTGCCAGGTATATTGCCGAGAACTTTCTGGAAGGTGCTGAACTGGTAAACGACGTCCGTAATATGTTTGGTTACACCGGAGCATATAAAGGTCGTCGTGTATCCGTGATGGGTTCCGGGATGGGCATTCCTTCGGCCTCCATCTACTACAAGGAACTGATTACTGAGTACGGTGTAGACAAGCTGATTCGTATTGGTTCCTGTGGTGCTATCTCTGCCGATGTGAAGCTGCGCGACATAGTGATTGGTATGGGGGCGTGCACCGATTCCAAGGTGAACCGTATCCGCTTTAATAACCATGACTTTGCAGCTATTGCAGACTTTGGCCTGCTGGAGAATGCGGTTAAGAGTGCCCGTGACAAAAAAATGCCGGTAAAAGTAGGCAACATTTTCACTTCGGATCTTTTCTACAGCCCGGAGACACATATATTCGACATCATGGAAAAGCACGGCATTCTGGGTGTTGAAATGGAAACCGCAGGCCTTTATGGCGTATGTGCTGAGTACGGTGCCAAAGGTCTGGCTATCTGCACTGTCAGCGATCACATTCGCAAGGGTGAGGCCATGTCTCCCGAGGACAGGCAGATATCCTTGAACGAAATGATTGTGTTGGCTCTGGACTCTGTGCTGTCGGGAGACTGATTCTCGTTGTTCCAGTCCGTGTTCCATAAAAAACCATCAGCAACCGTGTGGCTACTGATGGTTTGTTAACAATTCATCCAGGCTCTGGTTTAAGTCGCCAATGGATGCACATCCTCACCTACGGCTGGTATGCCAGCCAGGAAAGCCGCGCAGGAAAGCCTGATGTTCGCTGCAACGCGTTATTGCCTTAATTGTATTCTCCAGATCAAAAACAATGCCCAGAGCAGTGGGTATAGCCAGCATCGGGCCCGTAGAAAGGGCAACGATTGTCTTGGAGGCGAAACCACCCAATACTCTGGCGCGCTCAGCCGATTCTTCAGAGTATTGATTGACAGACTGGGGCTCAAAAGCTGTTCTGAACAACGTGTTGGAGAGCTTGGCTCCGCCAACGATAGCAGAACCACCCACGGCACCCACAGCGCGTCCACCAAAATGGCCAATAACTCTGCCGGGCACACCGGCGAGTCTGGATGTAAGAATACAGATCCCTTTTAAAATTTCTCCCGATGTTATCATAGTCATTCCTCCTTGATATATGACCCCGCTGGTGAGCAGGGTTTCGTGAGCATCATAAGGATTCTTCCAGATGGGGTGGAGAATTACACTGACAGGGCTGTCAGGTAGACTAACAGGCAGTGGAACTGCCATACAGAAGCCCAGATATTAATGTTTTCCATACCTTTACAAAGTGTTCCACAGCGTATCAAAGATGATTTGCTGAGTGTTGGCGATCTCAATAGAATCGATCACAACAGCAACGGGGTAGTCCATCGAGGCCAGGGAGATCATGGCGACTTTTGGGGGGTAAATAGCAATATAGCTGGCATCAATTTTACCGGTGGCATTGATCCATTTGCGCTCAGAAAGCTCGGCATCCTCGCCACCTTCACCAATGGCAATGACCCGGACATTAATACCCTTGCGGATACGCTGCTGGGTATAGTTTGGAAATGGGCGATAGAGATGCTGCCGGATCGGTTTGGATGAGAAAATGGAGTAGTTTTTATCATTTTTTTTGGCGACCGTGTTCAGTATATCCTTAAGAACGAACTCGATACCGCTGTCTCCCTCATAAAAGCGGACGTTTCCGGTATTGAAGTCAGGTTTAAGCTGATTCAGTTGCGGGATCAGCTTTTGTTTCATCTCTTCAATGCTCTGTTCCAGAGACTGCTTTCTCTCTTCTGCCAGATCCAGCAGCTTTTCAGGAGGCTCTGCACAGAAAACCCGTCTTTTTCCTTTCGGGAAGTAACTGACAATACCCTTACCCGCCAGGCCTTTCAGGGTCTCATAAGTGGTGCCGCGATTAATATCCGCTTCGGCCGCAATATCACGGATAGAGGCGGTTCCCAGCTTCAACAGGGCCAGATAAAGCTTGATTTCCTTCTGGTCGAGCCCCAGCTGTTTCAATGTGTCCAGGTTCATATTGTCAATTTTCCAATGACAAACACAGTTGTGTTTCAGTCTGTATAGGATAAGCTAAATTGAATACCGCAGAAAAGTGTCACTTTTTCTTATGACATGGGTTGTAGGAAAAGGGCACCTGTTTCTGATGTTTCCTGCTGTTATTTGCCCTGACTGCTGTCTTCATGCGTTCATTGAAAAGTAATGAGCTCAGGCTAAGAGATTCAAAGATTTTTCCGGGGGCGGTGAACCATGTCGTTTTGCCGTGGTTTTTTGCTTTTTATTTTTTCCCCGGCAGGTAACGCAGAGAGAACTCTGAATGATCAAGAGACTATTGTTAAGAGCTAATCATGAGAGCTGATATCGTCATTCTTGCTGCTGGTCAAGGCAGCCGTATGAAATCTAACCTTCCCAAGGTTCTTCATCCCATTGCCGGTAAACCGATGCTGGAGCATGTCATTCTCAGTGCCCTGCAAACCCAGCAAGTGATTGGCAAGGGTGAAATTCATGTCGTGATTGGTCACGGTGCAGACAAGGTAAAAAGTGCCCTGGGACACTATGACCTGAATTGGGTTGAGCAAACAGAGCAGCTTGGGACAGGTCATGCTGTTCAGCAGGTTGTACCAGGTTGCGAAGGTGCTGATGTCGTGCTGGTGCTCTATGGTGATGTGCCGCTGATACATTCCTCTACGCTGCAATCCCTGCTGGCCGCCAGTAACGGTGAGCGTCTGGGTCTGCTGACCATCAATCTGGCTAACCCATCAGGCTATGGTCGTATTGTCCGGGATGATACTGGCAGTGTGCTGGCTATTGTTGAAGATAAAGACGCAACGCCTGAACAGCTGGCTATAAACGAGGTGAACACCGGTATCATGGCCATTCCCGGCAGCAAGCTGGGTGAGTGGGTCATGGGACTGGATAACAACAATGCCCAGCAGGAATATTATTTGACGGATGTCGTGTCTAAAGCCGTGTCTGAAGAGACCCCCGTGGTGCACGTTCAACCGCAAAAGGCTACCGAAGTCGAGGGAGTCAACAGCCGGGTTCAGCTGACAGAACTGGAGCGGGCTTTCCAGCAACAGCTGGCTAACGCCATGATGACCGGCGGTGTCACCATTATTGACCCTGCCCGGCTGGATATTCGTGGTGATGTCAAAACCGGCAAGGATATCCTGCTGGATGTCAACGTGATTCTGGAAGGAGAAGTCGAGATTGCCGATAACGTAGTCATTGAGGCTGGCTGTATCATCCGCAATTCCAGAATTGGTGAAGGTGCTGTCATCAAAGCGCACTCGATTCTTGAGGATGCAGAGGTAGCCGCTCACTGTGAAGTAGGTCCTTTTGCACGACTGCGTCCGGGTACTCAACTGGCAGAAAATGCCAAAGTGGGCAACTTTGTCGAAATCAAAAAGGCATCCATCGGTGAGGGCAGCAAGGTCAATCATCTGACCTATATAGGCGACGCTGAAATAGGTGCGGGTGTCAACGTCGGAGCGGGTACCGTGACCTGTAACTATGATGGGATTAACAAACACAAAACCGTCATTGAAAATAATGCTTTCATCGGTACCAACAGTTCACTGGTTGCACCGGTTACTGTTGGTAAAGGTGCCACTACAGCGGCGGGTTCAGTGATTACCCGGAACCTGGACGAAGACCAACTTGGGGTAGCCCGGAGTCGTCAGAAAAACATTGACGGCTGGCAGCGTCCCACCAAAAAGAACTGAATATCAGGCAGAACACAAATCAAAGGTAGAAAATTATGTGTGGCATTGTCGGTGCTGTAGCGCAGAGGGATGTGGCGCCCATTCTGTTAGAAGGTTTACGTCGTCTGGAATATCGCGGATATGACTCTGCAGGTGTCGCCATCATCGCTGCCAGTGGTGAACTTCAACGACTTCGCAGAACCGGAAAGGTCTCCGAATTGAGCGAAGCGATCAATGAGTCTCAGGTGCCTGGTGGCACAGGTATTGCGCATACACGCTGGGCGACCCATGGAGAGCCCAATGAGCGCAACGCTCATCCCCATGTCTCTGGCGAAGATATCGCTGTGGTTCATAACGGTATTATTGAGAACCACGAGTTACTGAGGAACTATCTGGAGCAAGAGGGCTACACCTTTGTCTCTGACACAGACACAGAAGTTATTGCCCATCTGGTCAGCCACGAACTGAAAAGTACTGACAGCCTGATCGCCGCCGTTCAGGCAGCTGTGCCCCGGCTGGAAGGTGCTTATGGCATGGTCGTTATGGATCGCAAAGACCCGGAGCGGCTGGTGGTTGCCCGTTCTGGCAGCCCACTGGTCATTGGTCTGGGACTGGGTGAAAACTTCATTGCCTCCGATCAGTTGGCGCTGTTTCCGGTGACTCGTCGTTTTATTTTCCTGGAAGAAGGTGATGTGGCTGAAGTGACCCGTACAGAGGTGTCTGTCTTTGATACGGATGGCAAAAGCATTACCCGTGCCGCCAGAGAAAGTAATCTTGAGCACGATGCCGGTGACAAGGGGCCATACCGGCACTACATGCTCAAAGAAATTCATGAGCAACCCGATGCCATTGCCAACACACTGGAAGGCCGACTGGGTGAGACAAAGTTGAACCTCGACATACTGGGTAAAAACGGTATCGAACTCCTCAATAAAACCAAAGCTATCCAGATTGTTGCCTGTGGCACCAGTTACCATGCCGGCATGGTAGCCCGTTACTGGTTTGAGGAGCTGGCCGGAATCCCCTGTCGTGTAGAAATTGCCTCAGAGTTCCGCTATCGCAAATTCTTTGTGCCTGAAGACTGTCTGTTCGTCACACTTTCCCAGTCAGGAGAAACGGCCGATACTCTGGCAGCTCTGAAACTGGCTAAAGAGATGGGTTACATGGCTTCCCTGAGTATTTGTAATGTTCCGGGTTCGTCCATGGTTCGTGAATCTGATATGGCCTTGATGACCCGGGCCGGAGCTGAGATCGGCGTCGCCTCAACCAAAGCCTTCACGACTCAGCTGGCCGCCCTGCTGATGCTGGTAACGGCCATTGGTCGCCACACCGGAATGACCGAAGAACAGGAGGCTGAAGTCGTCAAAGCCCTGAGAGAATTGCCTCATATCATCAGCAGTACGCTGGAAATGAGCAGTGAAATTGAAGCGGTCGCTGAAGATTTTGCCGACAAACATCACAGCCTTTTCCTGGGGCGCGGCACTCAATACCCGATTGCCATGGAAGGTGCGCTGAAGCTGAAAGAAATCTCCTACATCCATGCAGAAGCCTATGCGGCGGGTGAATTGAAACACGGTCCATTGGCTCTGATTGATAACGATATGCCCGTAATTGTGGTGGCACCCAACAACGACCTGTTGGAAAAGCTGAAATCCAATATGGAAGAAGTACGCGCCAGAGGTGGCCAGCTGTTTGTCTTTGCAGACCGCCATGCCCGTCTGGTGGCAGGCGACGGAATTAAGGTATTGCCATTAGAGACAGCACCGGAAGTCGTTGCTCCCATTCTCTACACTGTACCTCTGCAACTGTTGTCCTACTACGTAGCCATTATCAAGGGAACGGATGTCGATCAGCCTCGTAACCTGGCCAAGTCTGTGACGGTGGAGTAGTCTGGACTGTTGCCCGTTTTGTTGTTGTCGGTGGACATTAAAGTTTGGTAAATCACATTCCCCCCGTGTCAGGATAGATGTCGCCTCTTTTGATTCATGACTCTCAGTAACCGAGAGTATTGAGAAAGAGGCTGTTATATCGGACTGAGTGTGCTGTTCATGGATCAGCATATTTCACCGGCTGTCTACACCAGCGGTGGTCAGGCCGGTGATTATGTTTATCGGCCCTGACCTGGCTTCTACTGCCGGTGGGTTAGTATTAGCTGACTTTTCTGCCACCGATACAATTGACGATGAGTCTCAATTTTTAAACAGAACGGCGTAATTCGGATTAGAGTTCAATTTTTTTTCAAACTTGCCAACATCTATAGCAGGTTCATCTTGATTGTCTTTGATATTCACTAACTCACGAAATGTTCCAAGACCAAGTTCATCAATTAACAGATCAACGATTTCATAATTTATTCTATAAAAGGAAAATAATTTGTGCAGAGGTGTGCAGCCATTGTTGTCTTTTAGTTTGAGTAACTCAACCAGATCAATGCGATCTGTTTTTGTCCGGCATAGGCGCTGCAGAATATTTTTTTGTGTTGATCCAGCCCTCGAGCGACGTATTCCTCCTTCTGCATTCAAGAGTACATGTAAAGGGGTTGAGCCATCGTTTTCCGAATGACTTTGCAAAAACGAGGTTAATCCATAGATTTTATCCAGCCATTCAACGGTATCAATCATATTTTTCTTATCTACGTAATTTTCATTAATAAGATTGCTCCTGAAAATAATATGCAATAAATTTTCACCAGTCTTCGGATCTGTTTTTTCAAGAAAGGCTTTGCCTGAACCCTCCGGTCTTTCCACGATTGGCTCAAGGATATCTTTAAAAACAAGCAAGTACAAATTATTACTCCCACCCAGTTCAGGCAAAAGCAATTCTCTTATCTGCTCCAGTGTCATCATTTTAATGATCCTCTGAAATATCGGCCTACTCAACATCATTTCTTTTTTGGCACTTTCACTTTCAAAAAAAAACGTCCCCCAGAGATAACGTTCATCAGGGCTATTGATCTCAAGCCAAGCAGTAGTAAACCGTTCCAGGATCTGAATCAATGGGCTTTGCTCTCCGTTCAACGGACTTAAAGCCCACTTGACAAAAGCATCTTTATCACCCCTATTCTCCTGTACCATAAGTAACGGCAAATGATTTTTCCCGGGGTATTTTTTTGTATAGAAGCTATGTTCAAATATATATGTAATAGCGTCTGTACATTGAGATGGGGTTGTTTTGCTGAAATCAGCTTCTGTAAGCTTCTTACCCTGCTTGTAGAGGTTAGCTAAAAAATATTTATAATGATCTTTAGACACATCCTTTATTAATTGTGAATCCCTGATTTGGCTTAGGTAATAAGAGGCATCTTTCATGCGATCAGCTTTTGATGCAATCTTATATAATTCAGCCGCGAGTAGATCCCGTTCGGTTCCGCTGTCGGTATCTGTCAGCATTTTGTTGAACCATTGCAGACTAACTCCTTTTTCCAAAATGTGCTGGAACAGGTTTTTTTGGTGTTTTGACCTGTAAAGTAAGAGTTTAATTCGTAATTGCGGGTCAGTAATCTGTGTCCAGAGATATTCAGCCAGTGACATATTTTCTTTGTTCAAGGCAACTACTATTGGATTTCGCTCTTGCTGTCTGAGTGCTCGATCGCTACTCACGGCAGATTGCTCCCAAATATTTGCATCACCAATAACCAGTTGATTCCGTTCGCTGGAATGCATATCACGTATTATGTCTTTCACCTCATCACTGTGAAAAATTTGATTGTGGACTAACAGCTGTTGAAATACGGAATCGCCTTTTGCATTGGGCAAAGACAATACTTTAAATCTCAATAATGCAGATTGGATTAACTTGACAATACGCATAACAGTAACTGAATGATTTATTTCAAAGCACTTGTGCAACAGTGACTTGCCCGTTTCCACTTCCCATTTACAAAGTTCAAAAAGCTGGTTATCACTAAGTTTTGCCGCAATTAATTTTAAAAATTCCCAGCTGTGTACGTTTTTACAGGCCGTCAGAAAAACAGACTCATTCTTTTTGCCGGCAAATCTGAGCGCATCCAAAAAATCTTGATCATGCAGAAAATCTGACAGATAATTTAAACGCTCCCAGTATTTCTTATTACTTAGAGCCTTTCCTAGCACGTAATTCCCAAAATTAACAAACATGAACTGTAACAAGCTTTCATCAATATCGGGACCACCCTTCAGGAGTTTTTCTATCAATTCCCTGTTTTGTGTGAGAGCGGTATAAAACAGATATGTACTTTGATTATAAAGGCAGGCATATGCAATAGGAGGAGCATGATTATTTACCTTAAGGGTTACCATTTCCAGAAGTGTTTCCCTACCTAATTTCTGCTCCAGCTGCTTGAATAGTGACTCTTCTATAACGGAGCTGGCATAATGCAATAGTGTCAGACCATTATCGACAGACTTTAAAAGCGTAATCCGCAACTCTTCCGTACTCAGCCGGTCAAATAAACACTTGAAAAAAACTTTGTTTGCCTCGGATTCCCTGGCTGCTTGCAAAAGTAAACTGGCGTGATTCTTGGTATAATGTTTAGTTAGAAAAGATCTAGGGGCTTCAGCCATCAAAAGGCTTTTGATCTGATCTTCTCTAAGTGCATATAATTGTTTCTCAAGTGTTGGATGGTCATTTTCTTGCAAAGATTCATAGATTTGCCCGAAACAATCAAACCAAGGCCTTATTGTTTCGGTGTTATTGCTTTCAGAATGGGGTCTATAATCAAGCCCGGTAGCCGGTATTTTAACAATCTCTTCTGCAGGCATGCATGCAGCACTTGAACTTTGCAGCTTGGCCAGTCGGGTATCTGCCAAGGATAAGTCCAGCATATCCACCTTCCTTTCTAAGCCTGTTTCTGCATAAGGCTTTGATGAAGTCATACCTTCTGGTTTAGTATTTGGAACTAACTGCTCATTTTTGAAGGGTAAAACTTTAGATTCTGGCATTTTTTTAGAGATTTTACCGCTCTGTGAATGATCGTCTGTAGAATTTGTCATCCTTTTTCGAGCAGTTTCATCTAAGACGAACTGAGAATTGGTTGATTTAATAGTATCCATAAGAATTATCTCCTTTTCTTGTGTATAAAATAACTAGATATAGCAATCGAGCCTTGTAACCACGCTATTGTTCGGCAATCTGTGTACCAACGTGGCATTGGTGCTCCTCGCAATACCAGCTATTACTGTTCGTTTCCTTGACATGCTCATTACGGCAGTTAGAAAGCAGGACAATAGTATTTGACAGTTACAATGGCTTTTAGTTCCCTGGAATTGAATTCAGCAGCATTTTTATGTAAGTGCTCATTTGAGGACGTCTTCAAAAATCACAACCTGACTGCCAGACTTTCTCCTGCAAACAACGCAGGAGATGCGAAACATGAATCAACCGACAAGAAGCGCTTGAAATTGCAATCGCTTTGCTTTTTGGGTTGCTGAACTGACGGAGTTTTTCAAGATAGATGTCGCCTCTTTTGATTCATGACTCTCAATAACCGAGAGTATTGAGAAAGAGGCTGTTATATCGGATTGAGTGTGCTGTTCATGGATCAGCATACTTCACCGGCTGTCTACACCAGCGGTGGTCAGGCCGGTGATTATGTTTATCGGCCCTGACCTGGCTTCTACTGCCGGTGGGTTAGTATTAGCTGACTTTTCTGCCACCGATACAATTGACGATGAGTCTCAATTTTTAAACAGAACGGCGTATTTTGGATCAGAGTTCAATTTTTTTTCAAACTTGCCAACATCTATAGCAGGTTCATCTTGATTGTCTTTGATATTCACTAACTCACGAAATGTTCCAAGACCAAGTTCATCAATTAACAGATCAACGATTTCATAATTTATTCTATAAAAGGAAAATAATTTGTGCAGAGGTGTGCAGCCATTGTTGTCTTTTAGTTTGAGCAACTCAACCAGATGAATGCGATCTGTTTTTGTCCGGCATAGGCGCTGCAGAATATTTTTTTGTGTTGATCCAGCCCTCGAGCGACGTATTCCTCCTTCTGCATTCAAGAGTACATGTAAAGGGGTTGAGCCATCGTTTTCCGAATGACTTTGCAAAAACGAGGTTAATCCATAGATTTTATCCAGCCATTCAACTGTATCAATCATATTTTTCTTATCTACGTAATTTTCATTAATAAGATTGCTCCTGAAAATAATATGCAATAAATTTTCACCAGTCTTCGGATCTGTTTTTTCAAGAAAGGCTTTGCCTGAACCGTCCGGTCTTTCCACGATTGGCTCAAGGATATCTTTATAAACAAGCAAGTATAAATTATTACTCCCACCCAGTTCAGGCAAAAGCCACTCTCTTATCTGCTCCAGTGTCATCATTTTAATGATCTTCTGAAATATCGGCCTACTCAACATGATTTCTTTTTTGGCACTTTTACTTTCTAAAAAAAGCTTCCCCCAGAGATAACTTTTATCAGGGCTATTGATCACAAGACAAGCAGTAGTAAACCGTTCCAGGATCTTAATCAATGGGCTTTGCTTTCCGTTCAACGGACTTAAAGCCCACTTGACAAAAGCATCTTTATCACCCCTATTCTCCTGTACCATAAGCAACGGCAAATGATTTTTCCCAGGGTATTCTTTTGTATAGAAGCTATGTTCAAATATATATGTAATAGCGTCTGTACATTGAGATGGGGTTGTTTTGCTGAAATCAGCTTCTGTAAGCTTCTTACCCTGCTTGTAGAGGTTAGCTAAAAAATATTTATAATGATCTTTAGACACATCCTTTGTTAATTGTGAATCCCTGATTTGGCTTAGATAATAAGAGGCATCTTTCATGCGATCAGCTTTTGATGCAATCTTATATAATTCAGCCGCGAGTAGATCCCGTTCGGTTCCGCTGTCGGTATCTGTCAGCATTTTGTTGAACCATTGCAGACTAACTCCTTTTTCCAAAATGTGCTGGAACAGGTTTTTTTGGTGTTTTGACCTGTAAAGTAAGAGTTTAATTCGTAATTGCGGGTCAGTAATCTGTGTCCAGAGATATTCAGCCAGTGACATATTTTCTTTGTTCAAGGCAACTACTATTGGATTTCGCTCTTGCTGTCTGAGTGCTCGATCGCTACTCACGGCAGATTGCTCCCAAATATTTGAATCACCAATAACCAGTTGATTCCGTTCGCTAGAATCCATATCACGTAATATGTCTTTCACATCATTATTACTGTAAAAAAAATCATTTTCGACTAACAGCCGTTGAAATACGGAATCACCTTCTGCATTGGGCAACGACAATACTTTAAATCTCAATAATGCAGATTGGATTAAATGGACAATTCGCATAACAGTAACTGAATGATTTATTTCAAAGCACTTGTGCAACAGTGACTTGCCCGTTTCCACTTCCCATTTACAAAGCTCAAAAAGCTTGTTATCACTAAGTTTTGCCGCAATTAATTTATAAAATTCCCAGCTGTTTACGTTTTTACAGGCCGTCAGAAAAACAGACTCATTCTTTTTGCCAGCAAATCTGACTGCATCCAAAAATTCTTGACCAATCAGAAAATCTGACAGATAACTTAGGCGCTCCCAGTATTCCTCATTATTTAGACCCTTTCCTAGCACGTAATTCCCAAAATTAACAAACATGAACTGTAACAAGCTTTCATCAATATCGGGACCACCCTTCAGGAGTTTTTCTATCAATTCCCTGTTTTGTGTGAGAGCGGTATTAAACAGATATGTACTTTGATTATAAAGGCAGGCATATGCAATAGGAGGAGCATGATTATTTACCTTAAGGGTTACCATTTCCAGAAGTGTTTCCCTACCTAATTTCTGCTCCAGCTGCTTGAATAGTGACTCTTCTATAACGGAGCTGGCATAATGCAATAGTGTCAGACCATCATCGACAGACTTTAAAAGCATAATCCGCAATTCTTCCGTACTCAGCCGGTCAAATAAACACTTGAAAAAAACTTTGTTTGCTTTGGATTCCCTGGCTGCTTGCAACAGTAAACTGGCGTGATTCTGGGTATAATGTTTAGTTAGAAAAGATCTAGGGGCTTCAGCCATCAAAAGGCTTTCGATCTGATCTTCTCTAAGTGCATATAATTGTTTCTCAAGTGTTAGATGGTCATTTTCTTGCAAAGATTCATAGATTTGCCCGAAACAATCAGACCAAGGCCTTATTGTTTCGGTGTTATTGCTTGCAGAATGGGGTTTATAATCAAGCTCGGTAGCCGGTATTTTAACAATCTCTTCTGCAGGCATGCATGCAGCACTTGAACTTTGCAGCTGGGCCAGTCGGGTATCTGCCAAGGATAAGTCCAGCATATCCACCTTCCTTTCTAAGCCTGTTTCTGCATAAGGCTTTGATGAAGTCATACCTTCTGGATTAGTATTTGGAACTAACTGCTCATTTTTGAAGGGTAAAACTTTAGATTCTGGCATTTTTTTAGAGATTTTAACGCTCTGTGAATGATCGTCTGTAGAGTTTGTCATCCTTTTTAGAGCAGTTTCATCTGAGACGAACTGAGAATTGGTTGATTTAATAGTATCCATAGGAATTATCTCCTTTTCTTGTGTATAAAATAACTAGATATAGCAATCGAGCCTTGTAACTACGCTATTGTGTCCGCAATCTGTGTACCAATGTGGCATTGGTGCTCCTCGCAATACCAGCTATTACTTTTCGCTTCCTTGACATGCTCATAACGGTAGTTAGAAAGCGGATAACGGTATTTGACAGTTACAATGGCTTTTAGTTCCCTGGAATTGAATCCAGCAGCGTTTTTATGTAAGCGCTCATTTGAGGACGTCTTCAAAAATCACAACCTGACTGCCAGTCTTTCTCCTGCAAACAACGCAGGAGATGCGAAACATGAATCAACCGACAAGAAGCGCTTGAAATTGCAATCGCTTTGCTTTTTGGGTTGCTGAACTGAAATATTATGACTATCGTGTTTTTTCTCTACTTGTTTGGATTTATTCATGGGATTGTCCTCTTGCTGTATAGAAAAAAGTTAGAGGCAAGCGGATGAAATTGGCAATGGCTATCACAATGATAAAAAAGCTGTATTCAAATTATTGCAGTGCTGGACGCTAACAGTTTTTAATCAATATCTGATAATAAGGCCGCGTTACCCATGCCTATGGTCAGGCTTTTTCTGGTCGCGACTCAGGACGTAATTTCTAATTATTATTTCATGATCTACCACGGAGTTAAGGTTGATGAAAATCATTGTGTATAACAAGAAAAATAGTGAACTTTGGACTTCAGCCTTCAGGAATGCTTTTCCTGATGCAGACGCACGTCATAAAATTAATTATGAAAAAATTAAGCACTTCTGCTTTTTTACAGCTACCCTTCGAAATCATATAAATTTCAGAGAAATCTGAAAGCAGCAGAATTTAAACAGATAAAAAACACAACCCGTAGACTGGTACGAAACTCCGTCGTATTTCTGAGAAATCTCCTTGACCAGTTGTTCAGTATTATATCGCTATGTGTTGATTCATGACCTTAGTTCAATGCTGGGTTTGTGAAGCGTTGCTAGCACATTGCAGCGAATCAAATGCTAATCCGTTTCAATCTGTCTAAAACATCAAGAGGGGACTTTCTTTAGCTGTTAGCTGAAGTTGACTAAACATAAATAGTAAATTCGGAGCCATTTAAAAAATGAATAATTTAGCCAGATGTATTGCATTAATTTTAATTTTGACTGCACTTCCATTCGCTGCAAGTGGAAATACTGAAACACTCATTACAGTCAATCAAAATCCGGTAGGTACTACTCTTTCGAGTCAGAGAATACCTCATTTATTAAAAGCTCAGACCCACCTTCTGCTACACCAGGATTCTTACACAATGGCACAGCAGATACTGGCCACACTGAGAACTTCTGCGTCTCTTGTGGGGGTCGCATTTTTACCCTACTACATAGCCGCCGTCGGCGAGGTTGTTCTCAGGCAGCCGTCAGCAGGCAGTCACTCTTATATAACCGATTTTTTCGCAGTATCTGCAATGACATTGGAGTCTCAGATCAGGGCATTTTTTATACTGATCAACCTGAAATTTTATTTTAACTATCTGACCAGTACGCTATCTGAATATGTGGATAGAGAAAACAAAATCCTTGCCTGTGACGCACAACTTCCCCGCAAAGGCATTATGCCTGTCTATCCTGAGCACCCCTGGCTGGCCAGTCATTATTATCAGCAGGTTGTATTCCCCGAAGATCAAAAGCCTTTCCTGGAAATCAATGTTCTGAATAATACCGGAAACAGTGCTGAAATTGATACGCCTGAAGATATTCCGGAATGGGTCAACTTATATCAAACGCTTTCTGACAACCGTATGGATAAACTGACTATCCAAATTCAGGGGATCAATAATAACCTGTTAAAACTTATGATGAGTGGCGATCAGGTTTCTGAGGAAATAAACTTGCTTATTGACGCTGAAGCGGATGTTCAATGGGACTTAGAGACAATCACAACCCTCTGCACACACTTTCAAGAGGATAAGGTTTACAGCCTCTTTCATGGACAAACCTTAAAGGCTGTTAACCGGGCCATTGAAAACACAATGTCAGGCAATACCGCTGAAAGGGAGGTTTTTTCCCCACCTTTAACCGATGTTTTAAAAAGTCAAAAAGGCGCTGCGGTAATCGGCCTGAGTAGTAGCCAGAATAACCCGGTATCACGACTGGTTTACTCTGATCATGATCTTTTTACCCATCATCCGGGCTTTTTATTGCTCACTGACTCAAGTCAACATTCAGAGAATCTGTTTTCACTGGCTCTCAGTACGACATCAGATAGACTGGCTACGGGGATTTCGTCGCAAAAAATCTGGAGGCAAGATCATATCAATGACCTGATGTCATTACTCCAAATGGGAACCGGGCACTTGTTCTATCACTCCACGAATACCTATCTGGCAAGGTCGTCTAACTTTGGCGCAACCCCATCACCTCAACAGAGCAACTCCTTTAAAAACAGCCTGTCAAATGTTCGGGAGTCGACGACACAATTATCGAAACGCTCGGCAGTGCCTGTTTTTTTTAGATCATTGACACATAATTTCAAAGAGATGGCAGAAGCAGGCAAATCGCCTCTGCGCAACAGACAGCACAGGCAGGATGTTTCAGAAGCTGGAGTAGATAGTGGCATAATCGCTGGTAGCCATGTCGCCACTCCACTGGTTTCAGGGGAAAGGACAGTTAATAAACATATAAAATATGGTGATAAATTTATAATGGTAAACCATTTATTTGATGAAGATCTTTTAAAAATGGTCAACGAAGAAGTAGACAAAGATCGCCGATTGTTTGATGCCGATTTTCTGAAAAGCGAGATTGATAAATCCACCGCTTATGAATTTGAAATACCAAAGAATGATGTTTTTGATCGTATCTTAGTCAGCTTTCAGCGCGCTAACATACGGCATTCAACGCTTTTGCATTCCAGGAACCAAAACTTAATTAGTCATTTTGATGAAAATGGCAAGATAAAAGAAAAAGAAGCGTTCAAGAAAAATATTATTCATACTCGTTCAGAAGCTGTTAAAGAGCTATGCTGTCAGGCATTGGAAAAAATGGCTGATTCATTAGATTGGTCAGGTAAAAAAGTTGAAAATATAAAGTTTTGGATAATTCGCTATCCCTCAATCAATGCTGACAGCTTTGAAGGGTTCTTCTTCACTCCCCGGAACGTTGTGGATATGCCTTGGCATCGCGACAAAGGGCTGGCAAGTCTGGTCGTACAGTTGAATGACAACGATTGTGAGATTGAATATTCAGGCGGTGGGCTTAATATTGGCCAGTCTTCAAGCCCTGAGTTTGCTGTTGACTCGCCAGATGAAGGTACGAAAGAAACACATCGTTATAAAAGAAATTGCGGTTTTATCTTTACTAACAGGAAGGGGTTGGTTCACCAATGTGAAGATATAGACTTTAAAAGCAGTAATGGTCAGAAAAAAGTGGCAGAAAAACGCATAATGGCTGTATTAGCTGATGACTGGTAACCACAAAAGCTGTATGGCGAAATCACCCGCACCTTTAATCAGTAATGGCGAGTCTCAGCGAACCTATCTTGTTGTGGCAGGAGCCGGCTGTGAGGTCAGGCTCATTCGATCATCAATCCTTCTTCCGAAGTTCAGTGATTTCCACTTGGTTAAGGTCACTGAAGGTCAATATATATCGGCCATCGGCGCTGATGTTGGCTGATCTGGACGCTATCTCATGTTGAACAGTGGCTTTTTTTACCCATGATCCATCGGGCCCAAGACTATAAATGTTCGCCATATTGTCATCACTGGCGGTTGTTATAACATGGCATCCATCGCCACTAAAGGCGGCTCGTTGAACCGGACCTTTGTGGTGAATGGTGGCTTTTTTTACCCAGGATTCAGTGGCCTCCAGACCATAGATTTTTGCTGTGTGATCGTCACTGGTGGTCACCAGGTGGCGTCCATCGGCGCTGAAGTCGGCTGACTTGACTGACTCATTGTGTAAAATGGTGGTCTCTCTTACCCATAATCCAGGGGCCCTCTGGCCATAGACCTCTGCCGTACCATCTCTGCTGGCGGTCACCATATGACTGCCATCGGCGCTGAAGTTGGCTGAGTAGGCCTCCTCATAGTGAGAAATCCTGACTATTTCTTTCCATGACCCATTGGCCTGTAGGACACAGATTTTTGCCGTACCATCTTTACTGGTGGTTGCCATATGGCGACCATCGGCGCTGAAAGTGGCTGAGGTGACAAAATAATTATGGGAAATGGTAGACTTTATTTCCCAGAATCCGTCGTCTCCCTGACCGTAGATTGTCGTATTGTTATTTGTATCGACAATCAACACATAACGGCCATCGTAGCTTAAACTGGTTGACCTGGCTGGACAATTATGCTTGATAGATTCTTTTTCTTCCCATGATCCATCGTCTTTCTGACTACAGATTTTCATTATGGCATCATAACCGTTAGTCACCACATGGCGACCATTAGCACTAAAGGCCGCCCACTTGACTGAAATTTTATGGAGAATGTTGGCTTTTATTTCCCATGATCCATCGTCCTCCAGACCATAGATTTTCACTGTGCAATCCTTACTGGCGGTCACCACATGACGGCCATCGGAACTGAAGGCGGCTGATCTGACCGCTTTGTTATGGTTAATAGTGGCTTTTAGTTTCCATGATCCATCGTTCTCCCGGCCATGGATTTCCACCACTTCAGCGACAGTGGCAATCAGTGCATGGCGACAATCAGCGCTGAAGGTGGCCGACATGACAGTGTGACATTTGCTCATTTCGGCTGTTTTCACCAGGTAAAATTCTTCACATTGAGACATCAGTCTACTGTTGTTGAAAAGAAGCAGAGCAGGAAAATAAGCCTTATATTGATGTTTTATGAGTGACTCGACAGTGTCCTCATTGGCAAACGGCTTCAACCAATCACGGAGCTGTTGTTCATCTTTCGTCGATGCGATGGTCTTTAGTTGATCCTGGCGTGGTGAAGGAAACCGGCGGTACCAGGCTCTTTCCAGAACTTTCTCTCTTTCAACAAAATCGCGAAGACATTTGCATACTCTTGCTAAACGGGTAATCTCTCGAAAACTCAAATAGCGAATAATCATAGATCTTGTTTCGTTGGGCAAATAGAAGAATGAAGATTGATTTTGGTTATATACACTAACGCCCCTGCCGGCACTGACACCTGTTGGTGTTTCCTCCAGTGAAAGCTGTTCAGGTGTTGGTGAGAGTGATCCGTTAATGCCGGAATGGCTTTCAATGGGCTCCATGCCTGATTTCTCCGTAGCTCTATAGTTGGTATTCATCCTTGCCTGGAAAGGACATTCGAAATTGATTCGATCTATTAGAGTCGGTTTGGTTATGGAAGTTCAAAATATTGAACAGCTTATTCCTTCTTCCTTAGTTCAGTCATTTTCGTCGTGATATATTCATCGACGGTCAACACATGTCGGCTATCGGCGCTGATGATGGCGAATCTGAGCTTCTCCTTGTGTCGAATAGTGGCTTTTTTTACCCATGATCCATTGGCCCCTGGTCCATAAATTTTTGCCTTTTTGTCACCTATGGCGGTCGTTACGACATGGCAACCATCAGCACTAAAGGCGGCTGGTCGAACCCAGCCTTTGTGGGCAATGGTGGCTTTTTTTTTCCATGATCCGGAGATCTCCCGGCCATAGATTTTTGCCCTGTGATCTTTACTGGTGGTCACCAGGTGGCGGCCATCGGGACTAAAGTTAGCTGAGATGACTGATTGTTTGTGTTTAATGGTGGCCTCTTTTACCCACGACCCGGGGGTCTCTTGACCATAGATTTTTGCCGTACCATCTTCACTGGCGGTCACCAGATAGCTGCCATCTGTGCTGAAGGTGGCTGAGTAGACCACATCATCATGAGAAATTTTGACTATCTCTTTCCATGATCCATCGGCCTGCAGGGCACAGATTTTGGCCGAACAATCTTCACTGGCGGTTACCAGATGACGTTCATCGCCGCTGAAGGTGGCTGAGTAGACAATACCCTCATGAGTAATGGTGCCTTTTACTTTCCATGATCCATCTTCCTCCTGACCATAGACTGTGGCATTTCTATCAAAACCGTCGACCAGCAAATGACGGCAATCGGCGCTCAAGCTGGCTGAGGTAACCGGACCATTATGTTTGATAGTGGCTATTTCTTCCCATGATCCATCGGTCTTCAGACCATAAATTTTCATCGTCTCATCCATACTGGCAGTCACCAGATGGCGGCCATCAGCACTGAAGTTGGCCGATCTGGCCGAAAATTTATGGGAAATGATGGTCTTTACTTCCCATAAGCCATCGTCTCCCAGACCACAGATTCTCGATGTGCGATCATAACTGGCGGTCACCAGATGCCTGCTATCTGGACTGAAGGAGGCTGATCTGACCCAATTCTCATGGGAAATGGTGGCTTTTGTTTTCCATGATCCATCGGTCTTGCGGCCATAGATTCTCACCTTACCCATACTGGCGGTTACCAAGTGGCAACCATCGGGACTGAAGGCGGTTGTGGTGATCTGGTAATTAAGGTTATTTTTTTTTCTGGTCACCCTGTGAAATTTTTCACATTGAGACATCAGCTTACTGTTGATGAAAAGTAACTGAGCAGGAAAATAACTGCTCTTTCGTTGTTTTATGAGTGACTTGACCGTGCCTTTATTCGCTAATGGCTGCAACCAATTACTGAGTTGTTTCTTATCTTTTGCTGTAACGATAGTCTTTAGTTGATATTGGTGTGCTGAAGGAAACCGGCGAATCCATGCTCTTTCCAGAGCCTTATTATTTTCAACATGATCACGAAGATATTTGCATACCCTTACTAAACGGGTAATCTCTCGAAGACCCAAATAGCGAATGATCATAGATTTTGTTTCGTCGGGCAAACGGAAGAATGAAGATTGATTTTGGTTATATACAGCAACGTCCCTGTCGGCACTGACACCTGTCGGTGCTCCCTCCAGTCGAGGTCTCTTGGGTGTTGGCGAGAGTGAACCGTCATTGCTGGAAGAGTTGTTCAAAGGGTTCATGCCGGGCTTCTCCAGAGCTCCAATGTCAGTATTTATCCTTGCTTAAAAAGGTCATTCAAAATGGATTCGATCAGTTAGAGTCGGTTTTATAATGAAAGTTCAAAATACTGAGGTCAGTGTAACCAAGAAAAAAAAAGCCCTGATCCGGGAAAATGGCAGGAAGAAATTTTTTTATTAAGAGCCCGGTGCAAAAATTGCCACCGGGCTTTCGATATAACGCTATTTTTTAATTGGTTCTCACCAAAATTAAGCTTAATTACTGTTCATTTAGAAACAGTCCGTGCAAGAAACTATTATTCACTTTGCGCGGTCATTTCAGCAAAAAAAGCTTCTAATTTTTGAGGTTTATCTAAAAAGATAGAATACATTTGATTGGCAAAATCATCAGGAAATACATCACTAACCCCGGCATCTAAACTTTCGAATGTTCTGATTGCCACCTCTTCAGGAGCAGGTTTATCCATCTCAATGCCTTCAGCCAGGCGAGTGTCCGTTGGGCCGGGATAGACCCCTAAAACCCGTATCCCAAACCCGCTTAAATCTGCTCGCAACCCCTGAGTGTAAGAATGCAATGCTGCTTTTGTTGCTGAATAAGGCCCTAAAGATGGGAAATTACTTATGGCAGCAATGGACGAAATATTAATTATGGCCGCTTGATTAGACGCTTTTAATTTCGGCAGTAAAGCATGGGTCAGCGCCATTGGACCCAATAAATTTACTTCCATTTCTTTGCGTGCCACCTCAAGGGCTCCGGGCTCGGTGGTGTGGATTCCTGTGGCAATCCCCGCATTGTTAATAAGAATATCCAGCTCTGGTACGGATTCCCTCACGTTGGTCACATGCGCGTTATTCGTTACATCCAACTGGATGGGCTTAATCACCCGGGGGTCAAGGGCAATGACTGACGGCAAATTATCCAGATCACGAGCAGCGGCGTAAATGGATTTAGCGCCCTGTGCCAATAAAATCTTTACAAAACCTTCTCCAATCCCTCGATTGGCACCTGTTACCAACACGACTTTATTTTTAACTGAAAACGACATAAGACTCTCCTTAACGGTAAAGAATGGGCGACTTTGCAGCGGCAGAATGACCCCTTCAGGCTGATTCGATAATCAATTGCTCCCACGTAGTTCAGTGATTCTAGCCGTGTAATCTTCACTGGCGGTCACTATATATCGGCCATCGGTGCTGAAGGTGGCTGAGGTAATCGGCCTCTTGTGAGAAATGATGGCTTTTATTACCCATGATCCATTGTGTCCCAGACCATAAATTTTCGCCTTTTTGTCGCAACTCGCGGTCACCACGAGGCACCCATCGGGGCTGAAGGTGGCTGACAGGACCCAATCGTCGTGGGTGATGGTAAGTTTTTCTACCCATGACCCATCGGCCCGGAGGCCATAGATTTTCGACGTATTGTCAGCACTGGTGGTCACCACATGGCGGCCATCGGCGCTGAAGTTGGCTGAAGTGGCTGCCCTGATGTGGTTAATGGTGGCTTCTTTTTCCCATGATCCAGAGGCCTTCAGACCATAGATTGTTGCCGTGTTATCTTTACTGGCAGTGACTACATGGAGGCCATCGAGGCTGAAGGAGGCTGAGTAGACTGCACCCTCATGACTAATGGTGGCTTTTTCTTCCCATGAACTATCGTCCTGGAGGCCGTAGATTTTTGCCGTGTGATCTTCACCCGCAGTCACTACATATCGGCCATCGGCGCTGAAACTGGCTGAGAAGACTTTATCCTCATGGGCGATGGTGGTCTTTTCTTCCCATGACCCATTAGCTTTCCGGACATAGATTTTTGCCATGTGATCGATACTTGCGGTCAGGACATGACGGCCATCGCAGCTGAAGCTGGCTGATTTGACCGGACCATCATGTTGAATGGTGGCTTTTATTGACCATGATCCATCGTCGTCCCGACCACAGATTTTTGCCGTGTGATCGTGACTGGCAGTCACCACGTGGCTGCCATCAGCACTGAAGCTCGATGTGTTGATCCAACTATTATGGGAAATGGTGGTTTCTACTTCCCATGAGCCATCATCTCTTTCACTACAGATTTTCGCTGTGTGATCACGGCTGGCGGTCACCAATTGACGGCCATCGGCACTAAAGGTGGCTGATATGACCCAACAATTATGGGAAATGGTCGTTTTTTCTTTCCATGATCCATCGGCCTCCCGGGCACAGATTTTCACATTACTATCCAAACTGGCGGTCACTAGATAGCGGTTATCGGTGCTTAGAGTAGCTGTCTCCACATCGTGACGATGGATAATGGTTGCTTTTTTCACCAGGTGGAATTTTTTACACTGAGACATCAGTTTACTCTTGTTAAAAAGGACCAGAGCATGAAAATAAGCGCTATCTCGATGTTTTACGAGTGACTCGACAGTGTCTTCATTCGCAGACGGCTTCAGCCAGTCACGGAGTTGTTGCTCATCTTTTGCCGTAACGAGGGTCTTTAGTTGATATTGGTATGGTGAAGGAAATCGGCGAATCCATGCTCTTTCCAGAGCTTTATCGTTTTCAACAAGATCGCGAAGATATTTGCATACCGTTACTAAACGGGTAATCTCTCGAAGACCCAAATAGCGAATAACCATAGATTTTGTTTCGTTGGGCAAACAGAAGAATAAAGATTGATTTTGGTCATATACAGTAACGTCCCTTCCTGCACTGACACCCATTGGTGCTTCCTCCGGTTCGGAATGCCTGGGTGTTGGCGGGTTTGAAACGTCGGTGCTTAAATGGCTGTTCATTGGGTCCATGCCCGATTCCTCAACGGCTTCAAAGTCAATATTTATCCTCCCATAGAAAAGGAGGCTCAAAATGGATCAGGTCTGTTAGAGTCGGTTTTGAAATGGAAGTTCAAAATATTGAAGTCAGTGGAATTAAGAAAAAGAAGAGTCCTGGTCCGGGAAAATTCATTCCTGCAAAAAGCATTTCTGTCTGATAGCCGTCTGCAGTCAATGGGTTTTACACTCATTAGCTCATCAAAGTTTCTGCAGTTCAGTGATTCTTACCTTGTGATCATTACTGATGGTCAACACATGTCGGCCATCGGGGCTGAAGGTAGCTGAGGAGATGCTCTCCTCGTGAGAAATGATGGCTTTTTTTAGCCATGTTCCCTCGGGACCCAGACCATAAATTTTTGCCGTTTTGTCATTATCGGCCCACGTCACCAGATGGGTACCATCAGGACTGAAGGTGGCTTCTGAGAAATGACCTTTGTGGCAAATGACGGTTTCTTTCTTCCATGATCCATCTTCCCCCAGGCCATAGATTATTACCTTGTTATCAGTGCCGTTGATCGCCAGATGCTGGCCATCGGGGCTAAGGGTGGCTGAGTGGATGCCCTTCTTGTGAGAAATGGTGGCATTTTTCACCCATGATCCAGCCGCCTTATGGCTATGGGCTTTTGCCGAGTTATCTTCACTGGCGCTTACCAGATGGCGGCTATCGGCGATGAAGCTGGCTGAGTAGATCGCATTATCATGAAAAATTCTGACTTTTCTTTGGGTGATGGTCACCAAATAGCAGCTATCGTGGCTTAATATGGTTGAGAAGACAGTATCGTCATGAGCAATTGTGGCTGTTTCTCTCCATGACCCATCGTCCTGCAGGTCACAGATTTTTGCCGTGCGATCATCAGCGGTGGTGACCAGACGGCGGTTATCGGCGCTGAAGGTGGCTGAGAAGATCTTACCCTCATGGGTAATGGTGGCTTTTACATCCCAGGATCCATCGTCCTCCAGACCATAGATTGTCACTGTGTTATATGAACTGGCGATCAACAAATGACGACTGTCTGAGCTGAAGCTGAACGAAATGATCGTATCATCATGCTTATAAGCGGCTTTTTCTTTCCATAATCCATCGGTCTCCTGACCATGGATTTTCACCAAATTATACTGACTGATGGTCAACAGATAGCGGCCATCGGGGCTGAAGGTGGCTGAAATGATACCACCCTCTTGGGTGGTGGTAGCTTTTACTTCCCATGATCCATCTTTCTCCTGAGCATGGATTTTCGCAGTCTCAGAGTTATCTCCATCGGAAGTCAGAAGATAACAGGTATCAGAGCTGAAGCTGGCCGCAAAGACTGGACCATCAAGGTTAATAGTGTCTTTTGCTTCCCATGATCCATCGGTCTTCCGGTCACAGATTGTCAACGAACCATCGTTACTGGTCATGATAAAGCTGGCATCAGCGCTGAAGCTGGCTGTGTAGACCTCGTCAAAATGGGAGATTTCGTTTTTTTTCACTAACTTGAATTGTTCACAGTCAGACATCAGACTGCTGTTGTTAAAAAGAAGCAGAGCAGGAAAATAAGTACTCAGTCGTTGTTTTACCATTGACTCGACAGTGCCCTGAGGTGCAAAAGGACTCAACCAGTCACGGAGTTGTTGCTCATCTTTTGACTTAACGATGGTCTTTAGTTGATTTTGGTGTGGTGAAGAAAATCGGCGATACCAGGCTTTTTCCAGAAGTTTATGGTTTTCAACAAGATCGCAAAAATATCTGCATACCTCTTTTAGGCGGGTAATCTCTCGAAAGCCCAGGTAGCCGATAATCATAGTTTTTTTTTCGTCGGGCAAACAGAAGAATAAAGATTGATTTTGGTCATATACAGTAACGTCCCTGCCTGCACTGACACCCGTTGGTGCTTCCTCCGGTAAAGGTTGCCCGGGTGTTGGCGGGTTTGAAACGCCGATGCTGGAATGGCTGTTCATGGGATCCATACCCGATTCCTCCCTGGTTCCAGAGTCATTATTTATCCTTGCATAGAAAAAGACATTCAAAATACATTCGATATTTAGAGTTGGTTTTGTAGTGGGAGTTCATAACATTGAGGTCAGTGAAACTAAGAAAACCTGAGCTCAACGCAAACGAACAGGGTCTTGATCACGGGAAATGATAGAAAGAAATTTTTCCATTGAGAGCCCAGTGAAAAAATTGCCAGAGGGCTTTTCATATAACGCTGTTTGCTGATCGGTTCTGAGAAAAAATACATTCATTCGATTATCAATCGTTCTTCCATAGTTCAGTGATTCTCACCTTGTGATCTTTGCTGGCGGTCACCAGGTGTCGGCCATCGGCGCAGAAGGTGGCTGAGATGACTGCACTGTTGTGTACAACGGTGGTTTTTTTTACCCATGTTCCGTCCTTCCCCAGACCATAAATTTGCGCCGTGTTATCCTCACTGGCGGTCACCACAAGGCATCCATCGGCACTGAAAGTGGCTGATCGGATCCAACCTTCGTGGACAATGGTGGTTTTTTTTACCCACAATCCACCGGCCCCAAGGCCATAGATTTTCGCCGTTTTATCACCACTGGCGGTCACTAAATGGCGGCCATCGGCGCTGAACCTGGTTGCGGTGATACTCGCATTGTGTTTAATGGTGGTTTCTATTACCCATGATCCAGGGGTCTCCTGACCATAGACTTTCGCCTTGTTATCTTCACTTCTGATAATCAGATAGCGGCCATCGGCACTGAACTCGACTGAGTAGATAAAACCATCATGAGAAATGCTGGTTATTTCTTTCCATGATCCATCATCCTGCAGGTCACATATTTTCGTTGTATTATCAAAACTGACGGTTGCAAGATGGCGGCAATCGTCGCTGAAGGCGTGTGAGTGGACAAAATTATTATGGTTAATGGTGGCTTTGACTTCCCATGACCCAATGGCCTGCTGGCCGCAGATTTTCATAGTGTTATGTCCAACGCGTATCAACGCATGACGGCCATCGGAGCTGAGGCGGGCCCAATCGACACTACCCGGATCAGTAATGGTGGCTTTTGCTTGCAATGAGCCATCGTCCTCCTGACCATAGATTGTCGCAACGTCAGATGTATTGACAACCAACAGATGACGGCCATCGGCACTGAAGCTGGCCCACTTGATCGAAGTATCACAGTTAATAATGTATTTTGCTTCCCATGATCCATCGGTCTTCTGGCCATAGACTTTCAGCGTATTATCGAAACTGGCGGTCAACACATGGCGACCATCAGCACTGAAAGTGGCTGAAATGACGGAATTATTATGGGAAATGTTGGCTTTTGCTTCCCATGATCCATCCTCCTTCGTACCATAGATTTCCACCCTCAAACGACTGACGACCAACACATGCCGGTTATCGGCGCTGAAAAAGGCTTCATAGATCCAACCATTCCTGGGAATGGAGGCTTTTACTTTCCATGATCCATCGGTCTCCTGACTACAGATCTTCACTGTGTTATCCAAACTGACGGTCACTAAGTGGCGGCTATCGGCGCTTAAGGTGACTACAAAGATATCATTAGGATGGGTAATTTCGGTCTTTGTCTGTAAGTTAAATGTTTCACATTGAGACATCAGTTTACTGTTATTGAAAAGGAGCAGAGCAGGAAAAGAAGTACTCTTTTGTTGTTTTACGAGTGATTCGACAGTGTCCTTATTCGCAAACGGTTTCAACCAGTCACAGAGTTGCTGCTCATTTTTTGCGGTAGCGATGTTCTCCAGTTGATATTGGTGTGGTGAAGGAAACCGGCGATACCAGGCTCTTTCCAGAGCGTTATGGTTTTCAACAAGATCGCGAAGGTATCTGCATACCTTTGCTAAACGGGTAATCTCCCGAAAACCCAGATAGCGAATGATCATGGTTTTTGATTCGTCGGGCAAAGAGAAGAATGAAGACTGATTTTGGTTATACACACTAACGTCCCTGCCTGCGCTGACACCCGTTGGCGCTTGCTCGAGTCGAGACTGCTCAGTTGTTGGCGAGAGTAAACCGTCATTGCTGGAACGTTGGTTCAAAGGGATCAAGAGCAGCTCCTCCAGAGCTTTAGAGTTAATATTTATCCCCGCATAGAAAAAGGATATTTAAAATGAATAAGTCTGGTTCCCATGCTTTCAGGTCCTGTGGGACTCAGCGTGGGAACGAGTTGACTACCGTCATTCCCGGCTTCATTCTCGTCATTCCCGCGAAGGCGGGAATCCACACTGACTCTCCACCAGAACCCTACTGCCCGGTGTCCCCCTGGCCTTGTTATCCCCGAGAAGGCAGAGATCCACCGTTGGCGCTGGATTCCCGCCTTCGCGGGAATGACGACTTCAGAGCGTGAGAACGAGCTGTTGAAGTTTTGCGACACCCTCAGAGCGTGGGAACGAGTTGTTAAATTGATTCGATCTGTTTGACTCGGTTTTGTCATGGAAGTTCAATCTATTGATATAACGCTGTTTGCTAATCGGTTCAGAGTAAAAATACGTTCATCCGATCATCAATCGTTCTTCCATAGTTCAGTGATTCTCACCTTGTGATCTTCACTGGTGGTCACCAGATGTCGGCCATCGACGCCGAAGGTGGCTGAGATGACGGCTTTATCGTGTACGACGGTGGCTTTTTTTACCCAAGACCCATCCTTCCCCAGACCATAAATTTGCGCGGTGTTATCGTCACAGGCGGTCACCACAAGGCAACCATCGGCACTGAAGGTGGCTGATCGGACCCTATCTTTGTGGGCTATGGTGGCTTTTTTTACCCAGGATCCACCGGCCTCAAGTCCATAGATTTTCGCTGTTTTATCAAAACTGGCGGTCACTAAATGGCGGCCATCGGCACTGAACCCTGCTGACGTGATATGATCATTGTGTTCAATGGTGGCTTTTTTTGCCCATGATCCGGGGTTCTCCTGACTATAGACTTGCGCCGTATTATCATCTCTTCCGGTCACCAGATGGCAACCATCGGCGCTGAACTTGACAGAGTAGAAAAAAATATCATGAGAAATCGTGGTTATTTCTTTCCATGATCCATCGTCCAGCAGGCCACATATTTTCGTTGTATTATCGGAACTGACGGTTGCAAGATGGCGGCAATCGTCGCTGAAGGTGTGTGAGTGGACAAAATTATTATGGTTAATGGTGGCTTTGACTTCCCATGACCCAATGGCCTCCTGACCGCAGATTTTCATAGTGTTGTGTCCAACGCATATCAAAGCATGACAACCATCGGAGCTGAGGCAGGCCCAATCGACACTACCCAGATCAGTAATGGTGGCTTTTGCTTGCAATGAGCCATCGTCCTCCAGACCATAGATAGTCGCAACGTCAGGTGTATTGACAACCAGCAGATGACAGCCATTGGCGCTGAAGCTGGCCAATCTGATCGGAGTATCACAGTTAATAATGTGTTTTACTTCCCATGATCCATCGGTCTTCTGGCCATAGACTTTCAGCGTATCGGAAATGGCGGTCAACGCATGGTGACCATCAGTACTGAAGGTGGCTGAGAAGACCCAAAAATTATGGGCAATGGTGGCTTTTGCTTCCCATGATCCATCCTCCTTCATACCATAGATTTCCACCCTGGAACGACTGACGGTCAACACATGTCGGTTATCGGTGCTGAAAAAGGCTTCATAGACCCAACCATTCGTGGGAGTGGAGGCTTTTACTTTCCATGATCCATCGGTCTCCTGACTACAGATCTTCACTGTACCATCTACACTGGTGGTCACTAAGTGGCGGCTATTGGCGCTTAAGGTGACTACAAAGATATCATCAGGATGGGTAATTTCGATCTTTGTCTGTAAGTTAAATGTTTCACATTGAGACATCAGTTTACTGTTATTGAAAAGGAGCAGAGCAGGAAAAGAAGTACTCTTTTGTTGTTTTACGAGTGATTCGACAGTGTCCTTATTCGCAAACGGTTTCAACCAGTCACAGAGTTGCTGCTCATTTTTTGCGGTAGCGATGTTCTCCAGTTGATATTGGTGTGGTGAAGGAAACCGGCGATACCAGGCTCTTTCCAGAGCGTTATGGTTTTCAACAAGATCGCGAAGGTATCTGCATACCTTTGCTAAACGGGTAATCTCCCGAAAACCCAGATAGCGAATAATCATGGTTTTTGATTCGTCGGGCAAAGAGAAGAATGAAGACTGATTTTGGTTATACACACTAACGTCCCTGCCTGCGCTGACACCCGTTGGCACTTGCTCGAGTCGAGACTGCTCAGTTGTTGGCGAGAGTAAACCGTCATTGCTGGAACTTTGGTTCAAAGGGATCAAGAGCAGCTCCTCCAGAGCTTTAGAGTTAATATTTATCCCCGCATAGAAAAAGGATATTTAAAATGAATAAGTCTGGTTCCCATGCTTTCAGGCCCTGTGGGTCTCAGCGTGGGAACGAGTTGACTACCGTCATTTCCGGCTTCATTTTCGTCATTCCCGGCTTCATTCTCGTCATTCCCGGCTTCATTCTCGTCATTTCCGGCTTCATTCTCGTCATTCCCGGCTTCATTCTCGTCATTCCCGCGAAGGCGGGAATCCACACTGACTCTCCACCAGAACCCTACTGCCCAGTGTCCCCCTGGCCTTGTCATCCCCGAGAAGGCAGAGATCCACCGTTGGCGCTGGATTCCCGCCTTCGCGGGAATGACGACTTCAGAGCGTGAGAACGAGCTGTTGAAGTTTTGCGACACCCTCAGAGCGTGGGAACGAGTTGTTAAATTGATTCGATCTGTTTGACTCGGTTTTGTCATGGAAGTTCAATCTATTGATATAACGCTGTTTGCTAATCGGTTCAGAGTAAAAATACGTTCATCCGATCATCAATTGTTTTTCCATAGTTCGGTGATTCTCATCTTGTGATCTTCACTGGTGGTCACCAGATGTCGGCCATCGACGCAGAAGGTGGCTGAGATGACGGCTTTATCGTGTACAACGGTGGTTTTTTTTACCCATAATCCATCCTTCCCCAGACCATAAATTTGCGCGGTGTTATCGTCACAGGCGGTCACCACAAGGCAACCATCGGCACTGAAGGTGGCTGATCGGACCCTGTTTTTGTGGGCTATGGTGGCTTTTTTTACCCAGGATCCACCGGCCTCAAGTCCATAGACTTTCGCTGTTTTATCATAACTGGCAGTCACTAAATGGCGGCCATCGGCACTGAACCTGGCTGATATGATATCCCCATTGTGTTTAATGGTTGCTTTTTTTACCCATGATCCAGGGGTCTCCTGACCATAGACTTGCGCAGTATTATCATAACTTCCGGTCACCAGATGGCGACTATCGGCGCTGAACTTGACAGAGTAGAAATTATTATCATGAGAAATCGTGGTTATTTCTTTCCATGATCCATCGTCCTGCAGGTCACATATTTTCGTTTCATTATCGAAACTGACGGTTGCAAGATGGCGACAATCGTCGCTGAAGAAGTGTGAGTGGACAAAATGATTATGGTTAATGGTGGCTTTGACTTCCCATGACCCAATGGCCTCCTGACTGCAGATTTTCATAGTGTTATGTCCAACGCGTATCAACGCATGACGGCCATCGGGGCTGAGGCTGGCCCAATTGACACCACTCGGATCAGTAATGGTGGCTTTTGCCTGCAATGATCCATCGTCCTCCTGACCGTAGATTGTCGCAACGTCTGATATATTGATAACCAACAGACGACAGCCATCGGCGCTGAAGCTGGCCAATCTGATCGGAGTATCACAGTGAATAATGTATTTTGCTTCCCATGATCCATCGGTCTTCTGGCCATAGACTTTCAGCGTATCATCCAAACTGGCGGTCAACGCATAGCGACCACCATCACTGAATGCGGCTGAAAGGATCATACGATTATGGGGAATGGTGGCTTTTGCTCCCCATGATCCATCCTCCTTCGTACCATAGATTTCCGCCCTGAAACGACTGATGACCAACACATGGCGGTTATCGGTGCTGAAAAAGGCTTCATAGACCCAACTATTCCTGGGAATGGAGGCTTTTACTTTCCATGATCCATCGGTCTCCTGACTACAGATCTTCACTGTGTTATCCACACTGGCGGTCACTAAGTTACGGCCATCGGCGCTTAAGGTGACGACTGAGATCTTGCTGGGATGAGTAATTTCGTTTTTTGCCTCTAAGTTAAATGTTTCACATTGAGACATCAGTTTACTGTTATTGAAAAGGAGCAGAGCAGGAAAATAAGTACTCAGTCGTTGTTTTACGAGTGACTCGACAGTGTCTTTATTCGCAAACGGCTTCAACCAATCACGGAGTTGCTGCTCATCTTTTGTGGTAACGATGGTCTTTAGTTGATATTGGTGTGGTGAAGGAAACCGGCGATACCATGCTCTTTCCATAGATTTATCATTTTTAACAAGATCACGAAGATATTTGCATACCTTTGCTAAACGGGTAATCTCCCGAAAACCCACATAGCGAATAATCATGGCTTTTGATTCGTCGGGCAAAGAGAAGAATGAAGACTGATTTTGGTTATACACACTAACGTCCCTGCTTGCGCTGACACCCGTTGGCGCTAGCTCGAGTCGAGACTGCTCAGTTGTTGGCGAGAGTAAACCGTCATTGCTGGAACTTTGGTTCAAAGGGATCAAGAGCAGCTCCTCCAGAGCTTTAGAGTTAATATTTATCCCCGCATAGAAAAAGGATATTTAAAATGAATAAGTCTGGTTCCCATGCTTTCAGGCCCTGTGGGTCTCAGCGTGGGAACGAGTTGACTACCGTCATTCCCGGCTTCATTTTCGTCATTCCCGGCTTCATTCTCGTCATTCCCGGCTTCATTCTCGTCATTCCCGGCTTCATTCTCGTCATTTCCGGCTTCATTCTCGTCATTCCCGGCTTCATTCTCGTCATTCCCGCGAAGGCGGGAATCCACACTGACTCTCCACCAGAACCCTACTGCCCAGTGTCCCCCTGGTCTTGTCATCCCCGAGAAGGCAGAGATCCACCGTTGGCGCTGGATTCCCGCCTTCGCGGGAATGACGACTTCAGAGCGTGAGAACGAGCTGTTGAAGTTTTGCGACACCCTCAGAGCGTGGGAACGAGTTGTTAAATTGATTCGATCTGTTTGACTCGGTTTTGTCATGGAAGTTCAATCTATTGATATAACGCTGTTTGCTAATCGGTTCAGAGTAAAAATACGTTCATCCGATCATCAATCGTTCTTCGATAGCTCAGTGATTCTCACCTTGTGATCTTCAGTGGCAGTCACCAGGTGTCGGCCATCGACGCAGAAGGTGGCTGAGATGACGGCTTTATCGTGTACAACGGTGGTTTTTTTTACCCATAATCCATCCTTCCCCAGACCATAAATTTGCGCGGTGTTATCGTCACAGGCGGTCACCACAAGGCAACCATCGGCACTGAAGGTGGCTGATCGGACCCTATCTTTGTGGGCTATGGTGGCTTTTTTTACCCAGGATCCACCGGCCTCAAGTCCATAGATTTTCGCTGTTTTATCAAAACTGGCGGTCACTAAATGGCGGCCATCGGCACTGAACCCGGCTGACGTGATATGATCATTGTGTTCAATGGTGGCTTTTTTTGCCCATGATCCGGGGTTCTCCTGACTATAGACTTGCGCCGTATTATCATCTCTTCCGGTCACCAGATGACGACCATCGGCGCTGAACTTGACAGAGTAGAAAAAAATATCATGAGAAATCGTGGTTATTTCTTTCCATGATCCATCGTCCAGCAGGTCACATATTTTCGTTGTATTATCGGAACTGACGGTTGCAAGATGGCGGCAATCGTCGCTGAAGATGTGTGAGTGGACAAAATGATTATGGTTAATGGTGGCTTTGACTTCCCATGACCCAATGGCCTCCTGACCGCAGATTTTCAAAGTTTCATGTCCAATGCGGATCAGCGCATAACGGCCATCAGAGCTGAGGCAGGCCCAATTGACACCACCCGGATCAGTAATGGTGGCTTTTGCTTGCAATGATCCATCGACCTCCAGACCATAGATTGTCGCAACGTCAGATGTATTGACAACCAGCAGATGACAGCCATTGGCGCTGAAGCTGGCCAATCTGATCGGAGTATCACAGTTAATAATGTGTTTTGCTTCCCATGATCCATCGGTCTTCTGGCCATAGACTTTCAGCGTACCGGAACTGGCGGTCAACGCGTGGTGACCATCAGCACTGAAGGTGGCTGAGAAGACCAAAAAATTATGGGTAATGGTGGCTTTTGCTTCCCATGATCCATCCTCCTTCATACCATAGATTTCCACCCTGAAACGACTGATGACCAACACATGGCGGTTATCGGTGCTGAAAAAGGCTTCATAGACCCAACTATTTCTGGGAATGGAGGCTTTTACTTTCCATGATCCATCGGTCTCCTGACTACAGATCTTCACTGTGTTATCCACACTGGCGGTCACTAAGTTACGGCCATCGGCGCTTAAGGAGACGACTGAGATCTTGCTGGGATGAGTAATTTCGTTTTTTGCCTCTAAGTTAAATGTTTCACATTGAGACATCAGTTTACTGTTATTGAAAAGGAGCAGAGCAGGAAAAGAAGTACTCTTTTGTTGTTTTACGAGTGATTCGACAGTGTCCTTATTCGCAAACGGTTTCAACCAGTCACAGAGTTGTTGCTCATTTTTTGCGGTAGCGATGTTCTCCAGTTGATATTGGTGTGGTGAAGGAAACCGGCGATACCAGGCTCTTTCCAGAGCGTTATGGTTTTCAACAAGATCGCGAAGGTATCTGCATACCTTTGCTAAACGGGTAATCTCCCGAAAACCCAGATAGCGAATAATCATGGTTTTTGATTCGTCGGGCAAAGAGAAGAATGAAGATTGATTTTGGTTATATGCAGTAACATCGCTGCCTGCAAGGGTGCCCGTTGGCGCTTGCTCGAGTCCAGGCTGTTTGGGTGTTGGTGAGAGTGAACCGTCATTGCTGGAATTATTGTTCAAAGGGGTCATGTGCAGCTCCTCCAGAGCTTCAGAGTCAATATTTATCCGCGCGTAGAAAAGGACATTCGAAATGGATAACTCTGGTTTCCATGCTTTCAGGCCCAGTGGGTCCCCGTGCGGAAATCCATACCTATCTCACGCTGTAGAGTCCGCTTTTCAGGGAAGGTATGCATTCCCACGCAGAGCGAGGGTGTCGCAAAACTCTCTCCGGCGTGGGAACGCGTTGACTCCCGTCATTGCCGGCTTCATTCTCGTCATTCCCGGCTTCATTCTCGTCATTCCCGGCTGCATTCTCGTCATTTCCGGCTTCATTCTCGTCATTCCCGCGAAGGCGGGAATCCACACTGACTCTCCACCAGAACCCTACTGCCCGGTGTCCCCCGGCCTTGTCATCCCCGAGAAGGCAGAGATCCACCGTTGGCGCTGGATTCCCGCCTTCGCGGGAATGACGAATTCAGAGCGTGAGAACGAGCTGTTGAAGTTTTGCGACACCCTCAGAGCGTGGGAACGAGTTGTTAAATTGATTCGATCTGTTTGACTCGGTTTTGTCATGGAAGTTCAATCTATTGATATAACGCTGTTTGCTAATCGGTTCAGAGTAAAAATACGTTCATCCGATCATCAATCGTTCTTCAATAGTTCAGTGATTCTCACCTTGTGATCTTTGCTGGCGGTCACCAGGTGTCGGCCATCGACGCAGAAGGTGGCTGAGATGACGGCTTTATCGTGTACAACGGTGGTTTTTTTTATCCATAATCCATCCTTCCCCAGACCATAAATTTGCGCGGTGTTATCCTCACTGGCGGTCACCACAAGGCAACCATCGGCGCTGAAAGTGGCGGATCGGACCTTATCTTTGTGGACTATGGTGGCTTTTTTTACCCAGGATCCATCGGCCTCATGGCCATAGATTTCCGCTGTTTTATCATAACTGGTGGTCACCAAATGGCGGCCATCGGCGCTGAACCCGGCTGACGTGATATGATCATTGTGTTCAATGGTGGCTTTTTTTGCCCATGATCCGGGGTTCTCCTGACTATAGACTTGCGCCGTTTTATCATCACCGATGGTCACCAGATGACGACCATCGGCGCTGAACTTGACAGAGTGGACAAAACGATCGTGATAAATCGTGGTTATTTCTTTCCATGATCCATCGTCCTGCAGGTCACATATTTTCGCTGTATTATCGAAACTGGCGGTTGCAAGATGGCGGCAATCGTCGCTGAAGGAGTGTGAGTGAACAAAATTATTATGGTTAATGGTGGCTTTGACTTCCCATGACCCAGTGGCTTCCTGACTGCAGATTTTCAAAGTTTCATGTCCAATGCGGATCAGCGCATAACGGCCATCAGAGCTGAGGCAGGCCCAATTGACACCATCCGGATCAGTAATGGTGGCTTTTGCTTGCAATGATCCATCGACCTCCAGATCATAGATTGTCGCAACGTCAGATGCATTGACAACCAACAGATGACGACCATCGGCGGTGAAGTTGGCCAACCTGATCGGAGTATCACAGTTAATAATGTATTTTGCTTCCCATGATCCATCGGTATTCTGGCCATAGATTTTCAGCGTATTATCCATACTGGCGGTCAACGCATGGCGACCATCAGCACTGAGTGCGGCTGAGAAGACCCAACCATTATGGGAAATGGTGGCTTTTGCTTCCCATGATCCATCCTCCCTCATACCATAGATCACCGCCTTGCGACGACTGATGACCAACAGATGGCGGCTATCGACGCTGAAAACGGCTTCTTTGATCCAACCATTACCGGAAGTGGAGGCTTTTACTTTCCATGATCCATCGCTCTCCTGGCTACAGATCTTCACTGTATTATCCAAACTGGCGGTCACCAGGTGGCGGCCATCGGCGCTTAAAGTGACTGCTAAGATTTTGCTGTGATGGGTAACTTCGTTTTTTGCCTCTAAGTTAAATGTTTCACATTGAGACATCAGTTTACTGTTGTTAAAAAGGAGCAGAGCAGGAAAACAAGTACTCTTTTGCTGTTTTACGAGTGACTCGACAGTGTCTTTATTCGCAAACGGCTTCAACCAGTCACGGAGTTGTTGCTCATCTTTTGTAGTAGCTATGGTCTTTAGTAGATGTTGGTGTGGGGAAGGAAACCGGCGATACCATTCTCTTTCCAGAGTTTTATGGTTTTCTAAAAGGTCGCAAAGATATTTGCATACCTTTGCTAAACGGGTAATCTCCCGGAAACCCAGATAGTGAATAATCCTGGTTTTTATTTCATCGGGCAAACGGAAGAATGAAGATTGATTTTGGTTATATGCAGTAACATCCCTGCCTGCAACGATGCCCGTTGGCGCTTGCTCGAGTCGCAACTGCACAGGTGTTGGTAAGAGTGAACCGTCATCGCCGGAATTATTGTTCAAAGGGGTCATGTGCAGCTCCTTAAGAGTCAATATTTATCGTCACATTGAAAATCAATAACTCTGGTTCCCATGCTTTCAGGCCCTGTGGGTCCCAGCGTGGGAATGAGTGATTCGATCTGTTTGACTCTGTTTTGTCATGAAAGTTCAAACTATTGATACAACAACACTGTTTGCTAATCGGTTCTGAGCAAAAATACGTTCATTCGTTCATCAATCGTTCTTCCATAGTTCAGTGATTCTCACCTTGTAATCTTCACTGGTGGTCACCAGGTGTCGGCCATCGGCGCAGAAGGTGACCGAGATGACTGCTCTGTCGTGTACAAGGGTGGCTTTTTTCACCCATGATCCATCCTTCCCAAGGCCATAAATTTGCGCCGTGTTATCCTTACTGGCGGTCACCACAAGGCAACCATCGGCACTGAAGGTGGCTGATCGGACCCAATCTTTGTGGACTATGGTGGCTTTTTTTACCCAGGATCCACCGGCTTCACGGCCATAGATTTTCGCTGTTTTATCATAACTGGCGGTCACCAAATGGCGGCTATCGGCGCTGAACCCGGTTGAGATGATCCTCTCATCGTGTTTAATGGTGGCTTCTTCTACCCATGATCCAGGGGTCTCCTGACCATAGATTTTCACAGTAATATCATCACTTCCGGTCATAAGACGGCGAGAATCAGCGCTGAACTTGAGAGAGTAGAAAAAATGATTATGAGAAACCGTGGTTATTTCTTTCCATGATCCATCATCCTGCAGGTCAAATATTTTCGCTGTATTATTGGAACTGGCGGTTGCAAGATGGCGGCAATCGTCGCTGAAGGAGTATGAGTTGGCAAAATTATTATGGTTAATGGTGGTTTTTACTTTCCATGACCCGGCCTCCCGACCGTAGATTTTCAAAGTGTTAGGTCTAAAGCGGATCAACGCATGGCGGCCATCGGAGCTGAGGCAAGCCCAATTGACACCACCCGGATCAGCAATGGTGGCTTTTGCTTCCAATGATCCATCGTTCTCCAGACCATAGAATGTCGCAACATCAGATGTATTGACAACCAACAGATGTCGGCCATCGGCGCTGAAACTGGCCAATCTGGTCGAAGCATCACAATTAACAATGTATTTTGCTTCCCATGATCCATCGATCTTCTGGCCATAGATTTTCAGCGTATTATCCAAACTGGCGATCACCACATGACGACCATCAGCACTGGTGATGGCTGAGATGATCCAGGGATTATGGGAAATGTTGGCTTTTGCTTCCCATGATCCATCCTCATTCATACCATAGATTCTTGCCCTGAGACGACTGACGACCAACACATGGCGGTTATCGGTACTGAAAATGGCTTTTTGGACCCAACCATTATCGGGAGTGGAGGCTTTTACTTTCCATGATCCATCGGTCTCCTGACTACAGATCTTCACTATACCATCCAAACAGACGGTCACTAAGTGGCGGCTATCGGCGCTTAAGGTGGCTATCAAGATATGGTAAGGATGGGTAATTTCGGTCTTTGTCACTAAGTTAAATGTTTCACATTGAGACATCAGTTTACTGTTGTTGAAAAGCAGCAGAGCAGGAAAATAAGTACTCTGTTGTTTTTTTACGAGTGACTCGACAGTGTCCTTATTCGCAAACGGCTTCAACCAATCACGGAGTTGTTGCTCATCTTTTGTCGTAGCGATGGTCTTTAATTGATGCAGGTGTGGTGAAGGAAACCTTTGATACCAGGCTCTTTCCAGAGCTTTATGGTTTTCAACAAGATCGCGAAAATATTTGCATACCTTTACTAAACGGGTAATGTCCCGAAAACCCAGATAGCGAATAATCATGGTTTTTGATTCGTCGGGCAAACAAAAGAATGCAGATTGATTTTGGTTATATGCAGTAACATCCCTGCCTGCAACCATGCCAGTTGGCGCCTGCTCGAGTCGAGGCTGCTCAGGTGTTGAACCGTCATTACCGGAATTATTGTTCAAAGGGGTCATGAGCAGCTCCTTCAGAGCTTCAGAGTCAGTATTTATCCTCACATAGAAAAGGACATACAAAATCGATAACTCTGGTTCCCATGCCGTGGGAACCCATACCTATCTCACGCTGTAGAGTCTGCTTTTCAGGTGTGGTATGCATTCCCACAGAGCGTGGGTGTCGCAAAACCTCTGGCTCCCATGCTCCAGCGTGGGAACGGATTGACTTCCGTCATTCCCGGCTTCGTTCTTGTCATTCCCGCGAAAGCGGGAATCCACACTGACTCACCACCAGAACCATACTGCCCGGTGCCCCCCTGGCCTTGTCATCCCCGAGAAGGCAGAGACCCACTGTTGGCGCTGGATTCCCGCCTTCGCGGGAATGACGACTTCAGAGCGTGAGAACGAGCTGTTGAAGTTTTGCGACACCCACAGAGCGTGGGAACGAGTGATTCGATCAGTTTGACTCGCTTTTGTCATGGAAGTTCAAACTATTGAGTGTTTGCTAATCGGTTCTGAGCAAAAAGACGTTCATTCGTAGATCAATCGCTCTTCTAGTTCAGTGATTCTTACCTTGTAATCTTCACTGGTGGTCACCACATGTCGGCCATCGACGCAGAAGATGGCTGATATGAGGGCTTTATCGTGTACAACGGTGGCTTTTTTTACCCATGATCCATCCTTGCTTAGACCATAAATTTGCGCGCTGTTATCCTCACTGGCGGTCACCACAAGGCAACCATCGGTACTGAAGGTGGCGGATCGGACCTTATCTTTGTGGGTTATGGTGGCTTTTTTTACCCAGGAACCACCGGCCTCATGGCCATAGATTTTCGCTGTTTCATCATGACTGGCGGTCACCAAATGGTGGCCATCGGCGCTGAACCCGGCTGAGGTGATAGCCCCATTGTGTTCAATGATGGCTTTTTTTACCCATGATCCAGGGGTTTCCTGACTATAGACTTGCGCCGTTTTATCATCACTTCTGGTCACCAGATGGCAACCATCGGTGCTGAACTTGACAGAGTGGACATAACTATCATGAGAAATCGTGGTTATTTCTTTCCATGATCCATCGTCCTGCAGGTCACATATTTTTGCTGTATTATCGAAACTGGCGGTTGCAAGATGGCGGCAATCTTCGCTGAAAGTGGTTGACCTGATTACATCATTATGGGTAATGATCGCTTTTACTTCCCATGACCCAGTGGCCTGCTGACCGTAGATTTTCAAAGTCTCATAATCAACGCGGATCAACAAATGACAGCCATCGGAGCTGAGGCGGGCCCGACTGACACTATTCGTATCAGTAATGCTGGCTTTTGCTTCCAATGATCCATCGTCCTGCAGACCATAGATAGTCGCAACATCAGATGAATTGACAACCAATAGACGACGGCCATGGGTGCTGAAGCTGGCAAACCTGATCGGATTATCAAAGTTAATAATGTATTTTGCTTCCCATGATCCATCATTCTTCTGGCCATAGGTTTTCAGCGTATTATCGAAACTGGCGGTGAATACATGGCGACCATCAGCACTGAATGCGGCTGAGATGACCCAACGATTATGGGAAATGGTGGCTTTTGCTTCCCATGATCCATCCTCATTCATACCGTAGATTCTTGCCCTGAGACGACTGACGACCAACGCATGGCGATTATCGGTGCTGAAAATGGCTTTTTTGACCTCATTATTGGGAGTTGAGGCTTTTACTTTCCACGATCCATCGGTCTCCTGGCTACAGATCTTCAATGTGTCATCCAAACTGGCGGTCACTAAGTGGCGGCAATCGGCGCTTAAGGTGGTTATAGAGATTTTGTCAGGATGGGTCATTTCGGTTTTTGTCTTTAAGTTAAATGTTTCACTTTGAGACATCAGTTTACTGTTGTTGAAAAAGAGCAGAGCTGGAAAATAAGTACTCTTTTGTTGTTTTACGAGTGACTCGACCGTGTCTTTATTCGCAAATGGCTTCAACCAGCCACGGAGTTGTTGCTCATCTTTTGCAGTAGCGATGGTCTTCAGTTGATATTGGTGTGGTGAAGGGAACCGTCGATACCAGGCTCTTTCCAGAGCTTTATGGTTTTCAACAAGATCGCGAAGATATTTGCATACCTTTGCTAAACGGGTAATCTCCCGAAAACCCAGATAGCGAATAATCATGGTTTTTGATTCGTCGGGCAAAGAAAAGAATGCAGATTGATTTTGGTTATATGCAGTAACATCCCTGCCTGCAATGATGCCCGTTGGTGCTTGCTCGAGTCGAGGCTGCTTAGGTGTTGAACCGTCATTACTGGAATTATTGTTCAAAGGGGTCATGAGCAGCTCCTCCAGAGCTTCAGAGTCAATATTTATCCGCGCGTAGAAAAAGACATTCAAAATCGATAACTCTGGTTCCCATGCCGTGGGAACCCATACCTATCTCACGCTGTAGAGTCTGCTTTTCAGGTGTGGTATGCATTCCCACAGAGCGTGGGTGTCGCAAAACCTCTGGCTCCCATGCTCCAGCGTGGGAACGGGTTGACTTCCGTCATTCCCGGCTTCATTCTCGTCATTCCCGCGAAAGCGGGAATCCACACTGACTCACCACCAGAACCATACTGCCCGGTGCCCCCTTGGCCTTGTCATCCCCGAGAAGGCAGAGACCCACTGTTGGCGCTGGATTCCCGCCTTCGCGGGAATGACGACTTCAGAGCGTGAGAACGAGCTGTTGAAGTTTTGCGACACCCACAGAGCGTGGGAACGAGTGATTCGATCAGTTTGACTCGCTTTTGTCATGGAAGTTCAAACTATTGAGTGTTTGCTAATCGGTTCAGAGCAAAAATACATTCATTCGATCATCAATCGTTCTTCCATAGTTCAGTGATTCTCACCGTGTAATCTTCACTGGCAGTCACCAGGTGTCGGCCATCGACGCAGAAGGTGGCTGAGATGAGGGCTTTATCGTGTATAACGGTGGCTTTTTTTACCCATGATCCATCTTTGCTCAGACCATAAATTTGCGCGGTGTTATCCTTGCTGGCGGTCACCACAAGGCAACCATCGGCACTGAAGGTGGCGGATAGGACCTCATCTTCGTGGGTTATGGTGGCTTTTTTTACCCAGGTTCCATCGGCCTTACGGCCACAGATTTTCGCCGTTTTATCATGACTGGCGGTCACTAAATGGCGGCCATCGGCGCTGAACATGGCTGCGGTGATATACCCATTGTGTTTAATGGTGACTTCTTCTAGCCATGATCCAGGGGCCTCCTGACTACAGATTTTCGCCTTGTTATCATAACTTTTGGTCACCAGATGGCAGCCATCGACGCTGAACTCGACAGAGAGGACAAGGCTGTGATGAGAAATCCTGGTTATTTCTTTCCATGATCCATCGTCCTGCAGGTCACATATTATTGCTGTATTATCGCAACTGCCGGTTGCAAGATGGCGGCAATCTTTGCTAAAAGAGATTAAGCTGAGACCACTATTATGGGTAATGGTGGCTTTTTCTTCCCATGACCCGGCCTCCTGACTATAGATTTTTAAAGTCATCCATCCATCGCAGAACAACGCATGACGGCCATTGGAGCTGAGGAAGGCCCAGCTGTCACTACCCTCATCAGGAAGGGTGGCTTCTACTTCCCATGATCCATCCTCCTCCTGACCATAGATTGTCGCAACGCCAGATGTGTTGACAACCAACAGATGACGGCCATCGTCGCTGAAGCTGGCCAAACTGTTCGGAGTATCACAGTTAATAATGTATTTTACTTCCCATGATCTATCGTTATTCTGGCCGTAGATTTTCAGCGTATTATCCACAATATCCACATTATTCAAACCGGCGGTCAACACATGGCGACTATCAGCACTGAAGGTGGCTGAGAAGGTCGTACGATTATTGGGAATGGTGTCTTTTGCTTCCCATGATCCATCCTCGTTCATACTATAGATTTCCGCCGTGAAACGACTGACGACCAGCACATGTCGGTTATCGGCGCTGAAAAAAGCTTCATTGACCCATCCATTCCTGGGAATGGAGGCTTTTACTTTCCATGATCCATCGGTCTCCTGGCTACAGATCTTCAATGTATCATTTGAACAGGCGGTCACCAGGTGGCGGCTATCGGCGCTTAAGGTGGCTTTTAAGATTCTGTCAGGATGGGCAATTTCGATTTTTGTCTTTAAGTCAAATGTTTCACATTGAGACATCAGCTTACTGTTGTTGAAAAGGAGCAGAGCAGGAAAGTAAGTACTCTCATGTTTTTGTACGAGTGACTCGACAGTGTCCATATTCGCAAACGGCTTCAACCAGTCACGGAGTTGTTGCTCACCTTTTGTGGTAGCTATGGTCTTTAGTAGATATTGGTGTGGTGAAGGAAACCGTTGATACCAGGCTCTTTCCAGAGTCTCATTGTTTTCAACAAGATCGCGAAGGTGTTTGCAAACCCTGGTTAAACAGGTAATCTCCCGAAAACCCAAATAGCGGATAATCAAGTTTTTTGTTTCATTGGGCAAACAGAATAATGCAGATTGCTTTTGGTTATACAAAGTAACGTCCCTGCCTGCACTGACACCTGTTGGTGCTTCTTCTCGCCGAAGTTGCCTGATTGGCAAGAGTGAACCGTCATCGCTGGAATTGTTGTTCAAAGGGTTCATGAGCAGCTCCTCCCTGAGCTTCAGAGTCAATATTTGTCCCCGCACAGAAACATAGAATAAGGACATTCAAAATGGATTCGATCTACAATAGAGTCGATTTTGTCATGAAAGTTCAAACTATTGAGGTCAGTGGCATTAAGAAAAAGAAGAGCCCTGATCCGGGAAAAGGATAGAAAGGCATTTTTTTATTGAGAGCCCAGTGCAAAAATTGCCAAGGGTCTTTTGATCATACCTTCATTCGATCATCAATCGTTCTTCAATAGTTCTGTGATTCTCACCTTGTAATCTTCACTGATGGTCACCACATGTCGGCCATCGGCGCAGAGGTCGGCTGAAATGACTCTGTCATTGTGTTGAATGGTGGTTTTTTTTACCCAGGATCCATCCTCACTCAGACCATAAATTTGCGCTGTGTGATCCTTACTGGCGGTCACCACAAGGCAACCATCGGCACTGAAGGTGGCTGATCGGACCCAGCCTTTGTGGACAATGGTAGTTTTTTTTACCCAGGCTCCATCGGCCTCACGGCCATAGATTTTCGCCGTTTTATCATGACTGGCGGTCACCAAATAGCGGCCATCGGCACTGAACTCAGCTGTGATGATCCTCCCATTGTGTCTAATGGTGGTTTCTTCTACCCATGATCCGGGGGTCTCCTGACCACAGACTTTCGCCGTATTATCCTCACTTCTGGTCACCAGATGGCGACCATCGGCGCTGAACTTGACTGAGAAGACAAAACGATCATGAGAAAACCTGGTTATTTCTTTCCATGATCCATCATCCTGCAGGTCAAGTATTTTCACTGTATTATCTAAACTGATGGTTGCAAGATGGCGGCAATCGTCGCTGAAGTAGTGTGAGTTGGCAAAATTGTTATGGTTAGTGGTGGCTTTTACTTCCCATGAACCAATGGCCTCCTGACCGTAGATTTTCAAGGTGTTTGGTATAACGCGGATCAGCGCATGACGGCCATCGGAGCTGAGGCAGGCCCAATTGACACCACCCGGATCAGTAATGGTGGCTGTTACTTGCCATGATCCATCGTCCTCCAGGCCGTAGATTGTCGCAACGTCATATGTATTGACAACCAACAGATGACGGCCATCGGCGCTGAAGCTGGCCGACCTGATCGAAGCATCGCAGTTAATAATATATTTTGCTTCCCATGATCTATCAGTCTTCTGGCCATAGATTTTCAGCGTATTATCGCAACTGGCGATCAACACATGGCGACCATCAGCACTGCAGGTGGCTGAAATGACCGAGCTATTATCGGTAATGGTGGCTTTGACTTCACATGATCCGTCCTCGTTCATACCATAGATTCCCGCCCCTAAATGATTGACCACCAACAGATGGCGGCTATCGGCGCTGAAAATGGCTTCTTTGAACCAACCATTATTGGAAGTGGAGGCTTTTACTTTCCATGATCCATCGGTCCTCTGGCTACAGATCTTCACTGTATTATCCAAACTGGCGGTCACTACGTGGCGGCCATCGGCGCTTAAGGTGACTGCAAAGATATCATCAGGATGGGTAATTTCGGTTTTTGTTTCTAAGTTAAATGTTTCACATTGAGACATCAGTTTACTGTTGTTGAAAAGGAGCAGAGCAGGAAAATAAATACTCTTTTGTTGTTTTACGAGTGACTCGACAGCGTCCTTATTCGCAAACGGTTTCAACCAATCACAGAGTTGTTGCTCAACTTTTGTCGTAGCGATGGTCTTGAGTTGATATTGGTGTGGTGAAGGAAACCGGCGATACCAGGCTCTTTCCAGAACTTTATGGTTTACAACAAGATCGCGAAGATATCTGCATACCTTTGTTAAACGGGTAATCTCCCGAAAACCCAGATAGCGAATAATCATGGTTTTTGATTCGTCGGGCAAACAGAAGAATAAAGATTGATTTTGGTCATATGCAGTAACATCCCTGCCTGCAACGATCCCCGTTGGCATTGGCTCGAGTCGAGGCTGCTTAGGCGTTGGTGAGAGTGAACCGTCATTACTGGAATTATTGTTCAAAGGGTTCATGAGCAGCTCCTCCAGAGCTTCAGAGTCAATATTTATCCTCACATAGAAAAGGACATTCAAAATGGATTCGATCTACATAGAGTCGATTTTTTCATGGAAGTTCAAACTATTGAGGTCAGTGCCATTAAGAAAACGAAAGTCAGGCACTGTTAAACATGAAAGTACCAGTTTACGGCCAGTACGGAAGCGATGGTTAGCAGGGCGCTGCCAAAGGTGACAAGGTATTGTCGGTTGATGGTGGTGTGGATTTCGGTTTTTAGTTCGGCGTATGCCCTGATGTTGTCCATTTTTACTTCGTGGTAGCGGGCGTCTGATTCGGCTTTCTGTTCGTAGTAGCGGGCGTCTGACTCGGCTTTCATTTCTTTGAATTGAGCATCTGACTCGGCTTTCATTTCTTTGAATTGAGTGTCTGACTCGGCCTTCTGTTGTTTGAATTCGGCATCAAACTTGGCATTCTGTCGTTTGAATTCGGCATCAAACTTGGCATTCATTTCAGCCATTTTTTGACTGAAGTGTGCCTGATGCTGCAAGATGGCCTCCTGCATGATGAGCACGTCTTTCTTGCTGGCGTTGTGGTCCGGGTCGAGGGAGGCACTGACTTTTGCCGCCAGCTCCTCACTGATGCCGATGTTTTTCAGTTCGTTGAACAGCGTGTCCGTCACATTCAGCTCCTGTTAACCGATGGAAGAGGCTGAAGCATAGACCATGGATGAACAAACTACCTGGGCTGATTGATCCTCTGGCCAGTGCCGAGGATCAACCGAGGGCCCAGTGCAAAATTTGCCATCGGGCTTTTGATATAAAGCTGTTTGTTGATCGGTTCAGATTGAAAATACGTTCATTCGATCACTAAAATCTTCTTCCATAGTTCAGTGATTCTTACCCTGTGATCTTCACTGGTAGTAACTACATGTCGGCCATCGGCGCAGAAGGTGGCTGAGATGACTGCTTCATTGTGTACAACGGTGGCTTTTTTTACCCATGATCCATCCTTCCCCAGACCATAAATTTGCGCCGTTTTATCCTTACTGGCAGTCACCACAAGGCAACCATCGGCACTGAAGGTAGCGGATCGGACCTTATCTGTGTGGACTATGGTGGCTTTTTTTACCCAGGATCCACCGGCCTCACGGCCATAGATTTTCGCTGTTTTATCAAAACTGGCAGTCACTAAATGGCGGCCATCGTCGCTGAACCTGGTTGTGGTGATCCACCCGTTGTGTTTAATGATGGTTTTTTTTACCCATGATCCAGGGGTCTCCTGACCATAGACTTGCACCGTTATACGATCACTTCGGGCCATCAGATGGCGACCATTGGCGCTGAACCTGACAGAGTAGATAGAACTATCGTGAGAAACTGTGGCTATTTCTTTCCATGATCCATCGTCCTGCAGGTCACATATTTTGGCTGTATTATCGAAACAGCCGGTTGCAAGATGGCGGCAATCGTCACTAAAGGTGGTTGAGTTGACAATATCATTATGGGTAATGGTGGCCTTGACTTCCCATGATCCAATGGCTTCCTGACCGTAGATTTTCAAAGTGTAATGTCCAACCTGGATCAACGCATGACGGCCATCGGAGCTGAGGCAGGCCCAATTGACACCACTCTCACCATTAAGGTTGGCTTTTACTTCCCATGACCCATCGTCTTTCTGACCATAGATTATAGGAGCGTAAGATGAAGTAAGGACCAACAGACGACGGCCATCGGCGCTGAAGCTGGCCGACAAGATCGAAAGATCACAGTTGATATTGTATTTTACTTCCCATGATCCATCGGTCTTCTGGCCGTAGATTTTCAGCGTATTATTGAAACTGGCGGTCAACACATGGCGACCATCAGCACTGAATGTGGGTGAAATGACCGAACTATTATGGGAAAGGGTGGCTTTTGCTTCCCAGGATCCATCCTCATTCACACTATAGATTCCCGCCCTGAAACTACTGACGACCAACACATGCCGATTATCGGCGCTGAAAATGGCTTCTTTGGCCCAACCATTGTCGGAAGTGGAGGCTTTTACTTCCCATGATCCATCGGTCTCCTGGCTAAAGATCTTCACTGTATTGTCCAAACTGACGGTCACTAAGTGGCGGCCATCGCCGCTTAAGGTGACTGCAAAGATATTATTAGAACGGGTAATTTCGGTCTTTGTCTCTAAGTCAAATGTTTCACATTGAGACATCAGTTTGCTGTTGTTGAAAAAGAGCAGAGCAGGAAAATAAGTACTTTTTTGTTGTTTTACGAGTGACTCGACAGCATCCATAATCGTAAACGGTTTCAACCAGTCACGGAGTTGTTGTTCATCTTTTGTCGTAGCGATGGTCTTGAGTTGATATTGGAGTGGTGAAGGAAACCGGCGACACCAGGCTCTTTCCAGAGCGTTATGGTTTTCAACAAGATCGCGAAAATATTTGCATACCCTTACTAAACGGGTAATCTCCCGAAAACCCAGATAGCGGATAATCGTGGTTTTTGATTCGTCGGGCAAACAAAAGAATGAAGATTGATTTTGGTTATATGCAGTAACATCCCTGCCTGCAACGATGCCTGTTGGCACTTGCTCGAGTCGGGGCTGCTTAGGTGTTGGTGAGAGTGAACCGTCATTGCTGGTATTATTGTTCAAAGGGGTCATGAGCAGCTCCTCCAGAGCTTCAGAGTTCGCTTTTCAGTTGTTGTATGCATTCCCACGCAGAGCGAGGGTGTCGCAAAACTCTCTCCGGCTTGGGAACGCGTTGACTCCCGTCATTCCCGGCTTCATTCTCGTCATTCCCGCCTTCATTCTCGTCATTCCCGGCTTTATTCTCGTCATTCCCGGCTTCATTCTCGTCATTCCCGGCTTCATTCTCGTCATTCCCGCGAAGGCGGGAATCCACACTGACTCTCCACCAGAACCCTACTGCCCGGTGTCCCCCTGGCCTTGTCATCCCCGAGAAGGCAGAGATCCACCGTTGGCGCTGGATTCCCGCCTTCGCGGGAATGACGACTTCAGAGCGTGAGAACGAGCTGTTGAAGTTTTGCGACACCCTCAGAGCGTGGGAACAAGTTATTAGGACTTAGAGAGGACATCCAAAGGACTTATTCTCGTCATTCCCGGCTTCATTCTCGTCATTCCCGCGAAGGCGGGGGACTTAGAGAGGACATCCAAAGGACTTATTCTCGTCATTCCCGGCTTCATTCTCGTCATTCCCGCGAAGGCGGGAATCCACACTGACTCTCCACCAGAACCCTACTGCCCGGTGTCCCCCTGGCCTTGTCATCCCCGAGAAGGCAGAGATCCACCGTTGGCGCTGGATTCCCGCCTTCGCGGGAATGACGACTTCAGAGCGTGAGAACGAGCTGTTGAAGTTTTGCGACACCCTCAGAGCGTGGGAACGAGTTGTTAGGACTTAGAGAGGACATCCAAAACTGATTCGATCTATATAGACTCGATTTTGTCATGGAAGTTCAAACTACTGTTCTTCCATAGCTCAGTGATTCTCACCTTGTGATCTTCACTGGTAGTAACTACATGTCGGCCATCAGCACTGAAGCTGGCTGTGGCGATAATCTCATTGTGTTCAATGGTGGCTTTTTTTACCCATGATCCAGGGCTTTCCTGACTGAAGATTTTCGCCGTTTTATCATCACTTATACTCACCAGATGGCGACCATCGGCACTGAAATCGACAGAGCAGACAAAATTATCATGAGTAACCGTGGCTATTTCTTTCCATGATCCATCGTCCTGCAGGTCACATATTTTCGCTGTATTATCGTAACTGGCGGTTGCAAGATGTTGGCAATCTTCGCTGAAAGTGGCTGAGTTGATAACACGATTATGGATAATGATGGCTTTGATTTCCCATGATCCAGTAGCCTCTTGAGCGCAGATTTTCAAAGTGTTACGTCCAATGTAGAACAACGCATGACGGCCATCGGAGCTGAGGCAGCCCCAGTTGACACGGCTCCGATCAGTAATGGTGGCTTTTGCTTCCAATGGTCCATCGTCCTTCTGACCATAGATTGTCGCAACGTCAGATGTATCGACAACCAACAAATGACGGGCATCGGCGCTGAAACTGGCCGACTTGATCGAAGTATCACAGTTAATAATGTATTTTGCTGCCCATGATCCATCGGTCTCCTGGCTGCAGATCTTCACTGTATCATCCAAACTGGCGGTCACTAAGTGGCGGCTATCGGCGCTTAAAGTGGCTACCGAGATTTTGTCAAGATGGGTCATTTCGGTTTTTGTCTTTAAGTTAAATGTTTCACTTTGAGACATCAGTTTACTGTTGTTGAAAAAGAGCAGAGCAGGAAAATAAGTACTCTTTTGTTGTTTTACGAGTGACTCAACAGCGTCCTTATTCGCAAAGGGTTTCAACCAGTCACGGAGTTGTTGTTCATCTTTTGTCGTAGCGATGGTCTTCAGTTGATATTGGAGTGGTGAAGGCAACTGGCGATACCAAGCTCTTTCCAGAGCTTTATGGTTTTCAACAAGATCGCGAAGATGTTTGCATACCTCTGCTAAACGGGTAATCTCGCGAAAACCCAGATAGTGAATAATCTTGGTTTTTATTTCATCGGGCAAACAGAAGAATGAAGATTGATTTTGGTTATATGCAGTAACATCCCTGCCTGCAACCATGCCCGTTGGCACTTGCTCGAGTCGGGGCTGCTTAGGTGTTGGTGAGAGTGAACCGTCATTACTGGAATTATTGTTCAAAGGGGTCATGAGCAGCTCCTCCAGAGCTCCAGAGTCAATATTTATCCCCGCATAGAAAAGGACAGTCTTAAGTCCGACAGGCTGCTAGAGTCGGTTTTGTAATGGAAGTTCAAAATATTGGGGCCATTGGCATCAAGAAAAATCGCTCTTCAATAGTTCAGTGATTCTCACTTTGTAATCTTCACTGGTGGTCACCACATGTCGGCTATCGGTGCAGAAACTGGCTGTGATAACGGTTTTATTGTGCAGAACGGTGGCTTTTTTTACCCATGTTCCGTCCTTCCCCAGACCATAAATTTGCGCCGTGTTATCCTCACTGGCGGTCGCCACAAGGCATCCATCGGCACTGAAAGTGGCTGATCGGATCCAGCCTTCGTGGACAATGGTGGTTTTTTTTACCCACGATCCACCGGCCTCAAGGCCATAGATTTGAGCCGTTTTATCACCACTGGCGGTCACTAAATGACAGCCATCGGCGCTGAACCTGGTTGCGGTGATACTCCCATTGTGTTCAATGATGGCTTCTATTACCCATGATCCAGGGGTCTCCTGACCATAGACTTTCGCCGTATTATCACCACTGGCGGTCACTAAATGGCGGCCATCGGCGCTGAACTCGACTGAGTAGACAAAACTATCATGAGAAATCGTGGTTATTTCTTTCCATGATCCATCGTCCTGCAGGTCACATATTTTCGCTGTATGATCGAAACTGGCGGTTGCAAGATGGCGGCAATCTTCGCTGAAAGTGGTTAAGCCGATATTATGATTATGGGTAATGGTCGCTTTTACATCCCATGACCCAATGGCCTGCTCACCGCAGATTTTCAAAGTGTTATAACCAATACGGATCAGCGCATGACGGCCATCGGAGCTGAGGCGGACCTGACTGGCACCATTCGTATCAGTAATGGTGGCTTTTGCTTTTAATGACCCATCGTCTTCCAGATCATAGATTGTCGCAACGTCAGATGTATTGACAACCAGCAGATGACGGCCATCGGCGCTGAAGCTGGCAAAAATGACCGGAGTATCACAGTTAATGGTGTATTTTGCTTCCCATGATCCATCGGTATTCTGGCCGAAGATTTTCAGCGTATTATCGAGGCTGACGGTGAATACATGACGACCATCAGCACTGAATGTGGCTGAGCAGATCCAATGATTATGGGCAATGGTGGCTTTTGCTTCCCATGATCCATCCTCCTTCATACCGTAGATTTCCGCCCAGAGACGAAAGTCGACCAACACATGGCGGTTATCGGTGCTGAAAATGACCTTTTTGAACGAACCATTACTGGGAGTGGAGACTTGTACTTTCCATGATCCATCGGTCTCCTGGCTACAGATCTTCACTGTACCATCCAAACTGGCAGTCACTAAGTGGCGGCTATCGGCGCTTAAGGTGGCTGTTAAGATTTTTTCAGGATGGGTGATTTCGGTTTTTGTCTCTAAGTTAAATGTTTCACATTGAGACATCAGCTTACTGTTGTTGAAAAGGAGCAGAGCAGGAAAATTAGTACTCTGTTGTTTTTTTACGAGCGACTCGACAGTGTCCTTATTCGCAAACGGCTTCAACCAGTCACGGAGTTGTTGCTCATCTTTTGTGGTAACGATGGTCTTTAGTTGATACTGGTGTGGTGAAGTAAACCGTTGATACCAGGCTCTTTCCAGAGACTTATGGTTTTCAACAAGATCGCGAAGGTATTTGCATACCTTGGCTAAACAGGTAATCTCCCGAAAACCCAGATAGCGGATAATCATGGTTTTTGATTCGTCGGGCAAACAAAAGAATGAAGATTGATTTTGGTTATATGCAGTAACATCCCTGCCTGCAACGATGCCCGTTGGTGCTTGCTCGAGTCGAGGCTGCTCAGGTGTTGGTGAGAGTGAACCGTCATTACTGGAATTATTGTTCAAAGGGGTCATGAGTAGCTTCTCCAGAGCTTCGGAGTCAATATTTATCCTCACATAGAAAAGGACATTCAAAATGGATAACTCTGGTTCCCATGCTTTCAGGCCCTTTGGGTCCCAGCGTGGGAACGAGTGATTCGATCTATATGACTCGATTTTGTCATGGAAGTTCAAACTATTGAGGTCATTGGCATTAAGAAAAAGAAGAGCCCTGATCCGGGAAAAGGATAGAAAGGCATTTTTTTTATTGAGAGCCCAGTGCAAAAATTACCATCAGGCTTTTGATATAACGCCGTTTGCTAATCGGTTCTGAGCAAAAATACGTTCATTCGATCATCAATCGTTCTTCCATAGCTCAGTGATTCTCACTTTGTAATCTCCACTGGTGGTCACCACATGTCGGCCATCGGCGCAGAAGGTGGCTGAGATGACGGCTTCATTGTGTACAACGGTGGCTTTTTTTACCCATGACCCATCCTTCCCCAGACCATAAATTTGTGCCGTGTTATCTTGGCTGGCGGTCACCACAAGGCAACCATCGACACTGAAGGTGGCGGATCGGACCCTATCTTTGTGGGCTATGGTGGCTTTTTTTACCCAGGATCCACCGGCCTCAAGGCCATAGATTCTGGCTGTTCTGTCAGCACTGGCGGTCACCAAATGGCTGCCATCGGCGCTGAAACTGGTTGAGTTGATCAACCCATTGTGTTCAATGGTAGTTTTTTTTACCCATGATCCAGGGGTCTCCTGACCATAGACTTTCGCCCTATAATCACTACCTCTGGTCACCAGATGGCGACTATTGGCGCTGAACCTGACAGAGTAGATAGATTCATCATGAGAAACCGTGGCTATTTCTTTCCATGATCCATCGTCCTGCAGGTCACATATTTTCGCTGTATTATCGTAACTGGCGGTTGCAAGATGTTGGCAATCTTCGCTGAAAGTGGCTGAGTTGATAACACGATTATGGGTAATGATGGCTTTGATTTCCCATGATCCGGTAGCCTCCTGAGCCCAGATTTTCAAAGTGTTATGTCCGATGCAGAACAACGCATGACGGCCATCGGAGCTGAGGCAGGCCCACTCGACACGACTCTCACCAGCAAGGGTAGCTTCTGCTTCCAATGGTCCATCGTCCTTCTGACCATAGATTGTCGCAACGCCAGATGTATCAACAACCAACAAATGACGGGCGTCGGCGCTGAAGCTGGCCGTCCTGATCGGAGTATCACAGTTAATAATGTATTTTGCTTCCCATGATCCATCGGTCTTCTGGCCGTAGATTTTCAGCGTCTTGTCGAAACTGGCGGTCAACACATGGCGACCATCAGCACTGAAGGTGGCTGAGACGACCCAACGATTATGGGAAATGGTGGCTTTTGCTTCCCATGATCCATCTTCCTTCATACTATAGATTCGCGCCCAGAGAATACTGATGACCAACGCATGGCGGTTATCGGTACTGAAAATGGCTTTTTGGACCCAACCACTATCGGGAGTGGAGGCTTTTACTTTCCATGATCCATCGGTCTCCTGGCTGCAGATCTTCACTGTATCATCCAAACTGGCGGTCACTAAGTGGCGGCTATCGGTGCTTAAAGTGGCTACCGAGATTTTGTCAAGATGGGTCATTTCGGTTTTTGTCTTTAAGTTAAATGTTTCACTTTGAGACATCAGTTTACTGTTGTTGAAAAAGAGCAGAGCAGGAAAATAAGTACTCTTTTGTTGTTTTACGAGTGACTCAACAGCGTTCTTATTCGCAAAGGGTTTCAACCAGTCACGGAGTTGTTGTTCATCTTTTGTCGTAGCGATGGTCTTCAGTTGATATTGGAGTGGTGAAGGCAACTGGCGATACCAAGCTCTTTCCAGAGCTTTATGGTTTTCAACAAGATCGCGAAAATATTTGCATACCTTTACTAAACGGGTAATGTCCCGAAAACCCAGATAGCGAATGATCATGGTTTTTGATTCGTCGGGCAAACAGAAGAATGAAGATTGATTTTGGTTATATGCAGTAACATCCCTGCCTGCAACCCTGCCCGTTGGCGCTGGCTCGAGTTGAGGCTGCTCAGGTGTTGGTGAGAGTGAACCGTCATTACTGGAATTGTTGTTCAAAGGGGTCATGAGCAGCTCCTCCAGAGCTTCGGAGTTAATATTTATCCCCGCATAGAAAAGCGCGCATAGAAAAGGACATTCAAAATGAATAAATCTGGTTCCCATGCTTTCAGGCGCTTTGGGTCCCAGCGTGGGGACGAGTGATTCGATCTGTTTGACTCGGTTTTGTCATGGAAGTTCAAACTATTGAGGTCAGTGGCATTAAAAAGAAGAGCCCCGATCCGGGAAAAGGATAGAAAGGCATTTTTTTTATTGAGAGCCCAGTGCAAAAATTACCATCAGGCTTTTGATATAACGCTGTTTGCTAATCGGTTCTGAGCAAAAATACGTTCATTCGATCATCAATCGTTCTTCCATAGCTCAGTGATTCTCACTTTGTAATCTCCACTGGTGGTCACCACATGTCGGCCATCGGCGCAGAAGGTGGCTGAGATGACGGCTTCATTGTGTACAACGGTGGCTTTTTTTACCCATGACCCATCCTTCCCCAGACCATAAATTTGCGCCGTGTTATCGTGGCTGGCGGTCACCACAAGGCAACCATCGACACTGAAGGTGGCGGATCGGACCGTATCTTTGTGGGCTATGGTGGCTTTTTTTACCCAGGATCCACCGGCCTCAAGGCCATAGATTCTGGCTGTTCTGTCAGCACTGGCGGTCACCAAATGGCTGCCATCGGCGCTGAAACTGGTTGAGTTGATCAACCCATTGTGTTCAATGGTAGTTTTTTTTACCCATGATCCAGGGGTCTCCTGACCATAGACTTTCGCCCTATAATCACCACCTTTGGTCACCAGATGGCGACCATTGGCGCTGAACCTGACAGAGTAGATAGATTCATCATGAGAAACCGTGGCTATTTCTTTCCATGATCCATCGTCCTGCAGGTCATATATTTTCGCTGTATTATCGAAACAGATGACTGCAAGATGGCGGCAATCGTCGCTAAAGGTGGTTGCGCTGACAATATGATTATGTGTAATTGTGGCTTTGACTTCCCATGATCCAAGGGCTTCCTGACCGTAGATTTTCAAAGTGTTAGGTCCAACGCGGATCAACGCATGACGGCCATCGGAGCTGAGGCAGGCCCAATTGACATCACTCTCACCAGTAAGGTTGGCTTTTACTTCCCATGATCCATCGTCTTTCTGACCATAGATTATCGGAGTGTCAGATGAAGTAAGGACCAATAGACGACGGCCATCGGCGCTGAAGCTGGCCAACCAGATCGAAAGATCATAGTTAATACTGTATTTTACTTCCCATGATCCATCGGTCTTCTGGCCATAGATTTTCAGCGTATTATTGAAACTGACTGTCAACACATGCTGACCATCAGCACTGAAGGCGGCTGAAATGACCGAATTATTATGGGAAATGCTGGCTTTTGCTTCCCATGATCCATCCTCCTTCGTACCATAGATTTCCACCCTGAAACGATTGACGACCAACACATGCCGGTTATCAGTGCTGAAAAAAGCTTTTTTGACCCAACCATTTCTGGGAATGGAGGCTTTTAGTTTCCATGATCCATCGGTTTCCTGACTACAGATTTTCACTGTACCATCAAAACTGGCGGTCACTAAGTTACGGCTATCGGCGCTTAAGGTGACTACAAAGATATCATTAGGATGGGTCATTTCGGTTTTTGTCTTTAAGTTAAATGTTTCACTTTGAGACATCAGTTTACTGTTGTTGAAAAAGAGCAGAGCAGGAAAATAAATACTCTTTTGTTGTTTTACGAGTGACTCGACAGTGTCCATATTCGTAAACGGTTTCAACCAGTCACGGAGTTGTTGTTCATCTTTTGTCGTAGCGATGCTCTTCAGTTGATATTGGAGTGGTGAAGGAAACCGGCGATACAAGGCTCTTTCCAGAGCTTTTTGGTTTTCAACAAGATCGCGAAAATATTTGCAGACCTTTACTAAACGGGTAATCTCCCGAAAACCCAGATAGCGAATAATCATGGTTTTTGATTCGTCGGGCAAACAGAAGAATGAAGATTGATTTTGGTTATATGCAGTAACATCCCTGCCTGCAACCATGCCCGTTGGCGCTTGCTCGAGTTGAGGCTGCTTAGGTGTTGGTGAGAGTGAACCGTCATTACTGGAATTATTGTTCAAAGGGGTCATGAGCAGCTCCTCCAGAGCGCCAGGGTCAATATTTATCCCCGCATAGAAAAAGGATATTTAAAATGAATAATATCCGGTTCCCATGCTTTCAGGCCCTGTGGGTCCCAGCGTGGGAAAAAGTTGTTAAATTGATTCGATCTGTTTGACCCGGTTTTGTCATGGAAGTTCAAACTATTGAGGTCATTGGCATTAAGAAAAAGAAGAGCCCTGATCCGGGAAAAGGATAGAAAGACATTTTTTTATTGAGAGCCTGGTGCAAAAAATTGCCATCGGGCTTTTGACATAACGCTGTCTGCTAATCGCTTCTGAGCAATAATACGTTCATTCGGTCATCAATCCCTCTTCACCAGTTCAGTGATTCTCGCCGTTTTATCTTTACTGGCGGTCACCACATGTCGGCTATCCATGCTGAACTTGGCTGAGGTGACTGCACCCTTGTGGTTAATGGTGGCTTTTTCTACCCATGACCCACTGCTCCCCAGACCATAAATTTTCGCCGTTTTGTCGCAACTCGCGGTCACCACGAGGCATGCATCGGCGCTGAAAGTGGCTGACAGGACCCAATCGTCGTGGGTGATGGTCACTTTTTCTACCCATGACCCATCGGCCCGGAGGCCATAAATTTTCGACGTATTGTCAGCACTGGCGGTCACCACATGGCAGCAATCGGCGCTGAAATTGGCTGAGATGACTGCCTTCTCATGTTGAATGGTGATTTTTTCTTTCCATGATCCATCGCTCTGCAGGCCATGGATTCTTGCCGTTTCATCCTGGCTGGTGGTCACCAGATAAAGGCCATCGGCACTGAATTTGGCTAAGTAAACCGCATCATCGTGGGAAATGGTGGCGACTTCTTCCCATGACCCACTGGTCCGCAGGCTCTGGATTTTTGCCGTCTTATCTCCACTGGCGGTTACCATATGGCGGCCATCTGCACTGAAGGCAGCTGAGAAGACCGTGAGATTATGGGTAATAGTGGCTTTTACTCCCCATAATCCATTGGCCTGCTGACCGTAGATTGCTACATTGTTATCTCCACAGACCAACAAATGACTGCCATCGGAGCTGAAGCTGGCCCAATCGGCCACAGCATAATGGTGAATAATGGCCTCTTCTTCCCATGAACCATCGTCTGCCTGAGCACAGATTTTTGCCGTGCAATCGTCACTGGTGGTGACCAGGCGTTGGCCATCAGCACTGAAGGTGGCTGAGTTGACCCTTCTATTATGGAAAATGGTTTTTTTTACTTCCCATGACCCATCGTCCGCCCGACCACAGATTTTCGCTGTGTGATCACGACTGGCGGTCACCAAGTGACGGCCATCGACACTGAAGGTAGCTGATATGACCCGATTATAATGGTTAATGATGGCTTTTTTTTTCCATGATCCATTGGTCTTCTGGTCACAGATTCGCACCGTATTATCGAGACTTGCGGTCGCGAAATGTCGGCTATCGGCACTAAAGTCGGCCGTGTTGACATCGTCAAAGTGTTTGATTTTGGTTTTTGTCACGGGCTTGAATGTTTCACATCGAGCCATTTGTTTACTGTTGGTGAAAAGGAACAGCGCCGGAAAATAAGCATTATTCCGTTTTTTTACGAGTGACTTTACAGTGCCATTATTCGCAAACGGCTTCAACCAATCGCTGAGTTGTTGATCATTTTTTGCTGCAAAGATTGTTTTCAGTTGATATTGGTGTGGTGAAGAAAATCGGCGATACCATGCTCTTTCCAGAGCCTTATCTTTTTTTATGAGATGGTGAAAATATCTGCATACCTTTGCTAAACGGGTAATCTCCCGAATACCTAAACAGCGTATAATCATGGAATGTGTCAGGTCGGACAAATCGAGGAATGAAGGTGTTTTTTGGTCATTTACGGTAACCTGTCTGCCGGCGCTGACACCCGTTGGGATTCCCTCCAGTCGAGGTCGCTTGGGCGTTGGCGCGAGTGGACCGTCAATGCTGGAATGGCTTTTCATGGCGTCCATGTCTGATTTCTCCGTAGCTCTAAGGTCGGTATTTATCGTCGCTCAGGAAGGACATTCAAAATTGATTCGATCTTTTAGAGTTGGTTTTATAATGGGAGTTCATAACATTGAGGCCAGTGAAACTAACGAAAAACTGAGCCCTGATTCGGGAAAATGACAGAAAGACATTTTTTTATTCTATGATCAACCGTTCTTCTGAAGTTCAGTAATTCTTGCCGTGTCATCATAGCAGGTGGTCACCACATTTCGGATATCGGGGCTGAAGTTAGCTGAGTTGACAGTTCGCTTGTGTTCAATGATGGCTTTTACCCGCCATGACCCATCGGCTTCCAGACCACAAATTTTTGCTTTACAGTCCCGACTGGTGGTTACCAGATGATGGCCATCAGCACTGAAGGTGGCTGAAAGGACAGGGCCCTCATGGGTAATGTTGGCTTTTTTTGCCCAGGTTCCATCGGTCTGCAGACCATAAATTTTCGCCGTACGATCGTCACTGGCGGTTACCAGATGGCAACCATCGGCACTGAAGATGGCTGAGCAGACCCGATCATTATGGGTAATGGTGGTTATTCTTTCCCATGATCCATCGGACTTCAGGCCATAGATTTTTGCCGTGAAATCCCGGCTTGCGGTTACCAGATGGAGGCAATCGGCGCTGAAGTTGGCTGAGGTGATAAAATTACCATGTTGAATCGTGGCTGTTTTTTTCCATGATCCATCGACCTGCAGGTTAAAGATATTCGCCGTGTAATCGAAACTGGTGGTTACCAGATGGCAGCTATCGGTGCTGAAGTTGGCTGAGTCGATTGGGCTATCGTGTGGAATGACGGCTTTTCCTACCCATGATCCAGTGTCTGACTGACAATAGATTTCCAGAGCGAAATTTAAACCGTAGATCGCCAGATGACGGCCATCGGGGCTGAAACTGGCCGAAACGTTCTGACGAATGAGGTGAATAGTGTCCTCCAATTCCCATGATACATTGTCCACCTTAGCAAAGATTTTCGCCGTATGATCTTCAACGACAATCACCACACGGCGCCCATCTGCACTGAAGTTGGCTGACTTGACACCGACAACATGGGGAATGATGGCATTTGCTTTCCATGATCCATCGTCCTCCCGACCATAGATATTCACTGTCCTATCATAAATGGTGGCCAACACATGATGGCTGTCGGAGCTGAAGCTGGCCGACCTGACTGAACCGTTATGGGTAATGTTGGCGGTTTCTTGCCATGTCCCACCAGACTGCTGGCTATAGATTTTCAGCGTCCTGTCCAAACTGGCGGTTAACAGATGGCGGCTATCGGCGCTGAAGGTGGCTGTTTCGATTTTGTAGGAATGAGTAATTCTGGCTTTTTCTGCTAACTTGAATTTTCTACATTCAGACATCAGTTTACTGTTGATGAAAAGGAGCTGAAGAGGAAAATAAGTACTTTCCTGCTGTTTTAAAAGTGACTCGACAGTGTCTTTATTCGCAAACGGTTGCAACCAATCGCGGAGTTGTTGCTCATCTTTTGTCGCAATCATAGCTTTTAATTGATGTTGGTGTGATGAAGGAAACCGGCGATACCATGCACTTTCCATAGCTTTATGATTTTTAACAAGATCGCGAAGATATCTGCATACCTTTACTAAATGAGTAATCTCTCGAAAGCCCAGATAACGAATAATCATCGTTTTTGTTTCGTCGGGCAAACGGAAGAAGAAAGATTGATGTTGGTTATAGACAGTAACGTCCCTGCCCGCACTGATACCCGTTGGCGCGGCTTCCAGTCGAGGTTGCTTCGGTGTTGTCGAGGGTGGACCGTCAATGCCGGAATTGTTGTTAAGAGGATTCATTCTCGGATCCTTCAAAAATTCAGATTCAGTATTTATCCTTGCCTGGAAAGGACATTCAAAATTGATTAGACCGTTTAGACTCGGTTCTATGATGAAAGTTCACAAGTGGATCATTCGATGATCAGTCGTTCTTCTGCAGTTCAATGATTTTCGCCGTGCAATCTTTTTTACTTATGGTCAACACATTTCGGCCATCGGGGCTGAAGATGGCCCATAGGATCCCACAACTGTCAGAAATGATGGCTTTTTTCTCCCATGATCCTTTGGGTCCCGGGCCATAAATTTTCGCTGTACAATCCAGACTGGCGGTTACTAAATGACAACTATCGGGACTGAAGGCGGCTGACAGGACATAATCTCTGTGGCAAATAGTGGCTTTTACTTTCCATGATCCATCAGCCTGCAGGCAGTGGATTTTTGCCGTGTTATCCATACTGGTGGTCACCATATGGCTGCTATCAGGGCTGAAGCTGGCCGACATGATCCGGTCGTTATGCTTAAAGGTGTATTTTACTTGCCATGGCCCATCGGTTTGCGGGCCATGGATTTCTACCGTGTTATCCTCATATACGGTCAACAGATGGCGGCTATCGGGACTGAAGGTGGCTGAATAGAGCCGATCATTATGGGTAATGATGGTGATTTTTTCCCATGATCCATCGGACTGCAGGCCATAGATTTTTGCCGTACCCTCTTCGCTGGCGGTTGCCACATAGCTGCCATTGGCGCTAAAGCTGGCGGACCTGACTGAATTATCATGATTAATAGTGACTTTGACTTCCCATGAGCTATCGTCCTTCTGGCCGTAGATAGTTACATTGTTTTCTCCACAGACCAACAAATGACTGCTATCGGCGCTGAAGCTGGCCCCTAGGACCGTAGGATTTTGCCTGATAGTGTATTTTGTTTTCCATGATCCATCAGTCTCCTGGTCGTAGATTTTCACCGTCCCATCCATACAGCTGGTCAATAAGCAGCGACCATCGGTGCTGAAGGTGGCTGATGTGACCGAAAAACTGAGAGGGGTGGACATGGTGAGCTCAAATTCACGGGCAATGGTGTCTTTTACTTTCCACGAGCCATCGTCCTCCTGAGCACAGATTTTTGCATGGCAGTCGTGACTGTCGGTCACCATCAGATGACCATCGGGACTGAAAGTGGGTGACAAGATAAGACTCTCATGGGGAATGGTGGTGGTTTTTACTACCCATGATCCATCGGTCTTCTGGCCTGTGATTTTCGCTGTTTGATCAAGGTCGACAGTCACCAAATGGCTGCTATCGGGGCTGAAGGAAGCTTTATTTTTAGTCTCGACATTGGGAATTTCGATTTTTACCACCGGGCTGAATGTTTCACATTGAGACATCAGTTTACTGTTGGTGAAAAAGAGCTGAGCAGGAAAAAAAGTACTTTCTTTTTGTGTTAGAAGTGACTCGATAGTGTCCTTATCCGCAAATGCCTTCAACCAATCACGGAGTTGTTGTTCATCTTTTGTTCTGACGAGAGTATCCAGTGGATTTTGGTATGCTGAAGGAAACCGGCGGTACCATGCTTTTTCCAGAGCTTTTTCTTCGTTTACAAGATCGTAAAGATATTTGCATGTCTTTGCTAAACGGGTAACCTCGCGAAAAGCCAAATAGCGAACAATCATAGATTTTTGTTCGTCGGGCAAACAGAAAAATAAAGATTGATTTTGGTGATAGACACTAACGTCCCTGCCTGCACTGACAGCCGTCGACGTTCCTTCCACTGGAGGTTGCTCAGGTATTAACGAGAGTGAACCGTCATTGTTGGAATGGTTGTTCAAAGGGGTCATATCGGGCTCCTCCAAAGCTCCTAAGTCAATATTTATCCTCACTTGGAAAGGGCATTCAAAATTGATTAAACCTTTTAGAGTCGGTTTTATAACGGAAGTTCAAAATATTCAGACCAGTGGAATTAAGAGAAACCGTTCGCACAAAAAACCACCACTCGCTTTGCTCGGTCATTTCTGCAAAAACACGTCTAATGTCGCCTGCCGTTATCAGGCTTTGTACTCATACAATCATCAATCGTTCCCCTGTAGTTCAGTGATTTTCACCTTGTAATCTTCTTCACTGGCGGTCAATAGATGTCGGCTATCGGCGCTGAAGGTGGCTGAGAAGAGGCTTGCATTGTGTTGAATGGTGGCTTTTTCTACCCATGTTCCATCCCTTCTCAGGCCATAAATTTTTGCCTTTCTGTCATGACTGGCGGTCACCACAAGGCAACCATCGGCACTAAAGTTGGCTGACAGGATATAACCTTTGTGGACAATGGTGGCTTTTATTACCCATGAACCATCTTCCTGCAGGCCATAGATTTTTGCTGTGTGATCCAGATTGACGATTGCCAGATGTCGGCTATCGGCGCTGAAGTTAGCCGAGTCGATCGGCTGTGTGAAGGTAAAGCTGCCTTTTTCTAACCATTTTCCAGCGGCATTCCGGGTATAGATTTTTGCCGTATTATCACCATCAATGGTCACCACATGGCGGCTATCGGCGCTGAAGTTGGCTGAGAAGACCACAACATCATGCTTAATCAGGGCTGTTTGTTTCCATGATCCATCGGACTGCAGGCCATAGATTTTCGCCGTGCAATCTCTACTGGCAGTTGCCAGGTGGCAGCTATCGGCGCTGAAGTTGGCAGACTCGACCCTGCCTATGTGTAGAGGAGGGTCATTTTTTACCCATGATCCGGCGGCCCCCAGACTGTAGATTTTCAGACCGTCTCCTATAATACAAACCGCCAGATGACGGCCATCGGAGCTGAACCTGGTCACAACGATAAGTCTCTCATCGATAGTGCCCTCTATTTCCCATGATCCATCGTCCGACTGACTATGGATCCCCAACACACCATCGCCGAAGGTGAACACATGGCGCCCATCAGCGCTGAAGTCGGCTGAAATGATTGATTTTTCATGGAAAATGGAGGCCTTCAGATCCCATGACCCATCGTCCTCCAAACCATGGATTGTCGCTGTTTGTTTTAGACTGGCGGTTAACAGATGGCGGCCATCGGGGCTGAAGGCGGCTGAAATGAGCCAGTCTCTATGGGTAATGGTGGTTTTTTCTTCCCATGATCCATCATCCTTCAGGGCGTAGATTTTCGCTGTGTGATCTTTACTGGCGGTTAACAGATGGCGGCCATTGGGGCTGAAATTAGCTAGAGAAACCTTATCATTATGGAAAATGGTGGTTTTTGGTTTCCATGTTCCATCGTCCTCCTGACCGTAAACTTTCGCGGTATTATCATCACTTCCGGTCACCAGATGGCGACCATCGGTGCTGAAGGTGGCCGTGTTGACTATTGCACCATGGGTGATTTCGATTTTTTCCACTAACTTGAATTTTTCACATCGAGACATCAGTTTACTGCTGGTGAAAAAGAGTTGAGCAGGAAAAAAAGTACTTTCTTTTTGTGTTAAAAGTGACTCGATAGTGTCCTTATTCGCAAACGGCATCAACCAATCACGGAGTTGCTGCTCATCTTTTGTTTTGACGAGGGTCTTCAGTGGATTTTGGTATTCTGAAGGAAACCGGCGGTACCATGCTCTTTCCAGAGCTTTTTCATCTTTAACAAGATCGCGAAGGTATTTGCATGTCTTTGCTAAACGGGTAATCTCGCGAAAACCCAAATAGCGAACAATCATAGATTTTTGTTCGTCGGGCAAATAGAAGAATAAAGATTGCGTTTGGTTGTAGACAGTAACGTCTCTGCCTGTACTGACAGCCGTCGTCGTTCCTTCCATTGGAGGTCGCTCAGGTATTGACGAGAGTGAACCGTCATTGCTGGAATTGTTGTTCAAAGGGACCATGAGTAGCTCCTCCAGAGTCAATATTTATCCTCACATAGAAAAGGACATTCAAAATGGCTTCGTTCTAAATAGAGTCGGTTTTGTAATGGAAGTTCAAAATATTGAGTTAAGAAAAAGAAGAGCCCTGACCCGGGAAAAATACGCTCATTCGATCATCAATCGTTCTTCCATTAGTTCAGTGATTGTCGCCGTGTGATCATTACTTATGGTCAACACATTTCGGCCATCGGGGCTGAAGCTGACTAAGTAGACCGCAGCCCTGTGAGAAATGATGGCTTTTTCCCCCCATGATCCTGTGGGTTCCAGACCATAAATTTTCGCTGTTTTGTCATCACTCGCGGTCACTACCAGGCAGCTATCGGGACTGAAGCTGGCTAATTTGACCTCCTTATCGTGGTAAACAGTGGCTTTTACATCCCATGATCCATCAGCCTGCAGGCTATGAATTTTTGCCGTGTTATCCTCACTGGTGGTCACCATATGGATGCTATCAGGGCTGAAGCTGGCCGATGTGATCTGGGCGTTATGGGCAAAGGTGTATTCTTCTTTCCATGAACCATCGGTTTGCAGGCCGTGGATTTTTACCGTCTTGTCACTGATGGTCACAACATGGCCGCCATCGGGGCTGAAGGTGGTGGATTCGACCCAATTATCATGGGGAATGATGGCCGTTTTGTCCCATGATCCATTGGCCTGCAGGCCATAGATTTTTGCCTCGCAATCGACACCAGCGGTCACCACAAGACTGCCATCGGGGCTGAAGGTGGCCCTCACGACTGCAAGTGATTCGTTATGAGGAATGGTGGTTTTTACTTTCCATGAGCCATCGTCCTCCTGACCATAGATTGTCACAGTCTTGTCTCCACCTGAGGCCGACAAATGACTGCTATCGGGGCTGAAGCTGGCCCATTTGACCGGTGAATTATGCCAGATAGTGTATTTTGCTTCCCATGATCCATCGGTTTTCTGGCCACAGATTTTCAACGTTCTATCCAAACTGGCGGTCAATAAGTAGCGGTCATCAGTGCTGAAGCTGGCTGAACTGACAACAAAATCATGGTGAATGGTGGCTTTTACTTTCCACGATCCATCGTCTTCCAGAACACAGATTTTCGCTTGGTCGTCGGTACCTGCCACCATTTGATGACCATCGGCGCTGAAGCTGGTTGAGAAGACAAAACCTTCATTAGCAATGGCAAGTTTTGCTTCCCATGATCCATCGGTCTTCTGGCCAGTTATTTTCACTGCATCAAAGTCGGCAGTTACCACATGGCAGCTGTCAGGGCTGAAGGAGGCTTTTCGGATAGCCCCGGTATGGGGGATTTCGATTTTTTTCACCGGGTTGAATGTTTTACATTCAGACATCAGTTTACTGCTGGTGAAAAAGAGTTGAGCAGGAAAAAAAGTACTTTCTTTTTGTGTTAAAAGTGACTCGATAGTGTCCTTATTCGCAAACGGCATCAACCAATCACGGAGTTGCTGCTCATCTTTTGTTTTGACGAGGGTCTTCAGTGGATTTTGGTATTCTGAAGGAAACCGGCGGTACCATGCTCTTTCCAGAGCTTTTTCATCTTTAACAAGATCGCGAAGGTATTTGCATGTCTTTGCTAAACGGGTAATCTCGCGAAAACCCAAATAGCGAACAATCATAGATTTTTGTTCGTCGGGCAAACAGAAGAATAAAGATTCATTTTGGTTGTAGACAGTAACGTCCCTGCCTGCACTGACAGCCGTCGACGTTCCTTCCATTGGAGGTCGCTCAGGTATTGACGAGAATGGACCGTCATTGCTGGAATTGTTTTTCAAAGGGTTCATGTCGGGTTACTCCAAAGCTCCACAGCCAGTATTTATGCTCGCTTGAAGAAGGCATTCAAGCTTGATTAGATTCTGTTGCAGTTAGAGTCGATTTTGTAATGGAAGTTCATAACATTAATGTCAGTGAAACAATCAATCACCAATCATTCTTCTGTAGTTCAGTGATTCTTGCTTTGTTATCTCTGGAAACGGTCATCACAGTTCGGGCATCGGCGCTGAAGCTGGCTGAGACAACCTCCCCGTTGTGAGGAATGATGGCTTTTTCCCGCCATGATCCTGTGGGTTCCAGACCATAAATTTTCGCTGTTTTGTCATCACTGACGGTCACTACCAGGCAGCTATCGGGACTGAAGCTGGCTAATTTGACCTCCTTATCGTGGTAAACAGTGGCTTTTACATCCCATGATCCATCAGCCTGCAGGCTATGAATTTTTGCCGTGTTATCCTCACTGGTGGTCACCATATGGATGCTATCAGGGCTGAAGCTGGCCGATGTGATCCGGGCGTTATGGGCAAAGGTGTATATTTCTTTCCATGAACCATCGGTTTGCAGGCCGTGGATTTTTACCGTCTTGCCACTGATGGTCACCACATGGCCGCCATCGGGGCTGAAGGTGGCGGATTTGACCCAATTATCATGGGGAATGATGGCCATTTTGTCCCATGATCCATTGGCCTGCAGGCCATAGATTTTTGCCTCGCAATCGACACCAGCGGTCACCACAAGACTGCCATCGGGGCTGAAGGTGGCCCTCACGGCTGCAGATGATTCGTTATGAGGAATGGTGGCTTTTACTTTCCATGAGCCATCGTCCTCCTGACCATAGATTGTCACAGTGTTATCTCCATCTGAGACCAACAAATGGCTGACATCGGCACTAAAGCAGGCCGATATGATCGGAGAATTATGCCAGATAGTGTATTTTGGTTCCCAGGATCCATCGGTCTCCCGGGTGCAGATTTTCACCGTCATATCCAAACTGGCGATCAATAAGTAGCGGTCATCAGGGCTGAAGTTGGCTGAGCTGAGCGGAAGTCCATGGGAAATGGTGGTTTTTACTTTCCACGATCCATCGTCCTCCAGAACACAGATGTTGTTCGTACGGCTGCTACTACCAGCGGTCACCATTTGATGACCATCGGCGCTGAAGGTGGCTGAGAAGACAGCACCTTCATTAGGAATGGCGAGTTTTGCTTCCCATGATCCATCGGACTTCTGGCCAGTTATTTTCACTGCATCAAGAAAGGCGGCAGTTACCACATGGCAGCTATCAGGGCTGAAGGAGGCTTTTCGGATAGCCTCGGTATGGATGATTTCGATTTTTTTCACCGGGTTGAATGTTTTACATTGAGACATCAGTTTACTGCTGGTGAAAAAAAGCTGATGAGGAAAAAAAGTACTTTCTTTTTGTTTTAAAAGTGACTCGATGGTGTCCTTATCTGCAAATGTCTTCAACCAATCACGGAGTTGTTGCTTGTCTTTTGTTCTGATGAGAGTCTTCAGTGGATTTTGGTATGCTGAAGGAAACCGGCGGTACCATGCTTTTTCCAGAGCTTTTCCTTCTTTAACAAGATCGCGAAGATATTTGCATGTCTTTGCTAAACGGGTAATCTCGCGAAAACCCAAATAGCGAACAATCATAGATTTTTGTTCGTCGGGCAAACAGAAGAATAAAGATTCATTTTGGTGATAGACACTAACGTCCCTGCCTGCACTGACAGTCGTCGACGTTCCTTCCATTGGAGGTTGCTCAGGTATTGACGAGAATGGACCGTCATTGCTGGAATTGTTTTTCAAAGGGTTCATATCGGGTTACTCCAAAGCTCCACAGCCAGAATTTATGCTCGCTTGAAGAAGGCATTCAAGCTTGATTAGATTCTGTTGTAGTTAGAGTCGATTTTGTAATGGAAGTTCATAACATTAAGGTCAGTGAAACAATCAATCACCAATCATTCTTCTGTAGTTCAGTGATTCTTGCTTTGTTATCTCTGGAAACGGTCATCACAGTTCGGGCATCGGCGCTGAAGCTGGCTGAGACAACCTCCCCGTTGTGAGGAATGATGGCTTTTTCCCGCCATGATCCAGCAACCTGCAGGCCGCTGATTTTCGCCGTGTTATCATCGCTGGTGGTTACTACATGAAGGCAATCGGCGCTGAAGTTGGCAGAGTTGACCGCCCCGTTGTGGTGAATGCAGGCTTTTTCTTCCCATGATGCATTGAGCTTGTGGCTATAGATTTTCGCCGTGCTATCAGCACTGGCGGTCACCAGATGGCGGCCATCAGCGCTGAAGTTGGCTGCCCAGACCGCACCATCATGATGAATACTGGTTATTTCTTGCCATGATCCATCGGCTTGCAGGTCACAGATTTTTGCCGTGCTATCTAAACTGGCGGTCACCAGATGGCAGCTATCGGTGCTGAAGTTGACACAGGTGATTGTGCTCTTGTGTTGAAGCGGGGCTTTTTTTACCCATGATCCAGCGGCCCCCCGGGCATAAATTTTTAGAGTGTAATCTACACCGAGGATCACCAGGTGTCGGCCATCGGGACTGAGCCTGGCCGAAGTGACATAACGTTCATGAACAGTGTCCTCCAGTTTCCATGAGTTATCGTCCCACTGACTATGGGTCTTCACTGTTCTATCCCCACTGACGGTCACCACATGGCGGCCATCGGCACTGAAGTTGGCCAAATGAATCAATTTATCATGGGAAATGGTGGCTTTTACTTTCCATGATCCATCGTCCTCCAGACCATAGATCTTTGCTGTTTTATTGTGACTGGCGGTTAAGAGATGGCGGCCATCGGCGCTGAAGGTGGCTGAAATGACCCAATTATTATGGGTAATGGTGGTTTTTAATTCCCATGATCCATCGTCCTCCTGAACATATACTTTCACTGTTTTATCGGCACTGGCGGTCATCAGGTGGCGGCCATCGGCGCTGAAGTTGGCTGAGATGAGCAAATCTTCATGGGTAATGGTGGTTTTTGATTGCCATGATCCATCGTCTTGCTGAGCATAAATTTTCGCTGTTTTATCGGCACTGGCAGTCACCAGATGGCGGTCATCGGGGCTGAAGGTGGCGGTCTGGACTTTTCCAGCGTGGGTAATTTCGGTTTTATCCACAAACTTAAATTTTTCACACTGAGACATCAGTTTACTGTTAGTGAAAATTAACTGAGCAGGAAAATAAATACTCTTTTGTTGTTTTAAAAGTGACTCGACAGTGGCCCTACCGGCAAACGGCTTCAACCAATTACGGAGTTGCTGCTCATCTTTTGTCCTGACAATGGTCTTTGGCTGATATTGGTAGGGTGAAGGAAACTGGCGATACCAGGCTCTTTCCAGAGCTTTATTGTTTTCAACAAGACCGCGAAGATATCTGCATACCTTTTTTAAACGGGTAATCTCGCGAAAACCCAGATAGCGAATAATCATACGCTGTGTTAACTCGGGTAAATTCAGGAATGAACTTTGACTTTTCTCGTAGACAGTCACTTCCTTACCTGCACTGAAACCTGTTGGTGCTTCCTCCAGCTGAGGTTGCCCAAGTGTTGGTGAGAGTGAATTGTCAATGCTGGCGTTGCTGTTTACTGGGTCCATGCCTGATTTCTCTTAAACTCCAAAGTCACAACTTATCCCTGCCTGGAAAGGACATTCGAAATTGATTCGATCTGTTTGACCCGGCTTTATAATGGAAGTTCAATAGGCTCATTCGATCATCAATCGTTCTTCCATAGTTCAGTGATTCTCACCTTGTCATCGTCACTAACGGTCACTACATGTCGGCTATCGGCGCTGAAGTTTGCTGAGGTGACTGCATAATCGTGTTGAATGATGGCTTTTTCCAGCCATGATCCACCCGGTTGCAGGCCACTGATTTTCGCTGTGTCGTCATCACTGGTGGTCACAACGTGGAGGCCATCGGTGCTGAATGTGGCTGAGTTGACAATATCGTCATGAACAATTGTGGCTATTTCTTGCCATGATCCATCGGCCTGCAGGTTACAGATTTTCGCCGTGTTATCATGACTGGCGGTGACCAGATGGCGGCTATCGGCGCTGAAGGTCGCTGAGATAACAGATCGGTCATGATCAATTGTGACTATTTTCTTCCATGATCCATCGTCTTGCAGGCTAAAGATTTTTACTTTGCCATCCCCGCCGGCGGTCGCCAGGTGGCAGCTGTCGGCACTGAATTTGGCAGAGGCGGTGGTACTGTACACAAGGGAGTTTTTTTCTACCCATGACCCAGCAGCCCCCTGAACATAGATTTTTTGAACTGTATCTTCACCGAAGATCACCAGATGGCGGCCATTGGGGCTGAGATTGGCCGATCTGATAAATCTTTGATGAATAGTGTCCTCTACTTCCCATGATCCATCGTCCCCCTGGCTAAGGATTTTCACCTCATCACTTCCGGTGATCACCGCATGACGGCTATCAGCACTGAAGGAGGCTGAAAGGACCGGGATAGTATGGGTAATGGTGGTTTTTATTTCCCATGATCCATCCTCCTCCAGACCATAGATTTTCGCTGTTTTATCGTTACTGGCGGTGACCAGAAGACGGCCATCGTCGCTGAAGGTGGCTGTATTGATCTTGCAAGTGTGGGTAATGGTGGCTGTTATTTTCGATGTTTCATCGTCTTCCAGACCATAGATTCTTGCTGTTCTATCGACATTGACGGTCACCAGATGGTGGCCATCGTGGCTGACGTTGGCAGAGAGGACACTAGGATCATGGGAAATGGCGACTTTTGGTTCCCATGATCCATCGTCTTTCTGAACATAGATTTTCACTGTTCTATCGCGACGGTTCATCTGGTAGAAGTGATCGTGACCGGTGGTCACCAGATGGCGGTCATCGGGGCTGAAGGTGGCCGACTTGACTCTGTCTCTATAGGGGATTTCGGCTTTATCCACTAACTTGAATTTTTTACATTGAGACATCAGTTTACTGTTGATGAAAAGTAACTGAGCAGGAAAATAAAGACTCTTTTGTTGTTTTATGAGTGACTCGACAGTGCCCCTGTCCGCAAACGGCTGCAACCAATTACGGAGTTGTTGCTCATCTTTTGCCCTGAGGATGGACTTTAGTTGAAATTGGTACGGCGAAGGAATCTGGCGATACCAGGCTCTTTCCTGAGCTTTATCGTTTTCAACCAGATCGCGAAGCTGTTTGCACACCTGTTTTAAACGGGTAATCTCGCGAAAGCCCAGATAGCGAATAATTATACGCTGTGTTATTTCCGGTAAATTCAGGAATGAACTTTGATTTTCCTCGTAGACAGTCACTTCCTTACCTGCACTGAAACCTGTTGGTGCTTCCTCCGGCTGAGGTTGCCCAGGTGTTGGTGAGAGTGAATTGTCAATGCTGGCATTGCTGTTTACTGGGTCCATGCCTGATTTCTCTTAAACTCCAAAGTCACAACTTATCCCTGCCTGGAAAGGACATTCGAAATTGATTCGATCTGTTTGACCCGGTTTTATAATAGAAGTTCAAAAGAGTGAGCTATAAGTACCTAACCAGTTGGTTTCGCATATTCTGGACGGCGGCTTTTTCCATCCTTCTGCGTTCCAACTCTGGTTGCGTAGCTATGGCTACGCGCGTTCTTCCATAGTTCAGTGATTCTCATTTTGCGATCGTTAGTGACGGTCACCACATGTCGGCTATCGGCGCTGAAGATGGCTGAGATGACTTCAATATTGTGTTGAATGATGGCCTTTACCCGCCATGATCCACCCCGTTGCAGGCCACTGATTTTTGCCGTTTTATCACAGCTGGTGGTCACAACATGGAGACCATCGTTGCTGAATGTGGCTGAGCGGACAGAGTCGTCATGAACAATTGTGGCTGTTTCTTTCCATGATCCATCGGCCTGCAGGTTACAGATTTTCGCCGTGTTATCATTGCTGGCGGTGATCAGATGGTGGCTATCGGCGCTGAATCTGGCTGAGCGGACAGAATCGTCATGAACCAATGTGGTTATTTCTTGCCATGATCCATCGTCCTGCAGGTTACAGATTTTCACTGTGCGATCAAAACTGGCGGTTGCCAGGTGACAGCTATCGGCACTGAAAATGCAAAAAGTGATGCTACATCCGTGTTTGAGGCTGAGTTTTTCTACCCATGATCCAGTAGCCCCCTGACCATAGATTTTTAGAACAAAATTTACATATAAGATCATCAGATGACGGCCATCGGGGCTGAGCTTGGCCGTAATGGTAGATATTGCATAACTTGGACGACCTGCATGAATAGTGTCCTCTATTTCCCATGATCCATCGTTAACCTGACTAAGGATCTTTATCTTATTATCCCAGCCGATGGCCACCAGATGACGGCCATCAGCACTGAAGGTGGCTGAAAGGACCCAGTGAGTATGGGGAATGGTGGCTTTTATTGTCCATGATCCATCCTCCTCCAGACCATAGATTTTCGCTGTTTTGTCCTTACTGGCGGTGACCAGATGACGGCCATCGGCACTGAAGGTGGCTGTATTGATCTGGTGAGTATTGGTAAAGGTGGCTTTTACATTCGATGTTCCATCGTCCTCCAGACCATAGATTGTTAAAGTTTTATCGACATTGACGGTCACCAGATGGCGGCCATCGGGGCTGACCCTGGCCAAGAGGAAGCTGTGATCATGGGAAATGGCGACTTTGGGTTGCCATGATCCATCGTCTTTTTGAACGTAGATTTTCACTGTTTTATCGAAACTGGCAGTCACCAGATGGCGGCCATCGGGGCTGAAGGTGGGCATCATGACTTGGGATCTATGGGAGATTTCGGCTTTTACCACTAACTTGAATCTCTCACATTGAGACATCAGTTTACTGTTGATGAAAACTAACTGAGCAGGAAAATAAAGACTCTTTTGTTGTTTTATGAGTGACTCGACAGTGCCTCTGTCCGCAAACGTTTGCAACCAATTACGGAGTTGTTGTTCATCCTTTGCCCTGATGAGAGTCTTCAGTAGATTTTGGTATGCTGAAGGAATCTGGCGATACCAGGCTCTTTCCTGAGCTTTATCATCTTCAACAAGATCGCGAAGCTGTTTGCACACCTGTTTTAAACGAGTAATCTCGCGAAAGCCCAGATAGCGAATAATTATACGCTGCGTTATTTCCGGTAGATTCAGGAATGAACTTTGACTTTCCTCGCAGACAGTCACTTCCTTACCTGCACTGAAACCTGTTGGTGCTTGCCCCAGCTGAAGTTGCCCAGGTGTTGGTGAGAGTGCATTGTCAATGCTGGCGTTACTGTTTACTGGGTCCATGCCTGATTTCTCTAAAGCTCCAAAGTCAGTACTTATCCCTGCCTGGAAAGGACATTCGAAATTGATTTGATCTGTTAGACCCGGTTTTGTAATGGAAGTTCAAAAGAGTGTGGTCAGTGGAATGATTCGGTCATCAATCGTTCTTCCACAGTTCAGTGATTCTCACCTTGTAATCGCCACTGACGGTCACCACATGTCGGCTATCGGCGCTGAATATGGCTGAGGTGACTGTATTATTATGTTGAATGATGGCTTTTACCCGCCATGATCCACCCCGTTGCAGGCCACTGATTTTTGCCGTTTTATCACAGCTGGTGGTCACAACATGGAGACCATCGTTGCTGAATGTGGCTGAGCGGACAGAGTCGTCATGAACAATTGTGGCTGTTTCTTTCCATGATCCATCGGCCTGCAGGTTACAGATTTTCGCCGTATTATCATTGCTGGCGGTGATCAGACGGTGGCTATCGGCGCTGAATCTGGCTGAGCGGACAGAATCGTCATGAACCAATGTGGTTATTTCTTGCCATGATCCATCGTCCTGCAGGTTACAGATTTTCACTGTGCGATCAAAACTGGCGGTTGCCAGGTGACAGCTATCGGCACTGAAAATGCAACAAGTGATGCTACATCCGTGTTTGAGGCTGAGTTTTTCTACCCATGATCCAGCAGCCCCCTGACCATAGATTTTTAGAACAAATTGTTCATATAAGATCATCAGATGACGGCCATCGGGGCTGAGCTTGGCCGTAATGATAGATATTGCATGACTTGGACGACCTGCATGAATAGTGTCCTCTAGTTCCCATGATCCATCGTTAACCTGACTAAGGATTTTTATCTTATTATCCCAGCCGATGGCCACCAGATGACGGCCATCAGCACTGAAGGTGGCTGAAAGGACATAGTGAGTATGGGGAAAGGTGGCTTTTATTGCCCATGATCCATCCTCCTCCAGACCGTAGATTTTCGCTGTTTTGTCCTTACTGGCGGTGACCAGATGACGGCCATCGGCACTGAAGGTGGCTGTATTGATCTGGCGAGTATTGGTAAAGGTGGCTTTTACATTCGATGTTCCATCGTCCTCCAGACCATAGATTGTTAAAGTTTTATCGACATTGACGGTCACCAGATGGCGGCCATCGGGGCTGACCCTGGCCAAGAGGAAGCTGTGATCATGGGAAATGGCGACTTTGGGTTGCCATGATCCATCGTCTTTTTGAACGTAGATTTTCACTGTTTTATCGAAACTGGCAGTCACCAGATGGCGGCCATCGGGGCTGAAGGTGGACATCATGACCTGGGATCTATGGGAGATTTCGGCTTTTTCCACTAACTTGAATCTCTCACATTGAGACATCAGTTTACTGTTGATGAAAACTAACTGAGCAGGAAAATAAAGACTCTTTTGTTGTTTTATGAGTGACTCGATAGTGCCCCTGTCCGCAAACGTTTGCAACCAATTACGGAGTTGTCGTTCATCCTTTGCCCTGAGGATCGCCTTTAGTTGAAATTGCCAGGGTGAAGGAATCTGGCGATACCAGGCTCTTTCCTGAGTTTTATCGTTTTCAACAAGATCGCGAAGCTGTTTGCACACCTGTTTTAAACGGGTAATCTCGCGAAAGCCCAGATAGCGAATAATTATACGCTGTGTTAATTCGGGCATATTCAGGAATGAACTTTGACTTTTCTCGTAGACAGTCACTTCCTTACCGGCACTGAAACCTGTTGCTGCTTCCTCCGGCTGAGGTTGCCCAAGTGTTGGCAAGAGTGAATTGTCAACGCTGGCATTGCTGTCTATTGGGTCCATGCCTGATTTCTCCTAAGCTTCAAAGTCAGTACTTATCCCTGCCTGGAAAGGACATTCGAAATTGATTTGATCTGTTAGACCCGGTTTTGTAATGGAAGTTCAAAAGAGTGTGGTCAGTGGAATGATTCGGTCATCAATCGTTCTTCCACAGTTCAGTGATTCTCACCTTGTAATCGCCACTGACGGTCACCACATGTCGGCTATCGGCGCTGAATATGGCTGAGGTGACTGGATTATCATGTTGAATGATGGCTTTTACCCGCCATGATCCACCCGCTTGCAGGCCACTGATTTTCGCCGTGTTATCAGCACTGGCGGTCACCACATGGAGGCTATCGGGGCTGAAGTTGGCTGAGTGGACAGAATCGTCATGAACAATTGTGGTCATTTCTTTCCATGATCCATCAGCCTGCAGGTTACAGATTTTCGCCGTGTTATCATCGCTGGCGGTGACCAGATGACGGCCATCGGCGCTGAAGGTGGCTAAACAAACGAGATCGTCATGAACCATTGTGGCTATTTCTTGCCATGATCCATCGTCCTGCAGGTTACAGATTTTCACTTTTCCGTCCCGGCCGACGGTTGCCAGGTGGCGGCTATCGGCACTGAATTTGACTGAGGCAAAGCCCTCGTATTGAAGGGTGTTTTTTTCTACCCATGATCCGTTAGCCCCCTGACCATAGATTTTTAGAACAAAATGTTTAACGAAGATTACCAGATGAAGGCCATCGGGGCTGAGCTTGGCCAAAATGATAGAACTTTCACGAATAGTGTCCTCTACTTCCCATGATCCATCTTCCCCCTGACTAAGGATTTTCGCTTTATGATCCATACTAACGGTCACCAGATGGCGGCCATCAGCAGTGAAGTTGGCTGGAAGGACCCAGCAAGTATGGGTAACGGTGGTTTTTATTTCCCATGATCCATCCTCCTCCAGACCATAGATTTTCGCTGTTCTATCGTTACTGTTGGTTACCAGATGACGGCCGTCGGCGCTGAAGGCGGCTGAATTGACTCGGCGAGCATGGGTAATGGTGGCTTTTATTTTCGATGATCCATCGTCCTCCAGACCATAGATTCTTGCTGTTCTATCGACATTGGCGGTCACCAGATGGCGGCCATCGCGGCTGACGTTGGCGAAGAGGACACTGTGATCATGGGAAATGGCGACTTTTGGTTGCCATGATCCATCGTCCTCCTGAACATAGATTTTCACTGTTTTATCGAAACTGGCAGTTATCAGATGGCGGTCATCGGGGCTGAAGGTGGCCGTTTTGACTCTGTCTCTATGGGGGATTTCGGCTTTATCCACTAACTTGAATTTTTTACATTGAGACATCAGTTTACTGTTGATGAAAAGTAACTGAGCAGGAAAGTAAATACTTTTTTGTTGTTTTATGAGTGACTCGACAGTGCCCCTGTCCGCAAACGGTTCCAACCAATTACGGAGTTGCTGCTCGTCTTTTGCCCTGAGGATGGCCTTTAGTTGAAATTGGTAGGGTGAAGGAATCTGGCGATACCAGGCTCTTTCCTGAGCTTTATCGTTTTCAACAAGATCGCGAAGATATTTGCATACCTTTTTTAAACGGGTAATCTCGCGAAAGCCCAGATAGCGGATAATTATACGCTGTGTTAATTCGGGTAAATTCAGGAATGAACTTTGACTTTTCTCGTAGACAGCCACTTCTTTACCTGCACTGAAACCTGAGGCTGCTTCCTCTAGCTGAGGTTGCTCAGGTTTTGGCGAGAGTGAATTGTCAGTGCTGGCATTGCTGTTTATTGGGTCCATGCCTGAGTTCTCTTAAGCTCCAGAGTCACTACTTATCCCTGCCTGGAAAGGACATTCGAAATTAATTTGATCTGTTTGACCCGGTTTTATAATGGAAGTTCAAAAGAGTGGGGTCAGTGGAATGATTCGGTGATCAATCGTTCTTCCATAGTTCGGTGATTCTCACCTTGTGATCGTCACTGACGGTCACCACATGTCGGCTATCGGCGCTGAAGATGGCTGAGGTGACTGCACAATCATGTTGAACAATGACTTTTTCCAGCCAGAATCCACCGGCCTGCAGGCCAATGATTTTGGCCGTGTTATCTTCACTGGCAGTCACCACATGGAGACTATCGGGGCTGAATGTGGCTGAGTGGACAGAATCATCGTGAACAATTGTGGTCATTTCTTTCCATGATCCATCAGCCTGCAGGTTACAGATTTTCGCCGTGTTATCATCGCTTGCGGTGACCAGATGGCGGCCATCGGCGCTGAAAGTGGCTAAATAGACGGGATCGTCATGAACCATTGTGGCTATTTCTTGCCATGATCCATCGTCCTGCAGGTTACAGATTTTCACTTTGCCGTCCCAACCGGCGGTTGCCAGGTGGCGGCTATCGGCACTGAATTTGATAGAGGCAAAGCTCTCGTATCGAAGGGTGCTTTTTTCTACCCATGGTCCAGCAGCCCCCTGACCATAGATTTTTAGAACAAAATCTTTAACGAAGATCACCAGATGACGGCCATCGGGGCTGAGCCTGGCCAAAATGATAGAACTTTCACGAATAGTGTCCTCTACTTTCCATGATCCATCGTCCCCCTGACTAAGGATTTTCACCTTATGATCCCTACTGACGGTCACCAGATGGCGGCAATCAGCAGTGAAGTTGGCTGGAAGGACCCAGCAAGTATGGGTAATGGTGGTTTTTATTTCCCATGATCCATCCTCCTCCAGACCATAGATTTTCGCTGTTCTATCGTTACTGGTGGTGACCAGGTGTCGGCCATCGAGGCTGAAGATGGCTGAATTGACTCGGCGAGCATGGGTAATGGTGGCTTTTATTTTCGATGATCCATCGTCCTCCAGACCATAGATTCTTGCTGTTCTATCGACATTGGCGGTCACCAGATGACGGCCATCGCGGCTGACGTTGGCGAAGAGGACACTATGATCATGGGAAATGGCGACTTTCGGTTGCCATGATCCATCGTCCTTCTGAACATAGATTTTCACTGTTTTATCAAAACTGGCAGTTATCAGATGGCGACCATCGAGGCTGAAGGTGGCCGTTTTGACTCTGTCTCTGTGGAGGATTTCGGCTTTATCCACTAACTTGAATTTTTTACATTGAGACATCAGTTTACTGTTGATGAAAAGTAACTGAGCAGGAAAGTAAATACTTTTTTGTTGTTTCAGGAGTGACTCGACAGTGTCCCTGTCCACAAACGGCTTCAACCAATTACGGAGTTGTTGCTCATCTTTTGTCCTTACGATGGTCTTTGGCTGATATTGGTAGGGTGAAGGAAACTGGCGATACCAGGCTCTTTCCTGAGCTTTATCATTTTCAACAAGATCGCGAAGATATTTGCATACCTTTTTTAAATGGGTAATCTCGCGAAAGCCCAGATAGCGAATAATTATACGCTGTGTTAATTCGGGTAAATTCAGGAATGAACTTTGACTTTTCTCGTAGACAGTCACTTCCTTACCTGCACTGAAACCTGATGCTGCTTCCTCTAGCTGAGGTTGCTCAGGTTTTGGCGAGAGTGAATTGTCAATGCTGGCATTGCTGTTTATTGGGTCCATGCCTGATTTCTCTTAAGCTCCAGAGTCGCTATTTATCTCTGCCTGGAAAGGGCATTTAAAATTGATTCGATCTGTTTGACCCGGCTTTATAATGGAAGTTCAAAAGAGTGAGGTCAGTGGAATGATTCGATCATCAATCCTTCTTCCGCAGTTCAGTGATTCTCGCGATGCAATCTTCAGTGACGGTCACCACATGTCGGCTATCGGCGCTGAAGATGGCTGAGGTGACTGCACAATCATGTTGAACAATGACTTTTTCCAGCCAGAATCCACCGGCCTGCAGGCCAATGATTTTGGCCGTGTTATCTTCACTGGCGGTGACCACATGGAGGTCATCGGCGCTGAAGTTGGCTGAGTTGACCGCCCCCCTGTGGGTAATACAGGCTCGTTCTTTCCATGATCCATCGTCCTGCAGGCTGTAGATTTTGGCCGTGTTATCTTTACTGGCGGTCACAACATGGCGGCAATCGGCGCTGAAGTTGGCTGAGAAGACCCGATCGTCATGACAAATCCTGGTTATTTCTTTCCATGATCCATCGTCCTGCAGGTGACAGATTTTTACCGTGCGATCTAAACCGACGGTTACCAGATGGCAGCTGTCGGTGCTGAAGTCGGCAAAGTTGACTAGTCTCTTGTGCCGGAGAGTGCCTTTTTTTACCCATGATCCAGCGGACCCCTTACCATAGATTTTCACAACTTCATCTACATCGGAGATCACCAGATGATGGCCATCGGAGCTGAGCTTGGCCGAAGTGATTTTTCCGTCATAAACACTGTCTTTTACTACCCATGAGCCATCATCCATCTGACTGGAGATTTTCACACTAGCCCCATCGAAGGTCACCAGATTGTATCCATCAGCGCTGAAGGTGGCTGAAAAGATCATCCAATCATGGGAAATGGTGTTTTTTATTTCCCATTGTCCGTCTCCGTTCAGACCATAGATTTTTGCTGTGTCACAATCACTCATAGTTATCAGATGTTGGCCATCGGGACTGAAGTTGATTGCATTGCCAAAGCCAAAATGGGGAATGATGGTTTTTTCTTCCCATGATCCATCGTCGGCCAGGCAAGAGATTACCGCTATGTTGTTGTAACTCATGGTTACCAGATGGCGGCCATCGGGACTGAATTTGGCTGCAAGGACCTTGTCCCTATGGAAAATGGTGGCTACTGGTTCCCATGATCCATTGTCTTGCTGAGCATAAATTTTCGCTGTTCTATCGTTACTGGCGGTTGCCAGATGGCGATCATCGGGGCTGAAATTGAGCATTCTGACTTCTCCATAATGGATAATTTCGAGTTTTTCCACTAACTCGAATTTTTCGCATTGAGACATCAGCTTACTGTTGATAAAAAGTAACTGAGCAGGAAAGTAAATACTTTTTTGTTGTTTTAAGAGTGACTCGACAGTGTCCCTATCCGCAAACGGCTTCAACCAATTACAGAGTTGTTGCTCATCTTTTGTCTTGATAATGGTCTTTGGCTGATATTGGTAGGGTGAAGGAAACTGGCGATACCAGGCTCTTTCCTGAGATTTATCATTTTCAACAAGATCGCGAAGATATTTGCATACCTTTTTTAAACGGGTAATCTCGCGAAAGCCCAGATAGCGAATAATTATACGCTGTGTTAATTCGGGCAAATTCAGGAATGAACTTTGACTTTTCTCGTAGACAGTCACTTCCTTACCGGCACTGAAACCTCTGGGTACTTCCTCCTGCTGAGGTTGCCCAGGTGTTGGCGAGAGTGAATTGTCAATGCTGGCATTGCTGTTTATTGGGTCCATGCCTGATTTCTCTTAAGCTCCAGAGTCGCTATTTATCTCTGCCTGGAAAGGGCATTTAAAATTGATTCGATCTGTTTGACCCGGTTTTATAATGGAAGTTCAAAAGAGTGAGGTCAGTGGAATGATTCGATCATCAATCCTTCTTTCGCAGTTCAGTGATTCTCACCTTGTTATCTTTAGTGACGGTCACCAGATTTCGGCTATCGGTGCTGAAACTGGCTGAGGTGACTTTATTGTTGTGTTGAATGGTGGCTTTTTCCCGCCATGATCCATCGAGTTGCAGGCCACTGATTTTCACCATGTTGTCATCACTGGCAGTCACCACATGGAGGCAATCGGCACTGAAGTTAGCTGAGTTGACCGCCCCCTTGTGGGAAATGCAGGCTTGCTCTTTCCATGACCCATCGTCCTGCAGGCTATAGATTTTCGCCGTGTTATCTTTACTGGCGGTCACCACATGGCGGCAATCGGCGCTGAAGTTGGCTGCGAAGACCTCACTATCATGATGAATCCTGGTTATTTCTTGCCATGATCCATCGTCCTGCAGGTGACAGATTTTCGCCGTGCGATCACTACTGGCGGTTACCAGATGGCAGCTGTCGGCGCTGAAGCTGGTAGAGTTGATCAGGCTCCTGTGACTAAAAGTGGCTTTTTTTACCCATGATCCAGCGGCCCCCTGACCATAGATTTTTACACCTGCAGCTAAACCGGAGATCACCAGATGACGGCCATCGGAGCTGAGCCTGGCCGAAGCGATATATCTTTCATGAATAGCGCCCTCTACTGCCCATGAGCCATCGTCCAACTGACTACTGACTTTCACGCTATCCACACTGACGGTCACCAGATTGCACCCATCAGCGCTGAAGGTGGCTGAAGTGATCATTCCTTTATGGGAAATAGTGTTTTTTACTCCCCATTGTTCATCTTCGTCCAGGCCATAGATTGTCGCTGTGTTATCGTCACTGGCGGTTACCAGATGTTGGCCATCGGGACTGAAGTTGACTGAATAGCTCCAGCCATAATGGCCAACGGTGGTTTTTTGTTGCCAGGATCCATCGTCTCCCAGACGATAGATTTTCGCTGTTTTATCGTAACTGACGGTTACCATATGGCGGTCATCGGGGCTGAATTTGGTTGAGGCGACAACACCCTTATGGGAAATGACGGCTTTTGGTTCCCATGATCCATCGGTTTTCTGGTGGTAGATTTTCGCTGTTTTATCGTCACTGGCGGTTGCCAGATGGCGTTCATCGTGGCTGAAGTTGACTGTCTGGACTTTTTTATCATGGATAATTTCGATTTTTTCCACTAATTTGAACGTTTTACATTGAGACATCAGTTTACTGTTGATGAAAAATAACTGAGCAGGAAAATAAATATTCTTTTGTTGTTCCATGAGTGACTCGACCGTGCTCATATCCGCAAACGCCTGCACCCAATTACGAAGTTGTTGCTCATCTTTTGTCCTGACGATGGTCTTTAGTTGAGATTGAAAGGGTGAAGGAAACTGGCGAATCCATGCTCTTTCCAGCGTTCTATTATTTTCAACAAGATCGTGAAAATATTTGCATACTCTTTTTAAACGGGTAATCTCGCGAAGACCCAAATAGCGAAAAATCAGGGACTTTTCTAAATCGGGCAGATCAAAGAATGGAGATTTACTTTTCTCATAGACAATCACTTCCCTGCCGATACTGAAACCTGCAGGTGCTTCCTCCCGCTGTGGTTGCTCAGGTGTTGAACTGTCATTGCCGGAATTGATGTTTAAAGGGTTCATATCGGGCTCCTCCAAAGCGCCTGAGTCAGTTTTAATCCTTGCTCAGAAAGGGTAATCAAAATTTGTTCAATTCTGATGGAGTTGGAGTCGGTTTTATAATGGAGGTTCATAACATTAAGGCCAGCGAAACTGACAAAAAAAACAGAGTCCTGATTCGTGAAAATGATAGAAAGGTATTTTTTTATTAAGATCGTGAAAATATTTGCATACCCTTAGGCTTTCAAATGGTCTGTTTATATTTTTTACCTGAATGCCCGTATTCATGACTTGGGTGCAATTCCGTACATTAAAAATGCCACACTTTCCCGGGAACATTTTATTTTCTGCCATGTCTAAATTACGTGTCCTGAATTATCCAGCTTTCGAAGGTGAAAAATTGAAAAAGACATGGAAACCATCCGGTATAAGAAAATATCTGGTGGGTTCGCTGTTCTGCTTTGTTTCAAGCGCTATTGCCAGTTCTGAACCGAGTATTGACGCTGTGCTTGCGGAATTGAATTCAAGGACAGAACCTGTGAACTATCAAAAAGTCAGGCGTCTGGCTGGCGGGCGCGGCCCCATTTACTCCATTGATCAGTACCCTGGTTATATTCTGAAAATCGACCGGGGAAATTTAGGTCGAGTGCTCTCTGCCAGGTCATTTTTTGAGGCTTTTGGCTTGAAACACCTGTTTGTTCCACAAATGCTCCCAATGATCGTAGGTGGTCAGCCGATGCTGCTTACAGAGCGGGTCAACATACCAACAGATAGTTTTGCAAACTATATGGAGTACAGTCTGAACCGCAAAGGTTATAGTGATGCTATTAAGGATCTGACGGCGCTGGCCTGCATGAGGGGTATTCCTGACTTTACCATTAATGGAATGCTGACAGGAGAGCGTATTCGTTACGATAATATTCCTCCTTTTCAAACAGTGGATAACAATGGCAATACTCAATACAAGGTCGCTATGATTGACCTTGATTATTACGATGACACTGTACCCGTCCGCCGCCCCCCTGCATTAGAGACTGTTCGCGAAGTTGCGGAAGCTTTTCCCTGGGCTTTGGACGATATTCTGGAAATCGCTTCCTATCATCAAAGCTGCTTACTGACAGGTGATGAGATCCGTTGGTTGCGTGATTTCGCTTATCAGCAGTCAATCAGAAGGTACACAATGTATGAAGAATATCATGATTATCTGTTAGCCAAAGGCATTAATCCGATGTCAGCTTCCGTGCACCTGGATACACTCTATCAGGAACCCGGGGCGTTCAAACTGACATTGAGGCACGACTATGATCCAGAGGTTTTTAATCTGGCAGAGGCTGTTTACAATACAGCGAAAGAGAAAATGCGAGTTAAGAAAAAACAGAATGTTAAAGGCTATGCTGCCCGTATCAGCTACGTGAACAGTTGTGCCCTTGAATACCTGAGATATATTCAACAGCAGTATATAGATGCCTATATGGATTACAATAAGGGTATTGAACAAGGTAATGAATTATTGTTGAAAGCAGTTGCTTTATTAGAAGAAAACAAACTGATTTACAGAGCATCTGTTGATCGGAATCGAATGGATATGCTGATTTATTTTTGAGTCGGTTTTATAACGGAGGTTCATAACATTAAGGCCAGCGAAACTGACGAAAAAACAGATTCCAGATTCGTGAAAATGATAGAAAGGTATTTTTTCATTAAGATCGTGAAAATATTTGCATACCCTCAGGGTTTCAAATCGTCTATTTATATTTTTTACCTGAATGCCCGTATTCATGACTTGGGTGCAATTCCGTACATTAAAAATGCCGCACTTTCCCGGGAATATTTTATTTTCTGCCATGTCTAGGAGGCTGACCGAGAATAGACTGCCCTACTGCGGCGGCAGCAAATTGGTCTGAAAATCCGCTTTTGTTCGTCAAATAGCTCGCTATTCTCCTCACAAAACCGAATTTTCATCCTCAATTTTCTGCCGTCCTCGCTACGGGCGCTATTCTCGGTCAGCCTCCTAGTCTGCGTGTCCTGAACTATCTTTGTCCTGAATTATCCTTTCTGAATTATCCAGCTTTCGAAGGTGAAAAATTGAAAAAGACATGGAAACCATCCGGTATAAGAAAATATCTGGTCGGCTCGCTGTTCTGCTTTGTTTCAAGCGCTATTGCCAGTTCTGAACCAAGTATTGACGCTGTGCTTGCGGAATTGAACTCAAGGACAGAACCTGTGAACTATCAAAAAGACAGGCGCAAGGTTGGCGGATACGACCTCATTTACTCCATTGATCAGTACCCTGGTTATATTCTGAAAACCGACCAGAGAAATTCAGGTCGAGTGCTCTCTGCCCGGACATTTTTTGAGGCTTTTGGCCTGGAACACCTGTTTGTTCCAAAAATGCTCCCAGTGATCATAGGTGGTCTGGCGATGTTGCTTACAGAGCGGGTCAATATACCAACAGATTGGTTTGCACACTATATGGAGTACAGCCTGAATCGCAAAGGTTATCGTGATGCTATTAAAGATCTGACGACGCTGGCCTGCCTGAGGGGAATTCCTGACTTTACCATTGGTGGAACGCTGACAGGAGAGCGTATTCGTTACGATAATATTCCTCCCTTTCAAGCAGTGGATAACAATGGCAATACTCAATACAAGGTCGGTATGATTGACCTTGATCATTACTCTGACACTGTACCCGACCACCGCACTGCATTAGAGATTGTTCGCGATGTCGTACAAGCTTTTCCCTGGGCTTTGGACGATATTCTGGACATCGCTTCCTATCATCGAAGCTGCTTTCTGACAGGTGATAATATCAGTTGGTTGCGTGATTTCGCTTATCAGCAGTCAATCAGAAGGTACAAAATGTATGAAGGATATCATGATTATCTGTTAGCCAAAGGCATTAATCCGATGTCAGCTTCCGTGCACCCGGATACACTCTATCAGGAACCCGGGGGGTTCAAACTGACATTGAGATACGACTATGATCCAGTGGTTCCTAATCTGGCAGAGGTTATTTACAACACAGCGAAAGACAAAATGCGAGTTAAGAAAAAACAGAATGTTAAAGGCTATGCTGCCCGTATCAGCTACGTGGATAGTTATGACCTTGATTACCTGACACATATTAAGCAGCAGTATTTAAATACACATATGGATATTAAAAAGGCTGTTGAACAAGGTCATGCATTATTCTTGAAAGCTGTTGCTTTATTAGAGGAAAACAAACTGATTTACAGAGCATCTATTGATCGGGATCGAATGGATATCCTTATTTATTTTTGAGTGTAAACTCTCGGCGACCAGCAATTGAATATTTACTTTTCTCATAGACAGTCACTCCCTGCCTGCACTGAAACCCGCAGGTGCTTTCTCCAGCTGAGGTTGCTGAGTTGTTGGCGAGAGTGAACTGTCATTGCTGGAATTGTCATCGTTTTCAGCAAAGAGGGTTTTCCGGATAATCGCTTCTGCTTTTTCCCGGATAAATGATTCGGTTTGATTGTTCTTTTTTAACCAATCCGTGAAGTCACGTTCGAACGCTTGCCATTGCGAGCCAAGCAGTTGTTGCAACGAGACTCTGCTGGCCAGGCTTTTCGTGAGAGAACTTTTCCTGGGGTTATAAGCTAAGCTCGCACAAGCCGTTCTCCAAGGGCCCATCAAAGAACCATATTGCTCATTTCCCGGAATTGCACAAAACTTTTTCACTGCATTCAACATTCCCCAAAATAGATCCTCTTTTTTATAGGGCTCAGCGATTGGGATTTTTCCTTTGGCAAGAACATCGGAGAGACTGATATCACCGGAACTCCAATTGATTACAGAACCTTGTTGTAAAAGATCAAAGTCACTATTTACTATTCGACCAGGGGTAATAATGTGTATATTTTTTTCCTGCTCACCATCGGGATTTTGGAAAGTCATGATCACATCTTTTTTATCATCACTGTTGATTTTGAATACCTTAACAGACTTATAGGGAAAAAAGTCCGGCTGCTGTTCAGAGAAATACTCGCTGACGTGGCCCGGATTAAGCTGCTGAGAGCTGACTAACACCACATCTCTGTCGTTGTTTGCTTCCATCAGCACCAGAATTCTCAGCGCCTGAGCAAGAAAATATTTAGCATGACCATAGACAAAATAAAATACGCTCTGGTCATTCCCATCACTGCTTTTGCTCAGTGGATTAGCGCAATACTTACGCAGTAAATCGTCCTTGAATACAGTGTCAGGGTATGTATTTTCCATCAGGTATAAACGCTGACAGCTAAAACCCATATCAATCTCTTCTATTCCATGACGGCCTTTTTTACTATATTCTCCGCTTTTGAGTTCATATTCACTAACACCCACAGTTTTGCTGGCAAATTCACCATGGCTGTTTGCCAAGGGCGCTATCAAACCACTCGGGCCATGCAAGATAAAATCGGCCTCATGCAGCAATTGACGGACTTCCTCTTCCTGATGCACTTTGTCTAACTGCTGCTGTTCAGGTGGCCGGTATATTTGTCGACGGCGACCATCCAGAATGAAGGTTTTAACGTCGTCAAAGGTGGCAATGGATCTTAATCGATTCAGCTCATCAATGTCAGCGGCATGGTGTTCAAAGACAAATGAGCAAGTTGCTTCAGGAAAGAGTTTCCTGACATATCCCAACTCCCTTACCCCGGATGCAATATCACCATACCCCCTCTCTAAAATGGTATCGCTCATGTACTGCCGGGTAGCAACCACAATTTTGATGGTTCTGTTCTTAAAGCTTGGGCTACCTTTTGATTCAGGCTCATTTAAAAACCTTGTCAGGTCTTTACTAAAAAGTTCTGAATTAAGCTCTGTAACATTCATGTTTTTTCTTGGCTCCTCAATATTTGTATTTTTCTTAGCAGGGCATAACAAAAAATGTATCCAAACCTTTTCAGAAACATCACTCTTTTAACTTGGATTAATAATAAAAATAAATCCCTGACATAAATGACAGCTACAGTGACAATGCTTTAGGCGATTAAGAGGTTACAGGCGTTGCCGAGTTCCAGATGAGATGTTGAACGATTAAGTGATTGCTGCTAGCCGACGACGAACATTCGATCATCAAACGTCCTTCTGTAGTTCAGTGATTCTTGCCGAGTAATCACTGAAGGTCACCACATGTCGGCCATCGACACCGAAGGCGGCTGAGCCGAGACCGATAACACCCCTGTGGGAAATAATAGCTTTTTGAAGCCATGATCCATCGGCCCCAAGACCATAAATTTGCGCCGTTGCGTCCTTACTGGCGGTCACTACAAGACAACCATCGGTACTGAAGGTGGCTGAATAGATCCTGTCTTTGTGAGAAATGGTGGCTTTTTCTACCCATGATCCATCGGTCTCCAGACGATAGATTTTTGCCGTGTTGTTAGTAATGGTGGTCAACAAATGGCGACTATCGGCGCTGAAGATGGCTGAGTGGACCGGGCTCTCGTGAGGAATGATGGCTTTATTTACCCATGATCCGGCCAGCAGACCATAGATTTTCGTCGTTTTATCTTCACTGGCGGTCACCACCTGAGTGCCATCGGTGCTGAACTTGGCTGAATAGACACTGCCATCATGCTGAATCTCGTCTGTTTTTTTCCATGACCCATCGTCCTGCAGGCCATATATTTTTGCCTTGCCATCCCTGCTGGCAGTTACCACATAGCCGCCATCGGCGCTGAATTGGGCCGTCATCACCCAACCATTATGGTTAATGGTGCCTTTTTCGTTCCAGGAGTCATTGGCCTGCTTACCGTAGATTGTCACAGAGTATGTAGAGTAGATCATCAAATGACGGCCATCGATGCTGAAGCTGGCCAGACCGGCTTGAGTATTATGGTTAATAGTGGTCTTTGCTTGCCATGATCCATCGTTCTCCAGTCTATAGATTTTCAACTTTTTATCCAAACCGGAGGTCAACACATGATGGCCATCTGCACAGAAGGTGGCTGAGCAGACCCCATCTTCATGGGAAATTGTGAATTTTAGTTTCCATGATCCATCTTCCTCCATACCATAGATGACCGCATTAACGCGACTGGCGGTTAGCAGATGGCGGCTATCGGGACTGAAGGTGGCTGATGTGACGTTATGGGAAATGTTGGCTTTAACTTTCCATGATCCATCGTTCTCACGGCTGGAGATTTTCAATATATTATCCAAACAGGCGGTCACCAGGTGGCGGCTATCGGGGCTTAAAGTGGCTTTGTGGATCCAGCTGGAATGGATGATTTCGGTTTTTGTCTCCAGGTTGAATTTTTCACATAGAGACATCAATTTACTATTGGTGAATAGGAACAGAGCAGGGAAATAAGCATTATCTCGTCGTTCTACAAGTGACTCGATAGTTTCATTATTCGCAAACGGTCTCAACCAATCGCGGAGTTCTTGATTCGTTTTTGCCTTAAAGATGGTCTTCAGTTGATCTCTGTGTTGTGAAGGAAATCGACGATACCATGCTCTTTCCAGGGCTTTAGAGTTTTCAACAAAATCGCCAAGATATTTGCATGTCCTCGCCAAACGGGCAATCTCGCGAAGGCTCAGATAGCGAATAATCACAGATTTTGGTTCGTCGGGCAAACGGAGGAATGAAGATTGATTTTGGGTATACAGAGTAACGTCCCTGCCTGCAGTGACACCCGTTGGCACTGCTTCCAGTCGAGGTCGCTTGGGTGTTGGCGAGACTGTACCGTCATCGCTGGAATTGTTGTTCAAAGGGTTCATATCGGGCGGGTTCCTCCAAAGCCCCAAAAATGCAGTAAGTACCTAACCAGTTGGTTTCGCATATTCTGGACGGCGGCTTTTTCCATCCTTCTGCGTTCCAACTCTGGTTGCGTAGCTAAGGCTACGCGCCCGTCGTTGCGCCTTGAAGGATGAGAAAATCCACTCGCCAGAATATGCGAAACCAACTGGCCAGGTACTTATTTATTTCCGTTTTGGAAAGCGCGTTCGAAATTAAATCGATCTCTTAGACTCGGTTTTATAATGGAAGTTCAAAATAATTAAGAGAAAGAAGAGCCCTGATTCGGGTAAAGAATGGAAAGAAATTTTTTCATTGAGAGCCAAGTGCAAAAATTGCCATTGTGCTCTCGATATAACCCAGAACTGAGGGCAGCGTAGCTTTCCCCGTCAAGTGAGTTGTTAGGTGGCGTGGTTATTGGCGGGAGAGTAAGGCTTGGAGCATTTCTTTGATAGCAGCAATATCAGAACCTTGCTGGTCGAGGCGCTTATCTTGCTGCTCAAGGCGCTTATCTTGCTGGTCAAACCGTTCGCTGATTTCTTTGCTCTGCTGGTCAAGGCGCTTATCTTGCTGGTCAAGGCGCTTATCTTGCTGGTCAAACCGTTTGCTGATTTCTTTGCTCTGCTGGTCAAGGCGCTTATCTTGCTGGTCAAGGCGCTTATCTTGCTGGTCAAACCGTTTGCTGATTTCTTTGCTCTGCTGGTCAAACCGTTCGCTGATTTCTTTGCTCTGCTGGTCAAGGCGCTTATCTTGCTGGTCAAATCTCTGGTGCATCTCACCACGGGTTTGACCAAGGCCGTCAACTACGTCAGCCAGAGTGTTACGAATATGATCAATCTCTGTCGACTGAGGTTTGGGTTTCGCACTCATGGGTTACTCCTTGATAAAATGTCAAAGAGGAACAGCATAGCAGAGACTGGCACAAAGACACCTGACACTGTTTTTTAATCTGTTCTAAGCAAAAATACGCTTATTCGATCATCAATCCTTCTTGCGTAGTTCGGTGATTCTTACGCTGATATCTTTACTGACCGTCACCAGGTTTCGGCCATCGGTACTGAATTTGGCTGAGGTGACTGCTTTCTTGTGCCTGATGATGGCTTTTTCCAACCATGATCCATCGGCCTGCAGGCCAAGGACTTTCGCTGTGTTATCATCACTGGTGGTCACCACATGAAGGCAATCGGCGCTGAATTTGGCTGAGTTGACCACCTTCTTATGGGTAATGCAGGCTGTTTCTTCCCATAATCCAGGGGCCTTCCGGGTGTATATTTTTGCGGTCTTATCATCACTGGCAGTCACCACATGGAGGCTATTGGCGCTGAATTCGGCTGAGCGAACGTTACAATCATGAGGAATCGTGGCTATTTCTTTCCACGATCCATCGGTTTGCAGGTCAAAGATTTTTGCCGTGTCATCTAAACTGACGGTTACCAGATGACAGCTATCGGCGCTGAAGTTGGCAGATGTGATTGTGCTCCTGTGTTGAAGGGGGGCTTTTTTTACCCATGATCCATCGTCCCCCCGACCATAAATTTTTAGAGCGTAATCAACACAGATGATCGCCAGATGACGGTCATCGGGACTGAGCCTGGCTAGATAGACATAACTTTCATGAATAGTGTCCTCTACTTCCCATAATCCATCGTCCCCCTGACTACGGATCCTCACCGTGTGATCAAAGCCGACGCTCATCATATGCTGACTATCAGCGCTGAAGGTGGCTGAAAGAATCATATGATCATGGAAAATGATGGTTTTTACCTCCCATGATCCATCGTCCCCCTGACCGTAGATTTTCGCTGTGTGATCATGACTGGCGGTTAGCAGATGGCGGCCATCTGGGCTGAAGGTGGCTGATGCAACCCAATTATCGTGGGTAAAGGTGGCTTTTGGTGCCCATGATTCATCGTCCTGCTGAACATAGATTCTTGCTGTATTATCGTGACTGGCAGTTACCAGATAGCGGCCGTCGGGGCTGAAGTTGGCTAAAACAGCCCTGTGATTATGGAAAAAGGTGGCTTTTGGTTCCCATGATCCATCGGTCTTCTGGCTGCAGATTTTCACTGTTTTATCTTCACTGACGGATGCCAGATGGCGATCATCGGGGCTGAAATTGACCGCTCTGACTTTTTTATCATGGGTCATTTCGATTTTTTCCACTAACTTGAATTTTTTACATTGAGACATCAGTTTACTGTTGATGAAAAGTAACTGAGCAGAAAAATAAATACTCTTTTGTTGTTTTAAGAGTGACTCGACAGTGCCCATATCCGCAAACGCCTCCAACCAATGACGGAGTTGTTGCTCATCTTTTGTCCTGACGATGGTCTTTGGTTGATAATGGTAGGGCGAAGGAAACTTGCGAATCCACGCTCTTTCCAGAACTTTATCCTCTTCAACAAGTATGCAAAGAAATTTGCATACCAGTTTTAAACGGGTAACCTCGCGAAAACCCAAATAGCGAATAATCATCGATTTTGTTTCGTAGGGTAAACAGAGCAATGGCGATTGATTTTGCTTGTATACACTAACCTCTCTGCCTTCACTGACAGCCGTTGATGCTTTCTCAAGTTGAGGTTGTCCATGTGTTGGCGAGGGTAAGTCAATGCCCGAATTGCTGTTAACAGGGTTCATGCCTGTCTCCTTCTAAGCTCCAGAGTTGGTATTTATCTTTATATGAAAAAGACATTCAAAATGGATTCGACTCGGTTTCAGGATGAAAGTTCAAAATATTGGGGTCAGTGAAATCAGGAAAAAGCAGAGCTCTGATCCGGGAAAATTTTTCAAGGTCATGGATCAAAAGAGGAGACAACTAGCCTCAGGCAGTTGCTGGGTTGTGCTCATTCGATCATCGTCTCCCTTCCATAGTTCAGTGATTCTCGCACTGTAATCATTACTGACGGTCACCACATGTCGGTTATCGGGACTGAAGTCGGCTGAGATGAATCCTTTCTCGTGTCGGATGGTGGCTTTTTCCAGCCATGCGCCGTCGTTCTGCAGACCAAAAACTTTCGCCGTACCATCCACACTGGCGGTGACCACAAGACGACCATCGGCACTGAAGGTGGCTGAGAAGACTCTGTGCCTATGGGGAATGCTGGCTTCTTCCTGCCATGATCCGTCGGCCTGGAGACCACTGATTTTTGCCGTATTATCGTCACTGGTGGTCACCACATGGAGGCAATCGGCACTGAAGGTGGCTGAGACGACTCTATTAGTGTGGGAGATACAGGCTTTTTCCTGCCATGATGCGGAGGCCTTCTGGCTATAGATTTTTGCCTTGCCGTCCCAACTGGCGGTCACCACATGGCAGCTATCGGAGCTGAAGGTGGCTGTGATGAGCAAATCATCATGACAAATTGAGGCTGCTTTTTTCCATGATCCATCGGCCTGCAGGTCATAGATATTTGCCGTGCGACCTAAACTGTAGGCTAACAGGTGGCAGCTATCGGCGCTGAAATTGGCGATTTCTGCGATGCCTTGAAGGGTGGCTTTTTCTACCCATGATCCATCGGCCCCCTTGCCATAGATTGTAACAACGTAATTTATATCGAGGATCGCCAGAAGACTCTCATCGACACTGAACCTGACCGAATGGACCAGACTGGAATGATAAACAGTCTCTTCTAATTCCCACGATCCGATGTCCCCCTGACCAAAGAATTTCACCGTGTGATCTGGACCGACAGTCAGCAAACGGCGGCCATCAGCATTGAAGGTGACTGAATTGACATTGAGAACATGAGGAATGGAGGCTTTTGCTTCCCAGGATCCATTGTCTGCCTGACCGTAGATATTGAATGTATGACGGTAACCGTAGGCTATCACGGCTAACACATGACGGCCATCAGAGCTAAAGCTGGCCGACATGACTGCATCGTTATGGGTAATAGCGTTTTTTTCTTCCCAGGTTCCACCATTCTCCTGGCCATAGATTTTCAACTTATGATCCACACTGGCGGTCAACACATGGCGGCTGTCGGCGCTGAAGGTGGCTGTGCTGATACGGTTAGAATGGTTAATTTCGGTTTTTTCCACCAGGCTGAATGCTTTACATTGAGACATCAGTTTACTGTTGGTGAAAAGGAGTTGAGCAGGAAAGTAAGTACTTTCTCGTTGTTTTAAAAGTGACTCGACAGTGTCCTCATCCGCAAACGGCGCCAGCCAGTCACGAAGTTGTTGCTCATCTTTTCTCGTTATCATGGCCTTTAGTTGATATTGGTGTTGTGAAGGAAATCGGCGAAACCAGGCTCTTTCCAGAGCTTTATCGTTTTCAACAAGATCGCGAAGATGCCTGCATACCTTGGCTAAACGGGTAATCTCGCGAAAACCCAGATAGCGAATAATCATTGACTTTGTTTCATAGGGTAAACAGAGCAATGGCGATTGATTTTGGATGTATACACTGACCTCCCTGCCTGCACTGACAACCGTTGATGCTTCCTCAAGTTGAGGCTGTACAGGTGTTGGCGAGTCAATGCCCGAATTGCTGTTAACAGGGCTCATGCCTGGCTCCTTCAAAACGCCAAAGTGAGTATTTATCCTTTTGGTATTAAAAAGACATTCAAAATGGATTCAACAGGTTGGACCTGGTTTTAGTATGAAAGTTCACAATATTGGGGTCAGTGAAACCAGGAAAAAGCAGAGCCCTGATCCGGGAAAATTTTTCAAGGACATGGATCAAAAGAGGAGACAACCAACCTGAGGCGGGCGTCGGGTTACACTCATTCGATCATCATCGTCCTTCCACAGCTCAGTGATTCTCGCAATGTAATTATCACTGATGGTCACCACATATCGGTCATCGGGACTGAAGTCGGCTGAGAGGACTCCATTCTTGTGTCGGATGGTAGCTTTTTCCAGCCATGCGCCATCGGTCTGCAGACCAAAAACCTTCGCCGTACCATCCTCACTGGCGGTCACCACAAAACGACCATCGGCACTGAAGGTGACTGAGACGACTCTGCCCTTATGGGGAATACTGGCTTCTTCCTGCCATGATCCGTCAGCCTGGAGACCACTGATTTTTGCCGTATTATCGTCACTGGTGATCACCACATGGAGGCAATCGGCACTAAAGTTGGCTGAGGTGAGCCATCTAAAGTGGGATATACAGGCTGTTTCCTGCCATGATGCAGAGGCCTTCTGGCTATAGATTTTTGCACTGCCATCCCAACTGCTGGTCACCACATGGCAGTTATCGCCGCTGATATCGGCAATTGCGATCTGGAGGTCTTGAATGGCGGCTTTTCCCACCCATGATCCATCGGCCCCCTTGCCGTAGATTGTAATAACGGCATATATATCGTGGATCGCCAGAAGACTCTCATCGACACTGAACCTGGCCGAATTGACCGGACTGGTATGGTAAATAGTATCCTCTAATTCCCATGATCCATTGTCCCCCTGACCAAAGAATTTTACCGTGTGATCTGGACCGACAGTCATCAAACGGCAGCCATCAGCAATGAAGGTGACTGATTTGACATTATTAACATCAGGAATGGTGGCTTTTGCTTCCCAGGATCCATTGTCCGCCTGACTGTAGATAGTGACTGTCTTATCATAACCGGTGGCTAACACATGAAGGCCATCAGAGCTAAAGCTGGCCGACTTGACTGCACCACTATGGGTAATAGTGTTTTTTTCTTCCCAGGTTCCACCATTCTCCTGGCCATAGATTTTCAACTTATGATCCCAACTGGCGGTCACCACATGGCGGCTGTCGGCGCTGAAGGTGGCTGTGCTGATACGGTTAGAATGGTTAATTTCGGCTTTTTCCACCAGGCTGAATGTTTTACATTGAGACATCAGTTTACTGTTGGTGAAAAGGAGCTGAGCAGGAAAGTAAGTACTTTCTCGTTGTTTTAAAAGTAACTCGACAGTGTCCTCATCCGCAAACGGCGCCAGCCAGTCACGGAGTTGTTGCTCATCTTTTCTCGTTATCATGGCCTTTAGTTGATATTGGTGTGGTGAAGGAAACCGGCGAAACCAGGCTCTTTCCAGAGCTTTATCGTTTTCAACAAGATCGCGAAGATGCCTGCATACCTTGGCTAAACGGGTAATCTCGCGAAAACCCAAATAGCGAATAATCATCGACTTTGTGTCATAGGGTAAACAGAGCAATGGCGACTGATTTTTTACGTATACACTGACCTCCCTGCCTGCACTGACAACCGTTGATGCTTCCTCAAGTTGAGGTTGTACAGGTGTTGGCGAGTCAATGCCCGAATTGCTGTTAACAGGGCTCATGCCTGGCTCCTTCAAAACTCCAAAGTTAGTATTTATCCTTTTGTATGAAAAAGGCATTCAAAATGGATTCAACAGGTTGGACTCGGCTATAGAATGAAAGTTCACAATATTGAGGTCAGTGAAACCAGGAAAAAGCAGAACCCTGATCCGGGGAAATTGTTCAAGGTCATGGATCAAACGAAGAGACAACCAACCTCAGGCAGGCGTTGGGTTACGCTCATTCGATCATCATCGTCCTTCCACAGTCCAGTGATTTTCACACTGCAATCAAAACTGATGGTCACCATATGTCGGTCATCGGGACTGAAGATGGCTGACATGACTCCTTTCTCGTGTCGGACGGTGGCTTTTTCCAGCCATAACCCATCGGTCTGCAGACCAAAAACTTTCGCCGTACCATCCCAACTGGGGGTAACCACAAGACGACCATCGGCACTGAAGGTGGCTGGGGGTACCCTGTTCTTATGGCTAATGTTGGCTTCTTCTCGCCATGATCCATTGGCCTGCAGGCCATAGATTTTTGCCGTGTTATCTCTACTGGTGGTCACCACATGGAGGCAATCGGCACTGAAGGTGGCTGAGGTGAGCTCGTCATTGTGGGTAATACAGGCTTTTTCTTGCCATGATGAATCAGCCCTCTTGCTGTAGATTTTCGCCTGATGATCCTTACTGGCAGTGACCACATGGCAGCTATCGGCGCTGAAGGTGGCTGTGTTAACTATAAAATTATGAGAAATCGTGTCTGCTTCTTTCCATGATCCGTCGGCCTGCAGGTTAAAAATATTTACCCTGAAACCTGCTCTGGTTAACAGGTGGCAGTTATTGGCGCTGATATCGAGAATTGCGTACTGGGTGCGTTGAATGGTGGCTTTTTCCACCCATGATCCAGCGGCCCCCTTGCCATAGATTGTAACAACGGAATTTATATCGCGGATCGCCAGAAGACTCTCATCGACACTGAGCCTGGCCGAACTGACTGAACTGGTATGGTAAATAGTATCCTTTAATTCCCATGATCCATTGTCCCTCTGACCAAAGAATTTCACCGTGTGATCTGGACCGACAGTCATCAAACGGCGGCCATCAGCAGTGAAGGTGACTGATCCGATATTATGAACATTGGGAATGGTGGCTTTTGCTTCCCAGTATCCATTGTCCGCCTGACTGTAGATAGTGACTGTCTTATCATAACCGGAACTGGTGGCTAACACATGAAAGCCATCAGAGCTAAAGCTGGCCGACCTGACTGCACCGCTGTGGGTAATAGTGTTTTTTTCTTCCCAGGTTCCACCATTCTCCTGGCCATAGATTTTCAACTTATGATCCCAACTGGCGGTCACTACACGGCGGCTGTCGGCGCTGAAGGTGGCTGTGGTGATAAAGTTAGCATGGGGAATTTTGGCTTTTTCTACCAGCCTGAATTTTTTACATTGAGACATCAGTTTACTGTTGGTGAAAAGGAGTTGAGCAGGAAAGTAAGTACTTTCTCGTTGTTTTAAAAGTGACTCGATAGTTTCCTCATCCGCAAACGGCGCCAGCCAGTCACGAAGTTGTTGCTCATCTTTTCTCGTTATCATGGCCTTTAGTTGATATTGGTGTCGTAGAGGAAACCGGCGAAACCAGGCTCTTTCCAGAGCTTTATCGTTTTCAACAAGATCGCGAAGATGCCTGCATACCTTGGCTAAACGGGTAATCTCGCGAAAACCCAAATAGCGAATAATCATTGACTTTGTTTCATAGGGTAAACAGAGCAATGGCGATTGATTTTGGTGGTATACACTAACTTCCCTGCCTGCACTGACAACCGTTGATGCTTCCTCAAGTTGAGGTTGTACAGGTGTTGGCGAGTCAATGCCCGAATTGCTGTTAACAGGGCTCATGCCTGGCTCCTTCAAAACGCCAAAGTGAGTATTTATCCTTTTTGTATTAAAAAGACATTCAAAATGGATTCAGCAGGTTGGACTCGGTTTCAGGATGAAAGTTCACAATATTGAGGTCAGTGAAGCCAGGAAAAAACAGAGCCCTGGTCCGGGAAATTTTTTTTCAAGGTCATAGATCAAAAGAGGATGCATTCAGCCTGAGACAGGAGGTGGGTTAAGCACATTCGATCATCATCGGCCTTCGATAGTTCAGTGATTCTCGCACTGGCATCAAAACTGACGGTCACCACATGTCGGTCATCGGGACTGAAGTTGGCTGAGATGACTCCTTTATCGTGTCGGATGATGGCTTTTTTCAGCCATGACCCATCGGTCTGCAGACCAAAAACTTTCGCCGTACCATCCGTACTGGCGGTTACCATATGACAACCATCGGCACTGAGGGTGGCTGAGTGGACGCTGTTATTATGGCTAATGCAGGCTTTTTCTTGCCATGATCCATCGGCCTGAAGACTACTGATTCTTGCCGTGTTATCTCTACTGGTGGTCACCACATGAAGGCAATCGGCAGTGAAGGTGGCTGAGGTGATCTCGTTACTGTGGGTGATGCAGCCTTTTTCCTGCCATGATGAATCAGCCCTCTGGCTGTGGATTTTCGCCTTGTGATCCCAACCGGTGGTCACCATATGGCAGCTATCGGCGCTGAAGGTGGCCAGGATGATTATATCATCATGGGAGATCGTGGCTGATTTTTTCCATGATCCATCGGCCTGCAGGTTAAAGATAATTGCCTTGTGATCTGAATCTTTGGTTAACAGGTGGCAGCTATCGGCGCTGATATTGACAATTATGATCGGGTTTTCTTCAATGGTGGCTTTTTCCACCCATGATCCAGAGGCCTCCTTGCCGTAGATTGAAACAACTAATTCTGTATCCTGGATCACCAGAAGACTCTCATTGGCGCTGAACCTGGCCGATTCGATCGGACTGGTATGGCAAATGGTTTCCTCTAATTCCCATGATCCATTGTCTCCCTGAGCAAAGATTTTCACTGTGTGATCTCGACCAACAGTCATCAAACGGCAGCCATCAGCAGTGAAGGTGGCTGATCTGACATTAATAACATCTGGAATGGTGGCTTTTGCTTGCCAGGATCCATTGTCCGCCTGACTGTAGATAGTGAATGCCCTTTCATAACCGGCGGCTAACACATGACGGCCATCAGAGCTAAAGCAGGCCGACCTGACAGGACCATTATGGGTAATAGTGTTTTTTTCTTCCCAGGTTCCATCATTCTCCTGGCCATAGATTTTCAACTTATAATCCCAACTGGCGGTCACCACACGGCGGCTGTCGGCACTGAAGGTGGCTGTCCTGATATAGTCAGCATGGGGAATTTCGGTTTTTTCTACCAGCTTGAATTTTTTACATTGAGACATCAGTTTACTGTTGGTGAAAAGGAGTTGAGCAGGAAAGTAAGTACTTTCTCGTTGTTTTAAAAGTGACTCGATAGTTTCCTCATCCGCAAACGGCGCCAGCCAGTCACGAAGTTGTTGCTCATCTTTTCTCGCTATCATGGCCTTTAGTTGATATTGGTGTTGTGAAGGAAATCGGCGAAACCAGGCTCTTTCCAGAGCTTTATCGTTTTCAACAAGATCGCGAAGATGCCTGCATACCTTGGCTAAACGGGTAATCTCGCGAAAACCCAAATAGCGAATAATCATCGATTTTGTTTCGAAGGGTAAACAGAGCAATGGCGATTGATTTTGCATGTATACACTAACCTCCCTGCCTGCACTGAAAACCGTTGATGCTTCCTCAAGTTGAGGTTGTCCATGAGTTGGCGAGTCAATACCCGAATTGCTGTTAACAGGGCTCATGCTTGGCTCCTTCAAAACTCCAAAGTGGGAATTTATCTTTGTATGAAAAAGACATTCAAAATGGATTCGACTCGGCTTCAGGATGAAAGTTCAAAATATTGGGGTCAGTGAAATCAGGAAAAAGCAGAGCTCTGATCCGGGAAAATTTTTCAAGGTCATGGCTCAAAAGAGGAGACAATCAGCTTCAGGCGGGTGCTGGATTGTGCTCATTTGATCATCATCGTCCTTCCACAGCTCAGTGATTCTCGCAATGTAATTATCAGTGGTGGTCATCACGTGTCGGTCATCGGGACTGAAGTTGACTGACATGAGTCCTCTCTCGTGTCGGATGGTGGCTTTTTCCAGCCATGCGCCATCGGTCTGCAGACCAAAAACTTTCGCCGTACCGTCGGCACTGGCGGTTACCACAAGACGACCATCGGCACTGAAGGTGGCTGAGTAGACGCTGTTCTTATGGCTAATGTTGGCTTCTTCTTGCCATGATCCATTGGCCTGCAGGCCAATGATTTTTGCCGTACCATCCTCACTGGTGGTCACCACATGGAGGCAATCGGCACTGAAGTTGGCTGAGGTGAGTTCGTCCTTGTGGGTAATGCAGGCTGTTTCTTGCCATGATGAATCAGCCCTCCGGCTATAGATTTTCGCCTTGTGATCCCTACTGGCGGCGGTGACCACATGGTAGCTATCGGCGCTGAAGGTGGCTGTGGTGGGTATAAAATCATGAGGAATCGTGTCTGCTTTTTTCCATGATCCATCGGCCTGCAGGTTAAAAATATTTATCTTGACACCTGTTCTGGTTAACAGGTGGCAGTTATCGGCGCTGATATCTTTAATTGCTTCCTGGGTGCCTTGAAGGGTGGCTTTTTCCACCCATGATCCACCGGCCCCCTTGCCATAGATTGTAACAACGGCATTTATATCGTGGATCGCCAGAAGACTCTCATCGACACTGAACCTGGCCGAATTGACCGGACTGGTATGGTAAATAATGTCCTCTAATTCCCATGATCCATTGTCCCCCTGACCAAAGAATTTCACCGTGTGATCTGGAGCGACAGTCATCAAACGGCGGCCATCAGCAGTGAAGGTGGCTGATCTGAAATTAAGAACATTTGGAATGGTGGCTTTTGCTTCCCAGGATCCATTGTCCGCCTGACTGAAGATAGTGAGTGTCTTATCATAACCGGCGGCTAACACATGACGGCCATCAGAGCTAAATGAGGTCGACCTGACTGCACCATTATGGGTAATAGTGTTTTTTTCTTCCCAGGTTCCATCATTCTCCTGGCCATAGATTTTCAACTTATGATCCAAACTGGCGGTCACCACACGCCGACTGTCGGCACTGAAGTTGGCTGTGTTGATAAAGTTAGCATGGGGAATTTCGGCTTTTTCTACCAGCTTGAAATTTTTACATTGAGACATCAGTTTACTGTTGGTGAAAAGGAGCTGAGCAGGAAAGTAAGTACTTTCTCGTTGTTTTAAAAGTGACTCGACAGTGTCCTCATCCGCAAACGGCGCCAACCAGTCACGAAGTTGTTGCTCATCTTTTCTCGTTATCATGGCCATTAGTTGATATCGGTGTTGCGAAGGAAACCGGCGAAACCATGCTCTTTCCAGAGCTTTATCGTACTCAACAAGATCGTAAAGATGCCTGCATACCCTGGCTAAACGGGTAATCTCGCGAAAACCCAAATAGCGAATAATCATCGATTTTGTTTCGTAGGGTAAACAGAGCAATGGCGATTGATTTTGCATGTATACACTAACCTCCCTGCCTGCACTGAAAACCGTTGATGCTTCCTCAAGTTGAGGTTGTCCATGAGTTGGCGAGTCAATACCCGAATTGCTGTTAACAGGGCTCATGCCTGGCTCCTTCAAAACTCCAAAGTTGGTATTTGTCTTTGTATGAAAAAGACATTCAAAATGGATTCGACTCGGTTTTATGCTGAAAGTTCACACTATTGAGGTCAGTGAAACCAGGAAAAAGAGAGCCCTGATCCGTGAAAATTTTTCAAGGTCGTGGGTCAAAAGCAAAAGAGGAGACAACCAGCCTCAGGCAGGTGTTAATCACCTGATGGTACCAGCGTTTGCATGTTCGCTTAGTTCAGGCATAAAAAAACCGCCATTCCGTGGGGCAGAAAAAATGGTGGTTGTTAGACTGTAATTCTAATAAATTAACTTATAATATAAGTCATGAATACTATAAGCTGGTCCAACAAAGCCCGTAAGCAGCTTCTTAAACTGCCTAATAAAGAAGCCAAAAAAATACATGAAGAAGTGTTAGCTCTTGAGTGCTTTCCGGCTTGTCAGAACATAAAGAAACTGACGAACCATGAGTACGAATATCGTTTACGAGTGGGACCTTTCAGAGTCTTTTTCAACTTCGACGGTGCTGTTCGTATCGTCACCATAGAAGAGGTTAAACGTAGAAATGAACATACCTACTGACGTCCAGATCATTACTCATTCCGGTAAACCGGCTTTTGCAGTCGTTCCTTATGACCAATGGCTGCAGCTCACTGGTCAGGCCACTGAAGCCTATTTCCCCCATGAAGTGGTGGGGTTCCAGCTACAGGGTTTGAGCCTGATTACTGCATGGCGCAAGTATAAAAAACTGACCCAGAAACAACTGGCTGACCGGCTCGGTATCAGCCAGTCGGCTATGGCCCAAATTGAGAACACGGAATCGCCAACCGAACGAACCCTGTCCCGTGTGGCGCAAGCTCTGGGTATCACTGTTAAGCAGCTGGAAGACTGAATGCACGAAAAGGACATTCAAAATGGATTCAACAGGTTGGACTCGGTTTTATGCTGAAAGTTCACAATATTGAGGTCAGTGAAACCAGGAAAAAAACAGAGCCCTGATCCGGGAAAATTTTTCAAGGTCATGGGTCAAAAGAGGAGACAGCTAACCTCAGGCAGGCGTTGGGTCAGGCTCATTCGATCATCATCGTCCTTCCACAGTTCAGTGATTCTCGCACTGTAATCATTACTGATGGTCACCACATATCGGTCATCGGGACTGAAGTCGGCTGAGTTGACTGCTTCCTTGTGTCGGATGGTGGCTTTTTCCAGCCATGCCCCATCGGTCTGCAGACCAAAAACTTTTGCCGTACCATCTGCACTGGCGGTAACCACAAGACGACCATCGGCACTGAAGGTGGCTGAGCGGAGTACGTTCTTATGGGTAATGCTGGCTTGTTTTCGCCATGATCCATCGGCCTGCAGGCCACTGATTTTTGCCGTGTTATCTTTACTGATGGTCACCACATGAAGGCAATCGGCACTGAAGGTGGCTGAGAAGACTTCGTCCTTGTGGGTAATGCAGGCTTTTTCTTGCCATGATGAATCGGCTATCCGGCTATAGATTTTCGCCTTGTAATCCCAACTGGAAGTCACCACATGGCAACTATCGGCGCTGAAGGTAGCTGTGGCGAGTGTATAATCATGGGAAATCGTGGCCGCTTTTTTCCATGATCCATCGGCCTGCAGGTTAAAGATATTTGCCTTGTAACCTGAATCTTTGGTTAACAGGTGACGGTTATCGGCGCTGATATCGGCAATTGCGATATGGGTGCCTTGAAGGGTGGCTTTCTCCATCCATTTTCCAGCGGCCCCCTTGGCATAGGTTGTAACAACGAAATGTGTATCGTGGATCGCCAGAAGACTCTCATCGACGCTGAACCTGGCCGATTCGATCGGAGTGGTATGGTAAATGGTGTCCTCTAATTCCCATGATCCATTGTCTCCCTGGCCAAAGATTTTCACCGTGTGATCTGTACCGGCAGTCACTAAACGAAGCCCATCAGCAGTGAAGGTGACTGAACTGATATTACGAACATTGGGAATGGTGGCTTTTGCTTCCCAGGATCCATTGTCTGCCTGACTGTAGATAGTGACTGTGTTTTCATAACCGGTGGCTGACACATGACGGCCATCAGAGCTAAAGCTGGCCGACATGACTGCACCATTATGGGTAATAGTGTTTTTTTCTTCCCAGGTTCCACCATTCTCCTGGCCATAGATTTTCAAATTATTATCCCAACTGGTGGTCACTACACGGCGGCTGTCGGCGGTGAAGGTGGCTGTGTTGATAACTTCAGAATGGGGAATTTCGGCTTTTTCTACCAGTTCGAACTTTTTACATTGAGACTTCAGTTTACTCTTGGTGAAAAGGAACTGAGCAGGAAAGTAAGTACTTTCTCGTTGTTTTAAAAGTGACTCGACAGTGTCCTTATCCACAAACGGCGCCAACCAGTCACGGAGTTGTTGCTCATCTTTTTTCGTTATCATGGCCTTCAGTTGATATTGGTGTTGTGAAGGAAACCGGCGAAACCATGCTCTTTCGAGTGCTTTATCGTACTCAACAAGATCGCGAAGATACCTGCATACTTTGGCTAAACGGGTAACCTCGCGAAAACCCAAATAGCGAATAATCATCGATTTGGTTTCGTAGGGTAAACAGAGGAATGGCGATTGATTTTGGTGGTATACACTAACCTCCCTGCCTGCACTGAAAACCGTTGATGCTTCCTCAAGTTGAGGTTGTCCATGAGTTGGCGAGTCAATACCCGAATTGCTGTTAACAGGGCCCATGCCTGGCTCCTTCAAAACTCCAAAGTGGGAATTTATCTTTGTATGAAAAGACATTCAAAATGCATTTGACTCGGTTTTATGCTGAAAGTTCACACTATTGAGGTCAGTGAAACCAGGAAAAACAGAGCCCTGATCCGGGAAAATTTTTCAAGGTAATGGATCAAAAGAGGAGGCAACTAGCCTCAGACAAGAAGTGGGTTATGCTCATTCGATCATCATCGTCCTTCCGCAGCTCAGTGATTATCGCAGTGTTATCAACACCGAGGGTCATCACATATCGACTATCGGGACTGAATTTGGCTAAGGTGACTCCTTTCTCGTGTCGGATGGTGGCTTTTTCCAGCCATGCGCCTTCGGTCTGCAGACCAAAAACCTTCGCCGTACGATCCTCACTGGCGGTAACCACAAGACGACCATCGGCACTGAATGATGTAGCTGTGTAGAGGATGCTCTTATGGCTAATGTTGGCTTCTTCTCGCCATGATCCATTGGCCTGCAGGCCATAGATTTTTGCCGTGTTATCAGTACTGGTGGTCACCACATGAAGGCAATCGGCACTGAAGGTGGCTGAGAAGACTATGCCCTTGTGGGTAATGCAGGCTGTTTCTTGCCATGATGAATTAGCCTTCCGGCTATAGATTGTCGCCTTGCAATCCCAACCGTTGGTCACCACATGGCAGCTATCGGAGCTGAAGGTGGCTGAGGCGATTGCATCATCATGATAAATCGTGGCTGCTTTTTTCCATGATCCATCGGCCTGCAGGTCATAGATATTTGCCGTGCGATCTGAACTGTAGGTTAACAGGTGGCAGCTATCGGCGCTAATATTGACAATTACGCTCGGGGTGTCTTGAAGGGTGGCTTTTTCCACCCATGACCCATCGGCCCTCTTGCCATAGATTGTAACAACGAAATGTGTATCCTGGATCGCCAGAAGACTCTCATCGACACTGAACCTGGCCGAATTGACCGGACTGGTATGGTAAATAATGTCCTCTAATTCCCATGATCCATTGTCCCCCTGACCAAAGAATTTCACCGTCTGATCTGGAGCGACAGTCATCAAATGGCGGCCATCAGCAGTGAAGGTGATGGATCTGACATTGAGAAGGGGAATGGTGGCTTTTGCTTCCCAAGATCCATTCTCCGCCTGACTGTAAATAGTGACTGTATTATCATAGCTAATGGCTAACACATGAAGGCCATCAGAGCTAAAGCTGGCCGACATGACTGCACCATTATGATGGGTAATAGTGTTTTTTTCTTCCCAGGTTCCACCATTCTCCTGGCCATAGATTTTCAACTTACGATTCGCACTGGCGACCACCACACGACGGCTGACGGCACTGAAGGAGACTCCGTTGATACCGCCAGCACGGGGAATTTTGGCTTTTTCTACCAGCTTGAATTTTTTACATTGAGACGTCAGTTTACTGTTGGTGAAAAGGAGCTGAGCAGGAAAGTAAGTACTTTCTCGTTGTTTTAAAAGTGACTCGACAGTGTCCTCATCCGCAAACGGCGCCAACCAGTCACGGAGTTGTTGTTCATCTTTTTTCGTTATCATGGCCTTTAGTTGATATTGGTGTTGTGAAGGAAACCGCCGAAACCAGGCTCTTTCCAGAGCTTTATCGTTTTCAACAAGATCGCGAAGATGCCTGCATACCTTTACTAAACGGGTAATCTCGCGAAAACCCAAATAGCGAATAATCATCGATTTTGTTTCGTGGGGTAAACAGAGGAATGGCGATTGATTTTGGTTGTATACACTAACCTCCCTGCCTGCACTGAAAACTGTTGATGCTTCCTCAAGTTGAGGTTGTCCATGTGTTGGCGAGTCAATACCCGAATTGCTGTTAACAGGGCTCATGCCTTACTCCTTCAAAACTCCAAAGGTGGTATTTATCCTTGTATGAAAAAGACATTCAAAATGCATTTGACTCAGTTTTAGGATGAAAGTTCACAATATCGAGGTCAGTGAAACCAGGAAAAACAGAGCCCTGATCCGGGAAAATTTTTCAAGGTCATGGGTCAAAAGAGGAGACCACTAATCAGGCAGGCGTCAGGTTACACTCATTCGATCATCATCGTCCTTCCACAGTTCAGTGATTCTCGCACTGTAATCAACACTGACGGTCAGCACGTATCGATCATCGGGACTTAAATTGGCTGAGGTGACTCCTCTTGCGTGCTGGATGGTGGCTTTTTCCAGCCATGACCCATCTGCCTGCAGACCACAAAATTTCGCCGTACCATCCGCACTGGCGGTTAACACATGACAACCATCGGCGCTGAAGCAGGCTGAGGTGACATTGCGCTTATGGATAATGCTGGCTTCTTCCTGCCATGATCCATCGGCCTGAAGACCACTGATTTTTGCCGTATTATCGTGACTGGTGGTCACCACATGGAGGCAATCGGCACTGAAGGTGGCTGAGCTGATGTTTCTAGCGTGGGATATACAGGCTTTTTCCTGCCATGATGAATCGGCCCTACGGCTATAGATTTTCGCCTTGTGATCCCAACTGGCGGTCACCACATGGCAGCTATCGGCGCTGAAGGTGGCTGTGATGATCAAATTATCATGATAAATTGAGGCTGCTTTTTTCCATGATCCATCGGCCTGCAGGTTAAAGATATCTGCCTTGTGACCTGGACTGAAGGTTAACAGATGGCAGCTATCGACGCTGAAATTGGCGATTTCGGTCTGGGGGCCTTGAAGGGTGGCTTTTTCCACCCATGATCCAGCGATCCCCTTGCCATAGATTGTAACAACGAGATGTATATCGTGGATCGCCAGAAGACTCTCATCGTCGTTGAACCTGGCCGAATCGATCGCACTGGTATGGTAAATAGTCTCCTCTAATTCCCATGATCCGTTGTCTCTCTTAACAAAGAATTTCACCGTCTGATCTGGACCGCCAGTTACCAAGCGGCGGCCATCAGCGGTGAAGGTGGCTGAACTGGCATTAAGTACATGGGGAATGGTGGCTTTTGCTTCCCATGATCCATTGTCTGCCTGACCATAGATAGTGAATGTATTATCATAACCGGTAGCCAATACATGACGGCCATCAGAGCTAAAGCTGGCCGACTTGGCTGGACGATCATGGATAATAGTGTTTATTTCTTCCCAGGTTCCACCATTCTTTTGGCCATAGATTTTCAACTTATGATCCAAACTGGCGGTCACCACGCGGAGGCTGTCGGCGCTGAAGGTGGCTGTGTTGAGAGCGTATGCAAGGGGGATTTCCGCTTTTTCTACCAGCTTGAATTTTTTACATTGAGACATCAGTTTACTGTTGGTGAAAAGGAGCTGAGCAGGAAAGTAAGTACTTTCTCGTTGTTTTAAAAGTGACTCGACAGTGTCCTCATCCGCAAACGGCGCCAACCAGTCACGAAGTTGTTGCTCATCTTTTCTCGTTATCATGGCCTTTAGTTGATATTGGTGTTGTGAAGGAAACCGCCGAAACCAGGCTCTTTCCAGACCTTTATCGTTTTCAACAAGATCGCGAAGATGCCTGCATACCTTGGCTAAACGGGTAATCTCGCGAAAACCCAAATAGCAAATAATCATTGACTTTGTTTCGTGGGGTAAACAGAGGAATGGCGATTGATTTTGGTGGTATACACTAACTTCCCTGCCTGCACTGACAACCGTTGATGCTTCCTCAAGTTGAGGTTGTCCATGTGTTGGCGAGTCAATACCCGAATTGCTGTTAACAGGTCCCATGCCTGGCTCCTTCAAAACTCCAAAGTTGGTATTTATCCTTGTATGAAAAAGACATTCAAAATGGATTCGACTCGGTTTTATGCTGAAAGTTCACACTATTGAGGTCAGTGAAACCAGGAAAAACAGAGCCCTGATCCGGGAAAATTTTTCAAGGTAATGGATCAAAAGAGGAGGCAACTAGCCTCAGACAAGAGGTGGGTTATGCTCATTCGATCATCATCGTCCTTCCGCAGCTCAGTGATTATCGCATTGTTATCAAGACCGAGGGTCATCACATATCGATCATCGGGACTGAATTTGGCTAAGGTGACTCCTCTCTCGTGTCGGATGGTGGCTTTTTCCAACCATGATCCATCGGCCTCCTGACCATAAATTTTCACCGTACGATCCGTACCGGTGGTTATTACATGACAACCATCTGCACTGAAGGTGGCTGAGATGACGCTGCTCTCATGGCTAATGTTGGCTTCTTCTCGCCATGATCCATTGGCTTGCAGGCCATGGATTTTTGCCGTGTTATCATTACTGGTGGTCGCCACATGGAGGCAATCGGCACTGAAGGTGGCTGAGCAGACTTCTTTCTTGTGGGTAATGCAGGCTTTTTCTTGCCATGATGAGTCGGCTCTCCGGCTATAGATTTTCGCCTTGTAATCCCAGCTGGAAGTTACCACATGGCAACTATCGGCGCTGAAGGTGGCTGAGATGGGTTCATAATCATGAGAAATCGTGGCCGCTTTTTTCCATGATCCATCGGCCTGCAGGTTAAAAATATTTATCTCGACACCTGTTCTGGTTAACAGGTGGCAGTTATCGGCGCTGATATCTTTAATTGCTTTCTGGGTGCCTTGAAGGGTGGCTTTTTCCACCCATGATCCAGCGGCCCCCTTGCCGTAGATTGTAACAACGGAATTTATATCACGGATCGCCAGAATACTCTCATCGACGCTGAACCTGGCCGAAATGACCGGACTGATATGGTAAATAATGTCCTTTAATTCCCAAGATCCATTATCCCCCTGACCAAAGAATTTCACCGTGTGATCTGGACCGAAAGTCATCAAACGTCGGCCATCAGCAGTGAAGGTGAATGATTCGACATTGAGAACATGGGGAATGCTGGCTGTCGCTTCCCAAGATCCATTGTCTGCCTGACTGTAGATAGTGACTGTCTTATCATAACCGGTGGCTAAAACATGACGGCCATCAGAGCTAAAGCAGGCCGACCTGACTGGACCATTATGGGTAATAGTATTTTTTTCTTCCCAGGTTCCACCATTCTCCTGGCCATAGATTTTCAACGTATGATCCACTCTGGCGACCAACACACGACGGCTGACGGCGCTGAAGGTGGCTGTGTTGGTACCTTTAGCAAGGGGAATTTTGGTTTTTTCTACAAGCTTGAATTTTTTACATTGAGACATCAGTTTACTGTTGGTGAAAAGGAGCTGAGCAGGAAAGTAAGTACTCTCTCGTTGTTTTAAAAGTGACTCGACAGTGTCCTCATCCGCAAACGGCGCCAACCAGTCGCGGAGTTGTTGCTCATCTTTTTTCGCTATCATGGCCTTTAGTTGATATTGGTGTTGTGAAGGAAAACGGCGAAACCATGCTCTTTGGAGTGCTTTATCGTACTCAACAAGACCGCAAAGATGCCTGCATACCTTTGCTAAACGGTTAATCTCGCGAAAACCCAAATAGCGAATAATCATCGACTTTGTTTCAAAGGGTAAACAGAGGAATGGCGATTGATTTTGGATGTACACACTGACCTCCCTGCCTGCACTGACAGCCTTTGGCGTTTCCTCAAGTTGAACTTGTCCATGTGTTGGCGAATCAATAACCGAATTGCTGTTAACAGGTCCCATGCCTGGCTCCTTCAAAACTCCAAAGTTGGTATTTATCCTTGTATGAAAAAGACATTCAAAATGGATTCGACTCGGTTTTATGCTGAAAGTTCAAAATATTGAGGTCAGTGAAACCAGGAAAAACAGAGCCCTGATCCGTGAAAGTTTTTCAAGGTCATGGTTCAAAAGAGGAGACAACCAGCCTCACGCAGGCGTTGGTTTACGCTCATTCGATCATCATCGTCCTTGCGCAGCTCAGTGATTCTCGCAATGCAATCAACACCGAGGGTCATCACATATCGACTATCGGGACTGAATTCGGCTAAGGTGATTAGTCTCTCGTGTCGGGTGGTGGCTTTTTCCAGCCATGACCCATCGGCCTCCTGGCCATAAATTTTCGCCGTACCATCCACACTGGTGGTTATTACATGACAACCATCTGCACTGAAGGTGGCTGAGGAGACGCTGCTCTTATGGCTAATGTTGGCTTCTTCTCGCCATGATCCATTGGCCTGCAGGCCATGGATTTTTGCCGTCTTATCAACACTGGTGGTCGCCACATGGAGGCAATCGGCACTGAAGGTGGCTGAGAAGAGTTCGTCATTGTGGGTAATGCAGGCTTTTTCCTGCCATGATGAATCGGCTCTCCGACTATAGATTTTCGCCTTGTAATCCCGACTGGCGCTGACCACGTGGCAGCTATCGGCGCTGAAGGTGGCTGAGATGGGTGCATAATCATGAGAAATTGTGGCCGCTTTTTTCCATGATCCATCGGCCTGCAGGTTAAAAATATTTATCTCGAAACCTGTTCTGGTTAACAGGTGGCAGTTATCGGCGCTGATATCTTTAATTGCTTCCTGGGTGCCTTGAAGGGTGGCTTTTTCCAGCCATGATCCAGCGGCCCCCTTGCCGTAGATTGTAACAACGGAATTTATATCGCGGATCGCCAGAAGACTCTCATCGGCACTGAACCTGGCCGAAATGACCGGACTGGTATGGTAAATAATGTCCTTTAATTCCCATGATCCATCGTCCCCCTGACCAAAGAATTTCACCGCGTGATCCGGGCCGAAAGTCATCAAACGTCGGCCATCAGCAATGAAGGTGAATGATCTGACATTGAGAACATGAGGAATGCTGGCTGTTGCTTCCCAGGATCCATTGTCCGCCTGACTGTAGATAGTGACTGTCTTATCATAACCGGCGGCTAAAACATGACGGCCATCAGAGCTAAAGCAGGCAAACATGACTGCACCATTGTGGGTAATAGTGTTTTTTTCTTCCCAGGTTCCACCATTCTCCTGGTCATAGATTTTCAACTTATGATCCACACTGGCGGCCACCACACGGCGGCCGAAGCCACTGAAGGTGTCTTTGCTGATGCCAGCATGGGGAATTTTGGCTTTTTCTACCAGCTTGAATTTTTTACATTGAGACATCAGTTTACTCCGGGTGAAAAGGAGCTGAGCAGGAAAGTAAGTACTTTCTCGTTGTTTTAAAAGTGACTCGACAGTGTCCTTATCTGCAAACGGCGCCAACCAGTCGCGAAGTTGTTGCTCATCTTTTTCCGTTATCATGGCCTTTAGTTGATATTGGTGTCGTGGAGGAAACCGGCGATACCAGGCTCTTTCCAGAGCTTTATCGTTTTCAACAAGATCGCGAAGATACCTGCATACCTTTGCCAAACGGGTAATCTCGCGAAAACCCAAACAGCGAATAATCACCGATTTGGTTTCGTAGGGTAAACAGAGGAATGGCGATTGATTTTGCATGTATACACTAACCTCCCTGCCTGCACTGACAACTGTTGATGCTTCCCCAAGTTGAGGTTGTCGAGGTGTCGGCAAGTCAATGCCCGAGTTGCTGTTAACAGGGCCCATTTCTGGCTCCTTCAAAACTACAATGTGAGTATTTATCTTTTTTGTATGAAAAAGACATTCAAAATGAATTCGACGACTTAGACTCAGTTTTAGGATGAAAGTTCACAATATTGAGGTCAGTGAAACCAGGAAAAACAGAGCCCTGATCCGGGAAAATTTTTCAAGGTAATGGATCAAAAGAGGAGGCAACTAGCCTCAGACAAGAGGTGGGTTATGCTCATTTGATCATCATCGTCCTTCCGCAGCTCAGTGATTCTTGCACTGTAATCATTACTGATGGTCACCACATATCGGTCATCGGGACTGAAGTCGGCTGAGAGGACTCCTCTCTCGTGTCGGATGGTGGCTTTTTCCAGCCACTTCCCTTCGGTCTGCAGACCAAAAACTCTCGCCGTACCATCTGCACTGGCGGTCACCACAAGACGACCATCGGCACTGAAGGTGGCTGAGAGGATTTTTTCCTTATGGGTAATGCTGGCTTGTTTTCGCCATGATCCATCGGCCTGCAGGCCACTGATTTTTGCCTTGTTATCTTTACTGATAGTCACCACATGAAGGCAATCGGCACTGAAGGTGGCTGAGATGACTTCGTACTTGTGGGTAATGCAGGCTTTTTCTTGCCATGATGAATCGGCTCTGCGGCTATAGATTTTCGCCTTATAATCCCAACTGGCGGTCACCACATGGCAGCTATCGGCGCTGAAGGTGGCTGTTTCGAGTATATAATCATGGGAAATCGTGACCGCTTTTTTCCATGATCCATCGGCCTGCAGGTTAAAGATACTTGCCTTGTAACCTGAATCTTTGGTTAACAGGTGACAGCTATCGGCGCTGATATCGGCAAGTGCGATATGGGTGCCTTGAAGGGTGGCTTTCTCCACCCATTTTCCAGCGGCCCCCTTGCCATAGGTTGTAACAACGAAATGTGTATCGTGGATCGCCAGAAGACTCTCATCGACGCTGAACCTGGCCGATTCGATCGGAGTGGTATGGTCAATGGTGTCCTCTAATTCCCATGATCCATTGTTTCCCTGGCCAAAGATTTTTACCGTGTGATCTGTACCGGCAGTCACCAAACGGCGACCATCAGCAGTGAAGGTGACTGATTTGGCAGTGGGAACATGGGGAATGGTGGCTTTTGCTTCCCAGGATCCATTGTCCGCCTGACTGTAGATAATGAATGTCTTATCACAACCGGTGGCTGACACATGATGGCCATCAGTGCTAAAGCTGGCCGACATGACTGAACCATCATGGGTAATAGTGTTTTTTTCTTCCCAGGTTCCACCATTCTCCTGGCCATAGATTTTCAACTTATGATCCACACTGGCGGTCATCACACGGCGGCTGTCGGCGCTGAAGGTGGCTGTGGTGACATAAGAAGCGTGGGTAATTTTGGCTTTTTCTGCCAGCTTGAATTTTTTACATTGAGACATCAGTTTACTGTTGGTGAAAAGGAGCTGAACAGGAAAGTAAGTACTTCCTCGTTGTTTGAAAAGTGACTCGACAGTGTCCTTATCCGCAAACGGTGCCAGCCAGTCACAGAGTTGTTGCTCATCTTTTCTCTTTATCGTGGTCTTTAGTTGATATTGGTGTTGAGAAGGAAACCGGCGAAACCAGGCTCTTTCCAGAGCTTTATCGTTTTCAACAAGATCACGAAGATGCCTGCATACCTTTGCTAAACGGGTAATCTCGCGAAAACCCAAACAGCGAATAATCATCGATTTTGTTTCGTAGGGTAAACAGAGGAATGGCGATTGATTTTGGTGATATACATTAACGTCTCTGCCTGCACAGACACCTGTTGCCGCTTCCTCCAGTCGAGGTCGCCTGGGTGCTGGCGGGAGTAAATCGTCACGGCCGGAATTGTTGTTCAAAGGGTTCATGTCTGGCTCCTCTTGTGTTCAAAAGTCATTACTTACCCCTGCCTGGAAAAGACATCTAAAGTTGATTTGATCTGTTAGAGTCATTTTCACGACGGAAGTTCAAAATATTGAGGTCAGTGGAAATAAGAAAAAGAAGCGCCCTGATCCGGGAAAAATAGCTCAGTGATTTTCGCTGCGTACTCGGTGACGGTTACCACATGTCGGCTATCGGCACTGAAGGTGGCCCATTGGACTGCACCTTCATCCTCGTGTTGGAGGGTGGCTTTTTCCAGCCATGATCCGTCGGCCTCCTGGCCACAAATTTTCGCTGTACCATCTGCACTGGCAGTGACCAAATGACAACCATCGGCACTGAAAGTGGCTGAGATGACACACTCCTTATGGATAATGCTGTCTTCTTCTTGCCATGATCCATCGGCCTGCAGGCCACTGATTTTTGCCGTGTTGTCATCACCGGCGGTCACCACATGGAGGCAATCGCTGCTGAAGTTGGCTGAGTTGATCCCTCCGTTGTGGGAAATGCAGGCTTTATGTTGCCATGATGCAGGGGCCTTCTGGCTATAGATTTCCGCCTTGCCATCCATACTGGCAGTGACCACATGACGGCAATCGGCGCTGAAGGTGGCTGAGCCGATCACGTCACTATGATGAATAGCCGTTATTTCTTGCCATGATCCATCAGCCTGCAGACCACAGATTCTCGCCGTGCAATCAAAACTGGCGGTTACCAGATGGCAGCTATCGGCGCTGAAGCTGGCTGAGCTGATTGCTTTCTTGTGTTGAAAAGTGGCTTTTTCCAACCATGATCCAGCGACCCCCTGGGCGTAGATTTTTACAACATAATCTTCATCGAAGATCACCAGATGATGGCCATTGGCGCTGAGCATGGCCGAACAGACCGGACTACTATGGTCAATAATGCCCTCCGGTTGCCATGATCCATCGCCCCCCTGACCAAAGATCTTCACCGTATGACCCAGACTGGCAGTCACTACACGGCGCCCATCAGCACTGAAGCTGGCTGAACTGACATGATCAATATGGTGAATAATGGCTTTTTCTTCCCATGATCCATCATCCTTCAGACCACAGATTTTCGCTGTGCCATCGTGACAGGCAGTGACCAGATAACGGCCATCGGGGCTGAAGCTGACTGACATGACCATACTACTATGGGTAATAGTGGCTTTTTCTTCCCATAATCTATTGGCCTCCAGGCGGTAGATTTTTGCTGTGTTATCAAAACTGGCGGTTGCCAGGAAGTGGCCATCGGGACTGAAAGTGGCTTCGGAGACAGGACCAGCATGAGTAATCCTGATTTTTTCCACTTGCTTGAATTTTTTACATAGAGACATCAATTTACTGTTGGTGAAAAGTAACTCAACAGGGAAATGAATATTCTTTCGGTGTTCAATGAGCGACTCGGTAGTGTCCTTATTAGCAAAAGGCGCCAACCAATCACGGAGTTGTTGCTCATCTTTTTTCGTTATCGTGGCTTTTAGTTGATATTGGTGTTGTGAAGGAAACCGGCGACCCCATGCTCTTTCCTGTGCTTTATCGTTTTCAACAAGATCGCGAAGATACCTGCATACCTTTGCCAAACGGGTAATCTCGCGAAAACCCAAATAGCGAATAATCATCGATTTTGTTTCGTAGGGTAAACGGAGCAATGGCGATTGGTTTTGGTTGTATACACTAATCTCCCTGCCTGCACTGACAACCGTTGGCACTTCCTCAAGGTAAGCTTGTCCATGTGTTGGCGAGTCAATACCCGAATTGCTGTTAACAGGTCCCATGCCCGACTCCTTCAAAACTTCAAGGTGGGTATTTATCCTTGTAGGAAAAAAACATTCAAAATGGATTCGACAGCTTAGACTCGGTTTTATGATGAAAGTTCACAATATTGGGGTCAGTGAAACCAGGAAAAAAACAGAGCCCTGATCCAGAAAAATTTTTCAAAGTCATGGATCAAAAGAGGAGACAACTAACCTCAGGCTGAGGTTGGGTCAGACCCATTGGATCATCATCGTCCTTGCATAGTTCAGTGATTTTTGCCGCGTAAGAAGTAACCGTCACCACAAGTCGGCTATCGGCGCTGAAAGCGGCTGATTTGACTGGACTTTCGTGTTGAATGGTAGCTTTTTCCAGCCATGACCCGTCAGCCTCCTGGCCACATATTTTCGCTGTACCATCCAGGCTGGTAGTTACCATATGACAGCCATCGGCACTGAAGGTAGCTGAGGTGATGCAGTTCTGATGGATAATGATGATGGCCTCTTCTTGCCATGATCCATCAGCCTGCAGGGTAATGATTTTTACCGTGTTATCCTTGCTGCCGGTCACCAGATGGCGGCAATCGGCACTGAAGTTGGCTGAGGTGATCTCTTCGGTGTGAGAAATGCAGGCTTTTTCTTGCCATGATGAATCGGCCGTCTTGCTAAGTATTTTCGCCTTGCCGCCCCGACTGGCGGTTACCAGATGGCAGCTATCGGCGCTGAAGTTGGCTGAGAAGCGCCAAAGATTATGATAAATCTTGGCTGCTTTTTTCCATGATCCATCGGTCTGTAGGCCACTGATTATTGCCGTTCTGTCACCACTGACGGTCACCACATGGAGGCTATCGGCGCTGAAGTTGGCGGATTTGATTTCGAAACTGTGCTGAATGCTGGCTTTTTCTACCCATGATCCGGCGGGCCCCTGAGCGTAGATTTTTACAGAGCAATCTTTACTGCAGAGCGCCAGATGATGGCCATTGCAGCTGATTACGGACGAAGAGACCGAACTACCACGTTCAATAGTACTCTCTAATGCCCAAGATCCATCGTCCCCCTGACTAAAGATTTTCGTCCTATGAGCATTGGCAGTCACCATACGGCGGTCATCAGCACTGAAAGTGACTGAATAGACCGGACCAATATGAGGAAGGATGGCTTTCTCTTTCCATGATCCATCATCCTCCTGGCCATATATTTTCGCCTGGCAATCCGAACTGACGGTCGCCAAATGACGACCATTGGGACTGAAGCTAGCTGAGTAGAAGTAACTACTGTGGGAAATGATGCCTTTTAGTTCCCATGATCCATCGGTCTTCTGGCCGAAGATTTTCGCCCTTTTATCCCCACCGGTGACCAGATGGCGACCATCGGCGCTGAAGGTGACTGAGTCAAAGTAGAAGGAATAAGTCATTTCGGCTTTTTCCACTAACTTGAATTTTTTACATTCAGACATCAGTTTACTGTTGCTGAAAAGTAACTGGACAGGAAAATAAGAACTCTTTCTGTGTTTTATGAGTGACTCGATAGTTTCTGAATTTGCAAACGTCTGCAACCAATCACGGAGCTGTTGCTCGTCTTTTGTCTTAATTGCGGCCTTTAGTTGATAAAGGTGTGGTGAAGGAAACCGGCGATCCCATGCTCTTTCCAGAGCTCTGTTTTGTTTAACAAAATCGCGAAAATATCGGCATACCTTTGCTAAACGGGTAATCTCTCGAAAATCCAGACAGCGAATAATCTTTAACTGTGTTAATTCGGGCAAAGCTAAAATCGGAGAGTTATTGTTGTGATATAAAGCAACGTCCCTACCTGCACTGACACCCGTTGATGCTTCCTCAAGCTGAGGTTGCAAAGGTCTTGGCGAAAGTGATTTGTGTATCTCTGAATTGCTGGTGATAGGGTTCATCCCTGATTGCTCCGTAGCTCCAAAATCAGTCTTTATCCTCGCCTGGAAAGGATATTTTAAATGGATTCTATCTGTTCGACTCAGTTTTATAGTGGTAGTTCAAAAAAGATTGAGGTCAGTGGAGCCAAGCAAAAATACGCTCATTCGATCATTGATCGTTCTTCAATAGTTCAGTAATTTTCGCTGTGTACTCGGTGACGGTTACCACATGTCGGCTATCGGCACTGAAAGTGGCCTGGTGGACTGCATCTTCATCCTCGTGTTGGAGGGTGGCTTTTTCCAGCCATGATCCGTCGGCCTGCTGGCCACAAATTTTCGCTGTGCGATCCAAACTGGCGGTTACCATATGACAACCATCGGCACTGAAGTCGGCTGAGAAGACACTCCCGCTATGGGTGATACAGGCTTCTTCCTGCCATGATCCATCGGCCTGCAGGCCATTGATTTTTGCCGTGTTGTCATTACTGGCGGTCGCCACTTGGAGGCAATCGGCGCTGAAGTTGGCTGAGTTGACTTCCCTGGTGTGAAAAATGCGGGCTTTTTCTTGCCATGATGAATCGACATTCTGGCTATAGATTTTTGCACTGCCATCCCAACTGGCGGTCACCACATGACGGCAATCGGCGCTGAAGTTGGCTGAGCAGATCACATCGCCATGATGGATCGCAGTTATTTCTTTCCATGATCCATCGGCCTGCAGGCCACAGATTCTTGCCGTGCAATCAAAACTGGAGGTTACCAGATAGCAGCTATCGGCGCTGAAGTCTGCTGAGGAGATTGCTTTCTTGTGTTGAATGGTGGCTTTTTCTACCCATGATCCAGCGACCCCCTGAGCGTAGATTTTTACAGCATAATCTGCATCGCAAATCACTAGATGATGGCCATTGGCGCTGAGCATGGCCGAACAGACCTGACTACTGTGGTCAATAATGCCCTCCGGTTGCCATGATCCATCGCTCCCCTGAGCAAAGATTTTCACCGTATGATCCAAACTGGCAGTCACCACGCGGCGCCCATCAGTACTGAAGCTGGCTGAACTGATCTGATCAATATGGGTAATAATGACTTTTTCTTCCCATGATCCATCATCCTGCTGACCAAAGATTTTCGCCGTGTGATCTTTACTGGCAGTCACCACATGACGGCCATCGAGACTGAAGCTGGCTGATGTGACCCAATTATTATGGGAGATGGTGCCTTTTGATTCCCATGATCCATGGGTCTCCAGGCCGAAGATTTTTGCTGTTCCATCATAACTGGCGGTTACCAGGTGACGGCCATCGGTGCTGAAGGTGGCGGTGCAGACATTGCTGGAATGGGCAATTTCGAGTTTTTCCACTGGGCTGAATAGTTTACATTGAGACATCAGTTTGCTGTTGATGAAAAGGAGCTGAACAGGAAAGTAAGTACTTTCTCGTTGTTTTAAAAGTGACTCGACAGTGTCCTTATCCACAAACGGCTTTAACCAGGCACGGAGTTGTTGCTCATTTTTTTTCGTTATCGTGGCCTTTAGTTGATCTTGGTGAGGTGAAGGAAACCGTTGATACCACCCTCTTTCCAGTGCTTTATCGGTTTCAACAAAATCGCGAAGGTACCTGCATACCCTTGCCAAACGGGTAATCTCGCGAAGACCCAAATAGCGAATAATCATCGATTTTGTTTCGTAGGGTAAACAAAGCAATGGCGATTGGTTTTGGTAATATACATTAATGTCTCTGCCGACACAGACACTCGTTGCTGTTTCCTCCAGTCTAGGTCGCTTGGGTTCTGGCGGGAGTAAATCGTCATGGCCGGAATTGTTGTTCAAAGGGTTCATGTCTGGCCCCTCCTGAGTTCAAAAGTCAGTACTTACCCGTGCCTTAAAAAGACATCTAAAGTTGATTTGATCTGTTAGAGTCGGTTTTGTAATGGAAGTTCAAAATATTGGGGTCAGTGAAACCAGGAAAAAAACAGAGCCCTGATCCGTGAAATTTTTTCAAGGTCATGGATCAAGCAAGTGAACAAAGACTTGTTCCCTTGCGACAAAGACGGAGCTCAGCTGGCCGTGGTGCAGAACCGCCCTGATACCTATTCGCAGGTGACTAATTTTAACTGTCAGGCCAAGGCAAGGCAGAGTGTACCCATTGAAGCCTAACGGTTAATGGATATCATCGACAACGAAAATACCGGCAGATCGGTCACTAAAACTACCCGTGAGTCACTGGATTCATTAATAGCCAACTGGTCTGTCACCACCGGAACGAATGTGGAACGGTTTATCTACGACGAGAAAAGCCCCGGCGTGTTTTACGTCTACCCAGTGCCAGCGGCCAATCACATCATCAATATTATGATCAACCGAACACCGGTTCCGGTCACCATTACCGACTTTGGAAACGATCCTACCGACATGGAACTGGATACCGTCTGGCTGAACCCGGTAATCAATTACTTGATGTTCCGTGCCTACATTTCGGACGGAGAAACGGAAGAAAATCTGATGCAGGCACAAAGCTATCTGAAAATGTTCGCTAATGACCCGCAACGGAAATGGAATGTGGACCTGATTTTCAGGCAGCAGCTTCAGGGGGATGTGGTTCAGGGTTAATGCTTTTTGTTTTCATGCTTGATCCAGATAATGACCGGTATGGCAATAATGACCACAAAAAGGGTCATGAGCAGATACATATCGCTGGGTGTCATAACTTTTCTCCCTTGGAGCGATCTAAGAACCCTCGCCCGATAGGGCGGGGAGTGTCAGAAAGCCAACATAAACAAAGAAAATAATCAGCGCAGCACCGAACAGTTCTATTTCCCAAAACAGGTCACTTTCTGATACCAAAGGACCCAGGATACACAGAGCTAAGGGCACCTTGACCAGATCAAACCACATCTTAGACAAACAATCACGCTGATTTTTATTCATTGATTTCACCTTTTCATTTCTTGAAAGGACATCATAGACTATGGAACTGGACTACCTGCCGCGCATACGCCCCTACATCAAAAGAGGAGACAACTAACCTCAGGCTGAGGTTGGGTCAGACCCATTGGATCATCATCGTCCTTGCATAGTTCAGTGATTTTTGCTGTGTAAAGAGTAACCGTCACCACAAGTCGGCTATCGGCGCTGAAAGCGGCTGACTTGACCTGACTTTCGTGTTGAATGGTGGCTTTTTCCTGCCATGACCCGTCGGCCTCCTGGCCACATATTTTCGCTGTACCATCCAGGCTGGTAGTTACCATATGACAGCCATCGGCACTGAAGGTAGCTGAGGTGACGCTGTTCTGATGGATAATGATGATGGCCTCTTCTTGCCATGATCCATCGGCCTGCAGGGTACTGATTTTTACCGTGTTATCCCTGCTGCTGGTCACCAGATGGCGGCAATCGGCACTGAAGTTGGCTTTGGTGATCTCTTCGGTGTGGGAAATGCAGGCTCTTTCTTGCCATGATGAATCGGCCGTCTTGCTATGGATTTTCGCCTTGCCGCCCCGACTGGCGGTCACCAGATGGCAGCTATCGGCGCTGAAGGTGGCTGAGACCCGATGATTATGATAAATCGTGGCTGCTGTTTTCCATAATCCATCGGCCTGCAGGTCACTGATTTTTGCCGTACTGTCCCTACTGACGGTCACCACATGGAGGCTATTGGCGCTGAAGTTGGCGGATTTGATTCCGGAACTGTGCTGAATGCTGGCTTTTTCTACCCATGATCCAGCGGGCCCCCGAGCATAGATTTTTACAGAGTAATCTTGACTGCAGAGCGCCAGATGATGGCCATTGGAGCTGATTACGGTCGAAGAGACCGTACTACCACGTTCAATAGTACTCTCTAATGCCCATGATCCATCGTCCCCCTGAATAAAGATTTTCGTCCTGTAAGCACTGGCAGTCACCACACGGCGGCCATCAGCACTGAAGGTGGCTGAATAGGCCGGACCAATATGGGAAAGGATGGCTTTCTCTTTCCATGATCCATCATCCTCCTGACCATATATTTTCGCCTGGCCATCCCAACCGGCGGTCACCAAATGACGACCATTGGGACTGAAGCGGGCTGAGTAGAGGTAATCACTGTGGGAAATGATGCCTTTTGGTTCCCATGATCCATCGGTCTTCTGGCCGAAGATTTTCGCCCTTTTATCCCCACCGACGGTGACCAGATGGCAACCATCGGCGCTGAAGGTGGTTGTTTTGACATAGAAGGAATGAGTAATTTTGGCTTTTTCCACTAACTTGAATTTTTTACATTCAGACATCAGTTTACTGTTGCTGAAAAGTAACTGAACAGGAAAATAAGAACTCTTTCTTTGTTTAATGAGTGACTCGATAGTTTCTGAATTTGCAAACGTCTGCAACCAATCACGGAGCTGTTGCTCGTCTTTTGTCTTAATTGCGGCCTTTAGTTGATAAAGATGTGGTGAAGGAAACCGGCGATCCCATGCACTTTCCAGAGCTCTGTTTTGTTTAACAAAATCGCGAAAATATCGGCATACCTTGGCTAAACGGGTAATCTCTCGAAAATCCAGGCATCGAATAATCTTTAACTGTGTTAATTCGGGCAAAGCTAAAATCGGAGAGTTATTGTTGTGATATAGAGTAACGTCCCTACCTGCACTGACACCCGTTGGTGCTTCCTCCAGTTGATGCTGCACAGGTGTTGGCGGGAGTGATTCGTGTATCCCGGAATGGCTGTTAATTGGGTTCATCCCTCATTACTCCGTAGCTCCAAAGTCGGTCTTTATTCTCGCCTGGAAAGGTTATTTAAAAAGCATTCAATCTGTTGGAGTCGCTTTTATAGTGGAAGTTCAAAAAAGATTGAGGTCAGTGGAACTAATACCCATCATTCGATCATCAATTCTTCTTCCGAAGTTCAGTGATTCTTACCTTTTTATAATCACCCAGGGTCATCACATTCCGGCTATCGGGGCTGAAACTGGCTGCGGTGAGTTCTGTCCCTTTTTGAATGACGGCTTTTTGCAGCCATGACTCACTAATCTCCAGACCATAAATTTTCACTACACCATCGATACTGGCGGTCAACACATGGCAAGCATCGGCACTGAAGGTGGCTGAGACGACCTCATCCTGATGGACAATGCGGGCTTTTAGTGCCCATGATCCATCGGCCTGCAGGCTGCTGATTTTCGCTATAGCATCACTGATGGTCACCACATGCTGGCAATCGGCACTGAAGCTCGCTGAGATGACCTCCTCAGAGTGTTCAACGCGGGCTTTTTCTCCCCATGATCCAGCGTTCTGGCTATGGATTTTCACCATACCACCTTTATAGACGGTCAACACATGGCGGCAGTCGGCGCTGAAGTTGGCTGATTTGATCAACTCATCATGTTTTATCGTGTCCATTTCTTTCCACGATCCATCAGCCTGCAGGTTAAAGATTATTGCCGCGTGATTACTATAAGTGCTGAGGACCAGATGGCAGCTATCGGCGCTGAAGTTGGCCTGGAAAGCATTGGCCTCTGGTTGAATAATGGATGTTACTACCCATAATCCCTCGGCCAGCTGGCCATGAATTTCTACAACATTATCCATAATATGAAGAATTGCCATGTGACGGCCATCGGGGCTGAGCTTGGGCGAATAGATTTGATTTCCATGACAAAACTCCTTTACTTCCCATGATCCATTGTCCCTCCGAGCAATGATTTTCACCGTGTTATAGGAACTGTGGGTCACCACACGGCGGCTATCAGCACTGAAAGTGGCTGAATTGAGGTAATTCTTATGGGAAATGCAGGCCTTTTCTTCCCAGGATCCGTTGTCCTCCAGACCATAGATTTTCGCTGTGCCATCCTGACAGACAGAGACCAGATAGTGGCCATCGGGGCTGAAGCTGGCTGACAAGACCAAACGATCATGGGTAATGGTGGCTTTTTCTTGCCATGATCCATTGGCCTCCCAGCAGTAGATTTTCGCTGTGTGATCGCTACTGGCGGTTACCAGATGCCGGCCATCGGGGCTGAAACTGGCTTCATTGACTCCAGCACCATGGGTAATTTCGAGCGTTTCCACTAACTCAAATTCTCTGCACAGAGACATTAATTGACTGTTGGTGAAAAGTAACTGAACAGGGAAATGAATATTCTTTCGGTGTTCAATGAGCGACTCGACAGTGCCCTTATTAGCAAAAGGCGCCAACCAATCACGGAGCTGTTGCTCATCTTTTGTCTTAATGGCAGCCTTTAGTTGATCTAGATGTGGTGAAGGAAACCGGCGATTCCATGCTCTTCCCAAAGCGTTATTTTGTTTAACAAGATTTCGAAAATATCGGCATACTTTTGCTAAACGGGTAATCTCTCGCAAACCCAAACAGCGGATAATCTTTAACTGTATTAATTCCGGCAAATCTAAAAGCGGAGAGTTAGTGTTGTAATAAGGCGTAACGTCCCTACCGGTACAGACAACCGTTGCAGCTTCCTTCAGTCGATTTCGCTTGGGTGTTGGCGGGAGTGGTTCCTGTATCCCGGAATGGCTGTTAATTGGGATCATCCCTGATTGCTCCTTAGCTCCAAAGTCAGTCTTTCTCCACAGTTAAAAGCGACATTTAAAATGGATTTAATCCGTTGGACTCGGTTCTACAATGAAAGTTCAAAACATTGCAGTCACTTGGACTAAGCAAAAATACGCTCATTCGATCATCAATCTTTCTTCCATAGTTCAGTGATTCTCAGCGGGCATTCATGACTGATGGCCACCACATTTCGGCTATCGGCGCTGAAGCTGGCTTTGGTGAATCGTATTCTGTTGCGAACGGCTGTTTTTTGCAGCCATGATCCATTGGCCTGCTGGCCAAGAATTCTCACCATACCATCGTCACTGGTGGTCACCAGATGGCAAGCGTCGGGACTGAAGGCAGTTGAGAGGATCTTATTCTGATGGACGATGTTGGCTTTCGGTTGCCATGAGCCATCGGTTTGCAGGCTATGGATTTTCGCTGTGGCATCAGCACCGATGGTCAACCAATGCTGGCAATCGGCACGGCGGTGTTTGTCTAACAAGATCGTGAAAATATCGGCATACCTTTGCTAAACGGGTAATCTCTCGAAAACCCAAATAGCGAATAATCAACGATTTTGTTTCGTAGGGTAAACGGAGGAATGGCGATTGGTTATAGACATTGACGTCCCTGCTTGCACAGACGCCCGTTGCGCCTTCCTCCAGTGAGCTCCCCTGGGTGGTGGCGGGAGTGAACCCTCATTGTTGTAATTGTTGTTCAGAGGGTTCACGCCTGACTCATTCAAAACCCCAAAGTTAGCAAAATCGCCGTAAACCCTTGCCTGACAGAGGGTGTCGCAAAAGGGTATGGTCAGCAGGATATATCAAGATCGTCGTTCCCGCGCAGGCGGGAACCCACCACGAGCAGTGGATCTCCGCCTTCGCGGAGATGACGGTTTGAAGCTTGAAGCGTTTTAATTGACCTTTTGCGACACCCTCGACAGGGCTGGGAGTGTCACAGTGAAATCTTTACCGCAGAGCGCCAATAGATCAAAGAGCTGATTTCACGAATTTGGAAAGAAAATTTCGGGGCCGATCCGTTAAAATCTGATCAAAACAACCAGGTAGAGGTCTCCTGCTTGAATGCTTAATGCCACCAAGTGAAATCATGTCCATGAGAATAATACTTGAGTAATTGCATTCCAACGAGACTGTGTGCTTCTCTGTAATATGGGTCTGGATTAGCACATTTACCATCTGGCTTTTCATGGAGGTCTATAACGCTGACTCTCTTTGAAGCGCCCCTATAAAAAACGTCTTTAGAATGATCTGCTACAAAAAAACAACTATTATCACCTTTCCAGGAAACTCCTTTGTCAATGCGTAATAGATAATTGAATTTAGATGAAATATGTGCAATCTGATTTGATAGATGTTTAAAATTAGATTCTGCTTCACCACTTAAAATATAGTCAAATAGATTTTTCGCTTTGTCTGAAGACCATGTTACTGTTCTACCTGTATTATGGTAAGGAAAGTCAGAGAAAAACGACCTGTGTCTGGTTAAAATCGATTTATCATCATCAAATAATTTATCTGCATCGCAATCTTTTATACCGTAGAGTGGCAGGGTCTCTGACAATGTTGGTTGAGTAAACATGCCATGGCTAGCTATTATATAAGGTGGTTTCGATAGCCATTGATTATCAATGTCTGAATAAAACAAAAAATTGGTTCCGAGTTTTTCAAAACGATTAGCCAGATTAATTTTGTTTTCAGATTTAGCCTTATCTATACAAAAGTTTATAGTCTTGGTAATGTGTTGAGATACAACAATTCTGATGCAATCCATAAACATGAAACCCATATATGCAGTATGCCAATCTAATTCCTTGGGAAATTTTAACTGCAGGTCTGTTTCAAGAGAGATACATAAGATATTATCATGATCTTTGAAACTGGCTTTCATCTCATTGATTTGGGATTCTTTAAGCGCCTTGTCAGAAAATACTATAAACAGTGGGATATCATTTTTACTGAGTTCGGTTCCTTCTTTCAATATTCTTTGGACATAATTCAATCCGTTTAATCTTTCAGGATTATTTTTGCCATCAAATATGGTGGTGCCATGCAGCGCTGCCCATGTATGAAATACTGGACATGGAGGACATACCTTCAAATCCATAGCAGTAGCTTTCTCTAATGTATCTATGCCTGAAAACTTTAAACTATCAGCGATATTTCTCCAGGATAATTCATCGATTGAATCAAAATAAGTTCGGTCGAGAGTGAAGACGATGTTTTTCGCAAGGTGGACGTAGAAATCATCATTGTCTTTTTCGTTCATAACCGGAGAAATGCATCTTGATGAAAGATCCTTAGTCCCAAAATAATTTCCTGTGTGTTCTACTGCGCAAGGAAGATACTTTATATCATCCTTTTTTACAGATGGACTCTCTTGCTCCATTTTGGACTGCGTTAGAATATGTGCCCCTGGCGGTACAATTGGTTTTACTACTTGATACATGCCCTTTTCCCTTTTCCCTTTTCCCTTATTAGGCTGTTAAGAATCTAAAATGCTCACATTAGCAAAACATAGCCCTAAAGATCTTTCTAGTACCAAATAATTGCTAACAAATGTGTAATAATGGCTAACAAAAAATTTCCGAGAAATGTACGCAGGGTGTATTTGTGTGAAGAACAGATCGCTTGAGCTCGTTGGCAGTCAACACACCGAGGCCATCGACGCTGAAGGTGGCTGTGCTTAAATTGAAGGAATGAGTAATTTTGGCTTTTTCCACTAACTTGAATTTTTTACATTCAGACATCAGTTTACTGTTGCTGAAAAGTAACTGAACAGGAAAATAAGAACTCTTTCTTTGTTTAATGAGTGACTCGATAGTTTCTGAATTTGCAAACGTCTGCAACCAATCACGGAGCTGTTGCTCGTCTTTTGTCTTAATTGCGGCCTTTAGTTGATAAAGATGTGGTGAAGGAAACCGGCGATCCCATGCACTTTCCAGAGCTCTGTTTTGTTTAACAAAATCGCGAAAATATCGGCATACCTTGGCTAAACGGGTAATCTCTCGAAAATCCAGGCATCGAATAATCTTTAACTGTGTTAATTCGGGCAAAGCTAAAATCGGAGAGTTATTGTTGTGATATAGAGTAACGTCCCTACCTGCACTGACACCCGTTGGTGCTTCCTCCAGTTGATGCTGCACAGGTGTTGGCGGGAGTGATTCGTGTATCCCGGAATGGCTGTTAATTGGGTTCATCCCTCATTACTCCGTAGCTCCAAAGTCGGTCTTTATTCTCGCCTGGAAAGGTTATTTAAAAAGCATTCAATCTGTTGGAGTCGCTTTTATAGTGGAAGTTCAAAAAAGATTGAGGTCAGTGGAACTAATACCCATCATTCGATCATCAATTCTTCTTCCGAAGTTCAGTGATTCTTACCTTTTTATAATCACCCAGGGTCATCACATTCCGGCTATCGGGGCTGAAACTGGCTGCGGTGAGTTCTGTCCCTTTTTGAATGACGGCTTTTTGCAGCCATGACTCACTAATCTCCAGACCATAAATTTTCACTACACCATCGATACTGGCGGTCAACACATGGCAAGCATCGGCACTGAAGGTGGCTGAGACGACCTCATCCTGATGGACAATGCGGGCTTTTAGTGCCCATGATCCATCGGCCTGCAGGCTGCTGATTTTCGCTATAGCATCACTGATGGTCACCACATGCTGGCAATCGGCACTGAAGCTCGCTGAGATGACCTCCTCAGAGTGTTCAACGCGGGCTTTTTCTCCCCATGATCCAGCGTTCTGGCTATGGATTTTCACCATACCACCTTTATAGACGGTCAACACATGGCGGCAGTCGGCGCTGAAGTTGGCTGATTTGATCAACTCATCATGTTTTATCGTGTCCATTTCTTTCCACGATCCATCAGCCTGCAGGTTAAAGATTATTGCCGCGTGATTACTATAAGTGCTGAGGACCAGATGGCAGCTATCGGCGCTGAAGTTGGCCTGGAAAGCATTGGCCTCTGGTTGAATAATGGATGTTACTACCCATAATCCCTCGGCCAGCTGGCCATGAATTTCTACAACATTATCCATAATATGAAGAATTGCCATGTGACGGCCATCGGGGCTGAGCTTGGGCGAATAGATTTGATTTCCATGACAAAACTCCTTTACTTCCCATGATCCATTGTCCCTCCGAGCAATGATTTTCACCGTGTTATAGGAACTGTGGGTCACCACACGGCGGCTATCAGCACTGAAAGTGGCTGAATTGAGGTAATTCTTATGGGAAATGCAGGCCTTTTCTTCCCAGGATCCGTTGTCCTCCAGACCATAGATTTTCGCTGTGCCATCCTGACAGACAGAGACCAGATAGTGGCCATCGGGGCTGAAGCTGGCTGACAAGACCAAACGATCATGGGTAATGGTGGCTTTTTCTTGCCATGATCCATTGGCCTCCCAGCAGTAGATTTTCGCTGTGTGATCGCTACTGGCGGTTACCAGATGCCGGCCATCGGGGCTGAAACTGGCTTCATTGACTCCAGCACCATGGGTAATTTCGAGCGTTTCCACTAACTCAAATTCTCTGCACAGAGACATTAATTGACTGTTGGTGAAAAGTAACTGAACAGGGAAATGAATATTCTTTCGGTGTTCAATGAGCGACTCGACAGTGCCCTTATTAGCAAAAGGCGCCAACCAATCACGGAGCTGTTGCTCATCTTTTGTCTTAATGGCAGCCTTTAGTTGATCTAGATGTGGTGAAGGAAACCGGCGATTCCATGCTCTTCCCAAAGCGTTATGTTGTTTAACAAGATTGCGAAAATATCGGCATACTTTTGCTAAACGGGTAATCTCTCGTAAACCCAGACAGTGAATAATCTTTAACTGTATTAATTCCGGCAAATCTAAAAGCGGAGAGTTATTGTCGTAATAAGGCGTAACGTCCCTACCGGTACAGACAACCGTTGCAGCTTCCTTCAGTCGATTTCGCTTGGGTGTTGGCGGGAGTGGTTCCTGTATCCCTGAATGGCTGTTAATTGGGTTCATCCCTGATTGCTCCGTAGCTCCAAAGTCAGTCTTTCTCCACAGTTAAAAGGGACATTTAAAATGGATTTGATCTGTTGGAGTCGGTTTTATAGTGGAAGTTCAAAAAAGATTGAGGTCAGTGGAACTAATAAGTACCTAACCAGTTGGTTTCGCATATTCTTGACGGCGGCTTTTTCCACCCTTCTGCGTTCCAACTCTGGTTGCGTAGCTATGGCTACGCGCCCGTCGTTGCGCCTTGAAGGATGAAAAAATCCACTCGCCAGAATATGCGAAACCAACTGGCCAGGTACTTAGCAATCATTCGATTATCAATTCTTCTTCCGAAGTTCAGTGATTCTCACCGTGTTATCTTTACAGACGGTCATCACATTTCGGCTGTCGGGGCTGAAACCGGCTGCGGTGAGTTCTGTCTCTTTTTGAATAACGGCTTTTTTCAGCCATGACCCGTTGGTCTCGAGACCATAAATTTTCACTACACCATCGACACTGGCGGTCAACACATGGCAAGCATCGGCACTGAAGGTGGCTGAGACGACCTCACCCGGATGGACAATGCGGGCTTTTAGTGCCCATGATCCATCGGCCTGCAGGCTGCTGATTTTCGCTATGGCATCACTGGTGGTCACCACATGCTGGCAATCGGCACTGAAGTTGGTTGAGGTGACCTCCTCAGGGTGTTCAATGCAGGCTTTTTCTTCCCAAGATCCAGCACTCTGGCTATGGATTTTCGCCTTACCATCACTACAGGCGGTCACCACATGGCGGCAGTTGGCGCTGAAGTTGGCTGATTTGATCAACATTTCATATTTTATCGTGCCCATTTCTTTCCACGATCCATCAGCCTGCAGGTTATAGATTATTGTCGCGTGATTACGATGAGTGCTGAGGGCCAGATGGCAGCTATCGACACTGAAGTTGGCCAGGAAGACAGGGAAGACAGGGGCCTTTAGTTGGATGGTAGATGTTACTTCCCACAATCCCGCAGCCAACTGGCCATGAATTTCTACAACGTGATCCATTGAATTAAGAATTATCATGTGACGGCCATCGGGGCTGAGCTTGGCCGAAGTGATCCAATTTCTATAAAAAGTCTCCTCTACTTCCCATGACCCATTGCCCCTTCGACCAACGAGTTTCACCGTGTTATAGGAACTGTGGGTCACCACAAGGCGGCTATCAGCACTGAAAGTGGCTGAATTGAGGAAATTCTTATGGGAAATGCAGGCCTTTTCTTCCCAGGATCTATGATCATCCAGACCATAGATTTTCGCTGTGCCATCGCGACAGACGGTGACCATGTAACGGCCATCGGGGCTGAAGCTGGCTGACAAGACCGCACGATTATGGGTAATGGTGGCTTTTTCTTCCCATGATCCATTGGCCTCCCAGCAGTAGATTTTTGCCGTGTGATCGCTACTGGCGGTTACCAGATGCTGGCCATCGGGGCTGAAACTGGCTTCATAGACTCGACCACTATGGGTAATTTCGAGCGTTTCCACTAACTTAAATTCTCTGCACAGAGACATTAATTGACTGTTGGTGAAAAGTAACTGGACAGGTGCATATTCTGGTCAGCTTGAACACCCATTCTGGTTCATTTGAACACCCTGGATCTCCTACGCATCACCCAGTCTGATTTTTAGTCCAAGTGTTCAAGTGTTTCCAGTTTTCCCAGCTTCTTGCGCATGGATTCTCCTTTCAGCGTAATCCTGTGGGCGTTGTGCATCAGGCGATCCAGAATGGCATCTGCCAGAGTCTCATCACCGATGCTGCCATGCCATTGCCGGGTCGGTAGCTGGCTGGTAACCAACGTTGAACTTTGTTCGTGACGGTCATCCATCACTTCCAGTAAATCGTTGCGTTGCTGCTGGGTCAGAGGTTCCAGCCCCCAGTCATCCAGTATCAACAAATCCACCTTCGCCAGTTGCTTGAGTTGCCTGCTGTAGCTGCCATCACCATGGGCAAGGCTCAGCTCTTCCAGTAAGCGCGAGAGTCGGTAATAGCGGACACTGTAACCCTGTATGCAGGCCCAGTGTCCCAGTGCGCAAGCCAGGTAACTTTTACCACTGCCACAAGGTCCGGTAATCAGCAGGTTCCTGTGCCTGTTTAACCAGTCCTCGCTGGACAGTGTGGCTATTTGGACTTTCTTCAACCCCCGGGGATGTTCGTAGTCAATGTCGTCTACCCGTGCAGCCAGCTTAAACCTGGCCGCCCTCAGTAACCGGGCAAGACGTTTGTTATTGCGCTCGGTCTCTTCCTGTTCTGTCAGGAGGGCCAGCCGCTCCACAAAGCTCAGGCTGTCGTAGGTGCCGGGCTGCTCCAGTTGCTGAGCCAGGGCATCGGCCATGCCTGTCAGGCGCAGTGACCGCAGACGGGTCAGAGTTTGATTCATCATGATACGTCTCCGGTTACTGATAGCTGGCTGCACCACGAATATTTTCGTGGCTGTCATGAAGAGGTAGTGTCGTTTGTTTCACCTCAGGTTGAAGAGCCTGTTTGTCTTTACCTGATTGCAGGATCGCCCGGATATTCTTGAGTCGGTAACCTTTGATTTTCCGGGCATGGGCGCAAGCATTGTTTAACCGGTCAGCTCCGTAATCCCGTTTGAGGTTCAATAACCCCAGGCAAGACCGATAAGCCTGCTCCGGATGCTCACGACTGTTCAACAGATACTGAGTTATCCAGTGAACATCGGGGCCCAGCTGTTTTGCCCACTCCAGCAGTCGTTCCGGTGTCCACTCCTGGTGCTTGCTATGTCGTTCAGGCATATGGCCTGATTGAGTGGTAAAACCGGTTGTGAACTTACGGGGGTGACAGGCCACAACTTCACCTTTGCAGAAGACAGTGACCGTATGTTCTGTTGCCTGAACTTCCACCTCTTTCTTGACCAGCTGATGAGGCACTGAGTAGTAATGGCCTTTACAGTGAATGTGATAGTCAATGTTCACCCTGGCTTTGCTGAACTCAGCGTACTCAAAGGCCTGTTTGGGCAAAGGTCGCAAAGCGGGTTCATCCAGTTGCTCAAAGGTACTTCGTCGTGTACCTGGCAGTTTTTGAAAGGGCTTAAGGTTGAGTTCAGTCAATAGCTCCCGTATACGACTGTTCAGTTCTGCCAGGGTAAAGAAGGTCTCATGACGAAGTCTGGCCAGTATCCAGCGTTCAACCAACTGCACACCCACTTCGGCTTTCGCCTTGTCCTTGGGCTTGTAGGGCCGAGCTGGAATGACCGCCACCTGGTAGTGGTTGGCCAGGTGTTGGTAAGCCGGGTTCAGGTCCGGTTCATAACGGCAAGCCTTACTGACACCGCTCCTGAGGTTGTCTGGTACCACGACAGCTGGAATACCTCCAAAGAACTCAAAGGCCCGAACATGAGACCCCAGCCAGTCTTCGGACTTCTGGGACAGGGTGGCTTCTGCGTAGGTGTAGTTAGAGGCTCCCATCACCGCTACGAAAATCTGGGCGTTATGGGCGATCTCACCGGTCTTTGGATTAACGACAGGGACCGTAAGACCGGCGTAGTCTACAAACAGTTTTTCACCCGCCTTGTGATGCTGTCGCATGGAACGTTTCTGGCAGCCCAGCCACTGGTTGTAGCGGTGACAAAACTGCGAATAGCTGTAGGCATTGAGAGTGCTCTCTTGGCAGTACTCCTCCCAGAGTGTTTGCTTGGTCACCTCCTTGCGCTTGAGTGACTGGTGAATAACGCCCCAGTCCGGGTCGACCAGACCCTGGCGGCTCGACAGTGGGGTCTCAGGGAACAGTGTCTGCACCAAAGTAGCCTCAGAGCAGTCCGAGGGCAGAGGCCAGCTCAGTGGCGACCGTTCAAAGGCCTGAACGTAGTTGGACACAGTGCCAACACTGACCCGCGTGCTGCGAGCTATTTGCCGGATACTGAGTCGGTACTCAAAGCGCATCCGGAGTATTTCTTGAAGTTTTCGCATGGAAATCCTGTTATCTGGCATGGCTGCTGTCCTTTCTGTTTAGAAAGGTCAGCGGCTAAAGTTCATGGAAATCAATGCGTAAGAGATAATCTACCGAAAGAAGAGTTTTCAGATTCTGGAGGCTTGAACACGGATTCTGGGCAGTTGAACAGCGATTCTGGAAATCGCCAAAAAGTGTTCAAGAGTTAACAGAATGGGTGTTCAAGCGCCGCCAGAATCGGTGTTCAAGAGTTAGCAGAATGAGTGTTCAAGCGATGCCAGAATATGCAACAGGGAAATGAATATTCTTTCGGTGTTCAATGAGCGACTCGACAGTGCCCTTATTAGCAAACGGCGCCAACCAATCACGGAGCTGTTGCTCATCTTTTGTCTTAATGGCAGCCTTTAGTTGATATAGAGGATGTGGTGAAGGAAACTGGCGATTCCATGCTCTTCCCAAAGCGTTATGGTGTTTAACAAGATTGCGAAAATATCGGCATACTTTTGCTAAACGGGTAATCTCTCGCAAACCCAAACAGCGAATAATCTTTAACTGTGTTAATTCCGGCAAATCTAAAAGCGGAGAGTTATTGTCGTAATAAGGAGTAACGTCCCTGCCTTTACAGACAACGGTTGCAGCTTCCTTCAGTCGATTTCGCTTGGGTGTTGGCGGGTGTGGTTCCTGTATCCCGGAATGGCTGTTAATTGGGTTCATCCCTGATTGCTCCGTAGTTCCAAAGTCAGTCTTTATCCACAGTTAAAGGGGACATTTAAAATGGATTTGATCCGTTAGACTCGGTTTTACAATGGAAGTTCAAAACATTGCGTAAGCAAAAATACGCTCATTCGATCATCAATCTTTTTTCCGAAGTTCAGTGATTGTCACCTTGTTATCTGCGCTGACAGTCAACACATGTCGGCTATCGGCGCTGAAGTTGGCTGATTCGACAGAAAACTCGTGTCGAATGGTGGCTTTTTCTACCCATGAACCATCGGTCCACAAGCCATAAACTTTCGCCGTGTGATCGCAACTGGCGGTCACTACAAGGCAACCGTCGGCACTGAAGGTGGCTGAACAGACGTAACCTTTGTGGACAATAGTGGCTTGTTTTTCCCATGATCCGTCAGCCTTCCGGCCATAGATTCTTGCCTTTTTATTGTCGACGGTGGTCACCAAACGGAGGCCATCGGCACTGAAGTCGGCTGAGATGTTGTCGATTTTGTGAGAAAAGATGGCTTCCTTTACCCATGATCCGGGGGGCTCCAGGCCATAGATTTTCATCGTATTATTAGAGATGGTCAGCAGGCGGCCGCCATTGGCACTGAATCTGGTTGAGAAGACACCCGTATTAAAAATCGTGACTGTTTCTTGCCATGAACCATCGTCCTGCAGGTCACATATTTTAAGCGTCTTAAGGACACCTTTGGTTATCAGATGGCGTCCATCGGCACTGAAACGAGCTGAGTGGACAGGAACATCATGAGTCATGGTGGTATTTATTTCCCATGACCCATTGGCTTCCTGACCATAGATTTCCACAGTGTTGTCTTTACCACTGATCATCAGATGACGGCAATTGGGACTGAATCTGGGCAATATGAGCTCACCGTTATGAATCATGGTGGCTTCTGCTTTCCATGAGCCATTGTCCTTCTGACCATAGAGTGTGACAATGCCAGATACGCTGAGGATCAATAAATAACGACCATCGTCGTTTAGCTGGGCAAATTTGATCGAATCATTATGGTAATTAGTGTATTTTTCTTGCCATGATGTATCAGTCTCCAGACCATAGATTCTCAGCGTTTTATCGGTGCTGGCGGTCAACATTTGGCGTCCATCAGCAGTGAATCTGGCAAATTTGACCAGACCATTGCCAGAAATGGTGGCTTTTGGTTTCCATGAGCCATTGTCCTCCCGGCCATAAATTTCCCCCTTGTTACGACTGGCGACCACCAGATTGCGGCTATCTGGGCTGAATGTGACGATGTAGAACCGACCATTATGGGAAATGATGTTTTTTGGTTTCCATGAGCCATTGTCCTCCTTAGCAAAGATTTTCGCTGTATTATCACGACTGGCAGTGACCAGATGCTGGCCATCGGAGCTGAAACTGGCATTGTAGACAATATCACCACGGGTAATTTCGGCTTTTTCCACTGACTCAAATTCTTTACATAGCGACATCAGTTTACTGTTGGTGAAAAGTAACTGAACAGGAAAATAAGTATTCTTACGTTGTTCAATGAGGGGCTCTATAGTGCCCTTATTAGCAAATGGCTCTAACCAGTCACGGAGTTGTTGCTCATCTTTTGTTTTAATGCTGGTCTTTAGTTGATATAGATGGGATGAAGGAAACCGGCGATTCCATGCTCTTCCTAAAGCGTTAACCTGTTTAACAAGATTGCGAAAATATCGGCATACCTTTGCTAAACGGGTAATCTCTCGAAAACCCAGGCAGCGAATAATTTGCAAATGAGTTAATTCGGGCAAATCTAAAAACGGAGAGTTATTGTTGTGATACAGAGTAACGTCCCTGCCCGCACTGACGCCCGTTGATGCTGCCTCCATTTGAGGTTGCACAGGTGTCGGTGAGGCTCTGTTTATGCAGGAATTGCTGTTAATTGGGTTCATCCCTCATTGCTCCGTAACTCCAAAGTCAATATTTATTGCTATCTGGAAAGGACATTTAAAATGGATTCAGTCAGTAGGATTCGGTTTTATGATGAAAGTTCATCGATCATCAATCCTTTTTCCGAAGTTCAGTGATCCTCACTTTGTTATCCATACTGACGGTCACCACATTTCGGCTATCGGCGCTGAAACTGACTGCGGTGAATTTTGTCTCTTTTTGAATGACGGCTTTTTGCAGCCATGACCCGTCAGCCTCCAGACCATAAATCTTCACTTTACCATCGTCACTGGCGGTCACCACGTGGCAAGCGTCGGCACTGAAGGTGGCTGAGACGACCTGATCATAATGGACAATGCTGGCTTTTAGTGCCCATGATCCATCGGTCTGCAGGCTATTGATTTGCGCCGTGGCATCGTCACTGTTAGTTACCACATGTTGGCAATCTGCACTGAAGCTTGCCGACCTCACCCCCCCGGAGTGGACAATGCAGGCTTTTTCTTTCCATGATCCAGCACTCTGGCTATAGATCTTTGCCGTATTATCTTTACTGGCGGTCACCAGGTGGAGGCAGTCGGCGCTGAAGTTGGCTGATTGGATCAAATCATCATGTTTGATCGTGCCCATTTTTTTCCATGATCCATCAGCCTGCAGGTCATAGATTATTGCCGCAGGAGCAAATGTGCTGATGACCAGATGGCAGCTATCGGCGCTGAATTTGACCCGGTCGCTTCCATCCTCTAGCTGAATGGTGGATGTTACTGCCCATAATCCAGCGGCCAACTGACTCTGGATTTCTATAACGCGATACCCGGGAGTATGAATGATCAGGTGACGGCCATCGGGGCTGAGCTTGGCCGAAGTGATCCAATTTTTTTGAAGAGTGTCCTCCAATTCCCATGATCCATTGTCCCCCCGACCTGTAATTTTCAGCAAAGCATCATTACCATAACCAACAGTCAACACACGGCGGCCATCAGCACAGAAGGTGGCTGAAGTGATGTATGTCTCGTGGGAAATGGAGGCTTTTTCTTCCCATGATCCATCGTCCTCCAGACCATAGATTTTCACTGTGCCGCGATGAGCGGCGATTACCAGATAGCGGCCATCGGGGCTGAAGGTGGCTGATATCACCCAATATTCATGGGTAATAACGGCTTTTTCTTCCCATGAGCCATTGGGCTCACGGCTGTAGATTTTCGCTGTTGTATCGCGACTGGCGGTTGCCAGATGTTGGCCATCGGGGCTTAAAGTAGCCTGGTAGACACGACCTCCATGGGTAATTTCGAGTTTTTCCACTAACTCAAATTCTTTACATAGCGACATCAGTTTGCTGTTGGTGAAAAGGAGCTGAACAGAAAAATGAATGTTCTTTTCTTGTTCCATGAGCAACCCGATAGTGCCCTTGTCAGCAAACGGCTCCAACCAATCACAAAGTTGTTGCTCATCTTTTGTCTCAATGGTGGATCTTAGTTGATATTGCTGTGGTGAAGGGAAACGGCGATACCATGCTCTTTCCAGAGCTCTATCTTGATTAACAAGATCGCGAAAATATCGGCATACCTTTGCTAAACGGGTAATCTCTCGTAAACCCAAAAAGCGAATAATCTTTAATTGTGTTAATTCGGGCAAATCGAAGAATGGCGAGTTATTGTTGTGATATGGTGTAACTTCCCTACCTGCACTGAGCCCCGTTGGTGCTTGCTCCAGTTGAGGTTCTTCAGATGTTGACGACAGTAGTTCGTTAATACCCGAGCTGCTTTTTACAGGGTTCACGACCGTTTCCTTTGTATTGCCAAAGTCAGTATTTATCCTCAATTTAAAAGGACATTTAGAATGGATTCGATCCGTTGGACTCGCTTTTACAATGGAAGTTCAAAATATTGCGTAAGCAAAAATACGCTTATTGGATCATTAATCCTTCTTCCATAGTTCAGTGATTCTCAGCGAGTATTCGTGACCGATGGCCGCCACATTTCGGCTATCGGCGCTGAAGCAGGCTGCGTTGAATCGTATACTGTTATGAACGGCGGTTTTTTGCAGCCATGATCCATCGGCCTGCTGGCCAAGGATTCTCACCATACCATCGTCACTGTAAGTCACCAGATGACAAGCGTCGGGACTGAAGGCGGCTGAGAGGATCTTATCCTTATGGACAATGTTGGCTTTTGGTTGCCATGAGCCGTCGGTTTGCAGGCTATGGATTTTTGCTGTGGCATCATCACCGATGGTCAAGACATGCTGGCAATCGGCACTGAAGCTTGCCGATTTGACCCCCCCATGGTGGACAATGCAGGCTTTTTGTTCCCATGATCCAGCATTCTGGCTATAGATTTTCGCCGTACCATCATCACTGGCGGTCATCAAATGGAGGCTGTCAGGGCTGAAGTTAGCTGATTTGATCGACTGATCATGTTCAATCGAACCCATTTCTTTCCATGATCCATCAGCCTGCAGGTCAAAGATTATCGCTGTGTGAGCGTAAGTTGTGATGACCAGATGGCAGCTATCGGCACTCAAGTTGCCCGTGCGGATATTAAACCTGAAATTAATAGTGGATGTTACTACCCATGATCCGGCGGCTGACTGGCCATAGACTTCTAAAACATCATCCAGAGAACCGAAAACTACCAGGTGACGGCCATCGGAGCTGAGCTTGGCCGAATAGACCCGTTCGTCATGAATAGTGTCCTCTACCTGCCATGATCCATTGTCTTCCCGGTGGATGATTTTCACCGAATCTCTTAAACCGACGGTCACCACACGGCGGCCATCGGCACTGAATTTGGCTGAATTGAGCATATTCTCGTGGGAAATGCAGGCTTTTTCTTTCCATGATCCATCGTCTTCCAGACCGTAGATTTTTGCCTTGCCATCCCAACCGGCTGTGACCAGATAGCGGCCATCGGGGCTAAAAATGACTGAATCAACAGTATGATCATGGCTAATGGTGGCTTTTTTTTGCCATGATCCATTGGTCTGCAGGGAGTAAATTTTCGCTGATTTATCACGACTGGCAGTTGCCAGATGCTGGCCATCGAGACTTAAACTGGCGTGGTAGACAGTATCATCATGTCTAATTACGGCTTTTTCCACTAACTCAAATTCTTTACTTTGAGACATCAGTTTACTGTTGGTGAAAAGTAACTGAACAGGGAAATAAATATTCTTGCGTCGTTCAATGAGCGACTCGACAGTGCCCGTATTAGCCATTGGCTTAAACCAATCACGGAGTTGTTGCTCATCTTTTGTCTTAATAGTGGTTTTTAGCTGATATAGGTAGGGTGAAGGAAACCGGCGATTCCATGCTCTTCCCAAAGCGTTATTTTCTTTAACAAAATCATGAAAATATCGGCATACCTCTGCTAAACGGGTAATATCTCGAAAACCCAAACAGCGAATAATCTTTAATTGTGTTAATTCGGGTAAATGTAAAAACGGTGAGTTATTGTTGTGATATAGAGTAACGTCCCTATCTGCACTGATACCCGCTGGTGCCTCCTCCGGTTGAGGCTGCAAAGGCGTTGGCGAGGGTGGTTCGTGTAAGCTGGAATTGCTGTTGATAGGGATCATCCCTGATTGCTCCGTAACTTCAAAGTCAGTATTTATCCTCACATAGAAAGGATATTTAAAATGGATTCGATCACTTGGACCCGGTTTTATAATGGAAGTTCAAAATATTGAGGTCAGTGAAACCAAGAAAAAACAGGCCATGATCCGGAAAAATAACAGAAAGAAACTTTTTCATTGAAAGCTCAGAGTAAAAATTGCAACAGGGTTTTAAATAGAATGCTGTTTTTTATACCAATCGTATTTTCTAACTCCCGCAATGAGCATGGAGATTTGAGCCTTAAGACAAGGCGGCGTGAGGAGTCATAGCCTTAGCTATGGCGACGATCGCCAACGCAGGATTAAGGCTCAAATCTTCAGCGCAATAGGGAGTTAGAAAGTTCGATTGGTATTACTCGGCTCTGTGCAAAAAAGTATGCCCATTCGATCATCAATCCTTCTTCTGAAGTTCAGTGATTCTCACCTTGCTATGTGAGGTGGTGGTCAACACATGTCGACTATCGGCGCTGAAGGTGGCTGAGACGACTGCACTGTTGTGTTGAATGGTGGCTTTTTCTAGCCATGACCCATCGGTCCAAAGACCATAAACTTTCGCTGTGTAATCGTCACTGGCGGTCACCACAAGGCAACCATCGGCACTGAATCTCGCTGATCGGATGCAAATTTCGTGGACAATAGTGGCTTTTATCTTCCATGACCCGTCAGCCTCCCGGCCGTAGATTTTCGCTGTTTTACCATGGCTGGTGGTCACCAAATGTTGGCCATCGTCGCTGAAGTTGGCTGAGAAGGCCCCACCATCATGTTGAATGATTGCCTCTTTTACCCATGATCCAGGGTGCTGCTGGCCATAGATTTTCGCTGTTTTATCGTCACTCGTGATCAGATGGCGACCATTGGCGCTGAACTTGATTGGTTGGGCAAAATCATCATGAGAAACCGTAGTCATCTCTTTCCATGATCCATTGCCCTGCAGGTCACATATTTTCACCGTGTTATCGTAACTGGAGGTTGCAAGATGGTGGCAATCGGGGCTAAAAGTGGTTGATGCGACAATATCATCATGAGTAATGGTGGCTTTTACTTCCCACGAGCCAACGGCCTTCTGACCATAGATTTTCACAGTTTTATTTTTACCGTAGATCACCAGATGACGGCCATCCGGGCTGAAGTCGAAGCTTTTTTTGCGATAACGCTTATAAGCAATAGTGTCTCTTAATTCCAATGATCCATCGTCCTTCCGACCATAGATTGTCAAAGAGTTAGAATTATTGTCGACTAACAGATTACGGCTGTTGGCGCTGAAGCTGGCGAACCTGATCGGAGCATTATGGTTAATAATGTATTTTGGCTCCCATGATCCATCGGTCATCTGGCTATAGATTTTCAGCGTATTATCCTTACTGACAGTCAACGCATGGCGACCATCAGCACTGAAGGTGGCTAAGATGACCAAACCATGATGGGAAATGGTGGTTTTTGCTTTCCATAATCCATCCTCACCAATACCATGGATTTTCGCCTCAATACCACTGCTGATCACCAGATCGCGACCATCGGGGCTGAAGTTGGCTGAGAGGATCGTATCCTGAAGAGAGATGCTGGCCTTTTCTCCCCATGATCCATCGGTCTCCTGGTCACAGATCTTCAATGTATTATCCAAACTGGCGGTCAATAAGCGGCGGCTATCGGCACTAAAAGTGGCCATGTAGATATCATCATGATGGGTGACTTCGGCTTTTGCCTTTAAGTTAAATATTTCACACCGAGACATCAGTTTACTGACGGTGAAAAGGAGCTGAACAGGAAAATAAGTTCTTTCTCGTTGTTTTAAAAGTGACTCGACAGTGTCCTTATTCGCAAAAGACTCCAACCAGTCACGGAGTTGTTGCTCATCTTTTGTTTTAACGATGCTCTTTAGTTGATATTGATGACGCGAAGAGAGCCGACGAAACCAGGCTTTTTCCAAGGCTAAATCATTTTTTACAAGCGCGTGAAGACGTTTGCATACCCTTGCTAAACGGGTAATCTCTCGAAAACTCAAACAGTCAATAATTTTGGAATGTACTAAATCGGGCAGATCGATGAATGGAGAGTTAAGGTTGTAGTACGGAGTGACCTCCCTGCCTGCACTGACACCCTTTGGTGCCTCCTCCAGCGGAAGTTGCAAAGGTGTTGGCGAGAGTGGTTCGTGTAGGTTGGAATTGCTGTCGATAGGGTTCATTCCTGATTGTCCCGTAACTTCAAAGTTAGTATTTATCCCGGCTTGGGAAGGGCATTTAAAATGGATCAGATCTGTTGGACCCGGCTTTATGGTGGAAGTTCAAAAAAATATTGAGGTCAGAATAATGAAAGGCACGACTTATAAACGACTGTCCATACTGCCCGATCTGCCCCAACCCCTGTCGCACTGCCTCCCTGGACCCGGACTACAACGCCAGCAAGAAAGACGTGCTCATCATGCAAGAAGCCATCTTGCAGCACCAGGCACACTTCAATCAAAAAATGGCCGACATGAGAGCCGAGTTTGACGCTCGCTTCAAAGAACAGAAAGCCGAGTCAAACGCCCGCAAAGCCGAATCAGACGCTCGCTACTACGGAGTGAAAATGGACAACATCTTTTGGCAGGCCGGTATTATCTTGAGCTGATTAGGAATGTGCTGAGGGTTTGATTACCTGGCTCATTCGGCAACGGGGTGCCTTATATAGGGTACAGAACAATTTCTTTACCCATTTCCAGCTTCTTTCTTAGGGAGATTTGGATTTACCCGCTTAAAGCGTTTGAGTTGTTCTTCGGACAAAGGCTGTGCATCAGGGTCTTCCAATGCAGCCTCATGAAGTTCTTCTTCGGTCATTTCATCGAGAGCTTTTTTATCTTTGTACACATCAAGTTTTTGCCCTTTTACGTAGTCTACAGAGACTGTTTTTCCCATTGTGATCACCATGATTTATGCTGTTCATATAATCGACGCTCGTGCTTTTCAGCACGCCTCACCGAGATCAGCCTGGTTGAGGTTTCATTACTTCTCATTGTGTAGCATACATAAAGTGTATCCAACTCTTTATCCATACCAATGGTGATATACCGATCTTCCCCGTAAACTTCTTTGCCATCATGGGCTTCGATCCGGTAAGGATCATCGAATACGGATATACCCGCAATCAGAGACATCTTGTGCTTCCGTACTGGCGGTAAACTGTTACTTCCATGTTTAATTCCAACCCTTTCAGCAGGGGCAGACTGTTATGCAAAATCACTGGCAGGAGCATAAAGCCCGGCTGCAACGTTATATAGCCCGAGAAGTGAGCGAACCATCGGCTGTGGATGACATTTTGCAGAATGTCTATCTCAAAGCGCATACCCACATTAAGACACTCAAGTCTGGAGACAGAATGGGTAGCTGGCTGTTCCGGATTGCACAAAATGCTGTCATGGATTACTACCGTCAGCAGAAGCCCTGGGATGAGTTATCAGACAGTCTTGCTGCCGGGGAAGAAGATGAAGCAGAGAGGGCCCATCAGGAGCTGGCCCGTTGCCTGGTGCCTTTTATGGATGAGCTACCCGAGAAGTACCGGATTCCTCTGCAAATGTCAGAGTTGCAGGGCATGAGCCAAAAGCAGGTAGCAAAAGCCCTGGGTTTATCCCTGTCCGGTGCCAAGAGCCGTATTCAGCGTGGTCGGGTTCAGCTGAAAGAACGTTTTATTGCCTGCTGCGATATTGAAGTGGGCCGGGGCGGTGTGATGGACTATCGGCCTAAAAAAACCGGCTGTAAAAATTGCTGAGAACAACTATCAGCGAAAAAAACTTAGCCCTTCTCCTGCCTGTAACCAACTGGGCAAAATATTTTCACGATAAAAAAACATTTTTTTTGCGTCCTTTTTTCATACCTCGCGTCTTTATAGGTAACAGGCCGGTCTGACCGGTCATCGCTGAATCGAGGTATCGACCATGTTGAAAGTTATCAGCTTTAAAATCTGCCCATTTGTGCAACGCATTACCGGAATGCTGGAAGCCAAAAGTATTCCTTATGAAATCGAATACATCAGCCTGAGCGAAAAGCCCCGATGGTTTCTGGCTATTTCACCAAACGGCCAGGTACCTGTCATGGTCACTGAGAATGGCACAGCTTTGTTTGAATCCGATGCCATCGCCGAATACCTGGAAGAAGCTTATCCCCCACTGCTGCCTGGCTTGAGCGCAGAGCAGAAAGCACTGAATCGTGCCTGGAGCTACCTGGGCAGTAAACAGTACCTGGTTCAGTGCTCTGCACAGCGAAGTCAGGACGCTCAGGCTCTGATTGAACGCACTGAGAAGCTGGCCAGCGCCTTTGCCAAAGTGGAGAAGGGATTGGCTGAACAGCCATTCTTCAACAGTGATTCACTGGGCATGGTCGATCTGGCCTGGCTGCCCGTGTTGCATCGTGCCCATATCATTCAGGTGAACACAGGCTATGACTTCCTGGCTTTTTATCCTAAAACCAAAGCCTGGCAAAAAAGTCTGCTGGCGACCGGGCTGGCTGAAAAGAGTGTCTCCGATGACTTTATTGAAAAGTTCACAGGCTTTTATCTGTCTGAGGAAACCTTTCTTGGCCGCTGTGAACAGGGAGGGGAGTGCAATGCCTTTAATCTGGAAGAGTGCTGTATAGAAGCTGACTGCTGCAAGACAGAAGTTACGGCTTGTAAGGATTTCGTCAGTGGCTGCGGATGTTAAGCATGGGGGGCTGGTGGATCTCCTGTTTGAGTGGCATTCATTGGTGTTTGTTCGAATAGTGGCAATCGTTGTTCCTGATACACTTCTGGCCACAGAGAATAAGCGACAGAGAGTATCAGGATGAGCGAAATGTACGAAAAGTTCGCCAGGGATTACGAAAAAGCCATTATCGATAATATCTACAATGGCCATCTGGAGCGTCCATCATTAATCGCCATGCTGCCCGAACTGGGCGGAAAAAGTGTTCTGGATCTGGGGTGTGGACCGGGTGTCTATGCAGAGTATTTGATCAACCAGGGGGCAAAGGTGACTGCGATTGATGCCTCGCTGGAAATGGTTGAGATCGTCAAAGAGAAGTTGGGTGATAACGTTAGAACTTATGCACAGGATATTTCTCTTGGGCTGCCAGAAGAAAAAGAAGCCAGTTATGATGTTATTATCTGTCCTCTGACCGTGCATTACATTGAAGACCTTAGTGTACTGTTCGGTGATGTTAAGCGCCTGCTGAAAAATGGCGGCGTATTTATCTTTTCTACCCATCACCCGATAGTGGATTTTGAAGTGTCACCTTCAGGCAATTACTTTCAAAGAGAACTGATCACGGAAGAGTGGGATACTGTAGGTCATCCTGTTGAAGTAAGCTTCTATCGTCGTTCACTGACAGAGTGGTTTGAGAGTCTGGCTGCAGCAGATCTGTGTGTCACTCACCTGTCAGAAGGAAAGCCGTCGGAGCGCATGAAGTCTCTCTGCGCCGAGAGCTATAAGAAGTTATCCACAACGCCTAACTTTATCTTTTTTAAGTGTGAGGTCAGGTAGGCACCTTTTTAAACTGCTCAATTCCAAAAGTCATTGCACATTTGAGCCAAGACTGAAACCATCGTCCGACCTTATAAAAATTAATTGAAAGGAAGTCTTGCTATGTCTGGGGGAATGTTCAGACGGTATGTTATCACCGCCAGTCTTTTGGCTGCTTGCTTTAAGGTGCAGGCAGAGGCCGTGAGTCTGAGTGATGATCTGGCGCCTGAAGCAGCGACGGGATTTGAACAAAAGAGTCTGGTAAAAGCCAGCAAACATATGGTGGTAGCAGCCAACCCGCTGGCTGTGCAGGCAGGTGACGAAGTCCTTAGAAAACGTGGTTCGGCAGCGGATGCTGCGATTGCTGTTCAGTTGGTTCTGAATCTGGTTGAGCCCCAGTCGTCCGGAATTGGCGGAGGAGCCTTCACCCTTTACTTCGATGCCAAAAAGAACCGCCTGATCACTCTTGATGGCCGGGAAACAGCCCCTGTAGAGGCGACACCGACCTTGTTTCTGGACAGCGATGGCAAGCCGTTGCAATTCTATGATGCTGTGGTGGGGGGGCGCTCAGTCGGTACGCCAGGTACCGTCAAGCTGCTGGAAGAGATGCATCAGCGTTATGGTAAACGTCCATGGTCTGAGCTTTTCCAACCGGCCATTAAACTGGCTGAGGAAGGCTTTATCGTTTCTCCCAGGCTGGCCAGCCTGATTGCCAGGGATCAAAAAAGACTCAGTCGTTATTCGGGTACCCGTGAATACTTCTTTGATGAAAAAGGACAGCCGCTTCAGGCAGGCGCTGTTCTGAAAAATCCTGAGTTTGCCAGGACACTGAGGCTGATTGCCAAAGAAGGCTCAAAAGCCTTCTATGAAGGGAAGTTGGCGGACAGGATTGTCAAAACCGTCAGAGAGGCCGAGGGGAATCCCGGAGTGCTTTCAAAGAAGGATCTGAAAAACTATCAGGTAAAAGAGCGAACGCCGGTGTGTTCGGCCTATCGTCAATACTCTGTCTGTGGCATGGGACCTCCCAGCTCTGGCGCAACCACGGTGGGACAGATCCTGGGCATTTTGCAATCTTATGATCTGGCCAACCTGGGGGCGGATAATCCGGAATCCTGGCGCCTGTTTGCCGGTGCATCAAGGCTGGCTTTTGCCGACAGGGCCCGTTATTTGGCCGACAGTGACTATGTGCCCGTACCTGTTCAGGGGCTTCTGGACAGCCAATATCTGGCAGAGAGAGCCAGACAACTTCAGTCTGATCAGGCTCTAAAGACGGTTAAAGCAGGCAAACCCCTCTGGCAGCATGCTTCGCTTCAGGCCGATGATCAGTCCATTGAACTGCCTTCTACCAGCCATATTTCCATTGTCGATGCCGTGGGTAATGCGTTATCCATGACGACAACTATTGAGAATGGTTTTGGCTCCCGTTTAATGGTGGGCGGTTTCCTGCTGAACAATGAGATGACGGACTTCTCTTTTTCCAGCCATGACAATGGTACGCCCATTGCCAATCGCGTTGAACCTGGTAAAAGACCAAGGTCTTCTATGGCGCCCACCATGGTTATGGATAAAAAGGGACAGCCTTATATGGTGCTTGGTTCACCCGGCGGAAGTCGTATAATCAGCTATGTTGCCAAAACCCTGGTCGCACATATTGACTGGGGAATGGACATTCAGGAAGCCATTGCTCTGCCCCATAAGCTGAACCCTTTTGGCGTTTATGAGCTGGAGCAGGATACCGAAGCAGAGCGTCTGAAGTCGGCACTGGAAAAGCTCGGCTACTCCGTCAAGGTGCGGGAACTGAACAGTGGCCTGCACGGCATTGTGATCACGGACAAAGGCCTTGAAGGTGGCGCTGACCCCCGTCGTGAGGGAGTAGCGATGGGGATTTGAACGAAATTAAGGGGGTAATCCCGCTTCTTTAGGAGGGTGTCGCAAAACTTCAACAGCTCGTTCTCACGCTCTGAAGTCGTCATTCCCGCGAAGGCGGGAATCCAGCGCCAACGGTGGATCTCTGCCTTCTCGGGGATGACAAGGCCAGGGGGACACCGGGCAGTAGGGTTCTGGTGGAGAGTCAGTGTGGATTCCCGCCTTCGCGGGAATGACGAGAATGAAGCCGGGAATGACGAGAATGAAGCCGGGAATGACGAGAATGAAGCCGGGAATGACTGGCAATGACGGGAGTCAACGCGTTCCCATGCCGGAGAGAGTTTTGCGACACCCTCTTAGAGGCGGGGAGTGTCAGAGACTCCAGCAAATTACATTCCTGATGAAACAGTGATACCCGTCTGACATTTTCTGATGTTTTGTAATAGTCATTCCAATAACTCTGTCTATACTGCCTTCTCAAGCAACGGGTGCAGAACAGGTTTTATTTTGCTGTGCATCTTTTCTCCCTGAGCGAAAAATCACTTTGTTTGATGCTATCTTCAATCCGTGAAAAACAACAATGCGGGCTGCTTCCAAGGGAGTGCCAATGAGCCTTCATACAAACCTTGCCGGAAGGTTATGTAATACTAATCTGCCGAAAACTCATGGTCTGCTGCCGGTTTTTGAAGCTGTAGTCAACTCGATTCAGGCCCTTGAAGAAGCAGATGGGCTGGCCGAAGGTCAGATTACTCTTGAGATTATTCGTAACCCTCAACAACAAATGCACCCCGGAAAAGGGGCTGAAAAAGAAATCATCAAAGGCTTTACCATTACCGATAATGGAGTCGGATTTAACGCAGCCAACATGGAGTCCTTTGAAACCCTGGACTCAGATCACAAGATCGGAAAGGGTTGCCGGGGCATCGGGCGTTTGATGTGGTTGAAAGCCTTCGACACCGCCGAAGTAGAAAGCGTTTTCTGTCAAGAAGGAAAGCTTTATCAGCGAAACTTTTCTTTTTCATCCCGGCAGGGTGTTCAGACAGAGTCGCCGGTGGCGGTTCATGACCAGAAAGTACGGACGGTGCTAAAACTGGACGGGTTTGACAAAGAGTATTACGCGAGTTGCCGTAAAACCCCGTTGAGTATTGCCGAGGCTCTGCTGGAACATTGCCTGTGGTATTTCGTCAGAAGCCCGGCAACGCCAAACATTATTGTAAAGGATGGTACCGAAAGCATTTCTCTCAGCGACATTTACGATCGCTGCATGCACTCTGCTGCAACGGCAGAACAAGTCAGTCTGAAGGGCTATGTTTTTGAACTGAATCACATTAAGTTTCGGGCTGGAGTGAACAAAAACCACCCCATGTTCCTCTGTGCGGCTAACCGTGTTGTTAAAGAAGAGTCTATTGGCAAAAAGGTACCCGGGCTCTTTGGCACTCTATCCGATGATGCGGGTGAGTTTACCTACGCCTGCTATGTCACTTCAGACTATCTTGATGAGCATGTCCGTTCTGAAAGAACGGCATTTGATATCGCTGAAACGATTGAGGATCTTATCAGTGATCAGGAGATTTCCCTCAGCGAAATCCGGGAAGCGGTCGTAGAGAAAACCAGAGAATACCTTTCCGATTACCTCCACGACAACATGAAAGCAGGCAAGGAGCGGGTGAATACCTTTGTTGCTCAGAAAGCGCCACGGTACCGTTCAATTATGAGCCATATGGATGAGCGTGAACTTGTGGTTGACCCCAGAATATCGGACAAGGAGCTTGAGTCCCTTCTCCACAGGCACTACTACGAGGCCGAAAAAAGCCTGATGGAAGAAGGGCATGAAATTATGAATCCGGCGGTAGAAAGCAATCTGGAAGATTATCAAAACCGACTGAGTGACTACCTGAGAAAAGCACAGGACTTCAAACAGTCAGACCTGGCCAACTACGTCACTCACCGCCGGACAATCATCGATTTGCTGGAAAAGTATATTGAGCGGTTGGATGACGACAAGTACGCTCGTGAGGATTTAATCCATCAGTTGATTATGCCAATGCGTAAGGATTCCACGCAGACACCGTTTGATGCCTGTAATCTCTGGCTGATTGATGAACGACTCGCGTTTCATGACTATCTGGCCTCAGACAAGCCTTTGGGTTCCATGCCTGTTACCGGTGACATTTCTGGAAAAGAGCCAGACCTGTGTGCGTTAAATGTCTGTGATAATCCTATTCTGGTGTCCGATAAAAAAGCCTTGCCGCTGGCATCCGTTACTGTGGTCGAGATCAAACGACCCATGCGAAACGATGCCCGAGAGGGAGAAAATAAAGATCCTATCGAGCAGGCTTTGAGCTATTTGGATCGTATTCGTGAAGGCCAGGCGAAAACGGCGAGTGGCAGGCTGATACCCAATTCACGGGATATACCAGGCTTTTGCTACGTCATCTGTGATTTAACGCCATCAGTTGTGCAGCGTTGCCGAATCTTCGACCTCACGCCAACCCATGACCACATGGGGTATTTTGGATACAGTAAAAGTTACGGTGCCTTTATCGAAGTTATTTCTTATAACCGGCTGGTACAGTCGGCGAAGGAAAGGAACAAAGCATTCTTCGACAAACTGGGCCTGCCATCCACTTAACCTTGACACAGAGTGTGCTCTGCAGGAGTGAAACTATGGCAATGATGACGCTTGGAAATATCCCGGATGAGCTCTACAGTGCTCTGAAGGCCAGGGCTAAGCAAAATAACCGGAGCCTGGTTGCCGAGGTTCGGAATATTCTCAAAGAGGTTCTTCAACCTGAGGATCGGCTGTTGATGGGTGATGCCCTGGTCAATGCCGGGCGAGACATCGGCCTGACGGACGAGGAAGTTGATGCGCTGGAGTCTGACCGGGATAAGACACCAGCGGAACCGCTGAAGTTACAACTCGTTCCCACGCTGGATAGAGTTTTGCGACACGCTCTCAAAGCACGGGGTTTTAAACTCATTCGATAAAACTACCAATCAAGCTCAGAAAACGCTTATTTTCTTGATCTATCACTTTCTCAATCTACCCTTACTCTCTACAAGTCAGAGCACACGGATAGAATGATGGGCAACTCAATCTTTGCGGCATTGTTTTTACTGTCAGTGCTGTTATCTGTCGTCTATCAGGCTGAGTCGTCGACAAGACATTTTGTTGTCGATTTTCAAAAGGATGATGCAGGTTCTCCGATCCAGAGCTTTTCTATAAAACGTGATTTCAATACTCTGTCGTATACCTCGTCAGACATGGTCGACACAAACGGCTATGCGGGGTTAGGTATTGAGTCCCTTGCATGGCTACCTGCAGGAGCGTTTGTTGCTCTTGGCTGGCTTTTGAAAAACTATTGGAACTCCGATCCATCACTGCTTATCCCAATGGATCAACTGGAAGCCAGTCAGGATGACCGGCCTGCAATCATCACCATGATGCTTCCCGGGAATAGCCAACAAAAAAATGACCAACAAAACCCGCCATCAACATCATCCGGTCAGCAAGCCACAGGTGGGTCAACCAGTGCCCAGATTAAAGGCTATGCCAGCGGCTCCCAGCTTTCTGGCTCTGACGGCGATGACAGAAACCCTGAACCACAACAGCATACCTTCGATTACAATTGTCACTTTGGTTCCTGTCACGGTATTTGTAAACTCCGATCACCAACTGGCATCTTGGCGAGGCCGAGAGCAGCCAGTAAATCTATCAGGAGAGGTCGTGATCCCGCCAGGGGATTTGTCTGTGATGTGCAGATGAAAACGAGCAGTGGTGAGCGGGCGCCCTGCGGGATTCGCTGCAGAGATAGGGAGAGGCTGTCAGAACACAAAATGCGATACCACACTGCGCCACTATTCTGTGATGTGATAGTGGTCGGGGGAGATGGTGAGCAGCGAGTATGCGGAGAAGTTCTTCATGTACTAGAGCAGGAGGATCACAACGACAGTAGATACCATGACGACGAATTGGATATTAGATGGTCGGATCCCAACAGAAGCCATCAGGTTCCCGGGTCAGTATTTTGTGACGTGATCCTATACGTGAATTTTAACGAGGGTCGCGTACATCGGATGACGCAGCAACTATGCGGGAGGATCTTCGAGAGTGAAGAAGGGCTGCTTCGTCACATAAGCAGACGCCACCAGGGATGCCATCACAGATGGAAAGACATAAGACCACCGGCAAACCTCCGGTGGCGTTTTTAACCCCATATCAGCGCCGCACTTTTGCGACAGTCTTAAGAGTGAGGGGCAGTCTATTCCCGATCAGCCTCCATGCTTTATTGTGGCGCCATTATTGTTGTTCGGATTATCGGGCCTGCGTCTTTGATGTATTCTTTTATGCCACATCAGGCCCCGAGCAGTCCTGAAGCCAAGTCCGCATGGCCACCGTCGACCATTGCAAATGGCGACTGTTACGTAACAGGTGTGTTGCCTGTGTTTTCTTCTTTTGTGATCCTTCAGGGCTGTATTACTCTGGCAGATTTGCCCGCATGCTCGCTGCCGACCACCCTCCCCGAACACTGTCACTTTACAGGTGTGTTGTTGCACGAGAGGGCTCTGTCGATCGAAGTCTTCATTGGGCGTTGAGCTTTGTTTCGGTCTTGCACCTGATTGTCGGAATTTACAAACGCCATTACAGTTATCTGCGAAACAATTTAAACCCAAAGTATGTTGGTGTTGTTCAGGGACTTCGTCTCCACCGTCAGAGTCAGAATACTGGCGGCTGGTGATAGTGCCTCTGAACCCTGAGGTTGTTCCTGAGGCTTGCCGGGTCGATGATTCCGATAGTTGGCCTTGTTGTTGGTTATCTCCGGAGCTGAGCGTCATAGTGTTGATCATAAACGGATAATCCTGGCTCGACTCTTGTTGTCCAATCGGGTTGAACATCGGTGAATCGGAGTTCCAATAGTTGCTTAAAAACAAACCGACAGTGATAAACGATTCTAAAGGTAGCCGTGAATAAGTTTTGGAGCTTTGCGTGTCACGGCTGGTCAGGATCAGTTCGTAAGCAACCAGCCACTGGGAGGCGTAAAGCAAATGCCACGAAACCGACTCAATAATGATCGTTATTAGCCCGAAAATACCGGGTCCGAAGGGTGTGTCATTTGCCGGGGAATCCTGGTCTGAATGACCGTTGTTGCTGGCAATGATTGAAGGAGTGTTCGGCAAAGTATGCGGGTCATGCTGTTTGATAGAAAAGCTTTTGTCTGGAGAACCTGCATCCTGTTCAAGCTCGACAACAAAGTGTCTTATTGACGCCTGGCAGGCGATAGACAGCAACAGCAGTGCTGCAAAGAGTGGGTGTTTGATCACTTTATTCTTACATCCTGGTTTGCCCTGGAAAAAGTGTAGACCAGAGAAATAAGCGTGCTTTCTGGCAAAGAGATTCTGTTAAAAACTCATTGAAGCACTGCTGTATCCATTGTTGTGCCCGAAGAGTGTGATCACGAGCTATTCGACGGGTAGATGGATGACTTCGGTCACTTATTTAGACGATTGGTGTCTTATGATAGTTCCGGATCGCCTGACAAAAGATATCACCCTCATCAAAGAGGGTATTGTTAGAAACCTGGTAACGAGTTGTTGGAGTTATGCGAGACCCTCGATTGGGCGAGGGTTTAAGGCGTTTTTGCTAACCACAACACTTGATAGGGCTTGAGTTGCAGGTCCTGTAGGGTCCCGCTGCCCAGTAAATCGAACCAGCCGATATAGTCTGGCTGGTTCAACGTTTGATGGGCCGATGTCAGGTTGTGAATAGCCACCAGTTTCCGGCGGCCACAGGGAGATGTTCGCAAGAATGTAAAAATACCGGGCGCCATATCCAGAATGGTTTGAGAGGCATTGGGATGAAAGCAGGGTTCCTGTTTGCGAATTCTGATGTGATTCAGCAACGAATGGAAAACCAGCGACCGAATCGAAACCGGGTTTTCCAGCTCAGGCAATAATTCTTCCAGTAACCACTTGCGACGATTGATTGAGCGGGTTCTGCCACTGCTCTCGACGCCTGCCAAATCATTATCTGTAGCAAACAGGCTGTGTATGTAAAAAGCAGGTATTCCGCGCATTCCCAGCATGATGAGCTGGGAGCAGAGGAATCGCTGCACTTGCCATTGGTCCTCGCCCCTTCTCGTCCCTTTCATGGCATCAAACAGGGCAATATTGATCTCATAAGGTGACTCAGTGTTGTCCGAAAGAGTGCGCATGCTGACGAACCCCCCAAAACGGTGCATGCTGTCGATCAGCTCTGAAACTTCATTTTCCGGGATTACCCCCGCCAACGGGCGCAGGCCGACGCCATCATGAGAGGCAGTAAAGTTCAGAACGGTACAGCTCTCGGGGTAATCGGGCAGCTTGCGGGCCCATTGCACAAGGTATTTTTCTGTGCCCCGATTGAGTGCATGCAGTATCAGAGGCGGCAGGGCAAATTGATAAACCATGTGAGCCTCATCCTGGTCCCCGAAATAACTGATGTTCTCATCGTGGGGGACATTGGTTTCAGTCAGCAGTGTGCTGCCAGGGCAGGCTCTCTCCATAATCAGTCGGAACAGTTTCACGATGGCATGGGTCTCGGGCAGGTTTATGCAATGGGTGCCCGGTTTCTTCCAGAGAAAAGCGACGGCATCCAGCCTGATTACCATGGTGCCGCGGGCCAGATAGAAAAGCAGGATGTCCACCATCTGAATCAGCACATCGGGGTTTTTAAAGTTCAGATCCATCTGATCTTCACTGAAGGTGGCCCAGACGTGTTTCAGCCCTCGCCTTGTATGAATAGGCACCAGCAGGGGGGAGTTTCTTGGGCGGGTCACTTCACTGAGATCAGTGTCCGGGTCTTCTTCAATAAAGTAATCCCGGCCGGGCTGATGACCACTGACAAAGTCGGCAAACCAGAGACTTTCCCGGGAGACATGGTTAATCACCAGATCCGACATAAGCTGATAGTCACTGGCGATGGCTTCGATATCCTGCCAGCTTCCCAGCTGCTCATTGACCGACAGGTAATCAATCACAGAAAAGCCATCATCCGAGCTGTAGGGAAGGTAGGGAAGAATGTGAAGGGTATTAATAACCTCGTTCAGATAGCCATCAAGAAATCCCTTCAAGACCTGAAGAGGTGGCTGTTCACTGTTGTCATAGAGGGTGTCGCCATAGGTAATCAGAAAGATATCTTTTTCTGACCAGCCAGTGACTGTTTTGGGAGGGTTTTCATGAAGGTGATACTGAACTCTACGGACAATTCTGGCGGCTATCTCGCCCGCTTCCTGTCCATAAGGGAAGGTCAGAAGCTGAGTCATGGCCTGATGAAACTCATGGAAGGCTTTAGGATAACTTTGCACGATACATCTTCCCCTTTGGCAATGTTTTTTAGTACTTTTTCTTCTTTGCAGCAGGAGTCATGCCACTCCCGTATTTATAAAACCTTCAATCATTGTAAATGATGTTGACCCCGGCGGGTGGTTTTCTGAATTGGCACGACTTCTGCTTATAGCCTGATGAGATGCAAAACTTCTCAATAAGACGAGCAATAATATGATTAAAAAATGTCTGTTTCCTGTTGCGGGGTATGGAACCCGCTTTTTACCCGCCACCAAGTCCATGCCCAAGGAGATGCTGCCTATTGTTGATAAACCCCTAATTCAATATGGCGTAGAAGAAGCCATGCTTGCAGGTCTGACTGACCTGGGGTTTGTCAATGGCAGAAACAAACGGGCGATTCCGGATCATTTTGATATTAACTATGAACTGGAAGCGGAAATCGCTGGCAGTGGCAAAGAAGAAAAACTGTCGACCATTCGAGAAGTGATGGCGGCCTGTACTTTTTCCTATACTCGACAGAACCAGATGCAGGGGCTGGGGCATGCCATTCTCTGCGGACGAACTCTTATGGGCGATCAGCCTTTTGGTGTGGTGCTGGCCGATGATCTCTGTATTAACGACAGTGGTCCGTTGGTTATGTCGCAGTTGGTCAATCTTTACAAGCAGTTTCGCTGCACCATTCTGGCTGTTCAGGAAGTGCCCGAATCCGAAGTCGATAAATACGGTGTGATTGCCGGTGAAGCCCTGAGCGATAACCTGATCCGTGTGACCGATATGGTGGAAAAACCAGCCCCTTCGCAAGCACCCAGTAATCTGGCAGTGATTGGACGTTATGTCCTGACACCGGATATTTTCGACATTATTGAGAACACTGAACCCGGAATAAACGGAGAAGTGCAGCTGACTGACGCCATTCTGACTCAGGCCAGACAGGGCTGTGTTATTGCCTGCAAGTTTGAAGGTGAGCGCTTTGACTGTGGCAGTGTCAGTGGTTTTGTCGAGGCCACCAATACCATCTACCAAAAACGTCTGGACAGAGTTTGAGTCGATGTGCAACAGCAAAAAGGCGATGACGAAGCTGGTCATATTTTCCGACCTCGATGGTACCTTGCTGGATCATGATAGCTACAGCTGGGCGGGGGCAAAACCCGCTTTGGACCGGTTGAGAGAGCAAAATATTCCGGTTGTTTTCAATACCAGCAAAACCCTCAGTGAGGTACTGCCTCTGCAACTGGAGATGGCTCTGGATCATCCATTTATTACCGAAAACGGAATGATTACCACCATCCCGGCTCACTACTTTCAGTCGTCTGATACTGACAAGAATACCCATTACTTCCATGGTCAACCCTACAAGGCGATACGCAGGGTACTGAAACAGTTTCGCGAGCAGTACGGCTTCCGGTTCAGGGGCTTTGGCGATTGCTCTCATAGTGAAATAGCCGATCTCTCCGGGCTAAGCCTGGAGGAGGCTAAACTGGCAGCAGACCGAAAAGCCAGTGAACCTTTGGTCTGGGAAGACAGTGATAAGGCATTGGAGCAGTTTGAAAGGCAGCTTGCTGAAGAAGGATTACAACTGACCCGGGGTGGGCGTTTCTATCACGTATCCGGCAAGGGGGATAAGGGTTCGGCGGCGAAGAAACTGTTCAAACACTACCTGAAAAACTTTCCGGAGTGGACGTGGATATCCATGGGTCTGGGCGACAGCTTCAACGATCTGCCCATGCTGGAAGTAGTCGATATTCCTGTTCTTGTAAGTTCTGAAAAAAGTAAACAGCCCATTACAGAACATCTGTCTAATATTAAGTACACAAAATCAGTCGGGCCTGAAGGTTGGAATGAAGCGGTATTGGAGGTTCTTGATTCTCTTCAGGAAGGTCATGAGCCAGTCTGTCCTCCAAAAGACGGCTCTATAAAAGACTGCTCTTTACAAGACGGGTGAGCTGGACTGCAGAGTGTGATCAGAGCATAAAGCGCTAACGAAAAGAAGGGAAAGCATTTATGGGCGATTTTTACCAGAATGGCACTATCACCAATTTCCATAATTTGAGAGTACGTTCGGTTGAAGATATGGAGCAGGAGCTGCAGGCCTTTTCCCGCCAGCGCCCTATGTCTCTGGTCTTGCCTTCGCTGTTCTCCGAGCTGCAGGGACCAGCCTTGAATAATATTGTTCAGGAGCTTAGCCAGGTGGGTTATCTTTCCGAGATTGTTATAGGTCTGGATAGAGCCAACGAAAAAGAATTTTCCTATTCAAGAGACTTTTTTGCCCAGCTGAATCAGCACCACCGGATTCTATGGCAGGATGGTCCCGGACTTCGTGAAATTGACCGTCTGCTTGAAAGTAAGGGGTTGGCGCCTAAAGAGGCTGGTAAAGGAAGAAACGTCTGGTACTGCTACGGTTATGTGCTGGCTTCAGCCAAGTCAGAAGCAGTGGCTCTGCACGACTGTGATATCGTGACCTACCAGAGAGATCTGCTGGCCAGGCTACTCTATCCGGTAGCTAATCCTGCGTTTAGCTATGATTTTTGCAAGGGCTATTATGCAAGAGTCGCTGATAACAAACTTAATGGCAGGGTCAGCCGTCTTCTGGTGACGCCTCTGTTGCGAGCCCTGAAAAAAATTCTTGGCCCTATGGACTATCTGGAATACCTCGACAGTTTTCGTTATCCCCTGGCCGGTGAGTTTTCCATGCGAACCAGTGTTTTCAATGACATCCGGATTCCCAGCGACTGGGGTCTGGAAATAGGGGTACTGTCAGAAGTTAAGAGAAACTATTCCAATAAACGGCTGTGTCAGGTTGATATTGCCGATGTTTATGATCACAAACATCAGCCTCTATCGGAAGAAGATCGCAATGCCGGTCTGTCGAAAATGAGCCACGATATTATCAAGGCCGTGTTCAGGAAGCTGGCGACCAACGGGGTTCAGTTCAATACTGAAACCTTCCGCACGATCAAAGCGACTTATTACCGGGTGGCACTGGATTTCATCGAGTCTTATTACGATGATGCGATGATGAATGGCCTGCATGTCGATCGTGATACGGAAGAGCGAGCCGTTGAACTCTTTGCCAGAAACATTATGGCAGCAGGGCAACACTTTTTGGAAAACCCCATGGAAAGGCCTTTTATTCCCAGCTGGAACCGGGTGATGTCCGCTGTCCCTGATATTTTGGAGCGTCTCTATGATGCAGTAGAAGAAGACAATGCCTGATTAAAGCGCACAGAATAGTCTTGAATCATCACTCATTCAGCTTTTCAAGGGTTGACCTTCCACTTACTGGATGGTTTAAGTTGGAAAGCTGAACCATAATCTCCTGAATTCTATGTCCATCCTTCACCTGAACCTGAAACACAGGCAGAACATTGGCACAGCAATGATTGCCCTGCTGATGTTTTTGCTGTTGCAGGTTTGCCTGATGGAGTCGTCACAGGCTATGGTTGCTGACCAGTCAGACATGCCCACGACGATGTCATCCAATGCTTCCGGCATGGCTGACGGTTTGTCCGCAGATCATGACTGTTGTGCTCCTTCCCCGGCAGAGCAACTGCAGAAAGCGAATCAGGCCTGTCCAGACTGCGATTCTGAGGATCGCTATATCCCGTTTTCTTACCCGGACAGTAAGCCGACTTTTACCCTGCTTTATATTGTTGCAGAGTTGATTTTGCTGGACGCTGAACCGTCGCAGGACTGGATTTCTGCACCCCCATCTTCAGTACAGCGCTCCCAGCCTGATATCTATCTGGCCAATGTCTCCTTTCTGGAATAGCATTTCATAAATATCGTCGTTTAAAAAACAGAGTGAAACGTTGATTTTTCAGTGTACCCTGCATGGGATTGGCACGGCTGTGGAGACAAACATGCAACTGAAACGGATTATGGTATCCGCTGCATGGCTGATATTGGTATCGGCAGGAGTCAGTGCAGGCCGCCTGACTCTATCTCAAGCCGAGCAAAAAGCTCTGGCTGCTGATCCAATGATTCAAGCCTATGAAAAACAGTCCAGGCAAGGCAAAAAAAGTCAGCAGGATCTGATCAGTGCCGAGCTTACATCCCCTGCCGCAGGCCCATTGTGATGACCGTTTGCACCATTCTCTTCGGTCTTATACCGGTCATGCTCAATAATGGCACTGGCTCCGAAGTCGTGCAGCGCATAGCTAGCCTGATGATCGGTGGCATTGTCAGCTCACTGGTGGTGACTCTCGTGCTGGTGCCTGCCGTCTATTTTCTATGGCACACCCGGGAAAAGGTTCTGACCGCTCAGATCAATCAATGAATTATGAAACACTTGAAAAAGGAGAGTGAAACCATGAAAAAGCTGAAAGCCCTGTTCCTGGGAACTGCTGTTCTAATGTCGTTTATGCTGGCCAAGGCCGAGGAGTCATTACCGACAGTCATGCTCTACAAAACCCCTGCCTGTGGTTGTTGCAAACAGTGGGCGAAACACATGGAAGAGAATGGCTTTAAGGTCATGTCCCATGATGTGCCGAGCACAGCCACGTATCGAGCCAGGGCCGGTATTCCGAAAGGAATGGAGTCTTGCCATACAGCCTTTATCGGTGATTATGCCATTGAAGGTCATGTCCCGGCTACAGACATCAAGCGTTTGCTAAGTGAAAAGCCTGCTGGTGTGAATGGTCTGACTGTTCCGGGTATGCCTCTGGGATCGCCAGGTATGGAGTACGGTGATCGCAAAGATCCTTATCAGGTGATCGGTTTCACCAAGGATGGCAACACGAGTGTATTTGCCAATCATTAATCATGTCGCGATCCAAAGAAGCTCTTTTATGAGCTTCTTTGGGTGGCAGGGTTGAAATGAGTTATCCCCAATTCACGTAACGGGTGTCTAAAACTTGATAGTTGACTGCTCGATTGTGAGTTTCACAAAAACGCACTCAGAAGGTGAAAATCAGAATCAGAGAATTATACACGAAAAGCCATGGATTGGGGGCTTCTCAGGCTGATTTATGTGATGTGAACTCGGGGATTCAGGTATGATTAAGGCAAATTCATTGCCAAGGTTAATGGTGTTATTAAAATACATAACATAGTTGAAGCAGAAGCAGAAGCAGAAATGGAATTCCATCTTTGTGCATTTAGAGAAATTCCTTTTATTAGGTAATATATATCATGGCTTTTTTCTAATCGCACATACTTCTCTATAAAATTACGATTAAAAGTTAATGACAGCTTAAACTGGATTGCCAAATTGTCTTGATAGAATTTTCCAACATGTATTCCTAAGATAAATGAATTGTTTTGTCTGTAAAATAAGGGAGAACCTGAATCCCCAGGCTGGGAATCTCCGGGATATGAAACGAAATGTACTTCATCATTGCAGGAGCCTACCCAACTTACAGATGCAAGCTGCAATAACTGCTGATTGCCATAACCCGCAACCATAAGGTCAGTAATATTATAAAGGTCAGGACATTTGGTATAGTCGATGTCAGCAGGAGGAATTGACACAGGCCGGTTTAACTCAAGTATTGCTATATCGTATTTAGGCCGATCAGAGCTAGAAAAAAAATTATTATTTATTATATACTTTATAACTTTTCTTTTAATCTTGTTTTTAGCATTAAGAAAAGTTATGTCTAATTTTTTACCAATGCAGTGAGCTGAAGTCAGCAAATGCTTATCAGATATGAGCACAGTAGTACAACCATTATTAATACCAGCTATCCATGGAAGCGTACCTGAATTTATTTTTATAACCGGCTCAGTGTATCGAGGAATTCTACTGTTTGATTCACACAATATTTCTTCTGAAGTAAATATTAATATAAATGAAAAGAGCACAATAATTTTTTTCATTAAATGTTGCCTGTCTGTGCTAGCCAAGTGTATCAAAGTAGCATATTTCAAACTTGTTGCCGTATAACCACTAAAAAAGAAAAAAGACACCCATAAATTTGCTTTACCATCCACCTAGTCTACTTTTTCACCCATCACTGATTTTTTACCCAGACAGGTGAGTCCATGGCACAGGCCCGCAATACTCTGATTGACCCCGGCTCAACGCCTTATTACCACTGCATGGCAAGATGTGTTCGTCAGGCTTACCTCTGTGGAGAGAACCACCTGACTGGCAAGAACTACGAGCATCGCCGCCAATGGGTGGTGGATAAACTCCGGGAACTGGTTTCAGTCTTTGCTATCGAAGTCTGCGCTTACGCTGTCATGTCAAATCATTATCACGTGGTTTTGCACATCAATCAGTCATCTGCCAGAGGCTGGTCACGGGACGAAGTGCTTCACCGTTGGACGACCTTGTTTACAGGCCCACTTCTGGTGCAAAGGCATTTGGCTGCTGACAAACTGGGCAGCGCTGAATTGGCCCGTATTGATGAATATGCTGAGGAATACCGGCGTCGTTTAACGGATATCAGCTGGTTTATGCGTTGTCTGAATGAATACCTTGCTCGTGAGGCCAATAAAGAAGACGAGTGTAAAGGACGCTTTTGGGAAGGTCGCTTTAAAAGCCAGGCACTGCTGGACGAAGCAGCGTTACTGACCTGCATGACCTATGTTGACTTGAATCCGATTCGGGCTGGAAAGGTGGAAACACCGGAAGCATCAGACTACACGTCGATTCAGGAACGCGTAGAGCAGGTTACACATTCTGAGACTAAAAAGCAGCCGCTGACCCTGAAACCTTTTTGTTTGCAGGGCCAGAATAGGGACGTTGCCCTTCCCTACCTTCTTCATGACTATCTGGAACTGGTTGACTGGAGCGGTCGCATTGTCAGAACAGACAAGAAAGGTTCCATCCCGTCATGCACCCCTCCTATTCTTGAAAGACTGGAAATTGATCCGGATGAGTGGCTGAAAACCATGCAATGGAATAATCGTTTTTATCGGGCAGTTGGCCGTCTGGAAGCGATGAAGGCCTTTGCACTTGAAGCCGGACAGAAGTGGCTTCGAGGTTTAAACGCCTGCAGTCGTTTGTATCTGACAAGTTAGCTTAGAAGTCAGTTAAGAAATTAAACACTTTCTCTTTATCCTCCTCGACTTTAAGTCGGAATAAGTTTGTGTCGTCTGAATCATGGACTGAGCAGCCTCTGTTCGTCGAACGCTCATGTGTGGCTCGCTGATAGGCTATTCGAAGATAGGTTTTCAGATCCTTTTTTGGGAATGCAGTTTTTAAATGTCTTATTTATTTAATGGGTGTCTTATTTTTTTATTTTTTGATGGGTGTCCTATTTTTTTTTCTATTTTTTTTTCTTATTTTTATTATGGGTTTCTTATTTTTTTTATGGGTGTCTTATTATTTTTTTATATCACGCACTGGGCAACCTGCCCGAACCAGAAATGCCCCACAGATTTTGCTGACGAGGCATTTTTTTATTATGGGTGTCTTATTTTTTTTTTATCAGGATCCGATTCCATTCCCCTGGCCAGCCGTTCAATGATAGGGCAGTCCGGCATATTGTCTCCATGACAGCATTGGGCGAGCTGTTGCAGGCTGTCACGAATCACCTGCAGTTGACTGATCTTAGCCTCGACATCGACTAATTTTTTCAGGGCCAGTGATTTTACATCAGCACTTTTACGATGTTTGTCGTTATACAGATCCAGAAGGTCCGAGCACTCTTTCAGAGTAAAGCCCAGCTCTCTGGCGCGGCTAATAAAAGACAATTCTCGTATGTGTGATTCATTATAATCACGGTAACCGTTATTGAGACGATGGGCAGGTGAAATCAGGTTCAGACTTTCATAGTAACGAATGGTTTTGGCGGTCAGTCCAGTGGCCTGCGCTGCTTTGGAAATATTCATGATTCAGGCTCCCTTGCAGTTGGCTTGAAGCGTCTCAGACGATTGGCGTTGCTGACCACTGTGACCGATGACAGAGCCATGGCTGCTCCTGCAACAACAGGATTAAGCAGCATTCCTGTGAAAGGGTATAGCACTCCGGCAGCAATCGGGATACCGAGAGAATTGTAAACAAAGGCGCCAAACAGATTCTGTTTAATGTTTCCCAGAGTTGCCCTGGACAGCTCGACGGCGTCGGCCAGTCCATGGAGTGAAGAGCGAATCAGGGTGATATCTGCCGATTCAATGGCAACATCAGTCCCTGTGCCTATGGCAAAGCCAACGTCAGCACGGGCAAGGGCCGGGGCGTCGTTTATACCGTCACCTGTCATACCGACCTTGTGCCCTTTTTCCTGCAACTGCCTGACGTAGCGCTCCTTGTCTTCAGGCAGAGTTTCGGCTCTAAAGTCATCAATGCCCACCTGTTGAGCAACAGCGGCGGCAGTCAGCTTGTTATCACCGGTCACCATCAAGACCCTGATGCCCAGTTTATGGAGTCTTTCGATAGCTGCTTTGGAGTCTTTTCTTATTGGGTCGGCGACCGCTATCAGTCCCGCCAGTTGATGATCCACAGCCAGATACATGGGGGTTTTACCCTGATTGGCCAGTGACTCTGATGTGGATGCCAGAAGCGTGACATCAATGCCATTGGCAGCCATAAGCTTTTCATTACCCAGCAGCACAGACTTTTCTTGAACACACCCGCTCACTCCTTGCCCTGTGACTGCATGAAAATCGGATACGGGTGAAAGTGACAACGATTGCTGTCTGACAGAATTGACAATAGCGTCAGCCAGGGGATGCTCCGATGCACTCTCAATGCTGGCGGCAATCTGCAGAATTCTGTTTTTTTCTTCCTCAGTGTCCGCCGTGATGCTGATTCGTTCGGTCACTCTGGGATCGCCTTCGGTGATAGTGCCTGTTTTATCCAGCACTATGGTGGTCAATTGACTGGCCTGCTGCAAAGAGTCTCCCTTGCGAATCAGCATTCCCAGCTCAGCGGCCTTGCCAACACCGGCCATGACAGACATAGGAGTAGCCAGACCCAAAGCGCAGGGGCAGGCAATAATCAGAACCGTGGTGACTACCACCAGTGCGTGCGCTAATACCGGCGCAGGCCCGAAAAAGAACCAGACAGTGGCTGCCAGAACAGCAATGACTATCACAACGGGTACAAATACAGATGAGATCTGATCTGCCATCCGGGCAATGGGGATTTTTGAACTCTGGGCTTTTTTCACCAGGGCAATGATATGGGCCAGAGCGGTTTCACTGCCCACCTTTTCTGCCCTGAACAGCAAGCTGCCATTTTTATTCAGGGTGCCTGCTGAAACTGCGTCGTCTGGTGTTTTTTTCACAGCCAGTGGTTCGCCTGTGAGCATAGACTCGTCCACGAGACTGCTGCCTTCAACGACAATGCCGTCTACCGCGATATTCTCGCCGGGTCTGACTCTGACGATGTCGCCTTTTAAAACCTGGTCTGTGGGGATATCTATTTCCTGTCCATTGCGTACGACTCTGGCCGTTTTGGCCTGAAGCCCCAGCAGACGCTTAATCGCCTGACTGGTTTTGCCTTTGGCTCTTAACTCCAGAGCATGGCCCAGATTGATAAGACCAATGATCATGGCACTGGCTTCAAAGTAAACATGGCGAGCGGCAGACGGTAGAAGGTGAGGAAACAATACGACGACCATAGAGTAAAGCCAGGCTATGCCTGTGCCTATGGCAATCAGGGTATCCATATTGGTGTTGCCATGCTTCAGAGCTTTCCACATGCCGGTAAAGTAGTGTTTACCTGAGAACACCAGAACAAAAAGAGTGGCAAGGCCAACAATCCCCCAGGCGAGTTGCTGAAAGGGCGTGTTTATGCTCATTTCGCCGGTGACGACACCCCAGATCATCAGGGGAATGCCCAGACTCAGAGCAATGGCGGTATGTTTTAGCAGGTGGCGATACTGTTTTTTGTCTTCCTCCTCCTGTTTCAGCTGAAGATCACTGTCAGGTGTCAGCACGGTGCCGGGATAACCGGCATGTTCCAATGCCTGCAGAATGACGCCAATTTCAGATTGCCCCTGAACAGAGCAGGTTTTATCGGCCAGATTGACCGATGCACTCTCAACACCCGGAATCTTTAGAAGAGCCGACTCGATTTTGCTGACGCAGGAGGCACAGTGAATAGTCGGTATAGAAAATTGTCGTTCAGAGTCGCAGGGTATCACTCGCGCTTCAAATCCGGCTTTTTTCAGGGCTGAAATCAGAGAGGACGCTTCAGCACTGCCTTTGACCATAGCCGTTTTGTCTGCAAAGTTAACACTGGCTTCATTCACGCCAGTCACTCCTTTCAGGGCCTTTTCAATTTTGCCGACACAACCGGCACAGTTGACTCCGGAGAGGGCCAGCTGAATCTGTAGAGATTTCATGGTGTTTCTCCACGAGATTGATTTAGAGGGAAACTGTGCACAGGATAACCCTTACCCTGACTGGAAGGTAAAGAGGTGGTAGAGAAGATATGCCATAATCCGCAGCTAACATCTACACAACCGCTTACCGCTACGCCGAGCTCAAAGAGCTGACTGCCCGGGAACTGGATTCATCCTAAATTCTGGTGCTTCTCGAAGTTTTGCAATGATGCTCGCTGGCTCTGCTATGCTGATCAGCGCAACGACAACATGAGGTAAGATTATGTCGGTTGAGTCGAGACTGGAAAAACTGGAAGAGCAACACAGACAGTTGGATGCCAACCAGCACGGGCTGGCAAAAGTCTGTGCTGATACCAAAAATATTGCGCTGACCAATCAGCATGATATTGCGGGCCTGAAGATCGAAGTGTCATCTGTTCGATCTGACCTGGCGGCACTGATTCAGGCGACTATGGCGGGTTTCAAGCGCAGCGATGAGCAACATCGGGAGACACAAGCCCGTATTGATCGGCTGGAGCTGGAAACTCGTACCCGCTTTGAGCAGGTGGACAACCGCTTTGAACAGGTGGACAGCCGCTTTGAACAGGTGGACAGCCGCTTTGAACAGGTGGACAACCGCTTTGAACAGGTGGACAACCGCTTTGAACAGGTGGACAACCGCTTTGAACAGGTGGACAACCGCTTTGAACAGATGGACAACCGCTTTGATCAGATGGACAAACGATTTGACCAGCTGGAGCTGCTCTTTCGCCAGATGATCCCCCAGGCCCGAAATTAACTCAGGTATTTTCCTGCTAGCACCACGCTAAAGTATCCAACCGGATAATGGCCAGTTTTTTTAATCTGGCCTCTGGTTCAGACTCCTGTTCGGCCTCTACCCTTCGCAATAATGACTTGTGTCTGCCTTAGTTTGTTGAGTTCCTGTTCATTGATCAACACAAATCGGCAGTTTAATGTCGAAACTGAGCCATCCATCAAATGTTTTTGAAAAGCAGACGGTCAGCAAAACGCCCGACAACTGCCGGGCATTTAATTTCAAAAATGATAAGCAAGCGAAAACTGGACGACATTCAAATCCATATTGGGCCGTTTGATATAGGCATTGGAGTAGTGAAGCAACTTGGCGCCCAGGTCAAAACTTTTTTCGGAACCCAGAAGAACCCCGGCACCCAGCATGGTTTCAAACTGTAAATGAGTGCTTTTTTCTAAAGGCTGGTCGCCTTTGTAGCGGATCTGGGTGTCGCTGATCCAGCCAACGCCCAGGCCTGCATCGAAGTAATACCGTCCTCTGGGACTCTTGAGTTGCCATACCGGAGTCACGAAAATGCCATGGATATCATCGTCACCTTTCGAGCTGTGGGAGGGTCTGGCATCGAGTTTATTGTCCCAGTAAGAAACCGAGGTATCGAGAAGAAAGCGATCATTCCATTCTGAATGTTCGAGAAGTCCTTCGTCACTTAAATGCCATCTGAGTGCCAGACGAGTGTCCTTAACCTCTATTTTACTGGAAAGATCCGGCCCGTAGCTGAAATGAATACTCTCGGGTTGTGCGACGACAGACGTGGAAAAAACAGATAGCACCAAAGGTACTGCCGACAGAAAGGCTGTGTTTTTGAATTTCATGATCCTTATGCTCTTGTTTTTTACTTTTTATATTTATTGAGCCCGCTACCAAAGTTTGCTGCGCAATATTCTTGACGCCAAGTGGGAGGGGGCTTCCTACTAACTTACACTAAGGAGCCAGCCAATAAGACCAGATTTTTGCAACCTTGTTCTTTTTCAGCAAAGTCAGGTTGATATGCAGGCTGTTATCTCACACAGTTCTGGGCTTTTTATGACTCAAAAAATAAAGGGACCGATGAAGTAACAGATGATGAAGCTGAGTTTGGTTATTACCATTCGAACTAAAAGAGGCGATCTGATGGCTTCACGAGAGTGTAACAGTGAACCATTACCATCAAATCGGTCGATTTGATCTGGATCAAGATCAGGGCCGTTTTGCTGTAGCCTCTATGCACTGAAGGATGAAGAATAATTCGTTGTTTTTATAAGTATTTACACGTATGGTGAATTTTTTGTACCTATGTACCACTATTAGTGGCAATTGGGAAAACAAGAATTTTAATGCCGACTTAATCTGCATTGGACTGATAAACGAATTAGATGAAAAAGTTGTACCATGTCACCAAGCCTGCTCAACAGACTGAAAGCCTTTGGCCCTCTGTCCTCGCCTGACTTGAACATTGCCAGTGTGTTATCACAGACTGGGGTGCGGCGACTGATTATTGGCTGTGAAGTGCTGCTGGTGATTCTTCTGACTCAACAGCTGGCTCGTCTTACCTGGCAACTCATGGAGGGTTCTGGCAGCGCCAGGATTCAGTCGTGGCAACCTCAATCGACAGTGGTAAATCGTCGCCAATCGGAACAGGATGCCTACCCCGCACTGAATGATTTCCATCTGTTTGGTCAGGAGCCTGTCAAGCTGAGACAAACGGATAACCCTGGTATTGACCCCAACGCTGTTCCCAAATCCCGCCTCTCTGCAAAAGTCACCGGTATTGTTGCCAGTTCAGTTCCTGCTGATTCCGTTGCGGTGATTCGTTCCAGTGGCCGTGATCGCACTTATCGAATCGGTGAAAGGCTTCAGGGCTCCAATGCGGAAGTGAAAGATATTTATGAGGATCGGGTGATTGTATCGAACCGGGGCAAGCTCGAAGCCCTTTTGCTTTACCCCGATGAAGCGGATCGAAAAGTAGAAAAAAGAGACAGTGGTCGTCTGATAGAAATTCGTCAGCAACTGATCTCTGATCCGGACTCTTTTACGGATTTTTTTCAGATCACCGAGGCTCAGAAGGATGGTCAGCTGGTCGGGTATCAGATAACCCCTGGCAAGTTTCCTGACGTTTTTCGTGAGTCAGGCCTGAAGCCTGATGATATAGCCCTGTCCATTAACGGATATGACCTGAGTGACAGCAACGATACCATGAAGCTGCTGCAGGAAATCAAGCAGCTCACCCAGCTATCGATGACCATTGAACGGGGTGGTCGTCTCTATGAAATAGAAGTCAAACTATGAGTGTTAGAGGAAAGACAGGGTTATTAGTATTACTCCCTGAATTGCTTAGCGGGGCCATTGCCCGGAAATGTGTGAACCAGAATGCCGTGAGACGGCTGCGCAGACAGATCTGCTCAATGATGGCAGGACTCATACTGGTTTCAGCGTCTGCTTTTGCCAGTCAGGCTTCAGCTGACTATCAGCGTTATTCTGCCAGTTTTGAAAAGGCCGATATTGCTGAATTTGCCAGTACGGTCAGTGCCACTCTGAACAAAACCATTATTCTGGACCCCGCTGTTCGTGGCTCTGTAACGGTGCGTTCCTATGACAAGCTCAATGCTGAACAGTACTATCAGCTCTTTTTGAACGTTCTGGAAGTTCATGGTTTTGCCGTTATTGAACAAGAGAATAATGTTCTGAAAATTGTTCAGGACAAGAACGCAAAAATGTCGTCTATTGCGCTGGCCGACCGGCAAAACACGGGTCAGGGTGATGAGTTCGTTACCTGGGTGCTTCCGGTTCAGAATGTGCCGGTGAGAGAACTGTCTCCGTTATTGCGCCAGCTCAATGATACTGCAGGCAATGTGGTTCATTACGATCCCTCCAATATTCTTCTGCTGACTGGCCGTGCAGCTAATGTGAAGCGTCTGGTTGAAATTGTCAGACGAGTAGATATGGCCGGCAACCGAAACTTCTCTGTTATCCAGCTCGAGTACGCTTCTGCTTCAGAAATGCAGCGAATTCTCACTTCCCTGCTGCAGGAAAAAGGTGGTAAGGGCGGCGCGTCCCAGGTGACCGTGGTTGCTGATGATCGTAGCAACCGCCTGATTGTTGCCGGTCAGGCAAGACAACTGCAAAAAGTGAATCGTATTGTCTACCAGCTGGATGCCGAACAGGAATCCTCCGGTAATACCCGTGTCTTCTATTTGAGGTATGCCAAGGCGGAAGAACTGAAAGAAGTCATGGAAGGTGTCGGGCAAACGGTTCAGGCAGAAAAAGACAGCGGTAAAACAGTTGTTCGTAATAACCAGAAATTCAGCATCAACGTTCATGAGCAAACCAACGCTCTGGTGGTCACCGCTCAGCCAGACATTATGAAAAGTCTGGAAAGTGTCATCAAGCAGCTTGATATCCGTCGTGCCCAGGTTCTGGTCGAAGCCATTATCGTTGAGGTAGCCGATGGTGATGGCATTAACCTCTCCTTCCAGCTGGCCAATGCTAACAACGGCAGCATGATGCAGTTTAATGATGGCCGAACGGTACCGATTGGCGAGATCATGGCCGGTTTGAAAGAGGCAGAGGACGTGCCGGGCTCAACGGTCATCGGTGAAAATGGCACCACTATTAACCCTGATCAGCCGGGCGATTACACCAGATTATATGATGCTTTGGCCGGTGTTTCCGGTGCTGCATTCAGTATCACATCCGGCGACTGGACAGCCCTTTTGCAGGCTGTTACCAGCTCAACAAAATCCAATGTTCTGGCGACTCCCAGCCTGATGACGCTGGATAACGAAGAATCTTCTTTCATAGTGGGTGACGAAGTTCCTGTTATCACCGGTTCCGCCTCCAGTTCAAACAACGATAATCCTTTCCAGACTGTAGAGCGTAAGGAAGTAGGTGTGAAGATGACCGTCAAGCCCCAGATCAATGAAGGGGATTCGGTGATGCTGGATATTACTCAGGAAGTGTCTGGTGTTAATGGTACGACTTCCGTCGATGTCACTTTCTCCAAGCGTGAAGTGAAAACATCCATCATGGCCCGCAGTGGTGACACCATTGTTATTGGCGGACTGCTGGACGAAGACGTGCAGGAAAGTGTTTCCAAAGTGCCACTGCTGGGTGACATTCCCTACCTGGGGGCGCTCTTCCGCTCCACCTCCAGCGAGGTGAAAAAGCGTAACCTGATGGTCTTCCTGAGACCTACCATCATTCGTGACGATAACATCCTGACCAGTATCAGCGGTAAGAAATACAGCTATATGCGTGCCCGCCAGCTAGATCGTCGTGATCAGGGCGTTGAGTTGATGCCTGATGCGAGAACTCCGGTCCTGCCTGAATACCCTTCTAACTCCGATCTGATGAACAGAGCGCGCCAGAAACTGGATGAAGCCGATCGGAAAGAAAAAGAGAAAGAAAAAAACGACAGGGAAGACGATGACAAGGTAGCCAGTAAACAGTCGGAGAAGAACGATGCTGAGTCCGGCGATAACAGTTGATCAGGAAACCGAAGTCCTTGCTCAAGGTACTCCTGTGGGTGTTCTTGAACTGCCCTTTGCCTTTGCCCGTAACTTCGGTGTTCTGCTGGAACAAGAGCCGCAGGGCAGCCCCTGCCTGTACGTCAATGGCCAACCATCCAGAGCAGCCATTGCCGAAGTTCGTCGATTTGTTGCGGGTCCGATAGATATTAAATCACTGTCCGAGGGTGAGTTTGAAGCAAGACTGTCGGCTTATTATCAAAAAGACTCATCGGCTGCCCGACAGCTGATGAACGATATCGGCAATGATGAAGGTCTTCACTCTCTGGCAGAGGAATTACCCGACAGCGAAGACCTTTTAGATGCCGATGATGGTGCCCCGATCATTCGCATGATCAACGCCATGTTAGGTGAGGCGATCAAGGAAGGGGCTTCCGATATTCATATCGAAACCTTCGAAAACTGCCTGGTCATTCGCTTCCGCGTCGATGGTGTATTGAGAGAAATCCTTCGACCCCAGCGTAAGCTGGCGGCATTGCTGGTATCCCGTATCAAGGTTATGGCCAAACTGGATATTGCTGAGAAGCGGGTGCCTCAGGACGGTCGTATTTCTCTGCGACTGGGTGGCCGTGCCGTTGATGTCCGGGTATCGACACTGCCTTCCCGTCATGGCGAGCGAATCGTATTGCGTTTGCTGGATCGCAACAGTGTCCGTATGGATATGTCCAGCTTAGGCATGACGCCTGATATTCATCAGCACATCCGTGAGGCTTTGCATAAACCTCACGGCATTCTTCTGGTCACAGGTCCGACCGGTTCTGGTAAGAGTACGACACTGTACGCTGGTCTCACAGAAATCAATGACACAGAGCGCAATATTCTCACCGTTGAAGATCCTGTGGAATACGATCTCGAAGGTGTGGGTCAGACACAGGTCAACCCCAAGGTCGATATGACCTTTGCCCGGGGTCTGCGTGCCATCCTGCGTCAGGACCCTGATGTGGTGATGGTGGGTGAGATTCGTGATCTCGAAACCGCAGAAATTTCTATTCAGGCCTCCCTTACCGGTCACCTGGTATTGAGTACCCTGCACACCAATACGGCTATCGGTGCTGTCACACGCCTGAGAGATATGGGCATTGAGCCTTTCCTGCTGTCATCCAGTTTGCTGGGCGTTCTGGCCCAGCGTCTGGTTCGTACCCTCTGTCCTTCCTGCAAAGTAGCCAGAGAGCCAACGCCTCATGAGCGAAAGCTGATAGGAATGGACGACTCTGACAGCAGACCCGTTCACGAAGCCAGCCCTGAAGGTTGTTCCGAGTGTCATGGCGGTGGCTATAAAGGTCGAACCGGCATTCATGAGCTGTTTCTGGTCAGCGATGAAGTTCGTAGAATGATTCATGAGGGTGCCGGTGAACAGGCTCTGGAAGACGTGATTCGCAAGACCAGCCCCAGTATCCAGAAAGATGGCTTCCGTAAAGTTCTTGCGGGTATGACTTCCATTGAAGAAGTACTGCGGGTGACCAGGGAGGAATAATGGGCGTATTTGCTTACGAAGCCCTGGATAAAAAGGGTAAAAAACGCAAAGGGGTACTTGAGGCTGATTCTGCCCGCCAGCTCCGTCAGCAGTTGCGCTCCGAAGGTCTGGTTCCGGTGACCATTAATGAATCTGAGCAAAAGAGCAGTGGTGAACGTGCGTCGTTTACTCTGTTCGAGAAAAAAGCCAGCCCGGCTGAAGTCGCCATGCTGACTCGTCAGCTGGCCACTCTGGTTGCGGCTGCCATTCCTCTGGAAGAGTGTCTTCAGGCCTTGTCTCGTCAGGTTCAGAAATCCCATCTGAAAGCTATGATCACCACCGTCAGAGCCAAGGTACTGGAAGGCCGGACGCTGGCAGAAAGTCTGGCGATTTACCCGAAAACCTTCGACACACTGTATTGCTCAATGGTGGCGGCCGGTGAAAAGTCCGGTCATCTGGATACGGTTCTGGAGCGGCTGGCAGATTATACCGAACAGCGTCAGCTGATCCGGGGTAAGCTGATTCAGGCCATGATCTATCCCGCTATTCTCAGCATAGTAGCGGTCTCGGTCATCGCCATTTTGCTGGCAACCGTGGTACCCACCGTGGTGGAACAGTTTGCGGATCTCGGGCAGGACCTGCCAGCCATGACTCGTGCCTTGATTGCCATGAGTGACTTTGTTCGGGATTACGGCTTCGGTGTACTGGCTGGCCTTGTTGTTCTGTTATTCATGAGGCAACGTCTGCTGGTTAATCCCGAGCGGAGACTGACCCACGACCGATGGCTGTTGAAAATGCCCGTTATGGGTGAAGTGGGTGCCGGTGTTGATACTTCCCGTTTTGCCCGGACATTGAGTATTCTCAGCAGCAGTTCAGTGCCCCTTCTGCAGGGTATGAGAATCTCGGCAGAAGTCATGTCCAACTCTTTTATCCGGAAATCCCTTGAACAGGCTTCGGAGCGGGTGAGGGAAGGTTCCAGCCTCTGGATGGCGCTGGATCAGACACAACTGTTTCCACCCATGATGCTTCATATCATTGCCAGTGGTGAAAAATCGGGTGCGCTGGAACAGATGCTGGTTCGAGCAGCGGACAGTCAGGATCGACAGTTTGAAAACCAGGTGAATATTGCCCTGGGTGTTTTTGGCCCTTTGCTGATTGTCTCCATGGCGGGCATGGTTCTGTTTATTGTGATGGCGATTCTGACCCCGATGCTGGATCTTAACTCACTGGTATCAGATGGTTAACAGTCAGTATGGGGTTTTCAGTAAAGAGCTTTTCAGAAGAGAATATGAGCCTGACACAGATCGGGCCATGTAACATTAGGAGTGAATGACCAATGACTACGAAAAAGGCACATCGACAACAACAGCAGGGTTTTACCCTGATCGAGATCATGGTGGTGATCGTGATTCTCGGTGTCCTGGCCAGCATGGTGGCCCCGAATGTTCTGGGTAACAAAGAAAAGGCAGACCAGCAGAAAGCTGTCAGTGACTTAGTGACGCTGGAAAACGCACTGGATATGTACAAGCTGGACAATAATCACTTCCCATCGACTCAGCAGGGTTTGAATGCTCTGGTAGAACAGCCTTCCGGCAGCCCTCAACCCAGGAATTACCGTGACAACGGCTACATCCGTCGTCTACCCCAAGACCCATGGGGTAATGACTATCTGATGCAGTCTCCCGGTGAATTTGGTGATATCGATATCTTCTCTGCCGGTCCTGATGGCCAGGCGGGCTCTGAGGATGACATCGGCAACTGGAACATGAATTCCTGATGAAAAGTGCCGGTTTCACCTTGCTTGAAATTATGCTGGTTCTGGTACTGCTGGGCATTGCTACCGCTGTCGTATTGCCCACTCTGGAACCGGCTGACAGTTCCGCACGTTTAAAAACGGCTGCGGATCGATTTGCTGCTCTGGTGAAAACTGGCCACGAAAAGTCATTGCTCAAAGGTAAAGACCTTGGGGTCAGGTTTACCGACAATGGCTATCAGTTTATGGAGTGGCACGGAGACAAATGGCAGTTAATGCAAAATGACCGATTGCTCACAGAGAAAGAACTTTCAGAAGCCATCAATCTGGATTTTATGCCGGGTGAGCTGATCTGGCAGGCTGCTCTGGATGCTGAAGAGCAGCAGGATAGTGACTCGTTTTTTACTGACTCAGGGCTGTTTGAAAACGAAGCAAGCAAGAAAAAGCCTGAACTCTATATCTGGTCCAGCGGTGACCTGACCCCGGCGGAAGTGCGGTTCCAGTCAACCAGCGACATTCGTCGTTTTTTTAGTGTCATAATCACGGAAACCGGAGAAGTAACCGTGGTCAGTGCAGATGAGTACGACAAGACAGTTGGCCGGGGCTGATAAATGAAACGTTATTCAGGCTGTTCCCGATGTTCCCGACAGGTCAGGGGCTTCACTTTGTTAGAAGTGTTGATGGCCATGACTATTCTGGCCATCGCCGGTATCACGGTGCTCAGAACCAGCAGTGAAAGCCTGGATAACAGCCAGTACCTGAAGAACAAAACCATGGCTCGCTGGGTAGCCGACAATGAACTGGTCGATCTCTACCTGAAGGATCAATGGCCATCCCAGACCTGGAAAAAAGAAACCCGTGAGCTGGCTGATCAAACCTGGCATGTTCGATACCGAAGTGTGCGTACGGCGGATGACAATTTTCGGGCCATCCAGGTCGAAGTCCGACTCGACCGTGATGAGAAGAAAGCCGCTCTGGCCAGTCTGCAAACTTACACGGTGAAGCGGTCTTGAAGTCATTGAATGTCATGCAACGCTCGACCCAACGCGGTTTTACATTGCTCGAAATGTTGGTGGCTCTGACCATTTTTGCACTGGTCAGTATGAGTGCCTGGCAGATTCTGCAGGGGGTTATGGGTGCTCGGGATGTTGCCAGCGATCATCAGAGTCGTATTCGGGAAATTGACTACGCCATGATGGTCATGGAGCAGGACTTTCGGCAAATGATTGACCGGGGTGTGCGGGTCGATGGTGAACTGACGGATCAGAGTCTGTTTGCCGGTAGAGACATGCTGGAATCCGATGACGAGGCGGCGGCCTTTATTCGTCTGGGCTGGCGCAATCCGCAACAGAAACTCCCCCGCTCTGAGTTGCAGAAAGTCAGCTATCGGCTCAAAGCCGGAGTGCTCGAACGTCAGCACTTTTATGTGCTGGACCCGGAGGAGAATGCAGAACCTGTGGTCAGGGATCTGTTAACCGATGTCCGCTCACTTAAATTTCAGTACTTTATTAATGGCCAATGGCTAGAAATGCTCGGCAATACCCTGCCCCAAGGTATGAAGATTACGTTTGAGCTGAATGATCTGGGGGTCATCGAGCGGCGCTACGTGCTTTCCGGGAACTGGGAAGTTCAGGAGCAAGATTCATGACGAGCCTGATTTCAGATAAAAAGAATACAACGTCTTTTCAGCGTCGTCAGTCGGGTGTCGCATTGCTAATTGTTATGTTCGTATTGACGTTGATGGTGCTGATAGCGGCAGAGATGACTTTTGGATTTTCCCTGCAAATGCGCCGGACAGCCTCCCTGCAACAAATGGAACAGGCACGCTGGTATGCATTGTCTGGCGAAGAACTGGCAGTCAAAGTACTTCAGGACGGGTTTGATGAAAGCGAAGAAACCGTGAATCTTGGTCAAACCTGGGCCGCGGGGGAAGTGACTTTTCCGATGGATGGCGGAACAATCAGGGGCGAAATTTTCGACGCTCAGGCCTGTTTAAACCTGAATGCTTTGCAGGCTCCGGATAAAGAAGGGCAGACCTCGGTTGAAGTCAAAGTGTTTCAATCCCTGATGGAAGCTTTGGGAATTGAGTCCTATCAGGCCGAGACCATTGCGCAATCAACCAGAGACTGGGTAGATAATGACAACACCCAGGGGTCAGGCATGGGCGCGGAAGACCGTTATTACCAGTCTCTGCCAGTGCCCTATCTGGCCAGTAATACCAGTATGAGATCGGTTTCGGAGTTGAGAGCGGTAAAAGGCGTCAATGCCAGAATAATGAGAAGGGTCAAACCTTTTGTCTGTGCATTGCCGACCACTGAAATGAAGATCAATATCAATACCCTGTCGCCGGACCATGCGCCGGTGCTCAGCGCCCTGTATTGGGGTGAGCTTCCCTTAGAGCAGGCAAAAGAGGTATTGGAACAGAGGCCGGAGAATGGCTGGAGGAGTGTCGATGAATTTATTCAACAACCCTCTCTCTCCAACTTCAGTGCCGAAAACACCCATGAATTGATGTCGGTGGACAGTCAGTATTTTGCAATGACTGCAACCGCTTCTTATGCGGACACCAAAGTCCGAATAAAGAGCCTGCTGCGGCGGGAAGAAGAGAATAAGTTCAGCGTCATTCGCCGAGAGTTTGGAGGGCTTGAGTGAGCCAGTATCTTATCATCAGGCTGCCTGGAGATCCCGGCCAGCGCGTTCACTGGCAATGCTATCCAGTAGAGCAGGAGCCAGTGATTCAGGTAACCGAAGGGGAAAACGCTACCTCTGGTATTCTGCCGTCTGTTGAAGACCTGGGAACACTGATGGAGTTATTCCCGGATACCAAAACCATTGCCCTGGTTCCCACGGAGCTGGTCAGTGTTCACTGCCTTCAGGTTGAAGGCAGACTGAGCAAGGCGGTATTAAAGTCACTGCCTTTTCGTCTGGAAGATGATCTGGCTGAGGATGTGGATGATCTTCATATTTCGGTTATTGCCAGAGAAGGAACTCAGGTTTATCTGTCAGTGGTCGCTCATTCGAAAATGGCTTTCTGGTACGAAGCACTGAATCAGTCCGGTCTTAAAGTCAAAACCCTGATTCCTGAAGCCCTGGCTCTGCCCTGGACCGAGGGAGAGTGCTCGGCGCTGGCCATGAATGGACGCTGGATACTCCGGGATGGCCGCTGGCAGTGGGCTGCTTGTGATCCATCCTGGCTGAGCTTCTGTCTGGCAGAGGACGACTCAGAAGAAACGCCCCTGAAAGTGAACTGTTTCAGCGAACTACCAGAGGACAGGCCGGGTGAATGGCGTCAGGAAGCTTCGGGCTCTGCTCTGGAAGTATTGGCAGCGGGTGCGGTGAGCGCCACCTCACAGAAAAACAGTGCCAACCTCTTGCAGGGCGTCTGGCAGGTAGAGTCATCCGTCATCAAAAGCCTGAAACCCTGGGGGCTGGCTGCCGGACTTCTGGCTTTTACCGTCACTCTGTTTATGGCTCAGGCGGTAGTGAAGTCGGTACAGTTGGAACAACAGGCTGAACAGCTTAATGCACAGGCGCATAAGATCTACAGTGACATGTTCCCCGGTGAGCGGATTGTGCGTCTGCAGTCGCAGATGCGGCAGAAGCTTATGGCCTTGAAAAGTAGCAACAGCGATGACTCGGGTCTGCTGAAACTGCTCGATCAGACTGCCCCGCTGTTTATACAGTATCCGCAACTCAAGCCGGTTACTTTGTCGTACAACCAGTCTCAGCAATCACTACGGGTGGAAGCTACTGCGAAGGATTTTGATACTTTTACGGCATTTCGGGAAGAGTCGGGTGAGCAACTGGTGATCACGGTTGAAACACTGGAGAAGCGTGGTGATATTGCCAATGGTACGCTGATCATCAAGGGGAGTGATTCATGAATAACATTGTGGAAAGCTTCAATGAGGGCTGGCAACAGGCTCAAAGCTATTGGCGTGGTCTGAGTCGACGCGAGCAGCAACTCTGTACGGTAGCAGGAGCGTTTATTATTGTCTGGAGCATTTGGCAGGGTATTTTAAACCCTTTGTCAGAACGTCAGTTAGCTGCCGAGCGAAAGCTGGTGGCCAGTCAGAAGTTACTGGCTTCTGTAGAGAAACAGGCCAACGAGATCGTCAGTCTGCGTCAGGGTCGGCCTGACAAGAGCCGCTATCTGGTGTTACCTCTGGACCAGTTGGTGAACAGAACCGCAAAAGATTTCGATCTGCGCATCACCGGGGTTCGAGCCGTTCGAGATGCATTGCAGGTCGATCTTGATACAGTGGGCTTTGATCGTTTATTGGCATGGCTGGTCAATCTTCAACAGCAGGGTGGGGTTGAGATCAGGGAGCTGGAGGTAGAAGCCGCCGAAAAGCCCGGTCATGTGATCGTTAAGGCTCTGAGAATGGAAAGAGCCTTCAGCGCAGAGACAGCCTTCAGCGCAGAGACAGCCTTCAGCGAGAGTTAAGACATATGAAGAAAATCATTTCTCTGGCTGCACTGGCCGTTGTTTCTTACTCAGTTTTTTTGCTGGCAGGGTTGCCAGCCGCTTTTGTCTGGCGTCATGCACCCAACATGTCGGGGATTGAGCTGGAAGGTCTGTCAGGTTCAGTCTGGTCGGGTTCAGCGCAGGAATTAACCATCAATGGTATCGAGCTTCAGGAAGTCAGTTGGGATTTCCAGCCTTCTGCACTGCTCACCGGAAAGGTCAGTGCGGACCTCGAGGTCGGCGATAACTTGTCTGCTGTTGTAGGTCAGGCGACAGTGACCTACAGTCCTCAGGGTGTGATGGTTGAAGACCTTGAAGCAGACGCCTCGGCAGGCTGGTTACAGCAGCTTGCAGCCATGCCAGTTCCGGCAACAGCCAGAGGTAATATCAATCTGGTGGTAGACTCCCTGGTCTATGAAGAAGGTCGGTGTGTCGAGCTGGATGGTCGTATGGAATGGGAAAGAGGGCGAATCAGCAGTCCTCTGGGTAACGTAGAACTGGGTAAAGCAGATGCTGATCTCACCTGTAAGGGAAATACTCTGGAAGGTAAAATTAGCCAGTCATCCGAGTTTCTGACAACAGATGCCGTTTTCAGCTTTAATCTTAACGGCAGTTATTCATTGAACGGGAAAGTGTCTGAAGGTGAAGCTCTGCCAGAAACCATGAAAGATGGAATGAAGTTTCTGGGAAGGCCGGATTCTCAGGGGCGCTTCCCTTTAACATTCAGAGGGGGCATCCAGGGGGTATTCTTATCCAACCGACCGAACAGATCAAAGCATCAGTAACTTGCTAGTATGCCCCACCGTTGATCAGGAGATTCACGCAGTCGGTATTGCCCTCCTTGGTTGCGATGGACAGCGGAGTGGCGCCAGTCTTGGTGCGGGCGTTGATATCCGCCTCGGCGTTGATCAGGAGTTTCACGCAGTCGGTATTGCCCTTCAGGGCTGCGGTGAACAGCGGAGTGGCGCCATTCGGCAGGGCAGCGTTGAGATCTGCCCCGGCTTCGATCAGGATTATCAGGCAGTCGGTATTGCCTTTCTGGGCTGCGATGAACGTTGGGCTGGCACCACCCTTAATCCGGGTGTTGAGATCTGCCCTGGCGTTGATCAGAAGTTGCAAGCATTCGATGTTATTTTCCTGGGCAGCGACGAATAGCGGGGTGGCACCATTCAGCAGGGCAGCGTTGAGATCCGCCCCGGCGTTGATCAGGAGTTTCACGCAGTTAGTATTGCCTTTCGCAGCAGCAACGAACAGCGGGGTGGCGCCATCCTCAATTTGCGCATTGATATCTGCCTTGGCTTCGATCAGGATTTTCAGGCTGTCGATGTTATCTTGCTGAGCAGCCATGAATAGCGGGGTGGCGCCATCCGAATTCCCTGCGTTGAGAGCCGCCCCGGCGTTGATCAGGAGTTCCACGCAGTCGGTATTGCCTTTCGCAGCAGCAACGAACAGCGGGGTGGTGCCACTCTTAGCCCTGGCGGGGCTGAGTTCCGCCCCGGCCTTGATCAGGAGTTTCACGCAGCCGGTATTGCCTCTCGCAGCAGCAACGTACAGCGGAGTGACGCCATCCAAAGTCCGGGCGTTGAGATCCGCCCCGGCCTTGATCAGGAGTTTCACGCAGTCGGTATTGCCTTTCTCAGCAGCAACGTACAGCGGAGTGGCGCCAGTCTTAGTCCGGGCGTTGAGAACCGCCCCGGCGTTGATCGGACGTTTCACGCAGTCGGCATTACCGTACTCAGCAGCAGCATAGAGCGGGGTGGCGCCATTCTCAGTGCGGGCGGTGATATCCGCCCCGGTGTTGATCAGGAGTTCCACACAGTCGGTATTACCCTTCGCAGCAGCAGCGTGCAGCGGGGTGTTGTCAGTCTTGGTCCGGGCGTTGAGATCCGCCCCGGCGTTGATCAGGAGTTTCACGCAGTCGGTATTGCCTTTCGCAGCAGCAACGTACAGCGGAGTGGCGCCAGTCTTAGTCCGGGCGTTGAGATCCGCCCCGGCGTTGATCAGGAGTTTCACGCAGTCGGTATTGCCTTTCGCAGCAGCAACGTACAGCGGAGTGACGCCATCCAAAGTCCGGGCGTTGAGATCCGCCCCGGCGTTGATCGGACGTTTCACGCAGTCGGCATTACCGTACTCAGCAGCAGCATAGAGCGGGGTGGCGCCATTCTCAGTGCGGGCGGTGATATCCGCCCCGGTGTTGATCAGGAGTTCCACACAGTCGGTATTACCCTTCGCAGCAGCAGCGTGCAGCGGGGTGTTGTCAGTCTTGGTCCGGGCGTTGAGATCCGCCCCGGCGTTGATCAGGAGTTTCACGCAGTCGGTATTGCCTTTCGCAGCAGCAACGTACAGCGGAGTGGCGCCAGTCTTAGTCCGGGCGTTGAGATCCGCCCCGGCGTTGATCAGGAGTTTCACGCAGTCGGTATTGCCTTTCGCAGCAGCAACGTACAGCGGAGTGACGCCATCCAAAGTCCGGGCGTTGAGATCCGCCCCGGCGTTGATCAGGAGTTTCACGCAGTCGGTATTACCATACTCAGCAGCGATGAACATTGCGGTGGCACCATTCGAATGGGTAGCTTCAAGGTTTGCCCCAGCGTTGATCAGGCGTTCGACGACATCTGTGTGCCCCCAGCTGGATGCCAGCATCAGGGCAGTGAAATCAGCAGTCATTACAGCATTGACATTGACTCCTTCCGCCAGAGACCTCTCCACCTGATCCAGATCCGCGTTTAAACAGGCACGATAAAACCTCTGATCGGGGAAAAATGTATCCGGGTGAGATTCACTGGTGTTCTGATTCACCAAAGGCATCGGGTTTTGCCGGCACATCGCACACCGGCGTGAGCCGATGGGCTGATTAACAAAAAACCTCGAAATACAGTCCAGATCAAAGCGGTAGCCACAACATTGGGCTTTGACGACCACAGGCGCTTCACTTCGGCCATGGAAGGGAGCTAAACAAATAGGACAATGGTCTGCCTTCAGTGTCAAAGGGGAGAGGGTAGCGAATAATACCACACATAAGTAGAACATCTGTGTCGCTCAATAAGCCGTGTGGGTTAGATACAGAAAAGCATATTAGTTCATTTAAACGGCTATCAAAGTTCGCTGTGGCCAAACAATCACCTGTTTCAAAAACTCAGAAGATGGGAACATCTGAGAGCCATGATCACTGAACAACACAACACTTTTTTTGTTCCCTTCTTTAACCTCTGTTCACTACCTCGCCCCAACGTTGAACAGGCGTTTGACGACGTCTATGTGAGACTTGATGGATGCCAACATCATACTTCGTGCATCAAATGTGTGATCAAGAGCCGTATGACGGGAGACTCTCAGGTATGGTTCCGTGAGAAGCCTGGAGATGAAATTTCCCCTTGCTTACTCGACTCAACCAGCGGCTTGAGCGGCAACTTGCCTGTTTTTCAGCAGCTCCCGTCGCTGGCTGATCCAACTGTGGTAATCAGTTGTATATTGGTTTTCAATCGTCAACTCTGCACCAGTCAATCCATAACCGCCCAATGTAGACCAGAAACCGGAGGTAATGCAAAGTAACTACCGTCAGATGCCATTGACAGAGGCAGGAAGTTAGGTTTTTCATCGCAGGAAGGGTTACCATTATATTCATCACACATTGCGTGATGAATATAGCCGAACATAATTACGCTCAGTTCAGAGCAACGGTTCTGAGGTTATTCTGTCGTATCAACCATTCAAACTGACTGTTTTTTTCTTCCCGTTAATGGAAGTTTCGTGAATAAAATCTTCATAAAAATTCTATTGTTTGTTCTGCTTCTGGCCGGAGCCACTGTCCTGTACGTGAAGTTCAAACCGGTTGAAAAGCCTGCCACTCCGGCACCGGAGCTGACCCAACTGTTGGAAAGAGCTCAGCTTCAGGCGGAAGAACTGACCATGCCAAAGGCAGAACCCATTAATCTGGCAGACTGGCAGCTGCTGATGCAGCAGGTGGCTGACCAGAGCGGTCTACAGATTGGTGTCAGAGAGGGCAATGCCCAGCAGGCTGAAATCTATATCAGGGAGGGATCGGTAGCGTCCTTTGTGAACGGGTTTGCGGATATGTATGCCAGAGGGCTCAGAGTTCAGAGCATACGATTGCTGGAAACCGGTGAGCCAGCGCAGGTTAAGGCTGAAACAGTGAAGCTGTTGGTGAGTCCTTAGCTTTCAAGTTTTCAAATGGCTGTATTTGCTGAATGATCTGAAACCGACAGGATCAGTGGGTGTCGCAAAACTCTGATTCCCATGCTCTGAGGTCGTCATTCCCGCGAAGGCGGGAATCCAGCGCCAACGGTGGATTTCTGCCTTCTCGGGGATGACAAGGCCAGGGGGGCATCGGGCAGTATGGTTCTGGTAGTGAGTCAGTGTGGATTCCCGCCTTCGCGGGAATGACGAGAATGAAGCCGGGAATGACGGGAGTCAACTCGTTCCCAGGCTGGAGAGAGTTTTGCGACACCCTCAGAGCGTGGGAACGAGTTGTTAGAGTTTTGCGACAGCCTCGATCAGCGTAGGTGTATCTTATGCAATCGTTAAAGCACTTCCCAGTTATCTGATACCGGGTCCGTTGGGTTATCGATCGAGATAACGCTACCATTCAAGAGATCTTTCGGGTCTTTTAATCGGGCCACCGCCCGCTTTTCTGTCCTTTGACCAGAAGCTAATGCCGTCTATCCGACGACGGCATAGTGTTTCTCCAGAGAGCTGTAACCCAGCCCTGTCTCTTTCCTAACTTCAATACGTGTGGGAATCCTTTCTTTCAATGATTCAATATGCGAGATGACCCCTACCATCTTTCCTGAAGCGTTCAGGTTATCCAGGGCATCCAGCGCTATTTCCAGTGTCTCCTGGTCCAGCGTGCCGAAGCCCTCGTCCAGAAACAGGGAATCAATGCTGGTTTTGTGACTGACCAGATCGGACAAGGCCAGTGCCAGTGCCAGACTGACCAGAAAGCTCTCTCCTCCCGAGAGAGTTTTGATATCCCGGGCGGTATCCCCCTGCCAGGTATCAATGACTTCCATACTGAGGGCTTCGACCGCTTTTCTGTGTAGCTGGTAACGACCATGCAGCCTTTGTAACTGCTGGTTGGCCAGATAAATCAGATGATCGAGTGTCAGTCCCTGGGCAAATTTACGAAACTTGTCGCCTTTTGCCGAGCCGATCAGACTATTGAGATGTTCCCATACCGCAAACTGCTCTCTCTGTTTGCTGATTTCATCTACCCAGTCAGACAACTGCTGACGCTTTTTCTGGTCTTCGGTGAGCGCCTGTCGAATTTCACCCAGTCGTTGATTGTTGAGGCTCAGTTCTGCTGTCTGTTGTTTCAGGCAGGTCAGGATCTCTTCAGCGGCTTGTTCAGTCAGGGCCTCTTTCAATAGTTTTTCCAGAGAGGCTTCTGCCAGTTTGAAACGTTCGGTACTGCTGGCAATGGCACTGTCCAGAGTGCTTTTCAATGCTTCCAGTTCGCTACGTTGTTCAGGAGCAAGCAGAGCCTGCTGAAACTGTTCGCTGGAATCAAAGGGGCTGTCTTCCAGAGTGGTCTGCCAGTGTGCTTCTTTTTGCTCCAGTTCTGACTGGTGAGTTTTCTGGTCATTGAGATGTTGCCGGATAGAGCCGGACAGCTCGCTCTCAGCGCGCAGTGCTGTTTGCAACTGCGTTTCTGCGTTTTTAAGGTTTTGTTCGGCGGTGACTATGGCCTGCTCGATCCTGCTGCGTTCCTCGGTCACCTTCAGTTCTCCAAACAATGTGAACCGCACGTCTTTGCGATCAGCCTGCTCTCTGTCGATCTGATCCAGTTGCCGGTTTAATTGATCGGCCTGCTGTCGGGACTGAAGCAGATTCTGCTCAAGCATTTGCATCTCATGATTGAGCGTTTGCAATGCCTGCTGTTGTTCAAGACTCTGCTGATGGCATGTTTGCCAGCGATCTTTCAACGCTTTCTGGCTCATAAGCCAAGTGTCCTGCGTTTCCAGTGCCGGAAGCGCCGTTGTCATTGACTGATGAAGGGCTGCTTCCAGCTGGCCCAGTTCCTGTTCGTGTCGGGATAGCTGCTGCCTTAGTGTTTCGATCTGTTCTGACGCTTGACTCAGCTGTTGATGCAAAAGAGCCAGTTGCGACTGTTTCTGCTCAAGCTGCTGCTGTTCCCGGGTAGCCACCTTTTCGGCACTTTGCAGTTGCTGGTTGATTGCGTCCAACTGCTTGACCTGTTCATTTATGGCTATCAGCTGCTCTCTGGTGCTGTCCAGCCAGCTATGAACCGATTCAGAGTCAGAGATATTGAGTTGAATCTGCAGTGACTGACAAAGCTGCTGCCATTCTGTCTGCGTCGATGCCTGTCGGTCCTGTAATTCGAGAATGCGTTTTTCTGAAGTGTTGCACAGCGTTTTCAGTTCTGTTTCCAGCTGCTTTTTCCGGGTTCCCTGCTGTTCCAGTTCTGTCACAAGCCGCTTCTTTTCCTCCTGCCGATTTTGAGTGGAATCAACGTCTACCTGCTGATAACGCTGCACAGCAGGGTGTGCTGTTGAACCACAGAGTGGGCAGGGGTCGCCTTCTTTCAGGTGATGACGATGTTCACTGAGACTGGCAATTTTTTGCTCTTGAAGTAGCAGGGTTTCCAGATCTTTCAGATGCTGAGCTTCTTTTCTGTAAAGGTCCCTTTGTTGAGTCAATTCTGTCTGAACAGTGGTGAGTTGCCGTTTGTTTTCGTCCAATGTCGTTTTTTCTGCACGCAGGCTGACCTGGCTTTCCAGATGTTGCTTAAGCAGAGTTTTCAACTGCTGGCATAAGGGTACTTTCTCCATCAGGGCGTGTTGTTGTTGCCTGAGTAAAGGCTCTTCCTGACCCTGAAGCCAGTGTTGACGCTGAGCCTGCTTTTGCTCAAGCAGGTCACGAGACTGGGCTAATTGTTCCTGACTGACTTTTTGCTGTTCCAGCAACTGCTCATGCCGGGTGCTGTCCTGCTTATTCCGGGTATGGTGTTCTTGCAGCCTGTGTTTAAGCTGATTAATCTGCTCTATCAGAGACTTTCTCTGATCAAACTGCGAATGCCAGAGAGGCAGCTTCTCTGCCAGTTTCTCATGATGAGTATGTTGAGCCAGATATTCAGAAGCCTGTTTCAGAGAATGCTGAAGCTCTTGTCGACTCTGTTGCAGTGTTGAGTGCTTTTCTTGCTGGCTCTGAAGCGCTTTACCGAGTTCTTTCTGTGTTTCATACAGCTCGGCCTGACTGCGTTGGGCCTCGGCTATTTTAAGATCCAGAGGAATAATCTGATCTGCGATCAGTTGCTCGGTTTCCACTTTTTGTTGTTTGACCTGTCTGAGGTTTTCCTGCGCACTTTTGCTGGCCTGTTCTTTTTCTGTCAGGGTTTGCTTGAGTGTTTGCTCTTTCTCCAGTAATTCATCCACCTGTTTCTGACGCTGAGCTGCCGCTGCCTTCAGAGTCGATAACTGATCATAGACAGGCTTTATTTCCAGGGCAGGAATCGATTCGTCCAGCTTTTTCAGCGTTTCACGTTTGGCTTCCCGCTGTTCCAGATTTTGCTGGTGTAATTGCCGGGATGTTTGCTTTTCTTGCTCAAGCTCAGCTTTCTTTTCCAGCCAGGTATGTTGTCTGTTCAGTTCATCCGCCTGGCTCTGTATCTTGCTGTTGGATTCTGTCAGGTCGGTCTGTTCTTCAGCGAGCTTTTCCAGAACGCTGTCGTCCAGTAGCTCAACGCCTTCGGTTCTGGCCTGAAGCAGGTTGAGTGTTTCCTGTTCTGCCCGTGCACGCTCAAACACCCGGCGGGAAATTTCTCCGTAGACATCCGTGCCTGTCAGCTCTTCCAGAAGCTCGGCCCGGTCATTGGCGCTGGCCTGGAGAAAAGCGGCAAATCCCCCCTGGGCCAGCATCATGGACTTGGTGAAACGACCAAAGTCGAGGCCGGTAATGTCACTGACGATCTTTAGTTTGTCCTGGATGCGGCTGGTAATGATGGTGCCATCGAGTTTCGCCAACTCTACCTGTGGGCTTTGTAATTTACCGTCTGCCTTGCCTCTGGCCCGCCGCTGGGACCAGAAAGAACGATAACCCTGTCCCTGAACTTCAAACTCCACTTCCGCCAGGGATTCTGACGTATGACGTGTCATCAACTCGTTATCGCTGGTAGAAACCGTGCTCAGTCGGGGTGTCTGGTGATAAAGAGCCAGGCAGATGGCATCCAGTAGCGTGGTTTTTCCCGCACCCGTGGGACCGGTGATGGCAAAAAGACCGTTGTTGCGGAAGTTGTCTTCGGTGAAATCAATTTTCCACTCACCTCTGAGCGAGTTGATGTTCTTCAAACGTAAACTGAGGATTTTCAAGCCATTAACTCCTTCTCGTCCTCAAGTCTGGCGGTTTTGCTGTCACCATCCGGATCATCCAGAGTGGCAAGGATTTCATTAAACGCCCGGTTGAGACTGGCTGTGCGTTGTTCATCAAGATCTTCGTCGTTCAGTCGCCGGGCAAACACTTCAGCGACATCAAGTTCGTCGAGTGTTTCTTTGCATTCGCTATGTAAAGCCGCGCTGTTGATTTCACGCTTTCGACGGACTCTTAAGACTTCCAGATTTCTGCCCTCCAGCATGATCTGAATAGGCTTTTGCAGATCGGTGAGGTAGTCGTCAGTGCTGACTTCCAATTCCAGCCAGGTGGTGAGTGGAGAGTCGTCATCGATCTTGTCCAGCGCCTGCTGAATGGTCTTCAGGCTGCCTTTCAGGCTTTTCAGGGAACGAAAGATGGGCACTGCCAGTTCATTGATTTCTGGCGCAGTGCCAGGCTCAAGGTCAACCAGCACCACCTGTTTAGGGCAGGACGTTTCATCAAAGCTGAGCGGAATAGGGGAGCCTGAGTAACGGATATGTGCCTGATCTGAAACCTTCTGGGCGCGGTGCAGGTGCCCCAGGGCTATGTAGTCTGCCGGGGGGAAGGCACTGGCCGGAAAAGCCGACAGGGTGCCAATATAAATATCCCGCACCGACTCAGACATTTGTCCACCGACCGTGGTCAGGTGTCCTGTAGCCACAGTTGGCAGGTTTTTGTCAGAGGCCAGTTCAAATACTTTTTGGTAGTGCCTGGCAATTGCGTTCTGCAGAGCCTGTTGTTTATCGGTGTCACTGTCACCAGCCTGACTTTCCAGAACATCTCTGGGTCGGATAAACGGTATAGCGCAGACCACTGCGCCGGGTTCTCCCTGATGGTTCTTTAAAACCACTATCTGGTCTTCCGGGTTTTCCGTAACGCCACCCACCACATGGGTATTCAGGCAGGCCAACAAATCTCTGGACTCATTCAGGGTTGAGACCGAGTCATGGTTGCCACCGACAATAATCAGCTGCTGACAGCAAGTTTTCTGCAGGTCGACAATGAAACGGTTGTAGAGTGTTCGGGCATAGCTGGGCGGCGTTCCGGTATCAAAAATATCACCGGCAATGATGATGGCATCCACAGAATTCTCTTCAACGGTTGTCAGCAGCCAGCAAATAAATGCCTGATGTTCAGGCTCACGGCTCTTGCCTATAAAGTGCTGGCCAAGGTGCCAGTCAGACGTGTGGAGAATGCGCATGTATTGAAGACTAACCAGAAAGAGAGGTGGACTGTAAAGAATATACTTTTTGAGTCAGGACTGTCAGTTTTATTAAAGAGGCCGCTGGTGGGTTCGGAAAGTAAAGTATCCAGCTGCTCGAACTGTTTCAGAGAAATTCGTATCTTTTGCACGAAACATTGATCTGTGAGATAGGCCGTTATCTGTAGAAATGATAGTGTAACCGGTTACATCATGCCGAAAACAGAGTGACAAATGTCCATCGTCCGGCTAAACAGAATTCAGAAGGTCCACAACCGGAAGATTAAACTATGCGCTTAATTCCTCTATCCGCAAAATCCGACGTGGGCAAATGGGCCGCCAGGCACATTGTCAGACGGATCAACAAGTTCAAGCCAACGGCAGACAGACCCTTTGTTCTGGGGCTGCCCACAGGCAGTACGCCTCTGGCTACCTACAAGAACCTGATTGAGATGAACCATGCCGACGAGGTGAGCTTTGAGCATGTAGTGACTTTCAATATGGACGAATACGTGGGCATTCCCGCCGATCATCCGGAATCCTACCGTACCTTCATGTTTAAGAATTTCTTTGAACATATTGATATCCGACACGAAAACATCAATCTGCTCAATGGAAATCCGAAAGACCTGGAAGCCGAATGCCAGCGTTATGAAGACAAGATCAAATCCTGTGGCGGCATTGATCTGTTTATGGGTGGAGTTGGTCACGATGGCCATATTGCCTTTAACGAGCCAGGCTCTTCCCTGTCTTCACGTACCCGTATCAAGACCCTGACTGACAAGACCCGTCAGGCCAATTCCCGTTTCTTCGAAAACGATATCAATCAGGTACCCAATCTGGCTCTGACCATTGGTGTAGGCACACTGATGGATGCCCGTGAAGTCATGATTCTGGTCACTGGTGCGGATAAGGCTTATGCCCTCCATGCTGCGGTAGAAGGCTCTGTGAACCATTTGTGGACCATTTCTGCCATGCAGATGCACCCGAAAGCCATGATCGTCTGTGATGAAGATGCCACCATGGAACTGCGAGTCAAGACCCTGAAATACTTTGCCGAGCTGGAAGCTGAAAATATTCGCGGCCTCTGATTTTCGGGCGGGCTCTGTGCCAGTGCAGCGGATTGACAGACTCACTGGATCAGGGCAGAAATGCCGGTATTTGGAAAGTCATTCAGGACGGCCATTTCCAGAATTGATTCTCTTGATCTGTAATGGTGGGGTGGCTTAACAAAATATTTTTTACGGTAAAAAAAGCAGTTATAGAAATGAGTATCTATAATTGAGCGGTGGTCTAATCCGGAAATATCATAAAGTGTCTAGCTTCTCATTCTACCGCTTTGCAAGTGATACATTTTGTTGTTAGACGAAAGTGGGCTGGCAAGAAGTAGGCATGTGACGTTCGTTTATTTTTGTACAGTTCAATAAACGATGGCGCCAGTATCATTGATGCGAAATTGATTCTGGTGAAAGCGACTTAATGATATTTCAGGGTTATCACATCAGAAGAGGCTTTTTTTAATCATGAAAGTTTTACTGGTTGTACCCGTTAGTATATTTCTTTCCGGTTTTGCGTCTGCGGCAGATGTGGTTTTCAGAGATGAAACGGTAGGGCTCGGTTACGGTTTCAGTGCCAAAGCTGATGGCTTTGCGTACAGTGGACTGACACACTTCAGGAAGGTGAATGGCTTGTCGGTCAAACTGGATTTTGTCGAAAAGTCTGGTGTTTACATTCCCGTCAATACCAATATCGGTTTCCAGAATGTAAATGATGATGCTCATCCCACTGATGCCAGGTATCCTCAGGGTAGTGTCGGTTGGTCCTTAGACAGTTCCGATGTGTATAAACCTACTTACACTTTTAGTGTGTTTGCAGGAGGTAGATTTTATTATCCTGATGAACAGCCATACCAGGTTACACTGTCTGTAGATGGTAAAGAATACGGTCCTGTGAAAACAGACAGTCAAAGTAACTGGTCACCCACTTATTTTCATAACGTGCCCTTCGCGGAGAGTAGCAGACTGACTATAGTTCTGTCCCCGCTGCCTTTAATCCAGCTATCTGAAGGTGCAGTACCTGGAGGTGCAGTACCCGAAGGTTCAGTAGCTGAAGGTGCAGTACCTGAAGGTGCAGTACCTGAAGGTGCAGTACCTGAAGGTGCAGTACCTGAAGGTGCAGTACCTGAAGGTGCAGTACCTGAAGGTGCAGTACCTGAAGCTTCAGTACCCGAAGGCGCAGCACCCGAAGGTTCAGTACCCGAAGGCTCAGTAGCTGAAGGTTCATTACCTGAAGGTTCAGTACCCGAAGCCTCAATACCCGAAGCTTCACCTGAAGCCGTGGTTTCTGAAGCCTCAGCCTCTGAAGCCCCGGTGCCTGAAGCATCAACGCCTGATATCTCATTATCTGAAGCTCCAGTGCAAGGGAGGCAATATGATGAGCATTAAGTGTTGCGGGTCATAATTTTAGGCAGGGTCCCTGTTCTGTCGACATCTGTTTGTTTCTACCCGGATAGAAGAATGGCTTTCTATCCGGGGGGGCAGATCAGAACTGCTTAAGAATACCTTCGACGGTACTGTGGGCATCTCCGAAAAGCATACGAGAATTGTCTTTAAAGAACAGGGGATTCTGGACACCTGCATAGCCTGTAGCCATAGAGCGTTTGAATACGACGACCCTTTCTGCTTCCCAGACACGAAGTACAGGCATGCCTGCAATCGGACTGCCCGGATCTTCAGACGCCGCCGGGTTTACAGTGTCGTTGGCACCAATCACCAGGACAACATCCGTTTCGGTAAAGTCGTCGTTAATCTCATCCATCTCTTCAACGATATCGTAAGGCACTTTTGCCTCGGCCAGCAAAACGTTCATATGACCTGGCAGACGACCAGCCACCGGATGAATACCAAAGCGTACCTTAATATTCTGGGCCAGCAACTTATTGACCAGTTCTCTCAGGGGGTGCTGAGCCTGGGCGACAGCCATTCCGTATCCGGGAGTGATGATCACGCTGGAAGCGCTTTTGAGCATTTCAGCGACTTCTTCTACATTGACCTCGGTGTATTCACCCTGTTCCTCACCTTCCGCTACAGTACCAGCTTCGGTGCCAAAACCACCGAGAATTACCGATATAAAGGATCTGTTCATTGCTGAACACATCAGGTAGGAGAGAATTGCGCCTGAAGAGCCCACCATGGCACCTGTTATAATCAGCAGGTTGTTGCCCAGCATAAAACCAGTAGCAGCAGCGGCCAGGCCGGAGTACGCATTGAGCATGGAAACCACAACCGGCATGTCAGCACCACCGATGCCCATAACCAGAGTGATACCAAAAATAAAGGCCAGACCTGTCATGATGATCAAAGCCAGAATGCTGTCCTGCTGTATGTAGATAATCCCCATCACAATGGCCAGAACAATCAAAGCCAGGTTAGTCCAGTGGCCACCAGGCAGTGATACGGGACGGCTGTTGATGTTTCCATTCAGTTTCAGGCAGGCAACAACCGAACCACTGAAAGTGATTGCACCGATGATGATGCCAATGAATATTTCAATGCTGTGAATCAGTTGCTCGGTAGACGACACCAGCTCGGAAGCCGCCTTGACCAGTGATTCTGAAGATTCAATCGCACTTGAAAAGCCGATCAACACCGCTGCCAGCCCGCCAAAACCATTCAGGATGGCGACCAGCTGGGGCATTTCGGTCATTTCCACTTTCCTGGCCAGGAAGAGGCCTGTGGCTGTTCCGACAATCATCATAATGGTGACAAAGGTAAAGCCTTCGAGGTGTGCATAACCCAGTGTGGCCAGAACGGCGATGACCATACCGACCATGCCATAGAGACTGCCGCTCTTGGCAGACTCCTGACGGCTCAGGCCTGCCAGACTCATGACAAACAGCAGCGCTGCTATCAGGTAGGCGGACGATAATAATCCTTGTGACATTCCTGTTTACTCCCGCTGCGATTAATTATCTCTGATGAACATCTTGAGCATCCGCTGGGTCACAGCGAAACCACCGACAATATTAATCATGGCCACTAACAGGGCGATGCCCGACATAGCCAGAATAATATTGTTGTCACTCCCCATTTGCATCAGGGCACCGATCACAATAATGCCGCTGATGGCGTTGGTCACACTCATCAGAGGTGTGTGCAGGGCAGAAGTAACATTCCAGATGACGTAGTAGCCGATAATGGACGACAGAACGAATACAGTGAAGTGTTCCAGAAAGCTTGCCGGAGCTGAATGGGCAACCCATCCGAAGATGGCGGCACCTGCGGCGATCAGGGCAGGTTTCAGCCAGGGACTTGAAGGCTTCTCTTTCTTGACTTCATCAACCTTTGGCGTCGGTTTAGCTACCGGAGCTGCACTGACTTTAACAGGCGGTGGAGGCCAGGTAATGTTGCCCTCTTTCACGACAGTGAGACCACGGACTACTTCGTCCTCAAAGTCGATGACCAGGTTGCCGTCTTTCTCAGGTGTCATCAGTTTCAGCATATTCACCAGGTTGGTGCCGTATAACTGCGATGACTGGGTTGGCAGTCGGCTGGGCAGGTCGGTGTAGCCGATGACGGTAACACCATGCTTGACCACAACCTTGTCTTTTTCTGTGCATTCACAGTTGCCACCGGTCTGGGCAGCCAGATCGACGATAACACTGCCTGGTTTCATGGCTTTAACCATGTCTTCCAGAATCAGCTTGGGTGCCGGTCGACCGGGAATCAGGGCGGTGGTGATAATGATGTCGACCTCTTTGGCCTGTTCCATGAACAGGGCCATCTCGGCATCAATAAAGGCCTGGCTCATTTCCTTGGCATAGCCGTCGGAAGAGTCTTGCTCTTCCTCGTAATCCAGCTCAAGGAATTCAGCGCCCATGCTTTCTACCTGTTCCTTAACTTCAGGACGAGTGTCGAAAGCCCGAACAATAGCACCCATGCTGCCAGCCGCACCCAGGGCAGCGAGACCTGCAACACCGGCACCAATGACCATGACCTTGGCAGGTGGTATTTTGCCAGCAGCGGTAATCTGACCATTAAAAAAGCGGCCAAAGTGATGGGAAGCCTCAACAACAGCCCGGTAACCGCCAATATTAGCCATGGAGCTCAGTGCATCCAGTGACTGGGAGCGGGACAGACGGGGTACACTGTCCAAAGCCAGCACGTTGATGTTGCGCTGGCTGAGTTTGTTCATAAGCTCTTCATTCTGGCCGGGCCAGATAAAGCTGGCGAGGGTAGCGCCGTCTTTTAATAGAGCTATTTCGTCGTCTGTTGGTGCGTTCACTTTCAGAACGATATCGGAACCCCAGACTTCTGAGCGTTCTGCGATTTGAGCGCCAGCTTCTCTAAAAGCCGCATCATCAAAGCTGGCTTTGATACCAGCTCCACTCTCAACGATGACGTCATAACCGAGCTTTTGCAGCTTGCCTATTGTATCAGGCGTAGCGGCTACCCGGTTTTCGTTTTCCTGAATCTCTCCAGGGATCCCTATCCGCATATCGGTCACCTAGTGTAGCTATAAAAATGTTCTGGCAGACGTGGGCTGCCGATCAGTAGTTGTGCCTTCACCGTCGTTTTTCATCGTACCCGTACTGAGCACGACAATGGATCAAAGCTGTCTGTCTATACGGGAGTCGACGCTTGTCAGAACACTGTGTTTCTTCTGACCCTTCTTTCATAACCTGGGCCTCTGTGATCCGGCTCAATCCGGACTTCATCCATGAGAGGTACTCGGGCATGAGTACTGATCACGTATAGTATGTGATTTTAAGTTAAAAGGGTAATTAACTATATAGGTGGTATGTTTTGTGTGTGGAAATCTTTCGGGTTTTCGGTTTTTACGTGCAGTCATGTTCGAGTCTCTGTGGGTGTGTGGAGGTTGTTATGGATAATTTTGAAATGAGAATTTTTGATAATTTATTCGTAAATAGTGAATAAATTTTCTTGTTAAAAGGGGTGTCGTACGTAATAGTTTGGTAGGTTGTGTTAAGGTTTGATCCCAGTGTCCGGCGTCTACGGACACCGTCCGGGGTGAGCTGATCCTAAGTCTACTCAATGAATCAGGGCTTTGCTCAGTCAAAATAAATCAGGGCAGCGAGAAGCTGCCCTGAATGGTTGCGTGATATTTCACGCGGGGGAGGCGAACTATTTAGCCTGACTGTTCAGCTTAGCCGAACTGGTTCATGGTATTGTCTTCACCGGCCGCTTTCAGTGCAGCATCACCAGAGAAGTATTCTTTGTGATCATCACCCATGTCTGAGCCAGCCATATTTTGGTGTTTAACACAGGCAATACCCTGACGGATTTCTTTGCGCTGAACGTTTGCAACATATCCCAGCATGCCCTGATCACCAAAGTACTCTTTAGCCAGGTTGTCGGTGGACAGCGCGGCAGTGTGGTAAGTTGGCAGAGTGATCAGGTGGTGGAAGATGCCTGCTTCACGGGCAGCGTCTGCCTGGAAGGTACGGATCTTCTCATCAGCCGCCTGGGCCAGTTCTGTTGCGTCGTACTCTGCACTCATCAGTTGAGCACGGTCGTAAGCAGAAACGTCTTTACCTTCTTCGCTCCAGGCATCGAATACCTGCTGGCGGAAATTCAGAGTCCAGTTGAAGGACGGTGAATTGTTGTAAACCAGCTTAGCGTTCGGGCAGGTTTCACGAATCTTGTTAACCATCTCGGCGATCTGGCCAACGTGAGGTTTTTCGGTCTCAATCCACAGCAGGTCAGCGCCGTTCTGCAGAGAAGTGATGCAGTCCAGAACGACACGGTCAACACCGGTACCCTGACGGAATTGGAACAGGTTGCTGGGCAGACGCTTGGGACGAACCAGCTTGCCGTTACGGTTAATGATCACATCACCGTTTTTCATGTTTTCTGGAGTGACTTCTTCAACATCCAGGAAGCTATTGTACTGGTCACCCAGATCACCAGGCTGGTTAGTTACTGCCAGCTGCTTGGTCAGGCCAGCACCCAGGGAGTCGGTACGGGCAACGATCACCCCGTCGTCTACACCCAGTTCCAGGAACGCGTAGCGAACAGCGCGAATCTTGGCCAGGAAATCTTCGTGAGGAACGGTTACCTTGCCGTCCTGGTGACCACACTGCTTCTCGTCGGAAACCTGGTTTTCGATCTGGATACAGCAGGCGCCGGCTTCAATCATTTTCTTAGCCAGCAGGTAAGTGGCTTCTTCGTTACCGAAACCCGCGTCGATGTCGGCAATGATGGGCACAACGTGTGTCTGGTGATTATCGATCTGGCTCTGGAGATCTGCTTCTTTAGCGGTATCGCCAGCCTTGCGAGCAGAGTCGAGTTCGCGGAACAGACCGCCCAGTTCACGGGCATCAGCCTGGCGCAGGAAGGTGTAGAGTTCTTCAATCAGGCCAGCTACTGACGTTTTCTCGTGCATGGACTGGTCTGGCAGAGGACCAAACTCGGAGCGCAGTGCAGCAACCATCCAGCCAGACAGGTAAAGGTAGCGACGGTCAGTGTTGTTGAAATGTTTCTTGATAGAAATCATCTTCTGCTGACCAATGAATCCATGCCAGCAGCCCAGGGACTGGGTGTACTTTGCAGTGTCTGCGTCGTAAGCCGCCATGTCTTCGCGCATGATTTTGGCGGTATAGCGGGCAATATCCAGACCGGTTTTGAAACGGTTCTGCGCTTTCATGCGAGCAGCGTATTCGGGATTGATCGCTTCCCAGGAAGAGCCCTGAGTAGCTTTCAGTGAAGCAATTGCGTCAATATCATTCAGGTAGTTTGACATAATCAGTCCTTCCGTTTTCACGACGTTATCAGCGTGTTTTGATGATCGGCGTTTTTAGTCAGAGACATGCCGATCCGGTGACTGCATTCTGTGATTTGTGAACATTTGTGACAATCCTGTTGTTTTTATCTTTGCTATTTATTTTGTGAATAGTGGTGTTTTTTTATACGGCATCAGAGAAGTGTTGACACTGAATAGCATTATTTTTCTGTTTAATTATTACAATAAAAACAGGCGCTTATGTTTTTTTCTTTGGAAAGATGGTGAAATACACGACCATAGTGTTATATGTGTCAGGTGTTTGATTATCTTGCAGGGATTTCTTGATGAAATTCCTTTTTCTGCTTTCGTTTGTGATTTTTTGATAATTGATATTTCAGGGGGGGGGTACTCCTTGAGCAGATATCAAAAAGTCACTCAATACCTGCTGTATAGAGCGATGCGGCAAAAGTCTCCTATGGCTGGTGCTTTTATGCACTAATCACAGCCTCGCGAAAGGCTGCGCGAGGAATCGGGGAGTCAAAGCTGCAAGCCGATGGCAGAAATCCCATAAAAGGCTGAGTCCCGAGGGCAATCCTGACACCTTCCTGCATGGTTTAGCTCGGATGTCTGGAGCTTTTTACTGATTTGATAGTCAAATCTAAGAGTAAATGAAGATTTAGTTATCATTCTGCAAATTCGCTGTCATGAGAAGTTGCTTTTGAGCTGAATGTTTGTTGATTTATGAAACCTGTATAGGACCCTGACTCGCTTTCTGCAAGCTACTTTTCGTAAATCAACTTGAGATCAGCAGTTATTGAGACACACCGTACCCTCACAGTAGGAAATTTACACGACTGTGAGGGTATGGATCAGGATAGGCAAAGTTGCCAAATTATTACGATTTGTCGAAATTATTATAAGTTGTCAAAACTTTTGTGGTTCTCCAAGAAAAAGGATCACCTCATAGTGACGAATTCTTCCGCAGAGGTCGGATGGATAGCCACTGTATTATCAAAGTCTGCTTTGGTTGCACCCATTTTCAGTGCCACTGCAAAACCCTGCAGCATTTCATCGGAGCCATGACCGATGGTGTGAATGCCAACAATTTTCTCTTCTTTACCCAGGGTAACCAGCTTCATGCGGCTTGGCTGACGGTGACTGGTCAGCGCACTGTACATGGCGGTAAAGCCACTGGTGTAAACCTTAACGTTTTCCTCACCATGACGTTCAATGGCTTCGCTTTCGCTCAGACCCACGGTGCCAATCGTAGGGTGACTGAAGACGACAGTCGCAATATTGTCGTAGTTCAGGTGTTCTTCCGGTTTGTTGTTGAAGAGCCTTTCTGACAGACGACGTCCGGCTGCCACTGCAACCGGTGTCAGTTCGATCTTGCCAATGTTGTCACCGACTGCATAAATACCAGGCACATTGGTGTTCTGGAACTTGTCGACAGGAATGTAGCCACGCTCATCGGTTTCGACACCCGCTGCTTCCAGATTGATGGAGTGGGTGTGTGGCTTACGACCTGCAGCCCAGATAACCGTATCAACTGTCAGGCTGTTGCCATTTTCAAGATGGATGGTCAGGCTGCCATCACTTTCTTTGGTGATCTCTTTGGGTACAGAATGTGTGTGCAGGGTCGGGCCTTCCGCTTCCATGATCTCAACCAGAGTATCGGACAGCATGTCGTCGAAGTTGCGCAAGGGTTTGTGCTTGCGAACCAGCAGGTGGGTTTCACTGCCCAGGGCATGGAGGACCCCCGCCAGTTCGACGGCAATGTACCCGGCCCCCAGCACTGCAACACGCTCAGGACGTTCTGTCAGTTCAAAGAAGCCGTCAGAGTCAATGCCGTATTCAGCGCCTGGAATGGATGGGACAGCAGGCTCACCACCGGTGGCGATGGTAATGTGATCAGCCGTGTATTGAACACCGTTCACTTCAACGGTTTTGGCATCCACAAAACGACCGTAACCTTTTATGACGGTTACTTTGTTGTTACCCAGTACCCGGTCATAGGACTGGTGAATACGACTGATGTAGGCCTCACGGCTTTCAACCAGCTTGCTCCAGCTGAAGTTTTTCAGGATTTCTTCACGCTTCAGATCAAAACCGTAATCCGGACCATAGTGGATGGCATCGGAAATCTGTCCTGCAAACCACATTGCTTTTTTGGGAACACAGCCAACGTTTACACAGGTGCCGCCGAGGTATTTGGCTTCAATAAGACCAACTTTTTTGCCGTACATGGCAGCCCGATTAGCAGTACCTATGCCGCCGCTACCACCACCAATGACCAGGTAGTCAAAATGAGTATCTGTAGTCATGATTATTTCCGATAAATTCCAAGTGCGATTATAAAGACACTATATGGGCAATCTCTCGAATTTAAATCTCTCAGGGTCAAAATCCCCGTTGCCCGGGGTATTCTCAGTTTATGAAATTCTGTAAGCGTTACGTCAATATCTCACTGTTACGGGACTACTTCCCACAGGTAACACATTCAGGCTGGATAAAAATACCTATTGGGGTGGGGTCTTGCGTCGGATTGTACGTACGCCAAGGGGTGTGGCCAGTTTCCAAAAAATTGGCACGTCGATTGTATACATAGGGTCGAAAGCAAGAAAAACTGCCGAAAATAAAAACAATAATGAGGCAGATGAATCGACTGATAAAAACAATAATAAAAGTCGATGACCGTACAAGCGGATTGGTTTATAGGGTGTTTTTTTGTGGTGTAGCAACCAACAGGGAAACCGGAGCTGAGAAGAATTGCAGAAGCAACGCGAGCATCCGGACATACATGGAAGGATAATAAAGCCATTATCCACACAGCCTGTAAACCAATCCGCTTATTTTTATGTTCAATTACCTTCCGTTAAAACTCTCTATTCCTTCATCTCCTTGTTTCTGACTGACGACTGTTAACGCTCGTTTGACGCTCTGAATTTATGTTGCCGAACAGTGGTTCTGATGAGTCAGGCTTACAGGAGGCTGAATTGCTGAACTGTGCAGCAGGGATGGGTAAGTTTGAGGAGGTGGGAGGAGCGTAGCCTTGGGGCTACGCTCTGTTGTGGTCAGTGATCAATCAGGCAGTCCGGACCTGCTGCTCACCGATGTGGTGGAAGTCGATGTTCTCATCGCTTTCACCGGCTTCAAGATCGTTATAAACCTTCAGATCCATCTCGCCTTCGCTCTTGGCAACGATACAGGTTACAACACTGTCGCCTGTTATATTGACAGCGGTACGTACCATATCCAGCAGGCGATCTACACCCATGATCAGGGCAATACCTTCCAGAGGCAGGCCTACCTGCTGTAGAACCATCGCCAACATAACCAGACCCACTCCGGGTACACCCGCAGTACCGACAGAAGCCAGAGTGGCTGTGACGATCACCATAAGATAGTCACCCATGCTCAGATCTACACCAAAGGCCTGGGCGATAAAGACCGTCGCAGCACCCTGCATGATGGCGGTACCGTCCATGTTGATGGTACTGCCCAGGGGGATGGTGAAAGAGGCCACCTTATTGCTAACACCCATACGACGAGTTACGCCTTCCATAGTGACCGGGATAGTGGCGTTACTGGAGGCTGTGGTAAAGGCAAACATGAAGGCATCCTGCATTTTCTTCAGGAAGATGCGCGGACTCAGACCCGTAGTGATTTTTAACAGACCGCAGTATGTGATGAACAGCTGCAGAGCCAGAGCCCCCAGAACGACCAGGAAATACTGAATCAGGTTACCGATAGCACCCAGGTCAATTGAGTAGAACAGCTTGGCCAGCAGCCCCATCACACCGTAAGGTGCCAGGTTCATGATCAAAGTAGTCAGCTTCATCATGACTTCGTTCAGAGCCACAAAAATCTTGACGATAGGCTCAGCAGGTTTACCCGCAGCAGCAATGGCAATACCGAACAGCAAGGCAAATACGATGATTTGCAGTGTGTTACCGGAGGCCATGGCTTCGATAGGGTTAGCCGGGAACATGCCGATGATGACTTCAGACAGCGAAGGTGCGGTGGAGGCGGCATAAGAAGAAGCACTTTCCAGGTTGGCACCTTCACCCGGGCTGACAAGCAGAGCCAGACCCATAGCCAGACTGATGGCAAGACAGGTCGTAAGCAGGTAAAAAGCGACTGTTTTTCCGCCCAGACGACCCAGTACTGTTACGTCTTTGAGGGAGCAGGTACCGCATACGATGGAGGTGAATACCAGAGGTACTACTATCATTTTCAGAGCGGTCAGAAATATTTGACCTATGACGTTGAATACGCCATTTACCAGGTAATGCTCAATAAAAGTATTACCTGTAAACTGACGCATTATCAGGCCAATAGCCAGGCCTGCCAACATGCCGATCAGCACTTTGGTTGTGAGTGAAAGTCGAATCCACTGCTTCATATTTATTTCCTATGTTACCAAACACGTATCTCTCACTGTTCGCTTGTCTTTGTGTTGCGAGAGAGAATTATGCCGGAGGCATGTCAGATCAGACTTTCTTGGAGGTCTTATTGCTGAGTAACCCAAGCGATTTCTTTGAACGCTTATGGAATTAAACTGACCCGCCGGTTTTTTCGGCAGGGTTGTACCGATCAAAAAATTGAACCGGAGTCCCCGATTTCTCTTACAGCTTAAGTTTGTTTGGTACGAAGCAGGTTTGATATAGATCAATAAAGGGATAAATAGTGATAATAACCCGCTATTTATGACACTATTTCTCGATTTATATTGAATATCTGGTGGATATAACTACTTCTTGGCGGCTTTTTTTAAAATGTTATTCAGTCTGGTCTGATTGGGCCTTGAAATGAGCGTCCAAGCTTTCAGGAGTTTATGATAGCGATAAAAAAGGCAGAGTAATGGGATAAAGAGAGACCAATTGCACGTCTTACGACGTGCAATTGGAGAGTGATGCTATTATCAGAAGGGCAATCTGGCAGAAGTGCAAGCTAGCAGAAGGACATGCGAATGCGGCGATACTCGGGGCTCCAGCGTTTTGTTCTGATCTTTTGTTCCAGATCAGTCAACTCAGTGATCGGGGCCAGACCGTCCTTCTGGGCCTGAAGAGCAACAGCGAGAGCAATATCGTTGGTGACATGCTGGATGCGATCCAACAAAGGCAGAAGAGGTGCTTCTCTGCTCACCAGAGCAGGAGAAGCGAGTGCCAGTGTTTCTACAGCAACGTCGAGCATCTTGTCAGTAATGCGACAGGCGCCGGAAGCCAGCACACCCAGACCCAGACCGGGGAAAATATAGATATTGTTGCACTGGGCAATCGGGTAAGCGCTGTCATTGAGCTGAACCGGCTCAAACGGGCTGCCAGTAGCAATCAGAGCCTTGCCGTTAGTCCATTTGATAATGTTTTCGGGCAGAGCTTCCACCTGACTGATCGGGTTCGAGAGTGGGAAAATAATGGGCTGCTCGTGGTTGATCGACATGTTCTCAATAATTTCCTGAGTGAACAGGCCGGGTTGACCGGAAACACCAATGATGGCGTCTGGCTTGGCAATGCGAACGACATCCGCCAGCGACACTGTGCCCTCGGCTGACCAGCCTTGAATATCAGCAAAACGCTGAGTCAGCTTCTGCTGGAATGGACGGAGGCCTTTCATCTGGTCGTGCACCAGGCCGTCACGATCAACCATGTAGATGCGCTTGCGAGCTTCCCCGTCAGACAGTCCGCGACCCACCATCAGACGGATAATTTGTTCAGCGATCCCACAGCCTGCAGAGCCTCCACCCAGGAAAGCAACGCTCAGATCTTCAATGGATTTGCCAGCAGCCTTGGCTGCAGCCATCAGGGTAGCAGCAGTAACAGCGGCCGTGCCCTGAATATCATCGTTAAAGGTGCAGAGCTGATCACGGTACTTTTCCAGCAGAGGCGTAGCGTGGTTGATCGCGAAGTCTTCAAATTGCAGCAGGGCGTTTGGCCAGCGACGTTTAAGTGTCTGGATAAACTTATCGACAAATTCGAAATAATCGTCCTCACCGATGCGCTCATGTCGCCATCCCAGGTAATTGGGATCTTTCAGCAGTTTTTTGTTGTTAGTGCCACAATCCAGAGTAATGGGCATTGTCAGGTTGGGCGTAATGCCACCCACGGCAGAGTAAAGAGATAGTTTACCGATGCAGATACCCATACCACCAATACCCTGGTCGCCCAGACCCAGGATACGCTCACCATCAGTCACTACGATGACTTCAATGTTGCGCTTGAAGTTTGCCAGCATGGCATCAATCTGAGCGCGCTCAGGGAAAGAGATGTAGAGGCCGCGAGGACGACGATAAAGATCGCTGTATCGCTGACAGGCCTGACCTACCACAGGGGTGTAGATGATAGGCAACATTTCCTGAAGATGACGCTGAACCAGAGCGTAGAAAAGCGTTTCGTTGGTATCTTGCAGTGAGCGCAGGTAAATATGTTTGAGAATAGGAGTGGGCTTGATCGCAAAAGATTTATAGGCGCGGCGACACTGCTCTTCCAATGTTTCTACACGGGGTGGCAACAGACCATGGAGGTCCAGTTCGCTGCGTTCTTCAAAAGTAAAGGCAGTGCCCTTGTTCAGCAAAGGATTTTCAAGAAGCATACGACCTGAAAGGCCAGTATGAATGCTGTTGGAATCTAGGTCGGTCATTATTCAGTTCCAGTGGTGGTTCTGGAGAGTGCATCAGATGTTAAACCCACAATGAAATTAGCTGCACTTCGTGCAATGTGTGGGCTATGACGGACAAACCCCTGGATTCTGGACTTTATACCAGCTTGCAAGGGTGTCTATCACTGTCAATAACGGCCGCTTAGGATAAATCCTGATCTAAATCTTAAATAGACAGGAAAAGCCGAAGCACCCATGCGTGTTTGTTACAGGATTCGCCTCTGTCGATGGCACTAATTGTATTAATCCGGCATGAGCTGATATTTTTAGCCCATGGCGGCTTGAACTCAATCTACTTTTTACAACGTAACTCCTATATGACTGAACTCCATCAGCCCTGTTGTACTGAATTACCAGAAATGTCTTCAGAGCATTTGGCCAGGCTGGCCTCACTTTTCAGGCTGCTGGGGGATGAAGGGCGCCTCAAACTGGTTATGGCCTGTATTGATGAACCACAACCGGTCTGTTGCCTGTCAGAAATATCAGGTATGTCTCAACCACTGACCAGCCATCACCTCAAAGGGCTCAGAGAAGCCAGAATTCTCAAATCTTCCCGCCGTGGTAAACAGGTATTCTATGAGCTTGATGACCATCATATACGGCATGTTGTGTTGGATCTTGCCAATCATGTTATGGAGCCCTCCGACTGAGAGTCTGGAGTTTTACTGCACTTGGCGAACAGTATCTTTGGATGGCCGCATTCTAAACTTTACCGTTCATCGGACGACTCTAATAAACAGCCGCAAGCTAAGACAATCATCCCCGCATTCATGGCGATGATGTCCAAATTTGATCGCAAAAAGTATCAGCCAGGGAGGCGCAGTGGTGTCCGATTCAGGGAAAAATAAAGATACCCGTCAGAATGCACGACAAGGATTGGGCAGGTTTGATGTACTGGAAACAGAGGAAATCAGAACCTCAGGTCTTGATGGAAAAAGTACCATCCTGCTGAAAGGCTTGGGTGAATACAGTATTGCTATCGACCCGGCCAGAGAAGCTCGAGTCGTGACCAATACTCCGGCATCTGATGATTTTGCGAGTGAACTTCTCGATCTTTTACATCCCGGTATGAACTTTCCTCCCAGACAGGTACTCAAAGGTGCAATGCTGGAGGGCAGAGATCTTGAAAGGGTCTGTTTTAATCAAACGGACTTGAAGGGCAGTAACTTCAGAAAGGCACAGTTGCGGGGAGCCCGATTTAAAGGCTGTAATTTATCCGGGGCTGATTTCAGAGGTGCCGATCTGAGGGGTGCCATCTTCGAAGATTCTTCCCTGGAAGGTGCTGATCTGAGGCATTGCCGGCTGGATGAGGCGCGTCTGGTGGATTGCAATCTGTTTGCTGTTAATTTTGACCAAAGTTGTCTGGATAATGCTGTCATTGATAGCTGCAATATGGGGGCTCAAAGTTTTCATAACAGCTCATGCATGGGTTTAAAGATGCACAACAGCCAGATTATTCACGGATTTCTGGATGATGCGAACTTTACCGGCTCCCAGCTCAGGAATATAGAGTTCAGGGATTGCACACTGACAAGTACTCACTTCAATAACGTTTTAATGGAAGACTGTCAGTTCAGAGGCTGTGACAGTTTTCAGGAAGGGCCGGTGTTTTCGGGTGGCAATTTGAACAAGGTGATTATGACCGACTGCGAATTCAATGTTCCCAAGCTGGTCAGGACCCGGATTTCGAACAGTTATTTTACCCGGGTCGATATGGATTCAGCTTTAATGGAAGGCACCCAGTTTAACGAAGTGATTTTTGAGCAGGGTCAGTTCAGGGAGTGTTACAGTTTGGAAGAAAGCCCATCATTTGTCCACTGTCGTTTGGATCATGTTACTATTGATCAGGCAGAGTTCAATCATGCAAGGTTTGATCGCAGCTCTTTTATTGGTGCCATGATTCGGGATTCTGATTTTGGAGCCTGGACCATGAACCACACAGGTCTGGATGGAGAAACTTTAATCGAATGACTGTCGAATCAATCGATTTGAAGGTTGCCGTCACTAATCAGGTTGTTAAGGATTTGTGCGTCGGTACTGCCTCCCCCGTAGCCTGAGAGATCAACACCTTCCAGCTTAATCTTCTGGGTAATATCACCGTCAGCGTCTGGCATCACCTCGATGGTGGTGTCGCCGTTATCAAAGTTCAGGCTCAGGTACTGGTCCAGAGGCGTTGAATTATCCACCAGGACATCACTTAGATCTATAACGTCCCCACCGGAGCCTGTGTTAAAGTCCTTGATGACATCCTCGGCAGGATTAGCGGCTGACCCCAGGTCAGAAGCAAGCCAGACAAAGGTATCGCTATCATCATCCCCCGAGAGAATGTCATCGCCTGCTCCGCCTGTGATGATGTCTTTACTCGCACCACCAAATATCAGGTCGTCACCGGCATCACCAAGAAGGTTGTCTGCACCCCCTTCACCTCTGAGAGTGTCGGACTGAACTGTACCATCAATAATTTCTCCGGAATTGGTACCCACCAGATCAACATCACCAATCTTTAATACCACTTCTGAGTCGTCAATGCTTGCCCCGTGATGACCACTCAGGTTTTCCTGGTCTTTAGCGCCGTGTTCAAAATAAACATAGCGGACACCGGCACCATAATTACTGAAGGTATTAGCAGCCTCCTGCCAGTTGTCGGTTGCAGTCAATGTTCCGGTGTCGTAGGAAGCAATAACATTATTGCTGGCGTCCCGCAGTTCAACTTTCAGGTAATAATCATCGTTGGCACCGTTATCTTTAAACCAGTCGCTGACACTGATGTCAGGAGCAGAATCCAGATATTGTTCGGTAAACCCTTTGGCCAGAAGATCCACCGTTTGTGACTTTTTCGCCCAGGCATTGGAAGTAACCCAACTCTGACCGTCGCCGTCATGACTGCTATTGCCTGAACCCCAGCCATCACCACCGTTTGCAATAATATTCCAGCCAGAGGTGCCATTCTCAGCACTGCCATTAGTCAGCAGGTTTTGAGAGTAAGTACCTCTTACATTAAGGCTGAATGTTTGTGGATCACTGGAAAGACTGCCATCGCTCACCGTAAAACCAAAACTGGTGCCAACATCCGGATCAGTGGCTGGAGCGGTATAGGTCAGATTGCCAAGGTCTGCTGCGGTAATGACCTGATTGGCTGTCACAGCAGCACCATTCAGCGTTAAAGCGCCGGAAGCGGGCAGAGAGGTGATGGTAATGGATTGCAGGCTGTCACCGGCATCACCATCGGTGAAGCTGAAATCCTCGGTACTGAATGTGTAACTGTCCGTCTGTTTTAATAAAAGACTGTTGTCTGACGATACTGGTTTGTCATCTACCGAGTTGACCCTGATGGACAAGCTCTCACTGACTGATGAACTGTCACCATTACTTTCTGTCGTGGTGGCTGTGAACGTCAGATTCATAGTATCTGTGCTGTCTGCCGGTGGTGTTATTTGCAGATTAGCGAAGTCCCAGCCGGAAATGTCGACAGCGGTTCCATCTGCTGTTATTGAGTGGCTGCCATCAGTGAGCACTGCTCCGGCAGGTACGCCATCGGCAGAAACGGTCAGCGTTTCAGAACCGTCGCTGTCGACCTGGGTGATGCCGAGATCCGGCAGATTGAAAGCGGTATCCTCATCCGTAGCACGCACTTTGGTGATCCGGATATTGTCCAGGTAAAACACATTGATATCTTCGTCGAATCGCAGCTCTGTACTGGGATTACCCGTTGCGTTTAACAGGATGGTTTTGGTCGATGTATGGGTACCTGAACCGGGAGCTTCCGTATAGGTTGCGACTGTCTGTCCATTCCATTTCACCCTGATGTTGGTGGTATGGTGTAGATTTCTCTCATGGTGAAGGATGAAGGTTAATTCGTACGTCTGAACAGAACTGTCACTGGTATCAATGTTTCTATAGCTCTCAGTTGAATAATAGTTATTCAGCCGATTATTCTTAACCATTGAATGGCTGATGCCGTAAGGGTTGGTTCGTTGCCAGCCATCAGTGTTGTTGCCATCAAAGGTACTATTCAACACTTCAGAGCCGATATTATTCATGGTGACGCTGTCCGCCACCGCTGCCACATCAAATGTCCGGGTATACTCACCAGAATAGCTGTTACCGTCGTGTACTTTGAAGCCGATAGACGTGTAGTTATCGTCGGCTTCGTTGCTGTCTGGCTCAAAGACCAGAAGACCTGCTTCAATATCCGCTTTGCTGATGACCTGATCTTGCGTCACAGCAACGCCATTCAGCTTCAGGGTTCCCTCATCAGGTAAGGTTGATAGCTTGATCTGGGTCATGGCAGCCGCTTCCTGATCGCTGTGACTCAGATCGGTCAGAGTGAGGGCATAGCTGGTATCCTCATCGGTAGACAGCGTGCTGCTGTTAACAAAAACCGTGTAATCGCGAGTACTGCTGAGCTGGCCATCGCTCACCTGCACCGTAATCGTGTGAGATGCGTTGCTGTCATGGTCCAGCAGTGTGCTGTCAGCCACTGATATTTCACCGGTTGAACTGTTTATGGTGAAGCGGCCACCGGCATCGTTACTCAAGGTGTAAGTCAGCTGGTTACTGGCATTATCAATATCCGTCGCCGCTACTGAGCCAAGGACAGTGCTGTTGGGACTCTGTTCGATAACATGGAAGGCATCGCTGATGAGATTTTCTACTGAGTCAGCTTCATAGACGGCTTTGACCTGATGAGCACTCAAGGCACTGTTGAAAACAGCAAAATCGTCTATTGAGCCGTCCAGATCACCATCATGACCCCAATGGCTCTTGCCGACATAGTTGCCTGATCGGACAATCTCCGGAAGAACAGCCCCGTTGAGATTCTCTCCGGCCAGCTCTCCGTTTTTATAGATCCGCATTGCTCCGGTATTATCGATAGTGGCTGTCAGGTGAACCCACTCACCTTCGGTAAAAAAGTTGCTGATATGGAGCTGACCGTCTGCGGGGTAGCCTGCCCCGTCATAGATTTCAAAAGCGAGATCATTCGATGTGCCGATATGAGCCAGTAGAATATTGTTGTCGGCAGGACCATTCGCGAAGTCTATTATTCTGGACCAGTTCTGATTCAGGCTGTCGTATTTCACCCAGGCAGAAATGGTCAGGGCTCCACCGATCTTAAGCCCCGAAATCTCACCACCACCGGAGCTGCCATTCATTTCAAAGGCCTGACCGCCGTTATGTCCGCTGCCCAGTGTGGCACTGCCACTGAGGGTCAGGTTGTTACCGTTACCTGAAATGTCCGTGTTATCTGAGAAACTGTAGGCTGCCTCAACTCCGCTGATAAGAGGACTGCCCGACAATTCAGGGGCATCGTTGACAGCCGTGACATTCATTGACCAGAAAACATCCGTTGTCTCTGAACCATCCGAAACGGAAATCTTGACTGACAGATTGCCAACATCAGGATCATCAGGTGTTCCACTGAAGGTTCGGGTTCCGGCATCGAACGTCAGCCATGCGGGCAGGGGATTGCCATCGGCCAGACTGGCGCTGTAAGTCAGTGTGTCGCCCTCTGCGTCGGAGAAAGCATTTGCCGGAATGGTGTAACTGAAAGCAGATTCTTCCGCCACCATCTGATTATTAAGGGTGCCAACCAGTTTCGGAGCATCGTTGACCCCTGCAACATTAATTTTGAATTGATCTGAAACAGTGAGGATACCATCGCTGGCAGTCACTTTGATGGTGATTTGTCCAAGATCCGGGTCATCGGGTGTTCCGGAAAAAGTGCCATTGGATGGATCGAATGACAGCCATGCGGGTAACGGACTGCCATCATCCAGTGTGGCAGAATAAGTCAGGTTGTCACCGTCTATGTCGGAAAAAGCGTTTGCAGGTACCTGGTAGCTGAATACCTGTTCTTCGGTTGCAGACTGGTCTGGCGTACCCGCATCAATAGCTGGACCGTCATTGGCGCCATTAATGGTAATAACGATATTGTGGGTAGTGCCATCCAAAGACTGAACCGTCAGGGTCTCGGACAGGCTGTCACCATTGCCCAGAGCCTGAATATCAGCATGGTTGTTACTGGCCGAATAGCTCCAGCTGCCACTGCCATCAATGGTCAGTGAGCCGTAGGTGCCGGTGATGGTCTCTGGGGTGAAACTGGCTTCGCCGCCATCGACATCGGCGATACTCAGGGTGCCGGAAGTCATGAGGGTGTTGCCGGCGTCCTCAGTGACGCTGCCACTGTCATCGCCAGTGATGACTGCCACATCGTTGGTGCCGTTAATGGTAATGACAATATTGCGGGTGGTGCCATCCAAAGTCCGAACCGTAAGGGTTTCGGTCAAAGTGTCATCATTTCCCAGAGCCTGAATATCAGCATGGTTGTTGCTGGCCGAATAGCTCCAGCTGCCACTGCCATCAATGGTCAGTGAGCCGTAGGTGCCGGTGATGGTCTCTGGGGTGAAACTGGCCTCGCCGCCATCGACATCGGCGATACTCAGGGTGCCGGAAGTCATGAGGGTGTTGCCGGCGTCCTCAGTGACGCTGCCACTGTCATCGCCGGTGATGACTGCCGCATCGTTGGTGCCGTTAATGGTAATGACAATATTGCGGGTGGTGCCATCCAAAGTCCGAACCGTAAGGGTTTCGGTCAAAGTGTCACCATTGCCCAGAGCCTGAATATCAGCATGGTTGTTACTGGCCGAATAGCTCCAGGTGCCACTGCCATCAATGGTCAGTGAGCCGTAGGTGCCGGTGATGGTCTCTGGGGTGAAACTGGCCTCGCCGCCATCGACATCGGTGATACTCAGGGTGCCGGAAGTCATGAGGGTGTTGCCGGCGTCCTCAGTGACGCTGCCACTGTCATCGCCAGTGATGACTGCCGCATCGTTGGTGCCGTTAATGGTAATGACAATATTGCGGGTGGTGCCATCCAAAGTCCGAACCGTAAGGGTTTCGGTCAAAGTGTCACCATTGCCCAGAGCCTGAATATCAGCATGGTTGTTACTGGCCGAATAGCTCCAGCTGCCACTGCCATCAATGGTCAGTGAGCCGTAGGTGCCGGTGATGGTCTCTGGGGTGAAACTGGCTTCGCCGCCATCGACATCGGCGATACTCAGGGTGCCGGAAGTCATGAGGGTGTTGCCGGCGTCCTCAGTGACGCTGCCACTGTCATCGCCAGTGATGACTGCCACATCGTTGGTGCCGTTAATGGTAATGACAATATTGCGGGTGGTGCCATCCAAAGTCCGAACCGTAAGGGTTTCGGTCAAAGTGTCATCATTTCCCAGAGCCTGAATATCAGCATGGTTGTTGCTGGCCGAATAGCTCCAGCTGCCACTGCCATCAATGGTCAGTGAGCCGTGGGTGCCGGTGATGGTCTCTGGGGTGAAACTGGCCTCGCCGCCATCGACATCGGCGATACTCAGGGTGCCGGAAGTCATGAGGGTGTTGCCGGCGTCCTCAGTGACGCTGCCACTGTCATCGCCGGTGATGACTGCCGCATCGTTGGTGCCGTTAATGGTAATGACAATATTGCGGGTGGTGCCATCCAAAGTCCGAACCGTAAGGGTTTCGGTCAAAGTGTCACCATTGCCCAGAGCCTGAATATCAGCATGGTTGTTACTGGCCGAATAGCTCCAGGTGCCACTGCCATCAATGGTCAGTGAGCCGTAGGTGCCGGTGATGGTCTCTGGGGTGAAACTGGCCTCGCCGCCATCGACATCGGTGATACTCAGGGTGCCGGAAGTCATGAGGGTGTTGCCGGCGTCCTCAGTGACGCTGCCACTGTCATCGCCAGTGATGACTGCCGCATCGTTGGTGCCGTTAATGGTAATGACAATATTGCGGGTGGTGCCATCCAAAGTCCGAACCGTAAGGGTTTCGGTCAAAGTGTCACCATTGCCCAGAGCCTGAATATCAGCATGGTTGTTACTGGCCGAATAGCTCCAGGTGCCACTGCCATCAATGGTCAGTGAGCCGTAGGTGCCGGTGATGGTCTCTGGGGTGAAACTGGCCTCGCCGCCATCGACATCGGTGATACTCAGGGTGCCGGAAGTCATGAGGGTGTTGCCGGCGTCCTCAGTGACGCTGCCACTGTCATCGCCAGTGATGACTGCCGCATCGTTGGTGCCGTTAATGGTAATGACAATATTGCGGGTGGTGCCATCCAAAGTCCGAACCGTAAGGGTTTCGGTCAAAGTGTCACCATTGCCCAGAACTTGAATATCAGCATGGTTGTTAATGGCCGAATAGCTCCAGCTGCCACTGCCATCAATGGTCAGTGAGCCGTAGGTGCCGGTGATGGTCTCTGGGGTGAAACTGGCTTCGCCGCCATCGACATCGGTGATATTCAGGGTGCCGGAAGTCATGAGGGTGTTGCCGACGTCCTCAGTGACGCTGCCACTGTCATCGCCCGTGATTACTGCCACATCGTTGGTGCCAGTCAGAGTAATAGTTACCTGCTGAGCTACTGTACTGCCTTCGCCATCGTCGACAGTGACGCTATAAGTCTGGGTCAGGATCTCACCGTCACCCAGATAATCAATGTCGGCATCATTAATACTGAAACTCCAGTCGATGCGGCCAGTACCATCGGCCTGGGTGTCGTCTGCTACCATGGCAGTCAGGCTACCCAGATAACCATTGGCTGCGGCACTGACGCTGACACTCTGCTGATCTGAAAGATCCACATCGGCGATGGTGAAGGAGCCGTTGTCGGTCAGGGTGTTGCTGTTCTCACCCGCACCACCGTCGACAATCTCAGTCACAGCTCCGGCGACATCGGTAACGCTGCTGATAGTGGGAGCATCGTTGCTGCCAGTAAGGGTAATGGTCACCTGCTGATCGACGGTGCCGCCCTCACCGTCGTTAACAGTCACGGTGTAGGTCTGGGTCAGGATCTCACCGTCACCCAGATAATCAATGTCGGCATCATTAACACTGAAACTCCAGTCGATGCGGCCAGTACCATCGGCCTGGGTGTCGTCTGCTACCGTGGCAGTCAGGCTACCCAGATAACCATTGGCTGCGGCACTGACGCTGACACTCTGCTGATCTGAAAGATCCACATCGGCGATGGTGAAGGAGCCGTTGTCGGTCAGGGTGTTGCTGTTCTCACCCGCACCACCGTCGACAATCTCAGTCACAGCTCCGGCGACATCGGTAACGCTGCTGATAGTGGGAGCATCGTTGCTGCCGTCGATACTAATAGCTACATTGTGGTTATCACCACCTGCCGCAGTGACTGTGAAGGTTTCACTTAAAGTATCACCGTCGCCCAGCCTCTGGATCTCCAGAAGTGTATTATCAGCCGTATAAGTCCATTGTCCGCTGGCATCAATAACAAGATCACCATAAGTTCCGGTCAGGGTTTCAGCTTGAAACTGGGCTTCACCCTGATCAGCATCAGTGATGGTGAGGGAGCCTGAGGTTGTCAGGGTGCTGGCATGACTGTCTTCAGTTATGGTTGCTGTATCAAGACCTGTTATCTGTGCGCTGTCGTTTGTACCGGTGATGACCAGAGTGGCTGTCTGGGAAACTGAGCCACCATTGCCGTCTTCGATGTCATAGCTGTAGACAATGGTTTCAGTCACTCCGTCGGGAAGATAGTCGTAGGCGCCGGGGTCAACGGTAAGGGTGTTGCCATTGATGGTGATGCCAGAGTCATCACCGGATGACAGGGTGATCTGAGTCACGGAGAGGTTATCACCAGCATCAGCGTCTGCAGCAGACTCAAGCAGGTCGATATTGACTGAAGCCGAGTCTTCAACAAAATTTTTCGCAATGGCAGAGCTGAGCGTTGGGTCATCATTAACCGATGTAATGCTGAAGTCGAAAGTTGCTGAAGGTGAGAAGAGGTTGCCATCACTGACTTGAAATTCGAATGAGGCGTAAAGGTTGCCATGTTCGTTCTGAGTCGGCTCAAATTTCAATCGGCCCGCTAAAAGTTCGTTCCTTGTTACTTCTGTGCCCGCAGTGACAGCCGATCCGTTAAAGAGCAGCTCACCTGCCAGGGGCAGCTGAGTGATTTTGATACTTTGCAGTGTCTGTCCGGCATCCGGGTCAGAGAAGGCGAAGTCAGATGTGCTGAAGATATAAGGTGTATCTTCGTCGGACGTCACCAGTGTCCCTGCCGTAACCGGAGCATCATTGACGGCCTTTATCGTGATGGTACTGGTGGCTATATGGCTGCTGTTATGACCGTCGTTAATACTGAAGCTGACGATGCGATCAGCGGTAGAGGGTGAGTCAGAACTGTTTGAGTAGGTGACCGTTCTCAGTGCTGCCTGATACTGCGCGACCGTTGCAGTTCCAGAGAGCGTCATGGTACCGGTTGATGAGTCCCAGCTTCCGGAAACCCCGTTGTGATCGGTGAAAGCCAGATTGTCTTCAGCTGAACTGAAATTGCTGATGATCGTGATCGTGGCACTCTCTATGGTGGCAGAGTCAATATCTGTCAAAGTGATATGACTGTCTATTACCTGATGGTTGTCGTTTTCTGTGTAAGCTAGAGTGCCTCCTGCGTTGACTACTGGCGCATCGTTGGTGCCATGAATAGTGGCAGTGACAATATGCTGTGTACCATCGGCAGTCTGCACTGTGAAACTGTCTCTTAGTGAGTCTCCGTCGCCCAATGTCTGAATGGTGCTCTGACTGTTATCAGCACTGTAAGTCCAGCTGCCATCAGCGTTAATGGATAACTGCCCATGGCTTCCTGAAAGTATTTCAGCCTGAAAAACAGCTTCGTTGGCATCAACATCCGTAACGGTCAGGTTGCCGCTGGTGGTTAATGTGGCGTTATCGTCTTCCGTGACGGAGCCGGTATCAACTCCGGCAACTACTGCTGCGTCATTGACAGAAATGACGTCAAGTGTGGCTGATGCGCTGGCTTCATCGCCTGAGGTTCCATCTGAAACGGTGAAGTTAAAAGTAACATCATCACCGAAGTAATGGGCAGTGGGTGTGTAGCTCCAGGTACCGTCATGATTGTTCGCCAGACTGCCTGTGGCAGGGTCTGCCAGGGTGACGGATTGAATACTCAGGCTGTCCCCATCAATATCACTGGCTGAAGCCAGAAGATCAGCAGCAGTGATGACAAAAGAGGTATCTTCCGGAGTTGATCCCAGATCAAGATTCCCCGCAACGGGAGCATCGTCTACCGGATTGACAGTGATCGTGAAAGTCTGGATATCAGAAGACAGGGCACCATCGTTCACTCGGAAATTGAAGCGGGTGTAGTTGTCTGCACTTTGATTGGCTACAGGAAGGAACGTCAGTAAGCCCGCCGAAATGTCAGCCTGACTGATGGCGTCGCCTTCAGATACCAGACTGCCGTTGAGTTCCAGCGATCCACTGGCTGGAATAGTCTCAATGACGATCGCTTTCAGCGTGTCACCGTCGTCCTGGTCAGTGTAGGGAAAGTCATTCAGGGTGAAACGATAGAGGCTGTCTTCATCGATAGTGGTCGAACTGTCTGTGGCCACAGGCGCTTCGTTGATGTCATTGACTTCAAGGGTAAAATTCTCTGAATAGGCGGCACCATCAACATCGGTGGTTGTTACCTTAACATCAACGGAGTCATCGGTTTCGTGGTCAAGGGCTATGCCTTCTTTCAGCTTGAGATCGCCGTCTACCACTTCAAAGCGATGGTCATCAATGGTGTAGGTGTGAGAGTCAGAAAGGTCTTTGTCTCTGGTAGACAGAGTACCCACAACCGCACCATCCTGGTTTTCATCAATGCGGGTACCGGAGAGTTCAATATCTTCCGGATTATCATTGGTGCCCTCAACGGTAATGGACGCACTTTGGCTGACAACACCACCCTGCCCATCCTCTATTTCATAGCTGTACTCAATGACTTCAGATTCGCCTCCAGCCAGATGCTCATAAGCAGACGCATCCACATCAAGACTGTTGCCATCGTCAGCGATTGTAATACCTGAAGGATCCCCCGCTGTTATCCTGAGAGAGACGGCATTGAGGTTGTCTGATGAATCCAGATCGAACGCACCTGCCAAGAGGTCAACGTTAAAGTCATCGCTGTTCTTATCAAAAGTCTGAATGACGGCTTCTCTGACCTGAGGCTGATCATTGTCGCCAGAGAGCGTAATAGTGACAGACTCTAAAACGGACTCTCCCCGGGAATTCGTGACCAGGTATTCGTAGGTCAGGGTTTCTGTTTCGCCAGCAGCCAAATATTTATAGGCTTCGGGGTCAATACTGAGACTGTTGCCATCCAGGCCAATACTGACACCGGCCTCGTTGCCCTCAGTCAGTCGTAACTGAGTCACAGAGAGAGTGTCTGAAGGGTCCTTGTCAAAAGCCTGAGAGAGCAGATCGATGGTTGTTTCGTCATCACTCTGAACAATCTCGGCTAATACTGGCTTTGCAGTTTCCGAGGTATCCTTGATACTTTCGTTGTTGTCACCTGTGATGGTGATATCGACAGAAGCCCTTGAACTGGCTCCGCTGCTGTCTATGGCTTCAAAGATAAAAGTAACAACCGTTTGCTCACCTGCTGCAAGGTAATCGAAGTCACTCCCGGGCAGGAATCGAAAGCTGCCATCGTCATTGAGTATCAACTGCCCTGAGTCAGGAGTAGTGACCAGGCTGAATTTTAGAGCTTCTCCGGTGTTGGCGTCGAAGGCCTGGAGCTTGCCTTCCAGCTCTGTAGCGCTTTCGCCGTTATTCATAATCATGTTTTGAGCGGTGGGCGCATAATTGACAGGAGAGGAGCTGGCTAATTCTTCATTGATCTTTTCGGGTACAAACAATGGTTGAATGGATTCAAGCGGTTGTTTAATTTCTTCTGATGATTCCGATAGCGGCTCAATCTCTCTTTTTTGTTCTAATTCTGTGGCATCTCTCTCCAGAACAACGACTTCACCGGATAAGCCATCGCTTGCTTCCTGACTGGGATCTTGAGAGGAACTGTTAGGTTCTTCTGACGAAGAGGGTTCAGAAACTTCAACAGGGTTAACTTTAATAGGGGCGATTGCGGCAGAATCTGCTCTTTCTGCAATAGCATCCAGTATCTCTTCCGCTTCTGATGAGCCATCAGTATCAGATGATGCAGGCAGAAGCATATCCTGCATCATGACAAGCTGAGACTGACCCTTCAGCTCAATGACTTCGCTACTGACAAGAAGAATAGAAACAGGGCTACTGGATTCAGAGACTACCCTGTCATTGAGATAGAGGGGATCCCCTTCCTGAAGAATGCGTTTGCTGCCATCAGGGGCGATGGCGAATACATCACCATCGGTTTTCTGAACGTGGCCGATGACAGACATGGAACCATCAGAGCTGGGAGGCATATTCCTTTCCTGAAGCGTCTATCGCTCAGTCAGAGCATTCTGTCTGGCCCTGAGAATTGGCTTCATCAAATATTCCATCAGGGTTTTCTCTCCGGTGATAATATCGATGTTAGCCTTCATACCCGGGATGATTTCCAGTGGTTTTTCAGGGTTGCCAAGCTGATTTTCATGGGTTCTGACGCGAACGATGTAGAAACTTTCCCCTTTATCATCCTTTATCGTGTCTGCGCTTATGTGCTCTACCAAGCCTTCAAGCCCTCCATAGACGGCAAAGTCGTAGGCGGTCAGCTTAACGACAGACTTCATGCCTTCCCTGAGAAAGCCTATATCTTTAGGAGCGATCTGGGCTTCAACCAGCAGGGATTCCTCTACCGGGACAATTTCCATGACATCCATTCCAGGCTGTATAACTCCGCCTACGGTTTTAACATTGATCTTTTTAACAATGCCTTCGACCGGCGAGCGAAGCAGTGTCCTGACTACCTGATCTTCCAGACTGGTTTGTGTTTCAGACATCTGGTCCAGTTTGACTTCAACGTCTTTCAGCTCCTGAACCACTTCTTCCCGGAATTTGACAGTCAGTTCTCGCTTACGTGCCAGGGCCTCCTGATAGGCTGCATTCAGCTTGGGAATGGAGAGTTCTGTCATCTTCTTCTCAGAGGCCAGATCGTTGACTCTCTGCCTGAGCTGAATCATTTCTACGTGAGAAATAACGCCTTGCTCAGCCAGAGGTTCGGTCAATTCCAGCTCCTCTTCTCCCAGCTCCAGACTGGTGGTTAAAAACTCCAGTTGTGACTCGGAAGCGGTCAGTTCGTGCTTGGCCTGAGAAGCTTGTTTGTTGACAATATCAAGCTCGGCTTTAAGACCGGCATCTCGTCTCTGGTAAATCTGTCTCTCTCGATCCACATAATCCTGGTAATGACTTAATTCGGGAGGAAATTTCAGTGGCTTGCCGGACAGTTCAGCACTAAGTCTGGCGGCTTTGGCCAGCTCACTGTAATACTCAACGGCACCTTCCCTGAAGGTGGACTTGAAGCGGGTGTCGTCCAGTTGCAGCAGCGGCTGCCCTTCCTTGACCAGCTCACCCTCCTGGACAAAAAGCTCTTCCAGTATGCCGCCTTCAAAGTTTTGAATGACCTGCAGATGAGAAGAGGGAACGACCTCTCCCATGCCCCGGGTGATTTCATCCAGTGGTGCCAGACTGGCCCAGGTGATGGCAGAGCCAATAGCCAGCAGCATGGTATAAATAAGCAGCCTGCCGCCTCTTGGGGCTTTCATTAACATGGCAGCGCTGGTATCAGACATGTACTCCAGATCTTCTGCACTGACATTGTCTTCCAGTGAAGAAGTATTCTTCAGGTTTTCATCTTCTTCACTCTGCCTGTCCCGTTCTTCCAGCTCTTCGAGCACGGCTTCTTCGGTCAGAACTTCATGATCATCAGAACTCACTTCATACTCTGCCTCCCGGGACGGAGTTGTTGATTGAGTATTCGAAGTCTCATGAGGCTGATCTTCTGGTATTTCAGAAGTGTTTTTATCGTCCTTGTACTCGCTCATTGCACGATCCTGTTCAATCCATTCAAGGTCATTGGCAGCTCATTGCTGGCTGCAGGGTTACTCGATTTTGAGTTTGCCTTGCTTAAGGGCTGCGTGAACCTGATCCTTGGGTCCGTCCGCAACAATCTTTCCGTTATCCACCAGGATCAGGCGATCAACCAGCTCCAGCATGGAAGCCTTATGAGTGACCAGAACAATGGTTTTATCCTTGCATTGCTTTTTCAGTTGTTCTTTGACTCGCAATTCGGTGGTGTTATCCATGGAGCTGGACGGTTCATCAAGAACCAGGATTGGTGGGTCCATCAACAGAGCTCTGGCTAATGCGATACTCTGTCGCTGCCCGCCTGAGAGATTTTGTCCTCTTTCGCCCACGATCATATCCATGCCGTTTGGATGCTTGTTGGCGAATTCGGTAACACCGGATATTTCAGCCGCTTTCAGCAGAGCAGCGTCGTCAACGAAGCTGGCGCCGAGGGTGATGTTTTCCTTGATACTGCCATAGAACAGGGTGATGTCCTGAGAGACACAACCAATGCTGCTACGAAGGTCTGAAGGGTTGATCTGCCTCAGGTCAATACCATCGACCCGGATGGCGCCTTCATTGGGCTCATAAAGGCCAAGAATCAGCTTCTCTATCGTGGTTTTGCCAGAACCGATGCGACCGATAATAGCTACTTTTTCACCAGGTTTGATGTGCAGATTGATGTTTCTGAGGGCCTGGATCTCCTGACCCGGGTATGTGAAATCAACACCATCAAATTCAATGCTTCCGGCCAGCTCAGGACGATTGACATAGTCACGGTCTGCCGGACGTTCTACCGGCATGTCCATGATATCGTTCAGTCCATCCAGGGCTGATTTAGCCTGGTTGTAACGAGTGGCAAGACCTGCTACCTGAGCCATGGGGGCGAGGCATCGGCCTGACAACATAACGGTTGCAATCAGGCCACCCATACTGAGGTCACCCTCAGAAATCAGGAAAACACCGTAGGAGACCAGCGCAACGTTACACATCTGTTGAACATAAGCGCTGACCGTTGATGCGGAAGAACTCAACAATTTGGTTTTGATACTCCAGGTGGCTATGTGGCCGACCGCTTTTTCCCACTTGTACTGAATCTCGCTCTCTGCCTGGGCAATTTTCAGGGCTTCCATGCCTGAGAGGCTTTCAATCAAGGTAGCGTTTTTCTGGGAGTTGGAGCGCAGGGTTTTCTCAACGGAACGCTTGAGAGGGGCTTGAATAGCAAAACTGTAAATGGCAATCAGGGCCATACAGAGCAGGGGAATGTAAGCCAGTGGTCCACCCAGAATTAAAATCACCATCAATATGATCAGGGTGAAAGGGAGATCCACCAGGGCAATCACTGTTGATGAGGTGATAAACTCCCGAATGCTCTCAAATTCCTGAAGGCTCTTGGCAAAGGAGCCGACCGAAACCGGTTTGGCCGACATGCTCAAACCCAATACTCTCTCCATAACCCGGGATGAGAGCAATATGTCCGATTTTTTCCCGGCCAGGTCAATAAAATAACTTCGAATCATTTTCAGTACGAAGTCGAAGCTGAAGATAATAATGGCACCCACTGCCAGCACCCAGAGAGTATCAAAAGCCTGGTTAGGTACCACTCTGTCGTAAACATTCATGACAAACAGCGGGCTGGCCACCACAAAAATATTGATCAGTAGGGAAGCCAGCAGGACATCACGATAAATTCTCCAGGAGCCAAGAATCGTCCCCCAAAACCAATGTCGGGAGCGAATATTCAGCGTGGTGGGAGTACGCTTGTCATATCGGTGCTTTTCGCGAACATAGATGGTGTAGCCGGTATAGTACTCTTCCAGATCCGGGAGGTCGATGTTCCTGACACCTTCTCCGGCTTCAGGAATAATCACCCGGGCATTGCCTTCTTCATGATCGATATCAATCAGAATGCAGGCTTTACGTTCTTTCAGAAAAAGAACTGCAGGCGTTACCAGAGGAGAGATATCTTTCAACGCTCTTTTGTGAGTTTTCGACGCAAGACCCGCTCTTTGGGCTGCTCGGGAAAACAGCTCTGCGGTCAGTTTGCCATTTTCCAGAGGTAGTCCGGCACGAAGAGAGTCGTGAGAAAAGGGCTTTCCATAATGCTTGGTTAGAATACTGAGGCATTCCAGTAAAGGATCAAACTCCTTTTGACCGCTCTCGGGTATGCCCCACTCTTCGTTTGCATCTTCTGCAGCTGCACTGTAATTCATAGTTCATTGCCAATGAAATAAAAAATAAATAACAGAGGTACTGCTTATATCTGTTAAAAGGTTTCTGAATTAATACTAGCGTAGTTTATTGGTCTTAAATGATTAATAAGAAAGTAATTAAAGAGTGTCTTATATCTGACGTTTAATTGTTGTTAATGACATAAAATACTAAATATGATGCTTTTTCGGCATGGAGGTAGTTTGTGAGCTTTGAAGGAATTAAGTCTTTTGCTGCGAGCCATTTAAGTCTTTCCGGTTTTAAAAATGATTGTAAAAGATTATATGGAAAAATTTTTGGAAAACTGGTTCACGTCCTTGAAGCGCTATCGACGGCTTTAGATAAAGTCAGCAGATCACCCAGGACCGAATTGTCATTTAATAAGTCTATTTACAAACGCAAAACCGATCCCTGGAGTGTTGGGGTCAAACTTCATTACTGGCGCCTTGAACGAAATGAGCAGAGAGCAAGATTGTTGATGAATGACTTTCTGGAAAATCTGGTTGAAAGAGGTGCTGGGATCGAAGACCTTTCCTCCGATAAGGCTAAAGCATTGACAAGTGAGTTAATTGAGATCCTTCTTGAGCTGGACACCACTGTTTTTAAAGCATTTTCCATTGCTAAAGGTCGTAAAGCCGCAGTGGTTGATATGGGGCAGGCAATGGGTGCTCTTTTTGATGAGGTTAAAGATTCAATAGTCGGTAGCGAAAAATTAAAAGAGCTATTAGGTGAAAAAGGTTTTTTATATCACTTTGCTCGTGCCTGTAAACAGCTGAATTTTATTGAGGTGGATGAGAAATCAGAAGATGGCGAAGTATTCAAGGCTCGTGCAATCAATTGTTTGAGTATAAGAGGTCGCAACTTTGTGGAAAATACTTTGCCGTTTTACTTCGAGATGACGTACAGAGAGCTTCAGGATCAAAAAGAATCATTACAAAAACAAATTGATGAAGTATCTGCCGACGATAAAGATCTTCGGCCCATTACTGACCTCATTTACGAGAGATTTCGTTTGCAAGATTGAGTATTACCTTAAAAACCCGAGTTTGTTACGCCTCGGGTTTTTATTCAATGGTATTCACAGAGTTCAATGATCAACTCTTATCAAACACCTCTTCCTGAATTCTTTTAATACCAATGTGTCGTACATCTCTGCCTTTCACGAGATAGATAACGTATTCCGCCAGGTTGCGGGCATGATCGCCAATCCGTTCCAGTGATCTTAATACCCACATAATATTCAGAACCCGGGTAATGGATCTTGGGTCTTCCATCATGTAGGTGACCAGTTCCCGTGTGGCACTCTTGTATTCCCGGTCGACGGTTTTATCTTCCTTGGCAACCGCCAGAGCAAGATCGGCATCGAAACGGGCAAAAGCATTCAGTGCATCCTGTACCATCTGTCGTACATGGTTACCAATATGGCGGGTCTCGATATAACCTTTGGGCGCTTCGCCCTGTTCAGTGAGACTGATGGCAAAGCGGGCAATTTTTGCCGCCTCGTCACCAATTCTTTCCAGATCGGTCGCGGCCTTGGAGCAGGCAATCACCAGACGGAGGTCACTGGCTGCTGGCTGGCGTCTGGCCAGAATGCGGGAACATTCTTCATCAATGGCCAGTTCCATGAAGTTAATGTCGGTGTCTTTCTCGCAGACCACCACAGCTCCTTCGCTGTCAGCATTGATCAGGGCATTGATCGCGTCGGATACTTGCTTTTCAACCTGCCCGCCCATGGACAGGAGGTTGTTTCGTAACTCCTCCAGTTCATGGTTGAATTGCTGGGAAATATGATGGCTAAGAAGTTCGCTTTTGGTATCCATGAGTTTTCCAGGTGCTTTCTTGGCAATAGCTATGGCATTTAGCCGTAACGACCGGTTATATAGTCTTCAGTTTGTTTCTTTTGTGGGTTTGTGAACAGCGTGTCCGTATCATCGAATTCAATGAGCTTACCCATATACATAAATGCTGTGTAATCAGAGACGCGAGCAGCCTGTTGCATATTGTGGGTAACGATGGCAATGGTGAATTTGGACTTGAGCTTGTTAATCAGCTCTTCAATTTTTAATGTTGAAATGGGGTCCAGGGCTGAAGCCGGTTCGTCCAGCAGCAGAACTTCAGGCTCCACAGCAATGGTTCGGGCGATCACCAGACGCTGTTGCTGACCACCGGACATGCCCAGGGCGCTTTCATGGAGGCGATCCTTAACTTCATCCCAAAGTGCTGCACTGCGCAGGGCCCACTCTACGACTTCATCCAGAACACGCTTTTTGTTGATGCCCTGAATGCGAAGACCGTAGGCGACATTTTCATAAATACTCTTCGGGAAGGGGTTTGGCTTCTGGAATACCATGCCAACACGACGGCGGAGGTCCGCGACATTGACGCCCTTCTGATAGATATTCTGGTTATCCAGCTGAATTTCACCTTTGACGCGGCAGCCTTCCACCAGATCATTCATTCTGTTCATACTGCGCAACAGCGTGGATTTACCACAGCCTGATGGACCAATAAACGCGGTTACCCTGCGTTTCGGAATGGTCAGGGAAATATCGTGCAGTGCCTGCTTCTCACCGTAAAACAGGTTCAAATTTCTGATATCCAGACATTTTTCTTCCTGCTGCAGGCTGAGCTTGCGACGGCTACGTCCCAGGCTGTCGAGATTAAACGCCGGAGTTGAGCTGGTCTCCTCGGGAGTGGCTCTACTCTTTTGGTTCTCTGTCCGGGTGGGTGTATTCAAGTCCAGTGCCTCATCCAGCATGATGTTACCTTTAATTAAACCTTCCTGGCTCAGTCAGGGAAACTTTTTTGTAGCAAACTAATCTCACGCTTCCAGACTCTTGTATTTTTCACGCAAATGGTTGCGAATAGCTACTGCTGAAAGGTTAAGAACCGCGATGACAATAACCAGCAGCAGAGCGGTGGCGTAAACCAGTGGTCTGGCCGCTTCTACGTTAGGACTCTGGAAGCCGACATCGTAAATATGGAAGCCCAGGTGCATGAATTTCTGATCCAGATGCAGGAAAGGATAATTAGTATCCAGAGGCAAGCTGGGAGCCAGTTTCACCACGCCAACCAGCATCAGAGGTGCAACTTCCCCAGCGGCACGGGCAACAGCCAGGATCAATCCTGTCATCATGGCAGGGCTGGCCATGGGCAGAACGACTCGCCAGAGTGTTTCTGCTTTGGTCGCCCCCAGCGCCAGACTGCCCTCACGGACAGAGCTTGGAATACGTGATAGCCCCTCCTCGGTGGCAACAATAACAACAGGTAATGTTAATAAGGCCAGAGTAATCGATGCCCAGAGTAGTCCCGGTGTACCAAAGGTCGGTGCTGGCAGTGCTTCCTGGAAAAATAACTGGTCAATCTGGCTTCCGGCAAAATAGATGAAGAAACCAAGACCAAATACGCCGTATACAATGGAAGGGACACCCGCCAGGTTATTCACGGCCACGCGAATAGTTCGGGTCAGCCAACCCTGATTAGCGTATTCACGGAGGTAAACCGCCGCTATTACACCAAATGGGGTCACGATGATCGACATCAGAATCACCATCATGACTGTACCGAAAATAGCCGGGAAAACCCCCCCTTCCGTGTTTGCTTCTCTGGGATCGTCAGTGATAAATTCGCCGACCTTGTCGAGATAGAAAAACATTTTCTGGGTCAGGGTCATGGCATTGGGTTTATAGGCCCGGACGATTTTGCCAAAAGATTGCTCAATCTCTTTACCATCAATGGTTGTAGCCACCAGACTATCACGATTGAAAGCCACATAAAGATCACCCAGTCTGGCTTCCATCACCTTATATTCAGCCTGAAATACCTTGCGTTGTGCTTCGATATCGGCGAGGGCCTGAGGGGTATCTGTACCATTAAGTTCGAGGGCACGCTGTTCCAGACGAAGGCGCTCCAGCTTAGCGTTGACGGTACCTATTTCGTGCTTTTCGATGGCGTAGATTTCGTCGTAGATAGACAGGGCTCTGTTCAGTCTCTTCTGGAACTCTGGCCAGGCGGCTTCACCCTCGGCAATAATTTTGCCATCCTGTTTGATGTTGTTCAGATAACCGTAGAAGTTACCCCACTCCCTGCGCTCCAGAGCAATGATATTTTCAGGGTAACGGCGATTCTCAAGCCAAAGATCAATGACCCAGGCAAAGTCTGAGCCTGAAACATCTCTGTTACCGACTTTCAGCAGATCACGGGTCAGTGTTTCCATTCCCTTGGGTACCGGCAGACCTGCCGCCTCAAGGCGGGTTGCAGAAACAGTTTCAGTGTCTGCTATTTCTCCAGCAATCAAGCGGGCTTCCTGGCCGGGAGGGGCATAGTCTGCCACCAGAATTTGTGCTGGCCAGAAGTGACCCAGACCCCGGATCGCTATCAAACCCAGAAGGCCGACAACAAGAATCACACTGATGGCCACCGCTCCGGCATTAAGCCAAACCCAGGGGGAGCCAGTCTGGTACCACTTGGTTATTTTATTACTCATGTTCCGGCTCCTTCCTTAAAGCGAACTGTACTTCTTGCGCAGTCGATGACGAACCATCTCGGCAGCGGTATTAACGACAAAGGTGAACAGGAAAAGCACCAGTGCAGCAAGGAATAGAATTCGATAGTGGCTGCTGCCGACTTCGGATTCAGGCATTTCAACAGCAATGTTGGCAGCCAGGGTTCTCATGCCTTCGAAGATATTGGCGTCCATGATGGGCGTGTTGCCGGTAGCCATCAGTACGATCATCGTTTCACCCACGGCGCGGCCCATACCAATCATCACGGCAGAGAATATGCCCGGGCTGGCGGTCAGCAATACCACCCGCATCAAGGTCTGCCAAGGCGTCGCACCCAGTGCCAGAGAGCCATAACTCAGATGTTTGGGAACACTGAAAATGGCATCCTCAGCGATAGAAAAAATGGTGGGGATCACTGCAAAGCCCATTGCCAGTCCCACTACCAGAGCATTGCGCTGATCGTAAGGAATGCCCAGATCAGTGGTCAGCCAGGTTCTCAGGTCACCATCAAAGAAGGTTGCTTCAATGGTACCGTTCAGGTTCATGGCAATAGCACCACTGATCAGTACCACAGGGATGAGCAGGGCTGCTTGCCAACCCTCCGGGACGGCGTGGCGGATTTTACCGGGCATGGAGTCCCAGGCAAAAGCAAAGAGCAATATGCCGATTGGAACAATCAACAAGAGTGCAAATATTCCTGCCAGACTGTTTTCGATCAGGGGGGCCAGCCAGAGACCGGCCAGAAAACCCAGAATGACCGTAGGCAGTGCTTCCATCAACTCAATGACAGGCTTTACTTTACGACGCATGGCTGGCGCCATGAAGTAAGCCGTATAGATGGCTCCGGCTATTGCCAGAGGTGTAGCCAGTAACATGGCGTAAAAGGCGGCCTTGAGAGTGCCGAAGGCCAGAGGGGTCAGGCTCAGCTTTGGCTCAAAGTCATTATTCGATGCAGACGACTGCCAGATATATTCAGGCTTCTCATAACCCTCATACCAGACTCTACCCCAGAGAGCCGACAAGGATACTTCCGGATGTTCATTTTCAACACGCCAGAATTCGGTAGAGCCATTGCTACTCACCAGCATGTAGTTGCTACGGGGGGCAATAACCAGTTGCTCAACAGGACCGTCGGTCAGCTTCTCAGTCAGCAGGGTTCTGTTGGCTGTGGTGTAGAAGATGCCAACATTACCCTTGTCATCGGCTGCCAGAAAGCCCTTGCGGCGATGCTCAGGCACTATCTGCATAATAGGTTCACCGGCCAGCTCGAACTCGCGAATTCTTTGCAGGTGCCACTGGTTTTGTTCATCTCTGACCATGAACCACTGGCTGACCATGCCGGTGTCATCGCCTATCAGCAGAGAAACTCCACCCAACAGGAATGTCATGGTTGTTACTCTGGCCGAGTCGTTAGTCAGGTCAGTCTCTGACACGACGTGAGGCTGATTGATGTTGCTGATATCGATCAGTGTCAGGCCATCAGCACCGGATTGAACAAAAAGCCAGTGCTGATCCGGAGCAATCAGTACATCGTGAACAGGTCCATCCACTTCGGGCAGAGTGACACTCATTTCTTCAAGCGTGACTTCTTCCGTCAGGAAGTTTTCTTCCTTGCTAAAAGCGGTCATATAGAGGCGCTTGTCACCATAACCGGTGAGTAGCAGCTGATCTTCACTATCACTGATACTCAGGTGTGAAACAGCCTCATTATCCGTTATCAGATCAATCGCTTCCTCACCATATGGGTAGGTGACCCTTGGCGTGATCAGCCTCTTGTCATCAGGCCAGGTAATTTGATAGCCGTGCTTGAAAATGATGACCTGACCATTACTCAGACCCGCAGCCAGGAGGTTGCTATCGGATGGATCATTGTTAATTGTGGTGACTGAGGTCCCGGCAGGAAGGGGCAGGGAATAGCGATATTTCTGCCCTCCGGTTCGGGTGGATGAAAAAGTCAGGGCACCGTCGGCAGTGATGGAAAAAGCCAGTTCAGCCTGTTCTTCCATACTCTGATAGAGAGGGCGCTGCTCCCCTGTGATCGTCTGTGTCCAGGTACTGCTTTGTTCAATTTCTGCACTTTTGAATAAAGGCCCAACTTCGTACAGAAGATAGATGAAGATCAGCAGAATGGCGGCAATAACACCGAGGCCACCGACGGCTACACCCCACCGGGTCAGGTGATCTTTGAGAAAGCGAAGTGACTGATGACGTTTATGAGCCGGGGTGTTGTAATCGACACCAGGGCTGTCTTCTATTATTGGTTGGTACATGGCACTGGTCGCAGAGATTATTGAGCGTACCTTAAAAGGTCTGTGTTACAGAAATATGACAGAATTGAAAAAAATGGGAGTTGAGTACTCAAGCCGCCACTCTCAGTATCTTGGAACAGTATACCCGGTATTGAGCGATAGATAGCCGTGACCGGACACGCTGTCTGAAAAACACCGCAGCCAAACCGCACTCTATTCAGTATCAGCTACACTGAGGCTCCAGCTGAAGAAAAGCGAAAATTTGTGTGCAACTTAAAACCGTTTTCTTTCATATTTACATTCTTGATCTCTCTGGCAGCCAGTGGATTTGCTGCTGACAACTCTCAAGGACTTCTTATTGGTATTCCCGCAACGCAAGAAGGAAAGGCAAAGCAATGGTTTGATGCGCCCTCACAAGCAAGGTCAACTGATGACGTTAAAGTTGCCCTCCTGTCATCTCTGTGGCAGTGGCTAATCTCTTCGGAGAATGTTAGTGAGAAAAGAGAGAAAAACAGCACAGGCTTTGCACTGCCGGAATGGCCCACATCAACACCTGAATCCGCCTTGCGATTATCAGGAGGCAGATTTCCACCCGACCCACCACCTCCACCATTTATGCCGGGTATTCCTGGCAAGGGATTGTTTAATAGGCCTGACTGTCAGTTTGACTACCTGTCAGCTCTGTTCAGGATCGGGCAGTGGTTGAAACAATGGTTTTATGATGGATATCGCAGCACTCCCGGTCAATCCGGACAATTCGTCAGTGACAAAGATTTATCTGCGGCTTTGGCAGAGATTACACAGAAGAGGGCGTTCAACAGTTCGTCATTCCGTCAGGCGCCGTTAGATGCTTCAGAACTGCTTGCTCAACTATCGGGGAAAGGTTTGTCTGGTCACAGGCAGGTACATCAGCCAGAAACAGTTATGTTGTATCCCGTTTTTATGCTGCCTCAATCTGATTTGGATGACTTTGAAGAAGCGCAGGGGGTTGAATATGTTGGGGAAACTTGCAGAGCATGCCGGAATAACCTTGAAGAATCTGATGACGTGGTGAAGACGTCATGCTTGCATTTGTTCCATATGGACTGCCTGAAACGGTGTCTAACAAAAGAAATTAACATTAAAGGCTACCATTTCTGTCCATATTGTCGGCAGGATCAGAGTGCTCTGGGTGACTTTCTGATCCAGAAAGAAATGCAAGAGGTGGCTCATATTGTGAAGGAAATGCTTTTAGAAAGAGGGACCTGGCCTGAAAATGACAGGTATATCTATGAAAGGCTGATTCGTGCAGGAGCTAGCAGTGACCCGGCCATCACTGAGCAGATACAGGCACTTTGGCCATTAGTTAACTTTTACTCTGTGCAGCATCTGGTGTCACAAGTGCAGTCAGGAAGAGCGACCTGGCCTGACAATGATGGGCATATCTTTTTAGAATTGAGAATGGCAAAAGGTATCGATGATCCGGAAATTGCTGAGCAGGTGCGGGTACTTTGGCCTTCAGTTTGTTTGTACTCCCTGCAAAATCTGATCTCACAAATAGAAGCAGGGAGAAAGACCTGGCCTGACGATGAGCGTGATATCGCTCTGAGGTTGAGAATGGCACTGGACAGTAATGTTCCGGCCATTGTTAAGCAGGCACGGGCACTTAAGCCGACCATTTTTCTTTACTCTGTGCAGCATCTGGTGTTACTAATGCAAGCAGGAAAAGGTGTCTGGCCAGACGATGACCGTGGTGTCTTCGAAATGTTGAATGTTGCCTTATTTGGTACTGATGACCATTTCTTAGCAGGCTTGAGTGTTGGGTTAAATGTTGGGTTATATGGTACTGATGGAACCATCGCTGAAGCATGGAGGGATGGTGATAACCTAGCCACTTTTGAGCAGGCAAGTGCACTTTATCCATTGGTGAATTTGTACTCTGCGCAGCATCTGATGTCACAAGTGCAGGCTGGGAAAAGGAGTTGGCCCGGAAGTGATCTCCTGGGGTCGTTGCGGGGATTAGTAAATAGCCCTGATCCAGCCATTGCTGAGCAGGCACGGGCTATTTATCCATTAGCTAATTTGTACGCTTTACAATATCAGGTGTCACAAATGCGGGCAGGGAGAGAGACCTGGCCAAATAATGACTGGCATATCCATGAAAAGTTGAGTATTGCAAAAACTAGCAATGATCTGGCTGTTGCTGAGCAGGCAGAAGCACTTGAGCCATTGGTTAATTTTTACTCTGTCAGGAATCTGTTGTCGCTGAGGCAGGCTTGGGGTGATATCTGGCCTGATGACGACAGTGATATCTATACAAGGTTGAGAAGTGCACAAGGAAGCGATGATCCGGCCATTGCTGAGCAGGCACGGGCACTTGAGCCAGTCGTTAATTTTTGCTCCGTGCAGAACCTGGTGTCACGAATGCAGAGAGGATTAAGGATCAGCTGGCCTGAAGATGATAATAGTGTCTATTTAAAGTTGAGTAGTGCAGAAAAATGCACTGATCCGGCCATTGCTCAGCAGGCGAGGGCACTTAAACCATTAGTTGATCAATATAAGAGATAAGTCGTCAGGGAATTGATTCCGGGCTGCTTTTTCAGCGAGACCTCTCTGCTTCAATTTGGTTATCAGTGGGTAACGATTCTCTACGAGTGTACACAGATTGTACCCATGAGGAAAAGTCGTTGTAACCGAAAGCTTTGAACCTCAGCCTTCTGGCAAGTTCAGTCTGTCTGCTCAGGTCTTAGAGTTTTGTGACGACCAATGTCGTACTACTCTTCATAGGGATCGACATCCATATCGGAATCAACATCCCACCCTGCTCCATAGGTGTCGCTGGAATATTCCAGGGTGCCCGCAGGCTCCGTTGAATGATTATTTATTAGCGAAGATTGCGAAATTGGGAATAACCCGGCTATTAGGGCGTCAAAAAACGAATGTCCACCAGCTTGTGGCTGAAAGGTTTGTGATTCTGTCATCCCGTGATGAGTTTGGTTCGCCGAACTTACTTCGGATTTCAGCGACTCTTCAGTTGATCCACCACCGTCGTATTGTCCGAGTCTGCAAAAGCCATTGCAGGAATCGAAGGAACAATTAAAACTCATAGTATGGTTCCCAAGCTCCCTAAGATAACCATCAATGTCGCTTACCATAACGCCGTATGGCCGAAATCGCTCAAGGGGGAACTCTGTGGCAAGTGAACGTGTCCAGACGATTTTCACCATAGGTTCAGGCCAAGTCGCGGGGTCAGGACCAGCCAAAAGATGGCTGATTGATGCTGAGTTTTCTGGTTCGCGAAATGCAATTCTTGGAATGTGAATACCCAAAGAACGACCGGTTCCCAGCTTATCTCTTTGCGTTTCCGTCGTGTCATGATGAGTGTGGCCCGTCGAACTTCTTTCAAAACCCTGTGACAGGAATCGACAAACACCATGACAGGAATCGACGAAACAATTTAAACCCAAAGTATGTCGGGATTGTTTGGGGTCCTGGTGACCGCCCCCAGAGCCGGAAGACATGAGGCTGGAGAAAGCAGCTGTATGATGGGGAATTATTCCTGAGGCTTGCGATTGAGATGGCTGGCTTTGTGGCTGACTTTGTGGTTGGTTTTGTTGCCCGTAGTGTCCTCGGCCATACATAAGCAAGCCGAAAGCAGCTATTGCCTCTACTACGGATATCCATGAATAAGGTTTGGCGCCCAGAGGGGTGTTGCCGAACTCGACAATAAAATGTCTTTCTGATGATTCGGCGTGACAGGTAACAGTCAGCCACGCCAGCAATAACAGCAATGACGAAGAGAGTGTTTTTTTCAAAACTTAATCCTTACATCTGTTTTGTGTTTTTCCTGAAGGGGAAATTTAGAACAAGAGATTGATAGATCAAGAAAAAAAGCATTTTTCAATATCTCAGGCAGGTGTGCCCGCACTATGAGCTACACTCAGGCTCCGACTGAAGAAAAGCGAAAGTTTGTGTGCGACTTAAAACCATTTTCTTTTGTAAGTTCTTGATCTCTCTGGCAGTCATTGGATTTGCTGCTGACAACTCTCAAGGACTTCTGCTCGTCGTCGTAAATGGGACGTCTGATCAAGAGGCTTATCTGATATCCGATTTTGTCTGCTTTGTGCCTGAAGGCTCTCTGCTCTTGCCCTCACCAGTAAGGTCAACTGATGACGTTAAAGGCTCATTTCTCCAGCAGCCCGTTTTACTCTTGTCATCTCTGTGGCAGTGGCTAATGTCTTCGGAGAATGTTCCTGAGATAAGAGAGAAAAATAGCACAGGCTTTGCACTGCCAGAATGGCCCACATCAACCCCTGAACCCACCTTGCGATTATCAGGAGGCGGATTTCCACCCGACCCACCACCTCCACCATTTATGCCGGGCCTTACTGGCAAGGGATTGTTTAATAGGCCTGACTGGCAGCTTGACTACCTGTCAGCTCTGTTCAGGATCGGGCAGTGGTTGAAACAATGGTTTTATGATGGATATCGCAGCACTACCGGTCAATCCGGACAATTCGTCAGTGACAAAGATTTATCTGCGGCTTTGGCAGAGATTACACAGAAGAGGGCGTTCAACAGGTCGTTATTCAGTCAGGTGCCGTTAGATGCTTCGGAACTGCTTGCTCAACTATCGGGGAAAGGTTTGTCTGGTCACAGGCAGATGCACCAGCCAGAAACAGTTATGTTATATCCCGTATTTATGCTGCCTCAATCTGATTCGAATGACTTTGAAGAAGCGCAGGGGGTTGAATATGTTGGGGAAACTTGCGGAGCATGCCGGAATAACTTTGAAGAATCTGACGACTTGGTGAAAACGTCGTGTTTGCATTTGTTCCATATGGACTGCCTGAAACGGTGGCTAACAAAAGAAATTAACATGAAAGGCAACCATTTATGTCCATATTGTCGGCAGGATCAGAGTGCTCTGGGTGACTTTCTGATCCAGAAAGAAATGCAAGAGGTGGCTCATATTGTGACGGAAATGCTTTTAGAAAGAGGGACCTGGCCTGAGAATGACAGGTATATCTATGAAAGGCTGATTCGTGCAGGAGCTAGCAGTGACCCGGCCATCACTGAGCAGATACAGGCACTTTGGCCATTAGTTAACTTTTACTCTGTGCAGCATCTGGTGTCACAAGTGCAGTCAGGTAGAGCGACCTGGCCTGACAATGATGGGCATATCTTTTTAGAGTTGAGAATGGCAAAAGGTATCGATGATCCGGAAATTGCTGAGCAGGTGCGGGTACTTTGGCCTTCTGTTTGTTTGTACTCCCTGCAACATCTGATGTCACAAATAGAAGCAGGGAGAAAGACCTGGCCTGACGATGAGCGTGATATCGCTCTGAGGTTCAGAATGGCACTGGACAGTAATGTTCCGGCCATTGTTAAGCAGGCAAGGGCACTTAAGCCGACAATTTTTCTTTACTCTGTGCAGCATCTGGTGTCACAAATGCAAGCAGGAAAAGGGGGCTGGCCAGACGATGACCGTGGTATCTTCGAAATGCTGAATGTTGCCTTTTTTGGTACTGATGACCATTTCTTAGCACGCCTGAGTGTTGGGTTAAATCTTGGGTCATATGGTACTGATGGAACCATTAGTAAGGCATGGAGGGAATATGGCGATAATGTTCCCACTTCTGAGCAGGCAAGTGCACTTTATCCATTAGTGAATTTGTACTCTGCGCAGCATCTGATATCACAAATACAGGCTGGGAAAAGAAGCTGGGCTGGAGATGAGAGTCATCTCATGGGGTCGTTGTGGAGATTAATAAATAACCCTGATCCAGCCATTGCTGAGCAGGCATGGGCTATTTATCCATTAGCTAATTTGTACGCTTTACAATATCAGGTGTCACAAATGCGGGCAGGGAGAGAGACCTGGCCCGATAATGACTGGCATATCCATGAAGAGTTGAGGATTGCAAAAGCTAGCAATGATCTGGCTGTTGCTGAGCAGGCAGAAGCACTTGAGCCATTGGTTGATTTTTACTCTGTCAGGAATCTGTTGTCACTGAATCAGGCATGGGGAGATATCTGGCCTGATGACGACAGTGATATCTATACAAGGTTGAGAAGTGCACAAGGAAGCGATGATCCGGCCATTGCTGAACAGGCACGGGCACTTGAGCCAGCCGTTAATTTTTACTCCGTGCAGAAACTGGTGTCACGAATGCAGAAAGGATTGAGGGTTAGCTGGCCTGAAGATGATAATAATGTCTATTTAAGGTTGAGTAGCGCAGAAAAATGCACTGATCCGAACATCGCTCAGCAGGCGCGGGCACTTAAACCATTAGTTGATCATTATAAGAGTAAGTCTTCAGGCAATTGATTCCAGGCTGCTTTTTCAGCGAGACCTCTCTGCTTCAATATTTAGGCAGGTGTGCCCGCACCATGAGCTACACTCAGGCTCCGACTGAAAAAAAGCGAAAGTTTGTGTGCGACTTAAAGCCGTTTTCATTCATATGTACACTCTTGATCTTTCTGGCGGCCATTGGAGTCGCTCTTGGGGTGCCAATAGCTGAGGCATCGTTTACCTGTTATTTCCTGAATCGCGATATTGATATTCCCGCAACGGAACAGGGAAGCTTTGCGTGTATCAGCCCTGAATGGCAAGTAGACAGAACCGCCAGTAAGGAGAGTGACCGGGCAACAGACAGCAACGAAGTAAAGCAGGCAGAAGGGCAATGGTTTGATCAGCCCTCACCGGTCTGGTCAATGGATGACGGTAAAGGTTCATTTCTCCAGCAGCCTGGTTCTCTCCTGTCAGCTCTGTGGCAGTGGCTGATGTCTTTAGAGAATGTTTTTGAGAAGAGAGAGAAAAATAGCACGGGTTTTGCTCTGCCTGAATGGCCCACATCAACACCTGAATCCGCCTTGCGATTATCAGGAGGCGGATTTCCACCTGACCCACCACCCCCTCCTCTATTTATACCGGGCATTTCCGGCAGGGGATTGTTTAAAATGCCCGACTGGCAGTTTGACTACCTGTCAGTGCTGCTCGGGATCAGTCAGCGGCTGAAACAATGGCTTTATAATGGATATCCCACCACTTCCGGTCAATCCAGACCATTCGTCAGTGACAAAGATTTATCTGCGGCTTTGGCAGGTATTACACAGAAGATGGCATTCAACAGGTCGTTATTCAGTCGGGTGCCGTTAGATGCCTCGGAACTGCTTGCTGAACTATCGGGGAAAGATTTGTCTGGTCATGGGCAGATGCATCAGCCAGAAACAGTTATGTTGTATCCGGTATTTATGCTGCCTCAATCTGATTCGAATGATTTTGAAGAAGCGCAGGGGGTTGAATATGTTGGGGAAACTTGCAGCGTATGCCTGCTTAATTTAGAACAATCTGACGACGTGATGAAAACGTCATGTTTGCATTTGTTCCATCTGGAATGCCTGAAACGGTGGCTGACAGGAGAAGTTAACATGGAAGGGAATCGTTTCTGCCCATATTGTCGGCATGATCAGAGCGCTTTGGGTGATTTTCTGACATGGAAAGAGATCCGGAAAGGACTGCAAGAGGTGATTCATATTGTGATGGGAATGCTGCTAGGTAGAGGGACCTGGCCTGAAGATGACTATAGTATCTTCGTAAGGTTGAATGCTGCGCTATTTTGTAATAATTCAGCCATTGCAGAGCAGGCACGGGCAATTTATCCATTAGTAAAATTGTACTCTGCGCAGCGTCTGGTGTTGCAAGTGCGGGCAGGGAATAGAACCTGGCCCGGATGTGAGGGTTTTATCCATCTAGGGTCGTTGAGAATGCTGGTAGACAACCCTGATCCGGCCATTGCAAAGCAGGCGCGGGCAATTTATCCATTAGCTAATTTGTACGCTGTACAGCATCAGGTATCTCAAGTGCAGGCAGAGGATGAGGCCTGGAATGACAGTTATATCCATACATGGTTGGGTATTGCAAGGGATTGTAATGATCTGGTCATTGCTGAGCAGGCAGAAGCACTTGAGCCATTGGTTAATTATTACTCTGTGCGGCATCTGTTGGCACAAGTGCAGGCGGGGAGTGAGACCTGGCCTGATGATGACAGATATATCTATACAAGGTTGAGTAGTGCACAGCGAAGCAATGATCGGGACCTTGCTGAGCGGGCACGAGCCATTGAGCCAACCGTTCATTTGTTCTCTGTGCAACATCTGGTATTACAAATGCAGACAGGAACAAGAACCTGCTGGCCTGAAGATGACAATAATGTCTATGTAAGGTTGAGCAATGCAGAAGATAGCGGTGATCCGACCATTGCTCAGCAGGCACGGGCACTCAGGCCATTAGTTGATCAATATAAGAGCAACTCGCCAGAGAATTGATTCCAGCCTGCGTTTTCAGGGATATTTCTTCACTTTATAGTTATTTGGCCTGCTAATTCTCTATTTGCGCGAAAAATAAACCAATTAACTACAATCTGGTAATGCCGCTATTGTCCATGCTTCACTATAGATAGCCGCTGGCCGTTATAACGATAAAATACAATTTGGAATTAATATGAACGCAGTGATTCTGGCGGTTGCCGTCATGCTCGCGTTGAGCTTGTTGCGGGTTAATGTGGTTCTGGCACTGTTTGTGGGGGCTCTGGCCGGGGGAGTGATCGGTGGTCTGGATATCTTCCAGACTCTGGAGGCATTCTCCAGAGGTTTGGGCGGTGGCGTAGGCATTGCTATCAGTTACGCCATGCTGGGTGCTTTTGCTGTGGCCATCGCCCGCTCCGGCATACCTGAGTGGATGGCTGGAAAGATCATCCGCAAAGTAAAGAACAGCAACAACTCGCACAATAATGTGAAGCTAAAGTACAGCCTGTTTCTGGCGCTTGTGTTGATGGCTTTTTCTTCCCAGAACCTGATACCTATCCACATAGCCTTTATTCCCATACTGATTCCTCCCTTGTTATCGGTATTCAGTGCTATGGCGATTGATCGTCGTCAGGTGGTCTGTCTTCTTACCTTTGGCCTTACCGCGACCTATATGATTTTTCCTGTAGGCTTTGGCAATGTCTATCTGAATCAGATTCTTGGTGGCAACCTTCAGGAGAATGGGCTGGATATTGAACTGAGCCAGATGCCGCTGGCGATGGCGATTCCCGTTTTGGGTATGTTCCTGGGGTTGTTGCTGGCTGTTTTTTTCAGTTACCGAAAGTCCAGAACCTATCGTGTAGAAGAGACCATTTTGATTCATGAACAAGATATTCAGTTAAGCAAGCCTGCCATTATTACCTCTGTCATAGCCATTGTTCTGGTGCTGGTGAGTCAATTGACAACCGGGTCCATGGTTCTCGCTGCTGCACTGGGCTTTATTACCATGGTCATTGGGCGAGTCGTCTGCTGGCGGGAAGCAGATGAGGTATTCAATGAGGGTCTGCGCATGATGGCAGCTTTTGGCTTCATCATGATCTCGGCCGCAGGTTTTGCGGAAGTGCTCCGCTCAACAGGTGATATTCCAGAGCTGGTGAGTCAGGTACAGATGTTTGTGGGAGGCAGTCAGGCTCTTGCGGCCATTCTTATGCTTCTGGTCGGGTTACTGATCACTATGGGTATTGGCTCTTCGTTCTCTACGGTTCCGATTATTGCCACCCTTTATGTGCCACTGGGCATGGAACTTGGATTTACGCCACTGGCGATAGCCTGTCTTGTGGGAGTCGCAGGAGCATTAGGTGATGCAGGCTCCCCGGTTTCAGAATCTACCATTGGTCCCACTGCCGGCTTGAACGTGGATGGTCAGCACGACCACATCCGGGATTCGGTGATTCCCACCTTTTTACACTTTAATATTCCGATGATTATTTTTGGCTGGATTGCCGCCATGATTCTTTGAGTACCCGCCATAAAAACGGGGCCAGATGGCCCCGTGTGGATCTCTCATGAATCTGTGATTACAGATCGAGTTCAGACAGATACTTTTCAACCACCTTGGCAGGCAGAGGGATGTAACCGTCTTTAACGACGACTTCCTGACCCTGCTGAGACAGTACCATCTTCAGGAATTCGCCTTCCAGAGGGGACAACTTCTTGTTGGGCTGCTTGTTAACGTACACGTACAGGAAACGAGACAGTGGATAAGAGTTGTTGACAGCGTTAGCGGGCGTTGCCTCAACGAATGGCTGACCGGCTTTCTTGGCCAGAGGTACAGTACGTACGCTGGAAGTCTGGTAACCGATGCCGGAGTAGCCGATGCCGTTTACAGATGCACTGACAGACTGAACCACAGAAGCAGAACCAGGCTGCTCATTTACGTTGTTACGGAAATCACCTTTGCAGAGGGCTTTCTTCTTGAAGTAACCGTAAGTGCCGGATACAGAGTTACGGCCGTACAACTGGATTGAGCGGTTTTTCCAGGCTCCGTCCAGACCGGCAGCACCCCAGGTACTGATGTCTTTGTCGCCACCACACTTGCGGGTGGAGGAGAAAATAGCGTCCACTTGAGCCATGGTCAGACCCTTGATTGGGTTGTCCTTATTGACGAAAACAGCCAGAGCGTCAATGGCAACCGGAACAGCAGTGGGCTTGTAGCCATGCTTCTTCTCAAAAGCTTCCAGTTCCTTGTCTTTCATCTTGCGGCTCATGGGGCCGATGTTGGACGTTCCTTCCGTCAGAGCGGGTGGTGCAGTAGAAGAACCGGCAGCCTGAATCTGTACGTTCACATTAGGATATTCACGCTTGAAATCTTCTGCCCACAGAGTCATCAGGTTAGCCAGAGTGTCAGAGCCGACACTGGACAGATTGCCTGATACACCACTGGCTTTCTTATAAGTGGGGATCTCAGCGTCAATCTGACTGGCAGAGGCAGCCTGGATTCCGGTCGCAAGGGCAATTGTTGTTATTAGAGCTTTAAGCTTCATTCGTATCTCTCCTAAAGGGATTTTTTAGCCTCTCTTATACAGCTACAGGCATTTGTTTACTGGCAAGAACTATAAGATGAAAATGTGACAGTTATATGAACGACAGTGAAGCTTTATATTCGCAATAGTCATAATGTAAAATCACTGACTTTAATTCCAACTTGATTGTAGATTACTGATGAAATGCCAAGACAGGTACGAGCCCGGCTTGCAAAGCATGCCTCCTGTGCCAGTTTCTATTCGCTGAGTGTTTTAGCTACAACGCTAACTGAGAAGAGAAGTAAAATACCTTCAGCTGGAAAAGCTTCACGATCAGGAAGATCGCGGGCGCAAGAAACAACTGACATTATATATAGGGATTTTCAGAGTCGGTTGCGCCAAAAAAATAAAAACATCAAGTGCTAGAGAGCAATATGGAACTGAATAATGATCTTGCTCCCGGACCTCAGGGAGAACTGACGCTGAAAGTGCTGGCAGACTACCAATCTGTTAATACGACAGGCGATGTCTTTGGTGGCTGGGTGGCCATGCAGATTGATCAGGCTGGCGCAATCATGGCCAGAAAGATTGCCACAGGACGTGTTGTCACCGTTAGTATCGGCAGTATGAGTTTTATGCGCTCAGTTAAAATGGGCGATATTCTTGCGCTGTTCACCCGGGTGACAGAGGTCGGCAAAACGTCAATTCGGGTGGTCGTTGAAGCCTGGGTGGAAGATAAACACGGTCGCGCCAAGCTGACTGAAGCCAATATGGTTTTTGTAGCCATTGATACACAGGGCAGAACGTCTCGAATCCAGAGCGCCAAAAGCCCTTAGGATTTGAGGCAGTTTCAGTCTTGGGTCCAAAGAACCAGCTTTTCTGATAAAGATGCAAGTGAAACAGGTTTGTCCAGAAAATCGTCCATACCGGCAGACTTACAGGCAATCTTATCCGATTCCGAGGTGTTGGCTGTGAAAGCGATAACCGGTATTCCGGCATAGTGTTGCCCGGAGGCTCTGATTTTTTCAGTGGCTTCCAGACCACCCATGATGGGCATCATGCAATCCATGAGAATCAGGTTGAAGGCCTCTGAAGTCTCAAGAATGTCCAGTGCTTCCTGACCATTCTGGGCCACTTTGCAGCTGCAGCCCAATTTTTCAAGCAGCTTTTTGACCACCATCTGGTTTACCTGGCTATCTTCCACCACCAGAATATGGACGCTGTAGGTTTCCCTGACTGACACTGGCTTTCCTTTGCCTGTGGCCTGATTTCTCTACAGTCAATATCTGAAGAAGTGCCGGGTTCTTTAGGATCAAATGCAGGATGTTGCCAGACTAAAGCGGTCAGTAATAGCTAATTCCAGCCGATCTCCCTGCTTCAGAGGACCAACGCCGGCCGGAGTGCCAGTGAGGACAATATCGCCGGGTTCCAGTGTGAAGTGACGGCTTATGTAGCTGATCAGCCCCGGAATTGAGGTCAGCATATGGGCTGAAGTGTCTTCCTGACGTGTCTGCCCATTAATTTTAAGGCTGAAGTGAATGTTATCGAGATCGGGCAGGTGCTCTTTGGCAATAAACCCTGAAACGGGGCAGCTGCCATCAAAGGCTTTGGCCACTTCCCATGGCAGTCCTTTTTCTTTTAGCCGGGACTGAACATCCCGGAGTGTCAGATCCAATGCCAGCCCTATTGCCTTGATGGCATCAATGCTCTCATTCTCGCTGGCATTCTGGAGTCGGGTGTCCATCAGAATTGCTATTTCTGTTTCGTGGTGAACTTCACCGCGATCGACGGGAATGGCAAAGGGTATTTCCAGAGCTGTCAGTGATGTTGAAGGTTTGATAAACAACACGGGATCGTCGGGCAGCGGATTGTTCAACTCCCGAATGTGCTCGGCATAATTTCGGCCGACACACACCACTTTGCCGGCCGGCAGATCAATGCGGTCGCCACTTAGCCAGTGATGCCTGTACTTCATAGGGCGTCCTTCTTGCTTGTTTGTTCTTGTGTTTTTATTTTGCTCATGGCCTGGCACATCGCTAGTATTTATCAGCCGGGTACGACTGCTGAAGCTATCATTCACAGTACAAATATTGTGTTTTCCAGATTAACCTGATCACAGGAGCACGTCATGTCTGAAGAACTCCACCTGAATATCCAGAATCTGCATGACCTGCTTGAAGGACAGCCTGTGGACGAATGTACTGCAGGGGCTCTCAAGCAAATTACCGATGAACTGCAGCTGGCTCTGGCTCAGGCAGAGGGCGATATTCCTCTGCAGGACTACAACGAACAGCTCGAGCAGGAAGCGATCAAGTTTTCCGAACAACATCCTGCATTGTCTCAGGCCATCAGACAGATTCTGACTACGCTATCAAGCATAGGTGTCTGAAACAGAAAACACATAATAACTGCTCTGCACGCGAGGTTTAAGTCCTGTAGTGGTGATTGGACAAGGAACATCTGATTCATACACTCAAGGTAAGGGTTTTTCTCTTTTTTATGCTATTATCCACACCCCGGTCGGTTCTGAAACCAGATGACTCGGGTTGTATTCAGCCATTGACAGTATTTCCCACTCAATTTGGCTGAAGTACTTTTCAAGGTAGATTAAAAGACATCCGAGCTATTGTTATGCCCTCTATTTCCCTGGACAAGAGTAAGATTCGATTCCTTCTTCTGGAGGGGGTTCATCAGTCTGCTGTGGAAGTGCTTGAAGCTTCCGGCTACACCAATATTGATTATGTTTCCAAGTCCTTACCAGACGATGAGCTGAAGCAGCGGATTTCCGAAGCGCACTTTGTAGGCATTCGATCCCGAACCCAGCTGAGTGAAGACGTCTTTGCTGCAGCCCAGAAGCTGATCGCTGTTGGTTGTTTCTGCATCGGTACCAACCAGGTAGAGCTGGATGCTGCTACGTCACGGGGAATCCCGGTCTTTAATGCACCTTATTCCAACACTCGCTCTGTTGCTGAGCTGGTTCTGGCTGAGGCCATTCTTCTGTTGCGGGGTGTGCCTGAAAAGAATGCCGTTGCTCACCGGGGTGGCTGGCAGAAGAGTGCCGCCAATTCCTATGAAATTCGCGGTAAAAAGCTGGGTATTATTGGCTACGGCAGTATCGGAAGCCAACTAAGTGTTTTGGCTGAATCTATGGGCATGGACGTTTATTACTACGATGTGGTGACCAAGCTCTCCATCGGTAATGCCAGTCAGGTCGGCAGTCTCAATGATCTGCTGTCCATGTCTGATGTTGTCAGCCTGCACGTTCCTGAAACACCCGCCACTCAATGGATGTTTGGCGAAGAGCAGTTTGCGGCTATGAAAGAAGGCAGTGTTCTGATCAATGCTTCTCGCGGAACTGTTGTCGACATTCAGTCCCTGGCTTCGGCGATTGAAACGGGCAAGTTGCTGGGGGCTGCAATCGATGTTTTCCCGGAAGAACCACGTTCTAACAGTGATGAGTTTGTCAGCCCTCTGCGTGGACTGGATAACGTCATTTTGACACCTCACGTGGGTGGCAGTACTCAGGAAGCGCAGGAAAATATTGGTCGTGAAGTCTCCGAGAAGTTTGTTATGTACAGTGATAATGGTACAACATTGTCGTCTGTTAACTTCCCTGAAGTCTCATTGCCTGGGCATCCGGACAAGCATCGTATCCTGCATATTCACAAGAATATCCCCGGAGTTCTGGTAGCCATCAACAAGGTTTTCTCCCTGAACAATATCAATATCAGCGGTCAGTTCCTGCAAACCAATGAATCCGTGGGTTATGTGGTCATTGACGTAGATGCCGATCACAGTGACATTGCGCTGGAGAAGCTGAAAGAAATCGACGGCACCATTCGTTGCCGGGTTCTTTACTGAGTTTGATGTAGCCGGGCCGCAGGCCCGGTTTCCAGGGTTAGTCATCGTCAACTCTCAGGCAATCCAGATCGCCTTCCCAGTTGAGCTTTCCACGATATTGTCTGATCAATTCTTGCCTGCTCAGCTTGATCAAAAGCCTGAGTCCTTTTTCAATAGCCTCACGCTTCGTTTTTAACCCGGTTATTTCAAGGGCATCATGCATGAGCGTTTCATCAATGACTGTATGGATTCTCATAACAGCATCTCGTATAGAGCATATGTTGAGTTGATTCTCTGGATATGTTTTAGACTGTAAATCAGAAGTCGGGAGAGAATTTCTTAATTGCTTTGAAGTCTTCTGAAAATGTCGATAAACAGCTCCTATGGAAACAATTGATCCCGTCAGTTTCTTGTAATGTGTCTTACACTCAACAGGGGCATGCAGTATCTTTAGCTGTCGGACTCCAAGTTGAGTCTCCAACCTACTTAGAACAATATACAGGCTTTTGGAGAAGCGCTGTTTTGACGAAACTCTCTCATCTCTGGACTGATTTCAGCACGGATCCTCTTGGGGCTATCCGTGACTGGCAGAATGCCAGAACCACCTGGCTGATCATGCTGCTGACGGCTGTTTTTCTGGAGTCTGTAGCCCTTTATTTTCAGTACGTCATGTATCTGGACCCCTGTGAACTTTGTGTTTATCAGCGTCTGGCTGTATTGCTGATTGGCCTTGCAGCCCTGATCCTGCTGGTGGCGCCACGAAACAAACTGGCAAGAGGTCTCGGATACATCATCTGGATTGCCGGTGCTGCCTATGGGTTGGATGCTTCGATCAAAATGCTGGGCTACTACACGTCTGCAGACTTGTTCATGACCTGCAAGGCTCTGCCTAGCTTCCCATTCGATCTGCCGCTTTATGATTGGTGGCCTCAAATGTTCCTGCCGTCCGGTTTCTGCGGGCAGGATGGCTGGCTATTCCTGGGAATGAATATGGCTCACTGGATGACGTTTATCTTTGGTCTCTATATTCTGGCCTACATGCTTTGTCTGATCAGTCTGTTCAGGAAATCAAAGTAATCGAGTAAGCACACCTTCGGGCGCCCCGGAGTATATGTTCCAGGCGCTCAACCCTTGCCATCCCCTCAAAAAGTTCTGCAAACACTTTTAATTCTGACTGGCAGAACCCCTGACAGGCCTTGGCTGCTGAGCAGATCGGGCAATGGTTTTCATAGAAGATAAACCCCACATCGGTGGCTTCGTAATCTGCCATGTATCCTTCCCTGGAGCGGACCTTGGCCAGCGCTTTTATTTTGCCTTCCAGATCTTTATGGCTATCGAGTGCCTTATGATATTGTCGGCCTGTTTCTTTCGAGCGATCTTCTATCAGTTCATCCAAGCCCTGTTCACCAAATACATTCTTGATGGAAATCAGCATGTCTACCGTAAGCTGATCATGACGATCAGGAAAGTGTGACTGCGACTTTTCCGTCAGCTGCCAGAGCTTCTTGGGGCGACCGACCCCTTTACTGACTTCCTCACTGGATACCAGGCCTTCTTTCTCCATTCTTTCGAGATGTTGTCTGGCACCCATGCTGGTGATGTCGAGTGTCTTGCCCAGTTCCACGGCAGTTTTTGCGCCTTGCGTCTTCAGGAGCTGGAGGATTTTGTTTTGGGCTTTTTCACTTTTCATGGCCTCAGTATATGAGGGGGGTCTTAGTTAGTAAACAAAAAGCTTTACAAATTAAAGCCATTGCCATAGCCTGAATATGTAAATAAAAAACTTTACATATCTGGAGAGGGTTATGAACGCCTATCTTGAACATGCCAATATCACCGTCCCCTCAATTGATGAAGCCACTCGTATTTTGGGTGCGGCTTTTCCTGATTTTCGGATAAGAGGTGGAGGAGAGTTCCGTGGCCGCCGCTGGGTACATTTTGGCAATGACACAACTTATATGGCGCTGAATGAATACCCTGAAGGTAAAGCGAGTAAACCAGACTACAGTCACTTTGGCGTTAATCATATTGGCTTTGTGGTTAAACAGCTTGATGAGCTGGATCAAAGACTTAAGGAAGAAGGTTATAAGTTGATTCCGGACTTTCAGGAGGAAGGCGATTTCCGCAGACGTCATTACTATTGTGACGGTAATGGTATGGAGTGGGAGTTTATTGAGTATGCAACCGAAGACGTTTCAAAAAGAAATCATTACTGAATTAAAACTAAGGCACTAAAATAATAAACCCTGTGTCGTTTATTAGTCTGCTTCACTGAGGATTACCTTCGTTTATTTTGGTTGCCGGTGCTTCTAACTTAAACGGGTAAGCCTCCGTATTGAAGAAGGCAGTGTCAGATCCTGTCTATCTCCAGCTAGCTGGCCGTTTTGAGCTTCGTTTGTCTATTATTGCCCTCTTTGCTCAAGCCAGTTCTCGACCCGTAGCCCTTCTACGCGATCAAACTCTCTTACATTATTGGTTACAGCAATCAACCCTTCACTGCGTGCATGAGCGGCTATATGCATATCATTAACATCTATCACCAATCCCTCTCTTTCAAGGTTTGCACGTGTATTGCCGAAGTGAGCAGATGCCTTAGGGGTATATTCCAGGACCTCCAGCCTGCTGACAAAGCTCTCGACGTTATCCCTGTTTCTTTTCGGATTGGCGCTTTTTTCTACACCGTGAAGTAGCTCTGACAATGTGATGGAGCTTATAGCAATCTGTCCATCATAAGCATTGAAAACAGATTGCAGTTCCGCTGGCCTGCGTTTTATCACGTAAATCGAGATATCAGTATCAAGTAAGAACTTCAACATCAGAATTCCTCTCGACCTCTCTGATCCTGAGAGGCTCGTTCAGCCATAAACTCATCGGTGACGCCTTCTGCAGGGTCTGCATTAAAGAATGAGTCCCAGGTCTTTCCCAAAGGAGAGAGAATTCGATCATTGCCACGAACCCTGACGCTGACTTTTTTGACGCCATCAGGAAATTGGGTTTCTGCGGGGAGTCGAACAGCCTGTGTCCGGTTGTTAACAAAGACAGTACCCTGAGCCATCGTTGCCACCTTTAGGTTGATGATATATGCAAAATTTTTATCTCAATGACTATATGGCAAGTTTTAAAACTTTGGGACTGACAGCAAAACTGACCTCAGGCTGACTGAGCATTCAGCTTGCTGGTCAACCAGCTGAGATAATCATCAATGGTTTCGTCCAGCTCATTGGGCAAGTGGTGTCGGGCATCTTCAAGATAATAGACACTGGGCTGGGTATAGAGCTTCTCAAGTACAGAAATATTGTGTTTGGCATCGACCGTACGGTCGAATGTACCCTGCAGGATGAGTGGGCTGACTGGTGATTTTATCTTGCAGGACTCAATGCGCTTGATCCAGCGATCCATCGCCAGTACCCATTGTACGGGCAGAATGGTGGCAGACAGAGGATCGTTGCGGGACAACTCCAGAAACGATTTTTTTCTGGAATTTCGGGTGTAAGTCCGGGGCAACTGGGTAATGAACAATTTGGCCAGCTGCAGCTGCAATCGTCCCAGTGTCCAATTCCAGGGCCTGACCAAAGGAGCGGATAAAATGACCTGTTCGAAGGGACTGGCCTTGTGATGGGCCTCGCGGTTAATCAGGCAGTCTGTCAGGATCGCACACCCTGTACTCTGGCCAAAAGCATGCCAGGGTTTGGGCAGGTGACCTTCACAATGTGTCAGTATGTCTTCAAGAATCAGAGTGTAAACAGAAAAATCCGGGATAGTGGCGGGCTTGCCGCTGGAGAGCCCATGACCGGGCAGGTCATAGGCCAGAACATTGAAGCCCTGTTCAAGGAGGAAGCGGATGATTCGGGCGAAGAGTCCAACATGGTCGTAGTAACCATGAAGAAGAAAAAAAGTGCCTCTGGCATCGCACTTCTCAAACAAATGGCAGGCCAGCTTGTAGTTGCAGCTGTCGATTGTCCCCATAAAGTGGCGAACATCCGCTGATCCGGTTTCAAAATTGATACCATAGAAATCAAGGTATGCTTTGATGTCCGGATTCTGGCCAGCGATTGAATCCCGGGCTCCCAGAGGAAAAACCAGAGGTTTGATCTGTTCCTTAAGGTTTTCAGGATTCAGCATAGGGTGCTCTGTTCCTATGTTGGGCTCAGGGCTGTCGTTAATCCTGAACGGGTTGCACCTTTCATCAGGCTTTTTCCAGATCCTCGAGCCTGACTTCTATTTGCTTCTCGGAAACGACTTCACAGACGGTATCGCCTTGTGTATTTCGCTGCATTTTGATGTATTGCACCAGAATCATACCCCGAGCAGACCCGACGTTATTTATAAACGTCATCTCCAGTTTTTGATAGAGAGGATGATTCATAATGACTTTGTCACCTTTTTTAAAGCTGACCCCTCTGCCTGAGCCCGTACCTTCACTTTCTGCATGACTATTAAGCGTTTCGACAATTAACCGGATATCCTTGATCACTTCATGGCCATTTGGGATAGGTTTTGGCAGCAGGACTTGCACATCCTGCTCCTGACTTTTGCTCAGGCGACCATCTTTATGGAGCTGGCGGGTAATCCGGTTAAAAGAGATGATCTCGCAGACGCCTCGGGTGGAACGTATCTTGTGGAAACGATCCAGATCCTTGAGGTCCAGGTAAAGAAATACATAACCGGGAAAGAGAACCTCTTCCTTCAAAAGGCCCCTGATTCGAACCTTTACCATCGGGCAGTATGCATCAAATCCTTGGGTTTCAAGGTTTTCCTGGGCTCTCTGCTCTTGACGAGGCCTGGTTTTAAGCAGGTACCATCCCTCTTGCAAGCACTCTTGATTCTGCATACATATTCCCTGAATGCTTTCTGCTATATAAAACGAAAGTGCAAATAACCTGATGTGGAACTATCTGACAGTGACTTTTAACGATCACGCGTTAACTGTCACATCAATAACGGCTATTGAACTGATTGCACTTTGATCTGAGCAGCCACATCTCGATGTCTATTAAAAGTGCCTCATTATAATTCCCATGGTCGAACTATGCACCGCTTAACATCCACATTGCTGTATTTAACCAGACGATAACCAGCGCAGCTTTGGGGTAGCGTGACTCGCGTTTGTGGAGAGACACTGCGGGACTGGGGACAAGGTTTAAATCCTGTTTTTTGGCAGCTGCTCTTTGATAACCATTGTACCCAATGAATCTCTGCGTTTCATCGGAGAGAAGGTATTCGACCAGAGTTTTGGCAGCGGCCTCATGCTCGGTAGCCTTGAGGATGACCAGCTCTTGAAGCAGTGGTGTGTAAAGTGACTGCGGGACTAAAGTTACACTCACTGGGAAAAGAATGCTATTGAAGTCGACTTCTTTCACCTGGGAAAAAGGCGCAAAACCAGCATCGGAAGAATTTTTTATATTGGTCCATGTTTCCCTGACATGGTCATTGTAAGAGAGCCTATCCTGATCTCTGATTATTCGGTAAAGATAATATTTTTGAAGGACGGACACAGCGGCGTGCCGGTAGGGTGCAGCTTCCCGGTCTGCAATGTGAATTGTTGGAGGGTTGTTATCTATAAGGTAGGTTTTTATGTCGTTGGGTTTTAACGGGCTCCGCTGACCGTGCCAGAATGCCAGCAAACCCTGGGCATAGATCTTCCTGGAATTTGCTAGAATCTTATTCATTTGTTCCAGTTCTGCCGTCTTTAAATTGTCAGCAGATAGAAACAGATCAAATTTCTGAGTGTTGTCACTGACCCGGTACCTCAGGTCTTGAGAAGTGCCATAGTACAGTTCCAGGGTGTGACCATACCGTGACTGGAACTGCCCTTTCAGGCTTTCCAGAACATGTTGAAAGCTCGCTGCCACAGCAACCTTGATAGTGTCAGCCTCTGATAGGGGAGTAATGGTGAGCAGGCATCCAAAAATGAAAGTCAGAATCGGCAGGTCAGGAATGGCTTTCAATTTAGAGAAAGATTTTGGGTGTCTAACAAAACGAAAGTGAAACAAGATTTTTCTCCACAACCCATTGAGCGAGTTACAGAGCTTAGTTTAGGTTCCAGGAGGCTGACCGAGAATAGACTGCCCCACGCGGCAATTGCTTTAGCTCCTGAGACCATGCAGCGGCAGCAAATTGGTCTGAAAATCCACTTTTGTTCGTCAAATAGCTCGCTATTTTCCCCACAAAACCGAATTTTCGTCCCCAATTTTCTGCCGTCCTCGCTACGGGGTTGCCTGGACGGGGTCGCCTGGACGGGCGCTATTCTCTATTTTACTGACAGGCTTCTTCCAGCATCGCCACAGCCGGGAGCTTCTTGCCTTCTACAAACTCCAGGAAGGCACCGCCGCCCGTAGAAATGTAAGATACTCGGTCTTTAATTCCATACTTGTCGATTGCGGCCAGAGTATCACCTCCACCGGCGATAGAGAAAGCGTCAGACTCGGCTATGGCCAGAGACATGGAGCGAGTGCCTTCACCAAACTGGTCAAATTCAAAGACACCCACAGGGCCGTTCCAAAGAATGGTTTTAGAGGACTTCAGAATTTCATTGAACAGTTTCTGGGTTTGGGGGCCTACGTCAAAGATCATGTCGTCGTCTTCTACTTGTGATACCTGTTTAACGACAGCGGTTTCATTTTCATCAAATTTCTTACCGCAGATTACATCTACAGGCATAGGTACGTTAACCTTTTCCATCAGTGCCCTGGCATTAGGGATCAGATCTTCTTCGTAAAGGGATTTACCGACATTGTGACCGGCAGCAGCGAGAAAGGTGTTGGCAATACCGCCGCCCACGATCAGCTGGTCGCAGACGTCAGATAGGGATTCCAGTACCGTCAGTTTGGTGGAAACTTTGGAGCCACCCACGATGGCACACATTGGACGCTCAGGGTTTCCCAAGGCTTTACCCAGGGCATCCAGTTCACCCGCCAGCAGGGGGCCTGCACAGGCAATTTCAGCAAATTTACCCACGCCGTGAGTGGATGCCTGAGCACGGTGTGCGGTACCGAATGCATCCATTACATAGACATCGCACAGGGCTGCCATTTTTTTAGACAGTGCTTCGTCATCGTTCTTTTCACCCCTGTTGAAACGCACGTTCTCAAGAATGACCAGTTCACCCTCGGCAACGTCAAAACCACCGTCGACCCAGTCTTTGATCAGGCGAACCTCTTTGCCTAGCAGGTTGCCAATGTAGTCTGCAACAGGCTTCAGGGAGAACTGTTCGTCGTATTCACCTTCTGTCGGACGACCCAGATGAGAGGTTGCCATGACTTTGGCACCGGATTCCAGAGCGCGCTTAATGGTGGGCAGAGAAGCAAGGATTCGTGCATCGCTGGTGACTTTGCCATCTTTGACCGGAACGTTGAGGTCTTCACGGATCAGGACTCGTTTGCCAGCCAGATCCAGGTCGGTCATTTTCAATAGGTTCATCAGGGTCTCTCCCTATGCACGGGGTCAATGAAGATCGACTGCTGTCTGGATGAGGCAACAGTACTGAAGGGTAGAATTGGCATGGACAATAGCACAAAAATATGGCGCCCGGTACGTACCTTTAGCCTGATATGAACCAAATCAACAGGCTTTCAGGAGTTAACGCGGGACAACAAAAATTCCATTGTAAAATCGTCGGTCAACAGACTCGGAAGGAAGGTTTAACAGAATTGGATAGAATATGTGATCAGTTGCTGAACCGGCATTTATACAAAAGCTGAAAGGGCTGCACAAAGCAACCCTTTTATTATTTTATTAAATGTATCGATTACAGACCTGCTGCAGCTCTCAGTGCGTCAGCCTTGTCGGTGCGCTCCCAGGAAAATTCTTCCTCTTCACGACCAAAGTGACCGTATGCGGCAGTAGCCTGATAAATTGGACGCTTCAGGTCCAGCATATCGATCAGACCTTTAGGACGCAGATCGAAATGCTCACGAACCAGCTCTTCAATTTTGGTATCAACAATCTTGCCAGTACCGAAAGTATCAATAGAGATAGACGTGGGCTCGGCAACACCAATCGCATAAGACACCTGGATCTCGCACTTGTCAGCCAGGCCAGCAGCCACAACGTTCTTGGCCACGTAACGACCTGCGTAAGCAGCAGAACGGTCAACCTTTGACGGGTCCTTGCCAGAGAAGGCACCGCCACCGTGACGAGCCATACCACCGTAGGTGTCTACAATGATTTTGCGCCCTGTCAGACCACAATCACCCACCGGGCCTCCAATCACGAAAATACCGGTTGGATTAATGTGGTAACGGGTCTCTTCATGGAGCCATTGCGCTGGTATAACCGGCTTGATGACTTTTTCCAGAATTTCTTTCTGCAGCTCTTCCTGGGAGATGTCAGGATGATGCTGTGTCGACAACACCACGGCGTCCACACTTTGTATTTTGCCTTCGCTGTCGTAACGCATGGTGACCTGGCTTTTGGCATCCGGGCGCAACCAGGGCAGGGTACCGTTTTTACGCAGCTCGGCCTGACGCTTAACCAATGCGTGAGAGTAGTAGATAGGGGCAGGCATCAGTACCGGTGTTTCATTGGTCGCGTAACCAAACATCAGACCCTGGTCACCCGCGCCCTGTTCATGCCCATCTGTTTCATCAACACCGACAGCGATGTCCGGAGACTGTTTGCCAATAGCATTCAGAACGGCGACACAATCACCGTCAAAGCCGAGGTCGCCATGGTTGTAACCAATGTCAGTGACCACTTTACGAACCAGTTCTTCGATATCAACGTAAGTGTCGGTACGCACTTCACCCGCTACAATCACCATGCCGGTTTTTACCATGGTTTCAACCGCGACACGGGCTTCCGGATCATCCTTGAGGATGGCGTCCAGAATAGCGTCGGAAATCTGGTCGGCAATCTTGTCCGGATGACCTTCGGAAACCGACTCGGAAGTGAATAGCGTGTAATCTGCCATAGTCGTCTTTCGCCTCTTGAAACTATTCAGCCCAGGGTTTAAAAAACCGCCTGACCTGAATCTGAAAACCATTACGCAGCCCCAGATACTGGGACTCACCTATTGCCAGACCTGCATCCAGTGCCCAACCGTCAAGGTCTTCAACACTGAATCCAAGCCACAAATCGCCACAGGATTCCCGCACCCAATCCTGATTGTGACTGCTGAGTTCACTGACCAGCATACTGCCACCGGGCTTCAACAGTTCTGAAACGCGGGTGAAAATACCAGAAGGGCTGGCTACATGGTGTAACACCATGTTAGCCACTATGCAGTCAAACTGACCTTCCAGCGCATTCAGGGTATCTATTTCCCCATGAATGCACTCAACGTTTTTCAGACCCCGCTCTTTTACCCTCTGTTGACTGATGGCCAGCATTTCTGCGGAATTGTCCACAGCATAGACCCGCTGAAAATTCTCACTCAGCGTTGCCAGAAAATCGCCCTCACCCGGTCCCAGCTCCAACACCCGCTGATGGTCAGGCAGTTCAGTTTTTTCCAGAACGTCGGCCACACATCGGGCGTAGAGATCATGATCAGCAATGAGTTCCTGATGCTGACGAAACTGATCCACATTACGGGCAAAGAACGCCATGGATTGCTCCGCCCTTTGGCCTCTGACTTTTAATAGACGACCGGTCAGGGAAGGCGACAACGACAAAGTGTCGACCGCTGAAAAAAGGGAACGCATGACATCACTACTGATTCCTTCTGGAGGGGGCAGCGCCCGACGGTAAAAAATGGTATTACCTTCCTTGCGGGTACTCACAAGTCCGGCCTGAGAGAGAACCTTGAGATGGTGGCTCATGGCAGGCTGACGCATATCGAAGAGGCTGCTGAGTTCAAGCACCCCGAAAGAGTCTGTGCTCAGAACTCTCAGGATTTCAAGCCTCAGTACGTCGCCATAGGCTTTTCCCAGAGCGGCAAGCTGTTCGACTGATCCTGATTCCGACACGCAAGGCTCCTCACCGCTGCACCGTTGACTTCTCGCAGACGGCCAGAAGATCCTATTCCGTCTATCCAGGGCGGAAGTCTAGCAAGCAGTACATGGTATATCAAAACTTTTTGATATAGATATTCATACGGGACGGGGTGATTTAACCTATGTCAACCTGTCGTGTGGGTTTATCACCGCGACAATGCAAATTGAGTGTGCAAATTGGATGCAAGCAATAACCTTAGTTGACCCGGATGAATTTGCTTTGATTTTCCGTTGACTCGTCTATTAGTGTAGGGCTAAGAATTGACCGCGAATTCACCGGAGAGGCCAGATGCTTACGGTTACCCAATTGGCCAGAAAGTTCGATATATCTCGCACTACCATTCTCTACTATGAGCGTGAAGGTCTGTTAATGCCTCACACTCGATCCGGGAATGGCTACCGATGGTATGGGCAACATGAAATCAAGCGCCTTGAAGCGATTATGGCTTATCGTGCTTTCGGAATACCGATCAGCAATATTGTACGGCTTCTCGACGGTGAAGACGAAATGGAGCAGGAACGCATTTTGCGTGGCCAGCTGATGGCTCTTGAGCACGAGATCCAGAAGTTGCGTCAACAGCAAAAGGCTATCGTGTTGCTTCTTAAACAACCTTCATTACTGGAGCAAAATATGGTCAACAAAGATCGTTGGGTAGAGATTATGAAAGCGGCCGGGTTCAGCGAGGAGGATATGAAAAGCTGGCATCAGCAGTTTGAAAAAATGGAGCCGCAGGCACATCAGGAATTCCTGGAGTCCCTGAGCATTGATAAAGAGGAAATCGATAAAATCCGCGTCTGGTCCAGGCAACCCTGAAACCGATAGACTTTCCACCCAGTCCACCGATAATAGCTTTTGCCGCGACATCTGGCGATTTAAGAATATGAGGTCAGCTTATGGGTATTTTTGAACGCTATCTCAGCCTCTGGGTTGCTTTGGGTATTTTTGCAGGGCTTTTTGGTGGACTGCAATTTCCAGAATTTTTTGAGGTTCTGGGTCGATGGCAATACGCCAGCATTAATCTGGTCATTGCTGTACTGATCTGGCTGATGATCTATCCAATGATGATGCAGGTGGATTTTTCTGCCATTAAAAACGTTCGTCGTCGTTCAAAAGGGTTGATCGTTACCGTCACTGTTAACTGGCTGATCAAGCCTTTCACCATGGCACTGCTGGCCGTATTGTTTATTCGCTATGTTTTTGGCGACTGGATCAATCCTGAGCTGGGTAAAGAGTACATTGCCGGTATGATTCTACTGGGTGTCGCACCCTGTACTGCCATGGTTTTTGTCTGGAGTCAGTTGACCAGGGGAGATCCTAACTACACTCTGGTTCAGGTCGCCATCAATGATCTGATTATGCTTATTGCGTTTGCGCCTCTTGCCGCCTTTTTGCTGGGAGTAACAGAAGTATTTGTACCCTGGAATACCCTGTTTCTGTCCGTAGGACTGTTTGTGGTGATTCCAGTGCTTGCAGGCTGGTTGACCCGTAAAGCTGTTCGCAGCGAACAAACACTGAGTCGATTTTTGACAGGCACCAAGCCCTTTTCGATCATTGGATTAATTGGCACGGTCATTCTTCTTTTTGGGATCCAGGCCAACACGATTATTGCCCATCCCCTGAATATCTTCCTGATTGCCATACCCCTGATCATCCAGACCTATCTGATTTTTGCCATCACCTATTTATGGATGAAGAAGTGGAAGCAACCCCATAACATTGCCTCACCCGGTGCAATGATTGGAGCCTCCAACTTTTTTGAACTGGCTGTTGCCGTGGCCATAAGTCTCTTTGGACTGAACTCCGGGGCCGCTCTGGCAACGGTTGTGGGTGTGTTGGTGGAAGTGCCAGTGATGCTATCGCTGGTCGCCTATGCCAATCGTACACGACAGTCATTCACTGAACGGGAGTCTTCCTGATCACTGACTTTCGACTTGCCGACGCCCCATATTTTCACAGGCAATAGCTATCAATAAAATGTTCAGGTGATTCAGGATAGTCATATATAGCGATTTCAGTTTCCGACTGAAGGCATTAGAATAGCGCCAATTTTAAAACAGACTGGATCTTCGGAGCCCTGATTCCTATGTCCTCACGTCGTGAGCTAGCCAATGCCATCCGCGCCCTGAGTATGGACGCTGTACAGAAAGCCAAGTCCGGACACCCCGGTGCCCCAATGGGTATGGCTGATATTGCTGAAGTATTATGGCGTGATTATCTGAATCACAACCCGGCTAACCCCCAATGGGCTGACCGTGACCGTTTTGTTCTGTCCAACGGTCATGGTTCCATGCTGCTTTACTCTCTGCTGCACCTGAGCGGTTACGATGTGTCTGTTGAAGACCTCAAGAGCTTCCGCCAGTTGCACTCCAAAACCGCAGGCCACCCTGAGTACGGTTACGCTCCGGGCATCGAGACCACTACCGGTCCTCTGGGGCAGGGTATTGCCAATGCCGTGGGTATGGCTGTTGCTGAAAAGACCCTGGCTGCACAGTTCAACCGTGAAGGTCACGAAATTGTTGACCACAACACCTATGTCTTCATGGGCGACGGCTGCATGATGGAAGGTATCTCCCACGAGGTGTGCTCGCTGGCAGGGACTCTGGAGCTGGGTAAACTGATCGTTTTCTACGACGACAACGGCATCTCTATTGATGGCGAAGTAGAAGGCTGGTTCACCGACGACACCGTTCAGCGTTTCGAATCTTACAACTGGCACGTTGTTCCAAATATTGACGGTCACGATCCGGAAGCGATCCGTGCTGCTATTGAGGCCGGTCGAGCTGAAAAAACCAAACCTACCCTGATCTGCTGCAAGACTGTCATCGGTTTTGGTTCTCCCAATAAGGAAGGCAAGGAAGAGTGCCACGGTGCACCTCTGGGTGACGAAGAGATCAAACTGACCCGCGAGCGTCTGGGTTGGGAACACCCTGCTTTCGAAATCCCGTCCGACATCTACAGCCAATGGGATGCCAAAGAAGCCGGTGCTGCCAAAGAAAGCGCATGGAACGAAAAGTTTGCTACTTATCAGGCTGCTCACCCGGAACTTGCTGCTGAATACCTTCGACGTCAAAAAGGTGAACTGCCTGCTGACTTTTCTGCAAAGGCCGATGATTTCATTAAATCCTGTCAGGTAGAAGGTGAGAAAGTGGCCAGTCGTAAAGCTTCCCAGAATACTCTGAATGCTTTTGGTCCTTTGTTGCCTGAACTGCTGGGTGGTTCTGCTGACCTGGCGGGCTCAAACCTGACCTTGTGGAGCGGTTCCAAAGGCGTTAAACCTGCTGATGCCAGCGGCAACTATGTGTTCTACGGTGTGCGTGAATTCGGCATGACCGCGATGATGAATGGTATTGCCCTGCACGGCGGTTTTATCCCTTACGGTGCCACCTTCCTGGTCTTTATGGAATACGCCTGCAATGCTGTGCGCATGGCCGCTCTGATGAAGCAGCGCGCTATTCTGGTTTACACTCACGACTCGATTGGTCTGGGTGAAGACGGCCCTACTCACCAGCCGGTAGAACAGATTGCCAGCCTGCGTATGACACCAGACGTGAATGCCTGGCGGCCCTGTGACACCGTTGAGTCGGCGGTGGCCTGGAAACATGCGATTGAGCGTGAAGATGGCCCCACTGCACTGATCTTCTCCCGTCAGGGTCTGCCCTGTATGCACCGTGAAGCTGATCAGGTGGCCGACATTGCCCGTGGTGGTTATGTACTGAAGGATTGTGAAGGCACTCCCGAACTGATCCTGATCGCTACCGGTTCTGAAGTGGAACTGGCCATGAACGCTGAAGCTGCCCTGACTGCCGAGGGTCGCAAGGTTCGCGTGGTATCCATGCCATCTACTGACGTCTTCGATGCTCAGGATGCGCAATACAAGCAGAGTGTTCTGCCTCTGGAAGTCCCTGCCCGTATCGCGATTGAAGCCGCTGCAGCTGACTTCTGGTACAAGTACGTTGGCCTGGACGGACGGATAATCGGCATGACCACTTATGGTGAGTCTGCGCCGGCCGGTGACCTTTTCCCATACTTCGGGTTTACTGTAGAAAATATTGTTGCTGCGGCTGAAGAGATTCTGGACTGATAAGTATCTGGCCAGTTGGTTTAGCATATTCTGGCGAGTGGATTTTTTCATCCTTCAAGGCGCAACGACGGGCGCGTAGCCATAGCTACGCTACCAGAGTTGGAACGCAGAAGGATGGAGAAAGCCGCAGTCCAGAATATGCGAAACCAGCTGGTTAGGTACTTGGCAATAGCAGGGAAATCATTGCTCTGAATGGCTTTTAAAAGTGTTTGAAAAAACGGCAGATGATTGATATCAACTGCCGTTTTTTTGTTCTGCTATAAGAAGAAGTTTCTCGATTTTAATTGTGAAACGGTAACCCAGGTTTGTTTTCCATTAAAAATTGTATTCGTTAAATGCTCTTTCAATTCTTCAATACTTTTAGGCGTTAATTTATCTATAAAAGTTTTTTTTCGTTGTCCGGTTTTCCCCGGAAATAGATGTGAAGCCAGATCATTTAAAATTGAAGATTTATCAGAAAGAATGATTTTGAGAAGGATCTTCTGAGAGAGAGCTAATTCTGTATCAATGTCATTAAGAGTTGCGGGTGCATCATTTGCTTTGTGAATCTCGTGTAGTGTTTGTATGATCTCATCAATTTCATCAGCAAGTTCTTTTGGCAGTATAATCTCTTTGTTCATTGTTCTTGCTGATCTTTTTTCCCCAGTGTGTAAATCTTTTAGATTCAGCTTTTTAACCCTGTCGATTATCTTGTTTCTTTTTTTTTCGGTTGTTTTTTCCACATCTGACTTGCTGAAGTCTATTTCAGAGTCTTCCTTATTTTTATCGTAATCGAATAAAAGTTCTTCTCCTGGTTTAATATCTTTTGTAGTGACCACTCTCAGTTGAAGACTGTCCTGATCCCCCCATTTTACAGTCATACTGCCTGAATAGCGTATAACGATATTGGGATCCTTGGAGTGATTAAGGAATCGGATATCCTTCTTACCGTCACGACCAATTTCAATGGCCGGTCTGCCAGATTTTGCAATAGACGCGCCCGACCATACGACAAAGGAGTCATTTTCCGGGAATTCGATCTTACTGTTCACAGTGTTCATCGTAAAGACATGATATTTGCCGGTATTAGAATTACGGATTCTGTACACCAATGGTCCTTCGTAGTCACATACTTCCTCATCCTTTTTGAAGCTCCGGGTAGCAATGACACCGGTACCGTGAACCACGCCTGCTGTTGAGGTTTTGATACCGGGAGTGGATTCAGTGCCTGGAGATGATGGAGTTGTTGCTCTTTCTGAATCCGGAGATTCAGGGGAATACATCGCTTCTTGTCCATTAGCAAAAGGGTTCCCATTACTCTGAGTAAAACGGAGAAGCTCAGAGGATATCAAGTCGCTGAAAGATGACAGGCTTTTTATGATGTTTGAATAATTTTCTCCGGGAACTACCCTGGTCTTTCTGGCTTTTAAAAGAACCATTGTATGGTTAAGTATCGTCTCTGTATCATCAAAACAACCACTATTGCAACTGGATGGCAGAGATTTCCCGGCTGCTGCGTTTCCTTCAACTTGCCGCAAGCATGATTTCTTTGCCGGGGGAGCAGCCGTGTCTGTTTCGTCAAATCGACGTAAGGTTGGCATTAGGCGAAGATCTGATCCAGATCCAGTGGGTTGCATTGATATATCCTCAATGGTTTTCTTGATATTTCACTGTTATTGACCGTAATAATCGTTTTAAGTTCAAAAGCGTCTCAGGTGCTACCTCAAAAATAGTGATCTACCCAATTCATAATTATTTGTATCGCTGTTTCTTTACAAAAGTGGTCAGCCACGTATTCAGCCATCAACCCATGGTTATGTGCTGCCTCTACCCATGTTCGGATGAGCACAACGGTAGATTGGTCTGAAAAAAACAGCCACCCCAAAAGTGCTTCTAACGCTGGAAACTCTGTTCCCATACAACTATTTCCCATCTGTTGGAAGGGTATAAGTTTGGCTCAGTGCCATGCATCTAACAAACTAAAACCTGACTGTGATTTGAGGCTCGCTTGATTTGGCAGATCAATGGATTTGACTTAAGGAGTTAATCTTTTCATAGCAAGGGCTGTTACATTCAAGCATTTAAGGAGTTAACCGGAATAGATGCAAGAAAAGTCATGGGTTATACACCCATGATTATCTCTCTAACATAGCTCTGATAATAAGCTGGGCATGAGAAGGAGGTATATTATTATTTATATCAATGTTTGTTACTCCAGAGTCAGGAAGGAAGGAAATTTGAACATCGGGTTCTCTATAAGGTGGTAGATTCCTTTCATTACGATAGTCTGTGAGTAATTTTTTGATTGCAGAGAATGAAGCGCCATTATCTTTGTGACTAAACGCACTATTAAGAAAGTCAACACAATAGCCCGCTCCATCAAGAATTTGGGTGTTGGCTTCCCACGTTAATAATTGCTCCACAACATTTGGATGCCTACCAATAACTGCAAGCATGAGTGCTGTTCGTCCATTAGTTCCATTGACTACTTCAAAAGTCTGTTCTAATTGTTCCTGATTCACATACAGAGCTTTCACTAAATCCAGTTTTCCGAATCTGCAGGCAAGAGCAAAAGGAGTAATCGCAGAGTAGTAAAGATTTTTAATAACAGGAAATGATCTTGTGCACTTGGAAATTTCATCGGCCCCATACTCAGATATCAACCTTTTAGCTTCTGCAATATCAGCATCGGTACTATCAGCGTTTGTAATGACCCATACGAGTCTATCCACAAAATGTTCCAGCTTGTCACGACTTGCAGAGGTAGCCATGGCAACACTTTTCATCGTTTTGCACGGTTGAGATTCGGTATCCGGGTCATTAGGGGATGGCCTTTTCTGTGCTTTGAAATTATTCCCACAGTCGCTTCGATCAGCGTCATATGCCTTAGAAGACAGATCAATGTTTCGATCCGCTAAGGGAGTAGCAGATGCCTGATTATATCCTTGTGAAATCATTTGTGACTGTGGTTCAGTGATTTTGACACCGACACCTAAAAAAATCGCACCATTCTCATCTAATGTAATTGAAACCTTCACATCAATATGTAGTGGTTGCTGAATGCAAGTCATTGGAATATCCATATCTAAACAACTCCGTAAGTAATTGTGTTTGAAAACGACTGTGAGTTTTGATATCACATTAGGTTAGACAATACTAATTAACTGAAGTTCCTTCTTACATTTCGAAAACGCAAATTTCTCAAAAAAGACGGGTCATTCAGGATAACACTCCATGACCTGGCGCTCAGATATTCCTGGCTGCATTAATGTTGAAATTCTCTGTATGATCACAAACAAGGCATTTAAAACCTGCCTGTGATTTGAGGCTCTCCTGATCTGGCAGATCAATGGATTTGACTTAAGGTGTTAATTATTTCATAGCAAGAGCTGTTAGATTCAAGCATTTAAGAAGTTAACTGGAGTAGATCCAAGATATAGTCATGGGTTACACACCCATGACTATATCTTGGATAAAGATTCGTCTGTCGTCTGTCGTCTGTCTTCTGAAAGTTACACCCCCATGACTATTCACTGGATAAAGATTCGAGAAGGTTCGGGTTTTCAGAAAAGAGGTGTTCCAGTAGCTCCGGGGTTTCACGACGGAGACGACTGACAAAACCCGGATTTTCAGAAAAGAATTTTTCAAGTGCCTTCGGCTGTGTAGTAAGGAGATATACCAGAAACTCCGGGCTTTCACGACCGATCTGCATGAGACAACCCGGGTTTTCAGAAAGGTATTTTTCAAAAATTTCCGGATGTTCAGAAAGGAATGCTGGAAGGTTAATAGTAGCACTCATTTCCCCAGTATCTTTAATGTAATAACCATGAATAGCGGGTTCTTTAAAAGGTGGTAGATTGTTTTCTTTGCGATAGTCTATTAATAATTCTCTGATTTTAATGTATGTATCTTGTTTGCTGCTGTTAAAAACTGAATTAAGCTTATCAGCACAATTGTTATCTTCATCAACAATTTGAGGGTCAGCCCCCAAGTCTAATAATTGCTTCACTACATCTGCATGGCCATGACTAACTGCAAGCATGAGGGCTGTTTTTCCATTAGTCCCATTTTTCATATCAAATGTCTGGTTTAATTGTTGCTGATTCACGTACAGAGCCTTCACTAAATCCAGCTTACCGAATCTGCATGCAAGAGCAAAAAGAGTAATAGCAGGGTAACAACTCCTGGTGATATTTGTATGAAAAGAAAATGGGACTGTTAGCTTGGCAAGTTCATCGGCACCGAACTTGGATATCAACCCTACGGCTTCCGAAGTATCAGCGTCAGTGCTTTCAGGGTCTGTAATCACTTTAAAAAGGCTCTCTGCAAAAGGCTCCAGATTGTCGCGCCCGGTAGAGATAGCCATAGCCTCACCTTTCATTGATTTGCAAAGTTGAGATATGGTGCCCGCGTCATCACTGAATGGCCTTTTTTGTGCTTTGAAACTATCACTACTATCACTTTGAGCCGTTTCATTTGAAGTTGAAGCTTGTGCATACGCTTCAATATTACGATCCACGATGGGTGTAGCAGAGTTTTGGGTATAACTTTCTGGTAAATTTACTTGTGGTGGTAGCTTCAAAGTTGAGAAAACGTAAAACGAAGAAACCTCATCATTCTTATCTCGTGTAACTTTAGTAGTCACTTCTCCAATAGTCGCACCATCATAATTTAATGGACCAATGCCAGTTTTTGATATATCCATGTTCAAACATCTCCGTAAGTTATTTAATGTAAATACGCTTGGGAATTTCATTCCGTTGTCACATGTAGACAGCGATAGTCAACCAAGGTTCCCTCTTAGTTTTGAAAAAAACGCAAATTTCTCAAAAAAGACCGGGAGGCTGAGAACTTAATGCGAGTTTGTAGACCACTTCAATCAGCTCGTTGACGCCCTTCTCTCTCAGGTTGGTTGATGCCGGTGCGCTGTGTGTGTCCAGCTTAATTACTTCAAACTGCGGTGAATAAAGTGCTCTGACTTCATGCTCCTCGACTGAGAAAGGCGGGCCGGACACCAGGTCCTGATCGTACTCAACAGTGATTAATAGGCCTTCTTGTAAATGGGGCGCAGCGTTTGCCAGATGGTTGACATACTGCTGCCTCATCTCCCGGGGCAATGCAACCAGAGCAGCACGGTCGTAAAAAACGGTGCTTTGGATGGAACCTTCCGGCAAAGCAAAAAAATCACCTTCGAGGATATGGATATCATCGGCTTGCCAATGTCGGTAACCCTGAGCCTCTTTCACTGCCGGTTGCAGTGCCTGCTCCTGATAGAAGGACTCAACCGCTGTTTTTACCAACTCGGTGCCGATCACTTCCAGTCCCTGCTGCCTGAGCCAGACCATATCCAGGCTTTTGCCACACAATGGCACCAGCACTGACCGGGCTTCTGACAGGTTCAGTTGGGGCCAGTATTTCAATAATGTCGAGTTGAACTCAGATCTGTGGAAACCAATCCGTCCTTCTTTCCAGCGATTAACCCAGTCAGGATTGCTCATTGTGTCCTCTCATGCATTCAAGTCGTATTTGGTTTGATTTTGGCGATCAGCACTGACGAAACACTGACAACGGCGAAGCTCAAGCGCCTATACCAGAGTGCAACCCTGATATTATAAATTTACCTATCAAATATATTTTTTTATGTCGATAAGATTTAAGATAGCGGTGTAAAACTGCCATCTCTTCTGTATACGACAGCGAACTTATTTTTATTCCTCAATCCTGCGACGGCAGTGTCGCAACCTTTCACTTGTGCAGCTCAAACAGAAGGAATACAGCACAAACATTTAATGATTTCAGCGCCTCATCCGCTTGATCGAAGGAAGTACATGACCATCAATATCGAAAGCAGTCCTGAGCCAAAAGCAACCAGGCAAGAAGATAAAAAGCAGGGCATTTCAATGAGCCATAGCCGTGACAGGCTACTTTTCATATTGACCCTGGGCGCTTTAACCGCACTTGGCCCTATGGCAGTGGATCTCTATCTCCCGGCAATCCCCGCGATAGCAGAAGATATGGGAGAACCCCTGAGCATTATCCAGTATACACTCAGTGCCTATACCGTAGGCTTTGCCCTGGGACAGCTGTTGTACGGACCTCTCTCAGACCGCTTTGGTCGCAGAAAAATCATGTTTCCGGGTCTGGTTGCTTTTCTTGTTACCAGTGTCTTGGCTTCACTCTGTGAAAACGGCTTGCAACTGATTATTGTCCGTGTTCTGCAAGCTATGGCCGCCTCTGCGGTTATGGTCACTATTCCTGCCATGGTTCGGGATCTGTTCTCAAGGCAGCAAAGCGCAAAGATTATGTCGTCTATTTTAATGGTCATGACAATAGCTCCTCTGATTGCTCCCCTGCTGGGAGGTCAGATGCTTAAATTCATGGGTTGGGAAAGTCTGTTTATTTTTCTGGCTGTCATGTCCGCACTTGCCATGGTGCTGGCCGCTTCAAAAGTTCCGGAAACCCTCCCGGAGGAGAAAAGACTGGTGATTCCTGCCAGTCAGCTGTTCCTGATCTATCTGTCCGTCCTGAAAAACCGGGAAGCTATGGGCTGTATCCTCTGCCATGGGTTTTTCTTTGGCGGTATGTTTGCCTTTATTGCCGGCTCACCCTACGTGTATATCGAGCTGTATGGGGTCAAGCCAGAGCATTACGGACTGCTGTTTGCTGTCAATATTATGGCCATGATGGTCATGAATATGATCAATATCCGTCTGATAGATCGCCTGCCACTGTTCACTATCCTGAAAACAGGGAGCATTCTTGCCAGTATCAGCGCAGTAGTGATGTTGGTTAATGCAAAGTTTGAGATCGGCGGGCTGGTTGGGTTGATGATTCCTGTCGTGATTTACGTCAGCTGTATTGGTCTGACAGGCCCTAACTCCAACGCTCTGGCCCTGTCTCACTTTCCAAGGTCTGCGGGCACAGCCAATGCTATGTCCGGTGCACTTCGCTTTACCATTGGCGGTGTTTCTTCTGCGGTGGTTGGTCTTTTGCATAATGGAACTGATGTACCTATGACAGCGGTAGTAGCCGTTTGTGGTTTGCTCTCCTTCGTATCCTTGCTAATAGTCAGGAATAAGGGTGTGCCATCGGATGAAGTGATGCCGGAAGACACATCCGATTCTGAAGTCCGGACTTCCGCCTGATCATCAGGAACAAGCGCCCTGCCCTGGCAACAAGGTAGGGCAAATATTTTTTATCCCTTCACTAGTTGCGCTTATAATACCGCCTCAATTCAGCAGTAATGAGCCTGACAGCAAGACTATGTTTCGAATAGCCATCAACGGGTACGGCCGTATCGGCCAGTGTGTTCTTCGTGCTCTTTACGAGAATGGTTATCGCAAAGACTTGCAGGTTGTCGCCATTAACGAGTTGTCCGATGAGGACACCCTGACCTATCTGACTCGCTATGACACCACTCACGGTCGCTTTCCAGCCAAGGTAGAGTCGGAGGAAAATCAGCTCATAGTGGCAGGCGACCGGATTCAGCTTATTCACGAAGCCCGGCCTGAAAATATTGACTGGAAAAGTCTCGATATTGATCTGTTGCTGGAGTGTTCAGGGTCGTTTAATGACAGGGCAATAGCAGAGCAACACATAGAGAGTGGAGCCAGAAAGCTGCTTTTTTCACAGCCCGCTCAACCGGATGTAGACGCCACTATTGTCTACGGTATCAATGAGCAGGATCTCAGTCGTGATCAGCGCATTGTGTCCAGTGCTTCATGCACCACCAATTGCATTGTTCCTGTTATCAAGACACTGAATGACGCCCTTGGTATTGAGTACGGTAGTATCACAACTATTCATTCGGCGATGAATGATCAACCGGTGATTGATGCTTATCATCACAGTGATCTCAGGCTGACCCGCAGTGCGTTGCAGTCCATCATCCCCGTAGATACCGGCTTGGCAAAGGGCATCGACAGATTGCTTCCTGACCTTGGCGGCTGCTTCAAAGCCAATTCAATCAGGGTGCCCACCATCAATGTTTCCTGCATGGATCTCTGCGTTCATGTCAATCAGGAAACAACCGGAGAGGAAGTTAACCGGATTCTGGAACAAGCTACCCATGGACGTCTGGAGGGGATTCTGGGTTTCTCTAATGAACCCCACGCATCCGTAGACTTCAACCATGATGCCCGCTCATGTGTGGTCGATGGTACCCAGACCAAGGTGACTTCAGGCAAGCTGATCAAGCTGCTTTGCTGGTTTGATAACGAGTGGGGGTTCTCCAACCGTATGCTGGATGTGGCCAACCACTGGCTGAGGCAATAGGAAAAAGCTGGCCGGTTGATTGAATTCCCGACCTGTTGCTTATTTGAAATCTATATCAAAAAAAATTGATATAGGTTGGTGCGACTGTTAGACTTCAACCTGTTTTCGGTAATTACGCATAACAGGATCATACCCATGAGCGCTACTCCTGCAGTTGTTCAGAGCTTTACTGACTATCGAGTTGCCGACATTTCCCTGGCCGAGTGGGGTCGCCGCGAAATTCAGATCGCAGAAGGTGAAATGCCTGCACTGATGACTATCCGCCAGAAGTACCATGATCAGCAGCCTCTGAAAGGCGCGAAGATCATGGGCTGCATTCACATGACCATTCAGACCGCTGTACTGATTGAAACCCTCGTCGATCTGGGGGCTGAGGTCCGCTGGTCTTCCTGCAACATTTTTTCCACCCAGGATCACGCTGCTGCAGCAATAGCTGCTGTGGGTATCCCTGTATTCGCCTGGAAGGGGGAGACGGAAGAAGAATTCTGGTGGTGTATCGAGCAGACCATTCTGACAGAAGAAGGCCAGCCCTGGGATGCCAATATGATTCTGGACGACGGTGGCGACCTGACTCTGATGCTGCACGACAAGTACCCTGAAATTCTGGATAACATCCACGGTATCTCCGAAGAGACCACCACCGGGGTTCATCGTTTGCTGGAAATGCTGGAAAAAGGCACTCTGAAAGTACCGGCGATTAACGTTAACGACGCAGTTACCAAGAGCAAGAACGACAATAAATACGGCTGTCGTCACTCATTGAATGATGCTATCAAGCGGGGTACAGATCACCTGCTGGCGGGCAAAAAAGCCCTGGTTATCGGTTACGGTGATGTTGGTAAAGGCTCTGCGGCTTCACTGCGCCAGGAAGGCATGATCGTTAAGGTCACCGAGATTGATCCTATCTGTGCCATGCAGGCTTGCATGGACGGCTTTGAAGTGGTTTCTCCTTACATTGACGGTGTCAACGATGGCACTGCTGCCAGCATCAACAAAGACTTGCTGGGTACTACCGACATGCTGGTAACCACCACCGGTAACTTGCATGTTTGTGATCGTGAAATGCTGAAAGCGCTGAAGAGTAGCTGCGTTGTCTGCAACATTGGTCACTTTGATACCGAAATTGATACGGCTTTCATGAGAGAAACATGGGAGTGGGAAGAAGTTAAGCCACAGGTCCACAAGATCTGGCGTGACAAGGGCAGCAATGATCATCTGATTCTGCTCTCGGAAGGTCGCCTGGTCAATCTGGGTAACGCCACAGGTCATCCATCGCGTATCATGGACGGTTCATTTGCCAACCAGGTCCTGGCCCAGATTCATCTGTATGAAGAAGGCTTTGCCAATCTACCCGCTGCCGAGAAGGCTGAGAACCTGTATGTGAAGGTTCTTCCCAAGAAACTGGACGAAGAGGTGGCAAGCTACATGGTTCAGGGCTTTGGCGGGGTAATCACCCAGCTGACCCAACAGCAGGCAGACTACATTAATGTCGCTGTTGAAGGTCCATTCAAAGCGGATGAGTACAAGTACTGATCTGCACTGAGCCTGCGTCTCTGCGCAGGCTCCTGACGCTTATAGAGAACCGTAAGCGACAGAACAGTGATAAAGGTTTTAATTAACGATGACAACTAACGATAAAAAGCTGACAATCAGCTTTGAATTTTTTCCGACCAAAACGGAAGAGGGTGCTAAAAAGCTCGATCAGACAGCGATTGAGCTCTCCGAATGTCAGCCAGAATTCTTCTCTGTGACCTATGGTGCTGGCGGTTCCACCCGAGACAGAACCCTTGATACCGTCATAAGCGTTCGCAACTGCACTGATATTCCTGCTGCGCCTCACCTCTCTTGTGTGGGCGATAGCAAAGCGCAATTGAAAAGTTTGCTAGAGCAATACCAGAGTCTGGGAATTAATCGTATTGTTGCTTTACGCGGCGATCTGCCATCGGGTATGGGGCGCTCAAACGGTGAGCTGCAGTATGCCAATGAACTGGTGGAATTTATCCGGGCCGAAACCGGTGATCATTTTCATCTGGAGGTTGCTGCTTATCCGGAAGCCCACCCCCAGGCGCAAAACTTTGAAGCGGATCTGATGCACTTCAAACGCAAGGTTGATGCCGGTGCCAGTTCAGCTATTACCCAGTACTTCTTTAACGCTGACAGCTATTTTAACTTTGTTGATCGTGCCATAGGTCTGGGGATTGATCTGCCGATTATCCCGGGTATTATGCCTATCACCAACTACACCCGTCTGGCTCGTTTCTCCGATGCCTGCGGTGCAGAAATTCCTCGCTGGATTCGCAAGCAGCTGGAAGCCTACGGTGATGATATCGACAGCATCAAGCAGTTTGGTGAAGAGGTAGTTACCCGGATGTGTGAAAGGCTCATTGAGCAAGGGGTTCCGGGGTTGCATTTCTACGCCCTGAATCAGGCTGCACCCTCCAGAGTCATCTGTCAGAACCTCAGGCTGGTCTGATCCTGCGGCCAACGCTTCTGGCCGCACGCAGTCCATAGCCTTTCTGTACTCCTGAGAATTACGGCCTCGCCATGAGAACGTCATGAGAAACCCTCGAATCTATACCGATCAGCCTCTGGCAAAAGATCAGGTCGTTGAGCTAAGTGACAGTGCTGCCAATCATGTCGGTAAAGTCCTGCGCATGAGGCCTGAAGAGTCTCTTATCCTGTTTAATGGGCAGGGCGCTTCATGGCAGGGTAGAATCAAGTCTGTGGCAAAAAAAAACGTTGCAGTTGTCCTGGAAGCAGAAATAAGCCTGGTCACGGAATCCCCCTTGAAAGTCCACGTCGGGCAGAGTCTTAGCAGGGGTGAACGAATGGATTACGCTATCCAGAAGGCTACCGAGATGGGCGTGACCGAAATAACGCCGCTCTTTTCCGAGCGCTGTGAAGTCAGGTTGAATGCCGAGCGCCAGGAAAAGCGAGCCAGACACTGGCAACAAATAGCCATCAGTGCCTGTGAGCAGTGTGGCTTGAACAGAGTTCCGGTGATTCACTCGCCCGAGCCTGTTGCGGATTGGATGGCAAAGCAAAACGCTGACCTGAAATTTGTGCTTCACCATCGGACCGATAAAAAACTGGAGGGGTTCGTTCCTCCAGAAACGGTTTCTCTTTTGATCGGTCCCGAAGGTGGGTTGACTCAAGAAGAAATTACCAGCGCCGAGTCGTTAGGCTTTCATGTCCTTGCACTGGGCCCGAGAGTCCTGAGAACGGAAACCGCCCCGGTCACTGCAATCAGTGTGATGCAGTATCTTTGGGGTGATCTGTAAACATTGCCGAGAGCTGTTGTTCCACTTTTTCAAGATCAGGAATGGCAGCAGGAATTTCCTTGATAATGACCCTGAATGTTTCTGCTGAACCTGTATCTGCCTCGATAGCGGGTTGAACGTCACCCGCTGTCAGATCTAATGTCCTGGGGATACCCTGTATCACCATGCCATAAAAAGGCAGCTGCTCATTTCCGGTACTGCTGTGCATTACTGCAATCCGTGCCGTTGCAGAGAACTCTGCAAAACGACCACCGTTGATTCGTTCAAAGGAAATCAGGGGTAGTGTTTGTCCCCGCCAGTCAATTTCACCGAGAAACCATGAGTTTTTCTCTCTGTTACCCGATGGACGACTGTAGTCTACAACATCGGCAATACAGGAGGCAGGCAGCAGAAGTGGCTTCTGCTGCATCGGGATCAAACGGGACTTCAGGCTTCTGCTTTCCATAGGTTCAGGACTGCCCGTCATGACGCTACTCCTTTATTCATTGTTGTGAGCTTTGGCACTGATCAATTGCTCGATGGAGGCCAGCATTTCATGTTCCTGGAAAGGTTTACCCAGATATTCATTAACCCCCAGGCTGAAGGCTCTGGCTTTATGTTTCTCACCAGTTCTTGAGGTGATCATGATGATCGGCAAAGACTTCAGGCTGTCATCATTACGCACGGCACTGGCCACCTCATAGCCGTCCATCTTCGGCATTTCGATATCCAGAAGCATGATGTCGTAGCGGTTTTCAGCCAGTTTGGCCAGAGCTTCGATACCATCCCTAGCACTTTCAACCAAATAGCCATTACGTTCTAACAGACGGGTGGTCACTTTACGTACAGTAACCGAGTCGTCCACTACCAGAACACGTTGGATGGTTTCTGCTTCTTCATCCATCTGGCTGGCCAGTTCTACAGAGTGCTGTTCAATCCGATGTCTGCGAAGCAGTGTGACAGGGTCGATAATGATGGCAACACGACCATCACCAAGAATGGTGGCACCGTTGACACCGACCAGACCTGCGAACTGCGGGCCCAGACTTTTGGCAAAGATTTCAGTACCGCCAATGATTTCATCCACATGCAGGGCCAGATTCTTGCCGCCCCGCTCGATGATCACAACCGGGCACTGCCCGGACTGAATTCTGGGGGTTGCATCACCCAGAATTTCACCCAGGAACATGAGCTGGTGTTCGATACCCCCATAATGCAGAGGGGTGTTGTTCTGGTAGCAGTCGATCAGGACACTGGGGTCCACTACCGTAATACCATCAATGGACTGCATGGGCAGGGCGTAAAGGTTGTCTGCAACCTGGACCATCAGAGCACGGTTTACCGACAGCGTGAAGGGTAGACGGAGCTTGAAAGAGGTTCCCTTGCCAGGCTCGCTGTCAATCTGAATACTACCACCCATCTGACGTATTTCTGTATTGACCACATCCAGACCTACACCTCGACCGGAAATCTGGGTGACAGATTCCGCAGTACTGAAGCCTGGTTCCAGGATCAGCTGAGCAATTTCCTGGTCGGTCAGCTCATCTTCCGGAGTGATCAGATGTTTTTCCAGTGCCTTGGCGTGAACAGCCCGAAGATTGATGCCCCGGCCATCATCGGCCAGTTCAATAACAATATCGGCACCATCTCGGGCAATGGCAAGCGTTAGATTGCCGGTTTCCGGTTTACCCAGTGTCAGGCGGTCCTTAACGGAGGCTTCAATACCATGATCAATGGCATTTCGCAGCAGGTGCTCCAGTGGTGCGAGGGTCCGCTCCAGCATGGTACGGTCCATCTCACCTTCAGCATTGCTGACATTCAGGTTGATCGGCTTGTCGAGCTCAGTCGACAACTGACGGGTAATTTTTCGCAGGCGTGGCAGCAGACGACTGAATGAAACCATTCGGGCCTGCATCAACTTTTCCTGAAGCTCTATCAGCGTTCTGGACTGTTGAAGCAGCAGGGTTTCTGCATCACGATTTTTTTCCTGGATGTCTTCCTTCAGGTCCTGGAGGTCAGTCGCGGACTCAACCAGAGAGCGGGACAGCTGGGTCAGTTCTGAATACTGGTCCATTTCCAGGGGATCAAACTCAGGATTACTGCCGTACTCTTCTTCAAAGGTGGAAATAACCTGGGCCTGGGTTTCGGTATCCAGACGACGCAGCTGTTCTTTTACCCGGTCGATGGTACTGTTCATCTCCTCAAGAATGTTCCCCATGTCCTGAATCTGCTGCTCGATTCGACCACGATGAATACTCGACTCACCGGAAAGGTTGATCAGCGATTCCACAAGCTGCGCAGGGACACGAATCATCTCAACACCTTTGAAGGTATTGGCTGCGCTGCTGGTAACCGGTGTGTTTATTCGTGTTGATGCAGGGGCAGTCTCTTGTGCGATCATTTCAGGCGCACTGTTACTACTCTCTACGGATTCAGACACTCTGGTGACGCCTGTGTTCCGATTTTCTTCATCAATAACCAGAGCATCGTCTATTACTATTTCTTCGGGCTGTTCGCAGGTCGTGTCAGACTCTTTTTTGACCTGACCCAGGTAGTCAGGGAGAGCTTCTACATGCGCTTCAGCCGTTGCAAGAGAGGGTAATTCTGCTTCATAGTCATGATTGAGAGTCCATTGCTCCAGCTGTTCTACCATCGGGATGACAGAATCGGGTGACTGCTGATTTTTCAGGGCAAGCAACATCTGGTCAACCTGATCATGAGCAGCCTGTAGCAGGTGTATCGGTGCTTTATCTGCAGAACTTCTGCCCATGGCAATAGCACTGTAGATAGCTTCGATGGCATGACTGAGGTCACCCAGTTCCGGCTGGTCTGCCATTCGGGCACTGCCCTTGAGGGTATGCAGAGAGCGCTGCAGATCGGTCAGAGATGTCAGGTTTTGACGATTATTCAGCCAGTCTTCCAGAGCATGATGGCAATCTTCTGCCAGATCAGAGGCTTCTTCCAGGAACAGTTCCAGCAGTTCAAGGTCATGCTCTTCCACTTCTACTTCTGTTTCAATGGTGAGAGCAGGTGACATCCCTGAAACTGAGGGCTTTAGAAGCAATTCTTCAACATCTTTGGCATCTTCAGCATCTTCAACAACGACAGCAACTTCAGCCTCTGGCTTAACAGCAGGTTGCTCTTCAATGGCAGGTTTTTCTGTCAGCGACTCCAGGATGATTTCTTCAACTTCAGGGTTCTCAACCACTGGCTCTGGAGACGGTGCCTCCTGAACAATCTTGTCAATTTCAATATTTTCAGGGACGGCTCCTGCCTGAATCGGTTCAGCGATGAGCAGAGCTTCCAGAGACTCCCTGAGTTCTGTGAATACTGATTGCGGTGGAACCGGGGTTTGCTGGGCCGCAATCATATTCATCATATCGACCATGGCTTCGAAGCCGTTGGACAGAGGTGCCGCAAGAACCCCGGGTAGATTGTCTTCGTACTTATCCAGATAGTTCATAACATCCAGAAGCACGTCACATAGTTCAGTCAGAGCGGTGAGTCGTGCTTCGGTTGCCCGTTCGGCCAGTGTTGTCAGTTCTTTCTGGAACATTACCAGCTCATCTCTGGGCAGAGCGATGCGCCAGGTAGAGAGGTACTCATCGGCATCCAGCAGTAAACCCAGGTCGCTGTGAGCAAACAGCCGGGTGTCCTGACCGCCAGTGTATTTTCTGTTGGTAGACTGTGCTTTATGCTGTTCGGTGATGAGCTGGGCATGAAGCGCTTCCAGCCAGGACAGGTAATTTTCAGAATCCAGTACCGGTTGTCTGGGTGAGAGGGCCAGCTGTTCGAGGCCATCCTGAATGAGCTCAAGACCCTTTTCCAGCATACTGATCACCCGGTCATTGGCCGGAATCAGGTGGGCTCTGAAATCCTTGATGTTCTTTTCAAGGGCAACAATGATGCTGGCCAGCGGCGCTATTTCTGCCATCAGGGCTATGCCCTTCATAGTATGGAGAGAGCGTTGTACCTGATCACTGATCTGGCGCTTTCCACCCTGGACTTTCACCTGCTCAACAAAGGATTGAACGACTTCCAGATGAACTCTGGACTCGCCGAGGAATACGTTAAGCAGCTGGATGTCGTAAGCTTCCTGTCCGACAGATTGCGAAACGTCTTTCTCGACATCTACATTTATTTCTGGCTCAGATGATGGCTTGGATAGCGCATCAATAGTGGCCCGCTCTGCTGCCTGTGGGACAGGTTCTTCCGCTCGTTGAAAATCGATATCCGGGTCATTGGCGATGGCGTCATCAATGGACTCTTCCTCGTCCTCAATGGTGTATGCTTCACCTCGGGACAAAGCGTCAGCCTGTTCCATGCAAACCAGAACTTCGTGGGTCAGAACCTGGCTCTGCTCAGCAAAGTCGGAAATCAATCCTGGCAGCATATGGGTAACGCGGCTAACCAGATTGCTCAATTCAGGGCTGTTATGAACGGTTCTCTCGATCAGGCGGTTTAACATGTTCTCGATGGACCAGGCCAGTTCACCCACAACGCTCGCACCCACCATACGACCACTGCCTTTCAGAGTATGAAAAGCCCTGCGGATATCTTTCAGGGTGTTCAGATCATCCTGATGATTGATCCAGGTAGTTACGTCTTCGGTCAGCTGCTTCTGAACTTCGCCAGCCTCTTCAATGAAGATGATCAGCAATTCATCGTCGATGATGTTCTCTTGTCGGTCCTCTTTGACTTCGACTTGCGGAGTGAGGGCTTGCGCCTGCTGCGGTCCAGCCAACCGTGAAGCTTCACCCGGAGCCTCTGCCTCAACGCTGCTGTTGCTAGTGTACTTGAACTGAACTACATCGTATGGGCTGACTTCGACGGGTCTGTTTCTGTTGGTCAGGGTCAAAGAAGTCTTAACTTCCAGATCAGTGGTTTTTGCAGAACTTTGTTTTTCTTCCGTTGAGGGCTCTTGTACTTTATTTTCGTCCAGAGTGATGGGCATCGAGCCGTCGAGAAAGCTCTGCTCATCAATCAGCAGTTCAAGATCTGTCTCACGCAGGGCAGACAGGCTTTTGTCTGCAACATCCAGAATGGCGTCATGTTCTTCCTGATCTCTGTCACCCAACCTTTCAAGGTAGTATTCAATACTGGTCAATGCATCAGCCAGGTGTTCCAGTTCCATCTTTTCAGGTGTTTTACCGTTTTCTATCCACTCTTTCCTGATGTGATCTGAACAGGCTCCGACCAGAGCAGCGGCCCGGGTCAGAGGTGTCATGGACAAACCGCCTTGCACTTTACCGAGCAGTTCGGGTATCGGGCTCAGGAAATCCGGGTGATGATGACTGTCCACAAAATCGACGATGGCATCTTTGCCCTGCTCAAGATAGTGGCGAGCCTCTTTGACAACCGCCTGATAGACCTCTTCCAGCAGGGGTGCGCCTTCGCCTGCCTCCAGACTTTCACCTGCAGCATACCTGGATAGCGCAGTCTCAAGGTCAAGAATGGTGCCAGCAACGTCCATCAGATGCTCTTCAGCGTTCTGACCTGTATTGATCACACTCTGGATCAGTGCTTTTTTCTGCTTCAGGCGATTTTTAAGATCTTCCATGCCCAGGATGGTCAGGGTATCTGCCACCTGCTGAATGACCGGCAGCTGGTTTTCCAGAACCAGTGGATCAGGATCGGTTGAGAGAAGGTAAAGGTCTAGTGCTTCCTTGATACCTGTCAGCTCGTAGTTCAAAGCTTCAACAACAGGTTTTGTAGCATTCACGCCCGTCAGAACATCGGAAATACCAGCCTGAGCTCGTTTCAGCTCATCTTTCAGGTTATAGCGTGATTTCAGTACTCCAGTGAAACCCCCACGGCCTTCGGAAGTGGCAATGTTGTACAGCAACCCCCGGAACAGTGCATCATTTGGATGACTATTGACAAAGGGAGCGCCCTGTCTGATGAACAGACGGATCTGGCCATCCAGTTCCCTGAGCAGGTTAGCAACATGGATGTTCTGTTCGATCGACTCATTATCCAGCCCTTCAGTCAGCGCAATACTGGCTTCCCAGAGAGGAGAAAGAGGGGTGCCCCAGGAAAGGTCCTGAAGTTTGGCAAACAATTTGGCCAGAATTTTAATCTGCTGAGGTCTGTTCTGATCTCGAAGATAGCCTGCCAGTGTTAGCTGATACTTCTGTCTTATTTTTCTCAGTAACGGTGTCAGTCCGCTCCGTTCAAGGCTTTCCAGTTGTGGTGACGCAATAGGATCGATCAGCGAGCGGGTATCCGGAAAGAAAAAAGTAGCTTCCGGGAGAGGGTCTTCACCTCGCAGACGTCTTAGTTCATTGATCAGTGGCAGAAGTGTCAAGGGACGATCAACGCCACTGTTCAGAGTTTGTTGAATGTAACCTGTCAGCTGCAGAGTGGCCTGCATCAGGACTTCCAGAGCCATTCTGACATCAGGCACTCGCTCACTGATCAGGGCCTCGGACAGTTTGCTCATTTCCAGACTCAAGTGGGTTGCGCCTACATGCTGCAACATTTTGAGTGTGCCATGAACCTGACTGAATGCGCTCTGCCCGGCATTGATGTGGGCTGGGTTGCCTGGCTCTTGCTGGTAATTTTCCAATGCCTGGCCAGCTTCAATGAGCGTCTGCTCAATCTCTTCCTTAACCCAGTCCAGGCCTGCATAATCCTGTTGTTCAGCCATTGCCGGCCCCCGCTATTCCGTGCCAGCAACCTGGGCTGCTGGAATAAAAATACTCATCAAACGGTGATTTCGTCTTCTTGCGCTCTAGTCACTGCTTCATTTTCTGCTACTGAAGGCAGGCGGAAGCCGGATACAGACTGACGCATTTCCAGAGCCATTTCTGCCAGGTTGCCTACTGAACCGGCTGTTGCTGTGGTACTGGAGGCTGTATGGGTGGTGATGTCCCGGATGGTGGTCATACGCAGGGCTATCTGTTCTGCTGAGCCTGTCTGCTTCTTCGCTGTGTCGGAAATGTTCCGGATCAGGTCGGCGAGGTTACTGGATACTTTCTCAATTTCTTCCAGGGCAACACCCGCATCCTGTGCCAGTCTGGCACCGTTTACCACCTCGGAAGTGGTTTGTTCCATGGAAATAACGGCTTCGTTGGTATCGGTCTGGATGGCCGATACCAGTGCTTCAATCTGCCTGGTCGCGCCGGATACTCGTTCCGCAAGACGCTGTACTTCATCCGCTACCACCGCGAAGCCCCGACCGGCTTCTCCCGCCATGGAGGCCTGGATGGCGGCGTTCAGGGACAGAATGTTGGTCTGGTCTGCGATATCGTTGATCAAGGCAATGATGTCACCGATTTCCTGGGAAGACTCACCCAGCCGCTTGATACGCTTGGAGGTGTCCTGAATCTGTTCGCGGATAGTATCCATGCCCTCGATGGTATTACGAACCACCTGACCACCGCTGGTGGCAATTTCTACTGATTTTTCCGCTACATTGGCTGACTCAGAAGCGTTCTCGGATACCATGGTCATTGATTTGGTCATGTCATTGACCGCCTGACTGGCATAGTTTATTTCCTCTGCCTGATGCCCTGCTGCTTCAGCCAGTTGTTTCGCGGTACTCTGTGTTTCCTGAGCTGAGGTATCTACTTCCACCGCCGTTTCGTTGATGGTTTTAACCAATGCCCGGAGCTGTTCAATAGAGAGGTTAATGGAGTCAGCGATGATACCGGTAAAGTCTTCGGTTACTGTCGCCTGTACTGTCAGGTCACCGTCCGCAAGGCCATCCATTTCATCGAGCAGTCGCTGGATTGCAGCCTGGTTGGCTTCGTTCCGGGCTGCAGTTTCAGCCAGACGCCTGCGGGTGTCTCTTACGATGGCCACGGCGATTATCAGCACAGAGAGCAGGGCAACGACACCGGCAATACTGATGACCGTGTTGTTGATCAGGCGCTGGTCAGTCAGACTCTCGAAAGTGTCCACGAGAATAGAAGTCTGTTGCAGCAGTTGCTGGGAGTCTGTGAAAATCTGGTCAGAAGCGGCACGCACCTGGAACAGTTCCGGGGAGGTCTCCAGAATCTCGTCAACACTGCCTTCTACAAATCCGAACAGGTCGGAGATTTCGGCCAGACGATCAGTGGCTTCTTCATCGGTGACCTGACTGATACGCATGGCCAGGTTACCTTCCAGCATACCGTTCAGTACCCGACCAAACAGCTTGGCGTCACGACCAAAGCTGTCTGCAGCCATGATGGAGTCTTCACCCCCTTCCAGTACTTTTGAGACACTTCGAATAATACGTTCTGCGAGCCATGGCTGACGCTGTGCCAGTGCGATCTGCTCATTGGGAGCATTGCTCTCGAGGAGAATCTCTACCACCTCATCATACTCAACCTGCAGCTGGGGAATAGTTTCACCCAGTGTTTTTGCCACTTCGTGCAAAGCTAAAACGGTTTCTTCTGCAGCCAGAATGTTATCTGCCTCTATTTTCAGTTCAGACCAGGCAGCGTCCAGTGTGTCGATCCGTGTTTTAGCGATACTGTCACCGGGGCTGAGAAATGGAGCAACAGAAAGCCTGGTGTCTTTCAGGGAGCTAAAACGTGCATCGAACTCATTGCGTGCTTCACGCAACAGGACGAAAGCTTCTTCTTTACCGGCCGATGCCTCGGTGGCACTGGTCGCAATACGCTGAGAGAGTACCCGGAGCTCACCGGCGTCAGTCAGGTGCTGTTGATCAAGTTCACTTTGCTGGCTGAGATAAATAAATGAGCCGGTGATTACGGAAAGAGAGACTATTAACAGGATAATCGAGGCCAGAATGGCTCGGCTTGCCCCTGCTCCCTGGGCTTTGGTTGCGGTATTGCCTTTCATTATTGTGGTCCCCGGTGACTTCTTCGGAATGCTCGCTTTTTGGATTGTTTTTATTCGAATACTTTTTATCGTTTGACCCCTTTCGTCACCTGTGGTGAAGAAAGACGGTTCCTGTCACTTATCCAGCATGAAGCTGATTACGCTATGGCTGCTTTCAGAAAGCGGGGATCATTCACCAACCGCTGTGTGTTGAATACCATGTAATCTTTTTCTTGCTGGTAATGACCAACGGTAAACGGTTTAACTTCGTCAAACAGATAGTCAGGTACTGCATCATTGAACTGGCTGGTGGAAAAATGCACCATACCCTGCACCTCATCAACGATGAGACCAACTGATACTTCCCCCTGCTCGACAATCATAATCCGGTTGGCCGATTTACCGCTGTCTCTGGCCTGACCCAGAAACTCTCCCAGATCTATGATCGGAAGTAAACGTCCACGTACGTTTGAAATGCCCTTTGCCCAAGGTTGAACACCTGGCAGGGGTGTAGTGGATGGAACTGGAAGAATGGCCGTTACCTCACCAACCTGCAGTGCAAATTGCTGATTATTCAGTGTGAAGCCAAGTCCACTCCAGGACTCAACCTGTGTTTGCTTTTCAGGAAGCTCAAAAGCATATTTGCTGATCCTGGCATCCAGCTCTACCAATGCCTCAAAGGGGCTTGTTTGGGAGGTATTCATGCAAGTTTGGTTTCCAGAACATTACCCAGTGTTTTGAGCAGTGTTGCTTCACGGATAGGCTTGGTCAGATAATCCTTTGCGCCTTGCCTGATTCCCCAGACCCTGTCGGTTTCCTGATCTTTGGTGGTGACAATCACGACCGGAATATGGGAAGTATTGTTATCTTTAGACAGTTGACGTGTAGCCTGAAAACCATTCAGACCAGGCATGACAATATCCATTAACACAGCATCGGGATGTTCGGCCCGGCACAGTGCTACACCGTCGGCACCGTTTTCTGCAGTCAGCACACTGTGTCCGTGTTTTTCGAGCATGGCTTTCAATTGGAACAACTCAGTGGGTGAGTCATCAACAATGAGAATGTTTGCCATTATTTTCCCCTGTTACTGTTTTTGCCCAAATCCTCAGGGCCAAGCTTTTTTCATTGTTATTAGCCGTTCTTTTTTTACCATGGAAATACCGAATGTTCTTCGTTGCAATCTGGGTATTTCCTTGCGCTGGCTGCAGACTGTTTCTGTTTCGAAATAATCAGGTTCCTGCCAGAACCAGTGGTTAGAAGGCTCAGTACATGTTTATAACAGATTTTTTTAACATTTTTTACTACGAAAATGCAGCTCACTAGGACTTTGTTGCCTTATTAATTCTCTGCACGGAGCCGCATCAAGGCTCAGGGCTGTTTTTATCAATCATTGACTGGACAGAAATGTCTGATAGTACCCAGTAGTTCATCTTTGCTGAAAGGTTTGGTCAGGTAATGATCGGACCCGGCCACACGGCCTTTCGCCCGGTCAAATAGTCCGTCCTTACTCGATAGCATGATGACAGGGGTTTCCCGGTATGAATGATTGTTCTTGATCAGTGTGCAGGTCTGGTAGCCATCCAGGCGTGGCATCATGATATCAACGAAAATAATGTTGGGCTGGTTTTCAGCAATTTTTGCCAGGGCATCAAAACCATCAGTGGCTGTTACCACTTTACAGCCTTCTTTTGTCAACAACGTTTCTGCGGTTCTGCGAATGGTTTTACTGTCGTCTATCACCATGACTTTCAGTTGCTCAAGACTGACATCCCGCTTCTTATGACTCGCCGGTGATGCAGCGTTTGACTCATAGCTGTTCATGCTTCTGTCCATATACACTCTGATCACCCGAACCCTGATCCTTTGGCTTCAGATGCTTTTATTTTTATTTACCATGAAAATGCTGATCGGATGTCAGTCTTTCCGCTCATGGCAGTTTTTTTGCACCCTTCTCAATCCTGATTGAGAAGAAGAGTATTGATGACTCAAAATTTTTGAACTTTTTTATGTCCATTCTGAAAGGAATTTATTTCATTCAGACTTTCCCATCTTTTAACACAATTTGCCGGTGAATAGCCAGACGGCGAGTGGCTTAATAGCCTGACAAATGGGGGGAAGTTCACTAAAGCCAACTCCTTAAAAGCCGATGTATTGAGACATCGTTCAACTGAACTGTCTGGCGGAGGGGGATGCTTATGAAATTCAGTCCGAGATCGTCTTTGAGGCAGGTGCACCTGCTTCGCCTACCCCGTTTATGCCTGTTGGGCATGTCTCTGGTCGGTAGTGTTTTATTCAGCAGTCTTTCAATGGCAGAGACCCTGAGTGAGGTGATCAATAAGGCTCTGGTCAGCCACCCTCAGGCTCAGGCTGGCTTGAGTCGGTACCGGGCCGCTATTGAAAATATTGATGTAGCCTGGGGAGGCTGGTGGCCTTCTGTCGATGTCGCGACAGGGATTGGCGGCCAGAAAAAGAGTTACCCTGATGATCAGCCTAACGAAGCCCTTGGTGACAAGAGCTTTACCCGTAAGGAAGCCTCTTTTTCTATTAGCCAGAATCTGTTTTCCGGATTTAATACCAGCCGCAGTGTTGACCGGGCTCGACATAGTGCTGCTGCAGAATACCTGCGTCTGAGGAATACTCTGCAGGATCTGACTCTGGACATCACCGATGTCTACCTGAAGGTTCTGGAAAGAAGGGATATGGTGCAGCTGGCCGAAGAGAATCTGGAACTCCACAATTCCATTCTCAAGCAGATCGCCCAGCGCAGCCGTCAGGGTGTTGCCAGAAGTTCAGACCTGAACCAGGTTGAGGGAAGGGTAGCAAGAGCGACAGTGAATGTGATAAACGCCCGCAATAATCTCATGGATGCCGAGAGCGAATATTACAGTCTGGTAGGCGTCATGCCAGGCGATCTGAAGCAGCCAGACACCTACGAGCTGGCTGTTTATGAAAGTTTTGATGAGGCTCTTCAGGCCAGCGTCAAAAGGCATCCGGGCATCCTGGCGACGGAGAAGGACATCAAGGCTTCCGAGTCAGAGGAATCTGCGACTGACAGCAGCTTTTTCCCGTCATTGGATATCAATATTGATAAGAGCTGGAAACATAATGCAGATGGTCAGCTGGGCACTCACGCAGATACAACGGCTGTACTGAAGCTCAGTTATAACCTTTTTCGTGGCGGTTCTGACAGGGCCCGTTCCAAAGAAAGCGCCTACAGGACCCAAGAGAGCAGGGCCCAACGGGACAGGATGCTGAGGAATGCCGAAGAAACCTTGAGGTTGGCCTGGTCTGCCCGTGAGTTTATTGGTGAGCAGATGGAGCACCTTCGTCTCCATGAAGCATCCAGCAAAAAAACCGTTAAGGCTTACCAGGAGCAGTTCAATATCGGTAAACGAACTCTTTTAGATTTATTGGACAGCGAAAATGAACTTTTCCAGTCCAGCCGCAGTTTGACCAGCGCAGTCTATCAGGAGGTTTTCGCACGATTCCGGATTGTTGCTGCTACCGGTGAGCTTCTCGATAATCTGGAGATTATCCTCCCCGCAGACTGGCAAGAGCAGGATTAACCCTTTCAGTTTGCTGCATCGGAGCGAACCATTGCTCTGGTGCTGATTTGATCTAATCTCTCCAAGTCGTGATTATACCAATCAAACTTTCCCACTCGTGAAATCTTCTACTAGCCTTACTGGGGAAAATAAACAGGTCTGCTCAACTGGTAAAAGCGGTTCCAGAGGATCATTCAATGAAAATACTTGCTGTAACGGCCTGCCCAACCGGTATTGCTCATACCTATATGGCTGCCGAAAAACTCACCGAAGCTGCACTCAATCAGGGACATGAGATCAAGGTAGAAACCCAGGGGGCCATGGGCATTGAGAACGAAATCACGCCTCAGGATGTAGAAGAGGCAGACGTTGCACTTCTGGCAGTGGATATTACGGTGGATGGTGAGGACCGTTTCAGGGATCTCAGGATCATCAAGGTGCCTGTATCAGAAGCGATCAGGAACCCGGAAGCGGTGATGGCACAATTGGGTCAGGGATAAAGCGTGGTCAGTACTCGTCCTCAAGGTCGTTCTCAAGGTCGTCCTGATTGTCCCAATCATAGAAGTTCTTCAGATGCTCATAATTGAGCATCCACTCCCTCTGTCGCGAGTACTCACCGGCGGCAGTGGGAGCGGCGGGGGGGATGACTTTACCAATAAATTCCAGAGGTTCTCCCTCTCGATAGATCTGGAAGTCAGTGACTTCCTCCTGGTCTTTGAGGCCTTGTAGCCAGTAATGACAGAGTTCAGTCAGGTCGATTGAGATATCAGTTGCCTGATCCAGCCGATTTTTTTCGAATATCAACTGTTTGAGCATCTGATAAATCTCAAGATCCTCTACCGCTATCTGTTTATTAAACCGGCTCATTTCAAGCCTCTCAATATCCCGGACTATTGAGGCTGGAAGACTGTTGGAGAGCGCTGTTTCGGGCTGTTCGAAGCCGATATGAAGACGGGGCTGATGGCTACCAGTGACGTCCATGGCAACTACTTTGGCTACTTCCGGGTGCACATCTTCAAAATCAGTCAGCAGCTTTTGACAACGTTCTCTCTCTGTATCACTGCCGTTGCCTTTGAGGAGCTTAGCGGTATTTGGCGAGGTAGCAGCGAGTCCCACCTGATAGGCATAGATGGCTTCTGTGGGAAACTCCCGGGCTGCAGGATGCTCATACTTTCGCATTAAATTCATGAGTATGGGGAACAACATCGCTTTTCTTGCTGAATGTGCCAAGCCCTGGCGGTTGTCGTTTTGTCTCGGTAATAAAGCCGGAGTCCCGACAGAAGCTTCTTCCATGAGCGGGTCGTCCTGCCTTAACAGAACGGCCAAATCTCCCTTTGCGTCAAAATCTTTGGCGGGAGTGTCATCTTGATAAAGTTCTGCTTGATAGTACTTAAGCGTTGCGATGGCTGGGTCACTGCTCTGAGTCGCCAGATCCGGCTGCGGGTCTTCTTTCAAAGACGGAAGTTTCAGTTTAGAGGTCAACGGGTCAAGCAGAAGTTCCTCACTACGGTCATCTGTCTCCGAAAGATGTTGTGGCACTGCATACACACCAGGCCTGTGGCTATCAGGTCTGGAAAACTCTGGTGATTTCTCCAGTAAGGTTGGTTCAATGCGAATACCTCTTCCTTTTAAATTTGGTTGAGGTAAGGGAAGTCCCATGTCCAGCAAAGTTTGCTCGCTGCTTTCCAGTTCCCTTTTTGCTTCGGCGAGGTCCTTTTGCAGAGCGGCTTTTTTTTCTAAGGTGTAATACCGGCTGACTTCCGTGAACGTCTTTGCCAGTGATTCCCTGATTGCGCTTGCAGCCTGAGGATCTCCCATGTTCTCGTCGGCAGGGATAATATTGGTCATCTTGCCATTACTGCCAACGTGAATGACCAGAAGAGGTGTCTCGGTACTGTCAGGGATGCCTGAAGCAATCTGTTGGCTCAAGCTGGCTGCAGATCTGGCCAGCGTTGCACGGGTTTCAAGAGCTTCTACCCTGAAGCTTTGCTGAATGAAATGCTTTTCGGCTTCTTCCGGGGTTGTCGGAGAAGGAGTGGCAGGCCCGGGCCTGGTGTTGGGAACAGGTGCGGTTTTTGCTGTTTTTCGCTGCCCCAGAGACGTTTGCGGCTGATGATTCTCTCCCCTGGGAAGCACAGGCCTGGTTTTATCGTCTGGCTGACTGCCAGGCCTGTTGGGTGGCTGTGAGCCGTGAACGCCAGGCTTATGGGGATGGGAAGGAGGTATGCTCATAGTATGCTTCCGTTGAAAACCGGTCAGAGGCCATATTCGTATTGGACTTCCCTGATCGTATTGCGATCAGGACTGATTACATCAAAGTAATCTCTAATACCCTCTCGAATGGCATCTGCTACTTCCTCCTCACTGGCTTCAGGGTGACGATAAATATCGTCAACAAATACGCCGGTGCGAAGAACAGGTAGGGTGGGGTGACCTTCCCGGGCTGCCCAGTGGTTGTATTTGTCCTGTGTAGTAACAAGATTTTTAGCGGTTAGCCGGACACTTTGGAGAAAGTGATCTTTGTTATCAAAATGGACACTAGAACCGTTCGGAGGCACCACATAAATCATGGCGCGGTTCTTCCTGATACCGACCGGACAGTGCTCATCCTTGAAAACGTTGACAAGGACAGTCCCCTGATTTTCCCGTTCGTCGGTGACGAAACCATACATGGCTGCCAGAGGCGTACCATCAGTGAACTCTTTGTGAGAAAAGACAATTTCCGAGAGTCTTTCGCCGTCTTCAATTTCTGAGCGTCCTTCGCCCTCTTCAATTTCTGGGTGTCCTTTATTCACTTCTGAGCGTCCTTCGCCCTCTTCAATTTCTGGGTGTCCTTTATTCACTTTATTCACTTCACCCTCCGGTTTTGCCAAAAAACCCTGCTGAGCCTTTCTTATGGCTTTTTGCTGGGCAGAGGTGAAAAATTCTCTAAACCGGGCATTTATTCCGTCGGCTTCTTCTCCAAATAGTGAGTCGATAGAACCTGCGTTCACAGAGGCGATATTCCCTGTTTGCCCGTGATCAGCCTCAGTCTCCCTCGTCAGGTAGATATCTGAAAAGTCACCTCCCAGGTTCACGGGTAGCTGGCGCTCTACGGGCCTCACAAAAATGCTAAGCGGTTCGTGAGGTCCAGTTGGCCTGATGCGGGTGTCTTCATCAGGAATGTCTTCATCAGGAATGTCAAAAGGCATAAACGGTCTGGCTGTGGAAGGGGGCATGCGTCTGGAATCATCTTTTGGAATCAAAAGAAACTGACCTTCAGCCGATTGTTTGCCGTCGGGTTCGCCGGGGTTAATTGGTCTTGCCGGAGCCCGGACGGTGAACTGGTTTTCGTCAATGACCAGTGTGATTTTTGGGATCGGGGGAGTAGGTACGGTGCCACCGTTCTCTTCGATGTCTCTACTGATATGAATCAGTTTTTCTTCGGTGTTTTCTATCTGTTTTCTGAGTGCAAGTTTCTCTTCGGGACCATTCTTTTGGCCAATCACTGTGAGTTTTTTCTGCAGTGACTCCCTGAGTTTGATGGCTTTTTCCGAGTCGGTTGGCAGCTCAGGGTCTGGCGGTAATACGGAGGTCATTTTGCCATCTTTTACGTAAACAATTTCAAAAGGCAGGTTATCCTGAAACCGTGATGGATTATGAAGGTGGTTTTTCAGGTCAGGGATGTAGTCCAGAAAATCGCGCTGGGCCTGAAAGCAAAGAATCTGATTGAACTGTTCGTGATATTCATTCTCCAGCGCGTTTAACAGACTGAGTCGGGGCGTGGCGGACGTCGGTAGCATTTTGCGTCTGCTGATCGGGGTATCAGGTGCTTCGCGGTGACCAACGGGGAGTGCATTGGGTTTTGTGTGCGGTGTGATCTCTCCTGTGCCTGGCGAGGATGGAGTTTGAGACTCGGGCACAAACGGGATAGATCCCGGACGCTGCGAAGGAGGTATATTTCCGCTACCAGTTGACATAGCTTATTCCCGAATTAGTTGACCTTAAAATGCTTTTCTGTACTCACGAGTGTTTAACTTGTTGCTTTGTTATCGGTCGGTAGAAGCAACAAATGAGATAGGGAGATGAAATCGCTATAATGTCGGGTTAAATGAACCCGGCAATGCTCGCAGCCTCCTATATCAGAGACTGGCAGCACAGGCTGGAAAGGCGGTCAGTTATTCCCGATCGGGCACCGGAGCTGACCAGTCAGGAGTGAAAGCAACCGATAGAGCCGTTGATGAGTAAACAAGATACAGCCTTGAACCAGAAAGAAGCCGTGAGCCAAAAAGACTGTGCTCAGCGATTTATATTTGAGAATGCCGACCTTCGTGGAGAGATTGTCTCTCTTGACAACAGTCTGACAGAGTCTCTGGCAGCCCATGACTACCCGGTAAATGTCAAGGCGTTGCTGGGAGAGCTGGTGGCTGCTGCCGTCCTGCTCAGCTCGACCCTCAAGTTTGAAGGTATTCTGAGCCTGCAGGCCAAGGGTGATGGTCCCCTGTCGTTGTTGATGGTTGAGTGTACCGATCAGAAAACTTTCCGTGCTCTGGCGCGCTGGGACGAAGAGAATACCGACAAGCTGACCGCAAAAGGCCTGTCAGGTCTTCTGGGGAATGGTCAGCTGGTAATGACGATTGATCCTCACAAAGGCAATCGTTATCAGGGTATTGTGCCTCTGCATCATGAAACCCTCGCAGAAGGTCTGAATGCTTACTTTAAACAATCCGAACAGCTGTCAACCCGTTTATGGTTGGCCAGTAATGGTGATCAGGGAGCAGGTATTCTGTTGCAGGCTTTGCCAGCCAGTATTGAGCAGGAAGAAGATGAGCGTCAGGAATCCTGGCGGCGTATGGTCATGCTGGTGGATACGGCAACCGAAGCAGAGATGCTCGAGCTGGAACACGAGACTCTTTTGCTAAGACTGTTTCATGAAGAAGAAGTACGGGTTTTCGATCGTCAAGCGGTGACCTTCAGCTGCAACTGTTCACGTCCTCGCAGTGCAAAAATACTGGCCAGTCTGGGTCAGGAAGAAGCTGAGTCCATGGTAGCGGATCTCGGAAAGATCGAGATGGGTTGCCAGTTCTGTAGTCAGACTTATACTTTTACGGTACAGGATGTGGCTGAGATCTTCCGGGGTAATGAACCCAAGACGCACTGAATGGCCTAGCAGCTTTTGCGAATCCTCGTTTCGGCCGGAGAACTTCCGGCCAAATCCTCACGCCATTGAACTCAGACAATCAAACTTTAACAGAGAAACAGGCTATTTAAGCGTTTATCTGAACCAATATATCCCCTATCATAGGTGCCCCTTCATCGGTTATCATAGAATCACAAATGCAAACATAACAACTTTTTTGAAGCTTGGGAGAGCTCTTAATGGCAGAAGTTAGCGCAAATGTTGAGCTGAACAAAGAAGCTCTGGCCAGTCTTGGTATCAGAGACGTGGCGGACATTGTTTACAACCCGTCCTACGAGCTTCTATTTGAAGAGGAGACACGTCCTGAGCTGGAAGGTTATGAGAAAGGCGTGGTAACCGAATTGGGGGCTGTCTCTGTGGACACGGGCATTTTTACCGGCCGTTCCCCTAAAGATAAGTACATAGTAAAAGATGATACGACCCGCGATACTCTGTGGTGGTCTGACCAGGGTAAAAATGACAACAAGGCGATCACCCAAAGCGTCTGGACTGATCTGAAAGGCCTTGTTACCCAGCAGTTATCCGGCAAGCGTCTGTTCGTGATCGACGGTTTCTGTGGTGCCAACGAGGAAACCCGCCTGAGTGTTCGTTTCATCACTGAAGTAGCCTGGCAGGCACACTTCGTTAAAAACATGTTTATTCGTCCTTCACAAGGTGAGCTGGAAGGTTTCGAACCTGACTTCGTGGTCATGAATGGTGCCAGGTGCACCAATCCAAACTGGCAGGAGCAGGGCCTGAACTCTGAGAACTTCGTAGCCTTTAACCTGACTGAGCGGGTTCAGATTATCGGTGGTACCTGGTACGGTGGCGAGATGAAAAAAGGTATGTTCTCCATTATGAACTACCTGCTGCCACTTAAAGGTATGGCTTCCATGCACTGCTCAGCAAATGTTGGTAAAGACGGCGATGTTGCAATATTCTTCGGCCTGTCCGGTACCGGTAAAACCACCCTGTCTGCCGATCCAAAGCGGGCGTTGGTAGGTGATGATGAGCATGGCTGGGATGACGATGGAGTCTTCAATTTTGAAGGCGGTTGCTATGCCAAGACCATCAATCTGAGTAAGGAAAATGAGCCAGACATTTTCAATGCTATTCGTCGTGATGCGCTGCTTGAGAATGTGACGGTCCTTGAAGACGGTACGATTGATTTTGCTGATGGTTCCAAGACGGAAAACACTCGTGTCTCCTATCCGATTGAACACATTGAAAACATTGTTAAACCTGTCTCAAAAGCAGGTCATGCGAGCAAAGTGATCTTCCTGACGGCTGATGCGTTCGGTGTGCTGCCTCCGGTATCCAGACTGACACCAGAGCAGACCAAGTATCATTTCCTGTCTGGTTTTACAGCCAAGCTGGCTGGTACTGAACGTGGCATTACTGAGCCAACGCCAACCTTTTCTGCGTGCTTTGGGGCAGCTTTTCTAACCCTGCATCCGACCCGATACGCTCAAGAGCTGGTTAAAAAGATGGAAGCTAATGGTGCCAAGGCTTATCTGGTTAACACCGGTTGGAATGGCACTGGCAAACGTATCTCCATCAAGGCTACCCGTGCCATCATCGATGCCATCATTGATGGCAGCATTGATGAAGCAGAAACAGTGACAGTTCCTTACTTTGGTCTGCAAGTTCCAACTCAGGTTGAAGGGGTGGAAGATGGCATCCTGAATCCTCAGGATACCTATGAAAACAAGGCGGATTGGGATAATAAGGCCCGTGATCTTGCTGATCGCTTTATCACCAACTTCAACAAGTTTACTGATACCGACGAGGGCAAAGCTCTGATCGCCGCTGGCCCGTCACTGGACTGATGCAAATAAAAACTGTCGTTCAATAGCTGTTGTAAATGCTATTGTCCGGCAGTTTTTTTATGTTCGCAGTTTTTCCACAAAAGGAAAACAGCCCGGTGCTATCCGTTATTTTACCTTTCGGAATCATCAATTGGCCGACTATTGGTGAAAGACAGTGATAAGGTAATTAACCTTTCTCAGGCTCATGAGTCTGGCGATAAGTACCTGGCCAGTTGGTTTCGCATATTCTGGCGAGTGGATTTTTTCATCCTTCAAGGCGCAACGACGGGCGCGTAGCCATAGCTACGCAACCAGAGTTGTAACGCAGAAGGATGGAAAAAGCCGCCGTTCAGAAAATGCGAAACCAACTGGTTAGGTACTTAAAGCCATAATCAAAAAACAAGATTTACCCCGATCTTGTAATAATTTCATTCATTTACTGGCAATTTGATGATTTAGTGCCATCCTGTTGATCTGCTTTTAGTGCAATCTGAGAGAAGCGATGTTTTAACATCAGTGGTATGAATATGCTCTGGATGTAGTTTCTCGATATCTATTGCATGTTGTTTACACAAGTCAGGCTACAAGTAATGTTTGCATTGCTTAGCGCGTTTTACTGAGCTTGTAAAAATTTAATATGGTCATTAACTGATAGAGTTTTGTTTTATGTTAAAAAAAAGAACTTTGTCTAACGTCGTCCATTTTCTTGTATTGCTTCTTGTTTCTTTAATATCGGCAGCAGGCCACTGTGATGAGACTTATCACATATTTTCCCAGCCTTATGCCCCCCCGTTGATCAATGAGCTGAGGCCACTCCCACCCAATGTTTTGAGCATGATGCTTAATTTTCATGGAATACAGGGCAAGAGTGTAGTGTCGGTGGATTTATCTGGCCATGAGCCTTCAATAAGCTATGAAAAGTTCATGCGCTGGGTAGATACATTTTTCTTATCCGGCCGCTTCAAGGATTATTCCTGGATAGTCAGGCCAGTGACTGATGGGGCTGGCACATCAAAAGAGTCATCAGAGACTGTGCCCAGCAATAGTAATGAGGTGGAAAATGGTGGCCATTCAGAAACACAGCAGTCAGCAGCAGATCCAGACACTCAGCAGTCAGCAGCGGATTCGGGCACTCAGCAGATAGCAGCAGATTCAGACACTCAACAGCCAACAACGGAAAATGAGTCTGTTGTAGACGAAGCTCCTGTTGCTAAGAGAAAAAACGTCAGCAAGCGACGTAACAAAAAAGCGGTTAAAAATTCAGCTAACACTCCCGAGGTTGAGTTGAGGCTACAGGCACTCAAAGTTGAGGCAGCTTTTCTGGGAATAACATGGGAAGAGGTTACCACAGATCATATACCTGAAAATTGTCCTTTGATCGTATGGATGATAATGCATGAAGTTGATGATGCACTAAGGTCTATCCCGAGCTCTGACGAATCCAATGAGGACTTCTCCGAAATGCTGGCAAAGTTCGACCCGGCATTAGAGCTGGTATTGAGAGCAATGTTGGAGGTAACTGAAGGCAGCAGAATAGCAAAACTCGCCAAGCTCTGGATCAAACATGGGCTCATAAAAAACAACAATCATTTGGATGTTGAAAGTTGGCTGCTCAAGGAAAAAGATTTGTCTTATTTTAACTTTGAAATTGAGGATGTATCTCTGTTTTACGAAAATCGTTTAAGATCATGGGGAAAGGACTACATGATTCACAACGGGGTAACATCTAAACAATTGTATGCTAATAAGTTGAACAAAAAAGATTTCCGTTCGCAGGTATTATGGAACCTTCTTTTTCACTTTAGCGAAATAGAAGGATACATAGAGAATAAATCCCTAGCTGAATTTAAAGTGTTCGAGAACACTATCCTGTCTGTTTTAGATGATTTATTCCGTGAGACCAACAATATGAAGCACACTGAATTGGCTCTGATGGTATTATGGCTCGACATGGAAATTGACAGATGCGATATCGATTTTAATTGGAGGGATAAACTCTGTGAACTCAGGATAGACAGAAGTAGTGCTGCAGGCTTGAAGCGTCGGCAAAAAAAATCACTATCCAGCCATGCTGCCAAAAAGCGTAAATCAGAGGATGATGATAAAGATAAAGGAGAGGCAAAACGCAAGCGTTCTAAAGACACGGATGAAAACCCTGTTTCAACCAAGTCAGGGCGTAAAGTCGTTGTTCCAGTGCGATTCAAGGAATAGATTTGCACAGAAGTTAAGGCTGCCTCTTTCACAAACAGACAAAGAAGGATTAAGATAACGCTGGTCGTTTTATCACTAACTTCAGCAAGTCTACTGATACCAAAGAAGGCAAGGTCCTGTACGCTGAAGACCTGCCGCTGGACTGATGTAAAAAACTGTCGTTCAATAGGTGCTTTGGTGAGCAGTTGTCCGGCAGTTTTTTGCCGGGAGCTTTTGTACAGCAAGGAAGGTCCACAGAAAGGAAGACAACTCGCTGCCATCCGTTATAATTCGCCTTTTCGATAAATTCAAAGCTAACAATTGAGTGGGTTTTATGGAGATCATCTTTCAGCGTATTGCTGAAGAGCTGAACGTTCGTCCTGCGCAGGTCACCAGTGCTGTTGCGCTGCTGGATGATGGCGCTACAGTCCCTTTTATTGCCCGTTACCGTAAAGAGGCTACTGGTGCTCTTGATGATACCCAACTGCGTACGCTGGAAGAGCGTCTGAGGTATCTTCGTGAGCTTGAGGAGCGTCGTGAAACGGTTCTGAACAGTATTCGGGATCAGGAAAAACTGACGCCTGAACTGGAAAAGGATATTCGTGCTGCGGACACTAAAACCCGCCTTGAAGATCTTTATCTTCCTTACAAACCGAAGCGCCGTACTAAAGGTCAGATCGCCATTGAAGCCGGTCTGGAGCCACTGGCTGATCGATTGTTCAACGAGCCGGATACTGATCCGGAAGCAGCCGCCGCTGATTTCGTAGATGCTGATAAAGGCGTTGCTGACAGCAAGGCGGCACTGGAAGGCGCACGCTACATTCTAATGGAAAGGTTCAGTGAAGACGCCGAGCTGCTGGGTAAACTCAGGGATATGCTATGGAGCCAGGGCGTTCTTTCCAGCCGTGGTGTTGAGGGTAAGGAAGAAGAGGGAGCGAAATTCCGGGATTACTTTGAGCACGATGAGCCGATCAAACAGGTTCCTTCTCATCGCGCCCTGGCTATTTTTCGTGGCCGCAATGAAGGTGTGCTCCAGTCTGGCATTCGTCTCGAGAATGAACCTGAGTCGCGCCTGGAAACACATCCCTGCGAAAAAGTCATTGCTGATCACTGGGATATTTCAGATCAGGGCAGAGCGGCTGACAAGTGGCTTAAAGATGTCGTGCGCTGGACCTGGAGAGTTAAGCTCCTTACTCAGCTTGAAACCGACTTGATGACCCGTGTCCGTGAAAGTGCAGAGGAAGAAGCGATCAAGGTGTTTGCCAAGAACCTTAAAGATCTGCTTTTGGCAGCCCCTGCAGGTCTGCGCCCAACCCTGGGTCTTGATCCGGGTTTGCGTACGGGTGTCAAAGTGGCTGTCGTCGACGCTACGGGCAAACTGGTAGAACACACCACCATCTTCCCTCATGCTCCTCAGCGCCAATGGAAAGAAGCTCTGGGAACTCTGGCCACTCTCTGTCTGACACACGGTGTTGAGCTGGTCAGTATTGGCAACGGCACAGCATCCCGTGAAACGGATCGTCTCGTTGCTGAGCTGATGAGAGCTTATCCAAAACTGGGGTTGACGAAAATTGTCGTCAGTGAAGCCGGGGCGTCGGTTTATTCTGCTTCTGAACTGGCAGCTCGTGAATTTCCTGACCTGGATGTTTCTATCCGTGGTGCAGTGTCTATTGCCCGTCGTCTGCAAGACCCACTGGCTGAGCTGGTTAAGATTGAACCTAAAGCGATTGGTGTGGGCCAGTATCAGCACGATGTCAGTCAGACTCAGCTGTCACGCTCTCTGGAAGCAGTCGTTGAAGACTGTGTAAACGCTGTCGGCGTTGATGTAAATACAGCTTCCAGTGCTTTGCTGACCCGTGTGTCCGGTTTGAATAGAACGCTGGCAGATAACATCGTTGCTTTCCGTGACCAGAACGGCGTGTTTTCCGATCGTGAAGCGCTCAAGAAAGTAGGTCGTTTTGGTCCCAAAGCCTTTGAACAGGCAGCAGGTTTCCTGCGCGTCATGAACGGTGAAAACCCACTGGATGCTTCAGCGGTTCACCCTGAGTCTTATCCTGTTGTGGAGAAGATTGCCCGTCAGTCTGAGCGTGCAGTGCATGGCCTGATTGGCGATTCCCTGTTCCTGAGGTCTCTGGATCCCAAAACATTTACGGATGAAAGCTTTGGTCTGCCCACCGTGACCGACATTATTTCTGAACTGGATAAGCCGGGACGTGACCCCCGTCCGGAATTCAAGGCGCCAGAATTCCAGGAAGGCGTTGAAAAAATCAGTGACCTGAAGCTGAACATGGAGCTGGAAGGCGTTGTCACCAATGTAACCAACTTTGGTGCCTTTGTTGATGTCGGTGTTCATCAGGACGGTCTGGTTCATATTTCTGCGCTGTCCAATAAGTTTGTAAAAGATCCCGCTGAAGTGGTTAAGGCCGGTGATATCGTCAAGGTGAAAGTCATGGAAGTAGACGTCCAGCGCAAGCGCATTGGACTCTCTATGCGCATGAATGACAAGGCGGAAGAAGTGACTCAGGCCAGTCGGCAACCTCGTGGTGAACGTTCCGGTGGCACAAAGCCTCAGAGTCGTGGTAGCAAAAGAAACAACCATCAGGCTAAAAAAGAGCAGTCCGCCGGGTCTTTTGCTGACCTTTTTGCCAATGCTAAAAAGCTGAGAAAGTAAATAGGCAACAGGAGCAGCCCCCAGGAGGCTGCTCAAGGTCTCGAAGGTTTCGCGGTCATTCGATGGGTGCAAGGCCGATTCTAACGTTATATAGTCCGCCCTAAGAAATGATTACCGCCTTCTGCAATGCTCGCAGGCTCCTAGGCGACCCCTTAGCGAGGACGGCAGAGTGTTGATCTCGAAAAAACGCATCTGGATTGGAATTGTATTTTGACTAGCCAGTATGAGTGTCGTCTGCAACTACTACAGCAGTCGTCCAACCAAAACCTGCTCAGTGGTATACAACACGGAATCGAACGTGAAGGCTTGCGGGTATCGGCTGATGCACGTTTGTCGCAGTTTTCTCATCCGGAAGTGCTGGGTAAGACCCTGACGCACCCCTATATTACGACTGACTACTCTGAAGCTTTGCTGGAGTTCATCACTCCGGTCTACTGCAAGGTGGAAGATGTTATGAAATTTCTGGAAGAGCTGCATAGCTACACCTGCAAAAACCTTGATGGTGAATTGCTCTGGGCGGGCAGTATGCCAGCTCTGCTGGAAGGTGAGCAGAGCATTCCTATTGCCCGTTATGGTGACTCCAATTCAGGCAAAATGAAGACGATCTACCGTGAAGGGCTGGCGCATCGATATGGCAAGGCGATGCAGACTATTGCCGGCATTCATTATAACTTTTCCTTGCCAGAATCATTCTGGCAGTTGTTGTCTGATGCTGAATCTTCAGATCGTTCTCTGGAAGATTTCCAGTCAGAATCCTATTTGGCAATGATCAGAAACTTTCGTCGTTATTCCTGGCTGCTGATGTATCTTTTCGGCGCTTCGCCCGCTGTCAGCAAGAGTTTTTTTACTCAGGAAAAAGCCTTCGAGTCGCTGGCACAGCTGGATGAAGACACCTTGTATTTACCCTGGGCAACTTCTTTGAGAATGAGTGATCTTGGCTATACCAATAATGCCCAGTCATCCTTGAGTATTTGTTACAACACTCTGGGAGAGTATGTTTCCAGTCTTGCTAAAGCCATTAAAACGCCCTATCAGCCTTATGAAGAAATCGGACTCAAAAATGGCGATCGTTATCTACAGCTGAATACTAACCTGCTCCAGATTGAGAACGAATATTACAGCAACATTCGACCCAAGCGAATTGCCAAACGGGGTGAGAAGCCTCTGACCGCATTGTCGAACTATGGTGTTGAATACATTGAAGTGCGCTGCATGGACATCAATCCCATGGAGCCACTGGGTTTGTCTTCGGCTGATGCTGCTTTTCTGGATGTGTTCCTGGTGTTTGTCGCATTGATAGACAGTCCTGAAATTGATCATGCAGAGTGTCAGAGGGTGACTGAGAACTTTGCCCTGACGGTTTCAGAAGGAAGACGTCCCGGACTGAAGTTAAATGATGAGCAGGGTCCGGTCCCTCTGACTGACTGGGGATTGTGTTTAATCGACATGATGGTGCCCGTTGCCCAGATGCTGGATAAGGCAAATGAGTCTCATCTCTTCTCGGAATCTCTGGCTCAACAGAGAGCGAAGCTGCTGAATGCTGAGAATACACCTTCAGCCAGAATCCTGCAGGCACTGAAAAACAGCGGAGACAGTTATATTGATTGGATGCTCAAGCAGTCTGAAGCACACGCCCGCTATTTCAGTCAGCAAAATATTCAGCCTGAAAGGTTGGAGTATTTTGGGCGCATAGCTGCCGAATCAAGGGAGCATCAGGAGCGATTGAAAGCTTCTGATACGACGCATTTTGATGAGTTTCTGAAACGTTATTTTGAATCTGAATGATTCGTAATTTTTTGAAAAACCGGATCTGGTGAGTAAGTAAATGACCATCAGATCCCATCATATTCTCTCACGAACAGGGCTTTTTTCTGACCAGAAAAAGCTTTCTTACCTAGGTAAAAGTTGTTTTTTACTGGTTACTTCTATTTTGTTTTACCGTGAAAAAATTTTCACCCGTGAGGGAGACAAAAAACTGTTTCAGCTGCTCATGGCTGATTTACGCGATCGATCAAGCTCTGTTTTTTGAATCGCTCTGGAACTCACCGAACGGGAGTCAGAATCCCATTTTTTTGACTGCTTTATTAAATAATTTTTTTGAATCAAGGCAGGCCCTTTTATCTTTTATAGAATTAAAAAACCCTAAAAACCCTGAAAAAAACGACTTTTGGTGCGATCGTACAAATATAATCAAGATCGAAATTGACTGTAAATTGAAATTACCTCTTGCCGCAAAAAATCCACTGTCATAACCTAGCAACTGAGTCGCCGTTTCCAAGCAGCCTGTCGGACTTAAGACTGTCCTACTGCGGTTGCAATAAATTGGTCTAAAAATCTCTGTTTCTTCGTCAAATAGCTCGCTATTCTCCTCAGAAACAGAGATTTTTATCCTCAATTTCTTGCAATCCTCGCTACGGACGCTTAAGTCCGACAGGCTGCAAGGGGCGAGAAAGTGATCCCGTTTCAAGTAGATGAGATCCAAACGAAGAGGAATAGTCATGCTGGAGGGGTGCAAAACGGCCAGAGAACGTTGGGGTGGCGTATCGGAAATCATTGACCGCTGGCTAAACGAGCGGCAAGCGCTGATCGTTCTCTACTGCTCAATCAATGGAGTGAATCAATTTCACGATGATAAAAGACCTGTTGCAAACAAACTGAAAGAAATGTGCCAGATTCTGGTTGATTATGTTTCAGCGGGTCATTTCGAAGTTTACGAACAACTGATTCAGGAAGGTATTGATTTTGACGATGGGGGAGTAGAAATGGCACAGTCCATTTTGCCGAAACTGGAAAAAAATACGCAGGCTTGTCTGGATTTTAATGACGGTTGTGAGTCCCTCAGCAGTGTCATTATGCTGCAGACCCACCTGTCCGAACTGGGTGAAGCTTTAGAAGAACGGTTTTCTCTGGAAGACCAGATGATTGAAGTGCTTCACGAATCCCACAGAGAATTGCTTGCCTCGCAATAATACCGCTGGCAGATAGTCCGAATATCTGCCAGCAGTATTAAGGAAACTGCTCGACCTGCGGTGGTCTGATTACTTCTTTTTCTCTTCTTTTCCCTGCGATTCTTTTTTCACACTCAGCAACTCAACTTTAAAAATCAGCACCTCATTAGGCCCAATCCTTCCGGGAATTCCTCCGGGACCATATGCAAGCTCTGAAGGAATATAAAGCTCCCAGACGGAACCTTCCTGCATCTGTTTCAGACCTTCAGTCCAGCCTTTGATGACCTGATTCAGTTTGAACGTTGCCGGTTGGTTTCTGCTGTAAGAACTATCAAAGACTTTGCCATCCAGAAGGCGTCCTTCGTAATGGACAGTCACTTCACTGTTCTCTGCTGGTTTGATGCCTTGACCGTTCTTAATCACTTTGTACTGAAGGCCACTTGCCAGTGTTTTGATACCTGACTTTTTGGCGTTATCTTTCAGGAAAGTCTGACCCCTTTCAAGGTTCTTTTTTGCCTCCTCTGCCAGTTGGGCCTGACGCTTTTTCTCCTGATCTTTACGAGCCTTTTCGATCAGCCTGAACATTTCCTGCTTGTCAAAAGCCAGTGGTTTGTTCTCCAGAGTATCCTCTACTCCCCGGGACAATGCGTCCGCGTTGATGCCCTCAAACTGTTTGAGTTGCTCGGCTAAAATTGCACCCAGACTGTAGCTGAGTTTGTCTGCCTCTGTTTCCAGAGCAGTAACTGATTGCAGGGAAAAGGACATCAGGGCGATGCCAGCAAGCACTTTTAGTCTCATGAAGTTTCTCTATTTATTTTTAAAGTGCAGCTCTTCCTGACTTTGCAGTTATTGTTGTCATGTTCCGGTCAAGCTGCACTTCCGGCTCATGGCTATTTGTGTTAGCTCGACTCACGAAGGGTCAGATTTTTTTTTGGTACAAGTGTTTCTCTATCTTTCTGCAAACACAGAGAGATAGCAAGTGTTATGGAACATTACTTTTACAAAAAGGCCTTAAATTAAAGGGTTAAATGACTTTCGCCGATGATAAAACGAAAGACGACAAGTTTTTTTTGAAGGAAAAAAAATAATTTTATATAAAAAAATGCATAAAAAAATTTGCAGTCGTGTGATAAGCACTCTATTTTCTAATTAAAACTGGATATAAATTATTCAGCTTTTATATAGAAGTACTTCTAAAGGCAATGACGAGGGATGACCAAATGCCTGTAGCTAAAAGGAAACCAGCCGCCAAGAAGGCTGTAAAAAAACCAGCCGCTAAAAAAACTGTGGCAAAAAAGCCAGCAGCTAAAAAACCAGTCGTTAAAAAAACTGCAGCGAAAAAAACCACTCGCAAGGTAGATCCGGTTAAGAAACTGGAAAAAGAAATTGAAGCACTCAAGAAGAAATTGGATAAGGCTAAGGAGTCTTTGAAGAAAGCAAAGACAAAAGCCAAAGCTGACGCCAAGAAAAAAGCTCCGGCTAAAAAGGCTGCTGCTAAAAAGAAAACGGTAGCGAAAAAAACCACTGCCAAGAAAAAGGCCCCAGCTCGTAAAGCAGCTGCCAAAAAAACGGTTGCTAAGAAAAAGGCACCGGCTCGTAAAGCAGCAGCCAAGAAGGCTGTAGTTAAGAAAAAAGCCCCAGCTCGCAAGACCGCTGTTAAGGCTCCAGCCAAGAAAAAAGCCAAGAGCTAATCGCTACAGCGGTATATGCAGGAGAGGGAAGCCTCTCCTGCAATAATTCTAAATATCTCTCTCCCTCTCGCCATCTGTCTGCGAGTACTTCTTTGTGGCAATGATTCCGTTGCCACTTTTTTGGAAATAACCTGACCCGAATTTTGACCTCGAATTGCCTGACCACTCTGCATGATATTAACGTCTCGTTGTATAGAAATCCCTGTATCCGCAGTGGTTTGATATTCCCGTAGGAATGCCAGTGAAACAGTGTTTATAATGCGCGCCATGATTAATTTGAACTCAGTCAGTTTATTGCGCTCTGGCAAGGTTTTGCTGGAAGAAACCAGTGCAATAATTCATCACGGCCAGCATGTTGGGCTGGTAGGAGCCAATGGGTGTGGCAAGTCGAGTCTGCTGGCCCTAATTATGGGAAACCTGCAAGCGGACAAGGGCGATGTCAGTATCGACACCGGTCGCGGGATTGCTCACATGGCTCAGGAGGTTCTGGCTCTGGACCAGAGAGCCGTCGATTATGTGTTGGATGGAGATGAGACACTTCGGAAAATAGAAAAAGCCATTGAGCGTGCCGAACGAGACGAAGAGCACGGCAATCTTGCTGAACTTCACGAAAAGCTGCTTCAGGCAGATGGCTATACGGCGCGTTCTCGCGCTGAACAATTGCTCCATGGTCTTGGATTTTCCCATGAACAAATTGAGCGTAGCGTAAAAGATTTCTCTGGTGGTTGGAGAATGAGATTGAATCTGGCTCGTACCCTCATGTGTCCTTCAGACTTACTGTTCCTTGATGAGCCAACCAACCACCTTGACCTGGATGCCATTGTCTGGCTGGAAAGTTTCCTTAAACGTTATCAGGGCACACTGATTATTATCTCTCACGACCGTGATTTTCTGGATGCAGTGATTGATATCACCCTTCATATCGAGCATCAGAAACTGAATACCTATCGTGGCAATTATTCTGCTTTTGAACGCATGCGTTCTGAACGTCTTCAGCAACAGCAGGCTGCTTTTGAAAAGCAACAAAAGCAGCGTGCTCACATGGAGAAGTTTGTTGAACGGTTTCGTGCCAAAGCGACCAAGGCCAAACAGGCACAGAGTCGCTTGAAAGCGCTGGCCAGGCTGGAAGAAATAGCACCGGCTCATGTCGATTCGCCTTTCAGCTTCAGCTTTCCTGATCCTGAAAAAATATCTTCACCGCTGTTGACCCTGGAAAAAGCCGAACTGGGTTATGAAGGCAGCACACTTATCAAACTGAAAATGAATATCCTGCCTGGCAGTCGCATCGGTTTGTTGGGGGCTAATGGCGCGGGTAAGTCAACCCTGATCAGGACACTGGCAGGAGAGTTACCCCTGGTAGCTGGCCAGAGGCATGATGGAGAGCACCTGAGAGTGGGATACTTCGCCCAGCATCAATTGGAAAAGCTGGATGCCGATGCCAGCCCATTGCTTCATTTACAACGAATGTCGCCTGAGGCGCGGGAACAAGAGTTGAGAAACTTTCTGGGTGGCTTTGGTTTTCATGGTGACAAGGCCCTGGAAACGATTGCAGGCTTTTCTGGCGGTGAACAGGCGAGGCTGGCATTGGCAATAGTAGCCTGGCAAAAGCCTAACCTGTTATTGCTTGATGAACCGACCAACCATCTTGATCTTGAGATGCGTCATGCCCTGACTATGGCTCTACAGACGTTCGAAGGAGCCGTGATACTGGTGTCGCACGATCGTAGTCTCCTGCGCAGTACTACAGATGATCTTTTTCTGGTTCATGATGGCCGGGTTGAAGCTTTTCAAGGTGATCTGGAAGATTACAGCCTCTGGTTGACTCAGCAGCGCCAAGAAGATAAATCAGAAACCCTTTCTGAAACGGTTCAATTGGCGCACTCTGCACAAGCCCGCAAAGAGCAGAAGCGTCTTGAGGCAGAACGTCGCAAACAACTCAGGCCGCTGAAAAAGAAAGTGGAGTTTCTGGAGCAAAAACTGGAGAAGCAACAATCTATGCTGGCGGATTTGGAGTCTGAACTGGCCAGTCCGGAACTCTATGAAAGTTCAGAAAAAGAGCGTTTGAAATCTTTGTTGGATCAGCAGGCTCAATACAAAAAAACGATTGCACAAATCGAAGAAGATTGGATGGAAACGCTGGAGCAACTGGAAGCAATGGAAAGTGAGTAGGCATCTTTTGCCGCCTGATAATCATCAGGCGGCATAATCAGGGAATATCATACAGAGGAGTAGGAGTTTTCAGAGATCGATCGTAGTCTTTCTCGCAACCCTTTTTGCCTGGCGCAAAATGGGCAGGGACTCCATTCCGGAAAAGCGGGTCATGAATCTGAAGTATGACCTTATTATGCTTGCTCGTATGCCACTTCTTCAGCTTCGTCGGATACACTGTCCAGTTTGCCCAGCAAACTACCCACCCTTTCGCTCCAGGAGCTCAGTTCCTGTTTGAGATGAGTGTTTTCATCTTCCAGACGGGTATTGGTTGAACGCAATTCCTCTAGCTCCATTCGAGTGAGTTCAAGTTTGTCGATCAGGTTCTGAAGTTTGTTTTCAAGTTGGCCTAAGGATTCAATGGACATAATTGTTACTTTTTCACCAGGAATAGTTCGGACGAAATCAGCTTGTCTGTAACCAACAGCCGCCAGCCTGTTCTTTAAGCAGCAGTCCGGCAGGCACCTGTGCAAGTTAAGGGTGGTTTTTGCACTGGCTCTACGATAGCACATACTTCTGGCTAAGTTCAGATAAGTTACTTATATGCAGGCTATACTTGCGAAGTAATTACAAAAGATTGCGAGTGATAGGGGAATGTTTATGACTCTGTTCTGAATTGAATCTATCGCTTCTGAAATGCTTTAAAAACGACGATCATTTTATAATGCCCGGGCAGTCTGCTACCGACATACCAATCGTCTCTTCAAATTCTTTTCCAAAGAGGCTTTTGCGACAGCCTCTAAAGTCGGGACAGCAGGGACGTGTTCGCGGTAATTGAGACCTTGGCGTGGTCCGGTGGAGTTTTAATGACGCCAGTTAGAAATTTTGATGCTTTTCAGAGTTGCACAGGACAGCCAAGTGGGTCCTGTGCGATGAGGTGAGATGCCTCAAGGAGTTTTGCATGAGCGAAACTGCACTACCTGACGCAACCATTGTCTCTGTTCTCAATGTCGAAGACGAGGCCATGAGGGCCTTTTACATCTCCCTGACCTGTAATCAGAGTGTTGACGAATACATTCATGATCAGCATCTTTACTTTTCTTCACGTCAGGTAGAAGGTGTTTTTCTGAGTCATCTGCTGGCTTTGACGGAATTGGCCCTGGATCGCTGCTTTCTGCTCACTCGATGACGGCAATGAGTATTTTCAGGTTGAACTGACTCTTGTGATACCGGGCTTGCGTACTGACAACTACCCACCAAATAGATACACTTCCCAGCTGCGAATGTAAATGCAGATCGTGCTTCCGGGCTGACTGAGGTCAGTCTGATGTTCGTGCGTACCTGAGGACAATTTGCAAAAAGCACCATGAGCAAAAGAACCGTTTTTCATCACTTGATGTGCTGGAAAGTGTTTCACGGTAACAAGTGATAGATAAGTAACTATGCCAGAAACTATTCCCCCTGACTCGGTGGGCCTGGTCGAACCCGAAACGGTTCATTTTGATCAGCCCCTTCAGTTAAGTTGTGGCCAGACCCTGAACGAATATGACCTGGTAATTGAAACCTACGGTGAGCTGAATACCGAAAAGAGTAATGGTATTTTGATCTGCCATGCGCTCAGTGGCCATCATCATGCAGCCGGTTACCACAGCATGGAAGATCGCAAGCCTGGCTGGTGGGATAACTTTGTTGGACCGGGTAAGCCTCTGGATACCCGGCATTTCTTTGTTGTCAGTCTGAACAATCTCGGGGGCTGTCATGGCAGTACAGGCCCAACCAGTATCAACCCGCAAACCGGCAAACTTTACGGCTCTGATTTTCCCATAGTAACCGTAGAAGACTGGGTTGAGAGTCAGGCCAGACTGGCAGATCATCTGGGTATTCGACAATGGGCTGCCGTTGTGGGTGGCAGCCTTGGCGGTATGCAGACGCTTTACTGGTCTACGGCTTATCCTGAACGACTGCGTCATGCTGTTGTTATTGCTTCTGCACCGAAACTGTCGGCACAGAATATTGCTTTTAATGAAGTGGCTCGTCAGGCCATTCGCTCCGATGAAAACTTTCGGGATGGCCAATATCTTGAAGAAGGAACCCTGCCCAAGAACGGACTGGGACTGGCCAGGATGGTAGGCCACATTACCTACCTGTCGGATGACGCCATGGGACAAAAGTTTGGGCGTGAACTCAAGAATGAAGAGTACAGTTTCGACTATGGTGTTCAGTTCCAGGTAGAGAGTTATCTTCGCTATCAGGGAGAAAATTTCTCTGGCAGCTTTGATGCCAACACCTATCTGTTGATGACCCGGGCTCTGGATTATTTTGATCCGGCCCGGAAGTTTAATGATGATCTTGCACAGGCTTTGTCTCCGGCTAAAGCACGCTTTTTGCTGGTTTCATTCACTACCGACTGGCGATTCTCCCCGGAGCGTTCCAGAGAGATCACCGATGCGCTTCTCAAGGCGGGCAAGCAGGTTTCTTACCTGGAAGTGGATGCCCCCCAGGGCCATGATGCTTTCCTGATGAACATTCCCCGATACGTGAATGCCGTTTCAGGCTATATGAAACGAGTCGCTGACGAATGCAAGGAGACTGCCGTATGAGTACCCGTGTTGATTTTGCCATCATCAGTGACTGGATTGGCCAGGGCAGTCGGATTCTTGATCTGGCCTGTGGTGAGGGGGCTCTGCTGGCGGATCTGGGGAGAAACAAGCAGGTCAGGGGTTATGGACTGGAGATTAATCCACAGAATATCCAGAATTGTATTCAAAACGGCGTCAATGTTCTTGAGCAAAACATTGACCAGGGTTTGGGCAATTTTGGCGATCAAAGCTTTGATACCGTGGTGATGACTCAAGCTCTGCAGGCTCTGCAGTTTCCTCATCTGGCACTGGATGAAATGCTTAGAGTGGGTCGGGAATGCATTGTCACCTTCCCGAACTTTGGTCACTGGCGTTGCCGCTGGCATCTGGCTACCAAGGGCAGAATGCCGGTATCCAAATTTATGCCTTATACCTGGTATGACACGCCTAATATACACTTTTGCACGTTTAAGGATTTTGAAGATCTTTGTCGTCAGAAAAAGCTGAAGATCATCAATCGTATGGTAACCGATAGCGCCAACAGGGGAGGCTGGAGAACCCGCCTGCTGCCCAATCTGATGGGAGAAGTGGCTATCTATCATCTGACTCGAGGAGAGTGAAGTCATGGCTTGTGTAAGGCTGCTTAGTTTACTGTTGGCGCTTGCCGTTTTTTCAGGAGCCCATGCTGCCGGGGTGCCTGAAGCCCGTGTCATGAATGACAAACCGGCTCGGTTTGGCGATTATGAAGTCTATTACAGTGCCTTCCCCAGCACCTTTATTCAGCCGGGCATAGCCAAAACGTATGATCTGGAGCGCGGCCCAAAAAATGGTCTGGTCAATATGGTTATCAGAAACGTCAGGGATAGTGAAGAAGGCAAGGCGGTAAAAGCCTCTTTTGATGGTAATGCCGCCAACCTTCTGGGTCAGCAGTCAGCTCTGAAATTCAAGGAAATAAAAGAAGGTGATGCCATCTATTACCTGGCAGGTTTCCGGTTCAGTAATGAAGAAATGCTAAAATTCACCATCAAAGTACACCCTGAAGGTTCCAGTCAGAGTCATACCATTCAGTTCAGCCAGAAATTTTACGAGGGCGGCCAGTGAGTTCGTTGCTAAAAAAAGAGCCAAAAAAAGTGGTATTGGCCAGTGGTAACCAGGGCAAGCTGAGGGAGCTTCAGCAGATGCTCTCGGGGCTTGACTTTAAAGTGTTGGCTCAAAGTGAGTTCGGTATAGATTCTGTTGAGGAAACAGGGCTGACTTTTATAGAAAATGCCTTGATCAAGGCCAGAAATGCAGCAAAAATCTCAGGTCTTGCAGCTATTGCTGATGACTCCGGAATTGAAGTGGATGCCCTGAATGGCCAGCCAGGTATTTACTCGGCACGATTTGCCGGTGACGATGCCACCGACAAAGCCAACAATCAGAAGCTTTTGCAGAGCCTGGACGGATTACCCAAAGAGCAAAGAACCGCTCGTTTTCACAGCGTGCTGGTCTATATGCGTCATGCCGAAGACCCTACCCCTGTGATCTGTCACGGAAGCTGGGAAGGCTACATTCTGGAGTCGCCTGCAGGCAATCAGGGTTTTGGTTATGATCCGCTTTTTTATGTACCTGATTACAACTGCGCAGCGGCTGAACTCAGTCGGGAACAGAAAAACAGTATCAGCCATCGGGCCAAAGCCATGGCGCAGCTTCTGGCGCAGTTAAAAGAAGGCTCCTGATAGACGACTTTTTTTCTTTATGCGGCCGGTGATGTTATCTGGCTGCTTTAATCACCTGACCTGATTCTCGATATGCTCGAACTCCCTCCATTGAGTCTTTATGTTCACATCCCCTGGTGTGTCAAAAAATGCCCCTATTGTGACTTCAACTCCCATGCACTCAGTGATGGTATTCCTGAAGAAGCTTATGTCAACGCCCTGTTGGAAGACTTTGACAGCGAAGTGAGTTCTCTCCAGGGGAGAGCCTTGCATACGATTTTCTTTGGTGGCGGTACTCCCAGTTTGATGTCTGCCAAAGGCTTTGATCGTTTTCTCTCTGAGCTGGAAAAGCGAATCCGTTTCTCGCCGGGTATTGAAATCACCATGGAAGCCAACCCCGGCACCTATGAGCATGATCGGTTCAAAGATTATCGAAAAGCCGGTATCAACCGATTGTCATTAGGGGTTCAGAGTTTTCAGGATGAAAAGCTCAAGGCGCTGGGCCGTATTCACAGTTCGGAAGAAGCACGCAAAGCGATTGAGTCCCTCAGGGGGATGGGCTTTGATAACTTCAATATTGATCTGATGCACGGACTGCCCGGGCAAAGCATTCAAGATGGCCTGTCAGATCTGGAAAAAGCGGTTGCACTGGAGCCGACTCATATTTCCTGGTACCAGCTCACCATTGAACCCAATACGGTTTTCTATTCAAAAACGCCCATCCTGCCAGAGGATGATACCCTCTGGTCGATCCAGGAAGAAGGGTGGGATTTACTGGCAGAGGCGGGCTATCAGCAGTATGAAATTTCGGCCTACAGCCGACCCGGCAAGCAGGCAAAACATAATCTGAACTATTGGCAGTTTGGTGACTATATCGGTATTGGTGCAGGGGCCCATGGCAAGATCACCCAGCGGGAGACGGGCAGGATTTATCGAAACTGGAAAACCAGAATGCCTTCCGATTATCTGGCAATGGATAAGCCCTTTGAAGCGGGCAGCAGGATATTGGGTAGGGATGATCTGCCGATTGAGTTTATGATGAATGTTCTGCGTCTTAACCAGGGGGTTGATCACTCATTGTTTGTGCAGAGAACCGGAATGGCACTTTCTGACATAGACGTTCAATGTCAGCTGGCGATTGAAAAAGGTTTGCTGGAGCAGGATCGACTACAGCCAACAAAGCAGGGGCGACTCTTTCTGAATGATCTGTTGGCTCTGTTTATGAATGGGTGATTTTCTCGCTCAGGTAGCGACTGGACGCCATTTTTTTGGAATCTGTTGCGAATTGTTTACGCACTCAAAACGGAGGGTGAACTATGGAATGGATAACAGACGGCATTATTTTTCTGTCAAAGTTGGCTCGTGAACATCTTGGTGTCATCGCTATGGCCCTGACAGCGGTAGCCGTGGCATTTGTGGGGCGTTTTATTGCCTCATGGAGCAGTGGCTGGATGAATCGGCTGCATGCTGCAGTGAGAATCCCTGCAAGAGCTGTTTTGAATCTTGCCCTGTTCGGCGCCATCTTCTATTTTGTGCCACAGTGGCTCGGCAATTTACTGGGCTACTTCAATCATTACACTCTCGCTCCGGTATTGCTGGTAATCGCAGTCTGTGTCGGGATATTGTCGGAGAAGCTGGGGCATTGAGAAGAGGAGCAGCGATTGAAACTCTGCCCCTTCTGCATGGGGTAAAGTTTATTCTGATCTCTCGAACAACAGATCCCAGACTCCGTGACCCAGCCTGTGACCGCGCTTTTCAAACTTGGTCAGCGGTCTGAAATCTGGCCTTGGTGCGTATTGACCTTCACTTTCCTGATTTTTAAACCCTTCAGCGGCCGTCATGACGTCCATCATTTGTTCGGCGTAGTTTTCCCAGTCTGTGGCCAGATGAATAACGCCACCCAACGCCAGTTTCGGTCTGATGGCTGCAATAAATTTGGGTTGAATCAGGCGACGCTTGTGATGACGCTTTTTGTGCCAGGGATCAGGGAAATAAATCTGAACTCTGGACAGGCTGCCGTCGGCAATGCAGTCGCGAAGCACTTCAACGGCATCATCGCAATAGCTGCGAACATTGGTGACGCCTGCCAGCTGGGATTCATTCAACAGACTGCCAACTCCCGGGCGGTGAACCTCAATACCGATAAAGTTTTTGTCGCTTTCGGCTTTTGCCATAGCCACCAGTGACAGTCCCATGCCGTAACCGATTTCCAATACGACAGGTGCCTCCCGGCCAAAGGCTTCACTGATGTTTAATGGCCCGTCTTCTTTCTGTAGACCCCACTTGTCCCAGCATTCATCCCAGCCACGACGCTGCCCTGTGGTCATACGACCTGCGCGCAGGACAAAACTTTTGATTTCCCGACGTTTAGTCGGATCGGGGGTGTGATCAGGATCAACTGAGCTGGTCATGAGAGGTACATAATCTGCAAATGAAAAAGTCGGCGTAAGATACCTAAACTGTGTTGACTTGGAAACCTTTGGCTACCGGATTCAGGTTTGCTCTTTATTGTCATCTGAATGGTCAGGCAGTAAGCCGTAATGGTGTTCAAGGTTCTCTGTGCCTTTGTTCGAAATATATAGCACAGTTTTTCCAACTTCTTCATAGGCAGTTTTGATTTCTTCAAGATCAGATTTGGCTTTATTTGACAGTCCTGATCCTCCCATGAGTACATGACCATTACAGTCAGGATTTCGCTTTATATCCCCAGCAAACTTCACTATGGTGTCAGGGGACAGTTTTCTATCCGTTGTTTTTACATCAATTCTTGTTTTTTCTCTTGGGGCTCTGGACAAGTCTGGCGATTGCAAATTTTCATCCCCGGCTGCAACTCTATGCAGATATGAGAGTAAGCCTTCAGGGTGCTCCAGGACTAAATCCGCACCACCATCGGCGGTATTCGTATTTGTGTGTCGGGTGACATCGCAGTCTTCTTCAGTTTTAACAATATTGGCGAGCGTTATAAGGACTCTCATTTCACCGTCCTTACCTTTATTTTTACTCATGAACCTTTATCCAACCTTGAGTACAGCGGAGTCATCCTTTCTGAACTGGTCGTGCTTTAACTTGAACACGTTTATCAAGTTGGTGAGTGTTCTAAAACGGCTAATTGAGTCTTCAATATCCTCTGAGCTAATGGGGTCAGAGTACTTGGAAGGGAGGTTTTCAGGGGCATCAGGTTCCATCTTGCCATGTAACTTTTTTCCATCTGATTTTAAAATGGATAAAAAAATTTCTTCCAGCTTTCTGATAGCGGCTTCAACATCCGAGTCATTAAAGCAGTCTATTGAATAGTGATCTTCAGAACCTAGAGCTTCAAAGATATTCTTTTCTGCTAAGGAAAATTGATTCTTTAATTCCTCGAGTAAGGATGAAGTGACAAAAGCTGTTTCAATGAGGTCAGCATTGGTTTCGTAGAGCTTTCCATCATTGGCTGCCTCGTATTTAACGAGATTAATACTCAGTGACATGGTTGACCTCCTGTGGAGTCTGGATCAATCAAAAAGCAATGCTCACGTCTCCCTTCAACAACCGGATCAAGGTAGCCAGTCGTCTCCCATTATTTGCTCAAAAGTCCAGGGGCAATCATCCGGGAAGCTGCTGGCATTGAGTTTTCTGCTTTTTTGCTTGATGTACCTGTTCATTTGTTTGATGGCATCGATTCTGGCTTCTGCGTAAGCATCATGCATCAACTGGCTGGTTTTGGTCTGAAGAGACGGGCTTTGTTTGAGCAATTTTCGTATTTCACGCCTGGGATTATCCATGCTGGGGTACCAGGTATGGACGACCATTTCAGCTATCCATCTATCCTCCAGTTGATAGGTTTGGTATTCATATTTCAATAAGTGAAGGAGAAGGGTAGTCAAGTGAGACTCTATCGATCTTGGCTCACTCTTACCCATATCCCCTACTTCCTCAATGAGGTTTTCCAAATCAAGCTGGTCAAACTGGCGGTTAATCAAGAGCTGTTTTTGCTTCTGAACCCATTGGTAAAAGTCTGTCTCGTAAAGATTATCCATAAATCACCTCCATGAACTTCCTAATGTAGGCAAAAAGTACCGGAGCATCAAAAACATTAATCATAAAGTTCGGTGACAGCAAAGATGGCCAGAAAAAGCCAACCCAGCATCAACGAGATGCCACCCAGTGGGGTGATCGCACCCAGCCAGCCAATTCCGGTGATGGCAAGAATATACAGGCTACCGGAAAAGAGGATGATACCCGCGAGAAACAGTCTGGCGCTCCATCTCAGCTTTCTGGAGTCTTTGAAGTGGAGGGCAAGAACGGCAACAAGAACCAGAGCCAGACTGTGGTAGAACTGGTAATCCGTCGCTGTTGCCCAAACGTCTATGTAGCGTTCGGACAGCTGATCTTTCAGAGCATGGGCCCCAAATGCGCCCAGAGCCACAGACAAAAAACCACAGAGGGCACCGGGTAACAGGTAGAGTCGGGTCATTTTTTATCCGTAACTTTTGTCGGCAACAGATCAACAACACTCCCCGCTGCAAGTCTCAATCCTTCCTGAAAGTACAGAGAGCTTTTTTCATGATCATCCATATGAGCCATAAGGCGGCCCAACTCGTTATAGGTATCAATCCGTTTGCTGAGTCTCAGGCTGGCTTCAAAGTATTCCCTGGCTTTACCCCAGAGTTCATTACGGAGAGACAGACGACCCAGGGTCAGTAGCAGGTCGGCGTCGTTAGGTCTTTCATTGAGCATGGCTTCGGCAAAATGCAGCTGCTTCTTCACATCCCTGCCCTTAATCTTGCCGTAGAGCAGAGCCATGTCGCTGCAGTAGTGTTTCTTCAGGTTTTCTCTGAGCAGAGCTTCTGCTTTCTCTTCCGCTCCCAGATCTGTCAGGCACTTCGCATATCGATAGATCATGGCAGAGTTGTGTTTTTGACTGGACGACAAACTGTTCCATATTTGAGTTGCAGGCTTTATTTTCTGCTCCAGAGAGGTAAAACTGCGGCCATTGTTAAAGGCTTGATTGAAAAGGGCCTCAAAGCACTGAAGCTCAGTGGTGCGATACTCTTTATCGGAAACGATTTTTTGCTTTTTCAGCTTGGGTAACAAGGCTGCAAGTGATTGCCAGTCATTCAGACGGGTATAAACCTGCTTCAGCATCTTCAGGACGTAGCAATGTCGTGGAACCTGCTTGTGCAGCTTGGTCAGAGTGGCCAGTGCCTGCTCCAGTTGACCCGATGACAGTTGTAGCTGAGCCTGGGTAATACCAATAGCCAACTCTGCACCGGGCTCCTTGTGATCGGCTCGGCGAAGGTATTCGGCAGAGGCTTCAGGGTCATCATTTTCATGAGCCGCTCGGGCGGCAGCAAGATAATTCAGTAAGGGTGACGAGCCGTAGTCCGCTGCCTGCGAAAGCAGTCGCTCAGCTTTTTTCCAGTGTCCCTGAGTGAACTCGACAAAGCCGCGGGTTGTTAATTTACGGGCTCGCCTTTCTTTGGCGCCCGAAGTCATTGGATAGATAAAACCAGTGACGTCGAAAATCAGTTTCAGGATAATCCAGACAAGCCATAACGCACCTATGGCAAGACCTATCAGTAGAAACAGTCCCCACAGTGTGCTTTCGAACGTAGTCGTGTTGTAAGAGATAAGCACATAGCCGCTGTCACTGATCATGGTATTTGCCAGACCAAAAGTAATGCCCAGAATCGCCAGGAAGATGATAAAACTCTTCATTTCCGGGGCTCCTCTGAAGAATTAGCAGGTGCTTCTGAGGGCTGAGAATGTTCTGTCCGGTTTTCTGTGGTTGTCTGGTCAGTCACTTCAGGTGCTTTTTCGGCTGGACTGTTCTGGACAGTCTGAGCACTCTGTGCAGATTCAGTTTGTCCTGTCGTATTTTTTTTATTCTCCGGGGTATCGTTTAACTGGCTGGATTTCAGCAAGCTCAAAGCACGGCTGATATTGATGGTTACAGGTTTTACGGTGATTTTGTCTAAAACCTTCAGCTCGTCCAGCATTGCGGTCGCCTGAGACCCTGAAAGGGGAAAGTATTTTTCTATCCAGTTTGAAGCCTGTTGCAAGCTACTGTTGTAGATAGCCTGGTCTCTGGAGAGGACTGACAGCTTGGCCTGCTCCAGCATCAACTGTAGGTTTTGGCGAATGATAATATTCTCTTGGGGTGTCAGTAGTGAGGTGATTTTCTGATCGCGATCCGGAGTGAACCTGAACAGGCTGACAAAGCTCTCCCAGGTATTATTCAGCATTGAGAGGGCGACAGTCTGCCACTTGGCAGTTTCTGTAGATGGAGTGCCTGCGGATGGCATGTCAGAAGATTTTGATACAGTTGCTAAAGGTTGTTGCAGGGTCTTTTTTTCCATCAGGGGCAATTGGTCAATCTGCCGGGTGAGCGCTTCAAGCTTCAGGTAGAGCCCTTCCTGATCGAGATCCGGGAGACTGTTGAGAGAAGCTATATCTTCTGCCAGTGCTTCCCGAACGGGATACAAATTATAGTTGTCCAACTCAAGCAGCATCTTGTCAGCACTGTTAAGGAGAGCTTTGGCTGATTGGATATCAGATGACATGAGCAGACGCTGGTTAGCGAGACTGAGCAGGTATTCTACTTCTGCCAGCTTCCAGCCATCCAGACTGCTACCGGTGAGTTCCTGAAGGTTTTTGGTCAGGCTGTCGGTGCGACTGAGCAAACGTTCACTTCGACTTTCCTGTTCGCTCAGTTCGGTTTTGATAGGCGTGAGATCACTGTTTATTTCAGCGAGCCTGGCCTGAAGTCGCGCAATCTGGGTTTGCTGCTGTTCCTGCCCCTCAATAAGGGAGGGTTGTTTCTGCTCCCAATGAATGAGCCGCCAACCTAAACCGCCGCTCAATCCCAGTGCAATGATTGCAAGCAACACGGCCAGGACAGACAGCTTTCGTCCTGGCTTTGATGCTGATTTTTGAGGCTGTTTTCTGGAGCCTGCTGAAGTTGGCTTGCTTTCCTGTTTTTTGGAAGGCCCTGCTGACCTGGCCAGTTCTTTCGGTTCGGTCTGCTCGAGTTTACTGGCGTTCTGATCTTTCTTGCTCACGTTAACCCTTCGCTGTTAATCAGGTTCAGTACCGAGATCATGGCGTGATTGTCGGCGCCGCGAGCGGTATAAACCCGTTTGAATGCTTGAGCCTCTGGCATTCTGGCAATTCTATCGCTGGGAACCACCAGACAGCACTCCTGGCTTAAAGCCGGAGAAAGGTAGTCTGCGGTATTGGCCAGAATCTCACCACTACTGGTCAGTATGACATTAATAGCATGATCTTTGATCAGCCTGTTCAGATAATCTTCCGGGTAATCGGGCTTCTGGCGTTCATAAAGTTCCAGGCAATCCACCTGGGCTCCCCGATTTCTGAGGGTGTTCTCCAGCAGTTCTCTACCACCTTTTCCTTTCAGAATCAGTATTTTTTCTCCGCTGACCTGCTGAAGGCTCTCCAGTCGCAACAGTGCTTCACTGTCACCGGGCTTTTGTCTTATCTCCGGGTAAGTCGCATCAATGCCATTACTCTTAAGCCATCGTCGTGTTTTTGGGCCGACGGCATACCAGTGGATCTTCAAAGGCATTTGTGGCCAGTAGTTCTCTATATGTTCCAGACCCAGCCTGGCGGCATTCTGACTGATCACAACGACTTTACTGTACTGATCCAGCTGTAAAATCCGGTCTCGCAGTGTCTGGCTCTCTGCCAGCGGTTGGATTTGGATCATTGGTAAAGACCATGCCATGGCCCCCTGGTTCTGAATCATGGCAACCAGTGGCTCTGCCTGCTCCCTGGGGCGGGTAACCAAAGCCCTTATCTCACGGCTGTTTATCATGACACGGCTCACATTAATGCAGCAACTCTGCGAGAATTCGGTCTGCACCCTGTGCCAGCAAGGATTCTGCCAGCTGGACCCCACCTTTCTCACCATCGGAAGGTGCACAATAGACTTCTGCGCTCAGTATGACTTTGCCATCCGGTTGACCCACAAGGCCCCGGATGTAGAGCTGGTCGTCGATGAGTTCAGAGTAGCAACCAATGGGTACCTGACAGCCGCCATTTAATTTTCGGTTCATGGCTCTTTCTGCAAGGACTCGTGTTGCAGTTTCTTCATGATGCAATGGGGCCAGAAACTGTTTGATCGATTCATCGTCAGAACGAATCTCAATACCCACTGCACCCTGACCCGCCGCTGGCAGACTGAGTTCAGGGGGCAGGGCCGATTTGATCCGATTTTTCATCCCCAGCCTGATCAATCCTGCCGCTGCAAGAATGATGGCGTCGTATTGGCCATCGTCCAGCTTGGCCAGACGTGTGTTAACGTTGCCCCGCAGGAATTCAATCTTTAGATCCGGTCTTTTTGCAAGGATCTGGCATTGGCGGCGCAGGCTGGATGTACCCACGATGGCGCCCTCAGGCAGATCGCTCAGCTGGTTGTAGGTGTTGGAAACAAATGCATCCAGTGGGTTTTCGCGAGGGCAGATAACACCCAGCTCGAGCCCTTTTGGAAACTCCATAGGTACGTCTTTCATGGAGTGAACGGCGATATCAGCCCTGCTCTCCAGCATAGCCGTTTCCAATTCTTTTACAAACAGGCCTTTGCCACCGATTTTGGCCAGAGGTGAATCCAGAATCCGATCACCCTTGCTGGTCATCTTTACCAGCTCCACCCGGATACCCGGGTGAAAGTACTCCAGACGCTCTTTTACGTATTCAGCCTGCCAGAGGGCCAGGGCACTTTTTCTTGTCGCGATGCGGATGGTTTTCATGGGGAGGCTTTCAATCAATAAACTTTCAATCTACAAAAAAGGGCAACGATGGCTGAGTGGTCCTATGAAGACTGGGATAATACGATAGTCTGTAGTTGTGACCAACCGTTACTTTTCCTGAAGGCAGTTGCCGGAGGTTAAAATAGCAACTAGCTTGTTATTCCAGTGGAGGCGCTTATGACAGACCTTTATAAAACCGATTACATGCTCTGGATTGAAGAACAGAAAAAGCTGCTGGCTGCCAGGCGTTTTGATGAGCTTGATCTTGGAAATTTGCTGGAAGAGTTAGCTGATATGGGAAAGAGTGAGCCAAGAGCTTTCAAGAGACACCTTATTCAGCTACTTAGCCACTTGTTAAAATGGGACTTTCAGCAGAATCAGGTCAATGACCTCAGGGATATGGATCATTGGTTTCGCAGCTGGGTGGATACAATTCAAATTCAGAGGTATGCCGCAGCAGCGGTCCTGGCAGATAATCCCAACCTGCAGTCAAAGCAACAGGCTATCTACCTTGAGGCTTACCAGCAGGCCCGAATATTGGCTGCCAAGGGGTTAAACAGTTATGTGGATTCAAGACATTTTACCACGAAAGACTTCCCCGAAGATTGCCCATGGACACTTGAGCAGGTTATGGGCGAAGACTTTTTACCACAAGCCAGGCTCAGTTAAGCCTGGCACCCGTAGGCCTCACAGTGATTGCATAAACTTCTTCATCAGTGGCACATGCCGACGGCTTACTGAAAGAAGCTTTTCGACACCACTGAGCTGGATAGAGTAGTGACCCTGCTCGTCACGAATCATCCTCTCTATCGCTTTTCTGGCCACCAGAGCGTTCCTGTGGATTCGAACAAATCTGGAACTAAACTCGGACTCCAAGTCTTTCAGTGGGTCATCAATGAGCACTTCACCGTTCTTGTGATAGACCGTGATGTATTTGCTGTCTGCCATAAAGTAGTAGATATCATCCAGAGGAACCAGCTCTATCCCTCTGAGCGTCTTGGCTGCGATATGGCTGCGGGCGTTATCGTTCAGATTATCTTTCAGGCTGGCCAGCTGCAATCGATTAACTTTAGCGGCTCCGGTCAGCGCTTGTTGCAGATCTTCAAGCTTGACAGGCTTCAGCAGATAGCCAACCGCCTGAACCTGAAAAGCTTCAATGGCGTGAGTGTCATAAGCGGTGCAGAAAATGATAGCAGGTGGACGCTCCAGCTTGCTGATATGAGCGGCCGCCTCCAGGCCTCCCATAACAGGCATACGAATATCCATCAAGACAATGTCTGGCTGGTATTTACGACAAAGCTCAAGGGCTTCAATGCCATTACCTGCATCGTACTCCAGAGCCTGAAAGCCTTCTAAACGTCCCAACAAATGTCGCAGACGGTCTCTTGCCAGCGGTTCATCATCGGTGATCAGTATGTTCATGGTTATCGCCACCGTAAGGGTAAGTGATCAATGTTTCAAACTCCTGGGTATTTCCACTCTCACCCTCAAACAGCTGAGCTTCTACACTGGCTTTGTTACCAAAAAGCATATTCAGTCTGGAGCGGATATTTGCCAGAGCCAACTGATTACCCTGAGCCCCTTTGGCAAAACTGGAAGGGCTACTCTGGACCGGGTTTCGGACTCTGATAGTGATGTTATCGTTGCTCCTGCGAATATCTACACTCACAGTGCCACCTTTTTCCAGTGGCTGGATGCCATGATAAACCGCATTTTCAACAATGGGCTGCAGAGTAAGGGGCGGAATGTCAACCTCTTCAGGGGTTAACTCAATATTCCACCGGGTCTGCAGACGGTCTCCCAGCCTGTGCTGCTCAATTCTTAAATAGCGCTGACAGAGCTCGATTTCCCGACTCAGGGTAATATTCTTGCCATGATCCTGAAGGCTGGAGCGAAAGAGGTCCGATAAATCTTCAACGGCCTGCTCGGCCTTGTCCTGGTCAATATGAATCAGACTGGCAATGATATTCATCGAATTAAAAAGAAAGTGAGGGCGGATTCGAGCCTGCAAAGCCTCAAAGCGAGCGGTGTGGCTGGCTTTCTGCTCTTTTCTGGCTTCCTGTTGAACATAGAAATAGCGCAGCAGCATGGCTGTGATGATGAGGGCAACAGTGACATGTCTGATCAGCTGGGTCCATTCCGGGTAGGTGTCAATAAAAGCATCCCGCCACAGAAACCATTGGGCTGCGAGCGTGAATATCAGCGTGGTGGTAGCCACGACGCCAAGACAGCTGCTGATGATAACTGTCAGCTTCTGACGCTTCAGAATGGGCCTGAGTCGGCAAAGAACAGCACCTGAGACCAGAGAGATCCACTGGACAAACATGGAAGTCATGGCCAGACGGTTCCAGTCAAGATCACCCGGGCCGGGCAAAGTGAGTACCTGAATAAGGACAAAAAGCTCAGAGACCAGAACCAACATAAAGACGGCACCGGGAGAGCATAAATCCGGCAGGAAAAAGTCGTCTTCATCCTGGTTCCTGGTGGTTTTAAATGGCAAGAGGGAGCATCCTGTCTCTGGTATTTGAAAATTTATAAAAATTCACAAAAATAGAATAATTATTCTTATTTGGTTGGGTGCGCTATGTAAAATCACCCGGTTACCCTTATAATGCCGCAGCCAGCTTCAGTCATCCACAGGCTGGCTATAAAAATCAGAACAATGATGCTGCTGGCATCAAGAAATCAGCCTGCAGAACGCAAAACAGCCATGAGCTAACCAACAGCCATGAGCCAACAAAGAAAGAGGTAGAACATGTCTGATAGCAGCAATCAGCAGTGGGGCGGAAGGTTCAGCGAGGGTGTGGATGCATTTGTTGCTCGATTCACCGCCTCCATTGATTTTGATCGTCGCCTTTATCGTCACGATATAGAAGGCTCGATGGCTCATGCTCGAATGCTGCAAAAATCAGGCATTCTGAGCCAGGATGAGCTGTCAGCCATTCTGGATGGGCTCGAAAGCATTCTGAAAGATATAGAAAACAACAACATCGACTGGTCTATCGAGCTGGAAGATATTCATATGAATATTGAAGCCAGACTGACAGACAGAATTGGTGATGCGGGTAAGAAACTGCACACCGGCCGTTCCAGAAACGATCAGGTAGCGACCGATATTCGTCTGTGGCTCAGGGAAGAAATTGACCATATAGGTGATGAGTTAAAACGTTTGCAGACAGGTCTGGTGAATCTGGCAGAGCAGGAAGCTGACACCATTATGCCGGGCTTCACTCATCTGCAAACCGCACAACCCGTGACATTTGGACATCATCTGATGGCCTGGTATGAAATGCTGGTAAGAGACAGCGAACGTCTACAGGACTGCAGAAAGCGGGTTAACGTATCGCCTCTGGGAGCAGCTGCACTGGCAGGCACAACCTATCCGATTGATCGTGAATTCACTGCCAAGGCTTTAGGTTTTGATCGCCCATCCAGAAACTCACTGGACTCTGTCAGCGACAGGGACTTCGCCATAGAATTTTGTTCGGTGGGTGCACTGCTGATGACGCACCTGTCGCGTATGTCGGAAGAGCTGGTACTTTGGACATCAGCCCAGTTTAATTTTATTGATCTGCCCGATCGTTTCTGTACCGGTTCATCCATCATGCCCCAAAAGAAAAACCCGGATGTCCCCGAACTGGTAAGAGGTAAGACAGGAAGGGTGAATGGTCACCTGGTTAGCCTGCTGACGCTGATGAAATCTCAGCCACTGGCCTACAACAAAGACAATCAGGAAGATAAGGAACCACTGTTTGATACCGTAGATACCCTAAAAGACTGCCTGCGAGCCTTTGCCGATATGGTTCCACACATCCAGTCCAGGAAAGAAAACATGAAAGAGGCGGCTCGCCGCGGATTCAGCACCGCGACCGATCTGGCAGACTACCTGGTCAGACAGGGCGTGCCATTTCGCAACGCCCACGAAGTGGTTGGCAAAGCAGTGGCCTACGGCATTGAGAAGAACAAGGACTTGTCAGAGATGACTCTGGAAGAACTCACGGTTTTCTCAGACTCTATTAAGGAAGATGTGTTTGATGTGTTGACACTGGAAGGGTCTGTTGCTGCGAGGGATCATATAGGCGGGACTGCGCCGCAGCAGGTGAGGTTGGCTGTGAAGCAGGCTTTAAGTCAGTAATTTCCTTCATTTGCCTGAGCGCTGAACATGTATAAGAAGTCCTGTTTTTCTATACAGATCCAACAAATATGTATAGAGAATATCGGTTTTCTATACATGTTCTGATAACCTGTATAGAAAACGGCACTTTCCTATACATATTGGGAGTAACTGTGGCCCCTTATCAACCGGAAGGGCTTCCCCTGCCCAGAGAAAATGAGCTGGAAACACGGCAGGTATTAAAAAAACTGGCTTTAGCTCACCGGCATCTGGCAGAACTGAAAGGTGTAGTTCGCTCCATTCCTAATGAAACCATTTTGGTCAGCACCCTGACGCTTCAGGAAGCCAAAGACAGCTCAGAAGTGGAGAATATTGTCACAACTCATGATGAACTGTTTAAAAACGACCTGACAGTGTCACCCTATAGCCCTGCAACCAAGGAAGTTAAAAATTACGCCAGAGCATTGAGTCGTGGCTTCGACACTGTCAGGAAAACAGGGATGCTTCGCTTTCAGGACATTCTCGATATTCAGCAAACACTGGAAGAAAACAGGGCAGGCTTACGCAAACTGCCTGGAACTGAATTAAAAAACACCTCTACGGGTGAAGTCGTCTATACCCCTCCTCAAAATCCGGAAAAGGTTGAGTCACTGATGGCAAACCTGGTGGCTTATCTCAACGACCATGAGCTTTCAGACAATGATCCACTGGTAAAAATGGCGGTTATCCACTTCCAGTTTGAGAGTATTCATCCATTTTACGACGGGAATGGCCGAACAGGTCGAATCATCAATATCCTTTACCTGATCACTCAACAGTTACTGGACCTGCCAGTGCTCTACTTAAGCCGTTATATTATTCGCAACAAGGCTGAGTACTACTCACGATTACAAGCAGTGAGAGACCATGAGGAGTGGGAAGGCTGGTTACTGTTCATGCTTGAAGCCATATCAGAAACATCAAAAGAAACAACAACTCTGATTGATGAAATAAAAAACCGGATGCAGGCTGTAAAGCATAGAATGCGTAAAGAACTCCCCAAAATTTACAGTCAGGATCTGCTCAACCATCTGTTCTGTCACCCTTACACAAAAATAGAGTTTATTGAGAAAGAACTGAATGTCAGCCGACTGACTGCCACCAAATACCTGAATCAGCTGTGTGGTAAGGGGTTTTTGATTAAGCAAAAAATGGGGCGAAGCAATTATTATATTAACGAACCTCTGGTTACACTGTTTCTGAATATTGGTCAGTGATTGGAGAGCGATTCTCTGGCGAGGGGGTGTTAGGATGTCTGATTGGTTAGTGAAGGTATTTCGGATTCCTGCATGTAAGAAGTGTGGTATCAGGCTGTAAAGTCTAAGGTTACCCACATACAACAAGGACAATCAGGAAGATAAGGAAGCACTGTTTTATTAAGCAGATACTTTCAAAGACTGCCTGCGAGCCTTTGCTGATATAACTCCACATATCCATTCCAAGAAAGAAAACATGCAAGAAGCTGCTCGTATTGGATTCAGCACCCTGATTGATCTGGCAGATTAGCTGGCTAGACAAGGCACGCCACTGCGCAATGCCTTCGAAGTAGTTGGCAGAGCAGTGGTCTATGGTATTGAGCAGAGCCAGGGCTTGTCAGAGATGAGTCTGGGAGAGTTGACCGTCTCGCCCTGTTTCACCCAAAATTCAAAACGAGTGCCTCTGACTTTGGACTTAAGTTTTTCCAAGTTGCTCTTGTTTATAAACTCTTTGAAATAGCGAGCAGGGCAATCATTATTGCGCACCATTTTGGCCTGTGTGGAACAGGTGATCCACTCCCAGTTTTCAGGGAAGATGTTGTTTTCAAGTTGGTAAACAACGTTTTCAAAGTTAGGCTGCATGGATTGGCTTCTTAAGGACTTTAAAAGAGTTTTACCCCGAAGCTTTTGCTGGTATGGATCAGATCGCAGGCACCTCCCATTCGCAAAAAGCAGCTCTGATCGTCATGCAATTGCCGTCTCACAGTACCTGGCTTTAAAAAATACCCGGAAATGACATTTTTCGGTTGGCGCAGGCAGTTCCGAGGAAAAAACGGTACGAAAGCCATTAAGTGGCAAGAGTAATTGTCGATGGCGGATATAAGCAGCAGACAAACCAGAGGAAACTGTATGCCTGCAGTTCAGCCATCTAAAGCACAGACCCATTATCTACCCAGTGATAATGACTATGTTTATTCTCACAACCGTTTTGGTCGTGGTTGCCATTATATTGGCCGGTTTCTGTCCCGACCGGTTTCGCTGGTCGCCGATTCGGCAACAATGCTGTTTGCCCATGAACGGCCAGGCAAAAGCAATACGACTTCCGAGAGTGAAAAACAGAAGCAAAATGTACCACTGTGGGCCAGAAAGGTAGCCCGGGCAACTGCAGTTACGCTATTTCTGGTGCCCTCGCTGGCATTGGGAATGATGGGATTCTCCCTGCGCATGATCGGCAATCTGTTCAGGAACGAAATTTCCCTGATTCAGTCTGCAGTTCCACCCACCGTTTATGATCCTGAGCGGGGCCTGCATTTGATGACCTATAACATTGGCCTGATGCCCTCGTTTATCCGTAATCTGAACGACCTGCGCTCATCACAGCAGCGCAGTCATGAGATTGCCGAAGCATTAACCCGCAATCCTGACGTTGCTCCTGATGTTGTCTGCTTTCAGGAGGCGTTTGACCAGCAGGCGACAAAGCAGCTCTGTAAGGATCTCAGTGGTCACTACCATCATATTGTTCACAGTGTTGCCCCCCGTGAAACCGGATTGAGCAGTGGTCTGGCCATTGCCAGCAAATATCCCGTAAAGGAGGCAACGTTCAGGCCTTTCTCTGATCTGGCTGCGGAAGACCAGCTGGCCAATAAAGGATTGTTGCGGATCGTGCTGGATCTCGGTAACGATAAAACGGCCGTGGTTTATAATACGCACCTTCAGGCCAAAGACGGAAAAACCTATGAGACGATTCGCTATGAGGAGTTGCTTCAGGTAAGAGACTGGGTTGAGGAGGATAGCAATAACGACAGGCGTAATGACGTACATCATCATGGCACCTTCCTGATGGGAGACCTGAACAGCGCACGGTCAGACGAGCAGGGGGTGATGAGTAAAAAGTCGGAGTATGAAAACGCCATGCAGGCACTGGGGGAAAAGTTTTCCAACAGTTATTACGATACCCATGATAAGGAAAATGATACCCGGTTGGCTGAGCGCAGCGAGTCATTTTTTGTCAATAGCGACCAGGATACCATCAAGCCGAAGGATCGCCAGGAGCCGAATGGCTCATGGTATCTTGGAGCCGGAAACAGAATAGATAAACCTTGGGGCAGCAGGCGCTGGAAAGAACGTCCCAGGGTGGCAGAGCAGTGTATTTATGATTACCAGATGGTGTATGGGGACTCTGAAGAAAAATGGGCAGCTCATGCAGAAATACGGCAAATGGGACTTGATATTGATAATAACCTGGAAAGCGGGCTATCTGACCATTTGCCAGTTTCGGTTATCTACCGGGAAACGGAAGGATTTTCTGCTACCATTGCCGGTTTGAAGCCGGAGGATTTTAACACCCCGGAGGTCAGGGAACTGGTTAATAAACTGAAGCATGCCTATGGTCATCAGCCCAGTAATCAGATCAGTGAGAACATACTTGATCCAGAGTTCGCAGGCGTCAATCCCTTACGTAAAATTGCTAAACTCAGGGATCAGTTCGAAAGGGTGCCTGTGATTGTGAACGAGCTTAACCAGCTCGAAAAAATAGTCAGGCAAAGTATGAATCCTGTTTCCGGAACGTCTGGGTCGAACACCGGGTAAAACTCAATTTCTGTAATGCAGTTTTTTACCGCTTTCAAACTCGAAGGTAATGCACTAACCCACAGGGCCTAAAGCATGGGAACCAGAGTTTTGCTAGATCCCCAGTTGGGAGAGAATTTTCAAGTCGTGCTTTCCAAAATCCATGTTTGTTACAATAGTTGGTCTGCAAAGGTATTACGGATTCATGCATGAGCCAGCTGTTACATCAATTACTGTTTGATCAGGCCGAAAAAGCACCTCTGTCTCAGGCTCTGGGGGTGAAATCTCAGTGGTATGATTATGCTTCGGTTGCCCTGGATGTAAAAAGTGTGGCTTCAGGCTTGCAGAGTCTGGGATTATCGAGGCACGAAAGAGTCGCTGTTTATCTGCCAAAAACCGCTGAAGCAGTATTTAGTTATTTTGGAACAACAGCGGCCGGTGGCGTCATGGTGCCTGTCAATCCGGTGTTAAAAGCACCTCAGGTGTTGCATATTCTGACGGATTGCAAGGCCAGTGTTCTGATTACTAATAAGGCTCGCTTCAAGCAGATTGAGGCCAGCCTGACCGATTGCCACGATTTGAGTCATATTGTTTTGGTGGATGGGCACTCTGAAGAGGAAAGTTGTGTTCAGGTTATTGCCTGGTCAGATTTCCTTAAGGAAGAGAACACCTGGTTTCAACCGCCCTCTATTGATATGGATGTGGCCGCGATTCTCTATACCTCCGGAAGTACCGGTAAGCCGAAGGGGGTCGTGCTTTCTCATCGCAATATGGTGACCGGGGCTTATAGTGTCTCTGAGTATCTCGAAAATACCCATCATGACCGGCTCCTGTGTGTACTGCCGTTTAGTTTTGACTATGGTTTCAGTCAATTAACCACCGCCTTTGCCTCCGGCGCCAGCTGCTATCTGCTGGAGTATCTGCTGCCCGGAGATATCATCAAACAAGTGGCTCAGCAGAACATTACCGGCCTGGCTCTGGTGCCACCCCTTTGGGTACAGCTTTCTGAAATGAGCTGGCCTGAAGAAGCAGCAGAGAGTCTGAGGTATTTCACGAATTCTGGTGGAGCCATGCCATCGTCAACCCTGGATGCGCTTAGAAATAAATTGCCACAGGCTTCACCTTATTTAATGTATGGCCTGACAGAAGCCTTTCGATCGAGTTATCTGCCACCTGAAGACGTAGACCGTCGCCCAGGCTCCATGGGCAGAGCCATTCCCAATGCTGAATTACTGGTTATCAATGAGCGTGGACTACCCTGTAAACCCCATGAGCCGGGAGAACTGGTGCATCGGGGTAGTCTGGTGGCACTGGGCTATTGGAATGATCCTGAGCGAACCAAAGAGCGTTTCAAACCCGTGCCTTTGTCGATTCAGGAAATTCCAACCCCTGAGCTGGCTGTCTGGTCGGGTGATACTGTTACTCAGGATGAAGACGGTTATTTGTATTTCGTCGGTCGTAAAGATGACATGATCAAGACATCAGGCTATCGGGTGAGTCCCAGTGAGCTTGAAGAGCTAATGTACGCATCTGAAATGGTATTGGAAGTGGCTGCTATTGGTGTTTCCCATGACCAGCTGGGTCAGGCTATCGTACTTATCGTGGTATCTGCGACAGGTGAGCCTGTTGAAGAGAAAGCAGTTATCAAGTATTTCCAAAAACACATGCCAACCTATATGGTGCCTTTGCGGGTAATTACTCAAAGTGCTTTAGCGAGAAATCCTAACGGCAAAATAGACAGAAAAACCTTGGCTGCAGAGTATGAAAATCTGTTTGTATCCGGAGAAAGTAAATGAGCAAGCAGCATGATCGTCTGCAGAGAATTTCAGTCAGGAATAATCATCTTCAGGTCGCTGGCCGTCCTGCTGAGCAGCTGGTGGCCATCGCCGGAGGAACACCTTGTTACATATACGACAGAAAGTCACTCACTGAGCGGGTACAGTCCCTACGTTCGGTGATGCCTTCTGACCTAAAGTTGCATTATGCGATTAAAGCGAATCCAATGCCCGCTGTTGTTTATCATCTGGCAGGTCTTGTGGATGGTCTGGATGTGGCTTCCCAGAGGGAAATGATGGTCGCAATAAGTTCGGGTATTGATCCTGAGTCGATTAGCTTTGCCGGGCCTGCGAAAAGAGTAGAAGAACTCAGGGCAGCTGTGGCCGCCAATATCGTGATTAATGTTGAATCCAGTTTGGAACTGGAGAGGCTTTACCAGCTTTCCTCTGAGTTGCAAATAAAGCCCAAGATCGCTTTTCGCGTCAATCCTGATTTTGAACTCAAGTCCTCTGGTATGAAAATGGCTGGAGGCCCGAAGCAGTTTGGTATAGATGCAGAATTAATGCCTGACGTGTTATCCGGGTTGGATACCGAAAAAGTAGACTTTTATGGTTTTCATATTTATTCCGGGTCACAGAATCTGAATCCGGATGCGTTGATAGATGCTCATGGGAAAACATTTGAGTTGGCTGCACGACTTTGTGAGTTGGCTCCTGTTCCGGTTCGGCATGTCAACATAGGTGGCGGACTGGGGATTCCCTATTTTCCGGGTGAGCAGGCGCTGGATGTTGTCCCTGTTGCTGAACATCTGAAAAAGCTGATGGGGGCTCGCTCAGGCCGATTACAAAATGCCGAGATAGTCATGGAGTTAGGCCGATATCTGGTTGGTGAAGCGGGTTACTACTTCTGCCAGATTACGGATAAAAAAAAATCCAGGGGGCAAACCTACCTGATGACCGATGGCGGACTGCATCATCACCTGTCGAACTCTGGCAATTTTGGTCAGGTTATCCGTAAAAACTACCCCGTGCTGATTGCTGATCGGATCGCATCTGAAGAGAAAGAAATCGTTGAGATCGTTGGACCTTTGTGCACGCCTCTGGATATTGTTGGGGCCAAGCTGGAGTTGCCTGTAGCCGAAGTGGGTGATCTGGTTGTTGTACTTCAGTCGGGCGCCTATGGAGCCACGGCAAGTCCGCAGAAGTTCTTGAGTCATCCTGAAGTGAAAGAGATTCTGATTTGAGATGAGTCAGTCGATATCAGCTGGTTGTGAATATAATGGCTATGGTCTATATTTTTGTACACATTATTGTACAGATTTTTATAAAGGAAACGAAATGGGAGGGCGAGTATGGAAACCGTTCAGGTGAAAGTATCTGACTTTCGAGAAAACTTGCAAGCTTGGCTTGCCCGGGTTAACAATGGAGAAAGTCTGGCCCTATCCAGGCATGGTAAAATTATCGCCCGTATTATCCCTGAGCCAGATGGGCAGAGTGAGGCCAGGAACAGACTAAACAAAATAGCCTCTCAGTGTCAGATAGATGATGTCATATCCCCAGTTGGGGAAAGCTGGGATGCAGAGAAGTGATCATACTTGATACGCATGTGTTGATATTTGACGCTATTGCTCCAGAAAGGCTGTCAGTTAAAGCGAACAAAACCCTTGAAGCAGGAAGAGAAAAAGGTGAACTCGCATGCTGTGATATTTCTCTGTGGGAAATTTCTATGCTATCAGCAAAAAAGCGTTTGACCCTGCCATTGGATATTGGTGACTTTCTAAAAGAACTTATCAGTGCTAACAGCCTCTCAGTAATAGCTATATCACCAGAGATTGCAAAACTCTCGAATAGCTCTTTTTTTAACCATAACGATCCTGCTGATCGTCTTATTGGGGCTACTGCGATCCACTATCAGACATATTTGGTAACTTGTGATAGTAAACTGACTGAGGTAAAAGAACTAAAGACTTTGTGGTGACTTAATCTCTGAGATTGTGCTGAAGCCGAATAGACACAGCACACATCTTGGCATGAAAGATCTTTCCGCTGTTTATAATTGCTTTAAGCTACAGATCTTTCAACGTAGGCTATCAGGCTACCCAGACAGATTGTCAGCTAAAGCGCAAAAAACTCTCGAAGTAGGAAGAGAGAAAGGCGAACTCGCATGCTGTGATATTTCTATGCGGGAAATTTCTATGTTGTTAGCAAAAAAGCGTTTGCCCTGTGAGTGGATATTAGTGACTTTCTCATATCAAAGCCGCCTCAATTGGGTATTCCGGAGACCACCGGCTAACCGATTTATGTTGTATTTGCACTGTATCCCAAATGATCTACATTACGCTGTGCGAAGCAATCTGATATGTAGAGGTACTTACAATGAGCAAGAGCCCAATGATCCGTGCCAGAATAGAACCTGATGTAAAAGAACACGCTGAGGCGATATTCAGGAAACTTGGACTGAACGCAACTGACGCAATCACTTTGTTTTATAAGCAGGTGAGCTTGTGTAATGGATTGCCTTTTGATGTTCGTATACCTAATGAAGAAACCCTGAAAACTTTCGAAGATACAGACAAGGGTATAGGTTTGACTCGATATGATTCTATGGCAGAAATGTTTAATGATCTGGACAAAGAACGATGCTTACTCCAGTAAGGTCAAAAAAATTCAAAAAGGATTATAAAAAAGTCGAGCGCCAGGGTAGGGATATACAGAAACTTAAAAAGATTGTTCAATGACTGATAAGGCATATCTCATTTGTTGGCCTCTTGTTGAATGCCGTCCTGCAAGCTTTCCGGCAGCCGTAAGGATATGGTCTTGGTTGAAGGCTTCAAGTTCGGCAAGGTAACAGCTTCAGCCTTGCTCCAGTCCACATAATCACTTGAGTCGTGGTGTTCCCAGAAGGCTCGCTCTTCTTCCTCGGTTTTGAAATCAGGTCGTTTTCGTGTATTGCTCATAGGTCATCCTCTCTTTTCGGTGCATGTCCCTGGCCAGAGAGGCGTTTATCATTGATGCTTACGAGACTGGAGACGCTTCTTATATTGCCAGAGCTCCGGGGGTTGTTGCCTGGGCTGAGGGCATGGGCAACGTTGCCAGGCAAGCCGACCTTTCCCGGGAGCAACTGTATACCTCATTCATCGAAGACGGAAACCCAACACTGAAAACCATCCTGAGCATTATGCAGGCTCTGGGTTTCAGTATTACTCCAAAATCTCAAAAAGCCTGTCACAGCGGGGCTGTTTCGGATCAAAAAATGACTCAGGAAGCCTGATTAATATAGCCCAACAAACTACCAACCGTTTCGAAGATGGTCGCATCGATATCATCATCGGCAACGTTGATGCCAAAAGACTCTTCCATGGCAGTGATCACACCCACTACAGCCATGGAGTCAAATGCCGGCAAAGCGCCCAGTAACTCAGTAGATTCGTCAAAGTCGCTGGTATCGACCTCAAGAATGTCTGATAAAAGGGACTTAAGTTCTTGAATTTTTTCCATATGATTTACTCAATGCTGTCAACTTTCTTGGTTAAAGGATAATAAAAAATGGTCGTAAATTTAAAAAGTTTTTTGGAGAGAGAAAGGAAAAATCAATGCAGGATGTAGCCTAGTCCAAAACAAACTATAGACAATAATATGTATGAAAGCTGCCTTCGTAATTTCTTTTTTGTTTTTTTTGTTTTTTCTCTGGGGTCTTCTACATGCTGTCCAAAGCCAGTATGCAGGACTGCATCATTCTCAAGAATAACAGCGTAATATCCTTTGGCTGCATAATGTATTGATAGAGCCTTCTCGCTAGGAAAATTATCATAAGCGGTTATTGCTCTGTAATCCGAAACCCTTCGTAGCCCTGGATTAAACGAAAAACCTTGCCACTCTTTTTTATCTGAATTTATCCTGTAAAAGTGGTTTTGACCAATAGACTCTCTCTCGCCTAGAGAATGGTAAGGACTATGTATACTAATATCGTGATAGAAGCTCCTTAACCACACCTGCAAAACATGTGAATTACTTTCTAGAATTTGAAGTGAATCTTCAATGTAACCTGGACGATAGAACCTCCAATCATCTTCGCAATGAAAGATATATTCAGTATCTACTTTTGAATAAGCCTTATCAATAGACTTTATTTGACCTAGTTTTTTTTTGTTTATTATGATGTCAGTGTATGGTTTTATTTCTTCTGGTATATAGTTAGTTATTTTATCGGAGCCGGAGTCTTCTATAACAATTAGTCTTTTTATAGGATAAGTATTGGTGTCAAGAAAAGATTTTATTGTCTCTTTAAGGTGAGAAAAGCGGCCACAACTAGTAATAACAACGGTCACATTACTATCATCAGAAAATGAAAATTTCATAAAAATCCTGATAGGTTAACTGTATTTTTTGGAAGTGGGAAAGGTCTTTGCTGTAAGGCCATCGAGTATTGCCAAAGGAAACCAAAAAAACAGCCATTCAATACCTGGGTTTGTGTATAGTTTACTTCCATCAAATAAAAAACAGACTGATGCAGCCACAAAACCATAAAGCCATGGGTTAGGTTTACTAATAAATAGGAGAAGGGCCTTCGTTTGCAAAGCTAATATACAAATTAAGCTGAGTATACCGAAGTAAATAAGTTGAGAACTATAAATGCTGTGAGGGTGATTGATAGCTGTACCATTATTTAAAACTGAGGAAAGTTCGTAATTTATTCCACACCCAAATAGAAAATTACAGTTTTTTAAATATTCAGAGATTGTAATAATATAGAGCTCAATTCTATGGCTAGAACCTCTTTCAATTAATCTGTCAAAGATTCCTAGTCTTAATGCCAAAAATAATAAAGAGATAATTGCTGCAAAAGCTATAGCTATTCTTATTTTTTCTTTTATGTTTTGAGACGAAAATAAAATAAAAATAGACAAAGCTAAAAAAGCACCGAGATAACCGGCAAGCCCAGTTCTAGTTTGAAGTAAGACCTGCATACTTATCGATAATATAAGAATAATAACTGAAATTAGGTATTTTTTCTTATCGATTAGTATGGCTATACCAGTCGTTGTAAAAAATGTTAAAAGCATAGATGCCATTATGGGATTACCAAGACGAAATATCATATGTAAATTCGGTCTGGAAGATAACGGATATCCTTTGATGAATAGATGAACAAAGAAAAGAGCTAAAGAAAACAGTAGTGAAGCAAACATCATTAAAATAGCCAGTTTCTCTATGTCTATAACATTCTCTCTAACTAATGTGCTGGCTACAACCCAAAATGATACAAGATAGATAAAATACTTTATCGCTTTCACTGGGTTGTGAGGGGTTGTAACGAATAACATTATCGTTAATGAAATTAAAGCAATAGGGAATAGTGATCCTGTCGAATAAAAGGTTCGACCTTTTGTTAAAAGAGATAATAAAAAGGGCAGCAAGACCATAGAATAAAAAAAATTGTTGCCAGTTTTATTTGATATAGGGAATAGAAAGCTGATCAGAAAAAAAATGAGTCCAAAAGTTATGAACTTTATTATTTTTAACGACCATTTGTTTTGCTCGGGAAATTTTATTTTTGATGTGTAAACCATAATATGGAAATACCATAGGCCAGCTAGTTATTAGTTTGTTCAATCCTGTGGGAAATGACATTCTTCTATATTAAAAGAGTAAATACAACTGAATGATCTTAAAGATAACTGAACTGCTAGTGAATGATGTTTATCAGCAGCTCTGGCATAATGAAGTGAAAAAAGAATGAATAAAGGTCATACGATGTAGATAGACAAATCTGCGCTGGTTACAATATTTTTTGCCTCAGAAAAATTTTAAATTCTAGTCAAAGAGTGATCATAATCGTGCCATTTTTGTTAAAGGGTAAATCGAATAAGTGGTATGAATAATCGATTTCATGTGGCAGGAAGTTCATAGCTAAATCGCTTGATGCCAAAAATTGCTTTAGTTACTTTTTTTCTTAGGGGTGGAGCTAAGGCTTCGGCAATTTTCTTACCTATTTTATCGAAAGAATATTCCCTTTCAGCTAATATCTGACCGTTTACGGATATAGACAAAGCTTTTTCTGGTTTTTTTCTTAGTATATTAAGCTTATGTTTCAGCTCATCCAAAGAACTGTAGAGAACTATATTTTCCATATCAACAAACCCAAGAGCCTGATTTTCATCCTCACCTTGGTTATATGAAAAAAGAACACATCCACATGCCATGGCTTCGAAGTTTTTAATCATGTACTCTCCAAAACCAATATCGGCACTGATAAAGAATTTAATTCTATTTAGGGCTTTACAGTAATCTTCTCCTGAAGCTGTACGTACGATCTGAAGGTTTTCTTCCTCTTTTAGTTGGAGTAACCACTTTTTGCGTAGCCTATAAGTTTTATGTTCAATGCTTCCAAGAAATGCCAATTCAATATCACGTTCGAGTTTTTTATTTGAAAGAAGTTTTTGATCATACCCCTTTGGTACGAAAACAGCATCAAAGTTTTCAGATTGAAGTTTTTTTGTCACAGAATAGCCTGAGCTTATAATTCTTGACCAAGGTAATGCACGATAGTGTTTGCTAAATTTTCCTTTGTATTTGCAGTCTATGTAATTTTGATAAGCATCATGCTCGAGAATAACCAAATTAGGAATAGTCCTAATAAATGAAACTTGTTGTATTTCTTTTTTGAAACGAAGAAAAAATACTATCCGATCATACTCTTGATAAGAGATCCTTGAGAAGAAATCTTTTAAGCTGCTCTGCTCTGTGGCGGTCATTTTGTAGATGGTTAAATCGCTAATCTCCCTTTCTATAGCCTCATATAGAGTATCTAAAATAACCCTCTGTTCTTTTTGAACTAGTAATAGTGTCTTCATTTAGATGTTTTCTCTATTGTAAAACTTACATAAAGATCTAGCGATATGAAGGTCTCTTTCAGTATTAATGTCAAAGAATTCATTCTCTGGAAGTGAAAATAAATATGGTGTTTTTCCGAAAAAGTATTTATTTCTGAGCATATCATCTCTTTGTTGAATGAAAATTCCACCATCTTGCATATAATATGGTTCTATATCTTTAGCCAGAGTATGTTTTTCCTGATATGGGTTATAATTAAGTGGTTTTTTTTCAGTGCTCCATAAATGCTCTTGTAGTGAAATAACTGATAATAGTGAATCATAACCATGTTTTTTTGATTTAATAAAAGTATCTATAGCTAAGTCATAGGTGCTTGGGGTAATTAATGGATTAGTGCAGTGAGCCCATATAATTAAGTCAGTCTCAATAAGTGAGCACATGTTTTCAATCATTTCGTTTGCACTACATTTTTTTTCATCACAGTAATAATTTTCTCTTTTTACTGTTTCTGCTCCGTAATAATCTGCATGAAGAAGAATTTCTTCAGAATCTGATCCAACAATGATCCTATCGATATTTTGACACTTACTTAACTGAAGTATTTTTCTTGCAAGCAAGCTGTACTCTCCTAAAAGTTGCAAAGCCTTATTTTTCACCCTTATGCTTCCTGAACGAGCTACTATAACTGCTGTTTTTTCCATTGGTACACCTTGTTAAAAATTAAATAAATTTTGAAAAATTAATTTTCTCTAGAATTTTATTACTAAGCTTGCTGTTCTCAGAGAAGTTATAAAACCGGACACTTGTCTTTTTAGTCACTGTGTTTAGGAACTTAAATGAAGGCTCTATATAGCGACTAAAACTATCATCTAGTGTTGAGGGAAGTGCTTTTTCACTCTTTTCATAGAAACGCTCTGTACCCTGTAAATCTAAACCTGAAAAGAATATCTTTTTACCTCCCATATAATGGGCTATTTGTGCAGCAACAAAAGGTATAGTTCTGGCCGAAAAGTAGCCTTTTGTAATATCAGTAGAAAATCCTAATGTTCTTTTTTTAGCACTAAATATTGCAGTTTTACTCTGGTAAATATTGTCGTCGAAAAGGCCTTTGATATAGTTAATTAGTGGACTTTCCTTAGTTCCCGGTTTTTTTGATCTTTTAAAGATAACAACAAACTTATTAGACTTAGTACAATTGGGGTAGTTGCTATACAGAAAGGATAAAATCTCGGGTGAAACAAAACTTACTTTAGATTTGGTGATACCTTCTAGTACCAGCTCAGTCCTTTTTTGTGCGACGTCCAGATCATCTATCACGTAATAATCAGGTTTAATATCATGTTTAAGTAATAACTGAGCTGATCCGTTGACTGCAAAAAATGTCAAGCTATGTAGCTGTTTGGGGTCTATATCAGTAGCAGAAGGCCCTGAAGCCAAAATAAGGACATTATTATTTATGGAGTCTCTAAGATAAAATGGATTTTCAAGATTAATCTTATTTTTTTCATTATTGGAAATGAAAAAAGGTTTTCCATTTTCAGAATAATCTAGGTTGAATTGATTGCTCATGCTGATCATTGTCGCTTTTAACTTTTTATGTTGTCTTCTTAGTACTGTTGACTTTTTATCTTTAGATTTTTGAACCTTTTAGGTAACTCTGAGTCATTACGAAAAACAATGATTTTATTTATTCATCCCAAAAAGACGCTAGGAAACATAAATCAGAAAATCTGTTTTCAACAGGATAGAAAAATAATTGCTATTTTTGGCATATTAATCAACCCGTTAACATTTAGTCTATTTTCCAATAATTGAGAGAGTCGATAAAATCTTCTGCAGTAATCTCTAAACTGAATCTTTGTAGCTCTAGCTGGTATATTCCATTGTCTTTACTTTGGTAAAGCTCCAGAAGTATATTCGCTATTCTATCAGTGTCTCCTGTTGTGAATAGATTGCTTTTAAGAATTTCACCAGGCCCTCCACAGTTCGATGAAGCCACAGGTAAACCTGCTGCCATAGCCTCAAGTACTACCATGCCAAAGGGCTCATGATCTGAAGTAAGGATAAAACTATTGAATGCTTTGAAATATTTATAAGCATCTGGAACAACTCCAGTAAAGACAACCTTTTTCTGAATATTCTCTTTTTTGGCTAACTTTTTCAGATCACTCTCCAGTTTTCCTTTACCAATAATAACCAGAGATGCATCTGGCATTGATTTTACGGCTCTGGCAAAAGCTTTGATTAAAGAGGCCTGGTCCTTATCAGGGTGCAAGCGACCAACATTACCAAAAATGTAGCCGTCTGCTGGCAACCCAAGTAGTTTTCTGGATTCTTCTCTTGACAACTGTTTGTCTTGGATTGCTTTTATATCAATATGATTATACTGATACCTGATTTGTCCCGAAGGAAAAAATGGCAGGGCTTGCTTGATATTATTGCAAACAGCGTTTGATACCCCAAGAAGAAAGAGCCGTTTCCTGTTGAGATAAGCGAAGGCGCGTCGCCTCCAGCGATTGAATACACCAAAGGCATGACAAACGCCAATAACAGGTGTTTCGGGAAGATGGCAGGCAATGTAAATAGCTTTATAACGTTGAGCTACAACAAATTCTGGAGTGGTCTCATTATATATTTCCTTTACCTGAGCGATCTGTTTTCTTTTAGCGCCTCTTAAGTCTTCTGAGCTATTTTCCAGAAAAATCACTTTATCAGAGTCTGTATAGCGGGCTATTTTGCTGTCTTTTTTACCGGTAAGAAAGACAGTTAGTACTTTGTAGTTGAGTTTGTTCAGGAGTCGGGTGTACTGTCTGGCAATATCATGGAAGGGCATGTCATATCCATGACAGAGCTGAAGCACCCATCGTTCTTTCGTTTTACTGGTCATTAATGAAAAAACTCATGCATCTGTAATAAATAATTGTTTTACGACAGGATAATCCACCCAATTACGGGCAAACCTTTCAATATCTTTTTTATGCAGGCGTTGGAAGCATTTTTCTGTTTTGCAAATAATGGCTTGATCAAGATCTATTGTCATCATTCGTTCTGGCGTCAACATAAAGTTGGTAGCTTTCATATCACCATGAAAAACTCTGCCACTCTTTAGTGCTTCAATAATATCCAGAAGCTTCTGGGCCTGCATCTGGACAAAAGGCGTAGCTTCTTCCTGTTGCGTAAAAAATGAAAGTGCATCCCGGGCTTCGACGTATTCTGTTATCAGGTAGCTGCAGGTAATAAATCGACCTATTCTGTACTCCAGCAATGCAATAGGCTTGGGTGTGTCAACTCCCAGAATGCGCAGCAGGTAGTGAGCAATGTACCAGGCATTGCGCGCACGAGACTGTCTGAATCCACGTACGTATTTATGAATGAGACCTTTCTTGCTTTTGTAGCGTTTAACAAAAACCTTTCTGCCGTTATCCAGCAATACAACGGCAACGGTATTGGTTCGACCTCGCTTGAGTACCTGGCCTGAGTTGATAAAAGCATCAGGGCTGTTAAGAAAAGTATTGAGAGCGTCGCTGTACTCAGTTCGATCAATTACCTGGAACCGTCTGAAGCTGGATTTGGCTATGAAGTCTGTACAAGTCCTGAATACTTTTTCAAGATAACGCTCTCGCCATCTTCTCTTCTCGCGTATTGCGGTTTCAAAATCATAACGATCAACTTTAATCGGATTGATGGCCAGATAATCAGGCAGGCACTGCAGCGACAGCCTGTCATACTTTGGAAAAAGTACGGAGAGAAAAAGCGCCAGGTTATCCAGAGCTTTTCGAGGGTGTGCTGTCATTGACAGATGCTGTGTACCACCACCATCAATCAGGTAGAGTTGATGGCCTGCCACCAGAAAGTTATCAAGATGAGGGTCATTATGGATTATTTTCTGACGGTGCAGCCTGGCAATCGCTGTTACCACTTGTTTCAAATAGCTGAGGCGCTGAGCTTCAGATAAATTGCTTCGCCAGAGTTCATCCAGTGACTGGCTCTTATCCAGAAACTTAGTCGTAATAAAGGCAAAACCATCTGCCTGACACTGATTCAGTATGCTCGGCGTGGACACTCCTGCTTGCTGAAAACCTTCAATACCTGCAAGCTCTCTACGAAAGTGTCGTTTTGCTGAGGAACCAATAAAACATTTCAACAATACTGTCTGGTCATTCAATAAAGCCTTGGCTACTAGCCGTTTACCGGGTAACCAGCGAAGGCTGGTAAGTATATTGATTGGTCCATGGCCAGGCAGCTCAAGTGAGAAGGGTGTTGAAGGAGGGGCCGACCTGCTGACAAGTTCATTAAAATGAATTGGGCTCATTCCCTGCCCTCAAAGAAGCCCAGTATCTTTCTAATGAGCTTTTTGTCACTCTTATTCAGTCGGTTGACTCCAGCATATTGTTTATAAAAAGAGAGTCGCTGGCTTTGACTGAGTACTTCTTTTGCTACCTTATCAAGGCAAGCCAAGTCTTTTACGATATTTCTTTTCAGCAGCCAGCCGGACATCTGTGCACCGGCAGGGCAATCGATCAGAGCTATTACAGGGTTTTCTGTTTTCGTAACAAGAATATTTCGCCACTTTAAGTCAGTGTGAATAAAGTTATTCTCGTGCAGTTTTCTGGTGGCAGCGGCAACTTGACTGATAACAATACCCATCCATTGACGGCTATAAAGTTGTGGTAGATCCTGATCTACCAGCATTTTCAAATTCCAGGTGTTTTCAACTTCCCGGGTAATCAAAGCACCTCTGGTCATTACTCCATGCTTCTTTTCTTCTCCATAAGCGACTACAGGAGCTGCCGGTACACCAATTTCATGAAAAAACAGCATATTTTCCCACTCTGCCTTAATACGGCTGCGCCCGATGTAGCGTCTGAGTCCTTTGCCAGCCCTGGTATAGCGTTTCACATAATAGCCGGTGTTATCTATCTCAACTCTTCGGACATTGCTAAGGGTGTCCTGTGTGATGTGCTGGCCAGAAAGAGAGAAGACTTTGTCGAGACTTGAAAAGGCCGCAGCAGCCGGAGAATGCTGATACTCCCGACTTAATGTCCAATGGGATTTTGTCAGCATCTATGCCCCATTTCTTTTCGGCGCATTCGTTTGTACAGTTTTGTCGTTTTCATTTCTGCTGTTTTTCACCGGTTCATATATTGTTCCAGAGCTTCTCTCAAAGGCATGCTGTTTCACGCCTCTGGTATATCGTTTCAGGTAGTAGCCTTTATCACCAATCTCAATACGGCACATGGAGCTGATAATATCCCGGGTGGTTTCGCACCAATCACGGTATAAGTGCTCTCGAGCGAAGCGACAGCATTGCCAACCGGTGTGTTATTACAGGATTCCGTCAGTGTTCAACTGGATGACTTTGGCTCCTGTTTTGCCAAGGGGCAGTTATTTGCCTTTGACAGAGAGAGTTACGGCTCATATATGTTAGGGGTTTTGCCACTTGAAGCGAACTCTGTGGAAATTAGAAGTGTGAGGTAGCTTTTTGTTGTATTGAAGGCGTCCAGAGATAATACCGGGAAAAATGCCTATTGCTTGAGAGAATTGGCTGATAGCAGCTTTAGTGAAAACCCCTTCTTTCAAGAAAGCAGAGTATTCACTTTCAGGAATTAATGTTGTCTGTGCAAATTTATCTGCTTCAGACTCTTGTCTGATATATTGTTGATCTTTAGAATCATTTTCCAAGAATGTGATTCTTTTATCATGTAGCAAAATGTGTCCAATTTCATGCATTAAACTAAACCAAAATATATCAGACCAACTACCTCTCATAGACATCATTATTACAGCCTTGCTTTTGCCTATCCAGTAAGTTGCACCTGTAGTATAAGTTTTTGAGAAATGCGGGATGACAACTAACGCTATGCCACAATCGGCAAGTAAATTACTCAGCTTTTCTAACAGAGTCTTTGGCTCTGTTTCAAAAGTAAGCTCTCTCAAAACCGGGAGAGATTGTTGAAGTTTTACTTTATCAAATTGCCTGACTTCTGTTCTGGACGCAAGAATATGGCCAGCTCTAAGCCAAGCTGCCAGAGCTTCATGAGAAGTACTTTCTTTCTTATTCTGCCTGAATGCAGGAGCGTATTCCTTCACAGAAGTAATATGGAAGAGCGAGGAAACACCAAAAAATTTTCGGAGTTCTTTGACTTTCTCCAAAGGTTTTCTTGTTTTTTCAACAAGGCCTAATTTTGCTATCTCTGTATATGGGTAGGCAGAAGCTAATTGTAGCTCGTCTTTTGCCTTCTTTTCATCAGCATCCTTTGCCATTACCAAGCGATATTCGGACTCAAGATTGCTCCAGAAATACGCAGGCGCACCGACAACTTGCTCAAGCTGAAGAGCGGTTTCTGGTGTGATAGCCTTTTCTCCTTTGAGAATCTCATTGATGGCTTGAGGAGGTCGACCCATTCTACGAGCTAGCTCTGCTTGGGTAATATCCATCTCTTCAAGCACTTCCTCCAAATACTCACCCGGGGGAATGGCCAAATCGGACACGTAAGTCTGTTCAGTCATCATAGTGCTTGCTCACTTCTTCAATCATTGCGATATTCAGCGTGTCACCCTCGACGGTGAATATCAGTCTATAAAACCCCGTCAGATTAATAGCATTCACCAGAGCACCGCACGTCATGACACCCCTTTAGCTCGCCTGCCCATAAGCGATCACTTTGGCTGCAGGAAATGAAGGCTTAGGGCTAAGTTTTAAGCGTCACTCTTTCCCGCTTTTCGTTCCATGCGCTGATACAGTTTTACGGCTTTCTTCTCAATGCGAGTGAGCAAAGCGCTGTATTTTTTTAATGTGTCTCTGAGAGACAGCCCTGTATAGGCTTTCAAAAAACGAAAAACATCATTTCGGCTGATGCCATAATCCATGGCAGAGAAGTAGAGTCCAGATAAGTCTTTCAGTCGCCAGCGCTCGGGTATTTCATCCCGAATCTGGGCCCGGTGAAGGTCAATCAGATAAAACTTCAAGTGTTTCGGATCGGGGGTCTGGGTTTCAGGCATCATGAAATGGCAAAGATAGTAATCACGATGATTGACGCCATTATCGTGGAGTTTTTTGCTGATTTCTGCCAGCTTCAACGTTATAGCCTGCTTCAATCGAAAGGAAGGAGGAGCGCTTTTCCAATGCTCGCAAAAATCCTCCAGAGTGACCATATTCGCCAGCTCTTCTGTCACCAGAAAAGAGCGAAGTGTGGCAGGGTTATTCCCGGTTTCTCCATAGGCGACAGGTGTCATAGTATCAATGCCAATCTCATGGAGTTTGTTCAGAGCTTCCCATTCGTTTCTTGCACCAAGAACGGGTTTACGCAAATGCATAAAGTTCTCAAGAATTTCAAACCAGCCGACACCGCCATGCACTTTGGCAAAATAGCCTTTGCCATTCAGTTCAAATCGAAAGGTACGGCGAGCTTCAAGTGCTCTGTAGACCTCTCCATCCATTGTTTCCAACAGGGATTGGGGGTCCTTGCCTTGCCAGGCTTTTTTAAAATCGTCTCTAAGATATAGCATTAAGAAATCGAGAAATGGCCAGACTTTCGATCAGCCTGTTCAATAATAATATCAGCGGCCCGCTCAGGCAGGCTATACAGGTCCTCAGAGCCACTGAAAGCAATGGCATTGTTTTGCCATTCCAGCCAATGCTCTGAATCAAGCATTGTGCTGACAGCCTCATTCAGAGAAACCTGATTAAACGGACTTGGTAGTACAGTACCTGCTTTGGCGTCTTCGATATAGTGCGCATAGCCACAGACATCGGTGGTCAGCACAGGCAGCCCGGCAACCAATGCTTCTAGCAGAACGGTGCCGGTATTCTCGTTGTAAGCTGGATGGATCAGCAAGTCGGCACCCAGCAAAAATCGGGGCACATCATCTCGGCCAGCAAAAAAGCGAAGTTGGTGCTCAATACCTAATTGTTTGGCCAATGACTCAAAGGGTTTTTGTTTGTCCTGACCTATCACAAAGAAACGAGTGCTCTGTTTTTGACAAGCGGGCAATGAAGCAATAGCCCTGATGGCTCGATCCAAACCTTTGGTTTTGAAGCCAGAACCCACCATCAGAACGAGTTTGTCCCCATCAGTGAGTGAAAACTCTTTTCTGAATTCTGCCCTCACGGCTTCGGCATTTTCAGGTCGACATCGATCCTTTGAAATACCCGGAGGCAGCAAATGAATGCGCTCTTCAGGGGTATGGTAATACCGCTGAAAGACAGGCTTTTGCAGTGCAGATATCAGCAGGGAAACGGTTTTGCTTTCCTGAGAGAAAACCGCTTCCTCAAAGGCTTGGTAATATCGAAAGCGTGATGTGAGTCGATACCACCAGCCTTTTGATTGGGCTTTGTCCAGATAACAGGTGTCGGCGGCATAATAGATATCCAGCCCCGGCATTTTATTAAACCCTGTCAAAATGACTTCTGGCTGGTCGGCTAATGTTTTGCCGATCTGTTGTTGGAAGCTCTTCATCCTGACATGGTTTGAATGACCGTTGACTTTAAGAACCCGGATATCAAAACCGTCAGGCTTTTCGCCCTGCCAGCAGGTGGTAAAAACAAGAACTCTATGGCCTCTTTTCTGGCATTCAAGCGCAATCCTCAGAAAATCTCTCTGTAACCCCCCAAAAGGAAAATACTTATAAAGCGCAAAAGCCAATATCATGAAGACGCCTCTTGCAGAAGCTTCTCCAGGTAGGGCCAGACATAATCCGGGGTCATAGGGGTGAAAATGTCCGGGTCGGCTTTTGGAAGCTGGCATTCAGGGCACTGGTCAACGGTCAGATGAATCTGTGAGCTTCCGTAGGCTCCCACCCGGTCAGGACGGGTCGGGCCGTATAGAGATACAGCGGGTGTTTCCAGAGCTGCCGTCAAATGGCCTAGTCCTGTATCGACAGCAACCGCCGCTTTAGCATTTGCTATGACCCCGGCAATACCACTCAGGCTGAGGCGTGGCAGCACCTCAATATTATCGGAACATTTTGCGATGCAGTTGGCTCGTTCTTGCTCTTTTTCGTTGCCCCAGGGAATGACGATATGCATTCCCGCTGCCTGAACTTTATGGGCCAGTTGGCACCAGTAAGTTTCTGGCCAGTGTTTGGTGGGCCATGTGGTGCCATGAATAAAAACGACATAGGGTTTATTTTGAATCAGGTCGCCATCGAATCGGGATTGGTCGAGCAAAAACTGTCCGGGTTCTGTTGGCAATTCGTAGTCCAGTGATTTGGCAAACAGCTGTCGTACACGCTCGACGGCGTGTTGCCCCCAGTTAACCGTTTTTGGGAAGTCATAAAACTTGGCAGAAACGGGTTCCCGGGCTGAGTTTTTATTCAGCCCGAACTTGGGGCCCCGCGCCATTCGCGTAATAAGAGCGCTTTTCAATAATCCCTGGGCATCGATAACTGCATCGTATTCTCTGAATTTAAGATCTTTGCGAAAACGACGCCACTCGCCTGAGTGGACTGTGTTCAGGATCGATTTTCGCCATCTTCTCACCGCGACAGGTATGACTTTATCGACAGCAGGGTGCCAGCGCGGGATTTCCGCAAACCCTTCTTCTACGACCCAGTCAAACCGGATGCCCGGAATCGCTTTGGCAGCATCGGTGAGGGCTGGAAGTGTGTGAATCACATCGCCCATGGAGGTGGTTTTTACAATAAGAACTTTCAACCCTGAATCTCCAGAGTCTGTTCACCAGACAGTCGTTCCAGGGCGTCCAGAACCATTTCGGGTCCCAGCTTTTTCATGCAGTCCATGTGTTCCAGAGGACATTCACGTTTAAAGCAGGGGCTGCATTCCAGTCCCAACCAGAGTGTTTCACTGTTGTCGTTCATTGGCGGGGTATGAGCAGCAGTGGTCGAGCCATAAACAGCCACCAGAGGTCGAGAAAGTGCGGCGGCAATGTGCATAAGGCCAGAGTCATTGGAAACCACAGCATGGGCCAGAGACATCAGGTCAACGGCATCCGCCAAAGTGGTTTGTCCTGCCAGATTAAAACAACGTTTATGCAGGTTCCTGGGCAGGTAGCCCATGATTTCCTGGGTGACGGCATGGTCTTTTTCAGAGCCGAACAACCATATTTGCCAGCCTTTCTGAGCCATCGTCAAGGCCACTTCGCCGTAGTAACCGGCAGGCCATTGTTTCGAGGGGCCAAACTCAGCGCCAGGACAAAGCGCCAGAATGGGCAAGTCATCAGACAGTTGATAGCGATGCAATGCTTTGGCAACACTCTGGCTGTCAACACTCAAGGCAGGTTTGGGTAGAGGGGAGGGCAGTGGCGACTTATCCGGATAGGCCAGAGCAACAAAGCGTTCAACCATAAGAGGGTATTGCTCTTTGTCCAGAACTCTCAGGTCGTTAAGCAGGCCATACCTCATTTCTCCCCGCCAGCCAATTCTGACAGGAATGCCGGCAAGGAATGGAATCAGGGCAGACTTTAGTGAATTGGGCAGAAGAATGGTCCGGTCATACCCTTGTGCTTTCAGGTCTCTGGCTATTCTTCTGCGCACGGCCAGATTCAGGCTGCCATGGCCTACGGGCATATCAATCCCGTTCCGGACTTCAGGCATGCGCTCAATGATGGGGCGGCTCCAGCCTGGTGCCAGTACGTCGATGACAGCCTCTGGATGTTGTCGTTTCAGGGCAATGAACAAAGTTTGAGCCATTACCATATCCCCCACCCAGGAGGGACCGACAATCAAGTACTTCACGTTGCTGCAGTTCCTGTTTCAGGGAGGCTTCTGGAGCCTCCTGGGGATCGATCCGGAATCGATCTCTTGTAATTGGGCACGCTACCGCCCTCAGTGAGAGCACGCTGTCACCGATGGCAGAATAAGCACACTGGACAGTGTCCAGTTTCAAATATGCAGAGTATCCCGTCTGAAGATAGGCCGGGGATACATTACATCCATGTAAATAAAAAGCGGCGTAGATTATACGCCACTTTTTCTGATCAATAACTCAGTAATTCTTACAGCTTATGGAATGAAAGCCAGTGATTCAGATCACATGAGCCAGCCACTCAGGGTATGCTTCCCGCTGGCCCTGAACCTGATCAAAGTACATAGTTTGCAGCTGTTCGGTGATGGGGCCACGTTGACCACTGCCGATGATGCGGCCATCGTGCTCGCGAATAGGCAGTACTTCAGCGGCTGTTCCGGTGAAGAAAGCTTCTTTGGCAATATAAACTTCGTCACGGGTAATGCGCTTTTCCCTGACTTCCAGACCCAGTTCCCCGGCAAACCGGATAATGGTGTCACGGGTAATTCCTTCCAGACAGGAAGTCAGCTCAGGTGTGTAGAGAATACCATCTTCTTTGACAATGAAGATGTTTTCACCACTGCCTTCCGCCACGTAACCTTCGTTGTCCAGCAGCAGAGCTTCTTCGCAGCCGCTGTCCAGTGCTTCACGCAGTGCCAGCATGGAGTTCATGTAGTTACCATTGGCCTTGGCCTTGCACATGGTGATGTTTACGTGGTGACGGGTGTAGGAAGAAGTACGGATTTTGATACCTTTCTCTTTGGCGTCAGGGTCCATGTAAGAAGGCCAGTTCCATGCAGCAACGATGCAGTGAACAGTTAGCCCTTCTGCACGAAGGCCCATGCCTTCAGAGCCCAGGAAGCACATGGGGCGGAGATAGGCACTGTCAAGACCGTTCTCACGAACCACCAGCTTTTGAGCTTCGATCAGCTCTTCACGGGAGTAAGGGATCTTCATACCCAGGATATGAGCACTTCTGAACAGTCGATCCGTATGTTCTTCCAGACGGAAAATAGCAGGACCCTTGTCGGTATTGTAGGCTCGAACACCCTCAAAGACGCCCATGCCATAGTGCAGGGTATGGGTCAGAACGTGGGTTTGTGCTTCTCGCCATGGAACCAGCTTGCCATCAAACCAAATAACGCCATCTCTATCGGCGAAGGACATGCGAAAACTCCCGATGCAATCCAGTAATTTTAACCATGAGAATGTAGCTAAGTTCATCGCCAAATGGGCAGCTTTGTTTTCTCACGGTGGTATTGTGATTTTATTGAAGACCCTTAGTGAAAGTCTTGTCATCACTTTGGGTGACAAAAGTCTTTCTGTGCTCATGGTTGTTTCGTGTTCATGGCTACTCAGCCCGGTGGGTCTCAAGCCAGGCTTGCAGGCCGCTGTGGGTAAGGCGGCCATGATTCTGTCTGTGCTTCGGTTATCTGCAGGCAGACGAGTATTGGATCATACTTTGCTACTGATTCCAAACCGCCGGGACATTCATTCCAGCCATAGCTGCCAAAGCGCTTCAACCTGACGGGTGAAGGCCTCCACCAAGGGGATTTCCACAAAGGATGGCTCGTTTTGCAAAGCTTTCAAGTGAGCCGCTTTTCTCAAGACTTTATAAGCTTCTCTAAGCCCTTTGCCTTCACTGGCTGTCAGGTAGCCGACTTTTTCCAGTGACTCCGAAATTCGAATGTTATCCGGAAATTGCGCAATTTCCGGGTGAGCGTGAGCATGGGCTAATACGGCGTATTGCATAAGAAACTCAATATCGACAATGCCGCCGCGATCGTGCTTTAGATTAAAGAGGGGTTGCCCCTGTTCATCCCGTCGGGACTTTGTCAGATGCTCTTGCATTTTATGGCGCATCCTGATGACTTCTGCCTTCAAGGTGGCAGGGTCCCTGCCAATGGCCAGAATACTTTTGCGAAGTGATTCAAACTTTGCTGTCAGCTGTTTATCGCCAGCTACTGCCCTGGCCCGGACCAGAGCCTGATGCTCCCAGGTCCAGGCGTCATTGCGCTGGTACTTTTCGAAAGATGTGAGTGAACTGACCAGCATTCCTGAAGCGCCTGAAGGGCGCAGACGCATGTCGACTTCATAGAGTCTTCCGGAAGGGGTTTGAGCGGTGAGAATGTGTATGATTCTCTGTCCCAGTCGTGTATAGAAGGTAGAACTTTCTATGGAGCGCGAGCCGTCTGTTTCTTTATTGAGAGCGCCGTTATGCACGAACACCAAATCCAGGTCCGATCCCGGACTGAGTTCAATGCCACCCAGTTTGCCGTAGCCAATGATGATAAAGCCAGGATCGCAGATGGAACCGTCTTCACCCACAGGGTGCCCATGTCGCTCAACCATGGTTTTCCATGCGAGGCCGACCACTTGATCCAGCAAGGCTTCGGCAATCCAGGTCAGGTAATCGCTTTCCTTCATTAAGGGTAATGTACCAGCAACCTGTGCTGCCGCTACTTTCAAAAGATGTGACATCTTGAAGTAGCGCAGCGCTTCCATCTGGGCCTCCAGATCATCTTCCGGAATATGAGTCAGTTGTTGTCTGAGGTCGTGCTCAAGTTCCGCTTTTTTGGGTGGGTTATAGAGATCACCAATATCCAGGAACTCATCCAGCAAGGCCGGATGTCGGGCAATCTGGTCTGCTATCCAGGGGCTGGCGGTACAGAGGCTGATCAGGTGCTCCAGAGCTTTGGGGTTTTCCATCAGCAAAACCAGGTAAGCCGTTCGGCGTAAAACACTTTCAATAAGCGGAAGAATTCGGGTCAGTGCCAGATCAGGCTGTTCGCTACGACCGATATGTTCCAGCAGCGAAGGCATGAAGTGGTCAAGTCGCTCACGGCTTTGGCGGCGGATTCTGGTGATGGCTCTGCCATCCCTGAGCGCTGACAGACGTTGCCTCGATGCTTGTGGCTCTGAAAAGTGGTTCTCCTGGAATTGTTTTAATTCCTCGTCTTCGTTGAGATTGCCCTGCCAGAGCAGCTTCCAGTGCTCCTGAACCGTCTGTTCCTGATCGTTGGATGTATCCGGTAAGGACACAACCTCATCAAAGTGTCCCAAGACCTGCTCTCTGTGATGATCCAGTTTACTCATCAGGGAAGACCAGTCCTGGTGCCCTGCAATAAAAGCAATTCTTTCCTGTTGCAGGGTATCGACCGGCAGTTCCTGAGTCTGTCTGTCTTGCAGCGCCTGAATAGCATGCTCTAAATTTCGAAGGTATATGTAGGCTTCAGTTAACGCCTGTGTAACGAACTCTGGCAGGTAATGCGGCGAGAGTCGGTTGAGAATGTTGAGCAGTCCCTTTTCCTGAAGGCTTCGATCCCGGCCACCGTGGATCAGCTGAAATGATTGGGCAATAAATTCAATTTCTCTGATGCCGCCGGGACCTAATTTGATGTTGCCCTGCATGCCTTTGCGCTTTACTTCTCTTTGAATCAGGGCCTTCATATCCCTGAGTGCAGAAATAGCACTGAAATCAATGTACTTTCTAAAAGTGAATGGCTTCAGAATGTTGAGCAGATTCTGACCTTCCGGGATATCTCCGGCAATGGCTCTGGCCTTGATCATGGCATAGCGTTCCCAGTCTCTGCCCTGATCCTGATAATACTGCTCCATAGCGGAAAAACTCATGGCCAGTGCACCGCTGGTACCATAAGGCCTCAGTCGCATATCAACCCGGAATACAAAGCCGTCCACCGTTTGATTGTCCAGGACTTTGATCAGACGTTGCCCAAGCCGGATAAAGAACTCCTGATTATCCAGAGAGCGAGCTCCACCCAACGTTTCACCCTTATGGGGATAGGTGAACATCAGGTCGATGTCGGAAGAAAGATTCAGTTCCTGCCCACCCAGCTTGCCCATGCCGAGTACGATCATCTTTTGTGGTTGAGGTGTTTCTCCATAGGAAGCCCCCATCGGGGTACCCCAGGTTTTGCAGGCTTCTTCATACAGCCAGTCCATTGACTGATCGACGCAGGCATCCGCCATAGCAGAAAGATCCAGTGTGGTTTCCTGCATGGAGCACAGGCGGTTGAGGTCACGCCAGATGATTTTGACCATCTCACGGTTTCTGTAGACCCGGAGTTGCTGCATCAGGTCATTTTCGTTGAGGACTTCCTGAGTCAGCAGGCGGAGGGCATCCTGATGCCTCTCGGGTTTGGGGTTTTTTAATAAATCCGGATTCTGATGGAGTTGGAAAACAAGATCCGGATGCTTCAGGCATTGTTCAAAAGCAAAGTCGCTGCCCGCCCAGGTTTTATAAAGTTGGGAGAGAAAATCGGGAGATAATGAGTCAGATCTGTCAGCCAGATCTTTTGCTCGACAGGTTTCCAGAAACTCGTCCCATTGCTTGTTCAGGATGCTTTTTACCGATGCAGGGCAGTTCATTCGCTCAAGGCTTTTGATTGACTCAAGGCTGTAATCTGGCGACGCCATTAGTGGAAGCCCTCTTTAGCAAGGTGGGTGAGCAGTGCTCGAACTTTGGGGGTTGAGCCACGGTGACTGGGATACAACGCATATAAGTCCACAGGCTCGAACTGCCAATCGGGCAGAATATTGATGAGCGTACCTGCTGCCAGGGCATGCTTTGCCATGTACTCTGGCAGTTCGGTGATACCCAACCCCCTGATGGACATTCTCATCAGCATGGAAAAGTCATCGCAGCGTAGACTCGGCTCAAACTTCAGGGTTCTATTTTCTTGTCCGCAAAAGAGATGCCAATCGGGATTGCGCTCCTTTGCACTCATCAACATTAGCGGATGCTCTAATAAGTCGCCCGGCGTTTTGATTTTATGTTTTGCAAAACCCGGAGCCGCATAAAGACGCAGATGGATGGAGCAGAGTTTCCTGGCAATCAGTCCAGAGTCTGGCAAGTCTCCAATTCTAAACGCCAGATCGTACCCCTCTTCAATCAAATCAACACGTCGATTAGTCAAACTAAGATCAAGTTCAACCTCAGGATAGAGTTGGCAGTATTCGGCAAGGTGGTCACCAAGCAGTGACTGTCCAACCCCGAGAGAGGTACACACTCGCAAACGGCCCTGAGGTTTTTCCAGCATGGATTCCACTGCACTGCCTGCGGCTTCATATTCCTCTTTGATTCTTTTGCAGTACTGATAGTAGCGCAGACCGATTTCAGTCAGATGTAGGGTTCTGGTTGAACGTTCCAACAGCCGCACACCCAACCGGGACTCCAGCCGGGTGATCTTGCGGCTGATGTTGGATTTCGGTGTATTCAGTGCTTCTGCTGCCTGAGTAAAGCTGCCTCTCTCGACTACCGTTGCAAATACCATCAGATCATTAAGGTCAGTCATTTGTTATCAAATATTGAACAGTGTTTTGTATGAATGAATATATATCAACTTTGGATAACAAACTAATCTGGTTTCATCACTGACTGGAAAACAGGGATTGAGCGATGGAAATTTTGACCTTAGAGCAACTACCACAGGGCGGTTTTGCCGGACTGGAAGAAAAACAGGTCGTCACAGATCAGCGAGTATTTGGTGCTCGAAAGCGACCTGAGACGGCTAACGGCATAGGTAACTTCGTTTATCTTGCTGATGCCAGCTTCTTGCCCCACGGCGAGACAGGTATGCACCCCCACCAAGAGATCGACGTCATCAGTGTGATGGCAAAAGGCCGAGTAAGCCACGCTGGATCTTTGGAACACGGCAAAGGTTTAGTTGCCGGAGAGGCGCAGGTACAACGAGCGGGTGGTGAAGGGTTTGCTCATAACGAAGTGAATCCGGATGAAACCCCCAATCAATTGATTCAACTGTGGGTTCTGCCAGAAACAAAAGGCGAGCCAGCCGGTTACAAGGCTTATACCCCGGAAACCAATGTCAGAACACGCATCTATGGAGGTAGTAAAAAACAGACGAAAACGTTTGATAGCCACACCGTGGTAGAAATGGTTCAGGCCACCGAAGGATACCAGACAGGGCATAGCGGTGAGGTTTTGGCTTATCTCAGCACTGGCAAGGCAAGCATTAATGGCGAAACCATTCAGGCTGGCACTCTGGTAAGAGCGACGGAATTGAACTTTGTTGCCCAACAAGAGAGCCAGCTGATTCTGATTTTTACCGAATCTTTTGAATGAAACAGAGCACTGATAAGGACATGACCATGACAACAAAATACTCTGAGTTTTTAACGCCGGACAACGCTGTATTAACAATGATCGACCACCAGACGGGTTTGATGGTCGGGCTGGGTGATGAACACCCGACGGTGCTGAAAAACAACATTGTTGGCCTGACCAGAACGGCAAAAGCCATTGGCTTGCCATCGGTGGTGACTGCCAGCTTGCCTGAGGGGCCAAATGGTCCGGTGATGCCTGAAATTACCGACGTACTGGGCGGGGAAGTGATTGAGCGTGAAGGGCAGATCAATGCCTGGGATAGCCTGGCGTTCAGGCAAGCCATTGAGAAAACAGGCCGCAAAAAAATCATCATGGCCGGTGTTGTAACGGACGTATGTTTATTATTTCCGGCATTGTCCGCCATTGAAGAAGGCTACGATGTGTATGCCGTGATCGATGCCTCGGGTACCTGGAATAAAACGGTTCAGGAAGTCACGATACAGCGTTTGGCTCAGGCGGGTGTGAAAGTGACGACCTGGGCTTCGGTTCTGGCAGAGCTGATGAACGACTGGCGCAGTGAATACGGTGAAGCGTTGGGGCAGGTATTGGCTGAGCATACGACCAAATACGGTTATGTGATGAACAGTTATTTCGCAAGAGGATAGTCATGGGTGGCGAGCTCAACAGCTCGCCAGTTAACCATCATTGGGTAGCACTATTTTCACGACTTGTTGAGGCAGTGTCCTTATCCGGAATTAAAGAGTTCTTAAGCTGGTTAACCAGTCTTTGTAAATGCGTAATATCTTTTATATTTCTTACCGAATAATAAACGTATTTATAAGTGTCTGTGGGTTCAGTTGTGAACAATCTGGAGTATTCAGGGGAGGGATTGTCCTGAGTTATCCTGTTGCCATCTGCATCTTTAAAACAAGCCTCCCAGAAAAGATCAATGGCTTCATCTCGTTTGTTGGCGGAAAGGGCAAAGAAAATTAATGCAAAATTACCAACCGCTTCATACTTGTCTTCCAAGGATGAGCCTTGTTGAAGAATAATGTTTACACGCTCTGTCTCTTGACGGGCAATCTTCTCTACCAGAGCCTGTCGATCTGTATTCAAGCCTTTGATGACATTTTCTTTGAACTGATGCAAGTTAAAGCTTTTACGTGCATGAAATTTTCTTGACATCCTGGCTATACGGGTGAGGGAGTGGCAGAAGCCAAAGCGAAAGGTGTGGGTACAACTGGCACAATAATCAACAATATATTCATAGTCTTCCCCAAGGGCGTTGCACATTGCAGCAGCAAGATGTACATATACGTCGCCGACTGCCTGTTTTTCCGTGAGCCTTTTGCAATTCAGCACAAACATAATTGGATTGACGAAAGACTTTTCTAAAACTTTGAAAGGTATTTCTTCATCATCCTCTGAAAGGTCAAGATTGGGTTGATGAGTATTCGGGGACGGGTCATAACCTATATGACCAAACGACGGACGAGGTATCGGATGTTCAGTCTCTCTTTGAGCACGGGAAGGAGAGTTTTGCTGGTCCCCTCCAGCCAACCCGCTACCACCGGATGGCGGTTGGACTTGACAAACGCCATGACAGGAACCGACGTAACAATTGAAACCGTACGTGTGCCGGTGTTGTTCAGGGCCCTGGTTACCGCCGCCAGAGCCGGAAAACGTAAACCTGAAAAAAGAGCTTCTAGGTTGGGTGGTTGATCCAGAGGCCTGCTGACCGGATGATGCTGATGGCGGGTTTTGTTGGCCACTATTTTGTTGGCCACTTTGTTGTTGACCCTGCCCGGGTAGCATCATAGTGGTGATGTCAAATGGGTGATCCTGACCTGACTCCGATTGATCCACTGGGCTGAACTGCGGCGAATCGTAGTTCCAATATCTTTCCAATAGCCAGCCAACGGTGACAAACACTTCTAATGGTATTCTTGAATTGGGTTTCACGTTCAGAGCGGCGTCGCTGGTGGTCATCATCAGTTCATTAGCAACCAGAAAATGAGCGGCGTGAATCAATGGCCAGGAGATCGACTCAAAAAAGGCAGTTTCTACCCCATAACCACCAGGTCCGAGTGGTTTGTCATCAGGCAGAAAAGTTGACTCTGCGCAGCCGTTAGTGTCGGCAAGGTGAAACGGGGTACCCGGCAATTTATGTTGGTCTGGCTTTATAAACAAGCTCTCTTTTGAAAAGGCTCCATCCTGTTGAAACCCGAGAACAAAACGTCTTGTCAATGGTTCGGCCTGACAAACGACAGACAACCATGTAAACAGTAACAGCAGCGCCATAGACAACGAGTTTTTCATTAATCCCACTTTGATAGTCTGTTGCTTGTAGTAGTGCTTAGGCATTCATTTTCTACAGGGCAAAGTTAGACCAAGAAAGTGATAGATCAAAAAATAAGCGTGTTTTTTTCAAAAACAAACAGTGTCATCCCTGACCTATGCTGGAATAAATCTATCATTCATCGTCGGTTTTCTGGTTGGGCTTATTTTCACTGCTTGTTGAGGTAGTGCCCTTATCCGAAATTAAATAGTCTGCAAGCTGATTAACCAGTCTTTGTAATTGAGTAATATCTTTCATATTTCTTACTGAATAATAAACATATTTATAAGTGTCTGTGGGTTCAGTTGTGAACAATCTGGAGTATTCAGGAGGGGGATTGTCCTGTGTTATCTTGTTGCCATCTGCATCTCTATAACAAAGCTTCCAGAAAAAATCACCCGCTTCTTTTAGATGATTGGCGGAAAGAGCAAAGAAAATTAATACAAAATTACCAACCGGCTCATACTTATCTTCCATCGATGAGCCTTGTTGAAGAATAATGTTTACACGCTCTATCTCTCGACGAGCAATCTTCTCTACAAGAGTCTGGCGATCTGTGTTCAAGCCTTTGATGACATCTTGTCTGAACTGGTGCAAGTTCAAGCTTTTATTTGTATAAAAGTCTTTTACCACATTGGCCATACAGCTAAGGGAGTGGCTGAATCCAAAGTTGAAGTTATGGGTAATATTGGCACAACAATGAACAATGTATTGATATTCTTCGCCCAGGGCATTGCACATTGCAGCAGCAAGATGTACGTATTCGTCGTCAGTGTCGTGTTTATTCACAAGGACTCTGTAATTCAGAAAATTTAAAATTGGACTAACGAAAAATTCAGATACAAGTCTGGAGATTTTTTTTTCAATTCCTGAAAGATCAAGTTGTTCAGAATCTGATAAAGCCCGGGTTTCTCGAAGAGCCATTCTGGCAGTACACTCTTCAAGGCTGGGTAAATGAGGACTTCGGGACGGGTCACTACCTATGTTACCAAACAACAGACGAGCTATCGAAGGTTCAATCTCTCGTCGAGCAGGGGAAGAAGAGTCTTGCTGGCCCTCTTCATCCGAATCACTGCTATCGGGTTCTGAATCCCTGCTATCGGGAGATGATCGTAGTTTACAAATGCCATGACAGGATTCGACATGACAATTTAAACCGTATGTATGTTGGGGTTGTTCAGGGTTTTCGCCACCATCGCCAGAGTCGGAAGGCGTAAGCTTGAGAGAGGAGCCTCCAGCTTGGGTGGTTGATCCAGAGGCCTGCTGACCGGATGATGCTGATGTTGGGTTTTGTTGGCTACTTTGTTGTTGACCCTGCCCCGGGAGCACCATAGTGGTGATTGCAAATGGGTGATCCTGACCTGACTCCGGTTCACCTATTGGGTTAAGCTGCGGCGAATTGTTGTTCCAATATCTTTCCAAAAGCCAGCCAACAGTGGCAAATACTTCTAATGTTATCCTCGAATAGGGTTTGGGGTTCAGGGCGTCACTGGTGGTCATAATCAGTTCATTAGCAACCAGAAAATGAGCGGCGTAAATCAATGGCCAGGAGATCGACTCAAAAAAGGCGGTTTTTACCCCGTAACCGCCAAGTCTGAGTGGTCTGTCATCAGGCGGAAAAATTGACTCTGCATAGCCGTTTGTGTCGGCAAGGTAGGTCGGGTTGCCCGGCAGTGTCTTACGGTATGGCTTAATAGAAAAACTCCCATCTGGCAAGCTTCCATCCTGTTGAAACCTGACAATATAATCTCTTGTCAATGATTCGGCCTGACAAACGGCAGACAACCACGAAAGCAGCAACAGCAGTGTCGCAGAGAACGAATTTTTCATTAGAACCCACTTTTAAAGCCCGTTGTTCGCAGTGCTTGGTTATTCATTTATCGGTAGAGGAAAGTTAGTCCAGGAAAGTGACAGATCAAAAAAATAAGCGTGTTTTTTCAACGACACCATAGGTACAGCTGGGGCCAGATTCTGTTCCCGGCACAGGTTTCGCAAACCTTCTTTTTCGGCATCGATGATGAGCTGGCCAGCAAGGTCAGTGCTTCCCTTGATCCTGAATACAATGCCAGTAAAAAAGATACGCCTCTCTGGCAAGCTATACCTGCCACTCCAATGAATCATGGTCGATTTAATGATGTTCTGGACATGGAAGAAAGAGAACAGATTGCCAGTGAGATTGATCCTGCTCAGCAGCTGAGCATCAGCTTTAGAACAAGCTCCAGCTGGAAGCAGAAAATTGCTTTTCCATTAGCTGGCATCAAAGCGGATCAAAGGCGGCTCCGGGGTATCAGCTCATGGCAGGAAGATACGCCAATATAGTGAGAGGTTTTACACTAATTCGACGAATCGTCAGCATTTTTCTTTTTCCAGTAGGGATTTTCGACTTTTCTCTGCGTAAATTCAGAGTAAAGTCCAGCGCGGAAATTTCTATCGGGGTATGCGCTGATAGAGTTTTTTCTTGTTTGATAATAATTATGTCATGGGAATTTCATGGATAAATGTAATGATGTAGCGGCTTTTGATATATTTCTGTAACTTTACTGTGCCTAAGTACTGGTACTCATTGCGGATTTTGCTTATCTTGTAGTTCAATTACAAAATTGATCGAAATCAATTTTCTGAAGTTTTAAGCTCTGTCTTCTTTGCACCCGGTTAAATCTCCATCCAGGGCCAATCGTCCGGCTGGAAGCCGATGGCACGGTGGTCGAACCTTACGCTCAAGCAGACAGGACAGATTTTTCATAGATAACAGTTTGGCGCTGGGAGCCGCGACAGGGGTAGCCCTCGAGCAATCTTTTCTTGTTCGGACTCCTCGGATCATTGGTTTTCACTGGTGGTATGGGCTGAAAAAAACGGCCCCTTAGAGCCTCGACTATCCTGACAGACAGAATTTCACTGGCTCATTGATGAATAACCGTCATTTGAAAATGTGGTTGTCCATCTCAGATTGAGGCGATTTATTTGCTCAAGGCTGAGTTGCTAAAGTGTACTCCTGTCCGGGTAATCGTAACGGAAAGATGCATCAGTGGCTGATGATCCCTTCACAGATGCTTTTTTTAGAACTGGTTACAGCGCTCAATTCTCGGAGCAAACTATATGCACGACATTGATCCCATCGAAACCCGGGAGTGGCTGGAAGCCCTGGATTCCGTTCTGGAAAAAGAAGGGGAAGACCGGGCTCATTACCTGATGACCCGACTTTCCCAGCATGCCAGAGCGAAAGGCACCCAGCTGCCCTATGCGATTACTACCCCTTATCGCAACACCATTCCGCCTGAGAAAGAGGCGAGAATGCCGGGCGACTTGTTTATGGAACGCAGAATCCGTTCCCTGGTTCGTTGGAATGCGTTGGCAATGGTCATGCGTGCTAACCAGAAAGACAGTTCACTGGGTGGCCACATCTCTTCCTTCGCTTCCAGTGCAACCCTGTACGATATCGGCTACAACTACTTCTTCCACGGTTACAACAATAACCGTGAAGGCGATTTGGTTTACTATCAGGGGCACACGGCTCCGGGTATTTATTCCCGTGCTTACCTCGAAGGTCGTCTGAGTGAAGATCAGCTGGACGGTTTCCGTCAGGAAGTAGAAGGCAAGGGTCTTTCATCCTATCCTCACCCGCACCTGATGCCTGACTTCTGGCAGTTCCCTACCGTATCCATGGGTCTGGGCCCATTGCAGGCCATCTATCAGGCACGCTTTATGAAGTACCTGATCAACCGTGGTATGGCCCCGGAGCAGAACCGTAAAGTCTGGGCTTTCCTGGGTGACGGTGAAATGGATGAGCCGGAATCCACAGGTGCAATCTCTCTGGCGGGCCGTGAAAAGCTCGACAACCTGATCTTCGTGGTGAACTGTAACCTGCAGCGTCTGGACGGGCCGGTTCGTGGTAATGGCAAGATCATGCAGGAGCTTGAAGGCGTATTCCGTGGCGCTGGCTGGAACGTGATCAAGGTGACCTGGGGTCGTCACTGGGATCAGCTGTTTGCCCAGGACAAAGACGGTGTGCTGCAGAAGCTGATGGACGAAGCCGTCGATGGTGACTATCAGAACTGTAAGGCCAAGGGCGGTGCCTGGACACGTGAACATTTCTTCGGTCGTTACCCTGAAACCAAAAAGATGGTGGAACACCTTTCTGACGATGATATCTGGCGTCTGAACCGGGGCGGTCACGATCCATACAAGGTTTACGCAGCCTACCATGCTGCGGTAAACACCACCGACAGGCCAACGGTTATTCTGGCCAAGACTGTAAAGGGTTACGGTACCGGTACCACGGGTGAAGCCTCCAACGTCAGCCACAACGTCAAGAAACTGCCTATCGATGACCTGAAACAGTTCCGTGACCGTTTCGACCTGCCGATCAAAGATGAAGATCTGGCCAGTCTGCCTTACTTCAAGCCCGCAGAAGACAGCCCTGAGATGGTTTACATGCGCAAGCATCGTGAAAAACTGGGTGGTTTCATTCCTCAGCGTCGCGAGCAGTCGGATGTGCAGTTGGAAATTCCTGACCTGAGTGCCTTCGACGCTGTTCTCAAAGGCAGTGGTGAACGAGAAATCTCAACCACCATGGCCTACGTACGTGTTCTGGCGGCTCTGGCGAAAGACAAGAATGTCGGTAAGCACATCGTACCGATTATTCCTGATGAAGCCCGGACTTTCGGTATGGAAGGCATGTTCCGTCAGCTGGGCATCTACTCTGCTGAAGGTCAGATGTATGAGCCGGTCGACTCTGATCAGGTGATGTTCTACAAGGAGTCCAAACAGGGTCAGATTCTGGAAGAAGGTATTAACGAAGCCGGTGCCCACGCTGCCTGGATCGCGGCGGCGACTTCGTATAGTAACAACAATGTACCCATGATTCCTTTCTATGCCTTCTACTCCATGTTCGGTTTCCAGCGAACCGGCGACCTGGCCTGGGCTTCAGGCGACATGCAGGCTCGTGGTTTCCTGATCGGCGCGACTTCCGGTCGAACCTCTCTGAACGGCGAAGGTCTGCAACACCAGGATGGTCACAGCCACATTCTCGCTTCCACTGTTCCTAACTGCATCAGCTACGACCCAACTTACGGCTACGAGCTGGCAGTGATTGTTCAGGACGGTCTGCGTCGTATGTATAGCGACAACGAAAACGTGTGGTATTACATTACCACTATGAACGACAGCTATAGGATGCCAGCCATGCCAGAAGGCGATGGCATTATCGAAGGTATTGTGAAAGGTCTGTACTGCTTCGAGGAAAACGCCGGAAGCGACGGCCTGAAAGTACAGCTGATGGGCTGTGGCACTATTCTTGAGGAAGTGCGTGCTGCTGCTGACATCCTGCGTAACGACTTCGGTATCGAGTCTGATATCTGGAGTGCCACAAGCTTCAACGAACTGCGTCGAGATGGTATGGCGGCAGCTCGTCACAACATGTTGAACCCTGATTCCGGGAAGCGTGCAGGCTGGGTCGAACAGCAGCTGACTGGTCGCAAGGGTCCGGTTATTGCCGCCTCTGACTACATGAAGATCTACGCCGACCAGATTCGTGAATTCGTACCAGGTACTTTCATTGCCCTGGGCACCGATGGCTTTGGTCGTTCCGATACCCGTGAGAAATTGCGTGAGTTCTTCGAAGTGGATCGTTACTTCGTTGTTATTGCTGCCCTGTACGGTCTGGTAAAAGACGGTGAACTGGAAGTGTCTGTTATGAAAGACGCTATGAAAAAGTTCAACATCGACGGCGACAAAGCTAACCCACTGTACTGCTGATTTCATAAGGTTATCCCGAATGAGCGATGAAATAATCAAGATCCCCGACATCGGCAGTGGCAGTGCAGAAGTTATTGAAATCTGCGTTGCACCCGGTGATTCAGTTTCTGCCGATGACTCCCTGATTGTTCTGGAGTCAGACAAGGCATCCATGGAAGTGCCTGCACCCCGTGACGGCAAAATCTCCGAGATCATGGTCAAGGTAGGTGACAGTGTGTCTGAAGGTGATGACATGCTGAAAATGACGACAATTGTCGTAGATAAGGAAGGTTCCGTAACTACCACCGAAGCAGCTCCAGCTCCGGCTGCAAAGCCAGAGCCTGCTCCAGCTGCTCCACCAGTCGGCAGCAGCATTCAGGACGTTCTGATTCCAGACATCGGGGCAGAAAACGTCCCTGTTATCGAAATCTGTGTTGCTATAGGTGACGAGATTTCTGAAGAAGATTCTCTGGTCGTTCTGGAGTCTGACAAGGCGACCATGGAAGTTCCTTCACCTTTCTCTGGCATAGTAAAAGAGATCTGCGTGAAAGAAGGCGACGAGATGAGTCAGGGCGATCTGGTGGTGAAAGTGGAAACCACAGGTGCTGCTCCTGTTCCGGCTCCTCAGACGGAAGCCCCTCAGCCTGCCGCACCAGCTCCAGTCGCAGCGCCTGTTGCAGGTGGCGTTCAGGAAGTGACGGTGCCCGATATTGGTGCCGAAGACGTCCCTGTTATCGAAATCTGCGTAGCCGTGGGTGATGAAATCGCTGAAGAAGATTCCCTGATTGTGCTGGAATCTGACAAAGCGAGTATGGACGTACCTTCTCCTTTTGCCGGTGTTGTCAAAGAGATCTGCATTAAAGAAGGTGACAAGCTCAGCCAGGGCAACCTGATTGCCAGGATTGAGACCCAGGGCAGTGTTGCTGCTGCGCCTCCGGCTGCTCCCGCGCCACAGGCTTCTGCTCCGGCAGCATTGGCTCCTGCGGCTGCCAAAGCACCAGCACCTGCTGCTCCGGCTTCTGCTCAGAAACTGGTAGAACTGGAAAAAGCCAATCGCAATGTCCATGCCGGTCCAGCGGTTCGCAGGCTTGCCCGTGAGTTTGGCGTTGCCCTGGAACGAGTAAAAGGCACAGGCCCACGCAGCCGTATCCTGAAAGAAGATGTTCAGGCTTACGTTAAGGCCATGCTGTCTGAAGCTGACAAGCCTCAGACAGCTGCCGTCACAGGGGGGATGGGTATTCCTCCGGTGCCTGCCCAGGATTACGCCAAGTGGGGTGAAATCGAAGAAGTGGCCCTGAATCGTCTGCGTAAAGTAGCAGCTCAGAACTTCCAGCGCTCCTGGCTGAATGTGCCCCACGTCACACAGTTTGATGAAGCGGATATTACCGAACTGGAAGCTTTTCGTAAGGCCAACAAGGCAATGGCAGAAGCCCGGGGCACCAAGCTGACTCCGTTGCCTTTCTTCCTGAAGGCTGTGGCTTACGTACTTAAAGAGATGCCGGTATTCTGCTCTTCCCTCAGTGAAGACAGTGAGTCGGTTATCTACAAGAAGTACATCAACATTGGTGTTGCTGTAGATACTCCTGACGGCCTGCTGGTACCGGTCATCAAAAATGTTGACCAGAAAGGTATCTGGGATCTGTCCAGAGAGTGTATCGAACTGGCTGGCAAGGCCCGTGACAAGAAGTTGAAACCGGCTGAAATGCAAGGTGGCTGCTTCACCATCTCCAGCCTGGGTTCAGTCGGTGGTACCGCCTTTACCCCCATCGTGAATTCGCCTGAAGTCGCTATTCTGGGTATCTCCAAGGCATCCATGAAGCCTGTCTGGAACGGCAAGGACTTTGATGCACGCCTGATGTGCCCGCTGTCACTGTCGTACGATCACCGTGTGGTTAATGGTGCTGATGCCGCCCGCTTCACCACCCTGCTAAGTAATCTGTTGTCAGACATTCGTCGTTTGCTGCTGTAATCCCGGGATTCCGGTGAGTAAAAGAGCCCGCGACTGTTTTGCAGTGCGGGCTTTTTTTACCCGGTACAATTTTTTTGGGAGAAAAGCACGCTTGCTTTCCTGATGTACCACTTTGCCAAAATCAGTCCCATCATACGGCTAATGACTTTTACTGCGCTTTCTCTCAGATAATGAGAAGGCGTTCCCCTAAAAGAAAAAACAGACAACTGATACCACAGAGCATCCCAAACATAGTGATGCAGATGATTACTTCCGGGATGCCTTTTCCTGTTGCAAAATTCATCGCTGTGGCAATGGTTCCCGGCCCACCCAGAATAAGTCGTCTAGACTGTCAGTCGTTATATTCTGCCTATGGAGTAACCAGCGTGGTTTCAAGAACTATTTGTCTATCTCTGCTTCTGCTGTCGGCACTGGCGAATGCCGTGAATGATCGTTATAAGTTGTTATTAAGTATGAAGCACTATTATGGCGATCAGGTGGTTAAAGAGGTTAATTTCTACGGCATCGCGATTGATCCTGATGAAATGTTGGATGAGGAAGACCAGTTCAAGCTGACGATTAATGGGGTTGAAATAGATGCCGTGAATGACTCGACTTATTTGCGATTGGCTGAACTGAGGCGTTCATTCAGAGATGATACCCTTTCCCAAGGTATTCAGCAGCTTGAGCCTGGGCGAGTGATGTGTAAACTGGGTGGTCCGGCCAGTGGCGTCATTTTGGAAACCCTTTATCTGACCTATCAGGACCACCGCATTATTCATGACGAGATGAGGCCAGTTTATGACCGGCCATTGAATTGCCTCTATCAGCCCAGGTATCGGCCGGTGAATGACCGTGCCCGGGAGGCTGCCCGAGGCGTGTTGGAAACCTTGAGAACCATTAGTGAACTGAGCAATTATGGTCTAAACCAGGCTTAAAGCCCACATCCAGAGGGGATAGTCATCTGACATAATGTTTCGATTTTTTAACTGGATAGCAGGGGAGCTTTTGTTTATTCCGATAGGCTCCTAGGAGCCTGACCGAGAATAGCGCAACCAGACCAACAGAAGTTTTCCCAAATCTTAAAATGAGCAAAAAATATCCAATTATTAGTGGGATTTTGCTCATTTTTGCATATTTATGCCTTCTCACAGCCTCTATGCTGCCTTTTTAGCCTCTTTCAAATCTTCAAGACGGATTGACCTCGTGGAAGCCGCTTTTACAAATTTTTTGATATTATGCGCAGTGCATACCAGTGAAAATTCCGCTGAAACTTTTTCTTTGCCGCGGAGACTGAACCCTCGGAAACCAGATTCTTTTATCTGTCCAAATGGTGGCTCCGCAATAACTTTACGACGCTCATATATGGCTTTCGCACCGGCTGTCTCCATTTTCTTATTCATAGCCTGACGTGCTTTTTCAAACTTATCGGTACGGATAACCCTGCCAGCCTCTTTCTTTGAATCACTGCAATTCCGACGATAAGGGCATTCCCTGCATACCGTCTTGTTTGCCCGGTAGCTTTTTCTTTTGCTTTTGCTGGCCGGGTTCGTTACCAGCTTTTCCCCTGCCGGACAGATAAATACATCAGCTTCGGAATCATACGCAAAATCCGCTTTGACAAACTTCCTGTCAGAGCTTTCAAGGTCGTCAGCGGCAGGCTTCTCCGCCTTGTCGGTTGCGATATAGGCATCAATCTCATGTCGCTCGACTGTATGTAAGTTTGACCCTGAGAAGTAACCATTATCCATACTCCACTTATCTACAGCCGCGCCATCAGTGGCTCCTGATAATGCCCTCAGCGCCGGCTCCACTTCCTGTACATCGTTGGCGTGTTGGCTGACATGCTGGCCAACAATGATCTGGTTATCGGAATCAACTGTAATTTGAGCATTGTAGCTGTACTCACAATACCCCTTCTTGCTCATCACGCGGGCATCGTGATCTGCAAAACTGATCTGCTTTTTGTCGTCTATTGGTTTGTCTGGATTTAAAGCTTTTTCACGTTCTTCAAGTGCTTTCTTGGCCTCTTTGATTTTTTTCAGGCGCTCTTCTTTAAACTGGAGGTCTTCAGGAATGCTGTAACCATTGGTTGCTTTGTAGGCGTCATCTTCTTCCTGATCACACTGACTGGCTTTTTTGATCAGCTCATCCACTTCGGCACTGAGTTCTGCCTCTTTCGCTTTGAGCCTCCCGTAGCTCATGGCCTTGTGTTTTGAGCTGTTGGCTTTGAACTTGGAGCCGTCCAGGCTGATATGACCCAGTGATGCCATTTTGAGTTCAATGGCCAGTTTGACTGACTGTTTGAAGCAGTCATGGAAAAACGACAGATTATCCTTACGAAAGTCACCAAGAACCCTGAAATTCGGGCAGTTCATTTGTGAGATATACATGAACGCCAAGTCTTGTCGACACCGTCGCTCAATCTCACGGGAACTGAAAACACCATGGCTGTATGCGTAGATCAGAATAGCGACAATGAGCTTTGGAGGGTATGCGTGCTGACCAAGGTGGTGATATTTTTTTTCGACTTCAGACGTATTAATGTTCTGAAAAATGCTTTCATAAATAAAACAATCATGATCTTTGGGAAGCAAATCGAAAACGTTGGTTGGGAACAGCAGATGCTGATCAAACTCAACAGGACTGTCCTTAAACTTTGGTGGTGGTGACATTTGGCATAATCAGAGTTGGTTTAAGGCTTATCATAACAGATAAGCCTATTCTCGGTCAGGCTCCTAGGGGCTTGACCGAGAATAGACTGCCCTACGCGGCAACTGCTCCTGCGTTGCTCTAGCTCCTGAATCCATGCAGTCGTGCGGCGGCAGCAAATTGGTCTGAAAATCCGCTTTTGCTCCTCAAATAGCTCGCTATTCTCCTCAAAAAACCGAATTTTCATCCTCAATTTTTTGCCGTCCTCGCTACGGGCGCTATTCTCGGTCGGCCTCCTAGTCTATTGAAATACATTTGTCGTTCATTTCTTTAAGCCCGGGAAACCATTGAATAAAAAGTCCGCAGCTGTTTTGCATTAGTGGGCTCTTTCTTGTCTGATGCAACCTTTGGTTTTTTGAGAGAAAATGAGGCTTGTTTTCTTGATCTATCACTTTCTTGATCTACCTTTCATGCCAACAAATTCGAGTGCATTGTTACGACAATGAAGCAACTGTCTGTTGCAGCACTGCTGCTGATGCTCTTGTCGTTGTCTGTTATCTGCCAGGCCGAACTGTTGGCAACTCGTTTTATTGTCGAGTATACACAGACATCTCGGAGCTTTTCTCTTAAGCATGTCTTGAACTCGTTGCCGGGCACCCCATCGGACGTTGCTGACACAAACGGCTTCGCAGAGTCGATTTTTCTGCCTGATGACAAACCACCGAGATTTATCGGTTACGGAGTAAAAACGACCTTTATTGAATCCATTTCATGGCAATTGCTTTACGCCACAAATCTGTTGGTTGCTTACGGACTGATTCTAATCACCAATGACGCCACTCCGGGCGGCAAACCTTATTCATGGATACCAGTAGAGGCGTTTTTAGCTGTCGGCTGGCTTTTGAAAAGCTATTGGAACCCCGATTCATTGCTGTTTAACCCGATGAAACAACAGGTGGCAAGTCAGAACGACCCGTTTGCGATCACCATTATGATGCTCCCCGGGCGGGGTCAACAACAAAATGGTCAACAACAAAGCCGGTCATCATCCTCATCCGGTCAGCAGGTATCAGGGTCAACCACACATGCTACGGGCTTTTTCAACCCATCGTCTTCTGATTCTGGCGGCGGTAGTGGAGGCTCTGAACAACAACGGCATACCTTGGGTTTAAATTGTTACGTCGATTCCTGTCATGGCGTTTGTAAACTCTCACAATCATCTGATAACTCAGCAGAAGGGCCGCTGATTTCTGTAGTGAATTCTTTAGAGAATTCGACCGCCCATATGGAAGCCACACCCGGACAGGTCTCATCCCCGGATATCACTAGTCGATCCTTCACATCGCCACTGGTTTATTTCGATAGAAACACATTTATTCCAGTTACTGATGCCCCCCCAGATGAGCTCTATAATCAATTCTTTGTTGATTTCTCTGACATTCACCGCATTGATATCAACCTGACAAATGGTTGTATGAGTCCGAGGTCGCTATTATGGGTATCTCCAAGGCATCCATGAAGTCTGTCCGCAATGGCAAGGGCTTTGATGCAGGTCTGATCTACTGTCATTGTCCCCGGATTTTAGTTTCGTGCCTTCTGTCCTCTCGTCTATCCTCACTGCTCCTATCCCCGGAAAATAAAGGATAGAACCATTAACAGCTTACTCTCGCACGTATTGGTCTTTTTGCCTTTCGTCTGCCCGGCTGAGCCGCAGACTCATCGTTTTATCGTTGAGGTTGATCAAAATGAGGCTTCGACAAGCCAGAGTTTTTCTATAAAAACTGAGCCGGACCTATTAACTGCAATGCCAATGACTGATTGGAAGCTGATGCAAAACGAAGTATCACACACGATCAGCACAAACGAATGGTCAGGCATGCTGTCCGATGACCAACCCTCCAGGCGAAACAAACTTCAGATCATCACTTTGATGTACGGAACGGGCGGCGGTAACTATTCCCGGGTAACAGAGTCAGAGGTTCACGGTCAGTCATTCAATAGACATAGAGAAAAATCACATTATTTATACGACAGCGACAATAATGATGAAAATTCGGGTCGGCCCACTGACTCACGACATAGCTTTGACAAGAATTGCCATGAACAGCCCTGTTGTAATCAACAGGGAGTCTGTATCTTCGCTCCTTCCGCAAGTACCCTGTGTCGTTCAATCTCAGATGACTCTTTCGCTTACACAACAGATGTCTATTGGCAAGCAGGCGATCAGGAATCTGGCTCGGTAAGCCATCCTGCTGAAGCACCGACAGTTGTCTCAGAAGCTGACAGCACAACCGGTGGGTCATTAAAATTAAATCCACCTCCTGCGGAAAAACAGAAAAAGGCAGTCATCAAAAAATACCGATGTCATCACCCCGGCTGTAAAAAATTATTTAGCTCTCAAGCCTCATTGCACACTCACAAAAGTCAGTATCATTGCGGAGAGCGGACCTGCCTTGAGTGCCAGAAGTCCTTGCCAAACGCTCAAGCCCTGGCGGTTCACAAAAGAAAAGATCACACCGGAGAGCAAACCTGCTCTGAGTGCAAGACGACCCTGCCAAACGCTCAAGCCCTGTTGCTTCACAAAAGAAGAGACCACACCGGAGAGCAAACCTGTCCTGATTGCCAGAAGCTCATGCCAAACGCTCAAGTCCTGTCGACTCACAAAAGTCTATATCACACCGGAGAGCGAATCTGCCCTGAGTGCCTGAAGACCCTTCCAAACACTCAAGCCCTGTCGGTTCACAAAAGAAAAGATCACACCGAAAAGCAAACCTGCCCTGAGTGCCAGAGGACCCTGGCAAACGCTCATGCCCTGTCGGCTCACAAAAGTCAATATCACACCGGAAAGCGAACCTGCCCTGAGTGCCAGAAGACCTTGGCAAACGCTCATTCCCTGTCGGCTCACAAAAGTCAATATCACACAGGAAAGCGAACCTGCCCTGAGTGCCAGACTACGCTGCCAAACGTGAAAGCCCTGGCGGCTCATAGAAGAAAGGATCACACCGGAGAGCGAACCTGCCCTGAGTGCCAGACTACGCTGCCAAACGTGAAAGCCCTGGCGGCTCATAGAAGAAAGGATCACACCGCAGAGCAAACCTGCTCTGAGTGCCATAAGTCCCTGCCAAACAGTCAAGCCCTGTCGAATCACAGAAGGCAACACCGGAAACGAAAACTTGATGATGCAAAGTCAAGTGATTGATTTCTGATTGTCATTTCGCGCTGCAAGCTTTTTTTTGACCGAAAAGATGCCTGTTTTCTTGATCAATCACTCTCCCAGCTTCCAATCTGAAAAAAAGAAAGACAAAAACAAAGCACGAAACAGATGTAAGGATAAAGTTTTGAAAAACACACTCTCTATGGCACTGCTGTTTTCGTTGTCTGTCCTCTGTCAGGCTGCAACATTGAAAAGAAGTTTTGTTGTCGAATTTGAACAGGGTGGAGATTCTCCAATCCGGAGATTTGCCATAAAGCCTGAGCAGCTTATATTGTCAGGCAATCCGTCATACATCTCAGACACATACGCCTGTCGGGGACCGGCTTTGCCGCCTGATGACAAACCACAAAGAATTGGCGGTTACCGAACCTGCCCCGGTTCTGGTGATGAGGATGATTTTAAGGCAAATTAAAATCGGTCGGGACATAACGACCAAAAGTAGACAGGGCAGCAGCAACATCGAAAAATACGCTTATTTCCTTGAACTACCGATTTCTTGATCTATCTTTCCTCTTAAAAAATAAGAACTGAATATTATAAGCTACAGACTGGAATGTAATGAAAAACTCTCTGTCTGCGGCACTGCTGTTGCTGCTTTATTCGTTATCTGTCATCTGTCAGGCCAAACCGTTGACAAAGAGTTTTGTTGTGGTGCTTGAACGGAATTCAGGTTCTCCAGACGGGAACTTTCCTACAAAGCTTGGCCAGCATGGACTAGCGGGCAACCCGTCATACACTGCCCAGACAAATAGCCATTCTGGTTCAAATAGGCTACTTGATGACGAACCACACAGACTTGGCGGTGATGGGTCAAAAACGACCCTTAGTGAGTCGATTTCATGGCAGCTGTTTTACGCCACTCATCTGCTGGTTGCTTATGAACTGATCCTGACCAATAACATTCCTTCAGGCGCCAAACCTTGTTTAAGGATACCAGTAGATGCGTTTGTCGCTGTCGGCTGGCTCCTGAAAGGCTATTGGAACGCCAATTCAGCGCTGTTCAACACAATGGATCAACTGGGTGCGGCTTCTATGATGTTACAGGAGGATGACCCATATGCGACCATCACAATGACGTACCTCGAACATGGTCAACAAAAAAACCAGCAACGAAATCAGCCAACAGTATTATCAACTGATCAGCAGGCCCCCGGGGCAAACAGCCAAATTAAAGGTTCTTTCAACAGCCCTCAGCATTCCGGCTCCGGTGGCGGTAACGAAGGCTCTGAACAAAGCCGACATACGTTGAGTTTAAATTGTTTCGTCGATTCTTGTATTGGTGTTTGTAAACTTCGATCACCACTCCGAAACAGAGAGTCAGCTGAACGCTCGCTGAATTTCCCAGATAGTTCGGTATGCGACACTCTTCATGCTGATCCAGCCGATTTTCACTGTGAACAGCCCCGCAATCGAGAGAACTCTACATCGACTGATCCTGGCACATTGAATGAACCCCCCGTTTATATCATTTCTGAGTTTGGTACATTACTTGACCCTCCTGTATATATCATTTCTGATTTTGGCACATCGATTGATCGCTCTGTTTACCTCCCTGATGATGTCGACAGAGAGATGGATCCTTCTATTTATCTCCCTGATGATGCCGACACATTGATGGATACTTCCAATTATCTTCCCGATGATTTTGAGATACTGGTTGACCTCTCTGTCGATCCTCCTGATGATTTTCCTGTCACTCAAAGCATTTATCTCAACTCAACAAATAGCCAGTCACTTATAAACTCAATGAATGCAGTTGCAGCCTCTATAAAAAATAATGAAAGGGAAGATATCTCTGACAAATAATGTTCATCGAGAATGGCCAGCAGCAGAAATGCCGTGATAACTTCAACTGATGCTGACGGGGCACGTCTTGCCAGGCACTTAACCCCTGTCGAGACAGTGGCTAACGCGGATGCTCAGAGGTTGCCACGCGGGGTAACCGAAAACGCCACCCTATTGACCAAGAGCAGAATGATTTTTTCGCTCCACCATAGGTCAAGTAGTCAACCATACGAAATCATATTTTCTGACTCATTGTTCAGGCACTCGCGGCAACTGCTCCTGCGTTGCTCTAGCTCCTGCATCCATGCAGTCGTGATGCGTTGCAACTCTGGTCACATAGCTTGCTATGTTCCCGTCGTTGCGCCTTGCAGAGCACCTGCCCAATAAGCCAGAAATATTCGATTCCGTATGGCTGAGTACTTATATACGATGTACCTTTCATCCGGTGTAATTTTTGGTTTTTGACAGAAAACATACTTATTTTCTTGATCTATCACTTTCCCGATCTATCTTTCTCTTCTACAAAATAGAATGCACGAATGGAATGATGAAAAACTCACTCTTTGCGGCATTGTTTATACTGCCAGCGTCGCTATCTATCACCTGTCAGGCCGAACCGTTGACAAGACGTTTTGTTGTCAGGCTTCAGCAGGATGCAGGCTCTCCAAATCAGAACTTTTCTATAAAGTGTGACTTGCATACAGAGTCGTGTAAATCGTCAGGAATTGCCGAAACAAATAGCTATGCAGTGTCAGATTCACCCTATGATCGTAAAACACAGAACAGATGTAAGAATAAGGTTTTGAAAACACCAATTTCTGCGGCATTCCTGTCCGCGCTGTTGCTGTTGTCCATAGTCTGTCAGGCTAAAACACTGACAAGACGCTGTGTTGTCGAGCTTCAACAGGATGCAGGTTCTCTAATTGGTAACTTTTTCATAAAACGTGACCTTAATACGCTGTCGTTTACTCCGTCAGACATTGTTGGCACAAACGGCTATTCAGGATCAATTTTTCGGCCTGATAACAAACCGCACAGACTTGGCAGTTACGGACTAAAAACGTCTTTTATTGAGTCGATTTCGTGGCAATTGATTTACGGCACGAATTTGCTGGTAGCATACGAACTGGTTCTGAGTACCCGTGCCGCTGCCATGAGCACAAAACCTTATTCATGGACACCTGTAGAAGCGTTGGTCGTTGTTGGTTGGCTTTTGAAAAGCTATTGGAACTCCGATTCACCGCTGTCTGACCCGATAGAACAGCTAAAGGCAAGTCAGGATGACCCGTTTGCGATTAGCGCTATGATGCTACCCGGACAAAACCAACAACAAAATGGCCAACAAGACCAGCCATCGGCAGTGTCCGGTCAGCAGGCCTCAGGGGCAACCACCACCCAACTCACAGGCTTTCTCACCAGCCCTCTGTCTTCTGACTCTGGCGATGGTAACGGAGATCCTGAACAACACCAGAAGCATACTTTCGGTTTAAATTGTTACGTCGATTCCTGTCACGGTGTTTGTGGACTCAGATCATCATTCCGGAGCAGAGAGCCAGCTGAAGTGCTGCTGAATTGCGAAGAAAGTTCTTCAGGACACACAGGAGCAACACCCGGACAAAGCTCACACCCTCGCTCGGAAATCCAAAATAATGCACATATCCAAAATAATTTTCGCGGCCAAATTAACCAGCAAGAACACGGACCAGCTAGTCCCACTTTATACCAGACAGATTCAAGGGCACCCGATATAACTCGTAGCAGGAGAATCGAATGTGACGTGATAATGGTCGCAGAGGATGGTCAACGGCAGAGATGCGGGAAGGTCTTCAGGACTGTTCAGGGGCGGTCGCTTCATGTAAGAAGATCCCACTGCGTGCCAAAATTCTGTTACGCGCTAATCATCCTCAATGATGGCAGGCGGCGGCCATGCGAGATGTCCTTCAGGAATCAAGAAATGCTGTCGCGTCACAGAACACAATGCCACATTGAGCCAGCATTTTGTGACCTGATAGTGGTCGGGGAGGATAGCGAGCAGAGAGTATGCGGGAAGGTCTACAGGAATATCGCGGAGCAGCAGGGTCACAGCTTGTTGAACCACGAAGGTGAATGGGATATTAGATGGTCGCATCCCGGAAGAAGGGACCACATTATTGGGTCACACTTCTGTGACATGGCAGGGCTCGTGGACGATGGCGAGGGGAGACAGGTTTGGCAACTATGCGGAAGGATCTTCATTACTCTTGATGAGCTCTATTGTCACAGAAGTGGATATCACCAGAATTGATGTCATGCTGGGTAGAATTATTAAACATGCTTCAATTTCACCTACCTTTCTATTTTTAACCGAACAGCAGTAGACGTCATATACACTCTGGTCAGGGATAGCTTGTATTCTGGTATCTTATTAACGGCAAACTTTCACCTGCTGCAACCTTTGGTTTTTGACAGAAAAACAGGTTTATTTTCTTGATTTAACACTTTCTCTATCTATCTTTTCTACAAGTCATATGCGGGGATGGAATGATGAAAAAATCACTCTGTGTGGCGCAGCTGTTGCTGATTGCTTCGCTATCTGCAATCTGTCAGGGTGGAACGTTGAAAAGACGATTTGTTGTGGACTTTCAAAAGGATAATGCAGATTCTTCAGTCCAGAATATTTCTATAAAGAATGGCTCTTATACACTGTCGTGCAATCAGTCAGACATTGCTAACAACAGCGGCCGTGCAGAGTCATCTGCTCTGCCTGATGACAAACAGCGCGGACTTGGCGGTTATGGGTTAATGACCTTTATTGAGTCCGTTTCGTGGCAATGGATATACATTAGCAATCTGCTGGTTTTGTATGAACTGGTCGTTATCAACAATGCCGCTTTTAGCCACAGATATAAACTATTGCTAACTTGGGAAGCGTTTATGGCTGTCTCCTGGTTTGCTAAGAACTATAGGAATCCTGATTCACCGCAGATGGGTCAACCGGAGGCGGGTCAGGATGAACCATTTGCGAACACCAGCATGATGCTCCGCAGAAATGGCCAACAGCAAGGCCAGCAACAAAGCGACCAATAGTCAGCAGGCCTCAGGGGCAAACACCTCCCAGACTCTGTCACCGGCTCCCTGACTTCTGACTCTGGTGGTGGTAGCGGGGATCCTGAACAACACGAGCAGTAAACTTTGCTTTTAAATTGTTTCGCCGATTCCTGCCAGTGCAGGTTTGGGGAAGAGGTTTGGGGACATCCAATCAGCGACATGAATTATGTTGTTTTATCGAATGAGCATAAAACCCCGTACTTCCAGAGGCTGTCAATGGAGTTAAGTATGAGCTTATTTTTCATCTCAAGCACTGGTGACTTTGGCAGATATTTGAAGGTATTGGGAAAATATGAACTGTGTCACTAGCGGAATCGACAGAATGAAACTGGTTCTAAGCTCTGAGGATTGTTGGGGAAGTACAAAGCTTGTAGTCATTGGTTTGCTCTGTTTGACACTCTCCACCTTGACGGTTGCCGATACAATGTCGAATGGAATCTTTCAGTTAATCAACCAACGGTTGAATTATATGCAGGATGTCGCCTTATCCAAGGCCAAAAGCCACAGTGCGATTGAAGACTTGGCCAGAGAAAAGCAGGTGCTTGAGAAAGCATTGGTCGATGCGCAGCAGGCAGGTTTACAACCGGACTCTATTGTTGGTTTCTTTCAGGCACAGATGGATGCTGCCAAGGCGATTCAATATCGCTATAGGGCTGACTGGTTATCTACCCATCCTGAAAATAGTGAATATCGGGATTTAGCTTCTGAGGTCAGGCCAAAGCTTTTGGAGCTTGGTGATGAAATTGTGGTTAGAATCAGCGAATACCTGAAAGGTGGAGGGTCTTTTGATAATAATCTGCAGAAAGACTTTGTCAGAACGGTGAATACAAAGCATTTATCTGAAAACGATAAAAAGAAGATGTTTGAAAGTCTTCAGAGGATACGTTTGATCAAGAGCTAGTGCAGTGCGTTGAAACCTGTAGTGCATATCATCTCCAAACCAGTCATCAGTCCGCTTGGTTCGATGCTCAAAAAGCATACTCCTGGCTGCACAAGGCGAAATAGTCTCATCGTTGAAACAGTGGTTGGAATGACATCCATAATAGGCTGACAGGGGCTTTTGTTTAGTGTTAGTTAGGTCGGCCTCCTGGCGTCCTTATAAACAGGGCTGTCATCAGATGAAACCGCACTTGATTTCGCTGGCAGTTACGCTATAGTTCCCGTAGCAATACCCCTCCCGCTTCCCGTAAGATCAGCGCACCGTGAGGGGTTACTCGTTTCTGGGGATCAATAAATCCAATAAGTTATCGGTCATTGAAGGGTACTATGAGTTCCTCCGGAAAGAAGCCAGCCCACAAGCGCCCTTATCTCAAGCCTCCTATTACCTTTGCAAAGCAAGTACAGAAGCTTCAGAAACGAAACCTGGAGGTGCCTGACACTGCAAAGGCTGAATTTTACCTTGGGCAGATTAATTATTATCGTTTTACCGCTTACTGTTTGCCCTTTGAGTCTGAAAACACGTTTATTTTCTTGATCTGACACTTACCCGTTCTATCTTTCATGTCTATAAATCGTATGCACAAATAGAATGATGAAAAACTCACTCTATGTGGCACTTCTGTTACTACTTGCTTCATTATCTGTCATCTGTCACGGCGAAATGTTGAAAAGACGATTTGTTGTCGAGTTTCAGCGGGGTGGTGCAAGTTCTCCAATCCAGAATTTTAGTATAAAGAGCGACTCTAACACACTGTCGTGCAACCAGTCAGACATTGCCGAAAAACCACAGGTAATTGGCGGTTGCGGGCTAAAAACGACCCTTATTGAATCTCTTTCCTGGCAATGGGTTTACGCTATCAGTCCGCTGGTTGCTGACGAGTTCCTGATCACTAATACAGCTCCTCAATTCAGAGCTAATCTATGGTTAAGCGTTGGAAGCTTTATCGCTGTCGGCTGGATTATTAAAAGCTATTGGAGCCCCGATTCACCGTTGTTTAAACCGATGGGGCAACTGGAGGCAAGTCAGGATGACTCATTAGCGAACACTGCCATGATGCTCTCCGGAAATGGTCAACAGCAAGGCCAACAACAAAGCCAGCAACAAAGCGAGCAATCAGAATCTTCCAGTGGGCAGGCCTCAGCATACAGCGCCCAAATTCAAGGCTCTGTCACCGGCTCCCTGTCTTCTGACTCTGGTGGCGGCAACGAAGACCCTGAACAACACCAGCAGCATACTTTGGGTTTAAATTGCTTCGTCGATTCCTGTCATGGCGCTTGTATATTCAGACCGTCACCCGAGAACAGTGAGCCAGCTGAATTGCCACTGAATGTTGAGGAAAGTTCGACAGGACAAACAGGAACAACACCAGAGCAAAGCCCATATCCTTGCCCGGAATTCCCAAATAACGTTGAGTCCCAAAATAATTCTCACGAGCCAATGAACCAACAAGACCCCATTCCGGTTAACCCAACTGTAAGCCCGGCAAATGCAGGAGCTGCCAATACAGCCCGTGACAGGGGATACGAATGTGACGTGATACTGGTGCAGGGTGGCGACCAGCGACCATGCGGGGAGATCCTCAGGAGTGCCAGAAGGCTGTCGTGTCACAAAATCAGATTCCACACCGGACTAGGTGCAGGGACAGCCAATGCAAATCGTCTCAAAACAGTTGTCTGTGACAGACCAGTGATTTTGAGGAATGGCAGGCGAATGCCATGCGGTTCGCACTTAAGGAATAAAAAATTGCTGTCGAGTCACAAAATGAGATACCACGTTGAGCCAGCATTCTGTGACCTGATAGTGTGCGGGGAGGATGGTGATCAGCGATTATGCGGGACGGTCTTCAGAGATAGTGTACAGCAGCAGAGTCACAGCCAGTTATATCACGAAGGTGAATGGGATATCAGATGGTCGCATCCCGGAAGAAGTGACCATATTATCGGGTCACATTTTTGTGATCTGGCTGCTTTAGTGGATGATGACGCGGGGGGATTGCTGCAACAACTATGCGGAGCGATCTTCAATACTACTGAAGAGCTGCTTCTTCACAGGAGAACATTCCACCAGAAGCAATACCCGTCTGAATGAAATAATCGAAGGGTTTGAAAACGTTCCAATCTCACATATCTTTTGATTTTTAACCGAACGACGGTAGACGTCATTTATAATCAGGTCACGGATGAATTGTATTCCGGCATTTTCTTCCCGGCAAATTTTACCTGATGCAAGCTTTGATTTTTGACAAAAAACCGTTTTTTTTGATTTGTCACTTTTTCGATCTATTTTTTTCTTAACAAATTAGAATGTAGAGATGGAACAATGAAAAACTCGCTCTTTGCGACACTGCTGGCGATAATACCCGTCTTCTGCCAAGCCGAACTGTTGACAAGGCGTTTTGTTGTCGAATTTCAACAGGATGCAGACTCTTTAACCCAAAGCTTTTCTATAAAGAGTGATCTCAATGCGCAGCCACGCATTTCGTCAGACATCGCTGACACAAATGGCTATCCAGGTTCAGATTTTCTATCTGTTGATAAACGACATGGACTTAGCGGTTATGGGTTAAAGACAGCCTTTATCAGGTCCATTCCATGGCAATGGCTTTACGCCACAAATCTACTGGTTGCTCACGAACTGATCCTTACCATCCACGACGCCGCTCTGGGCGCCAAGCCAATTTCATGGTTGCCTTTAGAAGCGTTTGTCCTTGTTGGTTTGCTATTGAAAAGCTATTGGAGCCCCGGTTCACTTCGGTTTGATCCGTTGGAAAAGCCAGAGGCAGCCTCTTTGATGAAGCAGGGGGATGAGCCTTTTTCAATCACCAGGATGATGCTTCCCGGAAATAACCAGCAACAAAACGGCCAACGAAACCAGCAGTCATCATCATCCGGTCAGCAAGCCTCAGGAACCACCTCCACCCAACTTTCCGGTTATTCCAGTAGTCATCTGTCTTCTGGCTCTGGTGGCGGTAACGAAGGCCCTGAACAACGCCAGCATACTCTGGGTTTAGATTGTTACTTCGATTCCTGTCAGGGTGTTTGTAAACTCCGATCATCAACTGATAGCAAGGAGTCCGCCGAAGGGCCGCTGAATGCTGGTGTTTTACCAGCCCAATTCTCCAGTCAAAGCACTGATATCAGGCAGACAATCAGCCATGATAGGACGGGCGTGGCTATTTTATCCATAAACTCAGAAAGGAGCATTGTTAGTGGCATGAGGAGAGAGTTAATAGACTTAGTTGGCTCTATGCTTTGGAAGAATCGACTTGTGTGTGCAGTGGGAACATCCGGTAGGACCAGAGGTCAACTTCAGTTGGAAGTAATGGCTGATTACGATTGCACCCAGGAAGAAAGGCAAGAGTTAAGCACCTATGTGGAGCGTTTCCTGCGAGAAAATGTTCCGGAGCGGTTACGCAATGAATTTAAAGTCATAATCAAATATGAGGGACCTGTGGAACCTTTGTAGGCAGTTTTCTATCTATCTTTCTTGTCCAAAACCCTATACGCGACTGGAATGATGAAAAACATACTCTTGCCGACGCTGCTAGCGATAATATCTGTCTTTTGCCAAGCCGAACTGTTGACAATGCCTTTTGTTGTCGAATTTCAACAGGATGCAGGCTCTTCAACCCAGAGTTTTTCTATAAAGAGTGATCTCAATACACAGCCGCACATCTCGTCAGACATAGCTGACACAAATGGCGATCCAGATTCAGATTTTCTACCTGTTAATAAACGACATAGACTTAGCGGTAATGGATTAAAGACGGCCTTTATCAAGTCCATTTCATGGCAATGGCTTTACGCCACGAATCTGCTGGTTGCTTACGAACTGGTTCATGGCGCTGCTCTGGGCGCCAAGTCAATATCATGGCTACCTTCAGAAGCTTTTGTCCTTGTTGGTTGGCTTTTGAAAAGCTATTGGAACCCCGACTCACTGCTGTTTAATCCACTGGAAAAACCGGGGGTGGCCTCTATGATGTCGCAGGGGGATGAGCCTTTTACAATCACCAGGATGATGCTCCCCGGAAATAACCAACAACAAAACGGCCAACGAAACCAGCAGCCATCATCATCCGGTCAACAAGCCTCAGGAACCTCCTCCAACCAACCTGGCAGTTATTCTAGCAGTCCTCTGTCTTCTGGTTCTGGTGGCGGTAACGAGGGCTCTGAGCAACACCAGCATACTTTGGGTTTAGATTGTTATGTGGATTCCTGTAATGGCGTTTGTAAACTCCGATCATCAACCGATAGCAAAGAGTCCGCCGAAGGGCCTCTGAATACTGGTGTTTTTCCGGATCAATTGTCCACTCAACTCACTGATATCAACCAGACAATCGGCCCTGACAGCGTGACTGTTTCATCCATAAACTCAGAAACGGTATGCACCACGCTCAATCAAGGGGGCGATGCAAATGCCCGGCGCCACAGTGGATCATTGCTGCATAATGCAGTATCGAGAGGTCACAGTAATACTGTCCAATTTCTTTTGGCTGGTGGTGCTGACCCCGATGCCCCGGACCACGAAGGCCACTGTCCGCTATGGTTTGCGATAAGGGATGGACATGCTGAAATCGTTGAACTACTGCTTCATAGCGGTGCCAGTCTGTACCATTCCGGTTACTTTGACCGTACGCTACTGTTGTGCTGGGCGATACGCAGTGGTCCGCAAATGACAGCCACCCTTCTGGCCAACGGCGTGGAACCAAATGATCCCAATGGCTTTCTCTTTCCATTGTCTCTTGCGGTAAGCTCACGTGATCTGAAGGTGATCAAGCTCCTGCTGGCCAATGGTGCCAATCCAAATGTTCGTGATTCTGAGGGCGTTAAAGTTATCCATCAAGATCTGCAAGATAGGCTAGTTTATGGGTATGGGGATGAGTATGGGTATGGGTATGGGTATGGGTATTGTTATTATTCAGAAGGAGTAGAAATCGTCACCATTTTGCTGGCCGGGCACTTTGTTCCATTTGACCAGCTATGGGTTCCCCCGAATGTCAGTAATAAGCACAATAAGCCCGATTTGAGCTTACTCCATCTGGCTGAGAAGAACGGGCATATCAAAGTTGCTAACATCCTGAAGAATTATACACCTGTACCTTATCAACCGGCGTCGCTACAGTGTTGGGCCCGTGCCTCTATCCGCAAGCGGCTGGTGCAGAACCGGGCTAATTTTTGGCAGACCCTGTGCGCCGATTCCAATTGCCTGCAGCTGCCCAAGCACCTGAGAGCTTTTGTTTACCGACCGCTGTCCTTCTAGCAAAAACGTCATAAACCCTTGCCCAAACGAGGGTGGGGATATAAGAGCGGACAATACAGGTCGCGGTAAAAGGCTTTGTGATTTCCCAGTGTGGACTGAAACTCAAAACACGCATCCAATCTCACATATCTTTCGATTTTTAACCGAACGACAGTGGACGACAATTAGACTCGGGTCGGGGATGGTTTGTGTTCTGGCATCTTCTTCCTGAAAAATTTTTACCTCATGCAACCTTTGGTTTTTGACAAAAAACGCTTTTTTGATTTGTCACTTTCTCTATCTATCTTTCTTGTCTGTATACCATATGCACGAGTGCAATGATGAAAAACTCACTCTATGTGGCCATGCTTTTACTGCTTGCCTCATTATCTGTTATCTGTCAGCCCTACCCGTTGACAGAAAGTTTTGTTGTCGAGTTTCAAAAGGATGATGCAGGTTCTTCAATCCAGACTTTTTCTATAAAGCATGACCTCGCTACTCTGTCACGCAACTCGTCAGATATTGCCGACACAAAAGGCTATGCAGAGCCCGATTTATCGCCTCATGATGAACCACATGGACTGAACGTTTACAGGTTAAAAGCCATCCTTATTGAGTCCATTTCATGGCAATTGATTTACGCCACTCATCTGCTGGTGGCTTACGAATGGGTTCTGACCAGCAATGCCCCCCCTTTGAGTGGCAAACCTTATCCATGGCTATTTGTAGAAACGTTTTTAGCTGTCGGCTGGCTTTTGAAAAACTATTGGAAGCCCGATTCATCGCTGTCTGATCTGATAGATCAGCTGAAGGCAAGTCAGGATGACCCGCTTGCAACCATTAATATGATGGTACTTCCTGTCCATGAAAACGGCCAACAAAGTCGGCCATCAGAGTCACCCGGTCAGGAAACCTCAGGGGCAAGCAGTACCGGACTCTCAGGCTCTCTCACCCGGCTCCTGTCTTCTGACTCTGGCGGCGGTAACGAAAATCCTGAACAACACCAGCAGCATACCCTGGCTTTAAATTGTTACGCTGATTCCTGCAATGGCGTTTGTATATTCCGACTATCATCTGATAGCAGAGAGTCAGCTGAAGGACCGCTGAATTCCGAAAAAAGTACGACAGGAGATACAGGCTCAACACCCGGACAAAGTTCCTGTCCCCGCCCGGAAATCTCTTGCAACGTTCAGATCCACAATGATTTCGACGGGCAAATTTACCAGCAAGAGCCCATTCCGGTTAACCCAAATTTACGCCTGATAAATGCAGGGGCAGCCAATAGAATTCGTAACAGGAGAAACGAATGTCATGCGATAGTGATCGGGCTGGATGGAGAGCAGCGGCCATGCGGGATGATCCTCAGGAGTGTCAGAATGTTGTGGCTTCACAGAAGTAAACACCACGCCAAGCCACATTTCTGTGACGTGAGAGTGGCTGGGGAGGACGGCGGACGGCGGCTTTGTGGGAAGATCTTCGGGAATACTGCAGAGCTGCTCCGTCATAAATTAAGGCATGCAATAATGCAGAATAGAAGACTTCATGGAAGGCTTAATAGAAGGCGTTGAGAGTACAAGCCCGGAACGCGCCATGATCTCACATAACTTTCGTTTTTTTAACAGGACAGAGGAGTTTTTGTCTACCGTGAACAGGGGGATATCCTGCCCTCTTCTTGTCGGCGAATTCTTATCCGGTGAGACCTTTGGCCTTTGAAATAATGCTTTTTTTCTTGCTCTATCAATTTTTTGATCTAAGTTTCCCGTTTAGAAAAATGCACAAAACAGATGTAAGGATTAAGTTTTGAAAAAAACACTCTCTTCGTCATTGCTGTTGTTGCTGATGTCAGTGACTGTTATCTGTCAAGCCGAATCATTGAAAAGACATTTTATTGTCGAGTTTCAACAAAATGAAGGTGTTCCAAAAGGGAGCTTTTCTATAAAGCGTGATATTAATTCATTGTCGTGCAATCCGTCATACCTTGCTGACATAAATTATGACGCAGAATCAATTTTTGCGCCTGATGGCAAGCTTGGCAGTGTTGGCGGCTATGGCGCAACAAAGTCCCTTGTTGAATCGATCTCGTGGGAGTTGATTTATGCCACTCATCTGCTGGTTGCTTACAAACTGGTTCTTACCACCAGCGACAACCCTATGAGTAAAAAAGCCAATTCATGGATACCTGTAGAAGCATTTGCCGCTGTCGGCCTGCTTTTGAAAAGCTATTGGAACCCCGATTCGCTGCTGTTTAACCCGATGGATCATCGGGAGGCGACCTCTATGATGACACAGGGGGATGACCCATTTGTGATCACCACTATGATGCACCCCGGAAATGGCCAGCAACAAAGCCAACCACAAAATGAGCAAACCAGTTCATCCGGTCAGCAAGCCTCAGGGACAACAACTGGCACCGGGATTTCAGGCTCTATCACCAGCTCACTGACATCGGGCTCGGGCGATGGTGGCGAAAGCCCTGAACAACCCCAACATACTTATGGTTTAAGTTGTTACGCTGGTTCCTGTCATGGCGTTTGTCAACTCCGATCATCACCCCGTAGAACGGCGAATAATGAACAAAGTTTGTTTAGCCAGGTTGTAGAGGGGCTTCTCACTCCCGTCCTGTATTTGGCTGGCATCTATTTTACCCCCTGCGCAGCGCGGACTGGCCGAACGAAACGTTCAGAGGGCCATAGACAACCCCAACATACTTACGGTTTCAATTGCCACATCGATTCCTGTTATGGTGAGTGTAAATTCCGAGCACCATCCGATGGCTGAGACCCGGCGGATACACTTCGTACCGGGCCAATGTTCTACAAAATCTGTGATGTGTGCGGGGCACCCTGCTTGGATGCTCACGCCCATAGAATTAAACTTCATCGCAAGTGCTGATAATGATGCAGTTACTCAAGCGACATTTTCTTACCCGGTGAGACCTTTGGTTTCCAGAATCGTTCCCATGTTGGGACCCACAGAGCCTAAGAGCGTGAAGACCAGAGTTTTACGACACTGTTTGAGCATTGGAACAAGTGGTTGTTTTTGAAAAAATGCCTGTTTTCTTGATTTATTAATCTCTTGGTCTAACTTTCCTGTTCAGAAAAAGCACAAAACGCATCTAAGGATTAAGTTTGAAAAAAACACTCTCTTCGTCATTGCTCTTATTGCTGGCGTGGCTGGCTGTTACCTGTCACGCCGAATCGTTGAAAACACATTTTATTGTCGAGTTTGAACACGACGGAGGCGTTTCGGAAGGAAGCTTTTTTATACAGCGTGATCTTGATGCGTTGTCGTATAATCCATCATCCGTCGCAGACATAAGTGATGACGCAGGACTAATTTTGCCGCCTGATGACAATTCACACAGAGTTGGCGGTTATGGCGCAACAAAGTCCCTTATTGAATCGATCTCGTGGGAATTAATTTACGTTAGTCATCTGCTGGTTGCTTACAAATTGATTCTGACCACCGGCGACACCCCTCTGAGCGCCAAATCTTATTCATGGGTGCCCGCAGAGGCGTTTGCCGCTCTTGGCTTGCTTTTGAAAAGCTATTGGAACCCCGATTCGCTGCTGTTTAACCCGATGGATCAACTGGACCCGGTATCTATGCTGGCACAGGGGGATCACCCGGTTTTGATCACCACCAAAACAAAACCCGAAAATGGCGAAGGACAAAACGGGCAACAAAACCAACCACAAAGCCAGCCATCTCAATCGCAAGCCTCAGGAACAACTCCCCATCTTACAATTGCTTTGTCCAGCCTCATTTCTTCTGGCTCTGGAGGCGGTAATCAGGGCCCTGAGCAACCCCGGCATACTCTGAGTTTCAATTGTTATGTCGATTCCTGCAATGGCTTTTGCAGACTCCGACAATTCGGTAGCAGTGAATCAGTTGCAGGGTCGCGGAGTTCCGAAAGAAGTTCGACGGGCCACACTAATCGTGACATGGCAGGAACGCGAACCTATCAGCTGGGAGTCGGTAGTTCTATACTTATTGTCATTCCATCAATCGCATTTCGCAACCGACAAAACTCATTAGCAATCGGCCATCTTGCGGCTGGTTTCGACCCCTCGACTACCAGTGAACCTTGGGTTCGTACCGTCATGTCACGTTCAGAGGTCGGCAGGTTCCCATTTGATCGATTTCGGCCATATGGCGTTATGGTAAGCGACGTTCATGGTCATCTTAGGGAGCTTGGGAACCACACTATGGGTTCTAATTGTTCCTTCGATTCCTGCAATGGCTTTTGCAGACTCCGACAATCCGGCGATAGTGGATCAGCTGAAGGGTCGTTGAGATCCGAAGGAAGTTCGGCGGGCCACACTAATCGTGGCATGACGGGAATGCGAAACAATCAACTAGGAGTCGGTGGTTCTTTGCTTATTGTCATTCCATCAATTGCATTTCGCGAACGACAAAACTCAGCAGCAATCGGCCATCTTGTGGCTGGTTTCGACCCCTCGACTACCAGCGAACCTTGGGTTCGTATCTGCATAGGACGTTCAGAAGCTGCCAGGTTCCCACTTGATCGATTTCGGCCATATGGCGTTATGGTAAGCGACGTTCATGGTCATCTTAGGGAGCTTGGGAACCATACTATGAGTTCTAATTGTTTCTTCGATTCCTGCAATGGCTTTTGCAGACTCGGAGAATCCGGTGGATCAACTGAAGTGTCGCTGAGATCCGAAGGAAGTTCGGCGGGCCGAACACAAACCTTTCAGCCACAAGCTGGTGGATCTTCGGTTAGTGTCATGCCATCAAGTGCAAGTGGTGCAGGACAAAACTGGCGACAAAACCAACCATCTCAATTGCAAGCCTCAGGAGCAAGCTTGCATTCTCTGCCTGGTTTCAACCTCACGTCTTGCGGCTTTGGCCGTGGATCTTCGTTTCTTAACGCCCTATTAGCCGTGTCATTATCAATTTCGCGACTTCCGCCAATAAGCGGCGCTCATAATCATTCAACGGAGCTTGCGGGCATCCCGGAAGATTCCAGCGATACCCATGGAGCAGGGTGGGATGTTGATTCCGATATGGATGTCGATCCCTATGAGGAGTAGTCCGCAGTGCTCAATAAACCTGTAACTTGTTCCCGGGCTCCAGAGGTCGTCACAAAGCTCTGGTTCCCACGCTGGGACCCACCGGACCTGGACGTAGGAATGCGTTGCGAGAGTTATGCGATACCGGCAAAAGCCAGAGGTTTGGGGGTCTCAAACTTTATTACCTGAACCTGCGTAAAGCATCGCCCAATCGGGCGGTGATATAAGCAACAAGCCCGTGTAGGGCTTGCAGAACCGGAATCCTTAATTATTTACAGGCGCTTATCGTTTCTGTAATATTCCTGCCATGAAAACTAAACGTGCCTACAAAGAACGATTCTACCCAACGCCGGAACAGGAAATACTTCTTGCCCAGTCGTTAGGTTGCGCCCGTTTTGTCTATAACAACACCCTCCGTTTTCGCACTGATGCCTACTACAAAGACGGGCAATCTATCTCCCATTCCGAGGCAGAAAAGCGGCTTGTGTCGCTCAAGACAGAGTTCCCATTTCTGGCAGATGTATCCAGTGTCATCCTACAACAAACACTCAGGGATCAGCAGGAAGCCTTCAAGAACTTTTGGGCTGGCAGGGCGAAATACCCTAAGTTCAAAAAAAGACATTCAAGACAAAGTATGCGGCTGACAAAGGCTGCTTTCAGCGTTAAAAACGGCCACCTGTTTATAGCCAAAAGCAAAGAGCCTCTGAACATTCGCTGGAGCAGAGAACTGTCTTCTGAGCCTTCCAGTGTCACTATCAGCAAAGATCGGGCAGGCCGGTACTTTGTTTCTATGTTGTGCGAATTTGAAGCTAAAGCAATGCCTATTAGAAATAAGACAGTGGGCATTGATTTAGGTTTGAATGATCTGTTCATCACTTCAGACGGTGAAAAATCCGGTAATCCAAGGCACACCAAACGCTACGAGCGAAAGCTCGCCTACCTTCAGCGTCAGTTGTCGAAAAAGCAGAAAGGCAGCAGCAACAGAGCTAAAGCAAAGCTCAAGGTTGCTCGTATCCATGCAAAAATTGCCGATTGCCGGATGGATGCTACTCACAAGGCATCCCGCGAATTTATAGACGAGAACCAAGTTGTTTGCGTAGAGTCTCTGAACGTGAAGGGTATGATTCAAAATCCAAAGCTGGCCAAGCACATAGCCGATGCAAACTGGGGAGAATTTGTCCGACAGTTGCAATACAAGGCGGAGTGGGCAGAAAGAAAGGTTGTTCAGATTGACCGGTTCTTTCCAAGCTCCAAGCGTTGCTCCGGCTGTGGGTTTGTCCATGAAAGCTTGCCGTTGTCTATTCGTGAATGGGAGTGTCCAGAGTGCCGCACTCATCACGACCGGGACATTAACGCAGCAAAGAATATCAAAACCGCCGGGCTGGCGGGGTTAGCCTGTGGAGCGACTGGAACGGGGATGGCTGCGAAAGCAACCATCTAGGGAAGGCGTGACGAAGCAGGAAGGTTCTTGGAGCGATCTAAGAACCCTCGCCCGATAGGGCGGGGAGTGTCAGAAAGCAGCAATGAAGTTTTTCAGGGTAATAATAATCAAAACCAGTACCATCAGGGAAAAGTCCAATCCTCCCAAAGGCGGAATTACTCGTCTGATCCTGCTGCTCAGAGGCTCGGTCAGTTGATGCAGCAGCATCAGGCCCGGGTTGTAACTGCCGGGTGCTACCCAGCTGGCAATAGCGATGACGATCAGGCTGAACATATAAATGTTCAAAACTTCACCTGCCAGCTCCTTAAGGCTGACAATCAGCACCTGGGGAAAAGGAATCGCATTAGCGGCAATACCCTGAACCATAAAGAGTACGTAAACCAGCAGTATCTGCAAGATCAGGGCAAGGACCAGAGCAGCCAGATCCAGACCACCCATTCCCGGAATTACTTTCCTGAGAGGATTCAGTAGCGGTGAAGTGACTTTGACAATGGCCTGGGAGATGGGGTTATAAAAGTCTGCTTTAACCAGTTGCAGCAGAAAGCGCAGCAGTACAGCCATGATATACAGACCTCCCAGGGTCTGTATCAGAAAGACGAGGCTGGAGGAGAGTGCTGACATAAAAATCCTTCGTGTTTAAACAGCCATGGTTAAATAAAAGTGAGCAAGCCGGGGAAGCAAGGTGGCTTATGTGGCTGAGCCCAGTGTCCTGACCAGTTTACTATGAAACTTCCGGTTGCGGGAAATAGAGGCTCCTAGTCAGCCAGTTGTTCTGCCAGTTCCGCACCCCTTTCTTTTGCAGCCTTAACCGCCTTGTAAACCACCGCTTCAAAGCCTTCCTGTCGGAAGGTTTTCAAAGCCCGTTCAGTGGTTCCGCCGGGAGAGGTGACTCTTCTGCGAAGCTCGGCAGCATCAACATCACTCTGAACGGCCATGTTTGCAGCTCCCAGAGCGGTTTGCAATGAAAAACGTTCAGCGGTTTCATGATCCAGCCCCAGCCTGACCCCGGCTTCTGCCATGGCTTCCATCATCAGGAAAAAGTAAGCCGGACCCGAACCTGACAAGGCGGTGATGGTATCGACCTGTTCTTCTTTGTCCAGCCAGTGAAGAATGCCAATGGGTGAAAAAATCTCATTGGCAATGGCTTTCAGTTCATCCGTTACCCAGGGATTGGCGAACAGGCCTGTCGCACCAAAATGCAGAAGTGATGGCGTATTGGGCATACTGCGGACAATGGGCAGGCCGCCGCCAGTCCAGACATCCAGACTATCTAGGCGGATACCGGCAGCTACAGAAATAATGAAGGGCTTATGCGCCTGAAGCACGGAGGCCAGTTCAATCAGAACCGCTCTCATCATCTGAGGTTTAACAGCAAGCACCACAATTTCAGCCTTTTCTGCTGCTTCCAGATTGCTGGTAGAGGTATGAATACCGAGTTGGTCAGAACATTTTCTGGCACTTTCCTGCGTTTGGCAGGAAGCGAATATTCTCTCTTTCGGCCAGCCGTGTTCAATCAATCCACCCATGATGCTGCTGGCCATATTGCCAGCACCGATGAATGCGATGGTCTTATTGGTCATTCCTGACTCCTTGATGGTTCTGACTTCTGGCCCCGAAAAGAGCCGTACCAATGCGAACCATGGTTGCCCCTTCAGCAATGGCTGCCTCCAGGTCACTGGTCATTCCCATGGACAATGTGTCCATAGTTAGATGGTGCTCACGGTTAAGAGATTCAAGGGCATTTGCCAGCTTTTTAAAGGGAGCCCGCTGTTTAACTTCATCTTCTTCCGGCGCGGGTATTGCCATCAGTCCGCGCAGCTGAAGCCTGGGGAGTTGGGATATGGCTGCTGCCAGTTCAGGAAGTTCTGTCAGAGTGACCCCGGATTTACTTTCTTCTTCGCTGATATTGACCTGAAGACAGATATTCAGGGGCGGAAGTTGTTCCGGGCGCTGATCATTGAGTCGTTGGGCAATTTTAAAACGATCGACACTGTGTACCCATTGGAAGTGACTGGCAATATCGCGGGTTTTGTTCGATTGGATCGGTCCGATAAAATGCCAGACCAACCCTTCCAGATCGCTGAGTTGGGTTATTTTATCCACAGCCTCCTGCAAATAGTTTTCGCCAAAATCCCTCTGACCCAGCTGCCAGGCCTCGGCAATCATCCCGGCAGGTTTGGTTTTACTGACTGCCAGAAGTTTTACCTGACTTTCCCGGCCGCTGGCTTGCTCAGCTTTGTGAATTCTTTCAAAAACCTGGTCGAATTGACTTTTTAATAAGGTCATCAGCCTGTACAGTAGTTGGTTAATAGGTAGAAACCGATATTTCGGTTGAACATAAGAAGGAGTCCCGGTCTATTTTACCTGCGTCCGGGTTTCAGGGGGAAATTCATGGACATAACCGAACTGCTGGCCTTCAGTCACAAGCAAGGCGCTTCGGATCTTCACATCTCAGCCGGCCTGCCACCCATGATTCGTATAGACGGGGATATTCGCCGGATTAACCTGCCTCCCATGGATCACAAGCACGTTCACAGCCTGATCTATGACGTCATGAACGACAAGCAGCGAAAAGACTACGAAGAGAAGCTGGAAACTGACTTTTCGTTTGAAGTCCCCGGCGTCGCCCGCTTTCGTGTCAACGCCTTTAACCAGAGCCGCGGAGCCGGTGCTGTATTTCGTACTATCCCCAGTAAAGTGCTTTCGATGGATGAACTGGGCATGGGTCAGGTGTTCAAGGATATTGCTCTGAAGCCCCGGGGGCTGGTACTGGTGACGGGCCCTACAGGTTCCGGTAAGAGTACCAGTCTGGCGGCCATGATGGATTACATCAATGACAACAAGTATGAGCATATACTAACCATCGAAGACCCCATTGAATTTGTTCACACCTCGAAAAAATGTCTGGTCAACCAGCGGGAAGTTCACAGGGATACCCACAGTTTCAGCGACGCACTGCGCTCGGCACTTCGTGAAGACCCCGATATTATCCTGGTGGGTGAGATGCGCGATCTTGAAACCATTCGTCTTGCGCTGACGGCTGCAGAAACCGGTCACCTGGTTTTTGGAACTCTGCATACCACCTCTGCAGCCAAGACGATAGACCGTGTGGTGGACGTATTCCCGGGAGCTGAAAAAGCCATGGTGCGCTCCATGCTTTCAGAATCCCTGCAGGCAGTTATCTCCCAGACCCTGCTCAAGAAAAACGGCGGCGGACGTGTGGCAGCCCACGAGATTATGATCGGTACTCCTGCTATTCGTAACCTGATTCGCGAAGACAAGATTGCCCAGATGTACTCTTCCATCCAGACCGGAGGTGCCCTGGGTATGCAGACACTTGACCAGTGTCTCCACGAGCTGGTGAGAAAAGGCTTGATTGCCAAAGATGTGGCTCAGGAAAAAGCCCGGGACCCGGAAAACTTTTAACCATGGATATCAATCGTTTACTAAAAGTGATGGCCGAAAAGAAGGCCTCTGACTTATTTATCACGGCTGGCTTTCCACCCAGTTTTAAACTCAATGGCAGGATTGTTCCTGTCACCAGGGAACCTCTGGCACCTGCCATGACCCGGGACATGGTCTACGGTGTGATGGATGAGGATCAAAAAGCCGAATTTAATCGCGAGCATGAATGCAACTTTGCAATATCAGCCTCTGGAATAGGCCGCTTTCGTGTCAGTGCTTTCTACCAGCGAAATCTGGCTGGCATGGTATTGAGAAGGATTGAGACCGAGATCCCGACACTGGATCAGCTGAAGTTGCCGAAGGTGATTAAAGACCTTTCCATGACCAGAAGAGGCCTTGTGCTTTTTGTTGGGGCGACCGGTGTTGGTAAATCGACTTCCCTTGCGGCGATGCTCGGGCATCGGAATGAACATGCCTGCGGGCACATCATCAGTATTGAAGACCCGATCGAATTTATCCATCAGCATCGCAAATCCATTGTCACCCAGCGTGAAGTAGGCATTGATACAGAGTCGTATGCCGTGGCTCTGAAAAACACCCTGCGACAGGCACCGGATGTCATCATGATTGGTGAAATAAGGACCCGTGAAACTATGGAATATGCCCTGGCATTCGCAGAGACAGGGCATCTCTGTCTGGCGACACTGCACGCAAATAATGCTAATCAGGCACTGGAAAGGATTATCCATTTCTTCCCGGCGGATCGTCATAGTCAGATATGGATGGATTTATCCCTGAACCTGAAAGGCCTGGTTGCCCAGCAGCTGGTGAGAACCCGGGATGGCAAAGATCGCCGGGCAGCCGTTGAAGTCCTTCTCAATACACCCTTGATTCAGGATACTATCCTTCACGGCAATGTTCATGAACTCAAGAGCATTATGAAGAAGTCCCGCGAGCTGGGTATGCAAACCTTTGATCAGGCGTTGTTTGAGCTTTATAACAATCGAGAAATCACCTACGAAGAAGCTCTGGCGCATGCGGATTCACCCAACGATCTGCGTCTCATGATCAAGCTGGGGCCAGAGGCTGATGGGGAGCATCTGACCAAAATGGCAGACAAGCTTAGTTTGCAGCATGAGGAGATCTATTAGAGCCCGATTGAAGCCCGGTATCAGAGCCCCTTGAGGGAGGGAGTATCGTAGTCCGGGCACTCTTTAATGTAATTCTGTTGAAGGGTTACAAAATCCTCTTTGGTGAAAATATCGGTATGGATGTCTGCTTTGGTGAGACGGTTCAGGCAGCGTTCCTGCTTTGTCGCCGTTTCACGCAACTCTCTTGGCAGCAGAATGACGTTCACCAGCTCTCTGTTGCCTTTCATATCCACCTGCTCCACTAAACTGCCTATGCAACATAGCGCACAATCTGGCAGGCCTTTCGTCATTCGCTGTGCGTAGTCTGCCTTCATCCCGTAACCAACGAGCGCACTGGGTGTTACTTTGCGCCGGATCTCAAATTTCTGAGGCGAAATAATAGACAGGTGTTCAATACTTCCGAAGCAGCGATCACCGCCTTCAACGAGCAAAGTCTGGGTCAGTGTCGTGTTATTGGGGACCTGCTTTTGCAGTGAGATACCCTCAACCAGAAAAGCATGGCTAAATGTGCCGCTGCCTCCGTAACTGACAGAATAACTCATCAACACCTGCTGGTTTTCCATCTGCCCAATCAATGTATAGCTGGAATAAGTGGGTAAACCGGTTTCACTGTTGTATTCGGGTTGATCATTTTTTTCAAAAACAGCCTGCCATGGGGTAGGCTGCTTGAAAGGGTAACTGAGGTATTTGTTCATGCAGTCATTCAGGTCGATGGTCTTCTTGCCTGACGACTGGCTGCCTGCTTCCAGATTGGCGAAAGGTTCAAAGCAGAGAGGGTGAATAATTTCCCTCTCACCGGCCTGGGATTTCAGGCACAGGGTAGCCAGAAACAGAATAAACAGAGTTGAAAGAGCGTAGCTAGAGTACCGGGTTGTTCTCATCGTTCATCCAGCCTTCCAGTATGATTTGTGCTGCCATACCATCGACGGGACTAGAGCCATAGTGCCCACTGTGGCCCAGTTTGTTTGCCCAGTCTTTGGCTTCAAAAGAGCTTAGACGCTCATCCGCTTCGAAGAAAGGCAGGTTGTAACGACCATGGAGACGTTTGCCGAACTTTCTGGCTCGCATCGACATCGGGGACTCGGTGCCGTCCATATTCAGAGGGATACCCACCACAACGGCATCCGGCTGCCATTCTTCAATCAGCGCAGCAACATCGGTCCAGTTTGGAATACCATCTTTTGCTTTGATAGAAGGTAATGCTGTCGCCGTTCGAGTCACAGCCTGACCGACAGCCACACCAATATTACGTGTACCAAAGTCAAAGCCCATCAGGGTATTCAGTTTTTTTTCAGTCATGTTTTCTTTAACGTTGCCAGAGTGAGCCTTTTGCTGAGGGGGGCTATGAGTGGCCAACCTGATCAGAGAGCAGTCGAAGATCGACGCCCAATGAGTTGGCGGCAGCATCCAGACGTCGCTGGAAAGGCGTTTCGAAAATAATCTGTTGATTGGCCTTGCAGGTGAGCCAGGCATTATCAGACAACTCTTTTTCAAGTTGACCGCCACCCCAGCCGGCATAGCCCAGGGCCACCAGTGAAGCATCAGGGCCTTCATCCCGGGCCATGGCGAACAGAATGTCTCTGGAAGTGGTTAGCGCAAGCCCATGACTGATTTCAAGACTGGAATCCCATCGATCGCTGCCAGAGTGGAGAACAAAGCCCCTTTCAATCGCCACCGGGCCGCCGGCATAAATGGTGTCGGGACTGAGGAAGCATTCGTCAGCATCGCTGATGCCTACCTGACTGAACACTTCACCCAGCGTCAGATCGGTCGGGCGATTAACGATGATTCCCAATGCGCCAGAGGGATTGTGTTCACAAACCAGAGTCAGAGTACCCGCAAAAGAAGTATCTGCCATGCGAGGCATAGCAATCAGGAAGTGGTTTTTGAGGCTTTGAAAGGTTTCACTGCTCATGGTGGGAGTATCAGGGCAAACGGTCCCGATGGCAAATAAAGTGCTCAATGAATATTCGCTCAAAAACGTTACTGGCTAAATAGTCTGTCACCTTTTTCAAAGCGCCAGGTACGAATGATCTCGACAATGTCGTAATCCCGTAAATCGTCAGTGAAGGGTGCGTAGGGAGAAGCTAACCTGACAATTCGGAGAGCCGCATCATCTAAAACGCTGTAACCCGAAGATTTTAAGATTTCGACACTGGACAGAGTGCCATCACGATTGATTGCCACCATCAGACGGAGCTCGCCGTACAGTTGTTGTTGGCGGGCTTTGGCAGGGTAGTTCAGGTTACCGATACGTTCGACCTTCTGTTTCCAGGCATTTTTGTAAGCGGCACCGGGCTCAAGCATGGTGGAGGCTGAGTACAGTCTTTTCACATTAGGGCGCCTGGCGTAGGCCTGGCGCTGGTCACTGAGTTGAGCTTCGAGGCTGGCAATCTCCTGACGCAGATCGATCTGTTTGCTGGGCTCAGCCTTTTTGGGTTGTTCATCTGTGGGCTGGTCAATAACGTCAGTGTCCTGAACTTTTTTTTCACTCTCAGCCCGAGTAACGACCTGAGATGTTTTCTTTGCTTGCGTTTCAGGTGCAGCAGCTTCCTGTGGCTGAAGCTCAACCTCGTTGATTTTGTTGTCCTGTATGTCGGCTTTTCGGTCGGTAGTGGGTGTGGCTTTTTTTTCAAGTGTGCCACTGCCCTGCTGATTCAGCTGGGCCAGGAAGTCGGCATCTTCCGGCTTTTTCTGGCTCTTGTAGGTCGCAAGGGTGACTTCAAGCGTTTTCGGAGGTGGAGCTTTGTCTTCAAGTCCAAAAGACAGACCGAGCACAATCACGGCATGAATAGCGGCTGCCATAAAAACGGTAAAGCCTAGGCGGTCGGCAGAAGAAACGGTCGTCATTGACGGAGTGGGCCTCTTGGGTAGTGCATCCTGAATCTTATAGTTGATCTCCCTGGGGCCTGGAAGGTTATCACAATACCTCACCAGCTACATAAGCATTGTCATCAATGAGCATAGGGTACGCAAGTACTGCTTGCGGGGTTTGGGGACATATTTCCAATGGCTATAGGTGTCAGGCCTACTTACTTGCCGTATGGTAACGAAAATTGTGTATTATTGAGGTCTGAGAAAGTTCGGTACACCCATCATTATGAAATTTACATTTAAAAATCTGGGGTATGTGGATCAGGGATCAATAGAGTTGGGAGATATGACTCTGATCTGTGGTCCAAATAATGTCGGCGAAACCTGGCTCAACTACGCTATGTATGGCTTGTTGAAAGATTACCCTTTTATAGCCTCGTTTAATCTTGAACCTGAGATTTTTAAGAATTTGAAGGAGCACGGAACTGCAAAGCTCTCGTTGACAGACTATGCGGGAAAGCTCGATCAGATTCTCAAGAACATGTCTGATCGTTTTAGCCACAATCTTGGGAAGTACTTCAACACGGATTCCGACCTGATGTCGAAAGCCAGGGTGGGTCTGAAGCTTGAAAACTATACGCTGGATTTGAGTGAAAATATCCATCGAGTAGTGAGATTGGGTAGAAAGGATGTGCTACTTGTCTCTAAAGAGGCAGGGGATAATACTCTTATTGTCACGCTTCAGGATACTGATTCAGATCTACCTGAGCCTGCCATTATTGATATTGTAGAGCGGGAGCTGGCCAGGACGCTTCTTGGTGCTTGCATATTGACACCTTTTGTACTGACTTCTGAAAGGACTGGTATTTCTCTTTTCTATAAAGAGCTGGATCTTAGTAAGAATATTCTGGTTGAGCATTTGTCCGATAGCAGCAAAAAGGGGATTAACCCATTCAAGTTGTTGAATAGTATGCGTTCCAGATACGCAGAACCTATTAAGGATAATATCGATATTATTCGTGATACTGATAATATTGCAAAGAAAAAAAGTTTTCTTAAAGAAGATAAAGCAGGTGAATACAAGCCTGTTTTTGATGCGTTAAGAGAGATTATTGGTGGCGGTTTTAAAACTGTAAATGACCAGGTCCTTTATCAACCTGTTAAAGAGCAAAACAGGGATAAAACTGCTCTACCCATCTATCTGGCTTCTTCTTCGATTAAGTCACTGTTTTTGTTGGATCTGTATATCAATTCTATAGCTGAAAAAAACAGTGTTCTGATTATTGATGAGCCAGAGTTAAATCTTCACCCAGATAAGCAAAGGCAAATGGCCAAGTTACTGACCAGGTTAGTTAATGCTGGTATTAAAGTTGTTATGACTACTCACAGCGATTTTCTGGTGCGTGAAATAAATAACAGAATCATGCTTAATGTTGATTTCAAAGGGCGATCCCACCTCATGAAAGAACATAAGATGATCAAAGAAGATATATTACGGCCAGAACAGGTTAAGGCGTACACAGTACACTCTGATCATAAAGTTCATCAGTTGGAGGTCACTGAAGAGGGTATTGATACCGATGTTTTTGATCAAAAAATAGAGGATGCCAATGCATTGCAAGATGACATTTATTATCAGATGTATTGAATTCAGGGGCTTGGTTTTATGAGATCTGAATTTCTTGCTTTGCTTGCACCAGAGGTTATATTGCCCATAGTGGAAAGGTCAGGCATGCTTACAGTTACTGTTACTTGTTTAAAACCCTATCATGGTTATACTTGGGTAAAATATTAGGGGGAAAGTACCATGTCACTTATAGCTGTCAGGAAGTCCGGTGGAGCAAGTATCGTCAGTATACCCAAAGCCGTACTGAAAACCTTGGGGATAAAAGTAGGGTCAAGGCTGAATCTGTCCATTGAGGACAACAAGATTGTCTTGTCCCCCGTCGAAGAAGAGTTAACTCTTGAAGCTCTGCTTGAAGGAAGTCCGGCTGAACGTCTGGTCATAACAGACGAGGACAAAGAGTGGCTGGACATGCTGCCTGCTGGTAAGGAAATTTGATGTACATACCGGATCGGGGCGATATTATACTCATCAATTTTGAACCCAGTATTGGCAAGGAAATCATGAAAACCCGCCCTGGTTTTGTGCTTTCCCGGAGACTTCTTAACCAACATACGGGCCTCGCTATCATCGCTCCTATTACCAGTACCATTCGAGGCGTCAAACTGGAAGTGCTGTTAACCAAAACAATGACGACCCACGGGTCTATTCTGGTTCACCAGATGAAATCCATGGACTTTGAGTGCCGGGCTGCTCGTTTTGTAGAGAAATCGCCGGAATCAATCATCGATCAAGTAGACAAGATAGCCAAGTTAATTATCTCCTGAAAATTTATTAATCACTATCGATTGTTAGTCTTGCCAACAGAGTTGTCATTATAGTCAGGATGACTTTTCTATATCTTTTTAAAACATATTTATTGCTTATCCAAAGTGATAGGTATCTTGATTAACTTCCACGGAGGTAATTGATATGAATACTCAAGGATATTCAGCTGCCACTTATATTCATAGATTGGATAATATGATGATCGACCGAACACTCATTGATGGAATTAGTGGGTTCGAAGGTGGTGAGAAAAAAGCAATATTTTACTCGGAGCAAGCAAATAGAAATTACCATGTTTCTGTCCGCCCCAGTAATCATACATATAGATTTGTTGATGTCGATGTCACCGCTGAAACAGGCAGGAAAAATATTTTTAGCCGTATTATTGGTGCAGTTTTTGACGCATTTAAAAGGTTTGATGAAAATAAGATGAAAGTTTTTGGAACTCGTGCGCACCAGATGAAGAGTAAACTTGAAAATGATATTCTGAATAAGGCTATAGATACTGCTATTGATCGAACTAAAGATATTTATAATAAATCTGACGACGATAAAAAGATTATCGAAGACGGATTTAAAGCCGCAACTCAGTTTAATAAAAAATTTGGTATTATAGAGGTTGATAATGAAACTCGTTTTACCCTGGCAAAATCTCTTTTTAAAAAATATGGTGATGATTCTTTGCTTCATGAATTGTATCTGGAAATTAAAAGCCATGTCTTGTGGTTTGAAGAAAACCTTATGCGCCTTTTAGGCAACGAAGCCTGGTTGTATTACAATAAAATGGAATCCAGGCTTTTGGAAATCGAAAAAATATTGAATCAAAGAATTATTGTTAGGATCAAATAGATTGGACTGATTTAACTCGTTCCCACGCTCTGCGGGGTGTCGCAAAACTCTCTCCGGCGTGGGAACGCGTTGACTCCCGTCATTGCCGACTTCATTCTCGTCATTGTCGGCTTCATTCTCGTCATTGCCGGCTTCATTCTCGTCATTCCCGGCTTCATTCTCGTCATTGCCGGCTTCATTCTCGTCATTCCCGGCTTCATTCTCGTCATTCCCGCGAAGGCGGGAATCCACACTGACTCTCCACCAGAACCATACTGCCCGGTGTCCCCCTGGCCTTGTCATCCCCGAGAAGGCAGAGATCCACCGTTGGCGCTGGATTCCCGCCTTCGCGGGAATGACGACTTCAGAGCGTGAGAACGAGCTTTTGAAGTTTTGCGACACCCTCTCTGCGTGGGAATGCATACCCTTAGATCATTACACTTCCACACTAGAGCATTAGAACGAGAAACCTTCTTCCCGGTGAATTTTACCCGTTGCAACCTTTGGTTTTTGACAGAAATATGCACTTATCCTGTTATTGGTCTACTTTGCGTGAACAGAAATAAAAAGTGTATGGACAAAATGTTGAAAAAAATACTTCCTGCGGTGCTTCTTTTGCTGCTCCCGATGTCCGTCGTTTGCGGGGCCGAGGAGCTGGTAAGACATTTTGTTGTCGAGCTTGCAGAGGATCAGGATACAGATCGTTTTTTTTCTATTAAGCCTAACCTGAATTCATTGTCAGGCAGCTCATCAGGTATTGATGACACAAACGGCCTCACAGACTCGGGTTTACTGGCTGATTTCACACCTGGTGGGCTTAACGGTTACGGGTTAGCAGCCACCTTTACCGAGTCAATTTCATGGCAATTGTTTTACGCCACTCAACTGCTGGTCGCCTGCGGACTGGCTCTCACCATCCATGAAGCTCACCTGGGCTCCAAACCTTATTCGTGGCTAGCTGAAGAAGCACTTATCACCGTTGGCTGGCTTTTGAAAAGTTTTTGGGACCCTGATTCATTGTTGTTCAAGCCAACAGATCAACCGGAGGCAATTTCTATTTCGACACAGAGAGATCATCCGTTTGCGATCACCACCATGGTGCTGCCCGGGCAGTGTGAACAAAAAAATGACCCGGCAAACCAGCCATCAGCATCATCCGGTCAGCAGGCCTCAGGAACAACTAACCAACCTGGAGCTTCTTTCATCAGCCCTCTGGATTTCGGCTCTGGCGACGGTAACGGAGACCCTGAACAACAACACCAACATACTTACGGTTTAGATTGTTACGCTGGTTCCTGTCATGGTGTTTGTCAGTTACGACCACCATCCGATGGCAGTGAGCTGGCTGAATCAGGCGATGATGAGTGCCCTATATGCCTTCAAAAGTTCACTGATTTGTATGTTGTTTCCTGTTGTTCGAAGAAAATTGACAAACACTGTTTGCGAAGGATATTTCAGACCACTCGGCGATCATTAATAAAAGCCTGCCCATTTTGCAGAGCAGACATGAGTTCTACAGCACAATTAGTGGATTTTGCAGAAAGCGAAGAGGTACAGCAGGACTTACCAGGTTCTTATAACGAGCCCCAGCCCCCTTTTACCATTTCCACACAGGCGGCTTATTTCGCTGCCACATCAATAGCAGGGGGGCACCTGACCTGTGGCTTGGCCACAATCAACGAAGATGGCATGGTGCGGCCATGCAGGGCGGTCTTCATGAATGCCTCAGCCCTGTTGGCTCACGCAAGGCTAGATCACACCCAAGTGCGAACCTGCCCCGAGTGCCAGATGACCCTGCCAAGCGCTCAAGCCCTGAGGGACCACAGGAGAAGAGATCACTCCGGTCAGCAAACCTGCCCTGAGTGCCAGAAGATCCTGCCAAACGCTCAAGCCCTGACGGTGCACAAGAGAAGAGTTCACACCGGAGAGCCCTGCTCTGAGTGCCGGAAGATCCTACCAAACGCTCAAGCCCTGTCGGACCACAAAAGAAGAAAACACAGCAGGTAACCAATGGTAAGAGAGGGCGGGCAGACGCGGTCATGCGAATATTTACCCGTTGCAACCTTTGGTTTTTGACAGAAATATGCACTTATTCTGTTGCTGGTCTAATTTGCGCGTACAGAAATAAAAAGTGTAAGGACGTAATGGTGAAAAAAACACTTCCTGCGGTGCTTCTTTTGCTGCTCCCGTTGTCCGTCGTTTGCGGGGCCGAGGAGTTGGTAAGACCTTTTGTTGCCGAGCTTGCAAAGGATCAGGATACAGACCAGGTCTTTTCTTCAAAGCGCAACCTGAATACGTTATTGGACAGCTCGTTAGACATTGACGACACAAACAGCTACACAGACCCGAGTTTACTGGCTGATGCCACATCAGGTGAACTTAACGGTTACGGGTTAGCAACAACCTGTATTGAGACGATTTCCTGGCAGTTGCTATACGCCACTCAACTGCTGGTTGCCTACGGACTGGCTCTGATCACCCATGAAGCCCCACCGGGCTCCAAACCTGATTCGCGGCTACCTGAAGAAGCACTCATCACCGTCGGCATGCTTTTAAAAAGCTATTGGAACCCTGAATCATTACTGTTCAACCCGGCAGATGAACCGGAGGCGGCATCTATTTCGACACAAGAGGATTATCCGTTTGCAATCACGACTATGGTACTTCCCGGAAAGAGTCAAAAAGAAAATGGCCAACAAAGCCAGGCGTCAGCATCCTCCGGTCAGCAGGCCTCAGGAAAAATCACCCGCCTTAGACGCTTTTTCGCCAAGCGCCTGTCTCGACGTCGCGACGGTAAAGAAGACCCTGAACAACCCCAACATACTTATGGTTTAGATTGTTACGTCGATTCCTGTAATGGCGTTTGTCGATTCCGGCCACCACCCTCTGGCGGAGAGATGGCGCAAGCCGTTGAGAATTGTCCCGTATGCCTGGACAAGCTTACTGATGTGATTGCAACTCCCTGTTGTTCGCAGAAAATTGACAAACACTGTTTACAAAAGGTAATTCTGAGCACTTCACAATGTTCCTGCCCACTTTGCAGAGGGAACCTGTCTTCATTAGCGCAATTACCGGATTTCAGATCATGCTCAGAGGTACAAAGGGACTACAACGAGCTCACGACTGTCAGCTCCTCACAAACGGACTCTTCCGTTAACACTACCCAGCATAATAGGCACAATTTGGGGCCTGCCTGTTTCGTCGATTCCTGTAATGGCGGAATTTGTCGACGCCTGCCACCATACCATCGGAGAAGGGTGGCTGAAGAAGTAGCTCGTCCCATTGCCCCAGCGATCTTTTTCGTTGGCACTACGCAGCATAATTTGCATACTTTGGGTTCTAACTGTCCCGTCTATCCCTGTTATGGCATTTGTCGACTCCTGCCACCATACCGTTTTGAAACAGAAGGTCGGGCCAGTTCCTCACAGAGGGCCTCTTTCGCTGCCATAACAAGAACATGCGGGCGACTAATCTGTCGTGTGACCAGAATCGACGAAGATGGCCAGTGGCAGTTATGCGGGCGGCTCTTCAGGAATGTCGTGGTCCTGGTGGCTCATAGAGAAGATCACGCTGGAGAGCGAACCTGCTCTGAGTGCGAGAAGCTAAGCGGGAGAACTCTTTGGGATCATGTAAGAAGAGATCACAGCAGGTAACGAGTGGTGGGAGAGGGTGGCCAGCCGTGGGAACGGGGTTTGCGACCCTCTCGTTTAATCACTGGACCAGCTTTTCCTCAATCTTGTCCATCAACCTGTCACCAATGCTAATACCAAACTGGTCGTCCAGCTGTCGTATACAGGTGGGTGAAGTGACATTGATTTCGGTCAGATATTCTCCGATAACATCCAACCCCACGAACAGCAGACCTTTCTCTTTCAATACTGGCGCCACCTGCTCTGCGATCCAGTAATCTTTTTCGGTCAGCTTCTGGCCCACACCACTGCCGCCCGCGGCAAGGTTGCCACGCAGTTCACCTTCAGCCGGGATACGTGCCAGAGCGTAAGGTACCGGTTCGCCGTCGATCAATAGAATGCGTTTGTCGCCTGCCTTGATCTCGGGAATGTATTTTTGGATCATGGCCTGTTGTTGCCCGTGTTGGGTCAGGGTTTCAACAATCACACTGAAGTTCTGATCATTCGGGTGAGTTCTGAAAATAGACGACCCTCCCATACCATCCAGCGGTTTGAGAACCACATCGCCGTGTTTTTCGGCAAAAGCTTTCAAGTGTCGTGCACTGCGGGCCACCATGACCGGGGGTGTACACTGGGGGAACAGGGTGGCAAACATTTTTTCGTTGCAGTCACGAATACTCTGGGGTTTGTTGACCACCAGTGTGCCAGCGGCCTCAGCCTGTTCAAGCAGATAGGTGCTGTAAATAAACTCCATGTCAAAAGGAGGATCTTTACGCATCAGAATCACGTTCAGAGTGCTCAGCGGCTGCTCTTCCCGATCTCCCAGAGAATAAAAGTCATCCGGATTGTAGCGGGCCTGCAAGGAGCGCATACTGCCATAGGCGACACCCTCTGACTGATACAGGTCTTCCTGCTGCATATAGAACAGCTCCCAGCCTTTTTTTTGTGCTGCGACCAGCATCGCCAGAGTACTGTCCTTTTTGTATTCGATGGACTCAATAGGGTCCATCACGACGCCGAGTTTTATAGTCATTGCAAGTCCGGGGCGATCAAAAACCGCAGTGTATCCTTAATTGAGTCCTTCATCTATTTTGCAGGTGCGGTCAGGCTCCCAGAGCCTCTCCCATCCTGATCTTCGATCCGGCTTCGAAGGATTCAAGCCAGTCAACCTGATCTTTGCCAAAGAGCACAATGGCAGTAGAGCCCATCTTGAATCGGCCCATCTCATCACCCCGTTTCAAGGAGACCTGTTCTGCCGAGTCTTCGCCGTACTCAAAGGTACGAACTTTTTTTCTGATGGGGGTCACCAGTCCGGCCCAGACGGTTTCAATACTGGCAACAATCATGGCACCGACCATGATAACAGCCATCGGTCCGCGCTCAGTATCAAAAATAGCCACGACACGTTCATTTCGGGCAAACAGGTTTGGAATGTTTTCAACAGTGCCCTGATTCACCGAAAACAAACGACCCGGAACGTGGATCATTTTTCGCAGAGTGCCACCGAAAGGTGAATGAACACGGTGGTAATCACGGGGAGAAAGGTAGATCGTGGCGAACTTTCCACCCATGAATTCCTGGCCCAGATCACTGTCCCCGCCCAGCAGTTCAATCAGGCTATAGTCGTGCCCTTTGGCCTGGAAAATCCTGCCATTTTCGATGTCGCCGAGCTGGCTGACTTCGCCGTCAGCGGGGCTGACGATCAGACTTTCGTCTTCAGGCAGGGGACGCAACCCCGGTTTCAGGGAACGGGTGAAGAAATCGTTAAAGTGAAGGTATTCTTCAGGGGTTTCGCGATCAGCCTCGCTCATATCAACATCATATTGTTTGATGATGCGGCGGATCAGCGCATTCTTGAACCTGGGGCAGGTGCTCTCAACAAAGCAGTATACCGCCCGTGAAATAAGGTGGTGCGGCAGAAAATATTGGATAAAGGCAAAAAATTGTTCTTTCACAGTCAGGACTCATCCTGTTTTTAAGAGCATTGGATTGTAATGGTGAGAGCAGGGGCTCACAAGTAGACGCTGAGTAGACAGAAACGGCACTGCTTAAGATTAAACAGTGCCATTATTCCTCAGGTTTCGACGGGGGTATCGGGCAGATTGCCCCACTCTGACCAGGAGCCATCGTAAGCTTTGATAGACAGGCCCAGAGACTTGCCCACCAGATAGGTAAAGCCCGAGCGATGATGGCTCTGACAATGGGTAATGACGTTTTTGTCCCGGGTAATGCCCAGCTGTTCAAGAATATCGGCGATGTCGTTGCGAATTCTGAGGTTACGGTCATGATCCATGGCCAGTGTCCATTCAAGGTTTACGGCACCCGGAATGTGCCCCCCTTTTTGTGAGAAGCGTTTTTCACCGCGATATTCATCAACTGATCGGGCATCCCAGATCACAGTGTTTGAGTCTTCCAGTGAATTCATGATGAGCTCTTTGTTGGCAATCACAGAGTCATCAATCTTCAGATCAACTTGTGTCGGTTCAGGGCGGTTAATGGTGCTTTCGGTGGGATGACCTTCTTTCAGCCAGACGTGTGCACCACCGTTCAGGTAGCTGTATTTCTTGTGTCCGATCACATCCAGCGTCCAGATGAAACGGCCTGCCCAGCCACCGCCTTCGTCATCATAAACAACAATGTGTTTGTTTTTGCTGTAGCCAATGTTGGAGAGCATCTGGTTCAGCTGTTTAACGGCAGGAAGTTTGCCCGCTGCCGGTTTTTCACCGGAAACCATGCTCTGTGGAGCAATGCTAAGGGCACCGGGAATATGGGAGTGGTTGTACAGTTGCGGGTTGCAAAGGTCTACTATCAGCAGGTCTTCGTGCCCCAGCAGAGGTTCCAGCTGATCAGCTTCAAGGATCAGTGGCAGATCGTCTATTGAGTTCATTGTACTTCTTCATTCATGGCTGATGAGAAAAAGGCGATAGCCTATGCTAACACGGACCCGTCAGAGGTCCAGAGAGTCGACAATCTGTTTATAGCTGAACATTCGTTCTTCCAGAATTTCGCCATCTTCCAGAGCCTGCTTCAAGGCACAACCCGGTTCCTTCTCATGTTGACAGTCTCGGAATCGGCAATGACCAAGGTAGGGTCTGAATTCCCTGAAACCTTCAAGAACCGACTGGGCATCAATATGCCAGAGGCCAAATTCCCGAATGCCGGGTGAGTCAATCAACATGCCACCTGCGGGGAAATGGAAGAGCTTTGCGGCAGTGGTTGTATGCATGCCTTTGCCGGTGGCTTCGGAAAGGTCACCGACACGGATATCAACACCGGGTAAGAGTGCATTAACCAGGGAGGACTTTCCCACACCACTCTGTCCAACAAAGACACTGACATGCTCATCAAGCAGAGCCTTGAGAGGCACCAGTCCATCTTCTGAGCGGGTAGAAGCCCGCAGGACCTGATAACCAATGTCTTCATAAACCGCCAGCATATCGTCCATCAGTTCCATGCCTTCTTCATCCAGCAGGTCGATTTTGTTCAGCAAAAGAACCGGTTCAATGCCAACCGTCTCGGCAGCAACCAGATAGCGGTCAATCAGATTGGTATGAGGAATGGGCACAGGCGCTATGACCAGCACGATATAGTCAATATTGGCGGCAACGGGTTTGATTCGACCATGGTTGTCAGGCCGGGTGAGCAGGCTGGTGCGATCTTCGAGGGCGACCACCACCCCGGTTTCGTCTTTCAGGGACGGACGCCATACCACCTGGTCTCCGGTGACCAGGGGTGGGAGGTTGGTCCGCAGGTGGCATCGACGAACAGCACCGGTTTGGCCCCATGGCTCGATATCCAGGGTTGCACCATAGTGGGCAATGATCAGACCTTGTTGTTCAGGCCCCAGGTTATCGTCCTGTATTTTTTGCTCAATAAGCTGTTCTCGCTTCCGGGCCCGGGCAATGCGTTCCTGCTGGACTTTCTCTATGCGCCATTTCTGTTTGCGCGTTAGTTTGCGCTTACTCATGGTTTACTCAAGGTTTTACCTGGTCTGCTGGATAGATTCTGGCTTTTCATGGCAATGGCCAGAAATAGCCTTTGTCTCGCTGATGCCCACATCTTTAAGTGGATAGACAGAAGGTGTCAATCGATACTGAGCTACAGAGCGGTCAGAAGGAAGCGAGTGTAGGTTTCACGGAGAGATTATGATCGGTTAGACTAAATAAGTCAGCCATGGCTTTCTTCATTTGCCGATATTTTTTGTGAAAATGTTACAGAATCGGTTTCAGGGCTATTTCAAACCTTTGAATTCAAGCCGTATTCATTGTTGGGCTGGCACATCTTTCTAAAGGAAATCGGGTGCTTGATGGCTAAAGCAGATAATCTTGTCTGGATCGACCTGGAAATGACGGGACTTGATCCCGAACACGACCAAATTCTGGAAATTGCGACCATTGTTACAGATGATCAGCTGAATTTTATTGCTGAAGGCCCCGTGATAGCGGTGCATCAAAGTGATGCAGTCCTTGCGAATATGAATGAGTGGTGTATCAAAACCCACGGTGAAACGGGGTTGACCCAAAGAGTCCGTGAAAGCCAGATCAGTCTGACTGAGGCCGAGCAAATGACTCTGGCCTTTCTCAGACAGTACTCCAAGGTCGGTGCATCACCCATGTGCGGGAACAGCATTGGTCAGGATCGCCGCTTTCTGAACTGCTACATGAAAGAACTTCATGAGTTTTTCCATTACCGTAATATTGATGTCAGTACGTTAAAAGAGCTGGCAAGAAGGTGGCAGCCTGAGCTGCTTGATCAATTTAGCAAAAAAGGCACTCATCTGGCGCTGGAAGATATTCGTGAATCCATAGAAGAACTCCGTTTCTACCGCCAACACTTTATTCAATCCTGATCAGTTAATCAGAACAGTGGCTCTTAACAGTGGCTCTCAAAAAGAGCGGCTGTTCTTTTTCGTTATTGCAGCAAAGACCTGATAGCTTCAGTCAGACATATTGGTTAAGCTGCCCACCTCGCCAAGTCTTCAGCCCGGTTCTGCTGAATGACGCCAACCGGGAATGTTTCATGAGTTTTGACTCGCTGGGGTTATCAGCTCCCATCCTCCAAGCTGTCACAGAGCAAGGTTATGATGCCCCTTCGCCTATTCAGTCTCAGGCTATCCCTGCCGTACTTGAAGGCCATGACGTCATGGCAGCGGCCCAGACAGGTACCGGTAAAACGGCAGGCTTTACGTTGCCCATACTGGAGAAGCTGGCAAAAGGACCTCGTGTCCAGGCCAATCAGGTGCGGGCGTTAATTCTGACGCCGACCCGTGAGCTGGCCGCTCAGGTAGCTGAAAGTGTGGAAACCTATAGTCGCCACCTTCCTCTTCGCTCAACCGTGGTATTTGGGGGCGTCAAGATCAATCCCCAGATGATGAAATTGAGAAGAGGCGTGGATGTGTTGGTGGCAACGCCAGGCAGGCTACTGGACCTGTTCAACCAGAATGCTGTGAAGTTCAAACAGCTGGAGGTGCTGGTGTTGGACGAAGCCGACCGTATGCTGGACATGGGCTTTATTCGTGACATTCGCAAGATTCTGGCAATCCTTCCCAAAAGCAGGCAGAGCTTACTGTTTTCAGCGACTTTCTCCGATGAGATCCGAAATCTGGCAAAAGGTCTGGTGCGTTCGCCGGTAGAGATTTCGGTCACACCGGGAAATGCCGCCGCTAAAACCGTAGACCAGTGTGTTTACCCTGTGGACAAAAACAAGAAAGCCGCACTGCTGACTCAGTTGATCACAGAGAATGACTGGCGTCAGGTGCTGGTATTTACCCGAACAAAACACGGTGCCAACCGGCTGACACGGCATCTTGAGGGCAAGGGGGTCCAGGCCGCAGCTATTCACGGCAACAAAAGCCAGAATGTCCGGACAAAAGCACTGGCTGAGTTCAAAAGCGGTGAAATTCGGGTTCTGGTAGCCACTGATATTGCTGCACGTGGGCTGGATATTGATCAGTTGCCGCAGGTTGTTAACTTTGATCTTCCCAACGTTGCCGAAGACTATGTTCATCGGATCGGCAGAACAGGCAGGGCCGGTGCGACCGGACAGGCAGTGTCTCTGGTGTGTGCTGACGAATTCAAACAACTGGTGGCAATTGAGAGGTTAACCCGTCAGCTGATTGATCGACAGGAAATTCCGGGGTTCAAGCCTGTGAATGCACTGCCAGAATCCAGACTGGATACCCGCCCTCCCAGGCGCAAAAAACCCAAAAAGCCAAAGCAACCCAGGGTAGAGCATCAGGATGGTCAGCGCTCGGGAGAGGTTTCCAGAGGCCATAAACCCAATACGTCTGTCAGACGTAAACAAAGGGAAACTAGAGAGGCGCCCGGAAAGCCAAGGCGAAGAACACCCGAATCCAGGGCCGTATAAATTTTTAATTAATTCCTTAAACAGGTGACTGGGAAATATGCTGGTGACGTATCAGCCACTGTCCGGAATGATTTTCCAGAAAAATCGTAACCCTGATATGAGCACCTTCGGAACCTTTCACGGGTAGCATCATGCAGAGACAGGCGGCTTCGCCAAAGTGATAGACAACCGGTTCTGCTGCAAATTCTGCTGAGAAAGATTCACCGGCATTAAAATAATCTGTGAACCGCTGTCTCAATGCTTCCCGTTCATTCAAATTGACATGCAGTCCGAAGCTGTGGGGCTCGTCGTCTGTGACAAACAGCGACATGATGCCACGGACGTCTTTAGTCTGAATGTAATGGTCGTATTGTTTGACAATATGAAGAAAGGGCGTGAGTGAATCACCCGATAACTTGACAGACATGATCAATAACCTCGGGAATCTGCGTCTCAGTAGCTCCTAAGGGTAGTCCATGCACAGATTTAATCTTGAGCATTTGGGTTGTGTTGTTTAAGTGCCCATTGCACATGTTCTTTTACCAGTTCCGAGGGGTAGTTCTGGCGCTGATGAAGTGCTGACATGACTTTATCCGTTGTGGGGGCGTTGCCTAAACCTACTGCCAGATTCCGTAACCAGCATTCAAAGCCCGCACGTCGGATCGGTGAGCCTGCGGTGCGCTCCAGAAATTCTTCTTCTGTCCACAGAAAAAGATCCGCCAGATCACTGTTATCCAGATGGTGACGAGGCTGAAAGTCAGTTTCCTGTGTGTGTCTGGCAAATCGATTCCAGGGGCAGGTAAGCTGACAGTCATCACAGCCAAAAATTCGGTTACCCATTTTGCTGCGAAGCTCTTCGGGTATGGGGCCACTGTTTTCAATAGTCAGATAGGAAATGCACTTTCTGGCATCCACTTTGTAGGGCTCGACAATCGCCTGGGTAGGGCAAACATCCATGCAGGCGGTGCAGCGGCCGCAATGGTTCTTCTCATAAGGTTCGTCCGTGGGCAGAGGTAAATTAGTAAAGAGTTCTCCCAGGAAAAAGAAAGAACCTGCCTTACGGTTGATAATCAGTGAGTGTTTGCCCATCCAGCCCAGACCCGCCTGCTGGGCGAGAGGTCTTTCCATCACGGGAGCACTGTCAACAAATGCCCTATAACCGTGGTTCGGGGCCACTGCTTCTATTTTCTTTCCGAGTTGGGTTAAGCGTTTGCGAATCAGCTTGTGGTAATCACGTCCCAGGGCATAACGGGAAACATAGGCTTTTTCCGGTTCATTAAGAATCTTGATGGTTTCGGTTTCTGCGGGCAGATAATCCATTCTGGCGGAGATAACCCGGATGACACCTTCATGAAGCTTTTCAGGATGGCACCTGAGCTCCTTGTGTCGCTCCATGTACGCCAGATCACCGTGGAGTCCCTGATCCAGCCACTGCTGAAACTGTTTTTTGTCCCGCTCCGGGATTCGGGCTTCTGTAATACCCACATGCTGGAAGCCTAAATGTCTGGCCCAAAGACGAATATCGTCAGCCAGCTTTTGATAATCAGGGCTTTCAGAAGAGTCGTTGGAGATAGACACGTTGATCAGTTGCTGCCAGGAAAAAATCTGAGATTGTAGACGAGCATTCTAACACACCCCTTGTCGAGAATAATGGTAAACCCCCAAAAGCGTAATCCTGAGCTACTTCTTAGACGGAATCGAAGCTGTTTAGCTGTCGATATTAAGGTAATCTATCAAGGTAGGAGTGAGTGCTTATGTACGATAGCGATCGAGTTGGCATCTTTGACCGGCTTTATACTGCAGAACAAGTTCGCCGGCTTGATGATGTAGCAATCAATGATTTTCAGATCAATGGCTTTGAGCTGATGAACCGGGCTGCCCGTGCGGCTTTTCGCTCTCTGATGAACCATTGGCCAGACCTTCTTCTTGGCAATCGGCTTCAGGTCTTCTGCGGTGGCGGGAATAATGGTGGAGATGGTTATCTGGTGGCCATGCTGGCGGCTAAGCGGGGGATTTCGGTTTCAGTGAATTTCCTCTCTTCTCCGGAAAAACTGTCAGGAGATGCCCTGTCAGCCTATAAAGCCTGTATCGCAGAGGGTGTTGATGTTGAACCTTATACACCCCAGACGCTACTGTCCGGTGACGTATTCGTCGATGCCCTGCTGGGAACGGGGCTGGGAAGAGACGTTGAGGGTCGCTATCGAGACGTTGTCATTCGCATCAATGAATCGGGTCGACCTGTTCTTGCTGTTGATATTCCATCCGGTCTTTGTGCTGACAAAGGCATCGCTATGGGCGTTGCCATAAAGGCAGATGTAACGGTGACATTCATAGGTATGAAGCTGGGGTTGCTTTCAGGCAGGGGAAAAGAGCTGTCCGGGCAGGTTGAGTTTGCTGATCTGGGTATGCCGGGGGAGGTTTATGAAGCCGTGCCGAATGAAGCTCTGAGGTTGTCAGAAAACAGACTGAGTCGCTGGCTTCAGCCCAGAGCCAGAGATTTACATAAAGGCGACAATGGCCATGTTATGGTGGTGGCCGGGAACCATGGTATGCCCGGTGCTGCCATTATGTCGGCAGAAGCTGCATTATATTGTGGTGCTGGTCGGGTCACAGTGGCTACCCGTCAGGAACATCTTTTGGCTCTGGCATCCCGGCGTCCCGAGTTGATGGCCTCAGCCGTTTCGGGTGCAGAAGATCTTCGCGTGCTCCTGGAAGGGAAAAATCTGCTGGTTGTGGGACCCGGTCTGGGAAAAGATTCATGGGCCCGCGAGCTCCTTGCTGAAGTGCTGAAAGCTGAGTGTCCTGCGGTAATCGATGCCGATGGTCTCAATATCATTTCGGAAGATCCGGCGTTGCTTAAACGTCGAAAGTACCCGATGATTCTCACACCCCATTCCGGCGAAGCGGCGAGACTGCTGGAAACTCAAACTTCAACCATTAATGGCGACCGGGTTAAAGCTGCAAAAGAACTCTTTAACCGTTTCGGTGCAGTGGTCGTGTTAAAGGGGGCCGGCACGCTTGTATACGACGGAAAAATCCTGAATCTGTGCCCGGATGGTAATCCGGGTATGGCTGTGGCGGGTATGGGGGATGTACTCAGCGGTGTGATTGCCGCACTGGCAGCTCAGGGCTTAGAGACCCATAATGCAGCAGCTTTGGGGGTCTGGCTGCATGCGACAGGTGCAGACCATCTGGCGGGGCTGCAAGGCGAACGAGGGATGCTGGCACTGGAAACTCTCCCTCACATAAGAAGTCAGCTGAATAAAATTGCAAAACAGCCTTGAGCTATTGAGACAGCCTTGAGCTATGGACACAACAAATAATGAACGGGTGCCCATACCCGTTCCCGTAAAGATAATAGTGAGTGTATGGAAGGCAGGATTGAGCTGCTGATTGATAATGAGCAGGAAATGGTTCAGCTTGGCAACAAGCTGGCTGAAGTAAGCAGTGGTCATGCCGTCATTTATCTGGTCGGAAACCTGGGAGCCGGAAAGACCACTTTATGCCGGGGTATTCTGCATAGCCTTGGTCATCAGGGGGCGGTGAAAAGCCCGACTTATACCCTGGTGGAGCCCTACTCAGTTGACGGTCAGCAGGTCTATCATTTTGACCTTTATCGACTGGCTGATCCTGAAGAGCTTGAGTTCATCGGGGGGCGGGATTATTTTGAAGAAGACTGTCTGTGTCTGATCGAGTGGCCCTGCAAAGGTGAGGGAGCTCTGCCGGATGCCGATCTGGAAGTACAACTGGATTACAACCTGCCCGGACGCAAGGCTCTCATCAAAGCGGGAACCGAACGTGGGCTGGGTATGTTGAGAAAACTGCAGGGACGGCAGGAGGGAGAATGTCGTCGAGGATAAGGAAGTTCTTTTTTGCTGCTCTGTTGCTATTGCCTCTGCCATTGTTTGCAGCCCAGGTTGACGATGTCCGTGTCTGGCGATCGCCTGATAAGACCCGTCTGGTATTTGATGTCTCCAGTGAAGTGGCTCACTCGCAATTTTTTCTGGACAACCCTCGAAGACTGGTGCTGGATATTCGTGGCACCCGGAAGCCTAAAAGTTCAGTCAATCCCCGTCTTGGCTCGACCCCTATCAGCAAGATTCGTTATGGGGTTCGAAACAAGAAAGATTTGCGGATTGTTCTGGATCTGAGAAATAAGGTCACCAGTAAAAGCTTCCTGCTTAAACCCAATGCCACATACGGCTATCGTCTGGTGGTAGATCTCTTTGATGATCGGACAAAAACAGCAGAACCGGTCAAAGAGCCCATTAAAACATCCTCCAAAAGAGATATTGTTGTGGCGATTGATGCCGGCCACGGTGGCGAAGATCCGGGCGCACTGGCCTATGGAGGAGGGCATGAAAAGGTCGTCACGCTGAACATTTCCAAAGACCTCGCCGCTCTGTTGAACAAAGAACCCGGCTTCAAGCCTGTTCTGGTAAGAACCGGAGACTACTATATCCCCCTGCGTGAACGTGCCGCTATTGCTCGTAAAGCAGGAGCTGATCTGTTCATTTCCATTCATGCCGACGCTTTTACGGACCCCCGTGCGAATGGCGCCTCGGTGTATGCCCTGTCCAGGGGGGGAGCAACATCAGAGACTGCCCGCTGGCTGGCTCACAGAGCAAACTCGTCAGATCTGATTGGCGGTGAAGGGGGCATATCCCTGAGTGACAAAGACGATATTCTGGCGGGTGTTTTGTTGGATTTGTCCATGACCTCAACACTGTCTTCGAGTCTGGAAGTCGGTGACAGGGTGCTGAAGAATATCGGTACGATCAACAGGCTGCATAAAGAACAGGTGGAGCAAGCTGCTTTTGCTGTTCTGAAGTCTCCCGATATTCCCTCTATTCTGGTGGAAACAGGCTTTATCTCCAATCCCAAAGAAGGGCGTAAACTGAAAACCCGAAGTCATCAACGTGCTATGGCCCGACAGATATTCAAAGGCGTGAAAGGCTACTTTGTTGAGAAGCCACCGCCCGGTACTCTGATCTCCAGGCTCAAGACTGAGGGTAAAATAGAGACTCGTCCAGACCAGTATGTGATCCAGGCCGGTGATACCCTGTCAGAGATTGCCAGTCGCTTTGATATCAGTCTGAGCTCTTTGAAAACAGCCAATAATATCAGCCGGTCAGACAGGATCAGAACCGGACAGATGTTGGTGATTCCCAACTAAAAGACACCTGAAGATACCGTCAGTAATGCTGACAGGCTGGTCAGTCTGTTCCCGGGTTTTTTCCTGTAAAGTGCCATTGTGTGGAAAATCCAGGGAGGATCCGGTTATGCATCTGAGGGCTTCAGTTAACTTATTACCCACCCATCTGAATCAGGCATCAACCGATGAGCTGTCGGCTTATGGTTGTCAGGACAACCCTCTCAATGAGAATAACCGGGTCAACCGGTCCGGACATCGGATTTTCAGCGATACCTTCACCAGGCTCGATAGCCGGACCATTGCACAGTTTGAAAGTCTGACGCTTTCTTCCCCTGACCTTGAAGAGCCTGAAGACGATCTGTCAGATTTACTGCAATCCTATGAGGTGATTTCAGAGTACCCTGAGATAGATTCAGCCCTCAGGATCATATCTGGACTGGCTGTCCCATCTTCAGCCCGGCCTGTTTCTGTCATGTCTGAACATCACTTGGTTTTAAGGCCGCGTTTATTAGTACCTGAGCAGGTCTGGAAGCAGAAAGAAATACAAAAGGAACCTGAAGCTCAGAAACAACAGGGCAGTTTGGCAGAAGAGACGGAAACCCCGGCAGAGCAGACAACAGAACAAAGAGAGCCGAAAGAAACTCCGGTGATTGATGTGCTGACCGGTCTGCCCGCAGAAGAGCTTGAAAATAAAGTCTGGGAGTTTCTGGTCAAAGTTGTCGGTATTGCCTCCCCCGCAGGCAAAACCATTAAGGGGGCCGCAACCCTTGTCGTCTCAAAGGAGAAAATAGAGAAGCTTCAGACAGGGCTTAAGAATATCCTGAAAGGTCAGGTTCATTATGAAGTCAGTGAAAACATAGGACGTCGTATGCTTCAGCTGTCAAAGGTTTGTGGTTCTACCAGTCCATCACTGCCAGTACTGACTCTGTTGGGGTACACCATTCCGGGCTACCGGATTGTACCGGCCATGCTGACACTCTGGCGACTCAAGGATTTCAGGGATGAGATGGCTGCGTTGTACTACGACCAGAATGCCATGCCTGCGTTGACGGACTTTACCTTGAGCTGGATGCCAGCTTTATTATCCAGTCTCTTCTAACGACTTGGCAAAAGTCGATAGAGGCTGATAGTCTTTCTGGCAATAAAACCGGACTGACTGACCTGCCTTTTATGAAACCTATTCGTTTACTCGATACCCGACTTGCTAACCAGATTGCTGCCGGTGAGGTGGTTGAACGTCCCGCATCGGTTGTTAAAGAACTGTTGGAAAACAGTCTTGATGCCGGTGCCAAACGAGTGAATGTCGAGGTAGAAAATGGTGGTGTCAAATTGATCCGTATTCGTGATGACGGACATGGCATTGCCAAAGATGATCTGGCACTGGCTCTGTCGCGACACGCCACCAGCAAGATTTCTGAACTGGAAGATCTGGAAGGTGTCGGGACTCTGGGCTTTCGTGGTGAAGCCCTTGCTTCGGTCAGCTCGGTTTCACGCTTAACATTAACGTCACATGTTGATGGTCAGGAGTCTGGCTGGCAGGTTCGTACCGAAGGGCGTGACATGGAGGCTATTGTTAATCCGGCACCTCACCCCGTGGGTACGACGATTGAAGTCAAGGATCTGTTTTTTAATACCCCTGCAAGGCGTAAATTCCTGCGCACGGAAAAAACCGAGTTTTCCCATCTTGAAGAAGTCGTGAAGCGTCTGGCCCTGTCCCGGTTTGATGTTGGGTTTGGTCTCAGACATAACCAGCGCAGTATTCATCAGCTAAGACCCTGTAACACTCAGGCTGAGAAAGATCGCCGGGTGGCTTCCCTGTGTGGTCCGAAGTTTATTGAAAACTCGGTGATTGTTGATGTTAATGTTTCCGGGCTCAAGCTTTGGGGCTGGGTAGGATTGCCAACGTTTTCCCGTTCCAGTGCTGATCTTCAATACTTCTTCGTCAATGGCCGGGTGATCAGGGATAAACTGGTCGCACACGCTGTTCGTCAGGCCTATCGCGATGTTCTCTATGGCGGCAGGCATCCAACCTTTGTCTTGTATCTTGAGCTTGATCCGGCGCTGGTGGATGTCAACGTTCACCCCACCAAGCATGAGGTTCGATTCAGGGATGGTCGAACCGTCCATAATTTTCTGTTCAGTACCCTGCATCGTGCTCTGGGAGAGGTGTCTCCAGAAGATCAGTTGCCACCAGCCGCTCTCTCTTCACAACCCCAGGCCCGGGCTTCAGGTGTTGAAGGTGGCGAGTTCAAAAGTCAGGAAAGTATGCCGCTGTCGCCAGCTCCAGCAACCGCTTCCCATTCTTATGGTGCGTCTTCCGGGCAGCCATCAGCATCGGCAGGTGCAAGACAGGCAAGAGAAACACCTCAGCCAGATCAGATTCAGAAGCAGATTCAGGTCTACAGTGAACTCTATGCTTCTGGTGCCACTGAGCGAAGCTCTGTCCAGGAAAGTCAGCCACTGGCCGTCAATGATGCGCCAGCTGCTCAGCCTGCATCTGTTAATCTGCCAGAGCAGACAGCAGATATACCCCCCTTGGGTTTTGCCATAGCGCAGCTGAAAGGTATTTATATTCTCTCTGAGAACGAGCAGGGGATGATTCTGGTGGACATGCACGCTGCTCACGAGCGCATTACTTACGAGCGGATGAAAGTTTCCTGGCATGCCGATGGTATTAAAGCCCAGCCCCTGCTGGTGCCAAAATCAATAGCTGTCAGCGATCGTGAGGCGACCTGTGCAGAAGAGAATTATGAGTACTTCAAAAAGCTTGGATTAACACTTGAGCGAATGGGGCCGGAAACGCTCCTGGTTCGACAAGTGCCGGTCATGCTTCACAACGCTGATGTTGAAAAGCTGGTTCGTGATGTTTTGTCAGATCTGATGCAGCACGGTGACAGTGATCGTGTGGAAAGTCAGATGAATGAAGTGCTGGCCACCATGGCCTGCCATGGTTCGGTAAGAGCTAACCGTCGTCTTTCCATCGAAGAAATGAACGCTCTGCTCAGGGATATGGAGCAGACGGAACGCAGTGGACAGTGTAATCACGGACGACCCACCTGGACGTTATTAACACTGGATCAGTTGGACAAACTGTTTTTACGAGGGCGTTAGGAGCCGATACTCACACAGCCGTCATTCCCGAATAAGAGCGTGTCGCAAAACGCTAACAATTCGTTCCCACGCTGGGACCCACAGGGCCTGAAAGCATGGGAACCAGAGGTCTTGCGACAGCCTCAGAAGCGGGAATCCAACATTCGTTGTACTCCTGCTTTCGAGGGGTGGCGGAATGTGAGTAAGTTAACGATATAAGGCTCAGACGCACTAGATCGACCAGGAAATACCCAGTTGCAAGGCCTGATAATCGGTCTGATGGTCATCAGCCTTGCTGAACTGGTAGCTGCCGTAAACTTCCACGTCGTTTGTCAGGCTGTGCCCTACTCTTAACTTCATTCGCCAGGCATCTTTGCTACTGATATCAGCGGGTAAATAGGCCATCCGGGGAGTTAATTTCTGTCGCAGTTGAATGGTTCTCAAGTCGTCATCATTGAGATCCTTGTTGTAGTCAATCTGAATACCAAGACGTGTTTTGTCGTTTATCGCATCCAGAAAAACACCTGCTGCGGCATTTTTGAAATCCAGCTCCTGATCACCGAATACCATAGAGGACAAGTTATTTTCGGACTCGGTAAAACCGTCGACCGATGATTTATGATAGCTGGCGGAAACAATAGGGCCTACCTTTAGCCGTCCATTGTCGTATAGTGCATAGCCTGCGTCCATGGTTAAACCATAGAGTTTGCCCGAGCTGGAGCTGCTTTCTTTGCGTGTCAAGGCACCCAGATGGAAACCACGCTTGTTGTCGTAATCGAGGTCAAGATAGTTCAATGCCGTATTGGAAAAAAACCTTTCCCCCTGATAACTGGTAAAAAGGCTGCCACCAATACTGTTGGTTTTATAGTCGGACTGCTCAGGTTTGTAGTGTGTTTCAGCGCCCTGTAAGGCGACACCCAGCTTGAATTCTTCTGTCAGTTGGTAGTGTAGGCCTGCATGGATTACGAAACCCTTATTGTCATTGGCTTTCCTGGCAACAGCGTCATAAATCTGGCTTTCTGCGCCGGCTCCGCCACCAAAGAATGACAGGGTACCCGGCTCTGCGTCTTTCCAGCGATGCAGTGCCAGCTCATTAAAAATACTGCTGTCCAATGTGGTTGAATGAGAGTCTGCGATTCTTGGCAGGCTGCCGACTTCGGTAGCCGCCCTGATGGCTGACAAAATGTAATCGCTCCCTATTTTGTGCATAGCGCTGCTGGGGTGCAGGCCATCCCAGAATATGGACTTCTGTGCAACCCCGGTGATGATGCGATCTCTATCGTCTCCGCCCATAACTGTAGCGGGATCGGGCTTTTCGCAGGGTACGCCTGTGGGAACGCCTGCAACCATACAGGTGATGTCTGCGTTTTCAGGGGAAAGATCAACAAAACCAAAGGCTGCCGGGTTATCGGATACCTCTTTCACCAGACCATACAAATTCAGATAGAAGATATTGGCAGTGGACTTCTGGAGTTCTGTGAGGACGGCATCATCAATCGATTTGCTGACCATTCTGAGTTGATCACGCGTACCAGCCAGCAAATGTTCTCCTCCCGGCGTTTCTCCAAGGTTGGGAACATTGAGCATAATGATATAACGAGCGCCATAGCTATGGAGTGCATTGGCAGTGCCTACAAGGTCCTGAGCGGCTTTCAGGGGAGTTCGTAAGTTGTTTGTCACGAATTCAACATCATTGCTACCGCCCAGAATCATGTACATGGCTTTTTTATCTGCCTGTCCATGGCTTCTCATGAAGAAACTGTCTTGCGTCTGGTTCTTGAAAAAATCCAGATTTAAAGGCACATAGGGGGTATCTGACGTGACGGATAAAAGGATTTCCTCACTGGAGTTGCCACTCACGGAAAAATTATTGCCGCCATCCATAGAGGGGCGAAAATCAAACCCCATTGTGCCGGCAATATTCTGGTTGTATAAAGTGTTGTCTGAGAACTTTAATGGAACCAACCGTCCGGCATAAGGGACTTTCAGATTGCCGGTATCTGAAATACTGTCTCCAAAACTATAAAACTGACTATAAATTTCATTAGCTTTTACAGGGGATAGCATTAAGGAAAAGGCTGCTACTGAGAGTACTTTTCGGTAAGAGGGTGATAAAAAGGGGACTGCTTTCATGATAAACCCGTGTTTCTGATCAGTTTGTGTCAGTCATTCCATTGTTTGTGTGTTCCAAAAAAAATTGAGTAGCCTGTCCGAGAATAGACTACCTTGGTGTGGCAGCAACAATTGGTAAAAAAATTTTTAACATCTTCGCTTAGACTTGCGGAACTCTTTGGTAAGTTTTCAGTCCAAAGCTTTTGATCATGGGAAGGCTTCGGGTACACTCAGCTCCCCGTTTTTTCTGATAACGCATTATTTTTCTGTTTATGGCATCCGAACCGCTTTCTTTTGAAGAAAAACAGCCACAGACTCTTTCTTCTGAAGAAATACAGCCACCGGCTATTTTTCTGATGGGGCCCACTGCATCGGGCAAAACGGATCTGGCTATCCAGCTGGCGGAGAGACTGCCCTGTGAGTTGATCAGTGTTGATTCGGCACTGGTCTACAGAGGCATGGATATAGGAACGGCCAAGCCCTCTGCACAGGAACTGGCAAGGGCTCCTCATCGGTTGATTGATATCCGGGACCCTTCCGAGCCATATTCTGCAGCTGACTTCCGTGAGGATGCTCTCAGGGAAATGACGGAAATTACTAATAAGGGAAACATACCTCTCCTTGTGGGAGGTACCATGCTCTATTTCAAGGCGCTTCGAGACGGTCTGGCAACTTTGCCAGCGGCAGATGCCGGGATCAGGGAAGCGTTGATGAGAAGGGCTGAGTCTGAGGGCTGGCAGGCGCTCCATGACGAGCTTCAGACAGTTGATCCTGTAGCCGCTCTTCGTATTAAACCGACGGATACTCAGCGTCTGCAAAGAGCTCTGGAGGTCTATTATGCCACAGGCAAGGTGATTTCCCGTTGGCATCAGGAGCAGGCAACCAGTCGACTGCCTTATAATCTGGTGAATCTGGCCATTGCTCCCGGGGATCGATCAGTGCTCCATCAGCGCATTGAAACCCGCTTCAAACTTATGCTGGAGCACCATTTTGTGGATGAAGTCAGGGCTTTATACGAGCGGGGAGACCTGGATATTTCCCTGCCTTCTATCAGGGCGGTTGGTTATCGTCAGGTTTGGGGGTATCTTCAAGGAGAGATGGACTATTCCACCATGCTGGAAAAAGGGATAATCGCTACCCGACAACTGGCCAAGCGACAGTTGACCTGGCTCAGAAGCTGGCCTGATATTCATTGGCTGGACAGTTTGTCGAAAAACCGGTTGGAAGATGCCTTGAAATGGCTGAAGCCCGTCCTTAAATAAGGAATAATAAGAAAGTGATTTCTGTACAAGTCTCCTGACCTCAGCTTTGTATTGGTTAAAGCATTAACAAAGTGCATTGGAAAAGGCTGGTACGTGAGCACCTGCAATAGTTTCTGCAGGTCCGGTATGAGTAGCTAGTATTACCTATTGATGGCAGTGTGGGGCATCGCTTACTGTTGCCCAGCTAAATTTCTGGGCTGTACACAGATTGAACAATCAGGTACTGGCACTGCCGGTCGAGCGAATAGCCCAACTAGAAGTGAACAATGGCTATTCAAAACCCGAGAATTAATAAGGAGTACAGAAATGTCAAAAGGGCATTCTCTACAAGACCCTTACCTTAATGTGCTGCGTAAAGAGCGCGTGCCGGTTTCTATTTATTTGGTAAACGGCATTAAACTCCAGGGACAGATCGAGTCTTTCGATCAGTTTGTAATCCTTCTGAAAAACACCGTTAGCCAGATGGTTTACAAGCACGCAGTATCAACTGTAGTGCCAAGCCGCCCGGTTCGACTGCCAATGCAGGGTCAGGAAGGTATGGGCGAGCACGACGAGCAAGAATAAGTTTTGCTGATTGATTAAAAGGCGCTTTTATAGCGCCTTTTGACGTTTATGAGTTTCATAAACAGGTCGTGTACGATTGAAACATTTTAAGCATGAAAATTGTTTTATGGAAAAAACAGCTGTGTAGAAAAATAACCGGGCAGTATACTATTGGGGCTGGCAGTCTGTTTTAATGGTCAATTCAGACCGTCTCAATATTTCCTGTTCTGTTAATGAATGGTTAATAACCCCTATCGAAAGAAAATAATTTCAGGAGTTTTGTTTGTTTTTTGAGCGCCATGAAGGTGGTGAAAGTGCAATCCTTGTTCATCCGGATATGAGTGAAGACAAGGAACGGGAAGATCCGCAGGAATTCATGGAGCTGGTTCGTTCTGCAGGTGTTGAAACCCTTGCTTTTATCACAGTGAATGTCCGGTCTCCTTCTCCCCGCTATTTTGTCGGTCCCGGTAAAGTTGAAGAAATCCGTCAATCTGTGCTTCAGCACAAAGCCGAAGTCGTTCTGTTTAACCATGCCCTGTCACCCAGTCAGGCCAGAAACCTTGAAAAAGAACTGGAATGCCGTGTCATTGACCGCACCGGACTGATACTGGATATTTTTGCCCTGCGTGCCAGAACCTTTGAGGGTAAGCTGCAGGTTGAATTGGCTCAGCTTGAATATATGAGTACCCGCTTAATCCGCGGCTGGACTCACCTTGAAAGACAGAAAGGGGGGATTGGTCTGCGGGGGCCGGGTGAGACCCAGCTGGAGACCGACCGCAGATTGCTCAGGGCAAGAATCAAAAGCATCACCCGTCGTTTGGAAAAAGTTCGTAAACAGCGTGACCAGGGACGGCGTTCCCGAAAGAGGGCAGAAGTGCCGCAGGTCTCTCTGGTAGGTTATACCAATGCGGGCAAGTCGACATTATTTAATAGCATGACTCAGTCAGACGTTTATGCACAGGATCAGTTGTTCGCAACACTGGACCCAACGTTGAGAAGGCTGGATCTTGCTGATCTGGGGCCGGTGATCCTGGCAGATACGGTTGGATTTATTCGACACCTGCCTCATAAACTGGTGGAAGCCTTTCGGGCGACACTGGAGGAAACCCGTCAGGCAGATTTGCTGTTGCACGTGATCGATGCCCATGATCCGGAGCGTCTGGAAAATATCAGGGAAGTGCATGAAGTTCTGAAAGAAATTGATGCCAATGAACTACCCATTCTTCAGATTTATAACAAGATTGATCTGCTGGCTGAGGTGGCGCCAAAAATCCAGCGTGATGATAATGGACAACCTGAAAGAGTCTGGGTCTGTGCAAAAGACGGTGCAGGTCTGGAGTTAATCGGTCAGGCCATCACCGAATTGCTGGGCAATGATATGATTCAGGGGCGTCTGATGCTTCAGGCCAATCAGGGAAAAGTGAGGGCACGCTTGTACCAAATGGGTGCTATCCAGACAGAAGAGTATTCTGACAAAGGTGAACTGTTGCTGAATATCCGCATGCCAAGAAGTGACTTCGAACGGGTGGCAAAACAGGAAGGTTTACAGACAGGTTGTCTGATTGAAGGGTAGGATTATTGTTAATGAATAGTCAGCAAGGTGTCAGGAAGTTGCGGCGATTACTAATATGAGCTTGCACTTCCTGCTCTCCAAACTCTACAATCTGGCCTAGGAGCCTGATGGACTTAAGACTGTCCTACTGGGGTTGCTTAAGTCGGACAGGCTCCTGGAGGACTTTGTGACTCAGGGCGGTTTCGTACTCAAAAGTTTTGGTCCGATGGGCTCCCGGAGCGACACAATCAGCCTTGGTCTGTCGCCGAAAGTTGTGGTATCCGGATTTGCTGAATGTTCACTGTTTCAGTCAAGCCTTTGGTTCACACGACCGGAAAGACGCCATGCCTGTCCGGGCAAGGTCAGGTTCACATATCTGTCAGGCCGATCGCCTTATGGATTTTACGCACTGCTGTAAAGAGAGTTACCCTGTCGTTGCGACAAAGGTCAGCTTTACAGCGAAATAGTTTGCTCACAGAGCCAGTTTGGACGATGCAAGTCCTGACGCACCAGCTGGGCAAAGAATTCGTTACTGACTCTACGGAGACATATATGGCCTGGAACGAGCCGGGTGGAAACAGCCAGGATCCATGGGGTAGTGGAAATAATAAGGGTGGTGGCAAAAATCAGGGACCACCTGATCTGGATGAAGCATTCCGCAAACTGCAGGACAAACTGAACTCAATGTTTGGTGGTGGCAAGAGTGGAGGTGGTTCAGGTAAAGGGAGCAGTAATTCCGGTTCCTCCTCAGGAATGTTTATCGGAATCATTGTTTTGGCAATTGTTGCCTACCTCTGGAACGCAATTTACACCGTCGATGAAAAAGAGCGCGCCGTTATTCTGCGCTTTGGGGTATATACCGAGACCGTTGGTCCGGGTCTTCACATATACTTCCCGCCCTTTGAAAGCAAGTTTCTGGAAAAGGTGACCGAACTCCGTACCTATAACCTGAGACAGCAGATGCTGACTGAAGACGAAAACATTGTTGAAGTCTCCATGTCTGTCCAATACAACATTGAAGACGTTAAAAATTATGTTCTGAATGTTGCCAAGCCTCTGATGAGTCTTGAGCAGGCCACCCAGAGTGCGCTGCGTCATGTGGTCGGCAGCTCCGAGATGTACCAGGTACTGACCCAGGGACGTGAAGTTCTGGGGCAGGAAGTTCGTGCCCGTTTGCAGGAATACCAGGAAAACTATGGGACGGGTCTGCGCATCGGTAAGGTCAACATTGAAAGTGCCCAGCCTCCAAAAGAAGTTCAGGCTGCTTTTGATGACGTAATTCGTGCACGGGAAGACGAGCAACGTGCCAAGAACAAGGCGGAAGCTTACGCGAACAAGATTATCCCTGAAGCGCGTGGTAAGGCTCAGCGGACCATTGAGGAAGCTAATGCTTACCGTGATGAAGTCATTGCCAGGGCTGAAGGTGAATCAGATCGTTTCTCCAAGCTGTTGACAGAGTACAAGCGTGCACCTGAAGTGACACGTGAGCGTCTCTACATCGAAACCGTTGAAGAGGTCCTGAAGGGTACCAGCAAGGTGCTGGTGGACGTCAAGGGTGGCAACAATATGATCTACCTGCCACTGGATAAATTGACCCAGGGCAAGTCATCCATGCCAGCCCAGCCAGCTGAGCTGAGCAGTCAGGATTTGACTGACATCAGTAATCGCGTTGCAGAGGAGTTGAGCAAGCGAGTGAACAGTGCACGAAGCAGTGGGAGGGTTGGTCGATGAGTCAGAAAGGTTTTACAGCTCTGATCGCTGGTCTGGTCATCCTGGTTCTGGCCTGGAGTTGTCTCTTTGTCATCAGCGAGCGTGAGCGTGCAGTGCAACTGCGTTTTGGTCAGCTGGTGAACCCTAACCTGAAACCGGGTCTGCATTTGAAATTCCCGTTTGTAGACAACGTGCGTATTTTCGATGCCCGTCTGCAACACCTCGAAGTGCCATCAGAACGTTTTCTGACACTGGAACAGAAAGCGGTTATTGTAGACTCTTACATCAAGTGGCGAATAGCGGATGTCGCCAAGTTCTACAAGGCGACAGCCGGTGACATTTATCGTGCCAACACGCTGCTTTCCCAGCGTGCTGAATCCAGAATGCGTAACAAGTTTGGTGGTTTGACACTGAATGAAGTGGTATCCGGTCAGCGTGACAAGCTGATGAATGATATCACCAGCAACCTGGATAAAGTGGCCAGAGAAGAGCTGGGTGTGACTGTTGTGGATGTCCGGGTTAAAAAAGTAGACCTGCCACCTCAGGTCAGTGACTCGGTCTTCGAACGTATGTCTTCCGAGCGTGAGAAAGAGGCTCAGGAATACCGCTCCAAAGGTCAGGAAATGGCTGAAGGTATCCGTGCTAATGCGGACCGGGAACAGCGCGTTATTCAGGCAGATGCCTACAAGGACGCAGAGATTGTTCGAGGTGATGGCGATGCCAAGGCGGCAGAAGTTTATGCCGGGGCTTACCGTCAGGACCCTGAATTTTACGCATTCTATCGTAGCCTTCAGGCTTATAAAGAGTCCTTTGACAGTAAAGGCGACATCCTGTTGCTGGAACCGGATAATGATTTCTTCAACTATCTGAACAGTCACTCAGGTAGCAAAAAGTAAGCGGACAGTTTGCCGGGCAGGGCATTGCGGAAGTTCGGATGAACTGAAGCAGTGCCTCTGCCCTTGATGGCTGACCAGAGACCTGTGAGTATGTTGCAACCTCGGCCCATAGCCTGCCTATTGCCTTCGGCTTCTTCACGGGGTGAGGGATCCCCTCTTATCCTGCACAGCGAAACAGGCTACGAATAGAAGCTCTGTAGGGGGCAGTTTTGTAAGGAATCCTGATTAAAAGGGTGAGTGGCTACTCGCCAGCAGATATAGCTGCAAGCTTATTAACTCAAGCTGAATGATTCCCGGCTTCACTCCCGTCATTCCCGCGAAGGGGGCCGTCGCAAAACTCTAACAACTCGTTCCCAAGCTCTGAGGCTGTCGCAAAAGCCCAACAAGCTCTGCGTGGGAATGCATACCTCCCCTGAAAAGCTGACTCTGCAGCGCGAGATGGGTATCGGTTCCCACGCTGCAGCACGCGAACCAGAGTTTTGCAACAGCCTCCCTCGCGGGAATGACGACTTCCTTCGCGAGAATGTCGAACTCCTACTTAGCGACCATCATGATGTTGATTTTGAACTGACCAAAGTCTCAGTTGGTGTGATCCAGACAGACAACCCAGTTTCCTTTGGTCACCATCTTTGCCAGTCAATGGGTGCGTTGCACGAAAGCTGACTGCTTGAGGTAATAGGCTTGCAGAATACTTGCTATCGGTCACCTATTCACCCTTTCATACCAAGCTTTGTCTCGAAATCGTCCGCTACAGAGGAATAGGAAGTTAGCAGAATTGTGGTAGATATTTTGGCGCTCGCATACTGTCCAGAAAACTGTCTGTGAGGAAAGTTCCTGAAAGAACATTAGGTGGTTAGACGAAAGCACAACAACCATCTCTTGTCATACGATAATGAGATGGTTGTTTTAGCTGAATATGAGTTAAATAGCGGAGCTATTTTAAAAACTCTATATTTGAGGAAGATTATATCTTTGCTCTATTGAGCTTCTAATATCATTTCGGTCTATTTTTTTAAGGGTACCTAGGAAGTCTCTAAAGGTAACAGGTCGACGAGAGCCTCGCTTCCATTGGTGCAGCATTGCCATCACCTTTTCAAAAAGTTGTCTGTTATCATGATCTATAGCCTCTAATTGGGGTTCTCTAAAACCTGCTTCCGTACGTCTGGCAAACATTTTCCATTTAGTACCTATCAAGTAACCATAGTCTACGAATACTTGTTCTGGTAAAGGTGAGTCCAGAGTGTATCCTGTTGTTTGCTCACGCTGGGGTTCTGCCGCTGTTTGCATAGCAGCATGCGCTCCACTGACAGGTGTGGATGACTGTTCCTGAGCCAGTTCATCAGCCAATTCTCTGGGAATCTCGCCAAAGACGAAAAACATACTGTTTAAGAACGCATTTTTTTGCTCTGAACTGGTTGAGTTCAGTAAATTAATAAGTTCTTTTCTGGCAGTCTTGGCAAAATAAAGGAAAAGCTGACGTTGATCCTGAGTAAGTTTGTGGATGAACCCGCCACATTCCGTGAGTGTTGTGCTTAAAATAGCCAAGCCGGTGAATACAGCCATAACTTGTTCAGGTGTGGATGGATTATTGTCAGAAATATAAAATCCAAGGCCATAAAGTGCTTGAGATTGCAAATTCCTTTCTAATTTATGTATGTTAGATGGAGTAATAAAGGCGTGTTGTCCAAAACCCCAGGGGATAATATCTAGCTGACCATCCCTATAATTCGGAAAGCCAAAACTATAATCCTTAAACAGTTCTCTGGATAACTCGCCTAAATATCTGAATGTGTCATAGTTCGAAGGAACCGTTTTCTCTGCCAGTAAATCACTGGTTTGTTTAAATACTTGATAAATAAAATTCATTAATTCTTTTTTCTTTTGGCTATCTACTTGTGAATATACGAGATTATATAACTCGTTATATGTCGCAAGATGATTGCCTATAAGCTCACTGGCTAATTTGTTTTCTGTGAATTGATCCAAAAAGGCCTGGGTCTCAAATATGTCCCGGTGACGGGCCAGTGTCTTAACAATTCTTGCTATTTCAACATGCTTGTCGATTCCATGATTCTTGGCCAGTACACCGACCTGTAGAATCAAGTTACCAGCAGATATCGAACCTCTGGAAAATTTAACCCAGTACTTGTGAAATTTTTCCAGAGTCTCTTTATGCTGTAAAATATTTTCAGTTAGAAGGTTATAAAGTTCATACTTTTTGTAGAAATGGCTGGAGTGAAAAATATCCGACTCTCGTCTTTCATAGACCAGTTCACCGAGCCATCGTGTTAGTCTGATCGCTGAGGTATCAACCCACTCTGCCACGGCTACCGGTATTTCCTTACTTGTTACAATAGGAGGCGGTTCGCTGAGACCCCGCTCAAATGCAACCATGCCAGCATTAGCGCAGTCGAAGCACATATTGTTAAAGACTACAGGTTTTTGTCTCTGACAATTTTGGCAATACACGTTGTTGGGTGCCCCGCCGGAACCATCGTCTTCCCCATTTCCGCTTTCACCGAAGAGGCGTCGATTATGATGACTGTAGGCCTCCTGAGATTGCCTGTAGGAGGGAGGTTTCAGATCAACTCTGGCATCTTTTGCAGCGGTTTCAGTACCTTTCGGGCAACTTATCCCCGTTGGACAGCTGCCCGGAAATACTGAAACACTAATTAATTGCTTAGGGCTTAAAATGAACTCTTGTTCTGTATAAACACGATAGTCTTCTGTCTGTTCCGGGTTGTTGCTCTGGTAATGATCAAATGCTGCTTCCGGATTATCCGGATTCCTGAGCAATGCCATAAAAAGTCGCGGATTCCGCTCAAGGTTTGCACCCTTTATCTTATTCCACAGATGTTGTGAAATAAGGATGGTCTGCTCATTCCAGCCACGCTTGATTTTGAGAACAATCCGGGTATCCCAAACTCGTTTCTTAACAGCCTGACCGTTAGTGTCGGGGAGACGCACCAGGACCATTCTACTGACCAGTTCACTCATCAGTTCAAAAGAGTAAAGGGGAGCCATACCACCTCCCGGCCTTTTTTTAAATAAATCGTCTGAATCATCGCCGCCACCAAAACCGCCACCGCCGGAGTTTGTGTATAGCTCGCTGTTATCTGCGGTCTCAGGGGTTTGAGGTACTACAGAAGGCCCATTGAAACGGCTGGTATCGTCAGGATTATTGAACCCGTTTTCCGGAACCTGGGGGTTACGGAAAAAAATATCGACAAATGATAGCTTTTTATTGTCGGAAGTATTGTTACCAGAAGTGTTGCCACCGGAAGGTGACGGTAGACCGGTGCTTTGTGAAAAAATACCACTACACTCTGGTTGTATACGCCATGCATTATTGTCTTGAACCGACAGGACCAACGAGGCTTTACCAGCCGGTAAACGCCATCTGGCTAAATATTCATGTTGCCAGCCACCACTGTCTGGTGTCAGTTCGACCACTCTCATTCCTCCGGCCTGAATATCAGGCATACCCTGCCCTGTTAAAGCCTCTGTAATTACTGGTGGGGAGGGAAAATTTCCTGCGGATAACGAGGGAGGGGTTCTGAAACAAAAATGAAAGATATCGCCTGCTTTGCTATTCAGGCGGATATAAAGCTGATTTTTTTCCAGTTCAATTGTCTTGCCTTTATCATCAGCAGTTTTAAGATCGTAAACAAGGTGAAGAGACGGATTGTTCTCTATAAACGACATTTTATTAATAAATTCTGTTGTCTTCGGGGATTTGAAGGAGTCCCCCCATCCCGCCCAGCTCAATAGATCGGAAACAGCAGAACTATGACCGGAGACCGGCAAAATGACCGACAGAGCGAATAACAGAAACAGGCGAGCCATAGTGAGAAATCTTTTTACTTTCATAATTGAATTTGCCCATAGATTTTTATTGTTGAGGCATAACAATAGACCCTAAATCTGAAGCTGTATTATTTATCTCCCATCTGTTCATGTTCAACGTGCCAGCTCAGAAGAATTGCACGGGAAGACATAAACGGTAATTTCACGTTTTTTGTGTTTTTCAAAATCGAAGCTATCCTGTTTCATGGCTTAAGAATTTTGGGAATGAAGAAAAGATACAGAGGCGATCTATTCTGATCGCAGGCGACTGATTATGCTTCTCTTGCGCAGGTACAGTTGTAGTTGCGAGTCCTGTCTGCTGATAGAGCCTGTCGTTCAAAGCTGTCGTTTATCAATTATTGGCAATTTTGTTAACATATTTGTCGGCGTCGGGGATACAAAAATGGCAATGCGCCATCCAGAATCAGCGGTAGAGTGAGGGCCTTGATTGAGTTTCATTATATCCGGATGATCGCTTCCCAACGGACAGGCTCACAAAAAGCGGGTTGCGATCTCTGACGATGAAGAAATGAAACAGTGCTTTTGCTCTTGCCGGTTGATCAGAGACTGATAAATTATCGACTACTGGTCGTGAAGTCTGCTTCAGCCAGTGGTATGATACCGCAAACCGGGTTCTGCCCGGTTTTTTTGTGGACCTGTCCGGACTAAAAGCTTTGGGGAGTCATCCTGTGGATATGTTGCAACATCTGGGCATAGCCTTGAGTCTGATGCTGGTTCTGGAAGGCGTCTTGCCTTTTTTGTATCCCCAGCGCTGGCGCAATATGGTCACAAAGTTGTCAGAGATTGATAACCGGCAGCTGCGCATGGCAGGTTTTGGCAGCATGTTGGTAGGACTCATAATTCTGAGTATGCTCACGTAAAAGCGGAATAGTTTATCGCTCCAGGAGCCTGTCAGGCTTGAGTTGTCCGCCTCAGGACAGCCTTTAGTCCAACAGACTTCTGGCACAGTGGTAAAAGCGAAAAAAAGAGGGCTGTTATGACCGTCGCAGATCGCTGGTTATTGCCAGATGGCATTGAGGAAATTCTTGCTCCACGAGCACGTCAGGCAGAAATGCTTCGTCGTGAGATGCTGGATTTATTCGATTGCTGGGGCTACGAGCTGGTGATTCCTCCTCATCTGGAGTTCATGGAGTCACTGACAGCTGGTCTGGGCCGCGATCTGGAGTTGCAGACGTTTAAAGTAACAGATCAACTCACGGGTAGAACGATGGGGTTAAGGGCGGATACCACGCCAGCTGTTGCCAGAATTGACGCCCACACCCTGAAAGCAAAAGGGCCGGTTCGACTTTGCTACGCGAGCAGCGTGTTTCACACTCGTTCAGCGTCGTTGGGAGCCACAAGGTCGCCCATTCAGCTGGGTGCCGAACTTTATGGTCATGGCGGCGTCGAGAGTGATATTGAAGTCATTTCCCTGATGCTGGAAACACTGGCAGCGACCGGTATTGAGTCTGTGAACCTCGATCTGGGTCATGTGCGGATCTATCGTTCACTGGTGGAGTATGCCGGACTGAGTGAACAGCAGGAGCAGAAACTGTTTGATGCTCTGCAAAGAAAAGCGGTGTGTGAAGTATCTGAACTGCTGGCCAGCTGGCAAATCTGTTCGGGCACCGCAAAGATGTTTAAAGCGCTGACATCCCTGACAGGTCATGCCAGTGTCATCAATGATGCCCGTGCGGTACTGAAGGACGCGCCTGAGGCTGTTTTCAAAGCGCTCGACCAGCTGGAAGTGATTGCCGGCAAGGTCGCTGAGCTTTACCCGTCAGCTAACCTCTACCTCGATATGGGTGAGTTGCGCGGTTATAACTATCATACAGGCGTCGTGTTTGCTGCGTATGTTCCCGGAAAGGGACAGGCGATCGCCAAAGGCGGCCGATACGACGGCATTGGGCGGATCTTTGGCAGAGCTCGCCCTGCTACCGGTTTCAGTACAGACCTGAAGACGTTAATTGAGCTGAAGAGCCTTCCGGGTCTGAAAACGGATACCAGTGACGAACGAATGACGATATTTGCCCCTGTTGCTGCAGATCCTGCTGTTGTAAAGAAACTGCGTCGCCAGGGACAACGGGTAGTTTACCAACTGCCTGAACAAGAGACAGACGCTGCAGGCACGGGTTGCGACCGGCAGCTGGTCTGCCGTGACGGAGAGTGGGTTGTAGAATAACCCGGAAGTCTGATCGAAATTGATTTCAGTTAAACTTCTCCGGCCTGTCACAGATGCATGAGAGTCGGTTCAGAAAATGTTTTGAACTGAACTTTGTCATGTCTGTTTATTTTAGAAAGTAAGAGACCGTTTACCATGGGTAAGACTGTTGTCGTACTCGGCACTCAATGGGGTGACGAAGGTAAGGGCAAAATCGTTGACCTGCTGACTGAGCAGGCAAAAGCGGTTGTGCGTTTCCAGGGCGGCCATAATGCCGGCCATACATTGGTGACCGACGGTGAAAAAACCGTTCTGCACCTGATTCCTTCCGGTATTCTGCGCGAAGGCGTTGTATGCTACATCGGTAATGGCGTAGTTCTGTCTCCTGAAGCTCTGCTGAAAGAGATTCACAAGCTGGAAGAAGGTGGCGTTCCTGTTCGTGAACGTCTGCGAATCAGCCCGTCCTGCCCGCTGATTCTTCCTTATCACATTGCCCTGGACCAGGCCCGTGAATTGGCACGAGGCAAGGACAAAATCGGTACCACCGGTCGTGGTATTGGCCCTGCCTACGAAGACAAAGTAGCTCGCCGTGGACTGCGTGTTGCCGATCTTCTGCATCCTGAGCGTTTTGCCCAGAAACTGAAAGAAGTCATGGAGTACCATAACTTTGCTCTGGAGCACTACTACAAGGCTGATACAGTAGATTTTCAGAAGACTCTAGATGAAGCACTGGCCATGGGTGAACAGATCAAACCTATGATTGAGCGTGTGACCGACAAGGTTCATGAGCACCATGGCAAGGGGGACAACATTCTGTTTGAGGGGGCTCAGGGCTCTCTGTTGGATATTGATCACGGTACCTACCCATTCGTCACTTCGTCCAACACCACAGCCGGTGGTGTTTCTACCGGCAGTGGTTTTGGCCCTCTCTATCTGGACTACGTTCTGGGTATTACCAAGGCTTACACGACTCGTGTCGGTTCTGGTCCTTTCCCGACCGAGCTGTTTGACGATGTGGGTATGCACCTGGCCAGGAAAGGCAATGAGTTTGGTGCGACCACTGGACGTCCCCGTCGTTGTGGCTGGTTTGACGCTGTGGCTCTGCGTCAGTCTGTTCAGATCAACTCCGTATCCGGTCTCTGTCTGACCAAGCTGGATGTTCTGGATGGCCTGCAAACGATCAAGATCTGCACCGGTTACAAGAATGCCCGGGGTGAGTCCATTACGACCCCTGTGGATGCGGAAGAGTACGAAGCAATTCAACCGGTGTATGAAGAAGTGCCCGGCTGGAGTGAGTCTACATTTGGTGCCAGGAGCCTGAATGATCTGCCGGAAAATGCCCGCGCCTACATCCGTCGTCTGGAAGAAGTGGTGGGAACACCTGTCCATATCGTTTCTACCGGCCCGGATCGTGTAGAAACCATTATTCTGGAACAGCCTTTCGGCTGATCCAGTCCCCCGCCGGATTTACTGGCGGCGGGGGCTTCTTCGCCATCAGAACCTGTAAGAAACACCGGCCATGTAAACCAGTGGGTCCAGTTCTGCGTCCAGCTTGTAGCGGTCTCCAGAGTCGTCCCTGAACTTCGCTGTGGTATTGATGTCCATATACCATACAGCAGCATTCACGGCCCAATGCTCGTTCAGTTGATAGTCAAAGCCCAGTTGTCCACTCAGGCCCAATGAACTGTCCAGTTCCAGATCGCTGTAGATATCACTGGCGGAGCCTTTGAAATCTTCACTGAAGAAAACGGTGTAGTTCAAACCAAGTCCCAGGTAAGGCTGGAACCTGGCGTTTTTGTCCATCGGGTAGTATTGCAGGCTCAAAGTCGGTGGTAAGTGTTTAACTTCGGCAAAATCTCCCAATCCTGCCAGATCACCTTTTCCTTTCAGAGTGTGTTTGAACGGTGTCGCTGCCAGCAGCTCAACACCAAACTTATCCGACAGCATGTAGGTAAAGGAGAGTCCCAGCTGGGTGTCATTGTTGACGTCAACTGTTGCGTTCTTGTTCTCATCCCCGTTGGTTTTTAATCCTCCACTGTCAACATCCGTCTGAACACTGGCTACTCCGCCCCGGAAAATAAAATCTCCGGCCTCATAAGCCTGGGCAGAGGTAGCAGAAACAGCAATAGCTGCAGCAATGGTGAGTGAGAGAACGTTTCTGTTCATGGTGGTCCCTTGCATGTGGTTGCAAAAAAAGTTTCTTTGTTAACTATTAACAGTTTAATTAATTGCTTGTCGTACAATATTGATCTGAATCAATGCATAGCCGTGTCTGCCAACGCATATACGGTAGGAATTCTGTTGAAAGTGTGGGCATACTAAGCAAAGATGCGCGCTAGGAGCCTGACCGAGAATAGCGCCCGTAGCGAGGACGGCAGAAAATTGAGGATGAAAATTCGGTTTTGTGAGGAGAATAGCGAGCTATTTGACGAACAAAAGCGGATTTTCAGACCAATTTGCTGCCGCCGCAGTAGGGCAGACTATTCTCGGTCAGGCTCCTAGCAGTCTGTCGGACTTAAGCGTCCGTAGCGAGGATTGCAAGAAATTGAGGATAAAAATCTCTGTTTCTGAGGAGAATAGCGAGCTATTTGACGAAGAAACAGGGATTTTTAGACCAATTTATTGCAACCGCAGTAGGACAGTCTTAAGTCCGACAGGCTGCTAGTTACCCGGAGTAGGGTTACACTGCATACAGACATTATGTGATCACAGAGAGGTTAATAAACTCTATGCCCAAAAAAGGGTGGAAAGAACTGGACTCCCAGGCTGCTGATGAAGCAGCTCGCTACGACAACCCGATTCCCAGTCGTCTTTTTATTATGGAGACTCTGGAAAAGAGAGGGGCTCCGGCAAGCCATAAGTTACTGTGCCGTGAGTTGGGTGTAACTCTGCCTGAGCAGCAGGAAGCTTTGTTATTCCGCCTTAAAGCTATGATTCGTGATGGTCAGCTACTGGAAACCCGCAAGGGAACCTACGGTCTGTTGAGTAAAATGGATCTGATCAAAGGGCGTATTCAGGGTAATAAGGACGGCTATGGATTCCTGATTCCTGATGAGGGCGGCGAAGATTACTACCTCTCATGGCGTGAAATGCGCAAGGCTTTTGATGGTGATCGTGCGGTCATTCGTGAAACCGGAGTGGACCGCAGAGGACGACTTGAAGGTCAGATTGTTGAAGTCATAGAGCGTAATACCACCCAGTTGGTGGGTCGCTTTTACATAGAAAACGACAATGCTTTTGTCGTACCGGAAAACTCCAGAATTGGTCGCGAAATTCTCATCAAGCCGGGCCCTTTGATGCCCAGCCATGGGCAGTATGTTCTGGTTGAAATCCTTGAGCAGCCTGGCCGACGTGTTCAGCCGTTGGGCCTGATCAAAGAAGTGTTGGGTGAACGACAAGATGCCGGAATGGAAGTGGACGTTGCATTACGCACCCATGACATTCCTCATGAGTGGCCTCCTGAAGTGGAAGAGCAGGTGGCCCGGTTCAAGCCGGAAGTGGCTGAGCGGGACAAAAAGCACCGTGTTGATCTGAGAGAGACGCCTTTCGTTACCATTGATGGCGAAGATGCCCGTGACTTTGATGATGCAGTCTACTGTGAACCCAAAAAAAGCGGCGGCTGGCGTTTATTTGTAGCCATTGCTGATGTTTCCCATTACGTGAAGCCCGGAACAGCACTGGACAAAGAAGCCTATAACAGGGGCACTTCTGTCTACTTCCCGGGACATGTTATTCCCATGTTGCCGGAAGTATTATCAAACGGGCTCTGCTCTCTGAATCCTGAAGTGGATCGTCTGGCCATGCTGTGCGAAATGACCATCAGTGGCAATGGAAAAATTTCCGGTTACAAGTTCTACGAGGGTCTGATCCGCTCCCATGCCCGTCTGACCTATACCCAGGTTTGGGAAATGCTATCAAAGCCACTCAGTGATGAGGGCAAGGCTTTACGTCGCGAACGAAAAGCGGTTCTTCCCCATGTAGAAGAACTCTATAACCTGTTCAAGGTTCTGAAAAGTATTCGTTCTGACCGTGGCACTATTGATTTTGAAACGGTAGAAACACAGATCGTTTTCGGTCGTAACCGAAAAATCGAAAAGATTGTCCCTGCTGTCCGCAATGACGCGCACAAACTGATTGAAGAATGCATGCTTTGCGCCAATGTCTGTGCGGCCAAATTCCTTCAGAAACACAAGATTCCCGGGCTCTATCGCGTGCATGAAGGGCCTACTATGGAGAAGCGGCTCAATCTGAACAGCTTTATTGCCAGTCTTGGCTTATCGCTGCCTGCTGGCAAGCTGAAGCCCGCTCACTTTCAGGCTTTGTTGGCATCGGTTAAAGATCGCCCCGATTACAATGTGATCCAGACAGTGGTCCTGCGTTCTATGAGTCAGGCCGTGTACACTTCGGATAATCAGGGGCACTTCGGACTGGCTTTTGACGAATATGCGCACTTCACTTCGCCGATTCGTCGTTATCCTGATCTGCTGGTGCACAGGGCTATCCGTCATATTATTCGCTCTTCTGTTGAAACCCGGCATGTTGTTCGCGTGGGTGCCAGAGAGATGAATAAAAAGACCATTTATCCCTATGATGGCAGTGAAGTGCTGGCCATGGGAGAGCACTGTTCTGCGACAGAACGCCGGGCAGACGAAGCTACACGGGATGCTATGGATTGGCTGAAGTGCGAGTACATGCAGCAGCATATCGGACAGACGTATTCCGGTGTCATTTCGTCCGTTACAGGCTTTGGCCTGTTTGTCGCCCTGGATGATATTTATGTAGAAGGTCTGGTACACGTCACTAGCCTTCCGGATGATTATTATCATTACGACGCTGTTCATCATCGTATGGTGGGTGAAAGAACCGGCAGAAGTTATCGATTAGGTGATGATATCGAAGTCATGGTGGCCAGCGTCAATCTGGATGACCAGAAAATTGATTTCGAATTATCCACAGGTACTGCGCAGAGACCTTCACGTTCCCGCAAATCGCGAAAAAGCCCCTCAAAAGGTGGCAAGCCATTAACCAGTGTGGCCAAGAGTCGGGCCGCAAAAAGAGCTTTACTGGATGCAGCAAAGTCTGAAGAATCGGGCAAGAAAACTACAGGTAAAAAGAAAAAACCCACTCGCAAGCAAAAAGCCAGGGCTAAAAGTACCGGCAAGAAGTCCGGTAAATCCTCAGCCGGTAAGAAGCCAGAAACGAATAAAAAGTCGTCTGCAAAACCGGCCGACAGACAGCCGAGAAAGAGAAAGGCTAAGTGATTTGAAAGCGGTCAGGCGGCAATTTCCAATTTGACGCCTAATGATTTCAGCAATCGGTGAACAGTATCCATCGAGGCTGGACTTTGCCGTTAAATGTTTTATGAAGGCTCTCACGATTCAGGCCGGTTTGCTCTGCTAACTGAGCAATGCCCTTATGTCTGACTACATGACCCAGAGCCGTAATGAAAACAGCCGGATCATTATCGAGAGAGGCCTCAGTCAGGAACCAGGGAATGTCTTCATCGGTTAGGGCATTCTCAACCATATCGTAGCCGCCAAATCCCGCGCTTCCAGATTTTTTGATCAGCAAGTTGATCTTTCTTTGTAATCTGCTCTGACATTAACCAGAATCTTGAGTATTATCCGGGCTCAATAGCCTATTCCGAGTGTTAAGATGTCAGTCAACACCGACACAGGAAACAACCTCATGGCCAGATATAGCCTGGCTGAAGAGATTGCAAACAGTATCACCCACGGTCTGGGCGCTCTGCTCAGTGTGGCCGGTTTGACCCTTTTGGTAACCTATGCTGCCGAACAGCATGATGTCTGGCGCATTGTCAGCTTCAGTATCTATGGGGCAACGCTAATACTGCTCTTTCTCTCTTCCACGCTCTATCACAGTATCCAGCATGAGAACACCAAGAAGGTTTTCAAGCTGCTGGATCATTGTTCCATCTACCTTCTGATCGCCGGAACCTATACCCCGTTCTTACTGGTCAGCATGAGGGGAACATTGGGCTGGATCATGTTTGCCATTATCTGGCTGTTGGCTATTGCGGGCATTGTTTTTAAAGTCTGGTTTGGTCCACGCTTTAAAAAACTTTCGGTAGCCACTTATATTTTGATGGGCTGGCTGGTTCTTTTTGCGTCAAAAGAGTTGGCCAGCAAGATATCGCTGGAGGGTATCTACTGGCTGTTAGCGGGTGGCCTCTCTTATACTCTTGGGGCGGTTTTTTACCTGTGGAAAAAGCTGCCCTTTAACCATGCTATCTGGCATGTTTTTGTTCTGGGCGGTAGTGTCTGTCATTTCTTTGCTGTTTTTTTTCACGTACTGCCTGCCAGTTAGCAAAATCGTCGTAAACCCTCGCCCAATCGAGGGTGTCGCGAAACTCTCTCCAGCGTGAGAACGAGTTGACTCCCGTTATTCACGGCTTCATTCTCGTCATTCCCGCGAAGGCGGGAATCCACACTGACTCACCACCAGAACTATACTGCCCGTTGCCCCCCCTGGCCTTGTCATCCCCGAGAAGGCAGAGACCCACTGTTGGCGCTGGATTCCCGCCTTCGCGGGAATGACGACTTCAATAACCGAGGGGCACCCGGTTACTGCTGATGGAGGCTTCTGTGTAAGTCCAGTCGCTATAAGCTGGCTGTAGCCTGTGAAGTCAGAAGCCTCGCCTGACAAGGCGGGGAGTGTCACTTCCAGATCAGGCTATGGGGCAGAACTGTTGTCAGTGCTCGTGTTAGTGTGAGGTGGCAGGCAGCCATTCATCGCTTTTTGTAGTCATGGGATGTTACGTTTACGACCTTGACCTGTACCAGATGACCCTCAATGGTATAGATCACAGGGTATTGTTTATTCAAGCGTGAAGAGCGGTATCCATTCCACTGAAGCCTTCGGCTCTGCTAATATGCATTCCAATCCTGATTCCAACCCTGCATACGAATTTCCGTAATGAGTGATGATGTTGTTTTTGGCCTGCACGCTGTGCAGAGCCTGTTTGAGCATTCTCCTGAAAAAGTTTTAGAACTTTTGATCCAGAAAGGTCGCACTGATAAGCGCATTAATGCGCTGGTGGAGGAAGCCCGCAACCAGGGCGTGACGGTGCGTTTTGTCGAGCGCGGCCGACTGGACTCGAAAGTTGAAGGGGTGCACCAGGGCGTACTGGCCCGTGTTGCGCAGGCGAAAGTTTACCGGGAGGGCGATCTGGAAGATCTTCTGAACACGCTGGATGAGCCGCCTTTCCTCTTGATACTGGATGGCGTGACCGATCCTCATAACCTGGGTGCCTGTCTAAGAACCGCTGATGCCGCCGGTGTTCATGCTCTGATTACGCCCAAAGACAAATCTGCCAGCCTGAATGCGACGGCTCGAAAAGTGGCCTGTGGCGCAGCAGAGAATGTCCCGCTGGTACAGGTGACCAATCTTTCCAGAACCATGGATTGGCTGAAAGATCGTGGCATCTGGATGATTGGCACCGCCGGTGAAAGCGCTTGTGATATTTACAAGACAGACCTCAAGGGGCCCCTGACCCTGGTGATGGGTGCTGAGGGTAAGGGAATGAGAAGACTGACCCGTGACAAGTGTGATTCTTTAATCTTTATCCCCATGACAGGGTCAGTCAGCAGTTTGAATGTTTCTGTAGCGACAGGTGTCTGCCTGTTTGAGGCGGTTCGCCAAAGACAGTCATAGAACTCCGAAATTCTCAGGATGGTTTTTCTCTCAACAGAGCGTCCAGATGTTCAATGACTACAACCCAGTCAGCGTCTTCATTGTATGCCTGTTGAATAAAAGCCTGCTGGCTGTCTGAAAAGAAGTCGGCATGCTCAATTTTTACCCGATGGGGCATTTTTTTATGCTCTTCGATGAAGGCATTGATTTCTTGGTCGCTGCTGGGCAATCCAAGCTGATCAAACAGATCGTTCATGGTGTGATGAGCAGGTTCCATTGAGACCTCCTGATGGAATCTGTTTTCGTAACGTCATGATAGCAGGCCACTGTCTTTTGAAAAGATAAAACCGAATTCCAAAGGTAAAAAATGTGAGTACAAAAAAGAATGTCGTTTTATTGGATCGGGTTACTCTGGGTGACGGCGTATCACTGGAAGCGTTTCAACAGCTTTCATTACCGCTGGAAATATACGATCAGAGTCAACCAGAAGATATAGTTGAACGTTGTCGTGATGCGGTAGCGATTTTCACCAATAAAGTGGTGATTGATGAGTCGACACTCTCTTCACTCCCCAACCTTCGATATATCGGAGTAATGGCAACGGGAACAAATAATATTGATCTTGCTGCGTGTGATCTGCGAGGAATTAAAGTCCAGAACGTAGAAAGTTACAGCACCGCATCTGTTGCCCAACATACCATGGCTTTGATTCTGTCTCTGGCGGGCTCTGTTCCTGCTTACATCCAAGATGCTACCAACGGCAGCTGGGAAAAAAGCGACAGATTCTGTCTACTGAATCATCCGATCATGGAGCTGGAGGGTAAAACACTGCTCATTGTCGGTTATGGTGACTTGGGTAAGGCCACTGCCAAGCTGGCAGAAGCTTTCGGTATGAATGTGTTGAAGGCTAAAGTGCCAGGTTCGCCGACAACCTCTGAAGACAGGTTGGAGTTAGACGAAGGATTGAAACAGTCAGATGTCGTCAGTTTGCATTGTCCTTTGAGTGAAAGCACTGCCAACCTGATGGATCAGAGAAGACTGTCACTGATGAAATCCGGGGCTATTCTGATCAACACCGCCAGAGGCGGGCTGGTAGACGAGAGTGCTCTGGTTTCGGCACTGGAAGCTGGGCGACTGGGAGGCGCCGGGTTTGATGTGTTGACAGAGGAGCCCCCCAGACACGGAAATATCCTGCTCAGCACGTCTCTGCCCAATTTGATGGTCACTCCCCATTGCGCCTGGGGAAGTCTCGAGTCGAGACAACGTCTGGTCAATTTTGCGGCAGAGCACTATATACGTTTTCTTCAGGAGTAGGAGTCAGTTTCCTTAATTGCACTATGGTCAATAACAGTTAAAAAAAACTGGCGCATCACATTCGAATTTACTGATGGCAATGCATACATATTGAACTACGAGGATTATCACTGATGAGAATGCACGATCCACTCCACCCGGGAGAGTTTATAAAGCAAACCTACATGGAACCAGCCAAAGTTAGCTGCAGGCAACTGTCTGAGGCTCTGGAGGTCTCACCCTCAACTTTGAACAGGATTTTGCAGGGAAAAAGCGCTATATCCACTGAGATGGCCAGAAGACTTTCCATGGTTATTGGCAGAACTACGGAAAGCTGGCTGGTTATGCAGAACAACTACGACATCTGGCAATCAGAGCAGTCAGTAAAGCTCAATACTCTGAAGCCTTTCAAATTTTCTTTTGCGTGATCACTCAGGCCCTTTTTTGGAATCAGGGGTATAGGTAAAGCGATAGAAAATATCCACAGCCTGAGCCAGACCACTGACGACCTGAAGATAGAGTCTGGGCATGAGTTCGTAGCGAACTTTCACTTCGCTGACTGAGTCAAAAACCCCAGCACCGTATTGCAGGCGGAGACCGGGGGCTATGTAGCCACCAATGGTGATTCGGGTATCATCGCCACTGCCTTCAGTATCCAGAGAAACATCGCTAAAACCAAAGGATTCACCAAGCGATGTGGCGATACCACCAAATCGGGAAACACCAAGCCCTACCAGCATCGCCTGGGCACCGGAACTGTCATCTCCTTCCAGACCCCGGCCTCGCAGCAGGTAGGAGAGCTGCTCCTGTTGCGGCATTTCCGGGCTGGAATAAACGGTCCACTCAGGTTTTTTTACAGAGCCACTGACCTTAATGCCGACCTCAACATTATCTTCGATGGTTTCCGGATTTCGAATGGCATTGACCAATAGATAGGGGGAATCGATAGGCCCCTGAAAAATGATTTTTCCTTCCTTGATCAGTAAATCCTGGCCCAGCTGGTGGTAACGACCGCCAATTAAATTAATGGTGCCGCTTCCTTCCAGGGGTTTGTCAGGAAGCTGTAGAAGATCGAGATGCCCTGCCAGCCTGGCTTTGAGGCCGAAAGCATTGAGCCGGATATCGTCTCCCAGCATGACTCGTACCTTCATCGAAAACAGCTGTAAGGCCTGTTCGTGGAGCTCAGAAGTTTGTCCTTCCTGCACTATTACTACATCATCTGAGACTGAAACAGCACTCTCCGGAAGACTGTTGATGGTAATGCGACTCCAGGGAATTCGGATAATACCCGTCAGTGTTATCTTTTCAGACAGTGTCAGCTTAAGGTCGGGAGAAACTTTGATCTCCCCCATGCCAGGGTATTTAACATCCAGGTCTTGCCCTTTCAGGGTGATGATACCGGCAGGCTGCCGAAAATCTTTCCAGCTTAGCTGACCTCCCAGATCCAGTGAGCCCTTACCTACCTGCATTTTGCCTTCTACTGTGCCTGAGTCACCGTTCACATTGAGGTAAGTATTAAGTTCAGAAACGCTGACAATGTCTCGTGTGGTATTGGCATAACCATTTTCAATGGCCAGTCGGCCATAAAAAAGAGGTTTGGCAAGAGAGCCTTCCAGTCGGCCCCGGGCAGAAAAAGTACCTTTCAAATCGCTAACTTCAGGCAAGAAAGGCGCAAATATTTCCAGCAATAATTGCTCAATATTCAGCTGGCCACTGAGGGTTTTCCGGTTTTTCAGATCATTGACGGCTATGGTCAGGTGGCTGCGTCCCAACGTGTCTGAGAGGAAGTTTAGAGAGCTTTGCAACTGATTGTTGACGATTCTGGCTTCCATGTTGAGCTGGTTGTAATCGCCGGACAGATCATAAGCCTGAAGTTTTCCGGGGCTTGAAGAAAGCTTTAACGACAGTTTCGGCTGGTTATCCTGCCAGCTTGCTTCCCCTTTTGAGTTAAGCATCGCCTGCCAGCCAAAATCGGTGGGAAAAAAGGCTTTGAATCTTTCAGGTGCGAGTTGCTCAATGTGAAAGGAGAGAAGTCCTGAATCTTTGCCCAAGTGGCTGGATTGAGCACAAATACTGGAAGGGGATGATTCCAGACAGAATTCAGAGAATGAAGCGCTGGCTGCCGAGGCTTTGATATCAACAGGCTTTTTCAGTGACCAATCTCCGAATTCTGTGTTCAGGTCACTGCGGGTGAGCTGTCCCTGCCATTGTTCGTTGTGGTAGCTGCCAGCCAGGGTGATGACGCTCTTGAGCTCTTTACCCTGGGTTGAGAGCCGAACCTGATGTTGTTTTTCATTGCCTCTGGCTTCAAGCAAGATCTGGTTAAGCGTGTGTCTGCCCTGGTTCAGTGCCTCTATGCTGATGCGAGCCTGCCCCAGAATCTGTTCTTTCTTTACAATTTGACCTTTTGCCGAGAGGTCTTTGACGACTGTGTCCAGATAACGAACTGAAGAGCTGTCCAGTTGAAAGTTCAATCTGGGTTGCTTTTTGCTCCCGGATACATGGATTAAACCTTTCACCTCACCCTTAAGGCCGGGATAAAGTTCTGCCAGTTTTGAAGCATTGAGTTCTGCTTCTATGTCCCATTGTTTATCAATAAGACCATGGGCGTTTAACTGGTTTTCACCGACTTTGGCATTGAGGTGATCTACCTTCCAGTTAAAAAGATGATTGATGTCCAGTGTGCCGGAGAGCGAGACGGGTTTGTCCCTGAGTTCTCCGGTGATATCCATTTCAGAAATCACCAGGTGCCAGATTTTACCGTCCAGATTAAAACGGCTTTTCATAACGCCATCCAGTCTCGCAGGATACTGAGGTAAGAGGCTGGCTGTGTTCAGACTGTTGAGATTCACCTTCCCATTCCAGGCAATCCCCTTTGTCCAGTTCAGTCGGCCTGAAAGATCTGCATCACCTTCAGGGGTTGAGAGATTGAGACGATGGATCGCAATATGCTCAAGGTCTCCCCGTGCCTGGAGTAAGACCTTTACCCGGATTTCTTTATGAGTCCCGGAAGTGGCCAGGACATTGGATTTGGCCATGGCGCTGGCATCCAGTTGATAGTCGGCCAGAGAACCTTGAAGGCTGGCCTTCAGACTTTCTGGTTGGAGCTTTTTATCGAAGGAGGCTGGTTGAATTTCAACGGTTGCTGACACCGGATAATCGCCGCTCAGTGTTATTTTCCCGTGCAGGCTGGCTTTGCCCAAAGCATGTTCAACTTTGAACTCTTGGATATTGATTTGCGATTGCCGGGCATCAGACGACAAAAGTATATTACTGACTTCTTGCTTAATCTCACCCTGTTCATAAGTGCCTTTATCCAGAGTCAGCTTTTTGACAGTGATGGGCAGAGGTAGCTGTATCTCTGGCAATATCAGTCCGTCGCTGGCAGGTGTTTGTGCTTTATCAGGCACTGGTAGTTTAATTAAAAGGTTTTCCAGTCCCAGTTCATCAATGACCAGTCTTCCTTCGAGCAGCATTTGTGGTTGCCACTGCAAAGAGAGTCGGTTAGCTGTGAACGCCATATCCTGATCCACCCAGCCTGGATTCTGGAAGACAAGGCCGTTGGAAATTGATCCCTGAACCAATTCACCGTGAAGTTCAGGTAATTGTGAGCGAGCCAGGTTCCACAGCCAGAGGTTGCCGGTATGAGTCAGCAGCAAAAACAGCATCAGGCAGAGGAGAGTGACAAGAGAGGTTAAGATACCCAGAGCCGTCTTCATATTTCTGGCCCCATAGAAAAGTGCAGTCTATAAGGGGTGCCAGGTTCACTGACAGCGAAGGCCAGATCCAATCTCAGTGCGCCCAGTGGGGTTATCCAGCGGATGCCGAAGCCGGCTCCGGTTTTCCAGTCGTCCCTGTAGTCATTGGTGGCAGTTCCGTAGTCAACAAAAACAGCGGCTCGCCAGTGTTCCAGAAACTGGTAATTGTATTCCACACCGAGCGCAGTCATATATTTTGCCCCCGTCAATTTATCGTTGTCGTCTTTGGGGGCAATGCTTTCATAGTCATAGCCTCTTACCGTCTGGTCACCTCCAGTGAAGAAACGAATAGAAGGGGGTATTTTGCTGACGTCGTTTATCCAGATAGCACCTTGTTCAATTCTACCAATGAAACGGTGTTTTTCTGCCAGTGTTGTTAAACCTTTAGTACGGCCCCATAGCTTCACAAAGTTCTGATCAGAGGCAAAGAGCTTATCCGAAAATTCTGCCGTGGACATGATCAGGTAGCCGCTCCGGGGGTCGAGCTTCCCGCCTCTGGCGTGGCGTCGGGTCATGGAAATGCCTGGGATGACCAGAAAGCTTTCGCCACTCTGAAGGCCCTGTTTGTAGCTTTCGTATTGAATTCTTAAAAACAGGTCTCGGTCCCAGCCATGTGGGTTTTTTTTCCATTTATGGATGGACGTCGATCCAAGGTTACTGATGGTGTCTTCCTGTCGCTTATATTGATAACCCACCTGAAGGTCATAGAATTCAGTTAATGGGTTGCCGTAGGGGATTTTATAGCTGGAAGTCAGTTCGGCTCTGGGGGCTGAGAGCAGAGCCTCATTGGTCAGGCTGTGCCCTTTGTCATTGATCATGGGGATATCCCAGGTCAAAGAAAGCCTGGGGCCTTCGTCAGTAGAATAACCGACACCGGTTTCAATCTCATGATACCTCTTGGGAATGACACCGATATAAACAGGGACATGGTAGTCTTCGGTTTTATCCCGCATGGGGAGGATATCGATTTGCTGGAAATAGCCTGTTGAGGCCAGCTCTTTGTTCAGGTTGCCCAGCTTAACCGATTGATAGTTTGAGCCGGGCTTGAAGGTCAACATTTTCTCGATCAGGGCTTGGGTATTTTCAGGGATTTCTCTATAAACAATGTTCCCAAAGCGGTAACGCCTGCCAGAGTCAAAAACCAGTTCGACATCCGCCGCATTTTCTTGTGGATAAACTTTGACTCTGTGGGTTTGCATCTGAGCGTCGAAAAAACCGAGAGACTGGGCCTGGGTGTTAAGCTCCGTCTTAAGTTCTTCATATTCTCCGCTATTGAAGACAGTACCTTTTTTAAGGGGGGAGCGTTTGACGATCCTCTTGAACGACCGGTTTTTTCGGGCCTCTCCTTTCAGTTCTATTTTGATGGTGCGGATAAGTACGGGTTGTCCCGGATCAACATGAATCTTGAGTTGGTCAGTATCTTTGCCATCCATCTTCATGGAAATGGTTGGGTTGAAATAGCCCAGGGCTTGCAGAGATTTCTGAACGGCCTCAAGAATACTGCTTTGATAGCCAGGCAATTCTCCGGGCTCAATAGCAGGCAAAGTTTGCAGAAAGCGTTCGGCATTCCGCTTCAGCCCGTCTTCCAGACCCTTAATCTCATAGGTCAGATGGGATCGGGCCTGGCAAACAGAAGGAAGGGCTGAAAGCAAAAGTACGATAATCGATAGAAATTTATTCAGTTTACCCACTGGCGACCATTTGTTGAGAGTAAAGTTGTTGAGAGAAAGTGGCGGGACTGACCGATATCGTAGAAGGTCTGTCGATCTATCTCAATAAAAAGCAGCGTCAGGCAGTAGATTCCCGGATTCTCATGCGTTTTAACGTCGGCCGCCATCGGTTTATAATTCTTGCAACCATGGTCACACTTCTCTAAAATCCTCCGCTCTTTGTAAGCTGGGCGTGGTGTGCAGGCATCTTTCAGGTGACTGTCATCTCCGATCCATCTCCTTGCCTTACTGCTCTGTGAATGGAACCTGTGTTTCACTCAGTGTGGGAGGCTGTTTAACCCGTAAGGAGCAAATAATGCGTCATTACGAGATTGTTTTTCTGGTACATCCTGACCAGAGCGAGCAAGTACCAGGCATGATAGAGCGTTATACACGCGCTATCAGCGAAAACGGCGGTCAGGTACACCGTCTTGAAGATTGGGGCCGTCGTCAGCTGGCTTATCCAATCAACAAGATCCACAAGGCTCACTACGTTCTGATGAACATCGAGTGCAGCAATGAGATCCTGGACGAACTGACAGATAACTTCCGTTATAACGACGCAGTTATCCGTAACATGGTGATCCGTCGTGATGAGGCCGTTTCCGAGCCATCCATCATGATGCAGGCTGAAGAGAAACGTGAACGCCGTGACGATCGTCGTGAAGATCGTCGTGAAGAGCGTCGTGAAGAAGCTGCTGAAGCTCCGGAAGCTGCTGAAGAAGCTGCCGAGTAAGTCGTCCTTGATACTGCTTTAGCTCAAGGCTGTTTTAGCTCAAGGCTGTTTCAGCCCAGGCTGGCAGGATTAAGAACATCACCATTTGTTGAATTCAAGGAGACGTTGCAATGGCACGTTTTTTCCGCCGCAGAAAGTTCTGCCGTTTCACCGCTGAGGGCGTGAAAGAGATCGATTACAAAGATCTGAACACCCTGAAAGCTTATGTTTCTGAAACTGGCAAGATTGTACCAAGCCGTATCACCGGTACCAAAGCCCGTTATCAGCGTCAGCTGGCGACAGCTATCAAGCGTGCGCGTTACATCGCACTGCTGCCATATACTGATCGTCACTGATCAGTCGGCAAACTCTGGAACTGAAGGTATTGCTTGATGCGTAAACTGGCGGAACTGGCAATGAAAAGCCCGAAACATTCCTTGTTTCTGGCGGTCATATTTGCCTGTATTCCCATGCTTTTCTGGTTGAGTGCGGCTATTGTATCTCTGGTGATACTGCGTCGCGGCATTGACCACGGACTGAAAGTCCTGATTTGGGCTTTGTTACCCGGAATAGCCTGGGCCGCCTTTGGTCAATACAGCGTATTGATCGGGTTGGCAACCACAGCGTTGCTGGCTTGCGTCCTGCGCCAGACTGTCTCATGGCCGAAAACCCTGTTGGCTGTTGTGCCGCTGGGAGGCCTCGTGGCTTTTGCCATGTACCAGATATCACCGCAGATGATCAGCGTCATGGCTGGCACTGTGATGGAGTTTCTGAAAAAGAGTCTCCAGGGCAGTAGCAGTCTAGAGGCTCTGCAACCGGGTGAACATCTGAGACAGGTCCTGGAGTACGGCGTAGCGGGTGCTCTGGCCTGGGTGCACATACTGTTTTGTGTCCTGGCTTTGATGCTGGCGCGCTCCTGGCAGGCCGATCTCTATAACCCCGGAGGATTCGGTGAAGAATTCCGCAAGGTGCGGTTACCCGCAGCTGTCGGGGTAGGTCTACTGACCATCACTTTGATGGGTTCAGCACTGTCACCTGTGATGACTGCCCTGGTACCCATCGCATCGTTGCCACTGTTTATTGCAGGTCTGGCGCTGGTCCATGGGCTGGTAAAACTGCGTCAACGGGGCAGCTTCTGGTTGATTGGACTGTATATGCTGTTGATCACCCTTACGCAACTGGCATACCCGGTTATTGTTTTGACTGCTTGTCTTGACAGTCTGTTTGATTTTCGCAACCGCGTGAGTAAGCAGATTCAGGGCTGACAGGCACTAGGTATAAGGTAAGAGGCTAGCGATGGACGTTATCCTGCTTGAGAGAGTTGCCAACCTTGGCAACCTGGGCGACAAGGTAACCGTTAAAGCCGGTTACGGTCGTAACTTTCTGATTCCTTTCAGCAAGGCTGTGCCTGCTACCAAGGAAAATGTTGAAGCTTTTGAAGCTCGTCGCGCCGAGCTGGAAAAGGCTGCTAACGAAAAGCTGGCTGCTGCCCAAAAGCGTGCAGCTGAAATGGCTGAAATCGAACTGACCCTGACCGCCAAAGCGGGCGACGAAGGCAAGCTGTTCGGTTCTATCGGCTCACGTGATCTGGCTGAAGCCATCACTGGTGCTGGCGTTGAAGTAGCCAAGAGCGAAATTCGCATGGGCGAAGGTCCCATTCGCGCTACTGGCGAATACGACATCGCCATCCAGCTGCACACCGACGTTGCAGCGACTATCAAGGTATTCGTTGAAGCTGAATAAGTTCGGTTGTAACCACGCCTGATAGAAAAATACCCGTGGGCTTAGGTCCACGGGTATTTTTTTATGTGCCTTTTGTCCTGCCTCTTCATTCGCCGTCATTTCAGTCAAAAGATTGTTTTAAATCTGTCATCTTAAATACATTTCACTGTAATTCTTGTGTCGTTTAATGAGCCTGCTTTAGAGGATATTACACAACAAATAAAGCTGGCTTGAACGAGTAGATATTACATGAGCAAATATACTTTTGATCCGACGGTGTATAACTCCAGTGATAACAGGCCGATCTCGGCAGTGCTGGAAAAAGAACTCTCCCGCCGCAGTGTTCTGAAACGTGGGGGTGCACTGGCAGCATTTAGTGCACTGGCCAGCTTTGGTTTAACGGGCTGTAACGATGACGACTCTGACGATGTTTTTTCATCAGAGCTCTCTCTTGGCTTTGACTCTATTTCCGGCTCCAAGACCGATGCTGTGTCTGTACCTGCTGGCTACTCCGCTCAGGTTCTGGCGCCGTGGGGAACGCCATTGAATGATTTAGCGGCAGAGTGGAAAGATGATGGCACCAACAGTTCCACCGATCAGGCGAATGCTACTGGCATGATGCATGATGGGATGCATTTCTTCCCCCTTGAAGGCAACAGTACTGAAGGTCTGCTGTGTATAAACCATGAGTTTATTGATCAGACGCGACTGCATCCGAATGGGGCAACTGACAATAATGGTGTACGTCCTGCTGAGGAAGTTCGTAAAGAAATTAACGCTCATGGTGTTTCAGTGGTTCACATCAAACTGACTGATGGCGTCTGGGATGTGGTTAAAAACAGCAACTACAACAAGCGTTACACTGCAGGCTCTGAAATGGATCTGACCGGGCCGGTGGCAGACAGTGATCTGCTGATTACCAAATACACGGATGAAAAAGGGAATAAAGCCCTTGCCCGGGGCACCAACAATAACTGTGGTAATGGTCACACTCCCTGGGGGACTTATCTGACCTGTGAAGAAAACTGGCCTGGCTATTTTACCCGTTCCGATGACCCGTCTAACTGGACTGAAGAACAAATACGTCTGGGTATCAGTTCCAGGGGGACCCGTTATGATTGGGATACTGCTCTATCTTCTGACGAAAACGAAACCGGCGAGTTTGCCCGTTTTGATGTAACTCCGGGCTCCGGAGATGAGACTGAGGATTTCCGTAACGAAGCTAATGGTCACGGATACATTGTAGAAATAGACCCCTATAGTCCACAGGCTAAAGCGATTAAACGGACGGCTCTGGGTCGCTTCCGTCACGAAGACTGCTCATTTGGCAAACTGGAAGAAGGTCAGCCCGTTGTTTTCTATTCTGGCCATGACAGCCGGTTTGAGTACATCTACAAGTTTGTTTCCAAAGAGCTCTGGGACGCGGCAGATGCTGACTCTGAAGATCGTCTCGCCACCGGTGCAAAGTACATGGATGAAGGTACTTTGTATGCCGCTCGCTTCGATGAGGAAGGTCAGGGTGTGTGGTTGCCCCTGACTCCCGATGCCACCACTAAAGACGGTGGAAGGTTAGGTGATATCTCAGGATTCACGACTCAGGCTGAAATTATCCTGAACACGCCGGGTGCAGCTGATCTGGTAGGCGCTACCCCCATGGACCGCCCCGAATGGACTGCGGTAGATCCGAAAACCGGCTCTGTTTATGTGACACTGACAAACAACACTGATCGTGATAACCAGGACGGCAATTCTGATACCGACACCAACGTGGCCAACCCTCGTGAAGGAAATGAGTATGGCCATATTATTCGCTGGAATGAAGGGGCTGATCCAAGCCAGTTTACCTGGGAGTTCTTCCTGTTCGGCTCTTTTGCATCAGAAAGTGCCCTGGTGAATCTCTCTGGATTGAATGAAGCCAATGAATTTGGCAGCCCGGATGGTCTGGCATTTGATGACCGTGGTTTGTTGTGGATTCAAACAGATGGTGGTGTCAATGAAAACACCAATGACCAGATGCTGGCCATTATTCCATCTGAGCTAAGCAGCACTGAGGACTCGTTAGCCGTTAACGCCAACAACCAGGAGCAACTGAAGCGTTTCTTTGTGGGGCCAAATGGTTGTGAGGTGACTGGTCTTGCGTTTACATCGGATCACCAGAGCTTCTTCCTGAATATCCAGCATCCATCGAACTGGCCTGCCGCCGGGTCAACCGATGCAAAGGATGAGAGTGGTGCTAACAGGGCACGTTCTGCCACGGTGGTTGTTATGAAAGACGGTGGTGGTGAAGTGGGGGTTTAATAGCCGTCACCTGACTGCCAATTTGACAAAGCCGATGATTGGAATGCTCATCGGCTTTTTTTTGTGAAAAACATTTTGTTATGTCGTTTTCCATTGGCTGGTGGCGGAACAAAACCAGCTGATCAGGTACTTATATATCATTGCGCCAGAGCCAATCCAGTGGCACCGCCATGCAGTTTTTTGTCTTCAGTGGTAGTGCATTGTTACCGCAATATATCAACACGCCACCTTTAAAGTGGTTGTCGGCCTGGTCAGCAAGTCGCCTTAAGCCTTCTCCGTCTTTTTCCTGAATACTGATAGCTTTTTTAATTTCTACACCGTAGATATCACGATTATGTTCGATGACCAAGTCCACCTCCACCTGATCTTTATCCCGGTAATAACTGAGGTGGACAGGGTCATCCAGCCATTCGGTCAGAGCTCTTATCTGCTGTATTACAAAACTCTCCAGAATGGGACCGAAGGGGGTCGAATAGTGCTGCCATTCTTCAGCTTTCAGTCGATTCAGCCTGCTTGCCAACCCACTGTCTGCGATATGAATTTTAGGTGCTTTTATCAGGCGTTTGGCAGCATTATTATGCCATGCTGGCAAACGGTTGAAGAGAAACAGGTGTTCCAGAATACTGATGTATTTATCGGTGGTCTCGCGTCGTATTTTCAGGTCAGTGGCGATGCTACTGGTATTGAGCAGATTGCCAGTACGAAGAGATAGCAGCTCAGCCAGCTTAAGCATTTCATCTTCGTCACGGATGTTGGCAATATCCCGAATATCATTTTGAATAATGGTCTGAAGATACTGATTAAACCATTGTCGTGCACGATGGGGTGTGCGGGTGTTGGGCTCAGGAAAGCCGCCCCGACAAACCCGTTCAGCGATACCATGAATTTCTTTTTGCTCACCTTTGATAGAGGCAGACAGGGCTTGTGTGAAGAGTCGTTGTAAAAAGATGGGAGGAGTTGATTCTTTTTCCGCTTCTGTCAGTGGATGCAGATGCAAAATTTCAATACGCCCAGCAAGCGATTCTTTGACTCTGGGCAATAACATCAAGTTGGCTGAGCCTGTCAGCAGAAAGCGGCCAGGTTTGCGATTGCGATCAACTTCAGCCTTGATGGCAAAGAGCAGCTCTGGAACCCGTTGGACTTCATCCAATGTCACGTATTCAGGCAGGTTCTGTACAAATCCAGCTGGGTCGTCTTTGGCGGCTTGCAATACAGAAGCATCATCAAAGGTCAGGTAAACTCGCTCAGAGGAAAGCTTCCGACAAAGAGTTGATTTGCCCACCTGACGAGCCCCGAGCAGGCAGACTACAGGAGTATCCTGCAAGGCCTCTTCTATTTTTGGTTGTAAGTAGCGTGGGAAATTTGGCATCAGAAGGTGCTTCAAGTTTCGGCTAATTGTCTATTACTCTAGCGTCTATTTGACGGTTTATAAAGCGTCTAATTGCCTATTTAGCTTCCGGCCAAATGTCGGTTTATTTCTTTTTCTACTTTTTTATATAATAAAAACAAGTAGTTATCTCGGTCTTTTGGTAGCTTAAGTATATGGCTTTTTGCAGGCCGAAAATGGCGTGCTATTGCTTTAAATCTTGCCAGGCTTTCCCGATAAATACGGACCTTGGCGCAGGGTCGTTCTCAAGAAGACTTTTTCATAAAAGGCGTCATCCTGGCAAACAAAAGTCCAAGTTCAAACAACATCCACATAGGTCCAGCCAGCAGGCTCTGGGAGATAACGTCGGGTGGTGTCAGAAGCATACCGATCACAAAACAGCCCACCACGATATAAGGACGTTTCCTGGAGAGGGATTCAACGGTGCTCATGCCAGACCAGATCAGTAACAGCGTTGCGACAGGGATTTCGAAGGCCAGCCCGAAGGCAAAAAACAGTTTAAGAATAAAGTTCAGGTAGCTACTGATGTCGGTCATCATGGTGACCGTTTCAGGCCCGGTCGTGGTAAAGAAACCAAAGATCAGTGGGAACACCACAAAATAGGCAAAAGCGACACCGGTATAAAAGAGTATGACGCTGGTTATGAGTAATGGAATGGCCAGATGCTTTTCATTCTTGTACAGGCCGGGAGCAATAAATCCCCAGACCTGATGGAGAATAAAGGGAATGGCCATAAACAGGGAGAGCACAAGACTGAGTTTAAACGGAGCAAAGAAAGGGGAGGCTACATCGGTGGCTATCATACTGGTGCCTTCGGGCATTAGCAGGCGCAGAGGCTCGGAAACCAGCTCGTAAATGTCATTGGAAAAGTAAAACAGCCCGACAAAGAACAGCAGGGTAATCACCATACTTTTCAGCACACGAGTACGTAACTCAAGTAGATGCTGAATCAGGGGTTGTTCTGATTGAACCGTTGGGGTTTCAGTCTTCATAAATGTCTCGGCAGGCATCAAATAAAGGCAGCGCTCAGGCTGCCTTTATTTTGGAATCGGATGGTTTGGAGAGGTTTTCAGTAGCTACGGTTGCTTCCTGTTTTAGAGATCGAACCTGTTGATTCAGCTCCTCCAGCTGAAGATCCTGCTTGATCTCATCGACCTTTAGCTCTCTATTGACCGTTTCTTTTATAGTGCTGGCGCTGCTGCGCAGATAGTTGATCCACTGCAGACTGGTTTTTATCGCGTAAGGCAAGCGCTCAGGCCCCAGAATCACCAGGGCGAGCACTGAGATAACCAGCAGTTCGGCAAAGCCAATATCAAACACGCTGAAGTCCTCAGGCTTTGTTATGACTCAGTTCCCTGCTCTTTTCGGTGTCCTGGCTATTGCCCGCAGGGATTTCTGCTGAACTTGAGTCATCGCTGATGCTCTTCTTGAAGCCCTTGATCGCTCCACCCAGGTCACTGCCAAGACCCTTAAGTCGTTTGGTGCCAAACAGCATGACAAGGATCAAAAGTACGATTAACAGTTGCCAGATACTGATACCGCCTAGGCCCATAGTGATTCTTCCTTTATGATTCTTTGAAAGTGGTCACTATAGCGTTTCATTATGGAGAAATTATGACAAGCCCCTGACTGTTCTGGACACTTGGGATTGACTCTCAATCAAATCATATGCTTCAGCAGTTTAGTCACCCATCAAGTTGCTGTATTCTGTAAACTCCGATTTTGGTATTCATGAATCATGCTGGAAGCACTGCCCCAAGAAAGCGAACTGCCCATTGATGAAGCAACCGTAAGCCTGAAAACCCCTCCTCATTCCATTGAGGCGGAGCAGTCTGTGCTCGGTGGCCTGCTGCTGGATAATGAAGCCTGGGATAAAGTGGCCGACAAGATCACGGCTGACGACTTTTATCATCCCCGTCACAAAATTATTTTCTCGTCGATGGCTAAATCGGCGAATGAGACGCTTCCCTTTGACCCCCTGACACTGGCCGCCACCCTGGAGAATCAGGACGAACTGGAACAGGCCGGTGGTATGGTGTACATCACCGAGCTGGTGGCCAATGTTGCCGGTATTGCCAATATTGAGGCTTACGCCGGAATCATTCAGGAGCGTTCTGTTTTCAGAAAGGTGATCAATGCCAGTCAGAAGATGGCTGAAAGCGCCTACAATCCGGAAGGTCGGGACAGCCAGACAGTATTGGATGAAGCTGAACGACTGGTTTTCAACATCGCTGAAGAGCGCCCCAAAACCGGTGGCCCGGTGGGTGTTCGGGAAATCCTGGACAACACGGTTCAGAAAATTGATGAGCTTTTTAACGCTGGCGATGCCATTACCGGTATCACCACAGGCTTTAGTGATCTGGACAATATGACCTCGGGTATGCAGCCGTCGGATATGATTATTGTTGCTGCCAGGCCGTCGATGGGAAAAACGACGTTCGCGATGAACCTGGTCGAAAACGCCCTGCTAAATACCGAAAAAGTCGTCATGGTCTTCAGCCTCGAAATGCCCTCTGAGCAGCTGATGATGCGTATGTTGTCCTCTCTGGGCCGAATCAATCAGGGCAAAGTGCGTTCCGGTAAGCTGGAAGAAGACGACTGGCCGAAGCTGGTGTCAGCGGTGGAGAAAATCAAGGACAAAAAACTGTTTATTGATGACACCGCAGGCATCAGTCCTTCAGAAATGCGTTCCCGTATTCGTCGTGTAGTTCGTGAACATGGTGACATGGCCATGATTATGATCGACTATCTGCAGCTGATGCAGATTCCCGGTTTCAGCGAAGGTCGTACCAACGAAATTTCGGAAATTTCCCGATCCCTGAAAGCCATCGCCAAGGAGTTTAACGTACCGGTGATTGCGCTGTCTCAGCTTAACCGGTCTCTGGAGCAACGCCCCAACAAGCGTCCGGTCAACTCCGACCTCCGTGAATCCGGAGCGATTGAGCAGGATGCCGACGTCATCATGTTTATCTACCGTGACGAGGTCTATAACCCGGATACCGAGTTTAAGGGTATTGGTGAGATCATCATTGGTAAGCAGCGTAACGGCCCTATCGGTTCAGTAAGATTGGCCTTTATTGGTCAGTACACCCGGTTTGAGAATCTTGCCCCCGATGCTTATGTCAACTTTGATGATGAATAAGCAGGAAGTTATTAACGCTCTTGCGCACAGGGACTGGACCCGGTCTGTCGATATTGAAAAAGGCATCTGTGCTTTGTGCATATTCTGGCATCGCTTGAACACTCATTCTGCTAACTCTTGAACACCGATTCTGGCGGCGCTTGAACACCCATTCTGTTAACTCTTGAACACTTTTTGGCGATTTCCAGAATCGCTGTTCAACTGCCCAGAATCCGTGTTCAAGCCTCCAGAATCTGAAAACTCTTCTTTCGGTAGATTATCTCTTACGCATTGATTTCCATGAACTTTAGCCGCTGACCTTTCTAAACAGAAAGGACAGCAGCCATGCCAGATAACAGGATTTCCATGCGAAAACTTCAAGAAATACTCCGGATGCGCTTTGAGTACCGACTCAGTATCCGGCAAATAGCTCGCAGCACGCGGGTCAGTGTTGGCACTGTGTCCAACTACGTTCAGGCCTTTGAACGGTCGCCACTGAGCTGGCCTCTGCCCTCGGACTGCTCTGAGGCTACTTTGGTGCAGACACTGTTCCCTGAGACCCCACTGTCGAGCCGCCAGGGTCTGGTCGACCCGGACTGGGGCGTTATTCACCAGTCACTCAAGCGCAAGGAGGTGACCAAGCAAACACTCTGGGAGGAGTACTGCCAAGAGAGCACTCTCAATGCCTACAGCTATTCGCAGTTTTGTCACCGCTACAACCAGTGGCTGGGCTGCCAGAAACGTTCCATGCGACAGCATCACAAGGCGGGTGAAAAACTGTTTGTAGACTACGCCGGTCTTACGGTCCCTGTCGTTAATCCAAAGACCGGTGAGATCGCCCATAACGCCCAGATTTTCGTAGCGGTGATGGGAGCCTCTAACTACACCTACGCAGAAGCCACCCTGTCCCAGAAGTCCGAAGACTGGCTGGGGTCTCATGTTCGGGCCTTTGAGTTCTTTGGAGGTATTCCAGCTGTCGTGGTACCAGACAACCTCAGGAGCGGTGTCAGTAAGGCTTGCCGTTATGAACCGGACCTGAACCCGGCTTACCAACACCTGGCCAACCACTACCAGGTGGCGGTCATTCCAGCTCGGCCCTACAAGCCCAAGGACAAGGCGAAAGCCGAAGTGGGTGTGCAGTTGGTTGAACGCTGGATACTGGCCAGACTTCGTCATGAGACCTTCTTTACCCTGGCAGAACTGAACAGTCGTATACGGGAGCTATTGACTGAACTCAACCTTAAGCCCTTTCAAAAACTGCCAGGTACACGACGAAGTACCTTTGAGCAACTGGATGAACCCGCTTTGCGACCTTTGCCCAAACAGGCCTTTGAGTACGCTGAGTTCAGCAAAGCCAGGGTGAACATTGACTATCACATTCACTGTAAAGGCCATTACTACTCAGTGCCTCATCAGCTGGTCAAGAAAGAGGTGGAAGTTCAGGCAACAGAACATACGGTCACTGTCTTCTGCAAAGGTGAAGTTGTGGCCTGTCACCCCCGTAAGTTCACAACCGGTTTTACCACTCAATCAGGCCATATGCCTGAACGACATAGCAAGCACCAGGAGTGGACACCGGAACGACTGCTGGAGTGGGCAAAACAGCTGGGCCCCGATGTTCACTGGATAACTCAGTATCTGTTGAACAGTCGTGAGCATCCGGAGCAGGCTTATCGGTCTTGCCTGGGGTTATTGAACCTCAAACGGGATTACGGAGCTGACCGGTTAAACAATGCTTGCGCCCATGCCCGGAAAATCAAAGGTTACCGACTCAAGAATATCCGGGCGATCCTGCAATCAGGTAAAGACAAACAGGCTCTTCAACCTGAGGTGAAACAAACGACACTACCTCTTCATGACAGCCACGAAAATATTCGTGGTGCAGCCAGCTATCAGTAACCGGAGACGTATCATGATGAATCAAACTCTGACCCGTCTGCGGTCACTGCGCCTGACAGGCATGGCCGATGCCCTGGCTCAGCAACTGGAGCAGCCCGGCACCTACGACAGCCTGAGCTTTGTGGAGCGGCTGGCCCTCCTGACAGAACAGGAAGAGACCGAGCGCAATAACAAACGTCTTGCCCGGTTACTGAGGGCGGCCAGGTTTAAGCTGGCTGCACGGGTAGACGACATTGACTACGAACATCCCCGGGGGTTGAAGAAAGTCCAAATAGCCACACTGTCCAGCGAGGACTGGTTAAACAGGCACAGGAACCTGCTGATTACCGGACCTTGTGGCAGTGGTAAAAGTTACCTGGCTTGCGCACTGGGACACTGGGCCTGCATACAGGGTTACAGTGTCCGCTATTACCGACTCTCGCGCTTACTGGAAGAGCTGAGCCTTGCCCATGGTGATGGCAGCTACAGCAGGCAACTCAAGCAACTGGCGAAGGTGGATTTGTTGATACTGGATGACTGGGGGCTGGAACCTCTGACCCAGCAGCAACGCAACGATTTACTGGAAGTGATGGATGACCGTCACGAACAAAGTTCAACGTTGGTTACCAGCCAGCTACCGACCCGGCAATGGCATGGCAGCATCGGTGATGAGACTCTGGCAGATGCCATTCTGGATCGCCTGATGCACAACGCCCACAGGATTACGCTGAAAGGAGAATCCATGCGCAAGAAGCTGGGAAAACTGGAAACACTTGAACACTTGGACTAAAAATCAGACTGGGTGATGCGTAGGAGATCCAGGGTGTTCAAATGAACCAGAATGGGTGTTCAAGCTGACCAGAATATGCACTTTGGTAATTCATTTTGATTCCCTTCTGTTAATTGCCTACAGTGGTAGGGCAATGGAGGTATTTATGGAAAACTTGTATGACAAAGATTATCACCAATGGCTTACCCTACAGCGGGAGCTACTTGCTCAGCGACAGTTTGACCAGCTTGACATAGAGAATTTGATGGGGGAGCTGGAGTTGGGCATTAAGGACCATATTCGTGAGTTAAAAAATCGTTTAGCTACTTTGATAACTCATCTTCTGAAATGTGATTATCAAACAAGTGTATTAATAGGCACTGTAGCAACTGAAAGAGTACCAAGGGTATGGTTAATTACTATCAACAGATCAAGAAACAACATTAACAAACTTATTGCGGATAATCCTTGTCTAAAACCACAAATAGAAGATGTACTAAACAGTACATATCCTGACGGTAAAAAAGATGCGATTAAAGAAATGAATATTTATGTTAATAAAAATCAAAAGTTAAATGAAAATAGTTTCCCGGATCAGTGCCCGTGGTCTTACGAGCAAATAATGACTGAAGACTGGTATCCACTAAATGGCGTCAATATCGACGACTGAAGACTGGCTGCCGGAGGCTGACAATGACTGATTTATACAAAACCGACTACACCCAATGGTTGAGTCAATAGCGTGAACCTTCTACAAGAAAAAGTAGGAAAAAGTAAGAGGAAGGAAAATCTGCGACAAATTCTTGGGCATGCCGGCGAGGATATAAGGGGTTGGCTCACTGTGTATGCCACCCTTGCTGCAAGCGTGAGGCATTTATATACCACATAATGGGCAGCTTCGAGGATGTTCTGCTCTCGCTTTACTTAAACACAGTGTGCAAAACCAGTGGTACACACAAGCTGATGCTCCCGGGTATTGGACTTGGTTTAAACAAATTGCACAACTTTCAGCCAAAAGATAAAAGCTTGCGTAGTCAACAAAATATGAAAACACGTAAGTAACAATTCCATAGGCAAAAGAATGACCTAAAATGTACAATGTATTCAACCAGCTCTTTTCTCTCTCGTTATCAGCTTCCAGAAAATGTAAGTTCAAGATGTAATCTTGCAACGCTGATTTAATATCAGGCTCATTGCTATGGTAAAGTTCAAAGTACCCATGCTGTAAATTACAAATATTTAACAGCTGGGTTTTTGCTCGTTTGTTACCCATGTTGATAGTCATAAACTTACTGAGCCCTTCTCCCGTCACTACGTTTAGACTGTATTTTGATAAAATTTCAAGTTGCAATAATTTCTCGGGATTCTTTAGCTCAATGCAAACATTTGTTAAAACAAAGCTGTTAAAAACACTAACTGCTTTTTCTGATTTTTCCTCTTTTTCTAAATTTTTATCTTTATTTGAAATGCATGAAGTTTCAAACCACCAATCCCCTTTTTGACCATATGTTGAATCTAAATGCATGAGTTTATGCTCTGATGATATGTTTTTTAAATCTATGCTTAACTTTAATTTTTCGTCAATAGAAACAGGGTAAATAATTGAATTGTTCAATAACTGAATGCAGTCTGACTTATTTTCACTTTGCAATAATGTTTTATTCAGTAATTCAAATTCTAAAATGATGCCATAGGCATAATTACTTTTAATAATTTTTGGTTTCAGTGATCTGGAATTACGATCAAGATGTCTTGAAGCAAATATTCTATCAATCAGGTAGACTTTCGTAAGAATTGTTGAAATTACTGACAACGTCGTAAGGTGAAAAGGCCTGACATTTTGATCGAATCCCAGATTATAGTGCTTCTTAAGCTGTAAGTAATTAATGGTTGTTATAACTGGGAGCAATACACAATTAATTCTCACAATATTCTCTATGTGAATTTCTTCGAAATAAGCAAACAAAGTGCTTGAGTAAAAACATAGGCAAAAGATAAGTAAACGCATTTTTATTTACTAAATAAAAAGTGTTCAGAGTATATAGCAAAGCCTAAAAAAAAATCCAGCCGACTGCTTTGGCATTAGTCGGAAGAAGTGTGAAAGTTTTTTCTATTTTTCCAGTGGATGATTCACGAGCCAAAAGCCACGCTAGCCTTCACTGTGATCGGAGGTAGCGCTATTTTAGTAGCTCTATTCTCGTTCGAAATTCTATCAACATTGGCCCTGACGGCAGGGCTGCAGGATAACAATTACAGGAAAAGGGTTGGCATGTTGCGTTCGCCACCCTTGCTGCAAAGGTTACAGGTTCTAAAAAACAAGCTCGCTTCTGGGTGAAATTTTGTCTCGCATTTTTATAACTTGTTTTTGCTTAGACTCTTCATTAATGAAACTTCTGCTTAATAATTTTCGTGTTTCTAAAGGAAGCTGATCATGCCAGATATCAGGATCTTCAGATAAAGTTTTTGCATCAGACTCGTTGAAATCATCTGAGAGGCAAGCATTGTTAAACTTATAAGTTAACTCGTAATATTTATCGTTTGGAGCGCCACATTTCATTTTCAACTGTATTTTTGATAAAAATAGTGCAGCATTGATAAGGCGTGATGATGGAGGCTGATAAAAACGTGTTCCTTTTTTATGGACGCTATCAAAATCGATTAATTTTATTTTATTTTTCAGACAAATCATATTTTCAGGTTTGAAATCCATTTGCGTAACACTTATCGACTCAAGATGATTTAAAATCTCAAGAACTTGGAAAATAATTTCATGAAATTGTGAAACTGATAATTTTGAGAAGTTTTCATCTAAAAATTGATAGAGGTTGCTTTTCCCTAATTCCATCACAATATACATTTTATTATCTTCTTCCAGAACGCCAAAGTATTCAACAATATTAGGGTGGGGATTGGCTATTAAGGTTTTTATCGTCTTTTTCTCATCAATAGCATTCTCCGCTTTCCAACCTATCAAAGGAATAACTTTTATGGCTATATCACATTTACGTTCAGTTACGCACTTTGACCGATACACATCACCGCATGCGCCACCATCAATTTTATCTTTAAACTCGAACATATGAGCTTTTGGTATACATCCCTGTGCAAAGCCATGAAAACACTTATCTTCACTTTTACTTTGTACATCAATTTTTATCCTTTTAGAGGGTAAGCCTGAAATATCCATATTAACTCCCTGATTTAATTCATCCCTGTGGCACAGACTCTGAAACTGGCGTCATGTTGCAATCAATAACGAATGCTACTAAAACATGAAAAACCATTTGAACCCAATAAACATATTGGATTCAAATGGCTGCGTAATAACAGGCGATTTGATAGGATTTCCAATGTCAGAACTCATCTTTTTTGGATGGTTTTAATGCGCAAGCTACCTTTTCTGCTGCATTTTCTCCATTATCCCTGTTGTATAAACGTGTTTTCATAACATCAGAACTAATATCAATTTTCATTACACGCCCAGCGAGATAATCAAAATATAATTCATGAGAAGCTCGCTTGCTTAATAGCTCTTTGGCTTGATCTACAGTCATTGGAGCAGGATCATAGTGGAGCATTCCCAATCCTTGAGGTTTAGCTCTATTATAAAGAGCTGCCAGTAGTTCAGCTTTATCAAGAGTGCTTATATTCACTCTATTATGAGCAAAAACTATATCGCAAGTTTCAGATACAGCCTCCGCACTAATTGCCAGTGTTGCCATCAATATCATTAGCGTAAATTTATTTTTCATGGACTCTAGACCCTTTTGTGAAACCTTATAAAAATTAGACAACACCCAGCCCAGAAGGTTCCAAATAAAAATGACCATCATCAAAGCAACCAAAGAAACAAGTCCATAGATCATGGTTGGAAGCTGGTTAAAGTTTTTGTCACCAGATACGGCGGGTTTTCGATATAACAGGAGGTCTTTTGCTATTGCATGTTGGTTGTTTATGTCATTCTTGTTTAAAACCAGACAGAAACCATCAACATCATAGAATACACTCATCATAGGCGCAGGAGCCCTGTCAGCTATCTATAGTCTGCAACCGAAAGATGGCTAAATCGCCGGGGCTCTTGTCTTTTTTAAATCGAACTCAAGTTCAATGAGCGCATTGCTGGGAAAGGCCCGATAACATGAAGCAAGGTATTCGGTTAGTGTTAGTCCTGGTTACCATGATGCTTCCTTGTACAGGCTATTCCGGAGATGACAGATACGACGCTTACCTGCCTTTGGCAGAATTAGCGCTCATGCAAATGTTCAAAACCTTTATAGGGGGGGGCTCCTCCAGAAGCCTTTTCAATCTTGAAGAGGTTTCATTATGGTCATTTAACAGGGATCACCATTCATCTGACGGATTTCTGGGAATTGACGAGCAGACTGTTGATGGTGAGCTGAGAGTGACCGCCAGGTTCCAAATTACTGCAGTGAATACTCCCCCTGATATGAGACTTCGACCATCAAATTTCATTGAAATGGGGGCCAGGAGTAAGGCTTACTTTACGTCTGTTTTGCAATTGTTGACTGAATATTTTCGGACGCACTTCAACACTGATAAAGTTTATTATCTGGGCCGAGCCAATCTTGATCGTAATCAAGGATCAGCAGTAGTCGAAGGCCCTGATTATCATAATTATGATAGTGACTATGCTTTGGGTGGATTTAGTGACAGCAGTGATGATGAAGGAAAAGCTTCTGAAGAAGATACTGAAGCTGGAGCAAGCAAAAAAAAGTACAAATGTTATGACCATTCACATATTGATGTCTGTAGTTTATCTGAAACTCCTGAATATTGGGATGCTGAAATGATGATCAACATGAAAAAAGGCACTATCACTTACAAAGCCTTACTGCTTTATTCAGGTTTTCTCAGGCCTGCTTTTGGACCAGAACCAAGCAGCCCTAAACGAAATGATAGTGGTGAAGAATATCGTGAAATCGGAGATCTGATTGAACAGACACGTCAATGTATTGATCTATACAACGGCGGGCTCGATGAAGGGCTAAGCGAGTATCTGCCACATGAGCCAACCCCTCCGTCTTAGGATTGATGGCACCTTTTTTGATTCATGACTCTCAATAACCAGATGCTTTCGCCCGTTGCTGCCCGCAGCGGTCCGGCCTAACCAGGCGTTTTCGTCCCGCCAGAGCGTAAGCTTCAGACAACCACGAGATGTTGCTATCACAAGTTGGAAAAGGTGCTGCAAATTGGGTTTTGCGGGTGTGCTGACCTCGATGATATAGATGAAATTATCAAAGGCCATCCTCTGTATCACGAGCTTCATGGGAAACCTGCCCTCTGCCCGATAGAAGCAGCTTCAGGATCGCCTCTTTATAAACGACTAGCTTCCGTTACTAATCGCGCCAAAGCGATGGCGCAATTATGGCGCAATTATGGCGCAATTATGGCGCAATTATGGCGCAATTAGATATAATACGCCATAATCGCGCCAAAGAGCTTCAAAGTTGCATCACATTCATGAATACTCTCGATGATTTATACCAGGCTATCATGCAAGCCAACAAGCCAGTCTCTATCTCTGAACTGCTTGCTGCTCACCCAAATCTTACCCGCCGAACAACCCAGCGCTGGTTAAACAGTTTACTGGCCGAAAGCAAGATTACTGCTCTTGGTGAGGGACGGGGCAGGCAATATCAGGTATTTAGTCTATCTCAGGCAAATCAGGATAATGATCAATCTGACGAATTTCCTGCATTTATTCCACTGTCGCCAGACAGTAAGGATATTCTGTCTTATATAGAGCAACCTGTCGAAGCCCGACAACCCATTGGATACCAGCGAGAATTTCTGGACATATACCAGCCCAACAACACCTACTACTTATCAGCTCCCATACGCCATCAGCTCTGGCGCATGGGCGACACTAAGCAAACATCACAACCCGCTGGCACATACGGTCGTGCAATTCTGAACCGTTTCCTGATTGACTTATCCTGGGCATCCAGTCATCTGGAGGGTAATACCTACAGCCGTCTTGATACTGTTCGGCTTATAGAAGACGGTCATGCAGCTCAGGGAAAGGCAGCTATCGAGACACAGATGATTCTGAATCATAAAACAGCCATAGAGTTGCTGGTTGATAATGCAGAAACCGCATCATACAACCGCTTTACGCTACTAAACCTTCACAGTTTACTGTCCGAAAACCTGTTGCCTAACCCTGCTGATGAAGGACGAATTCGACAGCATCAGGTAGAAATAGGTAAAAGTGTTTTCAGGCCACTGGCTGGCGAAGTCATTATCAGTGAACTGCTTGATATTCTGTTGCAAAAAGCCAGTCAGATTGAAGATCCGTTTGAGCAGTCTTTTTTCATGATGGTCCACCTGCCCTATCTGCAACCTTTTGCTGACGTGAACAAACGGACATCACGTCTGGCAGTTAACCTGCCATTAATCCGGGCCAATCTCTGCCCTCTTACTTTTCTGGATGTACCGGAACAGGCCTATAGCTGTGCGACTCTAGGCGTCTATGAAATGACCCGGATTGAATTGTTACGTGATCTCTATCTATGGGCTTATGAACGCTCAACGCAGGAATATCTGGCGATCAAACAACAACTGGCTGAGCCTGATCCCCTGCGACTTAAACATCGGGACTTGGTTAAAAAAACGGTTAAAGAAATAGTTCTCACTCCGGATTCCGATCCTGTAGATCTGATTAAAGCCCTGTTACCAGAAGAGATTGAAGAAGCCTCACGCTCAGATTTGTCATCGCTGATTATTGAAGAACTACGTCGTTTACACGAAGGTGTATTAGCCCGTTACGGTTTAAGACCATCCCAGTTTAAACACTGGCAGGAAGTACAAAAAGAAAGTTAAACTGATCAGCTGGCAAGGGCTGACCGATCAGATTGGATGCTGGTTTCAACTGAATAAACCTTTATTAGCCCGCCAGGTTTCACGTAACTGTTTACCTATCAGCTTTTGAGTATCAGCCTTGATGTCGAACAATCCGGCCTGATCGCTCCAGCTTTGCACAGACTCAACCACTTGCTCGATCACTCGTCTGGCTTGATTCCAGTTTGCAAAATTTGCCTGGCTGGCGAGTTTCTGTATGACCTCTAGTGGCGGCTGGGAACCGTATCCCATATAGGCTGTCATGTGGTTGTTGTAGGGTGTTGGGCTGAAAGTTACGTCATAAAAAGGTGCCAGTGACCAACGACCATGGTCATCCATTAAAAAAGACCAGTTTTTCGTATGGTCATCCTGATTCATAGCAAACAAGTTGAACATGGCCCTGGCAAATTGCTCCTGTGCCACTGCCGGATTCTGGCACAATATCTGGCTCACTTTCAGCAAATCCTCATAGTCGATTGAGGGTTGCCGAAAATCGGCATCCATAAGACCACACAGTGTTTGCATATGAAAATGCCCTTGCTGAGACGGGTGGTCTGAACAATCAAATCGCTTCAATGCCAGCCAGGCTTTTGCACCAGAGTTTCCAGTATCATGAATAAGGTGCCATTGCGGTGTCGTCAATCCAGCTCGTTTTGCCAGAGTTAACCAGAGTGCTTCACACAGGCTTTCTTCATGCCCGAGGGGAAGACTCTTGGCAGTAAATTTTACCAACCAGGGGGTTAGGTGACTTTGTGGCTTAATGCTGACATAGCGGGCATTATCGGAATCAAGCCATACCGATACCTTGGGTCTGGCCCCCCCCGAACCACCAGCCTGAGCCAGGACAGGTAATATATCTTCAGTCTCACCTTCAAAAACCTGTTGAGCCTCCTGTCCCAACAGCGCAATGTCTGATAAGGAGTGATCATTCTCAGTGGCATGATCCATAGCCGGTGTATAACTCAGGCTACCCATCCCTCTCTCACCGATGAATGCCAAACGATCCATCGGGGTTACCTGATGTGGAAGTATGCCCTGTTGTCGGAAGGCTCTATCCATCAACAGCAAGCCCCAGCCATCAGGCAGAGAATCGGCAAAAACTCCCTGTAACCCTTGGTGTGGCTGCCTGGGCCCGCGACTCAAGGTAGCTTCAAAGGGCAAGGTGAAAGGAGACAAACTATGAAAACGACTGAGATAGCTCTCATCATATTGAAAGAAAATACCCTGTTGATTCTGAGCCAACTCACCGACTTTATGCTTTGTCCCGTCACTGAACCTGCGATGTACACTGAGTTTTCGAACCCTCATGTTTTTAATACCTCGCTGATACTGGCAGGCATAGACTCGGCTTTTTCTGTCAATGCAACCAGGGCTTCCAGCTGATCAACCGCCTGCCAGAGCAAAATGAACTGCCGCAACGATATTTGCCCGGTTGATTCAAATTTTTTGATCGTTGATGCTGGCACAGAACTCCGCTCTGCCAGACTCTGTCGGGACCATTTTTTTGCCTTTCTTCTGTCCATAACCGCAGTGGCCAGCTGCTGCTGAACATCAGTGGGTGTTAATAATGACAATAAGCTCATAGTGAGTCACATCCATGAAATATGGATACTATTATAGCTTTTTTTAGGTAAAATACGAGATTTTGGATATTACTGTATCCAATCAAATTGAAAGAAAACTATCATCAGAATGAGCAACCCATCTACGAACTGAGTTCTTTCCGTTACCTGAGTGAGCAATACCCCGTTAAAAACGCTACAGTAACCCAGTTACGCAAATAATGAGATGACAAACTAATGGCAACAAACTACGGCCAAACCTGGTGGGGCGAACAATGGCTGGTAGCTTTTAACGGCATTGATTACAGCAACCGTCTGCCCCGTGGGCGCCGCTATGCCGGTAATGGCTCGGTATCCAACATTGAGCTTAAAGGCACCTCAACTCATGCAGATGTTCGGGGAAGACGACCAAGGCCCTACAAGGTCAAGGTTCATCTACCGGGTTTTACCACCAACCAGCAACAAAGCATTTTAATGGCCGTCAGCCAGAGCCCGGCCCTGCTCGCTAAATTACTGAACCGGCAACTCCCCGCTCAGATGCTGACGTTGATGGAAAAACAGAACATCCCCCTGTTTCCCAAACACTGGGATGATATGAAAGCCAGCTGTTCCTGTCCTGACTGGGCAATGCCATGCAAACATATTGCCGCCGTCATCTATCTGATCGCCAATGAGATTGATAAAGACCCGTTTATGGTGTTCAAGCTTCACGGTATGGATTTACCCAAAGCTATTGAAAAACAAACCGGCATGTCCCTGGCGAAGGCCGACACACCGCCACAGGTGATGTCTTTCTGGCAGCACGAGCCTGTGTCTGAAGACTGGCAGTTGCCAAAAACCCCAACCTTTGAGTTGCTGGATCTGGCCACCATTGAGCCATTGGGTGAGAGGATTCAGGGCATTCTCACACCAAAACCCTTGTTTTATGGCAAAGAATTTAAAACCGTATTGACTGACTTTTACAAACGCAGTGCCCGTTATGTCAGCCAATACGAAAAACAACAGGCGACGGAAAATACGCTGGATATTGCTGACTTCAGCCTGACCCAGCTGGTGATCGACAAGAATGGCTGTTTCCACTCAGCCCGAAGCAAAGATAATGGACAGTCTGTATCGGAACCGAACGAATGGATCAGTCTGCTGGCATCGTTACGCAATATTCACAGCCCTGAACGTAGCCGATATTTTCACAAAGCCCTGCTCTGGCAATGGCTTTATCGTCTGAGTGTCAAGCTGGTGCAGCAACATGCTTCTATTCCGGCCGTCTTTATGCAACAGGATGACCTGACGCTGATACAGTGGCAACCAGCACTGCTCAGTGAACCGGTGAAAAACCAGCTACAGATATTCTACGACGTGTGTCCACCGGATTTCGTGGTATTAGAAACAACGCAGAAAAACCGCAAAAAACCTCAGCTGCATTATGCAGACAGCCAAACCCAGATCCATCTGGCCATCAACGCCGTCATCAGCTTCTTTATGGAACAGGCCATGGAAGCAGCGCCCGATAAATACTGGGAAGAAGATATCTGTCGTCTGTTTTTTGCCGGATCACCCTGCCTGTTTAACCAGTTTGAAACGCTGGCTTACCCCAAGGTCATTCGCAACTGGCTAAACCGGCTATCACTGGGAGAGCGGGCGCACCGTCTGCACCTGCTGGTGGAAGAAGTGGATAGCCCGGAAGCAGATGACCAGATAGCTGACCAGCTATCGGTAGATATCAGGGTTGAACAGAAGCAGACCATGTTGATGCTGCCCGAACTGTTTAAGGAGGGTTCATTATCTGAAACCAAAGTAAGCGTGCTGACCGACCTGGCATTACTGGCAGATTATATGCCTGCTATAGAACAGCTTTACCAGACCCAAAAAAAACACCGCCCGCTGCATTACACACTTCAGGCCTTCACACCCATATTCAGGGAAACCCTCCCTGCCCTGCAAATGCTGGGTATTCAGCTGGTACTGCCCAAACGACTGCAAAAGCTGGTGTACCCTCAGCTCAGTTTGTCATTGTCAAAAAGTGACAGTGATAATGCCGTCAGTTATATGAACCTTGACCAGCTTTTGCAGTTTAACTGGCAAGTGGCTTTGGGCGACCAGCGCATTGAGGTCAACGAGTTTAACCAGTTGCTTCAGGGCGCCGACGGTCTGGTTAAAATGCTGGATCAATACGTCATGCTGGATGACAGCAAATTGCAGCAACTGCTTAAAAAACTCGATAATTTACCGGAAACCCTGTCACGCACCGATCTGTTAAAAGCCGGACTGTCTGGTGAACTGGATGGCGCCAAAGTGGATTTAGGCGACAGTGCCAGACAACTGTTTGAAGAGCTGCTCAAAGGCGAACCCGCACCTCTGCCTGCAAGCCTGAATGCTGAACTACGCCCCTATCAGCAGCGTGGCTACGAATGGATGGCGCAAAATGCCCGCATTGGTTTTGGTTCACTATTGGCCGATGACATGGGTCTGGGTAAAACCCTGCAAGTCATTGCCCTGCTGTTACACCAGCAAGAAAACGGCCAGCTTGATCAACAAAAAGCCCTGGTGGTGGCCCCTACTTCCCTGCTGACCAACTGGCGCAAAGAGATTGAACGCTTTGCCCCGGATTTAAGCGTGCAGGTCTATCACGGCAGCAAACGACAGTTAAAAATCAGTGACCATGACGTAATTCTCACCAGCTACGGCCTTATCCGCACCGACAGTGCGGCACTGGCCAAACCACGCTGGCGCACATTGGTCATTGATGAAGCCCAGAACATTAAAAACCCTGGCACCCAGCAGACCAAAGCCATCAAAAAGCTGAAATCCGATATCCGTATTGGCATGAGCGGCACACCGGTTGAAAACCGCCTGCGGGAATACTGGAGCGTGTTCGATTTCACCAATAAAGGTTATCTTGGCACCCAGAAGAAGTTTCAGGAAGAACTGGCCACCCCCATTGAGAAAGACCGTGACCAGAACTGCCTGGACCGCTTTCGCAAACTCACCAGCCCATTTATTCTCAGACGACTGAAGACGGATAAAACCATCATCAGCGACCTGCCAGATAAAGTAGAAAGCAACCGCTTCTGCAACCTCAGCAAACAGCAGGCATCCCTTTACCAGAGTACGGTTAACAGCATTATGAAAGACCTGCACTCCAGTGAAGAAGGGATTGAACGCAAAGGCATTATTTTCAAACTGCTCAACGCGTTAAAGCAGATATGTAATGCACCGGCGCAATTCCTGAACCACGACCAGGCCAGTGTCGAAGAGTCCGGAAAACTGGCGCTGTTTATGGAGCTGATGCGTGAGGCTATGGATGCTGATGAGAAAGTGCTTATTTTTACTCAGTACACGACCATGGGGGAGTTACTGGTGAATACGCTGCAACAGCAAATGACCCTGGATGTCCCTTTCCTGCACGGTGGCCTGTCTCGGAAGAAACGGGACGAAATCGTCGAAGACTTTCAAAACAATGGACACACCCGTGCCATGATCCTGTCCCTGAAAGCCGGAGGTACCGGTTTAAATCTCACTGCGGCCAGCCAGGTTATTCACTACGATCTCTGGTGGAACCCGGCGGTAGAAGCCCAGGCCACCGACCGGGCTTACCGTATTGGCCAGAAACGCAATGTCCAGGTGCATCGCCTGATTACCGAAAACACCTTTGAGGAAAAAATCGATGCCATGATTCAGGGCAAGAAAGAACTGGCCAACCTGACAGTTGCCAGTGGCGAGCAGTGGATTACCGAGTTGTCGGACCAGGAAATCAAGGAGCTGGTGTCATTGGGGTGACTAGTGCAACCAAGCTCTGATATGTACCCCCTCTCGCTCCCATGCAGAGAGGGTGCCGCAAAACTCCAACCACTCGTTCCCACGCTGTGAGGGTGTCGCAAAACTTCAACAGCTCGTTCTCACGCTCTGAAGTCGTCATTCCCGCGAAGGCGGGAATCCATCGCCAACGGTGGATCTCTGCCTTCTCGGGGATGACAAGGCCAGGGGGACACCGGGCAGTATGGTTCTGGTGGAGAGTCAGTGTGGATTCCCGCCTTCGCGGGAATGACGAGAATGAAGCCGGCAATGACGGGAGTCAGCGCGTTCCCACGCCGGAGAGAGTTTTGCGACACCCTCGCTGTGCGTGGGAATGCATATCTCCTCCCCTGAACAGCGGACTCTGAGGCGCGAGATAGGTATGGGTTCCCACGCTGGGACCCACAGGGCCTAAAAGCATGGGAACCAGAGTTTTGTGAAAGCCTCTCTGCGTGGGAACGAGTGGGCTGTATGGATATCAGGGCTTGGCTGCACCAGGAGCCTGCCTGCTCTCGATAAGCAGGGGCGCTACGTATTCCGATTGACCGGTTAACAGTAATGACTACCGGTCGCAAAGGGGAGTACAAAACCCCTTTTGGAACAATCGAGTTCACTCATACCAAACGACCAGCATCCAAGATTATTGACTGCATTGATTCTAATGGACGCCCCTTGCGTATGGCGTCAAAAGAGGCTGACTGGCGAGATTTAAAACGTGTTGGCAGAAACACACACCTTGTTGACAAGCAGGCGGTTTATGAAGATTAACCCAGCAGATTTCTATCATTACTGCACCTGAGCAAAGAGATATACCCAAACAGCGAATCAGGATTGAAGTCGCCGTAAGTACTCAAAAACCGGTACATGAGGCAAAGTTCCAATTTGTCGTCTAGCCTCAAGCCTGTGATTTCATTACCCTCCACGGATCAGTCCCCGAACCTGCTAAAGTTCATCGCCCAGCAGCAGGAGCAGATTACTCATCGACTGGTGGATGTCATTGAGTATGCTGACCTGTAACCACTTTCGGGGAATGATTTTGTGGAAAGTAGACAACGAAGATTCCCCCCTGAAAGCCGTTGATCCATTGCCACTGGCAGGTGAGTGCCAGAAATCCGAGAGTTCAACCGTCGGCCCGGCAACGACCAGTGCACCGACACTTTGCCAGATCGTGAATAGCTGGCTCCTGTCAATGATTCCAAAGACACTGCTTTGACTGGACTGACCAACGTCGATGGTCAGTTCAACTTTGACTCAGCTGTTTGCATGACAGACCCTTAGTCCTCTGCTTCTATTAGCAATGCGACTACCAATGCGACTTTCAATATCAACCCGGTTTCTACTTGATCGGCGGATACAATCCCAGTGACCAATGCTTTGGGGGTCATAGCCTCTCTGGCCATATTGTTGAATCTATAGCCTGAGTGATTCACCCCCTCGTTTAAAAGAAGCTGTTACAACGCCCTTGCCCTGTATATGAACGGCTCAGGAGTCATGGCTAATACCCTGAATAGCAGCACTAAAGAGAGGATTGACAAAAAGATCCATCTGTTTTCTGGCAATACCTTAATCCTGTTAATGGATAACTATAAACACAGCGACTAGTGCAGCTAAGCTCTGATATCCATACACCCCTCGTTCCCACGCAACAAAGGGTGTCGCAAAACCCTGGTTCACCTCCCGTCATTTCCGGCCTCACTCCCGTCATTTCCGGCCTCACTCCCGTCATTTCCGGCCTCACTCCCGTCATTCCCGCGAAGGCGGGAATCCAGCGCCAACGGTGAATCTCTGCTTTCTCGGGGATGACAAGGCCAGGGGGACACCGGGCAGTATGGTTCTGGTGGAGAGTCAGTGTGGATTCCCGCCTTCGCGGGAATGACGAGAATGAAGCCGGGAATGACGAGAATGAAGCCGGGAATGACGAGAATGAAGCCGGGAATGACGAGAATGAAGCCGGGAATGACGAGAATGAAGCCGGGAATGACGGAAGAGAACACGTCAAACGGCGTAAAATCAGTGGTGGCACCAAAAGTGAGGGCGGCCGACGGAGCAGAGACACCTTTGCAAGCCTTACCGGTTTAAAATGTGTCGGGAGTACAGGCTGTCGTAGTCATGTTCAAGTGGTTATGCAAATGAAACCTTGTTTTCCGGACACAATAATCAACAACTCACCTATTCCCGTAAACTGAAAGCACGGGTTCATCCAGATTAGCCATCTGTTCCCTCAGCTCCAGAATATGTTCTGACCAGTAACGCTCGGTATTGAACCAGGTAAATGCCATGGGAAAGGCCGGGTCCGTCCAGCGTTTGGCCAGCCAGCCAGAATAGTTGATCAGCCTGAGGGTTCGGAAGTATTCCACCAGATTGAGTTCTATGGGGTCAAACTCGTGAAATTCCTCATAACCTTCTAAAAGCTCTGCCAGTTGAAGGGTCTGGCTGGCCCGGTCACCGCTCAGAAACATCCACAAGTCCTGAATAGCGGGAGCCATGCAGGTGTCGTCGAAATCGACAAAGTGAGGGTTATCATCCCGCCAGAGAATATTGCCGACATGAGCATCGCCATGCACCCGAATCATTTTCGGGTGGTATTGGGCTTCGATTCGCGCAAGACGATCCAGAATGTCCCGGGTCAGGGTTTCATAAGCTTCTCTGAGGGTGGCGGGAATAAAATCATGATCCAGCAGCCAGGTGACATTGTCGATGCCGTATCTTTGCAGATTAATGGCCGGACGGTGCTGGAAAGGTGCCGCTGAGCCCAGTTTATGTAACCTTCCCATGCAACGACCCAGCACCAGCAGATGATCCAGGTTATCCAGTTCCGGTGGGTAGCCTCCCATGCGTTTGAACAGGGCAAACCGGAAGCCCTCAAATTCATGTAAGGTTTCCTGATTCTCGTTCCGGAGGGGGGCCACAATCGGAAATTCCATGTCCTGCAGCTCCAGCGAGAAGGCGTGTTCTTCCAGAATCTCCTCCCGGCTCCAGCGCTCCGGGCGATAAAACTTGGCAATAATCGGCAAGCCATCTTCAATCCCAACCTGGTAAACACGGTTTTCGTAGCTGTTCAGAGCCAGGTTCCTGGCGTCACACAGGTATCCCTGGCTTTCCACAGCGTCCATCACCCGATCAGGCGTCAGTCGCTCATAAGGGTGTTGGATATCTGAACTCATAGAAGGCTCCCATCATCGTTTGCTGCTGAAGTTTACTACGAAACTCGTCTCGGCATTGTCAGGTTTACTGACCTTTTTGTCAGTTTCTCAGAAAACTATTTCTATTTTTGGTGGGTCTAAAAGTTATTCATGGTCTTTTGAGGAAAGCGGAAATGGATGTTCAAAGCGCTACTTTTCCCAGCAACAGGTTAGCGACTGATCAGGGTCGTTCCCGGAATCCCTGTGACATTGTTGCAAAGGCTGTTTACTACGTATTAGGTAAACTCAGGCTGATTAACGTGCCTGAGGAGATGGTGGCCTCCAAAGTCGTCTATAAGAATGAATACTTCTCGGTGACCTCAGAGCTCTGGGAGTCCCCTGTGGGTCAAAATATCTACATGAGAAAGTGTGTTGTGCCAAGAGGGGCTGAACGGCGTCTCAGGATTGAAAAGGAGCTTCTCAGAGCGGCTCAGGGTCCGAATATTGTCAGGCTCATTGAAACAGAGGACGACACTATACTGATGCCCTTCGCAGGCATGTCACTTGAGGAGATTTTGCATTTTAATAATAGAAGGATGCCTCTGCCTATCTTTGAGACTTTTGCCCGACAGTTAATGAAGGGTGTTGCTCACCTGCATGATGCAGGGATCTGGCATCTGGATTTGAAACCAGAAAATCTGGTAGTCGATGATCAGGACAATCTCTCCATCATTGATTTTGGTCTGTCTCAGTATGCGGGTCCGATTGAAAGGTCAGAAGTATGTACAGAAGGCTATAAACCTCCTGAAATGTTTCATAAGGGACCTGAGGTTATTTCCAGTAAAACCGATATTTTTTCAGCAGGAGTTTCTCTCTTCAAAATGTTGATGAATAAAAAGCTTTTTCCAGAGGACTTCGATAAGAGCGTAATGGTGAGGCAAGACGTTTATTATGAGTACCTGAATGAGCAATTAAAAGAGGTAGAGTCCATTGACCCAAGCCTTGGGGTATTACTCAGGTTGATGCTGGCCTGGTATCCACAGCATCGGCCTGATGCAAAGAAGATACTGGGCCACTTCATGAGATCCAGACCCTAAGTACCTGGCCAGTTGGTTTCGCATATTCTGGCGAGTGGATTTTTTCATCCATCAAGGCGCAACGACGGGCGCGTAGCCATAGCTACGCAACCAGGGTTGGAACGCAGAAGGATGGAAAAAGCCGCCGTCCAGAATATGCGAAACCAACTGGTTAGGTACTTAACATCAATAATGAGCCTTCCAGTCGGTAAAACGTCTGAAAATAGAATCCTGACCCAATAGGCTGATCATTGTTAGCTACTGTTGTTTACTCCGAAACTCGCCTCAAAAGGGTTAGCTTTACTGACCACACTGTTAGTCCTTCATAAAACTTTTTCTACTTTTGGTGACTCTAAAGCTTGTATCAATCAGGAAAAGGACAAAAAAATGAATATAAGAATGGATGCTCATATCCCTACTCTTACTGAAAGTGGGTCGCCAACAATAGTCGTTCATAGTTCTGCTTCTAACGGTAATAGTTCACCAACTGATCAAAGTTGTCTCAGAAATCCCTGTAACATCGCTTCATCGGCTTATCACTTCGTGTTGGGCAGGTTCAGGCGGACTCATGTGAATGAACATGTGAATGGTCGAATGCTGGACTCAAAATTACTCTGTTACAGTGGGTGCTTCGTTCTGAAGCAGGAGACCTGGGAGCTCCCTGAGGGTAGAAAAATCTACGTGAGAAAGTGTCTTAACAACAGAGCAGGTAAAAAGCTTCTCATAAATGATAAGAAGATGCTCAGGGCTGCTCAGGGTCCGAATATTGTGCCGTTTATTGAAACGAAAGACAAAAGCCTATTGATGCCCTTCGCAGGCGAACCACTTATCTGTATTTTGGCTCGGGATCAGGATCGAGGGCTACCACGACCCAAGTTTGAGAGCTATGCCCAACAACTCATGCAGGGTGTAGCTCACTTACATCATTCAGGGATCTGGCATTTGGATTTGAAACTCGCCAATGTCTTAGTGGATGAGAGCGGCGAAGATAAACTCACCATTATTGATTTCGGTCTGTCTCAGCGTGCTGGTCGTGCTAAAAATAAGGATCCGGGCACAATGGGTTATAAATCTCCTGAAATGATTTGTCGGGGACACAAGGCCCTTTCTGCGAAAACCGATATTTTTGCAGCAGGGGTTATTCTTTTTGAGTTGTTGACGAATTACAGGCTCTTTCCTCAATCTATTAATTTCCTTAACAAGGGATTTGTGGCGAAGGAAGACTCATATTACGAGTACCTGAATAGTCGACTGCAACTAGGAGCCTGACCGAGAATAGCGCAACCAGACCAACAGAAGTTTTCCCAAATCTTAAAATGAGCAAAAAATATCCAATTATTAGTGGGATTTTGCTCATTTTTGCATATTTATGCCTTCTCACAGCCTCTATGCTGCCTTTTTAGCCTCTTTCAAATCTTCAAGACGGATTGACCTCGTGGAAGCCGCTTTTACAAATTTTTTGATATTATGCGCAGTGCATACCAGTGAAAATTCCGCTGAAACTTTTTCTTTGCCGCGGAGACTGAACCCTCGGAAACCAGATTCTTTTATCTGTCCAAATGGTGGCTCCGCAATAACTTTACGACGCTCATATATGGCTTTCGCACCGGCTGTCTCCATTTTCTTATTCATAGCCTGACGTGCTTTTTCAAACTTATCGGTACGGATAACCCTGCCAGCCTCTTTCTTTGAATCACTGCAATTCCGACGATAAGGGCATTCCCTGCATACCGTCTTGTTTGCCCGGTAGCTTTTTCTTTTGCTTTTGCTGGCCGGGTTCGTTACCAGCTTTTCCCCTGCCGGACAGATAAATACATCAGCTTCGGAATCATACGCAAAATCCGCTTTGACAAACTTCCTGTCAGAGCTTTCAAGGTCGTCAGCGGCAGGCTTCTCCGCCTTGTCGGTTGCGATATAGGCATCAATCTCATGTCGCTCGACTGTATGTAAGTTTGACCCTGAAAAGTAACCATTATCCATACTCCACTTATCTACAGCCGCGCCATCAGTGGCTCCTGATAATGCCCTCAGCGCCGGCTCCACTTCCTGTACATCGTTGGCGTGTTGGCTGACATGCTGGCCAACAATGATCTGGTTATCGGAATCAACTGTAATTTGAGCATTGTAGCTGTACTCACAATACCCCTTCTTGCTCATCATGCGGGCATCGTGATCTGCAAAACTGATCTGCTTTTTGTCGTCTATTGGTTTGTCTGGATTTAAAGCTTTTTCACGTTCTTCAAGTGCTTTCTTGGCCTCTTTGATTTTTTTCAGGCGCTCTTCTTTAAACTGGAGGTCTTCAGGAATGCTGTAACCATTGGTTGCTTTGTAGGCGTCATCTTCTTCCTGATCACACTGACTGGCTTTTTTGATCAGCTCATCCACTTCGGCACTGAGTTCTGCCTCTTTCGCTTTGAGCCTCCCGTAGCTCATGGCCTTGTGTTTTGAGCTGTTGGCTTTGAACTTGGAGCCGTCCAGGCTGATATGACCCAGTGATGCCATTTTGAGTTCAATGGCCAGTTTGACTGACTGTTTGAAGCAGTCATGGAAAAACGACAGATTATCCTTACGAAAGTCACCAAGAACCCTGAAATTCGGGCAGTTCATTTGTGAGATATACATGAACGCCAAGTCTTGTCGACACCGTCGCTCAATCTCACGGGAACTGAAAACACCATGGCTGTATGCGTAGATCAGAATAGCGACAATGAGCTTTGGAGGGTATGCGTGCTGACCAAGGTGGTGATATTTTTTTTCGACTTCAGACGTATTAATGTTCTGAAAAATGCTTTCATAAATAAAACAATCATGATCTTTGGGAAGCAAATCGAAAACGTTGGTTGGGAACAGCAGATGCTGATCAAACTCAACAGGACTGTCCTTAAACTTTGGTGGTGGTGACATTTGGCATAATCAGAGTTGGTTTAAGGCTTATCATAACAGATAAGCCTATTCTCGGTCAGGCTCCTAGTGGAGGATATTGATAATCACTATGCGCAATTAATAAGGTCAATGCTGGTCTGGAATCCAAAGGACCGGCCTGATGCTGATAAGGTGCTGGGTGATCTCTTGAGATACTGACTGTGACATCAAGAATGAGCCTTCCAGTCGGTAAAGCATCTGAAGATATCGCCCTGACCCAATAGGCTGATAATTGTTAGCTACTGGTGTCCACTACGAAACTCGCCTCAAAAGGGTTAGCTTTACTGACCTTTCCGTTACTCCTTCATAAAACTTTTTCTACTTTCGGTGACTCTAAAGCTTGTATCAATCAGTAAAAGGACAAAAAAATGAATATAAGAATGGATGCTCATATCCCTACTCTTACTGAAAGTGGGTCGCCAACAATAGTCGTTCATAGTTCTGCTTCTAACGGTAATAGTTCACCAACTGATCAAAGTTGTCTCAGGAATCCCTGTAACATCGCTTCATCGGCTTATCACTATGTGTTGGGCAGGTTCAGGCGGGTTAGCGTGAATGAGCAAATGTCGGGCTCAACACTAACCAATGTGAATGGGCAAATGCTGAACTCAACTGATGAGTATGTTAAAGAAGATTACTTCGTTGTGAGGCGTGAGGTTTGGGATTTCCCTGAGGGTCCTAAAATCCTCATGAGAAAGTGCTATGAGGGCAAATTGGCTAAAAATTATCTCAAACATGAAAAGAAGATGCTCAGAGCTGCTCAGGGTCCGAATATTGTGCCGCTCATTGAAACGAAGGGCACAAACATATTGATGCCCTACGCTGGCGAAACACTTCGCAATATTTTGGATCGGGATTCGAGCAGAGGGCTACCACTGCCCAGGTTTGAGAACTATGCCCGGCAACTAATGCAGGGTGTTGCACACTTGCATCATTCAGGGATCTGGCATTTGGATTTGAAACCCGCCAATGTGGTAGTGGATGAGGATAACGATGACAAACTCTCCATCATTGATTTCGGTGTGTCTCAGCGTGCTGGTCCGGCCAGGCAGAAGGTACTCTGCGCAGAAGGCCATAAACCTCCTGAAATGTTTTATCGGGGACCCAAGACCCTTTCCGGGAAAACCGATATTTTTTCAGCGGGGGTTATTCTTTTCAGGTTGTTAACGAATGACAGACCCTTTTCTGGTGTCCTTTCTTTCTGTAGACCGACCTGTGGAGTGATGATGGAGAAAGACAGATATAACGAGTATCTGGACGATCAAATGAAAAAGGTGGAGGCTATTGATAAACGCTATGGGAAATTAATAAGGTCAATGCTGGCCTGGAATCCGAAGGATCGGCCTGATGCAGACGAAGTGCTGGGTTTTTTCATGGGATCTTGAAAAGAGAGGTTAAAGGTCCTGGCGGTAGTCAGGTGTTCTCGCCAGACACCAGATATCGACACGTTCCACGCCCTGCTTTTTCAGAAGTCGGGCGATTTCCGTGACTGTTTCTCCGGTCGTGACAACATCGTCCACTATAGCGAGGTATTGATAGTTTGACTTGTCCGTCATGGAGAAAGCATTCCTGATATTGCTCCTGCGTTTTGAAGCCTTCAGACCCTGTTGGGGAATTGTGTGCTTCTGTCGTTTGATTAGATGGGCTTCCAATTTTATTTTCTGATAGGGCTGAAGGTTTTTAACCAGTTGCCTAGCCAGCAGCAGTGCCTGATCGAAGCCTCTTGTCCGTAGACGTTTATTGTGCAGCGGAACCGGCAGTATTGCCTGAGGCCACTCCCGGCCATCGTAGTGGTGGATCAGGTTTCGAGTCAATTGATCGGCTACAGGTGGAAGGTAGATCAGTTGCTGATGGTATTTGATCTGTTTGAGAAGATGGTCAACGGGAAACTCGTAATTAAAGGCAGAATAACAGGTGTCGAATACCGGTTTCTTCTGGAGACAACGGGCGCAGAGTTCCAAAGCATTAAGTGGAACAGGAATGCCACAAGACTGACAGTGTTGTTCTGCAACAGGCAACGACTTCATGCAAAGGCCGCAAACGGGCTGATTCATCGGTGTATCGGCCCTGCACAACAGACAGCTCATGGAAATAAACTGTTTAAGATTTAACCACTTGTAAATATTGTTACGTTTTAACAATTGACGCATAGTTTCAATTAATTATCATCGATCCTGTTTTTGATCTTGATTTCTGATATTTGGTCTGACTTACAACAGAGAGCTTCTTCCCGGAAGAATCAGTGAAAAACATGACTAACCTTGCAAGCCTCAAGGACTCAGGTCCCAGCAAACTTCGCCACGACTGGACACATGACGAAGTCGAAGCCCTGTTTCAAATGCCGTTCAATGATCTGGTCTTCCAGGCTCAGCTGGCCCACAGAGAACATTTTGATCCCAACCGGGTGCAGGTTAGTACACTACTGTCCATCAAGACAGGTGCCTGCCCGGAAGACTGTAAATATTGTCCCCAGAGTGGTCACTACAACACCGGACTGAACAAGGAAAAGTTGATGGCAGTGCGCAAGGTTCTGGAAGAAGCCCGCCGCGCCAAAGCTTCCGGGGCGACCCGCTTCTGCATGGGAGCTGCCTGGAAAAACCCACCTGAGAAGGACATGCCCTACATTCTGGAAATGGTGAAAGGAGTCAAGGAAATGGGTCTGGAGACCTGTATGACCCTGGGTATGTTAAATGACGATCAGGCTGCACAGCTGGCTCAGGCTGGTCTGGATTATTACAACCACAATCTGGACACCTCACCAGAGTTTTACGGCAGCATCATCACCACTCGCACTTACTCAGATCGTCTTAATACCCTTGCCCATGTGCGTGATGCGGGAATGAATATCTGCAGTGGTGGTATCGTCGGTCTGGGTGAAACAGAAAGAGACCGTGCCGGTATGTTGATCCAGCTGGCCAACCTGCCCAAACATCCGGAAAGTGTGCCCGTAAATATGTTGGTTCGCGTCGAAGGTACGCCCCTGGCTGATGTCGAAGCTGTCGACGGTATCGATTTTGTTCGTACCATCGCAGTTGCCAAGATCATGATGCCTGCTTCCTGTGTACGCCTGTCTGCCGGTCGTGAAAACATGAGTGATGAGCTGCAGGCTCTGGCTTTTCTGGCAGGTGCCAACTCAATCTTCCTGGGTGACAAACTGCTCACGACGGCCAATCCCAAAGAGAGCCGTGACCGGCAACTCTTCAACAAACTGGGTATCAACAGAGGTGACGCCAACGGGCTGGAAGAGCAAACGCTGGAGGCCATATGCCCTCTGCGCGAGCAGGACTCTTTATTAAATAATGAGCTGAATAATGAACAGTATTACGACGCCATGGGTCAGCAGGCTTCCTGATGGCTTTCGACCTTGAGAAGGACCTTCAAATCCGGCGGGCCCGGGGCCTTTACCGGACAAGGAAAACGCTTGAGGTTCCTCAGGGGGCAGAAGTGGTGGTCGATGGCAAGTCCTATCTGGCTTTCTGCAATAACGATTACCTGGGTCTGGCTAATCATCCGGACATCTGTGCTGCCATGGCTCGGGCCACTTCTGATTACGGTACCGGCGGCGGCGCTTCCCATTTGGTCATTGGCCATAGTCGTGCCCATCATCAGCTGGAAGAAGAGCTGGCAGAGTTCACCGGTCGTGAGCGGGTTTTGCTGTTTTCCAATGGCTACATGGCGAATCTGGGGGTCATCACTGCCTTGCTGGGTAAAGAGGATGCGGTTTTTCAGGATCGTCTGAATCATGCTTCTCTGCTGGATGCCGGTTTGTTATCCGGGGCAAGGTTTCAACGATATCTTCACAAAGATCTGGCAAACCTTGAAACCCGGCTGAACCGCACCGATGGGCGGCGCAAGCTGATTGTTACTGACGGCGTTTTCAGTATGGACGGTGATCTGGCTCCTCTGAAAGCCTTAGCAGAACTTGCCCATCGACAGGATGCCTGGTTGATGGTGGATGATGCCCATGGCTTCGGTGTTCTGGGTAACAAGGGTGGCGGAGTTGCTGAACATTGTTCTCTGGGTCAGAGAGACTTGCCGGTTCTGGTGGGGACCCTGGGTAAAGCGTTTGGTACGGCAGGTGCTTTCGTTGCAGGGAGTGAAGCCCTGATTGAAACTCTGATCCAGTTTGCCCGAACCTACATCTACACCACTTCATTGCCTCCGGCCATTGCAGAGGCAACAAGAGTGAGTCTTGAAATTCTGAAGCAAGAAAGCTGGAGACGAGAGCACCTGGATAAGCTGGTTCAATACTTCAGAAAAGAGTGCCAGCAGATGGGGCTGAAACTGATGGACTCGCACTCTCCGATTCAGCCTGTTATTGTCGGGTCTGCAGATACCGCTGTAGCCATGAGTGACGCTCTGGCAGCACAGGGTATCCTGGTGACGGCCATTCGTCCCCCCACGGTTCCTGAAGGAACTTCAAGGTTACGCATTACCTTCAGTGCAGCTCACAAACAACAGCATGTAGAACAGCTACTGCATGCACTGGAAAGAACAGTACGCCCATCACAGGAGGAAGTAGCGTGAGTTTACCCATTGTTCTGGTTAGTGGATGGGCGATGCCTGCAGCTGTCATGGAGCCTCTGGCGAGTGCTTTGGACGGCGATGGTCGAGTGTCTGTGGTGCAGCTGCCGGGCCTGGTCCGGGAGCGCAGAAAATATGACTGGAAGCAACTGCTGGACTACCTCGACATGCATTTGCTGGACCCTCCCGTCATCCTGGTTGGCTGGTCCTTAGGAGGCACTTTGGCCTCTATCTACGCCAGTCAGAATCCAGACAAGGTAGCCGGTCTGGTGACACTGGGCTGTAATCCCTGCTTTGTCAGAAACAAGGACTGGTCAGAAGCAATGCTGCCACAGACCTTTGAAAGTTTTTATGCCGGAATGCAAGAAGATTCTGCGGCCACCGTTGACCAGTTTTCCCTGCTCTGCTGCATGGGTAATGGCAATCGAAAAGAGGTCGCCAGACATTTGCAAAACGCGATTCGCCGGGACGCTGACCTGGAAGCAACCATTCTTCTGCAATTGCTGAAATTGCTGGGTACCAGTGACGTTCGTTCACAGCTGGCTGATATCCGTTGTCCGGTATTGCATTGTTTTGGCAAGGATGATGCGCTGGTGCCCATTGATACCGGCAAGAGAATCGAGCAGGACTACCCGGGTCACAAAGTTCTGATGATGGAAGGCGGTCATTGCTTTTTCCTGGACCAGGGCTCTGGTGCCATCAGACAGGTAGCGGATCAGGTTAATCGCCTATGCAACCGAAGCTGAAAGCGGCTGATTGTGGGGCAGAAGCCCGCATCAACAAACAACGTGTTGCTGCCAATTTCAGTCGCGCTGCAACCACTTATGACTCCGCTGCAGTGCTTCAGAAGCGTGTAGCAGCCAGAGCCATGATGGGGCTGCCAACGGATATTTGTCCTGAGTATGTATTGGATCTTGGTTCAGGTACGGGCAGCCAGACTGGGTTACTCTCCGGACATTTCCCCGATTCCCATGTAACCGGTTTGGATCTGGCCATGGGCATGCTCAAGTTTGCCCGGTTGCAGTGCGACTCAGCTTCCTGGTGTTCAGGTGATATTGAGTCACTGCCGTTTAAGTCAGAAAGCTTTGACCTGGTGTTCTCCAGCCTGGCCATTCAATGGTGCTCATTTGAGACGGTGCTGAAGGAAATCTATCGGGTACTCCAACCGGGTGGGGTCTTTGTTTTCTCCAGCCTGGCCAGTGGCACTATGGTGGAGTTGCAAGAAGCCTGGCGACAGGTCGACAGTCATGTCCATATCAACGGCTTTGACAGTTTTGAACAGCAAAGGCTGTGGTTGCTTGAATCAGGCTTCAGGCAGCAATCTTTTAAGCAGCAGGCTGAGACGCTTTACTACCCCGAGCTGTTTCAGATGTTGAGAGAATTAAAAGCATTGGGGGTAAATACGGTGCATGGTCGGCCATCCGGTTTGGTAACCCGGAGGCGGTTGACCCAACTGCAGGAAGCCTACGAGTCTTTTCGGGCGGACGCCGGTTTACCCCTCTCCTATCAGGTGTTGTACGGAATTTTAAGAAAACCAGCCCATGCCTAGAACGTTTTTTGTCACCGGCACCGATACGGATGCCGGGAAGACTTTTGTCACCTGTGTAATGTTGCAGGCTGCCAATGAGCAAGGGCTTAAAACACTGGCCCTGAAACCGGTGGCTGCGGGCTCCGATGAGACTTCAGACGGCCCAAGAAATGCTGATGCCCTGAACCTGATGAGTGCCATGAATATCAAGTTGAGTTATTCACAGGTTAATCCGGTTCTTTTTGAAGCACCCATTGCCCCTCATATTGCGGCACAGGAAGAAGGTCGGCGAATCACTGTCGATCGTCTGACCGGCTTTTGCCGTGGGGCCCTGATGACCCGCCATGATCTTTCTTTCATTGAAGGCGCGGGCGGTTGGCGAGTCCCCCTGAACGACCGGGAGATGCTGGCCGATCTGGCTAAGGCGATGAACCTTCCGGTGATTCTGGTGGCAGGAATGAAGCTGGGATGTATCAGTCATTCCCTGTTGACGGTCGAATCCATTTTGCAAAGTGGTTGTCAGCTGGCGGGTTGGGTGGCCAATCAGGTGGATCCCGATATGAGCCGTTTTCAGGAAAATGTTGAAGCTCTCAAGCAGTCAATTCATGCGCCCTGCCTTGGCGTTGTCCCCTGGTGTTCTGAACAGCAGCCGGGTGACGCGGTAGTCAGTCTTGATCTCTCTCCTTTAACTGTCTGATCTTTTGTGAACTACTCGCTCCTAGCAGCGAGTAGTTCACCACAGTAAGCGAGACAGTGAGCCGCTTGCTTCCCGGGTGACCGCAATAAAAAAGCCAGTGTTCAGGTTTCTCTGCAAATCCTTCGCAACACAGGCATCGGATCATGTCGCCCTTTCGGGCAACGGCATCCGGAGGTACTTCACGCTGTTTGCTGAATGGGATGATGCCTTTTTTCCTACCTTGCCCCGGCGTTGATCAGGAGTCTCTCGCAGTCAGCATTGCCCATCCCGGTTGCGATGGCAAGAAGAGTGGTGCCATCCGACAAGACGGCGTTGAGGTCAGCCCCGGCGTTGATAAGGAGTTCCACGCAGTCGGTGTTATCTTCTTGTACAGCCATGAGCAACGGGGTGGCAACATCCCCGATCCAGACGGCATTGGGATCGGCCCCGGCGTTGATCAGGAGTTTCACACAGTCGATGTGATTTTCTTGTGTAGCGATGAACAGTGGGCTGGCGCCATCCTCAGCCCGGGCGTTGATATTCGCCCCGGCGTTGATCAGGAGTTGCACGCAGTCGGTATTGCCCTTCTCGGCTGCTATGAGTAGCGGGGTGGTGCCATCCTCAGTCCGGGCGTTGATATCCGCCCCGGCATTGATCAGGAGTTTCAGGCAGTCGGTGTGATTTTTTTGTGCAGCGATAAGCAATGGGGTGGAGCCACTCTTATTCCGGAGGTTGAGATCGGCCCCGGCGTTGATGAGGAGTTCCACGCAGTCGGTATTGCCCTCCTGGGCTGTGATGAATAGTGGGGTGATGCCATTCTCACTCGGGATGTTGATATCCGCCCCGGCGTTGATCAGGAGTTTCAGGCAGTCGATGTGATTTTCTTGTGCAGCTATGAACAACGGGGTGGTACCATCCTTGATCCAGACGGCATTGAGATCGGCCCCGGCGTTGATCAGGAGTTTGACGCAGTCGATGTGATTTTCTTGTGTAGCGATGAACAGTGGGCTGGCGCCATCCTCAGCCCGGGCGTTGATATCCGCCCCGGCGTTGATAAGGAGTTCCACGCAGTCGGTATTGCCCTTCTGGGCTGCGATGAATAGCGGGGTGGCACCATCCTCGATCCAGACGGCATTGAGATCGGCCCCGGCGTTGATCAGGAGTTTCAGGCAGTCGATGTGATTTTCTTGTGTAGCGATGAACAGTGGGCTGGCGCCATCCTCAGCCCGGGCGTTGATATCCGCCTCGGCATTGATCAGGAGTTTCACGCAGTCGGTGTTATTTTCCTGGGCAGCGATGAACAGTGCCGTGGCACCAGCCTCATCGACAGCGTTGAGATTCGCTGCGGCGTTGATAAGGCGTTCCACGATAGCCTTGTGTCCCCGGTAGGATGCGATCAGCAAGGCAGTCAAGCCATTCGTCATAACGGCATTGACATTGACGCCTTCTGCCAGTGACCTATTCAACTGATCCAAATCTCCGTTCAGACAGGCACTATAAAACGTCTGATCGGGGAAAAATGTATCCGGGTGAGATTCACCGGTGTTCAGATTCACCACAGGCATCGGGTCCTGCCGACAAATAGCGCACCGACGTGAGCCGATGGGCTGATCAATAAAACATCTTGAAATACAGTCCAGATCGAAGCGGTGACCACAACATTGGGTTTTGACGACCACAGGGGCTGGACTTCGGCCATGAAAGTAAGCCAAACAAACAGGACAGTGATCGGCCTTAAGTGTCAATGGGGAGAGTACAGAGAGCAATGCGATCCGTAAAAAGAACATCTGTGTTGGTCAAGCAAGTGGCCAGGGTTTGATGCAGAAAAATTATGGTAGTTTATTTATGGGCCTATCAAAGTTTGCTGTGGCTAAATAATCACGCATTTTAAAATACAGAAGCCGACAACAACTGAAAGCCGTGTTCACTGGATAATACAACGACTTTCTGTTGTTCCCTCCCTTGCTCCGGCATTGATCAGGAGTCTCGCGCAGCCAGCATTGCCCATCTCGGTTGCGATGGCGAGAGGAGTAGTGCCATCCGACAAGGCGGCGTTGATATCTGCCTCGGCCCTGATCAGGCGTTTCAGACACTCTATATTGCCATCCCGGGCTGCGATGAACAGCGTGGTCGCGCCATCCTCAGTCCTTCGGGCGTTGAGGTCAGCCCCGGCGTTGATCAGAAGTTCCATGCATTCGGTATTGCCCTTCCGGGCTGCAATGAATAGCGGGGTGGTGCCATCCTTACCCGGGATGTTGATATCTGCCCCGGCGTTGATCAGGAGTTTCAAGCAGTCGGTGTTATTTCTATAGGCAGCAACGAACAACGGTGTGGCACCAAGCTTGGTCCAGATGGCGTTGAGATCCGCCCCCTCTTTGATCAGAAGTTTAACGCAGTCGATGTGATTTTCTTGTGCAGCTATTAACAGTGGGCTGACGCCATCCTTAGTCCGGGCGTTGATATCTGCCCCGGCGTTGATCAGGAGTTTCAGGCAGTCGGTGTTATTTTCTTGCGCAGCGATGAGCAGCGGGGTGGCACCATCCTGGATCAGGGCGGCGTTGAGATCTGCCCCGGCGTTGATCAGGAGTTTCAGGCAGTCGGTGCTATTTTCTTGTGCAGCCATGAAAAGCGGGCTGGCGCCATCATTATTCTGGGCGTTGAGATCAGCCCCGGCTTTAATCAAGAGTTTCAAACAGTCGGTGTTATTTTCTTTTGCAGCGATAAACATTGGGGTGACGCCTCTCTCATTCCGGGGGTTGAGATCCGTCCCGGCGTTGATCAGGAGTTTCAGGCAGGCGGTGTGATTTTTTCGTGCAGCGATAAGCAATGGGGTGGAGCCACTCTTATTCCTGGGGTTGAGATCCGCCCCGGCGCTGATCAGGAGTTTAACGCAGTCGGTGTTATTACGCAGGACTGCCATGAACAGCGGGCTGATGCCGTCTTCAGTTCGGGTGTTGATATCAACCCCGGCCTTGATCAGGGCTTTCATGCAGTCGGCGTTATTTTCCTGGGCAGCCAAGAGCAGCGGGGTGACGCCATACCTAGGCCCGGCATTGAGATCTGCCTTGGCTTCGATCAGGGCTTTCACGCAGTCGGTATTGCCTTTCGCAGCAGCGATGAGCAGCGGGGTGTTGCCATCCTCAGTTTTGATGTTGAGGTTCGCCTTTGCTTCGATCAGGGCTTTCACGCAGTCGGTATTGCCCAACTGGGCGGCCATGAACAGTGGGGTGGAGCCATCCTCAGCCACCGCATTGAGATCTGCACCGGCCTTGATCAGGAGATTCACGCAGTCGGTGTTATTATTCTGGGCAGCGAGGAACAGTACCGTGCCACCATCCCCATCGGCGGCGTTGGGATTCGCCCCGGCGTTGATCAAGAGTTTCACACAGTCGATGCTATTTCTCAGGACAGCGATGTACAGCGGAGTGATGTCATCTTCAATTCTGGTGTTGATATCCGCCCCTGCCTTGATCAGGAGATTCACGCAGTCGGTGTTATTTTCCTGGGCAGCGAGGAACAGTGCCGTGGCACGAGCCTCACTGGTGGCGTTGAGATTCGCTCCGGCGTTGATCAGGCACTCGACGATAGCCTTGTGCCCCCGGTAAGATGCGATCATCAAGGCAGTGAAATCATCATGCGTAATGGCATTGACATTGACGCCTTCTGCCAGTGACCTCTCCACCTGATCCAAATCCCCGTTTAAACAGGCATTAAAAAACGTCTCATCGGGAAAAAATGTATCCGGATGAGATGCACCAGTGTTCAGATTCACTACAGGCATCGGGTCTTGCCGACACATAGCGCACTGGCGTGAGCCGATGGGCTGATCAACAAAACACCTTGAAATACAGTCCAGATCGAAGCGGTGACCACAGCATTGGGTTTTGACGATCACAGGGGCTTCAGTTCTGCCATGAAAGTAAGCCAAACAAATAGGACATTGATCGGCCTTCAGTGTCCATGGGGAGAGGATAGAGAGCAATGCGATCCGTAAGAAGAACATCTGTATTGGTCAAGCAAGTGGCTAGGGTTTGATGCCGAAAAATTATGGTAGTTTATTTATGGGCCTATCAAAGTTTACTGTGGCTAAATAATCACGCATTTTAAAATACAGAAGCCGACAACAACTGAAAGCCGTGTTCACTGGATAAAACAACGCCTTTCTGTTGTTTCCTTCCTTGCCTATCTTTCCTGTCTGGCCCCGGCGTTGACCAGGAGTTTTACGCAGTCGGAATTGCCTTTCGCAGCAGCGGCGAACATTGGAGTGGCGCCATCCGAAGTCCGGCGGATGTTGAGATTAGCCCCGGCGTTGATCAGGAGTTCCACGCATTCGGTATTGCCTTTCACAGCAGCGGCGAACACCGGGGTGGCACCATCCTTAATCCTGGCGGTGTTGAGATCCGCCCCGGCGTTGTTCAGGAGTTTCACGCAGTCAATGTGATTTTCTTGTGTAGCAATGAACAGTGGGGTGGCGCCATCTTCAGGCTGGGCGTTGATATCCGCCCCGGCACTGATCAGGAGCTTCAGGCAGTCGGTATTGCCCTTCTGGGCTGCGATAAACAGCGGGGTGGCACCATCCGACGCAGTAGCGTTGAGATCCGCCCTGGTGTTGATCAGGAGTTTCACGCAGTCGATATTGCCTTTCGCAGCAGCGATGAACAGTGGGGTAGCGCCTCTCCTGGTTCGCGTCTTGGGATCTGCCCCGGCGTTGATCAGGAGTTCCACGCAGTCAGTATTGCCATTCTGGGTAGCTATGAACAGCGCAGTGGCACCAACCTCACAGGCGGCGTTGAGATTCGCCCCGGCGATGATCAGGAGTTTTACGCAGTCGGTCTGGCCTTTCTCAGCAGCAGTAAACAGCGGGGTGGTACCATCCGACGCAGTAGCGTTGAGATCCGCCCTGGCGTTGATCAGGAGTTTCACGCAGTCGATATTGCCTTTCGCAGCAGCGATGAACAGAGGGGTAGCGCCTCTCCTGGTTCGCGTCCTGGGATCGGCCCCGGCGTTGATCAGGAGTTTTACGCAGCCAGTATGGCCTTTCTCAGCAGCGATAAACAGCGGGGTGGCACCATCTGACAATGTAGCGTTGAGATCCGCCCCAGCGTTGACCAGGAGTTTTACGCAGTTGGTCTGGCCTTTCTCAGCAGCAATACACAGCGGGGTGGCACCATCCGACAAAGTAGCGTTGAGATCCGCCCCGGCGTTGATCAGGAGTTTTACGCAGTCGGTGTGGCCTTTCTCAGCAGCAATAAACAGCGGGGTAGCGCCTCTCCTGGTTCGCGTCTTGGGATCTGCCCCGGCGTTGATCAGGAGTTCCACGCAGTCTGTGTGATTTTCCTGGGCAGCGAAGAATAGCGCAGTGGCACCAGTCTCACAGGCGGCGTTGAGATTCGCCCCGGCGTTGATCAGGCGTTCGACGATAGCCTTGTGCCCCCGGTAAGATGAGATCATCAAGGCAGTGAAATCATCATCCGTAATGGCATTGACATTGACGCCTTCTGCCAGTGACCTCCCCACTTGATCCAAATTCCCATCAGAACAGGCATCATAAAACGCCTGATCGGGAAAAAATGTATCCGGGTGAGATTCACCGGTGTTCAGATTCAAAATAGGCATCGGGTCTTGCCGACACATAGCGCACCGACGTGAGCCGATGGGCTGATCAACAAAGCACCTTGACATACAGTCCAGATCGAAGCGGTGACCACAGCATTGGGTTTTGACGATCACAGCGGGCAGACTTCGGCCATGAAAGCAAGCCAAGCAAATAGGACATTGATCGGCCTTCAGTGTCCATGGGGAGAGGATAGAGAGCAATGCGATCCGTAAGAAGAACATCTGTATTGGTCAAGCAAGTGGCTAGGGTTTGATGCCGAAAAATTATGGTAGTTTATTTATGGGCCTATCAAAGTTTACTGTGGCTAAATAATCACGCATTTTAAAATACAGAAGCCGACAACAACTGAAAGCCGTGTTCACTGGATAATACAACGCCTTTCTGTTGTTCCCTGCCTTGCCTATCTTCCCTGCCTTGCCCCGCTGTTGATCAGGAGTCTCGCACAGTCGGTATTGCCCATCTCGGTTGCGATGGCCAGTGGGGTGGTGCCATCCGGCGGGGCGGCGTTGAGATCGGCCCCGGCGTTGATCAGGACTTTCACGCAGTCGATATTGCCTTTCGCAGCAGCGATAAACAGCGGGGTGGTACCATCCGACGTAGAAGCGTTGAGATCCGCCCTGGCGTTGACCAGGAGTTTCACGCAGTCGATATTGCCTTTCGCAGCAGCGATAAACAGTGGGGTAGAGCCTCTCCTGGTTCGCGTCTTGGGATCTGCTCCGGCGTTGATCAGGAGTTTTACGCAGTCGGTATGGCCTTTCTCAGCAGCGATAAACAGCGGGGTAGCGCCTCTCCTGGTTCGCGTCTCGGGATCTGCCCCGGCGTTGATCAGGAGTTCTACGCAGTCAGTGTTGCCATTCTGGGTAGCGATGAACAGCGCAGTGGCACCAACCTCACAGGCGTCGTTGAGATTCGCCCCGGCGTTGATCAGGAGTTTTACGCAGTCGGTCTGGCCTTTCTCAGCAGCAATAAACAGCGGGGTGGTACCATCCGACGCAGTAGCGTTGAGATCCGCCCTGGCGTTGATCAGGAGTTCCACGCAGTCGATATTGCCTCTCGCAGCGGCGATGAACAGCGGGGTAGCGCCTCTCCTGGTTCGCGTCTTGGGATCTGCCCCGGCGTTGATCAGGAGTTTTACGCAGTCGGTATGGCCTTTCTCAGCAGCGATAAACAGCGGGGTAGCGCCTCTCCTGGTTCGCGTCTCGGGATCTGCCCCGGCGTTGATCAGGAGTTCCACGCAGTCAGTATTGCCATTCTGGGTAGCGATGAACAGCGCAGTGGCACCAACCTCACAGGCGGCGTTGAGATCCGCCCCGGCGTTGATCAGGAGTTTTACGCAGTCGGTCTGGCCTTTCTCAGCAGCAATAAACAGCGGGGTGGTACCATCCGACGCAGTAGCGTTGAGATCCGCCCTGGCGTTGATCAGGAGTTTCACGCAGTCGATATTGCCTTTCGCAGCAGCGATGAACAGTGGGGTAGAGCCTCTCCTGGTTCGCGTCTTGGGATCTGCCCCGGCGTTGATCAGGAGTTTTACGCAGTCGGTATGGCCTTTCTCAGCAGCAATAAACAGCGGGGTAGCGCCTCTCCTGGTTCGCGTCTCGGGATCTGCCCCGGCGTTGATCAGGAGTTCCACGCAATCAGTATTGCCATTCTGGGTAGCGATGAACAGCGCAGTGGCACCAACCTCACAGGCGGCGTTGAGATTCGCCCCGGCGTTGATCAGGAGTTTTACGCAGTCGGTCTGGCCTTTCTCAGCAGCAATAAACAGCGGGGTGGTACCATCCGACGCAGTAGCGTTGAGATCCGCCCCAGCGTTGACCAGGAGTTTTACGCAGTCGGTCTGGCCTTTCTCAGCAGCAACAAACAGCGGGGTGGTACCATCCGATGCAGTAGCGTTGAGATCCGCCCCGGCGTTGATCAGGACTTTCACGCAGTTGATATTGCCTTTCGCAGCAGCGATGAACAGTGGGGTAGAGCCTCTCCTGGTTCGCGTCTTGGGATCTGCCCCGGCGTTGATCAGGAGTTCCACGCAGTCTGTGTGATTTTCCTGGGCAGCGAAGAATAGCGCAGTGGCACCAGTCTCACAGGCGGCGTTGAGATTCGCCCCGGCGTTGATCAGGCGTTCGACGATAGCCTTGTGCCCCCGGTAAGATGAGATCATCAAGGCAGTGAAATCATCATCCGTAATGGCATTGACATTGACGCCTTCTGCCAGTGACCTCCCCACTTGATCCAAATTCCCATCAGAACAGGCATCATAAAACGCCTGATCGGGAAAAAATGTATCCGGGTGAGATTCACCGGTGTTCAGATTCAAAATAGGCATCGGGTCTTGCCGACACATAGCGCACCGACGTGAGCCGATGGGCTGATCAACAAAGCACCTTGACATACAGTCCAGATCGAAGCGGTGACCACAGCATTGGGTTTTGACGATCACAGCGGGCAGACTTCGGCCATGAAAGCAAGCCAAGCAAATAGGACATTGATCGGCCTTCAGTGTCCATGGGGAGAGGATAGAGAGCAATGCGATCCGTAAGAAGAACATCTGTATTGGTCAAGCAAGTGGCTAGGGTTTGATGCCGAAAAATTATGGTAGTTTATTTATGGGCCTATCAAAGTTTACTGTGGCTAAATAATCACGCATTTTAAAATACAGAAGCCGACAACAACTGAAAGCCGTGTTCACTGGATAATACAACGCCTTTCTGTTGTTCCCTGCCTTGCCCGGGCATTGATCAGGAGTTCCACGCAGTCGGTATGGCCCATCCCGGTTGCGATGGCGAGAGGAGTGGTGCCATCCGACAAGGCGGCGTTGATGTCTGCCTCGGCTCTGATCAGGCGTTTCAGACACTCGATATTGCCCTCCCGGGCTGCGATGAACAGCGGGGTCGCGCCATCCTCAGTCCTGCGGGCGTTGAGATCGGCCCCGGTGTTGAGCAGGAGTTCCACGCAGTCGGTATGGCCCTTCTGGGCTGCGATGAATAGCGGGGTGGTGCCATCCTCACCCGGGATGTTGATGTCCGCCCCGGCACTGATCAGGATTTTTACGCACTCGGTATTGCCCATCTCGGCTGCGATGTGCAGGGCAGTGGTGCCGTATTTAGTCCGAGCGTTGAGATTCGACTCGGCGTTGATCAGGAGTTTCAGGCAGTCGGTGTTATTTTTTTGTGCGGCGACGTGCAGCGGGGTGCCGCCATCATTATTCTGCTTGTTAAGGTCCGCCTCTGCTTCGATCAGGAGTTGTACAATATCGGTGTTATTTTCTTGTGCAGCAATGAACAACGGGGTAGCACCCTCCTCGATCCAGACGGCGTTGAGATCCGCCCCCTCTTTGATCAGGAGTTTCACGCAGTCGGTGTTATTTTCTTGTGCAGCCATGAACAGTGGGCTGGCGCCATCCTCAGTCCGGGCGTTGATATCCGCCCCCTCTTTGATCAGGAGTTTCAGGCAGTCGATATGATTTCTTACTGCAGCGATGTACACAGGGCTGGCGCCACTCTCAGTCCGGGCGTTGATATTCGCCCCCTCTTTGATCAGGAGTTTCACGCAGTCGATGCTATTACGCAGGACGGCGACAAACATCGGGCTCATGCCATCTTCAGATCGGGCATTAAGATCTGCCCCGGCCTTGATCAGGAGTTTCAGGCAGTCGGCGTTATTTTCCTGGGCAGCCAAGAGCACCGGGGTGATGCCACTCTTATGCCCGGCATTGGGATCTGCCTTGGCTTCGATCAGGGCTTCCACGCAGTCGGTCTTGCCTTTCGCAGCAGCGATGAGTAGCGGGGTGTGGCCAGCCTCATCCTTGACGTTGAGGTTCGCCTTCGCTTCGATCAGGGCTTTCACGCAGTCGATGTTGCCCAACTGGGCGGCCATGGACAGTGGGGTGGAGCCATCCTCAGTGCCAGCATTGAGATCTGCCCCGGCCTTGATCAGGAGTTTCATGCAGTCGGTGTTATTTTCCTGGGCAGCAGCGAACAGTGCCGTGGCACCAGTCTCACTGGCAGTGTTGAGATTCGCTCCGTGGCTGATCAGGCGTTCGACGATAGCCTTGTGCCCCCGGTAAGATGCGATTATCAAGGCAGTGACATCATCATACCTAACGGCATTAATATTGACTCCTTCTGCCAGTGACTTCTCCACCTGATCGAAATCCCCGTCATAACAGGCAGTATAAAACGTCTGATTGGGGAAAAATGTATCCTGGTGAGATTCACCGGTCTTCAGATTCACAACAGGCATGGGGTCTTGCCGACACATCGCGCAGTGTCGTGAGCCAACGGGCTGATGAACAAAGTGTCTTGTAATGCAGTCCAGATGGAAGCGGTGGCCACATTGGGTTCGACATTGGGTTTTGACGTCCATTGGCGCCACATCGCGGCCATGGAATTCATCGTGACAAATAGGGCAGACATCGGCCTCCGACTTTACGTCAGCTCCAATGGTGAGAGGGGGGCGAGCAATACCATCCATAAGTAAAACAACTGTGAAAGCAGCAAAATAATATAGATATGACATGAGAGCGGTAGGATAGTTCATTTATGTGGCTGTAAAGTCCACTGTGGCTAAATAATCACCTATTTCAAAATATCTGATGCATATCTGCCGCAATACCGGCACCGGGTCATGCCGACCTGTCGCACACCGGCCTCATTCACCTTCCCTGCATTGCCTCTGTTGCCTGCCTGGTCCCGGCGTTGGTCAGGAGTCTCGCGCAGTCGGCATTGCCCATCTCTGTTGCGATGGCGAGAGGAGTGGTGCCGTCCGACAAGGCGGCGTTGATGTCTGCCTCGGCTCTGATCAGGCGTTTCAGACATTCGATATTGCCTTCCCGGGCTGCGATGAACAGCGGGGTCGCGCCATCCTGAGTCCTGCGGGCGTTGAGATCGGCCTCGGTGTTGAGCAGGAGTTCCACGCAGTCGGTATGGCCCTTCCGGGCTGCGATGAATAGCGGGGTGGTGCCATCCTCACTCGGGATGTTGATGTCTGCCCCGGCACTGATCAGGCGTTTCACACACTCGGTACTGCCCATCTCGGATGCGATGTGCAGTGCAGTGCTGCCGTATTTAGTCCGGGCGTTGAGATCTGCCCCGGCGTTGAGCAGGAGTTTCAGGCAGTCCGTGTTATTTTTTTGCGCAGCGATGTGCAGCGGGGTGCCGCCATCATTATTCTGCTTGTTAAGGTCCGCCTCTGCTTCGATCAGGAGTCTCACAATATCGGTGTTATTTTCAAGTGCAGCAATGTGCAATGGGGAGGCACCATGCTCGATCCAGACGGCGTTGAGATCCGCCCCCTCTTTGATCAGGAGTTTCACGCAGTCGGTGTTATTTTCTTGTGCAGCCATGAACAGTGGGCTGGCGCCACTCTCAGTCCGGGCTTTGATATCCGCCCCCTCTTTGATCAGGAGTTTCATGCATTCGATATGATTTTCTTGTGCAGCGATGTACACAGGGGTGGCACCATTGTTATTCGGGGTGTTGATATCCGCCCCCTCTTTGATTAGGAGTTTCACGCAGTCGATGCTATTACGCAGGACGGCGACAAACAGCGGGCTCATGCCATCTTCAGATCGGGCATTAAGGTCCGCCTCGGCCTTGATCAGGAGTTTCATGCATTCGGTGTTATTTGCCTGGGCAGCCAAGAGCAGCGGAGTGGTGCCATTCTCAGGCTTGGCGTTGGGATCTGCCTTGGCTTCGATCAGGAGTTTCACGCAGTCGGTGTTGTCTTCCGCAGCAGCCATGATTAGCGGGGTGTTGCCATCCTCATCCTTGGTGTTGAGGTTCGCCTTGGCTTCGATAAGGGCTTTCAGGCAGTCGGTATTGCCCATCTCGGCAGCGATGGACAGAGGGGTGGCACCATTCTTGGCCCTGGCATTGAGATCTGCCCCTTTATTGATCAGGAGCTTCACGCAGTCGCTTTTATTTTCCTGGGCAGCGAAGAGCAGCGGAGTAGCACCAAGCTCATTCCGGGCGTTGAGATCCGCCTCGGCGTTGATCAGGAGTTCCACGCATTCGGTATTGCCATTCACAGCAGCCATGATTAGAGGGGTGTCGCCATCCTCATTCCGAGCGGTATTGACGTCCGCTCCGGCGTTGATCAGACGTTCGACGACATCCGTGTGCCCCCTGATGGATGCCACCATCAAGGCAGTCAAACCATACGTCATAATGGCATTGACATTGACGCCTTCTGCCAGCGACCTCTCCACCTGATCCAAATCCCCGTAATAACAGGCATCATAAAATGCTTGATTGGGGAAAGATGTATCCGGGTAAGATTCACTGGTGTCCAGATTCACTACAGGCATCGGGTCTTGCCGGCACACCGCGCAGTGTCGTGAGCCGATGGGCTGATAAACAAATTGTTCTGAAATACAGTCCAGATGGAAGTGGTGGCCGCAGTGGGTTCGACATTGGGTTCTGACGTCCACTGGCGCCACATCGTGGCCATGAAATTCAGTCAAACAAATAGGGCAGACATCGGCCTCCGACTTTACGTCAGCGCCAATGGGGAGAGGGGGGTGAGCAAGGCTATCCATAAGAGTTGAACATTCTTGATATCCAATAAATAGTACTGATCAGACATAAGAAAATTACGATAGTTCATTTGTTTGGCTATTAAGTTTGCTGCGGCTAAATAATCACCAATTACAAAAACTCAGAAGATGGGAACACCTGAAAGCCTTGTTCACTGGACAACATAATGTCTTTCTTTTGTTTTTTTCACCGCCTCTGTCCCCCTCTTTGCCCCGGCGTTTATCAGGAGTCTTGCGCAGTCGGCATTGCCCATCCCGATTGCGATGGCGAGAGGAGTGGTGCCGTCCGACAAGGCGGCGTTGATGTCTGCCTCGGCTCTGATCAGGCGTTTCAGACACTCGATATTGCCCTCCCGGGCTGCGATGAACAGCGGGGTCGCGCCATCCTCAGTCCTGCGGGCGTTGAGATCGGTCTCGGTGTTGAGCAGGAGCTCCACGCAATCGGTATGGCCCTTCCGGGCTGCGATGTGCAGTGCAGTGCTGCCGTATTTAGTCCGGGCGTTGAGATCCGCCCCGGCGTTGAGCAGGAGTTTCAGGCAGTCCGTGTTATTTTCTTTTGCAGCAACGTGCAGCGGGGTGAAGCCATCATTATTTTGCTTGTTAAGGTCCGCTTCTGCTTCGGTCAGGAGTTTTACAATATCGGTGTTATTTTCTTGTACAGCAATGAACAATGGGGTGGCACCCTCCCTGATCCAGACGGCATTGAGATCTGCCCCCTCGTTGATCAGAAGTTTCACACATTCGATGTGATTTTTTTGTGCAGCGATGAACAGTGGACTGACGCCATCTTTAGCCCGGGCGTTGATATTCGCCCCCTTTTTGATCAGGAATTTCAAGCAGTCGATATGATTTTCTTGCGCAGCGATGTACACAGGGGTGACACCATCGTTATTCGGGGCATTGATATTCGCCCCCTCTTTGATCAGGCGTTTCATGCAGTCGATGCTATTACGCATCACGGCGATGAATAGCGGGGTCATGCCATCTTCAGTTCGGGCATTAAGATCCGCCCCGGTCTTGATCAGGGCTTCCATACAGTCGCTATGACCCATCGCAGCAGCGATCATCAGCGGGGTGCTGTCATCCTTATTCCGGGCATCGGGGTCTGCCTTGGCTTTGAGCAGGGCTTTTACGCAAGCGGTATGGCCATTCGCAGCAGCGATGAACAGCAGGTTGCTGCCAGCCTCGGTCCGGACGTTAGGATCCGCCCCGGCGTTGAGCAGGAGTTTCACGCATTCGATGTAATTATTTTGTACCGGAATGAAAAGCGCGGTGACGCCATCCTCATCCCTGGTGTTGAGGTTCGCCTTGGCTTCGATAAGGGCTTTCAGGCAGTCGGTATTGCCCATCGCGGCAGCGATGGACACAGGGGTGGCACCATTCTTGGCCTCAGCATTGAGGTCTGCCCCTTTATTGATCAGGAGCTTCACGCAGTCGCTGTTATTTTCCTGGGCAGCGAAGAGCAGTGGGGTGCCGCCATCCTCATTCCGAGCGGTGTTGACCTCCGCTCCGGCGTTGATCAGACGTTCGACGATATCTGTGTGCCCATTGATGGATGCCAACATCAAGGCAGTCAAACCATCCGTCATAACGGCATTGACATTGACGCCTTCTGCCAGCGACCTCTCCACCTGATCCAAATCCCCGTAATCACAGGCATCACAAAATGCCTGATTGGGGAAAGATGTATCCGGGTAAGATTCACCGGTGTCCAGATTCACTACAGGCATCGGGTCTTGCCGGCACATCGCGCAGTGTCGTGAGCCGACGGGCTGAAAAACAAATTGTTCTGAAATACAATCCAGATGGAAGCGGTGGCCACAGTGGGTTCGACATTGGGTTCTGACGTCCACTGGCGCCACATCGTGGCCATGGAATTCAGCCAAACAAATAGGGCAGACATCGGCCTCCGACTTTACGGCAGCGGCAACGGAGAGAGGGGGGTGAGCAATACTATCCATAAGAGTTGAACATCCTTGATAACTAATAAATAGTTCGAATTAGACATAAAAAAAGTACGATAGTTCATTTATTTGGCTATAAAGTTTGCTGCGGCTAAATAATCACCTATTGCGAAAACTCAGAAGATGGAAACACCTGAAAGCCGTGTCCTCCGGACAACCTAACGCCTTTCTTTTGTTCCTTTCACCGCCTCTACTCCCTCTCAGCCCCGGCGTTCATCAGGAGTCTCGCGCAGTCGGCATTGCCCATCCCGATTGCGATGGAGAGAAGTGTGGTGCCATCCGACAAGACGGCGCTGATATCTGCCTCGGCCCTGATCAGGCGTTTCAAACACTCGATATTGCCTTCCCTGGCTGCGATGAACAGCGGGGTCGCGCCATCCTTAGTTCTTCGGGCGTTGAGGTCGGCCCCGGCGTTGATCAGGAGTTCTACGCAGTCGGTATTGTCCTCCCTGGCTGCGATGAACAGCGGGGTCGCGCCATCCTCAGTCCTTCGGGCGTTGAGGTCAGCCCCGGCGTTGATCAGGAGTTTCAGGCAGTCGGTGTGATTTTCTTGTGCAGCCATGAACAACGGGGTGACACCCTCCTCAATCCAGACGGCGTTGATGTCGGCCCCGGCGTTGATCAGGAGTTTCACGCAGTCGATGTGATTTTCTTGTGCAGCGATGAACAGTGGGCTGGCGCCATCCTTAGCCCGGGCGTTGATATCCGCCCCGGCGTTGATCAGGAGTTTCAGACAGTCGATATTGCCCCTCTGGGCTGCGATGAATAGCGGGGTGGTGCCATCCTCACAGGGGATGTTGAGATCCGCCCCGGCGTTGATCAGGAGTTTCAGACAGTCGATGTTATTTTTTTGCGCAGCCATGAACAACGGGGTGGCACCATCCACGAGCCAGACGGTGTTGAGATTGGCCCCGGCGTTGATCAGGAGTTTCACGCTGTCAATGTGATTTTCTTGTGCAGCGATGAACAGTGGGCTGGCGCCATCCTTAGCCCGGGCGTTGATATCCGCCCCGGCATTGATTAGAAGTTTCACGCAGTCGCTGTGATTTTCCTGGGCAGAGAGGAACAGTGCCGTGGTACCAGTCTCAGAGGTGGCGTTGAGATTCGCTCCGGCGTTGATCAGGCATTCGACGATAGCCTTGTGCCCCCGGTAAGATGCGATCATTAAGGCAGTGAAATCATTATGCGTAAAGGCATTGACATTGACGCCTTCTGCCAGTGACTTCTCCACCTGATCCAAATCTCCGTAATAACAGGCATCACAAAACGTCTCATTGGGGAAAAATGCATCCGGATGAGATTCACCGGTGCTCAGATTCACTACAGGCATCGGGTCTTGCCGGCATATCGCACACTGTCTTGAGCCAACGGGCTGAGAAACAAATTGTCTTGAAATACAGTCCAGATGGAAGTGGTGGCCACATTGGGTTTTGACGACCACTGGCGGTACTTCGTGGCCATGAAAATCAGCCAAACAAATTGGGCAGACATTGACCTCCGGCTTTACGTCAGTTCCCATGGAGAGGAGGGCGAGCAATACCATCCATAAGTAGAACATCTGTGAAACCTGCCAGATAGTACAGATTAGTCATAAGAACAGCAGGTTAGTTCATTTATGTGGCTATTAAGTTCCCTGCGGCTAAATAATCACCTATTTCAAAATCTCAGAAGATGGGAACACCTGAGAGCCTTGTTCACCGGGAAGGATGTTAATTTTCCTGCATTGTCTCTGTTTCCTGCCTTGCCCCGTGATAGATCAGGAAATTCGCGCATGAGGTATTGCCCATCCTGGTTGCGATGGCCAGTGGGGTGGTGCCATCCGATAAGGCGGCGTTGGGATCCGCCCCGGCTTTGACAAGGAAACCCAGGCAAAAGATATTGCCCTCCTGAGCTGCGAGGTACACCGGGGTGGAGCCATCCGTAGTCCGGGCGTTGGGGTCCGCTCTGTTTTTGAGCAGCAGTCTCATGATTTTGTTGTTATTATGCAGGATCGCGATTAGCAAGGAGGTGCAGCCATTCGGCAAGGCAGCGTCGACATCCGCTCCAGCTTCAATAAGTTTTACCGTGCAGCAGGTGTTATTTTCCTTGACAGAGGTTAGCAAAGGGGTAAAGCCGTCCTTGTTCCGGGCGTTAAGATTCGTCTCAGCTTTGATCAGGAGTTCCAGGTTGTCGAAGTGATTGTTCTGGGCAGCCAGGGACAGTGGTGTGGCGCCCAGGGAATCGGCGGCATTGACTTTCGCCCCGGCGTTGAGCAGGAGTTCCACAACGGCAGGGTTATTTTTTCTGGCAGCCAAGAGCAGTGGTGTGGCGCCATCCTCAGTCCGGACAGCGTTGACCTGCGCCCCAGACCTGATCAGGTGTTCGACGACCTCCTCGCTCCCGGTCGAGGATGCTATCATCAAGGCGGTGAGATCATCAGTCATAACGGCATTAACATTGACTCCTTCTGTCAATGACTTCTTCACCTGATCCAAGTCCCCTTTATAGCACGCACTTAAAAACACCTCGTCGGGGAAAGATTCATCCGGGTAAGTTTCGCCGGTGTTCTTATTCACCACAGGCATGGGGTTTTGCTCGCACACCATGCACTGGCGTGAGCCGATGGGCTGTTTAACCACATGCTTGGAAATACAGACCCGATCGAAGTCGTGGCCACATTGGGTTCGACATGGGGTTCTGGCAGCCAGAGCCGCCACATCGCGGTCATGGAAATCAACCGGACAAACAGGACTGGCATCGGCCTTCGCCGCCTCTTTTTCCGCCACGGCGTTGCTCAGTAGTTTCACGCAGTCGATATTGCCCAGCTTGGTTGCGATGGACAGTGGGGTGTTACCATTGGGCAAGGTAGCGTCGGGATCTGCGCCCCTGTCGATCAGGCGTTTCACCACATTGGTGTTATTTTTTCTGGCAGCAAAGTGCAGCGGGGTGGCGCCATATTTATTCCGGACGCGGGGATCCGCCCCTTCGTCGAGCAGGAATTGCACGAAGTCGGCATTGCCCTTATCGATTGCCTCGAACAGCGGGGTGCCGCCATCCTCATCCCGGACCTTGAGATCCGCCCCATTCTCTAGCAGGAGTTTAACCATATCGGCGTTATTTTTTTGGGCAGCCAAGTGCAGCGGTGTGGTGCCAAACATAGTGGGAGTGTGGACATTAGCCCCGGCTTTGATCAGGCGTTTCACGCAGTCGATATTATTTTTCAGGACTGCGATGGCCAGTGGGGTTTTGCCATCGGGCAAGTCAGTGTCGAGATCCGCCCCATTGTTGAGTAAGAGTTCCAGAATGTCGGTTTTATTGTCCTGGGCAGCGCAGAACAGCAGGCTCCTGCCATAGGCAGTGGGCTTATTGACGTTTGCCCCGGCATTGAGCAGGTGTTTCACGCAGTCGATATTATTTTCCTGGACTGCGATGGCCAGTGGGGTGGTACCATCGGGCAGGGCAGCGTTGATATCCGCCCCATTGTCGAGCAGGAGTTGCATGCAGTCGCTATTGCCCATCTCGGCTGCTAAGAACAGCGATGTGGCGCCCTTCATATTCCGGTCGTCGATATCCACCCCTTTCTCGAGCAGGAGTTTCACAATATCGGTGTTATTTTTTCGGGCAGCGAAGTGCAGCGGGGTCTCGCCATCCTTATTCCGGGCGTTGAAATCCGCCTCGTTTTCGAGCAGGAGTTTCACAATGTCGGTGTTATTTTCATGGGCAGCGGAGTGCAGCGGGGTGTGGTCAATCTTATTCCGGGCGTCGAGCTCCGCCCCTCCCTCGAGCAGGAGTTTCACAATATCGATGTTATTTTTTCGGGCAGCGAAGTGCAGCGGGGTGTCGCCAAACACAGTGAGCATGTTGACATTCGCCCCGGCTTTGATCAGGTGTTTCACGCAGTCGATATTGCCCATCAGGGCTGCATAGTGCAGCGGTGTGTCGCCACACTTATTGCGGGCGTCGAGCTCCGCCCCTTTCTTGAGCAGGAGTTTAACAATATCGGTGTTATTTTTTAGGGCAGCGAGGTGCAGCGGAGTGGACCTACTAGAGGCTTGGACAGCGTTAACGTCTGCCCCGTGTTTGATCAGGTGTTTGGCGATGTCTGTGTACCCCCTAAAGGATGCCGTTATCAAGGCAGTGCAATTATCCTTCATAGCGGCATTGACATTGACTCCTTCTGCAAGTGACTTTTTCACCTGATCCAAATTTCCATTCAAGCAGGCAACTGAAAACACCTGGTCGGGGAAAAACTTGTCCGGGTGAGATTCACCGGTTTTCAAATCCAACACAGGGAACGGGTTCTGTCCGCAATGCAAGCAGCTGCGTGAGCCTATGGGCTTATAAAGAAATAGCCATGTAAGATAGGCCAGATCAAAGCGGTGGCCACAGCGGGTTTGACATTCCTGTTTGAGGTCCACAGCCGCCACATCGCGGCCGTTGAACTTAACGAGACTGACAGAACAGATATCGGCCTTCGACGTTACGTCATTGCTCGAGGGAAGACGGTGAGGATTAATAGCGTCCATAACCAGAACCTCCATGTTATTCAATAAGTTATATAAGTTAGACACAAAAAAAGTACGATAGTTCATTTTTATGGCTACAAAGTTTTTTGTGGCTAAATCATCACGCATTGCAAAACTCAGGGGATGAAAACACTTGAAAGCCGTGTTTACAGGATGATGCAGAGTCCTTCTTCTGTTCTTCTTGTCTTAGCCTCGTTAATGGCTTCCACGCAGTCGAAATGGCCCATCATGGTTGCGACGGACAGCGGTGTGCTGCCATCCGGCAAGGCGGCGTTGACATCTGCCCCGGCCCTGATCAGGAGTTTCAAACATTCGATATGGCCTCTCTTGGCAGCTTCGAACAGCGCAGTGGTGCCGTATTTAGTCCGGGCGTTGAGATCCGCCCCTTTCTCGAGCAGGAGTTTAACAATATCGGTGTAATTTTCTCGGGCAGCCAAGTGCAGCACGGTGCCATACGCAATGGGAGTGTTGACATTCGTCCCGGCTTTGATCAGGAGTTTCGCGCAGTCGATATTATTTTTCAGGACTGCGATGGACAGCGGGGTGGCGCCATAACTGGTCTGGGGGGGGTCGAGTTTCGCCCCCTTACTGATCAGGAGTTTCACAGTGCCGGTGTGATTTTTTTGTGCAGCGAAGAACAGCGGTGTAACGCCATTCTCAGCCATAGCGGCATTGACGTTCGCCCCGTTGTTAATCAGGACTTCGGCTAATTCTGTGTGCCCCATAGCGGATGCAATCAACAAGGGATTGAAATCATCCCACATAACGGCATTGACATAGACTCCTTCTGCCAGTGACTTCTTCACCTGATTCACATCCCCATTCAAGCAGGCACGTGAAAACACCTGGTCGGGGAAAAACTTGTCCGGGTGAGATTCACCGGTTTTCATATCCAACACAGGGAACGGTTTTTCCCGGCAATATCCGCAGCTGCGTGAGTCTATGGGCTTGACATAAAATAGCCTCGTAAGACAGTGCAAATGGAAGATGTGGCCACAGTGGGTTTTACATTTGGAGTCGTCTTCCACAGCCGCCACATCGCGGCCATGGAACTCAACGAAACAAATATCACATTTATGTGCCTCCGACGTTAATTCAGTGGTGATGGGGAGAGGGGGGTGATTAAGATTAATGGCATCCATAAGTAGAACCTCCATGATATTCAAGTAAGTTATACAAATTAGACATAAAAAAAGTACGATAGTTCAGCTTTATGGCTGTTGAGTTTGCTGCGGCTAAATCATCATGCATTTCAGAACTCAGGAGATGAAAACACCTGAAAGCCGTGTTTACAGGATGATGCAGGGCCCTTCTTCTGTTCTTCTTGTCTTAGCCTCGTTAATGGCTTCCACTAAGTCGAAATAGCCCATCATGGTTGCGACGTACAGCGGGGTGGCGCCATTGGTCGGGGCAGCGTCCGGATCCGCTCCTTTCTCAAGCAGGAGCTGTACGCACTTGCTTCTGTGTTTGAAGACTGCGACGGACAGCGGGGCGAAGCCATCCGAGAAAGCGGCATTGGGATTTGCCCCAGCGTTGAGCAGGAGTTTCAAACATTCGCTATGGCCTCCGTCAGCAGCTGCGAACAGCGCAGTGGTGCCGTGTTCAGTCCGGGCGTCGAGATCCGGCCCTTTCTCGAGCAGGAGTTGCACGCAGTCGATCCAGCCTCTAAGGGCTGCGGCGTACAGCGGAGTGATGCCATTCAACAAGGCGGTGTTGGGATTCACCCCTTTGTCGAGCAGGAGTTTCACGCAGCCGCCAGAGCCCTGCTGGGCTGCCATGGACAGCGGGGTAGCGCCATCCGAAATCCGGGGGGTGTTGAGATTTGCCCCGTTGTCGATCAGGAGTTTCGCAATTTCGGTGTGATTTTTTTGTGCAGCGAAGAACAGCGGGGTGACGCCATTCTCATTCCGGGCGTTGATATCCGCCCCGTAGATGAGCAAGAGGTTCACGCATTCGATATTGCCTTTCTGTGCTGCGATGTGCAGCGGGGTCATGCCACAAGACAAGACGGCGTTGGGATTCGCCCCGGCGTTGATCAAGAGTCTCACGGAGTCAATAGAGCCCGTCTGGGCCGCCATGGACAGCGGGGTGTGGCCATCCTTAGTCTGGGAGAGGTCGAGTTTCGCCCCCTTACTGATCAGCAGTTCCACAATGTCGGTGTGATTGTTTTGCGCAGCGAAGAACAGTGATGTAACGCCTCTCTCAGCCATAGTGGCGTTGACGTTCGCCCCGTTGTTAATCAGGACTTCGGCTAATTCTGTGTGCCCCTCAGCGGATGCAATCAACAAGGGATTGAAATCATAACTCATAACGGCATTGACATAGACTCCTGCTGCCAGTGACTTCTTCACCTCATCCACATCCCCATTCCAGCAGGCACGAGAAAACGCCTGGTCGGGAAAAAACTCGTCCGGGTAAGATTTACCGGTTTCCGTATCCAACGCAGGGAACGGGTTTCCTCGGCAATACGCGCAGCTGCGTGAGCCTATGGGCTTATGAACAGATAGCATCGTAAGACAGTCCAGATGGAAGATGTGGCCGCAGTGGCTTTTACATTTAGGGTTGTGTTGCGCAGGCGCCACATTGCGGCCATGGAACTCAGCAAAACAAATATCACATTTATCGGGCTCCGACGTTAATTCAGTGCTGATGGGGAGAGGGGGGTGATTAAGATTAATGGCATCCACAATTAGAACCTTCATGTTATTAAAGTAAGTTATACGAATTAGACAAAAAAAAAGTAGATAGTTCAGTTTTGTGGCTAAAAAGTTTTTTGTGGCTAAATAATCACGCATTGCAAAACCCAGGGGATAAAAACACCTGAAAGCTGTTTTTACAGGATGATGCAGAGCCCTTCTTGTGTTCCCCTGCTTCTCTCGGCCTCGTTCAGGGCTTCCACGCACTCGGTATGGCCCATCCTGGTTGCGATGGACAGCGGGGTGGTGCCATCCGGCAAGGCGGCGTTGATATCTGCCCCGGCCCGGATCAGGCGTTTCAAACATTCGGTATGGCCTCCCTCAGCGGCTACGAACAGCGCAGTGGTGCCGTATTCAGTCCGGGCGTTGAGATCCGGCCCATTCTCTAGCAGGAGTTGCACGCAGTCGATCCTGCCTTTAAGGGCAGCGGCGTAAAGTGGAGTGACGCCATTCAACAAGGCGGTGTTGGGATTCACCCCTCTGTCGAGCAGGAGTTTCACGCAGCCGCCAGAGCCCTGCTGGGCTGCCATGGTCAGCGGGGTGGCGCCATCCGAAGTCCGGGGGGGGGTGAGATTTGCCCCGTCGTCGATCAGGAGTTTCGCAATTTCGGTGTGATTTTTTTGTGCAGCGAAGAACAGCGGGGTGACGCCATTCTCATTCCGGGCGCTGATATCCGCCCCGTAGATGAGCAAGAGGTTCACGCATTCGATATTGCCTTTCTGTGCTGCGATGTGCAGCGGGGTCATGCCACAGGACAAGACGGCGTTGGGATTCGCCCCGGCGATGAGCAAGAGTCGCACGGAGTCGTTAGAGCCCTGCTGGACTGCCATGGACAGCGGGGTGTAGCCATCCGTAGTCCGGGGGGAATCGAGTTTCGCCCCCTTATTGATCAGGAGTTTCAAAATATCGGTGTGATTTTGTTGTGCAGCGAAGAACAGCGGGGTAACGCCATCCTCAGCCATAGCGGCGTTGATGTCCGCCCCTTGGTTAATCAGGACTTCGGCGAGGGTTGTATGCCCCTCACCGGATGCCATCAACAAGGCATTGAAATCACCCTTCATAACGGCATCGACATAGACTCCTTCTGCCAGTGACTTCGTCACCTGATTCAAGTCCCCGTGAAGACAGACATCATAAAACCTCTTATCGGGGAAAAACTTATCCGGGTAAGATTCGCCGGTTTTCATATTCAACACAGGGAACGGCTTTCCTCGGCAATACGCGCAGCTGCGTGAGCCTATGGGCATACCATAAAATAGCCTCGTAAGACATTTCAGATGGAAGAGATGGCCACAGTGGGTTTTACATTCGGGGTCGTCTTCCACAGGCGTGACATCTCGACCATGGAACTCAACGAAACAAATATTACATTGATCCGCCTCCGAAGTTACTTCAGTGCTCACGGTGAGAGCAGAAAGACTAATTGTATTCATAAGCAGAACCCCCGTGTAATTTAATGAGTTATACAAATTTAGACACTAAAAAAGTACGATAGTTCAGTTTTATGGCTATTGAGTTTGCTGTGGCTGAATCATCACGCATTGCAGAGCTCAGGGGATGGAAACACCTGAAAGCTGTGTTTACTGGAGAACATCGCGCTTTTCTTTTGCTTCTTTGCTTTTCTCGGTCTCGATAAGGACTTTTACGCAGTCGGTATGGCCCATCCTGGTTGCGATGGACCGCGGGGTGGTGCCATCCGGCAAGGCGGCGTTGATATCTGCCCCGGCCCGGATCAGGCGTTTCAAACATTCGGTATGGCCTCCCTCAGCGGCTACGAACAGCGCAGTGGTGCCGTATTTAGTCCGGGCGTTGAGATCCGGCCCTTTCTCTAGCAGGAGTTGCACGCAGTCGATCCTGCCTTTAAGGGCTGCGGCGTAAAGCGGAGTGACGCCATTCGACAAGGCGGTGTTGGGATTCACCCCTCTGTCGAGCAGGAGTTTCACGAAGTCGGTAAAGCCATGCTGGGCTGCCAAGGCCAGTGGGGTGGCACCATCCGAAGTCCGGGGGGTGTTGAGATTTGCCCCGGCGTTGATCAGGAGTTTCGCAATTTCGGTGAGATTTTTTTGTGCAGCGAAGAACAGCGGGGTGGCGCCATCCTCATTCCGGGCGTTGACATCCGCTTTGGCGAGGAGCAAGAGTCTCACGGAGTCGGTAGAGCCCTTCTGGACTGCAATGCTGAGCAGGGTGTGGCCAGACGACAAGACGACGTTGGGATTCGCCTCGGCGATGAGCAAGAATCTCACTGAGTCGATAGAGCCCACCTGGGTCGCTACGGACAGCGGGGTGTGGCCATTCTTAGTCTCGGGGGTGTCGAGCTTCGCCCCCTTATTGATCAGCAGTTTCACAATGTCGGTGTGATTGTTTTGAGCAGCGAAGAATAGCGGTGTAACGCCTGTTTCAGCCATAGCGGCGTTGACGTCCGCCCCGTTGTTAATCAGGACCTTGGCTAATTCTGTGTGCCCCTCAGTGGATGCAATCAACAAGGCATTGAAATCACCCTTCATAACGGCATCGACATAGACTCCTTCTGCCAGTGACTTCGTCACCTGATTCAAGTCCCCGTGAAGACAGACATCATAAAACCTCTTATCGGGGAAAAACTTATCCGGGTAAGATTCGCCGGTTTTCATATTCAACACAGGGAACGGCTTTCCTCGGCAATACGCGCAGCTGCGTGAGCCTATGGGCATACCATAAAATAGCCTCGTAAGACATTTCAGATGGAAGAGATGGCCACAGTGGGTTTTACATTCGGGGTCGTCTTCCACAGGCGTGACATCTCGACCATGGAACTCAACGAAACAAATATTACATTCATCGGCCTCCGAAGTTACTTCAGTGCTCATGGTGAGAGCAGAAAGACTAATTGTATTCATAAGTAAAACCCCCGTGTAATTTAATGAGTTATACAAATTTAGACACTAAAAAAGTACGATAGTTCAGTTTTATGGCCATTGAGTTTGCTGTGGCTAAATCATCACGCATTGCAAAACTCAGGGGATGAAAACACCTGAAAGCCGTGTGTACAGGATGACGCAGAGCCCTTCTACTGTTCCCCAACTTGTCTCGGCCTCGTTAAGGGCTTCCACGCACTCGGTATGGCCCATCCTGGTTGCGACGGACAGCGGGGTGGTGCCATCTGGCAAGGCGGCGTTGATATCTGCCCCAGCCCCGATCAGGCGTTTCAAACATTCGGTATGGCCTCCCCTGGCAGCTACGAACAGCGCAGTGGTGCCGTATTCAGTCCGGGCGTCGAGATCCGGCCCTTTCTCTAGCAGGAGTTGCAAGCAGTTGATCTTGCCTTTAAGGGCTGCGGCGCACAGCGGAGTGACGCCATTCAACGAGGCGGTGTTGGGATTCACCCCTTTGTCGAGCAGGAGTTTTACGCAGCCGCCAGAGCCCTCTTGGGCTGCGATGGCCAGCGGGGTGGCGCCATCCGAAGTCCGGGGGGTGTTGAGATTTGCCCCGTTGTCGATCAGGAGTTTCGCAATTTCGGTGAGATTTTTTTCTGCAGCGAAGAACAGCGGGGTGGCGCCATCCTCATTCCGGGCGTTGACATCCGCTTTGGCGAGGAGCAAGAGTCTCACGGAGTCGGTAGAGCCCTTCAGGACTGCAATGCTGAGCAGGGTGTAGCCAGACGACAAGACGACGTTGGGATTCGCCCCGGCGATGAGCAAGAATCTTACTGGGTCGATAGAGCCCACCTGGGTCGCTATGGACAGCGGGGTGTGGCCAGCATTAGTCTCGGGGATGTCGAGCTTCGCCTCCTTACTGATCAGCAGGTTCACAATGTCGGTGTGATTGTTTTGAGCAGCGAAGAACAGCGGTGTAACGCCTGTTTCAGCCATAGCGGCGTTGACGTCCGCCCCGTTGTTAATCAGGACCTTGGCTAATTCTGTGTGCCCCTCAGTGGATGCAATCAACAAGGGATTGAAACCATGACTCATAACGGCGTCGACATAGACTCCTGCTGCCAGTGACTTCTTCACCCCATCCACATTCCCATTCCAGCAGGCACGTAAAAATACCTGGTCGGGGAAAAACTCGTCCGGGTAAGATTTACCGGTTTCCGTATCCAACACAGGGAACGGGTTTCCTCGGCAATACGCGCAGCTGCGTGAGCCTATGGGCTTATGAACAGATAGCATCGTAAGACAGTCCAGATGGAAGATGTGGCCGCAGTGGCTTTCACATTTAGGGTTGTGTTGCGCAGGCGTCACATCGCGGCCATGGAACTCACCGAAACAAATATCACATTTATGTGCCTCCGACGTTAATTCAGTGGTGATGGGGAGAGGGAGGTGATTAAGATCAATGGCATCCATAAGTAGAACCTCCATGATATTCAAGTAAGTTATACAAATTAGACACAAAAAAAGTACGATAGTTCAGTTTTATGGCTATAAAGCTTTTTGTGGCTAAATAATCACGCATTGCAAAACTCAGGGGATGAAAACACCTGAAAGCTGTTTTTACAGGATGATGCAGAGCCCTTCTTCTGTTCCCCTGCTTCTCTCGGCCTCGTTAAGGGCTTCCACGCACTCGGTATGGCCCATCCTGGTTGCGATGGACAGCGGGGTGGTGCCATCCGGCAAGGCAGCGTTGATATCTGCCCCGGCCTGGATCAGGCGTTTCAAACATTCGGTATGGCCTCCCTCAGCGGCTACGAACAGCGCAGTGGCGCCGTATTTAGTCCGGGCGTTGAGATCCGGCCCTTTCTCTAGCAGGAGTTGCACGCAGTCGATCCTGCCTTTAAGGGCTGCGGCGAAAAGCGGAGTGACGCCATTCAACAAGGCGGTGTTGGGATTCACCCCTCTGTCGAGCAGGAGTTTCACGCAGCCGCCAGAGCCCTGCTGGGCTGCCAAGGCCAGTGGGGTGGCGCCATCCGAAGTCCGGGGGGGGTTGAGATTTGCCCCGGCGTTGATCAGGAGTTTCGCAATTTCGGTGAGATTGTTTTGTGCAGCGAAGAACAGCGGGGTGACGCCATCCTCATTCCGGGCGTTGACATCCGCTTTGGCGAGGAGCAAGAGTCTCACGGAGTCGGTAGAGCCCTTCTTGACTGCAATGTTGAGCAGGGTGCAGCCAGACGACAAGACGACGTTGGGATTCGCCTCGGCGATGAGCAAGAATCTCACTGAGTCGATAGAGCCCACCTGGGTCGCTATGGACAGCGGGGTGTGGCCATCCTTAGTCTCGGGGATGTCGAGCTTCGCCCCGTTATTGATCAACAGTCTCACAATGTCGGTGCGATTGTATAGCGCAGCGGAGAACAGCGGTGTAACGCCTGTCTCAGCCATAGCGGCGTTGACGTCCGCCCCGTTGTTAATCAGGACTTTGGCTAATTCTGTGTGCCCCTCAGCGGATGCAATCAACAAGGGATTGAGACCATTACCCACAACGGCGTCGACATAGACTCCTGCTGCCAGTGACTTCTTCACCTGATCCACATTCCCAGTCAAGCAGGCAGTTAAAAACACCCGGTCGGGGAAAAACTCTTCCGGGTAAGATTTACCGGTTTCCGTATCCAACACAGGGAACGGCTTTCCTCGGCAATACCCGCAGCTGCGTGAGCCTATGGGCTTATGAACAGATAGCATCGTAAGACAGTCCAGATGGAAGATGTGGCCGCAGTGGCTTTTACATTTAGGGTTGTGTTGCGCAGGCGCCACATCGCGGCCATGGAACTCACCGAAACAAATATCACATTTATGTGCCTCCGACGTTGATTCAGTGGTGATGGGGAGTGGGGGGTGATTAAGATCAATGGCATCCATAAGTAGAGCCTCCATGATATTCAAGTAAGTTATACAAATTAGACACAAAAAAAGTACGATAGTTCAGTTTTATGGCTGTTGAGTTTGCTGCGGCTAAATCATCACGCATTTCAGAACTCAGGAGATGGAAACACCTGAAAGCTGTGTTTACTGGAGAACACCGCGCCTTTCTTTTGCTTCCTGGCTTTTCCCGGTCGCGATAAGGACTTTTACGCAGTCGGTATTGCCCATTCTGGTTGCGATGGACAGCGGGGTGGAGCCATTCCTGGTCCGGGCGTTGAGATCCGCACCGGCATTGATCAGGCGTTTCACGCAGTCGGTATTGCCTTTCAGGGCTGCGATGTACAGCGGGGTGATGCCAATCGACGAAGCATCGTTGGGATCCAGCCCGGCGTTGAGCAGGAGTTCCACGCAGTCGGTATTGCCTCTCAGGGCTGCGATGTACAGCAGGGTCATGCCACTCGACAAGGCTGCGCTGGTATCCGCCCCGGCGTAGATCAGGAGTCTCGCGCACTCGGTGCAGCCCTCCTGGACTGCGATGGACAGCGGGGTGGCGCCATCCGAAGTCCGGGGGGTGTTGAGATCCGCCCCGGCACCGATCAGGAGTCTCGTAATGTCAATGTCATTGTTTTTTGCAGCGAAGAACAGCGCGGTAACGCCATCCTCAGCCCGAGCGGCGTTGACGTCCGCCCCGTGTCTAATCAGGAGTTCGGCGAGGTCTGTGACCCCCTCACTGGATGCAATCATCAAGGCTGTGAAACCAGCATTCATAACGGCATTGATATAGACTCCTTCTGCCAGCAGCTTCTGCACCTGTTGCAAATCCCCGGAACAACAGGCACTACGGAACATCTGATCGGGGAAAAATTTATCCGGGTAAGATTTACCGGTGTTTATATTCAACAACGGGATCGGATTTTGTCGGCAAAGCTTGCAGCGGCGTGAGCCTATGGGCTCATCAACAAATTGCCCCGTAATGCAGTCCAGATGGAAGTAGTGGCCACAGTGGGTTTGACATTTGGGGTTGAGGTTCACAGGCGCCACATTGCGGCCATGGAACTCACCGTGACAAATAGAACAGACATCGGCTTCCGACGTCAATTCAACGCCCATGGAGAGAGGGGAGGGAGCAATAGCATCCATAAGTAGAGTTTTCGTGTTATTTAATGAGTTATACAAACCAGACATAAAAAAATTACGATGGTTCAGCTATATGGCTATATCAAAAACTCGGAAAATGAGAACACCTGAGAGCCGTGTTTACCGGATAACATAACGCCTTTCTTTTGTTCCCTTCCTTGCCTATGTTCCCTGCCTTGCCCCAGCGTTGATCAGGAGTTTTTCGCAGTCGGTATTGTCATTCTGCGCAGCGATGGACAGTGGGGTGCTGCCATCCTTAGTCCTGGCCTTGATGTCAGCCCCGGCTTCGATCAGGGCTTTCACGCAGTCGGTATTGCCCATCTCGGCTGCGATTAACAGTGGGGTGGCGCCATCCGGCAAGGTGGTGTCGAGATTCGCCCCGGCTTCGATCAGGAGTTTCAGGCACTCGGTATGGCCATTCTCTGCAGCGATGGACAGCGGGGTGGCACCATCCGACAAGACAGTGTTGATATCCGCCCCGGCATTGATCAGGCGTTTCAGGCAGTCAGTATTGCCATTCTGTGCTGCCATGAACAGTGGGGTGGCACCATCCTCAGCCTGCGCTTTGACATCCACCCCGGCTTCGATCAGGGCTTTCACGCAGTCGCTATGGCCCATCTCGGCTGCGATGAACAGCGGGGTGGCGCCAGCCTCAGTCCGGGCGTTGAGATCCGCCCCGGCTTCGATCAGGATTTGCATGCAGTGGGTGCTATTTTCCTGGGCGGCGATGAACAGCGCAGTGATGCCACCCTCAGTCCGGGCGTTGAGATCTGCCTTGGCTTCGATCAGGATTTTCATGCAGTCTGCGTTATTTTTCAGGGCAGTGATGTACAGCGGGGTTGCACCATTTTTAGTTTGTATGTTTGGATTCGCACCGGCTTTGGTCAGGAGTTCCACGCAGTCGGTGTGATTTTCCCGGGCAGCGAATAACAGTGCAGTGGCACCCACCTCACAGGTGGCGTTGAGATTCGCCCCGGCGTTGATCAGGCGTTCGACGATAGTTTCGTACCCCCCGTCGGATGCCATCATCAAGGCAGTGTAATCATCATGCTTTACGGCATTGACATTGACGCCTTCTGCCAGTGATCTCACTACCTGATCGAAATCCCCGTCATAACAGGCATCATAAAACGCCTGATCGGGGAAAAATGTATCCGGGTGTGATTCACCGGTGTTCAGATCCAGCAGAGGCATCGGGTCTTGCCGACACATCGCGCATCGACGTGAGCCAATGGGCTGATCAACAAAACACTTCGAAATACAGTCCAGATCGAAGTGATGGCCACAACAACGGGTTTTGAGGACCACAGGCGCTGCTTTACGGCCATGAAAACCAGTCAAACAAATAGGGCATTTGTCGACCCCCGACGGTTCGACAGGATTCCCGGGGGCCGAGGTGCGAGCAACGCTATCCATAAATAGAGCATCGTGTGCCAGTCAATAAGTGCTTAAGGTTGGATACAAAAACAGTTAAATAGTTCAGTTCTATGGCTATAAAGTTTGCTGTGGCTAACTAAATAATCACCTGTTTCAAAAACTCCGAAGATGAGAACACCTGAGAGCCGTGTTTACCGGATAACTAACGCTTTTGTTTTGTTCCCTGCCCTGCCCCGGCGTTGATCAGGAGTTTCTCGCAGTCGGTATTGCCCATCACGGTTGCAATGGCCAGTGGGGTGGTGCCATCCGACAAGGCAGCGTTGATATCTACCTCGGCCCTGATCAGGAGTTTCATACACTCGCTATTGCCTTTGCGGGCTGCGATGAACAGCGGGGTCGCACCATCCTCAGTCCTTCGGGCGTCGAGATCGGCCCCGGCGTTGATCAGGAGTTCCACGCAGTCGGTATTGTTTTGTGCAACAGCGGCGTGCAGCGGGGTGGCGCCATTCTTGATCCGGGCGTTGAGATCCGCCCCGGCTTCGATCAGAATTTTCAGGCAGTCGACGTTATTGTTCAGGGCAGCGATGAACAACGGGGTGGCGTCATCCTTGGTTCGGGGGTTGAGACCTGCCTTGGCGTCGGCCAGGAGTTTCACGCAGTCGGGGTGATTTTCCTGGGCAGCGATGAACAGCGCGGTGGCGCCATCCTTATTCTGGGCGTTGAGGTCCGCCCCGGCGTTGATCAGGAGTTTCGCGCAGTCGGTATTGCCTTTCTGGGCTGCGATGTATAGCGGAGTAGAACCATCTTTGATGCGGGCGTTGAGGTCCGCCCCGGCTTCGATCAGGAGTTTTACGCATTCGCTATGGCCTCCTGCAGCAGCGCTGAACAGCGGAGTGCAGCCACTCGACAAGATGACGTTGGGATCCGCTCCGTCGTTGATCAGGAGTTTCAAGCTGTCGATGTGATTTTCTTGTGCAGCGATGAACAGCGGGGTGACGCCATGCTTATTTCGCGCGTTGAGATCCGCCTTGGCTTCGATCAGGGTTTTCACACAGTCGCTATGACCTCTCGCAGCAGCAATGATTAGCGGGGTGCTGTCATCCTTGTTCCGGGCGTCGGGGTCTGCCTTGGCTTTGAGCAGGGCTTTTACGCAAGTGGTATGGCCTTTCGCAGCAGCGATGAACAGCGGGGTGGTGCCATCCTCAGTCCGGACGTCAGGCTCTGCCCCGGCGTCGAGCAGGAGTTTCACGCACTCGGTGTGATTTTTTTGTACCGCAATGAAAAGCGGGGTGACGCCATCCTCAGTCTTGGCGTTGAGATCCGCCTTGGCTTCGATCAGGGCTTTCACGCAGGCGGTATTGCCCATCTCGGCCGCAATGTAGAGCGGGTTGGCACCATCTTTGAAGCGGGCATTGAGATTCGCCCCGGCCTTGATCAGGAGTTTCAAACAGTCGATTTGATTTTCCTGTGCCGCAATGAAAAGCGCAGTGATGTCACCATCCTTAGTCCTGGCATTGAGATCTGCCTTGGCTTCGATCAGGGCTTCCACGCAGTCGGGATGGCCTTTCGCAGTAGCAACGATCAGTGGGGTGAAGTCATCCTTAGCCCTGGCGTTGAGGTCTGCCTTGGCTTCGATCAGGGCTTTCACGCAATCGGTATGGCCATTCGCAGCAGCGATGAACAGTGGGCCGGTGCCATCTTCATTACGAGTGTTGATATCGACCCCGGCGTTGAGCAGGGCTTTCACGCAAGCGGTATGGCCATTCGCAGCAGCGATGACAAGCGGGGTGCTGCCATCCTTAGTCCTGGCGTTGAGGTCCGCCTTGGCTTCGATCAGGAGTTTCACGCATTCGGCGTGATTTTCCTGTGCAGCCATGAGCAGCGGGGTGGCGCCACCCTTGGTCCGGGCATTGAGATCCGCCCCGCCTTCGATCAGGAGTTTCATGCACTCGGTATTGCCCATCTCGGCTGCGATGAGCAGCGGGGTGGTGCCATCCGGCAGGGCAGCGTCAAGATTTGCCCCGGCTTCGATCAGGAGTTTCACGCAGTCGATATTGCCCATCTCGACTGCCATGAGCAGCGGAGAGGTGCCATCCAGCAGGGCGGCGTCAAGATCTGCCCCGGCTTCAATCAGGAGTTTCACGCACTCGGTATTGCCCATCTCGACTGCCATGAGCAGCGGGGTGTTACCATCTTTAGTTCGGACGTTGAGGTCTGCCTTGGCTTCGATCAGGAGTTTCAGGCATTCGGTATTGCCGTTCTGGGCTGCCAGAAGCAGCGGGGTAGCACCATCCTTAGTCCCGGCGTTGAGATCCGCCCCGGCTTTGATGAGGGCTTTCACGCACTCGGTATTGCCTTTCGAAGCAGCGATGAGCAGCGGGGTGGCGCCCTGCCTGGACTGGGTGTCGAGATTCGCCTTGGCTTCGATCAGAGCTTTCACGGACTCGGTATTGCCTTTCGAAGCAGCGATGAACAGCGCGGTGGCGCCATGGGAAGTTCGGGCGTTGCTATCCGCCTTGGCTTCGAGCAGTCTTTTCAGGCAGGCAGTGTTATTTTTTTGTGCAGCTATGATCACTGCGGTAAGACCGCTCTTAGCGACGGCGTTGAGATTGGCTCCGGCGTTGATCAGGCATTCGACGATCGCCATATGCCCACTCATGGATGCCATCATCAAGGCAGTGAAATCATCATACGCAATGTAATGGACATTGACATTGATTCCTCCTGCCAGAGTTCTTTCCACCTGATCCAAATCCCCTTCAAAACAGGCACGAAAAAACGTCGGATCAGGGAAAAACGTATCCCGGTGAGACTCCCCGGTGTTCAGATTCAACACAGGCATCGGGTCTTGTCGGCACATTGCGCACCGCCGTGAGCCGATGGGCTGATCGACAAAACACTTCGAAATACAGTCCAGATCGAAGAGGTGGCCACAACATCGGGTTTTGACCACCACGGGCGCTATAACACGACCATGAAAATGGGTCAAACAAATAGGACAGGGATGTGCCTCCTCTGGTACTTCACTATCCCCGGGGACAGGGGGGTGAGCAATGCCGTCCATAAGTAGAACATCTATATCAGTCAATAAGCAATGCAGTTTGGACACAGGAAAAATATGATAGTTCAATCGGGTAGTTATTAAATTTGCAGTAGGCAGATAATCACCTATTTCAACAACCCGCAAGATAGGAACCCCTGAGAGCTGTGTTTACTGAACAAATCAACGTCTTTCATTTGTTTCCTTCTCTGCCTCTGTTCCGAACTCTGCCCCGGCGTCGGTCAGGAGCTTCACGCAATCGGTATTGCCCATCTTGGTTGCGATGCCAAGTGGGGTGGTGCCATCCGGCAGGGCTGCGTTGAGATTCGCCCCGGCCCGGATCAGGAGTTTCACGCAGTCGGTGTTGCCCAACCCGGCTGCAATGTATAGCGAGGTGACACCATCCTCGACCCGGGCATTGAGATTCGCCCCGGCGTTGATCAGGAGTTTCACGCAGTCGCTATTGCCCTCCTGAGCTGCGATGAACAGCGGGGTTGCGCCATCGTTGATCCTGGCGGCGTTGAGATCTGCCCCGGCGTTGATCAGGAGTTTCACGCAGTCGCTATTGCCCTCCTGAGATGCGATGAACAGCGGGGTTGCGCCATCGTTGATCCTGGCGGCGTTGAGATCTGCCCCGGCGTTGATCAGGAGTTTCACGCAGTCGGTATTGCCGTTCTGGGCTGCCATGAACAGAGGGGTGGCAGCATCCGTAATCCTGGCGGCGTTGACACCCGCCCCGGCGTTGATCAGGATTCTCAGGCAGTCAGTATTGCCGTTCTGGGCTGCCGTGAACAGAGGGGTGGCACCATACGTAATCGTGGCGGCGTTTTGATCTGCCCCGGCTTCGATCAGGATTATCAGGCAGTCGGTATTGCCGTTCTGGGCAGCGATGAACGCAGGGTTGGCACCACTCTTGGTCACGGCGTTGATATCTGCCTCGGCTGCAATCAGGATTTTCAGGCTGTCGATGTTATTTTTTTGGGCAGCGATAAACACCGGGGTAACGCCATCCTCAGTCTGGACGTTGAGATCCGCCCCGGCGTCGATCAGGAGTTTCATGCAGACGTTATTGCCCCTTTGGGCTGCGATGAAGAGCGGGGTAGCGCCACCCTTAGTCAGGGCGTTGAGATCCGCCCCGGCGTCGATCAGGAGTTTCAGGCATTCGGTATTACCTCGCGCAGCAGCGGCGAAGAGCGGGGAGGCGCCATCCTCAGTCTGGGCGTTGAGATCCACCCCGGCTTCGATCAGGATTTTCAGGCTGTCGATGTTATTTTGTTGAGCAGCCATGAATAGCGGGGTGGCTCCGCCGCCAGTCCGGGCGTTGAGATTCGCCCCTGCGTTGATCAGGCTTTTCACGCAGAGGGTATTACCACAATCAGCAGCGATGATCAGTGCGGTGGCATTATTCGAAAGGGTATTGGCAGTGTCGGGGTTCGCCCCAGCGTTGATCAGGTGTTCGACGACTTCCGTATGCCCCCAGAGGGATGCCAATATCAAGGCAGTGAAGCCACCAATCATAACAGCATTGACATTGACTCCTTCTGCCAGTGACCTCTCCACCTGTTCCAGATCCCCGTTAAAACAGGCAAGATAAAACGTCTGATCGGGGAAGAATGTATCCGGGTGAGATTCACTGGTGTTCTGATTCACCACAGGCATCGGGTTTTGCCGACACATCGCGCACCGGCGTGCGCCGATGGGCTGATCAACAAAGCACATCGAAAGACAGTCCAGATCGAAGCGTTGACCACAACATTGGGTTTTAACGATCACAGGCGCTCCACTTCGGTCATGGAAGTTAGCCAAACAAATAGGACAGTGATCGGCCTTGAGTGTCCATGGAGAAAGGGCAACGAACAATGCCGCATATAAGTAGAACATCTGTGTTGGTCAATAAGCAGTGTGAGTTGGATGCAAAAAAGCATGTTAGTTCATTTATTCGGCTATCAAAGTTTGCTGTGGCCAGATAATCACCTGCTTCAAAAACTCAGGAGATGGGAACACCTGAAAGGTGTATTTACTGGAGAGCACAAGATCTTTCTTTTGTTTCTCTGACCGCCACTGTTTCCTACTTTGCCCCGGCCTCGGTCAGGAGTTTCAGGCACTCGGTATGGTCATTCTGAGCTGCGATGAACAGAGGGGTAGCACCAGTCGTAATCCTGGCGGCGTTGAGATCCGCTCCGGCTTCGATCAGGATTTTCAGGCAGCCGGTATTGCCATTCTGCGCTGCCATGTACAGCGGGGTGGCGCCATCTTTATTCCGGGCGTTGATGTCCGCCCCGGCGTTGATCAGGAGTTTCAGGCAGTCGGTATTGCCTAACGCAGCAGCAACGTGCAGCGCTGTGATGCCTTTCCTGGACCGGGCGTTGATATCTGCCCCGGCGTTGATGAAGAGTTTCACGCACTCGATGCTATTACTCAGGGTGGCGATGTACAGCGGGGTGGTGCCATCCCTGATCCTGAAAGCGTTGAGATCCGCTCTGGCATTGATCAGTATTTTAACGCAGTCGGTGTTATTTTCTTGTGTAGCAATGAACAACGGGGTGGCGCCATGCTCAGTTTGCGCGTTGATATCCGCCCTGGCGTTGATCAGGAGTTTCACACAGTCGGTATGGCCTTTCGCAGCAGCAACGTGCAGCGGCGTGGCGCCAGACCTGGTCCGGGCGTTGATATCTGCCCCGGCGTTGATCAGGCGTTTCACGCACTCGGTATTACCGAACTCAGCAGCGATGAACAGAGCGGTGGCACCATTAGAACGGGCAGCGTCGTGGTTTGCTCCCGTGTTGATCAGGCGTACGACGACATCCGTATGTCCACTGTGGCATGCTAACATCAAGGCTGTGAAATCATCAGTCCTAAAGGCATTGACATTGACTCCTTCTGCCAGTGAACTCTCTACCTGATCCAGATCCCCGTTAAAACAGGCAAGATAAAACGTCTGATCGGGGAAGAATGTATCCGGGTGAGATTCACTGGTGTTCTGATTCACCACAGGCATCGGGTTTTGCCGACACATCGCGCATCGGCGTGCGCCGATGGGCTGATCAACAAAGCACATCGAAAGGCAGTCCAGATCGAAGCGGTGACCACAACATTGGGTTTTAACGACCACAGGCGCTCCACTTCGGTCATGGAAGTTAGCCAAACAAATGGGACAGTGATCGGCCTTCAGTGCCCATGGGGTGAGGGTAGCGAGCAATGCCACATATAAGTAGAACATCTGTGTTGGTCAATAAGCAGTGTGGGTTGGATGCAAAAAAGCATGTTATACCAATCGTACTTTCTAAATCCCGTGATGAGCATGGAGATTTGAGCCTTAAGACAAGGCGGCGTGAGGAGTCATAGCCTTAGCTATGGCGACGATCGCCAACGCAGGATTAAGGCTCAAATCTTCAGCGCAATAGGGAGTTAGAAAGTTCGATTGGTATTAGTTCATTTATCTGGCTATCAAAGTTTGCTGTGGCCAGATAATCACCTATTTCAAAAACTCAGAAGATCGGAACACCTGAAAGTTTTGTTTACTCGATAGCACAAGGCCTCTCTTGTTTTCCTCTCCTTATCTTGCCCCGGCGTTGGTCAGGAGTTCCACGCAGTTGGTATTGCCCATCTCGGTTGCGATGGCAAGTGGGGTGGTGCCATTCGACAAGGCGGCGTTGATATCTGCCTCGGCCCTGATCAGGAGTTTCAGACCCTCGGTATTACCCTCCTCAGCGGCGATTAAAAGCGGAGTCGCACCATCCTCAGTCCTTCGGGCGTCGAGATCGGCCCCGGCGTTGACCAAGCGTTCCACGGAGTCGCTATTGCCCATCTCGGCTGCAATGAATAGGGGGGTTCTGCCATCCTCAGTCCTGGCGTCGAGATCTGCCTCAGCTTCGATCAGGAGTTTCAGGGAGTCTATGTTATTTTCCTTGGCAGCGATTAACAGCGGGGTGGCGCCAACCTTAGTCCGGATGTTGAGGTCCGCCCCGGCTTCGATCAGGCGTTTCACACAGTCGGCGTGATTTTCTTGTGCAGCCAAAAACAGCGGGGTGCCGCCATCCTTGGTCTGGGTGTTGAGATCTGCCCCGGCATTGATCAGGAGTTCCACGCAGTCAGTATGGCCATTCGCAGCAGCGATCAGCAGCGGGGTGCAGCCTTCCTTATTCCTGGCGTTGAGGTCAGCCTTGGCTTCGATCAGGGATTCCACACAGTCGGTATTGCCATTCTGGGCTGCGATGTACAGCGGGGTGGCACCATCTGACAAGCTGGCTTCGAGATCCGCCCCAGCGTTGATCAGGAGCTTTACGCAGTCGCTGTAGCCCATCGCAGCAGAGCTGATCAGCGGAGTGCAGCCATTCGACAGTATAGTGTTGGGATCCGCTCCGTCGTTGATCAGGAGTTTCACGCAGTCGATGTGATTTTCCTGTGCAGCGATGAACAGCGGGGTGACGCCCTCCTTATTTTGTGCGTTGAGATCCGCCCCTGCTTCGATCAGAGCTTTCAGGCAGTCGATATGACCTCTCGCAGCAGCAATGATCAGCGGAGTGCTGTCTTCCTTTGCCCTGACGTTGGGGTCTGCCTTGGCTTCGATCAGGGCTTTCAGGCAATCGGTATAGCCTTTTGCAGCAGCGATGTACAGCGGGGTGGTGCCATCGTTAGCTGGGGCGTTGGGATCCGCCCCGGCGTTGCACAGGAGTTTTACGCAGGCGGTGTTATTTTCTTGTATAGCGATGAGCAGCGGGGTAGCGCCATCTTGAGTCAGGGCATTGAGTTTTGCCTTGGCTTCGATCAGGCGTTTCACGCAGTCGGTATTGCCTTTCGCAGCTGCGATGAACAGAGGAGTGGAGCCATCCGACAAGGCGGCGTCAAGATCCGCCCCGGCTTCAATCAGGAGTTTCACGCAGTCAATATTGTTGTTCTGGGCAGCGATGAGCAGCGAGGTGGCGCCATCCTTATTCCGGGCATTGAGATCCGCCCCGGCGTCGATCAGGGCTTTCACGCAGTCGGTATTGCCCATCTCGGCTGCGATGAATAGTGGAGTGAAGCCACCCGACAAGACTGCGTCGAGATCCGCCCCGGCTTCAATCAGGAGTCTCACACAGTCAGTATTGCCATTCTGGGCAGCGATGAGCAGCGAGGTGGCGCCATCCGGCAAGCTGGTGTTGAGATCCGCCCCGGCGTCGATCAGGGCTTTCAAGCAGACGATATTGCCCATCTCGGCTACGATGTACAACGGGGTGGTGCCATCCGGTAAGGCAATGTTGGGATCCGCCCCGGCTTTGATCAGGAGTTTCACGCAGTCGGTGTTATTTTCTATTGCAGCGATGAACAGTGCGGTAGCACCGCTCTCACAGACGGCGTCGAGATTCGCCCCGGCGTTGATCAGGCATTCGGCGACCGCCATATGCCCCCCGATGGATGCCATCATTAAGGGGGTGTAATCATCATTCGTAATGTCATGGGCATTGACATTGACTCCTTCTGCCAGTGACTTCTCCACCACATCCAAATCCCCTTCAAAACAGGCACGAAAAAACGTCAGATCGGGGAAGAATGCATCCGGGTGAGATACACCGGTGTCCAGATTCAACACAGGCATCGGGTCTTGCCGACACATTGCGCACCGTCTTGAGCCGATGGGCTGATCGACAAAACACTTCGAAATACAGTCCAGATCGAAGAGGTGGCCACAACATCCGGTTTTGACGACCACAGGCGTGACACTTCGGCCATGAAAGTAAGTCAAACAAATAGGACACTGATCGGCCTTGACTGTATATGGGGAGAGAGTAGCGAACAACGCCACATATAAGTAGAACATCTGTGTTGGTCAATATGTAATGCGGGTTAGATACAAAAAAAGCATGTTAGTTCATTTATGTGTCAATCAAAGTTTGCTGTGGCTAAACCGGACGGTGAAAGCAAAACTGAGGCAGAGCGCTTGGAGTGGGATACACTCTGTGCATGGAAAGACCAACGCTTTGACTATGGAGAGCAGCGCATGGTTGGTTTTGCCCTCTGGGGTGAGCGACTTTATTGCGTGGTGTACACCGATCGTGGTGAGACGCGACGTATTATTTCCCTTCGAAAAGCTAATAACCGGGAGAAAACTGCTTATGCGAATCAAGACTAAATCCGGTCGGTGGATCCAGATGAACACCGACGAAGAAGAGGCAGCCATCAATGCAGGCATTGCCGCTGATCCTGACACATATGAACTTACTGACGAGGAGTTCAAACAACTACGACCAGTGGGGCGACCCAAGGCCGAACAGACCAAGGAGCGGATTTCTATCCGGCTGTCACCCGAGGTGGTTGAATTTTTCCGCGCCACTGGCAAAGGCTGGCAGACCCGTATGGATGAAGCTTTGCGTGAATATGTGGTCAGGCATTCAGGGTGACAGCTTGCAGTCTCCTCCTGCTTTGGTTTCACCAGATCCCCAGCCAGCCGAAACGCCACTTCTCGGGCTCTGGCAATCAGAAATCGATTCAACTGGCTGACACAGAGTTCTTCCTGATCCTGCTCGGCGTGGAGCAGGGCCAGAAGGCGGGTGTCCAGCTTTACTTTACTGAATAGCACAAGGCCTTTCTTGCTTTCCCGTCCTTACTTTGCCCCGGCGTTGGTCAGGAGTTCCACGCAGTCGCTATTGCCCATCTTGGTTGCGATGGACAGCGGGGTAGTGCCATCCGAAGTCCTGGCGGCGTTGAGATCCGCTCCAGCTTCGATCATGAGTGTCACAAAGTCGCTGTTATTCTCTTGTGCAGCGAAGAACAGCGGGGTGGCGCCATCCGAAGTCCGGGGGGTGTTGAGATTCGCCCCGGAGTCGATCAGGAGTTTCCCAATGTCGGTGTTATTTTCTTGTGCAGCGTAGAACAGCGAGGTGGCGCCATCCGTGGCCCGGGCAACATTGACGTCCGCCCCGTCTTTTATCAAACGTTCGACGACGTCTATGTGCCCCTCACTGGATGCTACGATCAGGGCAGTGAAATCATCAGTCATAACGGCGTTGACACAGACTCCTGCTGCCAGTGACCTCTCCACCTGAATCAAATCCCCGTCATAACAGGCATCATAAAACACCTGATCGGGGAAAAATGTATCTGGGTGGGATTCACTGGTCTTCTGATTCACCACAGGCATCGGGCATTCCCGACACATCGCGCATCGGCGTGAGCCGATCGGTTCAAAAATGAATTGTTTCGAAATACAGTCCAGATGGAAGCGGTGGCCACACTGGGTTAGACATTGGGTTTTGACGTCTACTGGCGCCACATCGCGGCCATGGAAATTAGCCAAACAAATAGGACATACATCGGGCTCCGACGTTACGTCAGTTTCCATGGGAAGAAGAGTGCGAGCCATGCCATCCATAAGTAGAACATCTGTGTCAGTCAATAATGCAGTGTTGGTTAGACATAAGAGCAGTACAAAAGTTCAATTGTGTGACTATAAAGTCCGCTGTGGCTAAATAATACCAATCGTGCTTTCTAACTCCCGTGATGAGCATGGAGATTTGAGCCTTAAGACAAGGCGGCGTGAGGAGTCATAGCCTTAGCTATGGCGACGATCGCCAACGCAGGATTAAGGCTCAAATCTTCAGCGCAATAGGGAGTTAGAAAGTTCGATTGGTATAATCACCTGTTTTAAAAACTCGGAAGATGGAAACACCCAGAGGCGGGTTTACCGGTTAACACAACGCCTTTCTTTCCTTCATCGCCTCTGTTCCCTACTCTGCCCCGGCGTTGATCAGGAGTTTCACGCAGTCGGAATTGCCTCTTGCAGCAGCAACGGACAGCGGGGTGGCACGATCCGTAATTCTGGCAGTGTTGAGATCCGCCCCGGCATTGATCAGGAGTTTCACGCAATCGGGATTGCCCACCAGGGCTGCGATAAACAGCGGGGTGGAGCCATCCTCGGCCTGGGCGTTGAGATCTGCCCCTGCGTTGATCAGTATTTTCAGGCAGTCGGTATTGCCCTTCAGGGCTGCGATGAACAGCGAGGTGGCGCCATCCTCAGTCCGGACGCTGATATCTGCCCCGGCATCGAGAAGGAGTTTCACGCAGTCGATGTTGCCCTTCTGGACTGCGATGAATAGAGGAGTGCAGCCATCCGACATGGCGGCGTTAAGATCCGCCCCGGCGTTGATCAGGATTTCCACGCAGTCAGTGTTATTTTCTTGAGCAGCGGTGAGCAACGGTGTGGCGCCATCCAACATGGCGGCGTTGAGATTCGCCTTGGCTTCGATCAGGGCTTTCACGCAGTCGGTATTGCCTTTCCAGGCTGCGATGAGCAGCGGGGTGGAGCCATCATCGGTCTGGGCGTTGAGATCCGCCCCGGCTTCGATCAGGGCTGTCAAGCAGTCGATGTTATTTTCTTGGGCAGCGATGACCAGCGGGGTGGTGCCATCCGACAAGGCGGCGTTGAGATCCGCCCCGGCGTTGACCAGGAGTTTCACGCAGACAATGTTATTTTCCTGGGCAGCAATGAACAGCGATGTGGCGCCACTCGACATGGCGGCGTTGAGATCTGCCTCAGCTTCGATCAGGATTTTTACGCAGTCATCGTTATTATGATGTGCAGCGATGAGCAGCGGGCTGGCGCCATTCGACAAGGCGGCGTCGACGTCCGCCCCGGCTTCTATCAGGCGTTGGACGACAGTCTTGTTCCCGTTTTGGGATGCCAACATCAAAGCAGTGAAGCCACCAACCATAACCGCATTGACATTGACTCCTTCTGCCAGCGACCTCTCTACCTGATTCAGATCCCCGTTTAAACAGGCATTATAAAAAGTCTGATCGGGGAAAAATGTATCCGGGTAAGCTTCACTGGTGTTCTGATTCACCACAGGCATCGGGTTTTGCCGACACATCGCGCACTGGCGTGAGCCGATGGGCTGATCAACAAAGCACATCGAAAGACAGTCCAGATCGAAGCGGTGACCGCAACATTGGGTTTTGACGACCACAGGCGCTTCATGACGGTCATGGAAGTGAGCTAAACAAATAGGACAGGGATCAGCTTCCAGTGTCCATGGGGAGAGGGTAGCGAACAATGCCATATATAAGAAGAACATCTGTGTTGGTTAGTAGTGTGGGTTGGATACAAAAAAAGGAATGGTAGTTCATTTATATGGCTATCAAAGCTTGCTGTGACTAAATAATCACCTGTTTTAAAAAAAAATTCAGAAGATGGGAACACCTGAGAGTCGTTTTTACTGGACAAAGTAACGCCTTTCTTTTGTTGCCTTCACGGCCTTTGTTCCCTACTTTGCTCCAGCCTTGATCAGGGCTTCCATGCAGTCGGTATTGCCCATCGCGGTTGCGATGTAGAGTGGGGTGGCGCCATCTGAAGTCCTGGCGGCGTCGAGATCTGCCCCGGCATTGATCAGGCGTTCTACGCAGTCGGTATCGCCATTCAGGGCTGCGATGAACAGCGGGGTGGCACCATCTGAAGTCCTGGCAGCATTGAGATTCGCTCCGACGTGGATCAGGGTTTCCATGCAATCGGTATGGCCATTCAGGGCTGCAGTGAACAGCGCGGTGGTGCCATCAATAGTCCGGGCGTTGAGATTCGCCCCGGCCTTGATCAGAAGTTTCACGCAGTCGGTGTTATTTTTCTGAACTGCGATGAACAGCGGGGTGGCGCCGTCCGAAGTCCTGGTGGCCTTAAGATCCGCCCCGACCTGGATCAGTATTTCCACGCAATCGGTATGGCCTAGCCAGACTGCGATGAGAAGCGGGGTTGCACCATTCTTATTTCTCGCGTTGAGATCTGCGTTGGCTTCGGTCAGGGCTTTCACGCAGTCGGTATTGCCTCTCAGGGCAGCGACGAATAGCGGGGTTGTACCATTCTCAGTCCTGGCGTTGAGATTCGCCCCGGCGTTGATCAGGAGTTCCACGCATTCGATGTTATTTTCTTGGGCAGCGAAGAACAGCGGTGTGGCGCCATCCAACAAGGCGGCGTTGATATCCGCCCCGGCGTTGATCAGGAGTTTCATGCAGTCGGTATTGCCCTCCTTGGCAGCGATCAACAGTGCGGTGGCACCATTTGAAAAGGTGGCGTTAACATCCGCCCCGGCGTTGATCAGGAGCTTCACGCAATCGATGTTATTCTCCTGGACAGCAAAGAATATTGCGGTGGCTCCACCTGTGGAGGTGGCGTTGAGATTCGCCCCGGCGCTGATCAGGCGTTCAACGATTGCCTCGTGCCCCCCGTCAGATGCCAACATCAAGCCAGTGAAATCATCATGTATAACGGCATTGACATTGACTCCATTTGCCAATGACCTCTCTACCTGATCCAAATCCCCGTCATAACAGGCATCAAAAAACACCTGATCGGGGAAAAATGTATCCGGGTGAGATTCACTGGTGTTCTGATTCACCACCGGCATCGGGTTTTGCCGACACATTGCGCACTGGCGGGAGCCAATGGGCTGATCAACAAAACACTTCGAAATACAGTCCAGATCGAAGAGGTGACCACAGCATTGGGTTTTGACGACCACAGGCGCTTCACTTCGGCCATGGAAGGGAGCCAAACAAATAGGACAGTGATCAGCCTTCAGTGTCCATGGGGAGAGGGTAGCGAACAATGCCACATATAAGTAAAACATCTGTATTGGTCAAGAAGCAGTGTAGGTTTGATACAAAAAAGCATGTTAGTTCATTTGTATGGCTATCAAAGTTCGCTGTGGCCAAACAATTACCTGTTTCAAAAACTCAGAAGATGGGAACACCTGAGAGCCATGTTCACTGGACAACACAAATCCTTTCTTTGGTTGCCTTCATGGTCTTGGTTCCCTATTTTGCTCCAGCCTTGATCAGGACTGCCACGCAGCCGGCATCGCCTTTCAGGAATGCGATGTAAAGTGGGGTGACTGGGGTGATGCCATCCATGGTACTGGCGACATGGGGATCTGCCCCGCCACTGATCAGGATTTCCACGCAATCGGTATGGCCTTGCCAGACTGCGATGAGCAGCGGGGTGGCGCCATCTGAAGCCCGGGGGACGTTGAGATCCACCCCGGCGTTGACCAGGAGTTTCAAGCACTCGGTGTTATTTTCTTGTATAGCGAAGGACAGCGGTGTGGCGCCATCCAACCTGGCGGCGTTGAGATCCGCCCCGGCGTTGATCAGGAGCTGCACGCAGTCGGTATTGCCTTTCGCAGTGGCAGCGAACAGTGGGGTGGCACCATCCGTAATCCTGACGGCGTTGAGATCCGCCCCGGCGTTGATCAGGAGTTTCATGCAGTCGGTATTGCCTTTCGCAGCAGCAGCGAACAGTGGAGTGGAGCCGTTATCGGTCTGGGCGTTGAGGTTCGCCCCGGCGTTGATCAGGAGTTTCACGGAGTCGACGCTATTTTCCTGGACAGCCATGAACAGTGCGGTGACCCCATCCTCAGTTTGTGCGCTGAGATCCACCTTGGCTTCGATCAGGGCTTGCAGGCATTCGATTTTATTTTCTTGTGCCGCAAAGAAGAGTGGGGTGGCGCCATCACTACTCCGGGCGGCGTTAAGGTCCGCCCCGGCCTTGATCAGGCGTTTCATGCATTCGATATTGCCTAGCACAGCAGCGATGAATAGCGGGGTGGCACCATCCTCAGTCCGGGCGTTCACATCCGCCCCGGCGTTGATCAGGAGTTTCAAACAGTCGGTATTACCCTTCAGGGCCGCGACGAACAGCGGGGTGGCGCCACCCGGAGTCCTGGCGATGTTGATATTCGCCCCGGCGTTGATCAGCAGTTTCACGCAGTCGGTATTGCCCTCCTGGACAGCGATGTAAAGCGGGGTGGCGTGATTCTTATTCCGGGCATCGAGATCCGCCCCGGCGTTGATCAGGAGTTTCAAACAGTCGCTATTGCCCTCCTCGGCAGCGACGAAAAGTGGGGTGGCGCCATTCTCATTCCGGGCATTGAGATCTGCCCCGGCGTTGATCAGGAGTTTCAAAATGTCGGTATTACCCTCCTGGGCAGCGACGAAAAGCGGGGTGGCGCCATTCTCATTCCGGGCGTTGAGATCCGCCCCGGCCTCGGTCAGGAGTTTCACGCAGTCGATGTTATTTTGTTGGGCAGCAATAAGCAGGGGGGTGTCGCCATTCTCGGTTCGGGCGTCGAGATTCGCCTTGGCTTTGATCAGGGCTTTCAGGCAGTTGATATTGCCTTTTGCCGCAGCGATGAGCAACGGGCTGGCGCCATCTGAATTCAGGGGAGGGTTGAGATTCGCCCCGGCGTCGATCAGGCGTTGCACGCAGTCGGTATTGCCCACCTGAGCTGCGATGTATAGCGGGGTGGCGCTATCCTTAGTCTGGGCGTCGAGATCCGCCCCGGCCTTGATCAGGATTTCCATGCAGTCGGTATTGCCTTTCTGGGCTGTGATGAAAAGCGGTGCGGAGCCATCTGAAGTCCGGGGGAGGTTCAGATCCGCCCCGGCCTCGATCAGGAGTTTTACGCAGTCGCTGTTGCCCTTCCAGGTTGCGATGAAAAGCGGTGTGGCGCCATCCGAAGTCCTGGCGGCATTGAGATTAGCCCCGGCGTTGATCAGGAGTTTCACGCAGTCTGTATGACCGAACTCAGTAGCGGTTAACAGTGCGGTGGCACCGTTCGTACGGGCAGTGTCGAGGTTCGCCCCAGCGTTTATCAGGCGTTTGACGACATCCGTGTGACCCCTGCTGGATGCTAACATCAGGGCAGTAAAGCCACCAATCATAACGGTATTGACATTGACTCCTTCTGCCAGTGACCTCTCCACCTGATCCAAATCCCCATATATACAGGCACGATAAAACGCCTGATCGGGGAAAAATGCATCCGGGTAAGCTTCACTGGTGTTCTGATTCACCAAAGGCATCGGATCTTGCCGACACATCGCGCAGCGGCGTGAGCCGATGGGCTGTTTAACAAAAGACTTCGAAAGACAGTCCAGATCAAAGAGGTGGCCACAACAATGGGTTTTGACAACCACAGGCGCTAAACTTCGGCCATGGAAGGGAGCCAGACAAATAGGACACTGATCGGCCTTCAGTGTCCATGGGGAGAGAGCGGCGAGTAATGCCAGATATATGTAGAACATTCTGTGCCTGTCGATAACTGCTGCGGCTTGGGTACAGGAAAGGAATGATAGTTCATTTATGTGTCTCTCAACGTTTGCTTTGGTTGAATAATCACTTGTTTCAAAAACTCAGAAGATGGGAACAACCAGGGCCGTGCTTACGGGCCATGTACCAACTCAGTCCGAGACCGACATTACGGCGGCACGGTTGGCGATTGTGGGTCAGTGCGATGAGGATAAAAGACCGCATTTGAATACCTGGCTAAAACGGATGGCCGTAGTACCTAAAGTGGAAAATCCACAAGGAGGCTCACATGAGAAAACAATGGAAGGGAACGCCAGAAAGCAGAGGCCATGAAGCCCGCCTGCGGTGGATTAGAAAAGCAGGTGGCAAGATTGATAAGAACAAAGCAGTAATGAAGATGCTTAAGAAAAGTATTAGAAAATGGAATACTAAACGCACTAAAAAACAACCACATAAATAGCAGCAAAAACATTACCAGCCGATGATTCAGGAATGAGCCAGCCCTAGCATGGCGACAATCTGTTTGGGTTCTCTGGCGAGCAGGTTCAGCAATACACGGGCAGGGCCGTTCGGTTTGCGGTCACCCCGCTCCCAGTGGCGAAGGGTGGGGAGTTTTACACCTACAGCCTGGGCAAACTCTTCCTGAGTCATATCGAGCTGCTGGCGAATGCCTTTGATGTCCAGGGGTGTCACCTCATGGACGATCGCACCTGTATTCTCACCTTTTGTGTAGGTTACGGCCTCTTCAAGGCCCTGGATAATGCTGTTCGCTACGCTTTCCATTTTTTCCATCCTCTTTCGAGTAGAGTGACTAACTGTTTCATGGTGTTGCGGTCTGCCTTTGACAGGTTTTCCTGTTGGTTTTTCCCATAAACCGTGAGCAGGAACAGGGGCATTGATGGATTCTTGTAGAAGTGAATAATCTGCACTCCACCACTCTTGCCTGATGCACCTCTTCGCCACCGGAGCTTACGGATGCCGCCTGTACCCTTCATGATCTCACCAGCCTCAGGGTTTGCCACCAGGTAATCAATGATATGGCGGCGTTCCTCACTGGATAGAAGGCTCTCAGCTTCGTCCTGATAGTTTTTCAGCTCAACGACCGTATGCATTAGAATGTAATCCAATGGATTAGTTCAGGCAAAGTATAATGGTTGGTAAGAAAGATGTAAGGCGGTGGTTTTTCGCACTACACCTGACTATTTAATGGCGAACCCTGATAAAGCGTAAAGACTAGCAATTTACAACAAGTCCATATAGTGCCCATATATGGACTTTTTCGTTAATTGGGCTTATCCTTTGACTGATAAATTTTTCATTATTGGAGTCAAGCATGAGCTCATCAACCTCACCTCGCATCACAACGGTATCGGCCTTCAAGAAAAAGCTGGCTTCTATGGATGTATCAGAGCCTGTAGTTGTAACCCAAAATGGGGAACCTTTGTATGTAGTTCAAGATCCTGTCCAGTTTGAGATGCAGCAGGAACAAATGGCTCTACTACGATTGCTATCTTTTGCCGAAAAAGATGTTCAGGCAGGCCGAACCGTATCATCTTCCGACCTTCGGGCTGGATTGAAAGGGCTTATTGATGAAGTTTGAGTATTCACTAGCTTTCCAATGTCAGCTTCATGACAGGTTTTATTATTTAGCTCGACACATCGGACAGGTAGCGGCTCAGGAGCTTCTTGATGGCTTTATTGTTGGATTTGAGAAAAGAGTGAATGGACATCCTGACAGTGCTCCATTGTGTATAGAGGCGGCAGAACTTGGGCTCACAACTTATCACGATTATGTTGATCCAAAACTCCAATTGCGAACAATCTATCGCTTTTCTGAGGCAGAGGGCGTTGTGTACCCATTGTTATTTTTGAGCACAAAACAAAGCATCCGGCAGGCTTTGATTCAATATTGTCTACGCCATTAACACCCTGTTTTATATTTTTTCCAAGAAAAACAATATAGGTACGTGATTTTTATGAAGATTTGTCACGGTTACGGGCCATGTACCTACTGGATAACACAACGCCTTTCTTTTGTTCTCTTCCTGACCTCAGTTCCCTACTTTGCTCCAGCCTTGATCAGGGCCTCCACGCAGTCGGTATTGCCCTTCGCGATTGCAATGGAGAGCGGGGTGGCACCATCTGTAGTCCTCACAGCATTGAGATCCGCCCCGGCGTTGATCAGGAATTTCACGCAGCCGGTATTGCCTTTCGAAGCAGCAAAGTGCAGCGGGGTGGAGCCAGTCTTAGTGTGAGCGTTGAGATCCGCCCCGGCGTTGATCAGGAGTTTCAAGCAGTCGGTATTGCCTTTCAAAGCAGCAACGAGCAGAGGGGTGGCGCCATCGGAAGTCCGGGCGTTGAGAAGTGCTCCCGCTTTGATCAGGATTTCCACGCAGTCGGTGTTGCCTATTCCAGCAGCAATGAACAGAGCAGTGGCGCCATCCGACATGGTGGCGTTGAGATCCGCCCCGGCGTTGATCAGGCGTTTCACGCAGTCGGAATTGCCCTTCAGGGCTGCGTTAAACAGCGGGGTGTGGCCATCCTCGCTCTGGGCATTGAGATCCGCCCCGGCGTCGAGAAGGAGTTTCACGCAGTCAGTGTCATTTTCTTGGGCAGCGAACAACAGCGCTGTGGAGCCATCCGACATGGCGGCGTTGAGACTCGCCTTGGCTTTAATCAGGGCTTTCACGCAGTCGGTATGGCCCAATGTAACAGCGATGACCAGCGGGGTGGTGCCATCTGTAGTCCGAGCGGCGTTGAGCTCCGCTCCGGCTTCGATCAGGGCTGTCAGGCAGTCGATGTCATTTTGCTGAGCAGCCATGAACAGCGGGGTGCTGCCATCGGACAAGGCAGCGTTGAAATCCGCCCCGGCGTTGATCAGGAGTTTCATGCAGACGATGTTATTTCTATAGACAGCCATCATCAGCGGTGTGGTGCCACCCGACATGGCGGCGTTGAGATCTGCCTCAGCTTCGATCAGGATTTTTACGCAGTCGTAGTTATTTTGCTGTGCAGCGATGTGCAGCGGGGTGACGCCATTCGACAAGGCGGCGTTGACGTCTGCCTCAGCTTCGATCAGGCGTTCGACGACGTCCCTGTGCCCCCTGCCGGATGCCAACATCAAGGCAGTGAAATCATCAGTCATAACCGCATTGACATTGACTCCTTCTGCCAGTGACCTCTCCACCTGATCCAGATCCCCGTCAAAACAGGCATCATAAAACGTCTGATCGGGGAAAAATGTATCCGGGTGAGATTCACTGGTGTTCTGATTCACCACAGGCATCGGGTTTTGCCGACACATCGCGCACCGGCGTGAGCCGATGGGCTGATTAAAAAAACACCTCGAAATACAGTCCAGATCGAAGCGGTGACCACAACAGTGGGTTTTGACGACCACAGGCGCTGCACTTCGGCCATGGAAGGAAGCCAGACAAATAGGACAGTGATCGGCCTTCAGTGTCAAAGGGGAGAGGGTAGCGAACAGTGCCACACATAAGTAGAACATCTGTGTTGGTCAATAAGCAGTGTGGGTTAGATACAGAAAAGCATATTAGTTCATTTATATGACTATCAAAGTTTGCTGTGGCCAAACAATTATCTGTTTCAAAAACTCAGAAGATGGGAACACCTGAGAGCCCTGTTTACTGGACGGCATGACGTTTTTCTTTTGTTTCCTTCACTGCCTCTGTTCCCATCACTGCCTTAGCGTTGATGAGAAGTTTCACGCACTCGGTATTGCCTTTCGCAGCAGCAACGAACAGCGGAGTGGTGCCATCCTCGATTTGCGCATTGATATCCGCCTTGGCTTCGATCAGGATTTTCAGGCTGTCGATGTTATTTTGCTGGGCAGCGATAAACAGCGGGGTACCGCCATCGTCACTTCGGGCGTTGAGATCGGCCCCGGCGTTGATCAGGAGTTCCACGCAGTCGGTCTTGCCTTCCGCAGCAGCAGCGAACAGCGGGGTGGCGCCAGTCTTAATCCGGGCGTTGAGATCCGCCCCGGCGTTGATCAGGAGTTTCACGCAATCGGTATTGCCTTCCACAGCAGCAACGTACAGCGGGGTGCCGCCATGCGAAGTCCGGGCGTTGAGATCCGCCCCGGCGTTGATCAGGAGTTGCACGCAATCGGTATTGCCTTCCATAGCAGCAATGAACAGCGGAGTGATGCCATCCTCAGTTTGCGCATTGATATCCGCCTTGGCTTCAATCAGGATTTTCAGGCTGTCGAGATTATTTTGCTGAGCAGCCATGAACAGCGAGGTGGCGCCAGTCTTAGTCCGGGCATTGAGATCCGCCCCGGCGTTGATCAGGAGTTTCACGCATTCGGTGTTATTTTCTTGTGCAGCGACGAACAGCGGAGTGGCACCACGCGGCAAGGCGTCGTCGAGATCCGCCCCGGCGTTGATCAGGAGTTTCACGCATTCGATGTTATTTTCTTGTGCAGCCATGAACAGCGGGGTGGCGCCATCCTCATTCCGGGGGTTGAGATCCCCCCCGGCGTTGATCAGGTATTTCAGGCAGTCGGTATTATCGAACTCAGCAGCGATAAACAGTGCGGTGGCACTATTCAAACCGGCAGCGTCAAGGTTCGCCCCAGCGTTTATCAGGCGTTCGACGACATCCGTGTGCCCCCAGATGGCTGCCAACATCAAGGCCGTGAGATCATCAGTCATAACGGCATTGACATTAACCCCTTCTGCCAGAGACCTCTCTACCTGATCCAGATCTCCGTTTAAACAGGCATCATAAAAAGTCTGATCGGGGAAAAATGTATCCGGGTGAGATTCACTGGTGTTCTGATTCACCACAGGCATTGGGTTTTGCCGACACATCGCGCACTGGCGTGAGCCGATGGGCTGATCAACAAAGCACATCGAAAGACAGTCCAGATCGAAGAGGTGGCCGCAACATTGGGTTTTGACGACCACAGGCGCTTCACTTCGGCCATGGAAGGGAGCCAGACAAATAGGACAGTGATCGGCCTTCAGTGTCAAAGGGGAGACGGCAGCGAACAGTGCCAGACATAAGTAGAACATCTGTGTTGGTCAATAATCCGTGTGGGTTAGATAGAAAAAAGCATGTTAGTTCATTTTTATGGCTATCAAAGTTGGCTGTGCCCAAACAATCACTTGTTTCAAAAACTCAGAAGATGGGAACACCTGAGAGCCATGTTCACCGGGCAACATAAATCCTTTCTTTTGTTGCCTTCACGGTCTTTGTTCCTTTGTTCCAGCCTTGATCAGGGCTTCCATGCAGTCGATATTGCCCATCGCGGTTGCAATGGAGAGCGGGGTGGCACCATCCTCAGTCCGGGCGTTGAGATCTGTCCCGGCGTTGATCAGGAGTTTCACACAGTCGCTATTGCCCTTCCGGGCCGCCATGTGAAGAGGACTGGCACCATCCTTAATCCTGGCGATGTTGAGATCCGCCCCGGCTTCGATCAGGATTTTCAGGCTGTCGATGTTATTTTTTTGGGCAGCGATAAACAGCGGTGTAGCGCCATCCTCAGTTCGGGCGTTGAGATCTGCCCCGGCGTTGATCAGCAGTTTCACGCTGTCGGTATTGCCCTCCTGTGTGGCGACGAACAGCGGGGTGCCGCCATCCAAAGTCCGGGCGTCGAGAAGCGCTCCCGCTTTGATCAGGAGTTCCACGCATTCGGTGTTGCCTTGCGCAGCAGCAACGAACAGCGGGGTGCCGCCATCCAAAGTCCGGGCGTCGAGAAGCGCTCCCGCTTTGATCAGGAGTTCCACGCATTTGGTGTTGCCTTGCGCAGCAGCAACGAACAGCGGGGTGCCGCCATCCAAAGTCCGGGCTTTGAGATCCGCCCCGGCGTTGATCAGGAGTTCCACGCAGTCGGTATTGCCTTGCCCAGCAGCAACGATCAGCGGGGTGGTGCCATCCTCAATGTGCGCATTGATATCCGCCTTGGCTTCGATCAGGATTTTCAGGCTGTCGATGTTATTTTGTTGAGCAGCTATGAACAGCGGGGTGGCACCATCCGAAGTCCCGGCATTGAGAGCCGATCCGGCTCCGATCAGGATTTTAAGGCAGTCGGTATTGCCGTTCTGGGCTGCCATGAACAGCGGGGTGGCACCATCCGAAGTCCTGCCGTTGAGAGCCGCTCCGGCTTCGATCAGGATTTTAAGGCAGTCGGTATTGCCGTTCTGGGCTGCGATGAACGGTGGGTTGGCACCACTCTTAATCCGGGTGTTGAGATCTGCCTCAGCTTCAATCAGGATTTTCAGGCTGTCGATGTTATTTTTTTGGGCAGCGATAAACAGCGGGGTAGCGCCACCCTCAGTTCGGGCGTTGAGATCTGCCCCGGCGTTGATCAGAAGTTTCACGCAGTCGGTATTGCCCTCCTGTGTTGCGATGAACAGCGGGGTGACGCCATCCAAAGTCCGGCAGATGTTGGGATCCGCCCCGGCGATGATCAGGAGTTTTACGCAGTCGGCATTGCCTTTCGCAGCAGCAACGTGCAGCGGGGTAGCGCCAGTCTTGGTGCGGGCGTTGAGAACCGCCCCGGCGATGATCAGGCGTTTCACGCAATCGCTGTCACCGTACTCAGCAGCGATGAACAGTGCGGTGGCACCATTTGAACGGGCAGCGTCAAGGTTTGCCCCAGCATTGATCAGGCGCTCGATGACATCCGTGTGCCCTCTGTTGGATGCTAACATCAAGGCAGTGAAATCATTAGTCATAACGGCATTGACATTGACCCCTTCTGCCAGAGACCTCTCCACCTGATCCAGATCCCCATTTAAACAGGCACGATAAAACGTCTGATCGGGGAAAAATGTATCCGGGTGAGATTCACTGGTGTTCTGATTCACCACAGGCATCGGGTCCTGCCGACACATCGCGCACCGGCGTGAGCCGATGGGCTGACTAACAAAACACCTCGAAATACAGTCCAGATCGAAGCAGTAGCCGCAACATTGGGTTCTGACGACCACAGGCGCTTCACTGCGGCCATGGAAGGGAGCCAAACAAATAGGACAGTGATCAGCCTTCAATGTCAAAGGGGAGAGGGTAGCGAACAATGCCACAAATAAGTAGAACATCTGCTGGTAAATAAGCCGTGTGGGTTAGATAGAGAAGAGCATATTAGTTCATTTATACGACTATCAAAGTTGGCTGTGGCCAAATAATCACCTGTTTCAAAAACTCAGAAGATGGGAACGCCTGAGAGCCATGTTCACTGGGCAACATAAATCCTTTCTTTTGTTGCCTTCACGGTCTTTGTTCCTTTGCTCCAGCCTTGATCAGGGCTTCCACGCAGTCGGTATTGCCCATCGCGGTTGCAATGGAGAGCGGGGTGGCACCATCCTCAGTTTGCGCATTGATATCCTCCTTGGCTTCGATCAGGATTTTCAGGCTGTCGATGTTATTTTGTTGGGCAGCGATAAACAGCGGGGTAATGCCATCCTGAGTCCGGGCGTTGAGATCTGCCCCGGCGTTGATCAGGAGTTTCACGCAGTCGGTCTTGCCCTCCTGTGACGCGATGAACAGCGGGGTGGCGCCATCCGAAGTCTGGCAGATGTTAAGATCCGCCCCGGCTTTGATAAGGAGACTCACGCAGTCGCTATTGCCTTTCGCAGCAGCAATGAACAGCGGGGTGCTGCCATCATCAATTTGGGCATTGAGATCCGCCTTGGCTTCGATCAGGATTTTCAGGCTGTCGATGTTATTTTGCTGAGCAGCCATGAACAGCGGAGTGATGCCATCCGGAGTCCTGGCGTTGAAAGCCGCCCCGGCTTCGATCAGGATTTTAAGGCAGTGGGTATTGCCCTTCTGGGCTGCCATGAGCAGGGGGGTGACACCACGCTTAATGGTGGCAGCGTTGAGATCCGCCCCGGCTTCGATCAGGAGTATCAGGCAGTCGGTATTGCCGTTCTGGGCTGCCATGAACAGAGGCGTGGTACCATCCTCAATCCTGGCGGCGTTGAGATTCGCCCCGGCTTCGATCAGGAGTATCAGGCAGTCGGTATTGCCGTTCTGGGCTGCGATGAACGCTGGGCTGGCACCACTCTTAATCCCGATGTTGAGATCTGCTCCGGCTTCAATCAGGATTTTCAGGCTGTCGATGTTATTGTTTTGGGTAGCAATAAACAGCGGGGTAGCGCCATTCTGAGTCCGGACGTTTAGATCCGCCCCGGCGTTGATCAGCATTTTGACGCAGTCGGTATTGTCCTCCTGTGATGCCATAAACAGCGGGGTGCCGCCTTTCGAAGTCCGGGCGTCGAGAAGCGCTCCCGCTTTGATCAGGATTTGCAGGCATTCGGTGTTGCCTTTCGCAGCAGCAACTAATAGTGGGGTGGTGCCATCCGACAGTGCGGCTTTGTGATCAGCCCCGGCGTTGACCAGGCGTTTAACGCAGTCGGCATTGCCGTACTCAGTAGCGATGAATAGAGCGGTGGCGCCATCCTTAGCCCGGGCGTTGAGATCTGCCCCGGCTTCGATCAGAATTTTAAGGCATTCGGTATTGCCTTTCGCAGCAGCCATGGACAGAGGAGTGACACCATCCTCAAACGCGGCGGTGTTGAGATCTGCTTCGGCTTCGATCAGGATTTTAAGGCTGTCGATGTTATTTTTTTGGGCAGCGATAAACAGCGGTGTAGCGCCATCCTCAGTTCGGGCGTTGAGATCTGCACCGGCGTTGATCAGCCTATTCACGCTGTCGGTATTGCCCTCCTGTGTGGCGATGAACAGCGGGGTTTCGCCACCCGACGGGGTGGCGTTGAGATCCGCCCCGGCGTTGATCAGGAGTCTCACACAGTCGGTATTGCCCTTCTGTGATGTGATGTACAGTGCGGTGGCACCTCTCCAAGTGGCAGCGTCAAGGTTTGCTCCGGCGTTGATCAGGAGTTTTACGCAGTCGGTGTTATTTTCTTGTGCAGCGAGGAACAGCGCAGTGGCGCCATCTTCATGCCGAGCGGCGTTGACATCCGCCCCGGCATTGATCAGGCGTTCGACGACGTCAGTCTGCCCCCCACCAGATGCCAACATCAAGGCAGTTGAGCCATCAGTCATAAAAGCATTGACGTTGACCCCCTCTGCCAAAGACTTCTCCACCTGATCCAAATCCCCGTGAAGACAGGCATTATAAAAAGTCTGATCGGGGAAAAATGTATCCGGGTGAGATTCACTGGTGTTCTGATTCACGACAGGCATCGGGTTTTGCCGACACATCGCGCAACGGCGTGAGCCGATGGGCTGATTAAAAAAACACCTCGAAATACAGTCCAGATCGAAACGGTGACCACAACATTGGGTTTTGACAACCACAGGCGCTTCACTGCGGCCATGGAAGGGAGCCAAACAAATCGGACAGTGACCGGCCTTCAGTGCCAGAGGGGAGAGGGTAGCGAACAGTGCAACACATAAGTAGAACATCTGTGTTGGTCAATAAGCCGTGTGGGTTAGGTTCAAAAAAGCATATTAGTTCATTTATACGACTATCAAAGTTCGCTGTGGCCAAATAATCACCTGTTTCAAAAACTCAGAAGACAGGAACAACTGAGAGCTCTATTTTACAGGACAGCATGACGCTTTTCCTTTGTTTCCTTCACTCTGTTCCCATCTCTGCCTTAGCGTTGATGAGAAGTTTTACGCACTCGGTATTGCCCATCTCGGTTGCGATGGACAGCGGAGTGACGCCATTCGGCAGGGCAGCGTCAAGATCTGCCCCGGCGTTGATCAGGAGCTTTGCGCATTCGGTGTTACCATTCGCAGCAGCAACTAGTAGCGGGGTGGTGCCATCCGGCAAGGCGGTGTTGAGATCCGCCCCGGCGTTGACCAGGCGTTTGACGCAGTCGGCATTGCTGTACTCAGTAGCGATGAACAGTGCGGTGGCGCCATCCTTGGCCCGGGCGCTGAGATCTGCCCCGGCTTCGATCAGGATTTTAAGGCATTCGATATTGCCTTTCGCAGCAGCCATGGACAGAGGAGTGGCACCATGCTTAAACGCGGCGGTGTTGAGATCTGCCTCGGCTTCGATCAGGATTTTAAGGCTGTCGATGTTATTTTTTTCGGCAGCGATAAACAGCGGTGTAGCGCCATTCTCAGTTTGGGCGTTGAGATCTGCACCGGCGTTGATCAGCCTATTCACGCTGTCGGTATTGCCCTGCTGTGTGGCGATGAACAGTGGGGTGCCGCCGTCCAAAGTTCGGGGGGCGTCGAGAAGCGCTCCCGCTTTGATCAGGAGTTCCACGCATTCGGTGTTGCCTCTCTCAGCAGCAACGAACAGCGGGGTGGCGCCACCCGACGGGGTGGCGTTGAGATCCGCCCCGGCGTTGATCAGGAGTCTCACACAGTCGGTATTGCCCTTCTGTGATGCAATGTACAGTGCGGTGGCACCACTCCAAATGGCAGCGTCAAGGTTTGCTCCGGCGTTGATCAGGAGTTTTACGCAGTCGGTGTTATTTTCTTGTGCAGCGAGTAACAGCGCAGTGGCACCATCTTCATGCCGAGCGGCGTTGACATCCGCCCCGGCATTGATCAGGCGTTCGACGACGTCAGTGTGCCCCACACCAGATGCCCACATCAAGGCAGTGAAGCCGTCAGTCATAACAGCATTGACATTGACCCCCTCTGCCAGAGACCTCTCCACCTGATCCAAATCCCCGTGAAGACAGGCATTATAAAAAGTCTGATCGGGGAAAAATGTATCCGGGTGAGATTCACTGGTGTTCTGATTCACCACAGGCATCGGGTCTTGCCGACACATCGCGCACTGGCGTGAGCCGATGGGCTGATCAACAAAGCACATCGAAAGACAGTCCAGATCGAAGCGGTGACCACAACATTGGGTTCTGACGACCACAGGCGCTTCACTGCGGCCATGGAAGGGAGCCAGACAAACAGGACAGTGATCGGCCTTCAGTGTCCATGGGCAGAGGCTAGCGAACAATGCCAGATATAAGTAGAACATTTACACTGGTCAAATAATTTGTGCGGGTTGGATACAAGAAAGGGAATGATAGTTCATTCGTATGGCTATCAAAGTTGGCTGTGGCCCAATAGTCTCCTGTTTCAAAAACTCAGAAGATGGGAACACCTGAGCCCTGTTTACTGGACAGCATGACGCTCTTCTTTTGTTTCCTTCACTGCCTCTGTTTCCATCTCTGCCTCAGCGTTGATGAGGAGTTTAACGCAGTCGGTATTGCCCATCTTGATTGCTAGGGACATTGGGGTGGCGCCGTCCGAAGTCCTGGCGGCATTGAGATCCGCCCCGGCGTTGATGAGAAGTTTCACGCAGTCGGTATTGCCCGTCTTGATTGCTATGAACAGAGGGGTGGCGCCATCCTTAATCTTGGCGGTGTTGAGATTCGCCCCGGCTTCGATCAGGAGTATCAGGCAGTCGGTATTGCCGTTCTGGGCTGCGATGAACGGTGGGCTGGCACCACTCTTAATCCGGATGTTGGGATCTGCCCCGGCTTCAATCAGAATTTTCAGGCTGTCGATGTTATTTTTTTGGGCAGCGATAAACAGCGGAGTAGCGCCATCCTCAGTCCGGGCGTTGAGATCTGCCCCGGCGTTGATCAGCATTTTCACGCAGTCGCTATTGCCCTCCTGTGATGCGATGAACAGCGCGGTGCCGCCTTTCGAAGTCCGGGCGTCGAGAAGCGCTCCCGCTTTGATCAGGAGTTCCACGCATTCGGTGCTGCCTTGTGCAGCAGCGACGAACAGCGGGGTGGTGCCAGTCTTGGTGTGGGCGTTGAGATCCGCTCCGGCGTTGATCAGGAGTTTCACGCATGCGGTGTTATTTTCTTGTGCAGCGACGTAAAGCGGGGTGGCGCTATATTCAGTCTGGGCATTGAGATCCGCCCCGGCTTCGATCAGGATTTTCAGGCAGTCGATGTTATTTTGTTGGGCAGCGATGAATAGCGGGGTGGCGCCATCTGAAGTGTGGGGGGCATTGAAATCCGCCCCGGCTTCGATCAGGATTTTCAGGCAGTCGGTATTACCGTTCTGGGCTGCGATAAACGTTGGGTTCGCACCACTCTTAGTCCGGATGTTGAGATCTGCCCCGCCACTGATAAGGATTTCCACGAGATCGCTATTGCCCTCCTGTGTTGCAAAGAGCAGCGGGTTGGCGCCATCCGACGAGGCGGCATTGATATCTGCCCCGCCACTGATAAGGATTTCCACGCAATCGGTATGGCCTTTCCAGACTGCGATGAGAAGCGGGGTTTCGCCACTCTTGGTTCTCGCGTTGAGATCCGCCCCGGCGTTGATCAGGAGTTGCACGCAGATGGTATTGCCTTTCACCGCAGCGGCAAACAGCGGGGTGGTGCCAGTCTCTGTGCAAGCGTTAAGAGCTGCCCCGGCGTTGATCAGGCGTTTCACGCAGCCGGTATTACCATACTCAGCAGCGATGAACAGTGCGGTGGCGCCATTCGAACGGGCAGCGTCAAGGTTCGCCCCAGCGTTGATCAGGCGTTCGACGACATCTGTGTGCCCGCTGACGGATGCCAACATCAAGGCATTGAGATCAGCAGTCATAACGGCATTGACATTGACCCCTTCTGCCAGAGACCTCTGCACCTGATCGAGATCCCCGTGAAGACAGGCATTATAAAAAGTCTGATCGGGGAAAAATGTATCCGGGTGAGATTCACTGGTGTTCTGATTCACCACAGGCATCGGGTTTTGCCGACACATCGCGCACCGGCGTGAGCCGATGGGCTGATCAACAAAGCACATCGAAAGACAGTCCAGATCGAAGCGGTGACCACAACATTGGGTTCTGATAACCACAGGCGCTTCACTTCGGCCATGGAAGGGAGCCAAACAAATAGGACAGTGATCGGCCTTCAGTGTCCATGGGCAGAGGCTAGCGAACAATGCCACACATAAGTAGAACATCTGTGTTGGTCAATAAGCCGTTTGGGTTAGATACAAAAAAGCATGTTAGTCCATTTATATTGCTATCAAAGTTTGCTGTGGCGAAATAATCACCTGCTTCAAAAACTCAGAAGGTGGGACCACCTGGGAGCCCTGTTTACTGGACAGCATGACGCTTTTCTTTTGTTACCTTCACTGCCTCTGCTCCCATCTCTGCCTTAGCGTTGATGAGAAGTTTCACGCAGTCGGTATTGCCTTTCGCAGCGGCGACAAACAGCGGGGTGGCGCCACCCTCATTCCGGGCGTTGAGATCCGCCCCGGCGTTGATCAGGAGCTGCACGCATTCGGTGTTATTTTCTTGAGCAGCGATGAGCAACGGGGTGGCGCCATCCCAAATTTGCGCATTGATATCCGCCCTGGCTTCGATCAGCATTTTCAGACTGTCGATGTTATTTTGCTGAGCAGTGATGAACAGGGGGGTAGCGCCATCCTCATTCCGGGCGTTGAGAGCCGCCCCGGCGTTGATCAGGCGTTTCACGCAGTCGGTATTGCCTTTCGCAGCAGCAATGTACAGCGGGGTGGTGCCATCCGAAGTCCGGGAGATGTTGAGATCTGCCCCAGCGTTGATCAGGAGTTCTACGCAGTCGGTGTTGCCTTCCGCAGCAGCAGCGTACAGCGGGGAGGCGCCATCCGAAGTCCGGCAGATATTGAGATCCGCCCCGGCGTTGATCAGGCGTTTCACGCAGTCGTTGTTACCGTACTCAGCAGCGATGAACAACGGGGTGGCGCCATCCTTAGCCCGGGCGTTGAGATTCGCCCCGGCTTCGATCAGGATTGTAAGGCATTCGGTATTGCCCTTCTGGGCTGCCATGGACAGAGGAGTGGCGCCATCCGACCTGGCGGCGTTGAGATCAACCCCGGCGTTGATCAGGTGTTTCACGCAGTCGGTATTACCATACTCAGCAGCGATGAACAGTGCGGTGGCACCAGTCGAACAGGCGGCGTCGAGATTCGCCCCAGCGCTGATCAGGCGTTCGACGATGCCCATATATCCCCTGCCGGATGCCAACATCAAGGCAGTGAAGCCACCCATCATAACAGCATTGACATTGACCCCTTCTGCCAGAGATCTCTCCACCTGATCCAGATCCCCGTTTAAACAGGCATTATAAAATGTCCGATCGGGGAAAAATGTATCCGGGTGAGATTCACTGGTGTTCTGATTCACCACAGGCATCGGGTCCTGCCGACACATCGCGCACCGGCGTGAGCCGATGGGCTGATCAACAAAGCACATCGAAAGACAGTTCAGATCGAAGCGGTGACCACAACATTGGGTTCTGACAACCACAGGCGCTTCACTGCGGCTATGGAAGGGAGCCAAGCAAATAGGACAGTGATCGGCCTTCAGTGTCCATGGGGAGAGGGTAGCGAACAATGCCAAACATAAGTAGAACATCTGTGTTGGCCAACAAGCAGTGCGGGTTAGATACAAAAAAGCATATTAGTTCATTTTTATGGTTATCAATCTTCACCGCCTATGTTCCCTACCTTGCCCCGGCGGTGATAAGGAGCTTAACGCAGTCGGTATTGCCCATCTCGATTGCCATGGACAGTGGGGTGGCGCTGTCCGAAGTCCTGGCGGCATTGAGATCCGCCCCAGCGTCGATCAGGAGTCTCAGGCAGTCGGAATTGCCTTTTGCAGCAGCGGCAAACACTGGGGTGGCGCCATCTTTAGTCCTGGCGGTGCTGAGATCCGCCCCGGCCTTGATCAGGATTATCAGACAGTCGCTATTGCCCTTCTCGGCTGCCATGAGCAGAGGGGTGGCACCATCCTTAATCCTGGCGGCGTTGAGATCCGCCCCGGCTTCGATCAGGAGTCTCAGGCAGTCGGTATTGCCGTTCTGGGCTGCGATGAACGGTGGGCTGGCACCACTCTTAATCCGGATGTTAAGATCTGCCTCGGCTTCAATCAGGATTTTCAGGCTGTTGATGTTATTTTTTTGGGCAGCGATAAACAGCGGAGTAGCTCCATCCTTAGTCCGGGCGTTGAAATCTGCCCCGGCGTTGATCAGCATTTTCACGCAGTCGTCATTGCCCTCCTGTGATGCGAAGAACAGCGGGGTGGCGCCATGCGAAGTCCGGGCGTCGAGAAGCGCTCCCGCTTTGATCAGGAGTTCCGCGCATTCGGTGTTGCCTTTCGCAGCAGCAACTAACAGCGGGGTGGTGCCATCCGACAGGGTGGGGTTGAGATCAACCCCGGCGTTGATCAGGCGTTTCACGCAGTCGGTATTACCATACTCAGCAGCGATGAGCAGTGCGGTGGCACCAGTCGAACAGGCGGCGTCGAGATTCGCCCCAGCGCTGATCAGGCGTTCGACGATGTCCATGTACCCCCTGCCGGATGCCAACATCAAGGCAGTGAAGCCACCCATCATAACAGCATTGACATTGACCCCTTCTGCCAGAGATCTCTCCACCTGATCCAGATCCCCGTTTAAACAGGCATTATAAAAAGTCTGATCGGGGAAAAATGTATCCGGGTAAGATTCACTGGTGTTCTGATTTACCACAGGCATCGGGTTTTGCCGACACATTGCGCAACGGCGTGAGCCGATGGGCTGATCGACAAAACACCTCGTTATACAGCCCAGATCGAATCGGTGGCCGCAACATTGGGTTTTGACGACCACAGGCGCCACATTTCGGCCATGGAAGGGAGCCAGACAAACAGGACAGTGATCGGTCGTCAGTGTCAAAGGGGAGAGGGTAGCGAACAATGCCACACATAAGTAGAACATCTGTGTTGGCCAACAATCAGTGCGGGTTAGATACAAAAAAGCATATTAGTTCATTTATACGGCTATCAAAGTTTGTTGTGGCCAAACAATCACCTGTTTCAAAAACTCAGAAGATGACAACACCTGAGAGCCACGTTCACTGGACAACATAAATCCCTGCTTTTGTTGCCTTCACGGCCTTTGTTCCCTACTTTGCTCCGGCCTTGATCAGGGCTTCCATGCAATCGGTATTGCCGATCGTGGTTGCAATGGAGAGAGGGGTGGTACCATCTGAAGTCCTGGCGGCGTTGAGATTTGCATTTGCTTCGATCAGTATTTTTACGCAGTCGGTATTGCCTTTCGAAGCAGCAGCGTGCAGCGGGGTGGTGCCATCCGACACGGTGGCATTGAGATCTGCCTCAGCGTTGATCAGGAGTTTCAAACATTCGGTTTTGCCTCGCGCAGCAGCGGCGAACAGAGGGGTGACGCCATAGGAAGTCCGGGCGTTGAGAAGTGCTCCCGCTTTGATCAGGAGTTCCACGCATTCGGTGCTGCCTTTCCCAGCAGCAACGAACAGCGGGGTCTCGCCATTCGACATGGTGGCGTTGAGATCCGCCCCGGCGTTGATCAGGCGTTTCACGCAGTCGGTGTTATTTTCATGGGCAGCGATTAACAACGGGGTGGCGCCATCCTTAGCCCGGGCGTTGAGATTCGCCCCGGCTTCGATCAGGATTGTAAGGCATTCGGTATTGCCCATCTGGGCTGCCATGGACAGAGGAGTGGCGCCATCCGACCTGGCGGCGTTGCGATCAACCCCGGCGTTGATCAGGTGTTTCACGCAGTCGGTATTACCATACTCAGCAGCGATGAACAGTGCGGTGGCACCAGTCGAACAGGCGGCGTCGAGATTCGCCCCAGCGCTGATCAGGCGTTCGACGATGTCCATATACCCCCTGCCGGATGCCAACATCAAGGCAGTGAAGCCACCCATCATAACAGCATTGACATTGACTCCTTCTGCCAGTGACCTCTCCACCTGATCCAGATCCCCGTTTAAACAGGCATTATAAAAAGTCTGATCGGGGAAAAATGTATCCGGGTGAGATTCACTGGTGTTCTGATTCACCACAGGCATCGGGTCCTGCCGACACATCGCGCACCGGCGTGAGCCGATGGGCTGTTCAACAAAACACCTTGTTATACAGTCCAGATCGAAGCGGTGACCACAACATTGGGTTCTGACGACCACAGGCACTTCACTTCGGCCATGGAAGGGAGCCAAACAAATAGGACAGTGATCGGCCTTCAGTGTCCATGGGGAGAGGGTAACGAACAATGCCAGACTTAAATAGAACATCTGTGTTGGTCCACAAGCCGTGTGGGTTAGATACAGAAAAGCATATTAGTTCATTTATATGGCTATCAAAGTTCGCTGTGGCCAAACAATCACCTGTTTTAAAAACTCAGAAGATGGGAATACCTGAAAGCTTTGTTTACTGGATAGCACAGGGCCTTTCTTGTTTTCCCGTCCTTACCTTGCCCCGGCGTTGATCAGGAGTACCAGACATTCGATATTGCCTTTCGCTATAGCAGCGTGCAGCGGGGTGGTGCCACTCATAGTGCGGGCGTTGAGATCCGCCCCGGCGTTGATCAGGAGTTTCACGCAGTCGGTATTGCCTTTCAGGGCTGCAACGAACAGCGGGGTGGTGCCAGTATTAGTGCAGGCGTTGAGATCCACCCCGGCGTTGATCAGGCGTTTTACGCATTCGATGTTATTTTCTTGTGCAGCGATGAACAACGGGGTCACAGCGTCCTTAATCCTGCCGACATTGAGACCCGCCCCGGCTTCGATCAGGATTTTAAGGCAGTCAGCATTGCCCTTCTGGGCTGCCATGAGCAGAGGGGTGGCACCATCCTTAATCCTGGCGACGTTGAAATTCGCCCCGGCTTCGATCAGGATTATCAGGCAGTCGGTATTGCCGTTCTGGGCTGCGATGAACACTGGGCTGGCACCACTATTAATAACGGTGTTGAGACCTGCCTCGGCTTCAATCAGGATTTTCAGGCTGTCGATATTATTTTTTTGGGCAGCGATAAACAGCGGGGTAGCGCCATCCTCGGTCTGTAAGTTGAGATCTGCACCGGCGTTGATCAGCATTTTCACGCAGCCGGTATTGCCCTCCTGTGTTGCGATGAACAGCGAGGTGGTGCCATAGGAGGTCTGGGCGTTGAGAAACGCTCCCGCTTTGATCAGGCGTTTCACGCAGTCGGTATTACCGAACTCACAAGCGATGTACAGTGCGGTGGCGCCATCCTTATTCCGGGTGTTGAGAGCCGCCCCGGCTTCAATCAGGATTTTCAGGCTGTCGATGTTATTTTTTTTGACAGCGATAAACAACGGGCTAGCGCCATCCCGGGTCCGGACGTTGAGATCCGCCCCGGCGTTGATCAGGCGTTTCACGCAGTCGTTGTTACCGTACTCAGCAGCGATGAACAACGGGGTGGCGCCATCCTTAGCCCGGGCGTTGAGATTCGCCCCGGCTTCGATCAGGATTTTAAGGCATTCGGTATTGCCCTTCTGGGCTGCCATGGACAGAGGAGTGGCGCCATCCGACCTGGCGGCGTTAAGATCAACCCCGGCGTTGATCAGGTGTTTCACGCAGTCGGTATTACCATACTCAGCAGCGATGAACAGTGCGGTGGCACCAGTCGAACAGGCGGCGTCGAGATTCGCCCCAGCGCTGATCAGGCGTTCGACGATGTCCATATATCCCCTGCCGGATGCCAACATCAAGGCAGTGAAGCCACCCATCATAACAGCATTGACATTGACCCCTTCTGCCAGAGATCTCTCCACCTGATCCAGATCCCCGTTTAAACAGGCATTATAAAATGTCCGATCGGGGAAAAATGTATCCGGGTGAGATTCACTGGTGTTCTGATTCACCACAGGCATCGGGTCCTGCCGACACATCGCGCACCGGCGTGAGCCGATGGGCTGTTCAACAAAACACCTCGTTATACAGTCCAGATCGAAGCGGTGACCACAACATTGGGTTCTGACGACCACAGGCACTTCACTTCGGCCATGGAAGGGAGCCAAACAAATAGGACAGTGATCGGCCTTCAGTGTCCATGGGGAGAGGGTAACGAACAATGCCAGACTTAAATAGAACATCTGTGTTGGTCCACAAGCCGTGTGGGTTAGATACAGAAAAGCATATTAGTTCATTTATATGGCTATCAAAGTTCGCTGTGGCCAAACAATCACCTGTTTTAAAAACTCAGAAGATGGGAACACCTGAAAGCTTTGTTTACTGGATAGCACAGGGCCTTTCTTGTTTTCCCGTCCTTACCTTGCCCCGGCGTTGATCAGGAGTACCAGACATTCGATATTGCCTTTCGCTACAGCAGCGTGCAGCGGGGCGGTACCATTCATAGTGCGGGCGTTGAGATCCGCCCCGGCGTTGATCAGGAGTTTCACGCAGTCGGTATTGCCTTTCAGGGCTGCAACGAACAGCGGGGTGGTGCCAGTATTAGTGCGGGCGTTGAGATCCACCCCGGCGTTGATCAGGCGTTTTACGCATTCGATGTTATTTTCTTGTGCAGCGATGAACAACGGGGTCACAGCGTCCTTAATCCTGCCGACATTGAGACCCGCCCCGGCTTCGATCAGGATTTTAAGGCAGTCAGCATTGCCCTTCTGGGCTGCCATGAGCAGAGGGGTGGCACCATCCTTAATCCTGGCGACGTTGAAATTCGCCCCGGCTTCGATCAGGATTATCAGGCAGTCGATATTGCCGTTCTGGGCTGCGATGAACACTGGGCTGGCACCACAATTAATAACGGTGTTGAGACCTGCTTCGGCTTCAATCAGGATTTTCAGGCTGTCGATATTATTTTTTTGGGCAGCGATAAACAGCGGGGTAGCGCCATCCTCGGTCTGTAAGTTGAGATCTGCACCGGCGTTGATCAGCATTTTCACGCAGCCGGTATTGCCCTCCTGTGTTGCGATGAACAGCGAGGTGGCACCATAGGAGGTCTGGGCGTTGAGAAGCGCTCCCGCTTTGATCAGGAGTTCCACGCAGTCGGTGTTGCCTTTTGCAGCAGCAATGAACAGAGCGGTGGCGCCATCCGACAGGGTGGCGCTGAGATCCGCCCCGGCGTTGATCAGGCGTTTCACGCAGTCGGTATTACCGAACTCACAAGCGATGTACAGTGCGGTGGCGCCATCCTTATTCCGGGTGTTGAGAGCCGCCCCGGCTTCAATCAGGATTTTCAGGCTGTCGATGTTATTTTTTTTGACAGCGATAAACAACGGGGTAGCGCCATCCCGGGTCCGGACGTTGAGATCTGCCCCGGCGTTGATCAGCATTTTGACGCAGTCGGTATTGCCCTCCTGTGATGCCATGAACAGCGGGGTGGCGCCATTCGAAGTCCGGGCGTCGAGAAGCGCTCCCGCTTTGATCAGGATTTGCACGCATTCGGTGTTGCCTTTCGCAGCAGCAATTAATAGCGGGGTGGTGTCATCCGACAGTGTGGCCTTGGGATCAGCCCCGGCGTTGATCAGGCGTTTCAGGCAGTCGGCATTACCGTACTCAGTAGCGATGAACAGTGCGGTGGCGCCATTCGAACGGGCAGTGTCAGGGTTCGCCCCAGCGTTGACCAGGCGTTCGACGACATCCGTGTGCCCGCTGATGGATGCCAACATCAAGGCAGTGAGACCATCAGTCATAACGGCATTGACATTGACGCCTTCTGCCAGAGACCTCTCCACCTGATCCAGATCCCCGTCTAAACAGGCACGATAAAACGTCTCATCGGGGAAAAAATTATCCGGGTAAGATTCACTGGTGTTCTCATTCACCACAGGCATCGGGTTTTGCCGACACATTGCGCAGCGGCGTGAGCCGATGGGCTGATCAACAAAACACCTCGTTATACAGTCCAGATCGAAGCGGTGGCCGCAACATTGGGTTTTGACGACCACAGGCGCTTCACTTCGGCCATGGAAGGGAGTCCAACAAATAGGACAGTGATCGGCCCTCAGTGTCGATGGGGAGAGGATAGCGAGCAATGCCACATATAAGTAGAACATCTGTGTTGGTCAGTAGTTTGGGTTGGATACAAAAAAAAGAATGGTAGTTCATTTATATGGCTATCAAAGTTTGCTGTGGTCAAATAATCACCTGTTTTTAAAAATTCAGAAGACAGGAACAACTGAGAGCCCTTTTTACTGAACAGCATGAAGCTTTTCCTTTGTTTCCTTCACTGCCTCTGTTCCCACCTCTGCCTCAGCGTTGATGAGGAGTTTCATGCTGTCGGTATTGCCCATCTTGATTGCTATGGACAGCGGGGTGGCGCCATCCGAAGTCCTGGCAACGTTGAGATTTGCCCCGGCGTTGATCAGGAGTTCTACGCAGTCGGTATTGCCATTCAGGGCTGCGATGAACAGCGGGGTGGCACCATCTGAAGCCCTAGCAGCGTTGAGATCTGCCCCGACGCAGATCAGGATTTCTGCGCAATCGGTATGGCCATTCAGGGCTGCGATGAAAAGTGGGGTGACGCCATCCATAGACCAGACAGCATTGAGATCAGCCCCCCCAGCGATAAGAGTTTCCACGCAATCGGTATGGCCTTCCCAGACTGCGATGTGAAGCGGGGTGCCGCCATTGTTAGTTCTCACGTTGAGATCTGCGTTGGCTTCGGTCAGGGCTTTCACGCTGTTGGTATTGCCATTCAGGGCAGCGATGAATAGTGGGGTTGTACCCTTCTTAGTCCGGGCATTGATATTCGCCCCGGCCCTGACCAGGATTTTCACGCAGTCGGTGTTATTTTCCTGGGCAGCAAAGAACAGCGGGGTGGCACCATCCGATAAGGCGGCGTTGATATCCGCCCCGCCGTTGATCAGGAGTTTCACGCAGTCGGTTTTGCCCTGCCTTGCAGCGATCAACAGTACAGTGGCACCATCTGAAAAGTTGGCGTTGAGATCCGCTCCGGCGTTGATCAGGAGCTTCACGCAATCAATGTTATTTTTCTGGACAGCAAAGAATATGGCAGTGGCACTCGTTGTTGAGGTGGCGTTGAGATTCGCCCCGGCGTTGATCAGGTGTTCGACGATTGCCTTGTGCCCCCCGTAAGATGCCATCATCAAGCCAGTGAAATCATCAAGCATAACGGCATTGACATTGACTCCTTCTGCCAGAGACCTCTCCACCTGATCCAAATCCCCTTCATAACAGGCATCATAAAACACCTGATCGGGAAAAAATGTATCCGGATGAGATTCACTGGTGTTTTGATTCACCATAGGCATCGGATCTTGCCGACACATCGCGCACTGGCGTGAGCCAATGGGCTGATCAGCAAAACATTTCGAAATACAGTCCAGATCGAAGAGGTGACCACAACATTGGGTTTTGACGACCACAGGCGCTTCAACTCGGCCATGGAAGGGAGCCAAACAAATAGGACAGTGATCGGCCTTCAGTGTCCATGGGGAGAGAGTGGCGAGCAATGCCACATATAGGTAGAACATTCTGTGCCAGTCGATAAGTCGTGCGGCTTGGGTACAGAAAAGGAATGATAGTTCATTTATGTGTCTCCCAAACTTTGCTGTGGTTAAACAATCACCTGTTTCAAAAACTCAGAAGATGGGAACACCTGAGAGCCATGTTCACTGGGCAACATAAATCCTTTCTTTTGTTGCCTTCACGGCCTTTGTTCCCTACTTTGCTCCGGCGTTGGTCAGGAGTTGCACGCAGTCGGTATTGCCTTTCGCAGCAGCAAGGTGCAGCGGTGTGATGCCATCTGAAGTCCGGCAGATGTTGAGATCTGCCCCGGCGTTGATCAGGAGTTTTACGCAGTCGGTATTGCCTTTCGCAGCAGCAATGAGCACCGGGGTGCTGCCATCCTTAATTTGCGCATTGATATCCGCCTTGGCTTCGATCAGGATTTTCAGGCAGTCGATTTTATTTTGCTGAGCAGCGATTAGCAGCGCAGTGGCGCCATCCTCAGTCCGGGCTGAGAGATGCACTCCAGCGTCGATCAGGACTTTAACGCAGTCAGTATTGCCTTCCTGAGTTGCCATGAACAGTGGGGTAGTGCTATCCGACGCGGTGGCGTTGGGATCCGCCCCGGCGTTGATCAGGAGTTTCAAGCAGTCGGTCTTATTTTCTTGCGCAGCGATGAACAGAGCGGTGGCGCCATCCTTATTCCGGGTGTTGAGAGCCGCCCCGGCGTTGATCAGGAGTTCCACGCATTCGGTGTTGCCTCTTGCAGCAGCTTCGAACAGTGGGGTGGAGCCATCCGAAGTCCGGGAGTTGTCGAGATCCGCCCCGGCGTTGATCAGGAGTTTCAAGCATTCGGTATTGCCTAGCGCAGCAGCGGCGCAAAGAGGGGTGGCGACATACGAAGTCCGGACGTTGAGATCTGCCCCGGCGTCGATCAGGATTTTCACGCAATCGGTATTGCCATTGGCAGCGGCGGCGAACAGCGGGGTGACGCCATCGGGACTATGAGGGGGGTTGAGATCTGCCCCGGCGTTGACCAGGAGTTTCATGCAGTCAACATTGCCTTTCGCAGCTGCGGCAAGCAGCGGCGTGGCGCCATCCGAAGCCCGGGCATTGATATTCGCCATGGCTTCGATCAGGATTCTCAGGCAGTCTGTATTGCCCTGTATAGCTGCGCTGAACAGCGGCGTGTCGCCATCCTTATTTCGGGCGTTGATATTCGCCTTGGCTTTGATCAGGACTTTCATGCAGTCGGTATTGCCTGTTGCAGCAGCGGCGAAAAGCGGAGTGGCGGCATCCGTGATCCTGGCGGCGTTGAGATCTGCCCCGGCGTTGATCAGGAGTTTCACACAGTCTATCTCATTCCTTTGTGCAGCGATGAACAGCGGGGTGGCGCCATCCGATAAGGCGGCGTTAAGATCTGCCCCGGCTTCGATCAGGGCTTTCACGCAGTCGATATTGCCTCTCGTAACAGCAGCGATCAGCGGGGTGTCGTCAGTCTTAGTCCGGGTGTTGACAACTGCCCCGGCGTTGATCAGTATTTTCACGCAGTCGGTGTTATTTTCTTGTGCAGCGATGAACAGCCCAGTGGCGCCATCCTCATGCGGGGCGGCGTTGACATCTGCCCCGGCATTGATCAGGCGTTTGACGACGTCAGTGTGCCCCCCACCGGATGCCAACATCAAGGCAGTAAAGCCATTATTCATAACAGCATTAACATTGACTCCTTCTGCCAGTGACCTCTCCACCTGATCCAGATCCCCGTTTAAACAGGCAAGATAGAACGTCTGATCGGGGAAAAATGTATCCGGGTGAGATTCACTGGTGTTCTGATTCATCAGAGGCATCGGGTCTTGCCGACACATCGCGCAACGGCGTGAGCCGGTAGGCTGATTAAAAAAACACCTCGAAATACAGTCCAGATCGAAGCGGTGTCCACAACAGTGGGTTTTGACGACCACAGTCGCTTCATTGCGGCCATGGAAGGGAGTCAAACAAATTGGACAGTGATCGGCCTTCACTGTCCATGAGGAGAGGCTAGCGAACAATGCTACACATAAGTAGAACATCTGTGCTGGTCAATAAGCCGTGTGGGTTAGATACAAAAAAGCATGTTAGTTCATTTTTGTGGCTATCAAAGTTGGCTGTGGTCAAACAATCACCTGTTTCAAAAACTCAGAAGGTGGGAACACCTGAGAGCCCTGTTTACTGGACAGCATGAAGCTTTTCCTTTGTTTCCTTCACTGCCTCAGTTCCCAGCTTTGCCTCGGCGTTGATGAGGAGTTTCATGCTGTCGGTATTGCCCATCTTGATTGCTATGGCCAGCGGGGTGGCGCCATCCGAAGCACGGACGTTGAGATTGGCTCCGGCTTCGATCAGGAGTTTCACGCAGTAGGTATGGCCCATCTGTGCAGCGATGAAAAGCGTGGTGGTGCCATCCGACAAGGCAGCATTGAGATTCACCCCGGCATTGATCAGGCGTTCGACGACGTCCGTGTGCCCCCAGCCGGATGCCAACATTAAGGCAGTGAGACCATTAGTCATAACGGCATTGACATTGACTCCCTCTGCCAGAGACCTCTCGACCTGATCCAGATCCCCGTTTAAACAAGCAAGATAAAAAGTCTGATCCGGGAAAAATGTATCCGGGTGAGATTCACTGGTGTTCTGATTCACCACAGGCATCGGGCTTTGTCGGCACATCAAGCAACGGCGTGAGCCAATGGGCTGATCAACAAAACACCTCGAAATACAGTCCAGATCGAAGCGATGGCCGCAACATTGGGTTCTGACGACCACAGGTTCTACATTTCGGTCATGGAAGGGAGCCAAACAAATAGGACAGGGATCGGCCTTCAGTGTCCATGGGGTCAGGCTCCTAGGAGGCCGACCGAGAATAGACTGCCCTACTGCGGCGGCAGCAAATTGGTCTGAAAATCCGCTTTTGTTCGTCAAATAGCTCGCTATTCTCCTCACAAAACCGAATTTTCATCCTCAATTTTCTGCCGTCCTCGCTACGGGCGCTATTCTCGGTCGGCCTCCTAGCGTAATTGATTTTGCGATTGTTGCAATTTTATTTGACTGCAAAACCCGGAAGACAGGAACACCAGAAAGCCGTGTTTACTGGATAGCACAACGCCTTTCTTTTGTTCCCTTCCTTGCCTACTTTGTCATGGCGTTGAGCAGGATTTCCAGGCAATAGGTTTTGCCCTTCAGGGCTGCTGCGGACAGCGGGGTGCATCCATTCTTATTCCGGGTGTTGAGATCTGCTCCGGCGTTGATCAGGAGTTTCACGCAGTCGCTGTTACCTTTTGCAGCAGCAACGTACAGCGGGGTGGCGCCATCCGAAGTCCGGTAGATGTTGAGATCCGCCCCGGCGTTGATCAGAAGTTCCACGCAGCCGGTATTGCCTTTCGCAGCAGCAATGTACAGCGGGGTGGCGCCATCCGAGGTTCGGCAGATATTGAGATCCGCCCCGGCGTTGATCAGCAGTTTCAGGCTGTCGGTGTTATTTTTCAGGGCAGCGATGAACAGTGGGGTGTTACCATTTTCAGGCCGGGTGTTGAGACTCGCCCCGGCATTGGTCAGGAGTTTTACACAGTCGGTGTTATTTTCTTGGGCAGCGAAGAATAGAGGGGTGGCGCCATTTTTGGTTCGGGCGTCGAGATTGGCCTTGGCTTTGATCAGGGCTTTCACGCAGTCGGTATTGCCTTTCGCAGCAGCGATGAACAGCGGGTTGCTGCCATCCGAAGACAGGGGGATGTTGAGATTCGCCCCGGCGTCGATCAGAAGTTGCACGCAGTCGTTATTGCCCTCCTGAGCTGCGATGTACAGCGCAGTGGCGCTATTCTTAGTCCGGGCGTTGAGATCTGCCCCGGCGTTGATCAGGAGTTTCACACAGTCGGTATTGCCTTTCGCAGCAGCGGCGAGCAGTGGGGTGGCACCATCCGTAATCCTGGCGGCGTTGAGATCCGCCCCGGCATTGATCAGGAGTTTCACGCATTCGGTGTTATTTTTCTGGGCAGCCATGAAGAGTGGGGTGGTGCCATCCTCAGTCCGGGCGTTGAGATCCGCCTCGGCGTTGATCAGGAGTTTCAAACAGTCGGTATTGCCCTTCAGGACTGCGATGAACAGCGGGGTGGTGCTATCCGAAGTTCTGGCGGCGTTGATATTCGCACCGGCGTTGATCAGGAGTTTCACGCAGTCGGTATTGCCCTCCTGGACAGCGATGAAAAGCAGGGTGGCACCGTTCCTGGTTCGGGCGTCGAGATCTGCCCCGGCGCTGATCAGGAGTTTCACGCAGTCGGTATTGCCCTTCGCAGCAGCAACGTATAGCGGGGTGGCGCCATCCGAAGTCCTGGCGGCGTTGACATCCGCCCCGGCGTTGGTCAGGAGTTTTACGCAGTCGGTATTACCGTATTCAGCAGCGATGAGCAGTGCGGTGGCACCATTCGAACGGGCAGTGTCGAGGTTCGCCCCAGCGTTTATCAGACGTTTGACGACATTCATGTGACCCCGGCAGGATGCCAGCATCAAGGCAGTGAAGCCACCAGTCATAACGGCATTAACATTGACCCCTTCTGCCAGAGACCTCTCCACCTGATCCAGATCCCCGTTTAAACAGGCGCGAAAAAATGTCTTGTCGGGGAAAAATGTATCTGGGTGAGATTCACTGGTGTTCTGATTCACCACAGGCATTGGGTCTTGCCGACACATGGCGCACCGTCGTGAGCCGATGGGCTGATCAACAAAACACCTCGAAATACAGCCCAGATCGAAGCGTTGACCACAACATTGAGTTTTGACAACCACTGGCGTTTCACTTCGGCCATGGAAGAGAGCCAGACAAATAGGACAGTGATCGGCCTTCAGTGTCCATGGGGAGAGGGTGGTTAACAATGCCACACATAAGTAGAACATCTGTGTTGGTCAATAAGCAGTGTGGGTTAGATACAAAAAAGCATATTAGTCCATTTATATGGCTATCAAAGTTTGCTGTGGCTAAATAATCACGCATTGCAAAACTCGGAAGATGGGAACAACTGAAAGCCCTGTTTGCTGGATAGCACAACGCGTTTCTTTTGTTGCCTTCCTTGCCTCAGTTCCCTACTTTGCTCCAGCCTTGATCAGAGCCTCCACGCAGCCGTTATGGCCTTTCAAGGCAGCAATGAAAAGTAGGCCGCCATCCATAGTATTGGCGGCATTGGGATCTGCCCCACCACTGATCAGGATTTCCACGCAATCGGTATGGCCTTGCCAGACTGCGATGAGAAGCGGGGTGACGCCATCCGAAGCCCGGGGGGTGTTGAGATCCACCTCGGCGTTGATCAGGAGTTTCAAGCACTCGGTGTTATTTTCTTGTATAGCGAAGAACAGCGGTGTGGTGCCATCCGACCTGGCGGCGTTGAGATCCGCCCCGGCGTTGATCAGGCGTTTCACACAGTCGGTATTGCCCATCTCGATTGCGATGAACAGCGGTGTGGCGCCATCCTCAGTCCGGGCGTTGAGATCCGCTCCGGCATTGATCAGGAGTTTCAGACAGTCGGTATTGCCCTTCAGGGCTGCCATGAACAGCGGGTTGGCGCCATCCGAAGTCCTGGTGGCGTTGATATTCGCCCCGGCGTTGATCAGGAGTTTCACGCAGTCGGTATTGCCCTTCTGGACAGCGATGTAAAGCGGGGTAGCGCCAGTCTTAGTGCGGGCGTTGAGAGCTGCCCTGGCGTTGATCAGGAGTTTCAAACAGTCGGTATTGCCCTCCCGTGCAGCGACGAAAAGCGGGGTGGCGCCATTCTCATCCGGGACATCGAGATCCGCCCCGGCGTTGATCAGGAGTTGCACGCAGTCGGTAATGCCCTCCTCAGCTGCGATGTATAGCGGGGTGGCGCCAAACGAACACCGGGCGTTGAGAGGCGCTCCCGCTTTGATCAGGATTTCCACGCAGTCGGTATTGCTCACTTCGGTTGCGACGGACAATGCAGTCGCGCCATCACTATTTCTGGCGGCTTTGAGATCTGCCCCAAAGTTGAGCAGGAGTTTCAGGCATTCGGCATTGTCCTCAAGGGCTGCGATGAACAGCGGGGTGGCACCATCCGATAAAGCAGCGTTGGGATTCGCACCGGCATTGAGCAGGAGTTTCACGCAGTCAGTATTGCCTTTCTGAGCTGCTTGGAACAGCGGGGTGCGGCCATCCGGCAAGGCAGTGTTGGGATTCGCACCGGCGTTGAGCAGGAGTTTCACGCAGTCAGTATTGCCTTTCTGAACTGCTTGGAACAGCGGGGTGCGGCCATCCACAGACCGGGCGTTGAGATCCGCTTCGGCGTTAATCAGGAGTTTCACGCAGTCGGTATTACCTCTCATAGCAGCAACCAACAGTGGGGTTGCGCTATACTCATTACCGGCGTTGAGGTCTGCCCCGGCGTTGATCAGGAGTTTAACACACTCGGTATTGCCTCTCGTGGCAGCGGCGAACAGCGGGGTGACGTCGTCCGAATTTCGGGCATTGATATCCGACATGGCTTCGATCAGGAGTTTCAGGCAGTCGGTATTGCCATTCAGGGCTGCGATGAACAGTGGGGTGGCACCCGCTACCACACCCCCGGTATTGAGATTCGCCCCGGCGTTGAGATCCGCTCCGGCGTTGGCCAGGAGTTTCACGCAGTCGGTATTGCCCTTCGAGGCTGCGATGAAAAGCGGGGTTGCGCCATCCGAAGTTCTGGCGGCGTTGAGATTGGCTCCGGCGTTGATCAGAAGTTTCACGCAGTCTGCATGACCGAACTCAGCAGCGACGAACACTGCGTTGGCACCGTTCGGACGGGCAGTGTCGAGGTTCGCCCCAGCGTTTATCAGGTGTTTGACGACATCCACGTGACCCCTGCTGGATGCTAACATCAAGGCAGTGAAGCCACCAATCATAACGGTATTGACATTGACTCCTTCTGCCAGTGACCTCTCCACCTGATCCAAATCCCCATATATACAGGCACGATAAAACGTCTGATCGGGGAAAAATGCATCCGGGTAAGCCTCACTGGTGTTCTGATTCACCACAGGCATCGGGTTTTGCCGACACATCGCGCACCGGCGTGAGCCGATGGGCTGTTTAACAAAAGACCTCGAAATACAGTCCAGATCGAAGCGGTAACCACAACATTGGGTTTTGACGACAACAGGCGCTTCACTTCGGTCATGAAAGGGAGCCAAACAAATAGGACACTGATCGGCCTTCAGTGTCCATGGGGAGAGAGTGGCGAGTAATGCCAAATATATGTAGAACATTCTGTGCCAGTCGATGAATGGTGCGGCCTGAGTACAGGAAAGTAATGATAGTTCATTTGTGTGTCTCTCAACGTTTGTTGTGGCTAAATAATCACCTGTTTCAAAAACTCAGAAGATAGGAACACCTGAGAGCCATGTTCACTGACACGATGCTTTTTTTGTTTCCTTCACCGCCTCTGTTCCCCACTCTGCCCCGGCGTTGATAAGGAACTTCACACAGTCGCTATTGCCCATCTCGATTGCTATGGACAGTGGCGTGGCGCCGTCCGAAGTCCGACAGATGTTGAGATCAGCCCCGGCGTTGCTCAGGAGTTCCACGCAGTCGGTATTGCCTTTCGCAACAGCAACGTGCAGCGGGATGGTGCCAGTCTTAGTTCGAGCGTTGAGATCCGCCCCGGCATTGATCAGGAGTTTCACGCATTTGGTGTTATTTTCGTGTGTAGCGATGAACAGCGCAGTGGTGCCATCCGGCAAGGCGGTGTTGAGATCAGCCCCGGCGTTGATCAGGAGTTCCACGCATTCGATGTTATTTTCTTGGGCAGCGATGAACAGCGGGGTGGTGCCATCCTCAATATGCGCATTGATATCCGCCTTGGCTTCGATCAGGATTTTCAGGCTGTCGATGTTATTTTGCTGAGCAGCCATGAACAGCGGGTTGGCACGATCCGTAATCCTGGCAGTGTTGAGATCCGCCCCGGCGTTGATCAGGAGTTTCACGCAGTCGGAATTGCCCCTCAAGGCCGCGATAAACAGCGAGGTGGAGCCATCCTCGGTCCGTGCGTTGAAATCCGCCCCGGCGTTGATCAGTATTTTCAGGCAGTCGGTATAGCCCTTCAGGGCTGCGATGAACAGCGAGGTGGCGCCATTCTTCGTCCGGGCGCTGACATCTGCCCCGGCGTCGAGAAGGAGTTTCACGCAGTCAATGTTGCCCTTCTGGGCTGCAATGAATAGCGCTGTGGCGCCATCCGACAAGGCGGCGTTGAGATCCGCCCCGGCGTTGATCAGGAGTTCCAGGCAGTCTGTGTTATTTTCCTGGGCAGCGATGAACAGCGGTGTGGCGCCACCCGACATGGCGGCGTTGAGACTCGCCTTGGCTTCGATCAGGGCTTTCACGCAGTCGGTATTGCCTTTTGCCGCAGCTACTAACAGCGGGGTGGAGCCATCTATAGTCCGAGTGGCGTTGAGATCCGCCCCAGCTTCGATCAGGGCTGTCAAGCAGTCAATGTTATTTTCCTGGGCAGCGATGAACAGCGGGGTGGAGCCATCCGACAAGGCGGCGTTGAGATCCGCCCCGGCGTTGATCAGGAGTTTCACGCAGACTATGTTATTTTCCTGGGCAGCGATGAACAGCGGTGTGGCGCCACCCGACATGGCGGCGTTGAGATCTGCCTCAGCTTCGATCAGGATTTTTACGCAGTCGTTGTTATTTTGCTGTGCAGCGATGAGCAGCGGGGTGGCGTTATTCCAAGTCCGGGAGGCGTTGACGTTCGCCCCGGCTGCTATCAGTCGTTGAACGACGGCATTGTTCCCGTTATTGGATGCCAACATCAAAGCAGTGTAATCATAAGCCATAACCGCATTGACATTGACTCCTACTGCCAGTGACCTCTCCACCTGATCCAAATCCCCGTTTAAACAGGCATGATAAAACGTCAGATCGGGGAAAAATGTATCCGGGTGAGATTCACTGGTGTTCTCATTCACCACAGGCATCGGGTCTTGCCGACACATCGCGCAGCGGCGTGAGCCGGTGGGCTGATCAACAAAATACCTCGAAATACAGTCCAGATCGAAGCGGTGACCACAACATTGGGTTTTGACGACCACAGGCGCTACATGACGGTCATGGAAGTGAACTAAACAAATAGGACAGGGATCGGCTTCCAGCGTCCATGGGGAGAGGGTAGCGAGTAATGCCAAAGATAAGAAGAACATCTGTGTTGGTCAATAAGTAGTGTGGGTTGGATACAAAAAAGGAATGCTAGCTCATTTATATGGCTATCAAAGTTTGCTGTGGTCAAACAATCACCTGTTTCAAAAACGCAGAAGATGGGAACACCTGAGAGCCATGGTTACTGGATAGAATGAGGCCTTTCTTCTGTTCTCTTCCCTGCCTCAGTCCCCTTCTTTGCCCCAGCCTCGATCAGGGCTTTCATGCAGTCGGTATTGCCCATCCTGGTTGCGATGGACAGTGGGGTTTTGCCATTTGGAAAGGCAGTGTTGAGATCTGCCCCGGCGTTGATCAGGAGTTTCACGCAGTTGGTATTGCCCTTATAGGCTGCGGCGTGGAGGGGGGTGGCGGCACTCTTAATCCGGCTGTTGAGATCCGCACCGGTATTGATCAGTAGTTTCAAGCAGTCGATATTGCCCTCCCGGGCAGCAACGAACAGAGGCGTGGAGCCATCCGACAAGGCGGCGTCGGTTTTCGCCCCGGCGTTGATCAGGAGTTTCACGCAGTCGGTATTGCCCTTATAGGCTGCGGCGTGGAGGGGGGTGGCGCCACTCTTAATCCGGCTGTTGATATCCGCACCGGTATTGATCAGTAGTTTCAAGCAGTCGATATTGCCCTCCCGGGCAGCAACGAACAGAGGCGTGGAGCCATCCGACAAGGCGGCGTCGGTTTCCGCCCCGGCGTTGATCAGGAGTTTCACGCAGTCGGTATTGCCCTCCTGAGTTGCGATGTATAGCGGGGTGGCGCCATTTTTATTTGGGGCATTGATATTCGCCTTGGCTTCGATCAGGGCTTTCAAGCAGTCGGCATTTCCTCTCGCAGCAGCGGCGAATAGCGGAGTGGCACCATCAGCAGTCCGAGCGGCGTTGACGTCCGCCCCAGCATCGATCAGGAGTTTCAGGCATTCTGTATTGCCTCTCTCAGCAGCGGCGTACAGAGGGGTGATGCCATCCGAAGTTCGGGGATTGATATCCGTCTCGGCGTTGATCAGTATTTTCACGCCGTCGGTGTTATTTTTCAGGGCAGCGATGAACAGCGGGCTAGCGCCATTCCTGGTTCGGGCGTTGGGCTCTGCCCCAGCGTTGGTCAGGAGTTGTATGCAGCCGGTATTGCCTTTCGCAGCAGCAGCGAACAGCGGGGTTGCGCCATCCGAAGTTCGGTTGGCGTTGAGATCCGCCCCGGAGCTAATCAGTATTTTCACGCAGTCGGTGTTATTTTCTTGGGCAGCGATGAATAGCGCGGTAATGCCATCCGACGAGGCGGCGTTGAGATTTGCCCCGGCCTTGACCAGGAGTTTCACGCAGTCGGTATTGCCTCTCAAAGTAGCAACGTGCAGCGGGGTGGCGCCAGTATTAGTGTGAGTGTTGACCTCCGCCCCGGCGTTGATCAGGCGTTTCACGCAGTCGGTATTGCCCTCCTGTGATGCGATGAACAGCGAGGTGACGCCATCCTCAGTCCGAGCGTTGACGTCCGCCCCGGCTTTGATAAGGCGTTCGACGACCTCGTGGTCCCCAATGGATGCCAACATCAAGGGAGTGAAATCATCAGTCATAATGGCATTGACATTGACTCCTTCTGCAAGAGACCTCTCCACCTGATCCAGATCCCCGTTTAAACAGGCAAGATAAAAGGTCTGATCGGGGAAAAATCTATCCGGGTAAGATTCACTGGTGTTCAGGTTCACCATAGGCATCGGGTCTTGCCGACACATCGCGCATTGGCGTGAGCCGATGGGCTGATCAAGAAAACACCTCGAAATACAGTCCAGATCGAAGCGTTGACCACAGCATTGGGTTATGACAACCACAGGCGCTTCACTTCGGCCATGAAAGTGAGCCAGACAAACAGGACAGTGATCGGCCTTCAGTGTCCATGGGAAGAGGGTAGCGAGCAATGCCAGACATAAGTAGAACATCTGTGTTGGTCAAAGCAGTGTGGGTGAGATACAGAAAAGCATATTAGTTCATTTATGTGGCTATCAAAGTTTTCTGCGAATAAATAGTCACTCCTTTGTATGACTCTGAGTCTGGGAACACCTGAACGCTGTTTTTACTGGATAGCAAAATGCCTTTCTTTTGTTCCCTTCCTTTCCCTGGCCTCGATAAGGGCTTTCACGCAGTCGCTATGGCTGCGATAGACAGTGGGGTGGTGCCATCCAAAGTCCTGGCGACGCTGAGATCTGCCTCGGCTTCGATCAGTGCTTTCAGGCATTCGGTATTGCCTTTCTCAGCAGCGACGAACAGCGGGGTGGCGCCATTCGTAGTCCTGGCGGCACATCGCACACCGTCGCGAGCCGATGGGCTGACCAACAAAAGACTTTGAAATACAGTCCAGATCGAAGCGGTGTCCACAACATTGGGTTGTGACGACCACAGACGCTTCACTTCGGGCATGGAAGGGAGCCAAACAAATAGGACATATATCGGCCTCCAGTGCCGACGGGGAGAAGGCAGCGAGCAATGCCATACATAAGTAGAACATCGTATTATCAATGAGTTGTCCGGGTCAGTCACAAAGGAGGTATGATAGTTCATTGGTATGGCTATCAAAGTTTGCTCTGGCTAAATAACCACGCATTGCAAAACTCGGAAGGTGGGAACACCTGAAAGCCCTATTTTGCTCCAGCCTTGATCAAGGCTTCCACGCAGTCGATATTGCCCAGCTCGGTTGCGATGGACAGTGGAGTTTCGCCAGTCAGCATGGCAGCGTTGAGATCCGCCCCGGCGTTGATCAGGAGTTTCAAACAGTCGATGTTATTTTCCTGGGCAGCGATGGACAGCGGGGTGGTGCCATCCGGCAAGGCAGCGTTGAGATCCGCTCCGGCGTGGATCAGGCGTTTCACGCAATCGGTATTACCATAGTTAACAGCGAAGAGCAGTGCAGTGGGACGAGTCGAACCGGCAGCGTCGAGGTTCGCCCCAGCGTTGATCAGGCGTTCGACGACGTCTATGTGCCCCAGGCCGGATGCCAACATCAGGGCAGTGTAATCATCAATCATAACCGCATTGACATTGACTCCTTCTGCCAGAGACCTCTCCACCTGATCCAGATCCCCGAATAAACAGGCACGAAAAAATGTTCGATCGGGGAAAAATGTATCCGGGTGAGATTCACTGGTGTTCTGATTCACCAAAGGCATCGGGTCTTGCCGACACATCGCGCACCGGCGTGAGCCGATGGGCTGATCAGTAAAATATCTCGAAATACAGTCCAGATCGAAGCGTTGGCAACAACATTGGGTTGTGACGACCACGGGCGGTACACTTCGACCATGGAAGGGAGCCAGACAAATAGGACATTGATCGGCCTCTGGTGTCGATGGGAAGAAGGCAGCAAGCAATGCCATACATAAATAGAACATCTGGATTGGTCAAAAGTGTTAAGGGTTAGATACAAAAAAAGTATTTTAGTCCATTGGTATGGCTACCAAAGTTTGCTAAGGCTAAACCATCACGAATTTCAAAAATCCAGAAGATGGGAACACCTTAAAGTCGTGGTTACTGGATAACACAACTCGATGCTTTCATTCCTTTCCCTTGCCTGGCCTCGATAAGGACTTTTTCGCAGTCGTAGTTGCGTCAAATATCCTGAGCCAGTTGCCGTTCTGCCGGATCGTTGCTTGCGCTCAAAAACAGTCAAATAAAATTGCAACAATCGCAAAATCAATTACGCCAGACACAAGATAAATCGTCAAAAGGTGAATTTATCTTGTGGGGTTCAACTACAAAGCTAGCCAAGATTGAAGGCGTAACCAGCCAAACTATGAGGCGCAAGATCGAAAGCGGTCACTACGAAAAAGTGAAGCAAACAAGTGGTGGTCACTTCCGCATATTCATTAACCAGCAGAGGAAGATATGCTATACGAGAGTGAGTTCTGGAAAGCAAAAATCCAGCATCGACACGCAAAAGCGTATCTTACTCAAAGAGCACCCTGATGCAGAATTTATCAGCGACATTGCCAGTGCTTTCAACTTTAAGCGAAAAGGACTGCAAACCATTCTGGAATCAGCGGTGTGCGGAAATCCAACCCATATTGTGGTTGCCACAAAAGATCGCCTTGCCCGATCAGGGTTTGAACTTATCAAGTGGCTTGTTGAATTATCGGGAGGACACATCGAGGTTTTGGATGACCCGGATAACGCCTGTGAGCCATTCGACACCCAAGAGCTTATCGGTTTCATTACCTCATTCTGCAATAGCCACTACGGGAAGCGATCTGCTAAAAGACGCAAAGGACGCAAAGGACGCAAAGAGAGTAGCATCAAAAAAGACCAGGTTTTACCCAGAGAATAAGCAAGCCTATCACGATGCCCTGATGCTCTATCGGAGGTCGTACAACCTTGCTGTTGAGCGTTTCCGCAATGATGACTATAAAGATGCCAGCGGAAAATTCATCAACATGCGACCTGCCATTAAAGCTCAAGTGAAGCAAGAGCAAAAAGGGAGCTAAAGAGGGCTTTGCAGAAATCAGTTTCAAAAGCCGCAAAGGTAGCAGGCACTCATTCTCTATTGACCGTTTGCCAAAGGGATTAAATCCCTGCATACAGGCTCTTGGCAAGATTCACCTGACAGAAGATGTGCCAACAGAAGCGATTGGCAAGTCTTGTGTCATAACCTACGACAAAGGTCGCTGGTTCATTCAGGTTCAACAACATATTGAGCTAAATCCCGAAATCCAAGGGAAGGTTAGATGCGTTGGAGTTGACCCCGGAGTTCGCACCTTTGCCACTTGCTACAGCGAAAAAGAGGCGTTGATAGCGGGTGATAACGTTGCAAAAACAAAGCTGTTCCCACTGATGAAACAAGTGGACTGCTTGATCAGTCAAAAGCAAAAAATCCTGAACACGCGGAAGGGCGTTGAGTTCCACGATATGCCCCAGTGGGCAAGAGATCGGATTATTCATTTCAACAGGGAAATTGACCGGCTGAAATGCAAAAAGGATGACATTGTTCTTGATCTGCATAACCGGCTGGCGTTCGAGTTGGTGTCGAACTACGACGTTGTATTTTTGCCAACCTTTGAGACAAGAGGTATGGTCACACGCAAAGATAAGAAGGTTCGCACCATTCGCCGTAACACCTGCCGCCAGATGCTTGACCTCAATCACTACCAATTCAACAGGCGTTTGACGACATCCATATGACCCTTGCTGGACGCTAACATCAAGGCAGTGAAGCCACTAATCATAACGGCATTGACATTGACTCCTTCTGCCAGTGACCTCTCCACCTGATCTAGATCCCCGTTTATACAGGCACGATAAAATGTCTGATCGGGGAAAAATGTATCCGGGTGAGATTCACTGGTGTTCTGATTCACCACAGGCATCGGGTCTTGACAACCACAGGCGCTAAACTTCGGCCATGGAAGGGGGCCAAACAAATAGGACATACATCGGCCTCCAGTGTCGACGGGAAGAAGGCAGCGAGCAATTCCATACATAAGTAGAACATCTGGATTGGTGAATAATTGGTAAGGGTTAGATACAAAAAAGCATTAAAATCATTCCATCGCTTCCATGATGAATGGTGGTGCTTCCCTGCTCCAAACTATCTGTAAAATATCGTTGAAAGGATATTGCAGCAGAAACCGTCATCAACACTGCAACCAGAGAAATGGTATGTAGAGAAACGCAAGGTCATTTTTATAATGGCGTTCCATGAAGTGTCTTCGCCTGAGGATGGCCACAATGATTGACTGCAAATGCTGATAAAAGCATAGCGACTACAAGAAAACCGGCAACTCCTCCGAGGAATGCGTACAAGGCGGTGTAATCGTTATCAGGACGCACTGGAAAGAATACATTGTTCCAGTTTTCGTTCGCATATTCATTTTTAGTGTGAATTTTAGTCAGCTGATGAATCCCGGCCCCATCAATTCTGTACTCGAGTAAATAGCCATTGCCATCACTGAGTGAAAAATAACCAGGCTCCAGTTCAAGATTTAATATGGCAAGAGTCATGCCCTCTTTATTTTTGATAACAATTTGAGTGCCGACATTTTCGGGAATGGCTTCCGAAGCGTCTGGCATGAATCGTCTCGTTGAGGACAGTATGGATGAGGATGGTGCCGAAGAAGACATTGTTGCTGAAGGGCTGATTGTTGTATACGCCATACCATTATTATCAGACATTGCAACTGACGCTATTGCATCCTCTGATTTCCAAGCCACTTCGATTGAATATTCAAGCTCTTTTTCCAAACTCAGAATGGGTTTGAAGGACTTAAACTCGCGCCCTTTTGGCATTAAACCCTGTAGTCCAGTTGTATTACGGGAAGTCAAATTAGTATTTATAAGAGTGTCGTTTGCAGACAGATCTGAATGAGGTGGTAGAGCCGTGCTATTGGTAGCAGTACCATTGATTGCAGAAGCTGATGTGTCAGACTTGTATAAAACGTCTTTCAACAAGATGGGTGCTGGCGTTGAACTGAAAACAGTATTATCAATAACACTGTCTTCATTGTCCTCATAGTAACCAAGATATAACTTTGAGGAGTCTTCTGGATTTTCGATTAAAATGAGATGAAACAAAGTTTTCAGTGATGCATGCCCCCTGAGTGTGTAGTAAAGAAAATCAGACTCTTTAGTCTGAAAGCGGACTTTTGATTCGATTTTGTTTATTGGCTGACTCCCTCGAGCGGACTTCCCCAGCGGGTTTATGGAGACAGATATTTTTTTAGAGGTGGACAGGGAGTAGCCTTTCATGAATTTTGCAATTTTAACTCTGGCTCTTGATACTGATGATTTTATGTAGCTTGTCACTTTGTGACCGCTTTTTTTTGAACCGCCACCCTTGTGACTGCCACCCTTGTAACTGCCACCCTTGTAACTGCCTCCTTTTGAACCGCTACTTCTTCCACCTCCTGAGGAACCTCCGCCTCTGCGGGCCTCTCTTCTGTCTCTTTGAGAAACTACACCGCCCTTTTCAGGAGCGGCATACTCCTGAGGATCGTATTGCAAAAAGCCATCTGCACTGATCTCATTATTCACAGCCCAAAGGGAAGAACAAAATGGAAGTATCAAGGCCAGAAAAAGGCTTGAAAGTATTTTCATGATTCTATGGACCGCCTGTAGGATAAATACCAAAAGAAAAGGGTAATCCCCGTACCTAACCGATTGCTTGAGAGACCGCCGGAGCAGAGGGAAGCTTAGACATCACATTTTTACCTGTCCAATCAAAACACTTGTAGATTTCCATGGAGTTTATTGAATGGTGCTAATGTTCAATTTTTAAAAATATGATCGTTCGCACAGGTATGGTCGATAAAGCTTGATAGTTCATCTACATCGCTTACAAAGTTTGCTGTGGCTAAATAATCACGCATTGCAAAACTCGGAAGATGGGAACACTTGAAAGCCTTGTTTGTTGGATAGCACAACGCGTTTCTTTTGTTGCCTTCCTTGCCTCAGTTCCCTATTTTGCTCCAGCCTTGATCAGGGCTTCCACGCAGTCGATATTGCCCAGCTCGGTTACGATGGACAGCGGAGTGTCCCCAGTCGGCAAGGCAGCGTTGAGATCCGCGCCGACGTTGATCAGGAGTTTCGCGCAGTCGGTATTGCCCTTCAGGATTGCGATCAACAGCGGAGTCGCGCCCTTCTCATACCGGGCGTTGAGATCCGCCCCGGCGTCGACCAGGATTTTCAGGCAGTCGATGTTATTTTGTTGGGCAGCGATATACAGCGGGGTGGCGCCATTCAGCAGGGCAGCGTTGAGATCCGCCCCGGCGTTGATCAGGAGTGGCAGGCATTCGGTGTTATTTTTTTGGGCAGCGATTAACAACGGGTTGGCGCCATGTTCATTCCGGGCGTTGAGATCCGCCCCGGCGTTGATCAGGAGTTTCAAACAGTCGGTATTGCCTTTTAGAGCTGCGGTATAGAGCGGGGTGGCGCCATTCCTTTTTCGGGCTTCGAGATTCGCCCTGGCTTTGATCAGGGCTTTCAAGCTGTCAGTATTGCCATTCACGGCAGCGACGAAAAGAGGGGTGGCACCATCCGTAATCCTGGCGGCGTTGAGATCCGCCCCGGCTTCGATCAGGATTATCACGCAGTCGGTATTGCCCTCCTGAGCTGCGATGTATAGCGAGGTGGCGCTATTCCTGATCCGGGCATCGGGATTCGCCCCGGCGTTGATCAGGAGTTTTATGCAGTCGGTATTGCCTTTCATAGCAGCAATTTGCAGTGGGGTGGCGCCATCCGAAGTCCTGGCGGTGTTGGGGTCCGCCCCGGCGCTGATCAGGAGTTTCACGCAGTCGATGTTATTTTCCTGGGCAGCTACGAACAGTGCGGTGGCACCAGTCGAACAGGCGGCGTCGAGGTTCGCCCCAGCGCTGATCAGGCGTTCGACGATGGCCTTGTTCCCGTTATTGGATGCCAACATCAAGGCAGTGAAATCATAAGTCATAACCGCATTGACATTGACTCCTTCTGCCAGAGACCTCTCCACCTGATCCAGATCCCCGTCTAAACAGGCACGAAAAAATGTCTTATCGGGGAAAAATGTATCCGGGTGAGATTCACTGGTGTTCTGATTCATCACAGGCATCGGGTCTTGCCGACACATCGCGCAACGTCGCGAGCCGATGGGCTGATTAAAAAAACACCTCGAAATACAGTCGAGATCGAAGCGGTGTCCACAACATTGGGTTTTGACAACCACAGGCGCTTCACTTCGGCCATGGAAGGGAGCCAGGCAAATAGGACAGTGATCGGCCTTCACTGTCCATGGGGAGAGGGTAGCGAGCAATGCCACATATAAGTAGAACATCTGTGTTGGTCAATAAGCAGTACGGGTTAGATACGAAAAAGCATGTTAGTTCATTTACTGAATATCAAAGTTTCCTGTGGCCAAATAATCACCTGTTTTAAGAACTCAGAAGATGGGAGCACTTGAGAGCCGTATTGACTGAACAATATAATGCCTTTCTTTCATTTCTTTTACTGCCTCTGATCCCTACTCTGCCCCGGCGTTGATCAGGAGTTCCACACAGTCGGTATTGCCCATCGCGGTTGCGATGAAGAGCGGGGTGGCGCCAGTCTTAGTCCGGGCGTTGAGATCCGCCCCGGCGTTAATCAGGAGTTTCACGCAGTCGGTATTACCCTCCCCGGCGGCGATGTAAAGCGGGGTGGCGCCATTCTTGGTTCGGGTGTCGAGATTCGCTTTGGCCTTGATCAGGGCTTTCATGCAGTAGGTATTGCCTATTGCAGCGGCGATGAACAGTGGGGTGCTGCCATCCGAAGTCAGGGGGGTGTTGAGATTCGCCCCGGCGTCGATCAGGAGTTGCACGCAGTCGGTATATCCCTCCTGAGCTGCGATGTATAGTGGGGTGGCGCTATCCTCAGTCCGGGCATCGAGATCCGCCCCTGCCTTGATCAGGATTTCCATGCAGTCGCTATTGCCCTTCCAGGCAGCGATGAAAAGCGGTGTGGCGCCATCCAGAGTCGGGAGGGTGTTGACATCTGCCCCGGCATTGATCAGGCGTTTCACGCAGTCGGTATTGCCTCTCGCAGCAGCGGCGAACAGTGGGGTGGCAGCATCCGTAATCCTGGCGGCGTTGAGATCCGCCCCGGCTCCGATCAGGGTTATCAGGCTGTCGGTATTGCCTTTTTGGGCTGCGATGAACAGAGGGGTGGAGCCATTCTCGACCCGGGCGTTGATGTTTGCCCCGGCGTTGATCAGGAGTTTCACGCAGTCGGTGTTATTTTCTTGGGCAGCGATGAAGAGCGGGGTGTCGCCATCCGGACTCAGGGCGGCGTTAACGTCCGCCCCGGCGTTGATCAGGCGTTTCACGCAGTCGGTATTGCCTTTTGCAGCAGCGGCGAACAGTGGGGTGGCAGCATCCGTAATCCTGGCGGTGTTGAGATCCGCCCCGGCTTCGATCAGGATTTCCACGCAGTCGCTATTGCCTTTCCAGGCTGCGATGAAAAGCGGGGTGGCGCCATCCGAAGTCCGGACGCTGTTGACATCCGCCTTGGCGTTGATCAGGAGTTGCAAGCAGTCGGTGTTATTTCTCTGGGCAGCGATGAAGAGCGGGGTGTCGCCATCCGACGAGACAGCGTTGACATCCGCCCCGGCTTTGATCAGGAGTTTCAAACAGTCGATGTTATTTTCCTGGGCAGCGATGGCTAGCGAGGTGGCGCCACCCTCAGAGCGGGCGTTGAGATCTGCCCCGGCGTTAATCAGGAGCTTCACACAGTCGATGTTATTTTCCCGGGTAGCGATGAACAATGGGGTGTTAGCAGTCGAACAGGCGGCACCGTCGAGGTTCGCTCCGGCGTTGATCAGGCGTTCGACGACGGCCTTGTTCCCGTTTTTGGCTGCCAACATCAAGGCAGTGAAATCATGAGTCATAACCGCATTGACATTGACTCCTTCTGCCAGAGACCTTTCCACCTGATCCAAATCCCCGCTTAAACAGGCACAAAAAAATGTCAGATCGGGAAAAAATGTATCCGGGTGAGATGCACTGGTGTTCTGATTCACCAGAGGCATCGGGTTTTGTCGGCACATCGCACACCGGCGTGAGCCGATGGGCTGTTCGACAAAAGACTTTGAAATACAGTCCAGATCGAAGCGTTGACCACAACATTGGGTTTTGACGACCACAGGCGATTCACTTCGGCTATGGAAGGGAGCCAGACAAATAGGACATTGATCGGCCTTTAGTGTCCATGAGAAGAGGGTAGCGAGCAATGCCACACATAAGTAGAACATCTGTGTTGGTCAATAAGCCGTGTGGGTTAGATACAAAAAAGCATGTTAGTTCATTTATATGACTATCAAAGTTTGCTCTGGCTAAATAATCACGCATTGCAAAACTCAGAAGATGGGAACGGCTGAAAGCCGGGTTTACCGGATAGCACTACTGGATAGCACTACTGGATAGCACAACGCCTTTCTTTCGTTGCCTTCCTTGCCTCAGTTTCCTACTTTGCTCCAGCCTTGATCAGGGCTTCCACGCAGTCGATATTGCCCTTCTCGGTTGCGATGGACAGCGGAGTGTCGCCAGCCTCAGTGCGGACGTTGATATCCACCCCGGCGTTGATCAGGAGTTTTACGCAGTCGGTATTGCCAATCAGGGCTGCGATGAACAGCGCAGTGGCGCCATTCTCATTCCGGGCGTTGAGATTCGCCTCGGCTTCGATCAGGATTTTCAGGCAGTCGATGTTATTTTGTTGGGCAGCGATAAACAGCGGGGTGGCAACATTCATGGGAGCGTTGAGATCCGCGCCGGCTTTGATCAGGAGTTTCACGCAGTCGGTATGGCCTTTCCAGACTGCGATGAGAAGCGGGGTGGCACCATCCGTAATCCTGGCGGCGTTGAGATCCGCCCCGGCGTCGATCAGGCGTTTCACGCAGTCGGTATTGCCCTCCTGTGCAGCGATGAAAAGCGGGGTGCTGCCATTCTCACTCCGGGCATTGAGATCTGCCCCGGCGTTGATCAGGAGTTTCACGCAGTCGCTATTGCCCTCCCGTGCAGCGATGAACAGCGGGGTGCTGCCATCCGAAGTCAGGGAGGGGTTGAGATTCGCCCCGGCGTTGATCAGGAGTTTCACGCAGTCGGTATTGCCCTCCTGAGCTGCGATGTATAGCGGGGTGGCGCCATCCTCATTCCGGGCGTCGAGTTCCGCCCCGGCCTTGATCAGGATTTCCACGCAGTCGGTATTGCCTATCCCGGCAGCGATGAAAAGCGGGGTGGCGCCATCCGAAGTCCGGACGCTGTTGACATCCGCCTTGGCGTTGATCAGGAGTTGCAAGCAGTCGGTGTTATTTCTCTGGGCAGCGATGAAGAGCGGGGTGTCGCCATCCGACGAGACAGCGTTGACATCCGCCCCGGCTTTGATCAGGAGTTTCAAACAGTCGATGTTATTTTCCTGGGCAGCGATGGCTAGCGGGGTGGCGCCACCCTCAGAGCGGGCGTTGAGATCTGCCCCGGCGTTAATCAGGAGCTTCACACAGTCGATGTTATTTTCCCGGGTAGCGATGAACAATGGGGTATTAGCAGTCGAACGGGCGGCACCGTCGAGGTTCGCCCCGGCGTTGATCAGGCGTTCTAAGAGGGCCTTGTTCCCGTTTTTGGCTGCCAGCATCAAGGCAGTGAAATCATGAATCATAACCGCATTGACATTGACTCCTTCTGCCAGAGACCTTTCCACCTGATCCAGATCCCCGCTAAAACAGGCACGAAAAAATGTCAGATCGGGAAAAAATGTATCCGGATGAGATTCACTGGTGTTTTGATTCACCATAGGCATCGGGTTTTGCCGACACATCGCGCACTGGCGTGAGCCAATGGGCTGACCGGAAAAACATTTCGAAACACAGTCCAGATCGAAGCGATGGCCACAACATTGGGCTTTGACAATCACAGGCGCTAAACTCCGGCCCTGGAAGGGAACCAGACAAACAGGACAGTGATCAGCCTTCAGTGACCATGGGGAGAGGGTAGCGAGCAATGTCACGTATAAGTAGAACATCTGTGTTGCCCGATAAGCAGCTCGGGTTAGATACAAAAAAGCATGATAGTTCATTTATGTGGCTATCAAAGTTTTCTGCGAATAAATAGTCACTCCTTTGTATGACTCTGAGTCTGGGAACACCTGAACGCTGTTTTTACTGGATAGCAAAATGCCTTTCTTTTGTTCCCTTCCTTTCCCTGGCCTCGATCAGGGCTTTCACGCAGTCGGTATAACCCAACCTGGTTGCGATAGACAGTGGGGTGGCGCCATCCAAAGTCCTGGCGACGCTGAGATCTGCCTCGGCTTCGATCAGTGCTTTCAGGCATTCGGTATTGCCTTTCTCAGCAGCGACGAAGAGCGGGGTAGCGCCACCCGAAGTCGTGGCGGCGTTGAGATCTGCCCCGACGTGGATCAGGATTTCCACGCAATCGGTGCAGCCCCTCCAGGCTGCGATAAATAGCGGGGTGGCGCCATCTATAGTCCTGGCGGCGTTGAGATCCGCCCCGGCTTGGATCAGGATTTCCACGCAATCGGTATAACCTCTCCAGATTGCGGCGACAAGCGGGGTGGTGCCATCCGAAGTTCTGGCGGCGTTGAGATCCGCCCCGGCGTTGCTCAGGAGTTGCACGCATTCGGTGTTATTTTTCTGGGCAGCGATAAACAGCGGGGTGGCACCATTCACCAGGGCAGCGTTGAGAGCCGCCCCGGCGTTGATCAGGAGTTTCACGCAGTCGGGGTTATTTTCCCGGGCAGCGAGGAACAGCGCGGTAGCACCGGTCGAATGGGCGGCATTGAGGTTCGCCCCGGCGTTGATAAGGCGTTCGACGACGTCCGTGTGCCCCCCGTAGGATGCCAACATCAAGGCCGTGAAATCATCAGCCATGACGGCATTGACATTGACGCCTTCTGTCAGTGACCTCTCCACCTGATCCAAATCCCCGTCATAACAGGCATCATAAAACGTATGATCGGGGAAAAATGTATCCGTGAGAGATTCACCGGTGTTTTGATTCAGCAAAGGCATCGGGTTTTGCCGGCACATCGCGCAATGGCGTGAGCTGATGGGCTGATTAAAAAAACACCTCGTTATACAGTCCAGATCGAAGAGTTGGCCGCAACATTGGGTTTTGACGACCTCAGTCGCTGCATCACTGCTACGGAAGTAATCCAGACAAATAGGACATTGATCGGCCTTCAGTGTCCAGGAGAGGGTAGTGAGCAATGCCATCCATAAGTAAAACATCTGTGCTGGCCAATAAGTAGTTCGGGTTAGGTACAAAGAAGCTATGGTAGTTCATTTGTATGGCTATCCAATGTTCCCTACTTTGCCCCGGCCTTGATCAGGAGTCCTACGCAGTCGGTATTGCCATTCAGGGCTGCTGCGGACAGCGGGGTGGCGCCATCTGAAGTCCGGAGGGTGTTGACATCTGCCCCCGCGTCGATCAGCAGTTTCATGGTGTCGGCGTTACCATACTCAGCAGCGATGAACAGTGCGGTGGAACCATTCAAACGGGCCACTTCGAGGTTCGCGCCGGTGTTGATCAGGATTTCCACGCAATCGGTATGGCCCTTCAGAGCTGCAAAGATCAACACGGTGGTGCCATCCGTAGTCCGGGTGTTGAGATTCGCCCCGGCATTGATCAAGAGTTTCATAGAGTCGGCGTTATTTTCCTGGGCTGCGACAAACAGTGGTGGCACACCATTCGGAGTGGCGGCGTTGAGATTTGCCTTGGCTTCAATCAGGAGTTTCAGGCTGTCGATGTTATTGTGTCGGACCGCCACGAGCAAAGCATTGGAGCCAATCTTGTTCTGGGCGTCGAGATCTGCCCCGGCATTGATCAGTATTTTCACACAGTCGGTGTTATTTTTTTGTACAGCCATGTGCAGTGGGGTGTAGCCATTCTGGGCCCGGGCGTTGAGATTCGCCTCGGCTTCGATCAGTGCTTTTACGCAGTCGGTATTGCCTTTTCCGGCAGCGATGAACAGCGGGGTGGCGCCATACTCAGACCGTGCGTTGACATCCGCCCCGGCGCTGATCAGGAGTTTCACGCAGTCGATGTTATTTTCCTGAGCAGCGATGGACAGTGCGGTGGCACCAGTCGAACAGGCGGCGTCGAGGTTCGCCCCGGCGTTGATCAGGCGTTCGACGACGTCCTTGTTCCCGTCACTGGATGCCAACATTAAGGCAGTGAAGCCACCAATCACAACGGCATTGACATTGACTCCTTCTGCCAGTGACCTCTCCACCCGATCCAGATCCCCGTTTATACAGGCTAGATAAAACGCCTGATCGGGGAAAAATGTATCCGGGTGAGGTTCACTGGTGTTCTGATTCACCAAAGGCATCGGGTCTTGCCGACACATCGCGCACCGACGTGAGCCGATGGGCTGATCAGTAAAATATCTCGAAATACAGTCCAGATCGAAGCGTTGGCAACAACATTGGGTTGTGACGACCACGGGCGGTACACTTCGACCATGGAAGGGAGCCAGACAAATAGGACATTGATCGGCCTCTGGTGTCGATGGGAAGAAGGCAGCAAGCAATGCCATACATAAATAGAACATCTGGATTGGTCAAAAGTGTTAAGGGTTAGATACAAAAAAAGTATATTAGTCCATTGGTATGGCTACCAAAGTTTGCTACGGCTAAACAATCACGAATTTCAAAAATCCAGAAGATGGGAACACCTTAAAGTCGTGGTTACTGGATAACACAACTCGATGCTTTCATTCCTTTCCCTTGCCTGGCCTCGATAAGGACTTTTTCGCAGTCGTAGTTGCGTCAAATATCCTGAGCCAGTTGCCGTTCTGCCGGATCGTCGCTTGCGCTCAAAAACAGTCAAATAAAATTGCTACAATCGCAAAATCAATTACGCCAGACACAAGATAAATCGTCAAAAGGTGAATTTATCTTGTGGGGTTCAACTACAAAGCTAGCCAAGATTGAAGGCGTAACCAGCCAAACTATGAGGCACAAGATCGAAAGCGGTCACTACGAAAAAGTGAAGCAAACCAGTGGTGGTCACTTCCGCATATTCATTAACCAGCAGAGGAAGATATGCTATACAAGAGTGAGTTCTGGAAAGCAAAAATCCAGCATTGACACGCAAAAGCGTATCTTACTCAAAGAGCACCCTGATGCAGAATTTATCAGCGACATTGCCAGTGCTTTCAACTTTAAGCGAAAAGGACTGCAAACCATTCTGGAATCACCGGTGTGCGGAAATCCAACCCATATTGTGGTTGCCACAAAAAATCGCCTTGCCCGATCAGGATTTGAACTTATCAAGTGGCTTGTTGAATTATCGGGAGGACACATCGAGGTTTTGGATGACCCGGATAACGCCTGTGAGCCATTCGACACCCAAGAGCTTATCGGTTTCATTACCTCATTCTGCAATAGCCACTACGGGAAGCGATCTGCTAAAAGACGCAAAGGACGCAAAGAGAGTAGCATCAAAAAAGACCAGGTTTTACCCAGAGAATAAGCAAGCCTATCACGATGCCCTGATGCTCTATCGGAGGTCGTACAACCTTGCTGTTGAGCGTTTCCGCAATGATGACTATAAAGATGCCAGCGGAAAATTCATCAACATGCGACCTGCCATTAAAGCTCAAGTGAAGCAAGAGCAAAAAGGGAGCTAAAGAGGGCTTTGCAGAAATCAGTTTCAAAAGCCGCAAAGGTAGCAGGCACTCATTCTCTATTGACCGTTTGCCAAAGGGATTAAATCCCTGCGTAGAGGCTCTTGGCAAGATTCACCTGACAGAAGATGTGCCAGCAGAAGCGATTGGCAAGTCTTGTGTCATAACCTACGACAAAGGTCGCTGGTTCATTCAGGTTCAACAACATATTGAGCTAAATCCCGAAATCCAAGGGAAGGTTAGATGCGTTGGAGTTGACCCCGGTGAACACGCGGAAGGGCGTTGAGTTCCACGATATGCCCCAGTGGGCAAGAGATCGGATTATTCATTTCAACAGGGAAATTGACCGGCTGAAATGCAAAAAGGATGACATTGTTCTTGATCTGCATAACCGGCTGGCGTTCGAGCTGGTGTCGAACTACGACGTTGTATTTTTGCCAACCTTTGAGACAAGAGGTATGGTCACACGCAAAGATAAGAAGGTTCGCACCATTCGCCGTAACACCTGCCGCCAGATGCTTGACCTCAATCACTACCAATTCAAAAAGCGGCTTAAGTGGTACGCAAAAAAGTATGGAAAGCATGTGGTTGATTGCAACGAAGCCTATACATCCAAGACTCGATCATGGAGCGGGACCATTGACGAAAAATTAGGTTCTTCCAAAATTATTAAGGGTGAGGGCTTCATCGTTGATCGTGATATCAACGGTGCCAGAAATGTCTTTCTTAAGTGTTTGACAAGGTAGCTTGAACCTTAGCCATAACAGCGAGTGTTGCGCTCGTTGCGGTTTTAATCAAGAGTAAAGCCCGAAGCGCATTAACTTTATTGTTCATGTCCTCTCTCTGAATCTTGCGATCATAGAATTCTTTCTGCATCCCCATCATTTCCTTGCGATACTGACGGTTCTCTTTGGCATCAATGGCCGAATTGACCAGCCCAAAACCACGGGCAAAGCCCCCGACAAAGGCATCTGTGCTTTGGTAATTCATTTTGATTCCCTTCTGTTATTTGCCTACAGTGGTAGGGCAATGGAGGTATTTTTATGAATAATTTATATAACACTGATTATCATCAATGGCTGAGTCAGCAAGTAACCCTGTTGAAAACTCAAAACTTTAATCAGTTGGATTTAGAAAACCTGATTGAGGATTTAGAGTTGAGCATTAAGCAAGACCTTCGTGTACTGGACAGTCACTTGGTAATTCTTATACTTCATCTTCTCAAAATAGACTACCAAACCAGTGTGTTGAGAGACAGTATAGCTACTGAAAGAGTACTTAAGGGTTGGGTGGTTAGCATATGCAATGCAAGACGTGATATTGATAAATTAATAGAAAAAAATCATTGTCTTACAGCAAAAATTGAAGAGGTTTTAAGTGAGGCTTATCCTGATGCCAAAGAGAGAGCCGTTAAAGAAATGAACATCTACGCCAGTAGCGAAACGCAACGACTGAATGACAGTAGTTTCCCGCCTGAGTGTCCGTGGTCATTTGAACAGATCATGACTGAAGACTGGTATCCCCTTAATGGCGTCAATCTCTACGACAGAAGACTGGCTGCCGGAGGCTGACCATGAGTAACCTATACAATACCGATTACCACCAATGACTGACCCAACAGCGTGAACTGCTGACCAAACGACAGTTTGACCAGCTTGACATTGACAATCTGTTGGAGGCTGTGTAGCACGAAATGGGTAGTATTACAGGCACCATGAAATGTCCAATCGGGGAAAAATGTATCCGGGTGAGATTCACGAATTTCAAAAATCCAGAAGATGGGAACACTTGAAAGTCGTGGTTACTGGATAACACTCCGACTTTCTTTTGTTCCTTTCCTTACCTCATTTCCCTACTTTGCCTCAGCCTCTGTAAGGACTTTCACGCAGTTGGTATTGCCCATTTCGGTTGCGATGGACACTGGGGTGGAGCCATCCAAAGTCGTGGTGGCATTGAGATCCACCCCGACGTGGATCAGGATTTCCACGCAATCGGTATTGCCTTTCCAGGCTGCGATAAAAAGCGGGGTGGCGCCATCCAAAGTCCTGGCGGCGTTGAGATCCGCCCCGGCGTTGATCAGGATTTCCAGGCAATCGGCATTGCCCTTCAAAGCTGCGAGGAAAAGCGGAGAGGTGCCATCCAAAGTTCTGGCAGCGTTGGGATTCGCCCCGGCGTTGATCAGGCGTTCGACGACGTCCGTGTGCCCCCTGATGGATGCCACCATTAAGGCAGTGAGACCCTTAACCATCACGGCATTGACATTGACTCCATCCGCCAGTGACCTCTCCAACTGATCCAAATCCCCGTCATAACAGGCATCATAAAATGTCCAATCGGGGAAAAATGTATCCGGGTGAGATTCATTGGTGTTCTGATTCACCACAGGCATCGGGTCTTGCCGACACATCGCACACCGGCGTGAGCCGATGGGCTGATCAAGAAAACACCTCGTAATACAGTCCAGATCGAAGCGTTGGCGACAACATTGGGTTGTGACGACCACGGGCGGTACACTTCGACCATGGAAGTAAGCCAGACAAATAGGACATTGATCAGCCTTTACTATTGACGGGGAGAGGGTAGTGAGCAATGTCACCCATAAGTAGAACATCTGTGCTAGCCAATAAGTATTATGGGTTAGGTTCAAAGGGAGTATGTTAGTTCATTTTTACGGCTATCAAAGTTTGCTGCGGCTAAATAATCACGAATTTCAAAAATCCAGAAGATAGGAACACCTGAAAGTCGTATTACTGGATAACACAGCACTTTTCTTTTGTTCCCTTGCCTTGCCTCTGTTCCTCATTTTGCCCCAGCCTTCATCAGTGCTATCGCACACTCGTTATTGCCCTTCAGGATTGCGATGGACAGCGGGGTGGCGCCATCACTGGTTCTGGCAGCGTTGAGATTCGCCCCGGCTTTGATCAGGACTTCCAGGCAGCCGGAGTTATTTTCCTGGGCAGCGAGGAACAGCGGGGTGGAACCATCCGGCAAGGCGGCGTTGAGATCCGCCCCATTTTTGATCAGGAGTTTCGTGCAGCCTCTATTGCCCTTAAAGGCTGCGATGAGAAGCAGCGTGTTGCCATCCATAAACCGGGTGTTGAGATCTGCCTCGTCTTTGATCAAGAGTTCCACACACTTGACATAGCCTCTTGAAACAGCGATGAACAGCGGGGTGGCGCCATCCGAAGTCTTGGGGATGTTGCGATCTGCCCCGGCCTTGAGCAGGTGTTTCACGCAGTCGGTATTGGCACTATCAGTAGCAAAGTACAGTGGGGTGACGCCCATAACCGTTCGGGCATTGATATCCGCCCTGGCCTTGAGCAGGCGTTTCACGCAGTTGGTCTTGCCCTGCTGGGCAGCCATCATCAGCGCGGTGGCACCGTCCTCAGTCCGGCTGCTATTGACGTCCGCCCCGGCCTTGATCAGGCGGTCGACGATCACTTCATCTCCCTCATTGGATGCCAACATCAAGGGAGTATCCTTCTTCATGACGGCATTGACATTGACTCCTTCTGCCAGCGCTCTGTACACCTGTTTCCGGTTCCCCATTGAACAGGCATTATAAAACGTCAGATTGGGGAAAAATTTAACCTGGTGAGATTCACCGGTGTTCAAATTCATCACAGGGAACGGGTCTCCCCGGCAATACGCGCACCGGCGGCGGTCTATGGCTACTTCAAGAAATAGCTGCGTAATACAGTCCACATGGTAGCGGTGGCCACATTGGGTTTGAAATACAGGATTGACGCTCACAGCCGTCACATCGCGACCATGGAAATCTTCCAAACAAATAGGACAGGCATCGTTCGTCGACGTTACGTCAGTTCCCACGGGGAAAGGGGAGTGAGTAATGGCATCCACAAGTAAAACCTCCTCGTTATTTTATTCAATGAGTTATCCACATAAGTCTTGGACACCAAAAAAGTACGATAATTCAGTTTTATGGCTAATAAATTTGCTGTGACTAAATAATCTCGCATTGCAAAACACAGAAGCAGGGAATACCTGAAAGCTGTGTTTACCGGGAAACACAACGCCTTTGTTTTGTTCTCTTCCTTGCTTCAGTTCCCTACTTTGCTCCAGCCTTGATCAGGGCTTTCGCGCAGTCGGTGTTGCCTTTCCGGGTTGCGACGGACAGCGGGGTAGTGCCAAGCTCAGTCCGGCTGTTGAGGTTTGCCCCGGCGTTGATCAGTAGTTTCAAGCAGTCGGTATTGCCATTCTGAGCAGCGATAAACAATGCGGTGGCGTCATTCGTGTTGGCGGCGTCGAGATCCGCGTGAGCATTGATCAGGAGTTTCACGCAGTCGGTATTGCCCATCTGGGCAGCGACCATCAGTGCGGTGGCGCCAGTCACAGTTCGTGCGTTGATATTTGCGCTGCCTTCGATCAGGGCTTTCAAACAGTCAGTATTACCATTCTGGGCTGTTATGAACAGCGGGCTGACGTCACGCGGCGTGGCGGCGTTGATATCCGCCCCAGCGCTGATCAGGAGTTTCGCGCAGTCGGTATTGCCCTCTTGGGCAGCAATCCACAACGCAGTGGCGCCACCCTTAGACCTGGTGTTGAGATCCGCTTTGGCTCCGATCAGGGCTTTCAAGCAGTTGGTGTTATTTTTCTGGGCAGCCTGGAGCAGCGGAGTGCCGCCATCCTCAGACCGAGCCGCGTTAAGGTCCGCCCCGGCCTTGATCAGGCGTCCGACGACGTCTATGTGTCCGCCAATGGATGCCAACATCAAGGCAGTGAAGCCTTCATTCATAGCAGCATTGACATTGACGCCTTCTGCCAGTGACCTCTCCACCTGATCCAAATCTCCATTACAACAGGCATCATAAAATGTCCTATCGGGGAAAAATGTATCCGGGTGAGATTCACTGGTGTTCTGATTCACCACAGGCATCGGGTCTTGCCGACACATCGCGCACCGGCGTGAGCCGATGGGCTGATCAGCAAAACACCTCGATATACAGTCCAGATCGAAGCGTTGGCCACAACATTGGGTTTTGACGACCACAGGCGCTTCACTTCGACCATGGAACTCAGCCAGACAAACAGGACATTGATCAGCCTTTACTGTTGTCGGGGAGAGGGCAGTGAGCAATGCCATCCATAAGTAAAACATCTGTGCTAGCCGATAAGTAGTACGGGTTAGGTGCAAAGAAAGTATGGTAGTTCATTTATATGGCTATCAAAGCTTGCTCTGGCAAAATAATTACACATTGCAAAACTCGGGAGATGGGAACACCTGAGAGCTGTGTTTACTGGACAATATAACGCCTTTCTTCTGTTTCTTTCACTGCCTCTGTTCCCTACTCTGCCCCGGCGTTGACCAAGAGTTCGACGCAGTCGGTATTGCCCTTCAGGGCTGCTGCGCAGAGCGGTGTGGCGCCATCCGAAGTCCGGCAGATGTTGAGATTTGCCCCGGCGTTGACCAAGAGCTTCACGCATTCGGTATTGCCCAACTCGGCAGCGATTAACAGTGGAGTGGCGCCATCCAAAGTCCTGGTGGCGTTGAGATTCGCCTCGGCTTCGATCAGTGCTTTCACGCATTCGGTATTGCCTATCGCAGCAGCGGCAAACAACGGGGTGACGCCATTTGGCAAGGCAGCGTTGAGATCCGCCCCGGCGTTGATCAGGAGTTGTATGCAGTCGGTGTTGTTTTCCTGGATAGCCATGAACAGTGCGGTGGCGCCATTCTTCTTACACCGGGCGTTGAGATCCGTCCCGTCCTTGATCAGGGCTTTCACGCAATCGGTATTGCCCAACTGTACTGCCATGGACAGCGGGGTGGCGCCATCCATAGTTCGGGCGGCGTTGAGATCCGCCCCGGCGTTGATCAGGAGTTTCACGCAGGCGATGTTATTTTCTTGTACAGCGATGAACAGCGGGGTGGCGCCATTCTTATTCCGGGCGTTGAGATCTGCTTCGGCTTCGATCAGGATTGCCACGCAATCGGTATTACCCTTCCGGGCTGCAATGTATAGCGGGGTGGTGCCATCCGCAGTCGCGGGGGTGTTGGGGTTCGCCCCGGCTTTGATCAGGATTTTCAGGCAGCCGGTATTGCCCGTCAGGGCCGCGATGAACAGCGGGGTGGTGCCATCTTCATTCCGAGCTACGTTGACGTCTGCCCCGGCGTTGATCAGGCGTTCAACGATGTCCATGTGCCCCTTGCTGGATGCCAACATGAAGGCAGTGAAGCCATCATTCATAGCAGCATTGACATTGACGCCTTCTGCCAGTGACCTCTCCACTTGATCCAAATCTCCATCACAACAGGCATCATAAAATGTCCGATCGGGGAAAAATGTATCGGGGTGAGATTCACTGGTGTTCTGATTCACCACAGGCACCGGGTCTTGCCGACACATCGCGCACCGGCGTGAGCCGATGGGCTGATTAAAAAAACACCTCGATATACAGTCCAGATCGAAGCGTTGGCGACAACATTGGGTTTTGACGACCACAGGCGCTTCACTTCGACCATGGAAGTCAGCCAGACAAATAGGACATTGATCAGCCTTTACTGCTGACGGGGAGAGGGTAGTGAGCAATGCCACCCATAAGTAAAACATCTGTGTTGGTCAATAAGTAGCTTGGGTTAGATACAAAAAAAGTATGGTAGTTCATTTGTATGACTATCACAGTTTGCTGTGACCAAATAATCATGAATATCAAAAAACACGAAGATGGGAACACTTGAAAGCTGTTTTTACTGGATAGCAAAATGCCTTTCTTTTGTTTCCTTCCTTTCTTTGGTCGCAGTAAGGGCTTCCACGCAGTCGGTATGGCCCAACCTGGTTGCGATGGACAGTGGGGTGGCGCCATCCGAAGTCCTGGCGGCGTTGAGATCCGCCTCGGCGTTGACCAGTGCTTTCACACATACGGTATTGCCTTTCTCAGCAGCGGCGAGCAACGGGGTGGCACCATCCGAAGTCCTGGCGGCGTTGAGATCCGCCCCTGCGTTGATCAGGATTTTCATGCAATCGGTATGGCCTTTCCAAGCTGCGAAGAAAAGCGGGGTGGCGCCATTCGAGGTCATGGCGGCGTTGACGTTTGCTCCGGCGTTGATAAGGCGTTCAACGACGTCCGTGTGCCCTCCGGAGGATGCCAACATCAAGGATGTGAAATCATCGGTCATAACGGCATTGACATTGACTCCTTCTGCCAGTGACTTCTCCACCTGATCCAAATCCCCGTCATAACAGGCATCATAAAAGGTCTGATTGGGGAAAAATGTATCCGGGTACGATTCACCGGTATGCCAATGCAAAACAGGGAGAGGGTTTTGTCGGCAATACCCGCACTGGCGAGAGCCTGTGGGCTGAATAACAAATTGCCTCGTAATGCAGTCCAGATGGTAGAAGTGGCGACATCGGGTGATGACGAACACAGTCTCTCTACTACGGCTATGGTAGCGGTAGCAATCCAGACAAATTTCAAGTAGATCGGCCTTCAGTGTCCATGAGAAGAGGGCAGCGATCAATGTGACCTTTAGGTAGAACATCTGTACTAGCCAATAAGCAGCGCAGTTTAGGTCCAAAGTAATCATGATAGTTTATTTGTATGGCTATCAAAGTTTGCTGTGACTAAATAATCACGAATTTCAAAAACTCAGCAGATGGGAACTCCTTAAAGCCGTGTTACAGGATAATGCAGTACCCTTCATTTGTTCTCTTCGGAGTCTTGGCCTTGATAAGGGCCAATGCGCAGTCGATGTTGTCCATCTCGATTGCGATAGACAGCGGGGTGGCGCCATCCGAAGTTCTGGCGGCGTTGAGATCCGCCCCGGCGTTGATCAGGGTTTCCACGCAATTGGTATTGCCTTTCAAAGCTGCGATGAAAAGCGGGGTGGCGCCATCCGAAGTCCTGGCGGCGTTGACATTCGCCCCGCAGTTGATCAGGGTTTCGACGCAATCGGTATTGCCTTTTAAAGCTGCGATGAAAAGCGGGGTGGCGCCATCCGAAGTTCTGGCGGCGTTGAGATCCGCCCCATGTTTGATCAGGAGTTCCATGGTGCCCTTACAGGCTGCAATGAGTAGCAGCGTGTTGCCATCCCTGAACCGGGTGTTGAGATCTGCCTCGTCTTTGATCAAGAGTTCCACGCACTCGACATAGCTTCTCGAAACAGCGATGGACAGAGGGGTGGCGCCATCCGAAGTCTTGGGGATGTTGCGATCTGCCCCGGCATTGAGCAGGAGTTTCGCGCACCCGGTTCTGCCTTTCTCAGCAGCAAAGTACAGTGGAGTGGCGCCCGTCACATTTCGGGCGTTGACATTCGCCCTGGCCTTGAGCAGAAGTTTCACGCAGTTGGTCCTGCCCCGCTGGGCAGCTACCATCAGCGCGGTGGCGCCGTCCTCAGTCCGGGCGGTATTGACGTCCGCCCCGGCCTTGAGCAGGTGGTCGACGATCACTTCATCCCCCTCATTGGATGCCAAGATCAAGGGAGTATCCTTATTCATGACGGCATTGACATTGACTCCTTCTGCCAGCGCCCTGGACACCTGTTCCCGGTTCCCGTTTGAACAGGCATAATAAAACCTCAGATTGGGGAAAAATTTAACCTGGTGAGATTCACCGGTGTTCAAATTCATCACAGGGAACGGGTCTCCCCGGCAATACGCGCACTGGCGGCGGTCTATGGCTACTTCAAGAAATAGCTGCGTAATACAGTCCACATGGTAGCGGTGGCCACATTGGGTTTGAAATACAGGTTTGACGCTCACAGCCGTCACATCGCGACCATGGAAATCTTCCAAACAAATAGGACAGGCATCGTTCGTCGACGTTACATCAGTTCCCATGGGTAAATGAGAGTGAGTAATGGCATCCACAAGTAAAACCTCCTCGTTGTTTTATCTAATGAGTTTTAGACACAAAAAAAGTACGATAATTCAGTTTTATGGCGAATAAATTTGCTGTGACTAAATAATCACGCATTGCAAAACTCGTAAGATGGGAACACCTGAAAGCTGTTTTTAGTGGATAGCAAAATGCCTTTCTTTTGTTTCCTTCCTTTCTCTGGCCTCGGTAAGGGCTTTGACGCAATCGCTATGGCTCAGCATGGTTGCGATGGACAACGGGGTGGCGCCATCTTTAGTCAGGGCGTTGAGATCAGCCCCGGCTTCGAGTAGTGCTTTCAGGCATTCGGTATTGCCTTTTTCAGCAGCGGCGAACAGTGAGGTGGCACCATCTGAAGTCGTGGCGGCGTTGAGATCTGCCCCGACGTGGATCAGGATTTCCACGCAATCGGTGAAGCCCTTCCAGGCTGCGATGAATAGCGGGGTGGCGCCATCCAAAGTCCTTGTGGCGTTGAGATCCGCCCCGGCGTGGATGAGGATTTCCAGGCAATCGGTATTGCCTTTCAAAGCTGCGATGAAAAGCGGGGTGGCGCCATCCGAAGTTCTGGCGGCGTTGAGATCTGCCCCGGCGTTGATCAGGAGTTTCACGCAGTCGGGGTTATTTTCCTGGACAGCGAAGGTCAGCGCGGTAGCACCACATGATCGGGCGGCGTTGGGGCTTGCCCCGGCGTTGATAAGGCGCTCGACAACGTCTGTATGCCCCCCATAGGATGCCATCATCAAGGCCGTGAGATCATCAGAGGTAACGGCATTGACATTGACTCCTTCTGCCAGTGACTTCTCCACCTGATCCAAATCCCCGTCATAACAGGCATCAAAAAAGGTCTGATCGGGGAAAAATGTATCCGGGAGAGATTCACTGGTGTCCAGGTTCACCACAGGCATCGGGTCTTGTCTGCACATCACGCACCGGCGTGAGCCGATGGGCTGATCAGCAAAACACCTCGATATACAGTCCAGATCGAAGCGTTGGCCACAACATTGGGTTGTCACGACCACAGGCTCTTCACTTCGGCCATGGAAGGGAGCCAGACAAACAGGACATATGTCGGCCTCCAGTGTCGTCGGGAAGAAGGCAGCGAGCAATGCCATACACAAGAAGAACATCTGTGCTAGCTAATAAGTAGTAAGGGTTAGGTTCAAAGGGAGTATGGTAGTTCATTTGTATGGCTATCACAGTTTGCTGTGGCTAAATATTCAAGCATTTCAAAAACTCAGAAGGTGGAATCACCCTAAAGCTGTGTTTGCTGGATAACACGATGCCTTTGATGTGTTCTCCTCCTCTCCTCAGTTTCCTACTTTGCCCCAGCCTTGATCAGGGCTTTCACGCAGTCGGTGTTGTCCTTCCGGGTTGCGATGGACAGCGGGGTGGCACCATCCGAAGTTCTGGCGGCGTTGAGATCCGCCCCGGCGTTGATCAGGGTTTCCACGCAATCGGTATTGCCTTTCAGGGCTGCGATGAACAGCGGGGTAATGCCATTCGGCAAGGCAGCGTTGAGATCCGCCCCGGCGGTGATCAGGAGTTGTAAGCAGTCGATGTTATTTTCATAGGCAGCCAAGAACAGTGGGGTGGTGCCATTCTTACCCCGGGCGTTGAGATCCGCCCCGGCGTTGATCAGGGCTTTCACGCAATCGGTATTGCCCATCAGCGCTGCGCTGGACAACGGGGTGGCGCCATCCTTGGCCCGGGCGGCGTTGAGATCCACCCCAGCGTTGATAAGGAGTTTCACGCAGTCGATGTTATTTTCTAGTGCAGCGGTGTACAGCGGGGTGGCGCCATTCTTATTCCAGTCGTTGAGATCTGCTTCGGCTTGGATCAGGATTTTCAGGCAGCCGGTATTGCCCTCATAGGCAGCTATGAATAGCGGGGTGGCGCCATCCGTAGTCCGGGGGGTGTTAGGGTTCGCGCCGGCTTCGATCAGGATTTTCAGGCAGCCAGTATTACCCAACAGGGCAGCGATGAGCAGCGGGGTGGTGCCATCCTCATTGCGAGCGATGTTGACGTCCGCCCCGGCATTGATCAGGCGCTCGACGACGTTCATTTGCCTATAACAGGATGCGAGCATCAAGGCGGTGAAACCATTAGTCATAACGGCATTGACATTGACGCCTTCTGCCAGTGATCTCTCCACCTGCTCCAGATCCCCGTTGGAGCAGGCGATATAAAATGTCTGATCGGGGAAAAATGTATCCGGGTGAGATTCACTGGTGTTCTGATTCATCAAAGGCATCGGGTTTTGCCGACACATCGCGCAACGGCGTGAGCCGATGGGCTGATCAACAAAACACCTCGAAACACAGTCCAGATCGAAGAGTTGGCCGCAACATCCGGTTTTGACGACCACTGGCTCTTCATTACGGTTATGGAAGTTAGCCAAACAGATAGCGCATTGATCGGCTTTTAGCGTCCATGAGTAGAGGACAGCGATCAATGTCATCCATAGGTAGAACATCTGTACTGGCCAAGAAGTCGTGCGGGTTGGGTACAAAGAAATTATGGTAGTTTATTTTTATGGCTACAAAAGTTTGCTGTGACTAAATAATCACCTATCTCAAAAGCTCAGAAGACAGGAACACTTGAAAGCCGTGGTTACAGGATAACGCAGTACCCTTCATTTGCTCTCTTTGCTGCCTCGGCCTTGGCAAGGGCTTCTGCGCAGTCGTTGTTGCCCTTCTCAGTTGCGATGGATAATGCAGTTGCGCCATCCCTATATCTGGCGGCTTTGAGATCTGCTCCAAAGTTGAGCAGGAGTTTCAGGCACTCGACATTGCCCTTCTCGGCTGCGATGAACAGTGGAGTGACACCCTCTGGCAAGGCAGTGTTGGGATTCGCACCGGCGTTGAGCAGGAGTTTCACGCACTGGGTATTGCCCTCTTGAGCTGCCATGTAGAGCGGGGTGGTGCCCTCTGAAGTCCCGGCGGCGTTGAGATCCACCCCGTGTTTGATCAGGAGTTTCACGCACCCGGTGTTATTTTCTTGGGCAGCGAGAAACAACATGTTATAGCCACCGTTAGTCCGGACGTTTAAATCCGCCCCGGCTTTGATCAGGATTTCCGCACAATCGGTTTTGCCTTTCCAGACTGCGATGGACAGTGGAGTGAAGCCATCCGAAGCTCTGGCAGTGTCAAAAGCCGCCCCTTTTTCAATCAGAAGTTGTAAACACTTGGTATTGCCCTTCAGTGCTGCGGTAAACACTGGGGTGGTGCCCCACAAGTCGGTGTTGGGGTCTGCCCCATCGGCAATCATGATTCGCACCTTTTCGGTATTGCCCTTGAGGACTTCGATGAGCAGTGGAGGGATGCCTTTGAGATCCGCCCCTTTGTCGATCAGGAGTTGCGCACACTCGGTATTGCCCTCCAGGACTGCAATAATAAGCGCGGTGGCACCATCCTCAGTTCTGGTAGCGCCGACCTTTGCCCCAGCTTTGAGCTGGCGTTCGACGACTGCGCTGTTCCCACTACAGGATCCCAGCATCAAGGCAGTGAGACCATATTTCATAACGGCATTGATATTGACCCCCTCTGCCAGTGACTTATCCACCTGATCGTAATCCCCTTGAAGACAGGCATCGTAAAACGTCTCGTCGGGGAAAAATTTATCCGGGTAAGATTTACCGATTTTCTTACCCACCACAGGCATCGGGTCTTGCCGGCACATTGCGCACTCGCGTGAGCCGATAGGTTTTGTAAAATACTGACTCGTAAGACAGACCAGATGGAATGTGTGGCCACAATGGGTTAGACATTCGGTTTCGTCGGCGTCCACTGGCGCCATATCGTGGCCATGGAAATTTTCCAAACAAATAGCACAGACATCGTCCTTCGAACTTACGTCAGTACCCATGAGGAAAGGGGAGTGAGTATTGATATTCATAAGTAAAACCTCTGTGTTTTTTTAAGAAGCTATACAGATTTAGATACAAAAAAAGCACGATAGTTCAATTTTATGACTATAAAGTTTGCTGTGACTAAATAATCACCCATCTCAAAAGCTCAGAAGATGGCAACACCTGAGAGCTGCGGTTACCGGATAAAACAACGCCTTTTTTTGCTTCCTTCCTTGCCTCAGTTCCTTACTTTGCTCCAGCCTTGATAAGGGCTTGCGCACACTCGCTATTGCCCATCTCGGTTGCGATGGACAGCGGGGTGGAGCCATCCGAAGTTCTGGCGGCGTTGAGATCCGCCCCGGCGTTGATCAGGATTTCCAAGCAACCGTGATTACCTCTGCGGGCTGCGACGTGAAGCGGGGTGGCGCCATCAGTCCTGGGGAGGTTGAGGTCTGCCTTGGCTTCGATCAGTGCTTTCACGCATTCGGTACTGCCTTTCCAGGCTGCGACGGAAAGTGGTGTGGCGCCATCCGACGTTCTGGCGACGTTGAGATCTGCCCCGGCGTTGATCAGGTGTTTCACGCAGTCGCTATTACCCAAGTAAGCAGCCATGAGCATTGCATTGGCGCCACTCGAAAGGACAGTGTTGACGTTCGCCCCGGCAATGATCAGGCGTTCGACGAGGTCTGTGTCTCCTATAGTGGATGCCAACATCAATGCCGTAAAATCATTAGTCATAGCGGCATTGACATTGACTCCTTCTGCCAGCGACCTCTCCACCTGATCCAGATCTCCAGATAAGCAGGCAAGATAAAACGTCTGATTGGGGAAAAATGTATCCGGGAGAGTTTCATTGGTGTTCTGATTCACCAAAGGCATCGGGTTTTGCCGACACGTCGCGCAACGGCGTGAGCCGATGGGCTGTTCAGAAAAACATTTCGAAATACAGTCCAGATCGAAGCGTTGGCCACAACATTGGGTTGTCACGACCACAGGCTCTTCACTTCGGCCATGGAAGGGAGCCAGACAAACAGGACATATGTCGGCCCCCAGTGTCGTCGGGAAGAAGGCAGCGAGCAACGCCATACATAAGAAGAACATCTGTGCTAGCCAAGTGAGTAGTAAGGGTTAGGTTCGAAGGGAGTATCGTAGTTCATTTGTATGGCTATCACCGTTTGCTGTGACCAAATAATCACCCATCTCAAAAGCTCAGAAGATGGGAACACCTTAAAGCCGTGTTTACAAGATAACGCAGTACCCTTCATTTGCTTTCTCGGCCTCAACAAGGGCTTCTGTGCAGTCGTTGTTGCCCTTCTCAATTGCGATGGACAATGCAGTCGCGCCATCCCTATATCTGGCGGCTTTGAGATCTGCTCCAAAGTTGAGCAGGATTTTCAGGCACTCGACATTGCCCTTCAGGGCTGCGATGAACAACGGAGTGGCACCAGTTGGTAAGGCAGTGTTGGGATTCGCACCAGCGTTGAGCAGGAGATTCACGCACTGGGTATTGCCCTCCTGAGCTGCCATGTACAGCGGGGGGTGCCATCTTTAGTCCTGGGGGTGTTGAGATCGGCCCCGTGTTTGATCAGGGTTTCCGCGCAATCGGTATTGCCTCCCCAGACTGCGGCTAACAGTGGGTTGAAGCCGTCCTGAGCCCTGGCGGTGTCGAGAGCCGCTCCGTTTTCGATCAGAATTTCTACGCACTCGTTATAGCCCTTCATGGCTGCGATTAACAGTGAGGGGGTGCCATCCAACAAGGCGGCGTTGGGATCTGCCTTGTAGCAATCAGGAGTCGCACCTTCTCGGTATTGCCCATCATGGCCGCCATGAAAAGCGGTGTGGCACCATCCGCAGTCCGGGCAAAGTTGACCTTCGCCCCGGCGTTGAGCTGGCGTTCGACGACTGCCCTGTTCCCACTGAAGGATCCCAGCATCAAGGCAGTGACACCATATTTCATAACGGCATTGATATTGACTCCGTCTGCCAGTGACTTATCCACCTGATCGTAGTCCCCTTGATAACAGGCATCGTAAAACGTCTCATCGGGGAAAAACTTATCCGGGAGAGATTCACTGGTTTTCTCTTTCTCCACAGGCATTGGGTTTTGCCGACACATTGCGCACTGGCGTGAGCCGATAGGTTTTCTAAAATATTGACTCGTAAGACAGCGCAGATGGAATGTGTGGCCACAATGGGTTAGACATTTGGTTTCGTCGGCGTCTACTGGCGCCACATCGTGGCCGTGGAAATGTTCCAAACAAATAGCACAAACATCGTCCTTCGAGCTGGCGTCAGTACCCATGGGGAAAGGGGGGGAGTGTTGATATTCATAAGCAAAACCGTGGTTACTGGATAACACAACGCCTTTCTTTCGCTGCCTTCCTTGCCTCAGTTCTCTACTTTGCTCCAGCCTTGATAAGGGCTTGCGCACATTCTGTATTGCCCATCTCTGTTGCGATGGACAGCGGGGTGGCGCCAGTCTTGGTCTGGGCGTTGAGATCTGCCCCGGCGTTGATCAGGAGTTGTACGCAGTCGGTGTTACTTTCTTGGGCAGTGATGAACAGTGCGGTGACCCCACGCTCAGTTCGTGCGTTGAGATCTGCCTTGGCTTCGATCAGGGCTTGCAGGCAGTCGGTTTTATTTTCCTGCGCTGCGAAGAACAGCGGGGTGGCGCCCGTCTTGGTCGGGGTGTTGAGATCCGCCCCGGCGTTGATCAGGGCTTTCACGCAATAGGTATTGCCCATCTGTGCTGCGGCGGACAACGGGGTGGCGCCATCCTCGGTCCGGGCGGCGTTGAGATCAGCTCCGGCGTTGATCAGGCGTTTCACGCAGTCGATGTTATTTTCTTGTGCAGCGGTGAACAGCGGGGTGGCGCCATTCTTAGTCCGGGCGTTGAGATCTGCTTCGGCTTCAATCAGGATTTTCAGGCAGCCGGTGTTGCCTGTTTGGGCAGCTATGAATAGCGGGGTGGCGCCATCCTCATTCCGGGCGATGTTGACGTCCGCCCCGGCGTTGACCAGGCGCTCGACGACGTTCATTTGCCCATAATAGGATGCGAACATCAAGGCGGTGAAACCATTAGTCACGACGGCATTGACATTGACGCCTTCTGCCAGTGACCTTTCCACCTGATCCAGATCCCCATTGGAGCAGGCGCTATAAAACGTCAGATCGGGGAAAAATGTATCAGGGAGAGATTCACTGGTGTTTTGATTTAACACAGGCATCGGGTTTTGCCGACACATCGCGCAACGGCGTGAGCCGATGGGCTGATCAACAAAACACCTCGAAACACAGTCCAGATCGAAGAGTTGGCCGCAACATGCGGTTTTGACGACCACAGGCACTTCATTACGGTTATGGAAGTTAGCCAGACAAATAGCACATTGATCGGCCTTTAGTGTCCATGAGGAGAGGGCAGCGATCAATGTCATCCATAGGTAGAACATCTGTACTGGCCAAGAAGTAGTGAGGGTTGGGTACAAAGAAATTATGGTAGTTTATTTTTATGGCTATAAAAGTTTGCTGTGACTAAATAATCACCTACCTCAAAAGCTCAGAAGATGGGAACACCTGAAAGCTGCGGTTACCGGATAACACAACGCCTTTTTTTCGCTCCCTTCCTTGCCTCAGTTCCCTACTTTGCTCCAGCCTTGATAAGGGCTAGCGCACACTCGGTATTGCCCATCGCGATTGCGATGGACAGTGAGGTGATGCCATCCGAAATCCGAGGGATGTTGAGATCCGCCCCGGCGTTAATCAGGAGCTTCACGCAATTGATGTTATTTTGTTGAGCAGCCATGAACAGTGCGGTGAGCCCATCCTCAGTTTGTGCGTTGAGATCCGCCTCGGCATTGATCAGGAGTTCCAAGCAGTCGGTATTGCCTTTCACAGCAGCGGCCAACAGTGGGGTGGAGCCATCCGAAGTCCGAGGGATGTTGATATCCGCCCCGGCGTTGATCAGGAGTTTTACGCAGTCGGTGTTATTTTCTTGTGCAGCCGCGAAGAGTGGTGTGGTGTCAGTCTTGGTTCGGGCGTTGAGATCCGCCCCGGCGCTGAGATCCACCCCGGCGTTGAGATCCGCCCCGGCGTTGATCAGAAGTTTCACGCAGTCGGTATTGCCTCTCATAGCAGCGGCGAACAGTGGAGTGGCGCCATCCGAAGTCCGGGGGATGTCGAGATCCGCCCCGGCGTTGATCAGTATTTTTACGCAGTCGGTAAAGCCATTCATAGCAGCCAGGAACAGCGAGGTGGTGCCATCCCCATGCCAGGCAGTGTTGACGTTTGCCCCGGAATTGATCAGGCGTTCTGCGACTTCAGCGTGCCTCCAGCGGGATGCCAACATCAAGGCAGTGAGACCATTAGTCATAACAGCATTAACATTAACGCCTTCTGCCACTGACCTCTCCACCTGACCCAGATCCCCGATAGAACAGGCAAGATAAAACCCCTGATCGGGGAAAAATGTATCCGGGTGAGATTCATTGGTGTTCTGATTCACCACAGGCATCGGGTCTTGCCGACACATCGCGCACTGTCGCGAGCCGATGGGCTGTCCAACAAAAGACTTCGAAATACAGTCCAGATCGAAGAGTTGGCCACAACATTGGGTTTTGACGACCACGGGCGCTGCACTTCGGCCATGGAAGTGAGCCAGACAAATAGGACAGTGATCAGCCTTCACTGTCCACAGGGAGAGGGTAGCGAGCAATGCAACACTTAAGTAGAGCATCTTTGTTGGCCACTAGGTCCACTAGGTGGTCCGGGTTAGGTACAAAGAAACTATGGTAGTTCATATATATGGCAATCAAAGTTTGTAGTGACTAAATAGTCACCAATTTCAAAAACTCAGAAGATGGGAACACCTGAAGGCCGTGGTTACTGGATAACACAACGTTTTTTTCCGTTCTCGCATGCCAGCATCAAAGCAGTGATACCATTATTCACAATGGCATCGACATTAATTTTTTCTGCCGATGATTGCTTCACCTGATCCAAATACCCCGCAAAACAGGCTTAAAAAGCGCTCGATCAAGAAAAAAATCATCCGCATAAGATATACCACTGACCTCATTCACCACAGGCGCTGCATCATAGCTCTCGACCATGAAAATCAACCGAGCAAACTGAAGGGAACATGAACAATAGTTGACATTTACTGTAAGCGAACGTAACTTTCAAACGACTGTTTGAAACTGTTGCTATACTTTTGCAATCTGTTTCATGAATAAATATAAGACAACCCAGAGGTACCGTTATGCCAGACTATAAGGCCCCCCTGCGCGATATCCGGTTCGTTCGTGACGAGCTCCTGGGATATCAGGAACATTACGCCAGTCTCCCCGGCGGAGAAGAAGCTAGCCCTGATATGGTAGACGCCATCCTTGAAGAAGGTGCCAAGTTCTGTGAACAGGTTCTGGCCCCTTTGAATCAGGTCGGTGATGAGCAAGGCTGCACCTGGTCCGAGGACGGTGTAAAAACACCAGACGGTTTTAAAGAGGCTTACCTGCAATACGTTGAAGGCGGCTGGCCTTCACTGTCCAGTGATCCAGAATACGGTGGCCAGGGTCTGCCTTACTCTCTGGGTCTGGTTCTCAGCGAACTGATGGGAGAAGCCAACTGGGCCTGGGGCATGTATCCCGGACTCAGTCATGGTGCCATGAATACTTTGGAAGCCCATGGTACTGAAGAACAGAAGCAAGCTTACCTGACCAAGCTGGTATCCGGTGAATGGACAGGTACCATGTGTCTGACCGAGCCTCACTGCGGTTCTGACTTGGGTATGCTGCGAACCAAAGCCGAGCCTGCCGCTGATGGTACTTATAAAATTTCAGGTACCAAGATCTTTATTTCTGCCGGTGAACACGACATGGCAGACAATATTGTCCACATCGTTCTGGCGCGTCTGCCGGGTGCTCCAAAAGGTACCAAAGGAATCTCGCTGTTTATCGTTCCCAAATATCTGCCTGGCAAGCACGGTGAGAGCAATGGCGTAAGTTGTGGTTCCATCGAGCACAAGATGGGGATTCACGGTAACGCCACCTGTGTCATGAACTTTGACGAAGCAACCGGCTTCCTGATTGGTCCGGAAAACCGTGGTCTGCACTGCATGTTCACCTTCATGAATACTGCCCGCCTGGGTACGGGTATTCAGGGCCTGTCCCACGGTGAAATCGCCTTCCAGGGTGCTCTGCGCTACGCCCGCGAACGTCTGCAAATGCGCTCCCTGAGCGGTGCCAAGAACACTGAAGGTCCGGCTGACCCAATTATTGTGCACCCTGACGTACGTCGGATGCTGCTGACCATCAAATCCTTAACCGAAGGCAATCGTGCCCTTCTTTACTACACAGCCAAGAAAGCAGATCTGCTGCACAGTCCTGATGAAGCAGTGCGTGAACAGGCTGATAAGGAACTGGGCTTCCTGACACCTATCGTCAAGGCTTTCCTGACCGAAACCGGTTTTGAGTCCGCCAACCACGCACTTCAGTGCTACGGTGGCCACGGTTATATCAGTGAATGGGGTATGGAGCAGAACGTTCGTGACTGCCGTATCTCCATGCTGTACGAAGGAACTACCGGTATCCAGGCACTGGACCTGCTGGGAAGAAAAATCTTCCAGAGCGGTGGTGAAACCATGAAGCCATTTACCAAGGAAATTCACAAGTTCTGTAAAGCTCACGCTGAAAACGAAGACCTGAAAGCCTTTGTTGAGCCACTGGCTGCCTTGAACAAGGAGTGGGGCGATCTCACCATGCAGCTGGGCCTGAAGGCGATGGAAAATCCTGATGAAGTGGGTGCGGCTTCCGTCGACTTCCTGATGTATTCCGGTTATGCGACTCTGGCTTATATGTGGGCTGATATGGCTCGCCTGGCCAAGGAGAAGCTGGCTGAAGGTACAACTGAAGAAGGCTTCTACAAAGCCAAGATTCAGACTGCACGTTTCTACTTTGAACGTATCCTGCCAAGAACACAGGCTCACAAATCTGCCATGTTGTCAGGCACAGCGAATCTGCTGGATATGGCTGAGGAAGATTTCGGTGAACTCTAATCCCGGATAAGAGTTTTCTGACAGGGGGTTGCTTCGGCAGCCCCTTTTTTTATGTCTGAACACTAGGAGCCTGACCGAGAATAGCGCCCGTCTAGGCGACCCCGTAGCGAGGACGGCAGAAAATTGAGGATGAAAATTCGGTTTTGTGAGGAGAATAGCGAGCTATTTGACGAACAAAAGCGGATTTTCAGACCAATTTGCTGCCGCCGCACGACTGCATGGATGCAGGAGCTAGAGCAACGCAGGAGCAGTTGCCGTGTAGGGCAGTCTATTCTCGGTCTAATGGGATGGTCCGCCCCTCCTAAACGGCTTCAAATGAGCCAAAATGGAGTTAACCATTTAAACAGGATTAACCGGAGCGAACCACCCATGACTATTTCAGCACTTGGTATCGATATTGGCAAGAACAACTTTCACCTAGCATTGAAGGCAGCCGTTGGTGATGCGACGTATTTTAAATCTGGTCGACACCTTGCCGCATGGTTGGGATTAGTTCCAAGACAGCATTCCACAGGCGGTAAGTCAGTCCTGCTGGGCATCAGTAAACGGGGTGATAAATACCTGCGCACATTATTGATACACGGCGCACGTTCGGTACTCCACTGCCTCAAAAATAAGGATGACCGCTGTAAAAAATGGGTTAGCCAACTTAATGAGCGCAGCAATCACAACGTTGCCGCCGTTGGTCTGGCTAATAAAATGGCTCGGATTGTCTGGGTCATCATGACCCGAAATGAAGTTTACAAGGCTGCATAATGAGGTAAAGGCGGCAGCGGCAAAGTAAAGCATAAGCTTAATCAAAGGGGAACCCCCCCGCAGATTGCGATGAGCATGTACAGTTGATGGCAAACAGGTAAAAACCGGCAACCTGAAACCTGATAGGAGTCTTGGCCCTTGAGGCCGTCGGACTGATAAGGCCAGGTTGCGCGGATACCCATCAGGGCCAGAGGGTTAGACCTCATGAATAGGCCGTATATATGATTGCAGTTATCTTTGTTTGCTAATTAACAAAACAGGCTCTTGCAAAACGGGGCGGACCATATAAGGCTCCTAGGAAGTTTCATCGAGAATAACAAAGCTGAGGAGGGTAACGGGAAGAGCGATTAGCATCACAATGTGTATAACCGGATTAATCAGCATTAACAGTCCGGCTGCGATCCAGATGTTTTTGACAATCTTTTTCTTGGCTCGATAAGAGCCAGTCAAGGTTCGACGATAAAAGTGACGGTTATCGGGCAGCTGATCCTGCATCCAGTCTGGCTGCCATGTGATTTTCAGCATCATGCTGATCAGGGTTATAAGATACCGCATAAACATTCCTTTGAAATATGCGCAGTTATTTAATAAAAATGCAGTCTGGTGATTTTTCCAGACACTGTTTTGAGTCTAATGTTTTTTGCCTAACCTCCAACGCTGGTCTATAAAAAACACGGCATTGGTCCTTTTTCAAAGTCCGTGGAGATATAAGTACCTAACCGGAGCTGTATTAGGCGAGGCGATGAGCAAGCAGAAAACACTAATAAATCCCTTATCGGGCTTTTTTAAGCAATCCATTAATTCTTTCTTACAGATATTTCTTCTTTTGATACCCTGCGGCTTGAAAGTGCAAGCGGCTGAAAATAATGAAATGAACTACGAGCTTCGGGCTCATCAGGGGCATTTGCAATGGTTAGAGCCGACAGACATTCTATTGGCTGTTGACACAGACCTTAAAAACTTGCAGATCAGGGATGAGGGCTCGCATGGGAAAGAAGAACTCGTTTCAGTCACTGCAGACACTTCTTTGCCTTATGACAGTTTTAACAAGGAGACAGATTGGGTCGATCAAATTTGGGGTCGTCCTTCCAGAGATCATCTCTACCTGGGCATGTGGACCTTTCATCTTGAGGGTGGTGATGATCAGGAAAGCAACAATAAGCTGATCGCTTTCTCCTATAAAGGCTATTACGGCGCAACTCTCATTAATACCCACTGTGACAGAGTCTGGTCTGGAGGTGTGCAGCGAACTCTGTACCAACAAAAATATGGAGCCTTTGATATAGAGGCAGGGTATCGCGCAGGGATTGTCTATGGATATAAGGAATATCTAAGCCGTGTCTTCCCTCTGGTTCAGGCCGTACTCGACATCGACTATAAGGGGTTTGGTGTTGAGTTATCCTATGCGGCGGTGGTTTTCTCTGCGGGTTTTTATTACCGTTTCTAATGCCCTGAACGTTTGCCACCCTTATCAAAAAATACCACAAATTGGAGATGTCGTTTTTTTGTAGTTAAAAATTCAAACGTTAGTTTAAAACATTCCTTTTAGCCCCTGTTCCTCTGGGGTAAAATGACCGGACACTGATTAAAAACATTAAAATTTCAGGAGTGTCCCCCATGGCAGACTATCAGGCACCTCTCCGTGATATGCGCTTTGTAATGTACGAAGTGTTCAACACCGACAAGCGATGGAGTCAGTGGCCTGCTACCCAGGAAGTGGTTGATCGTGAAACGGCTGATGCTTTCCTGGAAGAAGGTGCCAAACTGGCTGCGAGAACAGTGGCTCCTCTCAACCGGGAAGGTGATGAGGAAGGTTGCCACTGGAGTGAAGAAGGCGTTACCACTCCGAAAGGCTATAAAGAAGCCTATCGGTTGTTTTCAGAAGCTGGTTTGACAGGCATCGCCGGCAATCCCGAGTATGGTGGTATCGGGATGCCAAAAGCACTGAGTGCACAATTTGATGAAATGTTCAGCAGTGCCAGCCTGGCCTTTATCCTCTACCCGAGCCTGACATCCGGTTCTGCGCTGGCGATTGATGCCCACGCCAGCGAAGAGCTTAAGTCCCTTTATCTTCCCAGACTCTATTCCGGCGAATGGACGGGAGCTATGTGCCTGACTGAGTCACACAGTGGAACAGACCTGGGTATAATCAGAACCCGGGCGGAAGATAATGGTGACGGTTCCTACAACATTACCGGCACCAAGATTTTCATTACTGCCGGTGAGCATGATCTGACAGAAAACATCATTTATCTGGTTCTGGCCAAATTGCCCGATGCACCTGCCGGACCCAAAGGTATTTCCATGTTCCTGGTACCCAAGGTAAATGTGAATGAAGATGGGACTCTGGCAGATAGAAACCAGGTTCACTGTGGTTCTCTGGAACACAAAATGGGGATCAAGGGTTCAGCCACCTGTGTCATGAACTTTGATGGCGCCAAAGGTTACCTGGTGGGAGATCTTAACAAGGGTCTTAACGCTATGTTCACCATGATGAACTATGAGCGACTCTTTGTGGGTATTCAGGGACTGGGCACCAGTGAAATGTCTTATCAGTCAGCCCTCGAATATGCTCTGGACAGAGTTCAGGGCCGGGCAGCTACCGGTCCGCAACAGCCCGAAAAGGCTGCCGATCCGATCATTGTGCATGGCGATGTTCGAAGAATGCTGCTTAACATGAAAGCTCTGAACGAGGGTGGGCGAGCTTTTTCAACCTATGTCGCGAATCTGCTGGATACAGCCAAGTTCAGCCCGGATGAAACAGAAAGAAACCAGGCTTCAGATCAGGTGGGCCTGTTGACCCCCGTTGTGAAAGCGTTCCTGACCGATATGGGCCTTGAAAGCTGTGTTTCCGGTCAGCAGGTATTTGGTGGTCATGGTTACATCCGTGAGTGGGGCCAGGAGCAACTGGTCAGGGATGTTCGTATTGCCCAGATTTATGAAGGTACCAATGGCATTCAGGCACTGGATCTGCTGGGTCGCAAGATCGCTATGAATGGTGGTGCCTCATTCAAACAATTTGCCGCTAATATCAGGAGCTTTATTGCTGAGGGACAAAGCGATGAGTTCACTGCTCCTCTGGAAACAGCTCTGGTCAAACTTGAGACCCTGACAGATGATCTGCTGAGTCAGGCTGCCAATGATCCGAATGTGATTAACTCCAGCTGTAATGATTATCTGCATGCATTCTCGTACGTTGCTTACGCCTGGATGTGGGCGATGATGGCAAGAGAAGCTCAAGTCAAGTTGTCAGCAGGCACTCAGGAAGATGATTTTTATCGGGCAAAGATTATTACTGCCCGATACTTTTACCAGCGTTTATTGCCCAGAATGGAAGGTTTACTTGTTTCTGCGGCTTCTGGAACAGAAGCGCTTTATGAATTGTCGGCTGAGCAATTTTGATAGCGAATAATTCCCTTATTTAACCAATAAATAAAGCCTTTCTTCACTCGGGTGTTGAAAGGCTTTTTCATATTAATTCAAGTTTGTAAATCAATTGAAAGACCCATAACGCTATTCTTTATTTCAGCTGATTTTGCATTCTTGGGTAATTGTCTATGATTAAAGTACTGGGCCATTAATCTACATGGAATGTAGATGCAGGGACGCAAAATAATGAGCAGGATGCTCACACGGAGTCAGCCCGGAATTCATTAACCTCGCATTGCGAGGTTTTTTTCTTTGGTGCGCCGAGTATGGCGCGTAGCGCCAACTGGCAGTCGATTCCGGAAAAATTGACTATGGCTCAGAGTGATTTAAGTGCCTCAGTGGTTTTAATCAAAGCCTCTTCGAGTTCAGGGATTAAGTGAATGGCATCGGATAGCTTATTATCTTTACCCATTTTTTCGATTTCCAGTGCAATACCAGCCAGCAAGGATGCACCAAAGTTATTACTACTGGATTTTAAGGTGTGAGCCGCTCGAATCATAATCTGTAAGTCTGCTTCTTTTGAAGCATTTTGAATGTCTTTCAACAGTGATGGGGCGTCTTCAAGATAGCTTTCAACAAGGGTGTCAAATTCCTCTTCCATGATGTCTTTCAGGGTATTCAGGGTGGCCATATCCAGAATCGGGTCTTGATCTTCTGTTTCAAGGCTGTCTTCTGGCTCAAGGCTATCTTCTCGCTCAAGGCTGTCTTCTGTTTCTATCTTTTTGGAAACAGGTTTAATATCTGATTCGAAATCATTGTCATCAAGATCATTAATCAGCCATTGGCTCAGTTTCTCTTTGAGGGTATCGGTCTTAATGGGCTTGCTCAGATAATCGTCCATGCCGGATGCCAGACATTTCTCTCTGTCTCCCTGCATAGCATTGGCCGTCATGGCAATAATGGGAGTGCGTGGCAGGTTATGAAGACTTTCTCGCTTTCTTATCAGACCGGTGGCTTCATAGCCGCTCATTTCCGGCATCTGGCAGTCCATGAGTATCAGATCATATGCCTGATTATGGCTCATACTGACTGCTTCATTGCCATCTGCTGCAATGTCAGTTTGATTTAATCCAATTTTTTTAAGCATACTGACAGCGACTTTCTGGTTAACCTGGTTGTCCTCAACCAGAAGAATTCGGATGTGATGACTGAAGGCATTATCCTCGACAGTCACTTCTGTGTAGTCTTCCGGAGCATGACTGATATTTTCAGGCTCGAGTGTCTGAGAGTCAGATACATTCAGATCCAGAACAAATGAGAACGTGGAGCCCAGGTTCAAGGCACTGGATACTTCGACGTCACTGCCCATCAGCTCCAATAACTGTCTGGATATAGTGAGCCCCAGACCTGTTCCACCAAACTTGCGGGTGGTGCTTCCGTCAGCCTGGGTAAAGGCTGAGAACAGATTGGTCAGTACATCGGGTGCGATACCAATACCGGTGTCTTTTACTGAAAATTCCACTTTGACCCGGTTTTCCCTGGCTTCCAACATATTCAGTCGGACAATCACCTCACCTTCTTCAGTAAACTTGACAGCATTACCCACAAGATTGGTGAGTACCTGTCTCAGTCGTACCGGATCTCCCTGCAAAATAGCAGGTAGATCTACATCGGTATAACAGCTTAAATCCAGACCTTTTTCTCTGGCTTCTCCTGCCAGAAGGGCACAGATATCCTCAGCGATCTCTGCAGGGTTCATGTTAATGGATTCAATATCCATCTTTCCTGCTTCAATTTTGGAAAAGTCGAGGATGTTGTTAATGATCAGCAGCAACACATCTGCGGAGTTATAGGCAGTCTCCAGAAAGTCCTGCTGTGCTGGATTAAGGTGTGTATCTTTTAACAACTCCAGCATACCCAGAACGCCATTCATAGGCGTGCGGATTTCATGACTCATATTGGCGAGAAAAGCGCTTTTAGCCTTGGCTGCTTCAAGGGCTGCTTCCTTGGCTTCATGCAGTTCAGAAATATTATCTTTAAGTTCACGGTTGGCACTGTGTAACTCTCTGGTTCTTTCGGCAACAGAAGCTTCGAGATTTTCGCGATGTTGTTGCAGTCTCTTGTCCCGTTCTTTTATCTGCATCAGCATTTCGTTGAAGCAGTCGTACAGCTGACCAATCTCATCGTTATCAAATTTTTGAACCTGATGATCATACTGTTCGTTTTTGGTCATCTGGGAGATGGTGTTGGCTAGCTCAGTAATGGGTTTAGCCAGTAATCTCTGCAGTTTTGAGGCAAGCATCGAGGTCAGAATGATAGAGATCAGGGCGGCTAACAAGGCTAAAAAAAGATTTTCAGTCAGTTCTATATACAGAGGAGACAGATCACCCTGAATGTAGATAGCGCCAATCAATTGTTGATCGAGAACAATGGGGCGGTACAAGTGCAGACGGGTACTGGTGAAAAGAGTAACCGGACGTTCAGGCTCTTTTATTGAGAAGGCCCAGGGACTTTGATTGGAACGATGATAGGCAGCAATCTCTTCACCGTCAGCACTTAAAAGAAAAGCAGATTGAACATGGGGAGCGCTGCCAAAACCGGTTAACAGTTTTTTGGCAGAGTTTTCATCCCCAAAAAGCAGAGCGGCATGAGCATTGGAACCTACAACTTCTGCCAGGGTTTCCATATGTTCAACCAGAGAGGCCCGAGACTTCATAAGATCGCTGATACTTTGAATGGACAAAGTTACCAGAAGTACCGCATACGCCGTGATGAGCATGGCATAACGCAGTTTTCGCTTGATAGGCAGATTTCTGAACGTCACCATGACTGATTGTTTGACTGAAAAAGGTTTTCATCCCGAATGGGATGAAAACGAGTGATTAATTTTTTTCGTTTGGCTTTTTTACTCAATGACTTTGGCCAGACTTTTTAGTTGAGAGCTGATCTTCAGACCCGATTTATCCACAGAGGATTTGTTGATGGTGAAGTTGATCTTCTTTCCCTTCCGAGCCAAACCAATTAATCCACCCTGCTCAGCAAATGAACGACTGTCACTGATGGTTAGAATAGGCTTGCCATTAAGACTACGGGTCATTTTTGTAGAGGATGCCTGGTCAATGCTGTGGATATACAGAATATCGCACAGCTTATCCACAGGCGCATTCAAATCTTTTCGGGTGACAGAAAGGCGTCTGCCCATACTGTTTTTACGGTTAATTTTTACCAACTCACTATTAATCGAACCTTCTCCAATAATACAGAGAGTGAGGCTTTGCTTTTTCTTCGGCCAGCTCACGAATTTGGTAATTTTATAAACAATGGCTGTTTTGACCCTGTCTTCTGGTGTGCCAGCTTTGACTGCAGTGCTAAAGAACATCCCCGACAAACTGGCCGTTATCAACAGCAGTCTTATGTTTGATTTGATCATGTTGATTGGCATCGGCATGAAGTTATCCTCCTTCATCCGATTAAAATTGCCAGCGAATCTGGGCGTACCATGATTCCTGGGTTTCTGTTGGTGCCATACCACTTAGTGGTTCGTAGAACTCCCGGTGGTGATTCCTGAAGAGATTCTGTCCCACAATTGAGAACTCAAGACCATCCCCAAACTTTTTCGCGACTCGCATATCCAGCGATGTGTTGGCGCCGATATTGGCATTCTTCAAGTTGTCCATGTAGCGGACCCAGAAATCAAAATACCACTGATTAGGCAGGTTCATCGTGGATCGAATGTTTGCTGTGTGGGAGGCGCTCAGATCTTCGACAATTACTTCATTGACTCTCAGGATGCTGGTTCTTTCCTTATTTGGCCATGCATCGACCTGGAGCCAGCTGTAATTAAACTGAAGTTTCCACCAGTCTTTTGCCTGCCAGTCCGCTACAACTTCCATTCCGTAGGTTCTTACATCAAGTCCATTGATGAGAGTGGCCGGGATTTCGAAGAAGCCGAGGGAAGGATCAGTGTTGGAGCACAGGTTTTGCAGTGAAAGGAGTGGAAAGGTAGAGCTACCGTTGGGGCACTGATTAATGTCAACATAGGCAATGATATCTTCGTACTGATTGTAAAACGCAGTAATATCGAGACGAAAGCTATTACTAAATTGTTCACGGTAACCTACTTCCAGAGCGGTCAGTTTTTCTGACTTCAGGTCTGGATTACCTTTGATCGGAATCACGTATTTAACAGGACTGGTATCATCAATCGTAATACCGTCAGTCTGTAATGCGGTCTCACTGATGGAGGGGGTTTTTACCGCCTGAGACAGAGCCGTCCAGAAAGTCCTGTTTTCAGTGGGCTTCCAGGTTAACCGAGCGTTAGGCTGAACCTCATAGCCTGTGAAACTGTTGTGCTCGAAACGTGAGCTGAGGGTGAAGGTCCACTGGTCATTGAGCGTGATGTCATCCTGGATAAAGGCACTGAATAACTCTGTTTTTTTCGAGTCTTTGCCTTCAAGCAGAAACATATAGGGGGTGTTTTCTACCTCGTACCAGGTGGTTCTGTAGCCGAGTCCCCAGACCAGATCGTGCTTGCCCCAGAACTGATAGTAGTGCTGAAACTCAAAATCAACCGTGTCACGTTTTTCAGCAATCCGGTAATCAAAGTTCTGGTAGTTATCGTAGATCGCTCTGAAGGAGAAATCATGAGTTTCACTCAGAGTTCTTTTCCAATAAGCGCCCAGATTTCCACCACGTTGATCCCGACTGAGCCCCTCAACAATAAATCCGTTAGTCAGTTGAGGGAAGAGTGCCTGAGATTGGTCTAACAGGCGCAAGGGAGGTCGGGTGGTTCCCTCGTAAAGGTCTCCCTGAACTGTCATCTCTGAGTCAGAGGTTGTTTTCCACTCTGATTTGAAACCGGCTCTGCGCATATTCCAGTCATCAGAGGTATCTTTACCTTCAGCATCAACCTGACCATCTCGTTCGAAGGCTTTCGCATAAACACGGTAGAAACCGGTTTCCCCAAACTCGCCACCATGACGATAGGCTCCGAAGGTCTTTTCCTGAGTGCCTGCGCCGGCTGAAATCAGGTTCCCCTGGGTGTCTGCTGCTTTCTTGGTAATGACGTTAATGACACCGTTGACGGCATTGGCTCCCCAGAGAGCTGCACCGGGTCCCCGGATAACCTCGATCCGGTCGATGTCTTCCATCATAGTGTCCTGAACATCCCAGTTCACTCCAGAAAACAGCGGCGAGTAAACGGTTCTGCCATCAATCAGAACCAGCAGTTTGTTGGCGAAGATGTAGTTAAATCCGCGGGTACTGATTGACCAGGTATTGGCGTTCAGTTTTGCCACCTGCATGCCCGGCACCATTCTCAGGGCTTCTGGAATGGAAGTGACGCCGCTGCGACGAAGGTCTTCATTGGTGATGACATAGATAGCGGCAGCGGAATCCATCAGACGCTGCTTTTTTCGGGATACCGACGTGACATCTGGAATCTCCATGGAAATCAGCTCTTCAAGGCTGAGTTCAAAAAGATCCTCGTCTTCCTGTGATTCGGCGATAGCCTGACTGCCTGCGAAAATACATGAGGCCAGCAGTGTGGGTAGAAATTTAGTGTTCAAGGTTCCGCTCCGTGGATTTAAATCCCAACACTGCTGAAGTTGAAGATTCAAAAAAAAGGTCTTCTTTAAACCCTAGCTGACCTGTAGAAATTTGAATTGGAAAAGCCGGATTCTACACATTGGGCAGACAAAGGTGCTTTCTAAGGGATAAAGGGTACAGGCCCGACAGGGCCTGCAATTGGCCATTTATTCGTCTCTGGCATCCAGTACAGCAGCACCGGCATTCAGGATACCTGCGCCACAACGACGGGTATTACAGGTGCCACCAGAAAAAGGACGAGCATTGAGTTTAATGATTTCTTCCACTCTGGCCGGTGTGATACTGGGGTTGACTGAGTAGATGAGCGCTGCGACTCCGGCAACATGGGGGGTGGCCATGCTGGTACCCTGATAATACTCGTAATTATCCCGGGTAGCCGATGTGGCACCCGCATTGGCTGTAGAAAGGATACCGTTTCCGTAATAGCGAGTCTCTCCACCAGGTGCTGAAATATCCACATGACTGCCAAAGTTTGAATACCAGCTGCGGTTGCCGCTGCGATTAATAGCACCCACTGTAATCACATTTTGACAGTTGGCTGGCGTGACATAAGCGGCGTTGGTGTTTTCATTACCCGCTGCGACAACGACGGTCACCCCGGCATTGACCACTTCATTGATGGCATTTTGATAACTGCGGGGGCAGCCGTAGGAATAACCACCCAGACTCATATTAAGGACTTTTACCGGGTTGTTATTACGAGTCATGCCGTAAACATCCAGTCCGGCTGCCCAGCGCATGGCATCAATAATATCTGAGGTGTAACCGCCGCATCGGCCCAGGGCGCGCAGAGGCATGATTTTGGCATTCCAGGCAACACCCGCCACGCCAGTGCTGTTGTTTGATTCTGCCGCAATGGTGCCGGAGACGTGGGTTCCATGCCAGCTGCTCTCGGTGGGAGACGATGGCACCGGTTCTCCATTGGCATAGCCACAGGCTCCGGCTGAAGTGACAGCATCGCCTGAATCAGTGGCATTAGTGTCACGGCCGCCACCGTCATTGGCCATCCACGCCTGTGATATGAAATCATGGCCTGATACTACATTGCCATCCAGGTCCTTGTGATAGACGATGCCAGTATCTATAACGCCCACAACAACATTCGCACCTGTTGTCGTATTCCAGGCGGCGGGCAGATTAATGCCTGCTGTGGATTCAAAATAATGCCATTGCTCGTTGTAGCGTGAATCATTGGGCACGCGCATGATTTGCATAATGTAGTCTGGTTCAGCGAAGGCAATCTGAGGATCGTCTTCCAGACCCTCTGCCAGTGCCTGGACCTCATTAATGTTCAGGCTGCTGCCAATCTCAAGAATGTCTTTCTGCTTACCCGCAGCAACACCAAAGGAGCCATAACTGACTCCCTGCTTGATGAATGCCATGGCATTGCCTTCGGTGGGTTTGGGGTGATATTTAACAATGATTCGGTCGGTAACCTGACGGGGAGCTGTCGCGTTTTCTATTTCCTGGCTCGAGGCCATCAGGGGAGTGAATCCGAGAAAAGTCAGTATTAAAGCAATCCTTGCTTTCATGGCGAGATATCCTTACCTCTGGTTATTATTGGCGTGGTTCAAATCAGTATGGTTGAAGATAAACAGCACGACACAGTATCTTCAAAAGAAGTGTCAGCCGCTCTGTAGTTATCTTCATTAATTTCTACTGAGCTTGGAGAGGCCGTTGATAAAGTGGCTGAAGGTTAGCCGACTATTTTTGTAGCTCCATAGATATTCGATTTAGAGATATAAATTCTCCAATAAATGGCAAAAATTACTATATAATTTAACTGAACGGTGCCAGCAGAAAAGCAGCCTTTATCTGGGATTGCAGAAGTTCTCTCAGAGAAGTCTATCGAGTTCTTTTTATCAGTATCTACTCTTTCGACTGGGATGGCTGAATCGGTGCCAGCGATTTCGCTCAACTTTCTTCCTGGTGTTGTATCAACAATGGAAGCATGAGCGGAAGCTTTTCAGGCAATATCCGGATACGGAGTCATTGTCCGCAGGGAGGCGAGGATGATCCGCACTGCTTATTATGAAAATGCCACTGTTTCTAATCCTGAAGCTATTTTTATAGCCTGGTGTGAACGGCATTTTTTGCTCATGGCTGTATTAGCCCTGATGTTACTGTTCAGTTGCAATGCCATTGCTGACAAGAACATTTATACCGGCTGGTTCAGTAATAAAGCCGTCAGTGGTTACGATACGGTAGCTTACTTTACGGAAGCAAAAGCCGTTAAGGGCAACGCCCGGTTCAAATACAAGTACATGGGGGTAGAGTGGTACTTTTCCTCAGAAAAACACCTGAAGATTTTCAAGAAATCGCCCGATAAATATCGGCCTCAATACGGCGGTTACTGTGCCTGGGCTGTCGCTGAGAAAAAGCAAAGAGCACCGGGTGATCCGAATTATTGGAAAATTGTGGATAATAAGTTGTATCTGAATTATGACGCAGACATTCAGGGAAAGTGGCTGAAGGATATACCGGGCTTTATCAAGCTGGGTGATACGAACTGGCCAACAATGATGGCTCATTAATCCAGGCAGCGCATGATTCAACAGCGAGGTCCTGGTATCTCGCTCATTTCTCAAATGCATATCGTCACAGTGTCTTCACATTCTGTTCACTGAATTGTCATCTGCCCTACGGGTGTTGTGAATCAGTCATTGCTTTGGTGGATTCTTCAGTGCGGGCTCGATGCTGTCTGGTGGAGGTAGCTACACCAAAATTGACGGGCAGGCTGACCCCCTCCTGCGTCAGTATCAGGGCGATCAAGGCGAGATGATGGGTGGTATGATTCTGCAGAAAGAGCAGCTCTCTTATAATGCTGCTGCTGGTTTCAATGGGACTTCCCGAGTTCGTGACAGCCACCACTGACACGGTTTCGGGATAATGTGACATATCCTGGCTACCGAGCAGGATGTGGAGATTTTTCAGGTAGTCCATGGCCTGTTCTATTGACTCTTCCAGCAATTGATTCCGGGGACGATTGTCATAATCAATAGCACCGTAATCGAGCCCTTTGAAAAAGCAATGATAGAACTCAATAATGTGCCTGACATGGGTACCTACTGAACTCGACGATAGAGATGTGCTCTTTTTATATTGCTCTACGGAGAGATGGAGGAGCACTGACTCCAGCTCAGAGAGCGTGTTGATATTAAACTGGCGGGCATCGGTCAGTGTCATGATGATTCCAGATTATTTTTATCGCAGATTTGGTTAGTCTGTCATAGTGTCAGGTTCTTTGTATAGGTTCTAAACATGAGTCATGTCAACACAATGTGTTCGTCTTGAATGAAACATTGGCGAAGCCATAGTTTCTGGTTAGAATGCCTACCTTGATAAAAACTACAGCCTTTTCGACTACCTTCCAGATAATTGTGCGTTGCCGTCAGTCAGTGGCCGGCCTTGCGACTGGTAGCCGCTGAAAAGAATCAAATTGTTAAGTGACCAGAGGAGTTTTCGATGAGCAGCATTCCATCCGAACTGCGTTATGTACGTTCCCACGAGTGGATCCGAATCGAAGAAGACGGTACTGCCACTGTCGGTATTACCGATCACGCCCAGGAAGCTCTGGGTGATGTTGTGTTCGTTGAGCTGCCAGAAGTGGGGTCTATTCTGGCTGCTGAAGATGAAGCGGGTGTGGTTGAGTCCGTAAAAGCCGCTTCTGACCTCTATGCACCCATCTCTGGTGAAGTTATTGCCATTAACGAAGCGCTGGAAGAGGCACCTGAAACAGTGAACGGCGCACCCTACGATGAAGGTTGGTTCTTCAAGGTCAAGATCACCGACGAAGGTCAGCTGAGCGAACTTTTGGACGCTGAAGCCTACTCAGAATTCGTAGAGTCCGAGGCCTGATACAGGGCCGGGTTTGACGTTTCAAAATGAATGATGATCAGCTGCTGCGCTACAGCCGACAAATACTTTTGCCTCAGATCGATATTGAGGGGCAGGAGCGCCTGCTCAACGCCCATATAGTGATTGTTGGTATTGGCGGGTTGGGCTGTCCGGCAGCCATGTATCTTGCAGCAGCCGGAATCGGAAGACTGACTCTTATTGACCCGGATGTGGTGGATGCCACCAACCTGCAAAGACAAATTGCCTTCTCTACCGATGATATCGGACAATTTAAAGTGCATGCAGCGGCGGCAAGAATCAGCGCCATGAACCCGGGTGTTGAACTAGACCTCATTCCCAAAAAGCTTACAGAGCAGGAATTACTGAGTCTGCTGGAGAACAGCGATCTGGTTCTTGATGCTACTGATAACTTTGACAGCCGATTCATGGTGAATCGTTGCAGCGTTCGTTTGGGAGTGCCACTGGTCACGGGTGCAGCTATTCGCCTTAATGGCCAGTTAACGGTATTTGATCGCTGGCAGGAAAATGCACCTTGTTATCGTTGCCTTTACCCAGAAAAAGTAGCTGAAGAACTCAGCTGTTCGGAATCAGGCATTCTGGGACCTGTAGTGGGAACGATCGGTACCATGCAGGCACTGGAGGCGGTCAAGCTTCTAACAGGAGCGGGTAAGACATTGAATGGCAGACTGTTGATGTTTGATGCTGCCAGTATGGAATGGCAAAGCCTTCAGCTGATTGCCGATCCGGATTGTCCGGTGTGTGGCCAGGGAGAGAAGAAGGGCTGAGAGTTTCAGCCCTGATAGTTTTTCACTTCACTGAGCAGACGTTTTTTGTGCTCATTGTCCAGTTCATTCCAGTGGGCCCCGATTAAAGCACCTTCCATTGCATAAAGCAGTACTTTTGATACTTTAAAGCCTCTGTCTCTGACTTTGCAGTAGGCTGCCACGGCGCCTACTTCATGAAGCTGTTCAAGAGTTCGAATACCCACAGCGTTAAGCCACTGCACTGAAGTTTTACCAAGATTTTTTAATTCGATCAGGTCAGTTGCCATACCGGTTTTCCAAATCGTCCCAAGCGTCCATGGAGGGTGTGCTTGATATTTTTCTGAAAGTCAGAGGGAAATTTCTTTTAATGAGTTTAATGATAGACGAGTCTTTGAGGCTGCTCAGAAAACGGCAGCCGAAGAGGGAAAAATAGATCAATTCAATTCAATTGAATCGACAGGTCAGTGAGCAGTTTTTCACGCCAATGCTTACAGGTTGTATTGAGTACTATAGTGTGCTCTTTTTCCTGATCCGAGAGCGGTTCCTCCCACTGACGCTGCTGTTTGATCAGACCCAAGGTCGCCTCGGAAGCGTCGGTGTTGTTGAATTGACGTTTAATAATTCGGCGTTTAAGAACATCGTCGGGTGCCATACATTTGACAATAAAATAAGGGTATTGAAGTTCGATGGCAGGCTGGCAACATAACGCCCTTTCCTGAAATTTGAGAGAAGCGCCATCAATAACAACAGAAATACCCTGATTCAACAGAGAGCGAGCGGCTTCCTGAATGGTCAAATAAGTTTTTTGGGTGGCGTCCTGTGTATAAATACTCAGCCCGGCTTCATGGCTCGATGCTTCAGGCTTGAGACCAAATAATCTTTTCCGCTCGATATCTGTTCTCAGCATGATGCAGTTGGCGTGTTTCACCAGTTCCCGACCTGCTGATGTTTTTCCGGAACCCGATAGTCCCTGCATAATGGCAAGAAATGGTTTTTTAGTCTGGCAATAGCTTTCAGCCAAATTGGCATACAGGCGATATTCAGCAAGCGCTTGTGATGTCAGTTGATCGTTAAGATCATCATACGATCGGAGCAAGACGATCCTGGCTTGAACCAGCGCTTGGTAGACCCTGTAAAAACTTAATAAACCCAGGCCCCGAAAGTCCCCGCTGATATCCATATATTTATTAACGACAAAAAAAGTTAACTCAGAGAGCCCTCTGGCATCCATATTCACACAGAGGAAGCCAAGATCAGCCATGGAGTCGGTGCCGCCCTCCCGTTCTCGAATCAGGGGCCGCAATGCTTGATAGCGGTCCGAGGACCACTTTTCCACTCTGGCAAGCTGCGCAATATCTTCTTCCTGATCCAGCAAAGGTCTTATCTGATCGAAGTTTTGAGCTACCGGAAACCAGACGTGCTCTTCAGAGCCAGGGTGCTGATGGGTGGTAATGACTTCAATTTCCTGATGAAAATAAGCCAGTTGCACGGCCATATCCAGCAAAGGTTCGAGAGTTAATTGTCCCGATAAGCTGAGGGCGTCCAGCCAGTTCTCCTTTAGAAATGGGGGCATCGCTATAACATTCGATAGATTGGGAATGGTCACTGAGTATAGACAGAGGGCTTGACTAAAGCCTCAATAAAGGAAAATTAAACGCAGGGGTTGTGGTAAACATCATAACTGGAAGCAATACTTTTTACTGATTGCGCCGTGGGAAAGTAATCCGAGATAAAAACACGGCAAACCATAGAGCTATTGCGGAAAGCTATGGCGTATAATCTCGCACCATGGTCACAAAGAAAAAAACACCGTCCCGAGGCAAGCAGTCGTCAGGACGAAAGAAGAAAGCCCAGAATGCAGGGGGGCTCAGGCGCTGGTTTCCGGTTCTGGTAAAGCTGGGAGTAGTCGGCCTGATTTTGCTTGCTGCCTATTCGGTTTATCTGGACGCTGTTGTTACTCAAAAGTTTGAAGGCAAGAAATGGGCGATTCCTGCCCAGGTGTATTCTCGCCCTCTGGAGCTTTATGAGGGACAGCTCCTCAACCCGAATGAGCTGCAGGCTCAACTTCGCCGCCAGGGTTATCAGGCCGTCAGAGATGTCAGGCGACCCGGTACCTTTGCCCGCTCCGGGAATCGTTTCACTATTTACAGCAGGGGTTTTCATTTCCCGGATGGTGCTGAACCTTCCCGTTATGCCAGTGTCGTATTTTCTGGTAATGAAGTCGTCAGTCTTAGAGGAAAAGCCGCCGAAAATATTCCATTGCTAAGATTGGACCCTCAACTGATAGGAGGCATTTATCCCTCAACCTTTGAGGATCGCATTCTTATCCGAGAATCCCAGGCACCAAAGCATCTGACCAAAGCCTTGTTAGCGATAGAAGACAAGAATTTTTATGACCACTGGGGGATTTCACCGAGCTCGATAGCCAGAGCATTTCTGGTCAATCTGAGAGCAGGAGGGGTCGTACAGGGCGGCAGTACACTGACTCAGCAGCTGGTCAAAAACTTTTATTTGAGCAATGAACGAACCCTGACCCGAAAAATCAATGAAGCGATCATGTCGGTGCTACTGGACTTTCATTATTCTAAAGATGACATTCTGGAAACCTATTTGAATGAAGTATACCTGGGGCAGCACGGTCGGCGGGCTATCCACGGCTTTGGTCTGGCCAGTCATTTCTACTTTGCCCAGCCCATTCAGGAGCTGAGCACTGCCCGTGTTGCTCTGCTGGTGGGGTTGGTGAAAGGTCCCTCCTATTACGATCCAAGACGTTTTCCCGAAAGGGCAAAGGAACGCAGAAATCTGGTACTCGATGTGATGGCAGATGAAGGCGTTGTGTCTCGCTCTGAAGCTGAACGATCCAAAAAACTGCCTTTGGGCGTTGTGACCCGTGAACAGCTTAATACCAGTGCTTATCCCGCGTACATTGATATGGTGAAAAAACAGCTCAGGGAAGATTACGACGAACGTGATCTTACTTCGGAAGGCCTCAGAATTTTTACCAATATGGACCCCATTATCCAGCGTTTTGCCCAGGCAAGTATGACTGATACTGTGGATCAACTTGAAAAAGATAATCCTGATCTGCAGGGAGCCATGGTGGTGACCTCCGCCCAGACCGGCGATCTTCTGGCGGTAGTAGGCGACAAAAATCCGGGTTATGTCGGTTTTAACCGGGCTCTGGATGCACGGCGCCCTGTAGGCTCATTGCTTAAGCCAGCAATCTATCTGACGGGGCTGGAGCAGCCTTCGCGCTATACGTTAACGACACCTGTCAATGATTCTCCTATCCAGGTAGATGACGGACAGGGCGGACTCTGGAAGCCTGCCAATTACGATAGCAAGTCCAGAGGCATAGTGCCTTTGCAAGAGGCACTGAGCAGGTCTTACAATCAGGCGGCAATCCAGACCGGTATGGCTCTGGGTCTGAATAATGTTCTGAACACTATTGAGCGTTTGGGGATTGAGAAAAACCTGCCACCCTATCCCTCCGTCATGTTGGGAGCCGCATCCCTTTCCCTTATGGATGTTGCCTCCATGTACCAGACCATCGCCAGTGGCGGCTTCAGGATGCCATTGCGGGCCATTGATGCGGTAGTGGATGCCCGTGGTCAACCCCTGAGGCGCTACAGTCTCTCGGTTGAGAGAGCTTTCGACTCTGCTCCTATGGAGCTTTTGCGACATGCCATGGGTCAGGTCATGAGAGAAGGTACCGGGCGTCGTGCATACTGGAGTATCAGTCAGGATATTCAGTTAGCAGGAAAGAGTGGCACCACCAATGACCTGAGAGACAGCTGGTTTGCGGGTTTTACCGGAAATCTGATGGCAGTGGCCTGGTTAGGGAATGACGACAACAGTCCGACCAACCTGACTGGCAGTAGTGGTGCTCTCAGAGTCTGGACACGTCTTATGCAACAGGTGCCAATCAAGTCGGTGCAGCCTTTGAACAGTGAACAGATTGAGTACGTCTGGACAAAACCAGCAGAAAATGTAAGAACAGGGAAGCGCTGTGAGGGAGCGGTAAAAGTCCCTTACATTAAGGGTTCAGAGCCTGAGGATTATCAGGGTTGCGGTCGAACCGTGATTGAGCCCGCCAAGACTCTGTTTGATTCTATAAAATCATGGTTTGAGTGAATGCCTGTAGCGAGACAAAAGTGAAACGATTAATACCTCTGCTCTTTGCAGTAATCTTAACAGGGTGTGCTGGTATAAGTCAGGTGACGTATATGCCACCCTCAGATGTAGAAACTACTTCTCCTCATGGGAGTCGAACGGATGCTGTTGGTATTCTGCTGGATCAGGCATCGAGTGCCATGGCGGAAAATGATCTGAACACTGCTGAAAGTTCCCTGTCCAGAGCCATGAGAATCAGTCCAACCGATCCATCGGTGTATTTCCTGTTGGCGCAACTCAGGAAAAAACAGGGACATTATGGTCAGGCCCGAGAGCTGGCAGACAGAGCTCTGAGTCTGGGGCCGGAATCAGGTCTTAGACGACAGATTAGTAGCTTTCTGACTTCACTCGATTAAAGCGAACGTATTCAGGGAAGTCGCGTGCACTTATCGTTTGAATCCACCGTTGCATAACCCTCTTTGGAGCGGAGAGGATGTCAATCAATTTTCATAGTAAAATACGGTTTGGGTTTTCATGGTAAAAGACAGTTGATGAGTACAGAAGTAAGAGAACTATTGATAGCTCTTGAAGCAGAGTTAAAAAGACTGGACTGCTGGCAGGCTTCGCCACCTTCAGCTCAGGCGCTGGCCAGTACAACGCCTTTTTGTATGGATACCATGGGATTTACTCAGTGGCTGCAATGGCTGTTTATTCCCCGGGTCCATGCCATTCTTGATCAGGGGGCTGACTTGCCGAAAGGCTCGAACATCAAGCCTTATGCAGAAGAAGCTCTGATGGTGGAGAAAATAGAAGCCACTCATTTACTGGTGCTGGTGGAGCGGTTTGACTGTTTGATGAATTGATTTGGATCGCAGGTCAGATGAATACAGACAAAGCGGCAGACAGTATTCATCTGAAGGACTTTACACCGTCATCAGTCGTCTGACTTCCTTTTCATTCATCTCACTGCCTGCTCCTGACAGTACCAGTTCACCACGATCCAGTACGGCATATTGATCTGCCAGATCCCGGGCAAATTCAAAGTATTGTTCTACCAGCAGTATGGCCATTTCTCCCCTGTCCCTGAGCATTCCTATGACGGATTGAATATCTTTGATGATGGAAGGCTGAATACCTTCGGTTGGTTCATCAAGAATTAATAACTCCGGTTGGGTGACCAGTGCCCGGGCAATAGCCAGTTGCTGTTGTTGGCCACCCGAGAGGTCGCCTCCACGACGATGTCTCATCTCCAGCAAGACAGGAAAAAGGTCGTATATTTCCCGATCAACTCTACGCTGAGGACGCGGCAGACAGGCAAATCCTGTTTCCAGATTTTCCTGAACCGTGAGCAGAGGGAAAATCTGTCGACCCTGGGGTACGTAAGCAATTCCCTGACGGGCCCGCTGGTGTGAAGTCAGATTATTGATGGACTGACCCTTCCAGAGTATCTGCCCGGACGAGGCTGAAACTCGCCCGGCAACAGTATTCATTAATGTGGTTTTACCCACACCGTTGCGACCCATAATACTGGTGACCTGACCTTTATCCGCTGTCAGGGAGACAGACTTCAGTGCCTGACTGGCACCGTAAAAAACATCTATGTTCTGAACTTCAAGCATATTATTCTCCAGCACAGCGCTGCTTTTTGGCCTCAGGCTATCTCCCCAGATAGACGTCGATGACTTTTTGATCTTGCTGAACATGATCCAGCGACCCTTCTGCCAGGACACTGCCTTCGTGGAGTACCAGAACCTTACAGTCAAGCGCTTTGATAAAGGCCATGTCATGCTCGACGACCACGACGCTTCGCTCTTCAGACAATTCTCGAAGCAGGTCAGCGGTTCTGAAGGTTTCTTCATCTGTCATACCGGCTGCAGGCTCATCAATCAGAAGAAGCTCGGGGTCCTGAAGCAATAACATACCGATTTCAAGCCACTGCTTCTGACCGTGAGACAGGGATGCTCCAATAAAGTCACGGCGATCCTGAAGGCGGATTCTGCCGAGTGTTTTGTCAATCTTTCTATGACCCTCTGCAGAAAGAGCTTTGAACATAGACTCAAAAGGTGAACGACGACCTTTAAGAGCCAGCTCCAGATTTTCCCAGACCGTCAGGCTCTCGATGACAGAAGGTTTCTGAAACTTTCGGCCAATTCCCAGATTGGCCACTTCTGCTTCATCGTGTTGGGTGAGATCGATAGAACCTCTTGAAAGCCTTGAGCGGCTCTTGTTAAGCAGTCTTGAGCGGCTCTTGTTAAGCAGCCTTGAGCGGCTCTTATTAAGCAGCCTTGAGCGGTTTTTATTAAACAGCACCTCTCCGCTATCAGGTCGGGTTTTACCAGTGATGACGTCCATCATGGTGCTTTTACCGGCACCATTAGGGCCAATGATGGCCCTGAGTTCACACTGGTTGATTAAAAAAGACAGGCTGTTCAGGGCTTTGAAGCCATCAAAGCTGACTGTCACATTGTCAAGATAGAGAAGAGTGTTATCCGATATATGTTTATCAACCACGATCGGCTACCTCCTGTTCCCGAGTCCGGGCTGATGGTTTCAAAAACTTTTCACGAACTTGACTGAATAAACCAACAACGCCCTTGGGTAACCAGAGTGTTGTGACGACAAACAGTGCACCCAGTGCAAACAGCCAGGCATCGGGCATCGCTCCGGTAAACCAGGTTTTGGCATAATTAACGAGCAGTGCGCCTATGATTGCACCATAGAGTGTTCCTCTGCCACCAACGGCCACCCAGATCACCAGTTCAATAGAGTTGACGGGGGAGAACTCACCCGGATTAATAATGCCTACCTGTGGCACATAAAGTGCGCCTGCAATGCCGGCCAACACAGCAGAAACCACAAAAGCAACCAGCTTGTAATGTTCAACCCGATAACCCATAAAGCGGGTTCTGCTTTCGGCATCTCTGACAGCCATCAGAACTCTTCCGTAACGGGAATTCACCAGCCATCGACAAATCAGGTAGCCCAGTCCCAGGGCCAGCGCTGAAAACATCAACAGAGCGACACGGGTTGTATCACTTTGCAGGCTGAAGCCCAGAATATCTTTAAAGTCGGTCAGGCCATTGTTGCCACCAAAACCGAAATCATTCTGGAAGAACATCAGCATCAGGGCATAAGTCAGTGCCTGAGTAATGATGGACAGATAGACGCCGGTGACCCTGGAACGGAATGCCAGCCAGCCAAACAGGAAAGCGAGAATGCCGGGAACCACAGCCACCATCACAATAGTAAACAAGAAAGAATCAAAACCCTGCCAGTACCAGGGCAGTTCCTGCCAGCTTAAAAACACCATGAAGTCCGGCAGCTCAGGATTGCCATAGACACCACGGTCACCAATCTGACGCATCAGGTACATCCCCATGGCATAGCCACCGAGGGCAAAAAAGGCACCATGGCCGAGACTGAGGATGCCGCAATAACCCCAGACCAGATCGAGAGCCAGGGCCAGAAGGCCGAGACAGAGATATTTTCCAAGCAGCGTGACGGTATAACTGCTGACATGCAGGGCAGAGCCTTCAGGTGCCAGAAGGTTGAGTCCACAGACCATGATGCTAATGACAAAAACCGCGATCAAAAGCCATTTGCCTGCTGGATCGTCGAGAAGAAAACGACTAAGAGGACCTTTTCCATGCATCTTTTGCCTATGGCTGTTTTTTGGCTCATGGCTCTTTGACGACAATGTTACAGAACTCACGGATCAATCCTCCACCGCACGACCCTTGAGGGCGAACAGGCCTTTGGGTCTTTTCTGAATAAACAGAATAATGAAAATCAGTACCAGGATTTTGGCAACGACTGCACCTGCCCAGGGTTCCAGCAACTTATTGACGACACCCAGGCTCATGGCTGCCACCAGTGTGCCCCAGAGATTTCCAACACCACCAAAGACCACCACCATGAAAGAGTCGATGATGTAGTTCTGGCCGAGATTTGGACCCACATTGGTTAACTGGGACAGGGCAACACCAGCAACGCCGGCAATACCGGAACCAAGGCCAAAGGTCAGTGCGTCAATACGGTGGGTGGGAATACCCATAGAGTTGGCCATGGCGCGATTCTGGGTAACTGCCCGCACATTCAAACCAAATCGGGTGTAGCGCAGGATAAACAACAGAGTCAGAAAGACGGCCAGACTGAAGCCAATGATGTAGACCCGGTTCCAGGTCAGAGATAAAGCTTCATTGATCACCCAGGAGCCGCTTAACCATTCCGGTGTTGAGACTGCCTGGTTCAGGGGAGAGAAGACGGTTCTTACGGCCTGTTGCAGTATCAGACTGATACCAAAAGTGGCTAGAAGCGTTTCCAGTGGGCGACCATAAAGGTGACGTATGACCAGTCGCTCAATCAAAATACCGACGGTACCAGCAACAACAAAGGCGGCAGGAATGGCAATAAACAGAGATTGTTCCAAGAATGATGGAAAAGCTGATTGAATGACAAAAGTCGTATAAGCGCCAAGCATCATCATTTCGCCATGGGCCATGTTGATAACCCCCATAACACCAAAAGTGATCGCCAGACCAATGGCAGCCAGAAGTAATACCGAACCCAGACTCAAGCCAAAGAAAACACTTTCTATTGCGGAGTAGTACTCCTGTCTTCGATCCATGTCGGCCAGTGCGGTGTCTATGCCCAGAAGAATTTCTTTGTTCTTAGTCTCTGTTTTCGCTGATTCCAATACTGAACGAACGAAAGGGTCATCAGACTCAGACAGAATTTCAAGGCTTTGGAGCTTGAGTTCATCACTACCCTGTTGGATCTGATATAAGGCAACCGCTGTTGTCAGAGCTGAATGAACATCCTCATCGGACTCCTTCTCCAGCATGGTTTTGAGAATGGCCAATGTGTCAGCCTGAAGGTTTCTGGATGTTTCCTTAACTGCCTGAAGGCGCTTTTCCGGGTCTTCAGACTTGAGGTCCCAGAGAGCCAGAGCGGTTCTGATGGAGTTTCGCAGCCGGTTATTGATTCTGATTTTTTTCAAGCTGCGCTTTTTGACTTCACCCAGGGCTTCATCGGTAATCGGGTCAGCAATGAGATACAGTCGACCTGACTTATTGCCCGTGACCAGACGACCCGTGCTCTTTTCAATAAACAGTTGGCCAGATAACCAGAGGGTTAACAGTTTCTGGCTTTTATCATCACCTTTGGCAGAGAGATGGGTTACGGTGGTCTCCAGTTTGTCCCATGACTTCTCACTCAATTGTCTGGCCAGCTCTTCATTGCTTGTGGTGTTGCTATTGGCCAGAGCCTGTGAGGATGAGACAAAGACAAAAAGAAGACAGAGGCATACTAAAGGCAATACTTGCCAGAGTCTCCAGGTCATAAAATTTCCAGTGAATAACTATGTGTTGGCCTGTCTTGTATTGGACAGGCGTTTGGTGATGGCATGAAAAAACTAACTTCTCATGCCATGTGATACCAATCGAACTTTCTAACTCCCTATTGCGCTGAAGATTTGGGCTTTAATCCTGCGTTGGCGATCGTCGCCTTGTCTTAAGGCTCAAATCTCCATGCTCATTACGGGAGTTAGAGAGCACTATTGCTATGACTTCAACAAAAGACGACTAATCAGTAGTTCTGACCAGAGCAGACACCTGATTCCAGGTTGTAGTTGCCGCACTTGATCGGGGCTGACCAGTCAGCAACAATTTTCGAGCTTTCGGGCAGATATTGAGTCCAGGCATCACCAATGACGCCCCCTTTGGTTTCCCAGACAATTTCAAACTGGCCATCGTCCTGAATTTCGCCAATCAATACCGGTTTGGTCAGGTGATGGTTGGTGTTCATCACTGCAATACCACCCGTCAGGTTGGGAACAGTGATGCCATACATGGCCGAACGGACGGCATCAACGCTGGTGGTTCCTGCTTTTTCAACGGCTTTTGTCCACATGTTGAAGCCAATATAAGTGGCTTCCATTGGATCATTGGCAACACGCTCTTCATTCTTGGTAAAGGTCTGCCAGGTTTCGATGAACTCATCGTTGATATCACTCTCGGCGCTCATAAAGTAGTTCCAGGCTGCCAGGTGGCCTACCAGAGGTGCAGTATCTATACCTGACAGCTCTTCTTCACCAACAGAGAAGGCAATCACCGGAATCTGTTCAGCAGCAATGCCCTGATTAGCCAGTTCTTTATAGAAAGGTACGTTGGCGTCGCCATTAATGGTGGAAATAACCGCCGTTTTTTGACCAGCTTTACCAAACTTCTTGATATCAGAAACAATGGTCTGCCAGTCAGAGTGACCAAAAGGCGTGTAATTGATCATGATGTCCGACTCTTTGATACCCTTGCTCTTCAGGTAGGATTCCAGAATCTTGTTGGTGGTTCTCGGGTAGACGTAATCAGTACCGGCCAGAACAAAACGTTTGACGCTGCCGCCCTCTGAACTCATTAGATAATCAACCGCAGGAATAGCCTGCTGGTTAGGCGCTGCGCCGGTGTAGAAAACGTTTTTGGATGACTCTTGTCCCTCATACTGAACCGGGTAGAACATCAGGCCGTTTAACTCTTCAACCACTGGCAGAACTGATTTTCTGGATACGGAAGTCCAGCCGCCAAAAATGACATCGACTTTTTCTTTTGCCAGCAGCTCACGCGCTTTTTCTGCAAACAGAGGCCAGTCAGAGGCAGGATCAACAACAACCGCTTCGAGTTTCTTACCCAGTAGTCCACCTTTCTTATTCTGCTCGTCCACCATCATTAAAACAGTGTCTTTTAATGTGGTTTCACTGATCGCCATGGTGCCTGACAGAGAATGTAAAACACCTACCTTGATGGTCTCTGCAGCCTGGGATATGACCGAAAAAGAGAGGGCGGCGGTTGCTGCAGAAGCTACAACCAGGCCCTTCGAGAGTTTTTTGAGGGAGCTCTTCATAGTTTTTATTAATCCTGTTTTTTATCCTTATGTGCGACAGTGTGACAGCAATGTGCATGCCAATATATTAAGTAACTGTCGTTCATTAGGAAAAGCTCTCACTTCTAACAGTTGAGTTAGAGTTAATTTCTTAATATCGTCTTGACAGTAGATGCCTTATTTCAGAACATCCTCGATCACCAATATGGTGCCTATGTATTTTTTTGGTGCTATTTAAGCTGACTTTATGGTCAAGAATGTCAGCAGTCGTATAAAAATAAAATGGAACATCTTTTGCAGGCCAGAGATGACCTTTAACAGTAAGGGCAGAAGTATGGGGCTGGCATTCAATCGACACTCTATCCCGCGATCCAACCCGGATACTGATTCCAATCAGGGTGACGTTGCGTCCGGAGACAGCGGCTGGCGTGCCGGAATTGCTGTGGAGCTGAAATACATGGACGGCCATACCCGCATGGGCCGCACGCGCCATTATGGTCCCCTGCGGATTCAACGTCCGTTCTGGCCAGAAGGTAAAGACCTGGCGCATCTCTATATTCTTCACCCGCCAGGAGGGTTGGTGGCCGGTGATGAGCTGATTCAGAGTTTTGAAGCCCACTCTGGTGCATCCGGACTGGTGACTACTCCTGCTGCAGGGAAAGTCTACTTTAATGGTAATGGCCGTCTTCAGAAACAGCTGACGTCCATGGTCGTTCAAGACAATGCCTGTCTTGAATGGTTGCCTCAGGAAACTATTATTTTCAATGGTGCAGAAGCGGAACTGAATACATCCATTGAGTTGGACGGCAATGGCTGCTACGCAGGCTGGGATATCGTTTGTCTTGGTCGTAAAGCCAGTGGCGAAGCCTTTGAGCAGGGCAGGGTGATCCAGAATCTTCACCTCACTCGTAACGATCAGCCACTTTATCGAGAAAGGCTGGAGCTGGCAGCGGGCTCACCTCTTGCTCAGTCCGTTCTTGGTCTTAATGGCCAGCATGTATTCGGTACACTGCTCATGACCTTTGAACAAGACCCCGGTTGTGATCATCTGCATGAAAGGCTGGAAGCCTGCGGAGGCTCTAAATGTACAGCCATTACCTGGCGAAACGGGGTTTTTATTGCTCGCTATCTGGGCAGCTCACCTGAACAGGCCAGAACACTGTTTACCTGGCTTTGGAATGAGCTCCGTGGCCAATTGAATGGCCGGAAAGGTTGTAAGCCCAGAATCTGGAATACCTGATTGTTGATGCCTATAACCTACCAATAGCGCATTAAAAGACCACAAGGATAAATTGGAGGGCTCTCATGGAGCTGACCCCCAGAGAAAAAGACAAATTGCTGTTATACACAGCGGCACTGGTTGCTGAACGTCGCCTTGGCAGGGGAGTAAAGCTGAATTACCCGGAGTCCATTGCGCTGATTTCGATGCACATAATGGAGGGCGCCAGAGACGGCAAGACAGTTGCTCAGCTGATGAATGAAGGGCGTGAAATCCTGACTCGTGACCATGTCATGGAAGGCATTCCCGAGATGATTCATGAAGTTCAGGTAGAAGCCACCTTTCCGGACGGCACCAAACTGGTGACGGTTCACAATCCCATTGCGTAGAGCAGGAGGTTTTATGATTCCAGGAGAGGTCATTGCCTGCGAAGAGGCAATCGACATTAATAAAGGGCGTGAGACCTGCGTTGTCTCCGTGGCCAATACTGGCGACAGGCCAGTACAGGTTGGTTCTCATTATCATTTCTATGAAGTGAACCCGGCACTGGCTTTTGATCGGGAATCCACTCTCGGTTTCCGGTTGAATATCCCGGCAGGAACCGCTGTCCGTTTTGAGCCTGGTCAGGATCGACAGGTTGAATTGGTGCGTTTTGCCGGAGCAGGCAAAATCTATGGTTTCCGTGGTGATGTCATGGGTGAGCTTGAGCAGGGAGATAAATAATGGCCAGAATGGAACGTCAAACCTATGTGGACATGTTTGGTCCGACTGTAGGCGACAAAGTACGTCTTGGTGACACGGATCTGTTCATCAGTCCGGAGAAAGACTTTACCGTTTATGGCGACGAAGTGAAGTTTGGAGGCGGCAAGGTTATTCGTGACGGTATGGGCCAGAGTCAGAGAACAGGGGCTGATGTTGTGGATACGGTCATTACCAATGCTCTGATTCTGGATCACTGGGGCATCGTAAAAGCGGATATTGGCATTAAAAACGGCCGGATAGAAAAGATAGGCAAGGCCGGCAACCCCGACGTGCAGGCCGGAGTCGACATCATTATTGGTCCCGGCACCGAAGTGATTGCTGGCGAAGGTCAGGTTGTCACTGCGGGGGGGATTGATGCCCATATCCACTTCATCTGCCCCCAACAGATAGAAGAAGCCCTGGCTTCCGGGGTCACCACCATGCTCGGTGGCGGCACCGGACCTGCTACAGGGAGCAATGCGACAACCTGTACACCCGGTGAGTGGCATATGAGTTCCATGCTGCAGGCTGTGGACAGTTTACCTATGAATATCGGTTTTCTTGGCAAAGGCAACGCCAGCATACCCGCAGCACTGGAAGAGCAGGTTCTGGCGGGAGCCATGGGGCTCAAGCTTCATGAAGACTGGGGGACCACTCCAGCCTCTATTGACTGTTGCCTTGGAGTGGCAGAGAAATACGACATTCAGGTAGCTATTCACACCGACACCCTAAATGAATCCGGCTTTGTTGAAGATACTATTGCCGCATTCAAGGGCAGAGTTATCCACACCTATCATACCGAGGGTGCCGGAGGCGGACATGCTCCCGATATTATCAAGGCCTGTGGTGAAGACTTTGTGCTTCCGTCGTCTACCAACCCGACACGTCCATACACCATCAACACGGTTGATGAGCATCTGGATATGCTGATGGTTTGTCACCATCTCGATCCGAACATTCCTGAAGATGTGGCTTTTGCCGACTCCCGCATTCGTCGAGAAACCATTGCAGCAGAAGATATTCTACATGACCTGGGCGCTTTCTCGATGATTGCTTCGGACTCCCAGGCCATGGGGCGGGTCGGTGAAGTGGTTTGTCGTACCTGGCAGACGGCTCATAAAATGAAAGTTCAACGGGGATTATTGCCTGAAGACTCATCGGCGGGTGTGGATAACTTCAGGGCACGCCGTTATGTGGCGAAATACACCATGAATCCGGCAATAACCCATGGTATTTCTCATGAAGTGGGCTCTGTCGAGCCGGGTAAGCTGGCTGACCTGGTGCTTTGGAAACCGGCATTCTTTGGCACTAAACCTTCTCTGGTATTAAAGGGTGGAGCGATTGCCATGGCACCTATGGGTGATCCCAATGCGTCTATCCCGACACCACAACCGGTTCATTACCGACCCATGTTTGGGGCTCTGGGTAAAACCGTTTCTGCTACCTCTCTTTCGTTTGTTTCGCAGGCCGCTTTTGAAAACGACATTGGCCGTAAACTAGGATTGAATAAAGTCGTTTCTGCGGTAAAAAATACCCGAACGATTCGCAAGAAAGATATGTTGCTGAACACCTGGCAGCCCCATATGGAAGTGAATCCAGAGACCTATGAAGTGCGTGCCGATGGCGAGCTGCTGGTCTGTGAACCGGCCAAAGTCGTACCTCTGGCACAGCGCTACTTTCTTTTTTAATCATTTTTTACAATAAATAGCCCAAAGCCAATCAAGCAAAGGAAAATAAGAAATGCTGAAGTTAACCAGGCGCCTGCAGGAAACTGATGTTCAGCACAATGATGAGCTATTGCTGCCATTTGATGAGCGCAAGAGAGGTCGTTTAAAAGCGACCACCCAGGGAGGAAGAGCAGCGGGAATATTCATCGAGCGCGGCGATGTTTTAAGAGACGGCACCCTGCTTCAGGCAGACAGCGGTGAAGTCGTATTGATTCGAGCCAGCGATGAAGAGGTCACAACCGCCAGTTGTGAGAATGCCCTGACGTTTGCCAAAGCCTGCTATCACCTTGGCAATCGCCATGTTCCGTTACAGATAGGTAATAACTGGCTTCGATTCCAGAAAGATCACGTTCTGGATGAAATGGTGATTTTACTGGGGCTGACGGTAGATCACACGGAAGCTCCTTTTGAGCCCGAAAGCGGTGCTTACGCCAGGGGGCATAGTCATCACCATCATCATCACTCTGGTGAGCACAGCCATGAGCCGGTAGAAAACCATGAATACTGAGGCATTACTTGGCCTTTTGCATCTATCCAGTCCAGCCCTGCCTGTTGGGGCTTTTGCTTACTCTCAGGGTCTGGAAACCGCTATTGATCGGCAATGGTGTTTTGATCGTGAGTCCACCTGCCATTGGGTCTCTCAGTTGCTCGGGCAGGGAATGGGTCGTCTTGATGTTCCGGTATTCTTTCGACTTTACGACGCTTTCCGGTCTGACGACAGGCCATCAGTTGAGCACTGGAACCGTCAATTGCTCGCCTTTCGAGAAACTCGAGAGCTTTATGATGAAGACTGTCAGGTGGGCAGGGCATTCAAAACCTGGCTGAAGTCTTTATTCCCGGAAGAATCCAGAGCGGACTGGCTGGAGATACCCTCCCAGGCAGCTATGTTTGCTTTATCGAGTTTATGTCACGGTATGGAGAAAGACATTGCCGCTATCGGGCTGCTTTGGTCATGGTGCGAAAATCAGGTGACAGCAGCAACCAAGGCGGTGCCTCTCGGACAGACCGATGCCCAGAAAATTTTGCACCATCTGGCCAGTGAAATTGGCCCTGTGATCGAGAGCGCCAAGACGATTCATGATCACGAATTGGGGAATAACCTGGTGCATTTCGCCATGGCCAGCAGCTGGCATGAGCACCAGTATTCAAGATTGTTCAGATCCTAGGAAGAAGAAATATGACTAGCAAGCAGACTCAAACCCTCCGCGTTGGTGTCGGTGGTCCTGTGGGGTCCGGTAAAACAGCACTGCTTACCAAACTCTGTGCATCCATGCGCCAGCATTATAATCTGGCAGTGGTGACTAATGATATTTATACGAAAGAAGACGCGCAGTTTCTGATTCGTCATGAGGCGTTGGAAGAAGATCGCATCATTGGCGTTGAAACCGGTGGATGTCCTCATACGGCTATTCGTGAAGATGCATCCATGAATCTGGCAGCAGTGGATGAGCTTTGTCAGAGACATCCGGGACTGGAAATGGTTTTGGTGGAGTCTGGTGGCGATAACCTCAGTGCAACCTTCAGCCCTGAACTGTCCGACCTGACCATCTACGTCATTGATGTTTCCGCAGGAGACAAGATTCCTCGTAAGGGAGGGCCGGGTATTACCCGTTCTGATCTGTTGATCATCAATAAAACCGATCTTGCACCTATCGTTGGAGCCTCTCTGGAAGTCATGGACAGGGATGCAAAAAAGATGCGCGGAGATCGTCCTTTCCTGTTCACCAACCTGAAAGCGGAGCAGGGTGTCCGTGAAGTGATCGACTTTATCGTTGACAAAGGCATGTTGGAAGCGAAAATGCCTGAAAAACAGGATCACGAACCCACTGCCGTGAGCGTATAATTTCGCATATTCACCGTTTGCGGTAATAAAAATAGACAGGAGTAGTACGATATGAAAAAACTGAGAGCTGTTTCTATAGCCACTGCCGCCGTGTTGGTCTCTTCTCAGGCGTTTGCTCATCCGGGAGACCATTCAGAGGGAAGTGTTTTCTCATTGCTGATGCACTTTCTAACTGAGCCCGATCATATGGTCTTTATCGGCGTCACCGGTGCCCTGGCGTGTTTTTCCTACCGTATCTATAAAAAGATTACAGCTAAAAAACGTCAGAGTTAATCAACGAAGCCGGGCAGTTAAGCCTGCCCGGTGGTTATTGTGGCCCTGCTCAGAAACAGAACTGTTTCATTTGCTGATGAATTCTCTCCTTCTCCCTTTCCCGGTCTTCGTCATTCAGTATTTCAAAACTGCCATCGGCTTTGTCCAGACGTACCTGATCATCACTGTCGAGTGTCTCGAGGTTGGCTGAAAGAGTATTACAGTAAGCCAGAACTTCTGGGTTTTGACGGGTTTCAGAAGGATTCTTCGGGGTGGACTCAGATTCAACGGAAGGGGGCGGGTCTTCAGGCTCTTCTTTATGCTCGTTCACCGTTGAAATGATCTCGGTATCAACATTAACCAGTGGCGGTCTGGAGGAGTAGTGAGCTGTGCCCTTTTCATCAATCCACTTGTAAATTTTTTCTGCCTGAACGGGTAGGCTGAGGCAAGCCGTCAGAAGCAGCAAAACCAGGGCTTGTATTGCTTTCATGCTGATTATCCTTAAGTGTTTGATTTATTATTGGAAACATCACCGAGCCCGGCTTTTAGCCTGATGATAGTGAGCTAAAGCTGTTTTTCTGGCTCATGATTGTTTGCAGTCATTACTCTAAATGTAAGCAATTTCTGGCAGAATATTGAAAAAGCTTTAACTTGTTGATTTATTTGAATTGTTTTTATTAAGTAAAACTGTATTTCTATAAATACCCCCTCTGATATACCCTGAAAACCCTCAAAATAGCTCCAAGCCTTTAGAGGCTGTCGCAAAGCTCTGGTTCTCACGCTCCAGAGCGTGTCGCAAAACTCCAACAGCCCGTTTCCATGCTCTGAGGTCGTCATTCCCGCGAAGGCGGGAATCCAGGGCCAACTGTGGATCTCTGCCTTCTCGGGGATCAAGGCCAGGGGGGCACCGGGCAGTGGGGTTCTGGTGGTGAGTCAGTGTGGATTCCCGCCTTCGCGGGAATGACGAGAATGAAGCCGGGAATGACGAGAATGAAGCCGGGAATGACGAGAATGAAGCCGGGAATGACGGGAGTCAACTTGTTCCCACGCTGGAGAGAGTTTTTCGACACCCTCAGAGCATGGGAACGAGTTGTATCTTTGGACTTGAGGTCAAAAGAAGTCGTGAGTTCAAAAAAGTTATAAATCTCTGTGGCCATAAAAAGCTCTTCTGGTAGTAGGAGCTTCTTTGCTGGGGCTTTTCTTGATCTGTCAGTAATATTCCGAGGAATATTCCTGTTTGAGACGGTAAAGCTTTCGGATCGGTTGATCTACCCTTGAACTTTTGGCAGTCAAACTTGTTAAAATTAACCTAATAGGTTATTTTTAGGCTATGGAAAAGAGAACGCCTCACTGTAAGCTCCCTGTCGTTAAATCGTTAATTGAGCCGACTAAAGTACGTTTTACCGGGAGCGCTCTCTCTGGAGCCGCAGGTCTGGGGCTTGATTCCAGTGGTATCATTGATGTGGTGTTAACCCTGAACCCTCGGGATTTCTATAAAAGCATGACAACTTATGGGGATCATCGGGTCTGGCAAGATGTTTACAAACCCATCATACCAGCCGATGAGGTTTGTCTGAAACTGACGGTTACTGATGATGTACTCGTCGTGTCCTTTAAGGAGCTATAGACGATGAAATGTCCAATATGTTCTGGGGCCGATCTGGTGCATGACACTCGTGATTTGCCGCACACTTACAAAGGTGAAAGTACCTCTATCCCGGAGGTTACCGGAGGTTATTGTCCGGCTTGTGGAGAGGTCGTTCTTGACGCCAGAGAATCAGAGCGGGTTAGTGCGGCGATGGTTGCTTTTAATAAACAGGTAAACGCTTCCATAGTCGACCCGGGCTTTATTGCGAATGTCCGTAAAAAGCTGACTCTTGACCAGAAAGAGGCCGGAGAGATTTTTGGTGGAGGGGTTAACGCATTTTCCCGATACGAAAATGGCAAAACCAAACCACCACTTTCACTGGTAAAACTGTTCAGACTGCTGAACAATCATCCAGAGCTTTTGTCTGAAATTCGTAGCTGAAATACTTACTAGTTACTGTGAGACAGCCAAACGTCTTTGCTGGAAACAGGATTTTACCTGGCCGTCACGCAGGATCTCTTCATAGAGCTTTAGGTCACGGCCTCGCTGCTGTATGACACTGTCAGGGTGGGCTAGCAATGTCGTATAAGCTTTGGCCATGCGTATGCTATGGTCGGCCTTTGTGATTTCTCCGAGAGTTGCTTCCCTGCCATGATAGTATGCTTCGTGGTACGGTTGTTAATGATATTATACCGAGTGTGCAGTATATCCCTCAGCTTCGGACGCCGACCGAAGGGCGGTCGGGTGGCAAAGCCACGAATTGGAAGCGTTTGGTATGTTGCGTTTGCACTGTACCCCAAATGATCTACAATGACACTGTACAGAACAATATGACGCATGGGGTACTTAAAAATGAGCAAAAGCGCAATGATCCGAGCCAGAATAGAGCCTGATGTGAAGGAACATGCAGAAGCGATATTCAGGAAACTGGGGCTGAACGCAACAGATGCAATCACCTTGTTTTATAAGCAAGTAGGTTTGTGCAATGGATTACCTTTTGATGTTCGTATACCTAATGAAGAAACCCTTAAAGCCTTTGACGACACAGAGAAAGGAGTAGGTTTAACGCACTACGAAAACGCTCAGGAAATGTACGATGACTTGGATATTTAATGATGCTAAAGCCAGTCAGTACGAATCAATTCAAAAGGGACGTTAAAAAAGCAAAGAAGCAGGGTAAAGATTGCTCAAAATTAAAGAAAGTCACAGATCAGCTCATAGAAGATAGACCACTTCAGCGAGATACAAAGACCATTCCCTGACTGGTAACTATCGCGGCTATCGAGAATGTCACATAGAGCCAGACTGGTTATTAATCTATGCAGTGGTAGAAGATAAAATATTCTTTGAGCGTCTGGGGTCACATTCTGAATTGTTTAGGTAGCAACATAACCTTATGTTAGGTGTCTCTGTGCCAGTCTCTGCTATGCTGGTTACTCCATTCACAACGAGAGTAGTACCGATGTCGTTAGAAGTTAGGATAGAGCAACTTGAGTCACATTTTGACTCTCTGGATAGTGCAGTTCGTAGTCTCATTGAGATCACTGGTGATACACACCAAGAGATACTGGCAACAAGACGGGAGATGCGAGAGTACCAGCAGGAAAATCGGTTGCGCTTTGCACAGCATGACCGTGAACTCTCAGAAATTAAAGCTGCCATTGGTGCTCTTACTGAAGCCACCTATGCAGGCTTTAAACGTAGCGACGAAAAAATAGAACAACTAGAATTACTCATCCGTCAACACCTCCCCAACAACTAACACGCCACCTAACAATAAAATCCAGTGGATTGCATGTCGGCAACTACTGATTTAAGGGGTTATGCGGCTATACTGAGCCCGGCAAGTCAATCCTGTTTATTTTTCATGGCTTGTTTGTAGTTGATCAGGGCATTTATTATGAAAACTTCTTGCCTCTATGTTTTATTACAAATTGTAATTATTAGCTCACAGGCAGTTACCTCATTGCTGCTGATGAGTCTTACCGATCTGTCAATACTACCAAAGATGGAGTTGCAAAATGTCCATCTAACATTTCATTTAGTTTTGAAGGCACTGCTAATGTTTTTTTTGATTGTAAAGATCTAGAGTGGATTGACTGTGAAATGGAATATGCTACATGTTTTGTTCCACGCACACAGACAATATGCGACATATATGTTGATGAATATGGAGTATCTACGAATTGCCCGTCTGGTTGTGTCGGTGTTTCTCAAGATGATTGTAACTGTAAAATTGATTATGGATCTGACAATTTTCTGCCTACGGATCCATGCATTCCGTACGTTAATGACAAAAATTGCCCTGTGTCTTTTTTATACATTAGACATGAAAAATTGACTTGGACGGCTTGTCATGAGGGTAATGCGGTTGGCAATTTTACTAACCCAAAGAATAAAGAAGTTTGTACTGTGGCTGTTGACTCTTGGGGAAGCAGCGGTTGGTTTGTATGCCCATCTTGGGGCGACACTGATTGTCGTTATGGTAGGGGCTATGATGGGTTTCTTGGAATTACTGTAACAAGCGTTACTCGACCGTTGTTACCTAATGACGGATCATGTGTCATTCCGCACTTCATTGAGGTTGAACGTTCGCAGTCGTTCGAGTCTGGATGTTGAGCTAAAGCCAGAGGGTGAGTGACGGGGTGGTGATTATCTTGAATACTTATCTTTACCACTAAAATGTAAGCAATTTCCGTAATTCTGCTCTGTCGGGCTATTGACTCTGCTTCATTGAAGGTAAAGAATGTGTCCTCCTGGGACTACCTGATCAGGTGAACTCAGGGGTTTATGCGACAATCCGGGGGACTTATCCATTCCCTGATAAGAGCATTCCTTGGAATGCTGGCAGATGAGCCTTGCCGGGCGTCATCTGTCAGATTCCTGACCCTACCCATACAGGAATGTTGAGGCCTTGAATACAGTGTGTACTGCTTTGTACGCTGTCAAAAAAGAGAGGCCGGAGTCCCTAACCGCTCAGGCAGCATGGGCTGTAAATGAGCATTAGCTCAGCGGCGTCAAGCCGATTCATTTCTAATAATTAGTACTGCCGAGGGTAAGCAAACGTGGAGCTTTTATCCGGCGCGGACATGGTAGTCCGTTCATTGGCTGATGAAGGGGTAGAGTACATCTATGGGTATCCTGGTGGAGCCCTGTTGCACGTCTATGACGCGATTTTCAGACAAAAAGCAGTCACCCATATTCTGGTGCGCCACGAACAGGCGGCTACCCATATGGCTGACGGCTATGCGCGGGCTACAGGTAAGCCCGGAGTAGCACTGGTGACATCCGGGCCGGGGGCTACCAATACGATTACCGGTATTGCCACAGCCTACATGGACTCTATTCCCATGGTGGTGATTTCAGGTCAGGTGCCATCCACCTTTATCGGGACTGACATGTTTCAGGAAGTGGATATGGTGGGTATTTCCAGACCTATCGTTAAACACAGCTTCCTGGTGAAGAAAGCTGAAGATATTCCGGAGGTTATCCGCAAGGCGTTTCATCTCGCCCAGACTGGACGACCCGGTCCTGTGGTGGTTGATATTCCCAAGGACATCACCGACCTGACTAAAAAATACGAATACAAGTATCCGGAAAAGGTCAAAATCCGTTCTTACAACCCGCCCGCCAAGGGTCATAACGGGCAGATCCGCAAAGCGGTTGAACTGCTTATGAAGGCTCGCAGGCCGGTTATTTATGCCGGTGGTGGAGTGGTTCTGGGTCAGGCTTCAGAGTTGCTGACAGAATTGGTCAAAAAGCTGGACGTACCGGTAACCAATACTTTGAATGGTCTGGGAAGTTTTCCGGGGTCTGATCGTCAGTTTGTCGGGATGCTGGGAATGCATGGCAGCTATTGTGCCAACAAAGCCATGCATGAGTCCGACCTGATTCTGGCGGTGGGTGCCCGTTTTGATGACCGGGTGACCAATAACACTGAAAAGTTCTGTCCGAATGCCAAGATCATCCATATTGATATTGATCCGGCCAGTATTTCCAAAAACGTTGTGGCTGACATCCCCATCGTGGGTCCGGTCGATGCTGTTCTGGAAAACATGCTTGCCCAGATAGACGAATATCAGGGCTCTCAGGACAGTGTTGCTCTTGCCGAATGGTGGGCAAGCGTTGATTCCTGGAGAGAAAAAGGTCTGTTCACTTATGAAAAAAGTGACGGCATTCTCAAGCCCCAGCAGGTCATTGAGTCCCTTTATCAAGTCACCAAAGGTGATGCCTTTGTGACCACCGACGTAGGTCAGCATCAGATGTTTGCTGCCCAGCATTATCGGTTTAACAAGCCAAATCGCTGGATCAGCTCCGGTGGTCTTGGCACCATGGGCTACGGCCTGCCAGCGGCCATGGGTATCAAACTGTCCTTCCCTGAAGAACAGGTTGCCTGTGTGACCGGTGAAGGCAGTATCCAGATGAATATTCAGGAACTGTCAACCTGCCTGCAATACGATTTACACCTGAAGGTGATCAATATCAATAATCAGGCACTGGGTATGGTACGACAGTGGCAGGATATGCAGTATGACAGCCGTTACTCTCACTCCTACATGGAGTCTCTGCCTGACTTCGTTAAACTGGCGGAGTCATACGGCCATGTGGGTATAAGAGTCACCCGCCCGGAGGAGCTGCTGCCTGCGATGGAAAAAGCCTTCTCTCTGAAAGATCGTCTGGTATTCATGGATATTCAGGTAGATCCCGATGAGCATGTCTATCCGATGCAAATCAAGGATGGTGGCATGTGTGACCTCTGGCTCAGCAAGACGGAGAGAACCTGATGAGACGGATTATCTCTGTACTGGTAGAAAACGAACCGGGTGCTCTGTCACGCATTGTCGGGTTGTTTTCCCAGCGTAACTACAACATTGAAACCCTGACCGTTGCACCTACGGAAGATGCGACACTGTCTCGTCTGACAGTGACCACTTCCGGTAATCCACAGGTGATTGAACAGATTACCAAGCAGCTGAACAAGCTCATTGATGTGGTCAAGCTGGTGGATTTGACCGAAGGTCACCATGTTGAACGTGAGCTGATGCTGATCAAGGTTCGTGCAAGCGGTCCGCTGAGAGCTGAAGTGAAACGCACAGCGGATATCTTCAGAGGTCAGATAGTCGATGTCACCAGCTCGGTTTATACCATTCAGCTGGCCGGTACCCAAGAGAAACTGGATGGCTTCATTGCCGCCATCGGCCAGGCTCAGGTGCTGGAAGTGGTTCGTAGTGGTACTACGGGCATTGCCCGTGGCGAGAAAGTTTTGAGTTTGTAACCTTTCTTTTAACTCCTCTCATATTGATAGCTCTCCGGCTCTGACCGGAGAGACTTTCTCTTCTAACCTGTCTTCTTTTTAAAAGCAGCGGTTCTAAAGTTATCTATACTGTCTAGCGTTATAAATCACGAATTGGACCTATTGATGGTCAGAGACCGAATTGGACGGCTGAATATTTTAAAGGTACTTATCGAATGAGCGTAAAACCCCGTACTTTGAGGACGGGGATGAAAGCTCGGCTTGCAGAGCAAACCCCTTGTGCTATTTTGCTATCCGTCAGGTGTTTTTAGCGATTACGCTACCTGACAGGAGAAGTAAAATACCTTCCGCTTTCTGCCCGTGTTTCTTAACAATCCGAAAGGTAGAGCAGATTGTCGAATAAGGTGTATGCCGATATTGGGTAAGGTGTACACTGCGGTCGGGCATGACCGTCTAGCTGTAGGAATCCCCGTCGTTCAGAGGCTGTCGCAAAACTCTAAGGACTCGTTCCCATGCTCTGAGTTCGTCATTCCCGCGAAGGCGGGAATCCAGCGCCAAGTGTGGATCTCTGCCTTCTCGGGGATGACAAGGCCAGGAGGACACCGGGCAGTATGGTTCTGGTGGAGAGTCAGTGTGGATTCCCGCCTTCGCGGGAATGACGAGAATGAAATCGGGGAATGACGGGGGTGAAGGCGGGAACCAGAGTTTTGCGACAGCCTCTTCACGGCGGGGAGGATGTCAAATTTCATCATAGTGAGACCCTTGTCGCCTGGCATCTGGGTACACCCTGGTCATCCAAAAATAAGGTGGTTTCCAGGCGAGTAAAAAACAATCGATTTGAGCTGAACCTGACCGAAGCGTTTGACCTCGACACGACGAACTCAGCCGTTTATAACATCCCCCAGTCGGGATGGTCTGCTCAATTTCAGAGACTCTTTTTCGAGTAGCATTCCTGAACCGTATTCTTTAAACAGAAGTTGTTCTGTAATTATCTATACTGGATGGCATTCTAAATCATGCACTGGAAATATCGATGGCTGGATATCTGGTTGGACGGAAGAATATTTTAAAGGCATTCGTCGTGTTTTTTGCGCTTTCCGGGCACTCTCATCTTCAGGCCGGGATGAGGTTATACAAAGACACTATCGTGGGGCTGGCGATTCTGGCAGGAGTGACAATAGGAATATCGTATTATGTGTTCAGGGAAGATGAATTCATTTTTTATGTCAGTAAAAAACAGGCAGCTACGGGCCACCCTGCCCACCCTTTATTTATAGGCGTGGTAAATTATCAAACTAACCGTTGGATTGTTACCAGTAAGCTGATCGGTAATACAGAAGAACCAGAGTTCGTTAAGCTGTCTGATGTAGAGTACTGGGGGAATGGCCCTAAGGCAGTGATTGAGCAGAGACTGAATAGCCTGTTCAGTCATCTTGAAAAGGATTTTCAGAGATGGAAGAATCTCACTCAGGCCAAACCGGCAGATGTGCCTTCTGGTTTTCTGCACTACTCATCCCTGATCGCCAGCAACTGTGAAGCCATAAATACTGGTAGCAGAACCTTCAAGGCATTCCATAAATCTGCAGACGATTATCTTGATAGCCGCGCGGTCTGTCAGAACTGGCTGGACCGCTTTATTGACTGGCATTCCTATTTTGCCGCCTACTACAATAGCTCAATCCCGGTGGTTCTGGTGCCCGACTGGCGAGAAGCAAAAGGAATTACCTCCGACGAATCGACACCAAGTACAGTCATTGGTGGTCATTTACAAAGCAGTGTCGCTTATCTATTTAATGCCAATTATGACTTTCGCATGTTGAGTTCTCTTTATGGCGACTCTGATCAGGAATTAATAGTGGTAACGGATCAACCCGGTTATAAACTGAAGAGGATTAGTTGGTGGCAGCCGCGGCAATACGACATCTTCCTGCCAGAACATCAGAAGCTTGTCTGGACTGAGCATGTACCTTGCGACTCAGTGACCGGGGGCTGTCGTTTCAAAAATTTTTCCTGGAGTGCAGGACAAGTGACTCCCTACCTTCTGAGTAACCATAATACAGGAAGCAAGATTCTTATATTTCATCACGGAGAGACCCTTGTAGCCTGGTGTCTGGGCAAGCCCTGGATTGCCGAAAATAAAGTGGTCATGAAGAAAGCAAAAAACAATCGATTTGAACTGGACCTGATGGAGGCTTTTGATCTGGACTCAGGCGGGACATCGAACTGATAGGGCTGTTCTCAGAAAATCGACTAAAGCAGCTCCCAGAAGGCCCGAATCAATGGACTTTTGAGTTTCTTGTCCAGCACACAGAGTCCCACATCATAAGCAGCCAGCCAGGGGGTGATATTCAGAATCTTAACCTTGTCAGACAGTGGGCTATTATCCAATACAATCTGCGGTACTACGCCGACTCCAAATCCCAGGCTGACCATGCTGACAATGGCTTCATTACCAGCGACCTGGGCATATATTTTTGGCTTGATGCCTTTGGCTGAAAACCAGTAATCAACCCGCTGTCGCCCAATACCTTTTTCTGACAGGATCATGGGCGTTCTGCTCCACTCTTCAACCGTCCCTGGGGTAGAAATTTCTCCCGAAGCAGGGCCTATGAAGACCAGCGGGGAAAGTCCGATGCTGTGAAACTGAATCTCCGAGGATAAATTATCCGGGCGGGCAGAAATGGCTATATCTTCTTTTCCAGAGGTGATCAGATCAATGGCTGAGTCAGGGTCGCCGGTATGAAGCTTTATTTCAATGCTCGGATAGCGTTGTCGAAAGCGCTTGAGAATGTCATATAGAAAGCTGTAGCTGGCGGTTACGGAGCAATATACACTGATCTCACCCTTCAACTCTTTCGATTCGGCTATCAATTCGTTGCGAATCGCTGACCACTGAATCAGGGTTTCCCGTGCATATCTCTCGAACTTAATGCCTTCTGCGGTAAGGCTGACACTGCGATTGTCCCGTTCAAACAGGTATACCCCCAAATTATTTTCCAGATGCTGAATGCTTCGGCTCAGGGTAGATGGGCTGACATGGCAGGCTGCGCTGGCACGGCCGAAATGGAGCGTTTCAGCGAGACTCAGGAAATGCCTCAGTGGTTTCAGATCCATAATGATCGTTTTTCACCCTCACTTATGGCGGTTTTTCACCTTTGCTCAAGGCTGTTTCGTAATATGAAACGTTATATTGCAAATATATCATTTTACGAAATGATCTGTCTGCTTTAATCTCCAAATCAACGTTTTCAGCCCGGACAAGAAAAGATAATCCAGGGCGTTTTATTCAGGAGTCCATCATGAAAGTTTATTACGATAAAGACTGTGATCTTTCCCTCATCCGTGGTCAGAAAGTATCCATTATTGGCTATGGCTCTCAGGGTCATGCCCATGCCAATAACCTCAAGGACTCCGGGGTAGATGTCACCATTGGTCTGCGTAAGAGCTCCGCTTCTGTTGCCAAAGCCGAATCTGCAGGCCTAAAGGTAATGGACGTGGCTGCTGCAGTCGCCCAGGCTGACCTGGTCATGATCCTGACTCCGGATGAATTCCAGTCTCAGCTGTATAAGAGCGAAATTGAGCCTAACCTGAAGCAGGGTGCAACCTTGGCATTTGCTCACGGTTTCGCTATTCACTACAACCAGGTTGTTCCTCGCGCTGATCTGGACGTTGTCATGATTGCCCCTAAAGCACCGGGTCACACTGTGCGTTCCGAGTTTGTTAAAGGCGGCGGTATCCCTGATCTGGTTGCTATCTATCAGGATGCTTCCGGAAAGGCTAAAGATCTGGCCCTGTCGTACGCCTGTGGCGTAGGTGGTGGTCGTACCGGTATCATCGAAACTACTTTCAAAGATGAAACCGAAACCGATCTGTTTGGTGAGCAGGCTGTGTTGTGTGGTGGTGCGGTAGAGCTGGTTAAGGCCGGTTTCGAAACACTGACCGAAGCAGGTTATGCTCCTGAAATGGCTTACTTTGAATGTCTGCATGAGCTGAAGCTGATTGTCGACCTGATGTACGAAGGCGGGATCGCCAACATGAACTACTCCATCTCCAACAATGCTGAGTATGGTGAGTATGTAACCGGCCCAAGAGTCATCAACGATGAATCTCGTAAGGCTATGCGTGAAGCCCTGAAAGACATCCAGAACGGTGAGTACGCCAAGAAATTCATCACTGAAGGTGCAATGAACTATCCGTCCATGACTGCTTATCGTCGTAACAATGCTGCTCACCCAATCGAAAAGACCGGTGCCAAGCTGCGTGAAATGATGCCCTGGATCACCGAGAATCAGCTGGTTGATAAAGATAAGAACTGATTGTTAAAATCAACTTTTCAAAAAAGGCGCCTTGTGCGCCTTTTTTAGTTTAAAAAGCACAAGTTTTTCTGATTGATGACGCTGTTCGTAAACTAGTCTACTTCGCGACTATGGAAGCTCCCGGGAAACGAACAATGTCTGCCAGGCATAGGAAGCCAGCCATAAATCGATTCATGATCGAATTTTGAATAATGGCTAACGGATGATGATTATTTCGGGCAGAGATACAGTTAAAGCTCTAGTCTCTTTATTTCCGGAGCGCATTTTACAATAGTTGCGATGGTTGTGAATTAAGAGACAGTCGGCAAATTTTCTGGAGCGGTACCTTGAGAAAAAAAATTGCCCATTTGAAGACCCAACCTAACATTGTGGCAATACTGGGGTTGGTCTTAGCGACACTCTGTTGGGGGGGTAACCTGGTTGCGGGCCGGATTAGTGTGGGAGATATCCCTCCCGTCGCGCTGTCATTCTGGCGGTGGGTTCTGACTCTTCTGATCCTGTTTTCGTTTACCGGAAAGAAACTGATTCAGCAGAGAAAGCTGATTTTTCAGAGTCGTTATCAATTACTGATCCTGGGATTCTTCAGCATTACCTGCTTTAACACATTGCTTTATATCGCAGCTCAATCCACACAGGCGGTAAACCTGGGCCTGATACAAATAGCACTGCCCGTGATTACTATGATTCTCGCTATTCCTCTGTTGAAGACTTTTCCTAAAAAAAGGCAGTTGTTTGGTATGGGAATGGCTATTCCGGGACTGTTGACGATTTTCAGTAAGGGAGAATGGTCATCGATGGCCAGCCTGGACTTTGGCAGGGGAGATTTAATCATGCTTTTCGCTACCTGTTGCTGGGGCTCTTATACGGTTTTGCTCAAGCGTTTTGAATTGCCTTTGTCCGGGGCTCATCTGTTGACCATAATGGTCGGGATTGGGGTGGTGATCCTCTTGCCTTTTTACCTTTGGGAGCTATCGATGAGAGGTGGCTTTACCGTGAGTCCGAAAGCACTTTTTCTGATCAGTTACTCAGTTCTTTTTGCTTCATTGGTCGCCTATATGTCATGGAATTTCGGCGTGTCTTTACTCGGGGCAAATAATGCGGCTATGTTCAACTTCCTGATCCCTGTGTTTTCAGCCATGTTCGCTATTCCCATCCTTGGAGAGACGCTTTACCAGTACCACCTGATAGGGGCAGGGTTGATCTTTACAGGATTGTGGATAACCAACAGGAAATATTCTTCAACAGACAGTCCGGGTTAGACTCCCTATGTGAATAGATAAGGGCTTAAGCCAGTGCCAATGATTCAAGAGGTTTAAAAGATCACAGACATATTTTTTTGGAGCAGTAACTTGAGAGAAAAAATCGTCCATTTGATTGCTCATTCTAACATTCTGGCAATACTGGCGGTGGTGTTAGCGACTCTCTGTTGGGCGGGAGAGAATCTTGTTGCAAACCAGATGAGTGTAGAAGGCATTCCTCCCATCGCATTGTCATTCTGGCGGTGGACTCTGGCTTTTCTGATCCTGTTTTCGTTTACCGGCAAGAAACTGATTCAACAGAGAAAGGTAATCTTTCAAGGTCGCTATCAACTGCTGGTCCTGGGGTTCCTCGGCATTTTCTGCGCTAACACACTGCTTTACATCGCTGCTGAATCCACACAGGCAGTGACTTTGGCCTTGATTGAGATGATTCTGCCCGTCATTACAATGATCCTGGCGGTTCCTCTGCTGCATGTTTTTCCTAAAAAAAGGCAGCTTTTCGGTATGGGAATGGCAATTCCCGGACTACTCACGATTTTAAGTAAAGGAGAGTGGTCAATGCTGGTCAGTCTTGATTTTGGCAGAGGAGACATGATCATGTTTCTTGCTATGTGCTGCTGGGGTCTTTATACCGTTTTGCTCAAGCGTTTTGAACTGCCTTTATCCGAGGCTCAGCTGCTAACCACACTAATCGGAATTGGGGCGATGTTCCTTTTGCCCTTCTATCTCTGGGAGCCTGCATCTGAGCGCAGCTTCTCCATTAGCCAGGATGCACTTTATGTAATCATTTACGAGGTTTTGTTTGCTACTCTGGTCGCCTTTCTTTTCTGGAACTTCGGCGTGTCTGTGCTGGGACCAAGCACTGCAGCCATGTTTCACTTTTTGATACCCGTGTTTTCAGCTATGCTCGCTATTCCCATTCTTGGGCAGACGCTTTATCAGTTCCACCTGATAGGGGCAGGATTGATCTTTATGGGGTTGTGGATAAGCAGTAGGTAATATTCTTCAACAGACAGTCCGGGTTAGACTCCCGAGCAATCTTTCCCCACTCAAAGTGAAGCAAGATTGCTTCGATCACTCATGACTGTTGCAAGGTGGCAACGAACTTGCGTGACTCATCAATGGAGCGCTGCATATCTCTTAGCAGGCGATCAATGTCCAGCTTAATGGCACCAAATTCACCCTTGAGTGCCGCAATAGCCCGTGCATTGAGGTTGTGTTTCAGATACAAAACCTGATCCCGGAAGGCATTCAGAACCGGTTGCATGCGCTTTTCTGATTGTTCCATGCTGGCCAGCATTTTTTTGTACTGATGACGGGTTTCATTCAGCTGCAGTTGACTGGCACGACGAAGACTGCCGCTGGAATAGAGTTCCAGCTCTGCTTCCCACTCTTCAAAGAGTGCTTCCGAGACATCTTTAACGTCCCGGATGCGCTTACGAACCTTATCTGCAGAAGCTTCGCTGTCCTCGAACTCAGCATTAAGCTGATCATAAAGCGCCTCCAGATCACCACCATTAAAATTGACGACGCTGCGAAACTGTTCCAACGCTGAGCTGAATTGCTCTTGAGCTTCTTCCTGAGCGGCCTGAGAGCTCTTGATGCGGTCCACCAAAATCTCGCGCTTGTAAACGCCTACCTTTTCCATGGCGCTGTAATAAGTACTCTGGCAGCCTGTCAGAAAGACCGACAAAATAAGCAGCAGGACGGGTATTCCTGCCCGGAATGCTGAGAACATAGCGCTAATCTTCCTGATTTTTAATGGCGTCAATGACTTTCTGGTTGCGCTTGTCTGCCAGGTGACTGTTAACAACAAACAGGGCATGAATGATTCCGGGAATCCAACCCAGCAGGGTCAGAATAATATTAAGGATCATCTGACCCGGCTTGCCACATAAAAGAACGGCTATCGGTGGCAAAAGTATTGCCAGAAAATAACGCATAACGTCTCCCTGAGTGTGTTTTGGTTGCAGCCAGAATATGCGAAACCAACTGGCCAGGTACTTAGTAGTTTATTGCTGAGCAAGAAGATCAAGCAGTCTCAGCACTTCTTCCTGAAGATTTCTGGAGGCCAGGGCCAGGTTGGAAGCGAATTCTTCTGCTGTGCCATGCTTACTGTCCATCAGGTCTGTCACCGATTTTACCGCAACCACTGGCGTCTGGTAATGGGAAGCTACCCAGGCAATGGCTGCGGCTTCCATCTCTTTGTTGACCATAGGTTCCTGACGCAGAATGGCTTCATCGGTCGGACTCATATCGAGAGAGTTGCCGGTGCAGACAACAGAGGTGGGCAAATCCAGTTTTCGGGCCAGATCCACTGCCACTTGGCACTGAAAATTACCGTCGCCGTAGGCTTCGTAATGTTCGCCCATGGGGATACGACGGTCAAAGAAACGAATACGCTCGCCAATATAAACGTCACCAACTTTACAGCCCTTGTCGGAAAAACCTCCACAGGTTCCGGCATTGATGACCAGGTCCGGTGACAAGAGGCGAAGTGCTTCGTATGCCGCCAGGGTTGCTGGCTGGGTACCGACATTTTCTACACCGTGAACTGAGTCGGAACCGTTGGTAATCAGATTGATGTTCAGATTCTTATACTCACCCGCAAAGGTTTTGCAGGGTAGCAGGGGATTTGTGTCGTCTGTTTCGGCCAGGCCCAGTTTCTCAATGAGTGGCGCTGCTTCCTGTTTCATGGCCACAACCATTGTAATTCTTTTCATAGCTATCAATTTGGTTGGTAATGGAATTCTATAGTTTCCTGTTATAAGAAGTTAATTCCAATAAGTAAAACCTTATATTTTTATCTGCCTTCCTCCCCATGCCATTTCGGCATTAATCCTTCGCTTTAGGCATTTCACAAGCTCCCTGGGAGTCGTAATTATATGACCATAGTTTCTAGTGATATTGCTAATCTTGCAGTCACCAATTAAACGGAGTATGTCGTGTTAGGAGTACTGGGCGGAATGGGGCCTCTGGCTACCGTAGACTTTATGCAGAAAATCATTGCTTTGACACAAGCCAGTAAGGATCAGGAGCACCTGCCCATGCTGGTGCATAATGTCCCTCAGATTCCAGATCGCAGTGCCTGCATTCTTGAAGGTTGCGAGGACCCTTTTCCGGCCTTGCTGAGAGGTTTGAGAAGTCTTGAGCGAGGCGGTGCCCAGTGTGCAGTGATTCCCTGTAATACTGCACATTTCTGGTTTGATAAGCTGCACAAACAGGCTCGGATTCCAATGATCAGTATCCTGAGTTGTGTTGAACAACATATCCGACGAAATAATCTGCGCAAAATAGGTGTTATGGCGACCAGCGCTACGGTTTCAGCCATAATGTACCAACGGCAGATAGAGAACGATGGTCGTGAATGTCTGATACCTGAGCAGGGAATGCAAACGCTGATGATGGATGCCATCTACGATATTAAGGCAGGGCGTCTGGAGCAGGGCAGTCAGTGTATGAAAATGGTTTTTGATGATCTGGTTAGTCAGGGCGCTGAAGCGGTTATTCTGGGCTGCACAGAAATTCCTGTAGGTCTTGCCGACGTTGTGAAAACAAATCCCGGACAGTACATTGATGCAACAGCGCTGTTAGCCGGAGCCTGTGTTGACTGGTACAGTCAGCAGGAAGAGAAAGAAGCTGCTTGAGGAGCGGGGGTAAGTTGAACTGAAGTCTGGGAGTCGTGCCTGAATGAATCTGGAAACCAAGTGGCTGGAAGATTTTCTGGCATTGGCCGAGCTGAGAAATTTTTCCCGTGCTGCTGATTTTCGAAACATCACACAACCTGCTTTTGGTCGAAGAGTTCGTTCTCTGGAACAGACGGTCGGTTTTGAGCTGGTAGACAGGGGAACGGTTCCCATCAAACTGACTCCGGAAGGGCGTTTGTTCAGAACAACGGCCAGGAACCTGCTTCGTCAAATGGAAGAGGGTCTGGGTCAGTTACAGGGTGTCGTCTCCGGGCAGGCCATTGACTTTGCTGCAGCTCATTCCCTGTCGGTGACTTTGTTACCGGAATTGATTCAGCAGGTGAGTGAAGATGAGCAATTACTGCAAACCAGAGTAGAAAGCATTGATGTTGATCTCGCGGTAGAGGCGCTGCAGGAAGGTAATTGTGATTTTCTCCTGGCGTTCAATGTTGACGCTTTAATGCAGCCGCCCTTTGAATATCTGAAACTGGGGATGACGCGTCTTTTGCCCGTTTGTCTGCCTGATGCTCAGGGAAAACCAATGTTTTCTGATAGTGATCCTGGCACTGTACCCTTACTCCGATATAGCCCCAATGCTTTTATGGGGCGCAAGGTCAATAGTCTGTTGAGTGCATCGGACGTTCCCGTACTCTTTCAGACGGTAATGGAGTCTTCCCTGACCAACCTGCTCAAGGAAATGGCTCTTAAAGGCAAAGGGGTTGCCTGGTTACCGGATTATTCCGTACAGGATGAGCTGAAGTCTGGTCAGCTGGTTCCCTATTCTGAAAGAGCTGACTGGACGGGCTCTATAGAAATTCTGCTTTACCGAAACACAGTTCGGCTGCATGCCAGAGCTGAAAGGTTATGGACTGAGTTGAGCCAGCGTTGTGAGTCAGGATGGCAACTGATGGAAGTCTATTCCCTGTCAGGCTCCTAGCGGTTATGCAGTATCCATACCTTTCATGATAGAGTGTGTTTTTTTCACCTTTATGTCGATGAGCAGATGCTGAAATGAGCGATAAACCGAAACGACCCGAAAATGAACAAGATGCTGTGGACGGTCTGTTTCCCGTCGATGAGCACTTTGAAGAGGTGGTCGAAGGTGGGGAGACAGTTCGCCACAGAGGCATTTATATACTGCCTAACCTGTTTACAACAGGTAATCTGTTCTGTGGCTTTTACGCCATTATCAGTGCCCAGGCGGGTTTTTTTACCCAGGCTTGTATTTCAGTCTTTGTTGCTATGATTCTGGATGGCCTCGATGGTCGTGTTGCCCGGATGACCAACACCCAGAGCAAGTTCGGTGCGGAGTACGACAGTCTGGCAGATATGGTGACCTTTGGTGTAACGCCTGCCATGGTCGCCTACAGTTGGGCCCTGAATGATCTGGGTAAAGTGGGCTGGATGGTTGCCTTCATTTATGCAGCCTGTGCTGCTTTGCGTCTGGCCCGTTTCAATACTCAGCTGGAAGTAACAGATAGCCGCTATTTCACCGGTCTGGCCAGCCCCGCTGCAGCAGCACTGGTCATTGGTATGGTATGGGCGCTGAGTGATTTTGGTATCGACGGCAACATGATGGGTATTGCATTGCTGGGCGCTCTGATTACAGGTCTGGCTGGTGTGCTGATGGTCAGTAATTTTCAGTACAACAGTTTCAAGAAACTGGACCTGAAAGGACGGGTGCCTTTCATTTTTATGATTGTCATGGTTTTGGCTTTTGCCGTCGTCTTTACCGATCCACCCAGAGTGCTGATGCTGATTTTTCTGAGTTATGCCTGCTCCGGACCCATTATGTTCCTGGTAGGAAAAACCAGAAAACAAACGGCTCCTGAATGACTCAAGAGCCACGCGGTTTTACTCTGGTTCCCATCCTGCAGAGTGTGGCTACAAGTTGATCAGCGCACAGTGGTTCCTTTTCTCTGTCTCTCCTGCCATTGAGTATCCAAATCGACTCGGGCAGAAGACGGAGGCAAGATATCTGCCTCCCGGATGAGGTCTGCCGCCCTCTCCGCCACCATGATCGTAGGGGCATTCAGATTGCCATTGGGAATGGTTGGGAAGATGGAGGAGTCCACTACTCTCAGTCCTTCCAGTCCTTTAACTCTTGTCTTTGGATCGACCACAGACATGTTATCCGTTCCCATCTTGCAGGAGCAGGATGGATGATAGGCACTTTCAACGGATTCCCGAACAAAGGCATCAATCTGTTCATCGGTTTGAATGCTTTCTCCCGGCTGTATTTCTGAGTCTCGGTATTCATCGAACGCCGGTTGGTTGATGATTTCCCGGGTCAGACGAACGCATTGTCTGAAGCCTTCCCGGTCTTCTTCGTGGGACAGATAGTTGAACCGAATACCGGGGTGAACATCTGGATTGGCTGACACCGCTCTCACCCAGCCGCGGCTTTTGGGTTTGTTGTGGCCGATATGAACCTGGAAACCATGTCCGTCAAAAGCACTCCTGCCATCGTAGCGCATCGCAGCTGGCAGGAAGTGGTATTGCATATCAGGCCATTCAACGCCTGCTTTTGAACGGATAAAACCACAAGATTCAAAATGATTGGTCGCACCCAGCCCGTCTCTCATGAACAACCAGCGAGCACCAATGAATAATTTACTGAGCGGGTCGAGTTTGCCGTTGAGAGTAATGGGCTTTTTGCAGCGAAACTGAAAGTAGAATTCCAGATGATCCTGCAAATTTTCACCTACACCAGGCAATTCGTGTTGAACTGCTATATCTGCGTCTTCTAATACCTTGCGAGGGCCTATTCCTGATAATTGAAGAATATGAGGTGAGCCAATAGAGCCTGCCGAAAGAATGATTTCTTTAGTGACCAGCACTTTTTTGATGAGACCTTTATGTTTATATTCGACGCCTGTAGCCTTTTTGCCTTCCAGCAGGACACGCTGAACCTGGGCATGGGTAACCACCGTTAAATGACTTCGTTTCATTGCCGGGCGAAGATAGGCGTTGGCAGTGGACCAGCGTATACCGTTCTTAACAGTCATGTGCATGGCTCCAAAACCTTCCTGTCGAGCACCGTTGCAGTCAGTGGTTTCCAGGTAGCCTGCTTCTACCCCGGCCTTTATAAAGGTGGAGTAGAGAGGGTTTTTCATTTCATTACCATTATTGACCGCTAATGGACCACTGCCTCCCCGATAGTCATCGGCACCGAAAGCCCAGGTTTCTGCTTTACGAAAATAGGGCAGGCAGTGGCGGTAATCCCAGTTGGTAGCTCCGTGCTGATGCCATTCATCAAAGTCTTTAGCGTGGCCCCGAACATAGACCATGCCATTGATGGAAGAAGAACCACCCAGCACCTTACCCCGGGGGCAGTGCATACGACGGTTGTCGAGAAAGGGTTCAGGCCGGGTTATAAACTGCCAGGCATACTTTTCGGTATTCATGGGAATGGACAGAGCCGCAGGCATTCGAATAACGATGCTCTTGTCACTGCCACCGGTTTCAATTAGCAGAACACGACTTTTGCCGTCTTCTGTCAGGCGATTGGCCAGAACGCATCCGGCAGAACCGGCTCCGACTATGACATAGTCATATTTTGTCATGCTCGTGCACCTTGAATGCGAAGTTAAAAAGGACTCTCCAGAGGTGTCATACCGACATACACTGCTTTGACCTGGGTGTAATGCCTCATTGTTTCAACACCATTTTCACGACCTATACCGGACTGCTTATAACCACCTACTGGCATTTCAGCCGGTGAGGTACCGTAATGGTTGATCCAGCAGATACCTGCCTGAAGCTGCCGAATAACCCGGTGGGCACGGGTGATATCCTGAGTAAAGACTCCGGCTGCAAGGCCCAGTTCGGTGTCGTTAGCGCGGGCAATGACCTCTGCTTCATCTTCGAAGGTGAATACCGTCATTACGGGCCCGAAAATCTCCTCGCGGGCAATGGTCATATCATCGTGGCAATCGGTAAAAATGGTGGGTTCAACAAAAAGGCCATCGGCTGCTGTCGAAGGACTGGCTGCTTTGCCTCCGGTCAACAAAGTGGCGCCTTCCATAATGCCCTGGTGGATGTAGTTAAGAACCCGTTGATGGTGTTTTTCTGATATTAGCGCACCCATGTTGGTGCACGGATCCATAGGGTCGCCCAGCACAATATTGCCTTCAGTACGCTGCCGTAGTTTTTCTATAAATTCGGGATAGATACTCTTGTGAACATAAACCCGTGTAGCGTTTGTACAGACTTCGCCCTGGGTATAGAAGTTACCGAGCATGGCTCCGGAGGTGGCATTCTCAAGATCAGCATCCTCAAAGATAATCAGAGGGGACTTTCCGCCCAGCTCCATGGTGACCTCTTTCAATGAAGAGGCCGCACCGGTCATGACTTTTTTACCGGTGCTGACCTCTCCTGTGAAAGAGACCTTGGCAATCTCCGGATGATGAGCCAGCCAGGCACCGACTTCCCCGTCGCCCTGAATGACATTGAAGACGCCAGCAGGCATGCCTGCCTCGACAAATATCTCAGCCAGTTTCAAGGCACCCAGAGGCGTCTCTTCAGAGGGTTTGAAAATCATACTGTTGCCGCAGGCCAATGCGGGTGCAGCTTTCCAGCAGGCAATTTGCAGAGGGTAGTTCCAGGCACCTATTCCGGCACAGATGCCCAGTGCTTCGCGGCGAGTGTAATAAAAGTCATCACCCAGGCACTGCTGATTGCCTTCAAGGGAAGGGGCCAATCCAGCAAAAAACTCAATGGAGTCTGCGCCTGTAACCACATCAACTACGCTGGCTTCTTGCCAGGGTTTACCGGTATCGAAAACTTCAATTCGAGCCAGTTCATCGTTGCGCTCACGCAAAAGACTGACAGCACGTTTCAGGATTCGACTGCGCTCCATACCCGTCATTTCTGACCAGATTTCAAAGCCTTTTTGAGCACTGACAACCGCAGCCTGGCGAATGCTGTTATCGGCTTTCTCCACGGTATAAATGGTTTGACGAGTTGCGGGATTGATCACCGGAAATGTTTCTCCGGTCTCATTGGCCAGGTATTGGCCGTCAACAAAATTCTGATAGCAGGGTGATAACACAGCTAACTCCCTTGTTTATGCAGAGGTGCAAAGTTAAGGACTCTGTAATTCTCAGGGAACGACAGTAGAAACACCGATTTAATTTTATGTGAAAATGACAAAAAAGCTGCTAAGTGATCAAGTGGCTATGGGAATGGAATATTTGCAGCTGATATGACGTCTATATTTTCATTTTCGAAATGTGAATCTGCGCCATTGAAACCAACGTAAATGGTAAAAAAGAGAATTTCCCGGGAGAGTATCGATGCTGATCAAGACCAGAAAGTCAGGAGACATTCGCAGCAGCGAAATAACTTCAGAAAGTGTTTACAGGGAGCGTCGCCGTTTTTTGAAAATGGGTGGGCAGTTTGCCTTTGCCGGTATGGGGCTGGCTCTGACTGGCTGCACTGATGCTGCAGATCCCCGGTCAGCCAGGAAACCAGCGTTTGCAAACCATGATAAGGTTCCACAGCTCTCTGCCCCGGATTGGCTGCAAAAGAAAGTAGCCAGCTATCAATCCAGTCGTTTTACCACCGATGAAGCTTTAACCCCTTATGCCAGCGTGACTGGCTACAACAACTTTTACGAGTTTGGCTATTCAAAAGACGACCCTGCCAAACACGCTAAAAATATGAAAACTGATCCCTGGTCGTTAGTGGTTGACGGAGAGGTTGAGAAACCCGGGAAATACACGCTGGAAGATATGCTCAGACCCCATGATGTTGAAGAGAGAATCTACCGTCTTCGTTGTGTAGAAGCCTGGTCTATGGTCATTCCCTGGATCGGCGTGTCACTGGCCAACATGCTGAAGCGTTTTCAACCTACATCCAGGGCAAAGTATGTTCAGTTCGAAACACTCTATGATCCTGAACAGATGCCGGGTCAACGCTCCCGTTTCAGTTCCATCGAATACCCTTATGTCGAAGGACTGAGAATGGATGAAGCTATGAATCCACTGTCTTTTATGGCGATTGGTGTTTATGGCAAGACTCTGCCACCGCAAAATGGAGCCCCTCTAAGACTGGTTGTCCCCTGGAAGTATGGCTTCAAGAGCATCAAGTCCATTGTCAAAATCCGTTTTACTGAAACCATGCCACAAACCACCTGGGTTAAATCAGGCCCCAGCGAGTATGGCTTTTATGCCAATGTCAATCCCGAAGTCGATCATCCGCGCTGGAGCCAGAAACAAGAGCGCAGATTACCTAACTCCATCTGGGAGCCAAACCAGATTAAAACTCAAAAGTTCAACGGTTATGGCGAAGAAGTGGCCCATCTCTACAAGGGAATGGATCTCAGGAAGTTCTATTAAAGGTGGCGTTATGGACTGGGTTGCAAAGTTAAAGTGGTTTGTTTTTCCACTCTGTCTGGCGCCATTGGTCTGGCTGATCAATGCTGTTATCACTCATCAACTGGGACCCGACCCGGCAAATACGCTGACCCGAGATTTGGGGGAGTGGGCTTTAATCTTCCTTTGCATCAGTCTGGCGGTGACTCCGGCAAGAAAAATCACAGGTGTTAACAAGCTGATCCGGTTTCGAAGAATGTTCGGGCTCTTCTCGCTCTTTTATGCCGTGTTGCATGTGGTGGCTTATGTTGCATTCATGCTGGGCTGGCAGTGGCAAACACTGTTGGAAGATCTATATCAGCGTCCCTATATAATAGTGGGTGCTTTTGCGATTCTGATTCTCTCGGTACTGGGTGTCACATCCACCAGGGGCATGATGCGCCGGTTAGGGAAAAAGTGGGTGAAGCTGCATAAGCTGGTCTATCTGGCTGCAGGTTTGGCGGTTCTGCATTTTGTCTGGCTTTCAAAAAGTGACTATACCGAAGCGGTAATATTTGGTTCTGTAATGGCAGGCCTGATGCTGTTTAGATTGCCCGTCAGGGGCCACCGCTAGTAGCAGGCTTTATACCTTTTATCAATGAAGAAATTTCGCACAGGTCCTTTCGCTATATTGAGAGTTACGGTTACAAAGGATACAGGTGTGATGAAACAGAAATCTCTTCTTGTGCTTCTGATGGTTCTATTCAGTCCTGTTTGTTTGAGTCATCTTATGCCAGGTGACTATGGTCTGACCGAAGAAAGCATCACAAAACCTTATCAGGCGAATGACTTTCTCTGTGGTTCTATTATCGTAGAAGTTAAGGATGGCTGGAGTATTGAGCAGGTAAGGCTCAATAAAGGTACTATTCAAAATCAGTTTCAATTTGCCGAGCAGCAGACTAAAGGGCTGTTTTTTCCAACACAACTTGGAGGTGGATTACTGCACGTCAGGCAATCCACAGGCGTTAACGAGTTCACAAGGTTGTATCCGTTTTCGGATCCTGTCGATTTCGAGTTAACCGTTTCCCAGGCAGGTCAGGTGAATCAGACTAAATATAGAATTACCAAAGGAATCTGCAGCGAAATAAAGCTGGGAGAGGTTAAGGTTGAGTTAAAGGAGGGTAACGATATCAGTTACTACGTTCAACCTGTCGTGCAAGATGATACAACGGGCCGGTTCTGGCAGGCCTGGCGTTTTGAATACTACACACCGGCCTATATGGTCATCCCATCTCCAGAGTGAAAATTAGTTTCTGGCAGCTTCCAAACTTACTCTATATGATTTTTGTCGTGTAGGTAGTTTACGAAGCTTGTCAGCCTCCCTCATCTGCGTATAATGCGCCTCCACTGATCGGGGCATGGCTCTCAAAGAGTACGCAACGATCCATTGCAACAACGTTTAAAACGGTGATTGACAATCGGATCGAACAGCGTAGAATGCACCGCCGCTGAGACAGAAACGCAACGCTCACTGAGTGAACGAATGCGGTCCCGGCAAGTTGAAAAGTGGCTTGAAAAACAGGTGCTTGACAACAACCGGCGCCAAGGTAAGATGAGCGCCTCGCTGAACAGCGCTGACTGCTGGTTCAGCCGGTTAAAACCTTCTTGTTTTAATCCAGTTCTTTAACAAATTATCAGACAATTCGTGTGGGCGCTTGTGTGAATAGCATCGGTCAACAGAGCTTTGCTCTGAAATGATTTAAATGCTGATCAAGCAAGCGAACATACCCTTAAATTCTATGAGAATTTATCTTCTCATAAAGAGTTTCATGTACGTTTAATTGCAAATGATTGAGCAGCGGACTGTTTTCGGACAGGAAGCAAAACGATTTAAACTGAAGAGTTTGATCATGGCTCAGATTGAACGCTGGCGGCAGGCCTAACACATGCAAGTCGAGCGGTAACATTTCCAGCTTGCTGGAAGATGACGAGCGGCGGACGGGTGCGTAACACGTAGGAATCTGCCCGGTAGTGGGGGATAGCCCGGAGAAATCCGGATTAATACCGCATACGTCCTACTCTTTTTCGGAAGAGGGGGGAAAGCAGGGGACTCTTCGGAACCTTGCGCTATCGGATGAGCCTGCGTCGGATTAGCTGGTTGGTGGGGTAAAGGCCTACCAAGGCGACGATCCGTAGCTGGTCTGAGAGGATGATCAGCCACACTGGGACTGAGACACGGCCCAGACTCCTACGGGAGGCAGCAGTGGGGAATATTGCACAATGGGCGCAAGCCTGATGCAGCCATGCCGCGTGTGTGAAGAAGGCCCTAGGGTTGTAAAGCACTTTCAGCGAGGAGGAAAGGTTCAAGGTTAATACCCTTGAGCTGTGACGTTACTCGCAGAAGAAGCACCGGCTAACTCCGTGCCAGCAGCCGCGGTAATACGGAGGGTGCGAGCGTTAATCGGAATTACTGGGCGTAAAGCGTGCGTAGGCGGCTTGTTAAGTTGGATGTGAAAGCCCCGGGCTCAACCTGGGAACGGCACCCAAAACTGGCAAGCTAGAGTGCGGAAGAGGAGTGTGGAATTTCCTGTGTAGCGGTGAAATGCGTAGATATAGGAAGGAACACCAGTGGCGAAGGCGACACTCTGGTCTGACACTGACGCTGAGGTACGAAAGCGTGGGGAGCAAACAGGATTAGATACCCTGGTAGTCCACGCCGTAAACGATGTCTACTAGTCGTCGGGGATCTTGCATTTCTGGTGACGCAGCTAACGCGATAAGTAGACCGCCTGGGGAGTACGGCCGCAAGGTTAAAACTCAAATGAATTGACGGGGGCCCGCACAAGCGGTGGAGCATGTGGTTTAATTCGAAGCAACGCGAAGAACCTTACCTGGCCTTGACATCCTGCGAACTTACTAGAGATAGTTTGGTGCCTTCGGGAACGCAGTGACAGGTGCTGCATGGCTGTCGTCAGCTCGTGTCGTGAGATGTTGGGTTAAGTCCCGCAACGAGCGCAACCCTTATCCTCAGTTACCAGCACTTCGGGTGGGCACTCTGGGGAGACTGCCGGTGACAAACCGGAGGAAGGTGGGGACGACGTCAAGTCATCATGGCCCTTACGGCCAGGGCTACACACGTGCTACAATGGTGCATACAGACGGTTGCCAAGCCGCGAGGTGGAGCTAATCTGAGAAAGTGCATCGTAGTCCGGATTGGAGTCTGCAACTCGACTCCATGAAGTCGGAATCGCTAGTAATCGTGAATCAGAATGTCACGGTGAATACGTTCCCGGGCCTTGTACACACCGCCCGTCACACCATGGGAGTGGGTTGCTCCAGAAGTAGCTAGCTTAACCTTCGGGAGAGCGGTTACCACGGAGTGATTCATGACTGGGGTGAAGTCGTAACAAGGTAGCCCTAGGGGAACCTGGGGCTGGATCACCTCCTTAAACGAAGACCGACCTTCCATAAGCGTTCACACGAATTGTTTGATTATCAGTTGTCAGTTGACGGTGGTCAGTTGGCAGTTGTTAGTTTTGTTCTTTAACAATGTGGAATCCAAACTTAAATAAGCTGAGTTGATTTAAAAGACTTTGGTCTTTTAATGAAATTCTTGCTGAGACACTCTCAAGTGTAGGGCGTATCAGTGGCCGGTTGTCAGTTGACAGTTGCCGGTTACTGAAGATCGTTTAAAGGTAGTTATTGCCTATAACCAACAATTGCCACGAATCGACTGACCACTGGTCACCGACAACTGACAACTGCGATCTCGAAGAGATCGCTTTGGGTTATATGGTCAAGTGACTAAGCGTACACGGTGGATGCCTTGGCAGTCAGAGGCGATGAAGGACGTGGTAATCTGCGAAAAGTCTTGGGGAGCCGATAAACAGGCGTTGATCCAGGAATGTCCGAATGGGGAAACCCACTCACACAAGTGAGTATCCTTAACCTGAATACATAGGGTTTAGGAGGCGAACCCGGGGAACTGAAACATCTAAGTACCCGGAGGAAAAGAAATCAACCGAGATTCCCCCAGTAGCGGCGAGCGAACGGGGAGTAGCCCTTAAGCAATTTTTGGTTTAGCGGAACACTCTGGAAAGTGTGGCCATAGTGGGTGATAGCCCCGTACGCGAAAAGCCAGTTATTGTGAAATCGAGTAGGACGGCACACGTGAAATGTTGTCTGAACATGGGGGGACCATCCTCCAAGGCTAAATACTCCTGACTGACCGATAGTGAACCAGTACCGTGAGGGAAAGGCGAAAAGAACCCCGTTGAGGGGAGTGAAATAGAACCTGAAACCGTGTACGTACAAGCAGTGGGAGTCAGTGGTCAGTTGTCAGTTGTCAGTTGCCAGTAGGCAAGCGACAGCAGATGACTGATTACCAGGTCGTCAAGTTGGAAAATACGGGCAGATTTGCAGAGGTGTTGAAATTGACGCTGAACAAAACTGACCACCGACAACTGACAACTGACAACTGGCCACTGATGACTGCGTACCTTTTGTATAATGGGTCAGCGACTTATTTTCTGTGGCAAGGTTAACCGTATAGGGAAGCCGTAGCGAAAGCGAGTCTTAACAGGGCGTCCAGTCGCAGTGAATAGACCCGAAACCGGGCGATCTATCCATGAGCAGGTTGAAGATCAGGTAACACTGATTGGAGGACCGAACCCACTGTCGTTGAAAAGCCAGGGGATGACTTGTGGATAGGAGTGAAAGGCTAATCAAGCCCGGAGATAGCTGGTTCTCCTCGAAAGCTATTTAGGTAGCGCCTCGTGTCTCACCATCGGGGGTAGAGCACTGTTTGGGCTAGGGGGCCATCCCGGCTTACCAACCCCATGCAAACTCCGAATACCGATGAGTGCAATCACGGGAGACACACGGCGGGTGCTAACGTCCGTCGTGGAAAGGGAAACAACCCAGACCGTCAGCTAAGGTCCCAAAGTAATAGTTAAGTGGGAAACGATGTGAGAAGGCCCAGACAGCCAGGAGGTTGGCTTAGAAGCAGCCACCCTTTAAAGAAAGCGTAATAGCTCACTGGTCGAGTCGGCTCGCGCGGAAGATGTAACGGGGCTCAAACTATTCACCGAAGCTACGGGGTTCAGTTGTCAGTTTACAGTTGTCAGTTGGCAGTATGAGAAGTAAGTATGCAGCGATTTGAAGATTTAGAAGTATTTCAACGGGCCTATAAGCTTTCTTTGAAAGTTCACAAGCTCTCGCTGGAATTTCCGAGAATTGAACAAATGCATGAACTTGCTGATCAGATGCGCAGAGCCAGTAAAGGAATCTGTGCAAATATTGCTGAAGGACATGGGAAACTGATCATCTCAAAAGCAGAGTTTCGAAGGTTCATATTGATGGCTATCGGATCATCTGACGAAATGAGAGTTTGGTTAAGGTACTGCCTTGATCGTCAATTACATTGACGATCAGCAATGGCAAGACCTCAAAACCGAATACAACCAAGTCAGTAAGATGTTGGTTAGTTTGCACGAGAGTTTTAAATAACTCAGTTCAAACTGACAACCGACAACTGCAAACTGACAACTGAACCGGTAGAGGAGCGTTCTGTAAGCCGTTGAAGGTTCACCGGGAGGTGGGCTGGAGGTATCAGAAGTGCGAATGCTGACATGAGTAACGATAAAGGGAGTGAGAGGCTCCCTCGCCGGAAGACCAAGGGTTCCTGCGCAACGCTAATCGGCGCAGGGTGAGTCGGCCCCTAAGGTGAGGTCGAAAGACGTAATCGATGGGAAACAGGTTAATATTCCTGTACCCCTTTTGACTGCGATGGAGTGACGGAGAAGGCTAGGCCGGCAGGGCGATGGTTGTCCCTGTTTAAGGTCGTAGGCTGTGGACCCAGGCAAATCCGGGTTCACAAAGCCGAGAACTGATGACGAACCCACCAAGGTGGGGAAGTGGTTGATGCCAGGCTTCCAGGAAAACCTTCTAAGCTTCAGGTCAAGAGGGACCGTACCCGAAACCGACACAGGTGGTCAGGTAGAGAATACCAAGGCGCTTGAGAGAACCTGGGTGAAGGAACTAGGCAAAATGGCACCGTAACTTCGGGAGAAGGTGCGCCGGCTTTGGTGATCGGGCTTGCCCCGTAAGCTGAGGCTGGTCGAAGATACCAGGTGGCTGCGACTGTTTATTAAAAACACAGCACTGTGCTAACACGTAAGTGGACGTATACGGTGTGACGCCTGCCCGGTGCTCGAAGGTTAATTGATGGGGTTATCTTCGGAGAAGCTCTTGATCGAAGCCCGAGTAAACGGCGGCCGTAACTATAACGGTCCTAAGGTAGCGAAATTCCTTGTCGGGTAAGTTCCGACCTGCACGAATGGCGTAACGATGGCCACGCTGTCTCCACCCAGGACTCAGTGAAATTGAAATCGCTGTTAAGATGCAGTGTATCCGCGGCTAGACGGAAAGACCCCGTGAACCTTTACTACAGCTTCACAGTGGATCTTGATGTTGCTTGTGTAGGATAGGTGGGAGGCTTTGAAGTGTGGACGCCAGTCTGCATGGAGCCAACCTTGAAATACCACCCTGGCAATATTGAGGTTCTAACCCAGGTCCTTTAGCAGGATCGGGGACATTGTGTGGTGGGTAGTTTGACTGGGGCGGTCTCCTCCCAAAGAGTAACGGAGGAGCACGAAGGTTGGCTAAGCACGGTCGGACATCGTGCGGTTAGTGTAATGGTACAAGCCAGCTTGACTGCGAGAGGTACATCTCGAGCAGGTACGAAAGTAGGTCATAGTGATCCGGTGGTTCTGAATGGAAGGGCCATCGCTCAACGGATAAAAGGTACTCCGGGGATAACAGGCTGATACCGCCCAAGAGTTCACATCGACGGCGGTGTTTGGCACCTCGATGTCGGCTCATCACATCCTGGGGCTGAAGCCGGTCCCAAGGGTATGGCTGTTCGCCATTTAAAGTGGTACGCGAGCTGGGTTTAGAACGTCGTGAGACAGTTCGGTCCCTATCTGCCGTGGACGTTGGAAGTTTGAGGAGAGCTGCTCCTAGTACGAGAGGACCGGAGTGGACGAACCACTGGTGTTCGGGTTGTGTCGCCAGACGCATTGCCCGGTAGCTAAGTTCGGACGGGATAACCGCTGAAAGCATCTAAGCGGGAAGCCCCCTTCAAGATGAGACTTCCCTGGCCGCAAGGCCCATAAGAGACGTTGAAGACTACGACGTTGATAGGCGGGATGTGTAAGCGTTGTGAGGCGTTGAGCTAACCCGTACTAATGACTCGAGAGGCTTGACCATATAACGCCAAAGCGATTTGCGCAGCGAAGCTGCCAGCAAAAGCTGGAAGCCTGAAGCTGGAAGCTTGAAGCCGTACACAGTGAACGAGAGTGTTGAGCAAGAATAGACGACACAGCTTAAAAGAGATTTGGATTCCAGAGCCTTAGTTTTCGAGAAACAGCTTCAAGCCTCCAGCTTCAAGCTTCCAGCTCGAGAGCCAACGGCTCGACCAGTTTTGCCTGGTGACCATAGAGTGTTGGAACCACCCGATCCCATCCCGAACTCGGAAGTGAAACGACACATCGCCGATGGTAGTGTGGGGCTTCCCCATGTGAGAGTAGGTCATCGCCAGGCATTGAATATAGCAAAACCCCAGTTGAGAGATCGGCTGGGGTTTTTGCTTTGCCCTATAAAGTTGCAAAAGAACTGGTCGTTGAACGACACATGCCCGGGCTGCATTACCGATGGTAGCGCGAGACTTCCCCATGTAACATAATCGTCGGGAACAATCTGGAAGCCGGTGTTCAGAACCTGTTTGTTGGCACCTTTTAAAAGTAAAGGGCTTTCGTTTATTCGATAAAGCCTGTTCCTAGCATGTGAACCTTGCCAGTCATAATCCATTCTATCCCGGTGCAAAGCAAATCAATGGGTTCGGAAGAGAAATTTGGGTTGCCATTCAGTATCTGTTTTAGTTGAGCTGAGCCAGACTATCCGTAAAAAAACGGATTGTCTGGCTATTCTTTCCGCTCAAACAGTTCATCCATGTCTGAGTTGCTGAGATCCCGGTCTCTGAAAGGATAATCAGAGCGCCCAATCAAGATCGTGTCTGTATGTCAGTGCTTAGATGTACGATTCACTTTCAAGGAGTTAGCCATGAACCTGAACGACTCTGGTCTTTTTAAACAGCAGGCTTACATCAATGGAAATTGGCTCAGCGCCATAGAAACGCTCCCCGTTGATAACCCGGCTACAGGCAAGGTGATTGCCCACATTCCGATGCTGAGCGCTTCAGATGTTCAAAGTGCAATAAAGGCTGCAGAAAAAGCCTTTATTGAATGGCGAGCAAAAACTGCAGCAGAGCGTTCGGGTTTACTTCGCAAGTGGTACCAATTGATTCTGGATAATAAGGAAGATCTGGCCACATTGATGACCGCAGAACAGGGTAAACCGCTGTCAGAATCCAGGAGCGAAGTGGCGTACGGGGCTTCTTACGTAGAATGGTACGCCGAAGAGGCCAAACGAGCTTATGGTGATCTGATTCCTGCTACCAAAAACAGCCAGAGAATTATGGTCAAACGGGAACCGGTAGGCGTGGTCGCTGCAATAACGCCGTGGAATTTTCCCAATGCCATGATCACCCGAAAAGCAGCTCCGGCCCTGGCTGCAGGCTGTACCATTATTATCAAGCCTTCCGAGCTGACGCCTCTCTCGGCTTTTGGCCTGACAGAACTGGCAGAGCGCGCGGGTATTCCAGCAGGTGTCATTAATATTGTCACAGGAGATGCCAAAGCAATTGGTGCTGAGTTAACGGGTAGTTCTGTAATACGAAAACTGTCGTTTACAGGCTCGACAGCTGTGGGCAAGTTATTGATGAAGCAATGCGCCGATTCTGTTAAAAAAATCTCAATGGAGCTGGGTGGTAACGCGCCTTTCATCGTTTTTGATGATGCCAATATTGATCAGGCGGTTCAGGGGGCCATAGCCTCCAAGTATCGAAATTCAGGCCAGACCTGTGTTTGTATGAATCGTCTCTTTGTGCAGGACGGTATCTATGATGAGTTCATTGAAAAGTTTTCCGAGGCAGTCTCCAGACTTACAGTAGGTTCCGCAACGGACGGAGACTTTGATCTGGGGCCATTAATCAACGAGGCTGCAATGCTGAAGATTAGGAGTATTGTCGATGATGCATTGGCCAAAAAAGCTCGATTGCTCACAGGTGGTCGCTCTCATAATCTTGGTGGCCTGTTCTACGAGCCAACTGTTCTCACAGATGCTTCCATAGAGATGAAGTGCTATCAGGAAGAGGTGTTTGGACCCATAGCCCCTGTCTTCCGGTTTCAGTACGAAGAGGACGTGGTCAAAATGGCTAACGATAGTCAATATGGTTTGGCTGCGTACTTTTATGCCAGTGACATTAGTCGTGTATTCAGGGTAGCCGAGGCACTGGAGTATGGTATGGTGGCTGTTAATGAGGGTGTGTTATCCACAGAGGTAGCTCCGTTTGGGGGCATCAAGGAGTCAGGTATTGGTCGGGAAGGGTCAAAGTATGGTCTGGACGAGTATCTGGAAATGAAATATGTACTGTTAGGAGGCATCAACGCTTCCTGAGAGCAGTCAGAAGCCTTACATCATCAAAGGTGGTTTAGAGAAGATTAAGGTGCCAGATCAGGAAGCCCGAGGTTGGCGGTCGGGCTTAAGCCCGATCTGGCAAGAAGTGATTGAATGGATTAATCCATAGTCAATCATGCGGCCACAGCAGCATCGCCTTCAAAACTGTTTCTGATCAGGTAATCAAAAGCACCCAACGAGGCGTTGGCGCCGCTGCCCATAGCAATAATAATTTGCTTGTAAGGTGCGGTTGTCACGTCACCGGCCGCAAAAACACCTGGAATCGATGTTTCGCCCCGGCCATCAACAACAATTTCGCCGCGTGGGGTTAATTCCATTGCTCCTTTAAGGAATTCGGTATTGGGTACCAGACCAATCTGAACAAAAATACCTTCCAGTTCTAAACTGACTTCGTCGTCAGTATTACGATCTTTATAAGTCAGGCCATTTACTTTATTACCGTCGCCCAGTACTTCTTTCGTCAGTGCGCTGGTAATGATAGTGACATTCTTTAGAGAACGCAGTTTGCGCTGGAGTACTTCGTCAGCTCTTAACTGGCTGTCAAACTCAATCAGAGTGACCTGGGCAACAATGCCTGCCAGATCAATAGCCGCTTCAACACCTGAGTTACCACCGCCAATCACCGCAACACGTTTGCTCTTAAAGAGAGGTCCGTCACAGTGTGGGCAGTAAGCGACTCCTTTGCCTCGGTATTCCTGCTCGCCGGGCACATTCATTTCTCTCCAGCGGGCACCGGTTGCCATCAGTACCGTTTTACTTTTCAGGCTTGCGCCACTTTCCAGTTGGATTTCTACCAGTTCTCCGGCACTGCGGTTGTTTTCAATCAGGGCGCTGGCGCGCTGGTTACTCATAACATCCACATCATAGTCAAGAACGTGCTGCTCCAGATTGGCCACCAGTTTCGGGCCTTCTGTTTCCTTAACGGAGATGAAGTTTTCAATGGCCATGGTATCCATAACCTGCCCACCAAAGCGATCGGCCACCAGACCGGTGCGAATGCCTTTGCGAGCGGCATAGATAGCGGCAGCCGCTCCGGCAGGACCGGCGCCTACAATCAGCAGGTCATAAGGATCTTTATTGTTGATGGCCTCTGCTGCAAGTTTTTCAGCGTTCACGTCCAGTTTGGCAACGATTTCTGCGGTACTCATACGACCATGACCAAATGGCTCGCCGTTAACAAATACAGCAGGTACGGCCATTATCTGTTTTCCATCCACCTCATCCTGAAACAAGGCTCCGTCGATCATGGTGTGCTGGATACCAGGATTCAGCACAGCCATCAGGTTGAGAGCCTGCACGACCTCAGGGCAGTTCTGGCAGGAGAGGGAAATATAGGTTTCAAAATTGAAATCGCCTTGCAATTGTTTGATCTGCTCGAGCAAATCAGCTTCCAGCTTGGCTGGATGACCGCCGCTCTGCAGAATCGCCAGTATCAATGAGTTAAATTCGTGGCCCATTGGTAGCCCGGCAAAGCGGATTGCAGGGCGATTGTCCTGACCTTGAATGGCCATGGAAGGTTTTCTTACCAGATCGTTGTCGTTTTTACTTAACGTGATCTGGCTGGAGAGTGATTCTAGGTCTTTAGCCAGTGAAGCCATTTCCTGTGATTTCGCAGAGTCATCAAGAGACACAACGATCTCAACAGGCGTTTTCAGGTTCTGAAAGTAAGCTTCCAATTGCTTTTTGATATTTGCATCTAACATGATTGACTCGCTTGATCGTTTCGATTGGGTTCAGGCTCCCTCTGTTGAGTGATGGCAGGGAGCCCGGGCGTTTTAGATTTTGCCGACCAGGTCCAGGGAAGGTGCCAGTGTTTCTTCACCTGGTTGCCATGCAGCCGGGCATACCTGACCAGGGTTCTCTGCGATGAACTGAGCCGCCTGAATCTTGCGAACCAGGTCTCCAGCGTTACGGCCAATACCTGAATCGTTGGTTTCAACGACTTTGATTTCACCTTCGGGGTTCATAACAAAGGTGCCCCGCAGAGCCAGACCTTCTTCTTCGATCATGACTTCAAAGTTGCGAGTGATCTGACCTGTTGGGTCGCCGATCATTGGGTATTTGATCTTGTTGATGGTCTCAGAGCTGTCGTGCCACGCTTTGTGAGTGAAGTGAGTGTCTGTGGAGACAGAGTAAACTTCAACACCCATGGCTTGAAGCTGTTCGTAGTGGTCGGCCAGGTCGCCCAGTTCAGTGGGGCAAACAAAGGTGAAGTCTGCCGGGTAGAAGAAGACAACAGACCACTTGCCTTTCAGGCTCTCTTCGGTCACTTCAACGAAGTCGCCATTGTGAAAAGCAGTGGCTTTGAACGGCTTGATTTGAGTATTAATGAGAGACATGGTTTATTCCTTCTTACTGATAGTCATTTTGTTTTTTAGTCAGCCGTTTTCGGTGGCGACATGGAAAGAATATGTTGATCTGATTGATTGGTATAATTAATCATTCAAATTTTGTTAATAGTCTTAATCTATTATACGGCTGGCGGGTTATATTTCTTCGCCCGTTCCAGTATCTTTGAAGGAGTCGATTTAAAACAACTCAGGGAAGGCTATGGTGCGACAGGGATGCATGTTGACGCTGATATTGGGATCAGTAAGCGTACTCGGTGCTCAAGATCATCAACCTGGCGAGGTACTCAAAGACTGGCTTAAAACTTATCAGCTATCAGACAGACCCATTGCGGATATTGAAGGGCCCGGGATTCATTCAGACCTCAGTCAACTTGGGAAAAAACTTTTCTTCAGCCCCGATCTCAGCCTTGATGGCAAAGTGGCTTGCTCGACCTGTCATCACCCGAGGCTGGCTGGGGCAGACAGTCTGGCTCTGCCCGTTGGAGTGACCGTTGATGATCCTTTTCTGACCGGGCAGCAGAGATTGGATCAATTAATTAAGCTCAGCCCGGACGACTATGTTCGTCATTTGATTCCACGTAATTCTCCTACGGTTTTCAATGTCTCTCTTTATCGAAAGAATTTGTTCTGGGACGGTAGGGTCCAGTATGTGGATTCTGACGTTTCCAGTCGAAAGATAAAAGTCGGTGGTGGTTATTCCGAACTTCCCACCAGTCGTTATCAGACCCATAGCCTGCTTCAGGCTCAGGCCAGGCTGCCGATGGTGTCACCTTTTGAAATGAAGGGGCTGTCCGATGCCAGTCATAATAACCTGGAGATACATCAGCTCATTGTGAGTCGGCTGGCTTCAAGTGATGAGTGGTGCAGACAATTCAAAAGCGTTTTTTCTCCGCAAGACGCCAATGTTTCCTGTGAAGCGGTGGTTCAAATTGACACATTGACAGAGGCTCTGGCGGCTTTTCAGGCAGACTTGGTATTGATTGAAAACCGCTTCTTTGGATTCCTCAATAATAAAAATAAGCTGTCAGAATCTGAAATGAAGGGCGCCCGACTGTTCTTCACAGCGGTCAGTGAGGGTGGGGCTGGTTGTTCAGGCTGTCATTCAGGGAGTCATTTCTCGGATGAACAATTCTACAATCTGGGCATAGAACCTTCAGGTCCTGGGGTGAATGGCAGGGGATTGGACTACGGTAGAAGCAATATCGAACCTGACACTGACACTTTTTCATTCAGGACGCCGAGCCTTTTGAATATTTCACGGACAGCCCCTTATTTTCACAACGGCAGTGCAGCGACCCTCTCTGAAGCCATTAAAGCTCATATCAGAAACAAGCCTGAAAAGAGCTTGTCTGACAGCAATAAGGGTGACAGTAATAGGAGTGATGTCGCTTATATGAAGCGTTCATTGACGACGATTCGGGAAAAAGCAGCGCAATCTCCCTTTCAGAAGCTTTTACCCGAAGCGCTCTCCGATCAACAAGTAGATCAACTATCAGCCTTCCTGGAGACGCTGACGGACCCCTGTTTGCTCTATGAGTCCTGCTTTCAGGTGTTTATTGATGATCAGCCGATCGTGACGCCTTTTACCAGGCCAGTTTCTTTAGAAGAGTCTTCAGCAGAAAAGTTATCAGCTTTACCCAGACAGACCGTTGAGAAAATCGAAATTCGTACTCCGTCGTTTGAGAAGTGTGTTGCCACTCCGGCGGTTATCCCGGTAGCAAAAACTAATCAGAACAGACTCTGGTTCAGAGAAGCAGGTGCTGAAAAGGGCATTGACCACAGGCGCAAAGTCGGTCTGATAAAGCCTGGATGGATCATGGATGTGATTAACTGGGGAGGAGTGAGCGCCGCAGATTTGAATCGAGACTGTCTGGATGATCTGGTCTTCGCTGATAACGATAATAGAGTTTGGGTTTATTACCAGCAGTCCAATGGCCAGTTCAAGCAGCAAAACATTCTTTTGAAGGGGGCAGAGCTTAAGGGTGTGATTACTCCACTGGTAGGGGATCTTGATGGCGATTACCAACCGGATCTTTTCCTGGGTAATGATGGACGATTTTATCCACAGGTGGTTTATGATTTTACTCGAGCCCCTGAGTCTCTGGTCTTTTCTGACGTCTCGGGACCGACACTGAATGCCAGTTTTGGTGATCTGGATCAGGATGGTGATCTGGATGCCGTGATGGCATTCTGGCGCACTTACAAGTCGGTCAGGCAACCGCAAATATGGCGCAATTCTGGTTATCGTCAGATGCAGCCCGCTGATTCTAAAGTTCCTGAATTAAGAGAAAGTTATGGGCCGATTACTTTAAATGATGGTCTGATTCATCAGAAACATGAAGCGCCAGTATTCGGTGGGGACGACTTTACCTTTACCCCTAATTTTGCTGACGTTAATCAGGATGGTATTTCTGATATTCTGATGACAGCCGACTTTTTTACCACGCAGCTTTGGAAGAATACCGGCACTGAGTTGCAGGATGTCACCGATATCAGGGAGGTCCATGGTAGTTTTGGTATGGGAGCAGCGATTGCGGATTTTGATAATGATGGCGATCTGGACTGGTTTGAAAGCAGTATTTTCAGCCTTAGTCAAAGCAGCAGTTATACGGGCAACCGCTTGTATCAGAATGAAGGTGACTATCAATTCCGGAATGTCACGGAAAATTCCGGCCTTCGCGAAGGCGGTTGGGGCTGGGGAAGCTGTGCGGCGGATTTTAATAATGATGGTCTGTTGGATATCTTTCATGCCACTGGCTACGGTAATATTCCGGAAACAGCGACCTATCCCAGCCAAGATTATAAGACACTGGCCACGCAAATTCTGAATAACCACAGTGAATTTCAACAATCCAGAGCACGACTATTTATTAATTTGGGTGAGATGACCTTTAAAGAACAGGCTCTGGAAGTCGGGCTTGAAAAGGCTATAGATGGCAGGGGAATCAGTTGTTTTGATTACCAGCAAGATGGCGATATTGATATCGTAGTGAGTAACTGGGAAGGTTCTCCCGATTTTTTTGTCAATTCAAATCCGGACAATCATCACTGGCTTTCTGTGCGACTCATCGGCCCTCCCGGTAATACGGAAGCGCTTGGGGCTAAAATAAGGCTGTATAGTCAGGATGGAACACAGTTCCGTGAAGTCCGTTTTGAAAATAACTTCGTTTCTACCAATCCCAGGCAGCAGCACTTTGGATTAAAACAATTAGAAAAGGTAGATCGGTTAGTCATTGACTGGCCAAAGCCTTATTCAGCCAGGACGGTTCTGGAAAACCCCCGAATTAATCAGCGACACCTTGTTTTTCATCCAGTATTAAATCAGTAGCCTCCATCGGGCACGAACAGGTACCCGAGAGACTCAAAAACTTTTCCAGTTATCTTATCTCTCGGTATTCTTTTTAAAAGCAAGTCTAAGAGCAAGTTTTGCGAACAAAAAGATAAGGAAACAACTTTAATTTCTCATCGGCAGTCAGGTTATTCATCTGTTTAATATTTCTATCGGGAATGCCATCGGGGTCCGGGTGGCTGGCCAGGGCCTTTTCAAGACTGTCTTCCCGGATAATATGCAGAAGAGGGTAGGGTGAGCGGTTGGTCAGGTTCTCATCATCATCCGGGTCGGTATCGGCGAAGCAGTAGTTTGGGTGAAAACTAGCTATCTGGAACTGACCTTCCCAGTGGAAGCCGCGAAGCAGGGCATCCACATGATGTAGAAACTGGTTATAGTCATCAAAATCCTGAAGCATGTCCGGAATGACAATCAGGGTGGTTTCCAGTTCACTGGCCGGTGTTTCGGCGGCCAGCGTCAGTTCAGACTGCAACGTCTCCAGCAGGGCTTCTTCCGAGGTATCCCTTGAGAGGGTGATACGAATCTGGTTGTGCTGCTCTGGCCAGGCCGCAAAGGGGCAGAGATCCAGGCCGATCACTACCTCTTTAAGCCACTGGCTGACTGCTTCAATCTCTTTACTCATAAGGTGAAGTCCGGGTTAATGTGTTACGAAGTATGGCAGAAAGCGCGTTTCGGAGCACGAAAGTGGCAGGGATAGACAACAGTGCTGCGCTGTTGATTTCAGTAAAAATACCGTAATGTTGACCAGTAATTATCTAACCTGTGCTGATGAGAGAGCGTGCATGTCTGCAAGTGAAATGGCTGTGGCCATTCTTTTGGTCCTGATCTGTTCTGCATTATCCTGGCTGTTTGCCAGACAGAGAGCGGCTGCCGAATTGGCAAAGCTGGCTGCACAAATGCAGCAGCAGGATCACAGAATTTCTGAACTTGTCGCAGAGCAGGAACAGCATTCCATTGCGAGAGAAAAGCTGCAACAGGACAATCGTGACCTGCACATTTTAAAAGGAAAACTGGAAACTCTGTTGAGTAATGAAAAGCGCAGAGCTGAAGAAAAGGAAGAGCTGCTCAGGAAAGGTCTGCTTAAACAGCAGGATGAGCAGGAGGCCCGGTTCAGTGCAGAAAAGCAGGTCAGGGAGCTGAAGGTCAGGTTGGAGGAGCAGCAGTTGCAAAATGAAAAGTCATTGCGGCAGCTGGAAGACAATAAACAGGCGCTCAAGGAAGAATTTGGCAATCTGGCTAACGAGATTCTGGAAGCCAAGAGTCAATCGGTTTCACAGCAGCATCAGGCAGGTCTGGAAAATCTGCTAAAACCTTTTAAAGAACAACTGGGTGAGTTTCGCAACAAGGTCGAAGAAGCCAGAAAAGCGGATAATGAAGGTCGCGCTGCGCTCAAACAACAGCTGGAAACTCTGCATAATCTGAACCAGAAGATCACCAATGAAGCAGGCAACCTTGCCAGAGCCCTTAAAGGTGATAAAAAGTTACAGGGCAACTGGGGGGAATTGCAGGTTGCAAAGATTCTGGAAAGCAGTGGCCTGATTAGAGGGCAGGAGTTCGAGCGGGAAGCCAATTTCAAGGATGAAGAAGGCCAGAACAAGCGGCCTGACTTTATCGTCTATCTACCGGAACAAAAGCATCTGATCATTGACTCCAAAGTTTCGCTGGTGGACTATCTGAGTTATGTTAATGCCGAAACCGATGCTGAGCGTGAAGTTGCTCTGAAGCGACATATACAAAGCATCCGGAATCACATCCGGAGTCTTAACGAAAAAGATTATCCCTCGCTGCCAGAGGTTAAAGCTCCTGACTTCGTCTTTATGTTCATGCCTGTTGAACCCGCTTTCATGGTGGCCTTCCAGCATGACCAACAACTATTCAATGAGGCTTTTGAGAAGCGTATTGTGGTTGTGACACCCACCACGCTGCTGGCCACGCTCAGGACAGTGTCTAATCTCTGGACGATAGAAAGACAGAATGCCAATGCCCGAAAACTGGCTGACAAGGCTCGTCAGGTGTACGACAAGCTTCGTGTTTTTGTTGAAAAGATGGAAAAGCTGGATCAACAACTGACCAGTGTCAGAAGCACTTATGATGACGCTATGGGAAACTTGAAGCATGGTCGGGGGAATCTGATATCTCAGGCGGATCAGTTCCTAACCCTGGGAGTGCGTGTTAAAAAAGAGCTGCCCAGACAGACGCTGGAAACAGCTGACCTGGGAAGCGATAGAGTCATTGAGTCTGATCAGCAATCTATTCAGGGTGATGAACTCTGATGAAACTGTTTATCGGTTTTCTGCATCGACACCGGATTCGAAAATGCCCAATGTCTGCAACTTTTCATATTCCTTAAGCTGGAAGTTTGCAGGCACGACCAGACAGGCTTGTTCGGTCATGACATCAAGTTGTTATAGATGACCTGCCCGAGATGATTGTTTTCCTGTGGCCGACAGCCGTTTAATAGACCAGAAGCCCCGGTTTATGGAGTGAAGCAATGAAAAATGTACTGATTACCGGCTGTTCATCCGGCATTGGTCTGGCGTTGGCCCTGGAGTTGGATCAGAGGGGTTATAGGGTCTGGGCCACAGCAAGAAAGCTGGAATCAATCAGACATCTGTCAGATAAAAGTATCAGGACAGCAGAGTTGGATGTTACCGATGAAGACCAGGTTGGCAGGATACTGGCAGAGATTCAGGATGAAGAAGGTAAGCTGGATGTTCTGATCAATAATGCAGGCTATGGCGGAATGGGAGCAGTGGCTGAGTTACCCAGAGAAGAACTTCTGAAGCAATTTGAGACCAATGTATTTGCTCCGGTGTTGTTAGCCAATAAAGTTATCAAGGAAATGTGTACTAATAAGGAAGGAACAATCATTAATATTGGCAGTGTTTCAGGAGAAGTTACCACGCCCTTCTCAGGGCTTTACTGTGCTTCAAAAGCTGCCTTCAACGCCTTTTCAGATGCTATGAGGATGGAGCTTCAGCCGTTTGGCATAAGAGTTCTGACCGTATTGCCCGGAGCCATCAAATCCCGTTTTGCAGAGAATGCCAATGAAGCTCTTGACCGGGTTTTTTCAGAAGGCTCTCTGTATTTTCCTATCGAAGAGGGAGTCAGAGCACGAGCGAATGCCTCTCAGGATAGGCCCACCCCTGCCAAAAAAGTAGCATCAGAGATTGCTGCATGGCTGGAGTCATCAAGCCAGCAGGGCATTTTAAGAGTGGGCAATGGCAGTAGGGCGCTGCCCGGGCTCAAAAGATGTCTGCCTGTTTCATGGTTTGAGGCTATTCTCAGACGCAAGTTCGGACTTAGCCGTTTAACAGTTAAGTAATTGTCCTAAAAGTAGAAAAAAAGTGCATTTTGGCTTTGCCTTTCAGACGGTCCTGCTATAAAGTACGGCTCCGTTCGCAGCAACAGATGCGGGCGACGACAATGGTGAGGTGTCCGAGTGGCCGAAGGAGCACGCCTGGAAAGTGTGTATACGGAAACGTATCGAGGGTTCGAATCCCTCCCTCACCGCCAGTGAACAACTTAGTATTACGCGCTCGTAGCTCAGCTGGATAGAGTACCTGGCTACGAACCAGGCGGTCGTAGGTTCGAATCCTACCGAGCGCGCCATCTTCAGAAAGCCCTATTTTTATAGGGCTTTTTGTCGTTTTGGGGATGGGTTTTTCTGGCTCTCTGTTTGTTTGATAATCATCCCCTGTCTTATAACTGCGTACTTGGAAAATTCCTGAAAAAGCCGATTTTTGGCCATTTTTGGGCCGTTTTTTCTCTCTCCTCTCTAAATAACGTACTTCGGCTACTTTGAAGTACGTTACTTGATTTCCTCTTTATAATCAGTGATTTGCAGGTGTTTTTTAGTTTCTGGGACGGGTGTTGGGTTTGCACTTTTATAGCGGTGTGGGCGGGGTGTTGTCGGCGAACTTTTTGATTATTTTTTACTGCTTTTTTTCTCCACAGAGGAACTGTATTTGTTCTAAAGTGTACAATATTTTATACAGAGTGCTAAGCTGTTGGATAACGAAAAGCAGATTTTCTGGATGGGTAGCTCCCTGGAAGACCTGCTTGAATTCCTGGGTATGGCCAAGCGAGAAGCGGGTTATCAATTAAGCCGGGTACAGCATGATCTCGACCCTGAACACTGGAAGGATTTCAAGACAGTGGGAGCGGGTGTCAGGGAAATTATCATCTCGGAAGAAGGTGGTGCTTTTCGAGTGATGTATTTGGCCAAGTTTGAGGAAGCTGTATACGTGCTTCACAGTTTTCAAAAGAAAACCCAACAAACCAGTAAGCACGACAAGCAAGTAGCAGCTCGCCGTTACAAGCAGGTTCTGGCAGAACGGAGCAAAAGGAGGAAGGACGGATGAGTATTAAGAACATCGGACATACGACACCAACAGGTGGCAACGTTTTTGCCGACCTGGGCTTTTCCCCTGAAGAAGCAAAGAAACTGAAAGAGGAAGCTGAGGGTAAAATTAAAGCGGATCTCAAGATTCAACTGATGGTAGAAATTACAAAGGCCATCAGAGATCGCCAGCTGAAGCAGGAAGAAGCTGCACGGTTGTTGAATGTGAGCAGACCCAGAGTCTCTGATGTGATGACAGGGAAGGCCAGCAAGTTCACCATTGATGCATTGGTGGAAATGCTACAAAAACTGGGTCTTTCAGTGACACTCAAAGTCGCTTGAGGCAGGGAGGGAGTGAATCAATCTTCCGATACCCCCAAAGCCTTCTTCTGCTCAGACCAGAGCAAGGGGAAAGGGCTTCATTTTCTATAGAAGTCTGCGCCTATGCTGTATGCCTTTTCGATCACAGGGGCAAAATCCGGCTAAGGCGTTGCCTCATATACTTTACGATTATCTTGAGCTGGTTGACTGGAGTGGGCTTGCAGTCCGATCCGATAAGAAAAGTTCAATCCGATCAGATATCCCACCCATTCTGAGCCGACTGGAAATTGATTCAAATGAATGGCTCAAAACCATGAGATGGAATAACCGCTTCTATCGGGCAGTGGGCAGGCTAGAAGTCATGAAAACTTTTGCTCGGGAAATGGGGCAGCAATGGGTACAGGGGTTGTTTACCTGTAGTCGTTTATTTTCATGGCGTAAGCTGATTGTCCGACTTTTCCGTTGTTAGTTTGTTGCTCCTGTCATCTGGGGAACTCTGCTATTTCTGATTTTTCCCCTTTTTAAGTGATTCGCTTGTTGTTTGTTATGGTAAACGATTAATATCCTCATTTGAGAGGCTGTCAGGGCTTAATGGACTGCTGGGCTCGCGGCTTTTGGGTTGTTGCGGAACATAATCAGCCTTAACCTTCGAGATATAGCTTCACATTTGCTTTTTTTGCAGCTTTCGCCAGTGCATCATCCAGAGTAGCAAGTGGCAGTCCTTCACGAATAGCCAATTCTAAATAGGCTGCATCATAACTACTGAGATTGTAATTTCTGGCAAGCCCCAGTGTTCGACTAAACGCCTGATTAGACGTTAATGGATCGGCGAAAATAGGCAGATTTTCCAGTTGAGCAAGAAAACCTTCAGACAGGGCAATGTCTATATCACCTCTGCGCTCTGACCGAGACACTACATTACACACTTCCAGATGCCAGAGATTTGGGACAATTGCATCAACCGAAGCCAGTGCTGCCATAACATCTTCGGCATACTGCTGATCAGAAGTATCTTCTGTTTTCAATAGCCAGCGCATTGTTACAGAATTGTCCAACACGAAGTCTGTCTTCATCTGCGACCTTCTTCACGAAGAGCTTTCAAATCTACATCAGATATTGTTGGCTTCTTCATCTTTAGTAGATTATTGATGGCTGCTTGAGCCTTCAAACGACTTTTTGCTCGACTGGGGATGAGGTCAGCAATCGGTTTGCCACGGTTTGTTATAGTAAAAGCTTCTCCAGCCTCAACACGGCGAAGAATTTCTGGGAGTTTGGTTTTGGCATCATAAGAGCCAATTTCTTCAAGCATTTGAGTAGCCTCTTTTTTTTGGTTTATATAGACCAGTATACTAGTCTATTAATGTTATGCAATAAAGAAAAAAGAACACCCTTATATTTGACAAATAAGCCAGCTTGCCCAGTTTTTCCCTGTCGCTGATATTTAGTTCCGGCAGGAGAGGTTATTTCTGTGCACGAAGTTCTTTGATCGACCCAGGTTCCACGCCTTATTATCACTGTACAGCTTGATGCGTGTGCAGAGCGTATTTGTGTGGAGAGGATTATTTGACGGGCAAGAACTACGAGCATCGTCGGCAGTGGGTTGTAGATAAGCTGAGGGAACTGGTTTCAATCTTTTCTATAGAAGTCTGTGCCTATGCTGTTATGTCTAATCACTACCATGTGGTTTTGCATATCAATGAGAAACCTGCCAGAGAGTGGGCAAGAGATGAAATTTTGAGTCGATGGACAAGGCTTTTCACAGGGCCGCTTCTGGTTCAGAGGTATCTTGCTGCTGACCAGCTGAGTCACTCGGAACTGACTCGTGTGGACGAATTTGCTGAAGAATATCGAAATCGTTTAACGAATATCAGCTGGTTCATGCGTTGCCTGAACGAATATCTTGCCCGTGAGGCTAACCAGGAAGATGACTGCAAAGGTCGCTTCTGGGAAGGACGGTTTAAAAGTCAGGCGTTGTTGGATGAGGCAGCATTGTTAACCTGCATGGCCTATGTTGACCTGAATCCGCTCCGTGCCGAAATGTCGGAAACTCCAGAAGGATCAGACTACACGTCGATTCAGGAACGAATTGAAAATTTGGCAGGTTCTGATACCCGAAAGCAGCCAGTCACCCTTATGCCTTTTCGATCACAGGGGCAAAATCCGGCTAAGGCGTTGCCTTATATACTTCACGATTATCTTGAGCTGGTTGACTGGAGTGGGCGTGCAGTCCGATCTGATAAGAAAGGTTCAATCCCTTCAGATATCCCACCCATTCTGAGCCAACTGGAAATTGATTCAAATGAATGGCTCAAAACCATGAGATGGAATAACCGCTTCTATCGCGCAGTGGGCAGGCTGGAAGCCATGAAGACTTTTGCTCGGGAAATGGGGCGGCAATGGGTACAGGGGTTGTTTACCTGTAGTCGTTTATTTCATGGCGTAAGCTGGTTGCCCGACTTTTCCGTTGTTATTTGTTGCTCCTGTCATCTGGGGAGCTCTGCTATTTCTGACTTTTCCTCTTTTTGAGTGATTCGCTTGTTGTTTGTTTTGATAAACAATTAATATCCTCATTTGAGTGGCTGTCAGAGCTTAATGGACTGTTGGGCTCGCGGCTTTTGGGCGGTGTTTATTACGGTTTATTTTATATGGATGTCCTATTTTTTTTATATGGATGTCCTATTTTTTGGATGTCCTATTTTTTATTTTTTATCACAATGTTATCAGTCGGGTCTCGGGCATTACTGCCAATCTGGTAGCTCATGATTTTACCGCTGGTAATATCTCCCTGGCACTTCGAGGCAGTGTTATTGAGGCTTCTCGCCGGTGACTGATGAAGCGCAAGAAACCTTTGGTGTGGCGGGTGAATTGATTCCTTTTGAGCATTTACCTGATTTGGATCAGACCATTACGGTAAAAGACAGCCCGGATACCGTATTGGTAGAAGGTGACGACCACCAACTGATGAAATCTGGCATTCAGGTCATTGAAGGTGGTGGTATTGATGACCAGGGCATCAAGGTCAGTTACACCCCACTTAAGGCTAATACGGTACAAGCCCTCGTAGAGTCCGGGCGAGAGTTTACCTTGTTTATGAAAGGGTTGAATGATGCTCAGGAGGGGTTGCCCTTCAATATCAGAGTACATCGAGTGAAGTTCTCTCCGGTACAGAATCTGGGCTTTATCTCGGATGACTTCGCCAGCATTCCCCTACAAGTCGATGTGCTGGCGGATACGTCGATTTCAGGGAATGGGCTGAGTTCTTTCATGCAACTGGATCTGGCGGGCTAGTCGCTAAAATTTCCACGTGTTCCTTTTTGATGGGCAATACAAAATCTGTGTGATAAACGAGGTGCACTTTTCTTTTTTGGTGCTAATATGGTGCATATATGAACCAAGGAGAGAGTCTCATGCCCAGACAGAGCATCACGTTTACCGAGCCCAACGATGAGTGGCTCAAGGCTCAGGTTGACAGCAAAGAATACAGTAGTAAAAGCGATGTCATTAATGACCTGATCAGACAAGCCCGATCCAGAAAAAGTGAACTTGAAGCGATTCGTGAAGCACTGATCAAAGGAGAAAACAGTGGTATCAGCGAATTAACTCCTGAAGACATAGTGACCCAGGTACTGGAGCGAAAACGTAAAAATGGCGAGTTATAAGCTATCAAATGAAGCTGCTTTGGATATAGGACGTATCCTTGAGTTTGGCATTGATAACTTTGGTCTGGATCAGGCAATTCATTACCACGATAGCTTGCAGGCCCGTTTGACAGAATTAGCGAGTTTTCCACTTCACTACCCGGCAGTGGAGCATATCCGCAAGGGATACCGTATGAGTGTGTACGGTTCTCACTCCATTTATTACCAAATTCAGGAAGATTATGTCCTGATTGTTCGGATTATGGGGAGACAGGATATCTCTGAAACATTTCAGGCGTAAGACGGCTATCAGTCTGCAGATCCACACCCACCACCTTTTCACGACACTGATGTCGCTCCTCTAAAAAAAAAAAGATAAAAAATAGTGTTAAAAAATAGGACACCCTTATATTTGACAAAGATAAAAAATAGGACACCCTTATATTTGACAAACAAGCTAGCTAGTCTAGTTTTTCCCTGTCGCTGATATTTAGTTCCGGCAGGAGAGATTATGACCCGTGCACGAAGTTCTTTGATCGACCCAGGTTCCACGCCTTATTATCACTGTATAGCTCGATGCGTACGCAGGGCGTATTTGTGTGGAGAGGATTATTTAACGGGCAAAAACTACGAGCATCGTCGGCAGTGGGTTGTAGATAAGCTGAGGGAACTGGTTTCAATCTTTTCTATAGAAGTCTGTGCCTATGCTGTTATGTCTAATCACTACCATGTGGTTTTGCATATCAATGAGAAACCTGCCAGAGAGTGGGCAAGAGATGAAATTTTGAGTCGATGGACAAGGCTTTTCACAGGGCCGCTTCTGGTTCAGAGGTATCTTGCTGCTGACCAGCTGAGTCACTCGGAACTGACTCGTGTGGACGAATTTGCTGAAGAATATCGAAATCGTTTAACGAATATCAGCTGGTTCATGCGTTGCCTGAACGAATATCTTGCCCGTGAGGCTAACCAGGAAGATGACTGCAAAGGTCGCTTCTGGGAAGGACGGTTTAAAAGTCAGGCGTTGTTGGATGAGGCAGCATTGTTAACCTGCATGGCCTATGTTGACCTGAATCCGCTCCGTGCCGAAATGTCGGAAACTCCAGAAGGATCAGACTACACGTCGATTCAGGAACGAATTGAAAATTTGGCAGGTTCTGATACCCGAAAGCAGGCAGTCACCCTTATGCCTTTTCGATCACAGGGGCAAAATCCGGCTAAGGCGTTGCCTTATATACTTCACGATTATCTTGAGCTGGTTGACTGGAGTGGGCGTGCAGTCCGATCTGATAAGAAAGGTTCAATCCCTTCAGATATCCCACCCATTCTGAGCCAACTGGAAATTGATTCAAATGAATGGCTCAAAACCATGAGATGGAATAACCGCTTCTATCGCGCAGTGGGCAGGCTGGAAGCCATGAAGACTTTTGCTCGGGAAATGGGGCAGAAATGGATACGGGGGTTGTTTACCTGTAGTCGTTTGTTTCATGGCGTAAGCTGATTGCCTGACTTTTCCGTTGTTAATTTGTTGCTCCTGTCATCTGGGGAGCTCTGCTGTTTCTGATTTTTCCCCTTTTTGAGTGATTCGCTTGTTGTTTGTTATGGTAAACGATTAATATCCTCATTTGAGAGGTTGTCAGGGCTTAATGGATTGCTGGGCTCACGGCTTTTGGGCAGTGTTTATTAGGGTTTATTTTATATGGATGTCCTATTTTTCCAATGACCCGTGCACGAAGTTCTTTGATCGACCCAGGTTCCACGCCTTATTATCACTGTATAGCTCGATGCGTACGCAGGGCGTATTTGTGTGGAGAGGATTATTTAACGGGCAAAAACTACGAGCATCGTCGGCAGTGGGTTGTAGATAAGCTGAGGGAACTGGTTTCAATCTTTTCTATAGAAGTCTGTGCCTATGCTGTTATGTCTAATCACTACCATGTGGTTTTGCATATCAATGAGAAACCTGCCAGAGAGTGGGCAAGAGATGAAATTTTGAGTCGATGGACAAGGCTTTTCACAGGGCCGCTTCTGGTTCAGAGGTATCTTGCTGCTGACCAGCTGAGTCACTCGGAACTGACTCGTGTGGACGAATTTGCTGAAGAATATCGAAATCGTTTAACGAATATCAGCTGGTTCATGCGTTGCCTGAACGAATATCTTGCCCGTGAGGCTAACCAGGAAGATGACTGCAAAGGTCGCTTCTGGGAAGGACGGTTTAAAAGTCAGGCGTTGTTGGATGAGGCAGCATTGTTAACCTGCATGGCCTATGTTGACCTGAATCCGCTCCGTGCCGAAATGTCGGAAACTCCAGAAGGATCAGACTACACGTCGATTCAGGAACGAATTGAAAATTTGGCAGGTTCTGATACCCGAAAGCAGCCAGTCACCCTTATGCCTTTTCGATCACAGGGGCAAAATTCGGCTAAGGCGTTGCCTTATATACTTCACGATTATCTTGAGCTGGTTGACTGGAGTGGGCGTGCAGTCCGATCTGATAAGAAAGGTTCAATCCCTTCAGATATCCCACCCATTCTGAGCCAACTGGAAATTGATTCAAATGAATGGCTCAAAACCATGAGATGGAATAACCGCTTCTATCGCGCAGTGGGCAGGCTGGAAGCCATGAAGACTTTTGCTCGGGAAATGGGGCGGCAATGGGTACAGGGGTTGTTTACCTGTAGTCGTTTATTTCATGGCGTAAGCTGATTGCCCGACTTTTCCGTTGTTATTTGTTGCTCCTGTCATCTGGGGAGTTCTGCTATTTCTTACTTTTCCTCTTTTTGAGTGATTCGCTTGTTGTTTGTTTTGATAAACAATTAATATCCTCATTTGAGTGGCTTTCAGAGCTTAATGGACTGCTGGGCTCGCGGCTTTTGTTTTCTCTATTTTTCCATGATTTTTCTATTTCTCTATTATATGGATGTCCTATTTTTAATTGTAAATTTATGGAAGTGCTTTCTGTTGTTAGTGTTTACAGTTTTACTATCTGTTGCTAACGAAAGATTTAGTAAGCCAGATATGTCATTTGTCACTGATGACTATAGACAGTACTACCGTGATATAGAAAAAAAAGATTCTCTTACAGAAGAGGAATTTCAAAAACTTACAGATAGGTCTAACGCTTTTATCGAAGAGTTGAATAAAAAAGAGTCAGTAAATAAAGTTGTTGGCCAAACAGTATTTGTAAAGCTGTTAATTATTCCAATTTCTGCATTATTGTTCTTTTTTGCTCCTTTAGTCCTTAAACTAAGAGGGAGGGGGAGCTTACTTTTTGCAACCATCCATATAGTGGTTATTGTGAGCCTACTAGTGAATATTTTTGAGGCAGTGCTCTATCTAGCCGCTTTCTTGATGGGTAGTAGATTTCAGAATAGAAGGGCTAATGATGGGTTATGATTATTTCTGGTTCTTGAGAAAATAAAAAGGTGGCGGGGCACTATCAGAAAAATATGCTGAAGGTTCCCCGCCCACCGCCAGTGAACAAGTTAGCATTACGCGCTCGTAGCTCAGCTGGATAGAGTACCTGGCTACGAACCAGGCGGTCGTGGGTTCGAATCCTACTGAGCACGCCATCTTCAGAAAGCCCTATTTTTATAGGGCTTTTTGTGGTTCATGGAGTGATTTTTACGGCTCCTTGCCTGTTTGAAAATAATCCAAAGACCTACTCTGTCAACTTTCACCTTCCACGGGTTCTGACCAGGCCTGTTGCATCATTTTTACCTTAATCATCCCATCAGAATAGATATCGCTTTCCACGGGAGCTTTACTTTTTAATTGCTCACTGACTTTGTTGAGAATATTGTCGCTCAAAGCATTCAAGTCATCACGATAGGAAGCTGTCAGGGTTTTAAATGCATTTTTCAGATGGATATCATTTCCAGATAAATCCGGAGCGTATAAAACGATTCTAACCAGTGCTGAAGCGATCAGGTCAGCCGCTTTGTCTGTTTCTTTGTCAGCCATTAAAAAACGGGCTTCTGAAAAACAATGAATGACAGATGTAATAATTTGTACGAGCTGGGTGCGGGCATCCAGCTCTGGTTTTCCAAAGTAGAATTTTTGACGTCGATAAGACTGCGTTAACTCTTCATTGGCAGAATCTGCTGCCATTTGCTCATCCTCGCTATGGGATGCCGCAACATTCAACATGGCCTTGCGGGAATGGGCATAAATTCTTTTTCTGAGAGGATCTGTTGTTCCGAATTCAAAAACATTGGCCAAAAAGTTAGCTATAGACCGCGAAACCAGATCCATGCTGTGGAAATAAGCTTTAATGGACGCCTGCACTACAAAGCCTGCTATACCAAGCATATATTCACCATAAACTGCCCAGGAATCCAGGACATCCTGAGCATATTCTGTATCTTCCTGATCACATTTAATACCCCAGTTATTTAATATATCCAGATAACTATCCTTAATGGCTTTGTCACCATAGTTTGAATCCAGCTCGGCAAGATGAAGTAAAACCTGTCTTGCATAAAGGGGCATCAGATTTTTTTGTTGTAACATGTTCAGAGCATTGCCCAATCGTGCGTTGGCCAGGGCAGAGATGACCTTACTGCTGGTTTTAAATTCCGGATGATAATATCTGAGAGCGTAAGCAGAGTATGCGACAACTCTGGCTGAGTCAGTGTAATTTTTCTCCTGATCCGTCAAGAGGGTGTTCGCCAGTAACCAGCATTTTACCAGCATGGCTTCCATCGTCATCTTATAGGAGCGACTGGTTTGGGCTTCAATACTGAGTTTCCGGTGTACAACATTCACCTTGGCAGCAAGCTCGCTCTGAATCTCCTGATCTTCCGGGTCAAGAATGCCGGTTGTGCTGCCTATCCCGTTTTTAACGACAGTTTGCAGATGCACAATGGCAGGTTCACCCACTGAACGAAGTCCGAACTCTATCATTGAGAACAGGAAATAATAACTAACCAGTCGCCAGAAATGTTTTTGCCCGGTTTTCTTTGGATCAACTTTATCAATGGTTAAAGGTTTGATTAGCCCCATTATCATTGAGTACCCGAGAGCGGCACCATGTATTGTTGCGGTAGTCACGGTCTCTCTGCTGGGCAAATATTGGTAATAAAATGGAGATTCTTCTTCGGGTTCAGTCAATCCCTCGGGTAGACACTCTTCTGCAGGGCAAATGTCAGTCTGGTTGTTGGTTGCCACTGAATGGGATGTAACAGGTTTTGCGCCATCCAAAGAAATCTTTGCCCAGCTTTCGCTGAGTTCCTTGTACCCTTCACAATCAGAACAGGCAGGGTCGAGAGTTATAACCTGTTTATAGATCTTGTTAACCTCTGATACCGATTTAATGGGCTGGTAAGCTATCAAAAGGCTTCTCATAAGTGTGTCCTGGGCGTTGACTTCAACGATCTCCCGATAATTCTGCACCAGGGCACCGGCTAAAATAGGGGCTTTTTCAGAGGGGGTTCTGTAGGCATCCGCAAAGTGAATAATCAGTAACTCCATTGCCCTTTGACTATTTGATCGGGCGAAATTGGGTTGCTCAGCCAGAATCATCCCCGCTTTTTTTTGCAGGGTACTGAAATACTGGTTGCTATAATCGGCGATGCCGGATGTTCTGTTGACCGATGAGCCGGTATTAATAGCACCCCAGTTTTCAAGGGAGCGCCTTGATTGGGAAGCAAAGCGTTCCATATTTTCTTTTGTGGTTGACAGCCCGACTATTTTGGAAAAATGTTTAGTTATCACCTGAATAGCGATATGTTTTTTATCAGCGAAATAAAGGAAAGTTCCGGGTACAGAAACCCCTAAAATAAAAATACTTGTTCTGATTTGATCCTTCGAAACACTTTTTAGCAATGACTTAATAAGCCCTGTTTCCTCAAGGTTAGAATGAGAGGCAAGCACTTTTAACTCATCTATCGCATCGTTTTCATATTGAAGGCAATCAATACTCCCAACTTTCCACTGATTCAGCATATCGCAATACCTGAGACCCATAGTGGCCGAATGTTCCATCAGTGGATCCATAACCTTCAGGTAGTGCGTTACTCGAGATCTGAAGCCAGGATGCTGACGCCAGTCAATCGCCCGGCTGAAGCTGGCGTAAACACTGTCGAAAACATCAAGGGCTGTCGCCTCCGGATGAAGGTAAACCATAGATAGAGCACTAAATGCCATCAATGCTGCAGCGTGATCTTCATCGCCTCTGGACATAGCCAGGCTCGCAGAAGAAGACACTGTATCAATAATGTCGAGTAGCCGGAAATAGGTTTTTCTGGCCTTTTGCGCATGAAGGCTCAATATTGAAAATGTTGATAGTGAGCGGTAGAGCAAATCAGATTGCAGTTCGTCTGTCTTTTTAGTTATATGACTGTCCGATAAAGCTTTATAGCTGATACTTTCGAGGCGGGCACTGATATTATCAGTGAGGTGTTGGCTCATAGCTCTTTGTACATTATTGCTGTGAATCTTTAGTAGCTTATAGAGAAAGTTATAGCCTTTAGAATCCAGATACTTATCAAGAGAAGTGATCGCTACCTCTGAGCCAAGGGGGACCAGCCCCCAGGCGACACCTGTCTTTAAATGATCTGTTATGTAAAATTGATGATTGTCATCATCCTGCTTCTCTGTGCCTAAAGCAGATTGACCAAACAGCACGAACGTGATGATCAAGTTCACCGTGATTTTGTTCATTAGTCACCTGATAGGTTGAAAAAACCAGTTTTAACCATTGGCTGTTGATATTCATAGTAACGTGACTGCCCCCCTACCCTCTCGAAAGTGTTGCGTAAGTTCTGGTTCCCATGCTTTCAAGCCCTGTGGGTTCCATCGGGGAAGCCCATACCTTCACTGAAAGGAATAAAAAATGCGTTCCCACAGAGATCATATTAATGAGTTTTCGAACTTTTGCGAAAACCTCAATTGAGCGAGGGTTTACGGCACTTTTGCAATAACTATAGTTAGAAAAAAGTTGTCGTATTTAACCTTTTCGTCTAGATAAAGTGAGTTTGTCTCAGAATTCACCAGTCACAAGGCGATAAAATGTCAGATAATACTGAATTCAGTAAATGGAGAGCGAGGCTTTGGCCCGTCTACGTTTATGAGCTTAAAAAGCTACTTCCGATGATCCTGATGTTCTACCTGATACTCTTTAACTACACCATATTGCGAGACACGAAAGACACTCTGGTAGTTACTGGTGCTGGTTCAGGAGCGGAGATAATACCTTTTTTAAAATTATGGGTGAATGTACCTTTTGCAATAATATTCACAGTTACATACGCAAAGCTGAGTAATATATTTGAGAGGAGAACTTTATTTTATTTAGTTATATCCAGCTTTCTGTTGTTTTTCTGTTTTTTTTCTCTGGTTCTTTATCCCGCTCGGGATATGCTTCATCCAACAGAGTTTGCAGATTACTTGCAGAGTATTTTGCCGCCCGGATTTATGGGATTGATCGCTGTTATGCGTAACTGGACGTTTTCTCTTTTCTACGTCATGTCTGAGCTTTGGGGAAGTGTCTGCCTCTCTCTGATGTTCTGGGGCTTTGCCAACCATATTACCCGAGTCTCAGAATCCAAACGATTTTATGCGCTTTTCGGCATGATGGGTAATTTGGCATTACCAACGGCAGGACTGTTTGTCTACTTTGCTTCACAGACTCGTGAAAACCTTGCTGAAGGTGTTGACCCCTGGGGTTACTCCCTGAATTTAATGACGGGTGTCCTTACTATTGGTGGCATTTTGATTATGGCGACTTACTGGTGGATCAACCGGTATGTGATGACAGATCCAAGGCTTTATAAACCTGATGAGATAGCAAGCTCCAATAAGGAAAAATTATCCTTATCCCTGAAAGAAAGTTTTATGCATATTATCAATTCAAAATATCTGCTTTGTATTGCCCTTTTGGTTATTGGATATGGTGTCTGTATCAATATTGTTGAAGTCACCTGGAAAAACCAGCTACGCATGCAATATCCAAACCCCCATGAATACAATCAGTTCATGGGATTATTTTCCACCTGCACAGGCATTGTGACTATTTCCATGATGCTGTTTTTTACTAACAATGTTATCCGTCGCTTTGGCTGGACAATAGCTGCACTTTGCACTCCGGTGGTTTTATTAATTACCGGAACTTTGTTTTTTTGTTTTGTTTTATTCAGGGATATCGTACCCGATATTTTATTTCTGGCGCTGGGCACCACTCCATTGATGCTAACCGTCATATTGGGGGGTGTACAAAATATCATGAGTAAATCGACCAAGTACTCCTTGTTCGATCCCACCAAGGAAATGAGCTACATCCCACTTGACCCTGAAGAGAAAGTGAAAGGTAAGGCGGCAGTTGATGTTATTGGCAATCCGACCGGTAAATCAACAGGCTCAGTCATACAGCAAATATTAATAATTTATTTGGGTTCACTGGCGGCTATTGCTCCTTACGTAGCTGTTATCGTTCTGCTTTTTTTTGCTATATGGATTGCCGCAGCCCGCTCATTAGGGCGCCAATTTAATGAACTCTCGAGGGCGAAGAAAAAGCCGCCTGAGGCGCAATCTCAGGAAGCTGCCCCCAGCTCGCAAGCACCTTTGGGCAAAAAACTGGGTCCGGCTGATTACTGAGGCATCTTTCAGAGTGCCTTAGCACCTGACCAATCTTGGCGAAGGTGAAATTGATCCTGGTCGGTCAGTCCGTATTGCCATTAAGCAGGTATGACCGTAATCAAAATGTCAAAAGGTAGCTATTGTGCAATCCACAGTGGCTACATAGCAGGTTTTTATATGCACTTAAAATCAGGTTTGCAGCCATTAATGCTTTTTGCTTCAGGATTTTGGAATACTGCAGTTTTATCGGGTGAATCATTATCAGATAACTCGCGCTTTATTAATAATACGACACTGGGCGGAAAGCTTCGGACTGTCTATTACGATGTACACAACACGGTAAAAGACTCGACATCAGGAGCCTGGACGGGAGGCTTATCGCTTGATTTGCGTTCCGGTTTGGGTGAAATGGTAGGAATAGGAGCCAGTTTGTATAGCGCGGTCAAGTTGTACATGCCCGAAGAGAATACTAATTCATATCAATTGTTGAATAATGCTAACGAAGGCTTCAGTAAGCTGGGGCAAGCTTATGTCGAACTAAAATTACCGTCAACGTTCGAAAACCGATCACTCAGCTTTAAGGCGGGACGACAGAATTTACGTACCGGACTGATTTCCGGCTCCAGCTCAAGAACCGTTCCCAGCAACTGGAATGGGTATAATCTCAAAGGCACGATTGAAAACCTGGAAATCGGTTTTGCTCTGGTTGATCAAATGTCACTTAGAAATCAGGCAGGTTTTCATAGTCTGATGAACTTTTCCGGTGAAAAAATTGATTACATCATAGGTGCTGAAGCGATCTATACACTTCAGTTTTCCAAAGAGCGTGAATTGCAGCTTAAATATCGCAATGCTTTTGCCAAAGAATTTTTAAAGGCACACAATGGCGATATCTTGTTTACCACATACACAGGACAGAATCTCAAAATTAACCTGGGGGGTAGTTATTATCAAACCCAAAAAAGTGGTCGTCTCTGGCAGGGTGCAGGCTGGGGTGGCTCGCCATTATTTGACGATAAAGCCAGTGTTATCAACCTTCACGGGGGCTTGGCTGCTGGTGCATGGCATTTTCGTGCAGGAGTCAGTCATTTTAAGGCACCATCCAGCGTAAAAGCTTCAGGCAATGCTTACACTCCACCCGGTGCTTATTATTATGATTTCGGAGCAAACACCCATGGGTACTGGGATATTAACACTTCAGGTTCTGCAGAAGATATGTTGTATGACGGTGAAACCGCATGGATGATGGGTGTTACTTATCATTTTTCAGAATCCTGGCTCAAAGGGCTGAAAGCAGGTTATTCATTTCATTATGGCTCCGGCATGAAGGTCATCACCCCCGGCGGCCAAAAAATAGCTGTCGCAGAACAGGAACACGACATTCATCTGGTTTATGCCTTTCCGAAGACTGTATTGGAAGGGTTGAAATTTAAACTGAAATACGGTCTTTATCGAGATGATAAGGCATTACGAAAAGCCATTCACAAAGAAGAAAACGATCTGCGTGTCTGGCTTGATTATGATTTCCGGATTTTCTGATTTCAGCCGGAGGTGCTGTCGCCTTATGGAGACTTAATGGCTGCATAAAAGAACCGACAACGTTCCATTTCAGCCTGATATTTTCTTTTAAAGGATGGACTAAGGGCTGACAGCCTTTTCCAGCTCGCTGAAACCATTACTCTGGGATCAACAACCCGGCAACGAAGATTTTCAAAGGTTGTGCTAGCCTCATTTGCATCAGTCGTCTCATAAACCCGGTACCAGGCTGATTTTATTTTTTCGACAAGAGCGGCAACCTTTGTATCTTCGCTGCTTAGCATGGACTGCCATACTTCTCTATCTCCCATCTGGTATTTGATATCTTCCAAAGTCAATTCATTTATAGATATCATGCGTCTGATTGCCTCTGTCGTCCATTGGTAAAGTGTCCGTCCCCAGGCGGTGACAAATATATTCTTGTTGAGCTCCAGGCTGGCATCTGCAAGTAACTGGGCTGAATCCTGACTGCTAAAATACCAGTGGTTAGTTAACGGATCATGGCGAAGGGACTTTATGATCTGATCGACCTGTTCCCGGGTTAAAGTCTTCCTTCTGACTGAGCCTTGTAATATGTAATCCAGCCGATCTGCGCATATATCCGGCAGCTCTCTTTCAAGCATTGTGAATTGAATATTTTCAGGGGCTACGTCGTCAGGCGTTAGACCATGATTTTTCAATATCAGGGCAACCCCGTGCTTTTCTAAAAAACCTCTGAATAGCGAATCATGGTAATCAGGATTCCCTGCAGAGCTTGTAGTAAAAAGGTAATCTGAGACATGACTGAATGTAGTGTGAGATATATCGTGGAGCAACCCGCTGACCTGCTCCTCAAAGGGAGCCCCGAAATAATTCAGAAGATAAAGTACCCCAAGGGAATGGTCATAACGGGTATAAGATTCATTGTTATGCCCCTGAGAGTCAACCAGCTGAATAATTCCATACTGGTTAATGTTCTTCAGTCGTTTAACAGGTTGACTGTTCAACAGTTCTGACAATAAAGGAAACTGGGCACGATTAAACTCCAACAGGCCATAATAGGTTTCTATCTGCTCATGGTCGTTGCTATTGGCTTTGGTCAGGAATCCCAAAACACATAAATGAGCTAAAAGCAGGTACCACGAGAAGCGTCGGAACTGCTGGTGGCCGGACTCAGACAGGGTATGACAGGTTATCATTTGATGCACCTTAAAACACTGGTAAACCAAAGTTAGCTCTAAAGCGGTGTTTGCCAGTATAGTCGCCAGTTCTGCCCTTTTTATCTAAACTGGCTGTTAGTTAAAGAGAGTGTGCAAGTAATCCAGGGGAGCGTAAAATTTCTTCCATAGATTCCATTCCGACTCCATGAGATTTTCTTCAAGTGAGATACAATAAACTGCATTGTTTGAAACGCCATTGATCAAAGCAAGAGCCAATGCAGAAGCGAGGATAATGTCGAGGTTTTTCAATAAATGTTTTGAGTCCAGTTGTGAGCTACCGTTGTAGACTCTTCGTTTATTGTGATTATTGATCCAGTCCGGCTTTCATCGTCTTTAACGGAATTGCAGTCGTATTTGCGACCTTCTACCTGTATTACGGTTTGAGTAGAGCGCGTGATTTGTGCGACAATGCTCTTGCCAATGAGATTAAACAAGAATTATACGAGAATGGACTTCAAGCATGGCAGCATTACTTTTCTATAAAGACCCTGCACCACTCAATCGTGATCTTCACAAGGCACTGAGATACCAATCTTCCGGAGATTATTCATTTACCGATAGTGTAAATTCTGTACCTCTGACGGGTATTGAGTTTTTTGAAGCCAGTCGAGATATGCCTGTGCTTTTCAGCAAAGATGATGAAGGACGTTTTTTTCCTCTGGCGCTGCTTTCACTGATGGATGCCGGCCATAAACAACTGGATGGCGAAGGACGCTGGGAAGACAGTTATGTTCCAGCCTTTGTCAGACGCTATCCTTTTGCTCTCACCGATGAGGGAACGGTTTGTTTTGACAAGGAATCTGCTCAAATTGGTGGTGAAGAGGGTGCGGCACTCTTTAATGACGAAGGTGAAAACTCCGAAACCCTGAACAACATCATCCAGTTTTTGAACAACTACGACCAGCAGTACAAAAACACTCGCGCCTATTGTGATGAATGCAGTGAGCTGGAGCTGTTCTCACCTTTTAATCTTCAGGTCATGGCCGATAAGGATAATCCCCTGAGGCTGGAAGGGCTGTATGTCATCGATGAGAAAAAGCTGGCCGGGTTGCAGGAAGAAAAAATAAACGACTGGTTCAAGGCTGGCTGGCTGGCCTGGAGCTATGCGCACCTGCACTCTCTGGGAGCGCTCAAGCGGTTGCTGAAAAAACAACAGTAAAACTGCAGTCATTGAGAGTTAAAACAGACGGGGGCTTGCCCCCTCTTCTTCGTCTGGGGCGCCTGAAGGACAGCGTCAGGAATAAAAAGAAAAAGGAAAGGGATTCTATGACATGCTTTAATCGCACGCTGTTGTCGACCTCTATTGGCCTGGCTAACAGAGCAACATTCAACAAGGTTCCCTGGCCGGTAGTGACCGGTGCCCTGTTTTCTGCGCCGGCAATGGCAGTGGATAACGACATTCGTGCCGTAGATGGAATCACCTCGGTGTCCAGTTCCGGTAATGTCCATACCATTACTTCCACAAAGCGCTCCAATGCTTCCGCCATCAATGTCTTTGACAAGTTTGTAGTCGGCACATCCCATACCGCTAACCTGACAGTACCTGCTGATGCCAGTAATCTGGTCAATATCGTCAGGGGCTCTGATGCGCCGGAAGTACACGGTATCCTGAACAGCTACAAGAACGGCTCCCTGGGCGGCAATGTGGTATTCGCCAGCTCTGCTGGCTTCATCGTAGGTGAGACCGGTGTCGTCAATGTCGGCAAGCTTTCTATAAAAACACCCGATAGCAGTGAAATCGCTGCGCTTCTGTCCAATGGCGCGCCGGTAGACAGTGAGGTCAGTGATCTCCTCGGTAACAGTTTCAGCGTCTCTTCCTCTGGCCTGGTGAGAATCCAGGGCAAGATCAACACAGCTTCAGGCATAGACATCTACGCCAACACCATTGATGTTGATGAAAAGGCTATCATCATTGCCGGCAATGCAGCGGCTGCCAGCGGTGTCAGCAACTATGGACAAAACAACGATTACACGGCGGTTAACGTCGATGACCTGACTATTCCAAACGAATTAAAGGTCGATGGCGGCACTATTGTTCTCAAGGCTTCCAGCAGCGCAGACGCTGCCATTAACCTTTCCGGTGATCTTTATGCCGATGGTGGATTTACCATCACGGCTGAGAAAATTTCCGTCAACTCGGGTTCCACTCTGGATACAAGAGACGGCGCCAGTCTGGCTTCGTCCGGCAGTATTCAGTTTCAGGCTGACGGTAATACATCTACGACACTGACTCTCAATGGCAGTAGCAATCGTGTACTTCTCCAGAGTGGTTCTGCCGCTTCTCCGGAAACCAATGATTCCGGCATTAACCTGATTGGCAGTGTTCTCTCTGATGGATCAGTGACAGTTGCCGGTGACAAGGTTCAGATGAATTCTGGCAGTTCTCTGGATGCAGAGGGCAGTGTAACGGTCACGGCTGCTACTCAGGCCAGCGTCAGTGGCACTTTGGCTGCGGAATCGGGCATCAGTATTGACTCCAAAGATATAGATCTGAACAGCGGCAGTGTTCTCGATACTCGAAACTCAAGCGACACTGCCCGGGGTGATGTAACACTCACGGCCTCAGCCAGTCAGGATGTCAGCCTGGCTTCCGCCAGCGCGACAACCAACATTGATTTCAGCGGTCAGGTATACGCCGGAAGTCTGACCGCAAGCGCCAAATCGAAAGCTGCCAGCAGCATCAAAGAGGAACCTGGCGTAGCCATGGGCTCCGTGGTGGGTGGTGCCCTTGCCGGAGCGTCATTTTACCTGATGGACGCCGATGCTGAAGCAACAGTCAACGTCAACAGCGGCGCCAATATAAACGCCAGTGGTAATGTTTCTCTGGCATCAGAATCCCATGCCGTTTCCGACGCTTCCGCCATTACCCTGGGCAATGCTCTGCCCGGAGCACTGGCAGCAGTTTACGCCACCAGTGACGCCACCAGTACCACCCACGTGAAGTCAGGAGCTACGATTCAGGCGGGAGGAAACCTGGACGTTTCTGCCCACAACGAGTCCTATGTGGCGGCCACAGCATTCAACCTTATTGCTGAAGATGCCAACAAGGTAGTGATTGCTGCCGCCGTCGGGGAATCCGATGTTGACGCAACCGCCAAGATTGACAGCGGAGTTACCCTGGACGCCAACAACTTGGTGGTCGCCGCAGAGAACCAGAATTACTACCATATCTCTGCTTCTGCCTATGGCCTGAAAGCAACCCGCTATGGTGTTGCGGTTGCTGTGGGTGATTTTGATACCAATGCTACGGCCGAGCTGGGCAGCAGCCTTGGAACCGATCAGGATAAGACGGGAAATGTTACCATCACAGCCCTGGACCGGACTCTGAACCAGAGGGTTCACTCCGGTGTGACAGTGGGCAGTAACCTGTTCATGCGCACCATCGGCTCCAAAGCCATCAGCGGGGTTTCTGCGTTGCAGAATGGTGTCCACAACTTCACCACCAAATACCTCCCGATAGGGCACTCTGCTCCCACCGATGAAACGGGCAAGGTCAGCTTCAAAGGCGGCCTGGCATTTTCCCTCAACCTTTCGGATCACGATGCCTACAGTTTCCTCGGCACCAATGTATCAGGGCAGACGGATGCACCACATATTATTGCGACTGGCAATATTCTGGTTGCCAGCCAGACCGATCTGGGCAGCGATAATCAGGCCGTTGCGGGTGGTAACAACAATGGTGCCCTGGGAGGCGACCAGGGCGGTTACAGAACTTCGGCAGAAGCGGCTGTATCGGCTCCCAAAGAGAATTCCAGTGGCAGCAACCAGACTCCGGCATCGGACAAAAGTCTGGCGCTGGCCCTTAACCTTGCCATTAACGACAGTGACGCGGTAGCAGAAGTCGGCCAGTCGGTACAGATCGATGCGGCTAATCTCGGTGTCATTGCTCTGCAACATATGCCTATTGTCTCCACCTACGACAAGTGGGACACCTTCTCTGATGTCGTCGGCAAATTTAACGGTATCGGCGGGTTACAGAACAATATTCTGACCGGTTTCGCCAATGCCGGTGCGGCTGCAGATAAGGAAGCCTACGGCGGCAGCTTTAATGTCCTGTGGAACGATATGGACACCAAGGCCTGGGTAGGCGACAAAGCCAAAATAACGACGACCGGTACGGGCAACTGGAGTGCGAGCAGAGAACTGAAGGCCAACAGTGAAGTTCCCGGAATTCTGGGTAGCAGCAAGGTCTTTAAAGACGTCACCTATACCTTCTCTTTTGATGATTCGGTAGCGGTCAGGGCCTATAACCTGATGGAAACCGCTACTGTTGCTGGTAATCTCGGTAGTCTGGGGCTGATACCGAACGCCAACGGCACCAATGAGAAAGGTAAGTCGGTTGGCGGCTCCATTTCCTATATCCAGCAGTCCGGTTCAGCCGTGGCGGGTATTGGCAAAGCCACGGTCAATGCCAGTGGCAATGTGGGGGTTTATGCAGAAACAGACGAACGTCACTTCCTGGTGACGCCTTCCTCCGGGCAGTCCAGTGGTATTGGCTTCAGTGGAGTTCTCGGCTTTCTCAATTCGGAAGTGTTGACTCACGCATCCCTGCACAATCAGGCTCAGCTGAGCGCTGATAATCTTGTTATCATTGCTGACCATGAATTTGGCAACTGGGCGGCGGCTGGTGCCTTCAGCTGGTCAGACCAGTCAGCGGTTGGCATCGCTATAGCGGCGAACGTTTCCCAGGGCGATACCAAGGCGTTTATTGGTGACAATTCAAAGGAATACAATAAGGTCAAGTTTCAGGACAAGAACAATAGCGAGACCGATAAGCCTTCCCCAAGTTCGCCAACGGCACCTGATCCAACAAAAGGCATCGTCGTTAATTCGGTAAGCGTGCGTGCCCGTTCAACAGGCACCAACGGATCTCTGGCGGTTGCCGGAGCATTAACCACAGAGCCCAGTGATGAGCCCGGCATTGGCGCCAGGTTCGAGAATTGGTACAACGGCTTGTCTTCAAAGCTGGCTGCGAATTACACCGGCGCTACCGGAAGCAGCAGTGATTCATCGATAGGCAAATCTTCAGAAAGCGGCAAGAACGACGACAGTGGCTCAGGTTCTGGCAAAAGTTCTGCGGAAGTCTCCAAGGAGCAGCTGGGCCTGACAGGGGCGGGCAGCTTTACTGTCTCCGTCAACAATATGGACGCCAAGGCCATTATTGATGGTGCTGCCATCAGCGGTCACCAGAACGGTAACAGCTACAACGATGTCGATGTTGACGTTCAGGCTCTGGAAAAAGTGATCTCGGCTTCTGCGACAGGTTCAGCAGCGCTGTCTATGCTGGGAGCAAATTCGCCTACCAATCAGGATACTATTGCCGGGGCTATCTCCTATCAGATCAGTTTCAATGATGCCCTGGCCTGGATTAAAGACTCTGTCATCACTTATGCCGATGACGTAAATGTTCAGGCATTGCACGGTGGTGAACTGACTTCCGTCGCCCTGGCGCTATCTGTCACCAGGCCGGACTCTTCCTCTGGCCAGACACGTAATGGTGCGCTGTCCATCTCGGGTGCCCAGATATACGACGGCACATCAGCACGGATTGAAGGTTCGTCCATCAGCTCAAATCAGGGGGCGAATAATGATCTTGAAGTCTCCGCCTATAACAACAGTTATGTTGGCGTAGGGGGCGGTACCCTTTACGGCGGCGGCAAGCAGGGGGCCGGTCTGGCCATTACCTTTGCCGAGATTAATGATCCGTCCGCCATTCCCGGAGACGCCAACCCGGATGGCAATAATGTTCTCAGTACCGCCTATGATGAGGATGTTTATGACGGTGCAGCCACCGAAGCCATCGTTGACTTCAGTGGTTCCAACCGGTCTTATCTCAATAACTTTGACCGGGTCGACATCAGTGCCCGCAGCCTGAACCGGATCGGTATTGGCGCCGCAGGTATTGGCTATAACAATAATCAGGAAGATTCCCTGGGCTTCCAGGGCAGCTTTGCCATAGGTTCCATCGGTGCGGACACCAAGGCGCTGATGAAAGGCACCAACATCACTGGGGCGGGTGTCGTTAATCTTAATGCCAGTGGTGAGAAAGACGGCGATCTTGACAAGATTCTCAGTGACCTCGGCTCCAGTAATACTAACAAGGATTACGACTTCAGCGGTGCTGAAGCCATGGACAATACCAACGTCCACACCAGTGAAGACGGTAGCGGCTCGACTTACAACTACTCCTCAGAAGGCAAGCGCATCATTGCTGTGGCTGGTGCTGTTCAAGCTGGTAAAAAGAATCTGGGTATTTCCTACGCCCATGCGGATGTGAAAAGTGAAACCAAAGCCCGCATGGAAGACGTCAATATCAATAAGTCAGGAGCCGGGGCAGACGTTAATATCAATGCCCGTGACAACTCCCTGCTCTACAGTGTTGCCATTGGTGTGGGTGTAGGCACTGGCGGCTTCTCCGGTGTCGGCTCTGTTGCGGTTAACCGCCTGAATAACCAGGTCCTGGCTGAAATTGGTGACTGGAACGGTTCCGATAAGGGGACCATCAACGCCAGTGACTTGTCTGTGGTCGCCCAGAATGACATGGATCTGATTAACGTCGCTGGTTCAGTAGCGGTGGCCAGTGGTCAGGGTGGCGCTATTGCCGGAGGTCTGGCAGTAGCCCTGAATCTTGTAGGTACTGACGAGCATTCAACAAAAGCCAGGGTCAGCAACACCAGCCTTAAGGTGGATGAGGATCTTACCGTCAGGGCGCTCAGCGGAACATCCAATGATCATAATCTGCTGGTGGGCAACGCCATCGCTATAGGTGCCAATCTTGGGCAGAGTGGTATTGGCTTTGCCGGCGCAATTTCTACCAACAATGTCGATCAATCCATCGAAGCCGGTATTAAAGACACCGCCACCAATCGTTCCAGCGCAGCATCTTCAACCAGTGGCGGTGATGTCGTTGTCCAGGGTCAGGATTACAGTGATAGCGTAGCCACAGCCTGGATGGGTGCTGGCTCCGGCAATGGTTCCGCCGGTGGTGTCGCCATTGCTACCAACCGTGTCGATTCAGATGTCACGGCAGAAGTGCTGGGTAACAAAGGCAACCCTGGCAGTACAACGCTCAAGGCGCAGAACGTTACTGTTGACGCTTTCCGCCGTAACTGGCTGTTGACCATCGACGCCGGTGTTGCTGCTTCCAAACAGGTATCCCTGGCGGGCTCAGTGGGAACCGGCGTTATAGACGGCAATGTGACAGCAAGAATTGCCGACGATGCCCGAATAGATGCCTGGAACAATGTCTTGGTCAATGCTGATGCGATGAGCGTCAATCTGGTGGGCAGTGGTGCTGTCGGCATTGGTGTCGATGCAGGCGCTGGTGCTGTCGCCATCTCTACAGCGATGGAATACGGCAAAACAGAAGCCTACATTGACGATGCAGTTGTGATTGCCAGAGGCAAGGGCAGCACTATGCAGGTGGATACCGGTGATCTCAAGGGCTATGGTGATCTGCCGGATCTTTCTACTGCCGGTGACAGTTCCAATCCGGATGCTGTCTCCATGGGTGACCTGACTTCCGGCTTCAACACGTTATCTGTGGAGCGCACCAAAGAATCGGTCAATGGTCTTGTTGTTAATGCAACGTCCAGAACCAAGCAGCGCGCGATTACTGTCGGCGGTGCTGGTGGCAAGGCCGTTGCTATCAATGTCAATGTAGCAACTAACGGCACCTATAACGCTACCAGGGCTTATATCAAGGATGCCACCATTAACTCCGGCGTTTCCGGTGAAGATGGTGCAGATGTCTATGTTCGTGCCAATGCTCATGAAGCGGGACTGGCTGTTTCTGCAGGTGTTGCCGTTTCTGGTGGCGGTGAAGCCGCTGGCGCGGGAGTTGGTGGTTTTGCCACCAATGACCAGAAGCGTTCCAGTGAAGCTACGGTTGAAAACAGTACTGTTAATGCGGATAAAGTAACCATTGACGCCAATACCTCGAAACTGGCTCAGGCCGTTTCAGCGGGTGTGGCAGCCGGGTTAGGCGCAACCGGTGGCCTGGGTGGCGCTGCTTCAGTGGTTATCACTGAACAGGCCGGTAACACGCGTGCCTGGTTACGAGGTGGCACAACCAATGCCAGAGAGGTAGTGGTTGTCTCCGACAGACGTCAGGAAGCCAATGTCGCCGCCGGTGCAGCCGGTATCGGTACGACAGTGGGCGTTGGTATTGGATTGGCCGTCAATATTGTGGGTGGTGATTCGAAAGCCATTATTGGCAATGATCTGGACGATAACGGCGATACCCTGACTACCGCAGTGAACTCAGATACGGTTACAGTGGATGCTGATCGGGTTTCCAGTGCAAAAAGTTATGTCTTTGGTGCTGGACTGGGTGGCGGCTATGGTGTCGCAGCGATGATCAATACTACGGAATTCCGTGGCGAAACACGTGCTGCAATTCATGGTTATCTCAAGAATAGCAACCTCACCACAGACATTCGTGGCAGTGACGGCAGTTCTGCCGCCACTAACGTGACCGTTAATGCTCAAGAACTTCAGGATGCTGATCAGTGGGCTGCGGGTATCGGTGCTGGCGCCAGTTTGGGTGTGGGTGCTGTGGCGAATGTGGTGCTGGGACGTTCCCAGGTCTACAGTGAAGCGGTTGGCTCGGACATTGAAGCGGGCACACTGGATATTGACGCCAATGCCCAGCGCCAGTCCAATCTGATCAGTGTTGCTGGTGCTGCATCCACTAACGCAGCCGCAGCGGTCAGTATCGGTCTTGCTCTTTATGGTCAGGGTGATACGACAGCCGAAGATGGCACCAACGCTGAAGATGAGTTTGATCCAAGCCGAAACGAAGCCAACACGGTTCTGGCTACGGATACTGCCAGCTATAACAGACATTTGTCTGATGAAGAGATCGCTACGCTGGAAGCCGATAACAATGTCACCATAACCCGCAGTCAGACGCCTTCTACTTCAACGACGACAGAATCAGGTAAGTCTCTCAAGCTCAGTGGTGAAAGTGTCACTGCTGCCCGGATCAGTGGCGGCAAGATTGATGTCGATACGCTTAACGTCAACGGTCGTACGCTGCAGCACAGCTACCAGGGGCTGGGCGCAGCTCAGGCCAGTTCTGTGGGTATTGCAGGCGTGGTGGGTATCAGTCGTTCCTATGAAATGAACATCGCCACCGTAGACAGCAATGTCAAGGCAGACAATGCGGTGATCGGCGCAAGCCTGGAGAATGCCAGCAGCGATGACGGCGCTCTTGAAATGAAGAGCTTTATTGTTGGCCTGGGTGGAACCAGCGTCGTTATTAACTACACCGATGCGCGCAGTGAAAACCGGGTTGTGGCCGGAATCAACTCAGCAGAGGGTAACGACACCGGAGATCTTGAAGTTACCGCTACCGATTCCACCGATATTCGTCTTGGGGATGTCAGCAGCGGTAAGCCCTCATCGGTTACCGATGGTTCCCTGAACATCAATATTGGCGCCGGGGCTCTTGGGGTCAGCATTGGCTATGCAGAAAAGGACAGTGACATTGATGCCTGGGTGGGTGAAACAGGCAAGCTGATAGACGGCTATAACAACATCACCGTTTCTGCCCTCAACGAAGGTATGGTGAAGAGCACAGGCTTCGCTCTGGCAGGCGGTTTGTTGGCAGGAGTTCAGGGGGTTGTGACTGACGCCCGCGATGATTCCGATGTAAAAGCGACAGTTTACGGCACCATTGATACCGGCTCTGATTCCAGTGCCGTTAATATCAATGCCCAGTCTGCATCGGAACTTTACTCCAGTGCTTATGGTGTCACCGTTGCGGCGGGTGGTTCCATGGGCGGCTCTTTTGCTTATGCCATTGCTGATACTAAAGCGGAAGCCGAAGTGGCTGACGGAACGGTATTTAACGGCAGTGGTGAAGTTATTGTTCGCTCAGAAACTGGCAGCGGCGCTGACGGTTATCAAAGTGCCTATGCTGCAGCCTTTGCAGCTTCCGGTGGTTTGCTCCTTGGTATTGCAGGCAGTGAAGCCAGGGCCACTAATAAGTCTCAGTCCATTGCCAGAGTGGGCGATGGTGTTTATCTGCCGTATTCTGACTTCACTGTGAATGCCCGTCATACCGGGGTGCAGATTGCTGATGCCGACGGCTACTTCGTTGGTCTGGTGGCCGGAGGCTATCAGACAGGTGTTGCTCAATCTTTCAGCTCAAGCCGGGTTGAGTTTGGCAAGAATCCGATAGCTGCCCTGGAACGTCCGGGTGACCTGACTCTGGACGCCACCAGTTACAACCAGAACCAGAGCTTTACCACCGCAGGCGGTGGCGGCTATTACTCTGGCAGTGCTGCAGAATCGGTTATGGATGCTGGTGATCACAGCAATGGCAATGAGTCCGCTGCGGTCAAGATTGATGACTGGTCTGGCAACTATCGGATTGTTCCTGTCGATGCCGGTGGTGTTTATATTTCTGCCAGCAGTGAGACGGAGTTCTTTGCCGGAACCGATGCTACCACCGTTTCTGTAGTGGGTGGTTCAGGCGCAACTTCTCTGGTCGAGGTGGATACCAATGCCAGGGTGGAGCTGGGCGAGAATGTCAGCTTCTCGGCGCTGGATATTGATATTGACGCCTTCAACAGCGCTTACCAGATTCAGAATCCTTACTTCAATGGCTTTACCTCTTCTATTCACGGCGCGGGCGGTGGTGCCGCCAACGGTACTGCGGGGCTTTCCTACCAGGATCTGAAAAACCTCGCCGCCGAAGTGGTGGTGGGTAAAAACGCTGTGCTGAAGATTTCTGACCTGGCCTGGATGGACAGCACTTACGACCACAACATTATGTTGGACGCCAACACGGATTTCTTTGTCTACGACGAATCCAAGCTGGAAATCGGTGGTGCCTTGCAGGGGGCAGGCGCTGAATCCGATGTGGATGTCAAAACCCGCAACAAAATCTCATTGGGTGAAGGGGCTGAACTTTATAACCCGAGGGGAGAGATTGGTATCGGCACTTACTCCCGGGGCAGTGCCGTGTCCCAGGCTAATGTAACCGTCTGGGCGGCAGCGGGTGTTGCCGGTGGTGTCAGTACCGTTGATCTGGATGTTCTTAACCAGATTGATATTGGTAAAAATGCCATTATCAATGGTTATGGTAATGTCGGAATCTACAGCGGCCGTGGCAGTAATTACTTTCAGGAGAATCAACTGACAGGTAATGCCCTGGCCAACGTCTATAACTGGACAGCTATTCCTATTCCGGCTGGCAACAAGGCAAAATCCAACATCACCCTGAATAACAAGGTGAACTTTGCTGATGGTTTTGACATTGGTTCCGACAGCCATGTGTTTATTGAAGCCAATGAAGGACAGGTCAGTTCCACGCACCGTGGCATTGAAAAGAACCCCTACCTGGAGCTGTTCAGTTCTGAAACCAGCTTTGGCAGCAGTGACTCCAGCACCAGTAATATTCTGACCTTTAACGGCAATGGTAAGGTAGTTGCCGGGCAGTACGCCTATCAGTGGGTGGAAATAGAGTCCGACGGCACCATTAATAAGCAGCTCTACCGTTATGGTACGGCAGCCCGGATGAATGAGAAGTACTCCAGCCGGGCAGAACTGGAAGCCTACATCAAGGATCTTCAGGATCGCGTTGACCTGCTGGAGTCCTGGGACGGTTCCAGCATCCTTATCGATGGGATTACAGTGAGTGATGGCGATGGCGAAGATACCGGCAGCTCATCCGGCACCGGCTCCGAGAGCATCGTCGATGGTGGCACAAACCCTTACCAGGATGAGATCAATGAGCTGAAGTCAGAAATTGTACTGCTGTCGGCTATCGTCAATGATCTGTCTGCGAATCCGAACGATGCCATCAGGGTGGCGGATGTTCAGGCTACAGCAGGGAATATCAACCTGGTGGCAGACACCATTACACTGGCTGGCAGTAACAAACCTGACTTTACTGCCAAAGGCGACGCCTACATCAAAGTGGAGAACAAGACCGATGAACATTTGCTGCTGGAAAACCTGAGCATTACCAATCAGACCGGCGGTAACGTGTTTGTCACTGGCGGTGCCTCGCTGGGCAGCAATTATATCTTTGAGCAGTCCGGCAGTGATTTCACGTCGAAGACTGGCATTGATATCAGCCATGCGCCAACCGGCGCCAACTACCTTGACTCTGACGTTATTATTAATGGTGATATCTCTAACCTGCTGTCCAGTGTCAATATTGATGTGGCAGAAGGCGATCTGATTCAGCAGGCTACCATCGAAGCTAACGCCATTAACCTGAACGTAGAGAACGGCAGCCTGCTGCTGAATTCCAACAAGCCACAAACTTACGGTCGTGATCCCAAGGCGCTGGTCAACTACACTGCTGGCTGGAAACCCTCCGCTGAAGGTTTTGTGCAGCTTTATCTCAACGACAAATACAGCACAGCCATCAATGCTACTGGTATTAATGACTTCAATAACTGGTTTACAGGCCGTGCAATCCGTCATACCGACGACCAGAAGAGTTATTACCAGGGCGGTAGCTACGGCTACGACGAGATGAACATCTACTTCAACTGGGGCTTCAGCGACAGTAAAGAATACAACGGCAGCGATGCAGTAGTATTCGAAATGCGCACCAACAGCAGCAGTCGTGGCGGTAGCAAGTGGAAGTTCAAGCCTGTTCAGAATTTACAGTCCAAACTTGAGCAGAGCGCTACCTACTCTCAGGTGAAAAGCAGTCTCGGCGGCACTGGCACTTCCATTATTGGTGAGAAAGTTGTTATTAATGCCGAGCGTCTGGATATTAACGGCAAGATCATTGTCGGTACCGATAACTCCTGGTCTGTGGATGTGGGTTCAGGCTTTGATGCGACCGTCGCCGATTACATCAGGGACGCCGGGCTTTCTGCCGGCGATGTGATTAATATCAGGCCCGGTGAAACCAAGGCTCTCTGGGTCAGACATCCGTCTCTGCCCGGCCTCAAAACCCTGAAATACTATAACTTTGATGTGTCGTCCAGTAATGGCACCTCCGGCATCGGTCTGACTTATGATGTTGCTACCGGTAAGCTCAGGGCTGATGATATTCCGGTCAGCGGCGGTGGCTATGTGGCTATCAGGGCTAGAATTTCCTCAACCGGCGAAGAAGGTAATATTACCGTTAAGGACGGTCTTGGCCAGATTGACATCAATAACGACTCCAGCAAGCAGCTGGTGCTCGGTACTATCAGTGCCGGAGACGATGCCACTGGTGTTATCCGCATTACCGACCTGAACAAAAGAAAAAATGGCAGCTATTACAGTGAATGGTTCGTTCACTCGCCCGGCAACAAAATCAGACAGTATGAGACCGACGCCTGGGCGGTCAGCTATGACGAATCCAATTATGTGAAGAGCCTTGGCGGCACCGGAACAACGTCGACCATGACCTACAACCCCATGGCCGGACAGCTGTTTTATATCCGTGAAGGGGCGACAGTGGTGCGTAGCTTCGATCCGCCCGGAGACAGCTCTGCGCCTTATGACGGCAAGTCTATTGATGGTTACTTTGCGAAGTATCCGAACACCCTGGGGGACTGGTATTACGAAACCAACTGGAACACTGAAACCAGCTATTACACCACCTGTTCCTACAAGCCGGAAGCCTGTTCCAATGGCACAGCCAGTAATTACCTGACCCAGGTCTATGACCGTGGTGGTGAGTACGTCTGGGGGGTGAAGTGGGGCCTCAGCTACGACAAGTACTACGGCAGTAACATGACCAATGTCGATCCCGTGGTTTACGTTCCCTATCGTATGTGGATGGATGCTCACACCTATGTGAAGGCGGACAACGCGATCAGCTTCCAGTTCACTGGTTCGGCTAATGGCTTTATTGACCTGACCTCAAAATCTTCTATAGAGCTGACCGGTAACGTTTATAACCCCAGTGGCACCACGAATATCAGCACGCTCAATAATCTGATCACTTCGGGGTCCACCGCCATTACCTCTGACGTGACCACCATTGCGGCCAGAGGCAGCATTGGCAGCCAGGATAATGCACTGGCGATCATTACCGACGAGTTGGGCCTGAGCTCCAGTCATGGTTCTCTTTACTTCAACGTGACAGGCGCCGATGGTGATGTCGAACTTCGACATCTGAAAGCCAAATACGACATTGTTGGTGTTGTTGACAAAGGCATTGTGGCCAAAGACAGCAGTACGATTATTCAATCTGACCGTCTGGATCTGACCAGCTCCACCGGTGGCATTGGTAAGGTCGGAACCATTGGCAATACCGGTACCTACCAGTTCGTCAATATTTCCACCACCGGCACAGTGAAACTGAATGCCGCTACTGATATTGCTGTTAATCAGGCCAATGGCGACCTTGAGCTGTACAGCGCCAATGCTAACGAAGAAGTGGTGATCAAGCTGGGTAATGGCCGGATTACCAACGGTATTGGCCGACTGGACAAGACCGATGAAGAGCTGGCTTATGATGCTGCGGTATGGGACAGCCTGAACCTGCTGGATGATGACGCCGGTGCTGTGACTGTGTCGTCTTACGAAAACCAGTTCACGCACAAGTACCATACCTACTGGATGATCAAGCAACGTCTGTCTGACGACAGCGATGCCGGTTTCACCATCGATCCCGCCTTTGTTGAAGCCCTGAAAGTGCGTTACAACACCACTGACGAAGTGGAACTGACCAGTCTGGTGAAGGCCGACTATCAGGGACTTGAACAGTGGTTCGCAGATCAGGTTGCTGCCGCTGATGTTTACGACAAGGCTGAAGACGCCATTGGGATTGAGCAGAAAGGTACTCTCTTCGGTTATGACTATGGCAATCTGCTCACTGGCAGTTACGATCAGAGCTATCGCCTGACTCTGGCGAAAGACTCGAGCTGGTACACCGGCATGGTGGATGGTGCAAAGTGGAAGCAGAGCCAGCTGGATATCAGTATCTCTGCAACAGCGCTGAATGGCGATGCTTCAAGCCAGCTGACCAACAGGGAGGCCAACATCAAGGCTTCCGACATTCACCTGATTGCCAATGGCGGCAGTGTCGGTGAAAACCTGAATGACCTGGTCTTCAGTGTCAGCCGTGATGGTTCCGGAACCATTACCGACGCCCAGAAAGCGGCTCTGCTGGCTGCCGGTGCCGGTGATATTTCAACGACAGTGACCCAGAACAATGTAACGTTCAACGTCAAGCAGGTTGACCCGATCAAGATCGATATGTCCGGGGAGCTCTACGCATCGGCCACCAAAGAGATCTACATCGAGTCCAAATCCGGCCTGACCCTGGGCAGTCTGGCTTCTTCCGGTAACGACATTCGTCTGGTGGTGGATGGTGCCATTGAAGCTAAATCAGGGCTGACCAATATAACTGCCCGTGACCTGTTTATCGCTAATACCCGTGGCGATATTGGCTCGCAAAGCAATGCCGTGAAGCTCAATCTCACAGGAGCGCTCAGACAGGCGGGTGCTGCATCGGATATGTACCTTCAGGGTGTGGGTGGTGATCTCTATCTGGGTTCAATCAGTGCTGGTGGCCTGCTCTCCATAGCCAACGGTAATGATCTTCTGTCGTACAACAACGACAGCTTCCTTGCTGCTGAGTCATTCAATCTGGACGTCAACAGCCACGATCTGGGCAGCAGTTCCGGGGCGTTGAATCTGATTATGACAGGTACGGGTACTTTCCGTGCTGACGCAGGCAATGCCTGGCTGAACGTGAAGGACTCCAGCCTGTTCTCGCTGGGGCAGGTTGATATCGACAAAACCTTGTCCCTCAGCGCAGTGGGCGCCCTGGCTCTGCAGGGGAATATTGACGCTACTGACCTGACTCTGGATGTGGATGGCGCTCTGACCAGCGGTGGTTACACAATGACCGTTGGGAATGACGCTGACATAGATGCCGACAGCATTGACCTGGGCGCCATGAACGTCAGAGTGGGCAGTGCGAATATCTACGCCCAGTCTGGCGGCCTCACTCTGGGTGATGTCACTGCATCCAAAGGTTTGTTGACGCTTCTGGCTAATGGTCAGCTGACTCTGAATGGTGACATTGTCACTCAGGGTGGAAATCTTCTGGCTGACGCCAACAGGATTGCGATGGATTCTCTGGCCTCTGTGACCAGCTCCGGCAATATCACCATGACGGCGTCAGACAGCATGAACCTGTTTAATCTGACAGCCCGCAATGGTGTGATTGACCTGACTGCCAGCAACGGTTTTGATGCTCAACTGGGTTCAATTACCGCGACTCGTCTGGATGCCCGTGAGGTAGACATCGAAACCCAGGCTGACCTGACTCTGATTGACACAGTCGCAACCTCTGCAGGCAATATATTGCTCACCTCAGGTGGCGATATGTTCCTGAATGCGGATATCACCAGTGACCAGGGCTCCATTATTCTCGATGGACAGAAGGGACTGTATGCCACTCGTCGTATAAAGTCTGGCCAGGATCTTCAGATCACCACCAAAGGCAACCAGGAGCTGAGCACTCTGGAGGTTGGCGGCAACCTGGATATTGATCTGGAAGGCGGTTCAACCCTGAGTATTGCCTCTGCTACCGTTGCCGGGCTTGTGGACATTCTCTCCAGTGGCGACCTGACGCTGTCCGGCTCTCTGGCTGCGAGCGATGTGAGTATTGAAACAACCGGTGGCCTGACCTCTGGCGGTTCCATCAGCTCTTCAACAGGTTCCATGACCCTGAAGATGGGCAAAGGTCTGAACGTTCAGGGTGACATCGGTGCTTTCAGCAACATGAATATTGTTGCCGTTGAAGGTGTCACTATGGCAGCCGGCAAGAGTATTACCGCCGGTGGTTACATGGACATTAACGCCGCCTTCATCAATATGAGCGACAACAGCCTGATAAAATCCGGCGCTGACATGAAGCTCTATACACCGGGCTCCATGCTGCTGGGCACTCTGGAAGTGGGTGGTAACCTGGATATCGATATTGAGTCGGGTGCCGAGCTTGCTATCAGCAGTGCGACGGTTGCGGGTATCGTCGACATTCTTTCCAGCGGTGATCTCGATCTGTCCGGCTCTCTGGCAGCCAGTGACGTCACCATTGAAACCGCAGGCGAACTCACTGCCGGTGGTTCCCTCAGTTCTTCAGCTGGTTCCATGACCCTGAAGGTAGGTAAGGGGCTGAATGTTCAGGGTTATATCAGTGCCTTCAATGATATCGACATTGTTGCTGCAGATGGGCTGACAATGGCCTCTGGCCGAAGCATTACCGCTGGTGGCTACATGGACATCAATGCCGCCTTCATCGATATGGGCGACAACAGTCTGATGAAATCCGGTGCTGACATGAAACTCTACACACCGGGCTCCATGTTGCTTGGCGTTCTGGAAGTAGGCGGTAATCTCGATGTCGATATTGAATCAGGCTCCGTGCTTGCCATTGATTCTGCCACAGTTGCGGGAACCGTCGATGTACTGTCCAGTGGCGACCTGACACTGTCCGGCTCTCTGGCTGCAGCGGACGTGAAAATAGAAACCGCAGGTGATCTGACTGCCGGTGGTTCTATCAGTGCTTCTGCAGGCGCCATGACGCTGAAGATGGGCAAGGGGCTGAATGTTCAGGGGGATATCAGCGCTTCCAGCAATATGAATATAGAAGCGGTTGAGGGTGTCCTGATTGCTTCAGGCAGAAGCATGAGCGCGGGTGGCAACCTTGATCTCAAGGCTGCTTTCCTCGAGATGGCAAGTAGCAGAATTCTCTCCGGCGGCAACATGCAACTGACCACCAACGGTCTGATGGATCTTTCCGAACTGGTGGCAGGAGGTAATCTGACCCTGTTCAGTGGATCTGGACCGATTCTGTTCAACAAGTCTGTTACTGCTGGTGGACATACCAACATCAGAACAGGCAGCCCGGTTGTCTTGAGACTGTCTGCGTTTTCAGAGCCAGGCGCAGTGAATCTGGCAGCGGGAGAAAGCATTACCTCAGCCGGTGGCATCTCAATAGACACAGACACTCTGGTGCTGGGTGACAACAGTCGTTTGAATTCCGGGGATGGCGTCACTGTGTTGCTCAACACTTTTGAGATGGGCGACGATGTGGAAATTTCTGCTGTCAATGACATCGACATGACGGTTCAAAGTCAGGTCGTTCTGAATGGCCCGGTAAGTTCCAGCGCGGGTTCCATTCGAATTACCGGCGCTGAAGGTCTCGATATTCTGCACAGCCTCAATGCGGGTCAGGATATTGTTCTGACTGTTCCTGAAACCGTGGTTCTGCCTACCGAAAAACACCTGCTGGCTGGACGCAGCATCCGTGTGACTTCTGACTGGCTGGATCTGCAGGGCAATAACAATCTGCACGCAGGGGCAAACCTGACACTCAGCAATAATGGTATGAGCTTGCCTGACACGACCAGCCTGAGAGCGGGCGGTGATATGGCATTGCTGACCAGTGGTCTGGTCAGATTGAATGGTCAGGTGCAGCAGACAGGAGGCTCTTTCCAGGTCAACACTGACAGTGACATCCAGCTTAAGCAGGACATCAATGCCGGTCGACATATTCTGTTGACTACGCCTGAAGATGTTTATCTGGAAGTGGGTCGCAGCCTGATTTCCGGAGAGGACCTGCGGGTTGAGTCCGACGGCCTGTATCTGGGACGAAACACTGTGCTTGATGCCGGTGGCAACCTGGCGCTTATTAATAATACGCTGTCACTGCCTGACAGTGTGCAGATCAGCGCGGGTGGCGATCTTGAGCTTGAGACCGATGGAAGGCTCTATCTGACCGGTACCATTGGTGATATTGGCGGCTCTCTGCGGATTCGCACCGATGAACTGTATCTCTATCAGGATCTGAATGCCGGCGAGAGCATCGAGCTTGATACCAGCTACCGCATTTATCAGCAATACCGCAGGAATCTGGTCGCTGGAGAAGATATCAGTCTCAGTACTGACCGTTATTACACCGGCTATCGTAGCAGCCTGACGGCCGGGGATGATATTTCTGTGTCTACCCGGGATGGACTCGACTTTTACTACGTCAGCGCCGGTGGTGATTTCGCTGTTGACAGTGCATACGGTGATGTTCACTTCAAGGAGTCTGTCACAGCAGGTGGAGACATGAGTGTTGAGTCTGGCCGTAGTGTCTATCTCTCGTCATGGAAAGACATCACTGCGGGCTCTCTCGCTGTGGGAACGGCCAATCAGTCCGGAGCTTATCGTTTCTCGGTGGGGTATGGCAGCACCATCGAGACAGAGGGCGACCTGCTGGTGAACACCACCTACAGCCAGGACTATCAGGAACTGATCGTTGGCGGTGATTTCACGGCAAGGGCTGAATATGGCTCTATCCATTTCCGGGACTCTGTGACGGCAGGTGGTGCTGTGAACCTCCACTCGGGAAGGGATATCTACCTGTCATCCCACAATGACCTCACAGCGACCTCTCTTTCCGTAGGGTCAGAGAGACAGGTGGGAGCCTACAACTTCTCGGTTGGTCACAGCAGTACCATCAAACTTGATGGTGACCTGTTGGTTCATACCAGACACGATCAGCAGTATCAGGCAACAAACGTCGGTGGCAGTGTTAATGCTGTGGCTGAGCAAGGGCGGATTTACTTTGCTGACTCCGTGATTGCTGCAGGGGATATGCAACTGCAGGCAGGACGTGACATTGACCTTTCAGGCCGTAGTGTCCTCAGCGCCAACTCTCTGACCATTGGCAGTCAGGAGCAGGCCGGGGCATACAACTTCTATGCAGGGTACGACAGCCGTATTGAGATTGCTGACGACATGTTCATACACACCACAAACTACCAGTCTTATCGTGATGTGACGGCTGGCGGTGATTTTGACGCCATTGCACATAGCTGGATCAATTTCAATGGTGATGTAAACGTCGCAGGAGCGATGAATCTTTATTCCGCAAGGGATATCCATCAGGCTTCACACACTGATTTGAAAGCAGGCTCCCTTACCGTTGGTTCAGAAGATTCGGTCGGTGCCTATCGCTTCAGCACGGGCTATGACAGTGTTATAGAAACCGACGGTGATCTTTTCATCAGCACCACGTCTTCCCAGAATTACCGTGCGCTGACTGCAGGAGGCGACTTCACCGCCAGGGCAGGATGGGGAGATATTGACCTGGGTGGATCAGTCATTGCTGAAGGTGCTGTAAGCTTGTTCTCCGAGAGGGACATTAGTCTTTCGGGCTGGACAGACCTTAAGGCGGCCTCACTGACAATAGGTTCCTCTGAGCATTACGGAGCTGATCGTTTCTCAATGGGCTATGAGAGTTCCATTGAAGCCAGTGGCGCGGTAACCATTCATACCCGCGGTAACCAGTATCTCGGCAGTCTGACATCCCACGCTGATGGATTGGCCTTTGCTCTCACCTCTGCACAAGGCGGCATTTACGGAAACAATGAATACAGATTCAGTAAGTGGCGTGATGCCAGTCACCTGACAGCCAGCAACGGAGAGGCTGTTCTTCAGGCTGCTACAGGTATCGGGCATCCGCTGGTGGTTGATCTGCCATGGCTTTCAGCAGAAACTGAGAGTGGCAATATCAACATTCTGGCCCGTGCCGATCTTCAGGCCAGTCTGCTTAAGACGACTGGTGGCAATATCTACATGACAACTCTGGGCTCACTGTCCATTGATGAACTGGAAGGTAACGCCTGGCTGGTGGTGGGTGATCTCCTGTTTGCCGGCAAAATGACCATGGAGCGTGGCTCGATTCGTGCTGAAAATGGCGTGGAGGTTGAAGAACTCAGTCTGACTGGCAGGCATGGCGTCAGCTTTTACGCACCTGATATCCGGGTGACTCAGGTCGATGACGAGGGCACCAGCACGGAAGTCGATACACAGCACTATGCGTATATCAAGCCTGCCTCTGAAAGCCGCAGTTGGGGATGGGGGAGATTTTTCTAGGGTGTAATTGGCCTGTCCAGTGATGGGCAGGCCTGGGAGTAGATGTACTTGGACGGGTATAACAAGAAAAATAATGCTTGCAGAAAGCGACTTTTCTCTAAATTCCATTTCTCGTTGAATGCAGCCGGACTGGCTTTATGCAGTCTCTGGCTGCAATCAACGGTCACTTTGGCCACACAACTACCGCTGCCAGATCCTTCGGGAAATCTCAGCAGAGACATTGAGAAGCAGAAAGAGCGCCTGGTTGAGCCTGAACTGAGAAAAAAGACGCCAACTGTGAAGAAGGATCAGGAGCCGGAAGCGGTTCAGGAAAGCGGTGGTCCAATGCTTCTTTTGCAGGGCATTCGCTTCACAGAATCTAGACACCTGTCCCGAGAGGAATTGCAGTCGCTGGCGGAGCCCTGGCTGGGCAAAGAAGTCAATTATCAGGATTTGCAAACCCTGCTTGGAGCTGTCAATACACTCTACAAGAGCAAAGGCATTTACACGGCTGCTGCAGTGTTTCCGGAACAGAAAATAGAGAACGGGTTGGTCAGTATCAGACTGGTGGAAGGTCGCTTTGGTGAACTGGTTTTTTCTGGCGAAGTGGAAGAGGATGACAGAGCGTATTTTCAGAAGTGGATCAATACAGACTGGCAGAAAGACTCCATCGATGTCGAAGCGCTGGAGCGGGATATCCTGTTTTATAACCGGGTTCACGGCCAGAGATTGCAGTCAGAGCTTAAGGCCGGTCAGGCGTTTGGATTGACCGATGTCGTTGTTCAGATTCCTGAATCGGAAGAAGGAGCGTCGCTCTATTTTGATAACCACGGCACTGAAAACGCCGGAGAAGAGCAGTTAAGTCTGCTCTACCAGAAAACGTCGGTGTTCAGCCACGGCGACAAATTATTGGGCTATGGTCTGACGTCTGATGGACTCAAGTCATTCAGCGCCAGCTACAACCGGGTCTTGGGCGAAGAGGGCTGGAGACTGGGAGGCAGTTTCCAGTACACCGACAGCGAGCTGGAAATCACGACAGTTGACGTCGACGTTACCGGTGACACGACACGTTACACTCTGGATGCCAGTTACCTGTTCTGGTCCGACATTGATGGCTGGCTGAACCTGCTTTTTTCAGCCAGCAGTACTCGTTCGGAAAACGCTGTTGCGGATGAACCTTTGTCGGACTACCGTAATGATCAGCTGCAGTTCGGGCAGGAATTGAATCTGCTGGACGACAACTGGCAGGTTAATGGCCGACTGCTGTTCAGCAGACTGCGCAGCAAGTCCATTCTGAATGACGATGTGCGCTACCTGAGTTTGTTGAACCCGAGCCTGACCCTGATCTACAACTTTGACTCGCCACTCTATGTGCTGTCTTCATGGGAGGCTCAGTGGGCCAGTGAAGCAACTCTGCCTTCGAGCCTTGGCTTTGCTCTCGGAGGGTTGTACAGCATTCGAGGCTATAACAACAGTGCTGTGACCGGCGACAAAGGCTGGCGTCAGCAGACAGAGCTGCACTACTCTGGCCTGTCCTATCGACAGAGCGCAATCGAACCTTTTGTCTTTCTTGATCATGGCGAGACAAGGATGCCCGGTTCCCACGAAAAACTCACCTCCGCTGGCCTGGGGACAAAAGTCTCTGCCGAATGGGGCGCTGTTGAAATCACTGCCGCCCAGACGCTCGAGCCGGTGGGTGTCTCAGGGAATGACTTTCGGGTTTATGCGCGGTTTAGTCTGACCAGCTGGGATTGAGGTGCTCTGATCATCAAACAGGTTGCCACGAGGTTGCCACGCTTGAGCATGGGAGCGAGCCATTATGACTGAATGGTCAGCAATCCATCATTAGTCTCTGTCAGAAATTGATTGATACGACTCCTGTTATTACTGATCAGGGATTCAAGAGCGGGTAGACGAGCGTTACCGATTTTAATGTGGATGACTTTAGGCGGTGGCCCGAACCGACTCCAGAAATCTACGAAGTCTTTATCTTTGGTTAATATGGCCTTATTGTGTGCTTTTGCGTATTCCCAGACCAGCCGATCCGGGGCTCCTTCACCCAGTGATTCGACTCTTGAGACAGCCTGCGTCCCTTTGTAATCAGCTTCTATTCTTGCTGCCAGTTTGTAAGACAGGTTTTCATCAATCAATATCACTACGCAGCATCCCCCTTAGCCAGATTTTGGGCGGCATAACCCAGGGCAGCTCGTATCTTGGTTTCATTCAGGCTGGGAAAGTCCGATATGATTTCGGCGAAGGACATGCCGGAACTCAGCATTTCAAGAATGCTTTCTACAGTGATCCGGGTGCCTTTAACGCAGGGCTTGCCTGTCATGACTTCAGGGTTGCATACAATCCAGATGTTACTGTCAATCACGTTGTATCTCCATTTATTGTGATTTTTCGGTAATTTTAGGCGTTGGGGGCGCTTTCAACAATGTGGCAAGCCATTTGACCCTGTATCCATGCCAACTTACTGAATTTTGAGCATAACAAACCAACACGCTGACCTACATGCCTCCGTTGCTAAGTGCCAGAATCTCAGGACTCCAGCACAGAAACCGACACTGCTTCCTCCGGGCCAATGCTGAGAAACCGAAAGCGGTATTCACAGTCTGCTGCTAACTGATAATTGGCTATTCCGTCTTTTGAGACAGTGTCTGCGTAAGCCATTGGCAGGCTGTCCTGACTGACTTCGGACGACAACTGGCAGGTTAATGGCCGACTGCTGTTAAGCAGACTGCGCAGCAAGTCCATTCTGAATGACGATGTGCGGTACCTGAGTTTGTTGAACCCGAGCCTGACACTGATCTACAACTTTGACTCGCCACTCTATGTGCTGTCTTCATGGGAGGCTCAGTGGGCCAGTGAAGCAACTCTGCCTTCGAGCCTTGGCTTTGCTCTCGGAGGGTTGTACAGCATTCGAGGCTATAACAACAGTGCTGTGACCGGCGACAAAGGCTGGCGTCAGCAGACAGAGCTGCACTACTCTGGCCTGTCCTATCGACAGAGCGCAATCGAACCTTTTGTCTTTCTTGATCATGGCGAGACAAGGATGCCCGGTTCCCACGAAAAACTCACCTCCGCTGGCCTGGGGACAAAAGTCTCTGCCGAATGGGGCGCTCTGGAAATCAGCGCCGCCCAGACGCTTGAGCCGGTGGGTGTCTCAGGGAATGACTTTCGGGTTTATGCGCGGTTTAGTCTGACCAGCTGGGATTGAGATGCTTTGATCATCAAACAGGTTGCCAGGAAGCCTCCCAAAATAATAAGAGGGTGTCACAGTAAAAAAAGCAGTGATGGAAATGAGTATCTATACTTGAGCGTTGGGTTAATTCGGGAATCTGATAAAGCGGAGTACTTCTCTTTCTTCTGCTATCTGATTGACGACATCTTGTCGTTAGTGTCGAGTGAGCTGGTAAAAATCCGACTGGTGACGTTCGTTTGTTTTTCTACAGATGGATAAATGGTGACTGGAATTTTTTATGTGACCTTGGTCTGGTTAAAGCAGCTTCATGATATTCCCGGGTTATAACATCAGAAGAGGCTTTTTTAGTTATGAAAGTTTTAATGGCTATTCCTGTTGGTTTACTCCTTTCCGGTTTCCTGTCCACAGCATCGGCAGCAGAAGTGACATTCAGAGATGAAACGGTGGGGTTAGGCTATGGCTTTAGTGCAGTAGCTGCAGGTTTTCAACATAATGCTTTTAGATATTTCAGGAAGGTGGGTGGCTTGAAGGCCACTTTGGACAGTTTTATTAAGTCTGGTGTTTATCTTCCCATCAGTACCAGTATCAGTCTCCAGAATGTGAACAATGACCTTCATCCCACTGATGCCAGGTATCCCAAGGGGACTGTGGCCTGGTCCCTTGATAGCCCCGATGTTTATAAGCCCACCTATACTTTCTCTGTTTTTGCAGGTGGCATATTTTATTATCCTGATGAGCAGCCGTATATGATTACACTGTCAGTGGATGGAAGGGATTACGGTCCAGTGAAAACAAACAGGGAGAGTAACTGGTCTCCCACTCGCTTTGAGAGAGTACCTTTCTCAGATAGCAGTGATGTGGTTATAACCCTGTCCCCGATAGCTCAAAACGAGCCTCAGAATAATGAACTTTGAGTCTCAAACATTCCGGACAGTTTTTCACTATCGGGTTCATTTCTTCAGGGTGTAGAGCCTGATTATCTTCACGGATGCATAACGAGCCAGAACCCTCGCAGCCTGTAGGACAGTCTTAAGTCCGACAGGCTGCTCGCCCATAACTAAGCGTGATGGGCGGGGAATGGCGCTTAACGCATTTCCGGAACAGCGCTGAGCAGCTTACGAGTGTAATCATGCTGAGGTCTGGTCATTACATCTTCGGTATGGCCCTGTTCGACAATTTTGCCTCCCTTCATCACCGCGACCCGGTGAGCGAGATGAGGAATGATTGAAAGATCGTGAGTTATAAACAGGTACGAGACTTGCAGCTCTCTTTGCAACTCCAGCAACAAATCCATGACTTCTGAGCGGATAGATACATCCAGTGCGCTGGTAGGTTCATCACAAATGATCAGGTCAGGTTCAACCGCAAGCGCCCGGGCGATGGCTATGCGCTGACGCTGACCACCAGAGAACTCGTGGGGATAGCGATAGCGGTGCTCAGGCTCCAGCTGGACCCTCTTTAAAAGCGATTCAACACGTTGCTCCCTTTCAGCTTTGCTCAGACCCATCTGCAGGCTAATCATACCTTCTTCGATAATGTCACTCACCGTCATACGTGGGTTCATGGAAGAATAAGGGCTTTGGAAGATGACCTGGATTTTTTTGCGAAGGGGCAACATTTCCCTGCGGGAAAGCGCGTGAATTTTCCGGTGGTTGTACCAGATCTCACCACCGGTCGCTTTTTCCAGGTTAAGAATGGCACGACCAGTGGTGGATTTGCCACAACCCGATTCGCCTACCAGGGCCAGCGTTTCACCTTTGGCGATGGAGAAGCTGATGCCATTAACCGCTTTGGTGTAATCGTGAACTCTCTGGAGGATTCCCTTACGAATGGGAAAGTGAACTTCCAGATTATCTACCTTCAACAAGGGAGTGGGATGGGTCTGAGGCCGGTAAGCGTCCATGTCAGGCAGGCTGTTAATCAGACGACGGCTGTATTCTTCACGAGGATTCTCAAAGAAATCATCACAGCTGCCTTCCTCAATGATCTCACCCTGATACATAACACCAACACGATCAGCGGTTTCACGAACTACGCCCATATCATGGGTAATCAACAATACCGCCAGGTCACGGCTAATGGTTAATGCTTTTACCAGCTCCAGAATCTGCTTCTGAATGGTGACATCCAGGGCGGTGGTGGGCTCATCCGCCAGCAGAATATCCGGCTCACAGGCCAGAGCCATAGCAATCATAACCCGCTGCTGCTGACCTCCGGACATCTGGTGGGGATACCAGTCTACACGTTTATCCGGGTCAGGAAGGCCGACTTCTTCAAACAGTTGGACAGTGCGTTTTCTGATCTCGTCACCGGTCAGATTGGTGTGTATTTTCAGGGTTTCTGCAATCTGGTCACCCACTTTTTGAACCGGATTCAAAGAGGTCAATGCATCCTGAAAGATCATGGCGATCTTTTTACCACGAACGGAGCCCATTTCCTGCTCGGTCAGGGCAAACAGGTTGGTATCATCTTGCCGGATTATTCCCTGAGTGATTTTCAGAGCATCGGGCAGCAGACGCATGATTGACAACGATGTTACCGACTTGCCACTGCCTGACTCGCCAACCAATGCAAAGACTTCACCCTTGTTCAGTTGGAAACTGACGCCTTTTAGAATCCGGGTATCGGGTTCATGTCTGAGGACAACATTAAGATTGGATACCTGCAGTGCCGGTTCTTTGCTCTCGGCCGTTTTGGCCATGTTCTCCCCTGAGGATTCTGTAATGCTCATATCAGGCAGCCTCCAAATGGGTTTTGGGGTTAAAGGCGTCACTGACGAGGTCCGAGAAAAGGTTGGCTGCCAGCACCAGAACAAACATCAGGGTAAAAGCGCCTGCAAGGTTCCACCAGACGGCGGGTACCCGACTGAGTTCTGCGCTGCTAGTGCTGATCATATTACCCCAGCTGTGCATTGAAGAGTCGACTCCCACACCGATGTAGGCAAGCAGTGCCTCGGCCATTACCAGACCACTGAAGTCGAGAACAAATATGATCAGAATGATATGGGTAACATTGGGCAGAATGTGTTTGCTGATGATTCTGGCATGACTGACGCCGAAAGCATGGGCAGCCTGGACATAGTCAAGTTGACTGATTTTCAAGGTTTCCGCTCTGAGCAGACGACAGAGGGTGGCCCAGCTGGTAACTCCGAGAATAAAGCATAGGCCGATGAATTTGGCATCACCTTTTTCGAGTCCGGTACTAAAGTAATCAGGGTTCAGGTCAATCCATATCTGGAACAGCAGAGCGGAGGCTGCAATCAATAGAAGACCCGGAATAGAACTGAGAGTGGTATACAAATACTGAATAATGTCGTCTACCCAGCCTTTGAAATAACCAGCGGCTATTCCAAGGGAAATGGCAATAGGCATCATGATCAGAGTAGCCAGAGTGCCAATCAACATGGCGGTGCGAATACCTTTGAGGCATTTGTAGAGAACATCGTTACCTCCTTTATCTGTGCCCAGGATGTGATAAAGGCAGCCGATGTGAATCATCCAGGTGAGCAGGCAAATAATAATTGCCAGGGTTATATAGGCCGTTTTCCACGGGTAGATGCTGTTTTTACCTTTCATCCAATAGGCATGGGCAGCAATCAGAAGAGCACTGAACAACAGGCCAGTGAGAAGCGCCTGAAATGATTGCAGGGCAATATCCACAAGCCTGTCATCAGAGGATTCCAGATGCTTACCTGCATGTTTCAAGCTGGCATAATCCCGGTAAGTATTGCCTTGTTCATCTTGCATATTTTCCTTGGAGTATGATTTCAGTGAGAAGGGGGCTGAATAGGTTTTTTCCTTGTCCTCCCCCATTTCGCCCAGCACCAGATCCAGAACACTGTTTATATGACTGGAGTAATAAACGTCACTTTTATACTGACCTTCAAGAGGTTCGATCGCCTTGCGAAAATGCAGTGAATCCAGAACACCTATGACAATGTAGGTAAGAATAATCAGAAAGCAGGACATGCCCAGTCGGGAACGAAAAACTCTGCTCCAGCGTTCACGACTCTCGTTGTTGCGAATGATACTGACAATGAATGCGATCATGGCTGCCAGTAGGATAAACAGCAATGCATCACTCCATAAAATAACCGGTTTCATGGATGTTCTCCTAATTCAGCCTGACACGGGGATCGACCAGTGTGTATGAAATGTCAGTGGCAATCAGGCCTATGATGTAGAGTACTGAGCCAATAAACACCATTGTTCTGACAATGGCGAAGTCCTGGGATTTCAGGGCATCAATCATGTAACTGCCCAGGCCCGGGATGCCAAAGAAGGATTCCATCACCAGGCTGCCCATAAACAGCATTGGAATGACAATCACGATATTGGTCAGAATCGGGATCATGGTGTTGGGCAGAATGTGCCGGAACAGGACGCTGACTTCGCTTACCCCTTTTGCCCTGGCCGTGCGGGCGTAATCCTGATTCGCTTCCTCCAGGAACAGTGTCCGGTAGAGTCGGGCTCCGGCTCCGGTACCGGCAATGACACCAATAACAACCGGAAGAATCAGAAACCTGAAGGAACCCAGTCCGGGCTGGAAACCCGACACAGGCACCAGGTTCCACAAACGGGTGACCAGATACTGGCCACCAATGATGTAAAACAGGTAAGAGACAGACATCAAGCCAACAAAAGAGACCACAAACACTTTCTCAAGTCCGGTATTGCGGATCATAACCACTAAAAGGGCTATGCTGATATTGACCCAGAGTCCGATGAGCAGTGTTGGCAGGGCAAACATGACGCTGGGCCACATGCGCTGGGAAACATCGCTGGTAATATCCCGACCGCTCTCCGACCGTCCAAAGTCGAAGCTGAAGAGACTGATGGATTTGTTGAAAAAGATGGTTTCTGTCAGTGCTTTCAGACCTTCTTCTTCGTGATTGAAAAACAGTGGCTGGTGGTAGCCATTCGTCTCTTTCCAGAGTTCAATGGCTTCCTCGGTGACGTATTTATCCCCCAGCTGAGCTCGTGCCATATCGTCAGGGCTGTTCACCACAAAGAAGAGTAAAAAAGTAATCAGATTGACACCAATAAGAATAGGAATGGCGTAAATCAGTCGTCTGATAATATAAGCAAGCATGGTAGAACGTCCTTAAACCTGAAAATTATTCTTCAGCTTTTTATTAGCTGTCGGTATTTATGACCAGCTTCTGGCGTCGTCTATAGGCGCGAATCGCAGGAATAAACAAAGCGACAAAAACCCCCATGCCTGCCACCAGAGGGACAAGATTGGGTTGGTTCCATTCAGCCTGTTTTTGTTTTCTCACTTCTGAATCGATCTTCAGGTATTTAAGGGTAGCCTTGGAGATGCCATGACGTTTGGTATTAGAAACCCACTGGTTATTCAGGTAATACTCTTTCGGGTATTCGCCAGTAAACCAGGGAGCATCAGCGCGAACCTGATCCAACATTTCGGCGATTAACCGATTTCGCTCAGGACCGGGCTGCATGGTCTTCATCTGCTTGAAAAGCCTGTTATAGCGAGGATTGTTATAGTTGGCATTGTTGTTGCCGTCACATTGACAGGCGACAGGGCTTTGAGGGCCATAGAGCAAGAACAGAAAATTCTCGGGATCAGGGTAATCGGCCAACCAGCCATAGGAGAACATTTGGTGGTTCCCTGTGCTCATTTTCTCTTTATAGCGATTCCAGTCTGTCGCTCTGAGTTCTAACTCTATGCCGAGTTTTTTGAGCTGGCGTTTTTGCCAGTCTTCACGGCTTTTGCTGGTGGCTTGGGCCTGGACATCCAGATAGAGCTTCAAAGGCTTACCTGTTTCAGCATCACGACCATTGGGGTAGCCCGCTTCAGCCAAAAGCTGTTTGGCGTATTCAAGGTCTTTGCGAACGGCCTTGCCATTTTTCCAGTCGTGGGTGAAGGGATTGATGCCTGCCTCTGCTTTCAGAGAACCTTCAATACCGGGAGGAATGGGCCCCATGAAAGGAATGGCGGAGCCGTTTCGGAATATTTCTATATATTCTTCAGAATTCCAGGCAATGGAGATGGCCTGACGCAGCTTTTGCTTTTTCGGGGAGTAACCACCCACCACATTGTCCAGCATATTGAAGCCCATATAGTAGACCGCAGGCTTAACATCCTGGGACAGAGTGATCTGTCTGTCTTGCATTTCGTCGGTAAGCTCTACACCCTCGGGGCCGATGGTCAAGGCCTGGTCAAAGTTTTGGGTGACGTTGCCGTGGTTTTCTCCTGAGCGATCGTAATATCCCTGCAGGAATTTGGTCCACATAGGCAAAACTTCTTTGTCCAGGCTGAAAATGGCTTTATCTATGAAAGGTACCTTTGCTCCGGCATCAGCAAGCAACCCTGCCTCTTTATCACCGGGGGCTCCTTCAGTGGGATAAAAATCATCCCTGAAGTTAGGATTTCGTTCCAGAATGATTTCCCTGTTAGGGTCATTTCTGGTCATCATGTAGGCACCTGTGCCGACTGGATACCAGTCCAGAGTCAGGTTGTTGTCTTTGAACCCGGGGTTGTTATAGAAGCGATCCGCCTCCCAGGGGACAGGTGCAAAAAAGTGCATGGCCAGCCAGTAAGAAAACTGGGGGTAGATGCCTTTTATAGTAATAGAGAAAGTCCGCTCATCAACTCTTTCCAGTCCCCTCATTTTGAATTCACGAAGATCCAGCCACCCGTCTCTTTCAACAGTTTTTAATTCCTCGGTCACTTCACTCATGCCGTCTATATACTGAGCAAGGAAGCCAATTAAGGGTGCTTTATTGTGAGGGTCGGCAATCCTTTTGATCTGATAGAGAAAGTCGTCTGCGTCCAGCCCCCGAGTTGCTGTTTGACCAAAGTCGGAAAGAGCTTTGTAGTTTACGGTTTCACTTTCATCGTTAAAGAGATAGACGTAATCGCCTTTACCGTTTTTGGCGAACGCCGGGTGAGGCTGATAAACAATACCTTCCCTGAGGGTGATGGTGTATCGACTGAAGGCAATGTCAGGGCTATCAAAAGTGGTCTCCTCGTGGTTGGCGTTAAGAAAACGAACCTCTGGCATGGATTCAGCCACCAGAGGTTGCAGTTCATAAGGCCTTTTCAGAAAGTGATAACCAAGAGGAGGCTCGTAGATCTGGTCGATCAGCATACTTTCATCAGTGCTGTACGAAATAGCCGGATCAAAGTGCTGGGGGGGGAGTTGAAAATTGGTGTAGTAGACAGTCTGGTTCTGATGACCAGAACTTTCCTGATGAGGATTATTCCAGGGACCTGAACAGCCCGTCAGCTGAGTGGTAGCTATGAGTGTGGCAGCCAGATATCTGGTTGCTTTCTGGTTCATAATAACTTCATCCCCGTTTTCTAATAATTGTTCGTCGATGTCAGAGTTACTGAGTCATTTTCAAATCAAGGCAGAGACCGCCCTCTGGAGGCGATATAAAGCTTGTACCAGTCTTCCCTGCTTAGATGAACTTCCATCGCCTGAGAGCATGCACGAATACGATCTTTATCCGTTGTGCCAATCACAGGCTGGATGCTGGCCGGGTGCCTCATCAGCCAGGCCAGAGCAATGGCTTCTCCGGAAGTCTGATAGTCTTCAGCCATCTCGGCAACCTGTTTTGCAGTGGCCTGAACGGCCGCTGGTTCCTTACTGGTATCTTTTCCGATGAACAGTCCCTGATCCAGACAGCCCCAAGCCTGAAGCTGAACGTTATTTTTACGACAGTAATCAATCATTCCCGGCGTAAAGCCAGTGTCGGCACTCTCACTCATGGCGACCAGTATCCCGTCTTCCACAAAGTCACAACGGGCAAGACTCATGGGCAACTGGTTGACGATCAAAGGTTGTTCGATGCAGGAGTGAAGGTAGGCGATTTGATGCTGGTTCATATTGGAAACACCAAAGTGTCGTACTTTTCCGCTGTCGTATAAGCGAGTAAACGCTTCGGCGATTAAATCGGGTTCCATCAGCGGGTCAGGGCGATGCAGTAAAAGAATATCCAGATACTCTGTACCCAGCCTTTCGAGAATGCCATTGACACTGAACTCTATCCATTGGGGAGAAAGGTCGTATCGACCGGGGTTGTCGTCGTCGGCAAAGCGAATGCCACATTTGGACTGGATGATCAGGTCCTGGCGAAGTTTTGGCTCCGCTTTAATAACGTTGCTGAATGCCTGTTCTGCTTTGCCCATGGTATAGATATCAGCATGGTCAAAGAAGTTAATGCCACACTCCAGTGCTGTATTCACGGCATTATGGGCCAGAGTGTGGTCGTGATCGGAAATAGGATTATTGTTCCACTCACCTCCCAGGCCCATACAACCATAAATCAGTCGGCTGGCTTTAGGAATGTGAATCTGAAGCGGGAAACGATTCATACTCAGCTCCCTTCTTAAGGACTATTCGGACAGCTCAAGGCTGTTCGGAAAAACTCATGGCTGTGTTGGCATTACTATGGCTGTTTGTTGGGTATTCAGTCAGTATTCAGAGCACTACTTCTTTTGTCTGGCTTCAAAAGCGGCCAGCTGTTCCTCCGATGCGGGCTGCTGATGCTTTTCTTTCCATTGGGAATAGGGCATGCCATAGATACGTTCTCTGGCTTCATTGTCGGACACTTCAACACCCAGATCGTCAGCAGCCGTTTTGTACCACTTGCCCAGGCAGTTCCGACAAAAGTTCGCCAGAATCATCAGGTCAATATTCTGCACCTCTTTATGATCATCGAGGTGCTTCAGCAGGCGGCGAAAAGTAGCTGCGTCGAGTTTGTCCTGAGTTTCCTGATCAATCTGTGTATTCATCACATCTTCCTTATAAGGTTGTCAGGCAGTGTAAGAAATTGTGGGTCAATAAAAAAGCCCCAGAATCTTCGGGGCTTTCTTCCCGATTATTGCTACCAGCTCCGGCACCATCGCACCATCTCTAAGCTGCAAGATTGGCTTGGAATAAACCACCAGAGGTAGCACACTTTTCGTGACTTCACGAAAAGGGTCAGGGCTTTTGACAGGCTTGATGCATATGACTATATTTGTAGCAATTTGTTACAAAAAGTAGGTTTTGAAACATGCCAAGCAGACCCTTACGACTGGATGAAGAGCTGGTGACCGCTGCAACCCTTGTTGGCAAGGTCAAAAAACGCTCGGCGGCAAAACAGGTGGAATATTGGGCCTGCCTTGGCAAGATTGCCAAGGAAAACCCTGATCTGCCCATTAATTTCATTGAAGATATTCTGGAAGCCGAAGAAGAGCGCAAACAGGGACTGGTCTCGGAGTACCGTTTTGGCTAAAGCAGAAACGATACTCCAGACAGCCCGGTTTGCAAGAGCCGTGAAAAAACTCAAGCCCAACCAGAAAGCGGATCTTGATACAGCTATCAGAGCCGTAGCCAATAATCCCGATATTGGCGATAAGAAGAAAGGCGTCCTGAGCCACCTTCAGGTTTATAAATTCAAGATGGCAAAACAATTGACCCTGCTGGCTTATTATTTTGACGACGGCAAGCTGTTACTGGAGCTGATCTCCTTTGGCTCCCATGAAAATTTCTACCGGAACCTTGAGCGGCATGAGCGCCAGTGATGCGGTTAAAAAAATATTGGCTATATGTAGCAAATATTGGCAAGGCCACTTTTTGCCATCCCCATCAACCGAGCAAGGGTCAATAAAAAAGCCCCGAAGAATTCGGGGCTTTTTTTTAGGGGTTATCTGGACTTTTTATTAGCTGAAGGCTTTTTCCGGGCTACCGGCTCTTTGCGGGGTGCTCGGTTATCCCACTGACCACCACGGGCCTTCTGGAATTTTCCCGCAGGCTTTTTGTTGTATGGTCGGCGGTTGTCTTTGCTCTGTTCTTCCGCAGGTACCAGTTGATTGGGGCCATCGCCAATCAGTTCGGAGCGGTTCATCTTTCTCAGGGCGTTACGGAGGACATCCCAGTTTCTGGAGTCGTGATAACGCAGGAAGGCTTTTTGCAGACGACGTTGTTCCAGCTCTTTGGGAATATAAAGTCTGTCACCCTTGTAATTAAGCTTCTTGAGCGGGTTACGACCGGAATAGTACATAGCCGTTGCCAGAGACATAGGCGACGGATAAAAGGTTTGTACCTGGTCGACACGGAATTTGTGACGTTTCAGCCAAAGCGACAGGTTCATCATATCTTCGTCTTCACAACCCGGGTGGGCGGCAATGAAGTAAGGAATAAGATACTGCTTTTTTCCGGCTTCTTTGGAGAACTTGTCGAACATTTTCTTGAAAGCGTCGTAGGTGCCCATGCCGGGTTTCATCATCAGGTCCAGAGTACCTTTCTCGGTATGCTCCGGCGCAATCTTCAGATACCCACCGACGTGGTGCGTGACCAGCTCACGGACGTATTCCGGATCTTCTACTGCCAGGTCATAACGAAGACCCGAAGCAATGGCGATTTTCTTGATGCCGGGAATGGCACGGGCTTTTCTGTACAGCTCTGTCGTTTGCTTGTGTGAGGTTTCCAGATTTTTGCAGATACCCGGGAACACACAGGAAAGACGGCGGCAACTGGCCTGAATCTCTGCACTCTTGCAGTTCAGGTGATACATGTTGGCGGTTGGGCCACCGAGGTCAGAAATCTGACCGGTAAAGCCAGGCACCTTGTCCCTGATCTCTTCCAGTTCCTGCAGGACGGATTCCTGGGAACGACTCTGGATGACCCGACCTTCGTGCTCGGTGATGGAGCAGAAGGTACAACCACCAAAGCAGCCCCGCATGATATTCACGGACGTTTTGATCATGTCGTAGGCCGGAATTTTTGCATCACCATAGGATGGGTGTGGCCTGCGCTGATAAGGCAGGGCAAAGACACCATCAATCTCCGGCGTTTCCAGAGGAATGGGAGGCGGGTTTACCCAGATTTCCCGGTTGCCATGTCTCTGCACCAGCACCCGGGCATTATGGGGGTTGGATTCCTGGTGCAGCACTCGGGAGGCATGGGCGTATAGCGCGGGATCTTTACGCACTTTTTCAAACGACGGCAGACGAATACAGCTTTTGCTGGTATCAAAGTCAGTCTTGCGGTGCAGCGGAAGTGGAACAATGCGGACAGGCTGAATATCCGGCTCCTGTCTTTTTTTGGATTCGCACTCTTCTTCTTGCACATATTCGTATGGGTTGGTGCCATAGGCTTCTTCCAGAGATCCCGGATCTCTTGGCCAGTCGATACGGGTAGAGTCTATTTCGGTCCAGCCTTCTGGTGTGCCAGGCTTAACGACAACCGTACCGCGAATATCATCCATATTTTTGATATTAACGCCCGCAGCCAGTTTGTCCGCCACCTCGGCCATGGCTCGCTCAGCGTTGCCATAGAGGAGGATATCTGCAGTGGAATCCATCAGAACAGAACGGCGCACTTCATTACTCCAGTAATCATACTGGGCAATCCTGCGAAGGCTGGCTTCAATACCGCCAATAACGACGGGCACATCGTTATAGGCTTCTTTACAACGCTGACTGTAAACAATCACCGAGCGATCAGGCCGTTTGCCCGGCTCTGCATCCGGTGTATAAGCATCGTCATTTCGAACTTTCAGGTCGGCGGTGTAGCGGTTGATCATGGAGTCCATGTTGCCACCGGTGACACCGTAAAACAGGTTGGGCTTACCCAGACGCATAAAGTCTGCTGTGTTGCTCCAATCTGGCTGGGCAATAATGCCCACCCTGAAGCCCTGGGATTCCAGGAAACGGCCAATGACTGCCATACCGAAGCTGGGGTGATCTACGTAAGCATCGCCTGTGACAATGATAATGTCGCAGGAATCCCAGCCTAACTCATCCATCTCTGCTCGGGTCATGGGGAGGTAAGGCGCTGTGCCATAGCATTCAGCCCAATACTTTGGGTAGGAAAACAGTTCCTTGGCAGGCAACGGTTGCTGCAGGGAGGAGTGACTCATGAATGTTCTGGTTTTATCTGCTCTTTCTGAAGGGGCACTATTTTTTCAAAAAATGCGTCGCTTTGATAGCACGAATTGCAGCCAGGGGATGAGATGAAACCGAAGTGATGTGGTGATAAACCATCCCTGCCTCGGTATGAACATCATTGATTCATGGCAAAGGCAGGGTGGTCAGGTACTTACACAGAGGTGAAGCGCTTGATCAGGCTCAGTTCACCGTCTGCATCCTTCATGGAAGAGAGCACCTCGTCAGGAACACCGGATATGTCATCGACAAACCTCTTAATATCCTTTGCCTCTGTAAGCTCTTTATCACCGGTTGACGCACTCATGCTGTCTCCGATACTGCTATCCAGTCCCTGAGAGCCCAGAATCTCTTCTGCCAGAGCAGGGTCTCCGCCTTGCAGTGCGTTGATAGCTGCCTCAAGCTTTTTCTTGGCTTCTTCCGATTCAGCCTGTTGCTGGAGAGTCTGGAGCAGAGCCTTTCTTCTCTCAAAGTGATCAAGACCTTCGCTGGCAATCTGAAGGCCTTCAGTGGCATCGCTCACTGGAGAGCCCGATTCATCAAAGGCTTCTTTGCGCTCTTGGGTATCATCGGTTTTTGATGGGTGATTATCGGTTCGTTCAGAGGTGCCGATTTCCACCATGGAAGCTGGCATAATGGGGCTTGCATGTCTGATTAAACTCGCATCGGCCTCCCCGGTCTGCTGCAGCATAAAGTCGATTTCATTTTTAGAAAATATACTTAGATGAGAGTTGTCTTTGCCGGGGTTGACCTCCCGGTCAATCATCAGTGCGGTTTCCCACAGCATGACAGGCGGGAACAGGAAAGACAGGGCTTTCAGGAAAATATTGTCAGGATTGGCTGTAGCTTCGGCACTGGCGCTGTTAGCCTCTTCAATGTGTTCCCGAATACGCTCGATATTACTATCATGCCGCTGTTGAGCATCAAGGGAAGCCATCTCAATCTTGTTTTCAGCGTATTTAACCGAGCTGTCTTCCAGGCTAGCATTGATCTGAGCCAGTATTTCTTCGAGCTTGTCGGCGGTCAGTGTGCCCTCAATATGCTCCATTTGAAGTTGATCTACGGAATCACCAATGTGCTGCATGACCCGAGGAGGGGCTTCCGCCACCCGTGACAGTTTGGCTTCGGTATCCAGAACAGTCTCAGATACCGCCACAGTCATTAACTCTGGTCGGCTACTGGTAATTGAGTTCGGGCTTTCACCAAACATGCCGCCAATCTCGCCTCGCAGTTTGGCTGTGGTTTGTTGGGTTAAATGCTTTTCAAGGTCATCCAGTTGGCCCGCATTCATTGAGTCGGGTTCTGGAATGGAAGGAGCCTCTGAACCACCGGGAGGCAGATCAACCTGACCTTCCCCGGTTCTGACTGATGCCGAGTTCTTGTACTCATAGCCCTGTGAGACCGTGTTAGTCTTCTCAATCTCTTTTAGAGCTTCTGCCTGCGTTGGGACTAAAATAGCTTCATTGCGATTAACTGAATCGACCATCAGGACTGCCCTCCCTTTTCGTCCTCAAAGGTCTGGAGCAGATTCTCGACTCTTTTCAGCTCCAGATGATTAAACTGATGTTTTCTGGCATCTTTCAGGGCGCTTTTATAAATCACTTCAGCAATGCCTCCTTCCTTCAGAGCCAGGTAGCAATCAGCCATATAGACTTTGGCCAGTGGATTACTGATATCCATTCGCGCGGCGTATTCGAGGGTTTTGATGGCCTGACCGTAAGTTTTCAGCATCATCTGACAGGAACCCAGGCAAAGAAAGTTGCGGGCATTCCAGTGGTCATAAAAGCAGAGATATTGGAAGATTTTGGCAGCCTCTTCAAAATGACCATTCTGGTACTGGTTGTAGCCATGGGAATAAATGGACTCAAGGGCCTTCTCACTCATCTGGTTGGCTTCTGCCAGTGTTCCTCCAGTGAGCAGGTATTCGGTGATAGTGGCCAGTTCCTGACTGTGAGGGGCCTGAAAGAGCTGTTTCGACATCGACGGCATCCTTGCTGGTATTTCAAATGACTGTTTCTAAAGGTATAGCATCTGCTTTCAGGAGACTCCTGCCTGTGAAGACGAAAGTTATAAAAAGGCCTAATGAGTGGTTCACGATCGTTTCTTGGACTTATTGCCTGCCTTTTTGGGTTTGGCTTCCTTGGTAAACAACTGGTAATCCTCCTCAAAACCGGATTGAAAGTAATGCTCCATAGAAGCAAACCATTGGTGTTCTTCTCCGGAATAAGTGGGGTATTCCAGATGCAGGTGGGGTTCCGGGTTTGTCCAGAGGTCGAGTTGCTGGGGCCTAACCAGACCTGGCCGAAAGTAGAGCCTGTTGCTCAATGGCAGGTTAGCCTGAACAGGAATGTTCAGAGCATCTGACAGAAAGGTAAAGTCAACGCCAAAGTACCCGGAGTCTTTCAGAAAAGTACCCTGCTTCACTCTTGCCAGCATTGCTTTTACATTCAGCTTCTCAGGCACAGCTTTGCCATCAGGTGTTTTTCCGGTCTCATTGAGCACTTCAAGATAGTCACAGAGCCTTGTCTGGAGTTTCAGGCCCAATTCACCGGGATCGGCATTTTCCTCTTTAACAGCGGTGGCTTGAGGTTCTGTTGGAGCTTTTTCTCTTTGCCCCTGCCGCTTCCCTTTTTTGCCTTTTCTGGATTTTGCAGCGGTCAGATTTTTTTCCTGAACGCTTTCTGAATCGTAGAGTTTCATGGGTGCAATGAGCTTGTGCTCTATGATCGAAAAGCCCAGGGCGACCATCATGTTCTCGGGAATAGGCAGCTTCAGGGGTAGCAAAACCCCATGAGCTTCTTCAATATCAGCAACTGGTGGGGTTTCTATCTCCCCTTCGTCGGAGTCCTTTGAAAACTCAGCAGTAGCTACCGGAGGGGTTGCCATGGATGAGGTTGCCGGTTCGGGCAGAGAGCCCTGTGCAGAATCATTACTAATTTCAGGCGCAGGGCCCGGATCATCAGGGTTCAGGGTCTGCTGCTTGTCTTCAATGGAACCAGGGCTGGTTTTTTCATCCGGCGTCGGGGTGTTTGTTTTCGCGATTGAAAGCGTCTGTCGGAATTGAGCCGCCTGTTCACATGTAAGGGTTTTTTCCAGCATTCCCATACTGGTATCGAGCTTTTTGCCGAGTGCTTCCAGATCCTTGATGTGATCGCTTAGCTCGCGATGTCGTTCTGAGTCACTTCTTAACTCGCTGCGCCGCTGTGAGCCAACTTTTTTAGACAGCTTGTAATGCTGAATCATTTGACCCCGTCGGGCATAAATATCTGGAATGTCCTTGCAGCATTGAATGACGGCTTTTCCCTGTGCAACCAAGTACTCCATGTCATTGTGAAGGTCCACCAGTGCATCAACAAACTCTGGCTGATCTTCATTAAGGCTAAAGAAAATCTCCTGTGCTTCTGTGACGGCCTTATTCATGATCAGGGTGTTGATACTGATTTTCTGCATATTAAGCTTGAACTGCCTCAGTGCTTTCCTGAATTTGATGTCTTTCTCCAGCTCAGGCGGACCCTGATTTTCCAGAGCTTCACTGAAGGCATAAACGGGCTCAATCATTTTGTGAACAGACTCCAGTTGACGCCGAAGCCTGGAAGTCACCATGTCTGCATAACTGTAGTGAGCCTGAGCCTTGTCAAAGCCGCTGACCCGGGGATGTTGAATCACTTTCTTGAAGATGTTGTTCAGAACGCCAATAGGCTCTTTTCGGGCAAACGCCTCGGTAGCCTTGCTCAGAGTACTTTCCAGGTCATAGGGCTTTGGCTCAGGGGGCTCCGGCTTCTTCTCTGCGGCTGCGGCCTGTGTGGCCTGCTTTTTCTGCCATTGGGCCTCCTGTCTCTGTTCTTCTTTTTCCCGACGTTTTTTTGCTCTGGCCTCCAGTTTTTCTTTGATCTGCTTTTGTTCCTCTTCTTCTTCTCTAATCAGGTCGGAAGCTATCTGAACGACCCCTGCTTCGCGCTCACGAAGATCCTTTATTACTAATTGGTAGTCGTTGTTGATCCGCTCAAAAAGGTACACCAGCGCAGCCCATAGGTTGTCAGTTAGCATTTTTTTCTTGTTAATGGTTCTGATCAGGGTTACTAACTCAGTTAACGGAGCTAAAGTCCCTTCCAGCCGTGCTTTAAAGTGGGCCAGTGGTTCAGGGCGGTCATAAAGATAGGCTAGCGATGTAATTAGGGAATGGCAGAGTGAGAAAACATCCTGTGGGGCAAAGTCAGGATTATTTGCTTCCATCTGTTTCCGGAAGAACTGTAAGAAGCGCTCAGCTTGTTTGGGGTTGTCTGCCAGAATGGCGGCATTGATCAGATGCTTGACTCTCCAGCTACACAGCTTCACTACTTGTGGCTGCTCCGGGTCGAAGTCAGTCAGCCACTGGATGAAGCAGCAGGAATGGGTCGCCAGCATTTGACGAAGTTTATCCTTACCGTCAGTGGGCATGTAGTCATCCATGGCCAGATCAGCCAGCATGGCTGCCCCGAAGGCCGCTCTATCGTGGGCATTAAGGCTTTCTTCAAGTTTTGAATATTGTTCAAGCCCCAGCTGACATTGAATGACTTCCTGGTACATTTTCATGCATTCAATGGACTGGGGCAAAAAGTCTTCTATCCTTTGGCGGAAGGTTTCGCTCCCTCGTATGGCATCAAGTTTAGGAATCACTTTGAGAGCTGTGCTAAGGCGTATTCCACAAAGACTGGCATAAAGGAGTATCCGTTTTTTCTCTTGCCAGTACTCCTTGTAGCGTTTGTCAGAATTTCCCAGAATGACGAGGTCTTTCAGGAGATTCTGTTCCTCTTCGCTGACCCGTCGCGATCTGGCAGCTCTTCTGGCGGTGCTTTCCAGTTTTCCATACGCTCTGTAATCCGACTGGAGCACTTGGTACATCCGGTTCACATTAGAAAAATGCGCATCCAGTAACCGTTTCATCTCTACGAACAGGACCTGAGTGGACTCTTTGTAGCCATCGTAAAGTTCACATTTAAGTTCGGGTACCCCTTCATTTAAGCCATTCTCTATTAGAAATGCTGCAATGGCTTTCCGGGACTTTTCGACCTTATAGCCCATTTCGGCCATTTCATCCGGAGTGTATTTCTTCCTGCTGACGCTTCGTTGTGACAACTGCTCGTCCTTGCCAGCTGCAACAGCTGCTCTGGCTACCAGATTTTCGCCGCTGGTGGGAGTGATAGCACGATGATGATGTTCACCTGTGACTTCGCTTTCCTGCTCAGAGCCCATTAAAGATTGAGGAGGGGGAATATTCCCTGTTTGGGGAGAGGGCTCACCCCGGCTTGTTCCGTCCACCGTAACCTGCCATTTTGTTAGTTAGTTTTCTTCAATCAGGAAAGTCTAGCAGATTTGTCAGAATAGGCAGGAAGCTGGCTCACAGGAGCCAGCTTTACGTGAGGGATAGGTCAGATATCCCAGTGCAGACCCAGATTAAAGCCCTTGATGCTTTCATCGTTATAGATGCCCTTGGTGCCATCCATATCGATTTCGTAGAGGCGGTAGCCAGCCTGCAGTTTCAGGCCGACAAACAGGTAAAAACGGGCACCCACTTCCAGATCGTTAAAGTCAGTATCTTCAGAGCGACCTGCGAACAGCTTGCTGTAAAAGCTGATAGTGCTGGCCTGAAACAGCTCCACATCGGCAGTTAACATGGGGATAGTATCGCTGAATGAGGCGTCCCGGTATTTACCGCTGTCAAAGCGACGAACCCCCAGACCCAGGTCCAGGGCAATATTGCCATTATCCAGAATTTCGTAGTAGCCGGAGGCATCGTAACTGTCGAATTTCAGCTTGTCATGATTGAGTTTGCTGTAACCTGCCGCGAGATTGGGGAGCAGTGGGATGGGGTGCTCTATCTGTCCGTAAACAGTGTGAAAGTCACCGTGATCGGCAGTATTCCAATAGTTGTAACCCAGTTTTGCGCCAATAATATCTGCCTGGGCAAGGGTAGAGCTGGCCGCCAGGATGACAGCCGTCAGAATCGATTTTTTCATTTGTCGTTATTGCTTAGATAAAAATAACAAAATTACCGTTTGTGAGCACTGGCTCCCATGCTGACTTTTACCTATAGCCAATGCTCAGTGATATTTCATGTCCCTGAGGGAGAGGATGTGGCGATAAATCCTAACTTCGTCTATATAACTGTGTCTAGAAAAAGATAACTCCAAAAGTTCTAAGGCAGCCGATTCTGAATTATCAATTTTTAGCAGTGGTGAACTCTGATGCGTTTAGTTCGAATGGCTTTATCCAGTCTGACTGGGGCTTTCCTTTCACTGTCTATGGCACATGCGGAAGCAAATAAAGCGTGTTGGCTTTCTACCTATTCCAGCAGCTCGTATAACGTCGATGCCCTCTCTGAAATCATTGAGTCTATTGACGATGTGCCACTTTGTGTGACGAATTCGCCGACACGCTCTGGCATTGAGGTTGGGCATGTGTCTTTTGAGGGGGTAGAAGGCGGCGAGGTTCTGGCCTGCTTGTATATGGATTCCAACGGAAATAGCTCTTACGGTTATGAGTTTCAGTGGCTATTGGCCAATTACACTCAGTTACAGGAAGCAGAAACCTCTAATCCCTATTTGAAGGACCCTGCGGGAATTAGTACTGAACTTTTTCTATCAAAACGTGTTTTTGAGTTTTGTGATCTACCGACAGGTGAGCCCGAGGTTGATGCTAAGGATGGAGAGTATCAGGGAGAATCAACCCCCGGTGGTGGAGACAAACCTACCCAGGAACACGAGCCTGCCACGCAGGGACTCAGGTTCTGTACGGGTAGCGGAACTGAAGAAGTTCGTGGAGAAGAGCGCCGTTACTTCTCTTTTGGTACTAAATCAGCCGATGGCGAGCGCTGTGAGCTGGGTGAGTCTCGTTATTACGAAAATCAGGTTTTCTCAGACCTGGCATCGGAAAATCAGGTATGCAGGTTCCCTGAATATGTTAAAGGCAACATTGATGTCTGCAAGTTTGATATAGGGACTCATAACGGCCATTACTGGATTCGGGACGGTCAGGAAATGAAGCATTCTGCCAGGGATCTGGGTGAGTGTGCCCGTTTCAACTACGAACCAAGGTTCTGCATGGATATGAAGGGTCACTGCATTATTGGCAGAAAAGTCAAACACGATAGTGATCACAACCGCAACTACTGTTATGTCTGCAATGAACAGATAACTCAGGAAGCGAAAAAACTGGACTGGAGCAAGGTCAAGTGTATTACCCCTTGATTTAGGAGGCGGTTTCCAAAGATCCCGGCTCATAACACAAATTGGATGTGTTATGGGCCGTGAGCACTTAAAACACGGGAGTTATCAGAGTCTGCGAACTTTAAACTTCCGGCCCTTAATTCTGCCCTGTTCAAGGCGAGCCAAGGCTTTTCGGGCATTTTCTCTTTTAATGGCCACATAGGCGACAAAATCAAAGATATTGATTTTGCCAACTTGATCTCCCGGAATGCCAGCGTCACCAGTAAGAGCACCCAGAATATCACCAGGGCGCACCTTGTTCTTTTTTCCTCCGTCAATAGCCAGTGTCACCATTGGGGCTTTTGAGGGTGGCTGTGTTGCTGGCTTCAGTGCTCTGTGATCACCAAAAGTCAGTTTCGTCCGCAAGATATCGGCAATAGCATCCAGCTTGTATTGCTCACGGGAGGTGTGCAGGTTTAAGGCCAGCCCCTCCTTGTCGGCACGACCTGTTCGCCCGATTCTGTGGATGTGGACTTCCGGATCCCGACTCAGGTCATAATTGATGACGGCGGCCAGATCATCAATATCCAGACCCCGGGCTGCGACATCAGTAGCAATCAAAATGTCGGCACTCTGGTTTGAAAATCTTACCAGCATCTGGTCTCGTTCTCGCTGTTCCATATCACCATGGAGTACCAGTGGCTTGTAACCCTGATCATAAAGGTATGTTCCAACTTCTTTACAGGTCTGTTTGGTATTACAGAAGATAACAGTAGAAGCGGGCTGATGATGGTTGAGCAGTTTGCGGAGGGTTTCTGATTTATCACTATTCTCAGCTTGATAGAAAAACTGTTGAATGTGCTGGTGAGTATGCACTGACTCAACGGTGACCTCTTCAGGTTCAGACTGGAACTTTTGGCTCAAAGTCCTGATCTGTCTGGGGTAGGTGGCTGAATAAAGCAGCGTCTGCCTGTCTGGCGGGGTGTGATCCAGAATGTTTTCAATGGCATCAATAAATCCCATATCCAGCATACGGTCGGCTTCATCCAATACCACCGTCTTTAGATGCTCGATAGTCAGTGTTCGCTTACGCAAATGATCCTGAATTCTTCCCGGTGTACCGACGACGATATGGGCACCATGGGAGAGTGAGTTGATCTGTGGACCAATAGGTTGCCCACCACACAAGGTAACGACCTTGATGTTCTGGCGGTAGCGAGCCAGTTTTCGAATCTCGTTGGCGACCTGGGTTGCCAGTTCACGAGTCGGGCACAGCACCAGTCCCTGGCAACCAAAAAAGCGTTGATGAATGCCCAGTAGCATAGCAATGGCAAAGGCTGCCGTTTTACCACTGCCGGTTTTGGCTTTGGCAATCAGGTCTCTGCCAGCCATGGCCAGAGGTAAGCTTTTTTGTTGGATAGGGGTCATTTCCCGGTAGCCAATCTGCTCCAGGTTGTGCAGCAGCGCTTCGGGCAGCGGCAAGTCGGAAAAAGGTTGTGTACTCAAGGTTTACTCTCTACCGTGAAAAGTCTGCATCATTCAAATCTGTGCGGCAATGCAGTTTGGGCCCGGATTATAACAGAGCTGAGGAAAAAGCGCGGACGTGGGCTTAGAGATAGATAGGTGCCAGAATAAAAATCTGTATCAGCGGCTTAAACTGGTTGATGATCCAGTCAAACAAGGCACCTATCTCTCTCCTGTCTATGAGGAAGTGCTGTCCTGACAGGCTCAGCATAACATCGCCCGATGCTTCAGGCTGAAAGTTAATCACAGTGACCTGTTGGTCCGGGGTTATCAATTGAGCGATAAAGGGGGTTCGTGCTTCGGTCAGAGCCTCGACATTCTGCAAAGCATCACCTTCAGCTGGATTTTGCTGGAAGCCATAATCTGGCATTGATAGCGCAAGTTTGGCCTGATCCTGAGTCTTTTTAAGTTCCCGTATAGCGCCGGTATGTTCGATAGGAGGATATTCTTGTGAAGAAACCCCCAGTCGTTGGATATATTCGATGATGGCGACTGTTAGAGATTGAGTCAGTATAGCCCCGGCAGTAGCGCCTTCTGATGACGGGGCGGGATCGTCTGGGACAGCCTCGTGAGTAAAAACAGCCAGTTCTGTCACCCCTTCATGGTACACAAAAGCACTTAGAAGGAGGGGCAGGTTTTCGATACAAATGGGCGAACTCTGCAGACCCAGCTCTGTAATAATCAGAGCCTGCTGGTTTTCTACAGGGTGAATATGGATAACCGTGATCATCCCATCTTTTTGGGTCATCCGGATAATAAGGTATTTACTTGAAAGCAAAAGCGACTTGAGATTCAACAGGGATTGAGCTGCAAATTCGATATTAAAATGCGACAACAGTGGGAGCAGGACAGGCAGTTCCACCTTGTCTCTCAGCAGCAACATGGCTTCCCCGGGTGGAAGGGCTGAAGCATGAGTGCCTGATATTCCATAACCTCTCTTTTCAAGTCGTTCAATAAGGTTGTAAGCAATAGATGAACCTTCTGAATCCTGCACAGAAGTCCGCACGGTTTGAAACTCTTCATGACCTCCTTGTTCGGCGGGTTCAATAATATTGTGAGCAACAGATGGAGTGGTTGTCGTTATCATTTCAGCAGGCAATGATTCGACGGCCAGATTTTCGCGGGGGTCATCGTGAGTGGGTAAGCTGGTCTTGTGCTCTGCCGTCCCTTCAAAGCTGTATTTGGCAGTGGCTGGCAGCGATAAACCGGAACGTGAACTCACCATGGCAGAAGAAGAAATATAGCCGCCTGTTGCCTGCCCCGGATCGAGTAACAAACGGGCCCTTTCCATCAGGTCCGCCAGTGAAGAGGTATGATCTCTAACGTTGTAATAGGGGCTTTGTTCAGCTTCTGTCGAAACCGTTTCAGCAGCATAGCCATAGGTTAGCTGAAACTCCATATCATCTTCCAACTTATTGATTTCATCTGACATGCACTGAAGACAGAAGTGCCCCCCGCTGCCGTCCGGTTCCATAGCCATGCTGTGTTTCGAACACACAGGCATGTCACAGGAGGGCCTGTCAGCTGCTTTTGCCTGATACGTTGATGCCGCTAAACACAGCATCAGTACAAAGCTCATAAAGAAAGCAATTCTGACTGAAAAGAGTTTGACAGAAAATAAGGAGTCCATTGCCGTAGTCATTCATAATTTTATTTTGATAATCCGACAAAGCGTAGAATAAAAATTGTCATATTGCTCAGGTAAAAATTGGTCAGAATGACCGTTTGCACACTATGGAAGAGGGCGGTATCTGGATTTTTGGAGGTAGACGGGTGAATAAATCAGGGAATTGACCGACTTATAAACAGAATACTTCCAAGGAACAGACCATGAGCAAACAACCCTCCTCAACAGAGCTGGAAGCGGGGGCTAACCCTTACATCTGGCTGACTGGGCTGATCTCAGGGGGGGCATTGTTTGTGATGACCCTGGTGCTGCCTGCACCTGAGAATATGCCTGTTGCTGCCTGGCAGTGTGCTGGTCTGGCACTGATGATGGCGGTCTTCTGGTCCATGGAAATACTCCCTATTTCAGTGACCGCACTGTTACCTCTTCTGCTGGCTCCGTTAGTTGGCCTGTTATCTCTGGATAAGGTTGCTTCGGCTTATGCACACCCTGTCATCTATCTGTTTATGGGAGGCTTCATGCTGGGTCTGGCTATGGAGCGCTGGAACCTGCATCGGCGGATTGCGCTTTTGACCATGCTGGCTTCTGGCACCGGTGAACGCCGGCAGGTCATAGGGTTCATGCTTACCACCGCCTTTATCAGTATGTGGGTGTCCAATACTGCAACGGCCATAATGATGTTACCCATTGGTATGTCAGTGATCGCAATGATGAAAGAAGAACGGGGTTCTCACGGACACTTTCCTGCGGCTCTGCTTCTGGCTATTGCCTATGGCGCCTCCATCGGCGGCTTTGGCACTTTGATCGGAACACCACCCAATGCCCTGTTGGCAGCTTTTCTCAGCGAACAATACGGCATTGAAATTGGCTTTGCTCAATGGATGCTGGTAGGTATGCCTGCGACGCTGTTAATGCTGCTGGTCACGGGCTGGTGGCTCAGTTCCGGGGGCTATGAGCTTCGTCCGGGAGAAAATGAATCTGTACGCCTGTCTTTAAAAGAGCAATTAGCTGAAATGGGTTCCTTAAGCAGGGCTGAAAAATGGGTGGCAGTAATTTTTACTACGACCGCATTATGCTGGGTTTTCCGACCCTGGCTGTCCGGCTTTTTACCAGACATAAAGCTCACTGACACTGCCATAGCCCTTACTGGTGGGCTGCTGATGTTTATCATTCCCGTCCGCTGGGGTGAAAAGCTCGACTTTCTTCTTAACTGGAAAGATATTCGCAGGTTGCCTTGGGATGTTTTGCTGCTGTTTGGAGGCGGTCTGAGTCTGGCGGCAATTATCCGTAAAACAGGGCTGGCAGAATGGATTGCCAGCAACTTCCAGGTATTGGATGGACTGCCTACCATTGCCGCCATAGCCCTGGTGGTTTCTGTGATTATCTTCCTGACTGAAATTACCAGTAATACAGCGACTACGGCTGCCTTCCTGCCGCCTCTGGGTGCGCTGGCTGTCTCCCTTGGCCTGGACCCGGAAGTTCTGGCTATTCCGGCAGCCATAGCCGCCAGTTGTGCCTTCATGTTGCCCGTTGCCACTCCCCCCAATGCAATCGTGTTTGGTTCGGGGCTGTTATCGATTCGTCAGATGATTCGAAGTGGCCTGATTCTGAATCTGGCGGGTATCGTGATTATTACTGTTTTGTGCGCTCTGCTGGTGGACAGGGTCTTCTAGCCAGAAAATCTGAAGTTTTAGACTTCAGACGCAAAAAGGTAAGCGGTAAATGCTGCCCAGCTCAGAGCCAGTAAAAGCCAGGGCAGCCAATGCTGTCTATAGCGGGTCAATTCCTTAGTGATGGTTTCAGTTTCTGCGGCAGGGTTCTCTACCTGCCTTTTAACTTTTTTCAGGTGTTTGTCGAGTTCTCTGGCTTTGGCTTTTTGCTGCTTTTTATAGTGCTCAATGCCTTTCTGGATGCCCTGGGCGATCAGCCTGGTCTGCTCTTTGCTCTGGCCGGGTCGCTGGGTGGCCCTGGCTACAGACATAGCCTCTTCACGGGTTTTGGATGAATCGGTTTTCTTCCGGGGGCTGGCCATATCGTATAACAATCTCGGGGAAGGGAGAGACGGATAATAGAGCAAGACCCCGACGAAATCAGCTCAGATTTCTATCTTTTGTGTGATGCGCGTTGGATCACATAGAGTTTCATATCAAAGCGGCACTGCAGAGCACCCAGGCTGGCCAGCTTTTCTTTCTGGGAAGGTTTGACATGCCAGTAATGCGGGGTCATTGCCAGTAAGTCCATGATATCTTCTGCTGAGTTCAGCTGCATAATGCCCTGAACCGCTTTTGTTTCTGTCAGGTTAAAACTTTCAGGAAGTTGATCAAGCAGTTTATCCACAGGGTAAGGTCTGACCGTTTCGTAGATAACCTGACGAAGTTCCAGCAAGTGCTTCTCTCCGGGAGACAGTAGCAGAACATGCCCGTCAGGCTTTAACAGTCGCACAAATTCGTTCCAGTCGCATCGTGAAAATACACTTACAATGACGTCAACTTCATGGTCTTTAACGGGAATGTCATTAACACTGGCAACCAGCCACTGGACAGTTTTGCTTCTTTTGCAGCAGGCCATTATGGCAGGCCTGGAGATGTCAATGCCGACTACTGCGGCTCCCGGAAACGCCTGTTGCAGCCTTTCTGTGTAATAGCCTTCACCGCAACCGGCATCAAGAATAGACCGATTACTTTCTGAAAATTTCTCAAGGCTGTCCAGAGTTTTGGCAAGTGAATCAGCCACCGGCTGATAGTAGCCTTTGTCCAGAAAACGGGTTCGGGCCTGAACCATTGTTTTGTCATCGCCGGGGTTTTTGCTGCGTTTTTTATGCCCCGGAAGAAGATTGAAATACCCTTGTCTGGCTCGATCAAACTGGTGATTCCGGATGCAGCCCAGACCCGCACCGGAGGTATGGAATGACTGTGTCAGAGATTCGTGGCAGACGGGGCAGCGCAGAGTCAGGGTCATGATTACCAGTAAAGGTTTTTTTGATAATGCAAATGCAGCGCATCCGGACCTTTAAGCCACTTCCACGATTTGCTGGGAACTGGATTTAGCTCAGAGCTGCTCGAGCCGGGAAGTTTACTGTAATTACTGCTTTTTGCCATGAAAAAAATGTCCGCAGCGCCGAACATTAAATCAGCTATGACTTCTAATGGCCTAATTCAGGGCGCTTATTTCAACAGCGGATGATTTTCTGGCAGTTGGCGAGATATCCACAGCGCCAGTTTGCGCTTCATGCTTTGTTCTGACTCTTCCCCTTTCACCAGAGGTTGTATCAACTTGTCATGAACCAGCAGGCGGTATAGATATTCAATTTTTTGCTTGGCGGAATCTGTCGGTTCAAACTGAGCTACTTTGCGTTTTTGGGCATAAATGGCTCCGACTCTCAGAGCTTCTTTGACCAGTTCGCTTTCATTTTTGAGTTTTTTCATTGGCTTCCAGGTTTTGTTCTCTAAGCAGCCTGTCGGACTTAAGCGTCCGTAGCGAGGATTGCAAGAAATTGAGGATAAAAATCTCTGTTTCTGAGGAGAATAGCGAGCTATTTGACGAAGAAACAGGGATTTTTAGACCAATTTATTGCAACCGCAGTAGGACAGTCTTAAGTCCGACAGGCTGCTAAGGTTCACGGTAAAGGGTACATCATAATAGCTCAAGCGATCTCATGCTCCCGAGTAGTTTGCACTGAGGATCTGCCTGAGGTCAGCAATTCCAGAGTTAATTTGAGTACTATTGGCTAAATCCGGCACCAGACCCTGTTGTTTTTTCTTACCATGGAATAGCCACTCAATGGACTGCAAAGAATGTTTTGGGTTTTTAGAGGGTGTTACCGATAAAAACACCCTGTCAGACCCTTAAATTCCACTTCTTAAAAAGAAAATTCAGACACCAGAGTGGCCCGACCAGCAGAAACTGAATGTCTTCAAAGAAAGAGGGTTTTTTGCCCTCTATCTTGTGGCCGATAAACTGGAAGATCCAGGACACCGCAAAAACAGTAATGCTCAGGGTCAGTAAATACTCACCAAGGCTGGCGGCGATGCAACTCATAACTGCGTATAAGGCAATGATGGCCAGAGATAAAGGCAGAGACAGCATAAAGTAGAAAATCAGGGTCATGGCCATGACCACAATGACCGCAGCAGGGCTGAAAGACCAGACAATGCCAATAATACTGAACATGATTGCCGGAACGCAGATCCAGTGAATCTGTTTGTTGGTGGGGTCCTGGTGACTTTCACCATAGGCTTCGAGCCATTCAGTCAGGGGTCGTATTTGCATAGGGGGCCTCATTCTAATGAAACCTGCTAAAGCAGCGTTTTTGTTATTCTTGTCTTTATTCTGCGTAATGCCTGCTACTGAACCCAGTGGCAGGCATGTCAATGATACCTCGCACCATGGAGTTGTTCACAATGATTTTAAAATGCGTCAGTGTTTTTCAGAGTTAGCCAGTTATCAGGAGCACTGCTTGCCTTACTGACAAGGAGTGTTTCCTGCTGATTCTGATTCATGGCTGCGATCAACGGTTGTGTGGTCTTTTTAAATCGCTTCAATGCATCACCTTGCAAAGGTTCACCGGTTGGCAGTCTCGCGGTCATAGGATCCACTGCCTTGCCATCGATAAACAGTTCGTAATGCAAGTGGGGACCAGTGGACAAACCGGTATTTCCGGTTTTACCAATCAAATCGCCTTTGCGAACCTTTTGCCCTTCTTTCACATGCAGTTTGCTCAGATGAAGGTACCGGGTGACATAGCGACTGCCGTTTCGCATTTCGATAAAGTGACCGGCTGCCGGGTGATTGGTTTTTGCTTTGACGATGACGCCGTCAGCTGGAGCATAAATGGCAGTTCCTACGGGCACAGCCCAATCTGTTCCATTGTGCGGGCGAATCTGGCCGGTGATGGGATGCTTCCTGGCTGGATTAAAACCGGAACTGACCCGGCCCTTTTTACCCAGAGGGTACCGGGAGAAAGAGCTGCCGAGTATTTTTCCTTCCGGTGTATAGTACTTCCCATCGCTGTAGCGAACCGCCGTGTGGATTTCGTCCTTCTGATAGAGTCGGGCAGCCAGAATGACACCGCCAGCTCCCTTCTTGTTTTTCAGGGAATTGTCAGTCAATAGTTTAAAGCGATCACCAGCCTTCAGATCTTTACTGAAATCAATCTTATATCGGAAAATGGCCGCAAACTTATGAATGAATGAGCTTGAAACACCCGCTTTTCGCGCACTCCGGTAAAGGCTCCCCTGAATTTCGCCGGTAAAAGTTTTGAACAGTTCAAAAGCAGCGGGTTCATGCCTGTCAGTGGAATGAGCAAAAGCAATCTTTGAGAAAGACACTGAAAGTATCAGAGCGGCAGGCAAACTGCGTCTGACTTTGATGGTGAATGATTTGCTGGTCGAGCGATGAGGCCTGTCAAACAGTCTGGTGCAGGCTTTATAAAATGAATTGGCAGGCATTCATCAGGACCCCCTGTGGAAAACTGCAGGCAGTATCACAGCCCTCGAAAAAGTGGACTATGGAGGCTTCTCCTTAATAGGTCTGTGATCAGGATAAGCGATAACACTGGCTATCGGGATTTTTACCAGGCCGACATCGGACAGGAAAATAAAAAGGGAACAAACGAAGTGATCGAATGTGGACTTTCGTACAATCGGTTGTTCTTTCCGAGGTTTCTACTTAGAACAAAATCCATCTATCAGTATTTTTATATATCAGTAAGCAATAATTCTGCTTTTCTAACATTTGCACGTCTGTATCATGTGGCCGCTTTAATGGGTGAACGCACTCATCAATAGGCGTTTTCGCCCGTTACCCTGTTGTTCTGGCTCCCGCTATGGGCATGAATCCCTTGTTTACTTTTTTCCTGTAAAAACTCAACTCCGCCAGCCCTCAGAAAGGAGGCTGGCTCTCAAATCTCATGGTTTCTGACGTGGCAGGGTGTTTGAATGTCAGAAGGCTGGCGTGCAGGCGCAAACGGTCAGACGCTGCTCTGGCTTCATCATGAGCGTAAAACTCACAGCCCAGAATAGGGTGTCCCAGCTCAGCCAGGTGAACCCTGAGTTGGTGAGACCGGCCTGTCACGGGCTCCAGCCAGACCCTGCCGTGTTTACCATCACCGGCCATGGAGTAATACCGGGTCAGGGCCTTTTTTCCCTGCTCATGATCCACCTTTTGTCTGGGTCGGTTAGGCCAGTCGCAAATCAATGGCAGGGATATCTCTCCGGAGTCTTGTTCCGGCGTTCCCCAGACTTCTGCAATGTACCCTTTCTCCACTTCCCGATCCTGGAACTGTCGGCTCAGTTCTCTGTGGCTGGCTGCATTCAGGCCGAACACCATGAGCCCGGATGTGGACATATCCAGCCTGTGGACCACCCGGGTTTCCGGCTCAATGGCAAGCAGGCGGGCGTGAGCACTGTCCTTATTGTTGGGTGGACGGCCGGGAACGCTTAACAGTCCCGCAGGTTTAACAACGACCACCAGTTCGGAGTCACGGTACAGCTCAGTCAAAGGTTCCTGACAGTGAGGCGCAATAAAGGTCATGCAAAAAGGTCAATAATGAATGTGCGGGCATTATGCAGGGATTGAGGAGGGGATGAAAAGCAAGACTTCTAATCACTGCTGCTGACACCGGAAAAGCTGACGTTCGTAGTATCCAGCTGAAGGAATCCACCCGATGAAGTAGAACCTGATGTTAAGTTTTCATAGCTCATCTTTTCTTAGTATTATATCTCTTTCACTTGAGCAAATGCTTGAATCTGTCGAGGGCCAAATTTTTTTGTTTTCTTTTAAATTGGAGTCTCTAAAAAATAATCTCTGATTGTGAAGGTAGTAATCAAAATCTTCCCAGCAAATGACTAATTTCCCAGTAGCAATTTTTTTTAACCGTATGTAAGCGGTCATTCTTCCAGGCATTTTTCTTAATTCTTCCAGATTGGTTTCTTTTGTTAAAAAAACACCATTCAAGTCGGGATTTTCAGGGGGAGAAGCTGAAATCCATAAGGCGCTATGACTTAAGATTCCCTCATCTGTTGTTACATTCATAGTGTAGGTCCCATAACTACCATCTCTCATTACATGGCCGATCTCGGTACGTTCATCTTCTTCAGTTCTGTAGAGTATGAACAGTTTTTCAGAAGCGAAGGTGTTTAGTCCATGAAATTCCAGATTGATATGGTCAAGGCTGGCACTCTCACCATTCCATGAGCCCAATAACTCAAAATAATTAATGGTTGGTCTGGCGTAAGAAACCGATGTCAAAAAGATCAATATAGAAAGAAGCTTGATTCTTATCATAAATAAACCTCATTACTTCGAATGCAATTCATTGTAAAAAAGAATTTGCATAATTCCAGAAAACATAACAAAAAAAATCCAGCGGACTGCCAATGGTTATGCACAGGATCAATAATGAATGTGCGAGCATTATGCAGCCCCCCGCTACAACATAGTTGTCGTTTCATGTCACGATACGGCAGTACCGACAATGAACTCAATCACTGGCGACTTTCTTAACGAAGCGAGCGACAAAACGTTCTATAAATTCCGGCACTTTTCTGAAAATAAGGGCACAGATCAGCAGGTTGAGTACACCAAGTGTCAGGAAAAACTGTTCAATGGACAGCTCCAGGAACCCCAGGAATACCATGCCAGACAAGGCACTGACCACCATATAGAGTGCATTCTGAACATTCAGGGCAGCAATCGTCTGTGCACGACGGTTCGCAGGTGTTCTCTGCTGAACCATGGCATACAGAGGAACGATAAACAGGCCGCTGAAAAAACCAATCATGCCCAGATCCAGCAAAACTCTCAGATTCTCACTGTTTTCCATAAAGGCATCAATGGTCAGTAAGTTTGTCGTTGTGGCAGGAGTGACAGCGAAATACAAATCAATTCCGAACAGGCTCAGACCCAGGGCACCAATGGGTACAATACCCGGCTCAATATGACCTTTGGAAAGTCGTCCACAGAACAGCGAACCGGCAGCGACGCCAATGATGAATATCGCCAGCATGACACTGACGACTTGTGGACTGCCTTTCAGGGTCTCGCTGGCCAGGTTGGGAAGCTGTGTCAAATAAGCAGCCCCCAGAGCCCAGAACCAGGAAATGGCAATAATGGATTTGTGAACGCTGTCGTTTGATCGGGTTTTCCGGATTATAGTCAGGGTCTGCTGAAAGAGGTTCCAGTTGATTTTCAGGTCGGGATCAGCCGCTGCAGCCCCGGGTATAAATAGAGACGCCAAATAACCCAGAACGGCAAACAGAACGACAGAAACGGCCACCCAGGCAGTAGCATCAGTCTGTTCAATCAAAATACCTGCACCCAGCGTACCCGACAGTATGGCAACAAAAGTACCCATTTCTACCAGAGCATTGCCGCCAATCAGTTCATTTTCATTCAGGTGCTGGGGAATAATGGCGTATTTAACCGGCCCGAAAAAAGCGCTTTGAACCCCCATCAGGAACAGCAGAACCAACAGGATCAGGTAGTTCTGGGTAATGATAAAGCCGGAAGCGACCGCCATGGTGACAATTTCCAGCAGTTTGACCCGGCGGATAATCATCGACTTTTCATATTTGTCACAGATCTGCCCGGCAGCACTGGAAAAAAGAAAGAAAGGAAGAATAAACAGGCCAGCAGCCAGGTTGATGTATAGATCTGAGTTAAGTGGCAGGTTTTCTGCTGCAGCGAATGCCGCCATCAGTAACAGGCAGTTTTTATAGAGGTTGTCGTTAAAAGCACCCAGAAACTGGGTCAGGAAAAAAGGTAGAAAGCGTCTTTTATCCAGCAGTGCCAGCTGACTCTGTTGCCTCATGTTAAAGCCTCGTTATTTTTTATGACAGGCTCAATGAGTCATAAATTGAGCTCAAATTCACGCTTTTCAAAAACTCATCGGCAATTATCGTCATCTTATCAGATCTGAGTACCAGAGCGTTATTGGCGTTGAGAACCTGCCTTAAGTAGGAGTCCTCAATAGAAGAGTTTGCGGAAGAGCCTTGAACCCTGGACATCATGGCACAGAGCTCTTCTGGTGAAGATGGGGCATGAGAGCCACAGTGGTAATCATTCTTGGGCATGATGGCAGCATCGTCCCAACAATACGTCAGGCAGCCGCCTTTCGAGTGTGTCAATTCATACAGGTAATGGCTGAAGGCCTGCTGAATCGCTTGCCTGCATTTGTCTTTTAAGATGTCAGGAAGATTTTTCTCTTCATCCGACAGCTCTAATGACTTCAGGCTAGCTTGGTAACTCCTGCGAATGGATTCGTGCGTTCTTTTGATAGCAAGCATTCTTCTCCTATATTCTTCTTTTTGAGCTTGATTTTGTTGTTGATCCATGGATGTTTCAAGCTCTTCAATCCTATTTCGCTCAGAGTTGGTGTAATCTTCAAGCGCTGCCGCAGTTTCCTTATATTGATTGATTCTTTCCAATTTTGCCTTCAAGTCCGGATTGTTCTTAACTTTTTGTTGGAACAGAGCCTTGACCTTTTCTTTAATCACTGTGTCGCACCAGAAAGATCCCCCTATGATAATCACCGGACGGTGATTCTTCTTGCCTGAGACTGATTGTGGAAACGCGGGACGGTGTGCCAGCATTCGTTCTATATTGGGAATGCCCTCAGGTTGGTCTGTCCAGGCGTTCTGTATAGATGAGCTGATAATGCTATCTTCCAGGTATCGTGAAAACCCGTCATGACAATGAGTGATGAAAAAGCCATAACCTTCCCTCTCCCGGAAGTGCTCATAAGCCAACCGCCATACCTGACTATTTTTTTCTCTGGACCATAATTTCCTATACCACTTTTTCAGGCAATGGGTAGCTTCGACCTTCAGTTCATCGAACTTTGCCAGCTCCCTCAATAGATCATAATAATAACTGGCCTGTTCAGTATGGCCCCCATTGGTCGGCACTGGGTCCAGCCAACCTGATTTCAGGGCTTCATGGGCAAAGTGAATAACCGCAGGGTCGGTCAAGATACTGCGTTTCAGAATCTCCACTATTGATTTAAACCATTCGTAAGGGTCTGCACCGCCCTGAACAATCATTTTTGAGTACAATAACTTGAGTTGTTCAGTGACCTGATCTCCATCATTATTGAGCAATATTTCTCTGACTGTCGCCGTCATCGGGGACTCAATCCGGGCTAAAAAATAGAACTCTTCGATCAATTTCTTCTCTGCATCGCCCAATGCTTCTTGCTCCAGTAACATTGAGACACCCATGGAAAAACTGGTTAGATCTTTTTGTTTCCAAAGTTTCAAGACCATTTCGGCGGTGCCTGGATTGGTTTCCGGCAATTCACAGTCTGCCTCATCGGCGTTGTCCAGTTCTTCGAGGCTCTCAGCATAGGCACTTTGATGTTTTGCTATAACAGCATCTTTCAAAAGACCTATAAAATTCGCTAACGCAGCGCTGACAGCACTTTTCATTCTGGTGGGCGTGCCAGAAGCATTTGCCATTCTGGTGGAAGTGCCGGAAGCATTTGCCATTCTGGTGGAAGTGCCGGAAGCATTTGCCATTCTGGTGGAAGTGCCGGAAGCATTTGCCATTCTGGTGGAAGTGCCGGAAGCATTTGCCATTCTGGTGGAAGTGCCGGAAGCATTTGCCATTCTGGTGGAAGTGCCGGAAGCATTTGCCATTCTGGTGGAAGTGCCGGAATCATTTGCCATTCTGGTGGGCGTGCCGGAAGCATTTGCCATTCTGGTGGAAGTGCCGGAAGCATTTGCCATTCTGGTGGGCGTGCCGGAAGCATTTTCCTTTCTGGTGCCTGTACCGGAAGGATTACCCTTTCTGGCGGGCGTGCTGGGAGCATTTGCCTTCCTGACAGGCTGGAATTCAGGTTTGATTTCCTTTTCCTCTACAGGTTGCCCGCCAAAAGACTCAGACTCCCAGGTTCGACCTCCATCCACTGAATACTCACCAAAGCCGTGGTTGAGGCTATTTGTTTGCCGACATGGAATCCCGAAATAACGGCAAAAAGCAATAAAAACAGGCACTCGATGACGACAGGAGCCTTGCCGCTGCGTGACGAGGAAGTGAAAGAGATTTTTTTTGCGTTTCGGTTTAGCTTTACCGGAAAACTGTCGGCAATAGTCCGAGATCGCCTTAACTCGTTGTGTTGTGGTTTCTGCGTTTTTTATTGCCCGCAAAATCTGCTGTATTTCCGGCGGGTGATCGGCAATGGTCTTGAACAGTTCGTTCAGTACGGTTTTCATACCTTCTGAGCAGTGGGCATCAAAACGTGCTGATGGATCTGATCCTTCGGATTGGGCTTCATTAGCCAATGTTTTTTTGCCCGGTTTTCTGGATTCCACGACATAGTCGAACTGAATACTCTGATTGGCTCCGGCGCCGGGAATAAACACTGTGTGAAGCCCGGTATACCGATCCCTGATCAGTTTATATGGCAAATTGGGTTCCATACGCAGTGCCACAATATAGTCGTCAGGTGTCAGGCTGGGCAATACATATTGGCCTCTTTGTGGTGGTGTTTTATAGCTTGCCAGTGTTTGATCACTGGTTAATGTCACTGTCTGGTCATGCCCGGGTAACGGGGCTGGTGTGAGGATTTCGACTCCCTTAATGTGTTGATCATTAATATCGATACATTCGATATCACCCTTAGCAGTCACACGAATATTTATCACCTCGTAGCGATACATACTGGGAGGAGGGTTCTCAGTATTGAAGATTTTATGCTCTTCCACTGTTGGCTTCTTTAGTCTCTCAAAGTCCGTTTCCCGACCCAATGCCCGATTCACCGTCGTTTTGTTACCATCATTCGCAGCCAGGCCGCAAAAGTCCGTTTCTTCAGCCAATGCCTTAACCTGCGTCTCTTCGTTAATAGAATCGTTCAACATTTGGTTCGGCAGGTCACTCATCTGATGCCAGAATGCAGGCCAAAATTGAATGTCACGGGCATTCCATGTCTCTATCAGCTTATCAGCCTCCCGAAGATAAGGCTGGCAGGCCGGTGTTTTCAGGGTTTGTTCCTCTTCTTTCGTCATGGAGAATACATCATCGGCCTTCACGCCGGTGCGGCCAAACTCATCATTAAACCAGCGTTGCTGCCAGTGTCGGTAAAGTGCCCGGGTGAGAATATCGCCGGACTGATACGGCTTCAGGGAGAGACCAGATGCCTGCCATTTAGCCTGAGCCACCCTCCTGATGATTTCCGCTTTGACTTCCTCTTCATTCGGACGCGCCTTAATACGAATTTCGTGGTTTTTTTCATCAATACTGTCGAGGTTACTTTTTCGTATCAACCACGGCCGATCAATGTTGGGTACGCTTTGGATGAACCATTCGCAAAGTCCGGAATCAAACTTACTTTTACCCATGGCGAGAGCGGGTGGTTCTGGCAGTGTCTCCAGCGACAGTTCGGCTGCCATCAGATAAAGCCGGTAGTGCTTATCGAGGCATTGAAGCAGTGCTTTTTCGGTAAAATCGCCCCCTTTGTCAACCGCTCTGGCGACATTCTGTAAATCAAGGCTGGTCGGTTGCAACGGCAGGTTATCCCGTTGCAGGCAGGCCCTTAATCGACAGTGTTGCTCAGTCAGCTTTTTAGCTGCGGTTTTCCCTTCTGGAGTCAGTGGCAACACTTTCTCGGCAATGGTCTGCAATTCGGTCTGATTGTACTGTCGGATCGGCAAATGTCGAAAACGCCCTTTCAGAGCCGGTGATAAGGGTTTTCGTCCGCTGTACTCGGGTGGGTTGATGGTGGCAAACAAATGGAAACCCGGATGGGCATCACCGGCCAGAATATCATTTAACTCACCTTCCAGATGCTGGCTGTCGATCAGATTCATTTCCGAAATAACTACGATGCCGCCCTTTACTTTTGCTTTCTGGATCACTTCACACAGTTGCTCCCAGGAACAATCACAGGCATTCAGGGGAAAGACCTCTGGCATGGTTTTTCCCCGTTCTTCAGCTTGCTGTTTAACACTTTTGATCAGCAGGTTCAGCGTGGCATCCTTACCCCGTCCAGCCGGGCCTTCAATCAGCGTTGCCTGACGGCCGCCGTGTTTTCTGTCGTGATGATAAGCCTGCTGACAGCGGCTTAAATCCTGTCCCAGATGTTGCACCAGATCAATGACTGCCGATCCGGAGGTATCAAACTCAGGTCGGAATTCTTTGGTGAATGCTTCGAAGTCCCGCTGAATATCCGGCAAGGTGTGGTTATGAACTCTGTCGCGCAGGGTGTGGTCCGGTTGGTAGCGGGCAGCAAACCAGATTTCCAGTGCCGAAAGGGCATCCTGTTGAGTCTCGCTGATTTCGGGACCCAGTAGATCCCGGAAACTTTGCTGGATCAAACTGTTCACTTGCTCACAGCTGGCACTGTCGCCTTCGGACAACGCTCGATCCAGATACCAACCCACCCAGCTGCAGATATCGGTTAAATCCCTGGGGGTAAACTCATGGTCGGGCAACAGCTCCTGATAATATTGCCACAGTGCCATCACACTTTTGCTGGCCCTGTGTGCAATGTCGTTTATTTTGTGGCGCTGTAAATGATTGAGCAAAGCCGGTTCTACTACTCTGTCCCGAAGGAAAGCCTGATCCAGACGTGGGTAGTAAGCCTTGGGCAGTTTCTCTTTCAGGGTCGGGTCCATTTGGCGCCCGGAGTAATGATCGGGGTTGCCGGTGAGAATTACCCGGTGTTTTTCGCTGACTTTGGCAGGATGACCATTCACGTAGATGCAGGGTTCCGGTTCCCATAAGCCGTTCAGTGACGCCAGCAATCCGGCTTCGGCCAAGTTAGCCTCATCCAGCACCAGGGTAATGTATTCTCCGTCTTTGTCGGATTTGGTATTGGCCCATTCCATCAATGCCCGGTTTTGTTCCGCCATAGAGCGGTCGCCATCGCCGTGTTGTTGCCACTGCCAGCGTTTCATCAGGGTCTGTTCGCTGTCGGAAGGTCCAAGGGAAATGACTGAAGCTTGTCCCGAAGCCTTGGCCAATTTGGCAGAAAAGTAACTTTTCCCTGTGCCGGTTTCCCCCTGCAGGAATATAACGGGAGAGTCTGTCAGCCGGTCATGGAGCCGGGATAAACGACGGCTTTCACGATCTTCCTGACTCATCTCGCCATAATAAAGATCCCTGGCCAGTGCAGACAGGGGCTCATCAGCGGAACCCTGCCATTTCAGTAATTCAGAGAGTCGATGTTTTATACGTTCAATGCCTTCTGCCTCCGCATTCGCTGTTTTGGATATGTGAAAACAATCGGTGGCCAGCGCGTGAATGGTATTGGATCGGGTCTGCCCCGATGGCAGAAGTAACTGCCAGCCAGAAGCCAGTGCATCTTGCAAACGTTTAATCTGTCTGGTTGGCTTGATGGCTAGGGATTGCCAGGGCTTTGTTGCCGCCGGATCGACTGCCAGCTGATAGGCTATAGCATCCCGTTGTTTTTCAGGCGCATGGGCCAGGATCATGGCACAGAGCCTGTCCATAACGTCTTTTTCACCTTGCTCTGGAAATGGACTTTTATAGGACAGTTGTAATTGGATACCTTTAAAGACTGCCGGGTCAAAGGCTCGGGCCAGTGGCCACAGGTTCTGTTCCACAAACACTCTATTCAATGGCAGGGCACTGTTGATGATGGCGTTTAACCGATCCGGGTCTACCGAGGCGGCTTGATCCTGGTCCGGCGTCTTATCCGGTAACAGGTGCCAACAGGCTACTTTCATAAAATCCCGCACTGAAGGATGCTGTCGGGTGCCATGGGTGATGACGCTATTGATGGCCTTGCGCCAGTGGCAGGACAGGAGCTGTTTGGAGTGGTCAACCTGCTGTGCCCGGCGGGCAGCCAGTATCAGGTTATTCAACAACTCTTCGGTTATTTCAGGCAGAGGGTTACAAAGGTGGGCAGGTACGCTTTCAAACGCTTCGTAAAGTTTAGCAATTGCCTGTTCTGGCAGCTCAGTCTGCGGGATTTGATGCTTGCGAGCATTAATATGCCAGAGATCGACCTCAGGACAGGGTTTACCCATGGCGACCATCAAATTGACTACTGAAGACGGACTCTTCGCAGACTCAGGCCAAAGCAGGGTGACATGTGCTTGTGGGTACGCCTGTAATTGGCCATTCACTAACAGAGGTTGCCCTATAATCAGGGGTTCCAGAAGCTGCGCAAGTGTTGGACTAGTCTCCATTCCCAGGAATACAACCGGCTTGCCAGAGGTTAATGCCTTCTGCAACTGACTCTGACGTTGTCCAAAATACGCCTTTTGTTCGGAAGTAATATGAATGTTATCAAATAGCTGGCTGAAGCTGGTCTGTTCATTGACTTGAATGACCAGAGGCACTTCCTGCTGACTATTTATCCAGTGACTGGTCTGGGCATGATGCTGATACGTCAGGGTACTAAAAGCGCGTTGATCTTTGATTTTTTGCTGCAGCTGACAGCTGCTGGACGAAGAGTGCTTATCGTTTTCTGCCAATCCCAGGGCTTCTGGCTGCCGTTTTGAATCAGCCACCTGAAGCCGGGGCTTCAGGCCTGTTGTTTCGAGAATAGTTTGCAGTGAGCCCAGCAAACGGAACCAATCTGCCTCAGTGAGGGCAGACGTTACGGTGACTGCACCACCTGCCTGAATTTGTTCCAACAGACGGATGTTAGGGACTGCGTAGCCTTCCGGGGCAATGGCAATCGGGCTCAGCCAGTCCCTGATATTACTCTGGTTAATAATGATCGGTTTTTCTGATGTGCACTCGCTATCGTCACCCTCTTTGACAGAAGAGTGGGACAGACTTTGGAACAGTGAATGAAGCTCGTTATCCCCTACCGGCATCTGATAAAACTGAACATCGTCGGGTAACGGACAGATCTTCCCATTGCTCTCAAAGCACTGTTGCGCCAGCATCTGACGAATGCTCTGTTCAAAGGCCAGATCTTTCCAGTCAGCCCCCTTCAGAATCACCCGTTGCCCGGTCTTCAATGACTCAAGCCTGCCGGGGATGTGCCGGATTCGCCCCTGTTTATCCACGCCAGGGCCGCCGAGCAGCAACGGTCGCCAGTGACTGTGCAGGTGGCAGTCAATAAGAACGGTATTGTCGTCATCCGTGGTACTTTCAGCAGAGGGGAGTTCAGCCAATAGCGAAGGAAGCTCGTCGATCTCTATCGATGAGTCATAGTCGGTCTGTGCTTCGAACTGCCAGGTATTGCCCGGTCGATTAATTCGCCGCCAGAAATCAGCACCGGGTGCGTCTTCACGCCGGCCAACCAATGCCAACTGTTCAGGGTCTGCCAACACCAGCAGAGCAACGTGTTCGCCCAGAGGGCGTTTCTTCTGGCTGACATTATCGAACAGACAGGGGTTATCCGGGTCCAGTAGATCGTTAAGTTTAGGCAGTTCCTCACTGGTGAGCTTTCGGATATCGATCACCAGGGTCAATGGCTGTGAACTTTCAAAGAGCTTGCCCGGACTCAGAGTGTGGCGGCCCTCTTCGGAAATGCTCAACCGGCTCACCAGGTTGGCCTGTGAGAGGTCGTCGGGGTGAGAAATAACCGTAACATCCTGATGTTCATCGCAGGTTCTGGCAACCAAAAGCTGTCGAACCTCGTCATCACTGTCGACAAAACGAAAATCGAAGGAATGAGTCGCCTTTTGGAGCGAGGAATCCGTTGCGGAGATGGTTCTCACTTTATCAGGCAAGGTCTCCGAAGAGGGCGATCTATTTAGTCTGGACCTTACTTCAGAGCAGATTTCTACATCCTGCTTTTCCTTTGACGATACATCCAGCTTTGCCATCTTGGCTGCCATGCCATCATCAAGCAGGCCAGGATCAGAAACGCGTTTTTTGGTACTTCCAGCAATCTGGCCATCCATAGTCAATCTCCCTCTCAACTGTCATTTGAAGTTATTGAAATTGTTTAGTGGTTAGACCTTAAGGTGTGATTAAAGTTCCATTTTAACGATCTCGAAAAACTGATCATGACCAAACGGTTATCAGGTATCCAGTGACTCAGAGAGTGAATTCAAATTCACGCTGTTCAAAAACTCTTCGGCAATGGCTGTCAGCTCAGCGGATTTGAGTATCAGAGCGTTATTGGCGTTGAGTGCCTGCCGCAGGTAGGCATCCTTAACAGAATTCTGAAACGTTAAAGAGCTATGAAAACTACACATCATGACTAACAGCTCTGCTGGTGAAGACGGATCATGAGCGCCATAGTAACGTTGATCCTCGCAGTCCCCGAAGAGAGCATCTCCCCAACAATAGGTTAAACAACCACCTTTCGAGTGTGTTACTGAATACAGGTATTGAATGAAAGCCTGCTCAATCATGGGCTTGGATTTAGTTTTTATATCATCCAGAAGCTTTTGGTCATCCCACGACACCCCGTGGGGATTTAGTTTGATTTCTTCCAATAACGGTTTCAGGTAAGGGCTGTTATTGATTATTCGTTGATACAGGGTATCAGCCTTTTCATTAAACACCGTATTGCCCCAGCGAGGTTGCCCCATGATAATCACCGGACGGTGGTTCGCCTTGCCTGAGGTTAGCTTCACAAACGCAGGATGATGCACCAGCATTCGTTCTATATTCGGAATGCCCTCAGGTTCGTCTGTCCAGGCGTTCTGTAGAGATGAGCTGACAATTTTATCTTCCAGAAATGCTGAAAAACCTTCATAACAATGAGTGATGGACAAGAAGGCATTACCATTTTTTTCCTGGTAGCGTTGATAAGCCATCCGCCACTTCTGGCTATTTTTTTTCAACGAAAATAACTGCTTATACAACTTTTTCAGGCAATGGGTGGCGCCGACCTGCAATTCATCGATACCTTCCAGACGCACCAAAAGGTCGTGGTGTATATTGGCTCCCATAATCTTGCTATCGTAGTCCGGCACAGGATCCAGCCAACCCCATGCCATGGCTTTACGGGTCAATTGAAGAATCGAAGGCCTGGTCAGGTCACTTTCATGAAGTAGATGAACCATTGTAGTCAGCCAATTGTAAGGGGGGAGGCCGACCTGAAGAATAATTTTTGAATGGAGTGACTTGAGTTGTTCACTGACCTGATCTTCATCACTGTTGGACAATATTTGATGGATTGCCTCCGATATGGGTTTAAATTTCAAATTGAAATGATCCAACTCTTCTCTCCCCAGTGACTCGATCACTGAGGCAGCCATGGAAAAAGCGGATAAACTTTTTTCCTTAAAAAGGTTATTTAATAATTCGGGAATACCTGGATTGCTTTCTGGCAATGCACTGTCTGTCTCAAGGTTTTTTTTCAGTTCCTCAAGGCTTATTCCAGAGGCTGCAGCCAACGTTTGCTGTTGTGCTAAATCAGCTCCTTTCAGGAGATTCTTAATCTTCTTTGATGCAGTGCTGGCACTACGGACCTTCCTGATGAGCTGGAATTGAGGAGTGATTGCTTTTGGCCGTATTGGCGCTCCGCCTAAATCCACTGATTCCCAGGTTTGGCGTTCATCCACCGAGTACTCGGCAAAGCAGTGGATACGGTTATTAATTTGCCGACATGGAATCCCGAAATAACGACAAAAAGCAATAAAAACAGGCACACGATGACGGCAGCTACCTTGCCGGTGTGTTACGAGGAATGCAAAGAAATTTTTAGCACTCTCTGGTTGAGACGCACCGGAAAACTGTCGGCAATACTCAGTGATTGCCTCAATGCGTTGCCTGGTGTCTCCAGCATTTTCTATTGACCGCAAAGGCTCCTGTATTTCGATTGGTTGTTGTTCAATGCTCTTAAACAGTTTCTCCAGTACAGTAATCATACCTTCTGAACAGTGGGTGTCTAACCATGTTGATTGTTCTGGCCGGGCTTCTTTTCCACCCGGTTCTCTGGGTTCTACGATATAAGCAAATTGAATACTCTGTTCAGCATTGATCCCGGAAACAGACATCCCGGAAACAAACAGTGTGTGTAGCCCGTTATATCGGTCTCTGATCAGGGTATATGGCAAATCGGATTCTATACGAAGGGCCACGATATGGTCGTTGGGCGTCAGGCTGGGCAATGCAAACTGGCCATTCTTTGATGACAGGGTAAAGGTCGCCAGCGTTTGCTTGCTGGTTAATGTCACTTCCTTGTCAGGCCCCGGTAACCGCGCAGGTATGAGGGTTTCGACCCCCAGAATGTGTATACCATCAAGACTGATCTGTTTGATATTACCCTCAGCAGTTACGTAGGTATCCACTGCCCGCCAGCGATACATCGCAGCAGAATGGCAGCGCGAATTAAAAACCTCATAAACGTCAACTTTTGGTTTCTCCAGACATTCATAGTTTGTTATCTGGTCCAGTGTCTTAGCCTCTTTCTCGAGGACTTCTGGATTGTATTTTTCAGAATTGTCCATCCAATGGTTTGGCAGATCACTTATCTGATGCCAGAACGCAGGCCACCATTGAACTTCATCGGCTTTCCATGCCGTTATCTGCTTATCAGCCTCGCGCAGATAAGGCTGGCAAGTCGGCATTTTCAGGGTTTGTTCCTCTTCTTTCGTCAGGGGAAATATAAGATTAGCTTTCACGCCCGTCCGGCCAAACTCACGATCAAACCAGCTTTGCTGCCAGTGTCGGTACAGTGCCCGGGTGAGAATATCGTCCGACTTGTCTGGCTCCAGGGAAAAACCGGATGCCAGCCATTTTGCCTGAGCCACCATCCCGATAATTTCTGTTTTGGCTTCGGCTTCATTCAGATTGGCCTCAATACTTATTTCATGGCGCTCTTCATCAATGCTTTTGTGATCAGAGTTTCGTATCAACCACGGGCGGTTAATTCCCTTTACTGTCTGGTTGAACCAATTGCAAAGTTCAGAAGCAGGCTCTCCTTTACCTGTGGTCAGAGCCGATGGCTCTGGCAGTTTCTCCAGCGACAGGTCTGCTGCCATCAGGTAAAGCCGGTAGTGCTCATTGAGGCATTGATGAACGGCTTTTTCGCTAAAATCGCCTCCTCTGGTGATAGCCCTGGCAACATTCTGTAAATCAAGGCTGGTCGGTTGCAATGGCAGTTTTTTGAGTTGCAGGTGAGCCCTTAAACGACAATGTTTTTCTGTTAGAATCTTGGCGGCGAATGTCCCTTGTGAGGACTCTGGCAACACTTTTTCGGCAATGGTCTGTAATTCGGTCGCGTTGTACTGCCGGATGGGCAAATGTCGAAAACGCCCTTTCAGTGCCGGTGATAAGGGTTTTCGCCCGCTGTACTCAGGCGGGTTGATGGTGGCAAACAGGTGGAAACCCGGATGGGCTTCACCGGCCAGAATATCGTTCAATTCACCTTCCAGATGCTGGCTGTCGATCAGATTCATTTCTGAAATCACCACTATGCCGCCTTCCAGCTTTGCCTTCTGGATCACTTCACACACTTTGTCCCAGGAACAATCACAGGCATTCAGGTAAAAGACTTCCGGCATGGATTCTTGCCGTTTTTCAGCCTGCTGTCTGACACTTTCAATCACCAGGTTCAGCGTGGCATCCTTGCCCCGTCCGGCCGGACCTTCAATCAGTGTCGCCTGACGACCGCCGTGTTTTATTTTGAGATGATAAGCCTGCTGACAGCGGTTTAAATCCTGCCCAAGCCGTTGTGCCAGTTCACGGACTGCCGATCCCGAGGTATCAAAGTCTGGTCGGATTTCTCTGGTGACTGCACTGAAGGTTTGCTGAATATCTGACAGGGTCTTGTTATGAACTCTGTCGCTCAGGGTGTTCTCCGGTTCGTAACGGGTAGCAAACCAGGTTTCCAGTGCCGACAGGGCCTCCTGATGAGTTTCGGTGATTTCCGGCCCCAGTACATCCCGAAAACTGTGTTGAATCAAACTGTTTATTTGCTTACAGGTCACACTGCCGCAAGCGGGCAGGGCACGATCCAGATACCAACCCACCCAACTGCAGATATCGGTTAAATCCCTGGGAGTAAACTCATGCTCGGGCAGCAGTTCCTGATAATATTGCCAGAGTGTCATCACAGCTTTGGTGGCACTGTGTGCAATGTCGTTTATTTGCTGCTCCAGCAGATGCCGTTGTAAATGCTTGGCCAGAGCCGGTTCCACCACCCTGTCCCGAAGGAATGCCTGATCCAGGCGGGGGTAGTAAACTCTGGGCAGTTTCTCTTTCAGGGCCGGGTCCATTTGGCGCCCGGTGTAATGACCCCCGTTACCGGTGAGAATCACCCGGTGTTTCGGGCCGACCTTGACAGGATGACCATTCACATAAACGCAGGGTTTCGGTTCCCATAAGCCATTCAATGAAGCCAGCAATCCGGTCTGGGCCAGGTTGGCTTCATCCAGAACCAGAGTTATGTACTCTCCTCCAATACAGCCTCTGTCTTTGTCGGATTCGGTCTTGGCCCATTCCATCAGCACCCGGTTTTGCTGCACCATAGAGCGGTCGCCATCGGCGTGTTCTTGCCACTGCCAACGTTTCATCAGGGTCTGTTCGCTGTCGGAAGGTCCAAGAGAAATGACTGAAGCTTGTCCTGAAGCTCTTGCCATTTTGGCGGAAAAGTAACTTTTCCCGGTGCCGGTTTCTCCCTGCAGGAATATAACGGGAGAGTCTGCGAGCCGTTCGTGGAGTCGGGATAATCGGCGACTTTCACGATCCTTCTGACTTATCAAACCGTGATAAAGATCCCGGGCCAGTGCTGACAAGGGCGAACTGATAGAACCCTGCCATTGCAGTGATTCAGCCAATCGGTGTTCTATGCGTTCAATGCCTTCTGCCTCAGAATTCGCTGTTCTGGCTCTATGAAAACAATCAGTGGCCAGAGCGTGAATGACCTCGGATCGGGTCTGCCCGGATGGCAAAAGTAACTGCCAGCCAGAAGCCAGTGCATCCTGCAAACGTTTAATCTGTCTTGATGGCCTGATGGCTGATAGTGAGTAAGGCTCTGTTGATTCCAGATCGACTTGCAACTGATAGGCTATGGCATCTCGTCGTTTTTCAGGTGCATGGGCCGTGATCATGGCACAGAGCCTGTTCAGAAATTCTTCTGCACCAAACTCCGGGAATGGACTTTCATAGGACAACTCTAATTCTTCATTAAATAATCCCACGTCAAAAGCTCTGGCCAGTTGCCAGAGGTTCTGTATTACAAAGCCTCTATCCACCCACAAGGCACTGTTGATGATGGCAGTTAAGCGATCCGGATCTACCGAGGCGGCTTGATCCTCATCCGGCTTGTTATGAGCATCCGGCGTCTTATCCGGCAACAAGAGCAAACAAGCCACTTTCATAAAATCCCGCACTGGTGGACACTGCCGGGTGCCGTGGGTGATGACGCTATTGATAGCCTTGCGCCAGTGGCAGGGGCGGAGTTGTGGCGAATGGTCAACCTGTTGTGCCTGCCGGGCAGCCAGTATCAGGTTATTCAACAACCCTTCGGTTATTTCAGGCAAGGGTTTACAAAGGTCGGCAGGTACGGTTTCAAATGCTTCATAAAGTGTGTGAAGCGCTTGTTCTGGCAGCTTGGCCCGGGGGATACCATGCCTGAGGACATTGATATCCCAGACACCAACCTCAGGACACGGGTTGCCCGTTTCAACCATCGAATTAACTATTGAAGATCGACTTCTCGCAGACCTGGGCCAGAGTATTGTGATATGAGCTTGTGGGTACGCCTGCAATTGGCCATTCACTAACAGAGGTTCGCCAACAAACAGAGGCTCCAGAAGCTGCTGAAGCGTTGGATTAGTCTCCAGTCCCAGGAATACAACCGGCTTGCCAGCGGTCAATGCCTTCTGCAACGCACTCTGACTGCGTTCAAAATGTGCCTTTTGTTCCGAGGTGATATGGATATTATCAAAGAGTTGGCTAAAGCCGGTCTGTTCACTGACCCGAATCACCAGAGGTGCTTCCTGCTGATTATTTAGCCAATAACTTGCCTCGACATGTTGCTGATAAGTGACAGTATCAAAGGCTGCGTGATCTCTGACTTTTTTCTGTAGCTGAAGGCTCTTGAACAGAGATTGCTCATGGTTTTCTGCCAATCCCAGGGCTTTCGGCTGCCGTCTTGAATAAGCCACCAGCAGTTGCGGGTTCAGGCCTGTCGTCTCGCGAATAGTCTGCAATGAACCCAGCAAACGAAACCAATGTGCCTCAGTGAGGGGAGACGTTACGGTGACTGCCCCCCCCGCCCTAACCTGCTTCAACAGGCAGGTGTTAGGGACTGCATAGCCTTCCGGGGCAATAGCAATAGGGCTCAGCCATTCCGAGATATTACAGCGGTTAATGATGATCGGGTTTGCGTGTGCCTGCTTTTTATCAAGTTCTTTGTTACTTTCTTTGTCAGAAGAGTGAGACAGACTTTGGAAGAGTGAATAAAGCTCGTCATTCCTCACTGGCATCCGGTAAAACTGAACATCATCGGGTAACGGGCAAATCTTCCCATTGCTCTCAAAGGACTGTTGCGCCAGCATCTGCCGAATCGTCTGTTCAAAGGTCAGGTCCTTCCAATTGGCCCCTTTCAGAATCACCCGCTGTCCGGCCCTCAGAGATTCAAGCCTGCCGGCGATGTGCCGGATTCGCCCCTGTTGATCCACACCGGGGCCGCCCAGAAGTAACTGTCGCCAGTGACTGTGCAAGTGGCAGTCAATAAGAACCGTATTCTTGTCATCCATGGCGCTTTCGGAGCAGGGCAGTTCAGTCAATACCGGGGAAACTTTGTCGATCTTCTTCGATGGATCATTGCCGGTCTTTGCGTCGAACTGCCAGGTATTTCCAGGTCGATTGATTCGCCGCCAGAAATCAGCGCCCGGAGCATCGGCCCCGAAGGCGTCGTCATGCTGGCCAACCAATGCCAGCTGTCTGGGGTCTGCCACGACCAGCAGGGTAACATGCTCCCCCAGAGGGCGCTTTTTCTGGCTGACTTTGTCGTAAAGACAGGGGTTAGCCGGGTCCAGTAGATCGTTAAATTTTGGCAGATCCTCGCTGGTGAGCTTTCGGATATCGATCACCAGAGTGAGTGGCTGGGAACCTTCAAACAGCTTGCCTGAACCCAGAACCTGGCGGCCATCGTCGAAAATGCTCAACCGGCTCAGCAGATTAGCCTGCGAAAGGTCATCGGGATGGGAAATAAGGGTGACATCCCGATGTTCATCGCAGGTTTGGGTAACTAAAAGTCGTCGAACCTCATCATCACTGGCGACAAAACGGAAATCGAAGGCATGGGAAGCCTTTTGCAGCGAGGAATCCGTCAAGGATACGGTTCTCGCTTTCTCTGGCTTCATCATTTGAGTTGACGATATATTGAGTTGCTCATTGAGACCAGAGCAGATGGCTATTATCTTTGAAGATGAATCAACCAGCTTTTTTGTTTTCTTGGCTGGCACGCTAATTTCGCTAATTTTTAGAGCATTGGCATCAATTTTTCTATCAATAGGATAACCATCCATAGTCAAACTCCCTCCTGTCAAATTAAGGACTGCATCGAAATTGTTATATCATTCGACCTTCAGACAGGATGAGAGTTCAAAAAAAATAATAACGAAAAAAAAGACACCCATTAAAATGAAAAAGACACCCATTGAAAAAGAAAAAGACACCCATTAAATAATTAAGACATCTAAAAACTGTATTCCCAAAAAGGATCTAAAAACCTATCTTCGAATAGCCTATCAGCGAGCCATACAGAAGCATCCCAAGAACAGAGGCTGCTCAGGCCATGATTCAGACAACACAAACCTATTCCGACTTAAAGTCGAAGAGAGATGAAGAGAAAGTGTTTAATTTCTTAACTGCCTTCTACACTAACCTGTCAGGTACAAACGACTACAGACATTTAAACCTCGAAGCCACTTCTGTCCGGCTTCAAATGCATAAGCCTTCATCGCCTCCAGACGGCCAACTGCCCGATAAAAACGATTATTCCATTGCATGGTTTTCAGCCACTCATCCGGATCAATTTCCAGTCTTTCAAGAATACGAGGGATATGCGACGGGATGGAACCTTTCTTATCTGTTCTGACAATGCGACCACTCCAGTCAACCAGTTCCAGATAGTCGTGAAGAAGGTAGGGAAGGGCAACGTCCGTATTCTGGCCCTGCGAACAAAAAGGTTTCAGGGTCAGCGGCTGCTTTTTAGTCTCAGAATGTGTAACCTGCTCCACGCGTTCCTGAATCGACGTGTAGTCTGATTCTTCCGGTGTTTCCACCTTTCCAGCCCGAATCGGATTCAAGTCAACATAGGTCATGCAGGTCAGTAAGGCTGCTTCGTCCAGCAATGCCTGGCTTTTAAAACGACCTTCCCAGAAGCGTCCTTTACACTGGTCTTCTTTGTTGGCCTCACGAGCAAGATGTTCATTCAGGCAGCGCATAAACCAGCTGATATCCGTTAAACGACGCCGGTATTCCTCAGCATATTCATCAATACGGGCCAATTCAGCGCTGCCCAGTTTGTCAGCGGCCAGATGCCTTTGCACCAGAAGTGGACCTCTGAACAAGGTCGTCCAACGATGCAGCACTTCATTCCGTGACCAGCTCCTGGCAGATGACTGATTGATGTGCAAAACCACGTGATAATGATTCGACATGACAGCGTAAGCGCAGACTTCGATAGCAAAGACTGAAACCAACTCCCGGAGTTTATCCACCACCCATTGGCGGCGATGCTCGTAGTTCTTGCCAGTCAGGTGGTTCTCTCCACAGAGGTAAGCCTGACGAACACATCTTGCCATGCAGTGGTAATAAGGCGTTGAGCCGGGGTCAATCAGAGTATTGCGGGCCTGAGCCATGAACTCACCTGTCTGGGTAAAAAATCAGTGATGGGTGAAAAAGTAGACCAGGTTGATGGTAAAAAAAATTTATGGGTGTCTTTTTTTATTTTATTATGGGTGTCTTTTTTTCTCTTTTTTTCTTTATCAGGTCTCTAATGACTCATAAAGCGAGATCAAATTCACGCTGCTCAAAAATTCTTTGGCGATGGCTTCCAGCTTACTGGGTTTGAGCACCAGAGCATTACTGACGTTGAGTGCTTGCCTTAAGTAGGCATCTTTAAACCTGTGCTCACATTCGCGAGAGCTATCAATTTCAGACATCATGGCGTATAGCTCTTTTGGTGAGGATGGAGCATGAGTGCCATAGTTGTCGCTCTCCTGAGTCTCAGACCCTACGCGAGCTTCGGCCCAACAATACATTAAGCTACTGCCTTTCGAGTGTGTTACTCCATACAGGTAATGACAGAAGGCCTGTTGAATCGCTTTCTTGCATTTGTCTTTTAAATGATTCAAAAGTTCTTCGTCCTTTGATGACGAATTAAGGGTCTTTAAGCTAAGGGTGTATTTATCCATGAGTTCATCCCGTTTTTTCTCATATTCCTCTTTTTGAGCCTGAGATTGCGTATTGCCCCCAGCTTCCCTGAATGCTTTGCCCAATGCTTGCAGGTTATGGGCGCATTGATCACGGTTTGCATGATTTTTATTGATTCTTTCCAATGCCGCCTTCAAATCGGGGGTGTTCTTGATTTTTAGTTGAAACAGGGCTTCGATTTTTTCATTACTCACACTGTCTCGCCAGGAAGGTTGCCCCAGGATAATTACCGGACGGTGGTTTGTCTGCCCTGAGATGAACTTCGAAAATGCGGGTTGTTGCGCCAGCATTCGTTCTATATCAGGAACTCCCTCAGGTTGTTCCGTCCAGGCACTTTTTACAGATTGACTGGCAATGTTCTTTTCAAGCAGTCGCGAAAACCCGCCATGACGATGTTCGACGAACATGACATCACCTTCTCTCTCCAGGAAGTCTTTATAAGCTAACTGCCATACCTGGTTATTTTTTTCCCTGGACAAAAGTTCCTGATACCACTTTTTCAGGCAACGGGTGGCTTTAACCTTCAGTGCATCGATATTTTGCAGACGCACCAACAGATCGTGATGTTCATGAGCCCCCACCATATCGGTCGGCAGTGGATCCAGCCAACCCAATGTCAGCGCTTCATGGGCAAGGCGAATAGTCGAACTATTTATACAAGGGAATTTCAGTATATCCACTATTGCACTCAACCACTTTTGTGGGCTTACTCCGGCCTGATCAATCAATTTTGAATGGAGTGACTTGAGTGGTTCAGTGACCTGATCTTCATGCCTGTAGATCAATAATCTTTTTACTGCTTCTGACACAGGTTTAGGGTTATGCCTATCGCCGCGAATAATATGACTGGGAGGCAGATCCTCGTGACCAGTCCAAAGACTATTAATGAGAGATTTATCGTCGTAGTCGAACCAAGGCTTACTATCGGGAAATCCATTCTTGCGATTGGGGTGAGTCTCACTACTGAGCAATTCATGCTTGACATCGCTCAATTCTTTTGTATCCAGCGACTCAATCATTGCGACGCCCAATGAAAAACTGGCTAAATCTTTTCGCCTCCAAAGTTCCTTTAGTACTTCGAGAGTGTCTAGTTGGGATACCGGCAATGTAGTGTCTTGCTCAAGGGCTTTGCTCAATTCCTCAGGGCTCAAACCAATGGCTTGAGCCAGAGCTGCCTTTTGTGCTAAATCAGCATCTTTCAGGATATCCTTGATTTTCTTCGACTGAGTGCCAGAACCACTGACCTGCCTGCGAGGCTGGAACTTGGACAGGATGTTTATATCCCGAGTAGGCGCTCCGCCCAAATCCACTGACTCCCAGGTTTGGCCTCTATCTGCGGAAAACTCTGCAAAGGCATGGGTATAGCTTTCAATTTTCCGACATGGAATCCCAAAATAACGACAAAGAGCAACAAACACAGGCACACGATGACGACAGCGCCCCTGCCGTTGTGTTACCAGGAAGTGAAAGTAATTTTCCGTTTTTTTCGGCTCAGCCTTACCGGAAAACTGTTTACAATAGTCCCTGATCGCCTTAATGCGTTGCTTTGTATTTTTGGCGTCTTTTATGTTCTGCAAAGGTATCTGTACTTCGGTTGGTTGCCCCTTAATGTTATCAAACACTCCCTTCAGTACGCTTCTCATCCCTTCTGAACAGCGGGTGTCAAAACGTGTTGATTGTGCGGGTCGGACTTCTTCAACAGGTGTTTTTTTGCCCGCTTTTCTGGATTCTACGATATAAGCCAATTCAATATTCTGGTTGTCTTTGGCTTCCGGAATAAACAGTGTGTGAAGTCCGGTATATCGATCCCTGAGCAGGGTATATGAAAAACCGGGTTTTATACGCAGGGCCACGATATAGTCTTTAGTCGTCAGGCTGGGCAATTTAAGTTGACCATTCTTTGATGGCCAGGTAAAAGTTGCCAGCGTTTGATCTCTGGCCAATATCACTTCCTGGTCAGGCTCTGGCAACCTTGCAGGTACGAGGACTTCGGCTCCCTGTATGTGTTGATCATTAATACTGATCTGTTTGACATTGCCCTCAGGAGACACATAAACATCCTCTGCCCACAGGCGCATCATTGCGGAAGGAAACTGCGTCGTATCAAAAATTTTATATTCCTTAACGGTTGGCCTTTCCTGGTTCTCATAATTCGTTTTCTGGTCCAATTTCGGAGCCTTTTCCAGGTGGGCCTCTGGAAGGTATTTTTCAGGAGTTTTATCAGCGCTGGCAGCCAACGTTTTGTTAACAGGTTGTGGTTCATGGTTCGTTCTCTGATCCAGTGCCGGAGCCTGTTGCTCCTGAACTTTTGGCATGTTTTGTTCAGGCGCTTTATCAGAGCTGATAGTCGATACTTCATTAACGGGTTGTGGCTCACGGTTCGTTCTCTGATCCAGTGCCGAAGCCTGTTGCTCCTGAATTTTTGGCAAGTTTTGTTCAGGCGCTTTATAAGCGCTAACAGCTGGAGTTTCGTTAATAAAATCGTCTACCAAATGGTTCAGCAGACCACTGATTTGACGCCAGAATGCAGGCCACCATTGAACTTCACCGGCTTCCCATGCTTCTATCCGCTGATCAGCTGTCTGAAGATAAGGCTGGTTAATAGACAATTTCAGCGTTTGTGACTCTTCTTCCGTCAGGGGGAATAGGCTACTGGCGTCCACGCCCGACTGGCCAAACTGACGATCAAACCAGCATTGCTGCCAGTGTCGGTAAAGTGCCCGGGTGAGAATGTCGTCCGACTCGTCCGGCTTCAGGGAAAGACCGGATGCCTGCCATTTTGCCTGAGCTATCCCCTTGATGATTTCCGTTTTGGCTTCCTCCGGAGTCAGTTGGGTCTTAATACGAATTTCATGGTTTTTTTCATCAATACTGTTGCAATCACTTTTTCGTATCAGCCACGGACGACTAATGCCCGATACCGTTTGATTGAACCAACGGCAAAGTCCGGAACTAAATTCACTTTTCTCCATGGCAAGAGCCGGTGACTCGTGCAGTTTCTCCAGTGATATATCGGCGGCCATCAGGTAAAGCCGGTAGTGCTGATTGAGGCATTGATGAACGGCTTTTTCGCTAAAATCGCCTCCTGCGAGGACGGCCCTGGCGACATTTTGTAAATCGAGGCTGGTCGGCTGCAATGGCAGTTTTCTGCCTTGCAGATGAGCCCTTAAAAGACAATGTTTTTCTGTTAGCTTTTTAGCGGCGGATGTCCCTTCTGAGGACTCTGGCAACACTTTCCCGGCGATGGTTTGTAATTCTGCCGGGTTGTATTGCCGGATGGGCAAATGTCGAAAACGCCCTTTCAGCGCCGGTGATAAGGGTTTTCGCCCGCTGTATTCTGGCGGGTTGATGGTGGCGAACAGGTGGAAGCCCGGATGGGCGTCACCGGCCAGAATATCGTTTAACTCACCTTCCAGATGTTGGCTGTCGATCAGGTTCATTTCTGAAATCACCACGATGCCGCCTTCCAGTTTTGCTTTCTGGATTACCTCACACAGTTGCTCCCAGGAACAATCACAGGCATTCAGTAGATGGACCTCTGGCATGGGTTCTTGCCGTAGTCTGGCCTGCTGTTTGGCGCTTTCAATCACCAGATTCAGCGTGGCATCCTTACCCCGTCCGGCCGGGCCTTCAATCAGGGTCGCCTGACGGCCGTCGTGTTTTATCTTGCGATGATAAGCCTGCTGACAGCGACTTAAATCCTGTCCAAGCTGTTGCGCCAGTTCAATGACTGCCGATCCGGAGGTATCAAACTCAGGTCGGTTTTTGTCGGTGTATTCCATGAAGGGCTGCTGTATATCATTCAGGTTCTGTGTACGAACTTTGTCGTTCAGGGTGTTGTCCAGTTGATAACGGGCAGCAAACCAGATTTCCAGTGCCAAAAAGGCATCCTGATGAGTCTCGGTGATTTCGGGACCCAGCACATCCCGAAAACTTTGCCGGATCAGACTGTTCACTTGCTTACAGCTAACACTGTCTCCTTTAGATAATCCACGGTCCAGATACCAGCCCACCCAACTGCAGATATCCGTTAGATCCCTGGGGGTAAACTCATGCTCGGGCAACAGTTCCTGATAGTACCGCCAAAGTGCCATCACACTCTCGGTGGCTTCATGTGCAATCTTGTTGATTTGGTCGTAGTCCTGCAGATGCCGTTGTAGCTGCCTGACCAGAGCCGGTTCCACTACTCTGTCCCGAAGGAAAGCCTGGTCCAGGCGGGGATAGTAAGCCCTGGACAGTTTCTCTTTCAGGGCCGGGTCGAGCTGGCGCCCGGCGTAATGATTCGGGTTACCGGTGAGAATCACCCGGTGTTTTGGGCCGACCTTGACAGGTTGACCGTCTATATAGATACAGGGTTCTGGTTCCCATAAGCCATTCAATGATGCCAACAACCCTGCTTTGGCCAGGTTGGCTTCATCCAGTACCAGGGTGACATAGTGTCCGTCTTTGTCGGACGGGGTATTGGCCCATTCCATCAGAGCCCGGTTTTGCTGTGCCATAGAGCGATCGCCATCGGCGTACTTTTTCCAGTACCAGTGTTTCATCAGGGTCTGTTCGCTGTCGGAAGGTCCAAGGGAAATGACCGCAGCCTGTCCTGAGGCCTTTGCCATTTTGGCGGAAAAGTAGCTTTTCCCGGTGCCGGTTTCTCCCTCAAGGAATAGAACGGGAGAGTCCGTAAGCCGGTCATGGAGCCGGGATAATCGACGGATTTCACGATCCTCCTGACTCATCTCGCCGTGATAAAGATCCTGGGCCAGTGCTGACAATGGCCTATAAGCAAAACCCGGCTGTAGCGAATCGGACAGTCGATTTTCTATGCGTTCAATGCGTTCTGCGGGATTCTCTGTGACATATTCTCCTCTGGCAATGTGGAAACAATCGATGGCCAGGGCGTGAATGGCATCGGATCGGGTCTGCCCCGGTAGTAAAGGTAAGTGCCAGCCGCAAGCCAGTGCATCTTGCAAACGTTTAATCTGCCTTGCTGGCCTGATGGCCAACGATTGCCAGGGCTTTGCTGCCGCCGGACTTATTTCCAACTGATACGCTATGGCATCTCGTTGATGTTCGGGCACATGGGCCAGAATTATGGCAGAGAGCCTGTCGAGAACGTCTGCTTCACTCCACTCTGGAAATGGACTTTTATAGGACAGTCGTAATTCGTTACCTTTAAATACTGCCGGGTCAAAGGCTCTGGCCAGTGACCACAGGTTCTGTTCCACAAACACTCTATTCAATGGCAGGGCACTGTTGATGATGGCGTTTAACCGATCCGGGTCTACCGAGGCGGTTTGATCCTTATCCGGTTTCTCATCAGCATCCGGCATCTTATCCGGTAACAACTGCCAGCAAGCCACTTTCATAAAATCACGCACGGACTGATGCTGGCGGGTGCCATGGGTGACGACGCTATCGATGGCCTTGCGCCAGTGGCGAGGTAAAAGCTGTGAGGCATGGTCAACCTGCTGTGCTCGTTGGGCTGCCAGTATCAGGTTATTCAACAACCCTTTGGTCATTTCAGGCAAAGGGTTACAAAGGCCGCAAGGGACGGTTTCAAACGCTTGGTAAAGTTGCTTAAGCGCTTGTTCTGGCAGTTCAGTCCGAGAGATACCATGCTTGTGGGCATTGATATCCCAGAGATCGACCTCGGGACACGGCTTACCCGCAGCAACCAGCGAACGAAATACTGGCGATGGGCTTATCGCAGACTCAGGCCAGAGCAGGGTGACATGAGCCCGGGGGTAGGCCTGTAATTGGCCATTGACCAGCAGAGGCTGCCCCATCATCAGAGGTTCCAACAGCTGCGCCAGGGATGGATTTTGTTCGAGCCCCAGGAATGCCACTGGCTTGCCAGCAATTAATGCCTTCTGCAAGTTACTCTGGCGTCGTTCAAAATACGCCTTTTGTTCTGAGGTGATATAGAGATTATCAAATAGCTGACTTAAGCAAGTCTGTTCATTGACCCGGATGACCAGAGGTGCTCCCCGGTGATCATTGATCCATTGGCTTGCCTCGGCATGTTGCCGATAAGTGACTGCTTCAAAGGCATCATGATTTTTGATTTTTTTCTGTTGCTGTTGGCTCCCGGACCAAGGGCGCTCATCTTGTTCTGTCAATCCCAGGGCTTTCGGCTGCTGTTTCCAGTGGGCTACCTCAAGTCCGGGCTTCAGGCCGGTGGTCGCGCGAATAGTCGCCAATGAGCCCAGTAAACGAAACCAGAGTGCCTCAGTGAGGGGAGAGGTTACGGTGACGACACCACCCGCTCGAACCTGTTCCAACAGACAGGTGTTAGGTACTGCATAGCCTTCCGGGGCAATGGCAATGGGGTTCAGCCATTGGGCAATATTACTCTGGTTAATAATGATCGGTTTTCCTGGTGCGTTCTCTCTATTGTCATCTTCTTTGGCGCCTTCTCTGATACGAGAGTGGGACAGACTTTGGAACAGTGAATGAAGCTCGTCATTTCCTACCGGCATTTGATAAAACTGAACATCGTCGGGTAACGGACAGATCTTGCCATTGCTTTCAAAACACTTTTTCGCCAGCATCTGCCGAATCGTCTGTTCAAAGGCCAGATCACGGCAGTTGGCCCCTTTCAGAATCACCCGTTGTCCAGCTTTCAAACACTCAAGCCTGCCGGGGATGTGCCGGATTCGCCCCTCTTGATCCACTCCGGGACCGCCCAGGAGCAACTGTCGCCAGTGACCGTGTAAATGACAGTCAATTAAAACGGTATTGTCGTCTTCCATAGCACTTTCGGCAGAGGGGAGTTCAGTCAATACCGGAGGAACTTTATCGATATCCATCGATGGATCATTGCCGGTCTGTGCCTTGAACTGCCAGGTATTTCCCGGACGATTAATTCGCCGCCAGAAATCGGCACCCGGAGCGCCGGCCGCCGATGCGCCGTCAAGCCTGCCAACCGACCTCAACTGTTCAGGGTCTGCCAGGACCAATAGAGAAACATGCCCGCCAAGGGGGTGTTTTTTCTGGCTGATTTTGTCGTACAGACAGGGGGTATCCGGGTCCAGTAAATCGTTGAATTTGGGCAGTTCTTCGTTGGTGAGCTGTCGGATATCCATCACCAGAGTGAATGGCTGTGAACCTTCAAACAGCTTGCCCGAGCGCAAAGTATGACGACCCTCTTCGGAAATGCTCAGCCGACTCACCAGGTTAGCCTGTGAGAGGTCATCGGGGTGGGAAATAACAGTAACATCTTCATTACAGGTTATGGCAGTCAAAAGCTGCCGAACTTCATCATCACTGGCGACAAAACGAAAATCGAAGGAATGAGTCGCCTTTGGCAGCGAGGAATCCGTTAAAGAAACGGTTCTGACTTTGTCAGGCACCGTCTCCAAAGATGGCGATCTTTTTAGTTTGGACCTTACTTCAGAGCAGCTTCTTACAGTCTTCTCTTGTTCTGATAATAAATCCAGCTTTGCTCTCTTGGCTGCCACGCCATGCCCGCCATGATCAAGAAGGTTAGGATCCAGAGCGTGTTTTTTTGTACCTTCATCAATCTGACCATCCATAGTCAATCTCCTTACTGCGATCTGAAGAACCAAGTTGAAGTTGTTATATAATTTGACCTTAAGATTAAACGTAAGTTCCATTTAAATAGAGAGCCGCAACCATGGCAGATGCGACGGCCTCACCTGATTCAGTGCAGCCGAACAGCAGGCTGGGCAACCCTATAGAGGGGTAACAGTCAAAATCGAACTTTAATCCCATCCTAAGGTCAAACAATCAATCAGTTTCAATACAGTTCTTCAAAAGACATCAGGAAGGGAGATTGACCATGGATGGTGGAATAAGGGAAATAAACAAATCGGTTTTTGATAGTGGCTCTGATACTGGCGTACCATCCAAGAAACCAAAGCTGGAATTATCAGCAAATGATGTCGGGATCTGCTCTGATGTCATGGCCAAACTCAATGTATCATCACCTCAGATTCAGTCACCTGACACGGCAAGAACCGTATCCTCAACGGATTCCTCATTCTGCAAGACCCCTCATGCCTTCGATTTTCGTTTTGTCACCAATGATGATGACGTTCGTCAGCTTTTAGTGGCCCGGACCTGCGATGAACATCGGGATGTCACCCTTATTTCCCATCCCGATGACCTCTCACAGGCTAACCTGGTGAGCCGTTTGAGCATTTCCGGCGAGGGTCGCCACACCCTTTATCCGGGCAAACTGTTTGAAGGTTCGCAGCCACTCACCCTGGTGATCGATATCCGAAAGCTCACCAGCGAGCATCTGCCCAAATTTAACGACCTGCTGGACCCGGATAACCCCTGTCTGTACGACAGAGTCAGCAAGGAGAAGCGCCCCCTGGGCGAGCATGTTGCTCTGCTGGTGCTGGCAGACCCTGAACAGTTGAGGTCGGTTGGCAGGCTTGACGACGCACCGGGGGCTGACTTCTGGCGGCGAATTAATCGACCGGACAATACCTGGCAGTTGGACGCAAAAACCGGCAATGACCCATCGTTGGAGATCAACGAGGTTCCACCGCTACTGGCTGAACTCCCCTCTGCCGAAACTGCCATGGACGACAATACCTTTCTAATTAACTGCCACTTGCACAATCACTGGCGACAGTTGCTGCTGGGCGGCCCCGGTGTGGATAAACAGGGGCGAATCCGGCATATCCCCGGCAGGCTTGAGTCATTGAGGAGCGGACAGCGGGTGATTCTGAAAGGGGCCGACTGGGGAGACCTGGCCTTTGAACAGACCATTCGACAGATGCTGGCGCACCAGTGCTTTGAGAGTAATGGGGAGATCTGTCCATTACCCGACGATGTTCAGTTTTATCAGATGCCGGTTGGCGATGACGAGCTTTATTCACTGTTCCAAAACCTGTCACACTCTCATGAAAAAAACTGTGAAAAAGAACTTTATAAAAAGCACGCACCTCAAAACCCGATCATCATTAACCGGAATAATATCAGGGACTGGCTGAGCCCCATTGCCATTCACCCGGAAGGCATTGCAGTTCCTAATACCAGCCTGCTGGAACAGGTTCGGGCCGGTGGTGCAGTTACCGTCACCTCTCCCCTGACTGAGGCTCTCTGGTTTCGTTTGCTGGGTTCATTAAAGACGATTCGCGAAACAACCGGCGAAGAGCCGCTGCTTCAGGTAGTTCATTCAAAACGTCAGCCGAAAGCTCTGGGATTGGCAGAAGATGAGCAGCCTCTGTCTTACCTGCAGGAAAAAATGAGGGCTCACTCCGCCTTTAATACCTTTACCTATCAGCAAGCTGCCCAGGCCAGTCACTGGCTCAATAATCATCCGGAAGCCCCTTTGGTGGTTCGGGTCAATGAACAGACCAGTTTCAGCCAGCTATTTGATAATATCCATATCAGCTCGGAACAAAAGGCCTATTTCGGACGCCGTCAGAGTAAATTGCAGGAGGCATTGACCGCTGGCCAGCAGGTGCTATTGCGGGGGCTGGAAACTAATCCAATTCTTCAGCAGCTTCTGGAGCCTCTGGTTGCTGGCCAACCTCTGTTGGTCAATGGCCAATTACAGACCTATCCACAAGCTCATGTCACAATGCTCTGGCCTGAGTCTGTAAAAAGCCCATCTTCAATATTTCGTTCGATGGTTGCCAAGGGTAAGCCCTGTCCTGAGGTGGATCTCTGGGAGATCAATGCCGTCAAACATAAAATCTCCCGGGCTGAGCTGCCAGAACAGGCGCTTAATAAACTTTACCAGGCGTTTGAAACCGTACCTGCTGACCTTTGTAACCCGCTACCAGAAATGACCGAAGGGTTGTTGCATAACCTGATACTGGCTGCCCGGCGGGCACAGCAGGTTGACCAGTCCTTACAGCTTTTACCCCGCCACTGGCGCAAGGCCATCGATAGCATCCTCACCCATGGCACCCGGCAGAACCCATCAGTACGGGATTTTATGAAAGTGGCCTGTTGGCACTTGTTACCGGATAAGACGCCAGATGAGGATCAAACGGCTTCGGTGGACCCGGATCGTTTAAACGCCATCATCAACAGTTCCCTGCGGTTGGATAGAAAGTTTGTCAGGCAGAACCTGTGGCAACTGGCCAGAGCCTTTGATCAGGCAGTATTTAAAGGCATCGAATTACAACTGGCCTATGAACATCCATTTCCAGCATGGGGCGAAGAAAACGTTCTCGACAGGCTCTGTGCCATGATCCTGGCCCATAGGCCTGAAAAACAACGAGATGCTTTAGCCTATCAGTTCGAAATTGATCCGAAGGCAGCAGAAGAACATCCACCGTTAGCCATCAGACCATCAAGACAGATTAAACGTTTACAGGATGCACTGGCTTCTGGCTGGCAGTTAATTTTGCCATCGGGGCAGACCCGATCTGATGCCCTTCATGCTTTGGCCAGCGATTGTTTTCATGGGGCCAGAACAGCGAATTCCAAGACAGAAGACATTGAACGTATAAAACGTCGACTGTCTGAATCACTGATATGGCAAGGCTCCGCCGATATGCCCTTGTCAGCACTGGCCCGGGATCTTTATCACGGCGAGATAAGTCAGAAGGATCGTGAAAGTCGTCGATTATCCCGACTCTATGACCGGCTTACCGACTCTCCTGTTATCTTCCTGCAGGGAGAAACCGGCACCGGGAAAAGTTACTTTTCCGCCAAAATAGCGAAAGCTTCAGGACAGGCTTCGGTGATTTCTCTTGGACCTTCCGACAGCGAACAGACCCTGATGAAACGCTGGCAGTGGCAACAACATGCCGATGGCGACCGCTCTATGGTGCAGCAAAACCGGGCGTTGATGGAATGGGCCAGTACCGAATCCGACAAAGACGCAAGCTGTATTGGAGGAGAGTACATTACTCTGGTTCTGGATGAAGCCAACCTGGCCCAGACCGGATTGCTGGCATCATTGAACGGTTTATGGGAACCGCAACCCTGCATCTATGTGAATGGTCATCCTGTCAAGGTCAGCCCAAAACACCGGGTGATTCTCACCGGTAACCCCGATCATTACGCCGGGCGCCAGATGGACCCGGCCCTGAAAGAGAAACTGCCGACAGCTTACTACCCTCGCCTGGACCAGGCATTCCTTCGGGACAGAGTGGTGGAACCAGCTCTCGTCAAGCATTTACAACGGCACCTGCTGGAGCATCAAATAAACGACATTGCACACAGAGCCAGCAACAGCTTGATGGCGCTCTGGCAATATTATCAGGAACTCTTGCCCGAGCATGAGTTTACCCCCAGGGATTTAACCGATATCTGCAGTTGGGTGGGCTGGTATCTGGATCGTGCCCTGCCCGCTCGCGGCAGTGTGACCTGTGAGCAAATAAACAGTTTGATCCAACACAGTTTTCGGGACGTACTGGGGTCGGAAATCACCGAAACTCATCAGGATGCCCTGTCGGCACTGGAAATCTGGTTTGCTGCCCGTTACCAAACGAACAATACCCTGAGCAACAAAGTTCATGACCACACCCTGCAAGATATGCAGCAAACCTTCAGTACAGTCAGCAGAGAAATCCGACCAGACTTTGATGCCTCCGGATCGGCAGTCTGTGAGCTGGTGCAATGGCTTGGACAGGATTTAAGCCGCTGTCAGCAGGCTTATCACCTCAACAGAAAACACGGCGGTCGTCAGGCAACACTGATTGAAGGCCCGGCGGGACGGGGCAAGGATGCCACGCTCAACCTGGTGATTGAAAGTGTCAGACAGGAGGCTAAACGACAGGGAGAGTCCATGCCGGAAGTCTATTACCTGAATGCCTGCGATTGTTCCTGGGACAAAGTGTGTGAAAAGATCCAGAAGGCCAAAATTGAAGGCGGCATCGTGGTGATTTCGGAAATGAACCTGATCGACAGCCAGCACCTGGAAGGTGAGTTAAACGATATTCTGGCCGGTGACGCCCATCCGGGTTTCCACCTGTTTGCCACCATCAACCCGCCTGAGTACAGCGGGCGAAAACCCTTATCACCGGCGCTGAAAGGGCGTTTTCGACATTTGCCGATCCGACAGTATAACCCGACAGAATTGCAGGCCATTGTTGAGAAAGTGTTGCCAGAGACCCTGAAGGGGAAAGACTTGGCTGAAAAGCTGACTCAACAACATTGCCGATTAAGGGCTTGCTTGCAAAGGTACAACCTGCCGTTGCAACCAACCAGTCTTGATCTGCAGAATGTCGCCAGAGCGCTTAACAGAGGAGGTGATTTTAGCGATAAAGCACTCCATCAATGCCTCAATCAGCACTACCGGCTTTATCTGATGGCCGCCAACATCTCTCTGGAGGAACTGCCAAAATCATCGGCTCCTGCCATAAGTAAAGGATCGCTTGATCCTGAGCTGAGCGAATGGTTCCACCAAACGGTATCAGGCGTTGATCGTCCGTGGTTGATACGACAAAGTGACCGCAACAGCATTAATGAGAAGCGCCATGAAATTCGTATTAATACCCTTCTGGATAAAGAGGACGCAAAAACAGAACTTATCAAGAGGGTGGCCCAGACCAGGTGGCAGGCATCCGGTCTTTCCCTGAAGCCGCGTGAGTCGGACGATATTTTCATACAGGCACTTTACAGACACTGGCAGCAATGCTGGTTCGCTTGTGAGTTTGACCTTACGAACGTGGACGTTAATAGCGTATTTCCCCTGACGAAAGAGCAGGCACAAACGCTGAAAATGCCGACTTACCAGCCTCATTTTCAGGAGGCCGATAAGCAGATACAGGTATGGAATGCCCATGACGTTGAATGCTGGCCCGCATTTTGGCATCAGATCAGTGATCTGCCGAACCGTTGGGTAAACGATTTTATTAACAAAGCATCCGCTATTAGCGGTGACGACGCTCCTGAACCATACGACCCGGAAGTCGAGGAACAAAAAGCCCCGGCATTGGACCGAAGCACGAACTATGAGGATAAGGAGATAACAAAGGTTGAATATTGTAAAATTTTTGATTCGCTGCATCACCCTAAGATGTATCGCTGGGAGGCATGGGATATTCGTGTCACTGCCAGGGGTGAAATCAAAGAGATCAATCTTGATGGTAAGCACCTTCTGGGAGTCGAAACCCTCACACCTGGGCGGTTGCCAGGGAATGACAGGAAAGTGACATTAACCAGAAATCAAACGCTGGCAACCCTTGAGATATCACCAAAGAACGGTCAATGTCCATTGCCCAGCCTGACGGCCAGTGACTCTATCGTGGCCCTGCATATAGAACCCTGTTTACCATTTAAACTGATCAGGGACCAGTATACCGGGCTTCATACACTGTTTATTCCTCTGGCCGCAGTCGGCCAGAGTTTTCAATGTACTTATGTCGTAGAACCCGCAAAGCCGAGCGGTAAAACGGGTGCTAAAAAAGCCCTTTTTGACGTCCAGTGTTCAGAAGGCATGAAGTCCGTACTGAAGGAGCTGTTTGATAACATCAACGAACAACCCGCCGAAATACAGGCACCGTTGCACACAATAATAAACGCTAAAGACGTCAGGCAACGAATTAGCGCAATCACGGAATACTGCAAACAGTTCTCCGGTGCAGCTAAACCGGAAGAGAGTGAAAATTTCTTTCGATTCCTGGTAACAAAGCGGCAAGGTAGCTGTCGTCATCGTGCGCCTGTTTTTGTTGCTTTTTGTCGCTATTTCGGGATTCCCAGTCGGCAAATAGAGAGCCTCACGCACGTCTTTGCCGAGTATTCCGTGGATGGAGGCCAATCCTGGGAGTCAGTGGATTTGGGCGGGGCGCCCGTGGAGGCAACAGTAATTATACCTCGCTACAGGAAGCTCAATGATTGGAGCATTAAATCAGAGAAGCTTAAGGATCTCCTGAAAAGTGCTGATTTAGCCCAACAGCAAGCTCTGGCCAGGGCCCTTGAGATGAACCTTGAGGAACTGAAAAAATCCCTTGAGACAAATCGTGCATTACCGCAAGCCAATCTGACTGTTTCCGAAATGGTAAGTAAACTTTTTAAGCAAAAAGATTTAGCCGGTTTTTCCATGGGCGTGTTAATGGTGGAGTCGTTGGATACAGAAGAATTAGGCGCTGACGAGAAAGCATTGGCCTGTTCCGGGTCTGAAAACTTATTTACCAGAAGTCAGATGTGGGAAGCAGTAAAAGCAATATTGTCCAACAATGATGGAGATCAGGTCACTGAATCACTCAAATCATTACACTCAAAAATGATTGTTCAGAGCGGAGTGAGCCCACACCAATGGCTGAGGTCAATGCTGAATATATTGAATACCAACTTAACCGGACCTTCGGTTATTCGCTTTGCCCGTGAAGCCATGGTATCGGGTTGGCTGGACCCACTGCCGAACGATAAGAATTATTCTCATCTGGATTCTGATCTTCATCGGCTATTGGTGCATCTGAAAGGCATCGATGAACTGAAAGTTGAAGCCGCCCATTGCCTGAAAAAGTGGTATCAGGCGTTCTTGTCCAGGGAAAAAAACAGCCAGTCATGGCAATTCTTTTATAAAAGCTTACAAGAGAAAAGAAGTGATACCGCTACCCTTTTCATCACTCACGGTCATGAAGGGTTTTCGTCATTCCTTGAAGGTAAAATTGCCAACTCCTCTTTAGAGACGCACTGGACGAATGAACCTGAGGGCATTCCGAATATAGAACGAATGCTGGTACACAACCCTGCATTTGCGCAGTTCATTTCCGGCAAGGCAAACCATCGTCCGGTGATTATCATAGGAAAACCTGAGTGGTACAACAACGTGATCCATTACAAGGTCGAAGCTCTTCTTAAACAAAAAGTTAATAAACGCCCAGACTTGCAGCCGCTAGAGAAGGAAACACCTATGGATAATTTAAACAAGTGCAGGCAAGCGATTCAGCAGGCCTTCAGTCATTATCTGTATGAATTAACGCACTCGAAAGGCGGTAGTTTAACGTATTGCTGGATCAATGCTTTCAAATGGGGGACCCTGGACAGAGGCAACCATGGCGCTCACGATCCCTCTTCACCGGGAGAGCTCTACACCATGATGTCAGAAATAGATGCCAATTCCCTCATACATGAATGTATTGAGGTTACCTACCTGAAGCAGACATTCAACGCCACTAACGCTCTGATACTCCAATCCAATGAGCTGACAAAAATTGCCGAAGAGTTTTTAAACAGCATGAATTTAAATTCGCTCTGTGACGCATTTGATATCTGAATGATTCCCGGCTTCACTCCCGTCATTCCCGCAAAGGAGGCTGGACAACCCTACAGAGGGGTAACCGTTAAAATGGAACTTTAAACCCATCCCAAGGTCAAATGATTAAGTAATTTCAATACAGTCCCCAAAGGGACATCAGGAAAGGAGATTGACTATGGATGGTCGGATCAGGGAAATAAACAAATCGGTTCTTGATAGTGGCGAGTCTGACGCTATCGTACCAGCCAAAAAACCAAAGCTGGAATTACCAGCAAATGATGTCGAGATCTGCTCCGATGTCATTGTCAAACTCAATGTATCGTCACCCCGGATTAAGTCACCTGACCGTGCCAGAACTGTATCTTTAACGGATTCCTCAGTCCGCAAAAACTCTCATGCCTTCGATTTTCGTTTTGTCACCAATGATAATGAGGTTCGTCAGCTTTTAGTTGCCCAGACCTGCGATGAACGTCGGAATGTCACCCTTATTTCCCATCCCGATGAACTCTCACAGGCTAACCTGGTGAGCCGGCTGAGCATTTCCCAAGAGGGTCGCCACACCCTTTATCCGGGCAAACTGTTTGAAGGTTCACAGCCATTGACCCTGGTGATCGATATCCGAAATCTCACCAGCGAGGATCTGCCCAGATTTAACGACCTGCTGGACCCGGATAACCCCTGTCTGTTCGACAAAGTCAGCAAGAAGAATCGCCCCTTGGGCGAGCATGTTGCTCTGCTGGTCCTGGCAGACCCTGAACAGTTGAGATCGGTTGGCAGCCCTGACGACGCATCGGCGGCCGGCGTACCGGGGGCTGACTTCTGGCGGCGAATTAATCGCCCGGACAATACCTGGCAGTTCGACGCAAAAACCGTCAATGACCCAGCGATGGAAATCGACGAAGTTCCTCCGCTACTGGCTGAACTCCCTTATGCCGAAAGCGCAATGGACGACGACAATACCCTTCTTATTGACTGTCATTTGCACAACAACTGGCGGCAGTTGCTGCTGGGCGGCCCCGGCGTGAATAAACAGGGACGCATACAGCATATCCCCGGCAGGCTTGAGTCATTAAGAAGCGGACAACGGGTGATTCTGAAAGGGGCCGACTGGCAAGATCTGGCCTTTGAACAGACAATACGACAGCTGCTGGCGCAACAGTGCTTTGAGAGCAATGGCAAGATCTGTCAGTTACCGGACGCTGTTCAGTTTTATCAGATGCCGGTAGGGAATGACGAGCTTCATTCACTGTTTCAAAGCCTGTCTCACCCTCGTGAACAAGAGGGTGTCACAAAATCTGATAAAGAACAGGCACCTGGCAACCCGATCATCATTAACCAAAGTAATATTGCCCAATGGCTGAGCCCGATTGCCATCGCCCCGGAAGGCCATGCAGTACCCAATACCTCCCTGCTGGAACAGGTTCGGGCCGGTGCTGCCGTCACCGTGACGTCTCCCCTTACTGAGGCTCTCTGGTTTCGTTTGCTGGGTTCATTGCAGACGATTCGCGAGACCACCGGCCTGGAGCCCCGACTTCAGGTAGCTCATTCAAAACAACAGCCGAAAGCCTTGGGATTGGCAGAAAACGATGAAGACTCTCTGGCCAGTAAACGTCACCTGGAGGAAAAAATCAGGGCTCAAACTGACATTAATACCCTCATTTATCAGCAACCTGACGAGGCAAATTATTGGGTTTATCGTTACTGGAACACACGTCTGGTCATTCAGGTCAATGAACAGACCCGCTTCAGCCAGCTATTTGATAATATCCATATCGCCTCGGAACAAAAGGCGCATTTTGGACGATGTCAGAGTGACTTTCAGAAGGCATTGATTTCTGGCAGGCCGGTGGTATTCCGGGGGCTGGAAACTAATCCAACCCTTCAGCAACTTCTGGAACCTCTGTTTGCCGGGCAACCTCTGCTGGTGAATGGCCAATTACAAGCCTACCCGAAAGCCCGTATGAAAATACTCTGGCCTGAGTCTGCAAAAAGCCCATCTTCAGTATTTCATTCGATGATTGCCACCGGTGAGACCTGTGGTGAAGTCGGTCTCTGGGGTATCAGTACCGTCAGGCATAATATCTCCTGGGCTGATCGGCCAGAACAGGCGCTTCATAAACTTTACGAAGCGTTTAAAACTGTACCTGCCGGCCTTTGTAACCCGCTACCAGAAATGACGGAAGGGTTGATGAACAACCTGATACTGGCTGCCCGGCGGGCACAGCAGGTTGACCAGTCCTTACGACTCCTGCCCTGCCACTGGCGCAAAGCTGTCAATAGCGTCATCACCCATGGCACCCGGCAGAATCCATCAGTACGGGATTTTATGAAAGTGGCCTGTTGGCACTTGTTTCCGGATAAGACGCCGGATGAGAATCAAGTCGCCTCGGTAGACCCCGATCGGTTAAATGCCATTATTAATAGTGCCCTGCCGTTGGATAGAGCGTTTGTGGAACAAAACCTGTGGTCATTGGCCAGAGCCTTTGACCCGGCAGTATTTAAAGGTACCGAATTACAGCTGTCCTATAAAAGTCCGTTTCAAGGATGGGTTGAAGAAAAAGCTCTGGACAAGCTCTGTGCCATAATCATGGCCCATGCACCTGAAGAACATCGAGAGGCAATAGCCTATCAGTTGGAAATCGATCCGGCAGCAGCAACGCCCTGTTTGGCCATCCGCCCAACGGCACAGATTAAGCGTTTGCACGCGGCACTGGCTTCTGGCTGGCAGTTAACTCTGCCATTGGGGCAAACTCGATCCGATGCCATCCTCGCCCTTGCCAGCGATTGTTTTCGCAAGGCCAGACCAGCGAATTCTGAGGCAGAAGGCATTGAACGCATAAAACATCGACTGTCTGAATCACTGGCATGGGAGGGCTCCGCTGATATGCCTTTGTCAGCACTGGCCCGGGATCTTTATCACGGCGAGATAAGTCAGAACGATCGTGAAAGTCGTCGCTTATCCCGACTCCATGACCGGTTTGCGGACTCTCCCGTTATCTTCCTCCAGGGAGAAACCGGCACTGGGAAAAGTTACTTTTCCGCCAAAATGGCGAAGGCTTCAGGACAGGCTGCGGTCATTTCTCTTGGACCATCTGACAGCGAACAAACCCTGATGAAACGCTGGCAGTGGCAACAACACGCCGATGGCGACCGCTCTATGTTTCAGCAAAACCGGGCGTTGATGGAATGGGCCAACACTCCATCCTACGAGGATGGACACTATGTCACTCTGGTTCTGGATGAGGCCAACCTGGCCAAAACCGGATTACTGGCATCATTAAACGGCTTGTGGGAACCAGAACCCTGCATTTACGTGAATGGTCATCCTGTCAAGGTCGGCCCAAAACACCGGGTGATTCTCACCGGTAACCCGGATCATTACGCCGGGCGCCGAATGGACCCGGCCCTGAAAGAGAAACTGCCCAGAGCTTACTACCCCCGCCTGGATCAGGCATTCCTTCGGGACAGGGTAGTGGAACCCGCTCTGGCCAATCATTTACAACGGCATCTGCTGGAGCAGCAAATAAACGACATTGCACACAGTGCCAGCAAAAGTGTGATGGCGCTCTGGCAATATTATCAGGAACTCTTGCCCGACCATGAGTTTACTCCCAGAGATTTAACCGATATCTGCAGTTGGGTGGGTTGGTATCTGGATCGTGCTCAGCCCGCACGTGGCAGTGTGACCTGTGCGCAAATAAACAGTTTGATCCAACATAGTTTTCGGGACCTACTGGGGCCGGAAATCACTGAAACTCATCAGGATGCCCTGTCGGCACTGGAAATCTGGTTTGCTGCCCGTTACCAACCGGAGAACACCCTGAGCGACAGAGTTCGTAACAAGACCCTGTCAGATATTCAGCAGACATTCGGAACAGTCAGCGAAAAAATCCGACCAGACTTTGATACCTCCGGATCGGCAGTTCGTGAACTGGCGCAACGGCTTGGGCAGGATTTAAGCCGCTGCCAGCAGGCTAATCATCACGACAAAAAACACGGCGGCCGTCAGGCAACACTGATTGAAGGCCCGGCGGGAAGGGGCAAGGATGCGACGCTGAACCTGTTGATTGAAACTGTCAGAGAGGAGGCTAAACGACGGTGTGAGTCCATGCCGGAAGTCTATTACCTGAATGCCTGTGATTGTTCCTGGGACAAACTGTGCGAAAAGATACAGACGGCAAAAATTAAAGGCGGCATCGTGGTGATTTCAGAAATGAATCTGATCGACAGCCAACATCTGGAAGGAGAGTTAAACGATATTCTGGCCGGCGACGCCCATCCCGGCTTCCACCTGTTCGCCACCATCAATCCACCTGAGTACAGCGGGCGAAAACCCCTATCACCGGCGCTGAAAGGGCGTTTTCGACATTTGCCGATCCGGCAGTACAACCCGGCAGAATTACAGACCATTGCCGAAAAAGTGTTGCCAGAGTCCTCACAAGGGACATTCGTCGCTAAAAAGCTGACAGAAAAACATTGTCTTTTAAGGGCACACCTGCAAGGCAAAAAGCTGCCGTTGCAGCCCACCAGCCTCGATTTACAGAATGTTGCCAGGGCTATCAACCGAGGTGGCGACTTTAGCGAACAAGCACTCCATCAATGCCTCAATCAGTACTACCGGCTTTACCTGATGGCCGCCAATATCTCGCTGGAGGAACTGCCAGAATCATCGGTTCCTGTCATGGGTAAAGGAGCGCTTGAAACTGAGCTGAGTCAATGGTTCTACGAAACGGTATCGAGCATTGATCGTCCGTGGTTGATACGTCAAAGTGATCACAACAGCATTAATGAAAAACGCCATGAAATTCGTGTCAATACCCTTCTGGATAAAGAGGAAGCCAAAACAGAAGTTATCAAGAGGGTGGCCCAGGCCAGGTGGAAGGCATCCGGCCTTCCCCTGAACCCGGATCAGTCGGACGATGTTCTCACCCGGGCACTTTACCGACACTGGCAGCAAAGCTGGTTTGTTCATGAGTTTGACCAGACTGGCATTGACGCCAATAGCGTATTTCCCCTGACGGAAGAAGAGGAACAAACGCTGAAATTGCCCGCTTCCCAGCCTTATCTTCAGGAGGCTAGGAAGCGCATAAACAAATGGAAATCCGATGTCGTTCAATTGTGGCCAGCGTTTTGGAATCAGATAAGTGTTCAGCCGAACCGCAGGGTTGATTATGCTGAAGAATACCAGTCGGCAGTCCACTGGAAAGATGTTTTTACATTGAAGTGGAACACGAACTATGAGAACTGCGAGCCAAGACATCATGAAAACCATATAGTTTTTGCTACGAAGAAACTTTCTTCCACTATGTATCGCGTTTGGTTAGATGATATTAATGTGACTGCTGAGGGTGACATCGAACTGTTAGAGATCAGTGATCAACAGCTACAGAGGGTTGAAACCCTCATGCCTGCAAAGTTGCCGGAGTATGGCCAGGAAGTCACATTAGCCAGCAATCAAATACTAGCGACTTTTAAATGGCCATCGAAGAATGGCGAATTTGCATTGCCCAGCCTGACGCCTAACGACCATATCGTCGCCCTGCGTATCGAATCCGATTTGGCATTTACCCTTGTCAGGGGTGGCTATACCGGGCTTCACACACTCTATATTCCGGAGGCCAGAGCCAACCAGAGTATTGAGGTGGCTTATGTCGTAGAAACCAGAGAACCGGACAAAAAATCATCGGTTAAAGAAGCCCGAAGAGAACGATCAGTAAGGTTTGACACCCACTGTTCAGAAGGGATGAAAAAAGTACTGGACGGAGTGTTTACGGCCATTGACGAACAACCATCCGAAATACGTGAGCCATTGCGGAAAATAGCAGACGCCCATGGCACGAAACAACGCATTGAGGCAATCACTGAGTATTGCAAACAGTTTTCCGGTAAATCTAAACCAAAGCGCACAGAAAATTTCTTTCAATTCCTGGTAACACAGCGGCAAGGTGACTGTAGTCATCGTGCGGCTGTTTTTGTAGCCCTTTGTCGATATTTTGGGATTCCATGTCGGAAAGTTAGAAACTATATTCACAGCTTTGCCGAGTATTCCCTGGATAAAGGCCGAACCTGGGAGTCGGTGTCTTTGGGCGGGTCAAAATCAAAGAAAACAGAAATCACCTACAATTTCCAGCCCATCATCCAGCTCGATGATCCCGGCACTGTTTCAAGGAAGATTAAAGGACACCTGAAAGCCCTCCTGAAAGGTGCTGATTCAACACAACAGCAAGCTCTGGCTAAGGCTTGTGTTATGAGCCCCGGGGAACTGAAAAAAAACCTTGATACGCACACTGCCTGGCCAGAAGCGAATCTGAGTTTCTCCAACATCATCAGGAACCTCTGGGAGAGAAATGATTTAACCGGTTTTTCCATGGGCGTCTCGTTGATAGAGTTGCTGGGGACAGACGCACTGAGCTATTTCGAGAAGCCATGGCGCGATAATGTGACTGACAACGAATGGCATATTTATCAATCGATGTCGGAGGCGGTCAAACAAATATTGTCCAACAGTGATGAAGATCAGGTCACTGAACCGCTCAGGTCGATCCACTCAAAAATGATTGATCGGGCCGGAGCAAACCCTCACCAGTGGCTGAGATCAATAGTGAAGATACTGGAAGACAGTGACTTAACCAAACCTTCGGTCATTAACTTCGCCCGTGAAGCCATGGAATCGGGTTGGCTGGACCCACTGCCGATCAATGAGTACATCTCTTCACTGCCCCGTGAGCTTCATCAGCTATTGGTGCGTCTGGAAGACGTCGATGAACTGAAGGTTAGAGCCGCCCATTGCCAGAAAAAGTGGTATCAGGAGTTCTTGTCCAGGGAAAAAAATAGTCAGGATTGGCAGTTGTATTATAAAACCTTACAAGGGGCAAGAAGTGGTAACTATGGCGTTTTCATCACTCAGGGCCATGATGGATGTTCGTCATTCCTTAAACGTAAAATGGCCGATTCATCTTTACAGGAAGCCTGGACGGAAGAGCCTGACGGCATTCCGAATATAGAACGAATGCTGTTGCACAACCCTGCATTTAAGCAGCTAATCTCGGGCCAGGCGAACCACCGTCCGGTCATTGTCATGGGGAAACCTCTCTGGAATGACACAGCAATGTATGAAAAGACCCGAGCCCTGCTTCAACATAAAATGGAGAATAGCCCGGGCTTGAAGCAGTTATCGAAAAAAATCAATCAATATGAGGCGCTCAAAAAAGAAAATAACCTCCGTTGTGAGCAATTTTTTAATGATTTGCAAAATCAGCTGAACACACTTTTTCTTTCCGGTGGCCCATCAACTCCAGACGCAATAATGAATATGGTTGAGCAAAAACAGAATGGTCTCTTTAGAGACTACAAATCCAATGCAGAGTCCCATGAAATATCAGAGGAGGAGAAAAAACTTGTTGATAATTTAAAACACCAGTGCGAGAAAAAAATTAAGCAGGCCTTCAGTTATTTTCTGTACGAATTGACTCACTCGAAAGGGAGTTGTTTATCGTATTGTTGGGCCAATTCCTGCCTCTGGGGAGATCTTCATCATAGAGGCAATTATGGCGCTCATGATCCCTCCTCACCAGAAGAACTGCATACTATGATGTCTCAAACGATAAACGATCCCTTGTTTGAGAAATCCATTAAGGATGACTACTTGCGGCAGACACTCAACGTCAGTAACGCTCTGGTGCTCAGATCTGATGAGCTGACAAAAATTGCCGAAGAGTTTTTGAACAGTGTGAATTTGAATTCGCTCTGTGACGCATTTGATATCTGAATGATTACCGGCTTCACTCCCGTCATTCCCGCGAAGGCGGGAATCCACACTGACTCTCCACCAGAACCGTACTGCCCGGCACTCGCCCTGGCCTTGTCATCCTCGAGAAGGCGGTGTCCCACTGTTGGTCCTGGATTCCCGCCTTCGCGGGAATGACGAGTTCCTTCGCGGGAATGACGAGCTCCTTCGCGGGAATGGAAACATTAACTGAGCACCTGATTCAGTGCAGCCGAACAGCAGGCTGGACAACCCTGCAGAGGGGTAACAGTTAAAATGGAACTTTAAACCCATCCCAAGGTCAAATAATTAAGTAATTTCAATACAGTCCTCCAAGGGACATCAGGAAAGGAGATTGACTATGGATGGTCGGATCAGGGAAATAAACAAATCGGTTCTTGATAGTGGTGCGTCTGACGCTATCGTACCAGCCAAAAAACCAAAGCTGGAATTACCGGCAAATGATGTCGAGATCTGCTCCGATGTCATTGCCAGACTCAATGTATCCTCACCCCGGATTAAGTCACCTGACCGGGCAAGAACCGTTTCCTTAACGGATTCCTCACCCCGCAAAACCCCTCATGCCTTCGATTTTCGTTTTGTCACCCGTGATAATGAGGTTCGTCAGATTTTAGTTGCCCAGACCTGCGATGAACGTCGGGATGTCACCCTTATTTCCCATCCCGATGAACTCTCACAGGCTAACCTGGTGAGCCGGCTGAGCATTTCCGAAGAGGGTCGCCACACCCTTTATCCGGGCAAACTGTTTGAAGGTTCACAGCCATTAACCCTGGTGATCGATATCCGAAATCTCACCAGCGAGGATCTGCCCAGATTTAACGACCTGCTGGACCCGGATAATCCCTGTCTATACGACAAAGTCAGCCAGGAGAAGCGGCCTCTGGGCAAGCATGTTGCTCTGCTGGTCCTGGCAGACCCTGAACAGTTGAGATCGGTTGGCAGCCCTGACGACGCATCGGCGGCCGGCGTGCCGGGGGCTGACTTCTGGCGGCGAATTAATCGCCCGGACAATACCTGGCAGTTCGACGCAAAAACCGGCAATGACCCAGCGATGGAAATCGACGAAGTTCCTCCGCTACTGGCTGAACTCCCCTCAGCCGAAAGCGCAATGGACGACGACAATACCCTTCTTATTGACTGTCATTTGCACAGCAACTGGCGACAGTTGCTGCTGGGCGGCCCCGGCGTGAATAAACAGGGACGCATACAGCATATCCCCGGCAGGCTTGAGTCATTAAGAAGCGGACAACGGGTGATTCTGAAAGGGGCCGACTGGCAAGATCTGGCCTTTGAACAGACAATACGACAGATGTTGGCGCAACAGTGCTTTGAGAGCAATGGCAAGATCTGTCAGTTACCGGACGCTGTTCAGTTTTATCAGATGCCGGTAGGGAATGACGAGCTTCATTCACTGTTTCAAAGCCTGTCTCACCCTCGTGAACAACAGGGTGTCACAAAATCTGATAAAGAACAGGCACCTGGCAACCCGATCATTATTAACCAAAGTAATATTGCCCAATGGCTGAGCCCGATTGCCATCGCCCCGGAAGGCCATGCAGTACCCAATACCTCTCTGCTGGAACAGGTTCGGGCCGGTGCTGCCGTCACCGTGACGTCTCCCCTTACTGAGGCTCTCTGGTTTCGTTTGCTGGGTTCATTGCAGACGATTCGCGAGACCACCGGCCTGGAGCCCCGACTTCAGGTAGCTCATTCAAAACAGCAGCCGAAAGCCTTGGGATTGGCAGAAAACGATGAAGACTCTCTGGCCAGTAAACGTCACCTGGAGGAAAAAATCAGGGCTCAAACTGACATTAATACCCTCATTTATCAGCAACCTGACGAGGCAAATTATTGGGTTTATCGTTACTGGAACACACGTCTGGTCATTCAGGTCAATGAACAGACCCGCTTCAGCCAGCTATTTGATAATATCCATATCGCCTCGGAACAAAAGGCGCATTTTGGACGATGTCAGAGTGACTTTCAGAAGGCATTGATTTCTGGCAGGCCGGTGGTATTCCGGGGGCTGGAAACGAATCCAACCCTTCAGCAACTTCTGGAACCTCTGTTTGCCGGGCAACCTCTGCTGGTGGATGGCCAATTACAGGCCTACCCCAAAGCCCGTATGAAAATACTCTGGCCTGAGTCTGCAAAAAGCCCATCTTCAGTATTTCATTCGATGATTGCCACCGGTGAGACCTGTGGTGAAGTCGGTCTCTGGGGTATCAGTACCGTCAGGCATAATATCTCCTGGGCTGATCGGCCAGAACAGGCGCTTCATAAACTTTACGAAGCGTTTAAAACCGTACCTGCCGGCCTTTGTAACCCGCTACCAGAAATGACGAAAGGGTTGATGAACAACCTGATACTGGCTGCCCGGCGGGCACAGCAGGTTGACCACTCCCCACAGCTCCTGCCCTGCCACTGGCGCAAGGCTATCAATAGCGTCATCACCCATGGCACCCGGCAGCATCCGTCAGTACGGGATTTTATGAAAGTGGCTTGTTGGCACTTGTTACCTGACAGGAATCGAGCCGCCTCGGTAGACCCGGATCAGTTAGCTGCCATCATCAATAGCGCCCCGCAGTTAGATAGAACGTTTGTGAAGCAGAATCTGTGGTCACTGGCCCGGGCCTTTGATCCGGCAGTGTTTAAAGATGCCGAATTACAACTGTCCTATGAAAATCCATTTTCAGAGCAAGGTGAAAAAGACGTTATGGACAGGCTCTGTGCCATGATCCTGGCCCACGCGCCTGAAAAACAACGAGATGCTATAGCGTATCGGTTGGCAGTTGATCCGGCGGCAACAAAGCCCTGGCAATCCTTAGCCATTGAGCCAACAAGACAGATTAAACGTTTGCAAGATGCACTGGCTTGCGGCTGGCAGTTACCTTTGCACTCAGAGCAGACCCGATCCGATGCCATCCACGGCCTGGCCAGCGATTGTTTTCACATAGCCAGAACAGCAAACTCTAAAGCAGAAGGCATTGAACGCATAGAACATCGCCTGTCTGAATCACTGAAATGGACGGGTTCCGCTGATAAGCCCCTGTCTGCACTGGCCAGGGATCTTTATTATGGCGAGATGAGTCAGGAAGATCGTGAAAGCCGTCGTTTATCCAGGCTCCATGACCGGCTGACAGACTCTCCCGTTATATTCCTTGAGGGAGAAACCGGCACCGGGAAAAGTTACTTTTCCGCCAAATTGGCGAAGGCTTCGGGACAAGCTTCAGTGATTTCCCTTGGTCCTTCCGACAGCGAACAGACCCTGATGAAACGCTGGCAGTGGCGACAACACGGTGATGGCGACCGCTCTATGGTGCAGCAAAACCGGGCGTTGATGGAATGGGCCAAGACTCCGTCCAACGAGGATGGACACTATGTCACCCTGGTTCTGGATGAAGCCAACCTGGCTAAAACCGGATTGCTGGCATCATTGAACGGCTTATGGGAACCGGAGCCCTGTATTTACGTGAATGGTCATCCTGTCAAGGTCGGCCCAAAACACCGGGTGATTCTCACCGGCAACCCGGATCATTACGCCGGGCGCCACATGGACCCGGCCCTGAAGGAGAGACTGCCCAGAGCTTACTACCCAAAACTGGACCAGGCTTTTCTTCGCGACAGAGTGGTGGAGTCGGCTTTGCTCGAGCATTTACAACGGCATCAAATAAACGACATTGCACACATTGCCAGCAAAAGTGTGATGGCACTCTGGCAGTATTATCAGGAACTCTTGCCCGACCATGAGTTTACCCCCAGGGATTTAACCGATATCTGCAGCTGGGTGGGTTGGTATCTGGATCGTGCTCAGCCCGCACGCGGCAGTGTGACCTGTGCGCAAATAAACAGTTTGATCCAGCAAAGTTTTCGGGATGTACTGGGTCCCGAAATCGCCGAAACTCATCAGGATGCCCTGTCAGCACTGGAAATCTGGTTTGCTGCCCGTTACGACCTGAAGAACACTCTGAGCGAAAGCGTTCGCAACAAGACCCTGTCAGATATTCAGCAGACCTTCGGAACAGTCAGCAGAAAAATCCGACCAGACTTTGATACCTCCGGATCGGCAGTCCGTGAACTGGCGCAGCAGGTTGAGCAGGATTTAAACCGCTGTCAGCAGGCTTGTCATCACGACAGGAAACACGGCGGTCGTCAGGCGACACTGATTGAAGGCCCAGCCGGACGAGGTAAGGATGCCACGCTGAACCTGGTGATTGAAAGTGTCAGAAAGGAGGCCAGGCGACGGGGAGAGTCCATGCCGGAAGTCTATTACCTGAATGCCTGTGATTGTTCCTGGGACAAACTGTGCGAAAAGATACAGACGGCAAAAATTAAAGGCGGCATCGTGGTGATTTCAGAAATGAATCTGATCGACAGCCAACATCTGGAAGGAGAGTTAAACGATATTCTGGCCGGTGACGCCCATCCCGGCTTCCACCTGTTCGCCACCATCAACCCGCCTGAGTACAGCGGGCGAAAACCCCTATCACCGGCGCTGAAAGGGCGTTTTAGACATTTGCCGATCCGGCAGTACAACCCGGCAGAATTACAGACCATTGCCGAAAAAGTGTTGCCAGAGTCCTCACAAGGGATATTCGTCGCTAAAAAGCTGACAGAAAAACATTGTCTTTTAAGGGCTCACCTGCAAGGCAAAAAGCTGCCGTTGCAGCCCACCAGCCTTGATTTACAGAATGTTGCCAGAGCTATCAACCGAGGTGGCGACCTTAGCGAAAAAGCCGTTCATCAATGCTTTAAACAGCACTACCGGCTTTACCTGATGGCCGCCAATATCTCGCTGGAGGAACTGCCAGAGTCATCGGCTCCTGTCATGGCTAAAGGAGCGCTTGATCCTGAGCTGAGCGAATGGTTTTACCAAACGGTATCGGGCATTGATCGTCCGTGGTTGATACGACAAAGTGACCGCAACAGCATTAATGAAAAACGCCATGAAATTCGTATTAACAGGCTTCTGGACAAAGAGGAAGCGAAAACGGAAATCATCAAGAGGGTGGCCCAGGCCAGGTGGAAGGCATCCGGCCTTCCCCTGAACCCCGATCAGTCGGACGATGTTCTCACCCAGGCACTTTACCGACACTGGCAGCAAGGCTGGTTTGTTCATGCCTTTGACCAGATTGGTATTGACGCCAATAGCGTACTTCCTCTGACGGAAGAAGAGGAACAAACGCTGAAATTACCCGCTTCCCAGCCTTATCTTCAGAAGGCTGATCAGTGGTTAAGCAAATGGAAATCCGATGTCGTTCAATTGTGGCCTGCGTTTTGGAATCAGATGAGTGGTCAGCGGAACCACAGGGTTGACGATTCTGAAGAATACGATCCGGCAGTCTACTGGAAACACGTTTCACCGTTGAAATGGGACACGGACTATGAAAACTGCGAGCCAAGACATCATGAAGACCATATAGTTTTTGAAACGGAGAAAACTTCTTCCGATATGTATCGCTTTTGGTTAGATGATATTAATGTGACCGCCAAGGGCGACATCGAAAAGCTCGAGATCAGTGATCAACAGATGCAGAGGATTGAAACCCTCATGCCTGCAAGGTTGCCGGGACATAATCAGGAAGTGACATTAGCCAGCAATCAAACGCTGGCGACTTTTAAATGGTCATCGAAGAATGGCGAATTTGCATTGCCCAGCCTGACACCTGACGACTATATCGTCGCCCTGCGTATCGAAGGCGATATGGCATTTACTCTGGTCAGGGGTGGCTATACCGGACTTCACACACTGTACGTTCCGGAGGCCAGAGCCAACCAGAGAATTGAGGTGGCTTATGTCGTAGAAACCAGAGAACCGGACAAAAAATCATCGGTTAAAGAAGCCCTGAGAGATCCACCAACAAGGTTTGACACCCACTGTTCAGAAGGAATGAAAAAAGTACTGCACGGAGTGTTTACGGCCATTGACCAACAACCATCCGAAATACGTGAGCCATTGCGGAAAATAGCGGACGCCCATGACACGAAACAACGCATTAAGGCAATCAAGGAGTATTGCAAACAGTTTTCCGGTAAGGCCAGACCAGAGGAAAATGAAAATTTCTTTCGATTCCTGGTAACACAGCGGCAAGGTCGCTGTAGTCATCGTACGGCTGTTTTTGTAGCTCTTTGTCGTTATTTCGGAATTCCATGTCGGTATGTTAGAAACTACACTCACGGCTTTGCCGAGTATTCCCTGAATAAAGGCCAAACTTGGGAATCGGTGTCTCTGGGCGGGGCAAAAGGGGTTACGACAAAAATCACCTATAATTTCCAGCCCACCAGGCAGGTCGATGATCCCGGCGCTGTTTCAAGAAAGATTAAAGGACATCTGAAAGCTCTCCTGAAAGGTGCTGATTCAGCACACCAGCAAGCTCTGGCTAAGGCTTGTGTTATGAGCCTCGGGGAACTGAAAAAAAACCTTGATAACCTCAGTGCCTGGCCAGAAGCAAATCTGAGTTTCTCCAACATCATCAGGAACCTCTGGGAGAGAAATGATTTAACCGGCTTTTCCATGGGAGTCTCCTTGATAGAGCTGCTGGGGACAGACGCACTGAGCTATTTCGAGAAGCCGTGGGACCTTAATGTGATTGACAACGATTGGTATATTTATCAATCGATGTCAGAGACGGCCAAACAGATATTGTCCAACAGCGATGAAGACCAGATCACTGAACCGCTCAGGTCGCTCCACTCAAAAATGATTGATCAGGCCGGAGCAAACCCACACCAGTGGCACAGATTCATAGTGAAAATACTGGAAGACAGTGACCTAACCAAACCTTCGTTTATTCACTTTGCCCGTGAAGCCATGGAATTGGGTTGGCTGGACCCACTGCCAATCGATAAGAAGAACTTTTCGCTGCCCCGTGAGCTTCATCAGCTATTGGTGCGTCTGGAAGACGTCGATGAACTGAAGGTCAAAGCCGCCCACTGCCGGAAAAAGTGGTATACGGAGTTCTTGTCCAGGGAAAAAAATAGCCAGGAATGGCAGTTGTTTTATAAAGGGTTACAAAAGGCAAGAAGTGGTACCACTAACTTTTTCATCACTCAGGGTTATGATGGATGTTCGTCATTCCTTAAACGTAATATTGCCGATTCATCTTTACAGGAAGCCTGGACGGACGAACCTGAGGGCATTCCGGATATAGAACGAATGCTGTTGCACAACCCTGCATTTAAGCAGCTAATCTCGGGCCAGGCGAACCACCGTCCGGTAATTGTCATTGGGAAACCTCTCTGGGACGACACAGCATTTGCTGAAAAGACCCAAGCCCTGCTCCAACATAAAATGGAGAATAGCCCGGGCTTGAAGCAGTTATCGAAAAAAATCAATCAATATGAAGCGCTCAAAAAAGAAGAAACCCACCATCGCAAGCAATTTCTGAATGATGTGCAAAATCAGATGAAGACGCTTTTTCTTTCCGGTCGCCTATTAACTCCAGAGGCAATTAACAATCTAATTGAGCAAAAAGAGGCTGAGCTTAATAGCGAATACAAATCCATTGCAGAGTCCCATAAAATATCAGAGGAGGAGGAAAAACTTGTGGATAATTTAAAACACAAGTGCGAGGAAGCAATTACGCAGGCCTTCAGTTATTTTCTGTACGAATTGACACACTCGAAAGGGGGTTGTTTATCGTATTGTTGGGCCAATTCAAACTTCTGGGATATCTATTTTAGTAGAGGCAATTATGGCGCTCATGATCCCTCCTCACCCGAAGAGCTGGATACCATGATGTCTGAAACGAATCACGCTCCCTTGTTTGAGAAATCCATTAAGGATGACTACTTGCGGCAGGCACTCAACGTCAGCAACGCTCTGGTGCTCAAATCCGATGAGCTGACAAAAATTGCCGAAGAGTTTTTGAACAGCCTGGACTTGAATTCGATGAGTGACGCATTGGATACATGATAACCGTTTGACCATGTTGACACCCTCCCCAACACCCTCGAAGGAGGGTGTGGCAAAGCTCTGGTTCCCGCCTTCACCCCCGTCATTCTCGCGAAGGCGCAAATCCACACTGACTCACCACCACTGTTGGCAATCGTTGACAGCGTTTAATCGTCACGGCTGACCGCCAAAAAGGAACTTCCGTACTGTCTAAAGGTCAAATAACTTAACAACTGCAATTCAGTTCTGCAGGTGGCAGTTGGGAGATTGGTTATGGATGGTCGTATCGGTGAGAAAATAAACAACAACCCCGTTCCTGGTTTTGCCCTGTCTGAGAGTGGTGAAAAGAGCGGCGTGCCAGCCAGGAAAGCAGAGCTGGATTCATCATCAAAGAAAGCAAAAGCCTGTTCTTTTGTAACTCCTGAACTCAATAAACCCTTTCCTCCGAGGACGTTGCCTGACAGAGCGAGAAGCGTATCCCCAATAGATTCATCACTCCAAAAGGTCACTCATGCCTTCGATTTCCGTTTTGTCGCCAGTGATGATGAAGTTCGACAGCTTTTAGTTGCCCAGACCGGCGATGAACATCGGGAGGTCACTGTTATTTCCCATCCCGATGACCTCTCACAGGCTAATCTGGTGAGCCGGTTAAGCATTTCCGAAGAGGGTCGTCACACTCTGCGTTCAGGTAAGCTCTTTGAAGGTTCAAAGCCATTAACCCTGGTGATAGATATCCGAAAAATCACCAGCGAGAATCTGCCCAAATTTAACGATCTGCTGGACCCGGATAACCCCTGCCTGTACGACAAAGTCAGCCAGAAGAAACGCCCTCTGGGAGAGCATGTTTCTTTATTAGTCCTGGCAGAGCCTAAACAGCTGGCATCGGTTGGCCAGCATGAAGATGCGCCCGCAGTCGGCGCACCGGGGGCCGACGCACCGGGGGCCGACGCACCGGGGGCCGACGCACCGGGGGCTGATTTCTGGCGACGAGTTAATCGACCGGGCAATACCTGGCAGTTTGACGCACAGGCCGGCAATAACCCATCGATGGAGATCGACAAGGTTTCCTCCTTATTGCCTGAATTCACCCGTGCCAAAAGTACTATGGAAGACGACAATACCGTTTTAATTAACTGCCACTTGCACAGTCACTGGCGACAGTTACTGCTGGGTGGACCCGGAGTAGATAAACAGGGGCGAATCCAGCACATCCCAGGCAGGCTTGAATCATTGAAGGCCGGACAACGGGTCATTCTGAAAGGAACCAACTGGGAAGATCTGGCCTTTGAACAGACGATTCGACAAATGCTGGCGCAGAAGTGTTTTGAGAGCAATGGCAAGGTCTGTCCGTTACCCGACGATGTTCAGTTTTATCAGATGCCGGTTGGGTATAACGAGCTTTATTCGCTGTTCCAAAGTCTATCCCGTGCTCTTGACAAAGAAGGTGACAAAGAGCACGCATTACGCAAACCCATCATCATTAACCAGAGTAATATTGCCCAATGGCTGAGCCCTATTGCCATTGCACCGGAAGGCTATGCAGTCCCTAACACCCGACTGTTGGAACAGATTCGGACGGGGGGATCAGTCACCGTAACGTCACCCCTTACTGAGGCACTCTGGTTTCGCTTGCTCGGCTCACTGCAGATGATTCACGAGACCACCGGCCTGGAGCCCCGACTCCGGGTGACTGATTCAAAACATCAGCCGAAGGCCCTGGGTTTGGTAGAAAAGGATGAGGTCTCTCTGTCCTGCCCACAGGAAAAAACCAGAGATCACGCCCCGGTGAGTACCGTCACTTATCAGCAACCTGCCCAGGCCAGTCATTGGATCAGGAAGCAGCCGGATTCACCTCTGGTCATTCAGGTCAATGAACAGACCCGATTCAGCCAGCTATTTGATAATATCCATATCACCTCGGAACAAAAGGCCCATTTTGGACATCGTCAGACTGGGTTGCAGGAGGCACTAACCGCTGGCAAGCCGGTCGTATTCCGTGGGCTGGAGAGTAATCCAACGCTTCAGCAGCTTCTGGAACCCCTGATTATCAGGCAACCTCTGTTGGTGAATGGCCAATTGCAGGCCTATCCAAAAGCTCATATCAAAATACTCTGGCCTGAGTCTGCAAAAAGCATATCTTCAATATTTCATTCGATGGTCGCCAGGGGTGAGCCGTGCCCTGAGGTCGATCTCTGGGGTATCAGTGCCCGCAAGCATGGTATCGCCCGGACTGACCTGCCAGAACAAGCGCTTCACTCACTTTACCAAGCTTTTAAAACCATACCTGGCAACCTTTGTAGCCCTCTGCCAGAAATGACCGAAGGGCTGTTGAATAATCTGATACTGGCTGCCCGGCGGGCACAGCAGATTGACCACTCCCTACAGCTCCTGCCCTGCCACTGGCGCAAGGCCATCAATAGCGTCATCACCCATGGCACCCGACAACATCCGTCCGTGCGTGATTTTATGAAAGTGGCCTGTTGGCACTTGTTACCGGACAGGGATCAAGCCGCCTCGTTAGACCCGGATCAGTTAGCTGCGATCATCAGTAGCGCCCCGCAATTGGATAGAAAGTTTGTCAGGCAGAACCTGTGGCCACTGGCCCGAGCCTTTGACCCGGCAGTCTTTAAAGGTATCGAATTACAACTGTCCTACAAAAGTCCATTTCCAGAGCAAGTTGAAAAAGAAGCTATGGACAGGCTCTGTGCCATGATCCTGGCCCACGCGCCTGAAAAACAACGGGATGCCATAGCCTATCAGCTGGCAGTCGATCCGGCGGCAACAAAGCCCTGGCAATCCCTGGCCATCAAGCCAACCAGACAGATTAAACGTTTGCAAGATGCACTGGCTTCTGGCTGGCAGTTACTTCTGCCATCGGGGCAGACCCGATCCAATACCATTCACGCGCTGGCCACCGATTGTTTTCACATATCCAAAACAGCGAATGCGGAGGCAGAAGGCATTGAACGTATAAAACATCGACTCTCTGAATTACTGAAATGGCAGGGTTCCGCTGATGAGCCCCTGTCTGCACTGGCCAGGGATCTTTATTATGGCGAGATGAGTCAGGAAGATCGTGAAAGCCGTCGTTTATCCCGGCTCCATGACCGGCTGACAGACTCTCCCGTTATCTTCCTGCAGGGAGAAACCGGCACCGGGAAAAGTTACTTTTCCGCCAAAATGGCAAAGGCTTCAGGACAGTCTGCGGTCATTTCCCTTGGACCTTCTGACAGTGAACAGACCCTGATGAAACGCTGGCAGTGGCAACAACAAGACAACGGCGACCGCTCTATGGCGCAGCAAAACCGGGCATTGATGGAATGGGTCAATACCAAATCCGACAAAGGCGGAGAATACATTACCCTGGTGCTGGATGAGGCTAACCTGGCCCAGGCCGGATTGCTGGCGTCACTGAACGGCTTATGGGAACCGGAACCCTGCATCTACGTAAATGGTCATCCTGTCAAAGTCAGCGAAAAACACCGGGTGATTCTCACCGGCAACCCCGATCATTACGCCGGGCGCCAAATGGACCCGGCCCTGAAAGAGAAACTGCCCAAGGCTTACTACCCACGTCTGGATCAGGCTTTCCTTCGGGACAGAGTAGTAGAACCGGCTTTGCTCAATCATTTACAGCGCCACAAAATAAACGACATTGCACACAGGGCCAGCAAAAGTGTGATGGCACTGTGGCAATATTATCAGGAGCTGTTGCCCGACCATGAGTTTACCCCCAGGGATTTAACCGATATCTGCAGCTGGGTGGGTTGGTATCTGGATCGAGCGTTGTCCGAAGGCGACAGTGCCAGCTGTGAGCAAGTGAACAGTTTGATCGAGCAAAGTTTCCGGGATCTACTGGTTCCCGAAATCAGCGAGACTCAACAGGATGCCCTTTTAGCACTGGAAATCTGGTTTGCTGCCCACTACCACCCGGACAACACCCTGCGCGACAAAGTTCATAACCACACCCTGCCAGATATACAGCGGGACTTCGAAGCATTCACCAAAGAATTCCGACCTGAGTTTGATACCTCCGGATCGGCAGTCATTGATCTGGTGCAACATCTGGGACAGGATTTAAGCCGCTGTCAGCAGGCTTATCATCACGACAGAAAACACGGCGGCCGTCAGGCAACGCTGATTGAGGGTCCGACCGGACGGGGTAAGGATGCCACGCTGAACCTGCTGATCAAAAGTGTTAAACAGCAAGCTGAAGAACGGGGAGAAACCATGCCAGAGGTCTTTCCCCTGAATGCCTGTGATTGTTCCTGGGAGCAACTGTGTGAAGTGATCCAGAAAGCAAAAGTCGATGGCGGCATCGTAGTTATTTCGGAAATGAACCTGATCGACAGTCAACACCTGGAAGGTGAGTTAAACGATATTCTGGCCGGTGACGCTCATCCGGGCTTCCACCTGTTTGCCACCATCAACCCGCCTGAATACAGTGGGCGAAAACCCTTATCACCGGCGCTGAAAGGACGTTTTCGGCATTTGCCGATCCGCCAGTATAACTCGGCAGAATTGCAGACCATTGCCGGGAAAGTGTTGCCAGACTCCCCAAAAGGGAAATTCGTCGCTAAACAGCTGACTGAAAAACATTGTCGTTTAAGGGCCTGCCTGCAACGGAAAGACCTGCCGTTACAGCCCACCAGTCGCGATTTACAGAATGTCGCCATGGCTGTCAAAAAAGGAGGCGATTTTAGCGAAAAAGCACTTCATCAATGCCTCAATCAGCACTACCGGCTTTACCTGATGGCCGCCAACCTGTCGTTGGAGGAACTGCCCGAATCATCGACTCTTGCCATGGATAAAAGGGCACTTGATTCCGGACTTTGCAAATGGTTCAACAAAACGCTACCGGACATTGATCGTCCGTGGTTGATACGACCCGGTAACCTCGACAGTATTGATGAAAAAAACCATGAAATTCGTGTTAAGGCTCGTCCGAATAAAGAGGAAGTCAAAGCGGAAATCATCAAGAAGGTGGCTCAGGCCAGATGGCAGGCATCCGGTCTTTCCCTGAGGCCGGATGAGTCGGACGATCTGCTCATCCAGGCAATCTACCGACACTGGCAGCAACGCTGGTTTGCACATAAGTTTTGCGAGACGGGTGTGGATGCTAATAGCGTATTTCCACTGACGCAAGCACAGGAACAAGCGTTGAAATTACCGGCTTCCCAACCTTATCTTCGAGAGGCGGATCGGCGGATAGAGGCATGGAACTCTGACGCAGTTCAACTATGGCCTGCGTTCTGGCATCAGATAAGTAATCTGCCGAGCCATCAGGTTGACGATCATAGTAAAGAAGCTTTAGCGGTTGGTAATGATAACGCTCCTGAAAAATACCGTCCGAAAGCCCGCTCGAACCTGGCTAACACATTGAAATGGATAAAAAGCTATATAGACCCACCTTCCAGGAACCGGCCTGATCATCAGGCATTAGACCGGAGAACAAACAATAGAGGCCCTGTGAGTGGAACATCTCCTGTCAGCCAGCCTGATCATCAGACATTGGACCGGAGAACCATCGATAAGAGCCCGCTGAACAGAGTGTCCGGTCAGTCTGATCTTCTGGTATTGGACCGTACAACGAATTATGAGAAGCTGAAGCTGCCAGAAGTTAAAGACTATAACGTTTTTAATACACAGAAGTATCCTTCCTTTATGCATCGCTGGGATGTATTGAATATTGATGTGACTGCCAAGGGTAATGTCAAAAAGGCCTTTCTTGAGGTGCAATGCCTTGAGGGGTTCGAAACCCTCACACCGGACCCGTTACCAGGACGTTACCACATGACACTAGCCAGCAATCAAACGATGGCAAGCATTTTGTTATCATCGAAAGCTAATCTTTTTTCATTGCCCAGCCTTACGTTTAACGACTACGTCGTTGCCCTGCGTATATCAACCGATTTGCCATTCACCCTGTTCAGGGATCGATATACCGGGCTTCACATAGTGCTGATTCCAAAGGCCAAAGCCCACCAGAAAATTAAATTTGATTATGTCGTAGAAACCAGAAAACCGGGCAGAAAAACAGCTCCGCAATCAACCCGACCAGAACGACCAACACAGCTTGACGCCCGGTGTTCAGAAGGTATGAAAACCATACTGGACCCACTGTTTATGACCATTAAAGAACAACCGACCGAAATACAAGAGCCTTTGCAGAAAATAAAAGACGCCAAAAACACTGAGCAACGAATTGAGGCGATCAGGGAATATTGCCGACAGTTTTCCGGTAAGGCTAAACCATCGAGACATGAGAATTTCTTTAAATTTCTGGTAACACAACGGCAAGGGGGCTGCCGTCATCGTGCGCCTGTTTTTGTTGCTTTTTGTCGTTATTTCGGGATTCCATCCCGGCAAGTGAATAGCCAAATCCACGCCTTTGCTGAATATTCCGTTGATGAAGGCCAAACCTGGGTGTCAGTGAATCTGGGCGGGGCGCCTGTCGAGAGAATAGATTTCAAACCTGACGTCCAGCCCAGTACCAATGTCAGTAGTACCAGCACTGAGTTAAAGAAGCATAAGGCTTTCCTGAAAGATTTCCTGAAAGGTGCTGATTTGTCACAACAGCAAACTCTGGCTAAAGCCTGTGATATGAGCCTTGAGGAACTGAACAAAGCCCTTGATAAAAACAGCGCATTGCCAGAAGCCAGGCTAATTATTTCCAACATAACCGGGAACCTTTGGGAGCAAAGAGATTTAATCAGTTTTTCCCTGGCTGTCTCAATAATAGTGTCGCTGGGGAAAGAGGTATTGGACAATTGCCAAGGGCAACAACTTAAACAAATATCGGAGGCGGTGAAAGAAATATTGTACGACGGTGATGAAGGGCAGGTCATTGAACAACTCAAGTTACTCCATCCAAAAATAATTAATGAGGACGAACTGGACGCTATAAGTTGGTTTTTTTCAATGGTAGAAATACTGAAAGATAGTGACCTGACCAAGTCATCGGTTATTCGCTTTGCCCTTGAAGTCCTGAAATTGGGTTGGCTGGATCCAATGCTGGCCGATGAGTACTCTTCTATATACGCCCAAAATCATAACCTATTGGTGCGTCTGAAAAGCGTCGATGAACTCAAGGTTGAAGCCACTCATTGCCAGAAAAAGTGGTATAAACAGTTATTTTTCAGGGAAAAAAATAGTCAGTTATGGCAGAAAGCTTATGAAGACTTCCAACGGAGACAAGGCACCTCGTTCGTCGATCATTGTTATGATGGCTTTTCATCATTCCTTGAATATGAAATCACCAATCGACTCTTACAGAACGCCTGGACCGACACACCTGAGGGCATTCCCAATATAGAACGAATGCTGGCGCACCAGCCCGCTTTTCCGAATGTAACCTCAGGCAGGGGGAACCACCGTCCGTTGATTATCCTGGGGAAACCTTCCTGGCAGTTCGCACAGATTAATACTCATGTCGGATTCATGATTGATCAAAAAACCAGGGACAGGGGCAATCGGGAATTAAGTCGGAGAAAACGTGATTCATTACGCAACCAATCCGCGCTGGCGATCCAGAAGGCCTTCACTCATTATCTGTATCAATTGACAAACACAAATGGCGGCTGCTTAACCTATTGTTGGGCCGAGGCTTCCTTCGAATCGTGCTACGAGCGACACTCCTATGGTGCTCATGACCCATCCTCACCAGAAGAACTCTATGCCATGATGTCTGAAATTCAGAGCTCTGAAGACTTTGAGAACTCTCTGAATGATGACTACTTACGACAGGCACTCAACGCCGATAACGCACTGGTGCTCAGATCCCGTGAGCTGACAACTATTGCCAAAGAGTTTTTGCGCAGTGTGGATTTGTTTTCGCTTTGTAACCTGTTGAAAATCTGATTGCTGTCCGGTCATGATGAATTTTTCGAGATCGGTGATTGCCTTCAAGGGTCACGGCTGACTGTCAAAAAGGAACTTTCGTACTATCTAAAAGTCTAATAATTAAACAGCTTCAATTCAGTTCTTCAGATAGCAGTTGGGAGATTGACTATGGATGGTCGTATTGGTGAGAAAATAGACAACAACCCTGTTCCTGGTTTTGCCCTGTCTGAGAGTGGTGAAAAGAGCAGCGTGCCAATCAGGAAAGCAGAGCTGGATTCATCATCAAAGAAAGCAAAAGCCTGTTCTGTTGTAACTCCCGAACTCAATAACCCCTTTCCTTCGAGCACGTTGCCTGACAAAGCGAGAAGCGTATCCCCAATAGATTCATCACTCCAAAAGGCCCCTCATGCCTTCGATTTTCGTTTTGTCGCCAGTGATGATGAGGTTCGACAACTTTTAGTTGCCCAGACCAGCGATAAAAATCGGGATGTCACCCTTATTTCCCATCCCGATGACCTCTCACAGGCTAATCTGGTGACCCGGTTGAGCATTTCCAAAGCGGGTCGCCATACTCTGCGTTCAGGCAAGCTCTTTGAAAGTTCAAAGCCACTGACCCTGGTGATGGATATCCGAAAACTCACCGGTGATGAACTGCCCAAATTTAACGATCTGCTGGACCCGGATAACCCCTGCCTGTACGACAAAGTCAGCCAGAAGAAACGCCCTCTGGGTGAGCATGTTTCTCTATTAGTCGTGGCAGACCCTGCACAGTTGAAATTCGCTGGCCGACGTGAAGATGCGCCCGCAGCCCGCGCTCCGGGTGCTGATTTCTGGCGACGAATTAATCGACCGGGCAATACCTGGCAGTTCGACACTCAGACCGGCAATAGCCCATCGATGGAGATCGACAAGGTTCCTCCCTTATTGCCTGAATTCACCAGTGCCAAAAGTGCTATGGAAGACGACAATAGCATTTTAATTGATTGCCACTTGCACAGTCACTGGCGACAGTTACTGCTGGGTGGCCCCGGAGTGGACAAACAGGGGCGAATCCAGCACATTCCCGGCAGGCTTGAATCATTAAGGGCCGGACAGCGGGTGATTCTGAAAGGAGCCAACTGGGAAGATCTGGCCTTTGAACAGACGATTCGACAGATGCTGGCGCATAAGTGTTTTGAGAGCAATGGCAAGATCTGTCCATTACCCGACAATGTTCAGTTTTATCAGATGCCGATTGGGGATAACGAGCTTCGTTCACTGTTTTTCAGTCTGTCCCCTTCTCTTGAAAAAGAACAAGCATCACGCAACCCCATTATTATTAACCAGAGTAATATTGCCCAATGGCTGAGCCCCATTGCCATTACCCCGGAAGGCTATGCAACCCCTAACACCTGTCTGTTGGAACAGATTCGGGCGGGGGGATCAGTCACCGTAACGTCTCCCCTCACTGAGGCACTCTGGTTTCGCTTGCTGGGTTCACTGCAGACAATTCGTAAGACCACCGGCCTGCAGCCCCGACTTCAGGTGGCTGATTCAAAACATCAGCCGAAAGTCCTGGGATTGACAGAAAACGATGAGGTCTCTCTGTCCTGCCCACAGGAAAAAAACAAAGATCAGATCGGGTTCAGCACCCTCACTTATCAGCAATCTGCCCAGGCCAGTCATTGGATCAATAAGCAGCCGGACTCACCTCTGGTCATTCAGGTCAATGAACAGACCCGATTCAGCCAGCTATTTGATAATATCCATATCACCTCGGAACAAAAGGCCCATTTTGGACATCGCAAGACTGCGTTGCAGGAGGCATTAACCGCTGGCAAGCCGGTCGTATTCCGGGGGCTGGAGAGTAATCCAACGCTGCAGCAGCTTCTGGAACCCCTGATTATTGGGCAACCTCTGCTGGTGAATGGCCAGTTGCAAGACTATCCAAAAGCTCGTGTGACAATACTCTGGCCTGAGTCTGCAAAAAGCTCATCTTCTGTATGGAGCTCGATGGTTGCCAGGGGAAAATCCTGTCCTGCGTTCGATATCTGGGATATCAATGCCCGCAAGCATCGTATCTCACAGGCTGATCTGCCGAAACAAGTACTTCACTCCCTTTACGAAGCCTTTAAAACCGTACCTGGCAACCTTTGTAGCCCTCTGCCAGAAATGACCGAAGGGCTGTTGAATAATCTGATACTGGCTGCCCGGCAGGCACAGCAGGTTGACCACTCCCTGCAGCTCCTGCCCCGCCACTGGCGCAAGGCCATCAATAGCGTCATCACCCATGGCACCCGACAGCATCCGTCCGTGCGGGATTTTATGAAAGTGGCTTGTTGGCACTTGTTACGGGATAAGACGCTGGATGAGGATCAAACCGCCTCGGTAGACCCGGATCAGTTAGCTGCCATCATCAATAGCGCCCAACGTTTGGATAGAAAGTTTGTCAGGCAGAACCTGTGGCCACTGGCCCGAGCCTTTGACCCGGCAGTGTTTAAAGATGCCGAATTACAACTGTCCTATGAAAGTCCGTTTCCAAAGCAGGGGAAAAAAGACGTTATGGACAGGCTCTGTGCCATGATCCTGGCCCACGCGCCTGAAAAACAACGGGATGCTATAGCCTATCAGCTGGCAGTCGATCCGGCGGCAACAAAGCCCTGGCAATCCCTGGCCATCAAGCCAACCAGACAGATTAAACGTTTGCAAGATGCACTGGCTTCTGGCTGGCAGTTACTTCTGCCATCGGGGCAGACCCGATCCAATACCATTCACGCGCTGGCCACCGATTGTTTTCACATATCCAAAACAGCGAATGCGGAGGCAGAAGGCATTGAACGTATAAAACATCGACTCTCTGAATTACTGAAATGGCAGGGTTCCGCTGATGAGCCCCTGTCTGCACTGGCCAGGGATCTTTATTATGGCGAGATGAGTCAGGAAGATCGTGAAAGCCGTCGTTTATCCCGGCTCCATGACCGGATGACAGACTCTCCCGTTATATTCCTGCAGGGGGAAACCGGCACAGGGAAAAGTTACTTTTCTGCCAAATTAGCCAAGGCTTCGGGACAAGCTTCAGTCATTTCCCTTGGACCTTCCGACAGCGAACAGACCCTGATGAAACGCTGGCAGTGGCAACAACACGGCGATGGCGACCGCTCTATGGCGGAACAAAACCGGGCATTGATGGAATGGGCCAATACCAAATCCGACAAAGACGGAGAATACATTACCCTGGTGCTGGATGAGGCTAACTTGGCCGAAGCCGGATTGCTGGCGTCACTGAACGGCTTATGGGAACCGGAACCCTGCATCTACGTGAATGGTCATCCTGTCAAAGTCAGCGAAAAACACCGGGTAATTCTCACCGGCAACCCCGATCATTACTCCGGGCGCCAAATGGACCCGACCCTGAAAGAGAAACTGCCCAAGGCTTACTACCCACGTCTGGATCAGGCTTTCCTTCGGGACAGAGTAGTAGAACCGGCTTTGCTCAATCATTTACAGCGCCACAAAATAAACGACATTGCACACAGGGCCAGCAAAAGTGTGATGGCACTGTGGCAATATTATCAAGAGCTGTTGCCCGACCATGAGTTTACCCCCAGGGATTTAACCGATATCTGCAGCTGGGTGGGTTGGTATCTGGATCGAGCGTTGTCCGAAGGCGACAGTGCCAGCTGTGAGCAAGTGAACAGTTTGATCCAGCAAAGTTTCCGGGATCTACTGGGTCCCGAAATCAGCGAGACTCAACAGGATGCCCTTTCGGCACTGGAAATCTGGTTTGCTGCCCGCTACCAACCGGACCACACCCTGCGCGACAGAGTTCATAACCACACCTTGCCGGATATACAGCGGGACTTCGAAGCATTCACCAAAGAATTCCGACCTGAGTTTGATACCTCCGGATCGGCAGTCATTGATCTGGTGCAACGGCTGGGACAGGATTTAAGCCGCTGTCAGCAGGCTTATCATCACGACAGAAAACACGGCGGCCGTCAGGCAACGCTGATTGAAGGCCCGGCTGGGCGGGGTAAGGATGCCACGCTGAACCTGCTGATCAAAAGTGTTAAACAGCAAGCTGAAGAACGGGGAAAAACCATGCCAGAGGTCTTTCCCCTGAATGCCTGTGATTGTTCCTGGGAGCAACTGTGTGAAGTGATCCAGAAAGCAAAAGTAAAGGGCGGCATCGTAGTTATTTCGGAAATGAACCTGATCGACAGCCAACACCTGGAAGGTGAGTTAAACGATATTCTGGCCGGTGACGCTCATCCGGGTTTCCACCTGTTCGCCACCATTAACCCACCTGAGTACAGCGGGCGAAAACCCTTATCACCGGCGCTGAAAGGACGTTTTCGACATTTGCCGATCCGCCAGTATAACTCGGCAGAATTGCAGACCATTGCCGGGAAAGTGTTGCCAGACTCCCCAAAAGGGAAATCCGTCGCCAAACAGCTGACTGAAAAACATTGTCGTTTAAGAGCCTGCCTGCAACGGAAAAACCTGCCGTTACAGCCCACCAGTCGCGATTTACAGAATGTCGCCATGGCTGTCAAAAAAGGAGGCGATTTTAGCGAAAAAGCACTTCATCAATGCCTCAATCAGCACTACCGGCTTTACCTGATGGCCGCCAACCTGTCGCTGGAGGAACTGCCGGAGTCATCGACTCTTGCCATGGGTAAAGGAGCACTTGATGCCGGACTTTGCAAATGGTTCAATCAGGCAGTACCGGACATTGATCGTCCTTGGTTGATACGATCCGGTAACCTCGACAGTATTGATGAAAAAAACCATGAAATTCGTGTTAAGGATCGTCCGAATAAAGAGGAAATCAAAGCGGAAATCATCAAAAGGATGGCTCAGACCAAGTGGCAGGCATCCGGTCTTTCCCTGAAACCGGATGAGTCGGACGATGTACTCATCCAGGCACTCTACCGACACTGGCAGCAACGCTGGTTTGCACATAAGTTTTGCGAGACAGGCGTGGATGCTAATAGCGTATTTCCACTGACGGAAGAACAGCAACAAACATTGAAATTACCGGCTTCCCAGCCTTATCTTCAGGAAGCCGATCAGCGGATAGAGGCATGGAACTCCGATGCAGTTCAATTGTGGCCTGCGTTCTGGCATCAGATAAGTAATCTGTCGAGCCAACAGGTTGAGGATCATAGTAACGAAGCTTTAGCGGTTGGTAGTGATAAGGCTCCTGAAAAATACCGTCTGAAAGCCCGCTCGAAACTGGCTAAGTTATTAAAACGGAGAAAAAGCCTTAAAGGCCCGGAGAGCAGAACGCCTCCCAACAAAGAGCCTGATCCTCAGGCATTGAAACAGAGAAAGAACAATAAAGGCCCGGTGAGCAAAACATCTCCCGTCAGACAGCCTGATCCTCAGGCATTGAAACAGGGAACGAACGGCAAAGGTCTGGTGAGCAAAACATCTCCCATCAAAGAGCCTGATCCTCAGGCATTGAAACAGGGAACGAACGGCAAAGGTCTGGTGAGCAAAACATCTCCCATCAAAGAGCCTGATCCTCAGGCATTGAAACAGAGAACGAACGATAAAGGCCCGATGAGCAGCACTCCTCCAACCGACCAGTCTCCTCCTGGGGTACTGGACAAAAGAACGAACTATGAGAATCTGGAGCTGCGACAAGTTAATCGTTATAAAATTTTTAAACCGCAAAACCAGCCTTCCCATATGTATCGCTCGGCGGTGTGGGATGTCAAAGTGAATGCCTGGGGTGATGTCGAACTGACCTTTCTTGAGGTTAAATACATTGAGGGTGTCGAAACTCTCAGACCGGATCCATTAACAGAGTGCGACCAGGAAGTGACCTTAGCCAGCAATCAAACGCTGGCAAGATTTTCGGTATCATTGTGTAAGGATCGTCTGGCAGTATTGCCCAGCCTGACGTTTAACGACTATATCGTTGCCTTGCGTATAAAACCCGGATTGTCATTTACGCTGGTCAGGGATCAATATACCGGGCTTCACATATTATGGATTCCGGAGGCCGAAGCCAACCAGAGTTTTGCCTTTGATTACGTCGTAGAACACAGAGAACCGGGCAGAAAAACACTTCCTGAAGAAGCCCGGCCAGAACGATTAACAAACCTTGACGCCCGGTGTTCAGAAGGTATGAAAAACGTACTGGGCAAAATGTTTATGACCATTAAAAAACAACCGACCGAAATACAGGTGCCTTTGCAGAAAATAAAAAACGCCAAAGACACAGAGCAACGAATTGAGGCGATCACGGAGTATTGCCAACACTTTTCCGGTAAAACCACACCAGCGAGCCATAAGAATTTCTTTAAATTTCTGGTAACTCAACGGCAAGGGAGCTGCCGTCACCGTACGCCTGTTTTTGTTGCTTTCTGTCGTTATTTCGGGATTCCATCCCGGATAGTGAATAGTGATATCCACAGCTTTGCTGAATATTCCGTGGATGAAGGTCAAACCTGGGTGCCTGTGGATCTCGGCGGTGCGCCCGTCGAGCAAACAGAGATCGAGTCTGTCTACCAGACCATCACAAATGTCAGTCATTCCAGCACTGAGTTAAAGAAGCATAAGGCTTTCCTGAAAGATCTCATGAAAGGTGCTGATTTGTCACAACAGCAAACTCTGGCTGAAGTCTGCGATATGAGCCGTGAGGAACTGAACCAGGCCCTTGAGACAGACAGTGCATTGCCAGAAGCTAAGCTAATTATTTCCAACATAATCGGGAACCTTTGGGAACAAAGAGATTTAATCAGTTTTTCCCTGGCCGTCTCAATCATCGTGTCGCTGGGGAAAGAAGCATCGGGCGATTACAAGAAGCAACTTGAACCGATATCGAAGGCAGTGAAACGAATAATATTGTACCGCGATGATAAACAGCGTGTCATTGAACAACTCAAGTTACTCCATTCAAAAATAATTAATCAGGATGACCTGAGCGCTCACCATTGGTGTTCCTCAATGGCAGGAATACTGGAAGGTAGCGACCTGACCAAGCCATCGGTTATTCGCTTTGCCCTTGAAGTCCTGAAATCGGGTTGGCTGGATCCAATCCTGAACGATGAGACATATATAAAAAACGCCGATAAACATCATAGGCTATTGGTGCGTCTGAAAAGCGTCGATGAGCTCAGGGTTGAAGCCACTCATTGCCTGAAAAAGTGGTATAAGCAGTTGTTCTTCAGGGAAAAAAATAGTCAGTTATGGCAGAAGACTTATGAAGACTTCCAACGGAGAAAAGGTACCTCGTTCGTCGATCATTGTTATGATGGGTTTTCATCATTCCTTGAATATGAAATTACCCATCGACTCTTAAAGAACGCCTGGACAGACGAACCTGAGGGCATTCCCAATATAGAACGAATGCTGGCGCAGCAGCCCGCTTTTCCGAGGTCAATCTCTGGCAGGGGGAACCATCGTCCGGTGATTATCCTGGGGAAACCTTCCTGGGAGTTCACATCGATTTACAAAAAGGCCGGAGATCTCTTGCAAAGTCAATATGCGGTCATTTTGAAACGTAATGGGATAAAAGACCCGCTGCTTTTAAATAAAGAATTCGAGGATTTGATTCAAAAGGCCTTCAGTCATTATCTGTATCAATTGACACACTCAAAAGGCGGCTGCTTAACCTATTGTTGGGCCGATGCTTACATCAAATGTTGCAACGAGAGATACTCCTATGGTGCTCATGATCCATCCTCACCAGAAGAGCTGTATGTCATGATGTCTGAAATTGACGGCTCTAAATGGTTTATGGACTCTCCATCCAGATTGTTTGTGGACTCTCTAAAGGGTGACTATTTACGGCAGGCACTCAACGCCGATAACGCACTGGTGCTCAAATCCGATGAGCTGACAATCATTGCCGAAGAGTTTTTGAACAGCGCTAATTTTGATTCGCTTTGAGGCGTGATGGATTTCTGGTAGTAGTCTGTTCATGATGAATTTTTCGAGATCGGTAATTACCTTCAATGATCACGGCTCACTGTCAAAAAGGAACTTTCGTATTGTCTAAAGGTCAACCCACTAAACAACTTCAATTTATTTCTTCAGATGACAGTTGGGAGATTGGCTGTGGATGGTCGTATTGGTGAGAAAATTGACAACAACCCTGTTTTTGATATTGGCCTGTCTGAGAGTGCTGAAAAGAGTGACATGCCAGCCATTAGAGCAGAGCAGGGTTTACCGTTAAAGATTACAAAGGTCAGCTCTGGTATCACCTCCAAACTCAATAAATCGTCACCTTCGACAACCTTTCCAGACAAAGCAAGAATCGTTTCCGCAACAGATTCCTCGCTCCAAAAGACCCCTTATGCCTTCGATTTTCGTTTTGTCGCCAGTGATGATGAGATTCGACAGCTTTTAGTTGCCCAGACCAGCGATAAAAATCGGGATGTCACCCTTATTTCCCATCCCGATGACCTCTCACAGGCTAATCTGGTGACCCGGTTGAGCATTTCCAGAGAGGGTCGCCACACTCTGCGTTCAGGCAAGCTCTTTGAAAGTTCAAAGCCATTAACCCTGATGATAGATATCCGAAACCTCACCGGTGATGAACTGCCCAAATTTAACGATCTGCTGGACCCTGATAACCCCTGCCTGTACGACAAAGTCAGCCAGAAGAAACGCCCTCTGGGAGAGCATGTTTCTCTATTAGTCGTGGCAGACCCTGCACAGTTGGAATTCGTTGGCCGACGTGAAGATGCGCCCGCAGCCGGCGCTCCGGGCGCTGATTTCTGGCGACGAATTAATCGACCGGGCAATACCTGGCAGTTCGACACTCAGACCGGCAATAACCCATCGATGGAGATCGACAAGGTTCCTCCCTTATTGCCTGAATTCACCAGTGCCAAAAGTGCTATGGAAGACGACAATAGCATTTTAATTGATTGCCACTTGCACAGTCACTGGCGACAGTTACTGCTGGGTGGACCCGGAGTGGACAAACAGGGGCGAATCCAGCACATCCCCGGCAGGCTTGAGTCATTAAGGGCCGATCAACGGGTCATTCTGAAAGGAGCCAACTGGGAAGATCTGGCCTTTGAACAGACGATTCGACAAATGCTGGCGCAGAAGTGCTTTGAGAGCAATGGCAAGATCTGTCCATTACCCGACAATGTTCAGTTTTATCAGATGCCGGTAGGGAATAACGAGCTTCGTTCACTGTTCCAAAGTCTGTACCCTTCACTTGACAAAGAACAAGCATCACGCAACCCCATCATCATCAACCAGAGTAATATTGCCCAATGGCTGAGTCCCATTGCCATTACCCCGGAAGGCTATGCAACCCCTAACACCTGTCTGTTGGAACAGATTCGGGCGGGGGGATCAGTCACCGTAACGTCTCCCCTCACTGAGGCGCTCTGGTTTCGCTTGCTGGGTTCACTGCAGGCGATTCGCGAGACCACCGGCCTGGAGCCCCGACTTCAGGTGACTGATTCAAAACGTCAGCCGAAAGTCCTGGGATTGACAGAAAGCGATGAGGTCTCTCTGTCCTGCCCACAGGAAAAAAACAAAGATCAGATCGCGTTCAGTACCCTCACTTATCAGCAATCTGTCCAGGCCAGTCACTGGATCAATAAGCAGCCGGAATCACCTCTGGTCATTCAGGTCAATGAACAGACCCGCTTCAGCCAGCTATTTGATAATATCCATATCACCTCGGAACAAAAGGCCCATTTTGGACACCGTCAAACTGCGTTGCAGGAGGCATTAACCGCTGGCAAGCCGGTCGTATTCCGGGGGCTGGAGAGTAATCCAACGCTTCAGCAGCTTCTGGAACCCCTGATTGTTGGGCAACCTCTGTTGGTGAATGGCCAGTTGCAAAACTATCCACAAGCTCGTGTGACAATACTCTGGCCTGAACCTGTGAAAAGCCCCTCTTCAATATTTCATGGGAGGGTCGCCATGGGTGAGCCGTGTCCTGAGGTCGATCTCTGGGATATCAATGCCCGCAAGTATGATATCGCCCGGACTGAGCTGCCAGAACAAGCGTTTAAACAGCTTTACAAAGCCTTTAAAACCGTACCTGCCCACCTTTGTAGCCCTCTGCCTGAAATGACCGCAGGTTTGCTGAATAACCTCATAATGGCTGCCCGCCGGGCACAGCAGGTTGACCACTCCCTGCAGCTCCTGCCCCGCCACTGGCGCAAGGCCATCAATAGCGTCATCACCCACGGCACCCGACAGCATCCTTCAGTGCGGGATTTTATGAAAGTAGCTTGTTGGCACTTGTTACCGGATAAGACGCCGAACGAGGATCAAGCCGCCTCGGTAGACCCGGATCAGTTAGCTGCCATCATCAATAGCGCCCAACCTTTGGATAGAAAGTTTGTCAGGCAGAACCTGTGGCCACTGGCCCGAGCCTTTGACCCGGCCGTGTTTAAAGATGCCGAATTACAGCTGTCTTATGAAAGTCCGTTTCCAGAGCGGGGTGAAAAAAAAATTATGGACAGACTCTGTGCCATGATTCTGGCCCACGCGTCTGAAAAACAACGAGATGCTATAGCCTATCAGTTGGCCGTCGATCCGGCGGCAACAAAGCCCTGGCAATCCTTAGCCATTGAGCCAAGAGAACAGATTAAACGTTTGCAAGATGCACTGGCTTGTGGCTGGCGGTTACCTTTGCTGCCGGGGCAGGCCACCCGATCCGATGCCATTCACGCCCTGGCTACCGATTGTTTTCACATTGCCAGAGGAGAATATGTCACAGAAAATTCTGCCGCAGAACGCATTGACCGCATAGAAAATCGACTGTCTGATTCACTGCAATGGCCGGGTTCTGCTGATAGGCCATTGTCAGCAATGGCCCGGGATCTTTATCACGGCGAGATGGGTCAGGAGGATCGTGAAAGCCGTCGATTATCCCGACTCCACGACCGGCTGACAGACTCTCCCGTTATATTCCTTGAGGGGGAAACCGGCACCGGGAAAAGCTACTTTTCAGCGAAGATGGCAAAGGCTTCAGGACAGTCTGCGGTCATTTCTCTTGGACCTTCTGACAGCGAACAGACCCTGATGAAACGCTGGCAGTGGCAACAACACGCCGACGGCGACCGCTCCATGGTGCAGCAAAACCGGGCATTGATGGAATGGGCCAATAGCGAATCTCACAAAGACGGAGAATACATCACCTTGGTGCTGGATGAGGCTAACCTGGCCGAAGCCGGATTGCTGGCGTCATTGAACGGCTTATGGGAACCGCAACCCTGCATCTATGTGAATGGTCATCCTGTTAAGGTCAGCGAAAAACACCGGGTGATTCTCACTGGCAACCCCGATCATTACGCCGGGCGCCAAATGGACCCGACCCTGAAAGAGAAACTGCCCAGGGCTTACTACCCACGTCTGGATCAGGCTTTCCTTCGGGACAGGGTGGTGGAACCGGCTTTGCTCAATCATTTACAGCGGCATCAAATAAACGGTATTGCACATAAGGCCAGCAAGAGTGTGATGGCACTGTGGCAATATTATCAGGAGCTGTTGCCCGAGCATGAGTTTACTCCCAGGGATTTAACCGATATCTGTAGCTGGGTGGGCTGGTATCTGGATCGAGCGTTGTCCGAAGGCGACCGTGTTAGCTGTGAGCAAGTGAACAGTTTAATCCAGCAAAGTTTCCGGGATGTGTTGGGTCCCGAAATCAGCGAAACTCAACAGGATGCCCTTTCAGCACTGGAAATCTGGTTTGCTGCCCGTTACGAACTGGACAACACCCTGCGCGACAAAGTTCATAACCACACCCTGCCAGATATTCAGCGGGACTTCAAAGCATTCACCAAAGAATTCCGACCTGAGTTTGATACCTCCGGATCGGCAGTCATTGATCTGGTGCAACATCTGGGACAGGATTTGAGCCGCTGTCAGCAGGCTTATCATCGCAAGATAAAACACGGCGGCCGTCAGGCAACGCTGATTGAAGGCCCGGCTGGACGGGGTAAGGATGCCACGCTGAACCTGTTGATTGAAAGTGTCAGAAAGCAGGCTAAGCAACGGGGAGAGTCCATGCCGGAAGTTTTTCCCCTGAATGCCTGTGATTGTTCCTGGGACAAAGTGTGTGAAGCGATCCAGAAAGCAAAAGTAGAGGGCGGCATCGTAGTGATTTCGGAAATGAACCTGATCGACAGCCAGCACCTGGAAGGTGAGTTAAACGATATTCTGGCCGGTGACGCTCATCCGGGCTTCCACCTGTTTGCCACCATCAACCCGCCTGAGTACAGCGGTCGAAAACCCTTATCACCGGCGCTGAAAGGACGTTTTCGGCATTTGCCGATCCGCCAGTATAACTCGGTAGAATTGCAGACTATTGCCGGGAAAGTGTTGCCAGACTCCCCAAAAGGGAAATTCGTCGCCAAACAGCTGACTGAAAAACATTGTCGTTTAAGGGCCTGCCTGCAACGGAAAGGCCTGCCGTTACAGCCCACCAGTCGCGATTTACAGAATGTCGCCATGGCTGTCAAAAAAGGAGGCGATTTTAGCGAAAAAGCACTTCATCAATGCCTCAATCAGCACTACCGGCTTTACCTGATGGCCACCAACCTGTCGCTGGAGGAACTGCCCGAATCATCGACTCTTGCCATGGCTAAAGGAGCACTTGATGCCGGACTTTGCAAATGGTTCAACAAAACGCTACCGGACATTGATCGTCCCTGGTTGATACGACCCGGTAACCTCGACAGTATTGATGAAAAAAACCATGAAATTCGTGTTAAGGCTCGTCCGAATAAAGAGGAAGTCAAAGCGGAAATCATCAAGAGGGTGGCTCAGGCCAAGTGGCAGGCATCCGGTCTTTCCCTGAGGCCGGATGAGTCGGACGATGTACTCATCCAGGCACTCTACCGACACTGGCAGCAACGCTGGTTTGCACATAAGTTTTGCGAGACAGGCGTGGATGCTAATAGCGTATTTCCACTGACGGAAGAACAGCAACAAACACTGAAATTACCGGCTTCCCAGCCTTATCTTCAGGAAGCCGATCAGCGGATAGAGGCATGGAACTCCGATGCAGTTCAATTGTGGCCTGCGTTCTGGCATCAGATAAGTAATCTGTCGAGCCAGCAGGTTGACGATCAAAGTAACGAAGCTTTAGCGGTTGGTAATGATAACGCTCCCGAAAAATACCGTCTGAAAGCCCGCTCGAAACTGGCTAAGGTATTAAAACGGAGAAAAGGCCATAAAGGCCCGGTGAGCGGAACATCTCCCATCAGACAGCCTGATCCTCAGGTATTAAAACGGAGAAAAGGCCATAAAGGCCCGGTAAGCGGAACGCCTCCCATCAAAGAGTCTGATCCCCAGGCATTGAAACAGAGAACGAACAATAAAGGTCTGGTGAGCAGAACATCTCCCATCAGACAGCCTGATCCTCAGGCATTGGACCGGAGAACGAACGATAAAGGCCGGGTGAGCAGCACTCCTCCAACCGACCAGTCTTCTCCTGCGGTATTGGACCAGATAACGAACTATGAGAATCTGGGGCTGCGACAAGTTAACGATTATAAAATTTTTAAACCGCATAACCAACCTTCCCATATGTATCGCTCGGCGGTGTGGGATGTCAAAGTGAATGCCTGGGGTGATGTCGAACTGACCTTTCTTGAGGTTAAATACATTGAGGGTGTCGAAACTCTCAGACCGGATCCATTAACAGAGTGCGACCAGGAAGTGACCTTAGCCAGCAATCAAGCGCTGGCAGCCTTTGGAGGACCATTGATGAAGGATCGTCTAATTGTATTGCCCGGCCTGACGTTTAACGACTATATCGTTGCCTTGCGTATATTACCCGGTTTGTCATTTACCCTGGTCAGGGATCGATATACCGGGCTTCACATATTATTGATTCCGCAGGCCGAAGACAGGCAACACTTTAACTTTACTTATGTCGTAGAACACAGAGATCCGGGCAAAAAAACACCTCCTGAAGAAGCCCGGCCAGAACGATTAACAAGCCTTGACGCCCGGTGTTCAGAAGGTATGAAAACCGTACTGAACAAACTGTTTAAGACCATTAAAAAACAACCGACCGAAATACAGGTGCCTTTGCAGAAAATAAAAGACGCCGAAGGCACAGAGCAACGAATTGAGGCGATCACGGAGTATTGCCAACAGTTTTCCGGTAAAACCACACCAGCGGGCCATAAGAATTTCTTTAAATTTCTGGTAACACAACGGCAGGGGAGCTGCCGTCATCGTACGCCTGTTTTTGTTGCTTTCTGTCGTTATTTCGGGATTCCATCCCGGATAGTGAATAGTGATATCCACAGCTTTGCTGAATATTCCGTGGATGAAGGTCAAACCTGGGTGCCTGTGGATCTCGGCGGTGCGCCCGTCGAGCAAACAGAGATCGAGTTTGTCTACCAGACCATCACAAATGTCAGTCATTCCAGCACTGAGTTAAAGAAGCATAAGGCTTTCCTGAAAGATCTCATGAAAGGTGCTGATTTGTCACAACAGCAAACTCTGGCTGAAGTCTGCGATATGAGCCGTGAGGAACTGAACCAGGCCCTTGAGACAGACAGTGCATTGCCAGAAGCTAAGCTAATTATTTCCAACATAATCGGGAACCTTTGGGAGAAAAGAGATTTAATCAGTTTTTCCCTGGCCGTCTCAATCATCGTGTCGCTGGGGAAAGAAGCATCGGGCGATTACAAGAAGCAACTTAAACCGATATCGGAGCCAGTAAAAAAAATATTGTCCGACGGTGATGAAGGGCAGGTCATTGAACAACTCAAACTACTCCATCCAAAAATAATTAATCAGGACGACCTGAGCGCTCACTATTGGTTTTCTTCAATGATAGGAATACTGAAAGACAGTGACCTGACCAGGCCATCGTTTAATCGCTTTGCCCTTGAAGTCCTGAAATCGGGTTGGCTGGATCCAATGCTGACCGATGAGTACTCCATTATATGCGCCCAACATCATGACCTATTGGTCCGTCTGAAAAGCGTCGATGAGCTCAGGGTTGAAGCCACTCATTGCCTGAAAAAATGGTATAAGCAGTTGTTCTTCAGGGAAAAAAATACTCAGTTATGGCAGAAGGCTTATGAAGACTTCCAACGCAGAGAAGGCACCTCGTTCGTCGATCATTACGATGGGTTTTCATCATTCCTTGAATATGAAATTACCAATCGACTCTTAAAGAACGCCTGGACGGACGAACCTGAAGGCATTCCCAATATAGAACGAATGCTAGCGCAGCAGCCCGCTTTTCCGAGGTCAGTCTCTGGCAGGGGGAACCATCGTCCGGTGATTATTCTGGGGAAACCTTCCTGGAAGTACACATCGATTAAAAAAAAGGCCATAGAGCTGTTTTATAATCGATATGCGCAAATGTTGAGACGTAGTGGATTAGAATCAGGAGCTCTGGAGTATTTAGAAAACAAATGCCTGGAGTTGATTAAGCTGGCCTTCAGTCATTATCTGTATCAATTGACACACACAAAAGGCGGCTGCTTAACCTATTGTTGGACCGAAGCTTTCATCGACTGTTGCAAAGAGCCACACTCCTATGGTGCTCATGATCCATCTTCACCAGAAGAACTCTATGCCATGATGTCTGAAATTCAGAGCTCTGAATCTCTTGAGAACTCTCTAAAGGATGACTACTTACGGCAGGTACTCAACGCCGATAACGCACTGGTGCTCAAATCCCGTGAGCTGACAACCATTGCCAAAGAGTTTTTGGACAGCGTGGATTTAGTATGAATTTTTCGAGATCGGTGATTGCCTTCAAGCGTCACGGCTGACCGTCAAAAAGGAACTTTCGTACTATCTAAAGGTCTAATAATTAAACAACTTGAATTCAGCTCTTCAGATAGCAGTTGGGAGATTGACTATGGATGGTCGTATTGGTGAGAAAATAGACAACAACCCTGTTCCTGGTTTTGCCCTGTCTGAGAGCGGTGAAAAGAGCAGCGTGCCAATCAGGAAAGCAGAGCTGGATTCATCGTCAAAGAAAACAAAAACCTGTTCTGTTGTAACTCCCGGACTCAATAAATCCTTTCCTTCGAGGACGTTGCCCGACAGAGCGAGAAGCGTATCCCCAATAGATTCATCACACCAAAAGGTCTCTCATGCCTTCGATTTCCGTTTTGTCGCCAGTGATGATGAAGTTCGTCAGCTTTTAGTTGCCCAGACCGGCGGTGATACTCGGGATGTCACGCTTATTTCCCATCCCGATGACCTCTCACAGGCTAATCTGGTGACCCGGTTAAGCATTTCCGAAGAAGGTCGCCACACTCTGCGTTCAGGCAAGCTCTTTGAAAGTTCAAAGCCACTGACCCTGGTGATGGATATCCGAAAACTCACCAGTGATGAACTGCCCAAATTTAACGATCTGCTGGACCCGGATAACCCCTGCCTGTACGACAAAGTCAGCCAGAAGAAACGCCCTCTGGGAGAGCATGTTTCCCTATTAGTCGTGGCAGACCCTAAACAGCTGGCATCGGCTGGCCAGCATGAAGATGTGCCCGCAGCCGATGCACCGGGGGCTGATTTCTGGCGACGAATTAATCGACCGGGCAATACTTGGCAGTTTGACGCACAGACCGGCAATGACTCATCAATGAGCATCGACGAGGTTCCTCCAGTAGTGCCTGAATTCACGGGTGCCGAAAGTGCTATGAATGATGACAATACCGTTTTAATTGACTGCCACTTGCACAGTCACTGGCGACAGTTACTGCTGGGTGGCCCCGGAGTCGACAAACAGGGGCGAATCCAGCACATCCCCGGCAAGCTTGAATCATTAAGGGCCGGACAGCGGGTGATTCTGAAAGGAGCCAACTGGGAAGATCTGGCCTTTGAACAGACGATTCGACAGATGTTGGCGCAGAAGCGTTTTGAGAGCAATGACAAGACCTGTCCATTACCCGACAATGTTCAGTTTTATCAGATGCCGGTAGGGAATAACGAGCTTCGTTCACTGTTCCAAAGTCTGTACCCTTCACTTGACAAAGAACAAGCATCACGCAACCCTATCATCATCAACCAGAGTAATATTGCCCAATGGCTGAGTCCCATTGCCATTACCCCGGAAGGCTATGCAACCCCTAACACCTGTCTGTTGGAACAGATTCGGGCAGGGGGATCAGTCACCGTAACGTCTCCCCTCACTGAGGCACTCTGGTTTCGCTTGCTGGGTTCACTGCAGGCGATTCGTAAGACCACCGGCCTGGAGCCCCGACTTCAGGTGGCTGATTCAAAACATCAGCCGAAAGTCCTGGGGTTGACAGAAAACGATGAGGTCTCTCTGTCCTGCCCACAGGAAAAAAACAAAGATCAGATCGCGTTCAGCACCCTCACTTATCAGCAATCTGCCCAGGCCAGTTATTGGATCAATAAGCAGCCGGATTCACCTCTGGTCATTCAGGTCAATGAACAGACCCGCTTCAGCCAGCTATTTGATAATATCCATATCACCTCGGAACAAAAGGCTCATTTTGGACATCGCAAGACTGCGTTGCAGGAGGCATTAACCGCTGGCAAGCCGGTCGTATTCAGGGGGTTGGAGAGTAATCCAACGCTTCAGCAGCTTCTGGAACCCCTGATTGTTGGGCAACCTCTGTTGGTGAATGGCCAGTTGCAGGCCTATCCACAAGCTCATATCAAATTACTCTGGCCTGAGTCGACGGAAAGCTCATCTTCGATATTTCATTCGACGGTCGCCACAGGTAAGCCCTGTCCTGAGGTCGATCTCTGGGATATCAATGCCCGCAAGTATGATATCGCCCGTACTGAGCTGCCAGAGCATGCGCTTAAACAGCTTTACAAAGCCTTTAAAACTGTACCTGCCCATCTTTGCAGCCCTCTGCCTGAAATGACCGCAGGTTTGCTGAATAACCTGATAATGGCTGCCCGCCGGGCACAGCAGGTTGACCACTCCCTGCAGCTCCTGCCCCGCCACTGGCGCAAGGCCATCAATAGCGTCATCACCCATGGCACCCGACAGCATCCTTCAGTGCGGGATTTTATGAAAGTAGCCTGTTGGCACCTGTTACCGGATAAGACGCCGGACCAGGATCAAGCCGCCTCGGTAGACCCGGATCGGTTAAACGCCATCATCAACAGTGCCCTGCCATTGAATAGAGTGTTTGTGGAACAGAACCTGTGGCCACTGGCCCGAGCCTTTGACCCGGCAGTCTTTAAAGGTATCGAATTACAACTGTCCTATAAAAGTCCATTTCCAGAGCAAGGTGAAAAAGACGTTATGGACAGGCTCTGTGCCATGATCCTGGCCCATGCGCCTGAAAAACAACGGGATGCTATAGCCTATCAGCTGGCAGTCGATCCGGCGGCAACAAAGCCTTGGCAATCCTTAGCTATCGAGCCAGCCAGACAGATTAAACGCTTACAAGATGCACTGGCTTGTGGCTGGCAGTTACCTTTGCACTCAGGGCAAACCCGATCCGATGCCATCCACGGCCTGGCCAGCGATTGTTTTCATAGGGCCAGAACAGCGGGTTCTGAGACAGAAGGCATTGAACGTATAAAAAATCAGCTGTCTGAATCACTGAAATGGCAGGGTTCCGCTGATGAGCCCCTGTCTGCACTGGCCAGGGATCTTTATCATGGCGAGATGAGTCAGGAAGATCGTGAAAGCCGTCGTTTATCCCGGCTCCACGACCGGCTTATGGACTCTCCCGTTATCTTCCTGCAGGGAGAAACCGGCACCGGGAAAAGTTATTTTTCAGCGAAGATGGCCAGGGCTTCGGGACAAGCTTCAGTCATTTCCCTTGGACCTTCCGACAGCGAACAGACCCTGATGAAACGCTGGCAGTGGCATTACCACGCCGATGGCGACCGCTCTATGGCGGAACAAAACCGGGCGCTGATGGAATGGGCCAATACCAAATCCGACAAAGACGGAGAATACGTAACCCTGGTTCTGGATGAGGCTAACCTGGCCGAAGCCGGATTGCTGGCATCACTGAACGGCTTATGGGAACCGCAACCCTGCATCTATGTGAATGGTCATCCTGTCAGGGTCAGCGAAAAACACCGGGTGATTCTCACTGGCAACCCCGATCATTACGCCGGGCGCCAAATGGCCCCGGCCCTGAAAGAGAAACTGCCCAGGGCTTACTACCCACGTCTGGATCAGGCTTTCCTTCGAGACAGAGTAGTGGAACCCGCTTTGCTCAATCAGTTACAACGGCATCAAATAAACGACATTGCACACAGTGCCAGCAAGAGTGTGATGGCACTCTGGCAATATTATCAGGAGCTGTTGCCCGAGCATGAGTTTACCCCCAGGGATTTAACAGACATTTGCAGTTGGGTGGGTTGGTATCTTGATTGTGCTCAGCCAGCAGTTGGCAGTGTTACTCCTGAGCAAATCAACAGTTTGATCCAGCAAAGTTTTCGGGATGTGTTGGGTCCCGAAATCAGCGAGACTCAACAGGATGCACTTGCGGCACTGGAAATCTGGTTTGCTGCCCACTACCACCCGGACAACACCCTGCGCGACAAAGTTCATAACCACACCCTGCCAGATATACAGCGGGACTTCGAAGCATTCACCAAAGAATTCCGACCTGAGTTTGATACCTCCGGATCGGCAGTCATTGAGCTGGTGCAACGGCTGGGACAGGATTTAAGCCGCTGTCAGCAGGCTTATCATCGCGATATAAAACACGGCGGTCGTCAGGCAACGCTGATTGAAGGCCCGGCCGGACGGGGTAAAGATGCCACGCTGAACCTGTTGATTGAAAGTGTCAGAAAGCAGGCTAAGCAACGGGGAAAAACCATGCCAGAGGTCTTTCCCCTGAATGCCTGTGATTGTTCCTGGGAGCAACTGTGTGAAGTGATCCAGAAAGCAAAAGTAAAGGGCGGCATCGTAGTGATTTCGGAAATGAACCTGATCGACAGCCAGCATCTGGAAGGTGAGTTAAATGATATTCTGGCCGGAGACGCTCATCCGGGCTTCCACCTGTTTGCCACCATTAACCCGCCTGAGTACAGCGGGCGAAAACCCTTATCACCGGCGCTGAAAGGACGTTTTCGACATTTGCCGATCCGCCAGTATAACTCGGCAGAATTGCAGACCATTGCCGGGAAAGTGTTGCCAGACTCCCCAAAAGGGAAATCCGTCGCCAAACAGCTGACTGAAAAACATTGTCGTTTAAGAGCCTGCCTGCAACGGAAAGACCTGCCGTTACAGCCCACCAGTCGCGATTTACAGGATGTCGCCATGGCTGTCAAAACAGGAGGCGATTTTAGCGAAAAAGCCCTTCATCAATGCTTCAATCAGCACTACCGGCTTTACCTGATGGCCGCCAACCTGTCCCTGGAGGAACTGCCCGAATCATCGACTCTTGCCATGGCTAAAGGAGCACTTGATTCCCGACTTTGTAAATGGTTCAACAAAACGGTACCGAACATTGATCGTCCCTGGTTGATAAGAGCCGGTGACCTCGACAGTATTGATGAAAAAAACCATGAAATTCGTGTTAAGGCTCGTCCGAATAAAGCGGACGTCAAAGCGGAAATCATCAAAAGGATGGCTCAGGCCAGATGGCAGGCATCCGGTCTTTCCCTGAAGCCGGATGAGTCGGACGATTTGCTCATCCAGGCACTGTATCGGCACTGGCAGCAACGCTGGTTTGCGCATAAGTTTTGCGAGATGAGCATGGACGCTAATAGCGTATTTCCACTGACGGAAGAACAGCAACAAACCCTGAAATTAACGGCTTCCCAGCCTTATCTTCAAGAGGCGGATCGGCGGATAGAAGCATGGAACTCCGATGCAGTTCAATTGTGGCCTGCGTTCTGGCATCAGATAAGTAATCTACTGAGCCATCAGGTTAACGATCATAGTAACGAAGCTTTAGCGGTTGGTAATGATAACGCTCCTGAAAAATACCGTCCGAAAATCCGCTCGAAGCTGGCTAAGGCATTGAAATGGAGAAAAAGCCATATAGGCCCGGTCAGCAAAACGCCTTCCAGCAATCGGACTGATCGTCAGGCATTGGGCCAGAAAACGAACAATAAAGGCCCGGTGAGTAGTAATCTTCCTATCAACCAGTTTTATTCCGAGGTATTGGACCGGGGAACGAACTATGAAAATCTGGAGCTGCAACAAGTTAATGATTTTAAAATTTTTAAGACGGATCACCATCCTTCCTCTATGTATCGCTGTGAGACGCGGGATATTAATGTGACTGCCTGGGGTGACGTCGAACTGAGCAATCTGGAGACTGAATGCATTGGGGGGGTTGAAACCCTCATACCGGACCCGTTACCAGAGCATGAACAGCAAGTGACCTTAGCCAGCAATCAAACGCTGGCAAACTGTTCAATGACATTGTTGGATGGTCGTCTAAATCGATTGCCCAGCCTGACGTTTAATGACTATATCGTTGCCCTGCGTATAACACCCGCTTTGCCATTTATACTGGTCAGGGATCGATATACCGGGCTTCACACAGTCTTTATTCCGAAGGCCAAAGACAATCAGGTTTTTACATATACTTATGTCGTAGAACACAGAAAACCGAACAGAAAAACACCTCCTGAAGAAGCCCGGCCACAACGATTAACACAGCTTGACGCCCAGTGTTCAAAAGGTATGAAAACCGTACTGGACAAGCTGTTCAAGACCATTGAAAAACAACCGACCGAAATACAGGTGCCTTTGCAGAAAATAAAAGACGCCAAAGGCACAGAGCAACGAATTGAGGCAATCACGGACTATTGCCGACAGTTTTCCGGTAAAGCCAAACCAAAGAGCCATAACAATTTCTTTAAATTTCTGGTAACACGACGTCAGGGGAGCTGCGCTCATCGTACGCCTGTTTTTGTTGCTTTCTGTCGTTATTTCGGGATTCCATCCCGGATAGTGAATAGCAAAATCCACAGCTTTGCTGAATATTCTGTGGATGAAGGCCAAACCTGGGTGTCAGTGGATCTGGGCGGGGCGCCTGTCTCGTCAACAGACATCCAATCTTATTTTCAGCCCACCATAAATGCCAGTCATTCCAGCACTGAGTTAAAGAAGCATAAGGCTTTCCTGAAAGATCTCATGAAAGGTGCTGATTGGTCACAACAGCAAACTCTGGCTGAAGCCTGTGGTATGAGCCTTGAGGAACTGAAAAATGCCCTTGAGACAGACAGTGCATTGCCAGAAGCCAAGCTAATTATTTCCAACATAATCGGGAACCTTTGGGAGAAAGGAGATTTAATCAGTTTTTCCCTGGCCGTCTCAATCATCGTGTCGCAGGGGAAAGAAGCATCGGGCGATTACAAGAAGCAACTTGAACCGATAATGGAGGCAGTGGTAAAAATATTGTCCGACGGTGATGAAGGGCAGGTCATTGAACAACTCAAGTTACTCCATTCAAAAATAATTAATCAGGATGACCTGAGCGCTCACCATTGGTGTTGTTCAATGGTAGAAATACTGGAAGACAGTGACCTGACCAAGCCATCGGTTATTCGCTTTGCCCTTGAAGTCCTGAAATCGGGTTGGGTGGATCCAGTACTGAACGATGAGGAATATATAGAAGAAGCCGATGAACATCATACGCTATTGGTGCGTCTGGAAAGCGTTGATGAGCTCAGGGTTGAAGCCACTCATTGCCTGAAAAAGTGGTATACGCAGTTGTTCAGGGAAAAAAATAGTCAGTTATGGCAGGAGGCCTATGAAAGATTCCAACAGAGAGAAGGTGATACCTCGTTCGTCAGTCATTGTTATGACGGTTTTTCATCATCCCTTGAGTATGAAATTACCAATCAATTATTACAGAACGCGTGGACAGACGAGCCTGAGGGCATTCCCAATATAGAACGAATGCTGGCGCAGCAGCCTGCTTTTCCGAGGTTAATCTCGGGCAGTGGCAACCACCGTCGGTTGATTATCCTGGGAGCACCTGATTGGGAGTACACATGGATTGACATAAAGGCCGAACTCCTGTTTCAAGCTAAATATGGTGACATTTTGAAACCTGAACAGCAGATAGATGTGGAGGATTTAGAAAACAAATGCACGCAGGCGATTCAGCTGGCCTTCTGTCATTATCTGTATAAATTGACACACACAAAAGGCGGCTGCTTAACCTATTGTTGGAGCGATGCTTCCATCCAATGTTGCGGCGAGCTTCACTCCTATGGTGCTCATGACCCATCTTCACCAGAAGAACTGTATGCCATGATGTCTGAAATTAAGGACTCTGAATTGTCTGTGGACCCAAAGGAAGACTACCTACGGCAGGCACTGAACGCCGGTAACGCACTGGTGCTCAGTGCCGGTGAGCTGACAAAGATTGCCGAAGAGTTTTTGAAAAGCGTGGATTTGGTTTCACTTTCTTACGCGTTGTGAACCTGATAGTAATCTGGTCATGATGAGTTTTTCGAGATCGGTGATTTCCTTCAATGATCACAGCTGACTGTCAAAAGTGAACTTTCGTATTGTCTAAAGGTCAAACTACCAAACAACTTCAATTCAGTTCTTCAGATGGCAGTTGGGAGATTGGCTATGGATGGTCGTATTGGTGAGAAAATTGACAACAACTCTTTTCTTGGTATTGCCGTGTCTGAGAGCGGCGAAAAGAGCGACGAAAAGAGTGTCGAGCCAGCCAGGAAAGCAGAGCAGGATTTACCGTTAAAGGTTGTAAAGGTCTACCCTGGTATCGCCTCCAAACTCAATAAATCATTACCTTCGACAACCTTTCCAGACAAAGCAAGAATCGTTTCCGCAACAGATTCCTCGCTCCCAAAGACCCCTTATGCCTTTGATTTTCGTTTTGTCGCCAGTGATGATGAGATTCGACAGCTTTTAGTTGCCCAGACCAGCGATAAAAATCGGGATATCACCCTTATTTCCCACCCCGATGACCTCTCACAGGCTAATCTGGTGACCCGGTTGAGCATTTCCAAAGAGGGTCACCACAGTCTGCGTTCAGGTAAGCTCTTTGAAAGTTCAAAGCCACTGACCCTGGTCATTGATATCCGAAAACTCACCGGCAATGAACTGCCCAAATTTAACGATCTGCTGGACCCGGATAACCCCTGTCTGTTCGACAAAGTCAACCGGGAGAAACGCCCTCTGGGTGAACATGTTTCTCTGCTGGTCGTGGCAGGCCCTGCACAGCTGACATCGGTTGGCAGGCGTGACGACGCGCCTGGCGCTGATTTCTGGCGACGAATTAATCGACCGGACAATACCTGGCAGTTTGACACTCAGACCGGCAATAACTCATCAATGAGCATCGACGAGGTTCCTCCAGTAGTGCCTGAATTCACCCGTGCCAAAAGTACTACGGAAGACGACAACACCGTTTTAATTGACTGCCACCTGCACAGTCACTGGCGACAGTTGCTGCTGGGTGGTCCCGGGGTAGATAAACAGGGGCGAATCCAGCACATCCCCGGCAAGCTTGAATCATTAAGGGCCGGACAGCGGGTGATTCTGAAAGGAGCCAACTGGGAAGATCTGGCCTTTGAACAGACGATTCGACAAATGCTGGCGCAGAAGCGTTTTGAGAGCAATGACAAGACCTGTCCATTACCCGACAATGTTCAGTTTTATCAGATGCCGGTAGGGAATAACGAGCTTCGTTCACTGTTCCAAAGTCTGTACCCTTCACTTGACAAAGAACAAGCATCACGCAACCCCATCATCATCAACCAGAGTAATATTGCCCAATGGCTGAGTCCCATTGCCATTAGCCCGGAAGGCTATGCAGTCCCTAACACCTGTCTGTTGGAACAGGTTCGGGCGGGGGGATCAGTTACCGTAACGTCTCCCCTCACTGAGGCGCTCTGGTTTCGCTTGCTGGGTTCACTGCAGGCGATTCGCGAGACCACCGGCCTGGAGCCCCGACTTCAGGTGACTGATTCAAAACATCAGCCGAAAGTCCTGGGATTGACAGAAAACGATGAAGTCTCTCTGTCCTGCCCACAGGAAAAAAACAAAGATCAGATCGCCTTCAGTACCCTCACTTATCAGCAATCTGCCCAGGCCAGTCATTGGATCAATAAGCAGCTGGATTCACCTCTGGTCATTCAGGTCAGTGAACAGACCCGCTTCAGCCAGCTATTTGATAATATCCATATCACCTCGGAACAAAAGGCTCATTTCGGACATCGCAAGACTGCGTTGCAGGAGGCATTAACCGCTGGCAAGCCGGTCGTATTCCGGGGGCTGGAGAGTAATCCAACGCTGCAGCAGCTTCTGGAACCCCTGATTATTGGGCAACCTCTGTTGGTGAATGGCCAGTTGCAGGCCTATCCACAAGCTCATATCAAATTACTCTGGCCTGAGTCGACGGAAAGCTCATCTTCGATATTTCATTCGACGGTCGCCACAGGTAAGCCCTGTCCTGAGGTCGATCTCTGGGATATCAATGCCCGCAAGTATGATATCGCCCGTACTGAGCTGCCAGAACAATCACTTCACTCACTTTACAAAGCCTTCGATACCTTACCTGGCTACCTGTGTAAACCCCTGCCGGAAATAACCGCAGAGTTATTGAATAACCTGATACTGGCTGCCCGACGAGCACAGCAGGTTGACCATTCCTCACAGCTTTTACCCCGCCACTGGCGCAAAGCCATCAATAGCGTCATCACCCATGGCACCCGGCAGAATCCGTCCGTGCGTGATTTTATGAAAGTGGCCTGTTGGCACTTGTTACCGGATAAGACAACGGATGAGGATCATACCGCCACGGTAGACCCGAATCAGTTAGCTGCCATCATCAATAGTGCCCCGCGACTGGATAGAAAGTTCGTGAAGCGGAACCTGTGGCCACTGGCCCGGGCCTTTGACCCGGCAGTCTTTAAAGGTATCGAATTACAACTGTCCTATGAAAGTCCGTTTCCAAAGCGGGGGAAAAAAGCCGTTATGGACAGACTCTGTGCCATAGTCGTGATCCATGGCCCTGAAGAACAACGAGATGCTTTAGCGTATCAGTTGAAAGTCGATCTGGCGGCAGCAGAGCTCTATCAATCGTTAGCTATCAGGCCAACAGGACAGATCAGACGTTTGCAAGACGCACTGGCTTCTGGCTGGCATTTACCTCTGTCACCGGGGCAGACCCGATCCGATGCTATTCACGCGCTGGCCAGCGAATGTTTTCACAGGGCCAGAACAGCGAATTCTGAGGCAGAACCCATTGAACATATAAAACACCGACTGTCTGAATCACTGAAATGGCAGGGTTCCGCTGATATGCCTTTGTCAGCACTGGCCCGGGATCTTTATCACGGCGAGATAAGTCAGAAGGATCGTGAAAGTCGTCGATTATCCCGACTCCACGACCGGCTTACAGACTCTCCCGTTATCTTCCTGCAAGGGGAAACCGGCACAGGGAAAAGCTACTTTTCCGCCAGAGTGGCGAAAACTTCAGGACCGACTTCGGTCATTTGCCTTGGGCCTTGTGACAGCGAACAAACCCTGATGAATCGCTGGCAGTGGCTGGAGCACACCGATGGCGACCGCTCTATGGCCCTGCAAAACCGGGCGCTGATGGAATGGGCCAGTACCGAATCCAACAAAGACGGAGAATACATAACCTTGGTTCTCGATGAAGCCAATCTGGCCAAAGCCGGATTACTGGCATCATTGAACGGCTTATGGGAACCGCAACCCTGCATCTATGTGAATGGCCATCCTGTCAAGGTCAGCGAAAAACACCGGGTGATTCTCACCGGCAATCCCGATCATTACTCCGGGCGCCAAATGGACCCGGCCCTGAAAGAGAAACTGCCCAGAGCTTACTACCCACGCCTGGATCAGGCATTCCTTCGGGACAGGGTGGTGGAACCCGCTCTGGTCAGGCATTTACAACGGCATTTGCCGGAGCAGCAAATAAACGACATTGCACACAGGGCCAGCAAGAGTGTGATGGCACTGTGGCAATATTATCAGGAGCTGTTGCCCGGGCATGAGTTTACCCCCAGGGATTTAACCGATATCTGCAGCTGGGTGGGCTGGTATCTGGATCGTGCGTTATCCAGAGGCGACGGTGTTAGCTGTGAGCAAGTGAACAGTTTGATCCAGCAAAGTTTCCGGGATCTGTTGGGTCCCGAAATCAGCGAGACTCAACAGGATGCCCTTTCGGCACTGGAAATCTGGTTTGCTGCGCGCTACCACCCGAACAACACCCTGCGCGACAAAGTTCATAACCACACACTGCCAGACATTCTGCAGGACTTCAGAACATTAACCAAAGAAATCCGACCTGAGTTTGATAATTCCGGATCGGCGGTCATTGAGCTGGCGCAGCGGCTTGGACAGGATTTAAGCCGCGCTCAGCAGGCTTATCATCTCAACATAAAACACGGCGGACGACAGGCGACGCTGATTGAAGGCCCGGCTGGGCGCGGTAAGGATGCCACGCTGAACCTGCTGATCAAAAGTGTTAAACAGCAAGCTCAAGAACGGGGAGAAACCATGCCAGAGGTCTTTCCCCTGAATGCCTGTGATTGTTCCTGGGAGCAACTGTGTGAAGCGATCCAGAAAGCAAAAGTCGATGGCGGCATCGTAATCATTTCAGAAATGAATCTGATGGACAGCCAGCACCTGGAAGGGGAGTTAAACGATATTCTGGCCGGAGACGCCCATCCGGGCTTCCACCTGTTTGCCACCATTAACCCGCCTGAGTACAGCGGGCGAAAACCCTTATCACCGGCACTGAAAGGACGTTTTCGACATGTGCCGATCCGGCAGTACAGCTCGACCGAATTGCAGACCATTGCCGGGAAAGTCTTGCCAGAGAACGAGCAGGGAAAAACCGTGGCTAGACGGTTGACTGAAAAACATTGTCGTTTAAGGGCTTACCTGCAACGGAAAAACCTGCCATTGCAGCCCACCAGCCTCGATTTACAGAATGTTGCCAGGGCTATCAACAGAGGGGGCAATTTTACCGAAAAAGCCGTTCATCAATGTCTTACTCAGCACTACCGGCTTTATCTGATAGCCGCCAACCTATCGCTGAAGGAACTGCCCGAGTCAACGGCTCTTGCCATGAGCAAAGGAGCAATTCATTCCGGGCTTTGCCAATGGTTCAACCAGGTGGTACCTGGTATTAGTCGTCCATGGTTGATAAGAAGCAGTGATCGCAACAGTGTTGATGAAAAAAAACATGAAATTCATATCGACACTGATCTGATTGAAGAGGAAGCCAAAACGGAAATAATCAGGATGGTGGCTAAGGCAAGGTGGCAGGCATCCGGTCTTTCCCTGAACCCCAATAAGTCGGACGATATTCTCACCCGGGCGCTTTACCGACACTGGCAACAATGCTGGTTTGATCGTGTGTTTGGCCAGATGGGTGTGGAAGCCAGTAGCGTATTTTCCCCGACCGAAGAAGAGATACACACGCTGAAAATATCAATTAACCAGCCTTATCTTCAGGAGGCTGATTTGCGGATAAGGGGGTGGAAAGCCGAGGACGTTCGGTGTTGGCCTGAGTTCTGGCATCAGATCAGGGATCTGCTGAACCATTTTGTTGGCGATTATATTAACAAAACCTCAGTGGTTGCTGGTGATAAGGCTTCCGGGCAATCCCTGCCACAAGTCCACGAGAAACAGGCACCGGCATTGGCTCAGAGAAAGAACCATAAGCCAGAGTCGGCCAGGGCATTGGACTGGGAAACAGATTATGAAAACCATGAGAAGCGACACTTTCACGATTATAGAGTTTTTGATAACCAGAACTTTCCTTCCTGGAATTACCGCTGGTTGGCAAGGGATATTTATATCTCTCCCGAAGGCAATATCGAACGGACCATTATTAATTATCAACACGTACAGGGGGTCGAAGTTCTCATACCTGCCCGATTGCCACAGGATGACCAGGAAGTAACATTAGCTAGCGATCAAACACTGGCGACCTTGGTGGTGACACCAAACAATGGTCTGTATGCTTTACCCAGCCTCACGGTCAACGACTATATCGTAGCCCTGCGCATGGAATCCAGGTTGTCCTTTGTTCTGCTCAGGGATCGCTATACCGGTCTTCATACAGTGTCTGTTCCAGATTGCAGAGCCAATCAGAGTATTAAATTTGCCTATGTCGTAGAGTCCAGAAAAGCGAGCAAAAAAAAACCTGCTGAAGAAGCCCAACCAGCACAGTCAAAACGTTCTGACGCTCGCTGTTCAAAAGGTATGAAAACAGTACTGGAGGAAGTGCTCACGAACATTAAAGAACAACCACACGAAGTGCAGGAGCCATTGCAGAGAATAAAAAGTGCTATAGACACGACGCAACGCATTGAAGCAATCAGGGACTATTGCCGAGGGTTCACCGGTGTTGCCATACCAGCAGAGCACAATAAAAATTTCTTTCACTTTCTCGTCACACAGCGACAAGGGCGCTGTCGTCATCGTGCGCCTGTTTTTATGGCTTTTTGTCGTTATTTTGGCATTCCATGTCGAACAATATCTAATCTTCTCCACACCTTTGCGGAGTATTCCCCGGATCAAGGCCAAACCTGGGAGTCAGTGGACTTGGGCGGGGCGCCTGCCGATACAACAAAACACACATCTGCATTCCAGCTCACCCGTCGGCTCAGAGGTTCTGGCACTGAGTTGAAGAAGAGCAGGGACCTCCTTAAGAATGTCCTGAAAGACGCTGATTTAGCACAACTACAAACTCTGGCCAAAGCCTATGGTATAAGCCTCGAGGAACTGAACAAAACCCTTGAGACAGACCATGCCTTGCCAAAAAAAAATCTGAGTACTTTCGAAATAGTAAAGAACCTCTGGGAGGAAAAAGAGTTAACCGGTTTTGCCATGGGCGTCTCAATCTTGCAGTCGCTGGAGACAGAAGTATTGAGCGAGGACGATAAGGCATTGGTCGGTAAAGTGATTGGAGGTGGAAACCCCCCCTATAAACCAATGTCGGAGGCACTCAAACCAATATTGTCCAACAGTGATGAAGATCAGGTCACTGAACTACTCAAGTCACTCCATTCAAAAATGATCGACCAGGCCGGAACAAGCCCTGACCAGTGGTTGTGCTCAATAGTGGACGTATTGGCAAACAGTGATTTGACCCGTCCTTCAGTTATTCACTTTGCCCGTGAAGCCCTGGAATCGGGTTGGCTGGATCCAGTGCCGACCTATGGCAAATATGTTATGACGACCGTTGAACATCATAAATTATTGATGCGTCTGGAAGCTGTCGATGAACTGAACATTAAAGCCGCACATTGCTTGAAAAAGTGGTATGAGGAAGTGATGTCCGGGGAAAAAAATAACCAGCAATGGCAATCGGCTTATGAAACCTTCCAGGAGGGAAAAGAGAATGCCTTCTTCATCACTGATCCTCATAACGGGCATTCGCCATTCCTTAAAAATATAATGGCCAGTCCATCCGTCGAGATTGCCTGGACGGACAAACCCGAGGGCGTTCCGAATATAGAACGACTGCTGTTGCACAACCCTGCCTTTGTGCAGTTAAACTCGGGCAAAGGCAACTACCGTCCGGTGATTATCCTGGGGAACATCTCACTGAACAGCAAAGTGATTAATGAAAAGGCCGAAGCCCTACTTCAACGGAAACTTGAGAACAACCCGTACTTGAGGCAGATATTGGAAAAAATCAATCAATATGAAGCAATGGATCGACGATGCTTTAATGCTCTGAAAGCAACGGATAGTCAGAAAGAAAGGCTTGATATCATCAGCAAGTACCAATCCACCCTGAAGTCCCTTGAGGTACCATCCAGGGACAAAGTCCTGGTGTTTGACTTAAAAAACCAATGCCGGAAAGCAATTCAACAGGCCTTCATTTATTACTTGTATGAAATGACACATTCGAAAGGGGGGGGCTTAACCTATTGTTGGGCCGATGCTTTCATCCTGGCGGAAGACGATGATGGCCACTGTGGTGCTCATGCTCCATCCTCACCAGAAGAACTGTATGCCATGATGTCTTTAATCAAGAGCTCTGACTGGTCGCAGGAAGCTATTAGGGATGACCACTTGCGGCAAACACATAACGTCAGTAACGCCCTGATTCTCAAAACCAATGAACTGACAAAAATTGTCGAAGAGTTTTTAAACAGCCTGAATTTGAGTTCGCTTTGTGATGCTTTGGATACCTGATAACCGTTTGGTCATGTTGAGTGCTTCACTCCCGACACTCCCGGCTTCATTCTCGTCATTCCCGGCTTCATTCTCGTCATTCCCGGCTTCATTCTCGTCATTCCCGGCTTCATTCTCGTCATTCCCGGCTTCATTCTCGTCATTCCCGGCTTCATTCTCGTCATTCCCGGCTTCATTCTCGTCATTCCCGGCTTCATTCTCGTCATTCCCGACTTCATTCTCGTCATTCCCGCGAAGGCGGGAATCCACAGTGACTCACCACCAGAACCATACTGCCCGGTGCCCCCCTGGCTTTGTCATCCCCAAGAAGACAGAGATCCACCGTTGGCGCTGGATTCCCGCCTTCGCGGGAATGACGACCTCAGAGCATGGGAATCAGAGTTTTGCGACACCCGCCTTCGCGGGAATGACGACCTCAGAGCATGGGAATCAGAGTTTTGCGACACCCTCCTTCGCGGGAATGACGACTTCCTTCGCGAACATCAGGCTGGACAACCCTGCAGACGGGTAACAGTTAAAATGGAACTTTAATCTCATCCTAAGGTCAAACGATTAATCAGTTTCAATGCAATCCTTCAAGGGACATCAGGAAAGGAGATTAATAGTGGATGTTCAGATCAGGGAAATAAACAAATCGGTTCTTGATAGTGGCGCGTCTGACAATATCGTACCAGCCAAAAATCCAAAGCTGGCATTACCGGCAAATGATGTCGAGATCTGCTCTGATGTCACTGCCAGGCTCAAGGTATCGTCACCACTGATTTCGTCGCCTCACCAGGCGAGAACCGTATCCTCAACGAATTCCTCGCTCCCCGGGGCTCCTCATGCCTTCGATTTTCGTTTTGTCGCCAGTGATGATGAGATTCGACAGCTTCTGGTTGCCCGGACCTGCGATGAACATCGGGATGTCACCCTTATTTCCCATCCCGATGACCTCTCTCAGGCTAATCTGATGAGCCGGTTGAGCATTTCCGAAGAGGGTCAGCACGCGCTTTATCCGGGCAAACTGTTTGAAGGTTCGCAGCCATTGACCCTGGTGCTGGATATCCGAAAACTCACCAGTGCTGAACTGTCAAAATTTAACGATCTGCTGGACCCGGATACCCCCTGTCTGTACGACAGAGTCAGCCAGAAAAAACGCCCTCTGGGCAAGCATGTTTCTCTATTGGTTCTGGCAGACCCGGCACAGTTGGCATTGGTTGGCAGCAATCATGAGGCACCAGGAGCTGATTTCTGGCGGCGAATTAATCGACCGGGCAATACCTGGCAGTTCGACGCACAGACCGGCAATGACTCATTAATGAGCGTCGCCGAGGTTGCTCCGGTAGTGCCTGAACTCTCCTGTGCCGAAAGTGCTGAGGATGGCGACAATACCGTTTTAATTGACTGCCACTTGCACAGTCACTGGCGACAGTTACTGCTGGGTGGCCCCGGAGTCGATAAACAGGGACGTATCCAGCACATACCCGGCAGGCTTGAGTCATTGAGGCCCGGCCAACAGGTGATTCTGAAAGGGGCCAACTGGAAGGACCTGGCCTTTGAACAAACGATTCGACAGATGCTGGCGCAAAGGTGTTTTGAGAGTAACGGGAAAGTCTGTCAGTTACCGGACGATGTTGAGTTTTATCGGATGCCGGTAAGGAATGACGAGCTTCATTCACTGTTTCAAAGTCTGTCCCACTCTGATGCAGAAGGACTTTCCCACAACGTACCACCAAACCCGGTCATCATTAACCAGAGTAATATCAGGGAATGGCTGAGCCCGATTGCCATTAACCCGGAAGGTTATGTCGTCCCTGACAACTGTCTGTTGGAACGGGTTCGGGCGGGTGGTGTCATCACCATAACGTCCCCCCTCAATGATGTACTTTGGTTTCGTTTGCTGGGTTTACTGCAGACTATCCACAAGACGACAGGTCTGGTGCCCCGGCTTCAGGTGACTCATTCAAGACAGCAGCCGAAAGCGCTGGGACTGACAGAAAATAATGAGTGCCCTCTGCCCGGGAGCCATCAGCAAGATAAAAAAGACAGGGACCAGACCTCCTTTAGTATCGTCACTTATCAACAACATGCCCAGGTAAGTCATTGGATCAAAGATCACCTGGAAGCCCCTTTGGTCATTCAGGTCAATGACCAGACCAGCTTCAGCCAGCTGTTTGATAATATCCATATCACCTCGGAACAAAAGGCCCATTTTGAACGAAGTCAGAGCGAGTTGCAGAAGGCATTAATCGCTGGCAAACCGGTTGTATTTCTGGGGCTGGAGAGCAATCCAACACTTCAGCAACTTCTGGAACCCCTGGCTATTGGTCAGCATCTGTTGGTGAATGGCCAATTACAGGCCTATCCGCAGGCTCATGTCACTCTGTTCTGGCCTGAGTCTGCGAAGAGCCCATCGCCAGTATTTCGTTCGATGGTCGCCACAGGGAAGCCTTGTCCTGAAGTTGATCTCTGGGATATCAATGCCCGCAAGCATGATATCCCTCGGACTGAGTTGCCAGAACAAGCACTTAATAAACTTTACGAAGCGTTTAAAACCGTACCTGGCGGTCTTTGTAACCCCCTGCCAGAAATGACCGAAGGTTTGCTGAATAACCTGATCCTGGCTGCCCAACAAGCACAGCGGGTTGACCACTCCCTGCAGCTCCTGCCCTGCCACTGGCGCAAGGCCATCAATAGCGTCGTCACGCACGGCACCCGGCAGAGTCCGCCCGTGCGTGATTTTATGAAAGTGGCTTGTTGGCACTTGTTACCGGATAAGGATCAAGCCGCCTCGGTAGACCCGGACCGGTTAACTGTCATCATCAACCGTTCCCGGCGGTTGGATAGAAAGTTTGTGAAGCAGAATCTGTGGCTACTGGCCCGAGCCTTTGACCCGGCAGTATTTAAAGGCACCGAATTAAAACTGTCCTATGAAAATCCATTGTCACTGCGGGCTGAAAAAGAAGTTCTGGACAGGCTTTGCGCCATAATTGTGGCCCATGCGCCTGAAGCACAAAGGCAGGCGATAGCGTACCAGTTGAAAGTTGATTCGGCGGCGGCAGAGCAATATCAAGCGTTAGCCATCAGGCGAGCAAGTCAGATTAAACGTTTGCAGGATGCACTGGCTTCTGGCTGGCAGCTAAAGCTTCCATCAGGTCAGACCCGATCCGACGCCATTCACGCTCTGGCCAGCGATTGTTTCCACATTGCCAGGGGAGAATATGTCACAGAGAATCCCGTCGCAGAACGCATTGAACGCATAGAAAAACGACTGTCTCAATCAATGCAATGGCCGGGTTGCACTGATCAACCCCTGTCAGCACTGGCCAGGGATCTTTATCACGGCGAAATGAGTCAAAAGGATCGTGAAAGCCGTCGATTATCCCGACTCCACGACCGGCTTAGCGACTCTCCCGTTATCTTTCTGCAGGGCGAAACCGGCACCGGGAAAAGTTACTTTTCCGCCAAAATGGCGAAGGCTTCAGGACCAGCTTCAGTCATTTCCCTCGGACCTTCTGACAGTGAAGAGACCCTGATGAAACGCTGGCAGTGGCAAGAACACGCCGATGGCGACCGCTCTATGGTGCAGCAAAACCGGGCGTTGATGGAATGGGCCAATACCAAATCCGACAAAGATGGAGAATACATAACCCTGGTGCTGGATGAGGCTAACCTGGCCAAAGCCGGATTGCTGTCGTCATTGAACGGCTTGTGGGAACCGGAACCCTGCATTTATGTGAATGCTCATCCTGTCAAAGTCAGCGCAAAACACCGGGTAATTCTTACCGGCAACCCGGATCATTACGCCGGGCGCCAGCTGGACCCGGCGCTGAAGGAGAAACTGCCCAGAGCTTACTACCCTCGTCTGGACCAGGCTTTCCTTCGGGACAGAGTGGTGGAACCGGCGCTGCTCAATCAGTTACAACGGCATCTGACAGGACCTCAAATAAACAAAATTCTACCCGATGCTACCGGGAGCGTGATGGCACTGTGGCAATATTATCAGGAACTGTTGCCCGAGCATGAGTTTACTCCCAGGGATTTAACCGATATCTGCAGTTGGGTGGGCTGGTATCTGGATCGTGCGTTATCCGAAGGAGAGAGTGTTAGCTGTGAGCAAATGAACAGTTTGATCCGGCAAAGTTTCCGGGATCTACTGGGTCCCGAAATCAGCGAGACTCAACAGGATGCCCTTTCGGCACTGGAAATCTGGTTTGCCGCCCGTTACCCACTGGACAACACCCTGCGCAACAAAGTTCATAACCACACCCTGCCAGATATTCAGCGGGACTTCGAAGCATTCACCAAAGAATTCCGACCTGAGTTTGATACCTCCGGATCAGCAGTCATTGAGCTGGTACAAGGGCTGGGACAGGATTTAAGTCGCTGTCAGCAGGCTAATCATCGCGAGATAAAACACGGCGGCCGTCAGGCAACGCTGATTGAAGGCCCGGCTGGACGGGGTAAGGATGCGACGCTGAATCTGATGATCAACAGTGTCAAACAGCAGGCTGAGAAAAAGAGAGAAACCATGCCAGAGATATTTCTCCTGAATGCCTGTGATTGTTCCTGGGATAAAGTGTGCGAAGCGATCCGGAAAGCAAAAGTGGAAGGCGGCATCGTGGTGATTTCAGAAATGAACCTGATCGACAGCCAGCATCTGGAAGGTGAGTTGAACGATATTCTGGCCGGCGATGCCCATCCGGGTTTCCATTTGTTTGCCACCATCAACCCACCCGAGTACAGCGGACGAAAACCCTTATCACCGGCTTTGAAAGGGCGTTTCAGACATTTGCCGATCCGGCAGTACAACCAGACCGAATTGCAGACCATTGCCGAGAAAGTGTTGCCACTGACTCCAGAAGGGAAAGCTGCGGCTGAAAAGCTGACTCAGAAACACTGTCGCTTAAGGGCTTACCTGCAACGAAAAAACCTGCCGTTGCAGCCGACCAGCCTTGATCTGCAGAATGTTGCCAGGGCTGTTATCAGAGAGGGCGATTTTGGCGAAGACAGCCTTAATCAATGCCTCGGTAAGCACTACCGGCTTTACCTGATGGCAGCCGACCTATCCCTGGAGAAACTGCCAGAATCATCGGCTCTTGCCATGGATAAAAGTGAGCTGGATTCCGGGCTTTGCAAATGGTTCAACCTGACGGTATCGGACATTAGTCGTCCGTGGTTGATACGACCCGGTGATGGCAACAGTATTGATGAAAAACACCATGAAATTCGTTTTGAACCTGGCTTGACTAAAGAGGAAACCAAAACGGAAATCATCAAGATGATGGCTCAGACCGGGTGGCAGGCATCCGGCCTTTCTCTCAAGCCGAATCAGTCGGACGATATTCTCACCCGGACACTTTACCGACACTGGCAGCAAGGCTGGTTTAATCGTGTGTATGGACGGACGGGGGTAGACGTCAATAGCGTCTTCCCCCTGACCAAAGAAGAGAGACAAATGCTGAAAACACCCGCTTCCCAGCCTTATCTTCGGGAGGCTGATCGACAGATAGGGTTATGGAACTCCAATTCAGTTAAATGGTGTCGTGCGTTTTGGCATCAGATAAGTGATCTGCCGAAACGTGGGTTGGACAACTACGTTAACGAAGGGAAACAGACCAAGACATTGGATCGGAGGACCGGCTACGAGGGCCTGAAGAAGCCACAGGTCAACGATTGTAAAATTTTTGATACGAAGTACATTACTTCCAGAATGTATCGCTTCTGGGCAAGTGATTTTGATGTCACTGCCGAGGGTGAGATCAATCAGTTCGTTATTAATGATCGACACATTCAGGGATTCGAAGCCCTCACACCGGCCCCGTTACCTGGGCGTGACCAGTCAGTAACATTAGCCACAAATCAAACACTGGCGACCTATGAATTGTCATCGAAGAATGGCCAATATGCATTGCCCAGCCTGACGCCTGACGACTATATCGTGGCCCTGCGCATAGAACCGAATATGCTATTTACCCTGGTCAGGGACCGATATACCGGACTTCACACACTGACTATTCCAGAAGCCAAAGCCAACCAGAAAATTCTGTGTGCTTATGTCGTAGAACCCAAAAAACCGGGGAAAAAAACAACGGCTGAAGAATCTCAATCAGAAGGATCAGATCGATCAGTACGTTTTGATGCCCTCTGCTCAGAAGGTATGAAAACCGTACTAAAAAAACTGTTTATGGCCATTGAAGACCAGCCATCTGAAATACAGCAGCCTTTGGAGGCAATAAAAAACGCAGAAAACAGGACGCAACGAGTTAAAGCGATTAAGGACTATTGTCTACAGTTTTCCGGTAAGGCTAAACCAGCGCCCAGTGAACACTTCTTTCAATTTCTGGTAAAAAAGCGGCAAGGTAGCTGTCGTCATCGTGTGCCCGTTTTTGTGGCTCTTTGCCGTTATTTCGGAATTCCATGCCGACAAATTAATAACCTCATCCACAGCTTTGCCGAGTACTCCCTGGATGGCGGCCAAACCTGGGAATCAGCGGATTTGGGCGGAGCTCCAGTGCTGCCAATAGAAATCAGACCTGACTTCCAACACAACAGGAAGGTGGGTGCCCCCGACACTGAGTTAGAAACGGTCAAGAATCTCCTTAAAGGTGCTGATTTAGCAAAACAGCCAACTCTGGCTGAGGCCTCTGTTGTGAACTCCAGAGAACAGTACAACACACTTGAGACAAAGAGTGCATTGCCAGAAACCGATCCAAGTCCTTATGAAAGGGTACTGGAGCTCTGGAAGATAAAAACTTTAGGCCCTTTTTCCATGGGTGTCTCAATGTTAGCGTCGATGGACACAGAAGCATTGGGCGAAGAGGAGAAGAGTTTAATCGGAACAGTGTTCGATGGTCGATGGCTTCGTAAACCGATGTCGGAGGCAGTATGTACGATGTTGAACTACTACGGTGAAGGAGATCAGGTCGCTCAGCAACTCAAATTATTGTACTCAAAAATGATTGATCAGGCCGGAGCAGACTCTCGACAATGGTTGGGTTCGATAGTGGATATACTGGCAAAATGTAACTTTCACAGAGCTTCGGTTGTTCGCTTTGCCCATGAAGCACTGGCATCGGGCTGGTTGGATCCAATGCCAGAATACGAAACTATTATTGTATCGGCCACAGATCATTATAAGCTATTGATGCGTCTGAAAGATTTCGATGAGCTGAGGGTCAAAGCCACCCATTGTCTGAAAAAGTTTTATAAGCAGTTATTGTCCAGAGAAAAAAATATTCAGTTCTGGCAGTCGGCTTGTAAATACCACCATATAATAAAAGGCAATGACTTTTTCGCCACCCATAGCCATGATGGGTTTTCGCCATTTCTGGAAGCTAACATTCTCTGCACATCGTTAAAGAATGCCTGGACAAACCAACCTGACGGCACGCCGAATATAGAACGAATGCTGGTGCACCAGCCTGCGTTTCCGAAATTAGCCTCGGGCAAGGATAATCACCGTCCGGTGATTATCCTGGGGCAACCTGTCTGGAGCAACACACTGGTTGAGGAGAAGGCCGAAGAACTGTTTCAACTAAAAGTTGAGAACACCCCGTACTTAAAGCAGTTATTAGAAATAGTCAGTATATCTAGGGCCAGGTTAGAACAGTTCGACGATGAACTGCAAGAGCTCAGTGCATCCAGAGAGAAAGCACTGCGAAAATTGAAAGACGAATATATGAAAGCATTGCATACTGCAGATGATCCTGCAGGTTGCACTGGTTCATTACCTCTTCATGAAAAACGTCGGCTTGCAGAAGAAGTCTATAACGAAAAAACATCTGATATCGAAATGAGATACAAAAACATAAAAGACTCTGTTAAAGAGTTGAAAAAGGGTGTGGAATTTGGGGTTACTTTAAAAAGTAACTGCAATCAATTGATTCGGCAGGCCTTTAGTCATTACCTCTATGAATTGACACACTCAAAAGGTGGTCGCTTAACCTATTGTTGGGGCGATGCTAACGGGGTGAGTGAGCTTGTCAGTAATCAAGCCTTTGGCTCTCACGAACCGTCCTCACCAGAAGAGCTATATACCATGATGTCTGCTATTTCAAGCTCTTCCGATTTTCAGCGCTCTGTTAATGATGCCTACTTAAAACAGGCACAGGACGCCAGCAACGCTCTGGTGCTCAAAAACGCTGAACTGACAAAAATTGCCAAAGAGTTTTTGAACAGCATGAATTTGAATTCGCTTTATAACTCATTAGATGCACGTTGACAGCCTGATCATAGTAAGTTTTTCGAGATCGGTATTCCCTTCAATGGTCACGGGTAACCATTGAAATCGAACTTTCCTCCTGTCTGAAGGTCAAATGACCAAACAACTTCAATGCAGTCATGCAGATGGCAGGAGAGATATTGACTATGGACGGTCGGATTGATGGTTCTGAGATAAAAAAAACCTTTCTTGATTGTGGCGTACCGGCCAAGAAAGCAAAGCGGGATGCATCAACGTCGGAGATTGCAGGAGTCTGCCCTGATGTCACTGCCAGGCTCAAGGTATCGTCACCACTGATTTCGTCGCCTCATCAGGTGAGAACCGTATCCTCAACGGATTCCTCGCTCCAAAAGGCTTCTCGTTCCTTCGATTTTCGTTTTGTCGCCAGTGATGATGAGATTCGACAGCTTCTGGTTGCCCGGACCTGCAATGAACATCGGGATGTCACTCTTATTTCCCACCCCGATGACCTGTCACAGGCTAACCTGGTGACCCGCTTGAGCATTTCCGGCGACGGTGGCCACACGCTGGGTTCGGGCAAGCTGTTTGAAGGTTCACAGCCCATGACTCTGGTGCTGGATATCCGAAATCTCAACAGCGAGGATCTGCCAAAATTTAACGATCTGCTGGACCCCGATAACCCCTGCCTGTACGACAAAGTCAGCCAGCAGAAACGCACTCTGGGCGAACATGTTGCTCTACTGGTGGTGGCAGATCCTGAACAGTTGGCATCGGTTGGCCAACGCGAAGATGCACCCGGTGCTGATTTCTGGCGGCGAATTAATCGCCCGGGCAATACCTGGCAGTTCGACGCACAGACCGGCAATGCTTCGGCAATGGACATCGACCAGGTGCCTCCGGTATTGGCGGAACTCTCCGCTGAAAGCGCCATGGATGACGACAATACCCTGGTTATTGACTGTCACCTGCACGGTCACTGGCGACATTTGTTGCTGGGTGGTCCCGGCGTAGATAAACAGGGACGAATCCAGCACCTCCCCGGCAGGCTTGAGTTATTGAGGGTCGGTCAACGGGTGATTCTGAAAGGGGCCAACTGGCAGGATCTGGCCTTTGAACAGACGATTCGGCAAATGCTGGCGCAGCAATGCTTTGAGAGCAATGGCAAGGTCTGTCGGCTACCCGACAATGTTCACTTTTATCAGATGCCGGTAGGGAATGACGAGCTTAGTTCACTGTTTCAAAGCCTGTCCTGCTCTTTTGAAAAACAAAATGACAAACAAGGCGCCAATGGACTTAATCAAGAGCAACCACCACAAAATCCGGTCATCATTAACGAGAGTAATATCAGCGAATGGCTGAGCCCGATTGCCATCGCCCCGGAGGGTTATGCAGTCCCTAACAGCTGTCTGTTGGAACAGGTTCAGGCGGGCGGTGCCGTCGCTGTTACGTCTCCCCTCAATGAGGAAAACTGGTTTCGTTTGCTGGGCTCACTGCAGACTATTCGCGAAACCACTGGCCTGGAGCCCCGACTTCGGGTGGCTCATTCAGGACGGCAGCCAAAAGCCCTGGGATTGATAGAAAACGTTGAGCACCCTATACCCGGGAGCGTTCAGTTACCGAAAAAAGTCAGCGATCAGGCAGCCATTGACACCTTTACTTATCAGCAACATGCCCAGGTCAGACACTGGATCAATCAGCAGCCGCAAACACCTCTGGTCATCCAGGTCAATGAACAGACAGGCTTCAGCCAGCTATTTGATAATATCCATATCACCTCGGAACAAAAGGCGTATTTTGGACGACGCCAGAGTAAATTGCAGGAGGCATTAACCGCTGGCGAGCCTGTGGTATTCCTGGGACTCGAGCGTAGTCCAGCGCTTCAGCAACTGCTGGAACCTCTGGTTGTGGGACAACCTCTGTTGGTGAATGGTCAATTACAGGCCTACCCAAAAGCTCGCGTCACATTGCTCTGGCCTGAGTCTGCAAAAAGCCCCTCTTCAGTATTGAACTTGATGCTTGCCACAGGTAAGCCCTGCCCCGAGATCGATCTCTGGGATATCACTGCCTCCAGGTATGAGATACCGCGGACTGAACTGCCTGAACAAGCACTTAATGAACTTTACGAAGCCTTTAAAACCGTACCCGCCCACCTGTGTAACCCTTTGCCTGAAATAACCGAAGGGTTATTGAATAACCTGATACTGGCGGCCCGACGGGCACAGCAGGTTGACCAGTCCCCAGAGTTCCTGCCCCGCCACTGGCGCAAGGCCATCAATAGTGTCATCACCCATGGCACCCGGCAGAATCCGTCCGTCCGTGATTTTATGAAGGTGGTTTGTTGGCAGTTGTTACCGGATAGGACGCCAGATGCTCACAGGAAGCCGGATGAGGATCAAACTGCCTCGGTAGATCCGGACCAGTTAAATGAAGTCATCAATAGTGCCCCGCAGTTAAACAGAGAGTTTGTAAAGCAGAACCTCTGGCCACTGGCCAGAGCCTCTGACCCGAAAATCTTTAAGCAAGCAAAACTCTACTATCAAAGTTCATCTCCGGAATGGGATGTAGAAGAAATTCTGGACGGGCTCTGTGCCCTGATCGTAGCCCATACGTCTGCAGAACAACAAGACGCAATGGCCTGCCAGTTGAAAGTCGATCCGGCAGCAACAGAGACCTTTCAATCGTTAACCATCAGGCCATCAAGACAGATTAAACGTTTGCAGGATGCGCTGGCTTGCGGATGGCAGTTAAACCTTGCGTCTGGTCAGATCCGATCCGATGCTATTCAGGCTCTGGCCAGCGATTGTTTTCATATTGCCAGAACCGCGAATACTGTCAAAGCAGGTATTGAAGAGATAGAAAATCGTCTGCCTGAATCACTGGAATGGACGGGTTCCGCTGATAATCCTTTGTCAGCACTGGCCCGGGATCTTTATCACGGCGAGATAAGCCAGAGAGATCGTGAAAGCCGTCGATTATCCCGACTCCATGACCGGCTTTCGGACTCTCCCGTTATCTTCCTGCAGGGGGAAACCGGCACCGGAAAAAGTTACTTTTCCGCCAAAATGGCGAACGCTTCAGGACTGGCTGAGGTCATTTCCCTTGGACCTTCCGACAGCGAACAGACCCTGATGAAACGCTGGCAGTGGCAAGAGCATACCGATGGCGACCGCTCTATGGCGCAGCAAAACCGGGCGCTAATGGCATGGGCCAATACCAAATCCGACAAAGACGGAGAATACATCACCCTGTTGCTGGATGAGGCTAATTTGGCCAAAGCCGGATTACTGGCGTCATTGAACGGCCTGTGGGAACCGGAACCCTGCATCTATGTCAATGGTCATCCTGTCAAGGTCGGCCCAAAACACCGGGTAATTCTCACCGGTAACCCGGATCATTACACCGGGCGCCAAATGGACCCGGCCCTGAAAGAGAAGCTGCCCAGGGCTTACTACCCACGTCTGGACCAGGCTTTCCTTAGGGACAGAGTGGTGGAACCGGCTCTGCTCAATCAGTTACAACGGCATCTGCCGGATTCTCAAACAAGCAGGATTGCGCAGAGTACCACCGGGAGTCTGATGGTGTTGTGGCAATATTATCAGGAACTGCTGCCAGACCATGAGTTTACCCCCAGGGATTTAACCGATATCTGCAGTTGGGTGGGTTGGTATCTGGATCGTTCGTTATCCGCCGGTGACACGGTTACCGGCAAGCAAATGAGCGCTTTGATCCAACAAAGTTTTCGGGATCTACTGAGCCCTGAAATCACCGAAACAAATCAGGATGCCCTGTCAGCACTGGAAAGCTGGTTTGCTGCCCGTTACCAGTCGGAGAACACCCTGAGCGACAGGGTTCGTAACAAGACCCTGGAGGAAATGCAGAAGACCTTCAGAACAGTCAGCGAAAAAATTCGACCAGACTTTGATACCTCCGGATCGGCAGTCCGTGAACTGGCGCAACGGCTTGGACAGGATTTAAGCCGCTGTCAGCAGGCTTATCATCGCAAGATAAAACACGGCGGTCGTCAGGCGACACTGATAGAAGGTCCGGCCGGACGGGGTAAAGATGCCACGCTGAGCCTGGTGATTGAAAGTGTCAGACAGCAGGCTGAACAACGGCAAGAATCCATGCCGGAAGTCTTTTACCTGAATGCCTGTGATTGTTCCTGGGACAGAGTGTGTGAAGCGATCCAGAAGGCAAAAATTAAAGGCGGCATCGTGGTGATTTCGGAAATGAATCTGATCGACAGCCAGCATCTGGAAGGTGAGTTAAACGATATTCTGGCCGGTGACGCCCATCCCGGCTTCCACCTGTTTGCCACCATCAACCCGCCTGAGTACAGCGGACGAAAACCCTTATCGCCGGCACTGAAAGGACGTTTCCGGCATTTGCCCATCCGGCAGTATAACCCGACAGAATTACAGACCATTGCCGAAAAAGTGTTGCCAGAGTCACCAGAATGGACATTAGTCGCTAAAAAGCTAACAGAAAAACATTGTCTTTTAAGGTCTTGCCTACAACGCAAAAACCTGCCTTTGCAGCCGACCAGCCTTGATCTTCAGAATGTCACCAGGGCTGTCTTCAGAAAAGGCGACTTTACCGATAAAGCACTTCATCAATGCCTCACTCAGCACTACCGGCTTTATCTGATGGCCGCCAACCTGTCGCTGGAGGAACTGCCGGGGTCTTCGGCTCTTGCCATGGGGAAATGTGAATTTAATTCCGAACTTTGCCATTGGTTCAATCAGACAGTACCGAAAATTGATCGTCCATGGTTGATACGAAGCAGTCATCTCAGCAGTGTTGATGAAAAAAAACATGAAATCCGTGTTAACACTGAGCTGGATGAACAGGAAGCCAGAACGGAAATCATCAAGAGCGTGGCTCAGGCAAAGTGGCGGTCATCAGGCCTTCCAATGAAGCCCTATGACTCGGACGACATACTCACCCAGACACTTTACCGACACTGGCAGCGAAGCTGGTTTAATCATAATTTTGGCCACACCGGCGTGCACGCTGATAGCGTATTTTCCATGACGAAAGAACAGAAACTGACGCTGATCTTATCAGCTAACCAGCCTTACTTTCGTGAGGCTGATCGGCGAATCAGTGCATGGAGTGTCGATGGTGCACAATGTTGGCCTCTGTTCTGGCATCAGATCAGTGATCTGCCGAAGCATCTGGTCGATGATTTTATGAACGAAACACCACAGGACATGCCAAAAGTCCGGGAGAAACAGGCACCGACATTGGATCAAGGCACCAACCCTGAGCCACAGTCTGTTCACCAGGCATTGGCTATTGACAGTGGTAAGGCCTATGAAAAATACAATCCCGAAGCCCTCGAAAAAGAGGCTCCAACATTGGACCGCATGACGGACTACCAGAACAAGAGTAAACCAAAAATCAAGCGTTATATGATTTTTGACACTAAGGACTTTTTTCCCGCTCATTATCGGTGGCGGGCAAGAGATATTTTTGTATCTGCTGCGGGCGACATCAAATGGATCGATATTAATGATCGTCACATGCAGGGAGCCGAAGTCCTCATACCGGGTCGGTTACCGGAACCTGACCAGGAAGTGACATTAGCCAGCGATCAGACGCTGGCGACTTTTGAGCGGCCATCGAACACTTGTCGATATGCCTTGCCCGGCCTGAAGCCTGACGACCGAATCGTGGCCCTGCGCATAACACCAGCATTGCCATTTACCCTGATCAGGGACCGATATGCCGGGCTCCATACACTCTATGTTGCGAAGGCCGAAGATAACCAGACTATTCAATTTGCTTATGTCGTAGAACACAGAGAAGCGGGTGAAAAAACACTTGCTGAAAAAGTCCGACCCGCACAATCAACTCGGTTTGACGTCCACTGTTCAGAAGGTATGGAAGCAGTACTGAAAAAAGTATTTACCCGAATTGACCTGCAGCCAACCAAAGTACAGGCGCCTTTGCAGACAATAAAAAACGCTAAAAACAGCAGGCAGCGCATTGAGGCGATCAAGGACTATTGCCGGGGGTTTTCCGGTGGTGATATGCCAGAGGGTAATAAAAATTTGTTTCAATTCCTGGTAACACAGCGGCAAGGGAGCTGTCGTCATCGTGCGCCTGTTTTTGTTGCTCTTTGCCGTTATTTTGAGATTCCATGTCGGCTAATTGCTAACAAAAACCACGCCTTTGCAGAATGTTCCATAGATAGCGGTCAAACTTGGGAGTCAGTGGATTTGGGCGGGGCACCTGTTGAGGCAATAGAAATCTGGCCTGACTTCCAGCCCAACAAGCGGATCAGCGGTTCCGGCACCCATTCAAAGAAAATCAGGGATCTGCTGGAAGGAGCTGATTTAGCACAACAGGAAGCTATAGCTAAAGCCCTGGGAATGAGCCTGGAGGAGCTGAAAAAAGCCCTTGAGGCAAACACTGCATTGTTAGAAGCCGATCTGACACCTTTCAAATTAGTAGTGAGGCTTTGGAGGAAAAAAGATTTGGCCGGCTTTTCCATGGGCGTCTCAATCCTGGAGTCGCTGGAGACAGACGAATCAGACTATGCCGAGCAGGCATTGATCGGTAATATAGATGTCCGAGGAGATAATCCGATGTCGGAAGCCGTAATGCAAATATTGTCCGACAGTGATGAGGATCAGGTCTCTGATCAACTTAAATCCCTCTATTTAAAAATGATTGTTCATGGCGGAGCAGAGCCGCTCGATTGGTTGAATTCAATAGTGAAAATACTCAATGGCAGCGACTTGACCAAACGTTCGGTTATTCAATTTGCCAGTCAAGCCCTGAAATCGGGTTGGCTGAATCTATTGCCATTACAAAAATACAAAAGTAAGAAGGAAGTTAAACACCATCAGCTATTGCTGCGACTGGAAAGCGTCGATGAACTGAAGGTTGATGCCAGCCGTTGTCTGAAACAGTGGTATAAGGGATCATTCTCCAGGGAAAAAAATAGCCATCTCTGGCAGTTCCTACATAGCTACTTCCAAACAAAGAAAAAGTATGCCTTGCTCGTCACTCACAGTCATGACGGGGTTTCGCCATTCCTGCAAAGTAAAATTGCCAGCTCGTCTTTGCAAAAAACCTGGACAGACGAACCTGAGGGTATTCCGAATATAGAACGAATGTTGGTACATGATCCGGCCTTTGAGCAGTTAAGCTCGTTCAAGGCGAACCACCGTCCGGTAATTATCATGGGGCAACCTTCCTGGGACGAAACAGTGTTGGATAAAAAGGTCGAAGCCCTGTTGCAGCGAATTATTGCCAACAGCCCGGACGACCTGGAGCCGTCGGATGAGGAGCGAAGGCTGGAAAGTGATTTAAAAAACAAATGCATTCAGGCAATTCAGCAGGCCTTCAGTTATTACCTGTATGGACTGGCAAACTCGAAAGGCGGTTACTTAAAGTATTGTTGGGCTGACGCTGTCATCGGGCCTTATAAAAGCAGCGACCACCATGGCGCTCACGATCCATCCTCACCGGGAGAGCTGTATGCCATGATGTCCTGGATTTATAGCTCTTACGAGTTCCAGGGATCTGTTGAAGATGCCTACTTACGGCATGCGTACAACGCCAGCGATGCTCTGGTGCTGAAATCCGTCGAACTGACAATTATCGCCGAAGAGTTTGTAAACAGCGTGAATTTGAATTCGATTTATGACGCATTGAAGAGCTGATAACCCTTTGGTCATGATGAATTTTTAGCAAAATCGTCGTAAACCCTCGCCCAATCGAGGGTGTCGCAAAAGGTCAATTAAAACGCTTCAAGCTTCAAACCGTCATCTCCGCGAAGGCGGAGATCCACTGTTCGTGGTGGGTTCCCGCCTGCGCGGGAACGACGATCTTGATATATCCTGCTGACCATACCCTTTTGCGACACCCTCGACAAGGCGGGGAGTGTCACAGTGATTTCCATCAATCATTACGGCTAACTTTCCAAGCGGAACTTTAGTCCTATCTTACGGTCAAATAATTAAACAGTTTCAATTTAATCCTTCAGATGGCAGTAGGGAGATTAGCTATGGATAGTCGTATTGGTGGTGAAAAAAACAACCTCGTTTCTCTTTGTGACGTGCCTGTCAGTGACATGCCTGATAGCGCAGTGCCAAGCAAGAGAGCAACGCAGGGTTTACCATCAAAGATTACAAAGGTCTGCTCTGGTATCGCTTCCACACTCAATAAATCATCACCTTCGGTAAACTTTCCTGACAAAACCAGAACCCTGGCCTCAACCGATTCCTCACTCCACAAGGCCCCTCATGCCTTCGATTTTCGTTTTGTCACCAGTGATGATGAGCTTCGAAAGCTTCTGGTTGCCCAGACCTGCGATGAACATCGGGATGTCACCCTTATTTCCCACCCCGATGACCTGTCACAGGCTAACCTGGTGACCCGCTTGAGCATTTCCGGTGACGGTCGCCACACCCTGGGTTCGGGCAAGCTGTTTGAAGGTTCACAGCCCATGACTCTGGTGCTGGATATCCGAAAGCTCTCCAGCGAGGATCTGCCAAAATTTAACGACCTGCTGGACCCGAATAACCCCTGTCTATACGACAAAGTCAGCCAGAAGAAACGCTCTCTGGGTGAACATGTTGCTCTGCTGGTGGTGGCAGACCCTGACCAGCTGGCATCGGTTGGCCAGCGTGAAGATGCACCCGGTGCTGATTTCTGGCGGCGAATTAATCGACCGGGCAATACCTGGCAGTTCGAGGCACAGACCGGCAATGCTCCGGCAATGGACGCTGACGAGGTGCCTCCGGTATTGGCGGAACGCTCCGCTGAAAGCGCCATGGATGACGACAATACCCTTGTTATCGACTGTCACCTGCACAGACACTGGCGACAGTTGCTGCTGGGTGGCCCTGGCGTAGATAAACAGGGACGAATCCAGCACCTCCCAGGCAGGCTCGAGTTATTGAAGGCCGGACAACGGGTGATTCTGAAAGGGGCCAACTGGCAGGATCTGGCCTTTGAACAGACGATTCGGCAAATGCTGGCGCAGCAGTGCTTTGAGAGCAATGGCAAGGTCTGTCGGTTACCCGACAATGTTCAGTTTTATCAGATGCCGGTAGGGAATGACGAGCTTCGTTCACTGTTTCAAAACCTGTCCTGCTCTTTAGAAAAACAAGGTGACAAACAAGACGACGAAGGACTTGTTCAAGAGCAACCACCACAAAATCCCATCATCATTAACGAGAGTACTATCAGGGAATGGCTGAGCCCGATTGCCATTGCCCCGGAAGGCTATGCAGTCCCCAACAGCTGTCTGTCGGAACAGGTTCAGGCGGGGGGTACCGTCACCGTTACGTCTCCCCTCAATGAGGAAAACTGGTTTCGTTTGCTAGGCTCGCTGCAGACTATTCGCGAAACCACTGGCCTGAAGCCCCGACTTCAGGTGGCTTATGCAAAAGGACAACCAAAAGCCCTGGGATTGACAGAACAGGATGGGCACCCTTTGCCCGGGTTACCGAAAAAAGTCAGCGATCAGGCTGCCATTAACACCGTCACTTATCAGCAACATGCCCAGGTCAGACACTGGATCAATCAACAGCCGCAAACACCTCTGGTCATTCAGGTTAATGAACAGACCAGCTTCAGCCAGCTATTTGATAATATCTATATCACCTCGGAACAGAAGGCGTATTTTGGACGCCGTCAGAGTAAGTTGCAGGAGGCATTAACCGCTGGCAAGCCAGTGGTATTCCGGGGACTCGAGCGTAATCCAGCGCTTCAGCAACTGCTGGAACCTCTGGTTGCAGGACAACCTCTGTTGGTGAATGGTCAATTACAGGCCTACCCACAAGCTCGTGTCACAGTGCTCTGGCCTGAGTCTGCAAAAAGTCCCTCTTCAGTATTGAGCTCGATGCTTGCCACGGGTAAACCCTGTCCCGAGATCGATCTCTGGGATATCAGCGCCTCCAGGTATGAGATCCCCCGGACTGAACTGCCTGAACAAGCACTTAATGAACTTTACCAAGCCTTTGAAACCGTCCCCGTCGACCTGTGCAACCCTTTGCCTGAAATAACCGAAGGGTTATTAAATAACCTGATACTGGCGGCCCGGCAGGCACAGCAGGTTGACCAGTCCTTGAGGCTTTTACCCCGTCACTGGCGCAAGGCCATCAACAGCGTTATCACCCATGGTACCCGGCAACATCCGTCCGTGCGTGATTTTATGAAAGTGGTTTGTCGGCAGCTATTGCCAGATGAGAATCAAACCGCCTCGGTAGACCGTGATCGCTTGAACGCCATCATCAAAAGTGCCCTGTCGTTAGATAGAGAGTTTGTGAAGGAAAACCTGTGGCCTCTGATCAGAGCCTTTGACCCGAAAGTCTTTAAACAGTCACAACTGTCTTATCAAGGTTCATCTCTGAAATGGGATCAGGAAGAAGTTCTGGACAGGCTCTGCGCCCTGATCGTGGCCCATGCGTCTGAAGAAAAACGAGGTGCAATGGCCTGCCAGCTGGAAGTCAGTCCGGCAGCAGCAAAGACCCATCAATCGTTAACCATCAGGCCATCAAGACAGATTAAACGTTTGCAGGATGCATTGGCTTCTGGCTGGCAGTTAACCTTGCCATCAGAACAGATCCGATCCGATGCCATTCAAGCGCTGGCCACTGATTGTTTTCATATTGCCAAAACAGCAACTTCTGAGGCAGCAGGCATTGAACGCATAGAACTTCGGCTGTCTGAATCACTGAAATGGACGGTCTCCAATGATATGCCTTTGTCAGCACTGGCCCGGGATCTTTATCACGGCGAGATAAGTCAAAAGGATCGCGAAAGCCGTCGATTGTCCCGACTCCATGACCGGCTTACGGACTCTCCCGTTCTGTTCCTGCAGGGAGAAACCGGCACCGGGAAAAGTTACTTTTCTGCCAAAATGGCCAGGGCTTCGGGACAAGCTTCAGTCATTTCCCTTGGACCTTCAGACAGTGAACAGACCCTGATGAAACGCTGGCAGTGGCAACAACACGCCGACGGCGACCGTTCTATGACACCGCAAAACCGGGCGTTGATGGAATGGGCCAAAACCGAATCCGACAAAGACGGAGATTACATTACCCTGGTTCTGGATGAAGCCAACCTGGCCCAAGCCGGATTACTGGCGTCATTGAACGGCTTATGGGAACCACAACCCTGCATCTATGTGAATGGTCATCCTGTCAAGGTCAGCCTGAAACACCGGGTGATTCTCACCGGCAATCCCGATCATTATGCCGGGCGCCAACTGGACCCGGCCCTGAAAGAGAAACTGCCCAGGGCTTACTACCCTCGCCCGGATCAGTCATTCCTTCGGGACAGGGTGGTAGAACCGGCTCTGGTCAGGCATTTACAAGAGCATCTGACGGAGCAGCAAATAAACGACATTGCACGCAGTGCCAGCAAAAGTGTGATGGCGCTCTGGCAACATTATCAGGAGCTGCTGCCAGAGCATGAGTTTACCCCCAGGGATTTAACGGACATCTGCAGTTGGGTGGGCTGGTATCTGGATCGTGCTCAGCCCGCTTGCGGCAGTGTGACCTGTGAGCAAATAAACAGTTTGATACAACTTAGTTTTCGGGATGTACTGGGCCCTGAAATCACCGAAACACATCAGGACGCCCTGTCAGCACTGGAAATCTGGTTTGCTGCCCGCTACGAATCGGAGAACACCCTGAGCGACAGAGTTCATAACAAGACCCTGCAGGAAATGCAGCAGACCTTCAGTACAGTCAGCGAAAAAATCCGACCAGACTTTGATACCTCCGGATCGGCAGTCCGTGAACTGGCGCAACGACTTGGACAGGATTTAAACCGCTGTCAGCAGGCTTATCATCACGAAAGAAAACACGGCGGTCGTCAGGCGACACTGATTGAAGGTCCAGCCGGACGGGGCAAGGATGCCACGCTGAACCTGGTGATTGAAAGTGTCAGAAAGCTGGCTGAAGAACGGCAAGAATCCATGCCGGAAGTCTATTACCTGAATGCCTGTGATTGTTCCTGGGACAAACTGTGCGAAAAGATCCAGAAGGCAAAAGACGATGGCGGCATCGTGGTGATTTCGGAAATGAATCTGATCGACAGCCAGCATCTGGAAGGTGAGTTAAACGATATTCTGGCCGGTGACGCCCATCCCGGCTTCCACCTGTTTGCCACCATCAACCCGCCTGAGTACAGCGGGCGAAAACCCTTATCGCCGGCACTGAAAGGACGTTTTCGACATTTGCCCATCCGGCAGTACAACCCGACAGAATTACAGACCATTGCCGAAAAAGTGTTGCCAGAGTCCTCACAAGGGACATCAGCCGCTATAAAGCTGACAGAAAAACATTGTCTTTTAAGGGCTCACCTGCAAGGCAAAAAACTGCCATTGCAGCCCACCAGCCTTGATTTACAGAATGTTGCCAGAGCTATCACCAGAGGTGGCGATTTTAGCGAAAAAGCCGTTCATCAATGCCTCAATCAGCACTACCGGCTTTATCTGATGGCCGCCAATATATCGCTAGAGGAACTGCCTGAGTCTTCGGCTCTTGCCATGAGGAAAAGTGAATTTAATTCCGGACTTTGCCAATGGTTCAATCGGACGGTATCGGACATTGACCGTCCGTGGTTGATTCGAAACAGTCATCTCAACGGTGTTGATGAAAAAAACCATGAAATTCGTATCAAGACTGGTCCGACTGGAGAGGAAACCAAAACGGAACTTATCAGGATGGTGGCTCAGAAAAAATGGCAGGCATCCGGTCTTTCCCTGAATCCGGATCAGTCGGACGATATTTTCACACAGGCACTTTACAGACACTGGCAGCAACGCTGGTTCGCTGATGATTTTAGCCTTAGCGAAGTGGACGCTAATAGCGTATTTCCCCTGACCAAAGAACAGGCACAAACACTGAAAATGTGGGGCTGCAAGCCTTATCTTAGGGAGGCTAATAAGCAGATACGGGCATGGAACTCCCGTGACCTTCAATGCTGGCCCGCATTTTGGCATCAGATCAGCGCTCTGCCGAACCGTTTGGTAAACGATTTTATTAAGAAAGCATCAGCCATTAGCGGTGATGGCGCTCCTGAACCATACAATCCAGAAGTCGAGGAAGAAAAAGCTCCGGCATTGGATCGAGGAACGAACTACGAGGATCGGGATAATTCAGTGACTAAGTTTCACAAAGTTTTTAATACGCAGCATCACCCTAGTATGTATCGCTGGCAGGCAAAAGATATTCGTGTCACCGCCGGGGGTGAAATCAAAGAGATCGATCTTGATGGCAAACACTTTCTGGGGGTCGAAACCCTCACTCCTAAACGGTTGCCAGGGAAAGACCAGAAAGTGATATTAACCAGAGATCAAGCGCTGGGGACCCTTGAGGTATCACCAAAGAATGGTCAATGTCCCTTACCCAGCCTGACGGCCAGTGACACTATCGTGGCCTTGCGTTTAGAACCCAATGTGCCATTTAAACTGACCCGGGACCAATACACCGGGCTTCATACACTGTTTATTCCTCTGGCCAAAGCCTACCAGAGTTTTCAGTGTACTTATGTCGTAGAACCCCGAAAGCCGGGCGAAAAAACGGCTGCTAAAGAAGCCTTTTTTGACGTCCAGTGTTCAGAAGGCATTAAGTCCGTACTGAAGGAACTGTTTGATAACATCAACGAACAACCCGCCAAAATACAGGCACCGTTGCGCAAAATAATGGACGCTAAAAACATCAGGCAACGAATTAGCACAATCACGGAATACTGCGAACAGTTCTCCGGTGCAGCTAAACCAGATGAGAGTGAAAATTTCTTTCGATTCCTGGTAACAAATCGGCAAGGTAGCTGTCGTCATCGTGCGCCTGTTTTTGTTGCTTTTTGTCGCTATTTCGGAATTCCCAGTCGGCAAATTGACAGCCTCAAGCACGCCTTTGCTGAGTATTCCGTGGATGGAGGCCAAACCTGGGAGTCAGTGAATTTGGGCGGAGCGTCTGGTGAGTCTACAGTAATCACACCTGACTTCCAGCACAGCAGCAAGGCCGGTAGTTCCAGCAGCAGGCCTAATTTCGGAATTCCCGGTTGGGAAATCAGTAGCGGTATCCACAGCTTTGGCGGGTTTTCCGCAGATGGAAGCCAAACCCTGGGGTCAGTGAATTTGGGCGCAGCGCCTCGCAAGTCTACAGAAATCGCACCTGACTTCCAGCACAGCAGCAAGGCCGGTAGTTCCAGCAGCTGGCCAAACAAGATTAACATTAACAATCTCCTTAAAGATGCTGATTCAGCACAACAGCAAGCTCTAACTGATGTTTTGGAGATTAGCCAGAAGGCGCTAAAAAAAGCCCATAAGACAAACACTGCATGGTTAGAAACCAAACTAAAACCTTTCGAAATGGTACTGAAACTTTGGAAGAAAAAAGATTTGGCCAGCTTTTCCATGGGCGTCTCAATCTTAGATTCGCTAGAGACAAAAGCATTGAACGATTCAGGGCTGGAATTGATCGGTAATGTGTATGGCGAAAATAATCGAAGATATAATCCAATGACGGAAGCCGTAATACAAATATTGTCTGACAGTGATGAAGATCAGGTCTCTAACCAACTCAAATCACTCTATGTAAAAATGATTGTTCAGGGCGAAGCACTCCCTGAATATTGGTTGAGATCAATAGTGAAAATACTGAACGGCAGTGACTTAAGCAAACGTTCGGTTATTCAATTTGCCGGTGAAGCCCTTAAATCGGGTTGGCTGGATCTGGTGCCGGTAAAAATATTCCAGGGGCAGGAGAAAATTGAACATCATAAGCTATTGGTCTGTCTGGAAAGCGTCGATGAACTGAAGGCTGATGCCAGTCATTGTCTGAAACAATGGTATAAGGAATTATTGTCAAGGGAAAAAAACAACCACAGGTGGCAATTCCTTTATAGCAGCTTCCAAACGAATAAAAATTATGCCTCACTCGTCTCTCATGGTCATGATGGGGTTTCGCCATTCCTTCAAGGTAAAATTACCAGCTCGTCTTTGCAAAAATCCTGGACACACCAACCTGAGGGTATTCCGAATATAGAACGATTGCTGGTACATGATCCCGCGTTTGAGCAGTTAAGCTCGGTCAGGGTGAACCAACGTCCGGTGATTATCCTGGGACAACCATACTGGAGCGACACAGCGATGGATGAAAAGGTCGAAGCCCTTTTGCAACGAATTATTGCCAACAACCCGGACAACCTGAAGCCGCTTCTAGAAAAAAGAAATCAATATAATCAGATAAAAAAACAATTTGACGATGATATGGAAGCACTGAAGAAAGAACATAGTTATAGAGAATGCAGGTACTCCGGGTTTCGTGATGAGCGATATGAAAGTGAAAAAAATGACTATGAGAAAAAAAGGCTTGAGATTGAAAACAGGTATAACTCTGCTATGAAGCTCATTAAGCTGTCGTATGAGGAGCAAAAACTGCAGACTGATTTAGTAAACAAATGCATTAAGTCAATTCAGCAAGCCTTCAGTTTCTACCTGTATGGATTGGCAAACTCGAAAGGCGGTTACTTGAAGTATTGTTGGGCCGATGCTGCTATTGGGCCTCATGCTGTCAAAGGGCCTAATAATGGCAATTGCTGCCACTATGGCGCTCACGATCCATCCTCACCAGAAGAGCTGTATGCCATGATGACCTGGATTAGAAGCTCTGACGAGTTCCAGGAGTCTGTTGAATATGCTTACTTACGGCAAGCGCAAAACGCCAGCGATGCTCTGGTGCTGAAATCCGGTGAGCTGACAACCATCGCCGAAGAGTTTTTGAACAGCATGAATTTGAATTCGCTTTCTGACGCATTGGAGAGCTGACAACCTCAATATCCCAAAAGTCCATCCCATTTGTGATGGATACGGGTAATACCAATCGTATTTTCTAACTCCCGCAATGAGCATGGAGATTTGAGCCTTAAGACAAGGCGGCGTGAGGAGTCATAGCCTTAGCTATGGCGACGATCGCCAACGCAGGATTAAGGCACAAATCTTCAGCGCAATAGGGAGTTAGAAAGTTCGATTGGTATAACTATCCTGACGGAACTTCCATCCTGTCTGAAGGTCATACCATTAAACAATGGCAATGCTGTCCTTCAGATAACAGGTAGGAGATTCACTATGGATGGTCGTATTGTTGGGCAAAAATGCAAACCTTCTGCTGAAAATAGTTTACCTCCAGCCAAGAGACAGGGAGGATATTCATCATCTAAGATTGCAGAGGTCTGCTCTGGTGTCACTCCCCAAACCAAGACATCATCAAATCCGTTGATGTTGCCTGACAGAGCGAGTTCCGTATTCTCTATGGATTGCACGCTCCCAAAGGCCCCTTATTCTTTCGATTTTCGTTTTGTCGCCAGTGATGATGAGGTTCGACAGCTTTTAGTTGCCCGAACCGGCGATGAGAATAGGGATGTCACCCTTATTTCCCACCCCGATGATCTTGCACAGGCTAACCTGGTGAGCCGCCTGAGCATTTCCGCCGATGGTCGCCACACTGTGAGTTCGGGCAAGCTGTTCGAAGGTTCACAGCCACTCACTCTGGTGATGGATATCCGAAAGCTCACCAACGAAGAGCTGCCAAAGTTTAATGATCTGCTGGACCCGGATACTCCCTGTCTGTTCGACAAAGTCATTCAGAAGAAACGCCCTTTGGGCGAGCATGTTTCGCTATTGGTCCTGGCCGACCCTGAGCAGTTGGCATCGGTTGGTCTGCGTGAAGATGCACCCGCGACCGGCGCTCCGGGTGCTGACTTCTGGCGGCGAATTAACAGGCCGGGAAATACCTGGCAGTTCGAGGCGCAAACCGACAATGCCCCATCAATGGACGTAGACAATGTTTCTCCGCTATTGGCTGAACTCCCCTGTGCCGAAAGTGCTATGGATGACGACAGTACCGTTTTAATTAACTGCCATAGGCACACCAGCTGGCGACAGTTGCTGCTGGGCGGGCCGGGAGTGGATCAACAGGGGCGAATCCGGCACATCCCCGGCAGGCTTGAGTGTTTGAGGGCCGGGCAACGGGTCATTCTGAAAGGGGCCAACTGGCAGGACCTGGCTTTTGAACAGACGATTCGACAGATACTGGCGCAGCACTGCTTTGAGAGCAATGGCAAGATCTGTGGGTTACCCGACGATGTTCAGTTTTATCAAATGTCGGTAGACAGTAATGAGCTTCACTCACTGTTTCAAACCCTGTCCTGCCAGGGTGACGCTTCAGGACACCCGATCATCATTAACCAGAGTAACATTAGTGAGTGGCTGAACCCGATTGCTATTTCCCCGCAAGGCTATGCAACCCCTAACAACTGTTTGTTGGAACAAATTCGGGCGGGTGGTGTAGTCACTGTAACCTCTGCCCTTAATGAGGCACTATGGTTTCGTTTGCTGGGTTCATTGCAGACTATTCGCGAAACGAGTGACCTGGAGCCCCGACTTCAGGTGATGCACTCAAAACAACAGCCGAAAGCCCTTGGATTGCCAGAAAACGATGGGCAGCCTGTGTCCAGCCTGCAGGACAAAACCAGAGAGCACACTGCCTTTGATATCGTCACTTATCATCAACAGGCCCAGGCAAGCCACTGGATCAATTATCTGCAGGAAGCACCTCTGGTCATCCAGATCAATGAACAGACCAGCTTCAGCCAGCTTTTTGATAATATCCATATCACTTCGGAACAAAAGGCTCATTTTGGGCGACGTCAGAGCGGGTTGCAGAAGGCATTAATCGCTGGCACGCCGGTTTTATTGCGGGGATTGGAAACTAATCCAATGCTTCAGCAACTTCTGGAACCCCTGGCTGTAGGGCAACCTCTGTTGGTGAATGGCCAATTACAGGCCTTCCCAAAAGCCCTTGTCGCAATACTCTGGCCCAAGTCCGTGATGGGCTTCTCTTCGGTATTGGATTCGATGGTCGCCACGGCTGACCCATGTCCTGACTTCGATATCTGGGATATCAATGCGGACAGGCATGATATCCCCCGGACTGAATTGCCAGAACAAGCACTTTACTCAGTTTACAATGCGTTTAATACCGTACCTGCTCACCTTTGTAACCCTTTGCCTGAAATTACCGAAGACTTGTTGAATAACCTGATACTGGCTGCCCGACGGGTACAGCAGGTTGACCAGTCACCACTGCTTTTACCCGGCCACTGGCGCAAGGCTATCAATAGCGTCATTACCCATGGCACCCGGCAGCATCCGTCCGTGCGCGATTTTATGAAAGTGGCTTGTTGGCATTCACTGCCCGATGTTCATACGACGCCGGTTAAGGATCAAACCACCTCGGTAGACCCGGATCAGTTAGCTACCATCATCAATGGTGCTCTGCGGTTGGATAGAACGTTTATGAAGCAGAACTTCTGGCAACTGGCCCGAGCCTTTGATCCGGCGGTATTTAAGGACAGTGAATTACAAGTGTCCTATGAAAGTCCATTTCCAGTGCAGGGTGAAAAGGAAGCTCTGGACAGATTCTGTGCCATTGTCCTGGCCCATGCGCCTGAAGAAAAACGCCAGGCAATGGCCTATCAGCTGGCAGTCGACCCGGCGGCGGCAGAGCCCTGGCAATCGTTAACCATCAGACCCACAAGACAGATTAAACGTTTGCAAGATGCACTGGCTTCTGGCTGGCAGTTAGCTTTGTCACCAGGGCAGACCCGATCCCATGGCATTCAATCTCTGGCTGGCGATTGCTTTTACATAGCCAGAACAGCCAATTCTGACGCAGCAGGCATTGAGCACATAAAAAATCGACTGTCTGAATCACTGGCATGGACGGGGTCCACGGATAAGCCCTTATCCGCACTGGCCGATGATCTTTATCACGGCCTGACGAACCAGAAGGATCGTGAAAGCCGACGATTATCCCGACTCCATGAACGCTTTGCGGATTCTCCCGTTATCTTCCTGCAGGGAGAAACCGGTACTGGAAAAAGTTACTTTTCCGCCAAAATGGCGAATGCTTCAGGACAGGCTGCGGTCATTTCACTTGGGCCTTCTGACAGCGAACAAACCCTGATGAAACGCTGGCAGTGGCAAGAGCACACCGAGGGTGACCGTTCCATGACACTGCAAAACCGGGCGCTGATGGAATGGGCCAACACTCCGTCCGGGAAGGATGGACACTATGTCACTCTGGTTCTGGATGAAGCCAACCTGGCCAAAGCCGGATTGCTGGCATCATTGAACGGCTTATGGGAACCGCAACCGTGCGTATACGTCAATGGTCATCCTGTCAATGTCGGCCCGAAACACCGGGTGATTCTCACCGGTAACCCGGATCATTACGCCGGGCGCCAAATGGGCCCGGCCCTGAGAGAGAAACTGCCCAGAGCTTACTACCCACGGTTAGACCAGGCATTCCTCCGGGACAGGGTGGTGGAACCGGCTCTGGTCAGGCATTTACAACGGCATCTGCCGGAGCAGCAAATAAACGACATTGTACACAGTGCCAGCAACAGTGTGATGGTACTCTGGAAATATTATCAGGAACTCTTGCCCGGGCATGAGTTTACCCCCAGGGATTTAACCGATATCTGCAGCTGGGTGGGTTGGTATCTGGATCGTGCCCAACCCGCTCGCGGCAGTGTGACCTGTGAGCAAATAAACAGTTTGATCCAACAGAGTTTTCGGGATGTACTGGGGCCGGAAATCACCGAAACTCATCAGGATGCCCTGTCGGCACTGGAAATCTGGTTTACTGCCCGATTCCAACCGGAGAACACCCTGAGCGACAGAGTTCGTAACCAGACCCTGTCAGATATTCAGCAGACCTTCATTACAGTCACCAGAGAAATCCGACCTGAGTTTGATACCTCTGGATCAGCAGTCATTGAACTGGTGCAAAGACTGGGACAGGATTTAAGCCGCGCTCAGCAAGCTTATCATCTCGGCATAAAACACGGCGGCCGTCAGGCAACGCTGATTGAAGGTCCGGCCGGGCGGGGTAAAGATGCCACGCTGAACCTGGTGATTGAAACTGTCAGACAGCAGGCCAGGCAACGGGGAGAATCCATGCCTGAGGTCTTCCCCCTGAATGCCTGTGACTGTTCCTGGGACAAACTGTGTGAAGCGATCCAGAAGGCAAAAGTCGATGGCGGCATCGTAGTGATTTCGGAAATGAATCTGATCGACAGCCAGCATCTGGAAGGTGAGTTAAACGATATTCTGGCCGGTGACGCTCATCCGGGCTTCCATCTCTTCGCCACCATCAACCCGCCTCAGTACAGCGGGCGCAAACCCTTGTCACCGGCACTGAAAGGGCGTTTCAGACATCTGCCCATCCGGCAGTATAACCCGACAGAACTGCAGACCATTGCCGGGAAAGTATTGCCACAGAACCCGGAGGGGAAAATCGTGGCTAAAGAGCTGACTCAGCAACACTGTCGATTAAGGGCTTACCTGCAACAGCAAAACCTGTCGCTGCAGCCGACCAGCCTTGATCTGCAGAATGTCGCCAGGGCGGTTGCAAGAGAGGGCGCCTTGACCGACAAGAGACTTCTTCAATGCTTCAATCAGCACTACCGGCTTTATCTGATGGCCGCCAAAATATCGCTGGCGGAACTGCCCGGGTCATCGCTCCCGAATTTAGGTGAAGGAGCGCTGGAGTCTGATCTTTGCCATTGGTTCAATGAAACGGTATCGGGCATTGATCGCCCCTGGTTGATACGACACAGTGACCGCAACAGTATTGATGAAAAAAACCATGAAATTCGTGTTAACACTTGTCTGCATCCAGAAAAAGTCAAAACTGAAATCATCAAGAGGGTGGCTCAGGCAAAATGGCAGGCGTCCGGTCTTCCCCTGAAGCCTCAACAGTCGTACGACATACTCACCCGGGCACTCTACCGACACTGGCAACAAAGCTGGTTTGGTGTTCAATTTGGCCAGACGGGCGTGGACGTTAATTGCGTCTTCTCCATGACGAAAGAAGAGCAACAAACGCTGAAAGCACCGGCTTCCCTGTCTTATGTCCGCAAGGCTGATCAGCGGATAGCTGCATGGAACGCCAATGAAGTTCAATTTTGGTCCGGGTTCTGGCATCAGATCAGTGATCTGCCGAACCAATGGGTTGACGACTCTGAAAGATACAACCCGGAAGTCGAGGAGAAAAAAGCCAAGACATTGGACCAAATGACGAATTATAAGGATCTGAAGATAGAGCTTAACGATTATAAAATTTTTGATACGCAGGACCATTCTTGCCACATGTATCGCTGGCAGGCAACTGATAATTATGTGACGGCTAAGGGGTATGTCAAACTGATCGATCTTGATGATGAACATCTTCAGGGGTTCGAAACCCTCATACCAACATCGTTACCCGGGCGTGACCAGACAGTGACATTAGCCAGAGATCAAACGCTGGCGACCCTTGAGCTGTCATCAGAGAATGCTAATGGTGAATATCCATTGCCCAGCCTGAGGGCTAACGACTATATCGTGGCCCTGAGTCTGGAACCCAATTTGGCATTTACCCTGGTCAGGGGTCGATATACCGGGCTTCACATACTGTCTATTAAAGAGCCCAGAGCCAACCAGAGTATTCAGTGTACTTATGTCGTAGAACCCAGAGAATCGAACAACAAAACAGCTGCTAAAGGAGTCCGGCCAGAACAATCAACACATTTTGATATCCACTGTTCAGAAGGTATGAAAACAGTACTGGACAGATTGTTTGAGACCATTGAAGACCCGCAAGACCCAACCGAAGAACAGCTGCCTTTATGGAAAATAAAAAACGCTAAAAACACGACGCAGCGCATTGAGGCGATCAGCGAATATTGCCGACAGTTTGCCGGAGATGCGCAACCAGAGAGCAATAAGAACTTCTTTGAATTCCTTGTTACACAGCGGCAAGGTAGCTGTCGTCATCGTGTGCCTGTTTTTGTTGCTTTATGTCGTTACTTCGGGATTCCCTGTCGGCAAATTAATAGCCGGGCCCACGCCTTTGCCGAGTATTCTCCGGATGAACGGCAAACCTGGGATTCAGTGGATTTGGGCGGAGCGCCCGCAAATACAACAGAGATCGAATCTGTCTTCCAGACCACCAGAAGGATCAGTGTTTCCAGCACTGAGTCAAAGAAGATTAAGGATCTTCTGAAAAGAGCAAATCTGGCACAACTGCAAGCTTTGGCTAAAGCCCTTGACATAAATTTTGAGGAACTGAAAGAAGCGCTTGAGACAAACAGTGCATTGCCAGAAACCCATCTGAGTCTTCCTGAATTGGCAAGGAAGCTCTGGGAGCAAGGAGATTTAACCAGTTTTTCCCTGAGTGTCTCAATCATAGAGTCAATGGAGACAACAACATCAGGCCATCTCATCAAGCAGCTGACCGATGTTCTTGATGGCACCGGTGAGCATACCGGTAAAAGGATGTCGGAGGTGATAGCACAAGCATTGTCCGAGAGTAATGAAGATCAGGTCATTGAACCACTCAAATCGTTACACTCACAAATGATTGTTCAGGGCAAAGCAAACCCTCGGCAGTGGTTGAGTTCAATGGTGGATCTGCTGAAAAACAGCGACCTGAGCAAGCCTTCGGTGATTCACCTTGCCCGTGAAGCCCTGAAATCGGGTTGGCTGGACCCACTGCCAACCTCTGACGGCGAAATTATAGATGCTGACGAACATCATGAACTATTGGTGAGTCTCGAAGGTATCGATGAGTTTAAGTTTAAAGCCGGACATTGCCTTAAAAAGTGGTACAAGGAATTATTGTCCGCAGAAAAAAATAGCCAGCTATGGCGGTTAACTTATGAAAGCTTCGTAAAGAGAGAAGGTACTGACTTGATCGTTGATCATTCTCATGATGGCGTTTCGTCACTCCTTGAAAATAAAATAGCCAGCCCATCTATACAGATCTCCTGGACAGACGAACCTGAGGGAGTTCCGGATATAGAACGAATGTTGCTGCAACATCCCGCGTTTGGGCAGTTAATCTCGGGCAATACTAACCACCGCAGGGTGATTATCCTGGGGGAACCTCACTGGGCAGAGACAATGATTGTTGAAAAGAGCAAAGTCCTGTTTCAACGAGTCGTTGAGAACAGCCCGGAATTGCAGCAGTTATCGGAACAAATCAAAACAAAGTCCCCTGGTGTGCCCTATGAAGACGAAAGGCTTGAGGAATTAAAACGCAGATGCTTCCCGATAATTCAGCAGGCCTTCAGTCATTACCTCTATAAAGTGACACACTCAAAAAACGCCAGTTTGACGTATTGTTGGGTGAATGCTCACATCAGGAGGTCCCAATACAATTACAACTATGGCACCCATGATCCATCCTCACCAGAAGAGCTGGATACCATGATGGGTGAAATTGATAGCGATTATAAGTTTGAGAAATCGATTAAGGATGACTGCTTACGACAGGCACTCAACGCCGATAATGCTCTGGTGCTCAGAACCGACGATCTGACAAAAATTGCCGATGAGTTTTTGAACACCGTGAATTTGAATTCGATGTTTGACTCAGAATATTTATTCCTCTGATGATAGCTGCCCATAAATGTTCCATAAGGCCATCCTGACAACTCGTTCCCACGCTCCTTCGAGGCTGTCGCAAAACTCTAACAGCTCGTTCCCACGCTCTGAGGGTGTCGCAAAACTCCAACAGCTCGTTCCCATGCTCTGAGTTCGTCATTCCCGCGAAGGCGGGAATCCAGCGCCAACGGTGGATCTCTGCCTTCTCGGGGATGACAAGGCCAGGGGAGCACCGGGCAGTATGGTTCTGGTGGTGAGTCAGTGTGGATTCCCGCCTTCGCGGGAATGACGAGAATGAAATCGGGAATGACAGGAGTGAAGGCGGGAATGACAGGAGTGAAGGCGGGAATGACAGGAGTGAAGGCGGGAACCAGAGTTTTGCGACAGCCTCTCCTTCGCGGGAATGACGGGAGAATTGTCCCCTGTAGAGTGGATTTGGGTAACTGTCCTTACGGAACTTCCATCCTTTCTGAAGGTCTTACGCTTAAACAATTTCAGTACAGTCCTTCGGATAACAGGTGGGAGATTGACTATGGATGGTCGTATTGTTGGGCAAAAAAGCAAAGCTTTTCCTGATAATAATAATGTTCCGCCCGCCAAGAAAGCGAATCAGTACGCATCGGCAAAGATTGCAGAGGTCTGCTCAACCCCCCAACTCAATAGATCCTTACCTCCGATAATCTTGCCTGACAGGACGACAAGTCTTTTCTCAGCCAATTCCCCGCCCCCAATAACCCCTCATTCCTTCGATTTTCGTTTTGTTGCCAGTGACGATGAGGTTCGACAGCTTTTAGTTGCCGAAACCGGCGATAAATATCGGGATGTCGCCCTTATTTCTCATCCCGATGACCTCTCAAAGGCTAACCTGGTGAGCCGGTTGAGCATTTCCGGCGATGGTCGCCACACTCTGCGCTCAGGCAAGCTGTTCGAAGGTTCGCAGCCATTAACTTTGGTGATGGATATCAGAAAACTCACCAGCGCTGAACTGCCGAAATTTAACGATCTACTGGACCCGGATAATCCTTGTCTGTACGACAAAGTCAGGCACAGGAAACGTCCTCTGGGCAAGCATGTTTCTCTATTGGTGCTGGCGGCTCCTGAACAGTTGAGATCGGTTGGCAGACGTGGGGAAGCACCGGGGGCCGATGCACCGGGGGCCGACGCACCGGGGGCCGACGCACCGGGGGCCGATTTCTGGCGGCGAATTAATCGACCGGGAAATACCTGGCAGTTCGATACTCAGACCGGCAATACCCCATCAATGACCAGCTGCAAGGCTCCCCCGATATTGCCTGAATACCCCAGTGCCGAAATTGCTCTGGATAATACCGTTCTTATTGACTGTCACTTGCACAATAACTGGCGACAGTTGCTTCTGGGCGGCCCCGGAGTGGATCAACAGGGGCGAATCCGGCACATTCCTGGCAGGCTTGAATCATTGAGGACCGGACAAACGGTGATTCTGAAAGGGGCCAACTGGCAGGATCTGACCTTTGAACAAACGATTCGACAGATACTGGCGCAACAGCGCTTTGAGAGCAATGGCAAGGTTTGTCAGTTATCCGACAATGTTCAGTTTTATCAAATGCCGGTAGGGAATGACGAACTTCATTCACTGTTCCAAAGCCTGTCCCGCTCTCGCGACAAAGAAGGTGACAAAGAAGCTGACAAAGGATCTGATAAAAAGCACGCACCACCAGGCCCGATCATTATTAACCAGGTTAATATCAGAGAATGGCTGAGCCCGATTGCCATTGCCCAGGGAGGCTATGCAGCCCCTAATACCTGTCTGTTGGAGCAAATTCAGGCGGGTGCTGCAGTGACCATAACGTCTCCCCTCACTGAGGCTCTCTGGTTTCGTTTGCTGGGTTCACTGCAGACTATTCGCGACACAACCGGCCTGACGCCCCGACTTCAGGTGGCTCATCCGGGACAGCAACCAGAAGCCCTGGGATTGGCAGAAAACCATGAACAACCTCTGTTCAATATCAGAGATCAGTCTGCTTTTAATGCAGTCACTTATCAGCAACAGGCCCAGGTAAGTCACTGGATCAATCATTACCCGCAAGCCCCCCTGGTTATTCAGGTGAATGAACAGACCAGCTTCAGCCAGCTTTTTGATAATATCCGTATCACCTCGGAACAAAAGGCACATTTTGGACGACATCAGAGTGGCTTGCAGCAGACATTAACCGCTGGCAAGCCGGTGGTATTGCGCGGGCTGGAGACTAACCCAACACTTCAGCAACTTCTGGAACCCCTGGCGGTTGGGCAACCTCTGTTGGTCAATGGCCAATTACAGGCCTACCCGCAGGCTAATGTCACCCTACTCTGGCCTGAGTCTGTGCAGAGCCCCTCTTCAATATTTAATTCGATGGTCGCCACGGCTAACCCCTGTCCTGAGGTCAATCTCTGGGATATCAATGCCCTCAGGCATGATATCTCCCGCACTGAACTGCCGGAACAGGCACTGCACTCACTTTACGAAGCGTTTGAAACCGTACCTGCCCACCTGTGTAACCCTCTGCCAGAAATGACCGAAGGCCTGTTGAATAACCTGATACTGGCTGCCCGACGAGCACAGCAGGTTGACCAGTCTCCTCAGCTCCTGACCCGCCATTGGCGCAAGGCCATCAACAGCGTCATCACCCATGGTGCCCGGCAGAATCCGTCAGTGCGGGATTTTATGAAAGTGGCTTGTTGGCACTTGTTTCCGGACAAGACGACGGATGCCCATAAAAAGCCGGATGAGAATCAAGCCGCCTCGGTAGACGCGGATCTGTTAGCGACCATCATCAGTAGCACCCCGCGACTGAATAGAAAGTTTGTCAGGCAGAACCTGTGGCAGCTGGCCCGGGCCTTTGACCCGGCAGTCTTTAAAGATGCCAAATTACAACTGTCCTATGAAAGTCCATTTCCAGTGCAGGGTGAAAAAGAAGTTATGGACAGGCTCTGTGCCATAATCCTGGCCCACGCACCGGAAAAACAACGAAATGCTGTAGCCTATCAGCTGGCAGTCGATCCGGCGGCAACAAAGCCCTGGCAATCCTTAGCCACCAGACCAACCAGACAGATTAAACGTTTGCAAGATGCACTGGCTTCTGGCTGGCAGTTACTTCTGCCACCGGGGCAGACCCGATACGAAGCCATCCACACTCTGGCCAGCGATTGTGTTCACATGGCCAGAACAGCGAATTCTGAGGCAGAACCCGTTGAACGCATAGAAAATCGGCTGTCTGAATCACTGAAATGGTGGGGTTCTGCCGATGTGTCCCTGTCCGCACTGGCCCGGGATCTTTATCACGGCAAGATGAGTCAGGAGGATCGTGAAAACCGTCGATTATCCCGACTCCATGACCGGCTTAAAGACTCTCCCGTTATATTCCTCGAGGGGGAAACCGGCACCGGGAAAAGCTACTTTTCCGCCAAAATGGCGAGGGCTTCAGGACAGGCTGCGGTGATTTCCCTTGGACCTTCTGACAGCGAACAAACCCTGATGAAACGCTGGCAATGGCAACAACACGCCGACGGCGACCGCTCTATGGCGCAACAAAACCGGGCATTGATGGAATGGGCCAATACCGGAACTCACAAAGACGAAGGCTGTGTTGGAGGAAGCTATATCACCCTGGTGCTGGATGAGGCTAACCTGGCCCGGGCCGGATTGCTGGCGACATTGAACGGCTTGTGGGAAGCGCAACCCTGCATTTATGTGAATGGTCATCCTGTCAGGGTCAGCGAAAAACACCGGGTGATTCTCACCGGCAACCCGGATCATTATGCCGGACGCCAGCTGGACCCGGCCCTCAGGGAAAAACTGCCCAGGGCTTACTACCCACGCCTGGATCAGGCTTTCCTTCAGGATAGAGTGGTGGAACCGGCTCTGGTCAATCAGTTGCAACGGCATCTGCCAGAGCAGCAAATAAACGACATTGTACGCAATACTGTCGGAACTGTGATGGTGCTCTGGCAACATTATCAGGAGCTGTTGCCTGAGCATGACTTTACCCCCAGGGATTTAACGGATATCTGCAGTTGGGTGGGCTGGTATCTGGATCGTGCGCTGCCCGCAGATGACCCCGTTACCTCCGGACAAATCAACAGTTTGATCCAACAGGGCTTTCTGGATGTACTGGGTCCCGAAATTACCGGGACTCATCAGGATGCCCAGCTGGCACTGGAAATCTGGTTTGCTACCCGTTACGAACCGGAGAACAGCCTGAGTGACAAAGTTCATAATCACACCCTGTCAGATATTCAGCAGGCCTTCAAAACATTCAGCCAAGAGATCCGACCTGAGTTTGATACCTCCGGATCGGCAGTCATTGAACTGGTACAACGGCTTGGACAGGATTTAAGCCGCTGTCAGCAGGCTTATCATCTCAACATAAAACACGACGGAAGACAGGCGACACTGATTGAAGGACCGGTCGGACGGGGTAAAGATGTCACACTGAACCTGGTGATCGAAAGTTTCAGACAGCAGGCTGAACGACGGGGAGAATCCATGCCGGAGGTCTTTCCCCTGAATGCCTGTGATTGTTCCTGGGACAAGGTGTGTGAAGCGATCCAGACGGCAAAAGTCCATGGCGGCATAGTGGTTATTTCGGAAATGAATCTGATCGGCAGCCAGCATCTGGAAGGTGAGTTAAACGATATTCTGGCCGGTGACGCTCATCCGGGTTTCCACCTGTTCGCCACCATCAACCCTCTTGAGTACAGTGGGCGAAAACCTTTATCACCGGCCCTGAAAGGGCGTTTTCGACATTTGCCCATCCGGCAGTATAACCGGGCCGAATTGCAGACCATCGCTGAGAAAGTGTTGCCACAGACCCCAAAAGGGAAAATGGTGGCTGAATGGCTGACTCAGCAACATTGTCGATTGAGGACTTACCTGCAACGCAATAACCTGCCGTTACAGCCCTCCAGCCTTGATTTACAAAATGTCGCCAGGGCTGTTATCAGAAGGGGCGACTTTAGCGAAAAAGGACTTTATCAATGCCTCGATCAGCACTACCGACTTTATCTGATGGCCGCTGACCTGTCAGTGGAGAAACTGCCTGAGTCATTGGCTCTTGCCATGGGTAAAAGTGAGCCTGATTTCAGACTTTGCCAATGGTTCAACCAAATGGTATCGGGCATTGACCGTCCGTGGTTAATACGACGCAGTGATCTCAACAGTATTGATGAAAAACGCCATGAAATTCGTTTCAAGGCTCGTCTGACTGAAAAGGCAGCCAGAACGGCAATCATCAGGATGATGGCTCAGGCAAAGTGGCTGGCATCTGGTCTTTCCCTGAAGCCCGATCCGTCGGACGATATTTTCACCGGAGCACTGTACCGATACTGGCAGCACCGCTGGTTTAATCATGAGTTTGGCCGGACAGGTGTAGACGCTGATAGTGTATTTCCCCTGACCGAAGAGGAAAAACAAACGTTGAAATTACCGGCATCCCAGCCTTATCTGCGAGAGGCCGATCAGCGGATAGTCCCATTGAACGCCCACGAAGTTCAGTTATGTCCCGGGTTTTGGCATCAGATAAGGGATCTGCCAAACCATTGGGTGGAGAGGTCTATGAGCGAAGCGTTCGAAACCGGCGATGATAAGGCTCCTGAACAATACGATCCGGAAGTCCAACAGAAACAGACTCCGACATTGGACCAGGACACGAACTATGAAAATCAGGAGAAGTCACCCGTTAACGTCCATAAAATTTTTAATACGCAGACCCCTTCTTTCCATATGTATCGCTGGTGGGCAAAGGAGATTTACGTGACTGCTGAAGGTGATGTCAAACGGATCGTCATTAATGACAAACCCACTCTTGGGATTGAAACCCTCATACCTGCCCGGTTACCAGGGCATGATCAGGAAGTGACATTAGCCGAAGATCAGACGCTGGCGACCCTCAAGAGATCATCCTGCAACGGTCAATTTGACTTGCCCAGCCTGACGCCTGACGACTATATCGTGGCTTTGCGTATCGAACCCGATTTGCCATTTACCCTGGTCAGGGATCGATATACAGGGCTTCACTCACTGACTATTCCAGAGGCCAGCGCTTGGCAGAGTATTCAATTTTTTTACGTCGTAGAACCCAGAAAAACGAGCACTAAAGGAACCCGGCCTGAACGGTCAATAGATTCCGACAGCCAGTGTTCAGAGGCTATGAAAAATGTACTGGATGAGCTGTTTACGACCACTGACCAATACCCAGCCGAAGTAGAGGCGCTTTTACAGACAATGAAAAGCACTGAGGACACGAGGCAACGCATTAAGGCGATCACTGACTATTGCCAGCAGTTTTCTGGTAAGGCCCGACCCGAGAGTAGTGACAATTTCTTTCAATTCCTCGTCACACAGCGGCAAGGTAGCTGTCGTCATCGTGTGCCTGTTTTTATCGCTTTTTGTCGTTATTTCGGGATTCCATGTCGGCAAATAAGCAACCTTGTCCACAGCTTTGCTGAGTATTCTGTGGATAGAGGCCAAACCTGGGAGCCAGTGGATTTGGGCGGTGAGCCTGTGCAGACAACAGAAATCACACCTGACTTCCAGCCCACCCGGAAGAGCGGTAGTTCCGGCACTGCATCAAAGAAAATTAAGGATCTCCTGAAAGGAACTGATTCAGCACAACAGCAAGCTCTGGCCAAAGCCTGCGGTATCAGTTTTGAGGAACTGAACAAAGCCCTTGAGAGAAACAATGCATTACCAGACACAAATCCAGGTACTTTCGAAATGGTTAAGAATCTCTGGAAAGAAAAAGATTTAGCCGGTTTTTCCATGGGTGTCTCAATGTTGGAGACAAAAACATTGGGCCATCTGGAAAAGCAATTGATCGGTGATGTGCATGACCCCGATGGGTATACCTGGAAACCGATGTCGGAGGCAGTCAAACCAATCTTGTCCGGCAGTGATGCAAATCAGGTCATTGAACCACTCAAGTCATTGCACACAAAAATGATTATTCAGTGCGGAGCAGACCCCTGCCAGTGGCTGAGTTCAATGGTGGATATACTCAAATACAGTGACTTGGACAACCCTGCGGTTATTCACTTTGCCTGGGAAGCACTGCAATCGGGTTGGCTGGATCCATTGTCTGTCTACGAACACCATATTGTGGGAGCCCATGAACATCATGATCTATTGGCGTGTCTGGAAGGCATCGATGAACTCAAGGTTAATGCCGCCCACTGCCTGAAAAAGTGGTACAGGGAATTGTTGTCCAGGGAAAAAAATAGTCAGGTATGGCGTCTGGGTTATAAAGACTTCCAAAGTGAAGAGGGTAATGTCCCGTTCATCACTCATTGTCATGGCGGATTTTCACCATTCCTTGAAGATAAAATGGCCAGTCCATCTTTACAAAACACCTGGACGGACGAACCTGAGGGCATCCCGAATATAGAACGAATGCTGGAGCAGCTCCCCGCATTTGTGAAGTTAACCCCGGGCACTGCGAACTGCCGTCCGGTGATTATTATGGGAAGACCTTCCTTCCGCAGCGAAGTGATGGATAAAAAGATCGAAACCCTGTTAGCCAGGAACAACCCCGACTTGAAGCAGTTATTGGAAAAGATCAATCAATATGAGGCAAAGGAAAAACAACTCCAACATGAGCTGGATGCAGTGGATAGTTCTTATCCTGATAGTGAAATGGATGTTGACTGCATGGAGAAAAAAAAACGTGCCATCAAGCGCAGTTACGAACCCACTCTGAAGTCCCTTGAGGTGTCATGGGAGGACAGAAAGCTTTTGCATGTTTTAAAATTCAAATGTACGCAAACGATTGAGCAGGCTGTCATTCATTACCTGTATGAAGTGACACACACAAAAGGCAGTTGCCTGACGTATTGTTGGGCCAATGCTTACATCGGGGACTCCAGGGACCCCGACTACTATGGCGCTCATGACCCGGCTTCAGCAGAAGAGCTGTTTTTCATGATGTGTAATATTGATAGTTCTTTATCGTTTCAGAAATCTATCAAGGATAGCTGTTTAAAACAGGCACTCAACGCCAATAACGCTCTGGTACTCAAATCCGATGAGCTGTTAAAAATTGCCGAAGAGTTTTTGAATCGCATGAATTTGAACTCGATCTATAAATCGTTGAATATGTGTTAGGTGTCTCTGTGCACCAAACAACTCGCTTGTCGGGGACTGGCTTTGCCAGCCCGTCAGCTCTGGTGTTAGCGGCTACCCAAGATTTTAACTGGGAAGATAGAAGAACATATTTATCGGTCGGAGTCTTTTGTAGAGCTTATCGAAGACGCAGTTGAATTTATGATAAATACGCCGTTTGAAAAACTTCCACCGGAGGTCAAATTCGCAGGCGGTGGCGTATATGCACTTTATTACAAAGGGGATTTTCCACAGTACAGAAAGATCTATAGCAAAACTCCAGATCTTCCAATTTATGTGGGTAAAGCAGTACTGCCGGGATGGAGGCAAGGTCGGGGTAGTCTTAAAGAAAATGATTCCGCTTTATACAGAAGGTTAAACGAGCACGCGAGAAGCATTAATGCTGCGGAGAATCTTCAGATTGAAGATTTTTCATGCAGGTTTATCGTGTTACAAGATCAGGAAGCTGACCTTATAAGTACTGTGGAAGCGGCGATGACTCGCAGGTATAATCCTCTTTGGAACTCTCATATAGATGGGTTTGGCAATCATGATCCCGGTAAGGGGAGGTATGAGCAAGCAAAATCTGAATGGGACGTGCTTCATCCCGGCAGAGTTTGGGCTGATCGACTAAAAGGTACGCCACCGAATGAGAATAAAGTTGAAGAAAAAATAGGTATTTATCATGTCCAAAAATCAACCTAACTCAGTCGAGCTATTTTCTGGAGCAGGCGGGTTAGCTTTGGGGTTGGCAAACAGTGGCTTTAAGCATGAAATGCTCGTTGAATTTAATAAAGATGCTGTAAACACACTGTTAAAGAATCATGATGAGGGACAAGCTCAAATAAAAAGCTGGGATATCCAGCATGAAGATGTAAGAAATATATCATTCCAAAAATATAGAGGCAGTCTTTCTCTCGTTGCAGGTGGCCCTCCCTGCCAACCATTTTCTTTAGGTGGAAAGCACAAGGCGTTTAACGATAACAGAGATATGTTTCCTCAAGCTGTTCGAGCAGTAAGAGAGTCAAGGCCTGACTCTTTTATATTTGAAAATGTTAAGGGATTGCTGAGAAAAAATTTCAGCACATATTTTGAATACATAATATTGCAATTATCTTACCCAAATATCTCTAAGGCAGATGGCGAAGACTGGGAGAGTCATTTAGCGCGACTCGAAGAAACTCACACGAAAGGCAAATATAGAGGTCTTAAATACAATGTCGTGTACAGACTTCTGAATGCTGCAGATTATGGTGTTCCTCAAAAAAGAGAGCGAGTTTTCATTGTTGGCTTCCGTAATGATTTAAATGTCGAGTGGAGTTTTCCCAAGGCTACTCACTCTCAAGATGCATTGCTATGGGATCAATGGGTTACTGGAGATTACTGGAAGCGCCTCAAGGTTTCTAAATTCGATAGGCCAAAACTAAATCAAAACCCAGAGAAAATTGCTTCACGTCTTCAAAAAAAGTATGGGCTATTCCAACCTGAAGAAAAACCATGGGTTACTGTCAGGGAAGCTATACAAGATTTACCTTCGCCTAAAAGAAAGAATGATTTTAACAACCATGTATTTAAAGATGGTGCCAAATCATATCCTGGTCACACAGGAAGTCCCATCGACGAGCCTTCTAAAACATTAAAAGCGGGAGATCATGGTGTCCCCGGCGGGGAAAATATGGTTCGCTTTAATGATAATTCAATTAGGTATTTCACCGTACGTGAGGCTGCAAGAATTCAAACATTTCCTGATGATTATCATGTTGCCGGAGTATGGAGTGAGTGCATGAGGCAAATTGGTAACGCCGTTCCCGTCACACTAGCTGAAGTAGTAGCAAAGAGTGTCTATCAAGTCATTGCCCCTAACAAGTCAAAGCACTCGGTGGCAGCATAGCTGCGCCGGTGTTTTCGGCGCTATGCATATTGGCAAACTCTTCAGTAAGCTTATCTTCGTTATTCGTTCCGACATCTGTATCTATCTGAAATTAAAACAAAAAGCTCTTTACACATAACTGTGTATGGAAAGGTTTGCTTGCAGTGTGTGTGCGTGTGTATACTTCTGTTATGCAAGTTTAGGGAGGTCGAATGACTTCGGACGAACTAAGAAAAGAACTTGAAGCCAGGGGTTGCAGGTTCTTAAGGCAAGGCAAAGGCTCTCATGAGATATGGATAAACAAGGAAGGGAAAAGAACTTCCGTTCCTCATCCGAAAAGGAAACTTGGAAAGGGGCTTGTAACAAAGTTGCTGAAATGGGCAGGGGAGTGATCTCCCCCTCAGAATCGATAAAGAAATTATATTAATGTGAGGCAAGACATGTTATTTAAAATTGGTATAGAAAAAGCGGAAGACAATAACACAGCCTATGGTATTGTAATTCCTGCTCTGTGCAATGATAAATACTCAGCCTATTCTGCAGCTGATGAGTTTGATGATATTGTAAAAAATGCAAAAGATGCCGCATTTACAGTTATGGAAGAGATGGCTCTTAATGGAGAATTAGATCTATCTCAAATTGCATTATCAAACAAACAAGATTATTCGAATAATCCTGATTATGAAGATTTTACCGAATGGGCTTTTATAGATATTGAAGTAGATGAAGTTCTGGGAAAGCAAAAAAGAATCAATGTCAGCATGTCTGATCTTCTTATTGCTCATATAGATCAAATCGTTAAGAGTGGTGGAAAGTACAAAGATCGAAGTGATTTTTTGACGCAAGCAGCATTACATCAAATAACTGGTGCAACCTTATAACAAGTAAAACCATCTCCTGACAAACGACATGTACACGGACAAAAAATAGAACGCGCATAACGAACTCGCTTGGCGGGGTCAGCTACGCTGCCCGTCAGCACTGGGATATCAGTTCATGATGCGTTTTTTGAGATCGCTGACTTTCTTCTCCGCTGACTTTCTTTCCTCACCAGGGATAATCATCAAAACGGAACTTTAGTACTTTCTTAAGGTCAAATAATTAAACAGCTTTAATTTATTCCTGCAAATGACTGTAGGGAGGAAGATTGACTATGGATGGTCGTATTGGTGAGAAAATAAATTACCCCGTTCCTGATGGTGGCATGCCAGCCAGGGGAGCAAGTCTGTATTTATCGTCAAAAAATACGGATGTCTGCCCTGGTGTAACGCCCAAACTCAATGGATCGGCACCTCCGGTTGCTTCGCCGGACAGAGTGAGAACCGTATCTTCAAAGGACTCCGCGACTCAAAGGCCCCCTCACGCCTTCGATTTTCGTTTTGTCGCCAGTAATGATCAGGTGCGACAGCTTTTAGTTGCCCAGACCCGCGATGAACATCGGGAAGTCACCCTTATTTCTCATCCCGATGACCTCTCACAGGCTAACCTGGTGAGCCGACTGAGCATTTCCGGTGATGGTCGCCACAGGCTGTATCCGGGCAAACTGTTTGAAGGTTCACAGCCATTTACCCTGGTAATAGATATCCGAAAGCTCGCCAGCAAAGCACTGCCAAAATTTAACGACCTGCTGGACCCCGATAACCCCTGTCTGTACGACAAAGTCAGCCGTAAGAAACGCCCCCTGGGCAAGCATGTTTCTCTATTGGTCGTGGCAGACCCTGCACAGTTGGCATCAGTTGGCCAGTGTGAAGGCGCTCCGGCGGCCGACGTTCCGGGGGCTGATTTCTGGCGGCGAATTAATCGACCGGGCAATTCCTGGCATTTCGATGCTCAGACCGGCAATGCCCGGGCAATAAACATCGACAGTGTTCCTCCGGTATTGGCTGAATTCTCTCCCGCTGAGAGCACCATGGATAACGACAATACCCTTGTTATTGACTGTCACCTGCACAGCCACTGGCGACAGTTGCTTCTGGGCGGCCCCGGAGTGGATGAAAAAGGGCGAATCCAGCACCTGCCCGGCAGACTTGAGTCATTAAAGGCCGGACAACGAGTGATTCTGAAAGGCGCCAACTGGGATGATCTGGCCTTTGAACAGACGATTCGACAGATGTTGGCGCAACAGAGCTTCGAGAGCAACGGCAAGATTTGTCAGTTACCCGACAATGTTCAGTTTTATCAGATGCCGGTAGGGAAGGACGAGCTTCATTCATTGTACCAAAGCCTGTCTCACTCTTATAAAGAAGATGACAAAGGACTTGATAAAAAGCACGCACCACGAAACCCGATCATCATTAACGAGAATAATATCACGGATTGGCTGAGCCCCATTGCAATTGCTCCCGGAGGCTATGCCACCCCTAACACCTGTCTGTTGGAGCAAGTTCGGGCGGGTGGTACCGTCACCGTCACGTCTCCCCTCACTCAGGCAGAATGGTTTTGTTTACTGGGCTCACTGCAGACTATTCGCGAAACGACTGGTCTGGAGCCCCGACTTCAGGTGGCGCATTGGAAAAAGCAGCCGAATGCCCTGGGATTGACAAAAAACGATGAGCACCCTTTGCCCGGGAGCCAACAGCCACAGAAAAAAGTTAAAGATCATGCTGCTTTTAATACCTTCACTTATCAGCAACATGCCCAGGCAAGTCATTGGCTGAATAATCAGCGGGGAGCACCTCTGGTTATTCAGGTCAATGAACAAACCAGCTTCAGTGAGCTATTTGATAATATCCATATCACCTCGGAACAAAAGGCCCATTTTGGACGACGTCAGAGTAAATTGCAGGAGGCATTAATCGCTGGCACGCCGGTTATTTTTCGGGGACTGGAGAGTAATCCGGAGCTTCAGCAGCGTCTGGAACCTCTGGTGGTTGGCCAGCCTCTGTTGCTCAATGGCCAATTGCAGGCCTACCCACAAGCTCATATCACAGTACTCTGGCCTGATTCTGCAAAAAGCCCGTCTTTGGTATTTCGTGCAATGGTTGCCAGGAGTAAGCCGTGTCCCAAGGTTGATCTTTGGGGTATCAGCGTCTCCAGGCATGGTATCGCCCGAACCGAGGTGCCAGAACAAGCACTTGATAAACTTTACGAAGCGTTTAAAACCGTACCTGTTGGCCTTTGTAATGCTCTGCCTGAAATCACCGAAGGGTTGTTGAATAATCTGATACTGGCTGCCCGGCGGGCAAAACAGGTGGACCAGTCCCAACAGCTTTTACCCCGCCACTGGCGCAAAGCCATCAATAGCGTCATCACCCATGGCACCCGGCAAAATCCATCCGTGCGTGATTTTATGAAAGTGGCTTGTTGGCACTTGTTACCGGATAACACGCCGGATGCTCATCAGAAGCCGCAAGAGGCTCAGGCCGCCTCGGTAGACCCGGATCAGTTAACTGCCATCATCAACAGTGCCCGGCATTTGGATAGAGAGTTTGTGGAGCAGAACCTATGGCCACTGGCCCGAGCCTTTGACCCGGCAGTATTTAAAGGTACCGAATTACAACTGTCCTATAAAAGTCCGTTTCCACAATCGGCTGACAAAAAAGCTCTGGACAGGCTCTGTGCCATGATCCTGGCTCATGCGCCTGAACAACAACGACAGACCATAGCCTATCAGTTGGAAGTTGATCCGAAGGCAACAGAGCAATATTCATCGTTAACCATCAGGCCAGAAAGACAGATCAAACGTTTGCAGGACGGACTGGCTTGCGGCTGGCATTTACCTTTGTCACAAGGGCAGATCCGATCCGATGCCATTCAGGCTCTGGCCACCGATTGTTTCCACATGGCCAGAACAACGAATTCCGAGGCAGAGCGCATTGAACGCATTGAAAATCGACTGTCTGAATCACTGAAATGGCAGGGTTCCGCTGATATGCCCCTGTCAGCACTGGCCCAGGATCTTTATCACGGCAAGATAAGTCAGAAAGATCGTGAAAGTCGTCGATTATCGCGACTTCATGACCGGCTTACGGACTCTCCCGTTATATTTCTGCAAGGAGAAACCGGCACCGGGAAAAGTTACTTTTCAGCAAAGATGGCAGAGGCTTCAGGACAGGCTAAGGTCATTTCCCTTGGACCTTCCGACAGCGAACAGACCCTGATGAAACGCTGGCAGTGGCGGGAGCATACCGATGGCGACCGCTCTATGATGCAACAAAACCGGACTCTGATGGAATGGGCTACTATCCCAGAGGACACAGATGGAGAATACATTACTCTGGTTCTGGATGAAGCCAACCTGGCTAAAACCGGATTACTGGCGTCATTGAACGGCTTATGGGAGCCAAAGCCTTGCATCTATGTCAATGGTCACCCTGTTCCGGTCAGCCCAAAACACCGGGTGATTCTCACCGGCAATTCGGATCATTACTCCGGGCGCCAGCTCGATCCGGCCCTGAAAGAGAAACTGCCCAGGGCTTATTACCCACGCCTGGATCAGGCTTTCCTTGAGGACAGGGTGGTGGAACCGGCTCTGGTCAATCATTTATCACAACGGCATCTGCCGGAGCAGCAAATAAACGACATTGCACGCAGTGCCACCAAGAGCCTGATGGCTCTGTGGCAATATTATCAGGAGCTGTTGCCCGAGCATGAGTTTACTCCCAGGGATTTAACCGATATCTGCAGCTGGGTGGGTTGGTATCTGGATCGTGCGTTGTCGGAAGGCGACAGTGTTAGCTGTGAGCAAGTGAACAGTTTGATCCAGCAAAGTTTTCGGGATGTACTGGGTCCCGAAATCAGCGAGACTCAACAGGATGCCCTTTCGGCACTGGAAATCTGGTTTGCTGCCCGTTACCACCCGGACAACACCCTGCGCGACAAAGTTCATAACTACACCCTGCCAGATATTCAGCGAGACTTCGGAGCATACACCAAAAAATTCCAACCTGAGTTTGATGCCTCCGGATCGGCAGTCATTGAACTGGTGCAAGGGCTGGGACAGGATTTAAGCCGCTGTCAGCAGGCTTATCATCACGACAGAAAACACGGCGGACGACAAGCGACGTTGATTGAAGGCCCAGCCGGGCGGGGTAAGGATGCCACGCTGAACCTGATGATTGAAAGTGTCAGACAGCAGGCCAGGCAACGGCAAGAATCCATGCCAGAGGTCTCTCTCCTGAATGCCTGTGATTGTTCCTGGGATAAAGTGTGTGAAGCGATCCAGAAAGCAAAAGTGGAAGGCGGCATCGTGGTGATTTCGGAAATGAATCTGATCGACAGCCAGCATCTGGAAGGTGAGTTAAACGATATTCTGGCCGGTGACGCCCATCCGGGTTTCCACCTGTTTGCCACCATCAACCCACCTGAGTACAGCGGGCGAAAACCCTTATCACCGGCGCTGAAAGGACGTTTTCGGCATTTGCCGATCCGCCAGTATAACTCGACAGAATTGCAGAACATTGCCAAGAAAGTGTTGCCAAACTCCCCAAAAGGGAAATTCGTCGCCAAATGGCTGACTGAAAAACATTGTCGTTTAAGGGCCTGCCTGCAACGCAAAGACCTGCCGTTACAGCCCACCAGCCGCGATTTACAGAATGTCGCCATGGCTGTCAAAAGAGGAGGCAATTTTAGCGAAAAAGCACTTCGTCAATGCCTCAATCAGCACTACCGGCTTTACCTGATGGCTGCCAACCTGTCGCTGGAGGAACTGCCGAAGTCACCGGCTCTTGTCATGGGTAAAGGAGCACTTGATTCCGGACTTTGCAAATGGCTCAACGAAAGGGTATCGGGCATTAGTCGTCCATGGTTGATACGACGCAGTGATCGCAACAGTATTGATGAAAAACACCATGAGATTTGTTTCAAGACCGGTCTGACTGGAAAAAAAACCAAAACAGAAATCATCAGGATGGTCGCTCAGTCACAATGGCAGGCATTCGGTCTTTCCCTGAATCCGGACCCGTCGGACAATGCTCTCACCCGGGCACTGTACCGACACTGGCAGCAAAGCTGGTTTGATCGTAAGTTTGACAAGACGGGCATTGACGCCAATAGCGTATTTCCCCTGACGGAAGAAGAGAAAAAAACGCTAAAATTACCCGCTTACCGGTCTTGTCTTCAGGAAGCTGATCAGCGGATAAGCACATGGAACGCCAATGCAGTTCAATACGGGTCTGCGTTTTGGCACCAGATAAGTGATCTGCCGAACCAGCAGGTGAGCGATTATGCTAACAAAGCCTCAGCTATCAATGCTGATGAGGCTCATGAAAAATTCATCGAGGAACTCTCCGAGAAAGATTTCATAGGCCTGGAACGAGACACGGACTATGAGTGCGAGGAGAAGCCACGAATTAAGGATGAAATAGTTTTTAAAACTCAGCACCATCCTTCCCATATGTACCGTTGGCGGGCAAGTGATGTTTGTGTGTCTGACACGGGTAATATTAGAACGGTCGATATTAATGACCTGCACTTCCTGGAGGTCGAAACTCTCACACCTGACCCTTTACCAGGAGGGCGTGATCAGGAATTGATCTTAGCCAGCAATCAAACCCTGGCGACCCTCAAGATGTCATCAGAAGGATGATGAATATAAATTGCCCAGCCTGACGCCTGATGACTATATCGTGGCTCTGCGTATAGAACCCGATTTGCCATATACCCTGAAAAGAGACAAATATACCGGGCTTCACACGCTGTTTATTCCAAAGGCCAACGCTAATAAGGGGCGGCGTATTCAAATTTCTTATGTCGTAGAATCCAGAGAACCGGACTTGGAAGCATCGACTAAAGAAGCTCGCTCAAAACGATCGATATGGTTTCACACCCGCTGTTCAAAAGGGATGAAAAAAGTGCTGAAAGGACTGTTTACAAACATTGACCAACAACCACCTGAAATACGGGAGCCTTTGCGAAAAATTGCAAACGCTCGAGACATGACCGAACGCGTTCGGGCAATCAAGGAGTATTGCCGACAGTTTTCCGGGGTGACTAAACCAAAGCGCGGGGAGAATTTCTTTAAATTCCTGGTAACACAGCGGCAAGGGCGTTGTCGTCATCGTGCGCCTGTTTTTGTCGCTCTTTGCCGTTATTTCGAGATTCCATGTCGGCAAATGTTTAACAATACCCACGCCTTTGCCGAGTGTTCAGTGGATAGAGGCCAAACCTGGCTGTCAGTGGATTTGGGCGGGGCGCCCACAAAGAACACAAAAGTGATACCAAAATTTCAGCGCACCAGAACGTTGCAAAGTTCCAGCGCTGCGTTAAAGACAATTAAGAATCTCCCGGAAGGGGCAGATTTATCACAACAGCAAACTCTGGCCAGAGCCATGAGTACGAGCCCCGAGAAACTGAGCAAACATTTTCTGACAAACAGTGCATTGCCAGAAAGAATTCCAAGCATTTTCGAGATAGTAAAAAAACTTTGGGGAGAAAAAAATTTAACCAGTTTTGCCATGGGTATCTCAGCGTTATCAGAGACAAAAGCGTTGAGCAATGACGAGAAGAAATTGCTCGGTACTGTGACTCGCGACGATCAGGATGAGAACAGTAAAAGTCATAATGATAAACCGATGTCGAAGGCTCCGTTAAAAGGCCTCATAGACGCGAGGTATGAATTCGATTCTGTGCAAATCGACGAATCGTACAGGAGGAATCGCGACTATGAACCGATGTCGGAGGCAGTCATACAAATCTTGCTCGACAATGATGAAGATCAGGTCACTGAACAACTCGAGTCATTGTACTCAAGAATGATTATTCAGGGCGGAGCAAATCCTAACAAGTGGTTGAGATCAATGGTGTCTATATTGGGTCAGAGCGAACTGACCAAACCGTCGGTTATTCACTTTGCACTTAAAGCCATGGAATCGGGTTGGCTGGATCCAGTGCCAAATTATGACATAAATATTATCAGTGCCTCTGAACATCATGAGCTACTGGAAGCTCTGGAAGGCATCGATGAGCTGAAGGTTAAAGCCACCCATTGTCTGAGAAAGTGGTATGACGCATTGTTGTCCAGGGAAAAACACAGTAGGGTGTGGCGTTTGAATTATGAACACTACCAGAGGCAAGAACGTGACACCTTGTTCGTCACTCATTGCCATGACGGGTTTTCGTCATTCCTTGAAAATCAAATTGCCCATCATTCTATAGAAGACGTCTGGACGAACAATCCTGAGGGCATTCCTGATATAGAACGAATGCTGGTGCAACTGCCTGCTTTTTCACAGTTAAACTCGGGCAGGGAAAAACACCGTCCGGCAATTATTATCGGTTGCCCCAAATGGGACGAAATTGCAATTAAGGAAAAGGTTCAAGCCCTGCTGCAACGAAAAGCAGAGAACAGGCCGGAGTTGAAGCAGATATTGGAAAAAGCCAATCAGATTCTGCCCCCCCTCAAGGTGTCGGACGAGGAGAAAAAAATTCTTGATGACTTCACAAACAAATGCGAGCAAGCGATCAGACATGCCTTCAGTCATTATCTTTACGAAGTGACACAGTCAAAAGGCGGTCGCTTAACGTATTGTTGGGTTGACGCTGTCATGCATTCTCACAGAAACCGTGACAGCGATAACTTTGACTATGGCGCTCATGATCCATCCTCACCAGAGGAGCTGTTTGCCATGATGTCTGATATTTGTAGCTTTAGCCATCGAGAGAAACTTGTTAAGGACGCCTACTTGCGACAGGCACAAAACGCCAGTGATGCCCTGGTACTGAGGTCCGATGAGCTGACATTCATTGCCAAAGAGTTTTTGAGCAGCATGAACCTGAATTCGATGGCTGACTCATTGGATATCAGAACATAGTCTGGTCACGATGAGTTTTTCGAGGTCGTTGACTTGCTTCAATGGTTACAGGCAACTGTCCAAATGAAACTTTCATCCAATCTCAAGGTCAAATAACTTTACAGTTTCAAAACACTCCTTCAAAGGAAAGCAGTAGAGGAGATTGGCTATGGATGGTCAGATCAATGGAAAAACAAACAACCCTGTTTTTAAGACTGAAAAGCCTGATGGCGGCATACCATCCAAAAGAGCAAAGCTGGATTTAAAACCAGAGATTGCAGAGGTCACCGGTGTAACTGCCAGACTCAATATATCGCCAACTTCGAGAGGCCTGCCTGACAAAACGAGAATCGTATCCGCAACGGATTCGTCGCTCCAAAAGGCTCCTCATGCCTTCGATTTTCGTTTTGTCGCCAGTGATGATGAGGTTCGACAACTTCTGATTGCCAGGACCTGCGATAAACATCAGGATGTTACTGTTATTTCCCACCCCGACGATCTCTCACAGGCTAATCTGGTGAGCCGGTTGAGTATTTCCGAAGAGGGTCGCCACACTCTGAGCTCTGGCAAGCTCTTTGAAAGTTCTCAGCCATTAACACTGGTGATAGATATTCGAAAACTCACCGGTGAAGAACTGCCAAAGTTTAACGATTTACTGGACCCGGATAACCCCTGCCTGTACGACAAAGTCAGCAACAAAAAACGTCCTTTGGGCGAGCATGTTTCGCTATTGGTGTTGGCAGACCCTGCACAGTTGGCATCAGTTGGCCGACGTGACAAGGCATCGGGGGCCGAGGCACCCGGTGCTGATTTCTGGCGGCGAATTAATCGACCGGGCAATACCTGGCAGTTCAACGAAACGACCGGCAATGCCTCATTAATGGATATCGACGAGGTTCAGTTATTGGCTGAACTCCCCTCTGCCGAAAGTGCTATGGATGACGAAAATACCCTTCTTATTAACTGCCACTTGCACAGCAGCTGGCGGCAGTTATTGCTGGGTGGCCCCGGAGTGGATCAACAAGGGCGAATCCGACACATCCCCGGCAAGCTTGAGTCGTTAAAGGCCGGACAACGGGTGATTCTCAAAGGCGCCAATTGGCAGGATCTGGCCTTTGAACAGACGGTTCGACAGATGTTGGCGCAACAGTGTTTTGAGAGCAACGGGAAGATCTGTCCATTACCCGACGATGTTCAGTTTTATAAGATGCCGTTAGGGAATGACGAGCTTCATACACTGTTCCAAAGTCTGTCTCACTCTGATAATGAAGAAGGTGACCAGGAACTTGATAAAGCCCAGGCATCAGCAAACCCGATCATCATTAACCAGAGTAATGTCAGGGAGTGGCTGAGCCCGATTGCCATTGCCCCGGAAGGCTATGCAATCCCTAATACCAGTCTGTTGGAACAAATTCGGGCAGGTGGTGTAGTCACCGTAACGTCTACCCTCACTGAGGCACACTGGTTTCATTTGCTGGGTTCACTGCAGACGATTCGCGAGACGACCGGCCTGGAGCCCCGGCTTCAGGTGACTGATTCAAGACAGCAACCAAAAGCACTGGGATTGACAGAAAACAATGAACAGCCAATCACAGATCAAGCCACTTTTAATACCGTTACTTATCAGCAACATACCCAGACAAGTCATTGGCTAAATAATCAGCAGGAAGCCCCTTTGGTCATTCAGGTCAGCGAACAGACCGGCTTTAGTCAGCTCTTTGATAATATCCATATCACTTCGGAACAACAGGCGCATTTTGGGCGACAGCCGAGTAAATTGCAGGAGGCATTGAGCGCTGGCGAACCGATTGTATTCCGAGGACTCGAGCATAACCCAAGGCTTCAGCAGCTTCTGGAGCCCCTGTTTATTGGGCAACCTTTGTTGGTGAACGGTCAATTACAAGCCTACCCACAGGCTTGTGTCACCTTACTCTGGCCTGAGTCTGCGAAAAGTCCGTCTCCGGTCTTGCATTCGCTGGTCGCCAAGGGTGAACCCTGTCCCGAGGTTGATCTCTGGGCTGTCAATGCCGACAGGCATGAAATCCCCCGGGCTGAGCTGCCAGAACAAGCGCTTAATAAACTTTACCAGGCGTTTAAAACCGTACCTGCCGACCTTTGTAACCCTCTGCCTGAATTGAACGAAGGCTTATTGAATAACCTGATAATGGCTGCCCGGCGGGCACAACAGGTTGATCAGTCCTCATCGCTTTTACCCCGCCACTGGCGCAGGGCCATTAATAGCGTCATCACCCATGGCACCCGGCAGAATCCACCCGTGAGGGATTTTATGAAAGTGGCTTGCCGGAGCTTGTTACCGGATAGGACGCCGGATAAGGATCAGCCTATCTCGGTAGACCCGGATCAGTTAACGGCCATCATCGACAGTGCCCCGCAGTTGAATAGAGCGTTTTTGGAGCAGAACCTGTGGCCATTGGCCAGAGCCATTGATCTGACAGCATTCAAGAACGGTAAATCTAAAGGATTACTGTTGTCCTATGAAGAACCAGTTTCCGTTTGGCATAAGGAAAATTTTCTGGACAAGCTCTGTGCCCTGATTGTGGCCCCTTTGCCTGATGAACTTCGTCAGGCCATGGCGTATCAGTTGAAAGTCGATCCGGAGGCAGCGAAACGCTATCCACCGTTAACCATCAGGCCATCAAGACAAATTAAACGTTTGCAGGATGCACTGGCTTCTGGCTGGCAGTTACGTTTGCCACCAGAGCAGACGCGATCCGATGCCATTGAGGCTCTGGCCACCGATTGTCTTGATAAAGCCATAACAGCGAATTCTGAGGCAGAAGGCATTGAACGCATTGAACACCGACTGGCTGAATCACTTATATGGGCAGGCTCCACAGACAATCCCCTGTCAGCACTGGCCGGGGATCTTTATCACAGCGAGATAAGTCAGAAAGATCGTGAAAGCCGACGATTATCCCGACTTCATGACCGGCTTACCGACTCTCCCGTTATCTTCCTGCAAGGGGAAACCGGCACCGGGAAAAGTTACTTTTCTGCCAAAATGGCCAAGGCTTCGGGACAGGCTTCAGTCATTTCCCTTGGACCTTCCGACAGCGAACAGACCCTGATGAAACGCTGGCAGTGGCAACAATACGCTGATGGCGACCGCTCTATGGTGGAGCAAAACCGGGCATTGATAGAGTGGGCCAAGACCAAATCCGACAAAGACGGAGAGTACATCACTTTAGTGCTGGATGAAGCCAACCTGACCCAAGCCGGATTACTGGCATCATTGAACGGCTTATGGGAACCACAACCCTGCATCTATGTGAATGGTCATCCTGTTAAAGTCAGCGAAAAACACCGGGTGATTCTCACCGGTAACCCGGATCATTATGCCGGGCGCCAACTCGACCCGACCCTGAAAGAGAAATTGCCCAGAGCTTACTACCCTCGCCTGGATCAGGCTTTTCTCAGGGACAGGGTGGTGGAACCGGCTCTGGTCAATCACTTACAAGAGCATCTGACAAAGCATCAAATAAACGACATTGCACACAGTGCCAGCAAAAGTGTGATGACACTCTGGCAACATTATCAGGAACTGCTGCCCGAGCATGAGTTTACCCCCAGGGATTTAACGGACATCTGCAGTTGGGTGGGTTGGTATCTCGACTGTGCTCAGCCCGCTCTTGGCAGTGTGACCTGTGGGCAAATAAACAGTTTGATACAACACAGTTTTCTGGATGTACTGGGCCCTGAAATCACCGAAACGCATCAGGATGCCCTGTCGGCACTGGAAATCTGGTTTGCTGCCCGTTACCAAGCGGAGAACACCCTGAGCGACAGAGTTCGTAACAAGACCCTGTCAGATTTTCAGCAGACCTTCAGTACAGTCACCCGAGAAATCCAACCGGACTTTGATACCTCCGGATCGGCAGTCCGTGAACTGGCGCAGCAGCTTGGGCAGGATTTAAGCCGCTGTCAGCAGGCTCATCATCACGACAGAAAACACGGCGGCCGTCAGGCAACACTGATTGAAGGTCCGGCCGGGCGGGGCAAGGATGCCACTCTGAACCTGGTGATTGAAAGTGTCAGACAGCAGGCCGAAAAACGGCAAGAATTGATGCCGGAAGTCTATTACCTGAATGCCTGTGATTGTTCCTGGGACAAAGTGTGTGAAAAGATCCAGAAGGCCAGAATTGAAGGCGGCATCGTGGTGATTTCGGAAATGAATCTGATCGACAGCCAGCATCTGGAAGGTGAGTTAAACGATATTCTGGCCGGAGACGCCCATCCGGGTTTTCACCTCTTTGCCACCATCAATCCACCTGAGTACAGCGGGCGAAAACCCTTATCACCGGCCCTGAAAGGGCGTTTTCGACATTTGCCCATCCGGCAGTACAAAGCGACCGAATTACAGACCATTGCCGCGAAAGTGTTGCCAGAGTCTTCACAAGGAACATTCGCCGCTGAGATGCTAACAGAAAAGCATTGTCGTTTAAGGGCTCACCTGCAAAGCAAAAAACTGCCATTACAACCGACCAGCCTTGATTTACAGAATGTTGCCAGGGCTATAAACAGAGGTGGTGATTTGAGCGAAAAAGCCGTTCATCAATGCCTCAATCAGCACTACCGGCTTTACCTGATGGCTGCCAACCTATCGCTGGAGGAACTGCCCGAGTCTTCGGCTCTTGCCATGGAGAAAAGTGAATTTGATTCCGGACTTTGCCGTTGGTTCAATGAAACGGTATCGGGCATTGATCGTCCGTGGTTGATACGAAGCAGTCATCTCAACAGTGTTGATGAAAAAAAACATGAAATCCTTGTTAACACTCAGCGGGATGAAAAGGAAGTCAGAACGGAAATCATCAAAAGTGTGGCTCAGGCAAAGTGGCAGTCATCAGGCCTTCCCCTGAAGCCGGACGAGTCGGACGATATTCTTACCGGGGCACTCTACCGACACTGGCAGCAACGCTGGTTTAGCAATCATTTTGGCCGGACGAACGTAGACGTTAACAGCGTATTTCCCCTGACGGAAGAACAGCAACAAACGCTGAAAATGTCTGCTAACCAGCCTTATCTTCAGGCCGCTGATCAGCAGATAGGGGCGTGGAAAGCCGATGAAGTTCAATGGTGGCCTGTGTTCTGGTATCAGATCAGTAATCTGCTGAACCATCTGGCAGACGATTTTATCAACGAAGCATCCGCTATTGGTGGTGATCAGGCTCCTGAACAAGACAAGCCAGAAGTCCACGAGAAACAGGCTTGGGCATTGGATCAGAGAACGGAGCCTGCGCCACAACCTGTTAACGAAGTCTTGACCACCAGTAGTGATAAAGTTCCGCCACAAGTCCACGAGGTGCAAGCTCCGGCATTGGATCAGAGAGCGAACCTCGAGACACAACCTGTTAATAAAGCGTTGACTGTTTACTGTGATAGCACTCCAGAAAAATACATTCCGGAAGTCCATGAGAAAGAGGCTCCGGTATTGGACCGAAGAACGGACTATGAGAATGAGAAAGAGAGCGAGCGACAACTTGACGATTATATAATTTTTGATGACCCGGACCATTTTCCCGGGATTTATCGGTCATTGGCAGAGGATATTTATGTATCACTTGAGGGCAAAATCAAAAGGATCAGTATTAATGATAAACACATGCAGGGAGTCGAAGTCATCATACCTGCACGGTTACCAGAGCATGACCGGGAAGTGACATTAGCCAGCGACCAAACACTGGCTACCTTTTACATGTCATCAAAAAATGGTCAATTTATATTGCCCAGCCTGACAGTTAAGGACTACATCGTGGCACTGCGCATAGAACCCCATCTGGCATTTACACTGCTCAGGGACCGATATACCGGCATACACACACTATTTATTCCAGAAGCCAAAGCCGACCAGAGCATTAAATTTGCTTATGTCGTAGAACCCAGAGAAGTGGGCAAAAAAACATCGGCTGAAAAAGTCCGGCCAGCACAATCAAGACGTTTTGACGCCCACTGTTGCCAGGGTATGAAAACAGTACTGGACGACGTGTTTCAGAAGATTGAGAAACAGGCATCCAAAGTAAGGAAACCTTTGCAGAAAATAGCAAAGGCTGAAGACACGGAGCAGCGCATTAGGGCAATCCAGGATTATTGCGAAGACTTTTCCGGTGTCGCTGTACCAAAGCGCAATAAAAATTTCTTTCACTTCCTGATAACACGCCGACAAGGCAGCTGTCGTCATCGTGTGCCTGTTTTTATTGCTTTATGTCGTTATTTTGGCATTCCATGCCGACAAATATCCAATGATACCCATGCCTTTGCAGAGTGTTCGCTGGACGGTGGCCAAACCTGGAAATCGGTGGATTTGGGCGGAGCGCCTGTCGAGGTAACAGAAATCCTCCCTGAGTTCCAGGACACCAAAAGAGTCAGTGTTTCTGGCACTGAATTAAAGAAGACCAGAGATCTGCTGAATGGGCGTCTGAAAGGTGCTGATTTAGCACAACAGCAAACTCTGGCTGAAGCCTGCGGAACAAGTCCTGAAGAACTGAACAAGGCCCTTGAGGCAGGCTGTGAATCGCCGGAAACCCTTCCAGATATTTTCGAAATAGTAAAGAAACTCTGGCAGACAAAAGATTTAACCGGCTTTTCCATGGGTGTCTCAATATTTGTGTCGCTGGAAACAAAAGCATTAGACTTTGACGAAGTGGAGTTGATTTGTATTGTCTTTAGCAAAAAAGGCCCGATGTTGAAGGCAGTCAAACACATCTTGTCCAACAGTGATAGAAATCAGGTCACTGAACCCCTCAAGTTATTGCACTCAAAAATGATTATTCATGGCTCATCAGAACCTGAGGACTGGTTAATCCTGATGCTGAGTATTCTGAGTGACATTGATCTGACCCCCGCAGTTATTGACTTTGCCAGGGAAGCCCTGGCATCGGGTTGGCTGGATATACCGCCGACCTATGCAGGCCAGATCGTAGAGGCCCATGAACACCATAAGCTATTGGTTCGTCTGCAAGGTGTCGATGAACTGAAGGTTCAAGCCAGCCATTTACTGAAAAAGTGGTATAAGAAATTATTCTTCAGAGAGAAAGATAGCCAGACATGGCAAAGGGCTTACCATTCCTTCCAAACAAGTAAATTAGGGGCCTTTTTTGTCACTCGTTGTCATCATGGTTTATCGCCATCTCTGGAAAAAAACATTCTCACCTCATCTGTACGCAACGCTTGGACGGACCAACCCGAGGGCATTGCGAATATAGAACGAATGCTGGTTCACCATCCTGCATTTCCGAAATTAATCTCGGGCAAAGCGAACCACCGTCCGGTGATTATCATAGGGAAGCCTGACTGGATATCCGGCTTGAAAGTGATGGATAAAAAGGTCGCAGCCCTATTACAACGAATCGCTGAGAACCGCTCAGACCTGAAACATTTGTTGGAAAAAAGCAGTCAATTTATGGCAAGAAAAAAAGAACTCGATCTGGCTCTGTTTGCATTGGACAGAGACTACAGCGTGGGATCACCAAATCATAGAGAGGAATATAGGAAAAAAAGGTCTGATATCTTAGGAAGCTACCAATCCATCGTGGAGCCTCTCAGGTTATCTTCAGGGGAGGTAGATCTCATAAATGATTTAAAAAACAAATGTGTGGTGGCGCTTAAGCAGGCCTTCAGTCATTATCTGTATGAAGTGACACACCTGAAAGGCGGTTGCCTGACCTATTGCTGGGGCGATGCCCACATAGATGGATGCTGGAATAGCAACAGGTATGGCGCTCATGACCCATCCTCACCAGAAGAACTGAATGCCATGATGTTTGCAATCAGAAATGAAGAGCTTGAGAAATCTATTCAGGATGACTACCTACGGCAGGCACTTAACGCCAGTGATGCTCTGGTGCTCAAAACCAATGAGCTGAATACCATCGCCGAAGAGTTTTTGAACAGCGTGAACTTGAATTCGCTTTGTGAGGCATTGGATACCTGATAACCGTTTGGTCATGATGCGCTTTTCGAGATCGGTAACTCCACTCCCGTCATTCCCGGCTTCCCTCCCGTCATTCCCGGCTTCCCTCCCGTCATTCCCGGCTTCCCTCCCGTCATTCCCGGCTTCCCTCCCGTCATTCCCGCGAAGGCGGGAATCCACACTGACTCACCACCAGAACCATACTACCCGGTGCCCCCCTGGCCTTGTCATCCCCGAGAAGGCAGAGATCCACCGTTGGCGCTGGATTCCCGCCTTCGCGGGAATGACGACCCTTTAGTGCCGCACAGGCCCAAAGACTCTATAACAGCAGGTTGGACACCCCTACAGAGGGGTAACAATTAAAATGGAACTTTAATCACACCTTACAGGTCTAACCATTTAACAATTTCATTAAGTACCTGGCCAGTTGGTTTCGCATATTCTGGCGAGTGGATTTTTTCATCCTTCAAGACGCAACGACGGGCGCGTAGCCACAGCTACGCAACCAGAGTTGGAACGCAGAATGATGGAAAAAGCCGCCGTCCAGAATATGCGAAACCAACTGGTTAGGTACTTCAGTCCTTCAAATGACAGTTGAGAGGGAGATTGACTATGGATGGTCAAATTGCCGGAGGTACCAAAAAACGCGTTCATGATCGTAGCCTGCATGATCATGACGTGGCAGCCAAGATGGCAAAGCTGGGTATATCGTCAAAGGAAAAGCAGGATGTAGAAATCTGCTCTGAAGTAAGATCCAGACTAAAGAGATCGCCAACTTCAGAGACCTTGCCTGACAAAGTGAGAACCCTCTCCGCAATGCATTCCTCGCTCCAAAAGACGACTCATTCCTTCGATTTTCGTTTTGTCGAAAGTGATAACGAGGTTCGCCAACTTTTGGTTGTCAGGACCTGTGATGAACATCAGGATGTTATTGTTATTTCCCACCCCGACGACCTCTCACAGGCTAACCTGGTGAGCCGGTTGAGCATTTCCGAAGAGGGTCGCCACACTCTGAGTTCAGGCAAGCTGTTTGAAGGTTCACAGCCATTGACTCTGGTAATTGATATTCGAAAGCTTACCAGTGAAGAGCTGCCAAAATTTAACGATCTGCTGGACCCGGATAACCCTTGTCTGTACGACAAAGTCAGCCAGGAGAAGCGCCCTCTGGGCCAGCATGTTTCTCTATTGGTTCTGGCAGACCCGGCACAGCTGGCATCGGATGGCAGGCGTGATGATGCGCCTGCGGGCGGCGCACCCGGTGCTGATTTCTGGCGACGAATTAATCGGCCGGAAAATACCTGGAAGTTCAACGCGCAGACTGACAATGACCCATCGATGGAGATCGACAAGGTACCTCCGTTATTGGCTGAACTCCCCTCTGCCGAAAGTGTTATGGACGACGACAATAGTGTTTTAATTGACTGCCATTTGCACAACAACTGGCGACAGTTGCTGCTGGGCGGCCCCGGAGTGGATAAACAGGGGCGAATCCGGCACCTGCCCGGCAGGCTTGAGACATTGAGGACCAGACAACGGGTGATTCTGAAAGGGGCGGATTGGGCAGATCTGGCCTTTGAACAGACGATTCGACAGATGCTGGCGCAACAGTGTTTTGAGAGCAACGGGAAGATCTGTCCATTACCTGACGATGTTCAGTTTTATCAGATGCCGGTGGGGAAAGACGAGCTTAATTCAATGTTCCAAAGTCTGTCGCACTCTTGCGACGAAAAAGACTCCGCTCCACGACCCCCGATCCTTATTAACGAGAGCAATATCAGTGAATGGCTCAACCCGATTGCTATTGCCCCGGAAGGCTATGCAATCCCTAATACCAGTCTGTTGGAACAAACTCGGGCAGGTGGTGTAGTCACCGTAACGTCCACCCTCACTGAGGCACACTGGTTTCATTTGCTGGGTTCACTGCAGACGATTCGCGAGACGACCGGCCTGGAGCCCCGGCTTCAGGTGACTGATTCAAGACAGCAACCAATAGCACTGGGATTGGCAGAAAACAATGAACAGCCAATCACAGATCAAGCCACTTTTAATACCGTTACTTATCAGCAACATGCCCAGACAAGTCATTGGCTGAATAATCAGCAGGAAGCCCCTTTGGTCATTCAGGTCAGCGAACAGACCGGCTTTAGTCAGCTCTTTGATAATATCCATATCACTTCGGAACAACAGGCGCATTTTGGGCGAGAGCCGAGTAAATTGCAGGAGGCATTGAGCGCTGGCGAACCGATTGTATTCCGGGGACTCGAGCATAACCCAAGGCTTCAGCAGCTTCTGGAGCCCCTGGTTATTGGGCAACCTCTGTTGGTGAACGGTCAATTACAAACCTACCCACAGGCTCATGTCACGCTACTCTGGCCTGAGTCTGCGAAAAGTCCGTCTCCGGTCTTGCACTCGCTGGTTGCCAAGGGTGAACCCTGTCCCGAGGTCGATCTCTGGGCTATCAATGCCAACAGGCATGAAATCCCCCGGGCTGAGCTGCCAGAACAAGCGCTTAATAAACTTTACCAGGCGTTTAAAACCGTACCTGTCGGCCTTTGTAACCCTCTGCCTGAATTGAACGAAGGCTTACTGAATAACCTGATAATGGCTGCCCGGCGGGCACAACAGGTTGATCAGTCCTCAACGCTTTTACCCCGCCACTGGCGCAGGGCCATTAATAGCGTCATCACCCACGTCACCCGGCAGAATCCGCCCGTGAGGGATTTTATGAAAGTGGCTTGCTGGCAATTTTTACCGGATAAGGATCACCCTCCCTCGGTAGACCCGGATCAGTTAACGGCCATCATCAACAGTGCCCCGCAGTTGGATAGAGCGTTTTTGGAGCAGAACCTGTGGCCACTGGCCAGAACCATTGATCTGACAGTCTTGAAAGACAGTAAATCTGAAGGATTATCGCTGTCCTATAAAGAACCAGTTTCATTTTGGCATAAGAGAAATTTTCTGGACAGGCTCTGTGCCCTGATTGTGGCCCACGAGCCTGAAGAACATCGTCAGGCAATGGCGTATCAGTTAAAAGTCGATCCGGAGGCAGCGAAACGATATCCACCCTTAACCATCAGGCCATCAAGACAAATTAAACGTTTGCAGGATGCGCTGGTTTCTGGCTGGCAGTTACGTTTGCTACCAGGGCAGACGCGATCCGATGTCATTCAGGCTCTGGCCACCGATTGTTTCCACATCGTCAGGACAGCCAATTCTGAAGCAGAAGGCATTGAACGTATAAAACGTCAACTGTTTGAATCAATGGCGTGGCAAGGTTCCACTGATATGCCCTGGTCAGCACTGGCCCGGGATCTTTATCACGGCGAAATAAATCAGAAGGATCGTGAGAGTCGTCGATTATCCCGACTCCATGACCGGCTTACGGACTCTCCCGTTATCTTCCTGCAGGGAGAAACCGGCACCGGGAAAAGTTACTTTTCTGCCAGAATGGCGAAGACTTCAGGGCAGGCTTCGGTGTTGTCTCTTGGACCTTCTGACAGCGAACAGACCCTGATGAAACGCTGGCAGTGGCAACGACATGCCGATGGCGATCGCACTATGATGCAGCAAAACCGGGCATTGATGGAATGGGCCAATACCAAATCCGACAAAGACGGAGAGTACATCACTTTAGTGCTGGATGAAGCCAACCTGACCCAAGCCGGATTACTGGCATCATTGAACGGCTTATGGGAACCACAACCCTGCATCTATGTGAATGGTCATCCTGTCAAGGTCAGCCCAAAACACCGGGTGATTCTCACCGGTAACCCGGATCATTACGCCGGGCGCCAGCTCGATCCGGACCTGAAAGAGAAGCTGCCCAGGGCTTACTACCCACGTCTGGACCAGGCATTCCTTGGGGACAGGGTGGTGGAACCGGCTCTGGTCAAGCATTTACAAGAGCATCTGACAAAGCATCAAATAAACGACATTGCACACAGTGCCAGCAAAAGTGTGATGGCGCTCTGGCAATATTATCAGGAACTCTTGCCCGACCATGAGTTTACCCCCAGGGATTTAACGGACATCTGCAGTTGGGTGGGTTGGTATCTGGATCGTGCTCAGCCCGCTCGCGGCAGTGTGACCTGTGGGCAAATAAACAGTTTGATACAACACAGTTTTCGGGATGTACTGGGGCCGGAAATCACCGAAACGCAACGGGATGCCCTGTCGGCACTGGAAATCTGGTTTGCTGCCCGTTACCAGGCGGAGAACACCCTGAGCGACAGAGTTCGTAACAAGACCCTGTCAGATATTCAGCAGACCTTCAGTACAGTCACCCGAGAAATCCGACCGGACTTTGATACCTCCGGATCGGCAGTCCGCGAACTGGCGCAGCGGCTTGGGCAGGATTTAAGCCGCTGTCAGCAGGCTTATCATCACGACAGAAAACACGGCGGCCGTCAGGCAACACTGATTGAAGGTCAGGCCGGACGGGGCAAGGATGCCACGCTGAACCTGGTGATTGAAAGTGTCAGACAGGAGGCCGAAAAACGGCAAGAATTGATGCCGGAAGTCTATTACCTGAATGCCTGTGATTGTTCCTGGGACAAAGTGTGTGAAAAGATCCAGAAGGCCAGAATTGAAGGCGGCATCGTGGTGATTTCGGAAATGAACCTGATCGACAGCCAGTATCTGGAAGGGGAGTTAAACGATATTCTGGCCGGTGACGCCCATCCGGGTTTTCACTTGTTTGCCACCATCAACCCGCCTGAGTACAGCGGGCGAAAACCCTTATCACCGGCGCTGAAAGGGCGTTTTCGACATTTGCCCATCCGGCAGTACAACGCGACCGAATTACAGACCATTGCCGAAAAAGTGCTGCCAGAGTCCTCACAAGGGACATTCGCCGCCAAGACGCTAACAGAAAAACATTGTCGTTTAAGGGCTCACCTGCAAAGCAAAAAACTGCCATTGCAACCGACCAGTCTTGATTTACAGAATGTTGCCAGGGCTATCACCAGAGGTGGCGATTTGAGCGAAAAAGCCGTTAATCAATGCCTCAATCAGCACTACCGGCTTTATCTGATGGCCGCCAATATATCGCTGGAGGAACTGCATGAGTCTTCGGCTCTTGCCATGGGGAAAAGTGAATTTGATTCCGGACTTTGCCGTTGGTTCAATGAAACGGTACCGGGCGTTGATCGTCCGTGGTTGATACGAAGCAGTCATCTCAACATTGTTGATGAAAAAAAACATGAAATCCTTGTTAACACTCAGCGGGATGAAAAGGAAGTCAGAACGGAAATCATCAAAAGTGTGGCTCACGCAAAGTGGCTGTCATCAGGCCTTCCCCTGAAGCCGGACGAGTCGGACGATATTCTTACCGGGGCACTTTACCGACACTGGCAGCAACGCTGGTTCAGCAATCATTTTGGCCGGACGCACGTAGACGCTAACAGCGTATTTCCCCTGACGGAAGAACAGCAACAAACGCTGAAAATGCCAGCTAACCAGCCTTATCTTCAGGCCGCTGATCAGCAGATAAGGGCGTGGAAAGCCGATGAAGTTCAATGGTGGTCTGTGTTCTGGTATCAGATCAGTGATCTGCTGAACCATCTGGCAGACGATTTTATCAACGAAGCATCCGCTATTGTTGGTGATCAGGCTCCTGAACAAGACAAGCCAGAAGTCCACGAGAAACAGGCTCAGACATTGGATCAGAGAACGGAGCCTGCGCCACAACCAGTTAACAAAGTCTTGACTATTGGTAGTGATAAAGCTCCTGCATTGGATCAGAGAACGAACCAGGAGCTACAGCCTGTTAATAAAGCCTTGACTGTCTACGGTGATCGCACTCCAGAAAAATACATTCCGGAAGTCCATGAGAAAGAGGCTCCGGTATTGGACCAAAGAACGAACTATGAGAAAGAGAGCAAGCCACGAATTGACGATTATATAATTTTTGATAAGCCGGGCCATTTTCCCGGGATTTATCGGTCACTTGCAGAGGATATTTATGTATCTCCTGAGGGCAAAATCAAACAGATCAGTATTAATGATAAACACATGCAGGGAGTCGAAGTCGTCATACCTGCACGGTTACCAGAGCATGACCGGAAAGTGACATTAGCCAGCGACCAAACACTGGCTGCCTTTTATATGTCATCAAAAAATGGTCAATATACATTGCCCAGCCTGACAGTTAACGACTATATCGTGTCACTGCGCGTAGAACCCAATCTGGCATTCACGCTGCTCAGGGACCGATATACCGGTATACACACACTATTTATTCCAGAAGCCAAAGTCGGCCAGAGCATTAAATTTGTTTATGTTGTAGAACCCAGAGAAGTGGGCAAAAAAACATCGGCTGAAAAAATCCTGCCCGCACAATCAAGACGTTTTGACGCCCACTGTTGCGAAGGTATGAAAACAATACTGAACGACCTGTTTGAGAACATTGAGAAACAGGCATCCGAAATAAAGAAACCTTTGCAGAAGATAGCAGAGGCTACAGACACGGAGCAACGCATTAAGGCAATCAAGGACTATTGCGAACACTTTTCCGGTGTTGATGTACCAGAGCGCAATAAAAATTTCTTTCACTTCCTGGTAACACGCCGACAAGGCAGCTGTCGTCATCGTGTGCCTGTTTTTATTGCTTTATGTCGTTATTTTGGCATTCCATGCCGACAAATATCCAATGATACCCACGCCTTTGCAGAGTGTTCGCCGGACGGTGGCCAAACCTGGAAATCGGTCGATTTGGGCGGAGCGCCTGTCGAGGCAACAGAAATCCGCCCTCACTTCCAGGACACCAAAAGAGTCAGTGTTTCCGGCACTAAATTAAAGAAGACCAGGAATCTGCTGAATGGGATCCTGACAGGTGCTGATTTAGCACAACAGCAAACTCTGGCTAAAGCCTCTGGTATGAGTCCTGAAGAACTGAAACAGGCCCTTGAGGCAGGCTGTGAATCGCCGGAAACCCTTCCGGGTAGTTTCGAAATGGTAAAGAATCTCTGGGGGAGAAAAGATTTACCCGGCTTTTCCATGGGTGTCTCAATATTATTAGTGTCGCTGGAAACAGAAGCACACAACTTTGACGACATTCTATTGGTTTGGAGTGTTTTTCACGAAAATAAACTGATGTTGGAGACAATCAAACACATCTTGTCCAACAGTGATAAAGATCAGGTCACTGAACCCCTCAAGTTATTGCGTTCAAAAATGAGTATTTGCGGCGTAGCAGGCCCTGAGGACTGGCTAAACCCAATAATGAAAATTCTGAATGACATTGAACTGACTCCTTCGGTTATTGACTTTGCCCGGAAAGCCCTGGCATCGGGTTGGCTGGATATACCGCCGACCTATACGGGCCTCGTAAAGGCCCATAAACACCATGAGCTATTGGTACGTCTGCAAGGTGTCGATGAACTGAAGGTTCAAGCCAGCCATTTACTGAAAAAGTGGTATAAGAAATTATTCTTCATAGGGAAAGGTAGCCAGTTATGGCAAAGGGCTTACCATTCGTTCCAAACAACAAAAGCCGGGGCCTTTTTTGTCACTCATTGTCATCATGGTTTATCGCCATTTCTGGAAAAAAATATTCTCAGCTCATCTATACGCAATGCCTGGACGGACCAACCTGAGGGCATTGCGAATATAGAACGAATGCTGGTTCACCATCCTGCATTTCCGAAATTAATCTCGGGCAAAGCGAACCACCGTCCGGTCATTATCGTGGGGAGTCCTGACTGGAGCTATGGCCTGGAAGCGATGGATAAAAAGGTCGAAGCCCTGTTACAACGAATCGCTGAGAACCGCTCAGACTTGAAACATTCGTTGGAAAAAAGCAGTCAATTTGTGGCAAGAAAAAAAGAATTCGATCTGGCTCTGTCAGCATTGGACAACGACTACTCGGCGGGATCACCTTGGCTAAATAAAGATCGTAGAGAGGAATATTGGAAAAAAAGGTCTGATATCTCAAGAAGCTACCAATCCATCCTGAAGCCTCTCAGGCTATCTTCAGAGGAAGAAGTTCTCATAGGTGATTTAGAAGGCAAATGCATCAGAGCGCTTGAGCAGGCCTTCAGTCACTATCTGTATGGAGTGACACACCTGAAAGGCGGTTGCCTGACGTATTGCTGGGTCAATGCCGACATAGATAGATGCTGGGATAGCAACAGGTATGGCGCTCATGACCCATCCTCACCAGAAGAACTGCATGCCATGATGACTGCAATCAGAAATGAAGAGCTTGAGAAATCTATTCAGGATGACTACCTACGGCAGGCACTTAACGCCAGTGATGCTCTGGTGCTCAAAACCAATGAGCTGAATACCATTGCCGAAGAGTTTTTGAACAGCGTGAATTTGAATTCGCTCTTTGAGGCATTGGATACCTGATAACCGTTTGGTCATGATGCGCTTTTCGAGATCGGTAACTCCACTCCCGTCATTCCCGGCTTCCCTCCCGTCATTCCCGGCTTCCCTCCCGTCATTCCCGGCTTCTCTCCCGTCATTCCCGCGAAGGCGGGAATCCACACTGACTCACCACCAGAACCATACTACCCGGTGCCCCCCTGGCCTTGTCATCCCCGAGAAGGCAGAGATCCACCGTTGGCGCTGGATTCCCGCCTTCGCGGGAATGACGACCCTTTAGTGCCGCACAGGCCCAAAGACTCTATAACAGCAGGTTGGACACCCCTACAGAGGGATAACAATTAAAATGGAACTTTAATCACACCTTAAGGTCTAACTATCAGACAATTTTAATAAAGTCCTTCAAATGACAGTTGAGAGGGAGATTGACTATGGATGGTCAGATTGCCAGAGGTACAAAAAAACACGTTCCTCATCCTGGCCTGCCTGATTATGGCGTGGCAGCCAAGATGGCAAAGCTGGATGTATCGTCAAAGGAAAAGCAGGATGTAGAAATCTGCTCTGAAGTAAGGTCCAGACTAAAGAGATCGCCCTCTTCGGAGACCTTGCCTGACAAAGTGAGAACCCTCTCCGCAATGCATTCCTCGCTCCAAAAGACGACTCATTCCTTCGATTTTCGTTTTGTCGAAAGTGATGACGAGGTTCGCCAACTTTTGGTTGCCAGGACCTGTGATGAACATCAGGATGTTACTGTTATTTCCCACCCCGACGACCTCTCACAGGCTAACCTGGTGAGCCGGTTGAGCATTTCTGAAGAGGGTCGCCACACTCTGAGTTCAGGCAAGCTGTTTGAAGGTTCACAGCCATTGACTCTGGTAATTGATATTCGAAAGCTTACCAGTGAAGAGCTGCCAAAATTTAACGATCTGCTGGACCCGGATAACCCTTGTCTGTACGACAAAGTCAGCCAGGAGAAGCGCTCTCTGGGCCAGCATGTCTCTCTATTGGTTCTGGCAGCCCCTGCACAGCTGGCATCGGTTGGCAGGCGTGATGATGCGCCTGCGGGCGGCGCACCCGGTGCTGATTTCTGGCGACGAATTAATCGACCGGAAAATACCTGGCAGTTCAACACACAGACTGGCCACGACCCATCAGTGGAGATCGACAAGGTACCTCCGTTATTGGCTGAACTCCCCTCTGCCGAAAGTGTTATGGACGACGACAATAGTGTTTTAATTGACTGCCATTTGCACAGCAACTGGCGACAGTTGTTGCTAGGTGGCCCCGGAGTGGATAAACAGGGGCGAATCCGGCACCTGCCCGGCAGGCTTGAGTCATTGAGGACCGGACAACGGGTGATTCTGAAAGGGGCGGATTGGGCAGATCTGGCCTTTGAGCAGACCATTCGACAGATGCTGACGCAACAGTGTTTTGAGAGCAATGGCAAGATCTGTCAGTTACCCGACGATGTTCAGTTTTATCAGATGCCTGTAGGGAAGTACGAGCTTCATTCACTGTTGCAAAGTTTGTCCCACTCTCATAACAAACAGGGTGACAAAAGACTTGATAAAGAGCAGGCACCAGCAACCCCTATACTCCTTAACGAGAGTAATATTGTTCAATGGCTGAACCCAATTGCCATCGCCCCGGAAGGCTTCGCAGTTCCTAATACCTGCCTGTTGGAACAGGTTCGTGTCGGTGGTGTCGTCACCGTAACGTCTCCTCTTACTGAGGCAGACTGGTTTTGTTTGCTGGGCTCACTGCAGACGATTCAGAAGACAACCGGCCTGGAGCCCCGGCTTCAGGTGGCTCATGCAAAAGGACAACCAAAAGCCCTGGGTTTGACAGAAAACGATAAATACCCTCTGCCCAAACCACCGGAAAAAGTCAGAAATCGCGCTGCCTTTGATACCGTGACTTATCAACGATCTGCCCAGGCAAATCATTGGATCAATGGTCTCCCGCAAGCCCCCCTGGTCATTCAGGTCAATGAACAGACCAGTTTCAGCCAGCTATTTGATAATATCCATATCACCTCAGAACAAAAGGCCCGTTTTGGACAAGGTCGGAGTGCGTTGCAGGAGGCATTAACCGCTGGCAAGCCGGTGGTATTGCGGGGGCTGGAGACTAATCCAACGCTTCAGCAGCTCCTGGAACCCTTGATTATTGGACAACCTCTGTTGGTGAATGGCCAATTACAGGCCTATCCAAAAGCTCATGTCACCCTGCTCTGGCCTGCGTCTGCAAAAAGCACGTCGTCAATAGTTAATCTGATGATCGCCAAAGGTAGCCCGTGTCTTGAGGTCGATCTTTGGGATATCAATGTCGTCAGGCATGGTATCCCACGGACTGAACTGCCAGAACAGGCGCTTTATAAACTTTACGAAGCGTTTAAAACCGTACCTGCCCGGCTTTGTAACCCACTGCCGTCAATAACTGAAGGGTTGTTAAACAATCTGATACTGGCTGCCCGGCAAGCACAGCAGGTTGACCAGTCCCTGCAACTCCTGCCCTGCCACTGGCGAAAGGCTATCAATAGCGTCATCACCCATGGCACCCGACAGAACCCGACTGTGCGTGATTTTATGAAAGTGGCTTGTTGGCAATTGTTACCGGATAAGAATCAGGCCGCCACGGTAGACCCGGATCAGTTAACGGCCATCATCAACGGTTCCCGGCGGTTGGATAGAAGGTTTGTGAGGCAAAACCTCTGGCCGCTGACCCGGGCCCTTGATCCGGCAGTCTTGACGGATAACCCGTTTGAAGGATTACAACTGTCCTATGAAAGTCCACTGCCCGGGTGGGCTCAAAAAGAAGTTCTGGACAAGGTCTGCGCCCTGATCGTGGCCCATGGGCCTGAGGAACAACGACAGGCCATGGCGTATCAGTTGAAAGTCGATCCGGAGGCAGCGAAACTTTATCCACCCTTAACCATCAGGCCATCAAGACAGATTAAACGTTTGCAGGATGCACTGGCTTCTGGCTGGCAGTTAAACTTGCCATCGGGGCAGACCCGGTCCGATGCTATTCATGCGCTGGCCAACGATTGTTTCTACATCGTCAGGACAGCCAATTCTGAAGCAGAAGGCATTGAACGCATAAAACATCGACTGTTTGAATCAATGGCATGGCAAGGTTCCACTGATATGCCCTTGTCAACTCTGGCCCGGGATCTTTATCACGGCGAGATAAGTCAGAAGGATCGTGAAAGTCGTCGATTATCCCGACTCCATGACCGGCTTACCGACTCTCCCGTTATCTTTCTGCAGGGAGAAACCGGCACCGGGAAAAGTTACTTTTCTGCCAGAATGGCCAAGACTTCAGGGCAGGCTTGGGTGCTGTCTCTTGGACCTTCTGACAGCGAACAGACCCTGATGAAACGCTGGCAGTGGCGACAACATGCCGATGGCGACCGCTCTATGGTGCAGCAAAACCGGGCACTGATGGAATGGGCCAAGACCGAATCCGACAAAGGCGGAGGCTGTGTTGGAGGAGAGTACATAACCCTGGTGCTGGATGAAGCCAATCTGGCCAAAGCCGGATTACTGGCATCATTAAACGGCTTATGGGAACCGCAACCCTGCATCTATGTGAATGGTCATCCTGTCAAGGTCAGCGAAAAACACCGGGTGATTCTCACCGGCAACCCCGATCATTACGCCGGGCGCCAAATGGACCCGGCCCTGAAAGAGAAACTGCCCAGGGCTTACTACCCTCGCCTGGATCAGGCATTCCTTAGGGACAGGGTGGTGGAACCGGCTCTGGCCAATCATTTACAAGAGCATCTGACGGAGCAGCAAATAAACGACATTGCACACAGTGCCAGCAACAGTGTGATGGCACTCTGGCAATATTATCAGGAGCTGCTGCCAGAGCATGAGTTTACTCCCAGGGATTTAACAGACATCTGCAGTTGGGTGGGCTGGTATCTGGATCGAGCTCAGCCCGCTCACGGCAGTGTGACCTGTGGGCAAATAAACAGTTTGATACAGCAAAGTTTTCGGGATGTACTGGGCCCTGAAATCACCGAAACGCATCAGGATGCCCTGTCAGCACTGGAAATCTGGTTTGCTGCTCGTTACCAACCGGAGAACACCCTGAGCGACAGAGTTCATAACAAGACCCTGTCAGATTTTCAGCAGACCTTCAGAACAGTCAGCGAAAAAATCCGACCAGACTTTGATACCTCCGGATCGGCAGTCCGTGAACTGGCGCAACGGCTTGGGCAGGATTTAAGCCGCTGTCAGCAGGCTTATCATCACGACAGAAAACACGGCGGCCGTCAGGCAACACTGATTGAAGGACCGGCTGGACGGGGCAAGGATGCCACGCTGAACCTGGTGATTGAAAGTGTCAGACAGCAGGCCGAACAACGGCAAGAATTGATGCCGGAAGTCTTTTACCTGAACGCCTGTGATTGTTCCTGGGAGAAACTGTGTGAAAAGATCCAGAAGGCAAAAGTCGATGGCGGCATAGTGGTGATTTCAGAAATGAATCTGATTGACAGCCAGTATCTGGAAGGTGAGTTAAACGACATTCTGGCCGGTGACGCCCATCCGGGTTTCCACCTGTTTGCTACCATCAACCCGCCTGAGTACAGCGGGCGAAAACCCTTATCACCGGCGCTGAAAGGGCGTTTTCGACATCTGCCCATCCGGCAGTACAATCCGACAGAATTACAGACCATTGCCGAAAAAGTGTTGCCAGTGTCCTCAGAAGGGACATTCGTCGCTAAAAAACTAACAGAAAAACATTGTCTTCTAAGGGCTCACCTGAAACGCACAAAACGACCGTTGCAACCGACCAGCCTTGATTTACAGAATGTTGCCAGGGCTATCACCAGAGGAGGCGATTTTAGCGAAAAAGCCGTTCTTCAATGCCTCAATCAGCACTACCGGCTTTATCTGATGGCCGCCAACCTATCGCTGGAGAAACTGCCCGGGCCTTCGGCTCCTGTCATGGGGAAGAATGAATTTAATTCCAGACTTTGCCAATGGTTCAATGGGACGGTATCGGACATTGATCGTCCGTGGTTGATTCGAAACAGTGATCTCAGCAGTGTTGATGAAAAAAACCATGAAATTCGTATCAAGACCCGTCTGACTGAAGAGGAAACCAGAACGGAACTCATCAGGATGGTGGCCCAGACCAGATGGCAGGCATCCGGTCTTTCCCTGAAGCCGGATCGGTCGGACGATATTCTCAGACAGGCTCTCTACAGACACTGGCAGCAACGCTGGTTCGCTGATGATTTTAGCCTTACCGAAGTGGACGCTAATAGCGTATTTCCCCTGACCAAAGAACAGGCACAAATACTGAAAATGCCGGCTTGCCAGCCTTATCTTCAGGAGGCTGATAAGCAGATACAGGTATGGAAGGCCCATGACGCTCAATGCTGGCCCGCATTTTGGCAGCAGATCAGTGATCTGTCGAACCATTGGGCAAAGGTTTTTATCAACCAAGCATCAGCTATTAGCGGTGACAGCGCTCCTGAACCCTATGATCCGGAAGTTGAGGAGAAAGAAGCACCGGCATTGGATCGAAGAACGAACTATGAGGATCAGGAGATACCGAAGATTGAACTTTGTGAAGTTTTTGATTCGCAGCATCCCCCTAAAATGTATCGCTGGCAGGCAATAGATATTCGTATCACTGCCAGAGGTGAAATCAAAAAGATCAATCTTAATGGTAAATACCTTCTGGGGGTCGAAACCCTCACACCTAAACGGTTGCCAGAGAATGACCAGAAAGTCACATTAACCGGAGATCAAACGCTGGCGACCCTTCGGGTATCGCCAAAGAATGGTCAATGTCCATTGCCCAGCCTGACGGCCAGTGACTCTATCGTGGCCCTGTGTATAGAACCTAATTTGCCATTTAAACTGATCAGGGACCACTATACCGGGCTTCATACACTGTTTATTCCTCTAGCCGCTGCCGACCAGAGTTTTCAATGTACTTATGTCGTAGAACCCGGAAAGCCGGGCAAAAAAACGGCTGCTAGAGAAGCCTTTTTTGACGTCCAGTGTTCAGAAGGCATGAGGTCCGTACTGAAGGAAATATTTGAAAACATCGGCGAACAACCAGCCAAAGTACAGGCACCGTTGCAGAAAATAATAGACGCTAAAAACATCAGGCAACGAATTAGCGCAATCACGGAATACTGCCAACAGTTCTGCGGTGCAGCTAAACCAGAAGAGAGTGAAAATTTCTTTCGATTTCTGGTAACAAATCGGCAAGGTAGCTGTCGTCATCGTGTGCCTGTTTTTGTTGCTTTTTGTCGCTATTTCGAGATTCCCAGTCGGCAAATTGAGAGCCTCAAGCACGTCTTTGCTGAGTATTCCGTAGATGGAGGCCAAACCTGGGAGTCTTCGGATTTGGGCGGGGCGCCGGTGAAGGTAACAAAAACTACACCTTTCTACCAGGCTGCCGGGAAGGCCGGGAAAGCCAGGAAGGCCGAAAAGGTCAGAAAGGCTGGTGATTTCAGCACTGAATTAAAAAACCTGTACGATGCTGACTTAGCACAACAGCAAGCTCTGACTAAAGCTTTTGGTATGAGCCCTGAGGAACTGAACAAAGCCCTTGAGACAAACAGCGCATTACCCAATCCAAGTACTTCCGAAGTTGTACAAAATCTTTGGAGGGAAAAAAATTTAGCCGGTTTTTCTATGGGTGTCTCAATATTAATAGAGACAAAAGAACTGAGCGCTTCAGAAAAGAAATTGATCGGTAATGTGCCCAACCAATATGGGAAGCCCCATAATCCGATGTCGTCGGCAGTAAGACAAATATTGTTAGACAATGATGCAGATCAGGTCATTGAACTACTCAGGTCATTGCACTCAAAAATGGTAGTTGAGGAAGAAGCAAGCCCTCTGAAGTGGTTGGGTTCAATGAATAAAATACTGCTGTACAGTGACTTAACCAACCCTTCGGTTAGACACTTTGCCAATAAAGCCCTGCAATTGGGTTGGCTAGATCCACTGTCGTTCTACAAAGAAAAAACTATCAGAGCCGGTGAACACCATCGTCTGTTGAAGAGACTTGAAGACGTCGATGAACTGAAGGTTGCAGCCACAGATTGCCTGAAAAAATGGTATCAGACCCTGTTGCACAGGGGAAAAAACAGCAAGCAATGGTGCAATTTTTATAGCGACCATCAAGAGAATAATCTCGATGCCTTGTTTATTACTCACTGTCATGATGGTTTTTCAAAATCCCTTGAAAATAAAATCGCCCACCGAGCTCTAAACAGCCGCTGGACCGACCAGCCCGGGGGCATTCCGAATATAGAACGAATGCTGGTGCATCAACCTGCTTTTGAGCAGTTGATCTCGGGCAGGGCGAACCACCGTCCGGTAATTATCGTGGGAGGCAATTTTTGGTGCAACACAGTGATTGATGAAAAGGCCGAAGTCCTGCTCCAACGAAAAGTTGAGAGCAATCCGGAATTGAAGACATTATCGGAAAAGGTCAAAAAATATAAGGCGATAGAACTGGAACGCACCAGAGCTCTGGCCGACTTGTATGAAGAAAGAGAAAACGCCCAAAAACTCAGTTTTTCTTGTTGGCAATATCAAAATAAATTAAAAGAAATCGTGAAAAAACAGCTTGAAATCGAAAGCAGATACCGACGCATTCTGGAGACCCTTGGGGTATCAAATAAAGAGAAGTCCCTTCTGAGAGGTATAGAACTCGAATACTCAGAAGCGATTCGTCAGGCCTTCAGTCGTTATCTCTATGGAGTGACACACTCAAAAGGCAGCTCTTTGACCTATTGCTGGGTCGACGCTTCCTTAGGGAATTCATGCTACAAAAACTCCTATGGTGCTCATGAGCCATCCTCACCACAAGAGCTGTATGACATGACGCGTCATATTAACAGCTCTTTATCGTTTCAGAGTTCTGTAGAGGATACCTACTTAAAGCAGGCACAAAACGCCAGTAACGCTCTGGTGATCAAATCCTGTGACTTGACCAAAATTGCCAACGAGTTTTTGCACACTGTGAATTTAAATTCGCTGTATGAGTCATTGGATACCTGATAAGTACTTAACCATTTGGCCGTGATGAGTTTTTTGAGATCGGTGATTTCCTCCAATAGTCAGGGCTGTCTCTTTAAATGGAACTTTCGTTCATTTCTAAAGTCTAAACATTAAACACTTTCAATTTAATCCTTCAGATGTCAGGAGGCGGACTATGGATGGTCGTATTTGTGGTAAGAAAATAAAGGCGCCCGTTCACGATACTGCCACGCCTGCCAACACGCCTGCCAAAAGAGCAAAGCTGGATTTACCGCTAAGTATTGCCAAGGTCACCAGTGTAACTGCCAGACTCGATAAATTGTCAATTCCGGGTGTGATGTCTGCTAAACCGAGAAGGGTATCCTCAACGGACTCATCGCTTCAAAAGATCTCTAATGCCTTTGATTTTCGTTTTGTCGCCAGCGATGACGAGGTTCGACAGCTTTTGGTTGCTACTGACGGTGATGAACATCGTGATGTTGCCCTTATTTCCCATCCCGATGACCTTTTACAGGCTAACCTGGTGAGCCAGTTGAGTATTTCCGAAGAGGGTCGCCACACTCTGGGTTCAGGCAAGCTGTTCGAAGGTTCACAGCCATTGACTCTGGTGATGGATATTCGAAAGCTCACCAGCGAAGAGCTGCCCAAATTTAACGATCTGCTGGACCCGGATAACCCCTGTCTGTACGACAAAGTCAGCCAGAAGAAGCGCCCTCTGGGCCAGCATGTTTCTCTATTGGTTCTGGCAGACCCTGCACAGCTGGCATCAATTGGCCATAGTGGCAATGCCCCCGGTGCTGATTTCTGGCGACGAATTAACCGACCGGAAAATACCTGGCAGTTCAACCCACAGACTGGCCATGACCCATCGATGGAGACCGACAAGTTACCTCCGTTATTGGCTGAACTCCCCTCTGCCGAAAGTGCTATGGACGACGACAACACCGTTGTTATTGAATGTCACTTGCACAACAACTGGCGACAGTTGCTGCTGGGCGGCCCCGGAGTGGATAAACAGGGGCGAATCCAGCACCTCCCCGGCAGGCTTGAGACATTGAGGGCCGGACAACGGGTGATTCTGAAAGGGGCCGACTGGGAAGATCTGGCCTTTGAACAGACCATGCGACAGATGCTGGCGCAACACTGTTTTGAGAGCAATGGCGAGGTCTGTCAGTTACCCGACGATGTTCAGTTTTATCAAATGCCGGTAGGGAATGACGAGCTTCCTTCACTGCTGCAAAGTTTGTCCCACTCTCATAACAAACAGGGTGACAAAGGACTTGATAAAGAGCAGGCACCAGCAAACCCCATCCTCATTAACGAGAGTAATATTGTTCAATGGCTGAACCCGATTGCCATTGCTCCGGAAGGCTTCGCAGTTCCTAATACCTGCCTGTTAGAACAAGTTCGTGCCGGTGGTGCCGTCACCGTAACGTCTCCTCTCACTGAGGCAGATTGGTTCTGTTTGCTGGGCTCACTGCAGACTATTCAGAAGACAACCGGTCTGGAGCCCCGGCTTCAGGTGGCTCATGCAAAAGGACAACCAAAAGCTCTGGGTTTGACAGAAAACGATAAATACCCTCTGCCCAAACCACCGGAAAAAGTCAGAAATCCTGGTGCCTTTGATACAGTGACATATCAGCAAGATGCTCAGGCAAATTATTGGATCAATGGTCTCCCGCAAGCACCTCTGGTCATTCAGGTCAATGAACAGACCAGTTTCAGCCAGCTATTTGATAATATCCATATCACCTCAGAACAAAAGGCCCGTTTTGGACAAGGTCGGAGTGCGTTGCAGGAGGAATTAACCGCTGGCAAGCCGGTGGTATTGCGGGGGCTGGAGACTAATCCAACGCTTCAGCAGCTCCTGGAACCCTTGATTATTGGACAACCTCTGTTGGTGAATGGCCAATTACAGGCCTATCCAAAAGCTCATGTCACCCTGCTCTGGCCTGCGTCTGCAAAAAGCACGTCGTCAATAGTTAATCTGATGATCGCCAAAGGTAGCCCGTGTCTTGAGGTCGATCTTTGGGGTATCAATGTCGTCAGGCATGGTATCCCACGGACTGAACTGCCAGAACAGGCGCTTTATAAACTTTACGAAGCGTTTAAAACCGTACCTGTTCACCTTTGTAACCCACTGCCAGAAATAACTGAAGAGTTGTTGAACAATCTGATACTGGCTGCCCGGCGAGCACAAGAGGTTGACCAGTCCTTGCAACTCCTGCCCTGCCACTGGCGAAAGGCTATCAATAGCGTCATTACCCATGGCACCCGACAGAACCCGACTGTGCGTGATTTTATGAAAGTGGCTTGTTGGCACTTGTTACCGGATAAGAATCAGACCGCCACGGTAGACCCGGATCAGTTAACGGCCATCATCAAAGGTTCCCGGCGGTTGGATAGAAGATTTGTGAAGCAGAACCTCTGGCGGCTGACCCGGGCCTTTGATCCGGCAGTCTTGATGGAGAACTCGTTTGAAGGATTACAACTGTCCTATGAAAGTCCACTGCCCGGGTGGGCTCAAAAAAAAGTTCTGGACAAGGTCTGCGCCCTGATCGTGGCCCATGGGCCTGAAGAACATCGACAGGCAATGGCTTATCAGTTGGCGGTGGACCCGCAGGCAGCGAAACACTGTCTACCCTTAGCCATCAGGCCATCAAGACAGATTAAACGCTTGCAGGATGCGCTGGCTTCTGGCTGGCAGTTACACTTGCCATCGGGGCAGACCCGGTCCGATGCCATTCAGGCGCTGGCCAGCGATTGTTTTTACATGGCCAGAACGGCGAATTCTGAGGCAGAAGGCATTGATCGTATAGTACTTCGGCTGTCTGAATCATTGAAATGGACGGTCTCCACTGATATGCCTTTGTCAGCGCTGGCCAGGGATCTTTATCACGGCGAGATAGATCAGAAAGATCGTGAAAGCCGACGATTATCCCGGCTCCATGAACGCCTTACGGACTCTCCTGTTATCTTCCTGCAGGGAAAAACCGGCACCGGGAAAAGTTACTTTTCTGCCAAAATGGCCAGGGCTTCAGGACAAGCTTCAGTCATTTCCCTTGGACCTTCCGACAGTGAACAGACCTTGATGAAACGCTGGCAGTGGCGACAACAGGCCGATGGCGACCGCTCGATGGTGCAGCAAAACCGGGCGTTGATGGAATGGGCCGGTACCCAATCTGACAAAGACGCTGAATACATTACCCTGGTTCTGGATGAAGCCAACCTGGCCCAGACCGGAATACTGGCATCATTGAACGGCTTATGGGAACCGCAACCCTGCATCTATGTGAATGGTCATCCTGTCAAGGTCAGCCTGAAACACCGGGTGATTCTCACCGGCAACCCGGATGATTACGCCGGGCGCCAACTGGACCCGGCCCTGAAAGAGAAACTACCCAGGGCTTACTACCCTCGCCTGGATCAGGCATTCCTTCGGGACCGGGTGGTGGAACCGGCTCTGGTCAAGCATTTACGAGAGCATCTGACGGAGCAGCAAATAAACGACATTGCACACAGTGCCAGCAACAGTGTGATGACGCTCTGGCAATATTATCAGGAACTCCTGCCCGACCATGAGTTTACCCCCAGGGATTTAACAGACATCTGCAGTTGGGTGGGTTGGTATCTGGATCGTGCTCAGCCCGCTCGCGGCAGTGTGACCTGTGGGCAAATAAACAGTTTGATACAACACAGTTTTCGGGATGTACTGGGCCCTGAAATCACCGAAACGCATCAGGATGCCCTGTCAGCACTGGAAATCTGGTTTGCTGCCCGCTACGAACCGGAGAACACCCTGAGCGACAGAGTTCATAACAAAACCCTGGAGGAAATGCAGCAGGCCTTCAGTACAGTCAGCGAAAAAATCCGACCAGACTTTGATACCTCCGGATCGGCAGTTCGTGAACTGGCGCAACGACTTGGACAGGATTTAAGCCGCTGTCAGCAGGCTTATCATCGCAAAATAAAACACGGCGGTCGTCAGGCGACACTGATTGAAGGTCCGGCGGGGCGGGGCAAGGATGCCACGCTGAACCTGGTGATTGAAAGTGTCAGACAGCAGGCTGAACAACGGCAAGAATCCATGCCGGAAGTCCATTACCTGAATGCCTGTGATTGTTCCTGGGACAAACTGTGCGAAAAGATCCAGACGGCAAAAATAAAAGGCGGCATCGTGGTGATTTCGGAAATGAATCTGATCGACAGCCAGCATCTGGAAGGGGAGTTAAACGATATTCTGGCCGGTGACGCCGATCCGGGTTTCCACCTGTTTGCCACCATCAACCCGCCTGAGTACAGCGGGCGTAAACCCTTATCACCGGCGCTGAAAGGGCGTTTTCGACATTTACCCATCCGGCAGTACAACGCGGCAGAATTACAGACCATTGCCGAAAAGGTGTTGCCAGAGTCCCCGGAATGGATATCAGTCGCTAAAAAGCTAACAGAAAAACATTGTCGTTTAAGGGCTTACCTGCAACAGAGAAAACTGCCATTGCAGCCGACCAGTCTTGATCTTCAGAATGTTGCCAAGGCTGTCTTCAGAGGAGGCGACTTTACCGATAAAGCACTTCATCAATACCTCACTCAGCACTACCAGCTTTTCCTGATGGCCGCCAATCTATCGCTGGAGAATCTGCCCGGGTCATCAGCTCTTGCCGTGGAGAAAAGTGAATTTAATTCCGGACTTTGCCAATGGTTAAATCGGGCAGTATCGGACATTGATCGTCCGTGGTTGATACGAAGCAGTCATCTCAGTGGTGTTGATGAAAAAAACCATGAAATTCGTATCAAGACTCGTCCAGCTGAAGAGGAAACCAAAAGGGAACTCATCAGGATGGTGGCCCAGACCAGATGGCAGGCATTCGGTCTTTCCCTGAATCCGGATCAGTCGGACGATATTTTCACACAGGCACTTTACAGACACTGGCAGCAATGCTGGTTCGCTGGTGTGTTTGACCTTACGGACGTGGACGCTAATAGCGTATTTCCCCTGACCAAAGAGCAGGCACAAACACTGAAAAGGCCTGCTTTCCAGCCTTATCTTCTGGAGGCTGATAAGCAGATACAGGCATGGAGGGCCAATGACGTTCAATGCTGGCCCGTATTTTGGCATCAGATCAGTGATCTGCCGAACCGCTGGGTAAACGACTTTATTAACACAGCATCAGCTATTGGCGGTGACGACGCTCCTGAACCCTACGACCCGGAAGTCGAGGAACAAAAAGCTCCGGCTTTGGACCGAGAAACGAACTATGAGGATGAGGAAACGCAAAAGGTTGAACTTTATAAAGTTTTTGATTCGCAGCATCTCCCTGAGATGTATCGCTGGCAGGCATGGGATATTCGTGTCACTGCCAGGGGTGATATCAAAAAGATCAATCTTGATAGTAAACACCTTCTGGGGATCGAAACCCTGACATCTGACCAGTTGCCAGGGAATGACCAGGAAGTGATATTAACCAGAAATCAAACGCTGGCGACCCTTGAGATATCACCAAAGAACGGTCAATGTCTATTGCCCAGCCTGACGGCCAGTGACACTATCATGGCCCTGCATATAGAACCCTGTTTGCCATTTAAACTGATCAGGGACGACTATACCGGGCTGCATACACTGTTTATTCCTCTGGCCGCAGTCGGCCAGAGTTTTCAATGTACTTATGTCGTAGAACCCACAAAGCCGGGCAAAAAAACGGCTGCTAAAGAAGCCCTTTTTGACGTCCAGTGTTCAGAAGGCATGAGGTCCGTACTGAAGGAACTGTTTGATAACATCAACGAACAACCCGCCGAAATACAGGCACCGTTGCACAAAATAATAAACGCTAAAGACGTCAGGCAACGAATTAGCGCAATCACGGAATACTGCGAACAGTTCTCCGGTGGCGCTGCACCAGAAGAGCATGAAAATTTCTTTCAATACCTGGTAACACAGCGGCAAGGTAGCTGTCGTCATCGTGTACCTGTTTTTGTAGCTTTCTGTCGTTATTTCGGGATTCCCTGTCGGGAAATTACTAGCCGCATCCACAGCTTTGCCGAGTATTCCGTGGATGGAGGCCAAACCTGGGGGGCAGTGGATTTGGGCGGGGAGCCCATGGACATAATAGAAATTACACCTGACCGGCAGTCTTCCGGGGAGGTCGTAACGTTTAGCACTGATTCAAAGATCGGGGATCTGATTAAGAATCTCCTGAAAGATGCTGACTCAGCACAACAGCAAGCTCTGGCTGAAGCCTGTTATAAGAGCTTCGAGGAACTGCAAAAAGTCCTTGAGACAAACAGTACATTCCTCGATACATATCTAAGTACTGGCGGATTGGTAGAAAATCTTTGGAAGCAAAGAGATTTAGTCGCTTTTTCTATGGGTGTCTCGATCTTGATATCTATGGGTGTCTCGATCTCGATCTCGATCTCGATCTTCTCGACCTTGATAGAGACAAAAGCATTGCGCCCTTCAGAGGAGCAATTGGTCGGTGATGAGTTCGACCACTATGGGAATCCCCTTGATCGGATGTCGGATGCAGTAATAAAGATATTGATGGGCCATGATGCAGATCAGGTCATTGAACAACTCAAGTCATTGCACTCAAAAATGATTGTTGAGGGCGGAGCAAGTCCCCTGCAGTGGTTGGCTTCAATGAATAAAATACTGCGATGCAGTGACTTAACCATCCCTTCGGTTATTCACTTTGCCAAAGCAGCCATGCAATTGGGTTGGCTAGATCCACTGTCGTTCTACAAAGAAAAGATTATCAGGGCCGATCAACACCATTATCTGTTGGAGTCACTTGAAAAAGTCGATGAACTGAAGGTTGCAGCCACAGATTGCCTGAAAAAATGGTATCAGACCCTGTTGCACAGGGAAAAAAATAGCAAGATATGGTGTGATTTTTATAGCCACGAAAAGAATGAACGCGGTGCCTGGTTCATTACTCACTGTCATGATGGTTTTTCAAAATCCCTTGAAAATAATATCCCCGAGCGATCTTTACAGATCCGCTGGACCGACCAACCCGGGGGCATTCCGAATGTAGAACGACTGCTGTTGCGCCAACCTGCGTTTGAGCAGTCGATCTCGGGCAGGGTGAACCACCGTCCGGTATTTATCATGGGAAATATTTTATGGCACAACACAGTGATTAATGAAAAGGTCGAAGCTCTGTTGCAACAAAAAGCTGAGAACAATCCGGAATTGAAGACATTATCGGGAAAAGCCAAAAAATATCAGGCGATAGAACTGGAACTCAACAGAGCGCTGGCCGACTTGGGTAGTAAGCGAGGTCAAATTGAATTAGAAGAATTCAAGAAAAAACAGCTTGAAATCAAAAGCAGCTACCAACAGATTCTGGAGCCCTTTAAGCTATCAATTAAGGAGCAGATCCTTCTGGAGAAATCAGAAAAAAAATGCAAAGAGGCGATTTATCAGGCCCTCAGTCATTACCTGTATGGAGTGACACACTCAAATGGCGGCTCTTTGGCGTATTGCTGGATCGAGGCTTTCTTAGGGTGTTCCTACCATACAGACTCCTATGGCGCTCATGATCCATCTTCACCAGAAGAGCTGTGTTGTATGTTGTCTTCAATCCAAAGTAATTCTCTGTTAATTCAGTCTCTTAAGGATGACTACCTACGACTTGCACAAAACGCCAATAACGCTCTGGTGCTCAAACCCACTGAGTTGACAAAAATTGCCGACGAGTTTTTGAACACTGTGAATTTAAATTCGCTGTTTGAGTCATTGGATACCTGATAACCAACTGGTTAGGTACTTAACCATTTGGCCATGATGAGCTTTTTGAGATCGGTGATTTCCTCCAATAGTCAGGACTATCGGAACTTTTTTCCAACCCTAAGGTCAAATTACTGATGACTTTCAATATCAGTTTTTTAATGACAGCAAGGAGATGGACTATGGATGGTCAGATTGGTACAGGTACAACAAAACGCGCTCTTGATCTTAGCCTGCCTGATGATGGCGTAGCAGCCAAGATAGCAAAGCTGGATTTAGCGTCAAAGGAAAAGAAGGATGTAGGAATTTGCTCTGAAGTAAGGCCCAAACTGGAGAGATCATCGTCTTCGGAGAGGTTGCCTGCCAGAGCGAGAACTCTATCCTCAACGGACTCCTCCCTGCCAAAGCCCACTCATGCCTTCGATTTTCGTTTTGTCGCCAGTGATGATGAGGTTCGACAGCTTTTGCTTGACCAGACCCGCGACAAAAGCCGGGACGTCACCCTGATTTGCCATCCCAATGACCTCTCCGAGGCTAACCTGCTGAACCGATTGAGCATCTCCGCTGATGGTCGCCACCTTCTGCGTTCGGGCAAGCTCTTTGAAGGTTCGCAGCCATTGACCCTGGTGCTGGATATCCGAAAACTCAGCAGCGATGAACTCCCCGTATTTAACGATCTACTGGACCCGGATAACCCCTGTCTGTTCGACAAAGTCAGCCAGAAGAAACGCCCTCTGGGCGAGCATGTTGCCCTGCTGGTGCTGGCAGACCCTGCACAGTTGAAATCAATTGGCAGCTCAGACGAGGTGCCGGGAGCCGATTTCTGGCGGCGAATTAATCGCCCGGGCAATACCTGGCAGTTCGATGCTCAGAGCGACAATAAAACCGATAATAAAACCGATAATAAAACCGATAATAAAACCGATAATGTCCCATCGATGGCCATCAATAAGGTTCCTCCACTGTTGCCAGAATTGCCCAGTGCCGAAAGCGCCATGGACGACGACAATACCGTTTGTATTGAATGTCACTTGCACAGCCACTGGCGACAGTTGCTGTTGGGTGGTCCCGGAGTGGATCAGCAGGGGCGAATCCAGCATATCCCCGGCAGGCTTGAGTCATTGAGAGCCGGGCAACGGGTCATTCTGAAAGGTGCCAACTGGCAGGATCTGGCCTTTGAGCAAACGATTCGACAGATGCTGGCGCAACAGAGCTTTGAGAGCAATGGCAAGCTCTGTCGGTTACCCGACGATGTTCAGTTTTATCAAATGCCAGTGGCGGAGGATGAGCTTCATTCACTGTTTCAGACCCTGTCCCGCTCCAGTGACAAAGGGTTTGGTAAAGGGCAGGCACCACAAAACCCGATCATTATTAACCAGAGTAATATTGCCCAATGGCTGAGCCCGATTGCCATTGGTCCGGAAGGCTATGCAGTCCCCGACACCTGTCTGTTGGAACAGCTTCGGGCAGGAGGTGTGGTCACCGTAACCTCTCCTCTCTCTGAGGCACACTGGTTTCGTTTACTGGGTTCTCTGCAGACTATTGGCGAGACCACAGACCTGAAGCCCCGACTTCGGGTAGCTCATTCAAGACAACAGCCGAAAGCTCTGGGACTGACAGAAAACGATGCGTACTCTCTGGCCAATAAGCGTCACCTGCAGGAAAAAATCAAAGAGCAAACCGACATTAAAGCCTTCATTTATCAGCAACCTGCCTTTGCAAATTATCATGTCAATAATTTCTTGAGAGCACCTCTGGTCATTCAGGTCAATGAACAGACCAGCCTCGGCCAGCTATTTGATAATATCTATATCACCTCGGAACAAAAGGCACATTTCGGACGCAGTCAGAGTGACTTGCAAAAGGCATTGACCACTGGCAATCGGGTGGTCTTCCGGGGGCTGGAGAGCAATCCAACCCTTCAGCAGCTTCTGGAACCCCTGATTATCGGGCAACCTTTGCTGGTGAATGGTCAATTACAGGCCTATCCGAAAGCTGATGTGACAATACTCTGGCCTGAGTCTGTGAAAAGCCCATCCTCAGTATTTCGTTTGATGGTCGCCAAGAGTAAGCTGTACCCAGAGCCCGACCCCTGGGATATCAATGTCCTCAAGCATCATATCCGCCGGGAAAAACTGCCAGAGAAAGCCCTTCACTCACTTTACAAAGCGTTCAATACCGTACCTGGATACCTGTGCAAACCCCTGCCAAAAATGACCGCAGGGTTGTTGAGTAACCTGATACTGGCTGCCCAACGAGCAAAGCAGGTTGACCATTCCTCAGAGCTTTTACCCCGCCACTGGCGCAAGGCCATCAATAGCGTCATTACCCATGGTACCCGTCAGCATCCGGCGGTGCGTGATTTTATGAAAGTGGCTTGTTGGCACTTGTTACCGGATAAGGATCAGGCCGCCTCGGTAGACCCGGATCAGTTAGCGGCCATCCTCAATAGCGCCCCGCGACTGGATAGAAAGTTTGTCAGGCAGAACCTGTGGCCACTGGCCCGAGCCTTTGACCCGGCCGTGTTTAAAGATGCCGAATTGCAGCTGTCCTATAAAAGTCCGTTTCCAGAGCGGAGTGAAAAAGACTTTATGGACAGGCTCTGTGCCATGATCGCGGCCCATGGGCCTGAGGATAAACGAGAGGCCATAGCCTATCAGTTGGCAGTCGATCCGGCGGCAACAAAGCCCTGGCAATCCCTGGCGATCAGACCAACCAGACAGATTAAACGTTTGCAAGATGCTCTGGCTTGTGGCTGGCAGTTACTTTCGCAATCAGGGCAGACCCGATCCGATGCCATTCACGCTCTGGCCTCCGACTGTTTAGACATTGCCAGAGGAGAATATGTCACAGAGAATCACTCAGAACGCATTGAACGCATAGAAAATCGACTGTCTGATTCACTGCGATGGCCGGATTCTGGTGATAGGTCATTTGTCACAGAGAATCCTGACCCGAAACGCATTGAACAAATAGAAAATCGACTGTCTGATTCATTGCAATGGTCGGGTTCTGGTGATAGGCCATTGTCAGCAATGGCCCGGGATCTTTATCACGGCGAGATGGGGCAGGAGGATCGTGAAAACCGTCGATTATCCCGGCTCCATGACCGGCTTAAAGACTCTCCCGTTATATTCATTGAGGGAGAAACCGGCACCGGAAAAAGTTACTTTTCAGCGAAGATGGCAAAGGCTTCAGGACAGGCTTCGGTCATTTCCCTTGGACCTTCTGACAGCGAACAGACCCTGATGAAACGCTGGCAGTGGCAACAACAAGACGACGGCGACCGCTCTATGGTTCAGCAAAACCGGACATTGATGGAATGGGCCAATAGCGAATCCGACAAAGATGGAGAATACATCACCCTGGTGCTGGATGAAGCTAACCTGGCTGAAGCCGGATTGCTGGCATCATTAAACGGCTTATGGGAACCGCAACCTTGCATCTATGTGAATGGTCATCCTGTCAAGGTCAGCGAAAAACACCGGGTAATTCTCACTGGCAACCCCGATCATTATGCCGGGCGTCAGCTGGACCCGACCCTGAAGGAAAATCTGCCCAGGGCTTACTACCCACGCCTGGATCAGGCTTTCCTTCGGGACAGGGTGGTGGAACCGGCTTTGCTCAATCATTTACAACGCCATCAAATAAACGGTATTGCACATAAGGCCAGCAAGAGTGTGATGGCACTGTGGCAATATTATCAGGAGCTGTTGCCCGACCATGAGTTTACCCCCAGGGATTTAACCGATATCTGCAGCTGGGTGGGCTGGTATCTGGATCGTGCGTTGTCCAAAGGCGACAGTGTTAGCTGTGAGCAAGTGAACAGTTTGATCCAGCAAAGTTTCCGGGATGTACTGGGTGCCGAAATCAGCGAGACGCATCAGGATGCCCTTTCGGCACTGGAAATCTGGTTTGCTGCCCGTTACGAACTGGACAATAGCCTGCGCGACAAGGTTCATAACCACACCCTGCCAGATATTCAGCGGGACTTCGAAGCATTTACCAAAGAATTCCGACCTGAGTTTGATACCTCCGGATCGGCAGTCCGTGAACTTGCGCAACAGCTTGGGCAGGATTTAAGCCGCTGTCAGCAGGCTTATCATCACGACAGAAAACACGGCGGTCGTCAGGCAACGCTGATTGAAGGCCCGGCTGGACGGGGTAAAGATGCCACGCTGAATCTGCTGATCAAAAGTGTCAAACAGCGAGCTGAAGAACGGGAAGAAATCATGCCAGAGGTCTTTCCCCTGAATGCCTGTGATTGCTCTTGGGACACAGTGCGTGAAGCGATCCAGAAGGCAAAAGTCAATGGCGGCATCGTGGTGATTTCGGAAATGAATCTGATCGACAGCCAGCACCTGGAAGGTGAGTTAAACGGTATTCTGGCCGGTGACGCGCATCCGGGTTTCCATCTCTTCGCCACTATCAACCCACCTGAATACAGCGGTCGAAAACCCTTATCACCGGCGCTGAAAGGACGTTTCAGACATTTGCCGATCCGGCAGTACAACCCGACCGAATTACAGACCATTGCCGAAAAAGTGTTGCCACAGAACACCCAGGGGAAATTCGCGGCTGAAAAGCTGACCCAGCTACATTGTCGCTTGAGGGCTGACCTGAAACAGAAAAACCTGCCGTTACAGCCCAGCAGCCGTGATTTACAAACTGTCGCCAAGGCTGTTACCAGAGCGGGCGATTTTAGCGACAACGGACTGCATCAATGCCTCAATCAGCACTATCGGCTTTACCTGATAGCCGCCAGTACATCGCTGGAGGAACTGCCAGAGTCATCAACGCTTGCCATGGATAAAGGAGTCTTCGATTCCGGACTTTGCGAATGGTTCAACAAAACAGTACCCAACATTGATCGTCCGTGGATGATACGACTCGGTCACCTCGACAGTATTGATGAAAAAAACCATGAAATTCGCATTAAGGTTCGTCCGAATAACGAGGAGGTCAAAGCGGAAATCATCAGAAGGGTGGCTCAGGCCAAGTGGCAGGCATACGGTCTTCCCCTGAAGCCGGATCAGTCGGACGATATGCTCATCCAGGCACTTTACCGACACTGGCAACAACGCTGGTTTGCTCATGAGTTTCGCGAGACGGGCGTGGCTGCTAATAGCGTCTTTCCCCTGACGGAAGAACAGGAACAAACGCTGAAAATGTCAGCTAACCAGCCTTATCTTCAGGAGGCTGTTCAACGGATAGGGGCATGGAACTCAGACCCAGTCCAATTGTGGCCTGCGTTTTGGCACCAGGCAAGCGGTCAGCCGAACGACAGTCTTGACGATTCTGAAAAACACATCCTGAGAGCCCTCAGGAATAAGGATACGATGTTGGACCGGATAACTAACTATGAGCATCTGGAGACGCCACAGCCTTATAACTATAAAGTTTTTGATATCGAGTCCCCTGCACCCGTGATGAATCGCTGGTGGGTAAAGGATATTAATGTGACTGCCCGGGGTGATGTCGAACGGCTCGATATCAATGATCAGGACATTGAGGGGTTTGAAACCCTGACACCGTCGCAGCAACTGCCAGAGACATTAACCAGAGTTCAAACACTGGCGAAATTTAAAACGACATCGAAGAATGGGCAGTATCTATTGCCCAGCCTGACGCCTGACGAGTCTATCGTGGCCCTGCGTATACTACCCGAGATGGCATTTACCCTGATCAGGGGCCGATATACCGGACTTCACGTGCTGTCGGTTCCAGAGGCCAAAGCCGATCAGTTTATTCACGTGACTTATGTCGTAGAGCCGAGAGCACCGGGCAAAAAAACACCGGCTGAAGCAGTCCGTGCAGGACGATCAACACGGCCTGACGTCTACTGTTCAAAGGGTATGAAAACGGTACTGAATGAATTGTTTAAGAACATTGCCGATCAGCCATCCGAAATTCGGGAGGGCTTGAAGACAATAAAAAAAGCTAAAAACACAAAGCAACGTATTAAGGCGATCACGGACTATTGCACACAGTTTTCCGGCGAGACTCAGCCAGATAGCGGTGAAAATTTCTTTAAATTCCTGGTCACACAGCGACAAGGTAGCTGTCGTCATCGTGTGCCTGTTTTCGTTGCTTTTTGTCGCTATTTCGGGATTCCATGCCGGCAAATCACCAACCCTGCCCATTGCTTTGCTGAGTATTCCGTGGATGACGGTCAAACCTGGAAATCGGCGAATTTAGGCGGTCCAGTTGTAGGGTCAAGAGAAATCAACTGTGACTCCCGGCCCATCTGGAAGTTGAGGAATTCCAATCATGTGTCAGCGAAGATTAAGGATCTCCTGAAAAGGGCTGATTTTGCACAACAGCAAGCTCTGGCTGAAGCTTCCGGCATGAGCCTCGGGGAACTGAACAAAGCCCTTGCTTCAGAAAGTGCGTGGTCTGCAACGAATCCGGGTCCTTCCAGTATTCTGAAGAACCTCTGGGAGAGAAAAGATTTAGCCGGTTTTTCCATGGCTGTCTCGGTGATCGAGTCTCTGAAGACAGATGCATTGGCCTGGGGCAAGAATGAATTTAAAGCAATATCGGAGGCAGCCAGACATATACTGTCCAACAGTGATGAAGATCAGGTCACTGAGCTTCTCAAGTCACTCCGTTCAAAAATAATGGGTCAGGCCGGAGCAAGCCCTCATCAGTGGTTGAATTTAATAACGGACATACTGGTAGACATAGACTTAGCCAAACCTTCGCTGATTCACTTTGCCTATGAAGCCATGGAATCAGGTTGGCTTGAACCACTGCCGGTCAATGTGAAACATCCTGCACTGACCACGAAACTTCATCTGTTATTGTTGCTCCTGGAAAACGTAGACGAGCTGAAAGTTAAAGCCGCCCATTGCCTGAAAAACTGGTATCAGACATTTTATTCCGGGGAAAAAAATAGCCAGGCATGGCAGTTGTTTTATAAGCGTTTCCAGGAGAATAAAGATGATACCCGCGCCTTCATCACTGATAGTTATGATGGGTTTTCGTTATCCCTTGAAAAAAGTATTGTCGACTCATCTTTACAGGAGGCCTGGACGGACCAACCCAATGGCATTCCCAATATAGAACGAATGCTGACGCATAATCCTGCATTTGTACAGTTAATCTCGGGTAAGGCAAACTGCCGCCCGGTGATTATCCTGGGGCAACCTTGCTGGTTTACCACAGTGATTGATGAAAAGGCTAAAGCCTTGCTTTATCAGGAAGTTGAGAACAGTCCGGTATTGAAGCCGTTAATGGAAAAAATCGATCAATATCTGATAAACGAAAAAGAAAAACGCCACTATCTTGGGCAAGAATTAGACGAGATCTTTGCACAGTTAATAGGAATGAGTGTTCGCAGCAACATTACAAACATGGACGAATTACTGCTTCAAGTTAAGGAAACACCAATTGCTACGCAAAACAAATACGAAGCCGAGCCCTCTAAGTTATCACCTGAGGAGCAAACACTTGTGGATAACTTAAAAAGCAAGTACTCCCGGGCGCTTCGTCAGGCCTTCAGTCATTATCTGTTTGGATTGACACACTCGAAAGGCGGCTCCTTAACGTATTGTTGGTGCGATTCTGCCGCCCTGGCCAAGATCTCGGTTAGCGGTTCCCATGGCGCTCATGATCCCTCCTCTCCGGAAGAGCTGAATGCCATAATGGAAGAATTGGATCCCTCTCTGACTCGGGAAAGTCTCAATGATGACTACTTACGACAGGCACAGGACGCCAGTAACGCTCTGGTGCTGAGATCCGCTGAGCTGACAGCAATGGCCGATGAGTTTTTAAACAGTGTGAACCTGAACTCGCTTTATGAGTCATTGGACACCTGGTAACCGTTTGGTCTTGATGAGTTTTTCGAGATCGACTACTTCCTCCAATGGTGACGGCTAACTATTCAAGCGGAACTTCCATCCTGTCTGAAGGTCATATCATTAAACATTTTCAATGCGGTCCTTCAGATGACAGGAGAGAGATTGATTGTGGATGGTCGGATTAATGAGAAAATAAACAACTCCGTGGTTAACACTGGTGTACGAGACAATGGCGCAAAACTGGATTCATGGTCAAAGGCTGTACAAACCTGCCCTGAAATAACCGCCAAACTCAACAGATCGTCAACTCCGATAACATCGCCTGATAAAGCGAGAACCGTATCCTCACACTCAAAGACCCCTCATGCCTTTGATTTTCTTTTTGTTGCCAGTGATGATGAGGTTCGTCAACTTTTGTTTACCCGAACCGGTGATGAGCATCAGGATGTCACCCTTATTTCCCATCCCGATGATCTCTCACAGGCTAATCTGGTGACCCGGTTGAGCATTTCCGACGATGGTCGCCACGCCCTTCGTTCAGGCAAGCTGTTCGAGGGTTCAAGACCATTAACACTGGTGCTGGATATCCGAAAGCTCACCAGCGGGGATCTGTCAAAATTCAACGATCTACTGGATCCGGATAACCCCTGTCTGTACGACAATGTCAGCCAGAACAAACGTCCCCTGGGGGAGCACGTTTCCTTGCTGGTTCTGGCAGACCCCACACAGTTAACATCGGTTGGGCAGCGTGACGAAGCACTGGGGGCCGATGCACCGGGGGCTGATTTCTGGCGCCGAATTAATTGCCCGGAAAATACCTGGCAGTTCAACGCACAAAAAGCCAAAGTCCCTCCTGTATTGGCTGAGCTCCCCCCTGCTGAAAGCGCTGTGGATGACGACAATATCCTTCTTATTGATTGTCACCTGCACAGCAGCTGGCGACAGTTGCTGCTGGGCGGCCCTGGAGTGGATAAAAGGGGACGAATCCGGCACATCCCCGGCAAGCTTGAATCATTAAAGATCGGACAACGGGTAATATTGAAAGGAGCCAACTGGAAGGATCTGGCATTTGAACAGACGATGCGACAAATGCTGGCGCAAAAGTGCTTTGAGAGCAATGGCAAGATCTGTCATTTACCCGACGATGTTCAGTTTTATCAGATGCCGGTAGGGGATGAAGAGCTTCATTCACTGTTCCGGGCCCTGTCCCGCCCTGATGAGGCAGGACTTTCCCATAACCCACCGGGAAACCCGATCATTATTAACCAGAGTAATATTAGCGAATGGCTGAGCCCCGTTGCCATTAACCCGGAAGGTTATGCTGCGCCTAACACCCGCTTGCTGGAACAGGTTATGGCGGGCGGTGCAGTCACCGTAAGCTCAGCTCTTAATGAAGCCCTCTGGTTTCGTTTGCTGGGTTCACTGCAGACGATTCGCGAGACAACAGGTCTGGAGCCCCGACTTCAGGTGGCTCATTCAAGACAGCAGCCGAAAGCCCTGGGATTAGCAGAAAACGATGAGCAGCCTCTGTCCATCCCACAGGAAAAAACCGGAGACCAGGCTGCCTTTGAAACCGTCATTTATCAGCAAAATGCCCAGGCACGCCATTGGATCAATGATCACCCGAAAGCACCTCTGGTCATTCAGGTCAATGAGCAGACAAGCTTCAGCCAGCTATTTGACAATATCCATATAACCTCGGAACAAAAAGCCCATTTTGGGCGATGTCAAAGTGATTTCCAGAAGGCATTAACCGCTGGTAAGCCGGTAGTAATCCTGGGACTCGAGAGTAATCCCGCACTTGCGCAGCTTCTGGAGCCCCTGGTTGTTGGGCAACCTTTGTTGGTAAGTGGCCAATTACAGGCCTACCCGGACGCTCATGTCACCCTACTCTGGCCTGAGTCTGCGAAAAGCCCCTCTTCAGTATTGAGCTTGATGGTTGCCATGGGTAAACCCTGTCCTGAGGTTGATATCTGGGAGAGCAATGCCCTCAGGCATGGTATCCACCGGGCTGAGCTGCCAGAACAAGTGCTTAATGAAGTTTACGAAGCCTTTGAAACCGTACCCGGCGGCCTTTGTAAACCTCTGCCTGAAATCACCGAAGGCTTGTTGAATAACCTGATACTCGCTGCCCGCAGAGCACAACAGGTTGACCAGTCGACACTGCTCCTGCCCTGCCACTGGCGAAAGGCCATCAACAGTGTCGTCACTCATGGCGCCCGGCAACATCCATCTGTGCGTGATTTTATGAAAGTGGCTTGTTGGCACTTGCTACCGGATAAGACGCTGGATATCAATAAAAAGCCAAATGAGAATCAAGCTGCATGGGTAGACCCGGATCGCTTGTATGAGATCATCATTAGTGCCCCACGGTTGGATAGAGAGTTTGTGAAGGAAAACCTTTGGCAACTGGCCAGAGCCTTTGACCCGGCAGTATTTAAAGCCCAGCAATTACGACTGAGATATGGCAGTCCATTTCCACTGAGCAATCAAGAAGAAGCTCTGGACAGACTCTGTGCCCTGATCGCGGCTCACGGGCCTGAAGAAAAACGGGATGCAATGGCGTATCAGTTGGAAGTCGATCCGGCTACAGCAGAGCTCTCTCAACCCTTAGCCATCAGGCCAGCAAGACAGATTAAACGTTTGCAGGATGCACTGGCTTGTGGCTGGCTGTTAATTTTGCCAGCGGGGCAGATCCGATCCAATGTCATTCACGCCCTGGCCACTGATTGTTTCCATATTGCCAGGGGAGAATATGTCACTGAGAATCCTGACGCAGAGCGCATTGAACGCATAGAAAATCGACTGTTTGAATCAATGAAATGGACGGGTTCCAATGATCAGTCCCTGTCAGCACTGGCTCATGATCTTTATCACGGCGAGATGGGTCAGAAGGATCGTGAAAGTCGTCGATTATCCCGACTCCATGACCGGCTTACTGACTCTCCCGTTATATTCCTGCAGGGGGAAACCGGCACCGGAAAAAGTTACTTTTCTGCCAAAGTGGCCAAGGCTTCAGGCCAGGCTGCGATCATTTCCCTTGGACCTTGTGACAGCGAACAGACCCTGATGAAACGCTGGCAGTGGCAGAAGCACGCCGATGGCGACCGCTCTATGAAGCTGGAGAACCGGACGTTGATGGAATGGGCCAGGACCCGATCCGACACAGACGAAGGCTGTGTCGGAGGAAACTTTATCACCCTGGTGCTGGATGAAGCCAATCTGGCCAAAGCCGGATCGCTGGCGTCATTGAACGGTTTGTGGGAACCGCAACCCTGCATCTATGTAAATGGTCATCCTGTCAGGGTCAGCGCAAAACACCGGGTAATTCTCACCGGCAACCCGGATCATTATTCCGGGCGCCAGCTGGACCCAGTCCTGAAAGAGAAACTGCCCAGGGCTTACTACCCTCGGTTAGACCGGGCATTCCTTCGGGACAGAGTGGTGGAACCGGCTCTGTTCAATCAGTTACAACGACATCTGACAGGACCTCAAATAAACAAAATTCTACCCAGTGCTGCCGGGAGTGTGATGACACTCTGGCAATATTATCAGGAACTGTTACGAGAGCATGAGTTTACCCCCAGGGATTTAACCGATATCTGCAGTTGGGTGGGCTGGTATCTGGATCGTGCGTTATCCAAAGGAGACCGTGTTAGCTGTGCGCAAGTGAACAGTTTGATCCAGCAAAGTTTCCGGGATCTACTGGGTCCCGAAATCAGCGAGACTCAACAGGATGCCCTTTCGGCACTGGAAATCTGGTTTGCTGCCCGTTACCCACTGGACAACACATTGAGCGACAACGTTCGTATAAAAATCCTGAACGATATACAGCAGCCCTTCATGCAATTCGCTGAAAAAAACCGACCTGAGTTTGATACCTCCGGATCGGCAGTCTGTGAGCTGGTGCAACGGCTGGGACAGGATTTAAGTCGCTGTCAGCAAGCTTATCATCGCAAGATAAAACACGGCGGCCGTCAGGCGACGCTGATTGAAGGCCCGGCTGGACGGGGTAAAGATGCGACGCTGAACCTGATGATCGAAAGTGTTAAACAACAGGCTGAGAAAAAGGGAGAAACCATGCCAGAGATATTTCTCCTGAATGCTTGTGATTGTTCCTGGGATAAAGTGTGTGAAGCGATCCAGAAAGCAAAAGTGCAAGGCGGTATTCTGGTAATTTCGGAAATGAATCTGATCGACAGCCAGCATCTGGAAGGTGAGTTGAACGATATTCTGGCCGGTGATGCTCATCCGGGCTTCCATCTGTTTGCCACCATCAACCCGCCTGAGTACAGCGGGCGAAAGCCCCTATCACCGGCTCTGAAAGGCCGTTTCAGACATTTGCCGATCCGGCAGTATAAGCAGACCGAATTGCAGACCATTGCCGAAAAAGTGTTGCCTCAGACCACGGAGGGGAAATTCGCGGCTGAAAGACTGACTCAGTTACATTGCCGATTAAGGGCTTACCTGCATCGAAAAAACCTGCCGTTGCAGCCGACCAGCCTTGATCTGCAGAATGTTGCCAGGGCTGTTACCAGAGGGTGCGATTTTAGTGAAAACGGACTGCATCAATGCCTTGATAAGCACTACCGGCTTTACCTGATGGCAGCCAACCTGTCGCTGGAGAAACTGCCAGAATCATCGGCTCTCGTCATAGGTAAAAGCAAGCTTGATTCTGAACTTTGCTATTGGTTCAACCAAAGGGTACCGGGCATTAGTCGTCCGTGGTTGATACGACGCAGTGATATCAACAGTATTGATGAAAACAATCATGAGATTCGTATTGAGGCTGAGCTGAGTAAAGAGGAAGCCAAAACGGAAATTATCAAAAGGGTGGCCAGAGCCAAATGGCAGGCATCCGGTCTTTCCCTGAAGCCGGATGAGTCGGACGATATTCTCACCCGTGCACTTTACCGACACTGGCAGCGACGCTGGTTTACTCGTGAGTTTGGTCGCACGGGCGTGGACGCCAATAACCTGTTCCCTCTGACAGGAGAACAGGAACAAACGCTGAAAATATCGGCTTGCCTGCCTTATGTTCGGAAGGCTGATGAGCTGATAAGGGCGTGGAACGCCAATGAAGTTCAATCATGGCCTGCGTTTTGGCAACAGATAAGTGATCTGCCGAACCATTGGCTTGACAGTTCTGAAAAATACAATCCGGAAGTCCATGAGAAAGAGGCTACAGCATTGGACCAGAATACGAACTATTCGTACCTGGAACAGCGGCAAGTTGTCGATCATAAAATTTTTGATACAGAGAGCTTTCCTACCAATATGTATCGCTGGCAGGCAGAAGATATTTATGTGACCGCCGAGGGTGATATCAAACTGATCGATATTAATGATCAACATATTCAGGGAGTTGAAACCCTGATACCTGACAGTTTACCGGGGCCTGACCAGGAAGTGACACTAGCCGGCGATCAAACACTGGCGACCCTGATCATCCCATTGCACAAGGGTCGATGTACCTTGCCCAGCCTGAGGGCTAACGACTATATCGTCACCCTGCGTATAAAACCCGAGTTGCCATATAATCTGACCAGGGATCGATATACTGGTCTCCACACACTGTCTGTTCCTGAGGCCGAACCCTTCCAGAGTATTGAAGCTGCCTATGTCGTAGAACCCAGAGAAGCGGGCATGAAAACACCCGCCAAAGTAGCCCTCCCGAAACAGGCAACACGCTTTGACGCCCACTGTTCAGAAGGTATGAAAACTGTACTGGACCGATTGTTCAAGACCATTGAAGGCCTGCAACAACCAACCGCAGAACAGCTGCCTTTATGGAAAATCAAAAACGCTAAAAACACGACGCAACGCATTGAGGCGATCAAGGACTATTGCCAACAGTTCTCCGGTAACGCCGTAGCAGAGAGCAATGAAAATTTCTTTCAATTCCTGGTAACAAAACGGCAAGGAAGCTGTCGTCATCGTGTGCCTGTTTTTGTCGCTTTATGTCGCTATTTCGGGATTCCGTGTCGGCAAATTGGCAACCTTACTCACGCCTTTGCCGAGTGTTCCATGGATAGCGGCCAAACCTGGGAGTCAGTGAATTTGCTCGGGGCGCCTGCCGAGGTGACAGAAACCCCGTCTGTCTTCCAGCCTACCAGGAGGGTCAGTGGTTCTGGCACTGAGTCAAAGAAACTGAAGGAGCTCCTGAAAGGTGCTGACCTGGCACAACAGCAAGCTCTGGCTAGCTCCTGCGGCATCAGCATTGGGGAACTGAACAAAGCCCTTGAGACTAACGGTGCATTGCCAAAAGGCAGTCTAAGCAGCTCCGATATGGTAGACAAACTTTGGCAGGAAGGAGATTTAGCCAGTTTTTCCATGGGTGTCTCAATATTATTGGAAAAAGAAGCATTAAGATATCGCGACAGGATTTTGATCGCTGAGGTCTATAACAATGATGAGAATGAACATACAACGATGTCGGATGCAGTAAGAAAAATATTGTCCAACGATAATGCCGATCAGGTCATTGGACAACTCAAGTTATTGTACTCAAAAATAGTTGCTCAGGGTGGATCAATCCCAACAAGGTGGTTGAGATCAATGAATAGTTTATTGGATAGCAAATCCCTGGCCATACCTCCGTTTATTCGCCTTGCCCATGAAGCCCTGGTATCGGGTTGGTTGGATCCACTGCCGATCTACTATAACCATGTTATGAATGCCGCTCAGCATCATCAGCTATTAGCGCGTCTGGAAAGCATCGATGAATTGAAGGTAAATGCTAACCATTGCCTGAAAAAGTGGTATACGGAATTATTCTCCAGGGAAAAAAACAGCCATGAATGGCGATACATTTTTGGCTATTTACAAAACTACGAAGATTATTCCTTTTTCGTCACTCATTGTCATGGTGGGTTTTCGCCACTCCTTGAAAATAAAATGGCCCACTCATCCTTACAGACCGCCTGGACGGACGAACCTCAGGGAGTTCCGAATATTGAACGAATGCTGGTGCATCAGCCCGCCTTTGCGCGGTTAAACCCTGGCACGGCGAACCACCGTCCGGTGATTATGCTGGGGCGACCTTTATGGTTCGACTGCGGGTTAATTGAAAAGGCCGGGGCTCTGATCCAACTAAAAGCTGAGAATAGCCCGAGCTTGAAGCAGTTATTGGAAGACATCAAAGAAAAACCTGATGAGGAATCATCTGACCTTTTGGAAAATTTTAAAAAACAATGCTGGGAAGCAATTAAGCAAGCCTTCAGTCATTATCTGTATGGAGTGGCAAACTCGAACGGCGGTTGCTTAACGTATTTTTGGACCAATGCTTACGCCGGGCCACACTCCTGTGGCGCTCATGATCCATCCTCTCCAGCAGAGCTGCATGCCATGATGTTAGAAATTGGTACCAACTTCTTTTTTCAGAAATTTATCAGGGATGACTACATAAGGCAGGCACTCAACGCCAGTAATGCCCTGGTCCTGAAACCCAATGAACTGACAAAAATTGCCGGAGAGTTTTTGGACAGCCTGAATTTGAATTCGTTGTCTGAATCTTTTTAAAAGCCTTGACATCACACCCTCGAATGGAGGGTGTCGCAAAACTCTCTCCAGCGTGGGAACGAGTTGACTCCCGTCATTCCCGGCTTCATTCCCGTCATTCCCGGCTTCATTCCCGTCATTCCCGGCTTCATTCCCGTCATTCCCGTCATTCCCGGCTTCATTCCCGTCATTCCCGTCATTCCCGGCTTCATTCTCGTCATTCCCGGCTTCATTCTCGTCATTCCCGCGAAGGCGGGAATCCACACTGACTCACCACCAGAACCATACTGACCGATGTCCCCCTGGCCTTGTCATCCCCGAGAAGGCAGAGATCCACCGTTGGCGCTGGATTCCCGCCTTCGCGGGAATGACGACCTCAGAGCATGGGAACGAGTAGAGTTTTTGGACAGCTTGAATTTGAATTCGTTGTCTGAATCATTTTAAAAGCCTTGACATCACACCCTCGAATTGGAGGGTGTCGCAAAACTCTCTCCAGCGTGGGAACGAGTTGACTCCCGTCATTCCCGGCTTCATTCTCGTCATTCCCGGCTTCATTCTCGTCATTCCCGGCTTCATTCTCGTCATTCCCGGCTTCATTCTCGTCATTCCCGCGAAGGCGGGAATCCACACTGACTCACCACCAGAACCATACTGACCGGTGTCCCCCTGGCCTTGTCATCCCCGAGAAGGCAGAGATCCACCGTTGGCGCTGGATTCCCGCCTTCGCGGGAATGACGACCTCAGAGCATGGGAACGAGTAGAGTTTTTGGACAGCTTGAATTTGAATTCGTTGTCTGAATCATTTTAAAAGCCTTGACATCACACCCTCGAATGGAGGGTGTCGCAAAACTCTCTCCAGCGTGGGAACGAGTTGACTCCCGTCATTCCCGGCTTCATTCTCGTCATTCCCGGCTTCATTCTCGTCATTCCCGGCTTCATTCTCGTCATTCCCGCGAAGGCGGGAATCCACACTGACTCACCACCAGAACCATACTGACCGGTGTCCCCCTGGCCTTGTCATCCCCGAGAAGGCAGAGATCCACCGTTGGCGCTGGATTCCCGCCTTCGCGGGAATGACGACCTCAGAGCATGGGAACGAGTAGAGTTTTTGGACAGCTTGAATTTGAATTCGTTGTCTGAATCATTTTAAAAGCCTTGACATCACACCCTCGAATTGGAGGGTGTCGCAAAACTCTCTCCAGCGTGGGAACGAGTTGACTCCCGTCATTCCCGGCTTCATTCCCGTCATTCCCGGCTTCATTCTCGTCATTCCCGCGAAGGCGGGAATCCACACTGACTCACCACCAGAACCATACTGACCGGTGTCCCCCTGGCCTTGTCATCCCCGAGAAGGCAGAGATCCACCGTTGGCGCTGGATTCCCGCCTTCGCGGGAATGACGACCTCAGAGCATGGGAACGAGTTGTTGGGCTTTTGCGACACCCTCAGAGCATGGGAACGAGTTTTACGAGTTGTTGGAATTTTGCGACAGCCTCGAATGACGGGAGTGAAACTGGGAATGATGGTTGCGGCTGCCTATTTAAATGGAACTTACGATCAATTTAAAGGTCAAATTATCAGATAACTTCAACTTGATTCTTCAGATAGCAGTGGGGAGATTGACTATGGATGGTCAGATTGACGAAGGTAGAAAAAAAAACGCTCTGGATCCAAACCTCCTTGATCATGGCGCGGCAGCCAAGATGGCAAAGCTGGATTTATCATCAAAGCAAAAGAAGGCTGTAAGAAGCTGCTCTGAAGTAAGGTCCAGAATAAAGAGATCGCCATCTTCGAAAACCTTGCCTGACAGACCAAGAACCGTATCCTTATTGGATTCAAGGCTCCAAAAGCCCCCTTGTGCCTTCGATTTTCGTTTTGTCACCAGTGATGATGAAGTTCGACAGCTCCTGATTGCCAGGACCTGTGATGAACATCAGGATGTTACTGTTATTTCCCATCCCGATGACCTCTCACAGGCTAACCTGGTGACCCGGTTGAGTATTTCCGACGATGGTCGCCACAGTCTCTATCCGGGCAAACTGTTTGAAAGTTCCCAGCCACTGACTCTGGTGATGGATATCCGAAAGCTCACCGGCGAAGAACTGCCTGAATTTAACGACCTGCTGGACCCGGATACCCCCAGTCTTTACGACAAACTCAGCCAGAAGAAACGCCCTCTGGGTGAGCATGTTTCTTTGCTGGTCCTGGCAGACCCTGCACAGTTGATATCGGTTGGCCAGTGTGAGAACGCATCGGGGGCCGATGCACCGGGGGCTGATTTCTGGCGGCGAATTAATCGACCGGAAAATACCTGGCAGTTCAACGCACAAACTGGCAATGGCCCGTCAATGGATATCGACGAGATTGCTCCGCTATTGCCTCAACTCCCTGCTGCTGAAAGCGCTACGAACGAAGACAATACCCTTGTTATTGACTGTCACTTGCACAGCCACTGGCGACAGTTGCTGCTGGGCGGTCCCGGTGTCGATCAACAGGGACGAATCCGGCACCTCCCCGGCAGACTAGAGCTATTGCGGGCCGGACAACGGGTCATTCTGAAAGGAGCCAACTGGCAGGATCTCGCTTTTGAACAGACGATTCGACGGATGCTGGCGCAACAGTGCTTTGAAAGCAATGGAAAGATCTGTTCTTTACCCGACAATGTTCAGTTTTATCAGATGCCGGTAGGGAGCGACGAGCTTTATTCACTGTTCCAAAGCCTGTTCCATTCTCCTGACAAAGAAGGCGACAAGGAAGGTGAAAAAGCACTCGATAAGGAGCCCGCATCAGGCAACCCGATCATTATTAACCAGAGTAATATTAGCCAATGGCTGAATCCTGTTGCTATTGTTCCACAAGGCTATGCAGTCCCTAACACCCTTCTTGTGGAACAGGTTCGGGACGGTGGAACTGTCACCATAACTTCTCCCCTCACTGAGGCACTTTGGTTCTGTTTGCTGGGCGCACTGCAGACTATTGGCAAGACGACCGGCCTGAAACCCCGACTTCAGGTGGCCCATACAAGACAGCAGCCGAAGGCACTGGGATTGAAAGAGAGCAATGAACATCCTTTGTTCAGAAGCCATCAGCCACAGAAAAAAGTCAGAGATTATCCTGCCTTCAGAACCTTCACTTATCAGCAATATGCCCAGGCAAGTCATTGGATCAATCATCACCAGAAAGCAGCTCTGGTGATTCAGATCAATGAGCAGACGAGCTTCAGTCAGTTATTCGATAATATCCATATCAGCTCGGAACAAAAGGCACATTTTGGACGACAGCAGAGTCCATTGCAGGAGGCATTAACCGCTGGGAAGCCGGTCGTTTTGCGGGGGCTGGAAAGCAATCCAACGCTTCAGCAGCTTCTGGAACCCCTGCTGGTTGGACAGCCTCTGTTGGTGAATGGCCAATTACAGGCCTACCCGGACGCCCGTGTCACCCTGCTCTGGCCCGAGTCTGCGAGAAGCTCCTCTTCACTATTTAACACAATGGTCGCCACGGCTGACTGCTGTCCTGAGGTCGATTTCTGGGAGATCAATGCCCGCAAAAATGGTCTCTCCCGGACTGAGCTGCCGGAACGAGCGCTTAATCAACTTTACGAAGCGTCTAAAACCGTACCTGGCAACCTTTGTAACCCTCTGCCTGAAATGACCGAAGGCTTGTTGAATAACCTGATACTGGCTGCCCGGCGGGCACAGCAGGTTGACCAGTCGAAACAGCTTTTACCTTGCCACTGGCGCAAGGCCATTGATAGCGTCATCACTCATGGCACCCGTCAGCATCGGCCAGTGCGGGATTTTATGAAAGTGGCTTGTTGGCACTTGTTACCGGATAAGGCAGCGGATGCTCATAGGAAGCCGGATAAGGATCAAGCCGCCTCGGTAGACCCTGAACAGTTAAATGCCATCATCAACAGTGCCCCGAAGTTGGACAGAGCGTTTGTGAAGCAGAACTTCTGGCAACTGACCAGAGCCATTGATCCGACAGTATTTAATGACACTGAATCCAAAGGATTACTTCTGTCCTATGGAAGTCCAATTTCATCGTCAGATAAGAAAGGAGTTCTGGACAGACTTTGTGCCCTGCTTGTGGCCCATGGTCCTGAAGAACATCGACAGGCAATGGCGTATCAGTTGGGAGTCAATCCGGCGGCAGCAAAGCGATATAGACAGTTAGCCATCAGACCATCAAGACAGATTAAACGTTTGCAGGATGCATTGGCTTGTGGCTGGCAGTTAACTTTGCCGTTGGGGCAGACTCGATCCGATGCCATTCAGGCTCTGGCCAGCGATTGTTTTCACAGGGCCAGAACAGCGAATTCCAAGACAGAAGGCATTGAACGCATAGAACATCGACTCTCTGAATCACTGAAATGGACGGGCCCCACTGATAAGCCCTTGTCAGCACTGGCCCGGGATCTTTATCGCGGCAGGGTGAGTCAGAAGGATCGCGAAAGCCGTCGATTGTCACGACTCCATGACCGGCTTACAGACTCTCCTGTTATCTTCCTGCAGGGGGAAACCGGCACCGGAAAAAGTTATTTCTCAGCGAAGATGGCGAACGCTTCAGGACAGGCGTCAGTGATTTCCCTTGGACCTTCTGACAGCGAACAAACCCTGATGAAATGCTGGCAGTGGCAGGAACACGCCGATGGCGACCGCGCTATGGTGCAGCAAAACCGGGCGCTGATGGAATGGGCCAAGACCAAATCCAACAAACACGCTGAATACATTACCCTGGTTCTGGATGAAGCCAACCTGACCCAAGCCGGATTACTGGCCTCATTGAACGGCTTATGGGAACCGCAACCCTACATCTATGTGAATGGTCATCCTGTCGGGGTCAGCCCAAAACACCGGGTGATTCTCACCGGTAACCCGGATCAATACTCCGGGCGCCAAATGGACCCGGCCCTGAAAGAGAAACTGCCCAGAGCTTACTACCCACGCCTGGATCAGGCATTTCTTCGGGACAGGGTGGTGGAACCGGCCCTGGTCAGGCATTTACAACGGCATCTTTCGGGGCATCAAATAAACGACACTGCACACGACGCCAGCAAAAATGTGATGGCACTCTGGCAATATTATCAGGAACTCTTGCCCGACCATGAGTTTACCCCCAGGGATTTAACGGATATCTGCAGTTGGGTGGGTTGGTATCTGGATCGTGCGTTATCCAAAGGAGACAGGGTTACCTGTGAGCAAATAAACAGTTTGATCCAACATAGTTTTCGGGACGTACTGGGGCCGGAAATCAGCGAAACTCATCAGGATGCCCTGTCAGCACTGGAAATCTGGTTTGCTGTCCGTTACGAACCGGAGAACAGCCTGAGCGACAGAGTTCGTAACAAGACGCTGTCAGATATTCAGAAGGCCTTCAGAACAGTCAGCAAAACAATACGACCAGACTTTGATACTTCCGGATCGGCAGTCTGTGAACTGGCGCAACGGCTTGGCCAGGACTTAAACCGCTGTCAGCAGGCTTATCATCTCGACAGAAAACACGGCGGTCGTCAGGCAACACTGATTGAAGGCCCGGCTGGACGGGGTAAGGATGCCACGCTGAACCTGATCATTGAAAGTGTCAAACAGCAGGCTGAACAACGGCAAGAATTGATGCCGGAAGTCTTTTACCTGAATGCCTGTGATTGTTCCTGGGACAGAGTGTGTGAAGTGATCCAGAAAGCCAAAGTGCAGGGTGGCATCGTGGTGATTTCGGAAATGAATCTGATCGACAGCCAGCACCTGGAAGGCGAATTGAACGATATTCTGGCCGGTGACGCCCATCCGGGCTTCCACCTGTTTGCCACCATCAACCCGCCTGAGTACAGCGGGCGAAAACCCTTATCACCGGCGCTGAAAGGGCGCTTTCGACATTTGCCCATCCGGCAGTACAACCCGACCGAATTACAGAACATTGCCGAAAAAGTGTTGCCAGAGTCTTCTCAAGGGAAATTCGCCGCTAAAAAGCTGACAGAGAAACATTGTCTTTTAAGGGCTTACCTGCAACAGAAAAACCTGCCATTGCAGCCTACCAGCCTCGATTTACAGAATGTCGCAAAGGCTATTACCAGAGGGGGCGATTTTACCGAAGACAGTCTTCATCAATGCCTCAATAAGTACTACCGGCTCTATCTGATGGCCGCCAGAATATCGCTGGAGGAACTGCCCGAGTCCTCGGCTCTTGTCATGGATAAAGGAGAGTTTGATTCTGAACTTTGCCGTTGGTTCAACGAAACGGTACCGGGCATAGATCGACCCTGGTTGATACGGGGCAGCGACCACAACAGTATTGATGGAAAACATGAAATTCACATCAAGACTGATCTGACTGTAGAGGAAGCCAGAGCGGAAATTATCAAGGAAGTGGCTCAGGCCAGATGGCAGGCATCTGGTCTTTCTCTGGAGCCGAAGAAGTCGGACGATATTCTCACAAGGGTACTGTACCGACGCTGGCAGCAATGCTGGTTTGAAGGTGTGTTTTGCCAGATGGGTGTGGGCGCTGATAGCGTATTTCAACTGACGGAAGAAGAGAAACAAACGCTGACATTATCGGCTTCCCGTCCTTACCTTCATGAGGCTGACAGGCAGATAAGTGCGTGGAACGCCAATGCCGTTCAATATTGGCCTGCGTTCTGGCATCAAATCAGTCATCTGTCGAAGCATGGTGTGGACGATCATACTAAAAAAGCGGTAGCCATCGGCGGTAATAAGGCTCCTGAAAAACGCATTCCAGATATAAGCGGGGAACAGACTGAGTTCCTGGACCGGCGCACGAACTATAAGCACCTGAAGAAGTCACAAGTTGACGATCATATGATTTTTAATACCCATTACCCCACTTCCCCAATGTATCGCTGCCAGGCAAAGAATATTGATGTGACTGCTGAGGGTGATATCGAAGTGAGCGAGATCAGTAAGAACATTCTGGGGGTCGAAACCCTAACGCCTGAACGGTTACCGGGGCCTGACCAGGAAGTGACGTTAACCAGCAAGCAAACACTGGCCACCTTCATAGCGTCGTCAAACGATGGTCAATATGTATTACCCAGCCTGACGCCTGACGACTATATCGTGGCCCTGCGTGTTGAACCCGATCTGGCATTGAGCTGGCACAACTGGGCAATGAGTTTCTTCAGTCAACCTGTAGAACCCGAATATACCCTGCTCAGGGACCGATATACCGGACTTCATACACTGTCTATTTCAGAGGCCAAAGGCAAAAACACTCTTCGCATTGCTTATGTTGTAGAACCCGGAAAGCCTGGCGAAAAAACAGCGGCTAAAGAATTCCGACGAGCACAATCAACACTGTTTGACAGCCACTGTTCAGAAGGTATGAAAACAGTACTGGACAAATTCTTTGAGACTGTTGGGACTATTGGTGGAAGTATTAGTGGACACCCACACAAAATAGAGAAGCTTTTACGGACCATAAGAGACACTAAAGACACGACACAACGCATTAAAGCGATCACAAAGTATTGTCAACAGTTTTCCGGTGAGGCTAAGGCAGAGAGCGGTGAAAATTTCTTTAAATTCCTGGTAACAAAGCGGCAAGGGAGCTGCCGCCACCGTGTGCCTGTTTTTATTGCTTTTTGTCGTTATTTCGGGATTCCCTGTCGGCAAATTGATAGCTTCGTCCACAGTTTTGCCGAATATTCTGTCGATAAAGGCCAAACCTGGGAGACAGCGGATCTAGGCGGGGCACCTGACGAGAACAAAGAAATCCTGTCTCACTTCCAGCCCACCAGGAAAGTCCCAGGTTCCAGCACTGCAACAAAGAAGATTAAGAAACTCATGAAAGGGGCTGATTTAGCACAACAACAAACCCTGGCTAAAGCCTGTGGCATGAGCCTTGAGAAACTGAACAAAGCCCTTGAGAAAAAAAGTGTATTGCCAGAAACCCATCTAAGTATTCCCGAAATACTGCAGAAACTTTGGCAGGAAAAAGATTCAACTGGTTTTTCCATGGGCATGTCAACGATCGCTTTACCAGGAGAAAAAGCGTTGGACTATTACAGGGAGCCATTTAATCCGATATTGGAGGCAGTCAAACGCATGTTGTCCAACAATGATGAAGATCTGGTGATTGAACAGCTCAAGTCATTCCATTCAGAAATGATTGATCAGGGCGGAGAAAGAGCCCAAAAGTGGTTGAGCTTAATAGTGAATTTACTGAAACGCAGTAACTTAACCAGGCGTTCGGTTATTCACTTTGCCCGTGAAGCACTGGCATCGGGCTGGCTGGACCCACTGCCGGTCTACTCAGGGGATACTATAGAGGCCCATCAACATCACGATCTATTGCTGCTTCTGGAAGGAGTCGATGAACTGAAAGATAAAGCCGCTCTTTGCCTGACAAAGTGGTATAGAGAATTATTGGCCAGAGAAAAAAATAGTCAGTTATGGCGGCTGGCTTATCAACGCTTCCGGCAAGTAAAAAGTAATGCCTTTTTCATCACTCATTGCCATGAAGGTTTTTCATCATTCCTTGAAGACAAAATCACCCGCTCATCCCTAAAGAAAACCTGGACGGATGAACCTAAGGGAATTCCGAATGTAGAAAGAATGCTTTTGCACCAGCCCGCATTTGAGCAATTAAACTCGGGTAAAGTGAACCACCGTCCGGTGATTATACTGGGAAGACTAAAGAACATTCGAGCGATACGTGAAAAGGCCGAAGCTCTGTTTCAACGGAAAGTTGAGAACAGCCCGAATCTGAAGCAGATGCTAGAAAAACTCAATCAATTCAATGAGGAGACACAACGACTCCAACATGAACTGGATAGTCCTTGTCCCGAAAGAGATCGTGACAAAAACGTGCCTTATGATGTTTCAGGCGATGATCTTATTGATAGCGATGATCTTATTGATAGCGATGATCTTGTTGATAGCGATATCGACAGCAATAGCGATATTGACTGTGTGGATATGGACGATAGTTCAAGGGACTCGTCAGGTGAGCAAGTTCAAGATCAGTCGTCATGGAAGAAAAAAGAGCTTCTGGGTCATTCTAAGGACAAATGCACACAGGCGATTATGCAGGCCTTCAGTCATTACCTTTATGAAGTGACACACTCGAACGGCGGTAGCTTAACCTATTGTTGGGTCGATGCTTACTTCGAGAATGATTTCAACTTGGGTCGCACCTATGGTGCTCATGATCCATCTTCACCAGAAGAGTTGTTTGCCATGATGTGTTGTATTCGTGGCGGATTCCTTAGCGAATCCGTTCAGGAAGCTGTTAAGGATACCTACTTGAGGCAGGCACTCAATGCCAATAACGCTCTGGTGCTCAGAACCGATGAGCTGACAAAAATTGCCGAAGAGTTTTTCAACACCCTGAATCTGGATTCGCTCTGTGACTAACTCATGTAAACCCGGGGTGTGTTTTCCTCTCAGATGACCAGTATCCATGCATATCTCATGAGGCTATCGCATCTGCCATAGTTGCGGCTGCCTGTTTAAATGGAACTTACGATCAATCTGAAGGTCAAATTATTAAACAACTTCAATTTGGTTCTTCAGATTGCATTGGAGGAGATTGACTATGGATGGTCAGATTGATAGAGGTAGAAAAAAACACGCTCTGCATCCTGGCTCCCTTGATCATGGCGTGGCAGCCAAGATAGCAAGGCTGGATGTATCGTCAAAGCAAAAGAAGACTGTAAGAAGCTGCTCTGAAGTGAGGTCCAGACTAAAGAGATCATCATCTCCGGAAACCTTGCCTGACAGACTGAGAACCGTCTCTTCAATGGATTCCACGCTCCAAAAGGCGACTCATTCCTTCGATTTTCGTTTTGTCGCCAGTGATGATGAAGTTCGACAGCTCCTGATTGCCAGGACCTTTGATGAACATCAGGATGTTACTGTTATTTCCCACCCCGATGACCTCTCACAGGCTAACCTGGTGAGTCGGCTGAGCATTTCCGGCGATGGTCGTCATACTCTGCGCTCAGGCAAGCTGTTTGAAAGCTCACAGCCGCTGACTCTGGTGATGGATATCCGACATCTCAGCAGCGATGATCTACCTAAATTTAACGATCTGCTGGACCCGGATAACCCCTGCCTGTACGACAAAATCAATCGCAGGAAACGCCCCCTGGGCGGGCATGTTTCTCTGCTGGTCGTAGCAGATCCTGCCCAGCTGGCATCGATTGGCGAGCGTGATGACGCACCCGGCGCTGATTTCTGGCGGAGAATTAATCGACCGGGAAATACCTGGCAATTCGAGGCACAGACCGGCGATGACCCAGTAATGGATATCGACGAGGTTCCTCCGGTATTGACTGAACTCCCCTCTGCCGAAAGCGCCATGGATGACGACAATACCGTTTTGATTGACTGCCATTTGCACGCTCACTGGCGACAGTTACTGCTGGGCGGCCCCGGTGTGGATAAACAGGGGCGAATCCGGCACATACCCGGCAGGCTTGAGTTATTGAGAGCTGGACAACGGGTGATTCTGAAAGGGGCTAACTGGCAGGATCTGGCCTTTGAACAGATGATTCGACAGATGCTGGCGAAAAAGTGTTTTGAGAGCAATGGCAAGATCTGTCCGTTACCCGACGATGTTCAGTTTTACCGGATGCCGGTAAGGAATAACGAGCTTCACTCATTGTTCAAGAGTCTGTTCCACTCTCGTTTCAAAAAAGGTGACAAGAGAAAGAACGCATCAAGAAGCCCGATCATTATTAACCAGAGTAATATTACCCAATGGCTGAACCCCATTGCCATTGCCCCGGAAGGCTATGCAATACCTAACACCCGTCTGTTGAAACAGATTCGAGCGGGTGGTGTCGTCACTGTAACCTCCCCCCTCACGGAGGCACTCTGGTTTCGTTTGCTGGGTTCACTGCAGACGATTCGCGAGACGACCGGCGTCAAGCCTCAACTTCAGGTGGCTGATTCAAGACGTCAGCCGAAGGCATTGGGACTGGCAGAAAACAATGAACAACCAATCAGAAATCACGCCGCCTTTGATACCATAACTTACCAGCGACCTGTCCAGGCAAGTTATTGGATCAATAATCAGCCGGAAACCCCTCTGCTCATTCAGGTCAATGAACAGACCAGCTTCAGCCAGCTATTTGATAATATCCATATCACCTCGGAACAAAAGGCGCATTTTGGGCGACGTCAGAGTAAGTTGCAGATGGCATTAACCACTGGCAAGCCGGTGGTATTCAGAGGGCTGGAAAGTAATCCAACCCTGCAGCAGCTTCTGGAACCTCTTGCTGTCGACCAACCTCTGTTGGTCAATGGTCAATTACAGGCCTACCCAAAAGCTCATTTCACCCTGCTCTGGCCTGAGACTGCGAAAAGCCCCTCCTCAGTATGGAGTGCAATGATTGCCAAGGGTAAGCCGTGTCCTGAGGTCGACCCCTGGGATATCAATGCCCACAAGCACGATATCTGCCGGACTGAACTGCCAGAACAGGCGCTTAATGACCTTTACAAAGCGTTTGAAACCGTACCTGCTCACCTGTGTAACCCTCTGCCAGAAATAACCGAAGGGTTGTTGAATAACCTGATACTGGCTGCCCGAAGGGCAAAGCAGTTTGACCATGCCGCACAGCTTCTACCTCGCCACTGGCGCAAGGCCATCAATAGCGTCATCACCCATGGCACCCGGCAGCATCCGCCCGTGCGTGATTTCATGAAAGTGGCCTGTTGGCACTTGTTACCGGGTAAGATATTAGACACCCATAAAAATAAGATACTAGACACCCATAAAGTTCTAGAAATTCTAGACACCCATAAAAAAAATAAGATACTGGACACCCATAAAGTTCTTGAAGTTCTAGACACCCATAAAATTCCGAATGTGGATCAAACGGCCTCGGTAGACCCGGACAGGTTAAATAAGATACTGGACACCCATAAAAATCCGAATGCAAAGATACTAGACACCCATAATAAGAAGATACTAGACACCCGTAAAATTCCGAATGTGGATCAAACGGCCTCGGTAGACCCGGACAGGTTAAATGCCATCATCAATAGTGCCCTGCAATTGGATAGAGCGTTTGTGAAGCAAAACCTTTGGCAACTGGCCAGGGCATTTGACCCGGTAATATTTAAGGACACCGGGTTTCAGCTGTCCTATGAAAGTCCAATGCCAGGGTGGGCCCAAAAAAAAACTCTGGACAGGCTCTGTGCCATAATCGTGGCCCACAGGCCTGAAGCACAACGAGATACAATGGCGTATCAGCTGGAAATTGACCCGGCAACAGCGGAACCCTGTCAATCATTGACCATCTGGCCAAGCAGACAGATTAAACGTTTGCAAGATGCACTGGCTTCTGGCTGGCAGTTGGCCCTGCCACCGGGGCAGACCCGATCCGATACCCTTCATGCTCTGGCCACCGATTGTTTTCACAGGGCCAGAACAGCGAATTCTGAAGCAGAAGGCATTGAACGCATTGAACATCGACTGTCCGAATCACTGAAATGGACGGGCTCCGCTGACAGACCCTTATCAGCACTGGCCCGGGATCTTTATCACGGCAAGATCAATCAAAAGGATCGAGAAAGCCGTCGATTATCGCGACTCCATGACCGGCTTGCGGACTCTCCCGTTATCTTCCTGCAGGGGGAAACCGGCACCGGGAAAAGTTACTTTTCTGCCAAAGTGGCGAAAGCTTCAGGACAGGCTGCGGTGATTTCCCTTGGACCTTCTGACAGCGAACAGACCCTGATGAAACAATGGCGGTGGCAGGAATATGCCGATGGTGACCGTTCTATGGCACAGCAAAACCGGGCGCTGATGGAATGGGCCAGTATTAAACCCGACGAAAATGACAAATTCGTCACTCTGGTGCTGGATGAAGCCAACCTGGCTAAAACGGGATTACTGGCGTCATTGAATGGCTTATGGGAGCCGGAGCCCTGTATCTATGTAGGCGGTCAACCTGTTCCGGTCGGCACTAAACACCGGGTAATTCTCACCGGCAACCCGGATCATTACGCCGGACGCCAACTGGACCCGGCTCTGCAAGAAAAGCTGCCCAGAGCTTACTACCCTCGTCTGGATCAGGCTTTCCTTCGGGACTGCGTGGTGGAACCGGCTCTGGTCAATCAGTTACAACGGCATCTGCCGGAGCCTGAAATAAACGACATTGCACACAGTGCCACACAGAGCGTGATGGTGCTCTGGCAATATTATCAGGAGTTGTTGCCTGAGCATGAGTTTACCCCCAGGGATTTAACGGACATCTGCAGTTGGGTGGGTTGGTATCTGGATCGTGCGCTACCCACAGCTGCCCCTGTTACCTCTGAGCAAATCAACAGTCTGATCCAACAAGTTTTTCGGGATCTTCTGGGTCCCGAAATCAGCGAGGCCCATAAGGATGCCCAGTTAGCATTGGACATCTGGTTTGCTGCCCGTTTCGAACCGGACAACACACTGAGCGACAAAGTGCATAACCAGACCCTGCCGGATATTCACCAGGCCTTCATAAATTTCACCGAACAAACCCGACCTGAATTTGATACCTCCGGATCGGCAGTCCGCGAACTGGCAAAACGGCTTGGACAGGACTTAAGCCGCTGTCAGCAGGCTTATCATCTCAACAGAAAACACGACGGTCGTCAGGCGACTCTGATTGAAGGCCCGGCTGGACGGGGTAAGGATGCCACGCTGTACCTGATGATTGAAAGTGTCAAACAGCAGGCAGAAGCACGGCAGGAATCCATGCCGGAAGTCTTTTACCTGAATGCCTGTGATTGTTCCTGGGACAAACTGTGTGAAAAGATCCGGACGGCAAAAATTAAGGGCGGCATCGTGGTGATTTCGGAAATGAATCTGATCGATAGCCAGCATCTGGAAGGTGAGTTAAACGATATTCTGGCCGGTGATGCCCATCCGGGCTTCCACCTGTTTGCCACCACCAACCCGCCTGAGTACAGCGGGCGAAAACCGTTATCACCGGCGCTGAAAGGGCGTTTCAGACATTTGCCGATCTGCCAGTACAGCCCGGCAGAATTACAGACCATTGCCGGGAAAGTGTTGCCAGAAACCCGGGAAGGGAAAATCCTGGCTAAAAAGCTGACGCAGCTACATTGTCGCCTGAGGGCTTACCTGCAACGGAAAAACCTGCCGTTGCAGCCTACCAGTCTTGATTTACAGAATGTGGCCAGAGCCGTCATCCAGGGAGACGATGATACCGAAAAAGGCCTTCATCAATGTTTTAATCAGTATTACCGGCTTTACCTGATGGCCGCCAACATATCGCTGGAGGAGCTGCCCGAGTCATCGTCTCTTGCCATGGGTAGAAGAGAGTTTGCTCTTGAACTGAGCAAATGGTTCAACCAGGCACTGCCGGACATGAATCGCCCGTGGCTGTTACGACTCAGTAATCTCAACAGTCTTGATGAAAAATGCCATGAAATTCGTATTAATGCAGATCTGAATGACAAGGAAGCCAGAACGGAAATCATCAGGATGGTGGCTCAGGCCCGTTGGCAGGCATCCGGTCTTTCCCTGAATCCAGACGGGTCCGACGATATTCTCAACCAGGCACTGTACCGGCACTGGCAACAATGCTGGTTTGCCCGGGAATTTGACCAGGCAGGCGTGAATGCGAACAGTGTATTTCCCCTGACGGAAGATGAGGAACAAACGCTGAAATTACCGGCTTCCCAGCCTTATCTTCGCGATGCTGAGCAGCAGATCGAGTCATGGAACGCCAAGGCATCTCAGTTATGGCCTGCGTTTTGGCAGCAGATAAGAAGACTGCCGAACCCTGTTAACAAAGCGCTGGCTATCAGCGTTGATAAAGCGGCTGAAAAATACGACCCGGAACTCCACGAGAAAGAGTTTGAGGCATTAGACCAAATGACGAACTATCAGTATCAGGAGAAGCCACAAATTGATGATCATATCGTTTTTGATACCCGGGACTTTCCTTCCGAGACGTATCGTTGCTCGGCAAACGACATTTTTGTGTCTGCCAAGGGTGATATCACACCGATCGAGCTTAGTAATAAACACCCTATGGGGATCGAAATACTCACGCCGGACCCGTTACCAGAGCATAACCAGCCAGTGGTATTGGCCGACAATCAAACGCTGGCGACCTTGAACGTGACACCGGACAATGGTCAATATGCATTACCCAGCCTGACGCCTGACGACTATATCGTGGCACTGCGTATAGAGCCCGATTTGGCATTTACCCTGGTCAGGGACCAATATACCGGGCTTCACACACTCTCTGTTCCTGAGGCGAAAGCCAACCAGAGTATTCGAGTGACGTATATCGTAGAACCCCTGGAACCGGGCGAAAATACATCGGCTGAAGGATCCCGATCAGAACGATTTGACGCCTGCTGTTCAGAAGGTATGAAATCAGTACTGGACAAAGTGTTTGAGAATATTGACGAACAATCAGGCAAAGTACGGTTTCTTCTGCAGAAAATAAAAGACTCTAAAAACACAAAACGACGAATTAAGTTAATCACGCGTTATTGCCAGCAGTTCTCCGGTGATGCCATACCAGAGCGCAAGCAAAACTTCTTTGAATTTCTCGTAACAAAAAGGCATGGCAGCTGTCGTCATCGTGTGCCTGTTTTTATTGCTTTTTGTCGTTATTTCGGAATTCCCTCACGGCAAATGAATAGCAGTTTCCACAGTTTTGCTGAGTATTCCCTGGATGAAGGCCAAACCTGGAAGTCTGTGCATTTGGGCGGGTCGCCTGTTCTGAAAACAGAAATCCCATTTAATTCCGAGCCCACCGGGAAGGAAAATGATTCCGGCACTGAGTCAAAGATGAGTATGGATCTGCTGAGAAAGATTATGAACGAGGCAGATTTAGCACAACAACAAGCTCTGGCTGAAGCCTGTGACATAAGTCTTGAGGAACTGAACAAAGCCCTGCAGACAAACAGTGAATTGCCAGAAAAAAATCCAAGTACTTCCGAAATACTAAACAAACTCTGGAAGAAAAAAGATCTACCCGCTTTTGCTATGGGCGTTTCAATAATCAAGTCGCTGGAGACGGGGGCATTGGGATATTACGAGAAGGAATTTAAACCGATATCGGAGGCATTGAAAAAAATATTGTACAAAAGTGATGAAGATCGGATCACTGAACGACTCAAGTCGCTTCATTCAAAAATGATTATTCAGGACGGAGCATGCGTTCAACGGTGGTTGGGCTTAATAGTAGTGGCAACACTGGAAGGCAGTGACCTGAACAAACCTTCAGTTATTCATTTTGCTCGTGAAGTCCTGGAATCGGGTTGGCTTGATCCAGTGCCGAACTATAATAAATCTGTCGTAGGAGCCTTTAAACATCATCGGCTATTGCTGCGCCTGGAAAATGTCGATGAACTGAAGGTTAAAGCCAGCCATTGCCTGAAAAAGTTTTACAAGCAGTTATGGTCCAGAGAAAAAAATAGTCAGGTATGGCGTTTGGCTTATGAACGCTACCTGGAGATAGAAGATGATGACTTCCTCGTCACTCATTGCCATGATGGTTTTTCGCAGTACCTGGAAAATAAAATTGTCAGCTCATCTCTACAGTTCACCTGGACGAAAGACCCTGAGGGCATTCCAAATATAGAACGAATGCTGACGCAAGATCCCGCGTTTCTGAAACCAGACTCGGGCAAGGTCAATCACCGTCCGGTGATTATCATGGGACAGATTTTCCGGAACGATGAAGTGACTGGTAACAAAGTCGAAGCCCTGTTTCAAAAGATTGTTGAGAAGAGCCCGGAATTAAAGAATACATTACAAAAAATCAATACCCGTATGGCAATGAAAAAACAACGCTTCAATACTCTGAAGGCATTGAAAAAAATGAAGAAAAAGTTTCAAGATGATTTAAAGCATAAATGTGCGCAAGCGATTGAGGAGGCGTTCTGTCATTATCTGTATGGATTGACACACTCGAAAGGTGGTTACTTAACGTATTGTTGGGCCGAAACTTGCCTTGAGAATTCCGCAAACTCAGACTACTGCGGTGCTCATGAACCATCTTCACCGGATGAGCTGTATATGATGATGCAAGATTTTAATAGTTCTTCAGCATTTCAGAAATCTGTTAAGGATGCCTACCTGCGGCAGTCACTCAACGCTAATAACGCTTTGGTGCTCAAAGACGATGATATGGGCAAAATTTACCAAGAGTTTTTCAACACGGTGAATCTGGATTCGCTTTCTGACTCTCTGGTCTATGAAGGTGACCAGCCCGTCACCAACAAAGCATAGTTTCTTTCAGCGCACTCAAAATGGCGTCATTCAGTGACAGCAAGCAATGAATCATACCTTCGCAGTTCAGTGATTTTCACCGAATGGTCGCTGGAGGCAGTTACCACAAGGCGACTATCGATACTGAAGTTGGCCGATAAGACCCAGTCATTATGGTAAATGCAGGCTTTTTCTGACCATAACCCATCGGTGCCCAGACCAATGATTTTCGCTGTTCCGTCCCTGCTGGCAGTCACCACATGGCGGCCATCAGGACTAAAATTGGCTGATAAAACTCCGTCTTTATGGTAAATATTCACTTCTTCTCGTTCCCATGATCCATTCGCTGTCTGGCGATAGATTCTTGCTGTGTCATCTTCACTGGCCGTCACCAGATAACGGCCATCGGGGCTAAAGACGGCTGAGTGGACGAAGTCACCATGGCGAATGGTCTTTTTTGGTTCCCATGATCCATCGGCCTTTTGAGCAAAGATTTTCGCTGTGTTATCCCTTCCGGCAGTCACTAAATGACGGCCATCGGAGCTGAAGTTGGCTGATAAGACCCATCTATGACGTTCTGTGCTGGTTTTTTCTGAACGGGATCCATCGCCCTTGGGGCCACAGATTTCTGTCGTTTTATCGCCAGTGTCGGTCATACGAACGGCGGGGTTAAAGCTGACTAATTTGATCGGACCATTTGGGCGAACAGTAGTTTCCCTTTCCCATGATCCATCGTCCCTGAGGCCATAGACTTGCGCTGTTCCATCATTACTGGCAGTCAGCACATGGCTGCCGTTGGCGCTGAAGGTGGCTGAATAAACAAGGTCACTATGGGAAATAGTGCGAACTGTTTTCCATGACCCATCTTTCTTATAGCCATAAATTATCGCCCTGCCATCATTACTGGCGGTCACCACATAGGAACCATCGGGGCTGAAGCTGGCTGAATTGACCTTGCTGGTATGGCGAATGATGTCTATCAATTCCCATGATCCAGCAGCCGTTTTAACGTAGATTTTTGCGGTGCCATCGTCGCTGGCGGTGACCAGGTGGCGTCCATCGACACTGAGGCTGGCTGAGTTTACACAATTCGCTTCGTTAATAGTGGTTGTATCTAAAACAAATGTCTCACATTCAGACATCAGCCTGGACAGGGTGAAAAATAACAGAGCCGGCACATAAACCCTGTCCGTTTTGCGATCTGTGATTGACTTCACTAATGCCTGATCATTCGTGAACGACCTAAACCAATCACAAAGTTGGTCAACATTTTTTGTATTGATGGTTGTCCTTAGTTGATACTGCAATGGTGAAGGAAACCGGCGATACCATGCTTTTGCCAGAGCATTATCTTGATGGATACCATTGCGAAGGCGTTTACATACCCGTTTTAAAATGACAACATCCCGAAGTCGCAAACGGCTGAAAATCATGGGGCTTGATAAAATAGAAAAATATTGAAATGAAGGTCTGTTCTTTTTTTCTTGATCAGCAACAGCGACGGATCTAGCCGCACTGACACGAGATAATGCACGTTCCAGTTCGGCTTGCCCGGTTGGTGGCGGGTTAGGTTGTGCAATGCTGGTGTTATTATCTATTCCATGCATCCCTGAATTCTCCAGAATAGGTATTTATCTTCGATCAACAAGGAACATTCAATGTTGATGCTGAGCTATATGGAAAATTGGAGTCAGTTTTAAAATGAAAGTTCATAACATGTTGTTAAGTGCAACTAACAGAGTTTCTGTCTTTCAGCGCACTCAAAATGGCGTTACCCAGTGACAGCAAGCAATGAATGATTGCTTGGTAGTTCAGTGATTTTCACTGTGCATCACGCTAATCACCTGATTCTCTATAGAGGAAAAGTGAATTTCTTTATCAAGCAGTCAGGTGGCAGTTTGATAAAACGGAGATGCAGTACGCTATATATTGCGATAAGTAAAGTGACGCGCTATCTTTACTATACGAAAAATGTAAAGAAATAAACCTATGCCTAAACTCAGTGCCAAACGGCAAATCACTATCCCTGCCGGTCAGTGTGAAGAACTTGGCATCCAGCCAGGAGATGAAATCGACAGCTTTATCGTCGATGGTCGGATTACCTTGATCAAGAGGCATAAAGGGGCAGCAGAAGGGTTTCTGAAGCACGTCAAGACCAAGCAGGACATCTCAGACGACGATTCACTTCAGAGTGGTTTGTAGTGATAGTCATTGATAGCAATATCCTGCTCCGATACTTGCTGAACGATGATGAGAAGCAGTCAGCACAGGCCGCCCGGTTGATTCAGGGAGAAGAAAAGGTTCTGGTGACTGATGCTGCTCTGGTTGAGACAGTCTGGACGCTGAAGGGTAAAAAATACCAGCTTGCCAAACCTGAAATCATTGAGACCGTTTTGCAGCTTTTTCAGGAAACCAACCTCTACTTTGAGGAAGGCCAGGTTGTTTGGAAAGCCCTGAGTGACTTCAAGAACGCAAAGCCTGTAAAAGGCAAGGAAGCCGACTTTGCTGATGCACTTATTGTGTGCAAAGGTCGAAGCGTGATTGAGAAGCAGAAAGAGGTATTCAATGGCTCCTTCACTTTTGACAAAACTGCACAAAAACTACCTGGAGCCAAGGCTCCGAAGAATTAGAATCAGGGATTATCTACAGCTCGTCTTAGAGCTCGTCATTTAGTGTTGCAGGCCTGCACCATGGTTTATCTTCGCATAATCCACCTACGCACCTTTCAGAACCGCAGAAGGTGTCATCCGGGCATGGATCCCAGTATGTAAATGCTGAGCATTTGAAGGCGCCACAGCCATTACCATTACAATTGTGACAATGGGTGGTGACCGCATCGGAAGGACATGAATCCGGCAAAGCATTGAGTTCAATAAATGGTGAGCTGTGGTCTTGTGGTCTTTTTGCGCAGTTTATTCTTTCGTAACTGTGATCATAGACAGCTTTGACGAGATCCCGTTTTCCACATGTCGTACTACCATTGTCGTTTTGCTCATAACCAAAGGATATTTTACCTTCTTGTTTGTCGACATATGCACACATTGGTTCGTTAACCCTAGAACAGTTTTCAGGCGTTCTCATAACGTAATAATAATTTTTTGAGCCCGGGATAGTGACTTCTGTTGTATGGATATGCATGAAACCATCAATGGTATAGAAACCTGCGTCCAGCCAATCATAGTTTGTGAACTCTTCTTGCATAGAACCATTTGCATGATATCTGCAGACATGTGTGCTGGATTTTTCTGATGTTATCGTAGTGACATAACCAATATGCTCTTTACACTCTTCAGGTTTGCCGGGGTCGTTGGATAGGTTGTCAGCATTTTCAACATTGCTGACGAAACATAACAAAACTGTTGGCTTCAACTTGCTGATATCCTCAGGAAGCATGCTGGGTGGCCTTCGGTATTCGTGGATAGAATCATTCTTAGCCAGTGTCTGAAGAGAAAGAACAGAGACCAAAAACAGGGCTAATGACCCTGTTTTTTTCAGTGAGTTGAATAACATCAGACATTCACTCTTTCAGGAGGTGAAATTCAGTTATAGACAAGGATACAAAGAATGACAAACGCTCGATTTAAACGTCGGGAGAATAGAGACCATCGCATCTGCCACGGTTGCGGCTCTCTATTTAAATGGAACTTATGTTTAATCTGAAGGTCAGAATATAAAACAACTTCAACTTGGTTCTTCAGATAGCAGTAGGGAGATTGACTATGGATGGTCAGATTAATGGAGGTACAAAAAAACACGCTCTGGATCCTAACCTTCTTGATCATGGCGGGCATGGCGTGGCAGCCAAGATAGCAAAGCTGGATTTATTATCAGAACAAGAGAAGACTGTAAGAAGCTGCTCTGAAGTAAGGTCCAAACTAAACAGATCGCCATCTTTGGAGACGGTGCCTGACAATGTCAGAACCGTTTCTTCAACGGATTCCTCGCTGCCAAAGGCGACTCATTCCTTCGATTTTCGTTTTGTCGCCAGTGATGATGAAGTTCGGCAGCTTTTGACTGCCAGAACCTGTAATGAAGATGTTACTGTTATTTCCCACCCCGATGACCTCTCACAGGCTAACCTGGTGAGTCGGCTGAGCATTTCCGAAGAGGGTCGTCATACTTTGCGCTCGGGCAAGCTGTTTGAAGGTTCACAGCCATTCACTCTGGTGATGGATATCCGCAAGCTCACCAGCGAAGAACTGCCCAAATTCAACGATTTACTGGACCCGGATAACCCCTGTCTGTATGACAAAATCAACCGGAAAAAACGCCCCCTTGGCGGGCATGTTTCTCTGTTGGTCCTGGCAGACCCTGCACAGTTGGCATCCATTGGTCAGCGTGATGACGCGCCCGCAGCCAGCGCTCCCGGTGCCGATTTCTGGCGGCGAATTAATCGGCCGGGAAATACCTGGCAGTTCAACGCACAGACTGACAATGACCCATCGATGGAGATCGACAAGGTACCTCCGTTATTGGCTGAACTCCCCTCTGCCGAAAGTGCTATGGACGACGACAATACCGTTCTTATTGACTGCCACTTGCACAACAACTGGCGACAGTTGCTGCTGGGCGGCCCCGGAGTGGATAAACAGGGGCGAATTCAGCACCTGCCCGGCAGGCTTGAGCTATTGAAGGCCGGACAACGGGTGATTCTGAAAGGGGCCGACTGGCAAGATCTGGCCTTTGAACAGACCATTCGGCAGATGCTGGCGCAACAGTGTTTCGAGAGCAACGGGAAGATTTGTCCGTTACCCGACGATGTTCAGTTTTATCAGATGCCGGTGGGGAAGGGCGAGCTTCATTCACTGTTCCATAGCCTGTCCCACTCTCTTGCCAAAGAAGGTGTAATAGAAGGTAACAATAAAGACTCTGCTCAACGAATCCCGATCATTATTAACGAGAGTAATATCAGTGAATGGCTGAGCCCGATTGCCATTGCCCCGGAAGGCTATGCAGTCCCTGAAAACTGTCTGTTAGAACAGATTCGGGCAGGTGGTGCAGTCACGGTAACCTCTCCCCTCACTGAGATTCTCTGGTTTCGTTTGCTGGGTTCACTGCAGACTATTCGCGAGACCACTGGTCTGGAGCCCGGACTTGAGGTGGCTTATTCAAGACGACAGCCGGAAGCTCTGGGCCTGACAGAAACCGATGACTATCCTCTGTCCAAACTTCAGGAAAAAATGAGCAAGCACCTGGCCTTTCGTGCTGTCACTTATCAACAACCTGTTCAGGCAAGTTATTGGATTAATAAGCAGCAAGCCCCTCTGGTCATTCAGGTCAATGAACAGACCCGCTTCAGCCAGCTCTTTGATAATATCCATATCACCTCGGAACAAAAGGCTCATTTTGGCAGAAGTCAGAGTAAACTGCAGGAGGCATTAATCGCTGGCAGGCCGGTGGTATTGAGAGGGCTGGAAACTAATCCAACGCTTCAGCAGCTTCTGGAACCCCTGGTTGTCGGGCAACCTCTGTTGGTGAATGGCCAATTGCAGGCCTACCCAAAAGCTCATATCACCCTGCTTTGGCCCAAGGCTGCAAGAAGCCCATCTTCACTGGTTAATTCAATGGTTGCCATGGGTAATCGGTGTCGCCGGGTCGATCTCTGGGATATTAATGCCCACAAACATGATATTCCCCGGACTGAGCTGCCAGAACAGGCGCTTGATGAACTTTACGAAGCCTTTAAAACCGTACCTGCCGACCTTTGTAACCCTCTGCCTGAAATGACCGAAGGATTGTTGCACAACCTGATAATGGCCGCCCGGCGAGCACAGCAGGTTGACCATTCCCCACAGCTTTTACCCCGCCATTGGCGCAAGGCCATCAATAGCCTTATCACCCATGGTACCCGGCAGAATCCTTCAGTGCGTGACTTTATGAAAGTGGTCTGTTGGCACTTGTTACCGGATAAGACGCCGAATGCCCATGAGAAGCCGGATGAGAATCAGACCGCCTCGGTAGACCCTGATCGGTTAAATGACATCATCACCAGTGCTCCACGGTTGGATAGAGCCTTTGTGGAGCAGAACATCTGGCCACTGGCCAGAGCTTTTGACCCGGGAGTACTTAATGAAGAATTAAAACTGCGCTACGTAAGTCCATTGCCATCGAGGGATGAAGAAAAAGAAGAAGTTCTCGGCAGGCTCTGTGCCATGATTGTGGCCCATGCTCCTGAACAACAACGGCAGGCAATGGCACAAGAGTTGGCAGTCGATCCGGAGTCAACAAAGCATTATCAATCCTTAGCCATCAGGCCATCGAGACAGATTAAACGTTTGCAGGATGTACTGGCTTCTGGCTGGCAGTTACCTTTGCCGTCAGGGCAGACCCGATCCGATGCCATTCAATCTCTGGCCACCGATTGTTTTCATATTGTCAGAACAGCCAATTCTGACGCAGCAGGCATTGAGCTCATAGAAAATCGACTTTCTGAATCACTGAAATGGACGGATTCCGCTGATACCTCCTTGTCAGCACTGGCCCGGGATCTTTATCACGGCGAGATAAGTCAGAAAGATCGTGAAAGTCGTCGATTATCTCGACTCCACGACCGGCTTACAGATTCTCCTGTTATCTTCCTGCAGGGAGAAACCGGCACCGGCAAAAGTTACTTTTCTGCCAAAATGGCAAAAGCTTCAGGACAGGCTGCGGTCATTTCCCTTGGACCTTCCGACAGCGAACAAACCCTGATGAAACGCTGGCAGTGGCAAGAGCACACCGATGGTGATCGCTCCATGACACTGCAAAACCGGGCGCTGATGGAATGGGCCAACACTCCGTCCGGGAAGGATGGACACTATGTCACTCTGGTTCTGGATGAAGCCAACCTGGCCAAAGCCGGATTGCTGGCATCATTGAACGGCTTATGGGAACCGGAGCCCTGCATTTACGTGAATGGTCACCCTGTCAGGGTCGGCCCAAAACACCGGGTTATTCTCACCGGCAACCCGGATCATTACGCCGGGCGTCAAATGGACCCGGCCCTGAAAGAGAAACTGCCCACAGCTTACTTCCCTCGCCTGGATAAGGCATTCCTTCGCGACAGAGTGGTGGAACCGGCTTTGGTCAAGCATTTACAACGGCATCTGCCGGAGCAGCAAATAAACGACATTGCACACAGTGCCACCCAAAGTGTGATGGCACTTTGGCAATATTATCAGGAACTCTTGCCCGACCATGAGTTTACCCCCAGGGATTTAACCGATATCTGCAGTTGGGTGGGCTGGTATCTGGATCGAGCCCTGCCCGCTCGCGGCAGTGTGACCTGTGGGCAAATAAACAGTTTGATACAACATAGTTTTCGGGATGTACTGGGGCCGGAAATCACCGAAACTTATCAGGATGCCCTGTCAGCAGTGGAAATCTGGTTTGCTGCCCGTTACCAACCGGAGAACACCCTGAGCGACAGAGTTCATGAACACACTCTGCAGGAAATGCAGCAGACCTTCAGTACAGTCAGCGAAAAAATCCGACCAGACTTTGATACCTCCGGATCGGCAGTTCGTGAGCTGGCGCAACGGCTTGGACAGGATTTAAACCGCTGTCAGCAGGCTTATCATCTCAATAGAAAACACGGCGGTCGTCAGGCGACACTGATTGAAGGTCCGTCCGGACGGGGCAAGGATGCCACGCTGAACCTGGTGATTGAAAGTGTCAGACAGGAGGCTAAGCGAAAGGGAAAGTCCATGCCAGAAGTCTTTTACCTGAATGCCTGTGATTGTTCCTGGGACAAACTGTGCGAAAAGATCCAGACGGCAAAAATAAAAGGCGGCATCGTGGTGATTTCGGAGATGAACCTGATCGACAGCCAGCATCTGGAAGGAGAGTTAAACGATATTCTGGCCGGTGACGCCCATCCGGGTTTCCACCTGTTTGCCACCATCAACCCGCCTGAGTACAGCGGGCGAAAACCCTTATCACCGGCGCTGAAAGGACGTTTTCGGCATTTGCCCATCCGGCAGTACAAACCGGCAGAATTACAGACCATTACCGAAAAAGTGTTGCCAGAGTCCTCAGAAGGGACATTCGTCGCTAAAAAGCTGACAGAAAAACATTGTCGTTTAAGGGCTTACCTGCAACAGAAAAACCTGCCGTTGCAGCCGACCAGTCTTGATCTACAGAATGTCGCCATAGCCGTTAACAGAGGGGGTGATTTTAGCGATAAAGCACTCCATCAATGCCTCAATCAGTACTACCGGCTTTACCTGATGGCCGCCAAACTATCGCTGGAGGAACTGCCAAAATCATCGGCTCCTGCCATGGGTAAAGGATCGCTTGATCCTGAGCTGAGCGAATGGTTCTACCAAACGGTATCAGGCATTGATCGTCCATGGTTGATAGGGCGCAGTGATCGTAGCGCTATTGATGAAAAACACCATGAAATTCGTATTAACGCTCATCTCGATAAAGAGGAAGCCAAAACGGAAATCATCAAGGAAGTGGCTCAGGCCAGATGGCAGGCATCCGGTCTTTCCCTGAAGCCGGATGAGTCGGACGATATTCTCACCCGGGCACTGTACCGATACTGGCAGCAATGCTGGTTTAAGCATGAGTTTGTCCAGACGGGCGTGGACGCCAACAGTCTGTTTCCGATGACGGAAGAAGAGGAACAAACGCTGAAAATGCCGGATTCCCAACCTTGTCTTCGGGAGGCTGATCAGCGGATAAACACATGGACATCCAATGCCGTTCAATTATGGCCTGAGTTTTGGCATCAGATAATTGATCTGCCAGACTATTGCATTGGCAATGATAACGCGCCTGAAAAATACGATCCTGAAGTCTTCGAGAAACAAGCTCCGGCATTGGACCGGAGAACGAACTATGAGGTTCTGACGACACCAGATCCTGAGGATCATATAGCTTTTGATACGGATAAGAATATTTCCCATATGTATCGGTGTTCGGCACTGGATGTTTACGTAACTTCTGAGGGTAATATCAAACTGATCGATCTTAAGGATATACACATCAGGGGGGTCGAAACCCTCATGCCTGAACGCTTACCCGGGCCTGACCAGACACTGATATTAGCCAGCAATCAAACGCTGGGAACCCGGGAGTTGTCATCGGACAATGGTCAATATGCATTGCCCAGCCTGACGCCCAACGATTATATCGTGGCCCTGCGTATGGAACCCGATTTGCCATTTACTCTGGTCAGGGACCAATATACCGGGCTTCACACACTGTCTGTTCCTGAGGCCAAAGTCGGCCAGAGTATCAGAGTGGTTTATGTTGTGGAACCGAGAGAGCCGGGCAAAGCCACGCGCGCCAGACAAACCAGACCTGCAACAGATTTGGACACCCACTGTTCAGAAGGCATGAAAACAGTACTGGACAGGGTGTTTACGACCACTGACCAACAGCGTCGAGCCAAAGAACGGGAGCCTTTGCAGACCATAAAAGACGCCAAAGACACTGAGCAACGAATCGAGGCGATCAGGAAGTATTGCCGACAGTTTTCCGGTAAGGCAAAGCCAAAGCGCACGGAAAATTTCTTTGAATTTCTCGTAACACGACAACAGGGTAACTGTCGTCACCGTGCTCCTGCTTTTGTTGCATTATGCCGTTATTTCGGGATTCCATGCCGACAAGTCGCAAGCTTTGTCCACTGCTTTGCTGAGTATTCCGGGGATGGTGGACAAACCTGGAAGTCAGTGGATTTAGGTGGGGAGCCCGGAGAGACAGTAGAAACGACAACTGAGTTCCAGACCACCACAAAGATCAATGATTCCAGCAATAAATCAAAGAGAATTAAAGCTCTCCTGAAGGATTTCCTGAAAGGGGCTGATTTAGCACGACAACAAACTCTGGCTAAAGCCTGTGACATGAGTTTGGAGGAACTGAACAAAGCCCTTGAGACAAACAGTGTATTCACGAAAGTCAATCTAAGTATTTCCAAAATAGTCAGCAACCTTTGGGAGGAAAGCAATTTAACCAGTTTTTCCGTGGGCGTCTCATTGCTGATGTCCCTTGAGACAAAAGAATTAGGCTGGGACGAGATTGTATTGACTGGTACTAAGGAAGGCGAAGATGGGAATACCTACAGCCCAATGTCGGAGGCGGTAAGAAAAATATTGTCCAAGAGTGATGAAGATAAAATCACTGAACAGCTTAAGTTACTTTATTCAAAAATGATTGTTCAGGCTGGAGCAAGCCCTCGCCAGTGGCTGAGTTCAATAATTATAATACTGATGGACAGTGACTTAACTAAACCTTCGGTTATTCACTTTGCCAGTGAAGCCTTGAAACTGGGTTGGTTGGATCCACTGACGGCCTCTGGCTCCTATGGGGTCACTATCAATGCCTATAAATTTCATCAGCTATTGGTGAGCCTGGAAGCTGTCGATGAACTGAAGGTTAAAGCTGCCCATTGTCTGAAAAACTGGTACAAGGCCTATTTGTCCAGGGAGAAAAATAGCTATTCATGGCTGTCAGTCCCTGAGTACTTCCAAAAGAAATTAACCAGGACTACGTTGGTCACACACGAACATGATGGGTTTTCGCCATTCCTTAAAGGTGAAATAGCCTGCCTATCTTTACAAAGCTTCTGGTCGGACGAACCTGAGGGCATTCCGGATATAGAGCGAATGCTGGTGCACCATCCTGCGTTCAGGAAATCAAGCTCGGGCAAGGCAAACCACCGACCCGTGATTATCCTGGGGCAACCTTCCTGGGACAGCACGGTGATTAAGGAAAAAGCCGAGGCTCTGTTTCAACGAAAAGTTGAGAACAGCCCGGATCTTAAGCTGTTACTGGAAAAAACCAAACTGAAGTCCTTCAAGGTGTCATTGAAAGATCAAAGGCGTTTAGATAATTTAAGAAACAAATACCAGCAAGCGATTCAGCAGGCCTTCTGTCATTACCTGTATGGAGTGACGCACTCGAAGGGCGGTAGCTTATTGTATTGTTGGGCCGAGGCTCAAATGCAGGAGTCCCTGAGTCAAGATTTCTATGGCGCTCATGAGCCATCCTCAGCAAAAGAGCTGTTTGACATGATGCGTTATATTAATAGCTCTTTATCCTTTCAGAATTCTATTAAGGATGCTTATTTAAAGCAGGCACAAGACAGCAGTAACGCTCTGGTGCTCAAATCCAGTGAGTTGACAAAAATTGCCGAAGAGTTTTTGAGTACCGTGAATTTGAATACGATTTATGAGGCATTGGATACCTGATAACGACCATCCGGAAAACCTGAATCAGCTACTGAATTTCATAAACTTCAGCGACTCAGACAAGGCTTCCCAAAGCAAACTTTATTTTTCTTCTTTCTATTGCTTGCTTCAGGTCGACGGTGAACTTTATACAGGTATTATTGTCTAAAAAACTAGAGGTACTTTATTTATGCGTTAGCGATTAAATCATGGATGAGCATTAGTAGGATAGGGGGTGTCAAAATGTTAAATTCCAATTTTGGTGACTCAAAGCTCCAAATCCCGACGACGAATTCAAACCAGGATACCTGGTCTGGCAGTCCAACCAATCAGTCTGAAAGTGAATCCAAAAGACATTTTGATCCTGGTGGCGTTCCGGCCATCGAAATGCCTTTAGCCAAGCGTCTCTGTCGTTTGTCTGTTCCAGATCAGGTTGGCACACTCCGGGAACAACTTGGGGGCAAGGGAATGTTTTTGCAGCGGATGAAGGACGCCGGTCTGAATGTTCCACCATTTAAATGTGTGACAACCCAGGTTGTGAATGCGCTTGAACAACAGCCTCTGAATCCCCGTTCTTTAGCCCGTTATCTTCCCGATATCGCCTATGAGCCGGGTGCTCAGGCCAGTCTGGCGCACATCAGGGAATACCTTGATACTTTGTCATCTTCAGACGCCAAAAGAACCGGGGTGCTGAAGGGGCTGGCGGAATTTATTGCCGGCGATGACTTTTACCAGCAGATTAAAGAGTCTGAAGCGGCCCAACAAATCAGGGATCTACGTCATCAGTTGGACAAACCCTCTCTATCAACACCGGTTATCGTCCGCAGTTCTGGCATCAACGAAGATAATTACGGCGATGCCCAGGCGGGCAAGTACCTCTCTATAGTTCAGGAAGAAGACGATGTTTTGCGAACCTGTCTCAAGGTCATGGCTTCAGGTTACCACCCTGAAGTCTGTCCCGCAGGCGTACCACAACCCATGGCACTGATCATCCAGGAGTGTATTGACTGTCAATACGGCGGGGTCATCATGAGCTTTAAATCTTTTCGGGATGGTACCATCGGGGTTGAGTTCACCCGCGGTCAACCCAGAGGTGTGGTTGCAGGGCAGTCGGGTAATACGCCTCACCGCATCGATATTTCTGACGAGGAAGGCCCTGACAGCTATCAATATTTTCCCGGTACGATCTCAAGTCATTTTGTCCTGCGCAAAAGCACTAACGGCTATTCAGAAACAAGAATTGAAAATGCAGACACCCATAAAGACGACGTTAGTCATATAGTTAATGATAAAATGGTTGCAGATATCAGGACGATGCTGACAACACTGGAAAGCTTACTGCTCTGCCCTGTGGATGCGGAGTTCGCCATCAATCCTGAGGGTGACCTGTTCCTGTTGCAGGTGCGTCCTGTTACCCAACTCTCTGGCGATATGGACTTTGCCATGCCCATGCCCAAAAAGACCATTGCTATTGGTGCGGGTGTCAGCGAAGGCTTTTGCACCGGATCACTTTGGCTGGCCAGACGACCAGAGGCAGACTCTATGCCGGATGGAGCCATTGTCGTAGCTGACCACGTTGAAGACTGGATGCTTGAGCCTGAGTTCCTGAAACGGGTTGGCGGTTTTGTCATTGCCAAAGGAGGATTCAATGATCATGTGGCGATCCTTATGAAACAGGAGCAAAAAACTTTGATGCTGGCCGGTGATCAGTTTGAAGCGCTGTCTGTTCAGGCTGGCCAACAGGCGACACTGGTCTGCGCTTGCTTTAATGATGAGCCTGGTGCCTTTATTGTTGCCGGTGATCTTAGCGGAAAACTGGCCAGTTGCAGAAAGCTGTCCTCAGCTGTTCCTGATGTGTCGTTAGCCAAAGCCATCCCCTCACTGGATGATTTATCCTTTCCTGAAGGCACATTCCTTGAGGTTGCCAGCGGTTTCAAATGGCTCACGGATCAAAATGCCCGCCTGCTGGCATTATTTGCCCCCGGTGCCGGACTGAATGGTCTGGCCAACCCGGTAAAACTGAGCATGTCACCACAACGATCCAGAATACTGGCAGAGACTGAAGACAGCGTAAATCGGCTGGTTTATGGGGCCGAAGCCCTGTTGCAGGGTTACCAGGCCTTCTTACAGCTGGCGGGTGAGAAAGGTTCACCCGAGGTTCAGTTATTGCGGGATGAATTGCCGCAACTGACCAGCCGGTTCGAGACGTTGCAAAAGACCATCAAATCAAGGCTGGAGCGTATCATTCTGCTCATGCAAGCTGCTGAAAAAGGGCGACCATCCCCGGCTAACTTTCGTCAATGGCTGGCCGATTGCCATAAGCTACAATCCGATCTTCAAGCGCTCAACCCCGGGCAAGCTGAGCAGGTCCGAAGTGTCCATGAGCTGATTTTTGCCCTGCATCAGCGCTTTGTAAACGCACTGGCACCGGTCACTCTGGCTTCGGGCCAGGGCAGGATATCTAAGGAAAAGAAAATCACCTATGTCGATTGCACGACCTCGGGTGGCTCGGTAGAAAAAGCGCCACTACTGAGGCCGTCCGACAAAGTATTCATCGAAGAAGCAGGGAAATCAGGGACTGTCGTCAGTACGGATGATGCCTTGATTGTTAACCTGAAACTTGGAGTTCATATGAGCGTTATCGAGCTACTTGAACAGGCAGATGGGGGGAAAGGACGAACCCTGCGGCTGAAATTATCTGACGAGTTTAATAACCCTGATGAAGGATTTAAATCCGGTAAGTTAAAGCGTATGTGGTTTCTGGCACAGTTTCTAAAAGCGATCGAACTGGATGAAAACTCTGACCCCATGAAGATAAGTTGCAACGCCGCAGCGGGTGAAATAACCATTGAATGCCCCCAAATGAAATCACGTAAAACCATGCAGAATGCCTTTGAACAACTGCTCATTGTGATAAATGGTATGTTTGGTCTGGATACACGCCTTGAGGAGATAGCCATTTTTGGAAGAGATCAGTGGGACTTTAATGTACTTGCACAACATCTTAATTGCGATGTCACGACAGAAGCTGATAGATTCGCCTTTCAACACAGCCTTTTCTCAATCTTTTATATTCACTCTCTTCGTAGTATTCCTCCTTGCTACAAGTTATTAAGCAACCACCAACAGTTTATTCATCATGCTCATCGGTTGGGAGTGTGTCATTTTTTAATATCCTTCAAGAAAGAATCGAAGGGTAATTTTCGGGAAATGTTTATGAGTGATGAGATGAGTGAGGATATCCGCAGGGAAATCTTACAGCATCTTGTGTTGTTAGATCCCAAAAGGGCTACACGATTGTATGAGGATGTCTACCCCGATTTAAAAGATAAATACTTTGTTATCACTCCAACACACGACTACAGGCCAGACTTTGTTGTTCAACCCGTTGAGCCCTATAGGGAGCATAATGAACAATTCGCGCAAACCCTGCTGAAGCATGGGCTGAAATATGCGAGCAAACGGGCTCGGAGCGATTACTCTTACCTGGGGATTCGTGACCGTTCCCTCGAAAAACGCATCATGACCAAACCGTTATCAGGTAGCCATTGACTCATAAATCGAATCCAAATTCACGGTACTCAAAAACTCTCCGGCAATTTTTGTCATCTCGTCGTTTCTGAGAACCAGAGCATTGCTGGCATTATGTGTCTGTCGTAAGTAAGCATCCTCAATAAGTTCCTGACACTCGCGAGGGTTAGCAATATGCAACATCATGGCATACAACTCTACCGGTGAGGATGGGTCATAAGTGCCACATTCTTTACTCATAAAAGCACCTGCCCAGCAATAGCTTAAGCAACCGCCTTTCGAGTGTGTCACTTCATAAAGGTAATGACAGAAGGCCTGCTGAATTGCTTGTTTGCATTGCTTTTTTAACTTCTCCAAGGGCGTTTCTGCTTCCAATACCAGAGGGTAGGACTTTGATTTGAGCATTTCCAATACCGGCTTCCAGTTAGGGCTGCCATTAACTTTTCGCTGATACAGGGCTTCGGCTTTTTCTTCAATCACTGTCTTGTTCCAGGCAGGCTGCCCCATGAGAATCACCGGACGATGGTTCGCCCTGCCCGAGGTTAACTGCGGAAATGCGGGCCGTTGCTCCAGTATTCGTTCTATATTCGGAATGCCCTCAGGTTGGTCTGTCCAGGCGTCTTCTATAGATGGATTGGCAATTTCACCTTCAAGAGATGACGAGCGCCCATCATGACAATGAGTGACGAAAAAGGCATTCTTTTTTTCCTCATGGATGGTGGCATTAACATTGCACGTCCGATTATCTTTTCCCCTGGAGAAGAATGTCTTATACCACTTTTTCAGGCAATGGCTGGCGTCAACCTTCAGTTCATCGACGTTGACCAGACGCACCAGTAGCTCATGATGTTGAAGCGGCATGATACTACCGTTCTGATTGTTGGACACGGGATCCAACCAACCTGATAGCAGAGCTTCACGGGCAAAGCGAATAAACGAAGGCTTGGCCAAGTCAGTGTTCACAATATCCACCATTGAACGCAACCACTCGTAAGGGTATTCTCCGTTCTTTTTAACCATTTTTGAATGAAGTAGCCTGAGCGGTTCAGTGACCTGAACTTCATCACTGTCGGACAATATTTGAATGACTGCCTCCGACATTGGTCTATAATCAGGCTTGCCGAAATCAAACACTCTACCGATCAGTCGATCCCTAGGATAGTTAAATGCTTCTGTCTTCAGCGACTGTAACAGCGAGACACCCAGGGAAAAACCGGCAAAACTTTTTTCTACCCAAAGCCTCTTTACTATTTCGATAATAAATCGATCGACTTGTGTAATAAATGGTAATAAACCGCCTTTCTCAACGGCTTTCTTCAGTTGCTCAAGGCTCATGTTAAAGGCTCTGGCCAGAGCTTGAATTTGTTCTGAATCAGCCTCTTCCAGAAGGTCCTGAAGATGCTTTGATGCAGCGTTCAAATCACAGAACTTCCCGGAATCAGGTGTAATTTCTGTCACCTCCCCGGGCGCTCCGCCCAAATCGGAATCAGGTGTAATTTCTGTCACCTCCAAGGGCGCTCCGCCCAAATCTACTGACTCCCAGGTTTGGCCTCCATCCAGGGAATACTCGGGGAAGCAGTGAACATTGCTATCAATTTGCCGACAGGGAATCCCGAAGTAACGGCAAAAAGCAATAAAAACAGGCACCCGATGACGACAGCTACCTTGTCGCTTGGTTACGAGAAATTCAAAGAAATTCTTACCAGGCTCTGGTATAGCCTTACCGGAGAACTGTTCGCAATATTCCGTGATTGCGTTAATTCGTTGCCTGGTGTCTTCAGGGCTTGCTATTGTCTGCAAAAGTGCCTGTATTTTGGGTGGATGTTCGCCAGTGTTATTAAAGTTATTAAGCAGTTCTTTCATTACGGACTTGATACTTTCTGTACAATCGACGTCAAAATGTATTGATCGTTCTGTTCGGGTTGCTTCAGTACCCGTTTTTTTGCCCGGCTTTGCGGGTTCTACGACATAAGTACATTGAAAACTCTGGAAGGCTTCGGCCTGAGGAATAAACAGTGTATGAAGCCCGGTGTATTTGTCCCTGATCAGTTTATGCGGCAAATAGGGCTCTATACGCAGGGCCACGATAGAGTCACTGGCCGTCAGGCTGGGTAAGGGATATTGGCCGTTCTGTGATGATATCTTAAGGGTCGCCAGCGTTTGATCTCTGGTTAATCTCACTTCATGGTCATTACCTGATAACCGCTCAGGTTTGAGGGTTTCGAATCCCAGAAGGTGTTTACCATCAAGATTGATCTGTTTGATTTCACCTCTGGCAGTGACACGAATATCTAATGCCTGCCAGCGATACATCGTAGGGGGATGCTGCGAATCAAAAACTTTAAATAGTGAAGCCTTTGGCGTCTTCTGATCCTCATAGTTCGTTCTTTGGTCCAGTGCCGGAGCTTCTTCCTCCTTAACTTCCGGGTCATACGGTTCAGGAGCGTCATTACCGCTAATAGCTGATGCTTCGTTAATAAATTCGTTTACCAAGTGATCTGGCAGAGCGCTGATCTGATGCCAGAATCCAGGCCAGCATTGAATGTCGTGAGCGTTCCATGCCTGTATCTGCTTATCAGCCTCTTCAAGATAAGGATGGTAAGCCGACGTTTTCAGCGCCTGTGCCTGTTCTTTGGTCAGGGGGAATACACTATTAGCGTCCACTTCCGTAAGGCTAAAATTATGTGCGAACCAGCATCGCTGCCAGTGTCTGTAAAGAGCCTGTGTGAGAATATCGTCCGACTGATCCGGCTTCAGGGTAAGACCGGATGCTTGCCACCTGACCTGGGCCAGCCTCTTGATGATTTCCGTTTTGGCTTCCTCTTTATCCAGACGAGTGTTAAAACGAATTTCGCGGCGTTTTTCATCAAGACTGTTGCGATGACTGCCTCGTATCAACCATGGGCGATTAATACCGGATACCGTTTGGTAGAACCATTCGCTCATTTCAGGGTCAAGCGCCTCTTTATTCATGGCAATAGCCGATGACTTTGGCAGTTCCTCCAGCGATAGTTTGGCGGCCATCAGATAAAGCCGGTAGTGCTGATTGAGGCATTGATGAACGGCTTTTTCGCTAAAATCGCCACCTCTTTTGATAGCCCTGGCAACATTCTGTAAATCAAGGCTGGTGGGCTGCAACGGCAGTTTTTTGCGTTGCAGGTGAGCCCTTAAAAGACAATGTTTTTCTGTTAGCTTTTTAGCGGCCAATTTCCCTTCTGAGGACACTGGCAACACTTTTTCGGCAATGGCCTTTAATTCGACTGGGTTATACTGCCGGATCGGCAAATGTCGAAAACGCCCTTTCAGCGCCGGTGATAAAGGTTTTCGCCCGCTACACTCAGGCGGGTTGATGGTGGCAAACAGGTGGAAGCCGGGATGGGCGTCACCGGCCAGAATATTGTTCAATTCACCTTCCAGGTGCTGGCTGTCGATCAGATTCATTTCAGAAATCACCACTATACCGCCATCCAGTTTTGCCTTCTGGATCACTTCACACACTTTGTCCCAGGAACAATCACAGGCATTCAGGTAAAAGACTTCCGGCATAGATTCTCCCCGTCGCTTAGTCTCCTGTCTGACACTTTCAATCACCAGGTTCAGCGTGGCATCCTTACCCCGTCCTGCGGGGCCTTCAATCAGTGTCGCCTGACGACCGCCGTGTTGTATCTTGCGATGATTAGCCTGCCGGCAGCGGCTTAAATCCTGCCCAAGCCGTTGCGCCAGTTCACGGACTGCCGATCCGGAGGTATCAAAGTCTGGTCGGATTTTTTCGGCGACTGCTCTGAAGGTCTGTTGCATATCCCGCAGGGTGTGTTCATGAACTCTGTCGCTCAGGGTGTTCTCCGGTTGGTAACGGGCAGCAAACCAGATTTCCAGTGCCGACAGGGCCTCCTGATGCGTTTCGGTGATTTCCGGCCCCAGTACATCCCGAAAACTTTGTAGTATCAGACTGTTTATTTGCTCACAGGTCACACTGCCGCGAGCGGGCAGGGCACGATCCAGATACCAGCCCACCCAACTGCAGATATCGGTTAAATCCCTGGGGGTAAACTCATGCTCGGGCAACAGCTCCTGATAATGTTGCCAGAGTGCCATCACACTCTTGCTGGCACTGTGTGCAATGTCGTTTATTTGATGCTCCAGCAGATGCTCTTGTAAATGCTTGACCAGAGCCGGTTCCACCACCCTGTCCCGAAGGAAAGCCTGACCCAGGCGTGGGTAGTAAGCTCTGGGCAGTTTCTCTTTTAGAGCTGGGTCCATTCGGCGCCCGGCGTAATGATCGGGGTTGCCGGTGAGAATCACCCGGTGTTTTGGGCTGACTTTGACAGGATGACCATTCACGTAAATGCAGGGTTGTGGTTCCCACAAGCCGTTTAATGATGCCAGTAATCCGGTTTTGGCCAGGTTGGCCTCATCCAGAACCAGAGTGACATAGTGTCCATCCTCGTAGGATGGAGTGTTGGCCCATTCCATCAATGCCCGGTTTTGCTGCACCATAGAGCGGTCGCCATCGGCGTCTTGTCGCCACTGCCAGCGTTTCATCAGGGTCTGTTCGCTGTCGGAAGGTCCAAGGGAAATGACTGAAGCCTGTCCCGAAGCCCTGGCCATTTTGGCAGAAAAGTAGCTTTTCCCGGTGCCGGTTTCTCCCTGCAGGAATAGGACGGGAGAGTCCGAAAATCGGTCGTGGAGTCGGGACAGTCGACGATTTTCACGATCTTTCTGGCTTATCTCGCCGTGATAAAGATCCCGGGCCAGCGCTGACAAAGGCCTATCAGCAGAACCCTGCCATTTCAGCGATTCAGACAGTCGATGTTCTATGCGTTCAATGCCTTCTGCTTCAGAATTCGCCGTTCTGGCCCTGTGAAAACAATCGTAGGCCAGCGCGTAAACGGCATCGGATCGGGTCTGTCCAGGCGGATGGGTTAATTGCCAGCCAGAAGCCAGTGCATCTTGCAAACGTTTAATTTGTCTGGCTGGCCTGATGGCTAACGATTGTCGGGACTCTGCTTGCGCAGGATCGACTTTTAACTGATACGCCAATGCATCTTGTTTTTTTCCGGGTGCATAGGCCACGATCAAGGCACAGAGCCTGTCGAGAGTTTCTTTTTCATCCTGCCATGAAAATGGTCTTTCATAGGACCGTTGTAATTTTTCATTAAATACAACCGGGTCAAAGGCTCTGGCCAGTGACCACAGGTTCTGTTCAACAAAGGCTCTGTCTAACGGCAGGGCAGTGTTGATGATGGCATTTAAGCGATCCAGGTCTACCGAGGCGGTTTGATTCTCATCTGGCAATAGCTGCTGACAAGCCACTTTCATAAAATCACGCACGGACGGATGCTGCCGGGTACCATGGGTGATAATGCTGTTAATGGCCTTGCGCCAGTGACAGGGCAGGATCTGCAGGGACTGGTCAACCTGCTGTGCCCGCCGGGCAGCCAGTATCAGGTTATTCAATAACCCTTCGGTTACTTCAGGCAGAGGGTTACACAGGTGGGAAGGTGCGGTTTTAAAGGCTTCGTAAAGTTCATTAAGTGCTTGTTCAGGCAGCTCAGCCCGGGAGATTTCATGCTTGACGGCATTGATATCCCAAAGATCGACTTCGGGACACGGCTTGCCAGTGGCAACCATCGAACGAAATACTGAAGACCGGCTTTTTGCAGACTCAGGCCAGAGCAGTGTGACACGAGCTTTTGGGTAGTCCTGTAATTGACCATTCACCAGCAGTGGCTGCCCTGCAACCAGAGGTTCCAGAAGCTGCTGAAGGGTTGGGTTGCTTTCCAGCCCCCGCAATACCACCGGCTTGCCAGCGGTCAATGCTTCCTGCAACCCACTCGGACGTTGTCCAAAATGGGCCTTTTGTTCCGAGGTGATATGGATATTATCAAATAGCTGGCTGAAGCTGGTCTGTTCATTGACCTGTATGACCAGAGGAGCTTGCGGGAGATCATTGATCCAATGATTTGCCTGGGCAGATTGTTGATAAGTGGCGGTATCAAAGGCAGCGCGATTTCCGACTTTTTCCAGTGGGGTGGGCAGAGGGTATTTATCGTTTTCTATTAAACCCAGGGCTTTTGGTTGTCCTTTTGCGTGGGCCACCTGAAGCCGGGGTTCAAGGCCGGTCGTCTCGCGAATAGTCTGTAATGAACCCAGCAAACGAAACCAGAGTGCTTCAGTGAGAGGAGACGTTACGGTGACCACACCTCCCGCCTGAACCTGTTCCAGCAGACGGGTGTTAGGAACTGCGTAGCCTTCCGTGGTGATGGCAATCGGGTTTAGCCATTGAACAATATTACTCTCGTTGATGATGATCGGGTTTGCTGGTGCCTGCTCTTTATCAACTTCTTTTTCAGGAGAACGGGACAGACTTTGGAACAGTGAATGAAGCTCATTATTTCCCAGCGGCATCTGATAAAACTGAACATCGTCGGGTAACGGACAGACTTTCCCATTGCTCTCAAAGCACTGTTGCGCCAGCATCTGCCGAACGGTCTGTTCAAAGGCCAGATTTTGCCAGTCGGCTCCTTTCAGAATCACCCGCTGTCCGGCCCTTAATGACCCAAGCCTGCCGGGAAGATGCTGGATTCGCCCCTGTTTATCCACTCCGGGGCCACCCAGCAACAACTGTCGCCAGTTACTGTGCAAGTGACAGTCAATAATAAGAATATTGTCGTCGTCCATAGCATTTTCGGCGCCGGGAATTTCTTCCAATAGTGGAGGAATTTCGTCGATGTTCATTGATGGGTCATTGCCGTTCTGCGCGTCAAACTGCCAGGTATTTTCCGGTCGATTAATTCGCCGCCAGAAATCAGCTCCCGGCGCCCTGTTGTGCTGGCCAGCCGCTGCCAACTGCCCAGGATCTGCCACCACCAGCAGAGAAACATGTTGGCCCAGAGAGCGTTTCTCCTGACTGACTTTGTCGTACAGACAGGGGTTATTCGGGTCCAGTAAATCGTTAAATTTGGGCAGTTCTTCGGCGGTGAGCTTTCGGATATCCAGCACCAGAGTTATGGGCTGCGAACCCTCAAACAGCTTGCCTGAACGCAGAGTCTGACGACCATCGTCGGCAATGCTCAACCGGCTCACCAGGTTAGCCTGTGAGAGGTCATCGGGGTGGGAAATGAGGGTGACATCCCGATGTTCATCGCAGGTTTGGGCAACTAAAAGCTGTCGTACCTCATCATCACGGGTGACAAAACGGAAATCGAAGGTTTGAGGAGGCTTGCAGAGTGAGGAATCCGTTGAGGATACGGTTCTTGCCCGGTCAGGTGACTTAATCTGAGGCGACGATGCATTGAGTTTGGCAATGACTTCAGAGCAGATTGTTACAGCATTCGGCAGTAATTCCAGTTTTGGTTTCTTGAAGGGGGTGGCGGTATCAGACGCGCTACTATCAAGAATCGATTTGTTTATTTCTTTGATTTGACCATCCATAATAAGGCTCCCTTCCCGATGTCCTTTGAAGGACTGCATTTAAGGCGTTTAATAACTTAGATCTTAAAATGGGATGAAAGTTCCATTTTAACTGTCACCTCTCTTCAGGGGTGTTCAGGCTGTTGTTCGGCTGCACTGAATCAGGTGCTCAGTTAATGTTTCCATTCCCGCGAAGGAGGTCGTCATTCTCGCGAATGACGGGAGTGCATGATCTTCCAGAGCGAAAAAACCTCTTGCTCTCTGACATGGTCATGAGTAGGGCGCAAACTGGTGACTTGAAGGGTGCGGCTGCACGGGCTGAAGCAAAATTTTTCAATCCTGCCTTCTGTTTGCAAACGGGTCCTTTCCACCCAGCTCCCGTCTGCCGTCAACCCGAACAGAATCAGGCTTTGTGTACACGTACTGGGAACTAAAGCCAGAAGGCAACCTTCCTGATTGAAATCTGCTTTTACGATGGAAAACCCGATGCGTTGATTGACCCACTCAACGTCGGCGGGTTCACTGAATGGCTGACCGAAAGATTCAGCAAAAGGCTTGCGTTGATAGAGATCAGTGTGGCCAGAAGGATCGTTACAAACAATAGTTTCACCGCTGGGACTGGCTACTACCAGGGCCTCAGCCGGAAAGGTTTGTGTCTCGCCCCAGATTCCCGACGCTGCCTTGCGCCAGATCGTTACACTGCGCCCGCTTCTTCTGATGAATTCACAAGGGTCCACAGAAAAATAAAAATCACCACCGCCACCCTGGGACTCCTCCCGATAAGAGAGTTGCCATTTGTCGTCAGTATCCAATTCCCAGATATTAAAACTTTTTTCGGAGGTGATAATCAGAAGCCGACCATCCTGGCTAAATTCAGGTTTGATAAAGAAATACCGCATTGGCCAGTCACAGTATTCAATGATTCTCTTTTTTTCATGCCACTGCCCTTGCGGATCACAGGCAAAAATGACGACAAAGAAATAGTCCCGTTCAATTGCACCAAGATTGCTATCATCGCCGGCATCCTCAAACCATGTAACAAAATGGCGGTTATCCGGGCTGAATTTCACATCGAGATCAAAGTCAAAGTCGCTCACTGTTTCGCCACTGGGCGTTTTTTTCAGATCATCAGCAGGATCTGTAACAACAATGTCGCCCGTTTGTGACCAGGATTTATCCTCTGCCCGACTCATCAAAGTAATGTATGATCCGTCATAAAGCAGAAGATGATTGTTGTCGGCACTGAACAGCAAATGATGATTTCGGCCTGTGTTAATCTTGCCTCTATTGACCCACTGCCCATCAGCCCCCCGACCGAGAATAGCACCGGCTTCCCCATTGTGAATACAGACCAGTGAACTGGCATCAGGTGACAAGTGCATCTCATTCATGTACTTGTTCTCATCTTGAGGAAAAACATCACCCGTCGTCAGTTGTTGCTCAACCCACGAATCTTTCTTGCGTTCAAAAACAGACAGTAAATGCTCTTTGCCGGTGTATTGGTGGCTAAGGGGTCCCCTTCGCATAAGACCTCGGGGAACGCGATGCAGGACAAATAAAATATGGTCGGCCCATTGATGACCATAACTGACACGGTCATTGTGTTTGATTTCAGCTTCCCTGACCCATTGACCGTCAGGATCCGGAGCCAGAATATCACTGTAGTTCTCCGACTTTCTCTCAATGATAATGGGAATATGATCACGCAGATGATGGTGATAATGAACATCCAGGCTGCCAATGGGTATAAAGGTCAATGCGGCCCCATCAAGAATCTGCTGGCGCAAATGGCTGGCATAACAGGAGTAATAGGCCGGGCCCAGTTGCGCAGGGAAGTGGCGATCAGAAAATATGGGCAATGTTCTGAGATACTCAAGGAGCAAATGACTGGACTGAATGATTGCCCGGCACGAAGACTGCCTTTGCCTGGTCAGGGAGAGAAAGTAATGGACCTCATCCAGGCCGCATGACCTCAGACGATGGCCCATTGTTGGCGATGTTTGCCCAAAATGATTGATATCGTTGATGGATAAATAGCTGGCGATTCTGTTGAACACTTCCACGGGCAAGCTAACCAGTCGGCTATCGGAGCAAGTCGTAGCCGTTGCTGAAACCGTTGCGGATACGGTTCTCGTCTTGTCAGGCATCCTGGCCGGAGTTGGCCATGGACTGAGTTTGGGAATGACATCAGAGACCTCTGTAATGTTTGACGCTACATCCTGATTTGCTCTGTTGGCTGGTGGCTCACTACCTGGAAAGGGAGTGTTTCTTTTCTCATTAATCCGACCATCCATCGTGAACTTCTCTCCTGTCATCTAAAGGACTGCATTGAAATTGTCTGGTTAGGTACTTATGACCTTCAGAAAGGAGAAAAGTTCTATTTGGATGGTTACCCGCAACCAGTGGAAGAAATCGGTAATGGTTGTCAACTCATCGGATTTCAGTACCAGAACATTACTGAACACCGCCAGCGGCAGGGCGTAAACTGGTGACCTGGAGAGTGTGGCTGTACGGGTTTAAACATCAAATTCTGGGGCAGCTTTCTCTTCACATGAATGCCGTGTAGATTGAGAGCATTGAAAATTCATAGGATGTAATAAGAACCTTTGTATTTGATAAGCAGGGGAGTAATTTTCTTTAACAACTTCATATCGGACTGCTGTCAGATACCAGGGGTTCTGTTATCACAGACGCATGAATCACTGCTGGATAGTTGGATTTGAGTGTCCATTAAAACGGAAGAGATTGTTTTTTTTATGCCTATACTAGTGCCTGTCCGAAAATTATCAGGCTCCTGGGGTCAGGCAATTCTGAGCTTTTTTATCTAGAATGGTGCTTTTATCTCTTGGAGCTTAGTTATTTGTAATGAAGAATATCTGCTGCGCCTTTGTTGCTGTCGGCGTTTTTTTGTCAGTTATTAGTCAGGCTGAAGTTCCTTATGCTTCATTATTGGTCTCTGGCAATGGTGTCGATGAAATTCTTTCCTCTTTTTTATCTGACCCTATTCGTTTACCTAAGTCTGGGATTGTTCTGCTGTCTCTGTTAAAGAAGGGAAAAAAAGATTCAATAATCACTTCGCCTTTTTCTGAAGGGGAAGGGTTACAGCCAGATAAAGGAACGGTGTTTACTGGCTATTCATTCGAATTAAACCGTTATGGCGACGAAAACAAGGAGCAATCTAAAACCGACGGTAAATCTCCGCCGCCGCAGCAAGAGCAACAAAGTAAAAAACAAAGTACGAAAGAGCAGGGCATTTCTGGCTCTTCGGGTTCATCAGGCTCTGGTGCAGCGTCAGCATCGGCTTCCGGTAATGATAAGAGTCATGCCAGGCATCTTGAAAAACTGAAAGAAATTCTTAAGGCTGCTGAAAAGTCATTGAAAACAGTAGATCAGAAAAAAAATATTGATGATTTTAATGCAGAATTGGAAAAATTGTATGAGGCAAACCCCGATATTTTGGCAGAAAAAGGAGCTCTGGAAAACAAACAACACCGTGGTAAAGCGATTCTAAGGGTACTTCAACTTTACTTTCCTGGAAAGCTGGAAAGAGGTGAAATGATACATGTTTTACTTGACTATCCAGGGCTTAGGATATTTTCAATACATATAATCAAATTATTTGCCAAAGTTCTGTTACCTCAAATTGAGTTACCCGAAGGTCTGACCGATCACGAGTTTGTTTACAGGCTTGAGGAAGCAGCTAATCTGGATATGAGAAAACTCATGCATGCTTACCTTGGCTCCTATCATTGTCTTCATCAGCTACTTGCATTGTTTATAACCCAGCTGCCATTAATGACAGCAGAAGAAACAAAAAATTATATTTTTCAGGATAAATCAGGTCACGTCAGTGTTGTTTCTATCAGGAGGAATAGCAAAGGGCATTATCGGTTTTTTTTTGTTGATAGTCTAAGGACTTTTAAGCGCTACCCAGAACAAACTTATTCACCCATGTCGCACCTTGTCGGTTTAGTGCTGACACTGGCGATAAAATATCACGGCTTTACTGATTCCCGGTTTTTCTTTCTGCCTGGACGTCAAGTCAATGACTTTGGTTGTGAGTCATTTATGTTGCACGATCTGAAAACATTGTTGGAATCCCCTATGTTGCCTCAAAACGGTTATTATGTGGACAAAGAAGCCCTTAATGAAGACACCATGATGACGTTTTTTTTGCAGATAATGTATTTAGAGGGGGCCGAACAACTGGGGCGATTGGTAGTCAATGGGGAGGCTAAGGACTTTATCAAAGCAGCAGACAAACCTGCCTTTAATGCGCAAGACCTGGACTTCTTTATTGCTACGGCGATCCGAACCTGGAAGGAATCAGGGCTGGAACAAGATTTGGTTAATTTGTATCAGTTGCGCCAGTTTCCTCTGAGGTTTGCACATCTGACCCAGGGACAGAGGAATCTAAAACGGTTGCTGGATGAATTCCCTGAAGAAAGCCAAGAGGAGGTGAATCAGGTGATCGATGAAACTCGGGGTTTGTTAACCGTCAATGATGGAGCCTGCCATAACGTGAACCTGGCTGCTACTCTGCTGTGGATGAAAATGAATATTGATTTGCTGGATATGAACGGCCACGGTCAGGAAAAATAAATCTGTTCGGACGCTATCCCTGCAACTGCTTCAGCAGATGCAGGCGCTGTTGGTGAAACGGGACCAGAAGCTCGCCGCCCTTGAACACCAGCTGGCCTGGTTTAAACAACAGCTGTCTGGTGAAAATCTGAAAAGCGCCTGATCGAGAACCCTGACCAGTTGTCACCAGGAGCCTGACCGAGATAAGCAAGCACTAGTGCAGCTAAGCTCTGATATCCATACACCCCTCGTTCCCACGCAACAGAGGGTGTCGCAAAACCCGTTCCCCTCCCGTCATTTCCGGCCTCACTCCCGTCATTCCCGCGAAGGCGGGAATCCACACAGACTCATCACCAGAACCATACTGCCCGGTGTCCCCCTGGCCTTTTCATCCGCGAGAAAGCAGAGACCCGCTGTTGGCGCTGGATTCCCGCCTTCGCGGGAATGACGACCTCAGAGTATCGGAACGAGTGGCCTGTATGGATATCAAGGCTTGGCTGCACTAGCTATTGGAAGACTGAAAGATACACTTGCCCTAATAGCTTCAATGAACAATCATACTGGTTATATTTTCCCAGTTTTGATTGTTCCTATGGGAGAAGATAAAGGTCGAATCCAAGATGCAGTAGATAGTTGCTATGAAAGTCATTCTGGATTGAAAATTACTGTTTCTCGTCCAATTAATTATGATCCTGAGAATTTCGAAAAAGCCCTTACTTAATGGCAAGTTCGTTTGGGAGTATCCCGGTTGTGAGTACATAAAGGGCATCCTGAGTACATAAAGGACATCCTGCAGGAAGCTGTCAATAGCATATAGGAGCGCACCAATGAGCAACAATAGCAAATTTGTAGACGAGGCTCTCTCAGATATAGATGATTTAGTTGATAATAATGAGAGCGTCATTAAAATAAAATTGACTGAGCAGCAGATAGAAATGGCAAAAAAATTACAAGCTGCTTTGCATTTTTCAAAACATGTGTTTTTTAATACTCTTGCCAACTATGGGGCATACTCTTGTTCCAAAGATGACTTTGATGAAACCGAATTTCCATCATCAATGGAAGGAGTAGAAATCGACTTTAATGTGTCAACTGAATCAGAAACTGAATTGGAAAAACATCCAGAATATATGAATGAACTTATAACTGTTTTCGGCTTAATCAAAATGAGCCAAAGTTTGTTATGATTACTCTCAACAAGGCTCAAGCAATTAATTTAGCTGACTCAATCGTTTCATTAGATAGTAGAGGCAAACAAGAAATTGGTCGTAGGTTTGCCTACCGGCTGGGGTTCACACCTGGCCCTCTTGGGCCTGATGATGGCATAGATGGTGAGTTTTTACATAATGGATTATTTTGCCATTTTCAATCTAAAATGAGTCGCACACCCTTAGATAAAGATGAAGCAAGGAAATACTACTCAGATATAAAAGCTCATAAAGCAGAATGGAGTATCATGTTATCTGGTATTGGTTTCAAAGATACTTTTTATTCCAGGTTAGATATGCACGATGACTTGCAAAGGGAGAAGATATACCTTCTTAACTTTGGTAGATGTTTTTACTAAAAGTGAATTATTTTTACAAGCAGCTAATAATATCCCGCCTCTATTCAATATCACTTCCATTGATTGGAGTAACTATTAAAGAGAAGCCGAAAGCCATTGCATTGGGTCTGATCTGCCAGAGCGAAAAAACTTCTTGCGCTCTAACACCGCCAGAAGCAGGGCGTAAACTGGTGACCTGGAGATTGCGGCTGCAGGGGCTGAAACAAAATTTCTTAATCCTGCCTTCTGTCGGCAAACGGGCTCTTTCCAGCCAGCTCCCGTCTGCCGTCAATCCGAACAGAATCAGGCTGTGCTCAGCTGTTTTAGGAACCACAGCCAGAAGGCAACCTTCCTGGTTGAAACCTGCTTTCATGATAGAAAAACCGATGCGTTGATTGACCCATTCAACGGCGGCGGGTTCAACGAATGGCTGACCGAAAGATTCAGCAAAAGGCTGACGTTGATAGAGATCAGTATGTCCGGCAGGATCGTTACAAACAATGGTTTCACCGCTGGGACTGGCTATTACCAGGGATTCAGCCGGAAATGTTTGTGTCTTGCCCCAGATTCCGGACGCTGCCTTGCGCCAGATTGCTACGCCGTGCCTGCTTTTTCTGATGAATTCACAAGGGTCCACAGAAAAATAAATCTTACCGCCGCCACACCGGGGCTTCTCCCGTTCAGATCGCTGCCATTTGTCGTCAGTCAATTCCCAGATATCAATACTGTTCTCGGTGGTGATAATCAGAAGACGACCATCGGGGCTAAATTCAGGTTTAAGATCGAAATACCGGGTTGGATGATGACAGAATTCAATGATTCTCTGTTTTTCACGCCACTGCCCTTGCGGGTCACAGGCAAAAATGACGACAAAGAAATAATCCCGCTCAATATCAAACTCACCGGAGTCTTCATCGGCATCTTCAAACCATACGACAAAATGACGGTTATCCGGACTGAATACCACATCAAAATCAATCTCAAAGTTGCTCAATTTTTCGCCACTGGGCGTTTGTTTCAGATTATCAGCAGGATCTGTAACAAAAATGTCACCCGTTTGTGACCAGGATCCATCCTCTGCCCGACTCATCAACGTCATGTATGAGCCACTATAAATCACAAGATGATTGCTGTCGGCACTGAATAGCTGGTAACGATTACGGTGTGCATTAATGTTGCCTTTATTGACCCACCGCCCATCGGCATCCTGACCGAGAATAGCAACGGTGTGCCCCCATTTGGTACAGACCAGTGACCTGGCATCAGGTGACAGTAGCATTTTAGAGATGCGCTTATTCTTACATTCAGGAAAAACCTCATCCGATGTCAGTTGTTGCTCAACCCAGGAATCGTTGTTGCATTCATAAACAGACAGAAAGTGCTCTTTGCCACTGTATTTTTGGCTAAGAGGTTCCGTTCGCTCAGGGGCTGGTGTAACGGGTTGCGGGACAAATAAAATATAGTCGGCCTGCTGACCGCCATAACTGACCAGTTTTTCGTGTTTGATCTCAGCTTTCCTGACCCAGTGACCATCAGGGTCCGGAGCCAGAATATCACTGAAGTTCTGCGCCTTTTCCTCAATGATAATGGGAATATAATCACGCAGATGATGACGATATTTATGAACATTTAAACTGCCACCAGGTATAAGAGTCAATGCGACCCCATCAAGAATCTGCTGGCGCAAATGGCTGGCATAACAGGCGTAAAAGGCCGGGCCCAGTTGTGCAGGGAAGCGGCGATCAGAAAATATAGGCAATGTTCTGAGATACTCAAGGAGCAAATGACTGGACTGAATGATTGCCCGGCACTGAGTCTGCCTTTGCCTGGTCAGGGAGAGGAAGTGATGGACCTCTTCCAGACCGCATGACCTCAGGCGATCGCCCATTGTCGGCGATGTTTGCCCGAAATGATTGATATCTTCGATGGCTAAATAGCTGGCGATTTTCTCGAGCACTTCCAGAGGCAAGCTGGCCCACTGGCGGTCGAAACAAGTCATAGCCGTTGCTGAATCCGCTGCGGATACGGTTCTCGTCTTGTCCGGCATCCTGACTGGAGTTGACGATGGACTGAGTTTGGGAATGGCATCAGAGACCTCTGCAATGTTTGACGGTGCATCTTGCTTTGCTCTGTTGGCTGGTGGCTCAGTGTCTGGAAAGGGAGTGTTGCTTTTCTCATTAATCCGGCCATCCATCGTAAACTTCTCTCCTGTCATCTAAAGGACTGCATTGAAATTGTCTGGTGGTATGACCTTCAGAAAGGAGAAAAGTTCCATAGACTTTGGCACCAAAGCCTAGTCTGAAAAGTCATCCCGCCCTGCGAAAGCCAGTTCATCGGGCATGATCTGCCAGAGCGAATAAAACTCTCGCCTTCTGGCACAGCTGTCAGGGCGCAAACTGGTGACTTGAATGGAGCGGCTGCACGGGCTGAAGCAAAATTTGTAAATCCTGCCTTCTGTTTGCAAACGGGCCCTTTCCAGCCAGTTCCCGTCTGCCGTCAACCCGAACAGAATCAGGCTGCGCGTATCCGTCTTGGGAACCACAGCCAGAAGGCAACCTTCCTGATTGAAATCTGCTTTTACGATAGAGAACCCGATGCGTTGATTGACCCACTGAACGGCGGCGGGTTCACCGAATGGCTGACAGAAAGATTCAGCAAAAGGCTGACGTTGATAGAGATCAGTGTGTCCGGCAGGATCGTTACAAACAATGGTTTCACCGCTGGGACCGGTTACCACCAGGGACTCAGCCGGAAATGTTTGTGTCACGCCCCAGATTCCGGACGCTGCTTTGCGCCAGATCGTTACCTCACGCCCGCTTCTTCTGATGAATTCACAAGGGTCCACAGAAAATTGAATTTCACCACCGCCGTCTTCGGGCTTCTCCCGTTTAGATCGCCGCCATTGTTCGTGAATTAATTCCCAGATATCAATACTTTCCTCGGTGGTGATAATCAGAAGCCGACCATCGGCGCTAAATTCAGGTTTAAGCTGGAAATACCGGGTTGGCTGGTCACAGTATTCAATGATTCTCTGTTTTTCACGCCACTGCCCTTGAGGGTCAAAGGCAAAAATGACGACAAAGAAATAATCCCGTTCAATATCACCGTGACGGGAATCATTGCCGGCATCCTCAAACCATGCGGCAAAGTGACGGTTATCCGGACTGAATACCACGCGAAGATCACACCCAAAGTTGCTCACTTTTTCGCCACTGGGCGTTTCTTTCAGATCATCAGCAGGATCTTTAATAGTAATGTTACCCGTTTCAGACCAGGATCCGTCGTCTGCCTTGCTCATCAGCCTGATGCGTGAGTTACTACCGTAAAGCACAAGATGATTGCTGTCGGCACTGAATAGCCGATCAAGAAGACGTGTATTAATGTTGCCTTTATTGATCCACTGACCGTCAGCACCCCGACCCAGAATAGCTACAGCCCGCCACTGGTTAATACAGACCAGTGACCTGGCATCGGGTGACAGGCAGATGCTGGAGATATGCTTATCCTCACATTCAGGAAAAACCTCACCTGTTGTCAGTTGTTGCTCAATCCACGAATCCTTCTTGCGTTCATAAACTGACAGAAAATGCACTTTGTCGCTGTTTTTGTCGCTAAAAGATCCCGTTGGCATAATATCTCGCGGAAAGGGTTGCGGGACAGATAAAATATGGTCGGCCTGCTGATGACCATAACTGAACAGATTACCGTGTTTGATCTCAGCTTCCCTGAGCCAATGGCCATCAGGGTCCGGAGCCAGAATATCACTATAGTTCTCCGCCTTGTTCTCAATGATGATGGGAATATGATCACACAGGTGATGTTTAAGGCTATGAACATTTATGCTGTCAGTGGGTATAAGGGTCAGTGTGACCCCATCAAGAATCTGCTGGCGTAAATGGCTGGCATAAAAGGAGTAAAAGGCCGGACCCAGTTGCGCGGGGAAATGGCAAACAGAAAATATGGACAATGTCCTGAGGTACTCAAGGAGTAAATGACTGGACTGAATGATTGCCCGGCACTCAGTCTGCCTTTGTCTGGTCAGGGAGAGGAAGTGATGAACCTCTTCCAGACCGCATGACCTCAGGCGATCGCCCATTGTCGGCGATGTTTGCCCGAAATGATTGATATCTTCGATGGCTAAATAACTGGCGATTTTCTCCAGTACTTCCAGAGGCAAGCTGGCCCACTGGCGGTCGCAGCCAGTCATAGCCGTTGCTGAATCCGTTGCGGATACGGTTCTCGCCTTGTCTGGTATCCTGACCGGAGTCGACGATGGACCGAGTTTGGGAACGACATCAGAGACTTCTGCAATGTTTGACGGTGCATCTTGCTTTGCTCTGTTGGCTGTCGCGCCACAATAAGGAACGGGTTCGTTTATCTTCCCGCCAGTCAGACCATCCATAGTTAACCTCTCTGCTCTCATTCGTGAGACTGTCTTGAAATTGTTTAATGATTTGACCTTCAGACAGGAGAAAAGTTGCATTTGGATGCTTTCCCGTAACCATATAGGAAAGTCAATGATCTTGAAAAACTCATCACGGTCAAACGCTTATCAACTACCCAATGACTCATAAATCGAATTTAAATTCACGCTGCTCAAAAACTCTTCGAGAATGGTTGTCATCTCCCGGGATTTGAGTATCAGAGCATTATTGGTATTTTGTGCCCGCATTAAGTAGGCATCCTTAACAGACTTCTGAAACAAAAAAGAGCTGTTAATATTACACATCATGTCAAACAGGATCTCTGGTGAAGATGGATCATGAGCGCCGTAGTAGCCCTGATTATCGGAGTCCATGACGCAGGCATCGCCCCAACAAAAATTTAAACAACCGCCTTTCGAGTGTGTCACTTGATACAGGTAATAAGTGAAGGCTTGCAGAATCGCGCTCATGCATTTGTTTTTTAAATCATCCAAAAGCTTTTGGTCTTCTGGCTGCACCTCAACGGACTCTGGTCTCATTTTTTTCAACGACCGCTGCAGTTTAGGGCTGTTCTTAACTTTTCGTTGAAACAGGACATCGGTCATTTCATTAAGCTCTGCACTGTAACAGTCAGGTTGCCCCAGGATAATCACCGGACGATGGTTATTCTTGCCTGAGGATAACTGTACAAACGCAGGCTGGTGCAACAGCATTCGTTCTATATTCGGAATGCCCCCGGGTTGATCCGTCCAGGCGGTCCGTATAGATGAGCTGACAATGTTACCTTCCAGAAATGGCGAAAAACCATCATGAGAATCAGTGATGAAAAAGATACTGCCTTCTTTCTCCCGAAGTCTTTTATGAGCCAGCAGAAACGCCTGACTATTTTTTTCCCTGGACAAAAAATGCTCATACCACTTTTTCAGACAACGGGCGGCCTCAACCTTCAGTTTATCAATGCCTTCCAGACGCACCAATAGCTCATGATAATTATGGACCAATACTAAATGGCTTTGTGAGAACGGCACTGGATACAGCCAATTCAATGCCATGGCTTTACGCGCAAACTGAAGAACTGAAGGCTTGGTCAAGTCACTGCACTCCAGTACAAATACTATTGCAAGCAGCCATTGGTCATGAGTTACCCCGGCCTGATCAATCAATTTTGAATGGAGTATCTTGAGTGGTTCAGTGACCTTATCTTCATCACTGTTGGACAATATTTGTATGATTGCCCCCGATATCCATTTAAATGTCTCCTCGAAAGAGCCCAATACTTCTGTTCCCAGTGACTCAACCACTGAGATGCCCATGGAAAAGGCGGTTAAATTTTTTTCCTTCCAAAGGTTATTTAATAGTTCGGAAATACTTAGATTGGTTTCTGGCAATACGCTGTTTGTCTCAAGGGCCTTTTTAAGTTCCTCAAGGTTTATGCCACAGGCTTTGGCCAGAGTTTGCAGTTGTGCTGAATCAGCCCGTTTCAGGAGATTCTTAATCTGCTTTAATGTACTGCTGGAACTGGGAAACTTAATGTTGGGCTGAAAGGCAGGTGTGATTTTTGTTGGCTCTACAGGCGCTCCGCCCAAATCCACGGACTTCCAGGTTTGGCCGTCATCCCCGGAGTATTCGGCAAATCTATGGATGCGGTTATCAATTTGCCGACATGGAATCCCGAAATAACGACAAAAAGCAATAAAAACAGGCACACGATGGCGACAGCTGCCTTGCCGCTGTGTTACGAGAAATTCAAAGAAATTCTTACCAGGCTCTGGTGCAGCCTTACCGGAAAACTGTCGGCAATAGTCTTTTATCGCCTCAATGCGTTGCTCCGTGTTTTTAGCGTCTTTTATTGTCTCCAACAGCACCTTTACTTCGGATGTTTGTTCGCCAGTGGTCTCAAACAATTTGTCCAGTACTGTTGTCATACCTTCTGAACAACTGTGGTCAAAAAGTATTGATCGTTCTGGTCGGGCGCCTTTAGCCGATGTCTTTTTGTCGGGTTCTACGACATAAGTCACTTGAATACTCTGCCTGGCTTTTGCCTCTGGAATAGTCAATAAGTGAAGCCCGGTGTATCGGTCCCTGATCAGGGTGAATGCCAAATCGGGCTCGATACGCAGGGCTACGATGTAATCCTCAGGCGTCAGGCTGGGCAATGCACATTGACCATTCGCCGGTGACACCTTCAGGGTTGCCAGCGTTTGATTGCTGGTTAATCTCACTTCCTGGCCTTGCCCCGGCAATCGTGCAGGCATCAGGGCTTCGACCCTTTGAATGTGTTTATCACTGATCTCGATCAGTTTGATGTCACCCTCAGGAGTTACATGAATATCCTTTGCCCGCCAGCGATACATCCGGGAAGAGGGCGTCTGCGTATTAAAAACTTTATAGTCTTCAACGACAGGCTTCTTCTGGTTCTCATAGTTTGTGCTCCAGTCCAATACCTCAGACTGTTTCTCGAAGGCTTGTGGGATGTATTTTTCAGAATCGTCAGCCCGATGGTCCGGTTGCGCACTTATCTGCTGCCAGAACGCAGGCCACCATTTAACGGCATTGGAATTCCACGAGTTTATCTGCTGGTCAGCCTCCTGAAGATAAGATTGGTTAGCTGGCATTTTCAGTGTTTGTTCCTCTTCTTTTGTCAGGGGGAATACACTGTTGGCGTCCACGTCCGAGCCACCAAACTGACGATCAAACCAGCTTTTCTGCCAGTGTCGGTAAAGTGCCCGGGTGAGAATATCGTCCGACTGGTCCGGCTTCAGGGGAAGACCGGATGCCCGCCATTCTGCCTGAGCCACCCTCCTGATGATTTCCGTTTTGACTTTCTTTTCATGCAGATGAGTGTTGATACAAATTTCATGTTTTTTTTCATCCATACTGTTGCGGTTACTCTGTCGTATCAACCACGGGCGATTAATGCGCGTTACTGTCTGGTAGAACCAATGGCACAGTACAGGATCAAGCGCTCCTTCATCCATGGCAAGAGTCGATGACTCAGGCAGTTGCTCCAGTGACAGGTCGGCGGCCATCAGATAAAGTCGGTAGTGCTGATCGAAGCATTGATGAAGTCTTTTTTCGCTAAAGTCGCTCCTTTTCATAACAGCCCTGGCGACCTTCTGTAAATCAAGGCTGGTGGGCTGTAACGGCAGGTTTTTGCGTTGCAGGTCGGCCCTCAATCGACAATGTTGCTCAGTCAGCTTTTTAGCCGCGAATTTACCCTCCGTGGTCTCTGGCAAGACTTTTTCGGCAATGGTCTGCAATTCGGTCTGGTTATACTGGCGGATCGGCAAATGTCTGAAACGTCCTTTCAGCGCCGGTGATAAGGGTTTTCGCCCACTGTACTCAGGCGGGTTGATGGTGGCGAACAGATGGAAACCCGGATGGCTGTCACCGGCCAGTATATCGTTTAACTCACCTTCCAGATGCTGGCTGTCGATCAGATTCATTTCCGAAATCACCACGATGCCACCGTCGACTTTTGCCTTCCGGATCGCTTCACACACTTTGTCCCAGGAACAATCACAGGCATTCAGGAGAAAGACTTCCGGCATGGATTCTCCCCGTTGCTCAGCCTGCTGTCTGACACTTGCAATCATCAGGTTCAGCGTGACATCCTTACCTCGTCCAGCCGGGCCTTCAACCAGCGTCGCCTGACGGCCGCCGTGTTTTCTGCCGAGATGATAAGCCTGCTGACAGCGGCTTAAATCCTGCCCAAGCCGCTGCACCAGCTCAATGACTGCCGATCCGGAGGTATCAAACTCAGGTCGGGTTTGTTCGGTGAGTTGTATGAAGGGCTGCTGTATATCCTCCAGGTTCTGTGCACGAACTCTGTCGCTCAGGGTGTTGTCCGGGTGGTAGCGGGCAGCAAACCAGATCTCCAGTGCTGACAGGGCATCCTGATGAGTCTCGCTGATTTCGCTACCCAGTACATCCCGGAAACTTTGTTGGATCAAACTGTTCACTTGCTCACAGCTAACACTGTCTCCTTTGGATAACGCACGATCCAGATACCAGCCCACCCAACTGCAGATATCCGTTAAATCCCTGGGAGTGAACTCATGTTCGGGCAATAGTTCCGGATAATATTGCCAGAGTGCCATCACACTCCTGGTGGCAGTGTGTGCAATGTCGTTTATTTCAGGCTCCGACAGATGTCGCTGTAACTGATTGACCAGAGCCGGTTCCACCACTCTGTCGCGAAGGAAAGCTTGATCCAGGCGTGGGTAGTAAGCCCTGGGCAATTTCTCTTTCAGGGTCGGGTCCATTTGGCGTCCGGCGTAGTGATCGGGGTTGCCGGTGAGAATCACCCGGTGTTTTGTGCTGACCGGAACAGGATGACCGTTCACATAGATGCAGGGTTCCGGTTCCCACAAGCCATTCAATGACGCCAGTAATCCGGTTTTGGCGAGGTTGGCTTCATCCAGAACCAGTGTGACATAGCCTCCGTCTTTGTCGGATTCGGTATTGGCCCATTCCATCAGCGCCCGGTTTTGCTCCGCCATAGAGCGGTCGCCATCGTCGTGTTCTTGCCACTGCCAGCGTTTCATCAGGGTCTGTTCGCTATCAGTAGGTCCAAGGGACAACACCGAAGCCTGCCCTGAAGCCTTCGCCATTGTGGCAGAAAAGTAACTTTTCCCAGTGCCGGTTTCTCCCTCAAGGAAGATAACGGGAGAGTCCGTAAGCCGGTCATGGAGTCGGGATAAACGACGACTTTCACGATCCTTCTGACTCATCTCGCCGTTATAAAGATCCCAGGCCAGTGCTGACAGAGACCTATCGGTGGAGCCCGACCATTTCAGTGATTCAGACAGTTGATGTTTTATGCGTTCAATGCCTGCTGCCTCGGAATTTGTTGTTCTGGCAATGTGAAAACAATCGCTGGCCAGTGCGTGAATGGCATCGGATCGGGTTTGTCCTGATGGCAAAGGCAATTGCCAACCGGAAGTCAGTGCATCTTGCAAACGTTTGATCTGTCTTGCTGGCCTGATGGCTAACGGTTGATATTGCTCCGCTGCCTCCGGATCGACTTGCAACTGATGTGCCATTGCCTCTCGAAGGTGTTCAGGCACATGGGCAACGATCATGGCACAGAGCCTGTCCAGAGCTTCATTATTTTCCTGTCGAAATGGACTTTCATAGGACAGTTGTAATGCTCCATTAAATACTGCCGGGTCAAAGGCTCTGGCCAGTTGCCACAGGTTCTGCTCCACAAACGCTCTATTCAGCCGCAGAGTACTGTTAATGATGTCATTTAAGTGATCCGGGTCTACCGAGGCAGTTTGATTCTCATCCGGCGTCTTATCCGGTAACAAGTGCCAGCAAGCCACTTTCATAAAATCACGCACGGACGGATGTTGCCGGGTGCCATGGGTGATGACGCTGTCGATGGCCTTGCGCCAGTGGCGGGGCAGGAGTTGCAGGGAGCGGTCAACCTGCTGTGCTCGCCGGGCAGCCAGTATCAGGTTACTCAACAGGCCTTTGGTCATTTCCGGCAAAGGGTTACACAGGTGGGCAGGTACGGTTTCAGACGCTTCGTAAAGCAAGTGCAGAGCCTGTTCAGGCAGTCCAGCGCGGGAGATATCATATTTGAGGGCATTGATATCCCAGAGATTGACCTCAGGACACGATTTTCCCCTGGCAATCATCGAACGCAATACTGAAGAGGCGCTGTTTCCGGACTCAGGCCAGAGTAGAGTGACATTAGCCTGTGGGTAGGCCTGTAATTGGCCATTGACCAACAGAGGTTGTCCAAGCATCAGGGGTTCCAGAACCTGCTGAAGCTTTGGGTTAGTTTCGAGTCCCCGGAATACCACCGGCTTGCCAGCGCTTAATGCCTTCTGTAAGTCACTCTGACGTCGTCCAAAATGAGCCTGTTGTTCCGAGGCGATATAGATGTTATCAAACAGCTGGCTAAAGCTGGTCTGGTCATTGACCTGAATGACCAGAGGTGTTTCCTGATGACTATTGATCCACTGACTGGCCTGGGCGTGCTGCTGATAATTGACTGCACTGAAGGCAGACTGATCTCTGACATTGAGCAGAGGATGCTCATCCTTTTCTGACACTCCCAGAGCTTTCGGCTGCTGTTTTGAATGAGTTACCTGAAGCTGTGGCTGCAAATCTGTCGTCTCGCGAATCGTCTGCAGTGAACCCAGTAAACGAAACCATAGTGCCACAGTGAGTGGGGACGTTACTGTAACTGCACCACCCGCCCGAATTTGCTCCAACAGACAGGTGTTAGGAGCTGCATAACCTTCCGGGACAATGGCAATCGGGCTCAGCCATTCCGCGATATTACTCTGGTTAATGATGATCGGGCCTGGTGCTGTGTGCTTTTTATCAGGTCCTTTGTCAGCTTTTTTGTTGCCTTCTTTGTCGCCTTCTTTGTCACAAGAGCGGGACAGGCTTTGGAACCGTGAACGAAGCTCTTCATTCCGTACCGGCATCTGATAAAACTGAACATCGTCGGGTAACTGACAGATCTTCCCGTTGCTCTCGAAACATTGTTGCGCCAGCATCTGTCGAATTGTTTGTTCAAAGGCCAGATCCTGCCAGTTGGCTCCTTTCAGAATCACTCTTTGTCCGGCCCTTAATGACTCAAGCCTGCCGGGGAGGTGCCGGATTCGCCCCTGTTGATCCACTCCGGGGCCGCCCAGCAGCAACTGTCGCCAGTGACTGTGCAAGTGGCAGTCAATAAGAACAGTATTGTTGTCATCCGTCGTGCGTTCGGAGTAGGGGAGTTCAGTTAATACCGGAGGAACTTTGTCGATCTTCATCGATGGATCATTGCCAGTCTTTGCATCGAACTGCCAGGTATTTTCCGGTCGATTAACTCGCCGCCAGAAATCAGCCCCCGGCGCATCGGCCCCCGGTGCCTCGTCAATCCTGCCAAACGATACCAGCTGGGCAGGGGCTGCCAGGACCCATAGAGAAACATGCTCGCCCAGAGGGCGTTTCTTCTGGCTGACTTTGTCATACAGACAGGGATTATCCGGGTCCAGCAGATCGTTAAATTTTGGCAGTTCATCACTGGTGAGTTTGCGGATATCCATCACCAGTGTCAGTGGCTTTGAACTTTCAAAGAGCTTGCCAGACCCCAGAGTGTAGTGACCATCGTCGGCAATACTAAACCGGCTCACCAGGTTAGCCTGTGAGAGGTCATCGGGGTGGGCAATAAGAATGACGTCCCTGTGTTCATTAGAGGTTTGGGCAACTAAAAGCCGTCGAACCTCATCATCATTGGCGACAAAACGGAAATCGAAGCAATAAGGGGCCTTTTGGAGCGAGGAATCCACTGTGGATACGGTTCTCTCTTTGTCAGGCAAGTCAATTGGAGGTGAAGATCTAGTAAGTTCGGGAGTGACAATGGGACAGATAGCCAAATTCTCTGACGATGAAGCCAGATTTGCTCCTGTGGCTGGCACGCCACTGTGTGTGTCTGGAAAAGGTTTGCTGATTTCTACTTTAATCTGGCCATCCACAGTCAATCTCCCTACTGCCATTTGAAGGACTACATTGAAATTGTTTGAATATTTGACCTGCAAAATGGATGAAAGTTCTATTTGAATTTTGCCGGTCAAGACTGACGGTCAAGATTGAGACACCCATAGAAAATTACTTCAGTGCAGATTCCTGCATCATTATTTGCCTCTGATGATAAATCCTGCTTTGCTAACCTGGCTGCAAAGTCATTATGAAAAAGATTATCATCAAGGGCGTGTTTGTTTGTAGCTGGAACAATCCGACCATCCATAGTCAGTTTCCCTCCTGTTATCTGACAGGCCTTTATTAAAATTGCTTAATGATTTGGCCTTCAGACAGGAGGAAAGTTCAATTTGGTTTAGAAGTCACCAAAGTCGAAAAAATCCATCATAATCAGACTCTAATGCCGTATCCAGTGAGTCATAAAGCGAATTCAAATTCATGCTGTTCACAAACTCTTCGGCAATTTTTGTCAGCTCATTGTTTTTGAGAATCAGAGCGTCACTGGCGTTATGTGCATGTCTTAAGTAGTCATCCTTAATAGCTTCCTGCGACCAGTCAGAGCTCCCGATCAAAGACATCATGGCATATAGCTCTCCCGGTGAGGATGGATCATGAGCGCCAAAGCTGCGATCATTTTCCCTCCAGTCGCTAGGATAGGCCCAACAATAGGTTAAGCTCCCACCGTTCGAATGTGTCATTCCATACAAGTAATGAATAAAGGCCTGTTGAATCGCTTTCTTGCATTCTTTTTTATAGCGAGACACCAGAAGTTTTTCCCTGGATGTGACCTCATTGGACTTCAGGAAGGATTGGTACTTGCTGTTGATATCACGCTTTTCTTTCCTGCTATCCGTTGCCATTAAAGCATCACGTTGTCGTTTTTCCATTGCCTTACATTGATTGATTTTTTCGAACATCTGCTTAAAATCCGGGCTGTTCTCAAGTTTCCTTTGAAACAGAGCTTCGGCCTTTTCATTAATCGCTTTGTTCCTCGGGGAGATTTGTCCCAGAATAATCACCGGACGGTGGTTCCCCTTACCCGAGTTTGACTGCATAAAGGCAGGTTGTTGCAACAATATTCGTTCTATATTCGGAACGCCCTCTGGTTTGTTTGTCCAGGAAATCTCTATGCTTGGACTGGCAATTTTATTTTTAAGGAATGGCGAATGCCCGTCATGATGATGGGTGATGAAGAGAGTGTTCTTTTTACTCTTTTGGAAGCTTTCATAATCCTGCTGCCATTGCTGGTTATTTTTTTCCCTCGACATCAATACCCCATACCACTTTTTCAGGCAATGAGCGGCTTTAATGTTCAGTCCATCGACACTTTCCAGACGCACCAATAGTTCATGATGTACAGAGGCCTCTATAAGCTCTGTTATATAGGTCAGCACTGGATCCAGCCAACCCGATTCCAGGGCTTCACGGGCAAAGTGAATAATTGCAGGACGGGTCAAATCACTGTTTGCCAGTACGTCCGCTATTGAACACAACCACTGTTCAGGAGGTGTTCCGACCTGATCGATCATTTTTGAATGGAGTGACTTGAGTTGTTCACTGACCTGATCTTCATCACTGCTGGACAATATTATTTTGAGAGCCTCCGCCATCGGTTTATATTGACTTCCGTATTCAAACACTTTACCGACCAATGCTTTCTCGTCTTCGCCGAATGCTTCTGTCTCCAGCGACTGAAGCATTGAGGCGCCAATGGAAAATCTGGTTAAATCTCTTGCCTCCCAAAGGTGCTTCACTATTTCGAAAGTACCTGGAATTTTTTCTGGCAATGCACTGCCTGTCTCAAGGACTTTGTTCAGTTCCTCAAGGCTCATACCAGAGGCTTCAGCCAGAATTTGCTGTTGTGCTAAATCAGCATCTTTCATGACATTTTTCAGGAGAACCCTGGCCTGCCTTGACTCATTACCAGAGCAAAGGACCCTGTTGACAGGCTGGAACTGAGGTAAGATTTCAGTTAACTTGCCAGATGTTCCGCCCAAGTTCACTGTCTCCCAGGTTTGGCCTCTATCCGGAGAACACTCGGCAAAGGCGTGGACAGGGTTATTGATTTGCCGACATGGAATGCCAAAATAACGACAAAAAGCAACAAATACAGACGAACGATGTGTACAGTTACCTTGCCGCTGTGTTACGAGGAAATGAAAGAAATTTTTATTGTGCTCTGGCAAAGCATCACAGGAAAATCCTCGGCAATAGTTCTCGATCGCCTCAATGCGTTGCATCGTGCTTTTAGCGTTTTTTATTCTCTGCAAAGGCACCTGTACTTCGGTTGGTTGTTGCTCAATGTTATCAAGCACTCCCTTCAGTACTGTTTTCATAGTTTCTGAACAGCGGACGTCAAAACGTGTTGATTGTGCTGGTCGGACGTCTTCAGCAGGTGTTTTTTTGCCCGTTTGTCCGGACTCTACGACATAAGTAAATTCAATACTCTGGTTGGCTCCGGAGTTTGGAATAAACACTGTGTGAAGCCCGGTATAGCAATCCCTGAACAGGGTAAACGACGAATGGGGTTCTGTACGCAGGGCCAGGATACAGTCGTCAGGCGCCAGGCTTGGCAATGGGTATTGACCATTGTTTGATGTCATCTTAATGGTTGCCAGCGTCTGGTTGCTGGCTAATGTCACTTCCTGGTCACGTTGTGGTAACCGGTCTGGTATGAGAACTTCGACCCCCTGCATGTGTTGATCACTAATATTGATCCATTTGACATCGCCTTGAGCAGACACATAAACATCCCATGCGCACCAGCGATCCATCCGGGAAGAAGGGTTCTGCGTACGAAAAACTATATGCTCTTCGAAGTGTGGCTCCTCCTGGTTATCGTAGTCCGTGCTCCGTTCCAATGTTTTAGCCTGTTCCTCGTAGGCTTCTGCAATGTATTTTTCAGGCGCCTTATCAGCGTAAACAGTCAACGTCTGATCAACAGGTTGTGACTCATGGTTTTTTCTCTGATCCAGTGGCGAAGCCTGTTTCTCGTGGACTTCTGGCTTGTCTTGTTCAGGCGCCTTATCAGCGTAAGCAGTCAACGTCTGGTCAACAGGTTGTGACTTATGGTTTTTTCTCTGATCCAATGGCGAAGCCTGTTTCTCGTCGACTTTGATAAAATCGTCTACCAGATGGTTCGGCAGATCACTGATCTGGTGCCAGAACGCAGGCCGCCATTGGACTTCACCGGCTTTCCACGCCCTTATCTGCTGATCAGCGGCCTGAAGATAAGGCTGGTTAGCTGACATTTTCAGCGTTTGTTGCTGTTCTTCCGTCAGGGGAAATACGCTGTTAGCGTCCACGTTCGTTCGGCCAAAATGATTGCTAAACCAGCTTTGCTGCCAGTGTCGGTAGAGTGCCCCGGTGAGAATATCGTCCGAATTCAGGGGAAGGCCTGATGACTGCCACTTTGCCTGAGCCATGCTCTTGATGAGTTCCGTTCTGGCTTCCTTTTCATCCAGCTGAGTGTTAACAAGGATTTCATGTTTTTTTTCATTAACACTGTTGAGATGACTGCCTCGTATCAACCACGGACGATCAATGCCCGATACCGTTTCATTGAACCAACGGCAAAGTCCGGAATCAAATTCACTTTTCCCCATGGCAAGAGCTGAAGACTTGGGCAGTTTCTCCAGCGTTATGTTGGCAGCCATCAGATAAAGTCGGTAGTGTCGATTGAGACATTGATGAACGGCTTTTTCGCTAAAATCACCACCACTGGTGATAGCCATGGCAACATTCTGTAAATCAAGGCTGGTGGGCTGCAACGGCAGTTTTTTGCGTTGCAGGTGAGCTCTTAGACGACAATGCTTTTCTGTTAGCATTTTAGCGGCGAATGTCCCTTCTGAGGACTCTGGCAACACTTTTTCGGCAATGGTCTGCAATTCGGTCGGGTTATACTGCCGGATGGGCAAATGCCGAAAACGCCCTTTCAGCGCCGGTGATAAGGGTTTTCGCCCGCTATACTCTGGCGGGTTGATAGTAGCAAACAGGTGGAAACCCGGATGAGCATCACCGGCCAGAATACCGTTTAACTCACCTTCCAGATGCTGGCTGTCGATCAGATTCATTTCCGAAATCACCACGATGCCGCCTTCCTCTTTTGCCTTCCGGATCGCTTCACACACTTTGTCCCAGGAACAATCACTGGCATTCAGGAGATAGACTTTGGGCATGGATTCTTGCCGTTGCTCAGCCTGCCGTTTGACACTTTTGATCAGCAGATTCAGAGTAGCATCCTTACCTCGCCCGGCTGGGCCTTCGATCAACGTCGCCTGTCGTCCGCTGTGTTTCCTGTCCAGGTGATAAGCCTGCTGACAGCGACTAAAATCCTGCCCAAGCTGTTGCACCAGTTGACTGACTGCCGATCCGGAGATATCAAACTCAGGTCGGATTGCTTTGGTTAATGTTTCGAAGTCCTGCTGAATATACGGCAGGGTATGGTTATGAACTTTGTCGCGCAGGGTGTTGTCCACTTCGTAATGGGCAGCAAACCAGATTTCCAGTGCCTGCCGGGCATCCTGATGAGTCTCGTTGATTTCGGGGCCCAGAAGATCCCGAAAACTTTGCTGGATCAAACCGTTCACTTGCTTGCAGGTAACATTCGCATCTGCGGGCAGCGCACGATCCAGATACCAGCCCACCCAACTGCAGATATCCGTTAAATCCCTGGGGGTAAACTCATGCTCGGGCAAGAGTTCCTGATAATATTGCCACAGTGCCATCACGCTCTCGGCGGTAATTCGTGCAATGTCGTTTATTTCAGGCTCCGACAGATGTCCCTGTAACTGATTGACCAGAGCCGGTTCCACTACGCTGTCGCGAAGGAAAGCCTGATCCAGACGTGGGTAGTAAGCCCCGGGCAATTTCTCTTTCAGGGTCGGGTCGAGCTGGCGCCCGGCATAATGATCCGGGTTACCGGTGAGAATCACCCGGTGTTTTGGGCTGACTTCGACAGGATGACCATTCACGTAAATGCAGGGTTGTGGTTCCCATAAGCCGTTCAATGATGCCAGTAATCCGGTTTTGGTGAGGTTAGCTTCATCCAGAACCAGGGTGACATAGCCTCCATCTTTGTCGGATTTGGTATTGGCCCATTCCATCAGCGTCCGATTTTGCTGTGTCATAGAACGGTCGCCGTCGGCGTCTTGTTGCCAATGCCAGCGTTTCATCAGGGTCTGTTCGCTGTCAGAAGGTCCAAGGGAAATGACCTCAGCCAGCCCTGCAGCTTTGGCCATTTTGGCAGAAAAGTAACTTTTCCCGGTGCCGGTTTCTCCCTGCAGGAATATAACGGGGGAGTCTGTGAGCCGGTCGTGGAGTCGGGATAACCGACGACTTTCACGATCCTTCTGACTTATCTCGCCATGACAAAGATCTTTGGCCAGTGCTGACAGGGGCTTATCAGCGGAACCCTGCCATTTCAGTGATTCAAACAGCCGACTTTCTATGCGTTCAATGCCTTCTGTCTCAGAATTCGCTGTCCTGGCAATCTGAAAACAATCAGTGGCCAGTGTCTGAATAGCATCGGATCGGGTCTGCCCCGGTGACAGAGGTAAATGCCAGCCAGAAGCCAGTGCATCTTGCAAACGTTTAATCTGTCCTGTTGGTCTGATGGCTAACGATTGCCAGGGCTTCGCTGCCGCCGGTTCGACTTGCAACTGGAACGCTAAAGCGTTTCGCTGTTGCTCAGGCCCACAGGCCACGATGATGGCACAGAGCCTGTCCAGAATTTCTTTTGCATCCCTGTATGGCAATGGATTTTCATAGGACAGTTGCAATCCTTTAATCAATCCAGCGGCCCTTAATACCTCCGGGTTAAAGGCTCTGGCCAGTTGCCACAGGTTTTGCTTCACAAACGCTCTATCCAACTTCGGGGCACTATTGATGACGGCATTTAACCGATCCGGGTCTACCGAGGGAGGTTGATCCTTATCCGGTAACAAGTGCCAGCAGGCCACTTTCATAAAATCACGCACGGACGGATTCTGTCGGGTACCATGGGTGATAACACTATTGATGGCCCTGCGCCAGTGGCAGGGCAGCAGTCGTGAGGACTGGTCAACCTGCTGTGCTCGCCGGGCAGCCAGTATCAGGTTGTTCAATAACCCTTCGGTTATTTCAGGCAGAGGATCACACAGGTTGGCAGATACCGTTTTAAAGGCTTTGTAGAGTTCATTAAGTGCCTGTTCCGGCAGCTCAGACCGGGAGATTTTATGCTTGTCCGCATTGAGATCCCAGAGATCGACCTCTGAACAAGGTTTACCTTTGGCGACCATCGAATTAAATACTGAAGAGGGGCTTTTCACAAGCCCGGGCCAGAGTACGGTGACATGAGCCTGTGGGTAGGTTTGTAATTGGCCATTCAGCAACAGAGGTTGCCCAATAATCAGGGGTTCCAGAAGCTGCTGAAGTGTTGGATTAGTTTCCAGCCCTCTGAATACCACCGGTTTGCCAGCGGTCAAAGCCTTCTGCAAGTCACTCGGACGTCGTCCAAAATGCGCCTTTTTTTCCGAGGTGATGTGGATATTATCAAACAGCTCGCTGAGGCCGGATTGTTCATTGATCTGAATGACCAGGGGGGCTTGCGGTTGATGACTAATCCAATAACTTGCCTGGGCATGTTGTTGATACGTCACCGTGTTAAAGGCACGGTGATCGCTGACTTTTTCCTGTGGCTCGGGCAGAGGGTATGCATCGTTTTCTTGCAGCCCCAGGGCTTTGGGCTGCTGTTTTGAATGAGCCACCCGAAGTCCGGGTTCAAGGCCGGTCGCCTCACGAATCGCCTGCAGTGAGCCCAGCAAATGAAACCAATGCGCCTCAGTGAGGGGAGAGGTTACGGTAACGGCACCACCGGCCCGAACCTGTTCCAACAGACAGGTGTTGGGGACTGCATAGCCCTCCGGGGCAATGGCAATCGGGCTGAGCCATTGGGCAATATTACTCTCGTTAATGATGATCGGGTTGTCTGATAAAGAATGGGACAGACCCTGGAACAGTGAATGAAGCTCGTCCTTCCCTACCGGCATCTGATAAAACTGAACATCGTCGGGTAATGGACAGATTTCCCCATTGCTCTCAAAGCACTTCTGCGCCAGCATTTGCCGAATCGTCTGTTCAAAGGCCAGATCCTGCCAGTTGGCTCCTTTCAGAATCACTCTTTGTCCGGCCCTTAATGACTCAAGCCTGCCAGGGAGGTGCTGGATTCGCCCCTGTTGATCCACTCCGGGGCCACCCAGCAGCAACTGTCGCCAGTTGCTGTGCAAGTGACAGTTAATAATAATGGTATTGTCGTTTATAGCACTTTCGGCACTGGTGCATTCAGGTAATAAGGGAGGAACCTCGTCGATCTCTATTGATGGGTTCTTGCCGGTTTGCGCATCGAATTGCCAGGTATTTCCCGGTCGGTTAATTCGTCGCCAGAAATCAGCACCGGGTGCCTCGTCGCTCTGGCCAAACGATGCCAGCTGGGCAGGGTCTGCCAGGACCAATAGAGAAACATGTTCGCCCAAAGGGCGTTTCTTCTGACTGACTTTGTCGTACAGACAAGGGTTATCCGGGTCCAGCAGGTCGTTAAACTTTGGCAGATCCTCGCCGGTGAGTTTTCGGATATCCATCACCAGCGTCAGTGGCCTTGAACCTTCAAAGAGCTTGCCAGAACCCAGAGTGTGGCGACCGTCGGTGGCAATGCTCAACCGGCTTACCAGATTAGCCTGTGAGAGGTCATCGGGATGGGAAATAACAGTGACATCACGATGTTCATCGCCGGTCTGGGCATCTAAAAGTTGTCGAACTTCATTATCACTGTCGACAAAACGGAAATCGAAGGAATGAGTCGCCTTTTGGAACGTGGAATCCGTCGAGGAGACGGTTCTCTTTTTGTCAGGCATCTTCTGCGAAGATGGCGATCTCTTTAGTTGGGACCTGACTTCAGTGCAGATTCCTGCATTATTATTTGCCTCTGATGATAAATCCAGCTTTGCTAACCTGGCTGAAAAGCCACTATGAAGAGGGTTATCATCAAAGGCGTGTTTGATTGTAGCTGGACCAATCCGACCTTCCATAGTCAGTCTCCCTCCTGTTATCTGACAGGCCTGTATTAAAATTCCTTAATAATTTGACCTCCAGACAGGACGGAAGTTCCCTTTGGATGGACTATGGAAGCAAGTGTCCAATCTCGAAAAACCCGGGGTCACGCATCCAATGAGTCACAGAGCGAACTCAAATTTACATTGCTCAAAAAGTCTTCGACGACGGTTGTCAGCTCATCGGATTTGAGTATCAGAGCGTTACTGGCGTTTTGTGCCTGTTTTAAATAGGACCCCTTAACAGAACTCTGAAATTCGGAAGAGCTACTTATATCAGACAACATGGCGAACAGCTCCAGTGGTGAGGATGGATCACGAGCGCCATTGTGGGCGTGCATGGCGGTAGAATCGGCCCAACAATAACTTAAAGAACCGCCTTTCGAGTGTGTAACTTCGTACAGGTAATGACTGAAAACCTGCTGAATCACCAGGCGGCATTTGTCTTTTAAATGACGCAAACGGTTCTGAAGATGGAGGCTTCCAAGTGAATATTCAGGGGCTAGTCTGATGTCTTCCAATAACTGCTGCCAGTGAGGGCTACTCTCAACTTTTCTTTGATACAGGGCTTCGATCTTTTCATTGATCACTCTGCTCTTCCAGTCAGGTTTTCCCAGGATAATCACCGGACGGCGGCTTGCCTTGCCTGAGTTTAACTGCACAAATGCGGGATGGTGCAGTAATATTCGCTCTATATTCGGAATGCCCTCAGGCTTGTCCGCCCAGACGTCCTGTATAGATGGGCGAGCCATTTTAGCTTCCAGGAGTGGCGAAAACCCATCATGACAATGAGTGATGAACAATGTCTCACCTCTTAGCTGCAGGATGCGACCGTAATCAAACTGCCAAAACGAACTGTTTTTTCCCCTGGACAACAAATTCTTATACCACTTTTTCAGGCAATGGGTGGCTTTAACCTTCAGCTCATCGACACCTTCCAGGCGCAGCAATAGCTGATGATGTTTAGTGGACTTTAAAGTTGAACTGTCGTAGGACGGCGTTGGGTCCAGCCAGCCCAATGCCATGACTTTACTGGCAAAACGAATAACCGAAGGTTTGGCCAGGTCGCAGCCATTCAGTATACGCACTATTGAACCCAACCATTCGAGAGGGTCTGCTTTGCCATGGACAATCATTTTTGAATGCAATAACGTGAGTTGTTCAGTGACCTGATCTTCATCACCATTGGACAATATGTGTATTACTGCCTCTGACATCGGGCTATAACGACCCCTTTTCGAACCCTCTCTCGTAATTCTGCTCCTACCCCAATTTCCATTTGGCAGACTACCGACCAATTCTATCTCGTGACGGTCGAATGCTCCTTTCTCGAGTAACACTGAGACACCCATGGAAAAACTGGTTAAATCCTTTCTCTCCCAGAGGTTCACTACTGTTTCGAAACTGTTTAGATCGGTTACTGGCAATGTACTGTTTGTCTCAAGGGCTTTGCTCAATTCCTTGAGGCTCATACCAGTGGCCTCAGCCAGAGCCTGCTGTTGTGCTAAATCAGCTTCTTTCAGGAGGTTCCTGAGCTTTCTTGATTCAGTACCAGACCCAGTGACCCGCCTGGTGAGCTGGAAGGCAGGCCAGATTTCTATCGGCTCACTAGGTACCCCGCCTAAATCCACTGACGTCCAGGTTTGGCCGTCATCCGGGGAAAACTCTGCAAAGGTGTGAATACTGTTACCGATTTGCCGACATGGAATCCCGAAGTAACGACAAAAAGCGATAAAAACAGGCACACGATGACAGCATCTCCCTTGCCGTTGTGTTACGAGGAATTGAAAGAAATTGCGTTTGCGCTCCGGTACAGAAACACCGGAAAACTGTTTGCAATAGTCCACGATCGCCTTAATGCGCTGGGTCGTGTTTTTAGCGTTTTCTATTTTCCTCAACGGCCCCTTTATTTCCGATGCTTGTTCTTCAATGTGCTCAAGCACGTCCTGCAATACTGCTCTCATACCTTCGCAACAGCGAGCGTCAAAACGTGTTGATTGTTCAGGCTGGGCTCTTCTGGCAGGTGTTTTTTTGTCTGGTTGCCATGGTTCTACGACATAAGTTACTCGAATAGTCTGTAAGGGTTTGGCCCCCGGAACAGACAGTGTGTGAAGCCCGGTATATCGGTCCCTGATCAGGGTAAATGGCAAATCGGGTTCTATGCGCAGGGCTACGATATAGTCGTTAAGCGTCAGGCTGGGTAATGTATATTGACCATTGTGGGATGAGATATCCAGGGTCGCCAGCGTTTGATCGCTGGCTAATGTCGCTTCCTGATCATGCCCGGGTAACTGGTCAGGTATCAGGACTTCGGCCCCCTGCATGTGTTGATTGGTAATATTTATCACCTTGACAGCGCCCTTGGCAGTCACATAAATATCTTCTGCCCCCCACCGATAGTTTTCGGGAAGATGGTCCTGCGTGTCAAAAATTACAAGCTCTTTAGCCTGTAACATCCCTTTATTCTCAAAGTCCGTTGTCCGGTTCAATGCTTCAGCCTCTTTCTCACGGGCTTCTGGAATGTATTTTTCAGGAGCCTTATCACCGCCAATAGTCATCGCTTCGTTAACTGGTTGTGGCTTATGGTTAGTTCCCCGGTCCAATGCTGAAGCCTTTTTTCCGTGGCCCTCTGGAAGGTATTTTTCTGAAGCTTTATCACCGTCAATAGTCATCGCTTCATTAACTGGTTGTGGCCTGTGGTTTGTTCCCCGGTCCAATGCTGAAGCCTGTTTTTCGTGGCCCTCTGGAAGGTATTTTTCAGGGGCCTTATCACCGTCAATAGTCATCGCTTCGTTAACAGGTTGTGGCTTTTGGATCGTTTTCTGAGCCAATGCCAGGGCTTGTTCCCCGTTGACGTCTGGCATGTCTTGATCAGGAGCCTTATCACCCTCAACAGCTGAGGCTTCGTAAATATAATCGTCAACCAGATGGTTCGGCAGATCACTTATCTGAGCCCAAAACGCAGGCCATAATCGGACTTCATGGATGTTCCATGCATTTATCCGCTGATCAGCTTCCCTGAGATAAGGCTGGCAAGCCTGTAATTTCAGCGTTTGTTTCTGTTCTTCCGTCATCGGAAATACGCTGTTAGCGGCCACGCCCGTCTGGCCAAACTTACGACCAAACCAGCATTGCTGCCAGTGTCGGTAGAGTGCCCCGGTGAGAATATCGTCTGACTGATCCGGCTTCAGGGAAAGGCCTGATGCCTGCCACTTTGCCTGAGCCACCATCCTGATCACTTCCGCTTTGGCTTCCTCTTTATTCGGACGATCCTTAAAACCAATGTCATGGCATTTTTCATCAATACTGTTGCGATCACTGCGCCGTATCAACCACGGACGATCAATGCCCGATAGCGTTTGGTTGAACCATTTGCAAAGTCCGGAATCAAGCTCACCATTGCTCATGGTAATAGCCGACGACGCTGGTAGTTCTTCCAGCGACAGGTCGGCTGCCATCAGATAAAGCCGGTAGTGCTGATGGAAGCATTGGTGAAGGCCGTTATCGCTAAAATCACCCCCTCTGATAACAGTCCTGGCGACATTCTGTAAATCAACACTGGTCGGCTGCAAGGGCAGGTTTTGCTTTTGCAGGTAAGCCCTCAATCGACAATGTAGCTGAGTCAGCTTTTTAGCCAGGATTTCCGGCTGTGCAGTTTGTGACAATACTTTCCCGGCAATGGTCTGTAACTCGGTTGGGTTATACTGCCGGATTGGCAAATGTCGAAAACGCCCTTTCAGCGCCGGTGATAAGGGTTTTCGCCCGCTATACTCTGGCGGGTTGATAGTGGCAAACAGGTGGAAACCCGGATGAGCATCACCGGCCAGAATACCGTTTAACTCACCTTCCAGATGCTGGCTGTCGATCAGATTCATTTCCGAAATCACCACGATGCCGCCTTCCTCTTTTGCCTTCCGGATCGCTTCACACACTTTGTCCCAGGAACAATCACATGCATTCAGGAGATAAACTTCCGGCGTGGACTCTCCCCGTCGCTTAGCCTGCTTTCTGACACTTTCAATCACCAGGTCCAGCGTGGCATCTTTACCCCGTCCAGCCGGGCCTTCAATCAGCGTTGCCTGACGACCGCCGTGTTTTATGTTGAGATGATAAGCCTGCTGAGCGCGGGTTAAATCCTGTCCAAGCCGTTGCGCCAGCTCAATGACCGCCGATCCGGAAGTATCAAACTCAGGTCGGATTGTTTTGGTGAATGTTTCGAAGGCCTGCTGAATATACGGCAGGGTATGATTATGAACTTTGTCGCGCAGGGTGTTGTCCACTTCGTAATGGGCAGCAAACCAGATGTCCAGTGCCTGCTGGGCATCCTGATGAGTCTCGTTGATTTCGGGGCCCAGAAGATCCCGAAAACTTTGCTGGATCAAACCGTTCACTTGCTTGCAGGTAACATTCGCACCTGCGGGCAGCGCACGATCCAGATACCAACCCACCCAACTGCAGATATCCGTTAAATCCCTGGGGGTAAACTCATGCTCGGGCAAGAGTTCCTGATAATATTGCCACAGTGCCATCACGCTCTCGGCGGTAATGCGTGTGATGTCGTTTATTACAGGCTCTGACAGATGTCGCTGTAACTGATTGACCAGAGCAGGTTCCACCACTCTGTCGCGAAGGAAAGCCTGATCCAGGCGTGGGTAGTAAGCCCTGGGCAATTTCTCTTTCAGGACCGGGTCGAGCTGGCGCCCGGTGTAATGATCCGGGTTACCGGTGAGAATCACCCGGTGTTTTGGGCTGACTTCGACAGGATGACCATTTACGTAAATGCAGGGTTGTGGTTCCCATAAGCCGTTCAATGATGCCAGTAATCCGGTTTTGGCGAGGTTGGCTTCATCCAGAACCAGAGTAATGTATTCTTTTTCAACACAGCCTCCGTCTTTGTCGGATTTGGTATTAGCCCATTCCATCAGCGTCCGATTTTGCTGTTTCATAGAACGGTCGCCATCGGCGTCTTGTTGCCACTGCCAGCGTTTCATCAAGGTCTGTTCGTTGTCAGAAGGTCCAAGGGAAATGACCTCAGCCAGCCCTGAAGCCTTCGCCATTTTGGCAGAAAAGTAACTTTTCCCGGTGCCGGTTTCTCCCTGCAGGAATATAACGGGAGAGTCTGTGAGCCGGTCATGGAGTCGGGATAACCGACGACTTTCACGATCCTTCTGACTTATCTCGCCATGACAAAGATCTTTGGCCAGTGCAGACAGGGGTTCATCAGCAGAACCCGTCCATTTCAGCGATTCAGACAGTCGATGTTCTATGCGTTTAATGCGTTCTGCCTCCGAATTTGCTGTTCTGGCCCTATGAAAACAGTCGGTGGCGAGCGCCTGAAGAGTATCGGATCGGGTCTGCCCCGATGGCAGAAGTAACTGCCAGCCAGAAGCCAGTGCATCCTGCAAACGTTTAATCCGTGCTGTTGGCCTGATGGCTAACGATTGACAGGTTTCTGCCGCCGGATCGACTTCCAACTGATAGGCTAAAGCATCTCGTTGTTCTTCAAGCCCATGGGCCACGATGATGGCACAGAGCTTGTCCAGAATTTCTTTTGCACCCCTGTATGGCAATGGATTTTCATAGGTCAGTTGCAATCCTTCAAATCCGGTGCCCTTGAATACTGCCGGGTTAAAGGCTCTGGCCAGTTGCCACAGGTTTTGCTTCACAAACGCTCTATCCAACTGCGGGGCACTATTGATGACGGCATTTAACCGATCCGGGTCTACCGAGGGAGGTTGATCCTTATCCGGTAACAAGTGCCAGCAGGCCACTTTCATAAAATCACGCACGGACGGATTCTGTCGGGTACCATGGGTGATAACACTATTGATGGCCCTGCGCCATTGGCAGGGCAGCAGTTGTGAGGACTGGTCAACCTGCTGTGCTCGCCGGGCAGCCAGTATCAGGTTATTCAATAACCCTTCGGTTATTTCAGGCAGAGGGTTACAAAGGTTTGCAGGTACGGTTTTAAAGGCTTTGTAAAGTTCATCAAGCGCCTGTTCCGGCAGCTCAGACCGGGAGATTTTATGCTTGTCCGCATTGAGATCCCAGAGATCGACCTCGGGACAGGGTTTACCTTTGGCAACCATCGAATTAAATACTGAAGAGGGGCTTTTCACAAGCCCGGGCCAGAGTACGGTGACTTGAGCCTGTGGGTAGGTTTGTAATTGGCCATTCAGCAACAGAGGTTGCCCAATAATCAGGGGTTCCAGAAGCTGCTGAAGTGTTGGATTAGTTTCCAGCCCTCTGAATACCACCGGTTTGCCAGCGGTCAAAGCCTTCTGCAAGTCACTCGGACGTCGTCCAAAATGCGCCTTTTTTTCCGAGGTGATGTGGATATTATCAAACAGCTCGCTGAGGCCGGATTGTTCATTGATCTGAATGACCAGGGGGGCTTGCGGTTGATGACTAATCCAATAACTTGCCTGGGCATGTTGTTGATACGTCACCGTGTTAAAGGCACGGTGATCGCTGACTTTTTCCTGTGGCTCGGGCAGAGGGTATGCATCGTTTTCTTGCAGCCCCAGGGCTTTGGGCTGCTGTTTTGAATGAGCCACCCGAAGTCCGGGTTCAAGGCCGGTCGCCTCACGAATCGCCTGCAGTGAGCCCAGCAAATGAAACCAATGCGCCTCAGTGAGGGGAGAGGTTACGGTAACGGCACCACCGGCCCGAACCTGTTCCAACAGACAGGTGTTGGGGACTGCATAGCCCTCCGGGGCAATGGCAATCGGGCTGAGCCATTGGGCAATATTACTCTCGTTAATGATGATCGGGTTGTCTGATAAAGAATGGGACAGACCCTGGAACAGTGAATGAAGCTCGTCCTTCCCTACCGGCATCTGATAAAACTGAACATCGTCGGGTAATGGACAGATTTCCCCATTGCTCTCAAAGCACTTCTGCGCCAGCATTTGCCGAATCGTCTGTTCAAAGGCCAGATCCTGCCAGTTGGCTCCTTTCAGAATCACTCTTTGTCCGGCCCTTAATGACTCAAGCCTGCCAGGGAGGTGCTGGATTCGCCCCTGTTGATCCACTCCGGGGCCACCCAGCAGCAACTGTCGCCAGTTGCTGTGCAAGTGACAGTTAATAATAATGGTATTGTCGTTTATAGCACTTTCGGCACTGGTGCATTCAGGTAATAAGGGAGGAACCTCGTCGATCTCTATTGATGGGTTCTTGCCGGTTTGCGCATCGAATTGCCAGGTATTTCCCGGTCGGTTAATTCGTCGCCAGAAATCAGCACCGGGTGCCTCGTCGCTCTGGCCAAACGATGCCAGCTGGGCAGGGTCTGCCAGGACCAATAGAGAAACATGTTCGCCCAAAGGGCGTTTCTTCTGACTGACTTTGTCGTACAGACAAGGGTTATCCGGGTCCAGCAGGTCGTTAAACTTTGGCAGATCCTCGCCGGTGAGTTTTCGGATATCCATCACCAGCGTCAGTGGCCTTGAACCTTCAAAGAGCTTGCCAGAACCCAGAGTGTGGCGACCGTCGGTGGCAATGCTCAACCGGCTTACCAGATTAGCCTGTGAGAGGTCATCGGGATGGGAAATAACAGTGACATCACGATGTTCATCGCCGGTCTGGGCATCTAAAAGTTGTCGAACTTCATCATCACTGTCGACAAAACAAAAATCGAAGGAATGAGTCGCCTTTTGGAACGAGGAATCCGTTGAGGAGACGGTTCTCTTTTTGTCAGGCATCCTCTGCGAAGATGGCGATTGCTTCAGTTGGGGTCTTACTTCAGTGCAGATGCCTGCATCATTATTTGCCTCTGATGATAAATCCAGCTTTGCTAGCTTGGCTGCAAAGCCGCTATGAAGAGGGTTATCATCAAGGGCGTGTTTGTTTGTAGCTCGATCAATCCGACCATCCATAGTCAATCTCCCTTTTGTTATCTGACAGGTCTCTATTAAAATTCCTTAATAATTTGACCTTCAGACAGGACGGAAGTTCCCTGTGGATGGACTATGGAAGCAAGTCACCAATCTCGAAAAACTCATGACGAACAAACCAGGATCACGTATCCAATGAGTCATAAAGCGAATTTAAATTCACGTTGCCCACAAACTCTTCGGCAATTTTTGTCAGTTCATGGGATCTGAGGATCAGAGCGTTACTGGCGTTTTGCACCTGCCTTAAGTAGTCATCCTTAACAGATTCCTGAAAACAGTGAGAGTTGTTAATTTTCTTCATCATGGCATACAGCTCTTCTGGTGAGGATGGATCATGAGCACCGAAGTAGTCCAGCCTGCCGGATTCGCCCCAACAAAAGGTTAAACAACTGCCTTTCGAGCATGTCACTCCATACAGGTAATGAATGAAGACCTGCTCAATCGCTCGTGAGCATTTGTCTTTTAAATCATCCAAAAGGCTTTCTTCCTCCGGTGAAACCTCAAAGGGCTCCAGTTTGTGTTTTTCCAATAACTGCTTCAAGTCGGGTCTGGTATCAACTTTTCTTTGAAACAGAGCTTCGGCCTTTTCCTGTAATTTTCTGCTCCGCTGGCAAGCTCCCAGGATAATCACCGGTCGGTAGTCCGCTTTGCCCGAGTTTGACTGCACAAACGCGGGGTGGTGCACCAACATACGTTCTATATTCGGAACCCCACCGGGTTCATCCGTCCAGGTGATCTGTAAAGATGTATTGACCAGGTTAGTTTCAAGGGTTGGCGAAAACCCGCCATGACAATGAGTGACGAAAAAGCCACCAACATTTTCCTTTTTGAAACGTTGATAAGTAAGTTGCCATGCCCGACTATTTTTTTCCCTGGACAACAATTCCCTGTACCACATTTTCAGGCAACGGGTGGCTTTAACCTTCAGCTCATCGACGCCTTCCAGACGCACCAATAGCTCATGATGTCGAATGACCTGAATAAAATAACCCATTCTGGGAGGCAGTGGATCCAGCCAACCCGATTTCAGGGCTTCATGGGCAAAGCGAATAACCGAAGGATTCGACAAGTCACTGTCTGTCAATATATTCACTATCGAATGCAACCACATGTGAGGACATGCTCCGGACTGATCAATCATTTTAGAATGGAGTGACTTGAGTAGCTCAGTGATCTGATCTTCATCACTGTTGGACAATATTTGTTTTACTGCCTCAGACAACCGCTTGCTGTCGGACATACAGTCAAGCATGCCTCTGACAAGTCGCTTCTCGCAATCGTCCACTGCTTCTATCTCCAGTAACATTGAAACCCCCATGGAGAAACCGATTAAATCTTTTCTCTCCCAAAGCTTTTCTACCCGCTTGTAAGTACTCAGATATAGGTTTGGTAATGCCCCCTTTGTCTTAAGGGCTTTGTTGAGTTTACCAGGGCTGATGCCGCAGGTTTCAGCCAGTACTTGCTGTTCTGTTAAAGAAGACCCTTTCAGGAGATCCCGGATCTTCCTTAACTCAGTGCCAGAATCTCTGACGCTTCTGTTGGGCTGGAAGCCAAATTTGATTTTTGTTGCTTCGATAGGCGACCCGCCCAAGTCCACTGGCTCCCAGGTTTGGCCGCCATCCGGGGAATACTCTGCAAAGCTGTGGATATGATTAGATATTTGTCGGCATGAAATGCCAAAATAACGACAAAAAGCGATAAAAACAGGCACACGATGACAGCATTTGCCTTGCCGCTGCATTACGAGGAATTGAAAGAAATTTTTATTGCGCTCTGGTACAGCAACACCGGAAAACAGTTTGCAATAGTCCCTGATTGCCTGAATGCGTTGCTTTATGTCTTCAGCGTTTTCTATTGTCTCCAAAAGCCGCTTTACTTTGAGTGGTTGTTCGTTAATGGATACAAACACTTTGTTCAACACTGTTTTCATACCTTCGCAACAGTGGGCGTCAAAACGTTTTGATGGTGCTGGTCGGACTTCTTTAGCAGGTATTTTTTTACCCGCTTCTCCGGGTTCTACGACGTAAGCAATTCTTATGCTCTGGTCGGCTTTGGCTTCTGGAACAAATAGTGTGTGAAGACCGGTATATCGGTCCCTGAGTAGTGTGAAGGCCAGGTTGGGTTCTATGCACAGGGCCAGGATACGGTCGTTAGCTGTCAGGCTGGGCAATGGATATTGACCATCTTTTGATGTCATATAAAAGGTTGCCAGTGTTTGGTTGCTGGCTAATATCACTTCCTGGTCCTGCCTTGGTAACCGGGCAGGTATAAGGACTTCGGCTCCCTGCAAGTGTTTATCATTAATGCTGATCGTTTTGACTTCGCCCCCGGCAGTCACATAAATATCCTCTGCAATCCACCGATAGGTCCCGGTAAAGAGGCCCGGCTTGTCAAAAATAACATAATCGTCATATTTTGGTTTTGCCAGCCTCTGATAGTTTGTTAATGTGTCCAATGCTGGAGCCTTTTTCTCATGGACTTCCGGAACGTATTTTTCAGGAGCATTATCACTGTAAATAGCCAACGCGTTATTAACTTGCGGCTCGTGGTTACTCTTCTGAGCCAATGCCGAAGCCTGTTTCTCGTGGACTTCTGGCTTGTCTTGTTGAGGAGCCTTATCACCGTCAATAGCGGATGCTTCGTTGATAAAATCGTCGACCAGGTGGTTCGGCAGATCACTGATCTGATGCCATAACGCAGGCCACCATTGAGCTTCATTGGTTTTCCACGCCCTTATACGCTCATCAGCCGCCTTAAGATAAGGCTGGTTAGTTGACAATTTCAGCGTTTGTTTCTGTTCTTCCGTCAGGGGGAATACGCTGCTAGCGTCCACGCCCGTCCGGCCAAAATCACTCGTAAACCAGTGTTGCTGCCAGTGTCTGTATAGTGCCTGTGTGAGAATGTCGTCTGACTGCTTCGGCTTCAGGGGCAGACCTGATGCTCGCCACCTGACCTGAGCCACCCCCTTGATGATTTCCGCTTTGGCTTTCTCTTTATCCAGACGAGTGTTAAAACGAATTTCATGGCGATTTTCATCAACACTGTTGTGATCACTGTGTCGTATTAACCACGGACGATCAATGCCCGATACCCTTTGGTAGAACCATTCACTCATTTCAGGGTCAAGCGCTGCTTTATCGATGGCAATAGCCGATAGCCCGGGCAGTTCCTCCAGCGATAGGTTGGCGGCCATCAGATAAAGCCGATAGTGCTGATTGAGGCATTGATGAATGGCTTTTTCGCTAAAATCGCCAGCACTGGTGATAGCTCTGGCAACATTCTGTAAATCAAGGCTGGTGGGCTGCAACGGCAGGTTTTTGCTTTGCAGGTGAGCCCTTAAACGACAATGTTTTTCTGTTAGCATCTTAGCGGCGAATGTCCCTTGTGAGGACTCTGGCAACACTTTTTCGGCAATGGTCTGTAATTCGGTCGCGTTGTACTGCCGGATGGGCAAATGCCGGAAACGCCCTTTCAGCGCCGGTGATAAGGGTTTTCGCCCGCTGTACTCAGGCGGGTTGATGGTGGCAAACAGGTGGAAACCCGGATGGGCGTCACCGGCCAGAATATCGTTTAACTCCCCTTCCAGATGCTGGCTGTCGATCAGGTTCATTTCCGAAATCACCACGATGCCGCCATCGACTTTTGCTTTCTGGATCTTTTCACACACTTTGTCCCAGGAACAATCACAGGCATTCAGGAGATAAACTTCCGGCATGGGCTCCCCCCGTTGCTTAGCCTGCTTTCTGACACTTTCAATCACCAGGTCCAGCGTGGCATCTTTACCCCGTCCAGCCGGGCCTTCAATCAGCGTTGCCTGACGACCGCCGTGTTTTCTGTCGTGATGATAAGCCTGCTGACTGCGGCTTAAATCCTGCCCAAGCCACTGCACCAGTTCACGGACTGCCGATCCGGAGGTATCAAAGTCTGGTCGGATTTTTTTGCTGACTATACCGAAGGTCTGCTGCATATCCTGCAGGGTGTGGTTATATACTTTGTTGCTCAGGGTATTGTCCGGGTGGTAGCGTACAGCAAACCAGGTTTCCAGTGCCGACAGGGCATCCTGATGAGTTTCGGTGATTTCGGGCCCCAGTACATCCCGAAAACTTTGTTGGATCAAACTGTTTATTTGCTCACAGCTGGCACTGTCTCCTTTGGATAACGCACGATCCAGATACCAACCCACCCAACTGCAGATATCCGTTAAATCCCTGGGGGTAAACTCATGCTCGGGCAAGAGTTCCTGATAATATTGCCAGAGTGCCATCACGCTCTCGGCGGTAATGCGTGCAATGTCGTTTATTTCAGACTCCGACAGATGCCGTTGTAACTGATTGACCAGAGCCGGTTCCACTACCTGGTCCCGAAGGAATGCCTGATCCAGACGTGGGTAGTAAGCTCTGGGCAGTTTCTCTTTCAGGGTCGGGTCCATTTGGCGCCCGGCGTAATGATCGGGGTTACCGGTGAGAATCACCCGGTGTTTCGGGCTGACTTTGACAGGATGACCATTTACATAGATGCAGGGCTGCGGTTCCCATAAGCCGCTCAATGATGCCAGTAATCCGGTTTTGGCAAGGTTGGCTTCATCCATAACCAGGGTGATGTATTCTTTTCCATCACAGCCTCCGCCTTTGTCGGATTTGGTCTCGGCCCATTCCATCAGCGCCCGGTTTTGCTGCACCATAGAGCGGTCACCATTGGCGTGTTGTTGCCATTGCCAGCGTTTCATCAGGGTCTGTTCGCTGTCGGAAGGCCCAAGGGAAATGACCATAGCCTGCCCTGAAGCTTTCGCCATTTTGGCGGAAAAGTAACTTTTTCCGGTGCCGGTTTCCCCCTGCAGGAATATGACAGGAGAGTCCGTAAGCCGGTCATGGAGTCGGGATAAGCGACGACTTTCACGATCCTTCTGACTTATCTCACCGTGATAAAGATCCCGGGCCAGTGCTGACAAGGGCATATCAGTGGAACCCTGCCATGCCAGTGATTCAGCCAGTCGATGTTTTATACGTTCAATGCCTTCTGTCCTGGAATTCGCTGTTCTGGCTATGTGAAAACAATCGCTGGCCAGAGCCTGAATGGCATCGGATCGGGTCTGCCTCAATGGCAAAGTTAACTGCCAGCCGTTAGCCAATGCATCCTGCAAACGTTTAATTTGTTTTGATGGTCTGATGGCTAACTGTCTATATCGCTTTGCTGCCGCCGGACTGACTCCCAACTGATGCGCCATTGCCTGTCGATGTTCGTCAGGCCCATGGGCCAGAATCAGGGCACAGAGTTTGTCTGGGACTTCTCCTCCATGCTGCAATGGAAATGGATTTTTATAGGACAGTTGGAATAGTTTAAATACGCTCGGGTCAAAGGCTCTGGCCAGTGGCCACAGGTTTTGTTTCAGATACTTTCTATCCAACCGCAGAGCACTATTGATGATGGCAGTTAACTGGTACGGATCTACCGATGCGGTCTGATCCTCATGAACATCGGGCAGTAACTGCCAACAAGCCACTTTCATAAAATCACGCACTGACGGATTCTGCCGGGTACCATGGGTGATAACGCTGTTGATAGCCTTGCGCCAGTGGCAGGGCAGCAGCTGTGGGGACCGGTCAACCTGCCGTGCTCGCCGGGCAGCCAGTATCAGGTTATTCAGCAATTCTTCGGTTATTTCAGGCAGAGGGTTGCAAAGGCCGGCAGGTACCGTTGCAAATGCTTCATAAAGTCTATGAAGCGCTTGTTCTGGCAGATCGGCCCGGGGGATATCATGCCTGATAGCATTGATATCCCAGATATCGACCGCAGGACAGGGCTTACCCGTGGCGACCATCGAACCAAATACTGAAAAGGGTTTTTGCAAGGACTCAGGCCAGAGTATTGTGACCTGAGTCTTTGGGTAAGTCTGTAATTGGCCATTTACTAAAAGAGGTTGGCCTACGGCCAGGGGCTCCAGAAGCTGCGCAAGTGTTGGATTGCTTTCCAGCCCCAGGAGTACCAGCGGCTTGCCAGCGGTCAACGCTATCTGCAATGCACTCCGACGTTGTCCAAAATGCGCCTTTTGTTCCGAGGCGATATGGATATTATCAAATAGCTGACTGAAGCGGGTCTGTTCATTGACCTGAATGACCAGAGGTGCTTCCGGCTGATTATTGATCCAGTGACTGGCTTGGGCAGCTTGCTGGTAACTGACGATACTAAACGCGGCCTGATCGCTGATTTTTTCTTCTGGGCAGGACAGGCAGGACAGAGAGTGCTCATCGTTTTCTGCCAGCCCCAGGGCTTTTGGCTGCTGTTTTGAATGAGCTACCTGAAGTCGGGGCTCAAGGCCGGTTGCTTCGCGAATCGTCTGCAGTGAGCCCAGCAAACGAAACCAATGTGCCTCGGTGAGGGTAGACGTCACAGTGACCAAACCACCCGCCCGAATTTGTTCCAACAGACAGGTGTTAGGGACTGCATAACCTTCCGGGGCAATGGCAATCGGGCTCAGCCATTCCCTGATATTACTCTGGTTAATGATGATCGGGTTTGCTGGCACCTTATGGGAAAGTCCTTCCTCATCAGAGTGAGACAGGCTTTGGAACAGCGAATGAAGTTCGTTATTTCCTACCGGCATCTGATAAAACAGAACATCGTCGGGTAACTGACAGATCTTCCCGTTGCTCTCAAAACACTGTTGTGCCAGCATCTGTCGAATCGTTTGTTCAAAGGCCAGATCCTGCCAGTTAGCCCCTTTAAGAATCACCCGTTGTCCTGCCCTTAATGACTCGAGCTTGCCGGGGAGATGCCGGATTCGCCCCTGTTGATCCACTCCGGGGCTGCCCAGAAGTAACTGTCGCCAGTTGTTGTGTAAGTGACAGTCAATAAGAACAGTATTGCCGTCATCCATAACACTTTCGGCCGGGAATTCAGTCAATACCGGAGGAATCTTGTCGATGTTCATCGATGGGTCATTGCCGGTCTGTGCATCGAACTGCCAGGTATTTTCTGGTCGATTAATTCGCCGCCAGAAATCAGCACCGGGTGCGCTGACCGCCGGAACGCCGACCGCCGGGGCCTCGTCGCTCTGGCCAACCGATGCCAGCTGGGCAGGGCTTGCCAGCACCAATAAAGAAACATGCTCACCCAGAGGGCGTTTCTTCTTGCTGACTTTGTCGTACAGACAGGGATTATCCGGGTCCAGCAGGTCGTTAAACTTTGGCAGGTCGTCGCTGGTGAGTGTTCGGATATCCATCACCAGCGTCAGTGGCTTTGAACCTTCAAAGAGCTTGCCTGAACGCAGCGTGTGGCGACCCTCTCTGGAAATGCTCAACCGGCTCACCAGGTTAGCCTGTGAGAGGTCGTCGGGGTGGGAAATAAGGGTGATATCGCGATTTTTATCGCGGGTCTGGTCAGCCAAAAGCTGTCGAACCTCATCATCACTGGCGACAAAACGGAAATCGAAGGCATGAGGGGTCTTTTGGAGCGAGAACCCCGTTGCTGATACGGTTCTTGCTTTGTCAGGCAAGTTCACCGGACAGGGTGAAATCTTTAGTTTGGCGCTTACTTTTGAGCAGATTCCTACATCCTTCGTTTCCTCTGAAGATAAATCTGGCTTTGCTATCTTAACCGGCACGCCACTCTCAGGACCGAGTTTATATATTTTTACATCAATACGACCGTCCATAGTCAATATTTCCCCACTGTCATTTGAACAACTAAAGTGAAACTGATTAGTTATTGGACTTTCAGTTAGTATGAAAGTTCCGTTTTAGTGGTAATAAAGGCCGGGTCCGGTTGCGCAGGGAAATGGTAAACAGAAAATATGGACAATGTCCTGAGGGGCTCAAGGAATTAAAGGGATGGTTTGGTGACGAACTAGGAATCGCCGTCCTTTACAGGATGTCGCAAAACTTCAACAGCTCGTTCTCACGCTCTGAAGTCGTCATTCCCGCGAAGGCGGGAATCCAGCGCCAACAGTGGGTCTCTGCCTTCTCGGGGATGACAAGGCCAGGGGGGCACCGGGCAGTATGGTTCTGGTGGTGAGTCAGTGTGGATTCCCGCTTTCGCGGGAATGACGAGAATGAAGCCGGGAATGACGGGAGTCAACTCGTTCCCACGCTGGAGCATGGGAGCCAGAGGTTTTGCGACACCCTCTTTAGGGCGGGGAGGATGTCAATGTGTATCCAGTGACTCATAAAGCGAATTCAAATTCACGCTGTTCAAAAACTCTTCGGCAATTTTTGTCAGCTCACCGGATTTGATTATCAGAGCGTTGCTGTCGTTGAATGCCTGGCGCAAGTAGGCATCCTTGCCATATTCCTGAAACCAGGAAGAGCTGTTGATTTCAGACATCATGGCATACAGCTGTTTCGGTGAGGATGGATCACGAGCTCCATATTTGTATGGGTCATCAATTTTAGGCTTCACGGTAGCATCGACCCAACAATACGTTAAGCTACCGCCTTTCGAATGCGTTACTTCATACAGGTAGTGACTAAAGGCCTGCTGAATTGCCTGCCTGTATCTGGCTCTTGAATCATCTAAAAGCTTCTGATCCTGCCTTGATAATTCCGGGCTATTCTCAACTTTTTGTTGCAACAGGGCTTCGACCCTTTCATTAATCACAGTGCTGTTCCAGGAAGGCTGCCCCATGATAATCACCGGACGGTGGTTCGCCTTGCCCGAGATTAACTTTGGAAACGCAGGTGAGTGCATCAGCATTCGTTCTATATTCGGCATACCCTCAGGTTCGTTCGACCAGCCGGTCCGTAAAGACCGAACGATAATGATATCTTCAAAAGATTGCGAAAACCCGTTATGACAGTGAGTGACCAATAAGGCATCACCTTCTCTCTCCCGGAAGTTCCTGTAAGCCAACCGCCATGCAGGACTACTTTTTCTCCCGAAAAATACATACTTATACCATTTTTTCAGGCAATCAGCGGCTTTAACCTTCAGTTCGTCGACGCCTTCCAGACGCACAAATATCTGGTGATATCTATCAAACCCCCAGAAACGGTTGTCAAAGTGCACTGGATCCAGCCAACCCAATTTCATGGCTCCAAGTGCCAGGTGGATAGCCGAAGGTCTGGTTATGTCGATGTCTTGCAATATGTGCAGCAATGTCATTATCCACTTTAAACTGCTTGCTTCGGCCTGATCAATCACTGTCGCATAGATTGACTTGAGTCGTTCAATGACCTGATATTCAACACTGTTGCACAATATGTGCATTAATGCCTCTCTCATCAGTTTAAAGTCCATTTCCTGATCGACCAGTGCTTTGGTTTCCAATGTCTCCAGCATTGAGACTCCCATGAGAAAACCGGCTAAATTGTTTTCCTGCTGAGGGCTCTTTACTATTTCGGAATTACCTGAATGGGTTTCCAGCAATGCACTGTTTTCCTCAAGGGCTTTGTTCAGCTCCTCCAGACTCACGCCAAGGGTTTTAGCCAGAGCTTGCTTTTGGGCCAAATCAATCCCTTTCAGGAAAGCCTCAATCTTCTTTGACTCATCGCTGGAACAACTGATCTTTCTGTTGGGCTGGAAAGCATAGAGGATTTCTGTTGTCTTGGAAGGTGCTCCACCCAAATCCACGGATTTCCAGGTTTGGCCATCATCCAGGGAGTACTCGGCAAATGAGTGGATAGCGTTTTGAATATTTCGACAGGGAATCCCGAAATAACGACAAAAAGCAATAAAAACAGGCACACGATGAAGACAGTGCCCTTGCCGCTGTGTTACGAGGAATTTAAAGAAATTTTCATGGCGCTCTGGTTGAAGCTTACCCGAAAACAGTCGGCAATAGTCCGTGATCGCCCTGATTCGTTGCAGCGTGTTTATAGGGGATTTTATTTTCCGCAACAGTATCTTTACTTCGGATGGGTGGTCAGTTTTCGCAAACAGTTCATCCAGTACGGTTTTGATACCTTCTGAACAGTGGCTATCAAACCATGTTGATCGTTCCGGACGGGTTCCTTTGGCAGGCGTTTTTTTGCCCGGCTTTCTGGATTCTACGACATAAGCCACGTGAATACGCTGGTTGGCCTGAACCTCATTAACAGACAGTGTATGAAGACCGGTATATTGGTTTCTGACCAGGGTAAATGGCACATCAGGTTTTAAACGCAGGGCCACGATATAGTCATTAACCGTCAGGCTGGGCAATGCATGTCGACCATTGCCCGATATCCAGTTAAAAGTCGCCAGCGTTTGATCTCTGGTTAATTTCAGTTGCTGATCAGGCCCCGGCAACCGGGCCGGTATGAGGTTTTCGAAGCCATCAATGTCTTTATCATTAAGATCGATCTCTTTAACCTCACCCTCAGCAGACACATAAATATCCTTTGCCCACCAGCGATACATATGGGAAGGGCTCTCTGTCTCAAAAATTTTATAATCCTCAAGTTGTGGTATCTCCTGGCATTCATAGTCCGTTGTCCGATCCAATGTCGGAGCCTGATTCTTGTGGACTTCCGGATTGTAGGGTTCAGGAGCGTTATCACCGCCAACAGCTGACACTTGGTTACTGCAACCGTCAACCCGAAGGTTCTCCAGACCGCCCATCTGATGCCAAAATGCAGGCCATAGTTTAACGTCATGGTCATTCCATGCCGCTATCCGCTGTTCAGCGTCCTGAAGATAAGGCTGGGAAGCTGATAATTTCAGCGTTTGTTCCTGTTCTTCCGAGAGGGGAAAGACGCTATTGGCGTCCATGCCTGTCTGGCAAAAGTTACGATTAAACCAGCGTTGCTGCCAGTGTCGGTAGAGTGCCTGGGTGAGGATATCGTCCGATTCATCCGGTTTCAGGGAAAGACCGGATGCCCGCCACCGGGCCTGAGCCAGTCTTTTGATGATCTCCGTTCTGGCTTCCTTTGCATTCAGATCAGCGTCAACAAGCATTTCATGGCGTTTTTCATCCGTACTGTTGAGATAACTGCGTCGTATCAACCACGGACGATCAATGTCCGATATTGTTTGGTTTAACCATTTGCAAAGTCCGGAATCAAGCTCACTATTACTTGTGGCAATAGCCGATGGATCTGGCAGTTCCTCCAGCGATAGTTTGGCGGCCATCAGGTAAAGTCGGTAGTGCTGATTGAAGCATTGACGAAGTGCTTTTTTGCTAAAATCGCCTTTTCTGTTAACAGCCATCGCGACATTCTGTAAATCGCGACTGGTCGGTTGTAACGGCAGGTCTTTCCGTTGCAGGCAGGTCCTTAAACGACAATGTTTTTCAGTCAACCGTTTAGCCACGATTTTTCCCTGCTCATTCGCTGGCAAGACTTTTTCGGCAATGGTTTGCAATTCGGTCGAGCTGTACTGCCGGATCGGCAAATGCCTGAAACGCCCTTTCAGTGCCGGTGATAAGGGTTTTCGCCCGCTACACTCAGGCGGGTTGATGGTGGCAAACAGGTGGAAGCCCGGATGAGCGTCACCGGCCAGAATATCGTTTAACTCACCTTCCAGATGCTGGCTGTCGATCAGGTTCATTTCCGAAATAACAACGATGCCGCCATCGACTTTTGCCTTCTGGATGGCTTCACACACTTTGTCCCAGGAACAATCACAGGCATTCAGGAGAAAAACTTCCGGCATGGACTCTCCCCGTTGCTTAGCCTGCTTCCTGACACTTTCAATCACCAGGTTCAGCGTGGCATCTTTACCTCGTCCAGCCGGGCCTTCAATCAGCGTTGCCTGACGACCGCCGTGTTTTCTGTCATGATGATAAGCCTGCTGACTGCGGCTTAAATCCTGCCCAAGCTGTTGCACGAGCTCAATGACCGCCGATCCGGAGGTATCAAACTCAGGTCGGATTTCTTTGGTCAATGTTCTGAAGTCCTGCAGAATGTCTGGCAGGGTGTGGTTATGAACTCTGTCGCGCAGGGTGTTGTTCGGGTGGTAGCGCGCAGCAAACCAGATTTCCAGTGCCGAAAGGGCATCCTGTTGAGTCTCGCTGATTTCGGGACCCAGTAGATCCCGGAAACTTTGCCGGATCAAACTGTTCAATTGCTCACAGTTGACACTGTCTCCTTTGGATAACGCACGATCCAGATACCAACCCACCCAACTGCAGATATCGGTTAAATCCCTGGGAGTAAACTCATGCTCGGGCAAAAGCTCCTGATAATATTGCCACAGTGCCATCACACTCTTGCTGGCACTGTGTGCAATGTCGTTTATTTGCTGCTCCGGCAGATGCCTTTGTAAATGCCTGACCAGAGTCGGCTCCACTACCCTGTCCCGAAGGAATGCCTGGTCCAGGCGTGGGTAGTAAGCTCTGGGCAGCTTCTCTTTCAGGGCCAGGTCCATTTGGCGTCCCGAATAATGATCGGGATTGCCGGTAAGAATTACCCTGTGTTTTTTGCTGACCCTGACAGGATGACCATTCACGTAGATGCAGGGTTGCGTTTCCCACAAACCGTTCAATGATGCCAGCAATCCGGTTTTGGCCAGATTGGCTTCATCCAGAACCAGGGTAATGTACTCTTTTCCAACACAGCCTCCGTCTTTGTCGGATTCGGTCTTGGCCCATTCCATCAAGGCCCGGTTTTGCTGCACCATAGAGCGGTCGCCGTCGGCATGTTGTTGCCACTGCCAGCGTTTCATCAGGGTCTGTTCGCTGTCAGAAGGCCCAAGGGAAATGACCTTAGCCTGTCCTGAAGCCCTGGCCATTTTGGTGGAAAAGTAGCTTTTCCCGGTGCCGGTTTCCCCTTCAAGGAATATAACGGGAGAGTCTGTAAGCCGGTCATGGAGTCGGGATAATCGACGGCTTTCACGATCCTTCTGACTCGTCTCGCCGTGATAAAGATCCCGGGCCAGTGCCGACAATGGCTTATCAAAGGAGCTGGTCCATTTCAGTGATTCAGACAGTCGCTGTTCTACACGTTCAATGCCTTCTGTTCTGGAATTTGCTGTTCTGGCTATGTGAAAACAATCGCTGGCCAGAGCCTGAATGGCATCAGATCGGGTCTGCTCCAATGGCAAAGTTAACTGCCAGCCACAAGCCAGTGCATCCTGCAAACGTTTAATCTGTTTTGTTGGCCTGATGGCTAGTGATTGACAGGGCTCTGATGCCGCTGGATCGACTTCTAACTGATACGCCATTGCATCTCGTTTTTCTTCAGGTGCATGGGCGACGATCATGGTACAGAGATTGTCCAGAACTTCTTTTTCATTCTGCTCTGAAAATGGACTCTTATAGGACAGTTGTAATTTTTCATTAAAGACAGCCGGGTCAAAGGCTCTGGCCAGTGACCACAGGTTCTGCTTCACAAACTCTCTATCCAGGCGCAGAGAATTGTTGATAATGGCATTTAAGTGATCCGGGTCTATCGAGGCGGTTTGATTCTCGTCCGGCGTCTTATCCGGTAACAAGTGCCAACAGGCCACTTTCATAAAATCCCTCACAGTCGGGTGCTGCCGGGTACCATGGGTGATGACGCTATTGATGGCCTTGCGCCAGTGGCAGGGCAGGAGCTGCGCGGACTGGTCAACCTGCTTTGCCCGCCGGGCAGCCAGTATCAGGTTATTCAACAACCCTTCGGTCATTACAGGCAGAGAGTTTTTAAGGCCGACAGGTACGGTTTTAAACGCTTTGTAAAGTTTATCAACTGCTTGTTCTGGCAGCTCAGTTCCGGGGATATGATGCTTGTCGCCATTGATAGCCCAGAGATCGACTTCAGGGCACCGTTTACCTGTGGTGACCAGCGAATTAAATACTGAAGACGGGCTCTTGGCAGACTCAGGCCAGAGCAGGGTGACATGAGCTTGTGGGTAGGCCTGTAATTGGCCATTCACCACCAGAGGTTGCCCGGCAGCCAGAGGTTCCAGCAGGTGCTGAAGCGTTGGATTACTCTCCAGCCCAAGGAATACGACCGGCTTGCCAGCGGTTAATGCCTTCTGCAACTCACTCTGACTTCGTCCAAAATGGGCCTTTTGCTCCGAGGTGATATGGATATTATCAAATAGCTGGCTGAAGCCGGTCTGTTCATTGACCTGAATGACCAGAGGTGCTGGCTGGTGATTATTGATCCAATGGCTTGCCTGGGCATGTTGCTGATAAGTGACTGTTTCAAAGGCAGCGCGATTTCTGGTTTTTTCCAATGGGATGGGCAGAGGGTATTCATCGTTTTCTGCCAAGCCCAGGACTTTCGGCTGCCGTTTTGAATGAGCCACCTGAAGCCCTGGCTGCAAACCTGTCTTCTCGCGAATCCTCTGCAGTGAACCCAGCAAACGAAACCAGAGCGCCTCACTGAGGGGAGAAGTTACGGTGACGACTCCCCCCGCCTGAACTTGTTCCAACAGACAGGTGTTTGGGGCTGCATGGCCATCCGGGGCAATGGCAATGGGGCTCAGCCATTCATTGATATTACCCTGGTTAATGATGATCGGGTTTCCTGGTGCCTGCTCTTTATCAAGTCCTTTTTCACCTTCTGTGTCACCTTCTCTGTCGCAGGAGCAGGAAAGGCTCTGGAACAATGAACGAAGCTCATCATTTCCTACCGGCATTTGATAAAACTGAACATTGTCGGGTAACGGACAAATATTCCCGTTGCTCTCAAAACATTGTTGCACCAGCATCTGACGAATCGTCTGTTCAAAGGCCAGGTCCTGCCAGTTGGCCCCTTTCAGAATGACCCGTTGTACGGCTTTTAATGACTCAAGCCTGCCGGGGAGGTGTCGGATTCGCCCCTGTTGATCCACTCCGGGGCCGCCCAGAAGTAACTGTCGCCAGTTGTTGTGTAAGTGACAGTCAATAAGAACAGTATTGCTTTCATCCAAAACACTTTCGGCGGGGAATTCAGTCAATACCGGAGGAATCTTGTCGATGTTCATTGATGGGTCATTGCTGGTCTGAGCATCGAACCACCAGGTATTTTCCGGTCGATTAATTCGCCGCCAGAAATCAGCACCCAGTGCGCCGGCCGCAGGCGCTTCGTAGCTCTGGCCAACCGATGCCAGCTGCGCAGGGCTGGCCAGGACCAATAGAGAAACATGCTCACCCAGAGGGCGTTTCTTCTGGCTGACTTTGTCGTATAGACAGGGATTATCCGGGTCCAGCAGATCGTTAAACTTTGGCAGCTCGTCGCTGGTGAGTTTTCGGATATCCATCACCAGCGTTAGTGGCTTTGAACCTTCAAAGAGCTTGCCTGAGCTCAGAGTGTGGCAACCGTCGGCGGCAATACTCAACCGGCTCACCAGATTAGCCTGTGAAAGGTCATCGGGGTGGGAAATAAGGATGACATCCCGACCTTCATCGCCGGTTCGGGCAGCCAGAAGCTGTCGAACCTCATCATCATTGGCAACAAAACAGAAATCGAAGGAATAAGGGGCTGCCTGTGAGGAATCGGTTGAGGAAAGGGTACCTGCTCTGTCAGACAAGGTCATCGAAGTTGACGATACATAAGCTTTGACAGTGACAACAGGGTTGATGCCTTCAATCTTAGGCGGTGAACCGAACTGTGATCTCCCTGTTGGCATGCCATTATGGGATACGCCATTGTTACAAAAGGAGGGGGTTATTTCTCCGCCAATCTGACCATCCATAGCCACTTCTCCTGTCCTTTGAGAGATTAAGTTGAAATTGTTTGATCATTTGACCTTCGGATTGAAGAGAAGTTCATTTGGATCGTTATGTTTTGCCATTGAAGGAAGTCATCTATGATCACATTCTTAATGACTCACAAAGCGAATTTAAATTCATATTGCTCAAAAATTCATCAGCAATTTTTGTCAGCTCATTGGGTTTGAGTATCAGTGCATTACTGGTGTTGAGTGCCTGCCGTAGGTAGTCATCCTTAACAGAGTTCTCAAAAGAATAAGAGCTGAAAACAGAAGCCATCATGGCATACAGCTCTTCTGGTGAGGATGGGTCATGAGCGCCATATTCCGGCCTGTTGGCATCACCGCCCCAACAATAGGTTAAACAATCGCCTTTCGAGCGTGTCACTCCGTAAAGATAAAGACTGAAGGCCTGTATTAACGCATGCAAGTATCTCTCTTTTGAATCACTCAAAAAGCCTGCATCCTCAGGAGATATCCCAAGGTGGGCTAGTTCGTTTATTTGCGACAGTTGCTTCGAGTTCAGGCTATTCTCAACGGCTGTTTGAATCAGAGCTTCGATCTTTTCATAGAGCACATCGCCGTACCAGTGAGGTTGCCCCACGATAATCACCGGACGGTGGTTTGCCTTGCCCGAGTTTAACTTCACAAATGCAGGATGGTGCAGCAACATTTTTTCTATATTCGGAGTGCCCTGAGGTTCGTCCGTCCAGACGGTCTTTATGGATGAGCAGATCAATTTTTCTTCAAGCAGTGGCGAAAACCCTTCATGACAATGAGTGACAAACAAGGTATCACCATGTTCCCGTTGGAAGCGTTTATAATTGCGTTGCCATGCCAGGCTATTTTTTCCCCTGGTCAATAATCGCCGGTACCACATTTTCAGGCACTGGGCGGCTCTGGCCTTCAGTTCATCGACGCCTTCCAGACGCACCAAAAGCCGATGATGTTCAATGGCTTTCATAACAAGGCTCTTATAGTCCGGCAGTGGATCCAGCCATCCCGATTTCAGGGCTTCATAGGCAAAGTGAATAACCGAAGGGTTGTCCAGGTTACTCTCTTTCAATATATGCGTTATTGAATTCAACCAGTCTTCAGGGTCGGCCCCAGCCTGATTTATCATTTTTGAGTGCAGTAACCTGAGTTGTTCAGTGACCTGATTTTCATCACTTTTGGGCAATATCTGTTTGACCGCCTCTGACATTGGCCTGTGACGACCTTTACTGTCATCCAGTTCGCCGATCAATTTCCTCTCAAAATAGCCCAATGTTTCTGTCTCCAGTAATATTGAGACACCCATGGCAAAACCGGTTAAATCTCCTCTCGCCCAGAGATTCAATACCGTGTTGTAAGTGCTCAGGTTCGTTGCTGGCAATGCACTGCCTGTCTCAAGGACGTTGTTCAATTCCTCAAGGCCCATACCCATGGCCTCAGCCAAAGCTTGCCGTTGTGCTGAATCAGCCTCTTTCAGGAGATCACCGATCTTCTTCGACTCAGAACCAGAACCGCTGACCCTTCTGTTGGGCTGGAAGAAAGACAGGGTTTGTGTTGCCTCGACAGGCGACCCGCCCAAATCTACTGACTCCCAGGTTTGACCACCATCCACAGAACACTCTGCAAAGGCATGGGTACGGTTAGATATTTGCCGACATGGAATACCAAAATAACGACAAAAAGCGATAAAAACAGGCACACGATGACGACAGCTGCCTTGCCGCTGTGTTATGAGGAAGTGCAAAAAATTGCCACTTTGCTCTGGCATAGCTGCACCGGAAAACTCTCGGCAATAGTCCCCGATTGCATCAATGCGTTGTCTCGTGTTTTCAGCGCTTTTTATTCTCTGCAAAGGCAGTTGTATTTCGGGTAGTTGTTGGTCAATGTTCTCAAGCAGTCCCTTGAGTACTGTTTTCATACCTTCTGAACAGTGGCTGTCAAAACCTGTTGATCGTTCGCGGCGGGCTTTTCCGGCAGGTGTTTTTTGGTCCGCTTTTCTGTGTTCTACAACATAAGCAAATCGGATACTCTGGTTGGCTTTGGCCTCTGGAGCAGAGAGTATGTGAAGCCCGGTGTATCGATCCCTGATGAGGGTGAATGGCAAATGGGGTTCTGTTCGCAGGGCCACGATATAGTCGTTAACTGTCAGGCTGGGCAATGCAAATTGACCATTGTTGGATGAGATGTCCAGGGTTGCCAGGGTTTGATCGCTGGCTAATATCAGTTCCTGATCCTGTTCTGGCAACCGGGCAGGTATGAGGACTTCGGCCCCCTGTATGAACTGATGACTAATATTGATCCTTTTGATTTCACCCTCAGCAGATACATAAATATCCTTTGCCCACCATCGATAAATCCCGGGAAAATGGTTCGGCAAATCAAAAATTATATAGCGGTAAATTTGTGGCTTTTGCAGAGCCTCATAGTTCGTTTTCCGGTCTAATGCCGGAGCCTTTTCCTCACGGTCTTCCGGGAGGTATTTTTCAGGAGCCTTATCACCGTCAATAGTCAACGCCCGGTTTAGAGGTTGTGGCTCTTGGTCGGTTCCCTGAGCCAATGCCGGAGCCTGTTGGTCATGGACTTGTGGTATGTCTTGTGATGCGTCGTTAATAAAATTGTCTACCAGATGATTCGTCAGATCACTTAGCTGGTTCCAAAATGCAGACCACCCTTGAAGGTCAGGAGCGTTCCATGCACTTATCTGCCGATCAGCCTCCTGAAGGTAAGGCTGGCAAGCCGATAGTCTCAGCGTTTGTTTCTGTTCTTCCGTCATGGGAAAAACACTATTGCCGTCTACGCCTGCCCAGCCAAACTGGCGATCAAACCAGCGTTGCTGCCAGTGTCGGTATAGTGCCTGGATGAGCGTATCGTCGGACTCATCCGGCTTCAGGGATAGACCGGATGCCTGCCATTTTGCCTGAGCTACCCTCTTGATGATTTCCTTTTTGGCGTCCTCTTCATTCAAAAGAGTGTTGAAACAAATTTCGTGGTTTTTTTCATCAACACTGTTGTGATCACTGCGTCGAATCAGCCATGGACGATCAAAGTCCGGTACTGTCCGGTTGAACCATTCGCACAGGCCGGAATCAAGCTCACCTTTATCAAGGGCAAGAGCCGAAGATTCGGGCAGTTCATCCAGCGATAGGTTGGCAGCCATCAGGTAAAGCCGGTAGTGTTGATGGAGGCATTGATGAAGTGCTCTGTCAGTAAAATCGCCGCCTCTGAAGACAGCCCTGGCGACATTCTGTAAATCACGGCTGGTGGGTTGCAATGGCAGTTTTTTGCGCTGCAGGTAAGCCCTTAAAAGACAATGTTTTTCTGTTAGCTTTTTAGCGACGAATGTCCATTCCGGGGACTCTGGCAACAGCTTTTCGGCAATGGTCTGTAATTCTGCCGGGTTATACTGCCGGATGGGCAAATGCCGAAAACGTCCTTTCAGCGCTGGTGATAAGGGTTTTCGCCCACTGTACTCAGGCGGGTTGATGGTGGCAAACAGGTGGAAACCCGGATGGGCGTCACCGGCCAGAATATCGTTTAACTCACCTTCCAGGTGCTGGCTGTCGATCAGATTCATTTCTGAAATCACCACGATGCCGCCATCGACTTTTGCCTTTTGGATCTTTTCACACAGTTTGTCCCAGGAACAATCACAGGCATTCAGAAGATAGACTTCCGGCATGTATTCATCCTGTTGCTCAGCCTGCTTTTTAATAGCTTCAATCACCAGGTTCAGCGTGGCATCTTTACCTCGTCCCGCCGGGCCTTCAATCAGTGTTGCCTGACGACCGCCGTGTTTCCTGATGAAATGATAAGCCTGCTGACAGCGGTTTAAATCCTGTCCAAGTCGTTGCACTAGCTCACAGACTGCCGATCCGGAGGTATCAAAGTCTGGTCGGATTTTTTCGCTGACTGTGCTGAAGGTCTGCTGAATATCTGACAGGGTCTTGTTACGAACTCTGTCGCTCAGGGTGTTCTCTGATTTGTAACGGGCAGCAAACCAGATTTCCAGTGCGGACAGGGCATCCTGCTGAGTCTCGGTGATTTCAGGCCCCAGTACATCCCGAAAACTTTGTTGGATCAAACTGTTTATTTGCTCACAGGTCACAGTGCCGCGAGCGGGCAGGGCATGATCCAGATACCAGCCCACCCAACTGCAGATATCCGTTAAATCCCTGGGGGTAAACTCATGCTCTGGCAACAGCTCCTGATAATATTGCCAGAGTGCCATCACACTGTTGCTGGCACTGTCTGCAAAGTCGTTTATTTGATGCTCCGGCAGGTGCTCTTGTAGATGCTTGAACAGAGCAGGTTCCACCACTCTGTCCCGAAGGAATGCCTGATCCAGGGGAGGGTAGTAAACTCTGGGCAGTTTCTCTTTCAGGGCCGGGTCCATTTGGCGCCCGGAGTAATGATCCGGGTTGCCGGTAAGAATCACCCGGTGTTTCGGGCCGACCCTGACAGGATGGCCATTGACGTAAATGCAGGGTTGCGGTTCCCAGAGGCCGTTCAATGATGCCAGCAATCCGGCTTTGGCCAGGTTGGCTTCATCCAGAACCAGGGTGACATAGTGTCCATCCTTGTCGGACGGAGTTTTGGCCCATTCCATCAATGCCCGGTTTTGCTGCACCATCGAGCGGTCGCCGTCGGCGTGTTGTTGCCACTGCCAGCGTTTCATCAGGGTCTGTTCGCTGTCAGAAGGTCCAAGAGAAATGACCGCAGCCCGTCCTGAAGCCCTTGCCATTTTGGCGGAAAAGTAACTTTTCCCGGTGCCGGTTTCTCCCTCAAGGAATAGAACGGGAGAGTCTTTAAACCGGTCATGGAGCCGGGATAATCGACGGCTTTCACGATCCTCCTGACTCATCTTGCCGTGATAAAGATCCTGGGCCAGTGCTGACAATGGCCTATAAGCAGAACCCCTCCGTAGCGAATCAGACAGTCGATTTTCTATGCGTTCAATGCGTTCTGCGTCAGGGTTTTCTGTGACATATTCTCCCCTGGCAATGTGTAAGCAGTCGCAGACCAGAGCGTGAATGGCATCGGATCGGGTCTGCCCCAGTGGCAAAGACAACAGCCAGCCAGAGGCCAGTGCGTCTTGCAGACGTTTGATCTGTCTTGATGGCCTGATGACTAACGATTGATATTGTTCTGCTGCCGCCGGATCGACTGCCAACTGATACGCCATTGCCTGTTGTTTTTCTTCAGGAGCATGGGCCAGGATCATGGCACAGAAACTGTCCGGGACTACTCTTTTACCCCATTCTGGAAATGGATTGTCATAGGACAGTTGTAAGTCGCCATTAAACACTGCCGGGTCGAAGGCCCGGGCCAGTTGCCAGGGGTTCTGCTCCACAAACTCTCTATCCAGCCGCAGGGCACTGTTGATGACGCCATTTAACCGATCCGGGTCTACCGAGGCGGCTTGATCCTTGTCCGGTAACAAGTACCAGCAAGCCACTTTCATAAAATCACGCACTGACGGATTCTGCCGGGTGCCGTGGGTGATAACACTGTTGATGGCCTTGCGCCAGTGGCAGGGCAAGAGTTGTGGGGACTGGTCGGTCTGCCGTGCTCGCCGGGCAGCCAGTATCAGGTTATTCAATAACCCTTCGGTCATTTCAGGCAGAGGGTTACAAAGGTCGCCAGGTACGGTTTTAAAGGCTTCGTAAAGTGAGCAAATTGCTTGTTCTGGCAATTCAGTCCGGGAGATATCATGCCTGTCGGCATTGATATCCCAAAGATCGACTTCAGGACAGGGCTTACCCGTGGAAACCAGCGAATTAAATACTGAAGATGAGCTTTTCAAAGACTCAGGACAGAGTAGTGTGACACGAGCTTGTGGGTAGGCCTGTAATTGACCATTCACCAACAGAGGTTGCCCAACCATCAGGGGTTCCAGAAGCTGCTGAAGCGCTGGATTAGTCTCCAGTCCCAGAAGCACAACAGGCTTACCCGCAGTCAATGCCTTCTGCAACTTACTTTGACTTCGTCCAAAATGGGCCTTTTGTTCCGAGGCGATATGGATATTATCAAATAGCTGGTTGAAGCCGGTCTGTTCATTGACCTGAATGACCAGAGGGGCTTCCGGCTGATGATTGATCCAGTGATTTGCCTGGGCATTTTGCTGGTAAGTGGCGGTATTAACGGCGACAGTATCTCTGATTGTATTTTGTAGCCTGGACAAAAGGCATTCGTCGTGTTCATTCAACCCCAGAGCTTCCGGCTGCTGTTTCGAATGAGCCACCTGAAGTTTGGGTTGCAGGCCGGTTGTGTCGCGAATCGTCTGCAGTGAACCGAGCAAACGAAACCAGAGTGCCTCAGTGAGGGGAGAGGTTACGGTGACGACCCCCCCCGCCATAACCTGTTCCAACAGACAGGTGTTAGGTGTTGCATAGCCTTCCGGGGCAATGGCAGTAGGGCTCAGCCATTCGCTGATATTACTCTGGTTAATAATGATTGGGTTTCCTGGTGCATTATCAGAGCAGGAGAGGCTTTGAAACAGTGAATAAAGCTCGTCATTGCCAACCGGCATTTGATAAAACTGAACATCGTCGGGTAACGGACAGACCTTGCCATTGCTTTCAAAGCACTGTTGCGCCAACAGCTGTCGAATCGTCTGCTCAAAAGTCAGGTCCTGCCAGTCGGCTCCTTTCAGAATGACCCGTTGTCCGGCTTTCAAAGACTCAAGCCTGCCGGGTATATGCTGGATTCGCCCCTGTTTATCGACTCCGGGACCGCCCATCAGTAACTGTCGCCAGTGACTGTGCAAGTGACAGTTAATTAAAATTGTGTTGTCGTCTATAGTGCTTTCGCTGGAGGGGAGTTCAGCCAAAACCGGAGGAACCTTGTTGACAGTCATCGACGGGTGATTGCTGATTCGAGCTTCGAACTGCCAGGTATTACCTGGCCGATTAATGCGCCGCCAAAAGTCAGCGCCTGGTGCGCCGACCGGCGAAGCTTCGTCACGCTTGCCAAGCGATGCCAACTGTTTAGGGTCTGCCACAACCAGCACAGAAACATGCTCACCCAGAGGGCGTTTCTTCTGGCTGACTTTGTCGTACAGACAGGGGGTGTCCGGGTCCAGCAGATCGTTAAATTTGGGTAAATCCTCGCTGCTGAGTTTTCGGATATCTATCACCAGGGTTGATGGCTTTGAACCTTCAAAGAGCTTGCCTGAATGCAGAGTATGGCGACCCTCCCCGGAAATGCTCAACCGGGTCACCAGATTAGCCTGTGAAAGGTCATCGGGGTGAGAAATGAGGGTGACATCCTGATGTTCATCGCAGGTTCGGGCAACCAAAAGCTGTCGGACCTCATCATCACTGGCGACAAAACGAAAATCGAAGGCGTGAGGTTTTTTTTGCAGTGAGGAATCGGCTGAGGATACGGTTCTCGCTTTGTCAGGCATTGCCACCGAAGAGGGCGATGTTTTCAGTTTGCACTTCACCTGGTAGCAGATTTCTATGCCCTTTTCCTTTTCCTCTGATGGTGGCTTGGCTGGCACACGTCCATCAGGCACGTATCTCTCAGGAACAGGACTGTCTGTTTTTTCACCTATCTGATCATGCATAGTCAATCTCTCTCCCGGAGGACTGCTTGAAGTTGTTTAATCGTTTGACCTTCAGACAGGAGAAAAGTTCTATTGGAGGGTTATCCGAAACCATTAAAGGGAAATCACTGGTCTCGAATAACTCATCACGATCCGGCTACTACCTGGTCCATCACTGCGTCACAAAGCGAATTCAAATTCACGCTGTGCAAAAACTCCTTGGCAATTTTTGTCAGCTCGTGGGGTTTGAGCACCAGGGCGGTGCTGGCGTTTTGAACCTGCTTTAAGTAGTCAACCTTAACAAAACACTGAAAATCGAAAGAGCTTCCAATTCGATCCATCATGGCATACAGCTCTTTGGCTGAGGATGGGTCACGAGAGCCATAGCAGCTGCCCGGATCATGCGACCCGTTGATGAGTGCATTACCCCAGCAATACGTTAAATGACCACCCTCCGAGAGTGTCAAGTCACAGAGATAATGACAGAAGGCCTGCTCAACCGCTTCCCGACATTTATCTTTCAGGCTATATTGCGTATCTGTCGCAAAAAAGTTATTTATCCTCCCATCTTCGAAGAACTGCTTCATGCGAGGGCTGTTGCTGACTTTTTGAAACAGGGCTTCATACTTTTCACACATGTCTCCGTCGCCCCAGTTAGGTTTCCCCAAGATAATCACCGGACGGCGGTTCACCTTGCCCGACTTTAACTGCTCAAACGCAGGATCATGTACCAACATTCGTTCTATATTCGGAATGCCCTCAGGTACCTCAGTCCAGGCGATCTGCATAGATGGATCGAGAATTTTCTTTTCAAGGAGTGACGAACTGCCATCATGACAATGAGTGATGAAGAAGGCGTTATTTTTTTGCTTTTGGAAGCTTTCATAGACCGGCGGCCATACCTGGCTACTCTTTCCTCTGGGCAATAATTTCCTGTACCACATTTTCAGGCAGTGGGCGGCTCTAACCTTGAGTTCATCGATTCTTTCCAGAGTCAGCAACAGATTATGATGTTCTCTGGTCATCGTAACAGGGTTCTCATCGTCCGGAAGTGGATTAAGCCAACCCGATTTCAGTGCTTCATCGGCAAGGCGAATAAACGAAGGGGTTTCCTCATCACTCTTTGCCAATATATCCACTATTGATTTCATCCACTGGTGAGGGCTGGCTCTGCCCTGAACAATCATTTTTGAATACAATGACCTGAGTGGATCAGTGACCTGATCTTCGTCACTGTCGGACAATATTTGCTTTACTGCTTCCGACATCGGTTTATAGGTATACCCAGGGCCGTAACGCACATCACCGACCAATGCCTGCTCGTCAGGGCCCAGTGCTTCTGCCTCTAGCGACTCTAATAGTGAAACACCCGTTGCAAAACCGGTTAAATCTTTTTTCTCCCAAAGTTTCCTTACTATTTGGGCTTGGCTCAGATCATCGGTTACTGGCAATGCACCGCCTGTTTCAAGAGCTTTCTTCAGCTCCTCAATGCTGATACCACAGGCTTCAGCCAAAGCCTGCTGTTGTGCCGAATCAGCCCCTTTCAGGAGATTCTTAATCCTCCTTGACTCAGTGCCACAACCACTGGCCCAATGGGTGGGCTGGAAGTCAGGCAGGATTTCTGTTGCCTCGACAGGCTCCCCGCCCAAATCCACGAACTCCCAGGTTTGGCCTCCGTCCAGCGAATACTCTGCAAAGGCGTGATCGCAGTTAACAATTTGTCGGCATGGAATCTCAAAATAACGACAAAGAGCGACAAAAACAGGCGTACGGTGACGACAACTGCCTTGCCGCTGTGTTACCAGGAATCGAAACAAATTTTCACCGTACGCTGGTACAGAATCACCGGTAAACTGTTCACAATAGTCCTTGATTGCCTGGATTTGTTGCCTGTTGTCTCTGGCTTTTTCCACTGTCTGCAAAAGCTGCTTTAATTCCTCAGATTGGTCCTTAGTGGCCACAAACGGTTCTTCCAGCACTGTTTTCATACCTTCGCAGCAGTAGGCGTCAAATCGTTTTGATTGTTCCGATAGGGCTTCTTCAGCGGATGTTTTTATGCCAGGCTCCCTGGGTTCTACGACATAAGCAAATTTAATTATCTGGTTGGCTTCGGCTTCTGCAACTGTCAGTGTGTGAAGCCCGGTATATCGGTCCCTGACCAGGGTAAATGGCAATTCGGGTGTTATGCGCAGGGCTACGATATAGTCGTCAGGCGTCAGGCTGGGCAATGCATATCGACCATCGTCCGATGACCATTCAAAGGTCGCCAGCGTTTGATCTGTGGTTAATGTCACTTCCTGGTCAGATTCTGGTAACAGGTCCGGTATCAGGACTTCGGCCCCCTGCATGTGTCGATCATTAATATCGATCCATTTGATATCGCCCCCGGCAGACACAAAAATATCCTTTGCCCACCACCGATACATTCTGGAAGGAAGGCCCGGCCTGTTAAAAATTATATGATTGTCAGTCTGTGACTTACCCCGTTGCCCGTAGCTTGTTCTCCGGTCCAATACCAGAGCTTCTTCCTCGTGGTCTTCCGGATTGTATTTTTCAGGCCTGTTATCATCGCCAGTGCTCAAGGCTTCGTTAACAGGTTGTGGCTCATGGCTCGTGCTCTGAGACAATGCCGGAGCCTGTTCCTCGTCGATTTTTGCAGCCCGCGCCTGGTCAACATAATGGTCAGCCAGATGGCTCGGCAGATCACTCAGCTGATGCCAAAATGCAGGCCATAGTTGCACGGGATTGGCGTTCCATGCACTTATCCGCCGATCAGCCTCCCGAAGGTAAGGCTGGTTAGCCGTTAATTTCAGCGTTTGTTGCTGCTCTTCCGTAAGGGGAAATACACGATTAGCGTTTATAGCCGTCTGGCCAAACTCACGATCAAACCAGCTTTGCTGCCAGTGACGGTATATTGCCCCGGTAAGAATATCGGCTGACTCATACGGCTTCAGGGAAAGACCGGATGCCTGCCATCTGGCCTGAGCTACCCTGTCGATGATTTCCGCTTTGGTTTCCTCATCGGTCTGAAGAGCGTTAAAGAAAATTTCATGGTTTTTTTCATCCATACTGATGTGATCGCTGCGTTGTATCAACCAGGGGCGATCAATGCCCGGTATCGTTCGGTTGAACCACTCGCAAAACTCAGTATCAAGCTTACCTCTGGCCATGGCAAAAGCCGATGACCCGGGCAGTTGCTCCAGCGTTCTTCTGGCTGCCATCAGGTAAAGCCTGTAGTGCTGATTGAGGTATTGATGAAGTCTTGTTTTGGTAAAATCACCCCCTCTGTTAATGGCCTTCGCCACATTCTGTAAATCAAGGCTGGTGGGCTGCAACGGCAGTTTTTTCTCTTGCAGGCAGGCCCTCAATCGACAATGCTGCCGGGTCAGCTCTTCAGCTACGCTTTTCCCCTGCTCATTGTGTGGTAACACTTTCTGGGCAATGGTCTGCAGTTCGGTCGGGATGTACTGCCGGATGGGCAAATGTCGAAAACGTCCTTTGAGTGCCGGTGATAAGGGTTTTCGGCCACTGTACTCAGGCGGGTTGATGGTAGCGAACAGGTGGAAACCCGGATGGGCGTCACCGGCCAGAATATCGTTTAACTCACCTTCCAGATGCTGGCTGTCGATCAGATTCATTTCCGAAATGACCAGGATGCCGCCATCGACTTTTGCCTTCTGGATCGTTTCACACACTTTGTCCCAGGAACAATCACAGGCATTCAGGTAAAAGACCTCCGGCATGGATTCTTGCCGTTGCTTTGCCTGCTGTCTGACACTTTCAATCATCAGATTCAGCGTGGCATCCTTACCCCGTCCAGCCGGGCCTGCAATCAGCGTCGCCTGTCGTCCGCCGTGTTTCCTGTCGAGGTGATAAGCCTGCTGACAGCGGCTTAAATCTTGCCCAATCTGTTGCACCAGTTCACTGACTGCCGATCCGGAGGTATCAAACTCAGGTCGGTTTTTTTCAGTGAATTGCATGAAGGGTTGCTGTATATCCTTGAGGTTCTGTGTACGAACTTTGTCGCTCAGGGTGTTGTCCAGTTGGTAACGGGCAGCAAACCAGATTTCCAGTGCCAGCAGGGCATCCTGATAAGTCTCGGTGATCTCGGGACCCAGAAGATCCCTAAAGCTCTGCTGGATCAAACTGTTTATTTGCTCACAGGTAACAGGGGCAACGGTGGGCAGCGCACGATCCAGATACCAACCCACCCAGCTGCAGATATCCGTTAAATCCCTGGGGGTAAACTCATGTTCTGGTAACAGTTCCTGATAATATTGCCAGAGAGCCATCACGCTCCCGGTGGTAGTGTGTGCAATGTCGTTTATTTGATGGCGTTGCAAATGACTGAGCAAAGCGGGTTCCACTACTCTGTCCCGAAGGAAAGCCCGGTCCAGACGTGGGTAGTAAGCCCTTGGCAGTTTCTCTTTCAGGGCCGGGTCCATTTGGCGCCCGGCGTAATGATCCGGGTTGCCGGTGAGAATCACCCGGTGTTTCGGGCCGACCTTGACAGGATGACCATTCACATAAATACAGGGTTCCGGTTCCCATAAGCCGTTCAATGATGCCAGTAATCCGGTTTTGGCCAGGTTGGCCTCATCCAACACCAGTGTTATGTATTCGTCGTCTTTGTCGGATTCGATCTTGGCCCATTCCATCAGCGCCCTGTTTTGCTGCGCCATAGAGCGGTCGCCGTCGGCGTGCTCTTGCCACTGCCAGCGTTTCATCAGGGTCTGTTCGCTGTCGGAAGGTCCAAGGGAAATGACCTTGGCCTGTCCTGAAGCCCTGGCCATTTTGGCAGAAAAGTAACTTTTCCCGGTGCCGGTTTCTCCCTGCAGGAATATAACGGGAGAGTCCGCAAATCGTTCATGGAGTCGCGACAATCGACGATTTTCACGATCCTTCTGACTCGTCTCGCCGTGATAAAGATCCCGGGCCAGTGCTGACAAGGGCTTATCAATGGAGCTGGTCCATTTCAGTGATTCAGACAGTCGCTGTTCTACACGTTCAATGCCTTCTGTCCTGGAATTCGTTGTTCTGGCTATGTGAAAACAATCGCTGGCCAGAGCCTGAATGGCATCGGATCGGGTCTGCCCCAGCGGCAAGGACAACTGCCAGCCAGAGGCCAGTGCATCCTGTAAACGTTTAATCTGTCTGGTTGGTCTGATGGCTAACGATTGACAGGGCTCTGTTGCCTTCGGATCAACTTCCAGCTGATAGGCCATTGCCTGTTGTTTTTCTTCAGGAGTATGGGCCAGGAGCATGGCACAGAAACTGTCCGGGACTCCTTCTTCGTACCATTGCGGAAATGGATTTTCAAAGGACAGCTGTAAGTCGCCATTAAAGACTGCCGGGTCAAAGGCTCTCGCCAGAGGCCACAGGTTCTGCTCGACAAACGTTCTATCCAACTGCAGGGTGCTACTAATGATGTCATTTAATTGATCCGGATCTACCGAGGCGGCTTGATCCTCATCCGGCGTCTTATCCGGTAACAATTGCCAACAGGCCACTTTCATAAAATCTCGCACGGAGGGGTGCTGCCGGGTGCCATGGGTAATGACGCTATTGATTGCCTTGCGCCAATGGCAGGGCAGGAGATGTGGCGACTGGTCAACCTGCTGTGCTCGCCTGGCGGCCAGAATCAGGTTATTCAATAACCCTTCGGTCATTTCAGGCAGAGGGTTACAAAGGTCAGCAGGTACGGTTCTAAAGGCTGCGTAAAGTTCATTAAGCGCTTGTTCTGGCAGCTCAGTCCGGGAGATTTTATGCCTGAGGACATTGATACCCCAGATATCGATCTCAGGACAAGGGGTGGCTGCGGCTACCATCGAACCGAATACTGAAGATGGGCTGTTCGCAGACTCAGGCCAAAGTATTGTGACATGAGCCTGTGGGTAGGCCTGTAATTGGCCATTCACCATCAGAGGTTGCCCGACAATCAGGGGCTCCAACAGCTGCTGAAGGCTTGGGTTACCCTCGAGACCCAGCATTACAACCGGCTTGCCAGCCGTTAATGCCTCCTGCAATTGACTCTGGCGTCGCCTGAAATGGGCCTTTAGTTCCGAGGTGATATGGATCTCATCAAATAGCTGGCTGAGGCTGGTCTGGTCATTGACCTGAATGATCAAAGGGGCTTCCAGGTGATCTTTTATCCACTGACTTACCTGGGCATGGTGCTGATAAGTGACGGTACTAAAAGCGGCCTGATTCCTGCCTTTTTTATCTTGCTGATGGCTCCCGGGGAGCGGGCACTCATCATTTTCTGTCAATCCCAGGGCTTCCGGTTGTTGCCTTGAATTGACCACCTGAAGCCGAGGCTCCATGCCGGTCGTTTCGCGAATGGTCTGCAGTGAACCCAGCAAACGAAACCAGAGTGCCTCGGTGAGGGGAGAAGTTACGGTGACGATCCCCCCCGCCTGAACCTGTTCCAAAAGACAGGTGTTAGGGACGGCATAACCTTCCGGGGCAATGCTAATCGGGCTCAGCCATTCCCTGATATTGCTCTGGTTAATGATGATCGGGTTTCGTGGTGCGTCGGGGGAAAGTCCTTCCTCATCGTGTTTGTCAAAAGAGCAGGACAGGCTTTGGAACAGTGAATGAAGCTCGTCATTCCCCACCGGCATTTGATAAAACTGAACATCGTCCGGTAACTGACAGACTTTCCCGTTGCTCTCAAAACACTGTTGCGCCAGGATTTGTCGGATCGTCTGTTCAAAGGCCAGGTCCTCCCAGTCGGCCCCTTTCAGAATTACCCGTTGCCCAGCCCTTAATGACTCAAGCCTGCCGGGGGTGTGCTGGATTCGCCCCTGTTTATCGACTCCGGGGCCGCCCAGCAGCAACTGTCGCCAGTTATTGTGAAAGTGGCAGTCAATTAGAAGGGTATTGCCGTCTATAGCGCTTTCGGCAGAAGGGAATTCAGCCAATACCGGAGGAACCTCGTCGGTTTCCATCAACGGCTCATTGCTGGTTTTTGTGTCAAACTGCCAGGTATTGTCCGGTCGATTAATTCGCCGCCAGAAGTCTGCACCCGGTGCGCCGCCTGCGGGCGCATCGCCATGCTGGCCAACCGCTGCCAATTGCCCGGGGTCTGCCAGGACCAGCAGAGAAACATGGGGTCCTAAAGGGCGTTTCTGCTGACTGACTTTGTCATACAGACAGGGGTTATCCGGGTCCAGCAGGTCGTTAAATTTTGGTAGCTCATCGCTGCTGAGTTTTCGGATATCTATCACCAGAGTTAATGGCTGTGAAGTGTCAAACAGCTTGCCTGAACGCAGAGTCTGGCGACCGTCGCCGGAAATGCTCAACCGGGTCACCAGATTAGCCTGTGAAAGGTCATCGGGGTGAGAAATGAGGGTGACATCCTGATGTTCATCGCAGGTTCGGGCAACCAAAAGCTGTCGAACCTCATCATCACTGGCGACAAAACGAAAATCGAAGGCGTGAGGTTTTTTTTGCGGTGAGGAATTCGTTGAGGATACGGTCCTCGCTTTGTCAGGCATTGCCAACGGAGAGGGCGATGTCTTTAGTTTGGACGTCACCTGGTAGCAGATTTCTATGCTCTTTTCTTTTTCCTCCGATGATGGCTTGGCTGGCACATGTCCATCAGGCACGTATCTCTTAAGAGCAGAGCTGTCTGTTTTTTCACCAATCTGGCCATCCATAATCAATCTCTCTCCCTAAGGACTGCTTGAAGTTGTTTTGTTGTTTGACCTTCAGACAGGAGAAAAGTTCTATTTGCAGGGCTCTGTAGGGGACACTCGGGGATGACAAGGCTAGAGGGGGCACCGGGCAGTATGGTTCTGGTGGTGAGTCAGTTTGGATTCCCGCCTTCGCGGGAATGACGGGAGTGAAGCTGGGAATGACGGGAGTGAAGCTGGGAATGACGGGAGTGAAGACGGGAAAGAGTATGTGGTCGTCATTCCCGCGAAGGCGGGAATCCAGCGCCAACATAGGGTCACCGACTTCTCCGGCATGACAAGGTCAGGGAGTCACCGGGCAGTATGGTTCTGGTGGTGAGTCAGTTTGGATTCCCGCCTTCGCGGGAATTACGGGAGTGAAGCTGGGAATGACGGGAGTGAAGACGGGAAAGAGTATGTGGTCGTCATTCCCGCGAAGGCGGGAATCCAGCGCCAACATAGGGTCACCGACTTCTCCGGCATGACAAGGTCAGGGAGTCACCGGGCAGTATGGTTCTGGTGGTGAGTCAGTTTGGATTCCCGCCTTCGCGGGAATTACGGGAGTGAAGCTGGGAATGACGGGAGTGAAGCTGGGAATGACGGGAGTGAAGACGGGAAAGAGTATGTGGTCGTCATTCCCGCGAAGGCGGGAATCCAGCGCCAACATAGGGTCACCGACTTCTCCGGCATGACAAGGCCAGGGAGTCACCGGGCAGTATGGTTCTGGTGGTGAGTCAGTTTGGATTCCCGCCTTCGCGGGAATGACGGGAGTGAAGCTGGGAATGACGGGAGTGAAGCTGGGAATGACGGGAGTGAAGATGGGAATGACGGGAGTGAAGCTGGGAGTGACGGGAGTGAAGACGGGAAAGAGTATGTGGTCGTCATTCCCGCGAAGGCGGGAATCCAGGGCCAACATAGGGTCACCGACTTCTCCGGTATGACAAGGCCAGGGAGGCACCGGGCAGTATGGTTCTGGTGGTGAGTCAGTTTGGATTCCCGCCTTCGCGGGAATGACGGGAGTGAAGCTGGGAATGACGGGAGTGAAGAAGGGAATGACGGGAGTGAAGACGGGAAAGAGTATGTGGTCGTCATTCCCGCGAAGGCGGGAATCCAGCGCCAACATAGGGTCACCGACTTCTCCGGCATGACAAGGTCAGGGAGTCACCGGGCAGTATGGTTCTGGTGGTGAGTCAGTTTGGATTCCCGCCTTCGCGGGAATGACGGGAGTGAAGCTGGGAATGACGGGAGTGAAGCTGGGAATGACGGGAGTGAAGCTGGGAATGACGGGAGTGAAGAAGGGAATGACGGGAGTGAAGACGGGAAAGAGTATGTGGTCGTCATTCCCGCGAAGGCGGGAATCCAGCGCCAACATAGGGTCACCGACTTCTCCGGCATGACAAGGTCAGGGAGTCACCGGGCAGTATGGTTCTGGTGGTGAGTCAGTTTGGATTCCCGCCTTCGCGGGAATTACGGGAGTGAAGCTGGGAATGACGGGAGTGAAGCTGGGAATGACGGGAGTGAAGATGGGAATGACGGGAGTGAAGACGGGAAAGAGTATGTGGTCGTCATTCCCGCGAAGGCGGGAATCCAGCGCCAACATAGGGTCACCGACTTCTCCGGCATGACAAGGTCAGGGAGTCACCGGGCAGTATGGTTCTGGTGGTGAGTCAGTTTGGATTCCCGCCTTCGCGGGAATGACGGGAGTGAAGATGGGAATGACGGGAGTGAAGCTGGGAATGACGGGAGTGAAGAAGGGAATGACGGGAGTGAAGACGGGAAAGAGTATGTGGTCGTCATTCCCGCGAAGGCGGGAATCCAGCGCCAACATAGGGTCACCGACTTCTCCGGCATGACAAGGCCAGGGAGTCACCGGGCAGTATGGTTCTGGTGGTGAGTCAGTTTGGATTCCCGCCTTCGCGGGAATGACGGGAGTGAAGATGGGAATGACGGGAGTGAAGCTGGGAATGACGGGAGTGAAGATGGGAATGACGGGAGTGAAGCTGGGAATGACGGGAGTGAAGACGGGAAAGAGTATGTGGTCGTCATTCCCGCGAAGGCGGGAATCCAGCGCCAACATAGGGTCACCGACTTCTCCGGCATGACAAGGTCAGGGAGTCACCGGGCAGTATGGTTCTGGTGGTGAGTCAGTTTGGATTCCCGCCTTCGCGGGAATGACGGGAGTGAAGACGGGAATGACGGGAGTGAAGCTGGGAATGACGGGAGTGAAGCTGGGAATGACGGGAGTGAAGACGGGAAAGAGTATGTGGTCGTCATTCCCGCGAAGGCGGGAATCCAGGGCCAACATAGGGTCACCGACTTCTCCGGTATGACAAGGCCAGGGAGGCACCGGGCAGTATGGTTCTGGTGGTGAGTCAGTTTGGATTCCCGCCTTCGCGGGAATGACGGGAGTGAAGATGGGAATGACGGGAGTGAAGCTGGGAATGACGGGAGTGAAGCTGGGAATGACGGGAGTGAAGACGGGAAAGAGTATGTGGTCGTCATTCCCGCGAAGGCGGGAATCCAGCGCCAACATAGGGTCACCGACTTCTCCGGCATGACAAGGCCAGGGAGGCACCGGGCAGTATGGTTCTGGTGGTGAGTCAGTTTGGATTCCCGCCTTCGCGGGAATGACGGGAGTGAAGCTGGGAATGACGGGAGTGAAGATGGGAATGACGGGAGTGAAGAAGGGAATGACGGGAGTGAAGACGGGAAAGAGTATGTGGTCGTCATTCCCGCGAAGGCGGGAATCCAGCGCCAACATAGGGTCACCGACTTCTCCGGCATGACAAGGCCAGGGAGTCACCGGGCAGTATGGTTCTGGTGGTGAGTCAGTTTGGATTCCCGCCTTCGCGGGAATGACGGGAGTGAAGATGGGAATGACGGGAGTGAAGCTGGGAATGACGGGAGTGAAGATGGGAATGACGGGAGTGAAGAAGGGAATGACGGGAGTGAAGACGGGAAAGAGTATGTGGTCGTCATTCCCGCGAAGGCGGGAATCCAGCGCCAACATAGGGTCACCGACTTCTCCGGCATGACAAGGCCAGGGAGGCACCGGGCAGTATGGTTCTGGTGGTGAGTCAGTTTGGATTCCCGCCTTCGCGGGAATGACGGGAGTGAAGATGGGAATGACGGGAGTGAAGCTGGGAATGACGGGAGTGAAGCTGGGAATGACGGGAGTGAAGCTGGGAATGACGGGAGTGAAGACGGGAATGACGGGAGTGAAGATGGGAATGACGGGAGTGAAGATGGGAATGACGGGAGTGAAGATGGGAATGACGGGAGTGAAGCTGGGAATAGTGGAGGTAAAACTCGGGGGGGGATTTTGCAAGCGGTCACTGAATATTATCCCACAGGTTGTTCCATTGTGGGTTTTCTTTTTCAATCAAATCAATCTTCCACTGGCGATTCCATTTCTTCAGCTGTTTTTCGCGGATAATGGCCGACTCCATCGTTTCATGCTGCTCAAAGTAAACCAGCTTGTGAACGCTATATTCTGCTGTAAAACCAGGAGCCAGGTTGTTTTTGTGTTGCCATATCCTCTGAATCAGGTGACTGGTTACACCAATATACAGTGTTCCATTTCTCTTGCTGGCAAGAATGTAAACGCAAGGCTGCTTAAGCATTGATACTCCTTCGATCGTCATTCTCTCAAAGGCGGGAACCATTCAGCTTGAGTTAATAAGCTTGCAGTTATACCTGCTGGCGAGTGCCCACTCTCCCTTTTCTATCAAGATTCGTTACGAAATTGTCCCCTCAGAGTTTGGAGGGCTACCCGAAACCATTAAAGGAAATCACCGGTCTCGAAAACTCATCACGATCCGGCTACTACCTGGTCACTCAATGCGTCATAAAGCGAATTCAAATTCACGCTGTGCAAAAACTCTTCGGCGATGGTGCTCATCTCATCGGATTTGAGTACCAGTGCGTTATTGGCGTTGTGTGCCTGACGCAAGTAGTTATCCTTAACAGATTCCTGAAACTCGGAAGAGCTATCTATTTCAAGCATTATGGCATGCAGCTCTTCTGGTGAGGATGGGGCATGAGCGCCATAGCTGTGTTTTTGCCAGCCCTCCACATCAGCATCGGCCCAGCAATAGGTTAAGCAACCGCCTTTCGAGTGTGTCAATCCATAGAGATAATGACTGAAGGCCTGCTGAATCGCTTTCCTGCAGTTGTCTCGTAAATTTCCCACAAGAACATTCTCCCTGAGTGAAAGCTTAAGGGTTTCCAGAATGGCTTCGTACCTGCTTAGGATAACAGACCTTTTTTTCTGATATTCTTCTTCCAGAGTTCGATCTCGCAGACGATCCGGGACTTTGTTGCGATCTCTTAGCAACGCTGCAAGAGTGTTTTGGAGTTGCTTTTCTGTTGCCTGCACTTGATTGAGTCTTTCCAATAAATGCTTCAGGTCTGGACGGTTCTCAGCGAGTTGTTGTAACAGGGCATCGACCTTTTCATTTAACAGTGTATCGTCCCAGGAATTGCCCCAGGAAGGCTGCCCCAAGATAATCACCGGACGATGATTCGCCTTGCCCGAGATTGACTTCACAAAGGCAGGATGGCGCAGCAGCATCCGATCTATACATGGAACGCCCTCAGGTTCGTCCGTCCAGTCTTTTTTTACAGATGAGCTGATAATTTGATCTTCCAGAGATCGTGAAAAACCATCATGACAATGAGAGACCAGCGAGGTCCTGACTTTTCCCCACCGGGGGTTTTCATAAGCCCGCTGCCATAGCCCGCAATTTTTTTCTCTGGACAGAAATACCCTATAGAACTTTTTCAGGCATTGGTCGGCTGCAACCTTCATTTCATCGATACCTTGCAGACGCACTAATAGCTCATGGTGCTCACGGAAATCTGCATGATTTCTAAAAAAGGTCGGCACACTATCCAGCCAACCCGATGTCAAAGCCTTTTGGGCAAAGTCAATAACCGGGGGCCTGGTCAGGTCACTGTTTATCAGAATTTTCACCATTGAAAACAACCAATGTATAGGGTTTTCTTTGCCCTGAACAATCATTTTTGAGTGCAATATCCTGAGTGGTTCAGTGACTTGGTCTTCATCACTGTCAGACAAGATTTGTTTGACTGCCTCCGACATCGGTCTTCTGTAGGTATTTAAATCCCTGTCAGACACAAGACCGACCAGACCTTTCTCTTCAAAGCTCAATGCTTCTGTCTCCAGCGACTCCAGGATTAAGACACCCATGGAAAAACCGGTTAAATCTTTTCTGTTCCAAAGGTTCACTACCATTTTGGCAATGCTTAGATGGGCTGCAGGCAATTCACAGCCTGTCTCAAGAGCTTTGTCCAGTTCTTCAGGACTTATGCCACAGGCTTTGGCCAGGGTTTGCTGTTGTGCCAGATCAGCACTCTTCATAAGACCCTGCAGGAGATTGCTTTTCTTCTTTAACTCAGTGCCAGAACCAGAGAACCTTTTGATGGGCTGGAAGTCAGGCAGAATTTCTGTTATTACGCCAGGCCTCCCGCCCAAATCCGCTGACGTCCAGGTTTGGCCGCTATCCGTGGAATACTCTGCAAAGGCGTGGACATTGTTAACCATTTGTCGGCATGGAATCCCAAAATAACGACAAAAAGCAATAAAAACAGGTACACGATGACGACAGCTCCCCTGCCGCCGGGTTACGAGGAAGTGAAAGAAATTTTGATTGTGCCCGGATGCAGCAGCGCCGGAAAACTCTGTGCAATAGTCCCTGATTGCCCTAATCCGTTCCGTCGTGTCTTTGGCTGTTTTTATTCTCAGCAGGGGCTCCTGTATTTCGGTTGGTTGCAGGCTGATGTTCTCAAGCACTCCTTTCATTACTGTCTTCATAGCTGCGGAACAGCGGGCGTCAAGACGTTTTGATGCGTTTGATCGGACTTCTTCGGTAGAAGTTTTTTTGTCTGGTTTTCGGGATTCTACGACATAAGCAAATCGAATACTCTGGTTGGCTCTGGCCCCCGGAACAAACACTGTATGAAGCCCGGTATATCGGTCTCTGACCAGGGTAAATGGCAATTCGGGTGTTATGCGCAGGGCCACTATATAGTCATCAGGCTTCAGGCTGGGCAAGGTATAGCGACCATTCCTCGGTGTACAGTCAAAGGTCCCCAGCGTTTGTTTGCTGGCTAATGTCACTGGCTGGTCATGTTCTGGTAAGAGGGCAGGTATGATGACTTCGGCCCCCTGTATGTGTCTGTCATTGATGCTGATCGCTTCGACTTCGCCCTCAGGAGACACATAAATATCTTCTGCCCACCATCGATACAGCTCGATAGAAGGGTAATTCTGATGAAAAATTATATAATCGATATGCCGTAACTCACCCAGGTTCTTATAGTCAGTGATATGGTCCAATGTCGGAGTCTGAGCTACAAGGGCTTGCGGATTGCATTTTTCAGGCGCTTTATTTGCAGGCTGTGGCTCATGGTTCGGTCTCTGACCCAATGCCGGAGCCTGTACCTCGTGGACTTGTGGCATGTCTTCTGCGGGAGCCTTATCACCGCCAACAGCTGATGCCTGGTTGCTAAAATCGTCAGTCAAATGATTCAGCAGAGCACTGATCTGAAGCCAGAACCCGGGCCAACATTGAACTTCATCGTCTTTCCACGCGCTTATCCGCTGATCAGCCGCCTGAAGATAAGGCTGGTTAGCTGTCATTTTCAGCGTTTGTTTCTCTTCTGCCGTCAGGGGAAATACGCTGGCAGCGTCAACGCCCGTCTGGTCAAACAGACGGTCGAACCAGCATCGCTGCCAGTGTCGGTACAGTGCCCGGGTGAGAATATCGTCGGACTCATTCGGCTTCAGGGAAAGACCAGATGCCTGCCACCTGACCTGAGCCACCCTCGTAATGATTTCCTTTTTGGTTTGCTCTACAGAAAGATCAGTGTTGATACAAATTTCATGGTTTGTTTCATCAATACTGTTGCGATCGCTGCCTCGTATCAACCACGGGCGATCGATCCTGGGGACCTTTTCGTTGAACCATTGGCAAAGTCCGGAATCAAGCTCATTTTTACCCATGGCAAGCGTTGCTGACCTGGGCAGTTTGTCCAGTGATAGGTTGGCGGCCATCAGATAAAGCCGGTAGTGCTGATTGAGGCATTGATGAACGGCTTTTTCGGTATAATCGCCTCCTCTCTTAACAGCCATGGCGACATTCTGTAAATCGCGACTGGTCGGCTGTAACGGCAGGTTTTTCCGTTGCAGGCAGGCCCTTAAAAGACAATGTTTTTCTGTTAGCTTTTTAGCGACGAATTTCCCTTTTGAGGACTCTGGCAACACTTTCCCGGCAATGTTCTGCAATTCTGCCGAGTTATACTGGCGGATCGGCAAATGTCGAAAACGCCCTTTGAGCGCCGGTGATAAGGGTTTTCGTCCGCTGTATTCTGGCGGGTTGATGGTGGCGAACAGGTGGAAGCCCGGATGAGCATCGCCGGCCAGAATATCGTTCAACTCACCTTCCAGGTGCTGGCTGTCGATCAGGTTCATTTCTGAAATCACCACGATGCCGCCTTCGACTTTTGCTTTCTGGATCGCTTCACACACTTTATCCCAGGAACAATCACAGGCATTCAGGAGAAATATCTCTGGCATGGTTTCTCCCTTTTTCTCAGCCTGCTGTTTGACACTGTTGATCATCAGATTCAGCGTCGCATCCTTACCCCGCCCGGCCGGGCCCTGAATCAGGGTCGCCTGACGGCCGCCGTGTTTTATCTCGCGATGATTAGCCTGCTGACAGCGACTTAAATCCTGTCCCAGCCCTTGTACCAGCTCAATGACTGCTGATCCGGAGGTATCAAACTCAGGTCGGAATTCTTTGGTGAATGCTTCGAAGTCCCGCTGAATATCTGGCAGGGTGTGGTTATGAACTTTGTTGCGCAGGGTGTTGTCCAGTGGGTAACGGGCGGCAAACCAGATTTCCAGTGCCGAAAGGGCATCCTGTTGAGTCTCGCTGATTTCGGGACCCAGTAGATCCCGGAAACTTTGCCGGATCAAACTGTTCATTTGCTCACAGCTAACACTCTCTCCTTCGGATAACGCACGATCCAGATACCAGCCCACCCAACTGCAGATATCGGTTAAATCCCTGGGGGTAAACTCATGCTCGGGCAACAGCTCCTGATAATATTGCCACAGTGCCATCACGCTCCCGGTAGCATCGGGTAGAATTTTGTTTATTTGAGGTCCTGTCAGATGCCGTTGTAACTGATTGACCAGCGCCGGTTCCACCACTCTGTCCCGAAGGAAAGCCTGGTCCAGACGTGGGTAGTAAGCTCTGGGCAGTTTCTCCTTCAGCGCCTGGTCAAGCTGGCGTCCGGAGTAATGATCCGGGTTGCCGGTCAGGATTACCCGGTGTTTTGCGCTGACTTTGACAGGATGAGCATTCACATAAATGCAGGGTTCCGGTTCCCACAAGCCGTTCAATGACGCCAGCAATCCGGCTTTGGCCAGGTTAGCCTCATCCAGCACCAGGGTTATATAGTTTCCTCCAACATAGCCTTCATCTTTGTCGGATTCGGTATTGGCCCATTCCATCAATGCCCGGTTTTGCTGCGTCATAGAGCGGTCGCCGTCAGCGTGTTCTTGCCACTGCCAGCGTTTCATCAGGGTCTGTTCGCTGTCAGAAGGTCCAAGGGAAATGACCCAGGCCTGTCCTGAAGCCTTTGCCATTTTGGCGGAAAAGTAGCTTTTCCCGGTGCCGGTTTCCCCTTCAAGAAAGATAACGGGAGAGTCTGCAAGACGGTCATGGAGTCGGGATAATCGACGACTTTCACGATCCTTCTGACCTGTCTCGCCGTGATAAAGATCATGGGCCATTGCTGACAGGAGTTGATCAGTGGAACCCGGCCATTGCATTGATTGAGACAGTCGTTTTTCTATGCGTTCAATGCGTTCTGCGACGGGATTCTCTGTGACATATTCTCCCCTGGCAATGTGGAAACAATCGCTGGCCAGAGCCTGAATAACATCGGATCGGGTCTGACCTGATGGAAGCTTTAGCTGCCAGCCAGAAGCCAGTGCATCCTGTAAACGTTTGATCTGTCTTGATGGCCTGATGGCTAACGCTGGACATTGCCTTGTTGCCTCCGGAGGGACTTGCAACTGGTACGCTATTGCCTGTCGCTGTGCTTCAGGCCCATGGGCCACGATCAGGGCACAGAGCCTGTTGAACACTTCTTTTTTATCCCACGTAAAAAATGGTTTTTCATAGGACAGATAAAATGTTTCATTAAATGCAGCCGGGTCAAAGGCTCTGGTCAGTGACCACAGGTTCCGCGTCACAAACGCTCTATCCAACTGCCGGGTACTGTTGATGATGGCCGCTAACTGATCCGGGTCTGCTGTGGCAGCCTGATCCTCATCCGGTAGTAACTCCCTGCAAGCCCATTTCATAAAATCACGTACTGACGGATTCTGCCGGGTGCCATGGGTGATGACACTATTGATAGCCTTGCGCCAGTGGCGGGGTAAAAGCTGCAGGGAGTGGTCAACCTGCTGTGCTCGTCGGGCGGCCAGTATCAGGTTATGCAACAACCCTTTGGTCATTTCAGGCAGAGGGTTAGATAGTTTGTCTGGCACGGTTGCAAACGCTTCGTAAAGCTTATCAAGCGCTTGCTCTGGCAGCTGGGACCGGGGGATATTATGCTGGTCGGCATTGATATCCCAGAGATCGATTTCGGGGCAGGGTTTACCCGTGGCAAGCTTCGAACGAAAGACTGGCGATGGGCTTTTGGCAGACTCAGGCCAGAGCAGGGTGATATGGGCCTGCGGGTAGGCCTGTAATTGGCCATTCACCAGCAGAGGCTGTCCTGCAAACAGAGGTTCCAGCAGCTGCTGAAGGGTTGGATTACTTTCGAGTCCCAGGAATACCACCGGCCTGCCAGCGGTTAATGCTTTCTGCAACCCACTCTCACGTTGTCCAAAATGGGCCTTTTGCTCCGAGGTGATATGGATATTATCAAACAGCTGGCTGAAGCCGGTCTGTCCATTGATCTGGATGACCAGAGCTGTCCCACAGTGACGGTTGATCCAATGACTGGCCTGGGCAGGTTGTCGATATGTGACTGCCTCAAAAGCATTGTGATCTCTGACTTTTTTCTGTAGCTGAGGGCTTTCGGACAAAGGGCCCTCATCGTTTTTTGCTAATCCCAGGGCTTCCGGCTGCTGTTGCGAATGAGCCACCTGAAGTCGCGGCTCCAGGCCGCTTGTCTCACGAATAGTCTTACGAATTGTCCGCAGTGAACCCAGCAAACGAAACCAGGCTGCCTCAGTGAGGGGAGAGGTTAGGGTGACTGTCCCACCCGCCTGAACCTGTTCCAACAGACGGGTGTTAGGCACGGCATAGCCTGCCGGGGTAATGGCAATCGGGCTCAGCCAATCGTTGAGGTTACTCTGGTTAATGATGATCGGATTTTCTGATGAATGATCAGAGCAGGACAGACTTTGGAACAGTGAATGAAGCTCGTCCTTCTCTACCGGCATCTGATAAAACTGAACATCGTCGGGTAATGAACAGATCTTCCCATTGCTCTCAAAGCATTGTTGCGCCAGCATTTGCCGAATCGTCTGTTCAAAGGCCAGGTCCTGCCAGTCGGCCCCTTTCAGAATCACCCGTTGTCCAGCCCTTAATGACTCAAGCCTGCCGGGGATGTGCCGGATTCGTCCCTGTTGATCCACCCCGGGGCCACCCAGCAGCAACTGCCGCCAGTTGCTGTGTAAGTGACAGTCAATTAGAAGGGTATTGTCGTCGTCCATAGCGCTTTCGGCAGAAGGGAGTTCAGCCAATACCGGAGGAACCGCGTCGATTTTCATCGATGGCTCATTGCTGGTTTTTGCGTCAAATTGCCAGGTATTGTCTGGTCGATTAATTCGTCGCCAGAAGTCAGCTCCCGGTGCGTCGTCACGCTGGCCTACCGATGCCAACTGTTCAGGACCTGCCACGACCAATAGAGAAACATGCTCGCCCAGAGTGCGTTTCGTCTGGCTGACTGCGTCATACAAACAAGGGTTATCCGGGTCCAGAAGATCGTTAAATTTAGGCAGTTCATCGCTGGTGAGCTTTCGGATATCCATTATCAGGGTGAATGGCTTTGAACCTTCAAACAACTTGCCTGAACCCAGAGTGTGGCGACCATCGTCGGAAATGCACAACCGGTTCACCAGGCTGGCCTGTGAGAGGTCATCGGGGTGGGAAATAAGTGTGACATCGCGATGCGCATCGCAGGTTTGGGCAACCAAAAGCTGTCGAACCTCATTATCATTGGCGACAAAACGAAAATCGAAGGCATGAGGGGACTTTTGTGAGGCTACAGCTCTCGCCTTGTCAGGCGTCATAATCTGAGATGACGATAGATTAAGTTGGTCACTGAAATCAGTGCAAACAGCTTTAACCGTAGGCGATAAGTCCAAATCCAGCCTTGGCCTCTTGGCTGGCACGTCACTACCCGGAACGGGTTTGTTGATTTCTCTACCAATCTGACCATCCATAATCAATCTTTCTCCCGGAGGACTGCTTGAAGTTGTTTAATCGTTTGACCTTCAGACAGGAGAAAAGTTCTATTTGGAGGGTTACCCGAAACCAGTAAAGGAAATCACTGGTCTCGAAAAATGCATTATGACCAAACAATTAACAAGTATTCAGTGACTCACAAAGCGAATTCAAATTCACACTGTGCAAAAACTCTTGGCAATTTTTGTCAGCTCACGGGGTTTGAGCATCAGGGTGTTGCTGGCGTTTTAAACCTGCTTTAAAAGACGTCAAAAATTGCGTTCATGGTAAATACATAATATATACTTTGTTAGTATCAAACAAAGTGAGAGTTGCCCATGTCAAAACAATCTGTTTTCACCATGAAAATTGATTCTGAGCTCAGAGCTGATTTCATTGCAGAAAGCGAGGCTATTCACCGGCCTGCATCGCAGGTAGTCAGGGAGCTAATGAGAGAATTTATTGAACGTCAAAAAAAAGCTCGCGAATATGATGAATACTTGCAAGCCAAGGTAAATGCAGGAAGAAAGTCCATGAATGCCGGTAATGGTCGGGATAATCATGAAGTTGAAGCGGAATTTGCAGCGCTTCGCGCAAACGCAGCAAATCGTTCATGAGAGTAATTTGGACACCTGAAGCCAGTCAAGACCGTATGGATATTTGGGATTACTTGGTTGCTAAAAACTCGCAAGCGGCGATAGATATGGATGAACGATTCAGTGAAGCCGCCGAAATTCTGGGCACTCATCCGATGTCTGGCCATCGGGGGAAAATATCAGGGACACGTGAACTGATCCCGCATGAGCACTATCGGCTTGTTTATGAAATAGCGGCTGATACAGTCTGGGTACTGGCATTGGTACATACTTCCAGACTGTGGCAATCCGACAATGGTGGCTGTACTTGACATCCTCCCCGCCGTAAAGAGGGTGTCGCAAAACTCTCTACAGCTTGGGAACGAGGTGATCTCAAAACATCCGCCGCACGATTTACTCCGAAAGTGTCAACTTGCAGCCATCCCGTTCCCTCGCTCTGAGGCTGTCGCAAAACTCTGGTTCCCGCCTTCACCCCCGTCATTCCCAACTTCATTCTCGTCATTCCCGATTTCATTCCCGTCATTCCCGATTTCATTCCCGTCATTCCCGATTTCATTCCCGTCATTCCCGATTTCATTCCCGTCATTCCCGCGAAGGCGGGAATCCAGCGCCAAAGGTGGATCTCTGCCTTCTCGGGGATGACAAGGCCAGGGGGACACCGGGCAGTATGGTTCTGGTGGAGAGTCAGTGTGGATTCCCGCCTTCGCGGGAATGACGAGAATGAAGCCGGCAATGACGGGAGTCAACGCGTTCCCACGCCGGAGAGAGTTTTGCAACACCCTCGCTTCTGCGTGGGAATGCATACCTCCCCTGAAAAGCCTACTCTGCAGCGCGAGATGGGTATGGGTTCCTGCGCTGGGACCCAAAGGCCTGAAAGCATGGGAGCCAGAGTTTTGCGACAGCCTCCCAAAGTACGTGGTTTTGCGCTTATTCGATAATCACCGCAAAAAATAGTTCATTCGTTCAAGTACAATTCAGCCATCCCATCCAGACGACTTTTGACTTCTTTCCAGTGCGGCATAACTTGTTTCAGTAAACGCCAGAAGCGCTCACTGTGGTTATGTTCAGCAATATGGCACAGCTCATGGAGTACGACATAATCAATGCATTCCTTTGGGGCTTTCACCAGATGAGGGTTGAGTAGTAGTGAACCTTTTGCAGAGCAGCTACCCCATTGTTTCTGCATCTTCATAATGCGGAAACCGGGGATGTTTGTGACCCATGTAGCTTGAGGCAGCAAGTGGTTTAAGCGCTCCTGAAAAATGATCTCCGCCCGGTATTTATACCAGTCTTGAAGCAGCCCTTTGACTAGCTTGCCTTTATTGCTACCAAACCGTGGCAGTGTGACCAGCAGCTTTCCTCGATCCATCTTTACAGAAGCCGTTGACTCTTTATCTTCCACTACTTTCAGTACATAACGTTTGCCGAGGTAAAAGGTCATTTCGCCACTGATATACTGTTTGTCCTGCACGAACTTTTGATGACTTCTGAACTCTATCAGGGCATTCCATATCCATTTTGAACGTTTAAGGACCGCCTCATGAATGTCGGAGTTCACCGCATCATCAGGGGCAGTGACTAGCACCTGGCAGTCGGGGTGAACACGGATACTGATCTTTCGTTTCTTTCCCTCAGGGTGAGGCTTTCTGACAACCTCATAGGATACAGCTTCATCTCCATAGACAAAGCTGTACTCTTCCCTGGAACGTTCATCGGAACAGACGGATGCCATTATTTGTTAAGTCCTGACAAACCTGACCGTGTGATTTGCACGACATCCGTAATCAATGCCTGAGCCTTATCAATCCCGATATCACCAAACAGCAGTGGCAGAAGGCCAATAGTAATTTGGTTCTCGATTTCCTGTGGGTTAATGCTGAACTCGGCAACAGACTTCCTGACCACTTCATCAATTTTCAATGCATGCTCAAAGCACTGAGCTTCCGATGGAGTATCGTGACCGTCAGGAGGTAGTTGTTCACCCAGGTGCTTCAGGAACAACCCGTAATACGCCTGAACCTGCTGCCTGATCTGGGATTCCAGAGATTCAAACCGATCTGCTGGAATGCTTGCAACTCTACGCTCTTTCACCTGCTGCTCAAAGTCAGCAAAGATCAGGTACTGCTTCACCGGAGCGTCGAACATAGCCTTGGTTTGCTGAATGGCTTTCTTAAGCAGTTTGGAGAAATACTCCTGTGCATACGGGTCATCAGCCAGATCCTGATCAATCATCTTGCTAATGCGGCCAGTAATCTTATCTTTCTGGTTCCGGGCTTCGTCGTCGGACATTTCCTCAGGCTTGGCGCTTTTGCCCATGTTGCCAACCAGATAAACGCCTTCAGACTCCCTGACTTCAACGCCGCCAATATGCTTATCCAGCAATGCCCGGATATCTTCTGTGTAGTCATCGTAATCGACGGTTTCTTCTGCATCCTCCCGCACTTGCTTACGCAGTTGCGACATCATCTTCAGCGTATCTTTGTAATGCTGGCGGGTAGTGGTATAGGTCCCGGGAAATAGCAGGTCAAAACTTTTGTCTTCAAAGTAAGTGGCAGATTGCAGTGCAACCTTCATGCAGTTGGCAAATGCGGTGAGTGCCGTATAAAAATCATCCCGTTTTTTCAGATGGGTATCCGTAAGCTGTCCATCAACGGTGTCAATCCTGGGAGCCAGTGCTTGTCGTAAAGCCTGTCCATCCTGCTTGTTCTTGACGCTATCGAAAATAGCCCACAGATCAGCATACAAACTCGGTAGTTTTTTATATTCGGTGTCCATGCGGTTATAGAGACCTTTCAGGTCATCTATATCAAAGCCGCCCTGAGTGCGTTCCGCCAGATTTTGGTACTTTTCAATGGTGGCATCCAGCTCTTTGAGAATGCCCCTGTAGTCGATCAGATATCCAAACTGCTTTTTGCTATGAAGGCGGTTAACCCTTGCGATGGCTTGAATCAGGTTGTGTTGCTTCAGCGGCTTGTCGACATAGAGCACCGTGTTTTTTGGCTCATCAAAACCCGTGAGGAGCTTATCCACCACAATCATAATGTCTGGCCCATCTTCCTCACCAAACTCTGCAATGATTTTCTTGGTATAGGCTTTCTCATCCTGACTGCCAACGGTTTCTTTCCACCAGTTCTGCACCAGATCGGTACTTTCCTGATCAACACAGTCGTGCCCCTCACGGGTATCCGGTGGTGACATGGCAACAACAGAAGTGACCTTGCCAATCTCATCCAGCAATCTTTTGTATTGAATGGCTGAAGCCTTGGAGTCGCAGGCAAGCTGGCCTTTTAACCCCTGCTGCTTAAAGTTTTGGAAGTGGTCGGAAATATCATGGGCAATCAACTCAATCCGACCTTCAGTCTGATAAATCTGCCCCTTTTGAGCAAATTTCTTTTTCAGGTCTGAACGTTGTTTTTCGGTCAGCTTCTCGGTGATTCGATCAAACCACGCATCAATGGCTTTATCATTGGTAGAAAGTTCAGGAATACGCTCTTCATACAACAATGGTGTTACAGTGCCATCTTCTACTGCCTGCTGCATGGTGTAAGAGTGGATGATCCTGCCGAACTTATTTTCAGTTTTGTCATCTTGCAGCAAAGGTGTGCCAGTGAAGGCAATATACGCCGCCTTGGGTAAGGTTTGCTGCATGCGGATATTGTTTTCACCATTCTGGCTCCGGTGCCCTTCATCAACCAGCACAATGATATCCGGGCTGTCGTTGTAGCAATCCGGTAGTTTGATGGCTGTCCCGAACTTATCAATGATGGAGAAAATGATTCGCTCATTGCCCTTACCAATTTGTTCGGCCAGCCGCTTGCCAGTGGTTGCCATGGCATCTTTTTTATCTTTGCCGGAGAGAGCACCGCCAGAGGCAAAAGTACGGGCAAGCTGATCTTCCAAATCAACCCGATCTGTTACCACCACAACCCGACACTTCGCCAGTTCAGGCAACCAGATCAGTGCTTTGGACAGAAAGACCATGGTGAAGGACTTACCAGAGCCTGTGGTATGCCAGATCACACCACCATTACGTGCTCCCCGTCGTTCACCCGGTAAAGAGTCATCAAAGGAGGTAATGCGTTTGACCAGTGCTTTAATACCAAATACTTGCTGGTAACGGGCAACAATCTTGCCTGCTTTTTTATCGAACAGGGTAAACAGCAGGGTGAGTTCTAACAGCCGGTCTGGGCGCAGCATGGAAATCAATAAACGGTCTTGGTCAGTTACTACCAGGTCGCCACCGGAAGTCAGAGAAAGAAATTCAGTCTTTACCTTCTCTGGTCTGTGGGCAAACAAGGCTTTAATCTGAACTTCTGACAGAGGCTTGTTTTTCAATTGAGCAAACTCTGCCTCAGGGATCTCTTCCTCTTTCCACTTCGCCCAAAATTTTGCCGGTGTGCCACAGGTGCCATAAAGTCCATCGCTGCCATTGATAGACAGTAATAACTGGCTGTATGCAAACAGGTGTGGAATTTCACCCACCTTTTGGTTGCGAATATTCTGCGAAATCCCTTCTGCAACCGTCGGTTTGCCAGTAGTCGAAGCATCGGGGCGTTTCGCTTCAATCACCACCCATGGCAAACCATTGACGAAACAGACAATATCTGGAATTCGCTTGCCTGTACCTTGACTGTTCTCAACGTCTAGTTCTTCAGTGAAGTGGTAAACGTTATTTTCCGGGTGCTCCCAGTCAATAATCTGAATGGTTGGGTTGGCTTTTTTACCCTCTATGAATTCAGTAACACCGATGCCGTAGGTCAGGGCGTTATAGAGCTTCTCATTGGCGGCTCTCAACCCTTCGTTCATGGCTGGGTTGGAAAGTTCCTGTACGATTTTGTCGATAGCGGCTGGGGAAAGTGGGTGCTCTTTTCCCATAAAACAAAATGTTTTTTTGGCCAAAATACCACGAAGTACCGATGGCAAAGTGACCGCAGAGAGGCTGCCACGTTGAGCAACACATTGTGTGGGAGCAATAAACTCGTAGTCTAAATTGCTCAAGAGGGTTAGTGCAGGGATTTTGGCACTCTGCTCTTCCTTAAAGTTAGCAAGGTTTTGCATTACAACTTTCCTATCCCTGACTTATAACTGCACAGGCAACTGATATGAAATCAATAAAATAAATTGCTGAGGCTATGCCTACGATAAAAATGCATATCATCATTGAGAGGGGAACTTTATCTCTCCAAAAACTAAAGTGTTTTTGCTCATCTATCCATTTAATTTGCTGCTCCCAAAAGAATTTGTAGTGAGCAAACCAACCACTGAACAGTATCTGCTTGGAAATGCTTGCTGCAGAGTACTTTTCCCTCAGGGCATCAAAAGTTTGAATATGGGCTGCATAATCGATCGGATCTTCACTTTTAACAGTAAAATAAAGCTTCTTTAGGTCATCAAATATTCTGGTTAGCTCAACCGCTCTGGTGAGATAATTCTCTTTGTCATGGTTATAAAAGGCAATATATAGTCCAAGAACGCCCAGTACAACAAAGGTTGAAGACAAGAAATCAGTTGGAAGACCATCGAAGGCTAAGGAGTAGATACCGAAGGTGATAGAAATGAACCCTATCAAATTTGGGAAAAAATCTACAATTTCATATGTTGAAAAATGCTTCTTTGCTCCAAACCCTACATTGTAAGCAGTCTCGGCTATCACTCTTAAAAAGTCATCCTTATCCATTTAAATCACCTGATTGGAACGTGAATTCGATCTTTAGCGACAACCACACCATTCTTGACGGCGTAGCACTCGACAATATGCCTGCCTACAAAATTGGCAGTCTCCCGATTGTTCATATGCCCTTTATCGGGAAAAATTTGACCTCTAATGCAGTTTCGCCTTTCTGCTTCGTAGCCTCTGTTGAGCACTTTCCAGTGGACTTCATAATCACCAGGGATATTGTGGTCGTTTACATAAAAGTGGAGCTCTTTTTTGGGAAGTAGTGGGGTTCCCATCTGTAACATGCGGCTAAGAAAATTGTCTCTGAAACCATTCTGGGATACTTTGCACTCCAAACTAATATCAAAGCGAATATCAATGGGGAATAAGTCTTCAACAAACTGTTCTGTATTGGAAAACAGTGACTGAAACTTTTTGGCTTCTTCTGCTGATGCGTTTGGAAATGGTCTGCCAAAGATAGCCTTCCATTTTTTATGAGCAGAGTTAGAAGTACCTGCCTCAATCGCCTTGAGGGAAAGGTTATAGGCTTTTTTTGCTTTTTTCTGGAACTTTTTCTTCACCTTGACTTGCTGGTTACTTCCCAGAGCGAGGTAGTAATCTTTATCTGGTTCCTCTGAAAGGTACTTAAAGAAGTCTCGGCACATCTCGTCGTAGTAGGCGAAGCTCTTATTGTCATAAGCATTAGTGGACTTGAGAAAGTTATAAGCCAGTGTGTCTATCAGTAAACCACCCATACCCACGCCATGCTTGTTTTTCCAAGCTCTGGTCATTTTGCAGAGTTTTCGTAAATTCTTATTCTTCTGCTCAACAAACTCCTTCATAGCCTCTATTTCTAGCCGAGGCTTGGTAGGTTTCCACTGTCCGTCACCATATGTGTCAGGGTATTGGAAGCTGCCATCGTCGTTTTCAAAAACAGGCTGAACTTCCACCATGAAGCTCTTGTAGACAACTTGTACAACTAACCGGTCTACCTTTAATTTGGTGGATGGATAACGTGCTTTTATTGCTTCCTTTGTATCCTTCAGCAGCTTACTTTGATCGTTCTTGTATGTTTCCCACTTGCCAACAGGCATGATATACAGCATGTCTAAGTCGGAAATGCCCCGAATACCTGTCCATCGACCATATGAGCCAACTTGAAGGCTATTAGCAGTTTTAGAATCAGTATCACGAAACTTTTTATTCAGACTGGCAGTGATCTCGCCGTATCTTTCGCTAATCGTTGATGCGTTATTTATAGCTAGTTTTTCGAGAAACTGTGTAAACATTTCTGATATTGTCATAATCCTTCACCTGTAAGAAAAAGGGTTCTGTTTAATCTGCTAATAAAATATGACGCATTAAGTGGCTTGCTCATCCGCAACTTTTACCCTGCGATTACCTGTCAGAAGCTGCTGCATGAGTGCTTTTTTCTCTTCTTTGAGCAGCTTTAGCTTTGCTTCCAGCTTTTTCAGCTCCAGTGAAGATGCATGAAGCACATCAGCAATTCTCACTTGCTCTTGATAGCTAGGCACAGGTACCACTGTGTTGAGGAACTCTGCTGGTTTGATATTGAGCAAGCCGTTATTTCTGACTCCAGTATTGACCAACCCTGCAAGTTGAGGTTTCAGGTAGTCCGCTTCAAACAGATACTTGAAGTAACGGTGGCTTAATCCTTCTTTGAGTTTGAAGCACACATAAACGTGGGGAACTAAGCCTGAATCAAAGGTTTCAAGATCAAAAACACAACCAAATTGATATGTTTTGGAGTTGCCTTTGTTGTAGGCGAACTCCCCTCCCTTGAGGAGAATGTAATTTTTAACACTTTTTCCAGCCATATAGCGACTGTACTTTTCAGCCTGTGTGACAAAGCCAGCCAGTGAGGAGATAGTTAGAACTGGGTGCTCTTGACCATCTGATTTTCTTTGGATGCGGGTTGATATGTCTTTTATAGGCTGATAACGCCATCCTTGCTCAAACCCAGCCAAGCGCTTTTTCCCTGTCAGTAACTGCTGCATCAGGGCTTTTTTCTGCTGCTTATTGGTCTCAATCAGCTTTTCTGTGATCGCAATGGCCTTGTCCCAAGTGCTGAGGATTTTGGCGATTTTGCGTTGTTCTGATAGAGGAGGAAGTAGAAAAGAAAACTCTTTGATCTGTTGAGCGCTAATGTGAGGAACTGCTGTTTCGGTTTGAACAGACTTCACATATTGCTCAAAGCGGTGTCCTGAAAAATACTGTTTAAGTAACGATTGATCTAACGTATCAAGCGCTCGAATTCGTGAAACCCTTTGCACTAGCAAACATGGAAGATCAGATATCGAGATTTCAGAAACCTTCACACCCGACGAGACCCAAGTACGATCCATTGCAATTACAAAGTCATGCTCTTGTAACTTATATCTCTCGTACTTGTGAAGTTCTGAGGCAGGCCACCTTTTTGCGTTTCTCCACCTTAATGAGTTAGGAACGATGTTGTCACCTCGAAGTAATCGTACATCTTCATCGTTTTCTGTATAACCAGCACTTTTGAAAGCACAACCACTCAGCAGGTCAATATGCTTTTCAAATGTAGATAAAATCCAACCCTTAGGCACCATAACCCAACTCCTCCAGGTATTCAGCCATTTCCGCTTCCAGATCAGCCCGTTCAGTTGCACCAAAAAGCCATTGTGCAACGGTGCGTTGCACAAAATAAGCAGGCAGGAAAGAAAGGTGCGACATTGTCGCACTAATCCTGTTTATCATCGTTTGACACCTCCAGAACAGCGGATAACTCAGTTTCCAGCTCTTCAATAGTGGGCAGACTGGAGCGCAGGTCTTCAGGTAGCTGACGAGTCAGGGCTTGTTGCCAGTTGGCGACACCAATGGGTTTGTTATGCCCCGACAGGGCGTATTCAACGACCAGGTTGTTTTTCTCTTTGACCAGCAGTAAACCAATGGTGGGTTGGTCATTATCGTGGCGCATCTGGTCATCAATGACGGCCTGATAGAGATGAATTTTGCTGACAAATTCTGGCTTGAAAGAGCCCGTCTTCAGTTCCACCACCACATAGCAACGCATTTTCAGGTGGTAGAACAGCAAATCAGCGTAAAAGTCCTGATTCCCTAATTCGAGGTGTACCTGCCTTCCGACAAAGGCAAAGCCCTGGCCAAGTTCCACCAGAAACTCTTCCAGGTGCTGCAACAGACGATTTTCCAGCTCAGCTTCCCGTTTAGGCGCATCCAACCCTATAAAATCAAACAGATAAGGATCTTTGAATAGCTGGGTCGCCATATCCGACTGAACCGGTGGCAGGGTTTCAGGGAAGTTATTGATGGCTTTTCCCCGGCGGTCAAACTCGTTGCTGTCGATATGCACCACCAGCATATCCCGGCTCCAACCTTGTTCCAGGGCTTCCCTGGCATACCAGACCCGGGCATTTGGCTCCTTGACCTTGTCCAGCAGGGCGCAATTACTGCGCCAGGGCAATTGTGCAACGGTGCGTTGCACAATTTCGAAGTCAGGCCAGCTGGCGGCAAATTTTGCCATATATTTCAAGTTCCTGGGGCTGAATCCGGACAGCGCAGGCAGTTGTTTTTTCAGATCCTGGGACAGGCGATCAATGACCTTTGCTCCCCAGCCAGCCTCCTGTTGTTTGGTTAAAATCTTTTGTCCCAGATGCCAGTACAGGAGAATTTGCTCCACATTGACTTTTTGCAGGGCTGTCATTCTTCGGCTGGCAATGGTTTCAACCATCAGGGCCAGAAATTCGGGATAATCACCAGGCAGGTTGCTCAGGGTCTCACCCACAGGAAAGCAAACACCTTCACGTTTGGGGTCCACTCGCTGCTTGCGTTTGCCTTGCTTATTACCCTTATCACTCATACCCAAGCTCCTCCAGGTAACCCTGCATTTCTTTTTCTAAACCTGCCAGCTCCAGCTGTAACTCCAAACGTTCAGCGCGCACCGTCATCAAGTCAATCTCCTCTTCCTCTTCAAAGGTATCCACATAGCGGGGAATATTCAGGTTGTAATCGTTCTCCTGAATCTCTTCCAAGGTAGCGAGGTAGGCGTATTTATCTACTGTCAGACGATCCTGATAGGTATCTACAATCTTCTGGATATTTTCAGGAGTAAGCTGATTCTGGTTCTTGCCAGACTTAAACTCACGAGAAGCATCAATAAATAGAACTTTGTCGTCAGTTTTCTGTTTCTTGAATATAAGAATGGCAGCAGGAATTCCAGTTCCAAAGAACAGCTTCTCTGGCAGGCCTATCACGGTATCCAGCAGGTTCTCATCAATCAGTTGCTTACGGATTTTCCCTTCAGACGATGCCCGAAACAAAACGCCGTGAGGCACAACCACACCCATGCGGCCCGTTTGTGGTTTCAGGGTTTCAATCATATGGCTGATAAAGGCGTAATCACCTTTGGTTTTTGGTGGAATACCCCGGCGGAAACGGCCAAAGGGATCGTGCTCAGCATCATCATGCCCCCACTTATCAAGGGAGAATGGTGGATTGGCAGTCACCACATCAAAGTGCAGCAGACCTCCGTTTTGGTCCTGTAATTTGGGGTTGCGGATGGTGTCGCCCCATTCAATACGATGATTATCTTCCCCATGGAGAAACATATTCATCTTTGCCAGAGACCATGTAGAACCAATGGCTTCCTGACCAAACAGAGCGTATTTTTTGGAGCCGTTGTAGTTCTTCTGGATTTGCTTGCCGCACTTCATCAGCAGAGATCCAGAACCACAGGCAGGGTCACAGATCTGGTCGCCTTCTTCAGGCTCCAGCAAGATGGATAAAAGATCAGATACTTCAGGTGGGGTATAGAACTCACCGGCAGATTTACCACTACCCGCTGCAAAGTGCTTAATGAGGTATTCGTAGGCGTTACCAATCACATCCAATGAACCCACACGGCTTGGTCTGAGATTGAGGGTTTCTTTGCCAAAATCTTCCAGCAGGTGACGCAGAATATCGTTTTTCTGCTTTTCATCGCCCAGCTTGTCGGTATTGAAGCTGATGTCCTGAAACACGTTTTTCAGCTTTGTGCCGTTGGCTTCCTCAATGGCATGGAGTGCCTGGTCGATACGGCTACCGTTACCTGCCTCATGACGTTTAGCGTAAAGATCCCAGAAGGTGCAGCCAGCAGGGATTTTGAAAGACTGGCTCGCCAACATCGCATCAACCATCGCCTGGTTGCCAGCAAACTGGGTGGACAGCTCATCGAGCCTGTCTTGGTGTACGTCTGAGATGTACTTCAGGAACAACATCGTCAGGATGAAATCTTTATAAATGGAAGGGTCAACCGTGCCTCGGAAAGTGTCGCAGGCTTTCCACACTGTATTGTTGATTTCCTGCTGGTTAATGGGAGTGTTTGGCATATCTGCTCTCAACGTCTTCTGTCTATGTGTCAGGTAAAAAGTGTCAGGTAAAAAGTATCAGGTAAATTGGGTTATGCTTTGGTGATCAGGTCATTGGCAATAATGCTTAGTTGCTGCTGACGGTTAACGATCAACCGTTGTAGCAGGGCATTCTCTTTAATGCTTGCCCGGTACAGTTTGGCAATGGTGTTCTGGGTTGTAAGGTCTGGCAGGGTGACTGCGGTTTCTGCAAGCACCGGCTTGCGGATATTGACCTGATGACTGCCTTCGGCACTGTTGCGAAAGTAGCGTTGAACAGGAGACTGGTTTAGCTGCCAGGTCAGAAACTCAGGATTCACCCTGCCTTTACAGGCAGAATTGACCCGAAGCAAAAATAAACTGGGAGCCAGCGTTACCTGCGGCATTTCGTCAGCGATATAGCTGGCAATATACCGGCCTCCCTTGGCAATAAACAGAATGTCACCCTGTTGAAGCCAGTCGGCCTTGCGCTTACCTGTCAGTTCTGTGGTGATCAGGTTCTCAGTGCTCAGCTCACCCAAGTCAGAAATATCCTTTGCCTGAACTACCCGAACATAGCCGTTTGCCACTTTTGTGATCGCACCACGGAACGGGTAGCCAGCCTGGATGCTGACCACTTCAGATAAAGCGATTTGATGTTCAGGAGAACTGTTTTTGACCACTGTTGGCATAAAAAGAGTCTGGATCGTAAGTCTGAGGAGAGTATTGCAGTACGATAGTAATAGTTCAATAAAAAAATGCAGTATTTATTTTATGCAATTTTATTTTTGCTGTTCTCGTGATGCGTATCTCTCGCTTTTTGCATTATGGATTGATGATTATGAATCTACTTTAGAGGGCGTCAAAAATTGCGTTCATGGTAAATACACATGAAGTTGAAGCGGAATTTGCAGCGCTTCGCGCAAACGCAGCAAATCGTTCATGAGAGTAATTTGGACACCTGAAGCCAGTCAAGACCGTATGGATATTTAAATAGCATGAAAGTTCAACTTAAATAGTTGTTCGTTTTCATTGTGGGAAGTCAACGGTCTCGAAAAACTCATCATGACCAAACCTTTAACAAGTATTCAGTGACTCACAAAGCGAATTCAAATTCACTCTATTCAAAAACTCTTCGGTAATTTTTATCAGCTCCGCAGATCTGAGTACCAGGGCGTTACTGTCGCCCAGTGTCTGTCGTAAGTAGGTATCATCAACCGATTTCTCAAACCACTCGGATCGATCAATTTCAGAGAACATGGCATACAGCTCTTCCGGAGAAGATGGGTCATGGGCGCCATAGTGGTTCCGATGAGGCTCAAACCGGACAGGAGCATCGCCCCAACAATAGGTTAAACGACCACCCTTCGAGTGTGTCAATTCATACAGGTAATGACAGAAGGCCTGAAGAATCGCCTGTTTGCATTTGTTCTCTAAATCACTGGCAAACTCTGCGTCTTTGTGTAACACGTCACCAGACTCAGAAATGGGTCTGTAGTGGTTGTAAATACCATTCATGTAGCCTCGGTTTGAGACCACATTATCCTGTTTGACTTTTTCCAATAACCGCTTTAAATCAGGGTTTTTCTTAGCTTTCAGTTGCAACAGGTCTTGGGCTTTTTTATCAATTAATGTGCTGCTCAGGAAAGGGTGGCCCAGGATAATCAGCGGACGGTGTCTGGCTCTGACCGAGCGCAACTGCACAAATGCGGGCTGGTTCACCAGCATTCGTTCTATATTCGGAACACCCTCAGGGTCATCCGTCCAGGCGGTATCTAAAGATGGGTTGGTAATTTTATCATTAAGGGATGGCGAAGCCCCTTCGTGACAATGACTGACGAGCATGTCATTGCCTTTTCTCCTCAGAAAGTCTTTATAAATCGACCGCCAGTTATGGCTTTTTTTCCCCCTTTTCAGTAATGTCTGATGCCACATTTTCAGGCAATTCATAGCTTCAACCTTTAGTTCTTCGACACCTTTCAGACGCATCAACAGCTCGTGATGTTGAGTGGGCATAATAATGCTGCGGCTATACCTTGGCACTGGATCCGGATCCAGCCAACCCAATTTCAGAACTTTAAGGGCAAAGCGAATAATCGAGGGGTTGGTCAAGTCAGTGTCCTCAAGTATATCCACCATTGAGCCCAACCAGTCGAGGTAGTTTGCTCTACCCTGAACAATTATTTTTGAATGCAATAATTGGAGTTGTTCAATGATCCGCACTTCATCACCGTTAGATAATATTTTTTTGACAACCGCCGACATCGGCCTGGAAGGCCAATCGCGATAAAAAAACTTACCGACCAGTTGCCACTCGCGAAAGGTCAATGCTTTTGTCTCCAGCGACTCTAAAATTGAGATCCCAAGGGAGAAACCGGTTAAATCTTTTCCTTCCCAAAGCTTCAATACTGTTTCGCGGATATCCAGGTTTTTTCCCGGTAATGCGCCGCCTGTCTCAATGACCTTGTTAAGTTCCTCAAGGCTCAGACCATAGGTCTTAGCCAAAGTTTGTTGTTGTGCTGAATCAGCACCCTTCAGAAGACCCTGCAGGAGATCCCTCGCCTTCTTTAAATCACTACTGACTTTTTTGTTGTGCTGAAAGTCAGATGGGAATTTTCTTACCTCTAAAGGCACCCCGCCCAAATCCACTGACTTCCAGGTTTGGCCTCTATCCATGGAACACTCGGCAAAGGCGTGAGAAGGGTTGCCAATTTGCCGACACGGAATCCCGAAGTAGCGACATAAAGCGACAAAAACAGGCACACGATGACGACAGCTTCCTTGCCGTTTTGTTACCAGGAATTGAAAGAAATTTTCATTGCTCTCTGCTACGGCGGTACCGGAGAACTGTTGGCAATAGTCCTTGATCGCCTCAATGCGTTGCGTCGTGTTTTTTGCGTTCATTATTGCCTGCAAAGGCACCTTTATTTCAGGCAGTTGTTGTTCAACCTCATCAAACAGTTTGTTCAATACTGCTTCCATACCTTTGGAGCAGCGGGCGTCAAAACCTATTGATTGTGCTGGCTGGACTTTTTTAGTCAGTGTTTTTTTGCTCGCCTCTCTGGGTTCCACGACATAAGTAAATTCAATAATCTGACCGGCTTTGGCTTCGGGAACTGACAGTGTGTGCAGCCCGGTATATCGATCCCTGAGCAATGTATACGGCAAAGCGGGTTCAATACGCAGGGCCACGACATAGTCTTCAGGCGTCAGACTGGGCAATGCATATTGACCATTGCTTGATGGCGCTTTGTAGTTTGCCAGTGTTTGGTTGTTGGCTAACGTCAGTTCCTGGTTACGCCCCGGTAACTCTTCGGGTATAAGGGTTTCGGTCCCCTGAAGGTGTTGATCACTCATTTCGGTCAGCACGACCTCACCCCCGGCAGATACACTAATATCCTCAGCCTGCAGGCGATACATATGGCGAGGGTAATCCGTGTCAAAAATTTTATAGTCGTCGACTTTTGACTTCTTACTGCACTCATAGTCCGTGTCACGGTCCAGGGTCTTACCCTGTTTCCCGCGAGCTTTTGAGATGTATTCTTCAGGAGCGTTATCACCGTCAATCGTTATATCTTCGTGAGTATGATCGTTCACACAATGGTTCAGCAGATCACTGATCTGATGCCAGAACGCAGGCCACCATTGAACTTCACTGGCCTTCCACGCCCTTATCTGCTGGTCAGCCGCCTCGAGATAAGGCTGGTTGGTTGACGTTTTCAGCGTTTGTTTCTGTGCATTCGTCAGTGGAAATATGCTATTAGCGTCCACGCCCAACTGGCCATACTCGCGATCAAACCAGCGTTGCTGCCAGTGTCGGTAAAGTGTCTGGGTGAGAATATCGTCGGATTCATCCGGTTTCACTGAAAGACCCGATGTCTGCCAGCGGGTACGTGCCAGCATCCTGATAATTTCCGTTCTGGCTTCCTCACCATTCAGATCAGTTTTGATACGAATTTCATGGCGTTTTTCATCCGTACTGTTGCAATAACTGCGTCGTATCAACCAGGGTCGATCAATACCTGATACCCTTTGGTTGAACCATTCGCAAAGTCTGGTATCAAGTGCTTCGTTACTCATGGCAATAGCCGATGACCCGGGCAGTTCTTCCAGCGTCAGCCTGGCTGCCATCAGGTAAAGCCGGTAGTGCCGTTGGAAGCATTGATTCAGTCCGTTTTCGGTAAAATCCCATGCTCTGATAACAGCCCTGGCGACGTTTTGTAAATCACGACTGGTTGGCTGTAACGGCAGTTTTTTGCGTTGCAGGTGAGCCCTTAAAAGACAATGTTTTTCTGTTAGCTTTTTAGCGGCGAATGTCCCTTCTAAGGACTCTGGCAACACTTTCCCGGCAATGGTCTGTAATTCTGTCGGGTTATACTGCCGGATGGGCAAATGTCTGAAGCGCCCTTTCAGCGCCGGTGACAAAGGTTTTCGCCCGCTGTACTCAGGCGGGTTGATGGTGGCAAACAGGTGGAAACCCGGATGGGCATCACCGGCCAGAATGTCGTTTAACTCACCTTCCAGATGCTGGCTGTCGATCAGGTTCATTTCTGAAATTACCACGATGCCGCCCTCTACTTTTGCTTTCTGGATCACTTCACACAGTTGCTCCCAGGAACAATCACAGGCATTCAGGGGAAAGACCTTTGGCATGGTTTCTTCCCGTTCTTTAGCTTGCTGTTTGACACTTTCGATCATCAGATTCAGCGTGGCATCCTTACCCCGTCCGGCCGGACCTTCAATCAGCGTTGCCTGACGACCGCCGTGTTTTCTGTCGTGATGATAAGCCTGCTGACAGCGGCTTAAATCCTGTCCCAGCCCTTGCGCCAGATCAATGACTGCCGATCCGGAGGTATCAAACTCAGGTCGGATTTCTTTGGTCAATGTTCTGAAGTCCTGCAGAATATCTGGCAGGGTGTGGTTATGAACTCTGTCTCGCAGGGTGTTGTCCAGTTCGTAACGGGCAGCAAACCAGATTTCCAGTGCCGAAAGGGCATCCTGTTGAGTCTCGCTGATTTCGGGACCCAACACATCCCGGAAACTTTGCTGGATCAAACTGTTCACTTGCTTACAGTTGGCACTGTCGCCTTTGGATAACGCACGATCCAGATACCAACCCACCCAGCTGCAGATGTCTGTTAAATCCCTGGGAGTAAACTCATGCTCGGGCAACAGCTCTTGGTAATATTGCCACAGTGCCATCACACTCTTGCTGGCAATGTGTGCAATGTCGTTTATTTGATGCCGTTGTAACTGACTGAGCAAAGCCGGTTCCACTACTCTGTCCCGAAGGAAAGCCTGATCCAAACGCGGGTAATAAGCTCTGGGCAGTTTCTCTTTCAGGGTCGGATCCATTTGGCGCCCGGCGTAATGATCGGGGTTGCCGGTGAGAATTACCCGGTGTTTTTCGCTGACCTTGACAGGATGACCATTCACATAGATGCAGGGTTGCGGTTCCCACAGGCCGTTCAATGACGCCAGCAATCCGGCTTGGGTCAGGTTAGCCTCATCCAGCACCAGGGTGATGTATTCTCCGTCTTTTTCGTCGGATTCGGTCTTGGCCCATTCCATCAACGCCCGGTTTTGCTGCGCCATAGAGCGGTCGCCATCGGCGTGCTTTTGCCACTGCCAGCGTTTCATCAGGGTTTGTTCGCTGTCAGAAGGTCCAAGGGAAAGCACCGTTGCCTGTCCTGAAGCCTTTGCCATTTTGGCGGAAAAGTAGCTTTTCCCGGTTCCGGTTTCCCCCTCAAGGAATATAACGGGAGAGTCCGTAAGCCGGTCATGGAGTCGGGATAAGCGACGGCTTTCACGATCCTCCTGACTCATCTTGCCATGATAAAGATCCCGGGCCAGTGCAGACAGAGGCTCATCAGCGGAACCCGTCCATTTCAGTGATTCAGACAGCCGATTTTCTATGCGTTCAATGCCGTCTGCCTCAGAACTCGCTGTTCTGGCCCTATGAAAACAATCGCTGGCCAGACCGTGGATGGCATCGGATCGGGTCTGCCCTGAATGCAAAGGTAACTGCCAGCCAGAAGCCAGTGCATCTTGCAAACGTTTAATCTGTCTTGTTGGCTCGATGGCTAAGGATTGCCAGGGCTTTGTTGCCGCCGGATCGACTGCCAACTGATACGCTATGGCATCTCGTTGTTTTTCAGGCGCGTGGGCCAGGATCATGGCACAGAGCCTGTCCATAACTTCTTTTTCACCCGACTCTGGAAATGGACTTTCATAGGACAGTTGTAATTCGGTACCTATAAATACTGCCGGGTCAAAGGCTCGGGCCAGTTGCCACAGGTTCCGTTTGACAAACTCTCTATCCAGTCGCGGGTCGCTATTGATGATGGCAGCTAACTGATCCGGGTCTGCGGAGGCGGCTTGATCCTCGTCCGGCATCTTACCCGGTAACAAGTGCCAACAGGCCACTTTCATAAAATCCCGCACGGACGGATGCTGTCGGATGCCATGGGTGATGACACTATTGATGGCCTTGCGCCAGTGGCGGGGCAGGAGCTGCAGGGAGTGGTCAACCTGCTGTGCTCGACGAGCAGCCAGTATCAGATTATTCAACAGCCCTTCGGTCATTTCAGGCAGAGGGCTGCAAAGGAGGTCAGGTACGGTTTTAAACGCTTTGTAAAGCTGTTTAAGCGCTTGTTCTGGCAGCTCAGTCCGGACGATACCATGCCTGCGAGCATTGATATCCCAGAGATCGAGCTCAGGACAGGACTTACCCGTGGCGACCATCCCATGAAATACTGAAGAGGCGCTTTTCACAGACTCAGGCCAGAGTATTGTGACATGAGCTCGTGGATAGGCCTGCAACTGGCCATTCACCAACAGAGGTTGCCCAATAACCAGGGGTTCCAGAAGCTGCTGAAGCGTTGGATTACTTTCCAGTCCTCTGAATACCACGGGTTTGCCAGCGGTTAATGCCTCCTGCAACTCACTCTGAGATCGTCTGAAATGCGCCTTTTGTTCCGAGGCGATATGGATATTATCAAAGAGCTGAGTGAAGCCAGTCTGTTCATTGACCTGAATGACCAGAGGGGCTTGTGGCTGATGATTAATCCAATGACTGGCCTGGGCATGTTGCTGGTAAGTGATGGTATCAAAGGTGGCATGGGCTCTGGCTTTTTCATGCAGGTTGGACAGAAAGCGCCCATCGTTTTCTGCCAATCCCAGGGCTTTTGGCTGCTGTCTTGTATGAGCCACCTGAAGTCGGGGCTCCAGGCCGGTGGTCTCGCGAAGGGTTTGCAATGAACTCAGCAAACGAAACCAGAGGGCTTCAGTAAGTGGAGATGTTACGGTGACGACACGCCCCGTCTTAACCTGTTCCAACAGGCAGGTGTTAGGGATTGCATAGCCTTCAGGCGTAATGGCAATCGGGCTCAGCCATTCTGTGATATTCCGCTGGTTAATGATGATCGGGTTTTCTGCGGCGTGCTCTTTAGACTGACTTTGGAACAGCGAATGAAGCTCGTCCTTCCCCACCGGCATCTGATAAAACTGAACATCGTCGGGTAATGGACAGACTTCCCCATTGCTCTCAAAGCACTGTTGCGCCAGCATCTGTCGAATGGTCTGTTCAAAGGTCAGATCCTGCCAGTCGGCGCCTTTCAGTATCACCCGTTGTCCGGATGTCAACTGTTCAAGCCTGCCAGGAATGTGCTGGATTCGCCCCTGTTGATCGACACCGGGAGCACCCAGCAGTAATTGTCGCCAGTTGTTGTGCAAGTGGCAGTCAATAACCAGGATAGTGTCGTCGTCCATGGCGTTTTCGGCACTGGGGAATTCAGGCAATAGCGGCGGGGCCCGGTCAATGTCCATCGATGGTTCATTGCCAGTCTCAGCCTCGAACTGCCAGGTATTGCCCGGTCGGTTAATTCGCCGCCAGAAGTCAGCGCCCGGAGCGCCGGCCGCAGGTGCCTCGTCATGCTGGCCAACCGATGTCAATTGTTCAGGGGCTGCCAGAACCAGCAGAGAAACATGCTCTCCCAGAGGGCGTTTCTTCTGGCTGACCTTGTCGTATAGACAGGGGTTATCCGGGTCCAGCAGATCGTTAAATTTTGGCAGATCCTCACTGGTGAGTTTTCGGATATCTATCACCAGGGTCAATGGCTGTGAACCTTCAAAGAGCTTGCCTGGGCGCAAAGCGTGGCGACCATTGCCGACAATGGTCAACCGGCTCACCAGGTTAGCCTGTGCAAGGTCATCAGGGTGGGAAATAAGCGTGACATCGCGATTTTTATCGCAGGTCTGGTCAGCCAAAAGCTGACGAACCTCATCATCACTGGCGACAAAACGGAAATCGAAGGCATGAGGGTTTTTTTGGAGCGGGGAATCCGTTGAGGATACGGTTCTCGCCCTGTCAGGTGTCATAATCTGAGATGACGATAGATTCAGTTGGTAATTGAGACCAGAGCAGACAGCTTTGACGTTTGATGGTAAATCTAAATCCTGCCCTGACCTCCTGGCTGGCCTAGCCGGAACGGATTTGTTAATTTCTCCACCAATCTGACCATCCATAGTTAACCTCACTACTACCATCTGAAGGATTGCATTAAAACTGTTTAATTATTCGACCTTCAAATAATACAAAAGTTTCATTTTGGTACTGGCTCGTTGCCATTGTGGGAAGTCAACAGTCTCGAAAAACTCATCATGATCAAACCTTTAACAAGTATTCAGTGACTCACAAAGCGAATTCAAATTCACACTATTCAAAAATTCTTCGGTAATTTTTATCAGCTCTGCGGATCTGAGCACCAGGGCGTTACTGTCGCCCAGTGTCTGTCGTAAGTAGGTATCATCAACGGATTTCTCAAACCACTCGGATCGATCAATTTCAGAGAACATGGCATACAGCTCTTCCGGGGAAGATGGGTCGTGAGCGCCATAGTAGTTCCGATTGCTCACAAACCGGACAAGAGCATCGCCCCAACAATAGGTTAAACGACCACCCTTCGAGTGTGTCAATTCATACAGGTACTGACAGAAGGCCTGAAGAATCGCTTGTTTGCATTTGTCCTCTATATCACTGGCAAACTCTGCGTCCTTGTGTAACACGTCACCAGACTCAGGAATGGGTCTGTAGCGATTGTAAATACCATTCATGTAGCCTCGGTTTGAGACCACATTATCCTGTTTGACTTCTTCCAATAACCGCTTTAAATCAGGGTTTTTCTTAGCTTTCAGTTGCAACAGGTCCTGGGCTTTTTTATCAATTAATGTGCTGCTCAGGAAAGGGTGGCCCAAGATAATCAGCGGACGGTGTCTGGCTCTGACCGAGTGCAACTGCACAAATGCGGGCTGGTTCACCAGCATTCGTTCTATATTCGGAACACCCTCAGGGTCATCCGTCCAGGCGGTATCTAAAGATGGATTGGCAATTTTATCATTAAGGGATGGCGAAGCCCCTTCGTGACAATGACTGACCAGCATGTCATTCCCTTTTCTCCTCAGAAAGTGTTCATAAATCGACCACCAGCTCTTGCTTTGTTTTCCCCTTTTCAGAACAGACTGATACCACTCTTTCAGGCAATTCGAAGCTTCAATCTTCAGTTCTTCGATACCTTTCAGATGCATCAACAGTTCGTGATGTTGAAGGGGCATAATAATTTCGTCGCTGTACCTTGGCAGTGGCTTCAGCCAACCCAATTTCAGAACTTTAAGGGCAAAGCGAATAACCGAGGGGTTGGCCAGGTCACTGTGCTCAAGTATATTCACCATTGAACCCAACCACTCGAGGGGGCGTGCTTTAGCCTCAACAATCATTTTTGAGTGCAGTGATTGGAGTTGTTCGATGACCCGGACTTCATCACCGTCAGATAATATGTTTATGACAACCGCCGACATCGGCCAGAAACTCCAGTCGCAAGAAATAAACTTACCGACCAGTTGCTGCTCGAAATAGCCCAATGCCTCTGTCTCCAGCGACTCTATCATTGAGACACCCATGGAGAAACCGGTTAAATCTTTTCCTTTCCAAAGCTTCAATACCGTTTTGCAGATACTCTGGATTTTTCCTGGTAATGTACCGCCTGTCTCAATGATCCTGTTAAGTTCCTCAAGGCTCATACCATAGGTTTTAGCCAGAGTTTGTTGTTGTGCTGAATCAGCACCCACCAGAAGACCCCGCAAGAGATCCCTCGCCTTCTTTGACTCACTACTGACTTTATTGGTGCGCTGGAAGTCAGATGGGATTTTTTTTAGCTCACCAGGCGCCCCGCCTAAATCCACTGACTCCCAGGTTTGGCCTCTATCCACAGAATACTCTGCAAAGGCGTGGATATGGTTGATCATTTCCCGACATGGAATCCCAAAATAGCGACAAAAAGCAATAAAAACAGGCGTCCGATGACGACAACTGCCTTGTCGCCGTGTTACGAGGAAGTGAAAGAAATTCAGATGATGCCCTGCTGGTTCAGCACCTCCGGAAAACTTCAGGCAATAGTCCTTGATCGCCCTGATGCGTTGCGTCGTGTTTTTTGCGTTCATTATTGCCTGCAAAGGCACCTTTATTTCAGGCAGTTGTTGTTCAACCTCAGCAAACAGTTTGTTCAATACTGCTTCTATACCTTTGGAACAGCGGGCGTCAAAACGTATTGATTGTGCTGGCTGGACTTTTTTAGCCAGTGTTTTTTTGCTCGGCGCTCTGGGTTCCACGACATAAGTAAATTGAATAATCTGACCGGCTTTGGCTTCGGGAACAGACAGTGTGTGCAGCCCGGTATATCGATCCCTGAGCAGGGTACATGGCAAAACGGGTTCTATACGCAGGGCCACGATATAGTCTTCAGGTGTCAGACTGGGCAATGCATATTGACCATTGTTTGATGACGCTTTGTAGTTTGCCAGTGTCTGGTTTTTGGCTAACGTCAGCTCCTGGTTATACCCCGGTAACTGTTCGGGTATAAGGATTTCGATCCCCTGCAGGTGTTGAACACCCATATCGGTCAGCTCGACCTCACCCCTGGCAGATACATTAATATCCCTCGCGCGCAAGCGATACATGTTGAAAGGGTAGTTCGTGTCAAAAATTTTATAATTGTCGAATACTCTCTTCTTCTGGCGCTGATAGTCCGTGGCCCGGTCCAGGGCATTGGCCTGTTTCCTGCGAACTTCTGAAATGCATTCCTCAGGAGCCTTGTCACTGTCGATCACTATATCCTGATGAGTATAATCGTGCGCACAATGGTTCAGCAGATCACTGATCTGATGCCAGAACCCAGGCCAAAATTGAACTTCACTGGCTTTCCACGCCCTTATCTGCTGGTCAGCCGCCTCGAGATAAGGCAGGTTGGTTGACGTTTTCAGCGTTTGTTTCTGTGCATTCGTGAGGGGAAATACGCTATCAGCGTCCACGCCCAACTGGCCATACTCACGGTCAAACCAGCGTTGCTGCCAGTGTCGGTAAAGTGTCTGGGTGAGAATATCGTCGGACTCATCCGGTTTCACTGAAAGACCCGATGCCTGCCAGCGGGTACGTGCCAGCATCCTGATGATTTCTGTTCTGGCTTTCTCTCCATTCAGATCAGTTTTGATACGAATTTCATGGCGTTTTTCATCCATACTCTGGCAATCACTGCGTCGTATCAACCAGGGTCGATCAATGCCTGGTACCCTTTGGTTAAACCATTCGCAAAGCCTGGTATCAAGTGCTTCGTTAGTTATGGCAATAGCTGATGACCCGGGCAGTTCTTCCAGCGTCAGCCTGGCTGCCATCAGGTAAAGCCGGTAGTGCCGTTGGAAGCATTGATTCAGTCCGTTTTCGGTAAAATCCCATGTCCTGATAACAGCCCTGGTGACGTTCTGTAAATCACGACTGGTTGGCTGTAACGGCAGTTTTTTGCGTTGCAGGTGAGCCCTTAAAAGACAATGTTTTTCTGTTAGCTTTTTGGCGGCGAATGTCCCTTCTAAGGACTCTGGCAACACTTTCCCGGCAATGGTCTGTAATTCTGCCGGGTTGTACTGCCGGATGTGCAAATGTCTGAAGCGCCCTTTCAGCGCCGGTGATAAGGGTTTTCGTCCGCTGTACTCTGGCGGGTTAATGGTGGCAAAGAGGTGGAAGCCCGGGTGGGCGTCACCGGCCAGAATATCGTTTAACTCACCTTCCAGATGCTGGCTGTCGATCAGATTCATTTCCGAAATCACCACGATGCCGCCTTCCACTTTTGCTTTCTGGATCGCTTCACACACTCTGTCCCAGGAACAATCACAGGCATTCAGGTAAAAGACCTCCGGCATGGACTCTCCCCGTTGCTTGGCCTCCTCTCTGAAACTTTCAATCAACAGGTTCAGCGTGGCATCCTTGCCCCGTCCGGCTGGACCTTCGATCAGTGTCGCCTGTCGTCCGCCGTGTTTCCTGTCGAGGTGATAAGCCTGCTGACAGCGGCTTAAATCCTGTCCAAGCTGTTGCACCAGTTCACTGACTGCTGTTCCGGAGGTGTCAAACTCAGGTCGGATTTTTTGGGTGACTGTACTGAAAGTCTCTTGAATATCTGACAGGGTCTTGTTGCGAACTCTGTCGCTCAGGATGTTCTCCGGTTGGTAACGGGCAGCAAACCAGATTTCCAGTGCTGACAGGGCATCCCGATGAGTTTCGGTGATTTCTGGCCCCAGCACATCCCGAAAACTTTGCTGGATTAAACCTTGCACTTGCTTGCAGTTAACCCTGTCACCTGGGGATAACGAACGATCAAGATACCAACCTACCCAGCTGCAGATATCCGTCAGATCCCTGGGAGTAAACTCATGTTCTGGCAACAGTTCCTGATAATACTGCCAGAGTAGCATTAAGCTCTCGGTGGCAATACGTGCAATGTCGTTTATTTGCTGAGACTCAGGCAGATGCCGTTGTAAATGATTGAGCAGAGTCGGCTCCACCACTCTGTCCCGAAGAAAAGCCTGGTCCAGACGAGGATAGTAAGCCCTGGGCAGTTTCTCTTTCAGGGCAGAATCCAACTGGCGTCCGCCGTAATGAATGGGGTTACCGGTGAGAATCACCCGGTGTTCTTTGCTGACCGGGACAGGATGACCATTGACATAAATGCAGGGTTCCGGTTCCCATAAGCCGTTCAATGACGCCAGCAATCCGGTTTTGGCCAGGTTGGCTTCATCCAGAACCAGAGTGATATATTTTCCTTCAACATAGCCTCCATCTCTGGGGTGTGAGGTCTTGGCCCATTCCATCAGCGCCCGGTTTTGCTGTGCCATAGAGCGGTCGCCATCAGCGTGTTGCTGCCACTGCCAGCGTTTCATCAGGGTCTGCTCGCTGTCAGAAGGTCCAAGGGACAGCACCACAGCCGATCCTGAAGCTTTTGCTATTTTCGCTGAAAAGTAACTTTTCCCGGTGCCGGTTTCGCCCTGCAGGAATATAACGGGAGAGTCTGTAAGCCGGTCATGGAGCCGGGATAAACGACGGTTTTCACGATCCTTCTGACTCGTCTCACCGTGATAAAGATCCCGGGCCAGTGCTGACCAGGGCTCATCAGTCAAACCCTGCCATGCCAGTGATGCAGACAGTCGATGTTTTATACGTTCAATGCCTTCTGTTTCAGAATTCGCGGTTCTGGCCATCTGAAAACAATCAGCAGCCAGTGATTTAATGGCTTCGGATCGGGTCTGCCCTATGGCTAGAGATAACTGCCAGCCAGAGGCCAATGCATCCTGTAAACGTTTAATCTGTCTTGATGGCCTTATGGCTAACCTTTGATAGTGTTCTGCTGCCTGCGGATCGACTGCCAACTGACAGGCCATTGCCTGTCGATGTTTTTCAGGGGTATGGCTCACGATCAGGGCACAGAGTCTGTCCAAAGCGTCTTCTTTACTCCGCTCTGGGAATGGATCGCAATAGGACAGTTGCAATTGCTTTAAGACTCTAGGGTCAGAGGCTGCTCTGATCAGCGGCCACAGGTTCTGCTTCACAAACTCTCTGTCTAACCGTGGGGCACTATTGATGATCTCATTTAACTGATCCGGATCGACCGAGGCAGTTTGATCCTCATCCCGCTTCCCGGGAGCATCTGGCAGCAACATCCAACAAGCTACTTTCATAAAATTACGCACCGGCAGACTCTGCCGCAGGCCATGGGTGATGACACTATCGACGGCCTTGCGCCAGTGGCAGGGCAGGAGCTGAAGTGAGCGGTCAACCTGCTGTGCTCGCCGGGCAGCCAGTATCAGGTTATTCAACAAGCCTGCGGACATTTCAGGCAGAGGGTTACAACAGTTGGCAGGTACGGTTTTAAACACTTCGTAAAGCAAGTTAAGGGCTCGTTCTGGCAGCTCAGTCCGGGGGATATCATGCTTGAGGGCATTGATATCCCAGATATTGACCTCAGGGCAGGGTTTACCTGTGGCAACCATCGAATTAAAGACTGCAGATTGGCTTTTCGCAGATTGAGGCCAGAGTATTGTGACATGAGCTTGTGGGTAGGCCTGTAACTGGCCATTCACCAGCAGAGGTTGGCCAACAACCAGGGGTTCAAGGAGTTGTTGAAGTGTTGGATTACTTTCGAGCCCCCGAAATACAACCTGCGTGCCAGCGGTTAATGCCTTTTGCAAGTCACTCTGATCTCGTCCAAAAAGGGCCTTTTGTTCCGAAGTGATATAGATATTATCAAATAGCTGGCTGAAGCCGGTCTGTTCATTGACCTGAATGACCAACGGTGCTGGCTGGTGTTTATTTATCCAACGACTTGCCTGGACGTGTTGCTGATAAGTGACGGTACTAAAGGTGGCCTGATCTCTGATTTTTTCCTGCAGGTTGGGCACAGACTGTTCATCGCTTTCTTCTAATCCCAGAGCTTTCGGCTGCTGTCTTGAATGGGCTACCAGAAGTCGCGGCTCCAGGCCCGTTGCCTCGCGAATAGTCTGCAATGAACCCAGCAAACGAAACCAGGCCGACTCAGTGAGGGGAGACGTGACGGTGACCGTACCACCTGCTCGAACCTGTTCCAACAGACAGGTGTTAGGGACTGCGTAGCCTTCCGGAGCAATGGCAATGGGGTTTAGCCATTCTGTGATATTACTCTGGTTAATGATGACCGGGTTTCCTGGTGTGTGCACTTGAGACAGGCTCTGAAACAGTGAATAAAGCTCATCCTCACCCACCGGCATCTGATAAAACTGAACCTCGTCCGGTAACTGACAGACCTTCCCATTGCTCTCAAAACACTGTTGCACCAGCATCTGTCGAATCGTCTGCTCAAAGGCCAGATCCTGCCAGTTGGCCCCTTTCAGAATCACCCTTTGTCCGGCCCTCAATAACTCAAGCCTGCCGGGGAGATGCTGAATTCGTCCCTGCTGATCCACACCGGGGCCCCCCAACAACAACTGTCGCCAGTCGTTGTGCAAGTGGCAGTTAATAAGAACGGTAACGTCGTCGTCCATGGCGCTTTCGGCAGGGGGGAGTTCAACCAATAATGGAGCAATCTCGTCTATGTCCATCGATGGGTCATTACCAGTCTGGGCCTGGAACTGCCAGCTATTTTCCGGTCGATTAATTCGCCGCCAGAAATCAGCGCCGGGTGCGTCGTCACGATGACCAACCGATGCCAACTGTTCAGGATCTGCCACGACCAATAGAGAAACATGCTCGCCCAGAGGGCGTTTGTTTTGGCTGACTTTGTCGTATAGACAGGGGGTATCCGGGTCCAGCAGATCGTTAAATTTTGGCAAATCTTCGCTGCTGAGTTTTCGGATATCCAGCACCAGAGTCAGTGGCTGTGGACTTTCGAACAGCTTGCCAGAACCCAGAGTGTGGTGGCCATCGACAGAAATACTCAACCGTCTTACCAGATTGGCCTGTGCGAGGTCATCGGGGTGGGAAATAAGGGTAACATCCCGATGTTCATCGCAGGTTTGCGCCACTAAAAGCTGTCGAACTTCATCATCACTGGCGACAAAACGAAAATCGAAGGCATGAGTGGTCTTTTGGAGCGAGGAATCCGCTGAGGATACGCTTCTCGTCTGGTGAGGCGAGATCCCCGGAGCTGATGATTTATTGAGTCTGGGAGTTACATCTGAGCAGACCTCTGCAATCCTTGACGGTGCATCCAGCTTTGCTCTCTTGTCTGGCACGCTGCCATCAGGTAAGGGTTGTTTATTTCTCCAGCCAATCTGGCCATCCACGGTAAATCTCGCTCCTGTTATTTGAAGGACTGCATTGAAATGGTTTGATTTCGTATGGTTGAGTACTTATGTGACCTTCAGGCGGGAGGAAAGTTCCATTGGGTTAGTTAGACGCAGGGCAATGGCATCAATCAGGATTATCAGTTATCCAATGACTCATAAATCGAATTCAAATTCACGCTGTTCAAAAACTCTTCATTAATTTTGGTCAGATCATCGGACCTGAGTATCAGAGCGTTACTGATGTTGAGTGCCTCTTTTAAATAGGCATCCTTGGCAGATGACGGAAATTCGTAAGATTCAATTAATTGCATCATGGCATACAGCTCTTCCGGTGAGGATGGATCATGAGTGCCATACCATTTTATTCTAAGTATCTGGTCACTGACAATTGCTTCGGCCCAACAATGGGTCAAGGAACCGCCTTTCGAGTGCGTCAAACCATACAGGTAATGACTGAAGGCCTGCCCAATCGCTTGCCTGCATTTGATTTTTAGATCACGTACAAGCCCTTTTTCCCGGTGTTGCAGCCCAATGGAATCCAGAAGGGGTTTGTAATGACTTTTGATAGCAAGTTTTTGTTTCTCATATTGTTCTTTTCGAGTCTGGCATTGCTGATCAGGAAGCATTGATTGTTCATGGCTTGAATGATCACTGTACCAATTATCCAGGTCAGCCAGAGCTTTGTCGTATTCATTATCAATCTCCCTGTACTGTTTGACTTTTTCAAACGACCGCTTCAATTCCGGGCTGCTCTCAACTTTTAGTTGAAGCAGAGCTTCGGTTTTTTCACTCATTGCTTCGCTGTACCAGCGAGGTTGCCCCAGGATAACCACCGGTCGGTGGAGCGTCCTGCCAGAGTTTAATCGCACAAACGCGGGATGGTGTACCAGCAACCGCTCTATATTCGGAATGCCTTCAGGTTCGTCCGTCCAGGCGTCTTGTAAAGCTTTACGGACAATCAGCTCTTCCAGGTATGGCGAAAAGCCACCATGACAATGGGTCATCAGGCAGGCATCTTCTCTCGTTTGGAAGTCTTCATAGCTCAGCCGCCATTCCTGACTGTTTTTTTCTCTGGAAAACAACTGCTTGTATAAATTTTTCAGGCAATGGGTGGCTTTAACTTTTAATTCATCAACGCCTTCAAGGCGTAACAATAGCTCATGCTGTTCACGGACCCCGTTAATCTTGTGGTCGTATTCCGGCAGTGGATCCAGCCAACCTGATTCCAGGGCTGCGAGGGCAAGTTGAATAACCGAAGGCCTGGTTAAGTCACTGCCGTTCAGTATATCCACCATGGAACTCATCCACTGCTGAGGTCTCTCTCCGGCCTGAACAATCACTTTTGAATGGAGTAACTTGAGTTGTTCAGTGACCTGGTCCTCATCACTGTCGGACAATATTTTTGCTACTGCCTCCACCATGGGTTTATAGGTACTCGCCCCGTGTTTTATATGCACAGCACCAACCAATGCCAGCTCGTAATTGTTCAATGCTTTTATATCCAGTAAAATTGAGACGCCCATGGAAAATCCGGTCAAATCTTTTCTCTTCCAAAGTTCCCTCACCATTTTGGAGGTGACTTTAAATGGATTTGATGAGGCACTACCTCTTTCAAGGGCTGTGTTCTGTCTCTCAGGATTCTTGTCAATGGCTTGTGCCAGAGCTTCTTGTTGCGCTGAATCAGCCCCTTTCAGAAGATCCTTAAACCTCTTTGACTCACTGCCGGAACTACTGAGCTGCCTGGTGGGCTGGAATTCAGATTTGATTTCTCTTACCTGTGCGGGCCCCCCGCCCAAATCCACCGATTCCCAGGTTTGACCTCTATCCAGTGAATACTCGGGAAACTCGTGGGTAAGGCTATGAATTTGCCGACTGGGAATCCCGAAATAACGACAAAAAGCAACAAAAACAGGCGCGCGATGACGGCAGCTACCCTGCTGCTGAGTGACGAGGAATCTAAAGAAATTTTCTTCCGGCTTCGGTTCAGTCTTACCCGAAAACTGTCGGCAATACTCCGTGATCGCCTCAATTCGTTGCCGGGTGTGTCTGGCGTTTTTTATTTTCTGCAAACTCATCTGTAGTTTGGCCGGGTGCTCTTTTACGGGCGAAAACAGTTCGTCCAGCACGGTTTTAATACCTTCTGAACAGTGGGTGTCAAAACGTATTGATTGTTTTGGCCGGGCTTCTTCAGCCGAAACACTGTCGTCCGGTTTTTTGGGCTCTACGACATAAGTAAATTGAATAGTCTGTTCGGTGTTGGCTTCTGGAATAATCAGTATGTGAAGCCCGGTATACCGATGCCTGATCAGTTTAAATGGCAAATCGGGTTCTGTACGCAGGGCCACGATATAGTCGTCAGGCGTCAGGCTGGGTAACACAAATTGACCTTTCTTCGATGTCCACTTAAAGGACGCCAGGGTTTGGTTGCTGGTTAATATCACTTCTTGGTCAGGCCCTGGTAACCGGTCCGGCATGAGGGTTACGAAACCTTGAATGCGTGGATCATTAAGATCGGTCCGTATGATATCGCCCCTGGCAGTCACACAAATATCCTTTGCCTCCCAACGATACATACGGGAAGTGGGTCTCTGCGTTTTAAAAACGGGTAAATCGTATAGTAGTGGCAATCTCAGGCACTCATAGTTTGTTCTCCGGTCCAGTACCTTATCTTTTTTCGAGGGAGCGTTTAGACAGTGTTTATCAGGCGCATTACCAGAGCCAGTCGCTAACTTTTCATCCATGTAATCGTCAAGCCAATGGTTCGGCAGGTTACTTATCTGATGCCAAAAGGCAGGCCACCATTGAACTGCGTCGGCTTTCCATACACCAATCAACTTATCAGCCTCCCGGAGAAAAGGCTGGGAGGTCGACATTTTCAGCGTTTGTTTCTCTTCTTTGGTCAGGGGAAATAAGCAATTGGCGTCCTCGCCCGTCAGGCCGAACTCACGATGAAACCAGCGATGCTGCCAGTATCGGTACAGTGCCCGGGTGAGGATATCGTTATACTGATCCGGCGCCAGTGAAAAACCGGATGTCTGCCACCTCGCCTGAGCCACCCTCTTGATGATTTCAGTCCTGGCTTGCTTTTTATCCAGACCAGCCTCAACAAGAATTTCGTGGCCTTTTTCATCAATACTGTTGCGATCACTCTGTCGTATCAACCACGGACGATCAATGTTCGGTACCTTTTGATAGAGCCAATGGCTCAGATCAGAAGCAAGCGCTCCTTTGCCCATGGCAAGAGTCGATGACTCCGGCAGTTCCTCCAGCGACAGGTTGGCGGCCATCAGGTAAAGCCGGTAGTGCTGATTGAAGCATTGATGAAGTGCTTTTTCGCTAAAATCGCCTCTTCTTTTGACAGCCATGGCGACATTCTGTAAATCGCGACTGGTGGGCTGTAATGGCAGGTCTTTGCGTTGCAGGCAGGCCCTTAAACGACAATGTTTTTCAGTCAGCCGTTTAGCCGTGATTTTTCCCTGCTCATTCTCTGGCAAGACTTTCCCGGCAATGGCCTGCAATTCGGTCGGGCTGTACTGCCGGATCGGCAAATGTCGAAAACGCCCTTTCAGTGCCGGTGATAAGGGTTTTCGCCCGCTGTACTCAGGCGGGTTAATGGTGGCAAACAGGTGGAAGCCCGGATGGGCGTCACCGGCCAGAATATCGTTTAACTCGCCTTCCAGATGCTGGCTGTCGATCAGATTCATTTCCGAAATCACCACGATGCCACCATCGACTTTTGCTTTCTGGATCTTTTCACACACTTGGTCCCAGGAACAATCACAGGCATTCAGGAGAAAGACTTCCGGCATGGACTCTCCCCGTTGTAGAGCCTGCTGTCTGACACTTTCAATCAACAGGTTCAACGTGGCATCTTTACCCCGTCCGGCCGGGCCTTCAATCAGTGTTGCCTGACGACCGCCGTGTTTTCTGTCGTGATGATAAGCCTGCTGACAGCGGCTTAAATCCTGTCCCAGCCCTTGCGCCAGATCAATGACTGCCGATCCGGAGGTATCAAACTCAGGTCGGATTTCTTTGGTCAATGTTCTGAAGTCCTGCAGAATATCTGGCAGGGTGTGGTTATGAACTCTGTCTCGCAGGGTGTGGTCCAGTTCGTAACGGGCAGCAAACCAGATTTCCAGTGCTGAAAGAGCATCCTGTTGAGTCTCGCTGATTTCGGCACCCAGTACATCCCGGAAGCTTTGCTGGATCAAACTGTTCACTTGCTTACAGCTGGCACTGTTGCCTTTGGATAACGCACGATCCAGATACCAACCCACCCAGCTGCAGATATCCGTTAAATCCCTGGGAGTAAACTCATGCTCGGGCAAAAGCTCCTGATAATATTGCCACAGTGCCATCACACTCTTGCTGGCACTGTGTGCAATGTCGTTTATTTGATGCCGTTGTAACTGATTGAGTAGAGCTGGTTCCACCACTCTGTCCCGAAGGAACGCCTCATCCAAACGTGGGTAATAAGCTCTGGGCAGTTTCTCTTTCAGGGTCGGGTCCATTTGGCGCCCGACGTAATGATCCGGGTTGCCGGTGAGAATTACCCGGTGTTTTTCGCTGACCTTGACAGGATGACCATTCACATAAATGCAGGGTTGCGGTTCCCATAAGCCGTTCAATGATGCAAGTAATCCGGTTTGGGCCAGGTTGGCTTCATCCAGAACCAGGGTAATGTATTCTCCGTCTTTGTCGGATTTGGTATTGGCCCATTCCATCAGCGCCCGGTTTTGCAGCACCATAGAGCGGTCGCCATCGGCGTGCTTTTGCCACTGCCAGCGTTTCATCAGGGTTTGTTCGCTGTCAGAAGGTCCAAGGGAAAGCACCGTTGCCTGTCCTGAAGCCTTTGCCATTTTGGCGGAAAAGTAGCTTTTCCCGGTTCCGGTTTCCCCCTCAAGGAATATAACGGGAGAGTCCGTAAGCCGGTCATGGAGTCGGGATAAGCGACGACTTTCACGATCCTTCTGACTTATCTCACCATGATAAAGATCCCGGGCCAGTGCAGACAGGGGCTCATCAGCGGAACCCTGCCATTTCAGTGATTCTGACAGTCGATTTTCTATGCGTTCAATGCCGTCTGCCTCAGAACTCGCTGTTCTGGCCCTATGAAAACAATCGCTGGCCAGACCGTGGATGGCATCGGATCGGGTCTGCCCTGAGTGCAAAGGTAACTGCCAGCCAGAAGCCAGTGCATCTTGCAAACGTTTAATCTGTCTTGTTGGCTCGATGGCTAAGCATTGCCAGGGCTTTGTTGCCGCCGGATCGACTGCCAGCTGATAGGCTATAACATCTCGTTGTTTTTCAGGTGCGTGGGCCAGGATCATGGCACAGAGCCTGTCCATAACTTCTTTCTTACCCCACTCTGGAAATGGATTTTCATAGGACAGTTTTAATTCGGTACCTATAAATACTGTCGGCTCAAAGGCTCGGGCCAGTTGCCACAGGTTTCGCTTGACAAAGTTTCTATCCAGTCGAGGGGTGCTACTGATGATGGCAGCTAACTGATCCCGGTCTCCGGAGGCGGCTTGATCTTCATCCGGCAGTAACTGCAAACAGGCCACTTTCATAAAATCATGGACGGACGGATGTTGTCGGGTGCCATGGGTGATGACGCTATTGATGGCCTTGCGCCAGTGGCATGGCAGGAGCTGAGGGGAGTGGTCAAACTGCTGTGCCCTCCGGGCAGCCAGTATCAGATTATTCAACAACCCTTCGGTCACTTCAGGCAGAGCATTACAAAGGCCACCGGGTACGCTTTTAAAGGCTTCGTAAAGTGAGTGAAGTGCTTGTTCTGGCAGCTCTGCCCGGGAGATTTTATGCCTGAGGGTATTGATATCCCAGAGATCAATCTCGGGACACCGGCTACCCGTGGCAACCATCGAATTAAATACTGAAGAGGCGCTTTTCACAGACTCAGGCCAGAGTATTGTGACATGGGCTTGTGGGTAGGCCTGTAATTGACCATTCACCAACAGAGGTTGCCCAATAACCAGGGGTTCCAGAAGCTGCTGAAGCCTTGGATTACTTTCCAGCCCTCTGAATACCACCGGCTTGCCAGCGGTTAATGCCGCCTGCAAATCACTCTGAGATCGTCTGAAATGCGCCTTTTGTTCCGAGGCGATATGGATGTTATCAAATAGCTGGCTGAAGCCAGTCTGTTCGTTAACCTGAATGACCAGAGGGGTTTGTGGTTGATGATTAATCCAATGACTGGCCTGGGCATGTTGCTGATAAGTGAAGGTATTAAAGGTGGCGTGACCAGTGACTTTACTGTGTGGGCTGGACAGAAAGCGCCCATCGTCTTCTGCCAATCTCAGGGCTTTCGGCTGCTGTCTTGTATGAGCCACCTGGAGTCGGGGCTCCAGGCCGGTGGTCTCGCGAAGGGTTTGCAATGAACCCAGCAAACGAAACCAGAGGGCTTCAGTGAGTGGAGACGTTACGGTGACGACACCCCCCGCCCTGATCTGTTCCAACAGGCAGGTGTTAGGGATTGCATAGCCTTCAGGCGTAATGGCAATGGGGCTCAGCCATTCTGTGATATTCCCCTGGTTAATGATGATTGGGTGTTCTGCGGCGTGCTCTTTAGACTGGCTTTGGAACAGCGAATGAAGCTCGTCCTTCCCCGCCGGCATCTGATAAAACTGAACATCGTCGGGTAACGGACAGACTTCCCCATTGCTCTCAAAGCACTGTTGCGCCAGCATCTGTCGAATGGTCTGTTCAAAGGTCAGGTCCTGCCAGTCGGCGCCTTTCAGTACCACCCGTTGTCCCGACGTCAATCGTTCAAGCCTGCCAGGGATGTGCTGGATTCGCCCCTGTTGATCGACACCGGGACCACCCAGCAGTAACTGTCGCCAGTTGTTGTGCAAGTGGCAGTCAATAACCAGGATAGTGTCGTCGTCCATAGCATTTTCGTCACTGGGAAATTCAGGCAATAGCGGGGGAGCCCCGTCAATGTCCATCAATGGTTCATTGCCAGTCTCAGCCTCGAACTGCCATGTATTGCCCGGTCGGTTAATTCGCCGCCAGAAATCAGCGCCCGGAGCGTCGGCCGCCGGTGCGCTGGCCGCAGGCGCGCCGCCATGCTGGCCAACCGATGTCAATTGTTCAGGGGCTGCCAGAACCAGCAGAGAAACATGCTCTCCCAGAGGGCGTTTCTTCTGGCTGACCTTGTCGTATAGACAGGGGTTATCCGGGTCCAGCAGATCGTTAAATTTTGGCAGATCCTCATTGGTGAGTTTTCGGATATCTATCACCAGGGTCAATGGCTGTGAACCTTCAAAGAGCTTGCCTGAGCGCAAAGTGTGACGACCATTGTCGGCAATGCTCAGACGGCTCACCAGATTAGCCTGTGCGAGGTCGTCGGGGTGGGAAATAAAGGTGACATCGCGATTTTTATCGCGGGTCTGGTCAGCCAAAAGCTGTCGAACTTCATCATCGCTGGCGACAAAACGGAAATCGAAGGCAGGGTTCTTTTGGAGCAAGGAATCCGTTGAGGATACGGTTCTCGCCCTGTCAGGTGTCATAATCTGAGATGACGATAGATTCAGTTGGTAATTGAGACCAGAGCAGACAGCTTTGACGTTTGATATTAAATCTGAATCCTGCCCTGACCTCTTGGCTGGCAAGCCACTAGCCGGAACAGGTTTGTTAATTTCTCCACCAATCTGACCATCCATAGTCAATCTCCCTACAACCATCTGAAGGACTGAATTGAATCCCTTTAATGATAAGACCTTCAGAGGCCGGGAAAGTTCAATTTGGGTACTGGTCCGTTGCTATAGTGGGAAGTCAACGGTCTTGAAACCAAACGTTTATCACGTATCCAATGACTCACACAGCGAGTTCAAATTCACACTGTTCAAAAACTCTTCGGCGATGGTTGTCAGCTCATCGGATTTGAGCACCAGTGCGTTGCTGGCGTTGTGTGCCTGCTGCAGCAGGCGGGCATCCTTCACTGGCTGCTGAAAACAGAAAGAGCTCTCAATTTTACATATCATTGCATGCAGCTCTTCTGGTGAAGATGGATCATGAGCGCCGTAGTAGTCTGAATTCATGGAGTCTGCGATGGAAGCGTCAGCCCAACAATAGGTTAAACGACTGCCTTTTAAGTGCGTCACTTCATAAAGGTAATGACTGAACGCCTGCTGAATCGCCTGCCTGCATTGGTTTTTTAAAGTACCCAAAAAGCTTTCGTCATCCCATGACAGCTCAAGGCACTTTAAAATGGGTTCGTGACTGCCTGTGGTAGCAAAACGTCTTTTCTTATATTGTTTAATGTCTTCCAACAGCGCCTTCAATTCCGGGCTGTTCTCAATTTTTCGTTGCAACAGGGCTTCAACCTTTTCATTAAACACCTCGCTGTCCCAGGAAGGTTGCCCCATGGTAATCACCGGACGATAGCCAGCCTTGCCCGAGTTTAACTTCACAAATGCCGGCTGATGCACCAGCATTCGTTCTATATTCGGAACACCCTCAGGTTCGTGCACCCAGTCGATCTGTACAGATGGATTGAGCATATTTTTTTCAAGGGATGACGAAACCCCATCATGACAATGAGTGACGAACATGGCATCACTTTTTCTTCCCTGAAGGTCTCTATAAGCCACCCGCCATACCTGGCTATTTTTTTCCCTGGACAAGAGTGTCTGATACCACTTTTTCAGCTGATGGGTGGCTTCAGCCCTGAGTTTGTGGACACCTGCGAGACGCACCAATAGCTTATAATGATGATCGGCCTTCATAATAGGGCTCTTATAGGTCGGCAGTGGCTCCAGCCAACCCGATTTCAGGGCTTCGTGGACAAAGTGAATAACCGAAGGGTTGGCCAAGTCACTGTTCTCGATTATTTCCACTATAGAACTCAACCAATCAAGAGGGCTTGCTCCGCCCTGAACAATCATTTTTGAGTGCAATAACCTGAGTTGTTCAATGGCCTGATCGGAATGACCGTTGGACAATATTGCCCTTACTGCTTCCGACATCGGTTTACAGGCATTCCCCTCATGGTCATAGATAACTCCGATCAATCGCTTCTCACAATGTCTCAGGGCTCTCGTCCCCGAGGCCTTTAACGTTGACACGCCCATGGAAAAACCGGGCAAATCTTTTTCCTGCCAAAGTTTCTGTACTGCTTCAAAAAGACTTATATTGGCTTCTGGCAATGCACTGTCTGTCTCAACGGCTTTGTTCAACTCCTCAAGGCTTATACCACAGGCTTTAGCAAGAGCTTGTTGTTGTGCTAAATCAGCCCCTTTAAAAAGATCCTTCAGGAGTCCCCTGATCTCAATGTTGTAAACGTTTTCTTCCAAGATAGGCTGACTGTCATTCCCCTGGAAGTCAGGGGCAATTACTGTGAACGGAAGATATGACCCACCCAAATCCACTGACTTCCAGGTCTGATCTCCATCCGGGCAATATTCAACAAAGCTGTGTAAAAGGCTTCTGATTTGCCGGGATGGAATCCCAAAATAACGACAAAAAGCCACAAAAACAGAACTACGATGACGACAGCTACCTTGCCGCTGTGTTACGAGGAATTCAAAGAAATTTTTACCGGGCTCTGGTTTGCTCTGGCCGGAAAACTGTCGGCAATAATCCGTGATCGCCTCAATTCGTTGGCTGGTGTTTTCAGAGTGTTTTATTTTCCACAAAGGAAAGCGTATTTCGGCTGGTTGTTTGCCAATGTTATTAAACACTTCGTTCAGTACTGCTTTCATACCTTCTGAACAATGGGTGTCAAACCATGTTAATTCTTTTGCACGGGGCTCCGTTTTCCTGGGTTCTACGACATAATCCACTTTAATATTCTGTTTGGCTTCGGCCTCAGGAATAGAGAGTGTGTGAAGCCCGGTATATTTGTCCCTGACCAGGGCAAAGGGTAACTCGGGTTCCAGACGCAGTGCCACAATATAGTCGTCTGGCGTCATGCTGGGCAATGCATGATGACTGTTGCCCGGTTTTAAGTCGAGGGCCCCCATCGTCTGACCCTTGGCTACTGTCACTGGCTGGTTCTGCTTTAACAGGGTCGGCCTGAGTATTTCGACCCCCAGCGTGCGGTTATCACTAAGATCGATTCGTTTGACATCACCCTCGACGGTCACATGAATATCTTTGGCCCAATAACGATACATGTGGCAAGGAACATTCCTGGTATTAAAAACTATATAATCGTAATGGTGTTGTACTTCCTGATGGTCTTCGTCAGTGTTCCGGTCTAATGCCTCTGTCTCTTTCTCGATGACTTCCGGATTGTATTGTCCGGCTTTGTTATCAGCGTCAACAGCCAAGGCTTCGTTAATATGGTCCAGCGTATCCTTCAACCGGTGCCAGAACGCAGGCCAACATTGAACTGCATTGGCGTTCCATGCCGCTATTTGCCGATCAGCTTCCTTGAGACAAGGCTCGTAAGCCGATAATTTCAGCATTTGTTCCTGTGCTTGCCAAAGATGAAATACTTGGTTGGCGTCCACGCCCGTCTTGTGAAACTCACGAGCAAACCAGCAATGCTGCCAGCGTCGGTATATTGACTGGGTGAGCATATTGTCTGACTTGTCTGGCTTCAGGGAAAGACCGGATGCCTGCCACCGGGCCTGGGCCACCCTCCTGATGATTTCTGTTTTGGCTGCCTCTTCGCTTAATTGAGTGTTAATACAAATTTCATGGTTTTTTTCATCCGTACTGTTGCGATGACTGAGTCGTATCAACCACGGGCGTCCTATCTTAGGTACTGTTTCGTTGAGCCAGTGGCACAAATCAGGAGCCAGCGCCCCTTCAGCCATGGCAAGCGTTGATAACCCGGGCAGTTCCTCCAGCGACAGGTTGGCGGCCATCAGATAAAGCCGGTAGTGCTGATTGAGGCATTGATGAAGGCTATCTTCAGAAAAATCGCGCCCTCTGGTAACAGCTTTTGCGACATTCTGTAAATCAAGGCTGGTGGGCTGTAACGGCAGGTTTTTCCGTTTCAGGTCAGCCCTCAATCGACAATGTAGCTGAGCCAGCTTTTCAGCCGCAAATTTCCCTTCCGTGGTCTGTGGCAACACTTTTTCGGCAATGGTCTGCAATTCGGTTGGGTTATACTGGCGGATCGGTAAATGTCTGAAACGACCTTTCAGCGCCGGTGATAAGGGTTTTCGCCCGCTGTATTCAGGTGGGTTGATGGTGGCGAAAAGGTGAAAACCCGGATGAGCGTCACCGGCCAGAATATCGTTTAACTCACCTTCCAGATGCTGGCTGTCGATCAGATTCATTTCCGAAATGACCAGGATACCGCCATCGACTTTTGCCTTCTGGATCGCTTCACACACTTTGTCCCAGGAACAATCACAGGCATTCAGGAGAAAAACTTCCGGCATGGACTCTCCCTGTTGCTTAGCCTGCTTTCTGACGCTTTCAATCACCAGGTTCAGCGTGGCATCTTTACCCCGTCCAGCCGGGCCTTCAATCAGCGTTGCCTGACGACCGCCGTGTTTTCTGTTGTGATGATAAGCCTGCTGACTGCGGCTTAAATCCTGCCCAAGCTGCTGCACCAGTTCACAGACTGCCGATCCGGAGGTATCAAACTCAGGCCGGATTTCTTTGCTGAATGTACTGAAGGCCTGCTGAATAGCTGGCAGGGTGTAGTTGTGAACTCTGTCGCGCAGAGTGTTGTCCGGGTGGTAACGGGCAGCAAACCAGATTTCCAGTGCCAGCTGTGTATCCTGATGAGTCTCGGTGATTTCGGGACCCAGTACATCCCGAAAACTTTGCTGGATCAAACTGTTTATTTGCTGAGGGGTAACATTGTCACCTTCGGGCAGCGCACGATCCAGATACCAGCCCACCCAGCTGCAGATATCCGTTAAATCCCTCGGGGTAAACTCATGGTCTGGCAAGAGTTCCGGATAATATTGCCAGAGTGTCATCACACTCTCGGTAGCACTTTTTACAATGTCGTTTATTGGTTGCCCTGACAGATGCCGTTGTAACTGATTGACGAGAGCCGGTTCCACCACTCTGTCCCGAAGGAATGCCCGGTCTAACCGAGGGTAGTAAGTCCCGGGCAATTTCTCTTTCAGGGCCGGGTCCATTTGGCGTCCGGAGTAATGATCGGGGTTGCCGGTGAGAATCACCCGGTGTTTTTCGCTGACCTTGACAGGATGACCATTCACATAGATGCAGGGTTCCGGTTCCCATAAGCCGTTCAGTGACGCCAGCAGTCCGACCTGGGCCAGGTTAGCCTCATCCAGCACCAGAGTGATGTAGTTACCTCCAACATAGCCATTGTCTTTATCGGGTTCGGTCTTGGCCCATTCCATCAATGTCCGGTTTTGTTGCGCCATAGAGCGGTCGCCATCGGCGTGTTGTTGCCACTGCCAGCGTTTCATCAGGGTCTGTTCGCTGTCAGAAGGTCCGATGGAAATGACTGAAGCTTGTCCTGAAGCCCTGGCTATTTTGGCAGAAAAGTAACTTTTTCCGGTGCCGGTTTCTCCCTGCAGAAAGATAACGGGAGAGTCGCTAAGCCGGTCATGGAGTCGGGATAAGCGACGGCTTTCACGATCCTTTTGATTCATCTCACCGTGATAAAGATCCCGGGCCAGTGCTGACAGGGGCTCATCAGCGGAACCCGCCCATTTGAGTGATTCAGACAGTCGATGTTCTATGCGTTCTGCCTCAGAATTCGCTGTTCTGGCAATATGAAAACAATCACTGGCGAGGCCGTGGATGGCATCGGCTCGGGTCTGCCCTGATGACAAAGCTAACTGCCAGCCAGAAGCCAGTGCATCCTGCAAACGTTTAATCTGTCTTGCTGGTCTGATGGCTAAGGATTGCCAGGGCTCTGCTGCCGCCAGATCGACTTTCAACTGGTACGCTATAGCATCTCGTTGTTCTTCAGCTGCATGGGCCACGATCATGGCACAGAACCTGTTGAGAAGGTCTTCGTTACCCCATAGTGGAAATGGGCTTCCATAGGACAGTTGTAATTCTCCATTAAATACTGCCGGGTCAAAGGCTCGGGCCAGTGCCCAAAAGTTGTGTTCTACAACCGTTCTATCCAACTGCGAGACACTATTGAGGATGCCATTCAAGTGATCCGGGTCTACCGAGGCGGCTTGATCCGGCTTCCTGTGAGCATCAGGTGTTTTATCCGGTAACAAGTGCCAACAAGCCACTTTCATAAAATCCCGCACGGGCCGATGCTGACGGGTGCCATGAGTGATAACGCTATCAATGGCCTTGCGCCAGTGGCAGGGCAGGATTTGTGGGGACTGGTCCACCTTTTGTGCCCGCCGGGCGGCCAGTATCAGGTTATTCAACAAACCTTCGGTCACTTCAGGCAGAGGGTTACAAAGGTCTTCAGGTACGGTTTTAAATGCCTCGTAAAGTTCATTAAGTGCTCGTTTTGGTAGTTCATTCCGAGGGATTTCATGTCTGCGGGCATTGATGTCCCAGAGGTTGATTACAGGGCACGGCTTACCCGCAGCAACCAATGAAGTGAATACTGAAGATGGGGTTTTCGCAGACCCAGGCCAGAGCATTGTGACATGAGCGTGCGGGAAGGCCTGTAACTGGCCATTGACCAACAGCGGTTGCCCGACAACCAGGGGTTCCAGGAGCTGCTGAAGACCTGGATTAGTTTCCAGCCCCCGAAATACCACCGGTTTGCCAGCGATCAATGCCTCCTGCAACTGACTCAGACGTCGTCCGAAATGCGCCTTTTGTTCCGAGGTAATATGGATATTATCAAATAGCTGGCTGAAGCCAGTCTGTTCATTGACCTGAATGACCAGAGGGGTTTGTGGCTGATGATTAATCCAATGACTGGCCTGGGCATGTTGCTGATAAGTGAAGGTATTAAAGGTGGCGTGACCTGTGACTTTTTTATGTGGGTTGGACAGAAAGCGCCCATCGTTTTCTGCCAATCCCAGGGCTTTCGGCTGCCGTCTTGAATGGGCCACCTGGAGTCGGGGCTCCAGACCGGTGGTCTCGCGAAGGGTTTGCAATGAACCCAGCAAATGAAACCAGAGAGCTTCAGTAAGTGGAGACGTTACGGTGACGACACCCCCCGCCCTGATCTGTTCCAACAGGCAGGTGTTAGGGATTGCATAGCCTTCAGGCGTAATGGCAATGGGGCTCAGCCATTCTGTGATATTCCCCTGGTTAATGATGATCGGGTTTTCTGCGGCGTGCTCTTTAGGCTGGCTTTGGAACAGCGAATGAAGCTCGTCCTTCCCCACCGGCATCTGATAAAACTGAACATCGTCGGGTAACGGACAGACTTCCCCATTGCTCTCAAAGCACTGTTGCGCCAGCATCTGTCGTATGGTCTGTTCAAAGGTCAGATTCTGCCAGTCGGCGCCTTTCAGTATCACCCGTTGTCCGGATGTCAACTGTTCAAGCCTGCCAGGAATGTGCTGGATTCGCCCCTGTTGATCGACACCGGGACCACCCAGCAGTAACTGCCGCCAGTTGTTGTGCAAGTGGCAGTCAATAACAACAGTAGTGTCGTCGTCCATAGCATTTTCGGCACTGGGGAATTCAGGCAATAGCGGGGGAGCTCCGTCAATGTCCATCGATGGGTCGTTGCCAGTCTCAGCCTGGAACTGCCAGCTATTGCCCGGTCGGTTAATTCGCCGCCAGAAATCAGCTCCCGGTGCGCCGACCGCGGGCGCGTCGTCACACTGGCCTACCGCTGCCAGCTGTGCAGGGGCTGCCAGAACCAGCAGAGAAACATGCTCTCCCAGAGGGCGTTTCTTCTGGCTGACCTTGTCGTATAGACAGGGGTTATCCGGGTCCAGCAGATCGTTAAATTTTGGCAGATCCTCACTGGTGAGTTTTCGGATATCTATCACCAGGGTCAATGGCAGTGAACCTTCAAAGAGCTTGCCTGGGCGCAAAGCGTGGCGACCATTGTCGGCAATGGTCAACCGGCTCACCAGGTTAGCCTGTGCAAGGTCATCGGGTTGGGAAATAAGCGTGACATCGCGATTTTTATCGCGGGTCTGGTCAGCCAAAAGCTGTCGAACCTTATCATCACTGGCGACAAAACGGAAATCGAAGGCGTGAGGGTTATTTTGGAGCGGGGAATCCGTTAAGGATACGGCTCTCGCCCTGTCAGGTGTCATAATCTGAGATGACGATAGATTCAGTTGGTAAGCGAAACCAGAGCAGACAGCTTCAACTTTTGGCGGTAAATCTAAATCCAGCCTTGGCCTCTTGGCTGGCATGCCAGTATAAGACGGGTTACTATCACGCGCGCCACGATCAGGCATGCTACCAGCCGGAACGGGTTTGTTAATTTCTCCAACCATCTGACCATCCACTGTTAATCTCCCTATTAGCATCTGAAGGACTGAATTGAAACTCTTTTGTAATGAGACTTTCAGAGCCCGGGAAAGTTCAATTTGGATATTGGTCCGTTGCCATTGTGGGGAGTCAACGGTCTCGAAAAACTCATCAGGAGCTAACGGTTATCAGCTGTCCAATGAGTCAGACTTCAGGTGCATGGGCCACGATCATGGCACAGAGCCTGAATACAGTTCAAATCGTAAACTCACCATCAATATTCATGAAAGGACAACCAAAGCCAACGAATGAACTAGCCAAAAAACCAGCAACATGAGAAGCAGCAATGTAGCCATAAGTTTCAAAAGCTATAGGCACACCGTAAAAGCAAATAGCCCCACCAAAGAACGCGAGAGGTCTTAAGTCAGCCAGGCTATTTCCCAATCCAAAAAAAGCTCCAGATACAATAGCTGTATGTACACCAGCAGCCAAAGCAGTCATGACATTATCAGTCCCAGCCAAGCCACGGCCAACATTAATAATGCCATAGGAACCAATAAGAGTTGCCGCAGTTAGAGCAGAGGCAGCAGCACCGACAATAGTATTAGTAACGATTCTGACTACCCGATCACGCAAAAAAGGAGCAGAAAAAGATAACGGCATTTTAGACCTGCAAACAGGACAGGTCATGGATTGCTCAAACCATCTGACAATACATTTTCTTCCAAAGACATGAGTTTCATGACACGGGAGAACTACTTTATCATTACATCGAAGAGCTTCATTATCATCAAAAGATCTGTAACAGATTAGACACTCATCCACAACACCTATTGTCATAAAGTAAACTCCACCCTTGTTAATAGTTAATAATGAGATAAAAAACCGGCAAAGAAGTTCCCCAAATTTTATAACTCACCCTGTGAAAAGCTATTACGATGCCATTCAAGTATGATGGGACTTTCAAAGGCCGGGAAAGTTCAATTTGGATACTGGCTGGTTGCTATTGTGGGAAGTCAACGGTCTCGAAAACAAACGTTTATCAGGTATCCAATGATTCACACAACGAATTCAAATTCACAGTGTTCAAAAACTCTTCGGCAATGGTTGTCAGCTCGTCGGATTTGAGCACCAGAGCGTCACTGGCATTGAGTGCCTGCCGTAAGTAAGAATTCTCAATAGATTTCTCAAAACTATCAGGACCTATGATTCTGGACATCATTGCATACAGTTCATGGGGTGAAGATGGATCATGAGCGCCATAGTCCTTATGAGGGTTAGCATGTATGGAAATATTGCCCCAACAATGTGTTAAACGACCACCTTTTGAGTGTGTCACTCCATACAGGTAATGACTGAAGGCCTGCTCAATCGCCTCGCAGCATTTCATATGTAAATCACAGAAAGACAAATAGTCCCTCGGTGACAACTTAAGGGACTTTATAATGGGCTGGTACTTGCTTTCGATATCATGCTTTTTTTGCTTACGTTCTTCTTGAGTCAGGCATTGCTCATCCAATGCCTTCAGAGCGTCCCGGAGTTGTTTTTCCATCGCCTCATATTGCTTGTATTGTTCCCATAACCGCTTCAAGTCCGGGCTATTCTCTGCTTTTACTTCCATCAGGGCTCTGTGTTTTTTATTGAAGACTGTGACTCCCCACGAAGGCCGCCCCAGGGTAATCACCGGACGGTGGTTTGCGTTGACCGAGGTTAACTGCATAAATGCAGGTTCTTGCAGCAACATTCGTTCTATATTCGGAACTCCCTCAGGTACGTCTGTCCAGTTGTAGTCCAGGATTGAGCGGGCAATTTTATCTTCAAGGAATCGCGAAAACCCACCATGAGAATGAGTGACTAACAGGGCACTATTTTCTTCCCTCATGAAAAGCTCATAACTTAACTGCCATCTCTGGCTGATTTTTTCCCCGGACAACACAGTCCGATACCACTTTTTCAGGCAATTAGTGGCTTGAGCCTTCAGTTCATCGATGTCTCTCAGGCGCATTAATAACTGATAATGTTCATCGGCTCCCATAATCGCGTTATCATAAACCGGCACTGGGTCCAGCCAACCCGATGCCAGGGCCTCACGGGCAAAGTGAATAACCGATGGTTTGGCCAAGTGACTGTTTTTCAGTATTTTTACCATTGAACACGACCATTCGAGATGGCTTGCATTGGTGTGATTAATCATTATTGGATGGAGTAACTTAAGTTGTTTGGTGACCTGATCTTCATCGCTGTTGGACAATATTTGCACGACTGCCTCTGACATCGAATTGCGGTGAGGGTGGTTGCCAGAGCGCTCAGTACGAACCAACTCCCTCATTTGATACTGATGTGCCTGTCTCGACGTTATAACTGAGACGCCCATGGAAAAACTGGCTAAATCTTTTTCTTTCCAAAGGTTCTTTACAATGTTGAAAGGATGTAGATCTTTGTTTGCCAATGCCCCGAATGTCTCAATGGCTTTGTTCAGTGCTTCAAGGTTGATGCCAATGGCTTTAGACAGAGCTTGCTGTTGTGTTAAATCAGCTTCTTTCAGAAGACTCTTCAGGAGTTTCTTAATCTTGTTTGACTGAGTATTAAGATCAATGCCCCTGCTGATGGGCTGGAATTCAGATTTGATTTCTGTTACCCGTGCAGGCCCCCCGCCCAAATTTGCTGACTTCCAGGTTTGGCCCCCATCTTCGGAATACTCAGCAAAGCTGTGGATAAAGTTTGTTATGCTCCGACATGGAATCCCAAAATAACGACAAAAAGCGACAAAAACAGGTGTACGATGTTTACAGTAACCTTGCCGCTGTGTTACCAGAAAGTGAAAGAAATTTTCGTCTCTCTCTGGTTTGGTTTTACCGGAAAACTGTTTGCAATAGTCCTTGATCGCCTCAATGCGTTGCGACCTGTTTTCAGCCTTTATGATTTTCAGCAAAGGCACCTGTATTTCCGTTGGCTGCTGCTCGATGTTTTCAAACAGTTTGTCCAGTACGGCTTTCATCCCTTCTGAACAGCGGGTGTCAAAACCTGCTGGTTGGACTTTTTGGCCCGGTTCCCTGGACTCTACGACATAGGCAACCTTTATACTCTGGTTGGTTCTGTCCCCGGTAATAAACAGTTTGTGCAGCCCGGTATATCGATCCCTGACCAGGGTGTATGGCCAATCAGGTTCTATGCGCAAGGCCACGATATAGTCGTCAGGCGTCAGGCTTGGCAATGCACATTGACCGTACTTTAATTGCATCTCAAAGGTTGCCAGGGTTTGATTTTTAGCTAATGTCACTGGCTGGTCATGCTCTGGTAACAGCTCAGGTGTGAGCAGTTCCATCCCCTGAAGGTACTTATCACCAATTTCGATCCTCTTGATATTGCCCCCAGCCGTTACAAATATATCCTGTACTCTAAGTCGATACATCTGGGAAGGAAGTTTCTCCGTTTTAAAAACTTTATAATCCCTAAGTTTTGACCCCGCCAGAGAGTCGTAGTTCGTTATCTGGTCCAATGCCCTGGTCTTTTTCTCTTCGACTTCCGGATCGTATTGTTCAAAAGCACTATCAGCTGATGCTTCCTTAATAAATTCGTACAGCGAATGGTTCGGCAGATTACTTATCTCATGCCAGAACGCTGGCCACCATTGAACTGCCTTGGCGTTCCATAACCTTATTCGCTTATCGGCCTCCTGAAGATAAGGCAGGGAAGCCGGCGTCTTCAGTGCCTGCTCCTCTTCTTTCGTCATGGAGAATACACTATTGGCGTCCACGCCTGTCTGGCCAAACTCACGATTAAACCAGCTTTTCTGCCAGTGTCGGTACAGTGCCCGGGTGAGAACATTGTCAGACTCATCCGGCCTTAGGGAAAGTCCGGACGCCTGCCATTGGGCCTGAGCGACCCTTTTGATGATTTCTGTTTTGGCATCCTCTTTACTCGGGTCAGCCTTAAAACAAATTTCATGGTTTTTTTCATCAATGCTGTTGTTATCACTGCTTCGTATCAACCAGGGACGACCAATGTCCGGTAACGTTTCGTTGAACCAACGGCTCAGTTTATCAGCAAGGACTCCTTCGCCCATGGCGGAACCGGATGACTTTGGCAGTTTCTGCAACGATATTTTGGCTGCCATCAGATAAAGCCGGTAGTGCTGATTGAGGTATTGATGAAGTGTTTTTTCGGTAAAATCACCCCCTCTGTCAACCGCCCTGGCGACATTCTGTAAGTCAAGGCTGGTGGGCTGCAACGGCAGGTTTTTCCGTTGCAGGTAAGCCCTTAAACGACAATGTTTCTCAGTCAGCTGTTTAGCCGCGTTTTTTCCTTGCGGGGTCTGAGGCAACACTTTATCGGCAATGGTCTGCAATTCTTTCTGGTTATACTGCCGGATCGGCAAATGTCGGAAACGTCCTTTTAGCGCCGGTGACAAGGTTTTTCGCCCGCTGTATTCAGGCGGGTTGACGGTAGCAAACAGGTGGAAGCCCGGATGGGCGTCACCGGCCAGAATATCGTTCAACTCACCTTCCAGATGCTGGCTGTCGATCAGATTCATTTCCGAAATAACTACGATGCCGCCCTCTACTTTTGCTTTCTGGATAGCCTCACACAGTCTGTCCCAGGAACAATCACAGGCATTCAGGGGAAAGACTTCCGGCATGGATTCTCCCCGTTGCCTGGCCTGCTGTCTGACACTTTCAATCATCAGGTTCAGCGTGGCATCTTTACCCCGCCCGGCCGGACCTTCAATCAGCGTTGCCTGACGACCGCCGTGTTTTATGTCGTGATGATAAGCCTGCTGAGCGCGGCTTAAATCCTGTCCCAGCCCTTGTACCAGTTGAATGACTGCCGATCCGGAGGTATCAAACTCGGGTCGGATTTCTTTGGTCAATGTTCTGAAGTCCTGCAGCATATCGGGCAGGGTGTGGTTATGAACTTTGTCGCGCAGGGTGTTGTCCGGGTGGTAACGGGCTGCAAACCAGATTTCCAATGCCAAGAGGGCATCCTGGTGAGTCTCGCTGATTTCGGGACCCAGTAGATCCCGGAAACTTTGCTGGATCAAACTGTTGATTTGCTCAGGAGTCACACTGCCAACTGCGGGCTGCGCACGACCAAGATACCAGCCCACCCAACTGCAGATATCGGTTAAATCCCTGGGAGTAAACTCATGCTCGGGCAACAGCTCCTGGTAATATTGCCAGAGTGCCATCACACTCTTGGTGGCAATGTGTGCAATGTCGTTTATTTGATGCCGTTGTAACTGATTGAGTAGGGCTGGTTCGACCACTCTGTCCCGAAGGAAAGCCTGATCCAGACGTGGGTAGTAAGCCCTGGGCAATTTCTCTTTCAGGGCCGGGTCCATTTGGCGCCCGGCGTAATGATCGGGGTTGCCGGTGAGAATCACCCGGTGTTTTTCGCTGACCCTGACAGGATGTCCATTCACATAGATGCAGGGTTGCGGCTCCCATAAGCCATTCAATGACGCCAGCAATCCGGCTTGGGTCAGGTTGGCTTCATCCAGAATCAGGGTGATATATTTTCCTCCAACATTGTCGGAAGGGGTACTGGCCCATTCCATCAGCGCCCGGTTTTGCTGCTCCATAGAACGGTCGCCATCGGCGTGTTTTTGCCACTGCCAGCGTTTCATCAGTGTCTGTTCACTGTCAGAAGGTCCAAGAGAAATGATTGAAGCCTGTCCGGAAGCCTCTGCCATCCGGGCGGAAAAATAGCTTTTCCCGGTGCCGGTTTCCCCCTGCAGGAATAGGACGGGAGAGTCCGCAAAGCGTTCATGGAGTCGGGATAATCGACGGCTTTCACGATCCTGCTGACTCATCTCGCCGTAATAAAGATCCCGGGCCAGTGCTGACAGGGGCATATCAGAGGAACCTTGCCATTGCAGTGATTCAGACAGTCGATGTTCTATGCGCTCAATACCTGCTGCCTCAGAATTCGCTATTTTGGCACTATGAAAACAATCGGTGGCCAGAGAGTGAATGACATCGGATCGGGTCTGCTCTGATGGCACATATAACTGCCAGCCAGACGTCAGTGCATCCTGCAAACGTTTAATCTGCCGTGTTGGTCTTATGGTTAACGGATGATATGGCCTGACTTTCGACTCTGTGACTTCCAACTGATACGCCATTGCAGGTCGTTGTTTTTCAGGCGTATGGGCCAGAATCATGTTACAGAGCCTGTCCAGGGCTTCTTTTTCACTATGTTTTGGAAATGGTCTTTTATAGGACAGTTGTAGTCCTTCAAATGGTTGTTCCGCAGAGAACGAAAATTGCCCGTCGTTAAAGAATGCCGGGTCAAAGGCTCTGGCCAGTTGCCACAGGTTCTGCTGCAAAAATGCTCTATCCAAGCGCTGGGAGCTATTGATGATGGCATTTAACCGGTCCGGGTCTACCCAGGCGGCTTGATGCTTATCCGGTTTCTCATGAGCATGCGGCAGTAGCTGCCAACAGGCCACCTTGACAAAATCACGCACTGACGGATTCTGTCTGGCACCATGGGTGATGACGCTGTCGATGGCTTTGCGCCAGTGCCGAGGCAGGAGCTGTGGAGACCGGTCAACCTGCTGTGTCCGCCGGGCAGCCTGTATCAGGTTATTTAACAGCCCTTCGGTCATTTCAGGCAAAGGGTTACAAAGGTCGTCAGGTACGGTTTTAAACGCTTTGTAGAGTTCATGAAGCGCTTTTTCTGGTAGCTCAGTCCGGGGGATACCATGTTTGGAGGCAGTGATAGTCCAAAGATCGACTTCAGGACACGGACTGCCCGTGGCAACCATTGAACGAAATATGGGAGATGGGCTTTCTGTAAACTCAGGCCAGAGAATTGTGATATGAGCCTTTGGGTACTCCTGTAATTGGCCATTGACCAACAGAGTTTGCTCAACAAACAGGGATTCCAACTGTTGCTGAACTGTTGGATTGCTTTCCAGCCCCCGGAAGACAACCGGCTTGCCAGCGATTAATGCCTCCTGCAATTCACTTTGGTGACGTCCAAAATACGCCTTTTGTTCCGAGGTGATACGGATATTATCAAACAACTGGCTGCAACGGGTCTGCCCATTGACCTGAATGACCAAAGGAGCTTCCTCTTGATGATTGAGCCAATAACTTGCCTCAGCAGGTTGCTGATAAGTGACGGTATTGATGGTATTAAGGGTGGCGTGATGACTAATTTTTTCTTGTAGTCCGGACAGTGATGTGTGCTCATCTTTTTTTGTCAATCCCAGGGCTTTTGGCTGCTTGATTGGATGAGCTACCTGAAGTTGCGGCTTCAGGCCTGTGGTCTCGCGAATAGTCTGCAACGAACCCAGCAAACGAAACCAAAGAACTTCAGTGAGTGGAGAGGTTACGGTGACCGTATCACCTGCCTGAACTTGTTCCAACAGGGAGGTATTAGGGACTGCATAGCCTTCCGGGGCAATGGCAATCGGGTTCAGCCAATCGCTGATATTACTCTGGTTGATGATGATCGGATTTCCTGGTGCATCACCAGAGCAGGACAGACTTTGGAACAGTGAATAAAGCTCGTCCTTCCCTACCGGCGTCTGATAAAACTGAACATTGTTGGGTAACTGACAGATCTTCCCGTTGCTTTCAAAACATTGTTGCGTCAGCATCTGACGAATCGTCTGTTCAAAGGCCAGGTCCTGCCAGTTGGCTCCTTTCAAAATCACACGTTGTCCGGCTCGCAGAGACTCAAGTTTGCCGGGGATGTGCTGGATTTGCCCTTGTTGATTCACGCCAGGACCGCCCAGTAGCAACTGTCGCCAGTGACTGTGTAAGTGGCAGTCGATAAGAACGGTATTGTCGTCATCCATAGCACTTTCGGCAGAGGGGAGTTCAGCCAATAACGGAGGAACCTTGTCGATCTCCGCTGGGTCGTCGCCGGTCTGTGCGTCGAACTGCCAGGTATTGCCCGGTCGATTGATTCGCCGCCAGAAATCAGCGCCCGGAGCGCCGACCGCAGGTGCCTCGTCATGTTGGCCAACCGAGGCCAATTGTCCAGGGGCCGCCAGGACCAGCAGAGAAACATGCGCTCCCAGGGGGCGTTTCTTCCGGCTGACTTTGTCATAAAGGCAGGGGTTATCCGGGTCCAGCAGATCGTTAAATTTTGGCAGATCCTCGCTGGTGAGTTTTCGGATATCCATCACCAGGGTCAATGGCTGCGATCCTTCAAAGAGCTTGCCTGAGCGCAAAGTGTGGCGACCATCGCCGGAAATGCTCAAGCGGCTCACCAGGTTAGCTTGTGAGAGGTCATTGGGGTGGGAAATAAGGGTAACATCGCGATTTTCATCGCAGGTCTGGGCAACTAAAAGTTGTCGAATCTCATCATCACTGGTGACAAAACGAAAATCGAAGGCATGAGCGGCCTTTTGGAGCGGGGAATCTGTTGAGGATACCCTTCTCGCCTTGTCAGGCAAAGCAATGGCAGGTGACGATAGGCTGAGTTGGGCTGTTACGTCACAGACCTCTGCTACCGAAGGTGAATCCTGTCTTGCTTTTTTGGCTGGCACGCTGCGATCAGGCTCTGCGCTCTTAAAAAAAGGCCTCTTTATTTTCCCATCAATCCGACCATCCATAGTCAATCTCTCTCCCTACTGCTATTTGAAGGACTGCATTGAAATTAATTGTTTGATGATTGGACTTTAGAACGGGCTTAAAGTTCCATTTGGAGAATTATTCGTTGCCATTGAGGGAAGTCACGAACCTCGAAAAAATCACCATGACCAAACCATGATCAGGTATCCAGTGACTCGTAAATCGAATTCAAATTCACGCTGCTCAAAAACTCTCTGGCAATGGTTGTCAGCTCATCGGATTTGAGCACCAGCGCATGACTGGCGTAACATGCCTCCTGCAAGTAGTCAGCCTGAAGCGATTTCTGAAACTCGCAAGAGCTTTCAATGACAGTCATCATGGCATGGAGCTCTTCCGGTGAGGATGGGTCATGAGCGCCGTAGTTGTTTTCCTCCGAGTATCCATATACTCGGGCATTACCCCAGCAATAGGTTAAGCAACCGCCTTTCGAGTGTGTTATTCCATAAAGATAATGACTGAAGGCTTGCCGAAGAGCTTCCCTGCATTTGTTTTTTAAATTTCTCACTTTTATGTTCCACTCAGGCGCCCCGACGATAATCACCGGAAGGTGGTTAGCCTTGCCCGGGATGAACTTTGGGAATGCAGGATGATGCACCAGCATTCGTTCTATATTCGGAATGCCCTCAGGTTCGTCCGTCCAGGCTTTCTGCATAGATAAGCTGAGAATGTTCTTTTCCAGAGATGGCGAGAAACCATCATGGCCATGAGTGACAAAAAAGCTATTAGCATTGACTGCCTGGAAGCTTCTATAAGGCATCCGCCATATCTGGCTATTGTTTCCTCTGGACAAAAATTGCTTATACCACTTTTTCAGGCAGTGGCTGGCTTTAACCTTGAGTTCATCAACAGCGTGCAGAATCACCAGTAGCTGATGGTGTTCATGGGCCTCTATAATATGGCCTGCATAGCTCGGCAGTGGATCCAGCCAACCCAGTGACAGGGCTTCCCGGGCAAAGTGAATCACCGAAGGTTTGGCCAGGTTACTGTTTTGCAGAATATGCACTGTTGAACTCAACCACTCGAGAGGGTTTGCGCCACCCTGAACAACCGCTCTTGAGTGCAATAACTTGAGTTGTTCAGTGACCTGACCTCCATCACTGTCAGACAGGATTTGTCGGACAGCCTCCGACATCGGTTTATATTTCTGTCCACTGTCGTCATAGACATCACCCACCATTTGCATCTCACCAGCGCCCAATGCTTTTGTCTCCAGTGATTCCAATATTGAGGACTCCAATATTGAGACACCCATGGAAAATCCCGTTAAATCTTTTCTTCCCCAAAGGTTCTTTACCATTTCGAGAGTGCTTAGATGGATTTCTGGCAATTCACAGTCTGTCTTGAGGGTTTGGTTCAGTTCCTCAAGATTCATACCAAAGGCTTCAGCCAGAGTTTGCTGTTGTGCTAAATCAGCACCTTCCAGGAGCCCCTGCAAGATATCCCTGGTCTTTCTTAACTCAGTGCCAGAACCACCGACCCTTTTTGTCAGCTGAAAACCAGAGGAGACTTCTTTTGCCTCGAAGGGTGCCCCGCCCAAATCCACTGACTTCCAGGTTTGGCCTCCATCCATGGAGCACTCTGCAAAGGCGTGGATACGGTTAGTGATTTGCCGACATGGAATCCCGAAGTAACGACAAAAAGCGATAAAAACAGGCACACGATGACGACAGCTACCCTGCCGCTCTGTTACCAGGAATTGAAAGAAGTTTTCATTCTCTTCTGGTATTGCAGTACCGGAAAACTCCAGACAATAGTCTCTGATCGCCTCAATGCGTTGCGTTGTTTTTGTAGCGTTTTTTATTCTCTGCAAAGGTACCTGTACTTTGGATGGTTGTTGATTAATATGCGTTAACACTTCCTTCAGTACTTGTTCCATACCTTCTGAACAGCGGGCGTCAAAACGTCCTGATGCTTCTGACCGTGCTTCTGCAGCAGATGTTTTTTCGCCCGGTTCCCGGTGTTCTACGATATAAGCAAATTGAATGTTCTGACTGGCTTCGGCCTCTGCAACAGACAGCGTATGAAGCCCGGTATATCGGTCCCTGACCAGGGTAAATCGTAATTCGGGCTCTGTGCGCAGGGCCACGATATAGTCGTCAGGCGTCAGGCTGGGTAAGGCATATCGACTATTGTTTGATGACATCTCAAAGGTTGCCAGCGTTTGGTTTCTGGCTAATGTCACTGGCTGGTCACGCCCTGGTAAACGCGCCGGTAAAAGGACTTCGGCCCCCTGCAGTTGTTGATCATTAATACTGATCTTTTTGACATCGCCCTCAGCAGACACGCAAATATCTTCTGCCCACCATCGATAAATCCCGGGGAAATGGTTCGGCCTGTCAAAAATAATTTGATATTCACGTTGTGGCTCCCCCTCGTTCTCGTAGTTCGTTATCTGGTCCAATGCCGGAGCCTTTTTCTCGTGGGCTTCCGGTATGTACTTTTCAGGTGCCTTATCACTGCCAGTAAAAACGGATGTCTGGTTGATAAAATCGCCTACCAGATGGTTCAGCAGGTCACTGATCTGATGCCAGAACGCCGGCCACCATTGGACTTTATCGGCTTTCCACGCCTTTATCCGTTGATCAACCGCCTGAAGATAGGGCTGGTTAGTCAACATTTTCAGCGTTTGTTGCTGTTCTTCCGTCAGGGGAAATACGCTGTTAGCGTCCACGCCCGTCCGGCCAAAATCACCAGCAAACCAGCGTTGCTGCCAGTGCCGGTAAAGTGCCCCGGTGAGAATATCGTCCGACTCGTCCGGCTTCAGGGAAAGACCGGATGATTGCCACCTGGCCTGAGCCACCTCCCTGATGATCTCCGTTTTTGCTTGCTCTTCAGTTGGACAAGCCTTAAAACGAATTTCATGGTGTTTTTCATCAATAGCGCTGCGATCACTGCGTCGTATTAACCACGGCCGATCAATGCCCGATACCGTTTCATTGAACCAATGGCAAAGTCCGGAATCAAATTCACTTTTCCCCATGGCAATAGCCGAAGACTCGGGCAGTTCCTCCAGCGCCAGGTTGACGGCCATCAGATAAAGCCGGTAGTGCTGATTAAGACATTGATGAACGGCTTTTTCGGTAAAATCGCCTCCTCTGAAGACAGCCCTGGCAACATTCTGTAAATCAAGGCTGGTGGGCTGCAAGGGCAGGTTTTTCTGTTGCAGGTGAGCCCTTAAAAGACAATGTTTTTCTGTTAGCTTGTTGGCGACGAATGTCCCTTCTGAGGACTTTGGCAACACTTTTTCGGCAATGGTCTGCAATTCGGTCGGGTTATACTGTCGGATCGGCAAATGTCGAAAACGTCCTTTCAGCGCTGGTGATAAGGGTTTTCGCCCGCTGTACTCAGGTGGGTTGATGGTGGCAAACAGGTGGAAACCCGGATAGGCGTCACCAGCCAGAATATCGTTTAACTCGCCTTCCAGATGCTGGCTATCGATCAGATTCATTTCCGAAATCACCACGATGGCGCCCTGGATTCTTGCCGTCTGGATCTTTTCACACAGTTTCTCCCAGGAACAATCACAGGCATTCAGGAGCAAGACTTCCGGCATGGATTCTTGCTGTTGTTTAGCCTGCCGTTTGACGCTTTCAATCACTAGGTTGAGAGTGACATCCTTGCCCCGACCCGCCGGGCCTTGAATCAGGGTCGCCTGACGGCCGTCGTGTTTTCTGTCGTGATGATAAGCTTGCTGACAGCGGCTTAAATCCTGCCAAAGCCGTTGCACCAGATCAATGACTGCCGATCCGCAGGTATCAAACTCAGGTCGGATTTCTTTGGTCAGTGTTCTGAAGCCCTGCAGCATATCTGGCAGGGTGTGGTTATGAACCCTGTCGCGTAGGGTATGGTCCGGGTGGTAGCGGGCAGCAAACCAGATTTCCAGTGCCGAGAGGGCATCCTGCTGAGTCTCGTTGATTTCGGGACCCAACACATCCCGAAAACTTTGTTGGATCAAACTGTTCACTTGCTCGCAGCTGGCACTTTCGTCTTCGGATAACACACGATCCAGATACCAACCCACCCAGCTGCAGATGTCGGTTAAATCCCTGGGGGTAAACTCATGGTCTGGCAACAGCTCCTGATAATATTGCCAGAGTGCCATCACACTCTTGGTGGCACTGTGGGCAATGTCGTTTATTTGATGCCGTTGCAACTGATTGAGCAAAGCTGGTTCCACTACTCTGTCTCGAAGGAAAGCCTGATCCAGGCGTGGGTAATAAGCTCTGGGCAGTTTCTCTTTCAGGGCCGGGTCCATTTGGCGCCCGGTGTAATGATCCGGGTTGCCGGTGAGAATCACCCGGTGTTTTTCGCTGACCCTGACAGGATGACCATTCACATAGATGCAGGGTTGCGGTTCCCATAAGCCGTTCAATGATGCCAGTAATCCGGTTTTGGTCAGGTTAGCCTCATCCAGAACCAGGGTGATGTATTCTCCGTCTTTTTTGTCAGGTTCGGTATTGGCCCATTCCATCAACGCCCGGTTTTGCTGCACCATAGAGCGGTCGCCGTCGGCGTGTTGTTGCCACTGCCAGCGTTTCATCAGGGTCTGTTCGCTATCAGAAGGTCCAAGGGAAATGACTGAAGCTTGTCCCGAAGCCCTGGCCATTTTGGCAGAAAAGTAACTTTTCCCGGTGCCGGTTTCTCCCTGCAGTAATATAACGGGAGAATCCTTAAGCCGGTCGTGGAGTCGGGACAATCGACGGCTTTCACGATCCCGCTGACTCATCTCGCCGTGATAAAGATCCAGGGCCAGTGCTGACCAGGACGTATCAGCGGAACCTCGCCATTTCAGTGATTCAGCCAGCCGATGTTCAATGCGTTCAATGCCTTCTGCCTCAGAATTCGCTGTTCTGGCTATATGAAAACAATCGCTGGCTAGCGCGTGAATGACATCGGATCGCGTCTGCACTAATGGCAAAAGTAACTGCCAGCCAGAAGCCAGTGCATCTTGCAAACGTCTAATTTGTCTTGATGGCCTGATGGCCAACGGTGGATGTTGTTTCGCTGTCTCCGGATCGACTTTCAACTGATACGCCATGGCCTGACGATGCTCCTCAGGCCCGTGGGCCACGATCAGGGCGCAGAGTTTGTCGAGAGCTTCTTTTTTACCCCACCTTGGAAGTGGATTTTCATAGGATAGTAGTAACCCTTTAGATTTAGTGCCCTTGAAAATTGTCGGGTCAGTGGCTCTGGCCAGTGGCCACAGGTTCTGCTCCAAAAACGCTCTATCTAACTGCGGGGCACTGTTGATGATGGCCGTTATCTGATCCGGGTCTACCGAGGGAGGGTGATCCTTATTCGGCTTCTTATCCGGTAACAAATACCAGCAAGCCACTTTCATAAAGTCCCTGACGAGCGGATTCTGCCGGGTGCCATGGGTGATGACGCTATTAACGGCCCTGCGCCAGTGGCGGGGTAAAAGCGTTGAGGACTGATCAACCTGTTGTGCCCGACGGGCAGCCAGTATCAGGTTATTCAACAACTCTTCGGTCATTTCAGGCAGAGGATTACAAAGGCCGGCAGGGACGGTTTTAAACGCTTGGTAAAGTTTATTAAGCGCTTGTTTAGGCAGCTCAGCCCGGGGGATTTCATGCCTGTCGGCATTGATAGCCCAGAGATCAACCTCAGGACAGGGTTTACCCTTGGCGACCAGCGAATGCAAGACCGGAGACGTACTTTTCGCAGACTCAGGCCAGAGTAAGGTGACATCAGCCTGTGGGTAGGCTTGCAATTGACCGTTCACCAACAGAGGTTGCCCAATAACCAGTGGCTCCAGAAGCTGCTGAAGCCTTGGATTACGCTCGAGTCCCCGGAATACAACCGGTTTGCCAGCGGTCAATGCCTCCTGCAATTTACTCTGACGTCGTCCAAAATGCGCCTGTTGTTCCGAGGTGATATGGGTATTATCAAATAGCTGGCTGAAGCCGGTCTGTTCGCTGACCTGAATGACCAAAGGGGATCTCTGCTGATTATTTAGCCAATGACTTGTTTGGGCATGTCGCCGATAAGTGACGGCATTGAAGGTAGCGTGATCTGTGATTGGATGTTCATCGCTTTCTGCCAATCCAAGTGCTTTTGGCTGCCGTCTTGAATCAGCCACCTGAAGTCGGGGCTCCAGATCTGTCGTCTCGCAAATCGTCTGCAGTGAACCCAGCAAACGAAACCAGAGTGCCTCAGTGAGGGGGGACGTTACGGTGACTACACCACCTGCCCGAATTTGTTCCAACAGACAGGTATTTGGGACTGAATAGCCTCCAGGGGTAATGGCAATCGGGCTAAGCCACTCCCTGATATTATTCTGGTTAATGATGATCGGGTTTCCTGGTGTTTGCTCTTTATCATCTTCTTTATTGTTCGAATGAGACAGACTTTGGAACAGTGAATGAAGCTCTTCATTCCCTAACGGCATCCGATAAAACTGAACATCGTCGGGTAATGGACAGATCTTCCCGTTGCTCTCAAAGCACTGTTGCTGGAGCATCTGTCGAACCGTCTGCTCGAAGGCCAGATCCTGCCAGTCGGCCCCTTTCAGAATCACCCGTTGTCCGGCCTTCAATAACTCAAGCTTGCCGGGGATGTGTCGGATTCGCCCTTGTTGGTCCACTCCAGGGCCACCCAGCAGCAACTGCCGGCAGTTGGTGTGCAAGTGGCAGTTAATAAGAAGGGTATTTTCGTCATCCGTAGCACCTTCAGCAGCCGGGAGTTCAGCCAATACCTGAACCTCGTTGATATCCATCAATGAGGCATTGCCGGTCTTTTCGTTGAGCTGCCAGGTATTGCCCGGTCGATTAATTCGCCGCCAGAAATCAGCGCCCGGTGCGTCGGCCGCCGGAGCGCCGACCGCCGGTGCCTCTTCATGCTGGCCAACCGATGCCAACTGTGCGCGATCTGCCAGAACCAGCAGAGCAACATGCTTGCCCAGAGGACGTTTTTTCTGGCTGACTTTGTCGTATAGACAGGGATTATCCGGGTCCAGCAGATCGTTCAATTTGGGCAGTTCTTCGCCGGTAAGCTTTCGGATATCGATCACCAGGGTCAATGGCTGCGAGCCTTCAAAAAGCTTGCCTGAATGCAGAGTGTGGCGACCATCACCGGACAGGCTCAACCGGCTCACCAGATTAGCCTGTAAGAGGTCATCAGGATGGGAAATAAGAGAGACATCCCGGCCTTCATCACAGGTCTGGGTGATTAAAAGCTGTCGAACCTCATCATCATTGGCGACAAAACGAAAATCGAAGGAATAAGGGGACTTTAGCAGCGAGGAGTCCGTTAAGGATACAGTTCTTGCTTTGTCAGGCAATATCTCCGAAGATGGCGATATCTTCAGTTTGGATTCTATTTCGGAGCAGATTCCTACACCCTTTTCCTTCGACGACAAATCCCGCGTTGCTCTCTTGGCTGTTACACGACTATCAGGCTCTTGACTCTCAAGAACCGGTTTGGGTAGTTTCCCATCAATCCGGGCATCCATAGTCCATCTCTCTCCTGACATCTGAAAGACTGTATTTAAAATGTTTTAAGTACTCAGGCATACGGAATCGAATATTTCTGGCTTATTGGGCAGGTGCTCTGCAAGGCGCAACGACGGGAACATAGGAGGCTGACCGAGAATAGTCTGCCCTACGCGGCAACTGCTCCTGCGTTGCTCTAGCTCCTGCATCCATGCAGTCGTGTGGCGGCAGCAAATTGGTCTGAAAATCCGCTTTTGTTCGTCAAATAGCTCGCTATTCTCCTCACAAAACCGAATTTTCATCCTCAATTTTCTGCCCTCCTCGCTACGGGCGCTATTCTCGGTCAGCCTCCTAGCAAGCTATGTGACCAGAGTTGCAACACAGCACGACTGCATGGATGCAGGAGCTAGAGCAACGCAGGAGCAGTTGCCGCGAGTGCCTGAACAATGAGTCAGAAAATATGATTTCGTATGGTTGAGTACTTATGATATGACCTTCGAAGTGGACGAAAGTTTCATTCGGAAATTTAGTCTTGGCTATTGAAGATGCCGGAGCGGTGACTCAAAACGTGAATGTCACCGGTTTCCGGATTCTTTGTGAGAAGTGGGAAAACGGTCTTGTAAGCTTTGTTCTTGGTTAAATAATATTTCTTCAGTGCAGTTGATTAATAAATAAATCGCAACTACTTTAGAGTGCATATTGATTGAATGTTTGTACAATTGAACGTAAAAAAGAACAGTAGTACTTACAGTGGATATCTTTTTAGTACTGGGATATTGAAGGATTAATGACTCTTAGAACGTTAAATTTCGGGTATTGAAAATGCACTTTTAGCAGCATGGCATCAGGAAAAACTGAACAAAAATTATTCGAATTTTATAGTATGGAAAATGGATTAACACTCAATTTTATAACTGGCTATGAAATCATTAGTATTTTTCTCATCCTTATTCTTGGTTGCTTTGCACTTTCAAGCTTTTGGTTCTACTTCTCTTCATTATCAGGCAGCTCTTATTCCGGGTTTTACTGGAAAATTATTTTCTCCAATACTTCCTCTTGAAAGAGATAGCGCTGAAAAAACGCTATTGAATGCTTTTAAGAAAAAAGTTATAGCGAATCTTAAAGACTGGAAAGACCCCTTTCTTGAAAGCAAGACAAATAAAGTGACAAAAGAGTACCAGGAACTTGATCGCAAAAAAAGTACAGGTCTTTCTAAAAAAGAAAAGGATAACTTTTACCAGTTGGTCTATGACAAAAATGAGGCTGGCAATAGTGCTCATGTCTTGAGTGCTTTTTTATCTTTATTAATTGATACTGCTAACAATGTTTCTTTGAGAGGTAATACAGATGATATACACGGAATTGTCAGCCTCGGTAATTCAAATGAAAACGGAGCAGCGGGTGGCAAAGGTGATCGGTTGCCTGAAAAAAACGGAAGATCGGCCAAGGATCAAAGCCAAGAAGCATCAATGCAATTTAAACCAGGCAAGCGCAAGAGGAAAAAGGAAAAAGAACTTGATTTTGAGGTGCTGGACTTATCACCTCGAGATGCAGCCAAGCACTTCCTGAATACCGTTAATCAACTTGCGAGGGAACATAATATATCCATCAAAAGAATAATCGGGAATAATAAGTGTAAGGGTTCTGGTTATATATATTTCAGCGATGGTAGTTACATTACTAGCAGTGCGAATGTTGAAGAGATATTTGTAGATTTTATATTATTTACGGAAGGGTTGTTAAGAGATCAGAAGTTTGTTTATAGTGATGATGCCGATAAATATCGTTCCGGTCAAAAGATTACTAATAACCAAGTTGAACTAATAGATTCAACTTTTTCAGAAATGTTTGCTCGGAAAGATAAACAGTTGTCAGATAGAAATCATTCATATCGTCGCTATTATCTTCGTGAATTACTATCCGATTACCTTTATGAGAATTACAGAGGCTTTGGTGATGTTGATGGCTATCAGGCAGTTGGGCATGCGACATTTCCATTCTTTGAAAAGATGCTTTTTGGGGAAGGCTATTTTTCAGAATTTGCTGGTTTTATGAGTTTTACTGATCAATATAAGGTAGAAATTATTACAGAGTTAAATAAGAGTTTCAGCTTTATAGATTGCAAGAATGAAATTATCGCTGTCCTTAGAGGTAATGACAAACTCAGAATGGCTTTTAATGAAGAGGTCATGGCGGGGGAGTTTAATAGACGCTGGTTAGATATTCTTGATGATATGTTTCAAGAAAAACCAGACTCAGTCGGACAGGCTCTTCTACCTGATAATCCCATTAATCTCAAATTTGGTGAAGAGTTGGAATATGATTTGGTTTCTAAAGAAGAAGATCAATGGGGCGGGCCAAGTTACTATTATCTTACGAAAGTAGATAAATATATGAAAAAATTAGGAGCCAATAAGGAAACTGCTTATGATCCTAAGAGGTACACTTTTGATGGTCATTTCTATGTAGCCCCTTTTGTAGATTTTAAAAAATGGCTTGAGGTGAATTGTACGCCTTACCATGATGGTGACGCTGGTGCGGAAAAATGCTTTAAAAAAGTATTTAAAGTCGTTGACTTAATGATTAAAGATGGCTTTATAGATCATGCCTCCGGTCACAAGCATGTAGATGCACTCTCTGCTACCCATGGCAACCCCGGCGTTCTACTGGAATTACAGAGGGAGATTGAGAGCAATCCTTATCTAACCAGAGCATTCGGTAATAATGACCGAATTGTTAAAAAAGATGAGGGTCAATGGTACAAATTGTTTTCTGACTATGCTGCTTTGAGAAGCCTGGCAATTGAACGGATGAATTGGATGATTGCTACGTACAATGAGAAGTTGGCTGGTGTAAATTATGGAGAGGGGAGTGCTTATTGGCTAACGGATTCAGAGAAATTGGAAAAGCTTAAACAGTTCTCAAAATTATACAGTCATTTTGTGCAATTGGCGCCTTTGCAAAAAATGTTTGGTGCAGTTGGTAATGTGTTTTTAGATAAATATATGGCTGTATCTTTGTTGCACATTCCAGGAACTGAGATAATTGATCCTTATGGCACAATAGAGTTTCGCTTTTTCCGTTGTCCAGAAAGTATGCAGGAATTAAAATTGATTAATCAGTTTTTAAAAGCCTTGTTCGAATATATCCATGAGCGTCGAATGCGAAATGAGCCGATTGAGTCTGTACCTGACGACATTAAAGCCAGCAAAGATTACACTCCTGAAGAAGTTCTTCATCATACTGTTGAATACTTGCAAAAACTGGGACTGAACCCCGCTGACTATCAAAGCTTTCTGAATAAAGTATCCAAGGATATGTGATCATAAAATGGCGGGTTTGATAGCCCAGCGCAGTTATTATCGGCTCGACCCGTGCGATGGTTTCGATACACACTGGGTGACCGATTAATGACAAGAGAGCCTGTGGTTGTTGATACTCCCTGTTTTTACTTGTTGCTAATCGAAGCTGGTCATCCTCTCGCAGCCCTAACCTCTATGCAAGCTTCCTGATAATGCGAAATGTTAGCTTTTTTTGGAGTACAGCCACCACATTCAAGTAATGATTGGCATTTTATTCTAAGCTCTCCCCTGCGCCAGTTAATGCGATCCGGGAATGTCTGGGCATACCTGGTGTTCAATTATCGTAACCGCAGCAGGACCATTTTAAGTACGACAGCTTCCCAGTATCTAAGTACCAGGCCTGTTGGTCTCGCATATTCTGGCGAGTGGATTTTTTCATCCTTCAAGGCGTAACGACGGGCGCGTAGCCATAGCTATGCAACCAGAGTTGGAACGCAAAAGGATGGAGAAAGCCGCCGTCCAGAATATGCGAAACCAACTGGTTAGGTACTTATATTGGGTATCTTTTAATGGGTCATGGAGTGGAAGTTGTTGAGTATAAAAACCGGTATATCTTTCTTGTGCTTGGCCTGGCTATTTCTGGCCGTGTTCTGTGCGTATTCTACTGATTTGTACGGTGATACCATTCCAGATAGCTCATCTTATTGTACACAGTTTTCTGTTCCCGGTGTCTCTGTAAGTTTTTCGTTTAACCTCGAAGATGTCGGGGCTGCGGCGGTTGTGCAGCTGGCGGTATCGTCTGCAATCGTGTTATCAGCGTTAGTTTGTCAGGGTCATGCCGTGCCCTGTAGTTCGGTTATCTATCCTCTTTTGCAGGTTTACATTATTTCGGCTGGTCTGCTGCACCGTTTTCTTTTGATTGATGCTTTCAGGCAATGGGCTTCGTGGCTTGTATTTTCTGGTTCGCAGTGGAACCCCGTGAGAATACCCGATTCTGCCACTGCTGAGGCTGGCACCTTGAATCCGGTGCTTGGCTACTCGACTCTGGCAGAAGCTGATCCAAACTATCAGCTACGGCACGATAATTTTGCCAGCCTGCACAGCCTTGTGGCCTATGTTACCGAGCTTAATAAGCAGATCACACCCGGTCAGTCGGTCGTGAAAAGTCGTGATGGAAAAGCCCAACTGCAGGTTGTGCAACAGGATACCACTGCAACTGTATTCTCGATCATTCTACCCAACAGTGACAACACGACCAGCACTTATCAGGTGGGGAGTAATCAGGGCATTTTCTGGATAAAAAAATTTAATGACATCAATGTAGAGCGGTATCAACAGGTTGTTTGGAGCGAACCGAAAGAAGGAAGTACTACTGCTTGTTTAACCGCCCAGCTTATTGCTCCAGAGAAAGCAAATGAGTCTGGCTTGCAACTCGCACTAAGGGTGCCATCCTGGCTGACTCACCGGCTTCTGGCGGTCAGCACTGAAAAGACTATAGCTAAGTTCAGCCGGTTGTTTCTGAATTGGTATTGGTCGGCTTATTTAATGTCTGAACCGGTGAAGGCTATGATGTCCCGGCGACATCAAAAACCAGGCTTGCAAGGGCTGTCTCCTGTGGTTCCTGCCTGCTACTCCGACAATCAGCATTGTTTTGGCTGGATGACCACGCAAGGTTTTTCTGCTGGTGTTGTTCCACAGTCACATATGATGGATGCACCTGCAGAGGAAAATAGTTTTTCCAGCAGCGGAGAAAGCTTCACTCTCAACAAACCTGAAGAAAGGGAGCCAGAGGGTTCCGGGGTGGGTGAGGGTGAGGGAGCCGAAGGTGGAAAAGATAAGGACAAAGGTGAAGGCTCCCCATTTTCTGAAAAGCCACGTTTGTCACCCGTCGCGTTACCTGAGAGTCTTCTGTGGCAGGCGACAGAGCAGTTTTTTTTAAACAGTGGATTGAGTGTGGGGCAGTCACCCGAAGTCGATCTTCAGGATGCCTACGACTTAATGCGCAAGATGAGCCATGCAGGCATGCTGCAGGTTTTACCTGTTGAAGGTCAGCCGATGAAAGACTGGGCAATGGTTGTGAGTAAGCGTCTTGCTCGTTATATCAATCACCCCATAAGTCCAGCAGGTGATACAGATCAGCCTGCTTTTTCTGATCACAGTCGTAGTCGTTATGATGAGTATGTTGTACCCATGACGCAAGATATGTTTAATCGTGTCGTTGATAGCCTTGATAAATATGACCAGTTTGCTCAGACTATTATTAATCTGCGCGATGGCCTCAAGGATATTATCGAAGCCTTTTGTGTAGAGAAAGAAACGGGTAGCTGCTTGTATGGAGGAGAGTCTGTAAGAGCGTACATAACCAAATACGGGTTTGGACATCAGCTTAAATTCAAGGATAACGAGCCTGTTACGGATGATATTGATGTGCTGCTTGGGTACGACAAAGTAGACGATTTAAAACAGTGGCTGGACACAAAACTGGTTGGTTTTAAAGTATCAGAACCCCGTAAAAAAATGTTGTTTTCTTTTCCCGGACAGAGGCCTGATCCTGAAGCCTATAACCTGTATGTGTTTGATTTCGAGGTTGATAGCGGGTCAATCAACGCCTTCCTCCCAAGCCTGGATGTCGCTATGGCGATTCCTGGATCAAAGGCGACTTTTCAGTCAGAGGAACTGGTTATTTATGAGAGCATCGTCAGGGGGCTAAACGCTGATGCCTTGGTTCGCAATACCTCTGTTCGTAAGCAGGGCAAGCATTGGGACCGTGCCCTCTATTTGAAATCGGTTTTTTCACAGAATTATTTCTTCAGTATGCTTTTAGACGACATAGATCGGCAGACAGGTGAATTACCATTACAGCCAACTCACAGGAGTACTCATTCCAAGTCAGCCACGATTGAAGTGATGAAGGAGCGCATTGATGAACTGACCTGTGAATTAAATAATAAGGAACAACAATTAAAAATTTTGAAACAAAAAGTTTTGGATGCTTTAAAAGCTAATGAAATCAGTCTTGCCAAAAAGGAAGAGGAGCGAAAGCAATTATTTCATGAATTTCAGCAGAAGCTGGCGAAGGAAGGTAAAGAGATAGCTGACAGGAAGTCTGCTAATAAGAAAATGAGTGAAAAAATATTGTTATTAAATAAACTGAATAAAAGCTATGAGGAAAAAAATGTAAATCTTGATAAAGAAATAAAAAGTCTTGAGCAACAACTAAAAAAAATAAAGCAAGATCTGGTTCAAGCTCAAGATAAAAGAAAGGGGATTGATAGGTATAAAGAAAAAATCAGTCAGCTTGATCTTGAAGTACTCAATATTAAAAAAAAGTTGGAAGTATCAAATATCAGGTGTGACGAATTTCAGGCAGATAATGAAAGGCTTAAAAAAGAAGTTTCAGAGTATAAAAAAACACATGAAAAATGCCTTGAAGTCGATAATGAAACCTCGAAAAATTTAAAAAATCCAATTAATAATGTTAGCCACCGACTAGACCAGAATAATAAGCTAACCGGCAAAAAAAACAGACGTAAAGCTAAATTAAAAAGCTCAGAACGATATGAGTATGAACCGACTAAAAGGTCATGGCTCAGAGCTTTTTTGGTAGGTATTTCAGTTTTTATAGGCTACAAGCTAAGCGGTTACGTGGCGCGACAATACATGCAGGAGTCCGGTAGTGATGGCATAGAAAATCCTTGCCTTAATTTAGATGATTACACAGGATTAAATAGGTATATACTGCAGACATTGTGCGATCTCGATAAAAATTACAGAGTTGTTGATTATCAGATTTTCTCGTTCATTCGTAAAAAAGCAGCTTTTGAATTTATGAATAAAAAAACTTTCTTCGAGAACCAAAGAGCACAAAAAATACAGAAGGGAAGCAAGGTTATATTAGCTCATGCCAGGTACTACCTGCTATCTCAAATGACAACAAAGCAACTGCTGCAGGTTGTAGGTGGCATCAGAGCTGGCAAGGAATCGGTGGGTGATAAACTTTTATTGAATGAAATTATCCCTGGTGTTGTTGATTATTGTGGCTTGATGCCTGATAAAAAATGGCAGTACGACTGTGGTCGTATGGCAGTGCAAAGAATGCTTTCTAAGCAATTTGAGAATGAGTATTATGTTGTTGTCAATGGAAGAAGAGATATCAAACTTGGAGATTCACACAGGGTTATCAATTTCCTTCCTGTGTGGGACATAACTTCAGAAAAACTGCGCTGGTACGATGTTTGGCCCTATCGTCTTGACAACGAAGGATATGCCATTCTGGGCAATATAGCTGAAAAACAAAATGCTGTATTTTTACTGTCAGAATGCAAAAATAGAAATATTAAAAAAGAAATTAAGTTAAAAGTATTCTCTAATTATAAGTGGCACGACAAAGTTTTTAAATGTGCTGTGAAAACTGAAATAAGTGCGAATCTTGATGCAGTCTTCTGGTGGAATCATTATTATCCGGAGGCGCATCGCAGTACAGCTGGTTGTGATGATGGACATGGGCCGTACTACGGGGCATGGACATATATCGATAAGTAGTTACCCGGAGCTGTCACGCCAGCTTCTGAGCCTGGGCAAAACTGGGCCGACTTTTGCCCTGCTACCACTCAAGCAGTTTTTCGGGCTTCTGTTTTAGCTTTCTCGCCAGATCAGCAGGAACCATCCCGGCACGTTCCCGCGCCCAATGGACAATCTCCGCAGAAAAAATAAGACACCCATAAGAAAAAAAATAAGACACCCATAAAAATAAAAACAAGACATTCAAAAATTGTATTCCCAAAAAGGATCAGAAAATCTATCTTCAAGTAGCGTATCATCGAACTACACATTGCCATCCAACGAACAGAGGCTGTTCAAGCCATAATTCAGACAATGCAAATTCATTCCGACATGAGTCGAAGAGAGATAAAGAGAGGGTCTTTGACGTCTTAACTGACTTCTACGCTAACCTATCATATACAAACGACTACAGACATTTAAACCTCGAAGCCACTTCTGTCCGGCTTCAATTGCATAAGCCTTCATCGCCTCCAGACGGCCAACTGCCCGATAAAAACGATTATTCCATTGCATGGTTTTCAGCCACTCATCCGGATCAATTTCCAGTCTTTGAAGAATAGGAGGGGTACACGACGGGATGGAACCTTTCTTGTCTGTCCTGACAATGCGGCCACTCCAGTCAACCAGTTCCAGATAGTCGTGAAGAAGGTAGGGAAGGGCAACGTCCGCTTCCTGTCCCTGCAAACAGAAAGGTTTCAGGGTCAGCGGCTGTTTTTTAGTCTCAGAATGTTTAACCTGCTCCACTCGTTCCTGAATCGACGTGTAGTTCGACTCTTCCGGTATTTCTGCCTTTCCTGCCCGAATCGGATTCAAGTCAACATAGGCCATGCAGGTCAGTAACGCTGCTTCGTCCAGCAATGCCTGGCTTTTAAAGCGACCTTCCCAGAAGCGTCCTTTACACTCATCTTCTTTATTGGCCTCACGAGCAAGATGTTCATTCAGGCAGCGCATAAACCAGCTGATATCCGTTAAACGACGCCGGTATTCCTCAGCATATTCATCAATACGGGCCAATTCAGCGCTGCCCAGTTTGTCAGCGGCCAGATGCCTTTGCACCAGAGGTGGACCTCTGAACAAGGTCGTCCAACGATGCAGCACTTCATTCCGTGACCAGCTCCTGGCAGATGACTGATTGATGTGCAAAACCACATGATAATGATTCGACATGACAGCGTAAGCGCAAACTTCGATAGCAAAGACTGCAACCAGTTCCTGAAGTTTATCCACCACCCATTGGCGGCGATGCTCGTAGTTCTTGCCAGTCAGGTGGTTCTCTCCACAGAGGTAAGCCTGACGAACACATCTTGCCATGCAGTGGTAATAAGGCGTTGAGCCGGGGTCAATCAGAGTATTGCGGGCCTGAGCCATGAACTCACCTGTCTGGGTAAAAAATCAGTGGTGGGTGAAAAAGTAGACCAGGTGGATGGGAAAGCAAATTTATGGGTGTCTTTTTTTCTCTTTTTTTTTTCTCTTTTTTCTTCTCGCCAGATCAGCAGGAGCCATCCCGGCACGCTCCCGGGCCCAATGGACGATCTCCGGATTGATCATGGCTTCGTTCATTATTGGCGTCCATCGTGTAATGGTTGGAACGGTATCATTATGAATATTTCATCGGTAGGTGTTATTAGAGGTTGACTGCCAACCTCCAAAACAGATCTCAAGCACACTCTGGTTGTTTAAGTAATCTTTACCTAAAAATCCACACTCAGGAAATCTCCACCAAATCCCCCTTAGCCTCCAGCCAGCTCTTGCGATCGCCAGCCCGTTTTTTGGCCAGTAGCATGTCCATCTCTTCATGGGTCAGCTCAAAGTCTTCCAGCGTTAACTGAACCAAACGACGAGTGTCGGCAGACATGGTGGTTTCACGAAGCTGTAACGGGTTCATTTCACCCAGACCCTTGAAACGCTGTACGTTGACTTTGCCCCGTTTCTTTTCGGCCCTGATTCGTTCCAGAACGCCTTCTTTTTCTGCTTCATCGAGAGCGTAGTAAACTTCTTTGGCGACATCGATTCGGTAAAGGGGAGGCATGGCTACATAGATATGTCCCTGTTCTACCAAAGCTCTGAAGTGTTGTACAAACAGTGCACAGAGTAGCGTGGCAATGTGCAGACCATCAGAGTCGGCATCCGCCAGGATGCAGATTTTACCGTAGCGCAGACCGTCGAGTTTGTCTGAACCCGGGTCAACGCCCAGGGCTACAGAAATATCATGAATTTCACGAGAGGCCAGTACTTCGCTCGAATCCACTTCCCAGGTGTTCAGGATTTTACCGCGCAGTGGCAGAATCGCCTGATATTCACGATCCCTGGCCTGTTTTGCAGAGCCCCCTGCAGAATCACCCTCGACCAGGAACAATTCGGTGTAATTCAAATCCTGGCTTGAACAGTCTGCCAGCTTTCCGGGCAGGGCAGGTCCCTGAGTGATTTTTTTACGGGCTACTTTTTTGGACTTGCGCATCCGCTTCTGGGCGTTATTGATGCACAGTTCTGCCAGCAGCTCACCCTCTGCATGGTGCTGGTTGAGCCAGAGACTGAAAGCATCTTTGGCAACGCCGGAAATAAAGGTAGCGCATTCTCTTGAGGACAGACGTTCTTTGGTTTGACCTGAGAATTGCGGGTCAGCCAGTTTGGCTGAGAGAACGTAGGAGCAGTTTTCCCAGATATCGTCCGGGCCCAGTTTGATGCTTTTAGGTAAGAGGTTACGGAATTCACAGAATTCGCGAATCGCTTCCAGCAAGCCGGTTCTTAAACCATTGACGTGTGTCCCGCCCAGGGGAGTTGGAATCAGGTTGACGTAACTTTCTGTCAGCAATTCACCACCTTCAGGAAGCCATTGTACTGCCCAGTCTACCGCTTCTTTTTCACCCTGCAGTGAACCTGTGAAAGGTTCCTGTGGCAGGGTTTCGTATTCCCGGGTCGAACCTTTCAGGTAGTCGGTGAGGCCATCTTCGTAGTACCACTCATCGGTATCGCCGGTGTGGTGATCGACAAACTCGATGTTCAGGCCGGGGCAGAGTACGGCTTTGGCACGCAGTACGTGCTTGAGTTTGTTGACCGAGAATTTGGCTGAATCAAAGTAGCTGGCATCGGGCCAGAAACGAACTGTCGTGCCGGTATTGCGACGTCCACAGGTGTCGATCTCGTGCAGATCCTGGTCTTTGTAGCCATCCCTGAAGGTAATCAGGGAGACTTTTGCATCTCTGCGAACAGTGACTTCAAGACGTGTCGACAGTGCGTTAACAACCGATACCCCCACTCCGTGCAGACCACCAGAGAACTGGTAGTTCTTGTTGGAGAATTTACCACCGGCGTGCAGCCGGGTCAGGATCAGCTCTATGCCGGTTATTCCGTGTTCCGGATGAATATCCGTGGGCATACCCCGGCCATCATCAGTGACTTCCAGAGAGTTATCCTTGTGCAGGATAACCTTGATCTTGCTGGCAAACCCGGCCAGCGCCTCGTCGACACTGTTGTCGATGATTTCCTGAGCCAAATGGTTGGGCCGGGTTGTGTCTGTGTACATGCCCGGACGTTTGCGAACCGGGTCCAGGCCACTGAGTACCTCAATGGCTTCCGCTGTATAGTCGTTACGCATGAAATCCTTGTTGGGTCTGATTGCGCGTTAACTCATAAGTGTACCTAAAGCCTTGGCGTTAGTCAGTGTTGAGAGCACCTTATCATTGTTATGGGTATTTGTTCTCGGGATTTTAGTTCAGGGAAGACCTTTTTTATTTTGATGAAAGGGTCATGGATTGCGGTGTGGTCGGGCTGAACTCGAACGTAGGGTCAGGGTGCCTGTTTTCCCATAGCCAGAGCAGTAAAAGCAATAGCAGAGCCAGGAAGCTGGCACCGGCTAGCAGTTGGAAGCAGGCATCCCAGCCGTAGAGGTCGAGTACTTTTCCAAGTAACAGGTTGGCGGAAGTGGCTCCGAAAATATAGCCAAAGAGACCACAGAAACCGGCCGCAGTGGCTGCAAAGGGCAAAGGTACCAGATCAATAATATGAACGTGTACCAGCATGACCGGGCCGTAGATTAAAAAGCCGGTGGAGATCAGCGAGAGTACGGCGTGAGTGGTGTCGCCCGGTGGTGAGTTCCAGTATGCAATGACCGAAATGAGTACCAGTGCCATAAAAAGTGCATTCATGGGAGCACGCTTGCCTTTGAAGTGCTTATCGCTCACGTAGCCGCAAATAAGGGTTCCGGGAATAGCGGCGTACTCAAAAGCGAAGAAAGCCCAGCTGGAGGCGTTGAAGCTAAAGCCTTTGGTTTCTGTCAGGTAGACTGGAGCCCAATCAATAACACCGTAACGAATGAAATAAGTGCAGGCGTTCACGACGGCCAGAATCCAGAGCGGTGGCAGAGTCAGGCAATGCTGGCTGAACAGCTGAAGCGTTCGGACAAAGGACGTCTTGTGTCGTTCTATCTCCAGTTCTTCCGGCAATTCCGCAGAAGGCGACGGTAGCTGACATTGAGAAGGTCTGTCCCGTAAGAGCAGATACCCCAGTATGGCAATAATGATGGCTATAAAAGCTGGAACGAAGAACTTGCTTTGCCAGCTACCGAAGAGTGTTACTGCCAATATGGCAATGGGCCCCAGCAGGCCGCAGCCGACATTATGCGACAGGTTCCAAATGCTCATGGCTGTGCCACGCTCTTGCCTGACGAACCAGTGAGCAATCAGTTTGGCACTGCATGGCCATCCTGAACCCTGTATACAGCCATTGAGGGCCAGGGTGATCACTATCATTATCAGCGGGAACTGAAGCAATGGTGAAAAGCCAAGAACCAGAGAGAGTATCGCCGAGCCCAGAAGGCACAAAGGCATTAACTTACGGACATCAATACGGTCTGCCAGATATCCCATGGCCAGATTGCTGATTCCATAACTGAGGGCCAGCGCTGATAGCGCCATTCCGAGTTCAGATTTGCTGTAGCCTTCTGAAATCAGGTCGGGCATGACCATGACAAAGTTTTTCCGAACCAGGTAATAGGCCGAATAAGATAGAAAAGCCCCGAGCAGAATCTGCAATCTTAATCTTGAATAGCGTTCGTGCTGCTCTTTGGAGTAGCCATCAGGGACAACAGAGCATTTAAGGAAAGATCTCATGAAAACTTCCATGAACTTTTAAGAAAAAGTGGAACACGTCAGGATAGAAGGGGCCGAAAAAACAAAGGTGGCAGTGTTTTTACGGAAAAAAAATCTTTTACCAGCGGAGGAGACGAAAGATTATCTTTGTCGTTCATCTGTTCAGACTCAAAGTCAACTTAGGGAATAATGTAGCACCATTCAGAAAAAACGCCTGTCGAATTAAAGTCTTATAAGGGTGATGTCATGAAAACCAGATATAAGACCACTGTGGTTGAGCAGGGAGGCTGCGTCAATGCAGCCTTATCTTAATGAGGGCTCAGTCACGTTCGCGAAGGTGAACAAACCAGTAGCTCAGACCTACCATGACACCACCACCAATAATGTTGCCGATGGTTGCAGGGATGATATTCATGACAATCATGTTGAAGGCAGTGATATTGCTGAAAGAGTCAGCACTATAGCCTGTGGCTGCCCAGAATTCAGGCGCGGCAATGTTTTTGATCAGCAAGCCCATAGGCAGCAGGAACATGTTGGCAATGGAGTGCTCAAATCCGGCTGCCAGGAAGCAGGCGACGGGTAATGTGCAAGCGAGCATTTTTCCGGCTGCAGAACGTGCGCTCAGAGTCATCCAGTAAGTGAGACAGACAACAAGATTACAGAGGATACCCAGCATCATGGCCTGAATGAAATTGTGACCCATTTTGGCATTGGCAATGTACATGTAGTTGATGCCTACCTCACCATGAGCGCCCTGGTATTGACTCACTCCCATGAGCATGACCACCATGAAAAAGGCACCGGTCATGTTACCGAAGTAGACCAGTGTCCAGTTCCTGGTGATCTGGGCTATGTTGAGACGACGGGTGGCGCGACCCATCAGCAACAGGGTATTACTGGTAAACAGTTCGGCTCCACAGAGTACGACCATCATCAGACCCATGCTGAAAGTCAGTCCACCGACCAGCTTGGTCATACCATAGGGCAGGCCCTCTGTTCCTGTGGTGACGATGGTGTAAAACATGCCCGCCAGAGAGATAAAAATACCGGCCAGAACGGCAAGGACAAAGGTCACTTCAGGGTGCTTTTGAGTTTTACCCACAGCGGCGTCTTCTGCCAGACGGGCAATTTCAGAAGGAGGTACGCAGCCAGATTGTGGGTTGTTGTCGGTTTGCATGTCGGGGTCCAGAAGGGAAAGAACGGCCAAACTTAATGACCATGAGCGATTGAAGCTATTTCTCGTAAAGCTATTTCTCGTAAAACTATTTCGAGTAAAACTATTTCTCGTCACCCATCGTTGATGAAAATGGTGAGAAGTTTTTTCATTAAGAAAAGATAGTTTATCAATATGGGAGTCAGATGATCAGAAGGAGAATTCGTGAGTTGCTTTCAGGATTCACTCGTTGAATGGTTGACTTGCTTCGGCTTTTCCGGAGAGGATAGGGGAAAGATCCCTGTTCCAAATCGTGATTCCCGGAGAAAGGATAATGAACGGCGGTCCTTCAATCTTCGCAGTCTGCATCATGCTTTCCGTAAATACTCTGGCAGATGATGCCGACTTTATCCCTGTAGAAACCGGCGGTGAGGTTTTGAGCAGCCAACAACCAGCAAGCAGCCACACTTTTGGTCTTCGTGCTTATTCGTTGATCGGTGATGGTCTTTCTGTTCCCGATACTCACAGCTCTGCTTCAAAAAACGGTCTGTTGATTGATTACTACCCCTTTGAAAGTGGCTTCAGGGTCTCTGCAGGAGCATTTTCGGGCGACTCGAAGAAACTGGGGAAGGCCTATTTTTCTGGTGAAGGGCAGCAAGCCTATGTCGGTGTCGGTTGGAAAAAACTTCTTGATGATGCAAAACGAGTCGATCTCAGTGTTGACTTAGGTACTTTTCTGGACACAGGGCCTGAAGCGGTAGAGAGCACTGTTTCGGAGTCTACAGCCAACACGTTATTGCAACGTACCAGGTCTGACAGTAGAGATCAGCCTGTCATCAGTCTGGGGATTGAATTCAGGTTCTGAAATGCAGTGAAAGCATCTGGCTTTCTGTTTTTTAATGGCTTGTAAAAAAACCGTCTGAACGGTTCCAGACGGTTTTTTTACGAAGCTTAAAGAGTCGTTGCTGTTTTTATAGTCTCTTTGGGTTCTTCGGCCAATGCAGAGGGCTTTTTCTTGTCCCGGGTAGCATTTATATGAATGCCCTTAAGAACATTAAGAGCCTGGCTTAACTGATAATCTTGCTCGGCCAGAGAACCCGACTCGTCCTTCTGCTTGTCTTTGAGCTGTTTGCTTTTCTTGTGTTTGCCTTTTTCAGTCTTTTTATTGCCGTTGGTAAGATGACCCTGCAAGTCCGCCTCCTTGTAATCGGATACGTCTTCTTCAGGTGTCACTTTAGCCCTTGGTACAAAAATATCAGGCTTTATACCCTCGGCCTGAATTGAACGACCATTGGGCGTGTAATAGAGAGCCGTAGTAAGTTTCAGACCTTTCTCTTTATTATTTCTCAGAGGTAGTACGGTTTGAACGGAGCCTTTGCCGAAAGATTCGGTGCCGACCAGAACGGCTCTGTGATGGTCTTGCAGGGCTCCAGCGACGATTTCAGAAGCCGATGCTGAACCACCATTGATCAGCACTACCAGGGGCATACCTTCGGAAGGATCATCTTTGCTGGCTTTAAAGCTGAGCTGAGAGTTGGGGATATTTCCTTTGGTGTAGACGATCAGTCCTTCTTTGATAAAGGCGTCTACAACTCCCACTGCTGACTGAAGAACTCCGCCGGGGTTATTTCGAAGATCCAGTACCAGACCTTTCAGTTTCCCGTTCTGAGATTTTTTGAGTTTGTTAAGGTGTTCAACCAGCTCCTTGTCAGACTCAGACTGGAACTGGCTCAGGCGAATGTAACCATAGCCATCCTCCAGAACCCGGGACTTGACACTCTGTACTTTGATGATGTCGCGTTTGACAACCAGGTTAATGGGTTTGGGCGCCCCTTCACGAACTATCGTTAACTTGATAGGCTCTCCGGGCTTGCCACGCATCTTATCGACAGACTCCATCAGAGTCATACCTTTCACGGAAGTGTCATCCAGCTTGATGATCAGGTCGCCTGCCTTTACACCGGCTTTCTGGGCCGGGGTGTCATCAATAGGAGCGATGACCTTGATAAAACCATTTTCCATTCCGACTTCGATACCCAGTCCGCCAAACTTGCCGGAGGTATTGATTTCAAGTTCTTTAAATTCGTCTGGTTTCAGGTAAGAGGAATGGGGGTCCAGGCCTGAAACCATACCCTGGATGGCATTATCCAGAAGCGTCTTGTCATCTATATCTTCAACATAGGCACTTTTGATAAGTTGCAGGGCCTCGGTGAAGGTACGCAATTCTTCCAGTGGCAGTGCGCCTTTCTTCTCTTCCTTTGCCGCTTTGTCATCGGCTTCTGACTCGGCGGGTTCAACCGCTGCCGGGGCGGGCTTATCTCCCCGGTCAACAGGGGCTGACCAGCCTTGCAGGGCAAACCCGGATGCCAATGCCAGCACAGCGGCTTTTATCCATTGTGGCATCGGCTGCCGGGAAGTAGAAAAAGATGTTGTCATGAATTCTCCCTGCACATTTATGGTGAAAATGCCGCTATTTCTGATCCTGCGGCAATGTTCGTGGTTTGGATGGTCCGGCATCCCGGTGGTCCGGCATCCCGGTGGTCCGGCATTCCGGTGGTCCGGCATTCTGGTGGTCCGATTCCGGTGGCCGACATCCCGGTGGCCGACATCCCGGTGGTCCGGTACTGAAGTATAGGCAGCTTTATTTAACAGACTGCGCTGTGCACTGTCTTTCAAGCTTCAGGTTCAGCCGGAAAAATAAGGGATAAGAAAACCCAAAGCTCTCTGTTTTATCGGTTCAACCCACCGTTTCTGCAATCTTTTATGGGACGATTTTTTATGATTCCTCTGTTACAATTTTGATAACCATGGAACTGGATTCTGCGGTTTTCCCCTGTGTCGGATTTCCAGATAGACTCCGGGTTCGTTCTGCCCCCCTGACTGACCGCTGAGTGCCAGTTCCTCTCCGGCCAGAACTGTCTCACCTTCTTTCTTCAGTAGCCATTGGTTGTGTGCGTAAAGCGACAGGTAGTGATTACCATGGTCTACAATAATCAGCTGACCGTAACCTCTTAGCCAGTTAGAAAAAATGACAGTGCCGTCGTGTATGGCATTGACTTTGGTTCCGGCTTTTACCGAAATAAGAATCCCCTTCCAGCGAATTCGAGTATCTGGTCGCTGCTGGTTGAAACCGTACAAAACCCGACCTTTAACCGGCCAGGAAAGTTTTCCCCTGGACTGCTGAATAGGAGAACTGGCTGGTTTTCTGGCAGCCAGTTGGGCCAGAAGTGCCTGCAGCTGTTGCTTTTGTCGATTGAGGGAGTCCAGCTCCCGGTCATTGCTTTTGAATTGATCATTGATTCTGGAAATTAACTGCTTCCGGTCATTTCTGGATTTAATCAACCGGTCCTGTTTTTGGGTAAGGTCCGCTTGCTGTTTTTCCAGTCTGTCGTTCAGAGCCTGCTGCTGTTGTCTGTTGTCTTCTATGTCGGTCAGCGTTTTCTCGAAAGCTTCGATAGCCTCCAGCTGAGCTTTCTGAAGATGCTTCAGGTAGGTCAGGTGTCTGGATACTTCTTCCGGATCTTCCTGATTCAATAGTAACTTCAGCCGATTGTCGCGGCTGGCAAAATAAATGGAGCGTACACTGTTGGCGATGCGACTTTTTTCTTTATTTTTCTGCGCCGTCAGAGCCTGCTGACGGCTTTCGAGCTTTTTTATGTCGGCTTGCCCCTGCTCAAGAGCTTTTTCTATTTTACGAATAGAGTTTTGCAGCTGGCTTATTTCTGTTTCGGTAGATTGCAAGTGCCTCTCGGCAGATGAGCGTTCGTTGTTGAGCTTGTCCAGCAGCTTTTTCAGATGTTTAATGTCCCCGTTGATCGCCTCCAGCTGAGTCTGGGGTGATTCTTTTTCCACGGATTCTGCGTGGGCCGTTCCGCTGTTCATAAAATTGAACAGAGTCAGGACTACGGCGAACATCAGGTTTGCAGCCGTGATTCTCATACTCAAATGCCATTGATTTTTTTAGTAGATGTTTCAGTATGCCCTGAATGATCGGGCTTTCACATACTTATATGCAGGTTGCTTCCGATTTGTTTTCCGCTCCCTGTAACGTGTTATGCTGTTTCAAAAGCAGAAAGACGGCATAACCCATCTGGGAATACTGTGCAGGTAAACGACGATTTTATGAGATTTACTTTTCTCGGAACCTCGGCAGGGTCTCCTACCGCAGACAGAAATGTGACCGCAATGGCCCTGGCTCTGGATGAAAGTCGAGACTGGTATCTGGTTGATTGTGGTGAAGGAACTCAGCAGCGACTGTTGATAAAGAGCCCTCAGCAGATAGAAAGCCCTCAGCGAACAAAGAACCGTTACACGCTGTCCAATCTTGCAGGTATTTTCATTACCCACGTTCATGGTGACCATATTTTTGGATTGCCAGGCTTGATCACCAGTGCCAGTATGCAGGGCAGGAGAGCCCCCTTAACAATCTGTGCACCAGAAGGCGTGGAAAGTTTTGTCAGACACTCACTCAAATGTGCTGCCGTTCGCAATATGCCCTTTGAACTGAATTTTATTCGCAGTGATCAATCGGGTTTTCACTTTCAGGATAAGAATTTTAAAGTGACTTCCCATGAGCTGTCCCATCGCGTTCCCAGCTATGCCTATCGCTTCGCAGAGAAGCCTGTTATTCAATCAATGGATCAGGACAAACTGGAAGCGTTGGGCGTGCCAAGGGGAGCGCTTTGGGGTGCATTGCAAAATGGCAATAGTGTCACCTCACCGGATGGCAGGGTTATTCATCCTCGAGATGTAAGGCAGCCGCCCCGGTCAGGCAGGGTGGCTATTATTGGTGGCGATAATGACCAGCCTGATCTGCTGATAGACGCCATGAAAGGTGTTGATGTGCTGGTGCATGAAGCCACCTTTACGGAACCTGTTCTGAAAAAAGTCGGACCCCAATATATGCACAGTACCGCCAGAATGGTGGGTGAAGCAGCGGAAAAAGGTGGAGTCAGTCATATCATCCTGACTCACATCAGTGGTCGTTATCGAAAACATGCGTCTGACTTTGCCTCATCGGTTGAAGCACTCAGAAGCGAAGCTCAATCGGTTTTCAGTGGGCAGATTGAGTTGGCTGAAGATTTTGCCTGTTGGGCTTTGGACAGGGAAAGAAAACTGACTCGAATGGAATAACGCGGAAGAGCTTTATAGCACCTCTCCCGCTTATCGGTCTCAGTGATTAGCCTGACGGAGTGAGTGCATAACCCTCAGGGCCCCAGCCGCTATCAATTGATCAGTCTCCTGCTTGTTGATGTAGGAGTAAGTCAGCCCCCATTCCTTAAAGCGTTCTCTGAATAAGGCATTGACAAAATCAATCTCGTTGATTTCGGCGTACTCTCCCAGAAAGTAAACATGGGGCGGATTGGATTTTCCCTTTTCTTCCGCTTTGGCGATCATGCCTGCAGCACGTTTCTGGATCTCTCTCAGAGTGGGTTCCATGGTGGCTTTCATATGGTCAACATACCACTCTTTGAGAGCCACTGGTGCTTCTGAATCCTGTAGTCTGAGTAACAGGATTCTATGGCCCAGCTCATTTTTTCTCTTGCGTTGGGAATAGCGGTCAAAGAACTCAGAGGTTGATGCCTCTGAATCAATATTTTGCTTCAGATAGAAGTAGGCAGCGATCTTGTCTGCTTGCAGTTTCAGCTCTTCCATACAGGTTTTTGTTCCTTCAAGACAAGCATATGCATCTGAAGTAATCTCCTGGAACTGTTGGTCAGACTTGTATTCTTCCCATCGTTTCATCTTTGCCCGACATGTCTGTAAATTGTCTTTGCAATCTGTTTCGGTATTGATAAAAAACTCGTCACTGGCGAAGGCGCCAATGCTGTGAACGCTGCCACTGGGAATGGATTTGGGGGGCTTGCGTGGCTTGGGAACCCTCATTACTGGCATCTTGAAACTATCTCTGAAATCCTCTTTGCTATCTCTATAGAACATTTTCATATCAACGGTTTTTAAGGTTCCCTGCTCCATGGAGCACACCAGATCGTAGGTGGTTTTAAAAACGAACAGCTCATCTTCAGCGTTCATCAGTTTCATAGCTTCCCCGATCAATGCGGTATCGCGGGTAGTCCTGATGTCTGTCAGAGCTATTCCGCTATCCTGAAAGGTTTCCTTAATGGCAGTTTCTGCCTGTTTCTGAATGTCGATAACATCTTGTGGGTTAAAGAAGATGTGTAGTACATCTCCTTCTTTGGCCGTGGCGGCATCAAGGCCAGCCACTGCATAGAGGAACGAAGCGGGTGTTTTTGCAGGATTTATCCCCTTTTGGGCCAATACCGGCTTCTGCTCTGCAAGCATTTCCCGGGCCATTTTTCTGGCCACAGCCACGGCGTTTCGGGAGGGGTCATAATCACCGCTCTTCATGTCGGTGCGGGTTCGTTTGGAAGCAATGTTCCCAACATGATCCAGATACGCTTCGTCGATACTCATGTCCCGCTTGATCGAGACCAGAACTCTGGGTTTGTCATTGTCCAGACGCTGAACCAGATACATTTCGGCACGGGAATTCAAGCTCCAGAGTACATAGACCAGCTCTTCCTGAGCCTGGAGGATGGCACTGAAGCTTATGGAAAACAGGGCCACGAACAGAATAGGTACTTTTCTGATAATCATGAATTACTCCTTACAAATTCATAAAGACTCAAAGTTTAGACAGGAATTTCAGGCTTTTAGTTCCTTTGTTGTCGATATTCTTGTTTTATCAATACCTATGGTGTTAAGTCTGAAGTCGGGCAGGTTCGTGGTACAACCCATCGGGGGGGGGGTAGTGAACAAAAGCATTAAGACTCAGATTATGGGCTCTGGACAGGGAAAGAAAACTGACTCAAATGGAATAACGCGGAAGGGCGTTATAGCACCTCTCCCGCTTATCGGGCTCAGCGATTAGCCTGACGGAGTGAGTCGATAATCCTCAGAGCTCCAGCCGCTATCAATTGATCAGTCTCCTGCTTGTTGATGTAAGAGTACTTCAGCCCCAAATTCTCAAGGAACTCTCTGAACAAGGCATTGACAAAATCAATCTCGATGATTTCGGCGTACTCCCCAAGAAAGTAGACATTGGGCGGATTGGATATTCCCTTTTCTGCCGCTTTGGCAATCATGTTTGCAGCGCGTTTCTTTATCTGTCTCAGAGTGGGTATCATGTTGTCTTTCATTTGAGCAACATACCACATTTTGAGAGCTGTTGGCGCTTTTGCATCCTGCAGTCTGAGCATCAGGATTTTGTAGCCCAGCTCATTATTTCTCTTGCGTTGCGAATAGCGGTCAAAGAACTCAGTGTCTGACGCCTCTGGATCAATTTGTTGTTTCAGATACTGGCGGCTTAGTATCAGTCGCTGTTCTATCAGACAGGCCTTTAAATCGGTGTCGCAGGCAGATAATTCTGAATCCATCTCCCGGTACTGTTGGAGAGAGATAGATTCTTCTGATTGTGCCAGTTTCTCTTTCCATTGTGTCTGCTTTGCCTTACATGCCGTATAAGTGTCTTCGCAATATGTTGTTTCGGCATTGGCAAAAAACTCGTCACTGGCGAAGGCCCCGATACTGTGAACGCTGCCACTTGGAAGGGGCAGTTTGGCAGCGATCATTGGCATGCTAAGGGTTTTAGCGGCACGCTCTATGTCATCCCTGTACAGCATTTTCATATCAACGGTTTTTAACTCGCCCTGTTCCATAGAACACAACACATCGTGGGTGGTTTTAAAAACGAACAGCTCATCTTCTGCGTTCATCAGTTTCATAGCTTCCCCGATCAATGCGGTATGGTGGGTAGTCCTGATGTCTGTCAGAGCTATTCCGCTACTCCGAAAGGTTTCCTTAATGGCTTTTTCTGCATGTTCCTGAACGACGATAACATCCTGTGGGTCATAGAAGACCTGCAGTAAATCTCCTTCTTTGGACGTGGCGGCATCAAAGCCAGCCACAGCATAGAGGAGCGAAGCGGGTGTTTTTGCAGGGTCTATCCCCTTTTGGGCCAATACCGGCTTCTGCTGTGCAAGCATTTCCCGAGCCATTTTTCTGGCCACAGCCACAGCGTTTCTAGAGGGGTCATAATTACCGCTCTCCATGTCGCTGCGGGTTCGTTTGGAAGCAATGTTTCCATCATGGTCCAGATACGCATCGTCGATGCTCATGTCCCGCTTGATCGAGACCAGAATTCTGGGTTTGTCATTGTCCAGACGCTGAACCAGATACATTTCGGCACGGGAATCCAGGCTCCAGAGTACATAGACCAGCTCTTCCTGAGCCTGGAGGATGGCACTGAAGCTTATGGATAACACGGCCACGAACAAAATAGTCACTTTCCTGATAATCATGAGTTACTCCTTATAAAATTGTTAAAGACTCGAAGATTGGACAGGAGTTTCAGGCTTTTAGTTCCGCTGTTGTCGACATTCTTGTTTTATGGTTTTAAGTCTTAAGTCGGGCAGGTTCGTGGTACAATGGCTTCCTTTCGCCGTAAGAATACTGAAAAGGCAGGCTTGTGGCGTCAGCTTGAGCGATGTGAATCGCTTACACCTGTTTCACCCAAAGTGAATAATTCAATGTCCGAATATACAAGTGTCGAAGAGCGCGTAAGTGGATGACTGTGCAGAATTCGTTTCAGCCGGTAGCCAGTTTTCCGACGGCCTGATAGCACTCATCATCACTGTTTTCCATTTCCCAAATATCCAGAGCATTTTGCATTCCGAGCCATACATCTACAGAGGTACCCAGAGCAATAGCCAGGCGCTTAGCCATATCCTTGCTGCATGGTATTCGTTCGTTCACGAAAGCGGATAAATGCTTTCTGGAAACATTCAGAACTTTTGCCGCTTCAGTGACCGAAAGATTCAAAGGCTCAAGCACATCCATTTTTACAATCTGTCCGGGATGGGTCGGCTTTCTGCTTCTGATTCTCTTGGACATAATTTCTTCCTCAGTGGTACTGCTCATAATCAACTCTGATTGCATCCTGCCCTTCAAACTCAAAGGTGATGCACCAAGGCCCGTTTACATGGACCAAGCGATTAAGACTCAGATTATGGGCTTTGGACAGGGAAAGAAAACTAACTCAAATGGAATAACGCGGAAGAGCTTTATAGCACCTCTCCCGCTTATCGGGCTTAGTGATTAGCCTGACGGAGTGAGTCGATAATCCTCAGAGCTCCAGCCACTATCAATTGATCAGTCTCCTGCTTGTTGATGTAGGAGTATGTCAGCCCCAAATTCTCAAGGAACTCTCTGAACAAGGCATTGACAAAATTAATCTCGATGATTTCGGCGTACTCCCCAAGAAAGTAGACATTGGGCGGATTGGATTTTCCCTTTTCTGCCGCTTTGGCAATCATGCTTGTAGCAAGTTTCTCTATCTGACTCAGAGTGGGTATCATGTTGTCTTTCATTTGATCAACGTACCACATTTTGAGAGCTGTTGGCGCTTCTGCATCCTGCAGTCTGAGCATCAGGATTTTGTAGCCCAGCTCATTATTTCTCTTGCGTTGCGAATAGCGGTCAAAGAACTCAGTGTCTGACGCCTCTGGATCAATGTGTAGTTTTAGATACTTGTGGCCTAGCAGCAGATCCACTTCTCCCAGACAGGTCTCTACATCGGCGTCGCAGGCAGATAATTCTGAATCCATCTCCTGATACTGTTGGGGAGAGATAGGTTCTTCCGATTGTGCCAGTTTCTCTTTCCATTGTGCCAGTTTCTCTTTCCATTGTGTCTGCTTTGCCTTACATGCCGTTAGAGTGTCTTTGCAAGATGTTATTGTTGTTTCGGTATTGGCAAAAAGCTCGTCACTGGCGAAGGCCCCGATGCTGTGAACGCTGCCACTGGGAACGGGTTTGGGAATCATCATTGGCATGCCAGGGGTTTCAGCGGCACGCTCCAAGTCATCACTGTACAGCATTTTCATATCGAGGGCTTCTAACTCGCCCTGCTCCATAGAACAGACCACATCGTAGGTGGTTTTAAAAACGAACAGCTCATCTTCTGCGTTCATCAGTTTCATAGCTTCCCCGATCAATGCGGTATGGTAGGTAGTCCTGATGTCTGTCAGAGCTATTCCGCTACTCTGAAAGGTTTCCTTAATGGCTTTTTCTGCATGTTCCTGAACGACGATAGCATCCTGTGGGTCATAGAAGATGTGTCGTAGATCTCCTTCTTTGGCCGTAGCGGCATCAAAGCCAGCCACTGCATAGAGGAACGAAATGGGTGTTTTTGCAGGGTCTATCCCCTTTTGGGCCAATACCGGCTTCTGCTCTGCAAGCATTTCCCGGGCCATTTTTCTGGCCACAGCCACAGCGTTTCGGGAGGGGTCATAATCCCCCCTCATCATGTCGGTGCGGCTTCGTTTGTAAGCAATGTTCCCAACATGGTCCAGATACGCATCGTCGATGTACATGTCCCGCTTGATCGAGACCAGAACTCTGGGTTTTTCATTGTCCAGACGCTGAACCAGATACATTTCGGCACGGGAATCCAGGCTCCAGAGTACATAGACCAGCTCTTCCTGAGCCTGGAGGATGGCACTGAAGCTTATGGAAAACAGGGCCACGAACAAAATAGGCACTTTCCTGATAATCATGAGTTACTCCTTATAAAATTGTTAAAGACTCGAAGTTTTGACAGGAGTTTCAGGCTTTTAGTTCCGCTGTTGTCGACATTCTTGTTTTATGGTTTTAAGTCTGAAGTCGGGCAGGTTCGTGGTACAATGGCTTCCTTTCGCCGTAAGAATACTGAAAAGGCAGGCTTGTGGCGTCAGCTTGAGCGATGTGAATCGCTTACACCTGTTTCACCCAAAGTGAATAATTCAATGTCCGAATATACAAGTGTCGAAGAGCGCGTAAGCTATGGTATTGGCCGTCAAATGGGCGACCAGCTGGCTAGCAATCCTGTTGAAGGTCTGTCCATCGATGCCGTTCTGGCCGGTCTGGCTGACTCCCTGAATGGGGCTCCAAGTGCCGTTGAGCATTCTGCTCTGCAGGAAGCGTTCAATGAAATGCATCAGCGCATCCAGGCCAGGGAAGCCGAGAAAGCCAAGGAGCTGTCTGCTGAGGGTGAAAAGTTCCTGGCTGAAAATGCCAAGCGTGAGGAGGTTAGTGTTACTGAATCAGGCCTGCAGTACGAAGTGCTGGTAGCCGGTGATGAGAATGGCGAAAAGCCGGGACCCAACTCCACTGTTCGCACTCACTATCATGGTACTTTGCTCAACGGTTCTGTGTTTGACAGTTCTGTTGATCGCGGTGAGCCTATCGAATTCCCCGTTAACGGCGTTATTGCAGGCTGGACAGAAGCCCTGCAGCTGATGACCGTCGGCTCCAAATGGAAACTGTTTATTCCATACAATCTGGCTTACGGTGCCCAGGGTGCAGGTGGTGCTATTGGCCCTTATGCAACTCTGGTCTTTGAAGTTGAGCTGCTGGCTGTCTCCTGACAACAGCTCTGGACTGGCAGCGTCCTGCTCCCAGTCCTGTTTTGCCAATATTCTGGAAGCATCAGCCCACCAGCGACTTACCGGTCATCTCTTCAGGTTGCTCGAGACCCATCAGGTCCAGCAGGGTAGGGGCAATGTCAGATAAAATACCGTCTTTCAAGTCAATGGCTTTGGGTCCAAAGTAAACGAGAGGGACCAGCTCGCAGGTGTGGGCTGTGTGAGCCTGACCGGTTTTAGGGTTAACCATCTGCTCAGCGTTACCGTGGTCGGCGGTAATCAGACACTGACCACCGGTTTCATCCAGCGCGGCAATAACTCTGCCAATGGCTTGATCGACGGCTTCCACAGCTTTCACAGCGGCATCAAAAACGCCGGTATGACCCACCATGTCGCAGTTAGCGTAATTGCAGACAATCAGGTCATGCTTGCCGCTCTTGATTTCAGCGACCAGTTTTTCAGTCACTTCCGGAGCGCTCATTTCAGGCTTGAGGTCGTAGGTGGCTACTTTGGGTGAAGCAACCAGAACTCTTTCTTCTCCTTTGTAAGGCTCTTCCCTGCCGCCACTGAAGAAGAAGGTGACGTGGGCATATTTTTCAGTCTCGGCAATACGCAGCTGTGTTTTACCCAGCTTTTCTATGTATTCACCCAAAGTATTAGGGAGTTCTGACGGTGGGTAGGCACAGATCGTATCGATGTTGGCAGCATACTGAGTCAGCATCACGAATCCGGCCATTGCGGGCTGTTTGGAGCGTGGGAAACCGTCAAAATCTTTTTCTACAAAGGCGCGGGTGATTTCACGGGCCCTGTCGGCACGGAAGTTCATGAACAGAACCGCATCACCGTCATTGATGGTGGCCGGGCTTTCACCAAGGGTGGTAGCTTTTACAAATTCGTCGTTCTCATCACGCTCATAAGCCGCATGCAGTCCTTCTACAGCAGTTTTGGCAGAAAAGTCTGCTTTGCCCAGAGTCATCAGGTCATAGGCTTCCCGGACTCGTTCCCAGCGGTTATCACGATCCATTGCGTAATAGCGACCGATCAGGCTGGCCACTCTGCCAATACCTTTTTCCTTCAGGAGAGCGTCGGCTTTTGCCAGAGAAGCTTCGGCGCTGCGTGGTGGCGTATCGCGGCCATCCAGAAATGCGTGAACATAGACTTCTTTGGCGCCTCGTTTGGCAGCCAGTTCCACCATGGCGTTGATATGATCTTCGTGACTGTGAACACCGCCAGGAGATAACAGTCCCATGATGTGAACCGCTTTTCCTGCTGAGACAGCTTTGTCGATAGTGTCTGTAAATGCTTTATTCTCGAAGAAGTCACCGTCCTTAATGGACTTTGTAATACGGGTAAAGTCCTGATAAACCACCCGACCGGCACCGAGGTTCATGTGGCCGACTTCGCTGTTACCCATCTGACCATCGGGCAGGCCCACATCCATACCGGAGCCTGAGACAAAACTGAAAGGATGCTCCTTCTGGAGTCGGTCCATGACCGGTGTATTGGCAGCCAGGATAGCGTTGGAATCAGGTTCTTTTCGGTAACCGTAACCATCGAGGATGATCAGGGCGGTGGTTTTGCGCTTGTCAGTCATGGATCAAACCTTGGGCATAAAGGCCAAAATGGTGGTCAAAATAGTGTCTTTGAAATACTGCTTTTGCGAACATTGCAGCTATTCTCAGAAACCGGGTTGAGCAGCATTTTTGGCTCAGGACTGTTTTGAGAGGTGAAGGCCATGAATTCTACCTGCTTTACGGCTGGTTTCCAGAGACAGATAGATAGAAATTCACAATTTGCAGAATAGAACAATTGTTTTCGCCAAAGCCTGATTTTCTCTGCTTTCAGAGGGGTATACATAACCTGTTATGCTGACATTTACTAGCGAGCACTTTTAGTTCACACAGTCGTAACTCTATTTAGCAGCCTGTATACTTGTCGCCTCAAGGAAAATAATTACGAAAACTGGCGCGGTTCTCTCCTTAAATAGAGAGACAGTAAGCTGTTTTCCCCTCGTTAAGGCATATTAGTACTGGTTCGGTATGGAACAGATTATTGAATTTATAGGCAACCACCCTCTGCTGGTGGGTTCTCTGGTGGCTTTGGTGTGTGCACTGCTCTTTACCGAGATGCGTAAGGGCGGACAGAGCGTCGGTTCTCAGGAAGTGACTCAGCTGATTAACCACCAGGGGGCTATAGTACTTGACGTCAGGGAAAAAACCGACTTTAGCAAAGGTCATATCGTTGATGCCGTGAGCATGCCCTATGGCAAAGTGGCTGAGCGTATCGGCGAGCTGAACAAACACAAAGACAAGCCGATTGTTATCGTCGATGCCATGGGGCAGCATGCTGGTACCGTTGGCAAGCAATTGAAAGACGCCGGGTTTGAGCAGGTTGTCCGACTGAAAGGTGGTATTGGCACCTGGACGGCCGATAGTCTCCCTCTGGTTAAGAAGTAGATTAACAGAGAATGATTCACTCCCGGATAGACGAGTGAATCATTGTCAGCAACAATGGAAAACAGATGGCTCAGGTTACCCTTTATATTTCTGCTTATTGCCCCTTTTGCCATCAGGCGCTCAGGCTGCTGGACAGCAAAGGGGTCAGCTACCAGACTATCAGCGTCGACGGTAAGCCCGATGTCCGTCAGGAAATGACACGCAAGGCAGGTGCGCGCACAGTTCCCCAGATATGGATCGGAGACACCCACGTGGGGGGTTGTGATGACCTGTATGCTCTGGAATCTGCTGGCAGACTGGACGACTTGCTGAAGTAAAATGGACTCGTATCCTGAAGCTTCATGGGATCGAGCCCGTTTTTGAAAGTAGCTGGTTACCAGACTTGATACTGGTATTTTTATCCCCACTAATAAGTGGGAAGCGAATTTAGAACCGATGTTTTTAAGGAAAAGATAATGGCTGAGAATCAGCAGCAAGATCAGGCGCAGTTTGCGCTGCAGCGTATTTACGTAAAGGACCTGTCCTTTGAATCGCCAAAGTCTCCGGAAATGTTTCAGGCGCAGTGGCAGCCAGAAGTTAAGCTGGATCTGAACACCACTAACCGTCTGCTGCACGATGACATGTATGAAGTCGTGCTGTCTCTGACCATTACTGTCCAGAACGGCACTGAAGAAGAGAAAGAAACGGCTTTCCTGGCTGAAGTTCAGCAGGCGGGAGTTTTCCTCATCAAAGGATTGGGTGATGAGGAATTGCACCGCACTCTGGGTGCTTTCTGCCCGAACATTCTGTTTCCATACGCACGTGAAGCCATTGATAACCTGGTTCTGCGTGGCAGCTTCCCTCCGCTGATGCTGGCACCTGTCAATTTTGACGCCCTCTACCTGCAGGCGCGTGAACAGCAGGAAGCTACCGTTAACTGACGGACTGATAGCTTATAAATAGATAGCTCATAAATAGATAGCTCATAAATAGATAGCTCATAAATAGAGTGTGCCGGGCGTTGACCGGCACACTCTTCTCTCACTCACCCCCAATAAATTCCAGCTGCTTCCAGGCCTCGTAAACCATAACGGCCACAGTATTGGATAAGTTCAGGCTTCTGCTTTCAGGCAACATCGGTAAACGCAGTACCTGATCCTTTGGCAGGCTATTCAAAATATCGGCTGGCAGGCCTCTGGTTTCCGGGCCGAACATCAAGGCATCTCCGGGTTCAAAGGCATGTTTCGAGTAGCGGGTGGTACCTTTGGTGCTCAAAGCCAGAACTCTTTTGGGTTTCACTGTTTGAAGAAAGTCCTGATAGTGATCATGAATCTGCAAATTGGCGTACTCATGGTAATCCAGCCCGGCCCTTTTCAGACGCTGATCATCAAGATCAAAACCCAAAGGCCTGATCAGATGCAGGCGAAAACCTGTATTGGCACAGAGTCGGATGATATTCCCTGTATTGGGAGGAATTTCTGGCTGGTAGAGAACGATATCAAGCATGCTGGAGGGAACTGATTCAGTACATCGAGGTGGAATTATAAGGCTTTTAGCTTGGGTTGTGAGTGAATCTATACCCATCACTACATCTTTAAAGGCGATGGATACAGAAACGGTTGTTAACCTTTCAGACAGAAGCCTGAGCCAGACCTGAGATCAGAACCATGGTTAACAGGAGAGCAACAATGTTACAGCTGCGTCCGACGCTACATTGTTTTTCATCGCAGCGGCATTGGTCGTAAGGTGACAGATTCATCTTCAGAAGCCTCTTTAAATTTCCTGAGGGTTTGCTGATACACGCTTCGAATACTGCTCTGCCTTGGAAGCTACACAATTTAATACTAGTAAAGCTTGTCAGGGCCGAAAGAAAATTTCTTGCCCCAATAAATCTGTCGGGATAATACTATTTTTTCAGGGGTTTTTCAGGATTATCTTGATGGCTGTTGCTTTTCTGGCGTGTTCGATGAAATGTATGCTCAATCCATCTCACCTCACCCCGGAGGAAGTGCGGACTTAGGTTTCATCTTTCGAAGCGTAATATTCAGCAACCTTTTCATGGGTAGCAGTCAGTGCCTGAAGAGTGCCGCTCCACATCAGATTGGAGACACCTCCCATGGCCGTTGCATAAGCTAACTGGGCAACAAAAACCTTAGGGTTTTTAGCGGCAGTAGCAGCCAGTTGTCTGAAAATTTCCTGATGGGTTTTGCCCAGTATCCGGCCATTGGCGTGGGTTTTGAGAATATTATTGATAAAACCCACTGTTGCACCCACACCAAACTGTGTTGCCCTCATTTCAAAATCACCAAGCTTCCCTTCATCCCGTCGTTTTACCTGCTGCCTGTCCATTGAATCCATCGAAAACATCAGCAGAGCGGAAAGGCAATTGCTTGTAACTCCTCGAAAATGCGATGTTAGCGTTCTTTTGAAGCCTCGTTGCAGAATAGTTTTAGATTCCTGAGCTTTTTTTACATTGCGATCTCTCATCTGCTGTTTAATTTGCATCGCTGCAAAAGGCTGGCTGGCTACTGTCATTAGTGTGGCAGTAGTGCCGTTGACTGCAAAATTAGCTTTACCCTGGGTGCCTTCAGGCAGCTCCATTGTAGAAGACACGCCATAAAGCAATTGCGCAGATATTGTTCGAACCGTATCGGCAATCGCGTAACGAGTAACAGTGCGGGCAATGGCTGGAGCCCAGCCGGCCGTAGATAAAGCCGCTGTCAACTTAGGCAGCTGACCGGTTTGCTGTGACTGAACCAGTGGCCTGAGTAAGGAGGAAGTCGCAGGTGTGTTCAATACAGCAGGAAGCAGCATATTGTTTTTAGCAAACTTACTTACGTACAAAGGTAAAGGAGCACCCTTCAACAGGCTTTCAGGAGCCAGCTCTGTTTTTCGGCTTACAAGAGATGTTTCACTGCCTGTTTCTGCGTTACTGGCGTCAGGAAGGTACTTTGACGATTCAATGTCAGCAGAGGGCTTGTTTTCAGGTGAGACAGTACTCAGGCCCGGTTGTTGCTGTGTGGTGGTTAGTGGATCCATTATCGACTCCCTTTAAATAAATCATATTCATTCTGAGTTCCTCGCTGGGAAAAAGTTCATTTTATAGTGTGTTTGTGCTCATCTTCCTCACTTACCGCGAAGGACAATCTCAAGTCCGACAGGCTGCCAGCTGCTTGGTAGCAGAAATCAGATCACCGTAAGCTCGTTTGGCGTCTTGTGCGTTCAACCCAACAAAAGAATAGAAAGCTGAATCGCCAGAATGTAGTAATATGTGTTAATTATTAACACAAATGGTGCGGAGCTATGGCAAGAACAACATCGGTAACATTAGGCCAGCATTACGAAGACTTCATCAATGATCTTATAGAAAAGGGTCGTTTTCAGTCTGTTAGTGAGGCGGTTAGGGCAGCGCTCAGGGTCTTTGAAAAAGAAGAGCAAGAATATGAAGCCAGGTTACAGGTTCTGAAGGACAAAATAGAAGCCGGTCGTAACAGCCCGATTGTAAAAGACTTTGATATGGATCGTTTGCTTGATGAATTAAACGGGAGGCGTGATGTCGGGTAGTTACACTGTTCGCCAGAGAGCAAAAGACGATGTAATGAGCATCTGGTTTTATACATTGGAGCGCTGGGGGACTGAACAGGCCAACAGGTATCTGCGTAAAATCAGGGACAAGTTTGAATAGCTGGCTGAGAACCCCAGAGCGGGCACACAGAGAAAAGACGTAGACCCTGAACTGTATGCTACACCGGTAGGGATGCACATCGTTCTTTACGATATTGTTAATAACCAGCCTGACATTGTGGCGGTTATTCACCAGTCTGCAGACATAAAACGCAAACTGCGGGAATAAGAATAAATATTTAACAAAACGACTGCGGGTGTTTTTTTGCTTTAACAACTAACATTCAAAAGTCGGCTTCATACAGTTTTTTTATGCCCGAAAAAAGGTGAGTCATGGAAGACATTGCTCACATTCTCAATCTCTCAGGTGGCAAGGATTCAACTGCACTGGCGTCACTGGCAAAGGAACGACTGTAAGCAGGAGCGATTAGTAACGTTCAGCTGTTTTTGCGGATACAGGCAACGAGCATCAGGACACTTACGATTAAGTTGACGACCTGAAAACAAATCTTTATCTAAAAAAATCTGCTCAAAGTTTAAAATATAAATTTATATTGATGAATCCGCTTACATTTGTGCGGGAAGTACCTGTTTTCAAAATCTTTGAATATGAGGTGTTGACATGGATCAATATATCTCCAATAGATGTTTTTGTGAGCAATTATTTATGTTAGCCTTATCGGAAAATACGTACATTAGTCAGCCTTGGGCTAACTAAAGCGTGTAGAGAAAATAAGAAGTATCGGTTTCAGGTAAAGTCAGTCATAAGAATAATAAAAAGACAGTGGTTGTTTAGTTCTTTTTGTCATTCTCCATGTCTGCCTTGATGTTCCGAAAGAAGCCTGAAAAGTGGCTTCGAGATCAGGTGTCGGAAAACACCTGAAGCTTTGAAGAAAAATAGACAACGGACTAGTTCTAGATATTGGAGAAAGTGATGGAATTTAAAAAAGTAGCTGTGGCTTTAGCACTGTCTGCAGGGCTGGCCTCTTTTGGGCTTCAGGCTGCAACCAATCCCGGGAGTCCAAGTGACACTACCTCTTCTGGTGATTTTGATATAACTCTATACAACAGTACCCAGATTCAGATATACGGCCTTGATGATGTTGAGATCGTAGATACTGGAACTGCAGATGCTACTGGTACTACGCCAGTTTGTGTGGCTGCTAATGTCGATAATTTCAATATTTCAATGAGTTCTACAAGCGCGTTTAATCTTACCAATGCTGGTGGAGCTTCTAATATTCCCTACACACTGACTTTGCAAGATAGTGGTGGAACAGCAATTGCTGACGGCGTTTGGGGCGTAGGTCAAAACTCTAATGGCGAGCAAAGTTCAACTGATTTGGCAAGAACAACTGGTAATTTCGCTGATGTGGCTTCAGGATGTTCTGGCTCTTATAGCATTCTTGTAACTCCTGACTACACTGGTGCTGCTGATGGTTTATATGCCGATACAGTTACTGTAGAAGTAGCTCCAATTTAATCTCAAATAAGCCAGCGAAGTTGTCTCCGGTATCTTCGCTGGCTCTCCAAAAAAAATAAAAAACAGCCGTGAGTAATAGCCCTGAGCCAACCCACGGTAGAAGAATCAGAGCAGTACAAAAAGGACTTTCCCGGGTCATGACTAGGCGGAAATGCATTGACATTCTATGTATTGCATTGCCCATGGTTTTTATTTTTTCGAAAGCTGTGGCCAGTCAGCCGCTTTTCCTTGCCCAGAATAAAGTCCCCGAAGGTTTTGAGACGCTCAGCGAGCCCCAGCAGTCGCTGATGGATATCTATTATGGCAACCGCTATCTAACTTCCCAGCTGGCCACCTTTCAACCCGGTAAAATTACCCTTTCCAATGTTAATGAAGTGGTTCGCCTGATTGGTTCGGTGAATGATCCTGCTTTTTTGACGACAGCTTTATCGGGCGAGTTGAATACCCATGCCGAGGCGATCTGTCCGCCCAATGTCACGAAGGATTGTGGTGTTCTTAATCCTCCCATTGCCGGTGTGATTTTTGATGAGTCCCGCTTCCGGGTCGATGTGTTTGTTAATCCCCGCTTTCTGTTAACCCGGGCTGCAGATGTCAGAAAATATTTGCCGCCATCCGATGCAGGCTTTGCCATGATGCAGAACTTTTCGGCAGCGGCCACGGGTAACACTGAAGACGCTAATGGCAATGACTACACTCTGAATGGTCTGACACTGTTGTCTTATTATGAAAACAGTGTGCTGTGGAGCTGGGACTATTCAAAGTCACAGCAGTTCTCGGTCAATCAGCTATATGGTCAGAGGGAGTATGAAGGTTTTGAATACAATCTTGGCTTGCTCTCAAGTCAGGGGTTTGGCCTGAATTTCACGTCCGACCAGCCCCTTGTGGGAGCCCGCTTTCAGAGTTCTGATAATACCCGGAACGACACCGATTTCAGCGGTGGTATGCCGGTTGAAATCTTTATGCCCCTCAGAGGCAGGGTTGAAATCAGAAAAGATGGACGACTGATTGCCTCTTATTTCCACGAAGCGGGTCTTCAGGCTCTGGATACCACTAATTTTCCCAGTGGTGCCTACGATATAGAAATCAGTATTCTGGATGAACAGGGTAACCTGCAGTCTCAGGAAACCCGTTTCTTTTCAAAACAGTACCAAATACCCCCTGAAGGTGAATGGCAGCTCTTTGCCGAAACAGGGCGTGTGATGACATCGGTTTTTGATGGCGCCCTGCCTCAAAGTACCGAGCAGTGGCTGACCCGGGCCGGTGTGAGTCGGAGAATTTTTGATACTATGGCAGGTACTCTCTCTGCTGCCGCTACTCTGGACACTGCATTGCTTGAGCTGGGTCTGTTTAACCTGGGGTATCGTTATGAGTTATCACCGTCGGTGATGGTAGCAGATAACGGCAGCTATGGTATGACCCTGACTGGCAGAACCTGGTTGGGCGACGTCTCTCTCAACGGCAGTTATCGCCGACTCTGGAGAGATGACAGTGAAGAGGAAAACACGGATCGCCCGGCACTGATCGGTGATGCTTTTGAGCAAAGCAGTTTTTCTGTTTCTGCACCCCTCTGGAGAGGTAACGCCAATTACCGATTCAGCAGCAACAGAAATAATAGCGACGGTAGAACAGAAACCCACGGAGTGAGTTACACCGCTAACGTTTTCAGAACACTGGATTACGACACCAGTGCGACCTTCAGTTTGAGTGAATCAGAAGGTAACACGGTAGCTCTGTTCAGTTTTGAGTGGCGATTCCGTCAGGACCGTTGGAATTTCCGGGTTAACCCCCGGGCTGAGGTTCAAGACAATAACGGTGTTAGAGACAGAACAGAAAAAATGAGGCTGTCAGCCTCCTGGGACGATGGTGATCTTTTTGATGGCCAGTTGACTTCCAGTGTCTCCGCAGAAGCGGGCAGCGGCGAACGCAGACTCGATGGTACTTTGCAGTATGGTAACCGGTTTGGCAGAGCGGCATTGTCGGTAAACCACAGTTCAACAGAAGCTAACCGGATTACTAACTATAACGGCAGTTTCAGTACCAGCTTCCTGACCGATGGCAATGTTGTTGCCATGGGGGGAGAGCAAAGAGCTGAAAGTGCTCTGGTGGTCAATCTGGAAGGTCGTGAAGGCGACGTTTTTGATGTGAGAATTGATGGCCAGAGAAGAGGTTATGCCGTGGCGGGCAGACCGTCGGTGATCACACTGTCGCCTTTTGAACAATATACCGTTACCCTGTCGCCTTCAGGAGATACCCTTTACAGTTTTGATGAGCGGGAGCGCCGTTTTACCCTGTATCCGGGAAACGTGGTGACACTGGACTATGAAGCTATCCCCCTGCAACTGCTCTTTGGTCGTCTGTTAATGAATGGTGAACCTCTGGACAGAGCCCGGATAACCGGAGGGCTTTATCCTTCCAGCTCAGACGACATTGGCATGTTCCAGATAGAAGCTCGCTCAGATATTAACGAATTGAGGATTGAGCTGGAGAATGGTTGGCAATGCTCAGTGCCCGTGGAACCGGATGATGAGCAATACATACTTAGAATGGGAACCGTTGATCTTGCCGAGTCTGATTGTGTTCCCGAGCTGGAAGGTCAGTTGGCCATTGGCAAACGGGAGGATTCCTGAAGAGGATTTTCAGGAAGAAATAGGTAAAACAATAATGGTGTGTTGCCATGTTAGGGTCATTGATTACAAGAAGGTCTGTTGTATAAAGGCCCAAGGTTGTTGATATTGATGTATTTCACCAAGGTGTTTTTTGCGGTACTGATAGTCTTCTCGTCAGGGGCACGAGCTTTCTTTGATTTTTCTGGTTATGTCGCTGATCCGCTTAACGTCTCCTCAGGAAATGTAAACCCCACCTACACTTTTACAGTCTCATTCAGTGCATATTGTAGATCGGGCTGCGTGGGTCAGGATTATCGGTTGGCTCTTTCTGATTCTGATCCCGGCAGCCAGAGCCCTTCGAGCAATGTTCCTGACAGCTATCAGGCGGATGAGTTGACAGAGTTTTTGGTCAGTGCTCAATATAGTCAGCTGGGAAATCAGGGGAGTTTGGTGCCCGGAGAATGGACACACTCTGAAAGCTCTTCCTCATTTTTCGAGACCACTACCAACGGCTCAGTAACGGGCTCGTTTACTTTTACCTTTAATCAGAGTCGACTGCAACAGCTTGAGGCTGGCACATACGACTTTAGCTTTTATATTGCCGGCGAAGATATGTACCAAACACGCCATTTGGACAGTATTCTGGTGACTATTCCAATCGTTGTACCCGAGCTAGTGCAAATATCAGGTCTTGAAGATGTCGCTCTGGATACTAATGACCTGTCTGGTAATAATCTGGATGCTCAATTTGGTGTCTGTGTATTCAGTAATACCGGTGGCGTCTCTATAGACTTCGATAGCAGCAGTAACTCGGGCGGTAACTTTATGCTGAGCAAACAGGGACAATGTGTGAACTCATCGGATTGCGTTGATTATCGTATGAGGGTCAGGACCTCCAGCCAAGACTGGCGGAACTATCGCAGGCAGGGGCAACGACCTAACAAGGTCTGGACTGCCAGTGCTCAGCAGGATTGCGGCGGTCAGGATAACATGACATTGCTGGTCAGAATCAATCAGGGGGCTCTTAATAATATCGATTCTGGTGTTTATAGCGATACCATGACGGTTACAGTCAGGGCACGATAAAAATAACTATGGATATTGTTTTCTGATGATATACGTCAGATGGATACTTGCGCTAATTACACTGACATTAGCTAATACGGCTTCAGGCTTTTTCGTTTTTGGCCAGCAGCAATATACTGCGCCGCCTGTTGTCTGGACCGGTGGCGATGTTGATATCGATCTGCCTATTCAGTTGCGGTCGTGCAATGGTATCGGTACTGGATCAAGTTTTCTCCGCTGTGGCTGGTTTCGACAAGCTGAAGATTACACTATTGAAGCGACTGATTTTGATTTCATTGCTTCAGGGAGTGTCCCTTCTATAGAAATGTCCCGGGTGATCTTTGAGCAGGGGAGCAATTCATTGTTGCTAAAAGATGGCAGCAATGTTCCTGATACGGGTTCGACATTTTTAGATCCGGGGACTTGGAGGCAGGTAGATGGGAACGTATCGGTTACGGTGAATGCTATCGAGTTACAGGGTCGTCAACCCGGAAATTATCAGGCTGTAATAAAGCTCACAGGCATGGAGAGCGGTGGTTTTATACCTTATACCGATAACAGCGATCTTATCTTTGATCTGAACATTCCTGATCGCATCCAGATCAGCGGCCTGAGCGACCTGGCGCTCACTGACCAGAGTCTTCAGGGTGATATAGATTTTTGTGTTTACACTCAAAGTGGATCTGACTTCACTGTCCGGGCTACCGGGCTGAATAATGATTTTCTTTTATCGGGTCAGGTGGGTTATCAGTTAAGAGTAGGGCAAGGAGGCTCTATGGAAACTCTGGTGCCGGGAGTGGATGGGCAGCCCTGGAACGGTTCCACTCAGCAGTATTGTGGCGGCGGCTCCAATATGGATCTTGAGGTTACAGTACCTCCATCGGAAATATCCGGACTTCAGCCCGGCGTTTATAAAGATACGGTAACGGTGACAGTGTCGGTTCAATAAGTTAAAACGTCTTTCTTTGCTGCCATTGAACAAACCTTACGTGACTTCGGTGTCGTTGCCGGGGGATTTTCAATGTCTAGCTCTTTCGCGGTCAGAGTCGTTTGATATCATCAATATTATAACAATGACGTTTTTTGTACTGGCCTCAGCATAGCTTTCTTTGGCAATACAACACTTCCCAATGATTGAGGTAAACGACTTAGTTTAAGTCATGTCCGAATCTTTTGAGCCCACCTGTGTTTTTATTTGTTTGCTACACTGTCGCAATCAAAGCTTGAAAAGAGGCACTGAGGTCGGGGTGCCACAAAGTACTTGAAGCGCAGAAACAAGACAGATCACGAACTGGCTAGATAAAGGAGAAGGTAATGGAGTTAAAGAAGTAGCTATGATTGTCGCTTTCTCTGCAGGACTGGTCTCATCGGGGCTTCAGGCGGCTGTAAACCCAGCGGGGCCCGCTGCAGACTCATCTACCGGCAACTTCGAGATCGTCTATAGAAGGAAGGTTCAAATACAACTCTTTGGTCTGGAAGACGTTGTTTTTGATAAATCCTCTGCTTCTATGGGTGATCTCAAAGGTTCAACCCCTTCTTGTGTTGATTCTAACATTGAACGTTACGAAGTCAGTCTGGATAGCAGGAATGATTTCAAATTGACTGCAAGGCGTGGTCCAAGATCAAACGAGATCCCTTATTCACTAACTTATTCTCAGAAAAAGGGTGCAAAAGATCAGGTTTGGGGGCAAGGCAATCTGGGGCCAGGTGTTGCAGCAGGTGATTTTGCAAGAGATGGTCCTATTGATAGTAAGACTTGCGACCCCGCTCTGGACTCTAAAATTACTGTGGATATTAAAGAAGCTGATTACACCGGTAAACCTGAAGGCGTGTATTCAGACACAGTTACAGTGGTGGTTTCATCTATATAATCCCTATTAGCCAACGAAGTTAACTCCGCTATCTTTGCTAACGGGGGAAAAATATAAAAGTGGCTTTAAGTAAGACCCCTGAGCCAACCCACTGCATAGATTTCCAACGTCATTTGTCGTTCTGGCCTGAGCAGAATAGTTCCTTGCGAAATATCAGATTGGCGAATGATTAAAATAAACGACAAAGGTTAATTCATGGTCGGCATTTTTTGAGCCCATCTGCGTTTCTATATCTCTGCTACAATGTCCAAGGTCGATCCTGAAAGGGGGTTTCGAAGTCTGAGTGTCGCGAAGAGCACCTGTAGCATAGAAGGAAAACAGGATACGTACTAGGTTAGATTAAGGAGGAAGAGATGAAGTTAAAGAAGTTGTCACAGCCGTTGTGCTATCTTCAGGGCTGGCCTTTCCCGAGATCAAGGCAGCTGAAAACCCAACAGGGCCTACCGCAGACTCGTCAACCGGCAAATTCGACATCGTTCTTAGAAATAATGTTCAAATGCAGCTCTTTGGTTTGGAGGACGTAACTTTCAATGCCGCCTCTGGCGGTGATCTCAAAGGTTCTACTCCTTCTTGCGTTAATTCAAACGTTGAGCGATACCAAGTCAGCTTGGAAAGCAGCAATGATTTCGCATTGATGGCAGGATCGGGTACGACAACGGGCAATATCCCTTATTTGTTAACCTATTCTCAGGAGCTGGGTGCAAAAGATCAGGTCTGGGGGGCTGGCCACTTGGGGTCAGGTGCTACTGCGGGAGATTTTCAAAGAGATGGCCCTATACTTACTGATCTCATTTGCAGTGTTGTAGACTCTAAAATTACTGTGGACATTAAAGAAGTGAATTACACCGGTAAACCTGAAGGCGTTTATACAGACACAGTTACAGTGGTGGTTTCATCAATCTAGTCACAAATTGTCGCGAATTGGCCTCGATATCTTCACTGGCTTTCCAGATAATATTTAAAGCGGCTGTGGTTAAAGTCCTGTGCCGACACGCATTAGGATTGCTGCGGTCTGTTGTTGTTCTGGCTCGAGCAGAATTGCACATTGCGAAAAAACACATTAGCCGAAGATGAAGATTAAGTTAAACGACAGACTTAAGTGATATTGGCACCTGTTGAGCACGTGTTCTTCTGTATGTCTGCTATACTTTCCACCTGATTAGAGTTTGGGCTGAGGCTCGAATGTCTGAGGTGTCATAAAACTCCCTAAACATAGAAGCAAAACAGTTTACAAACTGATTAGGTAAAGGAGAAATAGATGAAATTAAAGAAGTAATTGTGGCTGCTGTTCTATCAATAGGATTGGCCACTTATGGGCTTCATGCGGCTGAAAACCCAACAGGACCCACAGCAGACTCGTCTACCGGCAAGTTTGACATCATTCTCAGAAACGATGTTTTAATAAAGCTTTTTGGTTTGGAAGACGTAACTTTCAATACCGTTTCTGCCACTACCGGTGATCTCACCGGTTTCACTCCCTCTTGTGTTGATTCAAACGTTGAAAAATACGAAGTCAGTCTGACGAGCAGCAATTCCTTCGCATTATCGCCGGGGTCGGGTGCAGCAATAGGTAATATCCCTTACACTTTGACCTATTCTCAGAAAAGGGGTGCGGCAGATCAGGTCTGGGGAGAAGGCCACTTGGCGTCAGGTGTTGCAGCGGGTGAATTTGCAAGAGATGGCATCATTGGTGGTGACACTTGTGACGCGGCTCTGGACTCTAAAATTACTGTAGACATTAAAGAAGCGGATTATAAAGGTAAAAGTGTAGGTGTTTATTCAGATACAGTGACAGTGACAGTTTCATCTATCTAATTCCCAGATACCCAGCGGAGTTGACTCGGGTATTTTCGCTGGCTTTCCAAAATATATAAGTCGCTGTGAGTAAGCGTCCTGCGCGAACCCCATGGTATAGATTTTCATTTTCTTAAGCACCAGAGCATCAACAAAAGGATTGTTCCGGGCCATGATAAGGTGGAAATGCATTGACATTTTGTGTATTGCATTGCCCATGGTTTTTATCTGCTCGAAAGCTATGGCCAGTCAGACGTTATTTCTTGCCCAGAATAAAGTCCCAGCGGGTTTTGAGACGCTGAGTGAGCCCCAGAATTCAGTAGTAGATATCTATTATGGTAAGCGCTATTTAACTTCCCAGCTGGCCACCTTCCAACCCGGTAAAATTGCCCTATCTAATGTTAATGAAGTGGTTCGTCTGATCGGTTCGGTGAATGATCCTGCTTTTTTGGCTTCGGCTTTATCGGGCGAGCTCAATACCCATACTGAGGCAATCTGTCCGCCCAATGTCACCAGGGATTGCGGTGTTCTTAATCCTCCCGTTGCCGGTGTGATTTTTGATGAATCCCGCTTCCGGGTCGATGTTTTTGTGAATCCCCGCTTCCTGTTAACTCGAGGTGCGGATGTCAGAAAATACCTGCCGCCTTCCGACTCTGGTTTTGCCATGATGCAAAACTTTGCAGCAGTAGCCACCGGTACATCTGATGACGTTAATAGCAGTGACTACACTTTATATGGTCTGACGCTGTTGTCCTATTACGAAAACAATGTTCTGTGGAGTTGGGACTATTCAAAGTCTCAAGACTTCTCGGTCAATCAGCTTTACGGCCAGAGGGACTTTGAAGGCCTTGAATACGATTTTGGCTTGCTTTCGAGTCAGGGGTTTGGCTTAAATTTCACGTCCGATCAGCGCCTTGTCGGAGCTCGCTTTCAAAGTTCTGATAACACCAGAGACGATACCGATTTTAGTGGTGGCATGCCCGTTGAAATCTTTATGCCGACGAGGGGTAGGGTTGAAGTCAGAAAAGATGGACGACTGATTGCATCTTATTTCCTTGAAGCCGGTCTTCAAGCTCTTAATACTACCACTTTTCCGTCGGGTGCCTATGATATAGACATTCGGATTCTGGATGAGCAGGGCAACCTTGAGTCTCAGGAAACCCGTTTCTTTGCTAAGCAGTTTCAACTGCCCCCTGAAGGTGAATGGCTGCTTTTTGCTGAGACGGGACGTGTAATGACATCCGTTTTTGATGGGGTATTTCCTGATAGTACCCAGCAGTGGTTGACCCGGGCCGGTGTCAGTCGAAGAATTCTTGATACTGTGGCGGTTACTCTCTCTGGCGCTGCTACCTTAGACACTTCATTGCTTGAGCTGGGTCTGTTTCATCTGGGCTATCGTTATCAGTTATCACCTTCGGTGATGCTGGCGGATAACGGAAGCTATGGTATGACACTGATTGGACAGGCCTGGCTGGGCAACGTCTCCCTGTATGGCAACTATCGTCGACTCTGGAGAGATGATAATGAAGTGGACAATGCTGATCGCCCAGCACTGATTGGTGATGCTTTTGAGCAAAGCAGTTTTTCTGTTTCTGTACCCCTCTGGAGAGGTAGCGCCAATTATCGATTCAGCAGCAACAGAAATAATAACAGTGACAGAACGGAAACCCACGGAATAAGTTACACCGCCACTGTTTTCAGAACGCTGGATTGCGATACAAACGTTACTTTCAGTTTTAGTGAGTCGCAAGGCAACTCCGTGGCTCTGTTGAGTTTGGAGTGGCGATTGCGTCAGGATCGATGGACTTTCCGGGTTAACCCCCGGGCTGAAGTTCAAAACACTGACGGCACAGAAGACAGAACAGAAAAATTGAGGCTTTCAACAACCTGGGATGATGGTGATCTTTATGATGGTCAACTGATTTCCACTGTCACCGCAGAAGCCGGCAGCGGTGAACGCAGACTCGATGGTGTTTTGCAATACGGCAACCGGTTTGGCAAAGCCGCATTGACAGTTAACCATAGCTCAACAGAGGATAACCAGGTTACTAACTATAACGGCAGTTTCAGTACCAGCTTCCTGACCGATGGCAATGTTGTGGCTATGGGAGGAGAGCAGTTGGCAGAGAGTGCTCTGGTGGTCAATCTGGAAGGTCGTGAAGGCGACGTGTTTGATGTAACCATTGATGGTCATAAAAGGGGTTATGCCGTAGCGGACAGACCTTCGGTGATCCCGCTGGCGCCTTTTGAGCAATATACCGTTACCCTGTCGCCTTCAGGGGATACCCTTTACAGCTTTGATGAGCGTGAGCGCCGGGTCACCCTGTATCCCGGAAATGTCGTGACACTCGACTATAAGGCTATCCCCCTGAAACTGCTCTTTGGTCGTTTGTTAATGAAGGGTGAGCCTCTGGACAGAGCCCGGATTATCGGAGGACTTTATCCCTCCAGCACTGACGATATTGGCATGTTCCAGATAGAAGCCCGTTCAGATATTCATGAGTTGAGGGTTGAACTGGAGAATGGTTTGCAATGCACAGTGCCCGTTGAAACGGATGATAAGCAATACATACTAAGAATGGGAACCGTGGATCTTTCCGAGTATGACTGCGTTCCCAAGCTGTCAGGCAGTTGACCAATGGCGAACAGGACAGCGGCTGAGCATCAGTAATACTCGGTCATACGGAGATATTATGATGGTTAGAGTTAAGGTCCAGTCAAGATAAGAACAGATGTTGTTTTCTTATGATATGTCTCAGAGGAATACTTGTGCTAATTGCACTGACATTAGCTAACACAGCTTCAGGTTTTTTCGTTTTTGGTCAGCCGCAATATGTTGCGCTGCCTGTTACCTGGACCGGTGGAGATGTTGATATCGACCTGCCTTTGCAGCTGCAGTCGTGCAATGGCACCGGTCTTGGGCCACGCTTTCCTCGTTGTGGCTGGTATCGGCGAGCTGAAGATTACACCATTGAAGCTACCGATTTTGATTTCGTCTCTTCAGGGAGCGCTCCTTCTATAGAAATGTCTCGTGTGGTCTTTGAGCAGGGGATAAATTCATTGTTGCTAAAAGATGGCAGTAATATTCCGGATACGAGTTCGACATTCCTGACTCCAAGGACTTGGAGACAGGTAGGAGGGAAAGTATCGGTTAAGGTGAATGCGATTGATTTAGAAGGGCGTCAACCCGGAAGTTATAAGGCGACATTAAAGCTCAAAGGTATGGAAAGTGGTGGTTTAATCCCTTACACAGATAATAGTGACCTTGTCTTTGATGTGAAAATTCCTGATCGTATCCAGATCAGTGGCTTGAAAGACATGTCACTCAGTGACAAGAGTCTTAAGGGGGATATGGACTTTTGTGTTTACACTCAAAGTGGATCTGACTTCAAGGTCAGAGCGATGGGACTCAGCAGTACTTTTCTACTATCAGGTCGGGTGGGCTATCAGTTAAGAGTAGGGCAGGGGGGCTCTCTGGAAACCCTGACGCCGGGAGTGGATGGGCAGCCCTGGAAAGGTTCTACTCAGCAGTATTGTGGCGGTGGCTCCAATATGAATCTTGAGGTAACCGTACCTCCATCAGAAGTATCAGGACTTGAGCCCGGCATCTATAAAGATACGGTAACGGTAACAGTAACCGTTCTGTAAGTTAGAACTTTTTCCTTTCCTCTGTGCTGCCATTGAACAAACCGTATTCCACTTGGGTTTTGCTGCTGGGAATTTTCAATGTCCAACTCTGACCAGCATACAGTCGTTTAATCTCATCAATATCAGAACACTGACGTTTGCCTTTCTGGTCTGAGCAAAATTGTCCATTGCGCAATACCACATTAACGTTGCCACTGTTGGTGAAAGTGATTGAGTCTTTCTCTCGTCTGGCTGTCACTTTGTATTCCGGATTTTCCGGGCGAACAAAGACCAGAGCCTGGTAGGCAATCAGCAGTTTAATGGCATTCTGGGTGGCTTCCAGATCACCGACGACGGGTTTGAAGGTTACTCTGTAGACTGACTCAATTGTTTTTGGTGTCTCAAGGCTGACCAGTCGAACGGTTTTTCGACTGTTGGGGGCGACAATGGTTTTCTGTGGCGTGCTGAGTAATTTCAGCTCGGAAGGGTCGGTAATACGAACCCTTTCTTCCTGTTTGGTGCCGGGATTAACGACTTTGTAGACCTCAGTCTGCAGATACAGGTTTTCCTTATCCGGATTGGTAACGACTATGTCCTGACGAGGGGATTTGTTCGGCTCGAAATAAACAATCATTTTATCCAGTGACATGGCGCCGAAAGCATTGAGGGTTATAGCCAGAGGTGCCAAAGCCAATAATATCGATAGACGACAAAGTTTAAGCCACGACCGCATCTGTTGGGCTCTTGTGTTTCTGTAATCTGATCCAGTCACTGAAGTGATCTCTTTTTCATCACGACTGGTTCCCGGTTTTGACCCAGTGGGTCTAAAAGCACGGGAACCAGAGTTTGAATATCAGGCAATAGTCTTCGGCCTTCATTCTACGGGTACTATCGCCTGTGGTAAACAGCCTTTGATAAAGCGTCTTATTCGGCATTGATGATCAAGTTTAGCTCACCTTCAAGAGGCTGCTGAGCCACATCTTGAGGTAGTTTCACCATAAAACCCGTTTCACTGTTATTACAGTCTGAGCTGCGTGGCAGTGCATTGATCGGGTTACTGTTCTGTCCACTGTTAAGGGCCTGGGCTTCGCGATTAGAAGACCAGAGGTCGACTTCATAGTTATAGGAACTTTGATCATTTCTGAGCGCATAGGAGCCACCTGTTCCTGAACCTTCTGTGACAACAGAGTACTGATTAATTCCCGTACCCTTGATGCAAATAGGCTCCACCTCATTGAATTTAGCAACAGTTGATGTTGCGTCATTGAGGTTGGCAGCGTTTGAATTCGTGTCATCCGTTTGTGATGTGGAGGGAGTTGCTATGGAGGCTTGCAAGTTAGGCTTTATAACCAGGCGAATACCGAAAGAACCTGTGGATGTTTTTCCAATATTGCCCTGCTGCGCAGAATAACTCGAAGACGTGATGAGAATAACTAATGAGGCGACTAAGCCTCTGCAGACCATTGCTGAGAGTTTCATATTACACCTACTTCCTGTCTGGTGTTACCTAAGTGGAGTATAGAAATTCTCAGAGACTTGTTTGGCAGGACAGTTTATCGGGTAGTAGCGGAAGATATTCGGGCATGTTGATGTGTCCAATGGAGGGATACCGTCAGAGAAACGGCTCCCCCCGATTCCATAAGCGTTATTCTGTCAAAGCTTTGTCGGACATTTCCAGCTCTTTTATTTTACGGGTGAGAGTGTTTCTGCCCCAGCCTAGTAGCTCGGAAGCATCTCTTTTTCGACCTCCTGTGTGTTGCAGAGCTGATTCAATCATGATCTTTTCAAAAGCCGGGATAGCTTTGTCCAGAATGCCGCTGTGTCCTGCTGCAAGCTCTCTGTCTGCCCAGAGACGAAGCTGCTGCTCCCAGTTGCCTGACTGGGGAGTGACCGGGCCACTGTCGGGCTGGCTCAACAGTTCAGGTGGAAGGTCAGAGATCAGTACTTCCCGGCCTGAAGCCATCACCGTCAGCCAGCGACAAGTGTTCTCTAGCTGTCTGACATTACCGGGCCATTCCAGACTGGCAATAAATTTCGCTGTTTCCTGGGTGAGTACTTTGGGCTCAACGTTCAGTTCTTTGGCGGCCCTGTCCAGGAAATGTCTGGCCAGAACAGGGATATCTTCTGAGCGTTCTCTGAGTCTTGGCAGGTGAACACGAATCACATTGAGTCGATGGAATAAGTCTTCACGAAATGAGCCTTCCTCAACTAGTTTTTCGAGATTCTGGTGAGTGGCTGCAATAATGCGGACATCGACTTTTACCGGAGTATGACCACCCACCCGATAGAACTCACCGTCTGCAAGTACCCGAAGTAGACGGGTTTGTGTTTCTGCGGGCATATCTCCTATTTCGTCAAGAAACAGTGTGCCGTTCTGAGACTGTTCAAAGCGCCCCTTGCGCATGGCACCGGCACCGGTGAATGCCCCTTTTTCATGGCCAAAGAGTTCTGATTCAATCAGGTCCCTGGGTATGGCTGCCATATTCAGGGCAATAAAAGGATTATTGGCTCTGGGGCTGTGCTTGTGCAGTGCCTGGGCAACCAGTTCTTTACCTGTGCCAGATTCACCATTGATGAGTACAGTAATATTGGACTGCGATAGCCTGCCAATGGCACGGAAGACTTCCTGCATGGCAGGTGCCTCACCGATAATCTCTGTACCGTTATCAACCGCCTCAATCACCTGTTCTGTCTTTTTCTGGCAGCTGTGCTCAATGGCACGTTTGGCCAATGAAACGGCATCGTCTATATCAAAGGGTTTGGGAAGATATTCAAAAGCGCCACCCTGATAGGAGGAGACAGCGCTTTCAAGATCTGAGTGGGCGGTCATAATGATGACAGGCAGATCCGGGTAGGTTTCGTGAACTTCCTTGAGGAATTCCAGCCCATTGGTACCGGGCATTCTGACATCGCTGATTATGGCTTCAGGCTGAGAGTATTGCAGTTCCCGCAGAGCCTTGTCGGCAGAGTCAAACACATCGACTGCGATCTGCTCTCCGGCCAGTGCCTTTTCTAGCACCCAGCGGATAGAGCGATCATCATCAATAATCCAGACTTTAGAGTCCATACTCATTAATTACTCCTGTTGTTTATCCGCTGAAGACTGTCTGATGTAAGACGGTTGGGATGAAGGCTGATTAATCGTTAGCGGGAGATAGACGTGAAAGCATGTCTGCCCCGGTTTACTGTCACATTCAATTAACCCCTGATGCTGGCTGATAATGTACTGGGCCATGGGTAGCCCGAGGCCGGTTCCTTCTGCTCTGCCACTAATCATGGGGTAAAAAATATTTTCCTTAAGGTGCTCAGGAATACCGGGACCATTGTCAATAATGGATAGACGACAAACGAGCTTCCGTCGTTGATTGCCAATCGTGAACTGTCTGGATATACGGCTTTGAATGGCTATTTGACCATCACTTAAAGGCATGTGCTGTTCTATGGCCTGCATGGCGTTACGCACCAGGTTGAGAATGGCTTGAATCAGCCGCTCCCTGTCAGCAGGAAGATCAGGAATACTGGGATCATAATCTTTCACAATAGACAGCTGACCACCGGTCTCTGCATGTATCAGCTGGATAACCCTTTCCAGCACCTCGTGAATATTCAGACTGTTCATGCTCGGGGGTTTGATGGGGCCGAGCATCTGGTCAACCAGGTCTCTGAGTCTATCCGCTTCCTCAATGATGATCTGTGTGAACTCACTGAGTTCTTTGTCATCCAGTTGTTTATCCAATAGTTGGGCTGCGCCTCTTATACCTCCCAGTGGATTCTTGATTTCATGAGCGAGTCCACGGGCGAGAATACGTGAGGTTTCCTGCTTGGCAATCAGAGATTCTTCACGAGTGATGCGTTGCAACCTGTCTCTTGGGTGAATCTCTACCAGCAGGCAGGCGTGCTGGTTTTCCACGGGAGTAATCGTGTAATCAACCAGTACTGGGGCTCCATGAATCACTATTTCTGACTCTCTGCGGGTAAATTGCTGGTTCTGCTCCAGGGCTCGCTGCAGGTCTTTCATCATGGAGCCATGGTCAAGCGACTGCGGCGGGGGCAATTGCAGACCGCTCTTTTCGCTGATATCCAGGAGTGCTTCAGCAGCATGGTTGATGAAGGAGACACGAAGCTCCTGATCCAGAGCAATAATGGCCGTGTTTAGATTTTCCAGTACAAATTCATTGATCACCGACTGACACCCGGATAAGTGGTGGTTGTTATTTCATGGTCTGGTAAAACATTACGCAAGAATTGAACCAACTGTTGCCAATCTCTTTCAGTGTGTGACCTTTTTGCATCAGGTCGCACTACTGAAAAGAGTCGAGAGGCTCCGAATTATAAGTCAGTTTATCAAAGCGCACTAACATAGTGCGATCAGTAGTTTCAGAGGGCTGGTGTTGGAACCGGTGTGGGAGGTCTGAAAACCGTTCTCTGCACATGCACAGTGCTTTTGGCGGTTTTTAAGGTTTTGCCTTTAGGGTCAAGAATGGTCACTGACAGCTGGTGAGTACCTCGATCGACATTTTTCAGCTTGAATTGAGGGTTTCTCTGGGGGGGGCCCTGCTGAACGCCATCAACTGACAAGGACAAAGTGTGACCTTTTACCAGTCTTGGTTTCAGGCTGACTTTAACGGTGAAGTTGCCATTATCTCTGACGGTTGAATCATTGGCAGGTTCGGTAATCGTGAAGACTGGATAAATGCCCTCTTTATGGTTATTCAACGGCTTGATGGACGAGCGACCTGTTGTCTGGGTAGAGGGTATGCTGGTAATGGGAGTGAGTTCTACCGGCTCAGCCTTTTCACGGGCGCCAGGGCTGTCAGTGAATGTGACATTGCCATTCTTGTCGACCGTTTTATAAATTTCAGAGGCTTGTCCAGGCAGGGGTAGGGCCAGCAATAACATAAATATTATTCTTTTCATGGTGATCTAAGGCTGATTCCGGGTTCTCCTAGAGTACTGTAGAGCGCACCTGTTTGCATCCGTGCGGTCAAGAAAGGACAAAAAAAGGCGATGAAAGGACTTTAAAGCGAGTATTGGGGATATGAAATAGAGGGGACTTGAATAACAGCCGGAGTGCTATCTGTGGCGATAGACACTCCAGCATTTGGGCTTTTGATAACAGGAGTAGTAGTTACTGCCCTATTCGTTTACACACTGTAGTAGAGATCGAACTCAGCAGGATGAGTGGTCTGGCTTACCTGTACACACTCTTCTTTCTTCAGTTCGATGTAAGCGTCGATCATGTCGTCAGTGAATACACCGCCGGTAGTCAGGAATTCACGGTCGGCATCCAGAGCGGCCAGAGCTTCTTCGAAGCTTTCTGCAACGGTCGGGATTTCAGCCGCTTCTTCTGCAGGCAGGTCGTAAAGATCCTTGTCAGCAGCGTCGCCAGGGTGGATCTTGTTCTTGATGCCGTCCAGGCCAGCCATCAACAGAGCAGCAAACGCCAGGTATGGGTTAGCTGTTGGGTCAGGGAAGCGAACTTCTACACGACGGGCCTTGGGGCTGTTTACGTAAGGAATACGGATGGAAGCAGAACGGTTACGGGCAGAGTAAGCCAGCATAACAGGTGCTTCAAAGCCCGGGATCAGTCGCTTGTAGGAGTTGGTGGAAGCATTGGCAAAAGCGTTAATCGCTTTAGCGTGTTTAATGACACCACCAATGTAGTACAAAGCGTTTTCGCTCAGACCGGCATAGCCATCGCCAGCAAACAGGTTTTCACCATCTTTGCTCAGGGACATGTGAACGTGCATACCGCTGCCGTTATCACCCACCAGAGGCTTGGGCATGAAGGTGGCAGTTTTACCGTAAGCGTGAGCAACATTGTGTACGGCGTATTTCAGGATCTGAACTTCATCAGCCTTGGCTACCATGGTGTTGAATTTAACACCGATTTCACACTGGCCCGCAGTACCTACTTCGTGGTGATGTACTTCAACGCCTAGGCCCTGAGCTTCCATCGCTGTGCACATGGCAGCACGAATATCGTGCAGTGAATCGACGGGAGGAACCGGGAAGTAACCGCCTTTAACTTTTGGTCGGTGGCCGATATTGCCACCTTCGAAAGACTTGCTGGAAGACCAGGCCGCTTCTTCAGAGTTGATTTGGTATGAAGCACCGGAAATGTCAACGTTCCACTTAACATCGTCAAATACGAAGAATTCCGGCTCCGGACCAAAGAAAGCCGTGTCAGCAATACCAGTAGACTTCAGGTACTCTTCAGCACGCTTGGCAACAGAACGTGGGTCACGCTCGTAGCCCTGCATGGTTGAAGGCTCGATGATGTCGCAACGAATGTTCAGAGTAGTTTCGTCAGTAAAAGGATCGATGACTGAGCTGTTGTCATCAGGCATCAGGATCATGTCGGATTCATTGATGCCTTTCCAGCCAGCAATGGAGGAACCGTCGAACATTTTACCCAGCTCGAAGAATTCGGCATCGACTTCGCCGACCGGCAGGGAAACATGCTGTTCTTTACCACGGGTATCGGTAAAACGAAGGTCAACCCATTTTACATCGTGATCCTTGATCAAATTCAGGGTCTTGGACATTTATTATTCCTCCAAAGGACTATAGCTCTCGTTGAGCACCGCAGGTCGATTGTAGGAGCCTGACCGAGAATAGACTGCCCTACTGCGGCGACAGCAAATTGGTCTGAAAATCCGCTTTTGTTCGTCAAATAGCTCGCTATTCTCCTCACAAAACCGAATTTTCATCCTCAATTTTCTGCCGTCCTCGCTACGGGCGCTACCCTCGGTCAGGCTCCTAGGAGGCCGACCGAGAATAGACTGCCCTACTGCGGCGACAGCAAATTGGTCTGAAAATCCGCTTTTGTTCGTCAAATAGCTCGCTATTCTCCTCACAAAACCGAATTTTCATCCTCAATTTTCTGCCGTCCTCGCTACGGGCGCTACCCTCGGTCAGGCTCCTAGAGACTTGTCAATCGTTATGGCGGTTTACCAACATTTAGTCGTATTGTGCCGCATTGGCGGCTGTGCCGACACCGTCTCAGCAATTGCTGTGCCAGTATCGAAAACCGGTTGATTTTGCTGAGTTCTAAAACGTGAACATGCCTGAGTATAAGCCGAATGCAGGTGGTTGCACCGAAAAGAATCTCATTAAATCGAATAAGTGCACAAAAAAAGTGCGCCAGACTTTGAGAGTGTTTCGGTTTGGTGCATTTGCCCGTTAAATATCCGCAAAACCATTCCCAGGCGGTGCCCAGTGTAGCGTGAATCTGCAGGGACTACTAACAACCATGTGGCCTTTACGAGGTGTCTAAGCGAATTGTCTGCTACCAGCCGGGGTTACCGGTGTCTGGGAGTCTTCTGTATAATCGTGTGGATTCGTTTCTTAATTTTCCTAACTGGCATCTGGACCGGGTTCTCTTCCTGACTTGTAGTGGCACTTTTCTGTGGTGACATTTTTCCGATGGGAGAGCACCGGACATACAATTCTATGAAGTTCATCATCAAGCTGTTTCCTGAAATTACCATTAAGACGCCTCCGGTGAGAAAGCGTTTTATTAAGCAGCTGCGCAAGAATATTCGTACCATTCTCAAACGGGTTGATGAAGACATTGAGGTGGCTGGCACCTGGGATTTTATCGAGCTGGCCACTGGTCATGATGATTCTCAGCTGGTGGCTCAGGTCTCCGATCTGTTGAGCCATATTCCCGGTATAGCGTACTGGCAACAGGTGGTTGAGTATCCGCTGACTGACCTGGATGACATTATGCATAATGCTCTGGCAGTGAATCGTGAATTGCTGGCCGGGAAAACCTTCCGGGTTACCTGTCAACGCTCAGGTAAACATGACTTTCAGTCTATTGATGTGGAGCGATACGTGGGTGGTGGCCTGAATGCCCGAACTGAAGCGGCGGGTGTCAAGCTCAAAAATCCGGACGTTGTCGTAAAAATTGAGATCAGGGGCGACCGTTATTTCCTGGTCACGAACCGTGGTAATGGGTTGGGTGGCTACCCACTGGGCTCTATGGAGCCCGTATTATCGCTAATCTCTGGTGGCTTTGACTCGACAGTTTCAAGTTTCCTGACCATGAAACGGGGTATCAGAACCCACTTCTGTTTCTTCAATCTGGGTGGCCATGCCCATGAGCTGGCGGTGAAAGAGGTGGCTTATTATCTCTGGAGCCGCTTTGGCTCGTCCCATAACGTCAACTTTGTTACGGTTCCTTTTGAAGGGGTTGTCGAAGAGATTCTGACCAAGGTAGATAACTCCCAGATGGGTGTTGTTCTCAAGCGGATGATGTTGAGAGCTGCAACCCGGGTCGCAAAAGAGATGTATGTTGAAGCCGTAGTCACCGGAGAAGCCGTTGCCCAGGTTTCCAGCCAGACACTCACCAACCTGGCGGTTATTGATTCGGCTACCGATCATCTGGTCTTGCGTCCGCTTATTGCCATGGATAAGCAGGACATCATTGATATCTCAGTCAGGATCGGTTCAGAGGAATTGGTAAAAAATATTCCCGAGTATTGTGCGGTGATCTCGAAAAATCCGACCACCAGGGCCAAGCCGGAAAAAATTGCAGCGCAAGAAGCCCGTTTTGATTTCTCCATTCTGGATGCGGCGGTTGTCGATCGTCGTAAGGTTTCCGTTTCTGATATCATTGCCGATGACCTGACCCGTGAAGAAGTTGAGGTGTTCGAGACCGCAGAACAAGACGACATTGTTGTTGATATCCGCCATCCGGATGAAGAAGAGATCAAGCCTTTTGATCTCAATGACCGAGAAGTGCTGACGATTCCTTTCTATCAGCTCAGGACAAAATTTGCTGAACTGGATAAAGATAAGCACTACCTGCTCTACTGCGAAAAAGGGGTGATGAGTCAGTTGCACGCCATGCACCTTCGTGACGAAGGGCATGAGAATGTCGGCGTCTACAACCCAGGGAAAAAGTAACCGATAAGATGATGAAAATTGCCATGATTGCCGCCGTTGCCAAAAACCATGCCATCGGCATCAATAATAAAATGCCCTGGTACTTGCCCGGAGATCTCCGCTATTTCAAGGCTGTCACCATGGGCAAGCCTGTAATTATGGGACGCAAGACGTTTGATTCACTGCGCAAGCCTCTGCCGGGTCGTACCAATATTGTCATTACCCGTGACAAAGACTGGCATCATGAAGGGGTCAGGGTGGTGCACAGTCTTGAGGATGCCATTTCTTTGGCGGAAGATGTATCCATGATCAATGGCAATGAAGAAATCATGGTGATTGGTGGTGAGCAGATTTATCGTCAGGCCCTGGACAGAGCTGATCGGCTTTATCTGACCAAAGTCTTCAAATCGTTTGATGGTGACGCATTTTTTCCGGAAATCGATGACAGTGAATGGGATATTACCGCCAGGGAAGATCAGGTCTCTGAAGATGAGCAGGCTCTGGAGTTCAGTTATCAGGTGCTCGATCGCAAGTCCGTCTGAGGTCTTGGTCTCCCTGCCGTATAAGCCAGCTAAATCAAGTTGGCTTTTCTTATTTACAGCTGTTTTTAGTCAGTACAAGCGTAAAACAAAACCACAGCAGCCCTGAGGCGGCTATAGTTTAAATATTGTTGCTTTTGTATTTTTTAATCATCTTATCTAATAAAAAACGTTTCGATTCATCATCTATTTCTCAGGGATTGAGAGGCATGCCATCAGAGATCAGGAACCAAAGAGGTTCTCCTCTCTCTGCTACAGAGCGAAAAGAGACCGTTAGAACTTCAGAAGATTCCAGCCTGGGTCAGATTGATTACGGTCGGTGGCGGGGTCGCTTTGTTTTCTCGCGCATAGGCGGTTTTATCAAGCGTCTATTTGGCGGAGGTCCCTCAGCAGCAAAGGCACTCAGGGTTTACGACTCATTCCGTTATGCTGCCCACGAAGAACTCTCTTCTCCTATCCAGCGCAGTCTGCGTGACTACCATATTGCCTGTGCCATGGCCTATCACCATGTTTGTGTGCTGGGTGAAGAGAAAAAAGGTGAAGCAATGAAACTGGTGCTGTCAGGGGGCAGTGAAAAAATCAGTGAACAGGTTCTCACTGAAGTCAGAAAAACCGTTTCTTGTTCTACCGTTGAGTTGACTTATAAATACCTTGCAGAAGATCGAACTCTGCCCGTTGGCTTTTTGAAAAGGGCTCTGATACCGGACTTAATTCAGAGCACCGTGAGAGACTTCAATGTGGATGCTGACACAGCGGAAGCTACGATTGTCAAACTGGCACAGGATACAGGGCTGCTCAACGATACGGATATCACCTTTGAACGTATTCTTGAAATCAAGAATGCGCTGCGCTGGCGGTTTGCACCAGAGACTCGCACACCGGTCGAGCAGTTACCGGGCAGAAGAGGTAAAGGTCCCGTCAGCAGGTTTGACCCTTCTATTCCTGCAGCAACTCCTCCCGGACTTGAAAGACCCAAAGCGACTCGTTACCACCTGGATAAAGTCGACAGGACCCATATTCAGAATGTTGTAGATAAAGGGGGGGGTATCAAGCTAAAGAATACGGATACCCGTGACAGGATCAAACGCCATTTTCTCAGGAATAAAAGGTACTTTAGTCTTAATTCTGCTGCCATAGTGGTCAGTACCGTGCTGATAGGTCTGGTGTCAGGGGGGATTGCCGCTGCAGCGGCTCTATTCAGTTATATTGCCTGGTACGGTGTATGGAGTGGTGGTACAGAGCTGATTCGGATGACCAAAGCGATCAGGGCTTTACAGAGGGCAGAAGCATCCGCTGATTACAAACTGGAGGTGAATGATCTGGGTGTCTTGTCAGAGATGGATGACAAGAAATTTCGGGTCTTCCTGAAAAGCCTGAGATACATCTGCAGTCATGAAACCTTAACCCGCATCTTCACTGCCTATTCTGCGCTGGAAAAAGACGCTCAGATGAGATTGGAGATGGAAAGAGAGAAAGATGAGAGCAATCTTGAAGCCGTGATACGTCTGGAGGAAGGCAAAGCTCGATACCTGTATCGCAGACGCAACCTGCAAGATGCTTTCAAACTTTACAGACGTTTCTACACAGCAGCCGTCAGCGACGTTGAGAGAATGGATCAAGAGTGGGAGCCGGTTCTGGATCAGCTGTGGAACGGTAAATTCAAAAACATGGACCCGGAGAAAAGAGAACGCTTGTTCAGCCATGCGGCCAATGATCCTCGAGTGATTGGCAAGTCATATCATTTCAAGACCAAGCAGACGGGATGGCTGCAAAAAGTGTTCCCGAAAATGACCGATGATTTAACCAGTGACGGCTCTATTGCTTCCAAAGAGGCTGTGGAAGAGCTGGAGCGGATACTGGCAGAAGAAATGCCCGATATAGAGCTGAGCGAAGAAGAAAAGAGTCGCTTTAACACTCACGCCGACAGGGTGGCCAATGCCCTGATACTGGCTGAGAATGGCGTCAGAAGTTATTTGAATGTCTGGTTGAAGGGAGCCATTAAATCAACCATGCTCCATGGCTTTAAAGTGGTCTGGCATGCTTCTGAAAGGAGACCAGCATTGGAAATCTCACCTCACGTGCCCAAGCCCACTGTGGATGGATTAATTATCTTTGGTTTTTTCTTTCTGGCAGATCTTTTTGTTGATCGTTACAACGAGGCAGTCAATAAAGAGCGATTTGAACGCATTACCGGAAAGAAGACAGGCAAAAGTATGGTCTGGGATTGGCAGGGTCAGAGAAAAAGAACCGGACGGGAAGAAATGAATACCATGAGAAGGTTGGCTAAAGATCAGCTGGAAGACTTTGTTGATCGTATGCTGAAACTGCATGATTCCCATAAAGACATTATGAAAGAAGTCAGGCTCCAACAGCAGCTGAGCCAGGTTAACCCTGGCTCTCCCATGTTTGATCATATGGATGATCGGGAGGCAGCTGTGTTAATTCTACGACGGCAATATCACCATCAAATCATTTCTGAAATGATGATGGGAGCTATTGGTAAATACTATGAGAGCGTTATGACCAAAACCGCTTCCTGGGATCAGAAAATGAGCCATATTATTCCCCCACAGACCCCTATTTGAGCGCAATAAGCTTTTCTATGCCTCAAAGCTTCTTGACCAGAACTTTGGATTGTCTCTCCTCATTGTACTGATTGCGCTTCTCCATAGGCAAAGACTTCTGGGTGGATTCAGAAAAACCTCGTTCCAGAAACCAATGGCTGGTCTGGGTCGTTAATACAAACAGCGTATCCATTCCCTGTTGGGCAGCCTGTTCTTCTATAGCACTGAGAAGAAGGTCGCCTCGGTTTTTCTTCTGGTAATCAGGGTGTACGACGAGACAGGCCAGCTCCGCGACCTTTTCTCCCGAAAACAAATGGATAGCTGCACAACCAATAATCATGCCGTCCAGGGAAATGACCCGGAACAGCCGAATCTCACGCTCCAGCTCTTTTCTTGAACGCCTTCTGAGGATGCCTTTTTGTTCCAGAGGCCTGATAAGCGCCAGGATTCCCCCCACATCCTCAATGCTGGCCACACGAATTTCTTCATAACGATCACGAGAAACCATCGTGCCAGATCCATCACGGGTAAAAAGCTCCATTAGCAGAGAACCGTCCTGCTCGAAGCTGATCAGCTGTGAGCGTTCCACACCACCGTGACAGGCGGTAATGGCTGAGGAAAGCAGTCTTCTGTCCTCCCCATGAAGGTGCTTGAGGACTTTTTCAGCTTCCTGGGGGGAAAGACGGCTGATCTGTTGCCCCTGCTGATCCTTTACACCTTCAAACCTTGAGTACAAAAGTAGTTTTTCGGCTTCAAGGTGGATGGCTGTGTGGGTAGCGACTTCTTCCACCTCCATGTTGAAAAGCTCGCCAGTCGGTGAATGACCGAGGCAGGAGAGAAGAACTATGTAGCCACTGTCGAGCTGCTGCTGGATTGCTTCTTTATCTATTTTGCGAATAGCACCGGTGTGGAGAAAATTCTGCCCATCGATCACACCCAGAGGTTTTGCAGTGACGAAATTGCCACTAATAACTCGAATGCTGGCCCCGTGCATGGGAGAGTTAACCAGACCGAGTGAAAGCTTGGATTCAATTCGTGCGCGAAGATTACCCACAGCGTCCATCACGCATTCAAGGCACTGACGATCCGTAATCCGTATTTCGTTGTGAAATCTGGACTCAAGGCCTCTGGCTCTGAGACGCTCCTCGATCTGAGGTCGGGCACCGTGGACAAGAACCAGTCGAACGCCCAGGCTGTTGAGCAGGGCAATATCGTTGATGATATTGTTCAGATTAAGGCTTGCCAGAGCCTCACCGCCCAGAGTAATGACAAACGTTTTGCCGTGGTGGGCATGAATGTAGGGCGAACTCTGGCGGAAAAATTTTACGTAGTTCTTGTTCAAGTTCATGGCTGTTTGTTTATCTTCATTCTGATGTTACGTTGCTGAATCAAACTCAATAGTGATAGCGTAAACTGGCTATCAAAATAGAATCGTCTTCAAACTTGTATACAACCCTGTGCTCATCATTGATGCGTCTTGACCAATAACCTGATAGTCCATGTTTTAGCGGCTCTGGCTTCCCGGTTCCTTCATAGGGCGTTCTCTTGATTTCTTTAATTAATGAATTGACCCGTTTAGCAATTTTTTTATCTGTTTTTTGCCAGTAAAGGTAATCTTCCCACGCTCGTTCTGAGAAAGTGAGCTTCATTCTATGAGCTCTCTTTCAGTACCTTTTCCACTTTCTAACTCAGCAATAGACTCAAGCAAACGGCGAGCATTTTTCGGGCTGCGCAGTAAATATGCTGTCTCTTGCAGTGATTTATAGTCTTCCATTGACATCATAACGACGGGTTGTTCCCCTTTTCTGGTAATAATGACCGGAGCATGATCGGAACACACCTGTTGCATGGTTTTTGCCAGATTATTTCTTGCTGATGTATAACTAATCGTATCCATAGTTCACCTATATCGTACATGTTCATTATTCTGTACAATAAGTTAGCGCAGCATAACGAATTTATCCAGTCGATTCGTTTCGCTGAAGGCTGATAGAAGGGTTAATCAGAGGCAGAATTGCCGTATCAGAGATCTCAGTAGCTCAATGGTTGGATGAATTCTGTCCATAGAAAGGTATTCATCAGGTTGATGAGCCTGATCGATATCACCCGGACCCAGCACGACTGTATCCATCCCCATTCGGCTGAAGAAAGGCGCTTCCGTAGTGAAAGCAACGGATTTCGCTGAATAGCCGGTTAGATTTTCACAGCTTTTCAGCAGGGGAGAGTCGGCAGAGCCTGCAAATGGATCAATACTCTCGTGAATAGCGTCCAGAGAAAGTTTTACATTATCGGCTCTGGCGATGGGGAGAAGACGCTGTTTCAGGCTTTCTCTCAGCTCCCGGCTGTCCATACCAGGCAGAAGGCGCACGTCGAAGTCCAGATCACAGTGGCCACAGATTCTGTTAGGGTTGTCGCCACCATGAATGCAACCGAGGTTGATGGTAGGGGTAGGCACAGCAAATCCGGGATTATTGTATTTACCGGCCAGTTCTTCCCGGAACGCCATGATTTCAGTGATTACTTTATGGGCTGTTTCCATGGCATTCCTGCCAAGGGCCGGGTTGCTCGAATGACCGGACTGTCCGAGAATCCGAATGCGTTCCATCATGATACCTTTATGCATATAGACTGGTTGCATACCGGTAGGCTCACCCACCACCGCATAACGCCCCCTGGGTTTACCTGCAGCAGCCAGGGCCCGGGCACCACTCATGGAGGATTCTTCGTCTGCTGTTGCCAGAATAATCAAGGGGGCCTTCAGAGGCACTTTCAGATAATCTTTTACTGCTTCCATGACGAGACCAAAGAATCCCTTCATATCGCAGATGCCCAGACCGTAAAACCGGTTATCGGATTCATTGAGTGAGAAAGGGTCGAATTGCCAGAGATTTTCATTGTATGGCACGGTATCGGTATGGCCTGCCAGAACTAATCCACCAGGACCTGAGCCCAGAGTGGCAATCAGGTTGGCTTTCAGCGGTGCTTCCGGAATGGGTATGATCTCACAGCAAAAGCCCATGGTTTCAAGCCAGCCTGCCAGTTCATGAATCACCTGCATATTGCCCATATCCAGCTCAGGCTGTGTGGAACTGACAGAGGGAATCTCTATCAACCGCGACAGGACTGCTTTCAGATCAGGTTGCTGGATTCCAGACATTATCAGGCCCCAGGTTCTAATTGTTGGAAAATTGGATAGGCATAAATCAAATCTGCCAGATCATCTGACTGTCAACCTTCCAGTGCCGAAATTAACAGCCTTTTTCAGCATGATAACAGCCCTGCCTCGGGATAGGTACGAGAGACTGAAACGAAAATGCTGGAAGAGGGTGCGTAGAAGAGCCCTCTAGTTAACCAAAAATAAGCCTCAAAATATGGAAGAAGACGATAGCAAGGAAGGCACCGGCGGGCAGTGTGATTAACCAGGACATAAAAATAGTGCCGATGACTCTCAAGTTAAGTGCACCAATTCCTCTGGCAAGGCCAACCCCTAACACGGCACCCACCAGAGTGTGTGTGGTGGAAATAGGAAGCCCGGTCCCTGAGGCCAGAACGACGGTGGTCGCTGCTGCCAGTTCTGCTGCAAAACCTCTGCTGGGGGTTAGCTCAGTAATCGCTGTGCCTATGGTCGCCATGACTCTATATCCATAGGTAGCCAGACCCACCACTATGCCTCCAGCCCCCAGAAGCAAAACCCAGCTTGGCATGGCTGCCTTGCCTGCGATTTCTCCGCCACTGAGAACAATACTGGCCACTGCTGCCAGAGGACCTACTGCATTGGCAACATCGTTGGAACCGTGGGCAAAAGCCATCGAGCAGGCGGTGAAGATCATCATTACGCCAAAGACTCGCTCGACACTGGAGAAATGGAAAGCTTTGTCGGCCTGTGCATCTTCCTTGATTTTGGAAAGCGCTATTTTTCCGGCCAGCATGACCAGCAGGCCAATCAGTAGCGAGATCAGGCTGCTTTCCTGATAATCCAGCGGCAGGCCAATATGCTTGAGCCCCTTAGTCAGGGTCACCATAGCCATCATGAAGCCAACCAGAAACATATAAATGGGCACGTAAACTTTGGCATTTCTAAAAGGGTTGTCGGTATCCAGTATTAGTTTCTGGACGCTCATGAAAATCATGAAAGAAATAAAGCCGGACATGATGGGAGAGACGATCCAGCTGGCTACGATTGAGCTGACTTTCCCCCAGTTCACGGCATCTGCCGAGACGTTGACAACGGCAAAACCGACAATTGCCCCGACAATAGAGTGTGTTGTCGACACAGGCCAGCCATAATGGGTGGCAACTAACAGCCAGGTGCCCGCAGCCAGCAGGGCTGCCATCATTCCGTAAACCAGCAGCTGTGGATGCTCCAGCAGTAATGGCATGTCGGGATCGATGATCCCTTTTCTGATCGTATCGGTAACCGATCCACCGGCCAGGTAGGCACCCATAAACTCCAGGCAGACAGCAATGACAATGGCCTGTCTGATGGTCAGAGCTTTGGAACCGACCGAGGTTCCCATGGCGTTGGCGACATCATTTGCTCCCACGCCCCAGGCCATGAAAAAGCCAAAGAGGCAGGCGAGAATCAGCAGTATCGTTCCATACTCAGCGATAATGCTCATGGATGTTATTTCCAATCATTAGAGTTAACGGGCAAGCAGCAATTGAAGATAACTGCCAACTCTTGAGGCGCGATCTGCCAGGTCACCGACCCAGTCGATAATTTTGTAGAGAAAAATGACTTCCACAGGGGGGAGGTCCTTTTCCAGTTTGAACAGAATTTTTCTGACTTCAATCTGGTGCTTGTCGGTATCGCTTTCTATCTGGTCGAGCTCTTCAATGAGCTCTTCCACCAGATTGACTTCTCTTCCCCTGAAGCCTGTTTCCAGCAGTTCATCCAGTTCATCCATGGCCCTGACTGCTTGCGCTGAAGTGGCAATGGAGCGTTTCAGGTAGTCCATAAAAGCCTCCCTCATCTCCTGGGGGATCATCATTTGTCTGCCCAGCACAATGCCGGCAATATCCTTGGTCCTGTTTGCTACTTTATCTTGCACCGTCACTATCTCCAGAAGATCATTTCTGGGCACTGGCAAAAACAGGCTTTTGGGAAGGGAGAGTCGAACGTTCTTTTTGATGAGATCAGCCTCGTGCTCCAGCTCTACGATGGTTTGCTGAATACTTTCAACTTCCAGCCAGTCGCCATCAAATGCTGCTTTGAAAAATGGTTCCAGCTGTATGGCACATTCGTGTGCCTTGGCTATGTGTTTTTGTATCGGACCAATAGGAGATCGGCCAAATACACTCGATAGTAGATTGCTGGTTGGCATAGTCGCAGACCTGTCGGATTAAATTTCTAGGGGTCAGACTCCTCGTCGTTTGCGGCGAACGACTTACAGAACTAACATCGCATCCCGTTCCCTGGAAGAGGGCGGCTGACCAAAAATTATAGGAGCTGGCTGAAAATTATGCATTGAAACGCCACCTGCACTGGAAGTGCTGTGGCCATTCTGACGCTCATTTTTCATAACAAGCCCTTGTTGTTACAGGTAAAATGACCCTTTTAAGCCGTCGGTCAGATAACCCATGAATACTGAAACAGAGTTAAAGTTGTCGCTGCCAAAAGAGCAGATACCTCTTCTTAAGACACTGACTTTCTGGAAAAAGTTCGCCAGCTCGTCACCTGAAACCTTTCATTTGGGCAATACCTACTTTGACACGGCCTCTCTGACACTAAATCAGGCTCGGGTTGCCTTGCGTATCAGAGAGAAAAATGGTCAGCTTTTTCAAACGCTTAAAACCAAAGGTGAGAGTCTTGACGGACTGACTCGCCGGGGGGAGTGGGAGTGGTCAATAGAGCGACCGGAACTGGATATGGAAGGGTTAAAAAAAGTCTGGCCAGAATCATTGGGAGCTTTTCCTCCAGAGTCCCTGATACCGCTTTTCTCGACCGATTTTGATCGTACCTGCTGGCTGGTGGAGTGGTCTGAGCCAGATGCCAGGGTTGAAGTTGCTCTGGATTACGGGTTTGTCCGCTCAGGAGATGAGAGCAGTGTCATCTGTGAGTTGGAGCTCGAGCTGGTGAAGGGTGATGAAAATGCACTGCAAATGATTGCCGATGAACTGGCAAAAACCATTGATTTGAAGCCTGCAGACAAGAGCAAGGCCGAGAGAGGATTTGAACTGCTTCAGATCTTCAGGAATCCAGCCAGCACTAGCACGGTTGCCAGCCCAGTAAAAGCCTGAAGCAGGGTGGCCAGGGTGAATGACTTAAAGCCTGTGGCCGGGCTGATTCCTGAAAACTGGGTGACTACCCAGAAATAGCTGTCATTGGCATGGGTAACCATCATGGAGCCACATCCCGCCGACAAAAAGGTCAACAGTCGACCATTTTGGGAGTCCAGACCCAAGCCAGGCAGCAAGGGGTCCATCATCGAAGCCGCACTGATTAAGGCCACGGTGCTAGAACCCTGGGCGGTTTTGAAGAGAGCGGCTACGAGAAAAGGCAAAATCAGTCCAAGGCTCTCTGGCAGTCCTTGAGCAATTCTGGCTATATGTCCGGTCTGAGCCAGCATTCCCGCAAGCGCCCCACCGGCTGTAATGATCAAGATAATCATCGCGCATGAGTGAATACTCTCACTGAACATCTCAGTCAGTCCGGTCTTACAGTGTCGAATCAAAGGCAGGCTGGCCAGCAAACCCAGGAACAGAGCATTGGCAGGTTGTGAAAGGAAAGCAGTCCAGCTTTGCTCTTTATTGCCTGTTTGAAAGTTAGCCATGGACATCAGTAGCAAAGGCAGAAGGATAGGGATAATCGCTGTCCAGACATTCTTTTGATGAGCAGGGGGGGATTGAGGAGGGTCACTGACCACTTGGCTCTCATCATTCAGCCAGCGGGTGACCCATTTACCCCAGAGAATAGCTACAAAAGTGACCAGGAGAGCCACTCCCAGCGCCCAGGGAATTGTCAGGCTCGGAGATATTTCCAAAATCAGGGTTGCCGCTGCGGGCCCGGGTGTGGGAGGGACCAGAGAATGGGTTGCAAACAGGCCTCCACCCAGAGCAACGCTGAGAGAGATCGGGTTGCACTGCACTCTCCGGGCAATAGACTGCCTGATACTGTTGAGCAGGATAAATCCAGAGTCACAGTAAACGGGAATAGAAATAATATATCCGGCTATACCCATGGCTAACGCAGGAAAGCGCCTGGCGATAGAGAGAATCAGCTTCTCTGCGAGAAGGACGGCTCCGCCCGACTTCTCCAGAATATTTCCCAGTAATCCCCCAAAAATGATGAGCAGAGCGACGTCGCCGAACGTCTTGCCCATATCACGGGATATGAGGGGAGTCAGTTCAGAGATCGGCAGGCCTGAAAAAAAACCTGTGGCGTAAGCACTGAGCAGCAAGACGATGAATGGCGAAAACCTGAGACGACCAATCAATATCAGAATGAGGGCTGTCAGTGAAAGGATGAACAGAAAACTATGCAGTATTGATGGGGCCACAGCGGAGTGTCTTGAGAGAATGGTATTGAGTAAAAGTCAGTATAGAGGGGAATGGGTCACCTCGTATCCAGAAAGCCATTTATAACAGACATCAGTCGCGGTTTATTCTGGCGATATACTTAGTTGAGCCATTGCTGAATTGAACTTCTGCTTAAAAGCCTGAATTTTCTTATAGGCATAAGCTGACGGTTTAGTGGAGAATAGCGAGATGGAAAGCTTTTCAAGGTAAAAGGAAACGACAGTGTCCAGTGTCCGTGAGCCGAAGTCAAACGCCAATAAATTCAGGGCCTCACTCAACAACAGAGAACTCCTTCTGGATCTGCAGACAGTGGTCTCTGATCTGATTCAGACGGGTCGGATCAGGCAATCGGAAGCCAATGAAATATTGGCTCGTCATCGAAATGCTGATCAACTTAAGCTTCACCCTCTGGAGTACATTGCCTCACAGGATCTGAAGGACGCCCGCAGTGGCGGCTCTCTCGATCTCGATACCCTGATGCATTGGTTGGCAGATCTGTCAGGCCAGGAGTATTTTCACATTGACCCTCTGAAAATTGATGCTACTGCCATTACTCCGGTCATGTCTCACGCTTATGCCATACGTCATCAGATTCTGGCAGTAGAAGTCTCGGCTGACGAGCTCGTGATCGCTTCAGCACAGCCGTGGCACATTGGCTGGGAGGATAATCTCAGACATATTAACCGCAAGGAAATCCGGCGGGTGGTCGCCAATCCAACCGATATTCGAAGATACACTTCGGAATTTTATCGACTGGCAAAGTCTGTCCTGGGTGCTAATGAACACAACGGCGTCCAGTCCACTCAGTTGAACAGCTTTGAGCAGATGCTTGAGCTGGGCAATATGAAGGCTCCGGACGCCAATGACCAGCACATAGTTAATATTGTCGACTGGTTGCTCCAGTATGCCTTTGAACAAAGGGCCAGTGATATTCATGTTGAGCCCAGACGAGAGCAGACTCACCTGCGTTTTCGAATTGATGGGGTGCTACACCTGATCTACCAGATGCCTGCCAAGGTGGCGGCTGCCGTAACCAGTCGCCTTAAGATTCTGGGTCGTATGAATGTGGCAGAGAAAAGAAAGCCACAGGATGGCCGACTTAAAACCCGCAACCCGGATGGCAATGAAGTTGAACTGCGACTTTCAACCCTGCCGACCGCCTTCGGGGAAAAGCTGGTGATGCGGATTTTTGATCCGGATGTTCTGGTCAAGGGATTTGGCGAGTTGGGTTTTTCCAGAGAAGACGAACGTCGCTGGACTCATATGACCGCGCAGCCCAACGGGATTGTTCTGGTCACGGGCCCTACTGGTTCAGGTAAAACTACTACGCTCTATTCGACGCTGAAAAGTCTGGCTTCTGATCAGGTGAATGTTTGTACTATTGAAGATCCTATTGAAATGGTGGAGTCCAGCTTCAATCAGATGCAGGTTCAGCATAATATTGATCTGACATTTGCCAGCGGCCTGCGTGCGCTGCTTCGTCAGGATCCGGATATCATTATGGTGGGTGAGATTCGGGATTTGGAAACCGCTGAAATGGCGATTCAGGCGGCGCTGACCGGGCATCTGGTGCTTTCCACTTTACACACCAACGACGCGCCGTCTGCCATAACCCGTCTGCTGGAACTCGGTGTTCCCCACTATCTGATCAAAGCAACGGTTCTGGGAGTTATGGCACAGAGGTTGGTCAGAACACTGTGTCCTTCTTGCAAACAGCCTGTAAAACTCGATAAGTCTGGTTGGAAATCCCTGACTCGTCCCTGGACAGCCCCCGCGCCTTCGCAGATCTTTCAACCTGTGGGTTGTCTGGAATGCAGGGATACCGGATACAGGGGGCGAGCGGGTGTTTATGAGTTAATGCCTATGTCTCAATCTCTTAAGGACATGCTGGCAGAGACTTCTGATATAGAAAGCCTTCGTCGTCAATCCATCAAAGAAGGTATGTACAGTCTTCGCCTTTCCGGAGCTCAGAAAGTAGCAACAGGATTAACAACCATCGAAGAAGTGATGAGAGTGACACCAGACCAGCAGCATTGATTGACTCAGCTTTAAGAAGAAATGGTTGCAGTCTCCCACTGACTATTCGATATTAATATGTGAAGTGGCAGTGGAACAGTCAGATAATAATGAAAACACTTATCCTTACAGGCTTGCTGCTATTACCCTTTGCAATACAAGCGCAGAAGGTAATGGAACTGAAGCCTGCCGAAAAACCCCAATCATTTGTTGAGCAGATGCAGCAGAATTTTGATCCGGCTGTGGCTGATCTCGTGCTGGAGTCTTATTTGAACAGCCTGCTCAAGGCTAACGCAATTAAAGGTGGAGCCAGAAACTCATCCATAGAGTATTCTGTAAGAGCCAACCGGGAAGGGGAGTTGGTGGTGACTCGGCATCAGCAACTGGAGCGGGGGCTGGTCCGAAACAATAACACCCTGACAGTGTTCGGCGTTGGCCATACTTTGGAGTCAGACTGTTCCAGTATTGAGCAGCGTTGCTGGATTTTATATCCCGATAAGGATGAACGTTGGGTTGAAATAGAATATGCACCCAAAGCCGTGAAGGAACTGGCTAAAGGAATGGGGTTACTGATTAAGGAGCTGCAAAGGTAATTTCAGGCGGCAGACCTTGAAACACAGAGACTAAGCATCTCTTTTGCGTGGTTGAGTGTGGACTCGGTCATTTCTACACCGCCCAACATTCGGGCCACCTCTTTAACACGACAATCGCCTTTCAGGCCGACGATCTCAGTGGAGGTTTTAGCATTGCGAACCTTCTTGCTGACATGCAAATGCTGATGCCCCTGGGATGCTACCTGAGGCTGGTGGGTGACACAAATTACCTGACTTCTTTCTCCCAGCTCCCTGAGCATGGCTCCGACAATTTCTGCGGTGCCACCGCCAATGCCGACATCCACTTCGTCAAAGATCATGCTGGGAATGTGAGAGGTTTGAGCGGTTATCACCTGAATGGCCAGACTGATTCTCGATAGTTCACCACCAGAGGCCACTTTAGCCAGTGCTCTGGGTGGTTGACCCGGGTTAGTCGTCACCAGGAATTCGACCTCTTCAGCACCATTGGCTGAGAGCATGCTGCCCTCTATCGGTGTCAGGGCAATGATGAACTCTCCGTGGGGCAGGCCGAGCAAAGCCATGCGTCTAGTGATTTTTTTTTCAAGTTGTCTGGCAGCAGACTGACGTTTTCTGGAGAGTTTTTCGCATTGGTTCTGAAACTCGGATTTTAGTTCGATCAGCTTTTGTTGTAATGCTTCAACCCGTTCATCGCTGAACTGGATGCTCTCCAGCTCAGAGCCAAGCGTGCTTTGCTTTTCCAATAACGCTTCGGGTTGAACCCTGTGCTTTCTCGCAAGGTCGTAAATAGCACTGAGGCGTTCATCCACATCCCGCATTCTGGCGGGATCGGCATCAAAATGATCGATAAAGTGATTGATTTCTCCTACCGCTTCCTCGACCTGAATTTGGGCAGAGGACATCATTTCAATTGTGTTGTTGATGGCTGGGTGATCTATTTGCAGATCGCTCAGGCGCTGCAGGCAGGTGGAGAGTTTCTGGAGAATGTTACCTGCCTCGTTGTCTGAGCAGATAGCATTGATTTCGTGACACACGGAAAGAGTGCCTTCAGCATGGGATAACTGTTTGAGTTCCTGCTCAAGTTGTTCCAGCTCTCCTTCCTGAAGCGATAGCTGTTCCAGCTCCTGAAGCTGATAGCTGAGCAGTTGCACTCGTTCATCCTGCTCCCTGCGATTATGGCTGAGAGTGGTCAGTTCATCATGTGTCTGGTTGAACTGATGGGCAGTGCGAGCCACTTCGGAGGCCAGTTTTTGTATGTCGGCATAATCATCCAGAAGCAGTCGATGGTTGCTTTTTTTCAGTAACGACTGGCTTTCATGCTGGCCATGGATATCAATTAACCGTTCACCAATGGCCCGAAGATCCGCAAGGGGAGAAAGAGTCCCATTGATATAGGCACGGGACCGTCCCTCTTTGGTAATGACTCTTCGGAGAATGCACTCATCATCACTGGCCAGATCTTTTTCTTGCAGCCATGCTTTTGCCGCAGTGCACTGGCTGATATCAAAAGAAGCGTGAATCTCAGCTTTGTCAGTACCCTGACGAACACAGTGACTATCGGTTCTGTCACCCGTTGCCAGACCGAGAGCATCCAGCATGATGGACTTACCGGCACCGGTCTCGCCGGTAATGACAGTCATTCCACAATGGATGTCCAGATCCAGCTGGTCAACGATGGCGAAGTTGCTGATGGACAGTTGGGTCAGCATGATAAATACCCGCTACTGTAGCTTTACTGTTTATATATACAGTAACCTGAAGTGTGCGATTCGTAAAGTCAGAGCTGAAAAAATCCACTGATCCTGAACTGAATGAGATGGGGGGGCGTTGTGATTTTGTTTTGCGGCCCGGTGTTTTGCGAAATGATCGCTTGCGTTAAAAAAACTGTTTTTCAGGTCTTGAATCCGGAATTCGTGACCCAATATACGTTTCATCTAAATGATTGCCTCCCGGTCGGAGATTCTGGAATGACAGTAGAAAGCAGCAAACCTGAAGAGCAGGTAACGGAAGAAGCCACAGAGCAGCAGGCAGAAGAAAGCCTGCTGAACGAAGAGGGTGGTGTTGAACTCGACAGTGAAGGTAATCTGACCGACGGCCTTGAGAGTCAGCTGGAAGCACTCAACGAAGAACTTGCCAGGGCGAAAGATCAGACTCTGCGTACTGCTGCTGAAATGCAGAACATTAAGCGTCGTGCCGAGCAGGATGTTGAAAAGGCTCACAAATTTGCTCTGGAAAAATTTGTTGACGCACTGATTCCAGTGGTTGATAGCCTGGAAAAAGGCATTGAAAGTGCCGAACAGGCAGAAGGGTCTCACGAAGCCCTGGTAGAAGGTATGAAGCTGACTCTGAAGCAGTTCCTGGATGCATTGGGACGCTTCGCGGTAGTTCAGGAAGACCCCAGTGGTCAGCCTTTTGACCCGAACTTCCATCAGGCCATGTCGATGGTTCCGAATCCCGATGTTGAAGCCAACACCGTGATTGATGTTTTCCAGAAAGGATACAAGCTGAATGGTCGTTTGATTCGTCCGGCTATGGTTGTTGTTTCCAAATAAGTGATTTTGCTGAGGAATATTCAAAAAAGAATATTTCAACAGCCTTGAAATCAAATCGATTGATCCCATATTGATTTCAAAGGCCAAAAACAGCTGCTCACCAGACACTGGCAAGCAGCCCTCAGCTGAAGAATTAAAGAATTGAACTAAAGAATTTCGTCCTGGAATCAGGGCAATGGAGAGATTGAACAATGGGTAAAATAATCGGTATTGATCTGGGTACCACTAACTCTTGTGTATCTATTCTGGATGGTGAAAAAGCCAAGGTTCTGGAAAATGCTGAAGGCGGTCGTACAACGCCTTCTATCATCGCCTTCACTGACGATGGTGAGACTCTGGTAGGTCAGCCAGCCAAGCGTCAGGCCGTTACCAATCCTGACAATACCCTGTTTGCCATCAAGCGTCTGATTGGCCGTCGTTTCAAAGACGATGTGGTTCAGAAAGACATCCAGATGGTTCCTTACAAGATTGTTGAAGCTGACAATGGCGACGCCTGGGTTGAAGTTAAAGGTGACAAAAAAGCGCCGCCTCAGATTTCTGCTGAAATCCTGAAGAAAATGAAGAAGACCGCTGAAGACTACCTGGGCGAGTCTGTTACTGAAGCGGTGGTTACCGTACCTGCATACTTCAACGATGCTCAGCGTCAGGCAACCAAAGATGCTGGCCGTATTGCCGGTCTGGATGTCAAGCGTATCATTAACGAGCCAACTGCTGCTGCTCTGGCCTACGGCATGGACAAGAGGCAGGGTGACCAGACCATCGCTGTATACGACCTGGGTGGTGGTACTTTTGATATCTCAATCATCGAGATTGCCGATGTTGACGGCGAGCACCAGTTCGAAGTACTGGCCACCAACGGTGACACTTTCCTGGGTGGCGAAGACTTTGACATGCGTTTGATCGATTACCTGGCAGAAGAGTTCAAAAAAGACCAGGGTATCGACCTTAAAGGTGACCCTCTGGCCATGCAGCGTCTGAAAGAAGCTGCTGAAAAAGCCAAGATTGAGCTGTCTTCTGCTCAGCAGACTGATGTTAACCTGCCTTACATCACTGCCGATGCAACCGGTCCTAAACATCTGAACGTTAAAGTCACCCGCTCTAAACTGGAGTCTCTGGTTGAAGACCTGGTTCAGCGTTCTCTGGAGCCATGTCGTCTGGCGGTTAAGGACTCCGACCTGGATCTGTCTGACATCGACGAAGTCATTCTGGTGGGTGGTCAAACCCGTATGCCAATGGTTCAGGAAAAAGTTGCTGCTTTCTTCGGCAAGGAACCTCGTAAAGATGTGAACCCTGACGAAGCGGTAGCCATGGGTGCATCCATCCAGGGTGCGGTTCTGGCGGGTGACGTTAAAGACGTGCTGCTGCTGGACGTCACTCCACTGACTCTGGGTATCGAAACCATGGGTGGAGTTATGACTGCCCTGATTGAAAAGAACACCACGATTCCGACCAAGAAGTCTCAGGTGTTCTCTACTGCTGATGACAACCAGAGTGCTGTAACCATTCACGTTTGTCAGGGTGAGCGCAAGCAGGCTTCTGCCAACAAGTCTCTGGGACGTTTTGACCTGTCTGACATTCCACCGGCTCCACGTGGCATGCCTCAGATTGAAGTCAGCTTCGACCTGGATGCCAACGGTATCCTGAATGTTTCTGCCAAGGACAAGGCTACTGGCAAAGAGCAGTCCATTGTGATCAAGGCTTCTTCCGGCCTGTCTGACGATGAAATTGATCAAATGGTTCAGGACGCTGAAGCTAACGCGGCTGAAGACAAGAAGTTTGAAGAGCTGGCGGCTGTCCGTAATACGGGCGATGGTCTGGTACATGCTACCCGCAAGACTCTGGAAGAAGCCGGTGATAAGGCCACTGAAGAAGAGAAGAGTGCGATCAACGAAGCTCTGACTGCTCTGGAAGAAGCGCTGAAGGGTGACGACAAGGATCTGATTGAAGAGAAGTCCAAGGCACTCTCTGAAGCTTCTTCCGGTCTGGTTCAGAAGATGTACGCTGAAGCCCAGCAGCCGGGTGCTGAGAGTGCTCAGGAAGCTGAATCTTCTTCCGCTGCTGCGGACGACGCCGTAGATGCCGAGTTCGAAGAAGTGAAAGATGACAAGAAGTAAACCCATTCCGCGCTGCGGTATGAGTTGATTTGGCGGCGCGGGAGCTTTCTCCCGCGCTCTTGTGTTTAAGAGGCTGTCTGAAAAGTTTCGCTGATTTTCCAAACAGTCTCTGATTCAATAAATCGGGATCGATCCCGATGTATGAAAGCGATTTGGATTATTTCGGTCAGGTGATCTGACGGAACCTGACCACAGGGTGTTACTGATGGCAAAACGTGATTTTTACGAAGTACTGGGCGTAGAAAAGGGGGCCTCTGACAAGGAGATCAAGAAGGCCTACCGCCGCATGGCTATGAAGTTCCACCCTGACCGTAACCCTGATGACAAAGAGGCAGAAGAGAATTTCAAGGAAGTAAACGAGGCTTTCGAAATCCTCTCTGATGATCAGAAGCGTGCCGCCTACGACCAATACGGTCACGCCGGTGTCGATCCCAATATGGGCGGCAGTGGAGCTGGCGGCTTCGGTGGAGCTGGCGGTTTCGGTGACGTCTTCGGTGATGTTTTTGGAGACATCTTTGGTGGCGGCGGCCACTCCCGCAGCTCTGTTCAGCGAGGTGCTGATCTGCGCTACCAGCTGGAGCTGAGTCTGGAAGAAGCGGTTAAGGGGACTACCAAGAAAATCAAGATTCCTTCCCTGGTAGTCTGTCAGTCCTGCGACGGTTCTGGTGCCAGGAAAGGCACTTCTCCGGTTACCTGTACCACCTGTGGAGGCATGGGTCAGGTGCGTATGCAGCAGGGTTTCTTCTCTGTTCAGCAAACCTGTCCTGATTGTCACGGCACCGGCAAGATGATAAAAGACCCTTGTCGTGAGTGTCATGGTGAAGGTCGGGTTCAGGAATATAAGACTCTGTCTGTAAAAATTCCTGCCGGCGTCGATACCGGTGACCGTATTCGTCTGGCTGGTGAAGGTGAAGCGGGCGTCAATGGTGGTCCAGCCGGTGATCTCTACGTTCAGGTCAGCGTAGCAGACCATCGGATCTTCCAGCGTGATGGCAAGCACCTCTACTGTGAAGTGCCTATTACCTTTGTTGATGCAGCCCTCGGTGGCGAACTGGAAGTTCCGACCCTCGACGGCCGGGTAAAACTCAAGATTCCAAAAGAAACCCAGACTGGCAAGTTGTTCCGTCTGCGCGATAAAGGTGTCACACCGGTGCGTGGCGGTAGTCGTGGAGACCTGATGTGTCGTGTTGTGGTAGAAACGCCGGTGCATCTGACTGAACGCCAGAAAGAGCTGATGGAAGAGTTGAAGGAAACCTTTGCTGCCGAAGGTGAGCATCGTCAGTCGCCTAAGAAAACCTCTTTCTTTGAAGGGGTTAAAAAGTTCTTCGACGATATGGGCAAGTGATCGGTCAGTCAGAATGGAAAATAAAAAAAGTGGCTTCAGTGCCACTTTTTTTATGTCCAGCGTTGTTCAATTAATGCGTAGGCTTACAGAAATATTTATCGTACTCGGTAAGAAAGTATTGATGATTGAAGTACTTTGTGGTCATGGCTCCCAGCGCTTCGTTTCTGTCTCTGAACGGGTTTTTGTAAGCTAGTTCTTTCTGTTCCAGAAAATCCCGGTAATCAGAGTTTGGAGTATCGGCATCATTGTCGAAGTTTGTTATATCAATGTAGGAGAAAATCAGGCGATCTTCTTCTGCAATAACGACAGTATTCCAGGCATGTGTTTTGTAGGGTGAAAACAATGCCCTGGTCAGGTAAACATTTGCCAGTACGTCAGGAAACAGCTGTTTCAGTTGGGCAAAAACAACCATTCCCAGTACCGTGTATTTATCACAGTCGCCAATCTCCCTTCGCCAATATTCAGCGATTGAACACTCCTCCGGGAAAGTCATTGCCAGCTCGCCTTCATCCACAGTCTCGTAGTGAAGCTTTTGTGAAACAATATGAGCTGTCAGATAGAGCAAATTATAGATCGTTGGTTTTTTTACATAGTTAGCTATGTTTTCAACGTACTTGAAAATTTCCGCCTGGTCGTCTGTCGAAAAAAGGTTCATGCTGTTATAAACATGTATTGAGTTAAGCTGGGAAAATAAATCTTTTGGTAGAGGGATGGGCTCTTTCTTACTCTGGTAGCCCGCCAGATTACCGATGTACTCAAATTCAAGATGATTAGCGGGGTATACACTGCAGGTTGGCTGGTCTGAGATTAGAGAAGGGTAAGTGTCCAGGTCAATGCCATGGAAGTAGAGGGAAGTTGCATCACTCAGCGTTATGTTTTTGCTCATGGCTTCATGAATAAAAGCTGTAGGCACTTTTGAAGAGTAGAGTTTTTTTAATTCAAAGGGTGTGCGGGCGAGCCCGATGTATCTGGGCAGGTCTTTTGTTGTTAAGCCTTTTTCGAATGTTTCATGAAAATCTCTCTGTTCAGTATCCGTAGCGATATACAAGCCGTTCTTGTTTAGGGAGTCTGCAAGATTGGGAGGTATTCCATGTTTAACATAAGCGATAATAGACCTGGCACGATAAACACCTGCCTCGATGTAGCTGTTAGCCGTTTGGGGAGTTAGTCCTGCCTCGAGAATATCTGCAATAAAAAATGGTTTGGAAATGACTCTGGGATGAAACATTGCGGCAACGCCCGGAGTAATGTTGAAGTGAGTATAATAGTAAATAATGTCTGGACTGATTGTTGGGGCATCTTGAGCAAAAAGAAGGACTTCTTCTGGCGTGGTTCCTACTTCTATGAGGCTCTCAATATCATAATCGACTAGCCCGGCGTTCAAGAAAGCCTGTTTTTTTTGTTCTGTAATATCAGCTTCGGCGCAGAAGCTCGTCGTTATGAGCAGCGCAGTTGTCAGTATTATGGCACGTTTTGCAATGTTCATAGGCGTACTCCTTTACTGGCAGATTTAATGGTCCTCTATTTATTAGAGTTTCTGGAGAGCGAGAAGTTCCCCCAGGGGTATAGATGATTTACAGGTAAAGCCGACCTTGCAGGCTCCTGGTTTGACGCCCAGCCTACTTCGATTGCGTCGTACAGAAGTATTCTTCGTATTTGCTAAGAAAGTTTCGCATCTCGAAGTACTCTGGGTACATTGCTCCCAGTTCTTCATTTTTGTTTCTGAGTGGGCTCGGGATGCAGCCAGCTGCCTCATACAGATTGTGCAAGGCGTCATGCAGTTGTATAAGAAACTGAAGAATAAGGCGCAGAACATTGGAATCAGTGTCGTATCTTATGATGTCAATGTACGTAACAATCAGGTGATTCTCTTCTGCAATGACGACGGTATTCCAGGAATGTCTTTTGTATGTCGAAAACCATTCCTTGCTTAGGTAAACATTGGTCAGTACGTCAGGAAACAGTTGTTTTAGTTGGGCAAAAACAACCGCACCCAATGCCATATATTTATCACAGTCACCCATGCCCCTTCGCCAATATTCAGCTATTGAACAGCCTTCCGGGAAGGTAAGACTCAGCTCGCCATCCACTAATGCGTAGTGAAGCTTGTCTGAAACAATTTTTGCGGTCAGGTAGAGCAAACTATAGATCGTGGGGGTTTTTACATCTTTTGCAGCCTTTTCAACGTACTTGAAAATTTCCGCTTGATCGTCTGTTGAAAAGTGGTACATATCGTATTGGATATATATGGAATTTAGCTCGGAAAATAGAGCTTTTGGTAGAGGAATGGGCTCTTTTTTACTCTGGTAGTTTACAAGATTACCCAAGTGTTCAAATTTAAGATGAGAAATGGGATACACAGTGCAGGTATTTTGGTCAGAGATTAAAGACGGGTAGGTGTCCAAGTCAATGCTGAGAAAGTAAAGAGACATTGCATCATACAGTTTTATACCCTTACTTTTAGCTTCATGAAGAAAATCTGGGGGCACTTTGGAAAAGTAGAGATCTTGTAACTGATCGATTGATGTGGTGAGCCCTCTGTATTTAGACAGGTTTTCTGCCGTTATCCACTGTTTAAATTCATCTTGAATAGGGATACGATCACTGCTCATGATTACGAAAAAGAGGTTTTTGTATAGAGAATTTGCAAGATCAGGGGATATTCGTTTTTTGGCGTACCCGATGATAAAGAAGGCCGCATTAATGCCGACGTCGAGGTAGCTATTTGCCGTTTGGGGGCTTAACCCTGCCCGTAGAACCTTATCTATAAAAAACGAATCACTGGCCACTTCAGGACGAAATGATGCAACGACTTCCGGAGTAATGTTGCGCCGTGTAAAACTGTGAATGTCATACGGGCTGACCATTGGGGCTTTTTGAGAAAAAAGAAAGACTTCTTCTGCCGTAGTCCCCACCTCTGTAAGGTACTCAATATCATAACCGGCCAGTGCGTCTTTCAGGCAATGTCCTTCTTGTTCTGTAATATCAGCGTCGGCACTAAAACTCATCAATATGAGTAATGCAGAGATCAGTTTGATGGCATTTGTAATGTACATTGGCATACTCCTTTATTGCCGGGTTTCAGTTATCCGGAAGATTACTTTCTAATACTTCCAACATCATGTTGTTATCAGGATGCAATGCCTTTTTTTGTAATTCTCTGGCCAGTTCATAAAAACTATCTCCTGGCTTAGTTGTTTGAGACATATAATCAAGCATTATTTCACTTGATTTATCACAGACGTACTGGCAAAACTCGGGTAATCTACCTTTGTCTAATAACCGGGTAAAGTAACTTTGCCGATCATCAACTGAGAGATCAGTGTATTCATGGATTTTTGAGGTATCCGTTCCATTAAAAAAATGCGGAATTAACGTTGGGATTAGCCCAGGATATCTCAGGATATCGTCGGTGACTGCTCTGCATATCTTATCGAGTTCTAAATGGGCATTCTCAGGGTCATACCAGAAATCATGTTTATTTTTTCTGTCACATAATTCTATTTGCTCTTTGCTCATTGTTAACAGAGCCGATTTAACCTCTTGCATAAGGAATGGATTTAAATGGAATGCACTATTAGCTACTTTCCAGCGGCCTAATAGTTTCGGGTTGCCTGTTTTTGGTACTCTATGACCACATCTGCCCAGTCCAAGGTAGGGTTTATTTAAGCATTGTGCAATATTAGCGGTGCTGGCTCCCGGTGCATAAATGGGGATGTTGGAAAAATAACAAACCAACTCAAACAGTCGCTTCGGTAAAAAAGTAAATTCAAATACGGTGACCTTATCTATAAGTGATTTCTCAGTGGTAAAGTCCAGGGAGTAATTAGTTGAAAACTGTATATTACCAGTATCACTGAGTTCTTTTTTTCCTTTCTCAGACAGACTGATATTCTCGCTGTGTGGTGCAATAATAATGATAGGCTTATCACCAAAACACGCTTTAGCAGCATTTGTGTAATTGTAATACTCATGTTTTAACATTCCCCAAGCATGATAAGAAAGGGCTAAATATATTTTATTTTCTTTGGCCGATTGCAATAATTCGGTAAAAAATTGAGCTAATTTTTCAGTATCATAACCTTGTATTACTGGCTTTTGTAAGCTGTTAGCTATATCCCTTTTCATTAACTCTGGTGTTGACGTATCTTTATTGACCTCGTACGGATAAATGGGTAGATGATTTTCTCGGTTTTTCAGGGGTATTTCCTTCGTACATTCAGTGAACCATCTATAGTTAGTTATTTGAAATAATGGAGCTTTTGTTGATGTTTTATACGAGTCCCAAACGGTGTAAATTTGTAGTGTGTTTTTTGATAAAAGATGGGTTGGTATTGTCTGTTCTATGATGTATGGAATACCAAATATTTTATCTGGTCTTATTTTTGGTGACGATAATTTGTGATCCCCGTGAATGATAGACTCATCAATGTCACGCGCAGGTAAACCAGAAAGAAGATTTGGTAATTTGTTGCTAAGAGTAGGTTCATAGCCAGAAAAGCGAACCAGATTTAAAGTGCCAGGGGAAAGTCTGACAAAATTCCTTAAGAATTCTATATACAGGTTTAAATTTCCATAGCCCTGAGTGGGGGAGCTAGCTTCTACCAGAAAAACTATTTCTTTAACTTTCCCAGCTTTACTTTGCAAAGAGGTGATTCTATTCATAGATGATGCATGAATCGGTATCTGCCTGAAAAAATCCTGAAGAAAAGATATCCATTGCTTGTCCTTTGGTATCAAACAACCAACTTGTTGGAGATCACTACTTTCGATAATAGAAGACTCTTTAGTGTTTTTTAACTTTTTTGGAAGTACCTCTGCGGACGAACTTTCACAAGCTGTTCTTTTTTCATCATGCCAGGTAATTCCTTCATTAGTTGAAACATAATAATGCTCCAGTTTAGTCGGGGGCTCAGGAAAAGATTTTTCCAAGGTATTTTCCGGTTTGTGTACTTGGTTTATGGCAGAAGTTGCACAAACATCATTCTTAAAGATTTTGTTTATATTATGGTGTTCCTGACTGGCAAAGGTATCAGTAGTAGTCTGGTCACCATCTTCTACTTTAATTGTTTTTTCTTGTGTTAACAGTTCACTGGTAAGTCTGGGCTGAACTGGAAAATGACTATTAATCATAATGAACCTCCGAACCAATTTCCCGTTACTGGCTGAGAAAGCGTGAATAGGTGTATTTCGCTCTGTCGTGTTGATAACTGTCCAATTAGCCAGAAATATACGATTCCATACGGCCAACTACTTAGCATTGAATGGGTGAGTCCTTTGTATTTAGGTTCTAAGCTCCAGTTTAAATGCGTCATGAAGGTCGGTCCATTCAAAGTCAGTGATTGTACTAAAGCCGTTTCGTTTTAAGGTGCCTGCAATATCTGCCGTGGTCTCCACCTCTATGTGGCGGCCAATATCATAATTGGCCAACGAGGCGTTCAGGAAGCGTTCTTTTTCTTGTTCTGTAATATCAGCGTTGACACAAAAACTCATCGTTATGAGTAATACAGATATCAGCTTGATGGCATGGCTTGTAATGTTCATTGGCGTAATCCTTTACTATCGGGTTCAATAGTCCATGGAACTTAGAGTCTCGGGAGAGTGATTAGTTCCCCCAGGAGGGAAATATAGTAGCGTTACAGGTAAAGAAGCCGGAAAAGATTGGGGGGATTTTCTCAGCTCATCTATCATTCATCTGTCTGAGCAGTTGTTATGTCCGGATTGCTCTGATCGTGTGGACAGAAATATTTCTTGTATTCGCTAAGAAAGTATTCCTTGTTGAAGTTCTCGGGGTACATCGCTCCCAAGGCTTCGTTTTTGTTTCTGTATGGATTCGGGGTGTAGCCAGCTGCCTCACGCAGATTCTCAAGAACTTCATACAGTTGTAGATAAAACCGATAAATAAGCTTTAGATAATAGTAATCTCCGGGGTCGTAGTTTGTTATGTCAATGTAGCTGAATATCAGGCGATCTTCTTCTGCAATGACGACGGTATTCCAGGAATGTCTGTTGTATTTTGCAAACAGTTCATTGATTAGGTAAACATTTGCCATTACGTCAGGAAACAATTGTTTCAGTTGAGCAAAAACAACCGTTCCCAATGCCGAGTATTTATCACAGTCGCCAATTCCCCTTCGCCAATATTCAGCTATTGAACAATCTATCGGGAAAGTCTGCTCCAGTTCTCCTTCATCCACTAATTCGTAGTGAAGCTTTTCAGAAACAATCTCCGCTGTCAGGTAGAGTAAATTATAGATCGTTGGGTTTTTTACACGTTTGGCTTTGTTTTCAACGTACTTGAAAATCTCTTCCTGATCGTCGGTTGAAAAATGTCCCATAAATTCTTGCGTAAAATCCCTGCCAGAAAATACTGTGTTAAGCCGGAAAAATAAAGCTTTTGGTAGAGGAATAGGCTCTTTTTTGCTCTGGTAGCCCGCAAGATTACCAAGGTGTTCAAACTCAAGATGGGTTGTGGGATATGCTGTGCAGGTCCGTTCGTCAGAGATTAGAGATGGATAGGTGTCCAGGTCAATGCCACGGAAGTAAAGAGATTTTGCATCTTCCGTGTCCAGGGTTATATCCATACTCAGGATTCTATGAAGAAAATCAGTAGGTACTTTTGAAACGTAGAGTCTTTTTAATTCATTGGTTGTTGAGGCGAGTCCCTTGTATCTGGGCAGATCTTCCATGGTTAGCCCCTTTTCCATTGTTTCTTGAAGCCAAACCTTCGAATAGTCAGAGTCAGTGTAGAAATAGTAGCCACTTTTGTATAAGGCGCCTGCAAGATCAGGAGCTATTCCATTTTTGAAGTAACTGGTCAAAATGTTGGCCTGATCAACGCCGACTTCTAGGTAGCTATTTGCCTTTTGGGGGCTTAACCCTGCCTGTAGAATTTTATCTATAAAAGCCGGTTCACCAGCCACTTCAGGATGAAACGATGCAACGACTTCCGGAGTAATGTTGCGCCGGGTAAAACGGTGAATGTCATACGGGCTGATCATTGGGGCTTTTTGAGAAAAAAGAAAGACTTCTTCTGCCGTGGTTCCCACCGCTGTGAGGCGCTCAATATCATAACCGGCCAGTGCGTCGTTCAGGCAATGTTCTTCTTGTTCTGTAATATCAGCGTTGACACAAAAACTCATCGTTATGAGTAATGCAAATATCAGCTTGATGGCATGGCTTGAAATGTTCATTGGCGTAATCCTCTACTCTCGGGCTCAATAGTCCATAGAACTTAGAGTCTCGGGAGAGTGATTAGTTCCACCGGGAGAGAAATATAGAAGAATTACGGGTAAAGAAGCCGGGAGAGATTACAAGCAGCAGGCTCTGCCCGGAATGCTACGTGGGGGTGCCGCTTTATTCGCAGTGGGGGGCCTGACCATTCGCCTACTCTCTTCAGTCTCCGTTCAATTCAGCCCTTTTTGGCTATTCCATAGGCTTCTGTCAGTATTTCATCAGTCTTGCAGTCAAGGCTCGGATTCCTTTTTATGTGCTGCTCGTTATCATACTTTGATCTTCCTTTGGGGCACCATTCCCGCAGCAGGTGTGCTATACCGTTTTTAGCAACGCTGGCGAAAAATCAAACGGGTTCGAGGGCAGGAAGAAGTTAACCGGAGAAAATTATGTCTCAACAACGAGTCTTAATGGCAATTCTTGTATTGAATGGATCTATTGCCACAACACTCAGGAAGACGCTTGAAAAGGATTGTACCAGGCTTTACCAGAATCACTTCGGCAAACATTACAAGCTCTTTCCGATCTGGGTGGAAGTGCCGCGTTCACAGGCTTTTTTAGCAGCTCGCCCGAGCAATGCGACCACCATTTCCATTGGCGTGGAAAACGATCTTCCCAACGACATTCGTCATGCATTTATGAGTGAATTCAGTGAACTTTGGATGAACTATACCGGGTGCAATAAAAACGAGATCATGCTGACGGCGATGGATTTTCAGGCACAACAAGATTTATTGAAGCTGACTCAGACCCGAATCCGTCCCTCCAGAAGACCTCTGGTTACACTTCAGATGTTGGGCCGATTGGCAAAGTCGAAAATCATTACACGACACTTTTCCACGTCCATTAACTTTTAAACCTTAGCCCGCAGGAGAACAGCCATGCCCCTGTACAATGTTTCAACCCCGGGTGCGGTAGAGATGTCAAAAAGACAACCCTTGTCAAAACTCATTATGGATACCCACTGTGGTTTAACGAGTGCTCCTGAGAGTCTTGTAAATGTGCTCTTTAATCAAAATATTCCATTGCAAAAAGGTATTGCCATTCACGTACAAGCTAACGTCCGCAAAGGCAGGACATCAGACGTCAACGACCGACTTAGTCTGGAAATGCAGAATAATATTGCTGATTTTTTTGGGATCGATGTTTCCGGGGTATCAGTAACCCTGTTTGAAGTGCCAGCATCCTGGGTGATGGAAGGCGGTGAGTTGTTACCAGAACCCGGAGAAGAAGCTTCTTGTGAATGGCTTCAAAAAGATCTCAAAGAATGCGAAGAGAAGAAAAAGCATGCTACTTTGGAAACGATGACATAGGTACTTTGTATCTGGACAGTTGCTCTGTCGATAGCCCTTGTTCGAATGCAGCTTGAAACGTTCAAGGGCATGCTCCTTTCCTGTCAGGTTTAATAGCTCGCTGGAGAATGGAGTTTCGGGAGAGCCTGTAGTTCCCCCAAGAGAAATATAAAACAGTTACAGCAAAATAAGCCGGGAAAGAGTGGGGAGATTTTTACCGCTCATCTATTCTTCATGTACGGCTAAGTGACTGCTTTTGTCGTGTTAATAACATTCAAAAAACATTTTTTGCGGGTAGCTTGAGCAGTGATGAAACTACCTTTGGTGTTAAAATCCGAGCCTGGCCTTTATTCAGGTTTTGCTGCATCAATATTATTCTATTCGTTGTGCAACTGCTTTTTGACGACAGGATCTCCCAACTGGGTCAGTGCGGCTCTGTTTCTGATTTTGTTCGTTGTTATGCTCTGGTCTTCCTTCGGCGTGGTTCGCCATGCTGATGGTCTGGCTGAACAGTTGGGTGAGCCATACGGCACTCTGATATTGACCCTGTCAGTGATCAGTATCGAAGTCATTGTGATTTCAGCCGTGATGCTCACCGGAAGTCATAATCCAACGCTGGGTCGGGATGTGATGTTTTCTGTCCTGATGATTGTACTGAATGGATTGGTCGGGCTGTCGCTGCTTCTGGGAGGGGTCAGACATGTTGAGCAGACGTTTAATTTGCAGGGAGCCAACTCCTTTCTGGGAATTCTTGTTCCTCTCTCTGTGCTGGGTTTGATTCTGCCGAATTTTACAGAATCAACGTCCATAGGTACTTTCTCCCTTGAGCAAATAGTCTTTCTTGTTGTTATGAATGTTGTCCTCTACCTGGCTTTTCTGGGAATGCAGGCCATGAGACACCGGCACTATTTTGTGGGTGACAATGAGGGTTCTGATCACAGTGATGAAAAGAGGTTGTCTGTCCCGTCACATACCCTGCTTTTGCTCTGCTACATGGTTCCCATTGTTTTGCTGTCGAAGAAGCTGGCAGTGATTGTGGATTATGGGATTTCTGAACTGGGAGCACCCACAGACCTGGGCGGAATGATTGTGGCAATTCTGGTGCTGTCGCCGGAAGGGATGGCGGCGATCAAAGCAGCAAGAGCTAATAATCTTCAGCGCTCTATCAATATTTGTCTGGGGTCGGCTCTGGCCACTATAGGTATGACCATACCTGCCGTGCTACTGATCGGGGTTCTGACCTCCAAAATCATTGTTCTGGGTTTGAACAATGTCGATGCACTATTGCTGGTTCTGACGCTGCTGGTTTCCATCGTGAACTTTTCTTCAGGTAAAAGTAACCTGTTCCAGGGGGTGACTCATCTGACACTGTTTTTCTGCTACATTATTCTGATTTTTGACTGATCCTGGTTCATAAGCACTCAACCATACGAAATCATATTTTCTGACTTATTGTTCAGGCACTCGCGGCAACTGCTCCTGCGTTGCTCTAGCTCCTGCATCCATGCAGTCGTGATGCGTTGCAATTCTGGTCACATAGCTTGCTATGTTTCCGTCGTTGCGCCTTGCAGAGCACCTGCCCAATAAGCCAGAAATATTCGATTCCGTACGGCTGAGTACTTAACTGCTTTTCTTTTCGATTCATTGGCTCTTGATCTCTCATAAGAAAACCGGTTCAGAAATGCCCTGAATTCAGGTGTTTTTTGGAAGAAAAATATTGTCTTTTTATAAATGTTGTGTTTGAATGCGAAAAATTTGCATTAGATTTGTTGAGGCAGCTGGCGTGCCCCCGAGACTCCTTATAAAAGTCGGATAAAAAAAGCGAGACGGTGATTCAATTTACCTCTCGCTTTTTTTGAGCGTGCTCTCTAAGGAAACAGGGTTATAACATTGCTGTCTTGCGTACTTCACCCATCAGGTTTTACCCTTGCTGACCTGATTGGGAACAGGTCGAACAGCCTTAAGCGTAGAAAATCATTTTGCCCATGAATAAGATGATTTTCATGAGGTGAATGTGGGAGGAATCATTGACTAAGTCAGCCGTACTGGCTCTGGAAGACGGAAGTCTTTTTCGGGGCATTGCCATTGGATCCGACGGAGAGACCAGTGGTGAGGTCGTTTTCAATACAGCCATGACTGGCTATCAGGAAATACTCACCGATCCTTCTTATTCTCGTCAAATTGTGACTCTCACCTACCCCCATATTGGTAATACCGGCATTACTCCCATAGACGAAGAGTCTACTGAAATTCATGCCGCTGGCCTTGTTATCCGTGATCTTCCTCTTCTCGCCAGCAACTGGCGGAACAGGATGCCTCTTGATGAGTACCTTCGTACTAATCAAATCGTAGCCATTGCTGATATTGATACCCGTCGCCTGACTCGTATCCTGCGAGAGAAGGGTGCCCAGAATGGTTGTATCCTGGTGGCCGATGAAAACGGTCATATTGATGAAGCGGCAGCTTTGGAAAAGGCTCGGGCATTCCCCGGCCTGAAAGGTATGGACCTTGCCAGAGAGGTGACAGTTTCGGAGTCTTATGAATGGAAAGAAGGTGTCTGGTCTCTGGAGTCCGATGATCACCAGACTGTTGATGAGCAGCCCTTCCACGTTGTGGCTTATGATTTTGGTGTCAAGCGCAACATACTCAGAATGCTGGCCCAGCGTGGTTGTCGTTTGACGGTTGTGCCCGCTGAAACTCCTGCACAAGAGGTTCTGGCCATGAACCCGGACGGTGTTTTCCTGTCCAACGGTCCTGGTGATCCGGAGCCCTGTGATTATGCCATCAAGGCCATTCAGGATATTCTGGCAACCCGTATCCCGGTCTTTGGTATCTGTCTGGGTCATCAGCTGCTGGGTTTGGCCAGTGGTGCTGCCACCATAAAGATGAAGTTTGGACACCACGGGGCCAACCATCCAGTGCAGGATCTGGATTCCGGTGTCGTAATGATTACCAGTCAGAATCACGGTTTTGCCGTGGCTGAAGAGAATCTGCCTGAAAATATCCGGGTCACTCACAAATCCCTGTTTGATAGCAGTCTTCAGGGTATTGAGCTGACAGACCGGCCCGCCTTCAGTTTCCAGGGACACCCTGAAGCCAGCCCGGGGCCGCATGATGTCGCAGTGCTGTTTGACCGGTTTATCACTATGCTGGAAAAGCACACAGCCGCTTCCAAATCCTGATCAGGTCGCTTGAAAGAGAGACATACAGTACAGACTCAACAGGCTTTCGTGAGCGAAGAACTCCGCAAGCCTGAGACAAGTTACGAGAGCAACGATGCCGAAACGTACAGATATTGAAAGCATCCTGATCCTGGGTGCGGGTCCTATCATCATCGGTCAGGCCTGTGAATTTGACTATTCCGGAGCCCAGGCCTGTAAAGCCCTCAAAGAAGAGGGTTATCGTGTCATTCTGGTGAACTCTAACCCGGCCACCATCATGACCGACCCCAGTATGGCAGACGCGACTTACATTGAACCCATTCGCTGGGAAACCGTCGCCAAGATCATTGAGAAAGAACGTCCGGATGCGGTACTGCCTACCATGGGCGGTCAGACCGCTCTGAACTGTGCCCTGGATCTGTTCCATAAGGGCGTTCTGGAAAAATATAATGTCCAGATGATCGGCGCCAGCCGTGATGCCATCGATAAGGCTGAAGATCGTGAAATGTTTGACAGGGCAATGAAGAACATTGGTCTGGAAACACCTCGTTCCGGCATTGCTCACACCATGGAAGAAGCTCAGGCTGTGCTGGATCAGGTGGGCTTCCCCTGTATTATCCGTCCTTCTTTCACTATGGGTGGATCCGGTGGTGGCATTGCTTATAACAAGGATGAATTTGAAGAGATCTGCAAGCGTGGTCTGGATTTGTCACCCACCAGTGAGCTATTGATCGATGAATCCCTGATTGGCTGGAAAGAGTATGAGATGGAAGTGGTCCGTGACCGTAATGACAACTGCATCATTGTCTGCTCTATCGAGAACTTTGACCCAATGGGCGTTCACACCGGCGACTCGATCACAGTCGCTCCTTCCCAGACGCTGACCGATAAAGAATATCAGATCATGCGTAATGCCTCTGTTGCTGTGCTGCGAGAGATTGGCGTTGAAACCGGTGGTTCCAATGTTCAGTTCGGTATTTGCCCGGACACCGGCCGTATGGTCGTAATCGAGATGAACCCCCGGGTATCCCGTTCTTCCGCTCTGGCTTCCAAAGCGACTGGCTTCCCCATTGCCAAAGTGGCCGCCAAGTTGGCCGTAGGGTATACCCTGGATGAACTGCGAAACGAAATTACCGGTGGTGTGGTCCCGGCTTCTTTCGAGCCTACCATCGATTACGTCGTTACCAAGATTCCCCGTTTTGCTTTTGAAAAATTCCCTCAGGCTGACGACCGCCTCACTACCCAGATGAAATCGGTGGGTGAGGTCATGGCTATTGGTCGTACTTTCCAGGAGTCCATGCAAAAAGCCCTTCGTGGTCTGGAAACCGGAGTTACTGGTTTCAATCCAATGCTGGATGTTTCTGATGAAGGTGCTATCGACAAGATCAAGGCAGAGCTGGTTGTTCCAAAAGCGGATCGACCTTACTACGTGGCAGATGCTTTTCGTGCCGGTATGACACGTGAGGAAGTCTTTAACAGCTGCATGATCGATCATTGGTTCCTTGTCCAGATTGAAGACATTGTTAAAGAAGAGCAAAACCTGGTTGGTAAAGATCTGTCTGCACTGGATGCCGACACTCTGTTCAGACTCAAGCGCAAGGGTTTCAGTGATGCACGTCTGGCTGAAGTGATGGCCGTCGCTGAAACAGAAGTGCGTAACCATCGTCGTCAGCTGAACATAAAGCCGGTATTCAAACGTGTGGACACCTGTGCGGCCGAGTTTGCCTCCACGACAGCTTACATGTACTCCACCTACGAGGAAGAGTGTGAAGCTGTGCCAACCGATAATGAAAAGATCATGGTTATCGGTGGTGGTCCAAACCGTATCGGTCAGGGTATCGAATTCGATTATTGCTGTGTGCATGCCGCCATGGCTGCCCGTGAAGACGGTTACGAAACCATCATGGTTAACTGTAACCCCGAAACGGTTTCTACAGACTATGACACTTCTGACCGACTGTACTTTGAGCCAGTTACTCTGGAAGACGTTCTCGCCATTATTGATGTTGAAAAGCCCAAGGGTGTGATTGTTCACTACGGTGGTCAGACTCCTCTTAAGCTGGCTCGTGCTCTGGAAGCTGAGGGTGTGCCAATTATCGGTACCAGTCCGGACGCAATTGACCGTGCCGAAGACCGTGAACGTTTCCAGGGCATGATCCAGAAGCTGGGTCTGCTGCAGCCTGCAAACGCTACCGTGCGCAGTGCTGAAGAAGCTGTAACTAAAGCCAAGGAAATTGGTTATCCGCTGGTTGTGCGTCCGTCTTACGTCCTGGGTGGTCGTGCCATGGAAATCGTGGCAGGCGAAGATGAACTTCAAAAGTACATGAAGGAAGCCGTTCAGGTTTCCAATGACAGTCCGGTACTGCTGGACCTGTTCCTGAGCCGTGCCGTAGAGGTGGATGTCGATGCAGTATGCGACGGCGAGCGTGTGGTCATTGGTGCCATCATGCAACACATTGAGCAGGCAGGTATTCACTCGGGTGATTCCGGTTGCTCTCTGCCTCCCTACAGTCTGAGTCCCCGTATCCAGAACAAGATCCGTGGGCAGGTGAAAGCCATGGCTATGGAACTGGGTGTTGTTGGTCTGATGAATGTTCAGATGGCGTTGCAGGACGGTGAACTCTATGTGATCGAGGTTAACCCTCGTGCATCCCGTACAGTGCCTTTTGTGTCCAAGTGCATTGGTCACTCCCTGGCCAAGATTGCCGCTCGTGTCATGATGGGCAAGACTCTGGAAGAGCTGGAGTTTACCAAAGAGATCGTGCCTCCATACTTCTGCGTGAAAGAAGCCATCTTCCCATTCAACAAGTTCCCGGGTGTGGACCCGATTCTTGGCCCTGAAATGAAGTCTACTGGAGAAGTGATGGGTGTTGGTGCTTCTTTCCCTGAAGCCTATTACAAGGCTCAGCTGGCTGAAAATATGGCACTGCCGGAAGGTGGCCGTGTCATCATCAGTGTCCGTGATCAGGACAAGCCCATGGTGCCTGGTATCGCCCGTCTGTTAATGGATACCGGTTTTGAACTGGTGGCTACCAGTGGTACTGCCCAGGTGATCGAAGATGCCGGTCTGCCCGTGACCCGGGTCAAAAAGGTGATGGAAGGTCGACCAAATATGGTGGACAGCATCGTCAATGGTGATATAGCCTTTGTGGTCAATACTACCGAAGGTCGTCAGGCCATTGCAGACTCCTATAAAATTCGCCGATCTTCCCTGACCAATAAGGTTCTCTACACCACTACCATGGCAGGTGCGGAAGCCATTGCCCGGGCCATTGCTTTTGGTTCGGAGAAAACAGTCAGAAGACTTCAGGATTTACACGAAGGTAAGACTGGATGAATCGATATCCAATGACAGTGGAGGGCGAAAAAGCTCTCCGAGAAGAGTTGGCTCAACTGAAAACCGTGGAAAGACCACGCATTTCCCAGGCAATTGCCGAGGCCCGGGAATTGGGGGACTTGAAAGAGAACGCTGAATATCACGCAGCCCGTGAACAGCAGAGTTTTACTGAGGGTCGTATTAACGATATTGAGGGCAAGTTATCCAACGCTCAGGTTATCGATATTACTACGATCAAGAAAACCGGTAAGGTTGTCTTTGGTACTACGGTTGTACTGGTTAATCTGGATACGGACGATGAAGTTGAGTACAAGATCGTGGGTGATGATGAAGCAGAGATCAAGGATAACAAGATTTCTGTAAACTCACCGATTGCCCGTGCCCTGGTTGGTAAAGAAGAAGGTGACGTGGTGGTTGTGAATACACCATCTGGCAATGTTGAATATGAGATCGATGAGGTTAAGCACATCTGAAGATCTCGATTCTCTGCATGGGTCAAGGCCTGTGCAGAGAAGCTGGTTTCCCCCTCTGCGCTCCCTGAAGCTCTCATCCTCTGTGTATAAGTACCTGGCCAGTGGGTTTTCATAGCTATGTCAGCATAACTGACATGCCTGTTAGTGACCTTTCCTGCCATTGATTGCATTCTTGTGTCCAGAAAAACAATACAACAAGGATTCATGGAGGGAGTGTTATGATGAATTTTCTGGAAACAGGCTCAGTGCCATTCAGTAAGAAAACGATTGCCGTAAAATTGGAGCAATTTGGAAGCGCTGTCTCCAAGCTTGGACGCCATACGGTCGGTAAGCTCAAAAACGCTTATGGCCATATGAAGAGCGGCGACTTTTCGCACACCCACTACTCTGAGCAAAGCTCAATCAGCTCAGACGGCACCATACAGGTTTCAGAGCGTGCTATTGCCAGACCGCCTTCAGAAAGAGGTGTTATCAGGCCGGTTTCAAAACCTGCCCAGTCGGGCAGTGACAATGGCAACGATCTGGCAACCAGACTTGAGAGTCTCAAAAGTGACTGCTCTCGGGCACATTCCGGGCAGGATCTGGTGGCTATGAAGCAGAAAACCACAGATCTGCTAAACGATGCCAGAAAAAAGCTTCAGGATCATCCAGAGGCGGGCAAAATTCTTGAGAAACTGAACACAGCGGCCAATCTGCTTGATGCGTCATCTGCAGCTGATAACCATGTCCACGAGGCTGCCAACAGTCTTCAGAAGGTGTTGCTGGACATTAAATTTGATGAATTGGGCCAGCTACGCAATCGACATCAGCAGATGATCCAAATAGAAAAAGATGTTGCTGATGTGTGCAGGATGATGCATACACTGCAAGATCTGGTTCATAAACAGGGTGAGGAAGTGAGCCGGATTGAAGATAATATCACTCGAAGCAGTGAGAATGTCAAAGATGCCGGGGATTCTCTGGATTCAGCGCAAAAGTCCGCTAAAAAAGCTCGTAAACTGAAGATTGTTTTAGGTATTGTGCTTGCCGTTGTCGGCATCACCCTTCTGGCCTGCTTGCTCTGATTGACACTCAGAACTTGAAGGTGTGAGATGATCAGCTGCTCACACCTTCAAATTCTCCAGTTTCATAACGGTAAGAGTATCGAATATTTGACTGATAAGTCTTCTCTCATTTCTCTGAATAGCTCTTGTGGAACCTTATCCTTGAGCGGGCTCAAAAGCTTTTATTGCTTCAATAGTTCAAAGCACCTTCAGGACACTGCTGCTGCCACGAATAACATCAACGAAATCAGGCTTTTCCTTTGACTGATATTGCAACATTCTTTCTTCGACTTCCGATAAATAATCAGAGGTCAGAGTTATGTCTATACTGTTGGCTTTGAATTCGGTGTATTTGTAAAGTGAAGACAGTCAGAAGCGTACTTTTTTATTTTTAAAATAATCCGATACCTCATGTCAGCTTTGCTATCTTGTAGCTGAAAATTCAAAATTTTTGGAAACTTGGATTATGAGAAAAATAGCTGCCTTGATATTTTCATTACTTTGTGTTGAATCTGCCCTTTCTGATGAAATTTCAGTTCACTGGTTATACAGTTGGATGCCTTTTACATATACGGTACCAGAAGGAAGTGTTGGTATTTTTTTCAGAGGTGGATTTTATAAGGAGGTTTATGAGCCGGGAATACACAGATTATTCACATGGCCTGTTACCAAAGGAATGCGAATAAATGTAAGACCACAGATAGATATTATTGAGGATATAGCATGTGGTACTATGGACGGTCTCACAATCCATTTTCCTAGAATTGCCGTTTATAATCAGCTCCATAAAGAAGAGGTATTAAATATTGTCTCAAATTTTGGAGAAGATTATGATCATTACTTAATAACAGAACCTACAATTCAGGCTGTAACAGAGCTGTGTACGACTATGACAGCACAGGAAATATATATTGATAAGTTTCCTACTATAAACGATTTTTTGTTACAACATCTGGTTGAAGAGCAAGCAAAAAGTAATTCTAAATTAAAAATAAATAAAGTAGTTGTTTCTAAGCCCGTTCTTCCGGGAAACATAAGAAAAAACTACGAAGTTATTGTGGAAGAGAAAAGCAAGCTTGTAGCTGTTTCACAAATTCAAGCCAGGAAATTAAAGGAAGCTGAAACCGAACAATTGGGACGGTCAAAAAAGGCTCAAACAGATAAAATGGTAGCTGAAATAGAGAATGAAAAAAAACTTGCTGAAGAAAAAAATAAAATGGAATTAGAGAAGATTCGAGTGGCTGTTAGAATTCATCAGTTACGTGAAGACGCTGAAGCAGAAGCGCTTATACTCAGGCAAAAGGGTGAAGCTGAAGCCTATGTAATACAAGTTAGTGGTGAAGCTCGTGCCAATGCTACGCTGCAAGAAGCAATAGCCAATGAAAGGCTCATTACACCTTTATATGTTGATCTAAAACAGGCAGAGGCATTTTGGAGAAATAACAACTCTAAACTGATATATTTTGGCGAAAATATTCCTAAAACTGTATATCCAAGCTTTATCGACTCAGAAGAAGTAAGAAAGTTTGCAAATTAACGCAAGTATCTTTTAGAGTCAGCTAACGCTGGCAGACGGGGTGGAGAGCGAAATGAGCTACCCATTTACTAACTTCGAAGCCCTGTCAGCTTGGACAAGGTTGATTGATACACAGAACTTGCAGATATCCTTTTCTTTGCTCTTTTCTGGTTATGGATTTTGCCAATTTAAGCCTTACTGGCAACATCAATGCTTATGCAACTTTTAAATGCTGTAGAGCTGCAGGGAATATGATCATGAAAATCGGTAAAGCTGCAGAACTGATGATTTTCCAAGTAGTAGAGTATTGAATATGAAAAAACATTACTTCTTTTTTTTTGCTCTATGTTTTTGTCATGTCGCACTTTCAAATGAACGGTTTATAAACCCCAAGCTTGTATATAAATCTGGTTGGCTTGAATTCAATATTCCTGAATGGATCAATTTTCTTGATTATGAAGGTGGAAAAAAAGTTCAAACGAGTGAGGGGCGCACATTTTATATTGCAAACAAAGATGGCTGGCAGTCTAATTTTGGCCGAATGGTTAAAGTTTTCTTAAGAAATGAAATTGAATTGAACAAAGGGTTGCTTTATTTAACTGGTTCTGAAATGAGTGCAGGTGTTTTTGAAAATTTTAAAGACTGGATACAAGGTAAGAATGCTATTTGTACATGCAGTAACCCAGCTTGCGAAGCGGGATTTACAACAACAGTTCCGGATAGAACCTACCGTTCGACTATTAAAGTAAACAATGAAATGACTTACTCAATAACATTTATTATCGAAAATAATGCACTTACCCTGACAGTTGTGGATGATACGGCGCCTTCAAATAGTGTGAAAATAATATACGAATGCGCAGTCAATTCAAGCAGTTAACCTATTGAGTCAGTTTATGGGGACAGGTGATGCCGGATTCATTGTCAGGTGGCATGTATCTTGAGGTAGTTCACAAGGATTCTATTATCTTATTGATATATTAAACAAGGGAACTTTTTACAAGAGTTTTGGTCAAAGGATGTATGATCAAAGAAATTGAAAGGATGCTAATCCATGAAAAATAAAGCTTACTTATTATTATTTCTTTCTCTGGCGTTCTCACGTTATTCATACCCGTGTCTTGTAAGTGATAATTACAAAGGCTACAGGTCAGAGGCCATTTGTACTGAGGAACCTCTGTCTATCGAAGAAAAAGCTAAAAAGATTCTGGCTAATATCGAAAAACGTCCATTGAAACAGAAGAAAATAAACGCCTCCATAAAATCAGCTTACTTAGAGATCAGATCTTTGACCAATAGGCTAAGTAATGGCAAATCTACAGAAAGGTTATTTTTAGTTGTACGCGATCAAAATAGAACGTTTTCAAAGGATATAACTGAGTATTCACTCGTACTCTTTAATGATGGGATGGTCCTGTTCCCGAATGCATATGATCTTATGCATGTAATGGAAGATTCAGGATTTTCAATTTCATATATTAATAAAATTAAAGATAAATTAAAGAATAAGCATTTGACAATGGCTTTTCCAGAAGTCCTTTCAGATCTTGGCATTCCTATGGATCAAATTTTTATAAAAGATGGATTTTCAAAGTATATATCGAGAATTAAAGTAATGATTGACGCTTCTAAAAAAGAAGCATCGCTTTCTGGAATGTTGCATAGGAATACGCCTCATGTTATTGCTTTATTGCGATGTCATTTTCCTGATATCAAACAACTACATTTGGATATAATACCCGGTACTAATAACGCGGTTTTTGTGTACGAAGCAGCTTTACTTGTACGTTATTTCTCTTTAGACACATACATAGGAAAAGACAGTCAGGTTTATTCTGGGGGTGTTATATTGTTTTTCTCAGGTGCGAAGAAATTTTTTCACAGTGGAGCAATATTAAAAGATCACGGTTGGCAGGCAAAAATTATTGAACAGGGTCAACCTGGGAGTGAATTTAGTGACCAACAATTAATGCTCAACGATTTAAGAGAAACTCTTGGTTACCCTGTTTTGCTTAAGGAATTGACAAAAAGTTTAACACCTGACGTCTTTCATCGATTTACACCTGATGAGTTATCATCTATGGGGGCTGTTCTCGTTAATGATGAGCTTTGAGGCATAAACCTTCAAATCGCCGGTTGACGAAATGTAATGATTTTCTCAGGATAAATAGACATAGGTTTACTAGCTAAGTTAACCATCTCGTGTTCTACTTTAGGTCGGTCATTGCAACACACATAATCAAAGATATATGATCAAAATTAAAAGGATGTTTACCTATGAAAAATAAAACTTACTTATTATTAATTCTTTCTCTGGCGTTCTCAAGTTATTCATACCCGTGTCTTGTAAGTGATAACTACAAAGGCTACAGGTCAGAGGCCATTTGTACTAAGGAACCTCTGTCTATCGAAGAAAAAGCTAAAAAGATTCTGTCCAATATCGAAAAACGCCCATTGAAAGAGAAGAAAATAAACGCCTCTATAAAATCATCTTTCTTAGAGATTAGATCTTTGTCCAAAAGGCTAAGTAATGGCAAATCTACAGAAAGATTATTTGTAGTCGTGCGTGATCAAAATAGAACGTTTTCAAAAGATATAACTGAGTATTCAGCTGTAGTCTTTAATGATGGATTGATCGTGTTCCCAGATGTTTATGATCTTATTCTTGTAATGAAAGATTCAGGATTTTCAAGCTCATATATTAATAAGCTCGAAGATAAATTAAAGAATAAGCATTTGGCAATGGCTTTTCCAGAAGTCCTTTCAGAACTTGGCATTCCTATGGATCAAGTTTTTATAAAAAATAGATTTTCAAAGTATTTATCGAGAATTAGAGTAAAGGTAGATGCTTCTGAAAAAGTAGCATCGCTTTCTGGAAAACTGCATAAGAATACACCTCATCTTATTGCCTTATTGCGACAATATTTTCCTGTTATCGAACAATTGTATTTAGATAAAATACCCGGAACTAACGACGCAGTTTTTGTGTTCGAGGCAGCTTTACTTGTTCGATATTTCTCTTTAGATACATACATAGGAAAAGACAGTCTCGTTTATTCTGGCGGGGTAATATTGTTTTTGTCAGGTGCAAACAAATTTTTTCACAGTGGAGCAATATTAGAAGATCACGGTTGGCAGGCAGATACTATTGAACAGGGCCAACCAGGAAGTGAATTTAGTGACCAGCAATTAATGTTCAACGATTTAAGAGAAACTCTTGGTTACCCCGTTTTGCTAAAGGAATTGACAAAAAATTTAACACCTAAAGACTTTCATCGATTCACACCTGATGAGTTATCATCTATGGGGGCTGTTCTCGTCGATGATAAGCTTTGAAGCATAAACCTTTAAAGCGCTAGTTGCCGAACGTAATGATTTTCTCGAGATAAAATGGACATGTAGCAAAGTTGTCCATCTCGTGTTCTACTGGAGGCCTGTCATTTAAGATCAAAACTATTAACTCTCTGCGGCTCTGATTATCTGCATAAATTTTATTCTGTCTTGATCATTATAAACAGTATTTTCACTCAAGCTGCGATCAATATCACTGGATCGGGAAGATAGAATTATAGATTCCTCCTTAGTAATGTGTGCCAAAATCAACCTTAAAAAGTCTATGGCTGTCTCAGCATTTATCAATCTGACTTTGGTTAAATGTTCACAAGCAGAGATTGTATCTTTTACATCTGATCTGGATTGACGAGCATAGCGTGCAATTTTACGAAAAGTCTTGGATTTATTTAATTGATACAAACGCTCAAATAATTCGTTTCTTGTGCAAGTCCCGGTGTGATCTTGGCTTGAAATGAGAGATGAATAAGCACAAATTGCATCTTCAGCCAGTGGAATAGCTCTAATGTATCTAGTGTTTTCCACGCCTTGAACTAAACCATTGAAAGGGTTCATCGAATAGAAGTTACCAAAGTATTCAATTACATTAGATATGTTAAAATAAGAGACTTCTAGATTTTCCTCTACCAGTATTTTAATTAGACTATCCATGTCATCTTTTGAGAAATAGTTTGCCTCTATGGCTTGTATACGGCATTCACTTAAAGCTGATTTGAATTCCTCTAATCTGCTTTGCGATGAGAGACAGTGTAGCTCTCCCATTGCTTCTTTATACATTGCCGCTGATTCTAAAATTTCTGATTCTACTTCGTCTGCTATACATCCTGATTTCTTTAAAAGCTCTAAAGATGACTGGACTAACTCATCAAAAATTTCGGGATTGATTAAAGTTAAGAAGGTCAATTTTTCCAATATTTTTTCAATGAATTTTAAAAGAACAGGGTCGCAGTCAACTTGTATGATCAATTTTGATATTCTTGAAAGCTCTGGTATACAAGATAGTAAACCTGACTCACCCGTTACAATGGATACTCTTCTTTCATTTACTGGGGGTGAGTTACGAATCCCAGCAATAGTTGATGCTAACGAAACATGTTCGCATGCATAAACTGATGAAATTTCATTTGTAAACCAGAAATGACTTTTCAGGGAATGATTTTCTAATTTTGAAATTGGAAATCGGTTTGCAAGTCTGTCAGCAACTCTGGAAACATTAAACCCAGCAAACTTACAAGGAGGCCTGGTTTCAGGCTCCAGATTATAACTTGCTTGTACGTTCTCTGTTGATAATGATAAAGACGAAATATGGTTCATTTTATTAACATCCCTGTTATCCATTTATCATTTAGACAATTTTTTTATTCTTTAGTTCAAAGTTGTAAGCGTTATCTTGTGTCTAAGACTTGCAGCAAAGGAGGCGAATACAATGAACTATCATCTTCCCCGATAAAATAGACCCCGAAAAAATCGACATAGGTCTATAGCTAAGTTGTCAACTCGTATTCTACCGGCGATCGCTTATTGAAGCTTGAATGACATTGAACTCGATTATAAAAATGCTGTCTGTATCCCGCTATAGCATATCAAAGATGCTGGATTATCCGTAACGTCTTTACGAACACGAGCTTCACCTTCAAGGTTTCGAAGAAGAGGACCATTTCAGCGTTTCTGACGAGCTTTAGGAATATGGCTCTCGTTTCAGTTGGATTTAATGCCGGAATTTTTTTTTAGATGCTAAACTTCCTGATTTGTATATGAATAGCTGCCAATGAAAACTTTTCTACTTATTACACTTTTGCTGTGCCCATTAATCGCAAGCTCTGTCTATGAAGAGAAACCAGAGTCTTCAGTAAGGATCATAAGCAGACAGATAATGATTGGTGTGATCTGTGGTACCATTGAATTTACTTTTTCAACTTGCATTGTAGTCCCGATAGCTTCTATATTCCTTCCTGAAGGTCAAAGGATATGCGATGATTGTGCAACCAGTCGGCCTGTTTTTATCAGGGGTTTAGCGCTTGTTGTTGGGTCAGCCATGGAAGAAGTCTTTTTTCGCTTTTATTTGCAGCCAATGCTGAATTATGTCCTGTGCCGAAGATTGTGCCGTCCCCGATCATTCATTGATACTTTATTTGTCAGCCAACGTTGTATTGCCAGTGATCTCTCTTTATGTTTTAGCAACATTTTTTTTGGATTTTGTCATTTATTAGGTCCAAACTGGTCAACTGTCCAAGCTTTTAGTGCTACAGTAGCAGGTTTTTACTTTTCATATATATATAACCATCATGGTCCAATCGCTGTAATCACCTGTCATGCCACACACAATCTTATCTGGCTTGCTCTGAGACCCTACCTTAAAAGATAAAAGGCAACTGACGCTTGTGAAAGCAAGATAGTTAAGTACTCAACCATACGAAATGATATTTTCTGACTTATTGTTCAGGCACTCGCGGCAACTGCTCCTGCGTTGCTCTAGCTCCTGCATCCATGCAGTCGTGATGCGTTGTAACTCTGGTCACATAGCTTTCTATGTTCCCGTCGTTGCGCCTTGTAGAGCACCTGTCCAATAAGCCAGAAATATTCGATTCTGTATGGCTGAGTACTTACTATCGTAAATGCCATGTAGAATGTGTTAAAAACACAACTAAAAAAAGCATAGTCGTTGAAGCCTTTGATGTTGATGAGGCAGTTGAAGCCGGTGGGCATTCTAAAGAAATCCACTCGATTTGGGGTTGAAATTGAGCTGCATCTTCAGAGTTTTGGAAGTGGCTTGTTGCATTTTGTATGAAATCAACATTATGCATCATAGTTTCATAAATGTTACCACAGTTATTGCAAAACAAACTTTGAATTGCTACGCCTAAAACATGGTAAGAATTATTTTCCCAATAGAATAATGGCGAGCCTGAATCGCCTCTTTCAGAGTAGCCATCATAGGATAAATAGTATTTATAAGGACCATTAGGCTCAGCACATTCTTGATTTGTTTCCCATGTTAAATTAGCTTCTCTCAGAGAAGTTCGCATTGCATATCCTGAACCAATGAGACTCTGAAAACTGTATAGCTCTTTACATGTATAGGGTTGAAAGTCAATAGCAGGGGTTGATGATAGTATTAGTTTTTCTTCAACAGGAGTTGATAATTCAAGAACAGCGATGTCATTAAATATATTTTTATTGTGATTATATAAAGGGGATAATGCGATTCTATTTATCTGTATGAAGAATGGGTTTTGATAATTAAGAAAGTGTATAGATAAGCATCTCCTTTTCTCAATATTATCAACTACGTGTGCCGCTGTTAATACATATCGTTTGTTGATTAAAAATCCGCTGGACTGACGACCCCTTTGATTGATTGTCTGGATTATCCAAGGGTATTTATTAATTGGTACTTTAATACTTGTATGAGAGTAGCTTTTTACAATTCCCTGAGCCTGTAAAATTGATGAAAGAGCTACAAGGACAAAAATTTTACACGCTGCTTTCATGAAAAATCAATCCATCAACTTGCAAAATTTCAAGATTAGCTGTTTTCCCTGATTTGGCAATATAACGAATTCTTAGAAAAAATCACCATAAAAGCTGTTATCTTCAAGAGAGGCTGAAACGAATTTTGCGTTTGAAACACTCTCTCTCAGAAGTCAGGAAACCCTGATAATCCCTCACACCGTACTCTGCTTTCAATACTTCCAGATCCACTTGATGGGCATACGGTTTTCTGAGAGAGAAGTTTACAAGTGCTTAATCTGATAGAGCGGCTTTGATATAATTGGATGACTGCAAAAGGATTAAATTAATATTCAAAGTGAGTGTCTTGGAGAGAGTAGCCTTAGAAATGTTTTTTCTACAGGCCCGTTATATTGATTCAGAAAGGTATCAACAATGTATTACTTTTTCTTTTTATTATTTTTTGCAGTGGTCAGCGCAGTTAAGGCTTCTCCTGACCAATGTGAAAAAGGTTATCTGATTTTAAAGCTAAGCGAAACGACAAGACAAGAAATCAGACAACAAGGTAATAAATCTGAGAATAAATTTTATTTGGAAGATGATGCGGGAAGCAGAATAGATCTTCACCTTATAAAGCAGTTGCCTGAAGAATTATCTAACGACTTTTTTGAATATAGCTATTTGGAAATTAATTCTGTCTCAGAAATAAATTCTGCATACGGAGGAGGTTGCATGTTTTTTAGTTTTGATTTGCCTGAAAATCTTTATTTGAACGGATTTTTTGGTTCCTTCCCTATATTCAATACAATAAAACATGAATGTTTAAAATTTTCAATACATGTGTGCTTGGATGATGATTTGTACTGGGCTACAGGCCGTTGGTTTGGATTTACAAAGGAGGCGGGAGACTTCTTGTCACTTATATTGCCAAGGTATGAAATTAAGTGGAAAAGAAAAAACAATGAAGTTTTACGAGAGCTTTTACTATTACCCCCAGACAAAAACAAAGGCTTCCCTGGAGGTATGGAATATCTAAAAGCTAAAGCTCATTTTGAAAGTTATACGAAAAAGAACTGATCAGGGCGCCTGAAACATACAGGCACCCTCAAAAGTCAGAAGCTTTTGATATTAGACAGGTTGGGCTTGGCGTCTTTATTCTCTTTGAAGATAAGAGCAATGTTACCAATGGTCTGAATCAGTTCTGCCTGAGTCTGGTTGCACAGCTCGTTAATAGCTTCTTTCTTGACTTCACGGTCACCTACTGCAAACTTCACCTTGATCAGCTCGTGATCGTGCAAGGCGCGCTGTGTTTCTTCAATAACGCCGTCACTCAAACCGTTGCCCGCTACCATGACAACAGGCTTCAGTTTATGGCCGAGGGAACGGTAGTGTCTCTTTTTTTCAGAACTAATGCTCATGATTTCAGAATCCTGAGGCTGCTTATCCAGTAAGCCGATTGCCTACAGCCATGGCAATCGGGCAACAGATTCCTGATGAGCGATTAAACAAGGTTGTATTTTACAGACCTGAATCGGGGCTCGTTTCCCGGTTTTTATAAGATTGGGAAAAACCGGGTTGGAAACTGTTGATCAAAAGTTCATCATTGTACTTTATTCTCTGTGGCTCACAAGTCCAGTAGTCATGAATAATGCTTTTTAAGCTAGGTAATGTAAGGTAGAAATGGCCAGATCCAAAAGCAGTGCCCGCTGGCTGCAGGAGCACTTTGAAGACAAATACGTAAAGCGTTCACAGGAAGACGGCTATCGATCCAGGGCCAGCTATAAGCTGATTGAAATCCAGGAGAAGGACAAGCTGATCAGGCCGGGGATGAAGGTCGTTGATCTGGGGGCGGCTCCTGGCGGCTGGTCTCAGGTGGCTATCGAAATGGTAGGGGATAACGGTCGTGTGGTGGCTTCAGACATTCTTCCCATGAACCCCATTGCCGGAGTCGATTTTATTCAGGGCGATTTTACCGAGGACGCTGTACTGGAAAAAATCCTCGAGACGATCGGAAGTGATAAAGTAGACCTTGTAATTTCAGATATGGCCCCCAATATGAGTGGTACACTGGCGGTTGATCAGCCCAGAGCTATGTATCTGGCTGAGCTGGCTCTGGATCTGGCCAGACAGGTGCTGAAAAAAAATGGCTCTTTTCTGACCAAAACATTTCAGGGTGAAGGGTATCAGGAGTATCACAAGGATATGAAAACCTCATTCCAAAAAGTGATTACCCGAAAACCGGGCTCCTCAAGAGCACGATCCAGAGAGGTGTTTCTGCTGGCCAGAAATTTTGTATCTTGAGAACATTGCTTTAACCTGGACGTTGCAATGTTTTGTCTGTTCAAGGGTGATGGTTAAACGCTATCGAATCTTGACAGAAACCTGACAACCCGTTAGGTAAACGCGAAAAACCTTGTCGCAGCGCAGTTTCAAGCAGACCTGTCGGCATTATAGATTTTTTCTATCTGCCCAATAGCCAGCTGATGACTGTCACCCTCACTGCCATTCGTGTATGGTAGAAGCTGCGGATTAACCATAAGAGAGAGCAGAGCCGGTAATTATGCCCTTTAAAACCGTTAGCCACAGGCTTCAGTACGCTCAAGTGAGGGTAGCCCTTTGAATGATATGGCAAAAAACTTGATTTTATGGGTCATCATTGCCTTGGTGCTGTTGACCGTATTCAAAAACTTCGATGGTATGCAGTCTTCTACTCAGAAGCTCAGTTATTCAGATTTCATCAGTGCAGTAGAAAACCGTCAGGTCAGCAAGGTAGTGATTGACGGGTTTACCATTACTGGACTCATGAACAACAGTGAGCGTTTTGAGACCAACCTGCCCCCGGCAGTGCCCGATAATCAGCTGATGGACGAGCTATTGCGCGGCAATGTTCAAATTGAGTCCAAACCTATTGAAAAGCAGAGCATCTGGACACAGTTGCTGGTTGCCAGTTTCCCGATTCTGGTGATTCTTGCCGTCTTCATGTTCTTTATGCGACAGATGCAGGGCGGCGGCGGTGGCCGTGGTGGCCCAATGAGCTTTGGCAAGAGCAAAGCCCGATTGTTGTCGGAAGATCAGATCAAGACGACTTTTGCTGATGTAGCGGGTGTTGAAGAAGCCAAGGAAGACGTACAGGAACTGGTGGATTTCCTGAAAGACCCGGGCAAGTTCCAGCGTCTGGGTGGCCGCATTCCCCGTGGTGTCCTGATGGTAGGTCCTCCGGGTACTGGTAAAACTCTGCTGGCCAAGGCTATTGCAGGTGAAGCCAAGGTTCCGTTCTTCACCATCTCTGGTTCTGATTTTGTTGAAATGTTCGTGGGTGTGGGTGCTTCCCGTGTCCGTGACATGTTCGAACAAGCTAAAAAGCAGGCACCCTGCATTATCTTCATCGATGAGATTGATGCTGTAGGTCGTCACCGTGGTGCTGGTATGGGTGGTGGTCATGATGAGCGTGAGCAAACACTTAACCAGTTACTGGTAGAAATGGATGGCTTCGAAGCAAACGACGGTATTATCGTAATTGCGGCAACGAACCGTCCCGACGTACTGGATCCGGCGCTGCTGCGTCCCGGCCGTTTTGACCGTCAGGTTGTGGTAGGTCTGCCAGACATCCGTGGTCGTGAACAGATCCTGAAAGTTCATATGCGCAAGGTGCCTATTGGAGATGACGTTGAGCCGGCAGTGATTGCCCGTGGTACTCCCGGTTTCTCCGGTGCAGATCTTTCCAACCTGGTCAATGAAGCGGCACTTTTCTCTGCCCGCGCCGACAAGCGCACGGTAGGTATGCATGAGTTCGATCTTGCCAAAGATAAAATCATGATGGGTGCCGAGCGCAAATCCATGGTGATGAGTGAGAAAGAGAAACGAAATACGGCCTATCATGAAGCCGGTCACGCTATTGTTGGCCGTCTGGTGCCTGATCATGATCCTGTATACAAGGTCAGCATTATTCCTCGTGGTCGAGCACTGGGTGTCACCATGTTCCTGCCCGAGGAAGACCGTTACAGTCAGAGCAAAGAGGCTCTGATGAGTCAGATCTGTTCACTGTTCGGTGGTCGTATCGCCGAAGAAATGACCCTGGGTAAATCGGGTGTCACCACTGGTGCTTCCAATGACATTCAGCGTGCAACCCAGATTGCCAGGAATATGGTGACCAAGTGGGGTCTATCCGAGAAGCTGGGTCCTCTTCAGTATGATGATGAAGAAGGAGAAGTGTTTCTGGGCAAGAACTACGGCAGTGGTGGCGGACGCATGAATGTGTCTGGCGAAACTGCCAAGATGATCGACGAAGAAGTGCGCAGCATCATTGATGAGTGCTATGACACTGCTGAGAGACTTCTAAAGGAAAACCGCGACAAGCTGGATCTGATGTCTGATGCATTGATGCAATACGAAACCATTGATACTGATCAGATTGATGACATTATGGAAGGCAAGAAGCCTCGGCCACCCAAGGAATCTTCCGGCTCTTCATCCAACGGTGATGGTGGTGCGGGTATCAAGGCAGAAGAGACTCCTGAAGCATCCAAGTCAAAAGGTGCTGACGGTGATAATAATGCCAACAGCGACAATGATGATAAGAAAGGACCTATTGGTGGGCCGGCTGGCGAACATTGATCCCTTCTTATGAAACAAAAAAGGCAGGATTGTTATCCTGCCTTTTTTGTATGGCTTGAGAAGAGGCTAAGTTTGTTGGCTGGTTTGTGCTGAGTCCGACTTTTTTTGGGGCAAAAAATGACAGTAATGCATGAAGTTGCTGTAGATTGACCTTAAATAAGTGTTGAAGCTATACTTCTTGCTACCAGTGACTAGGAGTAGCTCCAGTCGTAAAGCTGGTCCCTAGTGGCCTTCATGTCATTTCTTCCACGACCCTCTTTTGAGAGGGTTGATGGTTGAAAATACTGCTACCCTCTCTGGCTAGTTTGTCTTTAATCTATTCTGACTGTCGTCCCTGTACTCTATCGTTTCTTTTTGCATTTTGTATATATCAATACTGATATGTTGTAGCTTATTGTTATTAGGGAGAATGTGTTTTTGCATATTGTCGGGAGGTTGCGTGAACAAAAGAACGCTGGAGCAGGCATTTAATGCAGTGTTTCATGAGAAAGAATCTTTCAATGACTTTTGTGTAATGAGTCAGAGTCAGGAGGTGCTAGCCTTTTCTGCGAATTCTCGGGATCTTTTCCGCCCATCGGTAAAACTCAAAAAGTATCTCAGATTTATTGATAAAGTTATCTTGAGGTATCTCAAGAGGGCTGATGATGTTGTCCATTCATATGTCAAAGGTAAAAGTGCTCTTACGGCTGTTCAGGCTCATGCAGGCAACTCTCATTTTTTTATGACGGATCTTAAGGCTTTTTTCTCGAATATTTCAAACGTCGATGTCAGAGAAATATTAGCCAGAAATGAAGCTAATGTACCGATATCAGACATAAAAGAGTATATACCTCTGTTAGTGGGCATGATGACATGGCAGGGGTCTTTACCAGTAGGGTTTCCTACGTCGCCTCAACTAAGTAATGCTTTCTTATTGAGTTTTGATCAAAAATTGAGTGTTTATTGTGCTGGTAGGGGTTATACCTATACTCGATACTCTGACGATATTGTTATCTCTGCTAAGACTTTCGATGGTTTTGAACATTTATCTGAAACTATTCAGCTTCTACTGGATTCTAATGCTTCACCGTTACTGACGTTGAATGATGATAAAACTCGTTTCACACATACAGGGAATAAAGTTAAAGTTTTAGGGCTTGTTGTGACTCAAGGAGGGAAAGTCACAATCGATTCTAAGTATAAAAGACAGCTTGAAATGTTATTACATTTTTATGTGACTGATAGAAAACGTTTTAACCGGGTTTTAGATGAGACGTTGACTGGAAAGGAACATTCTTTATTTGGTTTGTTACACTATGCCAGATCCATTGATCCAGGCTATCTGGAAAAATTGCAAAGAAAATATGGTGCTTATGCCTTACGTTCTTTGATGGAGGATAAGTGGCATGGCTGATGTTGTTGTAATTCGAAACATTAAAAATGTCTCGGAGTTGCGAGTTAGTTTTGACTTTCCTGACTCGAATATAATAGTTGTTACTGGAAAGAATGGTGTAGGTAAAACAACTTTGGTTAAAGCATTTAAAACTATCGTAAATCCAAAGGTTTTTGAAAGCTCTACCGTGCATAAAGCAATAAGCGAAGGAAGTGAAATTAAATTTGATCTAGATGGTTTTTCTCCCTTTTCTTATGCCTATCAAAGTAAATTGGGTGTAATTGACACTAAAGATTTTCTGCCTGAAGAGGGAGCGATTTTAGCGGAGTTACCTATTCCTGATGGGCAAAGGTTTCAGCATTTTTCAGCAATAGCAGCTCAGAACTCTGAAATATCTGTTCGTAATGCAACTCAAGATTATGAGAGGGCTGAAGAGTTAATCAAGTTTCTTCATGAGGTTTATGGGGATGATAAGTTTGATAACCTGAAAATGATTAATATAGGGAAAAAGAATTATTATTTCATTCCAAAAGACGATGCTACCTATATACGCGAAGATCACTTAAGCTCTGGAGAGTATTTTCTTATACAGATATTCAGGCTTGTGACATCAAAGGCAAAGCTCATTATTGTTGATGAGTTGGATGTAGCTCTGGATGCGGCTGCACAGGTGAAATTATTCCATGCTTTAAAGTCTTTGTTACGACAACGCGATTCACGCTTGATTGTTATTTCTCATTCGTTAGCTTTTATGAATACTGTAGATGATGGAGGGCTGTATTACCTTGAGAGTAACAATGATCAAGTGAGCTTGGAGCAGCGTTCATTTGGCTATATCAAGGCTGACCTATACGGATTTAAAGGGTTTGATCGTTACATCTTAACAGAAGATTCCGTATTGGAAGGTTTTATAGAGTTCATTATCAGACATTTCTCAATAATTCCATATTATCAGCATAAAACGATTGGTTTGGGTGGTGTCAACCAGTTGAGAATGATTGTTGAAAAAAATGATAGTGATCAAATTTTTTCAGATTCTAAGAATGTTTTAGCTATTGTGGACAGGGATGTGTTTTCTGAAATGTGCAAAGGTTACAGTGGTGAGTCAAGAATACTTTGTTCTCCTGTTCAGGATCTAGAGCTATTTATCTATGAGAATCGAGATGAGTTGTTTCCAGAAGTCAAGCTCCCTTCCTATAAGGAGTCGAGTCAGGCCAAGAAAGCTTCAAAATCGTATTGGAAGTATTTGGTAGCGGATAAAGGTCTAAATCTCAATAAGTTATACCTATTAATCGTTGAGCATAATGAAATAGAGACTAGAAAGTTAGTCAACGAAATTGACTTGTTCTTGAACTTGGGTGGTGCTTAGCGTTTTTTAAAAAAGTAAGTTGAATTGTTCCAGAAAAACTCTGACCTTTGACCAAGCGCTGGTCATGGGAATATTGAATACTATTCCAGAATCCTTTTGTCAAAGCTGTCGTTACCAGGATCTGGATCAGGGACTGAGTCTTGCTTTGTAGATGGTTCGGGATGGTGTTATCCGTGAACCCGCTGGCTAACATTGATCCCTTTTTTTTATGATGTGTCCCGTCCTGAAATAAGTTGACAACTTGTAGACTTATTATGAATATCCCTTTATTGGCCCGTGATTTTCACGTTACCAACCCAGCCCTCCCCGCAAATGCCTTACTGACCTGCTGGATAAGTATTTTTAAGGTGAAGAGGTCGGTCTACGGAAGCTTTTTTGGCACATGGCAATCATATCCATATAGCGATTCAGAAATTCTTGGCTATTCTCTCTCTGTACTTCGAATAATGAAATTAGCCAATGGCGTTCCTTTATTTTTCCAGAGCAGAAAGTCAACACAGATTGAATTGGTTTTCTATCAGACAAAAAGGGCGGATTTGGTATTATTGACCAAATTGTACAGAGAGACTTTAGTGCATTTTTACCGCTCATTGGTAGCCTTAATAGCGTTTGTTCTTTCATTAATAACAACGGTGGTTGCACAGTTATGCTATTCCTCAACCGTTATTGATCGGCATAGTCCTGATGGGTACAAGGTTCGGATTGAAATCAATGATGATGCAGATCCGCAGGATAAGGTTCAGTGGCAATTGATTTTGCTGCTCCTCGAAGGCTTCAATGACCGAAACAGCATTCTTTGCTTTAATGCACCTGTGGCGCCAGCAGATTCGAACAGTATCGCAATATTAGTCACGAACGACTTGAGCAACTATTGCTATCAGCTAACGATACTGTCAGAGGGACAAATACCCATTTTCCAGCATGTATCAAAAGGAGTCTCGGAAAATGGCATAACTGTTCGTTTGAAATCCACGACGGCAGACAGACCTGAGCTTACTTCAGTAAACACCGATCCGCTTCTGAATAACAAACCCCATGCTACCTCACTTATTCTTCTGGCCTATTCCGACAACATGACTGTCAGTGGGCTGGAAACGCAGCAAGCCCTGAATAACACAATGACATTGACAGGAGGCAAGCTCACTGGCATTGCTGATTTTTCCAGTGACGGGGGTGGTGGCTTTTTCTATTCGCTCCCACCCCCGCCTCCGCCCGGAGGCGGCGGCAGGCCGTCGGGGTTATTCGAAATAGACCTGCTTATCCTGAAACCCGTCATCACATGGTTGATGTCCATTGGCAAGGATTCTATTTCGTTTGACCAGCAGTCATCCCCGGCACACCTGAAAATTACACGCGTTAATGGCGATGGTTCTTCCAGCGAAGTCACAATACCCGTTAGCTGGCTTGACTTTCTCGATATTGAACAATTGATCGATGTTGATTTCTGGAATACTCTTCTTCGGCGTGCAGCCAATACCTGTCCTGCCAGCGAAAGTCTTCAGTGGCAGCTTGGCTGTTTCAAACTATTTCTTGAGAGTGCTGTCTTGAAGGCAGGTAATGGGGATGGACAACCCTCTTATAGCGTGTCCGATGCAGGACCTGAGAACGGAAATAACGACCATCAAGAGGAGGAAAGAGAAGAACCTGAAGATCAGGAGGGCCAATCATCTGGAGAAGACAGTGATGGTAGCGGAAATGAAAATAACAGAAAAGACGATGATGGTGACAAGAGTGAAAAAAATGCGACGACTCAAGACCTTCAGGAACTTGCTGACCAGCTTATTGCCATTATTGAGGGCAGCGATCGCAATGCAGTTTATAAGCTGAGGCAAATACTGGATGAACTGGACAGGCCTCAACGTTTACAGGTTTTGGAAACAAAAGGCACGAACATCAGGGGGAATACTGTCACTCCTCTTGAGGCGGTACTGGCACTGCCGCGTTCTTGCAAAGAGAATTCATTGCGCAACCGTTTTATCGAGCAGCTGATAGAAGCCACGAGCGATACAAAACAGACTTTGAATGACCTTGGTATTCTGTCTTCACTGCAACCGATCATTCCAACTGACGAGACACTGCTCAAGGTCGGCGAAAACAACCTGATGATTTTGCATAAGATTGTTCAGGACATCATTCATAGGGTCAATCAACCTGATCAACAGCCACCTATAGGACAATTTGAAAAATGTTGCTTTACTGAGTACTTCGTTCACTTGTTCCTGAACTATTCAAACCCCATTGAACTTATTCGTAATCTGTTAGGGAAAATATCAGATGTCGCTATAAGTCACGATATCATGATTTATGCACAATCATTTACATTTTCCACCTCTTTTCTGGATACCCTTATACGATTTGATCAGCACCCGTCATCCCATGAATTAATAAGCTTCTCAGAGAAACTGTACATGCAGTTGCAATCTTGCTCTACACCACAAGAGCCTCTGATCAGTAACAGTGATAATATTGCCAACGAAATAATTGCCATCAATGCAAATACATTCACAGATCCCATCCAGCAGGTTGATAGCTACCAGAGTACCTCGGGCTCTGTGGGCAGTTCCTCTAATCTAACAGCTGATAGATACTTACAGCAGGGAGCAAGGCCAAAACAGCCCGGGTTTGCTGATCGGCAAAATGACTCTTCCCAAAAGAGAGCCAGCCTTGGACAACCTCCAGACTTCCCGACGATTACTCCGGGAAATGCAGTGAATGCTGACAATAGCCCCGACGATCATCGGGCTAAAAATTTGAAACATAAATTGAATAAGTTAGAAGGTGTTGTAAGTAATTACCTCAGGCTTAGAAAAGCAATTGATCTGAAAAGAATCGCTAAGGAAAAAGAAGAGCAAAAAAGACAACAGATAGAAAGACAACAGACTGAAAAGTTAACAGTAGAGGTTCAAAGGTTAACAATAGAAAATCAAGGATTAACTCAGGAGGTTCAGGGGGTAAGAGCAGAGAATCAGGAGTTGGCTATAAAGAATCAAAATCTTACTGCAGTAGCTCAAAGGCTCTGGAAACGGGTGACCCAGTCAGACACTGAGAACCAACGTTTGAGGGAAAATATCGAAAAGTTGGAGGGAGAGCTCGGGAAACAACAAGAATTAATAGACTTAATGATCCAGCAAGCCCTCCAACAGGTGGCAGCAGCCAGTCCAGCGATGTCAGCCAGTGACCCGAAGAGTTCTGCTTCTTGCCCGCAGTCGAGCCTCCCTGATGTGAAGGCAAACCGGTCGGGTGGGGAGTTACCGCTATCTCGGCAAGAAAGCATAAAGCCAATGTGCGAACACTACCACAGGCGCTGCCTTGTGAAATTCAAGTGCTGTGGCCTTTATTTCCCCTGCCATAGATGTCATAACGCAAGCCCCCGCTGTCAAGCTGAAAATTGCAAGGCTTCTGACGCAACACACCTTCAATGTACAGTCTGTGAATATGAAGGTGAAATTACGGATGGTTCCCAGACATGCCCGGGATGCAACGAGCGGATGTCTGACTTTTTCTGTGCAAAGTGTAAACACTTCATCAGTGCAGAACTAAATCCGTACCACTGTGATAAATGCGGCATTTGTCGAGTATATGAGGAGAAAAACTATCACTGTGATGTTTGCAACATCTGCCTGAATAAAAAGTTAAAAGGTGATCACATATGCCGACCCGATTCAGGGCACGATGAATGCTGTATCTGTCTGGAAGACGCCTTCGGCGGCTGCCAGATACTACCCTGCTCCCACAGAGTCCATAGGGAATGCGCTGATGCGATGATTCAAAACGGAGTGACAAGCTGCCCAGTGTGCAGGGATCCCTTCCGGTTAAGGTGAATACCACATCTTCGTCACCCCTGGCCTGGAGATTGAATGCAGTGGTGGAAATATTAACCTTGCCAGGCTGTATTTGTGGATTAATGGCCTGAGGTTTGAGTGTGGAAACGGTCTGTTGTGGAAAATCTTCGCTTCGGCTATAAGCTTCTATTCTCAGGTGTTTGAGAGTTTCCAGACGGGCGCTGTAAAGCCTGATTGATGGGCAGAATGAAAGAGAGTCTCAACAATTGGCCTGTAAAATCAGGCAGTAGCTGAGTCTGGATGATTTTTAGTGGTATTCGTAGATTGGGTATATGAAAAAAATGAAGACGTTAAATTGTGCCGGAAAGTCTCTGACTTTTGACCGAACGCTGGTCATGGGAGTATTGAATATTACCCCGGACTCCTTTTATGAAAGCAGTCGTTATCAGAGTCTGGATCAGGTGCTGAGTAGTGCTGAGCAAATGGTTCGCGATGGGGTCGATATTCTGGATGTGGGTGGTGAATCCACAAGGCCAGGAGCAGACGGAACAGTCACCAGTGAGCAGGAGCTTGAGAGGGTTGTGCCTGTTGTGGAAGCTTTGAGAACGAACTTTGATCAGGTGGTCTCTGTGGATACCAGTTCTGCCCTGGTTATTTCTGAAGCCAGCAAAGCCGGTGCAGGCATGATTAATGATGTGCGTGCTCTGTTGAGGCCCGGAGCTCTTGAGGCGGCGGCCGCCACCGACCTTCCTGTCGTTTTGATGCATTCGCTGGTTGAACAGACAGAACCAGGCTTTGTGCCTCAATACGATGATCTGGTCAGCGAAGTGAATGAGTATCTGCTTGAGCGTGTCAGTGCCTGTGAAACGGCGGGTATTACCAGAGATCGACTGATACTTGATCCGGGATTTGGTGGCGGCATGTTTGGAAAAACACCTGCCCATGATCTGCAGTTACTCAAACATCTGGATCGTGTGCTTGCTCTTAACTTCCCGGTGTTGGCAGGAATGTCCAGAAAGTCATTCATTGGTGCTGTGTTGAATAAGCCTGCAGAGCAGAGGTTAAGTGCAAGTCTTGCCGTTGCTACTCTGGCTGCCCGGGCAGGGGCTCAAATTATTCGAGTTCATGATGTTGCTGAAACCGTTGATGCAGTTCGTATGGTAGATGCAGTCAGGAATGCTTAAGGTGTTTTAATCGCCTGCTCTTGTGGGCAGGCATTGGCTCTGATTCTTTTTTCTATTTCTCCCTTTTTTCGCAGCGTTGGCTCTAAGCGCAGGTAGGGAGAATTTTGTCATTTGTAAGACAATCATTTCTATTAAGTCTGTATGACAGTCATGTCATAATTCAGAGTATATCTTCAGTATTTTTTGTTCTGCGACGCCATCATGGCAAAGCAGAATATCGCCTGTTTTCACCTGTCACTCCTTTTTGTCTAGCCATTTGAGAGTGCTGTCTGACAGCGGATTCAGGCGCCAGATTATTGCATAAGGGTTGCTTTATGGGTCGCAAATTTTTCGGCACCGATGGTATTCGAGGCAAGGTGGGTGAGTTTCCTATTACCCCGGATTTCGTTCTCAAGCTGGGCTGGGCTGCGGGTAAGGTTCTGGCAGCAGAGGGCGAGGGTAAAGTCGTTATTGGTAAGGATACCCGTATCTCCGGCTACATGTTTGAGTCTGCTCTGGAGGCCGGTCTGTCTGCGGCGGGTATTGACGTATGTTTGACCGGCCCTATGCCGACACCTGCTATCGCTTATCTGACCCGCACTTTTAATGGTCAGGCCGGAATTGTAATCAGTGCCTCTCATAATCCTTTCTACGACAACGGTATCAAGTTCTTTACCGGTAATGGCAGCAAATTGCCAGACGATGTTGAAGCAAAAATCGAGGCTCTGATAGAAGGTGTTATTGAGGTCGTTGACTCTGGTGAGCTGGGTAAAGTGACCCGACTGGATGATGCTTCCGGTCGTTATATCGAATATTGCAAAGCCAGTACTGTCTACCCTCTCGACTTGCGTGGCATGAATATCGTGATTGATGCCGGTCATGGTGCTACCTATCAGGTGGGTCCTGCTGTGTTCAGAGAGCTGGGTGCCAATGTTCAAGCCATTGGAATTAACCCGAACGGTTTGAATATCAATGAGGGTTGTGGTTCTACCCAGCCTGACAATCTGGCTGAAATTGTCAAAGAACGTGAAGCTGATCTGGGAATTGCTTTTGATGGTGATGGCGATCGAGTCATCATGGTGGATGACAATGGTGAGATTGTTGATGGTGATGAGCTGCTGTTCGCTATTGCTCTGGATCGTCGTCAACATAATGAGCTGAAGGGAGGGGTTGTCGGCACTCTGATGACAAACCTGGGAATGGAGAAAGCTCTGGAAGCCAACAATATTCCTTTTGCCCGAGCCAAAGTCGGTGATCGTTATGTCAATGAGTTACTGCTGGAGCATGATTGGCAGATAGGTGGTGAGTCCTCCGGTCATATCATCTGTAGAGATGTGTCCACCACCGGTGATGGTATTGTCTCTGCGCTGCAAGTTTTGAAGGCCGTAGTTCGTTCAGGTAAAAAACTGTCTGAGCTGCGTAGAGGAATGAGCAAGTACCCGCAGACCATGATTAATGTCCGGGTAAAAGAGAAAAAAGACACTGATAAAGTACCGGGTATTGTTGCCGCTGTGCAACAGTCTGAAACTGAACTGACAGGTCGTGGTCGTGTGCTCTTGAGGCCTTCCGGCACTGAGCCTGTTATCCGTGTCATGGTAGAGGGTGAGAATGCCGAAGAAGTTCGTGCTCACACCGAAAGACTGGCCATGGTGGTTGAACGGGAAATGTCCTGATTCTCGTTTTACAGGCTGGCTGGATGATTTCCAGTCAGTCTGTTGCTTTTGAAGTTTATTATTGATCTACGACAGTTTTAAGCAACCTCTTGCTTCTCTGAATTACTTTCCTTAGGTAGGATAAAAAACCGGCGTGTCAAATTTGTACGGGTCAGTCTACCCGGACTTGACTGCTGTTGCTCGAAAGAAAAATAAAAAATATTTTACAGGGGAAATATCATGCGTTTTGTCGCTGCCCTCTTTATGCTGATCCTGCCAGCGTTCTCTTTTGCACAGAACTACTCCATTGGTACCGGTGGTCAAAGTGGTATTTATTATCCGCTCGGTGGTGCACTGGCAAAAGTTTGGTCTGATAAGGTTCATGGGGTTAATGTAAAAGCAGAAGTTACTGCCGCTTCTGTTGAAAATACTATCAAGGTTGTTCGTGGCGATATGCTGGCTGGCATTGCCATGGGGAATGTGGTTCTCGATGCATACAGGGGTGAAGGCAAGTTTCCCGGTGAGATGCCGGTAAAGGTGTTGTTTGCCCTCTATCCAAATCTGGTTCACGCTTTGACCCTTCAAAGTTCTGACATCGCCAAACTGTCTGACCTCAAAGGTAAGCGGGTTTCTTTGGGTGCACCGGGTTCCGGGACCGCTGTTACCTCTGCTGCACTGTTGGAGAGTGTGGGTGTTGATCCCAAAAAAGATATCCGCGCTGTTTACCTGAATTATTCTGAAACCACCAATGCACTGGCTAATGGTCAGGTTGATGCGGGCTTTATTGTCGGTGGTCAGGGAGTAGGCGCTGTAACCCAAGTCGCTCTGACTCACCCGATTCGTGTCCTGCCAGTCTCTGAAAAAGAGCGTGAGAAATTCATTGCTGAAAACCCTGCTTACAGCAGTTATACCATTCCGGGTGATGTATACAACGGCGTTGAGGCGGTTGATACCCTGAGTATCTGGAATGTCCTCGTCGTGCGAGCTGATATGTCTGACGACATGGCTTTCAGCCTTACTAAAGCAGCTTTTGAAAACATGGATGATGTTCGCAAGGTGGTAAAAGTGGCCGAAGCCACTACCAAAGGCAATGCCACTCGCCTGTCCGGTGTGCCTTTGCATCCGGGTGCTGAAAAATACCTGAATTCCATCAATTGAGTTTTCGGGTGGCCGAATGAATAAAGTCGTGATCAAAGCGCTGGGTTATCTGGTTCTTGTCTGTGCAGTACTTCTGTCTGTGTTTCAGATCTGGCAGGGGATTACCTCGACGATTTCTGCCACCTATTTCAGGCCGGTTCATCTGGCCTGGGTCATGGTGCTGATATTTCTTCATTATCCTTTGCTGAAAAACGAAGAGAGTCGTTTTTTTGTGCCAGTCAGGCTGTTTGATTTGATTCTGGCCCTGGCTACTGTGGTGGCGGGCTTTCGAATTATTAACTTTGACTACAACGATGTTAACTATCTTCTGTATGGTCTTTCCGATTATGACCTTTATGCTGGTGTCGTCTATGTGGTGCTGATGATGGAGGCCTGTCGTCGGGCTGTAGGCTGGGTGATGGTGTTCATAGCATTGTTGTTCCTGGCTTATAGTGGTTTTGGGGATATGCTGCCAGGTGCTCTGGCAACCAAGAGTTACAGTGTTCAGGAATGGGTGCAGTTTCAGATCTTTTCCAGTAATGGCGTGTTTGGTTCTGCGCTGGGCATTGCGGCCACCACTGTCTTTATCTTTGTTCTGTTTGGAGCCTTCCTTGAGGTAACAGGCGCAGGCAAGTTCTTTATTGATCTGGCATTTGCTATTGCCGGTAAATACCGGGGAGGGCCTGCCAAGGCAGCCGTTATTGCTTCCGCTGGTCTGGGTTCTATTTCCGGATCTGCTATTGCCAATACGGTGACCACTGGCTCCATCACCATACCGATGATGAAAAAACTGGGTTATAAGCCAGAACAGGCTGCAGGTATCGAAGCCGCTGCATCAACCGGTGGGCAAATAATGCCACCTATTATGGGGGCAGGTGCTTTTGTGATGGCGCAATTTACCGGTGTGCCCTACAGCGACATCATGATTGCCTCCATTGCGCCTGCACTGCTCTACTTCTTCTGTACACTGTTGTACGTCCATATCATGGCCTGCAAACTTGAATTGCCAACAGTCAGTCGGACTGAAGCGGTATGGAGTGTCATGAAGCAGGGTGCTCACTTCCTTCTTCCCCTGGCCCTGATTACTAGCCTGCTGATGATCGGGTACTCGCCTCTTCTGGTGGGCGTGGCCGGTTGTGCGGCTATTCTGGTGGCGGCGTCACTGAGAAGTCATAGTCGTATAGGTGTCAGCAAGATCATTGAAGGGCTTAAGTCGGGTGCGCTGCTGGCCTTGCCTATCTCTGTTGCCTGTGCAGCGGCAGGAATTATTGTTGGGGTAGTAGGACAGACCGGTATTGGGTTGCAGTTTACGCAGTTCGTTATGGCACTTTCCGGTGGGTATATGTTTACTGCGCTGATTCTCATCAGTCTTGTTGCCCTGGTGCTTGGAATGGGATTGCCTGTCACTGCTGCCTATATAGTATTGGCGGTAATGGCTGTACCTTTGTTGGGTGATTTTGGATTGCCTCTGTTGACATCGCATCTGATGGTTTTCTGGTTGTCTCAGACTTCCAATGTAACGCCTCCTATCGCTCTGGCAGCGTTTGCGGGAGCGGGTGTTGCTAATGCCAGTCCAATTAAATCTTCCGTTGAGGCGTTCAAGTTGGCGGCGGGCTTATTTTTGATTCCGATTATGATGGCCTATACCGGTTTAATTAATACTGGAGAGGATTTTGCCGGATTGGTTATCGCGGTTGCCCGGACAATAGCCATCATTATTAGCATGGCTGTTGTTGTCGAAGGTTACCTGATTAGAAGATTAAGCCTGTTGGAAAGAGGTTTGGCCTTCAGCAGTTTACCAGTTCTACTGTTTAATCCTGCGGGTTTAGGCTTTTTGGGTATTTTTCTTGTAATGATGCTGTTGTTAATGCAGTGGCGAGCAATTGGGGCTGTGTTGCGTTCTCATTCGAGTTGAGTGATATGGGCCGGTCGCGCTCTCATTCATCAGCTAATGTGCAGTACTCTGATATAAAGTTAACGTTCTTGAAGGCTATTCATGCACTGGCCTTGAATGAGCAGGAGTGATTCTCTAAGTGCTTGACTGGTTATGAGTTTATTGATTTTCATCCGCTGTTGGAAAATTGCCAGTGAAAGGTGTCAGCACAGTTGTATAACAAAGGAACTTGGGTTAGTATGCCGACCTCGCGAATGTTGAGGTGAGCAGTATGCGCCAGCCACTGGTTGCCGGTAATTGGAAGATGAATGGATCTCTCGAAGAGAACCGTCAATTACTGGGTAAACTTGTTTCCGGTCTTGATACTAAAGCTGAAGTCCTGGTTTGTCCTCCTTCGATTTATGCTCAAGGCATTTGCGAAATATTGGCTGTTAGTGCTATAAAAGTTGGCTTGCAGAATGTCTCTGACAAGACATCTGGCGCTTATACTGGCGAGGTTTCGCCTCTGATGGTCAAAGATCTTGGTATTGAATACGTGATCATTGGTCATTCTGAGCGTCGCTCTCTGTTTGGAGAGGGTGATGAGGAAGTTGCTGCGAAATTCTGTGCTCTGGCTGATCAGGGTTTGGTGCCTATCCTTTGTGTGGGTGAAACTCTGCAAGAGCGAGAAGCTGGCAGCACCATGAAGGTGGTGACAGCTCAGGTCGAAGCTGTGCTGCGGACTGCTGGTCCGGAGCGTTTGGCAAATTTTGTGATCGCTTATGAGCCTGTATGGGCTATTGGAACCGGGCTGACTGCAACACCGGAACAGGCGCAGGAAGTGCATGCTGTGATTCGCAGCTTGCTGGCAGAACATGATCAGGCTATGGCTGGCAGAACTCGTATTCTGTACGGTGGTAGCATGAAAGCAGCTAATGCTGCAGACCTGATCGCTTTGCCGGATGTTGACGGTGGTCTTGTGGGGGGAGCCTCATTGGTTGCTGAAGAGTTCCAGGCGATCTGTCGCGCTGCAGGATAGTGATGGAAACCATAATTCTTATTGTTCATGTTCTTGCCTCTGCTGCCGTAGTCGGTCTGATTTTGTTGCAGCAGGGTAAGGGTGCGGAAGCCGGTGCCAGTTTTGGGTCCGGTGCGTCACAAACAGTGTTTGGTAGTCAGGGTACTGGCAACTTTATGAGTCGTACTACGGCGATTCTGGCAACGGTGTTTTTTGTGACCAGTTTTGCTCTGGCTATGGTGGCCAGGCAAAAGGCAGACAGTATCGGTGATGCAGGTGTGCCAGCTGTAGTTGTTGAGGAGTCCGTTCCGGCCGGTGATGCACCGATCGCTCCGGAAGCCGCTTCAGAAACGAGCTCAGGTATAGGCTCAGAAAAGGGTGTCGAGAGCGATGCTCCTGTGATAGAATCACAACCCGTCGAAAGCGACGAGCAGAATAAAGATCTGTCTCTGCCTCCAGTCCAGTAAGGACTAGCTTTAAGCAGGATGTAGTGGTGGTGTTTGCCCAGGTGGTGGAATTGGTAGACACGCCGTCTTGAGGGGGCGGTGGCCTAACGGTCGTGCGGGTTCAAGTCCCGCCCTGGGCACCAAATTGCCATTAACTTTTTCAGTAAATGGAAGAAAAGAATTTGGTTTAGTGTTGTAATGATTAAAAGGCGTATCTACAGTTATGGCTTGTGAAGCAGGTTTTTAGCTGGCAGTATACTGGAGTAGGTTTGATGCGGGGTGGAGCAGCCTGGTAGCTCGTCGGGCTCATAACCCGAAGGTCGTCAGTTCGAATCTGGCCCCCGCTACCAAATAATTAAACCCCATTATGGGGTTTTTTATTAGGTGCGTCAGAGTCTTTTGTTGGGCTTGAGGTGTCGGTCTCGACAGGGCTCTGGGAGTCTATTGAATTCATGTCTGATGGCGTGACTTTGGTAGGTTAATTAGTTGCGTCCAGCTGGAAAACTGGGTGCATAGAAGAGACAGGGCTTTTAAGCCCTTTTTTTGTTTTTGCAGACAGGTGTTTCCAACGTGGCAGGCAAGCAGTCGCAGCTGGAAGCATTGATTGGACCCGTGGTTGAATCCCTTGGCTATCAGCTTTGGGGAGTTGAGTTCAAATCTCAGGGTAAGCAGTCAATGCTTCGCATTTATATTGATTCCCTTGATAAAGAAAAGGGAATTCAACTGGATGACTGTGAGGTCGTCAGTCGCCAGGTCAGTGGGGTTCTCGATGTGGAAGATCCCATTACGGAAGAATATACCCTCGAAGTCTCATCGCCCGGAGTGGACAGGCAGCTGTTTACTCTTGAGCACTTTGTAGCCTGGGCGGGGGCAGAAGTTAATGTGCGTTTGAGGGTGCCTTTTGAAGGGCGTCGCAAGTACAGGGGTATTGTAAGAGGGGTTGAAGATCAGGACGTGGTGTTAGTTGTCGATGATCACGAACTGCTTCTTCCCATTGAGAGCATAGACAAGGCTCAGGTGATACCGAGATTCGACTAACTTCAGACTCAAAACTGGTAATGACCAGATAAAAGATTGAGAACAAGGTTCAGGCCGGGTTGTTAGCCGTTGTCTGCAATAACAAAGTTGATTACAGGCAGGGGTCTTCCCGGTTAACGGCCAGGGAAGTGTTGGCAAAGGCATGGACTGGTTCAGCATAGGCGAGGCAGAGCATGAGTAAAGAAATTCTGTTGGTCGTTGAGTCCGTTTCCAACGAGAAGGGCGTTCCACCCGAAGTGATCTTCGAGGCTATGGAAATTGCTCTGGCGACCGCGACCAAAAAGCGTTACGAAACCGAAGTTGATATCCGGGTGGCGATTGACCGCAGCAGTGGTGAATACGATACCTTCCGTCGTTGGACTGTAGTTGCTGACGAAGATTTCGAGTTTCCTGGCATGCACTTTACCCTGGATGAGGGTAAGGAAAAGGATGAGTCACTGGAAATCGGTGGTGTCTGGGAAGAGCAGGTTGAGTCTGTAGCATTTGGACGGATAGCAGCCCAGACTGCCAAACAGGTTATTGTTCAGAAAGTGCGTGAAGCTGAACGTGCCCAAATGGTTGAGCAATATCGTGACAAGCTGGGCGATCTGATTAATGGAACCGTAAAGAAAACGACTCGTGACAGTATTATTGTTGACCTTGGCAACAATGCTGAAGCAGTCATGCGTAAGGATAGCGTCTTGCCACGTGAGAACTTCCGTATGGGAAGTCATGTAAGGGCACTGCTCAGTGAAATTTCCACGGAAGGTCGTGGACCGCAGCTGATGCTGTCCCGAACTGCGCCTGAAATGCTGATTGAATTGTTCCGCATTGAAGTGCCAGAAATTGCTGAAGAGGTTCTGGAGATCAGGGCGGCTGCCCGTGACCCGGGCTCAAGGGCAAAGATTGCCGTTAAAACCAATGACGGTCGCATTGATCCGGTAGGTGCTTGCGTAGGTATGCGCGGTGCTCGTGTACAGGCGGTATCCGGCGAGTTGGGTAATGAACGTATCGACATTGTTCTGTTCGACGAAAACCCTGTCCAGTATGTGATTAATGCCATGCAGCCTGCAGAGGTTGCCTCCATCATCGTTGACGAAGATTCCGGAACTATGGATATCGCAGTCAGTGAAGATAATCTGGCCCAGGCCATTGGTCGTAGTGGTCAGAATGTTCGACTGGCCAGTGAGCTGACTGGCTGGAAATTGAACGTTATGACAGAAGCTGAAGCCGCTGCCAAACAGGAAAAGGAAGCGGACAGGTTTAAACAGAGTTTTATTGATCTGCTCGACATTGATGAAGAACTGGCGCAGCTGCTGGTCGACGAAGGATTCACCACCGTTGAAGAAATTGCCTATGTCCCACTGGAAGAGATGGTGGCAATTGAAGGCATGGATGAAGACATCGTGGAAGAGCTTCGCACTCGTGCGAAAGACAAGCTGCTGACCCAGGCCATTGCTCGAGAAGAAAAGCTAGATGGCGCACAGCCAGCTGAAGACCTTCTGACTATGGACGGTATGGATGAGGAGCTGGCACTGGAGCTGGCCAGCCTGGGTGTCATTACTATGGAAGATCTGGCGGAGCAGTCCATTGACGACCTTCTCGAAATTGAAGGTATGGACGAGACGCGTGCGGGTGAATTGATTATGACGGCGCGTGCTCCCTGGTTCGAGGAAGCTGGTAACTGAGCGGGCCACTGAGAGGAGAAGTGTTAATGGCAGAAGTAACCGTAGAACAACTCGCGAAGGTGGTCGGCGCTCCGGTCGAAAGGTTGCTGCAGCAGATGCAGGATGCGGGCCTGAAGCAGACAAAGGCTTCGGAAGCCGTGTCGGATGCAGAAAAGAAGCAGTTGCTGGCTCACCTGAAAAGCATTCACGGTGATCATACAGGTACTGCTGAGCCAACCAAGATCACCCTCAAGCGCAAAACTGTCAGTCAGATGAAAGTATCTGGCGGTGGTGGCGCTGGTAAGAAAAAAGTTGTCAATGTAGAAGTTCGCAAGAAGCGTACCTACGTCAAGAACGAAAAAGCGGAAGAGCAGAAGCCGGAAGAAAAGCGGGCTCGTGGTGACTCACGCCGTGATGGTGATCGTCCTCAGCGTCGTGACGGCGATCGTCCTCAGCAGCGTCGTGACGGCGATCGCCCACCGCGTCGTGATGGTGATCGTCCTCAGCGTCGTGATGGTGATCGCCCACCACGTCGTGATGGCGACCGCCCACCGCGCCGTGACGGAGATCGTCCGGCTCGTCGTGATGGTCCTTCTGCACCTGGCTTTGATCCAGCAGCAGCGCCAATGCCGACTCCGGAAGGTGATAAGCGAGGTCGTAATCGTAAAGCCAAAGATCGCCGTGATGAGCCCCGTGAAGAGCGCGGTCGTCGTGGTGAGAAGCGTGGCGGACGTAGCGCCGGTCGTAAAGACGATCGTCGTGGGGGCCGTAAGGCAGCTCGAACTATCACGCCTGAATCCATGGCCGCTCACGGCTTCACCAAGCCAACCGCTCCGGTGATACGTGAAGTCTCAATTCCTGAGACCATCACTGTTGCTGAACTGGCGCAAAAAATGGCCGTGAAGGCCGCTGACGTCATCAAGGCAATGTTCAAGATGGGCTCCATGGTGACCATCAACCAGGTGATCGACCAGGATACAGCGTCCATCGTGGTTGAAGAGATGGGTCACACCTTCAAGTTGGCTAAGGCTGACAGCATTGAAGACTCCCTGACTGAAAATCAGGAAGGTAGCGTAACCGAGTTTGAAGAGAGGCCTCGTGCACCGGTTGTCACGGTAATGGGTCACGTTGACCACGGTAAGACCTCCCTGCTGGACTATATCCGCAAGAGTCGTGTGCAAGCTGGCGAGGCCGGTGGTATTACTCAACACATTGGTGCTTATCATGTAGATACGCCACGCGGTATGGTGTCCTTCCTGGATACTCCTGGACACGCGGCCTTTACCGCTATGCGTGCTCGTGGTGCCAAGGCAACGGATATCGTCATTCTGGTGGTTGCAGCTGACGATGGTGTTATGCCTCAGACCGAAGAAGCGGTTCAGCACGCCAAGGCTGCCGGTGTTCCTGTGGTTGTTGCTGTGAACAAGATCGATAAGGAAGCTGCAGATCCTGATCGTGTGAAGAATGAACTGGCTGCGAGGGAAGTCATTCCTGAAGAGTGGGGTGGTGACACCCAGTTTATTCATGTATCGGCTCTGACCGGTCAGGGTATTGACGAGCTGCTGGAAGCGGTGCTTCTTCAGGCTGAGGTTCTTGAACTGTCTGCTGCTGACGAAGGTCCGGCTAAAGGCGTGGTGGTTGAATCCCGTCTGGATAAAGGTCGTGGCCCTGTCGCTACGGTTCTGGTTCAGTCCGGTAACCTGCAACAGGGTGACAACATTCTGGTAGGTCAGCAGTACGGTCGTGTTCGTGCGATGCTGGATGAAGACGGTAAGGCGATCAAGGATGCAGGTCCTTCCATCCCGGTTGAAATTCTGGGCTTGGACGGTACGCCTGATGCCGGTGATGAGCTGATTGTGGTTAAGGATGAGCGTAAGGCTCGTGAAATCGCACTGTTCCGTCAGGGTAAATACCGTGAAGTCAAACTGGCTCGTCAGCAGGCTTCCAAGCTGGAAAATATCTTCTCCAGCATGGGCTCTGAAGAGAAGAAAACTCTCAATATCGTTCTGAAAGCAGACGTACGAGGTTCTCTGGAAGCTCTGACGACTTCTCTGGAAGAGCAGGGTAATGATGAAGTACAGGTTAAGGTTATTTCTGGCGGCGTAGGTGGTATCACTGAAACCGACGCTAACCTCGCTCTGGCTTCCAACGCTGTTATTGTCGGCTTTAATGTTCGTGCTGATGCCTCTGCCCGCAGGGTGATTGAGGCAGAAGAACTGGATCTCCGCTACTACAGCGTCATCTACGACATCATCGAAGATGTTAAGAAGGCTCTGGGCGGTATGCTGGGCTCCGACACCCGTGAGCAGATTGTTGGTACCGCAGAAGTGCGTGACGTCTTCCGTTCTCCGAAGTTCGGTGCGGTGGCTGGCTGTATGGTTATTGAAGGTACTGTTTACCGCAACGACCGTATCCGTGTTCTGCGTGACAACGTGGTTATCTTTGAAGGCGAACTGGAATCCCTGCGTCGCTTCAAGGATGACGTGCAGGATGTGCGCGAAGGCATGGAGTGTGGTATCGCGGTTAAGTCCTACAACGACGTTAAGCCAGGCGATAAGATCGAAGTGTACAAGACTGTTGAGGTCAAGCGTACTCTTTAATCAGGCTCGGCCGATCTCATTCGGTTGCCCGTCAAAGAAGCCCGCAGAAATGATTGCGGGCTTTCTCATATCAGCAGGATTGAATCCCCAATGGCTAAAGAATACAGTCGAACCCAGCGGGTGGCGGACCAGATTCAGAAAGAACTGGCACAGCTGATCCAGCTGGAGATGAAAGATCCCCGTCTGGGTATGGTCACTGTCAGTGCGGTAGAAGTTTCCCGCGACCTGGCTTTTGCCGATGTTTTTGTTTCTTTCCTGGGTGTAGACGACCAGAAAGGCGTCAGTAACCAGAAAAGCGCTGATGAGGACCTTGAGGTGCTGCAGAGTGCTGCCGGATTCCTGCGCAGCCAGCTGGCCCGTTCCATCAAGTTACGTAGCATTCCCCAGTTGCGTTTCCGCTATGACAATAGCCTGAGGCGTGGGGCGTATATGAGTGAGCTGATTGCAAAAGCTCGTTCTGGTGACAGTGATCATCAGGGTGAGTCTGAGGAGTAATGGATGTCTAAACGCAGACGTAGCCGTGGCCGCAGGGTGGACGGTATTGTTGTTGTGAATAAGCCCAAAGGTGCCAGTTCCAATGACGTTCTGCAACGCGTCAAGGGGCTTTATGGTGCAGCCAAGGCCGGTCATACCGGCAGTCTTGACCCTCTGGCCACAGGCGTTTTGCCGATCTGTCTGGGTGAGGCGACCAAGTTTTCACAGTATCTGCTGGAGTCCGATAAGTCCTACAGGACGGAAGTAAAGCTGGGTATCCAGACGGAGACCGGTGACCGTGAAGGTGAGATTGTTGAGCAGCGTGCGGTGAATGTTACCCGCTCTGATATCGAGACTGTCCTTGATCGTTTCCGTGGTGAGGTTGATCAGGTTCCCAGTATGTATTCAGCGTTGAAGTACAATGGTGAGCCCCTTTATAAGCTGGCTCGTCAGGGGATTGTTGTTGAGCGTCCGTCTCGCCGAATCACTATCTATCGTCTTGAACTGCTGGATTTTGAAGGTGACAGGTTAATCCTTGAAGTGGACTGTTCCAAGGGCACCTATATCCGTACACTGGCTGAAGATGTTGGTGCGGCTCTTGGTTGTCTGGGGCATGTTGCCGAACTTCACAGAATTAAAGCCGGTCCATATACTGAACACCAGTCTCACACTTTGGAAGAGCTCGAAGACATTCGTGACGGCGGTGGTCACAGGGCTCTGGATGAGCTCTTATTACCGTTGGATACTTCCGTCAGTGACTGGCCTCAGATCCGTCTGGGGGCAACCAGCAGCTACTACATCAGTCAGGGGCAGCCTGTTCAGGTACCTCAGGCGCCAACCAAAGGGAATGTCCGTATTTATGGCCAGGAAGAGGTTGAAGGGCAGGAAGTCTTTCGATTCCTGGGGATTGGTGAGATTGATGAAGACGGTCGTGTCGCTCCCAGGCGGCTGATCAATTCTGGAAACTGAGGCAGATTTTCTGGCGTGGTGGTTTTAACAGACTGGCTTCCGGTTGGAAGTTGGTGTTAGAATGCCCCGCTTGGTTGACAGCAGGTGCTGTTAAACTTTGAAGGCTGGCTGTAAATATGCACGGTCTTGCCTGATTGTGAATGCATATTAACTGGAGTACAAAACAATGGCTTTGACTGCCAAAAAGAAAGCGGAAATCATCAAGAAATTCGGTCGCACTGAAGGCGACAGCGGTAGCCCTGAAGTTCAGGTTGCTCTGCTGACTGCAAACATCGAAGGTCTGCAGGGGCACTTCAAGGCAAACCACAAGGATCACCACTCCCGTCGTGGTCTGATTCGCATGGTAAACCAGCGTCGCAGCATGCTGAACTATCTGAAGGGTAAAGACGTTGAGCGTTACCGTTCCCTGATCGAGCGTCTGGGTCTGCGTCGCTAATAGCGCCTGTCTCGCTATTGACCTGGATTCAGGATTCTACTTTGGGTTGTTCTGTCATGTTCAACTCAGGGTTGAACAGGATACATTGAACAGTTTTGTGTCTGATAAATGTATTTCTGTGCAGCTAAAGCACCGCCGGCTTCCGTTGTGAGGCAGGCGGTGTTTTTGCATTGTTGATCACAGGAAAAAAGAAAAATCAGTGTGTTGTAAAAAGCAGCAAGGTGTTGCTGATAAGCTGTGAAATCTTTATTGCAAATAAGTGTATAATAAGGTTCTGACTTTTCTTGTGGTTAAAAAAACCATAAAGACGACATTGCTTTTACGGTTTTAAAGAGAGGGATTACCCCTCTCAAGTGCCTGACCAGGTACTTATACCAATCGTATTTTCTAACTCCCGCAATGAGCATGGAGATTTGAGCCTTAAGACAAGGCGGCGTGAGGAGTCATAGCCTTAGCTATGGCGACGATCGCCAACGCAGGATTAAGGCTCAAATCTTCAGCGCAATAGGGAGTTAGAAAGTTCGATTGGTATTACATGTCAGCACTCTGGTCGTCAGTAGAGGGTGCAATTCCAAGTCTGTCTGGATAGGCGGGGTCTGTACATTATCCAGAAGGTTTAGAATTGCATCTGTCACGCCACTATGACCGGGTACTGTATTGGTTCATTCACACTCAATAGGAAAACGTTGTGAATCCGGTAATTAAAACATTTCAGTTCGGTGATCAGACCATCACTCTGGAAACTGGCCGTGTTGCTCGTCAGGCTTCAGGTGCCGTCCTGGCCAAGATGGGCGATATTGCTGTTTTGGCAACCGTAGTGGGTGCCAAGCAGGCAAACGAAGGTCAGGATTTCTTTCCGCTTTCTGTGCACTATCAGGAAAAAACATACGCTGCTGGTAAAATACCGGGTGGTTTCCTGAAGCGCGAATCCCGTCCAAGCGAAAAAGAAACTCTGACCTCCCGTTTGATCGATCGTCCTATTCGTCCTCTGTTCCCTAAGGGGTTCATGAATGAAGTGCAGGTTGTCTGTACTGTCATGTCTACTGACAAAAAGAACGACCCGGACATTCTCGCCATGGTCGCTACTTCTGCGGCTCTGGCTGTATCAGGTATTCCTTTCGATGGCCCTATTGGTGCTGCGCGCGTTGGTTTCAATGAAGAGAAAGGCTATCTGCTGAACCCTGACTATGAAGAGCTGAAGACTTCAGAGCTGGACATGGTAGTAGCGGGTACCAACGACGCTGTTCTGATGGTTGAATCTGAAGCCCAGGAGCTGACAGAAGACGAAATGCTGGGAGCAGTCTTATTTGCTCATCAGGAATACCAGACCGTCATCCAGGCCGTTAAAGAGCTGGCTGCAGAAGCTGGCAAGGCTCGCTGGGAGTGGGAAGCGCCAGCTGAGAACACTGAGCTGAAAGAAAAAGTAGCGTCCTTCGAAGGCAAAATGCGTGAAGCTTACCAGATCACCATCAAGCAGGATCGTACTGCTGCCGTAAAATCGCTGCGCCAGGAAGTGCTGGAAGCCATTGCTGGTGAAAACAGTGCTTTCGACACTTCTGATGTTGAAAAAGCCTTCGGCAAGCTGGAGAAAAATGTTGTACGTGGCAACATCATCAGCGGTATGCCTCGTATCGATGGCCGTGATACCAGGACGGTCCGTAACATTGGTGTCGAGATCGGCGTTCTGCAGAAGACCCATGGTTCATCCCTGTTCACCCGCGGTGAAACTCAGGCCATCGTTACCGCCACTCTGGGGACGACTCGCGACGCTCAGATCGTTGACAATCTGGAAGGTGAAGTCAAAGATCCATTCATGCTGCACTACAACTTTCCTTCATACTCTGTAGGCGAGTGTGGTCGTATGGGAGCGCCTGGTCGTCGTGAAATTGGTCATGGTCGTCTGGCTCGTCGTGGTGTTCAGGCGGTTCTGCCTACTCAGGAAGATTTTCCGTACACCATCCGTGTTGTTTCCGAGATCACAGAATCCAACGGTTCCAGCTCCATGGCTTCGGTTTGCGGTTCCTCCCTGGCCCTGATGGATGCAGGTGTGCCTCTGAAAGCACCTGTAGCCGGTATCGCCATGGGTCTGGTTAAAGAAGGTGATCAGTTCGCTGTTCTGACCGACATTCTGGGTGATGAAGACCACTTGGGTGATATGGACTTTAAAGTAGCGGGTACTTCTGAAGGTATTACTGCCCTGCAGATGGATATCAAGATTGCCGGTATTACGGAAGAGATCATGGAGATTGCCCTGGAGCAGGCTATGCAGGCCCGCCTGCACATTCTGGGCGAGATGAACAAGGTCATCAGTTCTGCTCGTACGGAACTGAACCCGAATGCGCCTATGACCATGTCTCTGAAAATTGACCCGGACAAGATTCGTGACGTGATCGGTAAAGGGGGTTCTACTATTCGCAGCATCTGCGATAAAACGGGTGCGTCCGTTGATATCGACGACAGCGGTATGGTACAGATCTTTGCCGAGAACAGCGAGAAAGCCAAGGCTGCCTATGACATGGTCTATGGCATAACTGCCGAAGCCGAGATTGGTAAGATCTATACCGGTGAAGTGACTCGTATTCTTGACTTTGGCGCATTCGTCAGTGTTTTGCCCGGTAAAGACGGTCTTGTGCACATTTCTCAAATCGCCAATGAGCGTGTTGAGAATGTGACCGACTACTTGAAAGTTGGCCAGACTATCGACGTTGTGGTGCTGGATATTGACTCCCGTGGTCGTATTAAGCTCAGCATTAAAGAAGTTGAGCGTGCAAGAGAACAGCAGGGCTGATCTTGAGTGCGTAACTTTCTAATAAAACAGGAGCCAGTGGCCCCTGTTTTATTATCTCCCTATCACACCGCTAAATCGCTGAACTCCCAAGCTGTAAGTCAGACTTCATTAGAACCAGTTTTTATAAATCATTTATATAATTTGCTATTAAACCCACAAACTCAGAGCCAGATCTCATAAGAATCGGTTTTTATAAGTCATTTATATTCTATTTATCATTGAAATAAAAACTATACTGTCGTCTTGTTGAGTGTTACGAACAGGCTTTTAACCGGGTTTTACCGTAACTATGGTCGAGGAGCTTAAGCATGAAACGAGTTTTAGGGGCTCTACCCGTGCTGGTCTTATCCATCGCTGTGAATCACAGTGCAATTGCTTTTGCCGTTGAGCAGCGCCAGGGAGGGCTTACGCACTCAGATTCAAAGCAATCAAAAAATGAAACGCTTCTTCCATCCGTTTCGGGTCCGACACCTCCGCCGGGCGACTCAAAAGCTGAGAAAAGGGATTCTGTTGATACCTCGTCAGGTCAAATTGATATTAACAACAGCTCCAGTGCGCTATTGCAGGGCACACAGGATCCAGTGGATTATCAGAAAGCGATCATCGATGAGAACAACCTGATTCCTTTTGGTGTTGATGAGGATAACTACACTGACGCTAAGAAAAAGCCAACACTTCTTTGGGCAAGGGCGACTTTTCTTAAAAAAAAGCACCCCCCTCACCTTAATGAAGGTGATCTCCGGCCGGCACTATTTCCGTTAAACACTTCCTCCTATAACTGGGCCGATCCCTTCGGGACTGCGGTCGTAAAGTGTGGTTCCCCACTGCCGGCACCTTTAACCAAAAAGGGTCGCTGCAATGATCAGCAAGCGACCGGATTCTGTCGAGTCAAGTTAGAGTGGGACGGAGGGGTCTATACCCTCGTTGGTATGCTGGCCAACACACCCGATGATTTCAGCGGATGCCTTTTATCGGGTAGAATAACAGATAATTTCCTGGTATCCTTGGGGGTTGAGGCTCTGCTACCCAGAGACATTCTGGTCACTGACGAAGAATATTATCAGATCAATGTTACTTATCGCAGAGGCTCCTACCGATTTCGGAAAGAGCCTAGGCATCCGGTACTCTTTGCATCGACAGTACTCTTGTCTGGGAGTCTGCGTCATGAAACTTTGTGTAAAAATGATGCCAGCCCCGGAACCCAATGGTACAGCGATTACAGCGATGGGGTTCGTGAAAGCGGAGATGGATGTGCAGGACTGATAGCTGGTGCTAACCCATCAGGCTCTATGCTCCATTTTATCCCTATACGAAAGAAGGCCCTTCCAGTCAAGCAGTCTCCTGTTGTATGGCAAGCAATGGAATCTGAACAAGATATCAGAGGAGTCAATCTTGATGTTTATGAATACTTTTGCTCCCCCAGAAGGCCTTACAAAGAGTTTATCCTGGGCTCACTGGCAGGGCAGGGATCTGATAAGTATTGTGGATATATAGGTACCAGTGGAAAAAGTGGCTACGTCGCTACCAATCAGGATGGCAGTATTGCTACTGATTACCTGAAACCTGTGATTAATGGTAGGATTGGCTGGAAGGCTTTTGAGGATAATCTGCCTGACGAGGCTATTATTGCCGGTTACAGCGTTGCAGGTTTTAGCAGAAGAATAGACAGGGTACCGGTATATTTTTGTCGTTTTATGAATAACGGTTTCAAAACCTTCGGCCAGTATTTTAAGGAGGGCAAAGTCTGTAAAGCATCATTTGCAACGCCCTGCGGAGACTCCAACGCCCTGGTTACTTCAGATACCTTTGAAATTCTAGTCAGGAAGTGACGGGCAGAACCAGGAAGGCTGCAGACGGAATGTCAATTGTCGTTATTTGGGCAATGGTACGGCCCGCACTGGCTAATGAACAAGTCATTAAACGTTTCAATGAACTGCCCTATGTTCATTTCAATGATGCCGGTACTGGCAGGGCTTCTCTCAGAAGTAGACCTGAGTCCTTCGATGTTAAGTGGGATTGTGTCTTTGGTTATGTCGAATATGTACGGTACAGCATGTTTCAGGAGGTCCTTCACTTGCGGCCTTGTCAGGCCATAGGCGACTCCATAGCTGAAATGCCCCGGATTACTCCTCATGACTTCAAATATTACCCTATTTTCCGAGGAAAGAGGCTGAGTATGTTGATTAATGGTAATCAGATTTTCAACTGCATCAGACTCACCTTCAGGGTCTCGGATGTAAACGATATCTTTTTCTTTGTCATAGCCAATCAGGCTGTAGGCGTGTTCGGTTCTAATTTCTGCGAACGGTCTCAGCCCCAAGAGAGCTGAATGGGGTGGGCTAATGGAAACAGTGGCTGCTTTTTCATTATCGACAAAAGAATTAAGTTGCTTCTTCAATCGCTCCTGAGTTTGAAGTTGCGGGTTGACGAAATCGGTAAGCGATCCCATCAGTACAGTCAAAACTGATTCTTCATCTAACCCGTCCAGTTCTGAGTATTGATGATACTTGAATCTTGCCGGGCGATTATATCGATTTGCATTAATGAAACGTTTCGACAGGTGGGCGTAAGCGGCTTCCAGAATAGCCAGCCAAACACCACCATCACGTGTTTCGGCAAAGTGTGAGTAGCGCTCAACTTCTCTGAATTGGATCAGCGTGCCATCATCAATCCCCGGAAAAACAATGTCAAATGTTCGTTCATCCGTCGTCGTATGGAAGTAATTGAATATTAGTCTTTTTCCGGTTTCAGAGCTGGCAATTGAGGCCAGTGAGGCAATCAGAACACAATCTGGAAAATGTTTTTGCAGTAGATTGTCGGGAGTAATACTGGTCAAGCCGTGGGGGAAAAGCCGTTTATAGGCGTTGTTAAACGGTTGCCGTTCTGGCCTGGCAAGCCAGGTATCCCAAAATCCGTTGTCCTGCTCGTAGTGATACTTTGCGGCCTGCCCCGACAGTTCAGCCAGCTCAATACTATCCCTGCTTAATAAAGCGGTAACAGGGTTTTGCCATTGCTCGAAATTAACAAGGTAAAGCCTGATGGTCTGGTAAAGGTCTTTGTTCAAATAGGGAGCATGATAACCCTCAATCAGTTCATCTTGGGAGAGCAGGCCATCAGAGTCTTTATCAAGTGCACCTGCCAGCTCCGGAAAGTAGCGGTATGCCGAAGGGTAACCGGGTGAAAATTCGCCACTAAATACCTGGACAGTAAAAAAGAGCAGACTGGTCAATAATAAAGTACGTAAATGGTCCATCCTGTTAATTCCTGTAATAAGCATCCTGCTGTTAAGCCATGCCCTCTGGTTTTGTCATGGGTTGTGACACGGCTTCTTAACCATTAAGTGCCTGGTTAGGTACTTAGATGACAGGAAGTTCAAAAAGTTCATTTACAGGTGAGAGAAATGGAGATTCCTGTTAGCAGAATGAGCAACTGGCCAGGTCCTTAGTTATGGTTTATAGGGCATTGATACGGCCCGTCCTGACTAATGTGCATGATATTAAAGGTGCTAATAAGCTGGTCTATGCTCATTTCGATGATGCCGGTATTGGCGGGGCTTTTCTCAGACCAAGACCTGAGTCGTTCAATATTGATTATGTCTTTCTCCATTTTAATCGTCTTAGGGTCATTTAGTTTAAGGAAGTTGTTTACTTCAGACTCTGTCAAGATATAGGCGACTCCGTAGTCAGGATGGCTGGGATAGTTCATCATGGCTTCAAATATTACGTTATCTCCTATGGAAAGATGCTGATTATGTCGAATAATGGTAATGAGATTTTCAACCGCAGCAGAATAACCATGAGGGTCACGAATATAGACAACTTCTTTTTCCCTGACATAGCCAATCAGGCTGTAGGCGTGATTGTTTATAATTTTTGCGAACGGCTTTAGCCCGAGGGGAGCTGAATAAGATGGGATAATAGCAATAGTTGCTGCTTTTTCATTATCAACAAAAGTGTTGAGCAGTTCCTTTAATCGCCCCTGAGTCACAGATTGCAGATTGATGAGATTGCTATGCGATCCCATTAGTATGTGAAAAGCATCTGACTCCCTGATTGTATCCAGTTCTGAGTATTGATGATATCTGGATTGTGCCCGGTCATTATGTCGATTTTTATTAATGAAACGTTTCGACAGGTGGGCGTATGCGGCTTCCAGCACAGCCAGCCAGATACCACCATCCCGTGTTTTGGCAAAGTATGAATGGTGCTCAACTTCTCTGAATTCAATCTGGGCGCCCTCACTAATACCTTCAAAAAGAATACTTAATGCCTGTTCATCAATGGGATAGAAGTAATTGAATATTAACCTTTTTCCGGTTTCACAACTGGCTAATGAGGCCAGAGTAGCGATCAGAACACAATCTGGAAAATCTTTCTGCAGGAGGTTATCCGGGGTGATACTGGTAAGACCATGGGGGAAAAGTCGTCTATAAACGTCGGCAAACGCTTTCTGTTTCGGCTTTGCTAGCCAGGTATCCCAGAAGGTGTTGTCCTGCTCGTGATGATACTTTGCGACTTGCCCCGACAGTTCAGCCAGTTCAATGCTCTTCCTGCTTAATGAAGCAGTAACAGGGTTTTGCCATGACTCGAAATTAACAAGGTAAAGCCTGATGGTTTGGTAAAGGTCTTTGTGCAGATACGGGGCATGGTAGCCCTCAATCAGTTCATCGTAGGAGAGCAGACCATCAGAGTCTTTATCAAGTGCGCCTGCCAGCTCCGGGAAGTAGCGGTATGCCGACGAGTAGCCGGGTGCGAATTGCCCGCTAAAAACCTGGACAGAAAAAAACAGCAGACTGGCCATTAATAGAGTGCGTAATCGATCTAGCATATTCATTGGTGGTCAAAGATTCGCGTCATTCTCTTGATTTGTGGTCAGGGATTCGCGTCATCTTTGCCGTCGATGGCGCGTCATCATAATGCCATGCCGTGGGGCGAGGGTGATCAGGGGCTCGAGGGCGATGGGATGGCCAGCTACGAGGTCAAGGCGGTATTGCTGGCAGAGGGTGGCGAGGATGAGGCTGCCTTCCATCATGGCCATCTGGTTGCCAATGCACTGACGTGGGCCGCCGCCAAAGGGAAAGTAGGCAAAGCGCTTGATTTCGCGTTCTTTTTCAAAGCGCTCTGGCTCAAAGCCTTCAGGGTTTGGCCAAAAGGTGGCATGGCGGTGCGTGACGTAGGGGCTGGTGAATATCATCGTGCCGGCGGGGATGTGGTAGCCCGCGATTTCATCATCGGCGACGGCGCGGCGCGAGATGAGCCAGGCGGGTGGAAAGAGGCGCATCGCTTCGAGAAAGACCATGCGCGTGTAACTAAGCTTTGGCAAATCATCCAGCGTGGCACGTCGCCCCCCTGACACCTCATCTATTTCAGCCCAAAGGCGGCGGCGCACGGTGGGATGTGTTGAAAGCAGATAAGAGCACCACGCCAGGGCATTGGCTGTCGTCTCAGTCCCGGCGGTAAAAAAAATCAGCACTTCGTCGCGTAGTTGCTGATCGGTCATCTGTTCGTTCGTTTCTTCATCACGGGCGTGCATTAGCATCGAGAGCAAGTTGCCGCGTTCTGTATTGTCTTGGCGATGCCTGCTGATCATTTGTTCCACGGCGTCATTCAGCTCTTTTTGTGCCGCTCGGAAACGACGGTCACGCGGCGTGGGCAGCACGGGCGGCAGTGGCAAAAGCGCCCGGAATCGTTCGCCAATCTCAGAATTAATGAGCAAGGTTTGGCGATGGATCGCCTCGGCTTGCTCTTCAACGTCTACTCCAAAGAGGGTTGTGCTGACAATGCGGGCTGTCAAGTGTCCCATTTCCGCAGCCATATCGAACGCCGCTTCCTCTTCCTCCTGATCTTTTTGCACCCAGGCCGCAAGCATCTTGACCGTTTCCTCAACCATCAGCTCCGCAAAGGTCGCGATACGCTTATGATGAAAGGCGGGTTGCGCCAAACGACGCTGCCGTCGCCAAAACTCCCCTTCGCTCGTCAGCAAGCCCTCACGAAAAAACCAGCGTGACATATCCCAGAGGGGATTGCCTTTGTCATAGTTACGATTATTTGTTTGAAGCACATGACGAACATGGTCTGGGTGCGTCACCAAACAGGCTGGCCAAAGCCCATAGCGGAAACGCACAATATCACCGTACTGATTGCTCAAGCTCATCAGCGTGCTGAGGATATCGCGCTGCCCCTCCTTCATCACCTTGAGCATTTCAAGCCCAGTCGGCCCAGGGACTTGAGGCGCGGACGACATGCTTTCTTTGCGGCCAAATAACTTTAAACGGGTCATGACCCCTCCTTTTTTACTCATTGATTTCGATCAGCGATTTCCCGACCCATTCGTACGGGCATCGATGCCAAAGAGGTGCAAAAGCGTCGGCGCGACTTAACCCCTGTAAAAAGCAGCTTGTTACACGTGACACCTTCTGGTCTGATGGTGATTTTCGACAAGGCTAATTAGCCATTAGATAACAGCAAGTCCAAAGAGTAGTTTATATCCGGCTGGCCAGGCTCCTAGTTATTGATATTAGGGCATTGATAGGGGCCGCACTGGCTGATGAACAGGACATTAAATGTATCAATGAACTGTTCTACGGTCATTTCAATGATGCCGGTCCTGGCAGGGCTTCTCTCAGAAGTAGATATGGGTAATGAAATATCGGAAAGGATTTCGCCTTTGGCTATGATGTCCAGCGCCTGTGGTGCGGTTTGGTTGAGGAAGTCGTTTAGTTCAGGATCCGTCAGTCCATAAGCGCGTTTATAGTCAGGGTCCCAAGGGTGGCTCTTTATGACTTCAAATATTGCACTGTTGCCTGAGGAAAGAGGCTGAATATGTTGGTTAATGGTATAGAGGTTTGTATGCGTAGCAGACCAGCCATGAGGGTCACGAATATAAACAATATCTTTTTCTTTGTCATAGCCGATCAGACTATAGGCGTGATAGCTTTTGATTCTAGCGAATGGCCTTAACTTCAGTAAAGTTGAAATTGATGGGTTAACAGAAAAAATCGCAACTTTTTCATTATCAACAAAAGAGTTGAGTAGCTCCTTCAACTGCTCCTGACTTTGAAGTTGCGGGTTGATGTAATCGGAATAGGATCCCATAAGTACATCAATAGCTTGCATCTGGTCTACCCCGTCCAGCTTTGAATATTTGCGATAGTCAAACCGTGACCAGTCGGCTTGTCGATATTTTTTAACGAAACTTTTTGACGATTCTGCGTAAGCAGCTTCCAGCATAGCCAGCCAGATACCGCCATCACGTGTTTCGGCAAATTTGTAGTGCTCAACTTCTCTGAATCGAATCGGTATACTTGCATTACTGCCGCGAAAAACGATGCTAAATACCTGTTCATCAGCCGTATTATAGAAGTAATTGAATATCAGTCTTTTTCCGGTTTCGGAGCTGGCTATTGAGGCCAGCGAGGCAATCAGAACACAGTCTGGAAAATACTTTTGCACAAGATTATCCGGAGTAATACTGGTCAGACCATGAGGGAAAAGTCGTCTATAAGCGTCTGCATAAGGTTGCCGTTCCGGTTGTGCAAGCCAGGCATCCCAAAAAGTGTTGTCCCGCTCGTGGTGATACTTTGCCACTTGTCCCGACAGTTCGGCCAACTCAATGCTATCCCTGCTTAATGAGACGGCAACAGGGTTTTGCCACGACTCGAAATTAACGAGGTAAAGCCTGATGGTTTGATAAAGGTCTTTGTTCAGATACGGTGCATGGTAGCCATCAATGAGTTCATCGTAGGAGAGCAGGCCATCAAAGTTTTTATCAAGTGCAGTTACCAGCTCTGGAAAGTGGCGGTATGCCGTCGAGTAGCCGGGTGAAAATTCTCCAGCAGAAGCCTGGACAGGAAAAAAGATCAGAATGGTCAGTAATAAAGCGCGTAATGGGTCCATAATGTTATCCCCCTTTTAAAGAACATTATTGGTGTTACGCAACTCCCTCTGGAGAGATCAGAGGTTGCGATACAACCCGTCTAATTATTAGGGGCAAAAAAGCTCCAAAGAGTTCATATATAGGTCAGTAAAATGGACACACCTGTTATTGAAGCGACCCACGATGGGTCACCTGTCTTGACCAGTTGGTGGCAGCCAGATACAAAAAAACCGTGCTTTCAAAAGTGAAAAGCACGGCTTTATTGGTACTTTGGAACTGGAAGATATTACTCGTCCAGGAAGCTCCTCAGGTGATCCGAGCGCGTCGGGTGACGCAGCTTTCTCAGAGCCTTGGCTTCGATCTGACGGATACGTTCACGGGTAACGTCGAACTGCTTGCCCACCTCTTCCAGAGTGTGGTCAGTGTTCATGTCGATACCGAAACGCATGCGTAGTACCTTCGCTTCCCGAGCCGTCAGGCCAGAGAGTACGTTGCGGGTAGATTCTTTCAGACCAGTGCCGGTAGCCCGATCGATAGGTGACTGAATGGTCGCGTCTTCGATAAAATCACCCAAATGGGAGTCTTCATCGTCGCCGATGGGTGTCTCCATGGAGATAGGCTCTTTGGAGATTTTCAGTACCTTGCGGATCTTGTCTTCTGGCATTTCCATGCGAACAGCCAGTTCTTCAGGAGTCGGTTCACGCCCCATCTCCTGGAGCATCTGTCTGGAAATACGGTTCAGTTTGTTGATCGTTTCAATCATGTGAACCGGGATACGAATCGTTCTGGCCTGGTCCGCAATGGAGCGGGTGATAGCCTGACGGATCCACCAGGTAGCGTAGGTCGAAAACTTGTATCCGCGACGGTATTCGAATTTGTCTACCGCTTTCATCAGACCGATGTTGCCTTCCTGAATCAGATCCAGGAACTGCAGACCACGGTTGGTGTATTTTTTGGCGATAGAAATAACCAGACGCAGGTTGGCTTCGACCATTTCTTTCTTGGCACGACGGGCGCGGGCCTCGCCCAGAGACATTCTGCGATTGATGTCCTTGATCTGGACCAGCGTACAGCCGAACTCTTTCTCAATAGTGATCAGCTTCTTCTGGGCACGTATGATTTCATCCCGGTAGTGATTGATGGCTTCAGCATAGCCGGCGCTGCCAGAAGTGATGTCATCAATCCATTTCAGGCTGGTCTCGTTGCCCGGGAAAGTACTGAGGAAGATCTTGCGAGGCATTTTCGCGCGGCGTACGCAGAATTGCATGATCGCGCGCTCATTGCCCCGAATGGTGTCCAGAGTATTCCTGATGCGGAAAACCAGCATGTCAAAAACACGGGGAACCAGTTTCAGAGGCATGAAAGCTGTGGTCAGTTCATCCATTGCAGCTTTGGCTTCTTTGGAACCAAAGTCATGCTTTGCCAAAGTGCTCAGTACCTTCTCATGACCAGCGCGAAGGAGATCAAAGCGCTCTTTGGCTTCTTCCGGATCAAGACCGCCAGCGTCGTCATCGTCATCGTCATCAGAGTCATCGTCGTCAAAGTCTTCTTCGATGTTCTCGACAGCAGGAGAGGGGGGGGCGACAGGCTCATCAGAATCAGGATCGATATAGCCGCTGATCAGATCAGTCAGGCGGCCTTCTTCTTCTATAATCCGGTCATATTCGTCCAGAACAATCTGAACCGAGCCAGGAAATCTGGCCAGGGCTGACATGACTTCACGCAGCCCTTCTTCAATGCGTTTGGCGATCTGGATTTCGCCTTCGCGAGTCAGCAGTTCGACCGTGCCCATTTCACGCATGTACATGCGCACAGGGTCAGTGGTTCGGCCTGCTTCCTGTTCAACAGCTGCAAGAGCTGCTGCTGCCTCTTCGGCAGCAGCTTCATCAGTGTCCGCTTCTGACAACAACAGGGTATCGGCGTCCGGCGCTGTTTCGTAGACGGTGATACCCATGTCATTGATCATGCGAATGATATCTTCAACCTGGTCAGGGTCGGAGATGTCTTCAGGAAGATGGTCATTTACCTCAGCGTAAGTCAGGTATCCCTGTTCCTTACCGCGAGAGATAAGCTCTTTCAGTCGGGATTGTTGTTGCGAGTTAGCTGACATATCAACCCTTTAACAGCGAAAGTGGAGTGCCGGACGAAAAAAAACGTAAGCAGGCAATTATAGCTCAAAAAACATGAGGTTTTCCACAATAAAGTGTAAAAGAGTACACTCTCGCGGATCTGCACGATGTTCAGTGGATGGGGCACCGGAAAAACGGTCCATGAAAAACTACGCATGGTGAGGGTCCCCTTCCTTGGCTTTTTACCGTAAAAGCACCCTCTCACAACAGGTGAGTCAGTAAGATGCCTTCTTCGCTCATGGCTGTTTCAGACCGGTTTCAGAATCAGGTGTGTGGTTAATAACGGCTTCCCACATAGCACAGTGAAGTTCAAGTATATACCTAAAAATATGTGCGTCGCCATAAATAAAGTGATAAAAAACAATTTACATTTTACTTACAGTTATTGCTAAAAAATAAGGCGTTTGTCGTTCAGTCCGGGATTTTTCCGGGTTTTCAGAACGTTATTTCTTGGTACTGGTGTTCGTGGACTCGATACCGAGTTTTTTCTTTTTCTTTTCAAGCAGGGCTTCCAGAACACTGCGTTGTGCCGAGTCTATCTGACCGGGTTTTTTCTGTGAAAAAGTTTGTTTAAGAGAGTTGGCCGTCTGTTTGTGCTCAAGCTCCCGGACCGTATCCCTGATTCGTTCTATAGCTTCATGGAATTCTTGGTCGTTGGGCTGATGCCCAAGTTCCAACGATGCGATTTCCTGAAGTCGAATGCCGTGGTGAGTACCATGCCATTGTGCGATCAGGGCAATAGTGGCCAGTTTAGGTTGTTCCTGAAGCGTTTTTATCAGAGCAATTAACAGTTGTGTATCAGGATGCCCGTCACCTTCCAGTTCATTGATTGCTTTTACGCTGGTCGCTAATTCAGGATTACAAAGCAGGTGCCGGATGGCATATAGAGATCGACCCACTTTTAACGGCGCAGGAACGGGCGGTTCGTTCTTTTCCTTAAAACCCTTTTTAAAGGGTTTGCGCTCAAAACTATACGTCTGAGGTTGGAAGTGCTGGGCAGACTCAGGCTCATAGTGCGCTTGCGGATAATAGTCGGTTTCAGCAGGTATAGGGTAATCGTCGTATGCGTTATCAGCGGCAGGTTCAGGCTCACTCTTTTTGTTTAAATAATTTTCAAGAGTATCGGTATTCAAACCAGTGATCTCTGACAGTTTCTGCATCAACATCTGTTTGAACAGACCGTCGGGAATCTTGTGGAGGTGAGGTTGTGCATCGGTGGCCAGTCGTGAACGTCCGTCCATGGTATTCAGGTCGATACCGTTACTGAGTTCCTGAAACAGGAAAGTGTCGAGGCTGAGGGCGGTGGTTTTTATTCTTTCCAGAAAGGCATCGGCACCTTCTTGTCTGACCATGCTGTCCGGATCTTCGCTCTGGGGTAAAAACAGAAAACGTGCCTGATTGCCATCTTTCATATGGGGAAGAGTGGATTCAAGGGCTCGCCAGGCTGCGCGTCCGCCAGCATTATCGCCGTCAAAGCAGAACACAACTTCTGATACGGTTTTAAAAAGTCTCTGTATGTGGTCCGGGGTTGTTGCTGTACCCAGGGTGGCGACAGCATTGTTAATGCCCTGTTGGGCCAGGGCAACAACATCCATATAGCCTTCGACAACAAGAATGCGTTCAAGGTGGCGATTATGCTTTTTGGCTTCATACAGTCCATATAACTCCCGTCCCTTCTGGAAAATGGGGGATTCCGGTGAGTTGAGGTATTTGGGTTTGGCGTCGCCCAGTACCCGGCCACCAAAAGCGATGATTCGGCCTCGGGTATCATGAATGGGAAACATGATTCGGTCGCGGAAGCGGTCATAGCGGCTTTTGGTTTCTTCTTTTTCCACCAGCATGCCGGTGGTAACTAACTGGTCTTCTTTCTCCTGGTTCTCTGCCAGATGATTCTTCAGGTTGTCCCAGCCAGGCGGGGCAAAGCCGATACCGAAACGTTTGCAGGTCTGGCCATCCAGTCCTCTCTGCTTAAGGTATTCAATGGCTTTGGGTGCATCAGAAGCTTTAATCAGTTGTTCGTTGAAAAAAACGTTGGCTTTGGTCATCAGCTCATAAAGCGGGCTGTGATCCGGGCCGCGTTTTTGACTGTGCTGTTCTCTGGGAACTTCCAGTCCAACCTGGCTGGCCAGAGAATCAACTGCTGTCGGGAAGTCCAGGTGGTCAAAATCCATGACAAAGCCCAGGGCGTTGCCGCTGGCACCGCAGCCAAAGCAATAGTAAAACTGCTTGTCCGGGCTGACAGTGAATGATGGGGTTTTTTCCTGATGGAAAGGGCAGCAAGCGGAGTAATTTCGACCGGTCTTCTTAAGCTTTACCCGGCTATCGACAACGTCCACGATGTCCAGCCGGTTCAGCAGGTCATCAATAAATGTCTGGGGGATGCGTCCGGCCATAAATGCCCATAAATGTGAGTGCCAGCCATTGAAGTGAAAAGGCCGCTGCCAGAAATCTTAACAGAGTGCTGATGTTATCATCGCTAATGGACGGTTGTCAGTGATTGTTGCCAATGTTGATGGCAGACTTGCGCAGAGCTGACTCAGTTAAGCAGTTGTCTGATGGTCTGGCTGACCTGACTCATGTCTGCCCGGCCTTGAACTTTAGGCTTGATAATGCCCATGACCTTTCCCATGTCGCGCATGCTTTGTGCCTCGGTTTCGCGAATGGCTTCCGAGACGAGTTGGCTGATTTCTTCGGTGCTGAGCTGCGAGGGCAGGAAGCCCTGAAGAATGGTCAGTTCCAGTTTCTCCTGATCAGCCAGATCAGTGCGCCCTGCAGACTCGAACTGGTTGATGGCATCGCGGCGTTGCTTGGCCATCTTGTCAAGTGCTGCAAGGGCGCGGGTGTCGTCAATCGACTTTTCGTCTACTTCTATTCGCTTAAGCTCGGAAAGAGCCAGGCGAATCGTTCCCAATCGAACCTTGTCGCGGCTGCGCATGGCATCCTTCATTGCAGCAGTCAGTTGTTCCCTGACCTGGCATTCGCTCATGTTCTTACCTCAATACGATTCTTTCCCGAAAGAAAGTTTCGAGCAGAAATTTGGGAATCGAAGTTATTAAAGCCGGAAATCCGTTCTTAATACAGACGCTCGCGACGACGCTGTTCGCGCTGCAGTTTTTTCAAATGACGCTTGACAGCAGCAGCGGCCTTGCGCTTGCGAACGGAGGTAGGCTTTTCGTAGTGTTCACGACGACGTACTTCAGCCAGTACCCCAGCCTTTTCGCAAGAGCGCTTAAAGCGGCGCAGTGCTACATCAAACGGTTCATTTTCTTTAACTTTAACAGCAGGCATGCAGAGATCACCTTCCTATAAAAATAGTGAGTACATTAATAAAGGTTTGCAGCCCGGCATCACAACATCTGCTATTAGTACCATCTACTCTCTTTCAGAAAATTCTGCCCTGTTGTTCACAAGCCAGGGATGGCTTGGCAAGGATTTATTTTCGACCTGACGATTTTCATATCAATGAATCACGCCAAACGAGAGCAGGCGGTTGAGCATTCACACTTTTTTCCGGAGTACAGTTAACCTGATGCCCTGAAAGCCGTGGGAAGAAGCTAATTCCGACCCGCAAAATAAGCCTGAACAAATGTTCAGACTAGCCGCGTATTTTTAAGGGTGGGAATTTTATAGACTATTTTCAATAAATGCAAAAACCTGACTTGCTTTCATTCCTTTAAGAGTCCCCGGGGTTGCGGTGTCTGGCATTTCCTGTAAAGGCCGCTTTGCAGTATCATCCCGAGATCCTGCAGCAGGTAGCGAATAATAGCCTTATAGGCAGATTCTTATTATCAGGGTGCCTGTTATTTGTGCTGAGGTTGATGAGCTGAAAAGCTGTCTGAATGACGGTAATCCACAGTTTCTTTCAGAAACCAGCGGGAAGTGTCAGCTGTATCTGACAGGCCAATGCTAACGGATCGTGGCATTGCCTTAATGAAAACAGCTTTTTTTTGAAAACAGTAGTGGGTCTAACAGATGATAGTCCTCGGGATTGAAACATCCTGTGATGAGTCAGGCATTGCACTTTATGACAGCGAGAGAGGGTTGCTGGCGGATGCTCTGTACAGTCAGATTGAAATGCATACCGAGTATGGCGGTGTCGTGCCTGAACTGGCCTCCAGAGACCATATCCAAAGGGTTCTCCCACTGATCAGCCAGGTGCTGGAAAAAGCCGACATCACACGCAAACAGATTGATGCCCTGGCCTACACCAGAGGCCCGGGTCTGATTGGTGCCCTGATGGTGGGAGCCAGTATAGGTCGTTCCATGGCCTGGGCGCTGGGTGTTCCTTGTGTGGGTGTCCATCATATGGAGGGTCATTTGCTGGCTCCTATGCTGGAAGAAAATCCACCTGATTTTCCTTTCCTTGCCTTACTGGTGTCGGGTGGTCATACCCAATTGGTGCGGGTTGATGGTATTGGGCAATATCAGCTGTTGGGCGAGTCTATTGATGATGCTGCTGGTGAGGCTTTTGACAAAGTAGCCGCTATGTTGGAATTAGGGTATCCCGGTGGTCCAAGGGTTTCCAATCTTGCACAGAAGGGGACTGAAGGGCGTTTCCGCTTCCCACGGCCTATGTGCGATCGTCCCGGTCTGGATTTCAGCTTCAGTGGTTTGAAAACCTTTACACTCAATACCATAGCAGCCTGTAAAGAAGAAGGTGGGCTGAGCGAGCAGGATCGAGCGGATATTGCCTGGGCTTTTGAAGATGCCGTGGTTGATACTCTTGCATTCAAGTGTCGTCGGGCTCTCAGGCAGACCGGTTTGAAACAGTTGGTGATTGCCGGAGGTGTCAGTGCCAATCGCCGGTTGAGAAATCAGCTTGAAGCCATGGCGGCAAAAGAAGGTGGCAGCCTTCGTTATGCCAGACCTGAGTTTTGTACAGATAATGGTGCAATGATCGCCTATGCCGGTTGCCAGCGTCTGCTTGCCGGTCAGACGGAGCCCCTTGAAGTGGCCCCGATGCCACGCTGGAACATGGAAACACTGGAAGCCGTTAACCTGAAACCAGAGGGCAGGGTGAATGGATAAGGTTCGAATTGAACAGCTGGAAACCCAGGCTGTGATTGGTGTTTACGAATTTGAGCACGAAGCGGCCCAGCCTTTGATCATTGATTTAGAGCTGGAAACTGATTTTTCCCGGGCATTTCGATCTGACGACCTGAACGATGCCTTGGATTACGATGCTATCAGCCAGACCGTTCGTGCTTTTTGCGAAGCATCCCGATATGCTTTGCTCGAAGCCCTGGCAGGTGGCATCATTCAGTTAATTCAGGCGAATTTCAATGTTGACAGGGTCGGAGTACTGATCCGAAAACCACAGGCATTGAAAGGTGCTTTAGCCTCCGTGTGGTGCGAACGAACCAGGGAAGAGATGCGTCAGCCATGACACTTTTTTACATTGGCGTAGGGTCCAATGATGAGGCCGAGCAAAACTGTTGGCAAATGATACAGACTCTCCGTCAGCAGTTTGGTACCTTATTGGTCAGTAGTCTGATTCAAACGTCTGCCGAGGGTGGTGCTGTGGCTAAGGAGAGAGCGGCTGATTACTATAATGCTGTCGCCTGCTTTGAGAGCGAAGTGTCATCCGCATCGATTAATGGCTGGTGCAAGCAGGTAGAAGACCGGCTAGGAAGAGTCAGAGGCAGTCTTGAATGCCGGGCTGATCTCGATATTTTACAGGTGGTTGATGATGTTCGCGATGTGAGGATCAGCAGCATCGAAGAAGTTTACTATCGACCCCTGGTAAAGCAGTTATGGAATTTTCAGATGGGCAGGCCAGTCAGTGTTTTTACCGGCGCTATTAATCTGGTATTTGAACCAGGCGTTAAGCTGGGTAGTCAACCTCGTCTTCTGCCTGAGCTGGAGTTCGAAGCCATCTGATCAGCAGCCCGTTCATGGGCTGAATAATTCTAGTGATCCAGTTGTTCCTGCATTCGTAATACTCTCGTTTTTCTCAGTTCTTCACCTATCGCCTTGCCCTTAAAGCCCCGGGCAACAATCTCTTTGGCATTGGTCGAAAGGCAAAGAGAAAGCAAGGATTTTATCTGGCTCTGATGGCTTTCAGAAAGTGTTTTTTTCTGAGCTACGGCAATGCAGCGGCTGGCTTTCAGAAAGGCGTCAAAACGTTCTGACCGCCTGAATGCATCGGTGTTTTCAAACAGAATCATTAGCTGTTCTGCTTCTAGGGCTTCGGCGTGCTCGATTAAATAAGCACTGTGCTGAAAAGTCAGGCTGGACAGCTCTGAAAACTGGGAAGGTGTTTTCAGTCGTTTACTCAGTGCAGTCAGTAAGTCTCTGGAGAGTTCTTTTTCAGAAGCGAAGGTGACTGCAAATCGAACGTCACAAGACGCCTGTTGAATGGCTGCCGTGCGAAGTGCTTTTATGCCTGTCGAATTCTCTCTCAGGAAAGGAGCCCATTCCGGCATAACGGCGTTTATGGCGTGACACTCAGATAATACTTCAAAAAATATCTCAGGGTCAGGTTCAGACAGGGCGCGTGTGGTTTCTTGCCAGATTCGCTCGGGAACCAGATAGGAGGCTTCACCTCTGTCGATCATAGAGGACATCAATTCGAGAGTCTCGGGAGCCACCCTGAACCCCAGGTGATGGAAGCGGGCGGCAAATCGAGCTACACGAAGAATGCGCAGGGGGTCTTCCTGGAATGCCGGGGAAACATGGCGAAGCAGTTTTTGTTCGAGGTCTTTCTGACCACCGTAGGGATCATAGATATTGCCAAGATCATCCTGGGCCATGGCATTAATGGTCAGGTCTCTGCGGATCAGGTCTTCTTCCAGAGTGACATCGGGGGCGGTATGAAAAACAAAGCCAGTGTAACCATGACCGGACTTTCTTTCGGTACGAGCCAGCGCATATTCTTCTTTGGTATCCGGATGAAGGAAGACAGGGAAGTCCTGGCCAACAGGCTGAAAGCCCTGTTCAGTCATTTGCTCAGGACTGCTACCAACCACTACCCAGTCGTGATCTTTGAGTGGAAGGCCTAATAACCTGTCTCGAACGGCACCGCCGACCAGAAAAATGTCCATGTCATCTCAATCTATTTCGTTGAATAAAATACATTAACTGCAAGGAAGCTGTTATAGAACCTTCTTTCATCAGGTGATCTATCCTTCCTTCCTTCCTGTAAACCAGAAATCAAGGATAGAATTATTAAACACTCACTCTTTGCAGTACCCTTGTCGATGCTACTGGCGTTGTTGATCGCCTGCCAGACCGAAGCACTGACAAGACATTATATTATCGAGCTTGGACAAGATGCAGGTTCTCCGAAACAGAACTCTATCATAGAACGTGAGCCGCCTGCGTTGTCACGCAAGCCATCAGATATTGCCGACACAAACGCCTATGCAGGACCCGCTTTAGCACCTCATGAAAAACGACACAGATCTGACAGTTATGGGTTACAAATGACCTTTGTTGAGTCGATTCCATGGCAGTTGCTTTACACCGCTCACCTGCAGGTTGTTTACGAACTGATCCTGCCCTCCAGCCTCACCGCTCGTGGTGCAAGCTTTTATCCACAGCTACCTCTGGAAGCAATTCTTCTTGTCGGCTGGCTTTTAAAAAGCTATCTGAACACTAGTTCAAAGTGGTTTGATTGGGCTCAACAGCAGGCGAGCCGGGATTACCCGTTTACGGCTATTACCGGGACGACTGGCTCCGGACACGGACAGACACAATACTCGCCATCAGCATCATCCACTCAGCAAGTATCGGCAGCCACTCCCCTCCTTGCTGGCTATGTTACTGAGGTCTCTTATTCTGACTTTGGTGATGGTAACGGTGAGCCTGAACAACACCCGCACACTTTAGGTTTAAATTGTTTCCTCCATCCCTGTAATGGCGTTTGTCAATTCAGACCATCATCCAATATCAGAGAGCCTGCAGTTTGGTCGCAGTATTGCGAAGAGCGTTCGACAGACCAGACAGATGATGTTCCTGACATTCCGGTCCTATTGAATTCTGATGTCGTATTTGGACCTCAGGCCCATGAGTTTGATTGCAACCCTATCGATGGGGGCGCTTCAGGTTCGATGAGCACAGGTACAACCTTTACAGCTGGCGATAGCGGGTTATTCAATGATGATTTAACAATGCCAGGAGACTGGTTTTACACTGCTAATGATTTGGCAGCTAATAACGAGTTGCCCGGTCGAGAGAGTCTTCTCGTAGATGAACCGATTTTCTTTACTCCTGCCGATTCAGAAAGACAACAAATAATCACCGAGCCATCCCGATCAGGTCAGGGCCAACCACCCCTTTTCCGGGCAGACACAGTAGAAGCCACAGACCATACAGGACAAAAAAAACCTAACCTGGCAGTGCTCGCGGAAGGTCACCAGCCGCAGACATTGAGAACAGTTTGCAAGAATGCCAAAGGACTGTCGAATCTTAGAAGCAGAGTTCACATCGGGCAACGAATCTGTGAGGTGATCGTGATCGGGGAAGATGGTCAGCAGCGACCATGCGGGAAAATCTGCAAGAATGCCCGAGTCATGTCTTCTCACAAAAGCGCAAGACACAGCGGACAAAAAACCTGCGACCTGACAGTGGTTGGAGAGGATGGCCAGCAGCGGTCATGCGGCAAGGTCTTCAAGAATCTTTACGCTCTTTATCTTCACAAAAACAATTTCCACATCCGACACAGAACTTGTTTGGTGGCTGTGGTCAGGGAGGATGGTCAGCGACGGATATGCGGGGTGACCTGCATGACTGCTCGCGAACTGAGGGATCACAAACAAAAAGAGCACAGCGGGCAAAAAGCCTGTGGCCTGACAATAGCCGGTCTGAATCAGCAGTGCCCATGCAAGGTAGTTTGCAAGAACGCTAAAGCCTTGACCGGGCACAAAAGAATGCATCGAAAGCGCAAGCCTGAAGATCTCGACCAGGACAAGGACAATCGTTCTCGGGAGATAAAGTGAATAACTAATAATCAGGTCCGCAATCAAACCTTTTAGGGGGTCTTGATCTATCCTTCCTCTCTGTAAAAGAGAATGCAAGGACAGAATTATTAAACACTCAATCTGTGCCGTAATGCTGTTGCTGCTATTCTCGTTGTCTGTCGTCTGTCAGGTCGAAGCGGTGACAGGGCGTTTTATTGTCGATCTTGGACAGGATACAGCTTCACTAAAACAGGGCTTTTCGATCAAACATGATCGGCCTGAATTGCCGGTCAACCCATCAGATATTGCTGTTACCAACGGCAATGCAGAATCTGATTCGCCGCCCGATGACAAACGACATAGATCTTACAGTTACAGTGTAAAAACCACCCTCATCGAATTGATTTCGTGGCAGTTGCTCTGTGCCACTGACTTGCTGGTCGCTTATGAATTGAAACTGACTGGCAAAGATGTCCCTCTTTATTCATGGCTACCTTTAGAAGCGGTCGTCGTTATCGGTTGGCTTATAAAAAGTTATTGGAACCCCGATTCATTGCTCTTAAACTCAATTGAACAACAAAAAATGCGTCCGGATTATCCACTCAGGGCCATCACCATGATGTTCGGCTCCGGACAAAACCCGGAAAAATACCCACCATCAGAATCATCCAGCCAGCCAGCGATTCGGGCAGCCGTCCATCATACAGGCTATCTCACCAACCTCCTGTATTCTGACTCTGGCGGCGGTAACGGTGGCCCTCGACAATATGCACATACTTTAGGTTTAAATTGTTTCGTCCACCCGTGTTATGGCGTTTGTAGATACCAACTGTCACCCGATAGCAGGGAGTTCGTTGAATCGCCGCTGAACTCGGTAGAACATTCGACAGGCAGCAGAGGGCAACTCAGTGATGATGTGCCAATGCCGAGTTATTTTCCTGTCAACAGTAATGACTGGTTTATAGCCAGTGTTTTACTCAATCTGGGTGGTCATTGTCTTCAGGAAGAACGCCGGATTTCATCTACGCAAAGTTATTTCACACCTCCAATGGAAACTTCAGAAACACAACAAACAGCAAGAGGATCATCCCAATCAGGTCAATATCCACCCCGTATTTCCAGGGCACGCAGGTTAAAAACTGCAGATCGCAGTAGTCATCGGACTTGTGAAGTTATCCTGGTCGGAGAGGATGGCAGACAGAGACGGTGCGATAAGGTCTGCAAGAATGCCAGCGCCCTGTCGAGTCACAAAAGCAGCTTTCACTCTGGCCAAAAGACCTGTAAAGAGATTCTGGTTGCAGAGGATGGTCAGCGACGGCCTTGCAGGAAGATTTGCAAGCATGCTCAAGCCCTGTCGGTTCACAAAAAAAGAGAGCACAGTGTTCAACAAATCTGTAAAGTGAAAGTGGTCGCAAAAGATCGCCAGCAACGGCCATGCGGGAAGGCTTGCAAGAATACTGCGGCCCTGTCGATTCATAAAAGCAATTATCACACCGGGCAAAAAACCTGTGACGTGCCCGTGTTTGCAAGGGATGGTCAGCAGAAGCCGTGTGGGAAAGTCTGCCAGCATGCTCAGGCCCTGTCGACGCACAAAAAAAAAGACCACGGTGTGCAAAAAAGCTGTGTCGTGACAGTGGCCGGTGAGGACGGTCAGCAACGGCCATGCGGGAAAGTCTGCAAGAATGCTCTTGCCTTGTCGCAACATAAAAGTAGCGTCCACAGCGAGCCAAAAACCTGCGACGTATCGGTCGTCGGAGAGGATGGCCAGCAGTGGCGATGCGGAAGAGTCTTCAAGAATGCTCATACCCTTTCGGTACACAAAGGATTACATCGAAAACGCAAGCCTGTTGAAGTGCACCAGGATCATGGCCCCGAACCTCACGAAAGTAAATAAGTGACTGCTCCCCGCCCTGTCGAGGGTGTCGCAAAACTCTGGTTCCCGCCTTCACCCCCGTCATTCCCAACTTGATTCTCGTCATTCCCGATTTCATTCTCGTCATTCCCGCGAAGGCGGGAATCCACACTGACTCACCACCAGAACCATAATGCCCGGTGCTCCCCTGGCTTTGTCATCCCCGAGAAGGCAGAGATCCACCGTTGGCGCTGGATTCCCGCCTTCGCGGGAATGACGAACTCAGAGCATGGGAACGAGCTGTTGGAGTTTTGCGACACCCTCGATTGGGCGAGGGTTTACGACGATTTTGCTAATGATCGGGTCTGGCAGCAGATCTTTCATATGGTTTTGCCCGGGGCAACCTTTGGCTTTTTTAATAGAAGGTTTTTAAAAGAAAAGCATACTTGTTTTCCTGATCTATCCTTCCTTTCTGTATGCCAGAACTCAAGGATAGAATTATTAAACACTCACTCTTTGCGTTATCGCTATTGCTGCTTCTGACGTTTTCTGTCATCTGTCAGGCCGAAGTGCAGACAAGACGTTTTGTTGTTGAGTTTAAACAGAATGCAAGCTTTCCAAAACAAAGCTTTTCTATAAAGTCTGATCTGCTCTCAAAGTCGGGCAACCCGTCAGACATTGCTGATACAAACGGCTGTACAGGGTCAGATTCACTGCCCGATGAAAAACGACACAAATTGAGCAGTTACGAGCTCAAAATGAATCTTATTGAGTCGATTTCATGGCAGTTACTTTACGCCACTCAACTGCTGGTTGCTTACGAACTGATCCTGACCACCAATCACGCTCCTGTATGCTGCAAACGATATTCATGGCTGCCTGTAAAAGTGGTTGTCGCTGCCGGTTGGCTTGTAAAAAGCTATTGGAACTCTGAATCATCACTTTTTAACCCGATTGAACAGCATGAGGCGACATCCATGCTGACACAGGGGGATCTCCCGTTTGTAACCGTCACTGCGGCGTTTGGCTCCGGACATAACCAGCAACAATATTCGCCATCAGCATCATCCGGCCAGCAAAGTCCGGGAACAGTCACCTGCCCTGCAAGCTCATTCACCAGCTTCCTGTATTCCGAGTTTGATGACGGTGACAGAGACCCTCAACAACACCAGCATACTTTTGGTTTAAATTGTTTCGTACATCCCTGCCAGGGTTTTTGCAGACTCCGATCATTATCCGATAGCAGAAGGCCTGCTGAATGGTTGCTGAATGCCATTGAACCTTCGACAGGCCAGACCGGAGTAGCAAATACAGATTATAACGGGCCACTTAATGATGATCTGACAATGCCCCGACGTTGGCCTGCCACCGCTGATGACCTGATCATAATTAGTGGTTTACTTAATCTGGGGCGTCAAAGTCTTCACGAAAAAAACGGGATGCCCTCTACTCTGAACCATTTCAGACCTCGAATGGAAGCTCCGGAAACACTACAAACAAAAACAGAATCATCGCAACTGGTTCAGGGCCCACACCGTCTTTCCAAGGCAGTTAGAGTACAAACGAAAGACCAGAGCGAACAGGAAACCTCTGGTGTGACCATGGTCAGGGAAGATGGCCAGCCGCAGCTATGTGGTAAGGCCCGCAAGAATGCTCAAGCCCTGTCGCATCAAAAAATAAAAGACGACACTAGGCAACGAATTTGTGAGGTGAGTGTGATCGGCGAGGATAGCCAGTCGCGGCCATGCGGAATGGTCTGCAAGAATCGTCAAGCTCTCTCTTATCACAGAATAAGAGATCACTCTGGCAAACAAACTTGTAGCGCAGCGGTGGTTGGCGACGATGGCCAGCTGAGGAAATGCGGGACAGTCTGCAACAATCCTATAACCCTGTCGGAACACAGAAGAAGAAGCCACAGCGGGCAACAAACCTGTAAGCTTACCGTGATTGGCGAGGATGGTCAGCTGCGGCCATGCGGGATGGTCTGCAGGAATGTTCTGGCCCTGTCGGCTCATAAAAGCGGATACCACAGAGGCCAGTCAATCTGTAACCTGGCTGTGGTTGGGGAGGATGCTCAACCGCAGCCATGCGGGAAGATCTGCAAGAATGCTAAAGCTCTGTCGAATCATAAAAGCAACTTCCATGGCAGGCAACAAACTTGCAAAGTGGCTGTGATCGGGGAGGGTGGTCAACCGCGATCGTGCGGGAAGGTCTTCAAGAATGTTCAAGTACTGTCGCATCACAAAAAATCAAGTCACAGCGGACAGCAAGTTTGCAGCGCGACCCTGTTCACAGAGTGTGGCCAGCAACGGCCATGTGGGAGGGTCTTCAAGAATGGTAGAGCACTGTTGCATCACAATAGAATACATCGAAAACGCAAGCTTGTTGATGTGGGTCAGGACGGTGGTCCGGGTTCTTGATCTCATACCCGTCTTTTCATGTGGTGATCTATCCTTCCTTTCTGTCGAACAGAATGCAAGGATGGAATTATTAAACACACATTCTTTGCTGCATCGCTGTTGCTGCTGATGTCGCTATCTGACATCTGTCAGGCCGAAGCGTTGATACGAAGTTTTATTGTCGAGCTTGAACAGGATGCAAATTCTCTAAAGCAGAACTTTTCTGTGAAGCGTGACCGGCGTAAATTGTCGGGCATCCCATCAGGCATTGTCGTCGCCAGAGGCTATGATGCAGCACCCGATTTGCCTGATAATAAACGGCAAAGATTATATAGTTACAGGGTCAAAATACCCCTTGTTGAGTCGATTTCATGGCATTTGCTCCACGCTACTCATTTGCTGGTTCTTTACGAGCTCATCCAGACCACCAGAGACACATCTCAGGGTTTAACCCTATATTCATGGCTATCTATGGAAGCTGCCGTCGCTGTTGGTTGGCTCTTAAAAAGTTATTGGAATCCTGATTCGACGTTGTTTAACTCGCTTGAACAACCGTCGACTTCTATGCTGCTAAAGGGGTCTTGCCCGTTTTCAGCCATCACTGCGATGTTTGGTTCTGAACATAACGCACCGCAACACACGCCATCAGAAACACCCGGCCAGCAAGCTCCACAAACCACCACCCAACCGACAGGCGCTCCAATCAGGCTGGTGAATTCTGATTCTGGCGGCGGTAACGGAGGTCATCAACAACACCTGCATACGTTGGGTTTAAATTGTTTCATCCATCCTTGTCATGGTGTTTGTCAATTCCAGCTCTTATCCAATAACACGGGACTTGCTGAATGGCCACTGAAATTCGGAGAAAGCTCATGCCCGCATCTGGCTTATGGGCACTGCATGGGTTGCATAGGTTATTTTGACTCTGAAAACGTTAAATATTCCCTGGGAAATGTGCCTCTCGAAACAATGAATGGTTTGCCTGACATTAAAACCCAATTCATTGCAGACCAACTATTTGAGCCCTGGGCCCATGGCATTGACGTTAACTCTATAGACGGAGTCACTTATAAAACTGAAACTGCCGGATTATTCAATCATGAAGATCCAGTGCTTGGGAATGCATTTTCGGCCGCTCATGACTCCGTGCTTTTTGATCGGTCCGTTGATCTGCAGATTCCTCATGAAGAAACAGGTTTTTCTATGCCGTTTACCCATCCGGAAACACTACAAACAACTGCTGCATCAAGCCAATTGGATCAGGGTCAACATCATCGTTACCGGACGGTGGCAATACAAGCGACAAACAACAGTAGTCAAACAATATGCTACGCGACTGTGGCAGGGGAAGATAGCCAGCAGCGTCTGCCTGGGAAGGCCTGCAAGAGTGCTCTGGTTCTATCAAATCACATAAGCAAATACCGCACTGGGGTACAGATCTGTAGTGAGACTGTCATCGGGACGGATGGTCAGCAACAGCCATGCGGAAAGATCATCAAGAATTATGAAACCCTGTCGGATCACATAAAAAGATTACACAGCGGGCCACAAACCTGTGACTTAGCCTTTTTCGGGGAGCACGGCTTGCAGAGGCCATGCAGGTCAGTCTGCAAGAATGCTCGCGCTATGTCAGTTCACAAAAGCAGATACCACTCCGGGCAAAGAACCTGTGCAGTGATAGTGGTCGGAAAGGATAGTCAGGTGCAGCCATGCGGAAAGGTCTGCAACAATGCTCAAGCCCTGTCGGATCACAAAAAAAGAGCTCATACCAAGCAACAAATCTGTGACCTGGTTCTGCCCGATGGCCGTCAACACTTGTGTGGGAGGGCATACAAGAATTCTAATGCCCTGTTGGATCATAAAAGAAAATATCACTCCGGACAAAAAAGCTGTAACTTGCCACTGGTGGGAAAAGATGGGCAGTCGCGACCATGCGGTAAGGTCTGCAAGAATGCTCAAGCTCTGATCTATCACAAAAAAATGCATCGAATGCGCAAGCCTGTTGATGTCGAGCAGGACGCTGATCCCCGTCCTTGATCTGGCACCCGTTCTTTCGCAAGGTTTTCTTGATCTATCCTTCTTCTCTGTAATTCAGGATGCAAGGATAGAATTATTAAACACTCACTCTCTGCAGCATCGCTGTTGCTGCTACTGTTGTTTTCTGGTGTCTGCCAGACCGAAGCCTTGACAAGATCTTTTATTGTCGAGCCTGAAGAGGATGCAGATTCACCAAAACAGAACGTTTCGAAAAATCGCGATATGCATACATTGCCCGGCAACTGGTCTGGCATTGCCGCTACCAAAGCCTATGCAGAATCCGATTCTTTGCCTGATGACAAAAGACACAAATCTGATGGTTACCGAGTAAATACCAACATCATTGCATTGTTTTCATGGCAGTTGCTTCACGCCTCTGGACTTGCGGTTGCTTACGAAATGATTCTGACCACCAGAGACGCTCCCCTGAGCTACGATTCCCACTCATGGGTACGTTTAGGATGGGTTGTTGCAGTCGGTTGGCTTTTAAACCGCTATTGGTATCCAGACTTACCTCTGTCTAAACCGATTGAACAACAGGCGAGCCAGGAACTACCGTTTGCGACCATCACTGTGATGTTTGACTCCGGACATAACCCACCAAAATACCCGCTATCTAAATCATATGGGCAGCAAACTTCACAAGCCACCAACCAAGGTTCAGGCTCTCTGTACAGCTTTCTGAATTCTGGCTCTGGCGAAGGTAACCGGGGCCCTCATCGACGCCAGCATACTTTGAGCCTGAATTGTTTCCTCTATCCCTGTCATGGCGTTTGTCGATTCAGGCCCTCAAGCAATAGCGAAGCACCTGCTGACTGGCCACTGAACTTCTCAGAAGACTCATGTACCCATTTGACCAATGGACACTGCATAAGTTGCAAAGATCGATTTGAGCCTGTATGTCCTGCATACTCCCGAGAAGGCTCGCTTTTAAAAACATTGAATGATCTTTCCGGGACTCAAAGCCTTTTCGATTCTGGCCAGTTCTTTCAGCCACGGACAGATGATATTGGTGGCAGCTCTTTAGACGGGGTCGCCCTAGACGGGGTCGCCCTAGACGGGGTCGCCCTAGACGGGGTCGCCTCAGATGATTTTGACTTAGACGAGTTTGACTTAGACGAAGCCACCCTGAACATTATGAGTGCAGTGACCGCCAATAAAACTGATGCTAACGCGCCACTCAATGATGATGTACCAATGTTCGACACTTTTACTTTCACCACTGGTGATTTTGAGGGCATTAATGGGGCGCTCGATCTAAACAGTCCTCCCGAAGAAGGCGAGATTTCTTTTCCCCTTACCCAGACAAATACAGTACAAGTCCCGGCAGCACCTGATAATGTTATATTCACAGCCACACATTGTCAGCAGGCCCTGTTGGATCACAAAAAAAAAGCCCACTGCGGGCAAAAAATCTGTAATGAAATGTTGGTCGGAGTGAATGGCCAGCGACAGGTATGCGGAAAAGTTTACAAGAATTCCAAAGCCATGTTCAATCACAAAAGAAGAAGCCACAGTGAGCAACAAACCTGTGAAGTAAACGTGTTCGGGGAGAATGGTCAACTGCGGCCATGTGGAGTGGTCTGCAAGAATGTAAAAGCCCTGTCGGATCACAAAGGAAGAAACCACGTAAAGCATCAAGCCTGTGACGAAACCATGATTGGGGTCGATGGCCAGCTGCTGCCATGCGGGACGGTCTGCAAGAATCCTCGTGCCCTATCGGATCACAAAAGAAGAAAACACACCGGGCAACAAAGCTGTGACGAAACGGTGGTCACAGACGATGGCTTGCAGCGACCATGCGGGAAGGTCTCCAAGAATCTCCAAGCCCTGATGGAGCACAAAAGAAACAACCATAGCGGACAACAAACCTGTAACGTAAGTGTGATCCGGGAGGGTGGTCAGTGGGGACCATGCGGAAAAGTCTGTCAGAGTATTGTCGCTCTGAAAAGTCACAAAAGAAATGCCCACACAGGCCAACAAACCTGTGACAGAATGGTGATAACAAAGGATGGCCAACAGTATCCATGTGGTAGGGTCTGCAACGGTGCTTTGGCCCTGACGATTCACAAAAGCAACTACCATACCGGACAAAAGACCTGCGGCTTGCCCGTGCTCGGAAATGATGGTCAGTTGCAGCCATGCGGGAAAGTCTGCAGTAATGCCCGAAGCCTGTCGGAACATAAAAGAAAGGACCACACCGGGCAAAAAATCTGTGACGCAGTCATGGTTGGGAAAGATGGTCGGCAACGGCTATGCGGGCGAGTCTGTGAGAATACTCAAAATCTGTCACAACACAAAATCAGATCCCATACCAATGAAAAAAGCTGTGACGTGATCGTGGTCGGTGATTTTGGCCAGCAGCGGCCATGTGGGAAGGTCTGTATGAATACAGGCGTTCTTTATAATCACAAAAGAAGTCATCGAAAACGCAAGTCTGCTGCCCTGGACCAGGACAATGACCTCAGCCCTCAAGAAGGTAAATGAATAAGTAACAATCTGGTTGTATGGGGATCAGGTTTTTACGACACGCTTGTTTATAAGCTAATCTACCCTCCCTCCCTGTAAACGAGAAAGCAGGGATAGAATGATTAGACAATCACTCTTTGCTGCATCGCTGTCGCTGCTAGTGTCGTTTTCTTTTATCAGTCAGACCAAAGCGCTGACAAGATGTTTTATTGTCGAGTTTGAACAGGGTGCTGGTTCTCAAAAACAGAGCTTTTCGATAAAACCAGCCCGGCATTCATTTCCGGTCGACCCAACAGTTATTCCTGAAACTAACGACTATGCAGTATCTGGTTTACCGCCTGATGAAAAACGACAAAGAGCTGTCAGTTACGGATTAAAAATGCCTCTTATTGAGTCGATTTCATGGCAGTTGCTTTATGCCTATCAGCTGCTGGCTGTTTACCAACTGATCCTGACCACCAGAGACGCACCTCCGGGCCCAGCCCCCTATTCATGGCTATCTGTAGAAGCGGTTGTCGCTGTCGGCGTACTTTTAAAAAACTACTGGAAACGCGATTCACTTCTGTTTAATCCAATTAAACAACAGTCGGCATCTATGTTGATACAGAAGTATTTCCCATTTGCAACCTTCACTGCAATGTTTGGTTCTGGAGATGACTTATCACAATACCCGGCCCCGGAATCATCTGGCCAGCAGGCTTCACAAACCGGTATCCAACATAAAGGCAGTTTAACCAGTCCACTGGATTCTGGCTCTGGCGACGGTAACGGAGGTTCCCAACAACACCAACATACGTGGGGTTTAAATTGTTTCGTCTATCCCTGTCACGGTGTTTGTCAATTCCGACCATTGATCGAGAAAAGAGAGCCCGTTGATTGGCCGCTGAATTTCGAAGAAATCTTTTGCCCTCATTTGGCTAATGGACACTGTCTGGGTTGCATAGGTCGTTTTGATCCTGAAAACGCCACTGATTCCCGGAAAGACTTTTTTTACAAAACAGTGAATGATCCTTCTGCCATTCAACTTTCATTCGATTCTGCCCTATTCTTTGATGACAACTCAGAAGACGGGACCACTCAGGAAGAGTTAATCCTGGACTTATTGAGTTCAGGAAGCGCCAATACAACCTATCCTGCCGGGCCTCTCAATGACGATGTCCAAATGCCCGGGGATTTGGACATCGCTAATGGTTTTGAGATCATTAATGGGTCAATCAATTTAAATGATCTGCTCGAAGAAAACGGTTTTTGCCTAACGCTTTCCCATTCAGAAACACCACAAAGAACCACTGAATCATCCCGATTGGATCAGAGCCAACCTTACCCATCCCGGGCAGAGGCAACACCAGCCACAGACAGCAGAGGGCAATTAATATGTGAATACTACACAGGGCAAAAAATCTGTGAACTGGCAGTATTGGGGCAGGATGGGCAGCAGCCATGCGGGAAGGTTTTTGACAATATCATGGCCCTGAGGAATCACAAAAAAAAGGACCACTCAGGGGAAAAAAATTGTGACCTGACATCACTCGGGCAGGATGGTCAGCAGCAACTATGCAGGGTGGTCTGCAAGAATGCTCAAGCCCTGTCATATCACAAAAACAAATGCCATAGCGGGCAACAAACCTGTGACATCAGTGTGGTTGGGCAGGGCGGCCAGCAGCAGCCATGTGGGAAGGTCTTCAAAAATATTCGATCCCTGACGGATCACAAAAGCAAATACCACACAGGGCAAAAAATCTGTGAGCGAGCAGTAGTAGGGAAGGATGGACAGCAGCGGCCATGCGGGGAGGTCTGCAAAAATGCTCGAGCTTTTTTACTTCACAAAAGCAACTATCACTCAGAGCAAAAAACCTGTGTCGTGACCGTGGTAGGAGAAGATGGCCAGCAGCGGCCATGTGGGGAAGTCTTCAGAAATCTTCAATCCCTCTCGGGGCACAAAAGCAGATGCCACTCAAGGAAACAGAACTGTGACTTTGTCGTGGTCGGGCAGGATGGGCAGCAGCGACCATGCGGAAAGGTCTGCAAGAATATCAGAGCCTTGTCGGATCACAAAAGAAAATACCATACAGGAAAAAAAAACTGTGAATTGGCAGTGGTCGATCAGAATGGGCAGCAGCAACCATGCGAGACCGTCTGCAAGAATGCCATTGCCCTGTTGGGTCACAAAAAAAGATACCACAGCAAACAAAGAGTCTATCGAAAACGCAAGCCTGTTGATGTGGGTCAGGGTGATGAATCAGTCTCCAAGAAGTTAAAGTGAAGAAGTAGCGAACTGATCTAACCTCATTTCACGAGGTTTTGCCTGTACAATCTTTATTTTTAACAGAGGCTCTCTGAAATAAAAGCACGCTTGTTTTCTTGAACTATTCTTCCTCTCTGTATATCAGGAAGCAAGGATAAAATTATTAAACACTCACTCAATGCGGTACTGCTATTGCTGCTGTCGTTTTCTGTCGTCTGCCAGGCCGAATTGTTAACAAGACGTTTTATTGTTGAGCTTGAACAGAATGCAGGCTCTCTAAAACAGAGCTTCTCCATAAAGCCTGACCCGCATATGTTTACGGGTAGCTCGTCAGAAATTTCTGAAACAAACGACCGTGCAGGATCCTGTTTACTCCCTGATAAAAAACGACACAGACATGACAGTTACGGGATCAAAACAACCCTTGTTGATTCGATTTCATGGCCGTTACTTTACGCTACTCAACTGCTGGTTGTTAACGAACTGATTCTGACCACCAAAGATGCCCATTTAAGCTCCAATCTCTATTTATGGGTACCTGGAGAAGTGATTGTGGCTGTCAGTTGGCTTTTAAAAAGCTATTGGAACCCTGTTTTACCTTCGTTTAGCTCAATCGAACATTATGAGGTGACTCAGAACCTCACGTTTGCCACCATCACTGTGATGCCAGGTTCCGGGCATAACCCTCCAAAAGGCCAGTTACCTGAGTCGCTTGGTCAGCTACCCTCAGCAGCAAACACCAATTTTGCAGGCTCTTTCAGCAGCCCCCCGAATACTAATGACAATGGTGACGGTAACAGAGGCCCTCAACAGCATTTGCATACTTTGGATCTAAACTGTTTTGTCTTTCCCTGTCGTGGTGTTTGTCAATTGTGCAATTTTGATCAACCACCACAGACTCTTTCCGAAGAAATTCGAATTTCCACAATGCTTACCTCTTCAGAAAGACAAGAAAAAGCCACTGAATCATCTCAATTGGGTCAGAGCCAACCTCAACTTTCACAGTCAGGCGAAATAAAAGTCACAGATATCAGCGGACAAGAAAGCTGTCACCTGACAGTGATCAGACATAATGGCCAGCAGCGGCTATGCAGGAAAGTTTTCAAGAGTGCTCAAGGCCTGTTGGATCACAAAAAAAAGTGTCACCTCGGGCCACAATCGTGTGCCACGATGGTGGTCGGTCGAGATGGTCAGCTAGAGCCATGCGGGGTCGCCTGCAGCAGTGAAAATACTCTGTGGCATCACAAAAGAAGAGACCACTCCGGGCAACAAATCTGTAACCTGACCGTGGTCGGGGAAGATGGCCAGCAGCGGCCATGCGGGATGGCCTGCAAGAATGATAATGTTCTGTGGCGTCACAGGAGAAGAGACCACTCCGGACAATTAATCTGTAGTCTGAACCTGGTTGGTGAGGATGGTCAGCAGCGCCCATGTGGCAAGGTCTGCAACAATGCTATAGCCCTGTCATCGCACAAATCCAGATTCCATAGCGGGCAACGAATCTGTGATGTGTTACTCGTCGGGGAAGATGGCCAACAGTGGCCATGCGAGAAGGTCTGCAAGAACGCTCAAGACCTGTCGGTTCACAGAGCAAGAGACCACACCGGGCAACAAGTCTGTAAAGTGGTCGTGGTTGGAGAAGATGGCCAGCGGCGACCATGCAGCATTGCCTTCAGAAATGTTCTGGCTCTGTCATCTCACAAAAGCAAATTCCACAGAGGGCAACAAAACTGTGACCTGGTGGTTGCCGGGGAAGAAGGTCAGCAGCGGCCATGCGGGAGAGTCTTCAAGAATAAAAATGCCCTGTTAAGTCACAAAAGAAGAGACCACACCGGACAACAAACCTGTAACATGACAGTGGTCAGGGCAAATGGTCAGCCGCGCTCATGCGGCAAGGTCTGCAAAAATGTTTTAGCGCTATTATTTCACAAAAGCAAATACCACAGTGGACAACGATCCTGTGAACAGGATGTCGCCGGTGAGGATGGTCAACAGCGACCATGCGGGAAGGTTTGCGATAACGCTCAAGCCTTGGCGGATCACAAAAGAAAAGACCACAGCGGGCAACAAATCTGTAACCTTACCCAGGTCGGGGAAGATGGCCAGCAGCGCCCATGCGGTAGGGTCTGCAAAAATGCTTCAGCTCTATCAACTCACAAAGGCAGCTACCACAGCGGACAAAGAACCTGTGACTTGGTCATTATCGGTGAGGATAGCCAGCAGCGCCCATGCGGGAAAGTCTGCAAGAATAATCGAGACCTGAGGGATCACAAAATCATAGATCATACCGGGAAACAAGTCTGTGATGTGATGGTGACAGGGGAGGATGGCCAGCGACGGCCATGCGGGAAGATCTATAAGAATACTAAATGCCTGAAGGAGCATAAGAGAAAACACCAAAAACGCAAGCTCGCTGAGGTGGATCAGGGTAATGACTGAATCAGAGAGCAAGGACAGAATTATTAAACACTCAGTCTTTACGGCACTGCTCTTGCTAATGTCGTTGTCTGTTGCCTTTCAAACTAAAGCGTTCACACAAAGTTTTATTGTCGAGCTTGAACAGAATTCCGGACTTCCAAATAAGAACTTTTCTATAAAACCTGACCAGCATACCTTGCCGGGCAATCCGTCAGACATTGCCGATATAAGCGGCTATGCAGGATCAGATTTATTTTCTGATAAAAAACGACACAGGCTTGGCAGTTACCGGTTAAAAACGACCCTTATTGAGTCGATTTCATGGCGGTTGTTTTATGCCACACAGTTGCTGGTTGTTTATAAACTGATCCTGAGCAGCAAAGATTTCTCTTCAGGCACCAGCCTTTATTCACGGCAACCTTTGGATCTGGTCGTCGCTGTCGGTTGGTTTTTAAAAAACTATTGGAACCTTGATTCACCGCTATTTAAATCGATTGCACAACAGGAACTGAATCATTGCCATCCGTTTGCTATCATCACTGCGATGTTTGGTTCTGGAGAAAATTCCCCACAATACTCACCATCAAAATCATCAGGCCAGCGAGCCTCCCAAGCCACCCTCCAAAGTACAGGGTCTATAACCAGCCTTCTGAATTCTGGCTCTGGCGGTGATAACAGCGATCCTCAACAACATCGGCATAGTCTGGGTTTAAATTGTCTTGTCTATCCCTGTCACGGCGTTTGTCGATTCCGAACATTATTTGATAGCAGTGGATCTTCTGAATGGACGCTGGACTCCCTAAAGGGTTTATGCCCCCATTTGGTCAGTGGACATTGCTTTATTTGCTCATATCATTTTGCTCCTTTAAACACTGAAGATTGCCAACAAAACCCGCTTTTTGACACGTCGATCGGTCTTCCTACGATTCAAAGCCGATTCGATCTTGATCCACTTTTACAGACACAGGGAAATAGTATTGATGGCAATACAGCCAATGGTTGCATCTTTTTAGGCGGGGTCGCCTCAGACGGGGTCGCCTTAGACGGGGTCGCCTTAGACGGGGTCGCCTTAGACGGGGTCGCCTTAGACGGGGTCGCCGAGACAACTGACTTTATCGGGTCAATGGGTGATGATTTGCCAATGTCCGGGAGTTTGCCTTGTACTGTCAATGATTTTGAAGTTATTAACGGGCCACTCGATCCAGTAAGTCTTTTAGAAGAAATGGGAATTTCCTCAACGCTAAATCATTCTGAAGCACAGCAAACAATCACTGGATCACCCAAGTTGGGTCAGAGACAGTCTCATCTTTCGCAAACCGGCGCAATACCGGCCAGAAACAAAAGCAGGCAAAAAACCTGTAAACTGACAATGTTGGATGAGTATGGCCAGTCGCAGCCATGTGGGAAGGTCTGCGATAATACTAAAGCCCTTTCAATTCACAAAAGACGATATCACACCGGGCAAAAAACCTGTGACTTAACCATGGTCGATAAAGGAGGTCAGAAGCGGCCATGTGGAAAAATCTGCAAGAATTCCATGAGCCTGGCGGTTCACAAAAGAATACACCACAGCGGACAACAAATCTGTGGCTATTCCGTGTCAGGGGAGGATGGCCAGCTGCGCTCATGCGGGATGGTCTGCAGGAATATAAAAGCCTTGTTGGAGCACAGAAGCCAATACCATAGTGAGCAAATAAACTGTGAGCTAACCGTGGTCGGTGAGGATGGCCAGCAGCGATCATGTGGGAAAGTCTGCAAGAATGCAAAAGCCTTTTCGGATCACAAAAGAAGAGAGCACAGTGGACAAAAAACCTGTGAACTGATCCTGGTCGGAGAAGATGGTCAGCGGCGGCCATGCGGGATGGTCTGCAATAGTGCTCAAGCCTTTTCATCTCACAAAAGCCGATATCACACCGGGCAAAAAACCTGTGATGTAACAATACTAGGTAACACTGGTCAGAAGCGGCCATGTGGAAAAGTCTGCAGGGGTGCTCAAGCCCTGAGCGACCATATAAAAATAAACCATATCCTTGACCAAACCTGTGATGTAAAAGTGGCAGGGGAAGATGGCCAGCCTCGGCCATGCGGAAAGGTCTGCAAGAATGCCAAAACACTGTTAGATCACAAAAGAAACTCCCATACTGAACAGAAAACCTGTGCTGTAACCCTGGTCGGAGACGATGGCCAGCGGCGGCGATGTGGGTTTGTCTGCAGGAGTCAAACAGCCTTGAAGGGGCACAAACAAAGACACCACAGCGGGCAGAAAACCTGTAACCTGAGCGTGATGGGGAAGGATGGCCTGCAGCGGCCATGTGGGGAGGTCTGCAACAGTGTCAGAAGCCTGGCGGATCACAAAAGAAGAAACCACAGCGGGCAAAAAACCTGTGATGTGATCGAGTTCGGGGAGAATGGCCTGCAGCAGCGATGTGGGAAGCTCTGCAAAAATGCTATAGCCCTGACCAGGCACAAAAGAATGCACCGAAAACGTAAGCCTGCTGAGGTGGACAAGAACGATGACTTCAGTCATCAAAAAGGTATAGTGAATAAATAATGATCTGACTGCCGCCCTTTTATTGGGTTAGCGGTTATGCGACAGTCCATGGGCAAATAAATCAGATCAGCAGCGGGAAGTGTACAGGGATTGTACAAAAATCTGTCTTCTGTATCTGGGAATTCTGTTTGATTTTGTGCATGATTGCGGGCTGGCCAAAAGCCACTGGAGGCTGCTCATTTGCCTTAATTGGAGATGCCATCGTCATAGGCATTTCCCGATTAGATTGATCATACGGCACAGGATCAGGTTTGCCGTCATTGGGGGAGACACCGCATGTTTGAGGCTAAGGCCTTATTTGAGCCTGAATTCATCCAGCAGAGCCCAACCAGGCTCTGGAAGACTATCTCTCCACAATACAGTGTGGATGAGTCAGCCTTACTGGCACAGCTGGCCGATTTGGCCAGACCCAGTCCGCAGCAGCTGGCTGTGGTAACCCGACGAGCTACCGATCTGGTCGAGCAGGTTCGAGCCCGGGAAGATTCCATTCATATGATTGACTCTATGTTGTTGCAATACAGCCTGGATACCCGTGAAGGTATTCTGCTGATGTGTCTGGCAGAAGCCCTGATGAGAATTCCTGACTCTGAAACCGCCGATGCCCTGATTCGTGACAAACTCAGTGTCGCTGAGTGGGAAAGGCATCTCAAACAGAGCGATTCGCTATTGGTGAATGCCTCCACCTGGGGTCTGATGTTGACCGGTAAAGTGGTGACATTAGGCAAATCGGAAGACGGTCGCCCGGCTAGCGTGATTGGTCGACTGGTTAAAAAAATGGGTGAACCCTTGATTCGTCAGGCTGTGAACCAGGCGATGAAAATTATGGGTGAGCATTTTGTACTGGGTCGCACTATTGCAGAAGCACTCAGGAATGGTCGAAAGCCAAGAGAGAAAGGTTACACCTATTCTTTCGATATGCTGGGTGAAGCGGCACTGACCGAAAGCGATGCTCAGAAATATCTCGCTTCCTACCTGGCGGCTGTCAGTTCCGTTGGTCAGGAGCAGAAGGGTGGCTACAAAGGCCCTCGTCCTACCGTTTCGATCAAACTGTCTGCCCTGCATCCCCGTTATGAAGTGGCCAATGAAACCCGTGTCTTGAAAGAACTGTTCGACAGCGTGCTGGAACTGATTCGCACTGCCAGAAGCCTGAATGTGGGAATCACCATTGATGCCGAAGAGCAGGACCGCCTTGAGTTGTCTCTGAAACTGTTCGAGAAACTCTACCGTCATCCTGATTGTCAGGGATGGGGTGCTTTCGGACTGGTTGTACAGGCTTACGGTAAAAGAGCACTCCCCGTTCTTGCCTGGCTGGCAGCTCTGGCAAAAGAGCAGGGTGATGAAATTCCTGTGCGTCTGGTAAAAGGTGCCTACTGGGACAGTGAAATAAAACTGTGTCAGCAATCCGGCTATTCCGGCTACCCGGTATACACGCGCAAAGAAGCAACAGACGTTGCTTATCTGGTGTGTGCCCGTTTTCTGCTGAGTGATCCTGTTAAAGGGGCTATTTACCCTCAGTTTGCTACCCACAATGCTCATACTGTTGCCAGCATTCTGAGCATCGCAGAACATAAACATTATGAATTCCAGCGTCTGCATGGAATGGGTGATGCGCTCTATAACACGGTACTGGATCAGGAAAAACCGGACGTTCGCATTTATGCACCTGTGGGTAGTCACAAAGATTTGCTGCCCTATCTGGTGCGTCGACTTTTGGAAAATGGTGCTAACTCCTCTTTTGTTCATCGTCTGGTGGATGCCAGGACACCCGTAAAGGACCTGGTTCATCATCCTGTCACTGTGCTCGAGAAGCATAGTTCTCTGGCCAATGACAGAATTCCTTTACCGGTAGCTATTTTTGGAAAAGACAGAGTTAATTCCATAGGTGTCAATATCGATATTGAGTCACAGTGGCAGCCGTTTTCTGAATCTGTACAGAAGTTTATGGGCCAAACGTGGCACAAAGGTCCCGTGATTTCCGGCCAAAAGGTTGAAACTGAAAAAGTGGTTGATGTGCAGTGTCCTTACCAGCTCAGCGAGCTCGCAGGTCGTCTGCACTTCGCCGGAGAAAAGGAAGTGGACCAGGCTATTTCAGTGGCTCACAAAGCGTTTGACCGTTGGCACAAGATACCAGTAGAAACCCGTGCCCAGAGTCTGGAGAAGTTGGCCGACCTGCTGGAGGCCAACCTTGAAGAGCTGGTGGCACTCTGTCATAAAGAAGCGGGTAAAACGATTCACGACAGTATCGATGAAGTGCGTGAAGCGGTAGATTTCTGTCGTTATTATGCCAACCAGGCGCGTGAAAAATTCTCAGCACCTCAGGTTATGCCAGGACCTACCGGTGAATCCAATGAGCTTTACCTGACCGGTCAAGGCGTCTTTCTGTGCATCAGTCCCTGGAACTTCCCTCTGGCTATTTTCCTGGGTCAGGTGGTTGCCGCGCTGGCCTGTGGTAACACGGTTGTAGCCAAGCCCGCCGAGCAAACCACTCTGATTGCTGCACGAGCTGTTGAGATGATGCTGGAAGCCGGCGTGCCTGCCGATGTGATTCAACTGGTACCGGGTGAAGGTAAGGATATTGGTCATCAGTTGACCGCTGATCCTCGTATTGCCGGTGTTGCTTTCACAGGTTCAACCCAGACTGCAAGATTAATAAACCAGACTCTGGCTGCGCGAGAGGGCGCTATTATCCCTCTGATTGCCGAGACCGGTGGTCAGAATGCCATGATCGCAGACTCTACTGCTCTCCCTGAGCAGGTCGTTAATGACGTTGTTCAGTCTGCTTTTGCCAGTGCCGGGCAACGTTGTTCAGCGTTGCGAGTGCTCTATGTTCAGGAAGATATTGCTGATCGTATTGAAGACTTGCTGGTCGGTGCGATGGCAGAACTGAAGGTGGGTCACCCAGCCCTGCAGGAAACAGACCTTGGCCCTGTCATCAGTGAAATCGCCCTTAAAGGACTCCAGGCTCATATTGATCGCATGAAGCAGGAAGCCCGCCTGATTGCCGAAGTGGATTTGGGGGCTGAATGCAATGAAGGTTACTTTATTGCGCCGGTTGCCTTTGAGATTGAGAGCATCAGCCAACTGGAAAAAGAACACTTTGGCCCGATTCTTCACCTGATTCGCTACAAGGCTTCTGAGCTGGATAAAGTGATTCAGGAAATCAACGGCACAGGTTACGGTCTGACTCTGGGAGTGCATAGCCGCAACGAAGCGACCTCCTCCTACATTGAGCAAAGCCTTAAAGTGGGTAATGCCTACATAAACCGTAATCAGATCGGTGCGGTGGTCGGTGTTCAGCCATTTGGTGGACAGGGACTCTCCGGTACCGGTCCAAAAGCCGGTGGGCCTCACTACCTGTATCGCTTTGCTACTGAACGTACCCGCACCATCAATACGACGGCTGTCGGAGGCAATGCCACACTGTTGTCCCTTGGGGCTGGTCACTGATCGTCATTGCCTGCTCTTTAACTCTGGTTCCCATGCAGAGCGAGGGTGTCGCAAAACTCCAACAGCTCGTTCTCACGCTCTGAAGTCTTCATTCCCGCGAAGGCGGGAATCCAGCGCCAACGGTGGATCTCTGCCTTCTCGGGGATGACAAGGCCAGGGGGACACCGGGCAGTATGGTTCTGGTGGAGAGTCAGTGTGGATTGCCGCCTTCGCGGGAATGACGAGAATGAAGCCGGCAATGATGGGAGTCAACGCGTTCCCACGCCGGAGAGAGTTTTGCGACACCCTCTCAGAGCGTGGGAACGAGTTGACAGGAGGTTGGGAAATCAATTACTCAAGCGTTACCCGGTTAGCTTCTTCGAGACTGGTCACACCCTCCAAAACCTTTAACAGTCCAGACTGGCGAAGGTTATTAAATCCTTCTTTCTGTGCAATTTCGGCAATCTGGAGGGAGTTGCCCTCTTCCATAATGATTTGCTGCAGAGCCGGTGTGATCTTTACGACTTCATAGATACCCACACGGCCTTTGTAGCCCTTGCTGCATTGATCACATCCCTTGGGGCCATAAATTTTGGCATACTTGATCTGCTCTTCGGTAAAACCTTCTTCCAGCAGTGTTTCTTTTGGGATGTCTTTTATTTCCTTACAGTGGTTGCATAAGCGTCTGGCCAGACGCTGGGCAATGATCAGGCTGACAGAGGTGGCAATGTTGAAGGAAGGAACCCCCATGTTTTGCAGACGTGTCAGTGTTTCCGGAGCGCTGTTGGTGTGTAGCGTGGACATGACCATGTGGCCTGTCTGGGCCGCTTTGATGGCGATGTTGGCCGTTTCAAGATCTCGAATCTCCCCCACCATAATGATGTCAGGATCCTGACGAAGGAAGGCTCTCAGAGCTTGAGAGAAATCCATCCCCTGCTTCGGATTAACGTTCACCTGGTTGATACCTTCCAGGTTGATTTCTACAGGGTCCTCGGCGGTGGAAATGTTTCTTTCCGGAGTATTCAGAATATTCAGCCCCGTATAGAGAGAGACGGTCTTACCTGAACCGGTGGGTCCTGTGACCAGAATCATACCCTGGGGTTGGTGCAAGGCTTCCATGTACATTTCTTTTTGGGTTTTTTCATAACCCAGGGCATCAATGCCCATTTTGGCACTGGAAGGATCGAGAATCCGAAGTACGATTTTTTCACCCCAAAGGGTAGGCAGGGTATTGACCCGGAAGTCGATGGATTTGCTTTTGGACAGGCGCATTTTAATACGACCATCCTGGGGCTTACGTCGTTCTGAAATATCCATGGCAGACATTATCTTTAGACGGGATGCAATTCTGGGTGCCAGGCCAGCAGGTGGTTTGGCGGTTTCATGAAGAACGCCGTCGGTGCGAAATCGAACCCGATAGGTTTTTTCATAAGGTTCAAAGTGAAGATCCGATGCGCCTGATTTGATGGCAATGAGCAGCATTTTATTCACGAATTTTACGACAGGGGCATCGTCATCTTCCCCTGCTACTTCCTCATCGTTGTCTTCGACGGCACCCACTTCCAGCTCTTCAAGGTTATCAAATTCCTCATCATCGAAATTCGACAGGGCATCAACATTGCTATCCAGCAGTTGATCAATGAATCTGTCCAGCTTGTCTTCTTCAACCAGTACCGAATCCACCATAAGACCGCTGCTGAATCGGATTTCATCAATAGCTGTATGATCACTGGGATCAATTACCCCGACAAACAGTCTGGTCCCCCTCTTTATTAACGGGATCAGTTTATGCTTGCGAATCAGCTTTTCCTGAATCAGTTCCTTCGGGATGTTTTCAGGGTCAAAGGCATCAAGATCCATAACTGGCATGCCAAATTCTTCTGCGGTAGCCAGGGATATGTCTTTGGCGCTGAGTAAATTCTCCTGGACCAGGTAGCTGGCAAGGGGCTGCTTTGTTTTTTCTGCCTGTGAAAGTGCGGAGCGGAGTGTCTTTTCATCGATCAGCTGGTCGACAACCAGTCGAGCAGCCAGTCCTGTCAAAGGTTTATCGACCATGCCTTGTCTATCCGTTTATTGTTCTTGGGTCTGTTCTCTGATTTCTACTATATCAGCACTGAGACGAGAGCATAAACAGGATATTTCATAAAGTGTTGAAGAAGGTGTGGCGTTCAAAGAGTATACGGTCTGGTAGAAGGAAGCTGAATTTTATAATGTCGGAGTCTGACAATGAACAAAGCCATTACCAGGGGGATAATGGCTTTTGTGGCACTCTTGTACATTTTTTACATGCTTTTCCAGATGCCAAGTGTCGGATTTTATTTACTGGCTGGCAAGGTAAAATACATGAGGCGGGTTGGGGTGCCCCGTTTACTATCTTCACCGTCATAGTAACTGACCAGCATAAATGTTTTGCCCCCTTGTACCGTTTCAGGACCCCGAGCAATCGCCTCAAAAGAGGTTTCGTGAATATCAAAGCCTATTCCATCTTCGAATAATTTCAGGGAGTCCTCTTGAAGGCTGTCAAAGATAAGGGTCTTGGACATAAAGTAGTCTGGTGCATCCATGAATGCCTTGTTCAGCTCGTTGTCAGCAAACATTTCACTGCCTTTGACATTCTTGCCACTGCTCAGGTCGACCAGATAAACCCGGGTAATAAAATTGGATTCAGAACTTCGATAAGGGAGCACTGTTTTCTCAAGGAACAGAGCCTCTTTCTTATTGAGAACCGCAATATCGCTGACTGTACGAATCGGGCTGCTCTTCAGCTGTTTCATTGCAGAAGGGCTTAAACCCAGAAGAGAAAAGTTATAGAGCTTCTCTGACAGAATTGTTACTTCACCCTTGGCAGGAAGCTGTTGGCTGTTCAGGTATTTTCCTGGCAGCGGTTCGCCATTGTTAGACAGTTGTTCTGTAGTAAAGGTCACCACCCTGACAGGTGGGACATGTTCATTGATATTCCATTGTTTGGCATCCTGAACCAGAGCTCCGGCGGTTGCTGCAACGTAATGGTTGCTCTTGGGAATACGGTCAAGACTTTTCACACCTAATCCCTGTTGAATACCCTTCAATCCCATGTGGAAAGGAATCCAGTTGTTGTTTTCAAAATGTTTAGGCAGTTTGAATGCGCTATCTACCTGACCGGGTCTGTGATCATTTTCTGTGAGCAGGAATTTTGATGACAGTCCGATATCGACGTGGTGAACACCTTTGGAGAGTTGCAGGGGAATTTCCCTGAAGGTATGCAGGAAGGCTGCCGGAATCAGATCAAGCACAGGTACAGGGAAGAACTCATGGGCATCATACCAGGCTTTCAGAAAACCATTGTTTCGGGTGGCCAGACTGGTTTCGTCACGATTCGCGTGCCTGTAGCCGTAGCCTGCATAGGCGGGGATGTCGATTGCTCTGTAGTCAATAACGCCGGTAACGCCTCTATCACTCTGACTGGAGGAAATCATCAGCTCACCGTCTTTGGTCAGAGTGATGGCGCTGGGGGCAATATGACCATCGTTCAGCCAGAGGGGATGGGTTTTGGCATTCTTGCCTTCGGTGATAGGGTATTCGAACACTTCACTGGGTAAAGGTCCGCCGTGATTAGGATTCTGACGATCCAAAACCACCTTGCTCATATCCAGCTCGTAGTAGTGGGGCTTGGAAAAGACCCCCCAGCCATGACGACCGGTGAAGCCTGCTCCGGCATCTCCAGAAAGCAGGTAGAGTGTCCCTGTTGAACCATTTCCGACATGAGCGAAGTGAGCACCAGTAATATGAGTGACCCTTTTCTGGTCGTCCGGGCGCAACAGGTGACTTCCCAGATACCTGACGCTTTTATGAGGGGCTAATTTCCCTGGGGATTCTGCTGACCATCCGGGAGTCGAAAGAGTCAAGCAAAGCGTTAAGCCAACCAGGGCACTTCTTCTTTTCATCATTGATAAAAACACCTGAAATGAAACAACCCCATAAAGATAGCCATAATTTTTCATTGCAGGTGTATTTTTGACTGAAGTCGCTTCTAAAGCACCAGAGACGGGAAGGGAGTACCTGAAAGTCTGATAGTCAGGGTTTGATTGGGTTGCTTGGGCAAGTGAGCCATCGATCACAAAGCTCTCGGTTATAGAGATGCGATATAATGCGGCAGTCGCCTGCATGAATGCAGATGAAGAGCACGATAACACAGGGAAGAAGATCCGGTGGTCAGACAAGAGCTCCCACCGCTTCAGGCAGAAAGTCCTCAAACTGATCAGCTGTAGCCAGGGAGTCTCAATGAGCCTCCGCTTGCGAAAGCTTAACAGGTCTATCCTTAGCTGGGCTTCTTCAGAATAAACGGACATTACCGTCTGATGCAGCAGCTGGATCAATGGATACGTCGGCGCAAGCCGAAAACGCGGCACTGAAACGTGATCGGACCAGGTGCGGACCCGCTTAAGGAGTTGATGTGGAAGCCGGAGGTTAGAAACGTCCGACTGTCCGATTTAGCAGGTTTAAGTACCTGGTTAGGTACTTATCTACCGGCTTATTCGATTCAGTTACAATCAAAATAAGTCAAAGCCTGCTCTAAAAATAATTTAAAGCTGTTTGGAAAAGACTTTGTAAGAGTCGTTAATTCATTTAATAGCTTATTTATTTCTTCCAGATAACTCCAAGTCTCGGATACGTCAATTGTGTCGTTCTGGTCAAGATATTCTTTTAGCTTGTTGTTTAAAATCTGGTATGACAAGGCTTTCTGTGAAAATTCAGAACTATCTTTATCCGCCTTATCAGCTAATTCCGTTAGGGTGCCACACTTGTGCTCTTGAAAAGTGCCTGAAAAACTTGCGTCCCCAGAGACGCCAGCAACACTAAACAGCCTGCCCATTGCTACTGATTGCCCTGGATTGCCAGCTGAAACTTTCATCCGCTCAAAAGCCTTTTTTGCTAGCAATTCAGAATCATTCGTGACTGTTTTTGTGAGTGTGGCTAAATAAGCTTTGCTCATTGATAACGATGAAAAAACTCTCTCTAAAGATTCGTTCATAGATACTAAGTGAGGAATGATGGTGAAAATGGACTGAGACCCAAAGGTTGTTATGATAGTTTGAACTCTTTCAGCCAGTTCCAGAAACTCACTTCCTCTCCTGTCCATGTCATCTATAAGCTGTCGTCCTTGCTTTAAGTGTTCTTCGCTTATTTTAATCGCAAAGACAAAGGGAGATGAAACGATCAATATAACCGAAATAAAAACTGTGGTAAAAGTTTGCATAGGTGTTTCAACTTCTTTTCGGTTTGCATTTTTGCTCATGTTCTGCCAGCTAACCCCTGCTTCACCACGCGGGCAAAGCACGTCGGGAAGAGAGGTGAAGCCTCGGGATAGAATTGGCAGAATTACGCGATAACTATAGTGTAATCAGTGATAGCTGGGTGGTGATGTGCTGGCAGTGAGGCCCTGATACGCCAGGTAAATCTCCGGGAACCTCTGATGCGTCGGCAGCTACAGCGAAATTGTGAGATTGAGTAATGAACTTAAGGAGCTGGCCGGTCACAGCAGCTGATATTTAATGGAGAGAATCACCGTAACCGATTTCTTGTGAGGTGTCGGTAAGGGCAGGGAGCGCTCAATGGCTTTCAGACTACTGGCTTCGAATGCCTTTTTACCGGCCAGTACAGTCGCCTTTTCCAGTGTTCCGTCAGAGTTGATTTCAATTTTGATTTTTACTTCTCCTTCCAGTCGCCTTCTTTTAGCCTGGTAGGGATACACTTTGTAGCGATTGATCCGGTATTGAAGTTGAGCCACCCATTTCTGAAATTCATCAGGCTCCAAATGCCCGGCTTTTGAAGTGATGAGTTCTTCGACGGGCTCTCCCGATGTCTGCTGGTTGAGAGCAGATACCGGAGGCTCACCCGGTTTTGCGTGCCTGTGTTTGTTTTCTTCCTGATTGGCCGACTCTTGCTGAATCTTTTTCTTTTCGGCTCTGGTCGTTATGACTTTCTTGTTCTCTGCTTTTTCAGCCTGTTCTGTTTTTTCAGTGCTTTGAATGTGTTCAGTGTTTTCAATCTGAGAATCTGGCTTTGTCAATTCCGAGCCGGTCATTGCTTCTGTAGCGGTCAGGTTTTTTTCAATGGCAGGTGTTATGTCGGGTTGATGAGACACCAGTTTGATTTGAATGCCGGGTGATTTTGCAGCAGTCAACCAACTACTCCCGCTATAGCCCAAAAGTAAGGTGTGAAAGACAACTGACAACGTCAGGGGGATGACCAGATGCCTGATGGTGGTTTCCTGTTCCATGATTGGCAACCCACAGAGCATAGCAATTTAAACAGGAATTAAAGAAACAGGTCTGTAGAGGAAACCCCGACATGGTCAGGGCTTCTTAAGAATATCAGGAAGGCTTTACCGGGCTACCAAAATCCCGAGGCCCGGTATGACAAAGAAGGCCAGCAAAAGATACAGGAATGCATAAGCGCGGTTTTTTATAGCCAGATCAGACAATTTTTCTGCAGCGTAGAGAGGAATCTCACGGAGCCACCTGATGCCATAGATAAGGGCTACGGCAAACACGTTGAAGAACAAGTGTACCAGAGCAATGGTCATTGCGTGCTCTGCGTCTGCACCGACGATGGCCGTTGCTGAAAGCAGCGCTGTGATGGTTGTACCGATGTTGGCACCCAGAGTAACAGGGTACATCTGACGAACGGTGAAGACGCCACTGCCTACCAGAGGAACCATAAGACTGGTGGTAGTAGAAGAGGATTGCACCATTACGGTCATAACAGTACCGGAGGCAATACCGGAAATCGGACCACGACCAATAGACTTGTGCAGAATGTCCCTGGCACGTCCCACCATAACTTTTTTCAGCAGCTTGCCCAGTCTTACGACCGAGCTGAAGATAAGGAAGATACCGAAGGCGATCATGGTCAGGCCAGCCAGTGTGCTGTCGGGCAGGAGGCCTGCAAAATCCTTGACAATATTCACGGCCGGCTTGGTCAGGGGTTTGACGAAATTCAGGCTGCCCATATCAATAGCAGAGCCACCCACCAACAGTGCGGCTACGTGCTGTGAAATATCGCTCAGGAAGCCGGTCATCAATTCCAGAGGCAACAGAATCAGAACCGCCAGATAGTTAAAGAAGTCGTGAACTGTCGAAGCAGCAAAAGCTCGCTTAAAGGATTTGTCGCAACCCATGTGACCCAGACTGACCAGAGTATTTGTGATGGTGGTACCAATATTGGCTCCCATTATCATGGGGATCGCCATCTCTACCGGCAGGCCGCCAGCCACGAGGCCAACGATAACAGAGGTTACTGTACTGGAAGACTGAACCAGAGCTGTGGCGAGGGTACCGGCTATCAGTGCCAGCATAGTGTTGTTGGCAAAGCTGAACAGCTCTGCAGCTGCTTCTGCGCCACCTACGGCCATTTTAAAACCAGAGCCCACTACGCTGACGGCAACCAGGAGAGCATAGATCCAGAGGATAACTCTCAGCCAGATACGGCCATAGTGCCTGCTGGTGTATTTATAGTCAGCTTTGGTGCTGGCTTGACTTGTTGCTTCAGACATTTTCTGCACCTTGGTGCTGTGTGGATAGAGATGATGGCGAAAATATAGGTGTTCTGTTTCAGAAATATTACAGTTATGACATTTTTTTGAAATATTTAAAAAGCCCTCCAGGACCAGAGGGTGTCGCAAAAGGTCAATTAAAACGCTTCAAGCTTCAAACCGTCATCTCCGCGAAGGCGGAGATCCACTGTTCGTGGTGGGTTCCCGCCTACGCGGGAACGACGATCTTGATATATCCTGCTGACCATACCCTTTTGCGACACCCTCACCAGGGCAAACATACCCTTTTGCGACACCCTCACCAGGGCAAAGACTGCAGAAATATGACAGTGCTCGTTTTCGGGGCAACCCTTTTCCATGTCGGAACCCGGAGGTCCCAAAAGCATGGGAGCCAGAGTGATGCGACAGCCTGCAGAACAGGGAGTAGTTACCTGAGAAGTTTATCGAACAACTGCACTCTAACCGTTTCTCCTGCCTCAATATTTCCCTGGGAAGCGGGCAAAATGATGTAACAATTAGCCATACTCATGGATCGGAGAATCCCCGACCCCTGACTGCCCGATGTGACTACCTCGGCTTCTCCTCTCTCGTTGGTTGAGAGAATGCCCCTCTGGAATTCCAGGCGACCGGGTTGTTTCTTCAGGGGAGTGAGGCACGTTGCTGGTAGTTCAGCAGCAGGAGTTGGTTCTGCTCCCATCATATGTTGCAATGCGGGCGCTGCCAATTGTTGGAAAGTTACCGTAGCGGAAACCGGATTGCCGGGTAGCCCAAAGAAAACACTGTTGGGAAGTTTACCAAAGGCAAAGGGTTTGCCGGGTTTAATGGCCAACCTCCAGAACGAAGTATGGCCTATTTCACTGAGAATATCTTTGACAAAGTCGACGTCACCTACGGATACCCCACCAGAGGTGACAACTGCATCAGCCTGCTGATCAGCTTTCAGAAAAGCTTTCCGGATCTCGTCGCGGTCATCATGGAGTTTTCCAAGGTCAATCACTTCTGCACCCAGTCGCTTGAGCATCGCTGATACTGCAAACCTATTGCTGTCGTATATATTACCTTGTCCGAGAGTCTCGCCGGGCAGCTTCAGTTCATCACCCGTGGAAAAGAGCGCTACTTTTATTCTGCGAATGACTGGAACTTCAGGGATTCCCAATGAAGCCAGCAGACCTATATCCTGGGCTTTGATGATGTGTCCCTTTTCAAAAACCTGACAACCTTGAGGAATATCTTCACCGGCACGGCGAACATTATTGCCTGACTGAGAGGGTAGCTTGCTGAAAGCAATACCCTGTGCGGTTATCTCGGCCTGCTCCTGCATGATGACCGTATCGGCACCTACAGGAATGGAAGCACCTGTCATGATTCTTATACAGTGGCCAGCGGGCATAGAACCCTGATAGGGATGTCCGGCCAGAGATTTTCCGGCCAGCGGCAGTATTGAATGTGGTGCCAGGTCACTGAAACGGACTGCATACCCGTCCATGGCTGAATTATCATGGGACGGAACGTTAACCGGCGAAATAATTGCCTCAGAGATAACCCTGTCCAGGGAGTCAGCCAGAGCCACTGTTTCAGTTTCAGTGACGACCGGTGTTTCTGTCATCAGTTTCTCAAGCCCTTCGTGCAGGGGCATGAGCCCCGGGGCAGAACAGCAGTCAGTCATTGAAAGGTCTCCTCGATACAGTTTTTGAAACTGCTCTTAAAGTAAAAGCTATAAATGAATTCAGCAATCTGTTTCTTGTTATTTGTATCACTCGATATTGTCCTTTAAGGCATGGCTATTTTATCGGGTTAGGGTTAGGATGAGCCCCTAATTAATTTTAATAAAGCGCCGAGCTTCGCAACCTAACCCTCACCATGAAGGTACGGTTGTCTGGCCGTGACCTGATGCGTGTTACACGCAGGGTTGCCAGGGTTCACACAGAAATGTCTGGGCCTCCCGTGTTTGGAAAGGTGTGAAATGCGACCATTACAAGACCAACAGGGACGAACGTTTCCCTATCTCAGACTGTCTCTGACTGATCTGTGCAACTTCACTTGCAACTATTGCCTGCCTGATGGCTGTGATGAGCATCGTCACAAGCAGTCGCTGGATGTTGCCGAAATTAAACGTCTGGTGACCGCTTTTTCGGCGGTGGGTGTTGAGAAGGTTCGCCTCACTGGCGGTGAGCCTACCCTGCGCTCTGACTTCATGGATATTGTCAGTACTCTTAAGTCCATTCCGGGGATTCAGAAAGTGGCTATGACCACAAATGGTTACAAAATGGACCAGAGAGTTGAGTCCTGGCTGGCTGCTGGTGTTGATCAGATTAATGTCAGTATCGACAGTCTGGACCCCCGAGCCTTTGCAGCAATAACCGGGCACGACCGCCTTCAGGAAATACTGGTGGGTATTGACAAGGCCTTCGCAAAAGGTCTTCCTTCTATCAAGGTCAATGCGGTTTTGATGAAAGGGGTCAACGACATCCAGCTGGAGGCGTTTCTGAAATGGATTAAGCACCAGCCTGTTACCATGCGTTTCATTGAGTTGATGCAGACGGGTGATAATAGTCGCTTTTTCAATCAATACCATGTCCCCGGAAAACAAATAAGGGATCAGCTTCTGGAGCAGGGCTGGGTCAGAATGGCCAGAAATAAAGATGCGGGTCCGGCTTACGAATATTGTCATCCTGAGTATCAGGGGCGCATTGGACTGATTACCCCCTACTCAAGAGATTTCTGTAAAGACTGCAATCGTCTGAGGGTTAGCAGTCAGGGGCATCTGCAACTTTGCCTGTTCTCGGAATCAGGCCATGACCTTCGACATTTCTTACAGGACGACAGCCAGCAGGATGAATTGATTCAGGAAATTCGATCAGCACTGAGGTTGAAAGTAGACGGTCATTTTCTGGAACAGGGGTATACCGGAGGTACTCGCAATCTTGCCCAGATTGGAGGCTGATATAGCTCGGCCTTCGCTTTAGGTGACTGGGGGTTATTGTCGGCACACAGGGCACAAAGGTGATTGTGTCGTCCATGCGTGAATGCATGCTGCACAGTAGAAGTGCTTTAAACACTCCCCAGCGGCGATAGGGGATCTTATGGGGTCCATACAAATAGAGCATAATCCGCCAAAGAGTTTTACTGCCAGATAGTCAGTAATTCTTGCTGACAATGCGTGCTCTGTTACTCGGGCAACGAGACTGCAAAAGGCTAGTGGTAAGTTTTCATCACTACTGAAAAATGCTATCAGGTCGTAGATGAAGTTAAAATAAAAGCATGATATTAAGCTTATTGAAAAAGCAAAAGCTAACTCTTGACGAAAAACATTACCCGATTTAAGTAGATGGTAAATTAAAAAAGAAGCACTTGTTGATTCAACTAAGCGTAAAGGTAGCCTGATTTCATCATAATATAACGAGAGAGAAGTTAATAAATTTAACAGGTCCCTGAGAAAGCTCTGTTCGTAATCTTTATGTGAAATAGTCAGGTCGGAATTTACATATTCATCATTATAAGTATTATCTTCAGATCCGTAAGAAGTGCCACAAGATATTAGCAAGACAAATATCACTAATTTGCATAAATAGAGCATATCTGTTGTGTATGGATTTTAGGGAACACTCAGTCAAGATAGATTACGAAGGGTCATGTTACAAATATCGAGCAGGTTTTACCTGCGAGCACCCGCTGAAAATGGCTGGAGCAAAAGGTGCTTCAGCCAAAATCCATTCAGTTTTCGAAATGGATATTTATTGAACGGGTTGATCGCTATTCTATTTATTTTATCGGGAGGTTACTGTCGGCATACAGGGCACAAAAGTGATTGCGCCTCCCATGTGCGAAGGCATGCACTGCAATACCAGTGCCTTCTGCAGCCTGCACAGTTGATAAAGGTACTCATTTGTTCCAGACAAATAGGACATATTCCTGAAAAAAGTTTTACTGACAAATAATAGGTAATAAATAGAGACAATGCGTGCTCCATCCTTTGTGCGATGAGTGTAAATATGAATAATGATAGATCTTCGTAATTATGCTGATTAGTTCTTAGGTCATATGAAAAGTTAACGACAGCGCTTAATAAATAAACAAAAAGATACTCATGATGAAAAGTACTGCCCAGCTTAAGTAGACAGAAATTCAACAAACACTGAGATGTTATCTCAGTTAAACGTAAAGGTAGCCTGAATTCATCATAATGTGACGAGAGAAAGGTTAATAAATTTAAGAGGCCAGTCGAAAGGCTCTGTTTGTAATCTTCATAGGAAATGGTGTGATTGGAATTTATAGATTCATCATCATACATATTATCTTGAGAGCCATAAGAAACACCATAAGATAGCATTAAGATGAATACCACTAAATTGCGAAAATGTAACATATTTATTGTGTAGGAATTTTAGGGGACACTCGGTCATGTTAGCTTACGAAAAGCTATATCACAAAAAATCAGCACACTGCACCTGCTAGCAACCGCTTAATATAGCTGGGTCAAAAGATGCTTCAGCAAAAAGCCGTTCCGTTTCCGAAATGAGCATTTATTGAACAGGAAGACCGCTATTATTCTTTCTCATCAGTGGGTTACTGCCGACATACAGGGCAAAAAGGTGAATGTGCCAGCCATTGATTAAGGCAGTCTGCACAAAACAAATGTCTTCTACAACGTGCATATCGGAAAGGTAATCTTAAGGGCTCTAAACAAATAGGACATGATTCTGTGTAAATTTTTACTAAAAATATTAAGGGCTTTAAACAAAAAGAACATGATCCTGCGACAATGACTACAAATGATATGTGCTCCGTTGTTTGTGCAATGAATCTAGGTAAGAATAATAAGAATGATCTTCCATGATTTTTAATATTCATGCTTATGTCGTATATTGTATGAAACAAAAAACTTGATCCAAAACTATATGTTAAAATTTCAGTACATATATTACGAGGAGGCTCTCTACCTATTTCAAATAGATAGAAATCAAATAAAAAAAGACTTACTATTTCAACCGCACGTAGAGATAGTCTGACTCCATCATAATATAAAGAGGGGGCGCTTAATAAATTTGACAGGGTGCTCAAAACACTCTTTTTGTAATGTTCATATGAAATAGTTTGGTTGGAATTTATAGATTCATCATTATAAGTATTATCTTGAGAGCCGAAGGAAGCGCCATAAGATATCAGTAAGATAAACATCACCAATTTACATAAATAAAGCATATCTATTGTCTGGGAAGTTTAGGAACACTTGGTCATGGTAGATTACTAAAAGTCATATCACAAAAATCCAGCACGCTGCACCTGCGAGCAACGGCTGAATATGGCTGGATAAAAAGATGCTCCAGCCAAAAGTCGTTCCGTTTCCGAAATAGGCATTTATTGTACAGGCTGACCGCTATTCTCTTTAGTTCATTGGCGGCTTACTGACGACATACAGGGCAAAAAGGTGAATGCGCCCGCCATTGACCAATGCAGGCCGCACAAAACAAATGTCTTGCACAAGTTGCAAATTGGACAGGAAATCTTAAGGACTCTAAACAAATAGGACATGGTTCTGTGAAAAGTATTACTAACAAATGTTCGGCAATTGCTAAAGACATTATGTGCTCTATTCTTTGTGCAATGAATTTGGCTAAGGATAATAATGAGATTCCATGATTTTTAACATTCATTCTCGTGTCGTATATACCATTAGCAAGATGGCTTGATGCAAGGCTATATGAAAAAATCATACGACATGTTTCAGTAGTTGCTCTACGCATTTTAAATATATATAAATCAAAAAAAACAACAGCTGCTATTTCAGTCGCACGTAGAGGCAGCCTGAACCCATCATAATATAAAGAGAGAGTGCTTAATAAATTTAACAGGTTACTCGAAAAACTCCCTTCGTAATCTTTATATGAAATAGTTTGGTTGGAATTTACATGTTCATCATTATAAGTATTATCTTGAGACCCATAAGAAGCACCATAAGATATGAGCAAGATAAATATTACTGATTTGTATAAACAGAGCATATTAATTGTGTGGTAATTTTACGGAGTACTCGGTCATGGTAGACTGTGGGAGGTTGTGCAACAAACAATCCAGCATGCTGCACCTGCGAATATCCACTGAATGAACAGTCCTCCGGACTGATCCCTTACATCAATGCCTGCAGGGCCTGGCCCGGCTGGGCAATATTTTTCGCGAAATTGGCTAAACATAAAAATGTTTACTGGCGTGTACATTCTGTTTAAGGCAGGTATAATCACGTTCCAAGGCTGGTCGGGCGAATATAATTTTTAAAGACATTTATTTGTTATGGACACTGAGTCAGTCTTGATCTCGACTGCCTGTGGTAACCTTCTTGATGACTCATACGATCTTTGATACTCCCATTATTAATACTCTCTTTCGTTTAATCTCTACTCTGGGTCTGAAGCTGGCGGGCTGGAAGTTGTCGGGTAAAAAGCCGGATGCTCGAAAGTACGTCCTTATTGCTGCTCCCCATACCAGTAACTGGGACTTTATTCTGGTGATTGCCATTGCCTTTAAATTCGGTCTCAAGATTTCCTGGATGGGCAAGAGCAATCTTTTTAAAGGCCCCATGGGCCCCATAATGCGCTGGATGGGCGGCATACCTGTGGAGCGAAGCCGTAATACCGGACTGGTGCAGCAAGTTGTCAACCGGTTTAATGCTTCCGAGGATCTTATCGTTACCATTCCTCCCGAGGGAACGCGCAGCAAGGTGGGCCAATGGAAAAGTGGTTTTTACCATGTTGCGGTTGGAGCCGGTGTCCCCATTGCTCTGGGATTTCTGGATTTTAAAACCAGAGTGGGAGGTTTCGGCCCCATGTTCTTCCCTTCGGATCACTATGAGAGTGACCTGAAAAAAATTCAGCACTTCTACCAAGGGATGACGGGCAAAAGGCCTCACAGGTTCTGAAAGGAGCCCGCAGTGTTCTTCGCGCGTTTTGCGTAGCTGAGGTCAATGGCCGCAAATAAATAACGAGTAGTTGTAAATCCTGCTGTCGTATCGGCTAAATACAGGGAGGTTGCTTGAAATACAGCTATCTATGTTGAGCGAATAGCGATAGAATAACCGACCTTTTGTGGAAGGGCTGTTAATAAGACCTTCCAGGGAGACTGGCTGAGAATGCTCTGCAGGCGTTCCCGGGCTGCCTCCCAGATGTCCTGGTACTCCGTTTACCTCTGTGATCGGTTTGCATATTGAACTCTCATCGGATGCCGATCCTGTCAGTTCTTTCGAGATCTTCAACGAAGTCATGGACACCCAACTGCCATGAGTGAAAAGGCCACCGCCTGTTTGTGAACCCGGTGGCCGGAACATGGTTAATAATCACTGCGCGTTACGAAAAGGACCGTGCGGTGGATCAGTGTACATGGGAGCCTGTTTGCAGGCTCAGGTCGCAAGGTCCGAAAAGAACGATCAACGCTTTCATTGAATTATTCAAGCTAAGCAATCACTTGTCTGACTCTCTGAAATCTGTCCTGTTCCACAGAACATGGTGACCGACTTTCTACCCGCGACTGGCCCATGGGTGATTCTCACGGCTTAAGACCGGCGCTACCCCGTCGGCTGCCTGTCAGAGTATCTAAAGGGAGAACACTGATTGTATCAATGCCTAATTTATTGGAGTACTTGATGTCTGACGACACAACCCCTGCTGAGTCAATAATTACCTTCGCTGAACTGCCTCTTTCCCCGGCAGTAATCAAGGCGGTAAAGGATGTCGGTTATGAAACACCTTCTCCTATCCAGGCTCAGAGTATTCCCCGGATTCTTGAGGGCAGAGACCTGCTGGGTCTGGCTCAGACCGGTACTGGCAAAACTGCCGCGTTTGCCCTGCCTATGCTTTCCAGTCTGGATATGAAGGCCAGTGATCCTCAGGTTCTGGTGCTGACACCTACGCGCGAGCTGGCCATTCAGGTGGCTGAAGCTTTTCAGCGTTACGCGCGTCACATGAAGGGCTTTCACGTGCTGCCGGTTTACGGTGGGCAGGATATGCGTGGTCAGCTGAGAGGCCTCAAGCGTGGTGCTCATGTTATTGTGGGCACGCCGGGTCGTGTCATGGACCATATTCGCAGAGAGAGCCTCAAGCTGGATGCTTTGAAAGCAGTTGTTCTGGATGAAGCCGATGAAATGCTGCGCATGGGCTTTGTCGATGACATTGAATGGATCATGGAACAGACACCGGAAGAGCGTCAGGTGGCCCTGTTCTCTGCCACTATGCCCAGACAGATTCGCAAGATAGCGGATACGCACCTGAAAAATCCTGCCACTGTTGAGATTAAGGCGAAAACCGCCACTGTTGATACCATCACCCAGAAAGTCTGCATGGTCAGCGGTTTCCACAAGCTGGACGCACTGACACGAATCCTTGAAGTCGAACCTTTTGATGCCATGATAATCTTCGTGCGCACCAAAACTGCAACCGTAGAGCTGGCTGAAAAGCTCGAGGCCAGAGGCTTTGCTGCTGCTGCATTGAATGGTGACATGAGCCAGGGGTTGCGTGAAAAAGTAGTAGATCGACTGAAGAAAGGCTCTCTCGATATTCTGATCGCTACAGATGTAGCGGCCCGTGGTCTTGACGTTGAGCGAATGTCTCACGTTGTAAACTACGACATTCCTTATGATACAGAAGCTTATGTTCACCGTATTGGTCGTACTGGCCGTGCAGGTCGTCAGGGTGTAGCTATTCTTTTTGCTACGCACCGTGAGCGTCGTATGTTGCGAGCTATTGAACACGCCACTCGCCAGCGCATTGAGACTATGCGTCTGCCGTCTATGCGTGATGTTCGTGATATGCGCATTCGTGCCTTCAAGGAAGAAGTGGTGAAATCTCTGGAAATGGGCGAAGAGCTGGATGTATTCCGTGAAATCATTGCTGAGCTGGAAACCGAACATGCTCTGAGCCACGAAGATATGGCCGCTGTTCTCTGCTTTATGGCCCAGAAGGAACGTCCGTTCCCGGATGGTAAAGAGCCTGAGCGTCCACAGCGTGAGCGACGTGATCGTGGAGACAGAGGCGATCGTGGTGAGCGCGGTGCGCGTCCACGTCGTGATCGTAAAGAAGACAATGAAGGTATGGTTCGTTACCGTGTTGATGTAGGTCGCGATCAGGGCATTACCCCCGGAGACCTGGTCGGTGCGATTGCCAACGAAAGTAATATTTCAGGCAAGAATATCGGTCACATTCGCCTGTTTGACACCTGCTCTTCCGTCTACCTGCCAGAAGGTGTGGATGCTTCCATTCTGGATGCTCTGAAAAACGTCAAGGTCCGCAACAAGGCTCTGGATCTGAAAATCTGGGCTGATGACGGTCGTCGTGATCACAATCGTCCCCGACGTGGCCGTGGTCGTGATGGCGAAGGTTTCAGAAGAGATCGTGACAATCGTGGTGGGGACCGGCGTCAGGGTTCTCGCAGGCCTCGCCGTGAAGCATAAGTCAATCATCTTTCATTGATTATGAAAAAGCAGAAGTCTGGTACTTCTGCTTTTTTTTGGGTGGAGCACTGCAAAAAGACAATTAACAGACCGCTAAAGGGCAGGTAGACTGTCAGGAAACAAAAATTAAAGAGGTCTCGCTTATGCTGTACGTAGCATTTTCTGGTTCGAAAGGGCGAGGAGTCTTTACACGTAAAAAGATTGAGCGAGATACAGTCATCGAGCGTTGCCCTGTTCTTGAATTGCCTCCTGAAGATCTTGAACACATTGATCAAACGACGATATACAACTACTACTTTTCCTGGGGTGAGGCAATGGATTCAGCCGCTATTGCTTTGGGGCTGGGTTCAATTTACAACCACTCTTATACACCCAATGCACTCTACCGATATGATATGGAAGATCGGGTGATTGAATTCATTGCCATTAAAAAAATTCGACCCAATGAAGAGATAACAATTAATTACAACGGCTCACCGAACGATCAATCACCTCTTTGGCAAGGAATTCAATGGGAGCCCTGAAAACCCAGCAGCCTGTCGGACTTAAGCATCCGTAGCGAGGATTGCAAGAAACAGGGATTTTCAGACCAATTTGCTGCCGTCCTCGCTACGGGCGCTATTCTCGGTCAGGCTCCTAGGAGGCCGACCGAGAATAGCGCCCGTAGCGAGGACGGCAGAAAATTGAGGATGAAAATTCGGTTTTGTGAGGAGAATAGCGAGCTATTTGACGAACAAAAGCGGATTTTCAGACCAATTTGCTGCCGCCGCAGTAGGGCAGTCTATTCTCGGTCGGCCTCCTAGACACCTGAATTCAGGTGTCGTCAGTTAGCGTGATTGATTTATATCGCGAATCATTTGGCTGCTACACTTAGTGATGTTTTACCTTGAGGTGGTCAGCCAGACGAGTATCGGTCGATGTTCTACTGTTTGCTACTTCTTTGTCGTGTATAGGTGGCGCTTCTATCCGGGTTAATGATGTCACTTCATTCGTGGGTTTCATTAGGATGCTGTATCTTTGTATCGATCCGCATTCCGTATATAGCTCCGTATATAGCTCCGTATTTTGTGTCAGACCTTGGTAATAAAGGTTTCTGGCGGTTTTCAATGAGCAGCTTCAGGGTTTATGCTCAGGCTTTTCTGCCGGGGCAGAAATCAAGAACCGTCTCACGTGAGGTATAAGGTAAAATCATGAGAACCATGGGCCGTTATGTTCTGGTGCTGGCAGCAGGAGGTTTTCTTGTTGCCTGTAGTACACCGGACAAGAGTGTGGTGGTAACACCCACCGACGTTGAGGGTAAGACCTGGGTGCTGCGTTCCCTGAATGGCGTGCCACCGGTTAATGGCAAAAGAGTCACTCTTGAGTTTCAATCTGCTTCTGGCAAGGATGGTCAAATCAGTGGTCGTGGCCCTTGTAACGGTTACTTTGGCAGCTATACGATGCAACAGGATGAGTTGCAGTTTGGCAGAGTAGGTTCCACTATGATGGCCTGCCCGGAACCTTACATGAAACAGGAAATGGCTTATTTCAAAGGGCTTCAGCAGGTTGACACCATGATGTCCAACGGCCTGGTAATGACTCTGAAGGGGCGTCACAATGATGAGACGATGACGTTCTTTGCAGAGAGTGCCAAAGTGAGAGGGATCATCAAATCATCCACAGGCAGTTTCCCGGCTGGCGCAGATGTTCTGATTTTGATGAAAGATATTAGCAATAAGGATAAGCATTCGAACCTGATTGGTGAGAAAAAAATCAAGCTGAATCAGCGTGTTGATGGACCCTTAAAATTTGATGTTCCTTATGCGCCTTCACTGATTCAGCCAAACCGTACGTATTCTGTCTCTGTAGAAGTCAGACAAAATGGAAAACTGGTTTCCCACACTACTTCTAACAAAATAATTGATTTCTCCAGACCTCTGGAATTCAAAGGTCAGTGATCACGGGCTGAAAGTCAGGTTCAGAATTTCAGCCAGACAATAACCTGAACTCGCCCTCCTTTCTTTTGCAACCCTCTATCCCCTCCAGCAAATTCACTTTGCTGGAGGGGACTGCAAATATGATCTTATGAAGTCACTGCTCGCTCCTTAGGAGCCTGTCGCGAAACTCTGGTTCTCATGCTTTCAGGTCCTCTGGGTCCCAGCGTGGGAACGAGTTGCAAAGCAACATTAAAGCTATCCTGCTGCTGATCCTTTAGTCCGGGTCTGGCTGAAAACAGGCTTGCCAACCAGAAGAGTCTTTCTTTTCACATGACAGCGCAAAGCAGGAAACGCTCTCTTAATTGACCTTAAATGTGATAGGTTTAGCGCTTTCATTTCACTGTTAAAGCACATCAAGGAGGTTCCATTATGCAGTTTCGTCCCTGTATTGACCTGCACGAAGGCAAGGTAAAACAGATAGTGGGAAGCTCTCTGCGTGATGGTGATAATTCGGCTCTGGTGAATTTTGAAAGTGACCGCTCTGCGGCTGATTTTGCGGATCTTTATCGGCAGAAACAATTAACGGGTGGTCATGTCATAAAACTCGGGCCCGGCAATGAGGATGCCGCCGCTTCTGCCCTGTCAGCATGGCCCGGAGGTCTTCAGATTGGCGGCGGTATTACAGCAGACAATGCTGTTCGGTATCTGGATATGGGAGCCTCACATGTCATCGTGACCTCCTACGTTTTCAAAGATGGTCAGATAGATTTTGATAATCTGGATAAATTACTCGCTGCAATAGGCCGTGAGCGTCTGGTGCTGGATCTTTCCTGTAAGAAAAAAGATGATGAGTATTTTATTGTGACGGATCGCTGGCAGAGGTTTACCGATACCCGGATCAATGCTGAGACATTGAATAGGCTGGCTCATTATTGTGATGAGTTTCTTGTTCATGCGGCATCGGTTGAAGGTTTGATGGCAGGGCCTGACCTGGAACTGGTTTCGCTGCTGGCTCAATATTCACCTGTTCCTGTGACCTATGCGGGAGGCATTGCCACTCTGGAAGACATTGAAGCAGTCAGAAAAGCCGGTAACGATCAGGTACACATTACCATAGGCAGCGCCCTGGATATTTTTGGTGGTTCGCTGGCATTTATGGATGTAGTCGCGCGCTGTAAAACCGATTAAGCCGCAGGTTTGACATTCATGCCGGGTGGTTCTGAATTATCCGTTTTGGATATTTCTGCTCAACGTTTCAAGAGTACTCGATAATGCAGTGAGGCATGTTAAATTGTTTTTTTTGGGAAAATGAGTCGAAGAAGCTTATCAAAGGCTCTTAACAGAAAAAGAGAGAAAGATCACTCTATAAATTCTTGTTAATTCTTGTCTATCCTTGGTGTTTGGAAAGGAAACGATGAATTAACACATGAACAGTCAAACACTGGGAAGCACTCTGCTGGTAGCAGGTACATCAATTGGAGCAGGTATGCTGGCCTTGCCTCTGGTTTCTGCTGCTACGGGTATCTGGTCAGGAATTCTGCTGATGATGTTAATGGCCTCACTGGCATGCTATGGAGGTTTGCTGATCGCCGAGGCCTGCCGTGCCGTGCCAGAGGCTGATAATCTTCATGGTGTGGTGGGACGGCTGCTGGGGAAACCCGGTCAGGCTGTCGCTATTCTGGCCATGCTGTTTCTGTATTACTCACTCTGTTCAGCCTATATCACAGCCGGCGCAGGGCAAGCGGTCGCCATCACTCAAAAAATGGGGCTGGCTCTCAGTTTTTCTCAGTCAGCTACGTTAGTGGCAGTGATTATTGCTGTAATGGTGGTTGTCGGGACGGTCGTGGTGGACTACGCCAATCGAGCAATGTTCTTTCTGATGATGATGTTAATGATGTTCATCATGGTGCTTTTATTGCCAGAAGCTGAAGCCAAAAATCTCACCCTTGGGGTCGGTCAACCCGGTATGCTCTTTGCTGCTTTGCCAGTACTTTACACCTCATTCGGATATCATTGTGCAGTACCTACAGTCGTGCGGTATGTAAAAGGCAAGCCTGGAGATTTTCGTATGGCACTGGTGTTGGGCAGTATCGTGCCCCTTCTGGTCTATTCACTCTGGCAGTTTGCCACCAACGGCACTTTGTCATCCAGTCTGATCAACAACCTGCAGGGCAGTCCGGATGCTGTCGACCAGCTTATCAACAGCATTGGTGAAGCCAGCCATTATTCCGGCTTTAACCATCTTATCAGTGCTTTTACAGCCTGTGCGCTGGGCACTTCGTTTCTGGGGGTAGCCATTGGTCTCTTTGATTATCTGGCTGAAGTCAGTAAGAGACCTGATACCATCATCGGTCGTATTCAAACTGTCTGCCTGACTCTGGGGCTGCCGTTGCTGGTGGCGGTTTTTTTTCCGGGAGGCTTTGTGACGACTTTGGGTTATGCTGCAGTAGCTTTGGTGATTCTGGCGGTCTTTCTTCCCGTCATGCTGGTCTGGGAAGTGCGGAAGGAGCATCTTGAAGAGCCCTATCAGGTTGCCGGAGGCAATCCGTTGCTGGTCATCATGTGTTTGATCGGGCTGGCCGTGATTCTTGCCCAGGCAGGTATTGTTTCCGGCTGGCTGCCAGCCCTCGATTCCTGATCCGTTTATGAGAATCCGGAGTCTTGATGACTCAAATGTTTTTAGCTGGTTCTTTAGCATTGATCCGATTACTATCGTTTCGTCAAACGAGAAATGTAGGAACTCCTCATGTTACGAAAAACTCTTCTGGCAGCTTCTGCACTGCTTATCCCGGTTCTGTCTTTTGCCAATGGATACGTTGGTGAGTGGTACACCGTTAACGAAGAAACCAATAAAAAGGAATCTCTGGTGACTATCTGGCAAGAAGGTGATCAGCTGAAAGGTAAGATTGTGGAGATCCTTGATCCTGCTTCCAGAGATGCGGTCTGTGAAAAATGCAAAGGCGACAAAAAGAACCAAAAGATAGAAGGGATGACTTTTCTTTGGGGAATGAAAAAAGATGGTTCTAAATACGACAACGGAAATGTTCTCGATCCGAAGTCAGGTAGAGTATACAGCGGCAGCATGAAGTTGATTGACGGGGGTCAAAAACTTGAGCTGAGGGGGTATCTGGGCTTTTCATTGTTGGGTCGAACTTCGGTTTGGGTGAAGGCTGATTAGTCGCAATTGCCTTAAGGCTCAGAGGCTCCGGTTACCCGGCAGAAATGACTGCCGGGTAGAAGTTGTATCATTTGTACTGACTGAAGAGTTCGGCTTTGTCTTCTTTTTCCTGCTTCAGAGTCATTGCCAGAAACAGAATCGCCATGACGCAGGCAGCCAGAATCAGCATAAAGCCACCACTCCAGCCCATCGCATCAACAATAACTCCCATAGCCAGGTTGGCAAAGAGAGCGCCACCGAGATAACCAAACAGGCCGGTCAGGCCAGTGGCGGTTCCGGTTGCCTTCTTGGGGGCTGAATCAGCGGCCTGGAGACCTACCAGCACAACGGGGCCATAGATCAGGAAGCCCACAAATATCAGGCAGAGGTTATCAATCATCGGGTGTCCAGCCGGGTTCTGCCAGTAAATGACAATGGCAACACAGACCAGTGCCATCATCCACATACTGACAGGGGCACGACAGCCTCTGAAGAAACGGTCACTGGCCCAGCCACAGAGCAGGATGCCGGGAATGCCGGCAAACTCATAGAGGAAATAGGCCAGACCGCTCTGAGCCATTGAGAAACCTTTCACTTCTTTCAGGTAAGTTGGCGCCCAATCCAGTACTCCGTAACGAACCAGATAAACGAAGACATTAGCCAGCGAGAGATACCAGAGCAATTTATTGTTAAATACATATTTGAAAAAGATATCTTTGGCCGACATCTCCTGCTCATGGTGGTGCTCGTCATAGGATTTAAGCTTGTCACCAGTCCATGCTTCGATACTGGGCAGGCCACAGGACTGGGGAGTATCTCTTAATAAGGTCCAGGTGATACCGGCCAGGACGAGGGCTACGACTCCGTGGAACCAGAGCTGTGATTGCCAGTCACCAAACAGATAGACCGCAAAAATAGCCATGGGACCTACCAGACCGGCTCCCAGGTTGTGAGAAGTATTCCAGTAAGCCCATTTAACGCCCCTCTCTCTCACAGAGAACCAGTGTGTCATGACTCTGCTGCCAGCCGGATAGCCCATACCCTGAAACCAGCCATTGAGAAACAGCAGGGCAAACATGGAAGTGACTGTGGTGGTGGCAAAAGGAACGGTTCCCATAAATATCATGGTCAGGGCCGAGAGAATCAGGCCAATACTCATGAATTTCCGAGCGTCACTGCGATCAGAGAGGTTGCCCATAAGAAACTTGCTGAAGCCGTAGGCAAAAGAGACCGCTGAGAGAGCCAGACCCAGTTCGGACTTGGTAAAACCCTGCTCAATCAGGTCGGGCATGGCCAGAGAGAAATTTTTGCGAATCAGGTAATAAGCGGCATAGCCAACAATGATGCCTAACAAAACCTGTATACGAAGTTTTTTATAAGTTTCATCAACTTCTTTGGACGCAATCTGCTCTTGATGAGCAGGAGGACTGAGAAAGCTCAACATAGGAAGTACTCCCGAATTTATTCGTTATAGCCATTTGTCCCGAACAAGAGCTCGTTCGGGCGGCCAAGAGCTTCGGCAAACATTCCTTTGGCCGGCAATTGGGTTCACGGCTGAATGATCGAACAGCTTTGCTCTCATTTCAGTGAGCATCATTTTTACAGGTAACTGGCAAAACGATGGTTAGACTCACCGGTATCAAAAAACAAAAGCCGCTTTATTAAGTCCCACAAACTCTGTGCAAAGATGTTCCTGTGGGAGGGTAGCAACTGTTAATTCCAGTTCAGATTTGTGATTTAGCAAGTCGAAAGCCAAAAAAAACTTAATATCACAATGATGTTCTTTAAATAGAACTTTCGTTTTGTTTTATAGTGCTAACCTGCCCAGTGCGGTAAACTGCTGTTGTTTATCTTTTTTGTGCAGGTTTCATGAACTGGTTCGTTTATATCATTCTGGCAAGCAACAACAGTCTGTATACCGGCATTACCACCAATGTCGAGCGGCGCTGGAAAGAACACTCAGGCAAAAAGAAAGGCGGCGCCCGATTTTTTAATGGTAAAAAACCTGCTGCCCTGATGTATCTGGAAGCAGGTCATAACCGTTCAACCGCAGGCAGGCGGGAAGCCGCCATTAAAAAAATGACTCGCACTCAGAAGGAGGCTCTGCTGAAAGAAAAGCAAAACATTGCTTCCAACTATGCTGAAGTCCTTCCGGTCGAAACAAGGCTTTGATCCGCAGAAATTTCTCACCCTGTCAGAATGCGCCTAAACCAATAAAATACATCGACATCAAAAGCGTCAATGCCGGTAAGTCATAAAGTGAGCTTGCCTTACTGATGTATTCATACTTAAAGCTACCCACATTGATAGACAGTTTTGATTTCCATAACCGCGCAGGACTGTACTCCGGTGATGCCTCAAATCGATAAACGTCGCCATTTTGGTATTCGGGTTTCAGTATCGTCAGGCGCTCACCGACTTTCTGACATAACCAGCTATCGACAATGTTTCCTTTGTCGTTCAGAAGACTGATTTTTGTGTTGGGTTCTTTACACAGTGCAACCACCGGGTAATTCTCCTCTTCAAAGAGAGTTTCAGTCTGGGTCTGGTTAAAGCCCATTTCCCACATTAACTGAACGGAGTCTGCCTGTGTAACATCATAGTCAGTGGGTACCGTTTCAGTGGCCTTTGTTGTTACCGCATCGGTATAGATGTCAGTAATAACAGCAGCCGCTTTTTCAGTCGTATTAGTCATGACCGTCTCGGTATTGTTTCCAGTATCAGTATGATCAGTAATGGCAGGAATAGTTGTCGTTAAAGGATTTGTTAAACGAGCTTTTACACGGTTTGTTATAGGAGCAGGAGTAAAAGGGTAAGTTCCTGGAAGCCAGTTTAACTGAGGGTTTGTTTTTTTGCAGAGCGGGCTGGTGTCACCCTTTGCTTTACAGACATAAATCTTGATGCGCATGTTGTGTGTCAGACAATGCCCACCTTTTCTGTTATAGAGTGTACTCGCACGGCCATCTGAAGTGGAGAATAGATAGTAATATTTCCCACCTTCAAAGGTTTTGTCGTTCATTCCGGCAGCATTTTCAAGAAACAGTAAACTAAGGTGAATCAGGCGAGTAGGGTCGTCGCAAATAAATAAATCTTGCCGGGTAATGGGAAAATCTTCCGGTATCTCACAGTTTTCATAGTAGGTCTCGTTGTTCGTGAGCCATATATTTTCTTTCATGTCTGAGGTTTGCCTATCGTGGCTGCGTACCCTTGCTACAGTAGGAAGGTTGGGGCAAAGAAACTGTATCTGCGAGTTTAGCCTTACCCCTATGGTTTTGTTCTCAGCTTTGGAATATAAATCATATTCCCACAATACACTTGTGTAAACATCACGAGCATCAGATGTCTGCAAGAGATGGAATAACAACAGGAGCGAAAATAAGAAAACTTGCATTATATTTCTCTAATGTAAAGTTAGAATAAAAGTAGTAGCCCTATATGCACACCTTTATCTGGTCAGAATGCGTTTGTCACAATAAAGTACATTGAGATCAAAAGCGCCAATGTTGGTGAGTGGTAGAGAGGGTTTTCTTCATTGGTCATGTGATGTCTGAAGCTAGCCACATTAACAGACAGTTTTGATTTCCATACCCGGGTATGGCTATATTCGGGTGATGCCTCAAATAGATAAATGTCGCCATTGTAGTATTCGGGTTTAAGTATCGTCAGACGCTCGCCGACCTTCTGACATAACCAGCTATCGACAATCGCTCCTTTATTGTTCACCAGGCTGATGCTGATGTTGGGCTCTTTACAAAGTGCAACCACTGGGTAACTCTTTTCTTCAAAGAGCTGTGCAGTTCGGGTTTGGTTATAGCCCATTTGCCAAATTAACTGAAAGCGCCGCGACAGTGAATGACCATCATAGTCGGCAGTGGCCTTTGCTATCACCGTTTCTGTATCAGTCATAATGACAGGAGCCACACCAGTGGTTTTTGGCACCATTGTTTCAGTTTCATCATCAATATCGGAATCTGTGTCGTTAATAATGATGTGCAAAGTCGTCGTTACAGGGTTTGTTACAGGATTTGTTAAAGGGGTGGTTAAAGGGCTTTTCAAAGGAGCATAAATAAAAGCATCCGTTGGACTGTAAAAGTTTGGCTGAGGATCTGTAATGCCTCTGCATTCGGGATTTGTTTCATTGATAAGCTTTTTTTTACAGACATAAATCTTGAGGCGCATGTTATGGGTTAGACAATGTCCGCCTTTTCTGTTGTTAACTGATGACTCAGTCCCGTTTGATGTGGACAATAAATAGTAATGTTTCCCGCCTTTAAAGGTTCTGTCGTTCGGCCCTGCCGCATGTTCAAGAAACAGTAGACTTAGGAAATCCAGCTCAACGGGATCGTCGCAAATAAAGTGATTCTTTTTAGTTGAGGGAAGATCTTCAGGTATCTCACAGTTCTCATAGTGGGTTTCATTGTCCGTTAACCATATATTTTCATACATGGTTGAAGTTTGTCTATCGTGGCCCCGTAGCTTTATTACGGTGGGGAAATTGGGACAAATAAAATATATCTGTGAGTTTAACTTTACTGTTATGCTCTTGTTCTCAGCATCAGAAAATAATTCGTCCCACCACCAGAGGCTCTGGTAGATATCACGAGCATTGCAGGTCTGAAACAGATGGAATAACAACAGGAATAACAACAGAAAACCAAATAAGATAACTCGCATACTTTTTTCCCAACAACTAGTCAGGATAAAAGTAGCAGATGTATCCGTATGCTTCAGAAAAATCTATGGAAAGGTTCTTAAACCTTTCAGAATCGGTTTGCAGCGATAAGATACATTGAAATAAGAAGCGCTAATGCCGATGAGTCATAGAGAGCGTTTGCGTTATTGTTATTGATTGTTTGATGCCTTATAGTACGCACATTAACAGACAGCTTTGATTTCCATAGCTGTTTAAGGCTGTAATCGGGCGATGCTTCAAATAAATAAAACGCATCATTGCGGTTTTCGTATTTAAGTATCGTCAGACGCTGATCTGTTTTGTTACATAACCAGCTATCGAGAATTTTGTTTTTATCATTTAGCAGGCTGATCTTGATGTTGGGTTCATGACACAATGCAACCACGGGGTAATGCTCTTCTTTAGAGATAGTTGTTGTTTGGGTCTGGTTGTGGCCGATCTCCCATATTAACTCAATGGGGTCATCCAGTGAATCATTATCCCCGATGGGAGCTGCTTCGTTAGACTCTGTCGTAACTGCTTCAGTAGCCTTTGTAATATCCGCTTCAGTAGTCACTTTCATAGCAGTTTTGGTATTAGCATCGTCATAGGGATCAGTAGTAATAGCAGGAACAGCGGGAATTACAGGATTTATAAAACTGTATATGGAATGAGAATTCGTAGCAGGATCACTTGGAGGAATAATGTTTAACTTAGGGTCTATGTTTTTGCACAGCGGATGAGGGTCGTTATTCCTTTTACAGACATAAAACTTGACGCGCATGTTGTGTGTCCGACAATGACCGCCTTTTCGGTTGTTAAGTGAACTCAGGTCGCCATCTGATGTGGACAATGCATAGTAATATTTCCCCCCTTCAAAAGTCATATCGTCTCTACCGGCAGAGAATTCAAGAAACTGTAGATTTACAAAAAACAGTTTATTGGCATCATTGCAAACAAAATGGTAAACCCTGCTTGAGGGATTTTCCGGTATCTCACAGTTTTCGTAGAAGGTTTCGTTTCTTACTAACCATAGATTTTCATTCATATCTGAGATTTGTTTATCAAATCTGCGTTGCCTTGTCACAGTGGGAAGGTTGGGGCAAATAAAGTATATTTTTCCGTTTAACCGTACGCCTACGGTTTTGTTCTCTGCGTGTGAATATAAATCTTTCACCCATAGAGCGCTTGTGTAGGTATCACCGGCATCACATGTCTGAAATAGACATAACAACAAGATGAACCCGAATAAGACCAGTTGCATAATTGTTCTCTAGTACAAATTCAGATTAAGAAATAGCAGACAACTCTGCAGATTTTCAGTAAATAAGACAATAAAAAGACATTCATAGAGTTTACTCATCATTTGTTGAAACAAAGAAGTTGTGCCTGGTTCTTGCTAATCCGCTTAAATCATCTGGTTCTTAACCCTGTCAGAGTGCGCTTGTAATAATAAGATACACAGAGATCAAAAGCGCCAATACCTGTGGGTTATAAAAGGTGTCTGCGTTATTGTTATGATAATCTCTGGAGCTAACCACATTGACAGACAGCTTCGATTTCGGTGCCAGTATACGGCGATATTCCGGTGAAGCCTCAAATAGATAAACGTCGCCATACCGGTATTTGGGTTTAAGTATCGTCAGGCGCTCACCGACTTTCTGGCATAGCCAGCTATTGACAATGGTTCCTTTGTCGTTCAGCAGATTGATCCTGGTGCTGGGCTCTTTACACTTTGCAATCACCGGATAATGCTCTTCTTCAAAGATATTTGCAGTTCGGGTCTGGTTGTAGCCCATCATCCAAACTAAACGAATGGGCTGTGCCTGTGAATGTTCATATCTGGTTGTAGTTGTTTCGGAATCGGTTTGAGTATTGTTGACAGTCATAGTGACAGGAGCCGTTCCCGAAGCGGTTGCCGTAACTATTGCAGTACTCTTGTCAGTGGTAGTGACGGGAGCCGTTCCCGAAGCGGTTGTCATAACTGTAGCGGTACTCTTGTCAGTGGCAGAGACGGGAGCCGTTCCGGAAGCGGTTGTCATAACGATTGCTGTCTCGTTGTCGGCCATAGTCACCGGAGCCGTTTCGGAAGCGGTTGTCATAACGATTGCTGTCTCGTTGTCGGCCATAGTGACGTGAGTCGTTCCGGGAGCGGTTGTCATAACGATTGCTGTTTCGTTGTCGGCCATAGTGACGGGAGCTGTTCCGGGAGCGGTTGTCATAACGATTGCTGTTTCGTTGTCGGCCATAGTGACGGGAGCCGTTCCTGAAGCGGTTGTCATAACAATTGCTGTTTCGTTGTCGGCCATAGTCACCGGAGTCGTTCCGGGAGCGGTTGTCATAACGATTGCTGTCTCGTTGTCGGCCATAGTGACGGGAGCCGTTCCGGGAGCGGTTGTCATAACGATTGCTGTCTCGTTGTCGGCGATAGTAACAGGAGCCATTCCAGTGGCGGTTGTCACAACTATTGCAGTGTCGTTGTCAGCCATAGTGACAGGGACCGTTCCATTAGCGGTTGTGTTAATTATTGCGGTACCGTTGTCAGTGGCAGTTGCAGGGACAGCTGTCGTTACAGGATTTGTTAAAGGTGTCTTTATGGGAGCAGAAAGAAAAGCACCCGTTGCACTATACCAGTTTAACTGAGGGTCCGGATAACTGCAGCTGGGGTCCGTTTCATTATAATTTTTACAGATATAAACCTTGAGGCGCATGTTGTGTGTTCGACAATGTCCGTCTTTTTTACTCTCAAGTGAGTCCTTAAAACCGGTTGACGTGGACATAAAGTAGTAATGTTGCCCGCCTTTAAACGTTCTGTCGTCCCTTCCGGCAGCATGCTCAAGAAACAGTATACTCAGAAAGCCCAGGCGAAGGGGATCGCGACATAGATGGACAGATGTTTCATCTGAGGTGATTTTCGGTATCTCACAATTCTCATAGTAGGTCTTGTTATCCGTCAACCATATATTTTCATACATGCTGGAGGTTTGTCTGATGGAAGTACGCATCTTTACCACGGTGGCAATATTGGGACAGACAAAATACATATGTGAGTTTAACTTTACCGATACGCTCTTATTTTCGTCGCGGGAATATAACTCGTCAATCCACCAGGTGCTCTGGTAGACTTGGCGACTAGCATGGCAGGTCAGGGGCAAATGGGATAACAACAAGAATACGATTAAGACAAATTGCATAATTGATCTCTGACAAGATGTCAGTGTTAAAGTAGCAGACAGGCCAGTGCATCTTTCGAAAGCCCGGAGATTTTTAACTTTGCCTGCAAATATCCGGGCTTAACGGGCAGAAAATAGAAACCACAGTGTAACGTTACGTCCACTTTTCATGAGACGGCAATACCTCTGAAGCCTGCTGCTGCCTTAACTTTACCCGATAAAAACAGCAGTTTTCTGATGCTGAAAACTTCCCGCCAATTAACAAAATCTTACAAAAATAATTCAAGACTGACGGTGAAGCGAGTATAATGCGCACCCGATTAAGGTTTGAACAATCTGTATGTATATGTAACCGGTGGCAGCCCGGACGACATTCACAACAATAAGACGAGGAGCTCTCCATGGAAGTAGCTTTTTGGGATGGCAAACGCGCACCCGGTATTTCTGATCATATTGACCTCGGAGCTTTCTCTAATCTTGGGGAAGTGATTGCAGATGCTGTCGATAGACATGGAGACAAGCCCGCCTTCACAGGACTGGGATTAACGCTCAGCTTTAATGAGGTGGATCGCCTGAGCGATCAGTTTGCAGCCTACCTTCAGCAGCACACCGGATTGCAGCCCGGCGATCGCATTGCTCTGCAAATGCCTAACATTTTGCAGTATCCAGTGGTGGCCTTTGGTGCCATCAAAGCGGGTTTGGTCATTGTTAATACGAATCCTCTCTATACTGCCAGAGAGATTAAACATCAGTTCAATGACGCAGGTGTGAAAGCACTGGTCTGCGTCAATATCGTTGGACATCTGGTCGAAGAAGTCTTATCGGAGACTGGTGTTGAGCACCTGATTGTGACTGATCTGGCGGATCTGTTGCCCTGGCCGAAACGCTCCTTAATCAACTTTGCCGTTAAGCACGTCAAGAAAATGGTGCCGTCTTACAGCCTTCCAACGGCCATAACTTTCAGGAAGGCCCTGGCACTGGGTAGCAAGGGAACCTATAAGCCACCCAAGCCAGCACAAAGAGAAGATCTGGCTGCTCTGCAGTACACTGGGGGGACTACCGGTGTCGCCAAGGGTGCGATGTTGACTCATGCCAATCTGGTCGGCAATGTTCTCCAGACAGTTGAGTTGAGAAGACAGGTGAATGCTGATGGTAGTCCGGTTTGCAATCCTGAAGGTGATACTGTGGTAGCGCCATTGCCTCTTTATCACATCTATGCCTTCTCGGTTCACTTGTTGTCATACTTCTCTCTGGGAGGGCACAGTATCCTGATTGCTAACCCCAGGGATATTGATACCTTTATCAAAACCATCAAGCCATGGCGTATCAATGCATTCATTGGCCTCAACACTCTGTTTGTCGGCCTGATGAATCATCCCGAGTTCAAGAACATTGACTTCTCTGACCTGAGGGTGACCAATTCGGGGGGGACAGCGCTTCAGCAGGCGACAGCAGATCGCTGGCTCGAACTGACTGGCTGCCGAATTGGTGAAGGCTATGGTTTGTCCGAAACCTCTCCTATTTTGACCGCCAACCCTGCGGGTGACTTTGTTCAGGATGGCACAGTGGGTATTGCCCTACCGGGTACTGCTCTGAAAGTCATTGATGATGAAGGCAACGAGTTACCATTCGGTGAACGCGGCGAACTCTGTGCAAAAGGTCCCCAGGTCATGGCAGGTTATTGGCAACGCCCTGAAGCGACTGCCGAAGTGCTGGACAACGAAGGCTGGTTCCGTACGGGTGATGTAGCCATTATTGGTGAAGACGGTTATATACGTATCGTAGACCGTCTGAAAGATATGGTGCTGGTATCCGGTTTTAATGTCTATCCTAACGAGATTGAGGATGTCGTGGCCAGGCATGAAAAAGTGCAAAACTGTGCGGTGATCGGAGTACCTGATGAAAAAACAGGAGAGGCAGTAAAACTGTTTGTTATTCCACAGGATGACAGTATTACCGAGCAGGAGTTGAAGGATTACTGTCGTAAAAATATGACGGCTTACAAAGTGCCCAGACAGGTGGAGTTCAGGGTAGAGCTTCCGATGACCCCCGTCGGTAAGGTTTTAAGAAAAGATCTCCGTGCGCAGGAACTGAAGAAGCTGGAAACAGCCTGATTATAATTGCAGCGATCTGTTTTATGGAGCATGGCATAGACTCGTAATGAGTCTATGCCACTATCTGGTAATAAAAACGATGACAGCCAGTCGTATGATTTAATTAGACTGTTCGTAGGATTGGCTATTGAAAAAGAAATGATTATTTTTTTCTTAATTCGTTAGTCGTTATTTAGTTTTGCATCATAATTTATGTACGACACTGTTTACAGTTAGTCAGTGCAATGGTACTTTTGATGCTTTCCAAATATTGCCCACCCTGGTTCTATAATGAATATTTTTGAAGAGTCCCTGAATATCCTGAAATCAAAAGTACAGTTACGTAAACTGTTTCAGGGCATGCATGTTGAAGATATAGAAAACGTTATCAGACGTGTAGAAGCGATCCATGCAGAAAAAGTGCGTGAGCACAATGAGCAGAAGGAACAACAAGGTCGCAAAAGAGAAGCTGTTGAAAGCATTCTTGGTCAGATGCAGGAGAAAGGTCTGACCATTGAAGATCTGATGGCTTCTACTGTTGTAGAGAAAACCAGAAAAGGAAAGCCAAGACAGCGCTATCAATTTCAATACGAAAAAGAAGACGGCTCTGTGGTTAACTGGGAAGGCGCTACCATGGGTCGTATTCCATCGGAGTTTACTGAATATCTGTCAAAGACAGGAAAAGAACGTAAAGACTGTATTGTGGCTGAGCTTTAATACTCATCAGCGCAAAAGTTATTACTAAATGGCCTGAGAAATGTAATAGGCAGCAAGTCAAATAAAAAACCGGATGATTCCGGTTTTTTATTAGTTGAATTGCAGGTCAGAGACGCTGCTTGATTTTTTCTTTCAGTACGCCTTCTTCGGTGTAGCCTCTCAACACTTCATCGGGGAATACCAGTGCAGGTGTTCCGCGAATGCCAAGCTCCTGTGCCAGACGCAGGTTCTCGTCAAGCTGCTGAGTTACAGACTCGTCTACTTTCAGTTTGTCGGAGTCTACTCCCTCTGCTTTCAGCGCCGCTTTAATGGAGCTGCTGGTGTGTCTGCCGGGTCTGGACATCAGACGCTGGTTAACAGACAGGTATTTATCCTTGTCCAGCTTGAAGGTGGCCAGAGCCATTTCCGCAGCTTCACGAGATTCCGGGCCAAGAACGGGGAGTTCCTTGACAACAATTTTTACATCAGGGTTCTCTTCAACAATTTTCTTCAGGATAGGATCCTGACGCTTGCAGAAACCACAGTTGTAATCACCAAAGTAGGCAATAGTTACCTTGGCTTCAGGGTTGCCCATAATGGGGTTCTCAGGGTTTTCGAATAGCTGCTTTTGACGGTCTTCCAGCATCTGCGTTTCGGCACTTTGCTGGGCAGCTATTTCTCGCTTTCTCAGTTCGTTCATAGCTTCAACCAGGATGTCAGGGTTTTCTACCAGTGTTTTACGAACCAGCTCTCTGACTTCCTGCTTCTGCTGATCATCCAGAGACTGTGCCTGAATGTTGAGCGAGCCCATCAATAGGGTAGTGGCGAGAATAAAAGTTTTTTTCATCGTGCTCATCTTTGAGTCAGTATTTGTTTCCCTGAGTTGTTGCTGAAGCTCATGGGAGTGAGATTCACTTCAGGGGCGAAATAGCTTTGACTGCCACTTTGTCATGATTAAATGGCAATGGCAAAGACTTATAGGCCAGGCTGTCTGGCTATGGAGCCCATCTGTTGGTGAAACTTCAGGGCTCAGGTTGGTCGGTAAACAGCGAAAAAGCATTCCATTATGATTCTATGAGAAGCTTTTCGGGCTGATTTCCCGGGTTTACCTGGACGATGCCTTCTCAATAGCCGCTGCAACACTGTCATGGTCGAGAATAACCGGCAGTGGTATTCCTTCAGGAGCACCCGGACCATAGACGATATTGAAAGGTACACCAAATCGCCCGTTCTTCTGAAGGTAGGCATTAATTTCTTCTGAAGGCCGGGTCCAGTCTCCTTTCATAGTTATCATAGAGTTTTTTTGCAGGCGACTGTTGGTTGGATCCCTGTCGATGACCCTGATCTTGTTTGCTTTACAAGTGATACACCAGTCAGCTGTGACATCGACAAAGACGACTTTGCCTTCAGCCACCGAGCTGGCAATTTCCTGCTCATTCAGGGGGTTCCAGATCAGATTGTCTGATGTCGATTGTTCCGGACTGAACAAACCGGTCGACCAAGCTCCGAAGAGCACTATCGCCATTGACAGGAACAGTGAGGGCAGTAGCAATAGTCTTTTTCCAGCTTGAGGCATCAAGCTGATCAACAGGCGATGCAGGACCAGTACAGTAGGAATCAGGGCAATCATCAGAAGCAGATAGACTGGCAGGAATGCCTGAAGCAGGCTGGTTAGCCACAACGAAGTCACCAGCAGCATCAGTGCCAGTAAACGACGAAGGTTGATCATCCACTGACCGGGTTTTGGCATCCACTTCAAAAGAGAGGGTCTGGCTGCAATCAGCAGATACGGAAGGGCAAGACCTATGCCTAAAGCCGTGAATATGGCAAACAGGTTGAAGCTGTTGGTGGACAGGGCAAAGGCGACGGCGGTTCCCAGAAATGGCGCTGAACAGGGCGTTGCCAGAAGCGTTGCGAACATACCCTGAACAAAGTGGCCTGCTGTACTGTTATCACCTGCTGTAGCCAGCCTGGTCGACAGGAATGAGGGCAGATGGATTTCAAACAGGCCTATCAGGTTTGCAGCAAAAAGGGCAGTTACCGCCACCATGAAACCGATAAACCAGGGGCTTTGAAACTGGATGCCCCAACCAATACTGTTGCCGGTCAGCTTGAGTATCCAGAGAAACGTCGCCAGTAACCAGAAGGAGAAAACAATGCCTGCCGCAGAGCTCAGAAACTGCTTGCGGGTGACTTTGGCTTCCTGGCCTGAAGCATGGAGTACGGAAGAAAGCTTCATACCGAGGACGGGCAGAACGCAGGGCATCAGGTTGAGGATAAGGCCGCCCAGAAGTGCCAGACCCAGTAACACCATCAGGCTTGCTGAACGGGTGTCTGCTGGCAGTGAACTGGCAGCGACTTCCTTGACGGACAGGGTTTTTTCAAGGCCATTGTCGCCATTAAGAAGGGTAACGGTGACAGGTTCATCTGACAGGTTGTATTCACCCAGCCAGCTTGATGCATTCATGACGGCCTGAAGCTGGTTGCCCTCAATGGTAAATTCCGGCAGTCCGAAGGTAATCTCTTCCTGACCATCGATGATGACGTCAACGGCCTTTTCCCAGCCAGTCTCAGAGTGGGCAGTGGCAACAACCTTGTTGTTTTCCTTGTTCCATACAACAGATTCCACGCTCAGCCCTGAGTCCGGCATAGTCGTCGGAACCCGGGAAAGGGCTTTATCAATCAGGAATGACGCTTGCGGGTCTGCTTTCAGATCAGAGGGTGTGAAATCCAGTTGAATCTCGTAATCTGTCAGTACGCATACCGTGGTGCAGGAAGACAACCTCAGTTTGGCATCGATGGAGACCGGCTGATTCAAATCTTTAACCTGAATCAGAAGAGGAAAAACCGTACCATTTTTATAGCCAAGGGTATGCAGTCCCAGCATTTCTATACGCTCTGGAGCGGGCCAGAGCCACTCAACCGTTTCTATATTACTGCTGCCTTGTGGCTGTTCTATACGCCAGTCGATTTCAGGTGGAATACCAGCCTCACCGGGTGATCGCCAGTAAGTCTTCCAGTCACCTGATAATTGGACTTCCAGTGCCGCATAAAGTTGACGGGTGGTCGGGTCTGCTTCACCAGAAAAGTGTAGCCTGACCCTGGCCTCAGGCTGCTGAGGGTTCACTAACCATTCAGTTGAAAGAGCATGTGCAGGTCGATTGAGCGATAAAAGAAGGAATACCAGACATAAGCTGAATAGCACTAGCAGGGTATTCTGTCTGCTGTTTTTTGAAACTGTTGCAGTGCAGCTTATCTGAGAATGCAGATTAAGTGATCGTATCTTCATGTATATCCCGATAAATTCAGGCAGACCTTAAAAAGTCGATTATTGTCAAAGACTGCACAGCGCAAAAAAGCATGAGTCTATCTCGACATTGGCGAAACTTTGCCTGAAAAAACATTGTCAGGGTAAATGTGGCCGGTCAGTGACCGTTCTCTATTGATCCTGTGAATGATACGCTGGACTTCAGTACCTGGATTCAGGAAAAATGATTTTTCTTTGATATTTTCAACCCGTTCCCACGCTCTGAGGCTGTCGCAAAACTCACTCCAGCATGGGAACGAGTTGACTCCCGTCATTCCCGCTCATTCTCGTCATTCCCGCGAAGGCGGGAATCCACACTGACTCACCACCAGAACCATATTGCCCGGTGCCCCCCTGGCCTTGTCATCCCCGAGAAGGCAGAGATCCACAGTTGGCGCTGGATTCCCGCCTTCGCGGGAATGACGACCTCAGAGCATGGGAACGAGCTGTTGGAGTTTTGCAACACCCTCTTTAGCTTTGGGAGGCTGACAATGTATCCAGTAGTCAGAAATACTCCGTTGCGGTCAATTTTTTGAGTCCGGTTGGCTGTTTGGAGAAATGCACCCATTCGCTGGGGTCGATGTGTAGCTGGCACTCAATGGTAGAAAGGGTTGAGGTGTGTTTTCAACAAAATAACTGATTAACACACTGAATTACTTGTGGATAACTCATGAGGTGCCTGAAATTACAAGGCGTTTATGCATTGGTTGAAAAATAATCAGACGAGAGTCTCTTGAATATATTGGGCCTTTTGAAAGCCGTATTTATACGTTAATTGTTGTTTATAAGGCTACAAAATTTTGTGTATAACCTGCTTCAACAGTTGTTTTTTGAGAGCGTGTGTTTAAAGCAGGAGCCTGCTGAGAGCAAGCTCCAGACAGAGATATCATTGATTGCGATCCACATCAAAAGCTGCAAAAGCCTGCTGAACGGGCATGATTTCCATGGCGTTAATATTGACATGGGCTGGTCTGCTTGCGACCCAGTAGATGCTCTCTGCGATATCTTCTGCTGAAAGAGGCTTCATACCTTTATACACTGCATCGGCTTTTGATTGATCACCCTCGAAACGCACGAGCGAAAATTCAGTTTCAGCCATTCCGGGTTCGATATTGGTCACTCTGATGCCATTCCCCAGAAGGTCAGAACGAAGATTCAGGGAAAACTGTTTTACAAATGCTTTGGTGCCGCCATAAACATTGCCACCAGGGTAAGGATAATTACCGGCAACTGATCCCAGGTTAATAATACTGCCACTGTTGTTTTTCTTCAGGGCCGGTAAAAGCGCATGAGTGATCAGAACCAGCCCTTTAATGTTGGTGTCGATCATGTTTATCCACTGTTGTGTATCACACTGGTCAGCCGGTTTAGTGCCCAGAGCCAGACCGGCATTGTTGATCAGAGTATGAATGTCTGAAAAAGCTTCCGGGAGGCTGCTCAGCGCATCCTGAATGGCATCTTCATCTCTTATATCAAAAACAAGGCAGTGAACAGGACAGGATGCCGAGAGTTCTCTGGCCAGTGCTTCCAGACGTTCCTTTCTTCTGCCGGTAATTACCAGCTGCCAGCCTTGTTCACTGGCAAAACGACGGGCACAGGCTTCACCAAAACCGGAAGTGGCTCCGGTGATAAACACAGTTTTCAAGCTCAAGGGGGGGACTCCTGGTCAGAGTGGGTCTTTTCTCTTTCCTTATTATGTCAGATTCTCAGAGCTATTATTTTTTTAGTCTCAGTGAGGCTGCTGACTGACTTCCTGTGCATGAAAATATGCTTTCGAGTGCGGACAGAGTCAGATTGTTGGGCATTACTGTTGCGAACTCTGATCTTTTCTATAGTAAGTCAGATAAGTACCTGGCCAGTTGGTTTCGCATATTCTGGCGAGTGGATTTTTTCATCCTTCAAGGCGCAACGACGGGCGCGTAGCCGTAGCTACGCAACCAGAGTTGGAACGCAGAAGGGTGGAAAAAGCCGCCGTCCAGAATATGCGAAACCAACTGGTTAGGTACTCACTGTTTTCCTTCGGTGGGGTACTCTACTATGACTTTACCAGGCGGTAAGATAACGGAAGAACAAGTTCACAGGGGTCAGGCCGTTTATTCAAAGCGGGTTCTCAATATCTATGATATTGCCGTGCTGGGCATTTCCAACCGTTTTATCTGGCAGTGTCCGACACCTATAATCCTGGACTGGTTTAATCAGCACGTCAGCGACCAGCATCTGGATATAGGGGTTGGCACCGGTTATTTCCCTGACCGCTGCCAGTTCCCAACCGATCATCCATCGTTGACATTGCTAGACCTGAACGTAAACACACTTGAGTATGCCGGGCAGCGAGTAAACCGTTATCAACCCATTACCCTGGTGCATAACGTTTTCAAACCGTTTACCTCCTTGCCGGTCAATGCCTTCAACTCTATCAGCATGAACTATTTACTGCACTGCCTGCCAGGCAGCATCCATAGCAAAGCTGTCGTGTTCGATCACGTTAAGCCCTTGCTGAATGAAGGGGGAAAACTGTTTGGCTCCACCATTCTTAATGTACCTCGTACTCTGGTGGCAAAAGCTCTTATGGGCCTTTATAACCGAAAAGGGATCTTCAGCAATCAGAAAGATTATCTGGATGGGTTGGAGCAGGAATTGCGCTCAAGATTCACCGATGTGGACATTCTGGTGACCGGTTGTGTCGCTCGTTTTGTAGCCAGTAGCCAGTAGCCAGTAGCCAGTAAGTGCAGAAACAGAATTATAGCTCAATGAAAATACTCACTGGCCAGATGGGGGTTGATGATTCCTGTGTCACAGGGACTATTTAATATCGACGACCTTCAAATCCTGCTGTTTTTTCAGATCTAAATCGCGATAACGAATCCCGGGTTTATCAAAGTCTACCGATGCGAAATCAATCTCCCGAATACGGCTGTTAAACATGGTTTTGTAATAGTATTTCAGGTCTTTGGTATCCATAGCCGTCGTCCACTGAGTGGAGCCCAGTGTGTCGTCTTTGGGGAGTTCATCTCTGGCGAATACTGCACCAGAAGGAATATCAAAGTTGTTCAGGATGCGCAGTGATTCCATTGCGGCGGCATAGCCATTTTCGACGGGGCGTGCTGTGTTTCGAAGTGCCGCTGCGCGAACAAATCGAGATACGGGTGAGTAATCGCCAGGCAGGCCAATCATGCCCGAACCAGCACCGTGTGGCGTTAACTCCAGATCGCCTACTTTAATGTCTGGTTTGGCTTTAGCGGTAAGGCCGATGTAGTTTTTCAGGTTTTGCAGATGCCAGGGAAATTCAGGATTGTTAGTTAACACGCCGACGGGGTTGTCATAAATATTCAGCTGGCCGCCATGGGTGTACTCCACCACGATTGATGCTCCTGAGCGATCTGTGATCATGAAATGGATCGGAGGCACGATATTGCCTAAGCCTTTTTCCTTGACGGGGGCTACATCTATTTTTGGAAGATTTTGCTTTATATCTTTTATTGTCGACTGGGTAGAAAGTACCCAGTTGCTGATGTCTTGAGGGCCAATTGTGTTTGCTGCTTTGGCCGGGTCATAGGGTGGAAACTCGGCAGTGCCTGGCAAGTAAAGCACTGAAACGGCTAACCCTTTTTCGTTCATTCCATCAATAAGCGCTGGTTTATTCAGGCCATTGATGCCGACAACACCGTATTTGGCTTTCCACTTTAAGCCCGGTTTGCCATCAGGCGTGAGACCCGTGAAGGCGGTGTCTCGTGGTATCACCATAATTTTTGATTCCAGATCAAAGGATCCCCACTCTTCAGTGCGAGCCTGGATGACCGCATCGTCCTCTGAAACCAGTGTAATGCCCGTACAGGCCAGAGCGATTGGGATCTGAACAACGGCGGCAAGAGCCATGGCGCTGAGAAGAAAGGCTGCGATGACCGATACTTTTAATGAAGTAGTGTTCATAAAAAAGCGCTCTTTGTGATGAGTAAGGCGCGATCGAAGTATAGCGTCTTAAGTACTCAACCATACGAAATCATATTTTCTGACTCATTGTTCAGGCACTCGCGGCAACTGCTCCTGCGTTGCTCTAGCTCCTGCATCCATGCAGTCGTGATGCGTTGCAACTCTGGTCACATAGCTTGCTATGTTCCCGTCGTTGCGTCTTGCAGAGCACCTACCCAATAAGCCAGAAATATTCGATTCCGTATGGCTGAGTACTTATAAAAGATAGTTTAATCAAATGGGTTTCCTTGTCTTTTTTTTGCGTCGAACTCACGTTTTTTAAGCAGATCATCAGCGTCCTGTCTTCTTGTTAGTTGCGCTTACATCAATGTTATGAACTTTTATCCTGACGGCAACTCTGAGTTACCGAAGGACATCAATGTTGGATGATCTTCAAATCAATATCCTTGCAATCAACGATAAAACTAACTTAATGAAAGGAACTTTATATGAATAACGTAAATACACCCGCCGCTGTTGGGGTTTCAACCCCAGACTTGACAAAACCTGTTCAGCCACAGAGCAAACAAACAGGTGCTGGTTTCGGATGGGTTATTACTAAAGCTGACCAGGGTGAACTTTTAAGTCATCAAGGTTTACAACAGGCAGGCTCCCAGCTTCAGGGTGACAGAGCCAGTGACCGCCGTGTGGTGACCATCAATACCGATGGCATAGCGAATATCTACAATCGGAAGGCCGATGGGTCATTTGCAAAAGAGGCTAGCATTGCCTCTAAAGGTCATATCAACTCAGCCACCTTAAGCGGCGATAAGCTCCATGTGGTCACCGTCAGCGACGATCACATGGCGGGAATTCATGACCTGGGGGTCGACGGAGCATGGGTAACCAAAACTGCCATTTCCCATGACGGGCCGATTACATTAGCAACCTTCAGCGCTGATGAAATGCATGTGGTGACTGCCAGTGACGATCACACGGCAAAAGTCTGTGACAAGATGGTCGACGGATCATGGGTAGAAAAAACCACCGTTCAACATGATGGGCCGGTCAATTTCGTAGACTTCATCGACGATGGCTTCCGCCTGGTGACCAGCAGTGAGAATGGAACGAGGCAAGTCACTGAACTGAAGTGAAATGATTGATTGCCTGCGCTCACTCATGGTGTCAGGCAACAGTTCTTGACAACTCACCTTAATTAACGCAACCCGCCGAGTGGGCAGTGATGTACCCTGGTACTTTGACGCCACTGACAAACTCCCGGAACCTGCCGCAATTACCTGCTCTTAACTGTTTGTGCTCCAGAGACTCTGTTGGTGGGTCACGGCTAATTCATCAAAGTCGTGGCGAGATGGTCTGTTTCAAGCTCAGTGGCAAAGTGGCGATATAAAAAAAAACTCTCTGAGCATGGATGATGATATGGCAACTGGTGGCTCCAATCTACCTGTTAATGGCCCCGGGGGCAGGCAACAAACAGTTCAAAGTCAATCGCTACCTTATACTCAACCAACCAAGGCTAAAATGGGGCCTCGGGATGTCTCTGTTGACGAAACCACCGACTCGCTATTGCAGGGGGAAGCAGGTCTGCACCTCCAATATGTGCCTATCCACAAACGGGATGTTGTCATTGAGAATGTGGAGGGAGGCTTCTGGGCCACCCTCCTGACAGGATTTTCCAAGTTAGCGATGAAGTCTATCCGAGCCGGAGTCGGTAAGACTGGCAACAGGGCCGATGATAATTTAAAGAGAAATGAACAGTTTGCCAACGAGAACAAAAAGAAACTGAAGAAATTACAGTATGAGATGAAATCCATTCAGACTGAGCTGAAGGGATTGAGAAAAAAGCTTCCCCGTCTGGAAACTAAAAAGCAGGATAAATTTTCAAAACTCCAAAAAAGGCTTTTTGAATTAAGAGCTCAGCTGAGCAGGCTAGAGCGAAACTTAAATGAGATAGAGGAGACGAAGCCTCTCCTGAAAGTTTGGGATACGGCGATCAGGAAAGAGACACAGGACTTCCTGAAGTTGATCGAAAAGCAAATGGGTCCCGGACTTAAACTGATACATGGGCTTCAAGAGGTCTTTGGGAAGTCCAAAAAAGGACTGCCTGCTGGCAAGGTTTATCACCTCAACCTGGGGAACCTGTCGACCACACTGTCCTCCGGTGCTGAGCTGAAGGTACAAAACATCGGTGTCTTTATTGAGCAGTGTTATATGTCTCCCACGCAAGAGCTGATATTGGATATTGCCGATATCAGGGCAGACTTATCGTCAATGGGGGCCAGTGGCGAGGTTGAACCAATGACTTTGTCCGGAGGAATCAGTATCAAACTGAAGCCACCGATCAGTGAACACTTGCGCAAGGTGTTGACCGAGAACATCCTGAAAGCTCCCATATATATTAATGCCATGAGCAACGAGCTGAAGCCTGCCAATGTGGCTGATATGGCTGAAGTGTCGATTAAAAGCCTTCAGTTAGAAAAAAAAGATGGACAAACCCTGGCGCTGCAAGACGCTTCGTTTGCTCACTCGCTGCTTGATTTGATGATCCCGTTCATGTCGGGAAGCCCCGAGCTTCCTCTTGTTGCACTGCACGTTGAGAAGCAATGGAAGCATAAAGGGTTGGAAGTGGTTTGCGAAAGTTTGGGCAAAGAAGAAAAAGAGCGCAAAGACGATCTTCATCAACTGCTGGAAGATATAAAAAGCCTGCCTGGAGGTGAAGCAAAAGACTACTGTCAAGAATTGAGTATTCAAGCGACCAAAGCTCTGAAAGCGGTAGCGGAACTGAGAGAAGTCAAAATCCGTGAGTTAACCCACAGCAAACAGTTAAGAAGCGTACAGCAACAACGATCAAAGAATATTGACTCGTCATTTGATATGAACCGGGGGATGATCGATCTGGTCTACGGGCTGGCAGCTGTGGCTAATGGCAGCCAGACAGGCAGACAAAAGCATATTGCTATTCCGGGAATGAAGATTCCCGTATCGGATACCAGTTCTGTTGAATTGAGCCAGCTTAAGGTCAACGCGTCTGATTTTTCTTTCAGTCCATCCGGTGCTGCGGAGCTGACTATTCCGGAAATGGCCAGCCATATCACTCTTCAGAATGAAGTGACGGGAGAGAAAAAGTCGGTACCGGTCATCGTTAGAGGTGCATCGATCAAAATTCAGCCACCCTTTGGACCTCTGGTGAAGGAACTGTTGCAGCTGAAGTTTCCAGTGGACTCGAAAACGCTGAAAAAAGTCGTTCTGCCCATTTACAGGGAGGTGGAGAAAAAGAAGCACTCGGGTGGGACTCAAACCTCCGATTATTTAGAGATTGATCTGGGGAAGGTTGCCTGCCTGACCCGCGAGGGAGAGGTGGCTTTCTCAGGAGAGGAAGCCAGCCCGTATCAGCAGCACAGGCAGACGTTTGTCGAGAAAACCGGAGAACTTCTCTCGGCGAATGTTGATGCCGGGGCTATGGCGTCAGCACTGGCATCGGCAGGTTTAACCAAAGAGTCTCAGCAGAAGGTCTGGAAGCTTTGTGAGGAAGGTGTTTTTGCTGACAGTGCTGTTTTTGCACCTGAAAAACTGGAACATCTGGTCTTGCCATTCTCTGGACAAGAGCTACCAATACCACGGACTTCCCCACTGCCGGAGCAAGAGGGCACTCAGAGTTCGGAAGTGGCGACCCCTGTTCCAGAGACTGAGCCAGCAGAGAATACAACCCCGAATGCTGAGATCTCAGAGTCTGAACCTGTCTTACCCACTTCAACAGGCACAGCGGCGGTAAATCCTGAGTCTCCCCGGAATGTAACGGTGAATGCTTCCGTCGCTGAGCCGGAAAGGCTTAAGTCAATCCTGGTGAATTCTCGAAAAACCCAGGCAGTTACTCCATCCTCTTCATCGTTACCCGAAGAAGTCAAGCCGTCCGAAGTGGCAAACGCAGCGACCAATCGGCCCCTGTCCCGGGCCTCAGTTAAACCAGCCGTAGAAAAACCACCAGAAGGTTTAAAGTTCAAAGACCTGGACGAGTGCATCGGAGTGATTAATCCAAGGTTCCGGACAGAAAAAGGAAAAAGAGTCGCTGATTTTGAAATGCGTATTGCTCCTCGGAGTTTGATGAAAAAGCTGTCCTGGTGGATGGGCTTTTTCCTCGGCAAAAAAGAGGTGGCTGTAAAGGTAACTCTGCCCATTGACCGAAAAAGTTCAGAATTGCAACTGCAGTCACCTTTTGTTCAATTGAAGAAGCGAACTTCCTTAAACCCGGCTGTCTGGTTGGCGACTTTTCTGGTTAATCGCAGGCTCAGGAAGCAGCAGTATCAGCTGGAGCTGGACCGTGTTGAGCGGCAGAAGCGTTTGAATCTTGTTCAAAAGTCTCGGGTTAGGCCTGTCTGATGCCGGGAGTCCGGATCGCGGGGCAGAGCAGAAAGCGCTGGGATATATGGCAAACCTGACTAACTGGTTTGTAGAATGGGTGAGTGAAAATCAAGTGAAGGCATTCCTCAGAGTGTCGCACCAGACAACTGAGATGGGTTGGTCGTATAACTGAACAGACATTAGGCCAACAAAAAACGCTCAAGCCAGCCTTGAGCGTTTTTGGCAGGTGCAGTTAAGCCTCACTGCTTTGTAGTGGTCAAGTAAAAACGGACACCTGATTAAGCTGCTTTTTTCAATTTTTGCTTCTCGAAGTCTACTGGACTCATATAGTCCAGATAGGAATGCAATCTGTTATTGTTGTAGAACAAAATGTAATCAATAACATGTGCCTCTACTTCTGCCCGAGTATCATAAATATAATGATCCGTTCTTTCCCTTTTCAGGCTGCCAAAGAACTGCTCCATCACAGAGTTATCCCAGCAATTACCCTTGCGACTCATACTACAGACCATCCCATACTCCCTGAGTTGATTCTGATACTCCAGAGACGCGTACTGGCTGCCACGATCTGAATGGTGCATCACACCATCTCCAGGCTTTCTGCCCCAGTAAGCCATTCTCAAAGTTTCCAGGGGCAGCTCTGTCGTCATACGGTTACTCATCGACCAACCGACGACTTTCCGCGAAAACAGATCAACGACAGCCGCCAGATAAACCCAGCCTTCACGAGTCCAGAGGTAGCTGATATCAGCTACGCATACTCTGTCGGGTGCTGAAACTGAAAACTCACGATTCAAAAGGTTTGCCGCCACTGGCAGTTTGTGTTTGCTGTTGGTTGTCACCTTGAATTTTTTGACCGCCCGAACCCGCAGGCCAAGCCGTTGCATCAGGGTTTTGGCCTGATAACGCCCTATGCTGTAACCTTTTGAACGCAGGGCTTTCGCCATTCGACGACTTCCATAAGGGTCACCTGATTGAGCAAAAATCTCTCGGGCATCTGCCTCCAGGCGAAACATCTCCGGGTCAATCTGTTGATTTTTTGCCTGTTGTTTATTCTATTCGTAGAAGCTACTGCGACTAACTTTTAGTGCTTTGCATAGCGTTACGACAGGATAGGCCTTCCTCTCCCGCTGTATGAAGGCGTATCTTACAGCTGGTCTTTCGCAAAGAAGGCCATGGCTTTTTTTAAGATTTCCTGTTCCATTTTCAGCTGTTTGTTTTCAGCTTCAAGCCCTTTGATTCTCTGCTGTTCAGTCGTCAGGGCCTGATGGCCTTTGCCGGGGAAAGCCAGCTCTTTCTTCTCTTCACTGAGTCGAACCCAACGACGGAGGTTAGTCGCACAAATTCCTAGACTTCTGGCGACTGCTGTAGGCGACTGAGCTTGTTCAGTAACCAGTTTTACAGCTTTGAGTTTGAATTCCTGAGAATAATGTTTTCGCGTTGCCATTATGAACCTCGTTACTGGTTGCACTATTGTGCTTAACGAGGTGTCCGGTGTCATTAGACCACTTCACAACCACGCTAACACGTTAGCGAAAACATGCAGACCCGCCGCAATCGGTCGTTGAGCTGAGTCTGTGCATGTCAGGCTTTTTAAATTGTTACACTAACGTTGCAGGCGTATTAAACCAGTGTTTCAGACACTCGTCTACCAGGGAAATGGTTAATAAAAGGTAATGAAATTAGGCAATAAAGTAACCGGCAGAAAGCCCCTGCATCTGCCTCCGTCTTCGGACTTGGATAATGAGGTTCAGGGGGTTCGCAAGGAAGAGACAACCCGCAAACAGATCCTGTCTCGTTCAGAATATCAACCTTTCCGATCACTGGCTGAAAGGGGAATAGAGACAGTCCCGGTTAAACCCGGCCTGTTGACCCGTGCGCTCAGTTCACTGTCGTCCAGTTTTATCTCTTTTTTCAGCTCTGCCATTTCATCGGTTACCGGTGCCACTCAGAAAGAGTTTCGCAATTTAATCAATGATGAGCTTGAGAATCAGGAGTCATTCAAGCGGGATATCGAAGACTTGGAGCACAGTCTGCAGCTTGCTGAGGAGTCACTGCAAAGGCTACGCAAAAGTATCAAGGTCCTGACGCCTGAGCAGATGGATCACTACATTATTCTGGTTAAAAAGCAACTGAGCATAAAGGCACAGCTGGTTCTCAAAAAGGCTTATTTAACAAGATCCGCTGAACAGGTGCGTTCTTATGAGCAGTCGCTGCCAGTCAGTAAAAGAAAACTTGAGCAGAGTATGAAGGTACTGGAAGAGAATATTTCAACCGGTATCCAAGCCCTTGCACTAATGAAAGATGTTTTCAAAAGAAACAGGAAGGACAAGCACCGGGGCAAGGTGTTTGAAATGCGTCTGGGTGATGTGAAAGTGACCGATCCTGACCGTTATGACTTTCAGGTGAAAAATCTGGTCCTTAATACCAGTCGTTTCTGTTTTGAGAAGGGGCTGCTGGAGCTGGAAGTACCCGAAATCTCTGCCGATTGCTTTTCCCTGGAAGAAGATAAAGCGGTTGGCCCCATCAAAATGAAGGGGAGCTGTCGTGTTTGCATTGGCGAACCCCTTGCCGAGCCATTGAACCACTTGTTGACCTGTAGAAAGACAGAGACTTTCAGCGCCTACAAAAAATGCTCTGAGGCCTTTGGAGCTCTCTATGCAGAGACATCAGGATCGGATGCAAAAAGGCATCTGGGTGATGTTATTCAATGCTCGTTTGATGGCTTGGAAACGGAAGAGAGAGGGGTGAAGTCAGACCTGTTCATGCAAGCGATGGGAGAAGCGCTCATCCGATTATTTGCTCCGATGGTGACGACCTGGAAAAAAGAGCTGGGTGCTGACAGTCTTAAAAAGTCCAGAGAGCGGGAAGATGGCTTTGCCGTAAAAGCCAATGCTACGGTCGGTCTGTATCAGTCAAGAGAAAAGACGGTAAAGATGCTCGAAGAAGATCTTCCGGGGATGAAGGAAAGCAAGGAGAAAAAGGCTTGCCAGGTCATGTTGGCCTCTTGCCGGAAAGATCTGCAACGAGCCCGGGAATTGCTTAAGCAGAGGCAAGAAGAGTTGTCGAAGCAGAAACAGCGGACTGCGGCTATGATGTATCGCGAAGCCAATGCTGGCCAATCCATCCATTCTTACCAAAATGCCCTGAAGCTCTTTCATACCTTAAGAGGACTTGCCAAAAAGCAGGCATCAGACCCTTCTACCTCTGCATCCATGGGTTTTGGTGAGCAGCGCATCGACTTTACAGACACAGCCCATGGCGAGTTATCGTCCGCCTCTCTGAAGTTTTCCGGATTCCGTCTGGGTGAGGAGGGTGTGCTTGAAATCAAAATGCCCGATGTCGTCCTGAACCTGGGGCTGGTCAACGAAGTGTCAGGTACCCGTCAAGCGTTTCCCGTCAGCCTGAAAGATGTCTCTCTGAAAGTGAATCCGCCAATGGGAGAGATTGTTCACCAATTACTGCAACTGGACTTTCCTCTTGAGTTTCGGAAACTGGAACGGCTATGGAAACAGTATCAGGCTTGTACCTCTGAAAATTACAACTCCATTGGTACCCATAATCCTCTTGGTATCGGCAGTTACCTTTCTGTCGACCTGGGCAGCGTGGCCTGTCTGGCTGCCGGAGATGTTCGTGTCGAAGCCAGAGAGCGCCCGGTTGCAGATAAGGAGTGGGTGGCCCTTGCTATCTCTGATCTGATGGGGAAGCCGCATGAGGTCAGTAAATTGGATCAGCTGTTCCAGGAAAAAATGGGTATGAATCCTCAGTCGTCCAATCAGGTCATGAACCTGCTTTGCCTGGGCTTGCTGGGTGAACTGGAACCGCTTTCTGCTCCGGACGAACAGAAAGAACTGTCGACCCATGAGATACCGTCATCCTTTCCCAAAGAGATTGAAGCGACTCCTGTAATCAATGAAAAGGCTGACATCAGCACCGGGTTGCCTTCTCAAATACCCGAAGAGATACCGGCTCCTCTATCCGAAAGTTCCGTGAGTCATAGCAATATAAAGTCAGAACCTGAATCTGAACCTGAGCCCGAACGTAAGGAGCCAGCATTCAACACGCTTCAGGAAAACCCTGAAAAAGCAGCACTGCCAGGGACAGAAATTTATTTGGGTGATCTTAGCCATTGTCCAGAGGTCAGTCAGGTGAAATTAGCGGTCAAGGGGGATACACCGCAAGTGAGTTTTGCTCTGAAAGTACCTGCCCTCAAGGTGCTTGGGAAGCTGCCTTTGCTGTTTAGCTGGCTGGTGGGATCTGACCTGGCTCTGTCTGTTCAGGCTCCCCTGAAAGAGGATATTGTTCAGTTCAGGCAACCCTTCATTAAGGTTCGTGGTGCCAGAGTACCTCTACTGGGTCCCTGGCTGGCCAATTTCTGGTTAAAACGCGCAATGGCCAGAGGCCAGTTAGCAATTAACACCCATCAGGTTGAAGGGCAGGCGGGCCTGCAGTTGCTGAGAGTTGACTCAGCCTGACGTCAGGATTTGTACCTCGACAGTGAATTCTGTCCCGACCCGGTCTACCGTTGTAGAGGCGTTAACTATAAAAACTCTGACCGGAAGGATAACTGGCTATAATGCCCTCTTGTGTTTCGGCTATAGTATGTTGGCTGGGACGGTTTAGCGCGGTTCTTTCACTGATGTTAAAACTCGAAAAAAGACAGATCTTTTTGCAGCAGGAGGCTGATAGCAAGCAGGAGGCTTTGCAGTTAGCTGGCAAAAAAATGCTGGAAACCGGTTTGGTTTCAGCCGACTACCTTCCGGGTATCCACGCCCGGGAGAGCCTTGCTTCCACATTTCTGGATAACGGTATCGCTATACCTCACGGCATGCCAGAACTTCGCCGCGCCATTAAGAAGACGGGCGTGGTTGTCATTCAGTTTCCTGAAGGTGTTGAATGGGGAGTGAATCAACCTGTTTTTCTGGCCTTTGGCATAGCTGCCCACTGCCATGAACACCTCAGGATTCTGGGCGGTCTGACCAGGGTTCTGGACAATCGTCCTCTCTGTCATTATCTGGCCCGCACCCGTGAGCCTGAAATTATTGTCGATGCACTTGAGGGCAAACCATTACCGGGGCTGGGCAGTCTCAGTGAATGGCAAAAGGCTTACTTGAACCAGAGCCAGAAGGAAACCTGTGAGAGAGGCTGGGTCAGTCGTACATGCACGAAAAGCAATGAACTGACCAGAGAGTATCTTATCCACAACATTAATGGTTTACATGCCCGGTGCGGCAGTGCCTTTATTGCTGCCCTGACGCACTATGATGCCCGTGTTTATGTCCGCAATGTCAGTAAGAATGGTGACTATGTCAATGGAAGAAGCCTGGTCAAACTGTTGGGTCTTGAGCTGGTCTGTGGTGAGACTCTGGGTATCAGACTTTCTGGTCTTCACGCATTTGATGCGTTAAAGCGTCTTGATCAGTTGTTTCAGAAGAGTTTTTTTTGATCTGGGTCTGGCGCGCTTTTGAGTTCAGTCCGAAAGGCTCCCAAAGTAAAAAGCGCCCTTGAACGGGCGCTTTTGCAAATTCTATCTGGAACTCAGGCCTCCAGGAAGTTGTTAGTTTCATCTACCTCAGTGATGAACATAAAGTATCCGGTTAATGACGGGTTTCACTGGCGGGCATTATGTTCGGGTGATCGAGCCACTCTTCAGGGCTCTCATCAATAGAGTCCACTGCTTCGGCTTCGTTCAGCTCCCCACGGGTTGCCAGCACTGCCAGATCCTTGGCAAAGCTCTGCAATAGATCGATCACTTCCTCCCTGTCAGGATCGAGGCTTTCATCAAAAGTGATATTAAAGAGAGGATTATCATGTTCATACTCCTCTCCCTTGCGCATAAGTGTCATTTGAAGTCCGGGGTTCTCATAGTCCGCGACTTCGGCCAACTTGAAGGTAACAGATTGAGCTTCCCTGAGAACAGACAGCAACTTCAGGGCTTCTGCAGCGCTGATATCGCCTGCATCCACACAGGCTTCAACATACTCTCTGGCTGATAACCCCGAGTCCAGGTAGTTGTCTACCAGATCCTGCAGTTCTTTGTACTTGTTATGGTTCATGGACCCTCCTTAACTGCGCTTTCAGTAATGCCTGTAAACGAGTGCACAATTCCAGTGTACCTGATTGCGGATCAAATGAAAGGTTAAATAAGTATTTGTACTTTTACGAATTTCGGGTGTTACCTAAAGGCATCAAGTAGATCTTCTAACAGTTGATTTAAGGTGATACATTTGGCCACCATAGCTTTCATGAAAGGTTTTCTGAAAGGTTTTTTTTATTCGTAATGTAGGGCTGTTTGGCCATACTTTTATTTTCTATCAATCCTTCTGCTGTATTTATGAACCTTTCCAGACTGAACCTGAACCTGCTGCCCGGCCTGAAAGCCCTGCTGGACACCCAGAGTGTTTCCAAAGCAGCGCAGATGATGTGTGTTACCCAGTCTGCCATGAGTCGAACTCTGGCCCAGTTGCGGGAAGCATTGAATGATCCGATTCTGGTGAGAAAAGGCAATCGGATTTTTTTGTCCGAGAAAGCTACGTCACTGCATGAAGATGTGAACAGAGTGGTCACGGAAGCGAGCAGTATTTTTGAAAACCAGCAATTTTATATTGCGACTACCCAGCGACATTTCCGGATTGCTTCGGGGCACACGGTGCTGGAGCGAATTCTGCCAGAAGTACTGCAAAAAATATGGGCGGTGGCACCCGGGCTGACCTTTGAATTGCAAGCCATCAATCCCGCTGTTGATGTTGCAGCCGGAAAGTTGGATCTGTCCATTGGTTATATGGGCGTTCGGGAAGAAGGATTATCCAGCTTTTCACTGATGAAAGATCGGATGTGCCTGATTCTCTGTGAAAACCATCCCTTGGCCCATGAGTCTTTTTCAGAAGAGGCTCTGAAGTCTTTTTCCTTTGTGGTACAACGGGACAATATCAATCTGCATCAACAGAGCGAGATCAACCATTTCCTGAGCAAGGTGCAGGTGAAAACCTGGTCACCCGGTCTTTCGATCAGTCTGGCGTTAATCAAGGGAACAGACTGTGTGCTCATGGCTCCGGCTTCACTGTCCATGTTCCTGGACGATCTGTCAGGCTATGTGATCCGTGATTGCCCAAAAATTATCCCGGAAGTCAGCTTCGATATTGTCTGGCCAGAGTATTGGGAGATGAACAGGGCGCATCGTTGGATGAGGGAGTTCATCAGTGATGCATTGCTGGAACATATCCGGAGCAAAGAGCTGTATATGTTTGCCAATGAGTCAGAAGAAAGTCGGAAAAGGCCAGGTGCACGCCTTTCCTGACCCTGTTCTCAAATGATACTTTCCCGGGCGATTGCTTCCGTTGTCGGGGGCTGGCACACCTGAAGAACATCATATAGCTTTTCTATCTGACGGGTGAGCATCTCAACAGGTCGCTCACCGGAGACATCAAGTGCAGCAGAAACCATTTTCCCACACTCGGAGCTGCTCATGGATAGGCTCTCGAGATCAAATCCCCGGTGTCTGATTACCCGCAGGAGTCTCTCCATCACCTCTGGTTTTTTATGACACTGGATGGTCAGAGAGTAGTGGGTTTTGGAATCGCTCATGCTCTTGCCTCCATCATTTCGTGGTTGGCGGCGCCGGGTGGCACCAGGGGCCAGGCGTTTTCTCGCTCATCAATACAGACATGAAGCATTCTTGGTCCCGGAGCCAGAAGCATTTCTTCCAGGGCCGGGAGCACTTCATGTCGTTCGGTAATCATTCTGCCTTCAATGCCAAATGCATTGGCCAGCGTAACAAAATCAGGATTGTCCGAAAGGTCAGTTTCACTGTAGCGCTGGTCAAAGAAGAGTTCCTGCCATTGCTTCACCATGCCCAGCCGCTGGTTGTCGAGTAAGACAATTTTGATGGGGAGCTGTTTTCTTTTGATCGAAGCCAGCTCCTGCACATTCATCATGAAAGAGCCATCTCCGGAAACCAGTATCACATCGTCTTCCGGTCTTGAAATGGCCGCGCCTATCGCTGCCGGCAGACCAAAGCCCATGGTGCCAAGCCCGGCACTGGAGAGATGGTTGTTAGGATGAGAGAAGCTCATGTGCTGGGCTACCCACATCTGGTGCTGACCCACATCACAACTGATGACAGAATTCTCGCGGGAGGCTTCAGATAACTGTTTCAGAAGCAGAGGCGCAAAGATATCCTTACCGGGTTTGTCATAAACCCACTGGCTGGCAGCGCGGCTGGCTATACAGTGCTGTAACCAGTCACCCTTTTCTAAGGCGATGGTCAGGCTTTTGAGATTCTTCTTTAAGCAACCACCGAGGCTGACATCAGCCAGGCGACGCTTACCAAATTCTGCCGGGTCAATATCGAGATGGATGACTTTCGCATCGGGTGCAAAGCTCTCAAGCCTGCCTGTGACCCGGTCATCAAAGCGGGCTCCGATGGCTATCAGCAAGTCGCATTCCTGCACTGCCAGATTGGCAGCCCGGGTCCCATGCATACCCAGCATACCAAGGTAGCCCTGATCCTCAGGACAAACCGCTCCGATACCTTTCAAAGTACAAACACTGGGAAGACAGGTTTCTGTCAGGAATGTTCTGAGTTCGTTTACCGCATCAGCCATGCCTGCTCCACCACCGATATAAGCAAGAGGCTTGTTGCTCTTGCGGAGCAATGAGAGGGCTGTATCAATCTTGTCATAACTTTCGGCAGCTCTCTCTTCTATCACGTTGAGCGGTGGTGCATAGTGAGCTTCTGCTTGCTGAATATCTTTTGGCAGGTCAACCAGAACAGGACCCGGGCGGCCAGATTGAGCCAGATCGAAAGCTTTGTTCAGGGTTTCGCAGATATCATTCGGGTCCGTCACCAGAAAGCTGTGCTTGGTGCAACCCAGTGTCATACCCAGAATATCGATTTCCTGGAAGGCATCCGTTCCCATCATGGCAACAGGCACCTGACCTGTAATGGCTACCAGAGGGATGGAGTCCAGCATGGCGTCAGATAAAGCGGTGATCAGGTTGGTTGCGCCAGGACCGGAAGTAGCAATACAGACTCCGGTTTTGCCACTGGCTCTGGCATAGCCAATAGCAGCGAAAGCGGCTCCCTGTTCATGTCTGCAAAGAAGGTGCTCAATATTGGAATCCAGAAGGGCGTCATACACTGGCATAATTGTGCCACCGGGATAACCGAAAACATGCCGGACTCCGCGTTGGGTAAGATTTCTTACCAGTACATTAGCGCCGTTCATGGGGTTGACCTCGCCCGGGATGAACTTCAGACTTGATGCGAACAGGCTTGCCAGTGTTCAACTCAAACCATTGCTGCGCAAAGAAAAATACGGCAACAGGGAGGATAATCAGCAGCAGTTCAGGAAGGCTGATGACTGCCGCAGTGGCCAGACTCAGAATAGCAAGAATCAGTTTGTTGTTTACGTTTAGCATGGTTCTATCCTCTCTGTTTGGAGTTTTTATCTTGTTTATACTTGCCGGGTTTTTAGGCCCCAAATACGAAAAAACCCCCCGAACCTTTCGGTGCGGGGGGTTCCTCGAAACTCTGATCTGTCAGCCAACAGACCCCCGCGCAGAGACGATAATCACCACGACTGGTAGCAGAATGATGTTGCTTATGGGGTTGGTTTTCATGGCTGACAAATACATATCAAGTTATTTAACGTGTTGTCAGGTATAACACACGCAGTCAGCATCTACCAGAAAAAAATAAAATCTCGGAAAGGTGGCAGAGCCAGTGAGGCAGAGTGTCCTCACTGGTAAATCCTCAGAAAGGCTGGTTAATAAATATGCGAAGCCGGTTGTCTTCTTTGCTGCTGGCGATTTCAGTTCTTACAGTGACACCTTCCACCTTAAAGCGGATACCACCGCCCACGCTGTATTTCATATCGGTGTGAAGTTCTCTCAGGTCGAAGTCGTCAGCAACGCGGCCAGCATCAACAAACAGGGTCCATTGCCACCAGGGAATATCGTACAGAGGTCCGATGACAGCTAGATTCTCAAGTGGCTGCCAGAGAGGAACTGCCCGGTACTCCAGACTATAAGACACTGCTGATCGGCCATGAAAACGCTCAGTGTTGTAACCTCTCAGCTTATCCCAGCCGCCCAGAGAGACTCCGGCAAAAGAAGGGGGGCGCTTGTACTCCTCTACGCCGTTGACATCGGTAGTGTCGTTCCAGGTAGGCGTATCAGCCAGCCAGGCGTTCAAGGCGATGACCTGCTGGTCAAGATAGTCATTGCTACCCAGGTTAAAGAACTTGCTGAACTCAAATTGCCAGGTTGTCCAGTCGGCACGGCTTTCGCTACCCCAGTCCCTGGTGTAGGTGAAGGTTGTCTGACTGCCCCGGGTCGGCAATTGACTGGCGTTACGATTGTCATAATCCAGAGTAAGCCTGATACCGGCAGCTTCGTCTGCAGAATCTGTCGAGTGGTCTTCAAGTTTCACACTTTCGTAAAAAGGCTGAATGTCGAAAGAGCTGATACCGGATATCAGAGGGTTCCAGACTTTACCCGCAGCGGCATTGCCCAGTGCATCCTGTTTCAGGCTGGACAGTGCACCGTTTCGACCTTCTGCAATAGGAAAAATGTATTTGAAACGGACTGAATAGCTTTGTTCAATACTGCCAGGGGTTATGAAGTTTTCCTTACTCGACTCATTGCTGCCGGGTTGCTCTCCGGAAAAGTCAGGGTTGCCGGGCAAATAATATCTGGACTGTGTGTAATCACCATAAAGCCCATTGACACTCACCAGCATCTGATCAAAACCGGGAATGATGAGATTATAAAGACCGGCATAGGCCATCGCGGAACCATTGCTGGAGGCAATGGCGGTTCCGAACAGAGAGGCCTGTGGTTGTCCAATGCCTTTGATAAGTCCGGCACCACCCAAGGCGGTGCCCCAGTCTTCAGAACTGAACAGGAAGGGGATTCCGGCAAAATCGAATTCTTCACTTGCAGGCGTCGCAGCAAACGCGCTTTGAAGCCCGGCAGTCAAGAGTAAAGAAGCTCCAACAAGCTTTGTTTTTTGTCCGCGTTGGGTATTGTTGCGCATTGTGTGTGCAGCAGATCCTTAAGGTAATGCGCTATTTTCTAATTGGTTCCAACGTTCTGGAATAAGAGGTTGTGCCTATTGACCTGCTGAACTTTGGATTATGCAGTCGACCCTCTCTCAGTATGATAAAAAAATCTGAGTTGACAGTTAGTTACCCTGATAATGTTCTGGCCAGCTCGTAGTTTGTTTCACACTGAAGTGTTCTGATTTACCTGAGTTCTTGTTGAGGCCGACCACCATAGCTAGCCGTGACCTTGATACGATAGACATCGCCAGCATCAACCGTTAATAAATGATCAGGGTCATAGATTTCGACCAAAGTCGGGTCTTCATCCGCATCTTTCAACCACTTAAATTGGGCAAGCTTGTCAGAGTGTTGATTACTTTTTACCTCGAAAAGCAGGATGGACGGATCTATGTCACAGTAGGGCGCCTCCTGACGGTAATAAATATTCATGATTTTTTCGTTTCCTGCAGTGGTTTGCACAGACCACGGCGAGACATGGTCAATGCATTCTCTTGGAACTCCCGTAGTCACTGTGAAAGTATCCTCGCCGCCTCCCTGTATGAATTCTATCTGTGCCTGACCAACGGAGAAGGCATTCATGGAGCAGAGCGATAACAAAACCATGATAAATGCTATCGTAACGGTTTGGTTTGCATTTTGCCTCGACATAATTAAATCTCCGGTTGCATTGCTGCAGCCTGTATTCTAGAACACCCTGACGTTTGTGCGAGCATAAATGGTTAATGTTGGAAACAGTCAAGCATAAGGTGGATAGCATCTTGTTTCTTCATAATTTACAGACTGAGCATCGTCACAAATCCTGACTTTAATATTGTCGCTAACATATTGTCGCTACCGTCAATTGATAATAATCCGTATTCATCAATACAATGCCTGAATCGAATCAGGAAAGGCTCATATGAACCTGAAAAAGCAGTTTCCCATTCTGGAACAGCATGCCCATGGCCATCCGTTGGTTTATTTGGATAATGCTGCCACTACCCAGAAACCTTTCCCGGTCATTGAAGCCATAGATCGCTTTTATCGGGAAGCCAATGCCAATGTACATCGTGCGTCACACTACCTGAGTGCTCGCTCAACCCATGCCTTTGAGGAAGCAAGGGAGGAGGTCAAGCATTTCCTGAATGCCGCCAGTTCTGACGAAATTATCTGGACGCGGGGCGCGACAGAAGCTCTCAATCTGGTCGCTCAAAGTTGGGGAAGAAGTCAGTTGCAGCCGGGCGATGAAATTCTGCTTTCGGCCATGGAGCATCATGCCAATATTGTGCCCTGGCAGCTGGTGGCCGAACAAACAGGCGCTGTGATCAAAGTCATCAGTGTCACCAGGCAGGGAGAACTTGATAGCAAGAGTTTTCGCGAACAGTTGACGGACAGAACCAGGATTCTTGTTATTACCCATGTCTCCAACGCGATTGGAACAGTGAACCCGCTTCAAACGCTTATTCCTGAAGCCAAAGCCAGGGGCGCATTGGTGTTGGTGGATGGCGCCCAGGCAGTGGCGCATTCTGCTATTGACGTACAGAAACTTAACTGTGACTTCTATGTTTTTTCCGGCCATAAAGTATTTGGCCCAACCGGTATCGGTGTTTTATACGGTCGTAAAGCCTTACTGGAAGACATGCCACCCTGGCAGGCCGGGGGAGAAATGATTCGGCGGGTCAGTTTCAGCGGCACTTCGTTCAACGACTTACCCTTCAAATTCGAAGCGGGTACTCCCAATGTGTCGGGCGTGATCGGACTCGGGGAAGCCATCCGTTTTTTGAGGTCACTGGATATGGGACAGATTGCTGAGCATGAAGACAGGCTGAGAAGAAAAACGGAAGCTGGTTTGAGAAAAATTCCCGGAGTCACTTTGGTGGGGGAAGCCAGAGAGAAAGTGTCTGTCGTCTCTTTTGTAGTCGAAGGGTTTCACAATCAGGATATTGGTCTATTGCTGGATCAACAGGGTATTGCCGTAAGGACTGGCCATCATTGCACCATGCCGTTGATGGAGCATCTGGGATTGTCAGGAACCGTCAGAGCTTCTTTTTCTCTCTATAACACACTTGCTGATGTGGATGCCTTCCTGTTAGCGCTGACCCGTATTGTGAACGGCGAGTTTGATGCTTCTCCCCTGAGCAAAGAGATTAAAGCCGATTCAGCCTTCTTCAACCAGCTTGAAGGTGAGCATGTTGCCGAGTTTACGAAAAATCAGATTTTCCAGACAATCACCAATGCCCGAAGCTGGCAGGAAAAGTACCTTCATATTATGCTGCTTGGCAAGAAACTGCCTTCTCTGCCAGAAACGATGAGAACCGAAGAGTCACGACTTCATGGCTGTGAAAGTACCGTCTGGTTGCATCATTTTTATGACGAGCAGTCCATGAAGCTGTTCTTCGCTGCGGATTCTGATGCCCGAGTGATCAGGGGGCTCATCGCTATCGTGATTTCCGTCTTTAATGGTTGTACACCAAAAGACATCAGTCGTTTTGATATCGATGGATGGTTTGCCAGTCTGGACCTGTACAACCATCTGAGCCCATCACGGGGCAATGGGCTGAGGGCGATTATAGAAGAGATCAGATCTATTGCTCACCGGTTTGAATAACGGTATCTGTCTTTGCCCACCAGGCTGCAAGAACAGAGCCTGTGATGTTATGCCAGATGCTGAAGAATGTAGCCGGCAGAGCAGCGGTAGGCATAAAGAATTTGGTAGCCAGTACAACAGCCAGACCGGAGTTCTGCATCCCGACTTCAATGGCGACGGTCTTGCAGGTTTTCCGGTCAAAGCCTGACAGGTACGCTGCCAGATAACCCAGACTCAGTCCTGTGCCATTGTGCAAAGCCACTGCCAGAATAGTAATGAGTCCAATTTCTGGCAGCTCCTGAGCATTAGACGCCACGACCACGGCAATGACCAGAAGGATGCTAGCCATGGAACAGAGTGGAAACAGAGGGCTCAGTTTTTGCACGAAACCATCGCAGAAATGGTTGATCAGAACCCCCAGAGCCACCGGTAAAACAACTATCCTGGCCAGGCTCCACATCATTGCCAGTGGTTCCACTTCAATATACTGGTGAGCAAGAAGACTGATTAACAGGGGAGTAACGAAAGCGCCTATCAGAGTTGATGCAGCGGTCATTGAAATGGACAGTGCAACATCTCCCCTGGCCAGATAACACAGCACGTTAGAAGCGGTCCCCCCGGCAACACTGCCAGCCAGAATCATGCCTATTGTCAAATCCACGGGAAGACTCAGAAGTTGTGCAATCAATAACCCGGCAAAAGGCATGATACCGAATTGCAGAATCACTCCAGCAGAGAGCGCGGGTAAACGATTTTTGATTCGGGCGAAGTCGGTCACTGATAAGGTCAGTCCCATAAACAACATGATCAGGCTGAGTCCCGGAGTAATCAGGTAACCAAGGTGGTCAAAGCCCTCTGGGAAGGAATAAGCGAGGGCCGAAAAGATAACCGCCCATAAAGGAAAAAGTCGTGTCATCGTATTCAAAAGCATGAAGGATTTTTCCACGCCAACCGTTAATCATTGGCAGCTAAAGATTTTCTTGAGTCGCTAGATAAATCTTAAACCAATGTGAACCCGGGTGACAGACCACTCAGAGCAAGTTGAGTAACAGAGGGAGCATTGAAACCGACAATCTGTTTTTGCTGCAAGCTGCTTAGTCTGGCAATGAGTAAAAACCGGATTGTCGTTGATCAGGAGTAAATCAATAACGATAAAGCAGGAGCTTAACTCCTATGGCCATCAGTTTTGAAGCTGCGTTGGGTGTTCATCCCCGGGCTCTGGCGTTTCGGGGAGTCCGTGCTGAAGTGATTGCCGGAAACCTGGCAAACATTGATACACCGGGATTTAAAGCCCGGGATGTAGAGTTTAAAACCATCTTGAATGGGCAGCTTTCCGGAGATGCCACCACCGACGGCAGGCATCTGGACATGCCACCCACTGGGCAAAACAATTCAATGTTGTATCGCATTCCATTCCATCAAACTACTGATGGCAACTCGGTAGAATTGGGCGTTGAGCAGGCATACTTCTCTCAGAATGCCATGGACTTTCAAACCAGTCTTATTTTTCTCCGTAAAAAGCTTGGCTCCCTTGAGCAGGCTATTAAGGGGGGTCGATAAATGAAACTGGACAACCTCTATGAAATATCCGGTTCGGCATTGAATGCCCAGATGGTTCGTCTGAATACCATTGCCAGTAATCTGGCTAATATCTCCAGTGCAGGCAGCACTGCTGAAGAAGCTTACCGCCCTGTTAAACCCGTTTTTTCTGCCATTTACAAGCAGGCTGTTGGAGAAAATAGAGGAGCTGCCCTGGTGCAGGTTGATGATGTTTTGGAAATGCCACCCAGTGCCAAAAATAAACGATACGAACCTGATAACCCTCTGGCTGACAAGGAGGGTTACGTTTTCTATCCCGACATCAATGTGATGCAGGAAATGGCTGACATGCTGTCGGCCACTCGCAGCTACCAGAGCAGTATGGAAGTTATGGTCAGCGCCAAGAAATTACAGCAACGACTGCTGTCGCTTGGTGAGTAAAAAGGAGAACTATGACAGGCATTAATTCGGTCTCATCAGGCAGCAGCGTTAACGCTGTGAACAATGACAGCAGAACGCTACAGGTCAACCAGGATCAGTTTATCGAACTGTTCATCGCACAATTGAACAACCAGGACCCGTTGGCGCCGATGGACACCAACCAGATGCTGACACAGCTTTCGCAAATATCCTCTGTTGAAAGTCTCAACTCTATTGATGATCGAATTGGTGGTCTGACCAGTTCACTTCAGCAGTCCCAGTCTCTGGGGGCAGCCGGACTGGTAGGGAAAGAAGTCTGGGTTGACTCCAATAGCCTGTCGATAGAAGAGGAAGGTCAATACAGCGGGAAAACCGAGTTGCAGGTTAATGCTTCGGACGTTCTTATTCGGGTTTATACGCCGGATGGTAGTCTGGTTCAGTCCAAATCACTGGGACAACAGTCGGCAGGCATTATTCCATTCACTCTGGATGATCTTGCTCCCGGGCAATACACGGTCACTGCGACCGGAGTCAATGGTAATGAAGCCTATAGCGGTAAGTTGTCTATGAAATCTACGGTCACCGGTATCAATATGACCAGTTCCGGAAGTGAATTAAGGCTTGAAGGCATGGGATCTGTACCACTGTCTTCTATCTCAACAATTGGCAAATAAGACTGTCAGGGAGGGTGGAGAATGTCGTTTAGAATCGGGTTGACCGGATTAAATGCTGCACAGCAGGATCTGGAAATAGTCAGTAATAATATTGCCAACAGTAATACCATTGGCTTTAAAGGGTCCCGTGCAGAATTTTCTGATGTTTATGCCTCTTCGATAGGTAGTGGTAATGGTCAGGTGGCAGGTGTTGAGGTGGCATCTATCAGTCAGCAGTTCTCACAGGGCAGTATCACTTCAACAGATAATGCGCTTGATATGGCGGTTAATGGTCAGGGTTTTTTTGTCGTGAATGACAATGGCCAAATGAATTACACAAGAGCCGGTTTCTTTCAGTTAGATGCCAATAATAATGTGGTCAATAATAAGGGCCTGAGGCTTCAGGGGTATTCAGCGGATGCATCAGGCAACGTACTGGCCGGTACCCAGACTGACCTGAAAATCAACCAGACCTCTATACCCGCTCAGGCAACTACCGATGTGGTGACGCTTGCCAATCTGGATGCCAGAACGGATGCCATTACGCCTGCTGTGGCAATAGACCCAACCAACCGGTCTACCTTTAATTCCACCATGGCATTTAATGTTAATGACAGTCTGGGTGGATCGCACACCGTCAGTATGTATTTTGCAAAAACTGCAGATAACGCCTGGAACATTGAATATTATTTTGATGGGCAGGGGCCGGACCTGACTCAGCCGGTCACATTTAATAACGATGGAACCCTGGCAACCCCTGTTGGCGGCGCGGTCACTCTGGGTATTCCAGCCGGGGATGCCCGGCTGTCCGGTGCTGACGCGATGAGCTTCAACATCGATTTTTCAGATTTCACTCAGTTGGGCACTGACTCATCGGTAAACCGGGTCACCCAGAATGGTTTTCCTCCGGGCTCACTCAACGGTATTCAGATTACTGCTGACGGTATTCTTCAGGCGCTTTACTCCAACGGACAAACCCAGGTTCAGGGGCAGATCGTTCTGGCCGATTTTGCTAACGACAGTGGTTTGATTCCAATAGGGGACAGCCTCTGGCAGTCAAGCTTTGCTTCAGGTAATGCTGCTTTGGGTATTCCGGGAGCGGGTGTTATGGGTTCCCTGGAGTCAGGAGCACTGGAACAATCCAATGTCGACATCTCTTTGCAACTGGTGCGTTTGATTGAGGCCCAGAGTAACTATCAGGCCAATGCCAAAACCATTGAAACCAGTAACAACCTTACTCAGGCACTGATGAATATTATCTGATGGATAAAGTTCTATATATCAGCACAGCCGGAGCCAATCTGGCCATGCAAGCCCAGCAGGTACATGCCAATAATCTGGCTAATGTCTCTACCCCCGGATTCCGCCGGGACTTTGTTAGCAGTATGGCCGTGGAAATGAAGGGTGATGGCCTTGAAGCCCGGGTGATGCCGAAAATGCGAGGACTCGGTAGTCGTTTTGCCAGCGGTGCAATGGAGACTACCGGTCGTGCAATGGATGTTGCGATCAGTGGCAGTGGCTGGTTTGCAGTCCAGGGCAGTGATGGCAATGAAGCTTATACCCGAGCCGGACAGTTAAAAATAGATGACGAAGGTAACGTACTGACCGCCCAGGGGTATGCCGTTATCGGAGATGGCGGGCCTCTTCAGTTACCGGATAATCAGTCTGTCTCCTTTGGTGTAGACGGCACGATAAGTATTGTACCTGCTGAGGGCGGCAATCCTGTTCAGGTGGGCCAGTTAAAGCTGGTGAACCCGACTATTACAGAAATTACCAAAGGCGCAGACGGGCTTTTTCGTTCGATTGAGGGTGGAGAGCTGGAGGCGGATCCGGAAGTCAGGTTACGAAGCGGTTTTCTTGAAGGCAGTAATGTTAATGCTCTGGAAGAAATGGTGTCGTTTTTAAGCCTCAGCCGACAGTTTGAGGCCCAGATGAAGCTGATGAAAACCGCTGGCGACATGGCTTCTGCAGGTGACCGTTTAGTCAGAGATCAGTAACTGACAGCAGATAACAACTTATAGCTCAGAGGATGAGTCTATGAATCCCTCATTATGGGTCAGTAAAACTGGGCTGGCTGCTCAGGAAAAGCAGATGGCCATCATTTCCAACAACCTGGCCAACGTCAATACCATCGGTTTTAAACGGGATCGGGCCAGCTTTGAAGATCTCTTTTATCACATTGGAAAACAGCCGGGGGCGCTGTCAGACCAGGACAACGAATTGCCTTCCGGCCTGCAGATAGGAACCGGCGTAAAAATTACCGGAACCCAGAAAGTGTTTACTCCCGGTAGTTATGAAACCACGAAACAGGCACTGGATGTGGCGATCATCGGGAATGGTTTTTTTCAGTTTACTCAACCTGATGGAACCGCTGCATTCTCCAGAAATGGTCAGTTTCATCTGAATGGAGATGGTCAAATAGTGAACGCCAGTGGTTTGCCCCTGGAGCCTGGCATTACCCTGCCCGCTGACGCTACCGGAATCAGTATCAGTGAAGATGGCATTGTTATGGCAACCATTCAGGGGCAGGTTGAACCGACAGAAATAGGCCAGATCACCGTTGTTAATTTTGTTAATCCGGCTGGCCTGGTGGCTCTGGGGGGGAATCTGTACCTGCAATCCAACGCCAGTGGTGATCCGGTAGAAGGCACTGCGGGTGAGGGAGGTCTGGGCTCGCTGAAACAGTTTACTCTGGAAACATCCAATGTCAGCTCAGTGGAAGAGTTGGTCAATATGATATCAGCACAACGGGCCTATGAAATGAATTCCAAGGTCATCGCAGCGGCTGATGAAATGATGCAGTTTGTTAACCAGACTCTTTAACAGGGCTGGATAGAGGGCAGGGAATGAGACTTCTGTGTTTTATAGCTATTTTTATGTTGTTGGGTTGTTCGACTGCACCCCGTCAGGGGGACACCCGATCTGCTGGTAATCAACAGCAAGTGACAGAGCGTCCTGAACCTGAAGCGGAAAAAATGGCTCTCGAAAAAGTGGCCTTTCAAAAGGGGAACTCTTACAACGAAGCTGTTTATCCCAACGGCAGTCTGTTTAATGCCAACTACGGGTATTTTATGTTCTCCGACCGTCGTGCCTATCGGTTGGGCGATATTCTTACCATCGAGCTGGAAGGTACCACGAATATCAGCATGAGTGGTTTAAGTAATGTCAACAAAAATAATGCCATCAGCATTCCTGATCCCACTCTGCTTGGTAAAAGCAGTGCATCGATTCTTGGCGGGGGCAGATCTCTGGCCTTTGAAATTCAGCCTTCCAGAACTTACGGAGGCAATACTTCCGCCAGTCGTGGTAATAGCCTGAAAGGTAATATTGCCGTGAAGGTGGTCGAGGTTTTCAACAATGGCACCCTCAGGGTCGAGGGAGAAAAATGGCTGACCATCAATTCGGGTAAAGAGCTGATCAAGATCAGCGGGCTGGTCCGGCCGGAAGATATCAAAACGGATAACAAGGTTTCGTCTGAGCGACTGGCGGAAGCAAAAATTGATTACGTGGCATTAGGCATTAACTCAGATGCCCATGAACCAGGCTGGGTGAGCAAGATGCTTAACAGTCCATGGTTTCCATTTTGACAGGGGTCATTATGTCTTCAACGCGATGGGGAATCATTTTTCTTATGCTCGTTGTGGCAGGTAATGCCAGTGCCCGTCGTTTATTGGATATGGTGGATGTTGAAGGTGTCAGAAATAATCAGCTGATTGGTTACGGTCTGGTGGTGGGGCTTGATGGCACCGGAGATAAATCAGCGTTTACCAAACAATCACTGGTGAACATGCTGAGAGAGTTTGGATTAACCATCAGCAGTTCTGATGTGAATTCAAAAAATATTGCAGCAGTCACCGTCCATGCCAGCTTGCCTCCGTTTGCCCGTCCGGGTCAGAAAATCGATGTAACCGTTTCTTCTATTGGTGATGCCAAGAGCCTCAGAGGTGGAACTCTGCTGCTGACACCGATGAAAGGTATTAATGGCGAGGTGTTTGCAGTGGCCCAGGGCAGTCTGATTGTGGGCGGAGTTTCTGCTCAGGGTTTGGCAGGAACGGCGGATGCTCCGGTCGCTGGTAGCCTTATACAGATTAACAGTACTAACGCCGGTCGCATTCCCGGAGGTGCATTGGTTGAACGTTCAGTAAAGAGCGCCTTCAACTTTGGGGAACAGCTGGTACTGAATTTAAAAGAACCCAGTTATACCAATGCTCGCAGGGTAGTGACGGCCATTAATAATCACTTTGGCCCCAAAGTCGCCAACGCCAGTAATGGTGTCTCTATTCTGGTTTCGGCTCCCAAAGACAGTAGCCAGCGGGTGGCCTTTATGTCCATGCTCGAAGGGCTGAATGTTGAAACGGCAGATCCTGCGGCACGTATTATTTTCAATTCCAGAACAGGCACTGTGGTTATGGGCGAGCATGTTCGTGTTCGTCCGGCTGCAGTCAGTCATGGCAACCTGGTCGTCAAAGTCCGGCAGGCAACTTCGGTATCACAGCCTGGTGCATTCTCTCAGGGAGGAGGCACAGAAGTCATATTAAACAGTGATGTGACAATAGAAGAGCAGAATGCCGCTATCTATATGGTTAAGGAAGGAGTCACTTTGCAGGAAGTGGTCATGGCTATTAACGGTGTCGGGGCGACACCCACAGATTTGATGTCAATTCTTGAGGCGCTCAAAGCAGCCGGGGCGTTGGAAGCCGAATTAATTGTGATTTAAATAGAATTTACGATAAGGGCGTTCGATATGGATATTGGCAGCACTCTGTCGGCTAAACATCTGGCCGGTATTTATCAGCCGGACTCCGGTCAGGGGAAAGCTCCCGAGGATTTGAAAGAAGCAGCAGAAGCCTTTGAAGCCATATTTGTTAACGAATTACTCAAGAGTATGCGCAGGGCCAATGAAGCGATGATGAGCAGCTCAGACTTGCCGACGTCGGGCAAGGATGTGCAGTTTTTTCAGTCAATGTTTGACAGCCAGATTGCCGGACATCTGGGTAAAGAAGGCGGGCTGGGTATCGCTGAGGCTTTAATAAGGCAGTTGGGTGATAAAGACGACTGGCTTGATGCTGAACCTTAATCGGGGTAGATGACATGAGTCTGACGCAGATAGGTATTTCTGGATTACAGGCCAGCCAGGCGTCGCTTAATGTCGCCAGCAATAATATTGCCAATGCCGAAACAGAAGGCTATAGCCGTCAAAGGGTTTACTGGTACCCGACTTACACTTTGCATCCGGGAATCGGTACCAAGGGAACCGGTGTTAATGCATCCAGTGTCGAGCGAATAGCCAATAGTTTTCTTACTGCCCAGATGTGGGAGAGCCAATCTCTGGCAGAAAAAACAGCCACTTTTTCAGAATACATCAATTCGCTGGACCAGTGGTTGGGCGATGACAGCACCTCTCTTACCTCAGGCCTTGAGAGTTTCTTTACGACGCTCAATGGCGCAACGGTTGATCCTTATTCCAGTGCTGCCAGGCAGGTCATACTCAGCGAAAGTAATAAACTGGCTCAGCAGTTTACGACACTGAATAACCAAATTGCGGGTCATCAGGGGCTGGTCGGGCGGCAGCTGGAGGCTGCGGTGGCAGAAGCGAATGGTTTGCTGGCAAATATTGTCGGCTTTAATGACCAGCTGAAGAAGATCAGTGCCAGTGGTGAGGCTGCTAACGAGATGTTTGACCAGCGGGATCTGGCCGTCAAAGAATTATCAAAGCTGATGGGCATCAATGTTCTGGAGCAGTCAGATGGCAGTATTAATATTTATCTGAAATCAGGGCAGCCACTGCTGGTTGGTGATCAGAGAAACAACCTGAATGTGAGCGGATCAGCCAGCAACCCTGATGGCTTTTCATTGGAGTTTGAAAGTGATTCTGCCTCTCTAAAGGTACACGGTGATCCGGGAGGCAGCATTGGTGGCATGCTGAATTACCAGAATGGCACTTTAACACAGGCTCAAAATGAGATTGGGCGCCTGGCAGTAGTCATATCATCGACGATCAATGCCCAGCTTCGACTTGGGGAAGATGTTAATGGCAACGCCGGTGTCGACCTTTTTTCTGATCTGACAAATCCTGCCAGTGGTATATTTTCCCTGGACGTTGTCTCTACCGCAGTGTCTGATATGAGAATTACGGATAGTTCCCAAGTCAAAGCCAGCGACTATGATCTGCGGGTAGATAACACCGGCAACTATGTTATTACCCGTTTGAACGACGGGGTTCAATTCAGTGGCAGCTTATCCGGTGCCGGTACCGATACCCTGAACTTTGATGGTGTTGAAATTGATATCGACGGCACCGCTACTGACCAGGCTTACCGGTTGTCACCGGTGCGTTATGGTGCCAGAGATCTTGATGCGGTTCTGACGGAACCTTTTGCTCTGGCTCTGGCAGCACCAGGTGGCGGCGTGGCCGATAATTCAAACTTGCAGACAATTATTCAGCTTCAGAATGATGCTCTGATAGAAGGGCAAAGTAGTCTGACTGAAAGCTATACCCGGTTTATTGGCGATATTGCGGTACAGACTTCTCAGGCGAAAACAGAAGCCGATGGGGGTAAAAAGCTGTTTGAGCAGGCTGAAGCGAGCCGAAATGCTTATAGCGGTGTCAATCTGGATGAAGAAGCCGCCAACCTTCTGCGCTTTCAGCAACTTTACAGTGCCAATGCTCAGGTAATTTCAGTGGCCCGGCAGACATTTGATTCATTGCTGAGAATGTTCTGATTAAAACAGGAAGCCGAAAACATGCGTATCAGCAGCATCAATTTCAATAATATTATGCTCAGGGCTATGCAGGACGGTATGGCCAGACTGGCTGTAACCACTGACCAGATGGCAAGCGGAAAGCGTATCTTGCAACCATCAGATGACTCCGTTGACACAGTAAAAATTCTTCAGATCAATAATGAATTAACGGCAATAGGACAGTATGAAGATAATATTGATTCGGCGAGGAGAATGCTGCAACAGCAAGATGTTTTGTACAGTGGAATGACTGAGCAACTGCGGCGTGCCAGAGACATTATTTTGCAGTCCAGCAACGGAACCCTGACTGATCAGGACTATGTGCCACTGGCAGAGGAGCTGGATACGGTCAGTAAGTCTCTGTTAAGCCTGGCCAATTATCAGCAGGCAGACGGGCAATATATTTTCTCCGGAACCCTGAGCACCCAGAAGCCTGTTGATGAAGTCGCTGGTGATTATTCATACTATGGCAATAATAACCTTCGCCAGGTCAATATCAGCGGCTCTGCCCAGATACCGGTTAATGAGCCGGGAGAAAATCTGTTTTTTGACCCAACCGCTACACCACCAACGGACAGTGTCTTTGATGCTCTGTCTGATGCAGTGGATGAACTGAGAAGCCCTGTGAGTTTAAACACCGTTCTTTCTGACGCATTGACATGGATTGACGACACTCTGGACAGGATAGGGATCGCCCAGACCAAGGCTGGCAGTAATCAGAGTGTGCTTGACCGGGTGGGTGAAAGCCATGCCGATATCAAACTCATGCTGGAAAAACTTCATTCATCCCTTGAAGATATTGATATGACAAAGGCTGCTACCGATCTGGCTCAGCAGCAGACCCTGCTCAATGCCAGTCAGCAGGTTTATGCCAACATCAAGCAGTTGTCTCTGTTCAATTATTTCTGACGGGCCATGGGCAAAAAAAAATCCTCATTTCAGGGGATTTTAATATTTTTTGACACCTTGCCGATTGGAGTTCTGTACCCATCACATACGAGTGGTGAAAAGGATGCCAGGAATAAATCGCACCGGGCCAAAAAAAGCGGCTAGTCCAATAGCAAGTCAGCGTGCAGTTAAGAATGATGCGAAAGCTGTCGAGCCCCCTAAAGTCAATAATGATCGTTTGCAGTTGAGCGGTGAAGCCCAGAATATTGAAGAACTGTTCCAGTCTCTGTCAGCCATAGATGAAATTGACAGTAAAAAAGTGGAAAGCATTCGGCGCGCCATTAAAAAAGGTGAGATGCCGGTCGATTATCAAGTGCTTGCCAATAAAATTCTGGAGCTTTCCGATGACTTTGATGACCACAGAAAAGAATGACAATAAAAGTGGTACCTACAACGTCTCTGCTGAAAAAAAACTGCTGGATAATATTCGAGATGCACTGGCTTTAACCCGCAAACTTGAAGCTGTTCTGAGCAAGGCCCATAACCTGATGCTGGAAAGGGATATTGCAGCTCTGGAAACTCATCTGGAAACTCAGGTCAAACTGTTGGACATGCTGCATCTGAATGCTTCCCTGCGAGAGCATTATTTGAAAGAAGCGGGGTTGTCACCGGACCCGGCAGGTATACGAACTTTTCTGCAGATTATAGCTTCTACTCCCAAGTCTGAAATCACACTGAAACAATGGCATCAACTGGAAATCACAGCAGGTCGCTGCCGCAGTTTGAATCAGGCAAACGGCAAACTGCTGAGTCGTTTGGCTGCCAGTACTAACCAGATTATTGATGTGGTTTTTTCCAGTCAGGAACCTGTGCCCTATAACCAACAGGGCATCTGCGAAAGAAAGCTGGGCTGATCAGCATGTGGTTTTCTGATGATTTGCGGCGATTTCAGAAACTGTTGATTTTTGGCCTCACGATTTTTGGCTTCTCCTTGCTGCTGCTTTCCCGATCATCAGCCAACTCAGTCAGAGAATTCCCTCAGGAACTCAGTCTCCATAAATGGGAGTTGACCACTTCCCGTTTCGAGTGTCGCATGAACAGCAAAGTGACGGGGCTGGGTAGTATCGTTTTGAATGCGGCTGCCGGAGGCATTCATTATATAACCCTGGAACCGGATTTTTTCATTAAAGAAGCCCGACATATTCGTGTTGGGGTTCAGCAATCACCCTGGCGTCATAGCCATTATCTGAACGCTCTGGGAGGTGTTGAAGCAGAGCCGGATAAACAGTTTGAAATGAGAATCAATGTTGCCCGTGTTGTGGAAGATATGCAACAGGGTCATCAGCTGGTTATTGAGATTGAGAGGGAGGCAGTTAACCCTGTTCATATTAAAATACCCGCTATGAATTTCCAAAAAACAGCAGCAACATTTTATAAATGTTATGGAGAATTGCTGGCTCTGAACTACGAACAGGCAAAAGAAACACTGTTCTATTACTCCTCTTCAGGCTCTCGTATAAGCTCTGAGCAGTTATCACATCTTGATGATCTGGCCACTTATATTCTGGTGGATAAAAGTGTAACCAATGTCGCCATTGACGCTCACACAGATTCTCGGGGTGACAGGCTGGAAAACCTTCAGCTGTCAAAAGTGCGTGCAAGCCGGATTTATAGATATTTACGATCAAAAGGTATTCCCGAACAGCGTCTTACCATGCGCTTTCATGGTGACCGCTATCCTGTCGCCACCAATGCAACTGTTGAAGGAAGAAATAAAAACCGACGGGTAAAGATTACCCTGAGCCGCCGATAAATAATTCTGACAATAAATCGTCAACTACGAAAGAGCCTGTTCTCACCAGGCACTTTTACAGAACAATATTTCACAGAACAATAGTGGATGGCGGCTCAATGGACATCAAAGGTCTTAACCCGGATTCCCTCAGTGTACTCCTGAAAAACCGACCTGCTCCGATTTTACCTTCCGCAATTGAATCTGAAGCTGTGACTACCACCGGCTTTGGCAATCTGCTGCAACAGGCCATCGAAAAGGTTAATGATCTGCAACAACATTCCAGCAGCATGATGCACAACATTGAAACCGGGGAGAGTGATGACCTCATGGGCACCATGATTGCCATGCAGAAATCCAGTATTTCCTTTCAGGCATTGATGCAGGTCCGTAATAAGGCAGTGACTGCTTACGAAGACATCATGCGTATGCAGATTTAAGGTAGAAAAATACCATGGCAGAATCAGATAAAAAGGCTGCCCCGGAGCCGACACCAGAAGAAAAAGAAGTGAAGCCTGTGTGGCGCGAAGCAGTGGACAGAGTCACCGGAGTTCTGAAAAACAATCGCAGCTATCAAGTGGTGCTGATGGTGTTGTTTGCAGTTTCTGTTGCCCTGATGTCGGTTTTCTGGCTCTGGTCACAATCTCCCGATTATCAGCCACTGTATGGCAATCAGGAACTCTATGATGTGGCCAGTGTCGTCAATGTGCTGGATCAAAACAATATTGCTTATAAGATTCACCCTGCTTCGGGTCAGGTAATGGTGGATGCCGGAAGACTCTCTGATGCCCGTATGCAGCTGGCTGTATCCGGAGTTCAGGCGAGAATGCCGGAAGGGCTGGAAACTCTGGATGGGCAGGAGATCGGTACCAGCCAGTTTGTGGAAAATGTCCGCTACCGGCGCGGTCTCGAAGGCGAGCTGGCTCAGACCATTATCAGCCTGAAACCCGTCCGCAATGCCCGAATCCATCTGGCTCTGCCCAAGCAGAGCAGCTTTATTCGCAAACAGGGAAAACCATCGGCCTCGGTGTTTGTCGATCTGTTTCCGGGGTACAGGTTGAGCAATGAGCAGATTGAAGGCATCGTGAATCTGGTGGCCGCCAGTGTCGCCAATATGAATCGCAGCGATGTTTCTGTCATTGACCAGTCCGGCAAACTGCTCTCTTCCGATATTTTACTGGGCAACAGTGCGCTCAGTGAAGCCAGTAAACAGTTGGACTTTAAGCGCCAGGTTGAGGCTCATTTTCAACAGCGCATTAGTGCCCTGCTGGAGCCACTGGTGGGTGCTGTCAACTTCAGAGCTCAAGTGAGCGCCAATGTGGATTTTGAACAGGTAGTACAGACGGTTGAGCAATATGAGCCTGGTGCTCCGGTGCTGAGAAGCGAGCAGGGAAGGGAAGTGGCAACCAGTGGGCAGGGAGCCAGAGGCATACCTGGAGCTCTCAGCAATCAGCCTCCGGAAGAAGAAGGTCAGGCTGAAGCAGAGCAAAACAATAATGTCCAGTCAGAGTTTGTCCGCAATTATGAAGTAGATAAAGTTATCAGGCAGGTGGCCAATCAGCAGGGCAGAGTACAAAAACTGAGCGTTGCAGTCGTTCTCAATGAGCAGCCTGATGAAGCTCTGGGTATTGGTAACTGGGACCAGGCAAGAATTGCCACGATTCAACAAATGATCATTGATGCAACAGGTATTGATCAGGCCCGTGGTGATCAGATCAGTATTCACACCGCACCCTTTGTGCCAGTCACTCATGTTGAACCTGTCGGGCTGGCCTGGTGGCAACAGCCGCAGGTTCTCTACTTCGTCAAATATGGTTGCGGCACTTTGTTGGGTATTTTGGTGATTATGTTTCTTTTAAGACCCATGATGAAACAGATCACCGTCAAGATGGAGGAGCCCGAAGCATTACCTCCTCCAACGCCCGAGGAAAGTGGTGCCCAGTTTGACCAGAAAGGCAGGAAAGTGATCTTTGACGACACCTTTGATCTGTTGCCACCTGAGTTAGCCGATTTTGAAACTCAGGTGACTCAGATGCGAGAGCTGTCCTCGAAGGCTCCTGCCAGGGTTGCACAGGTGATCAAGCTATGGATGAACAGTCATGAGTGATAATCCGAGAGTCTTGCCATCAAGGCAGCCGACGCCCAAAGACATAGCCATTCTGCTGCTCAGTCTTGGGGAAAAAGGTGCGGCGCAGGTATTCAAACACCTTAGCCAGCGGGAAGTTCGACAGATCAGCACGAACATGGCGACCATCTCACCATTGAAAAGAGATCAGGTTCAGGAAGTGCTGGACCTGTTTTTCCACACCTATCGCTACGATAGTGCCTTGTCCGGCTCCTCAAAAAGCTATCTCAACAAGACCTTGAAGTTGGCTCTGGGTGATAAAGAAGCAAAAGGGGTCATGGACTCTATTTTTGGTGGTGAGAGCAATAGCCTGGAAGCGATGAAATGGATGGACTCGGGAACCATTACTGAACTGATTGTTGATGAGCACCCACAACTTCAGGCAGTGGTATTGACCTATCTGGGAGCCACGCAGGCTACCGATGTATTAATGCGCCTTCCAGCCAAGAGTCATCAGGATCTATTGTCACGAGTCGCCCGACTGCAGGAATTACATCCATCCATTATTGAAGAACTTAACATTATATTTGATGCCAATGTCGGCAAAATGAGCACCAGCCAGAATACCACCGTCAGTGGTCTTCGTCAGGTGGCAGATATAATGAACCGGATGAATGATACTTCGGTGCAGAGTCTGTTGAGTTACTTTAAGGAGCAGGACAAAAAACTGGCTGAGCAAATTGAACAACAGATGTTCCTCTTTGAACACCTTATGCGTCTGGATGAAGATGCGCTGCGTAAGGTCATGGCGGAGGTCAGCCAGGATATTCTGGCTCTGGCGCTCAAGGGGGCTGCTCAGGAGATGGTTGATTCTGTGGTAGGCACCATGACCAAACGAAGCGCCAAATTCCTGCTTGAAGATATTGAAAACCTCGGCCCGGTGCGTGCCAGCCAGGTTCAGTCTGCCCGAAATGATGTGCTTCGGGCAGCGCGACAGCTGGCGGCATCCGGTGAGATAGAGCTGAGCTTTAATGATGAGGACGAGATGATCGGGTAATGCAAACCAATATCCATCACGTTTTTCATAATACTAACAACAGGTTGGTTCATGACAAACAGACAAAAAATATGGCAGCCTGAAACAGCGGCCTTCAAACGGTTTCTCTTTCCGGTTCACCAGAAGCCCGGTGAATCTCAGAATTCAGAGCGTTCAGAGGTAGATCAACAACCTGACTATAGTGTTTCCCAGTCTGTCGATACGGCTGAGAATACAGTACCGAAACCTCAGGAATCCATTGAGCCCTCTCCTGAAGTATTACAGAGTATTCTGGAGCAGGGTATTGAGAAAGGCTATGCCAAAGGTGTGGAAGAAGGCCGCCGAATGGGCTTTGAAGAAGGCAGAGAACTGGGCGTCAAAGAAGGTGGGCGTATTGCCACTGAAGAACAGAAAAAACTGGTATCCCTGCTGCGAAAAGAAATGTCTGAATTTCGCTCTGGTGGCAATTATGGTCGTGACGAAAAGATCAGCTGGCTAGGAAAAGTTATAGAAGAAACCTGTCGTCAGGTAGTGCGCCGGGAACTGATGACTTCTCCGGAACAGATAGTCTCTGTTGTCAGGGAAACTCTGAGTATCATGCCCGAGGATACTCAGTACACCATTCATGTGAATCCGGTCAATGCGGAGTTGCTCAAGACACTCAAACCTGACTTTGGTGCAGCCTGGCAGGTTGTCGAAGATCACGAATTACAAATAAACGACTGCCGTATTATGTCCAGCCAGACAGAAGCGGAAGCGCGCATGGAATCCCGGTTGGTGGAGTGTCTCGATATCATTCGTGAAAACTTGCCTGCCGCAATGGAGGATGCAGGTTAATGTCTCTTTCTGATGATCTGATTGAAAAACTGAAGACAGTACCTGTTGCCAAATTATCCGGGAAAGTATCAGCCATAAAAGGTCTTCTTCTGGAAGCCCAAGGGTTGCGATTGCCCATTGGCCAACTTTGTCATATCAATATGCGCAGTGGTCGTCAGGTAGAAGCAGAAGTGGTTGGCTTTGACGGGGCCAGTCAGTTTCTGATGCCCCTGTCAACGACAATGGAAGGCCTGGCAGCGGGAGACAAAATTATTCCCGTTTCTCACAATCACACCATGCCTGTGGGGGAAGAACTGTTAGGGCGGGTAGTGGATGCTATGGGTAAGCCGCTTGATTCCTCTGCCTTGAGCCTGTCTGACAGAATTTCAATTCATTCCTCCCCTCTTAATCCCATGACCAGAAAGCCGGTCGATGAGCCACTGGAAGTGGGAGTGAGAGTTATCGACAGTCTGCTGACCCTGGGAAAAGGACAAAGAGTAGGGTTGTTTGCCGGCAGTGGCGTTGGCAAAAGCACGCTTATGGGTATGATGACCCGAAATACCCGGGCTGATGTTACAGTTGTTGGTCTGATCGGTGAACGCAGTCGGGAAGTAAAGGAATTTGTGGACCAGATTCTGGGTATGGACGGTCGGGAAAAAGCGGTTGTGGTGGCCTCCCCCGGGGATGAGTCGCCCGTCCGAAGAATTCGTGCTGCACTCTATTGTCATCAAATTGCCGAATATTTCAGAGACCAGGGCAAAACGGTTCTGCTGCTGATGGACTCCCTCACCCGCTATGCCCAGGCTCACCGTGAAATTGCCCTGGCTGTGGGTGAAGCTCCGGCAGCGAAAGGTTTTCCTCCTTCAGTATTCAGTAAGATTCCAATACTGCTGGAGCGGGCTGGAACGGGAACCGGCGAAGGTTCGGTAACGGCCATCTATACCGTACTGGCAGAAGGTGATGATATGCAGGAGCCGGTAGTAGACACTGCCCGCTCCATCCTGGATGGGCATATTGTGCTCAGTCGTGAGTTGGCGGAAAGAGGGCATTTCCCGGCCATTGATCTGGAAGCCTCCATCAGCAGAACAATGTCTCAGTTGATAACAGAAGAACATGAAAAGTGCGCCCAGGCGTTCCGACGCTTCCATGCCCGGTATAATGAGTTCAGAGAACTTATGGCGATAGGTGCTTATAAACCCGGTGCTGATCCTGAGCTTGATAAAGCGATTGAATACCGTCCGCAGATGGAGCGTTTTCTGCAGCAGAGCCGTTATGAACAGGTTGATCTCACCGGCAGTATTGAACAGCTGATACATATCTGGCGATCTGATCAGGTTGTTACATCATGAACAAAGTCCGGCGTCTGGAAAAAGCACAGTCCGCACTGGAGAAAAAGAGCCAGCTAACTAAAAGAGAGAAACAGCATGCTGAGCAGAGTCTGGCTTCACTCAACGCCCAGAAAGAGTTGTTGAATGATGCCCGGAAATCCTGCGATAGTCGTCCTGGAGAAAAACTTTCATCACTATCCTGCTGGGGTCGCAATCAGTTTGTTGAATTGCTTGAAGATGTTTCTGTATTACTGGAAGAGAAGATAAAAGCAGAGTCTGGAAATCTCGAGCAAATTAATCAGCGGCTGGAAGAAGAACGCAGAATGACCAGCGGTGTTGAACATATAAAAAATAAAGAAACCGAACAACAGCAGCAAAAACAGCTTCGGGATGAACTTCAGGAGACAGATCGACTGCTGCAGCGCTCCCCTCGATAATTCTGGCTTGCCTGTGTTAACCTGACATTTCGTCAGGTACTTTATGCAGGGAAGCATCCATGCCGCTTTTGATACCGCATTTCAGACCGCTTTTCAGATCATCCATACTCATCGCCTCGCTATTTTCTCCTCACACCTCTTCTGATACAGACCTCGCAAAAGAGATTGAACGCATTGTTTATCAATCCGTTGAAAAAGCAGTGGCCGGTTTTATTCAATCGATTCCCGGTGCCCGCTATGAACTGAAAGTCCGCCCTCTTTCTGCCAGTAAGTCCCGAAGAACCTGCAAAGGCAACCTGTCCGTCTCTGCAGTTTCCGGAACCCGTCCGCCTGTGGGAGTGGTCAAACGAACAGTAGAATGCCCTGGGGAATGGCGAATGACAGTGATGACTGAAAGTAAGATTTTGGTGCCTGTTATTCACAGTGCTCGTGCTTTGGCCAGAGGGCAGAGGCTGACCAGCGATGCTCTTGTGTTTCGGGAAGCCGATTACAGCAGGCTGAGAGGTCAGTTTTTTACTGAAATCAATGAAATCAGGGGGAGAGTTATCAAGCGCAGTATAGGAGCACAGAAACTGATTTCAGCCAATATGCTCGAAAAAGACTATGTGATTCGCAAGGGGGAAGTCGTCCAGATTATTGCCGGCGGGAATGGGCTGGAGGTTTCTATGTCCGGGATGTCTCTGGATGATGGCGAATTACAGGAAACCATTCGGGTAAGAAACCGGTCTTCTGGCAAAATTGTGCACGCAGAAGTTATCAGCACAGGAAAGGTTCGAATTCATCATTAATTTTTTGCTGAATACAGTAATCAGCGTCTGATTAGATGTTTTATCAAAAAATTAACTAATCAGCAGATGATTTAGTCAATAACGATTAAATTAACCCTGTCAGAGAATGATTTTATGAGCCGCGACATTGTTAATGCCCTTATTCCGGGTACGTTACAGAATAAAAACTGGTATCAGGCTTACCTGGTTCTGCTGGGGCAGCTCTTTGCTTGGGCAAGGTTGTGTGAAATGGAGTTTTTGCCGGAGCGAGAGTTACCAGACAATCATTCTGAACTTGAGCAGCTGTTCAGAGAAATCGGGCAGAAAAAAGTACCGGTGACATTTGCCAATACAGATCAACGTATCTGGCAAATAGCCTGGCAACAGAGCGATGAATTACCTGGACAGATTCCGACAGATGAAATCACCCGAGCCTGCCACTCAGTGATGACTGCAAAGAGGCATAAGCTACTGAAGTACAATGAGATTCCTCTGGCCCTGCATCGTCGCTTCAGACCTCTCTCCTCGGCATTGCCCGAAGCCATTGGTGGACTGCTGGAGGCACTGTCCGAATCAGTTGGCAGTTGCTACCTGCCCAATGCAGACAGTTTTATTCTGGGAGCGGATCTTGCGCTCACCGGCGAGATTTATTCTGAGCAGCCTTCTATCAATACTCTGGATGCTTTGAGTGTTTTGATTAATCCGGATATTCATATTGCCCAGGGGCATCCGGTACTTGAACCTGCTTTTTTTAAATCGGGCCAGCTACAAAAGTTTGATCATGGGGTGGGTCTTCTGACAGCGGATCACCGTTATAAAGTGAATGAAGTTCGAGATATTTTCCAACGGCTGGATACCCAGGTCCGTAATGAAGAAATGTTGTTTATCCGGCATATGTTCTGGCGCTGTTCCGAACAGGTTGTCATTGCTGTGCCGGGGGTATTTCTTCAGAAAAATACCGAGCATCATATTGCCTTTCGCCGCTGGTTATTAAAACAGAACAGGCTGCACGCTATTATTAAACTGCCTAAAGGACTGCTTCCCGGACGAGCCACGCCACTTTATGTGCTGGTGGCAAAACGACAAGTTACTGATAATGTGCATTTGATAGACGCCAGCAGCGACTACTTCAAAGTTACCCCTGTGCGCAAAAAGGGAGCAGCTAAAATTCAGCTGAATAATGTTGATGTCATTCTTGAACAAATGAATGAAGAAACAGTAAACCCTCGTTTCTCCAAAAAGCTGGACAAAAGGCAGCTGATTCAGGGGAGCGTCATTCTTGATCCTGGACATTATTGTGCTGACACCCGACGCATTGATTTACTCGGTAAGCCTTTAGCTGCCAGTCATTTAGAGTCACAGGTCGATATCATAAGAGCTCAAGCTCTGCGTGATAATAGTCTGGAAAAACAGGTATTTCTGGAAGTAACAGCCAATGACATTAATGAGGCTGGAGAGATTGAGCACCCTGAAAAAGAAATTCATGTTGATGAAAAAGGGCTGAAGCGGGCAAAACAACAGTTATTGCGACCAGGCGATGTTCTACTGGTTATCAAGGGACAGGCAGGGCGAATTGCCATTGTACCGGATGTTTGTGGGTTAAACTGGGTGGCCAATCAGTCCTTTGTCATTCTTCGACTGAAGAAAAATACTTATCTCAATAGCTCTATTGTTTTGTTTCGATTCCTGCGTTCGCAAACCGGAAAAATGTTGCTTGATAGTATTTGTACAGAAAGTCAGGTGCCGTTTATTCATGGCAATGATTTAAAACAACTTCCTGTTCCCGAGTGGTCTTCCATTGAACAAAGGCAGGCAGAACAGTCGCACAGAGAAATTCTCAAACTCTATGCCCAGGTTCGGTTTATTCGCGATAAAGCGCGAATGATAGAAAGTGAGTTGTTAAAAGAAGCTTGATGCCAGAGTACCCATAATCATGGCCCAGCCGTCTACCAGAACAAACAGCATCAATTTGAAAGGCAGCGAAATCATCTGGGGCGACAGCATAATCATACCCATGGCCATGAGAACACTGGCCACTACCAGATCAATCACCAGAAAGGGTATGTATATAACAAAGCCAATTTGAAAAGCAGTTTTTAATTCACTGGTAACAAAAGCAGGAATGGCGATGGAGAAAGGCGTTTCAGCAACATCGATCGGTGGCGTTATATCGGCAATTTGATAAAACAATTCCAGATCCGTATCTCTGGTCTGGCGCAGCATAAAATCTTTGACAGGAACTTCTGCCTTTTTTAAAGCCTCTATCATTGTCAACTGCTCATCCAGATAAGGTTCAACCGCCTGGCTGTAAACAAGCCCAAATAATGGTTGCATTATAATCAGGGTCAGTGCCAGCGATATGCCAAGCAAAACCTGAGTTGGGGGAGTCTGTTGTAAACCCAGAGCCTGACGCAGAATGGCCAGAACAATAATAATCCGGGTAAAGGACGTCATCATCAGCAGCGCAGCAGGAATAAAACTCAGTGCTGTCATCAGAATCAGAATCTGAAGACTGGCGCTGTATTCCTGAGAATCACCATTACTGGTGACAGTCATTAATGGAAAGCCTTCCTGCCCCCAGCTGAGTGACGGAGTCAGGAGAAATGTCAGGCCGACATAGATCAGCAACCTTATAGTCATGGGTCAGGCCAGATTTTTCAGACGTTCTGATTCGCTGATGACATCCAGCAGGCGAATGCCGTACTTATCGTTGATCACCACAACTTCGGCGTAGGCGACCAGAGTACCATTGACTTTCACTTCCAAAGGCTCGGAGGCTTCTTTCTCCAGCTCTACAATTGAGCCTTTATTAAGGTGCATTAGTTCACCAATGTTAATTTCGGTGCTGCCCAGTTCCAGAGACAGTGTCACCGGAATGTCAAGTATCATGCCCAGATCACTGACTGACTGCGGCGGGTTATTGGTATCTTCCAGTAGCTCTCTGGAGGTGGTTTCTGATTCCAGACTGTCCTGAAGACTGACACCATCACCTTCAGGTTGTGACGGAGCTATTTCCTGCTCGTTTTCATTTTCTTCATTACTCATGGATGATATTTCCTCGGGCTGGTGGATCTCTACTCTTTCTGGCCTGGATACAGAGAGTTAAGAATTTTCATGGCCAGCATATTATTCACAGTGCAGACGTCAGCACGGTAGGCTGGAATGCCTGCAAACTTGACAGTGACACTGCTGGGAATATCTGCCTGAATGATCTGTCCCGTTTTCAGTCTCAGCACATCGCGAAGGCTCAGCTTCAACTCGCACAATCGGGCAGAGACTTCCAGTGGAGCCTGCATAACCCCGGCCATCATGTTGCGTTGCCAGGTGGGATCCTGTTCTGTAAATTTAAAGGCCTGCAGCTTTTCTCTGACCGGTTCCAGAGCCTGATAAGGCATGATGATATGAAATGGACTTTCTGTGGAGCCAAGGGAAATAGTGAAGCGGCTGAGGAGAATAATCTCGGTATCTGAGCGAAAGACGGTGGATATGGGGCGGTTGTGATTTTCAGCAAGGCGTATCTTGAAAGAAAGAATACTGCTCCAGGCTTCGGTCTGGTCATCCGCTGCAGATTTTAGCAGGCGTTCCATGATACGAATTTCGGCGTTGGTGAGTTCCTCTTCATGGTTTTCGTTAAACTCACCGGTACCACTGAAAAAAATGTCTACAAGAGAATATAAAAGCGGTGTCTCCAGGGCCATGAAGCCAGCACACTTCAGTGTTGTAGAGCGGTAGATATACTGCACATCAGGTATATTTTCCTGATGCAGATAATCACCGATTGCCAGGGAATCGACCGATTCAAAATGAATATCTACCGGGCGACGAAAAACAGCAGTGAGACTGTGACGAAATAATTGGGAAAAACGCCGGTAGATCAATTCAAGTGTCGGCAAAAGGTCGTGAATCTTATAATCCGGGTTAGTCAGATCATAAGTCGTCAGATCCTTGAATTTTGAAGGCGGATGAACCCGGCGAGTCTTTGTTTCACCCGACAGGCTGGATTCGGTATTGTCTGATAAAGATTTCCGTTCCATGGAAAATTCCATATAACTGGCTTATCACCAGATAATTCTTGTTATTAAAAAACATACCGCTATTAGCTGATAAAGACAATCAGCCAATCTTGCCAACCACTATGACTTCTTTATTTTCAGGAATTTCATTAAACGACAATACATGCATACCCTCGGTGCATAGACGAGCATATCTGGCCATGGCCGGGCGCAATGATGCATTGACAAGCATGACAGGCACTTTTCCTTCAGCAGCAAGGTTGGCAGAGACTTCTGGCATTTGAACTTGAAGTTGCTCCGCAATTCGGGGTTCAAGTGGCAGTGTGTCAGGGGAGAAGTCGTTACTCTGACGAGCTTGTTGGTAACTTTGCATAATGACCTGCTCCAGCTCTGAGCTCATGGTGACAACCGGTATTTCAGAGGTGTTGCCTACCAGGTTCTGGATAATGCTGCGACGCAGGGCAATTCGAACTTCAGAGGTCAATAAGTGTGGTTCTGTAATCCGTTCAGACGACTCCAGCAGGGTGCTGGCAATGGTTTGAATATCACTGACAGAGACATCTTCGGTCAGCAAATCTCTGAGTATTCGGGAAAACACACTCATGGACAGCTTCTTGGGAATAAGATCTTCAGCCAGTTTGGGGGAATAGTGAGTCAGCTTATCCAGCAGTTGCACTACTTCATCATGCCCAAGCAGCTCACTGGCGTGTTCATCAATAATTTTATTAAGGTGTGTAGCGATAACCGTAGCAGCGTCGACTACCGTGTAGCCCAGTCCGACGGCATGTTCCCGCTCTGAGGTTTCAATCCAGAGTGCTTCCAGTCCGTAAGCAGGCTCTGAAGTTGCAATACCATTTATCTCACCAAATACTTCACCGGGATTGATCGCCAATAAACGCATGGGCTCAATCTGTCCTTCGGCAACAATGACACCCTTGAGCAGTATATTGTAACTATCAGGTTTCAGGTTCAGGTTATCTTTCACATGCACGCTGGGAATGAGAAAGCCCAGCTCCCGGGATTGGGTTTTGCGAATGCCTTTTAGCTGAGTGAGTAGTTGAGCGCCCTGATTTTCATCTGCCAGAGGAATGAGTTTATAACCCAGTTCAAGCCCCAGGGTATCCACTGGCGGAATATCTCCCCAGGACCAGGGTGATGACTCACTGACATCTTCTGTATTGGCTGCAGAGTGGCTGGATTCGGGTTCATCCTTCTGATGTTTGTTGGTGGTCCACCAGGCCAGAAACGCCACGATCAGGCCCAGACTGAGAAAGGGGACATGGGGCATACCGGGAACAATGCCTATCACCATTAAAATCATGGCTGTGAGGCCCAACGCTTTCGGAGAAGAGAACATCTGTTCGGAAACCTGATGCCCTACATCCGCAGATTCAGAAACACGGGTTACCATGATAGCCGCAGAGGTGGAGAGCAGCAGCGAAGGAATCTGGGCCACCAGACCATCACCAATCGTCAGAAGAGAATAAACAGCAAAGGCTTCCCCGGCAGATAACCCCTGGCCAATGGTGCCTATCAGCATTCCACCTATGATATTGATGGCAAGAATAAGCAGGCCGGCCACAGCATCACCCCGGACAAACTTACTGGCACCATCCATTGAGCCATAGAAGTCTGCCTCCCGGCGTACACTTTCCCGGCGGTCGTGCGCTTCCTGCTGATCAATAACGCCGGCATTGAGGTCTGCATCAATGGACATCTGCTTGCCTGGCAGGGCATCGAGAGTGAAGCGGGCGGTCACCTCAGAAATACGACCAGCACCCTTGGTGACCACGACAAAGTTGATAATCACCAGAATAAAGAACACCACCAGACCAACAACGTAACTGTTGCCAATAACAACCTCACCAAAGGATTGAATCACCTTTCCGGCAGCGCCATTGCCAGTATGTCCATTCAGAAGAACCACCCGGGTTGATGCCACGTTCAGGGCAAGGCGCAACAAAGTGGAAACCAGCAGGATGGTTGGAAACACCGCAAATTCAAGAGGTCGAAGTGTGTAAATGCTAACCAACAGGATGAGCAGAGACAGTGCGATGTTGAAGGTAAAGAATACATCCAGCATAAAAGGCGGCATCGGCAGTGTAACCATACCGAGCGTCATCAGAACGATCAGCGGAATCCCGATATTCAGGTTGCCGCTTTTGGGCGACATCATGTATAGCAGACGTTGAGCTTCCTTGATCATTGTCTCTTCTTATCCCATTTTTCCCGGAAGGCGCTGGGGACTTCCGGTGTTGGTAAATCGGGTGCCTTGCTTCTGCGTCCGGCCTGAAAGTCATTCAGATGATGGACGTAAGCCAAAACCTGGGCAACGGCCAAAAACAGGTCGTCGGCAATTTCCTGATTTAACTGTGTCGTATGATAAATCACCCGGGTTAACGTGGGTGACTGTACCACCGGCTTATTGTATTCCCGTGCCACAGCGCAGATACGCAGGGCTACTCTGTCAACGCCTTTTGCTACGACATAGGGCGCTCTGGCCTTGTCCAGATCATATTTCAGAGCCACTGCAAAGTGAGTTGGGTTGGTGATAATGACATCCGCCGAAGGAACGGCCTGCATCATTCTGCGACCCGCAATTTCCTGTTGCTTCTCCCGCAGTCTTGAACGAAGCTCTGGCTGACCTTCAGACTCTTTCATTTCATCACGCATTTCCTTGTGTGTCATGCGCAGTTTTTTCATGTGGTTCCATCTTTGGAAAGGTACATCAATAAAACAGATCAACAGCAGGGCACTGACTAGAATGGTGATGGCCATGGTAAGGTGGCTGAGGCCCTCTGAAACTGCTTGAAATATCGGCAGCCGGTTGAGCCAGAGCACATCCCGAAAGAACCATTGATTAATGAGCCAGAGGGAAAAAGCCAGCAGCGAGATTTTGGCAATGGACTTTAACAACTCAATCATGGAGTTGGCAGAAAACATGCGTTTAATGCCTTTGAGAAAACTGATGCGCTCAGCCTTGGGTCGTATCTGTTTATTTGAGAATATCCAGCCTCCTAAAGCCGCTGAAGCGGCTATTGAGGCCAGAATGACAATCAGCATAAAGGGCAGCAGGCCGGAGAACCCCTGAGTAATGCTGACGATCAGGTGATCCGTCAGCCAGCTTTCCTGACGCAATACGTCTTTTTCAAACCTGAAGCTTTTGTACATAACCTGAAACAGCTGGTCGCGAATTAATCCACCACTGAGCCATAAAGCAACCAGGGTTGAAGCCAGCAAAGCAAAGGTGACCAGTTCCCGGGATCGGGGAACCTGGCCTTCGTCACGGCTCTTCTGAAGTTTTCGTTCGGAGGGTTCTTCTGAGCGTTCGCCAGTCTGTGATTCTTCTGCCATCTGAAAACTCCTAAAGAACCAGCGATCGTAGAATGTCCAGAACAGTCCGGGTAAATCGTGTGAAGACACCGTTCAGGGTGGAACTGATCAGCATCAGAATAAAAATGCCTGCCAGCATGGTCAGAGGAAAGCCCAGACTGAAAATATTGAATTGCGGCGCCGAGCGGTTCATTACACCAAAGGTAAAAGTGACAATTAATAATGCAACAATGGCGGGAAGAACCATCAGCAGTGCGCTGGCAAACATCCAGCCGCCCATGGCGGGAAGCCGGTCAATATCCAGTTGGCGAATAGAAAAAGGCGCAATGGGAATGGTATTAAAGCTCTCCACAACAATAGAAATGACGACCAGATGCCCATCAAATGCCAGAAACATCAGAAAGCTCAGCAGTTGGAATACCTGGCTGATTACCGGAATCTGGGCGCCGTTCATCGGATCAAACATGACCGCCATACCCAGACCCATCTGCAGGGAGAGCATTTGTCCGGCGGAGGTGAAAATAGCGAAATAGATTTGCAGTACCATCGCCATTAAAAGCCCGACAGCCAGCTGTTGTGCAGTGATCAGAAGGGCTTCACCCGACAGTGGCTCTACTGCGGGTACCGCAGGCAGCATGGGGGCCACAATAATAGTGATGGCCATCGCCAGAATTACCCGGATTCTGGGTGCCACTACCTGACTGCTGATAATGGGCATTGCCAGAAAGAGGGCTCCGATACGAAAAAACGGCCAGAGGTACTGACCAATCCAGCCCACCACTTCAGAGAAGGTAAAGGTTCCCATCAGGCCAGCATCTCAGGAATAAATTCATACAGCCGGAGAAACAGATCCATAAATTCCTGAATCAGCCAGGGGCCCGTCATGCCTATAGTGACCAGTGTTGCCAGCAGACGGGGCAGGAAACTGAGGGTTTGCTCATTGATTTGAGTCGCTGCCTGCAGTGTGCTGACCACCAGACCCACCAGCAGTCCGGGCATCACAATCACCGATACCATCAGAACAATGAGGGTCAGCGCATCACGAAAAAGGTCTGCCACAACTTCCGGTGTCATGGGGTTTCCTCTGAATAGTTCAGGTTGTTTCGCAACTTTGCAAAACAGACTGCAACCCGAAGAAATTAACCAAGAGCATAGTTTTCTAAAATGAATTCGCAATAGATATATAAAAACATTTTTTTACTTTAAAAACGACTTAAAAGAATGGCAAGTCTATTTAATAAATCCAGAAGCCTTCCCGAGTGGTACTTATCAACAGGCAGTACGTTGAAGTTATTAAGCGAGTAAAACCATGAATAGGAATTAGTAAAATGGCAATGACCGTAAATACCAATATCTTCTCTCAGAATGCTCAGCGTAATCTGAGTAAGACCGAGGCAGGTCTTCAGACCGCCATGCAGCGTCTGTCTTCTGGTATGCGTATTAACAGTGCTAAGGATGATGCTGCCGGTTTGCAGATTGCGAATAAAATGGCTGCACAAATTGGTGGACTTGGTGTCGCTATCCGTAATGCCAACGATGGCATCTCCATGGCCCAGACTGCTGAAGGTGCTATGAGCGAGATCACTAACTCTTTGCTGCGTATGAGGGATCTGGCTTTGCAGGCGTCAAGTGGTACCTATGAGGCTGCTGATGTTACCGCCCTGCAAGCCGAATACGATGCTCAACTGGCTGAGATTGGCCGTATTGCCGCAACGACTGAGTTTAACGGGACAACCGTTCTTGGCGCAGGTACCGTCGAAATTGCAGTTGACTATACCGATGCTACCACCAATAACATAGACCTTAACTTTACTGCCGTTGCGCTGACCGCTGTTACCTTTACCGATGCCGCTACCGCTCAAACAGCAGTGGGTGCATTGGATGTGGATATTGCTGCTTATGACGCTGTTCGAGCCAGTCTGGGTGCATCCCAAAACCGACTGAGCACTACCGTCAATAACCTTTCAAATATCCGTGAAAATCTGAGTGCTTCCAGAAGCCGTATCGTGGATACTGATTTTGCTTCAGAAACAGCGAATCTGAGTAAGTATCAGGTTATGCAACAGGCCGGTACTGCTGTGTTGGCTCAGGCTAACGCGATCCCTCAGAACATTCTGTCTCTGCTGCGTTAATCGCTGGAGAGGTAACATTCAGTCAGCTTTAATGCTGATGGTCTTTGTGGGAGCCAGTGAGCTCCCATTTTTTATAGAGCTGTCTGTTATTCGGTTATGTTTCTCAAAGCGGTGCCGACTGAATAAAAGCAGGCATTAATCAGAGGCTGATTATGTTCAGTTTAAGTGGCATCTATTCAGGGCTGGATGTTAACTCCATTGTTGACACTTTGGTGGAGGCCGAGCGTGCTCCCAGTGAAAACCGTTATGCCCGCAGAGAGGAGGCCTTTAATGTAGAACTGTCTGCCGTCGGGACGCTAAAGTCTGCACTGAATGATTTTAATACTCAGGTAGAAAGCCTGAACAGCATCAGTAAATTCAGTCCCAGAGCCGTCAGTGTCAGTAATGAGTCCGTTCTGAGCGCAACCGCTTCCAGCAGCGCCGGGGAAGGCAGTTATCAGTTTTATGTGGATCAGCTGGCGACTCGCCACCAGACTGTATCCGCAGCTATCGCTACAGATGCCACTATTGGTTCCGGAACGGTCAATCTCTCGGTTAACGGTGAAAGCTTCTCCGTTACGGTCGAACCGGGTTCAGAAAGCCTGACTAATTTACGCGATGCTATAAACAGCGCAGCCGATAACACCGGGGTTCAGGCAGCGATTATTAATGAAAACGGTCAGCAACGTCTGATGCTGACTAGTGAGAAATCCGGAGCAGCAAACACCATAACGAGTGACTTCAGTGGCCTTTCCGGTGGCTCAGCAACCCTGGGTTCCTTTACCGATTTACAGGTGGCAGTGGATGCCAGTATCCGGTTTGGTGCAGGAGCCTCTGCAATCACTATTACTTCCGAAGATAACCAACTGGAAAACCTTATTGATGGCGTCACGCTCAATCTGAAAGCCGTCAGCACAGATCCGGTTACCGTGAATATCTCCGTAGACAAAGACAGCCTGAAAGAGTCCATGCAGGAGTTTGTGGATGCCTGGAACAATGTTAAGTCTACCCTTGATACTCTCACAGATTTCAACGGTGTTTCAGCGGGGCCTCTCAATGGTGATAGCCAGACCCGGGCTATTGAGGGTCAGTTGAGAAGTGTCATTAGTTCTTTATATGGTGAAGACGGTGACACATTCAGAACACTCGGGCAATTGGGTCTGACGACTACCGAAGACGGCTCAATAACCCTGGATAACGATAGTCTGGATGACGCCCTGATTAACAACTTTGATGAATTGGCGCAGGTACTGGCTGGTGAAGATGGCTTAATGAATCAAATGGCAGCCGTTCTCACTCCCCACCTTGAAAGTAGCGGAACGCTTGACAGTCGAGAGGACAGGATTGAAGAGGGCTTGAGTGATATTGAAGATGATCGTGCGGCACTGGAGCTGAGACTGGAGCGGACCCGCAGCTATTACCAGAATCAGTTCCTGGCGATGGAAAGTATTCTGGCCTCACTGAGTGGAACCAGTGACTGGATCACCAGCAGTCTGAATAGTCTGAATAACAATAATTCCTGATCATGGAGAGGGTCATGAAGAAAAAAGGTCTGGGTGCTTATCAGCAACAGGAAAAAGCGGGTGTAGAAGCGTCTGATTCTGTTCAGCTGGTGGGTGTGTTGTTTACCAAACTGATGGACAATCTGGCTAAAGCAAGCCACCACATTGAGCGAAAGGATCTGACCAACAAGTCTGATCGCCTCTCCCTGTCTATCGAAATTCTGCTGGTGCTGGAACAGTCTCTGGATTTTGAAAGAGGTGGTGACTTGGCCGGAAATCTCCAATCGTTATATCTCTATTGCATCAGACGTTTAACTGAGGCCAATGCAAAAAATGATTTGACTGCTATCAGTGAAGTTATGGGGCTGCTAAAAGAAATACAGGAAGCCTGGGCCCATATTTCCCTTCCTCAAGCTGCGATTGCCACTATTCAGTAACGGAGCGGTTTGAATGGAAAACCAGGCTCTGCCAGTTTTTTCGTTGTTATCTCTATCGAGTTCAGCGCCATCGGTTGATGGTGCTCAACCGCAGGTCATGGCGGCTGCTGAGACAGTTACTACTTCTTCTGAGTTGACATTTGAAACTGTTCTTCAACAGTTTTCCTCAATAGAATCTGCATCCACAGAGTTAGTCTCTCCGGAGCTTCTGGCTGCAGGGTTGATACCTGTTGATGGGCAGGCAAAAACAGATTTACCCTTGGCAAACCCTGACGTTTCAGAGCTGACAAAGCATATTCCCGTCACCAGCTTACCGATACTGACCAGAGAAGCAAAACCTGAACAGTCCGCCGTAGAAATAAAAAGTACCTCTTTAACAGTAGGGGTTACTGAACGGCCTGATTTAAATCTGTCAATGCCCGGAAAATCTGAAAAACTCCGCCTGCCTGTTCGACCACAGGAATCAGAGGTCTCTCTGACTCCGGTTAATACTCAGTGGGTGTCTCAGACTCAAAAACCATTAACGGATGTTAATCTGGTAGAGGAAGTCGATCACCAGACAGGAAAATTTAAGCCGGAAATCACTCTGAAACCGGATCAGATCCAGACAGAAGCCAAAGCGCCGGAGATAAAAAATCACCATGGATCAAAAGAAATTCCAGCTCCGCTGTCTCTGTTCAATTTCGAAGTGGAACGGAAGGTTACTTTAAAAACAGCGCCTGCGCTGGTACAGCAGACCGAGTCAATACAGGCCATCGTTAATCAGACGCCTCAAACCTCCCAACAGCCTGTTTCCATTCAGATGACTGAGCCATCATCAGCAGCCCAGTCAGCCACAGTTAAGCAACCTTTCCTGCAACCTGAAGTAGCTCAGCGACCCTTCGGGCAGACAGTGGTGCAAATGATTAAGCAGGGTGAGCAGAAAATGGAGTTTCGGTTAGACCCACCGGAATTGGGTCGTGTAACGCTGACGGTTAGCGTTGACAGAGACGCTGTCAGCCTTCAGGTGATAACAGCAACACCCGCTGCCAGAGACTTGCTGCTGCTTCACGGAGATCGCCTGCGGGAAGCTCTTAATAGTGAATCACTGACTCTGGGGCAAATGTCAGTGGATGTGGGTAGCCAGAAAGACGCTGATACGTCGGAACAATCTTCAGAATATCTGCCCACCGCCGATGGTTGTCTTGAATCAAATGGTTATCAGAGCGCCCAGGAACAATTCAGGCTTCATGGCGGCAGATTATTGGATCATTTCGTTTAACAGATCATCGGAAAAGGAGTTTCTGGACTCATGGCAGATGAAAAAGAAGGCAGTGACTCTGAAAACAAAAATTCAGGCCACGGCAAGTTATTAATCATCATCATTATTCTTCTGGTGCTGTTGCTGGCGGGTGGTGGCGCTTTTGTGGCAATGACAATGATGAATCCGCCGCAGCAACAGGAACAGCAACAGCAACAGCAGCCGCAACCGCAAGCTGCAGCATTGGGACCACCCAGTTTTATGGTGCTTGAGCCATTTATTATCACTCTCAAAAGTGATGCCCGACCTCGATATATGCAGATAAAACAGTCATTGATGGTACGGGATGAAACCGTGATCGCAACACTGGAAGCCTACCGGCCTCTTATTCGTAATGAAGTCATCAACTATCTGGGCTCACTCTCGTTTGAAGAGGTTAAAGCCGGGGGAGTTACAGAGATTATCCGTGCTGAAACGCTGGCAAGAGTCAATGCCCTGCTCGAGAAAGAGAGGGTGGGAGCAAGGGTGGATGACTGTCTGATTACGGATCTTGTGATCCAGTAGCAACTTAGTGGCTGAGATGCAGCAAAAAGGACTTGACGCTTATCGCCAACAGGCAGGAAATCAGCGGGATGTTCTGGTTAAACAGCACTTGTCTCTGGTCAAAAAGATTGTGCTGCATCTGGCCAGTAGTCTGGGTAGTAACATTTCCCGGGATGATCTCTTGCAAGCCGGGATGATGGGGCTTCTGGATGCTGCCAGTCGTTACGATCCGGGCCGCAAAGTCCCCTTTGAACAGTTTGCCAAAACCCGGATTCGAGGCGCAGTGATTGATGAGTTACGACAGTGGGACTGGCGCAGCAGAACAGATCGGGAACACGGACAGAAGATCAGGAAGGCAATTCAGACGCTTAATACAAAGCTGGGACGGGCTCCGTCCGAGTCAGAAATTGCAAAAGAGCTTGGTGTCAGCCTTGAGCGATACCACCGCATGTTGCAGAGCAGTAATTCCGACAATCTGCTGAGTCTGGATGGGCTGATGCAGGGTGAGGCTGACAGCAAAATCATAGAGGTTAATCAGGATGACTCTATAGAAGTGGTTGCCATGGGAGGGGAGCGCAGCAGGGCCCTGGCAAATGCTTTAAAGGAGTTACCGGAACGAGAGCAACATTTGATGAATCTCTATTATGTTCATGAACTGAATATGAAAGAAATTGGAGAAGCTCTGGATCTGACGGAGGCCCGTATTTGTCAGTTACACCGTCAGGCTGTTCTAAGACTGCGCTCGCTGCTGGAAGAATGGAACAGGGAATAGTGTTATGAAAATCTTGGGGCTGCTTATCCAGCTAGGCTGCATCTTTGGTGGCTTTATGGCTGCGGGTGGTGAAATGAGGGCTATCTGGCAGCCAGCAGAAATAGTGATGATTGGTGGTGGCGCCTTGGGGGCGTTTATGATTGCCAACCCAACGAATGTTGTCAAAGCGGCCGGGCGACATTTGGTTTATACCGTCAATAATTCAGGTTTTAATCGTGAATATTTTGATGAGCTGCTCTCTCTTTTGTATACGTTGTTCAATATGGCGAAAAAAAAGGGAGGGACCAAGGCGCTTGAAGAGCATATAGAAAACCCTGAAAACAGCGATGTTTTTTCCAAATACCCTCTGATAATGAAGACCCCTCATATCTATAACTTCATTACTGAAAACCTCAGGTTGTCACTGGTAGACGGCATTGAGCCCCACGAATACGAAACCATTATTGAGGAAGAAATTGAATCCATGGAGTCAGAAATGATGCGTCCGGCGGATGCTCTGCAGCTGATTTCTGATGCATTGCCGGGTTTCGGTATTCTCGCGGCAGTACTGGGTATCGTTATTACTATGGGTGCGATAGATGGCCCAATGGATCAACTGGGCCGATTGATTGCTGCGGCTCTGACAGGTACTTTTCTTGGCATATTTATGGCCTACGGATTAGTAGGACCCTGTGCAACGGCCATTGGTCACTCAATCGATCAGGAGATTAGAGCATTTCATTGCATCAGGGTGGGGCTGGGCAGTAACAAGTCCGGTTTTCCTCCTGTTGTTTCAGTGGATTCCGGCAGGAAAATGCTTTTTGCGGACAAACGCCCCACTTTTAGTGAACTGGAAGAGTTGCTGGACGGCTCATGAGTAAAGATCATGTCATTGTCATTAAAAAGAAACATGGCGGTCATGGTGATGGACATCATGGCGGTTCATGGAAAGTAGCCTTTGCTGATTTTGCCATTGCCATGATGGCTTTGTTTCTTTTGCTCTGGATCATGAGCGCCACGGACAAGGAACAGAAGAAAGCCATTGCCACCTATTTTGAAGATCCGGGCTCATTCCGCCATCCAAGCAGTTCCAAGCCCATTAATTTTGGGGGAATGAATACTTTGGTGAATATTCCCAGACCAGGGGCAAACAATCGAGGCAGGGAAGAGACTGAAGTTATTGCTGAGGATATGGACAAAACCCTGAATAACACGCTGATTTTCGACAAGCTGTCCGATGAATTACAAAAATTGGTAGGCGGCAGTAAATCAGCTGGAAGATATGAAGATTACATTGATCTGGAGAAAACACCGGAAGGCTTACGCATTGTCATTCTGGACAATAACAAGAAGAATATGTTTGAAAAGGGGAGCGCGAGACTGCAGCCATTTTTTCAGGATTTAATGCTTGAGATGGCCCCTATTTTGAACAAACTTTCTTTCAGTCTCATGATCAGCGGTCATACCGACAGCTCAGGCTTTCAGAGGAATAACTATTCAAACTGGGAACTGTCATCAGCCCGGGCTCAGGTTGCCAGAAGAACACTGGTTTTCGGAGGACTGGAGGAGTCCCGGATTATGATGGTGTTGGGTATGGCTGACCGGGTACTGCGCGACCCTGAAAACCCTGAATCCAGCTCCAATCGTAGAATTGAAATTCTGTTTTTGAACGAGGAAATGGAAAAGCGGATTGAAGATATGTTTGCACCGGTTGAAGAAGGTACCGAAGATGTAATTCAGGAAGGCACCGAAAAACTGAGTGATGAAGACTCGCAGAAAATGCGCACAGCTCTGGACAAAGCCCGGGACAATCAGCTTCCGGAAGAAATGAAAGATGATATAAACTGGGGAGACAATTAAGCATCTGACCAGTTTCTTAAGTTTTCTTATCGATGATTTTTTTAATGATTCGAGACACAGCCACAAAGCCAAACGTAGCCGTCACAACAGTGGTGGCGCCAAAACCACTGGCACAATCCATTTTTGTAGAACCCATATCAGCAGGCTTCTGCTGGCACACTGTGCCATCGGGCTGAGGATAAACGGCCTGTTCTGAAGAGAAGACACAATCGACACCAAACTTCCGCTTGCTGTTTTTAGTAAAGCCGTGGAAATCTCTCAGATGGTTTCTGACTTTTTTTGCCAGAGGGTCGTGCCAGGTTTTGGTAAGATCGGCAATCTGAATCTGGGTAGGATCGACCTGACCGCCCGCCCCACCGGTTGTGATGACAGGAATCTTGTTTCTTTTGCAGTGATGAATCAGGGCGGCCTTGATTCTGAAACTGTCTATGGCATCCAATACATAATCAAAGTCCGGACTGATCAGTTCAGACACATTTTCGGTCGTTACAAAGTTTTCAATAACATGGCACTGGCAGTCCGGATTAATGGACTGAATGCGGCTGGCCATCACTTCACATTTGGACTGGCCAATGGTTTCAGTGGTGGCATGAAGCTGACGATTGATGTTAGTGACACAGACATCATCCAGATCGATCAGAGTAATAGTCCCTACCCCGGTTCTGGCCAGAGCCTCTGCTGCCCATGAGCCGACTCCGCCAATGCCTGTGACGCAGACATGAGATTGTCTCAGTCGGTCTACAGCATCGTTGCCATAGAGCCTGCGGCTTCCTCCAAAACGGGCGTCATAGCCATTGGTTGAGTTTTCTGAAGCAACTGTCATAGAGAGTCCGGGAGCTTTTCAGGCATTTTCAGGTCAGGAGTTCGGGCGCAGGATTATAATACTGACATCCTCACTTGTCATGAAGCCTGTTGGCCTGGATGTATCCGATGACTGAAGTATTGCAATCTCTGGTGGGGGATATTGGTGGTACCAATGCCCGCTTTGCCCTGGTGAAACCTGACAGTCTGGTGTTGGAAGGCATTCAGACGATGTCGAGTATTGATTATTCCGATCTGGAAGATGCCGTTCGGCTCTATCTGAAAAATCAGCGGGTTGAAACCATTGCCAGGGCCTGTCTTGCTGTTGCAGGCCCGGTCGTGGGTGGAAGGGTAAATTTCACCAACAGCCACTGGAAAATTAATCAGCAAGAGTTCAAACAAGACTTTGAACTGGAAGTGATGGCACTGATCAATGATTTTGCCGCACAGGCTCTGGCGGTCCCTCACCTTCCTGTAAGCGAACTCATGCCTGTTGGGCCTGAGCTGGACTTTGATCCTGATGCCGTCAAGCTGGTAATTGGTCCCGGAACCGGTCTGGGGCTTTGTGGATTGATCGAAACGCCTGTGGGTTGGCAAGCTTTGCCCGGAGAAGGGGGCAATGCCGACTTTGCACCTTCTACTGAAAGAGATATCAGTGTCTGGAGATTTATCCGAAAAGAAGTTGGGGGGTTGCTGGGAGTTGAGAGAATACTTTCCGGCTCAGGTCTGGAATTACTTTATGAAGCGCACTCGAGCCTGGATGGTCGGATGGATAAACTGCAGGCGGCAGATATTACAGTTCAGGCTCTGGAAGAACAGGATTCTCTCGCTTACGAAGTGCTGGATCACTTTTTTGAGATTCTGGGTAATACCGCCGGGAATGCTGCACTGATTCTGGGAGCAAGGGGTGGTGTCTACATTGCGGGCGGCATTATCCCCAAAGTTAAAACGCTGTTTGCCAGAGGAACGTTCCGTAAGGCCTTTGAGAACAGAGACAAGATGAAAGACTACATGTCAGGCATACCAACATGGCTCATATTGTCTGAAAATCCCGGGTTAACCGGAGCGGCGGCCTATTTGAACCGTTCAGGTCATTATTAAAGTCAGCTGTCTTCTAAAAGTATCCCCAGAGGCTGTGGATAAGTCTGGGATTAACCTTTGGGTGGTTTCTCAAACTTCAGGGAAGTAACAAACTGCAAATAAGTGGTTAAAAAATGATCAGTGAACACGGCAGGATCATCGTCCAGATGGGCTTCGGCCAGGAATTCAGCAATTTCATTGTCCTGCAGCATTTCTAGAGGGTTTGTATTTGCCCCTGACGGGGCTACGGCTCATGAGTACTCAGCCATACGGAATCGAATATTTCTGGCTTATTGGGCAGGTGCTCTGCAAGGCGCAACGACGGGAACATAGCAAGCTATGTGACCAGAGTTGCAACGCATCACGACTGCATGGATGCAGGAGCTAGAGCAACGCAGGAGCAGTTGCCGCGAGTGCCTGAACAATCAGTCAGAAAATATGATTTCGTATGGTTGAGTAGTTATATGTCAGTTGATGTAACTATAGGGTTAGGCTATTCAGGAAACTAATAAGCATTCAAACAATCAAAAGTTATAACTTGAGAGTTTAAGAAGGAAGAATGCAGCATGTTTGGAACAATTGGTCAAAGTGTTGGGACGTATCAATATCCTGGTTGTGGGCTTGGAGGAGCAGACCTTATATCAATGAGTATAAAGCCTGATCGATACTCCTTAGAAGTATGGAAAGAAACTTTGAATAAAATAAATCCTAATATTTCTGATAATCTGGGAATCAGTCCACTGATGTATGTAATATGGGCGGCAGATGATGACTCTATGGATAAAGCTCGTTCTGAAAAGATAGCAACTATTATTGAACTTTTTATTAAGAACGGGGCTGATTGCAATCCACAAAATGGCGCTGGTGACACTCCGCTGCTACTACTTTGCAAAAAAAAATGGGGTGACTTTCCACAGCTCATAGAATTTGCCCTTGAACAAATAATAAATAATGGAACTGAACCTGACTCTATTATGGTTCGTGGCATACCTCTACTTTTGGCTATGTCAACATTTCCAGGAAATTATTCAACAATGGCATGGAAAATTTTGTTGAAAAAGGGGCTAAACCCTAATGTTTCTGATGCTGGAGAAAGCCCATTGACCAATGTAATAAAAAGCAAGTCTATGGATGACGTTATTAATCAAAAGCTAGCAACTATTATTGAACTGTTGATTAATAATGGGGCAGATTGCTATCAAGAAATTGGCTCTGGTGAAACTCCGTTACAACTACTTTGCTCAAAAAAATGGGATGACTTTCCAAAGCTCAGAGAGCTTGCAATTGAACAAACAATAAATAAAGGAATTGATCCTGACTCTATTATGGCTGTTGGCAAACCTCTACTTTTAGCTATGTCAAAATATCCAGATTATTATTCTTCAATGGCATGGAAAACTTTGTTGCACAAAGGGCTAGATCCTAATGTTTCTGACGATTCAGGAATGAGCCCATTGATTAATGTAATAAAAAGTAAATCTTTGGATAAGAATTCTTCTGAAAAGCTAGCAACTATTATTGAACTGTTGATTAAGAATGGGGCAGATTGCAATCAAGAAAGTGGCTCTGGTGAAACTCCGCTACAACTACTTTGCTCAAAAAAATGGGATTACTTTACAAAGCTTAGAGAATCTGCACTTGAACAAATAAGAAATAATGGAATTGAACTTGACTCTATTATGGTTGATCTCCAATCTCTACTTTTAGCGATGTCAAGATATCCAGAATTATATTCTTTAAAGGCATGGAAAACTTTGTTGCACAAAGGGCTGGACCCTAATGTTTCTGACGATGCAGGAATGAGCCCATTGATTAAAGTAATAAAAAGTAATTCTTCGGACAAAGTTATTTCTAAAAAGCTAGCAAATATTATTGAGCTTTTGATTAAGAATGGGGCAGATTGCTATCAAAAAGATAGGGTTCGTGACAATGCGCTAGAACTACTTTTTTTAAAAAAATGGGATAACTTTCCACAACTCAGAGAGCTTGCGTTAGAACAAATAAGAAATAATGGAATTGAACCAGAGTCTCTTAAGGTTAAAGGCAAACCTCTACTTTTAGCTATGTCAAAATCTCCAATAAAGTATTCTAAGTTAGCTCTTAGAAGCGTTTTCAGATATGGAGTTCTCCCTATTTTAGAAGAAAATGAATTAGAAGGGCCTACAGAAAAAAAACCAAAATTGAAGTGTTATTTTAACGATACGTTAGAAAAGCACAAAGCCCATTTTTGTTTTCGCCCTCTTGAGTATCGCTGCATTTGTGCTGTAGACAGACATTCAAGAGGACAGGAATTGACAATGCTTCCGAAAAGCATTCAGAAAGATATTAAACACTTGTTTTATTCATGAAAGAAAAAAGACACCCATAAATTAAAGAAAAAAGACACCCATAAATTTGCTTTACCATCCACTTGGTCTACTTTTTCATCCATCACTGATTTTTTACCCAGACAGGTGAGTCCATGGCTCAGGCCCGCAATACTCTGATTGACCCCAGCTCAACGCCTTATTATCACTGCACGGCAAGATGTGTTCGTCAGGCTTACCTCTGTGGAGAGAACCACCTGACTGGCAAGAACTACGAGCATCGCCGCCAATGGGTGGTGGATAAACTCCGGGAACTGGTTTCAGTCTTTGCTATCGAAGTCTGCGCTTACGCTGTCATGTCGAACCATTATCACGTGGTTTTGCACATCAATCAGTCATCTGCCAGAGGTTGGTCACGGAATGAGGTGCTTCATCGTTGGACGACCTTGTTCAGAGGTCCGCTCCTGGTGCAAAGGCATCTGGCCGCTGACAAACTGGGCAGCGCTGAATTGGCCCGTATTGATGAATATGCTGAGCAATACCGGCGTCGTTTAACGGATATCAGCTGGTTTATGCGCTGCCTGAATGAACATCTTGCTCGTGAGGCCAATAAAGAAGACGAGTGTAAAGGACGCTTCTGGGAAGGTCGTTTTAAAAGCCAGGCACTGCTGGACGAAGCAGCGTTACTGACCTGCATGACCTATGTTGACTTGAATCCGATTCGGGCTGGAAAGGTAGAAAGACCGGAAGCATCAGACTACACGTCGATTCAGGAACGCGTGGAGCAGGTTACACATTCTGAGACTAAAAAACAGCCGCTGACCCTGAAACCTTTTTGTTTGCAGGGCCAGAATACGGACATTGCCCTTCCCTACCTTCTTCACGACTATCTGGAACTGGTTGACTGGAGTGGCCGCATTGTCAGGACAGATAAGAAAGGTTCCATCCCGTCGTATACCCCTCCTATTCTTCAAAGACTGGAAATTGATCCGGATGAGTGGTTGAAAACCATGCAATGTAATAATCGTTTTTATCGGGCAGTTGGTCGTCTGGAGGCAATGAAGACTTATGCACTTGAAGCCGGACAGAAGTGGCTTCGAGGTTTAAACGCCTGTAGTCGTTTGTACTTGACAGGTTAGCGTAGAAGTCTGTCAAGGCGTCAAAGGTCCTCTCTTTATCTCTCTTCGATTTATCTCGGAATGAATTTGCATTGTCTGAATTATGGCTTGAACAGCTTCTGTTCGTTGGATGGCGCTGTGTGGCTCGTTGATACGCTGGTTGAAGATAGATTTTCTGATCCTTTTTGGGGATGCAGTTTTTGAATGTCTTATTTTTTATGGGTGTCTTATATTCTTGTTTTATAGGTGTCTTATATTCTTGTTACATTCTTGTGGGTGTCTTACATTCCCACAGATATCCCTGAAGAGCCATTTTTTATGGGTGTTTTATATTTTGTTTTATGGGTGTCTTATATTTTGATATTATGGGTGTCTTATATTCTTATATTTTTTCCCTGAAGAGCCATTTTTTATGGGTGTCTTATATTTTTTATATTTTATTATGGGTGTCTTATGTTTTGGGTGTCTTATATTTTTGTTTGTTGTTGCGGGTATAAGTTTATTGTTCAAGGCTGGAGATATGCGTTAAATACAAGAAAAAATAAGGCCACCTCAATGCAGCCTTATTTTGGTTATAAGAGTTACCGATTAAACCATTACCACCAAGCTTCAAAATGCACGCCGTATGTCCAGCCGTCGGTCTCAGCGCCAAAGGTTCTTATGATTTGAGTCGCAGAGGTGCCTGTATCGAAATATCCCAGACCAGCAGCGCTATAACACTGATCTGCAGAGTATTCACCAATGCACATGACGTCTTTGGAGTCTGGATCACTTTCATCCTTTGGAGTTAATATCCAGTCCTGTTCGATCCCATCCCATTTGGCATAGGTGGCAAACACTCTGATAACGGGTCTGACAAACGCTCCAAACTTTGGATGGAACTGCTGAGCTATAGTAAATTTGGTCACTTGACTATCAAAGCCCTGACCTTTACCACCGTTTAAAGAGCTATCATAAAAGGCATTTTCTACTTTGTCCCAACCCAGCTCAATTGCAGTACTGGTGATTTCAGTCCATTTCCAGATGGGTCTGATACCTGCAGTTATCCAAGTTCTTTTGTCAGGCAAGGAGAGGGGGTCATCGGGCAACCCACTCAGCCTTTGAGCTTCTTCGTCGTATTCGACCTGAGTCCATGCTGCAACGTACATGATGTCCATCTGGTCACTCAGAGAGAACGAGCCATGATCAAGTACCCTGAAGAGCTTGTTACCTTTGTACCATTCTGCTGAGACAATATCTCGTCCGGTTGAGCCAACACCTGGACCCGTCATGCCATCACTAGCGTATTGCACTGCAAACTTGTTAAAGCCATCCAGAACCTCCCAAGTCAACTCAGCTGTAAGCATCCATCCGTCCTTATCAAGGGCCTCCTTGTTTTCATGCTTGTCAGGAGGATTTCCCTTCCCGTAGTCAATTCCCAGTTCAAGGCTGAGATTATCCATTAGTCTCAAATCCTTTAGTCTGAGATCTATGACATCGGTTTCAACAGCTTGCTTTTCGTAAGACCCACTGCTGTCAAAATATTCAACGATGGGTGTATGTCTTAGCCAAGCAATATCAAACTTGCCTATGCCAATATCGATATCCTGAATACCGGCTCCGGGGCCAGAAACATCCCAGTAGTACCAGTCATTCATATGAACATCATGTCTCTGGTAGAAGCGTTTGCCCGCCCAGAGCATAGCCTCCGGCATACCCTCAATGATATTAGTGGCCTGTAAGTTGACTTCCCTCAGGGCAAACTCATTGTTGCCATAATAATCGTCACCCATTCCGGGCATTTCCCAGTCATTATTTTGGAAAACCTTATAGGCGATATTGGTATCCAGCCTGAACGAGGTATTATTATCATTAGACAACTCAGCACCAAACTTCAGCTCGGTATAGGTCTCACACTCATTACCCAAGCGGTACTTGGCGGGTGCCCCAGCCGCTTTAAAGCAGGCCTGATCTCCTCCTTCTGCTGAACGACCTACGCCAGAGCGGGCATAGCCGTGAAAATCAACGTTAACTTCTTCAAAGGCCCAGGAAAGTGCAGGGAGGGAAGCGAGAGAAATAACCCCAATACTGCGACCCAGAGCAGACAGAGTACTCTGTATCTGAATCATTGCTATTTACCTTGTGTGTGTACGACAGTTGACCAGAGCTAACCGTTGGCTAAGTTGCTCTGGCCTGTTGCCATGAAGATGCGGTTTCCCAAGATCCTGAAGCCATCACATATTCATGGCGGCTTGAGTAAATAAACCGAATGACTTTGAGAATTATGTTTTCGGCATACCCGTAAAAAATCTAGACCAGAGATTCGCAATCAGCAAAGTAAACAGGAAAAAATAGCAGATAATAGAGTTTTTTATCCTGTCTGACACAAATACGACTATGTTTGCAGACAGGCTCCCAGAGCCTGTGCGGCAATACTGTTACTGATAGTGAAAAAATGCTGCAATTTTTTGTTGATCGTGAATTCAGGTATACAGTTTATGAGTTTGTTGAGAGGTATCAGAACAGTTGGCACTCCAGGCGGCCAAATTAACGCAGCATTAAGAAGATCTTATAAACGACGGGATGTGTTTGGAATGCGGAAAAAACAGATTCTTTCGCTGTGTATTATTGTCCCTGTGATAACCCTGACGGGCTGTACTTTTTTCAATAGCCGCGAAGAGATAGTCAGGCAGCCAGACTCAGAAGGCAAAGTGTACAACTCGGTTAAACATATTACCTGTCAGCCAATCAGTTATCCCGGCGATAAAAAAAAGACTAACGTTGTCGTTAATGACTTTACTTCAAGGTTAAAACAATCCACCGGAGAGACTCCGGTACTGGCTTTCAGTCTGCCGCCAACGGGTATTCATAAAGTGAATATTAACAGCTACGTGGTCAAGGATGGCGACAAAGAACAGCTGTTCTATCCGGCTGTTGCACTTCTGGATCAGTCGCACAATATCATAGCCCATATACCTGAAAGTCAGATCAAGTACAAAAAGCCCGGGTTTACCAGCCCTGAAAGTATTGAAGCCCAATTCGTCATCGATAATGACAAACGCTCCAATGAGGAAGCTGTTTGTATGCTTATCTACACCACCGATGAACTGAGGAAAGGAAGAACTACTTTGATGAATGAGGCCAGGGCATATGCCAGAGCTTACGGCGTTGTAGCTCCGCCAGTTTCAGATCCTGTAGCCATTCATGGAAACAAAGGGTATCTGGCCATCAGTATAAAAAGTTCAGAGGTGGCTCATGCTTCAACGACCATTGCTCCTGTAGCTGTCTCTGCTACAGCACTTCCAAAAGCGGTACAGGACCCTTTTACAAAAGAAGTTCTGCAGTATTATGTTGATGCTGTTAATAAAGGCCTTAAGTCATGCGATATTGGATGGGCTCTTGTCTCAAGGGCTGAATTGGGCAGTATTGTCAGGGATACAGAGGAGTACTTTGTTGAACAGTATGGTAAGCCCGTTGATAAACTGAATGCCCCTAAAACTGATGTTAGAGTCGGTTATGGCGGGAAAGTCCTGTATCACTACCAATTGCAGATATACGAGCACCTGAAGGCCGGTCAGGGAGCTGCGGCATTGAAGGTCATTGATCAGATCAAGGCTGCCTTGGATGAAGTGGATAAGCTGTTTGATTATAGGCGACAGACGAACAGTTAACACTTGCAGCCTGTCGTTTCCTATTAAAGCGGCCGCATTCTGTTTTGCACTTTGATGGCGTTAAACTTAACCGCTCTTTCTAATCACCGTCATGTTGTTAAAAAACGACCGATTGGATTCATCAGCAAAAATATTTTCCAGAGTATCGGTCAACTTCCTGCGCCAGTTTAGATACTCTTCGCTGGTCCCGGGAATATTCACCGGGGAGTCAATTTGCAAAACCTCTTCCAGCTGAACCACGGTGATTTTTGAAGCTGTTTTAGTCAGGTAATAATGCACTTTTTCCATTAAGTCCCTTGAGTATCCCATGGTGGAAATATCGTGTGGGTTCATGCCTGCAGGAAACTCATGGATGCTCGAAAGTGTTTTCAGTAAAGCCAGCTTTTCCCTGTGTCTTGCCTCTTTCTCTTGCAGTGTCCGGTTGTGATCATAAATACCCAATTGCAGACGCAAATCCAGATCCAGACAATTCCACCAGGCCTTCAGAGGAGGGATGTCATGGTTGCTGATACAGGTCAAAGCCATCGGTTTATAGTCCAGAGGTGGCGTAAAATGATCACCCAGGCATTCGAAAAGAACCACTTCATTGGAATAGAACAGGGCCGGTGGCAAAGTGGCCTGAATTTCAGGCGGAACTGTCCCGAGGTCTTCTCCGAATACCAGACACTGACGACGATGGCTCTCCAGTTTGATGATGCCGAGTAAGTCCTCAAGGGGATAATAGACATAGGCACCATAGTCAGCGGTTTTGCCCTTGGGGCACCACCAGAGTCTCAGTAGTCCCATGACGTGATCAATTCTCAAAGCCCCGCAATGGCTCATATTAGCCTGAACCATTTCAATAAAGGGCTGGTACTGCTGAGCCCTTAGCACCTGCGGATTAAAGGGAGGCAAACCCCAGTTCTGTCCCTGGGGAGCGACACCGTCCGGGGGCGCACCAACGCCTGCATCCAGACAATACAGGCTGCGATGACTCCAGACATCAGAGCCGCCACTGTCCACACCTACGGCCAAATCACGATAGATGCCCACCAGCATACCGGCTTCAATGGCCGCTTCCTGGGCTTTGGCCAGCTGATCTTCAGCCAGCCACTGTAAGTACATATAGTATTGAATGCGTTTTCGGTTATCGCTAGCAAACGCTTTAACGGCACTGGATTCAGGGTTTTGGAACAAAGGCTCCCAGCATGGCCATCCCCAGTTATTGATGTTCAGCTTTTTGTAATGCTCATAAATAGCTTCATAGAGGGCATGTTGCTCCAGAGCCGGGCCACGGTTTCTGCAAAAATCCAGAAAAGCTTTTCCCCTTGAGCTTTCGGGGTTAAGGTGCTGTTGATAGAAGTGTTCAAACAGTGTGTTCAGAAAACCAAACTTCAGCCACGCTACCAGGCTGTAGTCTACGTATTCCTGATCTCTTGCCCGTTGCAGTTGTTCTTTGAGCTCTGGCTCTTCAAATCGCGTCCGGGCTTCGTCACATTCCCTGAAGTCCGGCACAGCTGTGATATCGATATACAAGGGATTAATAAAGGTTCGACTTGATGGGCTGTAGGGGCTGGCATGAAGAGGGTTGGCAGGGTAAAGGGCATGAATAGGATTCAGACCAATAACATCTGCGCCCTGCTCTGCCAGTTGAGTCGCCAACTGACTCAGGCTTGAAAAGTCACCCATACCCCAATCATGACGAGTTCGGAGTGTGTAAAGTTGGATTGCACTGCCCCATATCTTATTGCCACTGCCCAGTCCTTCAGGTTCGTAACAGGTTTCAGGAGCAATAATTATCAGTGCACAGTCTTGCGTATTGTTACTTTGCAGCGAGAGCCGATGGTAACCAAGGGGCAAAGTATCCGGTAATTTGAACGTCAGGTGATGATAGATTTTACCCCCAAAATTGCAACTTTCCTCTATGGGCATATCGTCAGTATTCAGATTCAGTGAGTGGTGGCCAGCGGTTTCCAGTATTATTTCGCCTTTGAACAGCTGACCCAGCTGTTGATCTTCAAGGTGCAGACTGACCTGATAGGCTTGTCCCTGTGTGAAGACAGAAACGGGATGCAACAGTTGCTGCCACCTCTGTTGTTCAAAGTCTGTGATCGCCTGTTTTATCGCATCGTCAGATTCAACGTTCAATCCCATGGCGGCGAGAATTGGCAATTTGTATTCGATGGGGACGCTGACAGGCTCACCCGCCCAGTCACTGTATTCTCCAGAAACGCGATAGTACCCGGCCAGCTGTTCAATCAGATCAGGATCAGACATAACGCTCTCTCTTATCAGTCGTGGGCTGGCGCCTGGGTACGAGGAAAAGCCTTGCCCTCAGCGTTGAAGAGGTGACAAAACTGAACCGGAAGCTCAATTTTCATCTTGCTGCCTGCATCACGTTTTTTTGAGTCTTCTACCCGGACAATAAAGTTTTCACGAATGGTATCGTGGCTCATGTATATGTAAGATTCGGCGCCCAGACGCTCCAACGTCTCAACCTTGCCTTCGACAGCGTTGCCATTATCCGTTTCTGCCAGAGCATCTTCGGGTCGAATGCCCAGCACGACCCTGTCACCCTTTTTGGCATCCTGGCAGTCAACATTTGTCCGGAGTACTTCACCGGTGGTTAATTTGACTCGGGTTTCGCTGTTGCCGGTCTCTTCAATAAAACCGTCAAAGAAATTCATTTTGGGTGAACCGATAAATCCGGCAACGAACAGGTTGGCGGGTTGGTGATAAAGCTCCAATGGCTTGCCAACCTGCTCCAGGTTAGTTTTTGCCCCCTGAGCCAGAGGGCTCAGGACAACAATCTGGTCTGCCAGAGTCATGGCTTCAATCTGGTCATGGGTGACGTAGATAGACGTTGTTTGCAGACGGTTGTGGAGTCGGGCTATTTCCTGCCGCATCTGAACCCGGAGCGCGACATCGAGATTGGACAGCGGCTCATCAAACAAAAAGACCCTTGGTTGCTGCACGATGGAGCGGCCGATAGCCACCCTTTGTCGTTGACCTCCGGACATGGCTTTTGGCTTTCGATCCAGCAGGGCTTCCAGTTGGAGAATTCGGGCGGCTTCTTCAACCCGGCTTTTGATTAACGATTTATCGGCTCTTGCCAGCTTCAGACCAAAGGCCATATTTTCGGCCACCGACATGTGTGGATAAAGAGCGTATGACTGGAAGACCATGCCTACCCTGCGCTCGTTCGGTGGCCAGTCATTCACCTGCTCTCCGGCAATGTACATTTCTCCTTCAGTGATATCTTCAAGACCACAGACCATTCGAAGCAGAGTGGACTTACCGCAGCCAGAAGGCCCGATAAACGCAATGAATTCACCCTCTGCAATGTTCAGGTTGATATTCTTGAGAACCCAGGTCTTGCCCTGGTCATAGCTTTTGGAAATATTGACAAGCTTAACTTCAGCCATAAGGTTTTCCGTTTTTTATACGCTGAACCCGGCAGGCTAGCCTTTGACACCACCTGAAGTCAGACCACCGACAATCCAGCGCTGGCACAACAGGAAAATAATAGAGATGGGCAGACCTGACAGAACGGCTGCCGCAGCAAAGTCGCCCCAGAGATAATTCTGTGGATTCAGATATTGTCTCGAGCCAACCGCCAGCGTCAGATTATCCATGCTCTGCAAAAGCACTGAAGCAACGGGATATTCAGCAATATTGGTAATGAAAGCCAGAATAAAAACCACCGCCAGAATGGGTGTTGATAGCGGTAGCAACACAAAACGAAATGCCTGCCAGGGCGTTGCTCCGTCAATCGCTGCAGCTTCTTCGAGGGATGAATCAATGGTTTCGAAGTAGCCCTTGATTAACCAGATGTGCAGAGCCAGACCACCCAGATAGGCGACAGTTACCGAACCCAGAGTGTCCAGACCTAACCAGGGAACATAGTTGCCGATCTGCTCAAACAGGGAGTATATGGCAACCAGTGCCAGTACAGCTGGAAACATTTGCAGAATCATCATGGCAGTAAGCATGGATTCCTTGAATCGGAATCTCAGTCTGGCGAATGCGTAGGCGCCCGTGGTTGATAGTAGCAGGATCAACAGCGTGGAAATAAACGCTACTTTGATAGAGTTCCATAACCAGAGGAGAACAGGGAAGGGAGACTGGGTGATGGAGCCGTCGGCATTTTCCCAGGGAATACCAAAAGCCAGATACCAGTGTTCCAGACTGGGATTACTGGGTATCAGGTCGCCGGTAGCAAAGTTACCGGAACGAAAAGACACCGAAATAATCATCAGGAAGGGAAACATGATCAGGCAGAGAAAGAGAATCATAAAGATTCTGGCAGACCACACCCGGCATTTAAGGTTTCTTGGCTGTACCATCATAGTCGTTCACTCCAGTACCTGTTTAGTCGCTTTCAGGTTCACCCAGGCTATGATACCCACCATGATGAAGATGAAGGTGGCTATGGCAGAAGCCAGGCCGTAATCCTGCCCGTACTGGCCAAATGCGATCCGGAAGGTATAGCTCACCAGAATGTCGGTGGCACCTGCCGGAGTGCTGGCACCAATGATATTGGGAGCACCGTCAGTCAGCAGTGCAATCAGAACCAGGTTGTTGAAGTTGAATGCAAAACTGGCAATCAACAGCGGTGTCAGAGGCTTTATGATCATGGGCAAAGTGATGTTAAAGAAGTTCTGGATGGGAGAGGCGCCGTCTATTGCTGAAGCTTCATAAAGAGTATCTGGAATAGACTTCAACAGGCCTATGGCGAGAATCATCATGTAAGGATAACCCAGCCAGGTATTAACGATCAGGACCATGGTTTTTGCCAGATACTCGTTGCTGAACCATTCGGGTTGAACCCCAAAGAGCAGGTTTAGCAGCATATTGATCTCACCAAAATTCTGATTAAACAGGCCCCTGAAGATCAAAATAGAAATGAAGGCTGGCACTGCATAAGGAAGAATTAACAGCAGCCGGTAAAAGTTATTACCTTTCAGGGGTTCCCACTGCACCAGACAGGCCATCAGCAACCCTACAGTCATGGTAAAGAGCACCGAGAGAGCTGCAAATACCAGGGTCCAGAGGAAAATTTTTAAGAAAGGACCCTGAATACCAGGATCTTTCAGCACCCGAACAAAATTATCCCAGCCGTTATAAACGACAAAGCCCGGTCTTACCTGCTTGCCCGCTGAATCAGGCTGCCCTTCAGGCACTTCGATATAATAGCCCGTTGTATGATCAGGCTTTAGCAGGTTGCCATTACGCGTGTCCTGCAGAGTGTCATTACCAATGTCACGGTAAATTTTTGACATGGGACCAAATTTTCTCAGGCTGGTCATTGTTAGCTCAGTCTTGTCAGGCAGTTCTACGTCCAGTTTTTTGAGGGTACTCCGTAGCTTTATGGTCTCCTTGAGGGGGAGCTCATTGCCTTCAGGAAGGTCCGGTGAAAAGTCAGCTTTCAATGGCACTGGAATGACGGTTTCGTTGAACGGCTGACTTATAAGGTACTTGTCTGTCTCCTTGTTACTGATAAACAGAACCCGGTAATCAGCCCCCTGCTGATAAACACTGAAATGATAGGACTCACCCTCTGTTTTATAGGTTTTGCCCAGATGCAGGATTTTTACGCGCTCCAAGGATAAAAGGTGACTGGAACTGTAATTTGTGAATGCGACATATACCGTATAGATCAGGGGGAAAACTATAAATATCGATACGCCCAGAATTGCAGGGAAAACATATCGGTAGTTGTAGCCATCAGCGCTTATGAACACCCAGGTGCCGACGCAGACAATCACCAGAATGATCAGGGCAAAAGCAAACTCTCCCTGAAAGTACATCAGGGCCACGCCATAGAGCAGCACAAGATCAATCATGCCAATTAATCCACATACCAACCAGGTCAATGGGCTCTTTGCTTTCTGATCAGCCTCCATAAAGTCGACTCCTGAAGCAGATTTAGCTCACATACTCTGATCCGGTGGGCTTGAAACTGCATAAATCGCTCTCGAAATCACTTGTCGTATTTCACTGCATTGAGATAAGTAGAAGGGGATCTAGACAGCCTAGTTGACAATTTGCCTGGCTGCTTCATTGAGCGCATTCTTGTAGTCCTGTCTTCCGGAGGTAATGTTCATCAGAGCAGACTCCATGGCTGACCAGAATTTGCCCATTTCCGGTACATTGGGCATGAGCAAACCGTTGACGGCATTTTCGTAGGTAACCTTGATGCGAGGATCTTTTTCCAGTTCCTTCATGTAGCTTTTATTGACCACAGCACCCAGCGGAACATCGCTGTTCATAGTACGAAGACCGTCGTCTGTTAGCAGGTAGTTTTCAAGAAACTCTTTAGACAGGGCTTTATTGGGACTGGCACTGTTCAAAGTGGCTCCCCAGACGCCAACAAATGCCTTGGAACGCTGGCCATTGACGCTGGGCAAAGCGGCCACACCATAATTCAGATCTTTGCCGTCGATTTTGGTTTTGTCCAGGTTTGACCAGGCCCAGGGGCCGGTAATCATCATGGCTGTCTGGCCCTTGTTGAAGCTGGACTCCATAACACCATAATCAACGCCTCTGGGCATAACGCCTTTATCAATCAGCTCGGTCAGCATTTTGGCACCGGCCATGGCTCCGGCGTTATTGACTCCGGTGTCTTTGATATCATAACCAGTCGGTGTTTTTTTGAAGACATAGCCGCCATCTGCAGCAAGCATCGGCATAGTGAAGTAAGGCTGGATCTGATCCCACATAATGGTAGTAACTTTGCGTTTGGCCAGTTTGTCTTTAAGAGGAAACATTTCCTCAAATGAGCCGGGAGGCTCTGGCAACAGATCCTTGTTGTAGATCAGGCTGATAGCCTCCATAGAGACAGGGTAACCATAGATCTTGCCGCTAACCGTCATCGCCTGCCAGCCCAGATCGTCAATCTTGCTTTTGAAATCCGCAGCTGGGTTTACAGGCGAAAGAAGGCCGCTCTGGGCCCATTCACCGTATCGGTCATGGGCCCAGAAGAGAATGTCTGGTCCACCACCGGACGCTGCCGACTGTTGAAAACGATCGGTAATATTTTCCGGAATCTCAACTTTAACCTTGATGCCGGTGTCTTCCTCAAACTCCTTGCCGATTTCCCGGATACCATTGTAGGCCTTGTCACCGCCTACCCAGATCACCAGTTCATCATCCTCAAAGGAGAAGGCCTGGAAAGGGCTGAGGGCAGTCCCGAGAGTGATTGCAGCTGCAGCTATGGTTTTGCCAAGTGGAGTACCCAGTAATCTGATCATCAGTCAACGGCTCCTGATCAATTTAGCTATTCAGTTAAAGCGCAGCGGCCACTCGCAGTGATAAACCGCAGGCGCGTTCTGTAGGACAAGCTTCATACGCACCCGGACGTGAACCTCTCCGGTCAGCCTAATGATGATTCCCCTACACGGCTTGAAAGTTCGCTCAAGAGTGAAGATTTGTTTTCACAGACAGACCCATTGGGTTGCTGTCTGAGATGAAAGAAAAACTTATTCAATAATAGCGGCAGAATCGGAAGGTAATGATGATGTGGAGAAGAATTTTTCATCAAGGCAAGGTTTTAAGTACCTAACCAGTTGGTTTCGCATATTCTGGCCAGGTACTTATTCATAATTTTCTAAAAAAGCAAGTTAATATTATTTTTGAGAATTAAATCAAAATATACGACGATAGCTAATTAATTGAGGCGAAAAAAGGAAGTCGTTTTCATCTCGTTCTGATTCTGGAGACAGGGAGCTGGGTTTAGTCCGGGTTCCCTCGCTGGGGCCCAAAGGGCACGACAGCTTGGGAACCTGAGTTTTGCGACAGCCGCTCCAGCATAGGAACCAGTTACATCATTGTCGACGGTTAAGGCGCTCTTTTACTCTGGCAACTAAGCTATCAAAATCCTCTGAAGGTTCTGGATCTTCTGAATCAACTTTTATTGTAATAATGCCTGTTGGAAGTATGTCATCAGCCGTCTTGTTTTGTGCAAGAAATGCTTCTAATTCATTTTCTGAAATCAGTGACTGTAACCACTCTACAGTTTCTATTTGACTACCTCCGGACCAAGGATCATGAATGACTAATTTATCACCCATAATGCCTATTAACAGGGCATAATGACCATAGAAGCAATTTTCTTGATATCTAAGAAGAATAGGTGTCTCGGCAATGAGTTCAGTTAAAGACTCAACTAATGCTTCTTTAGTGTATGAAGAATCAGGAAATTGCAACTCAGATAATTTGAAATTTGAACGAATAGACTCTTCGTAAAATTCTTCTAAGGGGAATCCTTTAAATATTCTTCTCGGGTTAGTAGAAAGTGATTCAACTTTTTCTGGATTTATACTGGTAACAAATAATGGATCGTCACCATAAAACCTTCTGAGCATTTCTACACAGGCATCACCACAGAGATTAACATGCCCTTGATGAATGTACTTAACAGGGTGAATGTGACTTTTGAGCTCTACACTCCTTCCTTTGAACTTTTTCTGTTCAGCTTCTAAATTTGTTGTGTCATTAGTAGCATTAAAACCCCAAATTGCTCTGAGCGGTCCTCTTAGTTTCATATTTTATCCATTTTTTAGTTATCGAATTTTCAGAGGGTGTCGTAAAACTCTGGTTGCCACGCTTTCAGGCCCTGTAAGTCGAAGCGTGGGAACGGGTTGTTCCTTTTTTCGCTTCTTCTTGTCAGGTGTTTCATTCAGTGACTGAAGTGAGGGAGGTAAATCTCTTTTGTTTTCAATACCGGGCATTGCGAATTCCTTTTCACGGGTTTTTTCTATTACTAGTTGTATAGCAAAAACCTATGCACGGGACAAATTGCAGAATGGAATGGATCGGGAAGCGATTCCCGCCATAATACTTAAGATGACTGCGAGGGAAGAATCTGGCTTTATGCCACAGAGCTGGTGTACCCCTGTTTACCGGAGCTATTCTCGTGGCTTTTTCAGTATCTTCTTTGGCACCAGCATTTCCTTTTCTCCCGGGAAGCCATTGTTGTTAAAGTAGCGCCGCTTCTCGCTGACCACAGCAATACCCCGCTTCTTCAGCACTTCCCGGGCGTCCTCCGAATGCAGTGTTTCCTGAATCAAGGTGCCCGGATTCATCCGAATACCTTCGTTCTTCAACCGCTGCACCTCTTGCTCTATTGCCTGTTGTGTGGCCGGGCTTAGCAGCGACGGGTCATGTTCGTACTGCATCTTTTCCAGCAGTGTCATTCCGGCCGGAATCGTCACCTGCCCCAGATCATACCCGCTGTTATGAATACCATAAGTGATCCCTTTGTTCTGATCGGCCCTGCAGGCTTTGTGGCTGGGGTCTGAACAGGTAATAATTCCGGCCTCCTGAGCGATTTTACGGCGGACATTGTCATCAATAAACTGGTTCATTCTCTGCACTGGCTCAGTAGTCCATTCAAAGTTTTCGGAGATCTTTGAGCCATTGTCGATCAGACCGTAGACTTGGGCGTAGTTTTTTCTGCGCCGATCCAGAAGTTGCCAGGTTACCCGCGCCAGATCAGCCGCTCCGTGCATGGCGGCTTCGAGATGACGTTGGAATTCAGTCTTTTTGTCAGGCTCGAAGGTAAACTCTCTGGTCAGCTGCAATGGCAAGTCAAGAAGACTGGCGTCAAAACCCAGAGATCGAGTCACTGTTAATCCTGGGAAATCAGCCCCAACCCCGCAACCACGGATAACATCCATTCGATCCGCAAAGCGTAATATGCGCAGATACCAGCGCACACGCTCACAAAGGCTCTGCTCGTCTTGACCCTTGACATCGTTTTCCTTGCTGACTATCGCCTTTGCCATATCAGCCAGCAGCTTTTCAGGATAGTGCCCGGCCAGATCCCGTTTGAAATATTCAGCTGAACTCGTTTCTTCTACTGATTTGTCGACATCTTCGGCAGCCGCGTCATGGTAGATGATCGCCAGAGAAAGGAGTTCTTTTTCTTGCGGGTGCAAGGAGCGTTGCTGAAATTTCTCCAGCAACTCCATATACCAGAGCCCATTATTCCTGGCCCGCAGAACATGACTGCAACTGTGCAGTGGTTTCCACACGGCTGGCATGGTCTGTCTGACAAGGCTCTCTATCACCCGCTCTGGTCCCGGACGGCGGTAATAATGCTGCAATACTTTCAGGATGGTTTTTTCATTATCGCCGACATTGTCAGGCAGGACCGGCGGTTTACTGAACGCTTCCACCACAAACTGTAATGCCGCCGGAACCTCGGTTACCAATGATGTTGCCGATGCGCCGGTATCGTTCAGGCCGAGCGATTGTTTCAGCTCCTCAACTTCCCGCTGAGCCTGCCGGACATGCTCTGGCCAATTCTGGTAGAAAGGATATTTTTCCCGTTGATCCCGAAGGTTTTCAAGCCATTCGATATAACCATTCAGAGATAGATCCTCAATAATCTTCTTACCATTACCATATCTGCCCTCATGATAGACTTTAACGCGATTCAGAACGTCATTGTCCAGAGAAGCTCCGTAATGGAACAGGGCCAGTAAGAGGGACTCGAGGGCGTTGAGAGTTGGAGGATTAAAGTCAACCACATGGTGTATTATTAATTGTTCCAAAAAGCTTTGCCGCTGCTGTTGGGTGGATTCCCGGCAGATTCGGTCAAATTCAATGACGTTTCCCGGGCAACCGGTTAAAGGTAGTCTCCGGAGATGGTCCAGAGTCAGAAAATCAAATGGAGCAAAGGCAGCCAAAACATAGTTCATAATGCTCAGTGGTATTAATGAGTTTAAGCTTTCATCCATATTGAAAATGGGTGGAAAATTCTTTTCCAGTCTTGCACCGCTTTGCAGAAGCAGCTGACATAAGCGGCAGGCTTCGTCCGCCTGTTTCTGGATTTGCTCGTGCTTTGGCCGGTCGTTTCTGATCAATTCGGAAACCAGTAACATTCCAAGTAAAGATTCAACACGTCCTTCATGAGGAAAAAACTGGTGAATTGGCAAGCCACTTTGTTCCAATTCCAGAAGCCTCTCACAACTGTAATGACGGGGATCACTTACCAGCTCGATGGCTTCTTGCAGTAGCTGCATGGTATCTGGATCAGCTGAGAGAGTTGATTCCGAACTCAGTGCTTTTGCCCGCAAAGGCATTGGCAGCAAATTCAGCATGGCTCTCAAATGCTCTGGGGCTAAGCCCTGTGAGAAGGCAAAATCATTCAGAGAATTCTCATTGCTGGCCAGGTGCGGACTTTCCAGCTCATCATCAAAATAGACCTCTACAGAACCTGTGCGGTGGCAGTAAACCACCAGAGGCAAGGGGCCAAGCTCCAGTAAAATTTCACACTGATTCTTACGTCTAAGGATATCGGAAATATTTATTTGTGCGTCCTTGTATACGCAAAAGCATTTGACGTCTCCCATGCGGTAGTTGGTGAGTATCAGTTCAGGGTAATGAAAAAGGTGGGATTTATTGCCGGATTTCAACTTTGGTAAACTGAATGTTCCGTCTTTTTGCAGATGTCCCGAGGTGAAACGAGGATAAACTCCCCAGAAAACTTTATTGCTGCGCTCAAGAAGTGCGTCGTGCAGTGATTGCAGATCAGGCAGGTGTTTTTCAATCCGTTTATTCTCATCAGCGCCCTGCGCCAGATGATTGGTGTAGGCATCACGTTTGTAGACATGCAGGCATTGGGGGTTAACAATGCCTACCATCCATTTACCTAAACCATCTGTTACGGGCCCGGTGGGCATCATCTTCCCCGGCAGAGCGAGAGTGAAGGGTCTTGGTGCTCCCTTACCCGAAAAGTAATCTTTTTCTTTGGTGTATTGAATTCGCCGAAACGCCAGGCGTCCACTGGCAGCAGCTTCCTTCAGCTTCTGTCGCTCAGGCTCTCTGGAATCATGGGATCGCAGCCTTCTGGTTGATTCGCAGACTGTCCATTGGCCAGAGGCCGTTAGCGACTCGGTGTCAAACTTTGTTGGAGGGCACAGGCTTTGAGAGGTTCCCGTTCCATGGGCAATATTCATGGCAATACTCCTTTAAGACTTATTACTTAACTATTTTCCTGAAGGTAAACTTTAGAGTCCTTAGAGTAACTGGCTGGCGAAAAGTTCCGCCAGGTTACTGCTGTCTGAAGTTGCATTTCATAGCCAGATCAAAGGATTTTGCAGGCCCACTCTGCCGACGCGCTCTGAGCATCAGGCTTCGCTATCTTCTTTGGCACCAGCATTTTCCGTTCTCTCGGGAGGTCATCGTTGGTGAAGTAGCGACGCCTCTCCCTGACCACGGCAATACCCTGCTGTTTCAGCACTTTTCGGGCTTCCTCCGAAGCCAGTGTTTCCTGCTTCAAGGTGCCCGTATTCATCCGTATACCTTTGCTCTTCAGACGCTGCACCTCTTGCTTCAGTGCCTGTTGTGTTGCCGGGCTCAGCAGCGATGGGTCGTATTCGTACTGCATCTTTTCCAGCAGTGTCATTCCGGTCGGAATCGCCACCTGCGCCAGATCGTACCAGCTGTTATGAATACCATAAGTGATCCCTTTGTTCTGATCAGCCTTGCAGGTTTTGTGACTGGGGTCTGAACAGACAATAATTCCGGCCTCCTGAGCCATTTTGCGGCGCACATTGTCGTCAATAAACTGGTTCATTCTCCGCACCGGCTCAGTTGTCCATTCAAAGTTTTCAGAGATCTTTGCGCCATTGTCGCGGAGACCGTAGATCAGGGCGTAGTTTTTTTTGCGCTGATCCTGAAGTTGCCCGGTTATCCGCGCCAGATCAGCTGCACCGTGCATGGCGGCTTCCAGATGACGTTGGAATTCAGTCTGGTTGCCAGAGCCTGAGCGAAAATCCCTGGGTAACTGCGTCGGCAGGTCAAGACGTGTAGCATCAAAACCCCAGGGTTGAGTCTCCATTATCCTGGGAAAATCAGCCCCAACCCCGCAACAACGGATAATATCCATTCGATCCGCAAAGCGTAATATGCGCAGATACCAGCGCACAGACTCAGACAGGTTCGGCTCATCGCTACCATCGACATCTTTTTCCTTGTTGATCATTGCCAGTGCCATATCTTCCAGCAGCTGTTCGGGGTAGTGCCCGGCCAGGTCCCTTTTGAAATAATCAGCCGATCTTGTTTCTTCCTCCGATTTGTCGACATCTTCGGCTGCAGCGTCATGGTAGATAATCGCCAGAGACAGGAGTTCTTTTTCTTTTTTGCTCAGGGAACACTGCTGAAATTTCTCCAGCAATTCCATATACCAGTGCCCGTTATTCCTGGCCCGCAGGACATGACTGCAGCTGTGCTGGAGTTTCCATTGTGTTGGCATGGTCTGTCTGCCAAGGCTCCTGATCACCCGTTCCGGCCCCGGACGGCGGTAATAATGCTGCAATACCTTCAGGATGGTTTTTTCATTATCGCCGGCATTATCAGGCAGGACCGGGGGTTTGCTGAAGGCGTCCACCAGAAACTGCAACGCCGTTGGTGTTGCAGCTGCCAGGGGTGTCGCCAATGTGGCAGAATCGTCCAGACCGAGAGATTGTTTCAGATCTGTTATTTCCTGCTGAGCCTGACGGACATGTTCTGGCCAATTCTGGTAGAAAGGATGCGTTTTTCGTTGCTTGTAAAGTTCTTCAAGCCAGTGGATATAATCATCTACGGAGAGATCATCAATGACCTTTTTGCCATTCGGGCAATAAAACCTCTTCAGGCTGAATTCAAGACTATCCAGAACGTCTTTTTCCAGGGAAACCTGGTAATGAAAAAGAGCCAATAAGTTGGACTGAATATGTTCGAGGGTTGGATTCGGCAAAGTGACCACATAACGTAATACCTCTTTCAGACATTCCTGCTGTTGCACTGGACTGTCGCTCCGGCAGATACGGTCAAATTCAATGACGCTTCCCGGGCAGCCGGTCAAAGGTAGTTGTCTGAGATGTTGCAGGTTCAGGAACTCAAATGGAGCAAAGGCAGCCACTAAACAATTGAACAGACCCACTGGCAATACATATTCCAAATACCGTTCCATACCGTCGATGCGGCTCAGGCCCCATTGAGTCAGCCTTGCCCCGCTTTGCAAAAGCAGCTGAAATAATCGGTAAGCTTCTTCCCCCTGCTGAACCCGAATTGGCTGTCCCTTAAGCACATCCTCTCTCGTTCTTCCGAAATCCAGGGCCCCATTGTGTCTGAATATTTCGGTATCCAGGAGAATATCAAGCAAAGATTTAACAGCCACGTCATGAAAAAAACGCTGGTCAATGGGCAATCCACCCTGTTTCAATTCCAGAAGCCTTTCATAGCTGTAACAACAGGGATCACTCACCAGCTCTATAGCCTGTTGCAATTTGTGCATAACCTCGGGTGGGACGGTTAATTTTGAACTCAGCGCCCGGGCCCGCTGAGGCATTGGCAACATATTTAACAGGGCTCTGAAATTGTCCAGGTCTATGCTCTGTGAGAACGCAAACTCATCCAGAGAACGCTCATTATCGGCCAGGTGCATACTGTCCAGCTCATCATCAAAACAGACCTGCACAGAGCCTGTGCGATGGCAATAAACAACCAAAGGTAAGGATTCACGATTTAATACCTCTTCACAACGGTGCTTATACTGCAGGATATCGGAAATATTGGTCTCTTTATCCTTGTATACACAGAAACACAGGATGTCTTTCTTGCTGTAGTTAATGAGCACCAGTTCCGGGAAATCATATATGGGATTATATTCGCCGTTTTTCAATTTAGGTAAACTGAACGTCCCATCTTCTCGAAGGTGTCCAGAGGTGAAGCAAGCAGGATAGAGTCTCCAGTTGACTCGATTGGCATTCTCGCGACGTTTGTCGTGCAATGACTGCAGATCTGATAGTAGTTTTTTTGGCAGTGTATCCGGAGTCATATCCGGCTCCTCCAGCAAACGCTCAGTCCGTGGATCACGTTTGTAGACGAACAGGCATTGCGGATCGCTGATACCTACTATGTACCTGCCTAACGCTTCTGGCACTGGCTCGACGGGTATCATCTCCCCCGGCAGAGCCAGAGTGAAAGGTCTTGGTGCACGTTTGGTAGTGAAGTAATCTTCTTCTACATGCACTTCAATTCGCCGAAACGCCAGACGCCCACTCTCAGCGACCCGAAGTAGCTCTTGTCGCTCAGACTCTCTGGGGTGAGGAGACAGCAGCTTGCTGGTCGATTCGCAGACTGTCCGATGGCCAAAAGTCGTTACCGGCTGGGTGTCAAATTGTGTTTGAGGGCACAGGCTCTGAGGCGTTTCCGTTCCGAGGTCAACATTCATGGCAATACTCTCGTGGACTCATTGCTTACCCATTTTCCTATGGGTAAACCTTAGGGGCTTTGGAGTAACTATCTGGCAAAAAGTTCCATCAGGGTCCCAAAAAAGTCCGCAGCTGCATTTTCATAGCCAGATCAAAGGATTTTACAGGCATACTCTGCCGACGCGCTCTGGGCATCAGGCTTTGCTATCTTCTTTGGCACCAGCATTTCCCGTTCTCTCGGAAGGTCATCGTTGGTGAAGTAGCGACGCTTCTCGCTGACCACGGCAATACCCCGTTGTTCCAGCACCTTTTGGGCTTGCTCCGAAGTCAGCGTTTTTTGCGTCAAGGTGCCGAGATTCATCTGAATACCTTCGCTCTTAAGCCGCTGCACCTCTTGCTCTATTGCCTGAAGTGTTGCCGGGCTCAGCAGCGACGGATCATGTTCGTACTGCATCTTTTCCAGCAGCGTCATTCCGGCCGGAATCGTCACCTGCCCCAGATCATACCCGCTGTTATGAATACCGTAAGTGATCCCTTTGTGCTGATCAGCCCTGCAGGCTTTGTGGTTCCGGTCTGAACAGACAATAATTCCGGCCTCCTGAGCTATTTTTCGTCGAACATTGTCGTCAATTAACTGGTCCATTCTTCGCATTGGCTCAATTGTCCATTCAAAGTTTTCAGAGATCTTTGCGCCATTGTCTTTGAGACCGTAGGCTTGGGTGTAGTTTTTTTTGCGCTGATCCAGAAGTGACCCGGTTACCCGCGCCAGATCAGCCGCACCGTGCATGGCGGCTTCCAGATGGCGTTGGAATTCACTCTTGTTGAAAGACCAGGAGCTAAACTCACCGGTCAGCTGCGATGGTAAGTCAAGACGTGTAGCGTCAAAACCCAGAGTTCGAGTCACTGTTAATCCCGGAAAATCAGCCCCGACCCCGCAACCACGGATAACATCCATGCGATCTGCAAAGCGTAATATGCGCAGATACCAGCGCACAGAGTCAGGCAGGTTCTGCTCCTCTTTACCCTTAACATCGTTTTCTTTGCTGACTATCGCTATTGCCATATCAGCCAGCAGCTTTTCAGGGTAGTGTCCGGCCAGGTCCCGTTTGAAATATTCAGCTGAACTTGTTTCTTCAACTGATTTGTCGACATCTTCGGCAGCCGCATCAAGGTAGATAATCGCCAGCGACAGAAGTTCTTTTTCTTGTTCTTTCAGGGAACACTGCTGAAATTTCTCCAGCAATTCCATATACCAGTGCCCATTATTCCTGGCCCGCAGGACATGACTGCAGCTGTGCAGGGGTTTCCACACGGTTGGTATGGTTTGCATGCCAAGTCTCTGGATCACCCGTTCCGGTCCCGGACGGCGGTAATAATGTTGCAATACCTTCAGAATGGTTTTTTCATTATCGCCGACATTATCGGGCAGGACTGGCGCTGTGCTGAAGGCGTCCACCACAAACTTTAATGCCGCTGGTGTTTCGGTTGCCAATGGTGTTGCCAGATTGTGAGAATCGTCCAGACCGAGAGATTGTCTCAGATCTTTGATGTCCTGCTGAGCCTGCCGGACACGCCTTGGCCAATTCTGGTAGAAAGGATATGTTTCCCGTTGCTCCCATAGTTTTTTGACCCATTTGACATAATCAGCCACGGAAAAATCATCAATGATATTTTCATCTTCTCGGCGATACATATCCAGATGGGATTCAAGACTATCCAGAACGTTTTTGTCCACGGCAACCTGGTAATGAAACAGGGCCAATAAGCTGAGCTGAATATGTTTGAGGGTTCTATTCTTCAGAGTTACCACATAATTTAATACCCTTGTCAGGCATTCCTGCCGTTGCAGTTTATTCTGACCACGGCAGATACGGTCAAATTCAACGACGCTACCCGGGCAGCCGGTCAAAGGGTACCATTTGAGATGTTCCAGAGTCAGGAACTCAAATGGAGCAGAGGCAGCTACCAAACAATTGAATATCCCAGCCGGGATTGCCGGTCCAAAGATACCCTCCATGCGCTCAATGAGATATACATACCCATCCAGCCTCGCACCGCTGCGCAGAAGCAACTGACATAAGCGCCGGGCTTCGTCCTCCTGTTTCCGGGTCTGATCGTGTTCTGGCCGCTCGTTTCTGCGTATTTCGGAGTCCAGCAGCATGCCAAGTAAAGATCGAACTCTTCCTTCATGAAAAAAACGCTGGTGAATTGGCAGGCCACTTTGTTTTAACTCCAGAAGCTCTTCATAACTGTAAAGAAAGGGATCACTGACCAGCTCGATGGCCTGTTGCTGTTTGTGTATGACATCCGGATCAACTGAGACGGTTGACTCCGAACTCAGTGCCTTTGCTCGCAAAGACATGGGCAGAAGATTCAGGATGTCTCTGAAATGATCTGGAGCCAGGCCCTGTGAAAACGCAAAATCATCCAGAGAACGCTCATTCCTGGTCAGATACAGACTGTCCAGCTCATCAGCAAAATAGACCTGTACAGAACCTGTGCGATGGCAATAAACAACCAGAGGCAGGGGGTCAATCTGCAATAAAAATTCACAGAGATACTTATCCCGCAGGATGTCGGAAATATTTGTTTTTGAATCGTTGTAAACGCAAAAGCATTGGATGTCTTTCTTGCGGTAATTAGTCAGCACCAGTTCAGGGTAATATTCCAGGTGGGAATAATTGCCAGTTTTCAATTTTGGTAAACTGAAGGTTCCGTCCGCTTGCAGATGTCCCGAGGTGAAACGCGGATAAACTCCCCAGGTAACCTTATTGGCATGCTCAATGAGTCCGTCGAACAATGATTGCCGATCAGAGAGTAGTTTTACATCCAGTTTATCCGCATCTGCGCCCAACTCCAGATACCGGGTGGTGGCATCACGTTTGTAAACGAACAGGCATTGGGGGTTAGTAATGCCCACCATCCATTCACCGCAATCATCTGGCAGGGGCATAGAGGGCATCATCTCTCCCGGCAGGGCGAGTGTGAAGGGTCTTGGTGCTCCCTTACCCGAGAAGTAATCGTTTTCTTCAGTCAATCTGATGCGCCGAAACGCCAGGCGTCCACTCTCAGCTGCCCGAAGTAGCTGTTGTCGTTCGGACTCCCTGGGATGAGGGGGTAGCAGCTTGCTGGTCGATTCACAGACTGACCATTGGCCAGAAGCCGTTACCGATTGGGTGTCAAAATTTATTGTAGGGCACAGGCTCTGAGAGGTTCCCGTTCCATGGGTAATATTCATGGCAATACTCCTGTAAGACTTATTACTTAACCATTTCCTGAAGGTAAACCTAAGAGTCTTTGGAGTAACTATCTGGCAAAAAGTTCCATTAGGGTCCCATTGAAGTTCGCAGCTGCATTTTTATAGCGAGATCAAAGGATTTTATCGGCCATCCTCTGCTGGCGAAGTCTGAGCATCAGGCTTCTCCATCTTCTTTGGCACCAGCATTTTTCGTTCCTTCGGGAAGCCATCTGCACCAAAGTAGCGACGCTGCTCGCTGACCACGGCAATACCCCGATCCTCCAGCACTTCCTGGGCCTTCTCCGAATCCAGCGTTTCCTGGGTCAGGGTGCCCGTATTCATCCGAATACCTTCGCTCTTCAGTCGCTGCACCTCTTCCTCTATTGCCTGAAGTGTTGCCGGGCTCAGCAGTGACGGGTCATGTTCGAACTGCATCTTTTCCAGCAATGTCATTGCGGCCGGAACCCTCACCTGCCTCAGATCGTACCAGCTGTTATGAATACCATAAGTGATTCCTTTGTTCTGATCCGCCTTGCAGGTTTGGTGGCTGGGGTCTGAACAGGTAATAATTCCGGCCTGTTTGGCAATTTTGCGGCGAACATTATCATCAATAAACCGCTCCATTCCTTGCACGGGCTCCGCTGTCCGGTCAAATTGCAGGGTGATTTTTTTGCCATCAGGCACCAGTCCGTAGACTTCGGTGTAGGGATTTTTGCGCTGGTCCTCAGGGTCCGTGGTTGTTACCTGCACCAGGTCAGCCGCACCGTGCATGGCGGCTTCCAGATGCCGTTGGAATTCAGTTTTGTGGTCAGGCTCGATGGTAAAATCCCTGGCCCACGGGTCCGGCAGGTCAAGATAGGAAGCGTTGAAAAACAGAGGCTGAGTCGCCAACCCGGGAAATTCAGGCTCAACGATATTGCGAGTAAATTCCATACAAACGGCAAAGCGTAATATACGCAGATACCAGCGCACGGTTTCAGACTGCTTCTGATCCGCTGCACCATCAATATCGTTTTTCATATTGACCATCGCCAGGGCGACCTCATCCAGTAGCTTTTCAGGGAAATGCCCGGCCAGGTCCTGTTTGAAGTAAACAGCTGACCTGGTTTTTACCGCCGATTTGTCGACATCTTCAGCTGCGGCATTCTGATAAATAATGGCCAGTGGCAAGAGACTTTTTTCGACTGGATTAAAAGAGTGAACCTGACATCGCTCCAGCAATTCCATATACCAGAGCCCATTATTCCTGGCCCGCAGAGCATGACTGCAAGGGTGTTCCTCTTTCCACGTTTTTTGAAAGAGTTTGTCCAGGCTGGCCATCACCCGCTCCGGTCCCGGGCGACGGTAATAATGCTGTAAAACCTTGAGGATTGTGTCTTCATTATCGCCAACATTATCTGGCAAGACCGGCGGTTTGCTGAATGCATCCACCATAAACTGTAACGCCGGTTTCACCGATGCGAAGCGATCGACCGGCAGATCGAGGGATTGTTTCAGTTCCTTGAGTTGCTGATTGGCCTTCTCGACATGTGCTGGCCAATTCCGGAAGAGGGGATGAGTATTCCGTTCATGCCAGAGTGTTTTAATCCATTCGATGTAACCAGCCACGGATAAATTACAAATAAGCGTTTCACCGCCATACAGCTTCAGATCGCTTCCAATAGAATCCAAAACGTCTTCGTCCAGGACAGCGCCGAAATGAAACAAGACTATCAGGAAGGGCTCCAGGGTATCCAGGGTTGTTTTCTTCTGATAAAGCCGGAGAAAAGATAATCCCTCTTTCAGGCAGTTCTGCCGTTGCTGATCATTGAACTTCTGGCAGATTCGGTCAAATTCGACAATGCCTCCGGGACAACTGGTCAATGGTATATTCCAAAGGTTTCGCAAGGTAAGGAACTTGAGTGGACCAAAGGCAGCCACCATATAATTGAACATGTCCGGTGGCACATAAAGTTGATCACAATCTCCCATCTGTTTGAAAAGGTGCCAGCCCCATGCAGTCATTATGGCCCCGCTCTTCAAAAGCAGCCTGAGTAATGGGGCAACTTCATCAACCCGGAATTCCGATGCCCGGTCATGCACATTGTATTTGACTACTACAGAGGTCAGGAAAATATCAAGCAGAGAAGTCATTTTTCCATCATGAAAAAAACAGCGGTGAATGGGCAAGCCTCTCTCTTTTAATGCCAGAAGTTTCTGGGCACTGTGAGGACAGGGATTACTCACCAGCTCGATGGCCTGTTGCCATTTATGTTGATCATCAGGCGGGATGGAAAATCCTGACTTCAGTGCCTCTGCTTGCAAATGCATTGGCAATAAATTCATTACCTTCATGATTTTGGATAAAGATTCGCCGGAAGGATCAAAACAATCCAGAGAACGCTCAATCAGGGCCAGATGTTCAGAGTCAAGTTCATCGTCATAACAGACCTCTGCAGACCCGGTTTCGCAGCAAAAAACAACCAGTGGCAGGGGCGGCAGGCTCAATGCCTGTTCACACTCACGCTTTTTCTGCAGAATATCTGAAATATTTCCAGGGACATCACTCACAACAAAAAAGCATTTGATGTCTGCTTTTCCACCGTTGGTGACCACGAGTTGCGGAGGGGGTACGGAGCCTCCGAAATATGCTGAAGCAGATTTGTGGCTATCGTATTTGAAGGGCTTCAGTTTTGGTAAACTGAACTTTCCGTCCGCCCCCAGATGTCCTGAGGTTAAACGTTTATAAACCTCCCAACCGGCTTGTTCTTGTATCTCTCTATCTTTTTCAGCCAAAGATTGCAGATCAGACAGAAGTTTTACCTTCAGTTTATCCGCCTCTGCGCCTTGTTTCAGCGGCCAGGTACCCGGATTTTGTTTGTAGACATACAGGCAATCCGGGTCGACGATGCCTACCGTCCATCGACCTGTCAGGTTCCCGTGTTGCAACCCCCGCAAGACAAGGTTAAAGGATTTTGGTGTGCCATTGCCGTTAAGGTAACTGGTTACTTCGGCTGGTTTAATTTTCCGAATCGCCAGACGCCCGCTCTCCGCCGCCTGGCGTAGTGCCTGACGCTCAATTTCTCTGGAAGGCCCCGGTAACTGTTTGGTCGGCTCGGTCGCTGTCCATTGGCCAGAGGCTGTTACCGACTGGGTGTTAGGGTTTGGTTGATGACAGAACCAGGAGGGGAGTTTTATGCCTCTGAAAATATTCATGATGATGCTCCAATAATCGTTATTATTTCCCCCTTCCCTGAGGAGGCTGTCGCAAAACTCTGGTTCCCGCCTTCACCCCCGTCATTCCCGATTTCATTCTCGTCATTCCCGATTTCATTCTCGTCATTCCCGATTTCATTCTCGTCATTCCCGATTTCATTCTCGTCATTCCCGCGAAGGCGGGAATCCACACTGACTCTCCACCAGAACCATACTGCCCGGTGTCCCCCTGGCCTTGTCATCCCCGAGAAGGCAGAGATCCACCGTTGGCGCTGGATTCCCGCCTTCGCGGGAATGACGACTTCAGAGCGTGAGAACGAGCTGTTGAAGTTTTGCGACACCCTCAGAGCGTGGGAACGAGTTCTTAGAGTTTTACGACAGCCTCTGAGAGCCGATACTCTTATTATTAGAGTGACTGATTGGTAAAAAAGTTCCGTCAGGATCTTATTGCCCGAAGCGGTATTCACCCATAGCGAGGTCAAAGGATTGTCCAAGGATTGTCCATGCCAACCTGTCGGCATGCTCTCAATCAGGCTTTACTATCTTCTTTGGCACCAGCATTTTTCGTTCCTTCGGGAAGCCATCTGCGCCAAAGTAGCGACGCTGCTCGCTGACCACGGCAATACCCCGATCCTCCAGCACTTCCTGGGCCTTCTCCGAATCCAGCGTTTCCCGGGTCAAGGTGCCCGTATTCATCCGAATACCTTCGCTCTTCAGCCGCTGCACCTCTTCCTCTATTGCCTGAAGTGTTGACGGGCTCAGCAGCGACGGGTCATGTTCGAACTGCATCTTTTCCAGCAGCGTCATTGCGGCCGGAACCCTCACCTGCCTCAGATCGTACCAGCTGTTATGAATACCATAAGTGATTCCTTTGTTCTGATCCGCCTTGCAGGTTTGGTGACTGGGGTCTGAACAGGTAATAATTCCGGCCTTTTTGGCAATTTTGCGGCGAACATTATCATCAATAAACCGCTCCATTCCTTGCACGGGCTCCGCTGTCCGGTCAAATTGCAGGGTGATTTTTTTGCCATCAGGCACCAGTCCGTAGACTTCGGTGTAGGGATTTTTGCGCCTGTCCCCAGGGTATGTGGTTGTTAACTGCACCAGGTCAGCCGCACCGTGCATGGCGGCTTCCAGATGCCGTTGGAATTCAGTTTTGTGGTCAGGCTTGCTGGTAAAATCCCTGGCCCACAGGTGCGGCAGGTCAAGGTCGGAAGTGTTGAAAAACTGAGGCTGAGTCGCCAACCCGGGAAATTCAGGCTCAACGATATGGCGAATAAAGTCCATATGAACGGCAAAGCGTAATATGCGCAGATACCAGCGCACGGTTTCAGACAGCTTCTGATCCGCTGTACCACCGATATCGTTTTCCATATTGACTATCGCCAGAGCGACCTCATCCAGTAGCTTTTCAGGGAAATGCCCCGCCAGGTCCTGTTTGAAGTAAACAGCTGACCTGGTTTTTTCTGCCGATTTGTCGACATCTTCAGCTGCGGCACCCTGATAAATAATGGCCAGTGGCAGGAGACTTTTTTCGACTGGATTAAAAGAGTGAACCTGACATCTTTCCAGCAATTCCATGTACCAGAGCCCATTATTCCTGACCCGCAGAGCATGACTGCAAGGGTGTTCCTCTTTCCACGTTTTTTGAAAGAGTTTGTCCAGATTGGCCAACATCCGCTCCGGTCCAGGGCGACGGTAATAATGCTGTAACACCTTCAGGATGGTGTCTTCATTATCGCCGACATTATCTGGCAAGACCGGCGGTTTGCTGAATGCATCCACCATAAACTGTAACGCTGGTTTCACCGATGCGAAGCGATCGACCGGCAGATCAAGGGATTGTTTCAGTTTCGCGATTTGCTGATTGGCCTCCTCGACATGTGCTGGCCAATTCTGGTAAAGAGTGCAGGTTTCCCGTTTCTTCCAGAGTTCTTCAACCCATTCGATGTAACCAGCCACGGATAAATTATCAATAAGCTTTGCATTGTCATGGTGATAGGTCTTCAGATCGCGTTTAAACGAATCCATAACATCTTTGTCCGGGATAGCCTCGTAACGAAACAAGGCCAGTAGCTGGGACTCCAGGGTATCGAGGGCTAGATTCGGATAAAACCGCTTACGAGATAATATCTCTATCAGGCAGATCTGCCGTTGCTGATCATTGTAGTTCTTGCAAATTCGGTCAAATTCAACGACGCCTCCCGAACAACGGGTCAATGGTATATTCCAGAGGTTTTGTAAGGTAAGGAACTTAAATGGACCAAAGGCAGCCACCATATAATTGAACAGGTACGGTGGCAAAGATGGTGAAGTACAACCTCCCATCTGTCTGATATGGTCCTGGCCCCATGCAGTCAGTCTGGCCCCGCTCTTCAAAAGCAGCCGCAGTAATGGGTCAACTTCATCAACCTGGAATTCCGTTGCATGGTCATGGGCATTGTATCTTTCTATTTCAGAAAACAGGAACAGATCAAGCAAAGAAGTCATTTTTCCATCATGAAAAAAACAGCGGTGAATGGGCAAGCCTCTCTCCTTTAATGCCAGAAGTTTCTGGGCACTGTAAGGACAGGGATTACTCACCAGCTCGATGGCCTGTTGCCATTTATGTTGATCATCCGGCGGGATGGAAAATCCTGACCTCAGTGCCTCTGCTTGCAAATGCATTGGCAATAATTTCATTCTGTCCATGATTTTTTCTATAGATATATTCCCGGAAGGATCAAAACAATCCAGAGAATGCTCAATCTGGGCCAGATGTTCAGAGTCAAGTTCATCGTCATAACAGACCTCTGCAGACCCGGTTTCGCAGCAAAAAACAACCAGTGGCAGGGGCGGCAGGCTCAATGCCTGTTCACACTCACGCTTTTTCTGCAGAATATCCGAAATATTTCCAGGGACATCACTCACAACAAAAAAGCATTTGATGTCTGCTTTTCCATCGTTGGTGACCAGCAGTTGCGGAGGGGGTACGGAGCCACCGCGACATAATGTACTAGGTTTGTGGCTATCGTATTTGCCGGGCTTCAGTTTTGGCAAACTGAACCTGCCGTCCGCCCCCAGATGTCCTGAGGTAAAACGTTTATATACCTCCCAACCGGCTTGTTCTTGTATCTCTTTATCTTTTTCAGCCAATGATTGCAGATCAGACAGAAGTTTTACGTTCAGTTTATCCGCCTCTGCGCCTTGTTTCAGCGGCCAGGTATCTGGATTTTGTTTGTAGACATACAGGCAATCCGGGTCGACGATGCCTACCATCCATCGACCTCTCAGGTCCCCGTGGGGCATCCCCTGCAAGGCAAGGGTATAGGATCTTGGTGTGCCATTGTCATTAAAGTAACTGGCTACTTCGGCGGGTTCAATTTGCCGAATCGCCAGACGCCCACTCTCCGCCGCCAGGCGCAGTGCCTGACGCTCAAGTTCTCTGGAAGGCCCCGGTAGTCGTTTGGCCGGTTCGGTCGCTGTCCATTGGCCAGAGGCTGTTACCGACTGGGTGTTAAGGTTTGGCTGATGACAGAGCCAGGATGGGAGTTTTATGCCTCTGAAAATATTCATGATGATGCTCCAATAATCGTTATTATTTCCCTCTTCCCTGAGGAGGCTGTCGTAAAACTCTGGTTCCCGCCTTCACCCCCGTCATTCCCGATTTCATTCTCGTCATTCCCGATTTCATTCTCGTCATTCCCGGCTTCATTCTCGTCATTCCCGCGAAGGCGGGAATCCACACTGACTCTCCACCAGAACCCTACTGCCCGGTGTCCCCCTGGCCTTGTCATCCCCGAGAAGGCAGAGATCCACCGTTGGCGCTGGATTCCCGCCTTCGCGGGAATGACGACTTCAGAGCGCGGGAATGACGACTTCAGAGCGCGAGAACGAGCTGTTGAAGTTTTGCGACACCCTCAGAGCGTTGGAACGAGTTCTTAGAGTTTTGCGACAGCCTCTAAGAGCCCATACTCTTATTATTAGAGTGACTGATTGGTAAAAAAGTTCCGTCAGGATCTTATTGCCCGAAGCGGTATTCACTCATAGTGTGGTCAACGGATTGTCCATGCCAACCTGCCGACATGCTCTCAATCAGGCTTTGCTATCTTCTTTGGCACCAGTATTTCCGGTTCTTGCGTAAAGCCAACGTCGCTACTAAAGTGGGGACGCTTCTCGCTGATCACGGCAATACCCCGATCCTTCAGCACTTTTTGGGCCTCCTCCGAATTCAGTGTTTCCCGGGTCAAGCTGCCGTGATTCATCCGAATACCTTCGCTCTTCAGCCGCTGCACCTCTTCCTCTATTGCCTGAAGTGTTGCCGGGCTCAGCAGCGACGGGTCATGTTCGAACTGCATCTTTTCCAGCAGCGTCATTGCGGCCGGAACCCTCACCTGACTGAGATCGTACCAGCTGTTATGAATACCATAAGTGATCCCTTTGTTCTGATCCGCCTTGCAGGTTTTGTGACTGGGGTCTGAACAGGTAATAATTCCGGCCTGTTTGGCAATTTTGCGGCGAACATTATCATCAATAAACCGGTTCATTCTCTGCACGGGCTCCGCTGTCAGATCAAATTGCATAGTGATTTTTTTGCCATCAGGAACCAGGCCGTAGACTTGGATGTAAGGATTTTCACGCTTGTCTAAAGTCGGCTTCCATGGGTGCTTGGTTTGCACCTGCACCAGGTCAGCCGCACCGTGCATAGCGGCTTCAAGATGCTGTTGGAATTCAGTTTTGAAGTCTTGCTCGCTGGCAGAATCGGTAGCCAAATGCGGTGGCAGGTCAAGGTCTGAAGCATCAGGAATCCGACGTTGAGCCATCGTCAATCCCGGAAAATTAGGGCTAACCCCTTTAGAGCGAATTTTGTCCATAAGAACAGCAAAGCGTAATACGTGTAGATAACAGCTTACGGATTCAGACAGGTTCTGCTCAGCTTTATCACCGGCCTTGTTTTTCATGTTGACTATCGCCAGTGCCATGTCATTCAACAGCGATTCAGGGTAGTGCCCGGTCAGGTCCCGTTTGAAGTAATCAGCTGACTTTGTTTTTTCCGCCGATCTTTCGACATCTTCACAAGCGGCCCCTTGATAAATAATGGCCAGCGGCAGAAGACTTTTTTCTTGTGGAGTAAAAGAATATGCCTGATATTTCTCCAGCAATTCCATATACCAGAGCCCATTATTCCTGGCCCGAAGCGCATGACTGCAGGAGTCATGTTTCCACGTATCCGGGAAGAAGTAGCCCAGGCTGGCAATCACCCGCTCCGGTCCCGGGCGACGGTAATAATGCTGTAACACCTTCAGGATGGTGTCTTCATTATCGCCGACATTATCCGGCAAGACCGGGGGTTTGCTAAAGGCATCTACCAAAAACTGTAACATCGGTTTTAACGATGCGTGGCGATAGTTCGGCAGATCCAGGGATTGTTTCAGTTTCGCAAGTTGCTCACGGGCCTCGGTGACATGTGTTTCCCAATTCCGGTATAGACTGTGGGTGTTGCGTTCCCACCAAAGACCTTGAACCCATTCGATGAAACCAGCCACGGATAAATTATCAATAACCCTCATGTTGTCATCGCAATGCGCCAGATCGCGTTTAACCCTATCCAGAACCTTATCGTCCAGGACAGCCCCGAAATGAAACAGGGCCAGTAAGTGGGACTCCAGGGTATCAAGGGTTGGTTTCTGAAAAAGTCGCTCACGAGATAACCCCTCTCTCAGGCAACTTTGCAATTGCTGATGATCGTATTCCTTGCAGATTCGGTTAAATTCAACGATGCCTCCCCAACAACTGGTCAATGGTATATTCCAAAGGTTTTGCAAGGTAAGGAACCTGAATGGAGCAAAGGCAGCCGCCATACAATCGAATAGGGCCGGTGGCATGAAAAGTTGACCATTTGATCCCATCGTTTTGATAATGGACAAGCCTCGTGCAGTCGGTATTGCCCCGCTCTTCAAAAGCAGCTTAAGTACTTGCAGAGCTTCGTCCTCCTGATCCGGAACGCTCTGTTCCCGGGGCTCGTTATTGAATCTTTTCAGCTCTGAAATCAGAAGCATATCAAGCAAAGAAGTAACCGTTCCTTCATGACAGAAACAGCGGTGAATGGGTAAGCCGCTCTCTTTTAATGCCGAAAGTCTCTGGCAACTGAAAGAACAGGGATCACTCACCAGCTCGATGGCCTGTTGCCATTTATGTTGATCATCCGGCGGGATGGTAAATCCTGACCTCAGTGCTTCTGTTTGCGTACGCATTGGCAACAAATTCATCATGCTCTTGAGAGTGTTAAAGCGTATATTCCAGAAAGACTTGAAAATATCCAGAGAATGCTCAACCAGGGCCAGATGTTCAAAGTCAAGTTCATCATCAAAACAGACCTCTGCAGACCCGGTGTGGTGGTCAAAAACAACCAGTGGCAGTGGTTCAATTTTCAGTGCCTGTTCACACTGCTTTTTTTCCTGCAGGATATCCGAAATATTTTTAAAGGTATCACCGACAACAAAAAAGCATTTGATGTCTGCTTTTCCATAGTGGGTGACTACGATTTCTGAACGCGCGGGGTGATAAAAATAAAGTGAAGTAGGCATAGATGCATCATATTTGTACTCATTCAGTTTTGGTAAACTGAACATCCCGTCCGGCTCCAGATGTCCTGAGGTAAAAGGAGGATAAATATCCCACCAGGTTCGTTCCCTTATCTCATCAGATTTTTCAGCCAATGATTGCAGATCAGGCAGTAGTTTTTCGTCCGGTTTATCCGCAGCTGGGCCATATTCCAGCCACTTGCTGGCGGCATTTTTTTTGTAGACGTACAGGCAGTTTGGATCGACGATGCCTACCGTCCATTTCTGCTCAGCTGTCCGGCTCGAGCAGGGCATCCCCTGTTGGGCAAGGGTAAAGGTTCTTGGTGTGCTATTGCTATCCAGGTAACTGGCTTCTTCAGCTAATTCAATTTGCCGAACCGCCAGGCGACCACTCTTTGCAGCCTCCAGCAGTGCTTGTCGCTGATCTTCTCTGGAAGGCGGGGGTAGGCGTTTGGTCGGTTCGGTGGTTGTCCATTGGCCAGACGCCGCTACTGACTGTGTGTGAGGGTTTGGCTGCGGGCGCAGGCAGGAAAAACAATTTATACCACTTAAAGTATTCATGATGTCACTCCAATAATAGTTGTTATTCTCCAATTCCCTGAGGGTGGATACGTTCATCATTAGAGTGATTAACCTGGAAAAAGTTCCGGTCTTATTTCTTCTCTGGCACCAGCATTTTCCGTTCTTTCGGGAAGCCATCGTTGGTAAAGTAGGGGCGCTGCTCGCTGAGCACGGCAATACCACGCTTGCTCAGCACTTCCCGGGCTTCCTCCGAATCCAGCGTTTGCTGGGTCAAGGTGCCTGTATTCATCCGTATACCTTCGCTCTTCAGCCGCTGCACCTCTTGCGCTATTGCCTGTTGTGTTGCCGGGCTCAACAGTGACGGGTCATGTTCGTACTGCATTTTTTCCAGCAGTGTCATTCCGGCCGGAATCGTCACCTGCCCAAGATCATACCAGCTGTTATGAATACCATAAGTGATCCCTTTGTTCTGATCCGCCTTGCAGGCCTGGTGGCTGGGGTCTGAACAGACAATAATACCGGCCAGCTGAGCTATTTTGCGCCGGACATTGTCGTCAATAAACTGGTTCATTCTCTGCACTGGCTCAGTTGTCCATTCAAAGTTTTCAGAGATCTTTGAGCCATTGTCGTTCAGACCGTAGACTTGGGTGTAGTTTTTTTTGCGCTCATCCAGAAGTTGTCCTGTTATTCGCGCCAGATCAGCCGCACCGTGCATGGCGGCTTCCAGGTGACGTTGGAATTCAGTTTTGTTACCAGACTCGGAGGTAAACTGACTGGTCAGCTGCAATGGTATGTCAAGACGTCTGGCGTCAAATCCCGGAGGTTGAGTCACCGTTAATCCGGGAAAATCAGCCCCAACCCCGCAACCACGAATAACGTCCATTCGATCCGCAAAGCGTAATATGCGCAGGTACCAGCGTAAAGGGTCAGGCAGGTTCTGCTGGTCTTTACCCTCAACATCGTTTTCCTTGCTGGTCATCACCTGTTCCATATCATCCAGCAACTGCACAGAATAGCGTCCGGTCAGGTCCCGCCTGAAATACTCAGCTGACTTTGATTCCTCAGCTGATTTGTCGACATCTTCGGCAGCCGCATCATGGTAGATAATCGCCAGAGACAAGAGTTCTTTTTCATCCGGGCTCAGGGAGCACAGCTGAAATTTCTCCAGCAATTCCATATACCAGTGCCCATTATTCCTGGCCCGCAGGACATGGCTGCAGCTGTGCTGCGGCTTCCATACTGCTGGCATTGTTGGTCTGACCAGGCACTGGATCACCCGTTCCGGTCCAGGACGGCGGTAATAGTGCTGCAATATCTTCAGGATGGTTTTTTCATTATCGCCGACATTATCTGGCAGGACCGGTGGTGTGCTGAAGGCGTCCACCACAAACTTTAATGCCGCTGGTGTCTGAGCTGCCAATGCTGTTGCCGATGCGCCAGAATCGTCCAGACCGAGCGATTGTCTGAGGTCCCTGATCTCCCGCTGAGCCTGCCGGACATGCTCTGGCCAATTCTGGTAGAAAGTATGTGTTTCCCGTTGCAGCCACAGGTTTTTGATCCATTGGATATAATCAGTCATGGAAAAGTTACCAATAACTTTCCTGTCGTCCGGGTAATACCATTTCAGAATGTCTTTAAGATCAAGCAGAATCTCTTCGTCCGGGCAAACGTCATAATGAAAAAGGGCCAGCAAGCGTGACTTGATCATGTCGAGCGATATAGAGTCGACAAACACATCAGATAATACCTCTTTCATACACTGCTTTAGTTGCCCTAGACTGTAACCCCGACAGATTCGGTCAAATTCAACGACGATTCCCGGGCAACCGGTTAAAGGTATTCTGCTGAGATGTTCCAGGGTCAGAAAATCAAATGGAGCAAAAGCAGCCACCAGATAATTCATTACGCCCACTGGCATTACCGGTTCTGAGCTATTGTTCATGTTGTCAATTTCGGAAGCAGCAGTTCCCAGCTTTGCCCCGCTCTGCAGAAGCAGGTGAAGTAAGCGACAAGCTTCTTCCTCCTGTTTCCGGGTTTGCTCATGCTCTGGCTCACGGTTTCTGTCTATTTCGGAAAACAGCAACAGGTCAAGCAAAGAATCAACAAATCCTTCATGGAAAAAACGCTGGTGAATCGGCAAGCCACTTTGTTTTAATTCCAGAAGCTTTTCATAACTGTAATGACAGGGATCACTGACTAATTTGATGGCCTGTTGCAGTTTATGCCTTACATCCGATGAGACGGTTAACTCCGAACTCAGTGCTTTTGCTCGCAGCGACATTGGCAGCAGATTCAACATGTCTCTGAAATGGTCTGGGGCTAAGCCCTGTGAAAACGCAAAATCATTCAGAGCACGCTCATTCGTGTTCAGGTTTACACTGTTCAGCTCGTCATCAAAATAGACCTGTACAGAGCCTGTGCGGTGGCAATAAACGACCAGAGGCAAGTTTTTAATCTTCAATACCTTTTCACACTGAGACCTGTCCCTCAGGATGTCGGAAATATTTATCTGTGCATCGTTGTAAGCAAAGAAGCATTTGATGTCTTCTTTACCATATTTGCCAAGCACCAGTTCCGGGAAATCATCTGAGCGGGTAGTATCGTCGGGCTTCAATTTAGGTAAACTGAACGTCCCGTCCGCTCGCAGACACCCCGAGGTGAAACGAAGAGGATAAACTCTCCAGAAGATTTGATTGCCACGTTCAAGACACCTGTTAAGCAATGATTGCAGATGAGGCAGCAATTTCACTGACAGTGTTTCCGGAGTTAAGTCAGGCTCTAGCAGCAGTTTTCTGGTCCCTGCGTCACGTTTATAAACGTACAGGCATTGTGGATCAACAATGCCCACCATCCATTCACCATAATCTTCTGGCACGCGCCCGGTGGGCATCATCTCTCCCGGCAGGGCGAGGGTGAAGGGTCTTGGTGCCCCCTTACCCGAAAAGTAATCGTTTTCTTTGGTCAACTCAATTCGCCGGAACGCCAGACGCCCAGTCTCAGCGGCCTGCAGTAGCTTCTGTCGCTCAGACTCTCCGGGGTGAAGCAGCCTGCTGGTCGATTCGCAGACAGTCCATTGACCAGAGGCTGTTACCGACCGGGTGTCAAGCTTTGGTTGAGGGGGAGGGTAGAAGCTCGCAGAGGTTCCCGTTCCCTGGGCAACGTTCATGGTAATACTCCTGTATAACTTACTACCTGCTCACTTCCATATGGATCTACTTCCTCTGCTGGCGTACTCTGAGCATCAGGTACCGCCATCTTCTTTGGCACCAGCATTTCCCGTTTTCCCGGCAGGCCATCCCTGGTAAAGTAGGGATGCTGCTCGCTGACCACCGCAATACCTCGCTCCTTCAGCACTTTTCGGGCTTCCTCCGAAGTCAGCGTTTCCTGGGTCAAGGTGCCCGGATTCATCCGTATACCTTCGCTCTTCAGCCGCTGCACCTCTCGCTCTATTGCCTGTTGTGTTGCCGGGCTCAGCAGCGACGGGTCATGTTCGTACTGCATCTTTTCCAACAGCGTCATTTCGGCCGGAATCTTCACCTGCGCCAGATCATACCCGCTGTTATGAATGCCATAGGTGATCCCTTTATTCTGATCAGCCTTGCAGGCTTGGTGGCTGGGATCTGAACAGACGACAATTCCCGCCTCCTTAGCTATTTTGCGGCGAACGTTGTCGTCAATAAACTGGTCCATTCTCTGCACTGGCTCGGTTGTCCACTCAAAGTTTTCAGAGATCTTGGAGCCATTGCCAATCAGACCGTAGACTTTGGTGTAATCTTTGTTGCGCTGATCGTGAAGTCGCCCGGTTACCCGCGCCAGATCAGCCGCACCATGCATGGCGGCTTCCAGATGACGTTGGAATTCACTCTTGTTGTCAGGCCCGGAGGTAAAGTCTTCAGTCAGCTGCGTTGGTAAGTCAAGAAGTCCAGCGTTAAAACCCCGGGTTCGAGTCGCCGTTAATCCGGGAAAATCAGCCCCAACCCCGCAACCACGGATAACGTCCGTGCGATCCGCAAAGCGTAATATGCGCAGATACCAACGCACTGACACAGACAGGTTCTGCTGGTCTTTACCCTTAACATCGTTTTCCTTGTTGATCATTGCCTCTGCCATATCAGCCAGCAGGGGGGCAGGGTAGCGTCCGGTCAGGTCCCGTTTGAAATATTCTGCTGAACTTGTTTCCTCTTCTGTTTTGTCGACATCTTCGGCAGCCGCATCGTGGTAGATAATCGCCAGCGACAGGAGTTCTTTTTCTTCTTCGCTAAAGTAACGCTGCTGAAATTTGTTCAGCAATTCCATATACCAGTGCCCATTATTTCTGGCCCGCAGGACATGACTGCAGCTGTGCAGCGGTTTCCACACTGTTGGCATGGTTTTTCTGTGAAGGCTCTGGATTACCCGCTCCGGTCCCGGACGGCGGTAATAATGCTGCAATACCTTCAGGATGGTTTTTTCATTATCGCCGGTATGATCTGGCATGACCGGCGGCCTGTTGAAGGCGTCCACCATAAACCGCAATGCTTTTGATGTTATGGCTGCTGATGGGGTAGCCAGATTGTGAGAATTGCCCGGATCCAGAGATCGTTTCAGTTCCCGGATGTCCTGCTTAGCCTGCTGGACATGCTTTGACCAATTCTGGTAGAAAGGATGTGTTTCCCGATGCTTCCATAGTTCATCAACCCATTGGATATAATCAGCCACAGAAAAATCATCAATAACCTTCTTACCCTCTGGGTGAGACCATTCCAGACTTCCTTTGAGCCTGAGCAGAATTTTTTTGTCGGGGCAATCACCGTAACGAAAGAGGGCCAGTAAGCGTTGCCTGTGCATGTCGAGGTTTGAGTATGAAGGCGCATCAGATATAACCTCTTTCATATATTGCTTAAGTTGCTCTTGACCGAGACCCTTACAGATTCGGTCAAATTCAACAACACTCCCCGGGCAACCGGTTAAAGGTATTCTGCTGAGATGCTTCAGGGTCAGAAAATCAAATGGAGCAAAGGCAGCCACCAAATAATTTATGACACCCGTCGGCATTACCGGTTGTAAGGCACTTCCCATAGAGGCAATGTGTTGAATAACAGTTCTTTCCAGCCCTGCACCACTTTGCAGAAGCAGCTTGAGTAAGCGACAAGCTTCTTTTTCCTGCTCCCCGGTTTGCTCATGCTCTGGCTCAGAGTTTCTGCACGCTTCGGAAAGCAGCAACATGTCCAGCAAAGATCGAACACTTCCGTGATGAATAAAACTCTGGTGAATTGGCAAGCCACTTTGTTTTAATTTCAGAAGTTTCTCGTAACTGTAAAAACGGGGATTCCTCACCAGCTTGATGGCCTGTTGCAATTTACCCATAACCTTCGTTGAGTCGGTTAATTTTGAACTCAGCGCCACTGCACGCGAAGACATTGGCAGCAGGTTTAACAGGGCTCTGAAATGTTCTGGGGCCAGGCACAGTGAAAACGCAAAATCATTCAGAGAGTGCTCATTTCTGGCCAGGCGTTTACTGTCCAGCTCATCATCAAAATAGACCTGTACAGAACCAGTGCGGTGGCAATAAACAACCAGGGGCAGGGGGTCAAGCTGAAATTCCTTTTCACATTGATGCTTGTCCAGCAGGATATCGGCAATATTTATCTGAGCATCGTTGTATACACAAAAGCATTTGATGTCTTCTTTGCCATATTTGGTGAGCACCAGTTCCGGGTAATCAGCTGAGAAGGTGCCATCGCCGAGTTTCAATTTTGGTAAACTGAACGTTCCGTCCGCTTGCAGATGTCCCGAGGTGAAACGAGGATAAACTCCCCAGACAATCTTATCAGCACGCTCAAGAAGTCTATCGTGCAATGATTGCAGATCAGGCAGTTGCTTTACACCCAGTTGATTTGGGCCAGTGCCCCACGCCAGTTGCTGGGTGTTAGCATCACGTTTGTAGATATGCAGGCATTGAGGATTAACAACGCCTACCATCCATCTACCGCATCTTTCTGATACGGTCCCAGTGGGCGCCATCTTCCCCGGCAGGGCGAGGGTGAAGGGCCTTGGTGCCCCCTTACCTGAAAAGTTATTTTTTTCTTCAGTCAATTCAATTCGGCGAAACGCCAGGCGTCCACTCTCAGCAGCGTGAAGTAGCTCTTGTCGAGCAGACTCCCGGCGATCATTGGGTAGCAGCTTGCTGGTCGATTTGCGCAATGCCCATCGGCCTGAGGCTTTTACCGACGGGGTGTCAAACTTTGATTGAGAGGGAGGGTATGGGCTCGCAGAGGTCCCCGTTCCCTGGGCAACATCCATGGTAATACTCCTGCAAAAACAAATTACCTACCCACTTCCATATGGGGGTTTACAGTAATTTAGAGTCACTGGCTGGCGAAAAGTTCCATGTTCATAGTGGCATTATCACAGAAAGATCAAAGGATTTTATCGTTCTTTTCCTGCTGAGGATCAAGCTTCACTATTTTCTTTGGCACCAGCATTTCCCATTCTTTCCGGAAGCCATCGTTGTTAAGGTAGGGACGCTTCTCGCTGATCACGGCAATACCTCGCTGTTTCAGTACTCCTCGGGCTCCCTCCGAATGTAGTGTTTTCTGCGTCAAGGTGCCCGTATTCATCCGTATACCTTCGCTCTTCAGTCGCTGCACTTCTTGCTCTATTGCCTGTTGTGTGGCCGGACTCAGCAGCGACGGGTCATGTTCGTACTGCATCTTTTCCAGCAGTGTCATTTCGGCCGGAATCGCTACCTGCTGGAGATCATACCAGCTGTTATGAATACCATAAGTGATCCCATTGTTTTGATCCGCCTTGCAGGTTCGGTGTTTGCCGTCTGAACAGACAATAATTCCGGCCTCCTGAGCGATTTTGCGCCGAACATTGTCGTCAATATACCGGTTCATTCTCTGCACTGGCTCAGTTGTCCATTCAAAGTTTTCAGAGATCTCTGAACCATTGCCAATCAGACCGTAGACGTGGGAGTAGTTTTTTTTGCGCTGATCTCGCAGTGGTCCGGTTACCTGCGCCAGATCAGCCGCACCGTGCATGGCGGCTTCCAGATGCCGTTGGAATTCAGTTTTGTTGTCAGTGTCGGAGGTAAACTGTTCGGTCAGCTGCGATGGTATGTCAAGACGTCTGGCGTCAAATCCCAAAGGTCGAGCCACCGTTAATCCGGGAAAATCAGTCCCAACCCCGCAACCACGGATAACGTCCATTCGATCCGCAAAGCGTAATATGCGCAGATACCAGCGCACGGACTCAGACAGGTTTTGCTGATCGCCGCCCATGACATCGTTTTCCTTGCTGGTCATCGCCAGTGCCATATCCTTCAGTAGCTGTTCAGGGTAGTGCCCTGTCAGGTCCCGTTTGAAGTAATCAGCTGACGCTGATTCTTCCATTGATTTGTCAACATCTTCGGCAGCCGCGTCATGGTAGATAATGGCCAGAGACAGGAGTTCTTTTTCATCCGGTTTCAGGGAACACTGCTGAAATTTCTCCAGCAATTCCATATACCAGTGCCCATTATTCCTGGCTCTCAGGACATGACTGCAACTGTGCAGTGGTTTCCACACTGCTGGCATGAACTTTGTGAGGCTCTTGATGACTCGTTCCGGTCCTGGTCGGCGGTAATAATGCTGCAATACTTTCACGATGGTTGCTTCATTATCGCCGACATTTTCAGGCAGGACCGGCGCTTTGCTGAAGGCGTCCACCACAAACTGTAATGCCTTGCTTCTCTCGGTTGCCAATACTGTTGCCTGGTTGTGAGAAGCGTCCGGAGCGAGTGATTGCTTCAGATTCCTGATCTCCTCCTGAGCCTGCCGGACACGCTTTGGCCAATTCCGGTAGAGAGGATAGGTTTCCCGTTGCTCCCACAGATTTTCAATCCATTCGATGTAATCAGCCATGGAAAAATCACCAATAACCTTCTTGTCTTTAGGGTAAAGCCACTCCATATCGTCTTTAAGATCATTCAGAAAGTCTTGGTCCGGGATAGCCTTATAATGAAACAAGGCCAATAAGTGGGACTGAATATCTTCGAGGGTTGGAGCCAGCCTGGTTGTCACATAAAGTGATGCCCTGTTCAAACAGGCCTGATTTTGCAGTTGACTGTTGCCCCGACAGATTCGGTCAAATTCAACGATGCTCCCCGAGCAACTGATTAAAGGTAATCGACAGAGATGTTGCAGGTTCAGGAAGTCAAATGGAGCATAACCAGCCACCAGACAATTGAATATGCCCACTGGCATTGCAGATTCATTCCTGGATGCCATATCGCTGATGAGTTCCAGACCAAATTCAGTCAGCCTTGTCCCGCTCTGCAAGAGCAGCTGAAAACATCGGTAAGCTTCTTCCTCCTGCTGCTTCCTGATTTGCTGTTCCTGAACATCATTGTGTCTGAATATTTCGCTGTGCATGAGAAAATCAAGCAAAGATCTAATACCCGCGATGTGAAAAAAAGGCTGCTCAACCGGCAATCCATTACGTTTTAATTCCAGAAGCCGCTCGTAACTGTAACAATAGGGATTACTCAGCAGCTTGATGGCTTCTTGCAGATTGTGGACAAGATCCGGTGGGATGTTTAATTCTGAACTCAGTGCCTCCGCCCGCAAAGACATTGGCAGCAGATTTAACACGGCTCTGAAATTTTCTGAGGCTACGCCCCTTAAAAACGCAAAATCATTCAGAGAATGCTCATTTCTGGCCAGGTGTTTACTGTCCAGCTCATCGTCAAAATAGACCTCAACAGAACCTGTTTCGTGGCAATAAACGACCAGTGGCAAGGGTTTAAGCTGCAATTCCTTTTCACACTCACGCTTTTCCAGAAGGATATCGGATATATTCATCTCTGCATCCTTGTAAACACACAAGCATTTGATGTCTTCTTTAGCGTATTTGGCGAGCACCAGTTCTGGGTAATCCAGTGAGAAAATCTTTTCGCGGGGTTTCAATTTTGGCAAACTGAACGTCCCATCCGCTTGCAGGTGCCCCGAGGTGAAACGAGGATAAACTCTCCAGATGACTTGATCGCTAAACTCAAGACGTCTACTAAGCACAGATTGCAGGTTAGGCAGCAGTTTTACTTGCAGTGAATCCGGACTGAAACCATGCTTCTCCTTCAGCCTTTCAGTCCCTGCATCACGTTTATAGACGTACAGGCATTTTGGATCAACAATGCCCACCATCCAGTGACTAAAGCCTCTCGATATGCGCCTGGTAGGCATCATCCGCCCCGGCAGGGCGAGGGTGAAGGGTCTTGGTACTCCCTTACCCGAAAAGTAATCTATTTCATCCGTCAATTTAATGCGCCGTAATGCCAGGCACCCACTCTCAGCAGCTCGCAGTAGCTTTTGTCGTTCGCACTCCCTGGGATGATGCGGTAGCCGTTTGCCAGTCGCTTCGCAGACTGTCCATTGGCGAGAGGTTGTTACCGACCGGGTGTCAAAGTTTGATTCGGGTTGAGGTGCTGGGCACGGGGTCGCTGAGGTTTGGGCGACATCCATGGTAGTACTCCTTTAAAACTTATTATTTACCTGCTTTCGATTGGGGATTCTGTCGTCGTTAGAGTAACTGGCCGGTAAAAAGTTCCATTTCATACCAGTCGTGCTTTCTAACTCCCTATTGCGCTGAAGATTTGGGCCTTAATCCTGCCTTGGCGATCCTGCATTTTCATAGCGAGAACAAGGGAAATCTACTTTCAGGTGTCCGCCCTGTGCCCGGGCACTGATAGTTAAGCACTGCTGCAAACCGTGGACTATCTTATCTGGGCATTCATAAACCGGAGAAGGTGGGTATTTATGAATCACTCCATTTCCCGATTCCCTGAGACAGCAAAGCGAATGACATTTTTTTATCGTGGCAAGGTTAAACACTGGATTGTCACAGCCCTTAACCTCACCGCTATAGCTTGCCCCTGTTCTAAACTGCTGGCAAAAAACCCTTTACCAACGCCAGTTGTGGAGGTGCTTGCCGGAGATAAAACAACAAAAGAGACTAACTTCCTGGACGACTTGATTAACCATAATGCTTTCATGGGGTTAACTGCTCCTTTTGCTCTCGACCCAAATGCAACCCATCTTATTTTCGCCATGAACCATAACAATGAGCAGGGCGAAAAAAAGAGTGAGCATTCAGAAGAACCAGAGGGAGCCGGGGCACAACAGCTGCAGCCTTTAATGACCATTCCGCTCCCGCCAATGTCCCATGCACAAATTACTGCCATTATCCAGGGGCTGGATACCGGCCTTTACCAAGACACCCTGAACACTCTGTTGGCCTGGCTCCCGGAAGCCTCCGACAGTGGCAACCTGACCATTGCAGACATGATTGAGCAAGTGAAGCAAACACTCAACATTGAGCCTGACCCAGACCAGGAAAAGATGATGGAAGTTCTGTCTTCTATCCAGGGTACTGAATCGCCTGTCGATTTGACCAAACCAGAAGATCGGGAGAGCCTGGCAAGGTTACTGGTGAGTTACTATGCGGCCATCCATTCAAGAGGAGCATCCCAGGAGGCTTATGATTTTTTTGACTCATTCCTGCTGTATGCCACTGGCTTGTCGGGTATCGAGAGGCTCGAGGCCAGAAAAGGAGAGCTGTTAGGTACAAAAGAACCCATAGAAAGTCACTTAATAATGGGAAATGTTAAAGAATCTGCATCCGTCTTCTCTGGACTGAAGTTGTTGCAAAAAATGCGCCTCAGGCTTTTGCGACGACTGTGGGCCCCCTCAGAATCCATAAATCTCTTTAGATATTTGCAACGTCTGGAGATCCCCATGGAAACTGAAGAGCTCCTTGAGCATTTGCAACGAATCGCAACCCCCTCAGAAAGAACACTCAGTCTTTTCCGGCGAATATTGAACCCCTCAGGAATTCTAAAATTCGAGAAATTCGAGGAACCCCCAGATCCAACGCTAGAATACGCATCCTCTCTGCTCAACCGTTGCCTTGATATGTACGAAATACCGTTTTACGAGCGTACTATAAGTTCAACTGAACGAACGTTAGAAGTGATAAAAGAACAGGCTGAAAACAGACCTGTAATCATTGCCTCGAATAATCAGTTTACCACTTTGATGAATGCCATAAGCCTTATTCTTGACCGATTCAAGATACAAGACGCTGACGAACTTATAGACAACATGTCGAGCTATTTCAGCCAATCAAATTGGGATCAGACCATTACTGACTCTGAAGGGAAAGAACAGAAATTATTTGATGTATTCAAAAAGGTAATCACTGATGCAAAAGAAAACCCGGGAAATGAAAACCCTCAATTATTTCAAGAATTGCTTCTCGCCATAGAAAAATACCTATCGCAACATTTAGAAAAAATGTTTATGCATGAAGTTGATCGCCAAGTCATATTTTCAAACCTTGTCCATGGATTTTCTGACCTGCGCAGACAATCAAGGGCTCAGTTGGAAATGCTTGAGCCAGCTACAGACACTCATACCAGTGATCAGGCTGATGAAGCCCAACATGACGAGGCAGCAAAGGCGCAAAAAGGAAAGGAACTCAGCAACGAAGCGAAGAAGAGAAAATACTTGAAAGAACGGATAAAATACCTGGACGATTTCAACTTTCGGTTCGGCAGTAAATATGGTAACTGGGCGTGACCCTTAACCTTCTTCCAGACCGGCTGCCAGCAGCAGACTTCCCGGCATGCTGCTGGCACTTAAGACTGTCCTGCACGGCAACTGCGCATCCATGCAGTCGTACTCTCAATCAAGCTTTGCCTTCTTCTCTGGCACCAGCATTTCCCATTCTTTCGGGAGTTCGTCATAGGTAAAGTAGGGGCGTTTCTCGCTGACCACGGCAATACCTCGCTGTTTCAGTACTCCCCGGGCTTCCTCCGAAAGCAGTGTTGCCTGCGTCAAGGTGCCCAGGTTCATCTGTATACCTTCGCCACTCAGCCGTTGTACCTCTTGCTCTATTGCCTGTTGTGTTGCCGGGCTCAGCAGCGACGGGTCATGTTCGTACTGCATCTTTTCCAGCAGCGTCATTCCGGCCGGAATCGCCACCTGCCTCAGGTCATACCAGCTGTTATGAATGCCATAAGTGATCCCTTTACTTTGATCAGCCTTGCAGGCCTGGTGGCCTGGGTCTGAACAGACAATGATTCCGGCCTCCTGAGCGATTTTGCGCCGGACATTGTCATCAATAAACTGGTTCATTCTCTGCACTGGCTCAGTGGTCCATTCAAAGTTTTCAGAGATCTTTGAACCATTGCCAATCAGACCGTAAACTTCGGTGTAGTTTTTTTTGCGCCAATCCCGGAGTAGTCCGGTTACCCGGGCCAGATCGGCTGCACCGTGCATAGCGGCTTCCAGATGCCGTTGGAATTCAGTTTTGTTGTCAGTATCGGAGGCAAACTGTTCGGTCAGCTGCGATGGTATGTCAAGGAGTCTGGCGTCAAATCCCGAAGGTCGAGCCACTGTTAATCCGGGAAAATCAGCCCCAACCCGGCAACCACGGATAACGTCCATTCGATCCGCAAAACGTAGTATGCGCAGATACCAGCGCACGGACTCAGACAGGTTCTGCTGATCGCCGCCCATGACATCGTTTTCCTTGCTGGTCATCGCCAGTGCCATATCCTTCAGTAGCTGTTCAGGGTAGTGTCCTGTCAGGTCCCGTTTGAAATACTCAGCTGACGTTGATTCTTCCACTGATTTGTCAACATCTTCGGCAGCCGCGTCATGGTAGATAATGGCCAGAGACAGGAGTTCTTTTTCATCCGGTTTCAGGGAACATTGCTGAAATTTCTCCAGCAGTTCCATATACCAGTGCCCATTATTTCTGGCCCGCAGGACATGACTGCAACTGTGCTCTGGTTTCCACATGGTTGGCATGGTCTGACTGCCAAGGCTCTTGATGACTCGTTGTGGTCCGGGACGGCGGTAATAATGTTGCAATACTTTCAGGATGGTTGTTTCATTATCGCCGACATTGTCAGGCAGGACTGGTGGTTTGCTGAAGGCGTCCACCACAAACTGTAATGCCTTTGGTGTTTCGGTTGTCAATGGTGTTGCCTGGTTGTGAGAAGCGTCCAGGCTCAGTGATTGTTTCAGATTGCTGATGTCCTCCTGAGCTTGCAGGACATGCTTTGGCCAATTCTGATACAAAGGATAGGTTTCCCGTTGCTTCCACAGACTTTCAAGCCATTTGATGTAATCAGCCACGGACAAATCAGCAATAGTCTCATTGCCGTCGTAGCAGTAATACTCCAGATCCTCTGCAAGATCATTCAGAAAGTCTTCGTCCGGGATAGCCTCATAACGAAACAAAGCCAATAAGTGGGACTGAATATGTTCGAGGGGCAGACCCAGCCTGGTTTTTGTACAAAGTGATACCTCTTTCAAACAGGCCTGATTTTGCAGTTGACTGTTGCCCCGACAGATTCGGTCAAATTCAACGATGCTCCCCGGGCAACCGATTAAAGGTAACTGACTGAGATGTTCCAGGTTCAGGAAGTCAAATGGAGCATAAGCAGCCACCAGACAATTGAATAGGCCCGCTGGCATTGCAGATTCATCCTCATATTCCATGCGGCTGATGAGCTTCACACCAAATTCAGTCAGCCTTGTCCCGCTCTGCAAAAGCAGCTGAAATAACCGGCAAGCTTCTTTCTCCTGCTGCTCCCTGATTTGCTGTTCCTGAAGCTCATTGTGTCTGAATATTTCACTATGCAGGAGAAGATCAAGCAAAGATCTGATTCCCGCCGTACGGAAAAAAAAGGGGGACTTAAGAGGCAGACCACTGAGTTTCAATGCCAGAAGCTGCTGGTAACTGTAACAAGAGGGATTAATCAACAGCTTGATGGCTTCTTCCAGTTTATGCACAAGATTCGGAGGAATGGTTAATTCTGATGAACTCAGTGCTTTCGCTCGCAAAGGCATTGGCAGCAGATTTAACAGGGCTCTGAAATGTTTAAAGGCTATGCCTTGTGAAAACGCAAAATCATTCAGAGAATGCTCATTGCTGGCCAAGTGTTCACTGTGCAGCTCATCGTCAAAATAGACCTGAACAGAGCCTGTGCGGTGGCAATAAACGACCAGTGGCAAGGATCCAAGCTGCAACTCCTTCTCGCACTCACGCTTGTCCAGCAGGATATCGGATATATTCATCTTTGCATCCTTGTAAACGCAAATGCATTGGATGTCTTCCTTCCTGTAGTGGGCGAGTAACAGTTCCGGGAAATCATCTGTACGGGCACATGGACCAGATTTCAACTTTGGCAAACTGAACGTCCCATTCGCTTGCAGATGCCCCGAGGTGAAACGAGGATAAACTCTCCAGATGACCTGATCGCCACGCTCAAGACGTCTATCGAGCAAAGATTGTAGATGAGGCAGTAGTTTTACTCCCAGTTTATCCGGAGTTAAGTCAGGCTCTACCATCAGCTTCCTGGTAATCGCGTTACGTTTATAAGCATACAGGCATTGTGGATCAACAATGCCTACCATCCATTTCCCAAACCCTTTCCCAATGCGCGCGTTAGGCATCATCCTCCCCGGAAGGGCGAGGGTGAAGGGTCTTGGTGCTCCCTTGCCAGAAAAGTATTTTCTCTCTCTGGACAAATCAATGCGCCTGAGCGCCAGACGTCCACTCTTGGCAGCCTGCAGTAGCTTGTGCCGTTCACACTCTCTGGGATGATGCAGCAGCCGTTTGCCAGTCGGTTCGCAGACTGTCCATTGGCCAGAGGCTGTTACCGACCGGGTGTCAAAGTTTGATTCGGGTTGAGATGGTGGGCACGGGCTCGCAGCGGTCTGGGCAACATCCATGCTAATACTCCTGTATAACTTATTGTTTACCTGCTCTCGTTTGCAGAGATTCTGAAGTCCTTAGAGTAACTGGCTGCTGTAAAGTTCCATCTCAGCTAATTTTTAAGGCAAGATCAAAGGATTTTGTCAGTCTTTTCCTGCTGGTTTGTCCTGAGCATCAAGCTTGGTTATTTTCTTTGGCACCAGCATTTCCCGTTCTTTCGGGAAGCCATCGTTGGTAAAGTAGGGACGCTTCTCGCTGACCACGACAATACCTCGCTGTTTCAGTACTGTCTGGGCTTCCTCCGAAAACAGCGTTTCCTGCGTCAAGGTGCCCGTATTCATCCGTATACCTTCGCTCTTCAGCCGTTTTCTGGTAGAAAGGATGCGTTTCCCTTTGCTTCCATAGTTTTTCAACCCATTGGATATAATCCGCCACGGAAAAATCATCAATAACTTTCTTGCCGTCGGGGTAATAGCAGTCCAGCGTTCGTTTAACTCTATACAGAGTCTCCAAGTCCAGGTCAGTATAATGAAAGAGGGCTAGTAAGCGGGTCCTGATAATTTTGAGGGGGCGAGAGTGTAAACAGACATCATAGAGTACCTCTTTCATGCATTTCTGAAGTTGCTTTTGAGTTTGAGCCCGACAGATTCGGTGAAATTCAACGACGCTGCCCGGGCAATGGATTAAAGATATTCTGCGCAGATGTTTCAGGGTCAGACAATCAAATGGAGCAAAGGCAGCCACCATATAATTCATTGTGCTCGCTGGTATGACCGTTTGCATGTCATCCGCCATGGCGTGAATGCTTGAAATAGCAGTCCCCAGCCTTGCCCCGCTCTGCAGAAGCAGCTGAAGTAAGCGACAAGCTTCTCTCTCCTGCCGGGTTTGCTCCTCCCCAGACCCTTCGTTTCTGGACCTTTCGGAAACCAGCAAGATGTCGAGTAAAGATCGAACCTTTCCTTTGTAAAAAAAATCCAGGTGAATTGGCAAGCCACTTTCTTTTAATTTCAAAAGCCCCTCATAATTGTAAGAACGAGGATGACTCACCAGCTTGATGGCTTGTTGCATTTTGTGCACCAGGTTAGGTGGGACGCTTAATTCCGAACTCAGTGCCTCTGCCCGCAAAGATATTGGCAGCAGATTTAACAGGGCCCTGAAATGCTCCGGGGCTATGCCCTGTGAAAACGCAAAATCATTAAGAGACTGCTCATTTCTGGCCAATTGTTTACTGTCCAGCTCATCTTCAAAACAGACCTCGACAGAACCTGTGCGCTGGCAATAAACAGTCAGAGGCAAGGATTTAAGCTTTAATTCCTTTTCACACTGACGCTTGTCCTGCAGGATATCAGCAATATTTATCCCTGCATCCTTGTAAACACAGAAGCATTTGATGTCTTCTTTGCCGTAGCTGCTGAGCACCAGTTCCGGGTAATCAATTGAGTGGGCGACATCGTCAGGCTTCAATTTGGGTAAACTGAACGTCCCGTCGGCTAGCAGATGCCCCGAGGTGAAACGGTGAGGATAAGTTCTCCAGAAGACCTGATCACCATGCTCAACAAGTCTAGCGAGCAACGATTGCAGATCAGGCAGTAATTTCACTCTCAGAGTATCCGGAGTTACGTCAGACTCCGCCAGCAGCCGTCTCGTGGATGCGTTACGTTTATAGAGATACAGGCATTGCGGATCAACAATGCCTACCATCCATTTACCATACCTTTGTGGTACGGGCCCGGTGGGCATGATCCCCTCAGGCAGGGCGAGGGTAAAGGGTCTTGGTACTCCTATACCCGAAAAGTAATTGTCTTCTTTAGTTAATTCAATTCGCCGGAACGCCAGAAGCCCACTCTCAGCGGCCCACAGTAGCTCTTGTCGCTCTGATTCCCTGGGGTGGCAGGGTAGCCGCTTGCGGGTTGATTCGCAGACTGTCCACTGGCCGGAGGCAGTTACCGACCGGGTGTCATAATTTGCTTGAGAAGGAGTGCATTGGCTGGCAAAGACACCCGTTCCCTGGGCAACATTCATTGAAATACTCCAAACTTGCCATTCACTCTTTAAACCAGTGGTTGTCAAAAGGCAATCCACTGGATTTTGTTGTTGGGTGGCGTAGTTATTTCTGAACGTGGTTTACGATGATGGCGAGAGTTTTTTCTATTTTGTCAAAACGTTCGTCGTGCTGGTCAAAACGTTTGTCGTGCTGGTCAAGACGTTTGTCGAGCTGGTCAAAACGTTCGTCGTGCTGGTCAAGACGTTTGTCGAGCTGGTCAAAACGTTTGTCATGCTGGTCAAAACGTTTGTCATGCTGGTCAAAACGTTTGTCGTGCTGATCAAAACGTTTGCGGTTCTCAGACTGGTAAGCCTCGATCTTTCGGTCTTGCCGCTCAAACATGAGCCGGGTCTCTCGCTGGTTTTCGAGCACAATCTTCTGTGTTTCCCCAGTAATCTCGATGAGCCGATGTACAGCGTTATCCAGCGATTCAAAATGGGATTCAAGTCTCTCTACACGAAGTTCCAGTGACATACTGCGTACCATTATCATTTGTTGAAGGAGCAGTCAGCATAGCAGACATTGAGAGGGGGGGGCCGGACAGATATGAAAACACTCAGCGGGCTGCTGCTGATCCTGTCAGCCTTATACATGGTGCTTATGGGGATAGATTATTTCTATCCCCAGTTTTTGCTGTCAGTGTTAGCCGATGCCTGTGAACAGGCGGTCTATGGCAGAAATAATATCACTACGCTGCTCCTGCATACTGGCCACTTTTTTGCCGATGAAGTGATTGGGAATAGATGCCAGCTGCGGAATAACCAGCATCCATTCTTCATCGTCCACAACAGTTTGGGGGCATACCTGCAATGCTTTTTTGTAACGGTGACTGCGGCTTAGAGGAGCAACAACCGATTGGTCGTCGAACTGAATTAAACTCGACTGAAGCACTACAACATAAGGATACTTGTCTGCATTATCGGCGGTGTTCAAACACACATCGAACTGTGTCATTTAGAATGTCCTCATGCCATCACTGAACAAACCATCTTCTTTAATGACTTGTTCAATTTCTTCCATGGCTTCCTTGTAAAGTTTCTTCAAACGCTCTTCCTCCAAACTTCTGACTTCAGCCTTAACGCCTTGTTCGGCGGCAGAAGAAATATTAATGTTCAACTCACGAGCCTTCTCTAACACCTCGTCATCAATGGTCACTGTGGTTTTACTTTTGCTCATGCTAATACCTACTTATTCAGTGTTTTGGTTAGTATAACAGGTGCATATCAGAACTGTTTCCCATACTTCCCAACCGCTTCAGCAGACAGCTTGCTCATTGGAGTAACTGTCTGGTAAAAAGTTTCACCAGGGGGCCACCGCCCGAAGATGAATTTCAATAGAGGGATCAAAGGATTGCACATGCACGCCCCGCTGGCGCATTCTGCTGAGCATTAAGCTTTGGCACCAGTATTTCCGGTTCTCTCGGGAAGCCCTCGTTGCTGAAGTAGGGACGCTTCTCGCTGACCACGGTAATACCACGCTTTTTCAGCACTTTTCGGGCTTTCTCGGAAGCCAGTGTTTTTTGAGTCAAGGTGCCCAGATTCATTCGTATCCCTTCGCTCTTGAGCCGCTGTATCTCTTTCTTCAACGCCTGTTGTGTTGCCGGACTCAGCAGCGACGGGTCATGTTCGTACTGCATCTTTTCCAGTAGCGTCATTCCGGCTGGAATCTCAACCTGTCCCAGATCATGCCAGCTGTTGTGAATACCACGAATGATCCCTTTTTTCTGATTAGCTTTGCAGGCTTTGTGGCCGGGATCTGAACAGACAATAATGCCAGCTTCCTGTGCCATTTTGCGTCGGACATTGTCGTCAATAAACTGGTTCATTCTCTGCAAAGGCTCGGTTGTCCATTCAAAGTTTTCAGAGATATTGGAGCCACTGTCGTTCAGGCCATAGACTTTGGTGTAGTTTTTTCTGCGATAATCCTGAAGATGCCCGGTTACCCGCGCCAGATCAGCCGCACCGTGCATGGCAGCTTCCAGATGACGTTGGAATTCACTCTTGTTGCCAGGCTCGGAGCTGAACTCTTTAGTCAGCTGCGCTGGTAAGTCAAGACGTGTAGCGTCAAAACCCGGAGGTCGAGTCACTGTTAAACCGGGAAAATAGGGCGCAACCCCAAAACAACGGATAACGTCCATTCGATCCGCAAAGCGCAATATGCGCAGATACCAGCGCACAGGGTCAGGCAGGTTCTGTTCATCTTTACCATTGACATCGTTTTCTTTGCTGATCATCGCCATTGCCATATCAGCCAGCAGCTGTTCAGGGTAATGCCCGGTCAGATCCCGTTTGAAGTACTCGGCTGACCTTGTTTCTTCCGCTGATTTGTCAACATCTTCGGCAGCTGCATCATGGTAGATAATTGCTAGAGACAGGAGTTCTTTTTCTTCTTTGCTCAGGGAACACTGCTGAAATTTCTTCAGCAATTCCATATACCAGTGCCCATTATTTCTGGCTCGCAGGACATGACTGCAACTGTGCAGGGGTTTCCACACTGCTGGCATGGTCTGTCTGCCCAGACTCTGGATCACCCGCTCCGGTCCCGGACGGCGGTAATAATGCTGCAATACCTTCAGGATGGTTTTTTCATTGTCGCCGACATTATCTGGCAGGACCGGCGGCTTGCTGAAGGCTTCTACCACAAACTGTAATGCCGCTGGTGCCGTGGCCGCCATGGGTGTTGTCGATGTACCAGAATCGCCCAGACCGAGCGATTGTTTCAGATTCTCTATGTCCCGATGAGCCTGTTGAACATGCTCTGGCCAATTCTGGTACAAAGCATGTGTTTCTCGCTGATCCCATAGTTTTTCAAGCCAGTTGATATAATCATCCTGAGAAATACCCGCAATGACTCTATTACCTTTGGGATATTCCTTCTGCACATAGGATTCAAAAGATTTCAGAACGTTTTTGTCCAGAGAAGCTCCGAAGTGAAACAGGGCCAGCAAGAAAGACTGGATGGTGTCGAGAGAAGGGAGAATACGATCATTCAGATATTGCCGTAATAACTGTTCCAGAGTGTCCTGGCGTTGCGGTTGGCTTAGCCCCCGGCAAATACGGTCAAATTCAATAACGGCTCCCGGACAGGCGGTCAAGGAGACCCTCCTGAGATGAAGCAGAGTCAGGAATTGAAATGGTCTAAAGGCAACCAGCATACAATTCATTATGCCCGGTGGCATTGTAAAAGAGAGAGAGTCGTCCATCCGGTAAATGAAGCTCAAGCACCACTTTTTCGGCAGACTTGCCCCACTTTGCAAAATCAGCCGAAACATTCGATAGGCTGTTTCCTCCTGTTTCTGAGTTTGCTCCTGATCAGTCTTTTCGTTTCTGAACATTTCCTGAGTCAGGAGCATTTCAAGCAAAGATTGAAAACGTCCTTTATGAAAAAAAGGCTGGTGAATGGGTAAGCCACCCTGTTTTAATTTCAGAAGCCCCTCGTAACTATAACAACGAGGATTTTGCACCAGCGTGATCGCCTGTTGCAATTTGTGCTCGGCATCTGGTGAGACGGTTAATTCCAGACTCAGTGCCTTTGTCCGCAAAGACATTGGCAGCAGATTCAACATGTCTCTGAAATTTTCCGGCGCTATGCCCTGTGAAATCGCAAAATAATCCAGAAAATCCTCATTCCTGGCCAGGTGTTTATTATCCAGCTCATCATCAAAATAGACCTGAACAGAGCCTGTGCGGCAGCAGTAAACAACCAGAGGCAGGGGGTCAAGTTCCAATTCCTTTTCACACAGACGCTTGTCACGCAGAATCTCGGCAATACTTGTCTGTGCTTCGTTGTATGCACAGAAGCATTTTATGTCTTCTTTGCCATATTGGGTGAGCACCAGTTCCGGGTAGTCGAGTAAAGGGGTGACATTGCCGATTTTCAATTTTGGTAAACTGAACGTTCCATCCTCTTGCAGATGTCCCGAGGTGAAACGATGAGGATAAGCTCTCCAGAGGACTTGATGGCCATGCTCAAGACGTCTAAGAAGTGATGATTGCAGATCAGGCAGTAGTTTTGCTCGCAGCGTTTCCGGAGTGGCGCTTGAATCTATCAGCAAACGTGAAGTAGCTGCATCATATTTATAGGCATACAGGCATTTTGGATCAACAATGCCTACCATCGATTCACCAAAATCCGTTTTTTGCATGGGCCTGGTGGGCATCATTCCCCCCGGCAGGGCGAGAGTGAAAGGCCTTGGTGCCCCCTTACCCGAAAAGTATTCTTTTTCTTCATACAAATCAATTCGCCGGAGCGCCAGGCGTCCAGTCTCTGCGGCCCGCAGTAGCTCTTGTCGCTCAGACTCCCTGGAAGGAGCGGGTAGCAGCCTTCTGGTCGATTCGCAGACTGTCCATTGGCCAGAGGCCGTTACCGACTGGGTGTCAGACTTTGATTGTGTGGGAGGGTAAAGGTTTGCAGTGGTTCCCGTTCCCTGGGCAACATTCATGGTAATACTCCTGTAAAACTTATTACTTACCTGCTTTCCTGTGGGGCTACCTTTTTTTGGAGTCACTGGCTGGCAAAAAGTTCCAACTGGCTGGCAAAAAGTTCCACTTTGACTTCATAGCGAGATCAAAGGACTGAGCACGTCCACCCTTCTGGCGCATTTTGCTGGGCATCAAGCTTTGCTATCTTCTCAGGCACCAGCATTTCCCGTTCTTTCGGGAAACCTTGGTTGGTAAAGTAGGGACGCTTCTCGCTGACCACTGCAATACCTCGCTGTTCCAGCACCTTTCGGGCTTCCTCCGAAGCCAGCGTGGTTTGCGTCAAGGTGCCAGGATTCATCCGAATACCTTCGCTCCTCAGCCGTTGCACCTCTTTCGCTAATGCTTTTTGTGTTGCCGGGCTCAGCAGTGACGGGTCATGTTCGTACTGCATCTTTTCCAGCAGCGTCATTCCGGCAGGAATCGTCACCTGCCTGAGATCATACCAGCTGTTATGAATACCACGAGTGATCCCTTTTTTCTGATCCGCCTTGCAGGCTTTGTGGCTGGGGTCTGAGCAGACAATAATGCCGGCCTGCTGAGCCATTTTGCGGCGGACATTGTCGTCAATAAACTGATTCATTCTCTGCACTGGTTCAGTTGTCCATTCAAAGTTTTCAGAGATCTTTGAACCATCGCTATTCAGACCGTAGACCCGGGTGTAGCTTTTTTTGCGCCGATCTTGAAGCTGCCCGGTTACTCGCGCCAGATCAGCCGCACCGTGCATGGCGGCTTCGAGATGACGCTGGAATTCAGTCTTGTTGTCAGGCTCGGCGGTAAAATCTCGAGTCAGCTGCGCTGGCAGGTCAAGACGTGTAGCGTCAAAACCCAGGGTTCGAGTCACCGTTAATCCGGGAAAATCAGCCCCAATCCCACGGCAACGGATAAAGTCCATTCGATCTGCAAAGCGTAATATGCGCAGATACCAGCGCACAGAGTCAGGCAGGTTCTGTTCATCCTTACCCTCGACATCGTTTTCCTTGCTGACCATTGCCAGCACTATATTCTCCAGCAGCTGTTTGGGGTAGTGCCCGGTCAGGTCCCGTTTGAAGTACTCGGCTGACTTTGTTTCTTCCACTGATTTGTCAACATCTTCGGCAGCAGCGTCATGGTAGATAATCGCCAGAGACAGGAGTTCTTTTTCTTCTTTGCCCAGAGAACACTGCTGAAATTTCTTCAGCAATTCCATATACCAGTGCCCATTATTCCTGGCTCGCAGGACATGACTGCAACTGTGCAGGGGTTTCCACACTGCTGGCATGGTCTGTCTGCCAAGGCTCCGGACCACCCGTTCCGGTCCCGGACGGCGGTAATAATGCAGCAATACCTTCAGAATGGTTTTTTCATTATCGCCGACAGTATCTGGCAGGACCGGCGGCTTGCTGAAGGCGTCCACCACAAACTTTAATGCCGCCGGTGCCTGAGCTGACAATGCTGTTGCCGATGGGCCTGAATCGACCTGATCGAGAGATTGTTGCAGGTCCCTGATGTCCCGTTCAGCCTGCCGGACATGCTCCGGCCAATTCTGGTACAAAGAATGTGTTGCTCGTTGATCCCACAGTTTTTTAAGCCATGTGATGTAATCATCCGCAGAAAAATCAGCAATAACTTTCTTACCTTCAGGATATTCCTTACGCAAATAGGATTGAAAAGATTTCAGAAAGTTTTTGTTCAGGGAAGCTCCGAAGGAAAACAGGGCTAGCAACTGAGACTCGACGGTGTCGAGAGTGGGACGGTAACAATCGTTCAAATGTTGCCGCAATATCTGTTCCAGAGCGTCCTGCCGTTGCTGTTGACTAAGCCCCTGGCAAATGCGGTCAAATTCAACAAGGGCTCCCGGACAGGTGGACAAAGCGATCTTCCTGAGATGGAGCAGAGTCAGGAATTGAATGGGTCTAAAGGCAACCAGCATACAATTCATTATGCCCGGTGGCATTATGTAAGAGAGAAAGCTGTCCATTCGGTAAATGAAATACAGGCACCACTTTTTCGGCAAACTTGCCCCACTTTGCAAAATCAGCCGAAACATTCGGTAGGCTGTTTCTTCCTGTTGCTGAGATTGCTCCTGAGCAGAGTTTTCGTTTCTGATCATTTCCAGAACAGTGTTTTCGTTTCTGATCATTTCCTGAGTCAGGAGCATTTCAAGCAAAGATTCAAAATCTCCTTCCTGAAAAAAAGGCTGGTGAATTGCCAAGCCACTCTGTTTTAATTTCAGAAGCTCCTCGTAACTGTAAAAACGAGGATTACTGACCAGTTTGATGGCCTGTTGTAACTTTTGCCTGGCATCTGCAGAGACGGTTAATTCCGAACTCAGTGCCTCTGTCCGCAAAGACATTGGCAGAAGATTCAACATGGCTCTGAAATTTTCCGGGGCTATGCCCTGTGAAATCGCAAAATAATCCAGAGAATCTTCATTCCTGGCCAGGTGTTTATTGTTCAGCTCATCATCAAAATAAACCTCAACAGAACCTGTGCGATAGCAATATATAACCAGAGGCAGGGGGGATTTAATCTTCAATACCTTTTCACACTGACGCTTGTCCCCCAGGATCTCGGCAATATTTATCTGTGCATCTTTGTATGCACAGAAGCATTTGATGTCTTTTTTGTCATATTGGGTGAGCACCAGTTCCGGGTAGTCGAGTAAAGGGGTGTCATTGTCGGATTTCAATTTTGGTAAACTGAACGTTCCATCCTCTTGCAGATGTCCTGAGGTAAAACGATGAGGATAAACTCTCCAGATGACCTGATTGCCATGCTCAAGACGTCTATTGAGCGATGATTGCAGATCAGGCAATAGTTTTGCACGCAGTGTTTCCGGAGTGACGCCGGGCTCTATCAGCACACGTCCAGTAGATGCATCATATTTATAGACATACAGGCATTGTGGATCAACAATGCCTACCATCCATTTACCAAAATCTGCTTTTGGCATGGGCCTAGTGGGCATCATTCCCCCCGGCAGGGCGATTGTGAAGGGCCTTGGTGCCCTCTGACCCGAGAAGTAATCGTTTTCTATATTCAATCTGATTCGCCGAAACGCCAGGCGTCCAGTCTCTGCGGCTCGCAGTAGGTCTTGTCGCTCAGACTCCCTGGAAGGAGCGGGCAGCAGCCTGCTGGTGGATTCGCAGACTGTCCATTGGCCAGAGGTCGTTACCGACTGGGTGTCAGACTTTGATTGCGTGGGAGGGTAAAGGTTTGCAGAGGTTCTCGTTTCGTGAGTAACATTCATTGGAAATCTCCAAAATTAATATTTACCACTTTCGTAAAGGTGATTTCTGCGCTTTTAGAGTGACTGGCTGGAAAAAAGTTCCATGATCGAGGGGGGAGAGTATGAATTCACATAGTACCTCTTTAATGAATTGTTGTTGCTCTTGACTGGGTTTCCGGGTGGATGGTCAATCAAATTTATGGTTGTCCTTGTTTCTTCTTCTTTTGCTTTTCTGAAGTAATTGTTTGGTATCAGGTTATTTTAATTTTTTCATAATTTCTTCACAAATAGGAAAAATTGTTTTAAATAATTCCTCGTTATCCTTCCCTGCTTTGTCTGGGTGTATTCTTAATAACAGCTTTTTATATTTTTTCCTGAACTCATCTCTGCTTGGTATTCCTTGTATTTTAAAATCGGATAAGTTGGGGTCAATTAATAGACGATTGTACCTCTCAAGTAACTGAGCTCTGTCACTCATTTCAACAGATTCATAAGTTTTGTATGAGTTATCTGACCTTGACGAACGGCTATCAGATTCAGTGTCCGAGTAAGACTCTGAGTAATAACTGTGATGGGATTCGGGACGAGTTTCTCTTGATGAACGACTATCAGTCTCAGAAGAGTAAGACTCTGAGTAATGACTGTGATCGGATCCGGGACGAGTTTCTCTTGATGAACGACTATCAGTCTCAGAAGAGTAAGACTCTGAGTAATGACTGTGATCGGATCCATAAAGAGTTTTTCTTGACGAATGGCTATCAGCCTCAGAAGAGTAAGACTCTGAGTAATGACTGTGATCGGATCCGGGACGAGTTTCTCTTGATGAACGACTATCAGCCTCAGAAGAGTAAGACTCTGAGTAATGACTGTGATCGGATCCATAAAGAGTTTTTCTTGACGAATGGCTATCAGCCTCAGAGTCCGACTCTGAGCAATGACTGTGATCAGATCCGTAAGGAGTTTTTCCAGACGAATGGCTTTCAGCCTCAGAATCCGACTCTGACCAGTGAGTGTGTTTAGATCCGTAACGAGTTTTTTTTGACGGAGGGCTATCAGCCTCAGAGTCAGACTCTGAGCAATAACTGCGATCAGATCCATAACGAGTTTTTGATGACGAAGAGCTTTCAGTCTCAGAGTGAGACGCTGACCAATGACTGCTATCAGATCCGTAACGAGTTTTTGTTGACGAAAGACTATCAGTTTCGGAACTCGATGAGATTATTCTTTCAGAAACTTTTGTCTGTTTTTGATGTCTTCCATACTTTTTTGGTATTTCCTTTTTTTTCTCCCTATTGTTAGATTCATCTTCACTTAACCGGAATGAGCGGCGTATACCGGCTTTGCTGCCAACACTATTCAAGTTGAACTCCTGTTTATTAAATCAACCGGGACAGGCTCATTGCGAATGGCCTCAATAGTTAGAGTGATTATCTGGGAAAAAGTTCCGGCAAGGTCCTATTGCCTGGTCATGGACTTCATAGCGAGATCAAAGGATTGTTCATGCCAACCTGCTGGCGTGTTCTCAATCAAGCTTGGCTATCTTTTTTGGCACCAGCATTTTCCGTTTTCTCGGGAAGCCATCGTTGTTAAAGTAGGGACGCTTCTCGCTGACCACGACAATACCGCGCTCCCTCAGCACTTTTTGGGCTTCCTCCGAATACAGCGTTTCCTGGGTCAAGGTGCCCGGGTTCATCCGTATACCTTCGCTCTTCAGTCGCTGCACCTCTTGTGCCATGGCCTGTTGTGTTGTCTGGCTGAGCAGCGAAGGGTCATGTTCGTACTGCATCTTTTCCAGCAGCGTCATTCCGGCCGGAAGCTTTACCTGCCCCAGATCATACCAGCTGTTATGAATACCATAAGTGATCCCTTTGTTCTGATCCGCCTTGCAGGCTTGGTGGTTGGGGTCTGAACAGACAATAATCCCGGCCGCCTGAGCGATTTTGCGCCGGACATTGTCGTCAATAAACTGGTCCATTCTCTTTACTGGCTCAGTTGTCCATTCAAAGTTTTCAGAGATCTTTGCGCCATTGTCGTCCAGACCGTAGACTTGGGTGTAGTTTTTTTTGCGCTGATCCAGAAGTTGCCCGGTTATCCGCGCCAGATCAGCCGCACCATGCATGGCGGCTTCCAGATGTCGTTGGAATTCACTCTTGTTGCAAGACCAGGAGCTAAACTCACTGGTTAGATGTGATGGTAAGTCAAGACGTGTAGCGTTAAAACCCAGAGGTCGAGTCACCGTTAATCTGGGAAAATCAGCACCAACCCCGCAACCACGGATAACATCCATTCGATCTGCAAAACGCAATATTCGCAGATACCAGCGCACAGCGTCAGGCAGGTTCTGCTCCTCTTTACCCTTAACATCGTTTTCTTTGCTGACTATCGCCTTTGCCATATCAGCCAGCAGCTTTTCAGGGTAGTGTCCGGCCAGGTCCCGTTTGAAATAATCAGCTGAGCTTGATTCTTCCACTGATTTGTCGACATCTTCGGCAGCCGCATCATGGTAGATAATCGCCAGCGACAGGAGTTCTTTTTCGTCCGGGCGCAAGGAGCACTGCTGAAATTTCTCCAGCAATTCCATATACCAGAGCCCATTATTCCTGGCCCGCAGGACATGACTGCAACTATGCAGAGGTTTCCACACGGTTGGCATGGTTTGCATGCCAAGGCTCTGGATCACCCGTTCCGGTCCCGGACGGCGGTAATAATGTTGCAATACCTTCAGGATGGTTTTTTCATTATCGCCGACAAGATCAGGCAGGACTGGCGCTGTGCTGAAGGCGTCCACCACAAACTTTAATGCTGCTGGTGTTTCGGTTGCCAATGGTGTTGCCAGATTGTGAGAATCGTCCAGACCGAGAGATTGTCTCAGATCTTTGATGTCCTGCTGAGCCTGCCGGACATGCTTTGGCCAATTCTGGTAGAAAGGATATGTTTCCCGTTGCTCCCATAGTTTTTTGACCCATTTGACATAATCAGCCACGGAAAAATCATCAATGATATTTTCATCTTCTTCGCAATACCTATCGAGATAGGATTCAAGACTATCCAGAACGTTTTTGTCTACGGAAATCTGGTAATGAAACAGGGCCAATAAGCTGAGCTGAATATGTTTGAGGGTTATATTCCAGAGAGTTACAACATATTTTAATACCCTTCTCAGGCAATCCTGCTGCTGCCGTTTACTGAGACCGCGACAGATACGGTCAAATTCAACGACGCTTCCCGGACAGCCGGTCAAAGGGTACCACTTGAGATGTTCCAGAGTCAGGAACTCAAATGGAGCAGAGGTAGCCACAAAACAATCGAATATTCCAGCCGGGATTACAGGTACGCGGGGACCATCCATGTTCTTAATGCGATAAAAATACTCCTCCAGCCTCGCACCGCTGCGCAGAAGCAACTGACATAAGCGCCGGGCTTCGTCCTCCTGTTTCAGGGTCTGCTCGTGTTCTGGCTGGTCGTTTCTGAACACTTCGGAATCCAGCAGCATGCCAAGTAAAGATTGAACTTTTCCTTTATGAAAAAAACACTGGTGAATTGGCAAGCCACTTTGTTTTAACTCCAGAAGCTTCTCATAACTGTAAACAAAGGGATCACTTACCAGCTCGATGGCCTGTTGTTGTTTGTGTATGACATCCGGATCAACTGAGACGGTTGATTCCGAACTCAGTGCCTTTGCCCGCAAAGACATTGGCAGCAGATTCAAGATGTCTCTGAAATGATCTGGAGCCAAGCCCTGTGAAAACGCTAAATCATCCAGAGATCGCTCATTCCTGGTCAGATATGGACTGTCCAGCTCATCAGCAAAATAGACCTGTACAGAACCTGTGCGGTGGCAATAAACAACCAGAGGCAAAGGTCCGATCTTCAATACCTTTTCAAACTGGTGCTTGTCCTTCAGGATGTCGGAAATATTTATCTGTGCATCCTTGTATACGCAAAAGCATTTGATGTCTTTTTTACTGTATTTGTTGAGCAACAGTTCCGGGAAGTCAAATAAGCGGGTGCCATCGTCGAGTTTCAATTTTGGTAAACTGAATGTCCCATCCGCTTGCAGATGGCCTGAGGTGAAACGATGAGGGTAAATTTTCCAAATGACCTGATTGCAACGCTCAAGACGTACATCGAGCAATGATTGCAGGTGAGGTAGTAGTTTTATTAACAGTTGTTCCGGAGATTTGCCGAACTGGAGGTATCTGGTCTCTGCATCACGTTTATAGACATACAGGCATTCTGGATCAACAATGCCTACCATACATTGACCGAACCCTTCTGGCATGGCCTCATTGGGCATCATTTCCCCCGGCAGGGCGAGGGTGAAGGGTCTTGGTGCCCCCTGAACTGAAAAGTAATTGTCTTCTTCAGTCAATTTAATCCGCCGAAACGCCAGGCGTCCACTTTCAGCGGCCAGCAGTAGCTTATGTCGCTCAGACTCCCCGGAAGGATCGGGCAGCAGCCTGCTGGTGGATTCGCAGACTGTCCATTGGCCAGAGGCCGTTACCGACTGGGTGTCAGACTTTGATTGAGGGGGAGGATACAGGCTTGCAAAGATCCCTGTTCCCTGGGCAACATCCATGGTAATACTCCTGTAAAATAAATTACTTAACCATTTCCATGATGGTGTCGTAAAACTCTCTCCAGCGTGGGAACGAGTTGACTCCTGTCATTCCCGGCTTCATTCTCGTCATTCCCGGCTTCATTCTCGTCATTCCCGGCTTCATTCTCGTCATTCCCGGCTTCATTCTCGTCATTCCCGGCTTCATTCTCGTCATTCCCGCGAAGGCGGGAATCCAAACTGAATCACCACCGGAATCATACTGCCTGCTGCCCCCCTGGCCTTGTCATCCCCGAGAAGGCAGAGATTCACCGTTGGCGCTGGATTCCCGCCTTCGCGGGAATGACGACTTCAGAGCATGGGAACGAGCTGTTGGAGTTTTGCGGTAGCCTCCCATACGGGGGTCTCCCTTTTGTTAGAGTCACCGGTTGGCGAAAAGTTCCATCAGGTTCTTATACCATTCGTGCTATCGGCCCACCCCTGCTGGTTTGCTCCGGGCATCAGGCTTTGGCATCTTCTTTGGCACCAGCATTTCCGGTTCTCTAAGGTCGCCTTTGTTGGTAAAAAAGTAGGGACGCTTCTCGCCGATCACGGCAATACCCCGATCCTTCAGCACTTTTCGGGCTTCCTCCGAAGCCAGTGTTTTCTGCTTTAAGGTGCCCGGATTCATCCGTATACCTTCGCTCCTCAGACGCTCTACTTCTTTTTCCAATGCCTGTCGTGTTGTCAGGCTCAGCAGTGACGGGTCATGTTCGTATTGCATCTTTTCCAGCAGCGTCATTCCGGCTGGAAGCTTTACCTGCCCCAGGTCATACCCGCTGTTATGGATACCATAAGTAATCCCTTTGTTCTGATCAGCCTTGCAGGCTTTGTGGTCAGGATCTGAACAGACAATGATTCCGGCCTCCCGGGCTATTTTGCGGCGGACATTGTCGTCAATAAACTGGTTCATTCTCTGCACTGGCTCAGTGGTCCATTCAAAGTTTTCAGAGATCTTTGAGCCATTGTTGCTCAGACCGTAGACTTGGGTGTAGTTTTTTTTGCGCCAATCCTGAAGTTGCCCGGTTACCCGCGCCAGATCAGCCGCACCGTGCATGGCGGCTTCCAGATGGCGTTGGAATTCACTCTTGTTGTCAGGCTCGGAGCTAAACTCCCTGGTCAGCTGCAATGGTAAGTCAAGACGTCTGGCATCAAAACCCCAGATTCGAGTCACCGTTAATCCGGGAAAATCAGCCCCAACCCCGCAACCACGGATAACGTCCATTCGATCCGCAAAGCGTAAGATGCGCAGATACCAACGCACTGACACAGAAAGGTTTTGCTCGTCTTTACCCTTGACATCATTTTCCTTGCTCACCATTGCCTCTTCCATATCATCCAGAAGCTGCTCAGGGAAGCGTCCGGCCAGGTCCCGTTTGAAATAGTTAGCTGAACGTATTTCTTCCACTGATTTGTCGACATCTTCGGCAGCCGCATCATGGTAGATAATCGCCAGCGACAGAAGTTCTTTTTCTTGTTCTTTCAGGGAACACTGCTGAAATTTCTCCAGCAATTCCATATACCAGTGACCATTATTTCTGGCCCGCAGCACATGACTGCAGCTGTGCTGAGGTTTCCATACGGTTGGCATGTTTTGCATGGCAAGGCTCTGGATCACCCGTTCCGGTCCTGGACGGCGGTAATAATGCTGCAATACCTTCAGGATGGTTTTTTCATTATCGCCGACATTGTCAGGCAGGACTGGCGGTCTGCTGAACGCCTCCACCACAAACTTTAATGCCGTTGGTGTTTCGGCTGCCAATGGTGTTGCCAGGTTGTGAGAATCGTCCAGACCGAGAGATTGTTTCAGATTATCGATGTCCTGCTGAGCCTGTCGGACATGCTTTGGCCAATTCTGGTAGAAAGGATATGTTTCCCGTTGTTCCCATAGTTTTTCAACCCATTCGATATAATCATCCAGAAAAAAATCATCAATAACTTTCTGACCTTCGTCGTAAAAGATCTTCAGGTCGCATTTAAGACTACGCAGAATGTTTTCATCCACTGAAACCTCGTAATGAAACAGGGCCAGTAGGTTGGACTGAATATGTTCGAGGTTTTTAGTCGGTAAGGTGATCAAATAACGCAATACTGCTTTCAGGGATTCCCGCAGGTTCAGTTTGTTTCTTCGGCAGATACGGTCAAATTCAACGACGCTTCCCGGGCAATCGGTCAAGGGTAAACGCTTGAGATGTTGAACGGTCAGGAACTCAAGTGGAGTAGAGGCAGCCACCAGGCAATTGAATATTCTTGCTGGCATTGCTGGTCCCAGGAAAGCTGCCATGACGTCAATATAAAAAGTATACTTCTTCAGCCTCGCTCCGCTCTGCAGAAGCAGCTGAAGTAACCGTAAAGCTTCTTCTTCCTGTTTCCGGGTTTGCTCATGTTCTGGCACATCTTGCCTTTTCATTTCCGAATGCAGCAACATTTCAAGCAACGAATTACCAGAAGATCCGTTATAAATAAAACGCTGGTGAATAGGCAATCCAGCCTGTTTTAATTCCAGAAGCTTCTCATAGCTGTAGCGACGAGGATCTGTTACCAACTCGATGGCCTGTTGCAATTTTTGTCTGACATCTGGTGTGATGGTTAATTTCGAACCCAGTGCCTCTGCCCGCAAAGACATTGGCAGCAGATTCAACATGGCCCTGAAATGTTCCGGAGTTATGCCCTGCGAGAAGGCAAAATCATTAAGAGAAAGCTCATTCATGTACATCCGTGAACTCTCCAGCTCATCACCAAAATAGACCTGTACAGAACCTGTGCGGTGGCAATAAACCACCAGAGGCAAGGGTCCAATCTTCAATTCCTCTTCACACCGACGCTTGTCACATAGGATATTGTAAATATTTTTCTGGGCATCGTTGTAAACACAAAAGCATTTGATGTCTTCTTTGCTGTAGTGAGTGAGCAGCAGCTCCGGGAAATCATCATGGGTGTTATAAGGGCCAGATTTCAATTTTGGCAAACTGAACGTCCCGTCTGGCAGCAGATGTCCCGAAGTGAAATAAGGAGGATAAATTTTCCAGAAGACTTGATTGCCACGCTCGAAACGTTTATCGAGCAGTGATTGCAGATCAGGCAGTAGTTTTGCCAGCATTTTATCCGAAGTGACGCCAGGCACTTTCATCATCAGCGACCTGGTCCCTGCATTACGTTTGTAGACATAAAGGCATTGTGGATCAACAATGCCTACCATCCATTTGCCATAACCTTCTGGCACAGGCTGGGTGGGCATCATTCTCCCTGGCAGGGCGAGGGTGAAAGGTCTTGGTGTTCTCTTGCCTGAAAAATATTGTGCTTCTTCAAACAAATTAATTCGCCGAAACGCCAGGCGTCCACTCTCAGCGGCCAGCAGTAGCTGTTGTCGCTCAGACTCCCTGGAAGGACCGGGCAGCAGCCTGCTGGTGGATTCGCAGACTGTCCATTGGCCAGAGGCCGTTACCGACTGGGTGTCAGATTTTGATTGCGGGGGAGGATACAGGCTTGCAAAGATCCCTGCTCCCTGAGCAACATCCATGGTAATACTCCTGTAAAATAAATTACTTAGCCATTTTCATGAGGGTGTCGTAAAACTCTCTCCAGCGTGGGAACGAGTTGACTCCTGTCATTTCCGGCTTCATTCTCGTCATTCCCGGCTTCATTCTCGTCATTCCCGGCTTCATTCTCGTCATTCCCGGCTTCATTCTCGTCATTCCCGGCTTCATTCTCGTCATTCCCGCGAAGGCGGGAATCCAAACTGAATCACCACCGGAACCATACTGCCTGCTGCCCCCCTGGCCTTGTCATCCCCGAGAAGGCAGAGATTCACCGTTGGCGCTGGATTCCCGCCTTCGCGGGAATGACGACCTCAGAGCATGGGAACGAGCTGTTGGAGTTTTGCGGTAGCCTCCCATACGGGGTGCTTACGATATTTGGAGTCACTGGCTGGCGAAAAGTTCCATCAGGTTCTTATACTATTCGTGCTATCGGCATCCCCTACTGGTTTGCTCCGGGCATCAGGCTTTGGCATCTTCTTCGGCACCGGCATTTCCCATTCTTCCGGCTTGCCCTCGTTGTTGAAGTAGGGACGCTTATCGCTGACCACGGTAATACCCCGGTCTTCCAGCACTGACTGGGCCTTCGGCGAAAGCAGTGTTTCCCGCCTCATGGTGCCCGGATTCATCCGTATCCCTTCCCTTCTGAGCCGTTGCACCTCTTGTTCCAATGCTTGCTGAGTTGCCGGGCTCAGCAGCGACGGGTCATGTTCGTATTGCATCTTTTCCAGCAGCGTCATGCCGGCCGGAAGCTCTACCTGCCTCAGGTCATACCAGCTGTTATGGATACCATAAGTAATCCCTTTGTCCTGATCAGCCTTGCAGGCCCGGTGTTCAGCATCTGAACAGACAATGATTCCGGCCTCCCGAGCTATTTTGCGGCGGACATTGTCGTCAATAAACTGGTTCATTCTTTTGACTGGCTCAGTGGTCCACTCGAAGTTTTCAGAGATTTTTGAGCCATTGCCAATCAGACCGTAGACTTTGGTGTAATCTTTGTTGCGCTGATCGTTAAGTCGCCCGGTGACCCGCGCCAGATCAGCCGCACCATGCATGGCGGCTTCCAGATGACGTTGGAATTCACTCTTGTTGTCAGGCTCGGAGGTAAACTCTTCAGTCAGCTGCGTTGGTAAGTCAAGAAGTCCAGCGTTAAAACCCCGGGTTGGAGTCACCGTTAATCCGGGAAAATCAGCCCCAACCCCGCAACCACGGATAACGTCCGTGCGATCTGCAAAGCGTAATATGCGCAGATACCAACGCACTGACACAGACAGGTTCTGCTCGTCTTTACCCTGAACATCGTTTTCCTTGCTGATCATTGCCTCGGCCATATCAGCCAGCAGCGCTTCAGGGTAGTATCCGGCCAGGTCCCGTTTGAAATATTCAGCTGAACGTGTTTCTTCAGCTGATTTGTCGACATCTTCGGCAGCCGCATCATGGTAGATAATCGCCAGCGACAGGAGTTCTTTTTCGTCCTGGCGCAAGGAGCATTGCTGAAATTTCTCCAGCAATTCCATATACCAGTGCCCATTATTCCTGGCCCGCAGGACATGACTGCAACTGTGCAGTGGTTTCCACAGGGTTGGCAAGGTTGGTTTGCGCAGGCTCTTGATCACCCGTTCTGGTCCCGGACGGCGGTAGTAATGCTGCAATACCTTCAGGATGGTTTTTTCATTATCGCCGACAAGATCAGGCAAGACCGGCGCTGTGCTGAACGCATCCTCGATAAACTTTAATGCCGATGGTGGTTCGTCTGCCAATGGCCCGGATGGGCCAGAGTCGTTCAGGTTGAGAGATTTTTTCAGATCCTTGATCTCCTTCTCAGCCTGCTCCAGATGTTCTGGCCAATTCCGGAATAAAGGATAGGTGTTCCTTTCGTCCCAGAGTTTTTTAACCCACGGGATAAAATCAGCCACAGTAAAATTATCAGCAATCTTCTTAGTGCGATGGCAATAATAGTCCAGAAATACTACAAGAGAATCCAGATTCACTTCGTCCAGGCAAGCGCCGTAATGAAAGAGGGCCAGCAAGTGGGATTTGATCATGTCGAGGGGTGGAGGTTCAAAACTCACATCCAATACCTTTATCATACGTTGCTGTATTTGTTCTTGACTGAGCCCCTGACAAATTCGGTTAAATTCAACGACGTTCCCTGGGCAACCGATTAAAGGTATTCTCTCGAGATGTTTCAGGGTCAGAAAATCAAATGGGTCAAAGGCAGCCACGATATAATTCATTGCACTCGCTGGTATTACCTGAGATGTGCAATCTTTCATGCTTTTAATGTAGGGGATGGCGCTCTCCAGCCTTGCTCCACTTTGCAGAAGCAGTTGCAGTAAGCGACAGGCTTCTTTTTCATGTTCCCGGGTTTGCTCATGCTCTGGCTCACCGTTTCTGCCCATTTCGGTAAGCAGCAACAGGTCAAGCAAAGATACATACCCGCCTCCATAAATAAAATGCTTGTGAATGGGTAAGCCACTTTGTTTTAGTTCCAGAAGCTTCTCATAACTGTATGAACAGGGATCAGTCAGTAATTCGATGGCCTGTTCCAATTTGTCCTTAAGACCAGGTGAAAAGGTTAATTTCGAACCCAATGTCTTTGCCCGCAAAGACATTGGCAGCAGATTCAACAGGGCTCTGAAAGTGTCTGGGAATAACTTGTGAAAGATCGCAAAATCTTTCAGTGAGCGCTCATTCTCGGCCAGGAGCATATTGTCCAGCTCATCTTCAAAATAGACCTGAACAGAACCTGTGCGGTGGCAATAAACAACCAGAGGCAAGGGGTCAAGCTCCAATTCCTCTTCACACTCGCGCTTGTCCCGGAGGATATCGGAAATATTTTTCTGTGCATCGTTATAAACACAGAAGCATTTGATGTCTTCTCTTCTGTAGTGGGTGAGCACCAGTTCCGGGAAATCCTTTGAGCGGGTACATTGGCCCGGTTTGAATTTTGGCAAAGTGAACGTTCCATCTGCTTGCAGATGTCCCGAGGTGAAACGGGGATAAACTCTCCAGATGACTTGTTCGCCACGCTCAAAACGTCTATCAAGGGCAGATTGTAGATCAGGCAGTAGTTTTACCTGCAGTCCTTCCGGAGTAAAGCCAGGCTCCAGCAGCCTGCTGGTCCATGCGTTACGTTTATAGACATACAGGCATTGTGGATCAACAATGCCAACCATCCATTCGCCATGATTTTCTGACACGCGCTGGGTGGGCATCATTGCCCCCGGCAGGGCGAGGGTGCAGGGCCTTGGTGCTCTCTTGCCAGAAAGGTATTCTTCTTCTTTAAATATATCAATTCGCCGAAGTCCCAGACGTCCGCTCTCAGCGGCCAGCAGTAGCTCTTGTCGCTCAGACTCCCTGGCAGGACTGGGCAGCAGCTTGCTGGTTGACTTGCAGACTTTCCACTGGCCAGAGGCTGTTGCTGACTGGGTGTCAAAATCTGATTCAAAATCTGATTCAAAATCTGATTCAAAATCTGATTCTGACTGGGTGTCAAAATCGGGTTGATGTTGATAGCTTAGGTGCGAACAGCTTCTCACTCCCTGAGTTACATTCATGGTTATAGCCCTTTAAAAGTTATTATTTACCCACTTCCCTGTAGGTGAGTCCTGAGTCTTAGAGTCACTAGCTGGTAATAAAGTTCCGTTCCCACTGTCTGAGGATGTCAATTATTTAATTTAAAGCCAGGCAGCGCCCCTGACACCCGATGAATCACCGTGTTTGGCGGGTGCGATCCGGGTATTCAGCTGATCGGAGAAAACATACTTTGCGACAGCTCCCGGAAGTTCGGTATACAGCGCCTCGATATTCGACATGCCGCCACCGAGGACAATGACCTCCGGATCAAAAATGTTGATGACGCCGGCAAGCGCACGGGCCAATGCATCCACATAATGATTGAAATGCTCAATAGCCGGTTGATCAGCATTTTGAACTCTTGCCATCACTGATTTTGCATCAGGAATTTCACGGGCGCTGAAGCCATGGGCTTCACGGAAACGTTTGGCCATTCCTGTGCCGGATACAAAGGTTTCAATACAGTTCTTGCGGCCGCAGTAGCAGTTCTGGTCCGGACCGTCGGTGTGGTTATGGTAATAGGGCAGAGGATTGTGGCCCCACTCTCCGGCAATGGCGTTGGGTCCCTGAACAAGCTGGCCGTTATACACCAGTCCGCCACCACAGCCTGTCCCGATAATGACGCCAAAACAGCTTCTGGCCCCCGCTGCCGCCCCATCGGTTGCTTCTGACAGGGCAAAGGAGTCGGCATCGTTGGCCAGCTTCACGGCTCTACCCAATCGCTGCTCAAGGTCTTCCGCAACAGTCTGATCGATCAGGTAGAGGGTGTTGGCATTTTTCATGCGACCTGTATCAGGACTGACAGCGCCCGGCAGGCAGAGACCGATATGGCTGGCAGGTCCATACTGTCTTTCAGTGACGCGGATTAATACCTGAATGCTATCGAGAAAGTCAGGGTAATTATTTGGGGTAGCTTGTCGCTCCCGATGAATCATTTCCCCGCTATCGGAAAGCACCACAATCTCTGTTTTGGTGCCACCCACATCAATGCCAAATCGCACAGAATTACCTCGTTTATGGATCGGTTGGCTTGGCATCTGAGTTTAAACGAATAACTGAAGGTATCATTATTAAAAAATCTTTGTCGTATAAATGTTGAAATCGTACACAGGGCGTAATGTCTTTTCATCGTCCGACTGAGCAGGAATTAATGACAACTAAACCGAAATGACCTGAAATCAGAATTATAATTATCCACAGGTCATGCCATCACGTTTGGTTAAGTAAACAGCCCTGATTGTAGGCAACGATTGAATGCCTCTCATGGCCAAAAGTTTTTCATGGTTGATAGTGCAGGTGGAAAAACATGAGTGCAAACAAGGCTGGGCAAAATGATGCAATGCCCGTTTTGGGCAGTGAAGAGATTGCCCGGCGGGTGGTCGAACATCTTCAACAATCACTGGGTGTTGAGTCTGAAGAGTCCGGGCCCGCAGAGTATTGGGAAGCCCTGAGCCTGGTGGTTCGTGAGATGGGTCTGCAACGTATCCGCGCAACACGCAAGAGAGAGCGTGAAGGCAAAGCCCGGCGCATTTATTACCTGTCGCTGGAATTCCTGATTGGCCGCCTTTTGGGTAACAATCTTCACAATCTGGGAATCTTCAGGCAGACAGAACAAGCCATGGCCAGCCTGGGAATATCTCTGGTTGATATTCTTGAGTATGAGTCTGATCCGTCACTGGGCAATGGCGGTCTGGGAAGACTGGCTGCCTGCTTTCTGGATTCCATGACCACCCTTGATATGCCTGCCATGGGTTACGGCATTAACTATCGATTTGGTCTCTTTCGTCAGAGCTTTGCCGGAGGCAAACAGGTGGAAACGCCTGACGCCTGGCGTGAGGAGAGTTTCCCATGGGGTATTGAGAGAGCCAAGCGCAAGCAGCGCGTCAAACTCTATGGCACCGTGAGAGAACATGCTGGTAAAGCGGTCTGGGAAGATACTCAGGAAATTTTAGGTATGCCCTGGGATGTGCCTGTCACCGGTTATGGCACAGAGACTGTTAACACTCTGCGTCTTTGGGAAAGTCGTGCCGCTCAGGGTTTTGATCTGAACAGCTTTGATGCTGGCCGCTATGAGGATTCCCGTTCACAGGAAATCAGCGCCGAAAACATCAGTCAGGTGCTCTATCCCAACGATAATCATCCTGCGGGAAAAGAGCTGCGCTTCATTCAGCAGTACTTCTTCGTCGCCTGTTCACTGGCTGATCTGATCCAACGTTACAAGCGTGAAAACAGTGAAAGCCTGGAACTTATTGCCGACAAGGTCGCCATTCAGCTGAACGATACCCATCCTGCCATCGCTGTGGCTGAATTCATGCGCTTCCTCATGGATGAGGAAGGTTTTGCATTCAACAGGGCGCTGGAAATCACTCGTGAGGTGTTTACCTACACTAACCACACTTTGTTGCCAGAAGCGCTGGAAAAGTGGCCTCAGAGTTTGATTATCAGAGTACTGCCCCGCCATATGCAGATCATTCATATGATTAACTACCACTTTCTGCATTCTGAAGTAGAGGCAGTCTGGCCGGGCGATGACGCTATGAAACGTCGCCTGTCCATTATCGAAGAGCCGGATCGTCCGGGGGATGATCAGATGGTTCGTATGGCATTCCTGTCGGTTGTTGGTAGCCACAAAGTCAACGGAGTGGCTGCCCTGCACTCAAGACTGGTTCAGGAAAAACTGTTCCCCGAATTTCATAAAATGTGGCCTGATAAAATTGTCAATGTGACCAATGGTGTTACTCCAAGGCGCTGGCTGGACTATTGCAATCCGGCATTGGCAGTCCTGATCGACGAGACTGTTGGAAGCGACTGGCGAAAAGACCTTTACAAACTTGATGCTTTGAAGGCTCATGCCGATGATCCGGCATTCCAGAAACGCTTTGCGGCTATCAAACATGACAATAAAAAGCATCTGGCAGCAGTTATCAGGGAACTCTGTGATGTTGATGTAAGCCCTGATGCCATTTTTGACGTCCAGATCAAACGTCTCCACGAATACAAGCGTCAGCAAATGAACCTGCTTCACATCATGGCGCTGTATCGTCGACTTCTGGATAACCCGGATCTGGATGTACCCCGGCGGGTCTTTATTTTTGGTGCCAAGGCAGCGCCTGGCTACAAAGTGGCCAAAACCATTGTTCATGCCATCAACCGGGTGGCTGAACGAGTGAATAATGATCGTCGTATCAAAGATAAGCTGAAGGTGGCTTTCCTGCCTAATTATCGAGTCAGTCTGGCGGAAAAAATTATCCCTGCTGCGGATGTTTCCGAGCAGATCTCTACGGCCGGATTTGAAGCGTCCGGTACGGGCAACATGAAGTTTGCTCTCAACGGTGCCTTGACCGTGGGTACTCTTGATGGCGCCAACGTCGAGATTGCCGAAGAGGTAGGCGACGATAATATCTTTATTTTTGGTCTGACGGTTGAACAGGTGTCAGAGCTTCGTCACCGTGGCTATAACCCCCGGGATGTCTACAACCGTTGTGAAGAGCTGCGCAGTGTCATTGACTGGCTGGATTCCGGAGATCTTTCTCCCGAAGAGCCGGATGCCTTCCGGCCTCTGGTTGAAGCCCTGCTGAACAAGGGAGACTACTTCCTGACACTGGCGGATTATCAGGCCTACAGTGATGCCCATGATCGCATTGTTGAAACCTGGAAAAAGCCGGAACTCTGGTGGCGAATGGCGATCATCAACTCGGCCTCAATGGGCAAGTTTTCATCCGACCGGTCTATTCAGGATTACAGCAAGATCATCTGGAATATGGCCTGAGCTGAAAGCAGCGAGTCACTCCTGAATGAGCCACTTCTTATAGTGATTCGCTGCTTTAGAGCATTTTTTTCAGGAGCCTGTCGATTTTTGAGTGGGCTCCTATAATACCTCAGACTGAATAAACAGAAGCCGTTCCCTGTATGCCTGATTCTGTCGAAGCGCTGGTCGGTCAACTGCTGAATTGTCACTGTGCCGAGCCGTTTAATATTCTGGGGTTTCATGAGCGTCCTGAAGGCGGCGGCCTGTTGCTTAGGGTCTGGAGGCCAGATGCCAGTGCTGTCAGTGTCATCGCCTTTACTTCCGGTGAAGCCATAGGTGAAATGGTTCAGATCGCTCCGGGATTGTTCGAGCTGGTACCGCCAGAATGCTGTTCTGTTTTTCTGTATCAACTGGTGATCACAAATAAAGATCATCAGTCGTATACATTAATGGACCCCTACCAGTTTCAGTCTTACACCCTGAGTCATGTTCACCGTGAGCCTTATCGAAACTATCGTTATATGGGCGCGCACCTGGTTTCGTTGCACCCTGAGGAGAAAGTTTCCATAGAAGGGGTGATCTTCAGGGTCTACGCACCCCATGCGAGAAGCGTCAGTCTGGTGGGCAGTTTTAATGGCTGGGACGGCAGAGTTCACCCCATGGCCAGCTCGGACGACGGGGTCTGGTGTCTCTTTCTCCCGAATGTGAAGGCGGGTGATCTCTACAAATATGAAATTCGCAGCCAGCAGGGGGATTTACTGCCTCACAAGGCCGATCCCTATGGCTACTATGCCGAGCAGCCACCCGGTAATGCTTCCATTGTTTACGATCACCTGAACTATGAGTGGGAAGACTGTCACTGGAAGCATCACTCCTGTCTGGACAGGCCGGTCAGTATCTATGAAGTACACCTGGGGTCCTGGCGCCAGGAACAGGGTAAAAGCCTCACTTACAAGGCGCTGGCCGAACAGTTAATCCCTTATGTTGTCGAGATGGGGTTTACTCATATTGAACTGATGCCCCTTATGGAACATCCATTTACAGGCTCCTGGGGCTATCAACCGGTGGGACTGTTCGCTCCTACCAGCCGCTTTGGCAATCCGGATGATTTTAAAGCCTTTATTGATGCCTGCCATCAGTCTGGTATTGGTGTCATTCTGGACTGGGTACCTGCTCATTTTCCCTCCGACCCCCACGGTCTGGGTCATTTTGATGGAACAGCCCTGTATGAATATGCTGATCCCAAAAGAGGTTGGCATCCCGACTGGCAATCTCATATCTACGACTATGGAAAACCGGAGGTAAAGGATTTTTTGATCAGCAATGCCATGTACTGGCTGGATCGTTTTCATCTGGATGGTGTGCGGGTGGATGCGGTGGCTTCTATGCTCTACCTCGACTATTCCAGAAGCGAAGGGGAGTGGGAGCCTAATTGCATGGGTGGAAACGAGCATATTGAAGCGGTGCAGTTCCTGAAGGAATTGAACGAAACACTCTATCTGCACTACCCGGATCAGATATCGATTGCCGAAGAATCTACCAGTTGGCCCAAGGTTTCCATGCCTACCTACGACGGGGGGCTGGGCTTTGGCTACAAATGGAATATGGGGTGGATGCACGACACCCTCGGCTATATGGCCCGTGACCCCATTTATCGATACCATCATCATTGGGAAATGATGCAGAGCATGACCTACCACTACAGCGAACATTTTATTCTGGCGCTGTCTCATGATGAAGTGGTGCATGGTAAGGGCAGTCTGCTGGGAAAAATGCCGGGAGATGAGTGGCAAAAATACGCTAACTTACGTGCCTGTCTGGGCTTTATGTTCGGGCATCCCGGTAAGAAGTTGCTGTTTATGGGTTCTGAGATCGGCAGTACCCGGGAGTGGGATCATGATGGCCAGCTGGATTGGGCATTGCTCAATAAAAACCATTACAGTCAGGGGCTCAGTCTTCTGGTTAAAACATTAAATCACCTGTATAAGTCTTATCCTGTGCTGTATAAGTCCGATTATGACCAGAATGGGTTTGCCTGGGTGGTGGCTGACGATCAGCAGCAGAGTGTATTTGTATTTATTCGAAAAAGCTTTTCAGGTTCTCCGGTTATAGTCGTGGCCAATATGACACCGGAAGTAAGGAAAGATTACAGGATTGGAGTACCCATCGAGGGTGTCTGGAAAGAAATATTGAATTCCGATGCACAGAGCTTTGGTGGCAGTGGCGTTGCTAACAGCAAGGTACTTTATACCGAGCATTTTCACACCCACAGTTATGATCACTCTCTTTTGGTCACACTACCTCCTTTGTCGACCCTGTTTCTTGCTCCGGATTCTCGCGCTCTTCCCATTTCACAGGACCATAACTTTTAACGACAACAGCCGTGAGTGAAAAAAACGATTGTGATGACAGATATTTCTGTTTCTGCGGGGTGTCCCGAGCTGCAAGGGGCAACAAGGGTTAATGATGATTTCCTGCCAACAGCTGATCATGAAGCAACAGGTGTTAACTTTGCCGTCTATGCCCCTGATGCCAGTCAACTCTACCTTTGCCTGTTCAGCCAGAATGATGAGGAAGAAAGGCTGGCAATGATGCCTTCTGATCAGGGGGTGTGGCATCTTTTGGTAAAAGGTATTGAGGTCGGTCAGCGTTATGGCTTTCGTGCCGAAGGAGCCTGGTCGCCTTCTATTTCTCCCCGGTTTAACAGTCACAAACTATTGATGGACCCTTATAGCCGCGAAGTGCGGGGAAAGGTCCAGTGGTCAGAAGCGTTATTTGACTACCAGTGGCATACCCCCTCTGAAGACAATACTTACAGGGTAAAGCGTTTTTCATCGGCAAACAGTGCTGAACAGTGGCTCAAGAGTGAGCTGGACAGTGCCGCCTTGATGCCACGAAGTGTTGTGAGAGAACAGACTTTCGACTGGCAGTCCGTTCAGAAGCCAGCTATTTCCAGAGCCGACAGTATCGTTTATGAACTGCATGTAAAAGGGTTTACACAGCAGCATCCGGACCTACCGGAAGCATTGAGAGGCACTTATCTGGGGCTATGCCATCCCAGTGTGATTGACTACCTCAAAAGGTTGGGAGTCAACGCAATTGAGTTGCTTCCGGTGACCTCTATGGTCAATGAAGAACGCCTTGAAAATATGGGACTCAGGAATTACTGGGGATATAACCCTCTCTGTATGATGGCTCCGGAACCTTCACTGGCGATCAAGGACCCGGTCACTGAAATGAAGACTATGATTCGTGAGCTGCACAGGGCGGGTATCGAGGTTATTATGGATGTGGTTTACAACCACACCTGTGAATCAGGTTATGGGGGGCCCAGCTTGAGTATGCGTGGCCTGGCAGAACGTGATTACTATCTGATGGACAATCATAATGGTCGTCTGTCTGCCGTCAACTATACGGGTTGTGGCAACACTCTGAATTTTGACAGTCCCCAGACCCTGAAGCTGACCATGGATGCGTTGCGTCTTTGGGCAGAAGAATATCAGGTTGATGGTTTCCGCTTTGACCTTGCTCCTGCACTTGCCAGACAGCATCGAGCGTTCCGCTTTGACAGCGCCTTTTTCCGCGCTGTACATCAAGACCCGGTTATTTCCCGCACTAAATTAATTGCAGAACCCTGGGATATTGGCCCCGAAGGTTATCGACTGTCCGGATTCCCACAGGCGTGGCAGGAGTGGAGTGATCGTTTCAGGGACAGTACACGAGCTTATTGGCGTGGCGATGGGGGAAGGCTGGCAGAGATGGGCTGGCGGATAACCGGTTCTGAAGATGTATTTGGTAAACGTCGTCCATTAGCCAGTATCAACTACATTTGCAGCCACGATGGCTTTACCCTCAACGACCTCTGTTCCTTCGAGGAGCGTCATAACCATGCCAATGGCGAGGAGAACAGGGATGGTGACCAGCACAACTTTTCGCGGAATTATGGCGTAGAGGGAGAAACGGAAGATCACTATATCAAAGCGAGAAGGTTGAGGGCTCGAAAAAACATGCTGGCAACACTGATGCTTTCCCGGGGAACGCCAATGTTGATGGCCGGAGATGAGTTCGGTAACAGCCAGCAGGGTAATAATAATGCCTACTGTCAGGACTCACCCTTATCCTGGCTGGACTGGAGCTGGATGCAGGACAGTGAAGATGATGGTGCTGTTTTACAGTCATTTGTCCGGCAGCTGATATCCTTTCGTAAGACTCACTTCCTGCTGGGTGGTGCCGGTGGTCGTAAAGCTACGGCCTGGTATTCGCCGGATGGCAGTAAGCTGACGGAAGCACAACTGGGAGAACTGGGTGGGGGTTGTCTCTGTATCAAGCTGAGTTCAGTGATCAACTCTGAGGATGAAAAAAACCTCTACATTTTGATCAATAATGAAGCGCAGTCCAGAAAAGTGACTTTGCCTCAGGTCGAACCCCATAAGTACTGGACCCGCCTTTTGGATACTGGTTCGGAATCACCTTTTTCCAGGGAAGCCTTGCTTACCCGGGGCTGGGTTGAGATGGAAGCAAATTCACTGGTGGTTATTGAAGAGCGACGGTGACTTTTGATAGAGGCAGGGATGGCTCCTGTATTCTCGTTTTGCTCACATGATTATGATCCTCTTTTTGTTGTTTTAATCTTCTTTGAATTTGAGACATTGATAAGAAAAACACTCCATATCTGCGGGCCACTCATGAGGCTGAAGTCCGGCTTTGTGTTTGAGGTGAAGGAGAAACCGGTCAGGTTCGGTCAGTTGTTCCCATACCTGGGGAAGGAACGTGGCCTTGTGATGATCCCCTTGGATCAACAGGCCATCAATTCCCGGGCGTAACTGCGCCAGAAGATCTTCTTCAGTTTCAATCTTCATAGCCGTCATGGGCGTCAGGATAGATATTTCAATACGCAGATCGGCCAGCTCATTTTCGGTGACAGGAAAAAAACGCTGGTCTCTGAACGCACTGGCAAAAGCATTGTATGCGATATCTTCTATCAGGGGTTTTTGAGGAATCAGTGTGCCGATACAGCCTCTGAGTTCGCCAAACTTTTGAAGCGTCACAAATGAAGCAAGATGGACCTGCAATGTTGTTGGAAACTGAGTTAAATCAAGTTTGGGTGGTTCACCGTCAATGCAGATTTTGGCAATAGTGTGTCTGGCCAGACGTAACAGGTTTTTTTTATCCAGTTCTGTGAGATTCAGATCCATCTGACTCGATCCTTTCATGTTATGGCCAGTCTCTTGAACAGTAAATAAGTGCACATCTGGTAATATCGACTCGAGCAATTTTTACTGGATAACATAGGCTCCATATCCGACGACCCGTTTTTTATCACCGGCCGTATCGCCGGAGTTTCGGACATCCAGAGTCACGACTTCCATGCCTCTGCGCTGGGCTATTTTCAGCATACCGTTGAGAGGATAGCTGCCGCAGGCCTGTCCTCCGGTCAGACACCCGCTCATTTGTTCTATTGCTTTGGTCGTCAGACTGTCACGCTGGTTGGCTTCTTCGTAGCTGAGATAGTGACTGAGGTCTGAGCTGATGACAATCAGGGTTTCATCGCCGCCCCAGAGAAAGTCTATAACCTCGGCAACGGCGAAGGGTGAGGCATCACCCACAACCAGGGGAATAAGCTTGAAATTGTCCAGGGTGCTCTGCAGAAAGGGGCACTGGACTTCCAGACTGTGCTCATTGGCATGAGCTGCATCCAGAGTATGTACCTGATTGAACCGACTCAGACTTTTGATTGTATCGGTATCCAGCGGAATATCTCCCATGGGGGTTGAGTAGGCTTCACAGTCCGGAAGGGCTATCCCTTCAAACGCAACCTGATGAGAAGGACCCAGCAATACCACTCTTTTAATCTTGCTGCGGTAGGTCTTCAACTGTTTGTAGCCGGATGCGGCAACAGCTCCGGAGTAGACGTATCCGGCATGAGGTACGATCAGGACTTTAGGCGACAGTTCTCTCTCAGTGGCTTCGGACATCAGATTATTGACAACGGTTTTCAGCAGTTCTGGCTGGTCGGGATAGAAAACACCAGACACAGCGGGTTGTCGAATATTCATTGAGCTTACCCCCCGGATGAACGGCCCTATAATTATAGTCAGCGAACCGAGCGAGGCACTGTGATGATGAATGGAATTCGTCAATCTCCACCTGACTATTTTCCCACTGGGTACTGGCACAGTCTCGAAGATGGTCGAATTCAGTGTGATGTCTGCCCCAGAGCCTGCAAGTTAAGAGAAGGCCAGCAGGGGCTTTGCTTTGTCAGAGCCCGGCATCAGGATCAGATTGTGTTGACCAGTTACGGGCGCTCCAGCGGTTTTTGCATTGACCCCATAGAAAAGAAGCCACTGAACCACTTTTTACCCGGCACTCCGGTGTTGTCATTTGGCACGGCAGGTTGCAATCTTGCCTGCAAGTTTTGCCAGAACTGGGATATGAGCAAGTCCAGGGAAATGGATACTCTGGCCGATCAGGCCATGCCCGGACAGCTGGCTCAGGCTGCGTTGGCAACGGGCTGCAGAAGTCTGGCTTTTACCTACAACGACCCGGTTATTTTTCTGGAGTATGCCAGAGATGTTGCGCTTGCCGCTCATGAGCAGGGTATCCGCTCTGTCGCCGTCAGTGCCGGTTATATCTGTGAAGCCCCCAGAGAAGCCTTCTTTGAATGTATGGATGCAGCCAATATTGACCTGAAAGCATTCACTGAGTCTTTCTATAAAAAGATTTGTGGCGGGTCTTTGCAGCCCGTGCTGGAGACTCTGAAGTATCTAAAGCATGAGACAAAGGTATGGTTTGAAATAACCACTCTGCTGATTCCCGGAGAGAATGATTCTGATCATGAGCTTAACAGTATGTGTGAATGGATCGTTGAACATCTGGGTGTTGATGTGCCTGTACATTTCACCGCATTTCATCCTGACTGGAAAATGATGGAGCACACTCACACACCCGCTGATACCCTTACCAGGGCAAGAAATATCGCGATCAAAAAAGGCATTCGTTATGCCTACACCGGCAATGTACACGACAGTCAGGGGGGGAGTACCTGGTGTCATAACTGCGGGCAATTGTTGATTGAGCGAGATTGGTATCAGATGGGTGTCTGGAACCTGAAGTCGGGTTGCTGCCATCAATGCGGTGAAAAGGTGGCCGGTGTTTTTGAAGAGCTGCCCGGTGACTGGGGGAGCAAAAGAATTCCTGTGAGAATGAAGTCCTGAACTCTTTATAAGACAGTGGTTTGTGATCCTCCTTTAGCAGTCATACCTTGCGGGCGGGCTTCTCAGAAATAGCCGCTAAAAGAAATGACGTTGGTTGATTTTTTTTAACACTTCGCTATATGAGAGATCTAAGAAATTGACCATGGTAATGGCTGGGGGGGGTAACAGTGATGGAAACAGCCTTCTAATAATTGGTATGACTGCTTTTACGGTCAGGTTAAATAGGGAGGTTTTTGCGTCAGTCAGCTCTTGGTAGTTACGTTCCGAGAGTACATTGGCAGCAAATCCTTCAGGCTGTCGGTCATCGTTAAACTTTTGAAATGTTTGATCGAGGTTATTGCTGTATTTTTTCAGAGTATCAAATAAGAATTGGCAATCTTCAAAGCCAAGATTGACTCCTTGCCCCATAAAAGGAACGATGGCATGTGCAGCATCACCGATCAATAAAATGTTATTTCTAAAAACATAACGGTCACACTCTGCTTTAAACACATATCCTTGCTGTTTCTCCAATATCTCACTCCCGGATTCTTTGATGAATGGGTAAATGTCAGGAAACTGTGCTTTTAAAAAATCTTCAATCTTTTTGGGTGAATCGAGGGATGAAAAACTGATTTTCCCCATTGAGGGTAGAAATAAATTAGCTCTGAAGGAGTGGTTTAAATTGGGAAGCGCAATCATAAAAAAGTCCTTGCGAGGCCAAATGTGGATGGCACCTGGATCAATGGCCCAGGAATCGTTTTTTTCTTTGATGGTAATTTCTTTATAAGTAGAATCTATTAATGAAAATTGGTGTTTAAAAGAGTTTCTTTTTGCCATCAAACTACGAGTTATGGATTTTGCACCATCTGCACCGATGACGGCATCAGCTTCAAGGGTATTTTTCTTGCCAGCCTGAATATAAGTCACATTATTCTTTTTTTGTGAATTATCAATATTGATGCACTCACTATTTAAACATATTGATACATTGCGAGTCTCTTTCGCTGATTTTAATAATAATTTATGCAATTGACTTCTTTCTACTGAATAGTTGAACCAGGAATTTTTTCCGTATTTTGTCAAACTTATGGGTCTGCCTTTCCGATGAGTGGCTCGACTGTCCATCGGTAACGCAATATCTTTGAATTCCGTTTCCAGCCCTGCTGCTCTCAGTGCTTTGAGACCTCTTGGTGAAATTGACAAATTGATGGTTCTGCAATTATTAGTAGTTTCGGTGTTGATATTCTTTTCCAGTACATGTACAAAAAATCCCAACTCAGCCAAAAATTTTGCTGCCAATAGTCCAACGGGGCCAGCACCGACTATGACAACATCCTGTTTGTCAGGAGCATGTAGCGTGCGACAGGTAAGCATGGGGTCAGGCTCAAAGGTTAACGCTGTTACACCAGGTCTCTGCTGGTTCTTCAAGGTTATTTAGCTGGCCGTATTGTTGACCGGCAAACGTTAACATGAAATGAGCATCACTGCCCATGCCCAGAAATGTCAACCCATCCTGCATCCTTTCTTTGACCTGGGATGCTTCACGGCATAACGTTCCCACCGGGATATTGCGTTTCTTACAACCCTTGATGACTTTCTCGGTAGCACTGACAAAAGTGGGCTCATCACTCCAGAACCTGGCGGGTAATCCAAGGGACATGTGTAAGTCATTTGGACCGATGAAAAAAAGATCTACACCAGGCACATCTAATATTTCGTCGAGGTTATCAATGGATTCTTTCGTTTCTATCTGGATTCCGACAAGAATCTCCTGGTTGGCTGCACTCAGATATTGTGGGCGATTGACGCCAAAACCCAGGTGTGGGGCCAAGCCACCTCCACCTCTTTTGCCATCAGGAGGAAAGCGGGCATAGGCGACTGCTCGTTTAACGTCATCAGCGGTATTTATCATTGGCACGATAATGCCCTGTGCACCACAATCCAGAGCGCTTTTAATATGTTCAATGGAGCCAACCGGTACTCTGACAAGAGGGGTAATACGCCCGTCACTGATATCAGATATGGTCGACATGATGATGGCGGCAGTGGGATAGTCGTAAGGCGTGTGTTCCAGGTCAAGCAGTAGCCAGTGGAAGAAGCCTTGGCCAGCGAGCAACCGGGCTGCATGAAAACTGTTCATTTGTAGCCAGGTTCCGATGGCAAACTTACCCTGTCTTAAGCTCAATAACGTTAGATTTTTGCGCATCAGAGAGTCCTGTATTCAGACATCCTGAAATTCTAGGCAGCATTGACAGAATTTTCCAAATTCGCGATTTCAGGTCCTGAATCCCGATTCCTGATTCCGTCTTCATTCGTTGTTGGCAGGGATGCGTCAATCACTGTCCTGTCACGAAACCATGAGCCAAAATGACCTGTAAGTACTTAAGCAACCGGTTGTACTCCTTCTGGATTTTTAATTCCTGTTAAAACGTATTGCATGGTCAATATTCTTGAATTTCTAATAAAAATCATTCGGAAAATGAAGGAACTTACCTGTAGTTTCTTGGTCAAATAATTAAGGAGTCCTGATTAAATGGATTTTTTTATTAAAACGAAATGGAGAAACTTATTATGAAGTCTTATTGGAGAAAAATGATTAACTGTTCAGTGCTGGCTGGACTGTCCTGCGTCGCTATTACAGGACTTAATGCTGACACGTCTGCGCAGGAGCCACCAAAAAAAGTGGATATTGAATTGGCCCTTGAAATGAACGCGAATCCTCCCGCTGAGTTCGTGAATCCCTATGATGGTCAGAGCTCTAAGTGTAACGTGCACTCAACTTCATGGAATCATGACGCTTCCTGGCTGGCAGCTGGAGTATCGTGCAAACATAAGCATATTTCGAATACCGCTCATGTACAACTATTACAAAAGGATACATTGATTCGTTTATATATTCGTATTCCATCTGGTGAAAATTTTGATAAAGTCAATGCCGTATTTAGCCCCGATGGTTCATTGTTGGCGGTATCTACGAACGAGAAGGTCATCAGATTTTATGATGCCCATAAAGGTTTTATACTCAAGCATGTGCATGAGCTTGATGATAATTTTCGCCCGAATCCACCTTTTTCTTTCAACTCCGATGGTTCATTATTTGCGGTTGCACGCAGTCATGATGTAAAAGTGTACAGTTTGAAGGGTGATTTTCTGCACACTGGTACGATTAATAATATTGAGCCAGTTGAAATGACTTTTACTTCCGATAAAAACATACTGGCTGTCAAGACTTTCTCTCAGATAAAAACTTTTCATTCAAACGATGAATTTGCAACCAGTGAAGTTGTGAAAACTTCCAAAATGAAAAAACGAAGGTTTTATCGAGGTTTCGCTTCGAGTCCAGATGGTTATTTATTGGCAGCCCCAACTGCTTTCGGTGGAATCAGGTTTATAGATAATAGAACTTGTCAACCAGGAGATCCGTATCAAACGTCTTTCACTCCTATGATATCTGAAGAATACTCACCCTGTTCCGGCAACAGTATGTTCAATCAGGATATTGTCTACCTGGATACTAGTTTCACAACCAGTATGGCATTCAATAATGATGGGTCTCTTTTGGTCGTAGGTGGAAGCGACATTAATGATGGCTCCGGATATGTTAGTGTTTTATCGAAACAGGGATATGGGTGGTCCATAGAACATTCTATCAAAGATCCAAAATCAACAGTTAATAGCGTCAGCTTCAGTCCTGACGGTGAGTTGATGGCGGTGGCCGGGGTTGAGGGAAAAATCTGGTTATACGAAATTAATCCGGTCGAAGACAATTCTGACGAAGTTAACCAAGAAGAAGTTAACCTGGTCAATAAATCCACAACACCTGAACCATCCAACTTGACTACTGAGTACTCAATGTGCACTATTTTCGGCCACTGTAAGTAACGACGGCTCGATCGTAAAAATGATATGAGAGCCAGCTGGTGGCTGAGTTGTATTTCATTAACAACTGTCAAAATCAGTGGCTCTCATTTATCAGATTAACCTATTCAGTAACATGATGGTTTTTTCTTCTCTCTTGAATCCGCCCTAGGAGCCTGACCGAGAATAGCGCCCGTAGCGAGGACGGCAGAAAATTGAGGATGAAAATTCGGTTTTGTGAGGAGAATAGCGAGCTATTTGACGAACAAAAGCGGATTTTCAGACCAATTTGCTGCCGCCGCAGTAGGGCAGTCTATTCTCGGTCAGGCTCCTAGAGGTGATACTTATATTTTGTTGAATTTTAAATGTTAATGTAATGCTGTGCTTATTAATTCAATAGTTGTTTTATACTCACTTTCTAAGTCAAAATTAGTGCATGTTGTTAAAAAAAACTGATCATTTTTTAATGATTCGTAAATTTTTGATAAGTGTTCTTTTGTTTTTTCGGAGATTTCTTCGTCATTGAAGCTGTCTATTTCAAAAAAAAGTTCAGATTGTGGAATACCATATTTTTCTTTATGCCCATGAAATGTAAAGTAACTCCCCCCTTCACCAGACGACATTAGCCCAGTTAAAACTTGCATGATAAATTGAGCATAAGCATCAGGGAGGGGACGAAAAATTTGTTTTTTTGTTTCTTCTATAAAGATGTCTTTTGAAGACGCTGTGCCTGGTTTCTGTCTGGCAAGTAATGATGCGTGATATATCCTCATTAATGCAATATTGTTATTTAACTCTAAATCAGAAGAAATAGGTGTGTCTGATTGATTTAATTGATGTTGTTTTAATCTTATCTCGTCAATAAGGGAGATTAAGCTATTGACCGCACTGTTGAGTGATGCATTGGCATTATATGAATAAAAAACAGAAATAATAAAAATAATTCGACATATTAAAGTTGCTCTGTGATTTTTCATGTGATTCAGGTTTAGTGACTTCGAAAACTACCCCCGAAACGTAGCACTTTTTTATTATTTTTGCAGACTGTTGGAAAACATAGCGCTTGCAGCAAGGGTGGTGAGCGCAGTTAAACTTTCCCTGATTAATTCAAATTCTGTCTTTAACTAAGCCTCTGCCTGGTATTTCAGGAGGCTGACCGGGAATAGACTGTCCTACGCGGCAACTGCTCCTGCGTTGCTCTAGCTCCTGCATCCATGCAGTCGTCGGCAACTGCTCCTGCGTTGCTCTAGCTCCTGCATCCATGCAGTCGTCGGCAACTGCTCCTGCGTTGCTCTAGCTCCTGCATCCATGCAGTCGTCGGCAACTGCTCCTGCGTTGCTCTAGCTCCTGCATCCATGCAGTCGTGCGGCGCCGCCTCTGAAAAGTGAAAGCGTTTTGACTTTACGAATTGTTCTGGTTGACTCACTATAAAGCTTTCCATCAAAGGGAGGTGCATACAGTGAAGGATGCGAACGGCTGGATTGAAACGCTGTCGCTTGAGCCTCATCCGGAAGGCGGCTTTTTTCGGGAAACTTATCGCTCTGATGAAGTATTAGCCCATGGTAGTCTGCCGGATCGGTTTTCAGGAGAACGAAACTTTTCGACGGCTATTTATTATTTGTTGGAGGGTAAGGATTTTTCCGCGTTTCATCGAATTCAGCAAGATGAAGTCTGGCATTTCTATGACGGTGCATCATTGATTATCCATATTATTGATCCGGAAGGAAGCTATTCCACTGCAAGGCTCGGACGCACCATTCTGGATGGCGAAGTTCCACAGTTTATAGTACCTGCAGGCTGTTTTTTTGCGGTAGAGGTAAGTGATCCTTCTTCGTACGTTCTTTCTGGTTGTACCGTTGCTCCGGGCTTTGACTTTGCGGACTTTGAAATGCCTTCAGCTGAGCAGCTGTTGCATATTCTGGTCAGCTTGAACACCCATTCTGGTTCATTTGAACACCCTGGATCTCCTACGCATCACCCAGTCTGATTTTTAGTCCAAGTGTTCAAGTGTTTCCAGTTTTCCCAGCTTCTTGCGCATGGATTCTCCTTTCAGCGTAATCCTGTGGGCGTTGTGCATCAGGCGATCCAGAATGGCATCTGCCAGAGTCTCATCACCGATGCTGCCATGCCATTGCCGGGTCGGTAGCTGGCTGGTAACCAACGTTGAACTTTGTTCGTGACGGTCATCCATCACTTCCAGTAAATCGTTGCGTTGCTGCTGGGTCAGAGGTTCCAGCCCCCAGTCATCCAGTATCAACAAATCCACCTTCGCCAGTTGCTTGAGTTGCCTGCTGTAGCTGCCATCACCATGGGCAAGGCTCAGCTCTTCCAGTAAGCGCGAGAGTCGGTAATAGCGGACACTGTAACCCTGTATGCAGGCCCAGTGTCCCAGTGCGCAAGCCAGGTAACTTTTACCACTGCCACAAGGTCCGGTAATCAGCAGGTTCCTGTGCCTGTTTAACCAGTCCTCGCTGGACAGTGTGGCTATTTGGACTTTCTTCAACCCCCGGGGATGTTCGTAGTCAATGTCGTCTACCCGTGCAGCCAGCTTAAACCTGGCCGCCCTCAGTAACCGGGCAAGACGTTTGTTATTGCGCTCGGTCTCTTCCTGTTCTGTCAGGAGGGCCAGCCGCTCCACAAAGCTCAGGCTGTCGTAGGTGCCGGGCTGCTCCAGTTGCTGAGCCAGGGCATCGGCCATGCCTGTCAGGCGCAGTGACCGCAGACGGGTCAGAGTTTGATTCATCATGATACGTCTCCGGTTACTGATAGCTGGCTGCACCACGAATATTTTCGTGGCTGTCATGAAGAGGTAGTGTCGTTTGTTTCACCTCAGGTTGAAGAGCCTGTTTGTCTTTACCTGATTGCAGGATCGCCCGGATATTCTTGAGTCGGTAACCTTTGATTTTCCGGGCATGGGCGCAAGCATTGTTTAACCGGTCAGCTCCGTAATCCCGTTTGAGGTTCAATAACCCCAGGCAAGACCGATAAGCCTGCTCCGGATGCTCACGACTGTTCAACAGATACTGAGTTATCCAGTGAACATCGGGGCCCAGCTGTTTTGCCCACTCCAGCAGTCGTTCCGGTGTCCACTCCTGGTGCTTGCTATGTCGTTCAGGCATATGGCCTGATTGAGTGGTAAAACCGGTTGTGAACTTACGGGGGTGACAGGCCACAACTTCACCTTTGCAGAAGACAGTGACCGTATGTTCTGTTGCCTGAACTTCCACCTCTTTCTTGACCAGCTGATGAGGCACTGAGTAGTAATGGCCTTTACAGTGAATGTGATAGTCAATGTTCACCCTGGCTTTGCTGAACTCAGCGTACTCAAAGGCCTGTTTGGGCAAAGGTCGCAAAGCGGGTTCATCCAGTTGCTCAAAGGTACTTCGTCGTGTACCTGGCAGTTTTTGAAAGGGCTTAAGGTTGAGTTCAGTCAATAGCTCCCGTATACGACTGTTCAGTTCTGCCAGGGTAAAGAAGGTCTCATGACGAAGTCTGGCCAGTATCCAGCGTTCAACCAACTGCACACCCACTTCGGCTTTCGCCTTGTCCTTGGGCTTGTAGGGCCGAGCTGGAATGACCGCCACCTGGTAGTGGTTGGCCAGGTGTTGGTAAGCCGGGTTCAGGTCCGGTTCATAACGGCAAGCCTTACTGACACCGCTCCTGAGGTTGTCTGGTACCACGACAGCTGGAATACCTCCAAAGAACTCAAAGGCCCGAACATGAGACCCCAGCCAGTCTTCGGACTTCTGGGACAGGGTGGCTTCTGCGTAGGTGTAGTTAGAGGCTCCCATCACCGCTACGAAAATCTGGGCGTTATGGGCGATCTCACCGGTCTTTGGATTAACGACAGGGACCGTAAGACCGGCGTAGTCTACAAACAGTTTTTCACCCGCCTTGTGATGCTGTCGCATGGAACGTTTCTGGCAGCCCAGCCACTGGTTGTAGCGGTGACAAAACTGCGAATAGCTGTAGGCATTGAGAGTGCTCTCTTGGCAGTACTCCTCCCAGAGTGTTTGCTTGGTCACCTCCTTGCGCTTGAGTGACTGGTGAATAACGCCCCAGTCCGGGTCGACCAGACCCTGGCGGCTCGACAGTGGGGTCTCAGGGAACAGTGTCTGCACCAAAGTAGCCTCAGAGCAGTCCGAGGGCAGAGGCCAGCTCAGTGGCGACCGTTCAAAGGCCTGAACGTAGTTGGACACAGTGCCAACACTGACCCGCGTGCTGCGAGCTATTTGCCGGATACTGAGTCGGTACTCAAAGCGCATCCGGAGTATTTCTTGAAGTTTTCGCATGGAAATCCTGTTATCTGGCATGGCTGCTGTCCTTTCTGTTTAGAAAGGTCAGCGGCTAAAGTTCATGGAAATCAATGCGTAAGAGATAATCTACCGAAAGAAGAGTTTTCAGATTCTGGAGGCTTGAACACGGATTCTGGGCAGTTGAACAGCGATTCTGGAAATCGCCAAAAAGTGTTCAAGAGTTAACAGAATGGGTGTTCAAGCGCCGCCAGAATCGGTGTTCAAGAGTTAGCAGAATGAGTGTTCAAGCGATGCCAGAATATGCAGCTGTTGAATAGCTTCCCTGAGCATGCTGTTCTGATTGAGCGATTGACACGGTAAAAGCTATGAAAAAATTTATCGAATGAGCGTAAAACCCCGTACTTTGAGAGGGTGTCGCAAAAGGTCAATTAAAACGCTTCAAGCTTCAAACCGTCATCTCCGCGAAGGCGGAGATCCACTGTTCGTGGTGGGTTCCCGCCTGCGCGGGAACGACGATCTTGATATATCCTGCTGACCATACCCTTTTGCGACACCCTCTTCACGGCGGGGAGGATGTCAATGTAACTGTCCCCTCGAATATCAATATCAATTCATACAATACTGTTGTCGTTTGGTGTGAGACCTTTGGCGAGTTTATCACTGCGGCCAGGTATCGATAGAATGTAGCCGGACTTGTTGAAGTCCGGCAAAATTCATGGCTTAACTCTCGTTAAACGCCTCGTCCCATTCATCGGCAAAAAGATAACCCAGGGTGTGGGCATTTTTTTCTTCTTTATTGACCGCAAGGAAGATGGTTGCGTTGTATGTAGACTTGTCGTGTATGTCCATGACCACGAGATCATCGTTCTGGGCTTCACCTAACTTGTCGATACAGGTGCTATGGGTCACCAGAATCAGGTTTTTGCCTTCTTCCTTGTATTTGAAAATATCGCTATAAAGGTTCTCTTTACAGCCTTCACGAAGCCAGTTTTGAGTGATGGTTGCTTCCTCACCAAACATCAGGTCAGCAGTCTGGTGGGTTCGTTTGACAGGGCTGTTGTAGACGATGGTTGTTTGCTCGGGTAAGTGATTAAATTTCTGGCCGACGGCAATAGCCTCTGCCTTGCCGGGAACGGTGATACCGGTTTCCCCATCAAGACACAGGTTGTCGGAGCGATCACAGCGTTCAGCGTGTCTGACCATTGCTACGACATTACCTTGATCCCAGTGAGCCTTTAGATCAAACAGTCTTTTATCATTTTCAGCCAGGCTCACAGTGGGCTCAGGCTGCAGAAAGGACCAGGCTGCTGACGCTGAAACGGTCAGACCAGCCAGGGCAATCAATGTCTTTTTAAGCATATAAGGTGTTGTGCGACAATTCTTTGAGAGAGGTAATGTATCGAATCACCGCCTCTCCAAAACAGTGTTAATCAACGCAGAGTAAGCCACATATATTACGGTTTTATGACGGAAGCGCACATGGATAGAGAAATGCCACTTGTAGGGTTTGGGCGTGGTGCACTAAAGAATAGGTATAAGTAGCTTGCTGTTTTCTATACTGACGCAGTTCAGACTCCATCGCCCCTGCTCTGAAATCGCAGAGACGATTGAATTCAGGTTACAGAGCCAAGATTGCGGTCAGACAGACCGCGAAATCCAAAGTAACGATAATAACAGCATTCAAAACAAAGGTAGCAGTAGCATTCAAAGCAAAGATAACAGCAGTGGCTCTCGCAGATGAACTATTGAGTGCGCTTTTATCCTGGGCTATTTTTGTACCGGGGTTTGAGCTTGCTCCGGAATCATAGGGTGGGGCGACTGGCTGGCAGATTTCTGTGTCAAAGAATAGCTTGCCTTCAAGGTTGAACAGTCCTCTGCAGGCAGAAAGAGTGGAACCGTTGATAGCAGACCATGTATTCACCATCGGGTTGCGTGTGGGGGTTGACATGACAATGCTGGAACTCACAGGTCTTTCGCACAGTTCTCGTACTTTATGTTCTGACAGTTTTTGTTCGCCAAGATCTTCCAGTGATTTGTGAACTGCTTTCAGGCTGAATGGTTTCAGGGGTTGCCACCATGGATTGACTGCTTGCAGATGGTTACAAACCAGGTTCAGTTCAAGCCCTCCCCAAATGGTTATAGCTGTCCATGTTACACCGATATGATTTGCAATCATGTAAAAACGTGGAAGTCCTGCTTTGATTATTTCGGAACCTTCGATATCTCCGGTAAGAACAAAACCACCTTTGCGAGCAGGGTCGTGACGACTGAAGCCGACATTGGAAATGTCGACTTCGTTGCTGATAATATCCATGCTGCTTCCAGATGCTATTCTAAACTCACCCGCTTCTGCCATATTGCCGATGAAACTGTTCGACTTGACAACTAATGGCTCTGACTGGTTGCTGATCTCGGGAAGATTAATAAATATCCCATGATCCGGAATTAAATGTGGGAAATAGTGGTTGTTAATCGTGCTGTATTTTTCACCTGTGATCAGGTTGACAGAGAACTGCAAGCCCGGACCCCGGATCTCACCATTGGCAGACGCATCCAGAGATTTTCTGCAGTCAAGGACAACTGCGGCACGGATGGGAAGATGAAAAATGTTCCCTTCTAAAATCAGTTTCCGGTTGTAGCACTCTGCAAAAACAATGGAGTCAATTGAGGGGTGGTTATTCTCTCGGTCTGGCTGAAAATTAACGTGTTTTATATTGCTGTTTTTTGTTTCACCAGGCTGGAAATTGTCAGTGGTTCCGATCCTGACCATATATTTGTCTTTATATCCCGGTCGATCCCTGATGATGATATCAAAACCATTTTCGGCTGCTCCAATAATGTCCTGACCGTTTTTCAAACGTATTGCACTGCTAATAAAGTATTCAACCGGAGTTACAACAGGTGCTGTCGTATGTAAAGAGCTATCCGATGGAGAGGGTGTCATTGGCATGACCATTTCAGAGGAGAGCAGTATAACAGTGTTCTCAGGTATCCGTTCTATCAACTCATTTAAATTCTCGGTCGGTTTGGCACTGAGAATAGTACACTGTCGTTTGTTAACAAGTGCTGAATCCATTTTTAGCCGTTGCTGAAGCACCGTCGAATGCTCTGAGAGGAGGGGCTTGGGGTCAAGCAGAGAGTCGCAGTCGACTATCGTAAGGGGTGTAGAAGAGGAGACCGTTGGAGATTGAGTCGACGCTTCGAGCTGTTGAATCAGAGTTTGTAACAGGAATACTGGGGCGATGAATCGGGTCAACAAACACTGCTGATTAATCATGTTCTGAACTTCCAAAGAAATTTAGAAGGGAAGCCTAGACGCCGTAGCTATATCTATCCATCCAAATTATGCGCAAGTTTTCGAGGATAAGGCACGATGATTCTCGCGCTTGACCAGCTAAAGTCGGTCAAGCGCGATTGGTGTCAGCTGCCTTCCTTGGAGAGTTCAGAAATTTCTTTCAGGCGCTCCAGAACTTTGTAATTGATGGAGTCTTTTGTGTACTGACCACGACTGTTCAGTGTGCCAGGCTTGCAACCGGTCAGAAGCTCCATGGCTTCGTCAGCATGGTTGACTGCATAAACACTGAAATTGCCTGCTTTTACAGCATCGACCACTTTCTGGTGGAGCATCAGGTTTCGGAGGTTGGTGGCAGGGATAATGACGCCCTGCTCACCTGTCAGGCCACGGGCGTTACAAAGATCAAAGAAGCCCTCAATCTTTTCATTAACACCGCCAATTGCCTGAACTTCCCCATGCTGGTTCATGGAGCCGGTGACGGCAAAACCCTGTTTGATAGGCGTATTGGTCAGAGCGGACACCAGGCAGCAAAGTTCAGCCAGAGTGGCGCTGTCACCATCAATATAACCGTAGGATTGCTCCATGGTCAGGCTGGCCGAGATAGCCAGAGGGAATTTCTGGGCGTATTTGCTGCCCAGATAGCCAGTCAGGATCATAACCCCCTTTGAATGAATGGCCTGACCCAGAGAGACTTCCCGTTCAATATCGACAATCCCCTGGGATCCCGGGTAGACGGCTGCAGTAATTCTGGCTGCAGAACCAAAGCTGGTATCCCCGATAGACATGACAGTGAGCCCGTTGATCTTGCCGATCTTTTCTCCTTCGGTATCGATCAGGATGCTGCCTTCAATCATCTCGTCGAGAATCTGCTGGCTGACACGTCCGGTGCGCTCAGATTTGGCGGCCAGGGCCCGGTCAATATGTTCGTTGTTGATCTTACGGCCACGGCTCATACGACGAATGAAGTCTGCTTCTGCCAGCAGGTCGAACAGATCGCCTATCCTGGCAGACATCTCACCCTGGTGTTCAGCCATTCTCGAACTGTGTTCGACGAGGCGGGCAACGGCCGCAGCCGTCAGGGCCGGGTAGTTTTCATCATCTGCACGGTTTTTTAACAGTTGGGCAAAAGCATGTACCGATTCCCTGTCTCGTGTAATCCGGTCATCAAAATCGACCAGAACTCTGAATATTTCGTGGAAATCCGGATCAAGCTGTTGCAAGAGGTAATAAATATCTCTGGAACCGACAAGGATGATCTTGATGTTGAGAGGGATGGACTCCGGGTTCAGGGTAATGGTGTTGAGCAGCCCCATCTCTGAGTACGGAGATTCAATAGTCAGCTCTTTCTGTTTCAGGGCTCTTTTTAGTGCTTCCCAGACAAAAGGTTCTTCCAGCAACTTGTTAGCGTCCAGCAACAAGTAGCCACCATTGGCTTTATGCAGAGAACCAGGGCAAATCTGTCGGTAATTGGTCACCAGGGCACCCATCTCGCTGGCGTATTCAATACGACCAAACAGGTTCTTGTAGTTAGGGTGAGACTCATACACGACGGGTGCAGCACCGCTGGCAGAATGGCCAATCAGCAGGTTGGGTGCATAGAGTTCAACCAGTGACTGTCGTTTGCTTGAGTCATCCTTGGACTCCATGTTGCGGTCATCAGCAAGAATATCAATAACGGTGCGGTGCAGGTGATTTTTAACGGCCTCAAGATACCCCAGCACCGACTTCTGATTGTTGTACTTTTTATTCAGGGGTTTGAGCAGAGGTTCCAGGGCCTGGTCAATGGTTTCCTGATTGAGCTTTTGTAGTTTCTCGTTGGATTCCCTTTTCCATTGCGGAAGTTCAACCAGTGAGTCGTTCAGTATTGATTCCAGTTCACTGATGTCTTTATTGAATTTGGACCGTTTTTTATCCGGGAGCTGGGCAAATTCGGTTTCGTCCATCGCCTTACCCTCATGCATAGGGGTAAAGCTGAGGGAACCCGCTTCGCGAAACAAGGCAATGTTCCGTTTCAGGGCTTCCTGTTCAATCTGATCAATGGCGTGGTCATAGCTTCGGTTGAAATCACGCTCAATAACGCTTTTCTTTTGCTGATAGGTCGGGTTTTCAAACGCTGCCGGAAAGGTCAGCATGAGACTGTCAACAAACTGATCAAAATCTTTCTGCAAAGGCTCGCCCGCTCCTGCGGGAAGCGTCAAAATCTTTGGTTCACGAGGAGTGTCGAAGTTATTGATATAAATCCAGTCGTCAGGTGGCGTCTGGAGCTTGGCTTCAGATTCCAGATATTTTCTCAGGTAGGACATCCTGCCTGTACCGGACTCCCCCATCACATAGATGTTGTAGCCCGTTCGGTGCATTGCTACGCCGAATTGAATGGCACTGGTTGCTCTTTCCTGGCCGAGGATACCCGCATATTTCTCAAGATCGTCGGTGGACTTGAACCCAAGTTCTTTGACCGGCTGTTTCGCAATGAGTTGACTGGTTGAAAGTTTAAGCTTTTTCACTAAGGCCTGCCGTTAACTAATGAGTTCTCTGGGTCATTTCTACGTCGCAGAGCACCATAGGATCAATCATAAGCCGCTCTGCTTTGATGGATTCTTAACCTGCCGGAAAAACCATTAGCCGGTAGGCTGCCAGGTCATCAGTCTCTTTGGATAACCCGTACGGATAGCATAATGCTTTTTTTATCTAACTGTCATGAATTCTGTTGCCAATTGAGGTTGGAGGATAAAAGCGGCTTTTTTAGCGGTTATTTGTTACAAGAACTTGCTTCTAATTTTCTGAGTAATAGCGTTAACTTAAATGATGAGATGTTCAGTGTCGATCGTTGAAGTGACATTGAGTAAAAGTGTGGGATTGCTTCAGAACAAAATGTAGTACGTAAGTTTTATATCGTTTGTGTATGCATCTTTGCGAAGGTCCTCTGAGGTTGCCAGGAAATTGAGGTCATCATGTTGAGATTTCTGTCATGCCTGCTAACAGTTTTTTTTATTTTTTCATTTCACAGTGCTCAGGCTTCACCGCAGCTGGTTAAAGAGTTGCAGAAACTGGTAGGGGGGTTACCACCGGGTAGTGTTCACTCCATTCAGGTCAAAGACCCTGCCAGTGGCCGGGTTGTTTTTGAACAGGGGGCTCATCACAATCTGGTGCCTGCCAGCGTTCTGAAAGTAGTGACGGCCACACTGGCTTATGAGGTTCTGGGCGATAAATTTCAATACACTACCCAGCTCGTAACCCGCGACCGACCTATCCGAAAAGGTATTGTTAATGGGCCCGTAGCTCTTGTGTTCAGTGGTGATCCCTCTTTGAGACGGAAACATCTGGATGAGCTTGTTGGCCAGCTGAAAAAGCGGGGGGTCAAATCTATTCATGGAGACCTCTGGCTGGATGGAGCTGTCTTTACAGGCTATGACCGCGCTGGTGGCGTCAGCTGGGATGATCTGAACATCTGTTTTGCAGCACCGGCAGCCGCCATGATTCTGGACCGGAACTGTTTCTACGGCTGGCTGAAACCAGGCAAAAAAGAAGGTTCCAGAACGTCCATCCAATACGATCAGCCAGACTGGTTTCTGGCCATTGATAATCAGGTACGCACCCATTCTGAAGAAAATTGCCGTCTTGAAGTTCGCCCCTCAAGGGATAAGGAGTACCGTCTACAGGGCTGTATCAGCCCCAAATCATCGCCTGTTCGCCTCGCTTTTTCTGTGAACAATGTAGAGAGAACGGTTAAGCGGTATGTGAAAGATCGGCTGCAAAAAAAGGGTGTCGAATTAAAAGGCAGAGTCATTGTGGGTCGTCCCGGGATGGATTTGCCTTTTGTTCTGGCAGAACATAGATCCGAGTTTTTACCGCAGCTACTCAAACCGGTGTTAAAGAATTCTGACAACCTGTACTCTGACAGCATTCTGAAAACAGTAGGTTACGAAACCTCTGGCAAGCCGGGATCTTATGCCTCAGGTATTGAAACAGCGCGGGAAGTTCTGGGAGGCAAAGGTGTTGGTTTTCGAACCAGCAGGTTGGTAGACGGTTCCGGGCTTTCCCGATACAACTTTATCAGTGCGTCGACCCTGGTTGATGTGCTGATGTTTGGTTGGTCACGATGGGGGGAAAAAAGTCCTTGGCTGAGCGCTCGTGATCGTAAGGAAATGTGGTTCAAAACCGGTTATATGAGTGGCGTCAGCAGTGTGGCTGGTTATGTATTCCAGCCTGATGGAAAGCCCTTGGTGTTTGCTGTGATCCTTAATGGTCTGATGCCTCCTCTACCAGCCAGTCGTGAACAAATGAAAGCTTTTCGCAAAGACATCAGAGTTTTCCGTCGTTCATTTCTAAAAGCTTTGTCCAAGGAAGGAAAGGTCTGAATCATGCTTTCCCCCCCCCTTTCGAAGTGGCTTCCATTATCCATGAGTGAGTCATTGTTGTCTGCGGTAGGTGTTTGCCGTTGTTGCTATCTTTGATCCCGCAATTATAATGCGCCTCCACTGAATGGTGCATGGCTCTTAACGGGCACGCAACGATCCATTGCAACAACGTTTAAAACGGTGATTGACAATCGGATCGAACAGCGTAGAATGCACCGCCGCTGAGACAGAAACGCAACGCTCACTGAGTGAACGAATGCGGTCCCGGCAAGTTGAAAAGTGGCTTGAAAAACAGGTGCTTGACAACAACCAGCGCCAAGGTAAGATGAGCGCCTCGCTGAACAGCGCTGACCGCTGGTTCAGCCGGTTAAAACCTTCTTGTTTTAATCCAGTTCTTTAACAAATTATCAGACAATTCGTGTGGGCGCTTGTGTGAATAGCATCGGTCAACAGAGCTTTGCTCTGAAATGATTTAAATGCTGATCAAGCAAGCGAACATACCCTTAAATTCTATGAGAATTTATCTTCTCATAAAGAGTTTCATGTACGTTTAATTGCAAATGATTGAGCAGCGGACTGTTTTCGGACAGGAAGCAAAACGATTTAAACTGAAGAGTTTGATCATGGCTCAGATTGAACGCTGGCGGCAGGCCTAACACATGCAAGTCGAGCGGTAACAGAACTAGCTTGCTAGTTGCTGACGAGCGGCGGACGGGTGCGTAACACGTAGGAATCTGCCCGGTAGTGGGGGATAGCCCGGAGAAATCCGGATTAATACCGCATACGTCCTACTCTTTTTCGGAAGAGGGGGGAAAGCAGGGGACTCTTCGGAACCTTGCGCTATCGGATGAGCCTGCGTCGGATTAGCTGGTTGGTGGGGTAAAGGCCTACCAAGGCGACGATCCGTAGCTGGTCTGAGAGGATGATCAGCCACACTGGGACTGAGACACGGCCCAGACTCCTACGGGAGGCAGCAGTGGGGAATATTGCACAATGGGCGCAAGCCTGATGCAGCCATGCCGCGTGTGTGAAGAAGGCCCTAGGGTTGTAAAGCACTTTCAGCGAGGAGGAAAGGTTCAAGGTTAATACCCTTGAGCTGTGACGTTACTCGCAGAAGAAGCACCGGCTAACTCCGTGCCAGCAGCCGCGGTAATACGGAGGGTGCGAGCGTTAATCGGAATTACTGGGCGTAAAGCGTGCGTAGGCGGCTTGTTAAGTTGGATGTGAAAGCCCCGGGCTTAACCTGGGAACTGCACCCAAAACTGGCAAGCTAGAGTGCGGAAGAGGAGTGTGGAATTTCCTGTGTAGCGGTGAAATGCGTAGATATAGGAAGGAACACCAGTGGCGAAGGCGACACTCTGGTCTGACACTGACGCTGAGGTACGAAAGCGTGGGGAGCAAACAGGATTAGATACCCTGGTAGTCCACGCCGTAAACGATGTCTACTAGTCGTCGGGGATCTTGCATTTCTGGTGACGCAGCTAACGCGATAAGTAGACCGCCTGGGGAGTACGGCCGCAAGGTTAAAACTCAAATGAATTGACGGGGGCCCGCACAAGCGGTGGAGCATGTGGTTTAATTCGAAGCAACGCGAAGAACCTTACCTGGCCTTGACATCCTGCGAATCCTTTAGAGATAGAGGAGTGCCTTCGGGAACGCAGTGACAGGTGCTGCATGGCTGTCGTCAGCTCGTGTCGTGAGATGTTGGGTTAAGTCCCGCAACGAGCGCAACCCTTATCCTCAGTTACCAGCACTTCGGGTGGGCACTCTGGGGAGACTGCCGGTGACAAACCGGAGGAAGGTGGGGACGACGTCAAGTCATCATGGCCCTTACGGCCAGGGCTACACACGTGCTACAATGGTGCATACAGACGGTTGCCAAGCCGCGAGGTGGAGCTAATCTGAGAAAGTGCATCGTAGTCCGGATTGGAGTCTGCAACTCGACTCCATGAAGTCGGAATCGCTAGTAATCGTGAATCAGAATGTCACGGTGAATACGTTCCCGGGCCTTGTACACACCGCCCGTCACACCATGGGAGTGGGTTGCTCCAGAAGTAGCTAGCTTAACCTTCGGGAGAGCGGTTACCACGGAGTGATTCATGACTGGGGTGAAGTCGTAACAAGGTAGCCCTAGGGGAACCTGGGGCTGGATCACCTCCTTAAACGAAGATCGACCTTCCATAAGCGTTCACACGAATTGTTTGATTATCAGTTGTCAGTTGACGGTGGTCAGTTGGCAGTTGTTAGTTTTGTTCTTTAACAATGTGGAATCCAAACTTAAATAAGCTGAGTTGATTTAAAAGACTTTGGTCTTTTAATGAAATTCTTGCTGAGACACTCTCAAGTGTAGGGCGTATCAGTGGCCGGTTGTCAGTTGACAGTTGCCGGTTACTGAAGATCGTTAAAGGTAGTTATTGCCTATAACCATCAGTTGCCACGAATCGACTGACCACTGGTCACCGACAACTGACAACTGAGATCTCGAAGAGATCGTTTTGGGTTATATGGTCAAGTGACTAAGCGTACACGGTGGATGCCTTGGCAGTCAGAGGCGATGAAGGACGTGGTAATCTGCGAAAAGTCTTGGGGAGCCGATAAACAGGCGTTGATCCAGGAATGTCCGAATGGGGAAACCCACTCACACAAGTGAGTATCCTTAACCTGAATACATAGGGTTTAGGAGGCGAACCCGGGGAACTGAAACATCTAAGTACCCGGAGGAAAAGAAATCAACCGAGATTCCCCCAGTAGCGGCGAGCGAACGGGGAGTAGCCCTTAAGCAATTTTTGGTTTAGCGGAACACTCTGGAAAGTGTGGCCATAGTGGGTGATAGCCCCGTACGCGAAAAGCCATTGATTGTGAAATCGAGTAGGACGGCACACGTGAAATGTTGTCTGAACCGTCTTTTCGGAGACAAGGGGGGACCATCCTCCAAGGCTAAATACTCCTGACTGACCGATAGTGAACCAGTACCGTGAGGGAAAGGCGAAAAGAACCCCGTTGAGGGGAGTGAAATAGAACCTGAAACCGTGTACGTACAAGCAGTGGGAGTCAGTGGTCAGTTGTCAGTTGTCAGTTGCCAGTAGGCAAGCGACAGCAGATGACTGATTACCAGGTCGTCAAGTTGGAAAATACGGGCAGATTTGCAGAGGTGTTGAAATTGACGCTGAACAAAACTGACCACCGACAACTGACAACTGGCCACTGATGACTGCGTACCTTTTGTATAATGGGTCAGCGACTTATTTTCTGTGGCAAGGTTAACCGTATAGGGAAGCCGTAGCGAAAGCGAGTCTTAACAGGGCGTCCAGTCGCAGTGAATAGACCCGAAACCGGGCGATCTATCCATGAGCAGGTTGAAGATCAGGTAACACTGATTGGAGGACCGAACCCACTGTCGTTGAAAAGCCAGGGGATGACTTGTGGATAGGAGTGAAAGGCTAATCAAGCCCGGAGATAGCTGGTTCTCCTCGAAAGCTATTTAGGTAGCGCCTCGTGTCTCACCATCGGGGGTAGAGCACTGTTTGGGCTAGGGGGCCATCCCGGCTTACCAACCCCATGCAAACTCCGAATACCGATGAGTGCAATCACGGGAGACACACGGCGGGTGCTAACGTCCGTCGTGGAAAGGGAAACAACCCAGACCGTCAGCTAAGGTCCCAAAGTAATAGTTAAGTGGGAAACGATGTGAGAAGGCCCAGACAGCCAGGAGGTTGGCTTAGAAGCAGCCACCCTTTAAAGAAAGCGTAATAGCTCACTGGTCGAGTCGGCTCGCGCGGAAGATGTAACGGGGCTCAAACTATTCACCGAAGCTACGGGGTTCAGTTGTCAGTTTACAGTTGTCAGTTGGCAGTATGAGAAGTAAGTATGCAGCGATTTGAAGATTTAGAAGTATTTCAACGGGCCTATAAGCTTTCTTTGAAAGTTCACAAGCTCTCGCTGGAATTTCCGAGAATTGAACAAATGCATGGACTTGCTGATCAGATGCGCAGAGCCAGTAAAGGAATCTGTGCAAATATTGCTGAAGGACATGGGAAACTGATCATCTCAAAAGCAGAGTTTCGAAGGTTCATATTGATGGCTATCGGATCATCTGACGAAATGAGAGTTTGGTTAAGGTACTGCCTTGATCTCAATTACATTGACGATCAGCAATGGCAAGACCTCAAAACCGAATACAACCAAGTCAGTAAGATGTTGGTTAGTTTGCACAAGAGTTTTAAATAACTCAGTTCAAACTGACAACCGACAACTGCAAACTGACAACTGAACCGGTAGAGGAGCGTTCTGTAAGCGGTTGAAGGTTCACCGGGAGGTGGGCTGGACGTATCAGAAGTGCGAATGCTGACATGAGTAACGATAAAGGGAGTGAGAGGCTCCCTCGCCGGAAGACCAAGGGTTCCTGCGCAACGCTAATCGGCGCAGGGTGAGTCGGCCCCTAAGGTGAGGTCGAAAGACGTAATCGATGGGAAACAGGTTAATATTCCTGTACCCCTTTTGACTGCGATGGAGTGACGGAGAAGGCTAGGCCAGCAGGGCGATGGTTGTCCCTGTTTAAGGTCGTAGGCTGTGGACTCAGGCAAATCCGGGTTCACAAAGCCGAGAACTGATGACGAACCCACCAAGGTGGGGAAGTGGTTGATGCCAGGCTTCCAGGAAAAACTTCTAAGCTTCAGGTCAAGAGGGACCGTACCCGAAACCGACACAGGTGGTCAGGTAGAGAATACCAAGGCGCTTGAGAGAACCTGGGTGAAGGAACTAGGCAAAATGGCACCGTAACTTCGGGAGAAGGTGCGCCGGCTTTGGTGATCGGGCTTGCCCCGTAAGCTGAGGCTGGTCGAAGATACCAGGTGGCTGCGACTGTTTATTAAAAACACAGCACTGTGCTAACACGTAAGTGGACGTATACGGTGTGACGCCTGCCCGGTGCTCGAAGGTTAATTGATGGGGTTATCTTCGGAGAAGCTCTTGATCGAAGCCCGAGTAAACGGCGGCCGTAACTATAACGGTCCTAAGGTAGCGAAATTCCTTGTCGGGTAAGTTCCGACCTGCACGAATGGCGTAACGATGGCCACGCTGTCTCCACCCAGGACTCAGTGAAATTGAAATCGCTGTTAAGATGCAGTGTATCCGCGGCTAGACGGAAAGACCCCGTGAACCTTTACTACAGCTTCACAGTGGATCTTGATGTTGCTTGTGTAGGATAGGTGGGAGGCTTTGAAGTGTGGACGCCAGTCTGCATGGAGCCAACCTTGAAATACCACCCTGGCAATATTGAGGTTCTAACCCAGGTCCTTTAGCAGGATCGGGGACATTGTGTGGTGGGTAGTTTGACTGGGGCGGTCTCCTCCCAAAGAGTAACGGAGGAGCACGAAGGTTGGCTAAGCACGGTCGGACATCGTGCGGTTAGTGTAATGGTACAAGCCAGCTTGACTGCGAGAGGTACATCTCGAGCAGGTACGAAAGTAGGTCATAGTGATCCGGTGGTTCTGAATGGAAGGGCCATCGCTCAACGGATAAAAGGTACTCCGGGGATAACAGGCTGATACCGCCCAAGAGTTCACATCGACGGCGGTGTTTGGCACCTCGATGTCGGCTCATCACATCCTGGGGCTGAAGCCGGTCCCAAGGGTATGGCTGTTCGCCATTTAAAGTGGTACGCGAGCTGGGTTTAGAACGTCGTGAGACAGTTCGGTCCCTATCTGCCGTGGACGTTGGAAGTTTGAGGAGAGCTGCTCCTAGTACGAGAGGACCGGAGTGGACGAACCACTGGTGTTCGGGTTGTGTCGCCAGACGCATTGCCCGGTAGCTAAGTTCGGACGGGATAACCGCTGAAAGCATCTAAGCGGGAAGCCCCCTTCAAGATGAGACTTCCCTGGCCGCAAGGCCCATAAGAGACGTTAAAGACTATGACGTTGATAGGCGGGGTGTGTAAGCGTTGTGAGGCGTTGAGCTAACCCGTACTAATGACTCGAGAGGCTTGACCATATAACGCCAAAGCGATTTGCGCAGCGAAGCTGCCAGCAAAAGCTGGAAGCTGGAAGCTGGAAGCTGGAAGCTGGAAGCTGGAAGCTTGAAGCCGTACACAGTGAACGAGAGTGTTGAGCAAGAATAGACGACACAGCTTAAAAGAGATTTGGATTCCAGAGCCTTAGTTTTCGAGAAACAGCTTCAAGCCTCCAGCTTAAAGCTTCCAGCTCGAGAGCCAACGGCTCGACCAGTTTTGCCTGGTGACCATAGAGTGTTGGAACCACCCGATCCCATCCCGAACTCGGAAGTGAAACGACACATCGCCGATGGTAGTGTGGGGCTTCCCCATGTGAGAGTAGGTCATCGCCAGGCATTGAATAAAGCAAAACCCCGGTTGAGAGATTGACCGGGGTTTTTGTTTTGTGGGCAAAGGAATGTGGCAGAACAGAAGTGAAACGACACATGCCTGGGCGGCCCCACCTCGGCGGCCCCACCGATGGTAGTGTGGGGCTTCCTCATGTGAGAGTAAGTCACTGTCAGGCATTGAATAAAAAAAGGCCCAAGATCGAATTCGTTGGGCTTTTTTTATTCAGTGATTTGCGACCTTATACCCATCACAGAGAAAAGTCGCACTGGCATCGGCGATAAATAAGCGCTAAATCCCCCTAATCGACATCGTCAAAAACTCCGGTTAATGTTTTGCTTTTAACTGGGGTTTGATTATGACGGTAGAAAAAAGCGCCTGAATGAAAGGTCTCTCGTAGCGGTGCTTACAAGGGCAACATGTATCCGGAATATTTCAAGCCGACAGAACAAAAAGATTTCGGTTTTTACCAGAAGTGCTATTTTTTGCTTGCAAGGAACTCGGCTTTCCTTATAATCAGCCGCGTCTTCAGGGATGGCATTTCTTCCTCGAAGCAACGAAGTGGTGGGCGTAGCTCAGTTGGTAGAGCCCCGGATTGTGATTCCGGTGGTCGTGGGTTCGAACCCCATCGTCCACCCCACTTTTAAAAAAGGCCTGACTATCAAGTCAGGCCTTTTTTTTGAACTTAGCACTCATTATTTTCTAATACTTCTGCTGATCTTCACTCAGCTCAAGATAAATCCTGTATTTTCTGTCATAGTCTTCTGCAAGCGATGTGTCAGGAGATAGCGTTTCTTTTCGCTTCATTCAAGCCTTCAGCATAGGAAAGATGACTGCTTGGCAGGTGGTCAATCAATGCTCCCGACACTGATCGAACAACAACGTTGTGTTAAAAGCCTTCAAGGGCTGAAGGCATAAGATGTCATCAGAGGGCTGCATTATTGTGTCAGAAGTCTGCCAGAGCTTTAGTGTCTGGGGTTTTTTTGCCGCAAAAACAAGCATAATAGTAGACGAGTAATTCAGCGGGCTTTGAAGAGATAAGCAGATGATTATGGACTCAGTGATCGGGCATCGAGGTGCAGCTGCTCTGGCTCCGGAGAATACTCTGGCTGGTATTCGGAAGGCGGCCGATTTGAGGCTGAAATGGATAGAGCTCGATGTGACACTGCTGGGAGATGGCTCAGCAGTGATGTTTCATGACCCAACAATGAGCAGGACTTCTTCAGGAAATGGGCATTTGAGGGGAAAGAATCTGGCTCAGGTCGCTACTCTGGATGCCGGACGCTGGTTCTCGGAGGCGTTCGCCGGTGAAAAGGTGCCAACACTTCTTGAAACACTGGCTTTGATCAAGAAACTGAAGCTGAGCCTGAATCTTGAGTTGAAGCCCAATCGCTGCGATTTAAAGCTTTTGGTTGAGGAGGTGGTTGCAGCCATAGAAGCAGCTGATTTCCCCGAGGATCAACTGTTGGTATCGAGCTTTAATCATAAACTGCTGGTTCTGTATCGGGCAAAAGCTGGCAGCAGGATTGGTTGTCTTTTCGAGTCGCTGCCTCGAAACTGGAAATACAAAGCCAGACAGGTTGGTGCCAGAACGATTCATCTGAATGGCAAAAAACTCAAAGAGAAAAACGCGCATGACATCAAAGCGGCAGGTTATGAGCTGTATTGCTATACCGTTAACGACAAGGATATGGCTGATCGACTAAGAGCCTGGGGTGTTGATGGCGTCTTTTCGGATAATCCTGCTTTAATCGCTTGACAGAGTGCCGGGCAGGCACTCGGTTGCGAATGAAGATTAGTGCTCTTCGTCTACTTCTCTCAAGTATTTGAATAGTTTTCTGAAAGCTGCGGGAGGTTTGTCCTGTAAAGCTTCCTTTTGAGCGTTACGTACCAGTTGTCGTATGTGTTGATGATCGGCTTCAGGGTATTTGTCGAGGTATTCGGTGAGCACCTCATGCCCCTCGTTTATCAACCGGTCACGCCAGCGCTCCAATTGATGAAAGCGACGGCTGTATTCCTCACTGGTGGAATCCAGGCTGTCGAGATATTTCTGGATGGGTTCCAGCTCCTGGTCTCGCATTAATTTGCCTATGAAGCCCAAGTGCCGTTTGCGGGCATTATTGCTTTTAATTCGCTTGCTCTCATCCAGCGCTTCCCTGAGGCGTTCATTCAGGGGCAGCTTGTCCAACATGGCTGGCTTCATATCCATCAGGCGGGCACCCATGGCCTTGAGCTCGTCCATATCGCGTTTGAGCTCGGATTTGCTGACGTAAATGATTTCTTCAGCGTCGTCTTCAAATGGGGAGAGGTCTTGATCTGACATGGTTCAGGTCTACTTAGAGAGATGCAGGCATTTTACTCCAGTTACGGATATTCAGCTATGAGTGTAGAAGGAAGGCTGCCAGACTTGTTTTGGGCCAATGGTGATAGTGCTTATGGTGAATGGTTTGTTTTTCTTTCGCTATGGGCATTTGTGGCTGGGCACGGCACAATAGGACTTACACGTATAATTCTGAAAGGCAGGAATTTCATGGGTGATAAAACCAACGCTGTACTGGATCCCCGCTCTGAAGAGGATCGCCTGAAGACCCTGGTCAGGGATATTCTGGCTGAAGCCCGACGTCAGGGCACAGATGCCTGTGAAGTCGGTGTCAGTCTCGATGCAGGTCTTTCGGTGGGCGTCAGAATGGGTGATGTTGAAACAGTGGAGTTTAACCGTGATCAGGGTTTCGGTATCACCGTTTATCAGGGGAAGAAAAAAGGATCAGCCAGTACTTCAGACAGTACACCTGAAGCCATCAGGGAGACGGTGAAGGCAGCTTGTGATATTGCTGGATATGCTTCGGAAGATCCCTGTGCCGGTCTTGCCGATGCAGAGTTAATGGCGACTGAACTGCCAGAGCTGGACCTTTATCACCCTTGGGGTGTTGGTGCAGAAGAGGCTATAGAGCTGGCTTTGAAGTGTGAGGAAGCTGGCAGATCGTTTAGTAGTAAAATCAAGAATTCTGACGGTGCCAATGTCGGTACTCATCAAGGCTGTCGTGTATATGGGAACAGTCACGGCTTTGTAGGCAGCTATATTTCCAGTCGTCATAGTCTGAGTTGTATATTGATTGGTGAAAAAGCCGGTGAAATGCAGAGAGATTATTGGTACACCGTCGCCCGTGATGGTAATGATCTTGAGTCTGCTGCGGATGTCGGTCGCAAGGCAGCGGAAAGAACGGTGGCCCGGCTGGGTGCCAGTAAAGTCCCTACGGGTCAGGTGCCCGTGCTGTTTGCAGCAGAAGTGGCTTCAGGCCTTGTGTCACACTTGTTGGAGAGTATCAGTGGTGGCAGCCTTTATCGTCGGGCTTCATTTCTGCTGGATCATCTGGGTAAGCAGATATTTCCTGACTGGGTGCGCATCCATGAGCAGCCATACCTGAAAAAAGCACTGGGTTCGGCCAGTTTTGATAATGACGGTTTGGCTACCCGGGCCAAGGATTTTATCTCTGATGGCGTTCTGGCCAGCTATCTCCTGAGTACTTATTCTGCCCGTAAGCTGGGCATGAAGAGTACGGCTAATGCCGGGGGTGTCAATAACCTGTTCCTTGACTGCAATGCAGGCGGCAGGGAAGAGTTATTGAAACAGATGGGAACGGGCTTGCTGGTGACCGAGTTGATGGGGCAGGGTGTGAATATTGTCACAGGTGATTACTCAAGAGGTGCGGGTGGCTATTGGGTTGAAAATGGCGAAATACAGCATCCTGTCTCTGAAGTGACTATCGCTGGAAACCTGAAAGATATGTTTATGAATATGGTGGCTGCAGGGAGTGATTATGATCGCAGAGGGAGTATTCAGACCGGTTCGATTCTGATCAGTGAGATGACTCTGGCGGGTGAGTGATAAGGGTTCAGCCTGTTATCTATTTGGCTGAGTATAAAAGCAGGTTAAATGAATGATAATCACATTTTTAAAGGTTTGAGATATATCCGGAACGAAAGAGGTCAACCTCATCTGGAAGCACAATATGAACATTATCGTCCAAATGCAGGGTGGCAATCAGAAGAGCACTTTTCTGATGGAACGTTGAGATTGTTGGGTATTCTTTGGAGTTTGATGGAAGGTATGGGGGTTCTGCTATTGGAAGAGCCAGAATTATCACTCCATAGTGCAGCAAACTCCCCTGATGATTGATCGAATTCAAAGAAAGACAAAAACAAGGAGAAGGCAAATCATCATAAGTACCCACAGTGAAGCAATACTGAATAATGAGGGTATTGATCCAAATAGTGTGATCATTTTGGAGCCCGGCAGAGAGGGTAGCCAGATCCGAACAGTCAGCAAAGCTGAAAATAAAGCACTGGAAGCGGGTTTGATAGTGAGTCAAGTGATACTGCCAAAAAACCGACCTGCAAATGTCCAGCAGCCAGGGTTTTGGGGATGACACCGCTGTATGTCGCTACTGAGGATCAGTTAAAGCTGTTTCAATGATAAAGAGTTAGCAGACAGACTGCAGTGTCAGCCATAAAACAAGGCCGCCAGTCCCAGAAAGGATAGGAATCCAACAACATCGGACACTGTCGTTAGTATTATGGTGCCAGCTAATGCGGGATCTATGTTCATGGATTTGAGAACAACGGGCAGGCTGGCACCGACAATAACGGCAGTGCTGAGATTGATGATCATAGCACAGGCGATCACCAGAGAAATGACCGGGTCATGAAACCATAAGTAGGCAATCAGGGAAACCAGAGCAGCCCAGAGTATGCCATTGAGAAACCCTGCCATTAATTCACGACTGAGCAGCCATCGAAGGTTGGTCCGACTGATCTGGCCCAGTGCCATGCCCCGAATCACCAGGGTCAGAGCCTGTCCGCCAGCATTGCCGCCCATTCCTGCAACAATGGGCATCAGGACAGCCAGGGCAACGACCTTGTCTATGGTAGCCTGAAACATACCTATGACAGAAGCGGCAATAAAGGCTGTTATCAGGTTGATACCCAGCCAGACTGCACGCCGACGGGCTGTCTTCAGTGCGGGAGCAAAGGTGTCTTCATCGTCATCCAGGCCTGCCATGCTCATCATGGAGTGTTCGGCTTCTTCCCGGATAACATCTACCACGTCGTCAATCGTAATGCGGCCTAGAAGCTGACCATGCTCCGAAACTACTGGTGCTGATACCAGATCCTGCCGTTCAAACAATTGCGCAACCTGGCTGTCTTCCATATCGGCAGCGATAGGTTTCAGATCGGTCTGCATTACTTCAAAAACTGTGGCTGAAGGGGATGTGGTCAGGAGAACGGATAAAGGCAATGCCCCAATGTATTCGTCTCTGCGGTTGACGACAAACAGACTGTCTGTCATCTCCGGAATATCCTTGTGACGCCTGAGGTAACGAAGCACAACATCAAGCGTACTGCTGGGTCGGATGGTGATGACATCAGTATTCATCAGTCCACCGGCTGTGTCTTCCGGATAAGAGAGAACGGCTTCTACCCGTTGCCGGTCCTGGCTGTCCATAGAATCCAGCACTTTTCGGGTGATGGCGTCGGGTAGCTGCTGTAGCAAGTCAGCTATGTCATCAACGTCCTGACCTTCGGTAATGACTTTGAGTTCTGCCACATTCATCCTGTCCAGGAAAAACTGCCGGACTTCGTCGCTCAGCTCCTGCAATACGTCGCCTTCCATCTCTCGATCGATCAGGCGCCAGAGAAGGCTGCGAAGTTTGGGAGGGGAAGATTCAAGCAGGTGTGCCGCATCCGGAGCCGGAAGACCATTCAGCATACGCCTGAGTTCAGGAGAAACACCGTGCTCAAGGGCTTCGTTGAGCTCCTGAAATGCCTTGTCTCCGATACTCAGTTGTAGCTGTTGAACCATAGATGCGTATCCGGTTTTTTTGGTAGAAGTGTCTGAGTATCGAACTTCTGTTCTTTTAACCATCAAGTCTGATAGTCAGACTCAGTCATTTCACATGTCATTCTTTGTTAGCTTTGCCGGGCTTTCAATCTCTGGCAAAGCTTTTCGAGAGACCAGTATAAACAGGGATTTAATGATGAAAAGGGTGACTACTCACCCTCTTCAAAAAAATCATTGATCAGATTGCACAGAGCCGAACAGGCCTCTTCTTCATCATGGCCTTCAAATGTCAAATCAAGGACAGAGCCTTTTCCAGCAGCCAGCATCATGACGGCCATGATACTTTTCCCATCCACTTCACGGCCGTTAAAGCTCACCTTCACCTGGCTGGCAAAAGCCGTCGTTGTAGAAACAAATTTGGATGCTGCCCGAGCATGTAAACCAAGTTTATTAATAATGGTGATCTGCTTCTGGATCATTATTTGGAAAGCTCCCGATGTCTGACCTGAACACAGTCAAAACGTTCTTTGAGCCACTCGCCCAGTTTTTCACTAATAAATACGGAACGGTGCTGCCCCCCGGTACATCCGATCGCAATCGTCATATAACTGCGCTGTCCGGATTCGAACCTTGGTAACCATTTTTCCACGAATGTGCTGAGATCTTCAAACATCTCATTCACCATGGGTTCTGATGCCAGAAAATCTTTAACTGGCTGATCCTGACCAGTGAAGGATCTTAAGGCTTCAACCCAGAAAGGATTAGGCAGACAGCGAACATCAAAGACGTAGTCGGCATCAACTGGCATACCGTGCTTGAAGCCAAAGGACTGAATCATCAGGGTCATACTTTTGCTGGTGGAGCCGCAGAGTCGTTGTCTTATCTGTTCTCTGATTTCATGGACAGACAGTGGCGAAGTGTCCAGCCTAATATCAGCTTCTTCAGCCAGTGGGGCCAGCAGTTTCTTTTCCAGATTAATGGCTTCTGTCAGGGAAACCTTGTCATTGCTCAGAGGATGGCGACGGCGTGTCGAACTATAGCGCTTCATCAGGGTGTTGCTGTCTGCGTCGAGAAAGATTACTTGACACTCAACCCCCTGTTTTTTCAACTTTTCCAACAATGTCGGGAAGCGTTCCAGAGAGCCGGGCACATTACGAACATCGAGGCTGACAGCCATACGGTGCGGTTCGACCAGGTTGCTTTTAAGATTGGTTGGCAGATCATTCAGCATGCTGGCAGGAAGGTTGTCTACACAGTAAAAACCCTCATCTTCAAGGGCGTGAAGGGCGGAGCTTTTGCCGGAGCCTGAACGTCCACTGATGATGACCAGCTTCATGGTGTGTCCTTCCCGATTGTTTGACTGTGTAAACAGGTCTCTCACCTGGTTCCGAGTGAGGCAAGTCTATCAAAACCTAATGAGATTAGAACCAGTCGCTTTCTTTTATTTCTAGCATAGTCCGGATATTTCTATTCCATGCAGTTTTGAAGGATAAATAGGCTTTGTAGTGACAAAAGTGAAGAAGAAAGGATTTCTGAGCAAGAAACATTTTGCCTGCTTCTGTTATCAGATCAGCAAGCAAAATATTTTTTATCTACAGTCGTTAAACGGGGGAACAGATGATGCTGTAAAGTGCCTCGGAATTTTCTGCCGCTCGCATCTGACTTAACAATACTTCTGATTGAAAGCGCTCAGCGACAGCCTGCAATATATTGAGATGTTCCTGAGTATTTTCTTCCGGAACAATAAGTGCGAACACCAGATCGACCGGCTGCTTGTCCACAGAGTCAAAATCTATGGGTTCAGACAGTTTGATCAGAAGTCCGGTAGGATGCTGACAAGCACTGGAGCGACAGTGAGGCAGGGCTATGCCTTTGCCCAAACCGGTGGTACCGAGTCGCTCTCTGTTAATCAGCTTGTTAAACAGATCCTTGGTTTTGATAGCGGGAACATGCTCATTGATGATTTCCGCAACAATTTCCAGGATTTTCTTTTTGCTGGCCCCCTGCACATCGCAGAGGGTGCGCCCGGGGGTTAGAATGTTTTCAATAATCATACAACGATCGATGCTTACAGGCGGCCGTTGGCACCCTGTAGCCGGTCAAGCGTTTTCTCTTTGTGTTTTACCAGTTGTCGATCCAGTTTGTCCGACATGTCATCAATGGCAGCGTACATATCTTCAGCCTCAGCGGTTGCATTAATATCCGCCCTACGAACATGTAGAGTCGCTTCCACTTTGTGCTTCAGTTTCTCAACACTCAGAGTGACCTGAACGTTTGTAATCTGATCAAAGTGGGCGGCAAGGCGGTCGAGTTTCTTGGTGACATAATCTTTCAGAGCCTCAGTCACCTCTACATGATGTCCACTGATGTTGACTTGCATGTAACGCTCTCCTGCTGATCCCGATTCTCGACATTGGACTGCCCCCGGGATTGTACGGGCAACCCTGATTGAAAGTCTATCACTGTCAATGACAGTTAGCGCTGTTCTGAGACAAAAAATCTATGGGGCGATTTGTGGTATAAGGGCTTGTTACCTCAATCGCTGAAGGCTCAGATAAGCTGCTTGCGTTCATTCGATGGCGGTATATTCATTGATTCACGATATTTGGCGATGGTTCTCCTGGCCACTTTGATCCCCTGGTCCCCCAGCAAGCCGGCGATTTTGTTATCACTCAGTGGTTTTTTAGGGTTTTCATCGGATACCAGTTTTTTAATCAAGGCTCTGATGGCTGTTGATGAGCACTCTCCACCAGTGGCTGTGCTGACATGGCTGGAGAAAAAGTATTTCAGCTCAAACACGCCTCTTGGAGTGTGCATGTATTTCTGTGTAGTGACCCTGGAAATAGTGGACTCGTGCATATCCACCGCCTGAGCAATGTCTGCCAACACCAGGGGCTTCATGGCCTGCTCACCCTGCTCCAGAAAATCTTTCTGAAATTCAACAATCTTGCCCGCTACTTTCAGTAAGGTTTCGTTACGACTTTGCAGGTTTTTCAGAAACCAGCGGGCTTCCTGCAGCTGGTTCTTCATAAAGACATTGTCACGACTGTTGTTGGCACGTTGCACCATTGAGGCGTAATTGTTGTTGATGCGAAGTCTGGGCAGGGATTCTGAGTTCAGTTCAACCGCCCAGCGGTCCCTGACTTTGGTGACCGAAATATCGGGGGTGACGTATTCCGTGTCCGCCTGGCCGATTTCTGATCCGGGCCTCGGGTTGAGGCTTTGAACAAGGCTAAGGGCTTCCCTCAGTTGATGTTCTTTGAGACGGGTACGCCGCATGATTTGGGCATAGTCACGACTACCCAGAGCCTGTAGATGATTCTGGATCAGCAGACGTGCTTCTTTCAGGAAGTGGGTTTCTTGTGGCAGTTGATTGAGTTGAACTTCGAGACATTCTTTCAGGTTGGCGCTGGCACAACCCACCGGATCAAAGTGAAGAATCCGTCGTTGCATGACCTGAAGTTCTTCAAACGCCAGTTCCTCTACCTGTTCCTGTAGCGAGAGATAAATTTCTTCCAGGGAGTGAGTGAGGTACCCGTCATTATTGATGGCTTCGATCACAGCCAGGCCCATCAGCCTGTCTCTGTCAGTCATGGGAGTCAGGTTTAACTGCCATTCCAGATAGTCCTGGAGGGACTCATTGGCCCGGGAGCGGGCAAAAGGATCATGTTCTTCATCGGTTGCAGCGGGCAGGCTGGAATAGACATCATCCCATCCGGAGTCAACGGGCAGGTCATTGGGTATGCTGTCAGCCCACTGGGGCTCTTCTGGTTCCGGGGGCTGTTCTGCTTTTTCATTGAAGTCAACAGGCTGTTCCCCTTCATCACCAGATGCAGGTGGTTCTTCAACGGACTCTTCAGACTCCAGCATCGGATTGGATTCAAGAACTTCCTGGATTTCCTGCTGAAGGTCCAGAGTGGAAAGTTGCAGAAGCCTTATGGCCTGCTGCAGCTGAGGTGTCATGGTCAGCTGCTGGCCCATTTTTAGCTGTAAGGATGGCTTCATAGGCAACTGTATACCTTTACTTCGGTGTCTGCACTGAGGGTGCCAGATTTGATGCCATCAGCGCCTGACAGTTATATCTCAGTGTCTGCTCATTATTTTGATTGGGCTACTCTCCATGTCACTGGGATTATAATCACATCTGAAGCTTCGGGAAAGTGATTCATCAAGTCAGCCATGCAACATTCAGAACAAGAGTATGAAAATAAATCAGCTCAACATCTTTGCCCGCTTCTTTCGCGAGACCAGTCAAGAGATGATCAGAGACTGAACTGATGCCCGAGATAAACGTCACGAACCTTTTGATTAGCCAGGACAGTCTGACTATCACCCTCGGCAATAATAGTGCCTTCGCTGACAATGTAGGCCTTCTCGCAGATATCCAGTGTCTCCCGGACATTGTGGTCGGTAATCAGGACTCCGATGTCCCGGGCTTTCAGGTGCGTGATAATGGCCTTGATGTCACCAACAGAAATGGGGTCAACACCGGCAAAAGGTTCATCGAGCAGAATAAATTTTGGGTCAGTGCAAAGAGCTCGGGCAATTTCTACCCTGCGCTTTTCACCACCGGAAAGGCTCATACCCGGATTGTCCCTGATATGATTGATATTAAACTCTTCCAGCAATGACTCCATTTTTGCGATGCGATCTTTCCGGGAAAGGTCGGAACGGGTTTCCAATATCGAGAGCAGGTTATCGGTGACCGTCAATTTCCTGAAAATAGAAACTTCCTGTGGCAGATAACCTACGCCAGCTCTGGCCCGGCCATGCATAGGTTCGTGAGTTAAACTCTGGCCACTAAGGTCAACCTGTCCACCGTCTGCTTTTACGAGACCTACAATCATGTAGAAGCAGGTAGTTTTACCTGCCCCGTTGGGGCCAAGAAGTCCGACAATTTGACCACTGTCGACAGCCAGAGATACATCTTTGACGACCTGTCTGCCTTTGTAGCTTTTACTGAGATGTTCTGCCTTAAGCGTTGCCATCCGGAGTTTGTCTTCCTGTTTAAAAGTTAGCTGTCGTTTTTCTGGCAGCCCTTTCAAGCCTGTTCAGTCGTTGAGCAGTGAGTGTAATGGGATATGAGTACTACTGCTTGCTCTCAGGTTTGGGTTGGTAAATCATTTTGACCCGACCATCCGGGTTGCTTTTGTTCTCACTGCCCTTGGCATTCACGGTCTGCTTGGTCAGGTCATAATCAATGCGTTCACCTGTGAAGGTATCACCCTTCTGGGTCAACTGCGCCTGCTTGATCAGTTGGATCTTATCGCCAGCCACCTGATAATCGATAGTATGACCCCAGGCTTTCAGAATGCCCTGATCATCAGGTTGCTGTTCTTCGTAGTAAGCTCTTTCCTTGTCGCCTTCTGCCACAATTTTTTTAACTTCCTGCTGGACGGAATAGATGGTCACCTTGTCTCCGGTAATTCGGGTGGTGCCCTGAATCATCACAACATTGCCTTTATAGATGGATACACCTTTCTTGTTATCGATATCGGCGGTGTTGGACTCGATCTCAATAGGCTTCTGCCGGTCAGATGGCAATGCTTGTGCCATGACTGGAAGCAGAACCGTGGCCCCCAGCATCAGGTAATATTCGACCCCTCTGCGACGACTCTTTCTGTCTGGCCGCTCATTTGGATCAAGGCGCTTGGCCTGTTCATGGCTTTGGCTCATGAAATCCTCTTACCCTAGACTTGAGTTTAACCAGACTCTCCTTGAAGAAAGCCTCCATACCAATGGCGCGCGTACGTCCAGTGTCGTTGGTGATCAGTACCGGTCGATCAGTGACTGCCAGATCCTTTTCAGAGTATATGGTCATGAAATCAGTGTCTATTCGAACCTTACTACCATTGCCGAGGTTCGTCTGGGTCATCACCACATCATCCCAGAGCTCTATATCCTCGCTGCCGGGCAACAGTTTGCCATAGAGGGCGTCGGCCACCATGGGTTTTCCGGGGGTATTGAAATTCTCCAGATGAGGGGTTTGCAGCAACGTTGTGTCATTGTGCGGGTAATGGGTGATACTGTCTGAGACCAGTATGTAATCCAGTTCGCCCTCTTTGTTGTACTGGGTGACCCTGGTGTCAATGAAATAGTAGTCAGCGTTCTCACGAACCAGAGGCTGTTTTTTCTGAACCCCAACATGGAGTTTGCTGTCATAAGCCCAATAGCCAACGCCGACCATTATCAGCATCAGAAAAGCAATCATTATCAGGTTCCGATTGGGCATCAGATCATTGGCTCCGGGTCACAATCTGGTCAGAGTCTGCAAAGGCAGATACCGACAAAAGAAGGCCATTCAGGAAAATGATGCCCGGTTTGTGCAGTCGGCAGCATTTTCGCAGCAAATGAATTCAGTTTACCATGATTTTATTTGATCATCAGGGGCTGCAGACGAATGTTTTCAAATACTAGACACTCGCTGTCGGCCTTACGTAAGAAGAGTTGAACGGTAGTGCTTTCTTGTCGTCAAAGAAACGCTTGAATGGAAAGGTATCGCTGTAATGGTGGAAAACTATCACAGCGATATTTTGGGTATTTTAACTCTCTATTTCAGGTAACTGGCCAGCATGTCATCCAGCTTGCCTTTGGCTTTAAGAATGAAATCACAAAATTCTCTGGCTGCACCTTCGCCGCCACGATTAGTAGTGATAGCAGGTGAGTGTTCACGAACGTAGTAGTGCCCGTTAGGAACGCTGCAGCCAAAACCAACCTGTCGAATGGCTGGAAGATCTGGCAGATCGTCTCCGATGTAGGCCACTTCATCCAGGCTAAGACCTTGCCCTTCTTCCTGAAGCAATTCTTTCAGAGCGACAAACTTGTCTTCGCGGCCCTGATAGAGAAAATCTACGCCCAGGTCGGAGGCTCGTTTTTCAACAAATACGGATCGACGGCCGGTGATGATGGCCGTTTTTACACCCGACTGCTTGAGCATTTTCAGGCCATGACCGTCGAGAGTATTGAATATTTTCATTGATTCGCCATGCTCACCAAACAACAGTTTGCCGTCAGTGAGAACACCATCGACATCAAAAACAGCCAAACGAACCCTGGCGGCGGCAGATTGTAGTGAAGAACTGATCATACAACGCCCGCCTTCAGTAGGTCGTGCATATTAATGGCACCGATCAGTTCATTGTCATCATCAACACAGATCAGAGCATTGATTTTCCGGTCATCCATAATCTTCAGGGCTTCAGCCGCAAGAATCTCGGGGTGGATGGTTTTGCAGTGGCTGGTCATCACTTCATCAATCAGTGTGGATTTGGGGTCGACGCCCTTGTCCAGAGCCCGACGCAGGTCACCATCGGTGAAAATGCCAATGACATGGCGTTTGTTATCGACAATGGCGGTCATGCCCAGGCCTTTGCGAGTAACTTCCAGCAGGGCTTCGCTCATTGGTGTGCCCAGGGGAACTTCTGGTACCCGTCTGCCAATGTGCATGATGTCTTTTACTTTCAGAAGCAGTCGTTTACCTAAAGAGCCACCAGGGTGAGAGAAAGCAAAGTCTTCTGCAGTAAACCCGCGGGCTTCCAGCAGGGCAATGGCCAGTGCGTCGCCCATTACCAGGGCTGTGGTCGTGCTCGAGGTAGGCGCGAGATCCAGAGGACATGCTTCTTTTTCCACCCCGGTGTTGAGATGGGCTTCAGCATCTTTCGCCAGTGTTGAATTCGGGTTGCCGGTCATGCTGATCAGGGGGGTGCCCAGTCTTTTCAGCAGGGGCAATAGAGTAATGACTTCGCTGGTTTCGCCAGAATTGGAAAGAGCCAGAACCACGTCTTCATGGGTGACCATTCCCATATCACCATGGCTGGCTTCCCCGGGGTGTACAAAGTAGGCAGGGGTGCCGGTGCTGGCGAGGGTTGCAGCAAGCTTGCGGGCAATATGTCCCGACTTGCCCATGCCAACGACAATAATCCGGCCACGGCATTCAAGCATAACACGGCAGGCATTGGCAAAACTGCTGTCGATCCTGTCTATCAGGCTCTGAACAGCTTCCAGTTCCATGGTAACGGTGCGGCGACCAATTGAGATGAACGGCTCGTCAGTAGTCATATTACGTACAGATTAGTTGTGACACGGCTATTCTATAGTGCCTTTCGCCACAGTAACAGTTCGGGATTTCTGCATTAAAACCTGTGCACTATGATCAGTTCCTCCTGATTCCGATACTATAGACCTTATCGCAACCGCACGACCGCATGGATGCAGGAGCAGTTGCCGTGCAGGATAGTCTTAACACGGGCTAAAATGGAGAAGCCCGGGAGGCAGAGCTGACCGGTCAGCCCTGCCTGAAAAAGTCAGTGCTGAATGAATAACCAGGCACCATAGAGAAAGTATATTGAGAGCAGCGCAATGCCTGTCATTCTGCCCAAATGTCGAGGTTTCCTGCCAATCACGCAGACCAGGGTCAACAATATTGTCATGCCCAGCATAACAGGATAATCCCGCAGGATAACTGCCTGATCCAGTGCTCCGGGAGCTACCAGTCCGGGCATGGAGAGAACCGCCAGAAGGTTAAACGTGTTTGAGCCGATCACATTACCCAGGGCAATATCATGATGGCCTTTCAGAGCGCTGGTGATGGATGCGGCCAGCTCTGGCAGACTGGTGCCAATGGCAACAATCGTCAACCCGATCACAAGGTCGCTGATGCCCATGGCCTTAGCAATCTCGGTGGCCCCCCATACCAGTAGCTGTGAGCTGCCCAGCAACAGTAAAAGACCAGAACCCAGCATAAACCAGGCTTTTGCTGAGGACAGCTCTGGAATGTCTTCATCTTCCACCACTGCCTCATCCGGGTGTTGTTTCTGCCAGTGGATCATCAGGTAAAGGGTAATGACGAGGCCTGCCAGCAGAATCAAACCATCTATTCGACCCAGATAACCATTGGCAATGCAGAGACCGGAAATAATAGTTATCACCAACAGAAGGGGAATTTCTCTCTTGGTCAGAGCCGCTTTAACAGGCAGGGGGGCTATCAGGGCAGTAACACCCAGAACCAGGCCGATGTTGGCGATGTTTGAACCCATGGCATTGCCCACGGCCAGTCCCGGGAATCCTTGCAGTGCAGCCGATAGAGAGACCAGAATTTCAGGTGCAGAGGTGCCTATGGAGACCACTGTCAGGCCGATTAACATTCTTGAGACGTTCAGATTGCTGGCCGTAGCAGCGGCACCGGCAACAAAACGGTCTGCACTCCAGGTCAGGATAATGAAACCCACCAGGATGGCAGCAAGGGCAATGAGCATAGGATAAATTCTCTTCTCTAATTCAGGATGATTGGCTGAGATACTTTTTTTTTTACCTTGGAAGCGGCAAGATGATTTTATTCAGTCATTATTGTGTGAAAAAACCATTATCAGAAAGGGAGCAGTCATTCTCGGAACGGATCGGTTCATATAGCATTGTTCTGCCAGTACGGACTCTAGATAAAAAAGCCCAGTCTAAGTCTGTTGATAGTGAAAAGATAGTAAAAAGCCGGTAAAGAAGCTGTTTGGATGCAGTGATACTGATAAGGATACGTTCCCACAGTTCAAAAGGTAGCTGAAAGTCGCCATAATTAGATGCGGGTTGGTGGTAAGCTACCAGGGGACGGCGGTTGCTACTGAGTGCAGTCCACACATAGACAAGGAATAGCCTTCCAATGACAAAGGCAAGTGATAACTTTATTGAGATCCGTGGTTTGACGTTTCATCGAGGCGATCGAACGATTTTCAAGAATGTTGATATCGCCATTCCCAGAGGAAAGGTGGTGGGTATTATGGGGCCATCGGGTACTGGTAAAACGACGTTATTACGTTTGATCGGACGTCAGCTTCGCCCTGACTCCGGACAGATCTTTGTGGATGGCCAGAATCTCGATCTGCTCTCCCGTGAAGAGTTGTTTCGTACCCGTCGTAAGATGGGCATGCTTTTTCAGAGTGGTGCGCTTTTTACCGATTTGTCGGTGTTTGAAAATGTTGCCTTTCCTCTGCGCATTCATACCAGACTGGCTGAGCCGATGATTCGGGATATTGTCTTTATGAAGCTGGAGGCGGTAGGGCTAAGGGGGGCCTGGTCGTTGATGCCGGCAGAACTGTCAGGTGGAATGAACCGTCGTGTGGCACTGGCCAGAGCCATTGCACTGGATCCGGCTATGGTGATGTACGACGAGCCTTTTGTAGGGCAGGATCCTATAGCCATGGGTGTGCTGGTAAAATTGATCAGAATGTTGAACGAAGCACTGAATATTACCAGTATTGTGGTATCACACGATCTTCATGAAACAGCGTCAATCTCCGACTACCTCTACCTGATAGCCGATGGTGAAGTTATTGGCCAGGGTGAGCCGAAGCGTCTTATGAATTCCAATGATTCCCGGGTTAAACAGTTTATGAACGGACTATCTGATGGTCCTGTGCCATTCCATTATCCGGCACCGGATTATAAAGAAGTATTGCTGGGTGGGGAGACCGGATGAGCACAGGTATTCTTGACAGATTATCGCAGCTCGGCCGTTTTGGGTTGGATCAGATTCAATCCATGGGCCGGGCAGGCATTTTTCTGGTACTGGCTATTTTCTCCCGAGCCGGTTTCAGTAACCGATTCTCCTTGTTGATTCAGCAGTTATACAGTGTCGGTGTCATGTCGCTGATTATTGTTACCGTGTCAGGGCTGTTTATTGGTATGGTGCTGGCCTTGCAGGGCTACAACATACTGATACGATACGGCTCAGAAGATGCCGTGGGGCAGATGGTGGCTCTCAGCCTTTTGAGAGAACTCGGGCCGGTAGTTACAGCTTTGTTGTTTGCTGGACGAGCAGGTTCGGCTCTGACGGCTGAAATAGGGTTGATGAAAACCACAGAACAACTGTCCAGTATGGAAATGATCGGGGTTGATCCACTCAAGCGCGTCATTGCGCCTCGTTTCTGGGCAGGGGTGATCTCCATGCCATTGCTGGCCGCCATTTTCAGTCTGGTCGGTATACTGGGAGCTGTGATGGTTGGCGTGGATTGGCTGGGTATTTATGAAGGTTCTTTCTGGGCCACTATGCAGGCTTCGGTCAGTCTGGCGGCGGATATAGGGAATGGGCTGATCAAAAGTCTTGTATTTGGTTTTGTCGTGACCTGGATAGCGGTATTCCAAGGATATGATGCCATCCCCACTTCAGAGGGGGTCAGCAGGGCCACAACAAGGACTGTTGTTTATTCTTCGCTGGCCATTCTGGGGCTGGATTTCATTTTGACCGCTGTCATGTTTGGAGAACTCTAAGATGCGGATGAGAACGGTAGAGATAAGTGTCGGCGGTTTCATGTTGGCCGGGATGCTGGCATTGGTTGTACTGGCGCTAAAAGTCAGTGGTCTTTCATTGGAAAGCGGCAAGCAAACCTATACCGTGACTGCCATGTTTGATAACACTGGAGCCCTCAAGCCGAGAGCTAAAGTAGCCCTGGCCGGTGTCATCATTGGCAGGGTCACCAAGGTTGAGCTCGACAAGCAGACCTATATGGCAAAGGTCGATATGGAAATCGATTCCCATATAAATAACATTCCTGTCGACAGCACTGCCTCTATCGTGACGGCAGGGCTGCTGGGAGAGAAATACATTGGTATCAGCATTGGTGGAGATACTGACTACATCAAGCCCGGTGGTCGCTTCGAGGATACCCAGTCAGCTGTTATCCTGGAGGAGTTGATTGGCAAATTCCTTCTGGGTTCAGTCGATAAGGACTAAAGGCTATTAACTCCAATATATAAAGCCTGTAGAGGATGATGGAATCAATGATGAAAATGGTAAAGTCTGTTCAACAATTCATGACGACCCTGGTCTGTCTGATGGTGATGGGTGTATCTTATGCTGCGCCCGCTTTGCAGCCCCCGGAAGTGGAAGTCAGGAAGATTACCTCCGAGTTGCTGGATACTTTCAATAAGAACAAGAAGCAGTACCAGAAAGATCCTGAAGGTTTTTTCAAGGAAGTCGATCGTCTTTTATCTCCGGTGGTGGCTTTTGACCAGGTAGCCCGCTATGTCATGGGCAAGTACGCTCATCGCAATCCTGAACAGGTTGAGAAGTTTGAGTCGGTATTTAAGGATAGTTTAATCCGTTTCTATGGCAAGGCACTGTTGTCTCTGGACGACACTAGTCTGGTTATCGAGAGTGTGGATAAAACCTCACCTGAGTTGCTGAAAAAATATCAGGAAGGTCAAATCAGCCGTATACCCGTCAGGATGAAGGTTCGTACCAGCACCAACACGGTCGAGATCTTTTACTCAATGGTGCATGTTGATGGTCGCTGGAAGCTGCGTAACGTGACAATCGAAGGAATCAATATTGCCAAGCAATTCCAGAGCCAGTTTGCAGACGCTATGAAAAAGCACAAGAAAGTATCCTACGTGATAGATAACTGGGCTGCTATCATGTCGGCTTCAGCAGACGGCAGCAGCAAGAAGTAGTTTTGTCCATTTTTTGCTATGAGCATTCAGGAATCAAAATCATGCAGCTTGAACGATTGGCACCGGGACAGTTTTCTCTTAACGGGATTGTTAATTTTGATAATGCTGTCGAGGTGGAGAGTGAGGGGCGTAAGCTGTTGGAAGAGGACGTAGCTCCCGGAGGCGTCCTGAGAGTCAGCCTTGGGCAACTGCATAAAGGGGATAGCTCAACCCTGTCTGTTTGCCTGTCCTGGATCAGGCTGGCTCAGAGTAGAGGTGGTCATCTCTGCCTTTCTGACATACCGGAGGAGCTTGCTGCCCTGGCCAAGGTCTGTGGAATAGCGTCGATTCTGCAGGAAAGCACTTGCCCTTCTGCTTCCTGATTAAATGCAAGTGAGTGACGCCCTTTTGCCTGTTTATTCGCTACCAGTCTCCTTTCGGGACTGGTCAGTACAGTCAATGTCCGATATGATCCATCGATTTGCCCGCGAGTACGTACAAAGAGTACGGGCTTGTTGAGTGGTTGTTATTTTTTCATGAAAATACCGCTGTTGGGTGGTGTTTTTGTGTTTATGCTTTTAAGGCGTGAGGCGGTCTTTCCGGCTCATGACTGTTTTGAGAGGTGAATGCATGCAAGCCACCGAAGTGAAGGCGCTGCTGGAAGAGAGTTTCCCGGGTTCAGAGGTTCTGGTAGAAGGAGAAGGGTGTGACCTTCGGCTGACCATTATCAGTGACCAGTTTGAAGGGGCCCTGCCTATCAAACGTCAGCAGATGGTGTACAAACACCTCAATGAACTGATCGCCAGTGGTGCCATTCATGCGGTGACCATGATCACCCAGACACCTTCAGAAGCGCAGCGTCAGGCCTAACCAGCGAATCACAGGTGAAACTATGATGGATAAACTGATTATCACTGGTGGTACGCGTCTGGATGGCGAAATCCGTATCTCCGGTGCCAAGAACTCTGCACTGCCTATTCTGGCAGCAACCCTGCTGGCGGATGATCCTGTTACTGTCTGCAACCTTCCCCATTTACACGACATCACTACCATGTTTGAGCTGTTTGGCTGCATGGGTATCGATCTGATGGTCGATGAGCGTATGAACGTTGAAGTTCATGCCAGCACCATCAAGCAGCTGAAAGCGCCCTATGAGCTGGTAAAAACCATGCGGGCTTCCATTCTGGTTCTGGGGCCTTTGCTGGCCCGGTTCGGTCGTGCTGAAGTCTCTTTGCCCGGCGGTTGTGCCATCGGCAGTCGACCTGTGGATCTGCATATTCGTGGCCTGCAGGCTATGGGTGCTGATATTTTGGTTGAAGATGGTTATATCAAGGCCAGTATCAGGGATCGTCTGAAAGGTGCCCGTATTTTCATGGATACCGTGACCGTAACCGGAACTGAAAACATTCTTATGGCAGCCTGTCTGGCCGATGGTGAAACCATTATCGAGAATGCTGCCCGTGAGCCGGAAGTGGTTGATTTGGCAGAATGTCTGAAAACCATGGGGGCCAAAATTGAGGGTGCTGGTACCGATGTTATACGTGTTCAGGGGGTTGAGCGTCTTAAAGGGTGCACCTATTCCGTTCTACCTGATCGAATTGAAACCGGTACTTATCTGATCGCCGCAGCTGCAACCGGAGGCCGCGTTCGTCTCAAGGACACTCAACCTGATCTGCTGGATGCGATTCTGATTAAATTGCGCGAAGCTGGTGCTACCGTAGAATGGGGTGAGGATTGGATTGAGCTGGACATGAAAGGTAAGCGTCCGGAAGCGATTGATCTTAGGACAGCTCCCTACCCTGCCATGCCAACCGATATCCAGGCCCAGTTTACGGCGTTGAACCTGATTTCTGATGGCGTAGGCAGCATCACAGAAACCGTCTTCGAAAACCGCTTTATGCACATTCAGGAAATGAAGCGGATGGGAGCTGACGTCAAAGTAGAAGGCAATACCGTTGTGATTAAGGGGGTTGACTCACTGAAGGCAGCTCCGGTTATGGCGACTGATCTGAGAGCATCAGCCAGTCTGGTGATTGCGGGCCTGATTGCTGAAGGTGACACGGTTGTGGAACGTATTTACCACATTGATCGTGGTTATGAGTGTATTGAAGAGAAACTTCAGCAGCTCGGTGCGAAAATTCAGCGTGTACCTGCCTGATAGCATTCTGTTCATTGCAGCTATGTAGCAGGGGCAAGCTTCAAGCTTGTCCCTGCTGAGCCTCTTAGATCAGTTCTGAATCTTTCTCTCTCATAAAAGTATAAAAATCCTCAGTCGGCACGGGTGTATGACACCCACGTTATCTTCTGTTTGGTGTAAACTACGCCACTTAAAGCAAAGGAAGCCTGTCCCGGATGTCCAGTCAGATCACAATAGCGCTTTCCAAAGGGCGCATACTCAAAGATACACTGCCTCTTCTCAAGGCGGCGGGTATTGAACTAGCTGAAGACCCTGCCAAGAGCAGGAAGCTGATTATTTCTACTACTCATCCAGACGTCAATCTGTTGATTGTCAGAGCCAGTGACGTACCCACCTATGTTGAGTACGGCGCTGCGGACGTCGGTGTGGCTGGAAAAGATGTGTTGCTGGAGCATGGATCGACCGAGCTTTATGAGCCTTTGGACCTGCAAATTGCTCAATGCAAACTCATGACTGCTGGTAAAACCGGGCATGAAGAGCCAACAACCGGTCGGGTCAAAGTAGCGACCAAGTTTGTGAATGTTGCCAGACGCTACTATGCATCCCAGGGGCGTCAGGCCGATGTTATCAAACTCTACGGTTCTATGGAGCTGGCGCCACTGGTGGGCCTGGCAGATATCATTGTTGATGTCGTGGATACCGGTAATACCTTGAGGGCCAATGGGCTGGAGCCAAGAGAATTGATCACTCAGGTATCCTCCAGGCTAGTGGTGAACAAGGCTTCCATGAAAGTAAAGTTTGAAGCCATTAATGCACTGATTCAGCAGTTGAGAGCTGCAGTAGACGCCCAAACCCATTAACTGCCATGACGGAAGAGCATTTTTGTTCCAATCCGGGATGAAAAGTTTTTATGATAAAAAGTGCGACGGAGTAATACGATGACGGTGAATCCTGTACAACTGAGCTACGGAAACCGGGATTTTAATGAGCAGCTGGGTCGTCTACTGGCCTGGGATAGTGTCTCTGACGAAGAGGTTCAGCATCGTGTTAAGCATATCATCGCCGAAGTGCGCTCCCGTGGTGACGAGGCTCTGGTAGAGTTCACCCATCGTTTTGATCGCGTTTCTGTTTCCGGTATGGCAGATCTTACTCTGGGAGAAGAGCAACTTCAGAAAGCGCTGGAAACCATCCCGCAGGAGCAGAGGCAGGCTCTGCAAACAGCGGCCAGCAGAATCAGAAGCTATCACGAGCGACAGGTGCAATCTTCCTGGACTTACCAGGAAGAGGACGGAACCGTGCTTGGACAACAAGTGTTGCCTATGGATCGCGTTGGTCTCTATGTGCCCGGAGGGAAGGCTGCCTACCCTTCATCCGTAATGATGAATGCCATTCCGGCTCATGTTGCTGGCGTAAAAGAAATTATTATGGTGGTGCCCACACCGGATGGTGTAGTCAATGACATGGTGCTTGCCGCTGCCGCTGTTGCTGGCGTCAAAAAAGTGTTCACCATTGGTGGAGCTCAGGCCGTGGCTGCTCTAGCCTACGGTACAGAAACCGTTCCCGGCGTCGACAAGATCGTTGGCCCTGGCAATATCTATGTCGCCACCGCCAAGCGTGAGGTGTTTGGTCAGGTGGGCATTGATATGATCGCAGGTCCATCGGAAATCCTGATCCTATGCGATGGTCACACGGATCCGGACTGGATAGCCATGGATCTGTTTTCACAAGCTGAGCACGATGAAGACGCTCAGTCAATTCTGGTGTCTCCGGATCAGGCTTTTCTTGATCAGGTTGTAGCAAGTATGCGCCGCTTGTTGCCTGACATGGAGCGCAGGAAGATCATTGCAGAATCGGTGAATAACCGAGGCATTATGATCCATGTTCCGGATATGAAAGCCGCCTGTGAGGTCAGCAACCGAATTGCTCCCGAACATCTGGAGTTGTCTGTAGAAGATCCTCAGGCTTTGTTGTCTGATATTCGTCATGCCGGTGCTATTTTTATGGGTCGTTATACGGCCGAAGCCTTGGGTGACTATTGTGCCGGTCCTAATCATGTATTGCCCACATCCGGCACGGCCCGGTTTTCCTCCCCGCTGGGGGTGTATGATTTTCAGAAGCGCTCTTCACTGATTCACTTTTCACCCGAAGGGGCTTCAGAAATAGGTAAAGTGGCTTCTGTAATGGCAAGAGGAGAATCCCTGACAGCTCATGCCCGTTCAGCAGAATACCGCATCAAGAAATGAAGCATCGACTTCTGGTGTGTCGTTGTTATCACTCTTCAGGAAAAACAGAAAGCCTGTTATAGCTGCGCTTATGCTCAGCTGTACACCACTACTATTCAGTTCCTGGGCGGCTTCACTATTAATCCGGTATCAGGCTGACCTTTCAGCCCTCAGTGTTGGGCAGTGGTTACCTTTCTTTCTATTGAGTGCTGTGACCATGGCTCTGGCTCTGACGCCCAGCACTTTTGTGGCACTGGTAGCCGGTTTTTTTCTTGGCTGGGATGCTATTCCCTATGTGTTGTCAGCTTATCTGATGGCTTCAGTAATGGGCTATTGTGCGGGAGCACTTCTGGATGGTGGACACCTGATGCATACCTTTCGAAACAGCCCGCGTGTCAAAAAAACACTGAAAACCCTCAATGCCAGCGGCTGGAGTCTTATGTTTCTGGTCAGGCTTTCGCCCGTTTTGCCTTTTGCATTAATGAACCTGTTGATGCCCGCATTGAAAGTCCCGTTTTCGGTTTTCCTGCTGGGTGGGTTCCTTGGCATGTTGCCCAGAACGCTTTTCTCCATCTGGCTGGGTCTCGGAACCTACGACATTGTTTCCCTGATGAATAGTGAAGCAATAGCGTCTCAGTCAAGCTGGTTGGTCATGCTGCTGGTCGTCCTGTCTGTTGCAGGGTTGTTCTTTCTGTTGAGTCGTGCGGTAAAACAGGCAAAGACGATATAACAGGAAGAGTATCAGATGAGCTTTCTCACTAACTGCTATGTTTGTCACTCTCAGTCGAATAAAGAGGGGCAATTATGTGTAGGACTGTTCTGCGGCCACTGCTTGGAAGTGTATGTCTGATTTTAATGTGTCTCAATAGTTGGGCTCTGGGCTATTCTGAAACAGAAGCCGTTTGTCACGTTTCTGGAAAAAAGGTGTGTGTGACTGTTGAAAAGACCACTTCTTATGAAAAGTGGCTTTGGTTTTCCACATCATGCGATTTGAGGTGCGAGTATTATCATGATGCTTTTGTGGAACAGTTTTTTCCGCTGGAACATCTGAGCGAGTTTGATGGTTTCGGAATAAATCTCCGAAAAAAATCAGATGACAGGCTGGTTTGGAGTCATTACATGCTCGGCAGAGGGTATAAAAAGCAGGCTTTGATCGTCGAGATAGAAGTGACGAAGGAGGATCGCTTTGAGAGTCCTGAAGGCAAACTGTTTAACCAGCTGTTATTAGAAGATCTGTCGAGACTCCAGCCTGTAACCCCGGAATTATTGAAACGTCACAGCACCAATTACAGGGGATGGCTTTGGTGGGGGCTGGGTCATACTGTGAGTTTATTTTCTGGTTTTTTTGGTTCCTTTTTATTTCTGGCTTTAATGTCATAAACCTGAATCAGTTGACCATATTGGGTCGGGTCGCGACAACCGCCTTCATTTCAAGAGGGTGGTTGTTGCGCAGAATTTGTAGGGTGACTTCACTCCCGGGTGCTTCCTGAGCAACCATATTCATGACCTTCCTGCCATCATTGGTGCTTATGTTGTTGATGGCCATCAGAATGTCTCCACGTTTCAGGCCGGCCAAATCTGCTGGACCATTGTCGTAGACACCTGAAATCAAAATGCCAACATTGCTTTCAACACCGTACGCTTGCGCCAGTCGACTGGTGAGTGGCTGTGATTCTATGCCCAGCCAGCCTCGCACAACACGACCGTATTTGATGATGGACTGAGTGACAAATCGTGCCATGCTGGAGGGAATCGCAAAGCCAACGCCTTCATTACCTCCTCCCCTGGAAAACAGCAGCGTGTTAATGCCCACTAATTCACCACGGGCGTTGATCAGGGCGCCCCCTGAGTTACCCACGTTGATGGCGGCGTCGGTTTGAATAAAATCTTCATAAGTATTGAGACTGAGGTCATTCCTGCCAGTAGCGCTGATAATCCCCATGGTGACTGTTTGACCCAGTCCGAAGGGGTTACCTATAGCCAGAACCACGTCCCCCACCTCGGCCTGGCCAGAATCGGCCAGATCCAGGCTGGGTAAATTGTTTAAATCAATTTTCAGTACCGCCAGATCCGTCTCTGGGTCCCTGCCGACAATGGTTGCGGATTCTTCTCTGCCATCTTTCAGCACAGCCACAATACGGTCAGCGCCTTCAATAACGTGATTATTAGTCAGCAGGTAGCCGTCAGGGCTGATAATGACTCCGGAGCCGAGGCTGGTTTCTACCTTGGCTCTGCCAAGGTTGTTTTCTGTGAAGGGACTTTTCGGCATTCTGGAGGGGCTGGATTCATTGATCAGTGTGGCGGTAGCAATGTTAACCACGGCAGGCGCTGCTTCCTTGACTGCCGAGCTGTAGGAAACCTCGCCAATGCCCAATAGTTGTTCGCCCCTGCTGAGTACATTACTGAGACTCAAATGAGGCAGGCCCAGCCATTTCGGAGCAAGCAACATCACCAGCAAGGCAACAATCAGGCCTGACAGGGCGGGATAGATGAGCTGGTTGAGGAGTCTTTTCATGCTGTGCTTGTCAATGATTGTGGGTCAATGATTGTGGGCCGAGATTTCTGCTGCTGGAAATAAAAATTCTTGAAACCCGAAAGCCAGCAGTATAATCCTCTAATATACCTGTATTTTGTGGCTGATAGATAGCCCCCGAACTTATGGGAAGCTGGTCATGACCATGATGTGACAGCTTCCCGAATCCAATAAACAGTGGAGTGAAAAATGAGCATCACGCTGAAGCAGCTGGTGAAGATTCTCGAAGATGAACTACAACCGGGGCTGTTCAAAGATTACTGCCCCAACGGTCTACAGGTCGAAGGAAGTGAACAGATTAAACGTCTTGTGACCGGTGTGACGGCTTGTCAGGCCCTGATTGATAAGGCCGTTGAGCTCAGAGCCGACGCTATTCTGGTTCACCACGGCTACTTCTGGAAGGGTGAAGATTCTGCTATTGTCGGCATGAAGAAGCGCCGGATTGAAACACTTCTCAAGCACAACATCAGTTTGATCGGCTATCACCTGCCGTTGGATGGGCATCAGGAGTTGGGTAACAATGCTCAGCTAGCCAGACTCCTCGGCTGGAAGACAGAAGGTGGCATGGAGCCGGGAAAAGCTCGCTCGGTAGGCAGCTGGGGAAGGCCTGAGACACCTGTTTCTCTGGACGTTCTGGGCAGGCAGATTGAAGAAAAACTGGGTCGTAAACCCCTGCTGATTGCGGGCGGTGACCATGAGATTAAAACTCTGGCCTGGTGTACTGGTGCGGCCCAGCGCATGATTGATCTGGCCCTGGATCTGAAGGTAGATGCTTTTGTGAGTGGTGAAATCTCCGAGTCCACAGTCCACTTTGCTCGCGAAAATGGCATTCACTACATCAGCGCCGGACACCACGCTACTGAGCGCTACGGTGTCAGGGCTTTAGGTGAATGGCTGGAAGAACAGCAAGGTGTTGAACATACCTTTGTCGATATTGACTCTCCTGTCTGAGCTTTTGATCAAACAGGCAGACCGATAGTTTATGGCGTTTCAGGGTTAATATAATGTTATGAATTATTGGTATAATTTTTTTGTTTTATATTCCATTGATGCTGCTAGTATTCGAACTAAGAACAACTCTTAGCCAGCTTCGGGTTTAGCATTCATGTCTGACACAGCCACTCAGGAGAGCACTAAAGAACGTGCTATCGAGCTTTCTGGAGAGCGCCTCAACCATTTGAAGCAGCTCGAAGCAGAAAGCATTCAGATTATCAGGGAAGTTGCTGCCGAGTTTGATAACCCGGTTATGCTCTATTCCATTGGCAAGGATTCAGCGGTAATGCTGCATCTTGCCATGAAAGCCTTTTATCCGGGTAAACCGCCTTTTCCGCTCATGCATGTTGATACCACATGGAAATTCAAGGAAATGATTCAGTTCCGTGACCAGTTGGTCGATGACCTGGGTCTTGAGTTGATTGTGCATATCAATCAGGACGGCGTAGAACAGGGCGTTGGCCCTTTTTCCCACGGCAGCGCGAAACATACTGATATCATGAAAACCCAGGCCTTGAAACAGGCTCTGGACAAACACGGTTTTGATGCTGCATTCGGTGGCGCTCGTCGTGATGAAGAAAAGTCACGGGCGAAAGAGCGGGTTTACTCTTTCCGTGACAGGCACCACCGCTGGGATCCCAAGAACCAGCGGCCGGAACTCTGGAATATCTACAACAGTGAAGTAGAAAAGGGCGAAAGCATTCGGGTCTTCCCTCTGTCCAACTGGACTGAGCTGGATATCTGGCAGTATATCTATCGCGAAAATATTCCTATTGTTCCTCTCTATCTTTCTAAAGAACGCCCGGTGGTAGAACGTGATGGCAACCTGATTATGGTTGACGATGAACGTATGCCTCTGGAACCCGGCGAGAAACCAGTGATGAGGAAAGTCCGCTTTCGTACTCTGGGCTGCTACCCATTGACGGGAGCCGTTGAGTCAGAAGCTGACACTCTGCCTGATGTTATTCAGGAAATGCTGCTCACCAAAACATCTGAACGTCAGGGGCGGGTCATTGATCACGACAGTGCCGGATCAATGGAGAAGAAAAAACAAGAGGGGTATTTCTAATGTCTCATCAGTCTGATCTGATTGCTTCGGATATTCAGGAATATCTCCGCAGGCACGAGCAGAAAGAGATTCTGCGTTTCCTGACCTGTGGCAGTGTCGACGACGGTAAAAGCACCCTGATTGGCCGACTTTTACATGACACCAGCATGATCTACGAAGATCAGCTGGCCTCTGTTGAGAACGACAGCAAACGTGTAGGAACCCAGGGCGAAAAAGTTGATCTGGCTTTGCTGGTGGACGGTTTGCAGGCTGAGCGGGAGCAGGGCATTACTATTGATGTGGCCTATCGCTACTTCTCTACAGAAAACCGGAAGTACATCATTGCTGATACTCCGGGTCACGAACAATACACCCGAAATATGGCTACCGGAGCTTCCACCTGTGATCTGGCCATTATTCTGGTAGATGCCCGCCAGGGGGTGCTGACACAAACCCGTCGTCATACCTACATTGCCAGCCTGCTGGGTATCAAACACCTGGTAGTAGCGATCAACAAGATGGATCTGGTGGGTTTCAGTCAGGCACGTTTTGAGGAAATTCGTAATCAGTACCTGGACTTCTCTGAATCACTGAACCTGGGGGACGTTCGTTTTGTTCCTGTATCGGCTCTGGACGGAGACAACGTTGTTCATCGCAGTGACAAGGCTGACTGGTATACCGGGCAGACTCTGATGGAAGTGATGGAAAGCGTTGAGGTGGCGAATGACCGTAACCTCGATGACTTCCGTCTTCCGGTTCAATATGTGAGCCGACCCGACCTCGATTTCCGGGGGTATGCAGGCACTATCGCTTCCGGTGTGGTTAAGCCCGGCGACAGAGTAAAGGTATTACCCTCCGGACTGGAAAGTTCTGTCGCACGAGTGGTGACCTACGACGGCGATCTGGAAAAGGGTTTTGCGGGTCAGGCTATAACCCTGACGCTGGATGACGAGATCGATATCAGTCGCGGTGATATGCTGGTGCATGCCCGGGATGATATTTCGGTCTCTTCGCACCTGAATGCCAGTGTTGTCTGGATGGCAGAGCAGGCCATGAAGCCCGGGCGCCAGTACCTGATCAAATTTGCCACCACCAAAGTAGCGGGAAGTTTCACAGCCATTAATCACAGGGTGGATATCAATACCCTGGAACAACAGGAGGCCGATCAACTGGCTCTGAATGAGATAGGCTCCTGCCAGCTGGTGCTGACACAACCTGTTGTTTTTGATCGTTATGAGGATAACCGTCAAACCGGTGCTTTTATTGTTATTGATCGCTTGAGCAATGCGACCATTGCCGCAGGCATGGTTGAATCTGCTGCGAACGAGGGTGCTACCGCAGAGACGGTTCTGGCCAGCGACAGGGCGAATCGACTGGGTCAGGGCGCCGCTCTGGTTATGGTTGATGGCTCTGAAGGTTATCTGCAGAAAGTAGAGCGTCATTTGTTTGATGGTGGGCTTTTACCGGTCGTCGTTGATCATCAGGACCAACACTGGGTTCAGAAAACAGAAGCCCTGCTTCAGGCGGGACTGGTTGTTCTGGTGGCCAGGACTGAACTGAAAGACCTGCAGGTTGAAGTTTTACACAGCATTAATGAGTCAGATAGTCTGTCGGCTCTTGTTAATTCTCTGTCTTTGTAGCTGAAACGGGCTGTCGCAGTTGTCCGGTTGCGATAGCCCTTTTTCCTTCCCTCCGGGACACTGTCTGATCATTTATCATTCTTTATATAGGCACGCCAAGTAAGGTTGAGAGCTGAAATACGTACAAATGCTGGTACAGAGTCTCGACACCCTGATTCAATATTGCAACTCTTCTACAATGGGGAATTGGCACCTTATTCAGCCTGAGGTATGTTTGGAGGTTGAATCGGGACTGCTTCCCTCAGAGTCTGACTGTGAAGAGAGCAGCAACTGCCTGTTCCGGCCAGCCCCTCATATTCTTAGTTTTCTGGAGCCGAAATGAAAGCCAACTTTTATGCTGGACTGCGTGAGCAGCTGGAAGACCTTAAAAAAGAAGGTTTGTACAAAAGCGAGCGAGTGATTACCTCGCAGCAGCAGGCTGATATTACTGTTGATACTGGCGAAGAAGTGATTAATTTTTGTGCTAACAATTATCTCGGGTTGGCCAATTCCCCTGAGCTGATAGACGCAGGCAGGCAGGCGCTGGATAAATATGGCTACGGTATGGCTTCCGTACGTTTTATCTGTGGAACCCAGGATGTTCACAAAGAGCTGGAAAAGCGTATTTCCGAGTTCCTGGGCATGAATGACACTATCCTGTATTCCTCCTGTTTTGACGCTAATGCCGGTTTGTTTGAAACCCTGTTGGGCCCTGAAGACGCTATCATCAGTGACTCTCTGAATCATGCCAGCATCATTGATGGTATACGTTTGTGCAAGGCGAAGCGCTTCCGCTATGCCAACAACGACATGGCAGACCTGGAAGCCAAACTGAAAGAAGCTGCAGAAGCAGGTGCGCGTTATAAGCTGATCGCAACGGACGGTGTATTCTCCATGGATGGGGTGATTGCCAACCTCAAAGGTGTCTGCGATCTGGCGGATAAGTACGATGCCATGGTCATGGTAGATGACTGTCATGCCGCAGGTTTTGTCGGTGAGAATGGCCGTGGTACCCACGAACACTGCGGTGTAATGGGTCGTGTTGACATTATTACCGGTACTCTTGGCAAAGCTTTAGGTGGTGCTTCCGGTGGTTATACCTCTGCCCGCAGCCCGGAAGTCATCGACTGGCTGCGCAACCGCTCCCGTCCTTACCTGTTCTCCAACACCCTGAGTCCAACCATTGCCAGCGCTTCTATCAAGGTGCTGGATATGCTGGAATCGGGCGGTGAGCTGCGTGAGAAGCTGCGCCACAACTCGAATTACTTCCGCACCGAGATGGAAAAGCTGGGCTTTACCCTGGCGGGTAATGGCCATGCGATCATTCCCGTCATGCTCGGCGATGCTTCTTTGGCGGCCGAGTTTGCGGAACGAATGCTGAACGAGGGAATCTATGTAGTAGGATTCTCTTTCCCTGTTGTTCCAAGGGGCGCAGCCCGAATTCGTACCCAGATGTCAGCTGCTCATAACCAGGAACATATGGATAAAGTTATTGCAGCCTTTGCTAAAGTGGGCCGTGAGCTGGGCGTTATCTCCTGAAGGACCTGCGGAGCTGAGTGAATAGGAAGCTGACATGAAAACCCTGGCAAAACTGAAAGCGGAAAAAGGCATCTGGCTGGCCGACAAGCCCAGGCCGGAACCTGGCTACAACGATGTTCTGATCAAGATTCGCAAAACAGCGATCTGTGGAACCGACATGCACATCTATAACTGGGATGAGTGGTCACAAAAAACCATTCCTGTTGGAATGCATGTAGGACACGAGTTTATTGGTGATATTGTGGAAATGGGCGAAGGCGTGCGCGGCTTTGAAATAGGTCAGCGTGTGTCCGGTGAAGGTCATATTACCTGTGGCCACTGCCGTAATTGCCGTGCCGGCCGTCGCCACCTTTGTAATTTCACGGTTGGTGTGGGTGTCAATCGGGAAGGAGCTTTCGCAGAGTACCTCTGTATACCAGCGACCAATGCTTTCCCGATTCCCGATGACATCAGTGATGATCTGGCCTCCATCTTCGATCCCTTTGGCAATGCTGTACACACTGCTCTGTCGTTTGATCTGGTGGGTGAAGATGTATTGATCACCGGTGCCGGTCCTATCGGCATTATGGCGGTTGCAATCTGCAGGCATGTCGGTGCTCGTAATGTTGTCATTACTGACGTCAACGAATACCGTCTGGATCTGGCCCGTAAAATGGGAGCTACCTGTGCTGTTAACGTTGCCACTGAAGATCTGCAAGAGGTCATGGCAAAACTGGGGATGGTAGAAGGCTTTGACGTAGGCCTGGAGATGTCTGGTAATGGTCGTGCTTTCCAACAGATGCTGGAAAACATGAACTACGGTGGCAAGGTATCCCTGCTGGGTATTCCTTCCAGCGATACCACTATTGATTGGAATCAGGTGATCTTCAAGGGTCTGGTCATCAAGGGTATTTATGGCCGTGAGATGTACGAAACCTGGTATAAAATGACCAGTATGCTCCAGTCCGGTCTGGATATTTCCCCGGTGATTACTCACCGGATGCCGGTGGATGATTTCCAGAAAGGTTTTGAAATCATGGGGTCCGGCCAGTCTGGCAAAGTGATTCTTGATTGGAGTTGACCATCTCTAACATCGACCTGTCCACGCCATAATACGACTTAGCTCTGGTTCCCATGCTTCGGTGGGTGTCTTAAAACCTCTGGTTCTGTAAAAGAAAATGTGGAGCCGAAAGGCTCCACGATCAGAAGTTAATGCTTAACCAAAGTCACCCGCGATATAGTCACGGGTCTTCTGATTTTCAGCTTTGTTGAAGATCTTGCCGGTTTTATCAAACTCAACCAGCTCACCCAGATACATAAAGCCGGTGTAATCAGAGATACGCATGGCCTGTTGCATGTTGTGAGTCACGATCACAATGGTGTACTTCTGACGCAGTTCAGTAATCAGCTCTTCAATGGCGCTGGTGGCCAGTGGATCGAGAGCCGACGTGGGTTCGTCCATCAGGATGACTTCCGGCTCCAGGGCAATGGTGCGGGCGATGCACAGACGCTGCTGCTGACCACCGGACAGGCTGCTGGCATCGGCATTCAGCTTGTCCTTCACTTCTTTCCACAGATGGGCTCGCTTCAGGGCCTTTCTGGCACGAATAGCCATTTCCGGCTTGCTCAGTCCACCTTTCATCTTCAGACCGAAGGTGATGTTGTCGTAAATGGACATAGGGAAAGGCGTAGGCTTCTGGAAAACCATACCGACTTTGGAGCGCAATTCATTCAGATCCACACCACGTTGCAGGATATTTTCGTTATCCAGCAGAATCTCACCTTCAGCCGACTGACTGCCATACAGGTCGAAGATGCGATTCATGGTGCGCAGCAGGGTGGATTTACCACAGCCGGAAGGACCAATCAGAGCCGTTACCTTGTTGTTGTAAATCGGCATGTTGATGTTCTTCAGGGCTGGTTCAGAACCTTTGCTGTAAAAGAAACTGAGGTCTTTTACTTCCATTCTGGGTTGCAGAATATCATCGGCCAGACCGGATTCTGTCTTGATTTGACTCAGGCTTTCTGTAGCCGCAGGAGCAGTAGCAATGTTCATGTTCATTTGGCTGCCTTTCGAGCTTTGATCCAACGCGGTAAAGCAGTGGACAGAATATTGATAATCAGAATAAATACGGTTATCAGCAGTGCGCCGGCCCAGGCCAGTTGATTCCAGGATTCAAAAGGGCTCATAGCATACTGATAAATGGTCACCGGCAGGTTAGCCATAGGCTTGTCCAGATCGGTGCTCATGAAGTTACTGTTGAGGGCGGTAAACAACAGGGGGGCTGTTTCACCGGTAATCCGCGCTACAGACAACAGAATACCGGTCATAATACCGGGGCCGGCTGCCCGATAGCACAGCTGGGTAATGACTCGCCAGCGCGGAGCGCCCAGTCCGCTACCTGCTTCTTTCAAGGTGGTGGGAACCAGGCGCAGCATTTCTTCTGTGGTGCTGACGATAATGGGCAGTGCCAGAATAGCCAGTGCAATGGCACCTGCCCAACCAGAAAAGGAGCCGGTGGTGACCACCACAACCTTGTAGACAAACAGGCCGACCAGAATAGAAGGTGCGCTCATCAACATACCGTTGAGAAAGCGCAGTGCTTCAGCAATTTTTGAACTCTTGTCGGATTCAGACAGCCAGGTACCAGCCAATACACCCAGAGGTGCGGCGATCAGAATACCAAGAGCGGTCAGAATCAAACTGCCAACAATGGCGTTTTTCAGGCCACCGTGGCTACCGGGTCCGGGAGTGAGTTCGGTGAAGACATGCAGACCCATGCCGGAAATACCTTTTCCGACCAGGCTGTATAGTACGCTGGCCAGAACCACCAGGCCAAACAGTGCACAGAAGGTACAGAAGCCGATGAAAGCGTAGTTCTTGAGTTTCCTGACTGGCATTATCGCTTCCTCAACAGCAGACGGGCAGTACCCATCACAATAAAGGTGAGTACAAACAGTACCAGGCCCAGACTGATCAGAGCCGAGATGTGCATCTCATTAGTCGCTTCGTTGAACTGCTGCGCAATCGTAGAAGAAATAGAGCTCGCAGGCATGAACAGTGAAGTCTCTATACGGTTGGCGCCGCCTATTACAAAGGCAACTGCCATGGTTTCTCCCAGGGCACGACCCAGGCCGAGGATTCCGGCACCCACTGCGGCATTCTTGATACTTGGCAGCAGCACTCGGGTAATGACTTCATAGGGCGTAGCGCCAACACCGTATGCTGCTTCTCTGACCACATTGGGAATGGTTTTCAGGGCGTCACGAGTTAAAGCCGTAATAATGGGCAAAATCATGAACGACAGAATGATGCCCGCCGTTAGTAGACCTATACCGATGGGGGGACCGTCAAACCAGTGGCCAATCAGAGGCAGGCCAACCAGGTTTTCCAGTGCCCAGAATTGGAAGCCTTCTGAGAACCAGGGTGCGAAGACAAAAAGACCCCACATACCGTAAATAATACTGGGTACAGCGGCCAGCAGCTCAATGGCCATGCTCACGGGGCGACTGATCCAGTCGGGGGCCAGCTCGGCCAGGAAGATCGCTGTGCCCAGACCGACAGGAATGGCAATAATAATGGCGATAAGCGAAGAAACCAGGGTGCCGTAAATAGCAGAAGCGGCACCAAACTCACTGTTTACCGGGTCCCAGACATTACGAAATACAAAGCCGGGGCCAAACTCGGAGAGAGCCAGCCAACCGCCGTCGATCAGGGAAAGGATAATCCCGATCAACACCAGAAAAATCAGAATGGCGCTGGTGAAGCTCAGTCTGTAGAAGATTGAGTCACCCTTTATAGCGCTGGGCATCGCAGTTAAAAGCATAAGCTACAACAAGACAGCTGACCAGCGCTATGCTGATCAGCTGTCGTTCGTTTCCTGTTTAAGAAAGGCTAGAATAACCGGTTACTTGATAATGGTTTGTCCGTTGCTAGTCAAGTCTTCTTTCCAGACATTCTCTACCATGTTAACTACGCTTTCCGGCATTGGGATGTAGTCCAGACCTTCTGCAAGTTCGCCGCCTTTCTCGTAGCTCCACTCGAAGAAGTCGATGATTTGCTCAGCTTTCTCGGCGTCAGCCTGATCTTTATGCATCAGGATGAAGGTCGCTGCTGTCATAGGCCAGGAGTCAGCACCAGGCTGGTTGTTCAGCAGCAATTCGAAGCCCGGAGCATTCTCCCAGTCGGCATTGGCAGCGGCAGCCTGGAAGGTTTCCATGCTTGGCTTCAGGAACTTGCCATCAGCACTGGCCAGCTGGGTGTAGGTCAGGTCGTTTTGTTTTGCAAAGGCATATTCTACATAACCGATAGCACCACGGGTACGGCCCACGAAGTTGGCGACACCAGCGTTACCGTTACCACCGATAGTGGTAGCTGCTTTTGGCCAGGTGATGTCGGTGTTTCTGCCGATATTCTCACTCCACTCCGAGCTGATCTGGCTCAGGTAATCGGTGAAGTTGTAGGTGGTACCGGAACCATCGGAACGATGGACGACATAGATAGCCTGGGCAGGAATCTCAAGATCCGGGTTCAGAGCAGTGATGCGCTCGTCATTCCACTTCTTGATTTTACCCAGGTAGATGTCTGCCAGAACTTCACCGGTCAGCTTCAGAGCACCGGACTCAATGCCAGGTACGTTGATCACTGGAACAATAGCGCCCATCACCATTGGGAACTGGATCATCTCTTCTTTATCCAGTCGCTCTTCATTCAGAGGTGCGTCGCTGGCGCCAAAGTCGACGGTTTTGGCAGTGATCTGACGGATACCACCGCCGGAACCGATGGCCTGGTAGTTGATGCGAATACCGGTTTCTTTCTGGTATTCCTCAGCCCATTTGGCATAGATCGGATGTGGGAAACTGGCTCCCGCACCGTTGATAACTTCTGTCTTGGCAGATGCAGAGAAGGACGCTGCAGCCAACATGGAGGACATTACAATAGACTTCAGAAACTTCACTTCTATTCTCCCCGAGAAACTCGCTTGGAGTGTACTTGCGTTTACAAAGAAAAATCTTTTGCCGTGCCTTAATCTGTCAGTGGGTTGTGCAAAATATTTTTCTGTTACCTCAAAATTTGATGGGTGCAAGGATAGGGGGTGAATATTTCAGTAATGTTACAGGTTTGTTTGGATTTTATGAAAATGACAGTTTTTGACTCCAGGGTGTCTCTCCTGTCTTTTTGGCAGAAAAAAAAGACACCCATAAATTAGAAAAAAAAGACACCCATAAATTTGCTTCCCCATCCACCTGGTCTACTTTTTCACCCATCACTGATTTTTTACCCAGACAGGTGAGTTCATGGCTCAGGCCCGCAATACTCTGATTGACCCCGGCTCAACGCCTTATTACCACTGCATGGCAAGATGTGTTCGTCAGGCTTACCTCTGTGGAGAGAACCACCTGACTGGCAAGAATTACGAGCATCGCCGCCAATGGGTGGTGGATAAACTTCAGGAACTGGTTTCAGTCTTTGCTATCGAAGTTTGCGCTTACGCTGTCATGTCGAATCATTATCATGTGGTTTTGCACATCAATCAGTCATCTGCCAGGAGCTGGTCACGGAATGAAGTGCTGCATCGTTGGACGACCTTGTTCAGAGGTCCACTTCTGGTGCAAAGGCATCTGGCCGCTGACAAACTGGGCAGCGCTGAATTGGCCCGTATTGATGAATATGCTGAGGAATACCGGCGTCGTTTAGCGGATATCAGCTGGTTTATGCGCTGCCTGAATGAACATCTTGCTCGTGAGGCTAATAAAGAAGACGAGTGTAAAGGACGCTTCTGGGAAGGTCGCTTTAAAAGCCAGGCATTGCTGGACGAAGCAGCGTTACTGACCTGCATGACCTACGTTGACTTGAATCCGATTCGGGCTGGAAAGGCAGAAATACCGGAAGAGTCGAACTACACGTCGATTCAGGAACGGGTGGAGCAGGTTACACATTCTGAGACTAAAAAACAGCCGCTGACCCTGAAACCTTTCTGTTTGCAGGGACAGGAAACGGACGTTGCCCTTCCCTACCTTCTTCACGACTATCTGGAACTGGTTGACTGGAGTGGCCGCATTGTCAGGACAGATAAGAAAGGTTCCATCCCGTCGCATATCCCTCGTATTCTTGAAAGACTGGAAATTGATCCGGATGAGTGGCTGAAAACCATGCAATGGAATAATCGTTTTTATCGGGCAGTTGGCCGTCTGGAGGCGATGAAGGCTTATGCACTTGAAGCCGGACAGAAGTGGCTTCGAGGTTTAAATGTCTGTAGTCGTTTGTATATGATAGGTTAGCGTAGAAGTCAGTTAAGACGTCAAAGACCCTCTCTTTATCTCTCTTCGACTCATGTCGGAATGAATTTGCATTGTCTGAATTATGGCTTGAACAGCCTCTGTTCGTTGGATGGCGATGTGTGGCTCAATGATACGCTACTTGAAGATAGATTTTCTGATCCTTTTTGGGAATACAGTTTTTGAAGGTCTTGTTTTTATTTTTATGGGTGTCTTATTTTTTTCTGTGGCTGGCCTCAATGGCAACATCCAGACCTGCTTTTTCTATGGGTCTTCATAGCCTATAAATATATGTGCTAAGGAAGCTCACATAAGGCTCACTGATAGCAATGTAGCTTTTTTAACGAATACAGGTGAAAGTATGGCTATAACATGTGTCTTAAAGACACTTTTGTTTTCAATGTTTTTGTTTTTTTATCAGCAGGGGCTTGCAAACGACACCTATCGTCTTGAAAAATTTCGTAACTATCAAATGAAAAACTGGAAACCCCTTTCAAAAGAGCAACAAAACTGCAGAGATCAACCCGACATAAGCCCACTTGAAAATATTCGTATTGGCTTTGTCAGGCTTAACTTAGAATCTGATGACCTATCCGGAGATGAGCGACTGGAAACCTGTGAAACTTACGAAGTTGATGAGCAAGACTTTAATCGTATGACCAACTTTTATTTTAATTATGTGAACACGGGTAATCCTGAATTTCGAAAAAATCGCATTCAAAGAGTATTGAGACTCATACATCGTATATTCGCTATTAATATAAACAGGTTCAATAGTCAAAGCCGCTTAGAGAAAGGGGTGGTCTATACAACGGCAAGAAGCCTTTTTGATCAACTGTTTTTGTCTGTCAACATAAATGGCAGAAGTAATCCCTATTTCAATTATTTTCATTTAGTTCAGGGGGAAAAACAGTGCAATTATGTTGGGGTTAATAACGGTCTGGTCCTGATGTTTCTTGCTTTTCTTGCACCCAACTTTCTTTCCAGGGATCGACTTTATACCTACTTTTGTATCTTGGCTGACATATACACCGGAGAAAGCTGCGATCAAGCATTCGACCGTGCATTGCTTTGTGAAAATATCAATGCATATGATTGTCCGCAGTCCCTTTCAAGTCAGTTGAAAGCAGCCGAATTGGACGCAGGAATAGCGCTTCTGATCGGTTTAACTGCAATGGCATCAGCGGCTTTCCAGCGCATTGATTCAGGACTGGAGTCAGAGGAGACACTGGAAAACTTGTTGATAAGATGCTTGCCCTACGAGCTTCTGCCGATTATCTACAGTAATGCAGCCAGGCATTGTCGCCCGGGACGCTCATGCCCTGTACCTGCGTTTATGCATACCGTGAATGGCATGCAAGAATTTATATCCAGTATTATGGGTATTAACCTCACACCTTTAACGGAGGCATCATCGTTCGAAAGTCTGAAATTTCTAATGGATTATATTGAGCTTTCAGATAGTGAAGGCTCAGATAGTTTAGGTTCAAACAATGAGTTTGCTCTTGAGGAGTCGGATTCTGAGGATCAGGATCAGTCAGTAGTCGTTCGGCAACAAAATGAACTGATAGGTCAATTACGACAGGAATTGGCAAACCAATCAGCAACGGAAGAAGTGGGTGCTGTCGGAGGCGCTTTAGCAGGAACTAAAAAATGTCCAATTTGTACCGACCCATTAACAGACATTACAGTGTTAAATCGTTGTGGACATGCCGGTTTTTGCAAGACTTGTGCTGAGCGGTTTATAAATGAGCAGAGAGAATGTCCCTATTGTCGGGAAATACCCTTGTCATACATGAAGTTTATCGATATGTCTTTGCCCTGAATGTGTGCCAAGGATGCTGATACATAGCCCATTAACAACAGGAAGCTTTTTTAACGAGTGCAGGTTAAAGTATGATCCCACAATATGCCTTAAAGACGCTTTTGTTTTCAGTAATTTTGTTTTTTTATCAGCAGGGGCTGGCAAATGACACCTATGATCTTGAAGAGTTTCGCAAGTATCAAATGAAAAACTGGAAACCGCTTTCAAAAGAACAACAAAGTTGCACAGGTCAACCCGCCATGAGTCCACTTGAAAACATCTGTATTGGTTTTGTCAGACTTAATATGGAATCTGACGATGTATCTGGAGATGGCCGACTGGAAATCTGTGAAAATTACGAGGTTACTGAGCAAGACTTTAGGCTTCTGGTCAACTTTTATTTTAACTATGTGAACAGTACTGATACTCAAAATGATCGAAAAATGCGCACTCAAAGAGTACTGAGACTGATACATCATATATTCGCTATAAATATAAACCAGATCAATGGAGCAAGCCCTGACAAAAAAGAGCTAATCAGAGTTGCAGCACAAAGCCTCTTCGAATGTTTTTTTTCTTCTGAAATGAGAAATGGCGGGAAAAATCCTTATTTCCATTATTTCTCTTTAGATTCGCTAGCAAGTCAGTCCGATTATGTCGGTTTAAATAATGGTTTAGTCCTGATGCTTCTGACTTTTCTTGGTCCTCATTTTCTTTTCAGCAATGATTTTGATAACTACTTTACCGTGCTGCGTAATAGTTATACTGAAAAAAGCTACGATCGGGCATTATCCCGTGGATCGCTTTATGAAAATATCAATGAAAATTCTCCACATAGCATTGCCAGTTATTTCACTGCAGCCGGATTGGACACAGAAACAGCACTTCTAATTGGTTTAACTGCAATGGCATCTGCAGCTTTCCAGAGCCTCAACTCAGGGCAGGAATGGCCAGAGACACTGGAAACTTTGTTGCAAAGATACTTACCCTGCGAGATTCTGGGCACTGTCTACTGGAGTTTGGTTGGCCTTTTTCCTGCAGGACGTTCATGGCCTGTACCTGAGGTCATGTTTACCGTAGAGGGTATGCAAGAGTTTACACAGGTTATTTTGGGTATTGACGACACGGCTGAGTCTGCATTATTGCAAGCAGAATCTTCTCAAAGTCCGGACTGTCAATCGGATTATTCTCAGGGTTCAGACAATCAGGCTGAGGACCCTGACGGGGAGCCGCATTCTGAGCATCAGGATCAGCTAATAGTCATAAAGCAACAAAATGAACTGATAACCGAACTACGGGAGGAATCAGCAGACCAACCTGCTACGGAGGAAACGGGTGCTGTCGGAGGAACCACGGCAGGAACCAAAAAATGTCCACTTTGTGCCGACCCACTGACAGATATTATCGTGTTAGATTGTTGTGAAGACTCCGGCTTTTGCAATACTTGTGCTGATCGACTTATATATGAGCAGAGCGAATGTCTCTTTTGTCGGAACGTACCTTTGTCATACATGAAGGCTCCTGAGATGTCTTTACCTTGAATGTACGCGCAGTGCCAGTCTGATGCTTCTCCTTCCTGTTCAGTGCGGTCAGCACTTTTCCCCGGCATATACACCTGAGACCAGGCTGCAGGTGACTGGTATCAATGGCAACATCCGGATCAGCTTTTTCTATTGCTTTCCATGTCCTATAAAAGTATGTGCTAAGGAAGATCACAGAAAGATCATTAATAGTAGTGCAGCTGTTTTGACGAATGCAGGTGAAAGTATGGCCATATCATTTGCCTTAAAAACGCTTTTGTTTTCAGTGTTTTTTTTTATCAGCAGGGGCTGGCAAACGACACCTATCGCCTTGAAAAATTTCGCGATCATCAAATAAAAAACTGGAAAGAGCTTTCAAAAGAGCAACAAAAATGCACGGGTCAGCTCGGCATGAGCCCTATTGAAAATATCCGCATAGGCTTTGTCAAGCTTAATTTAGTCTCTGAAGATGTGTCTGGAGATGAGCGAGTGCAAATTTGTGAAAATTACGAGGTTGCTGAGCAAGACTTTAAACGTCTGCACAACTTTTATTTCGATTATGTGGAAATGGGTGATCCTCAATATCGAAAAGTTCGCATTCAAAGAATGCTGAGACTATTACATCGTATATTCGCTATGAATATAAATATGACCAATGAACAAAGCCGGGAAGAGAAAAAGATAATCATTACAACGGCACAAAGCCTTTTTGAACAGTTTTTTTCGACTGTCAACATAAATGGCAAAAGCAATCCTTATTTCAATTATTTCTATTCAATTCCGGAGGCCCCTCTCTCTGATTATGCTGATGTTAATAACGATCTGGTTCTGATAGTTCTTGCTTTTCTTGGTCCTCACTTTCTTTACAAGGAACAACTTTTTACCAGCTTTATTATGTTGGCTGGCATATATACCGGGCAAAGCTTCGATCAAGCATTCGACAGTGCGCTGCTCTGTGAAAATATCAATGAATATAATTCTCCGCAAAGCCTTGCCAATCAATTAAATGCAGCTGGGCTGGACGCAGGAACAGCGCTTCTAATCGGTTTAACTGCAATGGCATCAGCTGCTTTTCAGCGCATGAATTCAGAACTGGAATCGCAGGAGACACTGGAAAACTTGTTGATAAGATGCTCGCCATTCGAGCTTCTGCCCATTATCTACAGCAATATAGCCTGCCATTGCCGCCCTGGACGCTCGTGCCCTGTACCTGGGGTTATGTATACCTTATATAGCATGCAAGAGTTTACAAACAGTATTTTGGGTTTTGACCCTACATCTACATTATCATTGGCATCATCGGCAGAAAGTCTGAACTTTCTCGTGGATTATATTGTGCTTTCAGATAATGAAGGTTCAGACAGCGAGGGTTCTGTTGATGATTCGGATTCAGGGGATCAGGATCTGTCAATAGTCGTTCAACAACAAAATGAACTGATAGCCGAGCTGAGGCAAGAATTAGCAAACCAAACTGAAAAGGAGGAAGCGTGTGCTGTTGGAGGTGCCTCAGCAGAAACCAAAAAATGTCCACTTTGTACCGACCGCTTGACAAACGTTATAGCGTTACAAAGCTGTGGACACGCTGGTTTTTGCAAGAATTGTGTTGAGCGACTCATACGTGAGGAGAGGGAATGTCCCTTTTGTCGGAGCGTGCCCTTGTCATACATGAAGATTCTCGACATGTCTTTACGCTGAATCTCTGCACAGCACCAGTCTATTGCCTGATGTTTTGAAACACATCGACGAAGTACTTATAAGAATCAATGCCTGAAAGAAGACAACTGTCAAGTAACGTCTGGAACAGGGCAGGGTTATCTGAACGTTCTTTTTGTTCAGCTAAAAAGGCCAGTTTTTTCTCCCCATCGGGATACATTGGGGACTAGACTGCATGTGATTGTTGTCAATGGCAACATCCGGATCCGCTTTTTCAATTGCTCTTCATAGCCTGTGTAAATATGTGCCTGGGAACTCACAAAAAGAACGTTAACAGTAGTACAGCTTCAACGAGTGAAGGTGAAAATATGACCATGCTATGCGCCTTAAGGATACTTTTGTTTTTAGTATTTTTGTTTTTTTTTCAGCAGAGCCTGGCAAACGATACTTACAACCTTGAAGAATATCGCCATCATAAAAAGACAAACGGGAAACAGCCTTCGGAAAAACAACAAAACAGTACAGGTCAACCGGCCATGAAACCACTTGAAAACATGCGTCTTGGCTTTGTAGGGCTTAATTTAGCTTCTGACGATGTATCTGGAGATGAGCGACTGGAAATTTTTGAAAATTACGAGGTTGCTGAGCAAGACTTTAAACGTCTGGAGAGCTTTTATTTTGATTATGTGAATATGGGTGAACCTCAACGTCGAAAAGTTCGCATTCAAAGTGTATTGAGACTCATACATCGTATATTCGCTATTAATATAAATAGATTTACTGTTCAAAGTCGAGCAGAGCAAATGTCAATCAATGCAATGGCAAAAAGCCTTTTTGACCAACTGTTTATGTCTGTCAACATAAATGGCAGAAGCAATCCATATTTGAATTATTTCTATATATTTCTTGACGAACATTCATCCAGTTATGCTGATGTTGACAACGGTCTGGCCCTGATGTTTTTTGCTTTTCTTGGTCCTCAATTTCTTTCCAAGAATGACTTGTATACCGGCATTAGGATAATGCAAAACATATATACCGGAGTAAGCTGCAATCAAGCATTTGATTGTGCATTGCTTTCAGAAAATATCGATGAGTATCATTCTCCAGAAAGCCTTGCCAGTCAATTAAATGCAGCCGGATTGGACGCAGGCACAGCGCTTCTAATCGGTTTAACTACAATGGCATCAGCCGCTTTCCAGCGCATGAATTCAGGACTGGAATTGCTGCAAACACTGGAAACCGTATTGATAAGATGCTTGCCGTTCGAGCTTCTGTCGATTGTCTACAGCAATATAGCCAGGCATTGCCGCTCTGGAAACTCACGCCCTGAACCTGCGCTTATGTACTCCGTGTATGGTATGCAAATATTTACACACAGCATTGTGGGTATTAACCCCGTGCCTTTATCGGAGGCAGCATCGTTAGAAAGTCTGGAATTTTTAGTGGATTATCATGAGCTTTCAGACAGTGATTCTTCTCTTGAGGAATCGGATTTCGAGGATCAGTCAATCGTCGTTCAGCAACAAAATGAACTGATAGGCCAACTTCGACAGGAATTGGCAAGCCAATCCGCAACGGAGGAAGCGGGTGCTGTCGGGGGAGCCTCAGCAGAAACCAAAAAATGCCCACTTTGTACCGACCGCCTGACAGACCTTGTAGCGTTACATAGTTGTGGACACGCTGGTTTTTGCAGGAATTGTGCTGAGCGACTCATACGTGAGGAGAGGGAATGTCCTTTTTGTCGGAACGTACCCTTGTCATGCATGAAGATTCTCGACATGTCTTTACCCTGAATGTGTGAACAGTACCGGTCTATTGCCTGGCGCTTTGAAGCACATCGACGAAGTATTTGTAAGGATTAATGCCTTAAAGAAGACAGCTGACAAATAATGTCTGGAACAGGGCAGGGTTATCTGAACGTTCTTTTTGTTCAGCCAAAAAAGTCAGTTCTTTCTCCCCATCGGGATACATCAGAGGCTAGACTACATATGATTAGCGTCAATGGTCACATCCGGATCAGCTTTTTCTATTGCTCTCCGTAGCCAGTATAAATATGTGCCGAGGACGCTCACACAAGGCTCATTATTGGTAGTGGTACATCTGTTTCAATCAGTGAAGGAGAAAGTATGGCCATGCTATGCGCCTTAAAGACGCTTTTGTTTTTAGTGTTTTTGTTTTTTTATCAGCAGGGGGTGGCAAATGATACCTATAACCTTGAAGAATTTCGCCAGCATCATATGACAAACTGCCAGCCGCCTTCAAAAAAACAACAAAGGCTTACAGGTCAACCCGCAGTGAGCACACTTGAAAACATCCGTATTGGTTATGTAAGACTCGATCTGGAATCTGACGATGTATCTGGAGATAGACGGCTGGAAATCTGTGAAGATTACGAAGTTGATGAGCAAGACTTTAATCGGCTGAACAACTTTTATTTTGATTATGTGAATATGGGTGAGCTTCAGCATCGAAAAGATCGCATTCAAAGAGTACTTAGACTGTTGAATCGTATATTCGCTATGAACATAAATATGATCAATAAACAAAGCCCGGAAAAGAAACCGTTGGCAAATGCAAAAGCAACAAGACTTTTTGAAAAAAAGTTTTTGTCTGTCAGGGTAAACGACAGAATCAATCCTTATTTCCATTATTTCTATCCGGATTCGATAGAAAATCAGTCGAATTTTCTCGGTGTTAATAATGATTTAGTCCTGATGTATCTTGCTTTTCTTGGGCCCCACGTTCTTTTTCAGAATGACTTATATGCCTACTTTGACGTACTTCATAATAGCTATACCGATAAAAGCTGCGAGCAAGCATTCGACCGTGAATTGCTTTCTGAAAATATCAATGAATATGACTCTCCGCAAAGTCTTGCCAATCAATTAAAAGCAGCTGAATTGGACGCAGGTATAGCACTTTTAATCGGTTTGACTGTAATGGCAGCATCAGCTTTTCGGCACATGCATTTAGGACTGGAATGGCATGAGACACTGGAAGCTTTGTTACGAAGACACTTGCCAGACGAACTTTTGGCCGTTATCTACAGCAATATAGACGACCATTGTCATCCTGTGTCATCGTACACTATACCTATGGTTATGTTTACAGCGGGCGGTATGCAAGAGTTTACACACAGTATTATAGGTATTGACCCCCACGCATTATCGTCAGAAAGCCCGGACAATCGATCGGATTATTCTGAGAGTTCAGAGACTGAGTTTTTTCTTGAGGTATCGGATCCTGAGCATCAGGATCAATCAATAGTCATTCAACAACAAAATGAACTGATAGCCCAGTTACGAAGTGAGTTGTCAAGCCAAACTGCAACGGAGGAAGCGGGTGCAATTGGAGGAGCAGCAGGAGTCACCAAAAAATGTGGAGTTTGTCACGAGCCACTGCAAGAAGTAATGGGTTTTAAAAGTTGTGAACACGCTGGTTTGTGCCAGATTTGTATTGAGCGAATTATACGGGAGCAGACCGGCTGTCCCTTTTGTCGGGTAAAATCGGAATCATACAAGAGGGTTTTAGATATGTCTTCTCATTGAAAATGGGTTGTCATCTCTCCGGCTGCATCAGAATAAGCTTTCTTTATTGGTCATTATGACCATAAGTAGTTGCCAGGGACGCTCATACAAAACTCATTAATAGCAGTGCAGCTGTTATAACGAATACAGGTGAAAGTATGGTAAGACCATGTTCCTTAAAGACACTTTTGTTTTCAATGTTGTTGTTTTTTTCTCACCAGGGGCTGGCAAACGATAGTTATGATCTTGAAAGATTTCGCGAGTATCAAAAAATAAACTGGAAACCGCCTTCAAAGAAAAAACAGAGGCAATCAGGCCGACCTGTCATGGGCCCACTTGAAAACATACGCATTGGCTTTGTCAGGCTTAATTTAGAATCTGACGATTTGTTTGGAGATGTGCGACTGGAAATCTGTGAAAATTACGAGGTTTCTGAACAGGACTTTCAACGACTGCTAAACTTTTTTTTTAACTATATGAACATAGGTGATCCTAACTATCGAAAAACACATATTCTAACGGCACTGAGACTCATACACCGTATGTTCGATATCAATATGAATACGTTCATGGGAGAAAGCCCGGCAGAGAAAGAATTAATAAATACAATGGCAAAAAGCCTCTTTGTGCAAATGTTTTTATCTGACAATGTAAACGGGCGAAGCAATCCTTATTTCCTTTATTTTCATTCAGTTTCAGCAGACGATAGGTCTTATAATGCAGGTGTTAATAACGGTTTAATCTTGATGTTTCTTGCTTTTCTTGGTCCCCATTATCTTTCCCGGTTTGACTTGTCTAAATGGTTTAGCGTGCTTCAAAGACGCTATACCAAAAAAAGCTACGGTCGAGCATTCTCCTGTGAGCTGCTTGCTGGAGATGTCAATGAATATAATTCTCCGCAAAGCATTGCCAATCAATTGACTGCAGCCGCACTGGACACAGAAACAGCACTTCTAATTGGCTTAACCGCAATGGCACCAGCCGCTTCCCGGTGCTTAAATTCAGAACAGTTATGGCCAGAGACACTGGAAACCTTGTTGATGAGTCACTTGCCAGACGAACTTCTGGCCATTATCTACAACAATTTAGCCAGCCTTTGCCACAACGGACGCATCTTCCCTGTCCCTACGGTTATGTACACCTTGAGTGGCAGGCAAGATTTTACGCATAGTATTTTGGCTATTAACCCTGAACCTGCAATATCATCGGCATCATCGTCAGAAAGCCTGGACTATCAATCGGATTATTCACTGGGTTCAGACAATGAGGTTGAGGAGCCTGGTGAGGAGCTGGATTCCGGGCATCAGGATCAGTCAATAGTCATTCAGCAACAAAATGAACTGATAGCCCAATTACGACAGGAAATAGCAAGCCAACACAGAGCGGAGGAAGCCGGTGCAGTGGGAGGAGCCCCAGAAAAAGTCATAGAATGTCCGGTTTGTTTCGAACCACTGCAAGAAATAACGTTATTAGAAACTTGTGGACACGCGGGTTTATGCAGGGTTTGTGCTGAGCGATTTGTTCGGGAGCAGAGGGGATGTCCTGTTTGTCGGAAAGAACCTGAATCATTTAGAAAGATATTCTTAATGCCCCCTCATTGAATGTGTATGCAGTGCAAGTTTATTGCCTGATACTCTGACTCCATGGGAACGATAGAGTCAGTTTGTACCCATTATCAAGAGAAAGCGTTCGAGCGGGGTTCAGACCCCGCTATTTGTCGAGATCGGATGGCAGCTGTTTCAAGGAATTCAGGTGGAAGTATGACGATAGAATGTGCCTTAAAGATGCTTGTGTTTTCAGTATTTTTGTTTTTTTATCAGCAGGGGCTGGCAAACGACACCTATGACCTTGAAGAATTCCGCCAGCATCAAAAGAAAAACTGGAAACCGCCTTCAGAAAAACAACAAAGTTGCACAGGTCAGCCCGCCATACCCCCTCTTGAAAACATTCGTATTGGTTTTGTCAGGCTTAATTTAGCTTCTGACACTGTATCGGGAGATGAGCGACTGGAAATCTGTGATGATTACGAGATTTCTGAGCAAGACTTTAATCGTTTGAATAACTTTTATTTTGATTATGTGAACGTGACTGAACAATCTCGAAAACTTCGCATTCAAAGAATGCTGAGACTAATGAATTTTATATTCACTATAAATATAAATAGGACTAATGGGAAAAACCCCGAAGATAAACGAAGAATAAATGCAATAGCAGAAAGCCTCTTTGAGAAAAACTTTTTGTCTGAAAGTATAAATGGCGGGAGTGAACATTATTTCCATTATTATGATTTTGAATTTACAGCGAGTCATTACAGTTATGACGATGTTAATAAAGATTTATTTCTGATGACTTTTCTTGGTCCCCATTTTCTTTTACAGAATGAATTATATGACCACTTTAAAGTGCTGCATAACAGTTACACCAGAACAAGCTACTATCATGCATTTGAACGTGAATTACTTTCTGTAAATATTAATGAATATCATTCTCCGCAAAGTCTTGCCAATCAATTAGATACAGCTGAATTGGACGCAGGAACAGCACTTTTAATCGGATTAACTGCAATGGCATCAGCGGCTATCCAGCGCATTAATTCAGGACGGGAATGGCAAGAGACTCTGGAAACCTTGTTGATAAATTACTTGCCATACGATCTTCTGGATGTTGTCTACAGAAATATAGTCATTCATTGCCACGCTGGACGATCGTATCCAGTACCTATCGTTATGTTTACCGTGAATGGTATGCATGAGTTTACACACAGTATTTTGGGTATTGACCCCACACCTGTATCACCGCCAGAAAGGCGGGGCCACTCAGTGGATTCTTCTGAGAGCTCGGACAGTGATGGTCATATTGAGGAAACAGATACGGAGCATGAGGATGCGTCAAAAGTCATTCAACAACAAAATGAACTGATAGCCGAACTGCGACGGGAATTAGCAATCCAGTCCGAGAGGGGGGAAGCTGGTGCAGTTGGAGGAGCCTCAGGAGCAGTCAAAAAATGCCCACTATGTCGCACACCACTGGAAGACATTATGCTGTTACAAAGTTGCGGGCATGCTGGTTTCTGCAAGAATTGTGCTGAGCGAATTATAAACGAGCAGAGGGACTGTCCCTTTTGTCGGGAAGCTAGCTTATCAGTCATTAGAGTTATCGACATGTCTCTTCCTTGAATGTGTGCACAGTGCCAGATTGCCTGATGCGCTGGAGCAAATCTACGAAGTAGTTGTATGGATCAATGCCTGCAAGAAGACAACTGACGATCAATGTCTGGAGCAGACTAATGCTGTTTGCCCCATCTTCTGTCCGGCTAAAAAGTCACTGCTTTCTCTCCATCGGGATACACCCGAGAGCAGGCTTGAGGCGATTGCTGTAATGGCAACATCCGGGTCAGCTTTTTCTATGGGTCTCCATGGCCTATATAAATAGGCACTGAGGGGGGGCTCACGTAAAGCTCATTAATAGTTGTGCAGCTGTTTTAACGAATGCAGGTGAGAGTATGACCATAGGATGTGCCTTAAAGACACTTTTGTTTTCAGTATTTTTGTTTTTTTATCAGCAGGTGCTGGCAAACGACACCTATGGCCTTGAAGAATTTCGCAGGTATCGTAAGGCAAACACAAATCCACCTTTAAACGAACAACAAAGGCACGCTGATCAAAGCCCATTTGAAAACATCCGCATTGGTTTTGTCGGACTTAATTTAACCTCTGACGACCTGTCTGGAGATGAGCGATTTGAAATCAGCGGAAATTACGAGGTTGATGAGCAAGATTTTGGACGTCTGATCAGATTTTATTTTCATTATGTGAACAGGACTCACGATGGATATGATCAAAAAACTCGCATTCAAAGAGTGCTGAGACTAATACATTATATGTTCGCTATAAATATAAATCAGACCAATGTACAAAGTCCTGACAAGAAAGCGCTAATTAAAGCAATAGCACAAAGCCTCTTTGAACATTTTTTTTCGTCTGTAATGAGAGGTGGCTGGAGAAATCCTTATTTTCATTATTTCTCTTCAGATTGGGGAGCAAGTCAGTCCAATCATGTTGGACTTAATAACAATTTAGTCCTGATGCTTCTGGCTTTTCTTGGTCCTCATTTTCTTTCTGGCAATGACTTTACTAACTATTTTACCGTGCTGCGTAAGAGATATACCGGAATAACCTACAATCGGGCATTTTTCCTTGGTTGGCTTTCTGAAAATATTAATGAATACAGTTCACCGAGCAGCATTGCCGGTCAATTTATGGCAGCCGGATTCGACACGGAAATAGCACTTCTAATTGGTCTGACTGCAATGGCATCAGCAGCTTTCCACAGCATCAACTCAGGGCGGGAATGGCCGGGGACACTGGAAGCATTGCTGCGAGGGTACTTACCCTACGAGATTATGGCTACTATCTACTGGAACTTGGCTGGTTTTTGCCCCACTGGGCATTTACGCCCTGTACCTCAGGTCATGTTTACCATGGAGGGTATGCAAGAGTTTACAGAGGCTATTATGGGTATTTGCACCACACCCTCTGTGCCAGTGCAGGCAGAATCGTCAGAAAATCTGGACTATCTATCGAATTATTTTCGAGGTTCAGACGACAGCAGGGAGTTTGAAGTTGAGTTTGAGGCTTCTGGTGAGGATCCAGATTCTGCGCAGCAAAACCCGGCTGTAGTCATTCAACAACAAAATGAACTGATAGCCCAGCTGAGACAGGAATTAGCAAGCCAAACTCTAACTGAGGAAGCTGGAGCCGTTGGGGGCACTCCAGGTGAAACCGCTAAATGTCCAGTTTGTTTCGAACCACCGCATGAAATGACGGCACTAGAGCCTTGTGGACACGCTGGTTTGTGCAAGAATTGTGCTGAGCGATTTATACGGGAGCAGCGGGGGTGTCCCATTTGTCGGAAAATAACGCAATCTTACAGGAATATATACCTCGTGCCACGGCCCTGAAAAGGGGAGCCGTTAAGGCTCCCTTATACGACAGCGGATTATTTGTTACGGATAAACTGCAGGAATTCCTGACGGGAAGGCTGGTTTTCACGCATCAGGCCCAGCATGACAGAGGAGGTCATGGAAGAGTTCTGCTTTTCGACACCACGCATCATCATACACATGTGTTTGGCTTCAATGACAACACCCACCCCTTTTGCACCCGTAGCTTCAACAATTGCGTCGGCAATCTGCCTGGTCATGTTTTCCTGAATCTGTAGACGACGGGCAAACATATCCACGATGCGGGCGAACTTGGACAAGCCCAGCACTTTGCCATCAGGGATGTAACCAATGTGGCACTTGCCAATAAAGGGCAGCATGTGGTGTTCGCACATGGAGTAGAGTTCAATATCCCTGACGACCACCATTTCGCTGATATCGGACTCGAACACCGCGTTATTGACAATATCCTCAAGACTTTGCTCATAACCGCGTGTCAGGAACTGCATGGCCTTGGCGGCACGTTTCGGGGTTTCTCTCAGGCCATCACGGTGAATATCTTCTCCCAGGGATTCGAGAATGGCTTTGTAATGTTCGCTCAGATGTTCGGTCATGGATCGCTCAATAGTGACATGAAAAGTAGTGGCATGAAGAGGGCAGGGGGCGGATACTGTCTGTCCTTCATGGGTAGTTCATGTAAAAAATTGGCCAGAGTTTAACATAAAGGGGGCCATGTGGAACGGTTTGAGTCTCTGAGAGATTTATTTGTTGGCGGACTTGTCAGCTCTGCTCAATCTAGGTAAGTTACAGCGAGTATCAGATGCCTACTGTAAAGTAGTAAAAAAATAACAAACGGGATCGATTATGATAAGAAAACTCAAAAAATGGGTTGCACCTGTTCTTATGCTGGCAGCTACCGGTGCTCAGGCTGAGACCGATAGCGGTACCCTGGAAACCGTGTTAAGCAAAGGTTACCTGAGTTGTGGTGTAAACACCGGTCTGCCGGGTTTTGCGACACCTGATGAGAAAGGCAAGTGGTCCGGCATTGATGTCGATGTCTGTCGTGGCGTAGCCGCTGCGGTACTGGGTGACGCCTCCAAGGTTAAATTCATTCCCCTGACCGCCAAAGAGCGTTTTACCGCTCTGCAGTCTGGTGAAATTGACATGCTTTCCCGTAATACCACCTGGACACTCACCCGTGACGCGTCGCTGGGTCTCAACTTTGCCGGTGTCAGTTATTACGATGGTCAGGGTTTTCTGGTGAAAAAAGAGCTGGGTGTGACCAGTGCCAAACAACTGGATGGTGCTGCGATCTGCATTCAGTCCGGTACGACTACCGAGCTGAACCTGGCCGATTATTTCCGCACCAATGGCATGAAATACCAGCCTGTTGTCTTTGATACCTCCGACGGTACGGCCAAAGGTTTTGATTCAGGTCGTTGTGATGTCCTGACTTCTGACCAATCCCAGCTTTATGCCCTGAGACTGCGTCTGTCCAAGCCGGATCAGGCTGTCGTTCTTCCCGAAGTGATTTCGAAAGAGCCTCTGGGGCCACTGGTTCGTCAGGGTGATGATCAATGGTTTAACATTGTGAAGTGGTCTCTGTTCGCTATGATCAATGCCGAAGAACTGGGTCTGACTTCAGCCAATATCGATAAGAGCAAGTCCTCAACCGATCCTTCCGTTCGCCGTTTGTTGGGCATTGAAGGTCCAAAAGGCAAAGGCATGGGTCTCAAGGACGACTGGGCTTACCAGGTAGTGAAGCAAGTGGGTAACTACGGTGAAGTCTTTGAGCGTAATATCGGTGCATCCTCTCCTCTGAAGATTGAGCGTGGCCTCAATGCCCAGTGGAACCAGGGCGGTATTCTCTACGCACCTCCTTTCCGCTAAGAGTTCTGAAAGGCCGACAGCCCCAATAAAGAGGGTTGTCAGCCTTCTGCTATCAGATGCCTATAGTAAAATACCTCTGGCAAAATACCTTTAGCAAAATAAAAGTAAAGCCATGAAAGGATTCTTCATGGCTAATAAAAAAGGCACCCTATGTTAGTAAGACTCTGGCGAGACCCGGTCTGGCGGGCTGTTCTTTTTCAGGTTCTGTTGATCCTTGCCGTCGTGGCAATGGTCGCCTGGGTAGTGAACAATACCCTGTCGAATTTAGAGCATCGCGGTATCAGTACCGGCTTTGATTTTTTATCCCAATCCGCAGGTTTTGGCATTATCCAAACTCTGGTGGAGTACGACGAAAGCCACACTTTTGGCAGAACCTTTCTGGTGGGTTTGCTCAATACTCTGCTGGTCTCATTACTGGGCGTTATCTTTGCCACCGTTCTTGGATTCCTGATCGGTGTAGCCCGCCTCTCCTCTAACTGGCTGCTGTCAAAAATGGCCAGTATTTATATTGAGGTTTTCCGGAATATTCCCCTGCTGCTGCAGATTTTCTTCTGGTACTTTGCGGTTCTGGGCATTCTGCCCAACCCCCGTCAAAGCATCAGCCTGTTTGATGCCGTCTTTCTTAATGTCCGTGGTATCTCTCTTCCCTGGCCCGAATTCAATGCTGGCATGGTGACGGTTGTCTGGGTGTTCGTCGCTTGTCTGGCTGTTGTTCTGACGTTGAGATTCTTTATGCGCCCATGGTTGTCTAACCGTCAACATGGCGAAAACAACGGGCGAACGATTCTTTTTATCAAGCTGGCAATGGCTTCATTCGTTGTGCTGATTCCACTGGTGACCAGCTTTCTGGTAGATGCACAGTTGCAATGGGAGATACCGGAATTAAAAGGTTTTAATTTCTCTGGTGGTCTGGTTTTAATCCCCGAACTGGCTGCGCTCTGGTTTGCTCTGAGTATTTATACTGCGGCTTTTATTGCTGAAGTCGTTCGTTCTGGTATTGAGTCCGTCAGCAAAGGTCAGAAGGAAGCCGCTGCGGCTCTGGGTCTCAAGCCCCGCAGAGTTTTGAGTCTGGTGGTGATTCCCCAGGCCATGCGGGTGATTATTCCGCCCCTGACCAATCAGTATCTGAACCTGATCAAGAACTCTTCACTGGCGACGGCTATAGGTTATCCGGATCTGGTTAGTGTATTTGCGGGAACCACACTGAACCAGACCGGTCAGGCCGTTGAGGTGATTGCTATGACCATGGCCGTTTATCTCACGATCAGTCTGACCGTCTCCGTCTTGATGAACTTGTATAACCGCTGGGTATCGCTGATAGAGCGATAAGGACTCTCTTTATGAAGAGCACGAAGATGGAAGAAAAAATGATTCCTGCAAGAGAGCCCCCGGTCAACTCGAGGGGTGTTTTAGGCTGGATGCGGGAGAAGCTGTTTGCGACACCCTTACAGTCACTGATGACACTGACCATTATTTACGGGCTCTATCTGATCCTTCCTCCCTTTTGGCAGTGGGCGGTCATGGACGCCACCTGGACGGGCGAAAGTCGCTCGGCCTGTAATGTCGACGGTGCCTGCTGGGCTTTTGTTACTGCACGACTGGATCAGTTTATTTACGGCTTCTATCCCGAGAGTGAAATCTGGCGGGTGAATCTGTTTTTTGCGCAGTTGGCACTGATTCTGGGTTGGCTGATGATTCCGGCCATACCCGGCAAGAAGCTGGCATTGGGCGTGGGGCTGCTGGTGTTGCCTGTGACCTCCTGGCTGGTGCTGTCCGGAGGCTACTTCGGTCTGCCCGAGGTTGAAACCCACAAGTGGGGTGGCTTGATGGTGACACTGGTGCTGGCGCTTTATGGCATGTTGGCATCACTACCGGTAGGCGTTTTGCTGGCCCTTGGCAGACGATCTTCCATGCCGGTTATCAGAACTTTCTGTACCGCCTATATTGAACTTTGGCGTGGCGTTCCGCTGATTACTGTCCTGTTTATGGCGTCGGTTATGCTGCCTCTGTTTGTTCCGGAAGAAATTGTTTTCGACAAACTGGTTCGGGCCCTGATTGGCATCGTCATGTTCCAGTCAGCTTATATGGCAGAAGTGGTCCGGGGTGGATTGCAGGCGATTCCAAGAGGCCAGGTAGAAGCCTGTCAGAGTCTCGGAATGGGCTACTGGCAGAGTATGTTGCTGGTGGTGCTGCCCCAGGCTGTTCGTCTGGTCATTCCCGGCATTGTGAATACCTTTATTGCCCTGTTCAAAGACACCAGTCTGGTATTGGTGATTGGTCTGTTTGATCTGCTTTCGATTGTTCAGGCGGCCCTGAATGACCCCGAGTGGCTGGGCAGTGCCGTAGAAGGTTATCTGTTTGCCGGATTTGTGTTCTGGTTGTTCTGTTTTGGTATGTCCAAATACAGCCAGCGCCTGGAAAAGAATTGAATTCAAGAATAATGAAAATGAGAGGTCTTCATGGATAAGATGGTCCGGGAAGTTAAAGACCCTGCAAGTCCTGTCATCAGGTTGAATGGGGTTAATAAATGGTACGACAGCTTTCATGTCCTCAGAGATATTAATCTGGATGTGGTGCGTGGCGAAAAGATCGTGATCTGCGGGCCTTCCGGCTCGGGTAAGTCGACGTTGATTCGCTGCATCAATGCGCTGGAAGAGCATCAGGAAGGCCAGATTATTGTTGATGGCACAGAGCTGACCCGGGACCTGAAAAATATAGAGAAGGTCCGTCGTGAAGTCGGTATGGTGTTTCAGCAGTTTAATCTGTTCCCTCATCTGACGGTACTTGAAAACTGCACGCTGGCGCCGCTCTGGGTCAGAAAAACCGCTAAAAAAGAAGCGGAAAAAACGGCGATGGAATACCTGGAGCGCGTCCGTATTCCCGATCAGGCAGATAAATATCCCGGACAACTCTCGGGAGGTCAGCAGCAGCGTGTGGCAATTGCCCGAAGCCTGTGCATGAACCCGGAAATCATGTTGTTTGATGAGCCGACTTCGGCATTGGACCCGGAAATGATCAAGGAAGTACTGGACGTCATGATCGAGCTGGCCAATGAAGGCATGACCATGCTCTGCGTGACCCATGAAATGGGCTTTGCCAAAACGGTAGCGGACCGCATGATCTTTATGGATCAGGGGCAAATCGTGGAAGAGGCGACACCGGACGTCTTCTTTAATAATCCGAAGTCCGAGCGTAGCAGGGAGTTTTTGGGGCAGATTCTTAATCACTAATTGCCTGTTTGACTTCAGTATGAATTCCAAACAACAAGGCCGCTGATCGAAAGATCAGCGGCCTTGTTATGTTTCTACTGAAAAACCGGCTTAGAAACGGTAAGTTGCAGATGCATGGAGGGAGTATGAGCTGGATTCATACTTGCCACTGTAAGATGTAGTGTCCTCAGTTAGTTGACCACCACCTTTTACATCGTCATTCTCAACGGTGTCGTAGACAGCCGCAAAGTCCAGATCCACCTGTCCATCAAGAATGCTGGTTCCGGCACCCAGAGTGAAGCTGTGGGCATTGGCTGGAGTAGAGAAGGTAGGCGCAGCATATTCTTCGGGTACAACAGCTGTTGTATAAATATAACCGGCTCTCAGGGCCCAGTTTTCAATGCCTGTATACTCGGCTGCAATGCGGTAGTTGTATTGGTCTTCCCAGTTGGTGTTGATTGCTGGTACAAGCAGGCTGTCGTCGGAGGTAAACTCGATCTGCTCGTTGTTGCTGTACTCGGTGTATGTGACTTCACCAAACAGGGTCCAGTTTGGAGCTACCTGGTAATCGATACCACTAGAGATCTGCATAGGCAGTGCTGTTTTTGCAGTCGCGTCTGCTGACCTACTTGGAGTGAGGCCGGTTCGCTCGTTGTAATCACCATCCGCTTCAATATCTACTTCAGAACGGTAGTTGATACCCCAGCCCCAACGGTTGTCGTCTGAGCGGTACATTGCACCCAGACGGACACCGAAGGTATTGAAGCCGCTCATGTCGTTGTAACCCACGGCAGCTCCAACCTCTCCAAAAGGTGGTTTTTGAGCTGCTGACACCATGTTGATATCGGCCGTGGCATAAGTCAGGCGATAAGTGCCCCCAACGGACCAGTTGTTATTGATGCGATAAGATAACCCCAGACCCGCTTCAATAATCTTTATGTCAGTAGAGTATTCATCTGTGATGGAGTGATCGTTGCCAACCGTTACATCTTCATACTTGGCAGCAGCACCACCAGAAGCATAAACACCATAACCCATAGTGAACTTGTCGTTCAGTTTGTACAGACCTGTCAGGCCGCCCGCAGGGGAAAAGTTGGTTTCACCTTCAATAAAAGTATTTCCATCCGCAGGACCATTTACCTGAGTAAAGGTAGGAGACACATGCAGAGCAATATCATTGGACTCCGCAAAAGCCATACCGGCCGGGTTGAAGAAGATGGCACTGGAATCATCGACAGAAGAAACGGCTGCACCTGCCAGTGCACTGTATTCGGCATCCCAGAGCGTCGCTTTCTCAAAACCACCGGCTACCGCGTGACCTGAAGAAACAGCAACAGCGAGAGTTGAAACGAGGAAAAAAGGCGAGGAACGTGTAGGGCTTTTCATTATTACTCCTTAATGGTGGCAAGACCTCAGGCAGCTCCCTGTTTTAAAAAAGGATTTCTTTTTATTAACAAGTGACATCAATCTGCCTGATTGCGAACCTTGTGAGCTCTTGTGGATTTTTGCTGGTTCGCTGGTCGAACGAGGGCTATTTTATTTATTCTTAATCGAAATTAATGTTATTTTTTTGTAAATAATTAACTATTAAAAAAACTTTTAAAAGTGCTTCAAAACAAGCTTTGAAATTATTGTGAGCAGTAACTCTATTTCTAACTTTCTAATTCAAGGTGAATTTTTTTGTTAATAATAATTCGAATATTATTCGAGTTATTGTTGCAATTAATTCCATGCACCTTGATTAAGATGCGTTACTGGAATTCTCCTCCGGAAGACCCGGGGCGACCCCGTCTGGGCGACCCCGTCTGGGCGACCCCGTCTGGGCGACCCCGTCTAGGCGACCCCGTCAAGAAACACGGGCAGAAAGCGGAGGGTATTTTACTTTTCCTGTCAGGTAGCGTAATCGCTAGAAACGCCTGACGGATGGCAAAATAGCACAAGAGGCTTGCTCTGCAAGCCGAGCTTTCATCCCCGTCCTCAAGAGGGTGTCGTAAAACTCTGGTTCCCATGCTCCAGAGGGTGTCGCAAAACTCTCTCCAACGTGCGAACGAGTTGACTCTCGTCATTCCCGACTTCATTCTCGTCATTCCCGCGAATGCGGGAATCCACACTGACTCACCACCAGAACCATACTACCCGGTGCCCCCCTGGCCTTGTCATCCCCGAGAAGGCAGAGATCCACCGTTGGCGCTGGATTCCCGCCTTCGCGGGAATGACGACCTCAGAGCATGGGAACGAGCTATTGGAGTTTTGCGACATCCTCTCAAAGTACGGGGTTTTACGCTCATTCGATAATGAGGTCGGACCGGGTGGTTAATACATTAACTGTATTTATGAGAGGTTAAACATCTATTGGACGGAAGGGGGTTAAATAATGATCTCAGAAAAAAACAAGGCCGCAGACTTTAGATCAGCGGCCTTGTCTATTATGCGTCTAACAAACCGACTTAGAAGCGGTAAGTTGCAGAAGCATGGAGGGAGTAGGAGCTGGATTCATACTTACCAGCATAAGATTTAGTAGTGCTGGTCAGGTCACCACCCCCTTTTACATCATCATTCTTAACTGTGTCGTATACAGCAGCAAAGTCCAGATCCACTTGTCCATCAAGAATGCTGGTACCTGCACCCAGAGTGAAGCTGTGCGCATCGGCTGGGCTTGAGAAGGTGGGCGCAGCATATTCTTCGGGTACAACAGCTGTTGTATAAATGTAACCGGCTCTGAGAGCCCAGTTTTCGATTCCGGTGTACTCGGCAGCAACGCGGTAGTTGTATTGGTCTTCCCAGTTGGTGTTGATTGCAGGTACGGCGACAGTGGTATCGTCAGAGCTAAAGTCAATCTTTTCAATGTCGCTGTACTTAGAATAAGTGATCTCACCGAACAGGGTCCAGTGTGGGGCTACCTTGTAGTCGACACCGGTAGATATCAACATTGGCAATGCTGTTTCTGCAGTGGCATCACCTGTATCGCTGCCGCCAGCTCCGTCACGGTAGTTGTAATCACCATCCGCTTCAATATCGACTTCAGAACGGTAGTTGATACCCCAGCCCCAGCGGTCGTCATCAGAGCGGTACATGGCACCCAGACGAACACCGAAGGTATTGAAGCCGCTCAGGTCGTTATAGCCCACCGCAGCACCAACAGCACCACCAAACGCATCAGGGGCAGACGCCAAGTTGATATCGGCAGTAGCATAGGTCAGGCGATATGTACCCCCAACGGACCAGTTATTGTTAATGCGGTATGATAACCCCAGACCCGCTTCAATAATTTTGATGTCAGTAGAGTAGTCGGCTGTGACGGGTAGAGCGCTGCCAACCTTAACATCCTCATAACTGGCAGCCGCACCTCCAGAGGCATAAATACCGTAACCCATGGTGAACTTGTTATCCAGTTTGAACAAACCTGTAAAGCCGCCAACAGGGGAAAAGTTTTTTTCACCATCAGTAAAGTTTGTACCATCCGCAGGACTGCTTGTCTGGGTAATGGTTGGAGATAAGTGCAGAGCAATATCATTAGACTCCGCAAAAGCCAGACCGGCCGGGTTGTAGAAGATGGCACTGGAATCACTGACAGAAGAAACCGCTGCACCTGCCAGTGCAGTGTATTCAGCATCCCAGAGCGTCGCTTTTTCAAATCCACCGGCTACCGCCTGACCTGCTGAAAGTGCAACAGCCAAGGAGGAGGCTACAGCTAATGGAGAGAGAGAAAAATGCGAGGAACGAGTGTGGCTTTTCATTATAACTCCTGGCGGTGGCATGACCTGAGGCGGCTGCTTGTTGCAAAGAATGCCACTAAGAAATGGCTTCTTTTTTTATTAACAAGTGATGTGAGGCTGCCTGATTACGAACGTTGTTTGCTCTTTTGTGAGTCTTTTCCGGTTCGCTGGTCGAAAGACCGCTGGTCTATTTATGCTTATTATTAGTTTTTGTTGTCGTTTTTAACGTGCTCTGCAATGGATGTTTGAAACGACAGTACGAAATATCTCTGTTTAGAGGTGTCGAGTCAAGACAGGGGTCGGTTTTAATTGTAATTCGAATAGTATTCGATTTTTATTTTAATGAATTTAAGGTATTTTGATGCCGCTTTTTATAACTAACTCAATGATATTTAATGGTTTTTCTGGAAGGTTGAGATCCGGAACAGTATCGAGAAAAGAAGAAAAAAAATTTTAAAAAAATATACAATCGAGTCTCTGATTGCTGTGTAGGCGTCAGTAATCGGGCCATGTTGAATACTTAAGATGTTTTTTATATAAACTGAAAGACAGGCACTCATGGTGTCATCTGAACCTGCATAAGGCTTCGGAGTTTGACGAAAGTTCCTGTTGAATTAAGTAAGCGCCCTGATGTGGCCTATGCGATTTGGAACGTATACTTTGGGTATTCATTCATCGGATTCATTCTCTCTTTCATGCTGCTCTATATTCTGGATTTATTTGGTACTGCAGTGTTTGCCATCAGCGGTGCCTGGCTGGCCTGTCGCAAGGATATGGATATCTTTGGGGCAATGGTTCTGGCGTTTGCCACTGCCGTGGGGGGTGGAACGATTCGTGATGTTCTTCTGGGAGCAACCCCGGTTTTCTGGGTACAGAATCATGATTATGTTCTGGTCACTCTTGCCTCAACGTTGCTGGCGATTCTGGTAAGGCGCTGGCATCAGAAAACCCATCATATGATGTTGCTTTCTGATGCGCTGGGTCTGGCTGTATTTACTGTGATTGGTGTCACCAAAGCTCTGGATTTCGGTGCTTCGGCTATTGTCTCTGTCATGATGGGGGTGCTTACCGGTTGTGGTGGAGGGGCTATCCGTGATCTGCTTTCTGGTGAAGTGCCGCTGGTGCTAAAAAAAGAGGTCTACGCCTTTGCCGCTATGGCGGGTGGTGCTCTTTTTGTTGTATTGGAATCTTATATTGGAGTCAATATGGCAACACTGCTGTCTGCAGGTCTGGTTCTGTTACTCAGACTTTTGGCTCTTTACAAGAAATTATCTCTCCCCCGTTTTGACCTGCCTCCCACCGCCCGCTGACTTGAAAGGAGCTTTGAGATATAGCTATTTGCTCAGAGCTCTCGTGTTTTTAATATCTCTTGATTACTAATCGTCGTTAATGCCTCTAAAAAAAAAGCATGGAAGCGTTTCTGCGTCTATACCTTTCAGAACAACACACACAATGAGGTTTGAAGATGACTTTGTGTTTACGACAGAGGTTGGCTGTTCTGTCACCTCTTCTTGCCGCCATGGCAGTTTCCTTTCATTCCAGTAATGCTTTCTCTGCAGGTTACGGTATTAATGAAAACTCAGCCAGCTACATGGGTACAGCCTATGCGGGCAGAGCGTCCAACCCTCAGGATGCTTCCATTGCAGCCAACAACCCGGCGGGAATAGCTTATGTTGAGGGTACTCAGGTTTCAGTGGGCTCCGCTATCATTCTTGAGGGAGGTGAGTTTGAGGGGCAGCATACTATTGGTTCAACGCCGATTGCTCAGGGCAAGACGGAAGATTTCGTGTCAACAAGCGGAGTACCTTTTGGGCATTTTGTTATGCCATTGAATGAGCAAATCAGCTTCGGGCTAAGTGGATATGCTCCAAATGGCATTGAGCTGGACTATGACAAGGATTGGGCAGGTCGTTACTTTGGTATTAAAACCAGCGTTAAAACCGTTAACCTGCAAGGTACCGTTTCTTATAAATTCCAGGAAGACTTTTCTATTGGTTTTGGATTGATAGGTTCCTATGTGGAAGGGGAATTAACACAAAATTCGAGTCCCAGTTCTCCTGCCTTAGAATCAAAGATTGAAGGTGATGCTAAAACATTGGGTTGGACTCTGGGAGCACTGTGGAATGTTTATGATAAAACCTATGTGGGGCTTTCTTTCTTCTCAGAGCTGGATTTTGAACTCGAGGGAGATGTGAAAGTGGCTCCGGTTGGTTTGAAATCAGATGCAAAGCTTGATATCACAATGCCCGAGAAAGCAGCTCTTAGCCTGACTCATCAGCTCAACGATGAATGGACTCTGATGGCTGAGGCCACATGGACTCGTTGGAGCCGTTTTGAGGAATTTTATGTCAGAGTGGAAGACCCGACTATACCCAGCAGCTATGTCCCAATCAACTGGAAAGATGTCTGGTCATGGAGTTTTGGAGCTACATGGCAAGTACTGCCAGAATGGAAGCTAAGGGCAGGCTATATGTTTGATGAGTCTCCCGTCGATGATGACAATCGTACTGTGCGTACACCGGATTCCGATCGTAACTGGTTTACCGTGGGAGCAAACTGGAGGCCAGATACTAATATCTCCATAGACATATCCTATGCGTACGTCAGCTTGAAAGAAGGGAAAATCAATGAAGCCAAGTACAATACACCGCCAATGCAAGACACTACTATACCCGAATTCGGCACAATAACAGGAGATTATAAAAACAGCTCCAATATTGTGGCTGCACAATTGAATTATATTTTCTAGACTTGTTGAGTCTGAGACCTTGCCTGCTTTCACAGGCAAGGTCTTGGTTGAGGTTTTTCAGAACCAGGGAATAAGTCGATGAAATCAGTCTTTCACAAAAAAACGATTAAAATTAGTCTCGTCATGGCCGCGTCAGCGGCGACAGCAGGTGCTCTGGTTTCGGGGTATGCAGACCAGCCCGCCAGCAACAAAGATGAAGTGATTACCGAAAAGCGCAATGTTGATCAGGACAAGTTCTGTCAGGATCTCGGTCAGCTTTTTACCAAAAGCCAGAATGGTTTTTCGGACATACGTAAACAACCTTCTTTTTACAACAAGATCACCATATGGCAGACAGACTATCAACCACTGAACGGTGGCTGCGAGGTCTGGCAGTGGTCGAATCGTTACAGCTATGTATGCAGTCGTGTTCTGCCTGATGAACAGACTGCGGCTCAGGCTTTTGACGAAGCCAACCGCGTCATTGGTCAATGTCTGCCGAAGAGTTGGGCGCAAAAGCAGGTGGCATTGCCTGACAACAAGGGCGAAAAAATTCAGTATTCCTTCAATGGGCAGGTCAGGGGCTCTCTGGAAAAAGTCAGCACCGGCGGCCTGTTTACCCATGACTGGACAGTTTACCTGTTGATTTCATCACCGGAAAATACTCAGTAGTAGTACTGATATGAGTAAAAGAAAGGCATTTTGTCCGGTAGTACTCACGGACACTGTGGCGTGGGCAAAATGTTTTTTGAAAGACCGTGGTCGTTTAACTTCCATCCTGAAAAAGCTTCCGTTATTAGTGCTTCTTCTCTATCAGGGCACTCTGTGGGCTTATGGCTTTCCTATTAAGGACCCATTCCTGGCGACCGTCGTTGGCACCCCGCCCGGGCAACAGGTGAAGCTTCGGCAAGGTATTGTCCGCGAGGCGATTTTAGGATTGGCTGACGAAACCGTTAAGGGTGCACCGGGTATATTCTGGGATGTGATCAAACCCCGTTTCAAGTTGGCCTGGCAGGAGAAACCTGCTCCACTGATTTTTATTATTGCCGGCACCGGTGGTCGTTTCGATACCAGCAAGGTCGAGTTCCTGAAAAAGGTTTACTATCAAGCGGGCTTTCATGTTATTCAGATCTCATCTCCCACCAGCTACGACTTTGTTGTTTCCGGCTCCCGATCCCATCGACCCGGTCTGACTCAGCAGGATTCAGAAGATCTCTATCGTCTGATGAAAGCGTCTGTCAGGCGGGTTCGCTCCTTTAAAAAAATTCAGATTAAAGGCTGGTATCTGACAGGTTACAGCCTTGGTGCGCTCAACGCTGCTTATATCGCCAGAATAGACAGCGAACATAATGCCTTTGGCTTTAATCGTGTGCTGTTAGTGAATCCTCCTGTTGACCTGCGGCGCACCGTCAATAGTCTTGATCGCTTACTGCTGGTCGACGTGCGGGGCGTTGATAATGCAAAAACGCTTTTTAAACATTTCTTTGACAAGCTGGCTGCTTATTTTCGGACGCATAAAAGTATTGATATCGATGAATCCATGTTGGTTCAGGTGGCAAAAAGCGCTTATGCCCTGAGCAGGGAAGAGCTGGCACTGCTGATAGGCGTCAATTTCAGGTTGGTAGTAGCGTCCCTCTATTTCACTTCTGCTGTCATGACCTGGAACATCAGCCTGATTCCCAGGTTTTTTAAATTCACCCTGAGTGATAGCCGAACTCCTTATTTTAAGCGGGCTATGTTTTGCAGCTTTGAATGCTATATAGATAAGGTACTGATTCCTTATGAAGAGAAGCAGAAGGGAATCTACTTTGATCAGAAAAAATCCCTCGCTGCGCAGCGTGCTCTTATATTTGAGCAGAACGGTTTGCCTCGCCTTAAGTTGTGGTTGAAGAAAGCCCGGCATATAGGTGTGATGCACAATGTGGATGACTTTATTATTGACAAGAAAGGGCTCGACTTTCTTTATGATACCTTCGATGGGCGAATAAAAATTTACCCTCGGGGTGGGCATATGGGCAATCTGAAGTATCCACAAAACGTGGAGGATATGCTCAGCTTTATCAAAGGTAAGGGCTTTCCCGATGCTTAGAGCCGGATGCCTGCTCTTGTTGTTTTCTCTAACAGTCTGCAATCTCCCGGCTGATCATAGTATCCCTTATTCAGATCCTATGGATACTTTGAAGTACCGAGACCCTGATGATGAGTTATTGGAAGACTGGCATCACAATATGAATTCAATGTCGTTTATGGATGTTTATGACCCACTGGAGCCCTTTAATCGCGAGGTGTTTGCTTTTAACCGGCAGTTGGATCGCTATTTTCTTGAGCCCGTCATGCAGCTTTATGAAACGGTGACTCCATTTTTTGTTCGGATCGGAATAGCCCATTTTTTTCAGAATCTGAAAGAAGTTTCCACCCTTATGAACAACCTGCTTCAGTTTGAAGGTGAGCGAGCCGTTAAGTCAGTCGGTCGGTTATTCATCAACACTACTCTGGGTATTTTTGGCTTTTTTGATCCTGCCGAGAGTATGGGGTTGCCCCATCAACGCAATGTATTTGGCAATACACTGGCAAAATATGGGGTGGCGCCCGGACCCTATCTGGTGGTTCCGGTCGTTGGTCCATTCAGTTTGAGGGATGTGAGTGGTCTGGTCGTTGATCTGGCCGCAGAAGATTATATTGATTTTCTCGGGGTGCCTTCACAGGTGTTTTCCGAGCCTGACCTGTTTGCCATCTATGGAATTAACTATCGCTATACCGTCCCCATGAGCTACGATGACTTCAGTTCGCCCTTTAGCTACGACATCATTCGCTTTTTGTATACCAAAAGGCGGGAGTTGGAAGTGGGCGTTAACAAGTAAAGCTCCAATGTGTCTGCAATAGAAGGGAGGTGTCTTCCAGCTCGCAGGCAATGTCGGAGCTGGAAGAAAATAACTCAGGCTTCTTTGCGAATAAACACCCATTCCTTGTCATTCGACATGGCTTCGTTGTAGCTGTAGCCCTCGTAATCAAAACCTTTCAGGTCATCGACTTTTTTCAGGTTGTTATCAATGGCGTAACGACACATCAGGCCCCTGGCTTTTTTAGCGTAGAAGCTGATGATTTTGTATTTGTCACCTTTCCAATCCTTGAAGACCGGGGTGATGATCTGACCTTTCAAAAGTTTGGGCTTAACGGCCTTGAAGTATTCATTGGAGGCCAGGTTAACCAGAATATCATTTTTTTGAGCGGCCATTTCTTCGTTCAGTTTGTCGGTGATCTGTTCGCCCCAGAATGCATAAAGGTCTTTTCCGGCATTATTGGCAAATTTGGTGCCCATCTCCAGACGGTATGCCTGCATCAGGTCGAGAGGTTTCAACAGACCGTAGAGTCCTGAGAGAATGCGCAGGTGTTTCTGGGCATAATCAAACTGTTTGGCATTCATGGTCTCAGCATCAAGCCCCGTGTAAACATCGCCTTTAAAGGCCAGGACTGCCTGTTTGGCATTTTCCTGGGTAAAAGGCTGTTGCCAGGCCTGGTAACGGGCAGCATTCAGCTGTGACAGTTTATCGCTGATGCTCATCAGGCTGCTGATATCCGCCGGACTCAGCTCACGCAGTTGATCAATCAGGTTCTGGGATTGGTCCAGAAATTCTGGCTGACTGAACTTTTTCGTCACCACAGCGGTGTCATAGTCCAGGGTTTTGGCAGGTGACACGACAAAAAGCATGGTTTTTTCTTCCTTCTGAATTCCGGTTCTACCCCTAACAAGCTGAAGTGTTCAGCTTTAGCACTATGGAACACATCCTAGTAGAGGGAGGAGGTGTTTGGTAGTGAATTATCTCTATTATGTTGATAGACCGGTCAGGCTCCTAGTCGGACTTAAGACTGTCCTACACGGCAACTGCTCCTGCGTTGCTCTAGCTCCTGCATCCATGCAGTCGTGCGGTTGCAATAAATTGGTCTAAAAATCCCTGTTTCTTCGTCAAATAGCTCGCTATTCTCCTCAGAAACAGAGATTTTTATCCTCAATTTCTTGCAATCCTCGCTACGGACGCTTAAGTCCGACAGGCTGCCAGGGTGTTTAGTTGTGCGGTTGAGGTAAGTCGTTAATCAGGAGGATAGGGCTTCAGGGAGAGGTTGGTGATCCATGGTTGTCAATTTTTGATAGCCAGACGATCAAGTCTGGCTATCTCTCTGAGGTCAGTGAAAATTAAAGGTTTTCTTCAGCGTATGCGGCCAGCGGCGAGCGTGGGACCCCCTGTAACTGGACTGCGCCACCGTGTGGAAAGTTTTTAAATCGTTCAGTCATGTAAGTCAGTCCGGAACTGGTCGGTGCCAGGTAAGGGGTATCAATCTGGGCCAGGTTGCCCAGGCAGATGACCTTACTGCCTGAACCCGCACGGGTGATAATGGTTTTTATCTGGTGCGGTGTCAGGTTCTGACATTCATCAATGATGATCAGGCTCTGTTGAAAGCTTCGTCCCCTGATATAGTTCAGGGATTTGAAATGGAGTGGGACCTGCTTAAGAATGTAGTCCACACTGCTGTTGGTGGATTCATCGTCATAGTGCAGGGCTTCTAGGTTGTCAGTAATGGCACCCAGCCAGGGCTCCATTTTCTCAGCTTCCGTGCCCGGCAGGAAGCCAATGTCTTCATCCAGCCCCCGGGTTGAGCGGGTCGCTATGATTCGACGGAACTGTTTGGTGGCGACTGTCATCTCTATTGCGGCGGCCAGAGCCAGAATGGTTTTACCTGAGCCCGCAGCACCGGTCAGGTTGACCAGGTGAATATCGGGGTCCATTAAAAGATTCAGGGCTATGGCCTGATGAATATCGAGAGGCTGAAGCCCCCAGGCTTCCTGACTCATTAGTGCTTCACGACAGAAGTGTTGCAACTGGACTTCGTCATGAGTGATGGCGTTCACCCGGGCTACAAATCCAGTGTCGTCCAGGAAAAACTGGTTCAGATAGATATCCTCACCGAGTTCTTCTTTCAACAGTCGATGATAGGTAATACCCTCCAGCTGCTCTGTCTGAACCTGGGAAACGCGGTCCCAGAAGTTACCTTCGAACAGTCGGTAACCTTTACTGAGCAAACCAATATCTGAAACCAGTTGATCGCTGTGGTAATCCTCCGTTGGAATTCCGCATCCCCTGGCTTTCAAACGCATATTGATATCTTTAGTCACCAGAACAACCGGTGCACCCGGGTGGGTTTCCTGAAAATGACAGATATCGTTGATGATGCGGTTATCGTTATTGCTGGTGGGCAGTGTGGTAATGTTTTCTACATAATGAGAGCTCAGGATTGAGAGAGTACCCTGAGGCTCTGATTTATTACCACGTCTGATAGGAACGCCTGCTTCGATCTCCGAGGGTGAGGCGGTACCCAATATCTGGTCAATCAGTCTGATGGCCTGTCGGCAGTCAGCAGCGATGGTTTGCTTTCCGTTCTTAAGCTTGTCCAGTTCCTCCAGAACGGTCATGGGGATGAGCACTTGATGCTCTTCAAAGTTGAGGATTGAGTTAGGGTCGTGTATCAGAACATTGCTGTCGAGAATGTAGGTGGTTGTTTGGGTTGAGATGATCGGCCTGGCTTCCAAGGCGTTTCCCATAGGCGGCTTCCTCGTCCTTTTTTTGGGTCTCTCATAGTTGATTTTTATCGAAAAGAAGCAAGTCGGCAAGTTTAAATTTCAGATAGGACTAAAAAAATTTAAATACTGATTTTATTGTTTTATTAAGTGAAGTTTGATTCTAATATTAGAGGATTGCATTCTTATTTCTGCCAAATACTTCGTCCAGAAACTGTCCTGAACTTTTCCGTTTACATCGCTTTTTAGAGGCTTTCGCCAGCGAACCTTCTATCGAACACTCGCTGGTGGTGAGTAGCACGTTAATGATTATTTCAACAGATCTGCGGGTGGGTATTCCAGGTTGAGCTTTGCACCCAGCATTTCTTCCAGGTCGGGGATCAGGAAAGAGTCTTCTTCACAGGCAAAGCTGATGCTGGTACCACTGGCTCCAGCCCGGCCTGTCCGGCCAATGCGGTGGACATAATCTTCCGGGTCTTCAGGCAAGTTGTAGTTGATCACATGACTTATTCCGTCAATGTGAATGCCACGGCCCGCAACATCGGTAGCTACCAGAACCGTCAGCCTGCCATTCTTGAAGTTATCCATCGTCTTGAGGCGCTTCTTCTGAGGTACTTCACCGGAAATTTGATCAGCTTTTAGGCCTTTCTTTTGTAGCTTCTCGGTCAGTCGACGGGTTTCATCCCGACGATTGGTGAACACAATCACCCGCTCCAGGTTGTTTTGATTGATCAGGTTGATCAAAAGAGGAACTTTCTGTTCATTGGTGACAATGTAAACCTTCTGATCGACGGTCTCTGTGGCAACGCTTTCTGGTTCGATTTCAACTTTCACAGGCTTCCAGGTCCACTGTGCACCGAGTCTTAGTACCTCATCCGTGAAGGTGGCTGAAAACAGCAGGGTCTGGCGATCGCCAGGACGGGGTGTCATTCGGATAATGCGTCGAACCTGGGGAATGAAGCCCATATCCAGCATTCGGTCGGCTTCGTCAATGACCAGTGTTTCGGTCAGGTCCAGATGCAGGTCTTTACGTTCGCAGTAATCCAGAAGTCGGCCAGGCGTAGCCACCAATATATCGATGAAGCCATTACTCATGCGGCTGCGCTGCTTCTCATAATCCATTCCACCAACAACCGTCAGCACATTCAGGGGCAGGTATTTGGTCAGGGCTTCAGCATCCTGACCAATCTGTAATGCCAGTTCCCGTGTAGGGGCAATGATGACGGCACGGGGTTCGCCGAGGTAGCGTTGATCCGGTGGTGGGATATCGATCAGTTGTTTGATGGTGCTGACAAGAAAGGCGGCCGTTTTACCCGTGCCGGTTTGAGCTTTACCAATAGCGTCTCTACCTGCCAGCGTGCTGCCCAGTACTTCTGCCTGAATGGGGGTGCAGTACTTGTAGCCCAGTTCCTGAATGGCTCGCATCAGTTGATCAGGCAGATCAAAGTCATGAAAGCGGGTTTTACCCTGCTCTGGCTCTACCTGGAACTGGCTGATATGCCAGGAAGGCTCGGAACTCTTGTTGGCTGAGCGATGAGAGCTGTGAGAGTGGCTACGTCGAGCAGTGTTCTGAGTCTTGGGGTTTCTGGATTGGGCTCCGACAGCTTTGCTGTTTTTCTTCCCGCCCCGGGGCTTGGAAGAAGGGTTTTTTGGTGCCGGTGAAGGCTTTTGTCCACCGGATGAAGGTGCTTTTTTCTTTCTGAAAAGACCTAGTAAACCGCTCAATGCTTTAATCTCGTTCCAATACGATATCGGTATCCCGGTCTGCAGCGTTGGGCTGCCGTGTCCTGAGAGTGTCTCGGAACCGGGGATTGAATCTGCTGACGACGGGTATCTCCGCCCTGGTGTTAAAGAGTCGGGCAAACAGAAAGAGAAAGAGGCCTTCAGGTAACTGGCTGTTAATTGTCAGTTACCTACTCAGCAGCAACGCGCCGCAGGAAACTGGATTTGCAAGGCTGCGGCATTCCAGAGGGATTCTAAGGTATCTGGCGGGTGATTGCTAAAATGTTTGCTCATCCACGTCGCTATTATCCGGGTTGTCCTGTTCTTCGTGTTTTCTTTTACGCATGAAGAGTCTGTCCAGTCTGCCTTTTTTGCTGATTTTTCTCTTTTTTCTGCGGAGCTTCGATTTGTACAGTATCAACATCAGAGGTTGATCAGGCATAGGTTTTAGGGGACGTCCCTTGAAAAAAAAGCTCACTTCTTCGGCAAACTTCTGGATTTTGGCAGCCAGCGTTTCGGTTTCGGTCTCCGGGCCTTTCTCATGACCCTGATTCAGTATGTTCATGATGTATCGCACTGGCGCTATTTCCATAGGACACCTCAATGTTAGGAACTGTATGCTCTGTTACCCGGGAAAATCCACTAATGGTGACCGGGTAACCTCTTTTTCATGAAGAACAATTCTAAAGATACGCAATTTTCTCTCATACAACCATTAGACATAGGTCTTGGGTAAATGGTTCCCTGTGAGCAGTTGTATGCAGGTCACAAGTAGTGAAATGAATTGTAGGTATTAAGTATCTGCGAAGTGTGCCGCAAGGAGGGGGCTTTTCACTTTGCTGTAATCTCCGGTTACCATACTCATAACTTATTACTTACTGAGCAAGCGGCAAGTGGAGTTATCCGAAGGAGAAAAGGTAATACAAAAGCGGGCTATCGAGTGGGCCAAAAAAGTCAAGAATGATATTGGCAAAAAGCTCACGGATCGATCGGTTTACCAGGTTGAAGATTCTCCAGTCTCAGTGTTTATGGCAGGATCGCCTGGAGCGGGCAAAACAGAAGCTGCAAAGTCATTATTAGCTGTCCATGATTCAATTATCAGGCTGGATATAGATGATATGCGGCAATACTTCGATGATTACAACGGAGGCAATGCGTACTTATTTCAGGGCGCTGCGTCTATACTCCTTGATCGTGCTCATGATTTGGCTCTAAAGCAAAAACAGAGCTTTCTTCTTGATGGAACAATGGCTGATTTTAATATCGCAAAAAAGAATATTGAGCGCTCTCTCAAGAGGGGGCGAACTGTTCAGATTCTGTTTGTATATCAGCAGCCTCAACAAGCATGGAGGTTCGTTCAGGCAAGGGAAAAAGTTGAGGGAAGAAGGGTTTTTCCTGAAAAATTTGTTGATCAGTATTTCCTGTCAAGAGAGAGCGCAAACCTTCTAAAACGGGTGTTCGGTGACAAAATTATACTAGACCTGCTGATCAAAAATATTGACGGTACTAACCAGAAATACCATAGGAATATTACCCAGCTTGACGGTAATATTAAAGATAAGTACAGTCGCGGCGACCTTCTGGGTGTAGTGGGTTTATCTCATTAGTCACAGGCTTCAATCAGTCCAGGTGGTCTATTATATCGACTAAAGGCTGTGGTATAAAAAAGCCAGCTGCCATCAGTAGCCCACAGATCAGGATTCCAGTATGTCTTCCAAGCATCCAAAAGATACCCCCAAAAACTCCTCATTTTCGGAGTTCATCAGAAACGCCAAGCCCAGCGAGAAAAAGAAAGTTTTCATGCGTGTTCTGGACGAAGCTACCAAGAAGCAGCAAGCTATCATCAAAGCTGCTGGTATGTGATTGGCTTAGAGGTATTCTTCCAAAGCTTTCTGTTTGGCGAGTATTTTCGTGCTGCGCCTCTCTATTACCTTTAAGGTTCTGGCCCGAACTGACCAGAACCTCTGTCAATAGTCAGAGCTCGGAAACAATATCCTTGCTGAATGACTTCTCGCAATAATGACACTTCAGTCGAATATCGTCGTCTTTTTCCCGCAGGTAGAAATAGCTGCTCACAGGCTCATTGTGAGTGATGCAATTTGAGTTAGGGCAGGGAAAAGCGCCTCTGAGCGTCTCGGGAACCGTCATTTTGAATTTATCAACGACCTGGTATTCGTCGATGACATTAATGGTGGCTCCCTGTGCGAACAGGGCCAGCTGACTGGCTTCTTGTTCAGTGAACTTCAGGCCGGTCACTTTAATAATATCTTTGCGACCCTGAGCCTTGCTGGGCAGGTTAAAGCCCACGGTAATGCTGACATTGGAGTCCAGCAATTGCAGGCGATCCAGGATTTTAACACCCTGACCTGCGGGGATATGGTCAATGACGGTGCCTTTGCGAATGGCTTCAACCTGAAGCTTGTTGGTCATTGTTGTGTCTCCCTTCAGATACTTTCGTTCAAAACCAGAGCCAGGAGCGCCTGACGGGCATAGACCCCATTCTCGGCCTGCTGAAAATAATAGGCATGAGGTGTGTTATCGACAGCCACTTCTATCTCGTCGACCCTGGGCAGGGGGTGAAGAATTTTCAGGTTCTCTCTGGCCCCATTCAGACTTTCGACACCCAGAATATATTTAGAGGCCATGTGCATGTATTCAGTTTCATCAAAGCGCTCTTTTTGAACCCGTGTCATATAGATAATGTCAGACTCTGGTACCACTTCTTCAATAGTCTCGGCTTGGCGGTACTGAATACCTTTTTCGTCCAGTTCTTCCAGCAGGTAATCGGGCATTGAAAGGGCTTCGGGTGCGATAAAGTTAAATTTGGCACCGAACAGTGACATAGCCTGAACCAGCGAATGAACGGTTCTGCCGTATTTAAGGTCGCCGACAAAGGTAATGGTCAGATCGTCCAGCGTCCCCTGACATTCTTTGATGCTGAACAGGTCCAGCAATGTCTGTGTCGGGTGCTGGTTGGCACCGTCACCGCCATTGATGATGGGGACATTAGCGAATTCAGAGGCCAGTCGTGCCGCACCTTCCTGAGGGTGACGCATGATGCAGGCATCGGTATAGGAGCTGATGATTTTGACTGAGTCGGCCAGTGTTTCGCCTTTCCTGGCCGAAGTGTTACTGCTGTCAGAGAAACCAATCAGGGTTCCTCCCAGCCTTTGAACAGCGGTTTCGAATGAGAGACGGGTACGGGTGGAAGCCTCGAAGAAGCAACTGGCAATCACCTTGCCCTTGAGCAGATCAGGACGTGGCTTTGTCTTAAGCTGGGCGGCAGTCTCCAGAATCTGTTCAAGGTCCGAACGATTCAGATCTGCTATGGAAATGATGTCCCTCAGATAGAGCTGGTTTTCCATCAAGAGTTACCTGTTCCTGAGTAAGGGGGTAGAGTTGGGCGCTGGTGGCAAATAGCCTTTGGAGCTATACGGAAAGCACAAGCCAAAAAAAAGCCCCTGATAAAGGGGCTTTTTTTCTGAAATACGCATCACTGCCGATGCCGCTTGGCATCCTGCTCAGACGTGAGTTTGAACCATAACAGCCAGTTTCGGATGTCATTCGCGCGTGTCCGTTGCAGTAAGCGTTTCAGCTTTAACAGCCTCTATGCATTAAATCGCCATTAAACCTAAGTTAAAGAAGCCTGTGCCTTCAGACAAGCCTTCTTAAGCAAATTGCTACGCATTCTACCGATGCCAATCCCCAAATCAAGAACTTGTTGGCAGTGTTTTTCTGTTTGGCTAAAGGCTCTGGTTTTGTCTGTACCACCAGTTATTCAGGTCGAGCCAGTAAAGATGGTCTTGTGGTGGATGATCAAGATAATGCCAGTAGGCCAGATGAGTCTTTTGAGTATGCCATTTGGGAATGACATAGTGGCCCCACATCAGCACCCGGTCCATAGCCCTGACAATGGGTGTCAGTTTTTCGTAGCTGTCTGCTTTTGTTGCTGCGGCCAGCAAGTGGTCAATGACCGGGTTGGTGATACCGACAATGTTACCACTGTGTTTTTCCATTACGACTCTGCTGCTCCACATGTTATAAAGCTCGTTGCCCGGATAGGTGGATTGCCAGAAATACCAGTCCACCAATTCGAAATCGAATGCCTTGACTCTTTTTCGGAACAGGCTTTTGTCGAGAGTATTTATATTCAGTGTTATGCCAAGATCAGCAAGACTTTTGCGGTAAGAAAGTAACAGGCGCTCCTGTTTAGGGTCCTCGGTCAGGAGCTTGAGAGTGAGAGGCTTGCCTGATTCTGTTTCTATCATTCGACCGTTTTCCAGCCGGTACCCTGCTTTTTTAAAGAGAGCCAGAGCTTTCCTGACATTCTCCCTGTTATTACCGCTTCCGTCTGAAACAGGGACACTGATAGTTTGCTTGAAAAGTTCATCGGGTAACTGCTCCTGAAATGGTTCCAGCAGTTTGAGTTCTTCTCCCGTAGGCAAGCCTGTGGCTGCAAGAGGCGAGTTGGTGAAAAAACTCGTAGTACGCTGAAAATCACAATTCAGCAGAGTTCTGTTAATCCATTCGAAATCGAAGACCATGATTAAAGCCTGACGAAGAGCCGGATTTTTGAACTTATCCCTGCGAAGGTTAAAGGCCAGGGCACTCATGCCAGATGGATAGAGTGTTGCAATGTCTTGCTTCAGCACTCGACCTTCTTTTACCGCCGGGAAACTGAATAAGCGATGCCACTTTTGAGTGTCTGTCTCCTGATGAACATCGTAAAGCCCCGCTCTGAAACCTTCGGTTACAGCCTGATGGTCACGATAATAGTCCACCCTGATTTCATCAAAATTGTATCTCCCCTTCTGGCTCGGAAGATTGACTGCCCAGTAATTCCGGACTCGCTCAAAAGTGATGTTTTGACCTAATCTGACCTGCTTGATCTTCAGGGGGCCACTGGTCACCGGGCTGTCCAGGTGTTTGTCCTGAAAGTTTCTGGTGTGCCAGTAATGATGCGGAAGTACGCGCAGATAAGCCAGCAGGGCAAGCTGTTTTCTGCCGGGTTTGTCCAGATAAAAAACGACTCGGTAGGGTGACGTTTTTTCAACTCTGACTACGTCTTTATAAAGGTTCTTCAAAAAGGGTGAGCCTTCCTTTTTGAATAATTCAAAGGTAAATACAACATCTTTTGAAGTGAGAGGGTGGTTGTCGCTGAACTTTGCTGCCGGGTTGATATGAAAGGCGACCCAGCTGAAGTCGTCAGGGTATTCGATGGCTTCGGCCAGAAAGGGATAAAGCGAGTGGGGTTCGTCGGCTGACCGGGTCATTAATGAGCCGTAGGTGTGGTAAACGTAATCGGGAACGGTTCCTTTGCCGTTAAACGGGTTCAGGGTATCGAATGATCCTGTCCTGGCCAGTCTCAGGACACCACCTTTAGGTGCATTGGGGTTTGTGTAAGCAAAATGAGTAAAGCTGTCCGGATATTTGTGGGTACCGATCAGGGTAAAGGACTTTTGAATATGTACCTGACATTGGGCCGCCAGAGGGTTTGTCAGGCAAAGACTGAGGAGAAGGCTTTTTATTATTCTGATTCTGGTGCCATTAATCTTGCATAGATGGCTGCTGGCAACAACTCTGCACACAATATCTTCAGCCTTTTCTGTGTCGAGGTGGATTGACGGGGAAAGAACGGTTGGGAGAAATATAGCTCAGCCGCTCTGCTCTTTGCTCAGGCCTATGACTGTCCGGGCTGCAGTGGTGGAAGGTTAAGCTGGATGTTGGCCTCAAGTGCTCTGAGCAGTCCACTGGCAAGGTGTCGAGACCAGAACTGAGCTAATCCATGCAGCGACTTCTCAGAAGCGGGTACGGGGATCTCCAGCCCTTCAACAGGAAGGCTGCCCTGGGCATAGATTGCGTGAGCCGGACCCTGGATAAAATGTCCCTGAAGGGTATCGTTCAAGAGCTCTCCGTCCAGATAAGCATGAGTGATCAGAGCTTCGGGTCTCAGGTCAGGTTCTTCGTTTTGAACTTGCCAGTAGATGGCTGAGTTCAGGGCAAGACTGTTAAATACCACTGCCTTGAATCGAGTTTTAAACGAAACATATTGGGCGATTGCGCCACCCAGAGAAGAACCCGTCAGCTCAAACTCATGGTCAGGGTAGTGCTCATAAAGATCGACAGTGAGTTCCAGGGCTCTTCTCAGCATGGGGACTTCCAATGGAAAATAACCGCTGCCAGTGATGAAGCGGTATAAGCTGGAGGTGATCTGAGCCAGATAGCCATATCCGTAGCCACCCTGTGTCCAGACTGCGTTAGCCAGAGAGTTAAGGCTGTCAAATTCTGTCCCGGTGAAAGCTATGAGAATCTTCTTTTGTGAGGTGTGGAGTAGAACTCTGGCTTTCAGCCCGGAATCCTTGTGGTCATGGATTCGGTTTGTTTCGCGTCGGGTGTCAAATACTCCCTGTGTCAGCCATTTTTCAGGGACATCTGTCTTGACTGCGTTGCGATACTGAATGTAAGTCAGGCGATCTTCAAGAGCCTCTTTGGTACCCGCTTTGTCACTGCTAACTTTGTAGCGATAAGACAGGTAACTGGCAAATGCATAGGGATAGAGTGCTTTCAGGCGCTGCCTGAACTCAGCCATCCTGGCCACTTCTTCATCCATAAACTGAACATTGTCGCGATACCAGCGCTCAACGTTTTCTCTTTCGGCAGGAGAATGGATGTAACGTCGAATGGGGTCGGATTCCGGGATCTTGTTGAAATTGAGCTTTTCAGGATCAAAAGACCCAACGTAAGGAATGCTGTCTGCCGGGCGAGGATATTTCAGGTTGAGAACAGACAAAGGGGCGTCTGTTTTGAGAACTCCTGCCTGATAATCCTCAGGACTGTCGCCCACAGCGAATGCGTTATGGCTTAATCCAGGCGTTGGCAATACGCTGACCAGAAGAATCAGCAGCATAAAACGAGGGTGCAGTGATGCCAATTTTCCTGTCATAGTTACGATTCCTCCCTGAAAACTCTGCCGCTTATAAAGTATTAGACAGAGCAAGAGTGCTTTAGTTCAGGGAGGCGACTGGTTGATTGGGGTAAGGCAAAACGTTTTTTATTTTTAATAGTTATATAAAATTAAGTTTAAATTCTTTTTATTAAAAAGAGGTCCGCTTTTTTCCGGTCATTACTCTTTTTTTATATGACAGCCACCGGGGATCTCAATAGTGAGGTCGCTTTTGGCATGGCAGCAACAGGGCAGGATTTTTCCATCGGGGACAAAAGCGACGGGCTCAGCAAAGTATTCCACTTCACCAGCCACCAGTTCAACCTGACAACTACCACAGAATCCCTCACGACATTGGTATTCAATATCCACCTTCTGTGATTCAAGCGCTTCCAGCAAGTTGAGATCACTTCTGGAAATAAAGCTGAAGCCATCCAGTATCTTGACGATGTTGGCCATGAGGGTCTCCCGGTGAAAGGTGGCCAGTCTTCCGGCCACCTTGTTATCTCTCTTACAGTGAGAAGTTGCTGAAGTCATCGGTCTGGACTTCGTTATCAATCTGGCCCACCAGGTAAGAGCTGACTTCCACTTCCTGAGGTGCTACCTGAACAGCGTCGCTATTGAGCCAGCTATTCATCCAGGGCAGGGGGTTTTGACGGGATGGGAAAGCGGGTTCAAAGCCCAGGGCTACCATTCTCTGATTGGTGATGTATTCCACGTACTGACTGAGAATGTCTTTGTTCAGACCAATCATTGAGCCATTCTGGAACAGGTATTCAGCCCATTCTTTTTCCTGTTCAGCAGCAGCAATAAAGATTTGTCTGGCTTCTGCCTGAAGCTCAATAGCAATCTCAGCCATTTCCGGATCGTCTTTACCTTCGGCCATGATTTGCAGGATGTGCTGGGTGCCGGTCAGGTGCAGGGCTTCGTCACGGGCGATCAGTTTGATGATTTTTGCATTGCCTTCCATAGTGGAGCGCTCAGCAAAAGCAAAGCTGCAGGCAAAGCTGACGTAGAAACGAATGGCTTCGAGAACGTTGACTGATACCAGGGTCAGGTAAAGTTTTCGCTTCAGATCCCTGACGGAAACCAGTACTTCCTTACCTTTGATCTGGTGAGTGCCTTCACCCAGCATGTTGAGCTGGCAGATTCCTTCGATCAGGTCATCGTAGTAACGGGTGATGTCTGCTGCCCTTTTGACAATGGCCTCGTTATTCACAATATCATCAAAAACCACGGAAGGTTCGGTGATGATGTTACGAATAATATGGGTGTAAGAACGAGAGTGAATCGTCTCACTAAAGGCCCAGGTCTCAATCCAGGTTTCCAGCTCAGGCAGGGAAACAATGGGCAGCAGGGCGACATTGGGTGAGCGACCTTGTACAGAGTCCAGCAGGGTCTGATATTTAAGGTTGCTCAGGAAGATGTGTTTTTCATGTTCTGGCAGATGAGCGAAGTCACTGCGGTCGGTTGATAAGTCCACCTCTTCCGGGCGCCAGAAGAATGAAAGCTGTTTTTCGATCAGCTTTTCAAAGATCGGGTGTTTCTGGACATCATAACGGGAGACGTTAACACCCCGTCCAAAAAACATAGGTTCCTGAGTGGCATTGAACTTTTCTTGGTTGAAAGTCGAGTAGCTCATGTTCTCTCTGCTTCTGGGCCAGGAAGGGCCGGCCTCGTCCAGTTGCTGTTAACTCTGTTATAAGTGGGACACTGTTTCAGTGTCCCGGTTCCGACTTTCGTCAAATTTTACAAGCGCCGCCTGCACAGCCGTCATCTGTTTCTTCCTGGCCGTCCGACGCACCATCACGGGTGTTGTGATAGTAAAGGGTCTTCACACCCAGCTTATAGGCTGTCAGAAGGTCTTTAAGAAGGAGTTTCATAGGTACCTTGCCACCTTCGAAACGAGCAGGATCGTAGTTGGTGTTGGCCGAAATGGTCTGGTCAACAAACTTCTGCATGATCGCAACCAGCTGCAGGTAACCGTCGTTACTGTTGATATCCCATAGCAGTTCATAGCTGTTACGCAGCTCTTCGAAGTCTGGTACCACCTGCTTCAGGATACCGTCCTTACTGGCCTTGACGCTGACATAGCCACGTGGCGGTTCAATGCCGTTGGTGGCGTTACTGATCTGAGATGAAGTCTCGGAAGGCATCAGGGCAGTCAATGTTGAGTTACGCAGACCGTGATTCCTGATCTCGCTACGCAGAGCTTCCCAGTCCAGGTGAAGTGCTTCGCTGCAGACTTCGTCCAGGTCCTTCTTGTAGGTATCTACAGGCAGTATGCCCTGGGAATAAGTGGTCTCATGGAACTTGGTGCAGGTGCCTTTCTCTTTTGCCAGCTGGTTAGAAGCTTTCAGCAAATAGTACTGAATAGCTTCAAAGGTTTTATGAGTCAGACCGTTGGCTGAGCCATCAGAATAGCGAACACCGTTTTTAGCCAGGTAGTTGGCAAAGTTGATCACGCCAATTCCCAGAGGGCGGCGTGCCATGGTGGCATTGTAAGCCGCTGGCAGAGGATAATCCTGATAGTCCAGCAGGTTATCCAGCGCACGAACCAGAAGGTTACTCATCTCTTCCAGTTCGTCCAGGCTATCAAGCTTACCCAGATTGAAAGCAGCCAGGGTGCACAGTGCGATTTCACCTTCCTCATCCATTACGTGCTCGAGAGGTTTGGTAGGCAGTGCAATTTCCAGGCAGAGGTTGCTCTGGCGAACCGGAGCTACTGTCGGGTCGAATGGGCTGTGAGTGTTGCAGTGGTCAACATTCTGCAGGTAAATACGACCGGTACTGGCACGCTCGGATGCAAACAGGGAGAAAAGCTCTACTGCTTTCAGAGTCTTTTTGCGGATGTCAGGATCCTGTTCGTACCTGACGTAGAGGGCTTCGAACTTTTCCTGATCCTCAAAAAAAGCATCGTACAATCCCGGAACATCAATCGGAGAAAACAGAGAGATGTTGCCACCTGTGATCAGGCGCTGATACATCAGGCGGTTGAACTGAACGCCGTAATCCAGATGACGAACACGATTTTCTTCAACACCCCGGTTATTCTTCAGAACCAGCAGATTCTCAACTTCATAGTGCCAGATCGGGTAGAAAAGAGTCGCTGCGCCGCCACGAACCCCCCCCTGTGAGCAGGACTTAACGGCTGTCTGGAAGTGCTTGTAAAAAGGAATACAGCCTGTATGGAAAGCTTCACCGTTACGGATCGGGCTGCCAATGGCACGAATACCGCCGGCATTGATGCCAATGCCTGCACGTTGGGAAACATACTTAACGATGGCGCTGGATGTCGCATTGATAGAATCCAGCGAGTCACCGCACTCAATCAATACACAGGAACTGAACTGGCGGGTAGGTGTGCGAACACCGGCCATAATTGGTGTTGGCAGAGAAAGCTTGAATGTAGAGACAGCCTTGTAGAAACGCTCAATGTAATCCAGTCGGGTCTCTTCAGGGTAGCTGGCAAACAGGCAGGCACCGATCAGCATGTAAAGCATCTGGGGGCTTTCATAGTATTCACCAGTGACCCGGTTCTGAACCAGATATTTGCCTTCCAGCTGTTTAACGGCAGCGTAGCTGAAGTCCATGTCACGCCTGTGATCGATAAAGCCATTCATGGCATTGAAGTCAGCTTCACTGTAATCATGGAGAAGATGAGCGTCGTACTTCTTCATTTCTGCCAGTTTGACAACGTGGTCGTAGAGTCCAGGTGGCTCGAACTGGCCGTAGGCTTTTTTGCGCAGATGGAAGATGGCCAGACGAGCTGCCAGATACTGGTAGTCAGGAGCCTGTTCGGAGATCAGGTCAGCGGCTGACTTGATCAGTGTTTCGTGGATATCTGTGGTCTGTATGCCATCGTAGAACTGGATTTGTGATTTAAGTTCAACTTCGGAAACGGAAACGTTGTTCAGTCCTTCAGCAGCCCAGGTGATAACCTTGTGGATCTTCTCCAGATCCAGCTGCTCCTTGTCTCCATCGCGCTTGGTGACCAGGATATCTTTGTTCATTAAAAGTCCTTACCAGTAAAAAAATAAAACTCAAGATATTGTATTTTTATGTTTCGGCTACTACTGAATGCCAGCCCCTGTCTTGGGTGCAGGAGTTGTGTCGCAGAGGGTTGAGCCGAGAAAAATCTGCAGGTCACTGATCCCGCAGTAAAAACGTCTCGAAGAGGTGTGTTCAGGAGTCAGATGCTGTCCTGAGTGACCTGTCAGCTTTTCTTCCCTGATACCGCAGCGCCTGCGCCACAAATCCCTTTCGTTAGCGGCTTCACAGATTCTGTCTTTCAGTTCGGCACACTATCTAATATGTAATAAGCACGCACCAGCCATTTCATTTAACTATCTGGTTAACTGCCCGACTAAACAACACAATATGTTGTGTGGCGACCTTTTATATACACAAGATAATGCGCTATTAGCAGAAGTTCAAGTTGGAAATTTAGTGGAAAAATTGTGTATAACTTGTGAGTTTTTTGCAGTGTTAGTACTTGCAAACGGCCTGACTGCTTTTGCTGACACGGCTTTCAGTATTCTACAGATCTGCCGACACAGGCCAGACTCTATATATAATAAAAAGTCATAAATAAGTATAAATCAATAAGAAATAGGTAGTATTCGAAAAGACGCACCAAAACGGTGTAACCCACAACATTGAGTGTTTTACAAATGCCAGGTTTACCGTGAAAATCCCCGGAATCAAGTCGAAGAATACCATCCCTGCTCCGTTGCAGGGCGCGATTTGCTTTGTTTAGCTGATTAACTCTGGGACTTCTTGCCTGACCACCGGTAACCAGGCGTCTCTGGATAAGCGAGGGTACGGATGATCACTCCCAAGTCAGTTTAGGCTCAATGGCAAGCACTGAAAATCTGCGGCCACACCCCAGGCTCTGCCAGTCGTGAGCGTTTAGGGATTATTCCCTATCCGCTCATTTTTCAATAGAACTGTTTTCGAGCATATCTGATAGCTGATAGTAAGTGAACACATGCCATCCCTGGTTTTCAGCGCCGGAAGGCACGAACAATCCTGTTGCTGGATCCTTCAGGTAATACTCATTGAAATTCTCAAGCCTTGACACTTTGTCGTGTATCTTCTGCGCCAGAGAGAGGTAGCGCGCATCATCGGTGGTATTGTACATATCCATAAGGGCAATGCCGCAGCGCAGTATTTTATCGGGCCATAATGTGTAGCCGTTATTTGCTCTCATTAAGTGCTCATTCGGACCGCTGTTGCCCATAGGGATAAATAACTGACCATCATTGTTGTAGAATTCCTCAAATAGATCGGCGACATCCGGATAATTTTCCTGAGGTACCGCACCGGAAATGATGGCCCAGGCCAGACCGAAGGGGTCTGTGATACTGCCATCTTTGAATTTTTGTGCGTCCGGTAGCGCTTCTCTTTGAGCAATCATATCTTTAATGATCAAGCCTGGTTGTGTAGGGTTGCTAGCCTTATGCTTGCTGCGCACAAACCAGCGGGGGCTAAATTGTTGGTTGGCATCAAAGAGTAAATGGGTTCTCAGATTATTTTGTAGCTGCTGACTTAAACTGACAAGCATTGTTTCAACACTGGTCACTGAATCTGTCAGCGACTTAAGCAAGGGTGGCAGGTATGGGCTAGCCCTGATCAATTCCTGCCTGAACGCAGCATTATCAAGATAACTCGAAGCACTCTGGAGACTTTTCAGGCCATCAAGAAGAATTGACGCATTGGTCAGCAGACAGCTGTCGGCGAGGAAGTCATTAAAAATATCAAGGTAGTCAGCCCCGACAGGCAGCCCCTGCTTATCCATAACATTGGTGTAAACGTAGATAATTGCTCTTGCAATCATGGGTGTTAACTGATGACCCCTGGCTTGTGCCTCCGACGGGTCGTAAGTTGCCAGCGTTTTGAGGTATTTGCCACAGAGCGCGAGTATATTGATTTCCGGGTCAGTGGTGCCTGGTGTCAACCTGTCCAAATTTTCGTTTATATAGTTAGCCAACAGGAAACTGGGTTTTGGAAACTTGAATTGCGATGCGTTCGGCGTTGTTGTTTTCAAGTTTTCAATATGCCGATATACCGAAGTGACTTGCGCTTTCAGTTTTTCGGGAGCTGTTATCTTGACATAAGTAATTGCCCTTTCGACATCCAGAGTAAATAATTCGGGTAATTGCATCCCGAATAACAAGTGGGGGTGTTGATCAAAGAATTCCTGTACTTGTGTGAGATATTTTCGCCTGATAACCCGTTCAATGATAAATTGAGTGGGATTGTTTACCAGAACGATTGGGAGTGCTCCCAGATTATTGTGCTGGAAACCCGGAAAGCTCTCGTTACTGTCGGGTTCCAGTTTGTTTACCTGACGGTCAGCAAATGCAAGCAGGATGTTACCAACGACCTCCAGAGCCTCTGGCTGTGTAAGCACCCGATCAACAGCCATCATGTTGTTATCACGGGCCCATGTAGTACCTTGATAGTGAGTTGATTTTTCGTCTTCAGCAATACTGGCAGTAAGTTGTTGGTCTATGCCGAGTGATACCAGTTCCTGACTTTTTACCTTTTTGGCTGAATGAGCAAGGGGATGGGTCTGTGCTTTCCATAAATAAAGTACTCTCTGGCCCGAAATAGTAGTGCAGACCGGATTTTCATCGATATTAGTGAGTGTCCTATTACCACTTGCAGCTAGTGACAGTGCCATCAAAAATAAAATCAATGCCATCGATCTGGCTATGTTACTCATTTTTAAGTTCTCCCAAACTCATTCAGCTTTCTACCATTTTCTGATGTTTGAAAAGCAAGGCTAGCTGCAAAACAGCAGAAGTGTTTCACTTATCTGCCACGATAATTTCGCTTCAGTTAATCATTGCAACCATTAGGCCTGTGCCTTCCTCTGTATACTATTTACGAGGGTAATTACTGGAGGCTTTGACACAATTCCTCGTGATCTTTTCTGAACGAGCCGAATGAGAACCACGACAGGATTTCCATGATGTGAGTGACCGAAAAAAAACGCATGTTAACGGCTCATGACTGACCCTGCCGGTCATCAGCGTTCAGGGCAGGAAAATGACCTTTTGGGGAATTTTCAGGTCACCTAGGGACTCTAACGCAATGCTGTAGTAGTATCCGTTACCTGAGCCCGACCATTCACGTCGGGCTTGTAGTCTTCATTTTTATAATCTTTGGAAGTTTGGCTGTGGAGAATTCAGAAACAGGTCGAATCCTGATAGTTGAGGACGATGAGCGGTTGGCCACACTCACCAGGGACTATCTCGAGAACAATGGACTCTCGGTCTCAATAGAAGGTGATGGTGGTAAAGCGGTTGATCGTATTCTTGAAGAGCGTCCCGATCTGGTGGTGTTGGATTTGATGCTGCCAGGAGAAGATGGTGTTTCCATCTGCCGCCGTGTTCGTGGGCATTATGCTGGACAAATTTTGATGCTGACCGCACGGACCGATGACCTGGATGAAGTTCTGGGGCTGGAAATGGGTGCAGACGATTATGTTGCCAAACCGGTACGTCCAAGAGTGCTGTTGGCCAGAATCCGGGCTTTGCTGCGCCGAAATCAGGGCCCCATGGAAGAACAGGAAGAGCAAGGCAGCAGCCGCCTGACGTTTGGTCCATTGGTTGTGGATAACTCTATGCGAGAAGCCTGGCTGAAGGATGTGAGTGTAGAGTTAACCAGTGCCGAGTTTGATCTGCTGTGGTTGCTTTGCTCCAATGCGGGTCGGGTTTTGAGCCGGGAAGAAATTTTCTCTCAGCTGCGTGGTATAGAGTACGACGGGCAGGATCGCTCCATTGATGTTCGGGTGTCCCGTATTCGACCCAAGATTGGCGATGATCCCATGCATCCCCGTTTGATCAAAACCGTTCGCAGTAAAGGTTACCTCTTCGTTAAAAGTGAATAAGTGCTCTGAGCTATTTAAGTAGAGAAACCTGTGAGTAGTATTTTCTTACGCATATACGGAGGGCTCCTGTTTACACTGGTGCTCGTCGCTGTTCTGTCAGGTATTTCCGTCACGCTGATCAATGGGATGAGACAGGCTGACTATCGAGAAGATATGGTCAGGGGCACCTTTCGTCTGATCGCAGAGACGGTTGAAACCTTGCCTGAAGCTGAACGTAACTCCTGGCTGGAAGACTGGGGAGAGCGTCTTGCTATTCCCTTCGAGCTGGTGAGCGTGAAAGATTCAGGGCTGGATCAGGAACAGTTCAAATCTTTGAAGCCTGATGGCATCTGGGTTCGCATGTTGGATCAGAACAGAGCTCTGGTTCTGACACCTCTGGAGGGAGATATCCTTCTGGAAGGTGTGGTGTCGTCTATATCAGAACAAACAGCCAGTGGTACTCTCAGTCTTCTGAAAGCTAAATTGATGCGTTTTCCTGTCGCAAGTAGAGCAGACAAACTGAAAGAGTTGTCTGTCAATAGCTTCAGTTATCCTGTCCATCTGGTGGAACCTTCTCAGACTCGATTGCTCCCTGTGCAGCAGGAGCAGCTCCGTGAAGGCAGCGTGATGATGCTGCTGGATGACGAGGCTCAGACGGTCTCTATCTACACAAGCCTGCCGGATGAAACCCGACTGCTCAGAATGGGACCATTAGGGTTGCTGAACCCTTATCCTTTCAAGCTGATGCTGACCATTGGTTTGTTCGTGTTGACTTCCCTGAGTTTGGCCATTTACATCCTGGTTCGGGGAATGGAGAAACGTCTGCGCAAGCTTGAGAGAGCAGCGACACGTTTCAGTCATGGCGACTTTGATGTCCGGGTCTCTCTGTACGGTGCTGACTCCATTGGTCGTCTGGCTCAGGCATTTAATGCCATGGCAGGTCATATCCAGAGACTGTTGAGCCTGCAAAAAGAAATGATCAGAGGCGTCTCACACGAGTTAAGGACACCTGTCGCCCGACTCAGGTTTGGTCTGGACCTGGTGGCCGATGCCAGAACGCCTGAAGAAAGAGATCATCAGTTAGAAGGTATGGATAAGGATATTCAGGAACTGGATAACCTGGTGGATGAGATTCTGACCTATGCCAATCTTGAACAGGGTGCGCCCGAGGTGCGTTTCAAGCGGCATGATGTCGATAAGGTCATTGGTCAGGTCGTTGGTGAGCACAAGCGTCTTCAGGATCGTGTGGCGATTGAGCATGTTCCCTGCAATATACTGGATCCACGTCGTTTTGCAGACATTGATCGTCGCTACATGCACCGGGCCATCCAGAATCTGGTGGGTAATGCCTGTCGCTACGCAGACAGTAAACTGGAGGTCAGGTTTTCCGCAACACAGGACACCTGTCGGGTTGATGTGGATGATGATGGTCCCGGTATTCCAGAGGATCAATGGGATCGAGTCTTTTCAGCGTTTTCAAGATTGGATGACAGTCGTACCAGAAAATCAGGTGGCTACGGCCTTGGACTTTCTATTGTGAGGCGAATTATGTACTGGCATAACGGTCGGGCAATGGTCAGTCACAGCCCTCTGGGTGGTGCCCGGTTCAGTCTGGTTTTGCCTCGTAAACAAAGACGCTAACCGACTGTTTGTTTCCTTCCATCACGGCTTTAAGGTTTTTTCCGATATGGCTGGAAGAATTCCCGATAACGTTTTGAAGCAGGTTTCCCTGGCTGTTTCCAGAAAGTCGGCGATGTAGGGTTGTTCTTTCTGTTCCACCCGGATACCCGCATAGAGTGTTGACCAGAGACCTCCACTGCCCAGCTTTCTCGCTGCTACATGATCTTTTTCAAGATATTCCGCCAAAGCCCAGTTAGGCAGTGCACAAACGCCGCGCTGACTGGCAACCAGCTGCAACATCATCAGGGTCAACTCAACGGTTCTGACCTGGCTGGGTTCTATGTCATCCGGATCCAGAAAGCGATTGAAGATATCAAGCCGGTTGTGATCAATGGGGTAGATAATCAGTGTTTCTGCTTCGAGATCAGCAGGCTCAATCCACTCCTTTTTCAGCAAGTAATGTTGTCTGGAGAGAGCCAGTAACATCTCATAGCGAAATAACGAGATATACGTCAGACCAGGAACGCCTATCGGGTCAGAGGTAACCACCAGATCCAGCTCTCCTCTGGATAAAGCGGGTAAGGGGGCAAAGTTGAAGCCGGTGGCAAAGTCCATTTCGACTTCCGGCCATTGCTGGCGATAGGCGTCAATGGTTGGCATCAGCCATTGGTAACAGCTGTGACACTCAATGGCAATGTTGAGGCGTCCGGACTCACCTCCTGCCAACCTGAACAGGTCTTGCTCAGCGTGCCTTAGCTGGGGAAGAAGTTCATCTGCCAACTGCAGGATACGCAGACCGGCTGATGTAAATCTGGGAGGACGGGTTTTACGGATGAATAACTCCATGCCAATCCGGGCTTCAAGTTCCTTGATCTGGTGAGACAGGGCTGACTGAGTCAGATGCAGGCTTCTGGCTGCTTCAACCAGGCTCCCGGTCTGCTTTAGAGCAAGCAGTGTTTTCAGGTGCCTCAGTTCCAATCCTATGTTGGTTGTCATGATAAGCAATGTTTCGTACGGAGGTTGATTTTCCAAAAGATTATCAATTTTTTTCACTTTTATCATTAGTAAAATGAGTTTGATTCAACTTCTTTTGTGAGCCAGACTCATACTCCATGAGCAGCCGGGTGTGATGACAATGACTTCGCAACTACGGCAGTTTTCGCATAAACAACAGGAAGCCATGGGCGGCAGGGTAGTTTGTCGTCGCCATGGAATGAACAAATCTCTCTAAATCAACAAGAGTGGATGCTCTGGAGAATCCGGTTATGGCAATTTCACACAGCGGTGGCTTTCCACGCATCGGTGCCAATCGCGAGTTGAAAAAAGCGCAGGAAGCCTACTGGAAGGGTGAACTGAGTAAAGAAAGGCTTTTAGAGGAAGGTAAACGCCTCAGGTTGCAACACTGGGCTGTGCAAAAGGAAGCCGGACTGGATCTGATCCCGGTTGGGGATTTTGCCTGGTACGACCAGATGTTAAATCACTCACTCATGCTGGGCGCTGTTCCGGCACGGTTTGGTGCAGATTCTGACTGTGAAGATGTTGACACCCTGTTTCGCATGGCCCGGGGCAGGGCACCTGGCGGGACTCCGGCAGCAGCGTGTGAGATGACCAAGTGGTTTGATACCAACTATCACTATATTGTTCCGGAGTTGCACAAAGGCCAGACCTTAAAGCTGTCGTCTACAGAAATTATTCGCGAGACCCGCGAAGCATTGGACGCAGGATTTAAGGTCAAGCCAACACTGATAGGTCCACTTACCTGGCTGTGGCTTGGGAAGGTAAAAGGAGAAGCGTTTAATCGTCTGGAACTGCTGGATGATGTTATAGAGGTCTATGGACAGGTACTCAATGAGCTGGCCAAACTGGGTGTTGAGTGGGTTCAAATTGATGAGCCTATCCTGGTACTGGATCTTCCTACCGAGTGGCATCAGGCTTTTGAGTCCACCTACAACAGGCTGCAAGGCAAAGATCTGAAGATCCTGCTGGCGACCTATTTTGGAGGTCTTAATGGCACAACGACGACTGTAGTCAATCTACCCGTTGAGGGGCTGCATATTGATCTGGTTCGTGATGCTGAGCAACTGACAGCAATCCTTGACAGGCTGCCTTCCTACAAAGTGCTTTCAGCTGGTGTCGTGAACGGCAGAAATATCTGGAAAGCGGATATCCGTTCTATAGTCAGTAAACTTCAGGAAGCCAGTGAGCGTCTGGGTAACCGTCTCTGGGTTGCCCCCAGTTGTTCACTTCTGCATACGCCGGTTGATCTTGAATGTGAAACAGATCTGGATGATGAGTTGAAATCCTGGTTTGCCTTTGCCGTTCAGAAGTGTCAGGAAGTAGCAACCATAGCCAGCTTGCTTTCAGGCAATCAGAGCCCCGAGGTTCAGGCTGCTCTGGCTACTTCGGATCGAGCGATTGAAACCCGGAGTCAGTCATCAAGGATACACAATAAGGCTGTTCAGAAGCGGGTTGCCGGAATCAGCAGTGGCGATGACCAGCGAAACCTGCCTTATGAAAAAAGAGCTGTCGTTCAGGCATCCAGACTTAAATTACCGTTGTTTCCAACTACCACAATCGGCTCTTTTCCTCAGACGGTTGCTATCAGAAAGCAGCGTCGTTTATTCAGAAAAGGTGAGTTGAGTAAGCGTGACTACGTAGCAGCCATGCAGAAGGAGATTCTGGACACTGTTGCCAGACAGGAGGCACTGGGACTCGATGTTCTGGTTCATGGCGAAGCCGAACGTAATGACATGGTCGAGTATTTTGGAGAGCAGCTCAATGGTTTTGCCTTTACCAGCAATGGCTGGGTTCAAAGCTATGGCAGTCGCTGTGTAAAACCTCCCATCATCATTGGTGATGTTTCCAGACCAGAGCCCATGACCGTGAACTGGAGTCGCTTTGCCCAAGACCAGACCAGTAAGTGGATGAAGGGTATGCTCACAGGTCCGGTAACAATACTCTGCTGGTCTTTCCTGCGGGAAGATGTGGATCGAAGTGTTTCCTGCCTGCAACTTGCTCTGGCGCTCAGAGATGAAGTCGTGGATCTGGAAAAGGCGGGCATTGGCATCATCCAGATTGATGAGCCGGCGATTCGTGAAGGTTTACCCTTGCGCAAAGAAGACTGGCCTGACTATCTGAACTGGGCAGTAAAAAGCTTCAGGATTGCTGCCAGTGGCGTTCAGGATGAAACCCAGATTCATACCCACATGTGTTATAGCGAGTTCAATGACATCATTGAATACATCGCGGCAATGGATGCTGATGTTATTACCATTGAGACCTCCAGATCTGACATGGAGTTACTGGATGCTTTTGAACAGTTTGAATACCCCAATGAGATCGGCCCGGGGGTTTATGATATCCACTCGCCTAATGTTCCGGAGTCACAGTGGATGAAACAGTTGATGAAGAAAGCCGCCGAAAAAATCCCGCCGCAACGTTTATGGGTCAATCCGGACTGTGGTCTTAAAACCCGTGATTGGCCCGAAGTAGAAGCGGCTCTGAGCAATATGGTGCAGGTGGCTAACGAACTCAGGGATGAGCTGGCTTAACCGGTGATGCCTTGACCTGGACTTCAATAATGGGAAGTTCTGGAGGGGAAGCGGTGTAGGAAGCCTCTTGCCCTTCATAAGTCAGGAATGAGGGAGCCATCACTTCGGCATGGACACCGGTGAGAATTTCTACCTCTCCCTCTTGCTCTCCAGGCTTGACAAGGTAGAAAACTTTATAGACTCGGCTCTTTTCCGCATCCTCGAAATAGAGAGTGGCTCCCTGGTCCGCCGAAATGATAAGGCTCCGGGGCTCCAGGGGGCGCTCGTCAACGATCAGGTTTGTATCCAACCGGTATTGGGTTTGGGTAGCTTCTTTGTTACGGCCCGGCATTGAACACCCTGATAACAGCAGTATAAGGGGGATGATCAGGAACTTCTTATACAGGCTATCCAAGTGTTGAGCATTTTTGTTCGACATCAAATAAAAGTCCTTAGCTTTAGTGTTTTTGTCTCTGAGACATTGTTCGTGACATATATTCATGCCTAAAGATAGACGCTTCAGAGAAACTAATCTCTGAAATTTTAAGCTTGAATCTATGAAACGTTCACAAAAAAGCAAAACTGCCTTCTCGAGGGTACGATCACTGCTTCTGCTAATGACAATAATGTTTGGGGAGTCGCTGCCTGCCGTGGAACTAGTCGGCTCAGGCCCGATGCCAGCACATTTCTTGTATACTGATAAGTTGTTTGATCCTGAACAGCCCATTCCTCTTCCGTTTGATTTTATGCAGTTCACCCTCAGTTTGCTGCAGTTGCTGCCGAATAACAGACCTCTTCAGTCTCTCAAGCGGCCTCTCTCCCCGGTGTTATCAATGAAGCCAACACACCGCATTGATCTTGTTGCTGAGCCCCTTGAAGTCCTGGTGAATAATTCCAATATGCTGATCGCCACGGGCGCTGGCGGGGGAGGTGGCGGCGATAAGCCACCTGACGGAAACAGCGGGAGTCCTGACCCAGAACCCCAACCTGACCTTACCCTTATTCCTGATCCTGTCCAAACTTGTCTGCGGCAAAAAAAGCAACTGCTTCTAATATTACGAATCAAACGACATTGGGCAATTATGACAGGCCAGACCACGCTGGCCCGGATTTTGTCAGATCGGATCATGGTGATTGAAGCCGATCTTCTTGATCTGGAAAGGTCAGACCCTGGCACGATTCAACTGGGGCTGGTTCAGACATGGATGGCAGAGAATAGTCAGGAACTCAGAGTTTACCGTGAGATGGTTTCTGGCAAATATTCTGGCCGACAGACAGCTAACGGGAAAAAGAATTCATCCTCCCGAACGACCAAAGCATCTACGACCACAACAACAGGTCAGACCGGCCAGACAAGCGGACCTTCTGCCCGTAACTTGGGAGCCGGTTCGACAGGCGGCAATGGTCGTGGAGGCGATGACCCACTGAAACCGTCAGCTGGGCAGGATGCCGGACATTCGCATGTAGCTTGTTCGAAGTGTGACAAGGTATTGAATCCACAGGAATTAGGACGTGTAGCAAATCAGACAACAGCTTCAGCGTTGTTGTGCAACAAGTGCCTGTCGGGCATTCAAGGTTACGAAAGGGTAAGACGAATCAGGGAAGAAGCAGAATCGGATTCATCAGAACCCGCTCCGAAAAAAAAGAAGGGCCCGGGTAGAAAAAGAAATAATTCAACCGCTGTTGCTGAACCACCGGCTAAAAAAAAGAAACCGCCAGACACTCAAATTCCCGATGATCCGTTACAAAAAGTAAAAGCCAATATCCAGTACGAATTAAGTCAGGAAGAGCTGGAAAAAGTGCAAACCCTGTTGGCGGTATTCAAGAAAAAAAACATCACTGTAAAAAACACTTTTTATAAGTTGCTTGGTTTCGTAGATAGAGATTCTTTTAATGGCTTCTTCGATAATGCCACCGCCTTTTTTGGGCACCTTTCTGAAAACGTCAAAAATACAGGTATGCTGACCGGCATGCTGCATAGTAGAAAAAAACATATCCGTAGTTTTGCAGAGCGTAGCCAGGATGAACTCGAATATTTAGCGAGGTTAGATGCAGTGACTTCTTTCTCGTCCATGAATAATCGCAAAGGCGTGCCCACACATGAGCAAGTGAAAGCAATACTGGGCTGGTCTGAATGGAAACACAAAGATGGCGAGTTCAATATCGAACTGTTCCGCTCTTTCTCGTCCATGAATAATGGCCACGGCGTACCCAGGCATGAGGAAGTGAGAGAGGTGCTGGGCTGGCCGGAATGGAAAGACAAAGATGGCGAGTTCAGTATGGAGCTGTTCCGCGCCTTCTCATCTATGAATCATGGCAAAGGCATTCTCAAACATGAGCAAGTGAAAGAGCTGCTGGGCTGGCCGGAATGGAAAGACAAGGATGGCGAGTTCAACATTGAGCTGTTCCGCGCCTTCTCGTCCAGGAATCATGACAAAGGCATGCTCAAACATGAGCAAGTGAAAGAAGTGCTGGGCTGGCTGGAATGGAGAAACAAGGATGGCGAGTTCAGTATAGAGCTGTTCCGCGCCTTCTCATCTATGAATCATGGCAAGGGCATCCTCAAACATGAGGAAGTGAAAGAGGTGCTGGGCTGGCCGGAATGGAAAGACAAGGATGACGAGTTCAATATGGAGCTGTTCCGCGCCTTCTCATCCATGAACAGTGGAAAAGGCATGCTCAAACATGAGGAAGTGAAAGAGGTGCTGGGCTGGCTGGAATGGAAAGACAAGGATGGCGAGTTCAATATGGTGCTGTTCCGCGCCTTCTCATCTATGAATCATTGCAAAGGCATCCTCAAACATGAGCATGTGAAAGAGCTGCTGGCCTGGTCGGAATGGAAAGACAAGCATGGCGAGTTCAACATTGAGCTGTTCCGCTCCTTCTCATCCATGAATAATGGCAAAGGAGTGCTCAAACATGAGCAAGTGAAAGAGGTCCTGGGCTGGCCGGAATGGAAAGACAGGCATGGTGAGTTCAGTATGGAGCTGTTCCGCGCCTTCTCATCCATGAGTCATGGCAAGGGCGTGCATAAACATGAGGAAGTGAAAGAGGTGCTGGCCTGGTCGGAATGGAAAGACAGGGATGGCGAGTTCAACATTGAGCTATTCCGCTTCTTCTCATCCATGAACAATGGTAAAGGCATGCTCAAACAAGAGAAAGTAAAAGAGGTGCTGGACTGGATAGATTGCCGGGGGGCACCCAATCACAGGTTACTGCAAATCATGCCCAGGCTTTGGGCATCGGCAGGGCTTCCTGCTATTAAGCTGCTGCAGCACTGGGAAACACAACTGAAACAGTTACTGCCTGCAGAACTTACCGGAGAACACAGCAACTCGGATAATGAAGGAGAGGATAAATACAATCGCCAGATAAAAGCAGTCGCTCTTTATCTTTCCACCCCCAAGGCAGACTGGTCGCTAAAATGGACGGTTTTAAAACAGTTCTGCCAATTTCATGAACAGACTAAAACGGTTCTGATGCTGGGATCATTGATAGGGCTTTTATCTTCTTCTGGAGGAAAAAGCGTCAAACGTTACCTTCAGGCTAATCAACTGGATCGGCATTTTTTGTGGCGTCATTTAATGGAAGCCGTGCCTTTGCGTGTGTTAAATAAAGCAATGTTCCTGTGTTCTTCCGATGAAGACAGGGAGCGTTTTGTCTATTTTGCCAAGCGGCTGAAGTCATTGCCAGATAAAAGATTATGGGAGCAGTATTCAGCTCTGTTGCAACCATTGTCAGGAGTGCTGAAATTCGAATATATGCAAGGGCTCTATCTGGAAATCCTGCAACCCTTAACAAAGGATGATCAGCTGCGTTTTCTGGATGCCAGCCACGCCCGCGTTGTGTTCGACCTGTTTCCCTCGTTAAGCGCCCTGCAAAAACTCAGCAAAGAGCATTCTTCCCATTGGTTAAGCAAGCTGCTTGAAGCCTGCCTGCAACTAAAAACCCATGACATCACCAAAGAAGGCATCCAGATACTGTTTGAAGCGCTGCTCAAAACCCATAGTCTTCTACCCTGGGATAACGATATTCCCGATCACTTTTTGTACGGGATGCAAACGACCGACAATAACCATGTTGAGATACCTGTCTCCGGACTTATCCAGTCAGGAGAACAGTTGGCCCTGAGCTATATTGCCGTATTGATGCAGAACCTCAACGAGATGTCTTTTACCGTCAAAAGACAATGGCTTGAGGTTGAGGTGCCGGATGATGATGTTCAGACCTATCGCTACCCAATGCCACAGCTGGAAATACAGGATGAAAAAATGGCCATCAGCAACTGGTCAGAGGAGCAGTTCCGGACTTTTTTGAAAATCACCGGGATATCTGAACACTATTATTTGACTGCAGATCAATGGCAGAAAGTGGATAACGTTCAATCCAGGCAAGCTGTAGCATGTCAACCAGAGAATGAATTGGAACCGCAAAAACAGGCGTTTGGCAGTTTATGGTTAAAGCTCAACCAGACAGAAATTTTTGGCAGCGAAATACTGAATTTACTGGAGGAGTATGAGAGTGAAATGGAGCTTATGCATACAGTGACCCTCCTTAAAAAAGCCAGAATCGATAGCGCTACCCACATACTGGAAGCATGGCGGCAACGGGCGTGCAACAAAATAGAACAGTTAAAAAAGCAAGACCCTTTATTATCCGATGTTGATCCTGTTGTTTATCAGGGTTGTCAGGAACTGGAGCTGCTTGATGGATGCGGGAGTATTTTCTAAAAAGACTTGTGTCGTCTGATGAAGCTTCTAAAAACAAACTGTCTGCCAACTCCGTTCATGGCAAGCTTGCCAGTGCGGTGCTATAAAATCTAGCGCAAACCTGAATCCGCATGCCCAAGCCGGATGACGTACGAATTTTTTCCACTAGCGAATGGATTCACAGAAGCTGATTTTATTAGCCTGGATCTATGAGACGCTCACAACAAAAAAAAGCTGCCTGCTCGATGGTCCGATCACTGCTTGTGCTAGTGACGATGTTGTTTGGAGATTCGCTGCAGGCATTGGAATTAGTTGGCTCAAGCCCGCTACCAGCTCATTTCCTGTCTTCCAATAAGTTGGCTGAACCTGAACGGCCCGATCCTCTTCGAGGGTGTCACGAGTTGACTCCCGTCATTCCCGGCTTCATTCCCGGCTTCATTCCCGGCTTCATTCCCGGCTTCATTCTCGTCATTCCCGCGAAGGCGGGAATCCACACTGACTCACCACCAGAACCATACTGCCCGGTGCCCCCCTGGCCTTGTCATCCCCGAGAAGGCAGGGAGCCACCGTTGGCGCTGGATTCCCGCCTTCGCGGGAATGACGACCTCAGAGCTATTCCTGATCCTGTCCAAACTTGTCTGCAGCAAAAAAAGCAACTGCTTATAATATTACAAATCAAACGACTATGGGCTATTATGGCTGGCCAGACCACGCTGGCCCGGATTTTGTCAGACCGGATCATGGTGATTGAAGCCGATCTTCTTGATCTGGAAAGGTTAGACCCAGGCACGATTCAACCGGGGCTGGTTCAAACATGGCTGGCAGAGAATGGTCAGGAACTCAGAGTTTACCGTGAGATAGTTTCTGGCAAATATTCTGGTCGGCAGGTGAGTAACGGGAAAAAGAATTCATCCTCCCGAACGACCAAAACATCAACGACCGCAGCAACAGGTCAGACTGGCCAGACAAGGAGACCTGCTGCCCGTAAAAGGGGAACCGGTTCGACAGGCGCCAATGGTCGTGGAGGCGATGACCCACTGAAACCCTCAGCTGGGCAGGATGCCGGACATTCGCATGTAGCTTGTTCGAAGTGTGACAAGGTATTGAATCCACAGGAATTAGGACGTGTAGCAAATCAGACAACAGCTTCAGCGTTGTTGTGCAACAAGTGCCTGTCGGGCATTCAAGGTTACGAAAGGGTAAGACGAATCCGGGAAGAAGCAGAATCGGATCCACCAGAACCCGCTCCGAAAAAAAAGAAAGGCCCGGGTAGAAAAAGAAGTAGTTCAACAGCTGTTGCTGAATCACCGGCCAAAAAAAAGAAACTGCCAGACACTCAAATTCCCGATGATCCGTTAGAAAAAATAAAAGCAAATATCAAGTACGAATTAAGTCAGGAAGAGCTGAAAAAAGTGCAAACCCTGATGGCGGTATTCAAGAAAAAAAACGTCACTGTAAAAAACACTTTTTATAAGCTGCTTGGTTTCGTGGATAGAGATTCTTTTAATGGCTTCTTCGATAATGCCACCGCTTTTTTTGGGCATCTTTCTGAAAACGTCAAAAATACAGGCATGCTGACCGGCATGCTGGGTAATAAAAAAAAACATATCCGTAGTTTCGCAGAACGTAGCCTGAGTGAACTCGAATATTTAGCAAGTTTGGATGTATTGAATTCCTTTTCGTCCATGAATAGTAGGAAAGGCGCGCCCACACATGAGCAAGTGAAAGCAACACTGGGCTGGCCAGAATGGAAAGACAGGGATGGCGAGTTTAATACGAAGTTGTTCCGTTCCTTCTCGTCAATGAATAGTTGCAAAGGCTTGCTCAAACATGAACAAGTGAAAGAGGTGCTGGGCTGGCTGGAATGGAAAGACAAGGATGGCGAGTTCAGTATGGAGCTGTTCCGCTCCTTCTCATCCATGAACAATGGAAAAGGCATGCTCAAACATGAGCAAGTGAAAGAGGTACTGAGCTGGCCGGAATGGAAAGACAAGGATGGCAAGTTCAGTATGGAACTGTTCCGCTCCTTCTCATCTATGAATCATGGCAAAGGCATCCTCAAACATGAGGAAGTGAGAGAGGCGCTGGGCTGGCCGGAATGGAAGGACAAGGATGGCGAGTTCAATATGGAGCTGTTCCGCTCCTTCTCATCTATGAGTCATTGCAAGGGTGTACTCAAACATGAGCAAGTGAAAGAGGTGCTGTGCTGGCCGGAATGGAAGGACAAGGATGGCGAGTTCAGTATGGAGCTGTTCCGCGCCTTCTCATCTATGAATCATGGCAAAGGCATCCTCAAACATGAGCAAGTGAAAGAGGTGCTGGGCTGGCCGGAATGGAAAGACAAGGATGGCGAGTTCAACATTGAGCTGTTCCGCGCCTTCTCGTCCAGGAATCATGACAAAGGCATGCTCAAACATGAGCAAGTGAAAGAAGTGCTGGGCTGGCTGGAATGGAGAAACAAGGATGGTGAGTTCAGTATAGAGCTGTTCCGCGCCTTCTCATCTATGAATCATGGTAAGGGCATCCTTAAACATGAGGAAGTGAAAGAGGTGCTGGGCTGGCCGGAATGGAAAGACAAGGATGACGAGTTCAATATGGAGCTGTTCCGCGCCTTCTCATCCATGAACAGTGGAAAAGGCATGCTCAAACATGAGGAAGTGAAAGAGGTGCTGGGCTGGCTGGAATGGAAAGACAAGGATGGCGAGTTCAATATGGTGCTGTTCCGCGCCTTCTCATCTATGAATCATTGCAAAGGCATCCTCAAACATGAGTATGTGAAAGAGCTGCTGGCCTGGTCGGAATGGAAAGACAAGCATGGCGAGTTCAACATTGAGCTGTTCCGCGCCTTCTCATCCATGAATGGTGGCAAAGGCATGCTCAAACATGAGGAAGTGAGAGAGGTGCTGGGCTGGCCGGAATGGAAAGACAGGCATGGTGAGTTCAATATGGAGCTGTTCCGCGCCTTCTCATCTATGAGTCATGGCAAGGGCGTGCTTAAACATGAGGAAGTGAAAGAGGTGCTGGCCTGGTCGGAATGGAAAGACAGGGATGGCGAGTTCAACATTGAGCTATTCCGCTCCTTCTCATCCATGAACAATGGTAAAGGAATGCTCAAACAAGAGAAAGTAAAAGAGGTGCTGGACTGGATAGATTGCCGGGGGGCGCCCAATCACAGGCTACTGCAAATCATGCCCAGGCTTTGGGCATCGGCAGGGCTTCCTGCTATCAAGCTGTTGCAACACTGGGAAACACAACTGAAACAGTTACTGCCTGCAGAACTTACCGGAGAACACAGCAACTCGGATAATGAAGGAGAGGATAAATACAATCACCAGATAAAAACAGTCGCCCTTTATCTTTCCACCCCCAAGGCAGACTGGTCGCTAAAATGGACGGTTTTAAAACAGTTCTGCCAATTTCATGAACAGACTAAAACGGTTCTGATGCTGGGATCATTGATAGGACTTTTATCTTCTTCCGGAGGGAAAAGCGTCAAACGCTACCTTCAGGCTAATCAACTGGAGCGGCATTTTTTGTGGCGTCATTCAATGAAAACCGTGCCTTTGCGCGTGTTAAATAGAGCAATGTTCCTGTGTTCTTCCGATGAAGACAGGGAGCGTTTTGTCTATTTTGCCAAGCGGCTGAAGTCATTGCCAGATAAAAGATTATGGGAGCAGTATTCAGCTCTGTTGCAACCATTGTCAGGAGTGCTGAAATTCGAATATATGCAAGGGCTCTATCTGGAAATCCTGCAACCCTTAACAAAGGATGATCAGCTGCGTTTTCTGGATGCCAGCCACGCCCGCGTTGTGTTCGACCTGTTTCCCTCGTTAAGCGCCCTGCAAAAACTCAGCAAAGAGCATTCTTCCCATTGGTTAAGCAAGCTGCTTGAAGCCTGCCTGCAACTAAAAACCCATGACATCACCAAAGAAGGCATCCAGATACTGTTTGAAGCGTTGCTCAAAACCCATAGTCTTCTACCCTGGGATCACGATATCCCCGATCACTTTTTGTCCGGGATGCAAACGACCGACAATAACCATGTTGAGATACCTGTCTCCGGACTAATCCAGTCAGGAGAACAGTTGGCCCTGAGCTATATCGTTGTGTTGATGCAGAACCTCAATGAGATGTCTTTTACCGTCAAAGGGCAGTGGCTTGAGGTTGAGGTGCCAGGTGACGGAGTTCAAAACTACCGCTTTCCAATGCCACAGCTGGATATACAGGATGAAAAAATGGCCATCAGCAACTGGTCAGAAGAGCAGTTCAGGACTGTTTTGAAAATCACCGGGATATCTGAACACTATTATTTGACTGCAGATCAATGGCAGAAACTGGATAACGTTCAATCCAGGCAAGCTGAAGCATGTCAGCCAGAGAATGAATTGGAACCACAAAAACAGGCGTTTGGCAGTTTATGGTTGAAGCTCAACCAGACAGAAATTTTTGGCAGCGAAATACTGAATTTACTGGAGGAGTATGAGAGCGAAATGGAGCTTATGCATACAGTGACCCTCCTTAAAAAAGCCAAAATCGATACCGCTACCCACATACTGGAAGAATGGCGGCAACGGGCGTGCAATAAAATAGAACAGTTAAAAAAGCAAGACCCTTTATTATCGGATGTTGATCCTGATGTTTATCAGGGTTGTCAGGAACTGGAGTTGCTTGATGGGTGTGGGAGTATTTTCTAAAAAGACTTATGTCGTCTGATAAGGCTTCTAAAAAAAACTGTCTGCCAACTCCGTTTATGGCAAGCTTGCCAGTGCGGTGCTATAAAATCTAGCGCAAACGTGAATCATCAGGCCTAAGCTGGATGACGTACGAATTTTTTCCACTAGCATGGAGTCACAGAAGCTGATTTTATTAGCCGGGATCTATGAGACGCTCACAACAAAAAAAGCTGCCTGCTCGATGGTCCGATCACTGCTTCTGCTAGTGACGATGTTGTTTGGGGATTCGCTGCATGCATTGGAATTAGTCGGCTCAAGCCCGCTACCAGCTCATTTCCTGTATTCCAATAAGTTGGCTGAACCTGAACAGCCCGATCCTCTTCGAGGGTGTCACGAGTTGACTCCCGTCATTCCCGGCTTCATTCTCGTCATTCCCGCGAAGGCGGGAATCCACACTGACTCACCACCAGAACCTTACTGCCCGGTGCCCCAATGGCCTTGTCATCCCCGAGAAGGCAGATATTCACCGTTGGCGCTGGATTCCCGCCTTCGCGGGAATGACGACCTCAGAGCATGCGAACGAGCTGTTGGAGTTTTGCGACACCCTCCGGAGCGTGGGAACGAGTTGTTGGAGTTTTACGTGCCCCCTGAAGTTCTGGAGAACACTTCCAATGCGTTGATCGCCGGGGGCACCGCCGGTGGAGATGATGGCAATAAGCCACCTGACGGAAACAGCGGGAGTCCTGACCCAGAACCCCAACCTGTCCTTACCCTTATTCCTGATCCTGTCCAAACTTGTCTGCAGCAAAAAAAGCAACTGCTTCTAATATTACAAATCAAACGACTATGGGCGATTATCACAGGCCAAACAACGCTGGCCCGGATTTTGTCAGACCGGATCATGGTGATTGAAGCCGATCTTCTTGATCTGGAAAGGTCAGACCCTGGCACGATTCAACCGGGTCTGGTTCAGACATGGCTGGCAGAGAATGGTCAGGAACTCAGAGTTTACCGTGAGATTATTTCTGGCAAATATTCTGGCCGTCAGGCTGGTAACGGGAAAAAGAATTCATCCTCCCGAACGGCCAAAGCATCAACGACTGCGGCAACAGGTCAGACCGGCCAGACAAGCGGATCTGCTGCCCGTAAAAGGGGAACCGGTTCGACAGGCGCCAATGGTCGTGGAGACGATGACCCACTAAACCCCTCAGCCGAGCAGAATACCGGAAATTCGCTTGTCGCTTGTTCGAAGTGTGACAAGGCATTGAATCCACAGGAATTAGGACGTGTAGCAAATCAGACAGCAGCTTCAGCATTGTTGTGCAACAAGTGCCTGTCGGGCATTCAAGGTAACAAAAGGGTAAGACGAATCCGGGAAGAAGCAGAACCAGATGCATCAGAGCCCGCTCCGAAAAAAAAGAAGGGCCCGGGTAGAAAGAGAAATAATTCAACCGCTGTTGCTGAACCAGCGGCCAAAAAAAAGAAACCGGCAGACACTCAAATTCCCGATGAACCATTAGGAAAAATAAAAGCAAATATCAAGTACGAATTAAGTCAGGAAGAGCTGGAAAAAGTGCAAACCTTAATGGCGGTATTCAAGGAAAAAAACATCACTGTAAAAAACACTTTTTATAAGCTGCTTGGTTTCGTAGATAGAGATTATTTTAATGGCTTCTTCGATAATGCTGCCGCCTTTTTTGGGCACCTTTCTAAAAACGTCAAAAACACAGGCATGCTGACCGGCATGCTGAATAATAGCAAAAAACATATCCGTAGTTTTGCAGAGCGTAGCCAGAATGAACTCGAATATTTAGCAAGTCTGGATGTATTGACATCCTTATCGTCCATGAACGCTGGCAAAGGCGTGCCCACAGATGAGGAAGTAAAAGCAATACTGGGCTGGCCGGAATGGAAAGACAAGAATGGCGAGTTCAATATAGAGCTATTCCGCTCTTTCTCGTCCATGAATAATGGCAAAGGCGTGCCCACACATGAGCAAGTGAAAGCAATACTGGGCTGGTCAGAATGGAAAGACAGGGATGGTGAGTTTAATACGAAATTGTTCCGATCCTTCTCGTCTATGAATCATGGCAAAGGCATCCTCAAACATGAGCAAGTGAAAGAGGTGCTGGGCTGGCCGGAATGGAAAGACAAGGATGGCGAGTTCAATATGGAGCTGTTCCGCTCCTTCTCATCCATGAACAATGGTAAAGGCATGCTCAAACAAAAGGAAGTCAAAGAGGTGCTGGGCTGGCCGGAATGGAAGGACAAGGATGGCGAGTTCAGTATGGAGCTGTTCCGCTCCTTCTCGTCTATGAATCATGGCAAAGGCATGTTCAAACAAGAGGAAGTGAAAGAGGTGCTGGGTTGGCCGGAATGGAAAGACAAGGATGGCGAGTTCAGTATGGAGCTGTTCCGCTCCTTCTCATCCATGAATAATGGCAAAGGCATGCTCAAACAAAAGGAAGTGAAAGAGGTGTTGGGCTGGCCGGAATGGAAAGACAAGGATGGCGAGTTCAATATGGAGCTGTTCCGATCCTTCTCGTCTATGAATCATGGCAAAGGCATCCTCAAACATGAGCAAGTGAAAGAGGTGCTGGGCTGGCCGGAATGGAAAGACAAGGATGGCGAGTTCAGTATGGAGCTGTTCCGCGTCTTCTCATCCATGAATATCAGCAAAGGCATGATTAAACATGAGGAAGTGAAAGAGGTGCTGGGCTGGCCGGAATGGAAAGACAAGGATGGCGAGTTCAATATGGAGCTGTTCCGCGCCTTCTCGTCTATGAATCATGGCAAAGGCATCCTCAAACATGAGCAAGTGAAAGAGGTGCTGGGCTGGCCGGAATGGAAAGACAAGGATGGCGAGTTCAATATGGAGCTGTTCCGCTCCTTCTCATCCATGAACAATGGTAAAGGCATGCTCAAACAAGAGGAAGTGAAAGAGGTGCTGGGCTGGCCGGAATGGAAAGACAGAGATGGCGAGTTCAGTATGGAGCTGTTCCGCTCCTTCTCATCCATGAATAGTAGAAAGGGCATGCTCAAACATGAGGAAGTGAAAGAGGTGCTGGGCTGGCCGGAATGGAAAGACAAGGATGGCGAGTTCAGTATGGAGCTGTTCCGCACCTTCTCATCTATGAATCATGGCAAAGGCATCCTCAAACATGAGGAAGTGAAAGAGGTGCTGGGCTGGCCGGAATGGAAAGACAAGGATGGCGAGTTCAATATGGAGCTGTTCTGCGCCTTCTCGTCCATGAATAATAGCAAAGGCATGCTCAAACATGAGAAAGTGAAAGAGATCTTGGGTTGGCCGGAATGGAAAGACAAGGATGGCGAGTTCAATATGGAGCTGTTCCGCGCTTTTTCATCCATGAATAATGGCAGAGGCATGCTCAAACATGAGAAAGTGAAAGAGGTGCTCGGCTGGCCTGAATGGAAACACAAGGGTGGCGAGCTCAATATAAAGCTGTTCCGCGTTTTCTCGTCCATGAATCACAGCCAAGGCTTGCCCAAACATGAGCCTGTGAAAAAAGTGCTGGACTGGATAGGTTGCCGGGGGGCGCCCAATCACAGGCTACTGCAAATCATGACCAGGCTCTGGGCATCAGCAGGGCTACCTGCTATCAAGATGCTGCAACACCGGGAAACACAACTGAAACAGTTACTGCTTACAGAACTTACCGGAGAACACAGCAACCCGGATAATGAAGGAGATGATAAATACAATCGCCAGATAAAAACAGTCGCTCTTTATCTTTCCACCCCTAAGCCAGACTGGTCGCTAACATGGACAGTTTTAAAACAGTTCTGCCAATACCATAAAGAGACTAAAACGGTTCTGATGCTGGAATCATTGATAGGGCTTTTATCTTCTTCTGGAGGGAAAAGTGTCAAACGTTACCTTCAGGCTAATCAACTGGATCGGCATTTTTTGTGGCGTCATTCAATGAAAGCCGTGCCTTTGCGCGTGTTAAATAGAGCAATGTTCCTGTGTTCTTCCGATGAAGACAGGGAGCGTTTTGTCTATTTTGCCAAGCGGCTGAAGTCATTGCCGGATAAAAGACTATGGGAGCATTACTCAGCCCTGTTGCAACCATTGTCGGCGGTGCTGAAACTCGACTCTATGCAAAGGTTCTATCTGGAAATCCTGCAACCCTTAACAAAGGATGATCAGCTGCGTTTTCTGGATGCCAGCCATGCCCGGGCTGTATTCGATCTGTTTCCCTCGTTGAGCGCCCTGCAAAAACTCAGCAAAGAGCATTCTTCCCATTGGTTAAACAAGCTGCTTGAAGCCTGCCTGCAACTAAAAACCCATGACATCACCAAAGAAGGCATCCAGATACTGTTTGAAGCGCTGCTCAAAACCCATAGTCTTCTACCCTGGGATCACGATATCCCCGATCACTTTTTGTCCGGGATGCAAACGACCGACAACAACCATGTTGAGATACCTGTCTCCGGACTTATCCAATCAGGAGAACAGTTGGCCCTGAGCTATATCGCTGTGTTGATGCAGAACCTCAATGAGATGTCTTTTACCGTCAAAGGGCAGTGGCTTGAGGTTGAGGTGCCAGGTGATGGAGTTCAAAACTACCGCTTTCCAATGCCACAGCTGGAAATACAGGATGAAAAAATGGCCATCAGCAACTGGTCAGAGGAACAGTTCAGGACTGTTTTGAAAATCACCGGGATATCTGAACACTATTATTTGACTGCAGATCAATGGCAGAAACTGGATAACGTTCAATTCAGGCAAGCTGAAGCATGTCAGCCAGAGAATGAATTGGAACCACAAAAACAGGCGTTTGGCAGTTTATGGTTAAAGCTCAACCAGACAGAAATTTTTGGCACCGAAATACTGAATTTACTGGAGGAGTACGAGAGCGAAATGGAGCTTATGCATACAGTGACCCTCCTTAAAAAAGCCAGAATCGATACCGATAACCGCATACTGGAAGAATGGCGGCAACGGGCGTGCAGAAAAATAGAACAGTTAAAAAAGCAAGACCCTTTATTATCCGATGTTGCTCCTGATGTTTATCAGGGTTGTCAGGAACTGGAGTTGCTTGATGGGTGTGGGAGTATTTTTTAAAAAGACTTGTGTCGTCTGATAAAGCTTCTGAAAACAAACTGTCTGCCAAATCCGTTTATGGCAAGCTCGCCAGTGCGGTGCTATAAAATCTAGCGCAAACGTCAATCATCAGGCCTAAGCCGGATGACGTACGAATTTTTTCCACTAGCGAATGGATTCACAGAAGCTGATTTTATTAGCCTGGATCTATGAGACGCTCACAACAAAACAAAGCTGCCTGCTCGATGGTCCGATCACTGCTTCTGCTAGTGACGATGTTGTTTGGGGATTCGCTGCATGCATTGGAATTAGTCGGCTCAAGCCCGCTACCAGCTCATTTCCTGTATTCCAATAAGTTGGCTGAACCTGAACAGCCCGATTTTCTTCGATGGCATCACAAAACTCTGGCTCCCATGCTTTTAGGCCCTGTAAGTCGCGGGCGTGGGTGCCCATATGTTATCTCAAGTGGTAGTATCTGGCTTTCAGGGGAGATATGCATTCCCACGCCGGAGCGTGGGAACGAGTTGACTTCCATCATTCCCGGCTTCATTCTCGTCATTCCCGGCTTCATTCTCGTCATTCCCGGCTTCATTCTCGTCATTCCCGCGAAGGCGGGAATCCACACTGACTCACCACCAGAACCTTACTGCCCGGTGCCCCAATGGCCTTGTCATCCCCGAGAAGGCAGATATTCACCGTTGGCGCTGGATTCCCGCCTTCGCGGGAATGACGACCTCAGAGCATCCGAACGAGCTGTTGGAGTTTTGCGACACCCTCCGGAGCGTGGGAACGAGTTGTTGGAGTTTTACGTGCCCCCTGAAGTTCTGGAGAACACTTCCAATGCGTTGATCGCCGGGGGCACCGCCGGTGGAGATGATGGCAATAAGCCACCTGACGGAAACAGCGGGAGTCCTGAACCAGAGCGCCAACCTGACCTTACCCTTATTCCTGATCCTGTCCAAACTTGTCTGCAGCAAAAAAAGCAACTACTTGTAATATTACAAATCAAACGACTATGGGCGATTATGGCAGGCCAGACCACCCTGTCCCGGATTTTGTCAGACCGGATCATGGTGATTGAAGCCGATCTTCTTGATCTGGAAAGGTCAGACCCTGGCACGATGCAACCGGGGCTGGTTCAGACATGGCTGGCAGAGAATGGTCAGGAACTCAGAGTTTACCGTGAGATGGTTTCTGGCAAATATTCTGGCCGACAGACGGGTAACGGGAAAAAGAATTCATCCTCCCGAACGACCAAAGCATCAACGACCGCGACAACAGGTCAGACCGGCCAGACAAGCGGATCTGCTGCCCGTAACAGGGGAACCGGTTCGACAAGCGCCAATGGTCGTGGAGGCGATGACCCACAGAAACCCTCAGCTGAGCAGAATACCGGACATTCGGTTGTCGCTTGTTCGAAGTGTGACAAGGCATTGAATCCACAGGAATTAGGACGTGTAGCAAATCAGACAGCAGCTTCAGCGTTGTTGTGCAACAAGTGCCTGTCGGGCATTCAAGGTAACAAAAGGGTAAGACGAATCCGGGAAGAAGCAGAACCGGATTCATCAGAACCCGCTCCGAAAAAAAAGAAGGGCCCGGGTAGAAAGAGAAATAGTTCAACAGCTGTTGCTGAACCACCGGCCAAAAAAAAGAAACCGCCAGACACCCAGATCTCCGATGACCCACTGGAAAAAATAAAAGCAAATATCAAGTACGAATTAAGTCAGGAAGAGCTGGAAAAAGCGCAAACCCTGATAGAGGTATTCAAGGAAAAAAACATCACTGTAAAAAACACTTTTTATAAGCTGCTTGGTTTCGTAGATAGAGATTCTTTTAATGGCTTTTTCGATAATGCCACCGCTTTTTTTGGGCACCTTTCTGAAAACTTCAAAAATACAGGCATGCTGACCGGCATGCTACATAATAGAAAAAAACATATCCGTAGTTTTGCCGAAAGTAGCCAGAGTGAACTCGAATATTTAGCAAGTTTGGATCTCTTGACTTCCTTCTCGTCCATGAATAATAACAAAGGCGTGCCCACACACAAGGAAGTGAAAGCAATCCTGGGCTGGCCAGAATGGAAAGATGAGAATGCCGAATTCAATACGGAGCTGTTCCGCGCCTTCTCGTCCATGAATCATGGTCAGGGCCTGCCCAGACATGAGGAAGTGAAAGAGGTGCTGGGCTGGCCGGAATGGCAGGACAAGGATGGCGAGTTCAGTATGGAGCTGTTCCGCGCCTTCTCATCCATGAATAGTAGAAGAGGCATGCTCAAACATGAGCAAGTGAAAGAGGTGCTGGGCTGGCCGGAATGGAAAGACAAGGATGGCGAGTTCAGTATGGAGCTGTTCCGTGCCTTCTCGTCAATGAACAATGGCAAAGGCATGCTCAAACATGAGCAAGTGAAAGAGGTGCTGGGCTGGCCGGAATGGAAAGACAAGGATGGCGAGTTCAGTATGGAGCTGTTCCGCTCCTTCTCATCCATGAATAATGGCAAAGGCATGCTCAAACATGAGCAAGTGAAAGAGGTGCTGGGCTGGCCGGAATGGAAAGACAAGGATGGCGAGTTCAATATGGAGCTGTTCCGTGCCTTCTCGTCCATGAATAGCAGCAAGGGCATGATTAAACATGAGGAAGTGAAAGAGGTGCTGGGCTGGCCGGAATGGAAAGACAAGGATGGCGAGTTCAGTATGGAGCTGTTCCGCTCCTTCTCATCTATGAATCATGGCAAAGGCATGCTCAAACAAGAGGAAGTGAAAGAGGTGCTGGGCTGGCCGGAATGGAAAGACAAGGATGGCGAGTTCAATATGGAGCTGTTCCGCTCCTTCTCATCCATGAACAATGGCAAAGGCATGCTCAAACAAGAGGAAGTGAAAGAGGTGCTGGGCTGGCCGGAATGGAAAGACAAGGATGGCGAGTTCAGTATGGAGCTGTTCCGCGCCTTCTCATCTATGAATCATGGCAAAGGCATGCTCAAACAAAAGGAAGTGAAAGAGGTGCTGGGCTGGCCGGAATGGAAAGACAAGGATGGCGAGTTCAATATGGAGCTGTTCCGCGCCTTCTCATCCATGAATAGCTGCAAGGGCATGCTCAAACATGAGGAAGTGAGAGAGGTGCTGGGCTGGCCGGAATGGAAAGACAAGGATGGCGAGTTCAATATGGAGCTGTTCCGCGCCTTCTCGTCCATGAATAGTGGCAAAGGCATGCTCAAACATAAGGAAGTGAAAGAGGTGTTGGGCTGGCCGGAATGGAAAGACAAGGATGGCGAGTTCAATATGGAGCTGTTCCGCTCCTTCTCGTCCATGAACAGTGGCAAAGGCATGCTCAAACAAAAGGAAGTGAAAGAGGTGCTCGGCTGGCCGGAATGGAAACACAAGGATGGCGAGTTCAATATGAAGTTGTTCCGCGTTTTCTCGTCCATGAATCATGGCCAAGGCTTGCCCAAACATGAGCCTGTGAAAAAAGTGCTGGGCTGGATAGGTTACCGGCGGGCACCCAATCATAGGCTACTGCAAATTATGACCAGGCTCTGGGCATCAGCAGGGCTACCTGCTATCAAGGTGCTGCAACACCGGGAAACACAACTGAAACAGTTACTGCTTACAGAACTTACCGGAGAACACAGCAACCCGGATAATGAAGGAGATGATAAATACAATCGCCAGATAAAAACAGTCGCTCTTTATCTTTCCACCCCTAAGCCAGACTGGTCGCTAAAATGGACGGTTTTAAAACAGTTCTGCCAATTGCATAAAGAGACTAAAACGCTTCTGATGCTGGAATCATTGATAGGGCTTTTATCTTCTTCTGGAGGAAAAAGTGTCAAACGTTACCTTCAGGCTAATCAACAGGATCGGCATTTTTTGTGGCGTCATTCAATGAAAGCCGTGCCTTTGCGCGTGTTAAATAGAGCAATCTTTCTGTGTTCTTGCGATGAAGACAGGGAGCGTTTTGTCTTTTTTGTCAAGCGGCTGAAGTCATTGCCGGATAAAAGACTATGGGAGCAGTACTCAGCCCTGTTGCAACCATTGTCGGCGGTGCTGAAACTCGACTATATGCAAAGGCTCTATCTGGAAATCCTGCAACCCTTAACAAAAGATGATCAGCTGCGTTTTCTGGATGCCAGCCATGCCCGGGCTGTATTCGATCTGTTTCCCTCGTTGAGCGCCCTGCAAAAACTCAGCAAAGAGCATTCTTCCCATTGGTTAAACAAGCTGCTTGAAGCCTGCCTGCAACTAAAAACCCATGACATCACCAAAGAAGGCATCCAGATACTGTTTGAAGCGCTGCTCAAAACCCATAGTCTTCTACCCTGGGATCACGATATCCCCGATCACTTTTTGTCCGGGATGCAAACGACCGACAACAACCATGTTGAGATACCTGTCTCCGGACTTATCCAATCAGGAGAACAGTTGGCCCTGAGCTATATCGCTGTGTTGATGCAGAACCTCAATAAGATGTCTTTTACCGTCAAAGGGCAGTGGCTTGAGGTTGAGGTGCCAGGTGACGGAGTTCAAAACTACCGCTTTCCAATGCCACAGCTGGAAATACAGGATGAAAAAATGGCCATCAGCAACTGGTCAGAGGAACAGTTCAAGACTGTTTTGAAAATCACCGGGATATCTGAACACTATTATTTGACCGCAGATCAATGGCAGAAACTGGATAACGTTCAATCCAGGCAAGCTGAAGCATGTCAGGCAGAGAATGAATTGGAACCACAAAAACAGGCGTTTGGCAGTTTATGGTTAAAGCTCAACCAGACAGAAATTTTTGGCACCGAAATACTGAATTTACTGGAGGAGTACGAGAGCGAAATGGAGCTTATGCATACAGTGACCCTCCTTAAAAAAGCCAAAATCGATACCGATAACTGCATACTGGAAGAATGGCGGCAACGGGCGTGCAGTAAAATAGAACAGTTAAAAAAGCAAGACCCTTTATTATCCGATGTTGATCCTGATGTTTATCAGGGTTGTCAGGAACTGGAGTTGCTTGATGGGTGTGGGAGTATTTTCTAAAAAGACTTGTGTCGTCTTATAAAGCTTCTAAAAATCAACTGTCTGTCAACTCCGTTCATGGCAAGCTTGCCAGTGCGGTGCTATAAAATCTAGCGCAAACGTGAATCATCAGGCCTAAGCCGGATGACGTACGAATTTTTTCCACTAGCGAATGGATTCACAGAAGCTGATTTTATTAGCCTGGATCTATGAGACGCTCACAACAAAACAAAGCTGCCTGCTCGATGGTCCGATCACTGCTTCTGCTAGTGACGATGTTGTTTGGGGATTCGCTGCATGCATTGGAATTAGTCGGCTCAAGCCCGCTACCAGCTCATTTCCTGTATTCCAATAAGTTGGCTGAACCTGAACAGCCCGATTTTCTTCGAGGGTGTCACAAAACTCTGGCTCCCATGCTTTTAGGCCCTGTAAGTCGCGGGCGTGGGTGCCCATATGTTATCTCAAGTGGTAGTATCTGGCTTTCAGGGGAGATATGCATTCCCACGCCGGAGCGTGGGAACGAGTTGACTTCCATCATTCCCGGCTTCATTCTCGTCATTCCCGGCTTCATTCTCGTCATTCCCGCGAAGGCGGGAATCCACACTGACTCACCACCAGAACCTTACTGCCCGGTGCCCCAATGGCCTTGTCATCCCCGAGAAGGCAGATATTCACCGTTGGCGCTGGATTCCCGCCTTCGCGGGAATGACGACCTCAGAGCATCCGAACGAGCTGTTGGAGTTTTGCGACACCCTCCGGAGCGTGGGAACGAGTTGTTGGAGTTTTACGTGCCCCCTGAAGTTCTGGAGAACACTTCCAATGCGTTGATCGCCGGGGGCACCGCCGGTGGAGATGATGGCAATAAGCGACCTGACGGAAACAGCGGGAGTCCTGAACCAGAGCGCCAACCTGACCTTACCCTTATTCCTGATCCTGTCCAAACTTGTCTGCAGCAAAAAAAGCAACTGCTTATAATATTACAAATCAAACGACTATGGGCGATTATGACAGGCCAGACCACGCTGGCCCGGATTTTGTCAGACCGGATCATGGTGATTGAAGCCGATCTTCTTGATCTGGAAAGGTCAGACCCTGGCACGATTCAACCGGGGCTGGTTCAGACATGGCTGGCAGAGAATGGTCAGGAACTCAGAGTTTACCGTGAGATGGTTTCTGGCAAATATTCTGGCCGACAGACGGGTAACGGGAAAAAGAATTCATCCTCCCGAACGACCAAAGCATCAACGACCGCAACAACAGGTCAGACCGGCCAGACAAGCGGATCTGCTGCCCGTAACAGAAGAACCGGTTCGACAGGCGCCAATGGTCGTGGAGGCGATGACCCACAGAAACCCTCAGCTGAGCAGAATACCGGAAATTCGCTTGTCGCTTGTTCGAAGTGTGACAAGGCATTGAATCCACAGGAATTAGGACGTGTAGCAAATCAGACAGCAGCTTCAGCGTTGTTGTGCAACAAGTGCCTGTCGGGCATTCAAGGTAACAAAAGGGTAAGACGAATCCGGGAAGAAGCAGAACCGGATTCACCAGAACCCGCTCCGAAAAAAAAGAAGGGCCCGGGTAGAAAGAGAAATAATTCAACAGCTGTTGCTGAACCAGCGGCCAAAAAAAAGAAACCGGCAGACACTCAGATCCCCGATGACCCATTGGAAAAAATAAAAGCAAATATCAAGTACGAATTAAGTCAGGAAGAGCTGAAAAAAGTGCAAACCCTGGTGGCGGTATTCAAGAAAAAAAACATCACTGTAAAAAACACTTTTTATAAGCTGCTTGGTTTTGTAGATAGAAAGTCTTTTAATGGTTTCTTCGATAATGCCGCCGCCTTTTTTGGGCACCTTTCTGAAAACTTCAAAAATACAGGCATGCTGACCGGCATGCTGGGTAATAGCAAAAAACATATCCGTAGTTTCGCAGAACGTAGCCTGAGTGAACTCGAATATTTAGCAAGTTTGGATGTATTGAATTCCTTCTCGTCCATGAATAATGGCAAAGGCGTGCCCACACATGAGCAAGTGAAAGCAATACTGGGCTGGCCAGAATGGAAAGACAGGGATGGCGAGTTTAATACGAAGTTGTTCCGATCCTTCTCGTCAATGAATAATGGCAAAGGCATGCTCAAACATGAGCAAGTGAAAGAGGTGCTGGGCTGGCCGGAATGGAAGGACAAGGATGGCGAGTTCAATATGGAGCTGTTCCGCGCCTTCTCATCTATGAATAATGGCAAAGGCATCCTCAAACATGAGCAAGTGAAAGAGGTGCTGGGCTGGCCGGAATGGAAAGACAAGGATGGCGAGTTCAGTATGGAGCTGTTCCGCGCCTTCTCATCTATGAATCATGGCAAAGGCATGCTCAAACATGAGCAAGTGAAAGAGGTGCTGGGCTGGCCGGAATGGAAAGACAAGGATGGCGAGTTCAGTATGGAGCTGTTCCGCTCCTTCTCATCCATGAACAATGGCAAAGGCATGCTCAAACATGAGGAAGTGAAAGAGGTGCTGGGCTGGCCGGAATGGAAAGACAAGGATGGCGAGTTCAGTATGGAGCTGTTCCGCTCCTTCTCATCCATGAATAATGGCAAAGGCATGCTCAAACAAGAGGAAGTGAAAGAGGTGCTGGGCTGGCCGGAATGGAAAGACAAGGATGGCGAGTTCAGTATGGAGCTGTTCCGCTCCTTCTCGTCCATGAATAATGGCAAAGGCATGCTCAAACATGAGGAAGTGAAAGAGGTGCTGGGCTGGCCGGAATGGAAAGACAAGGATGGCGAGTTCAGTATGGAGCTGTTCCGCGCCTTCTCATCCATGAACAGTGGCAAAGGCATGCTCAAACATGAGGAAGTGAAAGAGGTGCTGGGCTGGCCGGAATGGAAAGACAAGGATGGCGAGTTCAATATGGAGCTGTTCCGCTCCTTCTCATCCATGAATAGTCAGAAAGGCATGCTCAAACATGAGGAAGTGAAAGAGGTGCTGGGCTGGCCGGAATGGAAAGACAAGGATGGCGAGTTCAGTATGGAGCTGTTCCGCGCCTTCTCATCCATGAATAATGGCAAAGGCATGCTCAAACAAGAGGAAGTGAAAGAGGTGCTGGGCTGGCCGGAATGGAAAGACAAGGATGGCGAGTTCAGTATGGAGCTGTTCCGCTCCTTCTCATCCATGAATAATGGCAAAGGCATGCTCAAACAAGAGGAAGTGAAAGAGGTGCTGGGCTGGCCGGAATGGAAAGACAAGGATGGCGAGTTTAATACGAAGTTGTTCCGATCCTTCTCGTCCATGAACAATGGCAAAGGCATGATCAAACATGAGGAAGTGAAAGAGGTGCTGGGCTGGCCGGAATGGAAAGACAAGGATGGCGAGTTCAGTATGGAGCTGTTCCGCGCCTTCTCATCTATGAATCAGTGGCAAAGGCATGCTCAAACATGAGGAAGTGAAAGAGGTGCTGGGCTGGCCGGAATGGAAAGACAAGGATGGCGAGTTCAGTATGGAGCTGTTCCGCTCCTTCTCATCCATGAATAGTGGCAAAGGCATGCTCAAACATGAGGAAGTGAAAGAGGTGCTGGGCTGGCCGGAATGGAAAGACAAGGATGGCGAGTTCAATATGGAGCTGTTCCGCGCCTTCTCGTCCATGAATAGCAGCAAGGGCATGCTCAAACATGAGCAAGTGAAAGAGGTGCTGGGCTGGCCGGAATGGAAAGACAAGAATGGCGAGTTCAATATGGAGCTGTTCCGCTCCTTCTCATCCATGAACAATGGTAAAGGCATGCTCAAACAAGAGGAAGTGAAAGAGGTGCTGGGCTGGCCGGAATGGAAAGACAAGGATGGCGAGTTCAGTATGGAGCTGTTCCGCGCCTTCTCATCTATGCATCATGGCAAAGGGGTGCTCAAACAAAAGGAAGTGAAAGAGATGTTGGGTTGGCCTGAATGGAAACACAAGGGTGGCGAGCTCAATATAAAGCTGTTCCGCGTTTTCTCGTCCATGAATCATAGCCAAGGCTTGCCCAAACATGAGCCTGTGAAAAAAGTGCTGGACTGGATAGGTTGCCGGGGGGCACCCAATCACAGGCTACTGCAAATCATGTCCAGGCTCTGGGCATCAGCAGGGCTACCTGCTATCAAGCTGCTGCAACACCGGGAAACACAACTGAAACAGTTACTGCTTACAGAACTTACCGGAGAACACAGCAACCCGGATAATGAAGGAGATGATAAATACAATCGCCAGATAAAAACAGTCGCTCTTTATCTTTCCACCCCTAAGCCAGACTGGTCACTAACATGGACGGTTTTAAAACAGTTCTGCCAATTGCATAAAGAGACTAAAACGGTTCTGATGCTGGAATCATTGATAGGGCTTTTATCTTCTTCTGGAGGGAAAAGTGTCAAACGCTACCTTCAGGCTAATCAACAGGATCGGCATTTTTTGTGGCGTCATTCAATGAAAGCCGTGCCTTTGCGCGTGTTAAATAGAGCAATGTTCCTGTGTTCTTCCGATGAAGACAGGGAGCGTTTTGTCTATTTTGTCAAGCGGCTGAAGTCATTGCCGGATAAAAGACTATGGGAGCATTACTCAGCCCTGTTGCAACCATTGTCAGGAGTGCTGAAACTCGAATATATGCAAGGGCTCTATCTGGAAATTCTGCAACCCTTAACAAAAGATGATCAGCTGCGTTTTCTGGATGCCAGCCATGCCCGGGCTGTATTCGATCTGTTTCCCTCGTTGAGCGCCCTGCAAAAACTCAGCAAAGAGCATTCTTCCCATTGGTTAAACAAGCTGCTTGAAGCCTGCCTGCAACTAAAAACCCATGACATCACCAAAGAAGGCATCCAGATACTGTTTGAAGCGCTGCTCAAAACCCATAGTCTTCTACCCTGGGATCACGATATCCCCGATCACTTTTTGTCCGGGATGCAAACGACCGACAACAACCATGTTGAGATACCTGTCTCCGGACTTATCCAATCAGGAGAACAGTTGGCCCTGAGCTATATCTCTGTGTTGATGCAGAACCTCAATGAGATGTCTTTTACCGTCAAAGGGCAGTGGCTTGAGGTTGAGGTGCCAGGTGACGGAGTTCAAAACTACCGATTTCCAATGCCACAGCTGGAAATACAGGATGAAAAAATGGCCATCAGCAACTGGTCAGAGGAACAGTTCAGGACTGTTTTGAAAATCACCGGGATATCTGAACACTATTATTTGACTGCAGATCAATGGCAGAAACTGGATAACGTTCAATCCAGGCAAGCTGAAGCATGTCAGCCAGAGAATGAATTGGAACCACAAAAACAGGCGTTTGGCAGTTTATGGTTAAAGCTCAACCAGACAGAAATTTTTGGCACCGAAATACTGAATTTACTGGAGGAGTATGAGAGCGAAATGGAGCTTATGCATACAGTGACCCTCCTTAAAAAAGCCAGAATCGATACCGATAACTGCATACTGGAAGAATGGCGGCAACGGGCGTGCAGTAAGATAGAACAGTTAAAAAAGCAAGACCCTTTATTATCCGATGTTGATCCTGATGTTTATCAGAGTTGTCAGGAACTGGAGTTGCTTGATGGGTGTGGGAGTATTTTCTAAAAAGACTTGTGTCGTCTGATAAAGCTTCTAAAAACAAACTGTCTGCCAAATCCGTTTATGGAAAGCTCACCAGTGCGGTGCTATAAAATCTAGCGCAAACGTGAATCATCAGGCCTAGGCCGGATGACGTGCGAATTTTTTCCACTAGCGAATGGATTCACAGAAGCTGATTTTATTAGCCTGGATCTATGAGACGCTCACAACAAAACAAAGCTGCCTGCTCGATGGTCCGATCACTGCTTCTGCTAGTGACGATGTTGTTTGGGGATTCGCTGCATGCATTGGAATTAGTCGGCTCAAGCCCGCTACCAGCTCATTTCCTGTATTCCAATAAGTTGGCTGAACCTGAACAGCCCGATTTTCTTCGATGGCATCACAAAACTCTGGCTCCCATGTTTTTAGGCCCTGTAAGTCGCGGGCGTGGGTGCCCATATGTTATCTCAAGTGGTAGTATCTGGCTTTCAGGGGAGATATGCATTCCCACGCCGGAGCGTGGGAACGAGTTGACTTCCATCATTCCCGGCTTCATTCTCGTCATTCCCGGCTTCATTCTCGTCATTCCCGGCTTCATTCTCGTCATTCCCGCGAAGGCGGGAATCCACACTGACTCACCACCAGAACCTTACTGCCCGGTGCCCCAATGGCCTTGTCATCCCCGAGAAGGCAGATATTCACCGTTGGCGCTGGAT
>NZ_JBLYNU010000005.1:0-8178 GCF_049310145.1 Endozoicomonas sp. ALD068
TTGACAATAATTTTTTTGTAAAGTTCAGCCTGAAGCACGCAATAGGATAAATAAGTCGCAGCCCATTCGGTTTACCATATTATAGCGTGTGGATTTTTTCATTCTTCAAGGCGCAACGACGGACGCGTAGCCCTAGCTCGCAACCAGCGTTGGAACGCAGACTGATGGAAAAAGCCGCCGTCCAGAATATGTGAAACCAACTGGTTAGGTACTTAACAACTCGGTTTGCACTGGAGGGGCGTTATCTGGATGAGAAAAATTATTGCTTGCCTGCTTAAAAAAACCGGTAGCAACTGGCTGATAATCAGGCTTAGAGGATGTTACACAGAATGCTATGGTCCTCAGCGTTTTCGGGCTGATTTTTCTGTTGTGAACTTGCACTCCCAGTACTCAGACACATTCTTAAAGTCTTCTCGGAGAGGTATTGAACAACATCAGGGTTCCTGTAGATTGCTGATCGGATAAAATCCCTATCGCGCCTGAGTTCATCAACAGCATAATTGAAAACACGACAATGATGTTCAATCAGGTTCAGCAGATACTCGCGATCACTCAGTATTCTTTTACTGGCACATTTTAAGTTCACAATATTATCATCGATAACCATTTTTTATAATGTTTTTATCACTTCGGATTCGTTCACTTGCATACCTCAGCGCTGGTGGATAACTGGCGATAGCGGTCTTTACAATATTTTCATCATCCCGCATTTCCGGGCCAGCATCATCCAGCCAAATGCCATTCTCTTTGACTGCGGTCATGACGACCTCTTTATCATTCTTCATTTTTTCACTAGCAAACTCAAGGTCTCCTTGACGTTCTGCAATGATTGGTAATACCAGGTCTTTATCATTCCGAACCCGTTGACTGCCATATTGCAGTCCGTGCTTCAGCAAGGCTTTTTTGAATGTTTCTTTATCACCAGAAAGCCACAGATCCGGAGGGACTTCTAAACTTAGCCAGTAACTGTAGGATGATGGTTTTATAACATAGTATTTATCTCTCAAATCGGGATAAACATCCTCAACCAATAGAGCCGTTCTTCTGGCATCCAGGAATAACAAATGATGTAAAAATTCCCTGCGGGTTTCTTCAGTGATCTCATTGCTCATTAATATTTGCCGATAGTCGTCCTCCGATTTATTACGACACGATTTATTACGACACTCGGCAAACCGTTGGGCATAATTAATAAATTGCTGGTAGTGATCGGGTAATAACAGCAAATAATCAGGACTGTAGGAGAAATGCTCCTCATAATACATTGCGAAAAGGCAATGTTGAAAGGCGAACCTGTCAGCTTCTGCCGCAACATCGCCGCTCAGGCGTTGTGCCAGTGAGCTAAAGCTCCACTGATCTCCTTCAAAAATCTTAATGTACTGCATTTTACAATCCACATTACACATATCACGTAATACAATAATCAGTTTTTCAAAGGCATCCTGCATGTTTTCAGTTGCTTTTATTCGAGTGCATTCGACGATAATGCCTCCCGCTACCGCATTGCAAAACAGCTTCATGCTATCAGCATTTTCATCCAGTTGGAGCACTTTCAGTAACTGCACCAGAAACCACATACGCTTTAACTTGGCGGTTGTATCAACACCATCATCTTTATAAAACTGGTCAGAGAATTTCAGCCGTAAGGTTCGTTCTTTGCCTCCCTCTGCGCATTCAAGCAGCTCAATAAGGCACACATGACTTCCAAGCTTCAGGTTGACAATCAAGACATCATTCATAATGACGACAGTCCCTGAACAAGCAAACTTTTCAATTAATGCTTTCGAGGACGGCCTCAATAGCGGTAGCTTTTCTCCCGGGTTGCGCTGAGTTGTGTAATCAAGGTAGGTAATTTTCTTTTCTTTTGATAGCTTGCCCTGACCGGAAAGCTGAGTGATCGGTGCCAGTGCAGATACAAAGCGCCAGTGCAAGGCAAAAATCAGCTCATGAACACTCCGGACCTGCTCAGCCTCTTTAGGATTCAGTGCTTGCAGAGAGGATTGCAGTTGCTGACAGGCAGTCAGCCATTGATGAAATGTTATCTGCCTGTTTTTACCATCATCCAGAAGCAGGATAATAGCCTCCAAACTGGATCGGATGGTTTGTTTCAGCGCCTCGAGCCGGTTGCACAATGTCGGTATTTCATCCCGCAATAACCGAACCTCGTAAGCACCTGTTTTTCCCGCCAGCAACAAGAACGCATGGTAGCCATCCAGAAATGCTTCAGCCCCCTGAACCAGCCGATTTACCCTGACTCTGATCTCTGCCAGCAACTCTGAACGTTGTGGTGACATGCTCAGTTTTATGGGATTTGCCAGATAATCCAGTCCGCCACCAGAGGCAAAAAATGCCAACAAACGGGCATTTTGATCCGTGAGCCACTGAAAACCGCTGGCGACATTAAGGAATGTGCCTTCAGGAGGGGACAAATCATCCCGTGACGGGACGGCTCTGAGCAGCGACACATCAGAAAATGCAGAGGACTGGCTTCTGCGACTGGCAAGTTTTCCACTAAGGTCACCGACAACAACAAAGGCGCCAGGCTCACCTTTGAAGCGGGCAAAGGCCAGCGTCGCCTGTTGGCCAACCTGAGCGGCCACGACCGCGAACTGTCCACCGGCCAGCATCAAGGTTTTTCCTGCCTGTTTCATAAGGATCGCGACATGATCATTGAAGCCTCCTTCGGCAAAGACAAAACCCCCGGCCCGTTTCAGGAACCCTGGCTCAAGCATCCAGTCTGCAGCATGGTGGGCTAAGACAATGGCTCCCTCTGGCATAGAGTCTGCCGCTTGTTCTTCAGCCAGCCAGAGTGTTCCGGTGCAATGGCCTTCGCTGACACCCTCGCCAATGGCCAGGGTCTTTTTGGGTATAGGCATCGCAAAATCCATGCCGCCAGAAAGCCGGGTAACAGGGCGCACCTGCAACAGGAACAGGTTACCCAGATGATCGATGGCAAACTCCACATCCACCGGACAGAGCAACAGCTTTTCCAGCTCTGTCACCGCCTGACTGAGTTTTGCAACCAAATGATCACTGAGTTTATGAACACTGTCGTCTGATTGGGCGTCCGCATCATAAATTTCTGTTTCCAGATAGCCATCATTGTTTTTGTGCAGGACAAAGTGACTTGAGACCTTGCCGGGAAAGTATTGAAAGTTTTCAGCGCCTTCCTTGCGACAAATATTAATACGATGGGGCGTGTTACCGGACTGCCCTGCCACTATGCCTTTGGGCTGACCCTTTGTGTACTCAATCCTGATGGTATCATCCTGAAAAGATTGAAAGCTCATGACGACTCCACCATATCGACAGTCAATACACTGTTGGATGATCAGCGCCATGGGTTGCGGTATGCCTTCGGGACAGACTTCAGGCCGGTAACCTGAGGCCATGACCATGAGACAGGTTCTGAAAACATCGCCTCCTGCCTGAATGACAGAGAGGTATTTGCCTGCCTGGGCATCGCCGTAGTTATCTTCGTTGATGCCGGAACTGCGGACAATCACGGGCTGTGATCCAGAGAGTCGGTCCACCTGACGGAGCAGCTCCCGGATTTTTCGGGCCGCTTCAGAATCTTTAACCTGTTCGTAAAAGTCATCACTGTCAATAAATGTTGCCATAGCTGACAGCCAGTGATCCCTTTTGGATTGCTCTGAAGGCGGCAAGGTATTGAGGTATTCCCGGATGTTCCTGAGGCTGGTCTTTGCCAGCGGTTCATCAACAAACCCTTGGAAATAGTGGTCTAAAGCATGGGTACCGAGAGGGTGTTGTGCCAGCGCATTCATGATTTGAGCAGTCACACATTGGAAGGGCGGAACAGACAGGCCCGCTTCTTTCATGCGCTGCAAAAACATCCCCTTGCCGCCGAGTTGTTCCCGATTGGGAGGAGAATAGCCAGCAGTCTGATCTGCAACAGATGGACGACAATCACGCTTGGCCAGAGGAGTTTCCCTGGTCAGAGCGCCACAGGGACCGGGATCACTGAAACGCTTTTTGGATAGGCTGCGAGCCTCCCTGGATGGACCGCCAGCGTCGGCATTCCGATTTGGATCAGTTTTCAGGATTTGACCCTCTGAACGGCCAAAATTAGCATGAAACATCAAGATATCCCTCTATTATTAACATTCATCCATGGTTCAATGGCTGTGGCATTAATCAATTACTTTGTTTGGACAATACTATTTTTATAAAGTTCAGCCTGAAGCACGCAACAGGATAAATAACAACTCGGTTTGCACTGGAGGGCGTTATCTGATGAGAAAATTATTGCTTGCCTGCTTAAAAAAACCGGTAGCAACTGGCTGATAATCAGGCTTAGAGGATGTTACACAGAATGCTATGGTCCTCAGCGTTTTCGGGCTGATTTTTCTGTTGTGAACTTGCACTCCCAGTACTCAGACACATTCTTAAAGTCTTCTCGGAGAGGTATTGAACAACATCAGGGTTCCTGTAGATTGCTGATCGGATAAAATCCCTATCGCGCCTGAGTTCATCAACAGCATAATTGAAAACACGACAATGATGTTCAATCAGGTTCAGCAGATACTCGCGATCACTCAGTATTCTTTTACTGGCACATTTTAAGTTCACAATATTATCATCGATAACCATTTTTATAATGTTTTTGTCGCTTCGGATTCTTTCACTTGCAAAACTCAGCGCTGGTGGATAACTGGCGATAGCGGTCTTTACAATATTTTCATCATCCCGCATTTCCAGGCTGGCATATTTCAGCCAAATGCCGTCCTCTTTGATTGCAGTCATGACAACCTCTTTATCATTCTTCATTTTTTCACCAGCAAATTTAAGATTTTCTTGACGCTCTGCAATGATTGGTAATACCAGGTCTTTATCATTCCGAACCCGTTGACTGCCATATTGCAGTCCGTGCTTCAGCAAGGCTTTTTTGAATGTTTCTTTATCACCAGAAAGCCACAGATCCGGAGGGACTTCAAAACTTAGCCGGTAACTGTAGGATGATGGTTTTATAACATAGTATTTATCTCTCAAATCGGGATAAATATCTTCAACCAATGGAGCCGTTCTTTTGGCATCGAGGAATAACAAATGATGTAAAAATTCCCTGCGGGTTTTTTCAGTGATCTCATTGCTCATCAATATTTGCCGATAGTCGTCCTCCGATTTATTACGACACTCATCAAACCGTTGGGCATAATTAATAAATTGCTGGTAGTGATCGGGTAATAACAGCAAATAATCAGGACTGTAGGAGAAATGCTTCTCATAATACATTGCGAAAAGGCAATGTTGAAAGGCGAACCTGTCAGCTTCTGCCGCAACATCGCCAGTCAGGCGTTGTGCCAGTGAGCTAAAGTTCCACTGATCTCCTTCAAAAACCTCAATGTACTGCATTTTACAATCCACATCACACATATCACGTAATACAACAATCAGTTTTTCAAAGGCATCCTGCATGTTTTCAGTTGCTTTTATTCGAGTGCATTCGACGATAATGCCTCCCGCTACCGCATTGCAAAACAGCTTCATGCTATCAGCATTTTCATCCAGTTCGAGGGCTTTCAGTAACTGCACCAGAAACCACATACGCTTTAACTTGGCGGTTGTATCAACACCATCATCTTTATAAAACGGATCAGAGAATTTCAGCCGTAAGGTTCGTTCTTTGCCTCCCTCTGCGTATTCAAGCAGCTCAATAAGGCATACATGACTTCCAAGCTCCAGGTTAACAATCAAGACATCATCCATGATGACGACAGTCCCTGAACAAGCAAACTTTTCAATTAATGCTTTCGAGGACGGCCTCAATAGCAGTGCCTTTTCTCCCGGGTTGCACTGAGTTGTGTAATCAAGGTAGGTAATATTCGCTTCTTTTGATAGCTTGCCCTGACCGGAAAGCTGAGTAATCGGTGCCAGTGCATCTACAAAGCGCCAGTGCAAGGAAAAAATCAGCTCATGAACACTCCGGACCTGCTCAGCCTCTTTAGGATTCAGTGCTTGCAGAGAGGATTGCAGTTGCTGACAGGCAGTCAGCCATTGATGAAATGTTATCTGCCTGTTTTTACCATCATCCAGAAGCAGGATAATAGCCTCTAAACTGGATCGGATGGTCTGTTTCAGCGCCTCGAACCGGTTGCACAATGTCGGTATTTCATCCCGCAATAACCGAACCTCGTAAGCACCTGTTTTTCCCGCCAGCAACAAGAACGCACGGTAGCCATCCAGAAATGCTTCAGCCCCCTGAACCAACCGATTTACCCTGACTCACGATCTCTGCCAACAACTCTGAACGTTGTGTTGACATGCTCAGTTTTATGGGATTTGCCAGATAATCCAGTCCGCCTTCAGAGGCAAACAAAAGCAATTAAACGGGCGGATGGATCCCGGAGTCAATTGAAACCGCTAGCGACATTAAGGAATCGTGCCTTCAGGGGGGGACAAATCATCCCGTGACGGGACGGCTCTGAGCAGCGACACATCAGAAAATGCAGAGGACAGGCTTCTGCGACTGGCAAGTTCGCCGCTAAGGTCACCGACAACAACAAAGGCGCCGGGCTCACCTTTGAAGCGGGCAAAGGCCAGCGTCGCCTGTTGGCCAACCTGAGCGGCCACGACCGCGAACTGTCCACCGGCCAGCATCAAGGTTTTTCCTGCCTGTTTCATAAGGATCGCGACATGATCATTGAAGCCTCCTTCGGCAAAGACAAAACCCCCTGCCCGCTTCAGGAACTCTGGCTCAAGCATCCAGTCTGCAGCATGGTGGGCCACGACAATGGCCCCCTCTGGCATAGAGTCTGCCGATCTGTTCTGTCTAGCCAGCCAGAGTGTACCGGTGCAGATGGCCTTCGCTGACACCCTCGCCAATGGCCAGGGTCTCTTTGGGTATTGGACATCGACAAAATCCATGCCGCCAGAAAGCCGGGTAACAGGGCGCACCTGCAAAAGGAACAGGCTACCCCTGATGATCGATGGCAAACTCCACATCCACGGGGCAGAGTAACAAGCTTTTCCAGCTCTGTCAGCCACTCCGACTGAGTGTCGAAACCGTGTCATCACTGAGTTGTTGTCCAACGTCGCCTGACTGGGCATCGGCATTATCAATTCTTGTTTCCGAATAGCCGTTATCGTTCTTTTGCAGGATGAAGCGACTTGAGATCGTCCCCGGAAAGTATTGAGAGCTGGCAGCTTCTTCTTCACGATCCTCGCGATAAATATCAATACGGTGGGGCCTGTTTCCGGACTGCCCTGCCACTGCGCCTCTGGGCTGACCCCGTGTGTACTCAATCCTGACGGTATCATCCTGAAAGGATTGAAAACTCATGGCGACTCCGCCATATCGACAATCAATGCACTGTTGGATAATGAGCGCCATGGGTTGCGGTATGCCTTCGGGACAGATTTCAGGCCGGTAAGCTGAAGCCATGACCTTGAGACAGGTTTGCAAAATATCTTCTTCTCCCTGAACCAAAGAGAGGTATTTGCCCGCCTGGGCATCGCCGTAATTATCCTCATTGATGCCAGAGCTGCGGACAATAACCGCTTGTGATGCAAGGAGTACACCCAGCTGACGGCGCAGACCAGCTATTTGTCGAGCCGCTTCAGAATCTTTAACCTGTTGGTAATAATCATTACTGGCAATAAATTCTGCCAGACCCGACAGCCAGTCATCCCTTTTGGTTTGCTCTGAAGGCGGCAAGGTATTGAGGTAGTCACGAATGTTCCTCAGGCTGTTCTCTGTGTCCCACTCATGGACAATCCCGGGAAAATAGCGGTCTAAAAGATGGCTATCCAGAGGGTGTTGTTCAAGCGCATTCATAACTTGAGCAGTCACACATTCGAAGGGCGGAACAGACAGACCAGCCTTTTTCATGCGCCACAAAAACATCCCCTTGCCCCCGAGTTGTTCCCGATTGTGAGGAGAATAGCCAGCAGTCTGATCTGCAACAGATGGACGGCAGTGACGCTTGGTCAGGGGAGTTTCGCTGGTCGCAACGCCACAGGGATAAGGATCACTGGAATGCCTTTTAGATAAACTGCTAATCCCCTTGGATGAACTGTCGGCACCAGCATCCCGATTTGGATCAGTTTTCGGGATTTGACCCTCTGAACGGCCAGAATGAGCAGGAAACATCAAGACTTCCCTCCGTTATTGATATTCATCCATGATTCAATCGCTGACGAATAAACAAATCCCTTTCT